>CAVQAN010000015.1:0-409756 GCA_963710565.1 Bryobacterales bacterium | reverse complement strand
CGTGCAGGTCGGAACTTACCCGACAAGGAATTTCGCTACCTTAGGACCGTTATAGTTACGGCCGCCGTTCACCGGGGCTTCAGTTCGTAGCTTCGCCTTGCGGCTGACCACTCCCTTTAACCTTCCGGCACCGGGCAGGCGTCAGCCCCTATACGTCGTTTTCGACTTTGCAGAGACCTGTGTTTTTGTTAAACAGTCGCCTGAGGCATTTCACTGCGACCCACGTTTCCGATGGGCACACCTTCTCCCGAAGTTACGGTGCTAATGTGCCTAGTTCCTGAACAACCCATCACCCGAGCGCCTTAGAATACTCATCTCGTCCACCTGTGTCGGTTTGTGGTACGGGTACCTCAACCCTCCTTAGAGGATTTTCCTGGCGGTCGGCTGGGCGGATTTGCCTCTCCCAACCTCCGGCTCGCCTGCTCTTGAAACCATTGCGCAAGCAGGTCCGCTGTCCGCGTCCCCCCTTCGGTCTTGATCGGATTAAGGTAGTTACGGAATATTAACCGTATGTCCATCAGCTACGCCTTTCGGCCTCGCCTTAGGCCCCGACTAACCCTGAGCGGATTAACCTTTCTCAGGAATCCTTAGACTTTCGGCGACCAGGGTTCTCACCTGGTTTATCGCTACTTATGCTGGCAGAGTCGCTTCCTGTCGCTCCAGTCGTGCTTCCGCTCGACCTTCATGGCTCCAGGAATGCTCTCCTACCGTCAGCGGTTTTACCCGCTGGCCCATAACTTCGGTACTGTGCTTGAGCCCCGTTGGATTGTCGGCACCGAGCCGCTCGACCAGTGAGCTATTACGCTTTCTTTAAAGGATGGCTGCTTCTAAGCCAACCTCCTGGCTGTCTGAGCGCCTCGACTTCCTTTCCCACTTAGCACAGATTTGGGGACCTTAGTTGATGGTCTGGGCTGTTTCCCTTTTGACGACGAAGCTTAGCCCCCGCCGTCTGACTCCCGCGCTTTCCTTCACGGCATTCGAAGTTTGGTTGAATTCGGTAACCTGGAAAGGCCCCTAGTTCATCCAGCGCTCTACCACCGCGAGGCACCACGCAAGGCTAGCCCTAAAGCTATTTCGGAGAGAACGAGCTATCACGGAATTTGATTGGCCTTTCACTCCTACCCTCAGCTCATCCAAGCTGTTTTCAACCAACACTGGTTCGGACCTCCATCCGCTGTTACACGGATTTCATCCTGGCCAAGGGTAGATCATCCCGCTTCGCGTCCATTCCCAGCGACTAAACGCCCTATTCAGACTCGCTTTCGCTACGGCTCGCTTTCGCTTAACCTTGCCACTGAGAATGACTAGCCAGCTCATTATTCAATAGGCACGACGTTAGGCATTCCACCTCGGATTGCTCCGAAGCGGCATAGCCCTTCGACTGCTTGTAGGCATGCGGTTTCAGGTACTATTTCACTCCCCTCGCAGGGGTTCTTTTCACCTTTCCCTCACGGTACTAGTTCACTATCGGTCGCAAGTGAGTATTTAGCCTTACCGGATGGTCCCGGCAGATTCCCGCAGGGTTCCACGTGTCCCGCGGTACTTAGGAGCCACTGGAAGGAGGATTGCATTTTCACTTACGGGGCTGTCACCCTCTATGGCCGGACTTTCCAGACCGTTCAGTTAACACTTTCCTATCCCTCTTTTTAACCTCGTGAGCTTCCGCCCCTCTCGAGCCGCCCCTTTCGGAGCCCGCCCCGCGGGCCGGCCGTCCACGAGATTATTGTGGTCCTGCAACCCCAGGCTCTCCTTTCGAATTGCCTGGTTTAGGCTCTTCCGATTTCGCTCGCCACTACTTTCGGAATCACGGTTGTTTTCTCTTCCTCCAGGTACTGAGATGGTTCACTTCCCTGGGTTCGCCTCATGCCGCTATGTATTCACCGCATGATGACCGATGTTCGCATCGGCCCGGTTTCCCGATTCGGAAATCCCCGGATCACAGTGTGCTTGCCACTCCCCGAGGCTTATCGTAGCTGGCCACGTCCTTCATCGCCTACTTGCGCCAAGGCATCCACACGCACGCCCTTAGTAGCTTGACCATAAAATTGATCTTAGACACAGATGTGTCTAAAGCGCCTTACACCCCCGCCGCCGCCGGCTTTCACCGCGCTGAGTCAGGACGTCTCCAGGCTTCCGCTGCGTTCGGCCCGCCGCCCGGCTCTCGCCCGCGCGACTCGGGGGTAACTTGTAGTTGCCCGTCAACATTCAAGTTGTTCAAAGCATCTCAAAGTGAATCTGCTTGGTGGGCCTGGGTAGAGTTGAACTACCGACCTCACCCTTATCAGGGGTGCGCTCTAGCCACCTGAGCTACAGGCCCGGTCCGGCACAACTGGTGGAGCTGATCGGAATCGAACCGACGGCCTCCTGAGTGCAAATCAGGCGCTCTCCCAGCTGAGCTACAGCCCCTGAAGGCTTGTGTATTCACACCAGAGAACTAATTTGAGGCCGGTTGGACGCGGGCCCAGGCTACGCCTTGGCCCTTTAAACCCAAACCTTGGAATCCAAGTGGAGAACACCGAGGCGAGAGCTACCACCGGTTCCTCCTGGCTTGCGCCAGACAACCCGGGAGCTGCTTTGGAGTGGAACGGCTGGCAGCGATCTTATGTCGTCTGCCTCCACCCACGTTCTCTCTTAGAAAGGAGGTGATCCAGCCGCAGGTTCTCCTACGGCTACCTTGTTACGACTTCACCCCAATCACGGATCATACCTTGGGCCGCTGCCCCCCTTGCGGGTCAGCCGGCGGACTTCTAGTACAATCCGCTTTCGTGATGTGACGGGCGGTGTGTACAAGGCCCGGGAACGTATTCACGGCGCCGTTCTGATGCGCCATTACTAGCGATTCCAGCTTCATGCAGGCGAGTTGCAGCCTGCAATCCGAACTGAGACCGGCTTTTTCCGATTAGCTCCATCTTGCGATTTAGCGACGGTTTGTACCGGCCATTGTAGCACGTGTGTAGCCCTGGACATAAAGGCCATGATGACTTGACGTCGTCCCCACCTTCCTCCAGCTTATCGCTGGCGGTCCCCTGCGAGTTCCGCCTTTCGGCATGGCAACACAGGGCAAGGGTTGCGCTCGTTGCGGGACTTAACCCAACATCTCACGACACGAGCTGACGACAGCCATGCAGCACCTCGACTGACGCCCCTTGCGGGGACCCCCTGTTTCCAAGGGTTGCATCAGCCGTTCGAGCCCAGGTAAGGTTCTTCGCGTTGCGTCGAATTGAACCACATGCTCCACCGCTTGTGCGGGCCCCCGTCAATTCCTTTGAGTTTCAGCCTTGCGACCGTACTCCCCAGGCGGCACACTTAACGCGTTAGCTCCGGCACGGACAGAATGAACTGCCCACACCAAGTGTGCATCGTTTAGGGCGTGGACTACCAGGGTATCTAATCCTGTTTGCTCCCCACGCTTTCGTATCTCAGTGTCAGTAGCGGTCCAGAGAGCCGTCTACACCGCAGGTGTTCCTCCTGATATCTACGCATTTCACCGCTACACCAGGAATTCCGCTCTCCTCTCCCGCACTCTAGCCTCGCAGTTTTCGGCGCACCCTCCCAGTTGAGCCGGGAGATTTCACACCAAACTTACGAAACCACCTACATACTCTTTACGCCCAGTAACTCCGAACAACGCTCGCTGCCTACGTATTACCGCGGCTGCTGGCACGTAGTTAGCCGCAGCTTCTTCTGCGGGTACCGTCATTATCGTTCCCGCCGAAAGAGCTTTACACCCCGAAGGGCTTCATCGCTCACGCGGCGTCGCTGCATCAGGGTTTCCCCCATTGTGCAAGATTCCCCACTGCTGCCTCCCGTAGGAGTCTGGCCCGTATTTCAGTGCCAGTGTGGCCGTGTGCCCTCTCAGGCCGGCTACCGATCTTTGCCTTGGTGGGCCGTTACCTCACCAACAAGCTAATCGGCCGCGGGCTCCTCCTCCGGCGCCTTTCGGCTTTCTCCTCTCGGAGATATGCGGTATTAGCCCCGGTTTCCCAGGGTTATTCCCCACCAGAGGGTAGATTACCCACGTGTTACTCACCCGGACGCCACTGTACTCAGGGATTGCTCCCCTTTCTCGTTCGACTTGCATGTGTTAAGCGCGCCGCCAGCGTTGATTCTGAGCCGGGATCAAACTCTCGTTTGATCTTGTAGAGTTTCCAATCGCCTCAGTTAAACTCGAATTCAACGAAGGTTCAAATTTGCGTCCAACCAGATTGTCAAAGATCTGCGCGCCCTGCCCAGGGATCCGAAGAAACCCGAACCGACCGCTCGGCCTCAAAGCCGTTACGACCGCACTTCGCCGCGCTCAAATGTCCCGAGCGGGTGTAAAGGGCGGTCAAGAACTTGGAAGGCTTACTGCCCTCGATGCGTCGCACCAGGACTCTCTACTGCCGTTCATCCACATTACCACACTCGACGACCGGCGCAAGGCCGGTGAACCGGTTTGGCGCAATCGGGTGGCTACGAACGGATCGAACGACTCCCGTATAGTAGCAGATCGGCAACGGGCGTGCAACACCGGGGGCGGTTTTTTGGCGGGGCCGGCGGAGCGCGCGCACCTGCCGTGTGGCGGCGAGGGGCTCCGGGGGGGGCCGCGGCTGGTGGCGAGCGGCGGTGCGTCGCGCGCTGGGGCGGGCCGGGGCTTTGTCCTGTAGAATGGTACGAATATGGCCGAGAGTGGACAGGAGTTCTATCGGATCAAGAAGTTGCCGCCATACGTGCTGGCGGTGGTGACGGAGCGGAAGGCCCAACTGCGCGCCCAGCAACTGGACGTCGTGGACATGGGGATGGGGAATCCGGACGGCGCTACGCCGCCGGTTGTGGTCGCGCAAGCTCATCGAGGCGGCGCAGGACCCGCGGAATCACCGGTATTCGATGTCGCGCGGCATCCCGCGGCTGAGGGAAGCGATCGCCAAGCGGTACAAGACGAACTATGGCGTGGAACTGGATCCCGACAAGGAAGTGATCGCCACGATGGGGGCCAAGGACGCGCTGGCGCACCTGCTGTTCGCGGTGATCGGGCCGGGGGACCCGGTGGTCTGCCCGAATCCTGCGTATCCCATTCATCAGTATGGGGTTATCATGGCGGAGGGGCAGTCGTGCGCGCTGCCGGTGAGCGATCCGGCCGAGTTTCTGAACCGGCTGGAGGACCTGTTCAAGACCGCGATCCAGAAGCCGAAGCTGATCCTTATCTCCTTCCCGCACAATCCAACGACGGTGTGCGTGGAGCTGGACTTCTTCCGCGAGGTGATCCGGATGGCGCGGGAGCACGGCGCGATGGTGCTGCACGATTTCGCGTACGCGGACCTGTGCTTCGACGGGTGGAAGGCGCCGTCGATTTTGCAGGTGGACGGCGCGAAGGACGTGGCGGTCGAAGTGTTCTCGATGTCGAAGAGCTACAGCATGGCGGGGTGGCGGATCGGGTTCTGCCTGGGCAACCGGGCCATGATCCGGGCGCTGGCGCGGATCAAGAGCTACCTGGACTACGGGGCGTTCCAGCCGGTGCAGATTGCGTCGATTGTGGCGCTGCGCGAGTGCGAGGCGGAGACGCGGAAGATCTGCGCGGTGTACCAGAAGCGGCGGGACGTGCTGATCGATGGGCTGAAGAAAGCCGGCTGGGAGGTGGCGCCGCCGCGGGGGTCGATGTTCGTGTGGGCCCAGATTCCGGAGGCGTTCCGGAAGATGGGGTCGCTGGAGTTTGCGAAGCTGCTGCTCGAGAAGGCGCTGGTCGCGGTGTCTCCGGGAGTCGGGTTCGGGCCGCTGGGGGAGGGGTTTGTGCGGTTCGCGCTGGTGGAGAACGAGCAGCGGATCCGGCAGGCGACGCGGGGGATCAAACAGGTGCTGAGGGGGAAGTAGCGTGGACTTCGCAGAGGTCCGCAGTGCTCACGATTGTTGCGCTGTTTTCCGACGACCCGCTCTTTGAACGGATCGTGCTGAAGGGCGGAAACGCCTTGAACCTCGTGTACGGCCTGAGCCCTCGGACGTCTCTTGACTTTCGCAGTTCAGACCCGTTTTTCCGGTTCCGTCGGCCCTAAGCCTTTTGCCTACAGTCCGAAAGTCTGAAAACCGTTGCGGTGAAGACCTACCCTCTTCCATACCGGACCTTTTTCTGGCATTCTGCTGCTTCCATGTTTTTGCGCCGCACCAGCCGCAAGAAGGACGGCAAGGATCACCGCTACTTCAGCGTGGTGGAGAACCGGCGACAACCAAGGCGTGAGATTTGAAATCGGGGAGGTCCGGTCCGGAGTTCCCTGGCGCGATGACTGAAACGCGCCGCCTCGCCTGTCAGCTTCGCGCGAGCCCGCGGAAGACCTCAGTGCGGTGCCAGGCGGCGAACTCCCGCCTCGGCTGGGCGCCAGTGAGGTTCGGCTTCGGCAGTGGCGGACCGTGCAGCATCAGAAAAAGGTCATCAAGTCTTTGTCAGTAGGATTGAGCCACAGCATTCGATCGAAGATCTCCGCCGCCTCCTCGAATCCGCTGAGCCGCCAGAGACACAGCCCGAACCCGTGCAGGCAGCGCAGGAATGGCCGATTGTCAATCCAGCCCCACGGCAGCGGTCCGCTAAAGCCCCGCTTCAGCGACAGCTCACCGATGCGGAGGCCCGCCTCGTAATGACGGACGGCATCCTTGGGCCTGGCATCGAATATCAGGTTTCCGAGGTGTGCGTGTGCGTCCAGACAGCGGCTTCACCGGCCGCGGACCGCGGGCGATGATCGGCTTGGCCCAGTCCTCGATCGGTTGCCCTTCGTCTCCCCAACAGTGCTCGGCCGGCTTCACGGCGCGCTGGCTGACGTCACAGATCTCCGCGAACTTCCGGCCGCAGCCGGCGCACTCCATCTTGCGGTTCCCCCGCTTGCGCCGCACCCACAGCTTCAACGTCTTGGATCGCTCATCAATCTCGTGGCGATAGACCCGATAGCCCGGCCAGTTCAGGATCCTCGTAAACTCACTGTCGGACGGCAACCCACGAGTCTATCCGACCCGACACCCCGGAATCCGGCCCCAGCCACGGATTCCTGCGCAGGGCCAATAACAGAATGAAGGATTTACTGGCGGAGAGAGAGGGATTCGAACCCTCGATAGAGTTTCCCCTATACACGCTTTCCAAGCGTGCGCCTTCAACCACTCGGCCATCTCTCCGATGGGTCCAGGTGAGTCGCTACCTCACAAATGTAACACGCCGCGCCGCCGCGCCGACGCCTCACACCAGGTCGAACTTCTCCTGCTGCAGCAGCGGGTCGCTGTGGATGATCACCGGCCGGCCCAGGATCTCCTCCAGTTCCTCGAGATACGTGTTGCTGCTGGACTTCAGCACCTTGGCCACCTCCGGATGCACTCGCAGCGTGCAATCGCCGCCCTCGACGGCTTTGGCGATCTTCTGAGCCTCCTGCAGGATCTCCGCGATGATGGTGTCCACGCTCTTTACGTAGCCGGCCCCATCGCAATACGGGCACGGCGAGCACAGTGTCCTCTCCAGGCTTTGCTTGACTCGCTTCCGGGTGATCGCCACCAGGCCGAAATCGTTGAACTGGAGAATCTTGTTCGGCGCCCGGTCGGATCGCATCGCTTCCTCGAGCGCCTGCATGACCTTCTGGCGGTTCTTCCGCTCGTCCATGTCGATGAAGTCAACGACGATGATGCCGCCCAGGTCACGCAGCCGGATTTGCCGCACGATCTCCTTCACGGCCTCCGTATTGGTCTTGACGATGGTGTCCTCCAGGCGGTTGGACCTGCCCACGAACTTCCCGGTGTTGACGTCCACCGCCACCAGCGCCTCGGTCTGGTTGATGACGATATAGCCGCCCGACTTCAGCCACACCTTCGGCCGCAGGGCCTTCTCCAGTTCCGCCGAGATGTTGAAAGCGTCGAATATCGGCGTGTCGCGCGTATACATCTTCACCCGGCTCACCAATCCCGGCTGGAAGCGCTCGACGAACCGCAGCACGCTCTCGTACACCTCCTCGTTATCCACCCAGATGGTCTTGAAGGTGTCCGTCATCTGGTCGCGCAGAATGCGGTGCACCAGGTCCAGATCGTGGTGAATCAGAGCGGGCGCCCGGCGCGCCTCGGCCTTCTGCCGGACGTCCAGCCACAGGTTGAAGAGGAACCGCATGTCGGCGGCGATCTCGTCTTCCAGCTTGCCTTCGCCCGCCGTGCGCACGATAAAGCCTCCCGGCATCCCGGCGCGGTGGGTTTGCAGAATCCTCCGCAACCGCATCCGCTCCTCGTCCGAGGCGATCTTCCGCGACACGCCCATGTGCTCGACGGTCGGCATGTAAACGACGTAGCGTCCGGGTAGCGCAATGTGGGAGGTGATGCGGGCGCCTTTCTGTCCCAGCGGCTCCTTGGCGATCTGGACCAGGATCTCCTGGCCCTCACGCAGCAGTTCGCTAATGGAGGGCTGTGCCGGTTTATCGGCTCGCACCTGTACGCGGCCGTCGGTCTTCGACGGGGGAACCTCTTCGGGAGGCGGAACAGGCTCGGCCCGCTCTTCAGGCGGCGCCTCGGCCCCGCCCGCATTCCGCATCTTGCGCCGCATGCGGCGCGAGACGCGGTGCATGTAGCGATAGCCCTGCTCTCGCAGCGTGGCCGTCAGGCTCACGGGCATTCGGGCGGGCTCGACTCCCTCTTCCTCCGGCGTCGGTTCGGCTTCTCCCGCTTCCTCTGCCGGACCGGCCGGCTCCTCCGCAGCGGCCGACTCGGTCTCGAATTGATCCGGAATCACGCCCTCGGGCAGCTCGGTGACCTGTCCTTGGACGGCCTCCGCGGCGGGCTCCGGCTCCGGCGGGGCCGCTTCTGGCTCCGCGGGTTCGAGGCCGGCCGCTTGTGGCTCAATTGAATCGGGTTGGGCCGTCGTGCTTCCAGCCGCCTCCGGTTCGGCCGCCTCGGGTTCTTCCGTCGCCTCTACTTTGGCCGACGCCGGCAAAAGCCCGACGCCGGAAGCTTCGTCCGTAGCGGCCTCTTCTTCCTCCGCCGGCCCGGTGACGGCCGACTGCTCTTCCGCAGGGACAACCTCCGGAGTCTCCGATTCGGACTGCTCCGGCTCGTCGCCGCTCACACGGGCGTACTTGGCAAGCGATTCGCCTGGCAGGACAGGAAACTCGGACGCTGGCGCCGAGACGGATTCGGGCTCAGGCGCCGCAGCCACGGCAACCGGCGCTTCGGGGCTCGGTTCTGGCGGTTGATCCTCGCGGATACTCGCGTACTTGGCATCGGGGAAACCGCGCCCCCGCGCGCGGCGGCGCCGCGAACGGCGGCCGCGGCGGTCCCGGTCCCCCTCCTCGGATCGCTCGAAGGGCGGGGCGGGCCTATCCGGGGGCGGGGGAGGCGGTTGGACGGCCACGGGCTCGACCGTCCGGGGCTCCGGCGCGCGCTCGACCACCCGCTCCGGAGGGCGATCCGCCTTGAGGGCCTTCTCTTCGGCCGCACCGGCGATCTTGTCGTACTCCTCGTTATCTTCGAAGAAGTCGGAAACGTACAGGAAGGCGTCGCGCTCCAGTCCGATATCGACGAACGCCGATTGCATGCCCGGCAACACGCGCGTGACGCGCCCTTTGTGGATGCTGCCCGCCAGGGAGTACTCGTTGGCGCGCTGAAAGACAACCTCCACCAACTGGTCGTCTTCGAGGATTGCCACTTTGGTTTCGTGGCGGTTGGAAGCAATGACTAGCTCTTTTCCCATGAGGTTCTCCGCTCATCCGCGGCGAGCGTAGCCCTCAACGGAAACGGAGGTCAAGCGCAGGATCGGAGCTCCCTCCCCCAGGCCCAACCAGCCCGCTCAAGAGGGCAGCTAAATCTCGTTTGAACCGGCGGATGGAGTCAAAGGCTCTGACATCGGCGCCGGACCGGAGTCGCCCCGGCGGGCCGGGAACTATGCCGCGCGGCCCGCTGGAGCGCCTCGGAAACCCTATCGAACCGAACCCTTCGCCAACCTCGATCTCTTTGCCGAACTACGATCGGCCGTCTCTATGGCCCGCCGCGCGGGCCTCAACTCACAAACCGCTGTAGCCTGACGCTATTCACCAAGCCCAGCATCAAGAAAAACGACAGGACGTTGGAGCCGCCGTAACTCATTAACGGCAAAGGAATGCCGGTCACCGGCATCCGGCCCGCCACCATCCCGATGTTCACCAGAACGTGAAACAGCAACAACGCGCCTACGCCCATGCAGATGTACATCCCCGCCCGATCGGGGGACATTTGCGCGTTTTGGACAATCTGCATCAGCAGCACGAAATACAATCCGAGCATCACCACGACACCGACGAATCCGTGCTCCTCGGCGAACGACGAAAAAATGAAATCCGTATGCGGAACCGGCAGGAACCTGTACTTGGTCTGGGTACCGCGGGTCACACCCTGGCCCCACATTCCTCCGGCGCCAACTGCGATCTTGGACTGAATCACCTGGTACCCGGATCCGCGCGGATCGAGGCCGGGGTCCAGGAACGTAACCAGCCGGGCCTTCTGAAAGTCCTTGAGAACGAAGCGCCAGCCAATCGGCAGCACGAGCGTCAGGATCACGGCGATGGCCACCAGATACTGCCAGCGTAAACCCGCCAGAAAGACGCCGATCGCGAGGATGGGGATGTAACACAGCGCCGTTCCCAAGTCCGGCTGCTTCATGACCAGCAGCATCGGCACCAACACTAACCCGCCCAATTTCAGCAGGTCGCGGCCCTCGACCCGATCGCTCTTCAGCTCCGTCAGGTATCGGGCTACCAGCAATATTATCACCGTTTTGACGAATTCCGATATCTGCAAGTGGAATCCGCCCAGGGAGATCCAGCGCCGGGAGCCGAACGCCTGCCTGCCGACCAGGAGGACCAGGAGCAGCCCTGCCAGCGACAGGCCATAGAACACGAACGCCCGGCTCAGCAGGGTATGGTAGTCGATCTTGGCGACGATCCACATGATCGCCACGCCCGCCGCCACCCACAGCGCCTGCTTCCACCAGGCATCGCTCCATACTGTCTCGTGGGCCGCGCTGTAGATCTGGAGAATGCCCATCCCGCAGATCGCCAGGGTGATGATCAGCAGGGGCCAGTCGAGATCGCGGATGGAGCGGTAGCGGGCCATGTTTACGCCTCACCTACCGGCTCGCAGGGCAGGCGATTCCGCCTGCCACGGACAGGCCGCACGGCCTGCCCCACTCGGATGGAACGGGAAAGGGCCATGCTACTCCTGTTGCTCCGGCGCTTCGGGTTTTTCCTCTTCCAACGGCTCCGGGGAAGGCGCCGGAATCAACGGAGGCATGGCTCGCTCCAGGCCCGCCATGGCCTGGGCTTTCGCCTCGCGGGCCTTCTTGTCGAAATAGGCCTTGAGGACGTCCCGGGCGACCGGCGCGGCCAGCATGCCGTGTTCGCCGCCCTCCCACAGCACGGAGATCGCGATCTCGGGCGCCTCGCAGGGTGCGAAGGCGACGAACCAGGCGTTGTCTTTGAGCTTGTGGCCGCTCTTCACCGCCTCGTTCGAGAGCCGCTGCGCCGAGCCGGTCTTGCCGCACACGCTCACCCCGGGCAGCCGCGCCCGCCCGCCGGTGCCCCCGCCCTCGTTCACGACGCCCCACATGCCGGCGATGACCTTCTGGGCGTTAACCGCTTCGATCTTCCCCAGGCGCCGATCGGGCTGGTCCGATTTCACAAGGTGCGGCCTGGCCCACACGCCGCCCACGGCCAAGCCGCCAATGGCCGAGGCCAGTTGCAGCGGCGTCACGGTCAGCGCGCCCTGTCCAATGGAGACCGAGATGGTCTCGCCGGCGTACCACTTCTGCCGGAACAGCCTCATCTTCCAGGCCGAGGAGGGCACCACGCCCGTGGCCTCGTTGGGCAGGTCGATCCCGGTCTTGTGCCCGAACCCGGCCATGTCGGCATACTCGGCGATGCTGTCGATCCCCAGGCGGTTTCCCACGTTGTAGAAGAACACGTCGCAGGAATGGACGATGCCCTTGTGCAGGTCCACCACGCCATGGCCCTGCTTAACCCAGCACTTGAAGAAGCGCCCGTAGAAGGTGGCGCCGCCGGGGCAATGGATCTTGAAATCGTCGTCGATGACGCCTTTCTGGAGGCCCGCCAGCGCCATGATCGGCTTGAAGGTCGAACCCGGCGCGAATTGCGCCTGGATGGCGCGGTCCAGCATGGGGTTGTCCGGATTGCCCGCGATCTCTTTCCAGTCTTCCGAACGGATGCGGCCGGCGAACTTGTTGGGATCGTAGGTTGGGTTGCTGACCATCGCCAGGACCTCGCCATTGCGCGGGTCCAGCGCCACCACCGCACCGTTCTTCCCCTGCATGGCAAGCTCGGCCACTACCTGGAGGTCCAGATCGAGCGTAAGTTGGAGGCTTTTCCCCGGGACGGCCTCCTTGATGGACGCCACCTCGTGCTCGTTGCCGCGATTGTCCACCACGACCTGGCGCTGGCCGTCCTTGCCCATCAGGATGTCGTTGTACTGCCGCTCGATGCCCGCCTTGCCGACGACATCTCCCTGGTCATACTTGATGAACTCGGGCGAATCGAGCTCGGCCTCGCTGACTTCGCCGACGTACCCGACGACGTGCGACGCCAGGCCTTCCTGCGGGTACAGGCGCCGCTGTGCGCGGATCACGACCATCTCGGGGAAAGTCTCGGAGTCGCTATGGGCCCTGACGAACGACAGCTCACCGGGCGTCAGCTCGTCCTTGATGATGATGGGCTCGTAGCGCGGACGCCCCCGGAAGCGGCCGAGCCGGTTTTCGAGCCGGCGGGAGTCGATTCCCAACCCTTCCGCGATCGGCTGTATGTGCTCCGGTTTCAGATTCTCCCGCGAGAGGATCAGGCTGTAGGAGGAGTGGTTGTCCACGATCACGCGGCCGTCGCGATCGAGGATTTTGCCGCGTGGGGCGGGGATGGGCAGGGACTTGATCCGGTTCCGCTCGGCGGCCTCGGAGTAGACCTCCGGGTTGCGCACCTGCAAGTCCCAGAACCCGGCGATCAGGAAGATGAAGATGCCGATGGACGCGTACTGGTAGAACGCGATCTTCGCCGTGGCGAATTTGGTGTCGTCCCGCAACGGCGGCTTGGAAGGCAGGCGGTCTTCGTGGCTTTCCGGATCAGTAACGCTCACAGGACTACGGTGGGGGGGCTCCCAGCTACGAGTTTACCGCGCCTGCGGCGGCGGGGTGGCGATTCAATACAGCTCCTGCCTGATCGCCTCCTTCGAGAAGCCGGCGCGGGCTAGAATTCCCTTGGCGTGCTCGATCATGTGCGCGTTGCCGCAGGCGTAGGCGGTGGTATCGGCGGCGGTGAATCCCAGGCCATCCAGGTGCTTGCGCGCGACGTCCTCGGCGCGGCCGCGTTCGCCGGTCCAGGCGGGGTCTTCGCCAACCCTGCTCAACGTGGGGATATAGGTGAACCACGGGCAGCGCCGGGCCAGGGTGGAGAGCTCGTCGCAATAGCCCAACTCGCGCGAGAGAGAGGCGCCGTGCAGCAGCGCGGCGCGGTACGGCAACCCCTGGCCGTCGTCGTGGCGCGCGGCCAGTTCCCGCACCATGCTGACGAACGGGGCCACTCCGGTGACGGTCGCGATCATGAAGTGGTTCGGCCGGCCGCTGGCCTGGTCGAACAGGAACCGCCCCTCGGCCACGCGCCGCACTTGCACCTTGCCCCCCACCGGAATCTCATAGAGGTGCGGCGAGAGGCGCCCGCCTCGCACCAGCTCGAGAAAGAACTCGATCTCGTCCTGGCGCGGGGAGGAGGCGATCGAGTACGGCCGCTCGGTCAGCCCCTCGGGCCCCGGCAGGCCCACGGTTGCATATTGCCCGGGCGTGAAACAGATCCTCTCCGCCGGGCGCAGCCGCACGATCCACAGGTCCGAGCTGACGTCGCGCCGCGAGGTGACCTCCGCCTCTACGTGTTTGGCGTCCATGATTCCTTCCGGAGGTGGCGGCGGGCGGCCAGGAAGACGTCCCGAAGCATCTCCGCGGTCAGCCTGCCGGTCTGGGTGTTCTGCTGGCTGGGATGGTAGCAGGCGAGGAGCAGCGGCTGGCCCGGCGCGGTGAGGTGCGCGGCGCCGTGCGCGAACCGGAACTCGGAGCGCCGCCGGATGACGCCGCGGTCCAGCAGAATCGAGAGGTAGACCTCGAAGGCGATCCGGCCCAGCGCCACCACCGCTTCCAGATGCGGGAGCGCGTCGAGCTCGCGCTCCAGGTAGGGGCGGCAGTTGCGGAACTCCTCCGGCAGCGGCTTGTTGGCGGGCGGGGCGCAGCGGACGGCCGCCGTGACCCGGGCGCCGTGGAGCGTGAGGCCGTCATCCCGCGAAACGCTCCGCGGCTGGGAGGCGAATCCGGTCTCGTACAGGGCGCGGAACAGGAAATCGCCCGAGCGGTCGCCGGTGAAGACGCGGCCGGTGCGATTGCCGCCGTGGGCCGCGGGCGCCAGACCGATCACCAGCAAACGCGCCTCGGGATCGCCGAAGGAGGGCACGGGCCGGCCCCAGTAGTCGCACTCGCGGTAAGCGCGGCGCCTGGTGCGCGCCACCAGCTCGCGCCACGCGGTAAGGCGCGGGCACTTGCGGCAGGCGACGACTTCCTGCTCGACGATTGCGAAAGCTTGCGCGGGCGCCATCCTGGTATCCATTGTCGCCGAGGGCGGGGGGCAGGCGGTTCGGGCGCCAGGGGAGGGCTGACGACCGCGCACTGTCCGTTTTTGGGACTAGGTTCATGTTGCACTACGCCGCGCGCGCCTTTTTTCGCGCCGGGCCGGCATGGAGGCCGCGAATTTGCGTGTAGAAAGTGATGAAATCCGATGAACCGCGGCTGTTGGACTGCGCGGGGTGAGGCCTTTTTTGAGACAGAACGTGTGTCGACATGGCATCAACCTGGCACGAGGGTAGCGCGCGGCAGGACAGGCGGGGAAGGGTCAAGCCTGGCAAACGATTGAAATGCGGGCAAATCTGGAAATGCAATCTGTGTGATTGAAAAAGGTTGCTTCGGCCGGGCGGCAGAGTCGCGCGAGGGCAAAGACGAACCCGCGGCCCGCCGGCCGATGCAACCGGGCAGTGAACAAAACCGCAACGTGAGGGCCGGTTATGGGGATTGAATGGCCGAGGCGGGGGGCACGGCTCGGTCCGAAGGGCTGGGCGGCCGGCGGATCGGCGGGTCGGGCGCTGGTTGGGTGGGTTTGCGGGCTGATGCCGGAGACGCAGGGAAGCGCCCCGAGGGCGGAAACAGGTCGTGTGGTGACAGAAACCCGAGGGAGGGCACACTTTGTTGGGCGACAATTAGAAATCCCTGCCTCGTATCCATTGTCGCCGAGGCCGGGGGGCAGGCGGTTCGGGCACCCAGGGCGCCCCCTCCGAATACTATAGTAAAGGTATAGTTCGCGGAAGCTCGGAAAGGGGTCGAGGATGAGCCAGGTAAGGGTTCTGGTCGGCACGAAAAAGGGCGCCTTTGTCCTGTCGTCGGATGGAAAGCGCAAGCAGTGGGACGTCAGCGGTCCTCACTTTGGTGGCTGGGAAATCTATCACGTCAAGGGATCGCCCGCGGACCCCAACCGCCTGTACGCGTCCCAGACCAGCGGCTGGTTCGGGCAGGTGATCCAGCGCTCGAGCGACGGCGGAAAGACCTGGGAGCCCGCCGGTAACCGGTTTGCCTACGACGGCGTCCCCGGCACCCACCAGTGGTACGACGGCACGCCGCACCCGTGGGAGTTCAAGCGCGTCTGGCATCTCGAACCGTCGCTCACTGATCCCGACACCGTCTACGCCGGGGTCGAAGACGCCGCTCTGTTCCGCTCCGCCGACGGCGCGCGGACCTGGCAGGAACTCCCCGGCCTTCGCAACCACGAATCGGGGCCCGGCTGGCACCCGGGCGCCGGCGGGATGTGCCTGCACACTATCGTTCTCGACCCGGCCGATCCCCAGCGCATCTTCGTCGCCATCTCGGCCGCGGGCGCCTTCCGCAGCGACGATGCCGGCCGGACCTGGCGCCCCATCAACCGCGGGCTGAGGTCCCTGTACATTCCCGACCCGGCGGCGGAGGTTGGCCACTGCGTTCACCGCATCGCGCAGCACCGCGCACGCCCCGCCGTTCTGTTCATGCAGAAGCACTGGGACGTCATGCGCTCCGACGACGCGGGCGACTCGTGGACGGAAGTCAGCGGGAACCTGCCCACCGACTTCGGGTTCGCGATCGATGTTCACGCACACGAGCCCGACACCGTCTACGTCGTCCCTATCAAGAGCGACTCCGAGCATTACCCGCCGGAAGGCAAGCTGCGGGTGTACCGCAGCCGCACGGGGGGAAACGATTGGGAAGCGCTGAGCGACGGCCTGCCGCAGAGCGATTGCTACGTTAACGTGCTGCGCGACGCCATGGCCGTCGACTCGCTCGACTCCTGCGGCATCTACTTTGGCACTACCGGGGGGCAAGTGTACGCCTCCAACGATGGCGGAGACAAGTGGGCCCCCATCGTCCGCGACCTTCCGGCCGTGCTTTCCGTCGAGGTCCAGACCCTGCCATGATCCGAGTCCAGCTCCCGGCGCATCTGCGGGCGCTGGCGCGCGTCTCCGGCGAGGTGCGTCTCGATATCGAGGGCCAGGTTACTCAGCGCTCGGTCCTGGACGCGATCGAGGAACGGTATCCGATGCTGCGCGGCACCATCCGCGACCACGGCACGCAACGCCGCCGCGCTTTCGTTCGCTTCTTCGCCTGCGAACGGGACCTCTCCCACGAATCGCCGGACGCTGCGCTGCCCGACGAGGTATCGAGCGGTGGCGAGC
This sequence comes from Bryobacterales bacterium, assembly GCA_963710565.1. Lineage (GTDB taxonomy): Bacteria > Acidobacteriota > Terriglobia > Bryobacterales > Bryobacteraceae > DASWZN01. Next base: position 393,010 of record CAVQAN010000015.1, on the reverse strand, counting down.
CCTTCCTGATCGTGGGTGCAATCGCCGGCGGCTAGCTACTTCCTGTTCTGCCCGGCGCGGAACCAGCGCTTCTTTGGTTCCCGCTTCCGCTCGGCGCTCTACGTATTTCGATTGGGAATGCAGACACGCTTGACTCCCTTGCCGCCCGCGACCAGGCGCGGGACGCATCCCCGTTGTTTTTGGTGCGACTCGATGGCCGGAATCAACAGCGCCGAGTCATTGGGCCGCTCCTCATACACCACGTACGAAGTGAAGGCGGCGAAATTCGAGCCAGTCCCCGGTTTGCGGATCGTGCCGATACCGACGAAACTTGCGCCGCCGGACACTCGCTGGCTTCCGGCACGAGACTCGCATGCCATTCCAACCGGCCGGGGCACTTTCTCAGTCAGGGAGCCGCGCGGCAGTTGGTGGGTTCGCCCACAGGGCTCCGAACACGCGGTTCGCATAGGAAGTGTACCCCCACAGGGATCCGATATGGGGTGTGTGCGTGAATTCACCGAAGGTAACGCCATCCAGCGCGTCATACAGGTCCACACGCACGAATGGATAATGGTAAGCCTTGGCGAGTCTATCTCCCCAGAAAATGAACTCCGAGAGACTCTCCGGAGCGGGTTCGATCAGCCCACGGTTCCACTTTATGAACATCAACTGATCGGGCATGGCCTCCCAGTCCCGCGAATACCAGACGTGCCGACCGGCAACTCTGTCGATCACATGAATGGAGTGGACCTGGCCGTGAAACGAATAGCACTTATAGTCCGTGGGAACACGCTCGCCGGATTTCGAATGGAGATACTCCTCGATGAGTATCCAGGCACTCTCAAAGCCGGGCTGAGCCATAATTCCATGAAACCGGTCCCGGATCCCGGTCCTCGAAACCGGCCGATTGCGGAACATGTCGGTACCGCAAGAGAACGGCAGCACTTGCTTCGAGCTCCAGCCGGTCGAGGTCTTTATCACGTAGCTGTCGGGTAAGGCATCCAGGGGCATCGCCTCCGGGTCCCGCCCGAACCAGAGCAGCTTCGGAACACGCGCGCCACATCGGGCGGCGAACGCTCTTGCGTTCAGTTTATTGCTCAGCTTGCGATGCCACAGGGGGCAACACTTCCAGGGCCGGTCGCCTTCGTGTGCCAGGACCAGCGTGTCTTTGCATTCGGCCGCCGTATGGAATTGAGAGTGCGGAGTCTCCCACAGCTCCTCCCAGCGTCTGCGCACGAGATCGACGAAGAGGGGTTGGCCCGAAAGAGAATCCACCGTGTACATCGCCCGCCCAAGCGCTTCGCGCACAAATCTCCGGTTCACGTGGGGATTGAGAATCATCGTTGCCCCTGGATCCCTTGCGCGAGAAAACCCGAGGTGTTTGAGTCGAGTTTCAGGCAGCCGGTCTGACTCGATCCAGCCAAGAGCTGACCTCCTGTTCGAGTCTATCGAAGGTGCGCCGCAGCGGGCAGGGCCAGGAAGACGTGGCTGGCAGGATCAAGCCAAGACCGGGGCGCAGGATGCGTGCATAAGTGCGCGTGCACGGGGAAGGGCGCGCAAGGGAAGAGCGCTACCTCCGCGACAATCCACGCAGCCGGCGCCAGCGGACTGCCGCCAAGGTCCAGGCGCGCGGCGGCAGCAGGGGGCAGACGATGGACAGGCCGATGCGCCAGGTCCTGGAGTCGGCCAGCAGCGACGCCGGCGCCCAGCAGATTGCGGTCGCCAGCAGGCGTGCAGCGCTCCCGTTTTCCCCTGCCTCGCAGGCCAGGCAGGCGTAGTAACGGTACCGGCCCGCGCGGCTACGGTTCTCCTCGCGCCTCAAATCGGGCAGGGCACGCTGGCGCAGGCGTTCAAGAAGTTGCAGGTAGGCGGCCTCCATCCGCCGCCAATCGCCCGAGATCTGGCCCCGCCTGCGCCGCCGGAACGTCAGCACCTCCGGAATCGCCACCACGTTGCCTGGGCGAAGGGCGGCCACGCGGAGCCAGACGTCGATATCCACGCAGGCCGGCAGCCTGGGATCGAACCAACCGGCCCGGTCCAGCGCCTCGCGCCGCAGCAAGAGGCAGGAGCCGTTGCCAATCTCGTTGACGCGCAACAGCCGTGCAAGGGAAACAACCCCGGCAACGGAAGAGGTCTTGAAGCCCTGGGAGCCGCCTTCTTCGTCGATGACCAGGGAGTGGCCGAAGGTCATGTCCACTTCCGGATGATTCTCCAAGAACGCAGCCTGGCGTTCCAGGTTCTGAGGCGCCCAGCGATCGTCGGCGTCCAGGAAGGCGACCAGTTCGCCGGAGGCCAGCCTCAGACCGGCGTTGCGGGCGGCGCCCGAGCCGGCATTGTCCTGGCGGATCACCCGCAGGCGAGGGTCGCTCAGATCGTGCAGCGCGCCGGCGGAGCCGTCGGTGGAGCCGTCATCGACAACGATGACTTCGATGTCCCGGCGCGTTTGCCCCAGCGCCGAGTCCACCGCCTCCCGGACGAACCGGGCCACATTGTAGACGGGGATGATGACACTGATCAAGTGAGTGGCTTCCCATTCTACTCCCGCTCCGCCACCTCATCCAGCCAGCCGGGCCGCTTGAGGACTTCCGCGGCTTGCTGATGACCTACGGAACCGTCGTGTTCTGCGAACCGCCTCATTCGTGCGAAGAAACATGCAGGGGGGCGCGCTACTCGCGTCAGAATACTGGCAATACCTGTATTCAATGATCCACGGCCGGAATCCCAAGAGCCGCAAAGCGCTGGCCCGCTATTCGCCGGACAAATTCTGAAAAGACGCATCGGCAGGTGCGCTCATCGGCGTCAGTCGCTGGCCTTCAACAATTCCGCCAGGATGCGCCGCGCCGCTTCCTTGCCGCGGTCGCCGATTTCGCCGACCGGGCCGACGCAGCTTGGGCAGCCGGATTCGCAGGGGCAGGCGCGGAGCAGTTCCGCCGCGTGCGCGATCAGCTTGCCCGCCATCTTGAAGAGCGGCGCGCTCTGGCCGATGCCGCCGGCGTAGGAATCGTACAGGTACAGGTCGGGCTCGCACGTCGACGAGGCCGCCGGCGATGTTCTCGCCGAACGACACGCCCAAGTCGCGCGGGTCCGCCATGAGCAGGAGCGCTGCCGCCGTGCGCAGCACGTTGCCTAGACCCGTCAGGCCGTTCTGCTTCTCGGTCGGCGAAAGGTCCGGGAAACGGGCCAGGAACGCTTCCGGGAAGTGCAGCCAGAAGGCGGTGGTGTGCATCTCCTGCTCGGGCATGGAGAGGTTGCCCGCGCCCACGTTCTCGTTCGTATAGAACTTGATCTTCTTGAAGCCGACGATCTGGCGGTTGACACGAACGTCGCCGTGGGCCGCGCACGCGCCCGCCAGCGGCGCCGATCGAACTCCTCGAGCACCTTGACCTGCGTGTAGTCGATGGCGTCGGTGTAGTAATCGCTCTCGACGCGGCGGACGTAGGCCTTGCGCCCCTCGTAGTCGAACTTCTCCACCTGGTATTGCCGCGCCTCGTGGAGGTAGATGGCCTTCTCGTGCAGCGTGGTGAGCGCGGAGGGGAAATCGACCTCCGCGATCACCCGCGGCTCGCCGGTCGTATCCACCACCACGAAGTTGTCGCTGGTGACGGAGCGCAGGCTGATGGCGTCGGCGGGGTAGGTGTCGGAGGTCCAGTGCCAGGCGCCGGCGGAGTGGTGCAGCAGGCCCAGCTCGTCGAGGAACGCGCACAGCTCCGCCGTATCGTGGCGGCCGAACTTCTCGCCGTCGCGGATCGGCAGCTCGAAGGCGGCGCACTTCAGATGGTTGAGGAGAATCTCGAGGTTGTCCGGATTGATGTGCGCCTGTTCGGGCGAGCTGCCGAAGAAGTAGTCGGGGTGCTCGACGATGTACTGATCGAGCGGGGCGCTGGAGGCCACCAGCACCGCGGCGGAGGTCGATTGACGCCGCCCGGCGCGGCCCGCGCGCTGCCAGGTGGAGGCGATGGTGCCGGGGTAGCCGGCCATCACCACGGCGTCTAGCGAGCCGATGTCGATGCCCAGCTCGAGCGCGTTGGTCGCCACCACGCAGCGCATCGTCCGCTTCCCTCAATTTGCGCTCGATGTCGCGGCGTTCGCGCGGAAGGTATCCGCCGCGGTAGCCGCGCACCGCGTCCGCGCCCGCGGGTAGCCGCGCGGCGGCATCCTTCAAATAGGTGACGAGCACCTCGGTGGCCAGCCGGTTGTTGGCGAAGACCAGCGTCTGCAGGCGGTTCTCCAGAAACTCGAGGGCGACGCGCTTGGATTCCTGCAAATAGCTGCGGCGGATACCGAGCTGCCGGTTGACGTAGGGCGGGTTGTAGAAGATGAAGTACTTCTCGCCCGAGGGCGCGCCGTTGCGTGCGACCAGATCGAAAGGCTCGCCTGCCAGGGCTTCGGCCAGCTCGCGCGGATTGGCGATGGTGGCCGATGAACAAATGAACTGCGGCTTCGAGCCGTAGAACTCGCAAATGCGCTTCAGGCGGCGGATCACGTTGGCCACGTGGCTGCCGTAGACGCCGCGGTAGTAGTGCAGCTCGTCGATGATGAAGTAGCGCAGGTTCTCGAAGAGCTTGGCCCACTTGGTGTGGTGCGGGAGGATGCCTGCGTGCAGCATGTCGGGATTGGTGAGGACGATGTTGGCGCGCTCGCGGATGGCTTTGCGGGCGTCCTGGGGCGTGTCGCCGTCGTAGGTGAAGGCGCGCAGGCCGGAGCCGGCGGCGTCGAGCGCCTGCTGCAGCTCGTGGAGCTGATCCTCGGCCAGCGCCTTGGTGGGGAACAGGTAGACGGCGCGGGCGCCGGGGTCCTCCATCAGGCGGTTCAAGACGGGCAGGTTGTAGCAGAGCGTCTTGCCGCTGGCGGTGGGCGTGACCACCACGGTGTTCTTGCCGGCATTGACGAGCCCGAAAGCCGCGGCCTGATGGCTGTAGAGCCGGGTGACGCCATGCCGCGCTAGCGCCTCGCGCAGCTCGGGGTGGACCGCTTCGGGCACTGGCTCGTACTCGCCGGGCGCGGCCGGCTGGTAGTGGATGGCGCGGATCACCGAGTCGGGATTGAGCCGGAGCTTCTCGAAGCGGGCCAGCGCCACGTTGAGGCCGGTGGGGCGGGCGAGGCCGAGTTCGGGCGGCTCGGGGAAGCCTAGGGTCAGGTTCTCAGACATTTTCTTCGCCTTTTGTTTGCTCCAGTATAACCCGGTTTGGCGGCACGGGATCACGGATTTGCGGGTCCGCTGGCTCGCGTCTGTAATAATGGACCGAAGGGAACAGCCCACATGGTGACGTCCGAGGCGCAAAAGACGCGCGCGAAGCCGTTTTTGAAGTGGCCCGGAGGGAAACGCTGGCTCACTAGGTACATGGCATCGATCCTGGGTTGCCGGAGGTATCGAAGATACTTCGAGCCGTTTCTTGGCGGGGGTGCCGTGTTCTTCGCATTGCAGCCCGAGGTTGCGACGTTGTCCGACGTCAACGCCGACCTCATTAGCACCTACACCCAGGTTAAGCGTCACCCTCACGAGCTAATCCGAAGGCTCAGACAACTACCCGTGGATCAAGCCACATACAGCAGGTTCCGAGAGGAGGAACCAACGAATCGGATGGATCGGGCGGTACGGTTTCTGTATCTAAATCGCACCTCGTTCGGGGGGATCTATCGCCTGAATCGAAAAGGTGGCTTCAACGTACCCTTTGGGGGCGGAGAGCGGACGCCGGCGCCGCTCTGGGAAGACGGCCTTCTTCTCGGCGCATCGCGTTCACTGACAAGCGCGGAGATTTGCGCGGGCGACTTTGAGGACGTCCTTACTGGGGCCAGCCGCGGAGATCTGGTGTATTGCGATCCGACCTATACGGTTGCTCACAACAACAATGGTTTCGTGAGATATAACGAGCGCAATTTCTCGTGGGCTGACCAGCGACGGCTCGCGGCGCTATGCCGACGCCTTGTGAAGCGAGGCGCGACGGTGGTCGTGAGCAACGCTGCGAACGACGAGATCCTCGATCTTTACAGCTGCCCCGAGGTTCATCGTGTGACCAGGAGCAGTACGGTTTGTCCGGTCGCCAAGGAGGTGCTCCTCGTGTTCAAGAGTAGGGGTAGCCGAATCTGAGTGTCACTCGGCGTCGCTCTCACCGGTAGTATCTTCGCCTTTCAGGTTCCTCGTAAGCGTCTCGTCGTACCCTCGCAATTGGGCCAGTTGTTCGAAGGTGATCGTCTGTTGCTTGGCTGGATGCATCACAACCTTCCGCATTTCATTCAGCTTCTGCATCCATTCGGTTCTTTTCTCTTTGCTGCCCGACTTCCCGAAGGCCAGCGTCTCCTGAAACAGAGTCCAATTGTTCAGGGTTATGACGCGGAAGTCAACTAGATCGAGATAATGTTCCCTTTTTCCCTTCCCTTGCTCTTCCTCCAACCGACCCGACGCTTTCGTGCGGATCTGCACTGGCACGCCGCTGAACCACCACGGGTCCGCGTCATTATCCCCGTATTCCAGTTTCAGGGTTTTGATGATGAATTCCTGGAGCTTCTGCTCGAGGGATCCAATCAGCTTAAAGGCCTGTTCCTTCGTCTTTGCTGCCTCCAGCTTGAGATCCTCCAAGAGTCCCTCCGGCTCGAAGTCGGGAAACCTGTCATGGAGTGCCTTTTCGCACTTCCGCCTCGTGAAGGTCAGCCCTTGGTTTCCGCGAGCGCCGGTTCGGAATTCTTTGCGTTGATCGGAAGAGCAACAGGCGAGATGCTCGCCCAGCGCTTTACCATAGGGCCCGAGCTTCTCGATCAGTTCGCCGTCGGAGAGGTGGAAGAGCTTGATGTGTTTTTTGTCTGACAAGAACTGGAAGGCCGCGCGGAGGACTCCCATGCAAACACTGACACCATCGTTCATTGAAAGGCCCCCGCCCTCGCCCGCCCCCAGCCCCCACCAGTCTGGCACTGCGTCTCGTATGAATCCGAACCAACCGTTGACGACTTGAATCGTTCGCTTGAGGGTAGTGTCGTTCCGTGCGGTCCATAAGGGTCCGTATTCCACTCCCCTTCTCACGATAAACATCGGCTGGCTGAGGTTACGAAACAGACTTTCGAGCGTGATGCAGCGCACGTCAGTTCGCGTCTCATCGGCGAGGAGGATGCGTCCATAGAATGGCGACTCTTGGTCCTTGTCAAGTGCCTGAACAGCTTTGGAAGCAATTGCAGCGACGCGCGTGTCCTCGTCTTCGGTCCCAGTTCAGCTCGGCGTAAAGCTCCTGCAGAAGGCTTCTCTTGACACTCTTCTGCTCGTGATTAATGTCTATGAACAGCTGGGCCTGTTTGCCGGCTGGCAGTCCCTCGAAGGCTAGGACGCTGAGGTGACTGGTTCTCGCCCGCTCGAGGCCAGAGTATGCAAAGAGCCTGTGTTGCCCGTCGATGATCCAGGCGCATCTGTACGAGGGCTTGAGGATCAAGGTACCGGGTTTGGCGACGTCCTTTCCGCCGACGTTCTGCGAGGGTTCGAATTGCGCGGTTCCCTTCCCTTCAAGGCTTATGACGATGTTTGTGGGGAAGATGCCGTTCTCGTCGATGTACTCCCTTATCCTCTTAAGGCGGCTCTTCTTGATCATACGTTGATAGGTGCCGACGTCGGTCGCCTTGCCCTTGGCTCGGTGGGAGACGTAGGCTATCTTGAGCAGGTACTCTGGCGCAATGGGGAACGTGTAGCAGGTGTACTTGCCTAGCTTGCTCTGCAGCGCGGGGATTCTCTTCTCTAGCCCCCAGATCCGCTTTCCAGGGAGCAGGTCGGCAAAAAGCTGGCACTTTGCTGCTGGGCCGAGGTGCGATGCCACCTGCTCGTAGTAATCAAGATCCTTCTCGTTGAGGAGAGCGACCTTTTCCTTATTCGCCCTCTCCGGGTCATTCTCCCCCAGAATCAGGTTGGAGGTAAACATGACAAGGACTGAAACTCTCTTGTGTTCTAGGGGAAACTGACTGGAGACCGCGCGATTGAACCTGTCTCGGATTAGAGCATGCTTCGCGAGGTCTTTCTGAAACTCTGCATACTTTCGTGGGCTGTCTGCAGACTTGCACTCGATGGCCAAGGCCACCTCGGGATCCAGACCCACAGCATCAATCTGGTTATATGTGCCGCTCTCGCTCTTCGCGTCCAGTTCCAGTTGCGCGCCCCCGTCCCCTGAGAGGTGAGTACAGCCAAGCCTGTAGAGAAGGCACCAGACCCGATCCTCCAGGGACACGCTGGTGGCTTTCGGCCGCGAGAGTCTCACGGTCGACTTGCCTTGCCAATGGACCTGCCATCCTTCATCTAGCGGCACCTCGGAAGCGCCACTAGCAGGAACGCTCTTGAATTCTAATGGGTTCATCCTCCTGCGTGCGAGGGATCGAAGGTCATCAACTGGGAATACGTTCTTTAGCATCTGTCACACCTCGGTGTGCGCAGGGTGGACTGCGGTGGGTCGGCAGTCAGTGTCAGCGCGGAGACGCTTTCGAGAGGCCGCGGCGGCCAGATCGGCGAAGTTGGTATTGGCAGTGTCAATTAGGAGCTTGGGGCTCGCCTGCCGGGCGACCTGTCGTTTTGCGACCATGGCGCCCTTTGGATTATACGGCCTGATCGTCGAAACGTCCAACAAGATTATTGCCAGGAGCGGCGCAGTCCGCTCCCGAAGTCGCGCTATGCTTGGGAGGCGATGGACGCCCTCAGCCGACGCAGGTTCATTGCGAGTTCCGCCGCGGTTCTGGCCGCCCGCGCCGAACCGCAGCGGCCACTCATCGCGGTGTTCTGGGAGGACGGGTTTCCGGCGGTGGACATCGCACCGCTGGAGAGGGGGACGATCGAGGGACCCGGGGTGTCGTTCTTGGGCGAGGCGGAGTTGGAGAAGCTGCCCCGGAACAGCCTGCTGATTACGCCGTACGGTTCCGCGTTCCCGAAGGCGGCGTGGAAGCACATCTACGAGCATCTGCGGCAGGGCGGGAACTGGCTCAACCTGGGTGGCGTGCCGTTGTCGGTCCCAGTGGTTCGCGAGGGCGGCGGATGGCGCCGGGAGATCCGGCAGACGGCGTATCACAAGGCGCTCTCCATCACCCAGTCGTTCCCCGTTCCGGCGAGCAGGATCGCCTCCTGGCAAGGCCTCCATGGTTTTCACGCGGAGGAAGTCTACGAACTGTATCTGCGGCTGACTGGCACGCGGGACAATCCGGCTGAGATCGGCACCGCCGGCATGCGGGACGCGACGATCCAGGCATTGTCGTACGGTCTCGACGCAAAGGGCTGGCCGGTAGCGGCGCCTTTCGTCCAAATCGACAGACTCGAAGGGCCTTTCGCGGGCGGCCGATGGGTGCTGGCCAACATCAAGGGGTCCGTCTCGGCGGAGGCCATCCGCACGCTGGCTGCGATCGCGGCGGAAGGCGCTTCCGAATTCGAGGTGCGCCCCAGCTTCGCCTGCTACTACGGCGAGGAGCGGCCCTCGTTTGTCGTTCGCCTGAAGCGGCCGGGCGGCGACGCAGGGGCGTGGGCCGGGAGGCGCTGCGATCTGGAGGTCCGCGACGAAGCTGGGAAGACCGTAGGGAAGTTTCAGGCGATTCTGGCCGCCTCGGACAACCTGGCCATGGGCTCCGCGGAAGCGCCGCCCGCCACGCCCCGGCTCGCCCCGGGACTGTATCGGGTCGAGGCGAGCCTGGGAGCGCTGCGTTGCCAGACCGGGTTCTGGGTCGCTCGCGGGCCCGGCGCTCCGGGAGGGAAGCCGTTCACCGCGAACCGCAACACCCTGCTGCGGGACGGCCGGCCGTGCGTGCTCACGGGCACTACTTACATGGCCGCCGACGCCCAGAGGAAGTTCCTGCTGGAGCCGAATCCCGCGCTGTGGGATCGCGACTTCGCCCAGATGAAACGCGCCGGCGTGAACGTGGTCCGGACAGGGATCTGGACCGGCTGGAAGCAGATCATGCCCGAGGCCGGCCGCATCGATGAGGGGTGCCTGCGGGCGTTTGACGCGTTCCTCCTGGCCGCGCGCCGCCACGAGATCGCGGTGATCTTCAACCTGTTCGCATTCCTCCCGGAGATGTGGGGGGGCGAGAATCCTTACCTCGATCCCCGCTCGGTCGCCGCGCAGAAGGAATTCGCGTTCCAGCTTGCTGCGCGCGCCAGCGGCGCCGACGATCTTACCTGGGACCTGATCAACGAGCCTTCGTTCTGCTCGCCCGCGCACCTGTTCCGTTGCCGCCCCAACTACGACCAGCACGAGCGCAAGGCCTGGAGAGAGTGGCTCCAAGGACGGTTTCCGGACGAGGCAAGGCTGCAGGAGATCTGGGGGCTCACGTCGCTCGACGCCCTCGAGCTGCCGGCGCTCGAAGATTTCACCGACCGCGACATCTTCGAGCGTACAACGCGCCCGCTCGCGGTGCTCGAATACGGGCTCTTCGCGCAAGAGATGTTCAACCGCTGGGTGACGGAGATCTCGGCGGCGATCCGAGCCAACGGGAACCGGCGCCAGCTCATCACCGTGGGCCAGGACGAGGGGGGCCTGTCCGCCCAGCCGAGCCCGCTCTTCCACGATGCGGTCGTCGATTTCACGTGCGTCCACAACTGGTGGCTGAACGACGATCTGCTGTGGGACAGCGTGCTGACCAAGTCGCCCTCGAAGCCGAACCTGGTGGAGGAGTCGGGCATCATGTTCTACGAAACGATGCGCCGCACTCCGGGCCGGACGGAAGAAGAGGCGCGCAACCTGCTCGAGCGGAAGATCGCGTTCGCGATGGGCGCGGACGGCGCGGGGTTCGTTCAGTGGCTGTGGAACACGAACAGCTACATCGCCAACGACAACGAAGCCAGTATCGGCTTCTTCCGCGCCGATGGGACGGCCAAGCCGGAGTTGGAGCCATTTCGGGCGATGGCCGCGTTCTGGAGCCGTTACGGCGATCTGCTCACCGGAAAGCAACTGGAAGACGTGGTCATGGTGGCGCCGCAGTCGCACATGTTTTCGGTTCGGGATTTCGCCACGCCGGCGACCAAACGGGCGGTTCGGGTGATGCATTATGAGTGCCAGACGGCCATGCGCGCCGCGGGCGAGTACGCTCTGGAGCGCGAGTTCGCGCCGGCCCGGCTGGTTCTTCTGCCGTGTCCCCAGGTGCTGACCCAGGGGGCGTGGAAGGTTCTGCTGGCGGCTGTGCGAGACGGCGCGACTCTGCTCGCGACCGGGGTGATCGACCGCGACGAACACTGGATCCCGATCGAGCGGCTGGGCCTCCGCGCGTCGGTCGCGCCGGTGGCGGAGGAGGAGACGCTGCGCCTCGAGGGGGCGGATGTGCGCGTCGCGTTCCACGGGGAGAGCTTCCAGCGCGTGGAGAAGGCGGTGGTTGCGGGCGAGGAGCGGGCCGAGGTGCGAACCATCCCGATGGGTGCGGGCAAAGTGATCTGGTGCCCGCTGCCACTTGAGGTGGGTTCCGAGAGCGCTCCCGTGGCGTCTCTGTACCGGTATGGCTTGAAGCAAGCCGGGGTGGCCCCGGTCTTCTCGGTCGAGACGGCGGACCCGTCGGTGCTGATCCGGCCCAGTATCTTCGAGCGGTGCGCGCTGTACACGCTGATCTCGGAGTCGGGCCAGCCGAAGCGCATCGCGCTCACGCACGCGGAGAACGGCGCTCGCATCGGCGTCACGCTGCCGCCCGGGCGCGCCGCTCATGTTCTCTTAGATCGGAAGAGCGGGGGGATTCTGGGACAGTTGCTGCCAGAATAGTTGCCGCGCGCAGCCCCGAGTCGGCTAGGGGCGATGGATCTCGACCCGCGCCGGATCGAGCTCGTAGCCGTCGTCCTTGGCGGCGGAGACCGCCAGGGACCGGATCGCGGCTTCTTCGGCGTCCCGCTCTTTCCCGAGGTGGCGCCGGATCACTTCCGCGCCCACCTGGATGCGCACGGTCCAGCCTTTCTTGCGGTCCCGATCGCCCCAGGTCACTTCGGCCTTGTCTGCCTGTGTCATCGGCACCTCCAGACTGAGAGCAGCGTAGCGCGGGCGCGCGGGCAAGTCAATGGGGCATCCAGCGAAGGTAACTCCAGCCCGGTCTGCGTCAGGCTGCCGGTTCTCCGGCCTGTGGCCCGAGCGCGCTCCTCCGCGAGGCGCTTAGCTGCCTTGTGTAGCGCCGGCTGCCAGTTTGCTGCTGGCATTATTCCAGACCGCTTTCAGGCTCGTGCTCATGCTTAGGAACAGAGCCGAAGCAGCCAGTGAAATGAAGGCGAGGAGCAACGTGTACTCGATGATGTCCTGGCCTTGTTCGTCGCGCATGAAGCTCAACATGTTCACTTCTCCTTGCGTAGGACCGTCCGCGCACCACAGGTTCGGCGTTCTCCACCGCGGGAGCCTTCCCGGACCGCACAGCATCGCGGCATCGCCAACGCGGCCAAGCGCACCATCATGCTACAAGACAAGCGGGCCTCTATAGAATATCAGGATGTCAGCGCAAAAGACCCGCAAATGATGTGAAGGTGCGGTGATCGAGTACCAGCCGCCGGAAGAAACGGGGCACGAGTACCATGGGAAGTCCAGCACTTGAATGTGGAAAGTACCATCCGCACTGCGAAGCATGAGTCTTCTTTCCTCTCATGAACGAACCGTGCGCATCCCGCCATCTCCTGAAGTCGCGCGAAGCCTCCGCCCCGCGCCCCCGCGCAGGGTACATCGCTGGGCCATCCCTTTCCGCGACGTGTTACGCTGAAAACTCTGCGGTTATGAGCGAAATCACCATTACCCTGCCGGATGGGAGCCAGCAAAAAGTCGCTGCCGGCGCTACGCCTCTCGACGTCGCCAGGTCGATCAGCCGCCGGCTGGCGGAGGACGCCGTTGTCGCCAAGGTCAATGGCGAACTCGCCGACCTGACCAGTTCCTTCTCGGTGGACAGCACGCTCCAGATCCTGACCACCAAAGACCCCGAGTCTTTGCACGTCTACCGTCATTCGAGCGCGCACCTGCTCGCCGCCGCGGTGCTGGAACTGTTTCCCGAAACCAAGCTCGGCATCGGGCCGCCGACGGACTCCGGCTTCTTTTACGACTTCTATCGCGACCAGCCGTTCACGCCCGAAGACCTCGAGAAGATCGAGGCCAAGATGTGGGAGCTCGAGCGGCAGGATCTGCCCTACGAGCGCAAGATGACGCCCAAACCCGAGGGCCTGAAGAAATACGCCGAGATGGGCGAAGAGCTGAAGTGCGAGCTGATTCAGGAGAAGGCCGACGAGGTCTTCTCCGAGTACACGCTGGGACCGCGCTTCATCGATTTCTGCCGCGGCCCGCACGTGCCCTCGAGCGGGAAGATCAAGGCATTCAAACTGCTCTCGATCGCCGGCGCGTATTGGAAGGGCGACGAGCACAACCGCCAGGGCCAGCGCATCTACGGCACGTCCTTTTTCAGCAAGAAGGAACTGGACGACTACCTGCACCAGATCGAGGAAGCCAAGAAGCGCGACCACCGCAAGCTGGGTCCGGAGCTGGACCTGTTCAGCATTCAGGACCTGGCCGGGCCGGGCCTGATCTTCTTCCATCCCAAAGGCGGCACGGTGCGGCGCATCCTGGAGGACTGGATGCGCGACCAGTACGTGCAGCGCGGCTACTCGCTGGTCTACACGCCGCACGTCGCGCGCGCCGATCTGTGGCAGACCTCGGGTCACTACGGCTTCTACGCGCAGAACATGTTCACGAAGATCGAGCTGGACGACGCCGAGTACCAGCTCAAGCCGATGAACTGCCCGTTCCACATCCTGATCTACCGGGACCGGATGAAGAGCTACCGCGATCTGCCGGTGCGGCTGGGGGAGCTGGGAACGGTGTACCGCTACGAGCGATCGGGCGTGCTCCACGGCCTGCTGCGGGTGCGCGGCTTCACCCAGGACGACGCGCACATCTTCTGCACTCCCGAACAGATCGAAGACGAGGTCGTAAGCTGTCTCGAATTCGCCCGCGACGTGCTGCACACTTTCGGCTTCAGCCAGTACGAGGCCGAGCTGTCGACCTGGGACGGCGGTGCGAGCGGCAAGTACGACGGCTCCGCGGAGCAATGGGCGCTGGGCGAGAAGGCGCTGAAGAAAGCCGTCGATCGGGTCGGCATGAAGGTCCGGATCGCGCCCGACGAGGCGGCCTTCTACGGCCCGAAGATCGACGTGAAGCTGGTGGACGCGATCGGGCGCCTGTGGCAGCTCTCGACGGTGCAGTTCGATTTCACCCTGCCGCGCCGCTTCGGGCTGGAATACATCGCCGAGGACGGCAAGGCACACCAGCCGTTGATGGTGCACCGGGCTCTCTACGGATCGGTCGAGCGGTTTTTCGGGATTCTGCTGGAGCACTACGCCGGAGCGTTCCCATTGTGGCTGGCGCCGGTGCAGGCCATCGTGATGCCCATCACGGATCGCCAGATGGAGTATGCCCGGCAGGTGACCGCGCGCCTGGCCGACGCGGGCCTGCGGGTGCACCTGGACGACCGCAACGAGAAGGTCAACTTCAAGATCCGCGAAGCCCAACTACAGAAGGTTCCGTACATGCTGGTTGTCGGCGGACGCGAGGCGGAGGCCGGCACAGTGGCGGTACGGAACCGCAAGCACGGCGACCTGGGGGCGAAGCCGCTCGACCAGTTCCTGGCCGAAGCCCGGCAGTTGATCGACTCGAAGGCGCCCGGCGAGTAGATCGAGATCGGGACCGGCGGTGGCGGTCTACGGCCCAGTCGGCGGGCGATGCCTTTGATTTTCCGGCACTTTTGGGTCCTGCCAATGCGGTTGCGCGCCGGAACCCGGGAACGGACGTGCGGCAGCGGTGGGTCATCCGGCCCGTTGGGTGGGTTACCTCGCGCTCGCCGGCCTGGGTGGAAAACCCGAAGATTCTGCAAACGAGTATCTTGTCGTTTGGTCCGATAGCTGCTACACTGAAGTCAACCATAAGTCGTCATCGACTTATTAGCATCCCCGGCGATGGGGCCCAGCCCATCGCCAGCCCCTCTGAGTGAAGCCCCGCGCACCCAAGCACGGGGCTTCTTCTATTGTGGGGGCCGATGCGGTCACCCGGGCACGCTCCCCAGCCCGAAACGGCGGAACGATCCGGCCCCGAATACGGACGCAGCCCGAGTCTCGTCGAAGGCTGGTGAGAGGGGCTTGGGGCGGCGCGGCAAGGCGGCGCCGGCGTGATCGAAAACCGCCTGGCGCCGGCGGTTTCACATTTTTGCGCACTGATTCTAAGGAGCTTATGCTTCACGACCGCCTGGGCTCGGCGGTTTCTCACTTTGTGGGAGCGGCAGTCTACAGTACCACCCTCTGGTCACCGTCGCGCCGCGTGACGCGCTCGCGATCCAGGTACTCGAGCAACGGAATCGCGTACTTGCGCGAGACGCCCGCCAGATCCTTGAACTGGGGCACGCCCAGCCGTTGGCCTTTGTAGGGCGCCAGGCGCTGGCGCAGGCCGTCGAGCGCGGAACGGTGGAACACGAGTTCGGCGCCGATCTTCACCAGCCTGCCCGAGCGCAGCAGGATCTGGAGGAGGGTCCGCGCGCGGGCCGGGTCGACGCCGGATTTCGCCAGCGCCTCGCTGACCGGCGGGACGGACAGGCCGGCTTGCTCGAACACGGCTTCCATGGACGCCGAAGCCCGCTCCTCATCCTGCTGCAGCACGACCTTGTGCGACGCCAGGCGTAAGGTCTCGCCTGCGGTCACAACATCGCCCTGGCGCGCGATCAGGGCGTCGAGCAGGAACGGCGGGGCACCAGGGAATTCACGGCTCCGCACCTCTTCCCGGAGCATGCCGGGCGCGAGCGGATGCTGGCGGTGGAACTCGCGCAGCAGGTCCGTGACGCGGGCCAGGGCGCCGTGCGACCATTCGCGATCCAAGAGCCACAGTTCGGGCTGGCGGAACGCGAGCAGAGCCTGGGACCGGGCGGCCTGCTCGATTTCGGTCTCCGCGAGGCCGGTGGCGGCGGCCAAGCCGGCGACGCCCATCCCGTGCCGCGATTCTCGGACCAGCAGCTCCACTCTTTCAGTGGGCGTGCCGAGTGCGAGCGTGCTCAGGCGCTGCCCGGCCTGCTCGCCGCGGCGGTAGCGCCGGCCGGCTATGTCGACGACCACGCCGCCGCCGATGGTCACCACCGGCGAGAACATACGGATGATGAACCGGTCGCCGGGTACCAGCAGCAGCGGTTCGCGGAGGACGAAACGCACCCAGGCCCGCGCGCCCGGCCGCACCGCATCGCCAGTTTCGAGGAGCCGCGCCTCGGCTTCCACCTCCGCGGTTCCCGCATGAAAGTGAACCGGGGCGCGATTCTTGAGGGGCTTGGCCGACGGCAGCAAGGCGAGCGCACAATCGATGAGGTGGGCGGTGCGGAACAGCCCGGGCTGGGCCAGCACCATGCCACGCGCCAGGTCCTGCGGCTCGATTCCAACCACGTTGAGAGCGGTCCTCTGGCCCGCCAGCGCGCGTTCCACGGCCTGTCCATGCACTTGAATACCGCGCACGCGCAAGCGCCGCGCGCCGGGGAGAAGCTCGACTTCCTGCTCGCGGGCCACGGACCCGGAGATCAGCGTGCCGGTGACCACCGTGCCGAACCCGTGCATCGAGAACGCCCGGTCGATGGGCAGGCGGAAATGACGGGAGGAGTCCTTGGCCGGGATCTTCGCGGCCAGCTCGGCCAGCCGCGCGCGCAACTCGTCGAGGCCCTGGCCGGTGGTCGAACTGACCGCCACGCAGGGAGCGCCTTCGAGGAAGGAGCCCGCAACGAAGTCCTCCGCCTGGAGGCGGGCCAAGTCGAGCATGTCGCGGTCCACCAGGTCCGCCTTGGTAAGCACCACGATGCCCTGCCCAATCCCCAGCAGGCGGCAGATATCGAAGTGCTCGCGGGTCTGGGGCTTGATGGACTCGTCGGCGGCGATGACCAGGAGGAGCAGGTCGATCCCTCCCACGCCAGCCAGCATGTTCTTGACGAAGCGCTCGTGGCCGGGCACATCGACCAAGCCGATGCGCAGCTCGGGCGTGAGGTCCAGGTGAGCAAAGCCGAGGTCGATCGAAATGCCGCGGCGCCTCTCTTCCTCCAGGCGGTCGGTGTCGATTCCGGTGAGCGCCTTCACCAGGGCCGTTTTGCCGTGGTCGATGTGGCCCGCGGTGCCAGCGATGATGTTCTTCATGCGGCTGCTACCCATCCTAACCCTACTGGGCACGGCGCTTGCCGCGAAGGCAGCGGCGGCAAGCGGTAGCGACCGGAGCCGGCGGGCGGCCGGCCGAGCCGCCTAGGCGGCTCCGCGCCGCTTCAGGGCGCGCTTGCGCGGCGGCGCGGCGGGCTCATCGACGACGTGAATCTCCGTGGCGGGCTCGGGCGGCTTGCGACCCGTGGCGGCGAGGCTGCGTTCGAGCGCCTCCATCAGGTCGACCACCGGCGCCAACTTCTGCGGACGCGCCGGACGCACCTCCTGGCCCTGGCGCTTGGCGTCGATCAGTTCCAGCACCTTTCTCCGATACGCGTCGTGGAACTTTCCGGGTTCGAACGGGGCCGCGAGGTTCTCCACCAGGCGTTCGGCGAGATCGATCTCCTGCGGGCGAATCTCGACCTGATCGGGCTGGCCGTATTCGGCAAGCTGGTTGAGCTCGTTGTGGTAGTAGAGGGTGTGCAGCGTCAGACCGCGGGCGCGCGGGCGGACGATCGCCAGGTACTCGTGCTGGTGCATGGACAGCTTCGCCAGCGCCGCGTAGCCGGCCTTGTCGAGCGTGCGCACGAGCAGGTCGTAAGCCTTGCGCCCCGGGTCTTCCGGCAGCAGGTAGTAGGAGGCATCGAAGTAGATCGGGTCCACCTCCTCCAGCCGGACGAACTGGACGATTTCCATGTTGCGGTCGGAGGGCAGTTCTATCTTCTTCAGTTCCTCGGGATCGACTTCGATGTAGGTGTCCGCGGACTCCTCGTAGCCCTTGACGATCTCGCTGCGCTCGACGACGCGCTGGTCCTGGGGACAGAAGAGCTGCTGGCGGATGCGCGTGCCGCAAGGCTTGTGGATCTGGTGAAAGCTGACGTGCTCGCGCCTCGCGGCGGCGAAGAGGCGGACGGGCACGGAAATGAGCCCAAAGGTGAGAAAGCCCTTCCAGACGGTAGAAGCCATACGGATGCGCCCCCCTCTCGCGCCTTCCCGGCGGTGGCTAACTGCATGATAGCGCAAGAGCGGTCAGAACTTCAGGGTGAACCCGCCGGCAGCGTTGATCCCCGGCATCGGATAGCCCTGGAGAAACTCATACCGGCGGTTGAACAGGTTGTGTGCAGCCGCCCAGATAGGTCGTGTGCGTTGAGTCCGCATAGCGGCGGCCGGCCGAAATGCCGCTGAAGTCCACCGTCAGGCGGCGCACCGGGATCGCGAGCGAGTAGTTGAGGGTAGCACACCTGTGAGACTCGTGCTACGATAGGGGCCATGTTCCGTAAAACCCCGCTGCTGTTTCTGGCCGCCCTGGCGCCTGTGGCCTGCCAGGCTCCTTCGCCGCAGCCGTTGGCCATCCCGCTTCAGTGCGAAAGCGGGGACTGTCCCCTGTTGAAGGGAGCGCCCCAGACGGCCGGGATGCGGAGCGGGTTCGTGAGGCTCAAACCCGGCCAGTCCGTGGGCTGG
Organism: Bryobacterales bacterium; assembly: GCA_963710565.1. Classification (GTDB taxonomy): domain Bacteria; phylum Acidobacteriota; class Terriglobia; order Bryobacterales; family Bryobacteraceae; genus DASWZN01. The sequence continues at coordinate 374,478 of CAVQAN010000015.1, read as the reverse complement.
CATTCGACGCGGCAGAACGAGGAGTCGCTGGTGATTCTGCGGGGCGAGGGCAGGGCCCTCCTCGACGGCCACCCGGCGCGGAACTTCGCCGCCCCGCATTTTCTATACATTCCCCCTGCCACCCGGCACAACGTGGAGAACACCGGCCACGACGTTCTGGAGTATGTGTACGTCGTCGCGCCGGCAGCGGAGAAGTAGGGCGACCGGTCAAAAGAACGTCAGGCCTTGCGTCGCGGAGGGGACCCTTCGCTTCGGGTATACTCCGAGGGAATGAAACTCCTCCACGCTCTCTTGATCCCCCTCGGCCTCTCGTTCTGCCTGACGTCCGGCGCGGCTGTGCCCGCCGGTTACAAAGGGCAGCCCTTCCAGGCGCCCAGGCCGTCCCCGGCCGGCTTGAGTGCGCCTGGTACGACCGCGGCGGCGAAGGCGTCGCCTATCACGATACCGACGCCGTCAATCACGGCAGCGGCGAGCTGAATCACCAGCCGGGTCACTGCGAGGCCGGCGTCCCCGATTCCATCTGCCACTTTCGAGAGAACGAAGGCGTGGACATTTCGTACGTCAAGCACATGGCGGATCTCAATCACCCCAACTTCTTCGTGCCCGCCACGCAACAGCTCTACGTAGGTTGGGAAGCAGACGGCGAATGGACGAACTACACCGTGGACATCAAGAAAGCGGGCACTTACCGCATCGTCGCCCTTTACTCCTACGCCGCGAACACGGTAGCGGTTTTCCCTGAACGGCAAGCCTGCCGCCGAGTGCAGGCTGCCGATGGATACGGGCTTCTGGCACACCTGGAACAAGGCCGCGTGCGGGGAGATCACATTCCCCGAGCCCGGAACCCAACTGCTGACGGTCCACTACCACACCGGGAACAACCTGGCCTATTTCGATTTCGAGCCCGCGGGCGCGCCGGCCACCGGCGTCAAGCCCGCTCCCTTCGTGACGCGGAAGGGCGCGGCCTTGTATGAGGGCGACGTTCCGTTCCGCTTCATGGGACTGGACGCGCCGAACCTCTTTCTTGAACGAGGCCCAGCTTCTACCCGACTTCAGCAATCGCTTTCCGGACGAGTTCGAGTTGCGCGACGCGCTGGCCTCCTTGCAGCAGATCGGCGCGCGCGCAACCCGCACCTTCACGTTGACCGTCTACACCCCGAAGGACGCCGCTCCGGTCCATGTGCGGGCTCCGCGGGTCTACAGCGAGGAAGCCTTCCGCGCCCTCGACAAACTGCTGGCGCTCTGCCCGGAGTACGACATCCGCCTGATCCTGCCCTTCATCGACAGCCACTCGTTCAAGGGGATCCGCGGGATGGACGAGTTCGCCGCGTTCCGCGGCAAGTCCGGCGCCGCATTCTTCGCCGACCCGCAGCTCAAGCAGGATTTCGAGAACCTCGTAAGCGATCTCCTGAACCGCCGTAACACCGTCTCCGGCCTGCTGTACAAGGACGACCCCGCCATCCTCGCCTGGCAGCCCGCCAACGAGGCCATGAGCTACTTCCCGGACCGCGGCCGGCCGAACGACGAAGCGCTCATCACCGACTGGACGCTCGAAATGGCGGCCTTCATCAAGAGCATCGACCGCAACCACCTGGTCATAAGCCGACGACGGCAACACGGCACGGTACCTCGATAGCCCGGCCATCGATATCGTCAGCAAGCACTACTACGAGCACTGGGATCGGCTGGGCGGTTTGAGCGGCGATATCGCGGCCCGCCTCAACGCCGACGCAGCGGCCTGCAAGGGCCGTAAGCCTCTCATGGCCGATGAATTCGGGATGGCCGCCACACCCATGCTGAGGCGCTTCATGGACCGCCTCGCCGGAAGTGAGGTCACGGGAGGCCTGCTGTGGGGCATCCGCTCGCACCGCCGCGACGGCGGTTTCTACTACCACAACGAATCCGGCACGGTTTACAACTCGTACCATTGGCCGGGATTCGCGGCCGGCTCCGGGTCCGACGAAGGGCCCGTCCTTCAAATGCTGCGCGAGCACGCATTCGCCATTCGCGGCCTCCCCCTTCCGGACGCGCCCTTGCCGCTGTCCGCCGCCCGTGCTGTTTCCGGTATCCCCGATGGGCGAGCTGCGCTGGCGCGGTTCCACCGGAGCCACCGGCTACGACATCGAGCGCGGGCCCTCGGCGGACGGGCCCTGGACCGTGGTGGCCGAAAACGTGAGCGACGCCATCGTCGAATCCGAAGACGTAATCGGGTACGAGGACCAGTGGGAGCGCGCTCCCGCCGGCACTCCGCCTCCTCTCTGGAGGGATTCCGCCGCCAAGGGTAGAGGCCCGTTCTTTTACCGGGTCGTGGCTCGCAACCGGACCGGCAAGTCGCCCTACTCGAACGCCGTGCAGTTCAAATAGACCCCAGCAAGCGGGTGCGAACCCACCTGCAGGTGATATACTGTATCGTTCACGGTTGGCGGGTGACCCACAGAAACAGATCATGGCGATAGACTCCGAGAGAGCGACGGCGGCGCCCGGCACCGGGATCGGGACCGCGCGTCCGGGCATCGCCCGATGGTTTGTGCCGGGGCAGGTTGCCGTAGCCGTCCTTCTGTTTGTCTTCCTCGCCGGCGACGGTCTGGGCGAGTTTTTCAGCGGCGACGACCTGATGAACCTGTACAAGTATCTGCAGCAGCCGCTGAGCCACTGGCTGCAGGGCGTTGCGGTTTTCTGGTCGAGCGCCTACTACCGGCCCCTGGGAGCGGTTGCGTATCTGGTTCCCTACTCCCTCTTTGGGTTTCATCCGTTGCCCTTCAGAGTGCTGGTGTATGCGCTGCTCCTGGTGAATCTGGGCCTCTACTTCCGCTTCGTCACGAAGCTGGGCCAGTCGGCTCGGTTGGCCTCGTTTGCGCTGCTGCTGTGCTCTTATCACTCGGCTTTTGCCGGGCTCTATCAGAGCTACGGAATGATCTATGACGTCTCGAGCTACCTGTTCTTTTTTGGCGGGCTGCTCGGATACCTGACCTGGCGGGGGACGGGCACTCGAAGCAGACGCCGCATCGGGCTGGCTCTCGTCTTCGTCTGCTTCTTCCTCGGTCTTTCCTGCAAGGAGACGGTCGCCGCCTTGCCGGCCGTGCTGGCCGCCTACGATCTTATTCTGGGCGGGGGCATCCGGCGGGACGGGTGGAGGTGGCCGCTGCGAGGCGGGTGGCCGATCCTGGTGTGCTCGGCCCTCGACATCGTTTACGCGTTGGGGAAGCTCACCGGTGCGGGATCTCTGGTCAACCACCCGCTGTACGCGCCCCACTTCACCCTCGATCACTACGCGTTCATCACGGCGCACTACCTGCGGGAGTTGTTCTATCTCTCGGAGCCGGCGCCGGCTCCCGCGGCGGCCCTGATGGTACTCGGGGCGATGCTGCTGGCGGGCCTGCTGCTCCGTTCCAGGCTCATGCTTTTCAGCCTCGCCTCGATTGTGGTGACGCAGCTTCCGGTCTCGTTCATCGCGCCGCGTGGCGCCTTCGCCATCTACATTGCCCTGGGCTTCTGGGCCTTGTACGCAGCCGCGCTGCTGGATGCCGCCACGCCGCTGCTCCGGCGCCCCTGGCCCTGCGCGATCGCGTTTCTGGCGCTGGCGGGATTGTTGCTCGCGGTGCACCTGCGTTGGAAGCCACGCTACGACCGGGACTATAGCGCGCAGACGCACGCCTACCGGGAGCTTGACGAACAGCTCGACCGCTGGCGCTTCCACCTGCCGCGAAAGGGGCACGTCCTCGTGACCGACGATCCGTTCCCTACCCACTGGGGCCTTTATGACACGCTGTTCCTCTTCTCCCTGCATGCGGGAACGACGCACGCGGGCGTGGTCCGCGCCAAGTACGAGACCGCCTTCCCGCCGTTGTCGGAAATGAAAGCCTACGACTACGTCATCGACTACGAGGGGGAATGGCGTCTTCTGAAAGGGCCGGGGCACCCGCTCACCAGCGCCTCCGCCGCGCGGATCCAGCAGTTGGCTCATGACAGGCCCGTGCGTCTCGTGCACGGGTTCGAGTTGCCCACGCCGGACCGGTGGCGCTGGGCCCAGGAGAGCTTTGGGGTCGAGGTGATCTGCCCGCGTGCCGGGACGAACTGGCTGGTCATCTCTCTCATGGCTCCCCAGGCGGTCGTGCTCTCGGCGGAGGAAAAATCCGGCAAACTGTTCGAGGGTCTGCTCCCGGCGGGACAGGCTCTCCCCTTTGCGGTGACGATCCAGGCTGCTCGGGCCGGCGAAGCGCACCAGATCGAGTTTCGCGTGCGCCGGGAGACGGAGGGCGTGGGGCCCGATCCCGGGCTCATCTTCTTCGAGACGCGATTGCCGCCGGCCATCGAGAACCCCCCGACGGCGAGCTTCCTGGCGTCAAAGAACGGCGGGCCTTTCACGCACGCCGTCACAGGCAAGGCCGGCGATACGATCACTTATCGGTGGAGCTCGACGAACGGCGCTTTCTACAGCTCGAACGACGTCGTAACCCCTCGCGGCAGGGATGCCTGCGGGAACGCCACGGGCCCCATGAGTTTCAACACGGCGAGCGGCACCAGCCGGGCTTATGCGCTTCTGCCCTGCCAGTCCGGCTTCACGTACACCATGACCTACACGGCGGCCGGATACGGCCCCAACGCCAGCGAGACGGTGACCATCGCCGTCCAGTAGCCCCGGACACCGGCTGCGCGCATCCGGAGGGCGCCCGCGCCCGGCCGCCGGCTGCTTCCTGGCGCAAAAATGCCCGCCTGAGTCCCTTGTTTTGAGCGGCGGCGGGCGGCGGGTCCGCCGCTTACTTCGCCTCGCCCGCCTGCTCCAGCGCTTTCTCCAGCGCGGCCTTGTCCAGAGTGGTGCTGACGAACAGCTCCTGGCGCGCGCCGGCGGAGAGGGCGATGGCTTTCCAACCGTTGGTGGTGGGGACGGTCACGTGAACGCGGATCCTGCCGCGGGCGTCGCGCACCGGGCGGATCACCCCCGGAACTACCGAGCGAATGGTCGCGGGGTTCTCCTCCAGCAGACGGCGCAGCAGGTCGCGCACTCCGTCGATGATGCTGTGCTCGATCTTCAGCTTGCCCTGCACCGTGCGCAGCCGCATGCCCATGTTCTCAGTCTACCCGCGACGCGGCTTGGCGCAGCGGGACGAAGCGGCAGTGCGCGGCCACGTGCCACTCGATCTCGCCGCCCCTCTTCCGCACCACGCGCAACTCCTGGTCCGCGAAAGCGCCGACGGGGATGACCAGGGAGCCCGAGTCCTTGAGCTGCTCGATCAGCGCGCGCGGAATATCGGCCGCGGCGGCGGCCACCGAGATGGCGTCGTAGGGCGCGTCGCGCGGGTAGCCCAGCGACCCGTCGCCCGCGATCACGGTCACGTTGCCGAGCCGGCCTGTCTTCGCCAGGTTCGCGCGCGCCATGGCCGCCAGCTCCGGAATGAGCTCGACCGTGATGACGCGCGCGGCCAGCGCGGCGAGGACCGCGGCGTGGTAGCCGCAGCCCGAGCCGACTTCGAGCACCGTCTCGGTCCCCTCGAGATCGAGGCACTGCGCCATCAGAGCGGTCATGTAGGGCTGCGAGATCGTCTGGCCGTAACCGATGCCCAGCGGCTCGTCCGAGCAGGCGGCGCGGCGGCTGTCCTCGGGCACGAAGTCCTCCCGCGGGATCTCGAGCATGGCCTGGAGCACCCGCTCGTCGCGGATCCCCCGCCCGCGCAGTTGGCGCGAGACCATCATGCGGCGCTGGAACGCCCAGTCCATAGGACGAAGGCTAGCACAGCCGCCGGCCGGCGGCGGACCGCTACTTCAACTGCTTCTTATACAGGAAGTCGATGCCGAAGGTGCCGTTCTCTTCGCGCACCGCCAGGACGCTCCAATTCGGCGTGAAGTCCCACTCCACCTGGACGGATTGGGCCTGGGCCCGGGAGAGGTCCGTAATGTAGGTGAACTTGAGGTCGTTGCGGATGTTCTGTTCGAGCGTGATTTGCGCGGCGGCATTGCTGGTCGTCAGCCCGGTGACCAACGGGTTTATCTTCAGGCGGCTGACACCGAAGAAACGCTGCAGGCGGCCCGTGAGCGGGCTGCTGATGGCCTGGCTCAGCAACGCGCTGGCGCCGCCCTGTTGGTAGTTCTGGCCGACCATCGCCGAGGCCGTCGGCGTCGCGCCCGACAACTGCGCCGGCTCGCGTCCCGTGGTCAGAAGGGCCAGGACGTCCGAAAACTGGAGCGGCGGGTCGGAGGTGTAGCTCATGTTCAGCTTGTCCATCGGCCCGGAGATGTGCAGCGTGACGTTGACGCCGCGCACCCGCGTTTCCAGGCTGAGATTCATCGTCGGCTCGACCTTGGTTGCGTTCACGAACAGGATCTGGCCGGAACCGATGGCGTATTGCGTGCCGAAGAAGTTGACCTGCCCCTGGTTGAGCAGCACCCGGCCGAGCAGCACGGGGCGGGCGTCGTCTCCGCGCAGCCGCAAGTCGGCGTTGACTTCCACGTCCTTGGTCAGATTGGTGTCCACGCGCACCTGCGGCGCGGTCACGATGTGCACGTCGAACCGCAGGCCCTGGCGGAAGCGGCTGGGATCGAGCGGCGCCTGGACCGGCTGCACGGTGCGCGCCAGCATCGAGCCCACGTCGGATTGCAGACTGAGTCCCACTCGCGTGACGGTCACCTCGCCCGCCAGCAGGCTGCGCTCCGGCGTGCCGGTGAAGGTCAGCACGGCGTCGGCCGTGGAGCTGATGCCCTCGGGATAGCGCACGCGCACGGCGGCCGTTTTCGCGCGCAGGTGAAACGCGATCCCCCCGGCCAGGCTGACGAAGCCGCTGACGTCGATCCTCCCGCCGCCGCTCTGCGCAGTCAGCGTTTCGATCATGGCGCGGTCGCGGTACAGGAAGATCACCCCGTTGGCGTTTTCGAAGCCGTTGGGAAAATCCACGAAGCTGACGGAGGCGTTCTTCACGTCGATGCGGCCGTACACCTCCGGGTGTGCCAGTTCGCCCCGCAGCGACACGTCGAGCCCCACCGAGCCGGACGAATACATGCGGCTCTCGAAGTCCTCGAGCAGCGCCAGGTTGACGCTGCCCTGAATGCGGAGATCCCACGGGCTCCTGACACCGAAGGCGAGGTGGCCGCTGGCGTTGAGGTCCGTGTCCTTGGCCTGGAAATGCGCCTGTCGCACGTGGACGCCCTTCGAGTCTACGTCCATCAACACGGGTCCGGCGTTGCGGAAGAGCAGGCCCGCCGCCGTGGCCTCCGGCATGAGCTTCGGGGCGGGCCGGATCTCGATAGAGGGCAGGCTGACGGTCGCCCGCCAGTTCTGGACGTCGGAGGCCAAGGCTGAAAAGTCGACCGACCCCGCCGCGAAACCCTCGAGGGGAGGAGGCTCGCCTCCGCTCGGGCGCAGCCGCGCGAGGAGCGCGGAGAACTGCAGCGGAGTGAAGTCGATCCGCCCGTGCACGGGGTAGTCCCCGTCCAGCGTCCAGGCGCTCGCTCCGGTGACGGTAGAACCGGCCAGGGTCCCCTCCAGTCTGGCATCGAGCGCATGGCCGCGAGTCGCCGCCGTGAGCAGCAGGTCTCCCAGTTTCTCGCCGCTCACGCCGAAGTCACGCAGAGCGGCCCGGCCGTTGAACACCGCAGGCCGAAATCCCGCGGCGGTAATGGCGACCTCGCCGGCGGCCTGCGCCTCGATCCGTCCCTCAATGCCCGGCACGCGCTGCGCGATGGCATTCACCTGGGCCAGGTCGATGCCGCTCGTTTCCACGTCGAACCGCAGCCGTCCTTGCGTCCAATTCCCTGGCGCGTGGTCGAAGCTTCCGGAGAGCTGCGCCTTGCCGGCGCCGGATACGAACTGCCCGTTCCGGAGGTCGAATCGGTTGGCGGCGTATCGCAGGTTCCCTTCGACGCGGTCGATCGGCTGCCCGGCGGCGACCACACTCAGCGCCTGTGCGTGTCCGGATGCCAGGGGCGCTCCCAGCGTGCCTCCCAGTTCGAGGTTGAGCGAGAGGGCGCCCGTGATCAAGTTCGCCGGCGCGGCGCCGGCGGCCGCGAGCGCGTCGGCCAGGTGCGGCGAGCGGAGGGCGATGTTGCCGGAGAGCGGCGACGAGTCCGCCGGCTTCCAGTCCTGAAAGTCCACTCGAAGATCGCCCGACGCGCGTACTCCGAGCCGGCTGATGGCCGCATGCCGCGCGGCCACGCCCGTCCGCGCCACGGCCAGGTCCGCTTCGACCCGGTCAATGCGGCGGCCGGCCGCCACGAAGTTGGTGGCGCTGACACGCCCATCGACGGCCGGGTCGCCCAGTGGCCCGCTCACCACGCCCTGGAACGCCGCGGTTCCGTTGACCAGCTTCGCCGGCATCTCGGGCGGAGGCGCGGCGGAGAGCATCGCGATGGCGGTTCGCACATCCTCGAGATTCGTGGTTTCGAGCGCCACGCTGAGTCTCCGCCCCAGCATGCCGCTGAAGCCGGCGTGGCTGAAGCCGGTGGCCAGGTTGGAAGGACCGAAGGCGATCTCGCCCGCCGCGAGATCGTAGCTGACGTCGACCAGGCCCCGGATGGAATTCGGTCCCGCGCCGGGCGCGATGTCGAGCCTGGTTTCCAGTACCAGTTCCGCCAGGCGCCGGTCCCGTACTTCGGCGCTCAGGTGCACAGGCCCCGACACGATTCCGTCCCAGCCCAGGCGCTGCAGGCGGATCGGCTTCATCTGCTGAAGCGAGAAGCCGCGCACGACGCCGTCCACCAGGAAATGCCGGAAATCCGCGATTTCGGCACGGCCTTCGAAGCGTCCCCCGAGCGCGGCCACCGCCAAGTCCGTGAGCGTCACGCGGCCGGGCGCCGCCGCGAACGCGGAATCGGCGCGGACGTCCTCGATCCGAACGCCGCCCGCTTCAATCGTGAGGCCGGCGGCCCGCAGCTTGCCGGAAAGCGCGAAGCGGGATCCCTCGGCGAAGGTGGCGCGGCCCTCCAGCGACACCGTGCCGCGATGCGCCAGCGGGCCCAGGTCCAACCCCGGCGTGACATCCTTGACGCCGACACGGGCCGCATAATCCAGGCGAACCCGAGGCTCGGCCAGACTCTCGGCCGCACCCGAGAGGGCCAGCCACGATTCCCCGAGCCCGAACCGCGCGCGGTGGATTTCGATGCGGTCGCGCAGCAGCGCCCAATGCGTGTCCACTTCGATGGGAAGAGCCGGCCGCGCGCCCAACTTCACGTCCAGGTCCCTGAAAGCGAGATCGCCCTCATAGCGGTCCGGCGCGGCATGGTAAAGCACGGCCGCGCGCAGATTCTCGCCGCGAATACTCAGGGGAAGCCGTTGCATGCCGGCCTGTACAACGCCGTCGACCACGTCGAAGCGCTTGAGGGCGAGATCGAGCACGCTCTCGATCGCGCCGCGGCGCGGCCCGCAGGCCAGCCTCGGCCCGGGCACGTTGGTGTGCCCGCCGGCATAGACGATCAGGTTGACCTGCGGCCGCTGGACGAGGACGGATTCGAGGTCGATGCGCTTTTCGAGGATGGAGATCACTTTCAGCCCGACGCGAATCAGATCGGCTCGCGCCAGGGGGGGCGCCTCCGGCTTTTCGGTTCCGTGAAGCACCAGGTTCCGGACCGAGACCGTCATCGTGCGCCAGTCGAATTCGAAGGAACCGAGCTCGACGCGCCCGCCGGTGGCGCGCTCGATCTCTCGTACCATGCGGAGCCTGACCTTCTCGTGAAACCAGGCGGTCTGGATGACGATGAGTGCGGCGATCACGCACACCACGGCGGAGAGCGCGGCGCCGGCCAGCGTGTAGAGCGCGACCTTGATGACCCGCCTCATCGGAAGGCGTCCTCATCGTAGTCGATCCGGGTCCGCCCCCGCGCCTGGGCCAGCCAGGCGTCGACCCGTTTGTCCACGAGCCGGGCGGTCAGGGCCTCCTCGCAGTCGTCCCGCGCATCCTCGAAAGAAGGCTCGGGCGTGACCCCTTGCTTGCGGATCTCCGGCAGGTAGACCGTTTCGTAGTACTGCATCGCCTCGTTCTCCGCCACCTGGACCTCGGGGCGGAACCGCAGGTCGATATACCGCAGCAGCGCGATCTGGCGGCCGATCGCGTTCTCGATCTCCCGCTGGGTCAGCCTGTATGCCGCCAGCTTGTGCTGAAATTCCGCTTCGCCGGCGAAGCGGCGCCTCACCTGATTCAGCTCCGCGGCAATCTCCGCGGGCGAGGGTTCCGGGTAGCGGGTGAGCTCCATTTCGCGCCGGACCAGGATCTGCTCGATCAGGCGGTCCGCCATTGTCCGCCGCGCGGCCGGGCTGAGATCCGGGTCCTCGCCGTCGAGAAACGCGGCCACCCGGAGCGCTTCGCGGATTTCGCTGGCCGTGATGACCTGGTTGCCTACCTTAACCGCGATCTGGTCGACGATCTCCGCCTGAAGGAGCGCCGCGGACAGCAAGAGCGCAAAAATGAAAAGAACCGAAACAGGGCTGGGCAAGTTCGTGTGTGGGGGGTCTTTCCTCATTAGAACGCCTGCCCCAGCGAGAAGTGAAACTGGAAGTTGCCGATTCTCTGCACCGTCTGAAGGCAGCCGGTCGTGGGCGGAATCGGGCTCGAGCACGCGATGAGCTCGGCGAGCGTGCCCTTGAATCCGTAAAAGGAAGGGGGGTTGAAGTCATAGGCGAGATCGAGCCGAACCGGCCCGATCGGAGTCTTGTACCGCAAGCCGAAGCCGACAGCATGCACCATGTAGTCGAAGTCCGCCAGATTCCGTTGGTGGACACGGACCGAAATCGTTCTCAGGTCGGAATAGACGTTGCCCGCATCCCAGAAGAGCACGCCTCGGATGTCGTCGCCGATCAGGGGAAAGCGCAGCTCGGTCCGGCTGACCAGCAGCGCGTTGCCGCCCAGGGGGAACCCGGTCTGCAAATCTCGAGGACCCGCCTGGTTCTCCGGAAAACCGCGATGCGAGAATACGCCGCCGCCGAACAACTCTTCCGGCAGAGGGATCTCCTCCCCGGCCCTCAGGGGTTGCAGCCAGCCGAACGCAAGGGACTGCGCAAACACGTAGCGGCTGCCGAAGCCGAACGAACGATAGGTCGCGTTCTGCACGATGAGGCGCGTGAAGTCGGCCTGCGAGCCGATGGCGTGGGCGGCCCAGCCGGTATCCAGGGTGGTGAAGATGCCGTGGTGCGCGTCGACAGGGTCGTCGCGGCGGTCCAGAATGTAGTTGACGGTGAGCATCCCGATGCGGGCCGGCTGGGAGAAGCGCGGAATCAGTTCCGGGCTCACCTTCAAGTCGCTGACGCTCACGACACGGAACGAGTACCCGTAGAGGACCGTGCTGGCCCGATTGAGCTTCTGGCCCAGTTGCACCGAGCCCTCCCGTCGGCGGGCATTGAACGTTCTCACGTCCCGGGAATCGTCGAACAGGCCGCTGAACAAGAGGTTGCGGTTGGGACTGCTCCGGAACTGTGGGGCTTCGTAGGTGAGCACGGCTTTCTGCTCCAGGGTCGAAACCTGGCTCTGAAACGAGATGATGTGCCCATCCCCGAAGACGTTTCGCCGCGTCACACCGAAGGAGGCGCGCGGCGCGAAGCCGGCCTGCCCCGCGGGTGCGTCCAGGCAGGTCTGGCAACCGCCGATCTTTCCCAGTTCCGCTCCGAAGCCCGTTGTGATCGTATACCTGCGGGCCTCTTCCACGTCCAGCGCCACGTACTTGTCGCGCTCGTCCCCTTCCGGATTCTGGATCGCCATGTCGACGCGCGAGAAAATGCCCAGGTCGTAGAGCTTGCGCTGGGTTTCGAGCATGCTGGCCCGCGACAGCGGGTCGCCGGCCTCCATCCCTTCCCGTTCGGCGATCAGCCGCCGGTCCGTCGCCCGGAGGCCGCTGACCAGGTACCGCCGCAGAAACTGCTGCTTTCCCTCCTGGATGGTGTACAGCATGCCGGCTCTCTCGGGCTTTTGGGCGGGCCGGAAGCTCCACGAAAACCTCGCGTTCGGATAGCCGTGGTTGTAGTAGTAGTCCAGTACGTTGTCGCGATCTATGGCGGCATTCGCCTCGCTGAACGGCTGTCCGGGCTGGGATGCGAGGAGTCGCGCGACCGCATCGCGATTGGGGGCCGAAACTCCCTCGATGCCCAGCGTCTCCACCAGCCAGCGCGGCCCTTCTTCGATCTCGAAGTGCACGGCCAGGCTATTCTGCCTGCCTCTGTAGCTAGGGTCGACGCGCGTCTTCACCGAGACGTCGCGGAAGCCGTTGGCGCGGTAGAGGGCCGTGATCGCCTCGACGTCCTGGCGCAAAAAATCGTCGCTGAAACGGCCGTGGCGAAATTCGAGCAGGGACTTCTTGCGGAGATACATGCGCTCGCGGAGGGTATCGGCCCTGAAGGAACGGTTGCCATGGAAGGCCACCAGCGCCACTTTGTGCCGGTCGCCGCGAGCGACGCGGTACTCGATCACCTCGTGGCCGGGCGTGGACTTGGCGGCAAAGTCCACTTTGGCATCGAAGTAGCCCTGGCTCTCCATGTACTGGCGCAGGTTGTTGGCGCCCTCGACCAACAGGTCGCGATCGACCGACCGCTCTTCGAAGACCGGAACCAACTCCTTCAGCTTGCCCCGCGAGACCTTCGCGCCCACCGTCGTGAACTCGATCTTCGGGCCGCCCTGGACGTTCAGGGTGGGGCGAGTGCGGTTGGTCTTCAGGTCCCAGTCCATTTTGTCGATGGATACCTGCGCCTCGAGGCGGTCGCGCTTGAGATAGGAGTTGCGAACCCGGTCGGCCCCGTCCTCCGTCCGCGACTCGGTGACGCGCTTCCAGCCCAGCCAGCCCTTCCAGCGCGTCGTCGCGACGATCTCCGGGGCGGGCCGATCGGGATTCCCGGCGATGAGCGGCGGATCGTAGCGCGCGCGGGGACCGGCCAAAACGCGGAAATGGATGGCGACCTGCTGCGTTGCCGGATCGTACCGGTATTCGGGCTCGATGCGCGTCTCGGGGAAGCCGTTATTGCGCAGAACGTCTCGCAGATTGGCGATGGCCTGGTCGATTTCCGAGGTGACATACAACGCGCCGAGCTGCAGGCGCGTGGAATTCGCCATCACTCCCGCAGGGGGCGGCGCCGAAACTGGCTGGACGGTCACGCGGCCCACGAAATAGTTGCCGGTCGTGAGGAAGGTCAGAATCAGGCCGCCGGCGGCGGCCCGCGCATCGACGCGGATGCCGGCATACCGGCCTGTGGCATACAGACGCTCGATCGCCGCCCGAACCTCGGCCAGGCGCAGCGGCTGGCCGGTCTTCAGGGGCAGGATCTCTTGCAGGTATTCCCGGCTGAAGGGCTGCTGTTGCGGCTCGAACTCGAGGGCCTGGACCGGCCTGCCTTCGAAATCTTCGGGCGCCGCCGCGGCCGTCATTCCGAGCAGGCACAACAACAGCACTGTCTTCGTCGCCGAAGGCCGGATCACGTACCCGCATTTTAGCGCGGGGGGCGCTTCGCGCGCCGCCCGCGGTCCGGGGCCTGGGGAAGAACCCCGGCCGGCGCCCCGGACGGCAGGCGCTACCGGCAGATCCCCCGTTCGCTGCGGCGAACGAAGCTCACCAGGTGCGCGGTGTGCCGGGTTGGAACCTCGGCCTCGATACGCGTCAGCGCCTGCTCCAGCTTCAGCCCGGACCGGAACAGGATGCGGTAGGCCTGCTTGAGCGCCGCGATATCGGCGCCGGCGAATCCGGCACGCTTGAGGCCGACCACATTCAGTCCCGTGGGCTTCATGTGGTAGCCGCTGTACAGAAAGAACGGGGCCAGGTCGAGGTTCACCCTCGTCATGCCCGCTACCATGGCCAGGCGGCCGATTTTGGTGTACTGATGGATGGCGATCCCACCCGAAATGAAGGCCTGGTCCTCGATCTCCACGTGCCCCGCCACGAGCGCGCAACTGCAGATCACCGTGTGGTTCCCGATGTGGCAGTTGTGGGCGATGTGGCCGGAGGTCATGATGTAGTTCCCGTCGCCGATTGTGGTCGCCGACTCGGGCGCGGTGCCGCGGGAGATCGTATAGTGCTCGCGAATGCGGTTGCCCTGGCCGATGCGGAGGTAGCTGCGCTCGCCGGTGAAGGCCTTGTCGAGCGGATCGGTGCCCAGGACCGTTCCGGCCGAGATTTCGTTGCGTTCGCCGAGCGTGGTCCAGCGTTTTATGTAGACGTACGGCTCGAGGCGGCAGGAGGCGCCCACCGAGACGTCGCGCTCGATGACGCAGTAGTCGCCGACGACGGTCTGCGGACCGATGCAGGCCTCCGGATCGATGCGCGCGGTGGGGGCAATCACCGCCGAGGGGTCGATGGCCATAGATTTGTATGATAGCTTGTAGCCTATGCGGGTACGCGAACTGGCGGAGTGGTTAGGAGCGACCTTCGAGGGCGATGGGGAAAAGGAGCTGGCAGGGGTAGCTCCGATCGAGACCGCCGGCGCGGGAGATCTGGCCTTCCTCGACAGCCGGAAGGCCGCCAAACAAGCCGAAGCGTCGGCCGCGGGCTGCCTGATTGTGCCTTCCGGCTCTCCGAACCCCGGCGGGCGCACCGTGATCTACGCCGCCGAGCCCCGCGCGGCCTTTGTGCGGGCCGTGAGCCGGCTCCATCCGCCTCCGCCGGTCGAGGCCGGGATCCACGCCAGCGCCGTAATTGCGGACACGGCGGAGATCGGCCCCGGGGCGGTCATCGGGCCGCAGGTCGTCATCGGCGGGCACTCGAGGATCGGGTTGCGCTGCCGCATCGGCGCCGGTAGTGCGATCGGAAGCCGCGTGACGTTGGGCGAGGATTCGGTGCTCCACGCGAATGTCACCCTCTACGACGACGTGGACGTCGGGGCGCGCGCGATCCTGCATTCCGGCAGCGTGATCGGGGCAGACGGCTTCGGGTTCTTCCTGGCCGGCGACCGCTATGAAAAGTTTCCGCAAATCGGCCGCGTCTCGATCGGAGACGATGTTGAAATCGGGGCCAATTCCACCGTGGACCGCGCCGCTCTCGGCGTCACCTGGATCGGCCAGGGGACCAAGCTCGACAACATGGTGCACGTGGCCCACAATTGCCGCATCGGCAAGCACGTGCTCATCGTGGCGCAGACCGGCATTTCGGGCGGCGTGGTGGTCGAAGACTACGTGGTCATCGGCGGCCAGGTCGGCATCGGCGACAAGGTGCGCATCGAGACGCGCGCGGTTCTCGGCTCCGGATGCGGGGTGCTCACCTCGAAGATCATTCGCGCGGGCCAGGTGGTCTGGGGCACGCCGGCGCGGCCGCTCAAAGAGTACCTGGAGACGCTGGCCGGCATGAGCCGGCTGCCCGAATTGCGGAAAGAGGTGGCCGGGTTGCGGCGGCGCCTGGCGGCGTTGGAAGGCGGCGGCCCGGGGGGGGAGCCCAAGGCGTAAGCGCCGCATCAAAACCGCCGAGGCTCGGCGGTTTTGCGTTTTTCGCGCTGATTCTAAAGGGGCGATTTTTGAAAACCGCCGAAGCTCGGCGGTTTTCGTCGGACCGGTCCCTAAGGGGCAAAGTAGCCGTTGATGTCGAGAATCACGTGCGTTCGGCCCGTGACGAACACGTCGATCGCGCCGTTCTGACCGGCGGGCACAATGGCCGCGTTGGCCAGCACCGCGCCGTCCCACGAGTTCAGGGTCCCGCGTTCCAGAACTCCGGCGCACCCAGGGCGGGCACACTGGGGGCAAGCTGGGGAGCATCTTTCGCGACGGCAAACACGCGCGCTACCGCGGGGCCGGCTTCGAGCGCCGCGAGCGCGGAGGCCGGGATCTCCGCGGCGAGCATGTCGATCCCCAGATAGCGGGAAACCGCGCTGGCTCGCCATTGCTCCAGCCGCCCTTCCGTGGCGTTTTCCGCCTGCCGATTGGCGGCCATTTCCCAGCGATTCGCGTCCGAAAAGGGGCTTCTATAGCATCGCCTTGGGTCAAATAGGGAAGTTGCCGATGGTGCGAGGCAGCCAGTTGGGGCGCCGCCGGGGTACGCTGCCGTCAGACATCAACCCGGCGACGCGCGACCGGCGCTCGCCTCAATTCCTGCCCGCCCGGCTGAACGGAACCCGGCAGCTACCGCGACGCGGCCACCGCGATACGCGCGGCGGGGTTCGCGGCGCGCACGGAGGCTTCGCTGGTGCGGATGGGGAGCACCACGACGGGCGCTCTCGACACCGGACGCTGCTCCCAGGGCACGGGATAGGAACGCAGACAAACGGAACATCGATAGTGGCCATTGACGGGCCACATGGGAGCCGGATGCATCAGCCGGCACCACAGGTTCGAAAAGCGAGACCCCAGCACTCTCATACTCTCCACCGAGTCTTGTCGACTCGCCCCTCTAAGAGTTGGATTCGATTCCGGCGCGCAGGTTGCGGAAAAAATCGTTCGCGGACAGGCGGCAACCCGAGGCCGGGCCGGGCCGCGCGGGGCGGGACTGTGAACCGTCCGGAAAAACCATTTCCGTACGTTAATGTTTCCAACTACTTACGTTGCAGGGGCCACCCGCTGGGGAGTGAAAGCCTCCCCGCCGCCGGAGCCCGGTACAATTGAATCCATATGACTACCAGCGAGCTGGCCGCGGTGCTGGGGTGCGAGGTGGCGGGCGACGCCAGCCTCGAAATCACCGGCGTCGCCCCGATGGAGCAGGCGGGCCCCCACGATCTGACTTTCCTGGCCAACCCAAAATACGCGCACAAGGTGAAGCACAGCCATGCGGGCGCGATCCTCATCGCCGAGCCGGTGCGGGAAGGGTGCATCACGAGCCTGGTGTCCGGGAACCCGTATCTGGATTTCGCGCGCGCCCTGGAGCTCTTCTACCAGCCCCCGCGACCGGCGCCGGGAGTTCATCCGCTGGCCTGGATCGCGCCCACGGCATCGGTCGGCGAGAACGCCGCGGTGGGCGCTTTTGCGGTGGTGGGCGAACGGGTCGCCATCGGCAGGAACGCGGTTCTGCACCCGCACGTGGTGATCTACGAAGGCGCCCGGATCGGTGACGACTTCTACGCCCACTCGCACGCTGCGATCCGCGAGTTCTGCCGGATCGGAAATCGGGTCACGCTGGGCAACGGCGTGGTGGTCGGCGGGGACGGCTACGGGTTCGCGCACCGGGCGGACGGCTCGCACTACAAGATTCCGCAGTCCGGGCCCACGGTGATCGAGGACGACGTGGAGATCCAATCGCTCTCCTCGATCGATCGCGCGACCGTAGGCGAGACCAGGGTCAAGAGGGGCGCGAAGATCGACAGCCTGGTGCAGGTGGGCCACGCCTGCGTGGTGGGGGAGGACAACATCATCTGCGCGCAGGTCGGGCTGGCGGGGAGCACCGTGCTGGGGAAGAAGGTCGTACTGACCGGCCAGGTTGGCGTTTCCGGCCATCTCACGATTCACGACAACGCCGTGGTGTACGCGCAGGCCGGCATCGGCGGCGATGTGGAGGAGGGGGCGGTGGTGGCGGGCTCACCGGCCTTCGACGCGCGCGAGTGGCGGCGCGCGGTGACGGCGTTCCCCAAGCTGGGAGATTTGCTGAAGACGGTCCGGCAGCTCGCGAAAAGGGTCGAACAGATCGAGGAGTCCGTGCAAACTGGAGCGAAAACCAATGCGTGACCGGTCCGATCCCAACTCGCAGGTGCGCGTCGCCTACAAGAACGAGGAGTTTCTGGACAGCCCGGACGCCCGCGGCATTCGCATCTTGTCCGAGTACCTCGAACCGCTCGCGCACTTCCGGCGCGAGCAGATCCGCGACACGGTGGTGTTCTTCGGCTCGGCGCGCATCCACCCGCCCGACAGCCCGATTGCCCGCTACTACGACGAGGCGCGGACGCTGGCGCGCCTGCTCACGGAGTGGGGGGAAGAGATCAAGAACAGCAGCCGCCGGTTCGTCGTCTGCAGCGGGGGCGGACCCGGCATCATGGAGGCGGCCAACCGGGGCGCGGCCGAGGGCGGCGGCAAGACCATCGGACTCAACATCGGGCTGCCCTTCGAGCAGTTCCCGAACCCGTACATCTCGAAGGAGCTCTGTTTCGAGTTCCATTACTTCTTCATGCGCAAGTTCTGGTTTGCTTACCTGGCCAAGGCGCTGGTGGTCTTTCCGGGCGGGTTCGGCACGCTGGACGAGATGACGGAGATCCTGACGCTGTGCCAGACCGGCAAGCTGGCCAAGAAGATGGTGATCCTGCTTTACGGCAGCGCAGTACTGGAAAGAGGTCATCAACTTCGACGCGCTGGTGAAATACGGCACCATCGCCGAAGCGGACCTGAGCCTGTTCCAGTACGCCGACGATCCGGAGACCGCGCTGACGATACTCAAGGAAGGGCTGACGCGGCTGTATCTGCGGCCCGAGGCGGCGATGCCGGAGCACGAACGGCAGACCCCAGCCATTGCCAAGTCGGTGGTGCGGACGGAGGACCAGGGCTGACGGCGGCGGCGGGCGGATCCGGGGACCCGCCCGCCTGGCAGAACCTAGAAGATGAACTTGGCCGAGATCTGGAGCTGGCGCGAGCCGTACAGACCGTTGGTCGAGGTAGACGACGTGGGCGTAAGGAACGTCGCGCTGGGAGTCAGACAGCCATTGGTGGCCGACAACGAGGACGAGCAGCCCGTTCCACCCACCTTGACGTAGTTGAAGGCCGTCGTGTTCACCGAGGCGATGTTGGTGTGGTTGAACACGTTGAACGCCTCGGCGCGGAATTGCAGCCGGTAGCGCTCGCGGTAAGAGAACTCGCGCGAGACCCGCACATCGAAGTTATTCAGGCTCGGACCGGTGAAGGTGTTACGTCCCACCTGGGGAATACGGCCGCCGGTGGCGCTGGCCGCGTTGCTCACCGAGCCGCCGGTCAGCCCTCCGTCGACGCCGTTAGAGGGGAAGCCGTTGATCATGCCAGTCACCGGCTGTCCCGTCGACTCGGTCACGATGGCCGAATACGCCCAGCCGTCGAGCAGTAGCCGGGCCGGCTTGCTGGAGAGCTTCTGGAAGTACCTCGGAGCCCACACCGCGCTGGCAACGAAGCGCTGGCGCTGATCGAGGTCCGACAGAGCGCGCTCGCCCTGTTGGTTGTAGGGATCGAACGTGACGTCCGTTCCGTAAAAGGTCCCGTACGCGCCGGGGACCGCGCCGTCGTCGATGGACTTGGCGAAGGTGTAGTTGAACAGCAACTCGAGATCCTTGGTCATCGGCTTGCGCACGGTGAGCACCAGCGCGTTATAGGACGAATTCACCACGCTGGCTCCGTTGAGGATGACACCGGTCTGAGGATTGATGCGGGCGGTGTAGAAGGGCACAGTCACGGTCTGCGCCACGTTCCCGCCGGAGTCCATGATGGCGTAGCTCTTGGTGGCCGTGGTGGGCATGACGTTCGCGTCGACGAATACCGGCAGATGGAGGGCGTGACTGAACAGATAGCCGGCCGACACGCTGGTGTTCCAGGGAAGCTGCTGCTCGACGGTCAGTTCAGCCTCGTGGACCAGCGGATTCACGAAGTCCCGCGTCAGTCCGTGGGTGGCCAGGGCGCCCAGCGAGGGATTGGTGTTGATCACCTGGGGCGCCAGCGCGCCGGGGAAGGGCGCCGCGGGAGCCGGACCCGGCGGCGTGAAGATCACGTTCGGGAACAGCGGCGCGCAGGACGTGGTGGGGCCGCAGTTGTAGGTCTGCTGGTAGACCCCGTTCTCCACGCGGATCGCGTAGAACGTGCTATTGGACGTCTTGGCGTAGAACATGCCGTAACCGGCGCGCACCACGGTGCCCTTGAACGGCTGCCAGGCAATGCCCACGCGGGGCGCGAAGTTGTTGGCGTCGGTGTTGATGGTGGAGGTGTACTGCGCGAGCAGCGGCGTGAGGGTGTTGGGCTTGGGAGGCTGCGGGACGGTCTGAATCTCGTAGCGGACGCCGAAGTTGACGGTCAGATTGGACCGCACCTTCCAACTGTCCTCGACGAATGCGGCGTAGTCGTTGTTGTAGAAGTCGTCTTTGCCCACGCCCGTGATGGGGTCGGTCACCTGGGCGAAGTTCGAATAGTGCTTGCCGGTCTTGCCGTCGCCGAGGTTCACCCCGTAGACGTCGGCCACCCAGTTGCTGAAAGAGGTATAGCTGTACAAGCCCCCGCCCTGGTACATGTTCACCAGCAGATCGTGAATGATGTTCACGTCGACGCCCATCTTGATCTGGTGGGTGCCTTTGGAAATCGAAACCGTGTCGGCGAACTGGAGCCGGTGTTCATCGGGGAAAGCGGGCCGGGGGAGGGCGTTCGGCATGCCGTAGGCCATTACGTTGGAGATCGCAGACGCTCGGGCCGCCCGCATTGGCGCCGATGATCTCGCGGTCGAGGCCCCACTGGAACCTGAAGTTGTTGACCGTGTTGGCGCTGAGGATCGAGTTCCAGTTGGCGACGAAGAACCGCGTGTGCGTCACCGCCGGGCCGTTCGCCGTCACGGAGTTGTTGTTGGACGTGGAGCCGGCGGTGTAGGCGTTGGGGGCGTGGAAGTCGTCGAAATTGAAGCTGGCGCTGAGGTGGTTCGCCTGATTCAACTGGTAATCCAGCTTGCCGAAGGCCAGATCCTGAACCCCGGTGCGGGGATAGAAGCCGACCAGAGAAGCCAGGTAGCCGTTGGCCGCGGTGCACTGCGCGGCGCTCACCTGGGCCGGGCAGGCCAGCGGGAATTCGAGCTGCTGGTGTAGCTGATGGGGTAGACCTTGCGCGACCCGTCATAGGTCACGAAGTAGAACAGCTTGTCCTTGATGATCCGGCCGCCGTTGCTGCCGCCGAACTGCTGCTGCTGGTGGATCGCCTGGGTGTAGATCCCTTCGATTTGCTGTAGGAATCCAGCGCGTTGAAGGACGGATAGCGCAGGAAGTAGAACAGGTCGCCGTGGTAGTCGTTGCCGCCCGACTTGGTCACCGCGTTCACCACGCCGCCTGCGGCCTGGCCGAACTCGGCGCTGTAGTCGCTGGCGCTGACCTGAAACTCGCCGATCGAATCGATGCTGTAGGTGTAGGGCACGGTGGAACGCCCGCGGGCCTCGGAGAAGAACGCCTGGTTGTTGTTGGCGCCGTCGACCGAATTGTTGTTGTACAGGCCCGAGATTCCGCGGTAGGAGACCAGGCCGCCGTCCGTGGTCACGCCCGGCGTGAGGAGAACGAAATTGTCCCAGCGCCGGCCGATGATGGGCAGGTTGTCCACCATGTTGTGGCTGACCACCTGGGAGGCCTCGGTCTTCTCGGGATCGATCAGCGGCGCCTCGCCGGTGATGGTCACCTCCTGCTGGACGGCATGGAGCGGCATGGTCAGGTCGATCCTCAGCGTCTGGCCGACCTGCAAGGTGAGATCCTTGCGCACCACGGTGGCGAATCCCTCCTTGCTGGCGCTGACCTCGTAGCGGCCGGGCTGCAGGAAGGTGGCGATGTAAATGCCGGCGCCGTTCGACTCGGTGGTTCGTTCAACGCCGGTGTCCACGTTGCGCACCACTACGGTTGCCGCGGGCACGACCGAGCCGGTCGGATCGGTGAGCGTACCGGTAATCGTGCCCGCTCCGGCGGTCTGCGCAAGTGCTGCGCCCCCGGAACCGATCAGCAGGGCCACAGCGCCTGCCGCCACGAGCTTCCCTAACCTGCGCACAAAGCTTCTATGCATGATTCCTAGCCTCCATTGGTTATGGTTTTTTGGGCCGCGGACTGGGCGGCGTTTCGTTCCCCGGAATCATCCATCATAACCTCGTGCCGCGTTACAGACAAGTTAAGTTTTCGCAACAGCCAGCGCACGCGGCATAGCCCCACGAAGCCATTGGGGATGAGGCTAGCGGGCCACAGAGTAGTGGACGCTCTCGGTTACCGTGCGGGCGCTTTGGATGGCGCTGATCCGGAGTTCGCAATCGCCGGGGAGCATCGCCACCTCCACCATCATCGGAATGGCGCCGGAGGCGTCGGGTGGCGGCAGTTCGGCCGTCTGGCTCACCAGCAATTGGCCGCCGGACAAGAACTCGACCTGCACTTTCGGCTTTTCCGCCTTGGACTTATCCGGATACACGACGAAGTAGGCGGCGGGCTGCGTTCCCGGGCCGAGCAGCGGCGCCAGCAGCGGCACCACCCGGCCAGCCTGGTACACGAGCGGGTCCGGGGCGCCGGCGGGCGCACCGGCGGGATCGACGCGCTGCACCAGCAGTACGGTGCTCAGGTCGATTCCCGGGCGCGGCTCCGGGCTGGTGAATCCGACGACGCGCGCGCTGGATCGCCGGCCCTCGTGGTCGATCATGGCGGCCTCGACGGTGTATCGGCCCGGGGGCAGCCGCAGCGGGTGCGTGTAGGTGATGAGGCTGGCCTGGACCTCGGCCAGTTTGGAGTTCGGGATGTCGTAGGGGGAGTCCAGACTGAAGCGGTCAGAAACCTGGCCGCGCGCATCCCTTATGAGGCCAGGACCGAGACGTGCATACGGCAGCTCTGGCGCGCCGGATCGGGAGTCGCTTCCAGGGATTTTGGCGGGCAACTCGATCACCAGAACACCCTGGCGGCCGGCGGCCTCCTGTCGAAACCGGGGCGCCGCCAGCCGGAATTCGAAATCGTGTGGCAGTGGAGTCGTGCCCAGCACCGCCATGGCGGCCGCGTCCGGCCCGGCTCGTCGTTGCGCAGCCCGGCGTTCCGGATCTCGAGCTGTATTTCCAGTCGTTGGGGTCTTGCCGGCGGCTTGAATTCGTCGGTGTTGAAGACGCGCCATGGCTCTCCCGGACGCGCCACCGCCAGGTGAGCGCCACCATGTCGCGCGGGCCCTGGAAGTAAGATACGCGGATGGTATGGACCCCGCCGGCCAGATCGATTTTCCGTATTCCGTCGCCGGCGGATGCTGGTAGTCGTTGTTCATCACCAGCTTGTCGTCGATGTACAGCCGGGAGCCGTCGTCGGAGCGCAAGGCGAAGCTGGTACTTGCCGGGGTGCTCGATCCAGAATCGGCCCTTGTAGTCGATCGCAAACCATTCGAACCGGTCGTCACCCCCGGGAACCCGATCAGGAAGCTCTGCGCGGGGACGTTCAGCGACGTGGTGTAGATCGAGCCGACGGGTTTCAGCTTCTCGAAGTTCGGCAGCTTCCAACTGCCGGGCAGGAATGTAGATATCCCCGCGCAGTCCGGACGGAATGACGACGGTGGTTCCGAACGTGGTGGCGGGCTCGCCTGCCTGACTCAGTTTCTCTTCCTGAGCGCCGGCCTGCCCCACCAGGAGGCAGCACGCCAGGCGCCAGGCTGCGCACCGCCAAGTGCGCCAGCCCATGCCGGCCAACCTCTTCGACGGCACTCTCACGGCGCTTTTTGCCCTCGCCAAGTATACAACGGCTCGTGCCGGGCGGTTTCGGAAATCGACGCCGCATGCACGGACGGGCGGGCCGCGGCCGTCAGGGAGGGGCCCTGTCCGAACGCACCACGTAGAATGGAGCATGGCGGAAGGCATCTTCGGGCCGGAGATCGAATAGATGAGGCGGACAGCACTGCTGATACTCGCGGGAATCGCATCGCTGAAGGCAGACGTCAATCCGTCCGCTTTGTTCAGCGATCACATGGTGCTACAAAGCGGCATGGCCGTTCCCGTATGGGGCGTGGCGGGTCCCGGGGAACGCGTCACGGTGACGCTGAACGGACAGAAGCGGTCCGCTACCGCGTCGGCGGACGGCAAGTGGATGGTCCGGCTGAAGAACCTCAAGCCGGGCGGCCCGTTCCAGATGACCATCGCCGGAAACAACACGATCACGGTCAACGACGTCCTGGTGGGCGAGGTGTGGCTCGGCTCCGGCCAGTCGAACATGGCCTTCACGGTATCCAAGAAGCGCGCGTCCTGGGCCGGACTGATCGACGAGGAGCAGGAGATCGCCGCAGCCAACTACCCGTCGGTTCGGATGTTCACGGCCAAGCCAGCCAAGACCTACGAGCCCCAGACGGAGATTCAGGGCGAGTGGCTGGTCTGCACCCCGGAGAACGTGCCGGGGTTCTCGGCGGTGGGCTATCTTTTCTCGCGCGATCTGCAGCGCGAGATCAAGGAGCCGGTCGGCATTTCTCACGCTGGCGTTCGGCGCGAGCACGGCGGAGTCCTGGATTCGCCGGGAGACGATCGCCGCCGATCCGCTGCTGAAACCGATGCTGGATCGCTTCGACGCCGCGGTCCAGTTCTATCGGGCCCATCCCGACGCTCCGGCCAGCGAGGCGCCGAAGCCGCCCAGACCATCAACGCGCGGCCGGGCCCGACGCCGCAGCGCCAGCGCGATCCGGTTCAGGACCAGCACAATCCCACGGTGCTGTTCAACGGCATGATCAACCCCGCGATCCCCTACGCGATTCGCGGCGCCATCTGGTATCAGGGGGAATCGATCGTCGGCGGCAAGGAAGGCGTGGCGCTGTATCCCCACGTTCAGGAAACGCTGATCCGGGATTGGCGCAAGCTTTGGGGCGAAGGCGATTTCCCGTTCTACGTCGTCCAACTGCCGGCGCTCCAGAACATCAGCAACAATCCGCTGGTGCGCGAGGGCCAGGCCGCGGTACGCTCGCTGCGGCGCACGGCCATGGCGGTGACGATCGATATCGGAGATCCTAAGGACGTGCACCCGCACAACAAGGCGCCGCTGGGCGACCGGCTGACGCGGATCGCGCTGGCCAATGTTTACGGGCGCAAGATGGAGTACTCCGGGCCGGTGTACGAATCGATGAAGGCCCGCGGCCATGCGATCCGGTCTGAAGTTCTCGCACGCCGGAGGCGGCCTGGTGGCCAAGGACGGGCCGCTGAAGTGGTTCGCGATCGCCGGCGCCGACGGGAAGTTCGTACCCGCCGAAGCGAAGATCGAGGGCGACATCGGTGGTGGTGAGCAGTGCCGCGGTGAGCGCGCCGGTCGCGGTGCGCTACGCCTGGGACAATTACCCCGAAGGCTGCAATCTCTTCAATGGCGCCGGCCTGCCAGCCGCCCCCTTCCGCACAGACCGGTGGCCGTACGAGTATTGAGTCCAGGACACCAGCATGACGTTCGACATCGAAGCCGACTGGAAGCTCAACCTGCTGTGCAACTACGACTGCGAATACTGCTTCTCCCGGGCCTCGACGGAGCACCGCCTGGTCGGACGGATCTCCCCGGAACGGTACCTGGACTTCTTCGATTCGACCGAAAGAACCTGGCTGCTGCACCTGACGGGAGGCGAGCCGTTCTTTCACCCCGACTTCGTGCACCTTTGCCGAACCCTCACATCGCGGCATTACATCTCGCTCACTTCCAACCTCACCTCTCATCGCGTTGAGAACTTCGCGGCGGATATCGACGCATCGCGCGTTCAATACGTTCACTGTGGCGTTCACGCTGAAGAGCGCGACCGCAGGAAAGGCTGGCCGCAGTTGCTGGCCAATGTCGGGTTCCTGTTGGAACGCGGTTTCCCGGTCTTCGCCTCGCTGGTCATGACCCCCTCCGCCTTTGCGGACCTTCCCGCGGATAACGGATCTGTTCACAAGCCGGGGTGTTCCCCTGATTCCGAAAGCGGTCCGCGGCTCCTGGCAAGGCCGCTGGTATCCGCAGGCCTACACCGAAGCCGAGCGCAGCCAGTTCCGCCGCTTCTCCGAACAGGCCGAACTCATCGCGAGGACGAGCGCGTGGGAGCCCGATCGCTCGACAGTCAACCCGCTGCTCGACCGGAAGTACCTCGACGGGTTCCCCAGGTTCACCGGCATTCCGTGTTCCGCAGGCAGGCTGTCCGCCTCCATCGGCTATGACGGAAAGATCTTCCGCTGCGGCCAGAGAACGGTTATCGGGAGCATTTTTCATCGGCGCCTCGATCTGTTTTCCGAAGATCGGCCTTGCGATAACGAGTACTGCCCCTACTGGTGTATGAGATATTCCGATTTCGAGAAAGAGGCTTCGCCGCATTACCCGCGCCGGAGCGCGTGGAGCACGGCCAGGCGGACTCTCGTCGCCATCCGAGGCATGCGCCGGGAGATCGGCAATCGGCTTTCGCTCCTGCGCTCAGGGAATCCGTGAGGGAGGTGTTCAGCGCACGATCCGGTCGTAGATTCGCAGCAACGCGGGCGCGACTTTTTCCCAGATGAAATGCTCCTGGGCATAGCGGCGGCCGCGCTCGCCGATCTCCGGGTCCGTACGTGCTTCGTAAGCCGCCAGAATCCGGTCTGCCACGCCGGCCGGGTTGCCGGATTCGAACACGAAGCCGCACCCGGCCTGGCGTGTAATCCGCGCCAGCGGTCTGGCGTTCGAAACCAGGACCGGCTTTCCGAGCAGCATGTACTGAAACAGCTTGTTGGGAACGGTCGTGTCGATGAACGGGCCCGCGACGTGCGGGACCACGCACAGGTCGCTCTTGAGAATGTAGGAGGGGATGTCGCGGAAGGGCACAAAGCCGGTAAATCGGACCTGGCCGGCGATCTTGTGTTCCTGGACCAGGCGGCGCAGGCGCGGCTCGTCATCCCCATCGCCGGCGATGTAGAGGCGCAGGTCCGGCAGGCGCCGCCCGGCCAGGGCCACGCCGCGGATCATATCGTCCAGCCCGCGCTCCGCTGTCAACTTCCCCACGTACAGGAGTCTGTAGCAGTCGCGCTCGGCGTCGAGCGGCGTCTCCGCCGGCGGCGCCGGGTTCGAGAACAGCCCTGCGTCCACGGCGTTCGTCAGCACCGAGATCCGGTCCGCGGGCACGCCTTTCGCGATCAGCCGCTCGCGCATTTCTTCGACCACGACGACGATATGGGTGGCACGGGCGAGGGAGTAGCGCTCCACTACGGCGGCGCAGCGATAGTTTTTGAAGACGCGCGTTCTCCAGTTCGTCCGGCCCCACAACCGCAGGGCTTCCGGATAGTTCTCCCACATATCCAGGACCACGGGGATGCGGAACGTCCGGCCCACCCAGATGGCGGCCGGAGCGAGCGGAACGTCGATGACGTGGAGAGCCTGAATGCCGAATCGCTTCACCACACTCCTTAACTGGCCGACCCACAGCGGATTGAAGAAGTAGGGCGTCTTGATCAGGCGGCTGAGGGCCGGGTTCACGAGGCGGGGTTTCAGGCGCAGGACGCGCAGCTTGCCCAGGGTTTCCTCGCCCGCGGCGTCAGGTTCGCCGTTGCACAGCAGGAACGTCTCGTGACCGGCAGCGCTGAGGGCCGCCGCCATCTTTTCGGCGCGCTCGCACGCCCACAGGGCCGCCCCCTGGTAGATGAAACAGATCCGCATGTTCTCCTTCAGCATCCGGGTGCGGGCCGGCCGGCCAACTCGGCATAGAGGCAGACCAGGTCGTGACGGCGCGCCTCGAAGGAATGGTCGGCGGTCACCAGTCGCCTGCCCGCGTCCCCCAGGCGGCGCCGCAACTCCGGATCGTCCCTGAGGCGCGCCAGAGCGTCGGCCATGGCGCGCGGATCCCGCTGCTTCACAAGCAGGCCCGTCTCGCCGTCCGTGACGATCTCCGGCACGCCACCCACTCGGGTCGCCGCGACGGCGACCCGCGCGGCCAGCGCCTCCAGCACCACGTTGGGCGATCCTTCCGTATAAGACGGGAGGGCCACGACGTCGGCCAGCGCGTAGAAAGGCCGCACGTTCTCCCGGTAGCCCGCGAAAGCTACGGCGTCCGACAGTCCCAGCGCCGCGGAACGGCGCTCCAGCGCGGCCCGCTCGGGGCCATCCCCCACGATAACGAAGCGCGCCGGGGTGCGCGGCTGCCGCGCGCGCAAAACGGAGGCCGCGTCCAGCAGATCCCGGTGTCCTTTCTCGCGCGATAGCCGGCCCACGCTGACCACCAGGAACTCACCGCCTGCCAGCCCCAGTTCCGTCCGCAAGCGTTCGATTTCCTCGGGCGCCGGAGCGACGAACGGTTCCACCGGGTTGTGCAGAACCACGAGCCGCGATGCCGGCACTCCCCAGCGCCGGAGCCGCTCGGCGAAGGCCTGACACACGCACACCAGCCGGTGCGGGCGCCGCAGGGACCAGCGGTCGCACTGGTTGTAGAGGCGATCCTTCCAATCGGTCGCCGTATACCCGTGCTGGAAGGCCACCCACGGAAGGCTGCGCCACAGCCCCAGCCACCGGACCAGGAAGTGCGACTTCACATTGTGGGTCAGAACGATATCCGGCCGGCGGCGCGCCACCATCTCCCGAACCTGGGCCAGGACGCCGAGATCGAAGCGATGTTTCTCCAGAATCGTCTCCACTTCGATGCCGGCGGCGTGGACGGCCTCGATAAAGGCGGAGGAGTCGTTGGCGCGCAGGAAGGTCGCGACGGTCAGGTCCACTCCCGGGAGCTCGCCTGCCGGCTGCCGGGAACGCACTCCGAACTGGATGAGGTTCCGCGCGGGACCGACCGCCCTGCGCGCCTCCATAAAAGCCAGGACCTTGATCGGCGCCGGGCTCGTTGGCTCCATCGCTCTTCTCCAGCCTAGAATTATAAGGTGCCCGGCCCGCGGGCGGGAGCGCGACCGGGTACTGGCCAGAGTGCCACCGCGTTCCGGGCGCGCTCCGTTCCGCCAAGGCGGCAAAGCTCGACGCGGTCCCCGGTTTGCGGTTCATCCCGAGACCCGACGACACTTGCGCCGCACCAGACGCGAGCCTCAACAACAGCGCGGTTCCCCTTCTGTTTCGCCGCGCACTGCTGCTCCCACTCCCGACTCGGGTGTTCGGATAGGCTAAACTTCGAGAAATGTGCGGCATTGCGGGTTACGTCCTGCGGGACGGCAAGGCTGAACTCCCGACTCTCCGCTCCATGTGCGACCAGATCCGGCATCGCGGCCCCGATGACGAGGGCTTCCACGTGGACGGCGGCTGCGGCATCGGCATGCGCCGTCTCAGCATTATCGATCTGGCAGCCGGCCATCAGCCGATGTCGAACGAAGACGGCACCATCTGGGTCGTCTTTAACGGCGAGATCTACAATTACCAGGAACTGCGCAGCGACCTGATCGGCTCGGGCCACCGTTTTGCGACGAACAGCGACACGGAGACGCTGGTGCACCTCTACGAGGAAGACGGCGTGGCCGGCATCCCCCGCCTGCGCGGCATGTTCGCGTACGCCATTTGGGACGGGGGCCGGCGGGACCTGCTCCTGGTGCGCGACCGCTTCGGCAAGAAGCCGCTCTATTACGCCGTGACGCCGCGGGGGCTCTTTTTCGGCAGCGAACTGAAATGCCTGCGCGCGGCCGGCGTGCCGCTCGAACTCGATCACGAAGCGCTGCGCCTCTATTTCCAGTTCAATACATTCCCGATCCCTGGAGCCCTCACCGGATGGTGCGGAAGCTGCTGCCAGGCTCGTGGCTGCGGTATCGCGCCGATGGAGCCGTGCAGCAGGGCCGCTATTGGGAAGTGCCCGTTCCCGCGCAGCATTCCGCGTCCGGCATGAGCGAAGAGGAAGGTTGCCGGCGGCTGCGCGAGGAGTTCGATGAGTCCGTTCGCATCCCGCCTGATCGCCGACGTGCCCCTGGGAGCGTTCCTCAGCGGCGGCATCGATTCCAGCGCCGTAGTGGCGTCCATGGCGCTGCAGTCCGCGGAGCCGGTCAAGACCTTCTCGATCGGGTTCGAAGAAGCCGACTTCAACGAGCTGCCGTTCGCGGCGCAGGTGGCCCGGCGGTACAAGACCGATCACCACGAAATCATGGTGCGTCCGGACTCGGTGGATCTGGCGTCGCGCCTGGTGCGGCATTTCGACGAGCCATTTGGCGATTCGTCCGCCATCCCCACCTTCATGGTCTCGGAGTTCGCCGGCGCGCTACGTCAAAGTCGCGCTCACCGGCGACGGCGGCGACGAGATATTCGCCGGCTACCCCCGCTTCGCGGAGATCGAAAGACTGCGGCCGCTGGACCGCGTTCCTCAACCGCTGCGGCGGGCCCTGGCGTGGTTTGCCGGCCGGCTGCCGTACTCGGCGTACGGCAAGAACTATCTGCACATGATCAGCCGGCCGGACCGCGCTGGAGCGCTATTTCGAGCGCAACTTCGCCCCCTACTTCCTGCGGCGCGAACTGCTGCGGCCGGACTGGATGCTTCCGGCCGAGGCCGGGTTCCTGGCGCGGGTTTTGCGGCATGCGATTGCTGCCCGCCGGCGCCGGGGCACTTTCGCAGGCCCTGTATTTCGAGGCCGCCGTCAATCTGCCCGGGGACATGCTGGTCAAGGTGGACCGCATGTCGATGGCGAACTCGCTGGAGGTGCGGTGCCCGCTGCTGGACTACCGCCTGGCGGAGCTGGCGGCTTCCATGGCCAGCGACTGGAAACTGCGCGACGGCCGCGGGAAATACATCCTGATCAAGGCCCTGGCCGACCGCTTCCCTCCTGGCCTGTTGGAGCGCCCCAAGAAGGGCTTCGGAGTGCCCCTGGCCAAGTGGTTCCGCGGACCCTTACGCGAGTTGGCCTGGGATCTCCTTACCGGGAGCCGTTTCCTGGGGCGGGGGATCGTCAACGCACCCTTCGTCCGCAGTCTGCTCGAAGAGCATCAGCGGAGCCGCCGGGACAACAGCCACTGGATGTGGTCGCTGCTGATGTTGGAGCTTTGGTTTGAGGACCTGGAGCGGACCGGCGCGCCGGCGCAGGAGCGGCCATAGCTCCCGGCTCCCGTCAGCCCGCGCCGTCGCGGAGCGCGATGTAATAATCTTCCAGGCGGCGTGTCGCGCCTCCGATCTCGAAGCGCTCGCGGCAGCGTTGCAGCGCGCGGCGTCCCATCTCCTGGCGGCGGGTCCGGTCGCGCAGCAGTTCCACGATTGGCCGGGCGAAAGCTCCCGGCGTCCGCTCCCGCACCAGACAGCCGGTGACGCCGTCCTCGATCGCTTCGGCGTTGCCGCCCACATCCGTCGCCACCACGGGAAGGCCGGCGGCCATGTATTCCAGGATGGCGTTCGAAAAGCCCTCGCTCTGGGATGAAAGGCAGCCGATAGAGATTCGGCGCAGGTGGCCGGGCACCTCGCCCTGGCCGTTCGTGAAGGTCACCCGTTCCGATAGGCCCAGTTCCGCGGCCAGGCGGCCCAGATCGTCGCGCAACGGGCCCTGGCCGGCCAGGAGAAAGGCGGCCTGCGGCACCTCGGCAGCCACCAGGCGCGCGGCGCGCAGGAACAGACCCAGGTCTTTGATGGGGCGGTAGTTGGCCACGATCCCCACGACCGGCGCATCCAACGCCTGGCCGCAGCCTGCGGCTGCGTATCGCTCCAGATCGACGCCGTTGTAGAGAACGTCCACCCTCTCCGGGGACAGCCCCTCGCGCTCGACCACCACGCGCTTCACGCTCTCGGAGTTGGCCAGCACGCGGGTGGTGTGCCGGTTCAGGTAGCGGAACAGGCGCAGAAGCCTGGGGGTATACCAATAACCCATGCTGCGCCGGCTGCTGACGACCGCCTTGACGCCCGATCGTCTGGCCGCCAGAACGCCGACGACGGTAGACTTCACCGCGAACGTGTGCACGACGTCGATGGCCCGCTCATCGATATAGCGGCGAAGCGCCCGAATCTGGCGCAGGCCGTTCGGCCGCCACACGCTGCCCACGGGGAACAGCCGGGTGGGGCAGCATGCGGCCATCTGGGCGAGGCGCGGGCTGTCCTGAAGACAGCACAGGTGCGGATCGAACCTGGCTCGATCCAGCCGCGCGACCACTTCGGCCACGTAGCGTTCCGTGCCGGCGTCTTCGCCGATGGAGTCGGTGCACAACAGGACGGCGATTCTACGCATCGTGCGATCTTGAATTGTAGCGCCGCCTACAGCATGCCTTCCACGCTGGCGCAGACGCTCTCGAGCGCCGGGCCGAGCTTGGATGGGTCTTTGCCGCCCGCCTCGGCCATATCGGGCCGGCCGCCGCCCTTACCGCCCACGGCCTGCGCCACCGCGCCCGCCAGCTTGCCGGCGTGGACCTTCGCCGTGAGATCCTTCGTCACAGCCGAGACGATGGCCACGTTCGAATCCTCGGCCGATGCCAGCACGATGACCGCGCTCTTCCACTTGTTGCGGAGCGAATCGGCCAGGGCGCGCATCTGCTGGCGGTCCAGTCCATCCACCCTGGCGGCGAGCACACGCACGCCGTTCACCGTGTGGGCCTGCTGCTCGAGGCCGCTCAACTGCGCCTGGGCCACCTTGGTCTTGAGCTGATCGACCTGGCGTTCCAGAGCGCGCCGCTGATCGAGCGCCTTCTCGACCTGTTCCACCAGTTCGTTCTCGGAAACGTGCAGCAGGTCCGCCACGCGGCGGAGAGAGTTCGCGGTCTCCTCGAAGCGCGTTAGCGCGCCCTCTCCGGTCAGGGCCTCGATGCGCCGGACCCCGGAGGAAATGCTGCCCTCGGAAACGATCTTGCAGAGGCCGATCTCGCCCGTACGCTCCACGTGCGTTCCGCCGCAG
Organism: Bryobacterales bacterium; assembly: GCA_963710565.1. Lineage (GTDB taxonomy): Bacteria > Acidobacteriota > Terriglobia > Bryobacterales > Bryobacteraceae > DASWZN01. The sequence goes on along the minus strand of CAVQAN010000015.1, from coordinate 342,246 downwards.
AGCTCCTTGCTGAAGCCCGGGACCTGCACCACGCGTACGCGCTCCCCGTATTTCTCGCCGAACAGGGCCATCGCGCCGGTGTTGAGCGCCTGGTCCAACTCCATGAGCGTGGTCTGGACCGGCTGGTCCGCCAGAACCTGCTCCACCATCAGCCGCTCGACTTCGGCCAGTTCGACCGCGTCCAGGGCGGCGTAGTGCGTGAAGTCGAAGCGCAGCCGCGACGGGTCCACCACCGATCCGGCCTGCTTGACGTGCGTGCCCAGCACGGCGCGCAGCGCAGCGTGCAGGAGGTGCGTGGCGGTGTGATTGCGCATAGTGGCGCGCCTGCGAGCCAGCGCCCACCAGCGCGCGGACCTCGCCGCCCAGCCGCAGCGGCGCCACGGTAACCACTTTGTGAACGGTCAGCCCCGGCAAAGGCGCGTAGGTGTCGTCGACTTCCGCCATCCGCTCGCCCGCGGCGGAGTAGAAGGCGCCCTTGTCTCCCACTTGGCCGCCCGCCTCGGCGTAGAACGGCGTCGCGTCAAGCACGACCTCGGCGCTCTCGCCCGGCCCGATCTCCTCCACCCGCTCCTGGCCGACTACGATCCCGCGCACGCGCGCCGCCGCCTCGAGCGTCTCGTAGCCCAGAAACCTGGTACGACCCTCCGCCTGCAACGCCTGGTAGACGGGAGCGACGGCGCTCTTCTCGGCGCCTTTCCAGCTCGCGCGGGCGCGCTCGCGCTGTTTCCGCATCTCGGTCTGGAAGCCCTCGCTGTCGACGGCCAGCCCGTACTCACGCGCCATCTCCTGCTGCTCCTCGAGCGGCAGGCCGTAGGTATCGTAGAGCTTGAAAGCCACGCTGCCGGCCAGCACTCCCTGCGCGCTCTTGGCCTCGTCGTGGAAAATGCGCTCGGCCACCTCGAAGGTGGTGGCGTAACGGTGCTCCTCGTCACGCACTACGCGCGAGACCCGCTCGACGCTCTCCGTCAGCTCCGGGTAAGCCGGCCTCATCAGTTCGGCCACGAAAGCGGCCGAGCCGGTATAGGAACGGCTCGTGGACCCCGATCCGCCGGGCGTGCCGCATGGCGCGCCGCATGATCTTGCGCAGCACGTAGCCGCGGCCGTCGTTGGCCGGCAGCACGCCGTCGTGGATCAGAAACTCGGTGGCGCGGCTATGATCGGCCACGATGCGCAGGGCCGTGTCCACCTTCGGATCTTCGCCGAACCGCACCCGGAACAGGTCGGCCGCTCGGTGGATGATGGGGCAGATCAGGTCCGTGTCGTAGTTCGAGAGCTTGTCCTGCAGCACGGCCGCGACGCGCTCCAGTCCCATTCCCGTGTCGATCGACGGCCGCGGCAGCGGCGTCAGGCGGCCGCTTGCGTCGCGGTCGTACTGCATGAAGACCAGGTTCCAGATCTCCACGTAGCGGCCCCGACTCGCTCGGGAAATGGTCGTCTTCGCGCGGGCGCGGCGAGCCTTCCGGACCCAGGTCGTAGTGCAGCTCCGAGCAGGGGCCGCACGGACCGGTCTCGCCCATCTGCCAGAAGTTGTCCTTCTCGTCCAGGCGGTAGATGCGGTCCTCGCGGCACGCCCGCGACCTTCTGCCACAGCTCTTCGGCTTCGTCGTCCTCGCGGAAGACGGTGATGTAGAGGCGGTCCTTGGGCAGCCCGTAGTCCTTGGTCACCAGCTCCCAGGCGAAGGCGATGGCGTCGCTCTTGAAGTAGTCGCCGAAGGAGAAATTGCCCAGCATCTCGAAGAAGGTGTGATGGCGGCGGGTGTAGCCGACGTTCTCGAGGTCGTTATGCTTGCCGCCCGCGCGAACGCATTTCTGCGAGGAGCGTCGCCCGGCTGTAATCGCGCTTCTCGAGGCCCAGGAAGACGTCCTTGAACTGGTTCATCCCGGCATTGGTGAAGAGCAGCGTCGGATCGTTGGCCGGCACCAGCGACGAGCTGCGCACGACGCGATGCCCGCGCTCCGCGAAGAAGTCCAGGAATTTCTGTCGTATCCGATGACCGGTCACCCTCCCATTCTGCCACGCGCCGACGGCTCGCGCGGATCGGCCCGTGGGCCGGCCTTTTAGCCGGGCCATAGGCCACCAGGGCCGGATTGGGAGCGCCGGAGGCGCAGCGGAGGATGACCGCACAGCGGCCTTCGGCGAGGCGTGGGGCACCGGAACGGACCGGCGAGAGCGGGAGGGCCCGAGCGGGAGACGCCTGTGGGGGCGATCGGAGCCGCGCGCGGTGAGCCAGAGGCGAGGGTGGAACCAGGCTTCACGAGCTCTCTTTCCGTCTTGACACTCTCGGGGCGAGAGTGCTAATACTAAGTAGCGGGCGCCGGTATCCAAAACCGGACCCTTTCCGTTAACCACACCAGCAACTGGAGGAATCGATATGAATATTCGGCCGCTCTACGATCGGATCGTCGTGAAGCGTATCGAGGACAAAGAAACCATCCAGGGCGGGATCATCATCCCAGACTCCGCCAAGGAGAAGCCCCAGGAGGGCCAGGTCATCGCCGTGGGCCAAGGCAAACGCCTGGACACCGGCAAAGTCGTCGCGCTCGACGTGAAGCCCGGCGACCGGATTCTGTTCGGCAAGTATTCCGGCAGCGAGATCAAGCTGGACGGCGAAGAGTACGTAATCATGCGCGAAGACGAGGTTCTCGGAATCCTCGAAGGCGCTGCACAGCAGGCGAAAGCCTAAAGTTTTCAAGGAGGAATATTCATGGCTGCGAAGCAAATCGTATACAGTGAGAACTCCCGGCAGGCCATTCTGCGCGGTGTCAATCAACTCGCCGACGCGGTGAAGGTCACCCTCGGCCCCAAGGGCCGCAACGTCGTTCTCGAGAAGAAATTCGGCGGACCGACAATCACAAAGGACGGCGTCACCGTCGCCAAGGAAATCGAGCTGAAGGATCCGCTCGAGAACATGGGCGCGCAGATGGTGCGCGAAGTCGCCTCCAAGACCTCCGACGTCGCCGGCGACGGCACCACCACCGCCACCATCCTGGCCCAGTCCATTTTCCGCGAGGGCGTGAAGTCGGTCGCCGCGGGCGCTAATCCGATGGCCCTCAAACGCGGCATCGAGAAGGCTGTCGCCGTGGTCACCGAAGAGGTGAAGAAGCTCTCCAAACCGGTCACCACCGAAGACAAGATCGCGCAGGTGGGGACCATCTCCGCCAACGGCGACACCACCATCGGCGACACCATCGCGCAGGCGATGAAGAAGGTCGGCAAGGACGGCGTCATCACGGTCGAAGAGTCGAAGACGATGTCCACCGAACTGGACACCGTCGAGGGCATGCAGTTCGACCGCGGCTACCTGTCGCCGTACTTCATCTCGGACCCCGAGCGCATGGAAGCCGTGATCGAGGATCCCTACATCCTGATCCACGAGAAGAAGATCAGCAACATGAAGGACCTGCTGCCGCTTCTGGAGCAGATCGCGCGCTCCGGCAAGCCGCTGCTGGTCATCGCAGAAGAAGTCGAGGGCGAAGCCCTGGCGACGCTGGTGGTCAACAAGCTGCGCGGCACCCTGAATGCCTGCGCCGTAAAGGCCCCCGGTTTCGGCGACCGCCGCAAGGCCATGCTGGAAGACATCTCCGTCCTCACCGGCGGCAAGGCCATCATGGAAGAGACCGGCATCAAGCTCGAGGGCGTCCGCCTGGAAGACCTGGGGCGCGCGAAGCGCGTCACGGTGGACAAGGACAACACCACCATCGTGGACGGCAACGGCAGCCCGAAGGCCATCGAGGGCCGCATCAAGCAACTGCGCGCCCAGATCGACGAGACCACTTCGGATTACGACCGCGAGAAACTGCAAGAGCGGCTGGCCAAGCTGGCCGGCGGCGTTGCGGTGATCAAGGTCGGCGCGGCCACCGAGACCGAGATGAAGGAGAAGAAGGCCCGCGTCGAAGATGCCCTGCACGCCACGCGCGCCGCGGTTGAGGAAGGCATCGTTCCCGGCGGCGGCGTGGCGCTGCTCCGGGCCGGCAGGGCGCTGCTGAGCTTCAAGCTGGTGGGCGACGAGCAGATCGGCGTCGATATCGTGCGCAAGCGCCTGCGAAGAGCCGCTGCGCCAGATCGTCGGCAACGCCGGCCTCGAAGGCGCCATCATCGCCGAGAAGGTACGCAACAACGAGAATCCCAACTTCGGCTACAACGCCCAGACCGACGAGTATGAGGACCTGGTGGCGTCCGGCGTGATCGACCCGACCAAGGTCACCCGCACGGCGCTCCAGAACGCGGCCTCCATCGCCGCGCTCATGCTGACCACCGAAGCCCTGATCGCCGAGATCCCGGAGAAGAAATCAGCCCCGCCCATGCCCGGCGGCCACGGCGGCCCCGACATGGACTACTAGGCTAAGAAGCTGTCAGCTATCAGCTATCAGCTATCAGCCGCCCCGCTTCGCGCGGGGCGGTTTTTTTATTGCCGCAAGCTGGCGATGTCGATCACAAAGCGGTAGCGCACGTCGCTCTTCAGAACGCGCTCCCAGGCCTCGTTCACCTTCTGAATCGGGATCGTTTCGATGTCGGAGACGATGCCGTGTTTGGCGCAGAAGTCGAGCATCTCCTGCGTCTCCCGGATCCCGCCGATCATGGAACCGGCCAGGCTGCGCCGCCGGGCCACCAGGGGCATGGCGCCCAACGGGACCCGCTTCTCGGGAATGCCGACCACTACCATCGAGCCGTCCACCCTGAGCAGGTCGAGGTACTGGTTCCAATCCATCTCGGCCGACACCGTGCTGACGATGAGATCGAAATGGCTGTTCAGGGTTTTGAAGGTGTCGGGGTCGGACGTCGCATAGAAGTGATCGGCCCCCAGCCGCTTGCCGTCCTCCCGCTTGCGCAGCGAGTGGCTGAGCACCGTGACCTCCGCGCCCAGGGCGTGTGCCAGCTTGACCCCCATGTGGCCGAGACCGCCCAGCCCGACGATGGCCACGTTCATTCCCGGGCCGGCGTGCCAGTGCATCAGAGGCGAGTATAGGGTGATCCCGGCGCACAGCAGCGGCGCGCAGGCATCGAGGGGCAGGTTCTCCGGCATGCGGAGAACAAAGTCCTCGTCGGCCACGATCCTCTCGGAATACCCTCCCATGGTGGGCGTGCCATCGTGCTCCCGCGAGTTGTAGGTGAACACCGTGCCGGGGCAGTACTGATCGAGCCCCTCCCGGCATTCCTTGCAGGTGCGGCAGGAGTCCACGAAACAGCCGACGCCCACCTTGTCGCCAACCTTGAAGCGGGCGACTCCGCTTCCCACTGCCGCCACCGTTCCGGCGATCTCGTGCCCCGGAACCATGGGGAAGATCGAGCCACCCCATTCGTCGCGGGCCTGGTGAATGTCGGAGTGGCAAATGCCACAGTAGTGTATGTCGATCACGACGTCGCGCTCGCGCGGATCTCGCCGTTCGAATGAATAGGGCTGGAGCAACGCCTTGGCTGCGCCGGCCGCATACGCTCTGGTATTGAGCATGATGAGTTCCTCCCGGTCAGGATTGCGGTTCGACCACCACCGCCGTGCCGTAGGCCAGAACCTCGGTGACGCCTTGCATGACCTCGGTGGCGTCGTAGCGCGCGCCGACCACGGCGTTGGCGCCGAGTTCGGCCGCGTGAGCGAGCATAAGGTCGAACGCTTCGCCGCGGGTCTTCTCGCAGAGTTGCGTCAGAAGCGTGATGTTGCCGCCGACGACCGTCTGCAGGGTGGCGCCGAGCGTCCCCAGCAGAGAGCGCGATCGAACGATAATGCCGCGCACCACGCCGAGCGTCCGCACGATGCGGTAACCGTCCAGCGTGAACGCGGTCGTAACCATGTTGTGAGCTACGGGAGTCGCCATACCAGAAGCATACTTCAACGGGCCCGCCGGCCGCCGATCACCCGGATGTTGCTGCGCGCCTCCGAGTGCGCCAACGCGGCCTCGACCAGATCGCGCTGCTCCCGCTCGTGGCGGCGGTGCGAGCCGGTGGCGGTGGCCGCGCCGGGCGGCCGGCCGACGTAGCCCAGAATGCGGCGCGTCTGCGCGAGCAGCGGCTGCACCTGCTCGTGGAGGAAGCGCCACGCACCCATGTTCTGCGGCTCCTCCTGCACCCAGAAGACCTCGGCGGTGAGCGGATAGCGCAGCAACACGTCTTGCACCTCGGCGCAGGCGAAGGGGTACAGTTGCTCGATGCGCACCAGCGCGACGTCGCCGGCCTGCTTGGTCTCGCGCGCGGCCGCGAGGTCGTAGTAGACCTTGCCGCTCGCCAGCAGGATGCGGGTGACGCGCTCGGCCTCGATCGGTCCGGCCTCGGCCAGAACCTCACGGAAGCCGCCGCCCGCCAGGTCCTCGACGCGCGAGACGGCTCGCGGGTTGCGCAGGAGGCTCTTGGGCGTGAAGATGACGAGCGGCCTGCGGATGCCCCGCCGGTCCGGCCCGCCGAACATCTGGCGGCGCAGCAGATGGAAGTACTGCGCCGGAGTGGAGGGATTGCACACTTGAATGTTGCCCTCGGCCGCCAGTTGCAGGAAGCGCTCGATGCGCGCGCTGGAGTGGTCCGGCCCCTGCCCTTCGTAGCCATGCGGCAGCAGTAGAACCAGCCCGCTCGGCTGGCCCCACTTGGCCTCCGAGCCGGCGATGAACTCGTCGATCACGGCCTGCGCGCCATTGGCGAAGTCGCCGAACTGCGCCTCCCACAGAGCGAGCGTCAGCGGATCGCCGACCGAATAGCCGAACTCGAAGCCGAGCACCGCTTCTTCGCTGAGCAGGGAGTCGTAGACATCGAAGCGCGCCTGGTCCGGCGCGATCTGGCGCAACGGGCAGTATTCGTGACCGTCCTCGTAGTCGTAGAAGTTGGCGTGGCGCTGCGTGAAGGTGCCGCGCGCCGAGTCCTGGCCGCTCAGGCGCACCGGCGTGCCTTCCAGCAGCAGGCTGCCGAAGGCCATCGCTTCCGCCGTGGCCCAATCGATGGGTCCGCCCTTGGCGAACGCTTCGCGCCGGCGCTCGACAAACGAGCGCAGCTTGGGATGCAGGTGGAAGTCCGCCGGGAAGCGCGTCAAACCGTCGACAACGCGCCCGAGCGTAGCGCGATCGACGGCGGTGTTGGGCGCAGGTGCGATCTCTTCGGACGGGACCGGCGTCAGCTCCTGGACCTCGAATCTCTCCTCCCCCTTCTGGGCGGCCTCAAAGTTTTCGGACAGCCACGCGGCGGCGCGCTTGCGCACGGCGTCGATATCGGCCTGCGCCACCAGGCCCTCGCGCACCAGGCGCTCCGAGTAGAGTGCGGCGACCGATGGGTGTGCGCGGATCTTCTTGTACAGGATGGGCTGCGTGTAGCTGGGGTCGTCCGCCTCGTTATGGCCGTGGCGGCGGTAGCAGAACATGTCGATGACCACGTCCTTCGAGAACTGCTGGCGGTAATCGAAAGCGAGCTGGGCGGCGCGCACGCAGGCCTCGGGATCGTCGCCGTTGACGTGGAAGATGGGCGCCTGCACCATGCGCGCCACGTCGGTCGAATAGGGCGTCGAGCGCGACCTCCTCCGGCGGCGTCGTGAACCCGATCTGGTTGTTGATGATGAGGTGGATGGTGCCGCCGGTGGTGTAGCCATCGAGCTGCGAAAGGTTGAGCGTTTCGGCCACCACGCCCTGGCCGGCGAACGCGGCGTCGCCGTGGATCAGCAGCGGGAATCACGCGCTGGCGCTTGGCATCGCCCAGGCGGTCCTGCTTGGGCCGCACGATGCCCTCGACCACCGGGTCCACGGCCTCGAGGTGGCTGGGATTGGGCGCGACGGAGACCACGATCTCGCGGCCGTCCTCGAAGCTGCGCACGCCGCTCGCGCCCAGGTGGTACTTGACGTCGCCCGAGCCCTGCGCGCTCAGCGGCTCCTCCGTCTTCGAATGCCGAGAAGATCTGGCGGAGCGGCTTGCCGATCAGGTTGGCGAGCACGTTCAGGCGGCCGCGGTGGGCCATGCCGATGACGATTTCGTGCACGCGCGTTCGACGCGGCGCGGCGCATCAGCTCGTCCAGGATCGCCATGGCGGTCTCGGCGCCTTCGAGCGAGAAGCGCTTGTGGCCCACGAAGCGCGCGTGCAGGAAGTGCTCGAACTCCTCGGCTTCGAGCAGGCGGTCCAGGATGCGGCGGCGCTCCGCGGCGTCGAGCGGCCAGTTGTTGGCGGTCGGGCTCCATGCGCTGCTGGAGCCAGCGCTTCTGCTCCGGCACCTGGATGTTCATGTACTCGCAGCCGATCTTGCCGCAGTAGGTCTGGCGCACGGTCTCGAGGATCTGGCGCAGCGTGGCGAAGGGCCGGGGGAGCCGCCGCCGATGGCCTCGCCGAGCGAGCCGGTGATGAACTCGCGGTCCAGGTCCCAGATGGTGAGGCCGTACTGGGCGGGATCGAGCTCGGGGTGGTAGCTGGGCTCGGAGCCGAGCGGATCGAGATCGGCGAGCAGGTGGCCGCGCACGCGGTAGGCATTGATCGATCTGCAGGACCGCGGCCTGCTGCGCGATCCTGGGCGCCACGGTCGCCGCCGCCGGGCGCGAACGCGCCGCGGTCCGGCTCCCAGCGCACGGGCCGATAGGGCAAGCGCAGGTCGGCGAAGATGGCGTCGTAGAAGTTGTCCTGGCCTTCGAGCAGCGCCTGAACTTTGGCCGAGGAAGAGCCCGGACTCGGCGCCCTGGATCACGCGGTGGTCGTAGGTGCACGCGATCGTCATGACCTTGCTGATGCCGATGTAGGCGCGCGTCTCGGGCGCGGCGCCGCGGTACTCGGCGGGATAGTCGATGGCGCCGGTGGCGATGATGGCGCCCTGCCCCGGCATCAGGCGTGGAATCGAGGCGACGGTGCCGACCGTCCCCGGGTTGGTGAGCGAGATGGTGGTGCCCTCGAAATCCGCGACGGTGAGCTTGGCCGTGCGCGCGCGGCCGATCGATGTCGTCGAACGCGGCCATGAACTTCTGGAAATCGAGCGCGCCGGCGTTCTTGATGTTCGGGACGACCAGGGCATGGGCGCCGTCCCTGGCGGCGACATCCACGGCCACGCCCAAGTTGATGGCGGGAGGGACGCGGCGGTGCGGCTGGCCCTCCCGTTCGGCGTAAGAGCTGTTGAGGTTGGGGAAGCTCGCGAGCGCCTTGACGATGGCCCAGCCGATCAGGTGGGTGTAGGAGACCTTATCGCGGCCCACCAGCGTGAGGTGCTGGTTGACGATGGTGCGGTTCTCGTCCACGACCTTGACGGGGATGGTGCGCTGCGACGTGGCGGTGGGCACCGCGAGGCTGGCTTCCATGTTGCCGGCGAGGCGCGCCGCTGCGCCGCGGAGGGGCTGGAGGCCGTCGGCAGGCGCGACCGCCTGGCCCACAGGGGGAGCTCCGTTGGATTCGAACACGTCTTTCCAGCTTTCGTCGACGGAGGTGCGGTCGTGGAGGTACTCCTGGTACAACTCATCCTGGAGCCCGGCGTTGATGCCCTCAGCCATAACACTTCCCGTCTGGTTCCATGATAGCGGAGGGGGGACGGCTTGGACCGCGGCTCCTCGGTCGTGGACACATTTCGAACTCTGGCCGCCAGGAGCCGGGATCCCGTTTGTCCGTGCGCTGCGCACGGAGTCACCGGGGCATAACCCCGTGGAGCCTTATCGACCCCGGCAGGCAGCATTCCGAAACAATATTGAGCCTAATTGTTCGGATGCAGCCGAAAACCGCCCAGAACGCTGGTTGACAACCGCAGGTCGCTCGGATAAGATTTCTAAAGTACTGATCTATCAACGATTTGTCGGTTACGGGTCACGGGAGTAGAGGCAGAAACGGATTCCATTCTCAGGTCTACGCCGCCGAGAAGCACGGTTCGGCCAGATTGCGGCCGCGTCCGGTGTGCGCCGCCTCGCCCGTTCACTCAACCGGTAGATCGAACCTGGAGACTTGGCTATGGGCAGCAGGCCAGATGACCCTCGCGTGAGACCGCAGCCTTCCTTTCCCGAGGACCCGAGGGTGAGACCGCAGCCTTCCCTTCCCCAGGACCCGCTGCTGCGGCCGCAGCCTTCCCTCCCCGAGGAAGACTACGAGCACCTCATGGAGGACTACAGCCATTTTGCGCCGCCCTCGGAAGGCGAGGTCCTGGAAGGCCGGGTGCTCAAAGTCACCGACAAGGAAGTGATCGTCGATTTCGGCTATAAGTCCGAAGGTCTGGTGCCGATCGAGCAGTTCGCCGCCTCCGACGGCCACGTCACGGTTCAGCCCGGCGACACCATCGATGTGATGATCGACCGGCACGGCCCGGAGGTCGAGGGATACATCCTCCTCTCGCACGACAAGGCCAGCCGCCTGCGCGCCTGGGACAACCTGGAAAAGGCTTATCGCGAGGGACTGCTTGTATCGGGCCGCGTGCTGGGGCGGGTGAAGGGCGGACTCTCGGTGGACGTGGGCGTCAAGGCGTTCATGCCCAGCTCGCAGGTCGAAGTGCGTCCCATCCACAATCTGGATGCTTACACCGGCCAGGACATCGCGGTGAAGCTCGTGAAGATGAACCGCCGCCGCGGCAACGTCGTGGTGTCGCGGAAGCTGGCCATCGAAGAAGAGCACAACGCGCGTAAGCGGACCACGCTCGAAGGCCTCGCAGAGGGCTCGGTGGTCACCGGCGTGGTGAAGAACCTCACCGACTACGGCGCTTTCATCGATCTGGGCGGAATCGACGGACTGCTGCACGTGAGCGACATGTCTTACGGGCGGGTCAATCATCCCTCCGAAGTGCTCAACGTGGGCGACGAGATCGCCGTCAAGGTGCTGAAGTTCGACCGCGAAAAAGAGCGCGTTTCGCTGGGCCTGAAGGAACTGTTGCCGGATCCTTGGGAAACGGTGGCGGACCGTTACCCCATGCACACGCGGGTGGTGGGCCACGTGGTGAGCGTCACCGACTACGGCGCTTTTGTGGAGCTCGAACCCGGTGTCGAAGCCCTCATACACATCTCGGAGATGACCTGGTCGCGGCGCATGAAGCACCCCTCGAAGGTGGTCAAGCCGGGCGACCAGGTGGAAGCCGTGGTGCTGGCCGTGCAGCCCAAGGACCGCCGCATTTCCCTGGGCATCAAGCAGCTCGAGCCGGATCCCTGGACCACGGTCGAGCAGCGTTACAGCGTCGGCTCGGTGGTGGAAGGCCGCGTGCGCAAACTCACCGACTTCGGCGCCTTCATCGAGGTGGAGGAAGGGATCGACGGCCTGGTGCACGTCTCCGACGTTTCCTGGACCAAGCGCATCAAGCATCCCTCCGAGGTGCTCAAGAAAGGGCAGCTCGTGCAAGCCGTGGTGCTCCACATCAACGCCTCGCAGCGCCGCATGTCGCTGGGCATCAAACAGCTTCAGCCGGACGCCTGGGAGGTCTTTCTGCGCTCTCACCAGGTCGGCGACGTGGTGCGGGGCAAGGCCTGCCGCGCCGCGAATTTCGGCGTATTCATCGAGCTGGCGGAGGGTGTGGAAGGGCTTTGCCACAACTCGGAGATCCCCGGCGCGCAGGAGCATAAAAAGGACGAGCCGCCGCTCGAAATGGGGCGCGAGTACGATTTCAAGATCATCAAGATGAGCGAGGCGGAGAAGAAGATCGGCCTCAGCATCCGGGCGCTCGGCGAGGACGAGGAACGCACGCGTCTCGAAGAGTACCAGCGCCGCGCCACCGCCGCAACGCTGACCATTGAAGAAGTGATCAACCTGAAGGGACAGGGGGAGGCCCGCTAAGGACGAAACAGCGTGGTTCCCCCGGCGGCTTCGCCGGTGGCCGTCCTGCGAGGCACAAGGAGAGCAAGTTCTATGACCAAAGCCGAGCTGATCGATGAAGTGGCCCGAGTGGTCGAGATGAGCCGCAAGGACTCCGAGGTCATCGTCGAGACGATTTTTGACAGCGTCGTGCGCGCCCTGCGCAGCGGCGAGAAGATCGAGATCCGCGGGTTCGGGAGCTTCCGCACACGGCAGCGCCAGCCGCGCATCGGGCGTAACCCGAAGACCGGCACGCGGGTCGAGGTCCCGGCCAAGCGCATTCCGTTCTTCAAACCGAGCAAGGAGCTGAAGGACCTGGTCAACGCCGCGGGGGCCGCGGTGGCCATTGAGGCCGCAGTGCCTCCGGCAGCCTCCTCGAGCGAGCCTTCGCCGGCCGTGTAGGCGGCTCTGCGGCCGAATCCGAGATGGATCCCCTTTGGAGTCCCTGGCGGTACCGATACGTCAGCACGGCCGGGCCCGCGGACGAGTGCATCTTCTGCAGAAAGGCCGCCGAGCGGAACGACGGGGAGAATTTCGTCCTTCACCGCGGCCGTTTGAATTTCGTCATTCTGAACCTGTATCCCTACACCACGGGTCATCTGATGATCGCGCCGTACGCGCACGTGGCGAGCCTCGAAGCGGCCGGCGCCGAGGCGCTGGCGGAGATGATGGAACTGACCCGGCAGGCGGAGCGCCATCTGCACGCCGTCTACCGCCCCAGGGGCCTCAACGTGGGCATGAACATCGGCGAGTGCGCCGGCGCGGGCATCGCGGGCCACATCCACATGCACGTACTGCCACGCTGGCCTGCCGACGCAAACTTCATGACCACCATCGGCGAGACCCGCGTCCTGCCGCAGGACCTCCGCACCACCTACGAGCGGTTGGCGCGGGCCTGGCAGGGGTAGTGGGCTACTGGACGCGCGCGGCGTGAGCAGGGCGGAAACACGCGCCGGCACAAGCGGAAACTGGTCCTACTCCATCGGCCGCACCGGTTGGCCGTCGCGGAGAGGCCGCTCGGCGCGCAGCGCGACCATGTCCCCTTCGGCGAGCCCGGAAACGGCCACCGCGCGCGTGATGCTCGAGGCCCCTAGCTGGATAAGCCGCCACGCGACGTGGCCTTCGCGCAGTACGTACACCCCGGTCTTCCCGTTCTCGGTGCGGATGGCCTCTTTGGGAATCGTCAGCCCGTCGGCCACCACCTGCGAAGTGATCTCGACGTTCACGTTGGTCCCCGGGACGAGCCTGAGGCCGGGATTCTCGATGGTCGCCAGGGCGACGCCGACCTGTCGCGTGCCGACCGGCGTCACCTCGGTGGGCATCTTTTCCACCGCGCCGCGCCATTGCCGCCCAGGCAGCGCGTCCCAGGTCACGATGACCGGCATTCCCAGCCCGACACGCCCCAGTTCGGGTTCATCCACCTGGATGCGGACCTGCAAGCGTTCCAGGTTACCGATGCTGGCCACCGCGTCACCGGCGTTCACGAACGCGTTGTTGCGAAAGGGCAGATCGTAAACGGTTCCGTGCATGGGGGCGTAGAGGGTACTGCGCACCAGTTTCAGGCGGGCTAGATCCAGACCGGCCTCGGCTTCGCGCACTTTAGCTTCGGCCGCGGCGCGTTCCGTCGCCCCAACCAGGGCGGCGCGCTTCTTCCCGAGGGCGGAGATGGCCGTCTGAAGCCGATCGACGCGCTGGGAGGCGTTGGTGGCGTCCTGGCCCGTGGCGGCCTGCCTGGCAACCAGGCGCTTCGTGATCTCGGAATCGCGTTGGGCGGCTTCGAGTTCCAGCCGGTTGCGCGCGATTTCGTTCGCGATATCGACCTGCGCCTGCGCCGTTCCACCGTGGAGAAGCGTTTCAAGCTGAGCGCGCGCGGCAGCCAGCGCCGCCTCGGCCGCGGCCACTTCCGTCCGGGCGTCCCCGGAGGTCAGCTCGGCGATCGGCTGCCCTTTGCTCACAACCTGTCCTTTTCGGACGGCCAGCCGCTCGATGACTCCGGCCCGCTCCGCGTGGACCTCCGCCCAGTCCGACGGCTCGATCTTGGCATTGGTCGTCAGACTGCTGACCAGTGCTTCCCGCCGGACCGGAGCGAACGGGACCGCCGCGGCAGCCGTGCTGCGCTCGTGAAGCCACACGGCCGCCGCAGCTCCGAGGAGGAGCACGAGGATCAGCATGAGCGCGGTTCGAGACATGTGGTGTCGCCCATATTGTCCCAAATGAGCTGGTGCCAATGCCATCAGCAGGTCCGAAAAGGGCGCTGGCCCTCTCGGCCGGCTGCGCCGTCGCCGCCTGCCAGGCGGGCGCCTGGGAGGTCCTTTCGAGCCGCTTCGGGCTGGAGATCGTGGTGGGCGCCCCGGCCAGTCCGCTTTAACTAAAGCGGGGTGGAAGTCCGTGATCTTACAATCGCCCGACCAATCGGGAGGGCAACGCCAGGCCGCTTCGCCCGATTGCCGACCGGTTTGGGCCGCCTGTTTCTTCCCCTGGAGGCGAGCTGACCCACCATGTTGTTATATTGGGGCATAGGCACTTCGCGCGCCCGTAGCTCAGTTGGATAGAGCGACTGGCTTCGAACCAGTAGGCCGGGGGTTCGAGTCCCTCCGGGCGCGCCAGCCGAGCAACACCCTCGGGCCGCGCCTCACGGGGCGAAGTACCCGTCGATGTCGAGAATCACGTGCGTCGGCTCGGTGACATAGACGCTGATCGCCCCGCCGGTCCCCGCCGGAATGATGGCGGCATTCGCGACCACGCTGCCGTCCCATGAGTTCAGAGTCGAAACAACCGGCTGAGCCAGGCCCGCCGGCCACGCCGAGAGATAAGAGAGCCGGCCATCGGGCACCACCGTGACGTTGACCGAATAGGCCGCCGCCGTCGGGGGCACGGAGCAGTTGCTGGCCGGGACGGTGAACGAGCGGGTCTCGCCCGCCTCCATCTCCGGGCCGCCGAAGGGGTCGTCTGGATTTCGCGTATCCGCCGCCCGGCAGGGTGTGACTGGGTAGAACGCGAGCGCGCCCGGACTCCCGGACGGGCCGAAGTAGCCGTTGCTGTCCAGGACTACCTCGGTCGAGTTGGTGACGAAGACGGAAATCGATTCGTTTGCGCCAGCGGGGACGATGGCGGCATTCGCGACTACCTTACCGGTCCAGGAATTGAGGGTGGAAACGTTAGGCTGAAGCTGTCCCGTCGGCCAGGCGCTCAGGTAACCGAGATAGCTCGTGTCGGGCACTGCGGTGACATTGAGCGAGTATGCGTTGGCAGTGGCCGGGATCCCGCAGGAACTGGCGGGAATGGGAAAGTCCCTGGTCTGTCCTGGGGACAGGGAAGGTCCCCCAAAGACGCCGCTGGGATTTCGGGTGTCGGCGACACGGCACGGCGTTGCGGCATAGAACGAAGAGCCGGCGGTCGAATCGAAGTAGCCGTCGATATCGAGGATCACGTCGGTTTGGCTGGTGACGAACACGCTCACGGCGCCGCCGGATCCAGCCGGCACAAGGGCGGCGTTGGCCACCACCAAGCCGGCCCACGAGTTCAGGGTGGAGACGAAAGGCTGGACAGCGCCGGTGGGCCACAGCGTCAGATAGCTGAGCGGTCCGCTCGGCACCACCGTAACGTTCAGCGAATATGCCTGGGCGGTCGGCGGAATGTTGCATCCGCTTTGTGGAATCGCGAAGGAGCGTGTGGAGCCGGCTGTCATGCTGGGACCGCCGAAGGGTCCCGCCGGCATGCGCGTGTCCGCAACTCGGCAGGGGGCAACCGGAACGAACCGCGAGCCGGTCGGCGTAGGCGTGGGCGTAGGAGTCGGCGTGGGCGTTGGTGTCGGGGTGGGCGCCCGGGGTGTCGCCGAGGCTTCGTTCGATAGACCGCTGGCGCCGCTCGCGTTCACCGCCGCCACTTTGTAGTAGTAGGGCGTGCCGTTGGTCAGGCCGGTGTTCAAGTAGGCCGTCGCCGTCAGGCCCGTCGCGATTGCGGAGGCGCTCTCGCCGCCCGCGGCGGCGCCGCGGTAGACGTTGTAGGATGTCGCGCCGCTGCTGGCGGTCCAGCTCAGGCTGACCTGGGCGTTGCCCGCGATTGCCGTAAGGCCCGTGGGCGCGGCGGGCGCCGGCGCCTGGGGTGTCGCCGAGGCTTCGTTCGAGAGGCCGCTGGCGCCGCCCGCGTCCACCGCCGCCACCTTGTAGTAGTAGGGCGTGCCGTTGGTCAGGCCGGTGTTCACATAGGCCGTGGCCGTTATGCCCGTCGCGATTGCGGAGGCGCTCTCGCCGCCCGCGGCGGCGCCGCGGTAGACGTTGTAGGACGCCGCGCCGCTGCTGGCGGTCCAGCTCAGGCTGATCTGGGCATTGCCCGGCGTGGCCGTCAGTCCCGTGGGCGCGGCCGGCGCGGGCGCCTGCGGCGTGGCCGAGGCTTCGTTCGAGAGGCCGCTGGCGCCGCCCGCGTTCACCGCCGCCACCTTGTAGTAGTAGGGCGTGCCGTTGGTCAGGCCGGTGTTCACATAGGCCGTGGCCGTTATGCCCGTCGCGATTGCGGAGGCGCTCTCGCCGCCCGCGGCGGCGCCGCGGTAGACGTTGTAGGACGCCGCGCCGTTGCTGGCGGTCCAGCCCAGGCTGATCTGGGCGTTGCCGGGCGTGGCTGTCAGTCCCGTGGGCGCGGCGGGCGCGGGCACCTGCGGCGTGGCCGAGGCTTCGTTCGAGAGGCCGCTGGCGCCGCCCGCGTTCACCGCCGCCACCTTGTAGTAGTAGGGCGTGCCGTTGGTCAGGCCGGTGTTCACATAGGCCGTGGCCGTTATGCCCGTCGCGATCGCGGAGGCGCCCTCGCCGCTCGCGGCGGCGCCGCGGTAGACGTTGTAGGACGCCGCGCCGTTGCTGGCGGTCCAGCTCAGGCTGATCTGGGCGTTGCCGGGCGTGGCTGTCAGTCCCGTGGGCGCGGCGGGCGCGGGCTGGGCGGCCGTTACCGCGATTGTTGCGGCGCCGCTGTTCCAGTAGTAGTCGGTGGTCCAGCCGGAATCGAACACGCCGATCTCGACCGTGTACGTACCTTTGGCCTGCGTGCTCGGCACTGTCCAGGTGTACGAATACTGCTGCGTCTGGCCGGCGGTGAAGTTCTGGCCGCCCCAGACACTGGTGGCGGCTGCATTGCCGGACTGATCGAACACCTGCATCTCGACATTGGCGTTCGTCAGCCCGGACGTGCCCGTGTCCTTCACTGTGACGGCGATGACGGTGGACGCTCCCACGGCCACATTGGGCGGCGTAGCCGTCGCCGAGGAGGTGAACGCCAGCGACGAGTTCACCGTGATGCTGGCAGCCGACGCGTTCCAACTCCACTGCTGCCAGGTCGCGCTGAACACCCCCACCTCCACCTTGAACGCTCCCGCTACCGAGGGCGTGAAGGCCAGCGTGTAGTTGTGAGACTGGTTCGGGGTGAAGCTCTGGGCGGTGAAGTTCTGCGACGCAGCGGTGTTGCCGCTGGGATCCAGGGCAATCACTTGAACGATGCCGCCGTTCAGCGTGTTTGCGGTGCAGGTGACGGTCGCGGTGACGGTTGTGCCGCTCCCCTGAGTCACAGGGTTCGGCGAGGCGGTTGCCGACGAGGAGAACGTGGGCGGCGCAATCGGCGTAGCGGGAAGCTCGCTCGAGTTGGGACTCGTGCCCGCCGCGTTTGTTCCCGACACCACGTAGTAGTAAGTGGTCCCGTTGGTCAGGCCGCTATCGGCAAAGCTGGTGGGCGACGGGTTGGTCACCGTGCCAATGGGTGTGTAGGGCCCTCCGCTCAGCGCGCCGCGCCGGACGGTGTAGCTGGTCGCTCCCCCGCCGGCGTTCCAGTTCAGGGTAACGGTCCCGCTGCCCACCGTCGCAGACAGGCCCGTGGGAGCGGTCGGCGGCGACGTCACGCTCCCCGCCGGAATCACAAAGAGCGTGATGCTCTGGGACGGGATGGTGGCGGCGATCGCGTTGCCGCTCACCGGCACGTCGGCCAGATGCGCGATGGACGTCTGCGACGCCGATGCGATCTGCCAAACCTGCGCCGTGCCTGAGGTAGCGAAGTTGGCCAGGCTCACCGTCACCGGAGTGCTGCCCTGCTGTTTGTTGATTACCATGACCGTGAGGGCGCCGTCGGAACTGCGCAGCGCGGCAAATGCGGACAGGTTGTCCGGATTCGCCACGGTCGCGGAAACGCTGGTGTCCCCAAAGGTGGACCGGTTGCCGTCGTAGTTACGGTAGATCTGGCTGGCGAGATAGGTCACATAGTAGGTTGTCGGCGTCGTGCTGGTATCTTTCGCGACAGTCCAGCGGGTGGCCAGGTCAAATCCCTCCCGTCCGTAAATCCCGAGCACGTCGGCCTGCGTGGTGGCCCCGTTGAGGTTCGGCTCGTCTCCCCAGTTGTACTCGGTACAGCCCGTTTCGAGGCCTGGGTAGTACTGCGTCACCCAGTTCTTCAGCACGGGGATCCAATTCAGAACCCGCCCGTTGATGCCGATGTCGCCATACCAGTAGGGATCGCTGAAGTTCGGATCCCAGAGGATGCGCGTCTGCCGGTTGCGTGCCTGTTGGGTAGAGAGGGAATCGTCTCCGCCCGGACCGTCGTTATAGCAGTGAACGGTCAGCACGTCGAGAAGCCGCACACCGTGCGTGACCTCATACTGGCGGAGTTGCTGCAGCAGCCAAGGATAGTAGTAGGTGCGATTGTGGGTGTTGTAGTCGGAGTTACTCGCGCTGGATCCATTGGCCTGGTCGAATCCGCTGAAATACATCGCCCACCAACCCCACTCCTCAAACCCGGCGATCTTGGCGTTCGGATTGGCGGCGCGAATGGCGCCGGCGTAGCTGACGATGGTGTCGTACATCTCCTGGTAGGTGGCGGGCTTCGGATGTACGTCACGATGGGTCGAATGCCAGATCGAGGGTTCGTTGTCCAGGATGTAGTACTTGACTCCCGTGCCGGCCAGGTGCTGCACCCAGCTCTGCTGGATCGCGACGCTGTTCGGCACGCTGGCGTCGAGCGGGTTGTTGTTGACGTTCTGGCCGTTGGTCAGGACGCCGTTGCCTGCGTCCGGATTCCAGGGGTCCGTAGCTTGCTGCGCGCCGTACTTGGCGACCGAGAAGGAGGCGAGCGTTTTGTTGCCGGATCCCAGCTTGGCGAGATAGCCGATCAGGGGAATCGTGATCATCGGTTCGGCGCTCGGGTTGCCGGCGCGGGTGCCGCTAGTGAAAGAGTCGGCCGCCTCTCCTGGCGTAGCCGAGTTGTCGTCCAGGTACGTCTCGAAGTACCAGTCGTTGCCGGTGTTGTGGGCGTTGATCTGCCAGTTGTACATACTGGTGGAGTTGCCGCCGGAGCGGTTGAGGGGGGCGTTCAGAGTGGCGATGTCGTGCGTGTCGCCGTAACTGACTCCGTAGATGTTGGGATTGATCGGGCGCTGGTTGGCGCTCGCGTCCACGTTCACCGAGGTGGCCGCATTCTGAGCCGAGGCTTGGGCTGCACACAGTGTTAGGAGGAAGACAATCCCCCTCAACCTGGCCATCGTCGGAACTGCGCTGGTAGCGGCAATCATGCTGGCTCCTCTGCCGGTGGCGAAACCGTGAACGATCCGATGTCAGAGAGTCGGCTCCATCGGCGTCGTGGCGCGGCAGCCCGCCGATGGCACGGTAGATCGGGAGAACACGGATCGTGCCCCCTGGGAACCTGGCGTGACCGAGGTTCTATAGGTACTGGAGCCATGTTATTCCCTCGACCGTTCTCCGGTCAATAGGAAATCAGGACCTGAAACATCGCATACGCGCGTGTTCGATACCCGCAGTCGGTCCACACTGGCGCTCTCGAGGCGGGCGGGGCTGCGGTCGTTTGCGGGGGCACCCGGCCCGGCGCATTTCGAGAGCGCCGAGCCCGCGCGGCACTGCCGCAGAGGCATCCTTTGGGTATCGTTTCCCGCCCAACCTGGTTCCGCTTCGCTGCACGCACGATGGATCAGGAGCCTCGGGAGCCTCGGCGCCGGCTGGCGTGCGCCTGAGGTTGGCGCTAACATGGTGCCGAACGGACTACGGGACGCCGCCAGCGGCCCAACAACCCCGGGTTCTCCATATTGCGACATCCGCAAAGCCGCCACTGGGAGACCGAGCAAATGGAAACGGCGTCCGCCGATTGCCGCGTAGGACCCGGCCACCTACGGTATTTCGTCCTGTTCATGATCTTCGCGGTGACGTTGGTGAACTATGCGGACCGAGCCAGTATCTCGATTGCCGGCCCCGCCGTAGCGAAGGACCTGGGTCTGGACGCCGTGACCATGGGCTACGTGTTCTCCGCCTTCGGCTGGGCCTACGTGATCGGCCAGTTGCCGAGTGGCTGGCTGCTCGACCGTTTCGGATCGAAAAGAGTGTACGTCGCCAGCCTGTTCGTCTGGGCGGGCTTCACCACCCTCCAGGGCGGCGTCTGGATGTTGGGTGCAACCACGGCGGTCGCGGCTCTGTTCGCGCTGCGCTTCCTGGTCGGCCTCGCCGAATCGCCGTGCTTCCCCGCCAACAGCCGCATCGTCTGCGCCTGGTTTCCGGCCAAGGAACGCGGCACGGCCTCGGCGATCTTCAATTCGGCCCAGTACTTCGCCAGCATGCTCTTTACGCCCTTGATGGGCTGGATCACCCACCGTTTCGGCTGGCACTGGGTGTTCCCGATGATCGGCGCTCTGGTCCTCACCCTGGCCATCGTGTGGTGCAAGACGCTTTTCAATCCGAAGAACCACCCCTGGCTGGGCCGGGCCGAACTCGAACACATCGAGCAGGGCGGCGCCCTGGTGGACATGGACTGCGCCAGGACTCAGGCCGCCCCGCGCTGGGCCACCGTCAAACAACTGCTGTCCAACCGCATGCTGCTCGGCGTCTATCTCGGCCAGTATGGCCTGAATGCCGTGACCTATTTCTTCCTGACGTGGTTCCCGGTCTATCTGGTGCAGGCGCGCGGGATGTCCATCCTCCATGCCGGTTTCGTCGCCTCGATCCCGGCAGCCTGCGGGTTGCTCGGCGGCGTGTCGGGCGGCATCGTTTCCGACCGGCTGCTGAAGCAGGGGCACAGCCTCACCTTCGCCCGCAAGGCGCCGCTGGTGCTCGGCATGCTCATGTCTACGACCACCGTCGTCTGCAACTACGTTGACACCCAATGGCTCGTCGTCGCCTTCATGGCGCTGGCCTTTTTCGGCAAAGGGTTCGGCGCACTCGGTTGGGCGGTGGTCGCCGACACTTCGCCCCAGGAAGCCGTCGGCCTGGCCGGCGCGCTGTTCAACTTCATAGGAAGCATCTCGGCGATCACTACTCCCATCGCCATCGGGTACATCGTCAAGGGAAGCGGATCCTTCAACGGGGCGCTGGTCTTCGTCGGAGCCAACGCGCTTCTGACCGTTTTCAGCTACCTTGTGATCGTTGGAGACATCAAACGCATGAAGCTGGTCCCGGCAGAATGACAGAAGCTCCTCTCTACATCCGCGCCCATCCCAGCGACAACGTCGCGATCGTGGTCAACGCCGGCGGCCTGCCGGCGGGCGCCGCCTTCCCCGACGGAGTGGTCCTGCGCCAGCCCGTGCCGCAGGCCCACAAGGTGGCGCTGGAAGATCTGGCCAAGGAAGCGCCCGTCCGCCGCTATGGCCATGTCATCGGCTACGCCCTGCAAGCGATCGCCAGGGGAAGCCGAATCGACGAGAACATGGTCGGTTTGCCGACGCCTCCCGACCTCCATGGCCTGCCGCTGGCGACCGCGGCGCCCAAGGCTCTGCCCCCGCTCGAAGGCTACACCTTCGAGGGCTTCCGCAACCCCGACGGATCGGCCGGGACCAAGAACCTGCTCGGCATCAGCACGTTGGTGCAGTGCGTCGCCGGCGTTGTCGACCATGCGGTCAAGCGCATCGAGGACGAGCTGCTCCCGCGTTTCCCCAACGTGGACGGCGTTGTCGCCCTGACTCACGCCTATGGCTGTGGCGTCGCGATCGATGCGCCGCATGCGGCGATCCCGATCCAAACGCTGCGGAACCTGGCGCTCAATCCCAATCTGGGCGGCGCGGCGATGATTGTCGGCCTGGGATGCGAGAAGTTGCAGCCCGAACGACTGCTGCCGGCCGGGGCTGCCGCCGGCTTCGCCGATTCCGGCATCGTTCGGCTCCAGGACGAAGCCCACCGGGGCTTTGGCGACATGGTGACGTCGATCATGGCGATGGCCGAGAAACGCCTGGCCGTGCTCGACCGGCGGCGCCGGGTCGCCTGCCCGGCCGCGGATCTGGTGGCCGGCCTGCAATGCGGCGGATCGGATGCCTTCTCGGGGATCACCGCCAATCCGGCCGTCGGCTATGCCGCCGATCTGCTGGTCCGTGCCGGGGGCACCGTGATTTTCTCGGAAGTGACCGAGGTCCGCGACGCCATCCATCTGCTGACGGCGCGCGCCGCCGATATAGAGGTGGCCCGCGCCCTAGTCCGCGAAATGGACTGGTACGACCGCTACCTGGCCTCGGGCGGAGCCGATCGTAGCGCCAATCCAACACCCGGCAACAAGCAGGGGGGACTGGCCAACGTCGTCGAGAAGGCGTTGGGGTCCATCGCCAAATCCGGAACCACCCCCATCGTCGAGGTGCTTTCGCCCGGCGAGCGGGCCACCCGCAAGGGATTGATCTTCGCCGCGACGCCCGCCAGCGACTTCATCTGCGGCACCCTGCAACTGGCGTCGGGCATGAACGTTCACGTCTTCACCACCGGGCGCGGCACGCCTTACGGCCTGGCCATGGCGCCGGTCATTAAGGTGGCGACACGGACCGCCCTGGCCGACCAGTGGCATGACCTAATGGACCTCGACGCCGGACGAATCGCCGGCGGAACGGCGACCATGGAGGAAGTCGGCTGGGAACTGTTCCGGCTGATCCTGGAAGTCGCCAGTGGGCGGAAGAAGACATGGTCGGACCACTGGGGAATTCAGAATGCCATGACCCTGTTCAATCCAGCCCCGGTGACTTAGAACGGATATTCGGAATGAACGCCACGCTACCAGTGAACACCTTCAAACGCGCCATCCAGTCCGGCCACTTGCAGATCGGCCTGTGGTCGATTCTGTCGAGCCACATGACCGTCGAAGTCATCGCCGGCGCGGGCTTCGACTGGCTGGTGCTCGATACCGAACACGCGCCCAACGAACTGCCGATGGTGATGTCGCAGCTTCAGGCAGCCGTGGGTGGGACCGCGCATCCGGTAGTCCGCATCCCCTGGAACGACACGGTCGACATCAAGCGCTATCTCGACATCGGGGTGCAGACGCTCCTGATTCCCTGCATCGAGTCGGCGGAAGAGGCGCGCAGGGCCGTAGCGGCCACGCGCTATCCGCCCCAGGGCGTGCGCGGCTATTCCACCGCTCCCAGGGCCTCGCGCTATGGCCGGGTCAAGGGGTATCCGCAGATCTGCGAGGAGGAAATCTGCCTCCTGCTACAGATCGAAACGCGCAAGGGGCTGGACAGCATCGAGGAAATCGCCGCCGTCGAGGGCGTCGACGGCCTGTTCGTCGGCCCCGGCGATCTTTCGGCGGCGCTCGGGCATCTCGGCGATTCCGTGCACCCCGAGATGCTGGCCGCTATCGACCGGACCATCGCCCGTATCCGTGCGGCCGGCAGACCGGCGGGCATCCTGACAGCCGACGAAGACCTGGCTCAGCACTACATCGACACCGGTTGTCTGTTTGTCGCGGTCGGTTCGGACCTTGGCCTGCTGGCCCGCGGCTCCGATCGGCTGGCTGCGCGGTTCAAGAGCCGGAGCTGAATCGCGCTCCCCAGATTTCGCGCACGCCTCTTTCAAGTACCGCCGGCGACTGGCCAGGGGACGACCTTGAACGGCGGTTGACGCTTCTCGGCCTTCGGTTGCGCTGGTGGACGGTCACCGGGGCCCCTGGTATTCGCTTCCCACTCTGCAATTCGGCCGCTGGATTCGGCCGCTGGATGGCAGGACGCGCCGGCGGGCCGTTATAATCAATCGGACTTGCATGCTTCCACTGCCCGACCAAGCGACTCTCCTGCTACCGTTCAGAGAGGGCGCTCTGAGCAACGCGCCGCCGCTCCGGGTGGGAGTGGTGCTCGACGGCGGCCGCCTTTCCTGGTGGGTGGATGCCCTGGTGACGTTCCTTGGAGGAATCCCGGGAATCGAAGTCCTCCTCCTCGATTTCGCGGAGCGGCAGCAGGTTGAGCCCAGCCGGCCCGGCTGGCTGATGGAGCGGCTCTACTCCGCAAGCCGCGCGCGATTCGACCCTTTCGGAGAGGCAGCCGGCGGCGGGACAGACGCCGGCAAGGTGGAGTCGGCCGAAGAGATCCGGGCCGCCGGCTGTGGAGTGCTGATCTGGCTTGCCGGCGCGCCGGATTCCGGCGTGGAGCCCGGCAGTCAGGCTGAGTACGGGGCACTCACCGTCCGCTTGGGAGAACGCGATCAGCTCGTCCCGTTCTGGCAGGAGGTATCCAACGATTGCGTGACGTCGACGGTGACCATCCTCTGGCACGAATCCTCGCTCCTCAATGGCCGCCCGGTTCGAGCGGCGGAGACGTCGACGGAAAGAGGACTCTACTTCACGCGCAACGCCGAAGAGCCCCTGATGGCCGCCATCAGGATGCTCGCCACTCTGTGCCTGGAGATCCGTCAGGGAGGCCCCCCGTACAGAGAGACGCTGCGGGGGTTTCCGAGCGAGTCTCTGAACGCCCTCCCGATTGCGGGCTACCCTTCCACCTTCGCGGCGGGACGGTTCCTATGCAGGAAACTGGCTCGCAGTGCGGATCTGCGCCGGAAACGCCAGGGGAAACATCTGCGATGGTTCGTGGCGGCGCGGCCGAATTCGGGCGCGGGCATCTGGGATCCCACGACGCTGGACCTGACTGGTTTCAAGCAAGTTCCTCTTCCCGCGGGGAGCACGAGGATGGCCGACCCGTTTCTCTCGGAATGCGCCGGGCGCAACTACCTGCTCTTCGAAGAGGTGCCCGAGGAATCGCGCCGGGGCCGGCTGGCCTGCGTCGAGATGCTGGAGGACGGCTCCTACTCGGATATGAAGATCCTCCTGGAATGCGGGTATCACGTGTCCTACCCGTGCGTCGTGCCCGCGGGCGGCGAGTTCTTTCTGGTGCCGGAGAGCGCCGATGCAGGGCGCGTGGATCTCTATCGTTTCACCCGCTTTCCGTGGGAAGTCGAGCTGGTCTCGTCGCTGGTCGAGGGCCTGGCGCTGGTCGATACCACACCCTTCTTTCTGAACGATCGCTGGTACTTCTTTACGACCACGGTTCAGCCCTTCATGGAGACTCTGCTTTTTTGGGCCGACCGGCTGGACGGCGCCTGGCATCTGCATCCCTCGAGCCCGGTTTCCCGCTCGGTGAGAAACACCCGCTCCGCCGGGAATCTCGTGTGGAGGGACGGACGGCTGTACCGGCCCACGCAGGATTGCTCGGTCCGCTACGGATACGCCATCCAGGTGAACGAGGTGGTGCGGCTGACGCCGGCCGAGTTTGAAGAGCGCCCCGTGAGCCACGTCCCGCCGTCATGGATGCCCGGCCTGGTTGGCACCCACACCTGGAATGAGAGCCCCTCATTTCAGGTGATAGACGGGCTTCGGTACCAATGACATCGCAATTCCGAACCACCTCTCCGCCGGATGCCGCCGCGATCACGGCGTTCCTGGAACGGGTGTTTGAGATGGAGCCTGGTCTGCCCGTGGTGGACCCCCGTCAGTTGCAGTGGAAGTGCTGGGAGGAGCGTCCCGACTGGCCCGGGTCCCGTGGATACGTCATGACCGCGGAGACAGGAATCGTGGCTCACGCGTGCGCCGTCCCGTTGTCGTTACGGTGCGAGGACCGGCGGCTCAGGGTGGTCCGCCTGATCGACTGGGCGGCCGACCCGAAAGCGGTGGGCAGCGGCGCGATTCTGATGAAGCGAGTGGGCCGGCTGGCGGACGCAGTCATGGCCGTCGGGGGCAGTGAGATCACACAGAAGATCCTGCCCGTGCTGGGCTTCAAGGTGTGCGGACAGGCGACGAGTTTCGTCCGGCCGCTGCGGCCGCTGCGGCGTCTGGCAGGGCAGAAGCTCACCTGGAGGCTTGGCGCGCAGTTCGCGAGAAGCGCGCTGTGGTCCTGGCAGGCGCCCCGGGTGCGCGCGCCCGGCTGGGAGGCGCGCCGCATCGCGCCGGACGAACTGGCGTCGGTGGACATTCCGTGGCCGAAACCGGGGCCGGGGAGCGCGGTTTTCGAACGCACACCCGGGCTGATGCGCTACTACCTGCGCTGTCCGGCGGCCCCGATGGAGTTCTACGCCGTGGCGAAACAGGGCAGGCTGCGCGGCTACTTCCTGCTGGCTGCCGCGCCGGCGCAGGCCCGGATCGCGGACTTGTGGGTGGACTCCGCCGATCGGGCCGACTGGGAGGCACTGGTGCACCTCGCCGTTCGCCAGGCGGGACGCAACCGCGCTTTCGCGGAAGTGGTCTCCGTGGCCAGCGACGCGGTAACCCGCCAGAGCCTGCTCGCCTGCGGCTTTCACGCTCGCGGGAGCGAACCGATGTGCCTGCTCGCCTGCGGCGGAAGTGCGCTTCCGAGCGGGCCGATCCGTTACCAGATGATCGACAGCGACGCAGCCTACATGCACCGGGGCCGCAACGAGTTCTGGGCCTGATGGCGCCAGCGCGAGGCCGGCGTTGGCGGCAGCGGTCCTATTTCTGCTTCGCCCGGTAGTGGAACGTATTGAGATTGCGTTCGATGTCGAACGCGCGCAGCATGCGGATGACCTCGGCGCCGGCCATCAGCACCGGCCCGTAACCCTGCATCGCTCCCAGATCCGTCGGCCGGTTGTAGTAGTACACGGCGTCGTAGGCCGCCGTGGTGCTCACGCAGATGCCTTCGATCCGACCGTCCGCGCGGATGCGCGTGGCCAAGGCCTGCCACCCCGCCTGCGCCACCGGCGCGAACACCGGAGCCAGCCACCCGCGGTTGACGCCGCGCGCGATGGCAAACGTGAACATGGCCGTCGCCGAAGTCTCGAGGTAGCTGTCGGTCTTGTCCACCAACTGGTGCCACATCCCGTTGCCGCTTTGCGCCGCGCCCACTCCCTGCACGGCGCGGCCGAAGATCTCTATCAGGCGCGCGCGGTCGGGATGGTCCTCGGGCAGAACGCTCAGCAACTCGGCGTTGGCCATCAGGGCCCAGCCTCCGCCGCGGCCCCAGTAGAACTTCGGATCGTAGGCGGCGTTCTCGTACCAGGAGTGGTCGTAGAGCCCCGTGGTCTTGTCCTGCAGCCGTGCCGACATCTGGATCATCTGGCGCGCCGCGTCGTCGAAGTAGGCGCGGTTCCCGGTCAGCCTGCCCATCTGAGCCAGGAACGGGACGGACATGTACAGGTCGTCGGCCCATAGCGAGACCGGTTGCGGGCGGCGCCGGGCCAGCGTGCCGTCGGGCATGCGCGACATCTTGTGCGAGATGAAATCGGCGCAAAGCTCGATCGCAGCGCGGTACCGCGGGTCCGGCTTCCGGGCGTACGCCTTGATGAGCGCCGCTCCGATGGCTCCGCAGTCGTCCAGTTCGTGCATCTCCAGCAGCCGCCGCAGCCCATACCGCTGCGGTCCGAACAGCCGCGCCTGCTCGCGGAAGAAGTCCAGGTGGTCGAAGATAAAGTCGAAGTTGCGCAGCGTGTACTGCTGGAACCGCGGATCGCCCGTCACGTCGGCCACATCGAGCATCGCGGCCAGCGCTACGCCCATGGGATAGTCCCAATCGTTGAACTGTCCCGCGCGCAGGTCCACGCCGGCCGTCTTCGTAGGATGCGCGAAGTCCACGATTTCCTGGCCCGTCTGCGTGTCGATAATGCGGTACGGGGTGGAGCGCTGGAAGTGGTCGAGAATCGCGTCCAGCTTGCCTTTGACGCCGGCCTCGCTCGGCACGAGGTAGTCCACGCCGGGGGCCAACGATGGTTGCGAGAACGAAGGCTCGCTGCGGCCGAGCGGCTGCGCGTACAGGGCGGGCACGAAGACCAGCGCCGCCAGCGGTAGAATTCTGGAAATCAGTCTTTCGCCTCCGCCGGCTAGTGTAGTGCGGCGCAAGTAATGCGAAGTACGATTATGCAAGGGCAAACCCTGGGACAGGCACGAAGCTTCGCAACAACGGCGATACATTTGCGACGCACGACACCAGGATAACGCAGCATGGCTGGGAAAGGCCCTGCGGGACCCTGGCCTCGCCCCGCCCGGCGCTGCCGCCGGGCAGTGCGGGTTGGGCCGGGCTGCGCGCCGCGAGCACGTCATCGGGACGTGTGCAGGTGCGCATCGCACTCGGCGATGAGTGCGCGGGCATCCCGGATGACTTCAAAGTAGGTGCGGTTCTCGTTGGCGCCGGGGACCGCGGCCAGCTCGGCAAGGGCGCGTTCGGCGGCGGCGCGGGCTTCTCGCCAGTCCGATTCGCTCTGGGCCGGCGAGGGCGATCCGGCCCGGGCGAAGATGCGGTACGCGGAGCCAAGCGCCACCAGGGCCTTGGCCAGGTGGAAGAAGCGCAAATTCCGGTCGGAGTCAATCAAGACGGCCGCCTGGGCCCGCCCCAGAGTCTGACGGGCCTGTGCCAGAGCCGACGCGCGGTCGCCCGACAGGGCCATCGCTACCGCCAGGGCGCCGCCCGAGGCTGCGGCTTGCGAACTAGCCGTCACGTTGGTGGGATGATCGGCAAGGATGGAATCGGCGCCATCGAGCGAGCGCCGGTAGGCAGCGATGGCCTCCGGCAACTTCCCGAGGTCTCGGAGACGGTGGCCGATGTATTCCTGAGCGAGCTCCCAATCGCGTTTGAGGTGCACATCGCCAGGTGAGGCGAGGGTGAGCGATTCGAGGATGACTGCCGCTTTGCGCAAATCCTCGAGCGACTCGGGCAGGCCGGACGCCGGCACATCCACGGCGCCCAGCCGCAGCGTAGCGGCTGCGACGTCATACCCGGCGGTCCGATTCTGGGGGTCGGCCGCGGCGGTCTCCGTGGCGATGGCGACTGCCTTTGCGTAGTACGTGCGTGCCCCCTCGAAATCGCCGATGTTGGGCTGGAACGGATCTCCCAGAACCGACGCGATGTGACCGTACGCCAGCATGAGGCTGCGGCGGTGAACCACGTCATGAGGATGCGCGGCGAACAGGCGCTCGCGGAGCAGCGCGGACTGCTGGAAGCCGGCCAAGGCCGTCTTGGCATCGCCCAGCCTGAGCAACTGCCTGGCCAAGTAGGCGTGGGCGTCCGAAAGCTCTTCGGTGGCTTCCTCGCGGTCCGGGAAACGGGCCGCCAGGGTGGTAGCGGCCGCGAGGAACCTTCGGGTCCAGGGCACGGCGCCTGCCGTATCGAGGTTCTCCATGGCCTCCGTAATGGACTCGCAGAGAAGGCCTTCACGCCGAGCCGCTTCGAAATCATGGGGGCGCAAACGGGCCAGCGTCGTGGCCTCTCCCAAGGCGCTCTCCATGCGGGT
Organism: Bryobacterales bacterium; assembly: GCA_963710565.1. GTDB lineage: Bacteria > Acidobacteriota > Terriglobia > Bryobacterales > Bryobacteraceae > DASWZN01. Next base: position 313,112 of record CAVQAN010000015.1, on the reverse strand, counting down.
CACCGCCCCGGCCGCGTTCCCGCTGGACTCCAAGATCTTCCCGATGCCGCGCTGGACATCCACCCACGCCGTCAGCGCTGCGGCATCGTTGGGGTGGAGACGGAGGAGCGGTGCGAGCAGGCTCTCGGCGGTCTGGTAGCTCTTGAGCGCGGCCGGGTAGTCCCGCAAGCTGGCCCCGTAGGGGTCCCCCTGCACCGCGCCCAGCTTGAGGTAGCCCGCGGCCACGACCATGCGGAGACGCTCGTCGTTGCCCGCGTCCTTCGACAGTTCCTCGAGGTACTGAAGCGTGGTTTTGACGATCTGCCGGCGGGCTTCCGTTGCGCCGGGCAGCCGCTCGATCCGGGAATGAATGTCGAAGAGGGAGTGATTGGCCAGAGCCAACATCACCGTGAGGCGCCGCTCCGCGCGCTGCTTTTCCGTTTGGGCCTGCCGGGCTTCGGATTCGGCGCGGACGCGCTCGGCAAGCGCGGAGTCGCGCTGGCGGTCGGCGTTGGCGTGCTCGCTCTCGGCGAACTGGCGGGCGATCTCGGCCTGCCGGCGCTGGGATTCGGCCACGCGGCGCGCGGCCTCTGCCCGCCGGGCCTCGGAGACCGCCATCGCCGTTCCCAGCAGCAGGCTGACGACGCTGAGCGCGGCGGCGCCCAAGCCCAGACGATGGCGCCGGATGAGTTTTCCCGTCCGATACGGCAGCGAGTCCTTGCGCGCAGCCACCGGCAGGCCTTCCAGGTAGCGCCGGAGGTCGGCGGCGAAATCGTCGACCGAGGAGTAGCGGCGCTGCGGCTCCTTGCGCATCGCCATCAGGACGATGGTGTCCAGGTCGCCGGCAAGCTGGCGCCGAAGGCGAGCCGCTCCGGGCATAGTCTCCGACACGGCTTGGCTGGGCCGGGTGATCGGGGCGAGGCAGACGGCGCGCTCCACCTCCGCAGCGGAAGAGGAGGGGATGGAGTGAGCCTTCGAGCCGGTGAGGAGCTCGTAGAGGACCGCGCCGAGGGAGTAAACATCGGTAGCGGTCGTGACGGGCTGGCCGCGGACTTGCTCCGGGCTCGCGTATTCGGGGGTGAGCGGCCGGCCCGCCAGCGCTGTAGCGGTCAGGTCCGGATCGCTGTCCGGCGCCAGCAGCTTGGCAACGCCAAAATCGAGCAGCTTGGGGGACCCGCCGGCGGTGATCAGGATGTTGCCGGGCTTGAGGTCGCGGTGGACCACCAGGCTGCGGTGGGCATAGGCGACCGCTTCGCACACCTTGAGAAACAGGCGGCAGCGTTCTTCTACGGAAGGGCCGCGGTCGCGAAGCCAGGCGTCGATACTCTGCCCCTCGACGTACTCCATGACAAAGAAGGGGCGGCCCTGGGGAGTGCTGCCGCCGTCGATCAGGCGTGCGATGTAAGGGTGGTCGAGGTTGGCGAGGATCTGGCGCTCGCGCCGGAAGCGGTCGAGCAGCTCGGCGGTATCCAGGCCGTATTTGACCAGCTTGATGGCGGCCTGCTTCCGGAAGTGCTCGTCGTCGCGGGTGGCGAGATAGACCGCGCCCATCCCGCCCCGCCCGATCTCGCGCACCACGCGCCAGGGGCCCAGGCGCGCGCCGAGCATCGAATCGGAGCCGAGCAGCGACTGTGCAGCGTCCTCCAGGGCGGCGGCGATGCCCTGGCCGCCTGACCGGTCCGCGCCAAGCAGAGACTCAACCTCCCGGCGTAGCGAGGAATCGGCGCCGCAGGCGGAGTCCAGGAGGCGCCGCTGCTCCTCGGCCGCCAGGTCGGCGGCGGCGAGGAAGATGTCCTGGACCTTCTGCCAGTCATCGATCGGCATCGGCATGCGTCCACGAGTAAGGGACTCCATTATCTCATCGCCGCCGGAGGCGTGCGGGGCACGCTGCCGTTCCCATACGTAATGCGAAAGACGGGGGCGCTTTTCAACGCGGGGAGTTTTTCGGAATCGGGCCGGCGAGTATTAGCGGGGGGCTATCGGGACCCGTGTGCGCGCGAGCTCTCGCTGGAGCCAGGCCTGGGCCACACGTAGTTCGCGCCGGACAACGGCTACATCGAGCGCCAAAGCGGTGGCGGACTCCCCGGCCGTCAAACCGCCGAAGTAGTGCATCTCGACGAGCCGGGCCTTCCGGGGATCCTGCTCCTGGAGGGCTTTGAGGGCGTCGTCAAGCTCGATCAGCACTTCGGGCCGCTGCGCAGAAGCGTCGCGGGCTTCGTCGATGGGAAGGCTTTCGTGGCCGCCGCCGCGCTTGGCGGCATGCTTGATACGAGCGTGATCGATCAGGATCCTGCGCATGACCTGGGAGGCGACGGCCAGAAAATGGGCCCGGTCGCGATAGTCCGGCTGCTCCTGGCCGACCATGCGCGCATAGACTTCGTGCACCAGCGCGGTAGGCTGCAGCGTGTGACCGGGCGGTTCCCGGCGGAGCTGGCCATCGGCGATTCTGCGAAGTTCGTCGTAGACCAGCGGGACCAGGCGGTCGAAGGCCGCTTTGTCGCCATCGGCGACGTCGTGCAGCAGCCGGGTGAGCAATCGAGTGTCGGCCATCGCCGTAAGGGACAGGTCTGACTATCTAACAGATTATAGACCTCTCCCATTTGCCCGCCGCTCTTGGGCCCAGCCATGTCACCGCCAGGCACTGCCGCACGGATCACTCGCTTAACGGACTTTAATGTGAAGCGTGGCTAAATCCTTCGCATATCCCATTGACCGGAAATCGGAAAGGGAGAAGTCAGCCAGATGAGAACCAACGGACCCACGCTGAATGCCATAGCCGGCGCTGCATTAGTGCTCGCTCTTACTGTTACCGCACAGGCTACGACTGCTTTGAACAACAGGAGCTTTGTCGCCACCACCGGCGATGATGCCAACAACTGCACCTCGGCCGCCTATTGCCGCACGTTCGCCCGGGCGATGGCCATGACGAATTCGGGCGGAGAGATCGTGGTGGTGAATTCCGGCGGCTACGGACCTTTCACGATCGCTCAGCCGGTGGTCATTACCGCCGTCGGCATCGCTGCCTCCGTCACCCAGACGACGGCCGGCCAGAACGCGATAACCATCAACACCACCGGAAACGTGACCATCACCGGGCTCAACCTGAGTGGTGGCGGGACCGGAAACGACGGAATCCTCGTGCAGCGCGTCGGCGCTCTCCACCTGTACAGCATGCAAGTACAGAACTTCGCAGCGCAGGGCATCGAGTTCGTCGCCGGCGGCGCCATGGCGATCTACGATTCCAAGCTGAACGACAACGGTGGCGACGGCCTCAGAACGAGTTCCGACACCTACGCGCATAACACGACGTTCGATAACAACTTTGGCTGTGGCGCGCAGTCGTTAGCGGCATCCCTCACCGTCGCGGATTCCTCCGCGCAACGCAATTACGTAGGCTTCCGTGCTGGCGGAGGCACGGTTGTGCTCGACAACGACAGAATCACTTTGAACACAGTTGGCCTGGACGCGGAGCCGACGAGCCTTTACTTTGAGCATTGCGTCCTGGCCGCAAACCAATACTCCTATGTAGACAGCGGCCCTCTGATCGCCGGGACCAACCCTGGAACCTCCCTGATCGTGCCAGGGCAGACGCCCAACGGAGGATTTGCGGCAGCGACAACCCTCAAGTGACCCGGGCAGCCCTACGTGGAATATCGCCGATGGCCGCCCGAGCGCACGCGGGAAAAAGACGGCGGGTTACGGCGGCGAACACGCTCGGTGCAAGCCCCCTGGCGGGACGCCGCGGGGCAGCCCAGCCCTCCGATGACCGCGCTCTACCCCGCTCTGGGCGTCCCCCTGAAACCGCGAAGCACAATTCCACGGGCTTCTCGACCGCAGCCACGATGGTACTCGAGAACGACAGCGTGCGTTCAAACACGACGGGCCTGGTGGCGGGGCCCAGCGCGAACCTGTACTTCGCCTGGTCGCACCGGGTCGCTGTCGACGGCGGCAACCCTCAAGTAACCAGGCAGGCACACACGGCGTGCCCGGCGGCCCACAAGCACCCGAGAACGCTCAGCAGCAGCGTGACGGCAACGGATATCGTCCGGCCAGGCTCCGCGGCGGGATGTCGCGGCGCGACAATTCGGCCATCGTCTGGCCATCGCAGGGCGCTTTCCGGCCGCCATCGACTCCGCGGACCTCGACGAACGGCATCGGTGTGCCTTGTCTGGCACGCAGCGCCACCAGGTCCGCCGCCGGAGCGCCCGTCCACGCCGCGCCCCGACGCGCCGCTCCTCGCCGGACAGGGTGCGGGGCCTCCGCAGCCGGGTGGCGCATGGGCGAGTCAGGCCGCCTGGACGAGGTCTCGACGTGCTGCGTCAGCCTTTGACGGTCTGCTCAGCCGGATCCCACGTGGCCACGTTGCGATGGAAGAAGGAGTGATTCGCCATGTGGCACGCGATCGCGGTATTGTTGCCGAAAACCTCATCCTCCACCACTCGCTGGCGCGTTTCGACGGCATTGAAGAAGTTGGCGATATGGTCGGCGGTGTCGTCGTAACCTGCCGGCGCGGAGTAGCTTTCCACCTCCCGGAGCCTAGCGGAAGGGGTGGGATGCGCCGCGTGCCACTGGTCCAGATACTGCTTCTTCAACGCCGCGGTCCAGCCATTCAGTGAGTAGCCCTCCGGACGCGGCGCCGTGTCTTGTGGAGTCACGGTAAGCGTGTTGCCGTTGATCACCATGGTGGCCTCTTTGCCGCAGAAGACGATCGGCTCGCCCGCCTCATTGTTCTGGTTGCAGTGCAGGTTCACCGTTATGCCTGGATAGTCGTAGAGTGTGGCAAGCAGGTCGGGAAAATCGCGGCCGTCATTGAAGTGGGTAAGGCTTCCGCTGGAGGAAGCGCGGCTGGGAACCGCATTGATGCCGCTCACGCATTGTATGCCCGAGAGCAGATGCACGAACAAGTCACCTGCCACGCCCTCGCCGTAGTCGGAGAAGCAGCGCCAGCGGAAGAAACGGACCGGGTCAAACGGCCGCCCCGGCGCATCGCGCAGAAACGCCGCCCAGTCGATGCTCTGCGGGGTGGCATCGGGCGGGATAGGGTAGACCCAGGCGCCCGAAGGCGAGTTGCGGTCCGAGTGGCCCTCGATGTAGTGGACCTCTCCCAGCCGTCCCGAGGCATAGATCTCCGCCGCCTTCTTATACACGATGCTGCTGACGCGCTGGCTGCCGCACTGAAACACGCGCTTACCCGACTGCACCGCCCGCACCATTTCCAATCCGTCGGCCACGTTGTGCGACATGGGCTTTTCGCAATAAACGTCTTTACCCGCTGCCACGGCGTCCAGAACCACGCGGCGATGCTGATGGTCGGGCACGGCCACGATCACCGCATCGACGTCCTTGCGATCGAGAAGGGAACGGTAATCGCGCGTGGTGGGGACGTCCGCGCCCCAAGCCTCCTTTCCCGCCTGCTGGTGCAGGTCGTAAATATCGGCGATGCCCACCAATACCCCAGCGGGCGCCTGCCGGGCCGATCGCAGCAAGTCGCAGCCGCGAATGCCGGTGCCGATGGAGACAAAGCGGATCCTTCGGCCGGCGGGGCGGCCGGAAAAGTCCTGTGCCGCGAGGAGCGGCTCCAGCAACCTGGTTTGGGTGGCCGCACCCGCCGCGAAGGCGCCCGCCGTGGTGCGCACCAAATCTCTGCGTGTCATGGAATGTCCCCCTTGCGTACGTCATTCTCGCGCGCCGGTCGGGGTCATGTCCAATGGCGAAGGGAACGCAGGCTGTGCGGTTGCCGTCCCGATCGCCCGCCGCTGTCTCCCGTGGTTCCAACTCCCAGCTCCGTTCCGCACAACCGCACCGACATCGGTAACGCGGTAGAGGTCTCCCCCCGACAATGCGGCGGCCGTCATCGCTGCGAGCACGAGTGTGCGCACACGTGACATATGCGGTCTATGCGCTCCCGGTGTCAGTACGCGGCCTGAGCGTGGCGGAGAAGAGTATCAGGCCCGCCCCGCAAACTCGCGGCTCTCCGTTGACACTCTCACTTTTTCGCCTTCTTTGATAAAGAGGGGAACGCGGATCTTGAGACCGGTCTCCAGCTTGGCCGGTTTGGTCGCGCCGCCGCTCGAAGTATCGCTGCGCACGCCCGGCTCCGTGGAGGCAACTGCCAACTCCACGAATGGGGGCAATTCCAAGCCGATGGGATTGCCATTGTACTTGAGCAGATTGACCATGCCTCCCTCGACCAGGAAGTCTCGCGCGTTCCCGATCACAGCATCGGCAAGTGCGAGGGTCTCATAGCTCTCCTGGTCCAGGAAGTAAGAACCATCGCTGTCGCTATACAGGTAGGAGGCCGGAACCGTCTGCAGATCCGGCTCTCTGAACTTCTCGCCCGCCTTGAAGGTTCTCTCGAAAACCGCGTTTGTGAGGAGGTTACGGATCTTCAGACGCACCAAGGTCTGCCCGCCCCGCGCGGTAGGCGTGTTCACCTCCACTTCGAGGCAGGAGAAGGGAGTGTTGTCAATCTCGAAGCGGGTCCTTCGTTTGACGTCAATCGCATCAATCAGCACGGGCACGAACTCCTCAACAAGCAGGCAGCGGGAGCGAATGGAGACCCCTTCGTCCACGGTACCAGAACCGGGCGATTGACGCGCTCCGGATTCGGCGCGATCGTCCGTGAGAAGCGCCAACCGCCCGCAGTGCCGCGCTCCGGGAAGGATGGGGACACACCTAAAGATCGGCCGCGTGCGCGACAACAACAACCCCGCTTGGATGGGACAACCGGCTGGGAGGCCTCACCACCCTCCCCGAGGCATGGCCTGCTTCTTCATATCCTCGGCGGCACGTGCGACGCTTTCCGGCGTGCCCACATCGCACCAGGTGTCGCCGTCGGCGCGATAAGCCACAATCCTCTCTCCTTCGCCTGCCAGCCGCAGATAAGACTGGACAATGGAGAACGCCCCGTTTTCGCTCATCAGCCCCAGGAGGCGTGGCGAGATGACGTGAATTCCAGAGAACGCCAGCTCCTCGAACTGCGGTGACGGCCTCACCAGTTCCGTTTTCCGCTCCTTGACCAGCCGCCGCCCGCACAAACGCATTTGCTCGTCGAACAATAGATATCGGGAGGTCTGGCGCCGCTGCACCGCCAGTGTAGCCAGCGCCTGGTTCTCGGTGTGGAAGGCGAGCATTCGCCGCAGGTCGATGGCGCTGATCACGTCAACATTGTGCAGGATGAACGGCGCCGGTGCCGGACCCTCTTCGCGAAAGAACCACGCCGCCTTTTTCAAGCCGCCGCCGGTATCCAGCAAACTGCCCTCTTCGGATATCTCGATCCGCAATCCAAAGTTGTTCTTCTCGCGCAGATACTCAGTGACCATGCCGGCAAAATGGTGCACATTGACGATGACCTCGCGCACTCCAAATTCCCGCAGGCGTGCGATGGCGATCTCCAGCAGCGTGCGCCCGGCCACCTCGACCAGCGCCTTGGGCCGATCATTGGTAAGCGGGCGCAACCGCGTGCCCAGCCCGGCGGCCAGGATCATTGCTCTCATTTACCCAGCTTCTCCATCTCGACGTGCCGCACCAACACGTCCAGGCCCTGCCGGCCGCGGAAGTGCAGGGCCAGCGCCTCCGCCAGGTACACCGAGCGGTGCTGGCCGCCGGTGCAGCCAAACCCCACCATCAGGCTATCGAAGCCGCGCTCCTGGTAGTTCTTGACGCTCGCTTCCACCATCGCCGTGGCGCCGGCCAGAAACTCGCGCACGCTTGCCTGCGCGCCCAGGTAGTCGATTACCGCCGTGTCTTTGCCGGTGAGAGACTTGAAGCGCTCTTCGCGGCCTGGATTCGGCAGCGCGCGGGCGTCAAAAATGAATCCGCCGCCGTGCCCGCTCTCGTCCTTCGGCGCGGCGCTCTGGTGAAACGAAAAGCTGAAGATCCTCAACGCCAGCCTGGCGTCCCGCGAGGCAGGGGCCGAACCGGAGTTCGTTTCCGCCGGCGCGATCGAGTGCTGTAGCTCCTTTGACGCGATCATGTGCTCAAACGCGCCCAGCAGCGTGGGCAGTGCGATGGGCAGCCTTATGTGCTCGAGCAGCCAGCGCAGGTTCTTCAGTGCAAAGGGCACACTCTGCAGGAAATGCGGCTTTCGCTCATAGAAGCCGCGGAACCCGTACGCCCCCAGCGCCTGCATAATGCGCACATAGACAAAAGCGTAGTAATGGCGCATGAACTCTTCCTGCGTCAGCGTGACGAACCGCGCTAGAGATGCGAGGTAGTGCTCCAGCAACCGCTGGCGTAACGCGGGAGGCAGGTCGGCCTTGGCGTCATAGAGCAGGGAAGCAATATCGTAGTGCAGCGCGCCTTTGCGCCCACCCTGATAGTCCAGGAAGAACGGCTGGCCGTCGCGCAGCATGACGTTGCGCGACTGGAAGTCGCGATAGAGAAAATGGTCGCGGCTGGCGGTCAGCAGGAACCTGGTCAGGCGGCGAAAATCATTCTCGAGCTCCTGCTCGCTGAAGGGAATCCCCCCCAGCTTGAGAAAGTAGTACTTAAAGTAATTCAAGTCCCACGCAATCGACTGGCCGTCAAAGCTGGAGCGCGGATAACAGACTTTGTAGTTCAGGTCCCGCGAAGCCTCGATCTGGAACCGCGGCAGTTGCGCCACCACCTTACGGTAAGCCTCCACCACCTCCGCTGCGACGTCTTCTCCTGACCTGTTGTTCGAGAGAAACTGAAACAGCGTGACGTCGCCCAGGTCCTCTTCCAGGTAGGCCCCCGCATCCAGATCCGATCCGTAAATCTCCGGTACAGGCAGGCCACGGCTGCGGAAGTGCCGCGAGAAGTCCAGGAAAGCGACGTTCTCCGCGCGCACGTCATACAGAATGCCCACCGCGCTCCGATCCTGGTGGGCGAGCCGGAGGATGTTGCGCCCTGACCCACCGAGCCCGCCCTGCAAGGGCTGCACTCGCTCCACAGGAAGGTGAAAGTGCCGCTCAAAAAGCTGTTTCAGAACATCCATGGATTCTGTTCGCAACCGTCAGCGCCTCTTCATGATACTTAACCCGGATCAGACGCCGAAACACAAATTGCCGCGCGGGGATCCGGGGTCCGGGCGCTGCGACGGCGCACCTGCCGGTGGACGGAATCGAAGCTTCGACGTGCGCGATCTTCTCGCCAATGAGGGGAAACGTCGCGCGGATGCTGCCAGTCGAGCGCGGCCACGAGCTAGCCCCTGGATTCAAGCGCACACAGAAGCCCGGGCCAGGGACGGAATCGAGCCGCAGACGCCGGCCTTTTTAGGGCCGCTTACCGACTCCGTCAAGCGGTTTGCGATGTTCCCGTGCTGTTCCCGTGGATCGTGATGTGGTATAACAGTCATACCACTCTGCCATGCGATTCCAGTTCAGCAAGGCCAAGAGCGAGGCGCTGAGGCGCAACCCGAAGCGGAGCATCGGCTTCGAGGAAGCGCAGGAGGTCTTCACGCGTCCGTATTACCAGGACCGGCGCTCGGATGACCCGGAACAATGCCGCGCGATTGGATGGGCCGGCGACCGCCTGTTCACGGTGATCTTCGAGATCGGGGAAGACCGCCCGGCGATCACTGACGCCTGGTGACGCTGTGGCGCGCGACGCGAGAGGAGCGGGAACTCTATGAAGAAAACTCGTGAAACCAAGAAAGCCCCATCGGCCGAGTCCATCGCCAAGATGGCCGACCGCGGCGAAGACGTGTCGCGGTTCTTCACGAACCGCGGCAAGATGATGCAGCCCATTCAGCGCGTGAACGTGGATTTTACCGCCTCCATGCTCCAGGAACTCGACCAGGCCGCAGCCGAACTGAATGTGAGCCGCCAGGCAGTCATCAAGGCGCTTGTCCGGCAGGCGTTGGACCAGCACTACTCAGCGCATGCTGCGCGGAAGGCGAGTTGACGATCCGCTTAAGTGTTCCCGTATCGTTCCCATGGCTGAAACCCGATGTTTCTGGCTACTGCTAAGTGCTGTTGGATGTGGTGGCCAGGGACGGAATCGAACCGCCGACGCCGGCCTTTTCAGGGCCGCGCTCTACCAGCTGAGCTACCTGGCCGTAACTCGTTTATTCTACCAGACCCTCAGCCCTCGCGCAGACCCGCCAGGGCTTCCGCTGTCGTCTTCTCCACTTCCGCGTGCAGGCTCCCGCCATGCGCGTCCATGGTCACGATGGCCAGAAAACCGCGTACCTTCAGGTGCCACATCGCTTCGGGGATGCCGAACTCGAGCAAGTGGACGCCGGCCACCCTCTCGATGGCCCGCGCGTAAACCTGCGCCGCACCCCCGATGGCGTGCAGGTAGACCGCGCCGCATTCCTCCATCGCGGCCAGCGTCTGCGCTCCCATGCCGCCCTTGCCCACCACCGCCCGCACGCCATAGCGCCGGATCACCTGGCCCTGGTACGGCTCCTCGCGGATGCTGGTAGTGGGACCGGCCGCCTTGGTCACCCACGTATCGCCCTGCTTCAGCATCACCGGGCCGCAGTGATAGAGAACCGCCCCGCGCAGATCCACCGGCGGGTCGTTCTTCATCAGGTAGGCGTGCACGGCGTCCCGGCCCGTGTACATGTCGCCATCGATCAGCACCACGTCGCCCACCTTCAGCGCGCGCACCTGCTCTTCGGCGAGCGGAGCCTTCAGGTGGATTTCGCGGCCGGTTAGCGGGAAGCCCTGGCCCTTCGCCAGCCGCTCTACGGGCCGCGCCGGATCGCGGTACAGCCACTGCGTAATGGCGCCGCTCGAGGCGTCCAGCCGCACGCCCAGCCGCCGGTACGCCCAGCAGTCGTAGGCCACCGAAACAAAAAAGCTCGCCGGCAGCCGGTTGGCCGCGGCGATCTTGCACCCGATCAGCGAGACGCTCCCGCCGAATCCCATCGGCCCCACCCCGATGCGGTTCGCCTCGCCCAGAATGCGCGCTTCGAGCGCGGCCAGCGCCGGATCGGGATTCACGTCGTCCAGCGTCCGCAGCAGTTGCTCCTTGGCCAGCTCGTAGCCGTGCGCGCGGTCGCTGCCCACGCACACGCCCAGCGCGCCCGGCGAGCAGCCCTGCCCCTGCGCCTGCCACACCGCGTGCAGGATGCACTTGCGCACGCCTTCAAGGTTGCGGTCCGCGCGGCCCAGCCCCTCGAGCGGGCAGGGGAGCGAGTACTGAATGTTCTTGTTCTCGCACCCGCCGCCCTTCAGAATCAGCCGCACCTCGATGTCCCGCTCCTCCCACTGCTCGAAGTGGAACACCGGCGTCCCCGGGCCGAGATTGTCGCCGCTGTTGCGGCCGGTGATGGAATCCACCGAATTCGGGCGCAGCTTGCCCCGCCGCGTGGCTTCGGCGATGGCTTCGCAGGCCGCCTGGCGCACCGCGATCTGGCTGACTCCCAGCGGCGTGCGCACGAAGAACGTGGGCATGCCGGTGTCCTGGCAGATCGGCGCTTCGTCCTCCGCGGCCATATCGACGTTGCCGGCGATGATGGCGAACGCCTGCGCGGCCTGCGTTCCCGGCGCTTCCGCAGGCCCCGCCGCCGCCATCGCCGCGCGCACGTCCGGAGGCAGGTTGGTCGAGGTTTCGGTGATCAGATCGAGAAGGCTGCTTTTTAGGAACTCCATAGCGATTCCATGGTATCCCACACGTGGGCAGGAATTCGATATACTTCCCTGCTGCGGAGGTTTACATGGCGGAGTTTCGGCTGGGCGACGACATCGACGACTATTGCGTCAAGTGCCGGCGGCTAACGAACCACTCGATTGTGTCCTTGCTGGGCTCGCAGCCGGCGAAGATGCGCTGCCGCACCTGTTACCACGAGCACGACTTCCGGAACGGCGAGCCCCCGCCGAAGAAAGACACCAAAAAGGAAGCCCTCTTCAAGCAGGTGCTGGCCTCGGTGGACCCCTCCGCGGTAGTTGCCGAAGTCGTGGAAGAGCCCAAGAAGCCCAAGGCGCGCGGCAAGAAGGCGTAGCAACAGGCAGGCCGAAGGCCGCTAGGGCAGCCCTTCGATCAGCCGGTCAATATCCCCGGGACCGATGTAAAAGTGCGGCGACGCGCGGACCCAGCCCTGCCGCGGCGCGGCGATGATTCCTTTGTCCTTGAGCCGGCTCACCACCTGGCGCGAATCGAGGCCCTGCTTGCGGAAGCTCACGATGCCGGCGCCGGTCGAGGGCGTGCGCGTCCCGAGCACCTCATAGCCCTTCGTGGCAACGCCCGCCGCGATCCGGTCCCCGAGCGCCTGCACCTGCGGCGCGATGCGCTCCAGTCCTACCTCGAGAAGGAACTCGATGGCCGCCCGCAGCCCGTAGCACCCGACGGTGTTCAGCGTCCCGCACTCGTAGCGGCCGGCGTCGGGGCGGAGAGCCATGTCGCGGCTGGCGTAGTCGGCGTAGTGGGCGACGTTGGTCCAGCCGAACTCCACAGGTTCGATGGCGTCCTGGAGTTCCCTCTCGCACGTACAGGATTCCGCAGCCTTCCGGCCCCAGGAGCCACTTGTGGCCGTCGGCAGCCAGCGCGTGGATGCGGGCCTTCCGCACGTCGAGCGGAAAGGCGCCCAGGCCCTGAATGGCGTCCACCACGAAGAGGCAGCCGTGGCGATGGCAGATCTCCCCGATCGCTTCCAGGTCGGCGCGGCGGCCGCTGAGGTATTGAACGAAGCTGATGGAGAGCAGGCGGGCGCCGCGGGCGGCCTCGTCGATTCGGTCCAGACGGATCGGTGACGGAAAGCCACTCGACGCGCACACCCTTGCGCTCCAACCGCTTCCAAGGAAAGAAGTTGGCCGGGAACTCCTCCTGAAACCCGATGACGCGGTCGCCGGGGCGCCAGTCGAGGCCCAGGGCGATGGTGGCGATGCCCTCGGAGGTGTTCTTGACGGTGGCGATCTCGTCGCGGTGGGCGCCGATGAGGCGCGCCGCGGCCTGGCGGACGCCTTCATAGGCCGCCAGCCACTGGTCGTAGTGGAGGGAACCGAAGCGCATGGCGTCGTCGGCCAGGCGTTTCATGGCCTCGGCCGCGGGGCGGCACAGCGGCGCCACTCCGGCATGGTGCAAATAAACGAGTTCCTGCGTTACCGGAAACTCGTCCCGCCAAGCCTCCCAGACCGGCGCCTCCGCCGGGTTTCTCTCGTAACCCATGCCCCCAACTATACGTTAAACCAATGACAGAGAGAATCCGGGCTGGAGGCGTATACTGAATGTAGAAGCGCCCTCTGGGCAGGAGGTTCCGATGAATCGGTTCTCACCCGTTGCGCTCTCGGCGGTTTTGTCCCTGGCTCTGCTTGCTCCGCAGGCCGGCCGGGCCTCGGACTCCGAGAAAGACCCCGACCAGATCGGCAGTCGCGATGTCGGCAAGGGCCTGAATATGTACTCCCTGGAGAAAGAGATCGCTCTCGGGAAACAACTGGCCCAGGAGGTCGAGCGCTCGGCCAAGCTGGTCGACGACCCGGTCATCGCGGAATACGTCAACCGCGTCGGGCAGAACCTGGTGCGGAATTCCGACGCCAAGGTTCCCTTTACGATCAAGGTCATCGACAGCGAGGACGTGAACGCGTTCGCGCTCCCGGGCGGCTTCTTCTTCGTCAACACCGGCCTGATCCTCAAAGCCGACTCCGAGGCCGAACTGGCGGGCGTCATGGCGCACGAGATCGCGCACGTGGCGGCGCGGCACGGCACCCGCAACGCCACCCGAGGTACCATCGTCAACTTCGCCACCATCCCGCTCATCTTCATGGGCGGCTGGACCGGTTACGGCATCCGGCAGGCGGTCAGCGTCCTGATCCCGGTGGGATTCCTGAAGTTCTCGCGCGGAATGGAGTCGGAAGCCGACATGCTCGGCCTCGAGTACATGTACAAGACCGGCTACGATCCGACCGCTTTCGTGGACTTCTTCGAGAAGATCCAGACGCTCGAGAAGCGCAAGCCGGGCACCATGAGCAAGGTCTTCTCCACCCATCCGCCGACGGACGACCGCGTCAAGGCGGCGCAGAAGAACATCCAGGAACTGCTCAAGGCCAAGCCCGAGTACGTGGTCAGCACGTCGGAGTTCGACAACGTGAAGTCGCGGCTGATGGCCATGGAGAACCGTCACAAGGTCGTCGACAAGGACCTCAACAAGCCGCGGTTGCGGAAGGCGCCCGGTTCGGGCACCTCGGCCGGCGACGGCAGCGGCACGGACCAGAAGGGCTCAGACGACTCGGACGAGCGTCCGACTCTGAAGCGCCGCGATTAGTTTCCTTCTCCTTTTCCGGGGTTGTGCCCAAGCCCGCATCCGGGATTCCGGTTGCGGGCTTCTTCTTGGTGTGCGTGCGTCGGCCCGCCTCGCCGCCCGTGCGCAGCCTCGCGCCGACTGCGGAATAATCGAAGTATGGAACGATTCCTGGAAGGCAAGTCCGCCCTCGTGACCGGCGGGACGCGCGGCATCGGACGGGCGATCGCCGAAGCCCTGCTCGGGGCCGGAGCGTCGGTAGCCATTTGCGGCCGCTCCGGGAGATGCGGTGGGCCGGGCGGTCGCCGAACTCGCCGCAGGCGGCGGCAAGGTGGCCGGCTGCCCGGCCGATGTCTCCCATCCCGGCGACGTCGCGACTCTGTTCCGCACCGTCGACGAGCGGCTCGGCGGCCTCGACGTTCTGGTCAACAACGCCGGCCTCGGCCTCTTCGCCAGCGTCGCCGATCTCTCGGTCGAGGATTGGCGGCGCACCATCGGCACAAACCTGGACGGAGTTTTCTATTGCTGCCGCGAGGCCATGCCGCGCTTCCGCAAACGCGGCGGCGGCTTCGTCGATCAACATCGGCAGCCTGGCGGGCCGCAACCCGTTCGCCGGCGGCGCGGCCTACAACGCCTCCAAGTTCGGCTTGATCGGATTCAGCGAGGCCATGATGCTCGACCACCGCTACGAGAACGTGCGCGTGTCCGTCATCATGCCCGGCAGCGTCGACACCCGCTTCGGTCCGCCTGGCGGCGGCGACTGGAAGTCCGCGCCCCAGGACATCGCCGAGGCCGTGCTCGATCTCCTGCGCATGCCCGGACGTTCCCTGGTCAGCCGCCTCGAGATCCGGCCCAGCAAGCCCAAGAAGGGTTAGCCCGCCGAGCGGTGTCGTTCCGGGCCTGGACCTGGAGCCCTGCGCGTTGCGGTCGCGGCCTGAGGCGCTGTCAGAGTGAGGGCATGGCGCAAGACGTCATGCGCGCTTCGCGCGGCCCCGTGCTCGAATGCAAGGCCGGCGGCAGGAGCGCCCCCCGGCTCTATGCTCCCGCGCCGGCATCTTGCTGCCCCAGTGCTATCGTGGACTCATGCAGGAAGTCATTCGGGCTTCGCGCGGCGCCGCGCTCGAGTGCAAGGGCTGGCGGCAGGAAGCGGCCCTGCGCATGCTGATGAACAACCTGGACCCCGAGGTCGCCGAGCGGCCGCAGGACCTGGTGGTCTACGGCGGCGCGGGCAAAGCCGCGCGCGACTGGCCGTCCTTTCACGCCATCGTGCGCGAGCTGCGGCGCCTGGAGAACGACGAGACGCTGCTGGTCCAATCCGGCAAGCCCGTGGGCGTCTTCCGCACCCACGAGGAGGCGCCGCGCGTGCTGATCGCCAACTCGAACCTGGTCGGCCACTGGTCCAACTGGGAGCAGTTCCACGCTCTCGAGAAGCTCGGCCTCATCATGTATGGCCAGATGACGGCCGGAAGCTGGATCTACATCGGCACCCAGGGCATCCTGCAAGGCACCTATGAGACCTTCGCCGCCGCGGCGCGCAAGCACTTCGGCGGCACGCTGGCGGGCAAGCTGGTGGTGACGGGCGGGATGGGCGGCATGGGTGGCGCGCAGCCGCTGGCGGCCACTATGAACGGCGCGGCGTTCCTGTGCGTCGAAGCCGATCCCGAGCGCATCAAGCGCCGCCTCAAAACCGGCTACTGCGACATCATGGTCACCAGCCTTGAGGAGGCCGTCCGCATCCTTCGCAACGCGGTCCACCAGAAGCAGGCCGTTTCGGTCGGTCTGGCCGGCAACTGCGCCGAGGTGCTGCCCGAAATGGTGCGCCGCGGCATCGTACCCGATCTTCTGACGGACCAGACCAGCGCCCACGACCCGCTTAACGGCTACATCCCGGCGGGGTACAGCGTGGCAGACGCCGCCGAACTTCGGGCCCGCGACCCGGGCCAGTACGTCGAGCGCGCCATGGATTCGATCGCCGTCCACGTCCGCGCCATGCTCGACTTGCAGACGCCTGGGCGCGATCGCCTTCGATTACGGCAACAACATCCGGCGCATGGCGGCCGACCGCGGGGTCTCCGACGCCTTCAAGATCCCCGGCTTCGTGCCCGAGTACATCCGGCCCATGTTCGCCGAGGGCCGCGGCCCGTTCCGCTGGGTGGCCCTCTCGGGCGATGCCGGCCGACATCGCGGCGACCGACGCGGCGGTGTGCCGCCTGTTCTCCTCGAGCGAAACCCTCACGCGCTGGATCGCGCTGGCGCGCAAGCGGGTGCGCTTCCAGGGCCTCCCGGCGCGCATCTGCTGGCTCGGCTATGGCGAGCGCGCGCAGTTTGCGCTGGAGATGAACCGCATGGTGGCAAGCGGGGAATTGAAAGCCCCCATCGTCATCGGCCGCGACCACCTGGATTGCGGGTCGGTGGCCTCGCCATACCGCGAGACCGAAGGAATGCGCGATGGCAGCGACGCCATCGCCGACTGGCCGATCTTGAACGCCCTGCTCAACACCGCCTCGGGCGCGAGCTGGGTCTCGTTCCACAATGGCGGAGGCGTGGGAATCGGCTACTCGCTGCACGCCGGCCAGGTGACCGTCGCCGACGGCACGCCGCTGGCCGCGCGCTGCCTGCAGCGAGTCATGACGTGCGACCCAGGACTAGGCGTACTACGCCACGCCGACGCGGGGTACCAGGACGCAATCGAGTTCGCAAGACTCGCCGGATTGCGCGTGCCGATGCAACAATAGCTGTTCAGCGTGCTCTATCTTCCGAATGGGTAAGGACAACCCGGTCCTTGTGCGGGGAGCCAGGCAACTGATTACGTTGCGCGGCTCCGCGGGCCCCCGGCGCGGTGCGGCCCTCCGCGAGCTAGGAATCATCCAGGACGGCGCGGTCCTTCTTGAGGGCGGCGCCATCGCCACGCTCGGCCCCGGCCGGCGCGTCGAGAATCTCAGCGCCGCTCGCGACGCGCTCGAGATCGACGCCAGCGGCAAGGTCGTCGCCCCCGGTTTCGTGGACAGCCACACGCACCTGGTTTGCGGGCCGCCGCGGCTGGCCGATTACGACATGCGCCTGGCGGGCTCGACCTACGCGGAAATCGCGGCGGCTGGGGGCGGGATACTCAGCAGCGTCCGGGCCGTGCGCGAGACGCCCATTCGCAAGCTTGTCTTGCAGGCGCGCCGCAGCCTGGCCGGTTTCATCCGCCACGGCACCACCACCCTGGAGGCGAAATCCGGCTACGGTTTGGATGAGAGCGCAGAGCGCAAGACGCTGCGCGCCATCCGCGCCCTGAACGGACGTCCGCTGGAGGTGGTCCCGACCTATCTCGGCGCGCACGTCGTCCCGCCAGACTGGCGCGGCCGCGAGGATGACTACATCGAATGGGTGTGCGCCTACCTGATGCCGAAGCTCCGCCGCCGCAACCTGGCCCGCTTTGCCGACGTGTACTGCGATGAGGGCGCATTCAACGTGGCGCAGGCGCGGCGCTACCTGAAGGCTGCGCGCGCGCTGGGATTCGACCTCAAAATTCACGCCGGCCAGTTCTCTTCGAGCGGCGCGGCGGCGCTGGCCGTCGAGGTGGGCGCGGCCAGCGCCGACCACCTGGATCGCGCCAGCGACGACGAAATCCGCGCGCTGGCCGGATCCGGCACCGTGGCCACCCTGCTTCCGGGCGCTGTCTTCCACCTCGGTCTCGAGCAATACGCCCCGGCTCGCAAGATGATCGACGCCGGCGCGGCCGTGGCGCTTGCCACCGACTTCAACCCCGGCACCAGCCCCACCTACAGCATGCAGATGATCCTCTCGCTGGCCTGCTCCCAAATGCGCATGACGCCCGCCGAGGCCTTCACCGCCGCCACCATCAACGGAGCCCACGCCATCCGCTGCGCCGCCCACTGCGGCAGCATCGAGGCCGGGAAGAACGCGGACCTGGTCATCTACAACGTCCCCGACTACCGCGAAATCCCGTATCATTTCGGAGTGAACCTTGTCGCCATGACCATCAAGGGCGGAGAGGGTGCTCTACCGGGAAGGAGAGGTGGAATGGCCCGAAGACTGATCGAGTGCGTGCCCAACTTCTCCGAGGGACGCGACGCCGCCAAAGTGGACGCCTTGATCGAAGCGGTCCGCTCCGTGGCCGGGGTCGTCGTCCTCGACCGGGAGCTCGACGCCGACCACAACCGCTCCGTGCTGACGCTCGCAGGCCCGCCCGACGCGGTGAGCGAGGCGGCCGTGCGCGCGGTCGGCAAGGCGGTCGAGCTGATCGACCTCAACCGCCATTCCGGCGTGCACCCGCGCATCGGCGCCGCCGACGTGGTGCCCTTTGTCCCCATCGAAGGCGTGACCCTCGAGGAGTGCGTCCGTATTGCCACGCGGGTGGGAGAGGAGATCTGGCGGCGCTACCAGGTGCCGGTCTACTTCTATGAGGCGGCGGCGCGCAGGCCGGACCGCGTCAACCTCGAGAACATCCGCCGCGGGCAGTTCGAGGGACTGCGCGACGAAGTGGCCACCAACCCCGAGCGCGCCCCCGACGTCGGCGAGCCGCGTCTGCACCCCACCGCGGGCGCGACCGTCGTGGGCGCGCGCAAGTTCCTGATCGCGTACAACATCAACCTCGGCACGCCGGACGTAGGGGTCGCCAAGCGCATTGCGCGCGCCATTCGATACTCATCGGGCGGATTCCGCTACGTGAAAGCGATGGGCGTTCCGCTCACCTCGCGGAATTTGGCCCAGGTCTCGATGAACCTGACCGATTTCGAGCAGACTCCCCTCCACCGCGTTTTCGAGACGGTGCGCACCGAGGCCGAGCGCTGCGGCGTGCCGGTAGTGGGCAGCGAAATCGTAGGCCTGATCCCGAAGCGGGCGTTCGAAATGGCGGCCGAGCACTTTCTGCGCGTCGAGAATTTCCGCCCCGCGGTGGTGCTCGAGAACCGGCTGGCCGAGGCGGCGCCCAGCGGGCTGGACGAGTTTCTCGACGCGCTGGCGGCGCCGTCGGCCACTCCCGGAGGAGGCAGCGCGTCGGCCGCTGCGGGCGCCATGGCCGCGGCCCTGGGCTCCATGGTAGCCGCCCTCGCCAAGCGGGATGGCCGCGAATTCGAGGCCGACCGCAAGTTCCTATCCGAGGCCGTCGAGCGTGACGCGCAGGCGTTCAACGGTGTGATGGCCGCCTACCGCATGCCCAAGGCCTGCGCGCGCCCCGCACCTCGAGGAGGCGCTGCACCAGGCCGCGGGGGTTCCCATGGAGGTCGCCGAGCGCGTCCACGCGCTCGACCAGCGCCTCGCCGCCCTCCAGAAGGAAGCGCCCGCCCGCTTTTCGTCCGACCTCGAAACCGCGCGCGCCCTGTCCCGCGCCGCCATCGCCGGCGCGCTGGCCAACGTGCGCGTCAATCTCGAGTCGATTCTCGACGAGGGGTTTCGCCGGGCCTTGGAGGAGCGGGTGGGAGCGCTGGGGTAAGGGCGGCGGAGAGATGCTCCCCTGCCGGATATTGGGGGCCCTATCCCGCTCTTCCCAGGTGCAGAGCGACGATGCCGCCGGTGAGGCGCGCGAAACGCACCTCGACGAATCCGGCCTCCCTCATCATGCCTGCCAGACGCTCCGCGCTGGGGAAGTTGCGCACCGACTCCGGGAGGTATTCGTATGCGCCCCGATCGCCGGAGACCGCGCCCCCGATCGCCGGAAGGATGCGCCGCGAGTAGAAACGGTAGAGCGCCGCGAGAAGGGCCGACGGCGGCTGCGAGAATTCCAGGATCGCCGCCACGCCGCCCGGCTTCACCAGCCGCGCGATCTCGCGCAGGCCTTTCTCGTAGTTCGCCAGGTTGCGGAAGCCGAACGCGGTGGCGGCCACGTCGATCGACCCGTTCGCCAGCGGCAACGCCAGCGCGTCAGCCTCGACCAGCGCCGCATCCAGCCGCCTGCGCTTCAGTTTGCCGCACGCGGCCACCAGCATGGGATGGCAGAAGTCGATGCCGGTCACGGGCGTTCGCGCCTCGGCTTGGAGCGTGAGTAGAAGGTCGCCGGTCCCGCAGCACAGGTCCAGAACGCGCGCGCCGGGCCGATCGAGAGCCGGCCGCAGTTCCCGCATCGCGCGCGCGCGCCAGTAGCGGTCCAGGTTGAACGAGAGCAGATGATTTAGAAAATCGTAGCGGGGGGCGACCCGGGCGAACATCCCGCGCACCCAGCGTGCCGACTCCTCTTCGCCGGCGGCGCCCGGGGGCGAGGTCCCCCCGGCCGGCGGGCCGCTCATTCGAGCGCTTCCTGAATGGCCGACACCGCGAGCGCGTCGTCGATGTCGGATACCACCGCGACCTGCCCGATCGTTTCCGCCAGAACCCAGCGCACGCGGCCCTGCAGGGTCTTCTTGTCCATCAACGCGCGGCGCGCGATCGCCTCCGCGGTCACGCCCTCCAGCGAGGGAATCGGTCCGTAGAGCGCGATGGCGTTCAGAATCTCGACGGCGTCCTCGGCCGAAAGATGGCCGGTCCGCTCGGAGAGGTAGACGGCAGTGCGCATGCCGAAGGCGACCGCCTCTCCATGGCGGAAGCGGCAATAGCCCGTCTCGGCTTCCAGGGCGTGGCCGGCGGTGTGGCCGAAGTTGAGGATCGCGCGCACGTTCTTCTCCCGCTCGTCGGCGGAAACGACCTCGGCCTTGATGCGCACGCACTCGCCGATGATCCGCTCCGCCAGGGCGGGCTCGCGCGCCAGCACGGCCGCGCTCTCCTCAGCCAGCGTCCGGAACAGTTCCGGGCTGCGGATGACGCCGTACTTCAACACCTCGAACAAGCCGTTGCGGTACTCGCGCTCGGGCAGCGTCGCCAGCACTTCGGGGTCGATGAGCACCGCCACGGGCTGGTGGAACGCTCCCACCAGGTTCTTGCCGCACTCGAGATCCACCGCCGTCTTGCCGCCGATGGCGGCGTCCACCTGCGCCAGCAGCGTAGTGGGGACCTGGAGCACCGGCACGCCGCGCATGAAGATGGCCGCCAGAAATCCCGCCAGGTCGTTCACCACGCCGCCGCCGAACGCGACGACCAGGCTGGAGCGGTCGCCGCCCCGCCTCACCAGTTCCTCGGCCAGCCACTCAAGGCAGCCAAGGCGCTTGTGCTCCTCGCCGCCGGGAAACAACACGATCTCGTGGGAGCGCCCAGCCAGGCCGGGCGCGAGGCGGGAGTGGTGGGGCTGCCAGACATCCTCAGTGGTGACGACGAAGATCTTCCCGCAGCCGGCCGGTATGAACTCGCCGATCCGCGCGAGAATGCCCCGCTCGACAACAGCCTCGTAGTTCCTCTGCGGCGTGGTGATGGCGAACGATGGCATACAGAACCCTTTTACCACGCGCGGCCCGCCGTGGGACAGGCGGTTCCACCTGCCGCCACGAGGCGCCTCCGCTCCGCGAGGGGTGAGCCCCCTATGCCATCGCCCGCGCCCTCCGCGAAAACGCCACCACCGAGGGCTGCACCACCCTCTCGAAGTCGCCGAAGTGCATGTGGATGACGTCGCGGTGGGTGCCGGCGTTGAACGCGATCCTGTCCTCTCCGGCCAGGCGGCTGTCGACGTAGACGGGCAGGCTGAACAGGTTGCCGAAGGGCGGCATCGCACCCAGTTCGCAGGGCGGAAACAGGTCCGCCAGCTCCGCTTCGGTCGCCAGGCGCAGGCGCGAGAGCCCCAGGTCCAACCGCAACTGCTCCAGGTCCACGACGCTGTCGCCCGGCAGGACGGCCATGCCATACCCGTGTTCGCTCAGGAAGACGACGGTTTTGGCGATCTCGCGCGCGGGGACGTGCTCTGCCGCAGCCACCTCCCGCGCCGTGTACGCCAGCGGATGGACCGTGTGCGTATAGGTCACCTCGTTCTGTTCCAGGAATTCCTGCAACTTCCTCAGAATCGGCATGCGACCCTCCTCTTGGAAGCGCGCGCACGCTTCGGTGGGCAACAGGCAGACCGGCCCGGCGTCCAGGTCCCTGAAACCGCGGAGGACGCGGGGAACCGGCTCCGGAACCGTCTTCCCGTTGCGTGAGGAAGTCCAACCCGAATGTAGCGGAAAAAGACGGGGTTCGCAAGAGACAGCAGGGACAACGGCCGGCGGGAGGGCGGGTTATCTTACCATCGATATTAACTATCGGCTAACCCGCAGCTATGGGGTGGTAGTATCCCTTTTCAGTATTGCTTGTGGAGCTGAAAGTCCTTTAATTTGTATAGCGGCCGAACTGGCGCAAGAGTTTCCTCGCATAACGGGGCGGAAGGTCGCCTTCAGCAGCGCCCGCCCCGTGAATTTCCCCCTTCGGAATGTGCTACCTGGCCGGGTGCGCCGACGTCTAATCGGTCCCGCCTACCCCAGCAGTTCCCGCAGATCCGAGATCCACAGGTCCGGCTCGAAGCGCGCCATTCGGGCCGGGTCGCCGTACCCGTAGCGAACCGCGCAGATAGCGACCCCGGCGCGCCGGCCCGCCTCCATGTCGGCGGGTGAGTCGCCCACCAGCAGGCACTCCTCCGGACGCGCTCCCAGGGCGGCAAGAGAGGCCAGGATCACGTCGGGCGCGGGCTTGTAGGCGAACCCGTCGGTGCCTTGCACGTGATCGAAATAGGGAGCCAGGCCGAACTGATCGAGCACCGCGCGCGTGGTCGAGGTGGCCTTTGTGGTCGCCGTGGACTTGCGCCCGCTCAAGCCGCTGGAGCGCCTCGCAGACGCCGGGGAATACGCGCGTCGAGCGATGCCCGCGGGCCCAGTAGATGGCGCGGTAGTTGCGGATCAGTTCCTCGTGCTGCTCGAGCGTGTATTCGGGCAGCAACTCCTGGAACGTCCGAAGCAGGTGGACGCCCACGTACCGGACCAGGTCCGCCTTGGTAAGCCCACCCACCGGCGTCGGGCTGCAGCGCTTCGAGAATCGCCCCGCAGATGTCGTCCGCGGAGTCCACCAATGTGCCGTCGACGTCGAACAGGTAGACCGGAAAGCGCGGGGTCACGCCGGCTGCGGCCGCTCTCCCTCGACCAGCGGCGTAATCCTGCGGCCGCCCTCGGGACGAACCACCTGCTGCGTTCGGCCGCCGTCGCCCGGCGGGATCGGCCGCACCGGCGGAAGCGCGCGGCCCTCGATCAGGTGGTGCACCTCGTCGCCGTCCAGCACTTCGCGCTCGAGCAGCGCTTCGGCGATCCGCACCAGCGCCTCGGAGCGCTCCTCGATGAGCGTGCTGGCCTGCTCGTAGGCGCCGCGCACGATCTTCTGGACCGCGGCGTCGATCTTGATCGCGGTGTCTTCGCTGTAGTCGCGATGCTGCGCGATCTCGCGGCCCAGGAAGATCTGCTCTTCCTTCTTGCCGAAGCTGAGCGGCCCAAGCTCGCTCATGCCCCACTCGCAGACCATCTTCCGGGCGATCTCGGTGGCGCGCTCGATATCGTTGCCCGCGCCGGTGGTCATCTCGTGCATGTAACGTCTCTTCGGCGATGCGGCCGCCCATCATGATCGTGATCTCGGTCTGCAGATACTCCTTGCTGTAGGAGTGCTTGTCGTCCAGGGGAAGCTGCATGGTCACGCCCAGCGCCATGCCGCGCGGGATGATGGTGACCTTGTGCACCGGGTCGGCCTTGGGCATCACCGCGGCCACCAGCGCGTGGCCGGCCTCGTGATAGGCCGTGTTGCGCTTCTCTTCCTCGCTGATGATCAGCGACTTGCGCTCGACGCCCATGAGAACCTTGTCCTTGGCGATTTCGAAATCGGCCATGCGTGACCACCTTGCGGTTCTGGCGCGCGCCGATCAGCGCGGCCTCGTTCACCAGGTTCGCCAGGTCGGCGCCGGCGAAGCCCGGCGTGCCGCGCGCGATGACCGATCAGGTCCACGTCGTCGGCGATGCGGGACCTTCTTGGTGTGGACCCGGAGAATCGCCTCGCGCCCTTTCACGTCCGGCCGCCCCACCACCACGCGCCGGTCGAAGCGGCCCGGCCGCAGCAGCGCCGGATCGAGCACGTCCGGGCCGGTTGGTCGCCGCCACCAGGATCACGCCTTCGTTCGATTCGAAGCCGTCCATCTCGACCAGCAACTGGTTCAGCGTCTGCTCGCGCTCATCGTGCCCGCCGCCCAGACCCGCGCCGCGGTGCCGGCCCACGGCGTCGATTTCGTCGATGAAGATGATGCAGGGCGCGTTCTTCTTGCCCTGCTCGAACAGGTCGCGCACGCGGCTGGCGCCGACGCCGACGAACATCTCGACGAAGTCCGAGCCGGAGATCGAGAAGAACGGAACGTTGGCTTCGCCCGCGATCGCGCGCGCCAGCAGCGTCTTGCCCGTGCCCGGAGGGCCGATCAGCAGCACGCCCTTCGGAATCCGCCCGCCCAGCTTCTGGAACTTCTGCGGCTCGCGCAGGAACTCGATGATCTCCTGCAGCTCTTCCTTGGCCTCTTCGACGCCCGCCACGTCCTTGAAGGTCACCTTCTTCTGCTGCGACGAGTGCAGCCGCGCGCGGCTCTTGCCGAAGCTCAGGGCCTTGTTGCCGCCGCTCTGCATCTGGCGCATCATGAAGATCCAGAACGCCGAGCAGCAGGATGAACGGAATCGGCGTTGATCAGCAGCGACACCCAGTTGCTGGCGTTCGCTTCCTTGATGATCGACCGAGACGTTGTTGTCCTGGAGGGTCTTGTAGATCTCGGAGTACCTGCTCGGGGATCAGAGTGTGGAAGGCGGCGCCGTCGGTGTACGTGCCGTGCACCTCCATCCCGCTAACGGTGACTTCCTTGACCTTTCGGTCCGTCATGTCGTGAACGAACTGGGTGAAGGTCAGGTTCCTGTCCGGCCCTCGCTGCCCGGTGCGGACGACGGTCACGAAGACCACCACCAGCATGATCAGGACCACCCAGAAAATCGCGGTTTTCAGGTTGGAATTCATACAAGTCTCCCGCTCGCGGCGGAGCGGCCCAACGCAACGTCCTCTACGTCTCTAGAGACGCCGATCGGCCGCGATGCGATCTCAAAATTCGGCGATGTCACCAATTTCGCGTACCCTCAGCACGCTGCGAGTCTCTGCGGAGACGGCGAAACTCCGCCGCCGCTCCAAACTTCGCAGCCCAGACGATCGAGTCACCACAGACGACAAGTGGCCAGCCGTGGCGTTCCCACAGGGGAATTCGGGCCTCTTGGAACAAGAACTTGATCTTGGTTTCGCAGGCGTGTCCAACTGGTCGATATCGATCACCCGGCCTCCAGTTCCGTATCCGCAAACCACCGGAGATCCTACCCCAGTCCAATTCGGTTCCATCTTTATTATATGCGGAACCGGCCCGCCCGATCGCCTCCCGGTTCCAGTTCTAGGTCCAGACGAGAACTCACGGCCGCCGGGAAGTTCTACGCTTCCCGGCACTGGCAGCGGGCAATTCGTAGTCGCGGCCTTCGAGCGCTGTCGGTCCCCGGAGGAGCCAGACGGACCCAATCGAAGGAGCGGAAGACGTCCACCCCCGGCGCCTGGAGCCGCGCGCTGCCCGCCCGGTTGCCTGTAAGCTCAAGAATCCGCTCGACATGCTCCATGCCGATCGAGCGCAGGTCGCCCTTGGCCGCCCGAATCGCCCGGCGGATCACGCGCCGCGCCAACGCCGGGTGCAGAGACGCCGATCCAATCCATCCGGAACAGAACCGCGGGCGGCCTCAGCACCAGCCGGCCCTCGACACCCGCTCGATCTCCGCCTCCCAGTACCGCTCCTCGTCCGCAGCCACCGCCGCCAGGCGCGCCAGGGTCGCGGCCAGCGCCGGGTTCTCCCGCGCCAGCCGCGGAAGCAGGTCGTGCCGGATCCGGTTGCGGGCGAAGCGTGCGGTCCAGGTTGCTCGCGTCCTCGCGCCATGCGACGCCGCGATCCCTAAGAAACTGCTCCACTTCCGCGCCGTTCGATCCCGATCAGCGGGCGCACCAGACCCTCCGGGTCAGGGGCCGCATCCCGGCCAGGCCGGCCGTCCCGGCGCCGCGCAGGAACCGGAACAGCACCGTTTCGGCCTGGTCCGACCGCGTGTGCCCCAGCGCAACCCGATCCACCACCCCGCGCCGAGGAAACTCAGGAAGAACTCCCGCCGCGCCTGCCGCGCCGCCTGCTCCAGGTTGTCGCCGGTCGCGGAGGCGATCTGCAGCACGTCCGCCCGCGCCGAGCGCAGTTCCAGGCCGAAACGGGCGGCGAGTTCTCCCACGTATTCCTCATCGGCATCCGACTCGCCGCCGCGCAACTGATGATTCAGATGAAGAACGCTGAGCGCCAGGTCCCACCGCGGCGCCAACTCCCGCAACACCAACAGCAGGCAGACCGAATCCGCCCCGCCCGAAACCGCCACGCCAACGCGCTGCCCGGGCGTAAACATCCCATACCGGGCGATGGTGGCGGCTACGCGGTCGAGCACAATCCCTATCTTAGTCGCGCGAGCATGATAGGATCGTGCCACATATGCCCGACGCGCAGATACATTTCGAGCCGCCGAAGCCAATCTGGTGGAAGGTGATCGTGGGATCGTTCTGCTCTTCGCGACGATCGACAATCATGTAACCCCACGCCGAACCTGCTGAAAGCCAGTAATGCGGGTGAGCGCGCCGCGATGAATGCAACGGCGATCGCGATGGCCGTCCTGGCGATCTGGCTTGTCGTTTCCGGCGTCCGACCAGTGTGGCGCAAGATCTCGAAGTGACCGCGAGGTGCGTTTCTTCCGAGCGCCTTGGTTTTGCGGTCTATGACAGCCGCATGACCGCCGCCTCCAGCCCCGCCTCCCCTTCCCCTTTCTCCAGTTCGACGTTGAACTCGCAGCCCACAAACGCGATGATCGAGAGCACGTACATCCACACCAGCAGCAGCACCACCGTCGCGATGCCGCCGTACATCACGTTGTAGTTGGCGATGTTGCGCGCGTACCAGGAGAAGATCAAGGTGGCCGCCAGCCACAGGATGGTGGTCAGCACCGCGCCGGGCCACACGCGCCGCCATGCCTGCGGCCGGTTGCGGGCCAACGTAGTACATGAATCGTCGCGCCCAGGACGATGGCACCCAGCGAGATCGCGTAGCGCAGCATCTTGCCCACCACCGCCACCCAGCCTGCCGCCGTCTCTCCCTGCCGGCGCCAGCCCCAGCACGTCCACGATCCAGTTCTCCGCGCGGATGCCGAAGAAGATCAGCGCCGAGGCGAACAGCACCGGAATGGCCGCCGAAAAAACCAGCAGGACCGCGATCAGCCGCTCGCGCACCCAGGGCCGGCCGCCCGGCACGCGGTAGGCAATGTGGAATCCCTGCATCAGGCTCACCATCAACCCCGAGCCCGCCCACACCGAGACGAGCATGCCGGTGATGGGCACCAACACCGGCTGCTTGCCGCGCACGGCGAAGTAGTAGAAGACCAGGTCCTGCGTTCCCGGCGGAAGAATCTCGGAAAGGAAGTTGTAGATGGCGTCGGAGATGAACTCCGCCTGGAACCGGACCAGAATCGCCGCGGCCGTGGTGAGCAGGGGAAAGAAGGCCAGCAGCGCGGAGTAGGCGGCGCCCTTGGCGTTCCCGAAGGCGTTGTGGTTATAGGCCGAGACGAAGGCGCGCCCGCACAGACGACAGACCCACGGCAAAAGCGCCTGTCGTTTCACGACCATCCTGGCGGCGTCGTCTGGCATAGAACGGCTACGGTCTTCCCGCTTCCATTGTTGCTCATGTCCGGGTTCGCCCCCGGGCGCCGGCCCGGGATCTGCCAGCGCCGCTTCCTTAGCTTGCGCAGCCGGTGTGGAAGGATGTCCGGGGCCGCCGCCTGAGCCGCCGCAAGCGCCTTCGCGATCGCCGAGACCGAAGGCAGGGAGGCGTATCTCGTGGACGCATCGAGCGGGTCCGAGGCCCCCACCGCGCGGCCGTTGATCAGGATGGTGGGAGACGGCCGGCCGTACACGCGTGCCGGGAGGCCCTCGGCCGGCAGCACCCACTCGGTCCACCGCTGCGAGACGTGCGCCTCGGTCAGCGCCCACGCCAGGTTGGCGCGCGCCGCCGCCACCTTCGGGCAGCCCGAATCGTACACCAGCTCAATCAGAATCACCTGGCTTCATGTTAGCCGAAAGGACGGCTCCTCCAGGCCTCTGCCTGTGCGAATATACATGGTAAGGAAGGGGCTGGTCATGCCTGGGATCCATCACGTGACTGCCATTGCGAGCGATCCGCAGCGGAATCTCGATTTCTACTGCGGTGTCCTCGGGTTGCGCCTGGTGAAGCTGACGGTCAACTTCGACGACCCCGATGCCTATCATCTCTTCTACGGCGATGCGCTGGGGCGGCCGGGGAGCCTGCTGACGTTCTTCCACTGGCCCGGCGCGCCGCGCGGCCGCGCCGGCACGCGGCAGGTGCGTACCGTCGCGCTCTCGATTCCCGAAGGAGCCTCGGAGTTCTGGGTACAGCGTCTCCAGGATCGCGGAATTCTGTTCGAGGTTCACGCCCGCTTCGGCGACGAGGTGATTTCGTTCTCCGATCCGGACCGCCTGCGCCTGGAACTGGTCGCCACTGGCGACGGCCGCGAGCCGTTCGCCGACGGTCCCGTGCCTGCCGAGCACTCCATCCGAGGCCTCTACGGCGTCACGCTGGCGGAGGACGAGTCGGCCCGGACCGCGGCGCTGCTGGGCGGACCCATGCGTCTTCGCGCCGTCGCCCAATCGGGCGGCCGCACGCGCTTCATCGCCGAACCGGGCGGAGCGGGAGCGGTCGTCGACGTCGAAAGCCTGCCCGGCCTCCCGCCTGGCCGCGTCGGCGCCGGAACGGTGCACCATGTCGCGTTTCGCGCACCGGACGAGACCGCGCAGGAGGCCTGGCGGGAACAAGTCGTGCGCGCCGGCCGTCGCGTCACGCCGGTGATCGACCGCCGCTACTTCCGCTCCGCGTATTTCCGCGAGCCGGGCGGCGTGCGCTTCGAGATTGCGACGGACCCGCCCGGTTTCACGGTAGACGAGCCGGCCGCGGCCTTGGGCACGCGCCTCATGCTGCCTCCCTGGCTGGAGTCCCGGCGCCCGCAACTCGAGAAGGCGCTGCCTCCCCTGCGCCTCCCTGCTCTCGTGAAGCGCGCCTGAGCGTTCGAGCCGGGTGCCGGCGGCCGTTTGCCTCCGCCCTCCCGATTCGTGCATAATCGCGCTATCGTGAGCGCCGCGAAACTGAAGACCGCTCTGCTGGCCGCCATCGTGCTCGCGGTCAACTGCTACGTCGTGCGCGACCTGTTCCCGGCAGGGTTCATCAACCAGATGGCATCGATCGATGGCGCGCACATCGCCATCCCGCGGTATCTGTCCGGGCACTGGCGCGACCTGGGGTGGTTTCCTCTGTGGTATGGCGGCCTGCCGTACCAGAACACCTATCCACCGCTGCTGCGGGTTCTGGTCGCGCTCGCTATCAATCTGACAGGCGCTTCGCCTGCCGTCGCCTATCACGCGGTCACCGCGACTCTCTACTCATTGGGGCCGGTGACGCTGTTCTGGCTGGCCTGGCGCCTCTCGCTTTCGCGCGCCTTCAGTTTCGGCGCGGCGATGCTCTACTCGCTGTTCTCGCCGAGCGCGCTGCTGGGCGCCTCGATCCTCAAGGACCTCGGAGGCCCGTTCGGCGCCCGCCGCGTTCAGACTCTGCTAATCTACGGCGACGGCCCGCATATCGCTGCGCTAACGCTCGTCCCGCTCGCGATCGTCGCGCTGGACGCCGCGCTCGAAAAGCGGCGGCCCGTCTTCTACATCCTGGCGGCGCTCGGGATGGCCGCGGTCGTGCTCACCAACTGGCTAGGCGGGGTCGCACTCGCGATCGCCGTAATCGCGTACCTCCTCGCGCGGCCCGGGACACCGGCCAAGGTCTGGCTGGCCGCCGCCGGCATTGGCGTCTACGCCTATCTCCTGGCCATGCCATGGATTCCGCCTTCCACGGTGGCGGCGATCCGCAGCAACTCGCAGTGGATGGGCGGGGCGTACCGAATGACCGCGCAGCATTTGAAGTACCTCGGCCTGGGGCTGATCGCTCTGGCGTTTCTGCGCGCCGCATGCGAGCGCCTCAGGCTCTCCACCATCGAGCGTTTCGCGATCTTCTTCACCGTCCCCGTGGCTGCCATCGTGCTGGCCTCGATGTGGCTCGATATCAACCTCCTGCCCCAGCCTGACCGCTATCAGCTCGAGCTGGAGATGGGCCTCGTGCTTCTCGCCGTCTTCTCCCTGCGACCGCTGGCGGCGCGCATGGGCCGGCGCGAGATCGCCCTCGCCCTGCTCGGGTTCTTCCTGTTCTGCTGGCTTCAAGCCAGGCACTACCGGCATTTCGCCTGGTACCAGGACCGCCCCATCGATATCCACGGCACGATCGAGTATGAAGCCGCACAGTGGTTCGACCGAAACCTGAAGGGGCAGCGCGTTTTCGCGCCCGGCAGCGTTGGTTTCTGGCTGAACACGTTCAACGATACGCCTCAGATCGGCGGCGGTTTCGATCAGGGCCTCGCCAACAGCCTGGTCCCGGCGCTGGTCTACCAGGTCTATACCGGCGATGGATCGAACGGACGGGAAGGTGAAATCGCCGAGCTGTGGTTGAAGTCCTTCGGCGTCCGCGCGGTGATGGTGGGCGGACCTCACAGCCGCGAAGCCTACAAGCCCTTCCGCAACCCGCAGAAGTTCGCGGGGCGCCTCCGAGAGTTGTGGCGCGATGGCGACGATGCGATCTACGAGGTGTCGCGATCGTCCTCGCTGGCTCACGTTATGAGGCGCGAGGACCTGGCGCAGCGCACGCCGGCCGGCGGGATCGACGTCGATCCGCTCAGGCCGTACGTCGCCGCGCTCGAGAACGCGGCCTACCCCGCGGCGGACTTTCGCTGGCTCGCCGCCAGCCGCGCCGCGATTACCGCCAGCCTGGAGCGGAGCCAGGTCCTCTCCGTCCAGGTCAACTACGATCCGGGGTGGCATGCTCGCGCCAACGGCCACCCGTGCCCCCTTTACCGCGACAAGCTCGGCCTGATGGTCGTCGAACCGGCGTGCGATGGCGGCTGCACCGTCGAGCTCCGCTATGACGGCGGGACGGAGATGCTCCTGGCGCGGATTCTCAGTTGGGGCAGCGTTCTCGCCGGCATGCTGTGGATCTGGTTCCGGCGCCGCGGCGACGGTCAGGTTCGTTCCACGTAGAGCTCGACCGACTGCACGCGCGCGCGGCGCACCGCCGCCTCGAGGGCCGAGTAGCGGATCGCGCCGGCGCTCTGACGCAGCACCTCCGCCGCCGCCGGAGTGAGCGTCAGGGAATAGCGGTCGGCGCGATGCCGGTAGGAGTAACCCGCATAGGCCGGCTCGCCCGCTTCGGCCAGGTCCATGAGCGCGTCCCAAAAACTGCGGCGGCGAAACAGGCGGCGCTCGCTCCCCGCCCGGCGCTCGACTTGTATACCCGCCGGCGGTCCCTTCAACACCGCGCGCACGCAGCGCTCGCGAACGAACGGACGGCCCGGGTCCGCGTCCGGAAAAGTGGCCAGGGCCGATGCGATCGCATCCGGATCGGCGGCCCATCCGCTCCACCGCAGCCGCGAAGCCCCCGAGACGAAGGTGCCGCGCCGCAGCAGGTCGACGATCCGCGCCGCATCCTTGCCGGCCGCTCCCAGCAGCGTTTCAATCAGCTCGCGCAGCGGCATCTCCCGCACCACCACCGCGGTGAGCGAGATGGAGCCCGCCTCTTCCGAACTGATCTTGACGCGAATCGTCTCGGGCAGCCCCACAGGGACCATGGTAGCCCGCTTGGAGAGCCTGCTAGCCTGAGAGCTTGGAGCCGCCCGCTACTTCCCTGGTCCCGCTCATCCGCGACGAGATCGCGCGGCTGGGGCCTCTGCCCTTCCACCGTTTCATGGAGCTGGCGCTCTACCATCCCGCGCATGGCTACTACCGGCGCTCCCGCGATCCCTTCGGCAAGGCGGGCGACTTCTACACCGCCTCTCAGTTGCAGCCCGTCTTCGGCATTCTGATGGCCGCGCGGGTTCGCGCGCTGTGGGAGGAACTCGGCCGCCCCGCCGGATTTCACCGTCGTCGATCTGGGCGCCGGCCGCGGCGAGATGCGGGAAGCCTTTTCCGAGTGGCGCTACGTTCCCGTCGACGTGGACCGCGGCGCCCTGCCCGCTCGCTTCACCGGCGTGGTCTTCGCCAACGAGTTCTTCGACGCGCTGCCGGTCGATGCGGCCGTGTGCCGATGCGGCGGCTTCCGCCAGATGCTGGCCGGTTGGGACGGCGAGCGCTTCACCTGGGTCGAAGGCGGCCCCGTCGCACCCGTGACGTCCGAGTACATCGAACGCTACCTTGCGCCCTGCGAGGAGGGAGATCTGGTCGAGATCAACCTGGAGGCGCTGGCCTGGATCGGGCGCATCGCCCGATCGCTCGAGCGCGGCTTCCTGTTCACGATCGACTACGGCTACAGCCGCCGCGAGCGTGCGCGTTTTCCGCAAGGCACGCTGATGAGCTACCGGAGCCACACCGCCCTCGAGGACGTCCTGGCCGCTCCCGGCGGGCGCGACATCACGGCGCACGTCTGCTTCACCGCGCTCGAAGAACACGGCCGGCGCTGCGGCCTCGATCCCACGAGCTCGGCGACACTGGCGCAGACGCTGATCGAGGCGGGCGCACGCGATGAGTTCGCCGCCGCGCTCGCTGCCGGGACTCCCGGCGCCCGTGCGCAGCGGCGTCTGCAACTGAAAACCCTGCTGTTCGGCATGGGCGAGACTTTCCGGACGCTCGTGCAGCGCAAGAGGGAGGGACTCTGCGGAGGGGGCGGGAACGGACCGGGAGGGAGCGGACACTAAAAAGGCCCCGAACCGATCGGGGCCTGCTGCGAGAACTTGTCTTTCCGCTGTAGTGAGGCTACTTGCCCTTTTTCTTCGGGGCGGCCTTCTTCTTCGCGGCCTTCTTGGTTGCGTTCTTCATTGATCGTTTCTCCCTTGACATCAAAAATCTGCAATCACGAATGACCGCAGTGTGATTCATATATAAAGTCGTTCGCTCCGAAAGTCAAGAGAAAAATGCATTCGAGGGGTAGCCGGGGCCACTTCGCGCCTCCGGAACGTCGAAGAGCGGAATTGTTTCCGCCCCCGACGGCGCACCCCAAGGCGCTCGACCGCTCCGCACGCGCTTTCGTCCGTCCTTCACGCTCGTGCTCCGGCGCTCTCGCTTTCCCCGTGCACCGAACCGCGCGCGGTCCATCCGCCGGCAGTTGCATCTTCGCCGCCCGCCAGGCTAGCATCTGGAGAAATGAGACGCCCGCTCCCGCTCATCGTCGCCCTGGCGCTTCTCGTCGCCGGCTGTGCAAAGAAGAAGCGCGTCGCGACGCCGCCCCCGGCTCCGCGCACCGCCGCCGCGCTGCCCCGCGTCGGCGATGAAGAGACCGGAGTCGCGAGCTGGTACGGGCATCCCTATCACGGCCGGGCCTCCTCGAGCGGCGAGATCTACGACATGGAGAAGCTCACCGCGGCCCACCGCACGCTGCCCTTCGGCGCGGTAGTCGAGGTGCGCAATCTGGACAACGGCCGCAGCGTTTCGGTGCGCATCAACGACCGCGGCCCGTTCGTCGAGGGGCGCATCGTCGATCTCTCCCGTGCCGCCGCGCGCGAGATCGGAATGCTCGGCCCCGGCACCGCCCACGTGCGGCTGCGCCTCGCCTCCCTTCCCAGCGCGATTCCCGACGGCTACTTCGCCGTGCAGACCGGCGCGTTTCGCGAGCGTGCCAACGCCGAGCGCCAGCGCGAGCTCATGCAACAGCGCTACGGTTCCGCGCGCCTGGTCCTGCGCGGCGGCGACCCGCCCCTGTGGCGCGTCCTCACGGGCCATGCTGCCGCCATCGACGAGGCAACCGCGCTGGCCGCGCGCATTCACGCGGACTTCGGGGCCGCATTTGTGGTGAGAGTGGACGCCTCCGCGGGCGACTAGTTAGCTTGGAGTCCACGTGCCGGACCTCGCTACGAGTCCGCCCGCTCTGATTGGCCGCTCTCCCCGCGTCCGCGAGATTAACGCGCTGGTTCGCAAGCTGGGGCGTTCCGATTCTCCCGTGCTGCTGCTGGGCGAGACCGGCACCGGTAAAGAAGTGGTGGCCCGCGCCATTCACTGCGCCGGCGGGCACGGCCCCTTCGTTGCCATCGATTGCTCCCTGCTCGGACCTCTGCTTGAAAGCGAGCTCTTCGGCCACACCCGCGGAGCGTTTACCGGCGCGGTAGCCAACAAGCCGGGCCTGCTCGAGGTGGCCGAAGGCGGTACGGCGTTCTTCGACGAGATCGGCGAGCTGCCGCCCGAGATCCAGGCCAAGCTGCTGCGCGTGCTCCAGGAAAAGGAATTCCGCGCGCTCGGGGCGATCGCCGGCCGCAAGGCGCGCTTCCGCGTCATCGCCGCGACGAATCGCGACCTGGCGCGCGAGGTCGAGGCCGGCCGCTTCCGCCGCGATCTCTTCTACCGCCTCAACGTGGTCCTGGTCCGCTTGCCCCCCCTGCGCGACCGCCGCGAAGACGTCCCGGAGCTGATCGCGCACTTTCTGGCGTACTACGGCCGCGAGCATGAATTGACCGAGGAGGCGATGGAGGCCATGACGCGATACGACTGGCCCGGCAACGTGCGCGAGCTCGAGAACGCGATCCAGCGCATGGTGGCCCTCAATTCCCGGCCGTGCCTGCGGAACGGCGATCTTCCCTCCGCGGTGCAGGGATCCCTGGCCGCCGCGCAGTGCGAAGAACTGGAGCGGCTGGCTGCGGCCGTGAGCGACCCCGCTGCGATCATGCCGCCGCCCATCCGGCGCCAGAGCATCCTGCCCATCGAGGAACTCGAACGCCGCGCGATCGCCGAGGCGCTGGCCACCACTCACGGCGACCGCGCCCGCGCCGCGTTGCTCCTCGGCATCGGCCGCACGACCCTCTACCGCAAACTCAAGCGCTACCGCCTCGGAGCCATGAACTCCCGTCTCGCCCCTGCCGATATTCAGAGTGGGTAGATGATCTCCATCCGCAGATTCCTCGAAAGCCGGCCGGACCAAGTGGCCGATGCCCTGCTGCGAACCGCCCAGCTTCTGCTCGAAGGCATCGCAAAGCACGCTGTCCGGCCGGATGTTGCCGACTACGAAAGGTTTCAAAGGGACTTACACCAGATACGGGGAGACTTCAAGGAAGGTGCGCCCGCGCCGGAAATCCTGGTGCTGGCGGGCCAGGCGCTTAAGTCCATGGAAGGATACAACGTGCGCGCGACCAAACAGATGCGCGCCCAGTGCGACGACCTGCAGAACATGGTGGCCATGCTGACCAAGACGATGGCCGCCATCACTACGGGAGGCCAGAGCAGCATCGCGCGCCTCCAGGAAATCGAAGGCCAGTTGCAGACGGCCTCCCTGCTCGAAGATTTCCATGCCGTCAAGATCCGCATGTCGGAATGCCTGGACGTCCTGAGCAAGGAGATCGTCCGCCATCGCAGCGAGTGCGCCAGGCAGGTCGCGGAGATGCACTCCGCGGTCCAGGGCCTTCGGTCGACCGGTCCGGCGCACACCCCGGAGGAACTCGCGCGCAGGGACCCTCTGACCAATTTGCCCGAGCGTGCCGCCGCCGAAGTTGCGCTGGCCGCCGCGGTCAGGGAAAGCAAGCCCGTCTTTGCCGCGGTGTTCGTGGCCGACCGGCTCGACCTGATCAACGCCCGCTTCGGCCGCGCCGTCGGGGACGACGTGCTGCTCTTCTTCTGTCAGCACGTCGCGCAGGCCTTGAAAGAACCGGACCGGCTCTACCGCTGGAGCGGACCCGCCATCCTCGGGGTCCTGCGCCGCGCCGGGTCGCTGGCTTCCGCGCGCGAGGACGTGAATCGTGTGTTCGCCAAGCGCCTCACCATCAACGTCACCTCCGAGAACCGTTCCGTGCTGCTGGCCGTGCCGGCCAAGTGGATGGTATTCGCCGCCCACGAGGTCCGGCCCCTGCCCCATCTCATCAAGAACATCGATGCCTTCGTCCATGGAGAACCGCTCGAAGGGAAGGCCGTAGGCACCGGTTGACGCACCGGGACAGGCCTGCGGCCTGTCGGTGAACGGACTTCTCAACACAGGAACGGCGTTTTGGGATTCGCCCGGCAGTCTGCCGGTTGGATCGGGATTCGCTTCAGCGAGCTTCGTCGTCTACCGCGATCTTCAGGGCGCGTAGGAACTTCTGGTCCTGCGACGTCCACTTGATCTTGGCCCTCATCTCCCGCCTCGGAGGGCGCTCGACGGCACTCTCCATCTCGGCCTCGACTGCCTCCCCGCGCTCACCCTCGCCTTCAGTCTCGGCCTCGTCTCTCTTGTTGAACCCGATCGTGGCTTCCAAAACCAGGAACACGTCGTAGCCGGCGCGCCTGATGTCGCCAATCGCAGCGGCGATGCGGTCGGAGTCGGACAGCGATTCGTTGATCGCATTCCCGAGCTCCTGCATGAGAACTTTTAGTTTCTCGTCCACAACTCGCCCCCTTCTTGCGGGCCCTCTTTGAGGATAACATCCTCACTTGAATGATGCCCTGCTGCCCTCCTCCGTTTCAGCAAATCAGCCAGGCAGCCTCTAGACCCGCATTGATTGTATTGGACCTGAGAGCGATCCACAAGCCCAAACAACACATCGGCCGTGCCGTTCCAGTTCTGTATCGTTTTTCTCATATCCTCGAACCGCTGGTACCATAGATACGTCTCCGCGGGCAGTCCGAAATCGGCGTTTTGCTACGATGGAAAAGGACTTCTCAGATGTTCTCCATCTATCGCGGACGCCAGTTCCTCGGTCACGTACTCCCTGCCGTCATCCGCCCTTTGCGGGTAGTCTGGAATCAAGTCATCGGCTTCTTCTTCCTGGTGCTCGCCGCCGCCGCCGTTCCCCGCGCCATTCACAGCGCGCGGGAGTTCGACGGCGAACCACGGTCGCTCTTTCGCCTCCTGGTCAGCGCGATCTTCATTACGTTTATGACCGGCTTTGGCATCCATTCCTTCTGGCGCGCCCATAAGGTTCCCAAACTGCGATGAGCGACGCCCTGGGCAGGCCCGGCGAGTTTCCCTACACCCGAGGCATCCACGCGGACATGTACCGCAGCCGCCTCTGGACCATGCGCCAGTACGCCGGGTTCGGAGACGCCGCCGCCAGCAACCGGCGCTATCACTTCCTCATCGCCCAGGGCATCACCGGCCTCTCGGTGGCCTTCGACCTTCCCACCCAGATGGGCCTCGACTCCGATCATCCCCTCGCCGCCGGAGAAGTCGGCCGCGTCGGCGTGGCCATCTGTTCCCTCGCCGACATGGAACGCCTCTTCGAGGGCATCCGGCTCGACCGTGTCACCACCTCGATGACCATCAACTCGACGGCGGCAATCCTGCTCGCGTTCTACGTTCTGGCCGCGCGCCGCGGGGGCATCGACGCGCGCCTGCTGTCGGGCACCGTGCAGAACGACATCCTCAAGGAGTACATCGCGCGCGGGACGCACATCTATCCGCCCCGTCCCGCTTTGCGCATCGTCACCGATCTGTTCGCCTGGGCCGGCCGTGAAGTGCCCCGCTGGAACACCATCTCGATCAGCGGCTATCACATCCGCGAGGCCGGCGCCACCGCGGTCCAGGAAGTCGCCTTCACATTGGCCAACGCCATCGTGTATGTCGAAGCCGCCCTCCGCGCCGGCCTCGATCTCGACGCCTTCGCCCCGCAGCTTTCGTTTTTCTTCAGCGCCGATAGCGACTTCCTCGAAGAGATCGCGAAGTTCCGTGCGGCACGGCGCCTCTACGCGCGATTGATGCGCGACCGTTTCGGCGCGAAGAATCCTCGCTCGATGACGCTCCGCTTCCATGCCCAGACCGCCGGCTCATCGCTCACCGCCCAACAGCCGGACGTGAACCTGGTGCGCGTCGCTCTCCAGGCGCTTGCGGCCGTGCTGGGCGGCACGCAGTCCCTGCACACCAACTCCCGGGATGAGGCGCTCGCCCTGCCCACCGAAGAATCCGTCCGCCTGGCGCTGCGGACGCAGCAGATCATCGCTTATGAAACCGGCGTCGCCGCTACACCCGACCCCTTCGGCGGCAGTTACGCCATCGAGGAGCGGACGGACCGCATCGAGGAGGGCGCGCGGGCCTACATCGAGAAGATCGATGCGCTCGGCGGCGCCCTCGCCGCCATCGAGTCCGGCTACATCCAGACCGAGATTCAGAACTCCGCGTATGAGTTCCAGCGTCAGGTGGAATCCGGCGCCCGCGTCGTGGTCGGAGTCAACCGTTTCCAGTCCGGCCAGCGCGAGGCGGTCCCGACCTTCCGCCTCGATCCGGCCTTCGAGCTGGACCAGGTGCGGCGCCTGCGCGTCCTCCGGACCTCGCGCAACAACCAGGCCGTCGACGCCGCCCTCGACCAGCTCGAGCGCGCCGCCGGCGGCACGGAAAACCTGATGCCCTTCATCCTTGAAGCCGCCGGCCGCTACGCCACGGTGGGTGAAATCTCCGACCGCCTGCGCCGCGTCTTCGGGGAGTATCGTGAGTAGATGCAGGGCGGGCTTCGGCCCGCGCGGGGTTGCAGCCCCGCCAGAAAGGTTGCCATGCTTCGCGAACTCGCTATTACGTCACCGGACGGGACTACCACCAAGACCCGCCTGGAGGGTCAAAGCCTCTCGCTAGGCCGCTCCAGCGCCAACGAACTCTGCTTTCCCGACGATGTCGGCCTTTCCCGCCAGCACATGACCATCGAGCGCGAGGGCGACAACTGGGCCCTCCGCGACCTCGGCAGCAAGAACGGCACCTTCGTGAACGGCGCCCGCGTCTCCGGCACGGTGCGTCTCAAGCCCGGGGACCGCATCGTCGCCAGCCGCGTCGTCCTGGTCTTCGATCCCGCCGAGGTGGACGCCAACAAGACCGTGATGTTTGAGGGGACGGTCCTCGCCCGTCCCTCCGAGCAGACCGTCAGCACCACGCTCGAGCACCTTCTCCAGGGCGAGAGCCACGATAAGTCGCCGTTTGCGCCGCAGTGGGGAAGCGCGGTCACCGCTCTGCTCCGGGCCGGACGCGAACTGGCCGCCCGCCGCCCGCTGCCCGAGCTCTTCAACGTGATCCTGGAACTGGCCACCGAAGCCGTCAGTGCGCGCCGCGGCGTCCTCATGACCCTCGAGAAAGGACAGCTCGTCGCGCAGGCGTCCAAAGGCGAAGGCTTCCGCATCAGCACCGCCGTTCGCGACCGCGTCCTGGACGCCAAGACCTCGGTAATGGTCCGCGACGTCTCGATGGACGAGGCCCTGCGCCAGCGCCTCAGCATCGTCGAGCACAGCGTGCGCGCCCTCATGGCCGTGCCGCTGCAGACCGACAACCAGGTCATCGGCC
Organism: Bryobacterales bacterium; assembly: GCA_963710565.1. GTDB lineage: Bacteria > Acidobacteriota > Terriglobia > Bryobacterales > Bryobacteraceae > DASWZN01. The sequence continues at coordinate 273,732 of CAVQAN010000015.1, read as the reverse complement.
TCATCTACGTCGACTCGCCGCAGTTTCCCCGCGAGTTCTCGGGCGACGATCTCAACCTGCTCACCGTCATGGCCAACGTGGCCGCCATCCGCATCGAGCGCGACCGCCTCGCCGAAGTCGAGCAGGCCGAGAAGCTCATGGCCAGCGAACTCGAGCAGGCCGCCGAAATCCAGCGCCAGTTCCTGCCCTCCTCCGCGCCCCTTCTCGCCGGCCTCGAGCTGGCCGGATACAACGCCGCCTGCCGCACCGTGGGCGGCGACTATTACGACTTCCTGCCCTATGCGGACAATCGCGTTGGCGTCGTGATCGGCGACGTGGCCGGCAAGGGCATGCCCGCGGCGCTGATGATGACCAGCCTTCAGGCCAAGGTCCAGGCCCTCGCAGAAGCGCCCGGCGACCCCGGCGTGGTCGTGGGGCGCCTCAACCGCAGCCTCATCGGCACCTGCCCCGCCAACCGCTTCATCACTTTCTTCTTCGCCGTGATCGACGCCTCGAGCGGCGACATCGCCTTCTGCAACGCAGGCCACAATCCGCCCTTCCTCGTCCGCGCCGGCGGCGGGATCGAGAAGCTCGAAGGCGGCGGACCCGTTCTCGGAATCCTGCCCGCCATGACCTACCAGCGCCGGCAGTGCCACATGGAACCCGGCGACCTGCTGGTCCTCTATAGCGACGGCGTAACCGAGGCCGCTAACCCCGCAGGCGAAGAGTTCGAAGACCGTTTACCCGAGCTCGCCGTCCGGCTCCGCGATCACAGCGCCGCCGACGTCGTGCAGGCCATTCACGAAGCGGTCAAGGACTGGATCGCCGGCCAGCCCCCCGCCGACGACGTCACCGTCGTGGTCGCCCGGCGCCTTTCCTGACGGCGCGCTACAAGGCCGCCAGATCGGCCAGAAGAGCGTCCCGCTTGAGGCCGCACGGCGAGTTCCCGTTCGCTTCGATCCACTCCGGAGTGAGGACCACGTAGGACTCGTCACAGTAGGCCTCCCGGAACCCGTAGTCCACCGGCATCTCGGAACCCCAGGTTACGACCTTGAGCGCGCCGCCCTTGTCATAGGGGTCGTCCACGCAGTGCCCGCCCCAACTTCCGGCAGCCGTCCGCCCGCGCAGCTTCCCTGTGGGCGCCCTCCACGCCGATGCCCCTTCCACCGAGGCCGGCAGCGCGTAGCCGTCCAGAGTGCCCCCGAACAGCCACAGGGCGGATGCCAGTTCCGCGGGCTCATGCAGCTTGACGGCCGCGAACGCCGTGATTCTGTGCGTCGCGCCTCCGAAGGTGAGGCCGGCCTGCCGCCAGTAGTTCAGGGCATCCAGCATGTTGCAGCCGCAATCGGTCGACGGGTCGCCCGGAACGTACCCGCCAATGGCGGAGTACATGGCGACGACGTCGGCGTCCGAGGGCGCCATAACCGGCAGACCCGCCGCCCCGCGCTGCTGTATCGCGAGGTGCATCATCCCGGCGATCACGCAACAGCCGAGCCGGTCGTTGCAGAGCATCCCGTAGTCGGGGACCTTGCCCGTCCAATCGACGAGCGGGGGAGCCGTCGGAAGGTGCTGGATGTAGCGGCGCAGCTTGAATGTGCGCGGGTCGCGACGGGGCGGCAGTTTCCCGAGCCTGAACGGCATCGCCTACCTCCCCGCGGCGAGGGCGCGGTCCACCGCCGCCAGGGCCGCCACGTCCTTCGCCTTCAGCGCCGCGATCCTCTCCATGTCCGCGCGCCCGAACCGAACCCTGGCTCCCGCCGCCGAATATGGCGATGCCGCCAGCGAGGATTTCGTTCCGTATCTGGCCAGGACGTTCTGAACGTCGGCGGCCAAGGCCCCGACCACCGCGGCGACCGAGGAGGGAAGACCTTGCAGATTGGGCTCCGATGCCACCACGCGCGCCAGGTCCGCCGTGATGCCCGCCGACACCTGCGCGGCCGTGCCCCCTGCCGACAGGCGGTTGGACACGCTGCCTAACGCCCGCAACGCGGCCTGAATCCAGGTGAGAATCTCCGCGATCTGGGCTGCGGGCAGACCGGCAGCTCCAGCCACAATCGGAATCGCGGCCTGCGCCGCGTTCAAAGCGATGTCAATGTCGTTGATGACTTGCGCCTGCGTGCACGCGATCATGCACAGGCACACTGCAATTGCGATGGCACAGCGAACTGCCGCCGTTGGGGTCCACATGCTTGTTCTCCTCCACCCAACCAATCGCATGAAGCTCCCCCGGCGGCCGCCGCCTCAAACCCCGATCTCTCAGACACCGCGGCAAATATAGAATTGCCAGGCGCGTGAATGAAGAAGGTCGCATCGGCCGGGCGGCGGAGCCGCGCGCGGGCGAAGACGAACCGGCCTGCCGCCGGCCGATGCAACCGCGCGGTGAACGAAACCGAACTCCCCTCCATGGTCGTCGTGGGCTGGCTCACTCGAGAGATGCGCACTCCTCGCAGCCGGCTCTTACGCGCCGTGACGGACGGTCACTTCCGCACCACCACCTCGATCCCTCCCATCAACGCTCGCCCCGGCATCGCTACGCCGGCGATCTCCTGGTAGGACGTGTTGCCCAGGTTCGTCAGCCTAACGAAGGGATGCACCCGCCCTGTGCCGTATCCCGCCGATACGTCCACCAGTGCGTAGGCCGGCCGCTCCAGCCGCTTCACGACGCCCAGCCGGGCCTCCGCCACCACCCCGCGGAAGCCTCCGTGCCAGGCCACCACTCCGCTCTGAGCCGGGTAGTTGAAAACGTACTTCGAGAGCAGTCCGCCCAGCGCCTGTTGCGCGCCGGTCAGCGCCTCGTAGCTCACCGAGATCTGTTGCCCGCGCGCGGGAACGACGGTGGTGGAAGCCTCAACCCCGGTGAAGCGCAGGCGGGCGATGTTCGTGGCCTGCCACGGATCGGACGTGCTGCGGCGCACATAGTCGATGTCGTTGCTCTCGCGGCGCTGAAACGCCGTGGCCGAGACGAGGAATGCCTGCCCGCGCCTCCAGTCCGCACCCGCCTCGTAGCTCCACGCCGTTTCCGGTTTGAGGCTCGGCGAGCCCAAGTTGGCGGGGTCATTGTAGTAGAGGTCGGTGTAGCTGGGGATGCGAAATGCGCGGCTGGCGCTGGCCCGCAGCTTCCAGCGCGGAGAAAGCCAAACCCCGGCGGCCAGCGTCGGGCTCGGCTCGCCCTTGCCCCAGCGGTACAACTCCTCGCGCACGCCCGCCGAAAACGAGAACCGCCCGAGCGCCCGCGCGTCGAATGAGATGTAAGCTGCTCCCCGGCTGCGGTTGTGGTCGCCCAGGTTGGTGCTCTCGATCGTGTCGCCGTATCCCTCGATGCCATAGTGGAGGCCAGCGTTCGCCGCCAGCGGATCGGCCCTCCGGATCGAAAGCTGGAAGGTCTCGTCGGCGTGGTGGTTCTGGTATACCGCGGGCTGGTCGCGCAGCAGAACGAACCAGTCGCTATGCCGGCGAAAGGAGAAGGCCGCCTGCGTCCGCGCGCCGAGATCCTGCACCAGGGACGCGAACCAGGTCTTGGTGTTCTCCCACGAGTCGTACGGGCCGTAGAACCGATCGGCGCCGAATGGCCGGTCGCTGTACGCCAGCATCAGGTTCGAACTGCCCAGCGCCGACCGCCACCACGTGTCCGAAGCCGCCGACAGGTTGCGGTAGTCGCGATCCGGCATGAAGCCCGAGGAGGAATCGCGCGAGAAGGACAGCTCCTCGGCCAGCGTCTTGAAAACCGCTCCCAGCGTCGCGCGCTCCTCGTTGACGCCGAAGTTGCCGGCCGCCACGCTCACCCGCGCCTCGGTCGCCTCCGGCCGGCGGGTGATGATGTTGAGGACGCCGCCCACGGCATCCGAGCCATAGAGCGTCGAGCCCGATCCCCGCAGCACCTCGATGCGGTCCACCGCCTCGAGCGGCACCGGGATATCCATGTCGTGGTGGCCGGTCTGCGCATCGTTGAGCCGCTGCCCATTGAGCAGGACCAGCGTCTGGCCGAAAGAGCCGCCGCGGATCGAAACGTCGGTTTGGACGCCGCCCGGCGCGCGGGCCATCACGTCAAGCGATGGATCGAAACGCAGGAAATCGACCAGCGCGGTCGCCAGCGCCGGTTGGTTGGCCACGGGCAGGACGTCCACCGAACGGTCGATCTCTTCCAGAGGGAGCGGCTCCGCGGTGCCGGTGACCACCACCACTTCGCGTCGCGCGGTCTGGGCCGGGCAAACGCCCGCGCCCAGCGCCAGGATCGCAACACCCAGAATCCGTCTTCGCAACGGCAGATCGTGCTAACCTTTCGAGGAAACTCCGTTCCATTGTAGAGGAGCGGCGAGGGTTCTCGCGGGAAACCAAATGTCACCAGCCTACAGCCGCCGGGAGCAGATCGGCTGGTATTGGTACGACTGGGCCAACGCGCCTTTCCACACCACCGTTGTGACGGTTTTCCTGGGCCCTTACCTCACCAGCGTGCTCGCCCGCCAGGCTGCCGGCGCCAGCGGCTTCGTCCATCCGCTCGGCATCCCGGTGGCGGTGCGCGCCTACTGGTCGTACCTGGTCGCGGCCGCGGTGGTGCTGCAGATCTTCCTGCTTCCTGTCGTTGGCGCCCTGGCGGATTACAGCCACCGCAAGAAGCAATTGCTGGCGCTGTTCGCCTACGTGGGCGCCGGCGCCACCGCGGCCATGTTCTTCCTCAAAGGGCCGGCCTACCTGCTTGCCGGCGTCCTGTTCCTGGTTGCAAACACGGCTTTCGGCGCCTCCGTGGTGGTCTACAACTCGTTTCTGCCGGAGATCGCCGCCCCGGAGGATCGCGACGACGTTTCGTCCAAGGGCTGGGCCGTCGGTTACCTCGGCGGCGGCTTGCTGCTCGCGCTGAACCTGCTGCTCTACATCCGGCCGCGCGCGCTGGGGCTCGACGAGAATCTCGCGATTCGGATCGGACTGGCCTCCGCCGGCGTATGGTGGGCCGTCTTCACCGTGATTCCCCTGGTGAGGCTCCGCAGCCGCCAGGCGGCGCGCCGGCTGGCGCACGGCCAATCCGCGGTCGCCGTCACCCTGCGTCAGCTCTTCCACACCCTGGGCGAGCTCCGTCGGCGCCCGCAGACGCTCACCTTCCTGCTGGCCTACTTGCTGTACAGCGACGCCATCCAGACCGTCATCGCGCTGGCCACGCAGTTCGGCCACGATGAGCTCAAGATCTCGATGGGGCCGCTGGCCCTGGCCATCCTGATGGTCCAGTTCGTAGCCTTCTTCGGTTCAATGGCGTTCAACTGGATCGCCGCGGTTATCAACGCCAAGCGCGCCGTGATGCTCTCGCTGGTCATCTGGACCGGCGTTCTGCTGGCGATGTACTTCTGGGTTCGAACCGTCGGCCAGTATTTTGCGATGGCCGCGCTGGTGGCGCTGGTTTTGGGAGGCAGCCAGGCGCTGAGCCGGTCCCTCTTCTCGCAGATGATACCCCAGGGCCAGGAGGCCGAGTACTTCGGCCTCTACGAGATCAGCGACAAAGGCACGAGCTGGCTGTGCCCGCTGGCCTTCGGGCTGGCGGTCCAGTTCACCGGCAGCTACCGCCTCTCGGCTCTGTCGCTGGCCGTGTTCTTTTTGGCCGGCCTGGCCGTGCTCGCGCGGGTCGACGTGGGGCGCGCGGCGATCGAAGCGGGCGGGGGCGAGTGAGACTGTATGGAGTTCTTCGGGACTTCCTACAACCATCCGAGTGCTTCTTTTGAAGAGCTGAGCCTCTCGTACATCCGCACGGTCTGCACGCTGGCAGCTCGAGAAGGCAAGGGCGTGCTTTGGGGCAATGACGTTGGATGACGAGCCGCAATCCCAGGGCTCCTGTCGGCCTGGAATCGACGTTTGGCTCTAGGCGCTCGGAACCGGGTGCTCCTTCGAGTCCGAGGTGAAGCGCGTCAGACCGGCCGACAAGGCGAGCTGCGTCAGACCGGCGATGTTGTTCACGCCGATCTTCTTCATCATCGTCTTGCGGTAGCTGCGCACGGTCTGCAGGCCCAGGTCCAGCATGACCGCGATCTCTTTGCTCGTCTTGCCCTCCGCCACCAGCCGCAGCACCTGCAACTCGCGCGGAGACAGCGTCTCCAGCACCGGCGGCAGCGCCTTCGATTCCAGATCGCCGCGCTGGATCCTGGTCTGCACCCGGTCGGCGACCTCGGCGCACAGGTAGAACCCGCCTTTGGCCACCGTCCGCAGCGCGTCCAGCAGATCGTCCGAAGAGGCGTTCTTGAGAACGAACGCGCGCGCGCCTGACCGGATCGCGCCCACCACCGAACTTTCGTCGTCGTACATCGAGAGGATCACGACCTTGCTCTCCGGGCAGTGGCGCATGATCTCGATCGTGGCCTCGATGCCGTTCAGGCCGGGCAGCCCGATGTCCATCAACACCAGGTCAGGGCGCGCCTTCTTGCAGAAGTGCACCGCTTCGGCCCCGTTCTCGGCTTCCCCGACGACCTTGAACTCGTCGCGCCTCTCCAGGATGGACTTGATGCCATCGCGGAAAATCTTGTGATCGTCTACCAGCAGTATTTGATATGCCATCGCCACACCCTGCGAGCGGGCCGGCCGAGCCCGCGCCGAGCCCTCACTCCGCTCTCGAGCCGTCTGCCGGCTGTGCCACTCTGTAAATGGCTTTCACAATTGTACCCTTTTCCGGCGAGCTCGCGACGGAAAACCTCAGACCCGCCTGATCGGAGTGGTAGCGCATCAAATGAAAGCCAAGCCCCGTGTTTCCGGTCGTTTCCTGGTTCACGGCGAACCCTTTTCCGTTGTCGCGAACCTCCAGGCTCACGCCCTGCCTGACCGGCCGCACCAGCACTTCCACCCGCGTTGCGCCGGAATGCCTTATGGAATTATCGATGGCCTGCTCCGCGATTTTGTAAAGCGCGGTGGCCATCTCCACCGGAGGCCGCACCGAGGAATCGAAAAGCAACCGGATCTTGCCGTCGAACCCTTTGCGGTAGCGGCCCGCCAGCCGGTCCAGCGCAAATTGCAGGCCGGTTCGCTCGACGATGGATGGATTCAGCTCGTAGCTGAGGTCGCGCACCTGGCCGACGGACTGCTCCAGCACCTTCTGAATCTCCGCGATCCGCTTGCTGTTGTCGGCGACCTTGTCGTGGAGGTCCATGCGCAGCAGGTCCAGTTGCAGCCCGATCGCGCTGAGTACCTGGCCAACCTCGTCGTGGAGGATGCGCGAGACACGTGCGCCTTCCTGCTCCCTGGCGTTCATCACGCTGACCAGCAGGTGCGCCAGGGACCGTTCCTCGTCTGTCGCCATTGCGGACTCGAGCGGCGCCGCGCCGCTACGTCTTCTTTCTGCCCAGAACCTTGCGCGCGGCCGCCGCTACATTCACCGCACGCAGCCCGTACTTGTCCAGCAGACCGTCCGGCGGGCCGGATTCGGCGTAGCCGGTGACGCCGACGAACTCCATGGGGCAGGGCCGGGTTTCGGCCACCACCTGCGCCACGCGCACTCCCAGCCCGCCATCGACCAGGTGCTCCTCGGCCACCACGATGGCGCCCGTCTGGGCGGCGGCGCGTTCGATCGCGTCCCGATCCAGCGGCTTCGCCGTGTGCATGTCCACCACCCGCGCCGAGATTCCCTCCGCCGACAGAATGCCCTGCGCGCGGATTGCCTCGGCCACCATCAGACCGTTGGCGATCAGCGTGACGTCGTCCCCGGCGATCAGCTCGATCGCCCTCCCGATTTCGAAGCGCTGGTCGGCGGGGTAGATGACGGCGGCCTTGAGGCGGCCGGTACGGACGAACACCGGGCCCTGGTGCGCCGCCGCGGCGCGGATGAGCGCGCGGGCAGCCACCTCGTCGGCCGGCGCCAGGACCACAAAACCGGGCAGGGAGCACATCAGGCTGGTCTCCTCGATGCTCATCTGGGAGGGGCCGTCCTCGCCGATCGAGATGCCGCTGTGCGTGCCCACGACCTTCACATTTGCGCCCGGATACGCCACCGCTACCCGGAGCTGCTCGAAGCCCTTGTTCACAACGAAGCACGAGAAGCTGGCCGCGAACGGGATCTTGCCGCAGGAAGCGAGACCCGCCGCCACTCCCACCATGTTCGCTTCGGCGATGCCGCAGGAGATGAAGCGGTCCGGAAACTCCTTGGCGAAGAGCGAAGTGTAGGTGGACTTCGAAAGGTCGGCATCCACTGCCCAGATGTTCGGGTTTTCGCGCCCCAGTTCGACCAGCGTCTTGCCGAACGCTTCCCGCGTCGCCATCCCTGGCTTGAGTTCGAATTTCGTTTCGACTGGCATCAGGCAAGCTCCTTCAGCGCGAGTTCAACCTCTTCCTTCGTGGGAGCCACGCCATGGAACTTGGGGTTGTTCTCCATGAACGAAACTCCCTTGCCCTTGACGGTGTGGGCGATCAGGGCGGTGGGCTTGCCCTTGACGGCGGCGGCCTCGGCAAACGCCGCCTGGAGCGCCGGAATGCTGTGCCCGTCGAGTTCGACGGTGTGCCACCCGAACGCCTGCCACTTGGCCACCAGCGGCTCGATTTCCATGATGTCCTTGACGAACCCGTCGAGCTGGATGCGGTTATAATCGACGATGGCCACCACGTTATCGACCTTGTAGAACGCGCCGAACATGGCCGCTTCCCAGATCTGGCCTTCCTGAATCTCGCCGTCGCCGAGAATGCAGTACACCCGGAAGGGCCGCTTGTCCCAGCGCCCCGCCACTCCCATCCCCATGGCGATGGAAAGGCCTTCGCCCAGCGATCCGGTCGAAGCCTCCAGCGCCGGAATGAAGCGCCGGTCGGGGTGCCCTTGGTAGATGGAGCCGAGCTTGCGGAGCGTGTTGAGCGTGTCCACCGGCGTGTAGCCGCACTCTGCCATGGCCGAGTACAGCACGGGCGCCGCGTGGCCTTTAGAAAGGATGATGCGGTCCCGGTCCGGCCACTCCGGATTCGAAGGATCGTGCCGCATCACGTCCCAAAACAGAGTCGCGACGATCTCGGTGGCCGAGAGCGACCCGCCCGGATGCCCCGACCCCGCCGCTCCGATCATCTGGATGATGTGCCGCCGGATTCCCTTGCAGATCTCCTGCAATTCGGCTACGTTCTCAGTGCGCTGCATTGGCCTCCCGAAACACCCGATGTTAGCACAGCCGCCAGCAGCCCTCAGCCGTCAGCCTTCAGCCAGCGTGTCGGGCCGCGACCGAAGGGAGCGGTCCCAGGTTGGTCGTCGGCCATCGGGCACGTTCCACGGCGCGTGGCCGACGGGCCGATCACTGACGCCTGATGACCGACGGCTGTTCCCGCTACAATAGATAGGGTTCCGGACCAATGAACAACGCGATCGTGATGGGCGCCCAGTGGGGCGACGAGGGAAAAGGCAAAATGGTGGACCTTTTCTCGCAGCACTTCGACATCGTCGCCCGCTATCAGGGAGGCCACAACGCCGGCCACACGGTGCGCATCGAAGACCGCAAACTGATCCTCAAGCTGGTTCCGACCGGCATCCTGCGCGACGGCAAGCAGGCCGTCATCGGCAACGGCGTGGTGGTGGATCCGGAGGCGTTGCTGCGCGAGATCGAGGGCCTCGAGGCCGCCGGCATCTCCGTCCGCGACCGCCTCCGCATCAGCAGCCGGGCGCACGTGATTCTGCCCTTCCACCGCATGCTCGAGAAGCTCTCCGAGTCTCGTCCGGACCGGGCCATCGGAACCACCTCCCGGGGCATCGGGCCCTGCTACGAGGACAAGATCGCCCGCCGCGGCATCCGCATCGCCGACCTCATCGATGCCGCCGCTTTCCGCGAGCTCTACGACGCACTGGCGCGGGACAAGGAGATCCTGCGCGCCGCGTTCGGCCTGGGCGACCCCCTCGATTTCGCGGGCGAACGCGAGCGCTACGTCGAGTTCGGCGCCCGCATCGCACCCATGGTCGCGGACACGGCGGTGCTGCTCAATACCGCCATCTCCGCCGGCCGGCGCGTCCTGTTCGAAGGCGCACAGGGGACCATGCTCGATATCGACCACGGCACGTATCCCTACGTGACCTCGTCGAATGCGGGCGCCGGCGGCGCATCCACCGGAACCGGCGTCCCGCCCACGCGCATGCAGGCGGTTATCGGCGTCTCGAAGGCCTACATCACGCGCGTCGGCGGCGGCCCGTTCCCGACCGAGTCCCACGACGAAGCCGGCGACATGCTGCGCAAGGTAGGCAGCGAGTTCGGCGCCGTGACCGGCCGCCCCAGGCGTTGCGGCTGGTTCGACGTGCCGCTGCTCCGGTACACCGCCATGATCAACGGCTTCGACAGCCTGGTGATCACCAAGCTCGACGTGCTCGACGGCTTCGCCGAGATCCCCGTCTGCACCTCGTACCGCCTGTGCGGCCGCGAGATCGGCGAGATGCCGGCCTCCAACCGGGCGCTGGCGGCGATCGAACCGGTCTACACCAGGCTCCCCGGCTGGCAGACCCCCACCGCCGGCACCACCCGCCACGAGGACCTGCCCGCCCGCGCCAGGGACTACCTCGCCTTCCTCGCCGTCCAGACCGGCGTCGAAGTCGGCTGCATCTCGACCGGCCCCGAGCGCTCCGAGACCATCCTGGTGCGCGGTTCCCGGCTCGAGGGCGTCCTGGCGCGCTGAGGCGTGGCACGTAGCTTTGCCCGTCGTTCGAAAGCGGGCCAGAAGGAAGTATTGACAGCCTGGCGCCTTCGCGAACGCGCAGAATGAGCTCTTCAGCAGGCCTTTCGCCACACAACTGAGCAAGCAGATGTTTCCACGCTGCTACCTTCCCCCGGCGATACCCGTTGTGGCGCCCACAGGGTTTTGGCGTATTCCCGATGGAAAACCGTCGGCTCAAGGCCATAGATCCGCTTGCAAGCATGCAGTTATAATGCATAATTGCGAGGGGGCCCCTCGATGAGCGGTTCCGCCCGTCCAGCCAACGACTCCGTAACAGAAGCAGATTCTGCGATCCGGTCAGGACGTATTGGCCGTGCGCGTCCCGGCGTTCATCGATGCTCTCTTTGATGTAGGGCAGCAGATCCGGCGCGTACTGGATCTCGTCGAAGATGAAGGGCGCAGGGTGCATCCCGATAAAACCACGCGGGTCGGCCGCCGCGGCCGCGCGCACGTCGGGCGGCTCCAGAGACACATAGCCGGAAGTCTTGCCAAAGACGTGCCTCAGCAAAGCGGCTTGCAGCCCGGCCGGGCGTGCCGGGCAGGAGTAGACTTCTGTTGGTGCCCCATGCCTCTCGGGATCACGACGCTTGCTCTCTCGACGCAGAGATACGAAACGAAGCAAATTCACAAGAAACTGTTTATAATGAGCGTTATAGGTTGCATAGTCAGTCCAGAAAACTGAACTTTACAAATAGAGAATACTGTGTCATTCTTTATTCGCTCGTGCGCCGCCCACCTGGCCGGCATCGTCCGAAGCTTTACCCTGCGTGGCGCCGGGATCGCACCGTGAACCCCACCGGCCTCGCCACCGTGAACGCCATTCTCTCCAGGCACCGCCGGGAGCTGGGCGCGGACTTCGAGGCGTACTCGAACCACGCTTCCCGCGTCTTCCTGCGCTGCTGCCGAATCCTGGGGGAACCGGGACGCGGCCGCCACCGAGAAGATCGCCATCGCGGCGGCCTTTCACGATCTCGGGATCTGGACCGACCAGACCTACGACTACCTCCAGCCCTCCTGCCAACTGGCGCGGCGTTACCTGGAGGGGATCGGCCGTGGAGACTGGGCGGAGGAAATCGAGGCCATGATCGCCTGGCACCACAAGATCGTGCCCTGCCGCAAGTTCGGCCCGCTCACCGAGGCCTTCCGCCGCGCGGATTGGGGGGACATCCTCCTGATGCCGCTCCCCGAGAAACGCCCCGCCCTCCCCAATGCCGGCTTCCACCTGCGCCTGCTGCAGCTTACATGGAGCTGGTGGAAACGACACCCGCTCGACCCGCTTCCGATGTTGAAGTGGTGACGCGCCGGCCGCTCTATCCGCCCGGGCTCTCGGGGGACGGAGCGCGTTCGGGACTAACCTGGTCAAGGGCTCGGCGGCCTGCCGGCGAGTTCAAGGGGGCCAATCCGGCGCACGCGCAGCCCGGGGATGCCGGGAACTTCACCCTGCTAGAATGAACGGATGAACTGTATGCTTATGCGGTTGGCATTATCCTTTTGTCGCTTGGCGTAGCGGGCGCCTGCCTGGCCGACGACACTACGCCCGGCCCGATCGTGGTCGAAGAGATCGTCGCCAAGGTCAATAACGAGATCGTCACGCGGAGCGAGATCGACAAGTACCGCCGCCAGCATCGAAGCCGAGATCGCGCACCAGCAGTTGTGCCCCGAGCGCGCCCAGCAGGTCCTCCAGCAGGAGGAAACCGACCTGCTGCGGGACCGCATCGACCAGTTGCTGCTGGTGCAAAAGGCCAAGGAACTGGACATCAAGGTGGACCAGGATCTCAGCAAGCAGATCGCCCAGCTCCAGCTCAAGAGCGGGATCACCGATCCCGACAAGTTCCAGCAGTGGGTGCGGGAGGGCACCGGCATGTCCTTCGAGGACTACAAGCAGCAGATGAAGGACAGCCTGATGACCTCCGAAGTGGTGCGCCGCGAGGTGGGCGGGCGGATCGTCGATCTCCAAGACCGAAGAGCGCAGAATACTACGACGAGCACAAGAACGAGTTCGTGCGCGAGGAGCAGGTGTGGTTGCAGGAGATCCTGATCTCGACCGCGGGCAAGGACGAGAAAGGGGTGGCGGCGGCGGAGAAGAAGGCCAAGGACCTAGTGAGCCGGGCGCGCAAGGGCGAGAACTTCAGCACGCTGGCGCAAGGAGAACTCGGACGCCGAGACGGCGGAGAGCGGCGGGAACCTGCCGGCCTTCAAGCACGGGATGCTGAAGAAAGAGATCGAGGATCTGGTGTTCCAGCCAGACCAAGGGCTACGTGACGGACCCCATCCGGCAATCGAAGGGATTTCTGATTCTGCGGGTGGCGCAGCGCGATGCGGCGGGATTGCAGCCGTTCGACGCGGTGGAGAACGAGATCATGGACCGCTTGTACTCGCCGCGAGATGCAGCCGGCGATGCGGGCCTACCTGACCAAGCTGCGGCAGGAAGCGTTTCTGCAGATCCGGGACGGGTACGTGGATTCGGGGGCGGCGCCGGGCAAGGACACCACCTGGCAGCAGGCGGCGAAGCTGAAGCCGCAGACGGTGACCAAGGAAGAGGTGGCGGAGCGGACGCGGCGGAAGCGGCTGCTGTTCCTGCTGCCGGTGCCGGGGACGGAGAAGAGGGTGGGGCTGTCCAGCTCCAGCGTGGCCACGGGACCCTCCGGTTATTAGCGATGAAGTCCCCCTGCGTTAGCGAGATCGAGCCCGGCCAGGTCGCCACGGGCACTTTCCTGGTGCACTCCAAAGACGTCCGCCAGAAGAAGACCGGCGAGCCCTATCTCTCGCTGGTTCTCGGCGACCGAACCGGCGAGCTCGACGCCAAGATGTGGGACAACGTCACCGAGGTGATGGACACCTTTGAGCGCGACGATTTCGTGCGAGGTCAAGGGCCTGCTGCAGATCTACAACAACCGGCCGCAGTTCACGCGTCCACAAGCTGCAGCGGCTGGACGAGCGGCGAGTCGACTTCGCCGGACTTTTTCCCGGCCTCCGCGCGCGACCCGGAGGAGATGTTGGCCGAGCTGCGGGACATCGTCGCGCGCATGACGAACCCGCACCTGCGCGCGCTGCTCGAGCTGTTGCTCGACGACCAGGATATCGCGCGGCGCTACATGATGGCGCCCGCGGCCAAGTCCATCCACCACGCCTATCTGGGCGGCCTGATCGAGCACGTGCTTTCGGTCTGCCGGCTGTGCCGGCTGGTGGCCGCGCACTACCCGAGCGTCGACGTGGACCTGCTGCTGGCCGGCGCGGTGCTGCACGACATCGGCAAGATCTACGAGCTGAGCTACGAGCGCAGTTTCGGATACACCAGCGAAGGCCAGCTTCTGGGCCACATCGTCATCGGCGTCGCGGATGGTGGAGGAGAAGCTGGCGCAGCTTCCCGATTTTCCGCCGCGGCTGCGCACGCTGGTGGAGCACATGATCCTCAGCCACCACGGCTAGCTCGAATTCGGCTCGCCCAAGGTGCCGATGTTCCCCGAGGCGCTCCTGCTGCACTACCTCGACGACCTGGACTCGAAGATGGAGTGCATGCGCGCGCTGGTGGACAAAGACCGCCAGGTGGAGGGCGACTGGACCACCTACAGCCCCTCGCTCGAGCGCGTGGTGTTGAAGAAGCTGAAGTATCTTTCCGAGGCGCCCGGCGCTCCCGAGGACGCAGCTCCGCCCGAGCCGCCGCCCGCGCACGATCCGCCATCCCGCAAGCCCAAGCCCCCCGAGCCGGGCACTCCCAGCCTCTTCGGCGAAAAACTGGGGCAGGCGCTGCGCGGGCCGAGGTAGGGGTGGCCGGCCGATTCGGCTCTGCTTTCGCGAGGACCAGGACCAGCCAGCCGCTTGCGGATCCCGCGGCAGACCGTGACCGGAGGGCCGTCTGCGCTGGGCTGGACCCAGGGAGCGGTGAAGGTGGCGGCGCTGAAACCGTAGCGTGGAGATCTCGCGCAACCCGGCAGCGAATTGGGCCGAGGTGTCGAACGCGATGACGATGGTCAGCCGAACATCGGTGGCTACAATGAGTCGCGCCGCATGGACCGGAGAGCGTTCCTCCTCGCGAATTCCCCCGCCCGCGGGTGTATACTCCTGACAGCGACGGCGCGTATCACTACTATGCACAAGTGCATCCTCCTGGCGTTCGCGGGCTGCCTGGGCTTTTCGGCCGCGGCCGCGCCGTCAGCCGCGGTCTCCATCCGCCAGATCCACTTCTCGACGGAGGGCCAGGCGACCCGCGTGGTGATCGAGACCGCCGGGGCGGTCGCCTACCGCTCGGCCCGCCTGCGCGATCCCGAGCGCATCTATTTCGACTTCGAGGGTTCGAGCGCCACGCCGGGCGCACGGGTCATCCCCGTAAGCAGCAAGCTGCTGAAGCGGATCCGAGTATCCGAGAGGCAGCCGGGGGGCACGCGCGTCGTTCTCGACGTCGAGCCCGGCGTGGAGTTCGCGGTCTCGAGGCTGAGCGAACCCGACCGCCTGGTCATCGACCTGCGGCCCGCCGGGAGCGCTCCTACGCCGCCCGCGGTGGCGGAGCGAGCGCCGGCCCCGGCCGCCACTCCGGCCCCAGCGCCGCCCCCTGCACCGCCGCCGCCGGCGCCCCTTGCGCCCGAGCCGGTGGCGCCGCAGACGGCCGCGCCGCAGGAGGCTCCGGCCGTCGCCTCTGTGCCGCCCGGCCCGGTCGTGGTGGAAGAGATCGTCGCCAAGGTCAATAACGAGATCGTCACCCGCAGCGACATCGACAAGTATCGGCGCATCATGGAAGCCGACATCGCCCACCAGCAGTTGGGCCCCGTGCGCGCCCAGCAGGTCCTCCAGCAGGAGGAAGTCAACCTCCTGCGGGACCGCATCGATCAGTTGCTGCTGGTGCAAAAGGGCAAGCAACTGGACATCAAGGTGGACCAGGATCTGAGCAAGCAGATCGCCCAGCTCCAGCTCAAGAGCGGGATCACCGATCCGGACAAGTTCCAGCAGTGGGTGCGGGAGGGCACCGGCATGTCCTTCGAGGATTACAAGCAGCAGATGAAGGACAGCCTGATGACCTCCGAAGTGGTGCGCCGCGAGGTGGGGGGGCGGATCGCGATCTCCAAGACCGAAGAGCGCCAATACTACGACGAGCACAAGAACGAGTTCGTGCGCGAGGAGCAGGTGTGGTTGCAGGAGATCCTGATCTCGACCGCGGGCAAGGACGAGAAAGGGGGGGCGGCGGCGGACAAGAAGGCCAAGGACGTAGTGAGCCGGGCGCGCAAGGGCGAGAACTTCAGCACGCTGGCCAAGGAGAACTCGGACGCCGAGACGGCGGAGAGCGGCGGGAACCTGCCGGCCTTCAAGCACGGGATGCTGAAGAAGGAGATCGAGGATCTGGTGTTCAACCAGACCAAGGGCTACGTGACGGACCCCATCCGGCAGGCGAACGGATTTCTGATTCTGCGGGTGGCGCAACGGGACGCGGCGGGATTGCAGCCCTTCGAAGCGGTGGAGAACGAGGTTGCGGACCGCTTGTACGCGCCCAAGATGCAGCCGGCCATGCGGACCTACCTGACCAAGCTGCGGCAGGAGGCGTTTCTGCAGATCCGGGCCGGGTACGTGGACTCGGGGGCGGCGCCGGGCAAGGACACGAGCTGGCAGGCGATGGCCAAGCTGAAGCCGCAGACGGTGACCAAGCAGGAGGTGGCGGAGCGGACGCGGCGCAAGCGGCTGCTGTTCGTGCTGCCGATACCGGGGACGACGAAGAGGGTGGGGCTGACCAGCTCCAGCGTGGCCACGGGACCCCGGTAGGCAGTCCCCCCGGGGCGCCGCTACGGCCGCCTGTTGGCTACGGCTTCGGCATCGTCGGCGTGAAGCTCTCCACCTTGGCCGAGATGTTCATCGAGCAGAACTTCGGGCCCGCACATGGAGCAGAAGTGCGGCGTCCTTGAAGCCCTCCTCGGGCAGCGTCTCGTCGTGCATCGCGCGGGCGGTTTCGGGATCGAGCGACAGCTCGAACTGCCGGTTCCAGTCGAAGCGGTAGCGGGCGCGGGAAAGCTCGTCGTCGCGGTCGCGCGACGCCGGGCCGGTGGCGCGCGATATCGGCGGCGTGCGCGGCGATCTTGTAGGCGATGATGCCCTGCTTGACGTCCTCGCGGTTGGGCAGGCCCGAGGTGCTCCTTGGGCGTCACGTAGCACAGCATCGACGCGCCGTACCAGCCGATCATCGCCGCGCCGATGGCCGACGTGATGTGGTCGTAGCCGGGCGCGATGTCGGTCACCAGCGGCCCCAGCGTGTAGAACGGCGCCTCGTGGCACATCTCCTTTTCCTTTTCCACCTGCATCTGGATCTGGTCCATGGGGATGTGGCCGGGACCCTCGATCATCACCTGCACGTCGTACTCCCAGGCCTTCTTGGTCAGCTCGCCCAGCGTCTTCAGTTCGGCGAACTGCGCCTCGTCGCTGGCATCGGCGAGCGAGCCGGGCCGCAGGCCGTCGCCCAGCGAGAAGCTCACGTCGTACTTCTGGAAGATCTTGCAGATGTCCTCGAAGTATTCGTAGAGCAAGTTCTGGCGGTGGTTCTTCACCATCCATTCGGCCAGGATCGCGCCGCCGCGGCTGACGATGCCGGTGACGCGGCGCGTGGTCAGCGGGATGTACTGCACCAGCACGCCGGCGTGGATGGTCATGTAGTCCACGCCCTGCTGGGCCTGCTCCTCGATCACTTCGAGCATCAGCGTTGGCGGTCAGGTCCTCGACGCGCCGCACGCGCGTGAGCGCCTCGTAGATCGGCACGGTGCCGATCGGCACGGGCGAGTTCGCGGATGATGGCCTGGCGGATGCGCGGGATATCGCCGCCGGTGGAAAGGTCCATCACCGTGTCGGCGCCGTACTTGACGCGAGTAGCGCAGCTTTTCCAGCTCCTCGTCGATGTTCGAGGTGATCGCGGAGTTGCCGATGTTGGCGTTGATCTTGCACCGGGACGCGACGCCGATGCCATCGGCTCCAGGTTCGTGTGGTGGATGTTGGCGGGAATGATCATGCGGCCGCGGGCCACTTCGGAGCGGACCAGTTCCGGCTCGAGGCTCTCGCGCCGCGCCACGTACTCCATCTCCCCGGTGACGACGCCCTGCCGCGCGTAGTGCATCTGCGTGCGGACGGGATCGTTCTGCCGCGCCGCTATCCATTCGGTTCGCATATTAATCTCCACGACCTGACCAGCGAGGTTCGTTCACGCCCCTTCTTCTATGCAGTCTACTATGGCGGCGGATGCGGGGGCGAGGCGCGCCAGTCGGGGGCGGCGGGAGAAACCCGGAAGACTGGTTCATCGTCATCGGACTGGCAGCCGTCACGAACGCCTTCGGCCGCTGGATAGACCGCGACATCTTCGGCATCCCGATGAAGATGCTTCTGCAGTACATCTGCCGGTGCTCAGCGTGCCGTTCCTGAAGCCGCGGAGACCTGAAGGGACCTGCCGACCGTCAACCTCGACTATCTGACGGCGGAGGAGTTCAGTGCCCAGGACTGTCGAACGGCATGAGCGTACCTGCATCAGCCGGCCTTCTGTCAGCGAAGGTTGGGCGGATTAGGCTCGTCAGCGTTCCGTAGCGTCTTGTTCGCCGATCATCCCGCCGGACGAAGGCAAACGCTTCGGCGTCAGGCGGGAGTCGTCAATTCATGGGTGGATTCCAGGGAGGCCCTGCTTGGCCCCAGCCTGGCGCGCTCGCGCGAATCCTCTGGCGCCATTGTTCCAGCACCGCGAGTAGCTTCTGTGTTTCTCGCGGATACTCCTTCATGGCACGATCCATGTGCCTCTCAAAGTTGCACCACGCAAAGGGATGCGACGCTTCCCTACGCAGGTCGTTCCCAATGAGGGGCGTGCCGGATCGCTGATTCACGATCCGCGCGAGCGCGTCGAGGCTGACCCAGTCGATGGAATGAAACCGGGGATCCGCCACGAGCGAAGCCAGCCGCGAGAGCCACGGGGATGGTGGTGCGGCGGTTGAGCGATGGGGAGATCTTCCTGGAGCTGAAGAGAGCGCTCAATCCCTTGCTCCGCGATCCGATTCCGCTCCGGCGTCCGAAGACTGGTTTGTTGTTATCGGGGCTGGCGACCGCCACGAACGTCTTCGGCCGCTGGGTAGACCGCAACATCTTCGGCTTCCCGATGAACGTGTTTCTGCAGTGCATCGTGCCGGTGCTCAGCGTGCCGTTCCCTGTGCTCTTCGAGTATGGGAAGCCGCGCGGATACCTGGAGGACCTGTTCTCACCCTGAGCAAAACCCGGCCGGTGTCGTGGCTGCGTCTCTCGACGGCGCGAAAACGCCTGCTTCTCCCTTGACATACTATGTGGCACACAGTACAATGTGGCATACAGTGCAAAGAACAGAACAATCCGCCGCGGTTCCGGAGAGCCTGGCGCCTCGAGCTGCGGCGCGGCGCGCTGGTTCTGGCGGCGCTGGCCGCCCTGCGCAGCGAGCAGTACGGTTACTCGCTCAAGAAGTTCCTGGCGGAGGCGGAGATCCACGTGGACGAGGGGACGCTGTATCCGCTCCTGCGGCGGCTGGAATCTCAGGAGCTGCTGTCGAGCCGCTGGGTGATCGAGGAAGGGCGCCCGCGGCGCTACTACAAGATCACGAACCAGGGCCAGGCGACGCTCACCGCGCTGAGCGGCGAGTGGGAGCTCCTGTCGAAAGCCCTGCGGAGGGTATTGAAATGAACTTGATCGACCGTTACGTCTATCACGTCGGGAAGCACCTGCCGGCCGAACGGCGGGAGGACGTCGCGCGGGAACTTGTGTCGCTGATAGGCGACCGCGTGGACGATGAGCTTCGCGCGGGCGAGAGCAGGGAGGCCGTGGTCTTGCGGGTCCTGCGCGAGATGGGCCCTCCCGCGGCGGTCGCGAAGCGCTACGGCTACGAACGGCGCCTCCTGATCGGAACGAGTTCGCTGCCTGCCTTCTCCAGGCTGGTGATGGTCCTACCGGCAGTCGTTCTGGCGTTTTCGCTCCTGACGTTCCCCTGGGAGGGCATGAGCCCGAGCGCTTTCTTAGGGAAATGGCTGCTGGGCTGCCTCACGTCGGTGTTGCTGAATCTGGGCGTGCTGGTGGTGGTCTTCGTCGTCCTGGAGCAACTCTCCCGGATGCGCACGAAGCCGGAAACGGTCTTCGATCCAGAGAAGCTGTCGCCGCCGCCTGCTGCGATCGAGGGCGGCAAGCTGCATCCGGGCCTCATCGTGGCCAAGATCTACTTAGCCGCGGCGGTCCTGGTCCTGTTCAACTTCTATCCGAACCTGATCGGGGTGTGGACCAACGCCGGGCTGGTCCGGTTCTGGGCGATCCCACTGACTGCGTTAGGCGTGCACGTGCCGCTGTGGCTGCTGAACGTGTGGCTGGCGGGGAGTATCGTGCTGAAGACGGAGGTCCTGCGCCAAGGGACCTGGACGTTCCAAACCCGTTGGGCGCAGGTGGGGCTGCAAGCTCTCGGGCTCACGGTCTTTATCGCTGCGCTCTGGTCAAGTCATTTGGGGCAACTGGACCCGGCGTTTCTGGCGTCCGTGGGTGTGGCGGCCTCCGATCCGAACGTCAGGGCGCTGTCCCAGGCGGCCCGCGCGCTCACGATGGCCGCGGGGCCGCTGGTGCTCCTGATCCTGTGGAGCATTGCCAAGGACGTATGGAAGCTGTCACGCGGGACCGGCGCCGCTGCGTAGGCGGTTCAGTTCGTCGATCATGTTCTGCCGCACCGCGTCTCTGAGGGCCGCGGGCTCGCGAGCGTCCCAGCCGTCGACGGGCACGGGTTCGAGAGCCCGCACGTAAATATCCTGGCTCGGGCCAAAGAGCCAGGTGTTTCTCGGCAAAGCCGTGCCGGAGCCTTCCACCACCAGCGGCAGAATCGGCGTCCGCTCGCGGAGAGCCAACTGGAAGGGGCCGTCGTTGAAGGCGTGGATCGCGCCGTCCTTGGAGCGCGTGCCCTCCGGGAAGAAGACGATCGAGCAACCCTGGCGCAGGGTGCGGGCGCAGCGCAGCATCGCCTGGGCGGCCTTGCGGCGGTCGGACCGCTCGACGGGGATGTCGCCCGCCATGCGCAGCATCCAGCCGACCACCGGGACCCGGAATAGCTCCGCCTTGGCCAGCCATTTCGAGTCGTTGACGATGTGGGAGATCACGGGGATGTCGGCCATCGACTGGTGGTTGCTCACCACCACATAGGCCTGGCCGGGCTTCTTGTTTTCGATGCCGGAGACGTGGATTCGCCACGGATTGATGGCCGCCAGGACGCGTCCCAGGCTGCGGAACCAGCGGCCGGTACGCCGCTTCAGAGGGTCGCGGTCAAACAGCCACACCACCGCCAGCACGGGGCACCAGAACACAATGACGGACGCGCTGGCGGCCCAAATCCAAATCGATCGAAGCGCGCGGATCACCGGGATCAAAAAGCATTGTCGCAGATGCGGCGTTGTGGCGTCCCAGCGGCGGAGACGAGGGGCCGCCAGCGCGCACCTTTTCCCTGCGACGGTGTGTATTGCGGCTGCGCGGCAAGCTGAACGGGCAGGGTGACGTCGACCCGATGAGGAGCGAACTGCTTGGGCACGAGCCTTGGCCATCCGTGACCCGATTCGCCTGGCGAATTCGGACAGTCGGCGCCCCGGCGCGGCCGGAACGG
Organism: Bryobacterales bacterium; assembly: GCA_963710565.1. Lineage (GTDB taxonomy): Bacteria > Acidobacteriota > Terriglobia > Bryobacterales > Bryobacteraceae > DASWZN01. Next base: position 252,524 of record CAVQAN010000015.1, on the reverse strand, counting down.
CTACTTGTCCGACGTCTTGCCGAGCCTTCGGGCGCCGAAGACGCGAGTCCCCCCGTTGGCGATCTGATTACCCGGCAGGCCCTTGAGGTCCAGGCGGATCAGGACGTCGTCCGTACGGGGCTTATAGAGGTAGGTGCCCTTCTTCAACTCGTCCGAGGTCAGGTCGAAGTTCTTGGTGGCCGCGCCATCACGGATGGAGAGCACGGCGCGGGGGGCGGTCGAGATCGGGGCGGCGAGACCGTCCCAGAAGATCGTCAATCCCTGGTCGGAGCCTTCGACCCGCAGCGCCAGTTCTACGGCGGGGCGGCGCTCCGAGGCTTGCGCCGCGGCGGCCGGAGCCTCCTCCGCGGGCTGACGGTTCGGACGGATGACCACCCAGTAGACTCCGAAGACCGCGATGACCAGGGCAATCACCACGGGGAGAATCCAGCGGCGCTTCCCCGGCGAGGCAGTATCCTCTTCTTGGGCTTCTTTTTTGTACCCAAAGCTCGGCGCGGTCTGTTCTACGGCCGTCTGCTCCGGTCGCCGACGGAGCGCGCTATGAACATCGCCGGCTGGCGAAGCCGCGGGTTGAGGATGAGGCTCGGGTTTGGGCTGGACGCCGGGCTGAATTCTGGTGAACCTGGGCGATGAGGGATCCACACGCGGCTCGACCTTGACCTCGGCCTTGGGCTCCGCCTTCGGCTCGCTCTTGAGCTCCTCCCGCGGCTGCTCGGGGGGCCGCACGACGACGGGCTCGATGCGCACCGCCGGCTTGGGCGGCGCCGCCTCGACCTTGGGCACGACCGTCGCTTCGGGTTTCGGCTCCGCCTTAGGCTGTTGCGGCGCGATACGCGGCTCGACCCTCGGCATAAACCGGGTCGGCTGAGCGGGTCCCGCGCCGGGCGCGCGCTTCGCGCCGAGGTTGGCCTCAATGCGCGGCTGGACGGAGGGTGGAATCCGCGACTGGATCCTGGCGGTGAATCTCGGCGGCGAGGGTGGTTCAGACGGCGGCGAGGGTGGCGCATCGGCGCGGGGCGGCGATGACACTAACGGCCGGGGCGGGCTTGCCGGCGTGCTGGTCGCAGCGTTCTCTACCGGCGGCGTCCCAAGGCGCGCGGCAGCAAGCGGCGACGGCGGCTCGGCCTTGGTCTCGACGCGCGGCGCGAACAGCGGCCGGGGCGGGCTTGCCGGCGTGCTGGTCGCAGCGTTCTCTACCGGCGGCGTCCCAAGGCGCGCGGCAGCAGGCGGCGACGGCGGCTCGGCCTTGGTCTCGACGCGCGGCGCGAACAGCGGCCGGGGCGGAGTTGCGGGCGTGGCGGCCGGGGCGTTCGCTTCGGGCGGCGCCGGGCGCGCGGCAGCAGGCGCCGACGGCGGCTCGGCCTTGGTCTCGACGCGCGGCGCGAACAGCGGCCGGGGCGGAGCTGGCGTGGCGGCCGGAGCGTTCGCTTCGGGCGGCGCCGGGCGCGCGGCAGCGGGCGGCGACGGCGGCTCGGCCTTGGTCTCGACGCGCGGCGCGAACAGCGGCCGCGGCGGAGCTGGCGGCGTGGCGGCCGGGGCGTTCGCTTCGGGCGGCGGCGCAGGGCGGGTGGCCGTCTGCTTCAGCCACGGCAGCCTCGCTTCGATCCTCTGCTCCAGCGGCAGATCGGCCTTCGGCTCGACGCGCGGCTGGACAGGAGGCTCGAGCGGCGTCTTCGCGCTGCTTGAGGGGGCGGCGGGACGCTCGGCCGGGATGGCCACAGGCGCGGGCTTGATGTCCACGGGCGGCGGCGCAGAGGGCTCCGGTTCGGGCCTCAGCATCACCGGCGACGGCGGGCGCCTGGCCTCGGCGGGTGCGGAGTCGATGGGGATAGCGGCGGCGCGATCACCGGTCGAGGCCGGCCCCACGCGGGCCGGCTGGCTGGACAGGCGGAGTCCCGGCTGCAACGCTCCGAGCTTCTCGAGTTCGGCCCGCGAAAACGCAAACTCCAGGGGGCTGGATTCGGTCCGGATCTTTCCGCCCTCGCGCACGAAAATCGCGCCCTGGCAGGGCTTCCGCGAATACGGCTTGGCCAGCACGAAGATGTTGTGGTCTTCCGGGAAGAACTCGTCGAGCAGTTCCACGTCCTCGTCGTGCAGCACCAGCGCCGGCCGCGTGTTGCTGCGGAAGAACCCCACCACCGCGAGCCCGCCCGGCTTCTGGCGCCTCTCGATGGCCTCCGCCAGCCGCTCCTGTTCTTCCTCGGAGAGCACGTAGGACGGGCCCATGGTGTACCCGCAGGCGACCGGCTCGTAGTCCTCGACCACAACCGACACCGGCCAGCCCGGGAGCACCTGTCCGAGAAGGATCCCGCCGATCTCCGAACCGCGGTTGGTGATCGCCCGGAAGATATCGAGGCTGTCCTTCTCCATGCGCGCGATCGCAGCCGCGTCCAGCCGCACCGAGAAAGGCACCCCTTTAGGTTCCCAGACGTACTGCGGGTGCTCGGGATCGGTCTCGACCCCGCGCGGGCTCTCTCCGCCCCCGGCTTCCGCCTGGTCTTCGGCCTTGCCGAAGTGGCTCTCGACGACTTCGCGGATCCCCGAGAACGAGGATGCGTTCGTGAGGTCGTCGATATCCAGCGGCTGCCGGTTGAATTTACGCCGATTGGCGTTGCGCTTCGGGGATGCCATCCAATTGTCTCATTATCGCAAGAACTTCGTCCGCCACCACCTGGTAGTCTTCGAGCGCCTTCGACTTGGGGTCGAAGTCCACCAGGAACTGCCGCTCCTTGTTGGCCTTCACCACCGATGTATCGGTGCGCACGACGGAAAGGCGCGGCACGCCGGTCTTCTCGGCGATCTGCTCGAGGGTATCGAGAATAATGCCGGTCATCGCCAAACGGCGATCCACCATGACCGGCAGCATGCCGACGGTCTCGACCGGAAGGTGGTAGCTGTTGGCAAACATGGTGTTTAGCGTCCGCGCCGCCTCCAGGCTCGCCATGGCGCCCTGTACGCTGAGGATCTCCATCGCCACCGGGATCAGCACCCGGCGCGTGTAAACCATGGCGCAGGTCTGGAACAAGGTGATCGAGGGAGCCACGTCGATCAGGATCACGTCGTAGTTATGCTCGTACGTGCTGAACATCTGCTCGAAGACGAACTCCCGGAATCCCTGGGCCGTGATCAGGTCCTCGGCACGGGAGGTATTGCGGTTGCTGGGGAGCACGTCGATATTCGGGTGCGCCGAAACCAGGCACTCCTCGAGCGCGATGTGGCCCACCAGGAAGTCCGAGAGGTGGTACTTCGCTTTCAGGGAGATGACGGTCCCGATGGACCCCTGGGAGTCGGTGTCAACCAGCAGCACCCGCTTGCCCTGATCGGCGTAAATGCGGGCCAGAACCAGGGCGGTGGTCGTCTTGGCCACGCCCCCTCGTTGATTCGCGATGACGAGACGGATCATGTACGTTCCTTTTGCGCCTGGAGTTGCTCCTTGGCAAGTTCGACTTCCGCCAGCGTCCAGACCCGGCGCCGTTTCCCGACGCGGCCGGAGGGAGGGGTGATGGTCCCGTCCAGCAAACGCCGGTAGAACGTCGCGCGGCTGATAGCGAGCATACTGATGAGCCCGCTGTCCGATATGCCTGAACGCGATCTGCTGTGATCTTTCATCCCGACACTGATTAAGAGTGGATGATAGTCCAATACCCTACCTTGTGTCAACGATAAAATAGTCTCAAACTCAAAGAAATCGTCTCACGGGGCTTTTCGCGCCATTCCCCGCCCTGTTTTTGGGATTCTTGACGTGGCTGCCGAGGCCGCGGGGGGGACGAGTGTCTGAACGCTTTGGCCGTGGCCAGGCCATTGGATTCGAAGGCACGTTGCGTCCGCGAACCCTGGCGACTGTCGGACTTCTTCGGCGGTTGTTCGCTGGGGTGAGTACTGAGCCTGCTCTTGCAGTACTTCCAGGACTTCCCCCCTTGCTTGGGTGCTCCCACGACGGGGGGGTATGCCCGGCGTGGGTCGCGACCTCGGCTGCCTTGGCCCGGCTGACGAGGGTGCAGGGGATGCCGCCCGGGCGGAGTCCGGCCCCGCTGGACGTCCTCAGGCTGGGTCGGGCAGCCGGCAACGCGGTCGCCTCCGCCTGCAAGGCGAGGGTAGAATCATTAGGTCGGATTAGCGGCAGAGTGCGATGCTGGCCACCAGGACGTTTATGAGGACCTTTTCCCGTTTCAAGCCGATGCTCGGAGTGCTGTTTTGCATGGCCGCGTGCGGCCTGGCCAGCGCCGCGCCGAACCGGGAGCGGATCCCGATGGACTCCGAATGGCGGTTCGCACTCGGGCACGCCAGCGACCAGGACAAGGATTTCGGTTACGCCACGCTTCTCTTCACTTTCGCCAAAGCCGGCTACGGCGATGGCCCGGCGTCACCGCGGTTTGACGACCGCACCTGGCGCACGCTCGATCTGCCCCATGACTGGGCCGTGGAACTGGCTTTCGATGCGAAGGGCGATGCCAATCATGGCTCGAAAGCGATCGGCCGGTACTTTCCCGAGAACAACATCGGCTGGTACCGAAAGACGTTCACGATCCCGAACGAGGACATCGGCCGGCGCATTGGCATCGACTTCGACGGCGTGTACCGGGACTCCGTCGTCTGGATCAACGGCTTTTATGTGGGCACCGAGCGCAGTGGCTACAGCAGCTTCCACTACGACGTGACCAACTACATCAACTTTGGGGGCGCCAACGTCGTCGTCGTGCGCGTGAATGCGAGCCTTGGAGAGGGCTGGTTCTACGAGGGCGCCGGGATTTACCGCCATGTGTGGCTGACCAAGACAGGACCGCTCCACGTGGCGCACGATGGCGCCTTCGTTGCCTCGACGGTGGAAGACCCGGGCTCCACTCATCCCACTGCCGAAGTAGCGGCGCGGGTCACGGTCGCCAACGACGGCAACAAGGAGGCCCGCTTCACCTGGGAAGCCGAGATCGCAGATGCCGGCGGGAAGATCGTCGCCTCCTCCCGCGAGGCCGCCGGCAGCATCCCGCCCACGAGCGGCAGCGATCTCTCCGTGACCATTCCGATACACGATGCGAAGCTGTGGTCGATCGAAACTCCGTATCTCTACAAGCTGATTGCTACGATCCGGAGCGAGAGCAAGGTCGTCGACCGCTACGAGACCCCGTTCGGCATCCGCAGCATCCAATTCGACCCCCAGCGGGGGTTCTTTCTGAATGGAAAGCGCGTCGAGATCAAGGGCATCAACGAGCACCAGGACCATGCCGGTGTCGGTGTCGCCGTGCCCGACGCGCTGCATGCGTTCCGCGTGGCGCGGCTGAAGGAGATGGGGTCCAATGCGATCCGCACTTCGCATAATCCGCCCACGCCGGAGTTGCTCGACGCCTGCGACCGCATGGGCATGCTGGTTCTGGACGAGAACCGAAGGATGGGCACGACACCCGAGGACTACGATGACCTGAAGCGCTTTATCGTGCGCGACCGCAATCATCCCAGCGTGATCCTGTGGTCGCTCGGCAATGAGGAGTGGGCGCTCGAGTGGAGCGCTGTGGGCCAACGGGTGACGCGCGACATGACTGCGTATGCCAGGCGTCTCGACCCCACGCGCCCCTCGACGGTCGCCTTGAGCGGCTCCGGCGCGGGGATCTCGCTGGCGGCGGACGTCCTTGGTTTCAACTACTATCGGCAGCACAACATCGACAAGATCCACGAGAGATTCCCCGACCGGCCCGTCATGGGCACCGAAGAGTCTTCGTCGGAACACACACGCGGCGTCTACGTCGACGACCTGGCGCATCAGCACCTGGTCGCCTACGACTTCGAGGCCGACGGCAAGCACGCTTCGGTCGAAGACGCATGGCGGTACCATCTGGCGCGCCCCTTCTCCGCGGGGCTCTTCTACTGGACCGGCTTCGACTATCGCGGGGAGCCGACTCCCTTCGACTGGCCGGCGATCGGTTCCCAGTTCGGCATGCTGGACACTTGCGGATTCTTCAAGGACAACGCCTATCTGCTCCAGTCGTGGTGGACTGAGAAGCCGATGGTGCACCTGTTGCCCCATTGGAACTGGCCGGGCAAGGAGGGACAGCCAATCGATGTCCGTGCGTACAGCAACGCCGCCGCGGTGGAGTTGTTCCTGAACGACAAAAGCCTGGGCCGCAAGGCGATGCCCAGGGACTCCCACCTGGAGTGGAAGGTCGCATACGAGCCCGGCACACTGCTGGCCCGGGCATACGGCGCAGACGGACGGGAGGTAGCCAGCGACAGAGTCAGCACAACGCTCGCGGCATCCGCGGTCCAGCTCATCCCGAATGAAGCGCCGATCGCGGCCGATGGCGCGTCGGTTTCCGTCGTCACGGTGCGCGTCAACGATGCGCAAGGCCGCCTGGTCCCTGACGCCGGGAACCTGCTCTCCTTCGATCTGGCGGGGCCCGGCAGAATCATCGGGGTAGGGAACGGCGATCCCGCATCCCACGAGGCGGACAAGTACGCCGGGCCGGTAATCTCGGTCCCGGTGGCGGAATGGCGCACCCGTGCGGCCGATCCTAAGGCGGGTCCGGAGGCTGAGCCCGGCTTCGATGACTCCGCGTGGGAGAAGGCGCGGGATCCCCGCTGGGACGAGGTGCGGGCCGATCCACCGGCCAGCGTGTTTCGGGGAGCTTTCTCTCTGCCGGCCGGCGCGGAACGAGCGACCGTGAGGCTGATGCTGCGCAGCGTGGGAGACACGCAATCGATCTTTGTGAATGGCCACGCTCTGTCGCAGAATCTGAAACCCGACCCGGCCGGCTACGAATGCCCGCTCGACTCGAGCCTGCTGCACGCGGGACGCAACGTGGTCGTGCTGTATGTTACGCGTTTCTCGGAGGCCAACAAGCGAATGCAGGCCTTCCAATGGGACGGGCCCGGCCCGGCGGCGGTCCAGGTTGTAATGCCGCCCCCGCAATGGAAGCGCAGCGTGTTTAACGGGCTGGCTCAGGTGATCGTGCAGTCGAAGCGGGAAGGGGGAGAGATCACGCTGACGGCCACGTCACCCGGACTCCTGCCGGCCGTGGCGACCATCGCCTCGCAGCCACAGCCGGAGGTCAAGTAGCACGTCTGTGGGTAGCGAGATCGGACTTCGGGATCAGCGGCGTCAGCCATCCGGGAACCGGCCGCCTCAACTTCAGCAGGCGTCCGTTTTCGAAGACGGCGAGAAGACGGTAGGGAGTGCGCAGGTCGTCGTTGTCGAAAACCCACACCCTCGGCAGTTCGCGGAAGGCCGCCTTGAGGTTGGCCAGGATGCGCGGATAACGCTGGACCAGCTTCTCCGCCGGAACGTCGTGTCCCCCCTGCGAGACACGCATCGCTACGCGCTGTTCGGACACGTCGGATCCTGCGGTCCCGATGAAGCACAAAATCGTGTTATAGCCGGCTTGCGCCGCGCTTTTCAGGAAGGCGAGTTTGTCGCCCACCGGGTCGGAGAAGACCGTCTCGAAAACGAAGCTCTCCCGTTGCTTCACAAGCTCCTGGCGGATGGCGCCGGCCACGCGGGCGGCAGCGTAGGGCTCGATGTGGAGCTCCCGAGCCAACACGTCCGCGTTGACAAACCGCAACCCGGCTGCTTGGAGGTGCGCGTGGTAGAAGGTGGTCTTGCCCGCTCCATTTGGCCCGGCGAGAGCGACGATGACCGGGCGCTGGTCGAGCGGCAGGCTCATCGCTCCTTGGCCTTAACACTGACGGGCTGGAAGCGGCGCCTGACGAATCGGCCTACGGTGCGCGTCCCGTTCGCCTCGATACGCACCAGGAGGCCGGAACGATCCGGATGCGGATGGTAGTGAGGGAACGGCCGGCTCTCGAGGAAGTCGGCGATGCGCTGCCGGCCCTCAGCGGAGTCGACCGACTTGAGGCACGCCGATAGCGAACGAGCGGCGGCGCTGCCGCACAACGCCAGAACCTGCCGCCCTTCCAGCAGCAGCTCGACGGAACGGCCCAGTCGAGCCCAGAATTCGACTTGCCCGGCAATCGAGCGCTCTACCGTCTCCGCGGCGAGCCGGGCGTCGAGCACGAGGCTATCGGACAGCTTCACCGGCTGGCTCACGACCGTAGGGTAGCATATTGCTACCGCGGATCGGGCTTTGACACGTGGTCAGCGGAGCGGCTTCCCGCCGGGCTCATCCAGGAGCTGAATAGAGGTTGCCGGGCCGAGGTCGGGATCCTTCCAGGACGAGAGCACCCACACCACCTTCTTCTCCGGCGTCACCTCGATAACCTGCACGGTGCTGGCCCACTCCTCGGTGTTCTTGTTCCCGGCGGACCAGTTGGTGATGACGGTGTTGCCGTTCGCCAGACGGTTGGCGGTCTGAGTGCTAAACAGCTTGATCGAGGGCAGGTCGGCCTGGGTGAGTTCCCAAACCGTGTCGCCCTTCGGATTGACCTCGCGCGCGTAACAGCTCCAGTCTCCGGCGATCAGCGTATTCCCGTTCGCCAGACGGACGGCCTGCCAGGGCGACTTCGCCGCGACGGACCACAAGGCTCTCCCCTCCAGGTCATACTCGACCACCTTGCCCTCGCTCAGATGCGGGACCAGAATCGTGCCGGACGGCGTCATGCGGATGTGGCGGAACTGACCGTGCGTGCCCGTGACCGTGGTGGGAATGGGTATTTCCTTCTCCGTCTTACCCGTGGCGGTGTCGATGATCATCGCCTGGGCCGGGTTGCCGTTGCGCATGATCAGGGCGCGGTGGTTCCCGATGGACTGTATGGAATGGACTTCGGTTCCCGCCGGCGCCTTGTATTCCCAAACCAGCTTCTTGTCCGGGCTGACCTCGCCGGCGCCCGACATCCGGGAGAAAATGACATTCCCGTTCGGGAGCAAGGTGGCATCGTCGAACTCCTGAATGCCGCCGCTCTCCGTGCGCAAAGGGATGGAGTATTGCCAGACGACCTTGCCGTCCCGCACCAGGAACATCGACTGGAGGGGTTTGCGGGTGTCCCATTCCCCGGCGTAGAGAAAGGGATGTTGCGCGGCCCCTTTGCCTGGGAGCCCGGCCGCCGCGGGCAGGTAGAGTAACTCGATGCCTTTGCCGTGGAGCGGGTCTATGTTGCGGGAGTATTGCCGCGTGGCATCGCCGTCCCAATGCTCGAATACGCCCAGGCTGGCGACTCGTTTTCCGCCCTGAAGGTAAACGGTCTTCGAAGGCGGATTGTCCGCCAGCGCCATCTCGCGAAGGTAGTCGTCGGCGTTCTCTCGGATGAGGATGCGAGGGTGGTTGGATTCGCCGGGATCGTTGTTGTTCCTGGTCTGCGAGTAGAGGATATCCAGGCCCACCGAATCCAGCGCCACGCCGTCGAGTGAGGCCAGCACGCTGGACGGCCAGTCCGGATTCTCATAGGGCGCGACGCGATTGTCGAAGGGAGGGTTGGGAAAGTGCAGCGGGAAGGACTGGTGTCGTCTCGCACAGTACAGGCCGTCGAGCACATACAGGATGGTCTTGGCGCCCAGGTTCGGAGACGCAGCCAGATCTACGATCGGCGAATAGGCGTCCTTGGTGGCCTCCTGGTTCGTATTGATGGCGGCGTGGAGCTCCGGAGTCCCCTTGATGGAACCGAAGTGGTTCTTGCCGGTTAGTGTCACGCCGGTCTGGCCTTCGTCGCCGCCCTCCGCGGCCGCATACGGATAAGAATGCGCTTTGAGGATCGCCACGTTCACAAGATACGTGGCATCGAAGACCTGCTTTGGAATGAGCTTCGCTTCTTTGTAGTCGTGGGCGGAGTAACTCACTCCGTCCACCCACCGAGCGCCGGCAAGGCCGTGGTAGTCGCCGTAGGCGGGGTTCCTCGGTTGAGCGGGGTCCGGACCGCTCTCCTGAACGAAGCCAACGTCTTTGAACTCGCTCCAGATCTTGGTGAGCATGGCGGGATATATGATGCGCCGCGCTTCGTACACAAGGATGTTGCCCGGCGGCACATGCGCCCGATTCACGAGCTGGCGCACCATCGCCAGCGCGAGCTGCGGCGAGACGTTGACGATGTTGCCCGGCCCGGCGGCGCTGCTGTTGTTCAGGTTGACCTTCACCGCCACGATCTCGCCGGCCTGGTATCCGCGACTCTCGAGCCCGCGCGAGGCCCGGTTGTAGTACTGGAAGATCCCCTGCCATGCTTCCTCGTCGCTCGCGGCGCCGGTGAGCTGCCGCAGGTCCGAGGCGAGCATGGCGTCAACCCGGTTCTGGTCGGTCGAGGCGTCGCTCCACCACGTGTCGGAAGCGGAGTCTCGCGCGCCGCTCCACCTGGCCGCCGCCGGATCGTGCGCCCACACCACACGGCCGGGATGAATGCCCCGCGCCCTACCGACGGGCCGATTCCGGTCGCGCGGGGCGAAGTCGTAGCGCGTGACGGTTCCCGCGGCCGCGGATCGAATGGGACGCAGAAACCAGCCACTGACCGTCAGAGCCGCGACAGCGCAGAGGCCCGCGGCGGCGTACCTATGATGGCGGAGAGCCTGGCGCAGGCGGCGGCCCGTAACGATACCGACCACCGACGCCGTCAGCCAGATCACAAACCCGCTCGCCAGCGGAAACGCCGCGCGCTGGCACGGATAGGATGCGCGGCTGGGCTTCGGAATTACCCGGATCAGGAACCAGGACAGCGCGGCAAACCCCGCGATCAGTCCGGCCAGCTTCCAGAGTGGCTTGTAGGGAGTACTTCGAATTGCAGGGGGTGTCATGTTTGTGTGCGGCCCGGCTCTCTTCGCTCCGGCTGCGGCCTCCCGGGCTCCCATCATTCTAGTGCAGTGCGGCGCAAGTCATGCGAAGTACGATTACCCAAGGGCAAACCCTGGGACAGGGTTGAAGTTTCGCAACAACGGCGAAACTCGATCCAGTCCCCGGTTTGCGGCTCGTTCCGATACCCGACGCTAGCGCGGATGCGCCTCCTATTGTGGCCGGTCGGGTATGATCGTTAAGAGCTATGCCAACAATTCTGAGCCGCGAGATTCGACTGGCCTCCCGCCCCAACGGGATTCCAAGCGCGGATAACTTCACCCTCGCCCGGACCGAACTGGAGTCACTGCAGGACCGGCAGGTGCTGGTTCGCAACCTCTTCCTGTCAGTGGACCCGTACATGCGCGGGCGCATGAACGACAGAAGATCGTATGTGGCGCCTTTTGAACTGGGCAAACCGCTGGACGGCGGCGCAGTGGGCGAGGTCGTGGAGTCGCGCGCCGGCGAATTCAAGCCGGGGGATGCCGTCACTTCCAACTTTGGGTGGCGCGAGTACTTCGTCGCCGCGCCGGGACAATTGCATCCGGTCAGCCGCGACATTCAGCCGCTCTCGGTTTACCTTGGCGCCCTCGGCATGACGGGTATGACTGCATGGGTCGGGCTGAACCTGGTGGAAGCAAAAGCCGGCGACGTCATTTTCATTTCCGGAGCGGCCGGCGCTGTCGGCAGCGTGGCCGGCCAACTGGCGAAACTGCGCGGGTGCCATGTGATCGGATCGGCAGGCTCGGCCGGGAAGGTCCAGTTTCTGCTGGATGAGTGCGGATTTGACAGAGCCTTCAACTACAAAGCCGGCCCGGTCCTCGGACAGTTGCACCGGGAGGCGCCGGAGGGGATCGATGTCTACTTCGACAACGTCGGAGGCGAAACGCTCGAAGCCGCGCTTTCGGCTCTGCGCCTGCACGGGCGGATCGTCGCCTGCGGCGGCATCTCCGGTTACAACGAGCCGCGACCCGGCCCATCCAATCTGTTCAACGTCATCACCAAACGTCTCACGATGATGGGGTTTATCGTCTCGGATTGGATGGACCGTCAAGCCGAGTTCGAGAAGGAAGTGGGAGGCTATTTCAAGGCCGGCGAACTCAAGCATCACGAGACGGTCGTGAAAGGAATCGACAAGGCGGCGGATGCCTTCATCGGCCTCTTTCACGGCCAGAACGTCGGCAAGATGGTGGTCGAGTTGGCTTGAGTGCCGCAGATCCGATGCTGACACGAAGAGGCTTTCTCTCGGCCGGCGCGACGGGACCGCTCCTCGCCGGATCCCGCGTGGAAGCCGCCTCTGGATCGGGAGGCCCGGGACGTCCGGCAGATCCTTGCACTTCGCTCAACGGACGCTGGCTGTTTCGCCTGGACCCCGACGCCGAGGGCCAATCGCATGGCTGGCCCCGCCCGGAGGCTCCACGGGCCGGCTGGAGAGAGGTCCGGGTTCCCCACACCTGGCAGGTGGAAGCGGAGAACACGGAGTATCGCGGCCTCGCCTGGTATCGCCGGACGTTCGATGTTCCGGCGGCTTGGCTCAACTGTGCCGTACGGATCGAATTCGAGGCGGTGTTTCACACGGCGACGGTCTGGGTGAACGGACGAGAGGCCGGCAGGCACGTGGGCAAAGGCTACACGGCGTTCACGCTGGACATCGGCTCCCTGCTCCATTACGGGGCGCCCAACAGCCTTGTGGCGATGGTCGACAACGCGTTCAACGAATCCATGCTGCCGCGCGGCCGGTCCAGCGACTGGGCGCACGATGGCGGCATCTACAGGTCCGTGCAGTTCCTGGTGACCCCGAAGGTCTTCGTGGAACGGATCGCTGTCGAGGCGGATCCCGATCTGGCCGCCCGGACGGCGGCCATCGGCGGGAGCGTGGTGGTGCGAAACGCGTCCGAGGCGGCCTGGAACGGCAGCGTCGGCTATCGCGTGACGGACGAGGAGACCGGCAACACGGTGCTGCACGTCGCCGAGGCCGCCGTGGTCCAGATTGGCCCCGGCGAAGCCAGAACAGTGCCGTTGCGTGCGGCCATCCTGAAAGCTCCCCGGCTGTGGCACTTCGACCATCCCTCTCTGTACCGCTTCACCGCCGAGATTGGCGGCGGCGCGCACTCTCTCGACGCTACCTTCGGCATTCGCAAAATCGAGATCCGCGATGCGGGCTTCTACTTCAACGGCGAGCGGATTCGGCTGATGGGCGTCGAGCGAATGGCCGGCAGCAACCCCGAGTTCGGCATGGCCGAGCCCGCGGAATGGATCGCTCGCGACCACGCGGACATGAAGGAGCTGAACTGCGTCTACACGCGCGTACACTGGCCGCAGGATCGCGCCGTGCTCGACTGGTGCGACCGCCACGGCATCCTCATCCAGACCGAGGTGCCCGCGTGGGGCCCCGAGACCTTCCGCGAAACGGGGCCGGAGCCCCCGGCGGAGATCATGAACAACGGTCTGGAACAGCTTCGCGAGATGATCGACCGCGACCGCAACCATCCCTGCATCTTCTCGTGGGGACTCTGCAACGAGATCGGTGGCCAGAACCCGCCGGCGTTTGCGTTTGCCAGGCGCATGTACCGGGAAGCGAAGAGGCTCGATCCCAAGCGGCTCGCGACGTACGCATCGCATTCGTTGTTCACGACCCCGGCAAACGACGTCGCGGGGCTGATGGACTACATCATGATGAACGAGTACGTGGGGAGCTGGCAGCGCGGCAGCGCGGAAGATCTTGCCCGCTTTGTGGATGAGGTCCTCCGCGCGTTCCCTGGAAAGCCGCTGGTAATCTCGGAATACGGATATTGCGCCTGCACGCCCGACCGTCCGGAGGCCGACGCCAAGCGGATCTCCGTGCTTGTCGATCATGACAGAGTATTCCGGCAGCGCGACTCCATCGGTGGACTGATCTTCTTCTGTTACAACGATTACCGGACTCACGTCGGCGACCGCGGCACAGGAGCGATGAGGCAGCGTGTCCACGGCGTGGTGGACGTTTGTGGCGAAAGGAAGCCTTCCTACTCAGAGCTGCGGTCCGAATCCAGCCCGCTGGAAGCCTTCGAGGTAAGTGGGAAGCCGGGTGAGTTGGAGGTCCAGATTTCGGCGCGGAGATCCGTTCCCGCTTACACACTGGGCGGATACAAGTTGAGGACCGTGGTGTATGGGCAAGGCGGCATTCCGGTCGAGCGTCTGGAGACGATCTTGCCGGATCTGGCGCCCGGCGGCCGGACCTCGGTCCGGGTCACGTTCGCCGAAACAAAGCCGGTGCAGGTGAAGGTCGACGTTCTCCGCCCCACCGGCTTCTCCGCGCACACCGCGATTTGGAAGCCTTGAGGACGGCGCGAAGCCCCCGCGTCAGCCGGCGTATTCCTTCTCGATCTCCTCGAGCGTTCGGCCTTTGGTCTCCGGAACCCTCGCCAGCACGAACAGGAATCCCAGCAGGCAAATGGCCGCGTACAGCCAGAAGGTCGCCGCGGGGCCGAGCGCGCGATTCATCGTGGGGAACGTGAAAGTGAGCACGAAGCAGGCGATCCACAAAGCCGAGACCGAAACCGAGACCGCCGCTCCCCGAATCCGGTTCGGGAAGATCTCCGAGATCAGCACCCAGGTCACGGGAGCGAGCGACATCGCGTAGCAGCCGATCGCGCCCAGAGTGCAGATCAGAACCGGCAGACCCGTCAGGCCAAGGTGGTACGAGAAGCCCAGCAGCGTGTGGCAGACGGCGATTGCCGCGCACCCGCTCAGCATCAAGGCCCGCCGCCCCAGACGGTCCACGAAGGCCAGGGCGATCAGCGTGCACACCAGGTTGATGGTGCCCGTGATCACAATGTTGAACAGGATATCGCTGACCCCGTACCCGGCATTGCGGTAGATTTCTTCGGCGTAGTTGAACAGGACGTTGATTCCGCTCCACTGCTGCAACACCGCCAGGAACACGCCGATGCCGAGCACCTTCAGCATGCCCGGCGCCCGCATTGCGGCCCAAGGGCCGGTTTGCCCGCGCGTCTGGAGAGTGGCCAGCACCTCCCGGAGCTCGCTCTCGGCGTACTGCTCTCCGCCGATGCGCGCCAGCGTGCGCCGGGCGCGGTCCTTCTGCCCCCGGGTCGCCAGCCATCGCGGGCTCTCCGGAACCACCAGCGCCCCGGCCAGGAATATAAGCGAAGGAACCGCGACCGCGGTGAACATCCAACGCCACCCATACTGCCCGTTCCAGGATTGCCGGATCATTTCCGCCGTGGCGCCTGCGGGCACCGGCTCCGCGATGGCCCAGTTGAGGATCTGCGCGGCGAGGATGCCCACCACGATGGTCATTTGATTCATGGCCACCATCCGGCCGCGCCACCGTGCAGGGCTGATCTCCGCGATATAGACCGGCGAGACATTGGAGGCGATCCCGATCGCGACGCCGCCCGCGATGCGCCAGATCACGAACTGGGTGAAGGTCTGCGCCCAGCCGGTGGCCACCGAAGACGCGGCGAACAAAACAGCCGAGGTAATCAGCAGTTTCTTGCGGCCCAGCCGGTCGGCCGCCGCCCCCGACAACAGAGACCCCAACAGGCACCCGAGCAGCGCACAACTGTTCGCCCACCCGATCGACTGCTCACTGGTCAGACGGAAAAACTTCTCGTAGAAGGGCTTGGCGCCGCCGATCACGACCCAGTCGTAGCCGAACAGCAGCCCCCCCAGCGCCGCCACGGTCGCCAGCATCCAGACGTAGCGAGTATCGTAATCCTCGTGCACCGTCTGTCAATGCTACCGCGGAAGGTCTGAGGTACACTTCACCCTCTTCTACCAGGCACTCTCGCGTTCTTGCCTCTCGCTCACGGCCGTGCCGCGGCGTCACGATTCGGACAACGCCCCCAACCGCGCGTAGGCAAGCGGCCTTGTGACGCGCGGCCCTGCGGAAGCGGGCTAGCGGATCCCTCAGAAGTCGTGGCTCAGGATGTCGCTGGTCCGCCGGCAGAGCTCGCGCGCGTAATCGGTCCACAGGCCCGTGCCCCAATACCGGTAGCAGCTCGTCTGGGTCAGGAGCAGGTAATACAGCGCGTTGCGATAGCGCGGATCGGACGTCGGCACCTTGCCCAGCGCCTTCTCCGAGAACAACGCGCTGGCGGCTTCCATCGGCCCCAGAACGTCGCCGTAACCGCGCACCCAGGAGAGGTTGTTGGTCCAACTGCCGCCCTCCATGTGGAAGCGGTTGTCTTCCTTCCGCAGGTCCCCGATCACCTTTTCCAGGGCCTCGGGACCGGCCGGCTTTGGGAACCGGTCCCAGATGCGCTTCTGCATGACCGGCTGGATGGCGGGCAGGTCCTTTTCACGCACCCCCGTGGCCTGGAGATACTCCAGGTACTCGCTCACGTTCACCACCGGCACCTCGGAGCCCGAGGCTTCGCGCATCACCTCCATGTACTTACTCGGGAACTCGTTCATCATCACCCCGCCGTTCTCTCCGTCGGCCACCTGCGTGACCAGCGGGGGTACGGAGTGTCCCGCCACGTCCGTGCGCCCCAGCCCCTTGGCCTCGTAATACGGCTGCATCTGAGCCACCAGCTTGGTGTCGCTGCCCTGCGTCTTGACGATGCCGATGATGCTCAGCGCCTGTCCGCGGGAGTTTCGCGCCACCAGCCGGTGCGGGATGTGCTTCTGGCGCAGGCCTCCTCCATCCTCGACCCGCTCCACCGAATGCTCCTGCACCAGCACCCATTGATACCCGCAGTCCTTGAGCGTCTTAACGAACTCGTAGAAGACGTCGGGATGGTTCGGCAGCGCCATCTCCGGCGGCGAGAAGCCCTTGACGCGGCTCACCGCATCCAGGCCGAAGATCGCGGCGAAGTAGTGCTGCCAGGCCTGCACGTGCAGTCGGAAATCCTGCACCGGCGTCGAGGGCGCCACCGCGTGTCCCCACGCCGTCCCCAGCCACTCCACCGCCCGCCGGTATTCCGGGTTCAGCGTGATCGTTTTCAAGCTGTCCAAGACGTCGTTCAACCCCATCGCCCGCAGCCCGTGCAGCAGGACGCCTGAGTAGTCCAGCATCACGCGCGGCTGCTTGCCCTCGTGGATGAGCTGTGGAATGAACTCGCCCATGCGCTTGTAGCACCACTGGAAAACCGGCGCGTTGTGGTTGTCGCCCACGCCCTGGTTGTCCATCATGTACTTCAGATTGCCGATGACGCCGGCCGTCCGCAGGTCGCCGCCCCCGGCCGGGATCATCGGCTGGTGCATGTGCAGCGCGATGCTGAAGGAGCTGCGGATGCGGCCGAAATCGATCCCGCACTCCGGCAGGTAGATCGGTCCCTGGCGGGCCGTCGCCTGGGCGATGGCGTTTTCGGACCCGCAGATATTCGGCAGACCGTCTACGCACTCGGACAAACTCACCGTACTCATAATCCCTCTCCTTGCAGGCTGTTTCTTACCTTGCCGGCTGCGCGGCCAGCCGGCTCGCCATGGGGGCGTAGGCTTCCTCGGCGTATTGCTTGATCATCCGGCGCGCGCTGAAATGGGGCGCCACCGTGCGGATCGCCTCCCTGGCCGTCTGGATCCATTGCGTCGGGATCCCCTTCTCGTCGCGCCCGTAGAACGCCGGCGCGATCTTCTCCTCCAGCAGGCGGTAGAGCGAATCCGCTTCGGCCGCATCGTTCTTGCCGGGGCCGCCGTCGATCAGCCACCCGTTGGACCCCGAGTAGCCCTCCCACCACCAGCCATCCGCGACGCTGAGGTGCGGGACTCCGTTCAACGAAGCTTTCATCCCGCTGGTGCCGCACGCCTCCAACGGTTCGCGCGGATTGTTCAGCCACACGTCGCAGCCCTGCACCAGGAGATGCGCCACGTGCAGGTCGTAATCCTCGACGAAGGCCACCCGCCCGCCGAAGCGCGGATTGGTGGCGTGCTGGTAGACCCGCTGCATGGCGCGCTTGCCGGGCTCATCCGCCGGGTGCGCCTTGCCCGCCATGACGATCTGCACGGGACTGCGGGGAGCGTTGAGAATGCGAGCCAGCCGCTCCGGGTCGTGGAAGACGAGGTCCGGGCGCTTGTACTCGGTGAAGCGGCGCGCGAATCCGATGGTGAGCGCGAAGGGGTCGAGTAGACTGCCCGCGGCGAGGATCTGCACCGGGCTGGCCGACTCGGACCTCCAGCCATTGCGTGCCCGCTCGCGCACGAAATTCAGCAGGTGGTGCCGCAGCAGTTGCCGCGTGGCCCACAGTTCCTGGTCCGGGATCCGGTCGATCCGTTGCCAGAACTCCGCATCGTCGTGGTGCTCCAGCCAGTCCCGCCCCAGCCAGCGCTCGAACAACTCCGCCATCGCCGGCGCGATCCATGTCGGCACGTGGACTCCGTTGGTCACCGCCCGCAGAGGACGCTTCTCGTCCGGCACGCCCGGCCACAGCGGGGCCCACATTTCGCTGGTCACCTGCCGGTGGCGTTTGCTCACGGCATTGATGGCGCCCGATCCGCGCATGGCGACCACGGTCATATTGAACTGGCTCTCGGCCGAGTCGTAACTCCCCAGACCCAGAAATGTGTTGCGCCGCGATCCCGCGCCTTCCCAGAACAGCGCCATCTGGCTGTCCAGTTGGTGGAACGGAAACGCGTCGTGCCCGGCGGCGACGGGCGTATGCGTGGTGAACACCGTGGTCGCGCGGACCTGCTCGAGCGCGGCCAGAAAGCTCTCGCCTGCCTCCACCAGTTCCCGAATCCGTTCCAGCACCGCGAACGCCGTATGGCCTTCGTTCAAATGCCACACCGCCGGGTTGTATCCTAGCGCTCTCAGCGCCCGCACTCCGCCCACGCCCAGCACGATCTCCTGCCGCAGCCGCGTTTCCCTCTCGGTGACGTACAGCCGCGAGGACAGTTCGCGGTCCCAGGACGCGTTTCCGGGCACGTCCGTATCGAGCAGAATCAGGTTCACTCTCCCCATACGCACCCGCCACAGGGCCACCTGCAGCGTGCCCATTCCCAACGAGACCCGGATCTCGCAGGGCGTCCCATCCGCTCGCGTGGCGCGCTCCACCGCCACGTCGTCGCAGTTCAGCCGCCGGTAGTCCTCGATCTGCCGTCCCTCGGGCGAGATCTTCTGGTGGAAGTAACCCATCGGGTACATGAAGCCGACTCCTACCAGCGGGAAGTCCGAGATCGCTCGCCTCCTTGCAGTGATCGCCCGCCAGGACGCCCAGGCCGCCGGCGTAGATCGGCAGCGACTGGTGCAGCGCGAACTCGGCGGAGAAGTATGCAATCTGGCGGTCCGCCAGTTCCGGGAACCGGCTCGGCCACCAGGTTCCTGCCGCAGTGCGCGCCTTTTCGAGAGCTTCGACCGCGCCGTCGTAGAGCGCCAGAAACGCGGGATTGTTCTCCGCCCGGTCCAACCGCTCCGGCGCGATCATCCGCAGCATCTGAACGGGATTGTGGGCGGTTTCCCGCCACAACGTGTAGTCGAGACTGCGAAACACCTCCCGCCCCTGTGGGCTCCAACTCCACGACAAGTCATGGGCCAGTTCGTGCAACCGGCCAATCCGATCCGAACTCATGAAGTCTCCTTGCCTCACGTGGCGCAGTGCGGCAATCAGCTTGCCGTCGGGACCGCGAGCATCTACGCGCAATACGCCGCCATCGCCTTGTCGGCGGCCGTATCCCAACTGAAGGCTTTTTCAGCCGCCTCCCGCCCGTTCCGCCCCATCCAGCGCGCCCACTCGAAGTTCGTGAACAGAGTCCCCAGGCCCCAGGCGATCGAGTTTGGATTGGGGTGGACTTTGAGCCCGGTCACCTCGTGCCAGACGAATTCGGCGGGCCCCCCGTTCACCGTCGAGACCACCGGCTTGCCGGCGCTCCAGGCCTCCAGCACGACGATGCCGAAGGGCTCGTTGCGGCTCGGCACACAGACGACGTCGCAGGCCTTGTACAGGCTGGCCAGCGTGCCATTCTGTTGAAAACCGATGAATCGGGTGGCGTGGACCACGCCCAGCGCATGGGCTCGCCGCTCCACCGCGCCGCGCATCTCGCCGTCCCCCGCAAACACGAACTTGGCGTTGGGATAGAACCGCAACACGTAGGGGATGGCCTCGAGCAGCAGATCCGGGCCCTTCTGATACACCAGGCGTCCGGAAAACAGCACCGTCGGATCGAGCGGGCCGATGCCGTACCTGCTTCGAACCTCTCCCGGATCGACCCAGCCGTCGTAATTGTGGACGTTCACTCCGTTGTGAACTACCGAGACCTTCCAGTCCGGCACGTTGTACATCCACATCACTTCGTTCTTGAGCGGAGTCGAGACGGCAATTACCCGGTCCGCCCAGTCGATTCCGGCCCGCTCCTGGGAGCGAACGCGCACCGACTGCCCGTTGCCAAAGTGGTTTCCGCTACGGCCGTACTCCGTCGAATGGATGGTGAACACCCCCTTCCGGCCCCTTCCCTGCTTGATCCAGATCATAGCATTGGACGTCAGCCAGTCGTGCGCATGCACGACGTCGAAGGGGGCGCCCATGTGGTCCTCGGTCCGGAACGTGTGATGAACGAACGAGCGGCACATTTCGTTGACCTCGTCAACGAAGTTGCTGTTCCAGGCGAACGCGCAACGGTGATAGTGCACTCCCAGAATCTGCTCGTACTCGCGCTGGCCCTGGCCCATGCGGGTATAAACGTGCACCTCATGCCCCTTCCGCTCCAAGGCGGCCGCCAATTCGGTGACGTGCACGCCCACGCCCCCTACGGGGATGGAGTGGAGAGACTCCCAGCTCAACATGGCAATTCGCATTTCGACACCCTCTGGTTTTCACTTGGCCGGGCAACCGAAGAAAGATCGCGGAGGCTGGAGCTTGGACGAGTTCTGTGCCCGGGTTGACAGCCCCTAAAACCCTTAAACTAAGCTACCTGCGGCTCCATTCGAGGGAGCCTTCCCAGACGTCCCGGTCTGCACATTGATTGCATTATACCCTCTATCCGCTGTGGCCCGCTCCGCTCCGCCGCCTGCCGTATCGATCCGGCTCACGGTATGGCGGGCGCTTCCGCAACGGCGGACCTGCGAGCCGCGTTCGTTATACTGGAACGTACATGATACGAGTTCGCTTTGCGCCCTCTCCGACGGGCTTTCTGCACATCGGCAGCGCGCGCACCTTCATCTTCAACTGGCTGTATGCGCGGCACCATCGGGGTACGATGATCCTGCGCCTCGACGACACCAACGTGGGGCGCAACACCGAGCAGTCGGAGACCTCGATCTTCGAGGGCCTCAGGTGGCTGGAGCTGGGTTGGGACGAGGAATACCGCCAGTCGGAGCGGCTCGACCTGCACCGCCGGCTGGCCCAGGCGATCCTGGCGAAGGGCCTCGCCTACCGCGACTTCACTCCGGCCGCGGCCGAGGAGGAGCGGTCGCGCGAAAGCGGCGCGTGGCTTTTCAACGCGGACATGCGCGAGATGAGCAGCGAGGAGAGCGGGCGGCGGGCCGCGGCCGGCGAGCCGTTCGTCATCCGCTACCGCGTGCCGCGCGAAACCGTGCGCGAGATCCGGTTCCGCGACGCGGTGTACGGCGAGCAGTCGAAGGCGACCGCTGACATTGAGGACTTCGCGCTGCTACGCTCGAACGGCCTGCCCACCTACCACATGGCTTCCTGCGCCGACGATATCGACCTCCGCATCAGCCACGTCATCCGGGGACAGGACCATGTGACCAATACTTTCAAGCACGTTCTGATCTTCGAGGCGGCGGGCGCGCCCGCGCCCGAGTTCGCGCACCTGCCGCTGCTGGTGGCGCCCGATGGCGCCAAGCTCTCGAAACGCAAGCATGGGCCCGTGGTGAGCGTCACGACGTACCGGGACGCAGGCTTCCTGCCGCACGCCTTCGTCAACTTCCTATGCTTGCTGGGCTGGTCGCCCAAAGACGATCGCGAGAAGATGACGCGCGAGGAACTGGTAGAGGCGTTCTCCTTCGAAGGCATCAACCGCGCCAACGCCGTGGTGAACTTCCGCGAGGACGACCCGTTCGATCCCAAGGCGCTGTGGCTGAACGCGCAACACCTGATGGCGCTCCCGGCCGGGGAACTGGCTGACCGGCTGCTGCCCTTCCTGTGCGCGGCCGGCTTCGACGCCGATCGCGGCAAGGCGCTACAGGTGGTTCCGCTCATTCAGGAACGCATTAAGCTGTTGCGCGACGCCGCCGGCGTGGCCGATTTCTTCTTCGCCGCGGAACTCGCGCCCTACGACAGCGCCGAGCTGATCCCGCAGAAAGGCGATGCGGCGCTGGCGCTGAAGGTGCTGCGGCGCGCGCGCGAAGTGCTGGCGACGGCCGAGTTCACGCACCAGGGACTCGAGACCGCGCTGCGGGACGCGGCGCAGGAGACGGGCGTGAAGGCGGGCCAGATGTTCCAACCCATCCGCGTGGCCGTATGCGGCCGCAAGGTGGCGCCGCCGCTGTTTGAGACCCTGCAAGTCCTGGGCCCCGAAGTATCCCTGAGACGTATCGATCGAGCTATCGAGAAGCTGCTATGACAGACCCTAATCCAAAACCGCCGGCGGAAGCCGCGGCGCCTTCTCATTTCATCCGTGAGATCATTCTCCGCGACCTCGAAACCAACAAGTACGGCGGGCGCGTGCACACGCGTTTCCCGCCGGAGCCGAACGGCTATCTGCACATCGGCCACGCCAAGTCCATCTGCCTGAACTTCGGGCTGGCCGCGGAGTTCGGCGGCAAGACCAACCTGCGGTTCGACGACACGAATCCGTGCAAGGAAGAGACCGAGTACGTCGAGTCGATCATCGCGGACGTGCGCTGGCTGGGGTTCGACTGGGAGGACCGCCTCTTCTACGCCTCCGATTACTTCGACCGGCTCTACGAGTGGGCCGTGCAACTCATCCAGGCCGGCAAGGCGTACGTGTGCGACCTGACGGCGGATGAGGTGCGGGTGTACCGCGGCACGCTGACGGAGGCGGGGAAGAACAGTCCCTACCGCGAGCGGCCGGTGGAAGAGAACCTGGACCTGTTCGAGCGCATGCGGGCGGGCGAGTTCCCGGACGGAGCGCGGACCCTGCGGGCCAAGATCGACATGGCCTCGGCCAATCTGAACCTGCGCGACCCGGTGATGTACCGCATTCTGCACGCCGAGCATCACCGCTCGGGCGACAAGTGGTGCATTTACCCGATGTACGACTACACCCACGGCGAATCGGACTCGATCGAGAAGATCACGCACTCCATCTGCACCCTGGAGTTCGAGGACCACCGGCCGCTCTACGACTGGTATGTCGAGCAGTTGGGCATCTACCATCCGCAGCAGATCGAGTTCGACCGGCTGAACCTTACTTACACGGTCCTGAGCAAGCGCAAACTGCTGACCCTGGTGCAGAAGGGGTATGTAGGCGGCTGGAACGACCCCCGCATGCCGACCATCTCCGGAATCCGGCGGCGGGGCTACACGCCGGAAGCGATCCGCAACTTCTGCGGCCGGGTGGGCGTCTCGAAGACCAACGGCTCGACGGAGCTCTCGCTGCTCGAATACTACGTGCGGGAGGACTTGAACAAGCGCGCGCCGCGCGTCATGGCGGTGCTGCGGCCGCTAAAGTTGGTTATCGATAACTACCCGGAGGGTACACAGGAGGAGATGGAGGCGATCAACAACCCCGAAGACGCCTCCGCGGGGACGCGCAAGGTGCCCTTTTCGCGCGTGCTGTACATCGAGCAGGACGATTTTCGAGAGGATCCGCCCAAGCAGTTCTTCCGCCTGGCGCCGGGACGCGAAGTGCGGCTGCGCTACGCCTACCTGGTGACCTGCACCGGAGTGGTCAGGAACGGCCAGGGTCAGGCAGTGGAGGTTCACTGCACTTACGATCCGGCGACCAGGGGCGGCAACACTCCGGACGGCCGGCGGGTCAAATCGACCATACACTGGGTCTCGGCCGAGCACGCCGTGGAGGCGGAGGCGCGGCTCTACGACCTGCTCTTCACGGTCCCCAATCCGGGCGGCGAGAACGAAGAAGGGGTGGAGTGGACGGACTACCTCGATCCGAACTCGCTCGAAGTCCTGCGGGGGTGCAAGCTCGAGCCCAGCCTGCGGGCGGCGGAAGTGGGGAGCCGGTATCAGTTCGAGCGGCTGGGGTACTTCTGCGCGGACGAGGATTCGAAGCCGGACCGGTTGGTCTTCAACCGGACGGTGCAGCTTCGCGACGCCTGGGCGAAAATCGAGAAGGCGCAAAAGAACGCGGGCTGACGCCCGCACCGGCACGTGCAAGCGTGCGCCACGGGACGAACATGATCATTTTGGGAATCGGCGGCATCCTCGGCGACGCGGCCGCGGCGGTGCTGAAGGACGGGGAACTGGTGGCCGCCGTCGAGCAGCGGAAGTTGGGGCGGCGGGCGCGGCCGGACGGCCTGCCGGAAGAAGCCATCGCCACGGCCCTCGGGCTGGCGGGGACGACGCCCGAGCAGGTGGACACGGTAGCCATTGTGCGGCCTCTGGCGGCCGGGCCGGAAACGGCGCTGCACCTGGCGTTGCGCGCCCAGTTTCCCAATAGCCGCGTGGCGCCGGTGGACCACCACCTGGCCCACGCGGCATCGGCATTTTATGCCTCGCCTTTTAGCGAAGCCACCGTGCTTACGCTCGACCGGGCGGGTGACTTCCGCTGCGGCGCGCGCTGGGCGGCTCGGGGGAACCAGCTCACGCTCGAACGCGAACTCTATTACCCGGACTCGCTTGGCGATCTCTACTGCCGCGTGGCCGAACTGGTGGGCTTCGATCCTGACGCGGACTCGCACAAGCTGCAATGGCTATCGGCGTCGGGCGAGGCGGGGTGGGAGGGTCTGTTCCTCGAGATTCTCGGCATGCAGGACGGAGGCTGGCCGCGCATCGACCGCTCCTTTTTCGACAGCGACCGGCTGAGCCAGGGCGGGTTCAGCGCGAAGTTCTACGGCCGGCTCGGCCAAGAAGAGGACGCGGCGATCCCCGCCGCGATGCGACCGGCGCTGGCGGCGGGAGTGCAGCGCGCCATCGAGAGGGCCGTGCTCGAGATGGCGGGCGGCGGCGAGAACGTGTGCCTGGCGGGTGGCTTGTTCCTGAACGCGCTCCTGGTGTCCACCATCGAGCGCTCGGGGCGCTGGCGCAACGTATTCGTGCAGCCGGCCGCCGGCGACGCCGGAACGGCGCTCGGCGCGCTGTTCCACGCCTGGCATACGGCCGGCCGCGGGGCGGAACGCGTCCCGATCGGCAATCTGTGCCTGGGCCCCGAGTTCGACGCCGAGCAAGTCAAGCGCGTGCTCGAGAACTGCAAGCTGAGGTTCCGCTACCTGCAGACTTCGGAAGAACTGATCGAGACGGCAGTGCGCGAGATCGACGACAACAAGATTGTGGCCTGGATGCAGGGACGGATGGAATTCGGGCCGCGCGCGCTGGGGAACCGCAGCCTGCTGGCCTCGCCGCGCAATCCGTATTCGACCGAGAACCTGAATGCGTTCATCAAGCACCGCGAGCCGTTCCGCAAATTCGCGGCGTCGGTTCCGGCGGAACTCTGCGCGGAGTACTTCGACGCGGCTCCCAACGCGCGCTTCCTGGCCACGGTGAGCCGCGTGCGCCCGGCGCACCGCACCACCTTCGAGAGCGCGATCCTGAGCGGCGACCTCGTGCGCGTCCACACCGTGAGCCGGGAAGACAACCCGCTGTACTGGAGGCTGCTGCACGCCGCGGGCGCCTCGACCGGGTTGCCGGTTCTTTACAACACGTCGTTCAACCTGTTCGGCGATCCGCTGGTCTGCACGCCGCGGGACGCGGTGCGTAGCTTCTACTCGTCGGGCATCGACGCGATGTTCGTGGGCAACTTCTTCCTGCAGAAGTAGCAACCAGCCATCGGCTTTCGGCCATCAGCTCAAGCCGCTCGCTCCCGGCCCCGGCCTGACTTGGCGTTTGCCGGCGGCTGGCGGCCGGCGGACGGCGGCTATAATCCGAATTATGCAGACTACCGGCAACACGATTCTTATCACGGGAGGCGGCTCCGGGATTGGCCGTGGCCTTGCCGAAGCTTTCCACGCCCTGGGAAACCAGGTCGTCATCGCCGGCCGCCGCAAGCAGGCGCTCGAGGCGGCCACCGCCGCTAACCCAGGCATGGCGTCCCTGCCGCTCGACATCGAAGATCCAATGCAGATCCGCTCTTTCGCGGCCGAGCTGGCGGCGCGCTACCCGGCGCTGAACGTCCTCATCAACAACGCCGGGATCATGCGGGTCGAGAAACTCCGGGCCCAACAGGAGAATCTCGCCGATGCGGAGTCTATCGTCGCCACCAACCTGCTGGGCCCCATCCGTCTCACCGCGGCGCTTCTGCCCCTGCTCCTGCGGCAGCCCCGGTCCGCCATCGTGAATGTCTCCTCCGGGCTGGCTTTCGTTCCGCTGGCCATCACGCCCACCTATTGCGCGACCAAGGCCGCCCTTCACTCCTACACGCAATCGCTTCGCTGGCAGCTCCGGGGGACGGCGACGGAGGTCCTCGAACTCGATTCCTCCCTATGTCGCCACAGATCTGCTGAACGGCGCCTCCGACCCGCGCGCCATGCCGCTCGACCGGTTTATTGGGGAAGTGATGGAGATCCTGAAAACCCAGGCCGCGCCCGGCGAGATTTGCGTGGAGAACGTGAAGTTCCTCCGCTCGGCGGCGGAGAGCGGTCATTACGAAACCGTCTTCCAGCGCCTCAACGAGGCGATGAGCTGACCGCCAGGACGCGCTGGAGGCGCGGAGGACGCCGGGCCGGGATCAGGGCTGACCCCACAGCCGCCGCAACTCCTCGACGAACCGTTCCGGATCCTGAACCTCGATCAGGACGGAGGCGCCGCTGTCGCGCGCCGGAAGCAGGACCAGCCGCGTGCCGGTGGCGCGGTACATGCGCACTTTCTGGCCGTTGGCGACACGAAACCAACCGGAGCGGTAGTGGCTGTTGGCGAACCCGTTGGTGCGCGCCGTGGGGCGCCAGTCCGCGTCCAGGGCGAAGTCCACCACCCGAATGCGGTCCACGTCCACGTCCGCCGCTCGAACGGTGACGGGATAGAACAGGTCGCGAATCTCCAGGCCCCGGAAGTCCAGCCGGTAGCGAGGCGCGCCCGGCGAGTACAAAACGCAGAACACAGCGAACCCCAGCGCTATGGCCCCGATGGCGGCGCCGGCGATCATTCCGATCGAGCGGCCCATACCGGAGGGTTGCGGCGCGCCATCCGTAGCCGTCATCGCCGGGGGCGCCGCGGACGCGAAGGCCCCGATGGCCGCGAGAAAGCCGTTCGCGTCGTCGGGGCTGAACAGCGCCGTCTTCGATGCGGTGACGACCACCACCGTGTTCTTGCGGTTGGTCACGTACCAGGTGGACTTGCCGAGCTTCTTCGTCCGGAACGATCCGAAGTAGCCGAACAGCCCACCGCTCCCCCACAGCCGCATGCAGCCGCGGAAGTCGTCCCCGGTCGTGGGGCGCGCTTCGCGCAGTCCGTCCAGAGGGATGGTTACGTCTCCCACCAGTCTCCTGACGATGACCGACCGCCCCTCGCAAGTATACCCGCGCGGCGAGTATGCGTACGTCATGAAGATGGCCACAAAAAGGAGGAAGGCGATCACCGCGCTGCGGGAGGCCGCCACGGCGCCAATTACGGCGGCGAACGCCAGCAGCGAAACGATCTTAGTAGTCAGGTCGTACGAGGCTGAGAAGCTCACCCCGCCATTCTAGCCCTTCGCCCCATCGCCGGGTGCAGGATGAGGCCATTGGACGGGGGCAGACTCCGGCCCAACCGCGCGTCGCCGGCCTATCGCGCTCACACCGCTCGAATGCCCGGCCGCGGAGCCCGGCTGCGACAGCGCGCGCGCGTGGGCGGCCGGCGGCACGGGCACGATCCTGAAAGCTACCCTACCCAGTGCCAGGTAACCATCATGCCGTCGATCACAAGGCTGCCGGCCAGGAAACATCCGAGGACCGCTCCGAATACGAGCTTTCGCTTCATCGTCCCGGCCAGGTAGATGAACACTGGAAAGGACACCGACATGTAGCGGGAGAACGATGAGAGGTCCTTGGAGATGAGCGGCGCGAGCCACACCAGAGCGCTGAAGGACCACAGCTCCAGCGGAAGCCGCCGGTAGCTGAGGGCCAGTATGGCCAGGAAGACCACCATCGCCGCGTAGTCGATCTGCGAGTCGGCATAGCTCAGCACCTTCATGCCGAAGAAGCGCGACCCGGTCACGAAGATGTTATTCAGGATGTTCTCGAGGAATCCCGTGGAATCGAATCCCCACCGGCGCTGGGCCAAAGTGAAGTAGGTCCAGTGGCCGGTATCGAGGTAATCGAACAGCAGGAGAGGGACCAGGCCAAACGGCACCAGGCACACCATACGGCACTTGTTCCAGTCGATCTCCCAGGCCTTCTTCGGTTGCCTGTTTAACTTCTCGGCCCTCTTCTCCGCGCGCGTCTTTGCGGGAACCGTCTGTTTGATCGCCAGGATCAGGAGGGGAACCGTGATCAGCACGCCGTTCGGGCGCGTCAGCGAGAACAGGGCGCCGCAGAGAACCGAGAGGCCGAGGCGCCCCTTCTTCAAAAAGTAGAAAGACAGAACCCCCAACAGGAGAAAGAGCCCTTCGGTGAAATACGCCTGATAAAACACGGAGAAAGGGTAGAACACGAGCAAGGCCAGCGACCGGAAGGCCAGACCCTTGTCGGAGGAATACAGGTACGCGAGCGCGTACAGCATGAGAAAGGCGAGGGCGCTGATCGCGTTCGTCGCCACGAAAGCCGCCACGTGAAGCGGCAAAACCAGGCGGAAAAGGGCGATCGACAGAGGATAGAGGGGGAAAAAGGCGTACTTGGCGTCGTTGTCCCACTCCGTATACTTGCGATACCTGGCGACCGGATCCCCGGGAGCGAACTGGTAAGGGTATCCTGTCCGCGCCGCATGCGCCTCGGCGGCCTTCTGCATTTCCTCGCTATTCGGGTAGCCGCGCTCGGCGATGCTGAGATACCACTCCGAGTCGGAATAGAGAAAGAGGGTGAAGAAGTCAACCCGGTGTTCCGCGATTCGCGGGTCGATTTGGTAGTGGTGGCCGCCCGAGAAATACTTGAGCGGGGAGAGAGGAAACCAGTGGGCAACGGCCAGGGACCACGTCCAAAATAGGATCTTGGCCGCCAGAATGAAGAGGGATACCGACAGATAGTGGTGCTGCGAGACCTGGTTCTTGAGGCGGCTCGCGCCGTTTTGCATACAGAGTATTGTAGCTGGCCGGCCGGCGGCGGAGCCGGGCGCTAAGATGGTGGCGATGGCCGACGACCCGCTCACAGAACGGCGTAACGCGGCTTCCGAGGGGATCGACGCCCTGCCGGTCGCCCGGATCCTGGAGATCATCAACGCCGAGGACGGCCACGTGGCGGAGGCCGTGGGCCGCGAGATCCCACGCATCGCGCGGGCGGTCGAAGCGATCGTGGCGCGGGTGGAACGGGGCGGCCGGCTGTTCTACATCGGCGCGGGAACCAGCGGGCGGCTGGGCGTTCTCGATGCGGCCGAGTGCCCTCCCACGTTCGGCGTGGCGCCCGATCTGGTCCAGAGCATCGTCGCGGGCGGCGAGGCGGCGCTGGCGCGCGCGAGCGAAGCGGACGAAGACGATCCGGGGCTTGGAGCGCGCGACCTGGATTCCCGCGGCTTCAACGGTGGCGACGCGCTGGTGGGCATCGCGGCGAGCGGCAGGACGCCTTACGTGCTGGGCGCCGTGGCGCGCGCCCGGCAACTGGGCGCGCTGACCATCGGGATCAGTTGCACGCCCGGCTCCCAGCTCTCGCGCGCGGTCGAGGTCGCCATCGAGCCGCTGGCAGGGCCGGAGGTCATCGCCGGCTCGACGCGCATGAAAGCCGGCACGGCCATCAAGCTGGTCCTCAACATGCTCAGCACGGCCGCGATGATCCGGCTGGGGCACGTATACGGCAACCTGATGGTGAACGTGCAGCCCGCCAATGCGAAGTTGCGGGAGCGGGCCGTGGGCATCGTCGCCGAGGCCGGCGGCACGGATCGCGAGCGCGCGGCGGCGTTACTCGCCGCCTCGGGTGGTACAGTGAAAACTGCGATCGTCATGGGGCGGCTGGGCATCGCGCGCGAGGCGGCGGAAGAACGCCTGCGGGCCGCCGGCGGCCGGGTGTCGGAAGCGCTCAAACATGGATAAATTCGTCATTCGCGGCGGTGCGCCGCTCCGGGGGGAGGTTTCGGTCAGCGGCGCAAAGAACTCGGCGTTGCCCGCGCTGGCGGCCTGCCTGCTCACCGAAGAGCCGGTCACGCTGCACCGCATTCCCAAAGTGCGCGACATAGCCACCATGGTGCAGTTGCTGCACTCGATCGGGGCGCGGACGGACAGGAAGGCCGGGCCGCTGCGCGTGGAAGCCCGCTCCATTGCACGGCCCGAGGCGCCCTACGACCTGGTCAAGACCATGCGCGCTTCGAGCCTGGTGCTGGGGCCGCTGGTGGCGCGCACCGGCCGCGCGCGCGTCTCGCTGCCGGGAGGGTGCGCCATCGGCGCGCGGCCCATCAACTACCACCTGGCGGGCCTGGAACGGCTGGGCGCGCGCATCCGCCAGGAAGCCGGCTACGTCGAAGCCGAAGCGACCGGAGGGCTGCACGGCGCCTCGTTCACCTTCGACCGCGTCAGCGTCACCGGCACCGAAGACCTCATCATGGCCGCGGCGCTGGCGCAGGGAGAGACGGTACTCGAGAACTGCGCGCGCGAGCCGGAGGTCAGCGACCTGGCGGAGCTGCTCAACAAGATGGGCGCCTCGGTCGAGGGCGCGGGCGGCTCGAAGATCCGCATCCGCGGCGTCGAGCGGCTGCACGGCGCCGAGCACGCCATCATCCCGGACCGCATCGAGGCCGGCACGTTCCTGATCGCCGGCGCCATCACCGGCGGCGACCTGGTGGTGAGTCACTGCGAGCCTGCGCACCAGGCGGCGCTGCTGTCGAAACTGCGCGAGGCCGGCGCGGAGGTCACCGACGCCGGCCCCGGAGCCCTGCGCGTGCGTTCGGACGTCCTCAAGTCGGTGGACGTGGTCACCGAGGAGTACCCCGGGTTCGCCACCGACCTGCAGGCCCAGTTCATGGCGCTGATGACGCGGGCGCAGGGCATCTCGATCGTCACCGAGACCATCTTCGAGAACCGCTTCATGCACGCGCCGGAACTGATGCGCATGGGCGCCAACATCCGGCTGGAGGGGCGGCGGGCCATCGTGGCCGGGCCCAGCAACCTGAGCGGCGCCGGGGTGCTCGCCTCCGACCTGCGCGCCAGCGCGTCGCTGCTGCTGGCGGGGCTGGTGGCGAAGGGCGAGACCACCATCGACCGCGTGTATCACATCGACCGCGGCTACGAGAAGATCGAAGAGAAGCTGGCGCGCGCCGGAGCCGAAATCCGGCGCATTCACTGAGAGGCCGGACAGAATGGCGAAACATCATAGCCCGGGCTTTCTGGCGATCGTCGACGACGCCAAGAGCCGGATCCGCCAGATCGACATCGAGGGTTTTCGGCGCCTGCGCGAATCGGGCGAGCCGTTCCTGCTGGTCGACGTGCGCGAGGAGAGCGAGTGGGCGGCGGGACACGCCTCGGGCGCGCTGCACCTGAGCAAGGGCGTCATCGAGCGCGACATCGAGACCCGCGTCCCTGGCCACGACACCAAGATGGTCCTCTACTGCGGCGGCGGGTTCAGGTCGGCCCTGGTCGCGGACAACCTCCAGAAGATGGGCTACACCGACGCGATCTCGCTCGACGGGGGATGGCGGGCGTACCAGGAGAGCGGGCTGCCGTTGGAGTAGGGCAGGCGCCTTATTGCAGCAGGCCGAGGCGGGCGAGGGCGAGCAGGTTCCGCTCAAGGGCCGGGCCCAGAGTCTCTCGTGAGGAGCCGGCCAGGGGTAACAGCTCGTCGATGAGAGCGGCGCGGTCGCGCGTGCCGTCGAGCAGGCCCAGCAGGCGCCTGCCGATCGGGTCGCGAAGCTCGATCGAGGTGTGTAGCAGGGTGGTGACCGCGTCCCCGGCGCGCGCCTGTATGCGGGCCAGCGGGCTGGCTACCGGCCGGTCGCCGGGCGTGGAGGCCAGCGCGGGGGGAGCCGCATACAACAGCACGAGGCCGGCGGTGAAGGCGCTCATGAGGATGGCCTCGACTTCGGGCGGCGCGCCGGGCAGGTCCGGCACCGGGACGGCGCGAGGCCAGGCCTCGATCAGCGCATTCAGCACGGCAATGGCCGCCGGGTGCGCGGTACGCAGACCGCTGCGCGGCGTGCGAAATTCCGTCTCGGCGGCGGTTGCGGATGCCACCGCGGGGCAGGCGGCGCAAAAGCGGGCGATCTCCCCGGTCCGCAGGCGGTGCTCGATCTCCCGTTCGCCGCGGCAGAGCAGCGTCTGGCGGAAAGCGCGGCCTTTGAGGTAGTCCAAGTGCTGTTCCTGCTCGATGCGGTCCGGGACGTCCGCGGAATCGGCGTGCGTATCGGAGAGCGTCGCTTCGGCCAGATACCGCAGGCCGTGCGCGGCCGCCTCGCGGATGAACTCGCGGAAGTAGAGCGGACGATAGAACTCGCCCAGCTCATCGTGGTAGAGCGCCGCGGCGGGACGGTCGTGAAGGCGGCGCGCCTCGGCCTTCAAGAGGGCGCCGTACTCACCGGCTGGGGCCGATTCCGCGAGCGAGGCGAGAAACTGGCGTGCCATGCCGATGCGCTCCTCAGGGCTCGCGGCCGAACGCGCGTGGGCCAGCATCATCTCGCGGAGCATCAGGCGCGGGTGGCAGCCCGGGTAAGCGTTGTAGTTGACGTAGGCGATGCCGTGCGGGCGCAGGTGCGCGCCGGCGATGGCCAATACCTTCCGGCGGGCGTCCTCGGGCGCCCAGGAGTAGAGACCGTAGGCGAGGACGTAGTCGAACGCGCCAAAGCCGGGGCCGACGTCGCGCACGTCCATCCGATCGAGGCGGAGGTTGCGCAGGCCGAGTTCGCGGGCCAGCGCCTGGCCGCGCGCGATGGGCCGGGCGGCGAGATCGACGCCGACGAAGTCGCTCCCGGGCAGGGCCAGCGCCATGGGGATCAGGTTGGCGCCGTCGCCGCAGCCCAGCTCGAGCACGCGGCAGCGCGGGGCGGGCGCGGGGTCCAACCCGAGCAGGCGGCCAATGACGGCGAGGCGGTCGGGGTGGGTCTCGGGGAAAGGGAAGCCCGGGTAGGCGATCTCGTCGTAGGAGTCCTTCATGCGCGCTTCCAGCCTACCCGATCGAGGACCTCCCTGGCGGCACGGACGGTGTTGGCGTGGATGGCGACGGTGTCGTCCAAATCGACCGCATATCCGCCGGCGAGGGCGACGGCGACCGGGACGTGGTGCATCAGGGCGCAGGAGAAGACCAGGCGGTCGCGGGCCTGGAGGCCTTCCATGGTGAGCGACAGACCGCCAAGCTGGTCCTGGTAGTAGGGGTCGGCGCCCGAGACGTAGAGCAGCAGGTCGGGCTGGAACCCCGCGAGGGCCGGAACGCACGCTGCGCGCAGCCGCTCCAGGTACTCGTCGTCGCCGGTCTCGTCGGGCAGGTTGATGTCGATGTCGGAGGGCGGCTTCTCGGCGGGATAGTTGTTGAGCTGGTGAATGGAGAGCGTGAACACGGCGGGATCGGCGGCGAAGATGGCGGCGGTTCCGTTGCCGTGGTGGACGTCGCAATCGACGACCATGGCCCGGCGGACAAGACCGTCTTTCTGGAGGCGGCGGACGGCGACCGCGACGTCGTGGACGGCGCAGAATCCCTCGCCGTGATCGGAGAAGGCGTGGTGGAAGCCGCCGCCGAGGTTGACTCCCACTCCGTAGGTAAGGGCCAGACGCGCGGCCAGCGTGGTGCCGCCCGCGGCCAGCCAGAAGGCCTCGACCATCTTCCGGGAGTAGGGGACCTCGAGCTTGAGGATGTCGTAGTAGGTGAGCGTGCCGGTCTTCAGGCGGTGAACCCAATCGGGGTGGTGGACCGCGAGGATGTCCTCATCGGGGGCGGGCTCGGGCGGAACGAAATCTTCGGGAGCGGCGAAGGCGTCCGCCAGGAGGCGCTCGCGGATGAGGCGGTATTTCTGGGAGGGGAACACGTGCTCGCCGAGGTTCAGGTCGTAACCGGGGTGGTAGACCAGCTTGAACGGAAGCACCAGGATCACATTCTAGCTCTGGCCCACCTTCCGCAATTGGGACCGGCGGCCGCTTCGTGTCAGACCCGCGCCAGCGGCCCGATGTCCAGGGACTCGAAGGCCGGGTACACGCTGATGCGGTCGCCGTCGCCGACCGGGTAGTCGAAGCCCACCGATTCGCCGTTCGCCAGAATCAGTTCGACTGCCGTGCGCGTCACGCCGAGCGATTCGATCAGATCGCGCACCGCCTGGCCGGCATGGAACGAGCACGGAACGTCCGTCATCCTCCGCTCGGGTGGCAGGAAATCGTTCAGCCCGGCGTAAAAGCGCAGGCTCGCCTGTTTCATTCGCCCGCCCCAGTCCTACTGCACGATAGCGGCGGGGTTCACCAGTTCGCCAATCTCCGGAATGGCGATGTGAACCGTGTCGCCGGGGGCCAGCGCGGCTTCTTCCGGAACCCGGACACCCGTCCCGATGAGCAGAACAGAGCCTGCCGGCACCTTGTTCGCCCGCAGCAGGTACGCGAGCACGCTCTTCAGACGTTGCTCAACCCCGGCCAAGGAAGCGCCGCCGGAGAACCGCTCCGCCCCGCCGCGGCGGATGGAACACGTCATCTCGAGCCGGCTCAGGTCCGGGATCTCGTCGGCGCTGACGATCACCGGGCCCAGCGCGCACGATCCGGTGAACGTCTTCGCCTGGGGGAAGTAGAGCGGGCTCTGGTCCTCGATGTCGCGGGCCGTGACGTCGTTAGCCAGCGTATAGCCGAGCACGACGCCGTTCTGACCGAGCAGCACGGCCAGTCCGGGCTCGGGCGCGGTGAATCTCGAGTCGAAGCGGATCCCGATCGGCTGGCCGGGACCGGCGCAGATCCGCGCCGTCCCCTTGAAGAAGATCTGCGGGCGACCCTCTTCGCGCGCGAACTCGCAGCCCCACACCTCGACCGGACAGATGGGGATGAACGGCGCGGAGGGCTCCGGGTGGCGGCTGGCCATCTGCTCGGCCAGTGGAAAGACCGCGTGCCCCTCGGTCCCGGCTTTCCGGATCAGCTCGACCATGTTGTAGCCGGGCACCGGCCGGGCGCCGCCGCTTACGAACAGCGCGGCCGTTTGTTTGTTCTCGAAACGGATTTGTCCTAGACGCATGTGGGTACTTCGCTATGAGCTCTCAGCTATCAACCAAACCAGTGTAGTGCGGCATGCATGTGGCGCGGGCTTCAGCCTGCCGTGCCGGCGCCTGGGCGTCGAGATGAGTCTCGACGCGGCACGCAGGAGTGCGTGCGCCACAAACGACCCCCTGGGCATGACCCTAAAACTTCACTTTCGGAGCTTCGCGGGCCCCCGGCTCGGTCGTAAAGTAGGCGCTGTTCTTGGAGAAGCCGAAGAGCGAGGCCGCGATGTTGTTCGGGAACAGCTCGATGTCCGTGTTGTAGCGCTGCACGGCTTCGTTGTATTTCCGGCGTTCGACGGCGATGCGGTTCTCGGCGCCCGCCAGTTCGTCCTGGAGGCGCATGAACTGCTGGTCCGCCTTCAGATTCGGGTAGTTCTCGACCACCACGAGCAGCCGGCCGAGGGCGCCATCGAGCCGGTTGTTGGCCGCGATCCGCTCGGAGGGCGTGTGGGCGCCACCCAGCGCCGCACGGGCGTCCGCCACCGCGTCGATCACACCCGACTCGTGCTTGGCGTAGCCTTTGACGGTCTCGACCAGGTTGGGAATCAGGTCGGCGCGCCTTTGGAGGACCACATCGACCTGGTGCCACTGGGCTTCGATCGAGTTGCGCTCGCGAACCAGGTCGTTCCGCATGGAGACCATCTTGGCGCCGAACACCAGCGCCACCAGCAGCAAAACCACGACCACGATGAGGGCGACTTTCATTTCTGCTCCTTGTCGAAGCGATCGACCGCGTCGATCACCGTCTGGATTTGTTTCATGTAGTCCGCCAGCAAGGGGACGGGCTCGATATCCCTGGGCTTGATCTTCTCTTCACGCAAATCGAGCAACTTCAGGAAGGGCGCGGCGTCCAGACCGAAGCGCTCGCCAGCCTGCGCGACCACCTCGCGCTTGTCGAACCTGGCTTCGAGGCCGTGCAACAGCAGCGCGTGCCGGAACAGCACGCAAAAGGTCGAGACCGATTCCGCCAGCAGGGTCCGCAGGAGGTTCGCGTCCCCCAGGACCCCCGCCGCCCTTTGCCTGAGCCGCAGAAGCTTGGCCCGCAGGTCGTGTTCGATCTGGGCGTGGTAGAAACGCTTGTCGATCTCGATATGGGCCGCGAAGTCCTGGCCGTAGAGCACGCGGTGGCGCTCCCGGATGTCGTGGAACTCGATGGGGAAACAATCGGCGGAGTCGCGGATCTCTTCCTCGGTCAGCAGGAGCGGCGAGGGATTGCCCTTCTCGCGCCACCAGCGCACGATGGCGGTCGATTCGCCGAGCTCGCGCGGGGTGACATCCGCCAGAACGCAAACCACGTTGAGGTCCGAGAACTTTCCGTGATGATCGCCGGCGGCCGCCGAGCCGTAAAGGATCACCGACTCGAGACGATCGCCGTAAGCCTTCTTCAGCCGGTCAACGAGCTGTGTCAGGAGCTTTTCCATGAGCCACCTCACCAACTGCCCGACGCGCCTCCGCCTCCGGAGTCGCCTCCGCCAAACCCGCCGAATCCGCCGCCTCCGGAGTCGAAGCCGCCGAATCCGCCTCCACCTCCGCCGAATCCGCCTCCGCGCCCGCCCATCAGGTTGCCCAGGATCATGCCGGTCAGGAACCCACCCATGCCGCCACCGCCGCCCCGGCCGCGGCCTCCGCGTATCAGCCCGAACAGCACGACGACCACGACGAAGAAAATCACTCCGAACGGGAAACCGCCTTGAGGCTGCCGCCGCTGGGTAGGCCGGGGCGCGGGAACGGGCGGCAGGGCGCCCTTGGCATTGGCGATGCGCGCCCCAATCTCGCTGGTAGCCTCGAGCAGGCCGTCGCCATATTGGCCGGCACGCAGATATGGCTGCATCGAGCGCAGAACGTCGCCGGCCAGACCGTCGGTGATCGCCGGTTCGAGACCGTAGCCCAGCTCCAGGCGGCTCCGGCGGTCGGCAATCGCCAGCAGAAGGAGGACGCCGTTATCCTTCCCCTTCTGGCCGATGCCCCACTTGCGGAACAGGTCGTTCGCAACCTGGTCAACGGGCTCTCCGTTGAGGTCGGGCACAGTGACGATGGCGAGTTGGACGCCGGTGGTCTGCTCCAGGCTGGCGCAATACTGCTCGAGCCGCGCGCGGCTCGATTCGTCCACCACCCCGGCAAAGTCGCTGACATAGCCCACCGGCTTCTGCGCGGTGTAATCCACGGCCGGCAATGCAGCCGCGCACAGAGACAGCAGTACCGTCGCTCGGAGCAGGTTTCTCAACGTAAGAACATTAGTGTAGCGCCGCGCGCGGCGCGGCAGGGGGGGCGAGGGGCTCTGGCTCCGCCGCCAGGGGACAGGGTTGACGGCCGCGGACTGTCCGTTTGTGGGACTGGGACCCTGTTGTACTTTTTGATTTCGCGTTTTTTGTGCTGGCCGGCACGGAGAACTGCGCCCGTTCTTGAGACAGTACGTGTGGAGAACATGGCGTCACCTGGCACGAGGGTAGCGCGGGGTGGGCGAAGCGGGGCCACGTGAAGTCCGCAAGTCATTGAAATGCGGGCAAATCTGGAAATGCAGCTCCTGTGAATGAAAAAGGTCTGCTCGGTTTCGCGGCCGATGCAGCGGGGACTGACCCTGGTCGAGCCGATCATGGCGTTCACGGTCCTGCCGGTGCTCATCGCCATGGCGCTTCCGCTGGCGCGGCTCAAGGCGGGTCGGGAGAGGGCTGGCCGAGACGCGCAAGGCCGGCTGCTGGCAGTGACCGTGATCGCGTGGCAGATTCATCCCGCGGCGGCCCTTGGGAAGATCATCGCGGTCTTCCTGTTTGTGGTCTTGTGCCTTGTTGTCCCTGGCCTGTTGACGCTTAGGCCGCGGAAGGCGGTCATCGGGCACTCGGCCGCGGAGCCTGCGAACGGAGGCGAGATGAGGAAGCCGGCGGTGACTTTCGCCGATGTCGGCGGCCTGGAGGAAGCGAAGAAGCAGATCCGGGAGCTGGTCCAGGCGAACCTCGATGGCGAGCGGTTTGGGCAGTACGGGGTGTATCGGAGCGGCATCCTGCTCCATGGTCCGCGGGGCACGGGCAAGACGTTTCTGGCCGAGGCGGTCGCCGGGGAGTTTGGGCTGAAGTACCTGCCGGTCTCCGCCGCGACTCTGCACGACAAGTGGGTCGGCGGAACGGAAAGCCGGATCGATCAGCTCTTTCAGGACGCCATCGCCAGCCGGCCGGCGCTGTTGTTCATCGACGAGATCGATGCCTTGGGCGCGAAACGCCAGCAACTCGGCGAAGGGGATGACGCTGGCGACGCGGGGCGCGGGTACAACTCCGCTACCAGCCAACTGATGGCCTGCGTTGACAAGACCCGGGCCCAGTCGGGCCTGATCCTGGTCGCCGCGACGAACTTCTACGACGGCCTCGACCGCGCCTTGATCCGGGAGGGCCGCTTCGATCTTCACGTCCGTCTCGATCTGCCGAACGAGGTGGAGGGCGCGCGGATCTTCGAGGCCCAGCTCGCCAGGCGCCCGGCCCGCCAGTTCGATGTTCGGCCGTTTGCCCGGCGGACGCCTGACTGGAGTGCGGCCGGGATATCCGCGTTGGTGGATCGGGCGGCACTCTTTGCGGCGCCGGAGCGGGAAACTGCAACAGTCCGGTGAGCGCCGCGGCTCCGGCATGATTGGAAAGCCGAGCGCGCCGCCATCTCCATCGCTTCTCTCGAGTTCCGCGTGATATACTTCCAGGCGAACTCAGGACCGGGTAGTGAACATGACCCTATCCGCGCGAAATGCCGAGCCGCCGCCGGCCCGGGGCGAGGGGAGGCGAGCCGCGCTCGATAAGCCCCTCCCGCGGGCCTGCTTCGGACTGCGCCGCCTGCTGCGCGAGCTGACGAGCCATGCCGGCTGACGCGCGCTGCGAGAAAATCGAGCAGATCTACAATGCCGCGCTGGAGCGGCCCGAGGCCGAGCGCGCCGCGTTCCTCGGCGAGGCCTGCGGCGGAGACGAGGAGCTGCGCCGCGACCTGGAATCCCTGCTGGGCCGGGCGCAGGGCGCGGCCCCGGGGGTCTCGGTCCTGGCGGCGGGGCGGCGCATCTCGGCCTACCGGGTCGTCTCGAAGCTGGGCGTGGGCGGCATGGGCGAGGTCTATCTGGCCGAGGACACGCGCCTGGGTCGCCGCGTTGCGTTGAAGGTGCTGCCACGGGAACTGGCGACTGACCCGGCCAGCAAGGCAAGGCTCATTCACGAGGCCCGCGCGGCCTCCGCGCTGAACCACCCCAACATCGTCACGCTGCACGACATTGGCAGCGAGGGCGGCGTCGACTTCCTGGTGATGGAATACGTGGCCGGCAAGCCGCTGGGCGAGCTCATTCCACGCCGTGGCATGCCGGTGAAGGAAGCGCTGCGGTGCGCGGCTCAGATTGCCGGCGCGCTGGCTAGCGCGCACGCCGCGGGCATCGTGCATCGCGACCTCAAGCCCGGCAACGTGATGGTGACGGAGGAAGGGCTGGCCAAAGTTCTGGATTTCGGGCTGGCGAAAAAGTTCGTCGTGGGGCCGGAGGCGGAGACACAGACTACCCTGACGACGGAAGGCGCACTCGTCGGCACGCTGAGCTACATGTCGCCCGAGCAGGCCGAGGGCAAGCCGGTGGACGCGCGCTCGGATGTTTTCAGTTTCGGCGCGTTGCTGTATGAGATGGTGACGGGGCGGAGACCCTTCGAACGCGACTCGAACCTCTCCACCCTGGCCGCGATTCTGTACGAGGAGCCGAAGCCGGTGCGCGAGCTG
The DNA here is from genome assembly GCA_963710565.1 of Bryobacterales bacterium. Lineage (GTDB taxonomy): Bacteria > Acidobacteriota > Terriglobia > Bryobacterales > Bryobacteraceae > DASWZN01. The sequence goes on along the minus strand of CAVQAN010000015.1, from coordinate 212,869 downwards.
ACGCCGCACCTCCCGGCGGAGCTCGAACAGACCATCGCGCGCTGCCTGCGCAAAGATCCCGCGCGCCGCTTTCAGCACATCGATGACGTGAAAGTTGAACTCGAGGACCTGCGTCACGAGGCGGCCGCTCCCGCCCCGCCAAGAAGCACGCCGCACCGGCGGCGGTGGTTCGCGAAGCTCTGGAGGATTGCGATTCCGGTCCTGCTGGCTGCCGTGATCGCCGCCGGCGGCCTTTACTACCGCTGGCATCGAACCAAGCCACTGACGGACAAGGACTCCATTGTCCTCGCGGATTTCACCAACACGACGGGCGACAGCGTTTTCGACGACACGCTGAAGCAAGGACTCTCGGTGCAGCTTGAGCAATCGCCCTTTCTCAACCTGGTTTCCGAGCGGAGGGCGAATGACACACTGAAGCTGATGGGACGCCCGGCGGGTGACCGCTTGACGCCGGAGGTCGCCCGCGACGTCTGCCAGCGTACGAGAAGCAAGGCCATGCTGGCGGGGTCGATTGCGGCGCTAGGCAGCCAGTACGTGATTGGCCTGAAGGCAGTCAACTGCGACACGGGAGACGTGCTGGCGGAGGCGCAGGAGCAGGCGGCGGGCAAGGAAGCCGTGCTCAAGGCTCTGGACCTAGCGGCAGTCAGTTTGCGAAGCAAGCTGGGCGAGTCGCTCAGCTCAGTGGAGAAGTACGCCACGCCGGTGGAGGAAGCAACCACGCCGTCACTGGAGGCGCTGAAAGCCTACAGCCTCGGAATCACGACCGCCTCCGCGAAAGGGGTCGCAGCCGCACTGCCCTTCTTCCAACGGGCAGTGGACCTGGATCCCAAATTTGCCCTGGCCTACGCCGCGGTGGGGGTCATTTACTTCAACCTCAACGAAGGGGGGCGTGGAGCGGAGTTTATGCGCAAGGCTTACGACCTGCGGGAGAAGGTGAGCGAACGGGAGAGGTTCATCATCGAGGGGACCTACTACTTTTTTGCGACGGGAGAGCTGGAGAAGGCGGCGCAGACCTCGGAGTTGCGGCAGCAGATCTACCCAAGAGACGGCCCGGCTTACTCAAGTGCAGGAGTGATCTGCGCCGCCCTGGGAAACTGGGAAAAGGCATTGGAGGAGTTTCGAGAGGCGCAGCGCCTGGATCCAAATAAGGCGGACAGCTATAGCACCCTCGGCTGGTCCTACACGGTCCTCAGTCGGATGGATGAAGCTGAGGCGGTGTACAAGCAGGCGGAGGAGAGCAAGATGGAGAGCGGGTTTCTGCTCTTGGGCCGCTACTGGTTGGCGTTTCTGAAGGGCGATGCGGCGCAGATGGCGCAGTTGATTTCCGCTGCCATGGGCAAGCCGGGCGCGGAAGACCTGTTGCTGGCCGCACAAGCGGACACCGGGGGTTGGTACGGCAGGCTGAAGAACGCGCATGAGCTGACCGGGCGGGCGATGGATTCAGCCCAGCGCCACCAAGCCAAAGAGGCTGCCTCGGCATATCAGGCAGTGGCAGCGCTGCGCGAGGTGGAATCGGGAAACCGGGAGCAGGCGCGTGCCGAGGCCAATTCGGCATTGAAGCTGGGCCCGAACCGCAAGGTGCGGGCCATTGCGGCGCTGGCCCTGGCGCGGGCAGGCGATACGAGAGGGGCGGAGGAACTGGCGGCCGAACTCGACAAGACCTTCCCGCTGGACACGCTGGTGCAGAGGTATTGGCTGCCCACGATCCGGGCGGGGGTCGCCCTAGAGCGCCAAGACCCGACCCGGGCCATCGAACTCTTGAAGGTGGCGAGCACGGTCGAACTTAGCGAACCAACTGGGAGCCTCGCCACATTCATGAGCCCCGTTTATGTGCGCGGGAAAGCCTATCTCATCCTGCACGACGGCAACCGGGCGGCCGCGGAATTCCAGAAATTCATCGACCACCGGGGACTGGTGGTGAACTTTCCCTGGGGTGCGCTGGCCCGTCTCGGACTGGCGCGCGCGTATGCCTTGCAGGGTGACACCGCCAAAGCCCGTGCCGCGTATCGGGATTTCCTCGCGATCTGGAAAGACGCCGACCCAGATGTTCCGATCCTGAAGGAAGCCAAGGCCGAATACGCGAAGCTGCAATAACCATCGGAACCCGCTCCCCGCGTGCTCGACCCTCGCACCATTCGCTTCCTGGACCCCGGCAGCGGCAAGGTGAGCACGCTGGCAATCTTGGACAAAGACGTCGATTGGGACGGCCTGTTCGTCTCCCCGGATGAGCGGTTCGTCGTCTGGTCTCAGGAGGACCGTTGGTGCAGCGAGGTGATGCTGGTCGACGGCTTTCGGTGACCTCGAGAAGCCATGCCGGGTGAAGCGTTCTGGGAGAAGGTCGAGCAGATTCGTCTCGGACTTTGCCCGGCGTGTTCCCAAGCCGACGTTCTGGGCAATAGACCCTCCTTGGTCGCGAGGTGTTTACCGACTCCGAGCGAGTCACGCGCAAGCCGGAAGCAATCTGTCCGCCCCTGCCGAAACTCGCTGTCCCCCGGTCTCCTGTGCCAACGCCGGGCGAGGGCGTCATTTTGATCTCTTGAGCACAGACTTTTGAAATCCCTCCCCGACCTGCCCTATTCTGCTGCCACGCCCCGATAGCCGATGACTGCGCCCCGGGGCGATGAGGAGGGGCTCAATGCCCAGGACTGTCGAACAGCATGAGCGATCCTTGCATCAGCCGGCGTTCTGCGAGCTGCTGCCCGTGCGTGACATCATGCACGACGTCATCATTCGGACAACCGGCGCCTTCGTGGCGGGGTACGAGCTCAGCGGGATCCACTCGTACTACCACAGCGACGAGGGGCGGAACGGCACGAAGATGGCGCCCGAGGCGCTGATCCGGTCGCTGCCGGAGCGTTCGATGCGCATGCAGGTGCGTTTCGAGATCGCGGAGGGGTTGGGCGATCTCCTAGAGGACTATCAGCGGCAACTGCGGAATCAGAACCCGACGCTATTGGCGCTGGACCGGACCAGGCTGGAGCGCTGGAGACGCGAAGTCGCTACATCAAACCATAGATAATGACCAGCCATGGGTTCGCCGAGTCCAGTCGGCCAGGTTGAGGCACTGCGCCAAGACTCACTGAGCCGTGATTCGTGGAACGATCATGGCCCACCTGTTCTGCCACTTAATGAATGGGCCCGAAATGCACGTTCTCCGGGGCCGAAGGTTCGTCGAGAAACTGAAGCGTTGTCAGTGGGCCGAGATCGGCGGGAGGAGTCCAGGATGCGAGCGCCCACACCACCTCCTTCGATGGCGTCACCTCCAGCGCCTGCAGTGTGCCGGTACGTTCTTCCGGCTTTGTGTTCCACTCGTTGACCCAGTTGCCGATGACGGTATTTCCATTGGACAACCGCCAGGCCTGCTGCAAAGTCGAGAACCTGTAGCCGGGGACATCGGACGGCGCAAACGTCCACACCGCATCTCCACGGCGGGTTATTTCCCGCACGCCGATCCTATCGGTAATCAGCAGGTTGCCGTTCGGAAGCGGAGTTACGCCCCAGGGCGCGTCGGAGGGGAACGACCACAACTCGTTGCCGTCGAAGTCGTACTCCACCACTTTGTTCAGTTGCATGTTGGCGACGACCATGGTTCCATTCGGGGTGAGCCGGACGTGACGGAACTGCCCATGCACTCCGACCGGGTGCCCCGTGGGAAGAACAATTTCCCGCTCCGTGACACCGCTGACAATGTTCACCACACGCGCTACGGCGGGATCGCCGTTGATGACAAACAGCACGTGGCCGGCTCCGATCGGCGCGGCGGTGTGAATCTCCTTGCCGGCCGGCGCGTCGTAGTTCCAGACCACTTTCTTGTCCGGGGTAATGACGCCGACGCCAAATTGATGCGCGAACAGGATGTTGCCGTTCGAGAGCATGACGGCGTCGCTGATCTCGCCTTTCCCGGCGGGGTCGTCGTAAGTCCATACAATCTCACCGTGGCGCACGATGAAGATGCGGCGGTCGTGCGATTCGCCGGTGTACATGAACTCATGCTGGGCCAGTCCCTTGCCGGGAAGGCGCGAGGCAACAGGAGAGTCCTGCGGCGTCTGGGCAAGAGCGCCGAAAGCCAACGCAAGAATCGCAATAACGAAAGCCGGTCGGGTCATTTTCGAAATCCTGGGTTCAGGTTTGGCGCTCTTCCGCCGCTGTCTGGCTGCAAGTATTCCTCACTGTAGCAATTCTGCTTTCAGCTCGCAGCTTCGTCATTCCCGGAGATCCTTCGCAGGAGAACGCCTCCCTCCGCGACGCCGATTAGCGGCCAAGCCGAACGCCGGCCCCGAAGTCACGCAGGTCGAGAGTGGGGTAGTGTCGGGAATGCGACGCGCCTGCACATAGCCAGTGGCATCCTTCGAGATCCGGTGCGGCGGTCTTGATCAAGCGGCATAGGAGGCGCGAGTTTCGAGGTTGGGATCCTCGATTCCTCCGCCCCCTGCCCAGTCGAATTGAACGCAACACTGCCGATAAGTAGAACGTGAAGGATTCGCGGTTCTGGGCCGGTGTGCTCGTCAGCGGGCTGCTGTTCTGGCTGGTTGCTTGCTCGCATCCGCATATCGGCCCCGGCGGGCGGGTGAATATGGCCGATCTCCGCGCCGGCAATCTGCCGGCCGCTGCGGAAGTGTGCCTGAGCGGGGTGTCTACTTTCTACGATCAGTACTCAGGCGCCCTCGTGCTTCAGGACCAGACAGGCGCGATCCGTTTTGAGCGAATTCATGCGCCGGGGCTGTCGGACTTACAGCAGGTTGAGCTGTGCGGCGAAACCCATCGCATCCAAAGCGGCATGTCGCTGGTCAGACCGGTAGTCAGGTCTCTACTTAATGCCAGCCCCCCGCCCGCCAGGCGAACGTCTCCCTCCGATTGGCTCCAGGGCAAGGTGGACTGGCGCTGGGTCGAGATAGAGGGAATCCCTCACGCGGCCACCTTCGATCGCTTTGGCCTCTTGACCGTGCACATGGTTTCGGGTGGCCGGCGCGTGCGCGTTTTCGTCGGCCGAAGCACCGGTCATCCATCGGTTGGTTACCTGATGGGGGCCAAAGTCCGTGTAATGGGCGTAGCCCGTCAGCCGTCAGGCCGTTCGGCCAACGAGGATCTCCTCCTGTTGAGTCCGGGGTTGCCGTTTTTGGTGGCAACCGTGCCGGCACTAGCGATCGCATCGCTGCCGATGGTGACGGTAAAGGAAGCGGTCAGCCTGGCCGGTCCGCTGCCGTACCGGCGGGTCCGGCTGCGGGGAAACATCGATGTCAGGGCCGATGGGCAGGAGCAGTGGTTCCGCGACTCGACCGGCGAGATGCGTTTGGCTATGCAGGATTCTCAGTTCGCGCAAACCGACGACGCAGAGATCGCCGGGTTTCCCGTGCGGGCGAGCCCGGGCGCCGTGGTGCTGGATGGGCCGGTGTCCACGCGCAGCGAAGCGGGGGCCGGGCACGAGGTTCTCACTTCCAGTGTCGCGATTCACGCATTGTCCGCGCAGCAAGCGTTGCAGTCCTTGCCCATAAGGTTGCTCGGGGTGGTCACGTACCACGAGGGGGAAGGGAACAACTTCATCCAGGACCGCACGGGCGGCATCTACTTCTCGTACGTCGCCAGAGACGTCGTCCCCTTCGCGGCAGGAGACCTGGTTGAGATAAGCGGCGTCGCCGCTCCCGGCGAATTCGCACCCATCGTTCGCGGCCGCCAGATTCGCAGAGTCGGGAAGGGCGACATGCCCAGGCCACCGGCCGCCAGTCTCGACGAACTCCTCACGGGCCGGGAGGATAGCAACTGGGTACGAGCGGAAGGTTACGTTACCGCCGTCCGTGCGGGGGATGGCGCGGTCGGGGTTACGGTGGCGGAAGGCGCGCGCACATTTGTGGCGTGGGTTTCCGATCGCGTGCGCCCGGCCAGCGATCTGATGTATGCCCACGTGCGGCTGGAAGGCGTCTGCGCGACACGTTGCAACGACCGGGGCCAGTTGATCGGAATCAAGCTGATGGTGCCGAGTTGGAGGCACGTCACGATCCTCGAAGCGGCGGCTGCGAACGCAGCGGACCTGCCGAACACTCCCATTGCCAGTCTGATGCAATACTCCCGCCAAGAGCGCCGTCACGCGCGGGTGCGTGGCGCGGTGACCCTGGTCGATGCGACCGGCGCCTATGTGGAAGACTCCACGGCGGGACTGCGGGTTGAGGCGGCTCCGCCCGCCGGCATTCACGCCGGCGACGAAGTCGTAGCGGTCGGATTGCCGGTTCCTGGGCCGTTTTCGCCCGTATTGCAACATGCCGTAATGCGGCGCGTGGGCCATGCCACGCCGGTCCATCCACCGGATACCGCGGCTGAGGACGCCTTAGCCGGCACCTGCGATTCCCAACTGGCGCGCGTGGAAGCGACGGTGGTGGACCATGTCTCGACGTTCACCGACCAGAGGTTGGTGATGCAGGCCGGGGACTTGCTGTTCAGCGCGCACCTGCCCTACCGGCGCAAGGAGATGGTCTGGCCCGATAGGGGCGCGCTGCTTCGGTTGACGGGTGTTTGCTCGGTGAGCGTGGAAGACAACCAGATGATCACGCCGACGGAGTTCAATCTGTACCTGCGATCGGCCGACGATATCACGGTGCTCCGCAACGCGCCTTGGTTGAACACACAACGCGCCCTTCAGGTGCTGGCGACAATGGGCACGCTGATCGTCTGTTCGGCGGCGTGGATTCTGGCGCTGCGAAGGCGAGTGCAGCGGCAAACCGGAGTCATTCAGAAGCAACTGGATCAGGAAGCGCACCTGCGCGAAGCGGCCGAAGCCGCCAGCCGGGCCAAGAGCGAATTCGTGGCCAATATGAGCCACGAGATCCGCACGCCGATGAATGGCGTGTTGGGCATGACCGAGCTGCTGCTCGACACCGAGACCAGGGCTGAACAGCGCGAATATCTGAGCATGGCGCGCAACTCGGCGGAAGCGCTCCTCACCGTGGTCAACGAGATTCTGGATTTCTCGAAGATCGAGGCGGGCAAACTGGACCTGGATCGCGTGGACTTCGCCTTAGCGGACGTTCTCGACCGGATCCTGAAAACCTTCGGCCTGCGCGCCGCGGAAAAGAAACTGGAGCTGACTTGCGAGGTGGAATCGCAAGTCCCCGGGATGCTGGTGGGCGATCCCACGCGACTACGCCAGATTGTGACTAACCTGGTCGGCAACTCGCTCAAGTTTACCGAGCGCGGCGAAATCGTGCTCAAAGCGGAGCTGAAGGGCCGCGACGACGACTCGGTGTCGCTGCACGTCACGGTGAGCGACACCGGCGTTGGTATCCCGGTGGAAAAGCAGGCCAAGATCTTCGAAGCTTTTTCGCAGGCCGACGGCTCGACCACGCGCAGATACGGCGGCACGGGCCTGGGGCTAACCATCTCGCTACGCCTGGTGAAGATGATGGGCGGCGAAATGTGGGTGGAGAGCCAGCCCGGCCAGGGCAGTTGTTTCCACTTCACGGTGCGGATGGGGGTCTCGAAGCTGGCCCGGCCCAGCCGGGCAGTGCCGCCGCAGGTGCCGGAAGGCACGCAATTCCTGGTTGTGGATGACAACGCAACTAACCGCCGCATTCTCCGGGATGCCCTCGCCAAGTATGGTGCGGAGATCCTGGTGGCCGAATCCGCCGGTACCGCGCTGGACCTGATGCGTGAGCGGAAGGAAATCGGCAAGCCGGTGACGCTGCTGGTGACCGACGCTCAAATGCCCGAGATGGACGGCTTCGAACTCGCCAAACGAGTGAGGGACGATCCGAAACTGGCAGCCACCCCCATCATGATGCTCACCTCGGCCGGCCAGCGCGGCGACATAACGCGTTGCAAGGAACTGGGCATCTCCGCGCATCTGACCAAGCCGGTGAGCCAATCCGAGTTGCGCGAAGCGATCTTCGTGGTGCTCGATCGCACGGCTGCGGCGCCGGCTTCCGACGCGCCGATCACGCGTCATGCGATTCACCAGCGGCACCTGGAGTCGAGTTTGAAAATCCTGCTGGCGGAAGACAATCCGGTGAATCGGAAGGTGGCGGTGAAGATACTCGAAAAGCGCGGGCACAAGGTAGCCGTGGTCGGCAACGGACGAGAGGCGCTGGCCGCATTGGAAAATGACGTATTCGACCTGGTGCTGATGGATATCCAGATGCCCGAGATGGATGGCTTCGAAGCCACGGAAGCGATCCGCCAGCGCGAGCGCGGTACCGGCAAACACCAGCCTGTCGTCGCGATGACGGCGCACGCCATGAAGGGCGATGACCAGCGCTGCCTGGACGCCGGCATGGATGGCTATATCGCCAAACCGATCCGGACGGAAGAGGTCTACAAGCTACTGGACGGCTTCGCCGGGAGCCTGCTCAGGGCAGGCCCATCATCGGATTCGTTTCCCGTTAACGGCGAGTGCTGACCAAACAAGGGCCACATAGATCGGCACGAGGGCTACGCCGCGCAGCGAGACATGAACGGCGGCGTCCGTATCGACGTGGACGCGCAGGTGGCGCAGAGGCAACTTCCGGAGACGCTGGAGCAGTCGATCTCCCGCGATCTTGCGGAGGAGAAGGGGGTGCCGGCGGAACGGCGGCCTCGGTGCGGCGTACAACGATCCGTGCGAACATCCGCACTAGCAGCTCAGGTCGCGGCGCCCGATGCGGAAGCCGTCCAGGCTGCCCAGGACCGTCAGCGCGATCTGGCGGGAATCGAAGAACGACTGCGATATGCGCTGGATGTCTTCCACGGTGACGCGCTCGAGGTTCTCGATCAGCTCGTCCAGACTGAAGAAGCGGCCGAAGTACATTTCCGAGCGCGCCAGGTTCGCCATGCGCGCGTTGGTCGACTCCAGGCTCAGCATCAACGAGCCCTTCATGTAGTCCTTGGAGCGCTGCAGCTCCTCCGCGCCCACCAGTTCCTGCTTGAGGCGCTTGAATTCCTCCATGATGCAGGCGATCACCTTGCGCGCCGATTGCGCCGAGGTGCCGGCATAGACCGCCAGGCAGCCCGTGTCCCGGTACGGGTTCAGCTCGGAGAACACCGAGTAGGCCAGCCCCAGTCTTTCCCGGATGTTCTGGAACAGCCGGGAGCTCATGCCGCCGCCCAGCAGCGTGTTCAGGACGTAGCAGGAGAACCGGTCCTCGTGCGACAGCGAGTAGGACGGCACGCCCAGGCACAGGTGGACCTGCTCGAGCGCCTTCTTGTTCCGGACGGCGATTTTCGCGTGCGTCGCCGGCATGGCGTCCAACTGGGTCGCGGGCCTGGATGGCAGACCTTCGAACCGCTCGCTCACCAGGCTCACGATGGCTTCGTGCGTGAGGTGTCCCGCCGCGGTGATCGTGAAGTTGGCGGGTATGTAGTGCTTGCCGTAATACTCGACCACCCGTTCCTGGTTGAACGCGCGCACGGTCTCCTTGGTGCCCAGAATGGGCTTGCCGAGCGCGTGCCCCTTCCAGAAGTTGGCCGAGAAGATTTCGTGGACCAGGTACTCCGGATTGTCGGCGTCCATCTTCAGCTCTTCGAGGATGACGCCTTTCTCCTTTTCGACATCTTCGGCCCGGAACGCGGGGTGGAGCACCAGGTCCGAGAGTACGTCGAAGGCCAGGGGCAGATGGTCGTCGAGGACCTTGGCGTTGAAACTGACCAGCTCTTTGGATGTGAAGGCGTCCAGGTTGCCGCCGATGGAATCGACCGAGCGCGCGATTTCCTCCGCGCTGCGGGTCAGCGTCCCCTTGAACAGCATGTGCTCGATGAAATGGCAGATGCCGTTCTCGTTTGCCGCCTCGCAGCGCGAGCCAGTCGAGATCCAGATGCCGGCCGACACCGATCGGACGTGGGGCATCGCCTCGGTGACAATGCGAACACCGTTGGACAGCACCGTTCTGCGAATCTCGCCCGGCAGGGCTAAGGAGGTCATGGGTGGCCTCTGAGGCTCTCCCTACATTGTCCCATGCTTCGGCAGGTCCGAAATGCCCAATGCTAGACTCAAGGCATGGCGCTCCTTGTGGGGCTGGAAGTCGAGGAAATCAAAGAACTTCTCCTTCCGGACCATCCCGGCTACCGCGCCCGCCAGCTTTACCGGGCGCTCTACCACGACCGGCGGAGCGACCTCTCCGAGGTCACCACGCTCCCGGCGGAGCTGCGGAAGGGGCTGGCGGCGAGCCATGCGGTCGGCTGGCCGGCGGTCGAGCGCCGGTTCGAATCCGCCGACGGCACGCGCCGCTACCTGCTGCGGCTCGAGGACGGGAAAACGGTCGAGGCGGTCTTCATGCCCGAGACCGGGCGCGGCACCATTTGCATCTCGACGCAGGCCGGCTGCGCGGTGGGCTGCCAGTTCTGCCTCACCGCGCTGCTTGGCCTCGAACGGAACCTGACCGCGGGCGAGATCGTCGGCCAGGTGCTGGTAGTGGCCCGCGACAACGGGCTGGCGGTGGAGGGCGAGCGGCTGAATATCGTCATGATGGGGCAGGGCGAGCCGCTGCTGAACCTGGCGGCCGTGGTCAAGGCGACGCGAATTCTGGTGGATCCGGAGGGCGCCGACCTCTCCCCCCGGCGTATTACTCTCTCGACGGCCGGAGTTATCCCGAAGATCGAGGAATTGGGGCGCGAGCCCGTGCGGCCCAAGCTGGCCGTTTCGCTGAACGCCTCGACCGAAGAGGCGCGGCGCGAGCTGATGCCGATCACGCGCAAGTATCACCTGAGCGACCTGATGGAGGCGTGCCGGGCATACCCGTTGCGTCCCTGGGAGCGGCTGACCTTCGAGTACGTCCTGCTGGCGGAGGTGAACGATTCCGACGCCGACGCGCGCCGCGTGGTCCGGCTGCTGGCGAACCTCAAATGCAAGGTAAACCTGATCGCCCTCAATCCGGGCCCCGGCATTCCGTTCGCGACGCCGGCGCCCGAGCGGGTGCTGGCGTTTCAGGCCATCGTCAAGCGGGCGATGCCGTGCTTCATCCGCAAGCCGCGCGGGCTCGATATTTACGCGGCCTGCGGGCAGTTGAAGAGCAGCTCGGGGGGGTAGGCCATGGGCCGCGTGAAACCACCGCCCCTCCGGAGCGATGGTCCAGCCCGCGCAGGATCTCCTCTTCTGGTAAGATCGCGGCGCATTCCCGGCGCGCACAGAGCCGGCGCCCTTCAACGCAATGCGCCGACGAGAATGCTACCCTTGCTCCTTTCCCTGGCCAATTAAAGAAAAGTGGCGTATCCTTTAACAAGAGGTCCGGCTATTCAAGGATCGTTTGACAAGCGATGAGTGGCTCTCCGAATCAAAGGCCTGGCCGGTATATGACGACCGCATGGGGCGACGAAGAAGTGCGAGCCTTCGTTCCGCCGCCGCTGCCGCCCGACCCACCCCTGCATCTGGACGCGCTGCAACTCAGCTTGGAGCAGGCAAGTCAAGCCCTTGGGCGGCTCGATGGCCTGGCTTCCATCCTGCCGGACCTGCCGCTCTTCATCTACACGTACGTCCGTAAGGAGGCGGTGCTCTCGTCCCAGATCGAGGGAACCCAATCCTCCCTGTCGGACCTGCTCCTTTTTGAGAACGACGAGGCGCCTGGCGTTCCACTCGCCGATGTTCAAGAGGTGTCGAACTACGTGGCCGCCCTCAATCACGGCTTGGCGCGTTTGCGGGGCGGTTTCCCGCTGTCGCTCCGGCTCATTCGGGAAATCCACGAGGTCCTGCTCTCTAAGGGACGCGGCAGCGACAAGCAACCCGGGGAATTCCGCCACAGCCAGAATTGGATCGGCGGCACACGCCCTGGAAACGCCGCTTTCGTCCCGCCCCCGCCAGAACTGGTGACGGAGTGCATGGGCCATCTCGAATTGTTCCTGCACGCAGAGCGGCCCTCGCTCCCGGTGCTGGTCAAGGCCGGGTTAGCGCACGTCCAGTTTGAGACGATTCACCCTTTTCTCGACGGCAATGGAAGGCTCGGCCGCCTGCTCATCACGTTTCTACTGTGCGCAGCGGGCGCTCTTCACGATCCGATTCTGTATCTCAGCCTGTTCTTCAAGACGAACCGGCAGGCGTATTACGAACTCCTCAATCGGGTCCGGGTATTGGGCGATTGGGAGGCCTGGCTCGACTTCTTCCTGACCGGGGTGAAGAGCACGGCGGATCAGGCTGTCAGCGCCGCCCGCCGCATCATTGCGTTGCTGGAGGCGGATCGCCGCAAGATTGAATCGCTGGGCCGCCCTGCCGCCTCGGTGCTCCGCGTCTTTCAGCACGCACAGACGAACCCGATTTTCTCCATCGGCGGCGCGGCAGACAAGACCGGCGTCTCGTTCCCGACGGTCGCGAATGCCGTGGAGCACATGCAGCGTCTGGGCTTGCTTCGGGAGATCACAGGAAAGCAGCGCAAGCGCCTCTTCGTGTACGATCCGTATCTGGCGATCTTGAACGAGGGGACCGAAGTGCAGGGGCGGTGACGGGGCGCCCTCTGATCGATCCAGGCATCTCGGCCCGGCAGGAGATCAGACGCCCGTTCCATGGCGGCCCGGGGTACGTCGAAGCGAGCAGTTCCTGAACTCAAACCGGCATCGGGACCGTGCCGCGCACCGCCCAGGCGCGTGCGGAAAGAGCGAAGGGCTTGTCCTCCGCGGACAAGGACAACCGGCGCTTCACTTCGCCGCGCAACACCAGTAACCGATCGGGACTGAGACTGCCCACGTACGCGCCGGCAGGCCCCTGCCGCAGAAGAAAAGGATCCCAATAGTCGGCGAACGATTCGAATCGCATGGAGATCTCGATCGGCCGCTCGCGGACGTCCCGCAGGCCGCCCTGTCTCCACAGGTCGGACAGTTCCCCTCCGCGGCAGAGCGGCATACGCTTCTCGTCGAGGCTGGCGGCCCTTGCATCCGTGCTCAGGGCTGCATCCCAGAACACCCGAAGCATCCGCATCCCATCGCCGTAGTCCCAGTTGGCGGCCGAGAGCCGGCCTCCGGGCCTGGTGACCCGACGCAGCTCTTGTAGCGCTTTCCCCGGGTCGGGAATGAAATTGAACACCAGCAACGAAAGGCTGGCGTCAAAGGCGGCCTCGGAAAAACGCAACCGCTGAGCATCGCCGACCTCGAACGTGACCCGATCGGGAAACGGATTCCTGCTGTTCGCGTATGCGACGTATTCCTTGGACGGGTCAATCCCTATGACGTGAGACTGGACCTTGCGCTGAGCGATCGCGAAGGCCAAGGCTCCCGTACCTGAGCCGACGTCGAGCGCCCGCGCCCGATCCGGCACTGCGGTGAAATCGACCAGCAAAGGAGCCATAAGGCGGCTCCAGCGTGCCATGAACCGCGTATATGCTTCGGCATCCCCAAACATCTCCGATTCGCGGGTCTGGCCGCCCAGGACCGGGGCCGCCGAGGCCGCAAGGAAGAATGCCCTCCGCGACAGCATGCCTCGATCGTAGCTCAAGCGGAATCGCTTGAACCGGGCTGCGCGGTCACCGCGCCCGCCATTGCCGGCATAAACGAGGTCCTGGGTTCGCACGTCACCCTCGACGGAGTTGATTTTAGGCGGCCTGCTGGCAGTTGAGGAGCGGCATGCAGCGCCTGGGCTACGCCTGTGGCGGCCAATATCCCCGGTTGCTGCCGTGCAGGTGCGTATATACAATAGAGTCATACATGGCTCGTGCGGCGACGTTCGACGGGGACGACGCGAACGCAGGGCACATTGCGCGGCACGGCGTCACGCCGGAGGAGGTGGAGCAAGCCTTCGCCAACCGTCCGCTGGCGGTCCTCGCCGCGCAAAAGCGCAGGGGAGAAGAACGAGTGCTGTGGGCCGGGTTGACCGATGCGGGTCGAGCCCTGCAGTTCGTCTACACGGTGCGCCGCGGCAGGATCCGCGTCATTACCGCGCACACGGCGAAGAGGAAGGTGAGGGAGAGCCTATGAAGGCGAAGAAGGGTAAGCCCGCTGTGGTTGACACGCCGGACTTCCGCTCCGAGGCTGAGGAAGCGGAATGGTGGGACCGGCACCAGGACCTGATCGCGGATCTATTGTTGAAGCACGGCCGCCGCGGCGCCGTGCCGACGAAGAACGTCTCCGTCCGCCTGCCGGTCACCGATATCGAGCGAGCGCGAAAGCTGGCTGAAAAGCGCGGCGTGGGCTATCAGACCGTCATCAAGACGTTGCTCCACGAAGCCCTCAGGCGGGAATCCAAGATCGCCTGAATACGCTCCGCCGGACCGTACCCGTAAAGGACGCCCCGCCCTCTCCGCCTCCAGGGCGTTGGGATCGTGGCGGCGCAGCCTTCCGCACATCAGTCAACCGCGCCCGCATCACGGCGAAACCGGGCCACCCTTCTGTCGTCTTCGCACATGCGGCGTGATTGCCGAAGCCGGACCGTAGCCGTAGAAGACGCCGCGCCCGCCATTGCCCACATAGACGAGGTCCTGGGTCCGCATGTCGCCCTCAAGGGAGTTGATCTCGCCAAACTGCATGCGCGCCGGGTCGCTGATCGGAATCCAGGTCGCACCCATATCGTCCGATTTGCAGATGGCGTCGGCCTGGGCTCCTGGAACCCGGCCATGGACATAGAGGCAGGGTGTCGCGCCCGGTCCCTTGCCGAACGCAACGTAGTTGGCGCTTGCGAGGGTGCTTATGGGGGAGAACGTCCGGCCGCCGTCGGCGGAATGCAGAAGCTGGTACGTCCACGGCTGATTGGAGTTCGGCGCAAACGACATCCACACATCGCCGGCCCTGACGGGATTGGGCACGATGCTGACATTGAGGACCCAGTGCGGGTCCTGCGGCCAGGCGGTGTTGCCCAGCGCCCAGGTGGCCCCGCCGTCGGAGCTGTAATAGAAGTTGCCGTTGTCAAAGTAGTAGAAGGCGCCTGGAGCCACCAGGTCCGGCGCGAGCACATCGCCGTTCCACCAGAGGTTGCTCAACTGCCAGGACGCCGGCAGTGGCGCTCCCTTGTATGTAGCGGGCCGCCACGTCGTGCCGCCATCGCGAGTGTACTGAGGAGTGGCGTTGTAGGGCGCCCAAACCATGTTCGCCGGGTTGTCGGAGGCCATCGCGATCTTACCCCCAACGCCCGGAGCCGTGTTGGGGATGTGTTTCCAGGTCAGCCCGTTGTCGGACGTGATGCCGGACATCGGGGCCGCGACGTTGGTTTCATCCCAGCCGACAAAAACCACGTTCTGGGGTTGCGAACCGCAGTAACCGATCCCGGTGCCCTGAGCCACGTACGGGAAGGTGTCGATGGTCGCCTGGGGAACCATGTCGCGGCGAGCATGCCGGAACCCCACCATGTCGGCGCCCACGCTCAGCAGATCGGCCCCGGGCAGAGCGGTCCCGGGAACGGTCTGCACCGGCGGGACTTTGATCTTCTGCACCACCAGTTCTTCCAGATTGCTCATCTGCCAGGTCCAGACGGTGGAAGCGGCCGTAATGTCGTCGGTCTCGACGACTCCGTAGCCGTTGGTCTGCCAGACCCGCTTCGGGTTCACGGGATCGATCGCCAGCGCGGCGTTGCCCCACATGCCGGCGCCGGACGGGTAGTATTGCGGCTGGTAGGAGAACGATCCCACCACAATCGCGCTCCACGAGTTGCCCTGATCGGTGCTGCGGAACATCTGCATATTCCCGTTGGCCGCAACGACAACCACGGCGGGATTGGTGGGATCCGAGGAGACTCCGGAGTAGCTCTTGCCGTTCGCTTGCGGAGTGACATCGGTCCATATGCCGCCTTTGTACCTTCCGACGCCGCCGGTGGTCCCGCCTTCGTCTCCCCCGAACGTGACGAACAGGGTTCCGTCCGTCGCCACTACGGCGCGCGCCGGATTCGTGTTGCCGCCGGTCTGGTACCATGAGAGCCCGCCGTCCACGCTGGCCCAGACTCCGCTCCCGTAAACGCCTGCGTATAGATTGCGCGTGGCGCCGGTGGCGGTGACGCCTGCACTGGGGTCGAAGAGAACGAAGCTGACGCCGGGGGAGGCGGGGTTGGCAGGCAAGCCGCCGCCGACCTGCGACCAGTTCTTCAGTGACGGAGTCGAGGAGGCGCTTCCCCGCCACAGACCGTTCTGCCGGCTGGCGAAGTACACCACGCCGGGCTGGTTCGGATCCACAGCGAGACGCTCGCCGGTGGCGCCGCGATAGGCGTCGTTGGGGCCGATATACAGCGCTTGCGGCGCCAGGCCGGTGTCGCTCCACGTCGTCCCGCGATCATGCGAGACCAGCACCTCGGCGGGCGAAAAGACATTCGAGCCGGTCATGGTGCGCCCGTGCGCCGCCGCGATGTAGACGGTGTCAATGTCCGTCGGGTCGGCTGCGATGCTCTCCACGCCGTAGATTTCCGACTCGAGTCTGCCGTACCGATCGAGCAGCGGAACCCAGGTTTGGTTGTCGCGGTCGAAGCGGTAGGCGCCGCCAACGTCGGTGCGGATGTAGATGTCATGGGGCGCGAGCGGATGCGCCACGAGTCCCGTCACGTAGCCCATTCCCTGGGTGTCGACGCTCTCCCACGAGAAACCCGCGAGCCCGGGCGTGACCAACCCCACGGAAACGAACACTCGCAGATTGGCGCTCAGCGAATCGAACGCCGCCGCCACCGTCGCCGAGCCGGCTGAGGCCGCGGTCAGCAGTCCGGAGCTGGAAACGGTGGCTACCGAAGGTGGCGTCGTGCTCCAGGCCGCGCTGGCGGTCACGTCTTTGGTCGTGTTGTCGCTGTATGTGACGATGGCGGAGAGCTGAGCCTTGTCGCCGACGGTCATCGAGGTCCCGGGAGCTGTCAGTTTGAGCGATTGCGGCGTGGGGACCAGCGGCGGGGATGTGGCTTGCGAACTACGACTGCCGCAGCCATTGAGAGCGAGCAGGGCGACGGCAGCGAGAAGGAAATGGAACTGGGGTCGGGCTGACGTCAGGCCTGAGAGAATCTGCCGAATTCCGTCCGCCTGGACCATATGGGACTTCCAGAGTATCGCACGCTGCGTGCACGGGGTCGCCGGCGCGGCGATTGGCGACTTCATCCCGGCCCGCTACGCCAGCCCCGTGGCTTGAGGTGAGCGCGGGCGTTCCAGACCATCCTCGAGCGAGCCGTGCCGTCCTTCGTGAGTTAACCGCGCGGGCTGGGTATTTACGCGGCAAGCGGCCGTTGAGACCGTATCATGCCTTAGCCTCGGGCCGCCGCGGCGGGGTGAAAATGAGATTTCTTGAATTCAGCCAAGCTCACCTTCTTGCCGCCGTCGAGCACGACGACATCCGGCAGCATGCAACTGCGCAGTTCGTCCTCCGAGGTCCGCAGCGTGAAGAGCCCGTCACATCCGCTTGCGAGGTCGGCTAGTCTGTAGCCTTCGTGCGGGTACACGAACGCAATGGCGACGGGGCATTCGAACACGTGCGCCGCCACTTCAGCGGCGGGCAAGAAGTCGATGTCGGCGCTCATCACTACCGCGGCCTGGCACGGAGCGGGTGTGGGCCGGGTGTTCGAGCGATGGAGCGGCGCTTTCTGAACCAGTTCTTTCACAGGCGGACGGCCGCGGCCCAGAGCGGCGTCCGTCAGGAGTGCACACGCCAGCATGACATCGGTTTGCTTCTCTTCGTGAACCGTGAGCTGGGGATGGTAGGTGCGCCGCTTGTCCTGGATCAGATCCCAATTGATCGGAATCCCGGCGCGGACCAGTTTGTCCAATTCTCCAGATTCGATGTAGAAGCGGTGTTTGCGCGCGCGGAAGGTCCCGTGGACGATTTCGACCTTGCCTTGGCTTTCTTTGTTCAGAGCATCGAGCCAGTTGTGTTTGCGCTGAATCCCACCTGCATTGCGGGGCATGCCTTCCGGTATGGTGGCCGTGAAGTATTTGACCGCTCCCAACCTGCACCCGGCAAACTGCTGGTTCCCTTGTGCCAGCCTTTGGACCAGATGCTCGCCGAGCTGGAGGAAATTGCACCAGGCCAGCTCGTAATCGCTCTCTCTGCCGCTGCTACCCAGCGGAACGTAGAAATTGTAGCCGTCGATGTAGAGGTTCAAACGCCGTTCCGCTACGGGCTGGCCCGGCATCGCGCGCCTCGGTTCGGCATATCGATTCGGCGTCATCAGAGTCGTATCGCTGCCCTGGCGCGTTTCACTCCGTTACCTCTGTTGCGGGACCTGGCCTTACGGCCGCGCCCGCGGTGTGGCGTCGCCCGGCTCCAGGCCCAGGACCCACTTCACCTGCTCGACCCACATTTTCTGGATGTCGGGCCGGTCCCAGACCGCTTCGACGTGGCCCAGACCGTCGTAGAGCACGCGGCCCTTGCCGTAGGTGCGGGCCCACATCACCGCGAAGTCGCCGTCCGTGCGGTGGACCCTGGGGTTCTTCAGGTCGAGTTTGCTCTCGTCCAGCCGCAGCAGCACGCGGACCTTGTCGCGCGAGAAGTCCTTGATCTGGTAAATCTCGTCGCGCATGGTGAAGGCGCCCGGCAGGTACCCCATGCCCGGGAACTTCGGGTCCTCGACCACCAGCGGCGCGTCGAAGGTCATCCAGGGGTGCTCGTCGAAGTAGCCCCCGACCATGTCGCCGTAGGCCGGCCACTTGTAGAACGTGTCGGTGCGCGCTGTGGATGGCGATGAAGCCCTTGCCTTCGTCGTGAACGAAGGAGAGCAGGTCGGCCTTCTGCGAATCGTCCATGTCCAGCTCGCCGGTGGTGAAGAAGGCGACGGCGTCGAAGGTGTCCAGGTTCTTGGCGTTGAGGTCGAGCTTCTTCCTGGTGACGAGCTGGCAATCGGTTCGGATGACCGTGTCCCACAGGCCGCTGTCGTGGCCCAGCTTCCACAGAGTAGCGGCGGCATTCGAGATGGACTCGTGCTGCCATCCCTTGCTCTCACCAATGAAGAGGAGCCTCTTCTTTGGGTTGCTGGGCGGCGAGCGAGACCGCCAGGACGAACGCGGCGAGAAAAACCGCTGCGAGGCGTAAGACCTTCATGCGAAAGACCTCCGAAGCGGTCATCTTCCCACCCCCAGCCCCCGCGCGCAACCAAGAGGCAGGCCGCCCGGCGCTACAATTGGATTTTGTGAACAAATCGCGTACGGTCGTCGTCTACCCAATGGGAGCATTTGCGTGAAGCGGAAATGGAAGATCTGGCTCATTCTGATTGGCGTGGTCGTGCTCGCCGGCGGAGTGATCGCGGGAGCGAACTACAGCAAGCGAGGGATCGTCGAGGTGCAGACCGGGCGGGCATCGCGCCAGGACCTGTCCTCCATCGTGACCGCCTCGGGAGAGATTAAGCCCAAGAATTACATCAACATCGGGGCCAACGCCATGGGCGTCATCACCGAGATCCTGGTCAAGGAAGGCGACCGGGTCCGGAAGGGCCAGCTCCTGGCGATGCTCGAGTCCGTCCAGCCCCAGGCCGACGTGAACGCGCAGAAGGCGACGCTGGATTCGGCCGAGGCGGACACGACGGCCGCCGAAGCCTCCCTGAAGGCGGCGGACGAGAACCTGCTCAGCGCCCAGGCCACGGTCGACCGCAGCAAAGCCGACCTGGAGCAGGCCAAGCTGGATTTCGACACGTGGCCAGCAACTGCTCGAAGACAGGCTGATCGCCAAGCAGGAGTTCGACACCCGCCGCACCACTTACGAATCGCGACAGGCCGCCGTACGCGAGGCCGAAGCCCGCGTCTGCCCAGGCCAAGGCCCAGCGCGCGCAGGCGGACTCGCAGGTCGCCGCCACCCAGAAGCGCATCGCTCAGGCACAGGCGATGCTGACGCGGTTCGACGACGTTCTGCGGAAGCACAACACCTACGCGCCGCTCGACGGCGTGGTCACCAACCTGCCGGTGCGGGTCGGGCGAAACCGTGGTGCCGGGCATTCAGAACTCCGCGGCCAGCACTATCATGACCATCGCCGACATGTCGCTGATCACCGCCGAGGTGAAGGTGGACGAGACCGACATCGTCAACGTGGCGCTGGGCCAGACCGGCGACATCACCATCGACGCCATCCCGAACAAGACCTTCAAGGGCCACGTGACCGAGATCGGCAACACCGCCATCCTGCGCTCCACCGGCCTGGCGGCTCGCCAAAGCGCCGTTTCCAGCCAGGAGGCCAAGGACTTCAAGGTGGTGCGTGGCCCTGGACAATCCGCCCGACGAGATCCGGCCCGGGCCTGTCCTGCACCGCGAAGATCACCACCGCCACGCGCAAGAAGGCGCTGACCATTCCGATCCAGGCGCTGACCGTGCGCCAGAAGGGCGACCTCGAGCCGGAGAAGCCAAGGCGGGCGCAGTCCAGGCGGCGAGCAAGCCCGACCCGGCCGCGGAGAAGGCCCGGAAGGAAGAGATCGCAGGGCGTCTTCGTGATCGCCGGCGGCAAAGCCGAGTTCCGCAAGGTGGATACCGGCATCACCGGCGCCACCGATATCGAAGTTCTCAGCGGGCTGAAGGACGGCGACGAGATCATCACCGGCAGCTACAAGGTGATCCGCACGCTGCGCAACGAGGCCAAGGTCAAGGTCGACAACAAGTCACCAGGTCGCGGCGAAGACGCGACTGAGCCGCCCAGGGAGAACGAACGATGGCAGGAGTCCTAGAGCAGGCCGATCGCGGCGAGCAGCTCAAGCGCGACGGCATCGTCATCCGCACCTACGATCTCTGGAAGACCTACATCATGGGCGACCAGGAGATCCACGCGGTCTCGGGCGTCGACATCGAGATCCACCGCGGCGAGTATGTGGCCATCATGGGGCCGTCCGGTTCCGGCAAGTCCACGCTGATGAACCTGATCGGCTGCCTGGACACGCCCACCAAGGGCGCAGTACTACATCAACGGCCGCCTGGTCAGCGACATGGACGACGACGAGCTGGCGCGCATCCGCAACAAGGAGATCGGCTTCGTCTTCCAGACCTTCAACCTGCTGCCGCGCGCCACGGCGCTGCACAACGTCGAACTGCCGCTGATCTACGCCGGCATGCCCGCCGCGCAGCGCCTCGAGCGCGCCAAGCAGGCCCTGCGGCAGGTGGACCTCGAAGCCGCGCATGTACCACAAGCCGAACGAGCTTTCGGGCGGCCAGCGCCAGCGCGTCGCGGTGGCGCGCGCGCTGGTCAACAATCCCTCCATCCTGCTGGCCGACGAGCCCACCGGCAACCTCGACACGGCCACCGGCAACGAGATCATGGCGCTGTTCGAGCGGCTGCACGAGCAGGGCAACACCATCGTGCTGGTGACGCACGAAGCACGACATCGCCCGGCACGCCTAGCGCATCATCCACATCCGCGACGGCAAAGTCGAGAAGGACGAGAAGGTCCGCTAGGGGCTGCCTGCGGTCGCCTGAAACCAGGCCAGCGCCCTCCGTTTGAAGCCCTCGGGATCGGCGTGGAGTCCTACGCCATCACCCGCAACGGCAGCGCGGATCACCGTGCGGTCGGCGGAGTTCTCGGACGAGGCCGTGGCGCCCGGCACCACGTACCAGTACGGAATCTCGGCCTGCGATTTCCACGGCAACTGCTCGGCGGCTTCCACCGTCTCCGTCACCTCGGCGCCGGCGGGAGCCGGAGTCGACCAGCGCCGGGTGGGCGTACGTCCCAACGGCGCTTATTGGGGCGCGGGGGGCGAACAGATCGACATGAGGTCCGGCAACGTGAACTTTCGATTCCGATATTGAAGGCCGTCGGCCGCGGCGGCTGGGGCGTCGGTTTCGCCCTCAGCTACAACTCGCAGCTCTGGAGGCAGGACGGCGGCACCACTTGGGAGATGGGCCGCGATCTGGGCTACGGGTACGGCTGGCGGATGATGGCCGGCTCGATAACTCCTTATTGGTCAGGTTATTACACCCTGGACCACTACATCTACACGGACTCGACCGGGGCGGAATACGTCCTGGGCCTCAATACCAACGGGATCTGGAGCTCCACGGGAACCGGGGTCTACGTGGAATACGACTCCGCGGCGCAGCGGCTGTACTTCCCCGACGGCCATTTCTGGATCATGGGCGCCACCTCCTCCGGACTGGAAGACGATGCCGGCTCGCTGTATCCTACCGTCATGGAGGATACGAACGGGAACCAGGTGGTGGTTCACTACCGGACGGGTTACGGCGCCGGGGGAGCCAACTCCAGCGCGCGCATCGATCAGATCTTCGACCTTCGCGGCGGCGCTCCTCCCAGCGGCACTCCCACGTACGCCGTGAATTGGGCGGGAACCTCGCCCGACTTCGTCTCTTCCATCACCAATTCGATCGGGTCGGCCGAGTACTACCAGTTTTCGACCGGAACCGCCACCCGCGTCTCGCCCTTCGACGGCTCCTCCTTCGGCGCCAAAGGGGTGCTCAACTCGATCAGCCGCTCCAACCTCTACGGCACCACCGGCCTGACGCACCATTTCACGTATAACGGCTCCGGCGAGCTGACCGCGATCACGCTGCCCTACGGGGCCACCCTGCGCTGGGACTACCGCTCGTTCACCTATGCGGGCAGCCGCACCATGCGCGAGGTTCAGTACCGCTACCTCACCAAGGCTCCCGGCGCCACCGAAACGACCTACACCTTCTATCACGACGACACGGGCTCGAGCCTGGTGCACTCCTGGGGCGCTGTGCAGGACCCCAGCGGACCCGGCCGGGCCTGGTACTTCTTCACGGATGGCACCGGGCCTCTGGGGGCGAACCAGCGCTACGAGGCCCGGCCCACGATCTGGGCCGCTCCCATCCTCCAGCGGGTGTTCACCTATGCGCCGGACGCCAGCGGCCGCAATTACGTCAACTCGGTGACCAAGATCATCGAGCCCTCCGGCGCCAACCTCCAGGCCAGGACCGTCCAAACCCTGGACGTCCACGGCAACGCCACCCAGAGCGTCGTTTACGGCTACGCCAGCCAGACCACCCCGCTGCGGACCTACAACACCACGTACTGGAGCTACGCCCCGGCGCACATCTGGAACCGCGTCTCCATTTCGACGATCACCGACGGGACCAACAAACGCCACCCTGGTCAGCAACATGTATGACCAGCAAGACCTGGCCGACATCCCCGGCCTGCCCTTTCACGAACTTCAACTACGGGGCCGGCTTCGTGAACCGGAGCAACCTCACGCAGAGCACGTCCCCCGACTCCGCGCGCTGGTTCTGGTACGACATCGCCGGCAACGCGCTCTCCGCCGCCGACGGCCAAGGCCACAGCGTTTCGACCACCTACAGCGCCGCCACGCAATACGCCGCGCCCGACAACATCGCCCCCGGCGGCAACGACGACTTCTCCACCGATTACACGTATTCCTCGTTCCTGGGCCTGTCCACCATCGACACGGTCGACAGCGGCGCCTCGGTCAGTTACGATTCCTTCGCCCGGCCCGCCCAGTCCACCTCGCCCTACGGCGCCACCACCTATTTCACATACGACAGCAACAACGTCCGCCTGGTCACCGCCACCACCGGCACGCGCATCGTCAAGACCACGCTGGACGGCCTCGGCCGCACCATCAAGGTGGAAACCGGCGATTCCAACGGAACGAAGTCCGTGGTAGAGACCCAGTACGATTCCTGCGCCTGCTCCCCGCTCGGCAAGGTCAAGCAGGTCTCGCGGCCCTACAAGCCCGGCGATCCGGTCTACTGGACGGTCTACGGCTATGACGCCCTGGGCCAGTGCACTCTGTCCCCCCATACAACCCGTCTTCCGGGTGTACTCTGTGAACGTGCCACTCGAAGGCGAGGAACCGCCGGTCTGGCTGTCGGGTGCGGTGGTGACTTTTCTCAACAAGCTCTTATTCCCGGTCCTCTGGCTGGGAGGTCTGGCAGGATTGCTGCTGGCGGCGCTGCTTCGTAACGGCCACATCTCGATTGCCCCCGGCTTTCGCGTCTTCGCCGGCCTGGTAGTTGCCGCCACCGTCTTCATGTTGTGGATCTCGGCGCGCTTGCAGCGAGTCGGGTATACGGGGAGCAGCCTGGTCGTGGCCAACTACTGGCGCGATGCGCGTATCGCGTTCAAGGAGGTGGAGGCAGTAGAACCGGTCTGGTGGTACCGTAACCGCATGGTGCGTATCCGTTTCCACGCGCCGACGCCGTTCGGCTCGACGGTGTACTACCTCCCCAAATGGGGCGGCCTGCGTGCCATGTTCAGCTCGCCGGACGAAGAATTGAGGAGCATTCTGTCAGCACCCGGCATCCAATAGCCAAAAGCCTCGGAGGGCTGGGGCCCGCCCGGCAGCCGCGGCACAACAGAAGGACACTGGTAGAGGGGAACGCGATGCAGCACTTTCGATGTTTCCTCACCGTGACGGGGCTGATTCTGGGCTCTGTCTATCCGGTGGAGGTGGCCTCAGCCCAGAACCGCGCCGGCACGGCGCCCGTCGCACCAGCCACGGGACCGGGCCCCGCCAGTCTGACGCAGCCCAGCAGCGGCGGCGGGGAGGCGGTCGAGCGGGGGTGGTACCTGAGCGGGAAGGTGCTCATGGACGATGGGAGCGCCCCGCCCGTGAATGTCACCATTCAGCGGGTCTGCGGCGGCAGCGGCAAGCCCATGGCTTACACCGATTCCAAAGGCAGGTTCAGCTTCCAGGTGGGCCAGAGCTCCGACGTTCTGCCGGATGCGAGCGTGGACTCGGGCGAAGAAGGCCGCGTGGCCCTCATGACCCCGATCGGAACGTCGACCCATGAAGGCAGGCTATTCGGCTCCGCCGCTAACCGCCAGCTCGCGGGATGCCAGTTGCAGGCAGTCCTGCCAGGCTACCGTTCCGAGGCGCTGGACCTCGGCCAGCGCAGGTACATGGACAACCCGGACGTTGGCAGCATCGTTTTGCACCGGCTTGCCAACGTGGAAGGGACGAGTATCAGCGCCACCAGCTACGAGGCTCCGCGTGAAGCCAAGAAGGCGTACGACAAAGGTCTTGATGCGGAGAAGAAGCAAAAATGGGCGGAGGCGGAGGCGCAGTTCGAGAAAGCGCTCGCCGAGTACCCGAAGTACGCGGCGGCCTGGTTCGAGCTGGGCACTGCGCTCCAGCGACAAGGGAACAAGCCTAAGGCTCGAGATGCTTTCCAGAAGTCGTTGGAGGCGGACCGGCGGTTCCTGAAGCCCTATCTGCCGCTTTCGCTGATGGCGTTCGAGGAGAAGAACTGGGCCGAGACGGTGGACCTTACCTCGGCCCTGACGCGGCTCGATCCGGCGGATTATCCGCTGGCGTACCTCTTAAATGCTATCGCCGGCGCAAGCCTGGGCAGGCTCGACCTGGCGGAGAAGAGCGCACGGGAAGCGGTAAAACTGGACACGAACCACCAGCTCCCGCGGGCGGAATACGTGCTGGGCCTGATCCTCGTGGACAGGCACGACTACGACGGCGCCCTGACGCTACTGAGAAGCTACATCCAGCGCGCCCCGAACGCTCCCGACTTGGCGAAAATACGGACCCAGATCAGCCAGGTCGAGGAGCTTGCCCGAACCCAGCCACAGGTGGCGCGGCATTAGCCCGATCGTTCGCTCGCGCGGGTTCGCGGGTAGCCTGGCCCTTTGCCGCTGCGATGCGAGGCCGGCGGAAGATCGGGTTAAGATGGATCGATGGAACCGGCAGGCCGGATCGGAAGCGTGGACGCCGCGCGGGCCATGCTGCGCCATACCCTCTCCACGCTCGCCTACCGGGGCGCGAAGGCGCTGCGCGGCGGGCCGGAGGGGTTTGCGGAGTTTCGCATAGGGGACACGAGCCGTACGCCGGGGCAGATCCTGGCCCATGTGGGCGACCTTCTCGATTGGGGGCTTGGGCTGGCCAAGGGCGTTCACGAGTGGCGCAGTTCGGAGCCGCTGGAATGGAACCTGGGCACGCTGCGGTTCTTCACGGCCATCGCAGCCTTCGACGACTACCTGGGGTCGGATCTGCCGCTCAAATGCCCTCCCGAGAAACTGTTCCAGGGTCCGATCGCCGACGCCCTGACGCACATTGGGCAGATTTCGATGTTGCGCCGGCTGGCAGGCGCTCCCGTCCTGGGAGAGAATTACTTCCGTGCACGAATCGCCGCCGGCTGCGTCGGATCCGACCAGCCCGCGGCGGTTCATGAGTTCGACTGATCGACGCGCCCTGACTGCCGCTGTCCGCCGCGCTGTTACGCGAGCGGCGCCGTGTCGCACCGGCGACGCCACGTCCCGCTACAATGGGTTTTCGCTTTGCTCACCAGACGGAGTTTTCTCGTTGCCCCCGCAGCGGCGATGGTTGCGTGCGCCCGCCGGAAGGGTTCCGGCTACGAGGGCTACGCCTTCGTCTCGAATCGAGACGGACAGGCGGTCGCGGCGGTCGACCTGATGACGTTCACGGTGGCACGCTACATCCACCTGGAGAGCGCTCCGACCGCGATTATCGCGCCGCCGGATCACGCCTCGGTCTACGCGCTGACGCCGTCCACCGGCTGCGTCCATGAGATCGACGCCGCGAAGCTAGCCTTCCGGCGGAAACTCCAGGCGGGCCGCAGCGCCGATGCCATGCGGGCTGCCGCGGGAGATCGTCCGGCGCTGTGGGTGCTGTGCCGCCAGCCGCGCCAGTTGGTACGGATCGGATTCGATTCATTCAGGGCCGAAGCCGTCATCCCGCTTCCGTTCGAGCCCTATGACTTCGACATCGCGCCGGACGGACACGCGGCCGTGGTGAGTTTCGGCGAGAGCGGACAGTGCGGCATCGTCGATCTTCAGAAGCGGAAGTGCCGGGTTCTCGATCTGGGCCGGAAGCTGTCGCTGGCGCGGTTCCGCTCGGATGGGCGCCAATTGCTCATCGCGGGCGCCGAGGAGCCGGTCCTGTCCGTCGTGGACTTCAAGACCGGCCGCGTGGTGGTGCATTTGCCGCTGGCGGTTCGCGCCCGGAACCTCTGCTTCAAGTCGGACGGCGGTCAACTGTTCATCACCGGTGACGGCCTGGATGCCGTAGCCGTCGTCTACCCCTACACCACGGAGGTGGCCCAGACCGCGCTGGCGGGACGGTCTCCGGGTTTCATGGCGGAGTGCGTCTCGGAAACGGAGGACTACCTCTTCGTTGCGAACGCCGATGCGGGCGAGGTGACCATCCTCGACGTGGATACCCTCAAGGTGGTGGCGGTGGTGGCGGTGGGGCGTAGTCCGGTCTTCATCGTCCAGACGCCGGACCGGCAGTACGCACTGGTGCTGAACCGCGATTCGGGCGACATGGCGGTGGTGCGGCTGGCGGCGGTCGGAGGCAAGCGCGACCGCTCGGCGCCGCTGTTCACGATGATCCCGGTGGGGTCACAGCCCGTGTGCGCCGCTGTGCGGCACGTGTAGCGCGCATCCGCGCCGGAAGCCCGAAGGTGGTAGGGACGGGCAGATTCGAACTGCCGACCTGCCGCTTAGGAGGCGGCCGCTCTATCCATCTGAGCTACGTCCCCGCGAGCTTCTATTCTAACGCGCCCCAGCGTTTCAGGCCCTTTGCGGCCGATGTCGCGGCGATAGTGCATGCCTTCGAAGTGGATCTTGCCGGCGGCCCGGTAGGCGTTCTCGATGGCGTCCGCCAGGCCGGAGCCGGATGCCGTGACGCCGAGCACCCTGCCGCCCGCGGTCTCGATCGCGGCCGCGCCCGCTCGGGTGCCGGCGTGGAAGACGGTGGCCCCGAGCGCCTCGGCCTCCTCGATGCCGTGGATCGCGTCCCCGGTCCGCGGCGTTCCGGGATATCCGGCGGAGGCCAGAACCACGCAGACCGACGGCTCGGCGCGCCACTCGAGAGCCGCTCCGGTCGAGGTCGCCGTGAGCCGCCGCCCACAGCGCCTGGGCGAAATCCGAGTCCAGGCCGTGCATCAGGGCCTGGGTTTCCGGATCGCCCAGGCGCACGTTGTACTCCAGCACCTTGGGACCGCGAGTCGGTCATCATCAGCCCGGCGTAGAGGAAGCCGGTGAACGGCGCGCCTTCGGCGCTCATATGCTCGATGGTCGGCGCGATGATGCGGTCGAGGATCTCTGTGCGCTGGGCGGCCGTGAGTATCCTGGAGTCGCAGTACGCGCCCATGCCGCCGGTGTTCGGGCCGGTGTCGCCGTCGTGCACGGCCTTGTGGTCCTGCGTCGGTTCGAGCGGGAGAACGTGGCGGCCATCGCTGAGGACGATGAAGCTGACCTCCTCGCCCGTGAGGAATTCCTCGACCACCAGGCGTGCGCCGGCCTTCCCACGAGTTCGCCGGAGAGCAGGCCGCGGATGGCCGCTTCGGCCTCCGCGCGGGTGCTGGCGACGATAACGCCCTTGCCCGCGGCGAGGCCGTCGGCCTTGAGGACCACGGGGCAGCCGAAGCGGTCGAGCGCAGCCGAGCGCTTCCGCCTCGCTTTCCGCTCGGCACGAAGCCGGCCGTGGGAATGCCGGCGCGAGTCATGAATTCCTTCGAGAAGATCTTGCTGCCTTCGAGGCGCGCAGCCTGGCGCGTGGGCCCCACGATCGCGCGGCCCTCGGCGCGAAAAGCATCGACGATGCCCGCCACCAGCGGCGCTTCGGGCCCGACCACGGTCAGATCCGCCTCGACGGATTCCGCCGCGCGCAGCCACCCTTCCGCATCGTCCGGCGCCGGGATGCAGGGCGCGACGCGAGGCGATGCCGGGGTTCCCAGGTGTCGCGTAGAGCGCCGTCACCGAAGGACTCTGGGCCAGGCGCCAAGCGATCGCGTGCTCGCGGCCGCCGCCACCAACGATAAGTACTTTCACTCCGTCCCTCCCAAGAGTTCCGGCGCACGCCGCACGACACCACACTCGGACCGGCGGCTGCCACACCCACTGAGCTCGCGCCGCGGCCCCGCGAGCCCATCTCGAAACCCGGCAGCCGCATGCCGTGCCCGCCGGGCCGGACACTTCCCTAGAATAGAAGAAAAGCTGGGCCGAAATGCAAGCCATGGGCCGTCCGAACAGTTACGACGTGGTTGTCGTGGGCGCCGGCCATGCCGGATGCGAGGCGGCGCGGGCGTGCGCGCGCATGGGCCTCAGGACGGCCATGGTGACGATGAATCTGGACTTGATCGCCCAGATGTCCTGTAATCCGGCCGTCGGTGGCATCGCCAAAGGCCATCTGGTCAGAGAGATCGACGCCCTTGGCGGCGTGATGGGAGAAGTGACCGATGCGGTGGGCATCCAGTTTCGGCTTTTGAATACGAGCCGCGGGCCGGCCGTCTGGTCGCCGCGGGCCCAATGCGACAAGAAGCAGTACCGGATGCGCGAATGCGCGAGGTTCTGGAGCGTGAGCCTGAACCTGCGGATTCTGCAGGCCGAGGTCGCGGAACTGGCTGATCGAGGGCGCCGAAGGCGGACGGCGGGTGCGGGGCGTTGGGCTGCTGGATGGCAGGGTGCTCTCCGGCGGCGCCGTGGTCGTCGCCGACCGGCACGTTCCTGAACGGTCTGGCGCACGTCGGCGAGATGACGTACCGCTGCGGCCGCAGCGGCGAGGCGCCCTCGAATCGGCTGGGCGACCAACTCCGCGACCCTCGATTTGAAATGGACGCGCCTGAAGACCGGCACGCCGCCGCGGCTCGATGGCCGGACCATCGACTGGTCGCGCTTCGAGCCGCAACGAGGCGATCCCGAGCCGACCCCCTTTTCGTTCCTGACCGAGAAGATCGACCGGCCCCAGGTGGAGTGCCATCATGGCATACACCACCGAGGAGACCCACCAGCTCTTGCGCGACGCGATTCCGCGCTCGCCGCTGTACAGCGGGCAGATCGAGGGTGTGGGGCCGCGGTATTGCCCCTCAATCGAGGATAAGGTCGTCAAGTTTCCGGACAAGATCCGGCACCAGATCTTTCTCGAGCCGGAGGGACTGGACACCTACGAGGTCTACGTCAACGGCATGTCCACCAGCATGCCGATCGATGTGCAGGCCGCCATGGTCGCTTCGATTCCCGGACTGGAGCAGGCCGAGATGATTCGGCCGGGTTATGCGATCGAGTATGACGCCATCGACCCCAGGGAAGTGGCGCACACGCTTGAGGTCAAGGCGATCAAGGGACTGTTCCTGGCGGGCCAGATCAACGGCACCTCGGGATACGAGGAGGCGGCGGCTCAGGGCATTCTGGCTGGGATCAATGCTGCGTGCCGCGTCGGCGGCCGTCCGCCGGTCGTTCTAGGGCGAACGGACGGGTATCTCGGGATTCTCGTGGACGACTTGGTGACCAAGGGGGCTGACGAGCCCTATCGCATGTTCACTTCGCGCGCCGAATTCCGGCTGCATCTTCGCATTGACAATGCCGATGAGCGGCTCACTCCCCTGGCCCGCAGGCTGGGGCTGGCAAGCGACGAGCGCTGGGAGTTGTACACGAGGAAACAGGCCCAGAAGGAGCGTGTGCGGTCCCTGGTCGAGCAGACAAGGGTGGGGCCTGGAGTTCTCGGGCTGGCGGCGGATGATCGGCCGAGTCTAGCCGAGTGGTTGCGGAGGCCTGAGGCGAGCATTGAGAGGGTGAGCGACCTGCTGGCCGCTGCGCTGGGGGAGGTTCCGGTGCGCGAGGTTCTGGGCGTGGTCGAGACCGAGTTGAAGTATGCGGGGTATATCGCGCAACAAGATCGGCAGCTTGCGCGCCTGCGACAGGCTGAAGGCCGGAGGATTCCCGCCGAGTTTGGGTTCCGGGGTATGCCTGGGCTCTCCCGCGAGGTTTCCGAGAAGCTGGAGAGGGTGCGGCCCACCACGCTCGGGCAGGCGGCGCGTATACCTGGTGTGACTCCGGCGGCCATTGCCGTTCTGGATGTGTATCTCAGCATGAGCGCCGGCCGCCATTCAGCATGAGCGACGCTTCCGATTTCTCCTCGCTGCTGGTGCGAGGCTTCTCTCCCCTCATGGGGCTGTCGCCGGACTGCGTGTCCGAGCTTCGCCGCCACTACGAGCTCCTTGACCGCTGGAACAGGCGGCTCAACCTGACATCGATAACGGGGCTTGAGGAGGCCGTCCTTCGGCATTATTGCGAGTCGCTCTTCCTTGCCGTTCGGCTCCCCACGACGCCCGTGTCTGTCCTGGATGTTGGCTCGGGGGCCGGTTTCCCAGGAATCCCGATGTCGGTGCTCCGAAGGGACTGTCCGGTCACCCTGGTGGAGTCGAACCAGAGGAAGGCCGTATTCCTGCGCGAGGCCACACGCCGCGTTTCGAATGTTCGCGTTGCTGCGTGTCGGGCCGAACAGGTCGAGGGCGTCTTCGATTGGGTGGTTTCAAGGGCGGTGAAGTGGCCCGCGGTTCTAAAGGTAGCCCGTCGGATCGGGGCTCAACCGGTCGGGAGTTTGGGGCCTGGCACCAACGCGCTTTCGGGAGTTGCGGGCCGCTTCCCCTCGGTCGGTCTCCTTCTGGGGCAGGATGACGCGGCGGATGTGATACGGCAGCCGTGGTTCAACTGGCAGGAGCCGCTACCGCTCCCCTGGGGTTGTCGCAGGGTCTTGGTGCTTGGACGAGCTGTGACGTGAAGCGTTCCACGTGGAACACCGGGTGCCGCTGCTCCAACTGTTGATTCTGAGGCGCGCCAGAGTGGCCTTCATCAGGCCGATCCATTGCCCGCGCGCCGCCTGATCCGCCGTCTAGCGTAGCTAGCTGTTCCACGTGGAACCACCAATCCTGGGCCCGCTGCCACACACACGCGTTGAACCGTGATAGCATGTTGGTCTCTCCGCGCAAGGAGCCTCCAACCTTGGGAAGAGTAATCGCAATCGCCAACCAAAAAGGCGGAGTCGGCAAGACTACGACCGCCATCAACCTCGCCGCGTCGCTCGCCGCCAATGACCTCCACGTCCTGGTCATCGATGCGATCCCCAGGGAAACTCGACAACCGGCCTCGGGGTCGCCAAGAACACCGGAGCTCCGACCCTCTATGACGCCCTTCTCGGCCACACCGACCTTGCCGCCACCATTCAGGCCACCGGCTTCGAGGGCCTCGCCATCGTCCCTGCCGACAAGAACCTCGTGGGCGCCAACATCGAGCTCGTCGACCTCGATGCACGCGAGTTCCGTCTCCGCGCGCAGCCTCGCCTCCATCAGCGACTCCTACCACTTCGTCCTCATCGACTGCCCGCCTGCGCTCGATCTCCTGACCGTCAACGCCCTCGCCGCCGCCGACTCAGTCCTCATTCCCATCCAATGCGAGTTCTTCGCCCTCGAGGGCGTTTCCGAGCTCATGGACACTATCGACCGCCTCCGCGACTCCCTCCAGCACCCTCATCCGGATCGAGGGCATCCTGCTCACAATGTTCGACGAGCGCACCAATCTCGCGCGCCAAGTCGCCGACGACCTCCGGGAGTTCTTCGGCAAGGAGGTATTCCGCACCGTCATCCCGCGCAGCATTCGCCTCGCGGAAGCCCCCAGCCACGGCAAGCCCATCCTCCTCTACGACGTCCGCTCCCGTGGCGCTGAGAGCTACATCAAGCTGGCCAAGGAGATCCTCCAGAATGAGCAAGGCTACAGACAATCCACGCAAGGCGCTCGGTAGGGGCCTCACCTCCCTTCTTGTCAGCCGCGCCGCGCCAAAGCCGGAGCCGGCACCCGCACCGCCCGTCCGCGCCCCTCAGCCCGAACCACGGCCCGCATTCCGGTCGATCTCATCGACCCCAATCCTCTTCAGCCACGAACCGTATTCCAGCCTGAGCGCCTCCAGGAACTTGCCGACTCCATCCGCGCCAACGGCATCATTCAGCCCCTCGTCGTCCGCCCAAGGGACGGCCGCTACCAACTCGTCGCCGGCGAACGCCGCTGGCGTGCCGCACGCCTCGCCGGCATCTCCGATGTTCCCGTTTCCGTCCAGGACGTCTCCGACGACCGCCTCCTCGAGATCACCCTCGTCGAGAACATCCAGCGCGAGGACCTCAATCCCATCGAAGTAGCCCACGCATTCGACCGTCTCGCCCGCGAGCTCCAACTCAGCCACGACGAAATCGCCCGCCGCACCGGAAAGGAGCGCAGTTCGATCACAAATACGCTCCGCCTCCTCAAACTGCCCGCAGACATCCAGGTCCTGGTCGCACGAGCACCGTCTCTCCATGGGCCACGCGCGAGCCGTCCTCGGACTTCCCACCGAGGAGCTACAGCGCCAGGTCGCCGAGAAGGCCAGCTCCCAGGGGCTCTCCGTCCGCCAGGTCGAGCGCCTCGTCCAGAAGATCACCAGCCCTCGCGACCCAGAGTCCCTCGACGAGCCGGCCGACCCTAATGTGAAAGCGGCCATCCAGGAACTCGAACGTGTCCTGGGCACGCGGGTCAGGATCACCGGCAAGCCCGATACACCGCGGTCACATCGAGATCGCCTACTACTCCCCGAGACGACCTCCAGCGTATCTACGCCCTGATCGTCGGCGACGATCACTAGCCTGGCTAGCTAGCCGGCGAGCGCACCCAGCGCCCGCCGCCGCCCACACGATCGTCTCCTCGCTGACCGCCGAAGACCGATGACTGAGTTTGCTGGATTGGTGCCGGCGGCTGGACTCGAACCAGCGACCTTGGGATTATGAGACCCACGCTCTAACCACCTGAGCTACACCGGCGTCGCAACGGCTTCCATTCCAGCGTACTTTACCGCCACCCCGCTTTGTCAACGGTACCGCGCGCCTAGCTTACATTACTGTTCTCTTCATGTTACAGCCTTGACACCGCAGCCCTTTGGGTGCATATTTGACCTGGAAGCCGTAGTCAAGACAGTTGGGCTTCCGGCTCCTGATTGAGGGAGCCTCGAGAGCTGCTGGATGCCAGCAGGTCAAATCCAATAGGAGGAAGTCTATATAGAACGTCCACATGGTGGGCGGCTACCTGCTTCCTCCGCTGACTGGCTGTCGCCTTAGGCGTCTGCTGGGCCCTCAACGGGCCAGCGCGCCGCGGTACATTTGCACCGCCAAAAAGGCACACGGCAGCCAGAGTCACGGCTGCCCGGTCGCGGCGCCTTCGGGTGCGCTGGCCGGACTGAGCTCGTGCCAGCGGGGAGCAGGCGGTCGCCCTTTCCCATTTCTGCCTGCCACGTCGCACCCGTTTGACACCTCCCGGCTACTCGGCTAGATTGTTGATAGGACGCTAGGCTTTGCGTCAATCGAGCACTCGGTGAAAGCCCTCACTTTCGAGTCGGTTTCGAAGACCTATTCCATCTACGCATCGCCGGGACACCGCCTGCGGGAGCTCGCCACGTTCCAGCCGGCGCACCTACCATCAGGATTTCTGGGCGCTCCGCGACGTCTCTTTTGCCGTCGAGCGCGGCGAGGTATTTTGCGTAATCGGCGAAAACGGCGCGGGCAAGAGCACTCTGCTGCAACTCCTCGCCGGCATTCTCGAGCCGACCGCCGGATCCGTGACCACGGCCGGGCCGGCTTTCCGCCCTTCTCGAGCTCGGCGCCGGCTTCGACCCCGAATTCACCGGCCGCGACAACGTCTACCTCAACGGGGCCATCGCCGGTTTTTCGGGCCGGGAAATCGATGCCAAGTTCCGTCAGATCGAGGAGTTCGCCGAAATCGGCGAGTTCATGAACCGCCCCCTGAAGACCTATTCGACCGGCATGGTCGGTCCGCCTGGCCTTCGCGGTGGCCATCCATGCCGATCCAGAGATCCTCCTTGTCGATGAGGCCCTCTCGGTGGGTGACATCTATTTCCGCCAAAAGTGCATGCGCAAAGTGCATGAGCTGCGCTCGAACGGCATCACCATCGTCTTCGTGTCGCACGCCATCGCCGATGTCGAGCGCCATCGGCGACCGCACCCTCTGGCTCGATCACGGACGCGTTCGGGAGCTCGACGACACGGAAACCGTCGTGGCGAAGTATCTGGAAGCAATGGCCCGCAAGGACGCCGCCTACGTCCAGACCCGGCGCTCCTTCGATAACGCGGACGCCCTTCCCCTCTCGCCCGCCCCCCTCGATCGTCTGCCCAACGTCGACCATCGATTCGGCGACGGCCGCGCGCGCATAACCGGAATCGCCCTGCTCGACGAAGCCGGCGGCCCGCTGGCACTGCTTCAGCCTTCTTCGCGGCTCATCGTCCGCATCGCCGTTCGAGCCGATTCTCGCATCCCCCGTCCCGTCGTCGGCTTCATCGCTGCGCAATCACCTTGGGATCGATTTTTCCGGCAACGGACACCTCACACGAGAACATCGCGCTGCCCGAGCTAAACACCGGCGAGCTCCTCGCGGTGGACTTCCACATGAACCTGCCGGAACTCTATCCCGCCGTCTTCTCATTCTCTCCAGCGGTCGCCGATGGCGCCTTCGAGCCATCCGCCATGTGCGACTGGGTTGACAACGCCATCACCGTCCAGATGGCCTCCGGGACGAAGCGGATTTATGGCTACACGCACGTCCCCTGCCGGATCGAGCTCAACACCAGTCTCTCGGAATCCGCTTCCGCGGCGGAGGCGCATCCTTGATTGAGTTCACCGGCGAACGTGTCATCCCAGGCCTCGTCGATATCGACCTCTGGAACGAGCACTTCGCCCGCTATGCGTTTGCGGCGCGACTGGCCGCGGGAAAGCGCGTGCTGGATGCCGGGTGCGGCACCGGCTACGGGTCCGCCGCCTTGGCGCAAGAGGCCCTCAGCGTCACCGGGATCGATATCGCGACCGGAAGCCGTCGCCTATGCCCGCGAGCACTACGGCTTCCAGACGCGTGCGGTTCGTGCAAGGCTCCTGCTCCGCGATGCCCCTTGCCGACGCCAGCTTCGACCTCGTGGTCTCCTTCGAAGTGATCGAGCACCTGGCCGACTGGGAGGCCTTCCTTCACGAAAGCCACCGCGTTCTGGCCGCTGGCGGAGTATTCCTGGTATCCACCCCCAACCGCGACTACTACGCCGAGGCTCGCCGTCTCTCCGGCCCCAACCCGTTTCACCTGCACGAGTTCGGTTTCGACGAGTTCGCCTCGGTCCTCAAGGCTCTGTTCCCCCACGTCCGTCTCTATCTCCAGAACCATGTCGAGGGCATCGCTTTTGGACCGCCCTCTACCAATGGAAAGAGACAGCCCCAGTTGCAGCAGGCAGGCAGGCAGGCCGATCCCCAGCATGCCCATTTCTTCCTGGCTGTGTGCTCCCGTTCGCTTCACCCCGCTCCGCCCCCGTTCGTATACATCCCGACCACGGCCAACGTTCTGCGCGAGCGCGAGCTGCACATCGGCAAGCTCGAAATCGACGTCAACCGGCTCCGGGAGGAAAAGGAGCAAGCTGGTCGAAATGTTCCGCGTGCAGGAGGCCTCGCTCGAAGAGGCCAACCGCTGGTCGCGCGATCTCGACGAGAAGCTCGCCGCCGCCGCGACCCGCATCGTCGAGCTCAATGCCGAACTCAAACAGACCGCGGCCGGCTTCAAGGCTCAAATCGCCACTCTGGAGGGCGAGAACCGCACCAAGACCAAGTGGGCCCAGAAGCTCGATGCGAAGCTCTCCGCCGCCGCCGCCCGCGTCGTCGCGCTGCAGGCAGAACTAGATCAGACTTCGGCCGGCTTCCAGGCTCAGGTTGCCACTCTGGAGGGCGAGAACCGCACCAAGACCAAGTGGGCCCAGAAGCTCGATGCGAAGCTCTCCGCCGCCGCCGCCCGCGTCGTCGAACTACAAACGGAACTCAAAGAGACCGCGGCCGGTTTCAAGGCTCAGGTCGCCACTCTGGAGGGCGAGAACCGCACCAAAACCAAGTGGGCCCAGAAGCTCGATGAGAACCTCGCCGCCGCCGCAGCCCACGTCGTCGCGCTGCAGTCAGAACTAGATCAGACTTCGGCCGGCTTCCAGGCTCAGGTTGCCACTCTGGAGGGCGAGAACCGCACGAAGACCGAGTGGGCTCGCCAACTCGATGAGAGCCTCGCCGTTGCCGCCGCCCGCATCGTCGCGCTGCAGTCAGAACTAGATCGGACCTCGGCCGGCTTCCAGGCTCAGGTCGCCACTCTGGAGGGCGAGAACCGCGCCAAGACCAAGTGGGCCCAGAAGCTCGACGCGAAGCTCGCCGCTGCCTCCGCCCGCATCGTCGAGCTGCAGACCGAGCTCGATGGGACCTCGGCCGGCTTCCAGGCTCAAGTCGCCACTCTGGAGGGCGAGAACCCGCACCAAAACGGAGTGGGCTCGCCAGCTCGACGAGAACCTCGCCGCCGCCTCCGCCCGTATCGTCGAGCTCCAGGCCGAGGTCGGATCAGACCTCGGCCGGCTTCCAGGCTCAGGTCGCCACTCTCGAGGGCGAGAACCGCACGAAGACGGAGTGGGCTCGCCGAGCTCGACGAGAACCTCGCCGCCGCCTCCGCCCGTATCGTCGGACTACAAACGGAACTCAAACAGACCGCGACCGGTTTCAAGGCTCAGGTCGCCACTCTGGAGGGCGAGAACCGCACCAAAACCGAGTGGGCTCGCCAGCTCGATGAGAACCTCGCCGCTGCCTCCGCCCGCATCGTCGCCCTCCAGTCCGAGCTGGATCAGACTTCGGCCGGCTTCCAGGCTCAGGTCGCCACTCTGGAGGGCGAGAACCGCACCAAAACCGAGTGGGCTCGCCAGCTCGATGAGAACCTCGCCGCTGCCTCCGCCCGCATCGTCGCGCTCCAGTTCGAGCCCGTGGATCAGACTCCGGCCGGCTTCCAGGCTAGGTCGCCAACTCTGGAGGGCGAGAACCGCACCAAAACCGAGTGGGCTCGCCAGCTCGATGAGAACCTCGCCGCTGCCTCCGCCCGCATCGTCGCCCTCCAGTCCGAGCTGGATCAGACCTCGGCCGGCTTCCAGGCTCAGGTCGCCACTCTGGAGGGCGAGAACCGCACCAAAACCGAGTGGGCCTCGCCAGCTCGATGAGAACCTCGCCGCTGCCTCCGCCCGCATCGTCGCCCTCCAGTCCGAGCTGGATCAGACTTCGGCCGGCTTCCAGGCTCAGGTCGCCACTCTGGAGGGCGAGAACCGCACCAAAACCGAGTGGGCTCGCCAGCTCGATGAGAACCTCGCCGCTGCCTCCGCCCGCATCGTCGCCCTCCAGTCCGAGCTGGATCAGACTTCGGCCGGCTTCCAGGCTCAGGTCGCCACTCTGGAGGGCGAGAACCGCACCAAAACCGAGTGGGCTCGCCCAGCTCGATGAGAACCTCGCCGCTGCCTCCGCCCGCATCGTCGCGCTCCAGTCCGAGCTGGATCAGACCTCGGCCGGCTTCCAGGCTCAGGTCGCCACTCTGGAGGGCGAGAACCGCACCAAAACCGAGTGGGCTCGCCAGCTCGATGAGAACCTCGCCGCTGCCTCCGCCCGCATCGTCGCCCTCCAGTCCGAGCTGGATCAGACCTCGGCCGGCTTCCAGGCTCAGGTCGCCACTCTGGAGGGCGAGAACCGCACCAAAACCGAGTGGGCTCGCCAGCTCGATGAGAACCTCGCCGCTGCCTCCGCCCGCATCGTCGCCCTCCAGTCCGAGCTGGATCAGACCTCGGCCGGCTTCCAGGCTCAGGTCGCCACTCTGGAGGGCGAGAACCGCACCAAAACCGAGTGGGCTCGCCAGCTCGATGAGAACCTCGCCGCTGCCTCCGCCCGCATCGTCGCCCTCCAGTCCGAGCTGGATCAGACCTCGGCCGGCTTCCAGGCTCAGGTCGCCACTCTGGAGGGCGAGAACCTCACCGAACCCGAGTGGGCTCGCCAGCTCGATGAGAACCTCGCCGCTGCCTCCGCCCGTATCGTCGCGCTCCAGTCCGAGCTCGAACAAACCGCGGCCGGCTTCCAGGCTCAGGTCGCCACTCTGGACGGCGAGAACCGCACCAAAACCGAGTGGGCGCGCCGGCTCGACGAGAACCTCTCCGCTGCCTCCGCCCGCATCGTCGCGCTCCAGTCCGAGCTGGATCAGACTTGGCCGGCTTCCAGGCTCAGGTCGCCACTCTGGAAGGTGAGAACAACGCCAAGACCGCGTGGGCCCGTCAGCTTTCGGCCCGCGTCGCAGAGATCGAGGCCGAACTCCAGCAGACAGGCCGCCTACCAGGCTCAGGTCGCCACTCTCGAGGGCGAGAACCGCACCAAAACCGAGTGGGCGCGCCGCTCGACGAGAACCTCGCCGCCGCCGCCGCCCGTTATGTCGCGCTCCAGGCCGAGCTCGAACAAACCGCGGCCGGCTTCCAGGCTCGGGTCGCCACTCTGGAAGGCGAGAACAACGCCAAGACCGCGTGGGCCGGCCAGCTTTCGGCCCGCATCGTCGAACTCGAGACCGAGATCCAACGGACCGCGACCGCATACCAGGCTCAGGTCGCCACTCTGGACGGCGAGAACCGCACCAAAACCGAGTGGGCGCGCCGGCTCGATGAGAACCTCGCCGCCGCCGCCGCCCGTATCGTCGCGCTCCAGGCCGAGCTCGAACAAACCGCGGCCGGCTTCCAGGCTCAGGTCGCCACTCTGGAAGGCGAGAACAACGCCAAGACCGCGTGGGCCCGCCAGCTTTCGGCGCGCATCGTCGAACTCGAGACCGAGATCCAACAGACGCAGGTTGGCTTCCCGGCTCAGGTCGCCAGGCTCGAGACGGAGAACAACGCCAAGACCCAGTGGGCCCATGCGCTGGACGAGCAGCTTTCCACCGCTTCGGCACGCATTGTCGAGTTGCAGGCCGAACTCCGGCAGACCGCCGTCGGCTTTCAAGCTCAAGTCGCCGCGATCGAAGCCGAAAACAACGCCAAAACCAAGTGGGGCCGCCGGCTCGACGAGAACCTGTCCGCCGCCTCGGCACGGATCGTCGGACTCCAAGATGAACTCCGCCAGATGGCGGCGGGCTATGCAGCTAAGGTGGCTGAGCTCGAGGCTGAGAGCCGCGCCAAAACCGAGTGGGCCACAAGTCTGTCCGTCGCCCTCGAACACAGCACCCGCAGGGCGGGCGATCTCGCCGAGCAACTGACCTCCGCGCTCTCGCGAGCCTCCGATCTCGAGGCTGAACGCGAACAGACCGCGGCCGCCTTCCAATCCCGGCTGGAGAGTCTCCAAACCGAGATAGCAGCCAGGACCGAATGGGGCCGCCAGCTCAGCGCGGACCTGGGAGAGAGCAAAGGCCGGGAGCAGGAACTCGAGCGAGCGGTCGCCCGATACCAGACCCAGGTCGCCGCTCTCGAGACCGCCCTCGAGGCCCAAGACAAAGAGGCGTTGCGCCTGCGGGAACAGCTCGATTGCATCAGGGCTTCCGCTTGGGCGAAACTGGGCAGTCGGCTCCGGCTTGGTCCGGAAGTGCCCGGCAAGTGACTATGCGGCGTCTCATGCGATTCCTTCTGCGCCTCGCGTTGCTGCTCCTGTGCCCGCTCGCTTTGGCCGTGGCCGCGGCCGCGCTCGCGATCGCCGATGTCCTTTGGCTCCTTTTCGGGAAGCGGCGGGCGCGCGCCGACGCACAGCTGGACCGCTCCGCCGCCTCGGTAGTGATCCCCAACTGGAACGGTCGCGACTTGCTCGAAAAGTACCTGCCCTCGGTGATCGCGGCTCTGGGTGACAACCCCGGGAATGAAGTCATCGTGGTGGATAACGGCTCCACGGACGGAAGCGCGGCCTTCCTCCGGGAGCGCTTCCCCGAGGTGGTACTGGTGGCGCTCGACCGCAACCACGGATTCGGCGGGGGGGCCAACGCCGGAGTCCGCGCGGCGCGAAACGGCATCGTCGTTCTGCTGAACAACGACATGCGCGTAGAACGGGGTTTCCTGGAGCCATTGCTGGCCGGCTTCCGCAACGAGAGCGTTTTTGCCGCGTCTTGCCAGATCTTCTTTAGCGACCCGAGCCGCAGGCGCGAGGAGACGGGCCTGACCCAAGGCTGGTGGCGCGACGGCACGCTCCGGCTGAGCCACCGTGTCGACGAGAACGTGCGGGATCTTTACCCCTGCTTTTACGGGGGAGGCGGCTCCTGCGCTTTCGACCGGCGCAAGTTCCTCGAGCTGGGCGGCTTTGACCCATTGTTGCGGCCGTTTTATCTGGAGGACGCCGACCTTGGGTTCAGGCCTGGAAGCGCGGCTGGCAGGTGCTCTACCAGCCCCAAAGCGCGGTGTACCACGAGCACCGCGGCACCATTGGGAAGCATTTCACGGCGCGCCAGATCAACGCCGTATACCAGAAGAACTACCTCCTGTTCACCTGGAAGAACATACACGACTGGCGGAGGCTGGGCGCGCACTTCGTCTTCGCGCTGGGAAGCGCGCTAGCCAGCGCGGTCGCCGCCGACTCGCCCCTTCAGACCAGCCCCGAGGGGATCTGGCGAGCCTTCCGCCAGCTTCCCCAGGCGCTCGCTTCGCGCTGGCGGGCGCGGCGCCTCGCCACGGTTTCCGACAGCGAAGCCTTCCTCCGGCCCCGGGGCGGGTACTTCCGCGATCGCTTCGACCTGGAGTCGTCTTCCGGCGCCCCCCAGAGGCCGTCCGTCCTGTTCGTCTCCCCCTACCCGCTGTCTCCACAAACTCACGGCGGGGCCGTCTTCATGACTGCTACGGTCAGGGAGTTGGCCCGGCTCTCGGAGTTGCACCTGGTTTGCATGCTCGAACACCCCAGCCAGCGCGAGTGCCATCGAGAACTGGCGCAGCTCTGCGCTTCCGCCGAGTTCCTTGTCCGCGGAGGGCCCACCAAGCGCCTGGGTTCGTCACAGTCCCACGCGGTGCGCGAGTTC
The DNA here is from genome assembly GCA_963710565.1 of Bryobacterales bacterium. Lineage (GTDB taxonomy): Bacteria > Acidobacteriota > Terriglobia > Bryobacterales > Bryobacteraceae > DASWZN01. The sequence continues at coordinate 171,511 of CAVQAN010000015.1, read as the reverse complement.
GCAAACGACGACTTTCAATGGCTCATCGATCGTCAGATCTACAACCAACGCGTGGATGTGGTTCAGATCGAGTACACGCACATGGCGCAGTACGCGGGCCGGTATCGGAGAATCGCCAGCGTCCTTTTTGAGCACGACATCTACTTCCAGTCGATCGCCCGAGGCGTGACGGCCGGGCGCGGCGGCGCGAAGCTGAAGGCAGGGTTCGAGTATCTGCGCGCGCTGCGGTTCGAGCTGGGCATCCTGCCCTGGATGGATCGCATTCAGGTCTGCACGCGCGAGAACAAGGAGGTCCTGGCGTCCTTCCTGCCCGCGCTCGAAAGCAGGATCCAGCCGGGCTTGCGAGCCGCCATCGACACGCGGAACTACTCTTTCCAGACCGCGCAAAGAGAGCCCTTCACCATGCTGTTCCTGGGCAGCTTCCGCCACCTGCCGAACCGCGCGGCGCTGGGCTGGTTCCTGGAAGAGGTGCTGCCGATGGTGACGGCGAAGTGCCCGGCGGCGCGCCTGGTGGTCGTGGGCGCGGAGATGCCGCCTCCGCACAGCCTGCCACAGTCGCCCGCGATCGAGTTGCGCGGCCGTGTGGACGACGCCAGGGAGCCGCTCGGGCGGTACTCGCTGTTCGTGTGCCCGGTGTTGAGCGGGTCCGGCGTCAGGGTGAAGCTCCTGGAAGCCTTCGCCGCCGGGATTCCCGCCGTCTCAACCAGGTTGGGGGCCGAGGGCCTGAGTCGCACCGACGGCGAACTCTGCGCCTTGGCCGACGATCCGGCCGGCTTCGCCGCCAAGATCGTCGAACTATTCAGGCACCCCAAGAGCGCGGCCGAGATGGCCGGGCGCGCCCGCCGCGAGGTCGAAGACGCATGGGACATACGCGCGGTCACCGGCAAACTGCTGGAGAGCTATCGGGAGGTGCTCGGGGCGAAACGCGGCCGCAGCCGGGAACCCGAGCCAGCCCAATCCCCGGACGCGGGACAAGCGGTCTTGCGCGGTTAACTTAGCGGCTCTTGAGGTCCTGCTGAATCCGGGCGGCGATGTGTGTGGCCGTGCGGTCCAGTTCCGCCGCGGATGTGTTTTTCGGTGGCGCGTAGATGGACCACAACACCAGCCGCGAGCGCGCATCCACCAGAAAAAGGACCCCTTTTGACCGGTGGAGGGTGGAAAGCGGCACGGCCCGGTCTCCCTTGAGCCCACCGCCTGTATCAGCCTTCTTCTCGGGCTCGCTGGCCCCGGCCTTCTGCCCCAGGGCCGCGCTGAGCGGAGCCGCGGAGGGAGCAACCGGAGGAGGAGCAGCCGGCGCTGGCGGCTGCGCGACCGGGTGCCCGGTCGTGGGCGGTTGCTCGGGCGGGTTCCCAGGCGCCGCGGGTTGATCGGGCGCCGCCGGCGCCGACGCTTCCGGCGGGCCGGCTGGCTCCGCCTCGTCACTGGCCGGCACTATTGGCTGCTCTGGAAACCACTCGGCCTGGATGCTCTCGAACGCCTCGCCGATGCGGTCGGTGAAGACAGCATCGGCCTTCTTCGGATCCGTCACCACCTGAAAGAGACCCAGGCTGGTCAGCCTGTTGGCCAGGTACTGGTCCATTCCGTTTGTCATCGGCAGCAGGTACACCTTGTGAACCTGCGTCAATGCAGCCTTCGGCGGCGCCGCGAGCGCAACGGCCAGCGAAGAAAACAGCAGGGCGATAGTCGGCTTCATGACAGGTACCATAATAAGCGATCGGCCGCCAAGCGCTAAGCCGGGCTGGCTGTCATTGGTAGGACGCGGCACGGCCCGAAAAAGTCGTCCACGCCGAGATTCAGCGAGTGCTAGAATGAACGGGCTTGCGATGCCGGGTGCCGCCGTCATCATCCCGAACTGGAACCGCCGCCCCCTTCTAGAGCGGCTCATCGTCCAACTGCGCGCCCAAAGCCACCCTGTCGCGGAAATCGTGGTCGTGGACAACGGCTCCCAGGACGGCTCGGTGGAGACGGCCCGCCGCGCGGGCGCCCGCGTCGTCGAAATGGGGCGCAACGCGGGTTTCAGCGCCGCAGTCAACCGCGGGATCGCGGAGACCGCCACGGACCTGATCGCCGTCGTGAACAATGACGTCGAGCCGGCCGCGGACTGGCTGGAGCGGCTGGTGGAGGCAGCCCGTGAACAGCAGGTATGGTTCGCGGCCGGCAAGTTGCTGCGGGCCGCCCAGCCCGGCTCGCTCGACGGCGCTTACGACACGCTCTCGCGCGGCGGCTGCGCCTGGAGAGCCGGCCATGGCCGGACGGATGGCGAGCCCTGGAACCGCCCCGCTCCCATTCGTTTCGCCCCCTTTACCGCCACGCTGTTCCGCAGGGACCTGTTCGCGAGGATCGGCCTCCTGGACGAGCGATTCGAGTCCTACTTGGAGGACGTCGACTTCTGCCTGCGCGCAGCCCGCCAGGGCTGTTTCGGAGTCTATGTCCCCGCGGCGGTGGCCGTCCATCAGGGCAGCGCGACCTTGGGGCGCTGGCACCCGCAGGTCGTCAGGCGCATCGCGCGCAACCAGGTGTTGCTCGTGGCCAAGCACTACTCCGGGCGCGATCTGCTTCGATACGGCTGGCCGATTCTGGTCGCCCAGGCGCTATGGGGCGGGGTTGCGTTGCGGCACGGCCGGCCGCTCTCGTTCCTGCGCGGCAAGATAGAAGGCCTGGCGATGTTCCGCTCTTTTGGCCGCCTGCCCGCTCCAGGACGCCCCGGCGACAGGAGCCTTTCCGAGATTCTCGAACAGAGCGAGGCGGAGATCCTGCGCCTTCAGCGCCGCACGGGTTTCGACCTTTACTGGCGGCTCTACTTCGCATTGACCTCCGGGACCACATGAACCGCATCGGCATTGTCGTCGTGACGCACAACTCGGAACGCGAGATCGGTCGCTGCCTGGACTCGCTGCCCTCCGGCGCCCAGACGGTCGTGGTCGATAACGCGTCTCGGGACGGCACCCGCCGCCAGGTCGAGAACCGGCCAGCGGTGAGGCTCATCGAGAATCCGTGGAACCGCGGCTTCGCCGCAGCGGCGAACCAGGGCATCGGCGCCCTCGATTGCGATCTTGCCCTTCTGCTGAACCCCGACGTCGAGCTCCTGTCCGGCTTCGATTCGCTGGCCTCCCAGTGCGCCCTCGCCGGGGTCGCCGCCGCTTCAGGGAAACTGCTCGGCAGCGATGGACACGCGCAGGCCGGCTTCATGGTCCGGCGCCTTCCGACGCCCCTGACCCTGGCTTTCGAAACCCTGGGGCTGAATCGCCTGTGGCCGGGCAATCCGGTGAACCGGCGGTTCCGCTGTTTCGATCTCGATCCCGATACGGAGGCCTCCATCGAGCAGCCGGCGGGAGCGTTCCTGATGATCCGGCGCGAGGTGTGGCGTCAGCTTGGAGGATTTGACGAGTCCTTCTACCCGGTGTGGTTCGAGGACGTCGATTTCGCCAAGCGGGTCGCGCTGGCGGGGTACACCATGCGCTACACACCGTCGACTATTGCAAAACACAGCGGTGCCCACTCGGTCGGTAAGGTCTCCCCCTCCACCAGAGACGTGTACTGGTATGGTAGCCTTCTGAAGTATGCGTTCAAACACTTCGCCCGGGGCGGAGCGGTTGTCGTATGCACGTCGGTTGTGGGGGGTTCGCTCCTCCGGGCGGTTCTCACGCTGGTGCGTGAAAGACGCTTGGAAGCAATTTCTAGCTATGCTAGGATAATTCGGCTGGCCGGAATTCTCCTTCTCTCCGGCAGGCGCAGGAATCCGTACATTTCGTCAGCCTTTGCGGTACAGTAGGGTGGCGCGGCGCTAATAGGTTTTGGTGCTCAAGTTCATACGTCATGAGCCATACTGATCTCGTATCCGTAACTATCGTTACCTACAACAGCGGGCGGTTCATCAAGCGGTGCCTCCAGTCGGTTCTGGCCCAGGGCTACCGTGACAAGGAAGTCATTGTCATCGACAATGCTTCCACCGACGGCACGCAGGCAATCCTGGAGCAGTTCGAGGACCGTTGCCGGCTGGTGTTCAACGAGAACAACATCGGGTTCGCGGCCGCACAGAATCAGGCCATTCAGCTTTCACGTGGAGATTGGGTTCTCGCGCTCAACCCCGACGTGCTGCTCACCTCCAGTTTCATCGACGCGCTGGTCGAGACCGGGCACGCCGATGCGAAGGTGGGTACGGTGTGCGGGAAGTTGCTCACCATGCGGTCCAACTTCACTCTTCCCGATGAGCCGGTGGTGGATTCGACGGGAATGTACTTCACGCCCATGCTCCGTCATCTGGACCGTGGCAGCCGGGAGGTGGACAACGGGCACTACCTCAATTACGAGTACGTCTTCGGGGCCACCGCCGCAGCCGCGCTCTACCGCCGCGAAATGATCGAGGACGTCTCGATCGACCGCGAGTTCTTCGATCCCGACTTCTTTGTGTACCGCGAAGACGCCGACGTCGCCTGGCGGGCGCAGTTGATGGGCTGGCGCTGCATGTACACGCCGCATGCCCGGGGGTATCACGTCCGCAACGTGCTTCCGGGCAACCGGCGCGCCTTGCCTGCCGTATCAACATGCATTCGGTGAAGAACCGGTTCCTGATGCGCATGAAGAACATGACCGGCGACCTCTACCGGCGCAACTGGCTGGCGATCACCGCGCGCGACCTGCTGGTGCTCGCCTGCTGCATGCTGCGCGAACAAACCTCGCTGAAGGCCTTCTGGTTCCTGCTCAAGAACCACCAGCGCATCCTGGCCAAGCGCCGCGAGATCATGCAGCGGCGCCGCGTCAGCGACGACTACATCGCGACGTGGTTCCAGTACAAGCCCGTCAGCAAGCCTGCCCCAAGACTCTCGAAGCGGGCGCGCGTTCAGTATCAGGCCGGCTCGCACGCCGAGTTGTTCGAGTACTAGCCGGAAGCCGCCGGCAGCCTTCAGGAAATCGGCCGTCAACTCTCCGTCTTGGCCCCCCCGATTGGATCGGCGGGCGGCGAGCGCTATCCTGAGACTCTGGCTGTGGCGCGCGGCAACCATCTTCGCGGGCGAGGCGGACGGTGAGGATCGCCATCTTGGGCACCCGCGGGATCCCGGCCTGCTACGGTGGCTTCGAGACTTTTGCCGAGGAACTATCGGCACGCCTGGCCGCCCGCGGCCACGACGTCGCCGTCTATACCCGGCAGCGCCACCCGGAGCCTTGCTACCGGGGCGTCCGCCTGCGCTATCTCCCCACCATCCGCCACAAGTATTTCGACACGGTCACCCACACCTTCCTATCGACGGTCCACCTGCTGGGTCACCGCGCCGACGCTGCGCTCTACTGCAACGCCGCCAACGCCATCTTTACCTGGCTGCCCCGGATCGTCGGCGTTCCCGTCGCGCTCAACGTGGATGGTCTCGAGCGCAAGCGGAAGAAGTGGAACCGGCTGGCCCGCGCCTGGTACCTGGTCTCCGAGCGCCTGGCGACGCTTTGCCCGAACGCGGTGGTTAGCGACGCGGGCCAGATCGCCGAATACTACGAGAAGCGCTACGGCAAGCGCACCCACTTCATACCGTATGGGGCCGAGACGGGCAAGACGGCCGGAACGGGAACACTGGCCCGGCTGGGGCTCGAGCCCGGGCGCTACTTCCTCTATGTAAGCCGCATGGAACCGGAGAACAACGCGCTCCTGGTGCGGGAGGCCTTCGAGGGACTGGAAACAAACCTGAGACTGGCGCTGGTGGGCGACGCCCCTTACGCCCAGTCCTACATCTCCCGCGTCCGCCAGACGCGCGACCCGCGGATCCTGATGCCGGGCAGCATTTACGGAGAGGGCTACCACGATCTACAGTCCCACTCGTTCGCGTACATTCATGCCACTGAGGTCGGTGGGACGCACCCGGCGCTGATCGAGGCCATGGGCCGCGGCGCGCTGGTTCTGTACCTGGATACGCCCGAGAACGCCGAGGTCGCGGAGGGCGCCGGCATTCCTTTCGACCACGCCAGCCTGGGCCGCAAGCTTCGAGAGGCCCTCGAAATGCCGGAGCATGAGCGGGAGGAGTGGCGCAAGCGGGCTGCCGCGCGAGTGGCCGAGCGCTATAGTTGGGACGCGGTGACCACCGCTTACGAGGAACTCTTGCGCTCGCTCACGAGGCGTCGTTGAACCGTATGGCTTCGGAACCCTATCGTTCCTGGGTCGAGATCTCGCGGAGCAGGATCGCCGGGAACTACCGCGCGGTGCGGTCGGCGGTGGGCCCGGCGATCGAGACGGTGTGCGTTGTCAAGGCGGACGCCTACGGCCACGGCGCCGTTGAAGTGTCGCGCACTCTGATGGCCGAGGGGGCGCGGTGGCTGGGCGTCACGTCGGCCGAGGAAGGCGTGGCGCTGCGGCAGGCCGGCGTCGCAGCCCGCATTCTGGTGATGGCGGATTGCCAGCCCTTCGCCCGGGCCGCGGTCCTGGAACATAACCTGACTCCGGTCATCCTCTCGCTCGATCACCTGCGTGAGATGGACAGTTTCGCCTCCGGGCGCGGCGTCCGGATGGCGTACCACCTGAAGGTCGACACCGGGATGGGCCGTCTGGGGACCCTGGCCGCGGCGCGGGAGATCGCCGCGGCGGTTCGCGCCGCTGCCCACCTCGATCTCGAGGGCCTGATGTCGCACCTGGCCTCCTCGGCCGACTACACCAAGGCGCAAACCGAACAGCAGAACCGCGCCTTCGCCGCTCTGTGCCGCGCTCTGGCCGAGGAGGGAGTCGCACCGCCATTCCGCCACCTCTCGAGCACCAACGCCATCGCCTACGGCCGCCGCGACGCCTGGTACAACATGGTCCGGCCCGGGCACCTGCTCTACGGATACTTCTCTCCCGCGCGCGGGGCAGCGCCGGCGCGGGTGCTCAGCGTCAAGCCGGCCCTGGCCTGGAAGGCGAGCGTTCTGGCGGTCAAGGATGTCCCCGAAGGCGCGCTGATCGGCTACGGCGGGATATTCCGCGCCCCCCACCCGATGCGGATCGGCGTGCTGGCGGTCGGGTACGCCGACGGCCTCTCGCACCGGCTTTCGAACCGCGGCCACGCGATCGCCGCCGGGCGGTTGGTCCCCATCCTGGGCGCGGTCTCGATGGACCTGACCACCATCGACCTCACGGCCTGCCCCTCGATCGGCCCCGGCGACGCGGTGACGCTGCTGGGCTCCGAGGGCGAGGCGTCGATTGACGCCCAACAGATGGCGCGTACGGCGGGCACGATCTCCTACGACATCCTGTGCGGCATCCGGACGCGGGTCAAGCGGGTGTACGTGTAGGCGGTTACGCTATACTTGCGGCATCCGGGAAAGGGGATTGCCTTGAGAGCCGCCACACTGCTTTGTCTCGTCATTTTCATGCCCGCCCTCGCCGCGCCGGCGGACGACCTACACCCTCAGGTGGAGCGGGAGTTGCCCGCGCTCCTGGCCACTTACAGGGACCTGCACGCGCATCCCGAACTGTCGCAACACGAGGAGCGAACCTCCGCGTTTCTGGCCAATGAACTGCGCGAGGCCGGCTACAGTGTCACCGAGCATATCGGCAGGTACCCCGACGGGAGCGCGGCCTTCGGCATCGCCGCCATCCTGAAGAACGGCGCCGGTCGCACGGTCCTGGTCCGCACCGAGATGGATGCCCTGCCGGTCGAGGAGAGGACCGGACTGCCGTTCTCCAGCCAGAACGCGGGCGTCATGCACGCTTGCGGCCACGACCTGCACATGACGTCCTTCCTTGGCACGGCGCGGCTCCTCGCCAAGCTGAAAGACCGCTGGAGGGGCACGTTGATGCTGATCGGGCAACCGGCGGAAGAGACGGTCAGCGGCGCACGCGCGATGCTGTCGGACGATCTCTACGCGCGGTTCGCCAGACCGGACTACGCGATCGCCCTGCACGACGAGCCATCCATCGAGGCCGGGAAGGTGGGGGTTCTCGCCGGACCTCTCCTGGCCGGCTCCACGTCGGTCGACGTGACCATCCGGGGCCTGGGAGGACATGGCGCCCGGCCCGAACTGACCAAGGATCCCATCGTGATTGCGGCGCAGTTCATTCTGGCGATTCAGACCATCGTCAGCCGGCAGATCTCGCCGCAGGAACCCGCGGTGGTCACCGTCGGCTCGATCCACGGCGGCTCGAAGCACAACATTGTTCCCGATGAGGTGAAACTCCAGCTCACCACGCGCTATTACAGCGACGATGTCCGCCGGACCATTCTGACGGCCATCGAGCGAGAGGCGCGGGGAGTGGCGCTGGGAGCGGGCGTGCCGGACGATCGGGCGCCGATCGTAAAGGACGGCGAGTCAACTCCGGTCACCTACAACGATCCGAAGCTGGCGGGGCGGTTGCGAGGGACTTTCGCCGCAGCCCTGGGGGAAGGTAATGTGGTGGAAGCGAGGCGGCTGATGGTGAGCGAGGACTTCGGGCAGTTCGGCCTGAACGGGCACCAGATCCCGACCTTGATGTTCTTCCTGGGAGCCTCGGACCCCGCGAAACTAGCGGAGAGCCAGCGCACGGGCACGCCTCTGCCCTCCCTGCACTCGAGCCTCTTCTACCCGCAGGCCGAGCCGGCAATCCGCACGGGTATTGTGGCGACGACAGCGGCGGTGGTGGAGTTGATGGGGAAGTAGACCGGGGTTTTACAGAAAGTCGCGCTTACCGCTATCGAAGGGCGTGCAGACGCCCGCCCTCTACGTTCTCTCCCATCGGTATCATGGCGCTGGCTCAGCGCCCCGGCTTCTGGAGGCATCCACCGTGCCCGCCGAACCGACTTCGATCGACGGGCCGATGAGCCCAGGCCCCTACACGTCCAGATTCCGAACGTCCAGCGCGTTCTCTTCGATGAACTTCCGCCGGTTCTCGACGTCCTCGCCCATCAGCGTCGTGAAGATCTCGTTGGCTTCGACGGCGTCTTCCGAACGCACCTGAAGCAGCGAGCGCTTCTCGGCGTTCATGGTGGTCTCCCACAACTGCTCGGCGTTCATCTCGCCCAGCCCTTTGTAGCGCTGCACCTGGGCGTCGCGCATGCCCTCGGCTTTGACATACTCGAGGAGTTCGCGCCAGTCCGCGCGGGTCTCGCGGCTGGAATCTTTGACCACCACGAACGGCGGCTGGTTGTTGCGCGCGATCTGCTTCGACAGGCTGCGCAGGCGCCGGTATTCCGGCAGCGCCGCCAGTTGCATGTCGATGAGCCGCTCCGCGCTGGCCGAATCGTGATAGCCCACCGACCACGACGAGTGCTCCTCGTCCCGCTTCAACTCGGGCATGAGCTTGAGAGCTTTCAGGGCCTCGGCCACCGGCTCCAGGTTCTCCTGAACCGCGAAATCGGCCTTCGTATCGAGCTTCAGTTCGGGCCGCGCCAGGATCTCCGCCACCCGCGCGTCGCGGACCTTTCGCTCCACACGGTGGAACACCTGCTGGTATTCATCCAGCGAATTCAGGAACGCGCGTAGTTCGGTACCCTCCAGGCGCGCGGCGGGGCCGCTTCCGCTCGAGCCGATCTCCACCACGACGTTCTCTGTGGCGCGCCGCAGGATCTCGCGCACGAACTCCTTCTCGTCCTTGATGTACCGCTCCTGGCGGCCCTTCTTGATCCGATAGAGCGGCGGCTGCGCCACGTACACATTGCCGCGCTGGATCAACTCGCCCATCTGGCGGTAGAAAAACGTCAGCAGCAGCGTGCGGATGTGCGAGCCGTCCACGTCGGCGTCGGTCATAATGATGATCTTCGAGTAGCGCAGGCGCGTAACGTCGAAATCCTCGCGGATGCCCGTGCCGAGCGCGGTGATCATGCAGCGGATCTCTTCGTGACTCAGCATCTTGTCGGTGCGCGCCTTCTCGACGTTCAGGATCTTGCCCTTGAGCGGCAGGATGGCCTGGTAGCGGCGGTCGCGGCCCATCTTGGCGGTTCCACCGGCCGATTCGCCCTCCACCAGGAACAACTCGCAGCGCTCCGGATCCTTCTCCTGGCAATCCGCCAGCTTTCCGGGCAGGCCGCCAGAATCGAGCGCGCCCTTACGCCGCGTGAGGTCCCGCGCCTTGCGTGCCGCCTCCCGCGCCCGCGACGCATCGATGGCCTTGCCGACGATCTTCTTCATCACCGCCGGATTCTTGTCGAAGTACTCGCCCACCTTCTCATACAGGAACTGCGTCACGTACCCGCCGATGTCGCTGTTGAGCTTGCCCTTGGTCTGTCCTTCGAACTGCGGCTGCGGCAGTTTTACGCTCACTACGGCCGTCAGACCCTCGCGCACGTCGTCGCCCGTAAGGTTCTCCTTGACGTCCTTGAACAGCCCGGCCTGCTGGCCATAGGTATTGATGACACGCGTCAGCGCGCTGCGGAAGCCGGTCAGGTGCGCGCCGCCGTCGACCGTATTGATGTTATTCGCGAAGCTGAAAATATTGTCGCTGTAGCCGTCGTTGTACTGGAAGGCGATGTCCATCGTCAGGGTGCCGCCGTTGGGTAACTCGCGCGCGCCTTCCGAATGGATCGGTTTGTCGTGCAGGACGTTCTTGCCCTTGTTTAGGTGGCGGATAAACTCCGCGATACCGCCGCTGTAGTAGAACTCATGCGCCTTGGGCGGGTCCACCCGCTCGTCCGCCAGAGTGATCTTCAGGCCTTTGTTCAGAAATGCCAGCTCGCGCAGCCGCTGGGAAAGGGTGTCGAAACTGAACTCCGTCGCCACCATGATGGTGCTGTCCGGCTTGAAGGTGATCTTGGTCCCGGTCTTGCTTCCGCACTTTCCCTTTCGCTCCAATCGGCCCTGAGGGATTCCGCGCGCATACTCCTGAACCCAGGTATAGTGGTCACACCAGATTTCGAGATCGAGGCTTTCCGAAAGAGCGTTTACGCAGCTTACTCCCACTCCGTGTAACCCACCCGAGACCTTGTAACTCTTCGTATCGAACTTACCTCCGGCATGCAGTTTCGTCATCACGATCTCGGCCGCGGACACTCCATGCTCGGGCATGATCCCAACGGGAATTCCGCGGCCGTTGTCGACGACCGTAACCGAGTTATCGCTGCGGATCGTTACATCGATCTCCGTGCAATGCCCTGCCAGCGCTTCGTCGACGGAGTTATCCACGACTTCGTACACGAGATGATGCAGACCCGCTTCGCCCGTCGAACCGATATACATCGCCGGTCGCAGCCGCACCGCTTCCAGTCCTTCCAGCACCTTGATGCTACTCGAATCGTACACGTCGGCCTCGGCGCCATTTCCCGCGTTCTGTCCATCCAGTCTAAGCGCGTCGGGAGTTTTCGTTGCCATAGAACCTCTAATGCCGGTAAGTCGGTGTGTGTGTCCGAAACGGAGCCCCTCAGATCCGCATAGGCATTACGACGTAACGGTACAACTCTCGCCGAGCGTCTTCGCTTGCCTCCGGACCTACTTCGGCGGCGCTGTGCGGATCCTTGAACGAGAACCTGACTTGTTGTTCAGAAATCGCACGCAGAAACTCCAGCAAGTACTGCGCGTTGAATCCAATGTCCAGGGCGACGCCGGCATACTCGGCCGGAATGCTCTCCTCACTCTCTCCCGTCTCCGAAATAGAAGAGAAGATCTTGACTTCGCCCGGGCAAAGCTGCATCCGGATCGCGCGTGAGCGTTCGTCGGCGAACTGCGCCACACGTTCGATGGCAGCGCGGATCTCGTCTCTTCCGAGAATGACAAAGACCTTGTGGTCTTTCGGAAGAACCCGCTCGAAATCCGGGAACGTGCCGGTCAGCTTTCGGCTGATCAGCAGCCTTTCCCCAAATTGGAAGAACAGATGGTTCTCGTCGCCAGAGAACTTCACCAACGAGTCCGCAACGGTCTCGGCTGCAAGTTTCAGGACTTCGCCCATCGCTTTGCGAGGGAGTAAAGCACGGTACGGTGAGTGGACTCCGGGGATGTCGCCGCTGGTCTCCACATAAGCCAGACGATGGCCATCGGTAGCCACCATTAAGACTCCATGTTCTCGAAGTTGAAGCAAAGCTCCGTTGAGCGTAAACCGTGATTCCTCGGCGGAAATCGAGAAGATGGTCTTTCCGATCAGCGAAGCCAGTACACCCACCGGAATCTCGGCGATCGGTTCGGGCATCTGTGGAAGCTCTGGGAAACTCTCCCGCGAGATCCCCGCGATCCGGGTCCGGGAACGCCCACACGTGATGTTGGCCCAATCGTTCTCCAGGAACTTCACGGTCAGCTCGCCCTCAGGAAGCAAACGCACATAGTCCAGCAGACGCCGCACCGGCATCGTACCGGCTCCTTCGCGAGAGATCTTCGCCGGACACGAGCACCGTATGCCAAGCTCCAAATCCGTCGCCGTCAGCCACACGCGGTCTTCCCGTGCTTCCATCAGTACGTTTGAGAGGATTGGAATCGTCGTTCGCTTCTCAACAACCCCTTGGGAAAGATTCAGCTCTCGAACCAGGTCCGCCTTGCTCACCGTGAATTCCATGGCTCAGATCTCCTATCCTGCCGGTGCAGAGTGCTGTCCTAAACCGACCCTCTACAATATCAAAAACAAGAACAGCCGTAGTAGGGGCTGTGGAAATGTCAGTTTCTCTCTAAATTATACAAAACCAACAGGCTTCCACGCCAGTGGGTGTTGTCCAAAAGTGCTGGACGAGGCAAGAAGGCCGACTTGGGTGTCCGGGTTTCCACAGACTGCAAAGGCTGCTTTGAGAGGGGTGCTGTGGAAATCTAAACAAGTTCAGTTGATTGAGTCGATTAGGCTCTGGACGAGCCTGTTCAAATCTAGGTCCTTCTGGCGCAGCTCCTCAATGCGGTGGATGGAGTGGAGAACCGTGGTATGGTGCTTCCCTCCGAACGCGCGCCCAATCTCGGGCAGCGAAGCTTGGGTCAGCTCTTTGGTGAGGTACATCGCAATCTGCCTGGGACGCGCGACATCCCGTCTGTTGCTTTTCATCTTGATCTGGCTCGGAGGCACATTGAACTTCGCGGCAACAGCCCGGATGATCGCCTCGATGCTTACCCGGCGATCTGTGTTTGGTACCAGATGCCTGAGGACTTGCTGTGCCATGGGTAAGGTGATCGGTTCACCACTGATTGACGCGTAGGCGATCAGCTTCACCAGTGCGCCCTCGAGCTCCCGAACGTTCGACTTCGTTTTGGTCGCGATGAAAACTCGAACATCTTCTGGAAGCCGCACACCCTCCGCCTCGGCCTTCTTGTCGAGAATGGCCATCTTTGTTTCGAGGTCTGGCGGTTGGATGTCGACCAGAAGACCCCACTCGAACCTTGACCGCAGGCGTTCCAACAAACCCGGAATCTCCTTGGGCGGCGAGTCGCTCGATATCACGATCTGCTTTTGATTCTCGAAGAGCTCGTTGAAGGTAAAGAAAAACTCGTCCTGGGTCCCTTCCTTCTTGCCGAGCACCTGAATGTCGTCGATGAGTAGAACGTCCGCGGAGCGGTAGTGCTGATGAAACTGGGGCATCTTCTGCAGCTTGATGCTCGTGATCATCTCGTTCATGAACCGTTCGCTTGACGTGTACACAACTCGCAGGCTCCCGTAATTCGTCATGAGACCCTGTCCGATCGCGTGCATGAGATGCGTCTTGCCCATTCCAACCCCGCCGTAAATATACAGCGGGTTATAGCGCAGGGCCGGTTTGTCCGCTACCGCCTTGGCAGCGGCATGTGCGAATTGGTTACACGAGCCGACAACGAAGGAATCGAATGTGTAACGCGGATTGAGCTGAACCAGCGTCTTCTGGAACGCCACTTCCGGATCCGCCAGGCTTCCAGGGCCAAATACCGAACCCGCTCCGAATGCCGCGCTGGTTTCGAAAACGACCTCCCGGATGGGAAGAGCCAGATCTCGGATCGTGGAGTGAATGAGACCTGTGTATTCCGATTCGATGTACTGCCGGGAGGACTCGCTTGCGACGGATACCCAAATCGTCCCATCCCGGACCTCCTTCAGACCGGTCCTGCCAAACCAGTTCTGGAAGGCTTCGGCCGTGACCTTGGAAGCGATACGATTCTTAATCAGTTCCCACGCATCCATACTTTGCCCAAGCAGCCCTTTTCCACACGTTTTCCACAACTGTGGAAAACTCTAGCGACACCCATGGTATCCTGAGTGTTGTTCCGCCGACGAGGAGCAACTGGAGACCGCAAAACGCCTAGTCTCACCGGATCTATGGCGGAACGCCAATATAGCACAGTTGGCGTACTCTGTTGCAACAAGATTTATACCACCCAACCCAATGATTACAAACGTGATACATCCGTAGGTCAAAACCATTTTTACCCTATCTTGTCACTTGAGCCGTACCATAACCACTATTGCCCACCCCCACATCTGAGACTGAAACTGGTTCCGTACGGTCCAGCCCCCGGCCCCCGCCTCATTTGACACCAATCCCCGCGCGAGAGACAATGAGAAAACCAGCGGGAGTAACTCAGTTGGTAGAGTGCGACCTTGCCAAGGTCGATGTCGCGGGTTCGAATCCCGTCTCCCGCTCCATTCCCGGCGCTTCCCGCTTGAGGCTCCCTCGGTGTCCGCCGATCGGTTAAACTGTTCTACGCTTGCCGGGACTCAAAGAGCACGTCCAAGGGTTCCTCGCAGAGTTGAAGCGGGAGAACGCATCGGCGCACACTCTGCGCGCCTACGACGCCGACCTCCGCCAGTTTGTCCAGTACTTTTCGCCTCCCGGCGCCGAGCCGCCCGCGGTGGAGAAACTGGACACACTGGCCTTGCGTGAATGGCTGGGTGACCTTTACCGCCAACGGCTCGCCGCCGTCTCGCTGCGTCGAAAAGTGGCTGCCCTGCGCTCGCTGTTCCGGTTCCTGGTGGCGCACCACGCAGTCGAGACCAACGTAGCTCGCCTTCTTCGCACCCCCAAAGCGCCCAAGACGCTCCCGCGTGTCCCGACCGCGGAGCAGACCAACGCCCTCATCGACCAGGTGGCCGTTGGCCGCCTGGAGCGCCCTTTCCCGGCCCGTGATCTGGCCATCTTCGAGCTGCTCTATGGATGCGGGCTCCGCATCGGAGAACTGGTGGCCGTGAACCTGGCGGATCTGGACTTGGCCGAGCGCTGGCTCCTGGTTCGAGGGAAAGGGAAGAAGGAGCGGCAGGTGCCCTTCGGCGCGAAGGCTTCTGCCGCCATCCAGAGCTACCTCGCCGCGCGCCAGGCGGAGCCGAGCGAGATCGCGCTGTTTCTGAACCAGCGGGGCCGCCGCCTCACGGACCGGGGTGCCCGCGGCATCGTCAAGCTCTATGCGACGGCGCTGGCCGGCGACGACTCGATCCACCCCCACACCTTTCGCCATGCCTTCGCGACACACCTGCTCAGCGACGGCGCCGATTTGAGGGCCATCCAGGAGCTTCTCGGCCACGCCCGGCTCTCCACGACCCAGAAGTACACCCAGGTTTCGCTTACCGAGCTGATGAAGGTGTACGACAAGGCGCATCCCAAGGCCTGAGCGGTCTTCGTCCGATTCCTCTGGGGGCCTGTCCACCCGGCGGGCCTGCACTAGCTGACTAACCTTGGAAGGAAGCCCGTCGCAAACCGGACGGCAGAGGAAGGGGATACCCGACGAGGCACAACTGGTCCAGCGCGAACATCACTACCGACTCGACTCCGGCAGCCTGCGCCAGCCGCGCTTCCTTCAGCCACGGCGCCGTGGGGTCGCCAATCCCCACCAGGTGCGCGCTCGCCTGCGGAGCGAAGCCCTGAACTTGCGGGAACTGGATCGACGTGAGGCACTTACCCAGGTCGCGCGCGCCCGTGTATCCGAAGCTTTCCGTTTTCAGACAATCGAGCGCCGCCGGCGTCCAGGCGCCCGCGGGATAGTTGATAGCGCGGTTGAGGCCGGTTTCGTTGACGTCCAGCGGATACAGCACCTCGAAGCGGCAGGTGGGGAGCCTCGCCCGCACATAGGCCATGATCTGGCTGGTGAACGCCCCGATCAGCGTCGGCAGGAACTGCGTCTCCTGGGGATAATCCGCCGGCGAGACGGTGTTCTCGAGGATCGCCTGCATATCTCGCCCGTACCGCGAGCGGAAGGCGCTCGTGGCGTAGGCGTCGTAGAACGGCATCCCGGACCGGTCATTCCGGAAGTACCACCACTGCACCTCTCCGAATTGCAGGTACGGTCGCATGCCGGCGTCCGCTTGAATCTGGGCGATGTCCAGGTACGCCTGCTGCCAGAACGCGATGCTCGCCGGCGAGAAGTTCGTTTGCAGCGCCGGCGTGGACACCCACACGGCGTCCCCGGCCGGGCACCGCTGGGCGATGCCCGCCTCGGTGGAATCGTCGCCATTCCCCAGCTCCATGCTGAGCGCCGCAACTCCATCCAGTCCGTATCCCTTCAGCGCCGTGAAGAAGCTCCGGGTCCAGTCTCGCGCCGCTCGGTTCACCCGTGGGGTGGCCTGAAGGTCCGTCAGCCACTTCCCGTCCTGCCCGCCCGCCAGGTTCTGGCTCGCCGGCTCCGGCGTCAGACACGTCGAACCGACCGCAATCCCGATGTTGTTAGACTCACTCCCCAGCGAGCGCGAGGTGATCGTCAGCACCGTCCCCTGCGCCTCCGCCCGCACCGACATCGAGCCCCAGTTGATGTCCATCTCGATGGCCTTCACGACCGTCTCAGCCGTATCTCCGATGTAATGTACGTGCGTCACGGTCGTGCTGTCGATCGTGAGCGACGTCTGATGGCTGAACGTGAAGCTGAACAGCGCCGTCCCCGTGAAATCGATCTGGGCGGACGCATACGCGAGCTGCGGGCCGGCGGCCAGCTCATAGAACCACAGCGCGCCCACGTAGTGATTTACCCGTCCATGGAAGCCCATGGTGTCGATCATCCACGCAGTCCGCTCCGGAGCGAGGCACATCGAGTGGTAGGTGTCCCAGTCCGTCGCCAGGCTAAGTTGCGCATTCGGGGACGGCGTCGGCAGGCCTGTTGACGGCACCGCAATTTCCAGAAAGTCAAAACTGAACGTAAAGGGGCCGTCCACGTCCTTAGCCCCCCCGCGTGCTGCGCCACCACCGTGTGCGTCCCCGTCCCGTACTGCCCCAGGGGAATCCGCACCAGCGCGTCCTCACCCGGCATCGCCAGGCACGGCGTCATGGCAGCGCCGCCGTCCACCGTGACCGTAAGATCCGGCCCTTTCGCCAGCAACTCCGTACCCAGGTACAGACTATGCGGCGCCGAGGCCGAGTAGGTGCACGCCACCTGGGCCCCGATCGCCTCCGTCGAGTGGTACGAGCCGTTCGAGTAGTTGTACGCCCCTTTGTACGCCGTCCAGCCGTCCGAGTACGTGACCTCCGTGCCGTCGTCTTCGATCCGCCGGCTCCCCGCGCCAGCCACCGAGTAAGTCCGGTTCGTTCCCGTCACCGTCCAGTTACTCACCTGGACCTCGAACTCCGTCCGGTCGAACGCTCCGTCCTGCCATGCCGCTACGTAGGTCCAGCGTATCTTCCGCACCGAAGTCATCGCAACGGGCTGGCCGTTCGTGTCCGTGAGGCCGTCGAAATCCAGGTGAATGCGCCACTTCGTCGGCGATGCCCCGCCGCTCAGCCGCTGCCACCACGGCGACCACGACTCGTTCCGCGCTCCCGACACGAATCCGTACACCCCGGCCCGGTTCCAGTTCGCACCCGCGGCTTTCGCCGTCAGGGTGATTTGCGAGCCGGCTGCCGTCGCAGCCATCGTCGCCGAGCCGACGTTCGGGTCGTTCACGATCCCTGCCAGCGCCCCGGCCGCGCTCTCTACCGTGTCCCATGCCTGCAACTGGTAGTTGTACTGCTCCGTCAGCCACGCCAGGCCGATGTAGTCGCCGGCTGTCGCCGTTCCGGTCAGCGTCAGTGTGGCCGAGGCCGCCGTGGGCGTCCCTTCGATGGCCGTAGCCCGGTCCGGCGTGTACAGCGGCACCAGATCCGGCTGCGATTCTCCGTCCCGCCAAACGCGCAGGTACGGCCACCCTACCGTCGGCCCCAGGTTGCAATCGACGGGCATGCAGTTGGTCCGCGTCTCCTCATACGTGAGTTCGAGACCGCTGAGGTCCCCGTCGGGAAGGGTTCGGAACAACGGATGCTCGAAGCCGTTGTCGCGGTTCCACTCGATCACCGCCCAATCGAACTGCTGGCGCCAGCTCCCCGAGACCGTAAACCCCGTGGCGCTGGTCGCGCTCAGCGCCGCAACCGCCGACGGCTGCTGGAAGTAGCACTGCAGGTCCCGGTCCGGTCGAAGCTTATCGAGTGTCTCTGCCATAGGTCCGTCACAGGTTGATGGTCACGGTAAGGTCGCGTCCTGGCACCGACCCCGGCTCCTCGGGCACCTTGCTGATATCTAGCGTGATCAACCCGCTTGCTGGCAGCGGAGGCAGCCCGCACCCGTTCACCGTGTCCGAATAGGTCCTGCCCGCCGGAATCGACAAGGGACAGTAAAGCGCGCCGTTCAGCAGCACTTTCATGTCCACCGAATCCAGGGTCGGGGCATCGCTCACCATGGCCGACACGTTCCAGACGGCGTGCGTGCCCTGCACCACCAGCGGTGGCGCTGCGTTGGCCTCTACGGCCAGACTCCCTGTCACCTGGATCGAATACTGCCCGCCCGAGAGCGTCCTCAGGCCTCCGTCGGCCCTGTTCGTGAAGCACGCCGTCGTGGTCGCACCGTCTCCAAACGCATTCGTTACGAAGAAGGTCGCCCCCGCCACCCGTGCATCCGGCAACAGCACGAAGTAGGTGAAGTCGCCGCTGGCGCGGCTGCCGAAGAAGTTCGCCGGGAACGGAACCACCAGCCTGGCTCTGGTCAACCGGTAGACAGGTGCCGTTGCGCTGTGGCCCTCCGCGGCGCTCCCCATGCTGCCCCGCAGAACTTCCAGCCGCAGCCCGCCGTTCTCGACCTGCTGAACTTGAAGCAACTCGGTGTCGATCTGAATCAAGTCGCCCGCCTGCACGTCCCCCGCCTGCGCCAGGCTCACCGCCGTGTCGCTGGCGACAGCGTCGGCCCCCAGTCCGTTTGGCGAGGGATACACCAGTTCGTTCCAGTAGAACAACGTCAGCGTCCCGGAGGATATCGAGCCGGTGTTCCCCAGGTCCTCGAATCCCAGCCCCGTCAGCCCTAAGTCGCCGGCGCCGCGCGTGAGGATTCCAAACACCGGCGCGCCGGGCACACCCTGGTCCAACCCGCCGCCCGCGCCCGCGATCCGCCACCGCGTTACCGGGCTCAGCTCGACCGGGCTCTCCCAGTCGTAGACGTTCGCCGCCCGCGCCGTTACCTGCGCCGTCGCGCCAATCCGGGTCGGAACCTGAAACGCCAAGGGTCCGTCACTGCCCGCGCAGCCGAAGTGCCAGCCCGCCTCGGCTACCGTGCAGTAGCTGGTCCGGTCCGGCTCCGTGTCCCAGGCCCGGCTGAGCGTCAGCGTGATTGCGTCGTTTGCGCTCACGGTTCTTTCCTGTCCCGCTCCCGTCCCCCGCGTGATCCGCACCACCATTCCGATGTAGACGTTGGCCTCCATCGACAACGACGGGTTGCCGACGGTCGTAGCGGAATGCGTCGCCACCGCGACCTCTGGCTGCAGTTCGAACCGCCAGTAGGCATTCGCGTGGTCGTAGTTTTCGTCCGGAGGCGGCGTCAACCCCGCCGCCAGTCCGCCATCGGTGAAACTAGCCGCGGTGGCCTGGTTCGTCGCGATTTGAACCAACTGCATCGGCGTTCGCCCGCGGTATACGGAGAACTGGATCGTGTCGCAGGTGAAACTCAGACCCGTCAATTCCACCGTGTTGGTGTCCGTTCCATCCGGTATCGTCGCCGCAACCGCGAAAGAGAGCCCACTTTCCTGCCCGGCCGCATCGCTGCCCGTGACGGCGTAGTAGAGCGTCTGGTTCCCCGCCAGAGATCCGCCCGTGCTCCCGATGCTCGCCGCAAGGCTCACCATCGGGATGCCAGGTCCGCTCACCGCCGGCTGCCGCGGTCGGTTGAACCCCGCCGCCAGTGTGATCGCCATTGTCCCATCGCCATTGGCGCTGTCCTGCTCCGAGATCTCAAGCTGCGGGTTGCCGTATTGGTCCAGCACCTTGCCGCTGACCGGCCGGGGCGTCCCGATCCCATACGCCGGCCGCCGCCCTGGAAGCCCGCTGCCGAACACGTCTGCGTTGTCATCGCTGTACCACGCGTCCTGGTGGATCTGTGCCGTAATCAGCGCCGTCGAGTAGTTCAGGCCGGGAGCGATCTTGACTACGCGGAACGGCTGCCCGTCGAATCCTTCCTTCAGGTACGTTGCCGTAATCAGGTCACCCGGTCTGAGCTTCAGCCCCCGCATCGTCGTCGCGAACTCGACGTACGTATTGCCGTCCACCGTCTTGTCGAGTTGGAACTTCGCGATCCTGGCCGCTTGGTTGAAATTCGGAATGCCCAGCACCGGCAGGCTCAGACTGACTTCCTGTCCCACCGCCAGAACGTCGTCCACATCGGTCACCGAAAGACTGTCCTGCTGGTACTGGTTGAACGCGTCCTGGAATTCCAGGTTCAGCCGGTTGGGCGTCTCCGCCGTGGTCCGCGACCAGACCCGGATCCACGGCTCTCCGCTCGCACGCCGCAGGATCCCCGAAAGTCCCGCCGTCCCGTCCCCGAACTCATACGCAGGCCAGCCGCCCGTCACCGCCTCGCTGGCGTTGCTTCCGTCCGGCTTCGCCGCTTGCTGGAGCGCCAGCGTGTTCTCCACGCTCAGCCCCAGCATCCCGCCCAGCCCGTATCTCAGGAAAAGGCGTGATCCGTTCCGCACTCCGCGGATCGCATCCGCCGCGGAACGCCGGCTCTTCAGCGCCAGGTTGCACTGGAAGCGCGGAATGCTGATAGGGTTGCCGTTCAGATCCTGCGCCGTGATCGACTCGTCGCAGTATTCCGCAGCCTGCGCGAAGCTCGCGACGTCGATGTCCTCCAGCGTCCAGCCGCTCCGGCGCAGCAGGTCGAGCAGCACCCAGGCGGGATTGTTCGTAAAGCCCAGGCCCAGTGAGCTCCCGTCCGAGGAAAACCGCTCCAACTGCATCCCCTGGATCAGGACTTTGATCTGCGGCAGGCTCGTTCCGTTGTTGATCTGGTTTGGCACCACCACGTTCAGCACCGCCATGCTTCCGTACGGGTCGCCCAGCGGGTTTCCGCCGGCGTCCACGTACTCGGGATTGAACGCGCCCGTTCGCCCTCCCAGCGTGACCACGTTATACCAGCCCGTCGCCGTCATGTTCGTGCCCGCCTGTCCTAGCGGGATGTCGTTGTCGTTGACCAGAACCTTGACTGCGTGCTCCATCGGACCCATGCCCAGCAGCACGTCCATTTGCGTGAGGTTCCCGTCGTTCTTCGAGAAAACGACCATCGGCGCGTACCATACCGTGCCGTAGACGAGAGGAACGAAATCGTTGTACCGCGCTTCGTTCATCAGCGGCGCCGATTCGTGGTTGCCCCTCTCTCCGTAACCCCGCACCACCGTCGACGGCGGCACGAACTCGATTCCCCCGAACCTCGCCGTCCGATGGTTCGCGCCATCGGTCGCGAACATTCCACGCGCCTGGCACTGCGCCCGCGTCCGGTCGCAACTCGCGTAGGTCGTGGTGCCGTTGAGGTTCCCGCATCCGCCCGCTGCGTCCGGCGAGTATCCACAACGGTAGAACGGCGAGTATTGTCCTTCCGCTCCGCCCGTGGCGGCCTCGGCCCGCTGCGCCGCGGTCGCCGGGAACTTCCACGGGCACCGCCGCTCAACGCGCACGTCCGGCAACAGCAGACGCTGCATGTTCAGGCTGTTGGTGACCGTCAGCCGCAGCGTCGATTCGGTGATCTCCGCGGGTGCGTCCGCCGCTCCTTTGAACAGCACCTGGACTTCCGACGCCGCCTGGTCTTGGCTCAGGTCGTAGAACACGAACTGGGCCGTGATCTTGCTCCCCTTCCAGCCCGTGTTGCGCTCGATCTCCGAAAAGTGCGAGTCGGCGTTTGCGAGCCAGATCGAGATCTTCGCGACGGCGTCGATCCCGTCGACCGCTCCGGACTGCATCTCGAACAGATCGTGCCGCAGCACCCGCGCCGAGTATCGTTGCCCGTTCACCATCGCCGCATGAGTGCTCCAGCGCTCCACCGCGCCGGAGTTGAGCGCACAGTCGAACAGCAACAGCGGCGTCTTGGTGATGCTCTGCTCTTTAATGTCGTTGATCGTCGCCATCCAGACCCTCGGCTCTTGGTGACCCGCGCTTCCGCGTGCCGCTTCAGACTCTCGCGCCCACCCGCAGCGGGCAGGAGTAGATCCCCGGCCCTTCGCCCGTCATCTCGAGCACATCGTCGAGGAACGCCGCGCTCGTGTACACTCCTCCTTGCGCGCCCGTCGCTTTGTAGCTCGAAGCGCCCACCTGCGGCTCGGCCTGAAACCCGAATACCTCCACCGTCGCACCGCCCGGGATCGCGACCCCGAACGTCGTCGCCTCCTGCTGCGTCGTCAGCCGCGCCGCCAGAGTCGGCCTTCGCCACGCCGGCCCCACGGTGAGGCTCTGCTGTGCCGACTCCATCCCGGCGCTAACGAAGAGCGTCACTTGCGCCGCCGTATCGCTGCGCGCCCATACGCTGAAGCAGTACCGATACCAGGAGGGAACGGCCGCCGTCTGCGCGACACTCTGCGCCGCTCCGGTTGCATTGGCTATGCGGATCGCCCCCGTCCCGCCTTGCGGGTCCGCAACTCCGGCGGTCAGTGTCAGCCTGGCATCCTTCACCCACGCCGCCGCTGCCGGTTCCTCGCTCCAGCTCAGAAGGTTCCCGAACGGATCCAGAAAGGTGAACGTCCCCAATTGCCCCTCGGCTGCCTGGAACAGCTCCGCGATCGCGCCCCACTCCGCGTTCGTCAGGCTTGCCAGATCGATCTCCCATTCCACCCTGCACGCGCCGGGGTCGAACAGCTTGACTTCGCCGCCGTCCGCCAGTGCGTTCACTACCGTCCTCTGGCGCACCCGCTTTTTGCAGGGGAACTGGCTCATCGCTCCACTAGAGAGTTGCGGGAAGTACAGCATCAGCCGTTGTTCTCCTTGATCGTCACCTGCAAGGCGCCGCGCGCTTCGCCCTCCAAACTCAGCGCCAGATCGTCGGACTCGAAACTGCAATTCTCATGGATGCCTCCGTCCCAGGGGTCCACGAACGAGAACGTGCCGAAGCGGCCCTGCTGCGACTGGAAGAACGCGCACACCTGCGCCATTTCGCTGTCGTCCAGCAGGTCCAGCTTGATCACCCACCTCGTCGCCGCGCTTCCGCGCAGTGGGAACTTCTGTTCGCTGCCGTCAACGAATCGGAAGGCTTGTGTAGCGTACGCGGCCGTGCGCGTAGCCGGGTACTGGGCCACCGCACCCGTCTTAAGCTGCGGAAACGTGCTCATAGGTCGCTCACCACGTCATTCAGGGAATTCGAGTTGAGCATCGCCTGCCGCACCGCGTTGGCGATGTCCTGGCTGTGATCGAGGAAAGATTGGCTGTCGATGGCGTTCACCTGCACGGTGATCTGCGCCTTCGCCGGAAGCGGCGCGCCGGTCTGGGTGCCCCCGCTTCCTCCCCAATCGGTCACGTTCGCGCTGCGGTAGACGTCGCCCTCGAATTGGACCGATTCCGGCGCTGTGTAGGTGCTTAGTGGCGGAGGCGTCGTCGCGCCACCGCTCCCACCGAACAGGCTCACGAGATCGCCGATCAGGGGCGCGATTCCGAGTCCGCTTTCGAATACGCTCGCTACCGTGCTGCCCAGCGCATCGAGCGCGGAACCGCCGCCCGAGCCCGCCTGCACGTTGGTGTCGCTCGTGATCGCCTCGGTATTCTTGCTCACAGCGTCCGCCTGTGTCTGCTCTACGGAGCGCAGTTGATCGGCCGCCCCCGCTAGGTCCGGCGCCGAACCCCCCGCGCCGGCGCCACCCAGCAATTGCTCCCCGCGTGCTGGCCTCGCCGCACCCGCCGCACCGCCTGCGCCGGCAGCCCCTTCGCCCCCGCTGCCCAATCCGCCGCCGGCCAGCACCTCCCGCACCTGCGCCGCCGTAACGCCCGCTGCGGAATCGCCGGCGCCAGCGGCCCCCTGGCCCCCGCTGCCCAATCCGCCGCCGCCCAGCAACTCCTGCACCTGTCCCGCCGTCACGCCCGCTGCCGAATCGCCGATGCCGGCAGCCCCTTCGCCCCCGCTGCCCAATCCGCCGCCGGCCAGCACCTCCCGCACCTGCGCCGCCGTAACGGCCGCTGCGGAATCGCCGGCGCCAGCGGCCCCCTGGCCCCCGCTGCCCAATCCGCCGCCGGCCAGCACCTCCCGCACCTGCGCCGCCGTCACGCCCGCTGCGGAGTCGCCGGCGCCGGCGCCGCCCTGGCCCCCGCTGCCCAATCCGCCGCCGCCCAGCAACTCCTCGACCTGCGCCGCCGTCACAGCCGCCGCCGAATCGCCGAGGCCGGCCGCTCTCTCGTCCTCGCCATTGCCCAATCCGCCGCCGGCCAGCAACTCCTTCACCTGTCCCGCCGTCACGCCCGCTGCCGAATCGCCCCCGCCGGCGACTGCCTCGCCCCCGCCCAGCAACTGCGCGACCTGGGCCGCCAACCGTGTTGCTACCCCGTCCGATGCACCCTGTGCAGCCGCGGTTTGTGCGCTCTCCGTCGGCGAAGCGCCACTCGCAGCCGCCTCACCCCCTCGCAACTGCTCGACCAGATCCACTAGTGAAGCAGTCGTATCGGTTGGCGCGATCTGAGCCGCTCCCAGTGCCTCGGCGAGCCTCGCCAGCAATTCATCAAGTTCGCTTTCAGCGTTGGCCACGCTGCACCTCGCTTAGAAGCTCCTGCTCCAGAATCACCATCGCGTGCACCTCGCGCGCGCTTAACGTCCGCGGGTCCGGATATCCCAGACGCTTCCAGGCCTGGAACTCGTCCAACCAAGCCCTGCTCTCGCCGGAAAGATAGGACTTCGGGCACATCTCCGTCGCCACACCCGCACGTGCCCATACCACCCGCGGCTCCGTCGCCAGCGCCGCCGCCATCCACTTGCAGCGCCGCCTGATTTCCAGCCCGCTCTTCCTGCATTCGTCGCACTTCCACCCGGCTGGGTTCGAGAACTGAAAGTGGAATGCGACTCTTAGTTTTTTGCTTCTTCCAACGTCAGCCCGCACTCTGCCTTGATGGCCGCCACCACTTCCTTGCACAGCGCCTCGGGACCGCGTTCGGCTACCAGTTCCGCAATCGCCGGCTCCCCGTCCAGCGTCATTCCCTCGATCTTGCGGAGCCCCCACCGCAGGTATATACCGTCGATCTCGGCTGCCACCAGCGCTGCCTCAAGTCTCCCGCGCGCGTCGCCCGACGCCCCCAGGTGCTCGACTTTCCCCGCCAGTTCCCAGACCCGGCGCGTCAGCTCGATTCGCCGCCCAAAAGACATTCGCGCGATTGTGAACCACACCCCCGGCAGGGACTTCGATTCGATTCTCTTCTCGCTTGTGTACTCCATCGGCTCCCCTTATCCGAACGCCACGTACATCTCGTCGTTCCCCGTCCCCTGCGCCCTGCTGCCCGACAACTTCCATTGCAGCCGGTTTTGGTTATCGTCGAACTCGGGGACCTCAGGCACCACGCTCTTCAGGTACACGCCCGCAAGCTGGCCCGGTTGCTGTCCAAGTTGCACCATCACCGCGATCGGCGAACTCTGCCGCGCCGCCTGGTACAGCCCGCGCGTGGCATCGTCGTTTGTCTCGAACAGCTCGAGATCCGCCGTCGCCGACCTCATGCCCGGCGCAAGGCACCGCGGAATGTCCGCCCCGAACTCCCGCTCGCGTTTCTCCAGCGCATTTTGCAGCGTGATCTTCGCCGCCGTGATCGTGAGAAACTGATCCGGGTTCGTGCCCAGCCACACCTGGCCCAGATGCCCCGGAATGATCGAGTAGTTGTACGGGTTGAGCGCCGGCTCCGCCGGGAAGCTGACCAGTCCCCCCTGCTGGCCCGTGAAGCTTGTGCTGTCGATCACGTCGGCCGCGATTCCGCTGAACTCGAACTCGTGGTAGTCGCCGTTGATGTTGATCTTCATCTGGTCCACCGCCGCCCCGCATAGCACCCGCTGCACCGCGGCCGTCGGGCACCAGTAGTCGAAAATGCTCGCGCTCGCGAGCGCCGTCGCCGGCTGGTAGGTCACCGTCGGCCCGATCGGAGAGCTCGCCGCCGGCGTAACCGTAAACGGCGAGCTGAGTTCGACCGTCGTCTGGTCCACGATCGAGCACACGAACCGGAGTTCGCCGCCGAACGTCACCGCTTGTCCCGGCGCCAGGCCGTGCGGTGCTGCGAAACTCAGCAGCTTTGTGTTCGCGTTCGCCGCGGCTGTCCCGCCGGCGAAGAAGACGGGTGCCGCCCCCAGGCTCGCCTGGAACAGCGGCCCGTAAACCGGCTGGGTGTCGGGTGGGCTCCAACTCGTCATGTACGTCACCAGGTCGAAAGTAGTGCTCTTCCTGAGCCCAGCGGGAGTGCCCCCATAGGTTCTCGTGCCCGTCTTGTCCTTCCGTTCGGGCCGTATCGTCTGCTGCTTGGCTGTGAGCTTCACGGCCGGAATCCGGTTCCCGCTCTGGATCGTCGGCACCTGCCCATAGTTCGATTCCAGCCCCACGTAGAGCCGGTTGTTATTCGATGAAATGTAGTTGCACGCCATCTTCTATTTCCCCTTGAACTCGGCCGGCCAGGCACCTGCCCCGCCGCTGCCTTAGTAACTGACGTCCAGATCGAAGCTGATCTTGGCGGTTTGCAGAAAGTTGCTGCCGCCCCTCTTCACCGGCCCGAACGCAACCTCGTATTCGCCCGCGTAAAACACTTCGTTCCCCCACGCGCCCCGGTGGGAATCCAGAACCTCGGCGGCCGCTGCAGCATAGAGCTGAAGGTCACGGGCCAGCCTCTCCATGTCGTCGTGAGAGACTCGTACCTCGACCACCATGCTCGCCGTTCCGGAGAACGTCCGGAACTTCTCCCTCAATCCGTTCGACAGCTTTTCGCAATACACATACACCGCCGGGTACGTCACGCCGGCGGTCTTCTCGACCATCTCGAACGCGACGTTTCCGGACGTGATCTGCGCCGTCTCGAGTGCGGCCAACTCCACCTTCTCCCGCCTGCCGAGGTTCGGCACGGCGAAAGGCAGTCCGGTCCCGCCCCCCAGCATTTCCACTACCTTGCGTGTCGCCTCCGCTCCAATCGCTGGCATCGCTACCCCCTGTTGAGGACTCCCGCCAGGCGCAGGAACATCTCCGGCCGCTGCCCGCACGGTGCCGCCTTGCCCCTTCTCAGCCCCTCCGCTGGCTCGGTCCAGGTTCCGCCCGGCGCGATTGGTGTATCGTTCTGCCGGCTCAGTCCGCTGGGAGAATAACTGGCGTAGACATTCCACCCGGTGGCGATCGCCGGAGGATCCACCGCCCGTACGGTGAGCGCGCCCGGCCCCGTTGTCGTGAGCGCTTTGATCGCGCTCGCCGCTCCCTCGATTCCGCCCAGCGCCACCCAGGTCACTCCGACAAAGTACGTCGCCTCAGCGGCTTGTCCTGCTGCCATGGCTAGCTCCGGCTGCGCCGGCCGGGGCACCGGCGAGCTCGTCATGCCCAGCCCGCCGTCGCTGAGCGACTGACGCGCCCAATCCGCCATTCGCTCGTACGCCTGCCATTTGCCCTGGAAGCGATCGTTTACCTGCCGGTTGTATGCGTCCTGGTAGACCAGGCTCAGCGTCCGGAAGGTGTGCCACTTGTGCAACGCTTCGGTCACCACCACGTGCCCCAAGCCCCGCGGCACGATCGCGCTCCAGAAAACATCCTCCGATTCCTGGCGCCGCCGAAGCAGCGCGTCCAACTCCAGCCCCAGCTCCTCTTGCGCCAGCTTCAGTTTCGCGGTGAGATCTATCCGTTCCGTCTTGGCTACGTCCAGGATCGCCGACTCGTATTCCGCGAGTTCCTCAATCGTCGATATTGTTCCATCCGTGAATAGCGCCATCGCCCCTCGGCCTCACGCCCCGGTCGGGCCCTTCATCCCTTCTTTGTGCCGCCCTTCAGCGCCCGATAGTCGGCCTCCGAAAGTACGGTGATCTGCATCTTGCGCGCGGCTGCGAGCTGGTCTGCCGCCGTTTTCGCTTCAACGGTCTGGCTCCGGAATACCGTAGCCTCCTCCGGCGTCGCCAGCCGCGCCTTTCCTTCGACGACCATCAGGGCGGCCAGCGTCCTTGCCACTTCGCTGGCGATGCCCTCCCGTCCGCCGTCCGGCGTCGGCAAGCTGATCACTACCGCGTACGTCTCGGCGATTGTCTCCGCCACCTGCCGGACCTTTTGGTAAAACGCTCTCACGTCCATACGCCCTCCCGACTTCGTCTTTTCGGCGCGGTGCGGCGCCGCCGCCCGTGACGTGCCGTCCCAGCACGCCTCCAAGCGGCGGCCACGCACTCCCTTTGACGCCCGGCCAGCCGCCATCTGATGGCGGACGGCTGTCTTGCGCCTACGAGTTCACCTGCACGCCGAACTGGTTCCGCAGCACGCCCACGCCGTACAGCACGTCCACCGTGAACTGCTGCGCCAGCGTGTTCGGCTGGTAGCTCATAGTCACGCGCATACCGAAATTGCCCAGCTCCGCGTACTCCGCGATCGCGCCCGTCCCCGGCAGCGGCTGCGGCAGGCGGCGCACCACCAGCCCGATCGCGTCGCGCGCGAACGCCAGGTTGTGCGTCGTCACCGGCGCGCTGCCGGTCTTGGCGACGAACTGCGAACGGAAGATGAAGAAGTCCTTCATCTTCCCCACCGTCCCGTCCACCAGCGCCCGCAGCCCCGCTTCGCCGGCCGTCTGGAACTCGCTGAAGCGCGCGATCTGCCGCAGCTGCGAATACGTGTTCGCGTCCACCACCAGGTACTTCGGCTCGCTCGCCGGCACCTTGGCCTGGAACAACGCCGTCTCCGCCGCGTCCACCACCGCTTCCGTGATCGGCGACCCGGCCGTCCCCACCGGCGTGTTCGACGTGAACGTCGCGTACAGTGTTCAGCAGGTCCGTCTCGATCTTCTCCGCCAGCGCGACCACGGCCGGCTGCATGTACAGCTTCAGCAGATCCGGCACCGCCAGCACCTTGGTCACGTCCGGAATCTGGAACGTCGCCTCGGCGTGCGTGTTCAGCACGATCTGCGCATTCCCCAGGTTCGGGTTCTGCGTCTGCACCGTGCCGCCTTCCGCGATGTTGTTCGCCACCAGCGTCGGCGGGATCGGCACGTTCACCGTGTCGCCCGCTTGCGCCAGTGTCGGTTCGTAATCGCGATTGACCAGGTTCCCCATCACCAGGTTCCCCATCAGAGCGGGCAAGGCATCCGCCGCCACCAGCTTTACAATCGCGTTCGCTACGTTTGTTGAAGTAATTGCTGGCATTCGTTCTCCTCCAGTAGGTCCTCGCCGCCTCAAATTCCCTTGAGCGTCTGCGAGGCAACTCGTACGATCTCCTGCCGGACCCGCTCCACTTCCTCCGGACTCATCCCCGGCCGGATTCTGTCCAGATCGCTGACCGCTGCCGGCGGCGGCGCGGTCTTCTGCGCCCCCGCCACCCCCGACCCCCCGTGAATCGAGCCGGCAGGAACTCCGGGTTCTCGCTCACGAAGCGCGTAAGGTACTCTTTCACGCTCACCTCCCCGTCGTCCCCTCGCGCCAGCAGCCGCCGTCTTCCGCGCGGAAAATTTCGTCCTTCACCGCTTTGAACGCCAGGTCCACCTTGGCCACCCCCAGCCTCTGCAGTTCCGCGCGGATCGTCGCGCTCCGGTCCGCCTCCTCCGCCATCTTCCGGCTACGCTGATTCTCCGCCACCAGTTCGTTGACGCGCCGCTCCAGCTGTTCCCGCTTCTTCGCTCCTCCTCCAGCTCGATCTTGTAGGCGGGCTCCGTCCTCGCCTGCTCCCTCTTCAAGAACTCCTCGATGGCGTCTCTTACGATCGCCTGGACTGACTCTTCGCGCCTGCATTTGCTCTCCGTCCATATCCGCGCTCCTCACGCTGCCGCCTCCTCGATCTCCGCCACGATCCGGTCCTTCAGGTCCTGCCGCGCGTCGCACAGATACTTCAGCGCCAGCCTCTTGAAGACCTCCTTCCGCAGCGTCGGCGATCCGACTCCCAACGCCAGCAGCCGCTGCGCATCGTCCAGTCGGTCGTGAAGTCGCCGATGTCGAACTCGTCCAGCCCCGTCACGTCGATCGTCAGCCCGTCCTGCCGCGCCGCTTCGATCGCCTTCAGCACCCGCTTCAGCGTGTCCTTCACCGCGTCGCCGTACGCCCGCAGCACCTCCTGCGTGATCGTGAATCCCGCTGCTTGCTCGGCTCCCGACTGCGCCGCCCGCGATCCAAGGACCTGCCGCCTGCAGCAGGTAGCAGACCCGGTAGATCTCTTCTTGCAGCCGCTTCAGGTTCTCCGCGGCGATCTGGTAGACCTTGCCCTTCCGGCTCCGTCCACCCGAACTTGTCCTCCGGCCCCAGTTGGATGTAGTAGGACTCGCCGACGATCTGGTTCCACTCGCGGTCCGAGTACACCACCGGCATCGCGAACAGCCCCATCGTCAGCGCCCACGCCAGCGCGTTCGACTTGTTGAAGTGCTCCAGCTGCAGCAGCGCCGCCTTGTTCATCAGCCACAGCCCCTCCGAGAGCTCCAGCTCGAACAGCGGCACCCGCCGCAGCTGCGCCAGCCCGTGCCGTCCCTCCACCAGCTCCACCGGCTCTTCTCGCCGGCTTTGCCCTCCGACCGCCGGTAGATCCGGAATCCTCCTTGTCGTAGTAGACCCACCGCGTCTCTCCTGAACGCGCGCGTCATCCGCGAGGTCCTGCCGCAGGCCTGCGGTCCGCAGCACCACCCAGTCGAAATTGCCGTGCTCGTCGTCAGCTCCAGTTGATCAGGTCCTCCGGCCGGTACTCGCACCAGGTAAGCCCGCGACGCGCCCCAGCTGCTCCTCCTCGGCCCGTTCTGCCGCGCTTCGCTCGATGCGCGGAAAGTCCACCAGGACGTAGCTCGCTCCCGCCACCAGCGCCTCGATCAACTGCCGGCGGAAGAAATCGCTCAGCGCTCGTCCCCTTCAGGTCGCAATCCTCGCTGAACGCGCTGAAGAACTGCCTTGGCCGCCTCGTTGTGTCCTTCGAAGCGTCAGGACCGGCTCGCGCCGGAACAGCGTCGCCGCGTACCAGTCGATGATCGATCCGACGTAGTTCTCGTAGAACACCCGGCGCAGCCGCTCGCCGTATACTTCGGACGGCTCCTTCTGCCGCCGGACAGATACTCGGCGGCGTTGCGCTTTGAACTGCTCCCCGCCCGCGTACAGATCGCGGTATACTCGCCACATCGCCTTCCGGCGCCTGTATTCCGGATGTTCCCGGTCGATCTCCATCTCTGTCCCGGTTCTCCCCGTTCGCGGTGCGCGCTTCGGCGCGCAGCGGCGAGCCTCGGCCCGCCGGTACAGCAGCCGCTGGCCTTGCTCTCCCACCGGCGGTTGCGGCCGGCACTCCTGCCAGATCAGGTACCCCAGCGCGTCCGACAAGTGCGTCCGCCGCGGGTCCCTGTCTTTGTCGATCACGCATGCTGTCCGGCTTGTAAGCCACCTGTTCGAAATCCTTGATCAGCTCCTTGCATTTCGCGATCGACTAGTAAGTCCGTCTCCGCCGATGCCGACCGCAGCTTCGCGTTCACCAGCCCCACCCGCTCCCGCACCGGCGGATTCGCCCGCGGCACCTTGTAGTCCACGTTCCGGTAACCCGCTCGGCGGAAGAACTCCTCGATGATCTCGTAGTCCGTCGTTCCCGCCGTCTGCATGCGGCTCCCCGATGCGTCGCCGTAAACGCATATCCCCGCCGGTGGCTGCGGGAAACGCGCTGAGAACTCCTCGCACGCCTCCTGCGTGCTCGCGCGGCTCAGCACGATCTCCTCCAGCACCCGCACCGTCTCGCCGGCCATCTGCGCCACCACCGAGCACATCGGATCCACGTTGAAATCCAGCGCCCACAGCAGCGGCAGCGCCTCGTCGACGCGCAGGTCCGCCACGTGCTCCGCCCGGTTGAACGCGTGAGTACACCAGCCCCGCATTCAGGCTGAGGTACTCCCCCATCACCTCCTGCTCGTAGAACTTCGCGTCGTAACTTCGCTTCAAGCCGCTCGTAGAAGTCCGGCACCTGCTCCAGCAGGTACCGGTTCTCGAACGGCTCGGCGACGATCGACTCGTAGCCTTCCACCGGCTGCGCGTACGAACCGCCGGTAAACCCAGTCGAACCCCTTCGGCGTCCACACCGCGAACCCGCACAGCCGCGCCGCCCTCGGATCCCGCAGCCGCCCTTCCAGCCGCAGCCACGCCTCTTCCTGCGTGTACGTCAGTTCGTCCAGCCCGAACCACGCCAGGTTCGTCCCTCGCAGCCTCTCGAATTCCTCCACCGGCCGGAACAGAATCCGCGACCGCGTGTCCTTCAGCACCAGCATGTTCTCCGCCTTGTTGTGCTCGTACGGAATGCGGTTCTTGTCGAGAATCTCGAACAGCGTCGCCTGCGTCGCGTCCCGCAGCATCGGATACGTCGGCGCTCCCAGCAGTCCCAGCCGTCCCGGGTTCAGATACGCCAGCTTGATCGCTTCCTGGCACAGCGCCTGGCTCTTGCCCGACCCGATCGGTCCCGAAAAGCCCTTGAACCTCGCCGTGGATTGGTGGAACCGGGCCTGGGAAGCCAGGGGGCTGTACTCTATTCTCCGGGAACATGTTCCTTTTTGTCCGATTCGACCCATGAGACCTTAATCTCCTTCGGCGTCTCTTCCAGCAGTTCCTTTTCGAGTTGCAGCAGCCGGATGAAGTCCCCCACCGTCGGCTTCAGTTCGTTGTTCTCGATCTTGGTGCCGATGTTCTGGAGCACCTTTTTCACCAGAGCCTTCTTGTTCTTCGCCCGCTTCGGCTTCCCCACCTGCTTGGTACCCGCCATCTCATCCGGCCCCGCCTCTTGCTTTGTGTTGCCCGCCATACGCTGGCCCTGCCTCGCTCCGAAACTACCATCCGCCGCTCTGGGCGCCGTCAGTACGCCTCCTGCATCCCGCTGAAAACATAGTGTGAAAACAATCTCTATTGGCTGTGAATGTGAAATGTAGGCTCCACAGACCCGCCGCCGCCCGAGTTCTTCAATAAGCTGTTTTCATGGGTGCTCCAGCTTGCATTTGGTCGGTTGGGTGGGTTACGCTAGTCGGAAAGGAGGCACGACGAACTTGCCCGGCCATCGTTCAGCGCCGTCGATCTCGTCCCTCCCTCGTGTGTCCTCGCTCGCCGTCGTTCCCGTAATCATCGTTATTACCATCGGGGTCGCTGTATCGGACCCCGCCTGACGGCCTCTAGAGGATTTCAAAGGGCCACTGGCGGGGATTAAGTCCCGAGCAGTGGCCTTTTCTGTTACTGGAGAAGATTTCAAGGATGGTGCCTATGACAAATCTCATGAGCGGCGCAAGGATGCTGCTGGAATGCCTGGTTCGGGAAGGCGTGGAATGCTTCTTCGGCTATCCCGGAGGCGTTACCCTTCCGCTCTATGACGCGGTATTCGACCACCCCATTCGCCACATCCTCGTAAGACACGAGGAGAACGCGGCCTTCGCCGCCGCCGGCTACGCCTGTTCGACGGGCCGCGTCGGTGTCTGCTGCGCCACCTCCGGTCCCGGCGCCACCAACCTGGTGACGGGCCTGACCAACGCGATGATGGACTCCATTCCCATCGTCGCCATCACCGGCCAGGTGCATTCCAAACTCATCGGCAGCGACGCCTTCCAGGAAGCCGACACGTTCGGCATCACGCGCTCCTGCACCAAGCACAACTACCTGGTCAAGAACATCGCCGATCTGCCGCAGGTCGTTCACGAAGCGTTTTACATCGCCGCGTCCGGCCGCCCAGGCCCGGTCCTGGTCGACATTGCCAAGGACGTCTTTCAGGGACAAGCTCACTACGCCCCGGTTTCGGCCATCCACCTGCCCGGCTACAAGGTCTACACTGAAGGCCATACCGGCCAGATCCGGCGCGCCGCGCAGATGATCTGGGAAGCCGAGCGACCGCTCGTATATGCCGGCGGCGGCATCGTCTCCGCGGACGCCGCCCCCGAGCTTCATGAACTGGTCGAACTGGTCGATGTCCCGGTGGTCTGCACCCTGATGGGCCTCGGCGGTTTCTCCGGCAGCCATCCCAACTTCATCAGCATGCCCGGCATGCACGGCAGCTACGCCTCGAACATGGCCATGACCGCGGCCGATCTCCTGATCGCCGTCGGCGTCCGCTTCGACGACCGTGTTACGGGCCGCCTGGCCGCTTTCGCCCCGCACGCCAAGGTCATCCACGTCGACATCGATCCGGCCGAGATCGGCAAGAACCGCGCTCCCGACCTGCCTATCGTCGGCGATGCCAAGCGCGTCCTGCGGAAGGTTGTCAAGGTCCTCGCCGAGCTGGCGCCTGAAATGTCCTTGCGCAGCTCTAACGGCCGTAAAGCCTGGTGGCGTCAGATCCGCTCCTGGAAGGAGGAGCATCCTCTCAAGCCCGCGCTCTCCGTCGATGAGATCAAGCCCCAGCACGTGATGTTCGAGGTCGACCGCCTCTCGAACGGCGAGGCCATCGTCAGCACCGACGTTGGACAGCACCAGATGTGGGCAGCTCAGTTTATCCGCTTCAACCAGCCTCGTTGCTGGCTGACCTCCGGCGGTCTCGGCTCGATGGGCTTCAGCGTCCCCGCCGCCATGGGGGCACAGGTCGCCCACCCCGACAAGCTCGTCATCGCCCTGGCCGGCGACGGCGGCTTCCAGATGTCGATCCCCGAGCTGGCCACCATTGCCGCCAACGCCCTGCCCGTCAAGATCGTGGTCGTCAACAACGGGTACTTAGGGATGGTTCGCCAGTGGCAGGAGCTCTTCTTCAATGACCGCAAGTGCGCCGTCCAGCTCGAATCGTTCCCCGACGCCGAGAAGCTCGCCTCGGCGTACGGCATCCAGGGACGCACCATCGAGCGGCCGGAGGACCTGCGTCCCGCTCTGGAGGAGGCCGTTCGCCACGCCGGCCCTTACTTGCTGAATGTCCGCGTCTCGCCCTTTGAGAACGTCTACCCGATGGTTCCAGCCGGGGCCGCGATCAACGAGATGGTGCTTGGCCCGCCGGCCCCCGTGGCGGTGCCGAAATAGCCTCTGACACCGAAAGGAACCCACATGCTCCAAGTCA
Organism: Bryobacterales bacterium; assembly: GCA_963710565.1. Taxonomy (GTDB): domain Bacteria; phylum Acidobacteriota; class Terriglobia; order Bryobacterales; family Bryobacteraceae; genus DASWZN01. Next base: position 136,386 of record CAVQAN010000015.1, on the reverse strand, counting down.
TTTCCTTACTGGTCGAAAACAAGCCCGGCGCTCTCATGCGCATCACCGGCCTGCTCAGCTCCCGCGGCTACAACATCGAGAGTCTCACCGTCGCCCGCACTCTCGACCCCACTCTCTCTCGCATGACCATCGTGGTCGACGTGGATCCCAACCTGCGCTCCCAGGTCATCAAGCAGATGAACAAGCTCATCAACGTGCTGCAGGCCAGCGACCTCTCCGAGTCTCCGGCCGTCGCGCGCGAGATGGTGCTCCTCCGCGTCCGGGCCACCATGGAGACCAGGACCGCTATCCTGAAAGAATCTGAGATCTTTGGCGCCCGTGTAGTCGATTCCTCCGTAGAGGGCTTCGCCATCGAGGCTACGGGCGCCTCCGAAAAGCTAGATGAATTCATCGACGTGATGCGCACCTACGGCGAAATCGAAGTCACTCGCTCGGGCCTGATTGCCGTCTCGCTCGAGGCCAAGCGCCTGCGCCTCTCGCCGCCCGTTCCGACCGCAACAGCACCGGCGCCCGCACGGCCTCAGCGGTCCGCGAGCGCCCAACGCACTTCTCTCGAGAAAACGGAGTAAACCTATCATGGCCAAACGCTACTACGAAAAAGATGCCGATCTGAGTTCTTTCCAGGGCCGCACCGTTGCCATTATCGGCTACGGCAGCCAGGGCCACGCGCATTCGCTCAACCTTCGCGATTCCGGTGTGAGCGTGGTTGTGGCCGAGCTTCCCGGCAGTCCGAATTGGGACAAGGCCAGGGCCGCCGGCCTGAACGTTATGTCCGCAGCCGACGCCGCCCAGGCGGCTGACGTCATCATGATTCTGGTCGAGGACCACCATCAGAAGGGCGTCTACGACAAGGATCTCGCGCCTCACATGAAGGCCGGCAAGACGCTGATGTTCGCTCACGGCTTCAATATCCACTTCGGCCAGATCGTCCCGCCCGCAGAAGTGGACGTGACGATGATCGCCCCCAAGGCTCCCGGCCACCGGGTGCGCGAACTCTTCGTCGAGGGCGTAGGCGTGCCGGCCCTGGTCGCCGTCCACCAGGACGCCTCCGGTCACGCCCTGACCAACGCTCTCGCGTATGCCCGAGCCCTCGGCTGTCTCAAGGCCGGCGTCATCGAGACCACGTTCAAGGAAGAGACCGAGAGCGACCTGTTCGGCGAGCAGGCCGTGCTCTGCGGCGGCGCCAGCGAGTTGGTCCGTGCCGGTTTCGAGACCTTGGTAGCGGCAGGCTACGCCCCCGAGATCGCCTACTTCGAGTGCCTGCACGAGTTGAAGCTGATCGTCGATCTTATTCAGGAGGGCGGACTGGCCTACATGCGCTTCTCCGTCTCCGATACCGCCGAGTACGGCGACTATACCCGCGGCCCGCGCATCGTGAACCAGGAGACCCGCGCGGAGATGAAGCGCATCCTCGCCGAGATCCAATCCGGTCAGTTCGCCAAGGAATGGATCGAAGAGAACAAGACCGGCCGCAAGAACTTCCTGCGCATGCGCGAAGAAGCCCGGCATCAGCCCGTCGAGGAAGTCGGCAGAGAACTTCGCGCCATGATGCCTTTCCTCAAGAAGGCCAAGGAAGCCGGCGTCCCACAAGACGAACCGGCCACCAAGTAGCACTTTTATGGCGCACGCCTTAGCGTGCCGCCGTGGACTTCAGCCCACGGTCGACCGAATCGCGAGCCCGGCCGCAAGCCGGGCTCCCTGACCAGTCGTTAGCTGACGGCTGATGGCTGATAGCCGATGGCTCTCTTATGACAATCACCACTCTCGAGACCACCCTCCGCGACGGCACCCAGGGGGAAGCCGTATCCTTCACCGTCGATGACAAGCTCGCGATCGCCCATGCGTCTGGACGAGTTCGGGATCGACTACATCGAGGGCGGCTGGCCCGGTTCGAACCCGCGCGACAAGGACTTCTTCGCCCGCGCCAAAGACCTTCAGCTCAAGCACGCGCGGCTCACCGCCTTCGGCTCCACCCGCTTCGCCAAGAACCGCGTCGACCGCGATCCCAATGTCCGCGCGCTGATCGAGTCCGGCACGCCCGTCATTTCCATCTTCGGCAAGACCTGGGATCTCCACACCCGCCGCGCCCTGGGCATCACCGAGGAAGAGAACCTGAAGCTCATCGGCGAAACCGTCCGGTTCCTCAAGGAACACGGCAAGGAAGTGATCTTCGACGCCGAGCACTTCTTCGACGGCTACACCAGCAACTCCCGCTTTCGCCCTGCGCGCGCTCGAAGCCGCGCAGACCGCCGGCGCCGACATCCTCTGCCTTTGCGACACCAACGGCGGCATGCTGACGGGCCGTCTGGCAGAAATCGTAGCCGACGTTCGCAAGCGCTTCGACGGCATCGCTCGGGATCCACGTCCACAACGACTCGGATTGCGCCGTGGCCAACACCATCGCCGCCGTCGAGCAGGGCGCCACCCACGTCCAGGGCTGCATGAACGGTTACGGCGAGCGCTGCGGCAACGCGAATCTCGCTTCCGTGATCGCCAACCTCGAATTCAAGATGGGCCACACCGTGGTTGGCCCGGAGAAGCTCGCCACCCTCAGCTCCGTCGCCCGCTTCATCGCCGAGCTCGCCAATCTGCCCTGCCCAACGACCAGCCCTACGTCGGCCACAGCGCCTTCGCCCACAAGGGCGGCGTGCATGTCAGCGCGGTCCTGCGCGACGCCGCCACGTATGAACATATCCCGCCCGCCACGGTCGGCAACCGCCAGCGCGTCCTGCTCAGCGATCTCTCCGGCCGCGCCAACATCCTGTTCAAGCTGAAGCAGCACGGCATCGCCGACCGGCTCAACGAAGATGCCCGCCGCGAGCTGCTCGAGCGCATCAAGCACCTGGAGTTCCTCGGATACGAACTGGAGGCCGCCGAGGGCACCTTCGAGCTCCTGGTCCGCGAGGCGCTCCGCCCCGGCGTCAAGTTCTTCGAGCTGGTCAGCTTCGAGGTCGCCACCAAGATGGACGACGATGCGGAATCCACTACTTCCGCCACCGTCACCATCAAGGTCCAGGACGATATCCATTCCGCCACGGCCCACGGCCACGGCCCGGTGCACGCCCTCGACCTCTGCCTTCGCAAGTGCCTCGCCGCACTGTACCCCGGCATCCAGGACGTGCGCCTCACCGACTACAAGGTCCGCGTGCTGGAACCCAAGAAGGGCACCGCCGCCAAGGTCCGCGTCCTGATCGAGTGGTCCGACCACCGCAAGAGCTGGGCCACCATCGGCGTCTCCGACAACGTGATCGAGGCCAGTTGGCGCGCCATGATCGACGCCATCCGGCTCGAGCTCATGCGCCTCACCGAACAGGATGATAGTATCGAAAGAGCCGTAGAAGACTACTGTTGGGGAGTCTAGAGTTCGTGCGCTGTCTGTTGCGACGCCACATTCCCTGCGGGCCGCATCCTCTTCGTCGAGAGCGGCTCGCGCGAGATCACCGAACGCCTTCTTCCCGTCTTACAGCGAAACCACGGCACCCCCATCGATCTGCTGACCTGCTTTCCCGGCGTGCCGCGGGGCCTCCCTGAGGGCGCCAGCGTATTCCGCACCGCCGAGCACCGCGGGCGCGCCGCCCGCAAGCGCCTCTACCGCGAACTCCGCGCCCGCCACTACGCTCTGCTTGGCATCCTGTGCTCCGGCGAGCCCATCATGACCAAGTGGAAGTGGGCGCTGGTCCTCCAGGTTCCGGCCAAGACATTCATCGTCAACGAGAACGCCGACTACTTCTGGCTCGACTATCCCCACCGGAGCATCCTGGTCCATTTTGCGTTCCTGCGCTCCGGACTGACCGGGATCGGCGGTCTACGCACGCTGGTCCGCCTCGCAGCTTTCCCCTTCACCCTGACGTGGCTCGTCGCCTACGCCGCCTGGGTCCATTCCCGCCGCGCCCTCCGCCTGCTGGCCCACGCGGCAAGGTAGTGGCGCAACTCGCTCATTTTTGCGCCGGGAAGCAGCTAACCTTCCCCGACCGCGAACCCCGCACAGATCGTGGGCTGCGGGGTGGCGTCCATCGGCCGAAGGCGGACGGCGGGCCGGCCGGCTACTTGAGGAAGGGGCTGGCGTTGGTTCACCTGTCCGCCGCACTGTTGCGGATAGGCCACCGTCACGTACGCGAGGCAGGAGTGCAGGAAATCCTCGGCGCAGGTCTCGTCCCCGCCCTCGGCGTACGGCTCGGCCTGTCGCACCCAGCCCTCGACGACAACGCCTTTTGCGCCGGGAAGCAGCTATCTGGGGGTGCAAGTAGAACCCTCACGCTGTGAATTGCACGCGGTGCCCACGGAGCCCTCCCGAAGGTAGTCAGACTGGCGCGGCTGCGGATGGCGGTGCCGCGTGTGCATCGCGCGAGCGCTTGCCGGCGGGCCGACCTTCTAAGGCGCGAAGTACCCGCTGATATCCACGGCCACGTGCGTTGGACCGCCGGCGAAGATGTTGATGGCGCCGCTCGCGCCAGCGGGCACTATCGCCGCGTTCGCCACCACGCGGCCGTCCCACGAGTTCAAGGTCGACACCGCCGGCGCTCCCGAGCCGGCCGGCCAGGCGCTCAGGAACGACAGCCGCCCATCCGGGACCACCGTCACGTTCATCGAATACGCCGCCGCCGTTGTGGGAATGTTGCAGCCGCTTGCCGGGATCGCGAACGAGCGCGTCTCTCCCGCCACCATCTCCGGGCCCCCGAACGGGCCCGCGACGCCGCGTGTGTCCGCAATGCGGCACGGCGTCACCGGGTAGAACGAAAGCGCGCCCAAATTCCCTGGCTGGCCGAAATAGCCGTTGATATCCAGGACCAGATCCGTCGCGTCGGTCACGAAAACCGAGACCCACTCGTTGCTTCCCGTCGGCGCCAGCGCGGCATTCGCCACCACCTCGCCCGTCCAGGAGTTCAAAGTGGAGACGAACGGCTGCGCCTGTCCTGTCGGCCACAGTGTCCGATACGAGAGCGGGCCTTCCGGCACCGCCGTGACGTTCAGCGAATACCCTCTAGCCGTGGCCGGAATCGAGCACGAACTCAAAGGAATAGGGAAGTCCCGCTCCTGGCCCCTGTACATCGTAGGTCCGCCGAAGACGCCGGTGGCGCCGACCGTGTCGGCTACGCGACACGGTGTAGCGGGATAGAACGCGTACGAAGTTGCGCCCGTGGAGGTGTCGAAATAGCCATTGATGTCCAGGATGACGTCAGTCGCGTTCGTTACGTACACGCTCAGCGCGCCGTTGGAGCCGGCCGCCACCTCGAGCAGAAGTTGCTCCCGGGTCTTGAGCCGGCCACGGTCCCGTGCCAGGGAAAGCAGAAGGTCGAATTCGGTCGGCGTGAGTGCCAGCGGCTGACCATCGAACGCTGCCGAGCGTGTTTCCGCATCCACCTTGAGAGGGGCCGACCAGGATGGGAGGCTCAGGCGCCCGTCAGGCTTGTGCCGCTGTGACAACCGATCGCCGGATGACAGCCCGAAGCCTTGCCAGCAGTTCGCGTGGCGAGAACGTCTTGGGAATGTAGTCATCGGCCCCGAGTTCGAGGCCCGCGATGCGGTCATGCGCTTCGCCACGTCCGGTGAGCATCAGGATGGAACGGCGGATTGCAGCCGCAGCCGCTTGAGTACTTCGAAACCATCCATGCCGGGCAGCATGACGTCAAGGATGATCGCGTGAAAGTCCCCGTGAAGGGCTTGCTCCAGCCCGTCAGGCCCCGTGTGCGATAAAGAGACCTCGTAGCCGAGCGGCTCCAGGTACTCCTTGACCATGCGACAGAGTTTTGGGTTGTCGTCCACGAGGAGTAGGTGGGCGCCTGCAAGCGAAGGGAACGGCACGGGAACGCTGTTCATGCTCCTCTCCACGATAACCCAGAGGGGACCGGACACTCGAAGTCTTTACCGTTCGTTTACAGGGCCCTGGTCGGAGTAGCGCCCAGTAGACACCGACGCCCAAGCCGTGCCCGGCGTGAAATGCGCGCCGGCAGCGGCGGCACTCCCGGTGCTCCCGGCAACCACGGATCAGCAAGTTGAACATTCCCGGAGGCTCGGCAGATGCTCGCCTTTGGCGACCGTGAGCGCCAAGGGCAGCTAAGCTAGCCCTGAAAAGACCGGCGCAGAACGAGGAGGCAGTCGGAGGGGCCGATAGCGGCCTGTTTCTTCATGAACCAGAGCATTACGAGGATGACCAGCGCGGCCCCGGCAACCATCAGCAGGAAAACCGCGAGGCGGAGGAGGGCGCGGCGGGCATCGTCGATGTAGACGGCGGAGTTGAAGAGGCGGGCGAAGCGTGCGTTACAGGAATGGCAACGGCGGATTCTGGCGCCCACAACCGCGAGCAGGCGCTCCGTGATACCCCGGCGGTGGGAGCGGTGAACGCTCAAGGCGCCGCAATTAGGGCACGGACTGCCCTCGTGCCGGGAGGGGGCTGGATCGCTGTCTGCCATCACGGCTCCACGACGGCCAGCGAGGCTCGTCCCACAAGTGCCAGGAAGATCCCGGCAAATACTCCCAAGGTGTTGGCTACCATGTCGGCCACCTCGAAGCTGCGCGAAGGGACCAGGCGCTGGGCGAACTCCAGCGCCACTCCCAGAAGGATCATGGACAGGGCGAGAGCGATGCCGCGTCGCGGTTTGAAACCGAACACGGGGATGAAAGCCAGGAGCGTGTAGGCCGTGAAATGCAGCGTCTTGTCGCTGACGTTGGTGGCGGCGATCAAGCGCATAGGGCCACTATCGCCGGGCAGCAGCTCGCCGGCGATGGTGGCAGCCATGGCCAGCAGCCAGAGAACCTTGAAAATGGCCGGGGGCGTTCTGTAATTCTCGATTCTCCGCAAGTCAGTCCCTGAGCCGACGGTCACCTTCTCATCATAAGACGGTGCTCGCGGCCGTGTGAGGAAGAGTCCATTGAAGCACTATTTGAGTGGCGAAACGGAATCGAGGTCCACCTCCGCGGCGACCGAGCGCTGGAGAAGCTCGACGCTCACGATCACATGCCACGTTTTTCGGAACTCCACCAGGATGCCCTCGACTCCGCGCAGAGGGCCGGCCGTGACGACGACCCTCTGACCTACCTTCAGGAATGGCCATGGCTTGACCGGGAGCCCGGAACGGACCAAGGACTGGAGGGTCTCGATCTCGCGCGCCGGAATGGGCGCGGGCTCGGAACCAGCCATCACGATCGAGCGAACGCTTGGCACACGAAGGACGCGCACGCGGCTGCGGTAGGAGAACCGGCAAAACACGTATCCCGGGAAGAGGGGAAGAGTCACTTCCTTGAAACGGTCCGACCAGCGCCGCCGGGAGCGGTACAACGGAAGCACGACCTCATGTGCCGAAACCGAGAGGTGCTCGAACACGGCTTTCTCGTGATTGGGCTTGACGACTAAGGCGTACCACTCAAGTGGCATAGGTCATCGTGCCTACGCGACCTAAGAGGACCTCACTGCGCACTGATGCTCGGCGTTGACGAGCCGCGCGTGGCCAGCACGCCGGCGGTCGTTCCGGCTGCGACGATCGCGACGCCGGCAACGATCACCTTGGGACTATGCCAGAAAGTGCCAGCAACCTTGCAGGCCTTGGACTCGTGAATCGCCAAAACCCGAATCACCTGCGCGGAGCCCGCGGCTGGCTGCGCGGAGGCGTCGATGGCGCCCGTAATCTCGACGCACTTGCCGACGAAAGTCTCAAACCCGGCGCCGAGAAGCGTGTACGTAACGTGCGAAACTTCGTCCAGCAGCAGGAAGACGCCGGTCTTGGACTTAATCACGCCCGTAAGGGCGGATGGAGTTGCCGCTCCCGCAGCCTGCGGATCCAGTTCGAGCGCGGTTCCGGCCGGCACATTGGCAACCAGCAGGCCGTTCGCTCCGGAGACACGAGCGCTGCCGGCCAAGGCAGCGATCTGGATGCGCCCAGGGCCGCTGTAAGATACAACCAGCCGCGATTGTGGAGAGTCGGGCGCGGCGCGGAGACCGAGCGCTTCGATCGAGTAGCCGGAAGCCGCGCCGATCTCGGTCTGTCCCTTCTCGAGCACGAGGCGATCGGGATGGACCAGGGCTTGGGATTCCATCCCAAGGCGCAGGCGAGCGCCGTTCTTCAGTACCAAATCCGAGGAGACCGCGGAGGTTTCGATCAGGCTGCCATCAAAGAGCGTGGCGTTGCCGTATACTTTGGACTTGTCGAGCTGAAAGCTGCCGTTGGCAACGGCCATGCCGATCGAGGAAGCCGCTCCGAAGGCAACCGCTCCGATCAGCGTGCAGATGAGCAAGAGGCGAATTGAGGACATACGCAAATCTCCTATGGCCTAGAATTGTATTCTTTTGTGCGCAAACAGGCAAGGGGAAGGGACCTTTTTCAAGAGTATGTGGCGCACTTGTAATACGAGACCGGGCCCCCCGTGGACCCGCGGCAGCGGTCCGGCGCCGAGGTGCCGGGAATGAACTACTACGAAGAACTGGGTTTGGAAAGTTCGGCCTCGCCTGAAGAAATCCGCCGCGCCTACAGGAAGCTCGCGCAAGTTCTGCATCCGGATCAGCACCGGGACGAGGCTCTCCGGCGCGTCTGCGAGCGCCAGTTGGCGAGGCTCAACGGGATTGTGGAGATCCTGGAGGATCCCCAGCGGCGCGAGGAATACGACCTGCTCCTGCAGCAGGGGGGCATGATCGTCGCGCCCTCCCCGAGCCGCCTGGAGCAAGCCCGGGAGCTCCTCTCCAGCCTGAGCCTCGCCACATGGGTGTGGCTTGCGGCAGCCGTGGCCGGGATAGCGCTGATGGCGATCTTGTTTCGCTGGAACGCAGCCTCGGGCGGGGAGACGCCGTATCGCGCCGCCGCCGATCCCGTGGAGGCCAAGGCAGAACCGCCCCGCGCTCCATCCGTCGCCCCGGCCCTGAACACGCCTGCTGCCCCGCCAAGGGCTGCGCGGGCCCCCATGGCACCTGCGGAGGCACGCCCATCCCCCCCCGCACCACTCCCGGAGGTGCCGAGGGAAGAGACCCCTGGGGTGATGCCAGGGTCGGAGCCGCCCGCGTCTCGGTCCGAGCCGCCCCTGGCGGTCCCGGTCATTTCGCAGCCCCCGCCCAGCGCGACGCCGGCGCCCGCCCCCGCCCCCGGCCCTGCGCCCTCCTATTTCGCCGGCCGTTGGTTCTTCACCCACGACGTGAGCGAGCGTGATCGCACCCTCTACCCCCCCGAGATGATCGAGCTCACCATTACCGAGGAGAACGGAACCCTGCGCGGCCGCTACCGCGGCAAGTACCGAGTGACCGACCGTCCCATCTCACCCGACGTGGACTTCGAGTTCGTCGGCCCCGCCGGCCCCCGGGGAACCCTCGAGTTGGCCTGGATCGGCTCGGGCGGATCCGAAGGCCGCGTCACCCTCCGCCCGATCACAGGGGTTTCCATGGAAGTCAAGTGGTTGGCTACCCGCCTCGGCTCCCTCGGCCTCGTCTCCGGGACCGCGGTCCTCATCCGAGGAGACGACCGATGACGGAGAGCGTTCGCCGCCTGCCGCTTCTGGCTATCGTCTTCGTCGCGGGCCTGAGCGCCTATTGGTCCGCGCGCCTGGCCTACGCCGAACTCCTGTACGGCTTGGGAACCCCGGCGAGCACCCAACGTGCCGCGGAGATCGCCCCTGGCAACGCCCGCTACGCCAAAGGCTGGGCCGACCTCGCCGAAGGCGCGGGGAGGAGTTCCGCCGAAGCCGAGAGTCTCCTCCGCTCCGTCCTGCGCGCCAGGCCCGGCGACGCCGAGGCCCTGATCGCCCTCGGACTCCGCGCCGAGCTGCGCAACGACTTCTCCGCGGCCGAGCGCGACCTCCTCCAGGCCTCCCGCCACGACCGCGGCTACAACCCGCGCTGGAGCCTGGCTAACTACTACTTCCGCCGGCAGGACGGCCCCAACTTCTGGAAGTGGGCCCGCGCCGCCGCGGAGATCGCCTATGAGCCCGCGCCCCTGTTCCGCCTGCTCTGGAATTACACCGACGATGGCAGCCTCATCCTCGCACGCGCCATCCCCAACCAACCGCCCATTCTCCGCCAATACCTCGCCTTCCTTGTTGGGGGGCCGCATTGGGAAGCGGCCGGCCCCGCCACCCAGCGACTCCTCCAGCGCCCGGCACCGTTGGACACTCCCCTCTTGCTCGCTTACGGCGATCGCCTCCTCGCCTCCACCCGCGGCTCCGACGCGCTGGCTCTCTGGAACGCCTTGGCCCGGCGCAAGCTCATCCCCTTCCCCCAGATCGATCCCGCCCGTGGACCCGTCAACGGCGCCTTCCAAACCCCGCCCAGCGGCAACGGCTTCGACTGGCGCCTCAACGCCGCCGACGGCATCGAGGCCAGCCAGGATCAACCCGGCCTGCGCCTCTCCTTCGCCGGAACCCAGCCCGAAGCCTGGGAGCCCCTCTGGCAGTACGTGGTGCTCGAACCCGCTTCGCGCTACCGAATGACTTTCGTGTACGCCACCGCCGACCTCCCGCCCGCCTCCGGCCTGCGCTGGCGCGTCCTGGACCTGACCGCGGAGCCCGCCGTGCTCGCCCAATCGGAGAATCTGGCGCATGACGACTGGAACGATGGCTCCGTGCTCTTCCAGACGCCGGCCGGCATGCGGTTGGGTAGAGTCGATCTGAGTTACCGGCGCGCTCCGGGGACCACTCGCATCGAAGGCTCCATCCACCTGCGCAATGTCGCTCTGGAGCGCGTGGAGTGAACTTCGACCGCGCAGCGCGCCAGATCGTCCTCGCACTTCTTTTCTCGGTGGTGCTGACGAGTTGGGTCCCGGGGACGCTTCTGCACGTTCCTGTTCGACGCCCTCGTGTTTGCGCTGGCGGCGGTCTGGGCGCTCCGGGGCGCCGTTCGCCGCGTGCGGATCGCGCCGTCGGTTCTGCTCGCGCCCGCCGGCGGGGTTGTCCTCTTGGGATTATCGCAACTGGGCGCCGGAACCACGGTTTACCGCTTCGAAACGTGGGCCGCGGTGCTGGATTGGTCCGCGCTTCTCGCGTTGTTCTTCCTCTCCCTCCAGCTCTATGGCGAGCCGGACGCGCGCGCCGGCCTGCGGCGGGCGATGCTGTGCTTCGGATTCGCTTTGAGCGTGGTGTCCGTGGCCCAGCTCTTCAGTTCCGGCGGCAAAGTGTTCTGGCTGTTCCCCACCGCCTGCAAGGAATTCGTCGTGGGGCCATTCCCGAACCGGGACCACTACGCGGCTTTCATCGAGCTCGTGCTGCCTCTGGCCGTGGTCGAGGCCTTCTGGTCCCGCCGCCACAAACTCGCCTATGCGGCGATGGCCGGAGCCATGCTGGCCACCGTGATCGCGGGAGCCTCCCGGGCCGGAACAATCGTCGGCACTCTGGAAGTGGCGGTCATCGCTTTGGGTGCGGTCTGGGGGCGCGATCACGGCACAGGCACAAGAGCGGCGAGTCTGCTGCGCCTCTTCGCCCTGGCCGCGGTCTTTACCGCCGTCGTGGGCTGGGAAGTGGTATGGCAGCGATTCCAGGAGCCGGACCCGTTCAAATACCGCCGCGAGATGGCGATTTCGTCCGTGGCCATGATAAGGGACCGGCCCTGGACCGGATTCGGCCTGGGAACCTATGAGAGCGCGTATCCCGCCTACACCCTTTTTGACATCGGCCTGACGGTGAACCACGCGCACAACGACTGGCTCGAATGGGCGGCGGATGGCGGAATCCCGTTGTTTCTTCTGCTCGGCTTCGTGGCGCTCTGGAGCGCCCGGGCGGCCTGGCGCTCTCCCTGGGCGGTGGGGATCGTGGCCGTTTTTCTGCATGCCACCGTCGACTACCCGCTCCACAAGCCGGCTATATCCGCGTGGCTGTTCGTCCTGTTGGCGGCGCTGGCGGCCAAAGCCCAGGCCGGGCGCGGCGCTCTGGACGGCTCGAGCGGAACTGGATAGAGACCGGCGCCTGGCGCCGCCCGGTGATTCTACAAGCAGGCTGCCCTCGACGCTGCAATGAAGAGCGGAGACCGTAGAGTCCGCCATAGTGGTTGACCCGGAAGGCATGAACGGAACGCCCATCGCGACGCTCCAGAAGGAGCGACGACTACGGGATGTGAACCGCGGGCACGCTCTGTGCGACCCCGAACTCATGCCCCTTCTCGAACGCCCGCAAATTCAGCTCCCGCGTGGCCGGCGGCACCGAATCCGCCACCGCCTTCCGCAGCGATTCCGGCTTGAGCAGCCCGGTCACGGCCGCGAAAAAGCCCACCATGACCACGTTCAGCACCATCTTCCTGCCCAGCTCTTCGGCCAGCCGCGTCGCCGGAACGCCGTAGACCCGCACGCCGCTCGTCAGGCCCGAGATGCGCACCAGGTCTTCCTCGACGATCAGCACGCCGGTGTCCTTCAGCTCCGGCGCGAAGCGCGTGTACGCCTCCTGCGACATCACCACCAGAAAGTCGAGGCCGGTCATGTAGGGGTAAAGAACCGGGCTGTCGGACAGGATCAACTGGGCGCTGGCAGCGCCGCCGCGCGCTTCCGGCCCGAAGTTCTGGGTCATGGTGGCGTAGCCGCCCTCGTAGATCGCGGCCGCCTTGCCGATCAACGTGGCCGAGAGAATCACTCCCTGGCCGCCAAATCCCGCAACACGAATCTCCGTCAGCCGCATACCGAACAGTCCGCCTCGATGTAACGCTCGCCCAATTGCGAGGACAGCCGGCCCCGCATCAGTTCCTGGTAGTCCGGCCGCTCGCGGTCGACGAACTTGCCGACCACGATCTCGCCTTCCTTCGTGATCGCCAGCTCGTCCAGCGATGCGCCGTTCTTCACCTTGCTGTGCTCTTTGTACGACTTCATCGTGTCCAGGCCGTCCCCCATCTTGTTGCGCCGCTGGTACAGCGTGGGGCAGGGCGAGATCACCTCGATGAAGCAGAAGCCCCGCCTCTGGAACATCTCGGACATGGACTTGGTCAACTGCCGCACGTGGAACGTCGTCCATCGCGCCACGTAGGAGGCGCCCGCCGAAGCCGCCAGCGAGGGCAGATCGAACGCCGGCTCGTAGCAGCCGTAAGGCGAGGTGGTCGTGATGACCGTCGCCGGCGTGGTGGGAGCCGCCTGCCCTCCCGTCATGGCGTAGATCAGGTTGTTCACGCAGATGACTTTGATGTTGATGTTGCGGCGCGCGGCGTGGATCAGGTGGTTGCCGCCGATGGCCGTCAGGTCGCCGTCGCCCGAGTAGACCACTACCTCCAGGTTGGGGTTCGCCAGCTTCAAGCCCGTGGCGAACGGGATGGCCCGCCCGTGCGTGGTGTGGAACGAGTCCAGCGCTCACGTAGCCCGCCACGCGGCCGGTGCAGCCGATGCCCGAAACCAGCGCCACCCGGTTGAGGTCCATCTTGGATTCGAGCAGGGCGCGCGCGAAGCAGTTCACGGTGGTCCCGATCCCGCAGCCCGGGCACCAGATGTGCGGGATGCGCTCGGTGCGCAGGAACGGCTCGACCGGGTTCACCGGCGCTTCGACGGTTCGTCGTCGTCATTTCGCGGCCTCCAGGATGGCGTTGAGGATCTGCTCGGGGCGGTGAACGCTGCCGCCGGCGTGCGTGACCGCAATCGTGTTCGCATTCCGCCCCGTGGCGCGTTCGACTTCGCGCGAGATCTGCCCCAGGTTGAGCTCCGGCACGACGAACGCCTTGACGCCGTGTTGGGCGATTTGACGCAGCGCTGGTCCGGGAAGGGCCAAATGCCGATCAGCCGGCAGCGCCCAACCTTGACGCCGCGCTCGCGCGCCATGTCGATCGCCCTCTGCGCCACCCGCGAGGTGATTCCGTAGGACACCACCGCCACCTCGGCGTCCTCCAGATCCGCCTCGTCGGTGAAGGTGAGCCGTTCCTCGGCCGCCCGGATCTTCTGCTGCAAGCGCCGCACCAGCTTGTCCTGCGTCGCGACCGTCATCGAGGGATAGCCGCGCTCGTCGTGCGTCAGGCCGGTGACGTGGAAGCGGTAGCCCCTCGCCCGCGTGCGCCATGGCCGGGACCAGGTCCTCCGCCGGCTCGAAGGGCTTGTACTTCCCGGGCGGGCGGTTGGTGTGGCGGCGCGGGTAGATGTCGATCCTGTCCGCCGCCGGGATGACCACCTTCTCGGTCATGTGCCCGACGCACTCGTCCATCATGAACATCACCGGCGTGCGGTACTCTTCGGACAGGTTGAAGGCCTGGATGGTGAGGTCGAAGCACTCCTGGGGCGAGTTCGGGCACAGCGCGATCATCTCGTAATCGCCGTGCGAGCCCCAGCGCGCCTGCATCATGTCGGCCTGGGCCGGCAGGGTCGGCAGGCCGGTCGATGGGCCGCCGCGCTGCACGTCCACGAAGACGCACGGCGTCTCGGTCATGGCCGCGTACCCGATGTGCTCCATCATCAGCGAGTAGCCGGGGCCGGAGGTCACCGTGAAGGCCTTCGCCCCGCCCCAGACCGCGCCCAGGATGGTGATCGAGGCCGCCAGTTCGTCCTCCATCTGGATGAAGGTGCCGCCCACGGTGGGAATGCGCGCCGCGAACCGCTCGACCACTTCCGTCGAGGGCGTGATCGGGTACCCTGCGGCAAATCGCGCACCTGCCGCCAGCGCGCCTTCGCAGCAAGCCTGGTCGCCGTCCAGGAAATGAATGCCTGTCAGGACGCCGCGCGGATCAGCCTGCATTGGTGAGCCTCCGGTTTGGGGCGCGACGGTCTTCCAACCGTAGATCGCGAAGTCGGGGCAATACATCCCGCACAGGTCGCAACCGCTACATTTCTCAGGGGCGATGACGTGCGGCGGATGGTATCCCTTGGAGTTGAATGCGGAAGAGAGGCTCAGGACCTTGGTAGGGCAGAACTCGACGCAGAAAGCGCAGCCTTTGCAGCGCTCGACGTTGATGCTAACGTAGCCTTTTGCCATAGCGTAGTTTTCCAGCTTACCGGGGGCACTTCCGCACGCGGAGTGCCAAAGGAAATCGCCGGTACAGCAGAACGACTGGGGTCTGAGATCTCAATGTACCAGAATCCGCAAACCGCCCGCGTCCGGCGGCCCGGGCGCACGCGCTCTTCCCCGGCAGCGAGCCGACGCGCGGCCCGCAGGCGGTCATGAAGGCCGCGCCTTCGTTTGGGCTTTCCTCAACAGTGCGGCGTGGCTGCGGCCGACGACGGGGCGGCCGGCGAGGACGAGTCCGGCATCGGCTGCGGTCGTCAACTCCGCATCGAACTGGGGGGGGTTCACATGCCCGGCCGGCTCGACCAGCAGCACAGAAGCTCCCGGCTTCAGGGCTGCGGCCATCTGGGAGAAGAAACGCACCGGGTCGGGAAGCTCATGCACCATGGCGAAGGCCAGGGCGAAGTCCGCGGCGCCGGCAAGGTCGTCGAGCGGCATGGAATCGGGCTGGGCCAGGCGGGCATCGATGCGGTCGGCGATCCTGGCCCGGCGGGCGCGGCGCTCGAGAACCAACAGCATCTTGGGCTGAATGTCCACGGCGACGACGCGGCCCGCGGGTCCTACCCGTCGGGCCAGCTCCAAGGTAAAGAAGCCCATTCCGGGGCCCGGTTCGAGCACCGTCATCCCCTCGCGAACGTAAGGCGCCACAATCTCGCCCGGCTTCTGGAAGAGGCGGCGGATCGGGCTCGCGAGCAGATATCCGAGCCACCAGGGACAGACTCTATGCGGCATACCCACGCAGCGTAGCACACTGCCGCGCCGGGTCACGGGTTCAGCCGAGCCGGACTAGGACTCTAATCGCCTTTGGATTCGAACAGAGCCGGGTAGACCAAGCCGGCTATCAACGCGCCCACGATGGGGGCAACCCAGAAGAGCCAGAGCTGCTCCAGCGCCCACCCGCCCACAAACACCGCCGGGACCGGTGCTGCGGGCCGGGTTGACCGACGTGTTGGTCACCGGAATCCCGATCAGATGGATCAGCGTCAGACCGAGTCCGATGGCGATGGGCACGAAGCCGGCCGGCGCCCGGCGGTCGGTTGCGCTGAGGATGATCATCAGGAACATGAAGGTCAGCACGACTTCGGCGACCAGGCAGGCCAGCAGCGAGTAGCCGCCCGGAGAATGCTCGCCGTAGCCGTTCGATGCCAGCCCGGAGGAGACCAGAAAGCCCGCCTTGCCGCTGGCGATGACATACAGCACGCCCGCCCCCGCTATCGCCCCCGGCCAGTTGCGCCGCGATGTAGGCCGGCAATTCGGAGACAGGGAAACGCCGGCCCGCCGCCAGCCCCACCGACACCGCGGGGTTGAGGTGGCAGCCTGAAATGTGCCCGAGAGCGTACGCCATTGTCAGAACTGTCAAGCCGAAAGCCAGCGCCACGCCCAGCAGTCCGATACCCACGTTGGGGAATGCGGCGGACAGCACTGCTGCGCCGCAGCCTCCGAATACCAACCAGAATGTGCCGAGTAACTCGGCCAGAGATCGCCTTCCGAGTGACGTACCAACCCACCTCCCGCGGTACCGCGCCGCGCAAGTCCGAGCCAAGAATGCAAGATCCGAGGATCAGAACAGGAAGGGAACAAAACGGCGGGTCGTCTTCATGTACTCCGCGTAGGACGCGCCGAAGTGTGCCAGATCCTCGCGCTCTTCGGCGAGCGCGGTGGCGAGCACGGACACCGTCGCGGCCGCGGCCAGCCCGACGCTTGCCGCGGAGAGGTCCTTCAGAGCCGCGCCCCAGCCCAGGCCCAGCAGCGAGGCGTACATGGGATGGCGGATGTAACGATACATGCCGACCGCGACCAGAGTGGTGGTCTTCTCGAAGCCCAGTTGGGTGGGGTCGGACGATTCCGAAGTGGGACGGCCTGCGGTGACCAGCAGACGAAGACCCACCACCGCAGGCCAGATCGAGCCGAACAAGAGGAGCCACGAGGCGAGCTGCCGCGGTGCGAAGGGATCGCGAAACCAATACGGCGCGTTGAGGACGATGAGCGCCGCGATGAACTCGAAGGCGAAGAAGCGATAGAAGCCGTGGGAGCGGGGAGAGCGCAAGCATCTCCACGAGATCCACACGATGCCGGCGGAAGCGAGCGCGAAGGCGGCGGCTTGCAGCATGGCACTCCAGCTTACACCGAGCCGCCCCCACTCGTCTCGAAGCGCTTCCGCCGGGTGCAACGCGGCCGCCCGGCGGGCGGGGAGTTAGGATGCACACCGGGGCGGTCCGAAACGCAGCTTCCCGTTTAGCCGATCAACCGAGCGGAAAGGCCGCGGGCATCCGGTCACCGGCGCGGCGGAATCGGGATGAAGGCGGGGACGCGGCGGGCGTAATCCTCGAACACCGCGCCGAACTCGGCGCGCAGGAGGCGCTCCTCGCTGCGTACGCGCATCGCAGTGCCCGCGGTGTAGAGAACGGTGAATAGCAGGATGAGCAGCCACCGACCGACGACGAGGCCGGTGGCCAAACCGAGGCCGAACAACGCGCTGTAGATCGGATTACGGACGTAGCGGTAGGGTCCGGTAACGATGAGACGGTGACCCTCGACCAGGCGGGCCTGGTATGCGAACTGGCGCCCCAGAGTGCGTTGGCAGACGAGCATCACAGCGACCGAAACCGCCCCCAGCGGGACCGCGAATACGGATAGGAGCAGGGAGGGCGGCTCGTGGCGAGGCCACAACCACAGCACGGCGATCGAGAGCGTGTGTAACGCCCCGCCCCAGGCCCAGCCCCGGCCGCGTCGAGTTTCGCGCGCTTGGGGCGGGCGGCGACGGAGCACGGTCGCTAACCCCAGGACGACCCACGCCGCGAGGATCGCGATACCGGCCGGGGTGCGCACCATGGCTCTATGGTCGGCCATCCGCGCGGTGGAAAGGCATCCACAGGATCCAGAAGAGGAGCAGGACGAGGGGCTCGGCCAGGAAAATGTAAACCGGCCAGGGGCCGAGGAAGTCGAGCGCCGATGGGTGGGAGGGCTTCTGTCGGAGATAGAAGTAGTTCGTGCGGAAGACCGCGTTGAAGACGCCGATGGCTGCGGCCACCACGTTCACGGCGATGAAACCCCGCCAGACCGAGCCGGGACGCGGCCGCGCCTGCCCGGACCAGGCCAGGAACAGGACCGTCGCGACCACGCCGCCATGCGAGAGGAAGAAGGCGATCGCCAGGTAGGAAGGGAACGGAGTCCAAAGGTCCGGCGTGAGGATCGCCATGCCGGCTCCGGACAGTCCCCAATACCAGACCAGGTCGAACGCCCAAGCGCTGCGCGAGAGCGCCGCCAGGGAGGCCAGCCAGACCGAGAAGTCGCAGATCTGAAGCGGCAGTTGGCCGGGGAAGCGCAGGTACCCGTGGCGCGTCTGGTAGACGTACCAGACGACCTCGTTGAGCAGCAGAAAACCACCCAGCGCGTAGCGGATCGGCCCCCCCAAGGCGGGCCGGCGGCGGGCGGCGAAAGCGAGCGCGGCGGCTAGGGCCGGAACGCTGGCGACGATGGCCAGGTGCGTCGGCCCGAAGAGAGGAAGCTCGTTGGCGCTCAACGAGTTCCAGAATACCGCACAGAGCGGCGCCGGGAACAGTCAACTACATGGAGGGGAAGGCGTCGGTGGACCTGCAGGCCCGATCCGCGAAATCCGCGGGGGGGTACCGCGGCGAACCTCACGGCGGCGGCTTTCCCGGCGACAGGGGTTTCCACGCGGGAGCCTTTACGGTGGCGCCTTGGCGGCGGATTCCACGGCGCAGGCGGCGGAGGCCAGCGGGGCTCAGGCCAGCCCACAGTTCAGGGAAGTGGCTCGGCGGGAACGCGATCTGTCTGGGCCGGCGGGTTTGAAACGACCAGGAACTCCGCAGCCGCGGCCGACCGATTGCGAACCTGGTGCGCTTGGCCCGCAGGAATCGAGAGGCCCCGCCCCTCGCTCAACTCGTGCTCGCTTCCCTCCACTTCGATCGACAGGGTTCCCCGCAGGACGTAGAAGAACTGCGTAGCGCTGCGGTGGAAGTGCCGAAGCTCGGACGTGCCTGGCGGCATCCGCTCTTCGATGACGCTCAGGGTTTCGGTCTCGGCCAGGCGCCATCCGTCGCACCCATCGCCCCACGAATAGTGCGATGCCGTGTGCCTGTCGACCATTGGCCGTTACCAGAGGCCGGGGATGAGGCGATGGCGCGTGCGGCGCGCGTAATCCTCGTAGCCCGGAAGTTCGAGGCGCAGCGTGCGGTCCTCGTGCGCCGTGCGGAACACGAAGAGGAGCGCCACACAGACGGCCGGAATGTAGGCCCACAGGGACCCTAGCACCAGGGGCCAGGCCAGGAACATCACTGTCACGGCGGCATACATAGGGTGGCGCACGATGGCATAGGGACCGCTGGTGACGACCACGTGGCCGCGCTCGCTCTGGATGCGGACCGTGGCTTCGAGGAATGGATTTGCCGCCGCCACCGCGCTGAGCAGGACCAGGGCGGTCAGATGCAGGCCGATTCCCGCGTAAACCCATGCGAAGGACGGGTGCGACCACCTCCAGCGGGCGTCCAGGCCGGCCGTGACATTGAACGCCAGCAAGGCTAGCATGTACAGCACGACAAAGACCTTGTCAAAAGGCTTGCTGGGACGTTTCGTGGCCAGGCGGGCCCGGATGAGGCCAGGGTTCTTGATGCGGGCCACAGCGGTGAAGACTGCCAGGGAGAACATGCCCAGCACGATCCAGATCCAGCCGCGCGTCCAGCGGACAGTGCCCGCCGCGGCGAAAGGGAGGGACAGGAAGACCAACTGGGCGATGGTTTGCGCCACCGCGCGCGGCTTGACGGACTTGCGACGCGTGTCCGTTTCGGACATGTCCCGAATTGTATCAGGCGTCGCCCCGGCGTGTGGGCGGCGGGGAGCTGCAGGACGCGAACGGATCTCCGATTCCCCGCGAGCAACGCGGCCGTTCCCCAGGGTCATGCAGAGACGGCTGGCGCCGCGCCATAATCTACCAATGGACAAGCTGGCGGAGATCGCGAGGCGACGCAAGACGGCGCACGCGCGAATGATGGGCTTGGGCTCGAAAGTGTACGGCGCTTTCGTCGAGATGGAGCGCGCCGCTTTTTCCGAGGGCGCGCTGGCGAAGAAAGACAAGGAACTGATCGCGGTCGGGATCTCGGTGGTCGGCAACTGCGAGTCCTGCATGCAATGGCACATCGAGCAGGCGGCAAGAGCGGGCGCGACCTTCGAGCAGGTGCTGGAAGCCGTCGAGGTCGGCATCGAGATGGGCGGCGGGCCGGCGACGGTATCGGCGCGCTTCGCGCTCGAGGTGATGGATACGGTGTGGCCGGGGAAGGGTTAGCACAGTTACCCTGAACGGTTGCAACGGTTGCGCCGCGGGTTGACTCTGGCGCGGGCCGACCGCTAGAGTAGTGAAGGTACTCGGCTTTCCTGAGGTCCCCATCGTCTAGCCCGGCCTAGGACATCGCCCTTTCACGGCGGTAACGCGGGTTCGAATCCCGCTGGGGACGCCAATTCTAACGGCCAACTGGTGTACTGTCCAACAAATAACTAGACAGGCTGGCTCACCCGATGTCGCCGAACCTTGGAGCAGATCCAGCCCGGCTGTACCACCCCGAGTCCAGAAAACGGAACCGATGGAAACTGTCTAGCTATTTCGCGGACACTACACTAGTAGCATGGTGCGTCCTGAAAGACGCGTGGTTCTAGCGGGTGCAAGTCCCGTTCGGGTAAGCGCCGGAGCGCCCGGTAGCAGACTTCAGCCGGGAGGAGAAATCCAACCGAGCCGAGCGGAGTGTCGAAAGCCCTTGAAAAAGAGGGAAGCAAACCAGCGGGCCGCAACAAACATTGAACGCGATCCAGCCTCGTCAAAGTGTCAGCCGAAAGGTGTTTGGGAGGGCCGAGACGCTCATTTCACGGCGAAGGCAACAGACAGCATCCTGGGACCGGAACGGGTGCTGGACCTCCCCGGGGTAGAAGGCGGTGGCACGTTGGGACAGAACGACGCGGAACAGGAGAGACCCTCCCCGGCAGCCTCGTCGGGCAAAGACCGGGCGTATAAGGCCGGATGGCTGAAGTCGTACGGAGCCGGGAGGGAGTCCGAGAGGTCCGTAGTACCGATGAAGGCGTGCAAGACAACGCGCTGGAGGGAAGGGGCCTTGCTTTGATCATGCTTGCCAGGAGGTAAGTGCGAGGGCATGCCGGAGACGGCCAACACCCCCAATGAAAAAGTACGAGAACTCCAACGCAAGCTATATGTGTGTGCCAAGCGGAGTAAGACACGCCGGTTCCACGCGCTGTACGACCGGATCTACAGGAGTGACGTTCTGTGGGAAGCGTGGAGGCGGGTGCGCAGCAAGCACGGCGCGGCGGGGATCGATGCGGAGACCATCCAGGCCATCGAACAACGAGGCATGGAGGCGTTTCTGGCGGAGATCGAAGCGGCGCTGCGGGCAGGTCGATATCGCCCTTCCCCGGTGAAGCGGCGGTACATTCCGAAAGCGGATGGGAGGCAGCGGCCGTTGGGGATTCCCACGGTCCGGGATCGAGTGGTGCAGATGGCGGCGAAGTTGATCATCGAGCCGATCTTCGAAGCGGATTTCCAGCCGTGCAGTTATGGATTCCGTCCGAAGAAAAGCGCGACCCAGGCTCTGGAGGCGATCCGTGAAGCGGGTAACCAGGGTTTCAACTTTGTCGTCGATGCGGACATTCAAGGCTACTTCGACAACATCCAGAGGGAAACCCTGATGGAGTTGGTGAAGGAGCGGATCTCGGATCGAAGGGTATTGAAGTTGATCCGCCAATGGTTGGAAGCCGGAGTGATGGAGGACGGGACGGTGAGAGAAACGCTGGCGGGAACCCCGCAGGGCGGAGTGATCTCGCCGTTGCTGGCCAACATCTACCTGAACAAACTGGATCGGATCTGGGCGGCGCGGTGTAGCCAGCTTGGGATACTGGTCCGGTATGCCGACGATTTCGTGGCCATGTGTGGCACGGAGTCGCGGGCCAGGGAAGCGCTCCGGCGGATCGGGCTGGTGATGGACCGGCTCGGGTTGACGCTGCATCCAGCGAAGACGCGGCTGGTGGACTTGAGACGCGGCAAGGAAGGCTTCGTGTTTTTGGGATGCTCGATTCGCAAGAAGCGGAGCATCCAGCGACACCCGCGCTGGTATTTTATGCAGCGCTGGCCGAGCCCAAAGGCAGTGAAGAAGCTCCGGGACCGTGTGCGAGAGTTGACCTGCAGGCGGCAAAGCGGGAAGGACGTGAAGCAGATCATCGCGGAACTGAATCCCGTGCTTCGCGGCTGGGGGAACTATTTCCGGACGGGGAACGCCGACCGGGAGTTCAACGAGACGGATACCTTCGTGTTCCAGAGTCTGCGGCGCTGGCACTATCGGCACGGCGGGCAACGGCCGACGAAGCGTCGTTTCTACACTGGCGATCAGCTACGCGGGATGGGCCTGTACCGGTTGATGGGCATCGTGAAGTACCCGTCGCAAGCCACACCCAGAAGATCATCGTTAAGCCGTGTGCCGGAAAACGGCACGCACGGTTTGAAAGGGGATTCGATGGAAACGGGCCGGCAGCAATAGCCGGAACCGCGCCATAATCTACCAATGTCCCCGGCGTTTCGGGCCGCCGCCTCACCTCATCTCGCTGTACATCCTCACCGCCACCGCCGCCTTGCCACCGAGCGCGTCTTCGGCCGCCCCAAACGCCCCGCCCTTCTTGGCCAGCGACACCTTTCGCAGCACGCGGTCCGACGGCAGGCACACCAGCCCCTCCGCCTTCTCGGAGGCCGACGCAAAGACCACCAGATCGAGCTTCGACCAGTCCATGTCCTTGGTCGATTGCGCCAGCGCGATGTGTGGAATCGCGGCGCCGTCGCGCACCAGCATCACCACCGGAATCTTCCCGGCTTCGATGCGATGCCACCCGGCGGCGTACACCTGGCCGGTCTGGTAGTCGATCCACTGCCCCGGCGGCAAGTAGACGTCGCGTCCCGTCGTGCCCGATTCGAATAGCGGCGCCACCAGGATCTGGGACCCGAACAGGTACTCGTCTTCGACGTTCCAGGAGCCGGCATCCTCGGGGAACTCGATGAACAGCGCCCGCAGCATGGGCAGCCCGCGCTCGCTCGAATCCTTGGCCTGCGCGTAGACATAGGGCATCAGCTTGTACTTCAGCTCGTCCGCGCGCCGGAAATCGTCGGTGAAATCGGCGCCAATCAGCCAGGGCTCCTTGGGCGGAGCGCCGTGGCAGCGGCTGTGCGACGTCAGCATCCCGAACGGCAGCCAGCGGCGGTAGAGTTCGGGGGTCGGCCCGGGGAAGCCCGCGAAGCCGCCGATGTCGTGGCTCCAGAAGCTGAAGCCGCTCAGGCCCAGCGACAGGCCGCCGCGCAGTGTCGCCGCCATGCCGATGTCGGTGGTGGCCGCATCGCCGCCCCAGTGCAGCGGATAACGCTGGCTGCCGGCCCACGCGCTGCGCGCCCAGATGATGTTCTCCCCGCTGATCTCGCGGGTGATGCTGGCCACGGCCTTGTTGTAGCGCAGCGGGTACAGGTTGTGCTCGTAAAAGCCGGTGCGCCCGTTGGCGTATACGCCGGTGAGCGGCGCGGATTCCCCGAAGTCCACCTTGATCGCGCCCACGCCCATCTCGAGCAGGCCGGTCAGGTTTCGCTGGTACCATCGCACGGTCGCCGGATTCGTGAAGTCCAGCACCGCGTCCTCGAAGGGCAGGTTGCCCTTGCCGTCCTTGACGTACAGGCCCTTCTCGATGATTTCCGGGAACAGCCGGTTCTTCGGAACGAAGTAGGGCAACTGCCAGAGCGAGATGCGTATGCCCTGCTGCTTCAGGTCCGCGATCATCTTGGCCGGGTCCTTGAAGCGGGTCGAGGAGAACTGGTAGTCGCAGCGCCAATCGTGCTCGAACCAGCCGGTGTCGATGTGGATCACGTCGGCGGGCAGGCGCTCCTCGCGCAGCTTGGCCGCCACGCCGCGCACCTCGTTCTCCGAGAAGTACGTGATGCGGCTCATCCACAGGCCGAAGCTCCACAGCGGCGGCAGGGGGGCCTTCCCGGTGAGGTTGGTGTACTCGTCGAGAATCTCCTTGGGCTGGCCGAGGAAGACGAACAAGTCGAGTTCGTCGTCGCCCAACTCCAGCGCCGTGGTGCCCTGGTAGGTCGCGCCGAAGTCGAAGGTGGCCGGAGCGGAGGTGTGAACGAACATTCCGTAGCCGCGATCGCTCAGGAAGAAGGGGATGGGTTTGTACATCTTCGTGCTCTCGGGGCCCTGTGCGTCATTCGTATAGAGCACGACCTTCTGCCCGCGCTTGTTCAGCTCGGTGAAGGACTCGCCGCAGCCGAACAGCTTCTCGCCCAGCCGAGAGTGAGAACACCGCCGCCAGGCTGCGCGAGTAGTCCGATGGCCGCCGGATGAAGGAGAACGGCAGCACCGGCACCTGCGTCCGCCCGTTGTCCTGCGCGTGATTAGTCTTCGTGAGCAGGCGACCGTTCGCATCGCGGAACTCGACGTGCCAGGGCTTCTCGTAGACAGTCACCGAGCCGGCCGCGCTGGTATAGCGGTAGCCGCCCTCGATCTTTGCCATCTGCCAGGAATGGTCGACGGGCGGCTCGCCCACCAGCATCAGCTCCTCGGCCGGGGGTCTGGCTTCGAGGCCGGTCCGCACGCGGATGCGCACGGTGCGCGGCGAAACGAACTGGATCGAGAACGGCAGCGCGGGGTTGACCGCGTACTCGACCTCGGGGAACGTCACGCCCCGGAAGGGCTCGAGCACGCCCTCCATGGTGTTGAACGCGATGCGCGGGTAGAGATGGTTGCGCTGCCAGTTGAGCGTGCCCGTTCCGGCTGCGGGATCGAAGCCCGAGAGGCTGTCCGCGAGGAAGTAGGTGTTGGCGAAGTCGTGGAAATCGCCGCTGACGTCGACTGGGTCGCTCAGCAAGGCCGGAGGCTGATTGGCCGGAGCGGCGCCGAGCCACGCGGCGGAAGAAAGCAGAATGGCGAGATGGCGGATCATGAAGGAATCTCCAGTCCGCGATGATAACAGAGGAGGCTGCCTCCGCGTCCCCGGTGGTAGAATCGTCCAGACCGAGGACGACACCATGAAGGTTTTTCGACACGCAATCCTTGCGCTGCTGGCTCTGGCATGCGCGCCTGCTGCGGTGGCCCAGGAAGCAACCGCGGCGGCCGATCTCCACCAGGCCGCACGAACCGGCGACGTGGCGCTGCTCCAGTCGCGGCTGAAGGAGGGCGCCAGCCCCGACGCTCGCGACCAGGCCGGCCGCACTCCTCTGATTGACGCAGCGACGGCGGAGCAGTTGCCTGCCATGCGCCTGCTTATCGCGAAGGGAGCGGACGTAAACGCCCATGCCCGCGACGGCCAGACAGCGCTCATCGCCGCCGCCGCCGAAGGCCGCCTCGAGGCCGCTCGCCTGCTGGTCCAGTCCGGCGCCGATCTGAACATCGCCTCGCGCGGTTGGGGCTCGGCTCTCAAAGCCGCC
Organism: Bryobacterales bacterium; assembly: GCA_963710565.1. Classification (GTDB taxonomy): domain Bacteria; phylum Acidobacteriota; class Terriglobia; order Bryobacterales; family Bryobacteraceae; genus DASWZN01. Next base: position 111,041 of record CAVQAN010000015.1, on the reverse strand, counting down.
GAGCGCAACGGTCACAACGACATTGCCGCTATGTTGCTCCAGGCCGGCGCCCATACGACGGGCAGTTCGGTCGGGGACACGGTCTGCGTGCGGCCCTGGGATGGCAGCGGTTACTGCGGCACGGTCGAGGCCATCGACAAGACGCACTACCGCCTGCGCGTGACGAAGATCGTGGGCTGCGAGAAAGGCTGCCCCGCGAAGGCCGAGTGTTCCGCCGCCCGCAAGGTCGGCGGATCGGACGGCATCGCGGTGGGCGACGAGGTCGACACGGTGAGCTGGTGCCTCACGGACACGGGGGTGAAGCCGTGAATCGCCCCCTCCTGATAGCGTTGTGTGCGGCAATGCCGGGCCTCAACCTGGCCCCGGCACAGACTGCCGGCTCGCGGTTCGTCCCTGTGGCGCCTTGCCGCGTGGCCGACACGCGCAACGCTGTGGGGCCGTTCGGCGGTCCCCCGCTGACCGCCACGTCCACCCGCACGTTCACAATTCCCCAGAGCGCGTGCAACATCCCGGCCACCGCCCAGGCCTATTCACTGAACGCCACGGCGGTGCCCAACGGCCCGCTCAGCTTCCTGAGCTTGTGGCCTGCCGGGCAGCCCCAGCCCGTCGCCTCCACCTTGAACTCGTGGGGCGGCATCGTGGTCGCGAACGCGGCCATCGTTCCAGCCGGCGCCAACGGAGCGATCAGCGTGTTCGCTAGCAACCAGACGGACGTGATCCTCGATATCAATGGCTACTTTGACGCGACGCCTGGCGCCAGTTCCTGTTCGTTCTATCCCGCCACGCCGTGCCGCATCGCCGATACCCGCGGCCCCACCGGCCCGTTCGGCGGACCTTCTCTCGCCGGCGGCCAGATCCGGAACTTCCCCATTCCTTCCAGTCTGTGCGGGACCACGGCCTCCGCGACCGCCTATTCGCTCAATGTCACGGCGGTGCCGGACACGAACTATCTCGGTTTTCTCAGCGCCTGGCCGGCGGGTCAGGCTCAGCCCAACGTGTCCACGCTGAATTCCTGGACCGGCAAGGTGGTGGCGAACGCTGCAATCGTTCCGGCCGGCGCCAGCGGATCGATTTCCCTCTTTGTCACCGACCCGGCTGACGCGATCCTGGATATCAACGGTTACTTCGGCCCGCCCGGCGGAGTGGGTGAACTCGCGTTCTATCCGGTGACGCCGTGCCGCGTCGCGGATACGCGCTGGCCCGCGGGTCCGTTCGGCGGCCCCAAGATGGACACCGGGATGACGCGCTCGTTCGCGATCCCGTCCAGCCCATGCAACGTACCCGCGGCCGCGGCGGCCTACTCGCTGAACGCCACGGTGGTGCCCGACGCCCGGCTGTCGTTCCTCTCGGCGTGGCCAGCGGGATCGCCGCAGCCGAATGTCTCGACTCTGAACTCCTGGGACGGCGCGGTGGTGGCGAACGCTGCCATCGTACCGGCGGGGACCAACGGCGCCATCAGTGTCTTCACGACGGACCCCACGCACCTCATCCTGGACATCAACGGCTATTTCGGCCCTCCGCCCGCCCCGACGCCCACACCGACGCCGGTTCCCACCATCACATCGGTGACCGCCTCCTGCCCCAGCCCCTCGCTGGCGCAGGGAGCGAATGAACAATGCACGGCCACGGTGCAAGGGACCGGCAATTTCAGCACTGCCGTGAACTGGTCGGCTTCCGCCGGCACGATTTCCGCGACCGGTGTGTTTACCGCCCCGATCGCCGCGGGACCGGTCACCATTACAGCCACCTCCGCGGCCGACTCGACCAAATCGGGGTCGGCGACGGTGACGGTAACGTCGCAGCGCTACTCCGGCTTCGGCTTCAGAGGCTTCACCCTGGTGTCGTGGCAGACCGGCGAATACAGCGGCGGGTCGGCGAAGATCTCGGAGGACGCGCTGGCCGCCACGGGCGCCACCTGGGCGGGCCTGTTGGTGACTCAGTATATGGCCACCGCGACCTCGACCACCATCGCGGCGACCAGCCAGACCCCCACCGACGATGGCCTGCGCGCGGCCATCGCGGAGTTCCACGCCCAGGGCGTCAAAGTGATGCTGAAGCCTCACGTGGATGTCCTGGATGGCACCTGGCGAGGCCAGATCGCCCCCAGTTCCACGAGCGCCTGGTTCGCCAGTTTCACCACCTTCATCACGCATTACGCGCAACTCGCGCAGGCGAACGGCGTCGAGATGCTCTGCTTCGGGACCGAGTATTTGACCATGAGCGGAGCCGCGAATCAGACGGCGTGGAACAACGTCATCGCGGCGATCCGGAGCACTGGATACGCCGGCAAGCTCACCTACGCCGCCAACGCCACCTGGTCCGGCGACGAATTCACTTCCGTCTCCTTCTGGGACAATCCACAGGTGGACGTGATCGGCTTGGACGCCTATTTCCCCCTGACCAATCACGCCGACCCGACGCTCGCGCAGCTCATCGCCGCCTGGTCCTCGAACAAGAGCGGCGAGAACATCATCCAGGATGTGCTGAATTTTGCCGCCGCGCATCACGGGAAGCCGGTGATCTTCACCGAGATCGGCTACATGAGCACCTCCGGGACGAACACCGAACCGTACAACTATTCGCACGCAGGCGCCGTCGACCAGCAGGAGCAGGCCAATTGTTACGAGGCTACGTCCGAGGTCTGGAGCCCGCACAGCGCGGTCATGCAGGGCGTCTTCTGGTGGGCTTGGGCGGTGCCTCAACCGGCTCCGAACAACGGCGACTACTATCCCTGGACCAAACTGGCTGAGGGGATCTTCAGGACCTGGCAGTAAGCCGGGGCGGGCACGGTCATCCGCGCTCGATCTGTGCGCGCAGCTCGGCAGGATATTGCAGGCTCAGCTCGGGATGCGCCTCGGCGAGCCGGATCAGATCCAACTCGTCCTTCTTGCGCTTGCTGAGGCGCCGCTGTGGATCCCCGTAGGCCCACAGCTTGCCGCGGGTGACGTCCTCGATGCAGGCGACCCTCACGCGAACCCCCAGGACGGTGTCCTCCACCGAGCGGGCCAGGAATGCCTGGTATCGTCCGTCGGTGGTGAATTGGATGCGGATCTCGCTCTCCGGCGCGAATGCGTTCCATGAGTGCGGATGCTCCTCGACGCTGAAGCCCTGGTCCTGGAGGCGCGCTGACAACACCGGGAGCTTCGAGGAAACGACTACGAGGTCCGCATCGAGCGTATAGACCGGCTCGACGTAGCAATTCACTGCCAGCCCACCGATCAGGCAATAGGGCCCGAACGATTCGCACGCCGCGATCAGGCGCGCAAAATCCGATGCACCCCCGCCCGTAGTCCACTCGTAGGCCTCTTGCGCCGTCACAACTTCACTCTACGGGACAGCCGTGTCGCCCGCAAGGCGTGCCGCAGAATCCGCTGCGGCGCTCGCTCCGCGGCCTCGCCGTCCAGCCGGGAAGTTCAAGTGTGCGCTGCCGGGAGCCTATTTCCGGGCGAGCCGGGTGCGAGAGGCCGGATCGTCCCTGTCCGGCGGAGCTTTCTTGCGCGAGCCGCCGGCCTCCAGAGAGGCGATGTTAACCGCCAACAGCTCCCAGCGGTGATTCCACGCCCGCGCCGTACACATGTACAGCTCACCGGCCTGGATCAACTGCCTGGCGACCTTGCGGTCGGCGTTCGCCTCGAGGGGCCAAAACGTGCCTCTCGTCCCTTTGGTGCAGGACGCCTGAGGCGGTGGCTCCTGAGCGAGGAGGACGGTTCCCAGCGCAGCGGCCAGCACCGCCCCTCTTAGGCAAGTCATCGGGGTGCGCACCGCATTCGATGATGCGCCGAGAAATTCCCAAAATCAACAGCAAAAACATGAAAACGCGCTAAGGTGGACAAGCACGTCAGAAGAGGTACCTGAATGCCAACTGAATCTGGCGCGGCGGCTTGTTGCCATAGGCGTTCTCCGAAAGAACCTGCCCGAACGTGGCCGTGCCGAACACGCGGTTCGGGTTATCGAGGTTGGGATGGTTGAGCAGATTGAAGAACTCCCCGCGGAGCTGCATGCGATGCCGCTCGCCGTGGAGAAAAATGGTCTTGGAGAGCGAGAAATCCAGGTTGGTGACACCCGGTCCGGTCACAATGTTCCTGCCAGCGGTTCCGAATTGGCCCTGAGCGGGCGCCGCAAACGCGCAGGTGTTGAACCAGCTCCCGGTCTGACGCACCTGGTCGGCCGCCAGGCCGCCTTGGGAGATCGTCGAGTGGCAGGCGGGATCGGGATTCGCCATGACGGAGCCGGCCTGGAAGGGATCGGAGATCAGGTCCGGCCGGTAGGGGTTCCCGAAAGCGGCGATCGCGGAGCCGGACTGCTGGGCCGCCAGATTGACCGTGAACGGCGAGCCCGTTTGCGCGGTGAGGATTCCGGAGGCCTGCCAGTTGTCGAGGAGTCCCTTACGCCACGCCGGTTGCTTCGCCCACAGGCGGCCAAAAGGCAGCTCGTAGACGGCACTGAGAGAGAGACGGTGCCGCGCATCGAAATCGGAAAGCGCGTGCCCTGCGCGAAGGTTGTTGGAGTCCTGGGGCAGGCCGGAACCCACGGAGCCGCCGAAGACGGCCGAGAGGTCGTCCAGCGACTTTGAGAAGGTATAGGAAGCCAGCAGGGTCAGATAGCGGCCGCGCCTCTCGGAGCGGAACTGCATCGAGTTGTAGCTGCTGTTGGCATTCGACTCCGCGTAGAGAATCGAGGAGAACTGCGGGTAGGGCGGGACGCCCGTTGCCGGATTGATCTGGTTCAGGTCGCGCATGTCGGCCAAGTGAGTGCCCTTCGAGCCGACGTAGGCCAGGTCGATCATCCAGTTGGGCTTCACCTCGTACTGAAGATTGGTGTTCCACTGCTGCATATACCCGTCGCGGAAGTCGGGGGCGATGGTATTGGGTTGGACGATCGCCTGCCCGGGCTGATCGAGAATGTCCTGAATGGTGTTGGTTCCGCTGTTGGGATAAAAGGACAGCGCGTAAAAAGGCGGGTTGTCGCGGGGGAAAATGTTGATATTGAAGATCGGGACATCGTAGAAGATGCCATACGCGGCACGGACCACCCACCGCTCCGACTTGAGCGGACGCCAGGCGATCCCGATGCGCGGCGCGAAGTCCGTGCGCGTGGGCCGGTAGACGGTACGCGGGACGCCGTGCGTGCCGGCCAGAATGAACTGGCAGCCGGGCACGGGGGAGCAGGTGGCCGAGTTCGCGCTGAGGTCGGGAACGCTGAAGCGGTTTTGGGCCTCGACCGGCGGGCTGTTGTGTTCGTAGCGCAGGCCGACGTTCAACAGCAGGCGCGGCACCACATGGATGTCGTCCTGGATGTACACATTCGTTCCCGTGCTGCGAAGCGTGTTGTCGGTAGTGCCGGCCACCGCGACGGCGTAGTCCGGCATGCCGGCCAGCAACTGCGTCAGCGCGACCATGGAATCACCGCTCAAGCCACCCGCGAAGAACCACTCTCCGCGTGCCAGGAAGTCCAGGAAGTTGTTGATTTGAATCCAGCGGATGTCGGCGCCGAACTTGAACTGGTGGCGGCCGGAGATCCAGGCCAGGTTGTCCGCCAGGTGGATCGTGGTATCGTGACGGTCCTGCGGGTAGTTGACGGGCTCGCCGATGCCGTCGAAGCCGAGCAAGGCGACGTTGGGCGTTCCCAGATCGACCGGGTTCGTGAGCACGTCCGGGAAGCCCAACTGGGCGCTCACGTTGGTGCCATAGTTCTGTTGGAACGCTCCGGCCCGCATGCGGTTGAACCCCAGGCGGAGCTCATTGATCGCCTTAGAGGTGAACACGTGCGTCCAGGCGAGGCCTGCGTTCTGGCCGTTGTTCAATGTGAAGCTGCCGTAGCCGGGCAGGGCGGTGAAGGAATTCACGGGGTCGAAAGGATTGAACCGGTTCTCGCCAAACCGCGAGTAGTGAGCCGACAGGGTGTCTTTGGATCCCTCTTGGTCGTCCACCTTGACCGTGAGCAGATCCTCGGCGTTCTGAATCGGGGGAGAGGAGACGAACTTGTTCGAATTGACGAGGTCCGTGCCGACGTTGGCCGCCGGGTACAGGTTAAGCACAGCCAGACCGGCCGGGTTGGCATACTCGGCCGGCACCGCCGCGAAGGCTTCCGCCAGTTGCATCTGGGACGGGACCGTGGCCGTGAGTGTGGTCGCCTGGCGTAAGCGCAACCCTTCGTAGGACACAAAGAAGAAGGTCTTGTCCTTGCGGATCGGCCCGCCTAGCGTTCCCCCGAACTGGTTGCGGTCGAAGCGGGGGATGGGGCCGCAAGTGCCGGGGGCCGAACCTGGCGTGCAGTCCGGAAGGTCGAACAGGTTCTTGGCATCCAAATTGCGGTTGCGCAGGAACTCGAACGCGCCTCCGTGGAAGTCATTAGTGCCGCTTTTCAAAATGACGTTGACCTGCGCGCCGCCGCTGCGCCCGTACTCCGCCGAGTAGCCGCTGGATTGCACCTTGAATTCCTGGATGGCGTCGATGGAGGGGAGAGCGACGTACTGATTGATATAGGGATCGTTGTTGTCCACCCCATCCAGCAGGAAGCTGTTCGACTGTTCACGGGCGCCATCGACGCTTATTGACCCGCCCTGGGTCGAGTTCTGCGAACCCTCGGAGGCCGTGTGGCTGCCCGGCGCCAGGAGCGCAAAGGCGAGGAAGTTCCGCTCGTTCAAAGGCAACTCGTGGACCTGGCGGCCGTTGATTACTTGTCCCAGCGTGGACGTGTCGGTCTGAACCAGGGGCGGGGTGCCGCTGACCTGGACTTCCTCCGTCGCCGTGCCGACCTCGAGCGCAAGGTCGACGCGCGCGAGCTGATCCACGTCCAGCGTGACGTCGCTTTGTACGCTGCGCCGGAAGCCGGGCCGCTCGGCCGCGACGCGGTAGCGGCCCGGCGGGAGCAGGGGGACGGTATAGTCGCCGTCGTCGTTGGTCTGGACTTCGCGGGCGGCGTTGGTTTCCTGGTTCGTCGCCACGACCCGGGCGTTGGGAACGGCAGCCCCGGACGGATCGGTGACGGTGCCGGTTATGGCCCCCGTAGGGCCGGTTGCCAACAGCGGAACAGCGAGCAAGACTGCCAACGAGGACGCAAGCAGCGGCCAGCGGCAACCCATATCGTTCTCCTGAGCGGCTCTCCACCGAACGACTTCCAACCCCGATCTCTCGGGCGCCTCCGCCATTCGGCGCGTAACGCCAGGATACAGCAGATGGAAGAGGCGCGGCCAGAGGGCGGCCCATAGCAACCGACCCCCGCCAGACCGAGCCTTGCAGGCCTCCTACAACCGCGACACGGCGCTGGAGGCCTGGAACCCACTCCCCCAAACGGCCACTCCCACCCCCCGCCTCCCGGTGGTATACCGGAGTGTCGGGGCAGTTTATGAACCGCCGGGAGTTCATCCGGTCATCGTACGGCGCGCTGGTTGCCACCCAGACGCCGCCTTCCGCCCTGTCCAGGGTCGTCGTCGCGCGGGACCGCGCGCCCAGCGGATCGGCGCGGCTGGCGGCGCTTCTGGACCGCGCCTTGCAGGCCTTTTACAACCGCGACACCGCGCTCGAGGCCTGGAAACAGGTCGCGCGGCCGGGTGAGGTCATCGGGCTCAAGGTGAACTGCCTGGCCGGGCGCGGCTCGGCCTCCACGAGCCCCTCGCTGGTCGAAGCCATCTCCGAGCGCCTCCGCCAGGCGGGCGTAGTCGCCAAGGACATTATCGTCTTCGACCGCCTCAGCGAAGACCTCGAGAGCGCTGGCTTCCGCATCGCAGACCGCCCCGGCCGTGCGCGCGTCGCCGGCAATGACGTGTTCGGCTACGAAGAGGAACTCGCCGTCTACGGCAGCGCCGGCAGCCTGCTTTCGAAAGCCGTCACGCGCGTCTGCGACGGCATCGTCAACCTGCCGGTGCTCAAGGACCACAGCATCGCCGGGGTCACCATAGCGCTCAAGAACCTGTTCGGCACCATCCACAACCCGAACAAGTACCACTCCAGTGCGGGCGACCCGTACATCGCCGACGTTTACATGCTGCCGCCCATCCGCAAGAAGGTGCGGCTCGCCATCTGCGACGCCATGACCGCGCAATATGAAGGGGGCCCCAGCTACATGCCGCAATGGTCCTGGCCGCTCAACGCGCTGCTGGTGGCGCGCGACCCGGTGGCGCTCGATTACACCGGCTGGCAGATCGTCGACGGCAAGCGCGTGGCCAAGGGCCTCAAGCCGCTGGCAGCGCTGGACCGCCGTCCGGCGTATATCGCAACCGCCGCCAGCCGCGGCATCGGCACCAACGACCCGCGGCGCATCGAGCGCGTGGAGGTGTGAGGTGGACCGCCGCTCGTTCCTGACAGCTTGCGCCGCCTGCGCGCTCCCTGCCCTGGCCGCCGAGGGCGACTCCCGTTTCATCGCCGAGGCCGCCTTCTACGATAAGCTGCCCTACAAGAAGACCAAGTGCAAGCTGTGCCCGCGCGAATGCGTCATCGACGACCGCGAGCGCGGTTACTGCGGCGTGCGCGAGAACCGCGGCGGCACCTACTACACGCTGGTCCACTCGCGCGCTGTCGCGGCCCACGTCGACCCCATCGAGAAGAAGCCGTTCTTCCACTTCCATCCCGGGATCCACCGCGTTTTCCATCGCCACCGCGGGCTGCAACGTGAACTGCAAGATGTGCCAGAACTGGGACATCTCGCAGTCGCGGCCCGAGCAGTTGCGGAGCGTTTACCTGCCGCCGGACCAGGTGGTGGCAGGGGCGCGGCAGAACGGCTGCCGCATCATCGCCTACACCTACAGCGAGCCGGTGGTTTTCTACGAGTACATGACGGCGGTCGCCCAAGCCGCACGCGCGCAGGGTATCCAGAGCGCGGTGGTCACGGGAGGGTTCATCCAGCAAGAGCCGCTCAACAAACTCTGCCGCCACGTGGATGCCGTCAAGGTGGATCTGAAGGCGTTCTCTCAGAAGTTCTACAAGGACATTGTCAACGGCGACCTCAAGCCGGTCCTTGATACGCTGGTGACGCTGCGCGCGCAGGGCATGTGGACCGAGATCGTCTACCTGGTCATTCCCACCCTCAACGACGGCGACAAGGAATTCAGCGGCCTCGCCAAGTGGGTCAAGGCCGAACTGGGGCCCGACGTGCCGCTCCACTTCTCGCAGTTTCACCCCGAGTACCTGCTGAAGAACCTGCCGCTGACCCCGGTGGCGACGCTCGAACGCGCCAAGGCCGCCGCCGACGCCGAAGGCCTGCATTACGTTTACATCGGCAACGTTCCGGGCCATCCCGCCGAAAACACCTACTGCCCACGCTGCCGCCGCAAAGTGGTCGAGCGCGCGGGCTTCAGTATCGGCGCGCTCGAAATCGTTAAAGGCAACTGCCGGTTCTGCCGCCAACCCATAGCCGGCGTCTGGGGGACCTGATGTCACTCACTTGGCGCACGCACTCATGCGTGCCGCGCCGGCCCTCGTGCCGGCGCCTGGCTCTCCTGCTTCTCTTCTCTTCCCTGCTCTGCCCACTGGCCTGCGCCCGCGCTCAAGTGAGACCGGCCGCGGTCGCGGGTTCCTTCTACCCGGCCGATTCCAAAGAGCTCGCCAGGATGGTGGACGATTTCATCGCCCGCGCCGCGCCGCCAGCGATCGACGGCACTGTGCAGGCACTGGTCGAGCCGCACGCGGGCTACGAGTTCTCGGGCGCTGTGGCCGCCTACGGCTACGCCCTCGTCAAGGGCAAGCACTATGACCGCGTCGTGGTCATCGCGCCTTCGCACGTGGACGGGTTCTCGTTCGTCTCCGTCTACGACGGCGACGCCTACCAGACGCCGCTCGGAACCGTCCCCGTCGACAAGGCCTTCTGCAAAAAGATCGTGGGCGGTGAACTGGTTCAGCTCTCCTCGCGCGGGCATGTAATCGCGGGCGAGCGCGGCGAGCATGCCCTCGAGGATGAGCTTCCGTTCCTCCAGCGCGCGATCGGCGACTTCAAGCTGGTGCCCATCATCATGGGAGATCAGAGCTACGAGGCCAGCCGCAAGCTCGGCCTGGCGCTGGCCCGGGAAATCAAGGGCAGTAACACACTCATCGTGGCCAGCTCCGATCTCTCGCACTACCATCCCTACGACCGAAGCCGTGAGTCTGGACCACAAGACTCTGCGCGCCATCGAGGAATGGGACTACCTGAGCATGTCCGAGAATTTCGAGCACCGCGTCTGGGAAGCCTGCGGCGGCGCGCCCATCGTGGCGGCCATGATCGCTTCCGAGCGGCTCGGCGCCTCGGAGCCGCCACCTGCTCAAGTACGCCAACTCGGGCGATGTCACCGGCGACAAGAGCCGCGTGGTGGGCTACAGTTCCTGGGCGTTCGTCAAGCCGTTCCAGGCCCGTGCCGGCGCTGCCTCCGAGTTCACGCTGAGTGACGCGGAGAAGGATGAGCTGCTCAAGCTGGCCCGGCAGTCCGTCGAAAGCGCGGTGAAAGACCGCAAGTTGCACGAGAACGGGCCGGTGCGCTTCGAGTCTCTCAACCAGGAACGGGGCGCTTTCGTGACGTTGAATGAACACGGAGAGCTGCGAGGCTGCATCGGGTACGTCTCGCCCGTGCGGCCGCTGGCCGAGACGGTACGCGACGTGGCCGCGGCGGCAGCCACCCAGGACCCGCGGTTCCGGCCGGTCACCACGGCGGAACTGGGCCAACTGGAGTACGAGATCTCCGTGCTCTCGCCTCTGCGGCGCGTTCTGGACGTCAGCCAGATCCAGGTCGGCCGCCACGGGCTCATCATGAAGCGGGGCGACAAGATGGGCCTGCTGCTCCCTCAGGTCCCGGTCGGACAGCACTGGGACCGCAAGACGTTTCTCGAGGAAACCTGTCTCAAGGCCGGCCTGCCTACGGACGCCTGGCAGCACCCGGACACCGACATCTTCTCCTTCACCGCCCTGGTCTTCGGCGAACATAAACCAGCGCCGGCCAAATGACCGTCGGAGGAGACGAGTGTCTGAGGGTTCACGGCCCCGCCGTCCGGCGAGCGCAAATCAGCGCCGTCAGCGCCGGCGCCAGCGAGACCATCGAAATGACCGCTGCGGTATTGAGGAAGCCGAAGACCGGGATGACGCAGGTGCTGAGCGCCAGGGCGCCCAGGCACGCGCCCGCCAGATCGATCGCGTAGGGCGCTCCCAGGCTCCGCGTTCCATCCTGCTCTCCCGCGAAGTACAGGCGGCTCGCCACGGCGAACTGCCAGCCGCCGATCGCGCCGCATGCCAGCGCGAGAGCCGGAAACAGCAAGTGGCTAGCCAATGCCAGCATCGCGGGCGTCGTCATGCCGGCCAGCGAATCGAGGAATGCGAAGGCCAGGAACGGCGCCGCTGCGGCGGCCACCTGGATCGAGGCCAGAGCGCCCAGCGCGCCCGAGCCGCGCAGGCCGCGCCACGCGCCCAGCGCCATCCCGGCCATAAACATCGCCGTGAGGAGCGCGAGCTGACGATAGACGTAGCCGTAGACCGCCTGGAAACCGAGCAGTAGCAGAATTTCCAGGCCCATCATGGTGAAGCCCGTCGCGCCCGTTGAGAAAAGGGCGCAGGCCTTCACCCCGCACCGGCGCATCAGGATCACGATGCCGGCCAGCCCCACCGCCAGCCACGTCGAAACCTCGCCGAACGGAACGCGCGCGATGGCGTCGAAGACGCGCCTCCAGGCATGATTGAACTCGGCGGCCCAGAGCGTCGTCGCGAAGTAGTAAGCGATGGGGGCGAAATCGCGATTGAGCGGCGTGGCGGCATTGGGCCGCGACTGCTCGTCGAGATCGCGCACTCGTTCCGGCGTCATGCGAAAAGGAAGGAAGTACTCGCGCACGTAGAGCGTCTTCAGTTTTCGCTCGCGCAGGCGGTCGAGCAGCACTGCCGTAGGGACCAGAACGCCCGCGCGCTTGGCCGCGAAGAAATGGACGCTCTCGCCCGGCATCAGGCCGACTTCCGGAAAGACCGCGCCCAGCGTCTTTCGGATCGAGCTTAGGAGCGCGCCGAGCTCCGGGCTGATGTAGTTTTCCGAGGCCTGAAGCTGGAACGAGAGCACGCCCGAGGAGGAGAGCCGCCTGGACGCCTCGCGGAAGAACTCGACGGTGTAGAAGCGGTTCAACTGCGCCGTCCGTGGCGCGGGCAGGTTCACGACGATGACATCGAAGTCGCGGGAAGTGGTCTTCAGATACAGCCGGCCGTCCAGGTTGTGTATGTGGACTCGCGAATCGGAACCCGCGGGGCCCCACTCGGACGGGAAGCACCTCCGCGCCACGCCGATCAGCGCCGGATCGAGCTCGACGTAATCGACGCGCTCGACGGTGCGGTGCTGAAGGGCCTGCGCGAGGCTGCCGTTGACTCCGCCTCCGATGAGTAGCAGGCTGTGCGGCGCCGGATGCTGGAGCAGGGCGTAGTGGGCCGCCTCCTCCGCGGCGGCCGGGTCCGGGACCGTCGCCAGCGCCACGCCGCTCTCGTAAATGGTGCCACTGCCTTCGCCGCCGATCACGGCCAGGTTGCCATAGACCGAGTTCTCGCTGGCGACGAGACGGAAGCCGTGCCACAAGCGTTCGAGCGAGGCGCGCTCGAGGCGGGCGGCAGCCGGGCCCATGAGCGCGAACGCCGCGAGCACCGCCACGGCCGCGGCGAGCCGCAAAACGGGATGCCGCAGAAGCAGCGCTGCCGCCGCGATCAGGTTGCAGGCTGCCACCAGGAACGCGATCTCGAACGCGCCGGCATAGGGCAGCAGCAGCAGGCTCAAGAGCAGGCCACCCGCGGCGGAGCCGGCCGCTTCGAGCAGATAAACGGTGCTCGTGGATGCGTCGGCGGCGGCCCGGGCCTCGGTGCTATACAGACGGCTGGCGGCGGCAAACAGGCAGCCCGCCAGCGCACAGAAGGCGCTCAGCGTGAGGAAGCAGACCACCAGGACGGCGCCCGGCCCCAGAGCCTCGCCCGGTGCGGTGGCGACAACCTGCCGGCTGGCGCGGACGGCGTAAACGGTCGCGGGCAACACCGCCGCCGCGAGGACGAACAGCGCCGCCGTGATCGCTCGGGGATGGCGCGCACGGCCCGCGGCGCGGCCCAGGATGCTGCTGCCGGCCGCGGTCCAGAGCAGCCAGGTCCCGAGCATCAGTCCCAGCGACAGCTCGTTGCCGCGAAAGACGACGATCAGCTCGCGCATCAGCACGATCTGCGCGATCACCGCGGACGCGCCCGTGAGCACGAGCGCGCCCCGGACCGCCAGGTCTTCTGGCGTCCGCGGGACAAGGCCCGTGGCCGGCCGCGGTTTCTCTTTGCCGTTCACTTCGCTCGCTCCTGGTTCTGTCTGCCTCGCGCGTTCCGCGCGGCAGGCGGAAGCGCCTGCCCCACTCACCGCTCACGGGTTTAAACTTATCACGTGCGGGACGGCGGCGACGGACGGGCGGCATCCAGGCGGGCGCTTCTCGGCAACCTGATGCGCGCCGGCGGCGTGGGCGCAGGCGCCGCTGGCCTCGCGATGTGGCTCGGCGCCCGCAGCCGGCGCCCTGAGGACAGCGCGCCGCCCGTGCTCAAGCGCGATCTTCGAGTGGCGCGCGATCCCAACCTTCCGGAACTGGTGGTCATCGAGGGCGGCGAACCGGCCGCTCTGGTCCGGCGTGCGATCGCGGAACTCGGCGGCATGGGCCGGTTCGTGGCACGGGGCGACGCGGTCCTGGTGAAGCCCAACATGGCCTGGGACCGCACACCCGAACAAGCCGCCAACACCAATCCCGAGGCCGTAGCCGAAGTGGTGCGGCTGGCGCTCGGGGCTGGCGCGCGCAAGGTGCTGGTGACGGACGTCCCGGTCAACGAGGTGCGCCGCTGCTTCGAACGCAGCGGCGTCGCCCGTGCCGTGACGGCCGCCGGCGGCCAGATCGTTCTTCCCGAAAGCGCGCGCTTCCGCGAGGTCGATCTGGGCGGGACCGTGCTGCGCGCCTGGCCGGTGCTCGATCCGTTTCTGGAGGCCGACAAGGTCATCAACTTGCCCGTCGCGAAACAACACGAACTCACGGGCGCGACGCTCGGCCTCAAGAACTGGTACGGCATGTTGGGCGGGTTGCGTATGCGCCTGCACCAGCGTATCGACGAAAGCCTGGCCGATCTGGCGGCGTTCCTGCGCCCGACCCTCACGGTGCTCGACGCCTATCGCGTGCTCATGCGCAACGGCCCCAGCGGCGGCAGTGTCGAGGATGTCGCGTTGCGCAAGACGGTAATCGCGGGCACCGATCCCGTCGCGGTGGATGCCTACGCGGCCCGCGCATTGTGGGGGCTCGATCCGGGCTCTCTGCGCTGTCTGGAACTGGCGGCGGAACGTGGCCTGGGCAGTTTACGGCTTGCCGAGAGCCACCAGGTACACCGGCTCCTCACACTCCGGTAGCCCGAGGATGCTGCGGATCTCGTCTTCCTTGAACGAGCCGACCATGACCGAGCCGAGGCGTAGCGCGGTGGCCTGAAGCTGCACGTTCTGGGCGGCGTGAGCCGCCTCCATATGAACGTAGCGGATTCCGCGCTGGCCGAATTTCACCGTGGTGCGCTCGTAGACGGCGGCAAACACGAGGAGGCACGCCGAAAAGCGGACGCAGTCCTGGTCGATCGAGGCGGCCAGTTCCCGGCGCCGGCTGCCGGGGGCCTGCAGCACGAGGTCATGTTCCTCGGGACGGTACCTGTAGACGCCCGGGGTCAGCCCGTCGATTTGGGTAGCCACCAGGTAGGTTTCGAGCGGATAAAGGGCGGCCGCCGACGGAGCGGCACGCTTACGCTCCTTCGGATCGGTGATTCCCTGCGCCGCCCAGAGCAACTGGCCAGCGTCCACGAGCCGCACGGGATCGCCGCGGTAGGCGCGCTTCGAGCGTCGCGCGGCAATCGCTTCCTCGATCGACATGCGCCCCTTCAGCCGGGGCGCGGACAGTTGGATCGTTTCTTCTTGGACTTCAAGCATGGTAAAACAGGCCCTTAAATCCCATTGTAACCCGAGAACTCGCCGCCCGTCGGGGCCGCTTTCGAGAGGTGGATCAGTCGAAGACCACCGTTTTGGTGCCGCAGACGAGAATGCGATGCTCCAGGTGCCAACGGACAGCGCGGGAGAGCACGACACGCTCCAGGTCGCGGCCTTTCTCGATCAGGTCTTCGAGTTGGTCGCGGTGGGAGACGCGCGTGACATCCTGCTCGATGATGGGGCCGTCGTCCAGCACCGCGGTGACGTAATGGCTGGTAGCCCCGATCAGTTTCACGCCGCGCTGGAAGGCGGCGTGATAGGGCCTGGCGCCGCTGAAGGCCGGCAGGAAGGAATGGTGGACGTTGATGAGCCTGCGCGGGTAGCGGGCCACGAATTCGGGCGACAGGATTTGCATGTAGCGGGCCAGCACGACGAGGTCGATGCGGTTTTCCTCGATGAGCTCCAACTGCCGCCGCTCGGCTTCCGCTTTGCCGCCCTTGGGGACGGGGATGTAGTGGAACGGGATGCCGAAGAACTCGGCCAGCGGCGCGGCCTCTTCGTGGTTGGCGACGATCAGCGGCAGCGCGCAACGCAACTCGCCGGAGCGGTGGCGGTGGAGCAGGTCCGCCAGGCAGTGCAGGTAGCCGGAGACGAAGATCGCCGTCCTCAACCGCCGTGCGGAATACTCAACCCGCCAGTTCATATCGAGCCGCTGGGCGATGGGCGCGAACCGCTCGCGCAAGGCCTCGGGCGACAGGTCGAACTCATCGAGCGCCCATTCCACGCGCATGAAGAACAACCCCAGGTCCTGGTCCTGATGCTGGTCGGCGTGCAGGATGTTGGCGCCGTGGGCATACAGAAAGTCGGCGATGGCGGCAACCAGCCCTTTGCGGTCTGGGCAATCGATCAACAGAGTGGCGGTGTTCCGGTCTTCCATTCAGTGTGCCGCGTGCGCCCGCTCGAACGCCCGGCCCTCGATCTTCTCGATGGCCGCCCGCACCGGCTCCGGGACCGGGACGGACTTGTTGCGGCGGTAGTCCACGACCACGATGGTCGATCGGACCTCCGCAGCCACCACCTTCTGGGCCTCGCTGACTACCGCGTGGTCCATGCGGAAACTTGTGTTCCCGATCTTGTCGACGCGCACACCCACGTGCACGGTGTCGGGATAGGTCAGCGGCCGCCGGTAGTCGCAGGAAATGCTGGCCAGAATGGGGCCGACGCCGTCGTTGTCGATCATCCATAGCCCGATCCGCCGCAGATACTCGATACGCACGCTCTCGCACCAACGCAGGTAGACGGTGTTGTTGACGTGACCGAACGCGTCCTGGTCGCCCCATTGAACGGGGATGCCGATGACCAGGGGGAAATCGCCGAGACTCTCGTGTTTCATCGTGCCGCTAAAGAGGCCACGATAGCACGTTGCCGGCAGGCCCGTCTCTTCCGTGTCTGCGGCGGCCCGCGCGGCGCCGGCGGCGCTCAGAAGTACCCTTCCATGAGCCTGCCGGCCCACTCCGGAACGGCCGCGTTCTCGACACGGTCATAAGCCGGATAGTAGGGCTTCACATCGACCACAGGGGTCCCGTCGATCGCGTCCAGGCCGCGTACCGCCAGCACTCCGGATGCGACGCCCAGGATAGACACGGCCGTGATGCCCAGGGGATTGGGACGATCCTTCGCTCGCTGGGCGAAGATGCCCACTTCGGGCATGGAATCGAGTCCGCGCGGCCGCCGAAGAATGTGTTTGGAAGGCTCGAAAAGGACTTGGTGCAGGAAAGTGACAATCAGAGCGTGCGAGAACCGCTGGATGCCCTCCAATCCCGCCCGGTACTCGGGCAGAAGAACAACTCGAGCCTCAACCTCTCCCCATCCTTCATCCGTCCGTTCCTTCACGGGCGATTCGACGTATCCGATGACTTTCAGTTTGAAGCTGTCCATTCGTCACCTCGCGCCCAGCGCCTCGCCGAGCGCTTTGCGGACGCGCTCGATCATCTCCCGCACCTCGTCTCCGTGCGCCACCGAGCCGTGACCCGGAACGACGAACTCCGGCGCCAACCGCTCGATGCGCGCGAGCGAGCCCAGCCACTGGCGCCACTCGGGCTCGGCCCCGCCACCGAGGTTGGGGAAGTAGCCGTTGACCAGGCAATCGCCGCTGTAGAGGACGTCCTCGGCCGGAACATGGAGCGTTAGGTTCGACGGCGTGTGCCCCGGCGTCAGAAGCACCCGAACTTCAAGGCCGCCCAAGTCGAGCACCGCGTCCTCGGCGATGAACCGGTCGGGGAGCGCGAGGCTGGTGCCGCGGTAGAACACCTCCGCCTCGCCGCGCGCCCGTCGCGACGAATCGGCGATCATGGCGTTGAATTCCGCGACCTCGGCCCGGAATTCCTGCTCCGTGCGCACGCAGGCGGGGTGGCCGAGGATGTCGGCACCCCGCTCCCGGAAATAGGCGTTGCCGCCGATGTGGTCGAAGTGCCTCTCGGTATTGATGACGAGCAGGCGATTGCCAGGACGCGCAGCCGCGGCGTAGCCGTAAATCGTGGCCGCCGCCAGGGCGCTCGCGCCGGTATCCACAGCCACCGTCGTATGCGCGCCGGCGACGAACCCGGCATTCACCTCCCAGGGAGGCAGATAGGCCAGGCCCGTGACGGCCCAGCAATGCTCTGAAACCCGCATACCTCAGCGTACACAACCCGGTACGCGGGAGGCGGGGGTGCAGGACTTCGCCTCGGCTGCCGGCGCGCCAGCCCTGAGCCCGGCCGTGGCGGGCTACTCCTCCCCGCGGCCGGTCTCGTCTTCAAGGCCGTCCAGGAGCTCCGGTTCGCGGGCGAAGCGCTTCAGGACGCGCAGGGAATTGGCGGAGCTGAATCCCGCCACGCGCAGGCGGCGGTAGGCGGAAGCCAGGTTCTTGGGCTCGGCCAGGAAGGCGTCGAGCGCCACTGCGCGGTACTTCCGGTGCAGGAAAGCCTCGATCAGAGCCGCCTCGTCGGTCTCGCTGTAGACCTTGGCCACAGCCTTTTCGGCCACGGATGGCGCGACGCTCCGCTTGCGTAAGTCACTTAACGCACGGGCTTTCCCAAGCCCCTGGCTGTCCAGCCGCCAGGAGGCCACCGCCTCGGCATAGCGTTTGTCATCCAGGTAGCCGCAGTCTTTCAGGCGGGCCAGTATCCCTGGGACGTCCCCGGAGCGTTCGGCGCGACGCTCGAGTTTCCGGCGCAATTCGACGACGGAGTGCGCGCGCCCTCCCAAGGCGCGGAGAGCATACTGCCACAGCGCTTCGGCGTCCAGCCGGCGTGGGCTTCGCTCGCTCATCTCCGACCCCTTGTGTTTCGCAGATTCACCTCTTATTGTTGCACTCTGCCGGAGTCTCTTTTCCGCTACTATGCTAGTATGCAGGTGAGTCGCACAACCTACAAGGAGGGTGCATAATGGCGGAAGAAGGCAGCAAACTTTCGTATTTTGCGTTCGGATTGGGCCTCGGCCTGGCAGTCGGAGTGCTGTTCGCGCCCAAGTCCGGGGAAGAGACCCGGGAGTTCATCCGCGGCAAGGCGGATGAGGGAAAGGAATACCTGCGGCAGCGCGGCGGCGAGCTTCGCGAACAGGCTGGAGAGGCGATCGAGCGCGGCCGGACGGTCGTGACCCGGCAGCGGGAGAACCTGACAGCGGCGGTCGAGGCCGGCAAGCAGGCCTACCGCGACGCAGTCACTGGCCGGGCGCCGGAGGACGAGAAGACCTAGTTCATGGACTCCCAAACCGCACTGTATTGGATGATCGGCTTCGCCTCGACGGCGGCGGCGTGCCTGGTGATTCAAGTGATCCTGCTGGCGGTGATGGCGCGCGCCTCCTGGGCGATGAAGAAGCAGACCCGGGAGCTGGTGACCCGAGTGGAGCCGCTGGTCGAGAGAATCGAACCGATTCTCGACACGAGCCAGCAAGTGATCGACGACGTCCGCCGGTACGCTGCCGAGATCTCCAGCAAGACCAATGACATACTGGACCTGAGCCGAACCCAGCTCGTGCGCGTGGACGACGTTCTGGGCGAGGCTGCCTCACGCACGCGGGCCCAGATGGACCGCATCGAGATGGTAATGGACGACACGGTCAACCGCTTCCAGGAAACGACTACTCTGCTGCAGAACAGCGTCGTCCGTCCCCTGAAGCAGATCAACGCGGTTACCGCCGGCATACGGGCGATGCTTGCGTACCTGGCGGGAAGCCGCCGCGCCACCGTCGAACAGGCCACGCACGACGAAGAGATGTTTATATAGCCCCCAGGCGGGCTGTCGGCGCTCCGCTGCGCCCGTGCCGAAACCTGCCGCCGGGCCGGCGCTGAGCCTTCCATGATCGACATCCATACTCACGTCCTGGCCGGCCTGGATGACGGCGCCAGGTCCCTGGAAGACAGCGTCGCAATGATTCGGATCGCGGCCGAGACGGGGACCACCGATCTGGTCGCAAGCCCGCATGCCAACCTAGAATTCCAATTCCATCCCGAGCGGGTCGAGGAGCGGCTGGCCGAACTCGAGAAAGCCAGCGGTGCGGTGCGCCTTCACTGCGGCTGCGATTTTCACCTGTATTTCGACAACATCCACGACGCGCTGGCGCATCCGACCAAGTACACCATCAACCACAAGCGATACCTACTGGTGGAATTCCCGGACCTGCTGATCGCCAAAAGCACGCCGGAGGTTTTCGCGCAATTGCTACATTGCGGGATGACGCCGGTGATCACGCACCCGGAGCGGAACTTCCTGCTGCACAGCCGCATGGAAGAGATGGAGAGCTGGATCGAGAGCGGTTGCCTGGTGCAGGTGACGGCGCAGTCCCTGCTGGGACGGTTTGGGGTAGAGGCGCGGAACGTGGCCCACCGGCTCATGAAGCGGGGACTGGTCCACTTCATCGCCAGCGACGCCCACGACCCGGAGGACCGGACCCCGCGTCTGGACCTGGGCTTCAACCACGTGGCGGGGCGGTACGGCCGGGAACGCGCGGAGATGCTCTTCGTCACGAATCCGCGGGCGGTTCTCGAAGGGGAGCCGCTGCCGGAACAGCCGCCTCCGGAGGCCGACAGCGAACGGAAGTGGTTCAACTTCTGGGGATAGCGGGTCAGCGGCGATCTCGCTGAAGGGTGGGCCACACAGTCCCTAAAGCTCATTGGCCGCTCCACCGATACTAGGCGAGGGTGCCGGACCAGGACCAACTGCCGGAGCGCTTGAGCGACCTCGCCGCTCGTTTCCCCGAGGATCCGGAGCCAGTACGGAAGAAACTGGCCGAACTGCTGGTTGCCAACCCGCCGGGCTTCCGCTCGGCCGCGCTGGGGGTTCTGCCGGGTGTGGGTGATTCATCCTCACGGCAGTGCTTGCTGGAGCTGATGTTGAAGGGAGGGCTGCTGCCCGTTTGCGATCCGGCGCTGATCGGGCTGGACGAGGAACTGGCGCTCACCCGCGACTTACTCGAGCTCGATCCTCAACTGGACATGAAGCTGGCGCGGCGACTATCCGGCGCCGCGAGTGAGAGGGTGCCGGAGGGGGTCATCCAACGGGTCCTGGTCCTTTTGAACTCCATTCCCGAAAACGCGCGCATCCTTCCGATCGTCATCAAACTGCTACGCCATCCGAGCCCCAGCGTCCGCTCCAAAGCCGCGCTCGTGATCGGGCGCGTGAGCAAGACGCCACAGGTCATGCAGGAGTTCCTGTCGCTGCCCGACCCGCGCGTGCGGGCGAACGCGATAGAGGCCCTCTGGGGCATGGACTCCGCCAAGGCGCGGTTGGTGCTTCGGGAGGCCGCAGACGACCCCAACAACCGCGTGGCCGGCAACGCGCTGCTCGGGTTGTACCGGGCGGGAGAGGTCTTCGCAATTACCCGGATCCTGCAAATGGCGGCGCACCCGAAGGCGGAGTTTAGAACGACCGCCGCCTGGGTGATGGAGCAGACCGGGAGCCCGCGCTTCCTGGCAGCGCTGGCGCAGATGGTCCGCGAGACCGATCCGAAAGCCCGCGCCTGGGTCTTTCGGGCAATCGCCAGGTTGAAGCGCGCCGCTGCGGGCGCGGCCGGTTTGAAGCCGCTGCGCGTGCACTTGACCGGCTGCTCCCCGCCGCTGGTAGGGTCGCGCGCGATCCGGGCCGCAATCGCCACGGAGGAGGGCCGGGAGATCCCGCGATTGCCGGACACGTCGATCCTTTTGTGGGAAGGCTCGCGCATCGTCACCGACTACTCCGTGCGTCCGTTGGGGAGGCCCGAAGCCCTGGGGCTGGGACTGGTGCTTCCGGCGGGAGAGACGGGCGACCGAACGCTGGAGTCCCTGACCCCGCTGAAACGCAACCAGGACCGCTGGCAGGAATTCCGCTACGCGGACGCGAGTCTGCCGGGCGCGCTGGGGCAGTCCTTCGCCTTTCTGGAAACGGTGCCGGCGGGCCGCCACATGATTTTCGTGGCACCGCCTCCTCGAAGCGGTCCGCCGGAGGCGGCGCAATGGGAGCCCGTCCTGTCGCGAGCGCAGGCAGCGTCGGTCTCGGTGCAGATCGTTGCGGACAGCTCCGAGGATCCCGGTGGAGTTACGAGCGCCTGCGAGAAGGCCTATCTCATGCTGCTGTGCGGATACGAAATCGCCAGCCGGGGAAGCCCTGAGGGGGCGGATCCGGGCGAACTGAAGCTGGAGGTCTACGGCGGGAGGGGGTACGGAGTGGACGTCCTGAAACCGGGGGCCTGATGGCAGCGTAGACTATACTGGTGACCCGATTTGCGGTACTGTCTGCGCTCATTCTTCCGTCCCTGGCCGTGAGCTCCGGGATCCCGGCGCGGGAGTTGGCGCGCCACGTGCTGGATGCCGGTCTCGATCCCCATGAGTGCTATCGCGTCCGCGACGTTCGATTCGGCCGCGAAGACGCTCGGTTCTATCTCACCGAGGGATATCTGATCTTCGGTAAACAGGCCGGTGGACGGCGCGTGTCGGCCGTGTTCAGCGGCGATATTGAGGGCGGGGACGCCGAGATCCTCGTTCTGCCGCCCAACCGCTCCGAGAGGCTCTCGCTGGCCTCGTTCGCGGGCGCACCCAATCTCGATGAGCATTTCCAATCGGCCGTCTTCATTTTCAGCGACGACGCGTATCCGGAGCTCATGAAGCTAATCGGCCAGGTTGGGGAGCCGCGCCGGGAACCGGAACACGGGGCCGGGATGGCCGCGGACTGGGATCCGGTGGTTCGCAACCTCGCCCAGAGCTTCCAGGTCCGGTTGGTGAAGGACCTGCTCGGGGGTTCGAGCGCCGCCAACGGCTTCTTCTATGGCGCGCTGGTCGGCCAGCGGCTGGGCAACTTCGATTTTCTCTACGATCCGCGCGCGGCCGAGCAGATCTACCTGGGCCAGGTGGTGGTCCGCTACAATCACGCCTATTTCGATCTTTGGAGCCGCTTCCAGGCGCGTTCGTTCCGAAACGGCAGCCGGCCGGCGCCGCCGGAAGACACGGCGGTGAGCAGGTACCGGATCGATGCCACCGTGGCGCCCGACCTGACTCTCGAGGCAACGACAGTGGCCACCGTGGTTCCGGGCCCGGGCGGCCGCGACGCGCTCGAGTTCGACATCTCTCCCCAGATGCGGGTTCTGGAGGCGCGCGTCGGCGGCGAGCCGGCGGACGTTTTTCAGCCGGATTCGCTGCGGTCGGCCTTGATCCGCGGGGAGGTGAACCAATCGTTCCTGGTGATTCCAGCCCAACCCCTCGAGGCGGGGCGCGAGGTCGAGGTCGAGTTCAAACATTCGGGGATGGTGGTCTCCGACGCCGGCAACGGGGTCTATTTCGTGGGCGCGCGGGGTTCCTGGTATCCCAACCGCTTTCCGGGGTTCGCGCGTTACGACCTGACGTTCCGATACCCGCTGGACCTGGACCTAGTGGCGGCAGGCCGGCCGCTTCAGCAGACGGTGGAAGGAGAGCGGCAGGTTTCCCGGCATCGGATCGATACGCCGGTTCGGATGGCCGGCTTCAACCTGGGCCGGTACGAACACCGCAGCGTCACGCGTGGGGGCTATACGGTGGATGTATACGCGAACCGCGGCGTGGAGGCCGCGCTACAGGCGCAGGCGAAGCGCCTCATCTTCGTGCCGCCTCCGCAGCTCGGCCCGCCCGGGGACCGCCGCTGGACCGTGGACCCGGCGCCGTTTCCGACCGAGGATCCGCGCAAGCTGAAGCCGTCCGAGCACCTGGAGCAACTGGCCAATGAGATCGCGGGCGGCCTGGAGTTCATGGCCTCGCACTTCGGGCCTCCCGTGCTGAAGACGCTGACCGTGTCTCCCATCCCCGGCACTTTCGGCCAGGGATTCCCCGGACTGATCTACCTTTCCACGCTGGCCTACCTGGATCCCAAGTTCCGGCCGGCGAGCGCCCAGAGCGAAATGCAGCAACTGTTCTACTCGGACATCCTGCACGCGCACGAGACCGCCCACCAATGGTGGGGCAACGTAGTCGCCGCCAACAGCAACGAAGACAACTGGCTGATGGAGGCGCTCGCGAACTACTCGGCCCTGCTGTACCTGGAACGGCGCCGGGACAGCCACGCGGCCTACCAAGTGCTGGCCGAGTATCGCTCGCACCTGTTGGCGAAGGATCAAAGCGGCAGCACCATCGACGCGGCCGGCCCCATCATCTGGGGCGACCGGCTGACCTCCTCGCACACGCCCAACGCGTGGCGCGCGATCACCTACGAGAAGGGTTCGTGGATCATTCACATGCTGCGGCGGCGCATCGGCGACGAGCAGTTCCTGGCCATGCTGGGGAACCTCAGGAACCGTTACGAGTTCCGCACGGTGAACACGGAGCAGTTCCGCGAGATGGCGGCCGCCGCCCTTCCGCCCAAATCGCTCGATCCGAAGCTGGAGGCCTTCTTCGACCAGTGGGTCTACTCGACGGGGATTCCGTCCATCCGGATGACCCACTCGGTGCAGGGCAAGGCGCCGCAGATTCGGGTTACGGGGACGGTGATCCAGAGTGACGCTCCGGAAGATTTCAGCGTGCTGGTTCCGGTCGAGATCCAGTTTCCCAAGGGGAAACCGTTGGTGCACTGGGTGAGGACGGTCAACGGTTCGGCGCCGTTCTCGGTGACGGCGCGGCAAGCGCCCTCCAAGGTGATTCTGGACCCGGATAACAGCGTGCTGAGGAAGTAGAACGACGCGGATCGTGGTGCTCGTGGGCCCGCCAGGCGTGTGGTGCCTCATACCGAAAAAGATGCCTCCTCCGATGGGGACGTGTTCGCCGGTGTGGCGGCAGTTAACCGGTAGACCTTGACTCTCTACGTCTAACTAACGCAGTGCGGCGCAAATTGTGCCCCGCATGATCGGCTACGGGGCACAGCTCGGGACAGGGCTGCAAAACACCTCATGCGGCGTCTACTCCAGGGGTGGGTGAACGTGGTAGCCAGACGAAGGAGTTCGCGGACCGGGCCGGCGACGTGCTGCGGGTGAAGAACGGCGGTTCGAAGCGCCGCGGGCAAGGAAGGCAACGAAACGCGATCGCCGCGAGATCGACCGGTTTCGGGGCAGAGGGTGGCCGACAGGACACATTCCGCCGGAGTTTCGGGCCGAGACCGGCTATATTGAATTGTGGGAAAGACGTGGCGGCGCACGGTGGCAATCGGGCTCGCCTTCGTGCTCGCGATCGTGGGCACTGTGGTCTTCGCGTCGAGGGCCGGCCGGCGGTTGCGGCACCTCCACCGGGGCGATGAGCCCATCCGGGCCTGGATGTCGGTCCCCTTCATCGCCCACACCCACCACGTTCCCGCCGCCGTGCTGTTTGAGGCCATTGGGGTTCATCCACGGGAGCCGCGTGACCGGAGATCCGTTCGCCGCATTGCCCAGGACGTGAACCGTCCCGTTCCCGAAGTGATGGCCCAACTGCAACGCGCCCTCGACGTCGCGCATCCACCAGGCGCCCCACCGCGATGAACGAGCAGCTCCTCGCGGCGGTTTCGGAATACGGCGCACCGGCCCTGTTCGGGATGGTCACCATCGCGGCTATCGGAGTGCCGCTGCCGGTCACGCTCCTGCTGGTTGTCGTGGGCTCGATGATCTCGCAAGGCGCCATGAACCTGTGGTGGGCCATGGGCGCGGCAGCCGCCGGTTCCGTCCTTGGCGATCAGGCCGGGTACGCCATCGGCCGATGGGGCGGCACGGCTGCGGTCGCGAAGGTCAGCGCCTTGTTCGGAAAGCGCGCGAGTCTCGGCGCCATGGAAGCCAAAGCGAAATCCTGGGGCGGCCCCGGCGTCTTTATCAGCCGCTGGCCGCTCAGCCCCCTGGGGCCGTGGATCAACCTGGCCAGCGGCACGGCCCGCTATCCGTGGCACCGTTTCCTCTTCTGGGACATTCTGGGCGAAGTGACGGGGGCGGCCGTTTACATCTCCCTGGGACGATTCTTCAGCGATCGCGTGATGGCTCTGGACGGTTCTGGGCGACCTGACCTGGGCCATCGCGGCTTTGCTGGCGGCCCTCATTCTGGGGTACCAACTGCTGGCATATCTGCGCCGGGCGCGGGCCTGACAGCTCTACGCTAGTGTGTTGCGTCGCAAATGTCGCCGGGTATCGGAACGAACTGCAAACCGGGGACTGGCTCGAATTTCGCCGTTGTTGCGAAACTTCGTGCCTGTCCCAGGGTTTGCCCTTGGAGAATCGTACTTGGCCCGACTTGGGACGCACTACACTAGGACGCCGCCTTGGGAGTGGCGGCGGTCCTCCAGTTGATGACGTGATAGACCGCCGGCGCCGAACCGGGGTTCTTGAGTCCATGCAGTTGGTTGGACGCGTTGAAGATCACGGATCCAGGACCCAGCCTCTTCCACTCGCCGTTCACCAGCGCTTCGACGGTGCCCTCTCTGACGATCACCATTTCTTCGTTCGGGTGGCGGTGGGGCGGGTGAGGCTCCTGCCCGGGGTTCAGGGTGGTGACGTGCAGTTCCAGCGCCTCGAGGGTTGCCGTGGGCGCGTCGAAAAACGATCTTACGTTCCCGACCTTCGTTTCCTTCACGGGAACGGCGTTCCAATCGAATGCCGACGACCCCATCGGCACAGTCTTCCGCTGAACCGCGGGCGCGGCGGCCAGGGCCACAATCATGTTCCGACGTGTGATCATTTCTTTCTCCTTACGCGATCCTGTACGGCCAGCGTTGCGGGCGCGAGAGCAGGCCGTTGGCCTCGTCGTCATTGTGAAACCGCTCCCGTGCCGGGTCCCAATAGAGCTTTCGAGGCAGTTTCATGGCGGTATGGTGGAGCAGGCAGGCGGAGCAGGACCGGTGCCCGACCTCGACCGGCGCGATGGGCTGGAGGCGCGACTTCACGCAGTCCAGCCAGTTGCGATGGTGATCGTTGCTCACATACAGGTGGATCTCGTCCGGTCCGATCGCCGAGGCGACGATCTTGGGATCGCTGGCGGACAGGGCCTGGCTGTCCTTGAGCTTCGCGACCGGATCGCTGGCCGTGACCGTCTCGTCGCCGCGCGAGACGAAGATCCAGCCGGTGGTGCCCTCGAAGCGGATGCCGTTGGGAAAGTCGCCGCTGACGATCATGCGCACGCCGTTGGCGTACACCGCCTCGGTCCTGAACTTGCCGTGCACATCCCACAGACCCTTCTTGGGGAACTCCGCCCAGCCGGAGACTTCCACGGGGCCGGTGTATTCGGTCCCCATGGCCCAGTGGGCGCAGTCGATGTGGTGCGAGCCCCAGCCGGTGATCATGCCGGCGCCGAACTGCTCGCACCGCAGCCAGCCGGGACGGTCATAGCCGTCTTGCGGATGCACCCGCTTCGCCGTGTAGTACACCACCGGAGTGGAGCCCAGCCACATTTCGTAATTGAGGTTTCTGGGGACGGGCATCTCCGGCTCCTCGTCGCCGGACGGGTCGCCGGGCAGCCCGACCTGCACGGTCTTCAACTCCCCAATCCGCCCGTTGAGGACCAGTTCCGCGGCGTAACGGAACTGCGGCGAAGAGCGCTGCTGGCTGCCGAGTTGGAGGATGCGGCCCGTGCGCTGGACAGCGTTGCTCAGGGCCCGTCCCTCGGCGATGGTGAGCGAAGCGGGTTTCTGGAGATAGACGTCTTTCCCGGCCTCGACCGCCGCAATCGCGATCAGGGCGTGCCAGTGATCGGGCGTGCTGATCACCACGGCGTCAATATCTTTGTTGGCGAGGAGCTCGCGATAGTCGACGTACCCGGTGACTGCGTCGTGGGTGCCGTAATGCCCGTTAACCAGGGTCTTGGCATCCTGCATCCTCTTCTTGTCGAGGTCGCAGACGGCCACGATCCGGGCGCGGTCGAACTTCCAAATGGCGGGCATATCGTGTCCGCGCGAGATGCGCCCGGTACCGATGGCGCCGACGTTGATGCGATTGCCGGGGGCGGTCTTTCCGAAGACGGAGGACGGAACGATGACCGGGAAGCCGGCGGCGAGAGCGCCTCCCAGGAACTTCCGGCGCGACACGTGCGTGGGGTCTGCGGCCATTTTCACACCTTGAAGTGCAGCCTTTGTGCCTGCTGCTGTGCCTTCAGAACCAATTCGGTCGCGAGGAAGCAATGCTGCTGCGGCATGGCCGTCTCGGTCCGGTTGAGAACGTCGGAGACCAATTGCTCGCCATAGGGCAGGCGCTGGCCGGCGCAGTCGATGTAGCGGGTTTCTTTTTGATCCACGAGGAACAGATGGCTCTCGCCTCTCCGGCCGGCGATATCGATGTTCTTACGAATCTCCATAAAGCCTTCGGTGCCGAGGATCGTGAGGCGCCCATCGCCCCAGGTCGGGAGCCCGTCCGGAGTGAACCAGTCCACGCGGATGTAGCCGGTCCCGCCATTGCCGCGCAGCAGGAGGTCGCCGAAATCTTCGAGGTACGGGTATTGCGGGTGAGCGACATTCCCGGCTTGGGCGGCCACCACCTCGGCGGTCGTCGAGCCGGTGAAGAACAGGAACTGGTCGGCCTGGTGCGAGGCGATGTCGCACAGGATGCCGCCGTACCGCTTCTTGTCGAAGAACCAGGGGGGGCGCAGCTTTGGAGTCATGCGATGCGGACCCACGCCTACGGTCTGGATGACGCGGCCGATGGCGCCCGCCTTCGCCAGTTCGCCGGCTTTGACCGTGGCGCGATTCTCCAGCCGCTCGCTGTACATGATGGAGTAGATGCGCCCCGTCTCGGCCTGAACGCGGCGCACTTCGGCGAGCTGATCGAGGGTGATGACGCCCGGCTTGTCGGACATGTAGTCCTTGCCGTGTTTCATCACGCGGATGCCGAGCGGGGCACGCTCATCCGGAATGCCGGAGGTGAGCACCAGTTGAATCGAGCCGTCGTCGAGGACCTCGTTCTCGCTGCGCGCGGGCTTCGCTTGCGGAAAGCGCTTCAGGAAGGAGGCGGAGAGGTCCGGTTCCTGGGCGTACAACCAGACCAGCTCCCCTCCGCCGCGGAGCACCGCTTCCACCTGGCTGTAGATGTGGTTATGATTGATCCCGATCACCGCGAACTTGATTCGCGGGGAGCTCTTCCCGGCTGGAACGGTGCTGTCCTGGAAACCGGACGCGTGTAGCGGGAGCGCCGACGCCGCGGCCAGCGATCCGCCGAGAGCATTCATGAATGCACGCCGATCCACTTGCATCTGTGTCATGCCTCACCTCCATCTCCTCTCACGACCAAGCCCGCACCGTCGCGAGGCAGCGGGCCCACTTCGGCGGACAGAAAGGACGGCGCCGGAGGGGGTCTTCATCGCGTTCGGTGGACCGCGGGAGCGGGGGGCGCTTCCGGGCACTCGGCTCACTCGCAGTATAGCCGGACTGGCCGTCTTCCGGAGATCGCTACTGTTTCCAGGCGGGACAGGCGCGCGCGGGGTGGCAAAAAGCGATGCGGCCAAGGGGCCGGCCGGCGATCCAAGGCGCCGGTCCCCGCCAGGGAACACCCGGCGAGTTGGAATTCTGCGACCAAATGGAGTTACCGGGAATCACATCATAAAAGCGCCTGGCGGAGCCGGGGACGGGGCCGAGCCACCGCCGGGCCCGGAGGGAAGCGATGATCCGTAGACCTGGGACCACGGTCGCGTGCTTGATGGCTGTCGTAATGGCGAGCCTTGCGTGGGCGCAGTTTGGGCCGAAGCAAACCGCCTTCCGCAACAACGTTCAAACGCTGGCGGGAAACCTCGATGTGCACGGGGTGGGTTCCGGCACGGTCGCAGGCCCGGGGGGCAGCACGGCGCAGTACACCACCGATCAGGAGGTCAGCGGCGACCTCGATCTGAATTCCTGGAATCCTCTGACCTACGCCCTGACGGGCACCCTGACAGGCACCATCACCATCTCCGAGAAGTCGATCGACACCTTCGCCTGCACGATTACGAACACGTTCACCGCGAGTACGGCGTCTCAAACCGACTATTTGGGCCGTCCCCTGGTGTTCAACCTCAGCTTCGATATCGGCTCGGACACCTGGAGCCTCTGGCCATCCAACAACTCAGTCAACGGGACGGAGATCAGCGTCCAGGATTGCGCGGGACAGCAGCAGACTTCCACCTCTACCGTCTCCATGAGGTTCATGCCCATCGACATGAGTATGGGATTCCCGTTTCCAGACTCCGGCTTCGATCTGACCGGCGGCGACCAAGTCACGTGCGCCGGGTGCGGCAATGCGAACTCGAACCCTGTGGACTATACCTTCAGCTACGATCTGAAGGCCAGCGGAACGCCCACGCCGACTCCGACTCCGACCCCGACTCCGACTCCGACTCCGACGCCGACACCGACGCCGACGCCGACGCCGACTCCGACTCCGACTCCGACGCCGACTCCGACTCCGACCCCGACTCCAACTCCAACGCCGACGCCGACACCGACTCCAACGCCGACGCCGACTCCAACGCCGACGCCGACTCCAACGCCGACCCCAACGCCGACTCCGACGCCGACTCCGACTCCGACGCCGACTCCCACTCCAACACCGACGCCCACGCCCACGCCCACTCCAACTCCGACCCCGACTCCAACGCCCCCCCCGACTCCTACACCTACTCCGACGCCGAATCCGTGCGCCACGCTCTCGGTCTCCAGTGCCAGTGAGGGCTTCGTGGCGCAGGCTTCCAACGGCAGCATCGGAGTGACGACGGGCGCAGGCTGTCCCTGGACGGTGGGACTGCCGCTCGACTCCTGGGTAACGATCACCTCGGCCGTGAGCTCCGCCGGCCCGGGGGCCGTCAGCTACTCGGTGGCCGCCAACAGCACGGGTGCGACTCGCAGCAGCAGTTTCTCTGTGGCCGGCCAGCCGATTATGGTCACGCAATATGCCCAGGGCACCGTCTTCGTGCCGGTGGCACCTTGCCGTGTCGCGGACACCCGCAACCCGGTAGACACGTTCGGCGGCCCCGTAATGGCCGGCGACTCGAGCCGGACCTTCCCCATTCCGCAGAGCGCCTGCGGGATCCCCGCCTCCGCGCTAGGCTACTCGCTGAATGTCACGGTGGTGCCTGCCGGGCCGCTCAGTTACCTCATCCTCTCGCCCACGGGGCAGCCGATTCCCTTCGTCTCGACGCTGAACTCCTTCACCGGCAAGGTGGTGGCCAACGCGGCACTGGTTCCGGCCGGAACCGGCGGGGCGATCGACGTGTTCGTCACGGACCAGACTCACGTGATCCTGGACATCAACGGCTATTTCGCCCCTGCGGCCGCCGCCGGCGGCCTGGCGTTCTACCCGCTGACTCCCTGCCGGGTTGTCGACACGCGCGGTCCCGCGGGGCCGTTCGGCGGTCCGGACATACTCGCGGCGAACACCCGCAATTTCGCCATACAATCCAGCGCGTGCAACGTGCCCGCCGCCGCCCTGGCATACTCGCTCAACGCGACCGTGGTTCCGCAGGGCAGGCTGCAGTACCTGAGCCTGTGGCCCACGGGTCAGAGCCAGGCATTGGTCTCGACGCTGAATTCATTCGATGGGAGCATCGTGGCCAACGCGGCCATCGTTCCGGCGGGAAACGCAGGATCTATCTCGGCCTATGTCTCGGACGAAACGGATCTCATTCTGGACATCAATGGCTATTTTGCCGCGCCGGGAACGGGCGGGATGTCCTTCTATCCCGTCACGCCCTGCCGCGTAGCCGATACCCGCAACGCCACGGGGACCTTCGGCGGCCCCATTCTCGAGGATGGCGAGACGCGGGATTTCCCGGTGCCATCGAGTAGCTGCGCCATCCCCTCCGCGGCGCAAGCCTATTCGCTCAACGCCACGGTGGTGCCGAGCGGGCCCCTGCCCTACCTCTCGCTCTGGCCGGCGGGGACCGGGGCGCCGGTCGTCTCGACCCTCAATTCGTTCGAGGGGCTGGTTGTGGCCAACGCGGCCCTGGTCCCCAGCGGGTCAAATGGTGCGGTCAGCGCCTTCGCCGCGGGCCAAACGCACCTGATCCTGGACATCAACGGCTTCTTTGCGCCGTAGGGTCGCCGAGGCCGCACCGCACGAGGCGGGCGCCTGGCTGTAACCTCGGACGGGCGGGGAAGCGTCAGTATGGCATGCGATTGTCGACTTCCATCGCGTTCGCACTGCTCAGCGCAGCCGGGTTTGCGCAGGCTCCGAGCGAGCCCGCCGGGCAGACCGCGGACAACAGCGTCATTAAGAGCTCGGTACGCGAGGTCCTGCTGGATGTCGTGGTGCGGGACAAGCGCGGCAAGCCGGTCACCGATCTCAAGCCCGAACAGATGGCGGTCTACGAAGACGGCATCCGCCAGAACGTGAGCTCCTTCCGGGTGGTGAAAGGCGCAGAGGTGCGCGCGGAGGACGAAAAGGAAACGGCCGCAGCCAAGGGCACCGGTCGTCAAAAGCTCAACCCGCTGCGCACGGTCAACCTGGTCTGCCTGGTCTTCAGCGGCCTGAACGCGGATACCAGGGCGCGGGCCCGGGAGGCCGCGCGGGAGTTCGTCGAGAATGAATTGCGCCCGAACACGTTCATTGGCGTGTTCGGCCTGGACGAGGCCGGCCTCAAACCCCTTTCTCCGTTCTCGAACGACCGCGCACACCTGCTGCGGGCCGTGGACCTGGCGGCGATGAACCAGCTTCGGCCCCTGGCCGGCAGCACCTCGGCGGGAGTGGGGCTCGCCCTGACCAACATTGCCCTTGAGACTACCATTGCCAGCGAAGGAACGATCGGCACGACGCTGCTGGCCGAGCAGATGGTGAACACGGCCGGGGAGGTTCGAAACGGCGTCGCTGGGGTCGGCGCCGATGCGACCAATCCCCTGGGGCCGCGCGCGGCCATGGAGCTCGATGACCTGGGCGGGATGCGCGATCTGGACGCGCTAACCTCGCTGGTGCGGCAGCTCAGTCCGCTGCCGTTTCAGAAGACCGTGCTGCTTCTCGGTACCGGACTCATACGGCCACCGGATCGGATGGAGTACTGGCGGTCCCTGATCCGGTCGGCGAACAAAGGGGGCGTGACCTTCTATGGGCTGGACGTGTACGGCCTGAGCGTGTGCCAGGACGACCCGAGTCCCGGCTGTTTGACTTCGCACTCGGAACTGCAGGGGTTGGTGGACGTGCTGAATAAAGTCGTGCAGCTCTCCCAGTCGCAGCAAGCGCCTGCTGGGACGGGGACGGCCGCCGGGGCGATGGAGCTGAGCCATCAGGACGACTACGCCCGCTACAGCGTGCTCAGCGCGAACAGGCAGGCGGGCCTGCGGGATCTGGCCGAAAGCACGGGCGGGTTCGCGATCACCAACACGAACAACACGCAGCAGCTCCTGAAGCACGTCATGGAGGACGTGGACACGCACTACGAGGTGACCTACCTGCCGGCAGGGGAGCGGTACGACGGCCGTTTCCGCCAGATCGAGGTGAAGCTGGCGCGGGCGGACCTGCAGGCGAAAACGCGCAGCGGGTACTTCTCGCTGCCCGAGGCGCCCGGGAGTTCGATGGGAGTGGGCGTCGTGGCCGGGTTGCAGGCGCTGAACGCGAGTCCCCAGCCGCGCGCTTTCGATTTCCAGGCGCAGGCGCTTCGTTTCCGGTCCGAGAATGGGACGGCGCAGTACGCCGTGGTCTTCAACGTGCCCATCGCGAATCTGACGTCCATCGCCGAACCGGAGGCCAAGAGGCACCGGTACCACGCGTGCCTGCTGGCGCTGGCGAAGGACTCGCAAGGACAGGTGGAGGACTGGTTCAGCCGCGATGTGCCCTCCTTTGTCGCGGACCAGTACGTGCCGTCGCTGCAGGCCCGCCACATGATGTTCGAGCGCTCTTTCCATCTCCCCGCGGGCCACCACACCATCGAGACGGCGGTGGTGGATGAGGAGGGCAACAGGAGCAGCACGAACGTGCTGCAAGTGGGCAACGCGGTCACCAACGGTCCCGAGGTGAGCGATATCATGCTGGCGCAGAAAGTCGAGGACCTGGCGCGATCGATGGACGAGTCGGACCCGTTCGAGGCTTCGGGCCGCCGGGTAATGCCGCTCGCTGCGGCGGCGCTGCCCGCCGGGTCGAATCCATACCTGTATTTCGTGCTGTATCCGAAGAAGGACGCCGGGAAAGCGCGCTTGCGGGTGCGGTTTCTGCGGGACGGCCGGCAGATGGCGGACCGGACTGTCGCGGCCGGGGAGCCCGACGCCACCGGCGCGATCCCGATGCTGATCAGCGCCGCGCAGAAGCCCGGGAACTACGAAGTGCAGATCGTGCTGACGCAGGGGAGTGTTTCGGCGTTGCGCAGCCTGAGCTACAGTATCGCGGGCAACTGAGGGGCGGGCAGGGGCGCCGAACGGTCCGGCGCGGCGAGGATCCAATTCGGGTTCGGCGGCGCGACCGCCCGCTCTCGCGCAGCCGTACAATGGGGTCGGGTGAAAGTACGAGATTTGAAGCGCCTTCTTGAATCGGATCGAATGGCGGCAGGTCCGCGATCCTCCGAACACCCGGGCGGCGATGTTCCGCTCGGCACTCTGAAGGCCGTCCTGAAGGCGGCCGGGGTGGAGGCTAAGAAAGGACTCAGAAATACGCCGTGATTTTCGAGCAGGCCGAGAGCAATTGGGCCGCTTACGTTCCCGATCTGCCGGGATGCATCACAACGGGGGAGACCATCGAGGAGACCGAACGGAATATCCGGGAAGCGATCCAGGGGCACATCCAGGCGCTACGCGAATTCGGCGAACCCGTTCCACGCCCCACCAGCCTCGCCAGAGAGGTCGAGATCTCCCCGGCCGCGTGATCGCGGGCGGGCGTTACATCTTCACCCGCGCCTCGACCTCGGCCCCCACCTCGGCCGGGATGCGGTCCAGCGCCTGCTCGAAATCGGCGACCACGTCGCGCCAGTCTTCGATCCCCACCGAGACCCGCACCAGGCCGTGGGTGATCCCGATCTCGGCGTATTCCTCCGGTGTCAGGCCCGAATGAGTGGTGGTCCTGGGGTGGCAAACCAGCGTCTCGACGCCGCCCAGGGACACGGCGTTGCTGCCGATCCTGGTGTTGCGCAAGAACGCGAAGGCGGCCTCCTTGGAGCCCAGATCGAAGGAAAACACCGAGCCCGGAAACTCGCACTGGGCCAGTCGGATGCGGATCTGCTCGGCGTCAGTGTAGAGCGTTGGGTAGTGCATCGCGAGGACGCGCGGATGGCGCGCCAGGCGCTCGGCGACGCGCTGGCCGTTCTTGCTCTGCTTGTTCATGCGCAGCGAGACAGTAGGCAGCCGGCCGTCCATCAGCCAGCACTCGTCTGGCTGGAGAATGTTGCCGAACAGGATACGCATGCCCCGCATCTGCTGAATCAGCGCCGGGTCTCTGGCCAGCGCCACCCCGGCCAGCATGTCGCTGAAGCCGGACAGGAACTTCGTGGCGGAGTAGAGCAGCAAATCCGCGCCCAGCGTGAGGGGATGCTGGAACGCCGGGCCCAGGAACGTATTGTCGACCATCACGACCGGCCGCCGGGCCCGCTCGGCCGCCGTCGCGGCCGCGCGCCGGAGGTCCACCATCACCATGGTCGGGTTGGCGGGCGTCTCGAGGAACACGACACCCAGGTTCTCGGCGCAGCGGATGGCGCGGTCCAGGTCCGCGCTCCGTCCCGCCGGCACGCCGATGCCAGTAATGCCGAACAGGCTCAGATAGTCGTGGATCAGGTGCATGGTGCCGCCGTAGAGCGGCTTGCTGTAGACCACGGTGTCGCCGGGCCGCAGGAACGTCATGAGCGCCGTCATGATGGCGGCCATTCCCGAGTTGAAGACCAGCGCCGACCTGGCGCCGCGCTCGAGCGGAACGATCTGCTCCTCCAGAATCTGGGCGTTCGGATGCGAGATGCGCGAGTAGATCAACTCGACGTCCTCGCCCTCGCGTTCGACCGCCCTTCCGGTGGCGACGTCGAAGGCGCGCTCGGCCGCTTCGGGGCTGGAGAAGACGTAGGTGGAACTGCGGAACACCGCGGGCCGCGCCGACCCCAGCGAGAGCCGGGGATCGAATCCTCGCGTCAAAACGGCCGTGGCCTGCCGTGCCGTGTGCGCGCCGTCTTTTGGATCTTTGTGCTCAGCCATTTGACCACCCCCTATCGAGTGTAAACCCGGAGTTCGAGGGAGCACCAAGGAAATGTGGTGCTGGGGAGAAAGCGATC
Organism: Bryobacterales bacterium; assembly: GCA_963710565.1. GTDB lineage: Bacteria > Acidobacteriota > Terriglobia > Bryobacterales > Bryobacteraceae > DASWZN01. The sequence goes on along the minus strand of CAVQAN010000015.1, from coordinate 75,594 downwards.
AGCCGTCAGCGATCAGCCGTCAGCCTGGCTGGCTACTTCTCCCACGCCCCCACATTGACCAGGTTGGGCGGGCGGCGGCCTTCGAGGGCGGCGGCGCAGTTCTGGGCGGCAAGCATCGACATCCCGCGCCGCGTATCGATCGAGGCGCTGCCCAGGTGCGGCTCGAGCACCACGTTCTGGAGCTTCAGGAGGCCCGGGTGCACCTCGGGCTCGCGTTCGAAAACGTCCAGGCCGGCGCCGCCGATGCGCCCCGCCGTGAGCGCTTCGGCCAGCGCCGCCTCGTCCACTACCGGCCCGCGCGAGGTATTCACCAGGATCGCCGTCGGTTTCATGAGGGCTAGTTCCGGGGTGCCGATCAGGTGCCGTGTCGCCGCCATGAGCGGTACGTGCAGGCTCACGAAATCCGACTCGCGCAGCAGTTTGTCGCGGTCCACGAACTCCAGGCCCAGGTCCCGCTCGATTTCCTCCGGGACGCGGTGCCTGTCGTGGTACAGGACGCGCATCGAGAAGCCGCGCCCGCGCCGGGCCACTGCCTGTCCGATCCGCCCCATGCCCAGGATCCCCAGCGTCTTGTGGTGCACGTCGTGCCCCGCCAGAAGGTCGATGGCCCAGCGCCGCCACTGGCCTGAAAGGACGTACAGGTGGCCCTCGACCATGCGCCGCGCCGTGGCCAGCATCAGGGCGAAGGCGAGATCCGCGGTCGTGTCGGTCAGCACGTCCGGCGTGTTGGTGACCAGGATTCCGTGCCGGGTGGCCGCCTCCAGGTCCATGTTGTCGTAGCCCACCGCGACGTCGGAGATCACGCGCACGCCTTCGAGTCGCGCGATCTGCTCGGCGTTGAACCGGTCCGTAAGCTGGGCGACGATCCCCTGTTTGCCGCGCGCGCGCGCGATCAGCTCTTCGGGAGAGAGGGCGTCGTCAGACTCCACGTATTCGACGTCGGCGCACTCCCGCAGGAACGCGACCGCCTCGGGAAAGATGCGCCGGGTGATGAGAACCGCAGAGCGTGCCATGCCCCTAGCATTTACAATGGGACAGCAGCCTGTCAATCCCATGATTGTTGCCATCGACGGACCGGCCGGAGCCGGCAAGAGCACCATCGCGCGGCGCGTGGCGGCGCGACTGGGCGCCGTCTACATCGACACCGGCGCCATGTACAGGGCGTGGCCCTGCTGGCGTTCAGGTCGAACACGGACCTGACGGACGCCGCACGGCTGGAGGAGTTGGCCCGCGGAGCAGACATACGATTCGAGGCCGGCAGCGCGCGCACGCTGCTCGACGGCGAAGACGTCTCCGAGGCCATCCGCCGGCCCGAGGTTTCGCCCGCGGCTTCGAAGGTCTCGGCCATCTCCGGCGTGCGCCGCGCCCTGGTCGAGAAGCAGAGGCGCATGGGCGCCGCGGCGAGCGTGGTGATGGAGGGCCGCGACATCGGGACCGTGGTGTTTCCGAGCGCGGAGGTGAAGATCTTCCTCGACGCCGATCCCGAGGTGCGGGCCGCCCGGCGTCTCCGGGAGCTTCAGGAGAAGGGGCCCGCACCGCCCGCGGCCGAGGTGGCCCGCGAGATCCGCGAGCGCGACCACCGCGACAGCACCCGCGCCGATTCGCCCCTGGTTCCGGCGCCGGACGCGATCCGTATGGACACCAGCGCGCTTTCCCTGGACCAAGTCGAGCAAGCTATCCTGGAGGTCATTGAGAGCCGTCAGCCGTCAGCCATCAGCGATCTGGAACGGCGAGATCCGCGGGCTGACGGCTGAAGGCTGACGGCTTCTTCCTATGGACAACGTCCTCGTAATGAAATTTGGCGGCACCAGCGTCGGCTCGGCCGAGCGCATGGCGGTAGCCGCCCGCCTCTCGGCGGAGCAGCGGGCTCGACGGCCGGTGGTCATCGTCGTCTCGGCGATGTCCAAGGTCACCGACCTGCTGCTCGAGACCATCAAGCGCGCCGAGGCCGGCGATCAGGCGGGCATCGATTCCGATATCGTCAAACTGCGCAAGCGCCATCGGGAAACGTGTCTGGAGCTGCTGCCCGAGGACCGGCACGCGGCGGTGCTGGCCCAGATCGACGCTATCGTCGCCGACTTCGAGCGAATCGCCAACGGGATCTGCCTGTTGGGTGAGGCGCCCGCCGCGCTCGGTCGACGAAGCCGTGGCGGCCGGGGAACGGCTCTCGACGCTGCTGGTGGCCGCGCGGCTGGAAGCCGCTTGCGGGACGCGCGCACTCGCCGTCAATGCCGGGCGAAGTCATCGTCACGGATGCGGTGTTCGGCAACGCGACGCCCTTGCTCGAGCCGACGCGCGTGAAGGCGCGCGCCAAGCTGCTGCCCCTGCTCGAAGCCGGCGTTCTGCCCGTGGTCACCGGGTTCAATGGCGCCACCGCGGACGGCCGCCCCACCACGCTCGGCCGCGGCGGTTCCGATTTCTCTGCGTCCATTCTGGCCGGCGCGCTGGACGCCTCCGAGCTGTGGATCTGGACCGATGTCGATGGCATCATGACCGCCGACCCGCGCCTGGTGCCGGACTGCGCGCGTCCTCGAAGAGGTCACCTACCGCGAGGCAGCCGAACTGGCCTACAACGGCGCCAAGGTGCTCCATCCGCGAACGCTGGCGCCGCTGGTGGACCGCCACATTCCGGTCTGGAGCAAGAACAGCTTCGCCCCGGAGAAGCCGGGCACCAAGATCGTGCCCGCACCTGGAGGTCTCGGTCGGCGCGCGCGCGGTGACTTCGATGGCCAACGTCGCGCTGATTTCGATCGAGCCGGCCTCGGCCGTGCTGAACGGCACCCAGGTCATGGGGCGAGCGCTCGACGCGCTGGGCCGCGCCAACATCGAAGTGCTGATGATTTCGAGCTCGTCCTACCAGCAGAGTTTCTGCGTGCTGGTGCGCGGCCAGGAACTGCCGGCGGCGCTGGAAGCGCTGAAATCGGCTCTGGCCCTCGAGCTCGAGCACGGCTACCTGCAGCCCTTCGAGGTGGATGAGAACGTGGGCCTGCTGGCGGTGGTGGGCGAGGGCATGCGCGGCACCCCCGGCTTGGCCGGACGGATCTTCACCGCCATCTCGCGCGAGAGCATCAACATCATCGCCATCGCGCAGGGTTCGAGCGAGCTGACCATCTCGATCGTGGTCCACCGGGCCGGCCTCGAGAAGGCCGTCCGCGCCGTGCACGCCGAGTCGCGTATGAACGAGCAGGCCTGTTCGCGCAGGGCTATTCCTTGAAGCCGCCCGCCGCGATGTGGGCAATTGCGTAGAGGACGATCGTGGCTACGCTTCATCCGCCCTCCCTCCCACCCGCCTACAATAAAGACGTGCCGGGAGGCGGCCATGCAATCGGTAGCGGCAACTGAGGTGCTCGAGCGGCTGGGAATCGAAGAGGTCAACTCCGGCGCCGGCTGGGGCGAGTGGATCGAGAAACCTTCGGGCGGAGAGCTGGTTTCGATCAGCCCCGGCGACGGCTCGCCGATCGCCAGCGTCCGCATGGCCGGCGCGGACGACTACGAGCGGGTCATGCGCCGCGCCACCGAGGCCTTCCTCGAAGTGGCGGCTGGTGCCCGCGCCCCAACGCGGCGAGATCGTGCGCGAGATCGGCGACGAGCTGCGCCGCCACAAGGACGACCTGGGCGCGCTGGTCACCCTGGAGATGGGCAAGATCCTCGCCGAGGGCAAGGGCGAAGTGCAGGAGATGATCGACATCGCCGACTTCGCGGTCGGCCTCTCGCGCCAGCTCTACGGCCTCACCATGCACAGCGAGCGCCCCGCGCACCGCATGTACGAGCAGTGGCACCCGCTGGGCGTGGTGGGCGTGATCTCGGCCTTCAACTTCCCGGTGGCGGTGTGGTCCTGGAACGCGCTGATCGCGGCGGTGTGCGGCGATTGCGTGCTGTGGAAGCCGTCGTCGGAGACGCCGCTGACGGCCATCGCCGTGCAGAAGATCTGCAACCGCGTGCTGCGCGCGGCACGGCTGGAGCGGGCGTCTTCAACCTGGTCATCGGGCGCGGCTCGGTGGTCGGCGAGATGCTGCTCGACGACCGGCGCATGCCGCTGATCAGCGCCACCGGCTCCTGCCGAGATGGGCCACCGCGTGGCCGAGGTGGTGGCGCGCCGGCTGGGCCGCACGCATTCTCGAACTGGGCGGCAACAACGGCATCATCGTGATGGACGACGCCAACCTCGACCTGGCGCTGCGCGCGGTGCTGTTCGGCGCGGTGGGCACGGCCGGCCAGCGCTGCACCACCACGCGGCGCCTGTTCCTGCAGCGCGGCATCGCGCGCAGCATGACCGGAGCGCTGGTCGCGGCCTACCGCCAGGTGCGGATCGGCGACCCGCTGGACAGCCGGCACGCTGATGGGGCCGCTGGTGAACCGCAGGCGCGGTGGACGACATGATGGACGGCCTCGAGCGCGATCCGCGAGCAGGGCGGCGAGATCCTGTGCGGCGGCGGCCGCTCGAGCTGCCCGGCGGTGCTTCGTCGAGCCCACGCTGGTGCGGGCGCGCGCCGACGATGCCGATCCTCAAGGAGGAGATCTTCGCGCCGATCCTCTACCTGGTCGAGTTCGACGACTCTCGACGAGGCCATCGCGCTGGCACAACGACGTGCCGCAGGGCCTGTCGTCGGCGATGTTCACCACCAACCTGATCTCGGCCGAGACGTTCCTGAGCACGCGCGGCAGCGATTGCGGCATCGCCAACGTCAACATCGGCACCAGCGGCGCGGAGATCGGCGGCGCGTTCGGCGGCGAGAAGGACACCGGCGGCGGCCGCGAATCCGGCAGCGACTCCTGGAAGGCCTACATGCGCCGCCAGACCGTCACCATCAACTGGTCCACGACCTGCCGCTGGCGCAGGGCATCGAGTTCGACGTGTGAAGGGCCCCTGTGATTCTGGGGTAGCCCACTAGCCAACAGGCGGCACACCCCGTGCGGATGGCCCGATCCGCGGCCCTCGCCGCCATCACGCTCTAGCCTATCTTTCGCAGTTCGGGGGTCAAGCGTAGGCTAACTCCCTATTTTTCGGCTCTGCGCAGGAATCTGACAGACCCCCTCGTTTTGCTGGCTTTCGACAACAAACGCGGATCTGGGCCGCGGTCAGTTGAATGTGTCGGAATAGCTCCGGAGCCAATGCTGACGGGCACTTCATAGGTTTCCAGCCCCCTTGAACGGCACCACGGCAGCGACAGGTTGGTGCTCGGTCGAACCGTCGAATTGATGAATTGACGTGCTTGGGCGAACCGCGCCCAACTCCGTCCATCGCCAGTTCCCACGAGCGGCAGCGGAGTTCTGAGTCCCTCCGCGGGAGTCCTTCACAGGCTCGAAGAGTTCGCAACCTCCATGGAACAAACGACTTCCGGAGAACCACTGTATCGCCCGCGCCGGGGAAAGGGCTGCGTCAGCGTGGCAACCCTCTGGTTTCGCCGCTCAGAAGGGTCGTTGGCCGCCGACATGCCGCAGTCACGAATCGCAACGCCCTCGGTCGTAGACTCGAAATGCTGGAAGCCGCGCCAATTGGGCACTTCGTCGAATTCTAGCTCAGAGCCTATTTTTCAATGGAGGCATCGAAAAGGTCTGCCCTACAAACGCAACCTTTGGGCGGTCTGGCTCGCGGCGCGAACTTTGATTCTTGGAGGGGGCTGGGCAGGCAGATTGAGCTTCAGCGTGTGCAGCAGGATTTGCTGTTCCGGCGTGGGCTGGGTGTAGCGCGGCATGATCAACCAGCGCCCGTCGGTGGTCGGGAAGCACACGTCCAACATCTGGATCGCCGCCAGCTTTTCCAGCACCGCCTGGGACGTCAGTCCAGGCGCCAGCGCCTGCAGCCGTTGCCGCAAAGTCACCGTCAGACAGTACGCCAGAAACGCCACCAAAATGTGCGCTTCCACCCGCTGTTCAACCTGGTGATAGATCGGACGCAGGCCCAACTCACTCTTCATGGTTTTGAACGCGGCCTCCACCTGCGTCAGTTGAACGTACCGATCCCACAGCACGGCCGGATCCTCACCCGCCAGATTGGAGCGCAGCAGGTAATGGCCGTCCCGCAGTTCCGCTATGGCGAGCTTTCGCCCTGCAACCGTCGCCGCTCTCCTTGGCGACCACGCTGACCTGCACCAGCCGCGTTGTGGCAGTGATGAGATGCGGGGCGTGCCCGCGGTCCGGCGTCGCCTGGGGTCGCCCGGGCCCGGCCGCAATGGCGAGGGCAATGAGAACCCGACCCACCCGCGATGAATGATCCATTGCCTCCTCCTCGTCAGCTCGTCAGACCCGCCCTCGATGTAAGGCGCCGGAGGCCATTCGCAGGCGCTCTCCCGGCCCTCGTTCTCGACGTATAAGGGCTGCGGGAGGGCACTCCGGAACAGCGCTCCTGCAACCGGGCGAGCTTCGCACTTGCCGAAAACGGCTATACTCCGCGGTATGCGCTCTCTAGTCTTCGTGCTCTCCCTGGCGGCCGCCGGCCCGGTGTGGGTCGCCGGCGTCTCCGCTCAGACCATCACAGTATCTTTTCCAGTCTCGCGCTCCGCCAGCCCCCTGGACGGCCGCCTCCTGCTTCTGCTGTCGAACGACCCGAGCAACGAGCCGCGCATGCAGATCGACGACACGCTCAAGTCGCAGATGGTTTTCGGGGTAACGGTCGACGGATGGAAGCCCGGCGAACCAATCGTTGTCGGCGACAACGCTCAGGGCTATCCGCGGGCGAGCCTGAGGGACGTGCCCGCCGGCGAGTACACGATCCAGGCGCGTTGAACATTTACGAGACGTTTCACCGGTCGGACGGCAAGACCGTGAAGCTGGCGCCGGATCGCGGCGAAGGCCAGCATTGGAACCTCGCGCCCGGCAACCTGCTGTCGAAGCCGCGGCTGGTTCACATCGGCCCCGCAGCGCCGCCGATCGCCGTGTCGCTCGACCGGATAATCCCGCCCATCGACCCCGAGCCGGATACGAAGTACCTTCGCCACATTCGCATCCAGTCGCAGCTCCTGACCGGGTTCTGGGGCCGGCCGGTCTATCTGTCGGCCGTCGTTCTCGTGCCCGAAGGCTACGAGGCCCACCCCCAGGCTCACTTTCCGCTCATCGTCTTCCACGACCACTTCGTGTCGGGCTTCAGCGATTTCCGCGAGACTCCGCCCGACCCAAACCTGAAGCCGGATTACTCCGACCGATTTCACCTGGCGGGCTACAACAGGATCCAGCAGGAGGAGGCCTATAAGAACTACCAGGCCTGGATCGCCCCCGGCACGCCGCGCGTGTTGATCGCCAAGCTCCAGCATGCCAATCCGTTCTATGACGACTCGTATGCCGTGAACTCGTCCAATCTGGGGCCATACGGAGACGCCATCGAGACCGAGCTGATCCCGGCTATCGAGCGCCAGTTTCGCGCCATAGGCCAGGGCTGGGCCCGATTCGTCTACGGGGGCTCGACCGGCGGTTGGGAGTCCCTCGCCGTGCAGATCTTCTATCCGGATCACTACAACGGTGCGTTCGTCGCCTGCCCGGATCCGGTCGACTTCCACGCGTACATGACGGTGGACCTATATAAGCAGGACAACATGTTCTATATCGAGGGCGCGAACAAGAAGGTCGAGCAACCGGCCATGCGCGACTATCTGGGCCACACGCTGATCTCGATCCGCGACAATGCCGCCTATGAGGCCGCGCTCGGCGACCGTGGGCGGTCGGGGGAGCAACTCGACATCTGGCAGGCGGTCTATTCCCCCACCGCCCAGGACGGCTACCCGCAGCCCATCTTCGACAAGCAGACGGGCGCGATCGATCATCGCACGGCCGAGTACTGGCGCGAGCACTACGACCTGGACGCGATCCTGCAACGCGATTGGACGACGCTGGGTCCGAAGCTGCGGGGCAAGCTCCATCTCTACGTCGGCTCCGACGACACGTATTTCCTGAACAACGCGGTTTACCTGATGGAGGACTTCCTGAAGCGGACCGGCAGCCCCGGACACGGCGTCCCGTACGAGGGCGAAGTTCTCTACGGACCGCGCGCGGAACACTGCTGGAACGGCGATCCCGAAAAGCCGAACTGGCACTCGCGGCTGCACTACAACCAAATGTATCTTCCCAGGATTCTGGGGCGCATTCTGAGGACCGCGCCACCGGGAGCCGACCTCGCAAGCTGGCGCTACTAGCCCGACTTTCGCAGTTCAGACCTGTTTTTCCGGTTCAGTCGGCCCTAAGCCTTTTGTCTACAATCCGAAAGTCTGAAAACCGTTGCGGTGAAGACCTACCCTCTTCCATACCGGACCTTTTTCTGGCATTCTGCTGCTTCCGTGTTTTTGCGCCGCACCAGCCGCAAGAAGGACGGCAAGGATCACCGCTACTTCAGCGTGGTGGAGAACCGGCGACTGTCTTCGGGCAAGACGGCGCAACGCACGGTCCTCTACCTGGGTGAAGTGAACGACTCTCAGCAAGCCGCCTGGCGCAAGACCCTGGAGGTCTTCGACGAGCAGCAGCAGCGTTCCCGCAACCTCAGCTTGTTCCCCGAAGATCGCGAGATTCCCGAAAACGCCGTCGACAGCCTGCAGGTAAGACTAAGCGGCATGTGATAGATGCTTGATCATAGAATGGCCCTATGGCGATGGGCACACAGCAGGCGCGGCAGCGGAGCGAGGAACTGTGGATTCCGGGCTTGGCGTTGGCGCGACCGGCGAGCCACCCGTTCTACGAGCGCTTGAGCACGCTGCTGAAGGAGCACGCTTTTGACCGCTTCGTGGAAGACAAGTGCCGCCGCTTCTACGCGGCGGTGATGGGGCGGCCCAGTGTAGCCCCCGGGATCTACTTCCGCATGCTGCTGATCGGGTACTTCGAGGGGATCGACAGCGAACGCGGGATCGCCTGGCGAGCGGCGGACTCCCTGGCTCTGCGGTGGTTTCTGGGAATCGGGCTGGATGAGGACACGCCAGATCACTCCACCCTCTCGCGGACGCGGCGGCTGATCGATCTGGAGACCCATCGGCAGGTGTTCGGCTGGTGCGGAGGTTGCTGGCCGAGGCGGGCCTGGTAGAGGGCAAGCGCATCGGCATTGACGCGACGACCCTGGAAGCCAACGCGGCGCTGCGCTCGATTGTGCGCCGGGACAGCGGAGAGAGTTACGAGGAGTCTCTGAGGGAATTGGCACAACAGTCGGGCATCCAAACGCCCACGCGGGAAGATCTTGCTCGGCTGGACCGGAAGCGAAGGAAGAAAGGGTGCAACCGGGAGTGGGTGAATCCGCACGATCCCGACGCCCGCATCACCAAGATGAAGGACGGCTGCACCCATCTGGCGCACAAAGCCGAGCACGCGGTAGACATGGAAACCGGCGCCGTGGTGGCGGTTACGCTGCAAGAGGCTCACCTGGGCGACACGACGACGGTGAAGGAAACGCTGGCGGAGGCCGGGGAAGCAGTCGCGGACCTGGTCGAGCGGGAAGCGGAGAACCGGCCGCGGGAGACGCCGAAGGTGAACGTGCCAGGGGTCGAAGAGGTGGTGGCCGACAAGGGCTACCACAGCGGCCCGGCGTTGGAAGAGATGAAGGCGGCTGGCGTTCGCACTTACATTCCGGAGAAGAAGCAGGCGGGTCAGCGGCACTGGCAGGGCAAAGCGGAACCGGGACACCGAGGAGCCTGCAAGGGCTTTCGGTCGCCTTGCGATTCCTGTTCGTGTTGATAGGAGAGTGTCTCAGGCTCGAAAACGGATTGGCCGAAAGCCAGACGGTGACCTCGTGGTTCGCTGTACCGTCTTCACATCATCCTGCTGTTTGCCTGCGCGCAACTGCTCTCCGAAGCGAAAAACTCAATTCCATCACGAGCACAGAATGGGCCGCGCTGGTTCTTACTTCTTGCCGAACCAGCGGGCCAGGGTCGCCTTCAGGCGCGCGAAGAAGCCGGGGCTGGGCTGGGGCGTGGCCACGGGCGGCGCGGCCATCCTCACCGGGCCCGCGGTCGCCGGCAGGGTCTCGATCTTCTCTTTCGCCACCAGGCGCACCAGGTAAGACTCATAGGCGTAGGTCTTGCGGTAGCGCACGCCGTCTTCTTCCACGATCAGCGAGAAGCCGGGGTAGGTGGCGGTCTTCTTGCCCGCCGACGCCTGGACCGGATGCACTTCGACGGGATAGTAGCCCCTGAGGTTGCTCTCGACGTGCGCGGTCTCGTAGCGATGGTGGCGGAGGCTCCAGACGAAGTAGCGGAAGCTGTCGAACTCGTACGGCACATGGCCTTCGCCGATGGTGGTCCACAGCCAGTTGTGCTTGACCTGGCCGCCGTCGCTCACGCCCGCGGTGGCAAAGTACGAAGTGATGCGATGGCCTTCGGAGTACTGCGCCACCTCGTCCGGGATGTTCATCCTGAGGCTCCCCGCGAGCACCCATCCGGCGCGGCCGTTCTTCAGCCGGATCAGCGTCCAGTCATCGACCGGGACCGGCTTGGCGGGCTCGGCCTCCTCGCCCTCGTCCTTCTCACCGTTCGGCAGCGGGGGCGTCTTCGAAAGCTCCTGCCAGTTCTCGGGAGGTCTGATCGGCGGTGGCGACGGAGGGCGCGGCACGCGCTTCTCGTCTACCGGCTTGGCCGAGGGCTTGGGCCGCGGCGTGGGGGCCGGCAGGACGCTTTTGGGCGCGAACGGCACGCGCGGATCGAGCTCGTGCGCAACCACGTCCACCACCTCGCCTTCCTTGACCCGATAGAAGCTGGGCGCCTGGCGGTTCGCTTCGGTGTGAACGTTCAGCGCTTCGTAGACGGTTGCGGCGCCCTGAGAAGGCAACTGGCGGGCGGTCTCGGCGAGCTGGTTCAGTTGATCCATCTGCGTGGATGAGAGCAACTGGCGCATGTCGGTCCAGCCCTCGGCTCCGCTGGCCGTGCGCACCCTGACGAAGCGCCGGCGGCGGCCGACGATGGCGAGACGGTCGCCGTGCGCCACCGCGGCGACCTCGGGCGACCTCAGATCGACTTCGCGGCGCAGCTTGAGGACGGCCGGGCCGGCGTAGGCCTCGCCGATCTCCGGCCCGCGCGGCGGGCCGGTGGAACATCCGGTCATGGCGCAGAGGGCCAGGAAGAACACGGCCAACGGCGCTCGGCTCAACACTCGCTCCACATGCCAGTTTACCAGCTACTTCTGCGGATACCCGATGGATTGAGCCAGCGTGACCCGCTGCTCGGGGCGCAGCTTGAAGGCCTTGGCGATCGCATCGCGGTCCACGCTGCCGCGCACCACAGTGACCAGTCCCTCCGAGGCACAGAACCGGTACACGTTCTGGGCGATGAAGCGGTATCGGCGCCGAGGGTGTCCACACTGCCGTGCGTGAGAAAAGCGGGCTAGCGACGTGGGGGCCCGCGCTCCGGGCCTCGCGCGTGGATCGATCCCATGCGGGCGCTGCGGGAAGAGTAGCCGCGGCCTTCCTTGCGTCCGCGCCAAGTGGGGCCGCGGGCGGCGTCCGCGCGGTTGTGATGTAATTCTCCATAGTTGCTTTTGGAGGAATCATGACCGCACGGAACCTGAGCGCCCGCCTGCTGATTGTGGCGGCCATTCTGGCCACTGGATTTCCCGCCGCGGCGCAGGACGAGTTCAAGGAGATCGAGTCCCGCGTCAACGAATTCACGCTCGCTAACGGGTGGAAGTTCATCGTGCTCGAGCGCCACCAGGCGCCGGTGGCGGCCTTCCTGACCTACGCCGATGTCGGCGCGACGCAGGAAGTGACGGGCTACACCGGCCTGGCGCACTTGTTTGAGCACATGGCATTCAAGGGGAGCAGCCGCATCGGCACCAACGATGCCGCAGCGGAGAAGGACGCCCTGGCGAAGGTGGACGAAGCCTACTACGCGTTGCGCGACGAGCGCCGCAAGGGCGGCAAGGCCGATCCGGAGAAGATGAAAAAGCTCGATCAGGTCTTCAAGGATGCGCAGGAGGCGGCGGAGAAGTTCGTCGTGCCCAACGAGTACGGCGAGGCCATCGAGCGCGCCGGCGGCCGCGGCCTGAATGCCAACACCTCTTCGGACGCCACGAACTACTTCTTCAGCCTTCCCTCGAATGAAATGGAGCTGTGGTTCTACCTGGAGGGCCAGCGGTTTGGCGATCCCGTCCTGCGCCAGTTCTACAAGGAGCGCGGCGTAGTGATGGAGGAGCGCCGCCTGGGCGAAAGCCAGCCCATCGGCCGCCTGATCGAGGAGTTCCAGGCCGCCGCCTACAAAGCCCATCCGTATCACGAGCCAGTGGTAGGCCACATGAGCGACCTCGAGAACCTCACGCGGGCGGATGGCGCCGCGTTTTTCAAGAAGTACTACGTGCCGAGCAACCTGACCAGCGTGGTGGTGGGCGACGTGACGCCGCAGCGGATTCGGGAGCTGGCCGAGAGGTACTTCGGCGCCCTCCCGGCGGGGCAGAAGGAGGAGCCGTTGCGAACGGTCGAGCCGCCCCAGACCGGCGAACGGCGCCTCACATTGCGTCTGCAATCGCAGCGCTTTTTCGTGGAAGGGTACCACAAGCCCGATATCAACGATCCGGACAACGCCGTATACGAGGCCGTCGGCAGCCTGTTGAGCGACGGCCGCTCGTCGCGGCTCTACCGCTCATTGGTGCGCGACAAGAAGATCGCCACGACGGCGGGGGGGTTCCCCGGTTTCCCGGGAGAGAAGTACCCAGGACTGTTTCTGTTTTACGCCTTCGCCGCGCCGGGACACACCAATGCGGAGTTGCAGAAGGCCATCGAGGCCGAAATCGAGCGGCTCAAGACGGAACCCGTAAGCCAGGAGGAGTTGGACGGAGTGAAGCGCCGGACCCGGTCGGCCATAGTTCGCAGCCTCGGCGACAACTCCACGATGGCGCGCACTTTGGCCGCCTACCAGGTGCTTACCGGTGACTGGCGGACCACCTTCGCGCGGCTCGGCAAGATGGCGGCGGTCACGCCGGCCGACATCCAGCGGGTTTCCAAGGCGACGTTCGTTTTCGACAACCGGACCATCGCCGAGATCGAGCCGCTCCAGGCGGCAGCGTCCAAGTAGGAGGCCATACCATGCGCACACGGCTTCTGCCGTTTTTCGTCATCCTGTTCGCGCTGGCGGGCGCCGCGCAAGAGCCGGCCGGCGGCTACAAAAGCCTGAAGTATCCGCCCCTGAACCAGATCAAAGTGCCCGAGCCGGTGCGGTTCGAGCTGTCCAACGGGATGGTGGTCTACCTGGTGGAGGACCACGAGCTTCCGGAGATCTCCCTGCATGCCACGGTTCGCGTGGGTTCGCGCTGGGATCCGGCCGCCAAAGCGGGGCTGGCCAGGATCGCGGGAACCGTGATGCGAACCGGCGGCAGCGTGACCCGCAACGGGGACCAGCTCGACGAGGAGCTGGATCGCCTGGGCGCGTCGGTTGAAACCGGAATCGGAGACGACAGCGGCGGCGCCTACGCCTCGCTGCTCAAGGAAGACCTGGACCGGTGCCTCGACATCATGGCCGACATCCTCCAGCACCCGGCCTTTTCCCAGGACAAGATCGATCTCGCCAAGATCGCCGAGCGCGACGGAATCGCGCGGCGCAACGACAACCCGAACGCAATCGCTTTCCGCGAGATCAACCGCGTCATCTTCGGCAAAGACAGTCCGTACGCCCGCCTGACCGAGTACGCCACCATCGACGCCATCACACGCGACGATCTGGTGGCGTTTCACAAGCGTTTCTTCCAGCCGGAGAACGTGATCTTCGGCGCGGAGGGCGATTTCAATGCCGCCGAAATGCGCGCCAAGATCGAGAAAGCCTTCGGCGGCTGGGCGCGCGGCGGAGCGGCGAGACCGCCCGTGCCCGAGGTCGATGCGGCGGCGCGAAGCCGCACGGGCCTGTACTCGATCAACAAGGACGAGATGGAGCAGTCCTGGGTGGTGATGGGAAAGCTCGCCGGGCGGCGCGACGACCCGGACTTTTGCGCTTTGGAGGTGATGAACCAGATCCTGGGCGGGAGTTTCTCGTCACGGCTGTTCAGCAACGTGCGCTCGGCGCAGGGCCTGGCCTACTCCGTCTTTTCGAACGCGGCCGCCGGGTGGGACCGGCCGGGCACGTTCCTCGCGGGTGGCTCCACCAAGCCCGAGACAACCCTCAAGATCTACCATGCCATTCGGGAGCAGTTGGAGCGGCTGGCGGCCGGCGGCGCGACCGCAGACGAGATCGCGCGCGCCAAGGATGGCATTCTGAAAGGGATGGCCTTCGACTTCGATTCCACGGCCAAAATCCTCACCCGCATGATGAACTACGAATACTACGGGTATCCGCGCGACTACCTGCAGCGCTACCGCGCCGGCATCGAGAGGGTGACTCAGGCCCAAGTGGCGGAGGTAGCGGCAAAGTACCTCCAGCCCGCGGAATTCGCGGTCGTGATTCTGGGCAAGGAAAAAGCGTACGATGGCCCGCTATCCTCGCTCGGCCCGGTGGCCGCGATCGATATCGCGATCCCGTCACCGAAGCAGGAGACGCTGGCGGCCGTGACCCCAGAGGCGGCAGCCAAGGGAAAGGCGCTGCTGCTGGCGGCCCGTGCTGCCATGGGCGGCGCTCCGCTGATGAAGGTGAGAGAGTTCGTGGTGACGGCCGATGCGGTCATGGCGGCGCCGCAAGGAGACGTCTCCGTCAAGACCGAATCGACGGTCAACCTGTCCGGAAAGATGCTGAATAAGATCGTCACGCCGATGGGCGAGATGACGGTCGGCTACGACGGGCAGGCCGGCTGGATGGGCATGGGAGGGCAGACGCGGGACATGCCTCCCTCCCAGAATGCCGAACTCACCGCCTCGTTGTTCCGCCAGTCGATCGCACTGCTGCAGAACTTCGAGAAGCCCGGCTGGACAGTCCAGGCGATCGGTCCGGCCGATGTGGAGGGCCAGCCGGCCGAAGTGGTGGCGGTGAGCGATCCCGAACGGTCGCTCCAGGTGAGGGTCTTCCTCGACTCGGCGACGCACCTGATCGTGATGAAGCGCTACACGGCAGCGTTGATGGGCCCGCCGGCGGAAACCGACGAGCTGTACTCGGACTATCGCGACGTCAATGGCGTGAAGATGCCGTACAAGACCGTGACCAGGCAGGGCGGCAAGGTAGGGGCCGACATCACGGTGACGGAAGTGAAGCTGAACCCGGGCGTCCCCGAGGCCTGGTTCAAGAAGCCTACGGCCAAGTAACCGGCTGCCGGCATGAGGGATCTGCCGCCGGCGTGAGGTTCCGGGCCTCCATTGCCGGCGGGGCAGCCAACCCGAGGGGCGGCGGTGCCGGCCGGCAGTTGCGGGACTGGAGACTCTCCAATCGGTCCGGTTCGGTGTATGCTGTCATATGACCGGAACCTGGGGGCGGAGATTCCCCGGGGAGGACCGGCGAGGAGGGTTTCATGAGGCTAGCTGCATTGGGTTTGGCCGTTATTCTCAGCGCCGCATCGGGCTTCGCGGCTTCCGAAGATCTGGACAGCGCATTCGCGCAGTTCAAGGAGGTAGAGGCACAGAAAGACACCGCCAAGCTGAGGGATTCGGCGGTTGCCACCTACGCCCTGGCGCGCAAGGTGGCCGAGGCGACCGCCCCAGCGGACGTCGACAAGGAAGCCTGGGACGCAACCGTCGCCAACGGCAAGGCGGTCGAACTGCACGTCGAGTACGCGCTCCTGACCGCGGCGCTGCCAGGCCCGGCGGCGACGACAGTGGAAATGCTGTCCACGCTGGAGCAACTGAATCCCAAGAGCAAGTATCTCGATCAGAGTTACGCCACCTATCTGGACGCGTTGAGAAAGACGGGTGCGACTGCGAAGATGCAGGGGGTCGCCGAGAAGGGGCTCGCGAACTTCCCCGAAAACGACGACCTGCTGCTGTGGCTGGCGGACTCGGCCTACACCCACAAACAGGGGGCGCGCTCGCTCGGCTACTCCAAGCGGCTGATCGCCTTGCTCAGCAAGCACCCCAACAAGACCGCGGCGCTCGCCCACGCCTATTTCCTGGCTGGATCCGCGCTGAGCGATCAGGGCCAGTACCAGGAAGCCGACAAGAACCTGCGCGCCGCGCTGCCGCTGGCCAAAGGCAACGACGCGTTGAGAGGTCAGATACTGTACCTTCTGGGCGTGGCGAACTACCAGTTTGGCGTGATGACGAATAACAAGGCGATGGTCGTCGAGGCGGTCAAGTTTAGCAAGCAAGCGGCCGACATCCCCGGCCCGCAGCAGCAGAACGCCTCGCACAACGCCTACGTCATGGAGCAGAAGACGTACCAGATGCACTGAGCCTGCGCCACAAGCGCCCGGCTGTCCCAGAGCCGGTCGCAACGCCGTTGTGGGCGCAGGTCTCGAATCGCTGCGGGCTCCGCGCCTCACTCGCCGCGCAGGGCGCGCACGGGATCGATGGAGGCCGCGCGGCGTGCCGGAAGGAAGGCCGCGGCGAGCGCCACCATCGCCAGGGCCGCCAGCGCTGTGGCAATCAGCACCGGGTCGTGGGGCCTCACGCCGTAGAGTTGCGATTCGATCAGCTTTCCCAGCGCCAGCGCGGCGGGAAGGCCCGCCGCGGCGCCCGCCAGCAGCAGGACGCCGACTTCCTTCAAGACGATCCGGTAGATGTCGGCCCGCTCGGCGCCGAGCGCCACCCGGACTCCGATTTCGACGGTGCGGCGCGCCACCGCATAGGCCACCACGCCGTAGAGCCCCACCGCGGCGAGCAGCGTAGCCAGCAGGCCGAATCCTGCGGCGAGCGTGGCGATCATTCGCTCGATGGCCACCGATTCGTCCACCTTCGACTGCATCGTGGTCATGTCCATGAGCGGCAGGTTGGCGTCGATCTGGCGCAGTGCGGCTCGCACGGCCGGCCCCAACTGTGGTCCGTAGCCGCGCACGTAGACCACGGTCTGGTCCGGGGGTTCCTGTTCGAACGGGAAGTACACAAAGGGCTTCGGGGCCTCTCGCAGAGACCCGTTCGCCGTGTCGCGCACCACGCCCACCACCTCGCACTGCGTCTTCTTGTCCCTTCCGACATGCAATCCGAGCGGATTTCGCCCTTGGAAATACTTCTTGGCCAGGGCCTGGCTGATGATGGCGACTTTGGGCCCCGCGGCATTGTCGTGCTCGCTGAACTCGCGACCGGCCACCAGGGGGACCCGCAGCGCGCGGAAATAGCCGACGCTCAGGCTGTCCCTGTCCGCGCCCACGTCTTCGTTGTCCGCGGGGCGATAGCCCTCGATGTACAGGCTCGTGCCCATCTCTCCGTTTGCGAACGGGCCCATGGCGGCGTACGCGACCGTCTCCACGCCGGGCAGGCCCGCGAGCCGTTCCCGAACGGTCCGCAAAAGGGCCACCGTGCGCGTGTTGTCGTAGCCGTTGAGCCGCGGCTCGATCGCGAACCGCAGCACGTTGGCGGGCTGAAAGCCGGGGTGGGTGTGCTTCAGGTTGGCCAGCGTTTGGGCAAACAGGGCGGCCGCGGCGAGCAGGACCAGTGCCAGGGCGACCTGCGCCGCAACCAGCGCCTTTCGCATCCGTTGCCGCGCGGATGATGCCGTGGTCCCGGACTGCTCCTTGAGCGCCGTCACCAGATCCAGTTTCCAGGTCTGGAGTAAAGGCGCGCATCCGAACAGCAGGCCGGCGACGGCGGAGACGGCCATCGTATAGGCGAACAGCCTGAAATCGATGTGAGCGGCGAGCCAGCCAGGTTTGTCACCCCTGGAGATCATCCACAACAGCCCGGTGTCCGCCCAGTTCGCCAGAAACAACCCCACAAGCCCGGCCGCCATGGTGAGCGTCACGCTTTCGGTCAGCAGTTGACGGAGGATCGCCCCGCGGCTGGCGCCAATGGCGGCCCGCACCGCCATTTCCCGTTCGCGCGCGGCCGCACGCGCGATGAGCAGGCTGGCCAGGTTCGCGCAGGCGATGAGCAGCACCAGGCCCACCATCGCCATGAGCACCCGGAGAGGCTTGCGCCAGAACACGCCCAGCATGTTGATGCCTTCGGCGGCGGGCTGGAGGTCCACCGTCCGGCGGAGGTAGTCGGCGCGCTCGCCGGGCTCCATCGTCCGGACGCGGGCCAGGTTGTCGTTGCGAACCGCCTTGAAGAGGACTCTGGCCGCGGCTTCCGCCTTCTCCAGCGAAACGCCGGGCTTGAGGCGCGCGAGAATATTCAGCCAGCGCCCGCTGATGTCGGCGAAGCCGTCGAAGCCCGGACTGATCTGCTGCTTCATGGCCACGGGAACGTAGAGATCCGGCATCTGCCCACTCTGGACGCCCAGGAACCGCCGGTCGAGAATCCCGATCACGGTCATGGGATGGCCGTTCACGAGAATGCGGCTGTTGAGCGCTTTGGGATCGGAGCCGAAATGGCTGCTCCAGTAGCCGCCGGCGAGCACGACGACAGGGTTAGCGCCGGGCGCAGCGTCGTCGGGACCCAGGATCGTGCGGCCCATCGCCGCACGCACTCCCAGAACCTCGAAGAAGTTCCCTGAGACGAGTTCGACTTTGGCGTTCGCCGCCCCGCCCGGCTCCATCACCGTGGCCGAGCCGCCAGAGCGTGCGATCACTCCGTCGAAGACCTGCGTGCGGTCCCGGAAGTCTTTGTACATCGGGTAAGAGTAGACGGTCTCGTAGTTATCCGCCATGGCCCAGCCAGGATCCTGGCCCTCGCTATGAAACAGGACCAGCCGGCCCGGATCGGCCACGGGCAGCGACCGCAGAAGCACCTGGTCGAAGAGCGAGAAGATGGCGGTGTTGGCGCCGATGCCGAGGGCGAGCGAGGCGACGGCGATCGCTACGAAAGCCGGACTGCGCCGAAAGGTCCTCAGGGCGAAGCGAAAGTCGTTCAGCATAAGACTTGTTTTTGAAGACGCACGCGCGGGGCCATCCGTAACGGTAAGGAACAAAAGGATCGCCGGGGCCCGAAGCGCGGGCACGGGTGTCCGGTTTTGGGACCGGCCGTCCGGGAGCGAGCGCCTCAGGCCGCCCGGATGCCTATCGACTCCGCCACCGTGGTTGGCTCCGGCACGTGCTCGCCCGTAGGGGCATTCCTTCGATATGAAACTCGATCGCTGCCGCGATCGAGTGGCGCGTCTCCTCGAGCGTGGGAGGTCCGGCACATAGGCGGCCCAGTAGTGATCGGCCTACTCAAAGACGACCGCGTCCGCGCCTCCGAACCCAACACCGTCGCTCGCCCGCTCAATTCCAGAACTTGAATTCCGGCCAGGCTTGAGAAAGGGGCTTCTTGAGATCGTGGCAGGTCAGAACGGTGTAATACTCCCAGCCCATGCCGTAGTAGGGAGCGATGGCCGGGCCCTGATCGACGCTGCGGCACCAACGCTGGGCGCGCTTCAGGCTCCACTCCAGCAGGATGACGCTCTCGCCCGTGTACTGCCGGGGCCCCCAGTAGTAGTAATTCTGGTGGCCGCTGATCGCTTTCGGGAGCCCGTAGCGCGGGCCGAACAAATCGATCGCGCCGGCTTCGCCATAGTTGCCCGCCAGGATCGCCGTCTTGGCTCTCTGTTCGGCAGGCAGCGAGTTATACACGCCGGCCACGGCCTCGACCATTTCGGGCCATCCGAACTCATCCGCGAAGTGCTGCGGCAGCCGCCCGGTCATGCCGTTCTCGGTGCGCGCGAGCTTGATGCCGAGCCTCTCCATGTAAGGCGCGATGTTCTCCGGCGGCAGGATGGGGAGAACCAGCGGCGCCGCCACAATTCCCATGGCCAGGACCACGGCGGGGATGGCGACGCGCAGCCAGCCGAGCCAGCGCCGCGATTCCGCCCACTTTTCCCAAATTACCCCGCCCGCGGCGTACAACATGGGATAAATCGGGGCCAGGTAGTAGTCCTTTCCCTTGAGCGCCATCATCACCGCCAGGAAAGCGAGATAGGTCACGCCCAGCGCGCGGTATCGCTTCCCATCCCGGTGGAACAGCAGAAAGCCCAGTCCGGCGATCCATACCACGGCGCTTACGGGCAGGAGCATCATGACCTGCTGCTGGAGAAACGGCAGCGGCGGCAGTTCGACGTTCTTGTGCATCGCCTTCACGTTCCGCAAATCCTCGAGCGTGGGGAAGTGATGCACAACCTGCCAGACGGCGTTCGGTAAAGCGATGACGAAGGCAATTGCGGCGGCCATCCAGAACCACCGGGTGGCGATCAGCCGCCGGTCCGAGGTTGCCAGCAGGCCCACCACCAGCGCGCCCAGAAAGAACACCGTGGAGTGCTTGTTCTCCATCCCCAGGCCGAGCAGCACGCCGCACCACAGCAGCAGCGTCGGCTGCTGCCGGTCGATCGCCAGCAGCAGGACGTAGACGCAGCCCATCCAGAACAGCGGCTCGAGGGGGTTCATCGCCAGGCGCGCGCCGTTGGCCAGAGCGACCGGGCACGCCAGCGCGGACACGGACGCCAGCAGAACCGCCCAGCGCCTGCCGCCCAACTCCCGAGCGATGGCGCCGGTCAGCACGACCTCGCCGCCGAAGGCAAGCGCGGGCACCAGCCGGATGGCGTGCAGCGAGTCGCCGAACGCGATCCGCGCGAAGTGCGCGACCCAGGCGATCAGCGGAGCGAAATCGATATACCCGAAAGCCAGGCGATCGCTGGCGGCCAGGTAGTAGAGCTCGTCGCGGAAATAGCCGTAGCGCCCGTTGGTCAGCATTTGAATCAGGACGGCCAATGCGCCCAGCGCCCAAGCGATCCGAATGTCCTTCGCGCGTTCTTCCGGCATCTGTGATAGTCTCTCTTCCGTTGGCTTACAACCTAAGAATACTCTTGCGCCTGTTCTGGCAGCCCGCCGCGGCCATGGGCGAGATTCTGGACCAGGGCAGCCTGCTGTGGGCCAGCATCGTCGTGTTGGGGGTCTCGCTTCTCCTCCAGGCCAGCGTAGTGCCCGTGCTGATGCGCGCGCAAGCGGCGGCGGAGAATGCGGCCGCCGTGGCAACGACCGCAGCCACGCCGCAGGGCGAAAATATGCCGCCGCCGGAGCAGGTCCGCCACCCGCGGTCCGCCTGGTTCTCATTCCACTTCTACACGCCGCTGCTTCTGCTGGCGATCTTCTACGTTCCGGGCACGCTCGTGTTGAGTAGTCTGATGGCGGGACAGGGAGCGCTGGGCACGGTTTTCCGCCGCGACTATTCGCCCCTGATGACCTGCGCTTCGCTGGCCTGGGCGGCCGCGAATGCTCCGCTCATCCCGGCCGCCTGGCTGTTGCCGCTGCCCGCGCTGGGCATCGTGGCGGCGCTCGCCTATCTGTACTTCGGCGTCCTGATGTTCTTCGCCGTGCGAACCGTCTCCGGCATCGGTAACGCCGCCGCGGCCGGTACGGCATGCCTGTCGGCGATCCCGGCCGTGCTGGCGGTAGCTGCCGCACAGCCGCTCGGGTTCCTCCTGGGCTGGATCGCATCGCCCTTCTTCCTGCTCTTCGCCTATTACTTTCTGGGCGGTGAACTTAGTAACCTGGGCTCCGAACTGCGCAGCCGCCAGAGTTTCCGCCGCATGCTGGATGCCTCCACGCTGAATCCACACGATGCCGACGCCCAATACCAACTTGGGCTCATCTACCAGCAGCGCCGTCAGTGTACGGAGGCGATGCAACGCTTTCGGAACGCGGTGGCCATCGATCCGCGGGAGACCGACGCGCATTTCCAATTGGGCCGCATCGCGAGCGAGCAAGGCCGGCTTAAGGACGCTCTCGATCACTTTCAGACCGTGCTGGACCAGGATGAGCGGCACAGCTCGAACGAGATCCTGCGCGAGATCGGCGAGGTGTACTCGGCCGCCGGCCAGTACGCCGACGCGCGCAGGGAACTGGCGGAGTACATCGAGCGCCGCCCCTACGACGCCGACGGACTCTACCACTACGGTCTGGCGTTGGAGCGGACCGGCGAGCCGGCCGCCGCGCGCGAGATGTACGCCCGAGCGATCGAAGCCGCGAACACGGCGCCGCATTTCCGCCGGCACGCCACCGCCCGGTGGGGCCGTCTGGCCAGCAAACAGGCGCGCCACCTCCCGCGGAGTTCCTGAGATTCGGGAACCGGCCTGCCTCGCGGGACATCTAGCTACACCAGGGTGGGGCAGGCGTGCCTAACGCACAGGTGTCAGACCTATCGCAACGCTCCCGAGACTGGAATGGACGTACAGGGCCCAGATTCCCAGTTTGCAGCTTCGCCGCGGTGTGGCAAAGTAGAGGAAGTGTGAGACGGCTGGCCTTGATCGCGATGGCGGTGACGCTGCTGCGGGGTGCGCCTCCGGCCAGGCAGTTGAAGATCGTGCGGCCGCTGCTGCATCAGTACGACGGCGGGCCGCCGCTGGCGTCGGGCTTCCCGTTTCTCATAGGCGACGTGGTGTTCCTGACCTTCCAGATCTCCGGATACCAGGTCTCGGAGGACTCGAAGGTCGACCTCAGCTACACGGTCGAGGCGGCGGACCCGGATGGCGTGCCGTTCGTCGAAGGCATGCACGGCAAGATCGCCACGCAGATCGCCCCGGAAGACAAAGACTGGCTGCCGGTGGTGAACGAGAGCGCGGCCATCCCGCCGCTGGCCTGGGGAGGAACATACCGCCTGAAGCTGGAGGTCGCGGACAACCTGTCGAAGCAGACGGCGAAGGCCGAGATAGAAATCCAGGTGCGCGGCCGCAACATCGAGCCCAGCCAGACTCTGACGGTGCGGAATTTCCGTTTCCTGCGCACCGAAGAGGACGCGGACCCGCTACTGGACGCGGTCTACCATCCCGGCGATTCGGTCTGGATACGGTTCGAATTCACGGGCTTCCGCTATGGACCGAAGAACCACGTTCACGTGGAGTACGGGGTGGCGCTGCTCGACGCGGCGGGCAAGGCGCTCTTTGCGCAACCTCAGGCGGCCGCCGAAGACGAGGACGCGTTCTACCCGAAGCGCTATCTGTCGGGCGCGCTCAGCTTGAACCTGGAGAAAAAGATTAGGCCGGGGCCGTACGTGGTGGTGCTGACTTTGCGGGACTACGCGGGAGACCAGACCCAGGAAACACGGCACGAATTCCGCGTCGAATAAGATGCGGGGACAGAGCCCTGCCCCCGCTTTCCTCCGTTGCTCCTCAGACCAGGCCGCGAATGCCTTGCGTACGGAACTCGTAACGCTCGATCGCGATGGCCGCCAGGCCGTTCTCGCTCCGAACGACACGGCCCGTGGTGACCAGCTTCAGCGCGCATTTGTGGTCGAGCTGCGCCGGCCAATTCACCGCGACTTCCAGCCTCTCTCCCAACAGCAGCACCCTCTCGGTGGTGAACAGCACACCGTTCGAGCTCATATTGACGGTCTTTCCGAGACCCACTTCGATCGTGTTCCGGGTGAACACCTTGTAGCGCACGTCCTGTTCGATGGGAAACCGGACCGCCGTTCGCCGGTCTGCGTGGTCCGCCTGCGAGGCGGCGCCGGAGAGCGCCGAGCCTTCTTCTCGCATTGCCTGGAACATGTTTCTTTCTCTGTTCAAGCGGACACCCCCGATCGGAAGCACTGCTGCGTTGCCAAGAGTTTGTAGCATCACGTCTCTAGTAAACGCTATTGAGGCCGTTTCGCCTATAGTCGAAACGGCTCAATTTTACGTTGGCACGTCGGTACCATGATGGACTTCCAGTACCGCCGCAACCGGTTCTGCGTTTCTATCGAATATAGCAGGCCAGCGCAGTGTGGCACGGGAGAGAGCCGGAATGCGGGGGCGGCCGGTCCCTATGTACTGGCACGGAAGTTCCGTTTGTGGCCGGTGGCCCATAGATCGGCTGGGGGCCCGGTGAGCCTGGACGCCGGCTACGCGCCCGTCTTCCTCGCGTTCCGGATCTCCTCGATGCGCTCGGCGATGCGCTTCTCGAGTCCGCGGCCGGTGGGAAGGTAATAACGCCGGCCGGCCAGAGAGGGGGCAGGCACTCCATCTCCGGCAAAGCGTCTTCGAATTTGTGGGCGTGCTGGTAGCCGGCGCCATATCCCCAGTCCTTCATCGAGCGGGTTACCGGGTTGCGCAGGTGCAGGGGGACCGGTTCGGCGACGGTCTGCCGCACGTCTTCGATGACGCCGTTGAGCGCCTGGTAGGCGGCGTCCGATTTGGGGGCAACGGAGAGGTAGATGGCGGCCTGGGCCAAAGCCTGGTCTCCCTCGGGAATCCCGAGGAAATGCACGGCCTGCATGGCGGCGACGGCCTGTTCGAGCGCCCGGGGATCGGCCAGGCCGATATCTTCGATGGCCATGCGGATGAGGCGGCGTGCGATGTAGAGGCGGTCCTCGCCGCCCTCGATCATGCGGCCGAGCCAGTAGAGCGCCGCGTCCACATCGCTGGAGCGGACCGATTTGTGCAGCGCCGAAATCAGATTGTAATGTTCCTCGCCGGACTTGTCGTAGAGCAGCACCTTGCGCTGGATGGCGTCCTCGACGGCCTGGCCGGTAAGGTCCTTGCCGGCCGAAGCCGCCGCCGCGGCCTCGAGGGTGTTGTAGGCGGCGCGCGCGTCGCCGTTAGCGAACATGGCGATCTGCTCGAGCAGCTCGTCCGAAGCGCCGGCCCCGAGGTCGCCCAGCCCGCGCGCGCGATCGGTCAAGGCGCGGCGCAGCAGCGTCACGATCTCGGGCACGGTGAGAGAGCGGAGCGCGTACACTTTAGATCGCGACAGCAGGGCCGAGATGATCTCGAAGGACGGGTTCTCGGTGGTGGCGCCTATGAGGGTGATGTCGCCGCGCTCGACGTAGGGCAGGAAGGCGTCCTGCTGCGCTTTGTTGAAGCGGTGGATCTCGTCGATGAAGAGCAGGGTGCGGCGTCCCAGCTTGCGGCTGCGCTCGGCCTCGGCCATGACGGCCTTGACCTCCTTGATGCCGCTGAGGACGGCGCTGAAGGGGACGAAATCGGAGCGCGTGACGCGGGCGATGAGGCGGGCCAGGGTGGTCTTGCCGACGCCGGGCGGTCCCCAGAGAATGATGGAGCCGAGCTCGCCGCGTTCGATCTGGGCGCGTAGCGGTTTGGCGGGCCCGAGAATATGTTCCTGGCCGCTGAAGTCCTCCCAACGGTCGGGGCGCATGCGCTCGGCGAGTGGGCGGCCTTTGTCCACGGCGGAGAATGCGGCGGGGCCGGGCGGGGTGTTGTCGAAGAGGCTCATGAGCGGGTCGTCCTCTGACGGCGGGCTTCGTATAGCAGGATCGCGGCGGCAGCGGCGGCGTTGAGCGACTCGACGCCGGTGGTGGGAATGCGCAACCCGGTCGCGCTCGGGGCCCACTCCCGGCTCACGCCGCGGCCCTCGCTGCCGATCACAAATGCGCAGGCGCGGGTGAGGCGGGCTTGGCCGAGGTCTTGGGCACCCGTGGGCGCTGCCGCATAGACGTCGAGATCGTAGCGGCCGAGCGCCGCGCGCGCGGGAGCGGCCTCGATAGCGGAGACCAGGGGCACGCGGAAGACCGAGCCCGCCGAGGCGCGCACGGCTTTGGGGTTGTAAGGGCTCACGGTCCCTTTGAGGAATATCACCCCGGTCGCGCCGAACGCTTCGGCGGCGCGGATGATCGCGCCCGCGTTGCCGGGGTCCTGGACGCCATCGAGGATCACCAGCAGCGGCTGACCCGCGAAGAGCCGGTCGAGTTCCCACTCCGGGGGGCGCACCAGCGCCATGACACCTTGGGCGGCCTCAGTGTCGGAGAGGGAGCGGAACAGGGCGTCGGCGAGCACAAGCAGGCGCGTCTGCGGCCGGCGGCGCAGCAGGGCCTCGACGAACGACCGCGCCGACTCCGCCGCAAGGACGGCGTCGATGGCGCAGCCACCGCGGAGCGCCTCCTCGAGCAGGTGGAAGGTTTCGGCGACGCAGAATCCCTCGCGCGTCCGCGCGCCGCGGGCGATGGCGCGCCGGACCTCCTTGAGGAGCGGGTTGGCCGGACTGGTGACCGCTTCGGCTCTTACCACGTTCTCTCCAGTTTCGCCTATCATCGTAGACTGTATCGGGTGGAGCAGGAGTCCGCCTGCCCAAGGCCGCCCTACGATGAGACGCTCGATCCTAATTGTGGCGATCGCGCTGCTGGCGACCGGGATCGGTCTGGCCGCGCTGGTGCTGCGGACGGCACGGCGCATCGAGCAACAGTCCACGCTCGATGAGGCGCGGCCCGCCGACGTAATCCTGATTCTAGGGGCGGCGGAATACCGCGGCAAGCCCTCGCCGGTGCTGCGGGGGCGGCTCGATCACGGGCTGGAACTCTACCGCTCGAAGAAGGCGCCGCTGATCCTGACCACGGGCGGCGCAGGCGGCGATCCGGTCTTCACCGAGGGTGAGGTCGGGCGCGACTACCTGGTGCGGCAGGGCGTGCCCTCGGAAGCGATCCTGGTGGAGTCCGAGGGCGAAACGACGGTGCATTCCATCGCCGCGGCCGGCGAAATCATGCGCCGCATGAGCCTGAAATCCTGCATCGTGGTCAGCGACGGCTATCACATCTACCGCACCAAGAAGATGCTGGAGAAGTTGGGATTCCAGGTCTACGGCTCGCCGCGTCCCGAGACGCCGCGCAGCGAGGGCCGCCAGAACTGGCTCTATATCCGCCAGGCGGTCGGGTACCTGCTGTGGCGGTGGGGGGTGGCGATTTGAGGGAAAGGCCGGGCTAGCCCAGGGCTAGGGCCGAACGGGTGACGCCCGGCGGCCTGTCAGTCGATGTTCTTCACCCGCCGCACCTGCTGCCGCGCCACGTCGCGCAGCATCTCCTTCACCGTGCGCCGCGTGATCGGATGCCGCAGGCCCGGCGCGAGCTCGGCCAGCGGTTCCAGCACGAAGCGGCGTTCGGCCAGCCGCGGATGGGGCACCTGCAACTCGTCCGCGTCGATCACCGCGCCCCCGTAAAGCAAAATGTCGATGTCGATTGTGCGCGGGCCCTTGGGCTTCAAACGCCGCCGCCCGAGTCGCTGCTCGATCCGCTGCAGCCGCGCCAGCAACTGCTTCGGAAACAGATCCGTCCGGGCCTCGGCCACCGCGTTCAGAAACCAGGGCTGGTCCTCAACCTCCAGCGGCTCGGTCTCATAGAAAGACGAGACGCGCATGCCTGTGAAGCCAAGCTCCGCCAGAAGGGTCAGACCGTCGCGCAGATTCCGCTCGCGGTCGCCGATGTTCGAGCCGAGCGAGAGATAGACGGTCTTGCTCACGGGAAAAGCGTGCTCTGGCCGCCGTCGCGCATGCGGCGCGCGACGCCGAAATACTCGAAAGCGCGGTCGGTGGCCACCCTGCCCCGGGGCGTGCGGTCGATGAAGCCGAGCTGGATCAGGTACGGTTCGTAAACCTCCTCGATGGTGTCCGGCTCCTCGTCGATCGAGGCGGCGACGGTGTTCAACCCCACCGGTCCGCCGGCGTACTTTTCGAGGATGGTGAGCATGATCTTCTGGTCGATTTCGTCCAGGCCGAAGCGGTCCACCTCGAGCAGATCGAGCGCCGTGCGGGCGACGGCGCCGGTGACGTGGCCGTCGGCGCGGACCTGGGCGTAGTCGCGCACGCGCCTCAGCAGGCGGTTGGCGATGCGCGGCGTGCCCCGGCTGCGCCGCGCGATCTCCTCCGCGCCGGCATCTTCAATCGCAACCTGCAGGAGGCCGGCCGAGCGGGCCACGATGCGCTTCAGTTCCTCCATGGTGTAGTGGTTGAGCCGCAGCACGAGGCCGAACCGCCCGCGCAGCGGCGCGCTGACCAGCCCCTGCCGGGTGGTGGCGCCGATGGCGGTGAAGTGCGGGATGGGCAGCGAGTGGGTGCGGGCTCCCGGGCCGGCGCCGACCAGAATGTCGATGCGGAAATCCTCCAGCGCGGCGTAGAGCATCTCCTCAATGTCCGGCATCAGCCGGTGAATCTCATCGATGAAGAAGACCTGCCGCCCGCGGATCTGGCTGAGGATGCCGGTCAGGTCGATTTTCTTTTGCAGGATGGGGCCGGAGGTCTGCTCGAAAGCGACACCGAGCTCGGCCGAAATGATGGAGGCCAGGGTGGTCTTGCCCAGTCCCGGGGGGCCGTAGAGCAGGACGTGATCCATGGCGTCGCCGCGCCGGCACGCCGCCTCGATGGCGATGGAGAGGTTCTCCTTGAGCTTGCTCTGACCGGTGAACTCATCCAGCTTGCGCGGGCGCAGGCTGGCCTCGAAGAGCTTGTCGTCCTCGAGCGCCGTGGGGGAGGCAATGCCGCGGTCCCGCATGAAAGTACAGGTTAGCGCGGAGGGGCGGGCTGTGTCGCGGGCTGGGACAGTCGCCCTACCGCACCAGCTCCAGCGCCCTGCGGAAGAAGGGCTCGAAGGCGACGGGGCCGGCGGCGGCCTTGGCTTTGCGGACGGCGGCTTCGGCGGCGGCGGCCGTACAGCCGAGGTTCACCAGCGCCGAGAGGACGTCCTGTTCCAGGGCGCTGAATGCCGCCTTGCCTTCGGGGGCGGCCTGTGGCGTGGCTCCCGCGGCGACGTCGGGCAGCTTCTCGCGGAGCTCTAGAATCATCCGCTCGGCGGTCTTCTTGCCCACGCCGGGAATGCGCACCAGGCGCTCGGTCGCGCCGGCACGGATGGCGGCGATCAGGTCGGCCGCGGCCAAGCCCGAGAGCACCGTGAGCCCCAGCTTCGGCCCGATGCCGCTCACGGAGATCAGCTTCTCGAAGAGCATCTTCTCTTCGGCAGTCGAGAAACCGAAGAGCTGGATGGCATCCTCGCGGACGTGCGTATGGATGCGCAGCCGCACCTCCTGGCCCGGCTCGGGAAGCGCCGCGTAGGTGGAGACCGGGATCGCGACGTCGTAGCCGACCCCGCCCGCCTCCACCACCGCCTGGTTGGGGCGCTTTTCGAGAAGCGTGCCACGCAAGTGAGCGATCATGGATTGAGGGTACATTATTTCCGATGGCGCGGCGTCGCTTCTTTGTGGATGAGATCCGGGACGGGCGCGCCGGCCTGGCCGGAGAAGACGCGCGCCACCTGGGGCAGGTCCTGCGCGCGGAGCCCGGTCAGGCTTGCGAACTGTCGGACAATCGCTCGGTGTACCTGGCGCAAATCGAGGCGGTCCGTAAGGACGAAGTGCGCTTCCGCATTCTCGAAGAGCTGGCGGTGGAAGAGCCGCCGCTACGGATCTCCCTGTTTCTGGCGCTGATCAAGTTCGACCGCTTCGAGTGGGCCATCGAAAAGGCCACAGAACTGGGGGTGGAGGCGATCGTTCCGGTCGAGGCGGCCCGCAGCGAGAAGGGCCTGGAGCGCGCGGCGATGAAGCGCATGGAACGCTGGCACAGGATCGCGCGCGCGAGCAGCGAGCAATCGCGCCGCGCGCGGCTGCCGGAAATCGGGGCGCCGGTTTCGCTCGCCCAGGCGCTGGGCACTCCAGGCGGACTGCGCTACGTCCTGGATGAAAGCGGGGGGGCGCCGCTGCTCGCCGCGCTGCCGGAGAAACGGATTGCGGCGGATGAGGTCAGCCTGCTGGTGGGACCGGAGGGAGGCTGGACCGATGCCGAGCGCGCGTGCGCCCGCCAAGCCGGCTGGACCGGCGTCTGGCTGGGCCCCGCCATCCTGCGCGCGGAAACCGCCGCCGTCGCGGCGCTGGCCGTGCTCGCGAGCGCCTGGCTGCCATGCTGACCCCCGCCTGGCAGGCTCGCTTTGCCTGGACTGCTTTCGCAGCCGCACTCATCCTGTATCCCGCGCTGCTTTGGCACTACATTCGCGCCAACGCCCCCGTTTTCGACGAAGGCGAGCACATCGCCGCCGGCTATCGCTACTGGCAGTGCGGGGACTACGGCATCAACCCCGAGCATCCGCCGCTGGCGAAACTGGTCGCGGCCGGTCCCATCCGGAATTGGAGGATCGAGCAGCCAGCGTGGCCGTGCGGATCCAGGCTCACTACCAACTCCGAGCTGATCGGCGTCGGCTACCGGCTCATCAACGGCCGGTGCAGCGATCAGATGCTGAGAGCGTGCCGCCAGGCGCTTCTCGTGTTCCCGCTCTTGCTGATCGTGACCCTGTTCTTCGCGGCCCGCGCCTGGTTCGGGCCCCTGGCGGCCGGGATCGCCGTTCTGCTGGCCGTCTTCGAGCCCAACCTGACGGCGCACGGCCCGCTCGTGACCACCGACATGGCGCTCACCGCAACCGCTCTGCTCACGCTGTTTGCCGCCTGGCGCTACCTCCAGAAACCGTCTCTCCCCAGGCTCCTCGGTCTGGGAGTGGCGATGGGCCTGGCGCTGGCCTCCAAGCACTCCGCGGTGCTGGTCCCCCTGGTGGTGCTGCTGGCATTTGTGGCCAACGAATTCTCGCGCCGGCTGTGGAGGCTGGTGTTGGGGTGGCTGGGAGCCTGCCTCCTGGCGCTGCTGGTACTGTGGAGCACCTATCAGTTTCGCTTCGAAGCTCTGCCGGGCGGGCGCGGGCCGGCGTTCGACATGGCGAAAGCGATCCAGTCGGCAGGAGTGGCGGGAACTCCTGCGGGGTGGCTCATCGCGCGAGCAGCCGAGCATCGTCTGGTGCCCGAGTCCTACCTGACCGGGCTGCTTTGGGTGAAGGCCAACAGCACGCGCGAGTCGTACTTCTTCGGGCGGCAGTTGCCGGCGGGGGTTTGGTACTACTTTCCGGTGGCGATCGCGATCAAGACGCCGCTGGCGCTCCTCGCGCTGCTCTTTGTGGGCCTCCTCACCCCCGGCGTCTGGCGAGTTCAACGCCGCGGCATGGTGTTCGCCCTCCTGCCGGTCGCCGCATTCCTGGGCGCGGCCATGCTCACGGGGATGAACCTCGGAATCCGCCACGTTCTCCCGGTCTACCCGTTTCTGATCCTCGCCGCCTCCGCCGGCGCGGCCCACTGGGCCGGCCGGTACCGCCCTGCCGCGCTGGCCTGCGTGGCCCTGATCGCATTTCAGGCGGTCTCCTATGCCCGCAGTTACCCCAACGAAATCCCCTACGCCAACGAGGCCTGGGGCGGTCCGGGGAACGTGCACCGGTATCTGGGCGATTCCAACGTCGACTGGGGGCAGTCGCTGTACATGGTACGCGACTACCTTAACCAGCGCGGAATCCACGACTGCTGGATCGCCTGGTTCGGCATGAGAAAGCCTCAGTTGGCGGGCATTCCGTGCCGTGCGCTCGCCGGCCCCGTGTTTCTCGAGGCCTGGGATTGGGAGCTTCCTCCCGTGCTCCCGGACCGTTTTGAAGGCACCGTCCTGGTCGGCGCCACCCTCACGGACATGGACCTGTTTCCCTACGGCGAATTCCTGCGCCTTCCGCCCGACGACACCATCGGGGCCGGCGTGTTCGTATTCCACGGCCGTTTCGACATGCCGCAGATCGCCGCCGATCGCAGGGCCGCCCGCGGCTGGTGGTTCATGAACCATGCGCAGCCGCAAAAGGCGGTCGAGGAGTTTCGGATCTCGGTCGAGAACGCTCACGCCCAGAGCTTCGTTCGCGGCCTCTATGGCTGGGCGCTGCAAAGCGCGGGACACCCGTAACCGGCGGGCGCCGAAAAGCCCCCACTCCGAGCTCAGGCGCGAAACGCGACACGTTGACTGTGCCGTTTTGCGGCCGGTATCATGAATACGTCCATCCACAGCAAGGAGAGGTTCCATGGGTACCCTGGGCTGGCAAGAGATTACGTTCATCTTCGTTCTTGCCCTAGTCCTTTTCGGCCCGAAGGAACTGCCCAAGATCGGCCGGACGGTGGGGAAAGCCCTGGCGGAGTTCCGCCGCGCTTCGAGCGAAATGAAAGCGACCTTCGACCGGGAGTTGAGTAACCTGGAGCGGGAGACTCAATCCAGCAGCGAGACCGCCAAGAGTATTTCGGAACCGTCGGACTATCGGTACAACTACGGCTACGACTCGTACTACGACGCCGCGTCAACACCGGCGGCGATTGAATCCACCGCGACGGAAGCATCCACAGTAGGCGCCTCCGCACCTGAGGCGGCTGAACCTGCGAAGATTGCGGCGCCCGAAGGCCCGGCGCCCGCCGCCGGAGAGGCGAGCGCTCCAAATCCGGCGCCGGCCGAGCCGGCTGGCGGCCCCCAATCCGTCGCGTCATAATCGACATCGGACAGAGGCAGAGGTTGCAGGAAGACAAAAACGGGACCAGCGACCCGCACCGGGACGTCGCGGGAGAGCGCGGAATTCGGACATCGGCGGTCACCGTGTCGCGCGAGTCCGCGGCGCCCGAGCCGCCGGCCGGCGGGGGCGGAGGGGGCTGGTTCAGCGGCTGGGGCGGTGGCGGGGGAGATGACGGCGGGGAAGAAGAGGAAGGCATGCTCCGCATGTCGTTCCTCGAGCACCTCGAGGAGTTGCGCAGCCGCATCATCAAGTCGATCGTCGGCATCGGGGTGGCCTTCTTTCTGAGCCTGTATTTCGCCCCCGAAATGTGGAAGGCGGTCAGCGACCCCGCCATTTCGGCGCTGCGTCAGCTCGGCCTGCAGACCAAGCTGGTGTTCATCACGCCCACCGAAGCGTTCATGACCATCTGGATGAAGCTGCCCCTGCTGGCAGCCATCTTCCTGGCTTCGCCGTGGAT
Organism: Bryobacterales bacterium; assembly: GCA_963710565.1. GTDB lineage: Bacteria > Acidobacteriota > Terriglobia > Bryobacterales > Bryobacteraceae > DASWZN01. Next base: position 43,237 of record CAVQAN010000015.1, on the reverse strand, counting down.
TCTCTACCAGGTGTGGGCCTTCATCGCGCCCGGACTGTACAAGCGGGAGCGCCGCTGGGCGTCCCCGTTCGTCCTCTGCTCGGCGGGACTGTTCATCCTGGGCGGCGCGTTCGCCTACCTGCTGGCGTTTCCCTTCGCTTTGACCTTCCTGCTGGGCATCGGCCGGGACGTCAATGTGCAGCCCATGGTCACGGTGACGGAGTACTTCGACCTGTTTGTGGACGTGATGCTGGGCATCGGCCTGGTGTTCGAGCTGCCGGTGCTGATCTTCTTCCTGGTGCTGCTGCGCATCGCCTCGCCGGCGTTCCTGTTCCGCCACAGCCGTTACGCGATTCTGGCCATCGCGATTATTGCCGCGCTGGTCACGCCGACCCCCGACGTGTTCAACATGATGCTGTTCTGCGTGCCCATGTGGCTGCTGTTCTTCGTGGGGATCTTCGCCGGCTACCTGCTGGTGCTGCGCCGCGAACACCGGCGGTTCCCCTGGGGCAAGGTGCTGCCGTGGCTGGCCGGGGCGCTGATCCTGGCAGCGGGCGTGACGTGGTTCGTTGCCCGCCGGTACGGCCTGCATGTGGTAGGGCACTGGCCATTTCTGAGCCACTAGCCCGGACGGATCCTACTGGACGGATCCCACTGGATTCCGGGCGAGTTTCGTTATACGATAGCTCGAACCCGGAGGCAGTTGCCCTTGGACCTGCTTAAGACCATTCGCATACTACACGAAGAACGGGAGCGGTTGGCCAAGCTGATCGCATACCTGGAGGAGCTCAAGACCTCGAAAGGGGGTGCAGCGCGGCGGAAGCCGCCGGCCCGTCGCGGGCGCAAGCGCGTGCGCGCGGCCGAGCGGACACAAGTCTCACGGCGCCCGAAGCAGCACGGGGAGGCACGCGCGGCGCCGGCTGGAGCTGGGCAGGAAGCGTCAGCGGAGCCGTCCTCGACCGTGGCGAGCACCTGAATTGGGAGTGGGCGGCGGCACTCGCCAATTGCGCTCTCACAGCCAAACCAAAGTGCGGGCCGCGTTCGCAACGGGTGCATTGCAAGAGTATCCATTGCAGTTGCGGTTGGCCGGCCGTTGATGTCATGATGAATATGCTTTTCTTTTCTCCAGTGGGCGAGTAGCTCAGTTGGGAGAGCGCCGCACTCGCACTGCGGAGGTCGTGGGTTCGACTCCCATCTCGTCCACCAATGCCATTTGTCAAGCGCCTTGGAGCGCCATCGCCAAATCCCGGCGCAACGGAGAGCGGGCTGTCTGCGTCCACTAGGAAGAGCGAATGACCTGCATACGGTTCCATCCGGCACTCTTGTTTCTTTCGGCTGCGTTGTGGCTCCCGAACGCCGGGCTCGCCGGCGAGGCGAAGGGCGTCCGCAATACCTACCCCTTGACCTATGAAGGCGGCAACCTGCCCCTGGGCCACAACAGGGTCAAGGCCAGTTTCGAGAGAGACAGAGTAGTGCTCTGGCGCCGCGGGCAACGGATCGCGGTTCCGGGCCGAGACATCACCGAGATCTCCTGCGGAAGCCATGCCCACCGCCGCCTGGGGGCGGCAGTGCTGAACGTTCTTCCCCGGGTTCACATCGGGGAAGCCGAGGCTCACTACGTTGGCTTGACGTGGGCCGACAGGGCAACGAGAAGCGAGGTGCTCTTCCGGGTTAGCGGTTCCGACTACCGCCAATTCCTGGCCTCGCTCGAGCGAATGACCGGGAAGAAGGCGGTCGATACCGGTCACGTGCCGACCGTGGTGCACTACGCCCTCTGACGGCGGCCCGTCGTGCCGCACGACAGGGGCTCTTACTGGTGCCCGGGGCGGGACTTGAACCCGCACGTCCCTTGCGGGACAGAGGATTTTAAGTCCTCTGCGTCTGCCGATTTCGCCACCCGGGCACGGCCCTTTCGACTCATTGTCGCGCGAACCGCGGCTCCGCGCCGGACTTCGCGCCGGCGCGAGTCGGGATCGGCCTCCGGTCCCCCCGCCTGTGGGTGCCGCACGCCTGTCCCGCGTCGTCCACCCCACGCCCGGCGCGATAGATACTAGAATCTAAGATCAGGTCGCAAAGTCTCGTTCGATGCCACTGTCTTCCAGGACCTTCCGCGTCCTTGTCAGCTCGGCGTTTTCCGGCCTCCCAGACGAGCACGGCGTTCTCTACTGCGAAGTGTTCCCCAAACTCCGGGAGTTGTGCCGGCGGCATGGGTGGAGATTCCATGCCATCGATTTGAGCCCGGCTGCCGGCCTCCAGGACATCGTCCGCTGCCGCACCTTTTCGCCGCCTCCCCTGTACGTCTGCGGGCTGGGCGACCGCTACGGATACCGTCCCCTGCCGGAGACGATTCCCGCGGCCGAAATGGCGCAGATTGAGAAGCGGGTTCCGGCCGCCGCCACCGCCTTCCTTCGTGAGTGGTACAGGATGGACGCCAACGCCGCGCCGCAAGTGGCGGTCTTACGGCGGCCCAGCGGCGTTTTCGGCCAGCCGGCGACCTGGGAGCGCTTCGTGGCCCTGCCCCTGCACGCGCTCCTGGCGGATGCGGTAGCCGGCCTCGACCTGCCTCCCGAAGAGCGCCTGAAGTACGAAGCGTCGGCCGCCGAGCAGGAGATCCAGGCCGCGCTGGCCGGCAAGGAGGGCGGACCGGTCCACGTCTTCTGTCTGGCGCGCGCCTCGACGGGCGCTTCGTCCGAACCCGATGCGGAGGGCCGGGCGCGGCTTGAAGCGCTCCGGCGGCGGCTGCGCCAGCAGCTCGGGGCCAGCTACCTGGAGTACGCTCCGGCATCGCTGGGAGCTCTGGTTGCCACCGCCACGGCCTCTCTCTCGCGCGCCATCCAGGCCGAGATCAAGCGCAAGGAGAAGCAGGACCCGGAGGACCTCGAGGATGCCGCGCACACGGCGTTCGGGCGCCAGCGGGGGCGTTCGTTCACGGGGCGCGCCCGGCCGGTCGAGCGGATCGCCCAGTATCTGCACGGCATCGATCCCCATCCGCTCGTAGTCGCGGGACCGCCGGGCTCCGGGAAGTCGGCGTTACTGGCCCACTCGATGGAACGCTACCGGACCGTGCGGCGCGATGCGGTCGCGATCTACCGCGCGGCCGGCGCGACCGCGGAATCCGTGGACGGGCGCGCGATGCTCGCGGAGGTCTGCCGGCGGCTGTGCTCCACCGGGCCGTTTGGTTACGCCGACCTGATCGAGCAGTTCCCGGGCCGCCTGAAGCCCTCGGGCGCGCCTGTCGCCGTGGTCCTGGACGGGATCGACCGTTGGGCGCCTCTCGATCAGGCCCGCGACCTGGACTGGCTGCCGCCCGTCATCCCCGCCGGCGCGCGTCTGATCGTCTCCACGGCATCCGGGGAGTTGCTGTCGCTGCTGCAAAAGAAAGTCCCCGCCGAGAACATCCTCGAATTGGAGCCGATGAGCCCCGAGGAAGGGCGCCGGCTGCTCGACCTCTGGCTGGCCGAAGCCGGGCGCGGGCTCTCGGAGACCCAGCGGGCGCGCGTCCTGGAAGGCTTCCGGTTGTGCGCGCTGCCTCTCTATCTGAGGCAGTCCGTCGAGGAAGCGTGCTGCTGGCGGTCGTACGAGCCCGTCGACGCTTCCTCGCCGGCCCCGGACATGGCCGGGCGGATCGACAGCTTGCTGGCACGGCTGGCGGAGCGCCATGGCCGGCCGCTGCTGTCGCGCTGTCTCGGTTACCTTGCGGCGGCCCGCCAGGGCCTGTCCGAAGACGAGATCTTCGATCTTCTCTGCCGCGATGGGTTGGTTACGCCGGCCGCTTGGCCCCCTCTGCTCGCGGACCTCTGGCCCTACCTGATCGAGCGCTCCGCGGACGGCGTCACGCTGCTGGCTTTCGCTCACGGCGATGTGGCGGAGGCAGCGGCACAGGCCTTCCTGTCCGGGCCGGAGCGCCGCGCGCGCCACCGGACCCTGGCGGCCTATTTCGCCGAGAGCGGCTTTGCCGCCCGGCGCCTGGCGGAGCTCGCACGCCAGCAGGCGCTGGGCGGACTGTGGGCTCCGCTCGAGGCGACCCTCACCAACTTCGAATTCGCCGAAGCCAAGGCGCGCGCGGGCCTGCTGCGCGACTTGATCGAGGACCACCGCATTGCCGACGCGTGCTGGCACACGGAGAAGCTGGTTCCACCGCCCTGGCACGAGTGGAGCCGGTTCCTGGTGGCCGAGGCGGCCGCCATCGAGGCCGGCATCGGGCAACACCTGCAGATCCTCTTCCAGCAGGCCTTCAACCAGTCCCGCGAAGGCCGCGTGTCCCGCGCCGCGGCGGGGCTTGTGAAGCAGAGCCGCGAGCCTCGCCCGCCCTGGTTTGAGCGCGTGAACCGGCCCGAGTTGCCGCCCGGGCGGGAGTGCCGGGCGATCCTCGACCCCCACAGCGGGCCGGTCTCCTCGCTAGCCCTGGGCGCCGGCGGGAAGCTGGCCGTCTCGGGCGGGGCCGATGGCACCCTGCGCGTGTGGAGGGTCTCGACGGGAGCCTGCTTGCGCGTCCTGCGAGGCCACCTCAGCGGAGTCATGGCGCTCCTTATCGCCGGCGCGGACCGCGACCGCGTGGTCTCGGCATCCTGGGACTCCACGGTTCGGGTCTGGGACCTACACAGCGGCGCGTGCCTGCAAGTCCTGGGCGGGGACGTCTGCCCGTTGCTATCCCTGGCGGCTGTGGGACCGGACCGGGTGGCGGCAGGCGCGGCCGACGGCAGCCTGCGTCTCTGGGAGATCGCGAGCGGCAAGTGCCTGGCGACGTTCAAGGGTCACCGGGAACGCATCAACTCCATCGTGGCGCTGCCCGGCGGCCGTATCGCTTCGGCCTCGGACGACGGCTCGGTTCACGTCTGGGGCGAAGACGGATCGCTCCTGGGAGTGCTGACCGGACACGGCGGCCCGGTCCTGCACTTGAGCTGGATCGCGGGAGCGCTCTCCGCGTCCTGCCGCAGCGGCAAGATCCTGCTGTGGGACGTGGAGTCTGCCAAGACGCGCGACATTCTGAAGGGACACGACGGCCCTGTGGCGGGCACCGCTGCGCTGGATGCCGCCCGCATGGTCTCCTGGTCCTACGATCACAGCCTGCGCCTCTGGTCGCTGGTGGACGGGTCGCAACTGGTTGTCATGCGCCGCCACGTGGCAGCCGTTACGGACGTCGCCGCGCTCGAAGACGGCCGGCTGGTCTCGGCTTCCCACGACGGCACGCTAAGGCTCTGGGACCCCGCGGGCGAGTCCCTGGGCGAGCTGGCCGGCCACCGCTCCTGGGTCACGGCCGTCGCGGCCGGAGGAGCGGCGGTCGTTTCCGCCAGCCGCGATGGCAGCCTGCGCGTCTGGGATCCGGACGCCGTGGGCGGCGGGACCCCGTCTCGCGGGGTCGAAACGCCCTCCGAGATCGCCCACGCGCAGGAGCTTGCGGGCGTTTACGTAGTGGATGCCACGACCGCCATTTCTGTCACCAGCGGTCCCGAGTGCTACCAGCTCTGGGACCTGGCCGAAGGGCGTTGTATCCAGTCCGCCGCCGCAACGTCCGAGGCCGGCCAGCAGCTTCGGGAGCGCACTCGCGGGAGGGCCGGCGGGCCCGGGCCGTCCTATTCCGGCGGGCCCCGTTCCCAATGGGGCTTCACCATCCGGGGCGTGGCGGGGAAGGCGGACCACCCCGCCGCCGGCCTGACTCTGACCCGCGAGCGCCAAAGGGAGGACGGACTGTTCGAGACCGAACCGGGCCCCCTGGCCTTCTATCCTCTCGCCTGCCGAGGGTCTTCGTGGACCTTCGAGTGCGAGTATGGGATTGCCTTTGACGTCCGCACCCGCGAGCCGCACATCGTCAGAGCCCGCCACAGCTTGATTCCGGGCGCACAGCCGGCGGCGGCCCCGGCCGCCCCTCCGGGTGGATTGCGGACCCTGGTGCGCAAATTGTGGGGACGCGGGGACAACCTATGAGCGGACCCGAAACCGCCTGGTACGTCGCGCGCCTGGCGCAGATTCCTTCCTCGCCGCTCACCGGCGCCAGCGTACTGGACAACGCGGCCGCCGCGGCCGAATGCCGCCGGATCGGCTACGAGATCCTGCGCGCGCACGGGGGCGGGGGCATGACGGAAGTCTGGCAGGCCTATCGCGCCTCTCTGGACGCACGCGGTGCGGCCGAGATCGCCCGGGCCTGGATCGGCATCGGACCCTGGCAGGGGTAAGCGCGGGGTGGGGAGCCCGGCAGCCCGGCCGCTCCCGACGGCTTAGAGGACCAGCACCAGCCGCACGTCCATCACGTTGGTTCGAGTGGGACCCGTGATGAGCAAGCCGCCGGCCGCCTCGAAGAAGTGGTAGGAGTCGTTTTCGTCCAGGTAGCGGCGCGCGTCCAGCCCCTGGGCGGCCGCCGCGGCCACCGTTCCCCCGTCGGCGATGGCGCCCGCGGCATTCGTGGGCCCGTCCGTTCCGTCCGTTCCCCCGCTCAGGACTACCACCCCCGGGCAGCCTGCCAGGTCGCTGGCCGCCGCCAGCGCGAACTCCTGGTTCCGTCCTCCCAGCCCGCCGCCGCGCAGCGTGACCGTGGTCTCGCCGCCGGAGATGAGGCAGGCCGGCCGCTTGGCGGGGCGCCCCGAGGCGGCGATCTCCCGCGCGATGGCCGCGTGAACGCGCGCCACCTCCCGCGTTTCTCCCTCCATGGTGGTGGACAGAACAAGAGGCTCGAAGCCGAGTTGGCGCGCCTTGGCCTCCGCCGCGTCCACCGCCAGACGGTTGCTGCCTACGATGAAGTTCCGGGTGCGGCGAAAGGCGTGGTCGTTCGCCTTGGGGGTCTCCGCAAGACCGCCCCGGACGCCTTCTGCGATGCGCTCCCGCACGGCGGCCGGCACGTGCTCACTCAGCGCGTATCTTTCGAGGACGGATTGGGCATCCGCGAAAGTGGAGCCGTCGGGCGCGGTGGGCCCCGAGCCGATCACATCCAGGCGGTCGCCCACCACGTCGGAGAGCAACAGGGAGACGACCGTCGCGGGCCGGGCCATGCGCGCCAATTGTCCGCCCTTGATGGCCGAGAGGTGCTTGCGGACTGCGTTGATCTCCTGAATGCTCGCGCCCGAGGCCAGCAGCATCTGCGTCACGGCCTGCTTCTCCGCGAGCGTGATCGGCGGGGCGGGCATGGGCAGAAGCGCGGAGGCGCCTCCCGAGATTAGACAGAGGATCAGGTCGCGGCGGCCCGCCCCTTGCACGATCTGGGCGATGCGCCAGGCGCCCCGGACACCGGCATCGTCGGGCAGCGGGTGGCCGCATTCATTGAGCTCGATGCGCCGCAGCCGGGCCGTGTGGCCGTACTTGACGTTCACCAGCCCGCCGGCGATGCGTTTGCCGAGCAGCCCCTCGACGGCCGAAGCCATGGCCGCGGAGGCCTTCCCCGCCCCCACCACCCAGATGCGGTCGAACGAGCGCAGCGAGTACTGCCGCCCCCCTGCCACCAGCGTTTCGCCGATCGGCCGCAGGTGACGCCGCACCGCCTCGACCGGGTCGGACGCCCGGAGCGCCGCGCGAAAAATGGCCTGAGCCTCGCGCCGCGCCACGACCAGCCTGGTCACCGGAAAATCGGCAGGGCCTCGATCGCCGCGACCGCCTCCAGCGGATCGTTGGAATGAATCTCGACCCTGTGGCTGGCACGGCCATAACCGGGCCGGCGGGCCTCGTACAGGGCCGCGAACATCTTGGGATCGCGTGCCAGCGGACGGTGCGCCGCGCTTTCGACGCGCTGCCGGGCCAGCTCCAGCGGGCAATCCAGCCACACCGTCACGCCGTGGTCTTCGAGCAGGCCGAAGTTCTCCTCCCGCAAGAAGGCGCCGCCGCCCAGCGCCATCACCGTGGGGCAGCCGGCGCGCACCTTGTGCACGCACTTGCGGATGGCTTCCGTCTCGAGCTGCCGGAAATGGGCTTCGCCGCAGCGCTCGAAGATCTCCACGATCGGAATCCTCTGCTCGGCCTCGATCTCCGCGTCCAGGTCGACGAAGTCCCATCCCAGCCGGTCGGCCAGAATCCGGCCTACGGTCGTCTTCCCGCTGCCCATGAAGCCGACCAGGTAAATGCCCGGCGTACGCACCAGCTTAAGGATCATGCGCGCGAAGCCATAATGTTAGCATGCAGAGGCAGCACCTCATCTTCGACGCGGACGACACGCTCTGGGAGAACAACGTCTATTTCGAGGAGGCCTTCGACCAGTTCGCCGAGTTCCTGGCCCACTCCGCTCTGACGCGGCCCGAAGTGCGGCATGTGCTGGACGAGATCGAGCTGGTCAACCGCGAGATCCACGGCTACGGCGCGCTTAACTTCGGCCGCAATCTGCGCCAGTGTTACCAGCGCCTGGCCGAGCGCGAAATCTCGTCGGCCGACCTGGACCGTGTGATGTCCTTCGCCGAGCGCATCCTGGAACAACCGCTGGAACCGATCGGCGGCGTGCCGGAGACGATCGCGTATCTGGCAGCGCGGCATGAGCTGATCCTGTTCACCAAGGGCCATCCCGAAGAGCAGGCCTACAAAATCCAGATCTCCGGCCTGGCGCCCTATTTCCGCCACACCGCCATCGTAAAGGAGAAGGACGCGGACTCGTTCCGGGCGCTGGTCGCGGAATGCGCGCTGGCCCCGGAGCGCACCTGGATGGTCGGCAACTCGCCGCGCTCCGACATCAATCCCGCCCTCGAGATCGGCCTGGGCGCCGTCTACATTCCCCACGCGCGCACGTGGTCCCTCGAAGCCGGGGAGGTCTGCGGCGGCGGCCGGCTGCTGGTGGTGGAGGGGTTCACCGATCTGGCGAAGCATTTCTAGGCCGATGGTTGCCTGCTGACGGCTGTGTCATCCTTGAATTACCGCCTCCCATGCCGCCACAGAGCTCCATCCTCCGCCAGACCGGCTTTCAGAAGTGGGACGCCGACTTTCTGTTCCTGCTCGATTGCTTCCGCGACGTCCTTACCACCATCGGAGAGCACGACCTGTCCGGCCTGGTGGGAACAGCCTTCTCCGTCCCGCCCTCGCCCGGGGACCGCCTCCCGCCCCGCGGCTCCCAGGCCCTTTCCGTCGCCTTCCACCTTCTCAACATGGCCGAGGAGAACACCACCAACCAAGTCCGCCGGATGCGCGAGAACCTCCACGGACCGGCCAGCGAACCCGGCTCCTGGCCTTATCAATTGCAGCTCCTCCGCGACGCCGGCTTCACCGCCGCAGACATCCGCCGCGTCCTGCCCCGCATCCACGTGCAGCCCGTTCTGACCGCGCACCCCACGGAAGCCAAGCGCGCCTCCGTCCTCGACCGCCACCGCGAGATCTACCTTCTTTTGGTCGAGCGCGAGAACCCCAACCGCAGTCCCATGGAGCAGGCCACCCTCCGCGAGCGCATCGAGGCCGGCCTGGAGCGCCTCTGGCGCACCGGCGAGATCTTCTTCGAGCGGCCCGACATAGAATCCGAGCTGCGCAACGTCCTGCACTACCTCACCAGCGTCTTCCCCGACGTGGTCGACCTGGTGTCCGAGCGCTTCCGCCAGTCCTGGCTGTGGGCTTTTCCCGGCACGGACCCGCCGTCCGAGCCCGCCGTCACCTTCGGCGACTGGGTCGGCGGCGATCGCGACGGCCACCCTTTCGTCACCACCGAGGTCACGCGCCACGCCCTCGAATCCCTGCGCGCCGGAGCGCTGGCCGTCCTCCGCCAGCGCCTCGAATCGCTGGCCAGCCGCCTCAGCCTCTCCGACGTTCTCCAGTCCCCCCCGCCCGCGCTCGCCGCTCGTATCGCGCTCTACCGCAGCTCGCTCGATGAAGCCGGCCGCGCCCTCGTCGATCGCCACGCCGGCGAGCCCTGGCGGCAGATGGTTCACCTCATGCACCTGCGACACTATGCGAGAGCCGCCGAGCTCCAGGAAGACCTCCTGCTGCTCCAGACCTCACTGGAAGAAGTCGGCGCCGGCCGTGTCGCCCTCGCCGAGGTTGCCCCTGTCGCCCGGATCGCCGCCACCTTCGGCTTTCACCTGGCCGCGATTGACATTCGCCAGAGCGCTGCATTCCACAGTCGAGCCGTCGCTCAGCTGCTCTCCACCGCTGGCCTCGATGGCGACGACTACTCCGATTGGAGCGAAGCCCGCAAGCGCTGGCTCCTCGATCGGGAGCTCGCCTCGCCCCGCCCCTTCGCCGTCGAGACCGCCACGCTTCCTCCCGAAGCCGATGCGGCTGTCGGCGTCCTCCGGCTCGTCCGCGATTGGACCGCGCTCCACGGCCACCACGGCATCGGGTCCCTCATCGTGAGCATGACCCACGGCGCTTCCGATCTGCTCCATGTTTACCTGCTCGCCCGCGAAGCCGGTTTGGTCCGCGCCACGCCCGAGGGCCTCGTCTCGGAGATCCCCGTCACGCCTCTGTTTGAGACCATCGATGACCTCGAGCGCGCGGGCAGCGTGTTCTCCGACTTCCTCGCGCACCCCATGACCATGCGCTCCCTCCGCCATCTCCAGCAGCGCGACGGCCGCTCCTGCCCGCTCCAGGAGGTCATGATCGGCTACAGCGACAGCAACAAAGACGGTGGAATCCTCGCCAGCCACTGGTTCATCCGCAAGGCGCAGATCCAACTTGCGGAGGCCGCCAGCGCCGCCGGGGTTGAGTTGCGCTTCTTCCACGGCCGCGGCGGAACCATAGGACGCGGCGCCGGCCCCACCCACGTCTTCCTCGAATCGCTCGCTCCCGGAACCCTCGAAGGCGAAATGCGGGTCACCGAGCAGGGCGAAGTCATCGCCCAGAAGTACGCCAACCGCCTCACCGCCGCGCATCACCTAGAGCGCATGCTCGCCGGCGTGGCCCGCTGGACGCTGGTCCACCAGGGCGCGGCCCGGTCTGCCCCGCATCCCGCCGAAGCCGTCTTCGAACAGGTGGCCCTCGCCAGCCGCGACGCCTACCGCCGCCTCATCGGGACCGCGGGCTTCGTCGAGTTCTTCTCCCAGGCCACGCCGCTCGACGCCATCGAAGCCAGCCACATCGGCTCCCGCCCCTCGCGTCGCACCGGACAGCGCACCATCGAGGATCTGCGCGCCATCCCCTGGGTCTTCTCCTGGAGCCAGGCCCGCTTCAATCTCCCCGGCTGGTACGGGGCCGGCAGTGCCTTTGAGAGCGTCCGCGAGACCGATCCCGCCGCCTGGCATGCGCTCTGGACCGCCGCCCGCGACTGGCCGTTCCTCAGCTACCTCCTGCACAATATCGAGTTCAGCGTCGAAGCCGCCGAGCGAAGCATCATGACCGAGTATGCCTCTCTGGTCGAGGACCCGTCGCTCCGCGACGCGATCCTGGCCCGCATCCTCGACGAGCACCGGCGCACCCGCGCCATCCTCGGCGCGCTCTTCGGAGGCGGGTCCATCGAAGCAACGCCGCCCGCGCCTTGTCAAGGCCATCGCCATCCGCCGCGAGGCCCTTCTCCGCCTCCACCGCGAGCAGATCGCCCTCCTCCGCGAGTGGCGCCAATCCCGCACCGAGCGCCTCCTCCCGCCGCTACTCATTACGGTCAACGCCATCGCCGGAGGCCTCAAGACAACTGGATGAGACAGCCATGAAGACACTCGCCGACCTGCCCCAGTTCTTTGTCACCGCAGTCAAGCAGGGAGGTTTCTGGGAACTCTCAGGAGCGTTCGACCAAGTCGCGGGCGTCCGTGAAGGAAGGTGCTGGCTACTGCTGCCCGGAAGCGAGGGTCTGGTCGGCCTGTCCGGTCGTCTCGCCGCATTCCATTCCGAGATGAAGACCGCAGTGGTCCTTCTCGATGACGAAGAGCCGCCGTCGGGGGTGCTAGGCGCGCGCCTCGCATGGCTCGACGGATACTGGCGCGACTACCACGTCTGGATGGTTGTCAAGCCCGAGTGGACGTGGACCGAGGTGATGTTCCAGGCGAGTGACGCCGTTGCCGGGACCTTTCAAGATGCGGGTGGTCACAAGCGGACCGGCATAAGGAAGCAGCACACACGGTCTGGGCCGGCGCCCGCGGGAGCTGGGGAACTGGTGCGGGCCGTCGTCGTACCCGGCGGCTGGGATCACGAGCACTGCGAACTGTGCAACGCCCACATTGACTCCGGCGATGTCGGATACGTCGACCGCAGCTACCACTGGGTCTGCACCGGCTGCTATCGGAAGTACGTTTCAGTCCATGACCTCTCGTTCCTGGACGTCTGAAGGCAGTGTGGGGCAGGCGCTCTCGCCTGCCATCTTAGAAAGGAGCCGTCCATGTCTGACAGAGTTCGTTGGGGCGTCCTCGGCGTCGCCAGGATCGCCACCGAAAAGGTGATCCCCGCCATGCAGCGCGGCGCCCACGCCCAGATCGTGGCCATCGCCTCGCGCGACCTTGAAAACGCCCGTCGCGCCGCCTCCGCCCTCGGAATCCCCAAGGCCTGCGGCTCCTACGAAGAGCTTCTCGCCGACCCGGAGATCGAGGCCGTCTACAACCCTCTGCCCAACCACCTGCACGTGCCCTGGTCGATTCGCGCCGCCGAGAGGGGCAAACACGTCTTGGTCGAGAAACCCGTTTCGCTCACCGTGGCCGAATGCCGCGCGTTGATCGAGTCCCGCGACCGCAGCGGCGTCAAGATAGGCGAAGCGTTCATGGTGCGCACCCATCCTCAGTGGATCCGCGCGCGCGAAGTGCTCCGCTCCGGTGAGATCGGCCGCCTGCGCACGATCATGACCGCCTTCAGTTTCTATGGCCGCGACCCGGCCAACGTCCGTAACATCCTCGAATACGGCGGCGGCGGTCTCATGGATCTCGGCTGCTACGCCGTCCAGGTGTCGCGCTATTTCTTCGAGGCCGAACCCACGCGGGTGGTCAGCCTGATCGAGCGCGATCCCGAATTCCGCATCGACAGCCTCGCCTCGGCCCTGCTCGATTTCCCCTCCGGCCAGTCCCTCTTCACCTGCAGCATGCAGATGTTCCCCTACCAGCGCGTCCAGATCGTCGGCGACCGCGGCCGCATCGAGATCGAGATCCCGTTCAACGCGCCGCCCGACCGCCACGCGCGCATCTTCGTGAACACAGGCGCCGGCGTCCGCACCGAGGATCTCCCCGTCTGCGACCAGTACACCATCCAGGGCGATTTGTTCTCGAAGGCCGTCCGCGGCCAGGGCGAAGTGCCCACTCCGCTCGAGGACTCCATCCGCAACATGGCCGTCCTCGAAGCCGTCTTCCAGTCGGAGCGCGAAAGGGGTTGGGTTCAGATGTAAAAATCACGACAATACATGAACTCGGGGTCACAAAAGGGGGCAGGAGTGGGGAGCGCAGGCAGGGCATTGTGTGCCCTTGAAGATTATAAGCTAAACATGTGCTTGACATTTTTTTCGTGCCCCCCCCCCAATAATGGCACCAAGAGCGCTGGAATGGTCAAACAAACGTCATTAAGTCGAGCCAGATGCTGCTTGCTGCCATTGACTTTGCTGGGGCAGTTCCCTCTCAATGCCCAGACTGCGGCTCCCGGCAGCGCTCCGAGCAGCCCACAAGGGCCAACGCAAATCAGCAGCCTCGTAGTTCTGGTCGACGGGTCGAAGCATCCAGAGCCGCCTTTCAGAGCTCGATCGACAGCAACTGGTGCAGCAGCTCGGCCGAATGAGGACGCAGCTTGAAGCAATCGAGGCGGAGATGGAGGCAGGTGACGGCGCCGACGCCGTCCCGGCCGCGTTCAAAGCGCGGCACAATGCACTCGTGTCGCAGACAGCGGCCGCTGTGCGAGCAACTCTGAGTGCGGACGGGGCCTCGCGTCTCGGCCGCTACATTGCAGAAACCGTCAAGGGGAAGATCAAGATCTATGGATCGGCCAACTGAATCTCGTCCCTCTGCCGTGGTCTGGTGCGTCGGCTCGTCGCCGCGGACACCGGCTTCGCGACTCGCTCATCGCCTCCTGACGTTGTGCGCGGTGGCGTGTCTGATCCTGTCCGCCCCTGCCTGGCGCAGATGCGCTTCAACGTTAGCAGCTACAACGATGTTTGGCCGAGCGAAGATTACGCGGCCGCGGAAAAGGACCGGCTGTATCGTTGTCTGGACCGGGTGCTGGAAGAGAACCCCAAGGCCAAGCGCGGCTACAGCCGCGACGGCCGGCCGGATTGCTTGCAGGTAGGTGGTCACCACCAGCGCCACCAAAGCGGATGTGGGTGATGGACCGGGGCATCCCGACCGAGGCGATCCTGGCCGAGATGCGGGACCCGGCGCGCCAGGTCTACTACCTGGTGGGAACGTCCAAGAGCAAGATCAAGCAGCACGAAAAGAAACTCGGGATTCGGCCCATCCGGCATCAACTGGAGCATCGCGCCGACGCCCACATCTTGATCGCCTTCCTGGCCTACTGTCTTCAAGCGACGCTGAAGAACCGGCTCATGATTCATGCGCCCGGGCTGACGCCCGCGGCCGTGATGAGCGCGCTGGCGAACATTCAGATGATCGACGTGTACATTCCCACCGTCGATGGCCGCTGGCTGATTCTCCCCCGCTACACGCAGCCGGAGAGAGAGGCCCAGTCGGTCCTCGACAAGCTCAAGCTCGATCGGCCCGCGCAACCTCCTCCGTGCATCACCGCAGAACCCACCCTCCAAGCGGCCGCAGAGGCTGGTCGGTAGCCAGGCTTTGTGGTGAAGACCTTTTGATAGCCTCCGCTGATTATTAATGACTTAGGTATCGCGCGGCCCCCAACTGCGAGAGTCGGGCTGACTCTGCGCCGCGCCGGCTAATGCGATCTATACTAGAGCTGGTCGATCCACAAGACTGCCCTTCTGACGATGCTGGCCTTTCCTGAGAACGGATCGCAACCGATTCAAGATGAACTGGTCAGCTCTGCGTACGATCTCGCCGGGTTCGTGCCCGCAGAAGTCTTGCCGCTGAGGAATCCACAAACCGACATCCCCCGCATCGCCAAGGACGAAGGGCTTCTGCGATTGATCGGGGAGGCGGTCCAGCGCATCCCGACCCGCCACGAACTGCGCCTGGGCGACGCTCGCGCAATGGACGAGCTCGCGCCGCAGAGCGTGCACCTGGTGGTGACATCCCCGCCCTACTGGACGCTCAAGGAATATCGCTGTTCAGAAGGGCAAATGGGGCACATCGCAGACTACGAAGAGTTCCTGAGAGAACTCGATCGCGTCTGGCAGCACTGTTTTCGAGCGCTCGTCCATGGCGGGCGGCTCGTCTGTATCGTCGGCGACGTGTGCCTGTCCCGGCGCAAGAACGGCGGCCGGCACACAGTGGTCCCGCTTCACGCGTCGATTCAGGAGCACTGCCGGCACATCGGCTACGACAACCTCGCGCCCATCATCTGGCACAAGATCGCGAACGCTGCCTACGAAGTGGAGAACGGATCGGCGGGTTTCCTCGGCAAGCCATACGAGCCCAATTCCGTCATCAAAAACGATATTGAGTTCATCCTCATGGAGCGGAAGCCCGGCGGCTATCGAACCCCCGATGTTCCTACTCGAGTGCTCAGCGTGATTTCAGCGCAGGAGCACAAGGAGTGGTTTCAACAGATTTGGGACGGACTGACAGGCGCCTCGACTCGCCATCATCCCGCCCCTTATCCCGTTGAGCTCGCCGAGCGCCTGGTCCGAATGTTCAGTTTTGTCGGCGACACGGTTTTGGATCCCTTCCTGGGCACTGGTACGACGGCGATAGCAGCCGCGAGGGCCGGTCGCAATAGCATCGGATTTGAAATCGACGAGCACTACTTCGATCTGGCGCAGAAGCGCATTTCGAACGAAACCTCCTCTCTCTTCCACACAGCGACGGTCAACTCTCTGAAGGTGGCGGAAGGGTCAGCCTCAAGCCTGCCCTGAAGGCGCGGCTCCGCGCCGCGGTCAAGCAGTTCTGGACCACCCGAGCGACACAGGCCCGGAAGCAGGGGTCGGTGACCGGTTCTAAGGACGCAGGGGCCCGGCCGGCAGTGACCGGCGGGGCGCAGATGAACGGATTCGTCACTCTGGTTCGCGACCTTCTGTGCGACAGCGGTCTTCCGAAACCGCACGTGTATTGCGAAAAGTCCGTCGAGATTCCGGGATGGTATCGTCCCGAGAAAAAGTGGGATCTGCTCGTCGTCGCGGACGGCCGGCTGCTGGCCGGGATCGAGTTCAAGTCGCAAGTGGGTTCCTTCGGGAACAACTACAACAACCGCACGGAAGAATCCATCGGCAGTGCGGTTGACCTCTGGGCGGCGTATCGTGAGGGAGCGTTCAAGCCCTCCGCAAGGCCCTGGCTGGGGTACCTGATGCTTCTGGAAGAGCCCCGGCCTCACTCGCTCCGGTTCGGGCACGAGAGCCGCACTTCAAGGTCTTTCCTGAATTCGAGCAGGCGTCCTACGCGAAGCGTTACGAGGTATTGCTGACAAAGCTCGTTCGGGAGAGGCTCTACGACGCGGCTTGCTTCCTGATGTCCAGCGCCACCGATGGGGCGCATGCAGTCTATCACGAACCCGCCCCCGAGCTCAGCTTCGAGAACTTCGTTTCTTCCCTCCTCGCCAAAGCCTTCGCGGTGGCCAAGACCAAGGAGTGAGAACTGGCTACTGCGGCCCGCACGACGAGCGATCAGTAGTGGCCGCCGCCCCCCTACTCCACCCCCAACTCCCCGCTCAGCGGCAGATTCACCGACGAGTCTCCCACGTGGATCTCGAAGTTCCCCGCGTCCACGGTCCAGTCGTGCCTGGCGGTATCCCAATACGCGAACGACCGCCGGTCGAGCGGAATCGACACCTGCTTCGTTTCGCCCGGCTGCAACTCGACGCGCGCGAATCCCTTCAGCTCCTCGAACGGCCGCTTCACCTTCGCGCCCGGCTCGCTCACATAAACCTGCGCCACCTCGGCGCCGGGCCTGCCGCCGGTGTTCTTCACCTCGAAGGTGACCGTAGCCTCTCGCTTCGCGGCTCCGGGCGTGACCTTCAGGTTACTGAACGCGAACGTCGTGTAGGAGAGACCGAACCCGAAAGGAAATAGCGGCTGCGTCTGATCCGGCGCGTAATGCCGGTAGCCCACGAAGACGCCCTCCGCGTACTTCACGTTTAGAGTGCCCTCCTCCGGGTAGTAATTCTTGAATGCCGGGTTGTCCTCGATGTGCCGCTCGAAGGTGATGGGCAGCCTGCCCGAGGGATTCACCTCGCCGAACAGCACCCGCAGCAGCGCGCGGCCCGCCTCCTGGCCGCCGTACCAGGTATGGAGCAGCGCCGGCGTGTGGTCAAGCCACTGGTTGGTGTCCACCCCGCCGCCGGCCGTGAGAACGACGATGGTCCGTGGATTCGCGGCCGTCACTGACTGGATGAGCTCGTCCTGACCCGTCGGCAGCCGCCACGTGCGGTCATGGCCTTCCGATTCCGTGCTCGGCTGGAACCCGACGGACACCACGGCCACGTCGGCCGACGCGGCAGTCTTGGCCACGTCCGCAACCAGCAGGTCGGCTGCAGCCAGCGCCGTGAAGCAGACCGTGGGCCGGTTGCTGAACGCCAGGTATTCCAGCCGCACCGCGACAGGCTTTCCCGGCTGCGCCTCGAGGTCGTATTCCCCGGGGCTCTGGCCCTCGCGCTGCGGCTGGTCGATGGCCAGCTTTTCGTCCACATACAGCTTGTACGAATCGCTGCCCGCCGCGGCCACGATGAAACGCTGCTTTCCCGATTTCTGGGGAGTGTAGTATCCGGACCAACGAACCGCGATCCTGTCCGCCTGCACCCGCCCCCAGACGTTGACCGGCCAATTGAAGATGCGCCGCACCGTCGACGTCTTCGTCGGCGCGCCCTCGATCTTGCCGCCTGCAAACAGCTCCTCCTTGAGGCCGGGCGTGGCGCCCTTCTCGTCCACAAAGAAGTCGGCTCGGGACCGGAAAACCTCCCGCAACTCCTTCACCCCCGGGCTCCAGCTCACCTTGGCGCTCCCCGCCAGGGCATCGCTCAATCCCGTAAGAAAACTCACCGGCGCGAACGCGGTCACGTCGGCGCTGCCTCCACCCGATACCTGGGCCGGCCAGGCATCCGGCCCGATCACCGCAATCGAGTGAACCCGGCTCTTGTCGAGCGGCAGCAGGCCGCCTCCGTTCTTCAGCAGCACCACGCTTTTATCGGCCGATTCCAGCGCCGCCTCGCGCGACTCCAGACTGAAGCGCGGAATGCTGTAGTCGGTCTGCTCGCGATCCACCAGGCCGAACTCGATCGCCGTTCGCAGAATGCGGCGCACCTTGTCGTCGATGGCCGACTCCTTCACTCTGCCGAACCTCACCGCGGGCATCAGCGTTTCCTTGGTCATGAACTCGGCTGATGGCATCTCCAGGTCGAGCCCGCCGTTGGCCGCGCGGATGCCGTCGTGGGTCGCTCCCCAATCCGACATTAGGATGCCGCGGAAGCCCCACTCTTTCTTCAGCACCTGGATGTTCAGAAAAGGGCTCTCGGTGGCGTGCTGGCCGTTGATCAGGTTGTAGGAGTTCATCACCGCTCCCACGTGCCCTTCTTTGACCGCCGCTTCGAACACCGGAAAGTAGATCTCCCGCAGCGTACGCTCATCCACCAGCGAGTTCGTGTGGTTCCGGTCGAGCTCCGAGTTGTTCGCCGCGTAGTGCTTCACCGTGGCGATCACGCCCTGGCTCTGCACGCCCTGTATGTAGGCCGCCGCGATGCGCCCCGCCAGCCAGGGGTCCTCGCCGAAGTACTCGAAGTTGCGGCCGTTCATGGGTGTCCGATAGATGTTGACGCCCGGTCCCAGCAGAAAGCTCACGCCGCGCGAGCGCGCGTCGCGCCCCAGCGACGCCCCGACCCGCTTGGCCAGTTCGATGTCCCAGGAGGCCGCCAGGCCGACGCCCGCCGCGTACCCGGTCGCCGGTCCCCACGTGCGCACCCCCATCGGCCCGTCCGACATCTTGAGCCGGGGCATGCCGATGGCCGGCATCTCGCGGATGAACATCTCGTCAACGCCGCCAATCAGGTCGATCTTCTGTTCCAGGCTCAGCTTGCCGAGCATGGTTTCGACCTTTTCGTCCGTTTGCGCCGCCGCGGCGCTCCCCAGAACCACCAGACACACCAGACACCGCAAGGAAGTGAGAGACATGGCTATTTGACCCGAGACCCCAGTATATCGCCGCACCCTATAATCTGAAGTGGAGAACCCATGAAGCCCCTCTTCCTCGTCCTTGCCCTGGCCAGCGCCGCCTTCGCCCAACAGAAGGCGGCCGACGATAAGACGCCGCCGCCTCAGAGCACGCCCACGCCGGCCCCCACGCCACACCCGACGCCGTCTCCGCATCCGGAGCACGCCGCCTCCGCCGGCGAAGAGCCCCACGAGATGCACTTCGACATGACCGAGGTTGCGCCCGTGGTCACGCACCACCAGATCCAGGCCGGCGGCCGCACCCTGCACTACAGCGCCACCGTCGGGCACATGCCTATCAAGGATGCGGCCGGAACGACGGACGCGCTGATGTTCTACGTCGCCTACACGCTGGATGGCGCGGCCCCCGGCGAGCGCCCGCTCACCTTCGCCTTTAACGGCGGCCCCGGTTCGGCCTCGGTCTGGCTCCACATGGGTGTCCTCGGCCCGCGCAAAGTGGTGCTCGAAAAGGAGGGCTTCCTGCCCGCAGCGCCCTACCGGCTGGAGGACAACGCCAGCAGCCTGCTGGACAAATCCGACCTGGTGCTGGTGGACGCCATCGGGACCGGCTTCAGCCGCCCCTCCTCGACGGCCACGGGCAAGAAGTTCTGGGGCGTCGAGGGCGACATCGAGTCCTTCGGCGAGTTCATCCGCCTGTACATCACCCGTAGCGAGCGCTGGTCGTCACCACTGTTCCTGCTCGGCGAAAGTTACGGCACCACGCGCGCGGCGGGCATCTCCAACCACCTTGCGGAGGCCGGCATCTCGTTCAACGGCATCGTGCTGCTCTCGACCGTGCTGAGCTTCGAGACCCTGGAGTTCAACAAGACCAACGACCTTCCCTACGCCCTCATCGTGCCGTCCTACGCCATGATCGCCGCGTACCACCACAAGCTGGCGCCCGAGCTGGCCGGCGACCTCGACAAGCTGCGCCAGGAAGTGGAACAGTGGACCGCGAACGAGTACACGCTGGCCCTGGCCAAGGGGGACGCGCTCACGCCCGCCGAGCGGCAGGCCGTCATCGATCGCCTGGCCCGCTACACCGGGCTGTCCAAGGAGTTCATCGACGAGACCAACCTGCGCATCGATGTCCGAGGCTTCACGCACCGCCTGCTGGCCGATCGCAAGCTGCGCGTCGGCCGCCTCGACGGCCGTTTCACCGGACCCGACCCGCTGGGCTTCGAGGACACGCCGTTCTACGACCCCGCGGGTAGCGTGGGGCCGGCGTTCGTTTCCGTCTTCAACGACTACGTCCGCCGCGAGCTGGGCTTCAAGACCGACATGCCCTACTACGTCTTCGCCCATGAGGCCTGGGGAAAGTCTTTCGACTGGAACTGGGGCTCGGGCATTCAGGGCTTTCCCGATACCGCCACCGCCCTGCGCCAGGCGCTGGTCAAGAACCGTTACCTGAAAGTGCTGGTCATCGAAGGCTACTACGACCTGGCGACGCCCTACTACGCCGTCAACTACTCCATGGACCACTTGGATCTGACGCCCGAGTACCGCAAGAACATCTCCTACACCACGGATTCCGCGGGGCATATGGTCTACCTGGATTCGTCCTCGCTGGTCAAGATGAAGACCGACGTCGCCGGCTTTATCGACGCCAGCGTGCCCAAGCGGTGATGGTTCGTGGCGCGCGCCTCAGCGCAATGCCACTTAGTTTTCACTAGCCAACAAAACAGAGGAGTTATGTTTTGGCAGACCCGGTGTCGACTTCCCGCAGTTTCGGCCCGCTGCACAGACAAGCGTCGGCAGGAGTGCCGACGCGGCACGCAAGAGTGCGTGCGCCACAATGAAACCGGCAACTTGCCGAACAGCGCGGAAACTGAGTGGCATTACGATGCCCAGGGAGGCCCCACGACCAACCTGCGCCGCTCGGCCCTCGCCGTCATCTGCTCGGCCGCATGGCTTGCCGCCGTCTCGTGCGACTCCATCCCGAACTACAGCGCCAAGACGCTTAGCGGCGAGCAGTTCACCAGCGAATCGCTCAAAGGCAGCGTCGTGCTGGTCGAATTCTGGACCACCTGGTGCCCGTACTGCCGCCAGGATCAGCCCACCATCGATGCCATCGAGCGTCAGTACCACAGCAGCGGCCTAATGGTGCTGGCCGTCAACGTCGGCGAGCCGAGGGAGAAAGTCGCGCAATACCTCCGCCAATCCCCGCGCCGTTGCCGCGTCGTGGCGTCCGAGGACACCAACCTGGCAGCGGTGCTCGGCTCGTCGGGGTTCCCGTCCTACGTTCTCATCGGCCGCGACGGCAGGATCGCCGGCCGCCAGAGCGGCTCCGGCGGCGAAGAGTCGCTGCGCCGGCTCCTGACCAAAGCCGGAATCGCCGGCTCGCCCTGAAAGCGTTCGCGGCCGGCCGGAATACCTGCTACGCTGGACACATCGCAGAGGGGTGCCGGGTGCGCCCGCGTTCGTCTGCGCAGAGCGGAATCGGAGGGGGAACAGGGATGGCCAAAGTACTGATTACAGG
Source organism: Bryobacterales bacterium (assembly GCA_963710565.1). Classification (GTDB taxonomy): domain Bacteria; phylum Acidobacteriota; class Terriglobia; order Bryobacterales; family Bryobacteraceae; genus DASWZN01. The sequence goes on along the minus strand of CAVQAN010000015.1, from coordinate 21,722 downwards.
AACCAGCTCCGGAATAGGACTGGCAACCGCCTTGGAACTCGGCAGGGCAGGCCACAAGGTCTATGCCACGATGCGCAGTCCCGCGCGCGCTCCGGAACTGGGCCGGCGAGCGTCCGCGGAAGGATTGCCGATTTCCATTCTCGCGATGGATGTCGATTCCGATCGGTCCGTGGCGGACTGCTTTCGAACGGTCTATCGGCAGGACGCGCAGATCGACGTTCTCGTCAACAATGCTGGCGTCGAGCGGCATGGCTCGGTCGAGGAACTCCCCATGGAGGCCTTCCGGGCCACCATGGAGACCAACTACTTCGGAGCTCTGCGCTGCATTCGCGAGGTCTTGCCCCAGATGCGCGAGCGCGGGAGCGGCTGCATCATCAATGTGACTTCGGTGGCGGGCAAGATCGCGTCTTCCCCGCTCGCCCCCTATACAGCGTCGAAGTTCGCGCTGGAGGCACTCAGCGAAGCCCTGGCGCAGGAGATGAAGCCGTTTGGCGTGCGGGTTGCCATCGTGGAACCAGGCATCATCGACACACCCATGGCGCATGCGATCGACGACCCGCCGCCGTCACATTACCGCCAGGCAAGGAACATGGCGGCGTTGTTTCAGGCGTCGCTCGAGCATCCGACCCCACCGTCCGTCGTGGCCGGCGTGATCAGGAACGTCATCGAAAGCGGCGCCTGGAAGCTGCGCCATCCTGCCGGACCGGATGCGGCGCCATTCCTGAGCTGGAGAGCTGCCATGACGGATGAGCAGTGGATCGAGTTCAATGCGCTGGGTGCCGAGGAGTTTCGGAAACGCGTGAAGGCGGACTTCGGTCTCGAGATCAAGCTCGCCGCCGAAGAACCGCGCGGGGGCCGGACTCTGGCAGCCGGCTGAGCGGGCCCGCCGCGCCCCGCTGCTACCGCTTCTCCGCCGCCTCCGCTGCCGCCGCCCGCTTGGCCAGCTCCGGCGTGGCGTAGTAGCCGGTGCGCGTACGCACCGTCGGCTTGTTGCGCGCATCCACCACTACCTTCACCTGCCGGTAGCTGCCGTCCAGGGCTTCGTTCGAGGGAGTGTAGCCCAGGATGTACTGGTTCCGGATGTCGTGCGCCACCGACAGCGTGAAGGCGCCCACGTCCTCGACCTTGGGATAGTAGGAGATGCCGCCGGTGGCCGTCGCCAGGGCGTCCAGTGCCCGCTTGGCGCGCTTGGCCTCGCGATGCTCCTCCTCGTCCAACAGGCCCAGGGTGTAGATCAGCGCCTCCCGCTGCTGCGCCTTCTGAATCAGCTTCTCGAGAGTGACCTCGCTGGCGTTGTCGTTGCCGTCCGTGATCACCACGATCACCTTCTTATCGCGCCTGGCCTTGGATTTCAGGTACTCCATCGATAGATCGATCGCATCCCGCATGGCTGTGCCGCCGCGGGAATCGATGCGCGCCACGCCCTCCTCGAGCTTCTTCATCTCGTTCGTCATCGGCACGTCGAGGTACGCTTCGTCGTTGAAGTTCACGATGAAGACCTCGTCCTGCGGGTTGGACGCTTTGACCAGGGCCATGGACGCGTCCTCGACTTTCTTTCGCTTCTCGCGCATGCTCCCGCTGTTGTCGATCACGATGCCCATCGAGACCGGCACGTCCTCGCGCCGGAACAGCTTCAGCTTCTGCTCCGCCCCGTCCTCGAAAACGTGGAACGCCGTGCGCTGCAGGTTGGTGACGAGCTTGCCGCTCTTGTCCACCACCGTGGCGTGCAGCACCACCAGGCGCGTATCCGCGGTGAAGGTGGCGCCGCTCTGCTCCTGGGCGCACACTGGAGCCCCCGCTGCGGCTATTAGAAAGAGGACAAACGGACTACTGCGTAGGTGCATAATAACCGAGACGCCAGAACGCCCTGAGCGGCGGCAGACCCTTGGGTTGTACCAGCTTCACCTGGACGTGCCGGTACTTTCCGTCCTTCGTGACGTTACTGGGCGAATAAAACAGGACGTACTGGTTGTGGAGTTCGTACCCGATCCGCTCCGCCACATCGGGCAACTCGGCCAGGTTCTCCACCGGGAAATGTCGCCCCCCCGTCTGCTCGGCGATCTCGCTCAGCAGGCTGGGCCCCGACAGCTCCTCGGCCGACCGCCCGCGAGACGCTAGCGGCTCGAAAATCCCGATGGCGTAAATCTGAACGTCCGCCTCGCGCACCAGGTTCTTGATCTCGGTTTCGGTGTAGCGGCTGCTATTGTCGCCGCCGTCGGAAATCACCACCAGGGCCTTGCGTGGGTTGTGAGCCTTTTTCATCTGGTTGATGGCCAGGTACACGCTGTCGAGCAGCGCCGTGCGGCCCTTGGATTCGATGAAGGTCAGCCGGTTCTGTATCTCTTCCCCGCTGTGGGTGAAGGCCACCGCCAGCTCGGGCCGGTCGTTAAACTGAACCAGAAAGAACTCGTCGTCCGGATTCGCGGTTTTCAGAAGCTGCGCCGCCGCCTCCCGCGACTTCTGGAGCTTCGCCCCCATGCTGCCGCTATGGTCGAACACCAGCCCGATCGAGATCGGCGCGTCCTCGCTCGAGAGATACGAGATCTTCTGCTCTACTTTGTCCTCGAAAATGCGGAAGTGCTTGATTTCCAGTCCCGTCACGAACCGGTTCAGCGGGTCGGTCACGGTCACCGGGATCGGCACCAGGGTGGTGTCCACGCGGATGCTGCGCGAGCGCGGGATGTCCGGGTTGGGGGCGGGGACCAGCGCCTTCGTCCGCGGCTGGATCGATACGTTTGGTTCCGGGGGAGTTGACGGAGTGCTCTTGTCGTCGCCGGCCAGACATGCGCCCGCGACTGCGACCGCGGCCAAAACGATGACACTACGGTACTTCAAGGGCCGAAGCGCAACCGTCACTGGCTCTCCCCTCCCGTAAGGCTGCGACGACTTCAGTATATCACCCGCATTCCGGATTCCCGTTTCTTGAAGGCGGAGCGCTCGCCGGAACAGGGATCGCCCCCAACTTCCGACGCTGCAATCGTTTTGGTGGTTACAGGTTTCTGGATCGCGGAAGCGGCGGCGGAGTTGCAGGAATCCGTAGGCAGCCCGGCGAACCCCCTGGGGTCCTTTCTCGTGCATGGGGGGACGCCTACGTGGTGGCCTGGATCTTCTCGTCAAAAACCCCAAATCCCCGTAAACTGCTGATGCCTTGTGGCTTAGTCTGTCTCCCGTTCAGATTCTGGGGAAAGTCCTGAAAAGTTGAAGTATAGCGGACTTGGTCGGGCGGTCCTCCGGGACGAGGCCACCGTTTGGGGGCGGCGAGGCCAGGCACATTGCAACTCGCTGGCCGCGCGGCGGAGCAGGGCACTATAGTAGTTTCTGTGCCTTCCGCCAAACGCCGGCTCAAAACGATCGAGCGCGTGATCTCTAAGGCCGGCCTGGGGTCGCGCGCCGAGGCCCGCCAGTGGATCGCGGCCGGCCGGGTGCGCTTGAACGGCAAGCCCGTTCAGACCCCCGACCACTGGGTGGACCTCGGCCGGGACCGCGTCACCCTCGACGGCCAGGCGGTCCGCGGTCGCGAGAAGGTCTACCTCCTGCTCTACAAGCCCAAAGGGTACCTCACCACCTACAAGGATCCGGAGGGCCGTCCGACCATCTACGCCCTCCTCGAGGGAGTCGAGCCGTGGGTAGTCCCCGTCGGGCGGCTCGACCTCGACACCAGCGGGCTGCTCCTGGTCACCAACGACACCGCCTTTGCCGAGCGCGTCACCAACCCCGATTACAAGGTTCCCAAAACCTACCTCGTGAAGACGGCCAAGCTGCTGGCGGAGGAAGACATCGAGCGTTTGCGACGCGGCCTGGAGTTGAAAGATGGCCCCACGCAGCCTGCGCTGGTCAGCCGCCAGCGGGACGCGGCAAACCACACCTTCCTCGAAATCACGATCTGCGAGGGACGCAACCGTCAAGTCCGGCGGATGATCGAGGCCGTGGGCAGTCGCGTCCTCAAACTGGTGCGAACCGCCATCGGGCCCATCCGCATCGGGGCACTTCCCATCGGGAAATACCGTCCGCTTGCCCCGGCGGAAGTAGCCACGCTGCTGGGCGCCGCAAAACCAAAGGCGCGGAGCAAGCGCTGACGTAGAATAGGATTGGATTGATGCCCACCTCACCCGACCTCGCCAGAACCGACATCCAGGATTTCGCCAAACGCCTGCGCGCGGAGATGATCCCCCTGAGCGCCAAGCTCGCATACTTCTCGACGGTTCCGCTCGGCGACGACGATGCCAGGGAGTACCTTCACGAGCCGGTCGCCGCGCTGCCGCCCGGCCTGCGGGCGGAGTTACCCGCCATCTCGATCCTCTTCGTGCCGTACCTGGAGAAGGGCGCCGCGGGCCGCGAAAAGGTCGCCTTCGAGGCTCCCGCGGAGAAATCGCGGATCTGGTCCGCCCGCTTCGCCCTGAGCGGCGATGCCGTTCTGATCTTCGCCATCAAGGACCAGCAGGTGGCCGAATACCACTACCTTTTGTACCGCGCGGTGGCCGCGGTGGCGGCGGACCGTCTCCCTTCCGAGAAGATCGCCGGCTTCAACGAACTGCTGCGGGAAGAGCTGCGCGGCCGCGTTCACGGCGAGCTCGATGAGGAGGGCTGGAAGCTGAAGCAGTCCCTATTCGAGCGCCAGTCCGACGTGCGGCGCGATACGAAACTGTTCCGGAGCTACGCGCGCCAGTCGCTCATCGACTCGCTCACGCTCTACCTGCACGGCATCTGCTGCGACATCGACGTCGAGACCGGACCGCGCCAGCTCCCCAGCCGCCACCTGCGCCGCAGGCTGGAGCTGTTCCACGAGATCTTCCCGCCACCCGACGGCTACGCGGTCTTCCCCGAAGAGGTCAAAACGTAAGGTATCGCTTCGAGATCCCGCGGCGGGATGGGCGGAACGGGGACGAGGAAGTGGATCCGGCTAACGGGGAGGCCATCTCCCGGCCAGCCAGGCCCCGGTCGAGCGGCGCCGGACGGGAGCTTGGGCCGGTACCGCCACGCCGCCGATGGGTCTCGACGAAGGGTCGGCGGTGTGTCGGTAGAGTCGGTCCGCAGAGCGCGCCGAGCCGGGAGCGCAGTGCTACAATTCTCGCTGACCGATGATCTCCCGCCTCAAAGCGCTGTACGGGAAGCTTGGCCGGCTCGACAAAGTGTTTCTCCCCGTCCTGGCCGCTGCGGTCGTGGCGAACTATGCTGCCCCGGCCGGCGATTTCTCGCTGCTGCTGACGTTTCTGGCCTGCGTGCTGGGGATGGGATGCGCCTTCAAGTGGCTGGCGGTGCTGCTGAAGAAGGCGATCTGGCGGCTGCGCTACCGGCTTCTGGTGGCGTATTTGTTCATCGCGGTCGTTCCCATCCTTCTCATCCTGGTGCTGGTGTGGCTGGGCGCTTACGTGCTGACCGGGCAGGCGGCGGCCTATCTGGTCACCGCCGAACTAGAACGCCAGACCGCGGAGTTGTTGATGCCGGCTCGCGGCCTGGCGTACACCGCGCCCGCGATCCGGGGCCAGCAGGCCGGCTGGCTGGCTTCCGCCCTGCGCACCCGTTTCAGCGGTCTCGAGGTGGTCGTCCGCAGCGCCGACCAGGTGTGGCGATATCCCGCCGATTCGAAAACGGAGGCGCCGGCGGCGGGCTGGGGCGAAGCCAGCGGCCTGGTGCGCCGGGAAGGGCGGCTTTACCTATGGGCTCACGCGGTCCACGACGCGACCGACGTGACCATGACCGCCCCCGTGACGCCGGGCACGCTGGCTCAGCTTCTGCCGGGCTTGGGCGATCTCTCCTTCCGCCGCAATGAACCCCACGCGCCGCTTGAAAAACTGGCCGACGACACGTTTTCCGAGCGGTCCTCCCTGCCACCTGCGGAGAGCGCTTTTGACCGCGACATCTACTACCCCACGGTAGTCCTGGTGGCGATCTGGGAGTCACCCGGCACGTTCGCACAGGACACGCTCGGTCTCGTCACGCGCTACTCGGCGGTGTTGGGAACGATCTTCCCGGGGAAGGTGGAGTTGATCTCCGGCGAGACCGCCGCATCTCTGGCTTCGACGATCTTCTGGGTTGTGGGCGTGTTCTTCTTCGTGGTCTGGCTGGTTGGATTCGTGGCCGGCGTGCGGCTCACGCGAACGATCACGGGCGCCGTCCACGCGCTCTACCTGGGCACCGAACGGATCCGCGTGGGAGATTTCTCCCACCGGATCGGCGTCCGCGGCAACGATCAACTCGCCCTTTTGGGCACATCGTTCAACCGCATGACCGAGGATCTGGAGCGGCTGGTAGAAGTGGCCAAAGAGAAGGAGCGGCTGCAATCGGAGATCGAGATCGCGCGGGAAGTTCAGAACCAGCTTTTCCCCAAGAGCCTGCCGTTTTCGGAGACGCTGCGTCTGGCGGCCGAATGCCGGCCGGCGCGGCTGGTGTCGGGCGACTACTACGATTACGCCACGGTAGGCTCGCGGCTGGCCCTGGCGATCGGCGACGTGGCGGGCAAAGGCATCTCGGCGGCGCTGCTGATGGCGACCCTGCAATCCACCATGCGCACGCAGTTACGCGCGGGCCAGTTGCTCGTGACGGGCGGGGGCAACGGAGGGCCGGCACCCGTTCTTTCGCCGGCGGACCTGGTCTCCCGCCTGAACCAGCAACTTTTCGCCTTCACGCCGCCCGAGAAGTTCGCCACGTTCTTCTTCGCGCTCTATGACGACTCTACCGGCCTGATGACGTACACCAACGCCGGGCACCTGCCGCCCATTCTGATCCGCCGCGGTACGGTGTCACGCCTGGATGTGACGGGGACGGTGGTGGGCGCTTTCTCCTTTGCGGAGTATACCGAGAGCACGCTCCATCTCGAGCCCGGCGACTTGCTGGCCTGCTTCACGGACGGCGTGACCGAGCCCGAGAACGAGTTCGTCGAGATGTTCGGCGAGGACCGGCTTACCGAAGTGATTCTCAAGCATGCGAGCTGCGAATCCGACGAGATCATCGCCGCGGTCATGAGCTCGGTGCGGGATTGGACGGGCTCGCCCGAGCTGCAGGACGACATGACGCTGCTGCTGGCACGGAGGGTGTGATGCGGCGGAGAGGTAGCCACGGCTGCGGTGTGGCGCACGCACTCGTGCGTGCCGCGTCGCCACTCATGGCGGCGCTCGGTTTCTGTGTGACGACGTATCGAGAGGAGTCTCGACACGGCACGCTAAAGCGTGCGCCACGAGCGGAGTCGTTATGCACCTGCTGAGACGGCGGCTGGTCCGGCTCGGCCTCGCGATCGCGGTCGCGCTGGCCACGGGCACCGTCGGGTTCACGCTTATCGAAGGCTACGACCCGTTCGACGCCTTCTACATGACGCTGACCACGATCACTACAGTCGGCTACGGCGAGATCCACCTCCTGAGCCGCGCGGGCCGCATCTTCAACTCGTTCGTCATCGTCTTCGGCGTGACGACGATGTTCTTTGCCATCGGGGCGATGACTCAGACGGTCATCGAAATGGAGTTGGGCGAGTTCTTCGGAAAGCGGCGGATGAAACGCATGATCGACAAGCTCGATAAGCACTACATCGTGTGCGGCTACGGCCGCGTGGGGCGGGCAGCGACGCGCGAGTTGCAGCAGGCGGGCGTCCCGCTGGTGGTCGTGGACCGCAATCCGGAAAAGGTGGAGCGCGCCATCCGCGACGGCGCCGCGGCCTTCTGCGCCGACTCGACGCAGGACCTCACGCTCACCGAGGCGGGCGTCGGGCGCGCCAAGGGCCTGATCGCCGCGCTGGCCACCGACGCCGACAACCTGTTCCTGATCTTGTCCGCCAAGACGCTGAATTCCGGCTTGAAGGTGGCGGCCCGGGTGGGCGATGAGCAAGCGGAGGACAAGCTGCGGCGCGCCGGGGCCGATACCGTGTTCGCCCCCTACACGCACGCAGGCCACCAGTTGGCCCGCTCGCTGGTTCGGCCGCACGTGGTTCAGTTCCTCGATGTGGCCACGCAGAACGTAGGGCTGGACGTGGGACTGGAGCAGTTGCGCGTCGCGGCGGGTTGCGAGATGGCGTCGAAATCGCTCAAGCAACTGCAACTGCGGCGCGACCTGGGCGTGATCGTGCTGGCCATTCGCAAGGCCGGCGGCGAGATGCTCTTCAACCCGCCCGCCGAAGCGGTGCTCGACGCGGGCGACTTCCTCATCGTCATGGGCGAGCACGAGAACGTGCGCCAGCTCGAGACTCTCCTCGCGGGGGTGAGCCAATGAAAGTCCTGACCGCGGCCCAGATGCGCGAGGTGGACCGCCGCACCATCGAGATGGGAATCCCGGGCATCGTCCTGATGGAGAACGCCGGCCACCGTGTGGTCGAGTTCCTGGCCGAGGCCTTCGCTCCGCTAGCCTCGCAACGTATTGCGATCCTGTGCGGCAAGGGTAATAACGGCGGCGACGGGATGGTGGTGGCGCGGCAGCTCTGGACCCGGCTGAGGCCGCGGGCGCTGTCCGTGGTGCTGGCCGCCGCGCCGGGGGAGTTGAAGGACGACGCGGTGGCCAACTACCGCATGCTCCAGGCTTGCGGTTGCCCCGTGGCGCGGGAGATCCTTCCGGAGATCCGCAACGCTAGCATCGTCATCGACGCGCTGCTGGGCACCGGGGTCAAGGGGCCGGTGGCGGGCCCGATGCTGGACTGGGTGCGTGAGGTGAACTCCGGGTTTCCGCTGGCAAAAGTCGTCGCCGTGGACATTCCTTCGGGCATCGAGAGCGACAACGCCGCGAGCGTCGGCGAAACCGCCCACGCCGATTTCACGATCACCTTGACCGCGCCCAAGGTGGGACAGGTGCTGGGGCCGGCCAGCGCGCGCGTGGGCCGGCTGCGCGTGGCGCCGATCGGCAGTCCGCCCGTACTCTACGAAGAGGACGACTCGATCTTCCTCTCGCTGGTGGAGCCGGCCTGGTTTGGCGCGTTGTTCGCTCCGCGCGCTCCGTGGGCCAACAAGGGCAGCTTCGGCCACGTGCTGGTGGTGGCCGGCTCGCGCGGCAAGACGGGCGCGGCGGCGATGAGCGGCATCGCGGCCCTGCGCGCGGGCGCGGGCCTGGTCACCGTGGCGTCGGCGCAGTCGGCGCTTCCCGTGATCGCCGGCCATGCGCCCGAGCTGATGACCGAACCGCTCGCCGAAACCGCCGCCGGCTCCGTTGTTGTCGACGACGGCCGCCTGGCGCGGCTGCTCGAGAGAAAGAGCGTCGTGGCTGTGGGCCCGGGACTGGGGACGGAGCCCGAAACCGTCGAGCTGGTGCGGCGCCTGGTGCGCGAGTGCCCGCAACCGATGGTGATCGATGCCGACGGCCTCAACGCGCTGGCCGGCAGTGCGTTCGACGGCGGCGGGCGTCTGCGTGTGCTCACGCCGCATTCCGGCGAGATGGCGCGCTTGACCGGGAAGACCATCGAGGAGATCCAGGGTGACCGCGTCGGCGCGGCCCGCGGCTTCGCCGTCGAACGTCGCGTGGTGCTGGTGCTCAAGGGCTACCGCACGCTGATCGCGTGTCCCGACGGCCGGGTCTGGATCAACCCGACCGGCACACCCGCCCTCGCCACAGGCGGGACGGGCGACATTCTGACCGGAACCATCGCTGGCTTCCTGGCTCAGTTCCCGGACCGCCCGGACCAGGCCGTGGCGGCTGCGGTTTACGTCCACGGACTGGCCGGGGAGCTGGGCGCCGCGGAGCTGGGCGAGAAGAGCCTGATTGCAACCGACCTGCTGCGCTACTATCCGGCGGCTTTCCATGCCTGTGTTCCGAACCCGCTCTGAGGAAGAGACCATCGCCCTGGGCCGGGAACTGGCGCTCAGCCTGCCCGCGCGCGCGGTGGTGCTCCTCATCGGCAACCTGGGGGCAGGAAAGACGACGCTCGCTAAGGGGATCGTCGATGGCCTCGGCGCGGCGGCGCCGGAGGAAGTGTCGAGCCCGACTTTCACGCTCATCCACGAGTACGGCGGGGGGCGCGTCTTCCACGTTGATCTCTACCGCATCGACGACGCGCGCGAGTTGCGCACGCTGGGGCTACCCGATCTGCTCGAACGCGAGGCGGTGATGGTGGTGGAGTGGGGCGAGCGGTTCCCGCACCTGTGGCCGCCGGAGCGGATCGAGATCCGGCTGTGCGCGCTGGAGGGGGACGAGCGGGAGATCGTGGTGTAGGCGAGGGGTGGCGCGAAAGGGCTATGCCCGCCGCCCTCGCCGCGCGCGGTAGCCCTGGTAGGCCTGGCGCTATGGCTCCTGCCGCTCTGGGCGTGGTGGTTCGACGCTCACCGCTCCTGCTCGTGCCCGGCCGGGTAACACTCCGCCACTTTCTCTCGGAAGTTCTCGATCGCGCGCTTGCGCCGCACTTTGAGCGTCGCCGTGAGCTCGCCCAGTTCGATCGAGAAATCGCGCTCGAGCACGTGGAACTTGCGGACCTGCTCGAACGAGGCCAGCTTGGCGTTCACGCGGGTTACCACGCGCCGCACCGCCGCTTCGATGGTGCCACGGTCGCGGGCGGGTTCCGCCTCCGCCTTTACGGTGAACAGCGCGGCAACGTAGGGCCGGCCGTCTCCCACCAGCAGCACCTGGTTGATGAGCGGATCGAGGGTCAGCAGAGACTCTATGCGAGCCGGGTAGACTTTGCGGCCGTTCGAGAGGATGATGACGTCCTTTTTCCGCCCGGTGATGTAAACGTAGCCGTCGGAATCGATTTCGGCCACGTCTCCGGTGTGAAGCCAGCCGTCGCGCAGGATCTCGGCGGTCGCCGCCGGATCCTTGTAGTAGCCGGAGAAAACCGTGGGACCGCGCACCAGCAGTTCGCCATCGTCGGCAATGCGGATCTCGGCGCCGGGAAGCGGCTTACCCACGCTGCCGGGGCGGGTCTCGCCGGGCGGATTCAGAATGACCACGCCGCCTTCGGTGAGGCCGTAGCCTTCGATCAGCGGCAGGCCGGTGGCCAGGAAAAAGGCCGCCAGTTCCTTGCCCAGCGGAGCGGAGCCAGAGCCGCAGATGCGCAGGCGCCCGCCGAAACGGGCGCGCACTCTCTGGAAGAACACCCGGTCGCACAGAGCCAGCAACAGACGCCTGGGAAGGGCCGGCCGCCGGCCCGCCAGGCGCAGCCGTACACCGCTCAAGCCCAGCCGCACCGCGCGATCGAAGAGCGTCGAAACGACCCGCCCGCGCTTGCGCACTTCCATGCGGATGCTGGAGTGGACCCGCTCCCAGAGCCGCGGCGGCGCGACAAAGACGGTGGGCCTAACGCGCAGGAACTCGTCGGGCAGCTTCATCAGGCTCTCGGCGAACCAGACCGGCACGCCGCAATAGATGGGGAGCATCTGCAGGGCCAGCCGCTGCGTGATGTGCGCCGGCGGCAGGAATGCCAGCACGGCGTCGGCAGGGCCGATGTCGAGCACCTTGGGCCCCATCTCCACGTTCGAGATCAGCGCCTCGTGCGTGATCAGTCCCATCTTCGGCTCACCGGTAGCGCCCGAGGTGAGGTACAGGATGGCGCCGTCTTCGGGAGCGACTTCCGCGAGGATTCGCGAGAACAGTTCCGGATCCCGCTCCATGGCCGCGCGGCCCAGGGCGCGGAGGTCATCGAGCGTCATGATGCCGGTGGCCGAATCTTTGAGCAGAATCGCCGGCAGGTTGGGCGGGAACTGCGGATCGGCTTTGAGCGCCCGCAGCAGGGCCGGACCTTCTACGAATAGCGCCTGTGCGTCACAGGCCCGCAGTTCGCGCACCAACTCGGCAACCGGGTAGCTGGTGTAAAGGGCCGCCGCGATAGAGCCGTTCGCCATGATGCCGAGATCGGCCAGGCAGAACTCGGCGCGCGCCTCCGAGGCCAGCCCGACGATCGCGCCCTTGCCGATGCCCAAGCCGCGCAGCCCCACGGCGATCTCTCGGGCCGCGGTGGCAAACTCGTTCCACGAATAGACGCGATGCGGCGCCCCAGGAACCGGCTGGTGAAGCGCCGCCAGAGTGCCGCCACGCTCGGCGGCCTCCTCCAGAACCGAGTACATCGTGCGTGAGATCATCCGCAGCCACCTAGAGTACCATTTCTCGTAGCACGCAAGGAGGGGATTCTGTGAGCCGGGAAGGGGAAGTCGAGACAGCGCGTACCGTCGCTCCGGGGCGGGACACCTGGCACTCCGGTACCAGGACCGGGGCGGCACCTCCGGGACAAAGCGGGGCCTCCGGCTCCCTTTTGGCTCGGCTCCCGCTATAATCGGATTTTCACGTTCCATGAAGGGCGCCGCGCTCCAACTCGCGCAAGAGCAGCCGAAGCCAGGCGTGGCCGTAGTCGTGCTCACCGGGAAGGTCATGCTGGGGGCGAATACCGGCGCGATCGAGGAACTGATCTCGGCGCTGCTGGCCCAGGGCATCCGCAAGATCATCGTCGATCTGGGCGGCGTCACGCACATCGACAGCACCGGCATCGGAGTCCTCATCGCAAGCCTCGGGAAAGTGACTCAGGCCGGCGGAACCCTGGCGATGGCCGGTGCGAGCGGGGTCGTACGCGAGGGCTTTCGCGTCACACGCCTGGATCGCGTCTTCCGCTTCTACGCCGACCGCGAGGCCGCCGTGGAAGCGGTCTAGCGGGACCGTTGGGAATGGTAGGCGCGGCAGGACTCGAACCTGCGACCCTCGGCTTAGAAGGCCGATGCTCTATCCACCTGAGCTACGCGCCCGGGAGTTCTCGTCCGATTGTAGGACAGAAGACCTAGCTGCCGCCAAGGGCAAGATATGAGTTCGCCGAACTCCAGATCTGGTTGACGGCCGCGCCATTGTAAAGGAACAACGCGCCGGCTATAAGCGCCACGAACGCCAGCAGGAGGGTGTACTCGGTGAGATCCTGACCGGCTTCCTCGATCAACCATGTGTAGGAGGCGGCGTGCATGGACGGGGACGTGTCTTCCACTATAAGGGCCTTCTGGTCCTGGAATCAATGGGCTCCTAGTACTGGAAGTACAGGGAGAACCCTCCCGCATGGAGCCGCGTGCCCCCCCGTCTTCGCGCTACTTCATGCCGGCGCGCTCCAGGAGCGGCTGTGGATCGGGGTCCCGCCCCATGAAGTCGCGGTAGAGCGCAGAGGGATCTTCACCGTCGCCCCGAGCCAGAATCTTCTCCCGAAACTCGCGGCCCGCCTCGCCGCTCAGAATACCCAGCGCTCGGAAGCGGGTGAAGGCGTCGGCGTCCAGAACCTCGGCCCACTTGTAAGAGTAGTAGCCGGCTCCATAGCCGACCGGGTTGGCGAACAGGTGCGTGAAGCTGGCCACGGTCGCGTGTTCCGGCGATAGCGGCACGGGAGAGAACCGCTCGAGCACGCGGAGGCAGTACTCGATCACATCCCCGTCGCATTCCGGCGCGTAGGCCGTATGGAGCAGCAGGTCGAGGAAGCCGAAGCCGAGCTGGCGCATCTGGGCATTGGCGGCCCGGAAAGTGCGCGCCCGCTTCATCTTCGCTAAGAGGTCCTCGGGAATCGGCGCGCCGGTCTCGTAGTGGCGGGCAAACAGGTCCAGGGCTTCACGCTCCCAGCACCAGTTCTCCATGATCTGCGAGGGCAGTTCGACGAAGTCCCAGGCCACGTTGGTTCCGGCCAGGGTGCGGATGTCCACCCGGCTCAGGCAATGGTGCAGCAGGTGGCCGAACTCGTGGAAGATGGTCTCGACCTCCCGGTGCGTGAGCAGGGCGGGCCTTCCCCCAGAGGGCGGAGTGAGATTCCCGCAAATGGTCCCCAAGTGCGGGCGGAAGCCCTTGGGCGTGGGGCCCCCGGTCAGGAATGCATCCATCCAGGCGCCGCCCCGCTTGTTGTCCCGCGGGAACCAATCGGCATAGAAGGAACCGAGCACGGTCCCGTCGCTGTCACGGATGGAGTAGACCCGCGTCTCAGGATCCCAGACGGGCAGGCCGCGCTCCTCGCTGACGAGAATCCCGTACAGGCGGCGCACGATTTCGAACAGGCCGTCGGTGACGCGCTCCAGCGGGAAGTATGGCCGTAGCGCCTCCTCGTCGAAGTCGTAGAGCGCCGCGCGCTGCTTCTCGGCGTAGTAAGCGACATCCCACGGTTCGAGCGGCGGCGCCGCGGGGCCTTCCAGACCGCGACGGAAATCGAGCAACTCCTCGTTCTCGCGGCGGAAGTGCGCCTCGGTCTTCTCGCGGAGGCCGGACAGGAAACCGAGGGCGCGGTCTCCTGTGCGGGCCATGCGGTCCGCCAGGACGAGGTCGGCGAAATGGGCGTAGCCGAGCAGGAGGGCCTTCTCGCGGCGCAGATCGAGGATGCGGGAGACGAGTGGCCGGTTGTCGAAGCTGCCCGAGACGGACCGCGTGACAAACGCCCGGTACGCCCTCTCGCGCAGTGCGGCGTCGTCGAGGTACGTCATCAGGGGCGTGAAACTGGGGGCTTGCAGCGTGAACCGCCAGCCTTCGACGTCCTTGCGCTCGGCGCTCTCCCGCGCCGCCCGGATAGCGCTGGCCGGCAAGCCGGCCAGCGCTGACTCGCTGGCGATGACCAGCTCGAAAGCGTTGGTGGAATCGAGCACGTTCTCGGCGAACTTCGTGGTGAGAGTGCTCAACTCGACGTCGATGGCCGCCAGCCGCGTCTTGCCGGCAGGATCGAGATCCGCGCCGTGACGGCGGAAATCGTCCACCGTCTTGGTCAGGAAACGCCGCCGGGGTCCTTCCAACTGGCGCGCCTCTTCGGTGTCTGCGTACCGTTGCAGCACCCGCCACAGCCCCTCATTGAGAGGGATGCTGGAATGCAGCTTGCTGACTTCGGGCTCGACCGCGTTGACGGCCGCACGCAGCTCGGGATGGGTCGCGACGGACTCGATGTGCTTGACGACGGTCATAGCCCGGTCAAGCGGTTCGGTCAACTCGTCGAGCGGGCGCATCGTGCCCTCGAAATCAGGCGGTTGCGGGGACTGGGAGAGCGCCTCGATGCGCTGGCGCACCGAATCGAGCAGCGAGGCGATCGCCGGCTCTACGTGGGCGGCCCGGATGCGGTCGAACGGGATTGGGAAATCGAGGTCGAGCAGCGGGTTCTCCATGCTGCTTTCAGGGTAACCCGCGCTGGCGCGACCGTGGCGCGCGGTTGGGCAAGAGGCTCAACTTGCTGAAGGAGTGACGCGGGCCATCTCGCCCGGAAGACTACTTGCCTTGGCTCAACTTGCGACGAAGCAGTCCCAGACCTACGAGACCGGTCCCCAGCAACAGAAACGTCATTGGCTCCGGGATGTCCGCCGAGAAAGTGCCCGTGCCGGAAGCGATGAACGCGTTGACGTAACCGGTGCTCCCATCGAGGCTGAGTGAGGGATTCACGCCAGAGAAGCTGAACGACATTCCTTGATTGAATTCGTTCGGGAGGTTCGTAAGAACGGCCGATGTGAATTGCACCTCGGTCGGATTGGTGCCGCTGGAATCCGTGAGAGTGACCGATGATCCCGGACTCACGCCGAAGATGCCGCCGCCGGGTCCGAAAGTTCCGCCCAACAGAAGCGTGCCGTCGGAGACCGCCGTGAACGCGAAGGAACCGCTATACCCACCCTGTGAGAGGAAAGGAGAACTGTATGCCCCCTTCGAGGTAGTTGTCACATTCGTGAACGTGAGGGTCGCCGATATGTTCTGGTTCACAGGGGCGTAACTATTCGCCACCAGGAAACTGAAATTAACTATCGTGCTAATAGTCTGGAGGGTGTTGGAGCCGCTGCCCTCCACCATCTGAAAGTACCCGGACGTAGTAGCAGAGAAGTTGGCAAAAGTGACGCTGTCCGCCCAGCATGGGGTCACCGTCAAGCCCAAGCCTATCACCGCAAGGAACAGTACGATCCGCTTCATCACGCGTCGCCTTCCATCGCCCGCAATACTCCCTTGGACTCGATAGCGCCTTAACTAGTTTTAGTGGAGTCCGACCCGGAAGTCAAGCCAATTCAGGCTTCTGTGGCGTCATGGCCTACCACTATACGGCTGGAACGTACTAGTACTACTATAGTTTTCGGGTTCGTTCCGCTCAGTCGGCAGCGACGGCGCGCTGGAGCCAGGCGTCCGGGAAATACGTCAACTCGCCACTGTCCGCGTCGGTGGCGAACAACGGCGCGGGGCGCCCGAGGACGAATTCCGGGTGTGCGGCGGCAAACTCGCGTGCAGCGGCCGCGGGATTGTCTTCGACCCAGGAAGCATCGCCATGCGGCGTACCGGCCAGGACGCGCATAACGCCGTCGGCGGCGACGATGTAGGATCCCGGCGTCACCAGCCGCGAGTACAACGCGAGTTCGCCGGCGACATGCGCTTTGCGGTGATCGCTGTCCAGGAAGACCAGCACCGTCTCCGCGCCGGAAGTCTCTTGCCCGACGCGCTCGAAGACCTGCGGCGAGCACGAATCGCCCTCGATCAGCGTGATGCGGCGGCCGAGCGGGTGCGCGGCGAAGCGTTCGCCGCAGGCCCGGCCGCACCTCCAGTTCCACCGAGACGACGCGGCCTTTGCCGTTGAGCTCGCACAGGCTGGCGAAGAGGATGCTGCTGCCGCCCTTAAAGACGCCGGTTTCCACGATGACGTCGGGCTTCAAGCGGCACACGGCCTCCTGAAGGCGCAGGACGTCGTCGGGCAGTTGCTGGAGTTGGAATCCCAGCCAGGAGAATCCGCGCCAGTAGTCGAGGTTCCAGCCCACTTTGAGCCATTCGCGGGAAAGAATCTCGAAACCCGCCTGCTGTAAAGGGGGAACACCGATTCGCCGGAAGGCGCGCTGACGCGAATCGACCGCTCCGCTGGTATCAATGACGATCTTCACTGGGGGCACCCTGATCGAGTATAACCACTGGGGGATGACCCGCCCAGATCCGGCCTGCGAGCTTCGATCATGCCGGCCGGACCCGCGGGGGAGGGTTATTCGACGATCCTGGCTTGTTTCTTGCGGTTCCGTTTGCGGGCCAGCGCCGCTTTGACGCGCTTCTTCTCGCCGGGCTTCAGGTAGTAGGAGTGACGCTTGATCTCCTTGATGATGTCCTCTTGCTGGACCTTCCGCTTGAAGCGGCGCAGCGCGCTCTCTACGGTCTCGCCGTCCTGAACGTTGACTTCAGCCAATCTCGAATCACCTCCTCACTTGTGAGGGTCGCCGTCCAGGCTCCCGGACGGCACGCAGGCCAGCTTCCATGATACAACGAACTGCGCGCGCGGCCCGTCTGCGCGGGGCCCACGCAGATCATTGATACACTCCTAAGGAAGACCTGTTTTCGTCCCGAATGCAGAACATTCTTGCCATCTTGCTCGCCGGGGGCGCAGGGGAGCGCCTGTCCCCGCTGACGCTCAACACCGCCAAGCCCGCGGTGCCCGTTCGGCGGCATCTACCGGATCATCGATTTCACGCTTTCCAACTGCATCAATTCGGGCATCCGGCGCATTCTCGTGCTCACGCAGTACAAAGCGCTGGAGCTGATCCGGCACATTCGCGACGGCTGGATGATCCTCTCGCCCGAGCTGGGCGAATACGTCGAGATGATCCCGCCCATGAAGCGCGTCCACGACGACTGGTACCTGGGAACGGCGGACGCGGTCTTCCAGAACATCCAGACCCTGATGGCGGAAGGCCCGGAGCATTGCCTGATTCTCGCGGGCGACCACATCTACAAGATGAACTATCACGAGATGATCGCCTGGCACCAGTCAGCACCAGGCGGACGTCACGCTGGCCACCATCCAGGTGCCGCCCGAGGAAGCCCGCCGCTTCGGCGTGGTGGAGATCGGCCAGGACTACCTGATCAAGGGCTTCGAGGAGAAGCCGCAGCACGGAAACCCGGTCCGGTCGGTTTTCAACCCGGGCATGGTGAGCGCCTCGATGGGCGTGTACGTGTTCAACACGGAAGTGATGATGCACGCGCTGATGGAAGACGCCGAGGACCCGAACTCCTCGCACGACTTCGGCCGGGACGTCATTCCGAAGTCCATCCGGAAGGCGCGCGTGGTGGCGTACGATTTCATCGACCTCAACGACAAGACGGTGAAGTACTGGCGCGACGTGGGGACGATCGACGCCTACTACGAAGCCAACATGGACCTGGTGTCGGTGGTTCCGGACTTCAACCTGTACGACAAGCGCTGGCCGATCCGGACCAACATGCCGCAGATGCCTCCGGCGAAGTTCGTTTTCGCGCAGGAAGGGCGGCGCATGGGGGTGGCCATCGACTCCATCGTCTCGCGGCGGCTGCATCGTTTCGGGCGGCCGGGTGGTGCGGAGCATCCTGTCTCCGGGGGTGCGAATCAACAGCTATTGCGAGGTGGAGAGCTCGATTCTGATGCACAATGCCGAGGTGGGCCGCTACAGCCGCATCCGGCGCGCCATCGTCGGGCCGAACATGAAGATTCCGGAGTCCAGCGTGATCGGGTACGACCCTCAAACGGATCGCGCCAAGGGCTACACGGTCACCGATTCCGGCATCGTCGTGATCTGCGAACGAGCAGCAGATCTATACCGGGCTGGAGCCGTACACGATCAAGCAGGCGGGTTGAGTGGGTTTCGACTAAGCGTTCAATGTAGCGAACTATAGGAGCATAATGATGACCGAAATCGTAAAAATTTCCGGCAGAGAGATTCTCGATTCGCGCGGCAATCCGACGGTCGAGGCGGACGTATGGCTGGCGCTGCGGCGCCATGGGGCGCGCGGCGGTTCCTTCGGGCGCCTCCACGGGCGAGCATGAGGCGGTGGAGCTGCGCGACGGCGATAAAAAGCGCTATCTCGGCAAGGGAACGCTGACAGGCCGTCCGCAACGTCAACGGCGAGATCGCGGCGGCGCTGAAGGGCAAGGAAGCCTCGCGACCAGGCCGAACTCGACCAGATGATGATCGAGCTGGACGGCACGCCCAACAAGGGGCGGCTGGGCGCCAACGCCATTCTGGCGGTCTCGATGGCCGCGGCGCGGGCCGCGGCGGCCTGCCGCAGCATGCCGCTGTACCGCTATCTGGGCGGCGTCGGCGCGCACGTGCTGCCGGTGCCGGAGATGAACATCCTCAACGGCGGCGCGCATGCCGACAGCTCCGTAGACGTGCAGGAATTCATGATCGCGCCCTACGGCGTGGCGCGCTTCTCCGACGCGCTGCGCGCGGGCTCGGAGATCTTCCATACCCTGAAGGGCGTGCTGAAGAAGGCCGGCTACTCGACCGCGGTGGGCGACGAGGGCGGCTTCGCGCCGAACCTGAAGTCGAACGAAGAGGCGCTGGTGCTGATCCTGGAGGCCATCACCAAGGCGGGCTACAAGCCCGGCGACGAGGTCGGCATCTTCCTCGATCCGGCGGCGAGCGAATTCTACGACGCCGACAAGAGCCGCTACGTTTTCAAGAAGTCCGACAAGAGCGAGCGCACCAGCGAGGAGATGGTGGAGTTCTGGGCCGACTGGGTGCGCGCAGTACCCGATCCGCTCGATCGAAGACGGCATGGCGGAGAACGATTGGCCGGGCTGGAAGCTGATGACCGACACGCTGGGCAAGAAGATCCAGCTTGTCGGCGACGATATCTACGTCACCAACACGTCGATCTTCGCGCGCGGAATCGAGCAGGGCATCGCCAACTCGATCCTGATCAAGCTGAACCAGATCGGCACGGTCACCGAGACCCTGGCTGCCATGCGCATGGCCGCCGAGGCCAACTACACCGCGGTGGTTTCGCACCGCTCCGGCGAGACCGAGGACGCCGTTCATCGCGGACCTGGTGGTGGCCACCAACGCCGGACAGATCAAGACCGGCTCGGCCAGCCGCATCGACCGCATCGCGAAGTACAACCAGTTGCTGCGCATCGAGGAAGAGCTCGGCGCGGCGGCGGAGTTCGCCGGCAAGAAAGCCCTGCGACAGATGGCGTGATCGCGCACGGGGCAGGCCGAGAGCGCCTGCCCCACCATTTCCTGAGGTTCATCATGCACAAACTTGTTTTGATTCGTCACGGCGAGAGCGACTGGAACAAGGAGAACCGGTTCACCGGCTGGACCGACGTCGATCTGTCGGAGAAGGGCCGGGCGGAGGCGCTGGAGGGCGCGCGCGCTTGAAGCAGGAAGGCTACACCTTCGACGTGGCCTACACTTCGGTGCTGAAGCGCGCCATCCGGACGCTGTGGACCGTCGCTGGATGAGCTGGATCTGATGTGGATTCCGGTTTACCGCTCCTGGCGGCTCAATGAGCGGCACTACGGCGCACTGCAGGGGCTCAATAAGTCCGAGACCGCGGCGAAGTTCGGCGAGGACCAGGTGAAGATCTGGCGCCGGAGTTACGACATCCCGCCGCCCGCTCTGGAGAAATCCGACCCGCGCTGGCCGGGCCACGACCGGCGCTACAAGAGCCTGGCGGAAGCCGAGCTCCCGCTCACCGAGTGCCTGAAGGACACCGTGGCGCGCTTCCTGCCGTACTGGCACCAGACCATCGCGCCGGCCGTGCCTCGGGGCAGCGCGTCATCATCGCCGCGCACGGCAACAGCCTGCGGGCGCTGGTGAAGTATCCTGGACGATGTCTCGGACCAGGAGATCGTCGGGCTGAACATCCCTACCGGCATCCCGCTGGTCTACGAGCTGGACTCCACGCTGCGGCCGCTCAAGCATTATTATCTTGGCGACCAGGAAAAGATCAAGGCGGCCATGGACGCCGTCGCGGCGCAGGGCAAGAAGAAGCCCTAGCCCACCGAGGCCATTGACAGTCAGCCGCGGCTGGCCCAAACTCCTTACAGACAAGGAGGGGCATCCATGGCTGATGTCACAGGAGTGTTTTGTGAGCGATACGCCAACCCCATCTTGTAAATATACCCGCGCTGCCTCAGTGTGGGGACATGACGAAGCGCAGGCGTGAAGCGTGGGCGAAGTGGCGCGGGTTGGTGGCGGAGCAGAACAGGAGCGGGCAGTGCGTGGCGGCGTTCTGCCGCGAGCGTGGGTTGTGCGCCCGCACTTCTTCGCCTGGAAGAAGAAGCTAGTCAGGCCGCCGCGCAGAAGTTCGTGGCCGTGCAGGTGGTGGAGGCCAGCCAGCCGGTGCCCAGCCAGGCGCTCGAGATCCGGCTTGCCGGCGGCCGCGTCGTGATGGTGGAGCCCGGTTTTGACGCCGGCCATCTGCGCGCCGTGCTGGCCACCTTGGAGGCGCGCGCTTGACCAGCCTGCCGAGCCTGCGTGCGCTGGACCTGGCGCAAGGCGCGCGCATCTGGCTGGCCGCCGAAGCGGCCGACATGCGCTGCGGCTTCGACCGTCTGGCCGAACGGGTGCGCGCGGTCATCGGGCAGGACCCGCTGGGCGGCCACCTGTTCGTGTTCCGCTCGCGGAGGGGCGACCGCATGAAGATTTTGTTCTGGGATCGCGACGGCTTCGTGCTCTGGTACAAGCGGCTCGAGGCGGGCGTGTTCAAACTGCCCCGGGTGGAAGCGGGCGCGCGCTCGGTGGAGTTGCGCGCCAGCGAGCTGGCGATGGTGCTGGACGGAATCGACATGTCGCGGCTGAAGCGGGTGCCGCGCTATGAACGCCGCGAGAAAAGTGAGTAAGTGGAGTAACTATTGTGAGTAACTAGGAGCCTATTCTGCTAATAT
This sequence comes from Bryobacterales bacterium, assembly GCA_963710565.1. Classification (GTDB taxonomy): domain Bacteria; phylum Acidobacteriota; class Terriglobia; order Bryobacterales; family Bryobacteraceae; genus DASWZN01. The sequence continues at coordinate 238 of CAVQAN010000015.1, read as the reverse complement.
AGTCCTTGATGGTCGAGGGCGCCGAATTCGCCGGGTTACCCGAGAACAGCGAATCGCTGAAAGCGGCGATCCGCGCGCTGATCGCGGAGCGCGACCGCGAACGGCAGCGCGCCGAAGAACACGCCCGCCAGGCAGTCGAACACGCTCGCCGCGCCGACAACAGAAACTCCGCGCCGACCAGCTCCACATCGAGAAGCTGCGCCTGGAGCAGGAACTGGCGCGCTACAAGAAGTGGTAT
>CAVQAN010000014.1:0-47384 GCA_963710565.1 Bryobacterales bacterium | reverse complement strand
GCCGTGCGCAGTTCGGTGTCCAGCTTCTGCGCGATATCGGGGTTGTCCTTCAGGAACTGCCGGGCGTTCTCGCGCCCCTGCCCGATGCGCTCGCCCTTGTAGCTGTACCACGATCCGCTCTTCTCGACCATGTTCTGCGCCACGCCCAGGTCGATCAGATCGCCTTCTCGCGAGATGCCCTCGCCGTAAATGATGTCGAACTCGGCCTCGCGGAACGGCGCCGCCACCTTGTTCTTCACGACCTTCACCCGGGTGCGGTTGCCGGTGACGGCCTCGCCGTCCTTGATGGCCGCGATGCGCCGGATGTCGGCCCGCACGGTGGCGTAGAACTTCAGCGCCCGGCCGCCGGTGGTGGTTTCCGGATTGCCGAACATCACGCCGATCTTCTCGCGGATCTGGTTGATGAAAATCAGGCAGGTGTTGGATTTCGAGACGATGCCGGTGAGCTTGCGCATCGCCTGCGACATCAGCCGGGCTTGCAGGCCCACGGAGGCTTCGCCCATCTCGCCGTCGAGTTCGGCCTTCGGCACCAGCGCCGCCACCGAATCGATCACCAGCACGTCCACCGAGCCGGAGCCGATCAGCGCGCTGGCGATTTCGAGCGCCTGTTCGGCGTAATCGGGCTGCGAGACCAGCAGGTTGTCCACGTCCACGCCCAGGTTCCTGGCGTAGGCCGGGTCGAGCGCGTGCTCGACGTCGATGAACGCCGCCATGCCGCCCGCCTTCTGCGCGCTCGCCATCACCTGCAGCGCGATGGTGGTCTTGCCCGAGGATTCCGGCCCGAAGATCTCGATGATGCGCCCGCGCGGAAAGCCGCCCACGCCGAGCGCGGAGTCGAGCGAGATCGAGCCGCTCGGGATCACCGACACCGGCACGATCGCTTCCTTGGCGCCGAGCCGCAGAATCGAGCCCTTGCCGAACTGCTTTTCGATCTGGCCCAGCGTCGGCTGAGCGCGCGCGCGCGTTCCTTCTCGTCCATGGGTCTCTCCTGGCTGAAAAGGTGGATTATAGCAGCCAGAACAATTGTCGAGCTTTTTTTTCGAGGAGGGCGTCGACTTCCGACTGCTCAGCGGAGAACAGACGAGAGACCTCGGGCGATCAGCCTCTTCAGAACCCTGGCCGAATTAGAGACTCGAGGTCTGGTGCGCTGTCAAAACGTTCTGAGAATTGAATGCCTTCGTCAACCCGCTTGCTTACGCGCCGGTTCTGAAGGCGGGGAAGAGATAAGAAGATTTGGGGGCGCTCACAGCCGAAGGCTGTCCTACATCTTCGGCGCGTAATAGCCTTTGCGAGCCCGCACCACCAGGTCCTTGCGGCCCTTCACCTGCACGTTCCACGGTTGGTAACTGGCCGTCGGTGTTCAGCGGCTCGGGGCGATAGAAGATGTTGTACTGGTGGCGCAGCTCGTTGGCGATGTTCTCGAACGACTGCTCCAGGTCCTCCACCTTGAATGGGAAGAACGCCTGGCCGCCGGTTTCCTCGGCGAGATACTTCAGAATCTTGTCGCCGTCGGTTTCGACGCGCGTGATGTTGGTCGAAATCGCGTAGATCACCACGTCGGCCTTCTGCGCCATTTCGAGCGCCTGGTCGCGGCGTGTAGCTGGCTCTGGTTGTCGTCGCCGTCGCTCACGATCACCATGGCGCGGCGGAACTTGTGCGCGCGGCTGGTCCTGCGACAGCTTGTCGCGGCAGGCGAAGTAGATGGCGTCGTACAGGGCCGTGCCGCCGCCCGGGCGCAGGCCGCGGATGGCGTCTGCCAGTTTGTCGGTATCGTCGATCAGGTCGGTCACCAGTTCGGCGCAGTGTCGAAGCTCACCACCATGGCCTTGTCCTCGCCGGGATGCATCACGCTGTTGATGAACTCGTGGCGGCCTCCTGCTCGAACCGGAAGCGGTCGCGGATGCTGTTGCTGGTATCGATCAGGATGCCAGGCGCAGGGGCAGGTCGGTTTCGGCGGCGAACTGCAGGATGGTCTGCGGCTTCTTGTTTTCGATGACCTCGAAATCGTCCTTGGTCAGGTCGGTGACGAAGCGGCCCTTCTTGTCGGTCACGGTGAACAGCATGTTCACGCGGGTGACGTCGAGAATGATGCGGGTGTTGTCGACGTCCTCGGATGCTTCGACGCGGGCGGCATGTTCCGGGTCCTGCGCCGACAGGCCGGCAGCACAAAGGCCAGCAAAGCCAAGAGTTTCATAACGTGCCATTTCTACGATTAATTATAAGGGAAAACAGGGAACGTACTGTTCGACGCCGGGTTGACGATAATGGTTACATCATCTTTGAGCGCCATCAGCCGCTGGCCTGCAGCGCCGGCGCTCAAAAGGTTGGCCGCCGTTGAAGCGGCTAGCTGGCTATTATTATAGGTTCTTCATCCAGCGGGTCAGCTCGGCCGGAGCGGGACACGACCGACCGGCTGGCCGGTGATCGGATGCGGGAACCGGATGCGGTGCGCGTGCAGAAAGAAGCGCTCGTGCGGCGGAAGGCGCCTCGTAGCGGGCGCGCCGTAGAGCCGGTCGCCCGCCACCGGATGGCCGATGCTGGCCAGGTGCACGCGGATCTGGTGGGTGCGGCCGGTGCCGATACGCACCTCCAGAAAGGTAAAGCCCGCGAAGCGGTCGAGCACGCGGTATTCGGTCCATGGCGGCGCGGCCCCCGCCCGCCGGGCGGTCATGCGCAGTGCGCGTGTCGCGGGTCGCGCGCGATGGGCTTCTCGATGCGGCCGTGGTCCGCCTTCACGCTGCCGTGGACCAGTGCGAGGTAGGTCTTCTCCACCTGCCGGCCGGCGAACTGCGCGGCCAGGCGCGATGCGCGGCATCGTTCTTAGCCACCAGGATCACGCCGCTGGTGAAGCGGTCCAGGCGGTGGACGATGCCGGGCCGCACCTCGCCGCCGCCCGCGGCGAGCGAGCCGAAACGGTGCGAGCAGCGCGTTCACCAGCGTGCCGGAGTGGCGGCCCGGCGCCGGCGTGTACCACCATGCCCGCCGGCTTGTCCACCGCAACCACCTCGGCGTCCTGGTAGAGGACATCGAGCGGCAGGTCCTCGGCGTAGGCCTTCAGGGGCGCGAGCGCGGCCGGCTCGACTTCCACGGCCTCGCCGCCGCGCAAGCGGCTGGAAGGCCGCTCGGCCGCCCCGTTGACCCGTACCCGGCCCGCCTTGATCCAATCCTGCAACCTCGAACGGCTGTACTCGGGAAGCTGCTCCTGAAGGAACACGTCCAACCGCTTGCCCGCGTCCGCCTCCGAGGCGTTGACGATCACTGCGCCGGGTTCCTCTCCGCCCCAAAGCGCCGCTGGTGCCAGATCGGGTAGGCGAACGGGATGGCGCTCACCTCGTTGAGCCGCTGCATCTCTTCCGCGGACAACTCCCACGTGGCGGCCGCCAGGTTGTCGCGCAACTGCCGCTCGTTCTTGGCGCCGATGAGTACGCAGCTCACGGACGGCCTGCGCAGCACCCAATTGAGCGCCACCTGCGGGACCGTCACGCCGCGCGCCCGCGCGATTTCCTCGATCGCGTCGAGGATGGCGTACACGCGCTGCTCGTCGCGCAGTTCCAGCACGTCCATGCTCGCCAGCCGGCTGCCTTCCGGACGGCTCTCGCCGCGGCGGTACTTTCCGCTCAGGAAGCCGAACGCCAGCGGGCTCCAGACCACCACGCCCACGCCCTGGTCGAGCGCCAGCGGGATCAGCTCGCGCTCCGCCTCGCGCCCGGCCAGCGAGTAGTAGATCTGCTGGGAGGCGAAGCGTTCGAAGCCCCGCCGCTCGGAGATGGCCAGGGCCTTCATGAGGTGCCAGCCCGAGAAGTTCGAGCAGCCGATGTAGCGCACCTTGCCCGCGCGCACCAGGTCGTCGAAAGCGCGCAAGGTCTCGTCGAGGGGCGTCAGCGAATCGAAGCAATGCGCCTGGTAGATGTCGATGTAGTCGGTTCCCAGACGGCGCAGGCTGGCTTCGCAAGCATCGAGGATGTGCGGCCGGGAGAGCCCGACGTCGTTCGGCCCGGGGCCCATGCGCCCGAACAACTTGGTCGCGATCAGAACGTCCTTGCGCCGCGGGCCCAGAGCCTGTCCCAGGATGGACTCGCTTTTGCCCACCGAATACACGTCCGCGGTGTCGAACAGATTGATGCCGGCTTCGATCGAGGTGTCGATGAGCCGCCGCGCCTCCTCGACCTGCGTATTGCCGACTCCGGCGAAGAAGCCCTCGCCCCCGAACGTCATGGTCCCGAACCCCAGGGCCGAAACCCTCAGCCCGCTGCGTCCCAACAGTCGCGTCTCCATAGTGCCGAGGGTAACAAAACCTGGGACAGTATACTCATTCACCGATTTCGGCCCCGTCCGGCTGCGGCGGTCGCCGTGGCAGCGAAGCGCCTCGACGGCTCGAAGTCGCGCTAGTGCGCCGCGGTCTGGATCGCCACCTGGCTGCGGGCGGTGCGCAGGCGGTCGCGATATTCCTGGATCAGCGTGGTGAAGCCGGCCCAGTAGTAGCCTCCGACGAACAGCAGCAGGAAGGGCAGCGCAGAAGAAGTTGTAGACGTCGATCGCGAACGCGCACATGGCGACGAAGTAAGTGCCGATCGCGATCTCGATGAAGGGCAGCCAGCCGCTCCTGCGCCGGTACTTGAGCCGGCCACCCGCGCGCCGCGTTCTTTCCGCGGCGTACTTCGGCGTGCGCACGAAGCCGGTCTGGATGCCAAGCAGCGCCTCGATCACGGCCCGCGTGTTGATGACGGTCAGCGCGACGCCCACGGCCAGCAGCGCCGGCAGCAGGAGAATCGTGCGCATCCAGTGCGCGGATACAACTCGCGCTGCGCCAGCACGTAAAACGCCGAAATCGACCAGAAAGAAGCGACGATCAGCGGCAGATCCAGGAACACCATCTGGAACCAGCCCATGTAAAAGCGCACGATCATCACCGGCAGCATCAGCGCCGAGACCACCATCATCATGCGGATAGCTGATGTTCGGCGTCAGGTGCATGAACGCTTCCAGCTTGAGCGCGCCACGGAATGTCGGCGCGCAGGATGGTCGGCAGCAGCTTCTTGGCGACCTGCGTCAGGCCCTTGGCCCAGCGCGATTGCTGCACCTGGAAGCCGTGCATCTCGACGGGCAGCTCGGAGGGGCAATCGAGCCCCGGCAGATAGACGAACTTCCAGCCCTTGAGCTGGGCGCGGTAGCTGAGGTCGGAATCCTCGGTGAGCGTGTCGTGCTGCCAGCCGCCGGCGTCGTCGATCATGGTGCGCCGCAGGATGCCCGCCGTGCCGTTGAAGTTGAAGAACAGGCCGCGGCCGTAACGCGCGCCGTGCTCGAGCACGAAATGGCCGTCCAGCAGCATGGCCTGGACCTCGGTGAGCACGTTGTAGTCGCGGTTGAGGTAGCTCCAGCGCGTCTGCACCACGCCCACGCTGCGGGTCGGCGAAGAAGTGCACGGTGCGCATCAGGAAATCGGCGGGCGGGATGAAATCGGCGTCGAAGATGGCGACGAATTCGCCGGTCGCCGTCTTCAGGCCTTCCTGGAGCGCGCCCGCCTTGAAGCCCTCCGGTTGGTGCGGTGGTGGTATTCGATGGGATGGCCGAGGGCCGCGGTAGCGCGCCACCAGCCGCTCGGCGAAGGCGTGCGTCTCGTCGGTGGAATCGTCCAGAACCTGGATCTGCAGCAGCTCGCGCGGGTACTCGATCTTGAGGACTTCCTCGAGCAGCCGCTCCACCACGTAGCGCTCGTTGTAAAGCGGGAGCTGGATGGTGACCGGCGGAAGCTGTTCGAAGCGCGTCGGGCGGCCTCTTTGGGGAGCTTCTTGCGGTACTTGAAGTAGGTCCGGATCACCTCGTAGCGGTGCAGCCCGTAGACGGAAAGGATGGCCAGCAGCCCGAAGTAGGGGATCAGGATCGCCCAGTCGAACCAGGCCAGCGGTATATGCCCGCGAAGGTCTTGTCCGCCAGCGCGTGCTTGAGCTGCTGGAAGGCGCTGGCGGTCAGCAGAAACGCCGGGCTGAAGAGTGCTGTCATGGGGCGGCCGGTCGAGGGACCCGACTCCTCTATTATACGGCGCTGGGGAACCATTCTACACCTTCGCAATGCGGTATGTTAGGAGGTTCTCTAACTGCCCCCTGGAGGCGCGCCGCCGATGCGCCACTACCCCATCGTGGCGCCGGATGCGCCCAGGACGCTGGCCGCGCACTCCCGAAACCATGATGGTGGTGGTGGTGCGCGCCGAAACCCGCCTGCTGCAGGTCCTGGGCCGAGGGAAGCTGTCCGGTCTGGGCCGAGTTCTGGAACTCCGTGGCGAGCTGGTTGAGTTGGCTGGCCTGGGTCGCGTCGCCATTGGACTGCGCCTGCTGGGCCTGCTTCTGGAGGCTGGTCGCAATGTTCGAAACCACCTGCTTGAACTGGTCGGGATTCTGCTGCTGGAGCTGCTGGAGCAGGCTCAGGAACTGGGCCAGCGGCGAGATCTGGGCGGTCCGGCTGGTTGTGCGGCCGCGGACGTTTGGTTCGTGTTGGTGGAACTGGCGGCGCTGTTGGGCTGCAACTGCGTCCAACTGGGAAAGAGGCTGGAGACGGCGCTGATATTCATGCCTGGCCTCGAGGCACGCCGGTTGCCAGAACGAAGGCCTTGAAAACAAACGGCGGGATCCGGGCGCGCGGCGGCAAGTCCCTGTCCGCGGCAAGGAACCGTCAGCCGTTCTCGTATTCCTGCAGGCGGTCGATCAGGTCGAAGACCAGCTTGCGGTCCTCCCCGCCGAGCGCGAACAGGTCCAGCGATGCGGTGACCGTCAGCGTGCCGCCGCCTCGCAGGCGGACCATCTTCGAGAGGGGGCGCCGCCGTCTCGGGCGCGGCGGCCGGCGCGGCGCGCTTGTGGCCGAAGGCGGCGGTCCGCGTCTTCGCCCGGAGAAGGACGGAGAGCGGCATTCCGGCGAACTGCGCCGCCTGGAGGAAGAAGGAAATCGCCTTCTTGTGCGTCGCGCCCGAGAGTCCGTACTGTCGCAGGGCCTCATCCAACTGGCGCGGCGAGGTGCGGGTAAGGTCCAGCGCCACGAGGGTGCGGTAGTGGCGCTCGATGAGTCGCCCGCAACAGCTCACGGCGCGCTCCCCGCTTCGAGACCAGTTCGCCCAGCGCGGGCGTCGGGCAGTTGCCTTCGTCCATCAGGCCCAGGAACCGGAACGCGCCCAGCAACTGGCCCTGAATGGCGCCGGAGTAGGAGGGCCACACCGAGCGGTCGAGTTGATTGGGGAGGCCGGCTTCGAGCGCATCGAGAGCCGTGAGAAAGGTCTTGAAGGGCACGTAGGGGACAACGGGGCGGCCTGCTTCCATAGCTATACCGCATCGTATAACACAAGCGATTCCGTTGGTGGACGATTCCGGACTTTTTTTGGGCCCGGCACGCGTCTTCTGTAGAATCGCTGATGAAGGGCGGGGGTGAAGAGGCCGGCTGCGTCCCGTGACCACAAGATGTAGTGGTCGTCAGGAAGCGACCCCAGGATTCGGTACAGATAGTGCTTTACTTTTCCCGAAATCCCGTTTAGGATGGTTTCACTCCCCCCCGAGACCGGATCCGCTTGTGCGGCATCCGGAAATGCTCATTGAAGTCAGGAGAACACGCTTTGCTGAAACTTAAGCGCGTCGAGCTACAGGGGTTCAAGTCCTTCGCAGACCGGAGCGAGTTGCGGTTCGCCGGCTCCGGCATCGCAGGCATCGTCGGTCCCAACGGCTGCGGAAAGTCCAACCTGGCGGATGCCATCAACTGGGTTCTGGGCGAGCAGTCGGCCAAGACACTCCGCGGGGCCCGGATGGAAGACGTCATTTTCGCCGGCACGCGCGAACGCAAGCCAGTGGGTTTGGCGTCGGTCACCATGACGCTGGTCGATCCCGGTCTGGACCTGGCCCGGATCGAAGCCGTGCAGGGCGCCAATGGGCACGCCAACGGGCATGCGAACGGTCAGGCCAACGGGCATGCCAACGGTCACGCCAATGGAACCAACGGGACCAATGGCGCAGGGCTGAACGGCAAGGCAAACGGCAACGGGCACGCGGAGCGCGAGATCACGGTGACGCGGCGTCTGTTCCGGTCCGGCGAGAGCGAGTACCTGATCGACGGCAAGGTGGCGCGGCTGCGCGATATCCAGGACATCTTCATGGGCACTGGCCTGGGCCCGGAGTCCTACGCCATCATCGAGCAGGGGCGCATCGGGCAATTGCTCAGCTCGCGCCCGCAAGACCGGCGCGCGGTATCGAGGAAGCCGCGGGCATCTCCAGGTTCAAATCGCGGCGCAGGCTCGCAGAGGCAAGGCTGGAAGGCGCCAAGCACAACCTGGAACGGGTGTTCGACATCCTCGAGGAAGTGGGCCGTCAGGCGAATTCGCTGAAGCGGCAGGCGGCCAAGGCGCGGCGCGCGGAGGAGCTGAAGAAGGAGATGGACGCCCGGCTGCGGCAGTTGCTGGCCGGGCGCTATCTCATCCTCGAGCGCGATACGGCCCGGATCGCGCTCGATCTCAAGATGGCCACGGCCGGCTTCGAGGAGCTTGCGGCCGCCGCCGCAGAGCAGGAAAAGGACTACAGCCGCTCGCAGCAGGAAGGCTACCAGACCGAAGCCGAACTGACGGAAGCTCGCAAGAGGCTTGCAGAGCTAAACCTGGAGCTGGAGCGCGCGCGCGGGCGGCTGGAGTATCAGGCCAAGCAGGTCGCGGCCATCGAACAGCGGCTGGCGCAGGGCGAAGGCGACTCACAGGAGATCGAGCGCCGATTGAGTGCGGTGGGGGAGGAACTAGCCGCGCATCGGGCTTCGCTGGCGGACCTGGAACGGGAGGCCGCGGAGGCGCGCCAGAAGCTCGAGGCCAAGGCGCACGACCGTGACGAAATGCAGAACGCGGTGGCGGCTCGCGAACGGGAGATGGAATCCGCGCGCCACGGCATTCTGCGCCTGCTGGGCGAAAGCGCCACGCTCAAGAACCAGCTCGCGCAGGCGGACACCTACCTGGCCGCGCTCGAGCGCGACGCCGCCAAAGCGCAGAAGGAAGAGTTGGGCGCAACGCAGGACCTGGAATGGCTGGGCGCAGCGAAGGGCGAGCTCTCGACCAGGCTGGCGGCGCGCCAGATGGAGTTGGTGTCGCTCTGCGAGCAGCGCCGGCGCTTGGAGCAGGAGCTGGCGGCCGGCAAGACGGAGCTGTCCGCGGCGCGGCGCGACATGGAGCAGGCGCGCACCGGCTTCTCGCGGCTTAAGGCGCGTCTGGATTCGCTCGAAGAGATCCTCTCGCACCGCGCCTACACTACCGAATCGGTCAAACGGCTGTTCGGCGCCATCGAGCGCGGCCAGGCGAACGGCCTCAAGCCGGTGGGCGTGCTGGCCGACTTCGTCGAGGTCGAGCCCGCTTACGAGAAGGCGGCCGAGGAGTTCCTGCACGACGAGCTGGAGTACATCGTCGTCGCGGACTGGAACCAGGCGGAGTGCGGCATCGAGTTGATGCGGACCAGCGTCGAGGGCCGGGCCACGTTCCTGGTGCACCCCGAGCAGGGGGCGAACGCCGAGGCGGGCCTGCGCAAGCCGGAGACGGGCAACGGCAGCGGCGTGACCGCGAATCTCAGCGACGTGCTGCGGCTGACCAACGGCTTCAGCAATTCGGCCCTCCAATGCCTGCCGCGGCTGGGGCAGTCCTATCTGGCCGCGGACCGCGCGGCGGCGCAGCGGCTGGCGTCCGAGTATCCCGAACTCTACTTCCTGCTTCCGGACGGCGTCTGCTATCACGGACGCACGGTGAGCGGCGGCAAGAAGAGCTCGAGCGGCCCGCTGGCGCTCAAGCGCGAACTACGGGAAACCAAGGCGCAGGTCCAGACGCGGGAGAAGGAACTTCAGCAGACGGCCGGCCGCATCGAGGGGCTGGAGCGCGACATTCAGCGGCTGGAACAGGAGATGGAGCGCGTCCGCGGAGCGCAGCAGGCCGAGGAGAAGGAAGCGGTCGCGCTGGATCATGAAATGCGGAAGCTGGCCGACGATCTGGGGCGGGCGGGCTCGCGGCTCTCGGTGGCGCGGCTCGAGCTGGAGCGGATCGGGCGGGAGAAGGCGCGCTCGCTCGAGCGCCGGCGGGCCGATCAGCAGGCCTTTGAAGAAAAGGACCGCATGCGCCTGGAGCAGGAGCGGGCCCTCGACTCGGCTCGCGGGGAGCTCGAAGCTCTGAAGACGCAGGCGGCGCGAGCGAGCGAAGAGCATTCGGTGCTGCGGGCCGCCATGGCCGGTCTGGATGAGCGCCGGCGCGCGGGGCAGGCTGCCATGGCGCGGGTGGAAGCGCAGCGCGACGAATTGGCGGCGCGCGGCCGGCAGACGGCCGCGGAGTTGGAACGCCTGGGCGTCGAGCGGGCCAGGCTGCTCGCCAGCAACATCGAACTCGACCAGCGCGTCATCGACCTGGGCGAAGAGCGCGCGGTGGCCGAAGGCGGCGTCGAGAAGCTGGCGGGGAAGGAAGCGGCCTTGCGCGCGGCGGTCCAGGGGCTTGAAGAGAAGCTCAAGGAGCTGCGCGTGCGGATGCAGGAGGCGCAGGAGAGCCGCTCGCGGATCGAGGTCGAGCTGGTGCGGCGGCAGGCCGAATTGCAGCACCTGGACGAGACCAGCCGCAGGGAGCTGAACGTGGCGGTGGCGGATCTATGCGGCGAGGAGGACGTGGTTCTCGACTCCGCGGCGATGGCCGAGCTTGAGGAGAAGTACGGCGACCTTCGGCGCAAGATCGAAGCGCTGGGTCCGGTGAACTCCGACGCGCTGGCCGAGTATCAGGAGGCGCAGCAGCGCTACGATTTCCTGAACACGCAGCGCCAGGACCTGCTGGATTCCATCCGCGACACCGAAAAGGCGATCCACGAGATCGACACCGAATCGCGCAAGCGCTTCAGCGAGGCATTTGAGGCCATCAACGCGAATTTCCGCGAGGTGTTCACCACGCTGTTCGGCGGCGGGATGGGCGAGATGCGGCTGACCGACGAGGCCAACGTCGCCGAGTCCGGCATCGACATCGTGGCCTCGCCTCCGGGAAAGAAGCTGCAGAACGTGCTGCTGCTTTCGGGCGGCGAGAAGGCGCTGACGGCGCTGGCGCTGCTGGTGGCCATTTTCAAGTACACGCCCAGCCCGTTCTGCATCCTGGACGAGGTGGACGCGCCGCTCGACGAGCCCAACATCCAGCGGCTGACGCGCCTGCTGGCCGACATGGCGAAGCACACGCAGGTGATCCTCATCACGCACGCCAAGCGGACCATGGAGACGGCGCAGGTGCTCTACGGCGTGACCATGCAGGAGCCGGGCGTCTCGAAGCTGGTCTCGGTGAAGTTCAACGCGCTGATGCCGCCGCCGCTCGAAGCGACGCCGGGCGAGATGGCGCGGGCGTAGGGTGAATGTCGGGACCGGTAGCCAACAAGCCGTATCGATGGCTGGCGCAGTATTACGACCGGCTCTTCACGTTTCATCTGCCGTGGTACGAGGCGGCGCGCCGGCGCGTGCTCGGTAAGATCCTGCCCGGCGTCGAATCCGCCTGCGACCTGGCCTGCGGCACCGGCACCACAGCCCTTCTGCTGGCGCGCCGGGGCATCCGGATGTTCGGTGTGGATCTCTCGCCTCGGATGTGCCGCCTGGCTCGGCAGAAGGCTCGCCGCGCCGGCGTGCCGCTGGTCGTCCTGCGCGCGGACATGCGAGATTTCCGGCTGCCGCAGGCTGTCGACCTGGTGAGCTGCGAGTTCGACGCGCTGAACCACATTCCGCGCAAGGCGGACCTGGCGCGGGTGGCGCGTTCCGTGGCGCGCGCGCTGCGGCCTGGCGGCTATTTCTATTTCGACGTCAACAACCGCCGAGCGTTCGAGAAGCTATGGCCCGGCACCGGGTACCACGAGCGGCCCGGCGTGGCCCTCGTGATGCGCGGAGGTTATGACCGCGCGCGCGACCGCGGCTGGACCACGGTCGATTGGTTCTGTCGCGAGGGGCGCGCGTGGAAGCGTCACCGCGAGCGCGTGGAGCAGGTAGCCTGGACGCGCGCGGAAATGTGCGACACGCTGCGGGCAGCCGGCTTCGACCGGATCGCCGCTTGGGATGCCACGCCCTTTTTCAAGGGCGATACCAGGATCGAGCCCGGCTGCCGGACGTTCTACCTGGCAAGGAAAGGCGCCTGATCCAGGCGCGGCCATGCAACCCTACGCCGCTCTGGCGCCTCCGGCTTCGGTCGAAACGCCCCGAACGGCGTCGAGCAGGGCCTGCAGGTGAAACGGCTTCGGCACGAACGCCCATCTGGCGGCCAGTTTCTCCAGCCGTGAACGCGGAACCTCGACGAAGCCGGACATGAAGACTACTCCGGCCCCGGGAAACCGGACAAGGAAGCGTTCGGCCAGGGAGATTCCGTTGGTGTCGAGCAACGAAATGTCCGTCACCAAGATGTCGATATCCGGACGGTCCTGATGGAAGTGAGAGAGCGCATCGATCCCGCTTTCCGCCTGAGCGGTTCGATAGCCTTGCCGGGAAAGTACCGTAGCGACGAAACGGCGAACCTCGTCGTCGTCGTCCACAACAAGAACAGTCTTGACGGTAAGTAAACCTTCGGCAAGCATGCCCAGAAGCCCAGTTACCTTAACTGTACACCCTTCGAAACGGGATTTCAATGGGTTGGTCCAGCCGGACTTGGTACACTGCGAGGTTTGGAGGCCCCATGCGCAGCTTGTTGACGGTTCTTCTTCTCACTCTGGCAGGCATTCCTTCGTTGGCCGCGAAGGTGGTGGTCTTCTGGCAGGACGGATTTCCGACGGTCGCAAGCCAGCCCGCCAGCCGCGGGGTTTTCTCCCAGGCGCTGGAGGGCCCGGTCTTCGTGGGGATCGAGGGGTTGCGCGATCCCGCGGCGCTGGCGGGAGCGGACCTTCTGCTGCTGCCCTATGGCTCCGCGTTTCCGGCAGAGGACTGGGCGGCCATTCGCGACTATCTTCGGGCCGGCGGGAACTTGCTGGTCCTGGGAGGCCAGCCGTTCCGCGTGCCGGTAAGAGCGGCGAGCGGCAGGTTCGTCGAGTTGCCACCGCAGGATACCTACTCCCGCGAGCTCGACCTGCGTCACACGTACGAGTTGCGGCCACAGCGGGAAACGAAATTCGCCTGGAAGTCCGGCTACTCGTTCTTGCCTGCGCTGGAGGTTCGCGCGCGGCGGTTCTTTGCCATCCAAGGCGGGCTCGACGGCCTGGGTTACATGCTGGACTCGGACGGCGGCCGCATTGCGGCGCCGGTGGTGGTTGCGGACCACAACCGCGCCTGGCAACAGGACCCCATGCTCGGCGCCCGCCTCGTCATGCTGGACTTCGAGCCGGAGGCGGGCTACTGGGAGTCGCCGGACGGCGTAGCGCTGATTCGCGCAGCGGCCGGCTACGCGCGGCAGGGCGCGACGGCGTTCTGGCTGGACACGTTGTTCTCGACGCTGCGGCCGGGGGAAACGCCGCTGGCCGGGGTGCATCTGCGGAGCGCCCGCCGGCAACGCCTGGGGGTGGCCGGGAGCGGCGAGGCCAAGATCGAACTGCTCTCCGGGACCACGGTGCTGGACAGCGCGCTCGTCGCCTGCCCGGGGCCTACCGTAGATGCGCAAATTGCGTTCAAGAAGACGCTTCCAAGCGGCTTCTATACGCTTCGAGGCGTGTATCAGGAGGGAGGCGAGGCGCGCGAGTTCTTCCAAAACGCCTTCTGGGTCGAGGACGGGAAGTCGCTTCTGTCCGGCCCGGTGCTCGGGGTTCAGGGGGACTTCCTCACGCGCGACGGCAAGCCGTTTTTTCCGGTGGGCACGAACTACTTCAATACCGCCGACGACGGCTGGGATTTCTCCTGGCCGCGCAACGCCTGGACCTGGGAAACCGACTTCGCCGAGATGGAGCGGCACGGCGTGACCTTCGCGCGCACGGGCGTGTGGATGCCCGAACTGAAGTTCGTCGAGGAGGCGACCGGCGCCGCCAGCGAGCGGTTCCTGCGCAACCTGGAGGCGTACCTGCTGTGCGCGCACCGGCACAATATCGCCGTGAACTTCACGTTCTTCGCGTTCTTTCCCCACCCGTACCTTCCCGACGCGCCCGCGCCGCCCGGCCCGAATCCTTACATGGATCCCGTCTCCATACGGTCCGAGCAGGACTACATGCTCTCAGTAGTGAATCGCTTCAAGGAGGTCCCGTGGCTATCGTGGGACCTCATCAACGAGCCGAGTTTCTCGAACCCCCGACGCCCGTGGAGCGGCAACACGCCCAACGGCGATGCGGTGGAGACCGCGGCCTGGCGCCAATGGCTGCGCGAGAAGTACGCCACCATTGCGGAACTGGCGGCGGCCTGGTCCGTTCCGCCAGAGAATCTGGGCGGCTTCGACGGCGTTTCGCTTCCGGACGAGCAGGATCTGTCCTTCAGCCGCTATGGGAACCCCAGGCAGGTGCGGGCGCTCGACTACAACCTATTCGCGCAGGACATGTTCACCAAGTGGGTGCGATCGATGGTCACGGCGATCCGCGGCACGGGAAGCAGGCAACTGGTGAACGTGGGCCAGGACGAAGGCGGGGTGACGGATCGAGTGCTGAACCAGTTCTACGGGGCAGCGGGCGTCGCTTTCACCACGAATCACACCTACTGGCGAGACGATGCGCTGCTTTGGGAGTCGCTGGTGGCGAAGCGGCCGGGAATCCCCAACATCATCGGCGAAACGGGATATCAGCCGGTGTGGGCGCCCGGCGGCGGGTGGCGCTACGACGAGTTCAGCGCCTACCCGCTGCTCGAAAGGAAGTGGGCTCTGGGCTTTGCAGCGGGCTCCAGCGGCTTCTTGCAATGGGACTGGTCGCGGTCGCTCGATTTCGGCATGGAGCGCGCGGACGGATCGGCGAAGACGTGGGAAGCCATGATGCGCGACATGGGGCGGTTTGCGGAGCGGGCGGCGCCCTGGGCCACGGGGCTGGTCCCGCCGCAGGTCGCGCTGGTTCTTCCGCAATCGCTCCAGCTCTCGGTGCTCAACCGGTACGGGCTCGAAGCGCAGCAGACGGCGGTTCGGGCCCTCTACAACTACGCTCGGGCCGACACGTATGCGGTGGGCGAGTACCAGATCGATCTGTTGGGGGATCCGAAGCTGATCATTCTGCCGTCGCCCTCGGCGCTCACGGCGAAGGCCTGGGAGGCGATCCGCAAGAAGGTGGAGGGCGGCGCGACGCTGCTGGTTTCGGGACGCCTCGACGGATACGCGCCTCTGCGGACGAGCGGCAGGCCGTACGATGCTCCGGCTTTTACCTGGCCCTTGACGGTTCGAGAGAATCCCCTGAAGTGGCCGGAAGGAGAGGCACGCCTGGTGTACGGCGGCGACAAGACGACGTTTCTCGATCGCGCGGTCGTGATGGAAGACGGCGCCTTCCGGTGGGACGGCAATTTGTGGTCCGAGCAGCCGCTGGGCAAAGGCCGGGTTCTGTTCGCGGCGCTGCCCCTGGAGCTGAACGACAACGTGCAGGCGGTCGGCGACATCTACCGCTACGCCTTGAAGACTGCGGGCGTGGTTCCGGCGTATTCGACCAATCTCACGGATCCCGGCATCCTGATCTGCCCCACCCGGTTTCCGCACGCGACGCTGTACGTGCTGGCTTCGGAGTCGAGCCAGCAGGACGTCAGCTTCCGCGACCGGACGAGCGGCAAGGATTTCTCGGGGCGGCTTGGCCCCGGCCGCGCGGCGTTGCTGCTGGTGGGAGAGGACGGCAGCCTGCTGGCGAGTTACAACTGGAACGTCCGGTAACGGCCCGAGCGGAGCCCAGGCCAGCCGGGCGTCGCCAGGAGTGGCGACGCGGCACGCACGAGTGCGTGCGCCACAAAAGAAAAGGCCCGCGGGAGGAGATCCCGCGGGCCCGAGGTTCTCGACCGGATCCGGATTACGAGGCCTTGGCGGCCTTGCTCTTCTCGCCGTTTTCTTCGAGGACTTCGATCCGCATGCCATAGAAGCTGCGGTATACGAAGAACATCGAGATCAGCAGGAAGACGCCCGACAGGATGTTGGTCAGCATCGGACCCTGCTGGGCGGTGAGGGAGACGGCCAGGGAAACGGCCAGCAACCCGAACAGCGTGGTGAACTTGATGATCGGGTTCAAGGCCACGGAGCTGGTGTCCTTGAAAGGATCGCCGACGGTGTCGCCGACGACGCAGGCCGCGTGCAGTTCGGTGCCCTTGGCGCGTAGCTCGGTCTCGACGACCTTCTTCGCGTTATCCCAGGCGCCGCCGGCGTTGGCCATGAAGATGGCCTGGAACAAGCCGAACAGCGCGATCGAGATCAGGTAGCCGACGAAGA
This sequence comes from Bryobacterales bacterium, assembly GCA_963710565.1. Lineage (GTDB taxonomy): Bacteria > Acidobacteriota > Terriglobia > Bryobacterales > Bryobacteraceae > DASWZN01. Next base: position 31,105 of record CAVQAN010000014.1, on the reverse strand, counting down.
AGTACGGCTCGACGAAAGCGAAAGCCAGGGTGGCGAAGAACACGGTGAGGAAGATGTTGAGCATGCCCTTCTGCGCGTAGCGCGTGCAGATGGCCACGACCGCCTTGGAATCCGCGACGGAGGCCTTCTCGACTCCCTCCAGCTTGATATTGCGCTTGATGAACTCGACCGCGCGGTAGGCGCCGGTGGAGACGGCCTGAATGGCCGCGCCCGTGAACCAGTAGATCATGGCGCCGCCGGCGATCAGGCCCAGCAGGAACGGAGCGTGCAGGATGGAGAGCTTGTCCAGGTTGGCGGTCAAGCCATGGGTGAGCGCGACGATGGTGGCGAAGATCATGGTGGTGGCGCCGACCACGGCCGTGCCGATCAGCACCGGCTTGGAGGTCGCCTTGAAGGTGTTGCCCGCGCCGTCGTTCTCCTCCAGGTTGTCCTTGGCGCGATCGAAATTCGGCTCGAAACCGAACTCGCGCTTGATCTCGGCCCCAACGTTCGGGATGGTCTCGATCATGGACAGCTCGTAGATCGATTGAGCGTTGTCGGTCACCGGGCCGTAGCTGTCGACGGCGATCGTGACCGGGCCCATGCCCAGGAAACCGAACGCCACCAGGCCAAAGGCGAACACCGCCGGCGCCGCCATCAGCGCCGCCAAGCCGTAGTTGCTGACGAGGAAGGCAACGCTCATCAGCGACAGCATGGCGAAGCCCAGCCAGTAGGCGCTGAAGTTGCCGGCCACCAGGCCGGAGAGGATGTTGAGCGAAGCGCCGCCCTCGCGCGAGCTGGTCACGATCTCCTGCACGTGCCGCGAGTGGGTCGAGGTGAAGATCTTGACGAACTCCGGAATCAGCGCGCCGGCCAGCGTGCCGCAACTGATCACGATGGAGAGTTTCCACCACAGCGATGTGTCGCCGCCGAGGTCCGAAATCATGAGCGCGCTGGCCACGAACGTCAGCCCGATCGAGAGGATCGAGGTCAGCCAGACCAGCGAGGTGAGCGGGGTCTCGTAGTTCATCTTCTCGGCGTTGCCGAAGCGGGCCTTGGCCCACAGGCCGTTGGCGAAGTAGCCGACGCCGGAGGAGATCATCATCATGATGCGCATGGAGAAGATCCACACCAGCAGCTCGACCTGCACCAGCGGGGTCTTCACGGCCAGAAGGATGAAGGTGATCAGCGCCACGCCCGTCACGCCGTAGGTCTCGAATCCATCGGCCGAGGGGCCGACCGAATCGCCGGCGTTGTCGCCCGTGCAGTCCGCGATGACGCCGGGGTTGCGCGCGTCGTCTTCCTTAATCTTGAAAACGATCTTCATGAGGTCGGAGCCGATGTCGGCGATCTTGGTGAAGATGCCGCCCGCGATACGCAACGCCGCCGCGCCCAGCGACTCGCCGATGGCGAAACCGATGAAGCAGGGGCCGGCCAGGTTGCCGGGCACGAACAGCAGGATGAACAGCATGATCAGCAGCTCGACGGAAACCAGCAGCATGCCGATGCTCATGCCGGCCTGGAGCGGGATGTTGTAGCACTGATACGGCCTGCCGGTGAGGCTGGCGAAGGCCGTGCGCGAGTTCGCGAACGTGTTGACGCGCATGCCGAAGGCCGCCACCAGGAAGCTGCCGGAAATGCCGACCAGGCTGAAGAGCACGATAATCGCCACCCGGAAGGCCGACAGCCCTTGGAGAATCCCGAAGTAGAACACGATGATCACCGCGATGAAGCACTCGAGGAGGAGCAGGAACTTGCCCTGCGTCGCGAGATACGTTTTGCACGTCTCATAGATCAGCTCGGAGACCTCGCGCATGGCCGCGTGCACGGGCATGTTGCGGAGCCGAACGAACATGACCAGTCCGAAAACGAACCCCAAGACGCAGACCGCCAGCCCCCAGGTCAGGAGCGTAGCGCCGCCGATTCCACCGAGGAACTTGGCGGAGTTGAGGTCCGGCAATTGCAAATTCGCCTCGCCGCCTTCGGCCGCCCGGAGGGGCGCGCCGAGAACGGCCATAGTCATCACGGCGAAAAGGATGCGGAGCGCACCGGCCCACCGCCGTCTGCGGGCCATGTCCGTGTTCGAAACCATTATGGAAAGCCTCCTGAACTGACTATCGGATTCTGGCCCCCAGCGAATCAGGCCTGCTCGTCGTGGAGTTGGAGCCAAGAGGGGCAAACTCGAGGGTGAGCCAAACACTTCACTATATAGGAGCGGGGCGTCGGATTCAACCGCGCTGGGTTTCAATTGAATTTCAGCCCGGGCGCGAGAGGAGCGGCCGATGGCGATCCTGGTTGCGGCGGAGGGTCTCGCAGCGGAGTCGATCGGGCGGACGACGGTGGCTGTGGGGCCGCAGGGGGCGCGACTAAGGGCCTTCCGGGCGCGGCCGGAGCCCGCGGTCAGGGGGTTCGTGGCTGATGGCTGAGGGCTGAGGGCTGACGGCTCGTGGCTCATTAACCATCCGCCATCTTGGGCTGTTTGATAGGGGGTCTTCCCCTGTGTTACGTTGGAGATCTTCTGCCACCCTGGGGTGCCAATGCCTGAGGACGACAAGCCCGAGGTTAAGCCTGCGCAGGCTGTTCCGCCCGCCGCCCCAAAACCCCAGGCCGCGCGTCCCGCCCCGAAGCCTCCCGCGACCATGGCTGTCAGCCCCTGGGAAGGTGAACTGCCGGCGCTACTCAGGAAGCGCTTCGGAGACCAGGTTCTGGGGTGTTCGACCTACCTGGGGCAAAACTTCATGGTGGCGAAGCCGGAAGCAGTCATTCCGATGCTGGAGCTTCTTCGGTTTGAAGCGGATTTCGACTACCTTGTGGACGTCACGGCGGTGGACTACCCGCAGCGGCCGGAGCGGTTCGACCTGGTGTACGTCCTGTACAGCTTCGCCCGCAACGAGCGGGTCCGCGTGAAGACGCAAATCCCCGACGGCTACGAGCCGCCCACGGCCACCCGCGTGCACTTGACGGCGAACTGGCTGGAGCGCGAGGTTTTCGACATGTTCGGCATCGAGTTCGCCGGGCACCCGGACATGCGCCGCATCCTGTTGCCGGAGGACTGGGAGGGCTACCCGCTGCGCAAGGACAAGTCGATTCTGGCGGCGGACAACAAGTGGATCGAGGAGCACCTGGGGATCGAGGGCGGTCAGTAAACCATGCCGGATCAGACCTTTCTGGACTCCACCGAACTGGTGCTGAACATGGGGCCGCAGCACCCCTCGACGCACGGCGTGCTGCGGGTGGTCCTGAAGCTCGATGGCGAGAAGGTGCTGGGCGCGGACTGTGTCATCGGCTACCTGCACCGCGGCGTGGAGAAGATCGGCGAGAACCGCACCTACCAGCAGTTCGCTCCGTATGTCGATCGCATGGACTACTGCGCGGCGGTCTCGAACGGATTGGGCTATTGCCTGGCGGTCGAGAAACTGCTGAACGCGGAAGCGCCACCGCGGGCCCAGGTGGTGCGCGTAATCCTGACCGAACTGAACCGGATTGCGAGCCACCTGATCTGGCTGGGCACGCACGCGCTCGACATCGGCGCGATCACGCCGCTGTTCTACGTGATGAGGGAGCGCGAAGAGATCCTCAACGTCTTCGAAAAGTACTGCGGCGCGCGGCTGACGACGCATGCCTTCCGCATCGGCGGCCTGCAGTACGAGACCTACGACGGTTTCGAGGAGGACGTCAAAGCGGCCTGCGAACACGTCCTGCCCAAGATCGACGAGTACGAGCGACTGCTGACCGGGAACCGCATCTGGATCGGGCGGCTCCAGAACGTGGGCGTGTTGAATGCCGCCGACTGCAAGCAGTACGGCGTCACCGGCCCCATGCTGCGCGCGGCGGGCGTGAAATGGGACCTACGCAAGGCGCAGCCCTACTCCGGTTACCAGCAGTACGATTTCGAGATTCCTGTCGGAGCCAACGGCGACACCTACGACCGGTACCGGGTGCGCATGGAAGAGATGCGGCAGTCTGTGCGCATCATCCGCCAGGCGGTGGAGCGGATCCCGGAAGGGCCCATCATGGCGAAGATTCCCAAGGTGATCAAGCCGCCGGTGGGCGAAGCTTACGTTTCGATTGAAGCTCCCAAGGGGGAGCTGGGATACTTCCTCGTCAGCGATGGCTCGACGCAGCCGTACCGGCTGCGGGTGCGGCCGCCTTCGTTCGTCAACCTCCAGTCGCTGGACCAGATGACGCGCGGCGCGCTGGTGGCGGACGTGGTGGCGATCATCGGCACCATCGACATCGTCCTCGGTGAGGTAGACAGGTGAGGCATGCGTAAACTCCTGCGCACGATCTTTCTGATCGATTTGATCGAAGGACTGTGGGTCACCTTCCACTACCAGCGCCCGAAATACATCTGCACAGAACAGTATCCGGCCCAGCGTCCGAAAGTCGCGGAGCGCTACCGAGGCGCGCCGCGGCTGAACATCAACCCCGAAAACGGCGAGACGTTATGTATCGCCTGCAACCTATGCGCACTGGCGTGCCCGGAGAACCTGATCGTGGTGGGCGCGGAGCGCAATGAGCAGACCCGGCGCAAAGAGCTCACTACGTTCACCTATGACACCTCGCGCTGCATGTTCTGCGGTCTGTGCGAGGACGCCTGCCCGGTGGACGCCCTGGAGCTGACGCAGGACTTCGAGATGGCCGGCTACAACCGCGACGGCCAGGTGTGGGACCGGCAGATGCTCGAAGAGGGTCCGAGGCCGAAGCAGTACAAGTACTGATATGACGAGACACGCGCTCGACGGGGGGTGGGCTTCAGCCCGCGCGGGGCTTCGGCGCCGGCGCTACTAAATCCATGCTCGACACGGTCTTCTTCTACTTCTTCGCGCTGATGACGCTGGGCGGGGGCGTGCTGACGATTACGCGCCGCAACGCCATCCATAGCGCGGTTTCGCTGATCCTCTCGCTGATCGGCGTGGCGGGCCTGTTCCTGCTCCAGCACGCGGAGTTTCTGTTTGCCGTCCAGATCGTGCTTTACGTGGGCGGCATCATGGTGCTGTTTCTGTTCGTGATCATGCTGGTCAACCTCGACCAGGCGGCCAAGGTGTCGCAGTTCAACAAGCAGTGGTGGCTGGCGCTGGCGTGCGTTCTGGTGGTGGGAGGCGAGCTGCTGTTCATCGTGAGCCGCGGCGGGAACGCATTCCGGCTGGGCGAACCCGCCACGGCCGTCGCGGACAAGGTGGGGAATGTCGAGCGCATCGCCGATGTGCTGTTCTCGCAGTACCTGCTGCCTTTCGAGATAACCTCCGTGCTGCTGCTGGCGGCCGTGGTCGGCTCCGTGCTGATGGCCAAGAGGAAGGTCTGATGCATCCCATTACCACCGTGCACTATTTGGTCCTCAGCGTGGCGCTGCTGGCCATCGGAACGATCGGCGTTCTGACGCGCCGCAACATCGTGATCATTCTGATGTCCATCGAGCTGATCCTCAACGCCGTGAACGTGAACCTGATCGCCTTTTCGCGGCACTTCAACGACGTGAACGGGCAGGTGTTCGCCATCTTTGTGATCACGGTGGCGGTGGCGGAAGCGGCGGTCGGCCTGGGCATCCTGATCGCCCTGTTCCGCAACAAGGAAACGGTGCAGGCTGACGAGATCGAGATTCTCAAGTGGTGAGGCGGATGAACTTCCTCGATTCCGTGTGGCTGATTCCGCTGTTCCCGCTGTTCGGGGCGCTGGCGATGCTGCTGGTCGGCCGCCAGCTCGATCCGCAGGGTCCCGACGCCCTACACCACGCCCCCAGGTCCAGGATCCTGGTCAGCATTCTCTGCCCCGGCACGGTGCTGGTCTCCTTCCTGTTCTCGCTGGGAGCGGTGTGGCAACTGGCCGGGCTCCCCGGGCGCGTCCACCAGATCGTCCAGTTCACCTGGCTCGCCGGACTGCCGTTCCACACCGCGGCCGGCGCACTGGCGCGCTTCACCGCCGACTTCGGCTTTCTGCTCGACCCGCTCAGCTCGGTCATGATCCTGGTGGTGACCGGGATCGGGTTCCTGATCCACCTGTACTCGATCGGCTACATGGCCCACGACGGGGGATACTACCGCTTTTTCGGGTATTTGAACCTGTTCGTGTTCTTCATGCTGATGCTGGTGCTGGCCAACAACTACGTGCTGATGTTCGTGGGCTGGGAAGGCGTGGGGCTGTGCAGCTACCTGCTGATCGGGTTTTACTTCCACAAGAAGTCGGCGGCGGACGCGGGCAAGAAGGCGTTCATCGTGAACCGCATCGGCGACTCTGGGTTCATCCTGGGCATGCTGCTGATGTTCTCGGTCTTCGGCACGACGCGCTTCCTGGACGTCAACAAGGCGCTGGCGGGCATGAGCCTTGAGACGCATTTTGGTGTGCTGACGGCCATGGCGGTGCTGCTGTTCGTGGGGGCGACGGGGAAATCGGCGCAGCTTCCGCTTTACGTCTGGCTGCCGGACGCGATGGAAGGCCCGACGCCGGTCTCGGCCCTGATCCACGCGGCGACCATGGTGACGGCGGGCGTCTACATGGTCGCGCGCTCGAACCAACTGTTCCGCCTGGCGCCTGAGGCGTGCTTGATCGTGGCCACCGTGGGCGCGCTGACGGCGTTCTTCGCCGCCACCATCGCCATGACGCAGAACGACATCAAGCGCGTGCTGGCGTACTCGACGGTGAGCCAGCTCGGCTACATGTTCGTGGCGTTGGGCGCGGGGGCCTACTGGGTCGGCATCTTCCACCTCTACACGCACGCGTTCTTCAAGGCCTTGCTGTTCCTCGGTTCGGGTTCGGTGATTCATGCGCTCTCGGGCGAGCAGGATATGCGGAAGATGGGCGGCCTCAAGAACAAGATCCCCATCACGTACGCCACCATGCTCATCGGCACGCTAGCCATTTCCGGGATTCCCGGCCTGGCGGGGTTCTTCTCGAAGGACGAGATCCTGTGGCAGGCGTACTCGAATCCGGGCGCCTGGTACCGCGTGGTGTACGCCTTGGGACTCGTCACGGCGGGCATGACGGCGTTCTACATGTGGCGGCTCATGGCGCTGACCTTCTATGGCGAGTCGCGCGTGGATGCAAAGGTGGCCGCGCACATCCACGAATCGCCCCGCGTGATGACCGTGCCGCTTATGGCGCTGGCGGCGGGCAGCGTGCTGGCGGGATGGATCGGCGTGCCGAAGCTGTGGAGCATCTTCCCGGATGGCTTCCGCGCGTTCGAGACGTGGCTGGCCGGAGTGCTGGGGAGCGAGATCGAGCGGGAGGCCAACACCGGACTGGAGTGGGCGCTGATGCTGCTGTCGGTGGCGGTGGCGGCGGCCGGCATTGCGCTGGCCTGGAACCTCTATCAGAAGAGGAAGCCGGCGGTCGAGCCGCTTCAGGCGCTGGGCCCGCTTTACTCCGGCTCGCTGCACAAGTGGTACGTGGACGAGGCCTATGACGCGGTTTTTGTGAACGGTCTCTCGAAAGGCGGCGGAACCCTGCTGTCGAGCTTCGACCAGAAGGTGGTCGATGGCGGCGTGAACGGCGCGGGCTGGCTGACGCGCGCCACCTCGACGGTCAGCATGTGGTGGGATACCTGGATCGTCGACGGCGCGGTGCGGCTGACGGCGTTTGCCGTGAAGCTCTCCTCGTATCCGGTGCGGATCTTCCAGACCGGCTCGGTGCAGGCGTACGCGCTGGCATTCGTCATCGGCGTGGCCGCGATTTTTGGGTATTACCTGGTGCGCTAAATGGGCAACCACTACCTAAGCTGGGTTCTGTTCACGCCGCTGATCGGCGCGGCGCTGCTGCTGGCGATCCCGGCTTCGAAGAAGAACCTCATCCGGATCTGGGCGAACATCGCGGCGCTGGCGGCCTTCGCGGTATCGCTGCCGCTGGTCTTCCACTTCGACAAGAACGCCGGCGGTTTCCAGTTCGTGGAGCGCGCGGACTGGATTCCTGCGCTGGGCGCGCACTACGCCATCGGGATCGACGGCATCAGCCTGCTTCTGGTGATGCTGACGACGGTCATCGGCTCGATCGCGGTCCTCTCCTCCTGGCGCGCCATCGACACCCGGGTGAAGGAATACTACGTCATGTTCCTGTTGCAGCAGACGGGAATCATCGGCGTCTTCGTCGCGATGGACTTCTTCCTGTTCTTCGTGTTCTGGGAAGCGGTGCTGGTGCCGATGTACTTCATCATCGGCGTGTGGGGAGGGCCGCGGAAGCTGTACGCCGCGATCAAGTTCTTCCTGTACACGCTGGCGGGCGGCGCGCTGATGCTGCTCGGCATCCTGACGCTATACTTCGAGCATTTCCGCCAGTTCGGTTTCTACACCTTCGAGATCTCCGAGCTGATGAAAACTGACCTGACGCGCCCCGCTGCACCTGGAGCAGTGGGTGTTCTGGGCGTTCTTCCTCGGCTTCGCCATCAAGGTGCCGATGTTCCCGTTCCACACCTGGCTGCCGGACGCGCACGTGGAGGCGCCCACGGCCGGGTCGGTGGTGCTGGCGAGCGTGCTGCTGAAGATGGGCACCTACGGCTTCATCCGCTTCTCGCTGCCGTTGCTGCCAAATGCCTCCATCGACGCCACCATCGTGCAGATGCTGGCCGGTGCTCTCGATCATCGGCATCCTGTACGGCGCGCTGGTCAGCCTGATGCAGCAGGATTGGAAGAAGCTGGTGGCCTACTCGTCGGTGAGCCACCTGGGCTTCTGCACGCTGGGCATCTTCGCGCTGAATCCGAACGGCCTGGCGGGCAGCGTAATCCAGCAGATCAACCACGGCATCTCGACCGGCATGCTCTTCCTGGTGGTGGGCATCATGTACGAGCGCCGGCACACGCGCGAGCTGAAGGAGTACGGCGGGTTGGGCCACGTGATGCCGGTCTACGCGACGGTCTTCGCCATCGCCATGCTGAGCTCGGCGGGCCTGCCGCTGCTGAACGGTTTCATCGGCGAGTTTACGATCCTGCAAGGCGCCTTCGAGGCCAACCGCATGTGGGCGGCGCTGCGCCGTGCTCGGGCGTGATCTTCGGCGCGGCGTACCTGCTGTGGATGTACCAGCGCACGGTGCTGGGCGAGGTGACCAACGAGAAGAACCGGGGCTTGCCCGACCTGAGCCTGCGGGAGCTGGCGACATTCCTGCCGCTGATCGCCTGGGCCATCTGGATCGGGGTCTACCCCAAGCCGTTCTTTGAGGTGCTGGAGAAGCCGGTGGCGCAGATTGTCGAGCGGGTCAAGCCGGGGTATTTTGCGAGCCGGCCGCCATCGGCCATCAGCCATCGGCCGCCGGGACAGGCGCCGCCCGGACCGTGGGCTGAAGCCCACGGTGGCACGCTGAAGCGTGCGCCACGCGTCACCCTCGCGGAGGTGGTCCGATGATCTACTACACCCCCGTGGACCAGTTCGCGCTGCTGCCCGCGCTGATGCTGGCGCTGTTCGGTTGCGCCACGCTGCTGTTCGATTTCTGGGTGTTCCCGGAGCCGAAGCACCGCAAGTGGATGCTCCTTTTTACGATCGCCGGGCTGGCTTTCGCAGGGGCGGGGTTGGTCAAGCAGCAGATCTTCTTCGCCGCGCACGGGCCGTTCATGGCCTTTCAGGGATCGCTGGTGATAGACGGCCTGTCGCTGTTCTTTAACTGGGTTTTCCTGGTGGCGTCGCTGGTGGTCGTTCTGGGCTCCTACAAATACCTGGAGACCGAACGCGAGCCGCACGGGGAGTACTACGGCCTGGTGCTGCTCGCCAATTGCGGCATGTTCTTCCTGGCCACCGGCGCGGACCTGATCACTCTGTTCGTGGGGCTCGAGCTGATGGCGCTGTGCTTCTACATCCTGGTGGGCTTCCTGCGGTCGGACAAGCGCTCGAACGAAGCGGCGATGAAGTACCTGCTGCTGGGCGCGTTCTCGAGCGGGTTCCTGGTCTACGGCTTCTCGGTTCTTTACGGGATCGCGGGCTCGACCCGGCTGCGCGACGTGGCCGAGGCCATCGCGGCGCGCAGCGCCACGGACCCGCTGGTGCTTCTGGCGCTGGGCACGACCGCGGTCGGGCTGCTCTTCAAGATCTCGGCCGTTCCCTTCCACATGTGGGCGCCGGACGCTTACGAGGGCGCGCCCACCACCATCACCGCCTACCTCTCGGTGGGCTCGAAAGCGGCCTCGTTCGCGTTCCTGCTGCGGATGTTCCTGCCGGCTGGCCCGTTCGCCCCGCTGCGAGTAGCCTGGACGCCGGTGCTGATCGCGATCGCGGTCGCTGACCATGACCGTCGGCAACCTGGCCGCGATCAGCCAGACCAACGTGAAGCGGCTGTTGGCCTACAGCTCGATCTCGCACGCGGGCTACATGCTGCTGGGCCTGATCGCGGGAAATGACACCGGCATCCGGGGCATCGCCGTCTACATCATGGTCTACACGTTCATGAACCTGGGCGCGTTGATGGTGATCGTGTCGCTGCGCCGCCAGGAGATCATCGGCGACGACATCGAGGACCTTAACGGGCTGATGCAGAAGAGTCCCGGCCACGCCGTGCTGATGCTGATTTTCCTGATGTCGCTGGCCGGAATTCCGCCCACGGCCGGCTTCCTGGGCAAGTACTACATCTTCCTGTCGCTGATCGAGACCGGCCACAACGTGCTGGCTGTCATCGCGGTGCTCTACGTGGCGGTGGCGGTCTACTACTATTTCCGGATGGTGCAGGCCATGTTCGTCAGCGAGGCCGTGGACAAGCTGCCGGCCGCGTCGAACTTCGGTTTGCGGCTGGCGCTCGGGCTGACCGGCGCGATGACGGTGCTGATCGGTGTTTATCCCGAACCCTTCCTGCGCCTGGCCCAGGTGGTGCGTTGATGCAAAGCCTCCTTCAAAACCCGCTGGTGACGACGCTGCTGCTCACCGTGGTGATTATCGGCGTGTTTCCTCTGCTGGCCGGCTACATGGTGCTGGCCGAGCGCAAGCTGCTGGCCGATTTCCAGGTGCGCCTGGGCCCCATGCGGGTGGGGCCGCACGGCATCCTGCAGCCGCTGGCGGACGCGCTCAAGCTGATCATCAAGGAAGACACGATTCCCGGGCAATCGGACAAGTTCATTTTCTGGATTGCGCCCTGCGTGTCGACGATCACGGCGCTGACGGCCTTCACGGTGCTGCCGTTCACGGGCCTGGTACGGCTGGCGGACGTCAACGTCGGGCTGCTGGTGATCAGCGCCATGTCGGCGGTCGGCGTGCTGGGCATCGTGCTCGGCGGCTGGTCGTCGAACAGCCACTATGCGCTGCTGGGCGCGTTGCGCAGCGGGGCGCAGTTGATCAGTTACGAGGTGGCGCTGGCCTTCGCGCTGCTGTGCGGGGTGATGGCGGCCGGGACGCTGAGCATGGAGGGCATCGTCAAGGCGCAGGCGGACCGCGGGATCTGGTTCGTCTTCGACAATTTCGGCCTGATGGCGATTCCGTTCGTGGTTTACGTAATCGCGGCCGTGGCTGAAACCAACCGCGCGCCCTTCGACCTGCCCGAGGCCGAGAGCGAGCTGGTGGCGGGCTTCATGACCGAGTTCAGCGGCTTCCGCTGGGCGCTCTACTTCCTGTCCGAGTACGCCAACATCTTCGTGATTTCGTCGGTGGCGGTGACGCTGTTCTGGGGCGGCTGGCTGCGGCCGTTCCCGAGCGTGGCCTGGCTCGACTACCCGCTGAACAACGTCTTCCCGGTGGTGGCGTTCGCCGGGACGGGGGCGTACTGCTTCCCGCTGGCGCGCCGGCTACCCAACCGCCCCCGCGCGATCTTCCTGATGGTGGTCGGGGCGTGCCTGATCGCTCTGGGACTGCCGTTCCTGCTGCCGGCCTTCGCCGCGCCAGTCTCGCCCGCGTTCTGGTTCTTCTTCAAGGTCGCGCTGATGGTCTACTCGATGATCTGGTTCCGGGCCACGTGGCCTCGTCTGCGGTACGACCAGTTGATGAACATCGGCTGGCGGCGCCTGATCCCGATCGGCATGGCGGCGGTGCTGTTGAACGCGGTGGTGGGGATGCTGAAGAGGTAGGAGGAGCACCCTTCAGGGTGCTGCGGCGAGCTTCAGCTCGCCGTCCTTCTCACGCCGCATAGAGAGTTCTCGCTTCGCCGAGCACGAAGGGCCGAATGAGGGGCTTGAGGCCGCGCTTGGAAACCAGATCGACTTTACGGCCCAGCAGGCTCCCCAGGTCCAGCATCAGGCCTGCGTAGTCGATCAGGCCGATCTCGGCCTGCGGCAGGAACTCGACAAGCAAGTCAATATCGCTGTCCGGGCGCATGTCCCCGCGGGCGGCCGAGCCGAATAGCGCCAGTTCCCGCACGCGGTATTTCCGGCAGATCCCGGCAAGTTGGCCGTCGTCGATCTCGATTTGCGCGATGCGTGCCGTGTCACACCTATTATGCTCCAAGGCAGGACGGTAGAGAGCCGCCGTCGGGGCTGCCCCCGTCTCCGCCACGACCAGTTGATGAACGTCGGCTGGCGGCGTCCGATCCTGATCGGCACGGCGGCCGCGGTTGCCGGCAGGAGCAAGCGGGAGGATACTACCTGAAATGTCACGCCAGCTGCTTGCTTCTTCGCTCACCCTGTTGTTCTGGCTCTCTTTCGCGCAAGGGCAACCCAGGCCCTCCACGCCGGAAGAGCGCGCGAAGGTCGTGGAGATCGCCCGAAGTCTCGAGGCTGACCCGCTGGGCGACCAGGCCAAGGACCAGCGGGAGTGGCTGGTCCGTTGGCTGATCGAGGTCCCCGACATACACGTGAAGGCGTGCTCCAGTCTGCTCGGCCCTGTGATGGACTCGAAGAAGAACTACAGTTCCGAGCTTTTCGCGCAGACGCTTGCCTCCGCCGCGGCCTTCGTAATCACGAACCCTGAAAAGGCGAATGACGATGTCGCCGTCTACACGGCAGCGGTGGAGGGCTCTTTGCGGGCATACGAATCGATCCTCAAGGTGAAGCCGAAGGCGAAGTGGCCGTTTCTGGACGACCTCCTTGAAAAACGAAGCAAGGGCGAACTGGGGGAATACGTTCGCGAGGCCGCTGCCGCCCACTGCAAGAGCACGAAATAGGGCAGGGCCGCCACGCGGGCGGCCCCTTGCGAGCTACTTCTTCTCCAGCCCGCGGCTCCACTCGCGGATGGTGCGGATCTCTTCCGCGGGGATGTGCAGGAACTCCAGGAACTCCTGGTGCTCCTCCGGCGCGTGGCGCTCGAACTCGGTGTGGAAACGGTGCATGTTGTCCTCGGTAAGGCCCGAGGCGCGCATGATGGAAACCAGCTTGTCTTTCGTGATCACTTTAGTCCTCCAGAGAGATTGGTTGCTTTTGAGGAGACTCAGGATGGCCCGTTGATGGTCGCGCAGGGCCTCGATTTCGGCGTTCAACTCGATCAGCCGCCGTTTCAGGACCGAGGCTGCGTCGGTTTCCGGGCGATCCAGAATCCGGCGAATGTCGTCGAGCTTCAGACCGGCGTCGCGGTAGGCGCAGATCTGCCTGAGCCGTCCCAGATCCTTGTCGCCATACCGGCGGTAATTGGCGGCGGACCTGAGAGCTGGTTTCAGCAGCCCGACGGACTCGTAATAGAGCAGCGTGCTGCGGCTCAGACCGCAGCTTTTGGCGAGTTTGGAAACGGTCAACATCGTCCAGTTCTCACTGTGAACTATGAAGCTATAGACAGGTCAAGGCCCCTTGCGGGGCGGCCATGGCGCCTCCGGCGCAGCAGCGGCACGCCGGCGGGCCGCGGAGAATCGCAGACTCAATTCTGGCACCGATTGGCCGATAGGAACGAAGAGATGACCCTGCGGGCGATTTCCGCCTCCTGCGGCGCTCCCGCGCCGGGCGGCGCCGGCACCCGTTCATCCGGCAGGGCCGGCAAGAGCGACGCGGAGCTGGCCGTCATCGCCCAGCTCACCGTTATGGACCGCCACGTGCGCGCCCACGAAGAGGCGCACCTGGCCGCCGCCGGACCTTACGCCACCGGCGGCCCCACCAACACCTATCAACAAGGGCCTGACGGCAAGCTATACGTGGTCGGCGGGGAAGTCACGCTGGACGATTCTCCGGTGTCCGGCGATCCGGCCGCCACGGTCGAAAAGGAGAAGACGGTCATCGCGGCGGCGAACGCTCCGGCCGATCCCTCCGCGCAGGACCGCGCCGTCGCGGCGGCCGCCGCCACGATGGAAGAAGCGGCCGAGCAGCAGGTGCGGCAGGAGCAGGATGAGCAGGCCGGCGGGGCGGCCGGGCGCCTCGGGCAGATCGCCGCGGGCTACAACCCGCCCCAGGATGCGGTGGGCCAGGTTCTCGAGCGTTATTTCTGAGGCGGCTCCGGAGCGGCCCCGACTGCGGCAGGGACCGGGGAAGGGAATCCCAGGGCCTGTTTCAGCCGGTTGGCGGTGATCTTCGTGCTGGCCAGATACGAGATCTGGAACTGGCAGTAGTAGCCGCTGTCGTGCACCGAATAGAAGTCGCCCGCCGTCTGGCGCTCGCACTCGATGTCGGCCTTCCAGTTCTTGTTGTGCACGTAGTCGACGCGGGTCTGGATGTTGTCGCCGCGGTCCAAACCCGAGCCGAAGACCTTGGCGCTGCCGGGGTAAGGCTGGAAGGCGCCCATGTGATAGTAGGTTACGCGCGCGGTGAGCTTCTTGAACGGGGTGACGCCGCCTTCGGCCTGCCACATGGACAGGTTGGTCCAATAGGCGACACCCTTCTCGGGCACCTGGCTGTAAATGTAGAGCTCGCTCCATTTGGGCCAGCGGGAGTAGATGGGGTCCCAGCCTTCGACACGGCCCTTGGAGTTCGGGTCGTCACCCGAGAGGCCCCACCAGCCGCCGAGAACGTAGGGCTTCCAGCGGTGGGTGAACTGTTTTTTGACATAACCATAGCCGCCCCAACCGCGCACCACGATGTTGGGGTGCTGGGCTCCCCACTGGCCCGCGAACTCGGTGGTGGCGCTCCAGCCGGGCGCGAGCTGGATGACCGCCCGGCCGCCCGCCGTGCTGACGTGTTTGTCAGGTTGAAAGGCCGGGCTGGTCGGGGCGCGATAGTCGTGCACTTCTTTGGTGTACAAATAGTAAGTTTCGAACCCCACCCGCTGGTGGTTGTTATCGGTGTAATAGGCGCCCAGCGAACTCGAGTCGTACTCCTGCAAGAGCTTGTGCTGGTCGTTGATGCGAGGCAACATGCGATCGTACTTGGGGTTCAGAATCCCGATGAGTTCCACTTTGGACCTCTTGCGCGAGTAAGACAGGTCGGCGGCATTGTCGTAAAGGGAGCGGGAGCCGTCGCCGGGGGTGCCGTCCATCAGGATGAAGCCCTCGCCTCGCATGAGATTCTGCCGGCCCACGCGGAGGGAGAGCCCTTTGACGGTCAGGAGGTTCTTTATGTCGATATAGGCGTTCTCGAAGACCACCTCGTCGAAGTGGTTGTTAGGCTGTCCTAACTTCTGGTTGGTCTCCTGGTCGGCCCCCAGGAAGAAGCTCACATCCGAGGAGAGGGGTGCGTTGAACCAGGCGCGGGTGCGATAGCGGATCTGCTCGCGCTCGTCGTTGGACTTGTCGCTGAAGTCCGTGATGTTATTCCAGTCCTCGTTGCGCACGCGCTGCTCGAAACCGAATTCGAACGTGGGAGGGGCTTCCGTGCTGGGCGGTTGAGATTGCTGGGCATTCGCGAGGGGCATGGCCAGCACATAGAGAAGACTCATGATGAGGGGGTATCGCATGGGTTACCTTTTACTAACCTGCCTGCGGGCGGGTGGGTCCGGCGTGGCAGAGGAGGGCGTTCGAGGCCGGTGGGCCCAGAACGCTTTCAAAAAGTATACACCACGGCGTTTGATCCGTGGCAGGTTTCGGCGATAAAATCATCTGTTAGTCGCGCTCTTGCCCCTTCCCGCTTGCATCCACCGGGCGTATCGTGGGAGAGTGTCATCCTGGTGCGTGGCGCGGATGAATAGATGCCAATGAACGTCGCAGATCGTATGTTGCTAAGCGGGGACGAGGCGGTGGCGCTGGCCGCGCGGGATGCCGGCGTGGCTCTGGGGACGGGCTACCCAGGGACCCCGTCGACCGAGATTCTGGAGGCCTTCGCCGAGCTGGGCGGCCACGCGCAGTGGTCGCCGAACGAGAAGGTGGCGCTCGAGGTGGCCATCGGCGCCTCGTTCGGGTCCGCGCGAACGCTGGTGACGATGAAGCACGTCGGCCTGAACGTGGCCGCCGACCCGCTGTTCACGGCGGCCTACACGGGGGTCGCGGGTGCGCTGGTGCTGGTGTCGGCCGACGATCCCGGCATGGCTTCCAGCCAGAACGAGCAGGACAACCGCCACTACGCGGTAGCCGCCGGGATCCCCATGCTCGAGCCGGCCGATTCCCAGGAAGCATACGAATTCACCCTCCGGGCCATCGAGATCTCGGAACGCTGGAAGCTGCCGGTCCTGCTGCGGATGACGACGCGGGTGTGCCATTCGAAGACCATCGTGCAGCCCCGGCCGGAGATGGCCACCGCTCCGCCGACAGCCGGCTACACTCGCCACGCCGATTTGCGGGTGATGATTCCCTCGAACGCACGGCCGGCTCACCGGCGCCTGAGGGCCAAGCTGGCCAGGATCGCGGAGTGGAACGAGGCCTCCGGTCCCAACCGGCTGATAGAAGGGGACCGTTCGCTGGGCATCATTTCATCGGGTGTGGCCTCGGTACACGCGCGCGAGGCGGCGCCGGGGGCGGCGATACTGAAGCTGGGCATGACCTACCCGCTGCCCTTAGAAGCCATTCGCGCCTTCGCGTGCACGGTAGACCGCTGCGTGGTTATCGAGGAAGGCGACCCGTGGCTGGTGGAGGCGATTCGCGCGGCCGGAGCGGCCGTCGAAGACAAGCCCGAGATGTACCGCTTCGGGGAGCTGAACGTCGAGCGCGTGCGGCGCATTCTGGCGGGAGACGTCTCGCCCGAGCCCGCACCGCCGCCCGGCAAGCCGCCGGAGCTCTGCCCCGGCTGCCCGCACCGCTACGTGTTTCAGGCTCTGCGCAAGCTGGATTGCATCGTCTCGGGGGATATCGGCTGCTACTCGCTGGGGGCCCTGCCGCCCTTCAACGCGCTGGAGGTGCTGGTGTGCATGGGCGCGAGTATCGGAATGGGGCTGGGGCTTCGCCACGTCCTGCCTCCGGAGCAGGCGCGGCGGGTGGTGAGCGTGATCGGCGACAGCACCTTCGTGCACAGCGGCATCACGGGCCTGGTCGAGATGATCTACAATCCCCCGCCGGACGGCCACCTGCTGATGATCCTGGACAACGGAACCACCGCCATGACGGGCATGCAGGAGCATCCCGGCACCGGCCGTACGCTGGATCACCAGCGGACGGGACGGGTCGTTTTCGAGGACCTGGCGCGCTCGCTGGGCGTCAAACAGGTGCACGTCATCGACCCCACGCTCAGCCAGCAGGCGCTGGAGGACCTGGTGACGCGCTGCCTCGAGAGCAAGGAACTGGCGGTGATCGTGGCGCGCCGGACCTGTCTGCTGGCCACCGGGAAGATCAAGCAAATGGAGAAATGTCTTGAACAGCAGGACTGAAAACGGACGCCTGGTCACCAACGTCGTCTTCGCCGGCCTGGGAGGGCAGGGCGTGCTCAAGGCGTCCGACATCGCGGCCGAGGCCGCGTTCCGCGCCGGGTTCGACGTGAAGAAGAGCGAGTTGCACGGCATGAGCCAGCGCGGCGGGTCGGTATCGAGCGACGTCCGCTTCGGGGAGCGCGTCGAGAGTCCCATGGTGCCGCCGGGCGGGGCCGACTTCCTGGTGGTCATCGCCCCGGACCAGATCGACGTGAACCGCTGGCAGTTGCGCAACGGCGGCGTCCTCATCGCGCCGTCCATGATCGACGCGCGCGCCCTCACCAACAAGAAAGCGTTGAACGTCGCCCTGATCGGCGTGCTCAGCGTGCTGGCCGGGATACCGGAGGAGCACTGGTTTGCGGCCATCCGCTCCAACCTGCCCGAGAAGTTGCTGGCAGCAAATTTCGCCGCCTTCGAGCTGGGGCGCCAGGCCGCCCGCAAGGAGTTCCAACCATGATCGAGACGATCGAGGACGTGGCGGTGGGATACCACCCGGCCAGCGCGCCGGACTACATCCCCGCGCAACGCATGAAGGACCTGCAACTGGCGCGTCTGAAAGCCGTAGTCGGCCGCGCCTGGGATCGCGTGGCGCTGTTCCGCAGGCGGCTGGAGGAGCGCGGGATGACGCCCGAGGACATCCGGTCCCTCGACGACATCGCCCGCCTGCCCTTCACGGTGAAGACGGATCTGCGCGACACGTACCCCTTCGGCCTGTTCGCCAGCCCCATGAGCGAGGTAGTGCGGCTGCATGTCTCGAGCGGGACCACCGGCAAGCCCATCGTGGTGGCCTACAACAGGGAAGACCTCGAGGTGTGGACCGCCGTGATGGTCCGCAGCTTCGCAGCTTGCGGGCTGACCCACGGCGATATCCTTCAGAACGCCTACGGCTATGGCCTGTTCACGGGCGGCCTGGGCGCGCACTACGGGGGCGAGGCCCTGGGCGCCACGGTGATCCCCATCTCGGGCGGAAACACCGACCGGCAGATCATGATCCTGCGCGACTTCAACGTCACCGCCATCTGCTGCACGCCCAGCTACTTCATCCACCTGATCGACCGGGCGCAGGAGCTGGGTGTGGATATCAAGCGGTTGCCGGTGCGCGTGGGCGTATTCGGCGCCGAGCCGTGGACCGATTCCATGCGCCGCCACATCGAGGCTGAGGCCGGCATCCAGGCGTTCGACATCTACGGGCTGTCGGAGATCATCGGCCCCGGCGTCGCCATCGAGTGCCCGCACCACTCCGGCCTGCACATCTTCGAAGACTACTTCTATCCCGAGATCGTCGATCCGGACACCGGCGAGAAGCTCCCGGATGGCGTGGAGGGCGAGCTGGTGCTGACGACGCTGGGCAAGCTCGCCATGCCCATGATCCGCTACCGCACGCGGGACATCACGGCGCTCATTCCGGGACCCTGCGCCTGCGGGCGGACGCTGCGGCGGATGCGGCGCATCGGGCGGCGCTCGGACGACATGTTCATCGTTCGCGGCATCAACGTGTTCCCCTCGCAGGTGGAAGCGGCCCTGCTGGCCGTCGAAGGCACGCTACCGCACTACCACATCATCCTCTCGCGCGAGAAGGGCCTGGACGAGATGGAGGTGCAGGTCGAGGTCACCCCCGAGGTGTTCAGCGACAAGGTCGGCGCGATGGAGGACCTGAGCAGGAAGCTCGCGCAGACTCTCGACCGCACCCTCGGGGTGCGGGTCGCGGTGCGGCTGGTCAAGCCCCACACGATCCCGCGCAGCGAAGGGAAAGCCAAGCGGGTCACCGACCGCAGAAACCTGGAGCAATGAGCCATGAAGATCCACCAACTCTCGTTATTCCTGGAGAACCAGCCGGGGCAGCTCATCGAGCCGTGCGGCATCCTGTCGCGCGCCGGAATCGACATTCGCACGCTGACCCTGGCCGACACACAGCAGTTCGGCATCCTGCGGCTGATTGTGTCGGACTGGCAGGCGGGCGCGAAGGTCTTGCGCGAGGCCGGCTACGTGACCAATGTCACCGAAGTGGTGGCTGTCGAGGTGCCCGACCGCCCCGGCGGTCTGACCGAGCTGCTCACGCTGCTCGAAGGCAGCGGGGTCAACATCGAGTACATGTACGCGTTCACCTTCGGCCGCTTTGACAAGGCCGTGCTGATCTTCCGGTTCGACGACGTGGACCGCGCCATCGAGCTGCTCAAGCGTGCCGAGATCAACGTGCTCGCTCCGGTCGAGGTCTACACGCGGATCGAGAGATGAGCGTATCGAGAACCGTCGCCGGCCAGCTCGATCAGGCCTCCTGGATCCGGCGGATGTTCGAGGAGGGGGCGCGCCTTAAGGCCCAGCGGGGCGCCGATCGCGTGTTCGACTTCACGCTGGGCAACCCGGAAGTGGAGCCCCCGGCGGGCGTCATCGAAACGCTGCGCCAGGTGGTGGCGGAAAACCGGCCGCGCACGCACGGCTACATGCCGAACGCGGGCTTTCCGGAAGTCCGCGAGGAGATTGCCCGGCGCGTGGCCGGGCGCACAGGTCTGCCGTACACGGCCGAGCACATCCTCATGACGGTCGGCTCGGCGGGCGCGATGAACGTGGCGCTGAAGTCGATTCTGGATCCCGGCGACGAGGTCATCGTTCTGGTTCCGTTCTTCCCCGAGTACCGGTTCTACATCGAGAACCATGCCGGCAAGATGGTCCGGGTGGAGACGGACGAGAGCTTCCAGCCGGACGTGGACCGCATCGCGGCGGCCATCACGCCGCGGACCAGGGCCATCCTGGTCAACTCGCCCAACAATCCCTCCGGCGCGCTCTATTCGGCGGAAGTGCTGCGGGATCTGGGCGCGCTGCTGGAGCATCACCCGCAGGTTCTGGTGCTGAGCGACGAGCCGTATCGATCCCTGGTCTTCGACGGGCGGAACGCCCCCGAGGTCCCGCCGCTGATCCGGTGCACGCTGGTGGCGGACTCCTGGTCCAAGGCCCTCGCGGTTCCGGGCGAGCGCATCGGTTGCCTGGCCATTTCTCCGCTGATCGAGGATTGGGCCGCCTTGCGGGATGCCGCGACCTTCGCCAACCGCGTGCTGGGTTTCGTCAACGCACCGGCGCTCTGGCAGTGGGTGATCGCGCGCGCGCCGGAAACGACGGTGGATGTCGGCCTCTACCAGGACAAGCGCGACCTGCTCTGCGACGCGCTGGCGGGCATGGGGTATGAGATTCTGAAGCCGGCCGGCGCCTTCTACGCCTTTCCCAAGACGCCCATCGCGGACGATGTGGCCTTCATCCGCATCCTGCTTGAGGAGGGGATCCTGGCCGTTCCGGGCTCCGGCTTCGGGCGGGCGGGGTACATCCGGTTGTCGCTCACCGTGCCACGCGCGACGATCCAGGCCAGCCTGCCGGGATTCGAGAGGGCTCTGGCGGCGGCACGAACCTAGCGGGTGTGCCGTGTGGCGCGGACTTCAGCCTGCCGTGTCGGCACTCGTGCCGACACCCGGGCGTCGAGAAAGAGTCTCGACGCGGCACGCAAGAGTGCGTGCGCCACAAGAAGCCCATCTGGCAGCGTGCTGCCTATAGGTCGGTCCACAAACCGGCCAAGCACCCGTCCGTAGTATGCTGGCATCCAGGCGTTCATGGTGATCGCT
This sequence comes from Bryobacterales bacterium, assembly GCA_963710565.1. Lineage (GTDB taxonomy): Bacteria > Acidobacteriota > Terriglobia > Bryobacterales > Bryobacteraceae > DASWZN01. The sequence continues at coordinate 10,004 of CAVQAN010000014.1, read as the reverse complement.
TCGCAATTGCGGGCCGGCATGGCCGTTCGGTTCGAGGGCCAGATGTACAAGGTCCTGGCGGCGGAGTATCACCCGGGGCAGGGCAAGATGAGCGGGGCCGCGCACACCCGCCTGAGGAACCTGTCGACCGGAACGCTGCGGGAAATCAACTTCCGCGCGGAGCTGAAGCTGGATGAAGTCGAAACCCGGAAGGTGCCGATGGACTTCCTCTACGCGGACGCGGAGCAGTGCACCTTCATGAACCCGGAAACCTTCGAGCAGATATCGATTCCGGCATCGCTGGTGGGACCGCCGGCGGCGCTGCTGCAGGCCGATATGCGGGTGGCAGTCGATTTTGTCGAGGAGCAGGCGGTCGGAGTGCTGTTTCCGGACGTGCTCGAAGTGCGCATCGGAGCGACGGCGCCGCCGTCGCATCAGCAAGTGGACAGCGTCCGGAAGCCGGCGCGCCTGGAGAGCGGCGTCGAGATCCTGGTGCCGCAATTCATCAAGAACGGCGACCTGATCCGGCTGGATGTCGCTAACATGAAGTACATGGACCGCGCCAAAGGAACGGGCAAAGCCTGAAGGGAGATTCATGACACCTCCGCAACAGCCGCACGTACAACTCGTCAAAGCCCAGGAGTACCGGGAGAACTACGCCAACAGCGTACAAGTGCGCGTCAACCTCTGGGACTTCTTCCTGTCCTTCGGTGTAATCACGCAGACGGCGGCCGACACGGTCGCCATCCAGAACTTCCAGGGCATTTACCTGAGTCCGCAGCAGGCCAAGGCGCTCAACAACATCCTCCAGCAGAACGTCACGCAGTACGAATCGGCCTTCGGCGAGATCCGGCTGGAACCGCACGGGCAGCAGGGCGGAGTTGTCCAGTAAGGGGCCGCACGGGCAGGCGGAAGGGAAAGCCCGACGGGCCCGGCTGGGCAGCTACCTGTTCTTCCTGGGGGCGTTCGCACTGCTGGTGGTGTCGATCCACCTGCCATTTCTGGATCTCCCGTTCTATTGGGACGAGGTCGGTCAATTCGTTCCGGCCTCGCTGGATCTCTACCAGCACGGCTATTGGGTGCCGCACATGGCGACGCCCAACGTACACCCGCCGGGAGTGATGGCGTACCTGGCGCTGGTGTGGAGGATCTTCGGCTTCTCGATTCCGGCGACGCGGCTGGCGATGCTGGCCGCCGCGGCGGTAGCGGTGTGGCTGACTTTCCTGCTGGCCATCGAACTGGGGCGCGGCGTGGGCGGAGCGCCGGCATTCTCGGCCGTGGCCCTGTTGATGGTCTCGCCGCTGTTCTACACGCAGGCCATGCTGGCCCAACTGGACATGCCGGCCATGCTCTTCACCCTCCTGGCGCTGCTCCTGTTCCTGCGGGGGCGCGTTCGCAGCGCGGCGCTGGCGTGCACGGCGCTGGCGCTGGTGAAGGAGACCGGTCTGGTGGTCGCGCTGCTGTTGGCAGTGTGGCTGGTTGTGGAGAGGCGCCGGCGCGAGGCGCTGTGGTTCGCCATGCCGCTGGTGGCGCTGGGAGGCTGGCTGCTGGTGCTGTACCGCGCCACCGGACACGTGCTCGGAAACGCCGTTTTCACCAACTACAACCTGCTGTTCCCGCTCCACCCGGTGCGCGTTTCGGTCGCCCTGGCCCGGCGTTGCTTCTCGATCTTCATCGAGGACTTCCATTGGATCGGCTGGATCGCCGTGGCGCTGGCCTGGCGCCGCGCCGGGATCTTCCGCAGCCGGGCGTGGCGCATCGCGGCGGCCCTGGGGGTGGCGCAGACGCTGGCGGTCACGGTACTAGGCGGTGCGACGCTCGAGCGCTACCTGCTGCCGGCGCTCCCGCTGATGTACATCGCGTTTGCCGTGGCGTGGTCGGCGCGGCCGTCGTTCGGCACGCGACTGGGGCAATTCGCGCTGGTCGCAGGTCTGCTCCTGTGCCTGTTCTGGAACCCGCCCTACCCCTATCCCTACGAGAACAACCTGGCGCTGGTGAACTTCGTCCGCCTGCACCAGCAGGCGGCGGGTTTTGTGGAGCGGAGCTATCCCGGCCAGAGGATCACGACAGCCTGGCCGCTTTCGATCGAGCTGCGGCGGCCGGCAAACGGTTACGTCCAGCGGCGGATGGCGGTGCAGGAGGTGGCGGGGTTCCGGCCGGCCGACTTGCAGTCGCTCGATCCGGCGTCGGTGGGACCCTTCGTGCTCTTCTCGCGCGATTGGGACGCCGGATGGGATCTGCGGCGCGCGCCCCTGGTCGAGCCGCTGATGCGCAAGTTTTACGGCTACCAGCCGCAGATCGCGCCGCGCGATCTGGAGCGGAGGTTCGGCCTGAGGGAGGTGGTGCGGTGGTCCGCGCGCGGCCAGTGGATCGCGGTGTACGAGCGGGCGGCGCCGGGCAACAGCCTGTGAGGCGATGGCCGCGGGGCAGGGTGGAGCCGATGGATGCGCCGCCGGCGGCCCCGCTCAGGACGCATCCAGCACTTCGCGGATCTTCGCGAGCAGGATATCGGGGGTAAACGGCTTGCGCAGGAAGGCGATGCCGCCGTCGAGCACCCCCGGTTCGAGAATCGCGTGGTCCGTGTGGCCGGACATGTAAAGGAGCTTGAGACGCGGACGCAGGCGGGTGGCCAGCGAGGCCAGGTCCTGGCCGCTCATCCCCGGCATGACGACGTCGGTCAGGAAAATGTGGATGGGGCCGGGGTGGCGCTCGCACCACTCGAGGGCTTCGCGCGCATCGGCTGCCAATAACACCGAATAGCCGCGGCTCTGGAGGATTCCCCGGATGAGGTTCCGCAAGGCAGGCTCGTCCTCCGCCAGCAGGACGGTCTCGGCGCCCCGCCTGCGCTCCGGGGGTGGAGCGCCGTCCACTCCGGCTGCCGCGGCGCGATCGAGCGCCGGCAGGAAGATCCGGAAGGTGCTGCCCTCGCCCGGCGCCGAAGTGACCGCGATCTCTCCGCCGCTCTGCTTGACGATGCCGTACACCGTGCTGAGCCCGAGGCCGGTGCCTTTGCCCCTGCCCTTGGTGGTGAAGAACGGCTCGAACATGTGGAGCTTGATTTCCTCGGTCATTCCGCGGCCGGTGTCGGCGACCGAAAGGACGACGTAGCGGCCAGGCCCGACGCCATCCGGGCTGCGCTCGTCGAACGCCGCCAGAGCGGTCTCGATGGTGATGGTGCCGCCCCGGGGCATGGCATCGCGCGCATTGACCACCAGGTTCATCAGGACCTGCTCGATCTGGCCGGCATCCACCCGCACGCAGGGAAGCTGGAGGGGGCGGATTGTCACCAGTTCGATATCCTCGCCGATGAGACGGTGGAGCATTTTGTCGAGGCCGGACACGAGCTGGTTGAGATCGAGCACCCGCGGTGTGACAATCTGGCGGCGGCTGAAGGCCAGCAGTTGTTGGGTGAGGGTGGCGGCGCTGGCGCTGGCGCGGTCGATCTCCTCGAGCGAGGGGCGCAGGGGGTGGTCCGGCTGCATGGCCTCGAGGAGCATTTGGGCGTAGCCGCCAATGACGGTCAAGAGATTGTTGAAATCGTGCGCCACGCCTCCGGCCAGCCGCCCCACGGCTTCCATCTTCTGGGCCTGGCGGAACTGCTCCTCGAGGCGCTTGCGGTCGGTCATGTCGGCGATCACGGAAATGCCGCCGATGACGCGACCCTCGGCATCCAGTTGGGGCGCGTTCCAGAGAGCGACGTCGATGAGCGTGCCGTCCTTGCGGCGGCGTTGCCGCTCGATGCCGGCGATGGTCTCGGCGCGCTGCAACCGGTCCAGGTTGTCGCGGAAGAAGGCCTCGTCGTCCTCGGGCACGATGGGGAAGCGTTTGCCCAGCAGCTCCTGCTCGGTCCAGCCGAACATGCGCTCGGCGGCGCGATTCCAGCTCCGCACGTGGCCGCCGAAGTCCATGGTCACGATGGCCAGGGGGCTGGTGTCGATCACAACCCGGAGCATGTGGTTGGCGCGGCGCAGTTCGTCCTCAGTACGCTTGCGGCCGGTGAGGTCCGTGCCGGTTCCGATGATGAACTCGACGCCACCGCCGCTGGATGGCAATGCGGTATTGGTCCAGGCGATCAGGCGGCGGGTGCCGTCGCTAGCGACCCAATGGTTCTCGTACTGGCTGGGAAAGTGGCCCGCCCGCAGGTTGTCAAAAACGGCTCTGGCCGCTTCGACCTCTTCCGGCGGCAGCAGAACGTCCCAGAAGCAGCGCCCGCGCACCTCGTCGAACTTGCGGCCGGAAGCCTCCTCGCACGCGCGGTTGAAGTTGACGATGCCCCCGGCGTTGTCGAGGACGATCACCAGGCTGGCCACGGTGTCCACCACCGCCGAGGCCCAGTCGCGCTCCCGCCGGAGGGCTTCCTCGCTGCGCTTGAAGGCGGTGATGTCGCGGAAAACGACGACCCCGCCCTCGATGCCGCTGGCCTCATCGCGGAGGGGCATGGCGGAGGCGCTGACCCAAATGCCCTTCGACTGGGCGGGGCGGACGAACATCTCGACATCCCGCACCTCTTCGCCGCGGACGGCGCGGGCGAGCGGCAGCTCGTCGATGGGAAAGAGAGTGGTCTGATCGGGCTTGTAGAGGCCGTAGTTGCGGCTCCACTCGGACGGAGAGGTATCGGAGGGATGGGATCTCAACATCCGCTCCGCCGCGGGATTGACCAGGATGAAGCGGCCGTCCCGGTCGGCAACCACGACGCCGTCGGCGAGGCTTAGGAGAACGGACTCGAGGATTGAAGCGGCATGCGGCGCGGGCGGCAGCGCCCGGCGGGCACCCCAACTCCCCGGCGATGAAGGCATACCGATCCCTCTTTGTGTCTCAAACCGACGACGCCCCGGTCCCCCCCAGAGCCCAGCCCGCGGAACGGGCGTCACCTCGTACAGATTACACCAAAGATGAAAGAAAAGCCATCCAAAACGGGGAGCGCAAACAACAGCCCGGGCTAAGCGCAGTACCATGCCGCTCGCCCGGGGCGTCTGCCCCACCAGCCGTCCGGCTACTTGGGCGGCTGCTCTTTGGTCTTTTCGTCGGGCAGCGCGTCGGGGGTGTCGAAGGTAATTGTGGCCTCGGCGCTGAACTTGCGGTAGAGCCGGAACTCGACCTCGTTCTTGGAGAGAAACTTCCCTTCGCGCAACTGCACGACGGCCCTGAGCGGCAGGAGATACTCGTGGCCGCTTATGGTGGCCAGATCGTAATCGAGCGTGTCCTGGGCCTGCTGGATGGGGAAGGTGGGAGGGAGGTCGGCCACCAGGGTGATGCGCACGACGGCCAGCAAGTCGCGGTCAACGAACACGAGGCCGTGGTAGCCGGGCACGGTTTCTTCGGTCGAGTGCTCCCCCTTGTAGCCGACGCGCCACTTCGAGCGGGACTGGTCGACCTGGTAGGCGTAGACGTACGCGCGGCGGCCGCGGAGCGTGGCCCAGCGCTCCCAGCGGAAGGCTGCATCCGTCTGCGGATCGAAGAGCTCTTTCATCATGCTGCCGAACTCGCCAGCCGAAGTCGTGCCTCCCACCGAATAGTAGGACACGTTGGCGACGGCGCGGTTGTTCACCATCACCAGCTTGTAGTCCTCTTTGTGGTCGACGTAGCTCACGCGCGCGGTCAGGGTGTCCGTGGGCGCCCAGAACTCCAAGCCATGCGGATCGACGTAGCGGCGGGTGACCTGCGTGCAGAGGAAGTCGGGCAGCGATTTGGAATAGTTCATCGCATACTCGCGGGCCTGTTCGATCATCCTGCCCCCCTCTTCCGGGCTGGGCGGCGGGAGGGGGGGTGGAGGAGGAGGCGTGGGCGTGGGTTGGGCTGGCGCGGACAGGGTCTGGGAGGCTTCCCGAAGGGCTTTCAGCGCCTCCACGGTTTTGGGTCCGGCGCCTTCTCCCCGCAACTCCTCGATGGTCTCGTCATCGAGCCGCTGGGTCAGCGCGACCGAGCCCAGATAGGCCGCCACCTGCCGGTCCGGTTGCTTCAATTGGATCGCGGAACGGATGAAGCTGACCAACTGCTCCACCGTCAGCTTCGATCCGGCGGACAACCACAGAGACGCTCCGAGCAGGAGGAGCGCCGCCCTCAATCGCATACGGCTCCATTGTCGCACGCGGCCGCCGGAGGCATGCCGTGAGCCTTTCTCAACGCTTCGGGGGTTCTTGCTTAGGCTTGTCGTCCGGCGGCGCGTCGGCCTCATCGAACTTGAGGCTCGCCTCGGCGGTGAACTTGCGGTAAAGCCGGAACTCCACTTCGTTCTTGGAGTGGTGCGCCCCCTCACGCATCAGCACGACAGCCCTGAGTGGCAGGAGGTACGGGTGGCCGCTGATGGTGGCGAGATCGTAGTCCAGGGTATCCTCGACCTGCTGAATCGGGAAGTCGGGCGGGAGTTCGGCGGCCAGCGTGATGCGGACCACCGCCAGCAGGTCGCGGTCTACGAAAACCAGGCCGTGGTAGCCGGGCACGGTCTCCGCCTGGGAGCCGCCAGCGGCGTCGTGGCCATAGGTGACGCGCCACTGCGAGCGCGGCTGGGTGACCTGGTAGGCATAGACGTACGCGCGGCGGCCGCGCAACGTGGCCCATCGCTCCCAGTTGAAGGAAGCCTCCGTGCTGGGATCGAAGATCTCCGCCATCATGCTGCCGAACTCGCCCGCGGAGTTGGCGCCCCCGACCGACCAGATGGACGAGTTGGTGGTCATCTGGCCGTTCCTCGACATCAGCTTGTAGTCTTCCTTGTGGTCCACGTAGCTCACATGGGCGGTGAGCGTGTCCTCCAGCCCCCAGAACTGGGTGCCATGCGGGTCGACGTACCGGCGCGTCACCTGCATACACAAGAAATCCGGCAGCGATTTGGTGTAGTTGGCGGCGTACTGGCGGGCCTGCTCGATCACCTTCCGCTGCTCCTCGGGGTCCGGGGGCGGCAGGGAGGGTGGGGGTGGCGGTGTGGGCGTGGGTGTGGACGGAGCGGGGAGAGTCTGGGAGGCATCCCGCAGGGCCTTCAGCGCTTCGACTGTCTGGGGTCCGGCGCCCTGCCCCTTGAGCTCGTCGACGCTACGGTCATCGAGCCGTTCGGAGAGAGAAACCGTCGCCAGATAGCCGGCGACCTGCTTGTCGGGCTGCTTCTGCTGGATGGCGGAGCGCACAAAGCCGACCAACTGCTCCACCGTCAGCTTTGTGGCGGCGGACGAGAACAAGCAAGCTCCGAGCAGCAGGAGCGCGAACTTCCATCGCATATCACTCAATTGTCTCACGGGGCCGCCCACAGCCCGTCTCGCCTGCTACTGCCGCCTCCCTGGCCGCCCGCGTGCACCCGCTTGCTCGCGACGGCGGTGCGATCCACGGCTCCGATGCGGCCCGGAATTCGCCGATTGCCGATCGCCGGCGGCCTACAGATCGAGCAGGTGCCCGAGCTTCTCTTTCTTCGTGCGCAGATAGTGCGCCGAAGAGCCGACCGGCGCGACTTCGCAAGGCACTCGCTCCGCGATGCGGATGCCCGCGGCTTCGAGCGCCGCGATCTTGTCCGGGTTGTTCGAGAGGAGGCGGACGGCGGCCACTTGGAAGTGTTGCAGGATATCGGCCGGCAGCCCGTAATTCCGATGGTCCGCCTTGAACCCGAGGCGGAGGTTCGCCTCAACCGTATCCGCCCCGGCGTCCTGGAGCCGGTAGGCCCGGAGTTTGTTGGCCAGGCCGATGCCGCGGCCCTCCTGGTGCTCGTAGATCAGCAGGCCGCGGCCCTCCGCGGCGATGAGCTCAAGCGACAGATCGAGCTGGGCGCGGCAATCGCAGCGCAGGCTGTGAAACACGTCGCCCGTCAGGCACTGCGAGTGGATCCGAACCAGGGGAGGCCGGCCGGAGGCGACATCGCCCATCTCCAGAACCACGGCTTCTTCGATCTCGCCTGCGTACCGGCCCTCGAATCCATGAATCCGGAAATGCCCGAAGCGCGTGGGAAAATCCGCCTCAGCCAGCTCCCGGAACCCGGACTGGTTCCCGTTGTGTGACATATTCCTTTCGAAACAGGACACCACACCCTTCCGTGCGGGAGTGCCCTGATTCATTCATTATAATGGACACCAGATCCACGGTCGAGAGGCCGCGGGTTGCCGTGCGGTTCGGTCCGCCCTGAACCGCCGTCCGATCGGCGCCGGGAGACGCCGGAGCGATGCGCCAAGAGTACCTCATCGTCCTGCTGTTGCGGCTGTGCGTGGTCGCGTCCCTGGCCAGCATCCTGGTGCGCGTCGGGCGCTTCAAGACCATGCTGCTCAGGGAGGAGCGCACCATCAACCAGCGCTTCGTGCTGGCGCTCTGCTTCGCCGCCATTTTCGCCTCTGGCGTCGTGATCCGTCTTGTGGCGCCGTCGTACAAAGCCGTGGATTTGGGACTGGAAGGCAGCCTGGTGGCGGGCCTGGTGGGGGGCTACGTCTCCGGCCTGATCTCGGGATGCCTGATTTCGATCCCTGCCATGTTCGGGCATGAGCTGTTCACGATGCCCCTTCTGGCGGGCGTCGGCGCGCTGGGCGGTCTTCTCCGGAATTACGCCGCGGCCCCGGAGGAGGTGTGGCGCTTCTCGCCCATCATCGACCTCAGCATCTACCGCATGTTCTCGCGCCGCCACGACCGCTGGCGCGCGGCTTACCAGATCGTGTTTCTCATCGCCATCGTTTGCGCCGAGGCCCTCCGCCAGGGCCTGCACCACTTCCGCCCCAGGCGGTTGTTCGCCATCTGGCCGGACTGGTCGAACCCCCATCCGGTGGCCATCGTCGCCACCTACGCCACCACCCTGTTCGCCGTCAGCCTCCCGCTCAAGATCTGGAGCAGCGCCCGCAACGAGCTCCAACTGGAAGAGCAGCGGCGGCTGCTGTTACAGGCGCGCATGGACGCGCTTAGCCACCAGATCAATCCGCACTTTCTGTTCAATACGCTGAATTCCGTCTCTTCGCTGATCCGCACCAACCCGCAGCAGGCGCGGGCGGTGGTCTATAAGCTCTCGAATATTCTGCGACGGCTGTTGCGCAAACACGAGAACTTTACCTCCCTGGGAGAAGAGCTGGAATTCATCAGCGACTACCTCTCCATCGAGGTCATCCGCTTCGGAGAGAAGCTGCGCTTCGAGAAGGACGCCGACCCGGCGACACTGGACCGGCTGGTGCCGAGCATGCTCCTGCAGCCGCTGATCGAGAACTCGGTGAAGCACGGCTTGAGCAGCAAGGTGGACGGCGGGATGGTGCGCTTCCGCAGCAGCCTGAAGGACGGCCGCCTGCGTTTGCTGGTGGAAGACGACGGGGTGGGCATCCCCGAGGTCAAGCTGGCGACTCTGCGCGAGCAGGGCATCGGCGTCACCAACGTCAACGAGCGCCTGAAGATCCTCTTTGGCAGCGACTATAAGATGTGGATCGACAGCAAGCCGGGGCAGGGAACCCGCATCGAGATCGAAATCCCGGAGTTGCAGTCGAACCTGGTGGCGGCGCCGTAGGACCGGGCCCCGGCGTTGTGGTGCGTCGCAAATGTTGTCGGGTACCGGAATAAGCCGCAAACCGGGGACTGGCTCGAATTTCGCCGTTGTTGCGAAACTTCGTCCCTGTCCCAGGGTTTGCCCTTGGATAATCGTACTTCGCATGACCTGCGACGCACTACAATATCAAGACGCTACTGTACTGCGGCGCAAGTTTCGTCGCCTATCGGCATGGCCGCAAAGCGGGGACGGGGCCGGCTTTCGCCGCCTTCTGCACAATCATACTATCCGGAATTTGCGCCGCACTACCGTGGCACAATCGGCGGCGCCATCCGGCCCGCGGGCCAAGAAAAGCGCTGCCTCCGTTCCGCTGAGCTCAGGCCAGGTCGTAACGATCGAGGTTCATCACCTTGTTCCACGCAGCCACGAAGTCCTTCGCGAACGCCTCCTTCGAGTCGTCGCATGCATAGACTTCCGCGATTGCCCGGAGCTGGGAGTTCGAACCGAAGACAAGGTCGGCGCGGGTTCCGGTCCACTTGATTTCGCCCGTCGCGCGATCGTGCCCCTCATACACGCCGTCGGACGTGGAGGAGGGCTC
>CAVQAN010000013.1:0-747714 GCA_963710565.1 Bryobacterales bacterium | reverse complement strand
CGATCGCTTTCATCCCGGTCTGGAGCGGCTCCTTAACAGGCTGCCGGTCCACCACGCCCGGAGCCAGCCGCTCAATGGGGCTGAACTTCTCGTTCGGGATCGGACCCTTGCCGTCGATCGGCACCCCGAGCGCGTTGACCACGCGGCCAATGATCGCTTCGCCTACCGGCACGGACATGATCTGGCCCGGTGCGCCGCACTTCGTCGCCCTGGCTTGATCTCGTTGTATTCGCCAAGCAGCACCGCGCCCACCTGGTCTTCCTCCAGGTTCAACGCGATGCCGGACATCCCATGCGGAAACTCGATCAGTTCGCCCGCCATGACCTTCTCCAGGCCGTAGATGCGCGCGATGCCGTCGCCCACCGAGATGACCGAGCCTACCTCGGAAACCTCGACGGCCTTGTCGTAATTCGCAATCTCATCGCGGAGGACCCGCTCGATTTCGTCTGCCCGTATTTGAGCCATCCCGAACCTTCCGGTGGGGGATAAGAGACCCCACCCGTCAAGCGCTGCTTCAATCCCTGCAGCTGCCCGCGAACCGAGCCGTCGTATACCGTCGAGCCGACGCGCGCCACCGCGCCGCCGACCAGTCCCCGCTCCACGCGAAAACGCGCCCGCGCCTGCGTCCGGTCAGCCGCGCCAGCGAGGCTAGTATTCGCTCCCGCTCTTCTGGCCCGAGCTCCCGCGCCGAGGCGACGTCGGCCCGCACGAGCCCCGGCCGCTCGTCCATCACCGCCTGGAAGGCCTCCCGGACGTCTCCGATAGCGCCATCCGCCGGTGGTCGATCAACACGAACAGGAGCCGCGGCACCAGGCCCGAGAGCGGCAGCGACTCCGCCAGCCGCCCCACCACGGCGCGCTTGCGCGCGGGAGGCACCATGGGCGACCCGAGCGCCAGCCTCAGGTCCGGCCAGGCCTTGACCGCCTGGGCGAACGATTCGATTTCCGCGGTTACGCGCCGGGCTTCGGCTGCGGAGCCAGGCTCCAGGACCAGGTCCGCCAGGGCCGAGCGTAACGGAAGGCCAGTGCACGGGGCATCCTAGGACGTCCTCCCTCCCGGCGCGTCCGACGCCGCTCGAGATCCTTCGGCATCGCTCCCAGCAGCGCGCTCTCCGATCCGGCGTCAGCCGCTCGCGGATTCGTCTTTCCGCCAGGCTCACCGCCAGGTCCGCCCCGTAGGCCCGAAGTTCCTGCCGGGCGGCTTTCGCCCCGGCCGCGATTTCCTGCTCCGCCTGCTCCCGCATCTTCTGGATCGCGCGCTCGGACTCCGCGCGCATCCGTTCCCCTTCGGCGCCGGCTTCTTCGAGAGCTTGCGCCTTCATCTTCTCGATTTCCGCGCCCAGGCCGGCCAGCCGTCGTTCCATCTCGGCGTAGCGCTCCTCGGCCGCCTGGCTGGCGCGGGCGGCATCGTCCAGGCCCCGCCGGATCGACTCCCTGCGCGCCGAAAAAAGGGCCCGCCCTTCTTGTAGATGAAGTATCCCAGGCCACCGGCCAGCAGGGCGAAGTTCGCCACCTTCCAGGGCAAAAGCCGATCCGATTCCTCTTCAGGGTTCTTTGGTTGCCCGGCGGCCTCCAGTGCAGCGGCCATGAGCAGCGCCGCGAAGGTCAGGGTCAGGAAGCGTTTCAAGACGTATTTTCCCGTGCAGCACGGAATCGGCGATCTGGTCGGCGAGGGAACCGGTCTCGAGGGCCAGGGATTCCCTGGCCGCGACGAGTTCGGCCGCCAGTTGCTGGCGCGCGTCCTTGACCGCGGCCTCGGCGCTGCGGCGGGCCTCCGCAACGGCTTCGGCCTGGTCCTGCCGCAGTCTCTGGCGGTCCTCTCCCGCTCCCGGTAAACCTCGCTGCGGGCGGCACGCAGGGAGGCTTCATACTCCTCTGCCTTTTCGGCCGCCCTGGCCAGACTCTCTGCGGCCGCTTTCCGCGCGCCTTCGGTCGCCCGATAGCGCTCCTCCATCACCCGCGCCATGGGCCGGAAGAACATGCGCTTTAGATAGAGGTGCAGTGCAACTACCAGAAGGAGGGTGGGGATCGCCTTCAGCATTAACCCACCAAGAGAGCGAAGCAGTTCGTCCATCGGGCTTGTATCGGGAACGTATACGAAAGACGAGAGATACGCCGAACAATCAACCTAGCACACGGCTGACGTGGTGGTCAACCGACGGAGCGCGCGCGGAACCTCCTGTCGAACCTCATACCAGGGTAGTAGCCGGGCGCCGCGGAATTCTCTGGCTGAGACCGGCGAACCGCCGCGTGCCGCGCCCGCCCACCGCCCCAGGTTCCCCTCCACGCTTGCGCCCGTCCGCGCGTCACATGTATGTGACCCGTTTTTTGCCCTGGGTTTGCCTGCTGTCCGTGTCGGCCGGGGTGTCTGCCGGACCGGACCTGACGGCCATCCTCAAGGGCGTCGAAGAGCGCTATAACCGCGCCCGCACCCTCGAGGTCCATTTCGAGCAGACCTACGAGGCGCCCCAGCGCGCGCCCAAGACCGAATCCGGCGAACTGTTCCTCCGCAAGCCGGGCCGTATGCACTGGCGGTATTCCCAGCCGCCCGGCAAGCTCTTCGTCAGCGACGGCAAGTACGTTTACCTGTACACCCCCGCCAATAACCGCGTGGAACGGACGAAGGTGAAGGAAAGCGACGACATGCGCGCCCCGCTCGCCTTCCTCCTCGGCAAACTCGAACTTCGAGCGGGATTTCAAGCGCTTCTCCTATCATCCCGGCGATGGCGGCACCTGGGTGTCCGCCGAGCCGCGCTCGGGGAAGGCCCCCTTCACGAAGGTCGAATTCCTGGTCAGCCCGTCCTACGAGATCCGCCAGCTCATCGTCGCCGAAGAGGGCGGCTCCAGCATGCAGTTCCGTTTCGACCAGGAGAAGCTCAACCCCACGCTGGCGGCGGGCCTGTTCCGGTTCCAGGCGCCCCCCGGCGCCGAGGTCGTGGAGGAGGAATGAGGAATCGCCATGGCTGAGTTCCTTCTCAAGTACGCGGACGCGCGCGGCGAGGTGCACCGGGAAACCGCTCAGGCCAGCAGCGCCGAGGAAGCGCGCGAGCGCCTCGTAGACCAGGGTTTCCTGGTCTACTCTGTCCGGCCCAAGGGCGGCATTGCCGCTTTGGCCCCGGCGCTGTCCGGCCGCCGGCAGAAGCTCAACATCGAGAAGTTCCTGATCTTCAACCAGCAGTTCGTCACGCTGTTTCGCGCCGGCCTGCCGATCCTGAAGGCTCTCGACCTGCTGGCCGACCGCCTCACCGACACGAAGCTGGGCCCCTACGTCCGCGCCGTCCGCGACGACGTTAAGAAGGGCGCGCTGCTGTCCGACGCATTCGCGGCCAGGCGTCTTCCCGCCGATCTACGTGACCTCGGTGATGGCCGGCGAGAAGAGCGGCGCCTGGGCGAGGTGCTGGACCGCTACGTCACCTACCAGAAGCTGTCGCTGGCGGTGCGCAAGAAGCTGCTGGTCTCGCTGATCTATCCGTCGGTGCTGTTCTCGCTGGTGATCGTGCTGATCGTGTTCCTGATCACCTTCGTCGTGCCGCACTTCGCCACGCTCTACCAGACCATCGACGCGAACCTGCCGCTGCCAGACGCAGATCCTGATGGCCGTCGGCGCGGCGGCCCGCAATACATCTGGCGGCTGCGTGCGCTCGTGCTGGCGGTATCTCGCGGGCTCCGCTTCTGGGCCGGCGGTGACGCGGCGCAGATCAGCTCGACCGGGTCAAGCTGAGTCGCCGGTGCTGGGGGAGATCTGGATCAAATACCAGGTGGCGCAATTTGCGCGCATGCTGTCCACGCTGCTGGCGGGCGGCATCCCGCTAGTGCAGGCGCTGGAGACCGCGGCCCGTCGCCCAACTCGCGCCTGCTGCGCTCCGGCGCTGGAGAAGGCGCAGAGACATGTCAAGGAGGGCCAGTCGCTGTCGGCGGGCGCTGGCCGGCACCAGGATGTATTCCCGCCGCTGGCCATCGACATGGTCGAGGTCGGCGAATCCACCGGCGCGCTGCCGCCATGCTCAACAGCGTGGCCGAGTTCTATGAAGAAGACGTGAACACGCGGATGCAGCGGCGCTGTCGCTGATCGAGCCGGTGATCATGATCTTCATGGGCATCTTCGTGGCCTTCGTGCTGGTCTCCCTGTATCTGCCGATCTTCTCGCTGGCGGAGACGATGTAAGAGGCGTCATGGCTACCGATCGCACTCAAGCCCATCGATCCGGCCGGGCAGGCGGCCGAGGCGCAGGAACTGGCCGCGCGCTACCGCTACGAATTCGTCGACCTGAGCCGTGCCCACATCGACCACGAACTGTTCAACACCGTCCCCGTCGACCTGATGTTCCGCTACAACTTCGTGCCCATTCAGGCGCGATAACGGCACGCTCGAGATCGCGCTGGCCGATCCGCGCAATCTCAACCTCATCGATGAGCTGACCATCCTGCTCCAGAAGAAGCTGAAGGTTCGGGTCGCCACGCTCTCCCAGATCGCCGACCTGCTGAAAAAGACCGAGCAGTCCCAGCGCGTGCTCGAAGAGGTGACCGAAGGTTTCGCGCTCGACGTGGTGGCCGAAGAGGACAACCCCGACGAGACGCTGTCGATCGACAAGCTCTCGGCCGGCGAGAGCGACATCGCGCCCGTCATCAGGCTGGTCGATACCACCATCTTCAACGCGCTCGAGCGGCGCGCCAGCGACATCCACATCGAGACCCGCGACGCCGAAGTGGCCATCAAGTACCGCATCGACGGCGTGCTGCACTACGCCATGCCGCCGATCGCCAAGGACTGGCACTCGACGATCCTCTCCCGCATCAAGGTCATGAGTGAGCTGGATATCGCCGAGCGGCGCATCCCGCAGGACGGCCGTTTCCGGGTGCGCTACAAGAACCGCCTCATCGACTTCCGCGTCTCCATCATGCCCACCATTTACGGCGAAGACGCCGTGCTGCGCGTGCTCGACAAGGAGTCGATGAGCGAGAAGTTCTCCAAGCTCTCGCTGGACGTGGTGGGGTTCACCGATTACGACCTGGTGCAAGTTCCGCCGCTATATCAAAGAGCCCTACGGCATGGTGCTGGTCACCGGCCCCACCGGCTCGGGCAAGACCACCACGCTGTACGCGGCGTTGAGCGAGATCAAGAACGACGAGGACAAGATCATCACCATCGAGGACCCGGTCGAGTACCAGGTCAAGGGCATCACGCAGATCCCGGTGAACGAGAAGAAGGGGCTGACCTTCGCGCGCGGACTGCGCTCCATCCTGCGGCACGACCCGGACAAGGTGATGGTGGGCGAGATCCGCGACCAGGAGACGGCGCAGATCGCCATCAACGCCGCACTGACCGGCCACCTGGTGTTCACCACCGTCCACGCCAATAACGTCTTCGACGTGATCGGCCGCTTTCTCAACATGGGCGTCGAGCCCTACAACTTCGTCTCGGCGCTGAACTGCATCCTGGCGCAGCGCCTGGTGCGCGTGATCTGCACGCACTGCAAGACGCCAGGTGCAGTACCCGGATTCGTATCTGTCCGAGAGCGGCCTCGATCCCGGTGAAGTGGCGCGACGGTCCGAGTTCTACGAGGGCGCGGGCTGCTTCGAGTGCGGCGGCACGGGCTTTCGCGGACGAACCGCGATCAACGAACTGCTGGACCTGAGCGAGCGCATCCGCCAGATGATCCTGGACCGGCGGCCGACGTCCGAGATCAGCGCGCATGGCGCGCGAAGAGGGCATGACGTTCCTGCGCGAGTGCGCCGTGGAGAGAGTGAAGGAAGGCATGACCACGCTGCAAGAGATCAACAAGGTGACCTTCATCGAGGGCTGAACCATGCCGGCGCCGAGTTTCCTGAAGAAGCTGTTGAACGACCCGCCGCCGCGGTTCGCGTTCGAGATCTCCGAGAGCGGAATCGCCGTGGCGCGCATAGCCGCTCCGCCCGAAATCGGTTTCCGGCCGCTCGAACCGGACGTCATCGCGGTTTCGCCGGTGCTCGACAACGTGCAGCGCATGGAGGAGCTGACCGCACAGGTCCGGGCCCTGGCGCCGCGCGGCGAGAACAAGCGGCTGCGTGCGGCCCTCATCCTGCCGGACCACAGCGTGCGTGTTTCCGTGCTCGATTTCGACTCCTTCCCGTCCGATCCCAAACAGCAGCTTCCGCTGGTCCGCTTCCGGCTGAAGAAGACCCTGCCCTTCGACATCGACGCGGCCGCGATAAGCTACTACCCTCAGCCCAACGGCCAGCGCGTGGACGTGGTGGCAGCCGCGGCGCCGCTCGAGGTCCTGTCCCGCTATGAGTCGCCGTTCCGTGCGGCCGGTTTCCATCCCGGCCTGATCACAACTTCGACACTGTGCGCGCTCGAGATGGCGCAGGCGGCCGGAGTGGCGGTGATCGCCAAACGGAGCCCTCGCGCGCTGACCCTGGCCGTCCTCGATCGCGGGGTGCTCAAGCTGCTGCGCTCCATCGAGCTGTCCGACGGCGGGGCCGCCGAGGTCGCTTCCCATCTCTACCCGACCTTCGCCTACATGGAGGACCAGTTCGGCCGGCGGCCGGAGGAGGTTCTGACCTGCGGCTTCGGCCGCTCGAGCGACGACCTGGCGGCCGAGATCGGCCAGCCCTGTCTCCCCATGCGCTCCCGCTATGGCTTGCCGGACCAGTTTAACGCCGGGCTGCTGGGTTACCTGGAATGCCTGGAGACGATCCAATGACCCCCAAGGTGGCGATCAATCTTTCCAGCGAGCCGTTCGACAAGACCAGGCCGATGCTGGTGGCTTCCGGTGTCGCGGCCGTGCTTCTGGTTGGTCTGCTGGCGCTGCTGGTGGCGTTGTCCGTCTCGCGAGCGCGGCCAGGCCGCCGAGTTGCGCCAGACCATCGCCCGGCTCGAGGCCAGGCGGCGCGCTCTGGACACCGAGCAGACGCGTCTGGAAGCCGTGCTCCGCCAGCCGGAGAACGCCGAAGTGCTCGCGCGCAGCCTGTTTCTGAATAGCCTGCTTTATGCCAAGGGCATCAGTTGGACCCGCCTGTTCGACGACCTCGAGAAGGTGATGCCCTACAACGTGCGGTTGATTTCGATCCGGCCCCAGGCCGCCGCGCAGAACGAGATCCAGCTCGACATGGTGGTGGGCGCGGAGTCGGCCGAGCCGGTGATCCAGTTGCTGACACGCCTGGAGAATTCTCCCCTCTTCGGCGCCACGCTGATTCACAACCGCTGGCCGCCGACCCAATCCGAGCCCCTGCTGCGCTACCGCGTGAGTGTGAGCTATGTGCAGAAGCTGTAAGAGAGTGGCTTTCCCTGGCGCACGCTTCAGCGTGCCGTGCCGGCACTCGTGTGGACGTCTGTGCGTCGGACAGGACCTTCGGTCTGCCCGCCGGGCACGCGGCAACGCCCGCCCTGCGAGGTGTATCCCATGACGCGCATTAGCATTGCGACTCTTCGCCAGCGGTTGGCCTGGGTGCCGGGATCCACCCGCAACCCGCGCTTCGTCGCCCGTCTCGTCCTGGCCCTGCTGGTGGTGGCGAATCTGGTCGCCGCGACCGTCATGCTCAAGCCGTGGGAGGGTTCGGCCGATTCCCTGGCAAGGCGGGCCGCGTCTCTGCGCCAGGAACTGAAGCAGAAGCAGGCTGCGGTCGAGCGGATGCGCGGGATCGTGAGCAAGGTGCAAACCGCGCGCGGCGATGGCGACACCTTCATGAGCTCTTACCTGCTGGGCCGCCGGACGGTGTCCTCCAGCCTGCTCGATGAGCTCGACCAGATGGCCCATAAGGCCGGCATCAAGCAGAAGGAAGTCGGCTTCGCCTTCGAGCCGGTCGAGGGCAGCGAGGCGCTCACCAGGGCGGAAATCACGGCCAACTACGAAGGCGCGTATAAGGACCTGACGCAATTTCTCAACCTGCTGGACCATTCGCCGCGGCTGCTGATCGTCGACAGTCTCGCGGCCACTCCGCAGCCCACCGGCCAGCTTCTGGAGATTACGATCAAGTTGAACGCCTTCGTCCGCGAGGGCGCAGCGCCGGAAGCGGGAGCCGAGCAAGCCGCGGCCGCGCTTCCCGGGAGGGCGCAATGAACTTCCAGCTGAAGGGGCTGCGGGAGGAGCCTAAAGGGAAGCTGATCGCCCTGGGGGCGGCGCTTGTCGTCCTGGCGGCGGTTTTCTACTTCAGCGTGCTGGCGCCTTCCGACGATGAGCGGCCGGCCGAGGCGCGGGCGTCCCAGAGCGCGCTTCCGGCCGCCAGCCCGGAGCTCGCCGGCGGCACACTGCGCCCGCCCGCTCCGGAGACGCGCCAGCGGCCGCCGCTCAAGCCCGGGCCCGGGCGCGCCCGGCCAGAGTTCAAACTCGGACTCCGCGACAAGCAGCCCGACCCCTCTTCGATCGATCCTACCCTGCGGCTGGATCTGCTCGCCAGGGTGCAAGCGGTTAGCATGGCCGGCGGCGTCCGCAACCTGTTCCAGTTCGGCGCGCCGCCGCTGCCCAAGATACCGGAGGTCAAGATCAATCCGCTCAGCGCTCAGGCCGCCGCCGCAGCCGCCGCCACGCCGGCGCCCGGCCCTCCGCCCACACCGCCGCCGCCGCCCATCCCGCTGAAGTTCTACGGCTATGCCACCCCCGCCCCCTCGGGCGCCAAGCGGGTCTTCTTTCTGGACGGCGAGGACATCATCGTGGCCGCCGAAGGCCAACTCGTAAAGAACCGCTACAAATTGGTGCGAGTCGGCATCAACTCAGTGGTCGTCGAGGACGTGCAGTTCAAACACCAGCAGACGTTGCCGCTCGAGGAAGAGAAAGGCCAGGGCCAGACGGGATGAGCCGGCGGCGGAAGGGGCAGGATTCCGGGTTTGCTCTGCTGTTCGTGCTGCTGGCAGCGGCGATCGTCGCCCTCATGCTCTACGCGGAGATGCCGCGCGTCGTCTTCGAGAACCAGCGCCTGAAGGAGGGCGATCTGATCGCACGGGGCGAACAGTATCGCCAGGCGATCAGGCTTTTCGTCAGGCGGTTCAATCGCTACCCGGTCATGATCGGCGACCTGGAGAACACCAACAACATCCGCTTTCTGCGGCGGCGTTTCAAGGATCCCATGACCGGGAAGGACGACTGGCGGCTGATCCATGCGGGTGGCGGTGGATTCACCGACTCGCTGACCATGAAGCCCCCAACGCCCGCCGGTACCATCAGTGCCAGCGAGATGGCCTCGTCCAGCTCCGGCGACGCCACCCCTGCGCAGCAGACTCCGCAGAGGTGGCAGATGCAGCGGGGCGGCCCGGCTCCCTCCGATATAGCCTCCGGAAACCCCGACGCGCAGTTGCCCCCGGACCAGGGTGATCCTTCGCAACAGGCGGCACAGGGCCTGCCGATCATCCCGCTTGGCCTGCCCGCCCAACAGCAGGCCGGCGACGCCGGCGCACCGGGCACTCCCCAGCCGGGCGATCCGGGCTACGCGCCCGGGGCGGTCCAGCCTGGCCAGCCTGGATACCAGCCCGGGCAGGACGGCGTTCCCGCGAATCAGCCCGGGACCCCGATGCAGCCGGGCCGCCGTCCCTACCGGCCCGGAATGCCGCCGTACGGCTCCCCCAACTCGCCCAACTATCCTCCCTACGCTCTGCCCGGGATGCCCCAGACCCTCGTCCCTTCCCCCGATTCCGGGGCGCCGGCGACCACCGGCAACGCCGGCAGCGGATCGTCTTCACCCGGCTCGACGCCTTTTGGCGGTGGGTTCGGCGCGACGGCCGCGGGCGCCGGAATCGCCGGCGTCGCCAGCAAGTCCGAAGCCGCGGGAATCAAGCTCTACAAGGACCACTCGAAGTATAAGGAGTGGGAGTTTATCTACGACCCGCGACAGGAGATCCTGGGCCAGGCGGGAGTACAAACCCAGCCTGGAACCCAGGTGCCCGGGATGGTAGGGGCGCCTGGCTTCGGGCCCTCGATGGGAACACAGCCGGGAGGGTCGCAGGGAACCTCGCAGCCGGGATCTTCGAATCCCGCCCCCTGACCGGCACCTCTCTGCCGGTGCATCAAAGCGAACGACGCCACGGAACCGCCCGCGGGACGACCTGACCGCCGGCGTCTTTACGCGTCACTCCTCCCGCGTCCAGGTCTGCGACCGGCCGAGCAGCGAGATGCCGATGAACCCGCGCACGATCAGCTTTTTGCCGCCGTCCTCGAGTCTGGCCTTGCAGCGGTATACCTTCCCGTTGTCCGGATCGAGAATGTCCCCGCCGTTCCACTCGTCGCCGTCGCGCTTCATGTGACGCAGGACCACCATGCCGGTCACGGGCTTGTTCTTGCGCTCGTCCTTGCACAGGTCGCAGATCTCGTTGGCCTTCGTCGGGTCGATGCTGGATTCGACCTTGCCGAAGAACTCGCCGTCCTGCTCCCAGATGAGCACGATCCCCTTCGGCTTGCCCGTCTTGTCGTCTACGGTTCGCCACCGGCCGGTAATGCCGGGCTCGGCGGCCATCGCCGGAAGCGCCACGAGCGCCACCGCGGCCAACCAGAACATCCTCATCGCGTTAAGCCCTCCCAAAAGCCCGGATCTCGCGGCCCACAAACATGGCCAGCTCGATCGCCTGTTCGTAATTGAGCCGCGGATCGAGCGAGGAGTGATAGGCGCGCTTCAGGTCCCCGTCCTCGAGGCCGCGCGCCCCACCCGTACACTCGGTGACGTCTTCGCCCGTCAGTTCGATGTGGATGCCGCCCAGGCAGCCGCCGTACTCCGCATGGATGTCGAAGGCCTGATCGAGTTCGCCCAGGATATCGTCGAAATGGCGCGTCTTGATCCCGTCCGCGGTCATGCGCGTGTTCCCGTGCATCGGATCGCAGGACCACAGCACCGTCTTGCCCGTCGCCTCCACGGCCTCGATCAGCGGCGGCAGGCAGGCGCCGATCGACTGGTTCCCGAAGCGGTGGATCAGCGTCAGCCGCCCGGGCTCGTCATCGGGATGCAGGATGCCGATGAGGCGCTTGAGCCACTCCGGCGTCATGGCGGGGCCGACCTTGATGGCGATTGGGTTCCGGATGCCGCGGAAGTACTCGACGTGGGCGCCGTCCGGATCGGCGGTCCGCATGCCGATCCACGGGAAGTGCGTCGAGAGGTTGTACCACCCTTCGCGCCGCGGCACGCGCCGCGTCTGCGCCTGTTCGTAGGGCAGGTGAATGGCCTCGTGGCTGGTGAAGAAATCGATCCACCGCAACTCGCCCGGGTGAGAGCCGACCAGTCCCTCCATGAACCGCAGCGCGTCGCCGATGCTGCGCGCCGTGCGGTGGTACTCCTCGGCCATCGGCGAGTGCTTGACGAAATCGAGGTCCCAGTATTCGAGGCGGTGCGGGTCCACAAATCCGCCGCTCACCAGGGCGCGGATGAAATTCAACGTCAGAGCGGCGCGCTCG
Organism: Bryobacterales bacterium; assembly: GCA_963710565.1. Classification (GTDB taxonomy): domain Bacteria; phylum Acidobacteriota; class Terriglobia; order Bryobacterales; family Bryobacteraceae; genus DASWZN01. The sequence goes on along the minus strand of CAVQAN010000013.1, from coordinate 736,365 downwards.
TAGCCACGCAGCATCAGTTGCGGATCGGGCTCCCGGTCGGCCGCGGTGAACTCCGGCCGGTTCACCAGGTCGCCTCGATAGCTCGGCAAGGTGACCCCGTTCCGGGTTTCGAGGTCCTCCGACCGCGGCTTGGCGTACTGGCCCGCGAACCGGCCCACGCGAACCACGGGCTTCTGGCCGCCGTGGACCAGCACCAGAGTCATTTGCAGCAGGATCTTGAGTTTGTTGGCGATAGTGTTGGAGTCGCAGGCGTCAAAGCTCTCCGCGCAATCGCCACCCTGGAGCAGAAACCGCTCCCCCCGCGCCGCTTCGGCGAGTTGCTTCTGCAACGCTCCGATTTCCCACGACGTGACCAGAGGGGGCAGCTTCGAGATGCTCGCGACAACCTCCGCCACCTCGGCTTCCGAGCGGTATACCGGCTGCTGCGCCGCGGGCCTGGTCCTCCACGACGTCGGCGACCACTCGCCGCTTTCCGCCCTCGTTTCCACCATGCAACAAGTTACCAGAGCGCGCGGACCGCTGCAGGCGGGCCGTCATCCGCCCCTCTACAATGGAATCAGTGTTGGTGACGATTTCCCAGCAGCGGCAGCCGCCGCGGCCGGAGTGGCTCCGCGCACCCGCGCCCGTGGGCGACAATTACCGCGAGCTCAAAGGTCTCATCGAACGCCTGCGCCTCCACACGGTCTGCGAGAGCGCGGCCTGCCCCAACGTGGGCGAATGCTGGAACCACCGCACCGCCACGTTCATGATCCTCGGCAACGTCTGCACGCGGCGCTGCGGGTTCTGCGCGGTGCAGAAGGGAGCGCCGTTGCCGGTCGATTACGACGAGCCCCGCCGCGTGGCCGAGGCCGCCGCCGCGATGGGGCTGAAGTACGCCGTCGTCACCAGCGTCAATCGCGACGACCGCAAAGACGGCGGCGCGGAGCTGTTCGCGCTCACGATCCGCGCCATCCGCGAGCGTATTCCCGGCTGCGGCGTCGAAGTTCTGATCCCCGATTTCCAGGGCTCGCACGCGGCCATGGACATGGTGCTCGAAGCCGCGCCGGACGTGCTCAACCACAACACCGAAACCGTGCCGAGGCTCTATCGCCAGGTGCGCCTGGGCGCGCGCTACGAACGATCGCTCGATATCCTCGCCTACGCCAAGTCGGCGCGTCCGGAGATCCCCACCAAGTCCGGCCTGATGCTCGGCCTCGGGGAGAACAGGGACGAGGTTCTGGGGGTCATGCGCGACCTTGCGCGCGCACGCGGTCGATATCCTCACACTGGGCCAGTACCTTCGCCCGTCGCCGAAGCACCTGCCAGTCATCCGCTACGTCCCGCCCGGAGAGTTCGCCGACCTGCGCCGCCAGAGTATCGAGATGGGATTCGCGCACGTCGAATCCGGCCCCCTGGTGCGCAGCTCCTACCACGCCGCGGAAGCGGTCTGAACCGGGACGGACGCGGCTGCTGGCGGCGTTCGTCTACCACACTGGAGTTCGGGTTCGGCTTCTTCCAGTACTTCATGCACCCCAACCGGCAGACCGTTCATGACCGGATCGCCGAGACCATGCCAGAGGGACAGGTGGTCGTGATGCAGCGGGACGACTCGAATCCTGCCGGCGCCATGAAAAGCAGGCCCGCCAGGAGAAAGTCGACTAGCAACGCGGTCGCTCGGGAACGGAAGGAGGCGAGCCTCCGCCCGTCGAGCGCCTTGGTTCGCTCCCCCCGCGCGGCGTCATAGAGAGTGGGCGTGGTTCCCGGCATCCGCTGTTCCCATGATCGCCGAGGCGCCTGCCTCAAGCCCCGGCGGTCTCGGGCAGCTTCAACTCCTTGGCCTGCCGCCACAAGCGCTCCAGGCCGTAGAACTCCCGCGCGGCTGGGGAGAAGATGTGCACGATGAAGTTGCCGTAGTCCACCAGCACCCACTCGGCCTTGTCGTACCCCTCGACGCCCAGCGCCAACTCGCCCTCCCGCTTGAGCTCGATCTCGACCCCGTCGCAGATGGCCTGGATCTGGCGCGCGTTGGCTCCCGAGCAGATGACGAAGAAGTCCGTGAAGGTGCTGATCTCCCGCAAATCGAGGACGCCGCGCTTCCGAGGCCTTCTTGGATTCGGCCGCGCGGACCGCAATCATCGGCGCGGCGGCGGCATCGCGGTTTGGCGTGGGCTCTTCGCTCTTACTTCGCAATCAACTCCTCTGCCTCATCGTACTACAATCAAGAATCGTTCCTCACTCCATCATGACAGAGTCTTCAACGCGCGTTCTCGTAACCGCCGGGCGCATTCAGGCCCGCATCCGCGAACTGGGCGCAGCCATCGACAAGGACTACCCCCAGGGCGTGCTCCTGGTCGCCATCCTCAAGGGCGCCTGCATTTTCCTGGCCGATCTGGCGCGAGCCATCACCCGCCCAGTGCGCATCGATTTCATCGGCATCTCCAGCTACGGCAAGGGTCAGAGCAGCTCCGGCGAAGTCAAACTCACCAAGGACCTGGACAGCACCATCGATGGCATCGACGTCCTGGTCGTCGAAGACATTGTCGACAGCGGCATCACGCTGAGTTACCTGGTCGGCGTTCTCGAACAACGACGGCCCCGCTCGCTGCGCATCGTCGCACTCCTCGATAAGCCGGACCGTCGGCTGCGCCCGGTCGACGTCGCCTACACCGGCTTCCAGATTCCTGACGAGTTCGTGGTCGGCTACGGCCTCGATTATGCCGAGCTTTACCGCAACCTGGCCGACATCTGCGTCCTCGAGCGCGCCTACCACCCCCGTGGTAGGGTGAAGACGAAGGGGGCCTTCAGCCGGAGCGCGCTATGAAAGTCCAGGACCTTCCCGCGGTGAACGCCGCACTGAACGGCGCCGCGGCGGTGTTGCTGGTGTGGGGTTTCACGCTCATCCGCCGCGGCCGCCGGCGCACGCATCGCACCGTGATGCTGGCGGCGTTCACGGTCTCGACGCTCTTCCTGGCCTGCTACCTGATCTACCACGCGCAGGCGGGAGTTGTGCGATTCACGGGGACCGGCCCTATCCGCACGGCGTATTTCGCAATCCTGATCACCCACACGCTGCTTGCGGCCGCCGTGCCTCCCCTCGCCATCGTGACCCTCTCGCGCGGCCTGCGGGCGCGTTTCGACCGCCACCGCGCCATCGCGCGCTGGACCCTGCCTGTCTGGCTCTACGTCAGCGTTACGGGCGTGGTGGTGTACTGGATGCTGTACCGGATGTAGCCCGCCGCCCGCCGAAGACCGCCAGCTCGAACGCCTTGAAATAGCAGTCCACGTCGGTGAAGCCTATCGCGCGCAGCCATTCGCACTGGGCCTCGACCGGCGCCAGGATGTTGGCGTCCTTGTCGGCGCGGCGGTAATAGGTCGCCTCGATTTCCTGGCGCGAAACTGCCGGCTGCCAGCGCTGGCAGACCGTCCAGGAACGCCTCGTCGTTCATGCGGGCGAGCCACGGGGAAGCCGGGCGCGACGTGCTCCACATTTATGAAGATGCCTCCGGGCGCAAGCAGTTCGTGGATCTCCGAGTAGATCTCCCGCTTCCGGCTGTCGGGCTGGTGGTGAATCGAGAAGCCGGACACCACGGCGTCGAAAGGGCCGAACGGGGCGGCGGCGCTCGTCCAGGCCGACTGCCCGTAGTCCAGGGTCAGAATATCGACGCTGCCGGCCCGCCCGGCGAAGCGTTTGCGCGCTGCCTCGACCATCGGCTCGGAGAAATCGAGCAGCACGGCGCGCACCTGGGGATAGCGGTCCAGGACTGCCGCCGCGAGCACTCCATCGCCGCACCCCAGATCGAGGATTCTCTCGACGGGACGCTCGCAGGCGGCGATGAGCCGCAGCATGATGTCGATCTGCGCCTGGGCGAACGGGATTGCTCCGCGAACTCCTTCCAGGAACGTTGCCGCCAGCTCGGGGGATTTCCAGACGGCGTTGGTGGTTTTGGCCATTCCTCAGTGTAGGACAGCGCTCTCAGGGCCTGCTAGAATCCACTGAGGATGGCTTTTCGCGTGGATCCCTCTGCCGAACGCCGGACCTCCGGCGGCTTTCCGACCGCTCTCGTCATCGCGCTGGCGATCGCCGCGGCGGGCGTGGTGGCTGCGTTGCTGCTTATGCGAGGTGGGCCGCGCCAGCCACCGGTCCCGGTGCTCACGCCGGAAGCCCGCGCCTACGTGCATGCGGGCTACCTGAACTTGAGCGAAGTCAGCATGAGCGCCAAGCAGAACTTCGCTGAGCAGACGCTCGTCGAGGTCACCGGCAAGATCACCAACACCGGCAGCCGTATGCTGAAGCAGGTCGATGTCAACTGCGTGTTCCGCGACCCTTCGGGCCGGGTGGTCCTGCGCGACCGGGTGTCGATCGTCAAAGAGCGCCTGGGCGGCCTCAAGCCGGGCGAGACGATCGACTTTCGCCTGCCGTTCGACACCATTCCCGAAAGCTGGAACCAGGTGCTTCCGGAACTGGTCATCGCCCAGATTCTCTTCGGGTAGCCTCAGACGCCCGCCGAGCGCAGCATCATCACGAACGAAGCGGCGGTCAGCGCGACCGCCACGAAGGCCGCGCCGCGCCAGAAGCGCTCGCCGACAGTATCCGCCAGCTTCGGAGTCCCGGCTACATACGCGGCGCAGAACCCGCCCGCCAGGCCGCCGATGTGCGCCGCTTGATCGATAAACGGGACCAGAAATCCCAGCGCCAGCATGTAGATTACCCAGCGGACGTACATGCCGCGCAGCGCCGCGGCCGCGGGGTTCGAGCGGTGGCGCACCCCCAGGGCGATCATCGCGCCGATCAGCCCCATGATGCCGGCCGAGGCGCCCACGGAGAGGCTGTCCGACCACACAGAGCTCAAGAGGAAGCCGGATACCGAGGCGACAAAGTAGACGACGACCATGCGAGCCCCTCCAAACACCTCCTCAACCTGCGCACCCACATCGAACAGAACCCAGGAGTTCATCAGAATGTGGAGTATGCCTCCATGCAGGAAGCCCGCCGTCACCAGGCGCCACCACTGGCCGGTATCGAAGACCCGCCACTTTGCGCCCAACCGGTACAGCGTGGGGCCGTCGATTCCCAGCAGGGCATTCGAAGACGGAGTCCCCATGCTCAAGGCCATGGAAACCGCGAACAGCCCGCAATTGAGGAGCAGGATGATGGAAGTGGTGTAACGGGCGTGGGGGATGAACCCGCCCAGAATGTCGCTGGGATGCCGCACATCGATGGCGCGCGGGCCCACTTGGGCATCGCAATAGGGGCACACACGATCGCTGGCGTTGATGAAGGCCCGGCAGTGCGGGCACATGCGGCGTCTCTCCATGGCCAGATCCCATTGTAGCGGAGCCCTACCGGCTCGCCCCGCCTTCCTCGCGTTGTACAATTCCTTATTCGGCCGGTTGCGATGACTGCCGAGGGGGTCCCATGAAGGTTTCTATTGTAGGAGCGGGTTATGTCGGCATCACCACCGGAGTCGCGCTGGCCTATCTCGGCCACACGGTGACGCTGCTCGATTCCGACGAACCGAAGATCGGCCTGCTCCGCCAGGGCAAGTTCCCGATCTACGAGCCCTTCCTCGAAGAGTTCGCCGCGCTGGCGCAGTCGCGGCTGCGATACACCGCCGTCGCCGCCGAGGCGCATGCCGAGGCCGACGTGATCATCATCGCCGTGGGCACGCCGCCGCTGCCCGACGGCAATCCCGACCTGTCCTATCTCGCGTGCGGCGGCCACGGCCGTGGGCGAACTGCTGGGCGACTCTTTCACCGTTGTGGTCAACAAGTCCACCGTCCCGATCGGCTGCGGCAACTGGGTCGAATCGCTGGTTCGTGAGGCCTTCGAGGCCCGCAACGGACGCCGCCCCAACGGGTGTTTCTCGGTGGCTTCGAATCCCGAGTTCCTGCGCGAGGGCTCGGCGCTGCACGATTCGCTATACCCCGACCGCGTGGTGGTCGGCTCGGACGACCCGCGCGCTCTCGAGCGTCTCTACGCCCTCTATCGGCCCGTGGTCGAGCAGACGTTCCCGGCGCCGAGTTTCCTTCCGCGGCCCGAGTCGCTCGGCGCCGTGCCGCTCATCACCACCAACCTGGCGTCGGCCGAGCTGATCAAGTACGCCGCCAATGCCTTTCTGGCCCTCAAGATCAGCTTCATCAACGAGATTGCCCAACTGGCCGAAAAAGTGGGTGCGGATGCCACGCAAATCGGCAAAGGCATCGGACTGGACGCGCGCATCGGCACGCGGTTCCTGCAGGCCGGGATCGGCTGGGGCGGCTCGTGCTTCGGAAAGGACACCGCGGCGCTGATCGCCACGGCAGGCGAGTACAACCTCACCATGCCCATCGTGGCGGCGGCGCGCGAGGTCAACTACCGCCAGCGCGACCGCGTCATCGAGAAACTGCTCGGCACGCTCAAGATCCTGAAGGGCCGCACCGTCGGTCTGTTGGGGCTGGCTTTCAAGCCGCACACGGACGACCTGCGCGACGCGCCGGCATTGGACATCGCGCGCCGGCTGGCGGAGCGCGGCGCCAAGGTGCGCGCGCACGACCCCATCGCTCTCGACCGCGCCCGGCGCGAGTGCGATTCGACCGTCAGCCTCGTGGACTCGGTCGAGCAATTGGCTGCGGACGCCGATGCGCTGGTGCTCGTGACCGAGTGGCCGCAATACCGCGATCTGCCTTGGGCCAGGCTGGCGGAGCTGATGCGAACGCCCTTGCTGCTCGACGGCCGCAACTTCCTGGATCAGGCCGCGCTCGAGGCCGCCGGCTTCCAATACATGGGGATGGGCCGTTAGGTCTACGCCGCCCCCAGGCGCTGCTCGATTCGATCGAGTTGGAGGCCGAGTTGCTCCAGCCTTGCCGCAAGCTCGGAGGGCCTGGGTTCCGGAGGCAGTAACGCCGCGGATGTAGAAGATGCCGCCCGGCAACAGCTCGCAGTGGTCGATCTCTTTGAGGTTGGCGAAGCCCTGACGGTGCGCCACCACCAACAACTCCGCCTCCGACAGCATCTCCTTCGCGAGCGCGCGCCGGCGGACGTGGCCGTTCTCGATCAAGACGCTGGGCGTGCCTTCCAGAAGCTGGTCGAGGGTCTTGTGCCGGAAGACGAAACGCACCACCACGTAGTTGATGGCGAACAGGGCCAGCGCGCCGATCAGGCCGCCGGTGACCGAGTTGTCGTCGCCGATGATGGCGTTCTGCACGGTGTTCGAAATCGACAGCAGCACCACCAGGTCGAACGGGTTCAACTGGGCCAATTGCCGCTTGCCGAAGATGCGAAGACAGACCAGGATGAACGCGTAGACGATGATGGGCCGCAGGATCTTCTCGATCACGCCGATCTTGAGAGCGAACATCTCCGGCCCAATGCCGGTCAGAGCGGGCACGAACATAGATACCTCCTCGCTTACGGGAAGGATCGCACACGCGCCAGGGCCCGGGGATCGCTCCAGGCTGAGGGCCCGCCCGACTTTCGCAGTTCAGACCCGTTCTTCCGGTTCAGTCGGCCCTAAGCCTTTTGCCTACAGTCCGAAAGTCTGAAAGCCGTTGCGGTGAAGACCTACCCTACCCGTTGATGTCGAGGACGACATGCGTGGATTGGAGCGTCAGCACGTAGACGCTGACGGCCCCGTTTGTGCCCGCGGGAACAAGCGCGGCATTCGCGACCACCGTGCCATCCCAGGAGTTCAGAGTCGAGACGTTCGGCTGCGGCGCTCCGGTTAGCCGGACCGTCCGGAAACCGAGTTGCCCATCCGGCACAACGGTCACGTTGAGCGAAGACGCCGCTGCCGTCGGGGGCACGTTGCAGCCGCTCGCCGGAATCGTAAATGAACGCGTGCTGTAGGCCTCCATCTCCGGCCCGCCGAACGGGCCGTCGGCATTTCGCGTGCTCGGCTGCGCGGCACGGTGTGATCGGGTAGAACAGCAGCGCACCGGGAACCCGGGTCGCCAAGACCCGTTGATGTCGAGGATGACATCGGAGGTTGAGGGACAGCGCGAAGACGTTGATGGACCCGTTTGTGCCCGCCGGCACGACCGCGGCATTCGCCGGCACCCTGCCGTCCCAGGAGTTCAGAGTGGAAGCATTCGGCTGTGGCGCGCCCGTCGGCCACACCGTGAGAAGCCTGGCGGACCTTGCGGCGCGCGGTCAGCCAACCATCCGAGGAATCCACAACAGTCCGCGCGTTGCCATAGCGAGGCTTCGAGCGCCAACTGGCATCGAGAGGTTACGATTCGGACATCATTCTACACCCAGATAGGCAAGGTGTGTCCAGGTTGGCCGCGTGCGCTAGGTCAATCGCCTTGACGCGATGGCCACCCTTGTCCGGATCAGCCCTCTCCAGTGACTCCCTGGCCGCTCGCAGATGCTCCAACGCGGCGCGCACATGGGGTTGGTGTTCGGCTTTCGCCACGCCGGCCGCCAGACCGCCCCATCCGATCGCCGGAAGGATACACTGCAACGTGAACCTGCGTGAGATCATCATCGTCATTCTCCCCGGCCGGGCTTTCGTTCTTCCCTCCCGGCTGCCAGCGATTGTGCACTCGAATCGCCTCGCGCGATTCGGCTTACGAGCGGGCGGCTCCCACCCACAGCCCGCGATGGCCGCCCGGTCGAGGGATGGCGCTGCACTGATCTCGAGCGCGGGTGCTCCTCACGTGCGAGCGGAGTCACACCGGCGGAGCAGGTCCGAAGGCGGCGCTGGACGCCATGCCGCTCACCCTGCCGGGCCTCAATCTTCCTGCAACTTCGAGCCCGTCCAAGAGTCTAATCAAGCAAAGAGGGGGCCATGGGCAACATTGTTCACCACATCGAGCTTTGCGAGGCCGTCTTGTCGCTCATCGAGCGGAAAAGGGCCGAGACCGGCGACGCAACCCTGGGGGCGGGCTTCGAGCGGCTGGCGATCGACGGCCAGTTCTGCGAAATCGAGCGCGACATTCTCGAGAACCCCGGTGCGATCGAGCCCTGGCTGGTACGCCGCCGCCGCGGCGAGCGCTAGCCCTGGCGGCGTATCCGCCGGGACCTCTTTCCGAGCTCTTCCTCTGGAACTTCGAGGCCAACCCTGCGTCTAATCGGACAGGAGGGTTAGGTCATGAGCAACACGCTGCCGTACATCGAGCTGTGCGAAGCCGTCCTGTCCCTCATTGAGCGCAAGCGGGACGAGACGGGCGACGCAACCTTGGGAGCGGCTATCGAGCGGATCGTGATCGACAGCCAGTTCCACGAAGTCGAACTCGAAGTCCTCGACAATCCCGGCGCGATCGAGCCCTGGCTGGCGCGGCGCCGCCGCGGCGAGCGCTAGCGTGGTGCGTCGCAATGTCGTCGGGTATCGGAACGAGCTGCAAACCGGGGACTGGCTCGAATTTCGCGGTTGTTGCGAAACTTCGCGTCTGTCCCAGGGTTTGCCCTTGGATAATCGTACTTCGCATGACTTGCGACGCACTACACCAGCGGCGGCCGGCCCGGCGCGCACGGCATGAGCGGCCGGCAAGCGTAATGCCGCATGCTCTTCTCAGCCAGCGCAGCGGGACCGAGAGGCCGTAGGGCGTACAATCGTTGGTGGCCAGGCAGTCCTGGCAGCACAACGGTCAATCCATGCCATCCTCTCTTGCCGCCGCGGTTCTGCTCGGCACAACGCTGGGCGCGGCTCCGCCCACGATTTTTGTCGCCGGCGACACCGGCGCGAATACCGTCAACGCCCGTGGTTGGGGCGATGCCTTTGCGGTCTTCTTCGATCCCGCGAAGATAACGGTGGTTGATCGCGCGCGTGCGGCGTCGAGCAGCCGCACGTTTTTCGCGCAAGGCCTGTGGCAGTCACTCCTGGACGACATGAAGCCGGGCGACTTCGCGCTCCTCGAGTTCGGGCGCACTGACGCGCAGCCGCTCGATGCGGGCGGATCGCTGCCGGGTATCGGCGAAGAGACACGCGAGGTGACCGCGCCGGACGCAAAGCCGGAGACCGTCCACACTTTCGGCTGGTACATGCGCCGGTTCATCGCGGACGTGCGGTCGAAGGGCGGCGCCCCGGTCATTCTCTCCCTGACGGCGCCCAAGGATCCCTCCCACGCATGGGCGGCCGCGATCGCGCGCGCCGAAAGCGTGCCGTTTGTGGACGTGACGCCGCCAGGGAACGGCGTCCGCACCGGGCCCGAAGGCGGGGAAGCCGCGGCCTCGGCCGTGGTAGCGGGACTCAAGGCGCTGCCGGGCAATCTCTTCGGGCGCTACCTGACGGCCAAGGGCGCGGCTGTCGATCCATGCCGGCGCGCGGGCGTGGTGCTGATCGGCGACTCGACGGTACGCAACGGACGCGGGGACGGCGGCAACGGCCAGTGGGGCTGGGGCGAACCGCTCACGGAGATGCTGGCGCCGATCCCGGTCATCAACAGCGCTCTCGGAGGCCGCAGCAGCCGGACATTTCTCACCGGCGGGAATTGGGACGCCACGCTCGCCATCCTCAAAACGGGCGACGTGCTGCTGATCCAGTTCGGCCACAACGACGACGGCCCGCTCGACGACAAGGCGCGCGCGCGGGGCACGCTGCCGGGCGTGGGCGACGAGACACGCGAGATCGACAATCCCCTGACAGGCCGGCGCGAAACCGTGCACACTTACGGCTACTACCTGGTCCGCTACATCCGGGAGGCGAAGGCGCGCGGGGTCAAGCCGGTCGTCTGCTCTCCCATTCCGAGAAACATATGGAAGGACGGCAAGGTCGAGCGCCGTCCCTGGGCGCAGTGGGCCGCGGAGGCCGCCCGCTCGCAGGATGTGCCGTTTCTCGATCTGGCGTCGCTCATCGCCGCGCGCTACGAGGAGCTCGGTCCCGGGAAGGTGAGCGCGCTCTTCGTGGGGGATCGCACCCACACCGGCCGCGCCGGGGCAGAGTTGAACGCGCAGATCGTGGCGCAATGGCTGCCCGAACGTCTCCCCGTCGCCGACCCGCCCTCGACGTGGATCGACCCCTATACCGGCCATCGCATCGTCCGCCTCACGAACGAACCGAATAGCGCGAGCGTGTACTTCAACCAGAACGGCTACACGCCCAGCGGCAACTGGATGGTGTACACGACTCCGGATGGCATTTCCGTGCTCGACCTCGAGAGCAAGCGGGCGCGCCAGGTCGTGAACCGGCGCGCGCGGCTCATCGAGGCCGGGCGCAAGAACGAACGTGTGTACTACGTCCGCGAGGGCGTGGCATGGTGGACCGACGTCGATTCCGGTCAGGCGCACAGGATCGGCGCGCTGCCGCCGCGCGGCTCCTTGTCCACGGTCAACGCGGACGAGACTCTGCTGGGGGGTGTTTACATCGAAGGCACGGGGGGGCAGGATTACGGCGAGAGCCGCTCGCAACCGGCCGGGCAGGGCCACCCGCTCGACCAGCCGCCTGACAAAGCCGGGATGATGGAGCGGCGCTGGGCGGCGCACCTGCCCGTGGCGATGTTCACGCTCCGCATCGAGACCGGCGAAGTGAAGGTGATTCACCGCTCGCGCGAGTGGCTGGGCCATCTTCTTTTCTCACCGTCGGACCCGGGGCTGCTCATGTTCTGCCACGAAGGCCCATGGCACAAAGTGGAACGCATCTGGACCATCCGCACCGACGGGACGAAGCTAACCCAGATCCACACCCGTACGATGGCCATGGAGATCTTCGGCCACGAGTTCTGGAGCGCCGGCGGCCGGACCATTTGGTACGACCTGCAAACCCCGCGCGGCGAGGATTTCTGGGTGGCCGGCTACAACGTCGCGACCGGCGCGCGCACCCGGTTTCACCTCCAGCGCAACGAGTGGTCGATCCACTTCAACGTCACCCGCGATGGCCGCTTGTTTTGCGGCGACGGCGGCGACCCCGGCCAAGTGGCGCACGCACCCGATGGCCAATGGATCTACCTCTTTCGGCCGGAGGTGATCGAGAACATCGGGGTGGCGGGCCCGGATCTCGTCCAGCCGGGAGTCTTCCGGGCCGAGAAGCTCGTCAGCATGGCGAGACACCGCTACCGGCTGGAGCCGAATGTCAGCTTTACCCCCGATAGCAGGTGGGTCGTATTCCGGTCCAACATGTTCGGCCCTGCCTATGTGTTTGCGGCCGAGGTCGAGAGCGGCAGGCAGTGAGAACCGGCAACCAGCCAAGCGCAGATCGACCCGCCTGGAACCCCAGGGGCCTAACTAACTAAATGCCGTCCGCTTCGGTGAAGCGATCGCGCTTGAGGAGAACCCCGCGGTCCTCCAGGGCGAGCGAGATCTGCTCGGCGGCCTGCTCGTCGCTGGCCGCCAGGCTCTCGGCTTCGAAATGGAAAAAGCGATCGCCTCCGACCTGCGCCCTGGCCCGCTCCAGTTCCGCGGGGTCCGGGCCCGAAACCGAGAAGATGGCGATCAGCCCGGCCGCGGTCAGCAGAGCGGCCAGTTCGGGCAGGATGCGGCTCTCGACGTCCTCGGCGAGGGCGTGAACCTGGCAGCCGCGCTGGAACAACCGCCTCTCGAGCAGATACGCCAGGTCGCGGCGCGCGGTCAGCCAGATGACGGCCGGGTAATGGCCGGCGCGGGCGAACCGCTCGGCCGGAGTGGGACGGCTGGCCTGAAACTCGAGTTCGAGCAGCGCCGAACGGGCCGCCCTGTCGGCTCCCGGCTGGCGCCGCGGCTCCTGAATCATGCCCGCAGCCACGGTCGAATTGCCGATGGGGTCGATCAGAATGAGACTCCCGGTCCAGCGGTTGGCCGTGTAGGCGTCGAAGAAGAGCGGGCGCGCGGTCTCGACGGCGACGCGGCCGATTTCGTTGAGCTCGAGCGCGTCGGCGGGCTCTTGCGCAAGCGTGTTGACGTTCACCCGGTGCGCGATGGCCGTGACGTTGGCCGTGAGTTGTTGCGTGGTGTGCTTGAGCAGGTAGGGCGTGCCGAGGCGGAGAGGCTGTTCGTGCATCCACACCAGCGCGGCCTCGAAGTGCCGCGACACGCGCGGGGCGGACGCCGGGTGAACCAGCATGTCTCCGCGGCTGACGTCCAGCTCGTCCTCCAGGCAGACAGTGGCGGGCATGGGTGCGAATACCTCGGTCAGCTCGCCGTCCCAGGTCACGATGGATTTCACGCGGCTGGTGCGTCCCGAGGGGAGCACCATCACCGGGTCGCCGCGGCGCAGCACCCCGGAGACCAGTTGGCCGGCATAGCCCCGGAAAGTCGAGTCCGGCCGGATGACAATCTGAACGGGGAAGCGCATCGCGCCGCGCGTGCGGTCGCCGTCCACCGGGACGCTCTCCAGGGTTTCCAGCAAACTTTCGCCGCGATACCACGGCGTGCGCGGGCTGCGTGCGATTACGTTGTCTCCGTCCAGCGCGCTGATGGGAATGAAGCGGGCGCCCGCTACTCCGAGGCGCTTCAGATGGCCGGAAAACTCCTCCCGGATGCTCTCGAAGACATCCGCGCGGAAACCGACCAGGTCCATCTTGTTCACCGCTACCACCATGTGCGGAATGCCGAGCAGTGCGGCGATAGAAGCGTGGCGGCGCGATTGCGTCAGCACGCCGTTGCGCGCGTCCACGAGCACGATCGCCAGGTCCGCCGTCGAGGCCCCGGTGGCCATGTTGCGCGTGTACTGCTCGTGGCCCGGAGTATCCGCGATGATGAACTTCCGCCTGGGTGTGGCAAAGTAGCGGTAGGCCACGTCGATGGTGATGCCTTGCTCGCGTTCGGCCCGCAGGCCGTCGGTGAGCAGCGAGAAATCGATCGCCCCGCTGGAGCGATTGACCGGGGACCGTTGGACCGCGGCGAGCTGGTCCTCATAGACACCGCGGGAATCGTAGAGCAGGCGCCCGATGAGCGTAGACTTGCCGTCGTCCACGCTGCCGGCCGTAGTGAACCGCAGCAGGTCCTTCCCCCGGTCCTGTTCGAGGAAGGCTTCAATGTTCGAGTCGGGCTGCGGCGCGCCTGCCGGCATCAGAAGTATCCCTCGCGTTTCTTCAGCTCCATGGAGCCTTCCTGATCGTGATCGATGATGCGATTCTCGCGCTCTGAGCGGCGGAACCCCACCAGTTCCGCGATGATCTTGGGCACGCTGTCCGCCTCCGAGCGGACTGCGCCGGTGCAATGCGTGCATCCCAGCGAACGCATGCGGCACATCACCCGTTGCGGCCGTTCCCCAGGCAGGAGCGGAAAGTCGTGCTCCACGGGAATGAGCGTTTCGCCGCGCACCACCATGTCCCTGCGCTTGGCGAAGTAGAGCGGAACCACCTGGATGCGCTCGAGGTGGATGTAGTGCCAGACGTCGAGCTCGGTCCAATTGGAAAGCGGGAAGACGCGGATGCTCTCGCCCTTGTCGATCCGGCCGTTGAAGAGGTTCCACAATTCGGGGCGCTGGTTCTTGGGGTCCCACTGGCCGAACTCGTCACGGAACGAGAACACGCGCTCCTTGGCCCTCGACTTTTCCTCCTCGCGCCGCGCGCCGCCGAAGGCGGCATCGAACCCGCCCTCGGCGAGCGCATCCAGCAGCGCACGGGTCTTCAACAGCGCGCAGCACTTCTGCGTGCCCAGGCGGAACGGGTTGGCGCCTTCTTCGAGTGCCCGCCGGTTCCGGTGCACGATCAGCGTGGCGCCGATCTCGCGGGTGTAGCGGTCTCGGAATTCGATCATCTCCCGGAACTTGTAGCCGGTGTCCACGTGCAGCAGCGGGAAGGGGATCTTACCAGGGTGGAACGCCTTTTGCGCCAGGCGCAGCATCACGGAGGAGTCCTTGCCTATCGAATACAGCATCGCCGGACGGGCAAACTCTGCCGCCACTTCCCGCAGGATGTGGATGCTCTCGGCTTCGAGCATGCGAAGATGGGCGATCCGCGGGGTCAAATGGAATAGTCCTCCCTGAAGATGCGGGCCTCGGGCAGACCGACGAATACGCGGTCGTCCGGTTGAATGCCGGTCTGGCGGAATTCGGCGTGGGGCATCTCGACCGTGAGCGCCTCTCCCGTTTCGGCCTCCAGTTCCAGTTTGACCTGGGGACCGGCCGATTGCACCCGCAGGACGCGGGCACGGAGGCTGGGCCTGCCGGCCGGATGGGGGACGAGCCGGTCCGGCGGCGCCGGCTCGATCCGCCCGCGGAACAGATTCACGTCGGCCAGGAAGTCCATCACGAACTCGGAGGCCGGGTTCCGGAATACCTGCTCGGGCGTGCCCACCTGCTCGATGCGGCCCAGGTTGGTCACCACGACGCGGTCGGCGACCTCGAGCGCCTCGTCCTGATCGTGCGTGACCAGAAGGCTGGTCACGTGTACCTCGTCGTGCAGGCGCCGCAGCCACCGCCGCAGGCCCTGGCGAACCTTGGCGTCGAGTGCGCCGAAGGGTTCGTCGAGCAGCAGCACCTTGGGCTCGATGGCCAGGGCGCGCGCCAGCGCCACCCTCTGCCGCTGGCCGCCGGAAAGCTGCGACGGATAGCGGTTTGCCAGGCTCTCCAGATGGATGAGATCGAGCAGCGCCGCGACGCGGTCCCGGATTTCGTCCTTCGCGAGGCGCAGCGGGCGCGGGCGGACGCGCAGCCCGAAGGCGATGTTCTCGAATACCGTCATGTTGCGGAACAGCGCGTAATGTTGGAAGACGAATCCCACGCGGCGGTCGCTGGCGTCCAGGTGTGTTACGTCCTGGCCTTCGAACAGCACGGCGCTCTCGGGATTGGGGTCGGGGCGATCGAGGCCGGCCAGGATGCGCAGCAGGGTGGTCTTGCCCGATCCCGAGGGCCCGAGCAGCGCCACCAGTTCCCCGTCGTTCACCTGGAGGCTGACGTCGCGGAGCGCGGCGAAGGCGCCGAAGGTCTTGTTGATGTGGCGCGCTTCGATGACCATGGCTAGCGTCCCCCCTCCAACGGTCTTGGCGCACGCTTCAGCGCGCGCGCCACGGCGCGTCTCGGAGACGCCATCACGACGCCTCCTCGAGTTGGGCCGGCGCGGATTCGGGGTCCTCCGGCTGCCGCACCTTCCACTCCAGCAGCCGCTTGGCGGCCAGCGTCACCAGGGCCATCAGGGCCAGCAGGCTGGCCACCGCGAAGGCCGCGGCGAAGTTGTACTCGTTGTAGAGGATCTCCACGTGCAGCGGCACCGTGTTGGTCTCTCCGCGGATGTGCCCGGAGACCACCGAGACCGCGCCAAACTCTCCCATGGCCCGGGCCGTGCACAGGATGACCCCATAGAGCAGGCTCCACTTGATGTTTGGCAGAGTGATCCGGAAGAAGATCTGCCAGCCTCCCGCGCCCAAGACCAGGGCGGCCTCTTCCTCCTCCGTCCCGTGCGCCTGCATCAGGGGAATGAGCTCGCGCGCAACGAAAGGGAAGGTAACGAAGACCGTCGCCAGCACGATGCCCGGCACGGCGAAGATGACGTGGAGGTTGTGCTGGCCGAGCCACGGCCCCAACCAGCCCTGCGCCCCAAACACCAGGACGTAGATGAGGCCTGCGATCACCGGGGACACGGCAAAAGGCAGGTCGATGAGCGTAATCAGGACGTTCTTTCCGGCGAATTGGAACTTCGCAATGGCCCAGGCCGCCGCCAGGCCGAACAGAAGGTTCAGGACGACGGCGATGCCGGTTGCGAGCAAGGTGAGCCGGATCGCGGCCAGCGCGTCCGGCTCGCGGATGGCGGTCCAATAGGTGCTCCACCCTTTTTCGAGCGCCTGTACGAAAATCGTGGCCAGAGGCAGGACGACAAACAGCGCCAGAAACGAGAGCGCCGTCAGCGTGAGACCCCAGCGCACCGGCGCGGGGTCGTTCCCTTGGGAGGGGCCGCCGGTCATACGGCCTCCGCGTATCTGCGGCTGCGCCACTGGAGCAGGTTGATGGCCAGCAACAGCGCGAAGGACGCAACCAGCATCACCAGCGCGATCGCCGTAGCGCCGGTGTAATCGTACTGCTCCAGCTTGGTGATGATCAACAGCGGAGCGATCTCGGTCTTCATCGGCATGTTGCCCGCGATGAAAACCACCGAGCCGTACTCACCCAGTCCCCGCGCAAACGCCATCGCGAAACCCGTGAGCAGGGCCGGGCGAACCAGGGGAAAAACGACTCGGGTGAACACCTGCCAGCGGTTCGCTCCCAGGCTGAGGGCGGCTTCCTCGATTTCCCGATCCGCATCTTCGAGCACGGGCTGTACGCTGCGCACTACAAAAGGCACGCCGATAAAGACCAGGGCCACCAGCACTCCCAGCCGCGTGAACGCTACCCGAATTCCCCAGGGCGCCAGCAGCCGGCCGATCCAGCCGTCCTGGGTGTACAGAGAAGTCAGCGCAATCCCGGCCACGGCCGTCGGCAGCGCGAAAGGAAGATCGACCAGGGCATCCACCAGCCGCTTCCCCGGAAAACGGTAGCGGACCAGGACCCAAGCCAGCACGAATCCGAAGAAGGCATTGACCAGCGCGGCCAAGAACGACGCGCCGAAACTCAAGCGGAAGGACGCCAGAACCGCCGGCGACGTCACGGCGTCCCAGAAGTGCGTCCAGCTCGCCGTCGCGGTCTTCAGGAAAATCGCGCTCAGCGGCACCAGCACGATGAGGCTCAGGTAGAGAAGCGAGAAGCCCAGCGCCGGCCAGAACCCGGGCAGAATACCCGGACGCTTGAACCGTGCGGCGCGCCACTCCCTTCCCCAGCCGATAGATCCAGTCAAAAACTCCTCCGTCGTCGAGCCGCTTCTTCCGCCACCGCGAGCCTCCGAGCCCGTTCAGAATCGCGCCGGAACGGCTCCACCGGGCTGCGTACCAGGCGGTTGAGGTACCAGTTTACGCCTCCCGTCCGCTCGCGTGCGCGTGGGGCTGCTTCTTCTGGTGTTTCTGACCCCGCCGTCCGGAGCGACTTCAACGCCACGGGGTCCGCTTGTTTGAGCGTTCTTTGGTATTGCATCCAGAACGGATTCGTGCTATAGAATTCTGGGGCTGATTCTCCGTTACGATTAGCCATGGTGTTTTGCAACGGAGGACTACCCCACCTGGGAGGTGTCAAGATGGCTGGGAAGCCAACCACCTACGAAGTTCTTCAAGCTCACGGTATCGACCGCCGGAGCTTTCTCAAGTTCTGCACGACAATGACGGCGGCACTGGGCCTGGAAGCCACTGTGGTGCCGCAAGTTGTGCGAGCGATGGAAACCAAGCCGCGGATTCCCGTTCTGTGGCTGCACGGCCTGGAATGCACCTGTTGCAGCGAGTCGTTCATCCGGTCCTCGCACCCGGTGGCGCAGGACGTGGTTCTGAACCTGATCTCCCTGGACTACGACGATACGCTTGCAGGCTGCGGCGGGGTTCCAGGCGGAAGAGATCCGGAAGGGGATCATTAAAAAATATCCGGGAGAGTACGTGCTGGCGGTGGAAGGCAACGCGCCAACCAAGGACGGCGGCGTCTATTGCACCGTCGGCGGCGAGACTTTCCTGGACGTCCTGCGCCAGAGCGCCGAGAAGGCGAAGACTGGTGGTCGCCTGGGGCACTTGCGCCTCGAACGGGTGCGTGCAGGCGGCGCGGCCGAACCCGACCGGCGCCAAGCCGGTACACCAGCTCATCTCGCATCCGGCGTTGATCAACGTGCCGGGGTGCCCGCCGATTGCGGAGGTGATGACGGGCCTTCTGACCTACGTTCTGACCTTCGGCCGGCTGCCGGAACTGGACCGCTACCGGCGGCCCAAGATGTTCTACGGACAGCGGATCCACGACAAATGCTACCGGCGGCCGTACTTCGATGCCGGGCAGTTCGTCGAGCGCTGGGACGACGAAGGGGCGCGCAAGGGTTGGTGCCTCTACAAGATGGGCTGCCGCGGCCCGAGCACGTACAACTCCTGTCCCACCATGAAGTGGAACGGCGGCGTGTCGTTCCCGATCGGGTCCGGGCACGGCTGCATCGGGTGCAGCGAGGCGAATTTCTGGGACAACGGCCCGCTTTACCAGCGGCTGGCGACGGTGGAACTGCCGGGGATCGAATCGACGCCGGACTCAATCGGGAAGACGTTGGCGGCGGTAACGGCGGTGGGCGTTGCGGCGCATCTCGGTTCGTTCCTGGTGCGCAAGGGCGCGCAAGAAGGCGAAAGAGGAATAGGGGGCTGCCATGGCGACAACCAGACGAGTTGTGGTCGATCCGATTACGCGGATCGAGGGGCACCTGAGAATCGAAGCGATGCTCAACGGGGGCAACACCGTCGAGAACGCGATCTCCTCGGGCACGATGTGGCGCGGGATGGAGGTGATCCTGCAGGGCCGCGACCCGCGGGAGGCCTGGGCGTTCACGAACGCATCTGCGGGGTGTGCACGACGGTGCACGCGCTGGCGCGTGCGGTCGGTCGAGAACGCGCTGGGGATCCAGGTGCCGCGCAATGCGGACATCATCCGCAACATCATGTTCCTGACCCAGATGGTGCAGGACCACGTGATCCACTTCTATCACCTGCACGCGCTGGACTGGGTGGACGTAGTCTCGGCGCTGAAGGCGGATCCGGCGGCGACGGCGGCGCTGGCGCAGAAGGTCTCGCCGTCCTGGCCCAACTCGACACCGGGCTACTTCAGCGACATTCAAGGAACGGTGAAGAAGTTCGTCGAGTCCGGGCAACTGGGGATTTTCCAGAACGCCTATTGGGGCCATCCCGCCTACAAGCTGCCCGCCGGAAGCGAACCTGATGGCGGTGGCGCACTATCTCGAAGCGCTGAAGTGGCAGAAGGAAATCATCAAGATCCACACCATTTTCGGGGGCAAGAATCCGCACCCGAATTACCTGGTGGGCGGGATGGCGTCGGCGATGGCGCTCGAGAGCGACAACGCGATCAACATCGAGCGGCTGAACCAGGTGAAAGACCTGATCCGGCAGGCCCAGCAGGTGGTGGAAGGCATGTACATTCCGGACCTGCTGGCCATCGCGTCGTTCTATCCGGAGTGGACCAAGATCGGCGGCGGGCTGGGGAACTACATGGCCTACGGCGACCTGCCGCAGAACGGGATCGGAGACGTGAGCCGGTACCTGTTCGCGCGCGGCGCCATCCTGAACAAGAACCTGGGCGAGGTGCTGCCGGTCGATCCGGCGGACAGCCAGCAGGTGCGCGAAGAAGTGGCGCACTCCTGGTACAAGTATCCGGCCGGGCAGACGGCCCTGCATCCGTGGGATGGGGTGACGGAGCCGGACTACACGGGGCCAAAACCGCCCTTCAAGCAGCTCGACGAGAACGGCGCGTACTCGTGGCTGAAGGCGCCGCGCTGGAAAGGCAACGCCATGGAAGTGGGGCCGCTGGCGCGGGTGCTGGTGGCATTCGCGAGCGGCCGCAAGGATGTCCAGGAAGTGGTGAAGGACGCGCTGGGACGGCTGAAGATCGAGCCGGCGGCGCTGTTCTCGACTCTGGGCCGGACGGCGGCGCGGGGGCTCGAGACGCGTCTCGCGTCCCAGTGGCTGATGGACCAGTACGACGCGCTCATCGCGAACCTGAAGAACGGCGACTCAGCCACGGCGGACACCACCAAGTGGGAGCCGTCCACCTGGCCGGAAGAAGCGAAGGGCGTGGGATTCACGGAGGCGCCGCGGGGCGCGCTGGGCCACTGGGTACACATCAAGAACGGGAAGATCGCCAACTACCAGATCGTGGTGCCCTCGACGTGGAACGCCTCGCCGAAGGACGGCCAGGGGCAGCACGGGGCGTACGAAGCGGCGCTCATCGGGACGCCCATGGCGGACCCCGGTCGGCCGGTCGAGATCCTGCGGACCATCCATTCCTTCGATCCGTGCCTGGCGTGCGCCTCGCACGTGATCGGGGCGGACGGGCGCACGCTGGCCGAAGTCGTGGTGCGGTGAAAGGAGGCTCGCGATGGCCAACGCTGAATTCAACGAGGCGGATTTCGCGGCGCATCCGGACGAATACTACCGCGCCCAGTACGTGTGGCAATGGCCGATCCGCATCTGCCACTGGCTGACGGTGATCTCGCTCACGGCGCTGTTCTCGACCGGGCTGTACATTTCGCACCCGGTGCTGGCGCCGACGGGCGAGCCGGTCGGGCATTTCGTCATGGGCCGCATCCGGGAAGTGCATTTCGCGTTCGCGGGCGTGTTCCTGGTGAGTTTCTTCTGGCGCATCTACTGGTTCTGGATGGGGAACAACTACGCTCGCTCGGGCTTCCCGTTCGTGTGGCGGCCGAGTTGGTGGCGCGACCTGGTGCGGCAGGCCGGGGACTACCTGAAGCTGGAGCGCGGCCACGTTCACCTGGGGCACAACGCGCTAGGCGGCCTGGCCTACACGGTATTCGTGATCGGGCTGGGATGGGCGCAGATTCTGACCGGGCTGGCGCTCTATTCGGAGTCGAATCCGGGCGGCTTTTGGGACCGGCTGGTGGGCTGGATGAACCCGCTGCTGGGCGGATCGTTCCGGACGCGCATGTGGCACCACGGCTTCGCGTGGGGCTTCGCGGTTTTTGCGATTCTGCACGTGTACATCGTGCTGTTCGACTCGTTCCAGTTTCGCAACGGGCTGATCACGTCGATGGTCTCCGGCATGAAGTTCTTCAAGAAGGGCGACCTCGATCATGACACCTGGGTCAGTTGACGGCGCGGTGCTGGTGCTGGGCTTGGGGAACCCCTTGCTGGGGGACGACGGCGCGGGTCTGGAGCTGCTGGAGGAGTTGACGGCAGCGCCCGATGCCGGCGTCGAGTACCTGGATGGGGGCACGCAGGGGCTGGCCTTGCTGGGGCGGATCGAGGGGCGGCGCGCGCTGCTGATCGTGGATGCGGTGAAGACGGGAGCGGCGCCCGGAACGGTTCACGCGCTGCGAGGCGCGGCGGCGACCGAGTGGCTGCGCTGTGGGGCGGCCACGGCGCACGAGAGCAACGCGGGCGAGTTGCTGGCGGCGGCGGCGCTGCTGGGAGTCGCGCCGGCGCAAATCGCCATCGTGGGCGTGGAGCCGGAGCGGCTGGAGATCGGCATGGGGCTGACGGATGCCGTGCGCCGCGCTTTGCCGGAGGCGGCGGCTCGGGCGCGGGGGGTGATCGGGGAGATGGCCGATTGGGCGCGGGACGGCGAAGCCCGCGCCATTCGCGCGGCACAGCAGTAGAAAATACAACCGTCTTCCTCGGCTTGAGGAGATGCCCGAGAGTCCTCGGCCGGAGCGGGCACAGATGAGCGACATCGAAAAAGCAGAACGACTCTTCCGCGACGCCGGGTTGGGCTTTCCGAGCGTTCCGAGCGAACTTGCGGCACAACTGAAGGAGCGGGACAGATGGCTCTTTTCCACACGGCCGCTCAAAATGTCACCTTACAATCTTCAGCACTATGTGCATGAGGCCGAACAACCCGACATCGAGAACTACGCCGTACTCTGTCACTCTGGCCACGGCGCGAACTCCTATGCGATTCAGTACTACCTTGTCCAGGGTCCCTTGCACATGTTCCTTCACCTGGGGTGGGGCGGCGTGCACATGGATGCCAAGGCAAGCGCGGCGGAGATACGCGACTGCTTTTCGATGGCAGACCAAGTCGTCGCGGCGGCACAAGAAGTAGGGAGGTTCCAGGCCGGCGAGCATCTGACGGTTGTGGGTTCGGACTTCTATGGAAGCTACTGGCTGCCGCCCGGGGAAAGTCGCCGCGTGCAAAGTGCTGCTGGCGAGCATGCCTCGGACCTCAAGCCCCGGGACACGCTCACTGAAGCCCTCGCCTGGCTGACAAGTACCCGAGGAGGGAAACGTCCAGAGCGGGGAAGCACGGGGGATCTTCTCAGCAGCCTGTGAAGCGTGCGCTACGACGTCGGCAAAGGGCGGCACGGCGGCACTTGTACGCTCACGTACACCGCGCCGGAAGTTTTCTTGCTGCAAACGAAGCATGGAACCGGTCGGTGTTGGCATTCTCACGACAATTCCCGGCGTCGAGTTTGACGTCTCATGGCCGCGGAGGGTTGAAGACGTTTTCGACGAGGAAAGCAATTTGCGCGCAAACTTCATCTCCCGTGAAGACCTGCTTGCAGCAAAACGCTCCGCCGGCAGACGACAGGACCTCGCCGACAGCGAGGCCATCGAAGAGGCCGCGAAGAGCCAACAGCCGAAGCCCTCAAGAAACAAAGCCCCCGCAGACTAAACCGCGCGGCCCTCGCCAGTAGCCTATACCCGCCACCTGGGAGAAAGCCGGGGGACCCCAAAACTTGCTGGCCGCGAATCGCACCGGGGGCAGGGGACGCCGGTGAAGATCCTTCAGGCCTGATTGTGAAGCGTGCGAAGGGTCAAAATGGTGAAGGCCGGCTTGACGGAGACCCTCATCCCATGGGTTGTGAAGACCCAGCCGGCGAAGTATGATCTCTCTACCGATCGCCTCATTGGGCTCACGCGTGCCGGCGTCCCCGATAGGCGGCACCAAGCTGTTGCGCCCTACGGGTCCTGATGCTATGCTGATGGACGAACGTGGAATGATTTAGGGCTGGTGTTCAAGGCCCCGCTAATTGCAACCACGTAAAACAAGTGCTAAAGGCAATCGGTCGCCGCTGTTGAGGACCCTGTGGCTTTTGGCTCAGGGTTTTTGCTTTTTAGGGGCGCGCGGGCGCGCCAGACAGGGCCGATTGCGCACGGGAGGAACTATGAGCGCATGGCCCGGGAACCAGGGCCCGTCCCTCCACGGGACGGAGGGCGAGTTGGTCTCGATCCGGATCACGGTCGAACCGAGGCTGCTGGAGAGACTGCTGGACACACTCGCCGAACTCAGTTTTCCGATCAACCCCCAGCTTTACCACGATGCCGCCGTTGTGTACGTGGGGCCGGACGGCGGCCGCCGGATCGAATCCGCCACCATGATCGAGTTTCCCGCCTGGGCAGGCCGTGTCCGGGAACTCGAGGGAGCTCTAGTGCGGTCCGGCTTCGACAGCGCCTGCCTGAGCGTCAGGGACATGCTGGCCGATATCCATTCGCCCGCGGCCGAGGAGGCCGCCCCGGCGGGCGCGCGGTACAAGGCGATCATCCGCTGGCAGCACCCGTTGCGCGCCATCGCGTAGGGGCGTGGAGCACTTTTCTGGCGTCCACGCGCTTGACGGCGGACCTAGAATAGGGGGAGGAGTCCGCCATGCCTGCCTCTGGCGTTCATGTCTCACCCTTCAGCGGATCCTGGTACCCGGCCGACGCCGGCGAGTTGCGCAGCCTCCTGGAACGGCTGTTTGTGGAGTCCGAACGGCGCACCGGCCGCTACCTTCCTGGCCGCGCCTCCGGCTTCGTCGTGCCTCACGCCGGCATGGTCTACTCCGGCACTGTGGCTGCGGCCGCCTATCGCCACCTCCGCCTTCAGGCGCCCCAGCGCGTGGTCGTATTGGGATTCTCCCATCACGGGGCGGCGCCAGGAGCGTGGATTCCGGACGTGGCGGCGCTCCGCACGCCGCTGGGAGAGGTTCCGGTGGATCGCGCGTTCGCCTCCGCCCTGATGGAAGGCGGCGAATTCGCGCCCAAGAAGGAAGAAGCCCTGTGCGACCACTCGGTGGAGATCCAGCTTCCCCTGGTCCAGTTCGCCGCGCCGGCGGCTAGCGTCGTGCCCGTCTATGTCAGCCGCATGACTCACGAGTCGCGCGCCGCGGCGGCCCGCAAGCTGTCTTCCTTGCTGGGGCCGGGGACCGTGGTGGTGGCCAGCTCTGATTTCACGCACTTCGGGCGGGGCTTCTCTTACCAGCCGTTCCCGGCCGATGAGAACGCCGCCGAACGGCTGCGGGAGGTCGATGAAAGCGCCATCGACGCTACCGGGTCGTTGTGCGCGGACGAGTTCCTGGCCGAGTTGCGCGCGAGCGGCTCGACCGTGTGCGGGTTCGAGCCCATCGGCCTGCTCCTCGAGACGCTACGGCTGGCCGGCGGGGACGAGGAGATCTTTCAGACCAACCTCGACTACCAGACCTCGGGCGAAATCACCGGGGACTACACGCACTCGGTCAGCTACGCGGCGCTGGGCTACTTCCCTTACCGGGCTTTGGAGCTGGGCCCCGAGGACCAGCGACTGCTCGTCGCGAGCGCCCGCGCAACCCTGGCCAACTATCTCGACACCGGTCAGCGCCGGCCGATTCCGCCCCAGGGCGGGAGTGCGGCGCTGGACCGGCGTGCCGCGGCGTTCGTCACGCTGATGTCGCAGGGGAACCTGCGGGGGTGCGTGGGCCGTAGGGCCTCAACCGAACCGCTGTCCACGCTGGTCCCATCGCTCACGCTGGCCGCCGCGCTCGAAGATACGCGCTTCGCGCCGCTGCGCCAGGGGGAAGAGGATGTCGAACTGGAGGTTTCCGTGCTCACGCCGATGAAGCGCATCGCCAGCCTGGACGAGTTCCGGGTGAACGAGCACGGCGCGCTGCTCGAAGCCGGCCTCAACCACGGTCTCCTGCTCCCGCAGGTGGCCACCGAGCGGAACTGGACGGCGAAGCAGTTTCTGGACGCGCTGGCCAGGAAGGCGGGAGCAAGCCGGGATGCTTACCGCGATTCTTCTACGCGGGTCTACGTCTTCCGCGCCCAGATCATCCGGTAGGACAGCGTGGCCATGGCGCGAATCGGAATGACCAGGACCATCGCGTTGATTCTGATTTCGGCTCTGGTTGTGACGCTTGCGTGGACTGTGTTCCGGCGGCATCAATTGGAGCGTGGATATGGCCAACTGGCAGCCGGCGATTCAAAGGCCACCGTAGCGGCAAAGATGGGAAGAGCGTGGAAGGTCGACCGCTGTGGCGCCTTCTTCGCCGGTGCGGCTCAGGGATGCAAAGAAGACTACATCTACGCGGATCCAGCCGAACCCAGTCAATAGCGCGTCCATCAGAGCCGAACGACACGACCCAACGGAGCCAGGGGCGGGACCTGGCCCGTGCCGGGGTACGGTCCAGGCGTATATGTAGGACCGGCCGCGTGGCCGGTCACGTCACAGCGCGCGCCCGCTTCTGCAGGGCGGCGATGAGGCGGTCGTGGACGCCCGCGGGGACCTGGTAGGGCTCCACGCCGCGGTAGATCTGGATGGTCTTCTTGGTCGTGTCGCAGACGACCCAGCAGTTGGGGCACTCGCTCAGATGGCCTTCGAGTTCCTTCCGCAGCGTATCTTCCGCGCTGCCGTCGAGGTACTCGTTGAGCTCACTGAGGAAATCCTTACATGTAACCAAAGAAATCGTCCCCTTTCCGCTTAAAATAGCGGGTCAGCTTTTCTCTCAGCCTCAAACGCGCGCGAAGGAGGCGGCTCTTGACCGCCGGAACCGAGAGGTTCAGGACCGCCGCTGTTTCTTCCGTCGAAAGCTCCTCAATATCCCTCAACGCGAACACCGCCCGGAACGTGGGCGGCAGGCTATCCACGGCCCTCTCCAGGATGGCCCGTATCTCCTCCTGCGAGTAGGTCTGCTCGGGATTCGGGTCCCAAACGGCGATTTCCCGCACCAGGCTCTCCTCGCCGGTGTCGTAGGGATCGTCCAATGAAACCGAAGCATCGGTCTTGCGCTTCCGAAGCTTCATCAGTGCCTGGTTCACGGCGATCCGAACGAGCCAAGTGTAGAACTTGGAGTTGCCCTGGAAGTCCCTCAGGTGCTCGTAAGCCTTCAGGAACGTCTCTTGCAGAACGTCCTCGGCGTCCTCAGGGTTCTGTGTGATGTGTCGTGCCAGGCGGTAGATGTTGCCTTCGTAGCGGTTGACCAGCTCGGTGAAAGCTTCTTCACCTCCTGTTTGGGCCTGGGCGACCAGCGCGGCTTCGTCGAACCCGTCCGTCTGCCCTATGGGTTGGATCATGGAGATGGTATCCAGGATTCATACTTTAACACACGACCGCTCGGGTTTATGCCGCTGAATAGTCCCGTCGGGGCTGTCAGGCTCGGGCGCCGGATGCCGGCTCGAAACGATGCTCGATGAACTGCAGAACGCCGTCCGCATCCCGGACCGCGATGGTGAGCTTCTCTCCGGGGGCTCCGGCCGAGGAGAGCCAGCGGCCGGTTTCCTCGACTGCGGCTGGGCCGACCAACCCGGCGCCATAGACCAGGGGCACGTTGCCGTTGGTCCCGGTCCAGGTGACGAACTTGCGGTCCTGGGCCTCGGCCAGCAGCCGGGCAATCGCCGTCTGGGTGGTTGGCAGCAGGAACTCGAAATTGGTCCTGACGGCCCGGAAACGCGCCATCAGGCCGCATCGAGTCGCCTCAGGCTGACCCGCCAGGCACTGCGTCAGCAGCGGAAACCGTTCTTCAAGCGATCCGCCAGCGGCCTTCGCGCGAGTTGTCCCGGAGACTGCCCGAAACTGTGCGGCCTGCGAGTTCGGGTCCGGCGGCATCAGGGCGAGAACGATGGGCACGATGAGGGGGAAGAAGAAGCCGCCGATACCCCAGAGATCGCCGTCGCGGCCGCTCTGGCCGGCGTATTGGCGCACCAGCGTCCTGACGCCGACGTTCACCAGGATCAAGGCGATAAGGGAGATCCAGCGGTGTCCGGAGGCGAACAGCGCTGTCGGGATGCACAACAGCACAGGCGACACCAGCAGGACGATGCGCGCGGCCATCGGGTGCCTCCCTGGACGGCAACCTCGAGCTAGCCCACGTCCACGCCCATGCTGCGGGCGGTGCCTTCGACGCAGTGGATGGCCGCCTCGAGCGTGAAGCAGTTCAGGTCGGGCATCTTGATCCTGGCGATCTCCTCGACCTGCTGAGGGGTGATCTTCCCTACCTTGGTCTTGTTGGGCTCGGCGGAGCCCTTGGCGAGGCTTACCGCGCGCTTGATGAGCACCGGCACGGGCGGTGTCTTGGTGATGAAGGTGAAGGAGCGGTCGTTGAAGATGGTGATGACGACCGGGATGATCAAGCCCTCCTGGTCCTTGGCAGACGTCTTGGCGTTGAACGCCTTGCAGAACTCCATGATATTGACGCCCTGCGGGCCGAGAGCCGTGCCCACGGGCGGCGCCGGGGTCGCCTTGCCGGCCGGGATCTGCAGTTTCACTTGCGCGGTAACTTTCTTTGCCATTCCGGAAACCCTATACCTTTTCTACCTGGCCGAACTCGAGCTCGACCGGAGTCGCGCGGCCGAAAATGGTCACCAGGACGCGCAGCGTGTTGCGCTCCGGGTTGACCTCGTCCACCTTGCCGGAGAAGTTCGAGAAGGGGCCGTCGTTGATGCGCACCGCCTCGCCTTTCTCGAACGTCTGCTTGGGCCGCGGCCGGTCGGCCGAAGTGGCCTGACGGTAAAGAATATCGTTGACCTCGGTAGCGCTGAGCGGCACGGGCGTGTTGCCGCCGCCGACGAAGCCGGTGACCCGCGGCGTGGACTTCACGGCATGCCACAGGTCGTCGTTCATTTCCATTTCCACCAGGACGTAGCCGGGGTACATCAACCGTTTGCTGGTGACCTTCTTGCCCCCGCGAACCTCGACGACTTCCTCGGTGGGGATCAGGATCTGCCCGATCTTGTCCGCGAAGCCAAAGGCTTGCGCGCGGCTGCGCAGGGACTCGGCGACCTTGTTCTCGAAACCCGAGTAAGTGTGGATGATGAACCACTGGCGCGGCGAGCTCTCGTCAAATCCCTGCGGCGCCTGTCCGGCGCCCGCCTCGAGCGGATTCGATTCGGGCTCGTCCGGCTGCACCTCGATGTTGTCGTCGTCTGCCATGCGGCACCGCCCTTAAGACTTCGCGAACACCTGGAAGACCTTGGTAATGGCACGGGCGATGAGGGTGTCGACTACGGCAAAGTACGCCGCAAAGGCGAACACGGTCGCAATGACCACCACCGTGGTCGCCCGCACCTGCTTGCGGCTCGGCCAAGTGACGCGCCGCATCTCCGCCTGGAGTTCCTGGACGTAATCCTTCACATCCGCCGGCCACTGCCGGAGTCTTTCGACGAAAGGCTTTTGTTCTTCCATCTTCTTGTTGCCTTCTGGCGGCGGATTCTCCCGCACGGCCGCCGCTCCGCCCGCAGCGCGCTTCTCATGGCAGGGGCGGAGGGATTCGAACCCCCACTCGCGGTTTTGGAGACCGCTGGTCTACCGTTAAACCTACGCCCCTATTTCGGGCCAACAGCCGCAACCCGACTGCCTTCTATATTCTACAGTATCCGGTCCGCGCTGCCCTACTTCACCTCTTTGTGCGGCTGGTGCTTGCGGCAATGGGGGCAGAACTTGCTCATCTCCAGACGCTCGGTGGAAGTCTTCTTATTCTTGGTTTTGGTGTAGTTCCGGTTCTTGCACTCGGTGCACTGAAACGTGATGATCTCTCGTGGCATTCGGCGTCCTTATTCCAATATCTCCGTTACCGTGCCGGCGCCCACCGTGCGCCCGCCCTCGCGGATCGCAAAGCGCAGCCCTTTGTTCATGGCCACCGGCGTGATCAGCTCCACTTCCAGGTTCACGCTGTCGCCCGGCATCACCATCTCGACACCTTCCGGCATCACCGCCACGCCCGTCACGTCCGTGGTCCGGAAATAGAACTGCGGCCGGTATCCCTTGAAGAACGGCGTGTGCCGCCCTCCCTCTTCCTTGCTCAAAACGTACACCCCGCCCCGGAACTTCTTGTGCGGCGTGATCGAGCCCGGCTTGGCGATCACCTGCCCCCGCTCCACATCGTCCTTGTCGATGCCCCGCAGCAGCAGGCCTACGTTGTCCCCCGCCTGCCCCTGGTCCAGAAGCTTCTTGAACATCTCCACGCCCGTCACCACCGTCTTGCGCGTGTCCCGGAATCCCACGATCTCCATTTCCTCGCCGACCTTGCAGATCCCGCGCTCGATGCGGCCCGTCACCACCGTGCCCCGCCCCTGGATCGAGAAGATGTCTTCCACCGGCATCAGGAACGGATGCTCGATGTCCCGCGCCGGCATGGGAATGTAGTTGTCCACCGCGTCCATCAGCTCCAGCACGCCCTTCTCCCACTTCTCTTCCCCGTTCAGCGCGCCCAAAGCCGACACCCGCACCACCGGCAGATCGTCCCCCGGAAACTCGTACTTGGTCAGCAGCTCCCGGACTTCCAGCTCCACCAGATCCAGCAGCTCCGGATCGTCCACCGCGTCCACCTTGTTCAGCGCCACCACCACGTAGGGCACCCCCACCTGGCGGGCCAGCAGAATGTGCTCCCGCGTCTGCGGCATCGGCCCGTCGGTGGCCGCCACCACCAGGATGGCCCCGTCCATCTGCGCCGCCCCGGTGATCATGTTCTTGATGTAGTCGGCGTGACCCGGACAGTCCACGTGCGCGTAGTGCCGCTTGGCGGTCTCGTACTCCACGTGCGCGATGGCGATGGTGATCCCGCGGGCCTTCTCCTCCGGAGCGTTGTCGATCGAGTCGAAGCTGCGGAACTTCACCTTGGGATTGCCCCGCGCCAGGATCTTGGTGATGGCCGCGGTCAGCGTCGTCTTGCCGTGATCGATGTGCCCGATCGTCCCGATATTGACATGCGGTTTAGTGCGATCGAATTTCTCTTTGGCCATGGTGCGACCCCCTGAAATCCGAGGGCCGCCATGCGCGGACCCTCATTCTGTCAAGTTTGAAAGATTGCCTTTCCGCTCGTCCTACTGGCAGGACATCCGAAAACGTACTGGAGCCGATGACCGGGATTGAACCGGTGACCTCGTCCTTACCAAGGACGCGCTCTACCAACTGAGCTACATCGGCCCGTTACACGAACCTGGTGGACAGGGGAGGATTCGAACCTCCGTAGCCCCAAGGGGCGACGGGTTTACAGCCCGTTGCTTTTGACCGCTCAGCCACCTGTCCGCGCACCCGGCGGCAACCGTGCGGCACAATTCTCCTCACAGCGTCCGTCAAGCCGAAAGACAAAGTATAGCGCATCCGTGGCGGGCAACGCGAGCCCTCCCTTCTGTGGTCAGCGATTCCGGGCGGTGGCGGCCCGCTCAAAACAGGAGTCGATTCGGATGTCTGGGATGTCTGGTTGCGAAATCGCTGTCCTGTGGTCCGGGGCCGGCCGGTTTGACCGTGCGGAAGCCGTTGCGCTATCCTGACATGAGAGAGTTCCGACCTAGATGGCAAATCATTTCTCTGCGCTGAAACGTGTACGACAGGAAGAACGGCGGACGGTGATCAACCACGCGCGCAAGTCGCGCCTGCGCCACCAGATCCGCGCCATGCGCCGCTTGCTCGAGGAGAAGGACGCGAGCGCGGCCCAGGCCCAGTTGCCCCAGACTTTCTCGCTCATCGACCGGGCCGCCCGGTGGGGCATCGTGAAGAAGAACACCGCCGCGCGGTACAAGTCCCGCTTGAGCGCGCGGTTGAAGAGTCTCGTGGCGAAGTAGTCGCCGCTCAGGCCGTCACCCTCAGGACAGCTCCTCGAGCACGTGCCGGCACGTTCCCGCTGGCCTCTCCCTGGCCCGCTACGGGTGTTCAACCCAGCGAAGGTGAATCGGCCCGAGAGCGAAGTCCGAGAAAATCAGGGCGTTTCCATCCGCGCCTTCCATCCAGCCGCTCGGAGGCGCTTCGACCGGTTGCCAGGTGGAAGAAGCACGGTCCAGGGCGAATACGCGAGGATCCTGTGCTTCCGGCTCTCTGTACTGAATGAATACGTGGCCGTCCGCGGTCAGCGCTATATGTTCGTCGCTGGCGCCATGGAACTGATCGAGCCTCCATCGGCCCAGCAGGTTCCCATTCAGGTCCAACTCCACCCATTCCGTGTCATCGCCACGCTGGCCCGAGATGGCCCAGAGCCCGACGCGGTCGCGGGCGACGACGATCGTGTTCGACCATTGCCAGCCCGCGGCGGCCGGCTCCAGCCCCGCTGGGAACGCAGACCGGGGCAGATACGCCCCAGCCTGTTTCCCATCGGGCAGGAACTTGCGCACGGTCATGCCCTCCGGATCCGGCCGTCCCTTGCTATTGCGCGGGCTCCCGAACGTCCACAGCGTGTGGTCTTCGGCGAACGCAAGATGAGCGGGCAGGTAGTTCGGGGTCCGTATGGTTCTTGCGAGCTGGCCGTTTCGATCGCGAAAGTCGATGCCGCCCGCCTCCGCCGAATCCCGCCGGCCCCATGCCACGGCAACCCCGCCGTCCGTGTCGAAAGCAACGCCACGGACCCGCCCGTTTCCGTCGAAGGCGAGCGCCACGCGACCGTCGGGAGCATAGATCGTCACCTGGCCGTCTCCGCCATCGCGGCCGACCCAATAGATGTAACCCTTCGACACCGCGGGACTGAGGCTGTTACCCACTCGTTCCGCGGGCGAGGTGATCTCGCGAATCGGGCCGCTGCCGGAGGACGCGCAAACGCCGAAGGCACTTAGAAGGACAATCGTTCTGAACACGAAAGCCCCCTTTCAGGCTACGTTCTATCACAGGTGACGGCGGGGTGCCGCAAATCGTGCAGTCTGTATCCGATCAACGGGCTGCGTTCCGGGCCCGTCAACCCGTCAGCCGCAGGATGAACTCCTCCATCACCAGCCGGTCGTCGGGACGGGTGTCCCGGAGCGCCTTGTCCGCCTGGAAGATCAGCTTCAGGGCGGCGGTCAGGCGTTTCTTCGAGAAACTGGAGACCGTCTGGAACACCTGCTCGGCGCGGGAGCCCCATATCTGCACGCCCTGTTTGGCGAAATGCGCCTGGATCGCCTGCGGGCTGCGCAATCCGGCCTCGCGGGCCGCCAGCGCCAGGCGGAACTGGCTGGCGAGAAAACTCAGCGCCAGCGGCAGGTACTCGCTCTGGCGGATGAGCGTGTCGAGAATGTCGAGTGCGCCGCCGCGGTCGTTGCGGCCCAGCGCGCCGACCAGCGCGAAAATCGTGGACTCGCGGGCCTCCGGCACCAGTTCCGAAATCACGGCGGCTCCGATCTCGCGGCCGCCGCCGGCGTAAATGCTGAGCTTCTCGATCTCCGCCGCGATGCGGGCGGCCTCGCCGCCCAGGTCGTCCACCAGCAGGTCCAACTCGGCGGGACCGATCTTCAACCCGGCGCGGGTAGCCAGGTTCTGAGCGAAGTGCCGCGCTTGCGCGTCGGACATCTGCGGGAACTCGACCACGGCCGGCAGGGCGGCGTAGAACTTCCGCACGCGCTCCAGTTTCCTCTTGTCCTCGCCTTCGAAGCCGTAGCGCGCGGCCTCGAAGACCAACACGACGTCTGGCGAAGGGTCCTTGAGGTAGGCGGCCAGAGCCGCGGCCCCGCCCTTGCCCGGTCCAGCCTCTTCCTCGGTCTCTTCGGTTCCGGCGCGCGTGCGAGGCAGCGCGGCCTCCGCCCCGGAGACGACCAGAACGCGCCGCGGAGAGAACAGCGACGGCGAGCAGGCGTCTTCGAGCACGGCGGCGAGCGTTACCGTGTCGAGGTCGTGGCGGATCAGGCCGCTCTCGCGCTCCGCGGGGCCGGGGAGCACGCGCTGGATGAGGGCGCCGCGGCAAAACTCGCGCTGGTAGGGCTCCGGCCCCGAGAAACAGGTAAGCCGGCGCCGGCCCCTGCTGTTTCAGTTGCGCCAGGAATTGTTGGGGAGTCATGCTACCACCGCGGCGCACTCTTCCGCGCGCCGCTGCAGGCTGAAGCGTGCGTCACATCCTCGCCGCGCACTAGAACTTCTCCAGGATCGCGCTCACCGTGTCGCGGGCCACCGAGCGGCTCATCCGGCCCACCGCGCTGCTCGCCTCTTCGAAATACGTGGCAGCCGTCGGGCTGACCTCGTAGCGGTCGTGCGCGTCGAAAGTCCGCGCATAGATGACCTTGCCGGTGGCGCGATCTGTCAGCGTGATGGCGAGGGTCACCGATATCATGGCGCTGCTGGCCCGGTTGGTGGTCGGATCCAGTGTCGCGGCCAGGGAATAGGCCTTCACCAGCGAGCCGGTGAGAACGGCGTCGGCCGCCTTCGGGTCCGTAACCACCTGGTAACGGGTGCGGGAGATGAACTCGCGGGTGATATCGGCCGGCAGCCGCTCCGCCAGTTGGTAGAGCGTCGTCGCATTCGCGAAGGCGGGGATGGCGATGGTCTTGATGTTCTTAGGCAGGGCGTCGCCGCGGCCCGCGACATGGTAGCCGCAGCCGCCACACAGGAGGGCAAAGCCGAGCGTGACGGCCAGCGCGAGCCGGTTCATGGCTGTGCCTCCGCGGCCGCGGCTGCCAGAGGTTGGATCACCGCCAGGGCGTTCTCGGCCACGATGCGGAGGTTGTCCGCGGCCACCCAGAACCAGACCGCGCGCGCGTCGTTGGCGTCCGGCGCAACGGCGCCGACGGCGATGCCGCTTTGGCCGGCCATGCCGACCGGGTTGGGCGCCTCGGCATCGGCTCCGCGCACGTCGATGTGGGCGCTCGCCAGCGCATCTTCGATCGCCCTGACGCCCGGATTCGTCTCGAACTCGGCCCACAGAGAAACGCTGTGCCCGTGGAACACCGGCGCCTGAATCAGCCGGATGGACGGCATCCGGATTCCGCCGTTCCAGGCCAGGAGCGTCGCCAGGTGACGCTCGATGCGCGCTTCAATGCTCTCCAACGCAAGGGGCGCCTCAGCGCCGTAGCGCGCCAGGAGGTTGAAGGCGGCCTGTTCGTCGTAGAGGCCCTTGGGCCACTTCTGGAACGAGAGCAGGCCCACGGTCTGCCGCTGCAACTCATCGATACCGCGCTGGCCGCGTTCGCTGGCCGGCTCGAAGACGTGCGCGATGACGCGGCGGAGCGGCCCGGCCTGGCCCAGGCGCACCAGGAGCAGCGCCAGCACGATCGCGGCCGGGTGCGCCACGACGTGCTCGGATTCCGGAGGGAGAACGTAGCCGGCGGGTTCGACGACCGGGGCCCGCAGGTGGGCCGTGGGCCGCTCTTCGAGAGCGTACGTCAGATCCACCACGACCGGGCGCGACGCCAGCCGCGAGACGATCTCCATGGCCCTGCCGCTCGATTCGGCGGACCCGGCCAGGAAGACGGCCCGCGCCGCGGCCAGGTTCTCCTCGTCCAGGGCCGTGATGATGAGCGGCTCTCCGCCCTCTTCGGTCAGCGTTCCGGCCTCGACCTCATCGGCGCCGATCAACTTCGTCTGGAAGGGCGTTCGGGCCAGAACATCGCGGACCTCCCGGCCGAGCAGGGAGTTGCTTCCGACCACCGCCGCGACGGGCCGAGCGCTACCCAAGCTGGCGCTCCGGTTCTGGTTGGGAGTGGCGCACGCGGCGCCGCACGATCCCGCCGATGCGAACCGCGATTCCACTCGCCGCGTAGGCCGTTGTGATCGCTAAAAGAACCGGCCGCGTGTAGGTTCCCAGCAGATAGATCATGCTGCCCCCGAGCACGAAGGTGAGCCACGAGCGGGGGCGCAGCAGTTGAACATCCTTGAAGCTCTGATAACGCCAGGTGCTGACCATCAGGAACGAGAGCAGCGCGAGCAGGCCCAGCCAGAGCAGCATCAGAGGCCAGAACTGGATCGGCGTGCCCTCGGAGGCGTACACGACGGCGGCCACCAGAGCAGCGGCGGCCGGGATCGGCAGGCCGACGAAGTACTTCCGGTCGGGCCGGCCGGGGTTTTTCGGCACTGGGTTCTTCTGAATGTTGAAGCGGGCCAGGCGCGCAGCGCCGCAAAGCAGGAACAGGAAGGGGATGAAGAAGCCGACATGCCCCACGTGATCCTGGAACGTGGGAACGACTGTTCCGATCGCTAGCTGCACGCCCCAGGTGAACGCCAGAACGGCGGGAGCGATGCCGAAAGTAATCACGTCGGCGAGTGAGTCCATCTCGCGGCCGAATTCGCTGACAGTGTTGGTGAGGCGCGCGATGCGGCCGTCCAGACCGTCCAGCAGCACGGCCCATCCGATCAGGATGGAGGCCATCTGGAAATGCGGATTGGCCCCGGTCTTGCCGGATCCAGCCAGCAGCGCGCCCTGTACGGACTGCATGATCGACACGAAGCCCAGGAAGACGTTGCCGGCGGTGAACAGCGTCGGCAAAGCGTAGGCCGCGCGCGGCCGCGGCCGTCCGTCCGGCCCCGGGCCGATCCAACGCTGCGATAAGCTGCGTACGCCCATTCCGCCTCTACTCCGGCCTCCGGCGAGCCAGCACGCTCGATCCGGCCCGCACGCGCATCCCGGCGCGGACCTCGATGTCCCACTCGGGGCCGAGCAGAACATCCACGCGCGACCCGAACTTGATCAAACCGATCCGCTCCCCGGTCTCGACGCGGTCCCCCGGCTGTTTGCGGAACACGATGCGGCGGGCGATGAGCCCGGCAATCTGCCGGAAGGCGACTTCGACGCCGTCGCCTTCGATTACCACCAGGTTCTGTTCGTTCTCGGCGGAGGCTCGCTCCCGGCTGGCCACAAGGAAACGGCCCTTCTTGTAGAAAACTTCCTTGATCCTTCCGGCGACCGGCGCGCGGTTCACGTGCACGTCGAAGATGTTGAGGAACACGCTGACGCGGGTCAGACTTGGGGACTCCGCGTGGACCGCGACCACTCTGCCGTCCGCCGGCGAGACGGCCACCGGGCCGGCGGGAATGGCGCGGTCCGGATCGCGAAAGAAGTAGAGACAGAAGACGGCCAACAGGAGCAAGGGGACCGCATAGAGAGACCCCGCCCACCACCAGGCGACCCCGGCGGCGGCGCCGAGTCCCAAACCGTAGTAGATGCCGTCAACCACCATCTGAAACACCTATTCTCTCACGGCTCCGCTCCCGGCGACGCGGCACGCCCGTAATCCGTCCGTAGGGACGGCCCTCTCTGCCGAGCAGGGGCCGAAAGGGTGCGGAAGCGTTGGTAGCGGATGGCGGAGAGCGAATGGCGATCCTCCGGTGCGAACTGGGCGGGAGAGGAGTTACGGGAAAGAGCCCGACAACCTTCCGCGGGCCGCCTGCGGGCACACCTCCGGCTCGCCTTCTCAAAAAGTGCTTCTATAATCCGTCCGTAAGGAATCCCAGACTCAGGCCGGTTGCGGCAGCGGCAGGGCCGCCAACACCGTGCTCCATCCCCCCAGAAGTTGCCCCACATGCTTCAGCCGGCAGATCACGCTGCGCGCGTGATGGATGATCCGACCCGCCGTGTTGAAAATTAGGAACCGCAGCCGCTTCGGTCGAACATTCAGTAGCTCCGCAGGCAGAGCCAGCCGCTTCAGCGCGCTCAGCAGATTGTAAGTCAGCACCGCCAGCCGCAGCCACGCCGCATTGGCTCCGAAGCGTCCGCACGGCATCACCCCCGCCGCCAACTCGTTCTTCAACACCTCGTGCGCCGCCTCGATTGTGCCCGCCTTCTCCCGCTGCCATTCCAGCAGTCGCTTGACGTCATGGTCCCAGCGGTTGGTCACCACCGCGTAGTACTTGTACAACTTGCCGTCGGCAAACAACTCGCCCTGCTTCTTGTGAACTCGAATCGCCAGGTAACGAATATGATCCAGCTCTTCTCCCGCCTTCTCCAGCGGATCCCAGTTCTGCAACTCGGCATACTCCCAGTCCGCTTCGGCCTCTTCCCGGTACGCCTTCCACAGTCCTTCGGGCAGCATCCGCAGCCGCTCCCGCAGCGAATCGCTCATCTTGGCGCTGATCCCGAATCCGATGAATCCTGCCGGCCCTTCCGTCCGCTTCTGGTCCCGCAACCAGCGCATCAGATCCTGTTCGTAGCAGGCCGAGTCCCCGCGAAAGTACTTCTCTTCCACCGTCGCCGGCAGGGCTGCAAAAGCCTGCTTGGCGACCGGCAGTAACTGAGTGTGCGCCCCCACGTTGCCGTCTCGAAACTCATCCGCCACGATCACGTTCAGCTCCGCCCACAAGGCCAGCATGGGTTGGTAGCCGGTGCCGCCTTGATAGGTGGGTTGAGCTTCTCTCTTCCAGCTTTCGATCACCGTGGCGTCCAGGTCGATGGTCGCGATCTTGTCTCCGGTCCGGCGGCCGAACTCCTGAATCATCTCCCGGTTCACCGAGCCCAGTCCCTGGAGCGCCGCGTTCTCGCCGGGAATGTAACTGCGCTGTCCCAAGCTCAGAGCCCGCTGCTGCGCTTCCTCCACTTTCGCTTCGTCGTGAAACTGGTACAGAAACTTGCGCGCCGCCTCCGGGGATGGCACCTCGTGACCGATCAACTCCGCCAGTCCTTCGTCAGCCCGCAGATGCTCAAAGTCTTCCAGACAGTCACCCCCGGCCGCGTTCAGAATCACGAAGCTCTCCACGTACGCGTCTTCGGATAGTCCGCGTTGCCGCTGCTTCAGCGTGACGTTGCGCCGGACACTGCCGCCTACCGCCAAGGACCGGAAGGTCTGGACCAGCACCGGCATTCCACCTAACGCTGTGACTCCCTCCTCGGTGGCTTGGTCATCATAGGCGAAAGGCAGGGGCTGTTCGGTCACCGAGGGCTTCGGACGTTTGGGCATGAACTTGGATTGTACGCGACCTCCGCTTCACCTCCAAGGTGAAAGCGCACATTCCTGCCGAGAGCCCGCGATCCGCACTCCCCGCTTAGACTCCGAAATCCGTTACGGACGGATCACGGGCACGCGAAGAGCCCGCTGTCGCACGTCGCGGCCGGAGCGTGTGAGAAGATCGGCTAGGTATGGACATCGAATGGGTGCGCCGGCACTGCCTCTCTTTTCCCCACGCCACCGAGCAGGTGCAGTGGGGCGAACATCTGGTGTTCAAAATCGCGGGCAAGATCTTCGCCATCCTGGCGCTCGAGCCCGGCGGCCAGTGGCTCAGCCTCAAGTCCTCGCCGGAGGAATCCGCCGAACTCATCGAGCGTCCCGGCATCATCCCGGCCCCGTACCTGGCGCGGGCGCACTGGGTAGCCCTGGAGAGCGAGGACGCGCTCAGCGCGGCGGAGGTCAGGCGGTTGCTCAGCCGGTCCTACGAGTTGGTGGTTGCGAAGATGCCCAAGGCGAAACAGGCGGCCCTAAAGGGGAAGAAGGCATGAGAAAGGACCACGAGCCGCCGCCGGCCATCGGGGCGCAGGGCTGGCGGTATCACCACCTGGGCGTTCCCACCACCGTGCCGCGCGCCGGGGAACGCTACCTGGAGCAGTTCAAGATGTTCGTCTCCGGCTTCGCCACCAGCCAATACGGGATCGAATGGCTGCGCTTCGAGGCGGATTGCCCACTGCCGGCCCCTGTCCAGTCGCTGCCGCACGTCGCCTTCGAAGTGGACGATATCGACGCCGCTCTGGCGGGCAAAGACGTTCTGATACCTCCGGGTTCGCCCTCCGCCGGGGTCCGTGCGGCGATGATCGTCGACGACGGGGCGCTCATCGAGCTCATCGAATTCCGGCCGGCCTGAGGCGTGGTTGGCCGATTTCGTTCGCGGTGGTGGTTTTCGGCCACCCCCGGCGTGCGCAGGCGAGCGATAAGCCTTGAATCGTCAGCAGCTTGCGCTTTGGCAAGCCAAATGCTCCTTCTCTCCGCGGGAGCATAAACCCATGAAAACGCGATTGCTGGTTCTTATGTTGCTGGCCGCGGGCTCCGTGTTCGCGGGGACCCACGCCTTCTTCGGAGTCGGAGTTGGAGGCGGCTACGGTTACGGCTACTACGCCGCGCCGCCGCCCGTGGTGGCCTACGGCATGCCCTACCCAGGGCCCGGCTACTACTGGACCGACGGCTACTGGGCTTGGTCGGGCCCGCACCGCTACTGGCATCCCGGCTACTGGGCGCCGCCCCGATACTACTCCGGCTACTCCGGCCGTGGGTACGGCTACGGGCCCCGGTACGGCGGCGGCTCCTACGGTCACGGCTACCGCGGCGGTTACGGCGGCGGGAGCCACGGTTACGGCGGGGGCCACGGCGGCCACTACAGCGGGGGCCACGGCGGCGGGCGCCGGTAACCTCGGACCCCTCCAGGTGCATTGCGCAAGAGCCGCCGTCCACGGACAGCGGCCCTTGCACGTATGGTGACTTGACGCCTACGGCGCGAAATAGCCGTTAATATCCAGAATTACGTGCGTTCGCTGGCTCACGTAAATGCTGATCGCCCCGCTCGTCCCCGCCTGAACGATGGCCGCGTTGGCCGCCACCGCGCCCTTCCAGGAATTCAGAGTGGAGACGTTCGGCTGCGCCGATCCCGCTGCCCAGGCTGAGAGATAGGATAGCGGTCCGTCGGGCGCCACGGTCACGTTGACCGAGTAAGCCGCGGCCGTCGAGGGCACGTAGCAGCCGCTGGCCGGAATCGCAAACGAGCGCGTGCTCCCCGCCTCCATCTCCGGGCCGCCAAAGGGGCCGGCGGGATTCCGTGTGTCCGCCACCCGGCACGGCGCCACCGGGTAGAACGCCAGTGCGCCCGCGTTGCCCGGCGCGCCGAAGTAACCGTTGACATCCAGGATCACGTCGGCCGGGTCGGTGACGAACACGGAAACCGATTCGTTGGTTCCGGCCGGAACGACAGCGGCGTTCGCCACCACGTCGCCGGTCCAGGAATTCAGGGTGGAGACGAACGGGCGGGACGAGCCCGTTGGCCAAGTCGTCAGATAGCCCAGGAAGCTCGTCGCAGGCACCGCCGTGACGTTCAGCGAGTAAGCCGTCGCGGAAGCCGGAATCCCGCAGGAGCCCGACGGAAGCGGAAAGTCCCGAATCTGGCCGGCGAACATGGAGGGCGCGCCGAACTGGCCGGCGGGTCCGCGCGTATCCGCGACGCGGCACGGCGGGGCGGCGTAGAACGAAGCGCCGGTGGAATCGAAATAGCCGTCAATATCGAGGAGCACATCGGTCTGGTCGCTGGCGAACACGCTCACCGCTCCGCCCACGCCGGCCGGAACGAGGGCCGCATTCGCCACCACGTCGGCGCCCCACGAATTCAGGGTCGAAACGAACGGCTGGGCGTCGCCGGCGGGCCATAGGGTCAGAAAGCCGAGCTGCCCTTCGGGAACCACCGTAACGTTGAGGGAATAAGCCTGCGCGGTGGACGGAACGTGGCATCCGCTCTGTGGAATCGGGAACGAGCGAGTCGAACCGGCCGTCATCGTGGGTCCGCCAAAGGTCCCTATGGGGTGGCGCGTGTCCGCCACGCGGCAGGGCGCCACCGGGATGAACCGCGCGCCGGCAGCGGGAACGCCGGTGGTGAAGGACCACGTTTCGGAACTGACCCCCGCGGCCTCGTTGACGGCAACCACCTGCCAGTAGTAGGTAGCCCCAGCGGCCAGCGTTCCCGGAGCGTACGTAGTCCCGGTCGTGGTGGTCACCAGAGGCGGCGGGGACTGGGTACCGAAGTAGACGTCGTAGGACGTAGCCCCAGCCGCCGCGTTCCAGATCAACGTCGGCGCTACCAGAACGGCCGTCGCGCCGTTTGCCGGAGAGTTCAGGAGGGGCAGCGCGGGCTGGCTGTGAATCGTCGTCAGGTTGGTGGCGCTCGCCGCGGCCGCGCCGCCGCCGGAGACGGCGACCTCGTTCATCACCTGGGAAGGCGCATCCTGCGCGACGTTCGCCGTCACGGTTATGGCCGGATAACTGGCCCCTGGGTTCAGAGTGTCGCTGCGCGTACAGGCGGCGCCCGAGCAATTCCAGCCCGTTCCCGACATCGAGACCAGAGTCAGGGTTGCAGGCGGGATGTCGGTCACCGTCACGGCGCCGCTGGTCGGCCCGGCGGCGGCGGCATTGCTCACCACGACCGAGTAAGTCGCCCCGGTCTGTCCCTGAACGAAGAAGCCGGCGCCGGGTGTCAGCGCGACGCTCAGCAGCCCGCGGCTCCCTTGGGGTGTCAGCAGGCGGATCAGGTTGGTCTGCGTGTCCGCGGCGTAAACGTTCCCGGCGGCGTCCACCGCGATGCCCTGGGGAGAAATCTGAGCGCCCGTGGCGGGACCTCCATCCCCCAGGCTCCCGGTTGCGTTGCCCGCGATGGCCGTGATGATGCCTCCCGCCACCTTTCGGATGGAGGCCGCTCCCCAGTCTGCGATGTAGAGGTTGCCGGCCGCGTCCGTGGCCACGTCCCAGGGAGTGCCGAGCTGGGCGTCGATAGCGGGTCCTCCATCGCCGGAATGGCCCCAGGTTCCGTTGCCCGCCGCGGTGGTGATGATGCCCGTCGCCGCCGCCACCCGGCGGACTACGGAGTTGCCGGAGTCCGCGATGTAGAGATTGCCGGCCGCGTCGAGGGTCACGCGGTACGGATAGTTGAGTTCCGCCGCGGTAGCAGGTCCTCCGTCGCCCGAATAGCCCTGTGTTCTGGTGCCCGCCACGGTGGTGATGATGCCTGTTTTGGACGCCACCATCCGGATCGTCGCGTCGCGAGGTTCCGCAACGTAGAGGTTGCCGGCGGCGTCCAGCGCCACGTCGTAGGGATAGGAGAGCCCGGCACTAAGGGCGGGGCCGCCGTCGCCGCTATGTCCCGCGCTTCCGTTCCCTGCCACGGTCGTGATGACCCCATTGGCCACCTTACGGATGACGAAGTTGCCGCTGTCTGCGATGTAGAGGTTGCCGGAGCGGTCCAGGGCCACGCCCCAGGGGCTGTTGAGCTGAGCGCTGGTGGCCGGTCCACGGTCGCCCGAGTAGCCCGGGGTGCCCTTTCCAGCCACTGTGCTGATGGTGCCATCGGCCGCCACCTTGCGGATGGCGTTGTCGTTGGTATCCGCGATGTAGAGGTTGCCGGCGCCGTCCAGCGCCTCGCCGGTCGGCCAACTGAGCTGGGCGCCGGTGGCCGCACCGCCGTCGCCCGTGAGCCCGGGGATTCCGTTCCCAGCCATCGTGGCGATGACGGAACTGGCCAGCGCCACCTGGCGGATCGCGTCATTGTTGCTGTCCGCGATGTAGAGATTGCCGGCATCGAGCGCCACGCCGGAAGGGTTCGTAAGTTGGGCCGCCGCGGCCGGTCCTCCGTCGCCCGAATAGCCGGCGATTCCGTTGCCCGCCAAGGTTGTGATGGTGCCCTTCACCCCCACCTTGCGGACCACGTTGTTGCCGCTGTCCGCGATGTAGATCTTGCCGGCGGCATCGGCCGCCACACTATAGGGAGCGTTGAGCCGGGCGCTGGTAGCCGGCCCGCCGTCGCCCGAGTAGCCGAGGTTGCCGTTCCCAGCCACGGTCGTAATGATGCCATTCAGCCCCACCTTGCGGACCGCGTAGTTGCCCGTGTCCGCGATGTAGAGATTGCCTGCCGGGTCCACGGCTACGCCGTAAGGAGAATTGAGCTGCGCGCTGATGGCCGGCCCGCCGTCGCCCAGGTAGCCGAAGTCGGCGCCTCCGGCGACGATCGCGATGCCGCCATCCGCGGCCAGCTTGCGGATCGCGTTTTCGCGTGGGTTCGCCACGTAGAGGTTGCCGCCGGCGTCCACCGCGATGCCGTAGGGAGCGCCCACGCTGCCGGGCAGCGTGGTGATGGTTCCGTTGGCCGCCACCTTGCGCACGGCTGCGTTCCCGGTGTCCGCGATGTAGACGTTGCCGGAGGCGTCCGCGGCCACGCCTTGAGGGTTGTTGAGTTGGGCGCTGGTGGCCGGACCGCCGTCGCCCGAATAGCCCCCGCGTGCCGAGCTGCCCGCTACGCGCGTGAGAACGCCCGCGGCGTCAACCTTGAACACGCAGTTCACCGCGATGAAGTACATGTTGCCGAGACCATCCGCGGCGACGGCGACCGGAAAGGCGAAGGACGCGCTCGCGGCCGGCGCCGGCGTCGCGGGCACCCCGCCGCCAGCCGCCGTCGTGATGAGATACTGCTGCGCGTAAAGCGTCCCGCCGGCAAGCAGGAGCCCCAACGCAACCGCAAGCGTCTTTTTCATGGCGAACAGTCCCCCTTCCGCTATGCGAACCACGACACGTCTCGTCTCGGCGTGAGTGGTCGAGGAGTAATGGTGATTCTACTACAAAGACATCCGCGTCAACGAAAACGGGGCTGTTTCTCCGGTAGGAAGCTCGCCGCCCCCTACCTCTCGTTGAACTTCAGGACCTTCTTGCGCAGGCGGATGGATTGCGGCGTCACCTCGACGAACTCGTCGTTGCGGATGAACTCGATGGCTTGATCGAGGCTCAGCAGGCGCGGCGGCACCAGGCGGATGGCGTCGTCGGAGGTCGAGGCCCGCATATTGGTCAGCTTCTTCTCTTTGACGATGTTGACGTCCAGATCGCGGTCGCGCGCGTTTTCGCCCACGATCATGCCCTCGTAGACCTCGGTGCCCGGGACGATGAAGATCTCGCCGCGCTCCTGGAGATTGTAGATGGCGTAGGCGGTGGCGCGGCCGGCGCGGTCGGCGACCAGCGAACCGGTGGGGCGGCGCGGGATGTCGCCCTGCCAATCCACGTAGCCGTGAAACAGCGAGTTCATGACCGCGGT
Organism: Bryobacterales bacterium; assembly: GCA_963710565.1. Classification (GTDB taxonomy): domain Bacteria; phylum Acidobacteriota; class Terriglobia; order Bryobacterales; family Bryobacteraceae; genus DASWZN01. Next base: position 692,401 of record CAVQAN010000013.1, on the reverse strand, counting down.
CCCGCGCGTGTCGGTGAGCAACTCGCTGCGCAGGCCGATCAGGCCGCGGGTCGGCACGTGGAATTCCAGGCGCACGCGGCCGGAGCCGTGGTTCACCATGCGCGTCATCTTGCCCTTGCGTGCGCCCAGCTTTTCCATGACCACGCCGATGAACTGGTCCGGGCAATCGACCGTCAGCACTTCGACCGGCTCCTGGAGCACGCCCTTGACGGTGCGGGTGAGGATCTCCGGGTTGCCCACCATCAGCTCGTAGCCCTCGCGCCGCATCATCTCGACCAGGATGGCGAGCTGCAGCTCGCCGCGGCCCATCACCTTGAAAGCGTCCGGCCCGCCCGCCTCTTCGACGCGAATCGAGACGTTGGTCAGCAGTTCCTTATCGAGCCGGTCGCGAAGGTGGCGCGAGGTGACGTAGGCGCCTTCCTTCCCGGAGAAAGGTGACGTGTTGATGGTGAACGTCATGGCGATGGTCGGCTCGTCGATGGGGATGTGCTCGAGCGGCGCCGGCGTGTCCGGGTTCGTGATGGTCTCGCCGATGGTGATGCCCTCCACGCCGGCGATGGCCAGAATGTCGCCGGGCAGGCCGATGGTCTCCTCGACCCGCTTCAGGCCTTCGAAGGAATAGAGCTTGGTGATGCGCGTGCGCTGGAGCGTGTCGTCGAGCTTCGCGATGCCGACCTCGTCGCCGATGTGCAGGGTGCCCGAGAAGACGCGCCCGATGGCCAGGCGGCCCAGGTAGTCGCTGTAATCGAGGTTGGCCACCAGAAGTTGCAGGACGGCGGCGGGATCGCCGGCCGGGGTGGGGCAGTGGTTGATGATGGCGTCGAACAGCGGCCGCAGGTCGGTCGAGGAGTCCTCGGGAGCGAGTTTGGCGATGCCGGCTTTGGCGTTGGTGTAGATGACGGGGAAATCGAGTTGGTCCTCGGTGGCGTCGAGATCGATGAAGAGGTCGTAGATCTCGTCGAGGACCTCCGGAATGCGCGCGTCGGGCCGGTCGATCTTGTTGATGACGACGATGGGCGGCAGGCGGGCCTCGAACGCCTTCATGAGAACGTAGCGCGTCTGCGGCAGGGGGCCTTCGCTGGCGTCGACCAGGAGCATGACGCCGTCCACCATTTCCAGGGCGCGCTCGACCTCGCCCCCGAAGTCGCTGTGGCCGGGCGTGTCCACGATGTTGATCTTCACGCCGCCGTAGCGGACGCCGGTGGTCTTGGCCAGAATGGTGATGCCGCGCTCGCGCTCGAGTTCGTTGGAATCGAGGACCCGCTCCATGACAGCTTCGTTGTCGCGGAAAATGCCGCTCTGGTGGAGCATGGCGTCGACCAGCGTGGTCTTTCCATGGTCGACGTGGGCGATGATGGCGATATTGCGGACGTTCTGGATGTGTTCGGGCGGAGTGCTCACTTCTCCATGTTCACACGGCGTTGCCGGCCGATGCTCAGACCGGCGGGCGCGCTGCACCGGATCTCAGACGACCAGCCTCCCCGTCTCCGACGTGTCGTAGCCTGCCAGCAGTTCGAGCTTGCGTCGCAATGCGGCCCGCTGCAAGACGTCCAGGATCGCCGCGACCGCTGGCAGATCTGCCGTCTTTCTGCGCATCACAAGGTCGTAGCGCTCGCTGTGAAGGGGAATGAAGCCGAGACCGAAAGTCTGAGCGGCGGAGCGGGTCGCGAGGCAGGCGTCCGCCTCGCGCGTGAGGACGCAGTAGGCAGCCGCCAGATGACCGTAGGCGACTTGATCGTATCCGCGGACCCGGGGCGCGTTCACACCGGCCTTCTCGAGGAGGCTGTCCAACAGGCCGCGGCTCCCGGAGCCCGGCTCGCGGTTCACGAACCGGACGTTCTTGCGGGCCAGGTCCTCGATCCTGCGCACGCTTTTGGGATTCCCCGCCCCGACCACCAATCCTTCCTCCCATCGCACAAACGTCACGACCCGGAAATCTTCGCCGGGAAACTCCCTGCGCAGGAAGGGCAGATTGAACTCTCCGGTGGTAGGGTCCTCCAGGTGGGAACCGGCGATGTGGACCTTGCCTTCGCTGAGCCAGGTGAGCGCGAGCTTGCTCGATGCCGCGGCGGAAACGATCTCGACCCCGCTGATCTTCTGCACGATGCTCGTAAGAAGGCCAGCGGCCGGATCGCACCCCGCCAACACGAGCCGCTTGTGCGCTTCTTCCTTCGCAAACACCACCAGATCCGCGCGGCCGCTCGCTCTTCCGGCTCGCTTGACGATCCCATCCGCTTCCGGCAGGTAGAACGGCGAGGCGCTGACGGGAACGCCGATCCAGCGCGATCCGATCCGGCAGATTCTCACGGGCTGGCCTTTCATCGGAGCGCCGGAGCTGAGCACCTCGGCGGCGAGGGCCTCGGGCGGCTTTGGGGATCCGGGTGGGAGGGAGAACAGTTCGTCGACCGTGACCTCGAGCTCGCGGGCCAGACTTAACGCAACCTCGGTGTTGGGAACGTAGGTCCCGGCTTCGATCGCGTAGACTGTCTGACGGCTGACGCCGGCGCGGCGCGCGAGTTCGGAGGCGGCCACACCCCTGCTCTTTCGAATCTCGCTCAGCCGGTTCTCGACCCGTGTCTTCATGGTCCGCGCATATCCTCTCGCTCACGCTCGAGGTTCCGTGCTGCGTCGGCCCCCGCCCCGAACCCCGCGCGTAAGCGAGCGGAGGCGCAGTCTAGAAGTGGATTTTACCCACAAACTCGAAGTCGCGGGGATTGCCGGCGCTGGTGATCGATCCGAAGGCCGCGCTTCCGAAGATCCCGTTGGGATCGGCCAAGGGAGGGGTATTCGACACATTGAAAGCCTCCGCGCGAAATTCGAGGCGGACTCGTTCCGCGATCGAGAACGTCTTTCCGATCATGAGGTCGGCGTTTTGCAGACCGGGTCCGCGAACCGGGTTGCGCGGGCTGGTGCCGATGGTGAACTGTGGCGCGGCCGTGAAAGCCGCCACGTTGAAATACTCGGCGACGGTGCGGCCGCCAAAGTTGTTTGGATCCCCCACCCGGTTGGGTCTTTGCACGGCGAACCCGAGGCTGGAGTTGTTATTGGTGGCCTGCGTCACGGCCACGGCGTCGCCGGCCTGAATGCGAACCAGTCCCGCGATCTGCCATCCGCAGATCTTCCAGACCCGGGGAATCCCGTACACCCAGCCTGCCGAGAAGACATGCGGAATATCGCCGTTCGAGACGTCCCGTTCAAGGCGCCGGTTGTAGGCGTCCGCGGGACCCGTGTTGTTCAGAACCGGCCCCGTGAAGATGGTTTGCGAAAACACGCTGGACGCGTCGTCGATCAGCTTCGAAAACGTGTACGAACCCGTCACCATGAGCCCGTGCGACAGGCGCTTCTCCGCCGTTACCGCGACGGCGTTGTAGTTGGAATTGCCTACGTTGTCGCGGAACAGGGCCACCGTGCTGAAGCGCGGGTAAGGCCGCAGCAACTGCTGCTGGGCGACGGTCGCCCCTCCTAAAGAAGATGAGGAGGGAATCTGTCCAAAGTACGGGTTCGGAACCTTGCTCAACAAAGCCGCGCCCATGGACAGGTCCCCGGCTGGAAGCTGGTTGATGTTCGCATCCGGTATTCCCAGCCGCGTGTTCTTCGATCCCAGGTATGCGGCTTCGACGCTCCAATTCGTTCGGATGGTCTTCTGAATCGTGAAGTTCCACTGCTGGGAATAGCCCGAGCCGTTGCTGCGATCGACGCCGAAGACGCCTTGTCCGAGGCCGGAATTGGGATTGGGCGCCGTCACTTGAACGGTGGGCCCGCCGGACAGGACGAACGCGGCGTTCAGATTGTCCGGCGACTGCTGGCCCAGGGTCTGGACGAAAGGAAACTGCGGGAGGGTAAACGGAGTGGTGATGCCGGATTGCTCGAAGAAGATCATGCCGTAGCCGGAGCGGATGACCCAACTGTCTCCCAGGCGGAAGGCCATTCCCACGCGAGGGCCGAAGTCGCAGCATTCCAGAGCGCGGGCGGTGTGAGGAAAATCGAGCGCCTGAGTTTGCAGATTGAACACCGCACCCTGGTCATTCGCCTCGGTGGACGGAAAGTTGAGCGTGTAACGGACGCCGACGTTGAGCGTCAGACGAGGCGAGACCTTCCAGTCGTCTCCCACGAAGAACTCGGCGATGTGCGCGCGCGGTTGAAGCACCTGCTGCTGGATGTCGATGCTGAAGGCGTTGACCTGCCCCAGAAGGAGCGACGCCAGGGCGTTTCCGCTCCCGGTGGCCCCGGAACGATTCGTGCCGGTTGTCGTGAAGCCAAACGATCCGGTGGGATTGGGCGGGTCCAGAATCTCCAGAACTTCGCGGCGGATGTCGGTTCCGAACTTGATCGTGTGGCTGCCGCGCACCAGGCTGAACGTGTCGAGGAACTCGGCCACGGACGTCGTGAAATCCGAGTTCGCCGCCGTGGTCGGGCCAATCTGCTGGAATCCGGCCGGCGCGAAGATGGGCAGCACCGCGGCGAAGGAATTCTGCGGCAGCCCCGGTACCGTGATCCCGCCGTTCTGCAGCGAGCGCTGGTTGAGGTCGCGCCGGGAATAGCCGAGCCGGAACTGGTTGAGAGCCGTCGGCGAGAGCACGAAGTCGTAGTCGCCGGCCAGGGCGTCGCCGTGCGTGATCGCGTGCCCTATCGCTCCGGATGTGAGACTTCCGCTTCCGTCCGGCAAAGGGGTTACGGGGGCGTCGTCGTCGCGGAGGAAGGTGTAGCGGCCGAAAACCCTGTGCTGGTCCCCAAAGTAACGGTCCAGCCGGAAATCGGCCTGATCCTGATTGTCGGGCTCGGTGGCGGTGCGCACGAAATTGCTGCTGCCCGCAACGTTCGGGACCGGGTAGTGCTGAAACACCTGGCTGCCGATCGGATCGAAACGGCTGGCCGGGATCGTGTTTGCCGGGAACTGCGTTCGGGGCGAGGTCGCAGGATCGTATATCGCTTGCGTGAAGATACCCTGGCGCTGGGCCAGAGTGGGAACCACGCTGAAGCGAGTGATGCCCGTGCGCAGCCGCGTGCCCTGCCAATCCACGAAGCAGAAGGTCTTGTCGGTCTGGATCGGGCCGCCCAGCGTCAGACCGTACTGGTTGCGGCGGAATTCCGGTTTCGGTCCGGGTTGAGCGAACAGGTTGCGCGCGTTAAGCGCCTCGTTCCGCAAGAACTCGAACAGCGTTCCGTGGAATTGATTGCCCCCGGACTTCCCGATGACCATGATCGTGCCGCCGTTCGAGCGCCCGTACTCGGGAGAGTAGGCGTTGACGTTGAGTTTGAATTCCTCCATGCCGTCGATGATGGGGTAGTAGACGACCTGGCCCGGCTCGGGTTGCAGCACGCTGATGCCGTCGTAGAGGTACTCGTTGGTGCGCGGCCTGCTGCCGTTGATGCGCGGCAGGAACTGTCCGCTGGGAAGCGCCACACCGGGAGCGAGCGTCACCAGGGGAATGAAGTTGCGCCCGTCGAGCGGCAGGGTGGATATCGTCTCCTTCTCGCCGTTCAGACTCACCGCCGTGCTGGCCGTTTGCAGCAGCGGGGCTGCGGCGGTGACGTCGACCGACTGCGCGGCCTGCCCGACTTCGAGCTTCACGTCGATACCCGTCGGGTCGGCCAGCCGGAGGGCGATGCCCGACTGCCGGTACGTCCGGAAGCCCGTCTTCTCCACCGTGAGCACGTATCGCCCTGCCGGCAATCCCAGGACATGGTAAGCCCCCCGCTCGTCCGAACTCGCAAGATAGCGGGCCATCGTGGATTGGTCTTCGACCTCGATCCTGGCCCCGGCAACCGCGAGACCGGACGGATCCTGGATGGCGCCGAACAGCTCGCCTTGCCCCGCTTGCCCGAAACAGAGCGCAGTCCCGAAGACGAGCGCCGGCGCCAGAATCGAAAACCCCCGCATTCGCACAGCCCCTGTGCGTCGCGTATACATGATGACGTAATCTTAACACGACATCCTGCGCGACACCCGGCGGTCGGCGCGACAGACGGAGCCGCCCGCGCCGCGGCGCTACGGGACCGGCGCGGCGAAGCAGACCAGGTGGCCGCCCGGTTCGCGGACGACGATTTCGCGCATGCCGTAGAAGGTCGTGCGTTCCGGGATCGCGATCGCGCAGCCTTCGATGCGCTTGAGAATGTCCTCGAAATCCTCCACCTCGATGAACAGGAACGAGGCGGAGGCGGGCCCGGCGGGGACCAGGTGGGGAGCGTCCTTCTTCACGCTCTCCCAGGTTTGCAGCATGACTTCGACGCCGTCCTTTACCAGGATGGCGAACGCCAGCCGGCCGCCATCGGGCACCTCGACGGTCTTGGCGAAACCCAGACGGTCCACCCAGAAGGGCAGCGATTTCTCGATCTCATCGACGGCCAGAACGGGAGTAAGCTTCATAGGGCCATAGTATCGAGGAAGGCGTCATCCGCGGCGGGCGGAGTCGTCGTAACTGGCCCTTTGCACGGAAAGTCGGCACAGCATTGGGAAGACTATGGCGCGGTTCCGGCGTCACCGCCGGCCAGGATCGTCTTGTCTTGTATGGGGCAATACTGTGGACCCAATCCGGTTCCGGGGCGCGGTACAATGAACCAGCTTAGCGTCCCCCCATGGCTCGTACCGGAACAGGCACATCGGCGACCATTTTGCTGGCCGATGGTAACCCCGCGGATCGGGCCGCCGTGAGGCGCATTCTCGAGCAGGACGGCTTCTGCCCCACGGAAACGCTTTCGGCCGGGCCGCCGGATCTGATTCTGCTGCACGGCGCCGATCTTTGCTGCCGTTTCAGACGGGACCCGCTGACCCGAAGCATTCCAATCCTCCAGCTTCACGGCCCGCATGCCCATCATCCGCCGCCCGGAGATGCCGCCGACGCGTGCCTCACGGATCCCCCCGAGCCGGGCGCGTTGCTCGCCGTGGCCCGGGCGCTGGTGCGCGCGCGGCGCGCGGAGCAGCGCGAAGACGACGCCCGCCGCAAAAGCCAGGCCGCGCTCGAGGCGATCGACGGCGGCGCGTCCCTGCTCGATTCCTCCGGCATCATCCGCCAGGTGAACGGGGCTTTGTGCGAGCTGGCGGCGATACCGCAAGAGGATCTGATTGGGAAGCACTACCTTGAGGTGGGGCCCGGCCTGGCCCAGTCCGAAGAAGGGCTCCCTTTCGACCGGGCCCGGCGAAGCTTGCGCCGGCAATTCGCCGAGATCGAGGTCGGCGGCCGCTGCTTTCGTGTGGCCGTCCACCCGCTGCTGGATGGCAGCGGCGCTTTCGCCGGTGCGGTGCGCGCCGTCGAGGACATCACGGGCCGCAAGACTGCGGAACGGGAACGGGAGCGCCTTCTGAGCCAGCTCGCCGGCGAGCGGGCGCGCCTCGAAACGGTCCTCCAGCAAATGCCTGCGGGCGTCATCATGGCGGAAGCGCCGTCCGGAAGCCTGGTCATGATCAACGGCCGGGTGGAGTCCATTTTTCGCGGGCCCTTTCGCATCGGTGGCGGCATCGAATGCTACTTGCAGTACCCCGCCTTCCGGCCGGACGGCCGGGAGTACCGGCCCGACGAGCACCCACTCGCGCGCACGATCCAGTGCGGCGAGGTGATTACGGACGAGGAAATGCAATTCGTGCGCGCGGACGGAACCCGCGCCGACGTGCTCGTCAGCTCGGCCCCCATCCGCAACCCGGAAGGCTCCATCCTCGCCGCCGCGCTCACGCTCCATGACGTCACCGAGCGCACCCAGCTCGAACACCAGCTCCGCCAGGCTCAGAAGATGGAGGCCATGGGCCGCCTGGCCGGCGGCGTGGCGCACGACTTCAACAACCTTCTGACGGTCATCGGCGGCTACGGCCAGATGGTGCGGGACGCGCTCGATCCCAAGGCTCCGCTGCGGAAGGATGTCGAGGCTATCCTCGAAGCGTCCGACCGCGCCTCTACGCTGACGCGGCAGTTGCTGACCTTCAGCCGGCGCCAGATGGCCGAACCCAGAGTTCTCGATCTCAACCGCCACATCGCCCGCGTCAGCCGGATGCTGCGCCGGGTGATCCGGGAAGACATCCAGTTGGTCACCGTCCTTAAGGCCGCTCCGGCGCGGATCAAGGTTGATCCGGCGCAAATCGAGCAGGTCCTGATGAACGTGGCGCTCAACGCGAAGGATGCGATGCCCAAGGGCGGAAGGCTGACCGTCGAGACGGCGTACCTCGATGTCGCCGAGGAGGCCTCGCAGCCGGGCGGGCTGGGGCCCGGCCAGTTCGTGGCCCTGTACATGACCGACACGGGCTCGGGCATGGATGCCGACACGCAGAGCCACATGTTCGAGCCCTTCTTCACCACCAAGCGCAAGGGCAAAGGGACGGGACTGGGCCTTGCCACCGTCTACGGCATCGTGAAGCAAAATGGCGGGGAGATCGTCATCGACAGCGCACTCGGTCGCGGCACCACGGTCCGCATCTACTTCCCCTCGGTCGAGGAGCGCGTCGACGCCTCCGGTGTCCCCGGCCGCGCGGCGGCCCGCCCCGGAACCGAGACCGTCCTGGTGGTCGAAGACGACAGCGAGGTGCGCAAACTGGCCGCGGAGATGCTCGGCCGCCAGGGCTACGCGGTGCTGAGGGCGATCTCCGGATCCGAGGCTGTCCGGCTGTGGCGCCGCCACGCTGCCTCGATCGACCTGCTCCTCACCGACGTGGTCATGCCGTCCATGGCCGGCCCCGAACTGGCCGCGACACTGAAAGCCGAGCGCCCCGATCTGAAGGTGCTCTACATGTCCGGGTATCCCGAGGAGATCATGGCGAAGCATGGGCTCGTCGCCTCGCCATCCACGTTCATCCACAAACCGTTCACCGCGGATGCGCTGCTCCGCTCGGTGCGCCGGGTGCTGGACGGCGAGCACGACGCCCTATGAAGGAACGCCTGGCGCGGGCCGAGGAGGCGCTGCGAGAGTCGGACCGCCGCATCGCGAGCATTCTCGAGAGCATTACCGACGGCTTCTTCGCGGTAGACCGCGAGTGGCGCTTCACCTATCTCAACCGCCGCGCCGGGCAGATCGTCGGCCGCACGCGGGAGGAGGTCCAAGGCAAGCGCCTGTGGGACGAGTTTCCCGAACTGGCGGGATCCGTCATTCGCCAGCAGTTCGAGTGCGCCGCCGATACCCGCCAGCCGGTCGAGTTCTCCGCTCCCTACGCCCCCCTCAACCTGTGGCTGGACGTTCACGTGTACCCGTCCGCGGACGGCCTGTCCGTCTATTTCCAGGACATCACCGTGCGCAAACTGCTGGAGGAGCAGTCCCCGCAGTCGCAACGCCTGGAAGCGCTCGGACGTCTGGCGGGCGAAGTGGCGCACGACTTCAACAACCTGCTGACCATCATCGGCGGCCACAGCCAGATCGCACTCGAGTCCATCGGCAGGGACCAGGGCCCGCTGCGCCGCGACCTCGAGATCGTTGTGGAGGCGGCGGGGCACGCTTCGGCTCTCACGCGGCAGTTGCTGACCTTCAGCCGCCGCCAGGTGCTGCAGCCACGCGTTCTGGATCTGAACCGGCTCGTCAAGAAGATGGCCAGAATCCTCGAGCGCACGACCCGCGAAGACATCGAGCTGCGGTTGCACCTGCAAGCCGGTTTGTGGCGGGTGGAGGCCGACCCGGGACAGATCGAGCAGATCGTCATCAACCTGGCGGTGAACGCCCGCGACGCGATGCCTCGAGGGGGCACGCTGTCGATCGCCACCGAGAACCGCAAGGTGACCGGCGAGCCGGGCGCGGCCCCTCTGCCGCCGGGCCGCTACGTCCTGCTGGCGGTTTCCGACACCGGATCCGGCCTGGATCCCGAGACCCGGAACCGCCTCTTCGAACCGTTCTTCACCACCAAGCCCAGAGGCAAAGGAACGGGTCTCGGTCTGGCTACCGTCTACGGTATCGTCAAACAGAGCGGCGGAGAAATCCGGGTGGACTCGGGGCCCGGCGAGGGCGCGCGGTTTGAAATCTTCTTCCCGCAGACGGACAGATCGGCCCACTATCAAAAGGGCCCACCGGGACGCTCCAAACCTCGCGGGGGCCGCGAGACCATCCTGCTGGTCGAGGACGAACCGGGAGTGCGAACGCTTACCTCGGGTATTCTCGACCGGCTTGGCTACCGGGTGCTCCCGGCTGCCAGTCCCTCCGAGGCGTTGTGCATCTGGGCAGGCGAAAGCGGTTCCATCGACCTGCTGCTCACCAACGTGATCATGCCTCAGATGAGCGGCCGCGAGTTGGCCGACCGGCTGGCGGAATCCCGGCCCGGCCTCAAAACCCTCTACATCACCGGCTATAGCGCCGACGTGATTCTCCAGCGCGGCGTCGAAGCGGGCAAGGTGGCGCTGCTCGAAAAGCCGTTCTCGCGAGGGGCTCTGGCGAGAAGAGTGCGCGCGGTCCTGGATGCGGGAACGGCCGGGCCTTGAGCTTCGGCGCGCGTGCCCGCTGTCCGTGGGCATAGGCCCCGGCCATCGGCCTGCCGATCGTGCGAACATCAAGAGGATGAAGCTGACTCTTACCGCGGTTCTTCTCGTTACCTGCCTGACGCCGGCCGCCCTGGCGCAGCGCTCGCTCGGGTATTGGTACGTGGCTCCCGGCGGCTTGGCCTCGTCCGGGAGCACCGCCGTCACCATTCAATTGGGCGGAGGAGGGGAACTGGCTCTGTCCAAGCTGGCTAAGGGCCTCTCCGTGGGGTTCGAAGGCGGCGCGGTGGGAGCGATGCACAACTACACCGGTACCGTGCAGGGAGAGGCTTCGCTCAACGGCTACTACCATTTCCTGCGCGCGCGGGACTCGCGCTGGGATCCGTTTGCGACCGGCGGTTATTCGCTGTTCTTTCGGCAGGGCGCCCACAGCCTCGGCAATTTCGGCGGCGGCTTCAACTACTGGTTCGCAGAGACCGTGGCGTTCCGCTGCGAGTTCCGCGACCAGGTGGGCGGGCCCGGAACGTTGCACTACTGGGGCATGCGCCTGGGTTTTTCGTTTAGCCGGCTTTCGCCGTAGCTGCGAACTGTTTAAGGAGGAAAGAAGATGATCCGGATCGTTGCCGTTGTCTTTGCTGTGTGCCTTTTCGCCGGCGCCATGAGCGCCGCCGACGGAAAACTGATGCATTGTTTTGCCTTCACGGCCATCGAGAGCGCGACGGCCGCCGACTGGGACGCTTTCTACAAAGCCTCGGATGCCCTGCCCGGCAAGGTTCCGGGCCTCCTGCACGTGTGGGCCGGCAAGCTCCGCCGGCCGCTCAAGGCCGGCGACGCGGTGCGACAGTACGGCGCCTGCATGGAATTCAGCGATGAAGCCGCCCTCAAGGCGTACGCCGATAGCGCCGGCCGCAAAGAGTGGTTTGCGCTTTACGACAAGGTGAGGGTACCGGGCACCACCACCTACGATATCCTCGAGCACTGACGAGAGGGCCGGGCCCCGCCTCAGACGCTCAGCGTGTTGGGGCCCGGCCGCAGGGGGCGGCGCGCGCCTTTCCAGACGAATTCGCCGGGAACCCCGCGCGGCAGCGTGACGCTGGCTCTGATGCCGCCGCCCTTGCGCTCCAGCGTCACTTCAATGGCGCCTTTCGGGTGCGGAACGGAGCCCGAGGCGCGCTTCAGCGGCCCCAGGAAGGGGCGCACCAGCACGCGGCTGAAGTGCGGACCGGCTGAGTCGATTCCCAGAACGGTGTGAAACAGCTCGTAGTTCGGGCTGGCGCTCCAGGCGTGGCAGTCCGAACGGGTAGGGGCGCCCGGCCGGTCCAGCACTTCCGAGAAGGTGGTCAGGCCGTACTTGTCGATCATGGTGTACCAGTCCGCCAACTCGGCCAGATAGCGGTCGCCTTCGCCGGTCTTGTTCAGCGCGCTGTAAAGGTAATGCCGGAAGTACAGCGAGCACGGCGTGAGCTTCGAGTCCGCCAGGATGCGCACCACCAGGTCGGCGGCGACCGGCGCCGGTGCGACGCCCGACAGAACGGCCAGCGCGTTGGTCTGCTGCGACCACGCGGCCCGGCGCGGCGTATCGGCATACAACCGCCGGCCCGGCTCCCAGTACAGGCTCTGCGCCGTAGCGGCGATCTTCGCGGCCCGTGCGCGGCACTCCGCGGCGAGGGGTGCTCGAGCCCTGCGCCCCTTCCAGATCCGCCGCCCACCCGAGCGCCATGATGTGCAAAAGGTCGAAGGGAGCCGACGAGCCGTCCGCTTCCTGCGGCGGGTTTCCGTCCTTCCACCCGGCCGCCCAGTCCAGGAAGCGCCACCAGGGCAGTGCGCCCAGCGATCCATCGGGCTTCTGCCGCGCCTCGAAGAAGCCCAGCACCGCGCGCACGCCGGACAGCATCCGCCGCACAAAAGCGGGATCGTCGGCGTATCGCCAGTAGTCGTGCAGCATTCCGATCCACCACAGCGAAAAGGAAGGAATGTACTGGGGCAGCCTCGTCGGGTAACGGCTCATGGTGGCGCCGTTCGAAATGCGCGAGTCGTTAACCTGGTCGATCGCGTTGCGCATCAGGCGCGCATCTCCCGAGTTGTACAGCGAAACCAGCGCCTGGATGCGCGTGTCGCCGACATACTGGAGCTGCTCGTAGTAGGGGCAGTCCATGTAGGTCTCGTGAGCGCAGAGGCGCGCGGTGCGCCAGCCGGCTTCCTGGATGCGCGCCAGGCCCGTGTCGTCCGCCTCCAGGCTGGCGCGGCGCTCCAGGGGATAGCCGACGCTCGTCGAGCGCAGGTCTTCGATCGTGAGCGGCTCGTTGGCGGTCTCGATGGCCAGCTCGATGTACCGCCAGGAACGCCACCACAGCGGGCGGTACAGTCTGCCGGCGGAACCGTCGGCGAGGAACTGATCGTGAAAGCCGACGAATCTCTTGCCCTCAATCTCGTTGCGATTGCCCTTCGAGTGGCCGTCCTTCTCGCGGAGGGCCTCGGTGTATCGGAGCAGGATCGAGGCGCCGCGCCCGCCGCTAACCACCAGCTCCGGGTACCCGGCGGTCAGGTGGCCGTGATCGAGCAGATACACCGCTGTCGTGTTGGGCGGAATGACGAAGGCGGCTGGAGTGGCGGGGAACCCGGCGGGTAGCGCCGGCCGGCCGACTTGCGGACCGCGCGCATGCGGTCAGGCTTCTCCTCCATGAGCGGAATCGGCCGCGCCACCAGCATCCATCGGCTGCTCTGCTGTGCGTCGAATCCCGTCGCCGCCGCAACCGCGATGGCCGCGGGCCACGCTGAGTCATTGTGCCCAGGATCCTGCCAGCCCCACGGGTAGCGCGCGCCATCCACCTTCTCCCCCGGCCCTGCGGCGTAGTAGCCGCCCGCCAGATCGTTGGAAACGGGGATCGGCGAGTAGGCTTCATTACGGTGAGACTTCCACCTGGGGCCGGTGTCCACGATCCGCTCCGCTTCGGTGTCGCCCTGCAGCAGAAACGCCGGCTGGGCTGAAATCTGCGCCAGCGGTGCATCGGCGGCGAAGTTCCACACGACGGCCGCTAGCACGTTGCGGCCGGCGCTCAGGTACGGCGCCAGGTCGACGGTCTCGTAACGCCAGTGGGCCAGATCGCCGCGCGCCGGTCCCCAGACGACGCGGTGCCCGTTCACATAGAGTTGATAGCGGTTGTCGCCGCTGGCGTGCACCAGGAAGCCGGCCGGCTTGCGCGCCAGGTCGATGCTGTGCCGGAAGTGATAGACCCCGAAGTCCCCGGGCGACGCCTGGGGAACGAAGATCCACTGCGCCGTCCAGGACCGCGGTCCATCCGCGGCGGGGGCGCCCTGCCCCTGGCCCGTGGCGGACAGCGCGGCTGCCGCCGCCCCCGACGTGAGCAGAAACGTGCGGCGGGTGGTCTGGCTCATAGGTGCCATTATGGCTCCTTGACCTTCACCCCGGGGGCGGACTGCCCGCTGGCTGCCTTCCGTTACATAACTTTACGATTCCCGAGCGTGGCAGCCGTAACGAAAACGGCTCCCCTGGTAGTCTCTATAAGCTGACAGGCAGGACCGGCCGGGCCTCGGACTTCTCCCTGAGCGACCCCAACCAGCGCCAGATTCCGAAGGGCTTCCGGCGGGCCTGCCTGTCCCCGTTCGCCATGCGGAGGGCTCCATGAAGCGCATTTTCGCCGTCCCCGTTCTGCTGCTGTCGCTGGCCGTGGCGGCGGCCCTGTGCCAGACCGGGCGCGCCGGCCGCCAATCCGGCGCGCGAACCTCCAATGCGGACCAGTCCACGAGCGACAAGGCGTTGCCGAACTTCACCGGGATCGTACGCGGCATGAATGGCAAGATGCTGCTGCTCGAGGAGGCGGACCAGAACACGATGCAGCTCTACTGCACCGGGAAGACGCGGTATTTCGACGGATCGAACAAGATCAAAGCATCGCAGATCCAGTCGGGAGACCGCGTGTCGGTCGAAGCCAGACTGGGGCCGGATGGCAAGCCCGAAGCGGTCAACGTCCGCCTTGAACGGGAGAAGCCCTCGCAGCCGTCCGGCTCGCAAAAGTGAAGGAGAATCACATGGCTGCAGAACGAAGCCCCGAAGGGGCATTCCCGCGGTTCGTGCGCGCCTGCATATACAACCGGTGGTTCTGCGCGTTCCTGTCCGCGGTGTGTCTGTTGGACGTAGCGACGCACGTCTCCGTCCTGGTCCGCCCCAGGACGAGTCTCTGGATCGACGCGATCTCTCTGGTCGCAAGCGGCCTGACGGCCGTGCTCACCACTACGGTCTTCTTCGATCTGCTGCGGAACAACTAGTCGAGCAAGTGGAGCGGGCGCTGACCTAGCCGCCGGACGAGTCACCCCGGGGAAGCGACGGATGCAGCCACCAAAACCTGCAAAGCAAAAGGCCCCTGCGCCAATCGCCACACGCAGTCCGTAATGCGGCCATCGCGGAGGCACAGGACAGCAAGTTTAGTCGGCCGTCCGCGAGCAGCCGTTCCCGGCCGTGAGTGCTAAAATCGGCGCCGTGGTGACCTATCTCGGGCCTGGCGGCCGTTCGCGCCTACGGGCTGACCGAAGGAAGTGTCGATGAGACAACAGCTTTGCACTGCCCTGACCGCCTGCGTCCTGGGCGCCCTGGTCGTGCCTTGCACGGCATCCGCGGACGCGCTTGGGGACATGCGCAGGACCGGCCGGATGCTGTGGGGCGGCGATCAGGAGGGAGGCGGGCCTTACGTCTTTCCCAAGGAGGACGATCCCACCCACGTGACCGGCTTCGAGGTGGATCTCGCCAGCCGCTTCGCGGAGTACCTCAGGGTGAGGGCCCAGTTCACCCAGGGGCAGTGGGACAAGATGCCCGACATGCTCCGCACCGGCAAGGTCCACGCTATCCTCAACGGGTACGAGTTCACCCGCGAACGCGCCGAAATCATGGACGCTTCGATCCCCTACTACGTCTATGCGCTCCAATTGATGGGACGCGCCGACGACCCCACGGTCGACTCCTGGGCCGACCTGAGGAAGGGCGCGGGCGCTGCCAGGCGCAGGATCGGCGTGCTGGGGGGATCGGCGGCCGAGGCCTACACCCGTAAGTTCTGCGGCGAGTCGTGCGACACGGTGGCCTACGAGGGAAACACCGACACCATGCGCGAGGTCGAAACCGGCAAACTCGACGCCACCGTCGAAGACACCCCTATAGCCTCGTTCTACGCCCCCCGCTTCCGGGCCTTGCGCCGCATCGGCGATCCCGTTCAGCGCGGCTACTACGTCGTCTACGTCCGGAAAGGAGAATCCGCCCTCCTGCGAGAGCTGAACGAGGCCATCGTCCTGATGGTGCGGAATGGAGACATCGAACGCATCTACCGCCGGTACGGCATCTGGGACGCGCAACAGGCCGAGCTGGCCGACATAGTCGAGAAGGGCCGTTTCTACGGGTACTTCAAGGCTACGGCCGCCACGGTCGAACGAAACCAGTTGCCAACCGAGGCGTCCGTCCAGGTCGACACGCGCAAGCGCGGCTGGCAGGTGGTGAGAGACTACAGCGGCATCCTCGTCCAATCGGCAGCCATGACCGTCGTTCTTTCCTGTCTCTCCTTCCCCCTGGCGATCCTTGTGGGTCTGCTGATCGCCATCGGCCGCCTTTACGGACCTTCCTGGCTCAGGCTGCCGCTCACCGCATACGTGGAGTTTCTCCGCGGCACGCCGGTGATGCTCCAGCTCTACTTCATCTTCTTTTTCCTGCCCGAGGTCGGGCTCAAGATCCCCGCCTTCTGGACCGCAATATTGGGACTGGCGGTCAACTACTCCGCCTATGAGTCGGAGATTTACCGCGCGGGACTCCAGGCCGTCCCCAAAGGGCAGATGGAGGCGGCGCTTTCCCTCGGCATGTCGCGCGTTCTCGCCCTGCGCCGCATCATCGTGCCGCAGGCGGTGCGAATCGTCATCCCGCCGGTGGTCAACGACTTCATCGCCCTGTTTAAGGACACCTCGGTGTGCTCGGTCGTGACCATCGTCGAGCTGACGAAACGCTTCTCGGTCCTCTCCATGAGCACCCAGGCCACCGTCGAGCTGATGGGGATGACGGCCCTCCTCTATCTGATGATGAGCTACCCCATGTCGATCGCCGCCCGGCGCATCGAAACCCGCCTGGGATTGGAGCAGCCCGCGTGATTACCGTAACCAACCTGGTCAAACGCTACGGCGGGACCGAGATTCTTAAAGGCGTCTCGTTCGAGGTCCATGCAGGGGAAGTTCATTCCATCATCGGCCCGTCGGGGGGCGGCAAGAGCACGTTCCTCCGCTGCCTCAACGGCCTGGAGCCCTTCCACGCGGGAGAGGTCCGCGTGGGCGGCCACCTGCTCACTCCCGCGACGGACCCGCGGACCGACGCCCGGCTGCTCCAGTCCGTGCGGCGCCAGGTCGGATTCGTCTTCCAGCAGTTCAATCTGTTCCCGCACCTCTCGGTGCTCGAAAACGTGACCGAGGCGCCCATACAGGTTCTGAAATGGAAGCGCGCCCAGGCCATCGAGCGCGCGGAGAAACTCCTCGCGCGCGTCGGCCTCGAAGCGAAGCATCAAGCTTATCCCAGGGACCTCTCCGGCGGGCAGCAGCAGCGTGTCGCCATCGCCCGCGCGCTGGTCATGGAACCGGGCGCCATCCTGTTCGACGAGCCGACCAGCGCGCTCGACCCGGTCATGGCGGGTGAAGTCCTCTCGCTCATGGGGGATCTCGCCAGGGACGGACAAACCATGATCGTCGTCACCCATTCGATGGGATTCGCCCGCAACGTCGCCAACCAGGTCCACGTCTTCGCGGACGGCTACGACGTCGAGAGCGGACCTCCCTCGAAGGTGTTCGCCGACCCCCGGCACCCGACCACCAAGGCGTTCCTGTCCCAGATCGCGAAAGAGTGATCGCTGCGGCACGTAGGCCCGGTCCGGAACCGGTACGCGTGGGGCCACCTACCGTCGCGAAATCAGCAGCTCCCCGACTTTTGCGAGCAACAGGCCGGGATCCACCGGTTTCTCCAGAACAGCTTGAACTCCGAGCCGGCGGGCGACGTCCAAGGGCTCTCCGTCGGATGCACCCGAAATGGCGATGAGTTCGATCCCGGCCGCGTCCCCACGTAGGGTCACGATGGTCTCGCCCCCGTCCCGTTCGAGCGTCGCCAGGTCCGCGATCAACACATCCACCCCTCCCTCTCGCGCCTTCCGGACCGCCTCCTTTCCGTCGGCCGCCTCGATCACTTCGTAGCCACCGCCCTCCAGGACCATCCGCAGTAAAGCGCGCGCTCCCGAGTCGCCGTCGGCGACAAGGATGCGGGCAGGGCGATCCGGCGCCCCCAGCGCTCGCCGGACTTCGGACGCCAACTGGAAGGGGCTGAACGGCTTCTGGATGAATCCCGCTCCCCTCTCCAGAACTCCTTGATGCATGATCGCATCGTCGGTGTAGCCCGACATGAATACTACTTTGATGCCCGGCCAGTGTTTTCTTAGCAGATCGGCCAGTTCCCAGCCGCTCAAGTTCGGCATCACCACGTCCGTCAGGACCAGGTCGATACCCTGCCGCTCCCGCTCGCAAAGCAGCAACGCTTCGCTGGCGTTCTCCGCCTGGATCACCCGATAGCCGTACGCCCGCAACGCGTTGGCGGCGTACTTCCGAACCTCTGCCTGGTCCTCGACAACCAATACCGTCTCCGTTCCCAGGATCGCGGGAGCGGGAACGCCCTCCGGCCTGGGGGCATCGTCCGGCGCATCCGCCACTTTGGGCAGATAGATCCTGAAGGTCGTCCCCCGTCCAGGTTCGCTCTCGACCTCGATGTGGCCGCCGCTCTGCTCGACGATGCCCTGAACCATCGACAGCCCCAGTCCGGTGCCTTTGCCGGCTTGTTTCGTCGTGAAGAACGGCTCGAAGATGTGCCGCTTCGCTTCCTCGTCCATCCCCGTGCCGCTGTCGCTGATTGCCAGCATGACGCAGGGGCCCGTCGCTCCTGATAGCGCCTGGTTGCCGCTCCCGCTCCGTTCCAGAACCGCCGTCTCAATCCGCAGTTTCCCTCCGCGCGGCATGGCGTCGCGGGCGTTCACCGCGAGATTGATGATCGCCCGCTCCAATTGATGCCGATCCGCGTAGACAGTCGCCGGCGCTCCGTGCAGCTCGACGCACAGCGCGATGTCTTCGCCCACCAGCCGCGCCAGCATCGGCCGCACCTCCCGCACCACGCGGTTGCAGTCGAGCGCATGCGATTGCAGCACCTGCTTGCGGCTGAAAGCCAGCAGTTGCTGGGTCAGCCCCGCGGCGCGTTCTCCGGCCATCCCAATCTCTTCGAGGCTGTCCCGTCGCGCATCGTCTGGGTTGAGAGTTTCCAGCAGCAACTGGCTGTAGCCGTTGATGACCGTCAGCAGGTTGTTGAAATCGTGGGCTACGCCGGCCGCCAGGCGGCCGATAGATTCCATTTTCTGGGCCTGTATCAACTGTGTCTGTAGCTTCTTCCGTTCCTCCTCGGCCTGCCTGCGCTCCGTGATGTCGCGGCACAGGCATAGAATCAGGCCATCCGGAAGCATAGCCGAGTGGATCTCCGCCTCCACCGCGGTGCCGTCGGGCCGGCCGATCCGGCAAGGGCGCATGATCGGCACGCCTTGCGCCAGGACGTCCAGAGGGAATGGATTCCCCTCGGGCTCGGCGGGCGAGAGAATCGTGAGCATCGAGACGCCCAGCAGCCGTTCTCTGCCGCTGCCAGTCAGAGCCGCTGCCTGCCGGTTGGCCTCGACAATCGTCCCTTCGGGATTGACCACGAAGATGGCATCTACGGCCAGTTCAATAAACGAGCGGTACCTTTCCTCCGACCGCCCAAGGTCGCGGTTCGCGCCGGCCAACTGACCTACGGTGGCGCGGATCGAGGCCAGATTCAGTCTCGCGTCACGGGTGACCATCGCCCCGAAGATCGCGGTTACTACGAGGATGAGATCCACGAAGAAGACCGTCCCGTAGTCCGTAGGGGTACGCGCAATCGGCACGGTTGGAATCAGGCCATGGATCTCCGCCACTCCAAGGCAGGTGACCGTCAGCAGCGTTGCGAGCGCCAGAACCACGTAGTCAACCGCCCTGAGCAACATGATGGCAATCAACAGCAGCCCGGGGAACGAGAGCATGGCGATGGTGCGGAAGCCGTCTCGGGCGCCAATGACCTCGCACGTGACGGCGAACAGGACGGCCAACGCGCACAGCCTGATCGCCCAAATCCACTTCCCTGCGTAGTTCAAGACCACAGCGGCGAGGACCAGCAACTCGCCTGCAGCCATGGGAACGAGCTCTGAGCCACGTTCCCAAAGGGCCGAACGGACGATCACCACCGCGAAGGCCATGGCCAGGACAACGCACCCGAAATGGATGCTCACGGCGTGGCGATCTCCACCTGGATCGCCCGTAAACCTCGCATAACGCCAAGCCGCAGACATGGCCGACGGTCCTGGCCCATTCTACACTCCCGGGGGCCGCGACGACATCCTGAGCCCGTATCCCCCGTATCGGCCCTCTCGGCCGCTCCATTCGGTCTTTCGATCGCGCTGCGAAGCCGTTTGGCCTCGGGAAAGCGCCGGGGCTCATGCCTGATCGGGCAGCGGCGAACCCCAGACGGTGGGCTGATGGTCACAACTGCACCCGCGGGCCTGCGCCCCCATGCGTGACGGTCTGAACGGCCGGAAGGCCGGGCTGCGGGCTGGCCGCACGGACCGAGTGTAAGGCGTGCTACGATACTCAGGGAATCCCGAACCGATGCCGACGCTTGACTCTTGGGGGGCAACCGACCCTGGCCTGGTGCGCCAGAACAACGAGGACAGTTGGTGCATCGATCCGGAACTCCGGATCGCCATCGTGGCCGATGGCATGGGAGGCGCCTTGTGCGGCGAAGTCGCCTCCGCCATGACCGTCGAGGTCACCATGGACCGCCTGCGCAAGAGTCTGCTCGGCGTCGTGCCCGAGGAGGCGATCCAGGAAGCCATCACCGAGGCGAACCGTTGCGTGCTCGAGAAGGCGCGCGGCGACCAGGCCTGCTCGGGGATGGGATCGACTGTGGTGCTGGCGTTCTGGGACCTGCCGCGGCTGTTCATTGCCAATGTGGGCGATAGCCGCGCCTATCTGTGGCGCGCCGGCGTTTTGACTCAGCTTTCCTACGACCAGACGCTGGTGAACGAGATGCGGATGCGGTTCGGCCTGTCCGCGGAAGAGGTCAACAGCTTTCCGCACAAGAACGTGCTGACCATGGCCGTGGGCACGACACCCGAGCTGACGATCCGTACGCACGAGGAGCGGCTCCAGCCCGGCGACGTCGTGCTGTTGTGCTCGGACGGACTGACCGGCCCGGTTTCGGAAGACGCTATCGCCGCGACTCTCTCCACCGATACTCCGCTGCCGGACCTGGTCGGCCGGCTGATCAACCAGGCCAAGGCCCACGGTGCACCGGACAACGTGACGCTGGTGCTTCTGCGCTACGACGACTGGCAGATCGGATGACCGGGCGGGTTCCCCTCATAGCCTGACCCAACCCCTTTCGCGCTCCGCCTGGAAGATGGCTTCGAGAACCGCCATGTCGCGAATGGAGTCCTCGAGCGGAGTGGGCACTTCGCCCTGGCCGTTTTCAGTTCGATGTTGTACCCGGTCACGGCCTTCGCGCAGGCATTCACGGCAGCCCCCCGTCGAGGCGGCCGTCGCTTGCTTGCCACGCGATGCGGCTGGAATTCGAGACACTGCAGCGTGTCGGCAGCAGCCGTACCCGGGCATAAAAGCATCGCTGTGACGAGGGTATGTGCCAACTCGCGCCACGGCGGCCTTGTCGCGGGTGGAGTCCGCGGGAGGAGCGGGGACGCCTCCGTGGCTGCGGGCTGCCTTCGAGAAGAGATCGCCCTGGATGGCGTACTGGTCGCAGATGGGGAACTCCCCGGCGCGGAGACCGACCTCAGTTGGAGTTGATCCTGGGCTCGATTGGGCGCCGCGAGGGCAGCGCCACCTGCCTGATCTGGTTCCGTTGGCGCTCAAGGGCCGAAACTGCTCGAAAGACGGGGCGGGTCGCGGACCGGATCCACCGATCCGCCAGCTCAGCCGGCGGGTGCTGCAGGAGGCCGCGAATGGTTCACCGCGAACGCAACAAGCTGGGCAGTCGAGTGGATGCCGATCTTCCTGCAGATGTGCTTGCGATGATTGTTCACCGTAAAGACGCTCAGGTTCAGCGCCTCCGCGATCTGCCGGCTGGTTTTCCCTTGACCGATCTTCTCCAGCACTTCCAGTTCCCTTGGCGTCAGCGTGTTGTCGGCTTGCATAGTGGGGAATTGCGTTCCTCGCCTTCGGGGCATAACCGACCCCGAGGGCATCAACTCGCAACTGTAACAAACTGGCCAACGCCCCTCCAATGACCCGTACGGGTCATTTTCATCCGCTTAGCCGCTTGCGGCACGCTTCCGGAACAAAATGAAAGAGGTTTAATGTTTGCGCCGCCCCTTCCTCTGCTACCTTGACCGGGCTACAGCATCCAATTGGGAGAAGACAGACCGGTATACGTCGTTTCGAACCAGAAACTTACAGGAGTCGGCTTTCAGGGTACCTATGCGTCAGGATGAACTCACACCAAGAGAGATCGAAGTTTTTGGGCTGGTAGCCCAGGGAAAGACTAGCAAACAGATTGGCGAGACGCTTGCCATCAGCGTCCACACGGTCAACAACCATCGCAAGCGTATTTGCCGCAAGGTTGGGGTGCATTCCACGGCCGAGTTGGTGGCCCTGGCAGCGCGGTATTTCCTGAGCCCGGAAAGACCGCCGGTCGAGCGTGCCGGTCTGCAGGTGGCGGCCCTCCAGCCTACCGCCTGAAAAACTCACCCATGGCCGTGACGGTGCGCTCGATGTCGTCATCCGAGTGCGCGGCAGAGAGGAACGCAGCCTCAAATTGCGAGGGCGGGAACGAGCAGCCCCGTTCGAGCATCCAGTGGAAGAACTCTCCGAAGCGTGCCCGGTCGCATGACTGGGCCGATGCGTAATCCGTCACCTGCCCGCCGGTGAAAAAGAACGTAAACATCGAGCCCACGTGGTTGACCGTAACGCCTTCGGGCGCGGCTGCTGCCAGGCGTAGGGCGTGGCGCTCCATGCCCGCGTAAACCTCCGGGTGCCCTTCGAGGAAGCGCAGCATGCCCAGACCCGCGGCCACAGCCAGCGGGTTCCCGGCCAGCGTTCCCGCCTGGTAGACGGGCCCGGCCGGCGCCACCATGGACATCACCTCGCGCCGCCCGCCGTACGCGCCCACGGGCAGTCCCCCGCCGATCACCTTGCCTAGTGTCGTGAGGTCTGGCACGATGCCGTAAACCTGCTGCGCGCCGCCGAAGGCCACGCGAAAGCCGGTCATAACCTCGTCGAAAATGAGCAGCGAGCCGTAGCGCCCGGTGGTTTGACGCAGGGCTTCCAGAAACCCCGGCGCGGGCGGCACAGTGCCCATGTTGCCCGCCACCGGTTCGACGATCGCGGCGGCGATCCTGTCGCCATTCCGCTTGAAGCACTCCTCTAGGGGCTCCATCGCGTTGTAGGGCAGAGCAATGGTGGTGTCCGCGAAGGCCTTTGGCACCCCCGCCGTGTCCGGAATGCCGAGGGTGGCGACGCCCGAGCCCGCCTTGACCAGCAGCGAATCGACGTGGCCGTGATAACAGCCTTCGAACTTCACCGTCAGGTCACGGCCGGTGTAGGCCCGCGCCAGGCGCAGGGCGCTCATGGTCGCTTCGGTGCCCGAGTTCACCAGGCGCACCATCTCGATGGAGGGAACCGCCCGGCAGATGGCTTCTGCCAGCTCGATCTCGCCCTCCGTGGGCATGCCGAAGCTGGTGCCGCGTTCGAGCGCGCGCTCGATCGCCTCGAGGATGGCCGGATGCCGGTGTCCCAGGATCAGCGGGCCCCAGGAGCAGACGTAGTCGATATAGCGGTTGCCGTCCACGTCCCAGATGTGCGCACCCTGGCCGCGGGCGATGAAAGGCGGCGTGCCGCCCACTGCGCGGAAAGCCCGCACGGGCGAATTGACTCCGCCGGGAATGGTCCTTTGCGCCCTCTCGAACAGGGCGCGCGAGCGGGACAGGTCGCTCATCCCGGGTCTCCGCGCGCCCATTCCGTGACCGGCGCCCTGGTGCCGGCACGAGTGCCGGCAGGGCACGCCAAAGCGAGCGCCCAGGTGTGCCTCATACCTGGTTCTCGCCCGCCACCTCGCGGCCCAAAACGAAGCGGAAGAAAGTGTCGAGAAGCGTCCCCTGCAGGTTGCGCATCAGCCGGCTCTTGAGTCCCAGGTAGCTCTGGCTGCCGGCAACCAGGTCCTGCATGAGGTCGTAGAACCGTGGGCTGCGGCGGAGAAACTGCACCATTCTCTGGGGCACCGTACCCAACAGGAACCGGCCCAGGAAGACGCGGCGGGCTATCAGGGCGCCGAACGCCAGGTCGGCGGCGAAGTCGCGGGTGAGCAGGGCGCGATAAGCGCAGTGTTTCTCGCAGGGCGCGTGAGCATCGTCGAGAACCACCTGGCTGGCCAGGTCGGCCGACCGCATCGCGTAATACAGGCCTTCTCCCGTAATGGGGTCAACCAGCCCGCCGGCGTCTCCCACCGCCAGCCAGCCCTGGCCGCAGACGCGGTTGTTGCGCCAGCCCGAGGGGTCGAGCGAGGGCAGAACATGGGCGTAGAAACGCGCCCCCTTCCACGAGATCGAGCGCTCCCGCATGAACGCTTCCAGGCGCGCCCGCAGCTCCTGCGCCGGTATGCCCTTGCCGCAGATGCCCACCGAGAGATGCCCGCAGCGCGGGAAGATCCAGATGTAGCCTTCCAACTGCGGCAGGAACTGGATGTCGATGTGCTCCTGCTGCGCCTCGACGTAGTAGCCCAGAGCGAGCATGGTGTCGGCCGGCGTCCACTCCGTGCCGACGTTGCGCAGCGGGTTCCGCGCGCCCGTCGCGACAATGCAGAAATCGGCGTCGATGGTTCCGGCGGCGGTGCGCACGTGCCAGCACTGGCTGTTCGGGACGACCTCGAGAATCCGCGCTTTCTCAATCCGCGCTCCGGCCCGCTCGGCGCGCTCCAGCAGCATGCGGTTCAGGTCCAGCCGCGAGTATATGACCAGCGGATCGCGCAGCGCCAGCCGCGCCGCTCCGGCCCCGGAAGCGGCCAGCGTGGTCGCGGTGACAAAGCGTTTGGGCAGCTCGTTCTCGAGCAGAAACGGATACCGCTTGTACGCCTTGCAGGTGATCCCTCCGCCGCAGGGCTTCTCCCAGGCCAGCTTCTCGTCGATCACGACGGTATCCAGGCCCGCGGAAGCCAGCCGCTCGGCCGCAAACGCTCCGGCCGGACCGCCTCCCAATACTGCGACGCGCTTCATTCGCTATTTCGCTCCGGGCGGATTCCCGATAGGGGGATGACCGGGGGGAAGCCCGCTTGAGGGCGCCGTTCCCGCACCCGGCGTGGGCATTCCAGGCATCTGCCCGTGCGGCGACTGTCCGGCGCCGGGCATTCCGCCGCCAGGCATCTGCCCGTGCGGCGACTGTCCCGCCCCGGGCATTCCGCCGCCAGGCATCTGTCCGTGCGGCGACTGTCCCGCCCCGGAGTGGCCTTTACCCTTGACCACCCACCGGCTGCCCTGGCGCTCGAGTGTATAGCGCATCTGCATCCCGCCCCCAGCCGCGCCCTTAGGGCGGAAGGAGACGGTTGCGTCCGCTTCATCCTGGCGGAAGGACACGGAGGTCACATCCACCTGCATCATTTTCATGTTCAGGTCCGAGCGCTGCGACAGGTAGTCGATGACCCCCTGCCGCACTGCGGCTTCGTTCTGAAGGCCTCGGCTGCCGCAGCCGAGGAGCAGGACACTGGCGAAGAGTAGAGGCAGGCAGCGGGTGTTCACAACTCCGATTATAAGCTTGGGCGGGCGAGCGGTAAGGGCCTGACGCTACCCCCCCGCGGGCGGACCTGGCCGGGTGTGTCGACCCGCCGGGCTGCTTCGAGGATCACGGCGGAGAGGCGCGGGCGGCAGGCGGCGCCAGCTGCATGCCGCATCTCTGCGGCCTGCCGGCCTCGCGGGGTGTGTCGGCCCGCCGGGCTAGCACGAAGATCGCGGCGGAGACTTCCCCACCGTGCCGTGGTTCTGGTGGTGGCGATCTCGTCCTGCCCCGATCCCGGCGCGTCGGTATTATAGGGGAATGCCACCCGATTCCGACGCCACCGCCGCCGCGCAGCAGATCATGGACCTCGAACGGAGCTACGTGCTACAGAACTATGCCCGCTATCCGCTGGTGCTGCACCGCGGCAAGGGCAGCTATGTCTTCGACCTCGCCGGCAAGCGCTACCTCGACCTGCTCACCGGCATTGGCGTCAACGCGCTGGGCTACGGCCACCCCCGCATTCTGCGTGTCCTCAAAGAGCAGGCGGGCCTGCTCATCCATACTTCGAACTACTACTATCACGAGTACCAGGGACCGCTGGCCCAGCGCCTGGCGGAAATCAGCGGTCTGCAGCGAACCTTCTTCTGCAACTCCGGAACAGAGGCCATGGAAGGCGCGCTGAAGATGATCCGCGCGCACGGGCGCAAGATCGACCCCGAGAAGCACCACATTGTGGCGCTCGAGAACTCCTTTCACGGCCGCTCCCTCGGTGCTCTCTCGGTGACCGGCCAGCCCAAGTACCGTCAGGATTTCGAGCCCCTCCTGGCGGGGGTCAAGTTCGTCCCGGCCAACGACATGGAGGCGCTCGGGCACGCGGTCAACGACCACACGGCCGGCATCGTCATCGAGTGGATCCAGGGGGAGGGCGGCGTGCGCCCGCTCCAGGTGCAGTTCGCCCAGCGGGCGCGGGAACTTGCCGGCCGCCACAACGCCCTCCTGGTTTGCGACGAAATCCAGTGCGGCGTGGGACGCCCCGGCACGTATTTCAGCTACCAGCTCGCCGAGCCGGCCATTCTGCCCGACATTACGGTGACCGCCAAGCCGCTGGCCTGCGGCATTCCGCTGGGCGTGATCCTCTCGAACGAGAAGGCGTCCGCGGCCATCGGCCCCGGAATGCACGGGACCACGTTCGGCGGCGGTCCCCTCGCCTGCCGCGTCGCCATCGAGTTCCTCGACATCCTGAAGGATCTGCTGCCCACGATCCATCGTCTGGGCGGCGAGTTCAAGATCGAGCTGGCGGACTTGGCGCGCCATCACGGCTTCATCCGAGAAGTGCGCGGCTGCGGCCTCATGCTGGGCGTCGAGCTCGACATTCCGGGCAAGCAGATCGTCCTCGACGCCCTGTCCGAAGGCCTCCTCATCAACTGCATTCACGACACCGTGCTGCGTTTCCTGCCGCCCTACGTCATCACCGACGCCGAGATCGACCGCGCCCTGAAGATCCTGGGCCGGGTGCTGAAGAAGGCGAAGCCGGCGTAGGGGCGCTGGATTCCCAGAATGGGCGCCCCATGCCCCGTCGCGGAGCCATCCCTAAGTCCTCAGCGATCACGCCAGGCACTGTTGGAAACAGCGCGCGTTTCTCTCGAGTGTGAGAGGGCCAGGCCGATGGAGTACTATGAATCGGGAGGAGTGGCACCGCGCTGCGGTCATGACTCCAACTGCGGCCCAGAGTGCGACGACAAAAACTCGGAAAGACTTTCAGCGCTTGGCTGAACTGCGTGCTAGAGAGGCTGCTGCCCTTGCAAGGAGCCGCAACCAACAGGGCGCGTACTACCTCGCAGGCTTCGCAGTCGAATGCGCTCTGAAGGCGCGCATTGCCAAGAGGACCAGACGGCACGATTTTCCGGCAGACGCGAAGCATGCGGGCAGAGTCTACTCTCATGATCTGACCGAGCTTCTCAAGCTCGCAGACCTCGCTGACCCGCTCGACAAAGACATGAGCGCCAATCCGCAGCTTGCGGCTAAGTGGGGTGTTATCAAGGCGTGGAGAAACGACTGTCGATACGAGACTTCCGGGCTTAACGGAAAGGATATGGTCGATTCTCTGAACTCACCAGATGGAGTGCTGCAATGGATCAAGCGATATTGGTGAAAGGTGACCGCATCATGGAGGCACAGGTGCTGGAAGCGCTCGACCGAGTGCGTCTCCCCGTCGCTCTGTGCGAGTGGAACTACGTACCACAGCTCGAGGAGTGGCAGCTCATCATCGCTACCCCTTGGCACGACAGCAAAGGGCCGCTCACTGCATACAGGGCGGTCGTGGACGCCCTCGAAAAGGCTGGCATCTACCAACGTGTACCAATGCGCCGAGTCATCTTGAAGAGCCCGGACGACCCGCTGGTCAAGCTTCTTCAGCAGGAGGCTCGCACGCAGTGGAACGGCTCCGTCCACGTTCTGCGGCATCATGGGAACGGAAAGGCGCAGGAATACTCCCTCGTTTTCACTCCTGTCACGCGCGAAGGCGCTGCACCAGTACGGCGGTTTTCGACTCTTGATGAGCTGAAGTCATTTTTGACCGGGGATCTGTGTTTGAATGTGAACTCTCTTGAAGTCGCACTGGATGAGATGAGACGGATTGGGGCCAGTTCGATATATCCAGTAACTTTGACAACACGTCAGATTAAGAAACTGGGATTGGCCTAGGATAAGCGGAGAAAGGACCGCAGTGGGGGCACGCCTTCTGGAATGGCCTGTTGACATGCGCGATAGCCGCGATCCCCGCCGTGGCTGCCGACAAGAACGCCGCGGAAAGCACGGGCTATCCCGCCGGCGCGAAGCTCTTGATCGTTCATGCGGACGACCTGGCGGTGAGCCACTCGGTGGATCAGGCGAGTTTCGCGGCACTCGAACGGGGAGACGCCACCTCGGCGAGCATTGGCCGTGCGCGAAGCGCAGGACGCCGAGCGCGAAGAACAGGGCAGCGAGGGTCGGCATGATGACGTTGCCCATCCAGTTCGTCAGGTTGTTAATACGCCCCTCGCCCGTCACATCATCGAAACCACCAGCCGCCAAAGAGCGGAAACCGTCAGGAACGCTCCGGCGCAGCCGATCAGCCGGATCGCCGGCCGTCCAAAGGCGAAGTTGATGATGGCGCCGATGACCGCAAGCCCCGCCGCGATCGGCATGATCCGGCTCGCCGTGTACGTCCATGCACCCTCGATCACCGAGGCCGTTCCGAAGCGCGTCCCGTCGTTCCAGCCCTTAAGGAGCGCCGCCGTGGCCGGGATTGCCAGGAGGAACATCGCGCCCAGGATGGAGGCCAGCGGCGTGTAACCACGTCCGGGGACATGGTTCGCTGTCCCTTGTGGACAGCGTACCGTGTCCCCGCATCGAAATGTCACCAGGCGCCCGATCACGAACGTGTTCACGAAGATGACGGCGTCGTTCGCGAACGCCGCCATCCAGCCATTCCCGATACCGCCGCCCGGAAGTGGGGACCCGACGCCCCAGAACGCGAACCACCCGAAAACCTGCGGCAGCGTGATCATCACGATCGCCCAGAACATCCACTTTGAGAAGCCGCCCCCGCCGACGGAGAACGTCGTCGTCCCCTCGCGCCGCAGTGCAATCGCGGCCAGCGTGAGCGCGACCAGGGACGCCGGCGCGGCGAGGGCCAGCAGAAGGCGAATGCCGTCGAGGATGAGCGGTGGAACGCCCATTCTTCCCCCTAGGCGACGCCCGCGCCACCCCGGGCGATCCAGAACTCGATCAATCGGGTCAGACCCGAGATCGCCAGGAGTCCCGCTGCCGTGATCAGCCAGCGGAAAACGCCGCGGCCCGTGGCGAAGGCTGCGACGGCCCCCAGCACCGCGATGCCGGCGCCCACCGGCGCGATGACGTTCCCGATCCAGTTCACGAAGTTCAGGAACGCGCCTTCCGGCTGCGCCCCCGTTTGACCCTGCACGGCAACGTTCGTCTGTGGGACTGCCCCAAGGTTCTGCGCGAAGACGACGCTGTGCGCGACCAAAACGACCATTGCGAGCGCGACGACCGCCCGTTTGGCGAATTCACTCATGATGCGGTTGACCTCCATCCGATGGCGTTCCGTCCTGGCCTCCGCGCCACCTCAGCGCGACTACCGGGACGTGGCCGCAGAATAGGCCAGATCGGGCCGCGGTTTCAAAAGTCTCCATGCTAGGCCGCGGAAGCGATGAAAAGAGCAGCCGATCCGACGGCGGTGGGGCTGGAGGACCGGGGATGCCTGTTGGCGGGAACCCAGCGGACCTGCAAGCCCTGCCGGGAATGCCGGCCGGGGCGCGGAGAGGGGGATCTCGCACCCGGAATCCGGCCGCGCTCACGGGAGTGCCGCTCCAACTTCCCGTTTGCCGACGACCCGCCCGGAACCGCTTGGGACCACTTCGGCGGTCGCGGGTTTCCCGTCAACTCGATGTGCTGGGGGCGTCATAGGAAGCGATCTCCCAGATGGGCTTCGTGATTGGGCAGCCTGTCACCGAATTGCCCTAACGCCGCCATGCGCCGCCAAAGGACTGAATTCTCGAAACGATGCGGGGCCGGGGGGACCCTGCTGGCCTAGCACCCGTTGGGTTGTCGTGCGGCGTTGATGACCGGTACTGCGGTCTTGTAATCGTTGTTCTCCGCTGCTGGGTGCGCAACGAGGATGATCGCCCACGAGCGTTGCAGCGCGGGGCTGTGTACGTCGTGCCAGTCGCCTTTGGTGAGTCGTCCCTCGATGCTGTTAATCCCGCAGTTGTACATCCACTGCGCGCCACGGTACTGCCATTGGTTGCCGGACTTGTGGTCGGTGATCGTGCACTTCTTGCTCGCGAACAGGCGCAGGAGACCGCAGTATGGCGCGCGGCCAAGCGCGATCATCGTGCGTGACTTCGTGCCGATGATGCGGTCCCAAAGCCAATCCCGTGATTCGGGGAGGTCGGCGTGCGCGGCGTAGGCGTCGCGGTGCGTTGGGAGGTTGAGATCGATGTTCTTGTCGCTTCTCGTGGTCACGCCTGGGCGCGGCGCTGCGCCGCGTTCGACGAGGGTGCACCGGATGAGGTTGGTGACGACGAACCGGTCATTGCTGCCAGTAGTCCTCAGGAGTGCCGCGAGCTTCTCGTAGTAATCGTTGTCGTTGATGACGACGTCCGGGATGAATGTCCGTTGGAAGCCTTGCCATGTCGTGGCGTTCGCGTACGCTTGTGCGCTCATGCGCTTTGGCCGAGTCGTGTACCCGGTGATGAATTGGCCGTAGTTCTGCCCGATGATGACGATGCCGCACTCGTGCGTCCAGTGCTCACCCAACAGGTCCGGGACCCACGGGAGGACCGGTGAGGGCGTTCCGAGGCATGGCGTCAGCGCCGGGTCGAGCATAGCCTGCTGCGCGCCGAGACGTTCCGGGTTGTGGAGGGCTGCTGGCGTGAATCCCGGTCTGGTGTGGATGCGCGGTGAGTCCTTCCAGATGGTCTCGTTGATCTTGTCTGTGCCGGTGAAGATGATGGCTTGCGACCACCAGGACGGTGGGAGTTGCGGGGACATGACGCTTGATTATAGTTGGTTGCGACCTTGTACCGAATTGCGGCGTGGCGCTCGCCAATTTACGAGAGCGTGTAGTCCTCAACCTGCTGATTGGACCGACTCGGAACTGATCGCGGGCGGTTTGCGCGCGCCATTGGGAGGAAACGGTCGACCGGATTGCTTCCGCATCGCCGACGACACACCACTGATGAGAACTACTGCTCTCGCCCGCGGTGTTCCGCTTGCGGGAAGGCGTCCTACGATTCGAACTGGTAAGCTGCGGTAAGCTTGGGTCCATGAGGTTTCCTATCGATGAGATCAGGGAACGGCTCGCCGGGATTCCGATAACCGTCGAGAGCGAGAAGACCGGTGTCAAGATTGGCATCACGTGCAGAATATGTCCTCTGCGCTCTTCGCCCTTCTCCCATGAGGTATTGGGCTATCTGAGCACCGCCGCGATCCGTCGGCTCGAAGTGACTGAATTCGAAGAGACCGAGCTGATTGACGATGAGGGGGAACACTTTTCCGTTCCGACAACTCGAGTAGTTATACATTTTGGCGGGGGTCGCTGGACTGGCGTCATGGACACCAGCGGTTGTGGTGCAACGTCGCTTCTAGACCCGGATTTCGTCATGAGGCTCTCCGCGACACCGGCCTTTCAAAAGTTGCTCAGGGATGACGGCATGGAATCAGCTCCAAAGGTCTTCATTTCGTATACATGGGAAACCACGGTCCATCCAGGACACCGCGACTGGGTCACGGACCTTGCTGGTCGCCTGCGTGGCGACGGCATTGACGTCACGATAGACCGATGGTCTCTTGTTCCTGGGGATGAACTGCCGCTATTTATGGAGCAGTCTGTGAGGGAGTCTGACTTCGTTGTGTTTATCTGCACCCCTGAGTACAAGCGGAAGACGGACCAGCGTAAGGGAGGTGCAGGCTACGAGGGCGACGTAATCACGGGCGAAGTTTACACGCGGAGCAATCATCGGAAGTTCGTTCCAATACTACGGCGCGGCAGCCCCTCCGATGCGGTTCCAACGTGGGCGGGGGGGAAGGTGTATGTTGACCTGTCTGGGGACCCCTACGATGAGACACAATACGAGCGATTGTTGTCCGCGTTGTTCAAGTCCGGTGAGCAACCGCCGCCCATAGGCGCGCCTCGTACTGCGGCATGATGATTGTCGTGGGCCGGAGGACCACCTTACGGCATTTCCAGTGCACTGACCTCGCGACGTTGATACTTGGGTAGAGCAATCGAGTCCATTGCGGGCCCACCACGCACGACTCGGAAGTTGACTCCGCGAGCCGCCGTTTTCAAGCAGAGGCGCCCAAGGCCGTCATTAGCACAAGCAGCGGCTGACGAGCTCCCCACAAACGCCGCCGGGGCACAGCCGGTGCTCAGACCCGCACCTGAACTCGCTTCAGCGCGTCCGCAAAGTCTTCAGACGTCAGCGGGGGTAACTCTTCAGCGTCGTCCGCCGCCATGCGCCGCATGGCCATCCGCTTGGCGCTACTGCACACGGCCTCCAAGTCCGCGGGAGCAATCCCATTCAGCCGGCTCGCGAGATCCTCCTCTCGTAGCCCGTCCGCCAGGCGCACACCTGCCAGGTACCTTGCCAGCAAACGCCTGCACCCTGCTTCGTCCGGCAGGCCGATCTCGAGCTTCTCCGAGAAGCGCCCGCCCCGCAGGATCGCCGGGTCGATGCCGTCGAGGCGGTTCGTGGCCCCAATGAGAAACACGTTGTGGTGCGGCTCCAGTTCGCCAATCAGACTGCGGGCCTGTTCGACCACCTGAATGTCATGCTGCGATTGGAGGCCGGTGTTCCGAGGCAGAAGGCCATCCATCTCATCGATGAAGATGATCGACGGGCTGCCTTCCCTGGCCCTGGCGAACAGATCAGCCAGCTTCTTCACCGATGCGCCCGTCGCGCTTCCGAGGATGTCGGCCGCCGTCACGGGATAGAAGCTCCGCTTGGTCTGCGTGGCGATCAGCCGCGCGATCATCGTCTTGCCAACCCCCGGCGGCCCGATCAGCAGCAGGCCCGACGGCATGGGCAGCTTCAGCCTCTCGCTGTAGGCCGGATCCATCAGCCGAACCAACGCGCGGAGGTCCGCCTCCGTGTCCGTCGGCAGAACCACGTCGTCCCACTCGACTTCTTTGAAGGCGGCCCTATCCTTGCCGCCCGTTTCCGCCAAGGCGCGGGCCAGGTCCTTCTCTTCGATCTTCCGGCGTTCCTGCGCCGCGAAGAGTGCCGCGCGATCCACCAAGGCTGAAATCCTGGCCGCATTCCAACCGGGCGTCCGTCGGGCAAACGACTGAACATCGAACTGGCGGGCCGGGCGCTTCGCGAGCTGGACCTGGAAGATCCGGGCGCGCTCCTCCTCGTTCGGCAGGTCGAGACGAACGTGAAGATCGAAGCGGCCCTCCCGGATCAGGGCGCGGTCAAGGCCGTCGTAGAAGTTCGTCGCGGCGACCAGGATCAGGCCCGACTGGGCCCGCGCCTTGTCAATGCAGGCCATCAGTTGGCTGGTTGCGGAGTTGTACCCCCGCCCCGCGCCGCCAGCGTCATCCCCGTCGCCGAGCTGCTGGCGTTTCGCGCCAAGGGCATCGATCTCGTCGATGAACAGCAGCGCCGGCCGGTTGGCGATGGCGTCCTGAAACAGCAGATCGATCCGGCTTTCCGTTCCGCCGACCCACTTGTCATGCAGAGCTGCAGCGGAGACCGGCAGGTACTTCAGCCCAAACTCCCCCGCGACCGCCTCGGCCAGGAACGTCTTGCCCGTGCCCCGCGGGCCATGGAGCAGGATGCCGTTCCGATACACCCCGTACTGCCCAAACCGCTCGCCATCGAGGTTCGCCTGGACCAGCTCCCGGATCTGCGTCTTCGCTTCCTCCAGGCCGCCAACATCGGCGAAAGTCACCGCCGGCTTCCTCATCTCGCCTCCGTTCGCAGGCTCCGCGCCCGAGTGCCCGATGACCGCCTGGCGCGGGCAGCGGGCGAAGAGCGCCCGGCGGTGGAACAGGACCGATCGGCAACACGCAGGCGACCGCCAGAATGACCGCGACGGGCCGGATGCGCGACACGATCGCAGTAACGGCCGGCAGCCGCCCTTGCTCGTCTCGGCCAGCACCCCCTCCCGGCGCACCTTGAACCGCGCCAGGGGAAGCGCCAGGGCCATGAGCGGCAGGAGCACATCGACGCCACGATCGGCTCGACCAGGGTCGATCCCCGCTGCTTCCGCCGCGAAAAGCGAGTCACACGGACTGAATTTCCAGATCTGCCTGCATTTCAACTGCTTGCGGACTTCTCGTTGGTCCGTGCCGCCCACCCCGCGCTACCCTCGTGCCAGGTGACGCCATGTCTTCACACGTTCTGTCTCGAGAACAGCGCGCGCCCAAGCATGCGCGTTCATCGAAATTCATCACATTCATCGCCATTTTTCTTCCCCGCACAGCGCGCCCCGCGCAAAAAAAGGGGGGCCGCGCAGTGCAACATGAACCTAGTCCCAAAAACGGACAGTGCGCGGCCGTCAACCCGTTCCGCCACCCGCCGGGCACAGGGTCCCCGTCCCCCTGCGCCACAATCGGAACACTTTCGCAAATGACGCCGCACTCCGTAATCGCGCTCTGCCCGGGCTCCTTTGCCCCCATCACCAACGGCCACCTCGGCCTCATCGAGCCCGGCGCGGAGCTTTGCGACCGCCTCAGAAGAGCGCATCGTGTCCGGCGCGAGGTGGTGCGCCGCTACCCCAACCATCGGGATGGATTCCTTCAACGGCCTGCTGGTTCAGTACGCCGGGCAAGAAGGGCGCCAGCGTCATCCTGCGCGGCATACGCGCCATCTCGGACTACGAATATGAATTGCCGATGGCCCTCATGAACCGCCGCCTGCGTCTTCCTGTCCGGAGCCGGTATCCGATCGCTGACGGCCATCGCCCCTGCCATAATTGAGCTATGCGGCATTCTCAAGTGCTTCTTCGCGCTCTGCTGGTGTGCGCCTGCGGCCTGGCGCAGGCCTCTTCCGACTCCAAGCAGAGCATCCGCACGGCGCACGAACTCGCCAAACAGGGATCGGAGGCGATCTCCAAGCTCCAGCCCATGCTCTCGGATCCCGATCCCGCCGTGCGCGTCGAGGTGGTCAAGGCCATCGTGGACATCGACGGTCCCGCCAGCGTGGCGCCGCTGGTACAGGCCACTCGCGACAACGACGTCGAAGTGCAGATCCGCGCCACCGACGGGCTGGTGAACTACTACCTTCCCGGATACGTCAAAAGCGGGATGAGCGCGTCGTTGCTGCGCGTAGGCTCGAAGCTCAAGGCCCGCTTCACGGACACCGACGACCAGGTGATCGCGGCTTACGTTTCGGTGAAGCCCGAGGTGATCGAGGCCCTGGGGAAACTCGTGCGCGGCGCCGAGTCCCTGGAATGCCGCGCCAATGCGGCGCGCGCCGCCGGCATCCTGCGGGGGAAAGCCGCGGTGCCCGGCCTCGTCGAGGCCCTGCACTCCAAAGACGATCGGTTGATGTACGAGAGCCTGATCGCTCTACAGAAGATCAGGGACCCCAGCGCCGGGCCGCGCGTCGTTTTCCTGCTGCGCGACCTGGATCCGAAGGTGCAGATCGCCGCCATCGAGACCACCGGCCTGTTGAGAACCCGCGAGGCGCTCTCCACCCTCCGCAGCGTCCTCGCAGACGCTCAGGACATGAAGGTGAAGCGCGCCGCGCTCACCGCTATCGCCATGATCCCCGATCCGGCCGGTAAGGACCTCTACCAGCGCTACCTCCACGACCGGGACGACGGCCTGCGGGCCGCGGCCTCCGAGGGCTTCGCCCGCCTGAAGGACCCCGCCGACCTGCCCCTGCTCCAGGAGGAATTCAAGACCGAGCAGAAGCGCCCGGCGCAGCTTGCCGCCGCCTTCGCGCTGGTCATGCAGGGCCAAACCGGGTTTTCCGAGTTCAGCCCCCTCCGCTTCCTGGCCAACACGCTGAACTCCGCATCGTGGAAGGGCGTGGCGCAAGCCTACCTGATCGAAGCCGCCCGCGAGCCCGCCGTCCGCCAGCCGCTCGAACGGGCGCTCGGGTCGGCCACCAAGGACGAGAAGATCCAGTTGTTGCAGGTTCTCGCGGTCAGCGGAGACAGAGAGACGCTGCCCTATCTTGAGCAGTTGACCCGCGATCCGGACACGGACGTGGCGAGCGCGGCGCTGAGCGCTTCCCGCACCCTCAAGGCTCGATTGTAACCGGGGGGCGCGCTACTTGGCCTTGCGCTGCTTCTGCTGGCCGACGCGCACCTTGAAGTGCAGTTGCTTGGCTTCCTGGTACGCCTTGTGGTCGTGCCGGGCCACCGCATCGGACAGATAGGCGTCCACGCTGGCGCCCTTCGGCAGCACGGCCATCAGTGTGAAACTTTCATTGCAGACCGGGCAGAAAGGCCGGAACCGTGTCACGTTTGGAATCGCCATACTTTCTTGATCTTAGCACACCACGCGGGGCGGGGCTCCAGCGGAGCCGGCGGCCTTGCCGGCGGTCTCCAGACCCGCCCGGGGCCGCTTGCCGGCGCGCACGGATCGGGGCGGGGAGGCCTGTCCGCCTACTTCCAAACCTGCCGCGCAGTGATGCCGGCCAGCGCCGCGGTCAGGCCGATGATGAGCACTACCGAAACCCAGCTCACCCAGTTGTAGAAGCGCGAGTTGGTCCACTCGCCCATCAGCTCTTTCTTGTTAATCAGTTTCACCATGAAGATCAGCACCACCGGCAGCAGGAGGCCGTTCAGCACCTGCGAGAACAGGATCATGCGCACCAGCGGGAAGCCGGGGATCAAGACCACGCCCGCGCCCACCGCGATCAGCAGCGTGTACAACCAGTAAAACACCGGCGCCTCCCGAAAGCGCTTGTTCACGCCCGACTCGAAGCCCAGCGCCTCGCAAACCGAGTACGAGGTCGACAGCGGCAGGATCGACGCCGCGAACAGAGATGCATTGAACAGGCCCGCGCTGAAGAGCAGGAACGCGTACCTGCCGAACGGTTTGAGCGCCAGCGCCGCCGTCGCCGGGTCGTCGATGTCCCGGGGTCCGTTGGCCCAGATCGCCGCCGCGCAGGCCACGATGATGAAGAACGCGATCACCGACGTCCCGATACAACCGACGATCACTTCGAATCGCGACGCCTTGTACTCCTTCGCCGTTACCCCCTTCTCCACCACCGCCGCCTGAAGATAGAACTGCATCCAGGGCGCGATCGAGGTGCCCACCATCGCGATCAGCATCACGATATAGTCCGTGTCCAGCATCAGGACCGGCTTGAAGCTGTAAATGAACGATTCCTTCCAATCCGGCTTCAGCAGCACCGCGGAAACGATGTAGGTGATATAGAGGATGCTGGCAAAAAGGAAGATCTTCTCCACGCTCCGGTAGGTGCCGCGGACCACCAGGAACCACACCCCCACCGCGCAGATCGGCACCGAGACGTAGCGGCTGATCGAGAACAGTTCCAGCGAGCCCGCGATGCCGGCGAACTCCGCCATCACGTTGGTCAGGTTGGTGACCACCAGCGTCACCATCATGAAGAACGTCGCACGCAGGCCGAACTCCTCGCGGATGAGGTCTTGCAGGCCCTTGCCCGTTACCGCGCCCATGCGCGAATTCATTTCCTGGGTGATGATCAGCAGGACCGTGATCGGGAGCAAGCGTCCACAGCGGCAGGTAGCCCCATCGGGCGCCGGCCTGGGAGTAAGTGAGGATGCCGCCGGAGTCGTTGTCCACCATGGCGGTGATGAACCCCGGCCCCAGCACGGCAAAGAACAGCGCCAACTGGATGCGGCTCTTCTTCCAGAGGCTGGCGCGATGCGCCGGCGCCACGGTCATTTTTCCCTCAGCACGCTGATGACGTCGTCGGCCGTGATTGCCCCGGCCAGTTTGCCGTCCGTCTCCACGACCGGCAGAGTCAGGATATTGTACTTGTCGAACAGTTCGGTGACGCGGTCCTTCTTGGCCTCCGCGGAAACCTGAAGGAGCGTGCCCGAAACGAGTCCCTTCAACGGAGTCTCCCCGTCGCCGGTGAAGAGCCTGCCCAGCGGTACCGCACCGGTCAGCCGTCCCGTCCCGGTCGATCAGGAAGATCGTGTTCAGCACCTCGAGCTGGTCCTCGTTGCCGCGGACCGCCGCCACGGCGTCGGTAACGGTGGCGCCCTCGTCCAGGGCCACGTACTCGGTATTCATCAGGCCGCCGGCGGTGTCTTCCTCGTACTCGAGCAGTTCGGTGACCTCGCTCTTGGGCTCGACCTCCATTTCCTGGAGGATCTCCTCGGAGGTCTCGTCTTCGAGTTCCGCCAGCGCGTCGGCGGCCTCGTCCGGCGCCATTTCCTCGACGATATCGGCGGCCGTTTCGGCGTCCAGGGATTCCAGGATGCTGGTCTGCATCTTGGGATCGACCTCCGAGAGCGCGTCGGCCGCCGTTTCGGCTGTCCAGCGTCTCGATCACCGCGCTCCGCTCCTCGGGACTCAGGTCTTCGACGATGTCGGCCAGGTCGGCCGGGTGCAGGTTCTCCAGCTTCCGGTAGTCGATGTTCAAGCGCAGCCGCCGCTGCGGATCGGGTTCGACGATGTTGCAGAACTCCCAGCGGATCGAGTTCGGCCGGACCGGGGCTTGCAGCCGGCGGATCCATCTGCGCCGCACCCAGCCTTGCAAGATGCGGCGCACGATGCTGCGCAAGCCGACATCGACTTCGAGAACCCGCAGAACGTCGCCGCCGCTATGGTTGATCAGCTCGAAAGTCACGTCGGTAACGCGCACCGCCTTGCGCCCGTTGACGTCGATGATCTGCTGGTCCAACAGGTCGCGCGCGATGCGCAGCATGTACTCGTCGTCGTGGTAGGGAGTAAGGAGCTCGTCCCGCAGGTGAATGCCGTCCAGCGAGAGCGATTGGACCTGGTCGTGGCGCACGGTGAGCCAGGCCCAACCCGCGCGTATGAGGTAGCGGTCTACCCGGACCGGGTCCACCAGCGGGACCAGGGCGGCGTCTTCCACACGGCCGATGCGGCGGCCCTTGAGGTCATAGACCTTGAGGCCGAGAAGCTCGGTGAAATAGAGCAGATCCGCCATCGCGCCCGCCGTCCGCCGAATACTCACTATGCCGTACTCGGCAGAGGCGGCGCAACAGACAGCGTCGCCCGTCAGCGCTCAGACGTCAGCCATCGGCAGCCCACCTCGCTGGACCCGCGCCGATTGCAGATGGCGCATAGCTGAAGGGCAGGCGCAGCGTTACCCGCTCGGACTCACCACCGGCCCCAGATGCTGGTGGGGGGAATCGGAGCGGCTGCGCCGATGTTAAACTGGTTCTCGGCCTGAGATCCGTCGCGCCGCCCCTCGGTGCTCGCGGTCCGGTCACGGCGCAGGCGCGAGCGCGACGTACGTCCATGTACAACGCATTCTTCGGCTTCAAAGAGAATCCCTTCAACCTGACGCCGGATCCCGCTTTTCTCTACCGCAGCAGGCAGCACGAGGAGGCTCTGGCGAACCTCGATTTACGGGGTCCAGAGCCGCAAGGGCTTCGTGGTTCTTACCGGGGAGGTCGGAACCGGGAAGACCACCATGCTCGAGTGCCTCCAGGACTACCTGGTCGAGCACCAATTCGATTTCGCCTTTCTGTTCAACTCCCGCCTCACGGTGGAGCAGTTCTTCGAGATGATGGCCTACGATCTGGACCTGCAGTGCGAGCACCGGTCGAAGACCGAAGTGCTGATCGCGCTCAACCAGGTGCTGCTCACCAACAGCAACCTGGGCCGCACCACGGTGCTCATCGTCGATGAGGCGCACAACCTGGAATGGGACGTTCTGGAGGAGATCCGCCTGCTCGGCAATCTCGAGAACCGCCACGGAAAGCTGCTCCAAATCGTCCTGGCCGGCCAGCCGGAGTTCGACCGCAAACTGGACGCCCCCAGCCTCCGGCAGTTGAAGCAGCGCATCGTGCTGCGCTGCATGCTCGAGCCGTTCAGCCCGGAAGACACCGCCGAGTACATCCGGACGCGTCTGGAGATAGCCGGAATGTCCGAGCAGACCGTCTTTCCGCCGGAGATGGTGGCCGAGGTCCACCATCGCTCCCAAGGCATTCCGCGGCTCATCAACGCGATCTGCGACAACCTGCTGCTCACTGCTTTCGCCCTGGAGGGCAGGACCACCACCCTCAAGATGCTCGACGAAGTCTCCGAAGACATGCGCCTGGAGTGGCCGGGGAAGCAGCTCGGCATCTCCCGCCTCTCGGCCGGCTCCCGCGGAGGCCCGCCCTTCGTCTCGCGCCAGTAGAGGCCGGCTGGCCCGCGCCGCTCGGGCCTCGGAGCCCCTGGCGCGCCGATCCACAGAGGTCCATGGCGGCCACGCACCGTCCCCAGCATAAGATTTCCCTATCGCCCTCATAGAAACATTCCGTTTGTTGCCCGCCCGTCTCCGTTGCATCATGTCATGAGAGGTCCCCAACTTGTACCGAAACCGTGTCGTTTCGCTCTTATTATTTGTGTCGGCAACCGCCCTGGCCCAAGGGACGCAGGATGTCGGCGCTCGTCTGGCAGCCCTTGAGAACTCGGTAAAGACCGCTCAGTCCGCCGGCGACAACGCCTGGATGCTGATCAGCTCGGCCCTGGTGCTGATGATGACCGGCCCCGGCCTGGCCTTGTTCTATGGCGGTCTGGTGAGGAAGAAGAACGTCCTCGGGACGATGATGCAGAGTTTCATCCTGATGGGTCTGGTGACCGTCCTGTGGGCTGTGGCCGGCTACTCCCTGGTGTTCGATGAAGGCTCGCCCTTCTTGGGCGGCCTGAGGTACTTGTTCTTGAATGGGGTCGGTGCGGCGCCTAATCCCGACTACGCCGCCACCATCCCGCAGCAGACCTTTATGGTCTATCAACTCATGTTCGCCATCATCACTCCGGCCCTGATCAGCGGCGCGTTCGCGGAACGCATGAAGTTCAGTGCGATGCTGCTGTTCATGACGCTGTGGTCCTTCCTGGTGTACTTCCCGATGGCGCACATGGTGTGGGGCAAAGGCGGGTTTCTCAACGCCGCGCTGGGAGGCAAAGTGCCCTGCTTCGATTTCGCCGGGGGCACGGTCGTCCACATCACCTCGGGTGTTTCGGCGCTGGTCTGCGCTCTCTATCTCGGCCGGCGCAAGGGCTACCCGCACGAGCCGATCAAGCCCCACAACCTGGCGCTGAGCTTCATCGGCGCGTGCCTGCTGTGGGTGGGCTGGTTCGGATTCAACGCCGGCAGCGCTCTGGCGGCCTCGGCGCTCGCCACCAGCGCCTTCGTGGCGACGCATTTCGCCGCCGCCTCCGCGGCCCTGGGCTGGACCGTCGTCGAGTGGATCCGCACCGGCAAGCCCAGCGTGCTGGGCGCCATCTCGGGCTGCGTGGCGGGCCTGGTGGCAATTACTCCCGCCTCCGGATTCGTCAAGCCCTTCCCCGCCCTGCTCATCGGTTTGGCGGCCGGGGCGGTCTGCTACTTTATGGTCACCAAGGTGAAGAGCCTGTTCCGCTATGACGACTCGCTCGACGCCTTCGGCGTTCATGGCGCCGGCGGAACGCTGGGCGCCATCCTGACCGGTGTCTTCGCCACCAAACTGGTCAACGACAGCTTCAACCGGCCCCTGGGCGCGGTGGACGGCAACGGCGGGCAGATCCTCAACCAGCTCGTCGGAACGCTGATCGCTTGGGGACTGGCGATCGTGGGCACCCTGGCGATTCTGAAGATCTGCGACTGGATCATGGGCGTGCGCGTCGAGCCCGAGCAGGAGACGCAAGGCCTGGATCTGAGCATGCACGGAGAGGAGGCCTACAATCTCGAGGCATAGGCCGTGAGAAACTAGGCGCGAGGGCTCCCCATGAAGAAAATCGAAGCGATCATCCAGCCGTTCAAGTTCGACGACGTGAAAGAGGCCATGAAGGCCATTGGCATCGACGGCATGACCGTAAGCGAGGTACGCGGGCACGGCCGCCAGAAAGGTCACAAGGAGGTCTACCGGGGCCAGGAGTACGAAGTGGACCTGCTCCCCAAGGTGAAACTCGAGATGGTGATTCCCGACGCGCGACTCGACGAGGTCATTGGAACCTTGACGCGCTCGGCTCGCACCGGCAAGATCGGCGACGGCAAGCTGTTCGTCTACGAGGTAGCCGAGGCCGTCCGCATAAGGAACGATGACCGCGGCGAATCAGCCCTTTAGCGGACCGGATCCGCGCGCGTTCTGGGACCACCCGGCGGAGGCGCTCGTCGACCGCACCGCCGCGGTGGACCGGGCGGTGTCCGCGTCCTTCGCGAAGCTCCTGGAACCCGTAGCCCCGGATGGCTTGGCGCTGCTGGCCGTGGGAGGCTTCGGACGGCGCGAACTGTTTCCCTATTCGGACGTCGACCTGCTTCTGTTGATCGAGAAGCCGGGCGTTCCGGAGCGGGTGCGCGCGGGCATCTCCGCTTTTCTGCAGAGCCTCTGGGACGCCGGCCTCCGCGTCAGCCACTCGGTGCGGACGCCGGTGGATTGCTCGGCGCTCGACGAGCAGAACATCGAGCTCAGCATCAGCCTCCTCGACCAGCGTTTTCTGGCCGGCGACCGCGGGCTCCACGCCAAGCTCGATTTGGCCCTGGCGCGCTACCTGGATCGTCAGGGGCACACGCTGGCCGGACACCTGTGCCGCCTGGTGCGCGAGCGGCATGGCAAGCACGGAGGCTCGATCTACCAGCTCGAGCCCAACATCAAGGAGGCTCCGGGCGGGCTGCGCGACTACCAGCTCATCGCCTGGCTGAAGAAGCTCCGCGACGCGCGGCGCACCGGGCCCGGCCGCGAGGAGGACGCGCCCAGTCTCGTCCCCGCCCGCGATTTCCTGTTCGGTCTGCGCACCTATCTTCACTACCGCGCCGCCCGGGACTCGAACACGCTCACCTTCGAGCTCCAGGACGAGATCGCGGAGCTGTTCGCCGCCTCGCCCGCCATCTGGATGCGCAGCTACTACAGCTCGGCCCGCGGCATCGCGCGGGAGGCGCTGCGGGCCATCGAGGAGGTGGACGAGCAGTCCAGCTCCCTTCTGGTGCAGTTCCGCGACTGGCGCTCGCGCGTCTCGAACGCGGAGTTCCACGTCTCGCGCGAGCGCGTCTACTTCCGCGCTCCGCAGCGGATCGAGCACGACCCCGCGATGGCGCTGCGCCTGTTCGAGTTCGTAGGGCGGCACGGGATGCACCTGGCTCTGGAGACCTTGCGCCGTCTGGAGCAGTACTCCGCTCCGCTGAGACGCTTCCTGGCCGCGCCGCCGGCGCCTTTGTGGCCGGCCTTCAAGGCGATCCTCTCGACGCCGCATTGCGCCCTGGCCCTCAACGCCATGCACGAGACGGGCGTGCTGGCCGCTCTGTTGCCCGAATGGGGACCGGTCGAGTGCCTGGTGATTCGCGACTTCTACCACCGCTACACCGTCGACGAGCACACCCTCCGCGCCGTCCGCATTCTGGAGAACCTGCGGGCCTCGAAAGACCCCGGGCTGAAGCACGTCGCCGCCCTCTATGCGGAGATAGACCGGCTGGACCTGGTGACGTTCGCGCTGCTGTTCCACGATCTCGGCAAGGCCCTCAAGGAGGGGCTGGCGCACGTGGGCGCCTCTTCGGAACTGGCGGCGGCGGCGATGGAACGTCTGGGCGTGCCCGAGGAAGACCGCCGCGTCGTGATCCCGCTCATCGAGTTTCACCTCGCGCTTTCGTCGGTGATGAACTCGCGCGATCTCGAGGATCCCGCCACCGCGCCCTTCATCGCCGCCAAGGTCGGGACCCTGGAAGCGCTGAAGCAGCTCACGGTGCTGACCTTTTCCGACATCAGCGCCGTGAACCCTTCCGCCATGTCGCCCTGGCGTCTCGAACAGCTCTGGCGCGTCTACCTGCTGGGCTACCACGAGCTGACCCGAGAGCTGGAGTCCGACCGCATCCGCGAGGGCGGCGTCGAAAAGGCCGGGATGGAGGAATTCCTCGAGGGTTTCCCGGTGCGCTACCTGCGCAAACATACCGCCGCCGAGATCGACGCGCACTACCAACTCGAGCAGCGCAGCCGCGAGCGCGGCGTGGCCGTAGATATCCACCGCCAGAACGGGTTCTACGCTCTCACCCTGGTGGCGCGCGACCGGCCGGCTCTGCTCTCCGCCATCGCCGGCGCCATGGCAGGCTTCGGCATGAACATCCTGAGGGCCGAGGGATTCGCCAACCGCGGCGGCATCATCCTGGACACCTTCGTGTTCGAGGATCCCCACCGCACCCTGGAACTGAACCCCACCGAGGTCGACCGCCTCCGGCTCACGCTCGAGCGCGTAACCCTCGGCCGCCTGGACGTGAAAGAACTGCTCCGCAGCCGCCCCGCGCCCGCGCCCCCCACCAAGCGGGCGCGCATCGCCCCCACCGTCTCGTTCGATTCCCGCGTCTCCGAGGTCGCGACGCTGATCGAGGTCATTGCCGAGGACCGGCCGGGGCTCCTCTACGCCCTGACCTCCGCCATCGCCTCGACCGGCGCCAACATCGACGTGGTGCTCATCGATACGCGCGCCCACAAGGCCATCGACGTGTTTTACGTCACCTCGGAGGGCAAGAAGCTGGACGCCACGCAGCAGACGGAACTAAAGGACAAGCTCCTGAAGGCCTGCGCGGCCTGAAGACCGGGTGCACTCTGTCCCCCGCAGACGGAGCGGACTGTCCCTGGTTTCGATCCCCGCGTTAGAATGGACTCGATGCCAGATCGCGCGACCGCCACGATCAGCGCCCTCATCGTTGACGACGAGCAGCTCGCCAGCGACGAGCTGGCATACCTGCTGAAGGACTTCCCGGACGTGGAGGTGATCGCCACCGCCCGCAACGGTCTGCAGGCGGTCAAGCTCGTCGGCGACCTGGAGCCCGACGTGGTCTTCCTCGACGTCCAGATGCCCGGCATGGACGGACTGGGGGTTATTCGGGCGCTCAAGGAGAAGGACTCCTCCCTCCCCTACTTCGTGCTGGCTACGGCCTACGAGCAATACGCCGTCGAGGCCTTCCGCCTGGAAGCGCTCGACTACCTGCTCAAGCCGGTGGACAAGGAGCGCCTGACGCAGTCGGTCGACCGCGCCCGCCGCTTCGTGCAGGAGCGGGCCAAATCGCAGCCACCCGAAGCGGCGGCCCCCAGGAACCTGCCGCACCGCACCAAG
The DNA here is from genome assembly GCA_963710565.1 of Bryobacterales bacterium. GTDB lineage: Bacteria > Acidobacteriota > Terriglobia > Bryobacterales > Bryobacteraceae > DASWZN01. The sequence continues at coordinate 647,452 of CAVQAN010000013.1, read as the reverse complement.
CTGATGGTCCGCGCCGCCAACCGCAACTTCATCGTGGATGCCAACGAAGTCATCTACGCCACCATCGACGACGGCCTGATCACCATCGTCGCGCCCGGTCTCGAAGGGCAGTCGAACTACCGCACCATCGAGGAATTGCAGTCCAACCTCGACCCCGAGGTCTTCTGGCGCGTCCACCGGTCTTTCCTGATCAACATCAACCGCATCAAGGAAGTGATTCCCTGGTTCAAGTCCAGCTACATGCTGCGGATGGACGACAAGAAGCAGACCGAAATCCCCGTGAGCCGCGTCCAGACCAAACGGCTCCGAGTCCTGCTGAAGCTGTAAGGGCGCGCAGCACGGGCCGGCTCGGATCACAACGGCAGCGGCCGCCTACCTCACCCCCGCCGCTAGCCCCGCCGCGACCGCCACCGCATCGGTGCCTTCCGCCACGCCGGTGAAGCCGCCAATGGTGCGGCCCTTGCGGAAGAAGCACAGCCGGCCCAGGTACTGGTCGTTGGCCTGGAAGCCCTCGTCCGCGATCCGGGCCGGCGTCGCGCCAGCGATCCGCCCGCGCACCTTGGCCATGACCTCGGCCGCGGATTCCGGCGACGTCTCCCTCACCAGAAATGCCTTGCCGTAGCCGTACTCGGCGACGTAGCCGCGCTTGAGAGGCCGCATCCCAAGCACGCTCTCGGGCACCATGCGCACCGAGCCGGGGACGAGGTTCTCCCGCGGAAACCAGGTGAGAGCTTCGGGCGGCTCGCTGCTCCCGGCGATACGTTTCTCCATCGCCTGGAGGAACCGGCGCAGCACGTCGGGCTGCTCTTTGGGGCTGCCGATCTCGACGAAGTACCTATCCTTGACGAGAAAGGCGCGGCGCGGGACGATCTGCGCCTCCGTGCCGATCTTCTCCACCGGCACGCGCGGGTCGCGATTGGAGGCGAACATGCCGTAGGCCCACTCGGCGTTCTCCATCTCCGAGACGTCGAAGACCAGCGTATCCTCGCCGGACTGGCAATTGACGCCCCGCATCTGGACGAAGTGGTAGAGCAGGTAGCCCTCGGCGTTGCCGTCCATGTACTCGAAGAGGTTGTCGCCCTTGAAGCTGCGCGCCTCGCCCTGCTGCGTCCATCCCGCGAGCAGGGAGCAGTCCGGCGCTTGCGCGAAGACCGCGGCCGCCGCGGCCAGGAACAGCGAGAGAACCCGCATCAGGCGAAAAGCTCCTGCGCGCGGGATATCCGCTCGGCCACATGAACGCCGTGGGGGCACTCCACGGTGCAACTGGTGCAATCCCCGCAGCGCACGGCCGTGACGTCTTCGGGCAACTCGCGGAACTTCTCGCGCCCCAGGGCGAACTGGCCGTAGCCGTCGGCGTAGGTGACGAAGCGCAGCAGGTCCGCGACCGGAAGGCCCTTCCGGCAGGTGCCGGCGCACAGGCTGCACATGCGGCAGTACAGCGGGCCGATCCGTTCCAGATGCGCCTTCAGCGTCTTCTCGTCGTCCGCGCTGAACTTCGCCGGCATGCACTTGAAGTTCTCTTCGAACTGGTCCATGTCGGTGATGCTGGGAATCGTGGTGGCGATATCCGGGTTCTTCAGGACCCAGCGGAGCGCCGCGGGCATGACGCCCGGCCGCTTCAAGACCGCATAGTTCGGGTCGTCCTGCTTGACGCGCCTGAATCCACCCGCCATCACCTTCATGGCCACGATGCCGATACCGGCCGCCTTGGCTTTCAGGATCATCTCGTCCACGCCGGTTGCCATCGTGAAGTTATAGGAAATGAGGACGACGTCGATCTTGCCGGATTGAATGGCGGCGGGAATGACCTCGCTGTGACCGCTGTGGAGACTCACACCGGCGAACCGTATCTTGCCGGCCTTCTTGGCGGTTTGCTGGGCATCCAGCAGGTCGTCGGTGAGCTGCGCGGCGGTCTGTTTGCCGTGAAGATACCAGATATCGACGTAGTCGGTCCCGAGTTCCTTGAGGCTGGTGTCGAGGTGCGCCAGCGCTCCGGCCTTGTCCGACGCTCCGGTCTTGGTCGAGATGTGGAGTTGCTGGCGCTTGCCCTTGAGCGCCGCGCCCACCATGCGCTCGTTGTTGCCGCTTTGGTAGCCGCGCGCGGTGTCGAAGTAGTTGATGCCTGCGTCAGCGGCCCGCGTGATGACGCTTGCGTCGGATGTGATCATGCAGCCGAAGCCCACGCTGGTCACCTTGAGGCCGGTCTTGCCGAGCGTACGGTAGGTGAGTTTGTCCGGCGCCACCGGGGCCGCGGACGTCAAGGCCGGCGGTCTGTCCGGCCGCGGGGTTGCCAAACCGGCGGCGGGAATCGCGAGACCGGCGGCGAGAAAACTGCGTCGTGATGACTTCATCTGGCTACCTCTCAACCCAGCGCGGGAACGGTCCCGCAGTTGGGATATAATCGGACTCAGAATTCATATTGTAGGCCAGGAACTCCCCCATGTCAGCGGACTTTTCTCGGCGTAGTTTTCTTCATGTGGCCGCGGGTGCGGCGGCCGTTGCCGGTCCCCTCAGACGGGCGCTCGGCCCGATCGCGTTCGCACAACGCCTGCCGGCGCCGCCCGGCCTTCCCGAGCCGGTCGTCCCGATCGCCAGGCGCGCGGCCGTCTCTCTGGTCAAGGGCGAAAGCCGCCGCAAGAACATCGCGGAGGCTCTGGCCCGGATCGACGATCAGATCGCGCCGCGGCTGGCGCGCAAGAAGTACGTCGTCATCAAGCCCAACTGCGTCTCGGACTTCAACCCGCTCGCCTGCACGCACGTGGACGCCGTCAACGGGATTCTCGACTACCTGGAGCCGCGCTTCAAAGGCCCGGTCGTCATCGCCGAATCCTCCGCCGGCGACACCATGCACGCCTACGAGAGCCTCAAGTTCGCGCGCCTGCCCGGCGAGCGCAAGTCCCAGCAGATTCAGCTTGCCGACCTCAACCGGGAGGAGCGATTCGAGCCTCTGCCGGTGCTCTCCCAGGACCTCCGCGTGGACCGCGTGCGGCTGGCCGCGCGCCTGCTCGATCCTGACGCTTTCATCATCTGCTCGGCGGTCTTCAAGACCCATAACGTCTGCGTGGCCACGCTCTCGGTGAAGAACATGGTGCTCGGCGCGCCCTTGCACGGCGTGAAGGGCGAGCAGTGGAGCGACAAGCGGAAGTACCATACCGGCGTGCGCGGCACGAACTTCAACATGATGACCACCGCGCAGAAGATGGCCCCCTTCTGGGGGGCCGCCGTGATCGACGGCTTCGAGGGGATGGAGGGCAACGGCCCGGGAGAGGGAACTCCGGTCCCTTCGCGCCTGGCGGTCGCCTCGACGGACTATATTGCGGCGGACCGCGTCGCCGCCGAGTGCATGGGCGTCAATCCCCTGTGGATCGCGCACCTGCAATGGTGCTGGCAGGCCGGGCTGGGCCAGTACGACGTCGGCAAGATCGACGTCCGCGGCGAGAAGATCGCCGACGTGCGGCGGCCCTACCGGCTGCACCAGGACATCGAGCGCGAGCTGCGCTGGATCGGGCCACTCGAAGACATCGAAAAGCCGATGGGGTAGCAAGCCATCAGCCAGCGATCGGCCATCAGTCATCGCCAGGTGGATGGGGCCGCTTTGGCCAGCGGAGTCAGGTTGCCGACGATCCGCTCGCCGCAGCGGGAACCCAAACCCCAAGGCGTTACCGGGAGGAATCCGCTTCGACCTCTCCAGCCTGCAGCAGCCTCCACGCTCCCCACGACTTCGAGGAAGGAGCGGCTGTCGGCGCGCGCCTCGGCGCACGCGCAACGCGTGCTGGACGAAGCAGTCGCATCATGTCATTCCGACAAGGATGGCGGCGGCGAGCCGGGGACTTAGAGCGCGGATGTCGGCCTCGTCGTTTAGCCGCACGGTGATCGGGCCCTCAAACGGGCCGTGGTCGATCACAACCAACAAGCGCTTTGGAGTCAGGCCAATACGTTCCAGGTAGCGCAAGATCTCCGGATCGCGATCGGACACGCTGCTCACAACGACCGATCTGCCTGGCGGCACGTCTGCCAACGCCATCGTTTTGCGCTCAGGCAGCGTGCCGTCCTTCTTTGGAATCGGGTCTCCGTGCGGGTCGAATTCCGGGTTTCCCAGTTTTTGAGCGATGCGATCTTCGAGCTTCTCAGAAATGAAGTGCTCCAACCTTTCTGCCTCCTGGTGTACTTCGTCCCAGGAGTAACCAAGCACCTGGCACAGGAAAAGCTCCACCAGGCGGTGCCGGCGGACGATACGAAGCGCCCGTTTGCGGCCTTCGCCGGTCAGGCGCGCGCCGTGGTGCTTCTGATATGCGATGCAGGGTCGTCGCCCCGCGGACAACTTCTGGAGCATCCCGGTAACGGAGGGCGCGGAAACGCCCAGGCGCTGCGCGATGGCGTTGCTGGCAGCCGCTGCTCCCGCAGGACCGCTCAGTTCGAAGATCGCCTTCAGATAGTCCTCCACGGATTCAGATGCGGAGTTCGGCACAGCTAAATTATGTGCAGACGGGCCGAAGAAAATCAATCGGAGGGTTGCGCAGCCCGCCTGTGCTGGTGTATGCTCTAAAGTTAGGCACGGCTAAATATGAAGAGAAGACGCTCGACATCGACCGTAAGGCTTGCGGGCATTCTCTGCATGGCTCTGGGTGTCTCTGTGGGCGCCAGCCAATTGTGGGCGCAAGGGGAAACGACGAGCGCCATCACGGGGCAGATTTCGGATGAGAGCGGCGGAGCGGTGGCGGCGGCCAGGGTGACAGTCACGCACCGGGAAACCGGGCTCAGCCGTCAGGTCCAAACAGACGACGCGGGGCGTTTCGCGTTCCCACAGTTGCGTCCCGGCCCCTATTCGGTCCGCGTCCAGGCATCGGGTTTTGACGAGCAAGAAAGCGCGTCGGTCGCCGCGGGCTTGGGCGAGACCCGTACAGTGAATTTCACGTTGAAGGTGGCCGCCACCAGGCAGGACTTCACCGTCAGCGGCGAGGCGCCGCTGATCAACGTAGAAAACCCGAACACCACAACCACCCTCAGCGGGCGTGCGATCGAGGACCTGCCGAACCCGGGTGGCGACCTCACTTATCCGGCCCAGTTTGCGCCCGGGGCGCTGATCAACACGGCCGGTTCGTCGAACGATTTCGTCGGGGGCCAAAACGGGTACGGTAACGTCCAGTTCAACGGATTGCCCGCCCTTTCCAACGCCTATATTGTGGACGGCCTGGAGACGAACGATCCACTGACGAACCTGAACAGCGGGCTCTCTACAAACCTCGTTCTGGGTCTGAACTCCATCGAGGAAGTTACGGTCAACACTACCTCCTATGCGGTCGACCAGGGGCGCTACGGGGCCTCGCAGATCAACTACGTTACGAAGAGCGGGACGAACACGCTCCACGGCAACCTGTACGAGCTGTGGAACGGAGCGCGGCTGAATGCGGCGAACTTCTTCACGAACGCGACTCCCGGCGGTCATAAACCGGGCTCGAACGTGAACCACTTCGGGGGCAGTCTTGGCGGCCCGATCCGCCGCGACAAACTGTTCTTCTTCGGGGACTTTGAGCAGATGCGGATCGCTCTGCCCCTAGTCAACAATGTGACCGTCCCATCGGCGCCCTTCCAGAGCTATGTATTGCAGCAATTGACCAAAGGGGGAACCGACCCGGTTTCAGGCTCGAGCTACCCGGCCGCCCCGGCGCTGGTTCCGTTCTACCAAAGAATGTTCGCGCTCTATACAGGCGCGGCTGGAACCCCGCTGCCCGTGCTCGGGTGCCCGTTGAACGCCGATGGCGGTCTCGCGACAGGCGCCCCGCCGAGCGGAAACGGTTGTGCGAACCGGCGGACGACGTCGCAGTCGAGTTCCGATCACGAGCAGGTCGTCACGTTCCGGATCGATCACAACATCGACGTGAACAACATGGTCTGGTACCGCTTGCAGTCCGACACGGGACTTCAGGCGGCGTATACGGACCCGATTAATCCTCTGTTCAATGCGGTCTCGTCGCAGCCTCTCTATTCGTTCGCAGCGGGATACACGCACATCTTCAGTCAGAACCTGGTGAACGAGTTCAACCCGGCATTCTCCTGGTACGAGAGCCTGTTTGGGCCGGTGGATCGGAGCAAGACCCTGGCGGCCTTCCCCATCGTTCTTCAGGGCGTCGGGTCGAACGCGCCGTTCACGCCAATTGGCGGCCTGGACTACAACTGGGTACAGGGGCGACGCGCCACGCGGTTCCAGCTCAACGACAGCCTTTCATGGACCGCGGGCCGGCATCAATTCAAGTTCGGCGTGAGTTCGCGGCTCCTTCGCATTAACGACTACGACTTCAGCACGTACGACACGCCGCTCGTTACCTACACGACGCTGGCGCAGTTCATCTATGGCGTGGCGTCCACCGCGACGCAGGCTTTTCCCGTCGCCGCTTCGCAGCCATTCGACTATCTGAACCTGGATTTGTTCGCCCAAGACACCGTGAAGCTCTCTTCGACGCTGACCTGGACGGTGGGTGTGCGCACGGCCACGAACACCAATCCCCTGAGTGCGCACGGGCTGATCGCGAGCTTACCCGGCTCCTTTGATGCGGCGAGCCACGATCCGGATCAGCCCCTCAACCAGGCGATCGTGACGGGCCGGGACAGAGTGTTTGCCTCGACTCCCCTCGTCCTGTTGCAGCCGCGCACGGCGATTGCATGGCAGTTCGCGCCCAAGACGGTGTTGCGCACTGGATTCGGTGTGTTCAGCGATCTGCTGCCCGGCAGCATCGTGGACCTGATCGCCTCAAATCCGCCCTACATCAACAGTTTCCAGGGCGGACTTCTGGGCCGGGCGGGCGGACTGGCGATTGCGCCCGGCGTGCCGAACAGCGCCGTCGATGCGACTGTCGCCGCCAATCAGGCCTTTCTCAGCGGCTTCCATCTGGGGGCTCTCTCCTGCGCTTCCGCGTCATCCAATCCGACAACGTGTCTGCCACCGGTCGCCCTCGCCGCGATTCCGGAAGGCGAACTGCGCGCGCCCTACTTCATGCAATGGAGTTTTGGCATCGAGCGGCAGCTCGGCAATACCGGGAGTCTGCGCGCTCAGTACGTCGGCACCCGCGCGGTGAACCAGCCCTACACAACCCAGGTTAACGGGTATCAGAATGTCTGCAACGGCTGCTTCAATCCATTTCCGTACGGCGCGCCCACGGACCCACGCTTCGCGGCAGTGACACAGTTGGCTACCGGGGCGAACAGCCACTACAACGGTCTGCAAGTGACGGCGGAGAAGCGCATAGGCCACGGATTGCAGGCGCGAATGAACTATACCTGGAGCCATTGTCTGGACACGGTGTCAAACGGCGGTTTCCTGCCTTTCTCGGCAGGGGGGATCGTCTCTCCGTTGCCCGGCATGTTGGGTCGCCAGTACGGCAACTGCGATTACGACATCCGGCACAATTTCGATGCAAACTATGTGTACGCACTGCCCATGCATGTACGCAACGCGGTGCTGGCCAAGGTCGTGAACGGCTGGCAGTTATCCGGCACGTTCTTCTATCATTCCGGTGTGCCTTTCTCGGTTCTGAGCGCACCGTATTCGGCAAATGGCAAGGGCATCATACAGGGCGGCGGCCCGCAGTACGCCACTGTTCGCGAAGGCGTGCCACTCTACTGGCACGATCCGATTCCCGGCGTCACGCAACCGGGCACCATTCAGTGGCTCAATCCGGATGCGTTTGTTTCGACTGTCGATTCGAGCACGGGGGCTTGCGCGGGCGGCGACTCGCCCGCGACTTGCCAGTTCGGCAATCTGGGCCGGAACTCGCTGCGCGGTCCAGGCTTCTTCTGGGCCGACCTCTATGTTACGAAGCAGTTCCGGCTAGGCGATCGAACGTCCCTACGTCTCGACGGCCAATTCTTCAACGTCTTAAATCACCCGAATTTCGGGTTGCCGACCGTAATCGCCGGCGTGCCCGGAAAGCCGGAGACTCAAGTCGGGTTCGGCGCTCTAACCTACACGACGTCCCCGCCTACCGGGTTGCTCGGGGTCGGACTGGGCGGCGATAACTCGCCGCGCATGATTGCGATCCAAATGCGGCTCGAGTTCTGAATGGAGAACGCGGCGATGCTGCGAACACTGATGCTGTCCACCTTCGCGATGGCGGTGCTATGCGCGCAGAATGAAAGCCGGCCCGCTGTCCAGAAGAGGCCGGCCGGGCAGACCTCCGTTTCTTCCGGCAAGGAGATGTACCACTCGTACTGCGCCGCCTGTCACGGCGTCGAAGGCAGAGGCGATGGGCCGGCCAGCACGGCTCTCAAATTCCGACCCTCGGACCTGACGACTCTCGCGAAGCGGAATGCGGGCAAGTTTCCCGAACTCAGGGTATTCGGCGCGATCAACGGGGACCTCCTTGTGACCGCGCATGGGGCCAAGGACATGCCAACCTGGGGCACTGTTTTCCGACAGATGGACGGCGGCGACGTCGCTGGCGCCAAGCTGCGAATTCGGAACCTCACAAAGTACATCGAGTCCCTTCAGGTCAAGTAAAGCCGCGTGATGGGTGCTGTCATATGGGTCCCTCCGGCGCGCTCCGGGAGGGCCGGATCAGTACCTCCGCGGGAATGCCCAAACCTTCGTGGAGGCGGCGGATCATCGTGATGGAGAGGCTGCGCCTGCGGTTCAGGACCTCGGCGACGCGTGTCCTCGTACCGATGAATGGCTCCAGGTCCGTGCGCGTCAGTTTCTGCTGCTCCATCCGGAACCGGATGGCCTCAATCGGGTCGGGCGGGTCCATCGGGTAGTGCCGGCGGATCAGAGAAGGGATCGGAGCAGACAGGTCGTACCGGTCGGGACGAGTCTTTCACGCGGCGCCGGCCGCAGCGCCCAAATCTTCCCTGTACAGGAGCATCAGCCGGTTCTTGGGGATGTCTCCGCAGCGGGACTCCTGCAACTCTCGTGTTTTCAGTGGCGTGGCTCGAACCTTTTACACTCCCCACCCCACCGCCAGCCGGACCATCGTGCGCACGCCCACGCCGGTCGGCCCTTTCGGCATGTAGGGCTTCTTCTCTTCGAGCCAGGCGGTGCCGGCGATATCGAGGTGGACCCACGGAGTCGGGTCCGCGAACTGCTTCAGGAACATGGCCGCCGTGATGGCGCCGCCCCAGCGCGTGCCGATGTTCGGAAGGTCGGCGAAGGGACTCTTCAGCTCTTCCTTGTACTCCTCGTCGAGGGGCATCGGCCACATCTTCTCGCCCTCCGCGCGCGCCGCCGTCAGGGTCTGTTCGAGCAGCGCCTCGTCGTTGCCGAAGGCGCCGGTATAGAGGTGCCCCAGCGCCACCACGATGGCCCCGGTCAGCGTGGCCGCGTCCACCAGGTGTGTGCAGCCCTGCTGGCGGGCGTAGGTCAGCGCGTCGGCCAGGATCAGCCGGCCCTCGGCGTCGGTGTTGAGCACTTCGACGGTCTTCCCGGAAAGCGTGGTGACAATATCGCCCGGCCGCTGGGCGCGGCTCCCCGGCATGTTCTCGACCGCCGGGATGAGGGCCGTCACACGGATGGAGGGCCTCAGGCGGGCGATGGCCTGCATGGCGCCGAGCACCGCCGCACCGCCGCTCATGTCGTACTTCATCTTGTCCATGTTCTCGGACGGCTTGATCGAAATTCCGCCGCTGTCGAAGGTGACTCCTTTGCCCACCAGGCCCAGGTGCGGTCCGCCTTCGGCCTCGTCGAACGGCCGGTAGCGCAGGATGATGAGCGCCGGCGGCTCGGCACTGCCCTGCGCCACCGCCAGCAGCGCGCCCATGCCGAACTGGCGCATGGTAGCGGGATCCATCACCTCGCACTGAAGCGCGGAGCCAAAGCACATCTCGCGCGCCCGCTCCGCCAGAATCGACGGCGTCATCCGGTTGGCCGGCTCGCTGGCCAAGGCGCGGGCGAAGTTCTGGGCTTCGGCGACGATCAGCGCCCGGTCGAGGGCCTCGTTCATACCCCCGGGGGCGCCCGGCGCGTCCACCGAGAAGGTCTCCACCGCCTGGTTGTCCTTGTCGCCGGTCTTGTACTGGTCCGGTTCGTAGCCCCCCAGGATCGCGCCCTCGGCTGCGGCCGTGGCCAAAGCCTCCAGGGACGGTCCGTCATCGAGCGCCAGAGCCGCCGACCGCGCTCCTTTGGACTTCAGAAACCGCACCGCCGCGGCGGTCGCGTTTCGCAACTCGGCGGCGGAGAACTTCTCGGCTTTGCCGCCCCCCACCACCACCAGGCGCTTTGCCACCAGCCCCGCCGGGCGGTGCAGGAGCGACATCTCGAACGGCTTGCCCGCGAACTCGCCCGATTCGTACAACTCCTCGATCCAGCCGCCGGTAGCGGCGTTGGCCGCCATGGTGACTTCGGGCGTCAACCCCGACGCCGCGCTCTCTTTGTCGAATGCGATCGCGATGACCGCATCGCTCTCCACCTGCTCGATTGGCTTCGCTTCGAATTTGAGTTCCATGAGTCCTTACCGTGAATGGCGGCGGACCGCCTGGCGCGCTTCTGCCTCGTTCTCCCGCTGCCGCTCGGCCGCGCGCTTGTCGTGGAGTTTCTTGGCGCGCGCCAGGGCCAGTTCGCACTTGATCCGCCCGGTCTTGAGATAGACCTTGGTGGGGATCAGCGTGAAACCCCGCTCGCGCGTCTTGCCCAGGAGTTTGTCGATCTCGACCCGGTGCAGCAGCAGCTTGCGGCTGCGTACCGGGTCGTGATTCATACGGTTCCCATGAGAGTACGGGCTGATGTGGGCGTTCATCAGCCAGGCTTCGCCGTGCAGCACCTCGGCGTAGCTGTCCTTGAGCTGGATCTTGCCTTCGCGGGCGGCTTTGACTTCGGTGCCGGTGAGCACCAACCCTGCCTCGAAGCGGTCCAGCAGGAGGTAATTGTGCCCGGCCTGGCGGTTGGCAGCCAGGATCTTGATTTCGCTCGCCTTACTCTGCAACTTTCCTCTCCACGCCCGAAAGCGCCCAATCGTCAATGCTTGTGTGAGTGGGGACTGCGCCGCCGTGACTATACTAACACAACCCCTGGGATTCCAATAAGATGGACAGGCTTGACCGCTATATTAGAATGGTCCTGGCAACCGCCCTGGTCATGGTGTTTGCCGCGGCTGGCGACGCACGGACGCGCAAGGGCGACAAGTTCCTGGCGACCGGAGAGCAGGCTGAGGCCCACAAGGACTGGGACGCAGCGCTGGACGCGTACGAAAAGGCGGTGGCCGAGGATCCTAGCGACGTGGCTTATCAGATCGCGATCAAGCGCGTCCGGTTTCAGGCCGCCGAGACGCACGTCGCGGCGGGCCAGAAAATGCGCGCCGCCGGAGATCTCGACAAGGCTCTGGCCGAGTTCCAGAAGGCCTACGCCATCGACCCGTCTTCGGACGTCGCCGAGCAGAACCTGAAGAAGACGCTCGACATGATCGAGCGCAACCGGCAGCGTGGCGCCGATCTCACGCCCAAGCAACAGGCCCTCACTCCGTCCGAGCTGGCCCGCGAGCAGGAACAGGAGAAACTGGCGCGGCTCGAGCCTCCGCCCGTCCTGAAGCCGCTCTCCACCCAACCCATCAACCTCCGCATGGCCAACCAGCCCTCCCGAGTGTTGTACGAGACCGTGGGCAAACTGGCCGGCATCAACGTCGTCTTCGATCCCGACTACGCCAATGACCCCAACGCGCGCCGCAATACCACGGTGGACCTCAACAATTCGACGCTCGAGGACGCGCTCGACTACCTGGGGACCATGACCCACACGTTCTGGAAGCCGCTCTCGGCCAACGCCATTTTCGTGGCGGCGGACAGCCTGCCCAAACGCCGGGATTTCGAAGACAACGCGGTGCAGGTGTTCTACCTGACCAACCTCACCACGCCCCAGGAGCTCCAGGAGATTTCGACCGTCCTCCGTACCGTGGCCGACATCAAGAAGGTGTTCACCTACAGCACGATGAACGCGATCATCGCCCGCGGAACCACGGACCAGATTCTGCTGGCCGAGAAACTCGTGAACGACCTCGATAAGCCCCGCTCGGAAGTCGTTGTGGATGTCATCGTTATGGAAGCCAACCGGACCAAGTCGAGGAGCCTGGCGGCGGCGCTGTCCTCAAACGGCACCACGGGCGGCATCAACACCCAGATCGTGTTCGCGCCGCGGAATCCCGTATCCACGGGCGGGGGCTCCTCCGCCTCGCCTACACCCACACCGACGACGACGTCGTCGACGTCCTCGCTGATCACGCTGGGGCAGGTTGGCCACCTTTCGACCAACGATTTCGCGGTCACGCTGCCGGGCGCAGTGCTCCAGGCGACCATGGCCGATTCGGCGACCAAGGTTCTCCAGTCTCCGCAAGTGCGCGCCGCCAGCGGCCAGAAAGCCAGCCTGCGTATCGGCGAGAAATACCCCATTGCGTCGGGCGGCATCCAGCCCTTCGGCGGCACCACCGGCGGATACGGCGGCCTGTATCAGAACTTCACGTTCGTCGACATCGGCGTCAACGTGGACATCACGCCCACCGTGCACGGGGACAAGGAGGTTACTCTCAAAGTCGTTCTGGAGATCTCGAGTCAAACGGGGAACGTCGATATCGGCGGCATTTCCCAGCCCATCATCGGCCAGCGGAAGGTGGAACACGAAATCCGCATTCGGGAGGGCGAGGTGAGCCTTCTGGGCGGCCTGATGCAGGACCAGGACACCAAGTCGGTTAACGGCGTGCCGGGCCTCTCGAGTATCCCGCTTCTCGGCCACCTGTTTACAAGCACCACCATGGAGAAGGACAGGAACGAGCTGCTGATCGCGCTGATCCCGCACATCGTGCGGACGGCGGGCCTCACCGACATCAACCTGAGGGCGATTGCCGCCGGCACGGAGCAGAATACTCATTTGAGCCTGGCGCCACGGGCGGCGGGCCCCGCCCCGGCGGCGGAAGCTCCCAAGGCGGCGCCCGCGGAAGCGCCCCCGCCCGAAGCGGCCCCGCCCTTGCCCTCCGCGCCCTCCCCCGCGGCCGCGCCGGCCCCGGGTGCGGGCACGCACCTCCTGTTCCGCCCCGGAGAGGCCGAGGTGACCACCGGCCAGACATTCACGCTTCAGTTCGAGGTCAATAACGCCCACGACCTGTTCGCGGCGCCGTTCAAGCTGAAGTTCGATCCGCAACTTCTGCGCCTCGACGAAGTGTCGGCGGGCGGCTTCCTCTCGAGCGATGGCCAGAAGATCATCTTCACGCGGAATATCCTGAACGACACCGGCGATGCAACCGTCAATCTGAATCGCCTGTCCGGATCGACGGGTCTGAACGGGGCTGGTGTGTTGGCCGTCTTCACGTTCAAGGCGATCAAGCCGGGAACGGCCCTGGTTAGTTTCAGCGACCTGGCGGCGCGCGACTCGCATAACTGGCCGGCCTCGCAAGACGTGCCGCACGCCACCGTGACGATTCGATAGCCATGCGGCGACGGAACCAGCGCGGCCTGACTCTGATCGAGCTGATCGTGGCGTTCACGATCCTGATGCTGCTGACCACCATGGCCCTGCCTGTGGCACGCTTCAAGGTGCGGCGCGAGCGTGAGAAGGAGCTGCGGTTCGCGCTGCGCGAGATGCGCACGGCCATTGACAAGTACAAGGACGCGGTGGACAACCGGGTGCTCCCGCCGGGGAAGATCGACAGCGACAACTACCCCGAGAGCCTCCAGCAATTGGTCGACGGTGTGCGGCCGCAGGGCAGCCCGGACAAGAAGATGAGGTTCCTGCGCCGCATTCCCAAGGATCCGTTTACGAACTCGACGGAGTGGGGGCTGCGCAGCACGCGGGACGACCCGGACTCCACCGGCTGGGGCGGTCAGAACGTTTTCGACGTGTACACCAAGAGTACGGAGAAGGCGCCCGATGGCACGGCTTATTCGGAATGGTAGCCTGACGACGGTTCGCGCGCGGCCGCGGCGCGGCTTCACGCTCATCGAGATCCTGATCGTGATGACGATCGTCTCCATCCTGGTCTCGATCGCGGTGCCCATGTATCAGAAGGCGATCCTGCGCGCGAAAGAGAGCCTTCTGCGCAGCAACCTGTTCACGTTGCGGAGCATGATCGACGAGTACACCTACGACAAGCAGAAAGCCCCGCAATCGCTCGACGACCTGGTGAGCGAGGGCTACCTGCGCCAGGTGCCCATCGACCCCATCACGGGCTCCAGCAGCACCTGGAAGCTCATCATGGAGGACGCCACCGGTTCGGTCAGCCAGACCGAGCCCGGCATCTGGGACGTTCGCAGCGGCTCGGACAAGACCAGCCCGCTCGATGGCACGGCCTACGCGCGAGTGGTGACGCCGCGCGGGGGCTGGTACACTACCCGAAGGAGACCCATTCTCCGCCACTCCCCGGTCGTCTAATGGTAGGACAGCGGCCTTTGGAGCCGTGAATCGTGGTTCGAATCCATGCCGGGGAGCCAAGCTTTATTTTCAATAGCCTAGCTTCTATTTTGGGCCGGAAAAGTGTACCGATCCTGTACCGATGAGCGATCTGCCTATCTCTTATGCATTGATATTCTTACACTTACATCACAGAGCCGTGAATCCTTCATGGAATCCTGAACTCGACCCGAGACAGCGCCGCCATTACCCTGGATGACTTCTCCCGTGCTGCAATCTGCCGCGGAGAATTTGGATGCATACAGGAACCACCTGCGCAGTGGGAGAGCACCGGACATTGTATCTTTGGTTAAAGCCAAAGCAGATTGCGCAGCACCGGTTGGAAGAAGGTCCAGGGGAGAGCATCATGAAGCGCAGAGATTTTCTGACGAAAGGTACGGTAGCCGCCGGGCTGGCCAGTTCTAACCTCTTCGCAACAGGCGGCGGCGCGTTGGCTTTCACCATTCGTGTGCCAACAGCACTTCATGCCTTCTTCTGAGAAACGAACCCGGCATCCGGCAACTCGAATGCCGGTCACGCGTTCAGAGGGTTGATCTTGAGCGCGTACGCGTAGTCGCAAGGCCGCTTTTCCGGCAAGCTGATCGTGAGGCCTTCCGCGCCACGCGACCAAACCAGATTGGATTCCGACCCAACGAGTCCGACGCTGGCGACTTCGCCGTGGTAATGGGGGGAATCCGATGCAAGCGACCTGATGGCCAGTTTCCCATTCTCGGGCCAGGCCAGCACGATGGCGTACAGGGAGTCACCCTTGGTCGTGAACCGGAAGTCCTCGGCGACAAATCGCGGGCCTGGGCCCCCGTACAGCGAGCCGCCGGTCTTGGTCGGGCCCTCGCCGGCGATCTTCCACGGCCGCGTCGAGTAGATCGCTTCGTTGTTCACCGCCATCCAGGCGCCGAACTTGTCGAGGAAAGCGAATTCATCCTCATCGGGTCTGCCATGCCCCGGCAGCGGTATGTTCAGTAGCAGGTTCCCGTTCTTGCTGACTACGTCGACAAGAAGTTGAACCATCGGCTCAGGCGCCCGGTACTTGTGATTCTCGAAAATGGACCGGCTGTAATGCCAGCCGCCGATGCAGGTGTCCGTTTGCCAGGGATTCGGTTCGATGGCGCCCGCCTGGCTCATTTCGAAGTCGCGGACCAGAGTGCTCAACACGGGGCCGGGAACGTTCTTGATGTTGAACACCGCGTCCAACTTGCCCCCGTTCCGGCGGACGTTGGCATTGTAGTAGTACGCCATGACGTGCGGCGTGAGTTCCGGCATACCGAGCCACACGGCCCCGCCGCCCCGGTCGAAGTCCCAGTCGCAGTTATCATCGAAGTACAGGAGGTCCGGGTTGTACTGATCGATCACGTCCTGGACCCGCAACATGAAATTCTCGACGAACTCCGGGCAGGGATCGTTCTTGTCGTGCGGGCGGCCATTCAGTTCCTGCGGGTCCATGCCCTCCCACCACTTGCCCTTGCCATCGGCCTTCGTCATGACGCCATCGTAGGGCACGTCCTTCAGCGGACCGGTCTTGTCGCTGCCGTACCGGACCGGCATAAACTCCCGCCAAGTCCGTCCGGGCGTGCCGTGATAGGTGATCCCGAACCTGAGCCCGTGCGCGCGCGCGATCTTCGCCCAGGTCCCCACGATGTCCTTTTTGGGCCCCACGTTCACGCAGTTCCAGGGTTGGTGCGTCGAGTTCCAGCAGTCGAAGTTCCCGTGGTGATTGCCAAGCGCGACGAAGTACCTGGCCCCGGTCTTTGCGTAGAGCCGGATGAGTTCCTCCGGATTCCAGTTCTCCGCGTGCCAGAGATGGCAGATATCCTTGTACCCGAATTGCGAGGGGTGCCCATAGGTCTTGACGTGGTAGTCGTACTGGGAACTGCCCTGCACATACATGCCGCGCGCGTACCAGTCTCCCTGCTCGGGGACGCACTGCGGGCTCCAGTGAGCCCAGATCCCGAACTTCGCGTCACGAAACCAGTCGGGATAGCGGTAAGCTTTCAGCGATTCCCAATTGGGCCGGAACGGCCCTGCGATCGGACCGCCGGTGAAATTGCCGTCCGAGTAGGAGCCCATCTGGCCCAAGGCGGCGCTGCCGGCTGCCAGCACGCCGGCGCCGCCCGCGATGAAGTTCCTCCGGCTGAACCCTCCTGTTCCGTTGTCCATTCGAAGACTCCCTTTTCCCGCCATCGCTATCAAACTACTCAAACACCCTATTCTTGCACCAGCGTCGACCGCGGACGTCGAGCATGGTGCGAAGCGGCGCGCAAATCGCGCGATCGTGGTAAGTCTTGTGAATGCCTTGTTCGTCATCGCGCGCGGCGGTATCGTGTCTCTTTAGCCCTGGGCCGTGTTGCGTAAGGGGCGCATCCCAGGAGCGTTGTCGCGGCGCGTGCCCAGGGCGACGCCGCGCTCCGCGAGATTGGCGCAGGTGATTATCCAAAGCACGAAGCGCCCGGGTGAGATCCACATACAGGCGGTCAAAGACGGCTGGGACGGTCCGGAGCTGATGCCCGCCAAGTTGGTGATCAAGACGAAACAGGTGGAGTTCCGGCCTTCAGTGGCGGCGGTGGAGAACGGACAGTGAGTGTGGCTGACATGAGATCGAAGACGCCGTGGTTGCTCGCCCTGGCAGGGGGAATTCTATGCGCTCAGACGACGGAGGTCACAGCTCCGGCATCGCCGCCGTTCGTCAGCCCGATCTTCGGGGACAACATGGTACTGCAGCGCGGGAAACCAAACCCGATCTGGGGATGGTCGGAACCGGGAGACAACGTTCGCGTCGAGATCCAGGGCCGGAGTGCGACGGCGGTTGCGGGACCGGATGGGCGCTGGCAAGTGAAACTGGATCCCCCGCCGGCGGGCGGACCATACACGATCAAGATCAGTGGGCAACAGAGCGTAGTGCTGCACGAGGTGCTGGTAGGCGACGTCTGGCTCTGTGGCGGACAGTCCAACATGCAGTTCCCGTTGAGAGGTGCTCGCAACGGCGAGACCGAGGTCAAAGCCGCAAGTCATCCGGAGATTCGGTTTTTTGTGAGCGTTACGTGAACCACACCCCCCAAGTCCCAGCCTACCTCGGGCTGCCCTCCGGCGGCGGAGCCAGATTCCGCTTCCACTGGTCCGGCAGCCAGGCCGCCAGCTCCCGCACCCGCACCGCCGGCAGGTTCACCAGCAACTGCGTCAGGTACAACTGCGGGTCCACCTCGTGCCGCCGGCAACTGCTGGTCAGGCTCGCCAGAATGGCCGCCGTCCGCCCGCCCCGCGCGTTCCCCACGAACAGCGAGTTCTTGCGGTTCAGCACCACCCGCTTCATCTCGCGCTCGCTCACGTTGTTGTCGATCGAAACCGCGCCGTCACCGCAGAACACGTTCAGCTCTTCCCACTGCCCCAGCACATAGCTCACCGCCTCGGCCATCGGGTGCTTGGGCAGCAACTGCTCCTTCCACCCCAGCAGCTTCTCCTTGAAGCTGGCCAGCACCGGCGCCGAGCGGCTCTGCCGCATCTCCAGCCGCGCCTCCGGCGACAGATCCTTCGCCGCGTGCTCCACCGCATACAGCAGACGCACTTGTTCCACCGCTTCCCGCGCTATCTCGGGAGCCGACTTCTCCGCCTCCACCACATGCCGCCGCGCATGCGCCCAGCATCCCGCGCGCACGATCCCGTTTCCCGCCACCACGCCGTTGTAGCCGGCATAGGCATCCGCCAGCAACACCCCCCCGAAGTCTTTCAGGAAATACTGCGGCCCGTCCCGCCCCCGGCTCAGAGTGAAGTCGAAAATGTTGTAGGGATGTTCTTCATCCCCCACGTAAACCCACATCCTTGCTTTGGCCGTCTTGCCCCGGTCGAGCATGGGCATGATGGTGTCGTCGGTGGCCACCACGTGCGAGGCCCGCACCCGCTCCCCCATCAACTCGTAGAGCGGGGCAACCAGGTCCGCCACATCGCCGCACCACACCGACTGCGTGACCCGCGAGATCTCGAACCCCTGCCGCTCGAAAATGTCTTCCAGCCGGTACAGCGGAAGATAATCGGAGAACTTACTGGTGACGATGTAAGCCAGCAGCCCCGGACCGGCCAGCCCCTTCTCGATGACCGCTTCCGGCCGGGCTGCGGTTTCGATGCTGGGGCCGGCGCCGTTGCTCTCGCAGGCCGGACAGGCGTACTTTTTGCGCAGGTGCTGGATGCGCTCGAAATGGCCCGGAAAGTACTCGATCTGCCAGCTCTGCTCGGCCCCGATTTCGCGGCGCTGGTCTCCGCAGCCCGGGCAGGCGCGCTCTTCCTCGCTCAACTCGTGAACGTGGGTGGTGACGGGAAGATGTTCGAAGGCGGCCAGATTGCGCCGTCCCCGGCGCCGCCGCACGCGCCGCAACTCCGCGGCCGGCTCGGAGGCCGGAGCGTCTTGGGGAGGAGCCGGCTTGCGGTCCAGCTCTGCGGCGAAGTCGAGCAGCATCTGGGCCACCTCGCCGGGGGAGGCGAGCCGGTCGGCGCGCGGTCCGTAATACCACTTCTTGTAGCGCGCCAGTTCCTGCTCCAGGCGCAGCTTCTCGATGTGGAGCTGGTCGGCGCGGAGTTTCTGTTGTTCGGCGCGGCGAGCGTGTTCGACTGCCTGGCGGGCGTGTTCTTCGGCGCGCTGCCGTTCGCGGTCGCGCTCCGCGATCAGCGCGCGGATCGCCGCTTTCAGCGATTCGCTGTTCTCGGGTAACCCGGCGAATTCGGCGCCCTCGACCATCAAGGACTATATTAGCAGAATAGGCTCCTAGTTACTCACAATAGTTACTCCACTTACTCACTTTTCTCGCGGCGTTCATAGCGCGGCACCCGCTTCAGCCGCGACATGTCGATTCCGTCCAGCACCATCGCCAGCTCGCTGGCGCGCAACTCCACCGAGCGCGCGCCCGCTTCCACCCGGGGCAGTTTGAACACCCCCGCCTCGAGCCGCTTGTACCAGAGCACGAAGCCGTCGCGATCCCAGAACAAAATCTTCATGCGGTCGCCCCTCCGCGAGCGGAACACGAACAGGTGGCCGCCCAGCGGGTCCTGCCCGATGACCGCGCGCACCCGTTCGGCCAGACGGTCGAAGCCGCAGCGCATGTCGGCCGCTTCGGCGGCCAGCCAGATGCGCGCGCCTTGCGCCAGGTCCAGCGCACGCAGGCTCGGCAGGCTGGTCAAGCGCGCGCCTCCAAGGTGGCCAGCACGGCGCGCAGATGGCCGGCGTCAAAACCGGGCTCCACCATCACGACGCGGCCGCCGGCAAGCCGGATCTCGAGCGCCTGGCTGGGCACCGGCTGGCTGGCCTCCACCACCTGCACGGCCACGAACTTCTGCGCGGCGGCCTGACTCAGCTTCTTCTTCCAGGCGAAGAAGTGCGGCGCGCACAACCCACGCTCGCGGCAGAACGCCGCCACGCACTGCCCGCTCCTGTTCTGCTCCGCCACCAACCCGCGCCACTTCGCCCACGCTTCACGCCTGCGCTTCGTCATGTCCCCACACTGAGGCAGCGCGGGTATATTTACAAGATGGGGTTGGCGTATCGCTCACGGTTTTTTGCTGTGGCGCCGCACTCGTCATACGGGCATACGGATGTTGTGCAGGGTGCGTGGAAGATCGTCACGCCACAAGAGGCTACGGAGGGCCGGCTGTCGGCGGTGGCGTACTTCTTCGCTAGGAGGGTTCAGGAGACGGTGCCAGTGCCGATCGGGCTGATCGTGGACGCCCTGGGCGGGACTCCGGCCGAAGCGTGGACCAGCGCGGCGGCACTTACGAAGCTGAAGGATTTCGATGTACCGCTGGCCGAGGTCCAGCGGCTTCACCGCGCTGGCGGCCCGGAGTACGGCAACTACATCATGCACTGGTACGACGAATACGATGTCGGCCTGAAAGAAGGCTCCTGGGCCAAGCCCGAACTGGACGATTCGGGTTGGAAGCCAGTGCAGATCCCCGGCGGGTTCAGCGAACTGGGCGTGCCGGACGTGCCGGCGGTGGTTTGGTTCCGGAAGGAAGTTGCGCTGCCTGATCCCCTGCCCTCCGGCCGGGCGAAGCTGTTCCTCGGTTCGATCGAGAAAATGGACACGTCGTACATCAACGGGCAGTTTGTTGGCGCCAGCGCGTGGGCTGAGAATCCTCGGGTGTACTTCATTGGAGACGGGGTCCTCAAGCCGGGTCGAAACGTGGTGGCCATCCGGGTTCTCAAGGTGAAGCCCGATGGCGGGTTCCTTGGGAAGCCCGACGAGTTGCGGCTGGCCTTGGGGGATGGAGCTGCCATTCCTCTGGCGGGCCAATGGAAGGGCCGGCTGAGCGTGGACGCGAGGCCGCCGCATCCGCTTCCATTGCGGTTCGAGAACTGGCCGATGATGCCATCGGTGCTCTATGAGGGAATGCTGAAGCCGATCGCCCCGCTGGCGATCACCGGCGCGCTCTGGTATCAGGGTGAAGCGAATGCAGAGCGAGGGTTCCAATACAGGAAGCTGCTTCCTGCCCTGATTGCAGACTGGCGGGATCTTTTCGGACAGGGCGATTTCCCGTTCTACATTGCCGGACTTCCCGCTTTCATGCCTCGCAGCGAAACGCCTAGCGACGAGGATTGGGCAGAGCTGCGAGAGTCGCAGGCGCTAACGGCGGCATCTGTGCCGAAGACCTGTCTGGCAGTCGCGGTCGATACCGGCGACGCCGACAACATTCATCCCCTAGACAAAGTGGAGGTGGGTGATCGGCTGGCACGCTGCGCACTCGCCAATCACTATGGCGAGAACATTCCGTACGCCGGTCCGACGCTCAGCTCGGTGGAACGTCTGCCGGGAGCGCTGCGACTGCATTTCACGCACACCGATGGCGGGCTGGTTGCCAGGGGCAAAAAGCTCGAGCAGTTCGCGGTGGCCGGCGAGGACCGCAAATGGGCCTGGGCGTATGCCAAGATTGATGGAGACACCGTGGTGGTCTCGGCCAGTGCTGTGCCGGATCCCAAGGAGGTCCGCTACGATTGGCAGTCCAACCCGGGCGCGACGCTGTTCAACGGAGCCGGCCTGCCCGCGGCGCCGTTCCGGACCGACAATTGGCCAGGGACCACGGAAGGCCGCAGGCCCTACTAGCTGAGCTGGCTTTCAGAGGTTCGATATGCACACGCACTGGTCTTTTCTCGGTTTGGCCGTGGCTGCGCTAGGCGCCTCGGGTACGGCTACAGCGGCGCCCATCTTGGAGAAGCAGGCGCACGGAGCACTGGTGCGCTTCGAGACGGGCGTGCTGCGGCTCGAGGTCTGGTCCGACCGGATTGTGCGGGTCACTTGCGCGCCGGGCGCGGAGCTGCCTTCCATTCGCAGCCTGAGTGTGATCTCCGCTCCCGCTGCGGTGCCGTTCCAAGTCGAGGAAACGACCGCCGCCGTCCGGCTCTCCACGGCAAGACTACGCGCGAGCGTCGATAAGAAGCACAGGTCTCGTTTCCTTCACGGATCCCGCAGGCAACACGATTGCCAACGAGGCGGCGCGCCCACGAATCCACCGTCGGCAACAGTTTCGCCTTGCAGCCGGACGAGCAGATCTACGGTCTGGGCCAGCACCAGGACGGATACATGAGCTATCGCGGAACGTCGGTCCACCTGCAGCAGAAGAACATGGAGATCGGCATCCCGGTGCTCGTTTCCAGCCGCGGCTACGGCCTGCTGTGGGACAATCCCGCGATCACGGATATCGAGGCCGGCGTCAAAGGCAAGGAAGGCGTGCTGCGCTGGACTCTCTGAGACCGGCAAAGCAATCGACTACTACTTCCTCTACGGACCTAAAACGGATGACGTGATCGCCGCCTATCGCCAGCTCACCGGCCCGGCGCCGCTGATGCCCAAGTGGGCTGTGGGGCTTCTGGCAATGCAAGGAGCGCTACTCGACCCAGGCCGAGATGCTTGGAATCGTCTCGCGATTCCGCGAGAGCCACATGCCCCTCGACGGCATCGTGCAGGATTGGCAGTACTGGAAGCCTGGCGGTTGGGGCTCGCACGAGTTCGATCCGGAGCGGTATCCGGATCCGAAGGGGATGGTCGATTCCATCCACAAGATGCATGCTCACATCCTGATCTCGGTGTGGGCCCGCTTCGATCTGGGCACCGCCAACGGCAAGGAACTGGATGCCGCCGGCGCGCTCTACCCGCCCGTGGTTCCGAATGTCTATCCGAAGGGTGAAGGCAAGTGGTATGACGCGTTCAACGCCGAGGGCCGCCGCATCTACTGGAGGCAGATATGGGAGCGCCTCGGCACTTTGGGGATGGACGGCTGGTGGCTGGATGCTACCGAGCCCGAGATCGGCGGAAAGTGGGGCGAGTATCGCACGCTTCCCACCGCCCAGGGCCCCGGCGCAACGGTATTCAACGCGTTCCCTCTGATGACCACCGCGGGGATCTACCAGGGCCAGCGCGCGCAGACGGATAGGAAGCGGGTCGTCATCCTCACTCGTTCCGCATACGCCGGGCAGCAGCGCAATTCAGCCATCTCCTGGTCCGGCGATATCCAAGGCACCTGGGAGGTCTTCCGAAAACAGATTCCCGGCCGGCCTGAATTTCTCGGTGAGCGGCATTCCGTACTGGAACACCGATATCGGCGGCTTCTTCGGCGGGGATCCAAAGGACCCGAAATACCGGGAGCTGTTTGTGCGTTGGTTCCAGTTCGGCGCGTTCACGCCCATGTTCCGGGTCCACGGCACCGGCGCGGGGAAGGAGTTCTGGCAATTCGACCAGCCCACCCAGAAGACCCTGGAGACGTTCGAACGCCTCCGCTACCGGCTGTTGCCGTACATCTACTCGGTCTCCTGGCAGGTGACCCACAACGGCAGTTCGATGCTGCGCCCGCTGGTGATGGACTTCGCCGATGACCGCGAAGCACTGAGCATCGCCGACCAGTATCTATTCGGCCCCGCCTTGATGGTCAATCCGGTGACGGAGCGTGGAGCCTCCGTACGCAGCGTCTATCTTCCTGGCAAAGCCGCCTGGTACGACTTCTGGACCGGCAGGCGCGAAGCGGCAGGCCGCCGCGTCTATGCTGCCGCGCCGATTGAAACCATGCCGCTGTACCTGCCCGCGGGTTCGATCCTGCCGCTCGGGCCGGATGTCGAATACGTGGACCAGAAACCGCCGGATCCGCTCGAAGTACGTGTTTATCCCGGCGCCGATGGCGCCTTCCTCCTGTACGAAGACGCAGGCGATTCCTACGACTACGAGCGCGGTGCCTACGCGACCATCCCCTTCCACTGGAGCGACGCTTCGAAAACGCTCACGATAGGGAAGCGCACCGGCGGCTATGAAGGCATGCTCACGAAACGCACTTTCCGGATCGTGCTCGTGGACGAGCGGCAGGGAGGCGGCGTGAGCGACTCCGCCCGGCCCCGCGTGGCTGCCTACTCAGGGGAGGAAGTGCGCGTGAAACTACCTTGAGGCGCATCCTCGCAGCCCGTTGCGCGCGTAACGTTCAGCCAACCGTGAACTTCAGACGCGTCACAGAAGCCGGAGCAAAGGCGTAGACGATTTGCGGATGCCCCAATGTTCGGCACTCGCGAGTCCTCACCCACCCAGATGCGGTCATAGATACAGCCGCCCAGGTGCTCGGTGAAATGGCCGTATATGCTGGGCCAGGTGACTCCGATTTTGTCCCTGGGGGACGAAGTCGATCCGATTCGTCGCGGCGCACGAAGGCCGGGCAGCGACCAGCGCGAGACCCGACGCTATAAAATGCCTGCGCTTCACGATCATTTCGCTCGCCCTTCAACTGCGTTCTGAGCACTCGCTTGCCGGCCTTCCGGGCTACGCCTCCAGGCGAAGTAGCCGTCCAGGACTCGCAGCGACTCCACACTGGGAACAGGCCCGGTGTGCGGAGCCTCGGCAAAGTACATGACCACTGGATTCTCGCCGCCGAACGCGGGCCAGGCTGGAACGTCCTTGCCGTTGGGATCTCCGCGCTTGGCGAAATTGGTCCAGTACGCCGCCATCGCGTCGGAGATCCGCTCGTCCGCGGGTGTGGGGGGCCGGTGAATGTCGTAGAGGTGCTCGAAGACGTAAGCGACATCGGCCCCGTGCGGGGAGCCGTGTCCTGCCTCGGGGGAACCCGCCGGGTAGGCCGGGTGCTGATCGAAGTAATAGTAGTAGGCCTTTCCTTGGCCGTGTGCGGACTGCAGGCCAGCCCACACCCAGGTATGCCAGCCAAACGCCGAGTCGCGCGCCAGGTCGCGGGCCGTCTTGGGTACGGCATCGGCAGCGGCAGGGTAGGCCTTCAGCAGGCGGTCGGCGAACGGCCCGTAGCGCTTCTTCACACCGGCGATGTAGTCGTCCGGAGTACGATCGTGATTGAAGCTGAGGCCTTCGTCCGAGTTGTAACCAACCAGGATGGGAGTGTCGTTGAACAGCCCCGCCTCATAGAGCCTGAACTGATCGTCCGGAATGACCCAGCCGTCCACGATCGGCCAGGCCATGCCGCGCTGGCGCCGGCCCGCCTCGAGCAGCTTATCGGCCGGAAGGGCGCGCAGGTCTTTCAGAGAGGCAGCGCCCGCGGCCTTGGCGAACTCAATGCCGGAAGCTTCAGAATCCGCCAGAAGGCGCATGTTCTCTCCCGGCACCGGCGCGCGGCTGGAGGGCCCGAACGAGCCGCCGCTCTGCGAGATCGCGCCGTGAAATAGACCCTTGGCGAGGGGAGAGGCGCAGAGCATGCTGACCGCGATCCCGCCGGCGGATTCTCCGAAGATCGTGACCCGGGTCGGATCGCCTCCGAAGACGGCGATGTTGCGCTGGATCCACTGCAGGCCTGCGATCATGTCCAGCAGGCCGTAGTTGCCGGAGACGTGGTGGGGAGACTCGGCGCTCAACTCCGGATGCGCGAAGAAGCCGAGGATGCCCACGCGATAAGCGATGCTGACCAGCACCGCGCCGCGCTTCGCCAGCTTCTCTCCGCTATAGACCGGTACCGAGGTGGCGCCTCCGTTGAAGCCGCCGCCGTAAATCCAGACCAGAACCGGCACGCGTTCCTCGGAAGACTTCGCCGGCGTCCATATATTGAGATACAGGCAGTCCTCGCTGGTGCCGCTGGGAGGCGGCCCACCCATGGACTGCACGCATCCGGGCGCGAAGTGATCGGCCTGGCGTACGTCATCCCATTTCGCGGCCGGTTGCGGCGGGCGCCAGCGCAGATCACCGACCGGCGGCGCCGCGAAAGGAATCCCTTTGTAGACGGTGAGGCCGTCTGCGACGATGCCATCAACGCGACCGCCGTCGGTCTTGACAGGCGCCGCCATGGCCGCAGCGCAAACGGCGACAGCAAGCAACGAGAGCGTCTTCATGGGTCCTCCTCTAGCGGAATAGTCTCGGCGCGAAATCGTTCAGGTCCCGGCGCCACGTCAGCCACTCGTGCGACGTGCCGGGCGATTCGAAATAGACGTATTTCACGCCGGCCTGGTCCAGCATCTTCCGGAAGGCGCCGGTAGCCCCGGGGAAGGGATCGGGCTCCTCGGTGCCCATCCCGACCCAGAGCATTCGCACTTTCGCGTTGAACCCACCACCATCCGCGAAGATACCTCCGATGAAGGTCTTCGGATCGATGGGCGCGGTGCTGAGGCCGTTACCGGTGCCGCTGAATGCGCCGATCCATGCGAACTTGTCGAGGTGCCCGCAAGGTGAGCTGGCAGGTCTGATTGTCTCCCATCGTGTTGTGACTCGCTCCGCGCTGCTCACTTGAAGAGCCGGGGAGCAAAATCGTTCAGACACCGGCGCCAGGTCAGCCATTCGTGCGCCGTGCCGTCCGACTCGAAATACACGTTCCTGATTCCGGCCTTGGTCAGTTGCTCGCTGAAGTTCTTGGTGTTTGGCCCTTCCATGGAGCCGATGCCCAGGAACAGGACCTGGACCTTCTTGTTGAACGCGTCGGCATCCGCGAACACACCGTTGTTGGATGTCTTGGGATCGAATTGACCGCCGAATCCTCCGGTGCTGCCGCTGAAACCGCCGATGTAAGCGAACTTGTCCAGGTTCGCCAGAGTCGTCAGGAAGGTCTGAAACCCTCCCATGGACAGGCCGGCCATGGCACGATTCTCTCGCCCGGGAAGCACCCGGTATGTCCGCTCGATCATCGGAATCAGATCGGTGAACATCATCTCGCTGAAGCTCGCGCCGGTGAAGCTCGCCAAGCGGGCGCGCGGGTTAGGCGGGGGCGTGGGCTGCCCCTGGCCGGGCTTGGGGGCGGGCGGTCTCTGAAATGCACGGGAGGTGAAGATCGTGCCGTCCTCGCCCGGCTTGACGGTGTTGAGATTGTCCATGACGATGATCATGGGCGTGGCCTTCTTCGCCGCAATCAGGTTGTCGAGGATCAGATCGGCATGCCCCTGTGTGTGCCAGCCCTGCTCGTTCTCTCCCCAGCCGTGCAACAGATAGAGAACCGGATAGCGCGACTTGCCGGCGTCATAATCCGGCGGCGTGTAGACGTAGCACCGCCGCCACTTCGCCGTGACTCTGGAGAAGTACCACCGCTGGCTCACCTGGCCGTGAGGAACGTCTTTGGGAAGGTAATAGTCGATGTCTGCAGCTTCGGGAATCTCGATCCCGCTGTTGTCCCAGCCGGACCCGAAGAACGTGCGGGTCGAGGGGTCGGCGACAGTCGCGCCGTCCACCATGAAGGAGTAATAGTGGAAGCCCACCACCAGCGGAGTTGTGGTTACGGTCCAGGCCCCGTCATCGCCCTTGACCATGTCGAAGCCCTTCCCGATCCTGAGCTGGACCTTCTGGGCATCGGGCGCCGCCAAGCGAAACGTGGCGCGATGGTCCGGGTAAACACAGGGATACTCCGCCCCCGGCACGTTCAGTGTTGAGGGCTTGCATTCATCGGTTGCCTGTCCCCAGCACAACGCGCAGCCGAGCAGCGCCAATGTGAAGATTCTCATAAGTCCTCCTAGAGTACTCGTCCAGCTTGATGACAAACCAATAACACACCCTCCCGAGAGCGTCCGCCTTGATCGTTGTTCCCGGGTTCTATTCGGGCAACGTGAGGCTCTTGCTCACCCGAAACGCTCGCGCCACCGAGGGCGCTCCGCTGCCGGGCTGGCCGCCGCCGATAGACAGCCTGAACTCTCCTTCCGGCACCACTATTTCGCCTGCTTCGGTCACCATGCTGAGATCGCGAGGCTGAAGCTCAAACTGCACTTTCTCGAAAGCTCCGGGGCCGAGATGCACGCGCCGGAACGCGCGCAGCGCCTTAAGCGGCGCGCCGGGCACACCTGGGAAACTGAGATACACTTGCACCACTTCGTCGCCGCTGAGCTTTCCGGTGTTGGTCACAGTGACTTCCGCGCGGACCGGATCGCCAGGGAGAACCGGTTCAGTAGGGACTTTAAGGTCTCTATAACCAAAACTGGTGTAACTCAGCCCGTAGCCGAATGGGTAGAGCGGAGTTCCCTCGAAATACCGGTAAGTGCGGCCCTTCATCGAGTAATCCTCAAAGGGAGGCAACTGACTCATGCCTGTGTAGAAGGTCACCGGCAGCCTTCCCGCGGGATTGTTACGCCCGGAGAGGGTTTCGGCGACTGCCGCGCCGCCCTCCTCACCGGGGTACCAGGCCTCCAGGATCGCGTTGGCGTGCTCCTGAGCCCAGTTCACCGCGAGGGCGCTTCCGTTCATCAGTACGATCACCAAAGGCTTCCCGGTTGTGGCCACCGCCTTGAGAAGATCCTCCTCGGGCTTGGGCAGGTCAATGCTGGTCCGGTCGCCTCCGCGGAAGCCTTCCTCACTCACAGGCATTTCTTCGCCTTCGAGTTCGCTGGTGATGCCCACGACGGCAACGACAACGTCGGCGTCCCTGGCGGCCGCAACGCCTTCCGGTGTGGGCTGCGGATCCCGTTTGGCCCACAGCAGGCGGGCCAGTGGCTGCTTGCCAGGGCGGTACATGATTCGCAATGCGGCGGGCCTTCCTTTTTCCAGGTGCACGCGGCCCAGCCTGGTCTCGACGCCATCGGTTCCCCAGGTCATCGTGACCGGCTTGCCGTCCAGCATGACGAAGAAGAAGCCGTCCGCTTTGAGACCCAGATTGTAGTCGCCCGTCTCCTGCGGCGTGAGGGTCGCGTCCCACCGGACGTTCAGCGGGTTCTTTCCGGCCGCCTCCGGTGGCAGCTTGCTGGCTGCCAGATCGATGCCGGCTTCGATGCGAGTGGCGAACGGCGTGGCTTTGGCCCAACTCTCCGGCCCCATCAATTCCCCGGCATAGTAGCTTGCCTGGACGCCGGGCTTGCCGCCGGCGCTGAGCAGTTCTTCGGGCACAGGCACGCCCTGGTTGCCCAGGAACTGGGTGCCGGGTTCATACCGGATCTGCGCGCCCGGGAACTCGGCCCGCAACCCCTCCAGCAGTGTGATCGTGTGGGTCGGATTGCCGTTGTAGTTGCCAAGCAAGACCCTGCGCTGGTCCGCCAGGGGGCCGACGACCGCGATCTTGAGCCCGGACGCCTTCAGCGGCAGAATTCCGTCGTTCTTCAGCAGCACGATGGATTCGTTGGCCAACCTATGCGCTAGGGCGCGATGCTGCGGGCTGTCCAGCAGTTTCTCGTCGATCTTCGTATATGGCACCAGATCGGGCGGATCGAACATGCCCAGCTTGATCCTGGCCGTGAACAGCCGGGTCAGCGCGATGTCGATATCGCTCTCTTTCAGAAAGCCCTGCTTCACAGCCTCGAGGTAGGGCGCATAGTCGTGGTCATCAGTCACGTCCGGGCCGGCATCGATGCACTCGTTGTCCATGCCTCGTTTGACGCTGATGGCCGACGCCTGGGGCTGCGACGGCGCGAAGTGATGTCCGTTGAAGATATTCCGCACCGCATCGCAATCCGAGACCACATACCCTTTGAACGCCCACTTGCTGCGGAGCTGGTCCTCGAGCAGGAACTGATTGGCGCACGCCGGCTCGCCGTTGACGCTGTTATAGGCGCACATGACAGATCCAGCTTTGGCCTCGACGACCGTGGCTCGAAACGCGGGCAGGTATGTGTCCAGCTCGTCGTGTTTGCTGACGGGAACGTTGGCCGAGTGGCGCGTGGGCTCCGGCCCGCTGTGAACCGCATAGTGCTTCGGGGTTGAGATGGTTCGGTAGTAATGAGGGTCCTCGCCCTGCATGCCGGTAACGAAGGCTACGCCCATGCGCGCGGTCAGGAATGGGTCTTCGCCGTACGTCTCCTGCCCACGGCCCCAGCGAGGATCGCGAAAGATGTTGAGGTTCGGAGCCCAGAAGTCAAGGCCCTCGAACATCCTGGTGCGGCCGGCCCTGCGGAGGGCCTGCGCGTGCTTGATGCGCGCTTCGGTACTTATGGCGACGGCCATGTCGTGGATGCCGGGCGCATCGAACGTGGCGGCCAGGCCGATCGGCTCGGGAAACTCCGTGATTCCATTTGTGATCACGCCGTGCAACGCTTCGCTCCACCAGTCGTAGAACGGCACCTTCAGCCTGGGAATGGCTCGCGACTGGTTCACGAGCTGCGTGGCCTTCTCATCCAGCGTCATCCGGTGTACGAGGTCGGTCGCCCGCTGTTCAGAGGGCAGGCTCGGATCCAGGTAAGGAGGCTGTTGGGCGTTGGCGGCACAGACGAGCCCCACCAGAACCACGCCGAATACTCCATGTATGCTTGTGCGTCTCATTCTTCTCTTCTCATCTCCGCCCGAAGGCAATTGAAATCTGGGCGCCTCGGACTTGAGTTCATGCCAGCCGTCTAGTCGCGCCCGTCAGCTCTTAGCAAGTTAGCACCGTGGAGGATGGAACGGCGGTTCCGGCCGGATCCGGTGGGCGGTGTTCGGGCGAAACGGAAGAGGAAAAGGCCCCGCCCGCTCACGCGGGCGGGAAGGAAGCCCGGGTGGGTTAGGGTGGGGCTAGAGGCGGAACCGTGCGCCCGGCTGCCGATTGCGCATCTGCCAAGTGAGTATAGGCGAACCATGATTTGAATTCAGATGTCCGAGGGTGGATCCTTGGTCCCGCTCGAGCTTCTCCTTTCGCTGCTGCCCGGATACGCTCGTGGTCGCTCATTGCGGGCAATCCGGGCCTATTGCGGCACGGCGGTCGTGCGCACCTCCAGAGTCGCGGAGTAGGCCACGGGACCGGCGGGGCCGGTGCAGCCGAGCACGTAGCCATAGGTTCCGGGGGCGGGCGGAGTCACAGACTCGCTGCCCGTGGCCGGGCGCGGGCCGACCCAGCCGCCTGAGGCAACGCAGGACGTCGCACCCGCCACGGACCACTTGAGCGTGGCCGAGCGGCCGTACGCTATGCTCGCCGGGCTGAGAGAGAGCGCCTCCGATGGCGCGGCAGCCGCCGCGCGCGGCTCCGCCCTGTGCTCCGCCGAGATCGCCGCCGAGCCGGCCGTGGTCCTGCGGTGCTGGAGGAGCCAGTCGAAGATGCTCTGGTCGTAGAGATCGTACTGCGGCAGTCCCGCGCCGAGACTGGTGAGGGCCCATACGTGGGGCTCGATGTCGACGTGCTGGACGCCGGGAAATACGGTGATCTTGGCGCGCTCCGCAGGGTTGCAGGCATTGATGGAATTCACCGTGTCGATGTGGCTCTGGTAGGGGACTAGAGGATCATCCTGGCCGATGAAGGACCAGGAAGGCGTCTGGCCCAGAACGCATCCGGCGGCCGTTCCGTAACCGTCCGAGAGAGGAACGACGGCGGCGAGCTGGTGGGGATAATTGGCCACGTAGTCCCAGGTATCGACCGAGCCCATGCTGTGGCCGCCCAGGTAGATCCGGGTGATATCGACGTTGTAGGTGCGGATGGCGTAGTCGATGAAGAGCTTGGTCGTGTAAGCGGTCAGGACCGGCGTCCACGGATCGACGCAGCGCTGCGGCGAGAGCACGATGAAGGGCCGCGAATCGTCCCACTGCCGGGCCTCGATCAGGCCGGAGATGCCCCAGTTGAGCAAGCCTGAGAGCGGCCGCTGGACGGTGTAGGGATCGGCGAAGCGGGCGCCGGTCCTTCCGTGCTGGTAGACGAGCAGGGGGAAGCGCTGGTTGGGGTCGGCGTTGTAGTTCACGGGGAGGTGCTCGTAGTAGGCGAGGTGCGCGCCGGTCGAACCGATGTCGCGGGGGGTCAGTTCGGCGAACGTCCCGGCGTTCACGCGGACCAGGCGCGACACCTCGACCGCCACGAGTTGGGCGCTGTTGGTGACGCTGTAGCGGATCAGGTAGTCGCCGACGGCGTTCGTATTCACGTCCGCCAGGCCCGAGACCGTAATGCGGCTGGTGAGGTCGCCGCCAGCGGGGTCGGTGGCTGTCGCGCCGGCGTCGGTATAGGGCGCACCGAGCGGCTGGTTGACCACGCGCGCGCCCAGCAGCGTGATGACGGACTGGTTGGGATTGCCTGCATCGACGGGCGCAATCGAGGTGCACGCGGTGTATTCGGCCAGGGGAGCGGGCGTGGGCGTGGGAGTGGGCGTCGGGGCTGCGTTCGAGACGGGGTCCGGGCCACAGCCCGGGATCAGGATGACGAGGGTTGCGAGGGCAGCTGCCGGCAACAGGCGATTCAAGGCGGTCTTCTCCTTCCGGCGAAGAACGGCGCCGCGGCCTGCACCGGACGGCGCCGCGGCCTGCACCAAGGTTCACATACGCGGCGGGGATAAGGGAAGTTTCAGGCTTTTTATCTGTTTTACGTCTGTGGCCTGGGGGCCGCGAGCGTGCGCTTTTCTTTCCGCGCCTGTTCGGGCAGGTATCTTCGTGCGGTCCCGCCCGTCCCTGCAGTTCGCTCTTGATGTGGAGCGCCCGGACCACCGAGCAGGCGCGGTGCCTCATCGTAACTCGCGAGCGGTTCCTCAAGGCGTCCCGTGGCACGAAGGTCGCCACCCGTGTTGATGAGCCGCGCCGCTGCCAGTTGCCGTTCAAGGCATCGCCGACCAGTGTGGCAAACGACGGTTCGACTCATCGACGGGCCCGC
The DNA here is from genome assembly GCA_963710565.1 of Bryobacterales bacterium. GTDB lineage: Bacteria > Acidobacteriota > Terriglobia > Bryobacterales > Bryobacteraceae > DASWZN01. The sequence continues at coordinate 615,180 of CAVQAN010000013.1, read as the reverse complement.
GAACGCTGCGGGGCGTTTTCAATTGAGGAGAGCCTATTATCGAAGTCTCGCTCAACCGTCAGAGGATCCGAGTGCTCCGCACTGTGCCCGAGCACAACGGTATTCTCAACCACTTCTCCGGAATGCGACTTGCCAAATCTGAGGAAGGACATTGGAAGACACCGGGGTTGAGCGTCAGTTCGATCCGCTGCCCGATCGGGTCTTCCCCTCATTGCGCTTCAGCAGTTCGACGAGTCTCACCACTCCGCATTCTACTCGGAAGCAGTCGGCACCGCGAAGACTGCCGACTTTATCCGGCGCGGGCCGTACCGATGTCTGTACCGATGCGGGGTCTTCGTGACCAACTCGGCATTCCTGGCCTTCTTGGAATCCGTAACTTACACAACACTCAAGGGTTCGTCAATTCGTGGTTCGCCCAGTCAATTCCGAAATAGGCGTGAACCAGGATATTTCGGAACGCGATGACCTGCGGCCACGGCACTTGGGTATAGCGGGTCCGCACATCTTCGGAGACTCGCGCCGCTGCTTCACCAATCACGGCGAGCTTCTAGACTACGGCGCTGCGGAGCAGTTCCGATTCCTGAAAGCCCTCGAATTCGATCCCAGCGATGAACTAAGCAATGTGCTGCGCCGCTTCCAGTATGTCCGTCAGATAGAGAGACTCATGCCGCATACAGGAGGCGCGCCTCTCCGAGCACGGAGGACCGAATCAGCGGTTTGAGCCCGTTCTTCGACACGAGGTCCACCTTCCGCCCGAGCAGTTGAGAAAGGTCCAACATCAGGCCCGCGTAGTCCACCAGATCGATGTCGGAGTCCGGCAGGAACTCGACAAGAATATCGATGTCGCTGTCGGGCCTCATGTCGCCGCGCGCGGCCGACCCGAAGATGGAGAGTTCCCGGACGCGATAACGTTGGCACAGGAGGATCAGCTTGGCCTCATCAACCTGAGTATCGCCGAGTTGGATCGTGCGGCTCATGATTCCTACCATTATGCGCAACCGCGACCGCGAGGGAAAGGTCTTTGCATCCGTATCTGGCGGGACCATAGCGGATGGCATCCGCGGACCTGGCTCGAACATCAGGTTGCCAAGGTGCTCGTGTGCATCTAGATATAGTGGGTCCGTTGCGGCCCGGGCCTGGGACCGAGCGGATCTCCGTCGAATCGACCAGGCGGGCTCGGTTGGCGACGAGAAAGAGCCCGCCTGGGATTCACGTCTCCGGAACCGAGGAGAACTGGCGTTTGCCGAGTAGAAGCAGCGGTCGATGGTCGGCGCCTGGCGATCCTGGTGTTTGGCCGAGTTGCCGGCGGTGCGCAGACAACTCGGAAGCAGCTCGGAAGTCGGTGGCTTCCGACTCGAGTTCCGGGACGCCCTGGCGCTTTCCGGACCTCTCCGGCAGACTGTACCGATGTCTGTACCGATGCCGGGTTTTCGAGACCAACTAGGCAATCGTGGCCTTCTTTGGATCTGTAACATACCGGTTTTAAGGGTCTTGGCTTAATCGTGGTTCGAATCCATGCCGGGGAGCCAACCTCTCGGGCTGTCAACAAATCAAACTCCCGCCGTAAGTGACTGAAAACAAGCTGGATGCCGGAGCTGTCAACAAAAGTTCTTGGGCACCAAAAACGTGCCTATCAAACGCAATTCAGGGGTTCCGGCCGGCGGCTCCCCTTCTTGCAGTTGACAGGCACCATGACTGAATCGTGCTACGAGTCCGTAAAGTCATGTTATGACGGCACGAAGAATCAACGCGCTCCGGCGGTTTCGCAAATCAGGCCCATGGCAGCCCGCGATGAACAGGGCCGTCAACAAACGCCAAGCTGTCAATACTTGCAATCTTCTTGAGGCTGATGACCGCGTGGGATTCGAACTGCGATTCACGGCGGGATGCTTGGTAGCCCGCGCTGAACAGGACCCGTCAACAAACGTCAGGCGGTTTGAAGCTGAAGTTCTTGGCGCTCAAGATGCCGTTTCAGACCGGATCGCGCCAGGATACAAGATGTCTTCGGCGGCGCGGCGTTCTGTGTTACATAACGGCGGTAGATGCAAGAACCTACCGACAGAAAGCAACCAGCACCTACGCGTGTTATGAGTCTGACGCGGTCACGGCAGGTTGGCCTGCCGGAGGACGGGGCGGATCTCGCGGAAGACCTGATCGAATGGCGGCAGGACCGACATCTGATTCGAAAGCCGCGCCGCCCAGAGCGTTTTCAGGCGCGCCTCCTTCTTAATAATCGCTTCTTGGAGTCCAGCCACCCCTTGCTGCCGAAAGGCACGCTTCGCGGTCATCGCCGGCACGAGTGCCGACAAATCGATGCCGTGGCAGGTGACCAAGTACCAAAGGTCGTAAAGGTCACGCGGTTCGTTGCGGGCGCGATCGGCGAGCGCCAGAACTTTCTCGGTCGCGGTCTCGGCAAGGGAGTACGTCTGGATGACCCGGCCGTCCGGCAGATCCGAAAATTCTTCGTAAGCGCGGAGGACCGGCCGGGCTTCCAAAGGAAACTCGAGTCTGCTCGCGGATGGTGATGTCCACCTTGACGCTGCCGCCGGCGGGCAACGGTCCGACGTACCGCAGATACAACGTGTGGCCGTTCGCGTGAGAATGACGGTCCTCGCGGTCGAACGTGAATTCAACGGCGCTGGCTTCGCGAACGGCGGCGTAAACCGGTTCCAGATTCCTTCGGATGTCTTCGAACGGCATCGGCTCCAACAGCGTGAAGTCAAGGTCCTCCGAAAACCGGTAGTCGCCAAAGTAGCAGCGCTTGAGGGCGGTGCCACCTTTGAAGGCGAGGCTGCGCTGCAGATCGCTGCGGGCCAGCTCGGCAAGGAGCCAAGCCAGGCAGTAATCGCGTTCGAGCACGCTCTCCGGAATGCGACGACCGCCGGCTTTGGCGAGCCGGTTGGCGAGGAGAGAGATGTTGCGCTGCGGTATCAGATCAGGTCCTCCGAACAGCTTCGAGTTCATCCGGTGACACGTTCAACCGCAAGCGCCAGCCCGAGACGTACGCGCCTTCCGCGGGAAGCATCGGGTCGAGCACGGCGTATGTGGCGCTGAGCGAACGGCGGACACGTTCTAATTCTTCCGGCGTCGCCAGCTTGTACAACTCAAGTAGGTAACCAACCCGCCGGACCACGGCACCATTCCCCATACGCTGTGCGTATTCGATCAGGCGCTCTGGCTTCACATCGTTTTTTCGCATCCAAAGGCCCTTTGCCACTTCCGTGACTCCACCGCAGTAGGCCGGGAGATGCAAACCGTCGATGACGGTCCGCTCAATGTCGCTCACCTTCACCGAGTCCTGTTTCGAAATCCAGTGTGTTGTCACTCCGAAGACATTTTCGCGCCGAGTGAAGACGAATCGAAATTCGGTGCCGTGAATGGTTCGGTTCCGCAGGCGCTTCGTTGTGCTGGTGAAGATGACGAACTGCGGCTGGGTGACCATCCCGTGCAGCTCCATGGCGGAGGCGTGAGAGATGAAGTACTCTGCGCCCGCCGCCAGATGTCGCGCGACTGCATACGGATTGCCGGCGAACTCCGTGGCTCGGCCGAGTTCCGGCGGGACCAGCACAAAGAGGCCAGGCTGCAACCTGGACACGATGCCGCGATGGACAGCGTGCCGGATCAGACTTCGCGCCGATGCCGATGGCAGTTCTGTGATGCGCTCAACATCGGCGTGCGTGAAGGTGGTCTGGGCGCCTTCGTAGAGCGCGGTCATCAACTGGGCAGTTCGGGAGCCAACCGTCTTCGACGGCGCTGTGACTTCGGCGTGCGGCATGTGGCGTCGCATCGGATGCTCCGGCGCCTCTATTATAACGGTTTGTGTGCAATACGTGCAATGGAGCGACACGACTTGCGCACAGAGCATTAACTAGAGCTGGAGGTCGGTTGGCGGCGTGCCTGGGCCATGTGCTGCGTCCCACCTGCCTTTGACGAGATCCTGGTCGAGGTCCGCGAGCTCGAAGCCCGTATCAATTCGGCATTGAGTCAGTAGAAGCGCGAAGCCGGTTCTTGATTTGGAGTGTTCCGAAAACCTGTCGACAAACCGGTCCAGAAACGGCGGCCCGAAGGGCTCTCTCTGCCATCAACTGGCCGCATCCTGTCGCCCAACATTCGCCTTTTGTTTTCAATAAGTTAACATTTCGCGAGAGTGTTTCAACTCAACCTTTCCGGGGAGTCAGTCTTTGTTTTCAACGAGTTAGCCTAGCTTCTCAGCCAAAGACCGTACCGATCCTGTACCGATGAGCGATCAGCCGGTTTGTTAGTTGTTGGTCCCGTTGCACTTACAACATCGAGCCGTGAATCGGGTATCGAATCCGAGTCTCCCGGCTCCAGACTCAGGAAACTTCCCCCGCTGGCGAGCCCACGGCTTAGGTATCAATTCAACCGAACAGAATCGGCGATGGCTATGACATGGGCTGGAACGTCTCCCGATAAGCCATCTCGGCGGCCGCTGCTTCTATGTCGGTCAATTGCGCAAACTCCTGCTCGCGCGCGCGCTTTGATAACTTGCCAGCGTTCTGGTGGAGAAAACGAAACAGGAGATCGACGGTCCGATTCGGCATGTCGATCATTGCCTCAATACGCGCGCGAAACCGGTCGTACTGCGCCAGGAAGGCTGCCTCTCGCGGCAGGTCGACATCGATCGTCTGCTTAACGCACTCATAGAGAAACTCAGCGTGGGGTGTCGCATCAAAGAAGCGATAGAAGTCGCGGGTGTCGTTCAGAACCTGCACGTTGCCATCCGGGGTTGGTTGCCACTCGATCAACGGTAGCAGGCGCTGCGAGTAGTCCTCCAGTACGGCGCGATACTCGTCGATTCTCTCCAGGATCGCCGCCGACACGGGAAAGACCACTCCTGCTGGATTGAAGCCCCGCTGTGCGAGCACGTGATGGATGAGGTAGCGATGAATGCGGCCGTTACCATCCACGAATGGGTGGACGTAGACAAACCCGAAGGCAAGAACGGCCGCGGCGACCACTGGGTCAAGACTCTTTACCGGACCTTTGTCGAAAGCGGCCATGCCCTCGAGAAGGGATCGGAGGTCCTCCGGGCGAGCGCTGATGTGATCGGGAAGCGGTGTGCGTGAATCCCGGTCGTGCTCTCCGACGAAGCCACCCACATCGCGGAGTCCCAGTCTCACGAACCGGGCGTCGCCGATGACTATGGTCTGCAGGCGCAGCAACTCTTCGACATCAATGGCGTGCCTGCCGGCCTCACCGATAGCCCGACCCCAGCGTTGGATGCGGTCCTGAGGCGGACGTTCTCCCTCGATGGCGTAGCTCGACCGGGAGTCCTTCAATAGCATGAACGCAGTAGTGCGGGCCAGAAGGTCTCTGGGGACTGCCGCCACCGTGGTCTCGGCGCGGTGGACGAGATCCAGCGCGGCGAACTCATCCAGTGCCTTGGTCCTGAAGACCAAAGGGCAGAATGACGACGTGCCCGGAAGGTTGTTCCGCACGCGGTGGCGCGAGGAGTTCTCGCCCGGGACTGCGAATTGGCGATCGGGATCAATAACGGGTTCATAGGTGCCCCGTTCAGCATCGGGGAGGTCCAACCGCCGATCCAGAAGCCACTCGTAGAGGAACCAGATGCGCCGTGCATAGCTTCCGGTGGGCTTGCCGCGCACGATGGCTTCAATTTCTGCAACAGGCACGACGGCGAACAGCCGTTTCAGAACCGCTAGATCCACCCCTTCATACTTCAAGGCGAAAGTCAGATGCCCTTCAACATCGGGCGAAGGAGCGTGCCGAGGAGTCAAGATGCGCCACCCAGCTTCCTCCCGGACGCGATGGCGCTCACCGATCGCCGAGAGAATTCGTGGCAATGGCACGCTCAGGCCGAATGCATCGATCAGAGCGGCATATCCAGCCGGTGTGGCCCTGTCGGGCAGGACGCGCTCGTGAAAAACCGTGACAGATCCCGGAAAACGGTAGTCGGCGGGCATGTTCTTCGAATCCTCCTCACTGGCCGTGGACTTCAGGCGCAATACACTTCATGAAAAACGATTATAACGCATGAAAAACGATTTTCACACTGGTCGTATGTATTAAAGCAGTGTTGCGGGACACGCTGACCAGCCACATACCATCGCAACTCTCCTGGGGCCGGGAAGCGAATTGTCCCGCGTGGCAGGCGAAGCGCGGTGTAATGGGAACGCGTGCGCTGCCTGACGTGAGCCGGTCAGCTCCGGCTGGCCATCCAGGCTTGCACACGGCGAACGGAGTCCTCGATGTCGTCGCGGATCTCGTAGACCCAGAACCGCATGATTTCCCAGCCCAGGTCGCTGAGCCGCTGTGAACGGATCTGATCGCGCCGGCAGGTCTCTCCGTCCCAATTGCGATGGTAGTTTTCGCCGTCGACTTCGACGTCCAGCTTGCGCTCGCCGTCGAACAGCGCGAAATCGAGAGCGTACTGAGCTTCTTCGTACTGCGGGATGGGATGAAGGCCGGCCCGGTACAAGGCCCGGTAGAACAGGCGCTCCCAATCGGAGACCAGTTCCGGGCGCGCCATCACTGGATACTGTGGCCCCAGATCTTCGTGCGTCGCCGTGCCGGCCTCATGCGGCTCCAGTTCGCGCGCATACCGGGCGAAACCCGCAAGGTAGTTTACGCCGCAATCCAAAGCGGCCTGGCGGTCGCCCACCACTCTCAATTCGGAACGCGCTCGCGTAACTGCGACGTTGAACAGATTGCCGTGCCCCTTGAGAAAACGCAGCGTGCTCTCTCCCACGCCCGCCGATACCACAGGGGAGAAAAAGATCACGTCGCGCTCGTCGCCTTGAAAACCGTGCACGGTGTCCGCCACGAACTGGAGGGAGGCCAGCCGTTGCGCGAGTTCCCGGTCCTGATGCACCAGAACCCGAATCCGATTGGCTTGCGCCCGGAATGGGGTCACCACGCCAACCGATCCGCCGTATTCCTCGGCGACAACCAGCTTTCGCAACTCCGCGACCGTTGCCACCGCCTCCGCCAGGTTCAGCGCGCCGCCGCCCGAGGGCCGCGTGACCTTGCCGCGAACATCCAACCATCGGACAGCCGGGCCGCGCGAGCGGGGAGATTTCAGCGCGTCGTGATCGGTGGCGATCCGCAGGTTCCCCCGGTAGAAGTGCCGGTTCGAGAAGTTGATAATGTCACGATGCGAGCGGTGGTGGTCTCTGAGGTTCACGATGTCGTCATGGCGGGAGAAGCTGCGGGCGAGATCGAACAGCGAATTGACCGAATAGGCCCAGGCGGCGCGCCCCTCGGCCAGTCCGTGCGCCACCAGCAGCAACCGATCCTGCTGGGGGGCCACGGTGCTGACGTGTTTCAACTGGAGCGGGTCGCCGATGATGACGGACCGGCGCGCGCGGTAGAGCAGCGGCAGCGCGGATGCAATGTCGCACTGGCTCGCCTCATCGATCACAGCCACATCGAAGAGTCCTGGCTCGAATGGCAGGCGCCCGCGTGCGGAAAGCGACGTCACCGCCCAACAGGGGAGGAGCTTCGCCACCTTGGGGAAGACGGTGAAGTAGCGGCGGAACACCTTTCTGCCCGCGCCCTCATCGTACCCGCCGCCGGCAGCGATCATTTGCAGCAGGGAAACGTACTCGGCCAGAAGCCTGCGGTCGCGAGGATCCCAGCGGCTCGGCCACAGGCGGAGCCAGGAGCGCCACAGTTCCCCGGAATCGTGCGCGGACTCTTCGGCGATTTGCGTGAGGTCGGCGGCCAGCCGTTCGAGCGCCCTGGCGGAGCGCAATTCCTCCAGAGCCTGCTTGTACGCCTCGACGCGCGCGGCCCATTGCAGCCGTTCCGATAAGGCCCGGTGGTAATCCTCCCACAGGGTCGGATTGTCGTCCTCGGGCCGCGGGGCGGGGGGCGCGACGCCGAGGCGCTCGGCATCGGGTGCCAACTCCCTCGCCATGTCGGCGACGTGTCCGAAGCGCCGGGCCTTCAGGGAATCCCAAACCAGCCTCACGACTGCCGGCTGAGCGGATTCGCGGGCGGCATCGATAGTAGCGGCGAGCGCATCCAGGCGCCGGCGGACTTCGGCGGCATTCGGCAAACGCATCTCCCGGAATCGCATCTCGCCGAACAAGAACCGGGCTGGCTCCGCCCCGCGCTCCAGTTCGTCGACCGAGTTGCGCAGCCTCACCACCGCGCGGATCTCGTCCTGAATCTCCCGAAACCGGGAGCGGTCTTCCTCACGCGCCTGGGCCAGCCGGGCATAGCGGGCCTCGTCGTCCTGGTTCGAGGACTCGGCGAGCGCGCCCGCGAGATGCTCTGCGATGCGCGCGTGGTGCTCTTCCTTGCCGAGTCGAAGGAGCAAAGGATACGGCCCCAGTTCGTTCACGCGGGATTCCACCACGTCTACGGCGTGATTGTTCTTGCTGGCGAACATCGCACTGCCGCCCTGCCAGGCCACGTTGATCAGCAGCGAGGTGACCACCTGCGACTTGCCGGTTCCTGGAGGGCCGGTCACCACCGTGAGCGGCGCGCTCAGCCCCTGCACAACGGATTGGCGCTGCTCGGTGTTGAGCGGCAGGACCTCGAGAATAGGGCGGTCTTCAACAAGCGCGGCTTCGATGTCCGTATCCCGCAGCCACAACCCGAGCGCCGTGTCCCGTGTGGCCTCATCGTCGAGTTGTGCCAGTTTTCGCAGTTCGGCCTCCAGCCCGTAGGTGAATGGCGAGCGGCTGCCGCCGAAAAGCAGCGCGCGATTGTAAATGCCGGGCTCGGCCAGTTCGTGGAGAGCAACCCCTTCGGAGAGAGCGTAGGGGTTCAGATCCTCTCGCCAGCCCCAATCCGGCCGGCAACGCTGGAGGCGTAGTACGATCTCGTCCCATTGGGGCAGGTCATCTTCTGTGCTCGCCAAGCCGAGTTCCTCGGAAAGGTGGATCGCTTCGTCGATGATGTTGCCGCTGTCGGCCGCGAGGAGGCTCTTGAGGACTTCGAGATTGAAAAGCGGAATGCCGCTGGCGGGCCGTAGGGTCTCCTCACGTCCCTCCGGTGCCTCGTCGACCGGATAGAGCAGGATCGGCTCGATCCGCATCTCCTCCTCATCCCCCCGCTGGATGGTTCTGAGTCGGAGGGCGTAGCCGACGTAGAGAGTGAGCTGGCTTCTTTCCCCGCGCACCCTCTGCACGATCTTCCCGGCGGCGCGATCGAGTACCGGCTCGGCGGCGAACGGAAGCGCGTTCAGCGCAACGTACTCGGCCCCATTCGCAGCGACGATGCTGACGCCGGACCCGCTTTCGTGCGACAGACAGTCCAGATAGTAGCGGCACAGGTTCGCCAGAAAGGTCCGGGGCGCCGGCGCGGTTTGGCTCGCAGCCATCGGGCGCGTTCGAGGCCACCAGCGGTAGGCGTTGTCCTCGGTGACTTCGGCAGACATTTCGCCGTTCAGCGCAGTCACGACCTGAGCCCTCAGGAGACCCAGTTCCTCGGCGATCTGCTGGGCCTTCAGCCCCGGCCTGTCGGAAACGAGTTGCCGGATTCGGTCCGCCTGGGACATACGAACTACTTTAGTATCGCAGGCAGGCCGATGCTCGGACCGCCGCATTGGCCATCGAGCGCTCTAGACCAACGCGTACTGGCGCTTCGGGTCGTGCGGCCCCGTGCCGATTTCGAGAAGAAGTCCACGTTCTGTCAAGTCGCACGCGGTGAAAGCCCCATATGCTTGGCCACGGCGGCCGTCGATCGAGCGTTTCCATCGCCGAGTAGATCGAGGATCCGCTGGTCCGTCGCGTCCGCTGCCGGACGTGCCACGCGATCGTTGGAAATCGTCATTCGGAAATGCCTGTGGTGCCAATTGCTTCCGAGTAGAATGCGTCCGCGGCCCTGTCCCGGATTTGGGCGGGGAATGCGCCGAGATGGCCATAACCCCGTCTTCTGGTTGGGCAGCATAAGACCGGCCCTGGGGGGCGGCGCTGGCCAATCCCGCCTGCCGGCTGCCGGGTCGGCGGAAAGCGCCCCGTTGCCCGCCCCGCGGAAGCGCTATACTCCCGAATTGAAACAGGAGGAATGTTCATGCACGGCTTGGCTATTTGCTCGTTGGTTCTGATTGCGGGAGCGCTGGCGGGCCGGCCGCTTCGCGCGCAGGAAGCGGCGCCGCCGTGGCAGAAGGACTCGACCGCGAAGCTCGAAAAGGAGCTCGTCGAGCGGTACGGCGAAGCCCAACGAGGGCGTGCCGCGCGCGGCCTCAAACAGGCAGGCGAGTTCTGGCGCGCCGGGGACGGCGACCAGGCCGTGTTTGAAGATTTCGTCCGCCGCAACTTCGCCGGCGACCAGGCCGCGCTCGACACGCTGTTCACGCGCTACGAGACGCTGCTCGAGCAGTTCGGCGGCCACATGGTGGAGATCTCGCGCGCCTTCCGCACCCAGACGGACCTGGACCTGGGGCCGATCATGCCTTACGATGAGGCCTTCGCGGGCTACGATGCCTCCGCGCACACGAGCGACGACCTGTTTGCCAACAAGCTGGCGTTCGTGGTTCTGCTGAACTTCCCTCTCACCACTCTGGACGAGCGGCTGGCCGCCGGGGACAACTGGACGCGGCGTCAGTGGGCCGAGGCGCGCCTGGCGCAGGGCTTCTCCAAGCGCGTGCCCGCTGCGGTGAATCTGGCGATTGCCGAGGCCGTTTCGCGAGCGGAGCAGTACGTCGCCGGGTACAACATCTGGATGCACCACCTGCTCGACGACCAGGGCCAGCGCCCGTTCCCGGCTCGCATGCGGCTGCTCTCGCACTGGAACCTGCGCGACCAGATCAAGGCGGACTACGGCGAAAAGGACGGCCTCGCGCGGCAGCGGATGATCGCGCAGGTCATGGGAGCGATCGTGCGCCAGAGCATCCCGCAAGCGGTGGTCGATAACCCGGCGTTGGATTGGAACCCTTACACGAACCAGGTGCAGCCGTCCGCTGTGAAGGACTACGACGGTACCCGGCCCGCCGCTGCGAGCGTCACCAACGAGCCTGAGCCAAACACGCGCTACGCCGTGTTGCTGGGCGGGTTCCGCGCCATCAAGGGCATGGATCCCTACTCGCCGTCCGCGCCCACGCATATGGCGCGCAAGTTCGACGAGGAGCGGGAACTGCCGGAGGCGCGGGTGCGGGCGATGTTCGAGCAGGTGTTGACGTCGCCGCTGGTTCCCAAAGTCGCCGCCTTGATCCAGCGGCGCCTGGGCCGGTCGCTCGAGCCCTTCGACATCTGGTACGGCGGCTTCAAGCCGCACGGCGCCTATACCGAGCCGCAGCTCGACCAGATGACGCGCAGGAAGTATCCCACGCCCGAGGCCTACCACCAGGACATGCCGCGCATGTTCGAGGCGCTGGGATTCAGCGCAGAGAAGGCGCGCTACCTGGCGGCGAACATCGTGGTGGACCCGGCGCGGGGCTCGGGGCACGCCTGGGGATCGCAACTGCCGGGGTCGCCGGCCCACCTGCGCACCCGCGTGGGCCCGAACGGGATGGACTACAAGGGCTACAACATCGCCGTCCACGAGATGGGCCACAACGTGGAGCAGACCTTCTCGCTGAACGAGATCGACCACTGGCTGCTCAACGGCGTGCCGAACACCGCCTTCACCGAGGCCATCGCGTTCGTCTTCCAGGCCAAGGACCTCGAGCTGCTTGGACTGGCGAGTCCGGGCGCGGAGGAGCAGGCGCTGCGGACGCTGAACGACTTCTGGGCGGCGTACGAGATTGCAGGGGTCGGGCTGGTGGACATGGGCGTGTGGCACTGGATGTACGAGCATCCGGACGCCACTCCATCCGACCTGAAGAACGCCACGGTGCGGATCGCGGAGGAAACCTGGAACAGGTACTACGCGCCGGTGTTCCAGCAGCGCGATGTAGTGCTGCTGGGGATCTACTCGCACATGATCGACGCGTTCCTGTACCTGCCCGACTACCCCATCGGGCACTTCATCGCGCACCAGCTCGAGGAGCACATGCGCAGCGTTGGAAAGATCGGGCCGGAGGTGGAACGCGTGGCGCGGCAGGGGCGCATCGCGCCGGACCTGTGGATGCAGGGCGCCACGGGCGCGCCGGTGGGGCCGCAGGCGCTGCTGGCGGCGACCTCGCGGGCGCTGGATCAGGTGGGGGCGAAGTAGGGAACCCCGTCCGGTCCGAGCCGCCGGCGAAACCAGGTTGCGGGACGTCCGCGGAGGGAGTCGTCCCATCCAAACTACCGGTTCCGTTGGCGGGGTCCCCCGGGACCGCGCTGGACGCCCTTGGCTGGCGCGGGGCGGGGCTGGCGCATCAGATAGAGGCCCAGCGCCACGAGGCCGAGCGCAATCCATTGCTCCAGCACCAGCGGTCCGAGACGCGGATTCGCGCTGTCGTGCGCGCGCACGAACTCGACCAGGAACCGCACCGAGGGATACAGGACCAGGTACAGGCCGATGATCGAACCGGGGCGGTGCGGGCGCGTGAAGCGCCAGTACAGGATCGCGAAAATGGCCGCTTCGGCAAAAGCCTCGTAGAGTTGGGTGGGATGCAAAGGGACGCCCAGAGGCGTGCCCATGCGCTGGTAGGCAAAGGGATCGGTGAAGGTCACGGCCCAGGGCAGATGGGACGGGGCGCCCCAGCAGCAGCCCGCGGCAAAGCAGCCCAGACGGCCGATGGAGTGGCCCAGGGCGACGGCCGGCGCGAACACGTCCGCCGCCGCCAGGCCCGGCAACTTACTCCGGCGCAGGTAGAAGAACGCCGTCAGGAGCGCCGCGATCAGCCCGCCGTAGAAGACGCCGGCGGCGAGCAGCGTGGAGAGCGAGAAGATCTCGCCGGGATTGCGCCAGTAGTAATCGAAGTCGAGCGCCAGCATGAGCAGCTTGGCGCCCACCATCGCGGCAATGGCGGTGTAGATGCCGAGGTTCAGGACAGCGTCCACGTCCAGTCCGGCGCGGCGGCCCAGGCGCCCCGCCATCCACAGCGCCACGAGGAACCCGAGCGACACGAGGACGCCGAAGCTCGGAAGGAAGAAGTGGCCGATTCTGAAAATGATGGGGAACATTCAACCCTTCCGCGGAGCGCGTTTGGCCATGAGCAGCTCGAGGAGGACCAGGCCGGCGCCGACGCTGATTGCGCTGTCGGCGACATTGAAGGCAGGCCAGTGAAAGCTGCCCAGGTAGAGATCGAGGAAATCAGTCACCGTGCCGGGAATGGCGCGATCGTACAAGTTGCCCACGGCTCCTCCCAGGATGAGCGCCAGCCCGACCGACAGCATCCGGCTGCCTACCGCGCGGGCTCCGTCGCGCCACAGCAGGATGGACAGCAGGACCGCCGCGGCCGCTGAAGAAGAGATCAGGAAGAAGCGGCGCCAGCCTAATGCGACACCCGCAAAGAGGCTGAACGCGGCCGCCGCGTTCTCCGTGTGCACGATGTTGAAGAAGCCAGGAATCACCTCGCGCGTTTCCCAGAGCGGCACCAGCCTATCGATCAGCAGCTTGGTGACGCGGTCTAGCAGGAAGACCCCCGCGGCGATCAGGTAGGCGAGCGCGCGTCGGGTCATAAGTAAGAGTGTCGGCATGAGTGCCGACACGGCACGCTGAAGCGTGCGCCACGACGGGCAGCACTCATCCCTGGATCTCCGTCACGGCTTCGGCGCAGGCGGCGCAGATGGTGGGGAAGGCCGGGTTGGAGCCGGTATCGGTGGTGTACTTCCAGCAGCGCTCGCACTTGACGCCGGCCGCGCGCTCGACCGTCACCTGGACGTCGCCCTCAGCCGGACCGTCGAGCGCGACTTGCGAAACCACGAACAGGCCCGGCAACTCGGCGGCGTACTCTTCGAGCAGCGGCAGCAGATCCGGGCTGGCGCGCAGCCGCACGCGCGCTTCGAGCGGTCCGCCGATCAGCTTCTCCTGGCGCGCCGTCTCGAGGCTCTTCAGGACCGCGTCTCGCACCGGCATCAGGCGGTCCCAGTTGAGGGCGCGGGCGCGGTGCGCATCCGAGAGCCCCGCGGTCAGCTCTTCCGGCTCCGGGAAAAGTGCGAGATGCACGCTGTCTGGCGCCCCGGCCGGTTTCCGCAAGTGCTGCCACACCTCGTCGGCGGTGTAACTGATCAGCGGCGCGATCAGCCGGACCAGCGCATAGGTGACGCGATAGAGCGCGGTCTGAGCGCTGCGGCGGTTCCTGGAGTTGGGCGCGCGGGTGTAGAGGCGGTCTTTCAAAGCCTCGATATAGAGCGAGCTGAGGTCGACGGTCGCGAAGTCGTAGATGGCGCGATAGACGCGGTGGAACGCAAACTCCTCGTACCAGCGGCGGCAATCCCGCACGAGCTGCTCGGTACGGATGAGCATCCACTGATCGAATTCCGCCAGCTCGCCGGCCGCCACAGCGTCCGTTTCGGGCACGAAGTCCGACAGGTTGCCGAGCGCGTACCGGAACGTGGTGTTGCGGAGTTTCCGATAGGCCTCCGAGAGGCGCGTGAGGATGGTCGGGGAAATCACTACGTCGTTGGTGAACTCGACCGATGTGACCCACAGGCGCACCACGTCGGCGCCGTATTGCTGGATCAGCTCCTGCGCTTCGACGTAATTGCCGAGCGACTTCGAGAGGGCGCGGCCCTGCTCGTCGAGCGACCAGCCGTGCGTCGCGCACTGGCGGTAGGGCGCGGTTCCCTTCAGTCCCACCGCCGTCAGCAGCGAGCTGTGGAACCAGCCGCGGTACTGATCGCCGCCTTCGACATACAGGTCGGCGGGCCAGGGCAGGCCGTTCGCCTCCGTCAGCACGGCCAGGTGGCTCGATCCCGATTCGAACCAGACGTCCAGGATGTCGGCCTCTTTGCGGAACTCCGAGCCGCCGCACTTGGGACAGGCGACACCGGGGCCCATCAGCTCGGCGGCGGAACGGTTGTACCACACGTCGGCGGTGAATTGGGCGAACAGGTCCACCACGCGGTCGAGGATCTTGCGGTCGGTAAGCGGCTCGCCGCATTGCTCGCAGTAGAACACGATCAGGGGCACGCCCCACACGCGCTGGCGAGAGATGCACCAGTCCGGCCGGTTGGCGATCATGTTGGAGATGCGCTGCTCGCCCCAGGCCGGCATCCACTTCACGTGGCTGATGGCGTCGAGCGCCCGGGCGCGCAGGTCGTTGCGGTCGATGCCGATGAACCATTGCTCGGTGGCGCGGAAGATGGTGGGGTGGTGGCAGCGCCAGCAGTGCGGGTAGCTGTGTTCGAGCTTCTGCAGCCCCAGCAGCGCGCCGGCGGACTTCAGAATCCCAACCACCGCCGGATTCGCTTCCCAGACCGTCTTGCCGAGGATCTCGTCGGGCAGGCGGCCCGCGGCGCCCTCGGCCTGGAAGAAGCGGCCCGCCGGATCCACGGGGCAATAGGTCGGAATGCCGTAGCGCTGGCCGGTGAGGTAATCCTCCTGGCCGTGACCGGGCGCGGTGTGGACGGCGCCGGTGCCCTGGTCGAGGGTTACGTAGTCGGCCAGCACGCCCACGGAGTCCCGTTCGAGGAAGGGGTGACGGAAGACGGCGCCCTCGAGTTCGAGCACCTTTGACGCGCGCCAGCACCGCGGGCTCGCTCCAGCCGCAGTTCGCGGCGGTCTGGGCGAGGAGGTCGGCCGCGACGATGTAGACTTCGCCGTTGACGTCCGCCGCCACGTAATCGTAGGTGGGATGGAAGGCGATGCCCATGTTGGCCGGGATGGTCCAGGGCGTGGTGGTCCAGATGAGGCCGTAGACGCGCCGGTCAGCCAGGGCCGGGTCGATCCGGGCGGGCTCCGAAGTCAGCGCAAAGCGTACCCAGATGGACGGGCTGGTGTGGTTCTCGTATTCGACCTCGGCTTCCGCCAACGCGGTGCGGTGGGTGAGGCACCAGTTCACCGGCTTGAGGCCCTTGTAGACGTAGCCGCGGTCGACGAACTCGACGAAGCCGCGTGCGATGGCGGCTTCATAGTCGGGCGTGAGCGTCAGGTATGGTTTGTCCCAGCGGCCAAGCACGCCCAGGCGGCGAAACTCGGACCCCTGGATACCGACCCACTTGAGCGCGTACTTGCGGCACTCTTCGCGGATCTGGGGGACGGTCATTTTGGCCTTGCGGGGCCCCAGTTCCTGGTCGACGCGGTTCTCGATGGGAAGGCCGTGGCAATCCCAACCGGGCACGTAGGGGGCGTCGAATCCGGCCATGCTCTTGGACTTGACGATGAAGTCCTTGAGCACCTTGTTGAAGGCCGTGCCGGCGTGGATGCGGTTGTTGGCGAAGGGCGGGCCGTCGTGCAGGACGAACAGGGGCCGGCCGGCGCGGGCCGCGCGGATGCGCTCGTAGAGCCCGGTTTCCTCCCAGCGCGCCAGGATTTTAGGCTCGGTCTGAGGCAGATTCGCCTTCATGGGGAAATCGGTGCGCGGCAGGTTAACCGTCTTCTTGAGATCGAGGGTGTTCTCTGGCATTGGGGAAAGAACCATTATAGGGGGTCGGCGGGAGAGGGGCCGATTTGGCGCGGGGCGGCCTGGGCGGGGCCGTGGGCGGGATGTCCGTTTGCGGGACTGGGACCCTGTTGCACTTTTTCGTTTTCTCCTGGGCCCCTTCCCGCCGCGAAGCCGGACCGCGCCCGGCGCGGAATCCGGCATCCGAGTGGAGCATAGCGCGGGCGGGCGGAGCTAGGAGGGGCAGCGGGAGGCAAGGGGTTGAGGGGATGAGGAAAAAGTTGGTGGGGAAGCGGTGACCGGCGAGCGAACCTGGGAGGAACCGGGCTTCTTCCGCTGAGTGATCCGGATCGTCGATCAAGCGGGCGCTCTCGTCCAGGAACGCGGTTTGTGCTTCCTCGAACGAAACACCGTGCCTCTGCTGCCGGCAATCCGACTCCGTGATCCGATTGATCTCGGCGAGGCTGGCGACAACGCTCGAAGAAGAGGTGTATTGGAGACTGAAATGAGAGCGGAATACGATTTCTCCCACTCCCGGAAGAACCCCTACGCCAGTCAGCTCAAGCGCCAGATCACGATTCGACTCGATGCCGCAGCGGTGGGCTACTTCAAAGAAATGGCGGCCGAGTTGGGAATGCCCTGTCAGAATCTCATCAATCTGTTCTTGAGGGACTGCGCGGTACACAAGCGGCGTCCCGTTATTCAGTGGCCGGAGAACCGGACGATCGAGTGAGGGATGGCGGGTCCCGCCGAGCCGCGTTGGCCCGCTGGCCGGCGGGCTGAGACGCCGTGCCAGGCCCGCCCGGCCTCGCCTCCGCGGTGGCGCCAGCGCGCGGTCAACGCGGCGGCGGATCGTCCCTGGCGATACCGATCCAGGATTTCGCCTCGCTCGCCAGTTCCGTTCGCCTACACCAGCTCAATCGTTACACGCCGCCCGACCATGGCCGCCGCCCGCTGCAGGCTGCCGAGCGTAATGTCGTTTTTCGGATCGAGGATACGGTCAACCTGGGTGCGGCTGGTCTTCAGCAGCGTTCGCCAGCTTGTTCTTCGAGATTCTCCTTTTCTTCATGGCCTCGGCGAGCTGCCACGCGACGACCTCCTTGATCGCCTGCGCTTGCGCCTCTTCGAAGATGCCCTCCTCCTTGAGGAAGTCATCAATGCTGGAACCCATATGCTTCTTGCTCATCGCTCCAACTCCTTCCTGCGCTTTCGCGCCGTCGCCAAATCCTCCTCCGGTGTGGCTCGCGTCTTCTTGATGAACCCGTGCAACGCGACCAGGCGCTGGCGGTAAAGGCAGAGCAGCAGGCGTGCCGTCCGTTTCGCCGGCAGGTCCGTTCGGACCTCCCATAGCCCGCTTCCCATCGGGCTTCCCGCAGCGAGGCCCGACGCCGCCCGCAAGGCTCTAACCGCCCGGCGCAGCGAATAACAAAGAAAGAAGAATCACAACAGGGATAAACAGACAGTGCGTCCCCGAACCGGGCCGCTGGCTGACGGCTGCTGGCCGGCGGCCGCTGGCTGACGGCTGATGGCTGATGGCTGATGGCTGACGGCTGACCCCTGCCCGCTGCTCTACAATAGGAGCTGTACCCATGAAAGCTCGAATACGGTCTACGACCGTCCTGTGTGTGCGCAGAAACGGCAAGGTGGTCATGGCGGGCGACGGCCAGGTCACCCTCGGCGGCGAAGTCCTCAAAGCCTCCGCCAAGAAGCTCCGCCGTCTGTACAACGACAAGATCCTGGCCGGATTCGCCGGGTCGACCGCCGACGCCTTCGCCCTCTTCAGCCGCTTCGAATCCAAGCTCGAGCAGCACAACGGCAACCTGGCGCGCTCCGTGGTGGAGCTGGCCAAGGACTGGCGCACCGACAAGGCACTGCGCCACCTGGAAGCCCTGCTGCTGGTGGCCGACGTCAGCAACACCTACATCCTCAGCGGGAGCGGCGACGTGATCGAGCCGGATGACGGCATCGCGGCCATCGGGTCCGGCGGTCCCTTCGCCAAGGCCGCCGCCACCGCCCTCGCCGGCCACACCAAGATGGAAGCGCGCAAGATTGCCGAAGTCTCCATGGCGATCGCCGGCGAGATCTGCATCTACACCAACGACAAAGTCACTTTCGAGGAACTCGGATAGGCAATGGTCATTTATCTTCCCAGCCAGTCGGTTGAAGAAGAGCCCGTCTTGGACGAGCTCACGCCGCGGGAGATCGTCCGGGAACTCGACAAGTACGTGGTCGGGCAGGACGACGCCAAGCGCGCCGTGGCCGTGGCGCTGCGCAACCGCATCCGCCGCCAGAAGCTGGATCCCGAGCTGGCCGACGAGGTGATGCCCAAGAACATCCTCATGATCGGGCCCACCGGCGTAGGAAAGACCGAGATCGCGCGCCGCCTGGCCAAGCTCGCCAACTCGCCGTTCCTGAAGGTCGAGGCCAGCAAGTTCACCGAGGTGGGCTACGTGGGCCGGGACGTCGAGTCGATGATCCGCGACCTGGTCGATATCGCCATCGAGATGGTGCGCGAGGAGCGCCTGGACGAGGTTGCGGACCGCGCCGAGAAGAACGCCGAGGAGCGGATGCTGGATCTGCTCATGCCGCCGCAGCCGGAGCCGAGCGAGACTGCGGAGCGGACCCGCGAGAAGCTGCGCGAGAAGCTGCACCAGGGCAAGCTGGACGACCGCGTGGTCGAGATCGACGTGAAGGAGCGCGGGTCCGTCCTTCGAAATCTCCACGGCCGCAGGGCATCGAGGAGATGGACATCAACCTCAAGGATGTCCTGCCCGGCCTCTTCGCCGGGCGCACCCGCAAGCGCAAGATGCGCGTCACCGAGGCGCTGGAGTACCTGGTGCAGGAGGAGGAGCAGAAGCTCATCGACATGGACCAGGTGACGCGCGTGGCCCTGGAGCGCGTCGAGCGCAGCGGCATCATCTTCCTCGACGAGATCGACAAGATCGCGGGCCGCGAGTCGGGCCACGGGCCGGACGTAAGCCGCGAGGGCGTGCAGCGCGACATCCTGCCCATCGTGGAAGGCACCACGGTCAATACGCGCTACGGCTTCGTGCGCACGGACCATATCCTGTTCATCGCCGCCGGCGCGTTCCACGTGTCCAAGCCCTCCGACATGATTCCCGAGTTGCAGGGCCGGTTCCCGATCCGGGTGGAACTGAAGTCGCTCACCGAGGGCGACTTCATCCGTATCCTCAAGGAGCCCAAGAACGCCCTGATCAAGCAGTACATGGCCCTGCTCGAAACCGAAGGCATCAAGTTGTCCTTCAGCGACGACGCGCTGGAGGAAGTGGCGCGGCTGGCGGCGCGCGTGAACGAGAGCAACGAGAACATCGGGGCGCGGCGCCTGCACACGGTCATGGAGAAGGTCCTCGACGTAATTTCTTTCGAAGGTCCCGATCTCAAGAAGAAGACCGTCAAGATCGATGCAGAGTATGTCCGGCAGCAGCTTTCCGAGATCGTCAAGGACCAGGACCTGACGCGGTACATTCTATAAGATGCCCTGGCGCCGCCGGTCGTCGGTTCTCGTGTGTAGCGCGGGGGTAGCCGTGCTGGCAGGCTGCGCCTACGTCCGGCCGCCGAAGCCCCCCACGCTCGGCTTCCCGGTGAAGACCGTGGAGCTTAGTGCGGTCGAACGCGGAACGGACCTCGTGATCGACTTCGTCGCGCCCGCGGCGGCGGTCGACCAGGCGGTGCTGAAGACACTGGATCGGATCGATCTGAGGGCCGGTCCCGAGGGGCCGAATTGGGAAGCGACGGCGCGGCGGATCGAGACGCCGGCAAACCGGCCCGGGCCGGTGCATGTGCAGGTTCCGGCGGCTTCGTGGGTGGGCCAGTCCATCGAAATCCGGGTCAGGGCGTCGGGCAAGCACGACCGCTTCAGCGAGTGGTCGGACCCGGTCCGGTTCAAAGTGGTTCCCCCGCTCCCCAAACCCGTGCTGAAGGTGGAAGAGGCGCCGCATGCAGTGGGCCTGAGCTGGCCCGCCTCCCCCGGCGCCGAGTATAGGGTCTACCGCCTGGCGCAGTCCGAGTCGAAGCCCGCACTGGTCGCTTCGGTCAAGAGCGGGGAGTACGCCGATACCCAGATTCAGTACGGAAGGGCCTACGAGTATACGGTCCAGGCCTTCGTCGCCGGCGGCAACTCCGAGGCCGAGAGCGAACCGTCGGAACCGGTTGCGATCACGCCGGAGGGCCGCTTCCCGCCCGCCGTCCCGGAGGGACTGGCGGCCGTCGCCGGAGTGTCGAGCATCGAAGTGAGCTGGAATCCCGACGGCGAGCCCGACCTGCGGGGATACTACCTCTACCGGTCCGTCAATGGCGGGCCGTTTGAGAAAATCGGAGATGCGCTGGCGACGCCCGCTTATAGCGATCGCGCAGTGGAAAGCGGAAAGCGCTACCGGTATCAGGTGTCGGCGGTCGGCCAGCGCGGCCACGAAAGCGCGAAAGCGCCGGTCGTGGAGATGGTGGCGCCTTAGTGTATGTCTTCCATGGCGCTTAGCGTCGGTGGGGCGGGCGGGGGCGTCCGTGGACAGCGGGAAGGACCGTAGAGACAATGAACAAGCGTATTCGGTTCAGTTTGATTCGCAACACGCACGCCACGGCGCCGGATGGCGCCCCGGACGTGAAGTACGGTCTCCAGGAAAACGACATGGTCTACGAGACCGCTTCCCCGTGGTCGCGGGATCGGGGCGCGGCGCGTGCGCTGGCCGAAGTGCGGCTCCTGCCGCCCTGCTGGCCCTCCAAGATCGTGTGCGTGGGGAGGAACTACCGCGAGCACGCCGCCGAATTGGGCAACCAGGTGCCGTCAGAACCGCTGATCTTTCTGAAGCCGCCCTCGGCGCTGATCGCTCACATGGACAAGATCGTGTATCCCGCGGTTTCGCGCCGCGTGGACTACGAGGGAGAGCTGGGAGTGGTCATCGGCCGCCGCGCGCGGCACGTGAGGCGCGAGGACGCCCTGGCCTGCGTCTTCGGGTACACCTGCATCAACGACGTCACGGCGCGCGACTTGCAGAGCAAAGACGAGCAATGGACGCGCGCCAAGGGCTTCGACACCTTCTGCCCCGTGGGTCCGTGGATCGTACCCCAGGAGGAGGTGCGGTTCGAGGAAATCCGCGTGCGCACGTTTGTCGACGATCAGAAACGCCAGGACGCTTCCGTGCGCGACATGATCTTCTCCGTGAGTGAGATCATCGAACACGTCACGGCGGTAATGACGCTGGAGCCGGGAGACCTGATCGCGACCGGCACTCCGTCGGGCATCGGCGCTATCGAGCCCGGCTCGGTTGTGCGCGTGGTGGTGGACGGCGTGGGCGCCCTCGAGAACCAGGTCGTGAAGCCTTGAAGCATATTTTCGGCGGCCTTTTCGGCGCCCTGTTCGGCACGCTGCTTTCCTGGGGGCCCTGGGGTGCGTTCGTGCTGGCCATCGTCGACTCGGCCGGGCTGCCGGTCCCGGAGGGCACGGACCTGCTCCTGGTGGTAATCGCCGCGAAGAACTCGCGGGCCGGCTACCTCAGTGCCGCGCTCGCGGTCGCGGGCTCCCTGATTGGCAGCCTGTTCCTGTACTACATTGCCCGCAAGGGCGGCCAGGCCTACCTCGACCAGCGAACCGAAAAAGGATGGGCGAAGCGTTTCCGCCACTGGTTCCATCACTACGGGGGTCTGACGGTGTTCATCCCGGTTCTGATTCCGGCTCCGCTTCCGACCAAGGTTTTCGTGCTTTCGGCCGGCGCGCTGGGAATGCGCCGCCGGAGTTTCCTGACCATCGTGCTGGTGGCGCGCTGTCTGCGCTACTTCGGGCTGGCGTGCCTGGGGTCTCTGATGGGGCGCTCCCCGGCCCACTATCTCAAGACCCATAGCTGGCAACTGATCGCCATATCGGTGGCGGTATTTCTGGTGTTGTACGCCGCCATCCTGGTGAAAGACGCCCTTCGCCGCCGCACCCACCGCCACCATCTGCGCCATACGGCTTGAGGGGCGTGAACCGTCTCAGGCAGCGGCGCGCCGCTGCGGACGGCGCTCGGCCGGCGCCTGCGACCGCGCCCTGGCGCGCATGGCCCGCCAGATCTTCCAGAAGACGGCGTATTCGAACACCGCCGGGGAGAAGCGTCCTCCCAGGCCGGCCAGATCGCTCTCGCTGAGGTTCGCTCGGGGGATGCGGAGCGGGTCGCAATCCGCGGTCCAGGCATTCCTCTCGGCGGTGAAGGCCCGGCGGAAGCCCTCTTCTTCGAGCAGCCGCCGCGCCCCGGCAGAGCAGGCGCCGTGGGGGTAGGCGAAAAGGTCGCAGCGCTTCCGCAACCTGCGCACGAGCGCCGCCTGCGAGTCCCGGATCTCGCGCCGCGCCACTCCCGTCCCAACTGCGGGAAGAACCTGGTGGGTATGCGTGTGCGACCCGAATGCCACGCCGGCCCGGTCCAATTCGGCGATCTCCTCCCATGTCATGGTGGAGTCCCCTTCGAACGGCTCGCCGCGCGGCTCCGCTCCGAGGGTGCGCGCCAGATCCTCGATCCACTTTGCGCGCTCTTGGGGGGTATATTTCTTGAGGTGCTCGATGAGCGCCTCGGTTGCCTGTCGCGGCGCCGAGGGCCGCATCGCGCGCAGGGCCGCCGCCACGCGCTCCGGCCAGAAGGGCGCGACGCACCCGGTGAGGCCGGTACACACAAAAACGGTGGCAGGCAAGCCGCAGGCCAGGGCCAGCGGGAGGGCGATCGTATAAGTGTCGCGCCAGGCATCGTCGAACGTGATCGCGACTTCGATCTTCCGTCCGGGGATTCCCGGGGCGGCCTCGCCGAGGCGGACCGGCCGGCATGTCCGGGCAAGGTATTCCGCGAAGTCCTGGAACGTGCGGCTGCGCATCGCCATGCTGCGAGGGCTGTGGGTCTGCCGCCATTCGGCCTCGTCCAGAACCCGGTGCAGCAGCAAAACGACGATGGCGCCTTTGCACCGCAGTTGGCGCCTGGCCCACCACAGCCCGCCGCTCGCCCGCAGGATGGCAGCCCACAGCCATCGCACCGTTCGGATCCTCACCAGCCCCCCAAACTACATCGTTATCCACAATTGTGTCGCAGGGGGGCGCTGCGGTCAACTACACCGCCGCGGCTTCAGGCACGGCGCCGAAACGGCGCTGGCGCCCGTGGTAGTCGCGTACGGCCGCCTCCAGGTCCGCGGCCTGGAACTCGGGCCACATGCGGCGGGTGAAGTGGAGTTCGGCGTACGCCGCTTCCCACAGAAGGAAGTCGCTCAATCTCTGCTCCCCGCCCGTTCGAATCAGCAGGTCCACGTCCGGGGCGGGCGCGGGAGCGTGGCACGCTTCGGCGAGCAGGCGAGCGAATTCCTCGCGGTTCGCCTGGCCCGAGGGAAGGCGACTGGCGGCTTGCAGGATCGAGTCGCGGGCCGAGTAGTCGACGGCAATCCGGAGGTGGAGGCGGCGGCCGTGGGAGGTCGCGCGCTCGGCCGCCTCCACGCTTTCCGCGAGCGGCCCGGAGAGGCGGTCCCTTCTCCCGATCAGGCTCACGCGCACACCCTTCTCGATGCACCCGGCGGTTTCCTTGCGCAGGTACTCCAGCAGAAGCTGCATCAGGGCGGAAACTTCCTCGGGCGGACGGCGCCAGTTGTCCGAGGAGAAGGCGTAGAGCGTCAGGGTGCGTATCCCAAGACCCGGGGCTGTCTCGACGGCCCGCCGCACCGCCAGCGCACCGTGGCGGTGTCCCGCGACGCGGGGGAGGCCCCTGGCCTGCGCCCAGCGACCGTTGCCGTCCATGATGATCGCGACGTGCAGCCCGGCGCGGCCTTCCGTTTCCTGTAAATAACTCCTTTTCATAAAGTTCGCATACCAAAAAAGAGAGCCTCGCGGCTCAAAGGTCCGGTGTCGCTTAGTGCTCTCGTGTCGCCCGGATGAGGGCCTCCATGTGGCCCAGGTAGCGCTCGAGCGCCTGGCGTCCCGGTGGTGTCAGGCGGAACTCGGTCTTGGGAAGGCGGCCCTCAAAGAACTTGGTGCACGCAATGTAGCCCGCGTCTTCGAGTTTCCTGGCATGCACGCTGAGGTTGCCGTCGGTGGTGGCGAGCAGTTTCTTCAAGTCGTTGAATGTGAGGCTCTCGTTGACCGCGAGCGCGGACACGATCCCCAACCGCATGCGCTCGTGGATCAGACGGTCCAGGGCCTGTGCGCCCCCCACGGCGCGGCCAGGGACCTCGCCGATCCCGCCCTCATCCGCCGCCGGCTTACGCCGCGCCGCTCCGCCCTTAGCCACCGTACCTCCTGGCAATGATGAAGCCGAATAGCACGTGAAGACCGCCAAACGCGAGCGCCATCGGGACATCCCGCCACAGCCACGGCAGGAACAAAACAGCCGCGCCTTCGGCCATGAAGCAGAGTCCCATCACCGGCACGACGCGCACGGAGAAAGCGCCTCCGGTCACGATGGCCGTGCCGTAAAGGAGCATCCACATGCCCGGAATCGCGGCCGGCAATCCCATTCGATAAAGAGCGGCCGTAAGCAGGGCGCCAACCATCATCGGGGGCGCAAAACTCAGCGCGAAACGCTTTCCGGGCATCGATAGCAGCGGCTGGCGAGAGGCGCGCGCCTTGCGCACCGTGGCGCCGCCGGCGATGGCAAACGAAACCAGCGCCTCGCCGAGCCAGACCGCCAGCCAGGCCTGGGCACTGGTTTGGCGGCTGGCCAGGACGGCGGCCCCAAAGGCCGTCAGGCCTACGATCACGACCCCCCAGCCGGAGATAGCGGTGAAAGCGGTCGCGCTCTCCATGGTCTGGCGGATGAACCGGAGATTGTCCATCGCTCGGGCGTGCAGCGCGGCAGGTTCGGCCATCAACGGCATGTTAGCCCGGACTCGCACTTCTGTCAAGTACTTTTTGATACAAAGAAAGGGCCAGGCGCGAGACGATTCAACGGAGTGTGGCACTACGTTGGTAACGCGATGTCCTCCTTGGGCGCCCGCAGTGTGGCGCCCCTTTTTTGGGGCGCGCGGAGGACAGGCAACGCCGCCCAGACAGACGGGAGGGGAGGCAACTTCGGCTCCGATCAGGAGAGCGGAGCGTCGGACGTCCGGCCGGTTTTTGCGATGCCCGCCAACGTGGTCGATTCCAGGAAGTCCACGTAGGCGGCGCGGATATCCCGCCATGACTCGTGGGCGGGGCAGGGATCCTCGTCGGAGCAGGATTTTCCGCCCAGAAGGCACGCCGGTTTGGCTCTGGCGCCGTCGAAGAGCTCGACGATATCCAGCAACCTTATTGTTTCCGAAGACTTACGCAGTCTGTATCCGCCGCCCGTGCCTCTTGCCGTAGTAAGAAGGCCAGCATTGCGCAGGGTCAACAGTATCTTCGAGAGGTAGTTGGCAGGGATTTGCGCCGTCCGGGCCAGGTCGCGGCCGAGAACCGCGTCTCCATTCGGCACGCGCGCCAAACCCACCAGTGCACGGAGCGCGTATTCACAGGTCGTAGAGAACATTGTTTTCCTCGCGTCTTGCGCGTACTACAAAGCTAGATCAACCCCCAACATTACAGGCGTACACGGCGGACCGCCTCCCAGTCAATTGACAAATCTTAAGGCTGGCCGCTCAGCTTGATCCTCATAAACTACAAGCCACTTGAATACAGCGCCATGCAAGCCACATTAAAAGTCGCGGCAATCAAACGGTTCCTGGGACGCAACACCTTCGCTACAATGGCCTTCGGTGACGCCCAAGGAGTTCGACGAGCTTGTCGAGAAGGCCATGACCGTCATTCCGGCGCGCTTCCGCCGCAGGTTGAACAACCTTGTGTTCATTGTGGAGGCGGAACCGCCCCGCCCGGGGTTACTCGGTCTTTATCAAGGACGGCCACTTCCGCACCGCAGCACCTCCGATGGCTTCACCCTCCCCGACCGCATCACTCTCTACCAGCGCCCGCACGAGCGCCTGGCCCACGGCCGGCGCGACCTGCTCCGGCTGCTCCGCGAGACCATCTGGCACGAAGTGGCACATTACTTCGGCATGGACGAGCGCCAAGTCCGGCTGGCGGAACTGCGCCGGTCGCGCCAGAGGCGGTAAGGCTGGCCGCGGCGGACGCTGGCGCGATGGTCTTCACTTGTACGCGACTGCGACCACCCGTTTGCCGCGCGCGTGCTGCTCGTAGGCGCCGGCTGGGGGCGCGACCGTCTCCACTCGCCGGAAGCCGGCCTGCTTCAGCATGAACTCG
This sequence comes from Bryobacterales bacterium, assembly GCA_963710565.1. Classification (GTDB taxonomy): domain Bacteria; phylum Acidobacteriota; class Terriglobia; order Bryobacterales; family Bryobacteraceae; genus DASWZN01. The sequence goes on along the minus strand of CAVQAN010000013.1, from coordinate 588,643 downwards.
AGGGCCCGGGGCGAGGGACAGGTTGCAATGGGAGACGCGCCCGTCTCCGCGTTCTCGTCGTAGAACTCGCCCGATTCGTCGATGAGCGCCAGCACGCCGTGATACGGCCGGGTCCACTCGCGCCAGCCCCACTCCGCCGCGCCCTCTACCTCGGCGATCACCTGCGTTTCGACGACGCAAACTTCGCGCGTCATGCGGGCGACGTTGCGCAGGCAGAGCATCGGGTTCTCCAGGTGGTAGAGCAAGCCGAGGAACAGGCACAGCTCGAATTCGCCCGTCTCTTCCACCCGCAGGCTTTCGCAGTTGCCTTGCCGCCACTCGACGTTATGCAGGTCCAGCGCGGCGCCCACGAACCGCGCCTTGGTCAGGTTCTCCTCGCGCACATCGACGCCCAGCACGCTCTTGACGCCCTCGCGAGCCAGGGCGACGGTGTAGAATCCCTCGTGGCAGCCCACGTCGATCGCCCGGATCTCCGCGAGGCGCCCGCCGAAATGGCCCTTCACCGCGCCCATCACCATGTCGAGCCGCGTCCGGTGGATGGGCTGGACCTCGGGCGGCAGCGACGACGGAGTGCGCCGGCCCGCGCCCAGGTCGAACTCGTAGAACCAGGGGCCCAGGGCCTGTATCCGTTCGCGAATCTGCTGATCGGTCATTGAAACCGTCCATTGTAGCGTCGGGCGGCGTCCGGCGGGCGGCTGCCTTCCTCCACCTATCCTGCTCGCCGCGAGGGGTGCTCGTTCAGACCCTCTGGCTGCTCGGCATGGCCTTCGCCACGGTGGGAGGCTTGCTCCTGCTCGGCTTGCTCAAATTGCGCGGTCACCACCCAGGGCTGCCGTTGCGCATCCTTCTTGTGGCCGTGCCGCTGGTCTGCGGCGTCGCCTACACCTTCCGGCTGCTACGCGACCTGGCGCGGCTGGACGAGTTGCAGCTCCGCATCCAACTCGAAGCCGCCGCCACCGCTTGTCTGGGCATCTTCATCGCCAGCATCCTGTATCCCATCTTTCAGTTCGCCGGGTTCGTCGGCCCACTCCAGCCCTTTTACGCGACGTTCCTGCTGGTGGGTCTCCTGCTCGCCGGCTACCTCAACGCCAACCGGAGGTACCGATGAGAAACACGTTGCGCGTGCTCCGCGCCGAGAGAAGCTGGTCGCAGGCGGACCTGGCCGCGCGCCTGGGTGTCTCCCGCCAGACCATCAACGCCGTCGAGACCGGCAAGTACGATCCGAGCCTGCCGCTGGCTTTCGGGATGGCGCAGCTTTTCGGCAAGCGGATCGAGGAGATATTTCTGCCCGAGGGCGAGGCCGCTAGTGATCGCGCTCCGTCACCAGGCCGGTGAGCGTCGCCAGCGCGCGCTGGCAGGGGGAATCCGGGAATTCGGCGATGATGGCGCCGGCCCGGCCCGTGAACCCGCTCGCGCGCTGGCGCGCGCGCTCTACCCCGCCGTGCCCCTCGATCAGGCAGAAGATGGCCGCGAACGGAACGCGGGTGTAGCTGCGGTCCGCCAGCACCGTCTCCACCAGTTGCCGCTCGGCCGGGCCGGCGTTCTCGAGGGCGTAGATCAGGGGCAGGGTGACCGAACGCTGGCGCGTCCGTCCCGGCAGTAATGGTACGGAGCGAAATCCTCGTTCAAACAGCAAATAGGTCGTAAGAACCGCGCAGATCGTGGATACTCCTTGCCCCTTCCAGTGTAAAATAACTCTCGATCCGGACATCTGAATGCCAATTCGCTCTCGATCCACCGTTTGAGAAGGAGTTCCCTTGTGACAACACATAACCTGCTTTGGATCCCTCGGACTGCCGGAATCCTGCTGGCGCTCTTCGCCGGGGCGAGCGCGCAGTTCACGCCGGCTCCGGGTAGCCCGTTCCCGGCGGGAACACAACCCCAATCGCTGGCGATGGGGGATTTCAACGGGGATGGCAAGCCTGATCTCGCGATCGCAAACGCGGGCAGCAACAACGTAACTGTGCTGTTGGGCGACGGAACGGGCAGGTTTACGGCGGCCCAGGGCAGCCCGTTCACGGTGGGAACCAGTCCCTGGTCGGTGGCGGTTGGGGACTTTAACGGGGATGGCAAGCTGGACTTGGCTATCGCAAATGAGGGCAGCAACAACCTAACGGTGCTCTTGGGTGACGGAACGGGTGGGTTTGCGGCGGCACCCGGCAGCCCGTTCCCGGCGGGGACAACTCCATCTTTCATCGTTGTGGGGGACTTTAACGGGGATGGCAAGCCGGACGTCGCCATCGCAAACAGCCAAGCTAGCAGGGTAACGGTGCTGTTGGGCAACGGAACGGGCGGGTTCACGACAGCCGCGGGCAGCCCGTTCTGGCCGGTGGGAGTGGGTACCAGGCACCTGGCGGTGGGAGACTTCAACGGTGATGGCAAGGCGGACCTGGTCATTGTAGATGACGGCAGCGTAACGGTGATGCTGGGCGACGGAATGGGCGGGTTCACCTTAGCCCCCGGTAGCCCGTTCCAGTTGATCGCCCCAGGTTCGGTAGCAGTGGGGGATTTCAACGGGGATGGCAAGCCGGACCTCGCAATCACAAGCTTCTCTCAGAACACCGTAATGGGGAACGCTGTAATTGTCCTCCTCGGCGACGGAACGGGTAACTTCACGCCGGCCCCGGGCAGCCCCTTCACGACCGGATATCCTGTGGGAAGATACCCCGATTCCGTGGCGGTAGGGGACTTCAACGGGGATGGCAAGTTGGACCTAGCCACTGCGAATTACAGCAACAGCGTAACGGTGCTGCTCGGCGACGGAACAGGGGGGTTTGCGGGAGCCACGGGCAGCCCCTTTCCGGTGGGGGGGACGGATGCTACATGGCCCTACCGCGTCGTGGCGGGGGACTTCAACGGGGATGGCAAACCGGACCTAGCCATCGCAAACCAGGGGACCAACGACGTGGCGGTGCTGCTCAACATCACTCCGACTGCGACCCCGACGCCAACCCCAACTCCGACTCCGACGCCGACACCCTGCTCGACTGCTGCCATCAGCCCAGGGGGCGAGACCTTCGCGTCGGCGGGTGGAACCGGGACAATCAACGTCACTGCCGACGCAGCTTGCTCCTGGACGGTATCGAACTCGCTCGGCTGGGTCAACATTAGCGCAGGAACCACCGGCAACGGCGACGGCATAGTGAGTTACCAGGTGATCGTCAACGCCGGCGGGATTCGCTCCGGACCGCTCGTCGTCGCGGGGCTCTCCTTCAACGTGCAGCAGGTGAGCGCCCTGGCGCCCGCGCTCCAATTCGTGCCCGTCGCCCCGTGCCGCGTCGCGGACACGCGTAATCCCACCGGCCCCTTCGGTGGACCCACCATGGCGGCCGGTTCCACACGCTCGTTTGCGATTCCCCAAAGCGCGTGCGACGTTCCCGCCACGGCCCAGGCCTATTCATTGAACGTGACGGCGGTGCCCGAAGGGCGGCTCTCCTACCTCGCGCTGTGGTCTGCCGGCCAACCTCAGGCTCTCGTCTCCACGTTGAACTCCTGGGGCGGTATCGTGGTGGCAAATGCGGCCATAGTGCCGGCCGGTTCGGGCGGGGCAGTGAGCGTCTACGTCACCAACCCGACCGACGTCATCTTGGACATCAACGGGTACTTCGATTCGCCTAGCGGTGGGACTTCGTATTCGTTCTATCCGTCCACGCCATGCCGCGTCGCCGACACCCGAAACCCCACCGGCCAGTTTGGCGGGCCTTCCATGTTCGCCGGCCAAACCAGGGACCTCCCCGTTGCCTCGGGTTCCTGCGGCATCCCGGCCACGGCGCAGGCCTACTCGTTGAATGTCACGGTGGTTCCAGGCGGGTATCTGGGCTATCTGTCGACGTGGCCGACCGGACAGGCGCCGCCGGTCGCTTCCACGCTGAACTCCTGGACGGGCAAGGTTGTAGCGAATGCCGCTATTGTGCCGGCGGGGACGAACGAATCGATCTCCGTATTCGTAACGAATCCGACTGATGTGGTCCTCGACGTCAATGGCTACTTCGCTGCGCCAGGGGGTCCAGGCGCGCTGGCATTCTATCCGGTCACGCCTTGCCGGGTCGCGGACACGCGCAATCCCGCAGGCCCCTTCGGGGGTCCGATCATGGAGGCCGGAACGACGCGCTCGTTCGCGATTGCGTCCAGCGGCTGCTACGTTCCCTCCACGGCGGCGGCCTATTCGGTCAATGTGACCGTTGTGCCCGACGGGCAGCTCTACTATGTCTCGACCTGGCCAACCGGATCGCCGCAGCCCAACGTTTCGACTCTGAACTCCTGGGACGGCGCGGTCGTGGCGAACGCGGCGATCATCCCCGCAGGCGCGAGCGGAGCGATCAGCGTCTATGCAGCGGGCCGGACGCACTTGGTTCTGGACATCGACGGGTACTTTGCCGCCGCTCAGCCTTCCAGCAGCGACGGCTCGCTTCAGATACAGATCACAGGGCTGCCCACAGGGACCGCTGGAAGCCTGTCTGTCACATCTTCAAGTGGTTTCAATCAGACGATCACCGCGAGTCAGTCCATCCGGGTTCCGTCAGGCACGTACAGCATTGTTGCGAATCCGGTTAGTGCCGGAACCCTCACCTACTACGCGCAAGCGCCGCCGCCGGTGATTGTTGCCGCCGGTTCTTCAACCATCGTGCAGGTGCCATACCTAACCGCGATCCCGAACACGACAAAGCGGCTGGATCAGGCCGGGCTTCAGGGCCTGACAGTGTCTGCCGATGGCAACACCCTGACCTTGCCCGCATCGAGTTCGGTCGCGCAGTCCCTTGCGCCGGGAAATGTACTGGCCGTTGGCATCACGGCCGCAACCCCGAATGGGCTGCTGCGCAAGGTCGTCTCCGTGAGTCAGAGTGGGTCGCAGGTTGTCGTCGCGACGACACAGGCAACTCTCGCCGACACCTTTCAGCAACTTGACTTCAAGTTCGGAACGACCCTGAATCCAGAGAACTTGACGCCAAAGATGTTGCTCCCTGGTGTCAGCGTTCGCCGGGCGGGGCCGACTGTCTGGCTTCCAAGGTCTGCTCCCACGACTCCGTCCTCGCAGGGTTCTTGCACGAGTGACACCGTCGTGTTCGTTGGGCTGCTGAACACGACCATTCTCGAAGACAGCAACGGCTCCATCACAACGAGCGGCGAACTCGACATCTGCCCAAGCCTGGAGTTCGACCTGAGCTACACTCTCCTGTCTCTGCCGCCTGCCATCAACTCGCTTAAGGCGACTGCCGCAATCACCGGAGACCTGCATGTCGATGTCTCGGGAGAATACAAGTCGTCCTTTGACAAGAAAGTCGCCGTTGCGTCCTTTGAATCGGTCCCGATTGAAGTCGGCGTTTTTGGAGTCCCCCTCGTCATGACCCCAAACATAACCGTGTTCGTCGGCGCGAACGGTCAGGCAAACGGGAGTTTCTACGCTGGCGCCACGCAAACGGTGTCGCTCACCGCGGGCATAGCTTACGCGGGAGGGCAGACATCTCCGGTCGAGACATGGGCGCATGACTTCACGGTCGATCCGATGGCCTTTGACGTGAGCATGTCCGCCGAAATCTATGCAGGCGTGACATTCGGCCTGAAGATCGACGAAATCCTCACTCCCCAGCTTTCGCCACAAGCTTTCCTCCAGATGGACGTCAATCCTCTTGGCAACCCGTGGTGGGTCCTTTCGGGCGGTGTGGACCTCTCCGGTGACGTGGATGTCAGTATCATCGGGATCGGGAAGGATTTCGAGTTTCCAGACCTCTTCAAGCAGTCGATTCCGATCGCGCAGGCGTCCGGACCCATCCTGCCGTCGGACGAAACGCCAGTCTTAAATGCGGTCAATCCCAATACCGCCAATGCAGGCAGCTCCGATGTCACTCTCACTGTGAACGGGTCGAATTTCGTGCCGGGGAGCATTGTGAATTTCGGCAATACCGCTCTCTCCACAAAGTTCGGAAGCCCCACTCAATTGACAGCAGTCCTGCCGGCAGCCCTCCTGGCAACCGCTGGAGGCTATGCGGTAACCGTCGCGAATCCTCCGCCGCAGGCCGGCACCTCGCAAGCAGCCGGTTTCACCGTGCAATCGACGACTCCGCCGAATCCTCAGCCGTCAATCAGCAGCCTGTTGCCAACATCGGCCACCGCCGGGTCTGGACGGATGACGCTCACTATCAACGGTTCCGGGTTTATCGCCGCGTCTTCGGTGACGTTCAACGGAGTCTCCCACGCTCCAACGCTACTGAACTCCAATCAGTTGACGGTCTCTCTGAGCGCGTCGGACGTTGCCGCGGCAGGCAGCTTCCCAGTCGTCGTGACGAACCCCGCGCCTGGCGGAGGCGTGTCGGGCGCCGTCAGTTTCACGGTGACGCCGGGCGTCCCGTCGAACCCCCAACCCACAATTGCGACCCTATTGCCACCCTCGGCGCGCGCCGGATCGGCCTCGCTGGTGCTCAGCATCAACGGCACCGGCTTCATCGCCTCCTCGTCGGTCACCTTCAACGGAATCCCCCACACCCCTTCGGTGGTGAACTCGACACAACTGACTATTGCCCTTAGCGCCTCCGATCTTGCCGCCCCTGGAAGCTTCCCAGTGGTGGTGACGAACCCCCCGCCCGGCGGAGGCGCATCGAGCGCCTTCAACTTCACGGTCTCCGGTTCCCGGTACACGGCGATCGATGTGGACACGCTGGGCGGGGGCGAGATCCTCGGTGCCACCGGCCTCAATGCCAGCGGGCAGGTTGTGGGTTGGATCTACTACACACCCACTGGGAACGAGCACGCGTTTCTTTATAGTGGCGGAACCATGACCGACCTGGGCTCGCTGGGAGGGGACCAGAGCGAGGCTGACGGCATAAACGCCAGCGGGCGGGTGGTGGGCTGGTCCTACGTATCCGGCGGAGGCCCGCTCGCGTTCCTTTACAGCGGCGGGGCCATGACCGACCTGGGCGCCCTGACCTCGTGGGGCGGGAGCGAGGCCCACGCCATCAATGCCAGCGGCCAAGTGGTAGGTGTGGCCACCGGACCCGCTGGCGATCACGCGTTTCTTTATAGCGGTGGGACAATGATCGACCTGGGCTCGCTGGGCGGAGATAGCGAGGCCTTCGGCATCAACGCCAGCGGGCAGGTGGTGGGTGGGTCCTACCTATCCCCTCAAGACTCTTCCCGGTACCATGCGTTCCTCTACACCGGCGGGACCATTATCGATCTGGGCACGCTGGGCGGGCCCCAGAGCGAGGCCCACGGCGTCAATGCGAGCGGGCAGGTGGTGGGTTGGTCCTCCACGCCTACCGTAGGCCAGCGCGCGTTTGTGTGCACCGGGGGGGCCATGATCGATCTGGGCACACTCGGCGGAAGCGAGAGCGCTGCCGATGCCATCAATGCTAGCGGGCAGGTGGTGGGTTGGGCTAACGCCCCCGATGGGGACTGGCACGCGTTTTTGTACAGCGGCGGGACCATGATTGACCTCAGCAGCCTCGTTACGCTTCCTCCAGGCGTTGAGTTGGAGGAAGCCACCGCCATCAATGATCGTGGGCAGATCGCCGCGAATGGGAGCGATGGGCATGCATACCTGCTGACGCCAGCGCCGTAAGGGTCACGAATCGCCGGTCCGCCGCTAGTGGTCCCGCTCCGTCACCAGCCCGGTGAGGGTCGCCAGGGCGCGCTGGCAGGGGGAATCGGGGAACCCGGCGATGATGGCACCGGCGCTTGCCGTGAACCCGCTCGCGCGCCGGCGCGCGCGCTCTACCCCGCCGTGCCGCTCGATCAGGCCGAAGATGGCCGCGAACGGCACGCGGGTGTAGCTGCGGTCCGCCAACACCGTCTCCACCAGTTGCCGCTCGGCCGGGCCGGCGTTCTCGAGGGCGTAGATCAGGGGCAGGGTGACCTTGCCTTCAAACAGGTCGTTGCCCACCGGCTTGCCCAGGACGGTCTCGCGGGCGGTGAAATCGAGCACGTCGTCGATGAGCTGGAACGCCATGCCGAGGTTCCAGGCGTACTCGCCCAGCCTCTCCTCGACGGCGGAATCCGCTCCGGCGACCGCAGCTCCCAGACGCGCGCAGGTCGAGAACAGCCCGGCCGTCTTGCGGTCCACCAGTTCCATGTAATCCGCTTCCGAGACGCCGATCGAGCCGATGCGCTGCAACTGGAGGAGCTCGCCCTCGACCATCGCCTGCGTGACGCCGGTCAGCATCTCCAGGATGTGGAAGTTGCGCTCCCGGACCGCGATCTGGAAGGCCTGCATGTACAGCCAGTCGCCCGCCAGCACCGAGGTGTGATTGCCCCACTTGATGTTGGTGGAGGGCTGGCCGCGGCGCGTCTCGGCGCCGTCGATCACGTCGTCGTGCACCAGGGTCGCCGTATGGATCATCTCGACCACGGCGCCCAGCCGGACGGCGCTCGTCCCGCCGCCGCCCAGCAGCTTCGCCGCCAGGAGCACCAGCGTGGGCCGCAGCCGCTTGCCACCGCCCGCCCGCAGGTACTGCGCGATGGTGGTGATCGCTTCGACGGGCGCAACGAACTCGATGCCGATCGCCTGTTCGACCTCGCGCAGGTCGTCTTCGACGAGGTCGAGAATACCGCGCGCGGCTACCGAGGCCTCAGCTTTCCCAATCATCTGGTTTTCTTCAGTCTAACCGTTGCGGTTCCGGCGCCACAAGCCGCTGGAAGTTCTCCCTGGTCGCCGCGGCGATCTCTTCCACCGCGACGCCGCGCAGTCCCGCCAGCTTGCGCGCAGTCTCGACGACGTAGGCAGGCTCGTTGCGTTTGCCGCGGTGGGGCACGGGCGCCAGGTAGGGCGCGTCGGTCTCGATCAACAGGCGGTCGAGCGGGACCATGCGCGCCGCCGCCTGCACGCGCAGCGCTTTCGGAAACGTCACCACGCCGGCGAAGCTGACGTGGAAGCCTAGCGCGAGCACCTGCTCCGCCTCTTCCGGCCCTTCCGAGAAACAGTGCATGATGCCGGCCGCCAGGCGCGCTTCCTTGAGCAGACGCAGCGTGTCCGGCCACGCCTCGCGGGTGTGGATGATGACCGGCAGCGAGGCCGCCCGCGCCATATCGAGCTGCCGCACGAAAACCTCACGCTGCACCTCGGGCGGGGAGAAGTTGTAGTGGTAGTCGAGGCCGATCTCGCCGATCGCCACCACCCGGGGATGCGCCAGCAGCTCGCGCAACCGCTCGAAGGTCTCCGGCGTGGCCTGGGAGGCCTCGTGGGGATGCACGCCCACGCTGGCGACCATCTGCGCGTGCCGTTCGGCGAGACGGATGCCCGCTTCCAGATCGGGCGGCCCGCTGCCGACGGCCAGCATCGCATCGACGCCCGCCGCCCGCGCCCGTTCGATCACGGCCTCGCGGTCGGGGTCGAACTGCGCGTCGTCCAGATGGCAGTGCGAATCGACCAGGGTCATGCTACTTCAGCCGCGCGCCGACCGGTACGTCTTCGAGGAACCCCGCCAGCACCGGCTTTCCACCTTCGACGGACGCCGCCACGATCATCCCGTTGGAGGTAATCCCGCGCAGCTTACGCGGCTCGAGGTTGGCGACGATGACCACCTTGCGCCCCACCAACTGCTCGGGCTGGTAGGCCTCGGCGATGCCGGCCACCAGGGTGCGCGGCTCGGCCTCGCCGGCGTCGATGGTGAGATGGAGCAGCTTGTTGGCGCCTTTCACCGGCTCGGCCGCCAGCACGCGCGCCACGCGCAGATCCACCTTGGCGAAGTCGTCGATGGTGATCTTGGGCGTTGCTTCGGCGACGGGCGCGGGTGGGGCCACCGTCTTGCCCAGCAGGGCGGCCTGGCGCGCGGCCTCCTCCTCTTCGAGAGCGCGCATCTGGGGGATCGCCAGCTTGGCGTCGATGCGCGGGAACACCCCCGCCACCTCGCCGATCATCTGGCCCGCGGGCAACTGGCCCCAGGCGAGCCGGTCCAGGCGCACGGACGCGAGCGGCTCCGCCATGCCGAGTTGAGCCCAGATCTTCGCCGCCGATTCGGGCAGCACCGGCGCCAGCAGCGCGCTCACGATCCTGACGCATTCAGCAGCCGAGTAGAGAATCGCATTGAGCGTTTCCTTGCTAGTCGCGTCCGCTGACTTGACGAGGTTCCAAGGGGCGTACGCGACGATGCTTTTGTCGACAAACGAGATCAAGGACCAAACGGCCTCCAGGCCCTTCGAGAATTGAAGGTCCTCAAACGCCGCCGTGACTTCGCGCATGCAGCGCGTCGCATGTTGCGCGATAATCAGGGAGGCGTGGGCCTGCGGCACGGCCCCGGCGTTGTACTGCCGGATCATGGTCAGGGTGCGGCTGGCCAGGTTGCCGAGGCCGTTGGCCAGGTCCGAGTTGTAGCGGCCCACCAGGGCGTCGTAGCTGAAGCTTCCGTCCTGGCCGAAGACGACCTCGCGCAGCAGGAAATAGCGCAGAGCGTCGACGCCCATCACGCGCCGTATCGGCTCCGGCCGCACGATGTTGCCGCGCGACTTGCTCATCTTGCTCTCTTCGAACAGCAGCCAGCCGTGCGCGAAGATGCGCTTCGGCAGATCGAGGCCCGCCGCCATCAGGAACGCCGGCCAGTAGATGGCGTGGAAGCGGACGATTTCCTTGCCGATCAGGTGCAGGTCGGCCGGCCACATCCCTTCGCCCTCCACCGCGCTCATGTACGCCGTCAGGGCGTCGAACCAGACGTAGAAAACGTGCGGCGCCTCACCCACCACCGGAATACCCCATTTGATGTTGCTGCGCGTGATCGAGAGGTCGGTGAGGCCCTGCTTGACGAAGGCCATCACCTCGTTGCGCCGCGTCTCGGGTTGGATGAACTTCGGCTCCCGCTCGTAGAGTTCGAGCAACCGCCCGCCGAAGGCCGAGAGCTTGAAGAAGAAGTTCTCTTCCGTGATGGTCTCGGTGGGGCGTCCGCAGTCCGGGCAGGGATCGCCGGGCTTGGCGTCGTTCACGTACAGGTTGTCGTAGATGCAGTACTGGCCGGTGTAAGCGCCCTTGTAGATGTAGCCGTTGGCGCGGCAGCGCTCGAAGAGATCCTGAACCACGCGGGCGTGCTGGGGGCTGGTGGTGCGCTGGAAGTGGTCGATCTGCAAGCCCAATTGCTGCCACTGCCGCTCGAACTCGGCGGCGATCACGTCGCAATACTCCTTGGACGTCTTGCCGGCGCGCTGGGCGGCGCGCTCCACGTTGACGCCGTGCTCGTCGGAGCCGGTGGTCAGCACGGCGCGTTTGCCCTGCATGGCCTGGAAGCGCTTGATGAGGTCCGCGACGATGGTGGTGTACGCGTGGCCGATGTGCGGCGCGGCGTTGACGTAATAGATGGGTGTGGTCAGATAGTATTTGTCTTGCATCTCAGGTATGCCAGATTGGCTTCGGCGATGATGTCCTTGAGCGGGGTGTGCGTCATGACCGCCAGGCGGCGGCAGTCCTCGTACTCGGGCGCGTAGTGGCCCGCGCTCGATACCTTTACGCGGACTCTGCCGTGCGGCGTCTCGACCTCGACCCCATGGCGCTCCTCGACGCGCCGTTCCGCAGGGTAGATGCGCAGGCCGAGGGTCGAAGTTTCGGCGAAAACCAGTTGCGCCAGCGTCTCCTGGTCCTCCGGGCGCGCGATGACACGCAACAGCACGCCCGGGCGGCCTTTCTTCATGGTGAGCGGGGCCAGCACAGCATCGAGCGCGCCCGCTTCAAGCAGCCGCTCGAGCGCATAGGCCAGCACTTGCGGGCTCGAATCGTCAATGTGCGCCTCGATCACGGCGACCGTGGTCTCCTCGCTGGCCGCGGTCTTCTCGCCCACCAGCACGCGCAGCACGTTGGGCTGCTCCGCGAAATCGTGGCCGCCGGCGCCGTAACCGGCCGCGGCGATTCGCATGGGAGGCATGGCGCCGAACCGTGCGGCCAGCGTCGTTGCGAGCGCGGCGCCCGTAGGCGTGGTGAGCTCCACTTCTGGGCCGCGCGCGTAAACGGGCACGCCCTCCACCAACGCCGCCGTTGCGGGCGCGGGCACCGGCAGGACGCCGTGCTCCATCTTCACCGTGCCGCTGCCCAGGTTCAGCGCCGAGGAGTGGATCTCCTCGATCCCCAGCAGATCGAAGCCGAGGGAGGCGCCCACGACGTCGCAAATCGAGTCGACCGCCCCGACCTCGTGGAAGTGGACGCGTTCGACAGGGATCTGGTGGACCAGCGCTTCCGCCTCGCCCAGCTTGTGGAACACCTTCGCGGCGCGGTGTTTCACCGCGCGCGGCAGGCCGGCACGGTCGATCATGTCGAGGATCTGTCCAAGGTGCCGGTGAGAATGCTCGTGCGGCGCCTCGACCGAGAACCTCGTCGCGCCGATTCCGCAGCGCCTGGTCTTCTCGAACGTACATGTCGCGCCGGTCCCCAACGCCGCCAGGCCCTCGGTCAATTCGGCGGCCGGCGCTCCGGCGTCCGCCAGGGCGCCCACCAGCATGTCGCCGCTGATTCCCGAAAATGCGTCCAGGTAGCAGATCTTCATGCGATCAATTGCGGCAGCAGTTCGGCCGCGCGGCCGCGCAAAGAGCGGTCCAGCCCGGACGAAAACGGCGTCTCCTCCGTGTTGCACTCGATCACGCGCGCCCCGGAGTCCAGAGCCATGGGAACCAGGCCGGCCGCGGGGTAGACCGTCGCCGACGTGCCCACCACCAGCAGCACCTCGGCCTCGAGGGTGGCCTTCTGGGCGCGCTCCCAGGCCTCCTGCGGCAGCGGCTCACCGAACCACACCACGGCCGGCCGCAGCATCCCGCCGCACTCGCAGCGCGGCGGCAGCTCGGGAAGCGGAGTGCGCTCGTCCCGCCGCTCGCGCTCGCACAGGAGGCAGCGCAGGGCCCAGATGTCGCCGTGCAACTTGATCACATTGCGGCTGCCCGCGCGGTCGTGCAGGCCGTCCACGTTCTGGGTCACGAGCGTGAAGCGCGGCTTGCGCGTTTCCAGTTCCGCCAGCGCCCGGTGGCCGGTGTTCGGGTCGACGCATGCGAGCGCGCTGCGGCGCGAATCGTACCATTCCCAAACCAGCCGCGGGTTGCGGGTGAACGCCTCCGGGGTGGCCAGGTCTTCAGCGCGAAACTGCTTCCAAAGTCCGCCCTGCCCGCGGAAGGTCGGCACACCGCTCTCGGCCGAAATGCCGGCGCCCGTCAGCGCCACGACGGAAGAAGCGGTCTGCAGCCATTCGCGAGCCTGGTTCACAGACTTCTATTATCGGCTACCTGTTCGTTGCCCGTCGCAGGCAGCCATGGGGCATGCCATGGGGCGTCAGCCGACGAGCCAGAACGCACGAGCCAGAACGCCCCCGGCGCGTCTGCGCCTCTCAATGTACAATGAAGTTCCGGAAGTGGCCGACAAAATCAGCTCGCCGCAACACGCCAGCATGGATCTTGGCAGGAAGCCTGTCACGCTTCTCCGGCAACTCGGCATCTTCAGCGCCACGGCGCTGGTGATCTCGAACATGATCGGCCAGGGCATCTTCACGAGCACCGGCTTCCTGGCGGGCGATCTCGGCGATCCCAGGCTGGTGCTGGGCATATGGATCGTGGGCGCGCTGTTCGCGCTGGCTGGGGCGTTCTGCTACTCCGAGCTGGGCATCAACTTCCCGAGCTCGGGCGGCGAGTACGTGTACCTGACGCGCGCCTATGGCCCGACCTGGGGCTTCATGACCGGCTGGGTGTCGTTCTTCGCCGGGTTCTCCGCCCCCATCGCCGCCGCGTCGCTGGCCTGCGCCCGCTACCTCGGCGGAGTGCAGGAAGCGGGGAGGCACGGGGATTGGGCTTGGGCCAGGTACCTGAGCGACAGGTTGCCCGATCTCAAGGGGACCTGGGTCACGCTGAACCTCGGGTGGGGCCATATCCAGCTGCAGTTCGGTCCGGCCCAACTGGTGGCCGCTACGTTGATCGCCGTTTTGACCGCCGTCAACATTTTCGGCGTGCGTCGCGTGGCGAAGCTGCAGAACCTGCTTACGGGCGTCAACCTGACCGTGATTCTGGGCTTCATCGCGCTGGGGCTGTTTGCCGGGACGGGAAGCTGGGAGCATTTCTCGCAAGGGGTGACGCGCACATCGACGGTGCCGGTGCCCGCGCAACTGGCCATCAGCCTCTTCTGGATCTACGTGTGCTACAGCGGCTGGAACGCGGCCACCTACGTGGCTGAGGAGCTCAAGCTGCCGGAGCGCACGCTGCCCATGGCGCTCACGTTCGGGACGCTGCTGGTAGCGGCTATCTACATCGCCCTGAACGTTGTGTTCCTCTATGCGCTGCCGCTGGCGGGGATGAAGGGCGCCGACGGCAGGCCCATCGTCGAGATTGGCGCGACCGCCGCCACCGCGCTGTTCGGGCCTGCGATGGGCGGGCTGTTCGGCGCGCTGATCGCGCTATGCCTGGTGGCCACGGTGAACGCCGAGGTGACGGTGGGGCCGCGGGTCTACTTTGCGATGGCGCAGAACCGGGCGTTCTTCAAGATGGCGGCCCACGTCCATCCGCGCTGGCGCACGCCGGTGATCGCGATCCTGTGCCAGGGGCTGTGCGCGGTGCTGATGACGCTGACGCCGTTCCCCGACCTCGTGGTGTACATCGGGTTCAGTCTGACGTTTTTCGCCGTGCTCTCGGTGTCCTCGCTGTTCTTTTTCCGCAGGAGGCCGAACTGGCAGCGGCTGCGGATCGTGAGCTTCGCCTGGCCCCTGATCCCGCTGGTGTTCATCCTGGTGGGTCTGTGGACCATCGTCTACGGCGTGATGCTCCGGCCAGGCGTTTCCATCGCGGCCATCCTGACCATCGCCGCCGGCGCCGCGGTCTATCACGCGCGCATCAAGCGGGCCTGACCCGCTACTTCGCAGAACTCAGTTCCCGAAGCGAGTAGGATGGCCGTTTGTCTAGGATCTCGTCGGTTTGGCCCGTCGTCCTGGAGATGCGCAGCAGGCCGCCGGAGCGCTCGAATACAAACACCCGGCCGCCGGGCTTCTCGAAGAAGTAGTCATAACGATCTAGGATGTGATCCGATCCCACCACGTACTCGAACCTGCGGTCAGGGAAGCTCGCCCATCCGTCGCTCCCGAATACGTAGCTCCGTCCCTTGCCGTCGACGTATCTCCCGGCCAGCGACATCCGTGCAACGTACCGGTCAAGATCGCCGATGAAGAAGTAGACGGACCGTTCGTAGCCGCCGGGCTCGACTCTGACGCGACGAGCGTCCAGGACGGAAACCGTCACAGCCTGTGCTGCGGATGCTTCTGAACGATCGGGCCGGACGCTGCCATCGCTCTGCTGTTCAAATTCCGCAAACCCTTCGTGAAAGTTTCCGACAGTGATGTGATTGCCGGCGGCTCGCTTGCGCACTTGAATAAGCTGGGGCTCGCCGGAAACATCGCACAGCGACGGGGAGCGCGTCTGCTTGAGGCATCCAAGGTAGTCGCTGCGCAGGTAGTCGCCGGCAGCCAGCATCGCGCCCCGCGGCCTGGCTCTGCAACCGGGAAGAGCAGCGAGGGCAGAAAGCGCGATGGCCGCGAGAAGTTGTCTCATCGCATCCTGGAACATCCCGCAGCGTATAGCAGTCCGAAGGTGCCGAGGGACGGGCAAGTGCGAGCGGGCAGACGCGAGCCCGCCGCTCCTCTCCACCCATGATATTCTAGTGACGCTCACCCGATGCCGCTGCCGGAATCATTGCCGCGCATTGCCATTGCGCTAGGCTTCCCCACCCCCGAGAAGCTGCTGGAGTACGCCCGCCGCGAGGTCGAGTCCGGCGAAACGTTTCTGGAGTTCCGCCTGGACTGTCTGGACGAGCCGGAACGGGGCGTTGCCGCCATGCGCGGCTTTCTCGCCGCCTACCCGGACACCACGATTCTCGCCACCTGCCGGCGCCACCAGAACCACGGCCGCTTCAACGGCAGTATCGAGGAGCAGATCCGCATCCTCGACGCCGCCGTCGCAGCCGGGGCGCGCGCCGTCGATATCGAAATCGAAACCGCCGAGGTGGCGGCGGTGAAGCTGGACTTGTTCCGCGGCCGTGCGCGGCTGGTGCTCTCCTATCACAACTTCGAAGGCACCCCGGCGCTGGAGGCCGTTCTGCGGCGCATGCTGCGCATTCCCGCGGACCTTTACAAGCTGGTCGCGACGGCGCGCAAACCATCGGACAACCTGCGGGTGCTGGCTCTGGCGCGCGCCCACCCGCGGGTGCCGCTCATGATGCTCGCGATGGGCGAAATGGGATTCCCCTCGCGCGTGCTTTCGCCGGTCTTCGGCGGACTTTATACTTACGCCGCCCCGAGCGCCGCCGAGGGTACCGCATCCGGTCAGGTATCGGCGCGGCCGTTGCGGCACATCTACCGCATCGAAAAGCTCGCCCGCGACGCGCGGGTCTACGGCGTGATCGCGGACCCGGTACGCCACTCCATCTCGCCGGCCGTTCACAACCGCGGGTTTCAGGCCCGCCGCATCGACGCCGTCTACCTGCCGTTTCTGGTGCAGCCGCCGCAGTTGAAGGACTTCATGACGATGGCCGAGAAACTGCCCGTGGCGGGCTTCAGCGTCACCCTGCCGCACAAGCAGAAGATCGTCCGTTACCTCGACATCCTCGAGCCTCTGGCGCGCCGCATCGGCGCCGTCAACACGGTCTGGCGTAAGGCCGGGAAATGGCGCGGCGCCAACACCGACGCCCCGGGCATCACGGTTCCGCTTTCCCGGCATATGCGCCTGGCCCGCGCATCGGTTCTGGTGGCGGGGAACGGCGGCGCCGCCCGCAGCGCGGCCTTCGCGCTCGCGGATGCCGGAGCGACGCTCGCCGTCACGGGCCGCAACCCGGACCGCATCCGCGCGCTCGCCAAGGCCTGCGGCGCCGAGCCGCTTTCGCGCGACCAGGCGGCCGCGCGCAGCTTCGACGCGCTGGTTCACGCGACGCCCCTGGGCATGTGTCCCAACGTGAACGAGACGTTCTTCCCGGGGCGCATCCCGGCCGCCGTCGTTTTCGACATGGTGTACAACCCGCTCGAGACCCTGCTCATCCGCCAGGCCCGGGAGCAGGGCGCCGCCGTGGTGCCGGGCCTGGAGATGTTCCTCGAACAGGCGGCGCGGCAGTTCGAGATCTGGACAGGCGACAGCGCGCCCCGCGCGGCCATGCAGAAAGCGGCGCTCGAGGCCCTGGCCGCGTCCGGCGAGCCTATAATGAATTCCAAATGAAGATGACGCGGAGACAACTGGCGGGCCTTGTGGCCGCGGCGCCCGTGGCCGCCCGGCGGTTGGCCGCGGCCGGCGCCGATTCCCAGACCGAGCCGGCGCAGGCCGCCGCGGACGAACTGCGCCAGAGCAGCGCCGTGGTTCGCAAGCTGGCCATTCCGGCGGGGGCCGAACCGGCCTTCTCGTTCCGGGCCCAATAGCCATGCCCGCACTCCCCGGCAACGTCTTCTTCGCCACCATCGGGGAACTGGGCGCCCGCCTCAGGGCGCGCGAGTTCTCGGCCGCGGAGCTGACGCGCGCCTTCTCGGACCGCATCGAGAAGATCGGGCCGGGGTACAATGCGCTGGCCCTCTCGCTTCGCGCCGACGGTCTCCAGCAGGCCCGTGCGACCGACGATCGGATCAGGCACGGGCGGCTGCGCGGTCCGCTCGAAGGCATTCCGTACGGCGCCAAGGACCTCCTCGCGGTCTCGGACCGGCGCACGACCTGGGGCGCACGCCCCTTCGCCACGCAGATGTTCGATCAAGACGCGGCCGCCATCCACGGGCTCGATAAGGCCGGCGCGGCGCTCATCGGCAAGCTGGCCTTAGTCGAGCTCGCGGGAGCGGGCGGATACCGCTCCGCCTCCGCTTCGCTGTTCGGGCCGGGACTGAATCCGTGGGACCGGTCGAGATGGTCCGGCGGCTCCTCGAGCGGTTCGGGCAGCGCCGTCGCCGCCGGCCTGGTTCCCTTCGCGCTCGGTTCGGAGACCTGGGGCTCCATCATGACGCCCTGTGCCTACTGCGGCGTCACGGGCCTGCGCCCCACCTACGGCATGGTCAGCCGCCAGGGCGCCATGGCGGTGTCCTGGACCATGGACAAGATCGGCCCCATGGGCCGCTCGGCCGAGGACTGCGCCTTAGTCCTGCACGCCATTTCGGGCGGCGATTCGAATGACCCCGGCGCCGGCAAGCGTTTCTACTATTGGCCCGAGTACGCGCCGGATCTGAAGCAGATCCGGGTGGGTTTCGCCCCGGTCGATTTCTCGGCCTGGGCCGAGCCTTCCGCGCGCCCGGCGTTCGAAGCCGCGCTGGACACGATCCGCGCAACCGGCGTCCAGATGAAAGAGGTTGCCCTCCCCGACTTCCCGTACGCGGCGATCGCCGAGACGATCATCGCGGCGGAGGCGTCCTCGGCCTTCGAACGGCTGATCGAGAGCGGGGACGTGGACCAGCTTGCGGACCAACGCCAGATCGCGGGCCTCAGAGCGGGTCTGGAGATCGCGGCCCGCGACTATCTCAAGGCGATGCGCGCGCGGCGTCTGATCCAGGAAGGGCTCGGCAAGCTGTTCGTGGATTTCGACCTGCTCGTTTCGCCCTCGCGCTTCGGCCCGGCCACCCAGATCACGGAGCCGGTCGACGTCCAGCCGGACCGGCCCAAGCCCGGGGCGCGCGGCCTCTCGGACCTGTGCGCCGCGGGCAACCTGGGCGGTCTGCCGGCGTTGTTCCTGCCCTGCGGCTTCGCCGACAGCTTGCCGGTGGGGATTCAGCTTGTCAGCCGGCCGTTCCGGGAGGCCCTGCTGATCGCCTTCGGCCGCGAGTTCCAAACCCGCACCGACTGGCACCGCCGCCGGCCGCCGGAGCCGGCCGCATAGGGAGCGGCCGATAGCAAGCGCGCTGCTGGCGGATTTGCGCTACCCTTGGAAGTTGTCCCAGGAAGCGCACGCAGTGCCGGACGAACAGTCCAGTCGGGAGGCGCCGGAGCGAACCGGCGCCGCGCGCGGCGCGGAGACGCCAGCGGCGGATTTCGAGCTGTTCGCATTCCGCCTGGAGTTCCTGGCGCAGGATTCTGTCTACTTCCCGCCCGGGAAGTCGGGCAACATCGTCCGCGGCGCATTCGGCTCCATGTTCCGCCAGTTGGTGTGCGTGGACCGCTGCCACGACGAGCGCACCTGCGAACAGCGCGCCACTTGCGCGTACGCACGGATCTTCGAGCCAGTGGCGCCGGCGGCCGAAGGGCCCAGCGGGCTGCACGACTGGCCGCGGCCGTTCGTCTTTCGCGCCGCTCATCTGGACGGCGCGACCATCGAGCCGGGCCGCAAGTTCTCGTTCGACGTCCACCTGTTCGACGTGAAGGACCCGGCCATCGTGCACTTCGTACTGGCGTTTGCGCAGGTGGCCAAGGAAGGGATCGGCCCGCGGCGAGGACGGGCGAAGCTGGCCCTGGCCAGCCAGCTCGACGCCCAGGGACGCCCCGCCGCCCGCGTGTACAGCGGCGGGACATTCGTGCCCGCCGAACTGCTGCCGCCGATCCACCTGGAGTTCGCTCCCGAAGCCGCTCCGGTAGCGAAGGTGCAGGTCCGGTTCCTCACGCCGACCGAGCTGAAGCACGGCCAACTGCTGGCCACCCGGCCGGAGTTTTCGGTGCTGTTCGGGCGCATCCGCGACCGTATCAGCACGCTGCGGGCGCTCTACGGCGCAGGCCCGCTGGGAATCGACTTCCAGGCCATCGGCGAACGCGCCGGCGCGGTCAAGATGACCGACTGCAGCCTGCGCTTCAGCGAGGCGGAGCGGCGTTCGGCCCGCAGCGGCGAGCGCCACCCGCTAGGGGGCTTCGTGGGCGAGGTCGGCTACGAAGGGGAACTCACCGAGTTCATGCCGTATCTGCGCGCGGCCAGGTGGGTCGGGGTCGGCCGCCAGACGGTGTGGGGGAAGGGCGTCACGGAAGTTAAGGTGTTGGGGTAGTCAGGGCGCCTTGGCGCCCTCGATGGCGAGCTTGAGCTGGCGCCAGGCTTCCTCCTCGTAGTTGAGCTTGACGCGCTCGAAGCCCTGCTTGAGATCGGCCGCGCGCGGGCCGCTTTTCTTGCGGCACCGGTCGAGCAGTTGCGCCGCCTGGGCGTCGCCGGGATTGCGGGACAGAACGGCCAGGAAGCTCTCCTCGGCGCTTCCAAAATCCCCGCGCTTCCATTCCACGTAGCCGATGTTGAACCGGTAATCCGGGTCGGCCGGATCGCCCTCGAGCGCCTTGCGGAGGTCCACGATGGCGTTGGGGAGGTTGCGTTTGGATTCGGCGGCCCCCAGATTGTTGAACACTTCGTTGAGCGGCACCGATCGCGCTACGGTCTGGAAGGCCTGCTGGGCGGCGGCGAAGTCGCTGGTATAGTACCGGCAAAGCCCCAACAGGAAAGTGGCCTCGAAGTAGCGCGGCGCGACGGGCTTCACCTTGCTGAACCAGTCCGCAGCCAGGCGGTACTCCTTCTGCGCCCAATAGAGCCGGCCCAACTGGAAGACCGGCTGCCAGAAACTCTCGTCCAGACGCGCCGCCTGGGTGAAGTAGCGATGCTTCTGTTCGGCGCCGGCGGCGAGAAGGCCGCGCGTGTAATTCTCCATGGCATCCAGGCGAACCGGAGGATGCTCGCTGGCGAACTGCGCGGCGGGAGGTGTGTGGGCCGAATCGAGATAGGCGAGCGCCTGCCAGGCAAGGTGCGTCTGCAAGGCGGCGAGGCCGTCGAGCGGGCCCGACTCCAGGAATTGCGGTCCGTTGCGCATCCGCCTCATGTTCAGCGTCCAGACGGTGAACTGGAGGGAGCCCCGCGAGCCGGGGGGAGCGCCGGCCGGAGCCGGGCTGAACTCGAACTGCCCGTAGATGACCTCGGTTGCATCGAGCGTGTCGGCTACCTTGATGACGGAAGCGTGCGTGAGCGGAGCGTTGGGGCGAATCGAAAGACGCCGCATAGCCTCTTGCCGGTCGTCCCGGTCGAGCACCAACAGGCCATGTGCGGTGAGCGCCTCGGCGATGGTTTGGGCAACGCTCTCACCGATCCAGTCCAGGCCCGCGGACGGAGGCTGGCTGTAGAAAGGCAGTACCAGCACCGTGTCCGCTCGCGCCAGGACGACGGAAAAGGCCACAAGAACCGGAAGGGGAGGGAGCCGCCGCATGGACCGATCCTTCAGTCTAACAGACGGCTGTTCCCGGCCCGTGCTGCTGCCCGGCATGCTGCCCAAGAGCGGGCCGCGCGCGGGTGGGGGACACGCCGCGGGCGCCGTTGCCGGTCCGCGGCGTGTCCCGCTTTAGTTGTTGAAAACCAGCTTGGTGTTGGTGCCGCCGAGATGGATCTCCTTGATCCGGTCATCCGCGGTCGAGATGCGGACTGCGGTCGTGCGGTACCTGGCGTCGTTCTGCTCCACCTTGACCGCGCTCTCGACGGACTGTTTGCCGTTGCTGATGACGACCTTGTCGCCGGCGAGGTTCACCCGGTACTCGCCCGCTTTCAGTTCGGCGCCGGCCACCTTCACCGAACGATCAAAGGTGACGTCGTAGGTCTTGGCGCCGGCGATAGCGAGCGCCGCCACCAGAAAGGGCATGAGAAGTTTCTTTTTCATGTCTGTGCAGACGTGCGGAACGGGGAAGTGTTCCGCCAGGAAGGGCGGATTAATGTGGCACATTACGTGCCGGCGAGGAAGCCGGCAGCCGCGGCCAGGGCCGCCTGCCGGACGGCGGGATCGTCCCCGAAACCGTGCAGCCACCGTACTTCGGGATCTCTCCGGAACCACGTCCACTGGCGTTTGGCATAGCGCCGCGTGTTCCGCTTGGCAAGAAGCACGGCGTCCTTCAGGTCGAGCTCGTCTCGCAGCACCTGGGCAGCCTGTTTGTAGCCGTGGGCTTCGAGAGCTTTGCTCGTGCTGGGAAAGCCGAGCGAGAGCACGCAACGAACCTCCTCGAGAAGCCCGCCTGCGAACATGGCGTCGAGCCGCGCGTCCAGCCTCTCGTAGAGGGCGTTGCGCGGCGGGTCCAGGCCGAGTTTGAGCGCGCGGAAGCCCGCAATCGGATCGCGTCCGCGCTCGAACCACGCCGAGATCGGCCGGCGGGTTGTGAGCAGCACTTCCACCGCGCGGATGAGCTTCTGCACGTCCGCGGGATGGATTCTGGCCGCAGAGCCGGGGTCGAAGCGCGCCAGCGTCGCGTGCAGCCAGCCGGGGTGGCGGGATTCGCGGCGGGCAAGACGGGCCCGCAGACTGTCGCTGCGCGGCGGGCCGGGGCACAGCCCTTCGAGCAGCGCACGCAAATAGAAACCGGTGCCGCCGGCGAGGATCGGCAAGCGCCCGCGAGCGGCGATCTGGCCGAGTAGCGGCCGGGCGGCGCGCGCGTATTCGCCCGCCGTGAACACCTGGTCGGGGTCCAGCAGGTCAAACAGGTGGTGAGGGATGTCGCCCCTCTCGCCGGGTAGGGGCTTGGCCGTTCCGATGTCCAGATAGCGATAGAGCTGAAGCGAATCGCAGTTTACGATTTCGCCGCGGAACTCGCGCGCCAGGCGCATCGCCAGCGCACTCTTGCCCGAGCCGGTCGGCCCGACGACCGCGACAAGCGGCCGGAGTTGCTGGTCTGGCGCCATCCCTTACTAGGAGTAGCATGGGGGCCGGAGCTCAGAAGATCGCCTTCAGCGCGAACTGGATCAGGCGCGGGGGCCCGGCTTCGAGGACACGGCCGAAGTTGCGCGAAGCGAGGTCGTTGTCGGGCAGGCCGAGATTCGCGTGATTGGCCAGGTTGAAGCACTCGGCACGGAACTGAAGGCGCGCGCGCTCGGTGGCTGCCAGGTCCTTCAACAGCGAGAAATCCACGTCGCCGAAGCCGGGACCGCGGACGGTGTTGCGGCCTTCATTGCCGAACTGGCCGGCTTGCGTCGTGGGATCGAGGCGCAGGAAGGCCGCCGGGCTGACCCACTGGTCTGGCGTGTGCGGCCCGGCGTTGGGGTTGGCGATCAGGTCCGGGCGGCTGGAGTAGAAGCCGCTGATCTCGGGCGCCGTGCCCTGAGCCGACACGTCCGTGCTGTCGTAAACGGTGAACGGCGTGCCCGAAGAGAAGGTCGCGATGGCATTCATCTGCCATCCCCCAAGGACGGCGCGGGCAAAGCGGGCCGCCGCGCGCGGAAACGGAATCGCGTAGCTGCCGCTGAAAACGAAGCGGTGGCGTGCATCGAAGAGCGAAGGGCCGTGCTCGGCAGCGAGATCGAACGGGTTCTGCGCCAGATCGTTTTCTCCGGCCACCAGCCGCGGGGCCGAACCCACGACGTTAAAGCTCGAAATATAGTCGAGGGATTTCGAGAAGGTGTACGAGCCCAGAAACCCGAGGCCGTTTCTGAACCGCCGCGAAACCGCGAGCTGGGCGGCGTGGTAGGTGGAGCTGGTCGAGTTGGTGATCAGTCCTACGGAGCCGAAGGCGCACGGTCCGACCGAGGCCGGGCAGCCGGCGTAGAGGCGGCGTGCGTCGGCATTCTCGGGGGTTGCGCCCGGCCCGTTGACCGCCGGATTGGCCTCGATCATCCGCGGCAGGTGCGTGCCCTTGTTGCCGATATAGCGGGCGTCCACCAGGTACGCGCCGACTTCGCGCTGGATCGAGAAATTCCAGTTCTGCGCATAGGGCGGCCGCATGCCATTCTCGACGGTCAGGACAGTAGTGGGCTGCGGGAACGAGCTCAGCGAGAACGGATTCTGCCCGCTCCACGGATCGGTGAAGTTGATGGGGGGCCCGAGCTGGCGCGCCTGGGTCCAGGGAAGAGCGCTCAGCGGCGCCTGCAAGGGCCCGCCGACGCCGTTAGTAAAAGAATCGTAGAAGATGCCGTAGCCGGCGCGGATCGAGGTGCGCCCGGCGCCGGTCGGATCCCAGGCCACGCCCAGGCGCGGCATCAGCCCCTTCCAATAGACGGGGGCGATGCCGTCGGGCACGCCGGGATCGCCGGGGAACAGCAGGCCCGCGGGCGCATTCGGGAACACCGTCGATTGCCGCCCGGGCGACCAGGAGTTCATGCGGTTGCGGATGTCGACGAAGGGCGTATTGACCTCATAGCGCAGTCCGTAGTTCATTGTCAGGCGGCGAGTGATGCGCCACTCGTCGTGCGCGTAAACGCCCGCCTCGATGTTGCGAAGGCCGCGGTTCATGTCGCCGCCGCCCTGGAAGAAGACCACCGGAAAACCGAGCAGGAAACTGGCGAAGGCATCGCTGGCCGGGAAGGGAGCGAACACGAAGAAGCCATTCGAGGCAATGCCCTCGGTCATGTTGATCTGATTCCGCATGCAGTCGCCACCGAACTTGACGCTGTGAGCGCCCGTGACGTGGGAGAGGGAATCGGAGAGCTGCCAGGTGTTCTGGGCGGTGTCGCGCGGGCCCGTGATCGGATCGCCCACACTGGCGTATCCGCTGACGATGAAGAACGGAGGGCCCTGAGCGGCCGGCAGGGTGCTCGCATAGTTGAAGCCCAGCGCGCCGGGCGCGGTGTGGTTCAGAGGCCTGTCGGTGTCGAACACGTTGCGAAAGAAGCCCAGGCGCAGGTCGTTGACCGTGACGCCGCTGAGCACGTCGGTCTCGGACACGCTGGCGCTCTGGGTGCCGATGTCCTCGCCTGCCGGGAAGCCAGGGACATTGGCGCCCGCGATCGACAACGGGTCGATGTTGGAGCTCATCGCGTGGGTGTAGTGGGCCGCGAACTGGTGGCGCTCATTGAAAATGTGGTCATAGCGCAGGCCGCCTTGGTCGGCGGTATTCTGGACCGTCTGCGTGGTCACAAAGAAATTGGGGCCTGAGTTGGCGTGCGGGTAGAACGGAACCAGGTTGAGCGCGGTCTGGCTCAGCATGGCATCGGGGATACGGTTGCCGGGGAACTGCTGGTTGGTGAAGTAGTTTATCAGCTTAACCGGGTTGCCATTCGAGTCGCGCAGGTCGGAGAAGTCGCCGCTACGTTCCAGATCGCTCGGCACGTTGACGCCTTGCGTTTCCCCCTGGCGGTTGCGGAAGCCCTCGTAGTAGCCGAACACGAAGTCCCGGTTGCGGCGCAGCGGCCCGCCGAGAGTTGCGCCGAACTGGTTCTGCTTGAGCGGCTCGACGGTGGATGCGAAGAAGTTGCGTGCGTCCACGCGGTCGTTCCGCAGAAACTCGTAGACGGTGCCGTGGACCTCGTTGCTGCCCGAGCGGGTGACCACGGTGGTGGTGGCGCCGCTGGTTCCGCCGTACTCGGGCGGCGCCGTCTCGGTGAGAATGCGGAATTCCTGGATGGCGTCCACGGGTGTGCGCAATGCGTAGCCGCCGTCCACGCGGTTGACGTTGGCCACGCCGTCGAGCACGTAGGTGTTGGACTCCGGCCGCTGGCCGTTGACTGCGTAGGCCTGCCCGGCGCGCAGCGATCCGCCCGCTTCGGCCAGACCCGCCGTCATCGGCGCCACGCCGGGCTGCAACAGGCCAAGCTGGGTGAAATTGCGGCCGTTGAGCGGAAGGTCGAGCAGTTCCCGGCCGGTGACCACGTCGCCGATGGCGTTCGAGCTCAAGTCCACCAGCGGCGCCGTATCGTGGACTTCCACCGCCTCCTTCCCGGCCGCGACGTGGAGTTGAACATCGATGCGCGCCGCCTGGCTGACATCAAGCTGGATTCCGGTCCGGTGGACCTCTTCGAAGCCTGGCGCGCTAACCCGAAGGCCGTATTCGCCCGCCGGCAACGCCAAGTGGTAGGCGCCCGCCGAGGTGGTGGCTAGAGTTCGGGCGTAGCCGGTCTTGGCGTTCTCGGCGCGAACGGTGGCTCCTGCGATGACGCCTCCGGATGGATCGGTGACCTGCCCTTCGAGAACGGCGCGCGCGTCCTGCGCGAATGCACATGCGGACAGACCCAGTGCGAGAAGAAGACTCTTCATAACCCCTACTGCCCCCCTGTGGAAGCGAGAATAGACCAGATCCGCGGATTGGGCAATATTGGGTTCGTACTAATGGGAAATGCTGGGGCGCTGCGCAGCGACGGGGGATGGGCCCGGATGCCGGGCTTCAGTCGGCGTTGCGGCGTTGAAGCCCCGCGCGGGCTGGAGCCCGCCCTCCTCCGGCCACACCGCCGGGCGCCGGCGCGTCATAATACGAGTGAGGAGCAGGTTTATGAAGCCACTGCTTGCGGTCGGCCTGGTTGCGATTTTCTCCGCGGCTGCGCTGGCGCAGCATCGCAGTGAGGCGCCCCCGGCGATGGGCCAAAGCTCTGCGGCGGCCGGCGGCGCGCTCCCGATCGTCAATCCGTTTTCGGGACCGGCGCCGTTCGCGCAGCGTCTAGGCTCGACCATCAGTGGCTTCCCTTCCTACACGGGCGCCAGCTCGGGTTCCGGCAGGCACGGCTCCCGCAGGCACGGCTACGTTGGGTACGCAAGCTATGGCGGCTAGCCTCTGCTTTACCCCGTCTTTGGACCTTTGGGCGTGACATACGACCAGCCGCAGGAGCAACCGGCCAGCCCGCCCGCGGCAATCGACGAGAGCTTCGGCCCGCCGGCCCAGTCCGCCGAGGAGAGACCCAGTATCCGATCCTACTCGGCGCCCACCGCCCCAAGACCGGAGCCGTCGCAGGACCAGCCGCTGTTCTTCATCGGTCTGACGGACAATTCGGTCTACACCGCGGTGGCCTATTGGGTGGAAGACGGGACGCTGAACTACATCACCCCGCAGGGCCGGCGGAACCAGGTCTCCCTGAGTCTGATCGACCGGGAAACCACCGCGCGCCTGAACCGGGGCGGCAAGTACCAGCTCCATCTGCCGGGGGAATAAGGCGCACTACTCGGCCGCGCGCGCTAGCTCGCCAACGAACTCGACGTCGCCTTCCAGAAAGTCGTATTCCGGCAAACGCTGCGGCACTTCCCAGTTAATGCGTGCGAACTCGCGGCTCTCGACCTCGCCCTCAAACGCGCCGACGTGGAAGAAGATCAGCAGGATGGGCGCACGGCCGGGGTATTGGTATGGGTAGCGGGCGATCTCGCGGCCGATCGAGGCGCGGATGCCGAGTTCCTCGTTCAGCTCCCGGGCGAGAGCTTGCGGCGGGTCTTCGCCGGGCTCCGCCTTGCCGCCCGGGAATTCCCATTTCAGCGCGTGCCACTTGCCGGGCGGCCGCTGGCAGATCAGGATGCGCCCGCCTAGCTCGACCAGCCCGGCGACGACCACGGTCGGCTCGCTCATCTTGCCAGGATAGCGCGCATAATTAAGGAGGGTTCGTGCCGCGGAGCATGGGCCGAAGCCCACGCCGCACGCTGACGCCTGCGCCGCATCGGAAACATGTTCAGTGAACGTCTGATCGAGCATTTCAGCAACCCGCGGAACGTGGGCGAACTGGCGCCGCCGGCGGTCTCGGCCGGCGTGTCGAATCCGGCGTGCGGCGATCTGATGAAGCTGTCGGCGCGCCTCGAAGACGGCGCTGTGCGCGAGGCGCGGCACCAGGTCAAAGGCTGCACGGCGTCCATCGCCGCGGGCTCCGCGCTCACCGAATGGATGACCGGCAAGACCGCGCTGGAACTCGCCGCGCTCAACGCGGCGGTTATCGAAGAGGCTCTGGGCGGTCTGAGTCCCGAATCCCGCCATGCCGCCGTGTTGTGCGTAGACGCGGTACGCGCCCTGCTGCGCTCGGTATCATTGAAGTGAACGTGCGCAACTTTCTGGTGTTCCTCCTGCTCGCCTCCGCCGCGCTCGCTGCGGGTCCGGATCTCGACCGCCTCCTGGCCCGCTGGAAAAGGGTCCCGATGCCCTTCGAGGCCGGCGGCCTCAGCGCGCAGGAGCGGCAACTGGTCGAGAAACTGGTTGACGCCTCGCGGTATCTCGAAGACATCTTCTGGCGGCAAAGCGATCCGGAAGCGCTCCGCCTGCTCGCCAGCGCCACGCTCGACCCGCGCCTCCGCCGCCTCCTCATGATCAACGGAAGCCGGTTCGACCTCATCGACGGGAATCGGCCGTTTGTTGGAACGGAGCCGTTTTCTCCGGGCGCCGGCCTCTACCCGCGCGGGCTTACCGAGGTCGATATCGCACGCTACGTGGCGGCCCATCCCAGAATGCGCGACGGGATCTTCAGCCCCACCAGCATCGTCGCGCGGCGGGGCGAGGATCTGCCGTGGTTTCCGTACCGGGCCGCGTACCGGCAGTTCCTGGAGCCCGCGGCCCAGACCTTGCGCGACGCCGCGGCGCTCAGCGCGGACGCGCAATTCGCCCGCTTCCTCCGCCTGCGCGCCGCCGCGCTGGTCTCGGACGACTATTACCCGAGCGACGTGGCCTGGCTCGACTTGAAGGATCCTAAGTTCGATGTCATCTTCGCGCCTTACGAAACCTACCTCGACGGCGTGCTGGGCGTGAAGACCTCCTACGGCGCCGCGGTGCTGATCCGGGACGACGCGGAGAGCCGGCGCGTGGCGGCGTTCGCGCAGTACGTGCCCGCCTTGCAGGACGCGCTGCCGCTGGCCCCGGCGGACCGGCCCGCCAAGGCCGGTCACGCTTCGCCGATGGAAGTCGTCGATTCTCCCTTTCGCGCCGGCGATCTGCGCCACGGTTACCAGGCGGTGGCCGACAACCTCCCCAACGACCCCCGTATCCACGCCGTGAAAGGCTCGAAGAAGATCTTCTTCAAGAACTTTCTCGACGCCCGCGTGGACAACATTGTTGTGCCGCTGGCCGGGCGGCTGATGGTTCCGCGCGACGCCGCCCTGGTCACGTGCGCCGGATACCTGACGGACACCGTGCTGCACGAGATCTCTCACGGCCTGGGTCCCACGTACGCCCACAGGGGCGGCCGGCCGGTGGATATTAACGAGGCCATCGGGCCGGCGTATAGCGGCATCGAGGAGGCCAAAGCCGACGTCGTGGGGCTGTTCGGGATGGAGTGGCTGGGGGCGCGCGGCGTGCTTTCGCCGGCCGAGGTCAAGAGCGGCTATGCGGCCCACGTCGCGGACCTCTTCCGTATGCTGCGCTTCGGCACGGCGGAGGCCCACGCAGTCTCCGAGATCATGCAGTTCAACTACTTCGTCCGCGAGCGGGCGATCGTGTGGGACCCAGGGGCGCGCCGCTACGGCATCGATTTCGCGCGCCTGCCCAAGGCCGTCACACGCCTGGCCAAAGAACTGCTCGAGATCGAGGCCGCCGGCGACGCCGGCCGCGCCGCGCGCTGGTTCGAGCAGTATCGCACACTTCCACCGGAGTTGGACGGGGCGTTGCAGGCGGCAGCCGGGCTGCCGGTAGACATCGATCCGGTGTTTTCGTTCCCGGACGAGCCGCGGTAGGTCCCGCTGGCGGCCGGCCGATGGCTGTACAATACCCATTCGGCCATGAAAATCACATTTTGGGGCGCTGTCGGAACCGTTACGGGCTCGATGCACGAGGTGCGCATCGGCGGCACCACGTTCCTCTTGGATTGCGGGCTCTACCAGGGCCACCGCAAAGAAGCCCACGAGCGGAACTCGACCTTCCCGTTCCGGCCGGACAACATCGACGCGGTCGTCCTTTCGCACGCGCACATCGATCACAGCGGGAACCTGCCGACGTTCGTGAAGAACGGCTTCGGAGGCCCGATCTATGCCACCCCTGCGACCGTCGACCTGTGCGTGCCGATGTTGCGCGACTCGGCTCACATCCAGGAGAAAGACTCGGAGTTCGTCGCCAAGCGCTTCCACCGGCGCCGGGCGCTCGACCCGGCGGCCAAGGACGGCGCGGTGCCGCCCCTCTATACCGCCGCCGACGCCGAAGCCACCCTGCCCCTGTTCCGCCCCGTCCCGCTGGCCACGGAGAAGGAGCTGGGGCCTGGCGCGGCGTACCAGTCCATCAATGCCGGCCACATGCTGGGCTCCTCGGCGGTGATCGTCACCGAGAGGGTGAACGGCAAGGAGCTGCGGCTGGGCTTTTCGGGTGACCTGGGCCGGCCGGGCTTGCCCATCGTGCGCGATCCCGCGGCCCTGCCGGCGGTGGATTGGCTCATCCTCGAGAGCACTTACGGCGGCCGGCTGCACAAGGATGACGAGGTCGTCATCAACAAGCTGGCCAGCGTCGTGGCCCGCACCTGCGCGCGGGGCGGGAAGATCGTCGTGCCCGCCTTCGCGGTCGGCCGCACGCAGCAACTCGTCCTGCTGCTCCACGAGCTGTTCGACAGCGGCCGGATCCCCAACATCCCGATCTACGTCGATAGCCCGCTGGCGATCGAGGTCACCGAGGTGTTCCGCAAACACGCCGAGCTGTTCGACGAGGAGGCCGAGCAGTTCCGGGCCAAGGGTGAAGACCCGTTCGGATTCAAGCGGCTGCGGTATATCCGCGACGTCGGCGAGTCCAAAGCCCTGAACGATCTGCGTGGGCCGTTCATCGTGATTTCCGCCTCGGGAATGTGCGAAGCGGGACGGATTCTGCACCACTTGCGCAACAACATCGAGAATCCGCGTAACACCATTCTGATCACCGGATTCCAGGCCGAGAACACGCTCGGGCGGAAGCTCGTGGACAAGCTGCCGGAGGTGTCGATCTTCGGCGAGCCGATGCGGGTGCGGGCCGAGGTAGAAACCATCAACGAGCTGAGCGGCCACGCCGATCAGCGCGAGCTGCTGGACTGGATCAAACCTGTGGCCAAGAAATTGCAACGAATCTTCCTGGTGCACGGCGAGCCAACTCAGAGCGCGGCGCTGGCCCAGGCGATTAACGACCGTTACGGCATCACGGCGGTGATCCCGACACGGGGGCAGAGCTTCGATCTCAATTGAGGGTTTGGTACAAAACTGAGGGTACTACTACCGAAGGTCTATTTACGGCTTTCCGCTAGGAGGTTACCCTTAGAAACGTAGGTGCCTGCGGGTTGTGGGTTGCGGTTGAAGACCCTATGGAATGGCGCCTTAGCTCTCGTACATCCGGCAGCACCCCACAACCCGGATTCACTCCGCTGGCTCAGTTCTCCTACCTGCAACTTCTGGACGTTCTGACGACGCTCGTGTTTCTCACCACCGGCGGGCACGAGGCGAATCCGGTGGTGCGCTTCGCTATGGCCGCCGCGGGCTCCCCGTTGGCAGGGCTGCTGGCGCTCAAGATCTGCGCCGTCGGCGCCGCCATCTATTGCACCGTGACGGCCCGGGCGCGCACTCTGAGGCGGATTAATGTCTTCTTCGCCGCACTAGTGGTGTGGAACCTCATTGCCTTGCTCGCCACCTGAGGGGGACACGCGAAAATGCCGGACACGTTCCACGATCATCCCGACATGGAGGCGATGGAGCGCTTCGCTTTCGACGAACTCGCAGAGCCCGAGCTCGCGCCGGTAGAGGAGCACCTGCTCGTCTGCGAGCTGTGCCGTCAGGCGGTGTCGGAGATGGATGTCTTCGCTCCGCTGCTGCGGCGCGCCGGCGGGAGCGGCTCGGCAGCCTACAAGCACGTGACCAAGGATGGCACGGTGACGCTGGAGATCCGCGCTCTGCCCGAATCCAGGTGGTCCGCGCGGTTCCACGGAAGCTGCCTGGAGGGTCGGGCGCTTGTGGCGTCGCCCCGCGAGGCATACGCCTACCTGCGCCGCTCGTTCGCGGAAATGTTCCCGGACCATCTCTGCGACGAGGGATGCGGGCCGGC
This sequence comes from Bryobacterales bacterium, assembly GCA_963710565.1. Classification (GTDB taxonomy): domain Bacteria; phylum Acidobacteriota; class Terriglobia; order Bryobacterales; family Bryobacteraceae; genus DASWZN01. Next base: position 557,179 of record CAVQAN010000013.1, on the reverse strand, counting down.
GGGATGAGCTTCAGCCCGTCCTGTCCGCTTCGGCCGAAAGGATCGCTTCCACCACGCCCGCGGCGGTGAAGGTGTGCGCCTCGACGGTTACTTCGACACCGTGCCTGCGGGCGGTGGCGCTGGTGACCGGACCGATGGTGGCGACGCGAACGCCCTTCAGCGCCTCGGAGCCGGCAATCTCGATGAAGTTGGCGACGGTCGAGGAACTGGTGAAAGTAATCCAGTCGGGCCTCCAGCCGGAGGCGAAAATGCGTTGCGCCCGGGCGGGCGCAGAAGCGGGGATGCCGGTGCGGTAGGCTTCCACCACGTCCACCTGCGCACCGCGTCGCCGGAGCTCCGCCGGAACGACGTCGCGCGCCACGGCCGCGCGCGGGAGCAGCACGAGCTTGCCCTCGATACCGTGGCCCTCGAAGGCGCGCACCAGGCTCTCGGCCACGTACTCGGCCGGCATCAGAGCGACGCGGAACCCGGCGTTCTCGGCTTCGGTGCGGGTGGCCGGGCCAATGGCGCAGATCTTGGCCCGGATCGCGTCGAGGTTCAGACCGGCCAGCGCCAGGCGCCGGAGAAAGAACCGCACGCCGTTGGCGCTGGTGAAGATCAGCCAGTCGTAGAAACCGATGCGGGTCAGCGCCGCGTCGAGAGGCCCGTAATCGGCCGCCGGCTGGATCTCGATGGTGGGGAGCTCGATGACATCGGCGCCGAGTTTTTCGAGCCCGGCGGCCAGTTCCCCGGCCTGGCCGCGGGCGCGGGTGATGACGATGCGCTTACCGGCCAGCACTGTAGACCTCTTCGAGGATCTCGCGCGCGCCGGCGTCTAGCAGGCGCCGGCCGAGTTCCTCGCCGATGCGCAGGCGCTCCGCGGCCGGACCATTGGCGTCACGGCGGATCAGGCGACCGCCGTCGGGCGAAGCCACGATGGCGACCACATCGAGCCGGTCGCCGGCGATGCGGCCATGCGCGCCTATGGGAACCTGGCAGCCCCCGCCCAGAGTGGCGAGAACTGCGCGCTCGGCTTCGACCGCCAGGCGCGTGGCGGCGTCATCGAGCCGGGCGCAGCAGCGCGCCGCGTCGCCCTCCACTCGCGTTTCGATCGCCAGCGCACCCTGCCCCACGGCCGGGCACATCACGTCGATGGAGAGGCACTCGGCGATGCGCGCTTCCCAGCCCAGGCGCCGCAAACCCGCCGCGGCCATCACCAGCGCGTCGTACTGCCCTTCGCCCAGCTTGCGCAGCCTGGTATCCACATTGCCGCGCACGGATTCGGCCGCCAGATCGGGCCGCACCGCGCGCAGTTGCGCTACGCGGCGCAAAGAACTGGTGCCGACCTTCGCGCCGGGGGCCAGTTCCGCCAAACGGGCGCCCACGAGCGCGTCCCGCGGGTCTTCTCTTGCCGGAATCGCAGCGATGGCGAGGCCGTCCGGCAGTTGTGTGGGCAGGTCCTTGAGGCTGTGCACCGCCAGGTCGATCCGGCCGTCGAGAAGCGCTTCTTCGATTTCCTTGGTAAAGAGGCCCTTGGTGCCGACTTGGGCGAGGGGAACGTCGGCGATTCTGTCGCCGGTCGTCTTGATGATCTCGATGCGGCAGGTCTCGCCGAGAGCCTCCAGCGTTCGTTTGACCCAGTTCGCCTGCCACAGGGCGAGTTGGGAGCCGCGGGAGCCGATGGTCAGGGGCATACCGCTCCAGGGAGGGTCCGGAGACCCCCCGCAGGCGCGGACGCCTGCCCCACGCTCATTCCCCCTCCAAACGGAAGACCTTGCGGATCGCGTCGAGAATCGGCAGGCCTTCGGGCTGGCCGGCGTGCCGCCGCAACTCGGAGATCGGACCGTGGGCGATCTTGGCGATCAGCCCGCGCGTGAGCGCCTCGAGCGCCTCCTCCTGCTGCTCCGTCAGCGTGCCGAACTTGCCGCGCACGCGCGCGATCTCCCCCAGCCGCATCTGCTCGAGCTGCTCCTGCAAGCCGACGATGGTGGGGACCACCTCGCGGGCCTTCAAGCGCACCATCATGCGCTCGACCTCGGCGGCGACGATCTCCTCGGCCAGATCGGCCCGTTTCTTGCGCTCCCCGATATTGGCCGCCACCACGCGCTGCAGGTCGTCGATGTCGTAGAGGAAGACGTTGTCGATTTCGTTGACCGCCGGCTCGATGTTGCGAGGGACGGCGATATCGATGAGGAACATGGGCCGGTTGCGGCGGGCGTCGATGATGCGGCGCAGGTCGGCCTTCTTGAGAATGTAGTGCGGAGCGCCGCTGGAGGTGATGACGATATCCATCTGCGGCAGCACGGCGAGCAGGCGGTCGTACTCGACGATGGTGCCTCGGAACAGGCCGGCCAGCTCGCGCGCGCGTTCGTAGGTTCGATTGGTGACGAAGATGTCGGTAGCGCCGGAGCGGTGCAGGTGCTGGGCGGCCAGCTCGGACATCTTTCCGGCCCCGACGATCAGGACCGTCTTGCCGGCCAGGGTGCCGAAGATCTCCCGCGCCAGCTCGACCGCGGCGTAACTGACGGAGACCGCGCTCTCGCCGATGCCGGTTTCGGTGCGCACGCGCTTGGCGACGCTGAAGGCGCGCGTCAGGATGGCTTCCAGGTATCCGCTCAGAGCGCCGTGGGCTTTGGCGGCCGCGTACGCCCCCTTGATCTGGCCCAGGATCTGCGGCTCCCCGATCACCATGGAATCCAGGCTCGCAGCTACCCGAAACAAGTGGTGTATCGCCTCCCCGTCGGCGTGCCGGTAGAGGTGCGGGGCGATTTCGTCGAGGGGCACGCGGCGGCTCTCGCTCAGGAACCGGTCCACCGCCGGCTCGTCGCCATTCGGGGCGGCCACGGCGATTTCGACGCGGTTGCAGGTGGAGAGAATGAACCCTTCCGAGACGCCGTCGCAGCTCAGCAGATCTCGCAAAGCGGACGCCAGGGCGCTCGCGTCGAAGGCCAGCTTCTCGCGCACCTCGACCGGCGCCGTTTTGTGATTCACACCCGTGATCAGGAATCTCATGGGCTCAACAGGTTCTTCAGACCGGTATGCGCCGCCCACGTGATGGCCGAACAACCGACCAGGCCCAGCACCATGAATGCCGCCTTGCGGCCTCTCCAGCCCGCCGTGACGCGAAAGAACACGATGACCAGGTACAGTCCCCAGGTCAAAAGCGAAATGATGATGCGCGGATTGCGGATCCAGTGCGTTCCCAATTCGATCGAAGCCCAGGTCGAGCCCGCGATCACGGCCAGGGTGATGAAGACGAAGCCGATCGAGAGGGCCCGCGACATCAGCGTGTCCAGCGTTGCGAGCGGCGGCAAGGTGCCACCCGCCTTCTTGGCCTTCAGTTGCCGCTCGCGAAGAAGGTAGAGGATGGACGTAACCGCGGTCAGCAGCAGAGCGGCGTACCCCACCAGCACCAGGGCGACGTGAACGAGCAGCCACGCGCTGCGGAGGCGCGGATCGCTCCAGGAGGCGATCGGGTTTCCCAACTCGCCCACCAGCGCCAGCACGAACACCAGCGGAAAGACGAACACAGCCAGGCTCTCGTAGCCGTAGCGCCAGTAGAGGAAGAGGAACAGCACGGCGCAAAGGAGGCCGCACAGCGAAGCCGACTGGAAAAAATCGTTGGCCGGCAGGCGGCCTGTCGCGGCGGTCTGCTCGACGATCGACACGATGTGGACGACGACGCCGGTGTAAAACGCGGCCATGGCAACGCGAAAAACGCGGTCGCGCCGGCGGTGAATCAGGGTGAGGAGAACGTGCAGCAGCCCGAGCGAGTACAGCACGACCGCCAGGCGCAGCCACATCACGCTCGTCTCGTGCATCACAGGGAGCCCCCGAGTCAGCCCAAAACCCTAGTATAGCGCGGGCTCGCCGCGAGGCCCTTTGTAAGTGTAAGGATCTGAACGGGCGTCCGGCCTTCAGAGGATGTGCTCGATCTCGAGGTTGCCCCACCGCTCCCGAAGATACTCGGCAACCAGGCGCCGGTGGCGCCGCTGGGCGTCTCCTCGCTGCACCGCAGGCATCCGCCGTCCAGAAGCGCGCGGGCAACCGTCGCCTCGATCCGACGCCGCCGCGCCTTCCAGCAGCCGGTCGCGGTTCTTGGTGAAGCACCGCCCTTCGTGTCACAGAGCAACTTCTCCGCTCAGAAATCGATGCGTTTCTGGGCGTGGCGGCGGAGGTACCAGCAGGGCGTGTAGCCGAGATGCGGGAACAGCGACTGGACGCAGGTCTGGTTTTCGGGCGGGTCGAAGGTGAACTGGACGCGGCCGTTCTTCTGAGGGATGGCATACGAGCGGCGGACCTGCACCGTCCCGAACTGCGCCCGGTTGTTCGGAATCCGATAGCGGACCGAGAGGTAGTCGCCCGCATACAGGGCGCCGAGCGCCGCGGCGAGAGCCAGGAGGATGCGTTTCAACATCCGTGCGCCACGGTCCTAGTGGATGAAGCCGATCTCGCGGAGGCGCGCGGAGAGCCGCTGCGGATCGAAATCGGAGAGACCGGCTTTCTGGCGGCCGCTCTCGATGGCCACGGCATAGGGCGTCGCGCCGAGGCGGAAAGCCTTCTTCAGCGCCGCCAGATCGTTCGAGACCGGAGCGCGCAGGCCGGTGCTGTCCATGAAATACTGCGCGAACTGGGGCTGCTCGGTGGGAACGCCGATGATCTTCACCCCGCGCCAGGCGAGTTTCGCCATCTCGTGGGCGGCGTCGTTGCAGTGCGTACACTCGGGATCGAAGAAGAAAACCAGGAAGCGGCCCTCGCCCAGCGCGACGGGCTGGCCGGCGACGACGATGGATTCCGGCGCCCGCGCCGACGCCTGCAGCCGCGCGTTCACCCCGTAGGAGACCGCGGCAAACACGGCAACCGCCATCAGCACGGCCAGAGCGGTGCGCAGATCCGAGGAACGCCGCACCCACCAACCGGCCAGCACCGCCAGCGCCAGCATAGCGGCGTCGCCTACGAAGAACGCGGGACCGACGGCGCGCCGGACCCACGGAAAGCAGTTGCAGTCGTCGCCACGAAGCTGGTTGTAGTGATACCCGATGTACACCATGAAGGCAACCAGCAGCAGGCCGCCCAGCCAGGCGCCCCAGCGGCGGAACCGCGGCACCACCAGCAACACCGCTGTGAACGTCTCCGCGATGCCGAACATGCATGCGGCCAGCAGGCTGAGACTGGCGGGGACCAGGGCTTGCGTCATCCTCTGGGCGGCGGAGAACGGGTCCGTGATCTTCCACACACCCGACACCACGAACAGGAGTGCGAGCAGGAATGCGGCTACCGCGCTCGCGGCGGTCTTCCATCCGGGGAGCTCCCAAGCCGCGGCGGCGGGGCGCCCCGGATGTGCGATACTTTCGTCCATGCTCATCATTCTAGCCCTGTTTGTAGCTGGGAGCGGCTGGGCACAAGGGGTACAAGGGGCGGATATCGTGATCACCGGGGCGCGCATTGACACGCTCGACGAGCGCATGCCTCTGGCTTCGGCGCTGGCGGCCAGGGGCGGGCGCATCGTCTACGTGGGCGGCGACGCCGGCGCGTACATCGGTGCGGGGACCCGCCACATCGAAGCGCACGGGGCCGCCATCGTGCCCGGCCTGATCGATTCGCACGGCCACATGCAAGCGCTGGGCGATGCTCTCGAGACCTTCGACCTTCGGAGCGTGAGAAGCGTGGCGGAAGCCGCGGCAATCGTGAAAACCGAAGCGGGACGGCGCAACGCGGGCGAGTGGATTCGTGGACGCGGCTGGGACCAGACCAACTGGGGCGGCCGTTTTCCCTCGGCGGACGACCTGGCCGCGGCCGCCCCGGCGAACCCGGTGTTCCTGAGCCGTGTGGACGGACATGCGGCCTGGGTCAACCGCCAGGCGCTGGCGCTGGCCGGCATCACGACGCAGACGCCGGATCCGCCCGGCGGCCGCATCATGCGCACCGCGGCGGGCGAGCCCACGGGTGTCCTCATCGACCGGGCGATGGCGCTGGTCGAGAGCCGCATTCCGCCGCCCACGCCCACCGAGGTCCGCCGCCGCATCGCCCGCGCCGCACGCGAGTGCGCGCGATTCGGCCTGACAACGGTGCATGACGCCGGCATCGGCGCGCAGGAACTGGACGCTTATCGCGACCTGATCGCGCACGGGGAACTGCCCATTCGCGTCTACGCCATGATCGGCGGCGCGGGCGATCTGTGGCGGCAGTATCTCCGTAGCGGACCCGAGATCGGCGAGCGGCTGACCGTGCGGGCGATCAAGCTGATCGCCGATGGTGCGCTGGGGTCGCGCGGGGCGGCGCTCATCGAACCGTACTCGGACGATCCCGGCAACAGCGGCCTCATGATGCTGACGCGGGAGCAGATCGAACAGGTGGCGCGGGAGGCCAAGGCGCACGGCTTTCAGGTGGCCACGCACGCCATCGGAGATCGCGCCAACCGCACGGTGCTGGCGGTCTATGGCGCCGCGCTCGGGGGCGCCAACGGCCTGCGCTTCCGCATCGAGCACGCCCAGGTGGTGGCGCCCGCGGACTTCGATCTGTTCCGGAAGTTCTCGATCATCGCTTCCGTGCAATCGACGCACGCCACCAGCGACATGCGGTGGGCCGAGGCCCGGCTGGGGCCGGAGCGTGTGAAGGGCGCCTATGCATGGCAGCGTTTCCTCGGGCTGGGGGTCGCCGCGGCCAACGGGTCGGATTTCCCGGTCGAGAGTCCCAACCCGCTCGCGGGCTTCTATGCCGCCATCACGCGGCAGGATCGCGACGGCGCGCCCGCGGCGGGCTGGTTTCCGGATCAGAGGATGACACGCCAGGAGGCGCTCCGAAGCTGGACGATGGGCGGCGCCTACGCGGCGTTCGAGGAGGGCAGCAAAGGGTCGCTGGCGCTCGGCAAGCTGGCCGATTTCGTCATGCTGTCCGCGGATATCATGCGCGTTCCGCCACGCGAGATCTTGAGCACCCATGTGACGATGACGGTGGTTGGCGGCGAGGTGGTGTACTCGGAAACGCGATGATCCTCGCACTTCTGCTGGCGCTGGCCGCGGCGCCCAGGGCCCTGCCGTTGCTCGACGAAACCGTGACCGTTGCGGCCGCGAAATGGAGGGCCTACGGGATTCCGCTGCGGCAGCAGCCGGCTCGCCTCGAGTGCGGCTTCACGGTAGTAAGCGGCGGCTCGGGTGTGCGCGTGCTTCTGCTCGAGAGGGCCGAGTTCGCCAAGATGAGCGCGGGCCAGGCGCACCGCGAGCTGGCCGCGACCGCCTACCAGCGTTCGGGCGGCTTCACCTGTTGGGCGCCGCCAGGCGATTACGTCATGCTGGTGGACAACCGCATGGAAGGGCGCGGCCCGGCTGCGGTGCGCTTGCAGGTGGCGCTGGTCTTCGACAGCGGCGAACCGGCGCCGCGAACGCTCTCGCCGGAGCGCCGGGCGGTGGTGGTGGGTCTGAGCCTCCTGTTCTTCGCCGCGGTGGCGCTGCTTGCGGGGAGCGGGCTGCGGCGCGCGTTCCGATGAACCGGTGCGTTATCATGGGCACGAAGTTGACCCGCCCGCGGACGTGGCGAAATTGGCAGACGCGCTGGCCTTAGGAGCCAGTGGCCGCGAGGCCGTGTGGGTTCAAGTCCCACCGTCCGCACCAGTGATCTACTGCAGTCAGATGGTTGGTGTCCTCGCTATGAAGCCGTGGGGCTTCATAGGGTGGGTCCAGGAAGAATGACCGTGCCACCGGTAGTGCGCCGACTAGTTCCGTGCCGCCTGGTCGCGGGTCCTGCCCAGCCGTTGGCACGGCCCGTCGAACAGAAGGTCGCCGCCGGCCGGGAATCGGACCACGTTCACTAATCCTCTTTGGGGCTCATGCCAGGCAGACCCTGATACCGTCAGCCAGTCCCACAGCGGTGTAGGGCTTCTGGATGAACCCTGAAACCCGCTGCCCCCTGAAAAGAGTCAGGGTCTCGGCCTCGCTGTAGCCGCTTGAGACCAGGACCTTGACGTCGGGACGGATCTTCCGGAGTTCGGGCAGGGCCTCCTCACCGCTCATGTTCGGCATGCTGAGATCCAGGACCACGAGCGCGATGTCGCCGGGATGTCGCTTGAGGACGTCGATCGCCGCCGGTCCGCTGTCCGCCATCAGAACCGTGTAGCCTCGAGATTCAAGCGCCCTTTTTGCCATCTCCAACACGAAGCGTTCGTCATCCACCACGAGAACCACTCCAGAGCCTCGAAGCCCTGCGCTGGCAGGACGGACCTGTGGCTCGTCGGATGGACGTCCGGCAGCCGGGAACAGCACCGTGAAGCTACTCCCTCTGCCAGGAGCGGTAGTAACCGCGATCGCGCCTTTGTGGCCGCGCACGATGCCGGAAACGGCCGCAAGCCCCAGGCCGCGGCCCGAGAACTTAGTCGAGAAGAACGGATCGAAGACCTTGGCCTTGGTGGCATCGTCCATGCCACAGCCGTTATCGCGCACTTCCAGACAGACGTACTCTCCTGGCCGCAGTGTCGCTATCTCCGGGTGCAGCCGCAAATACCGTCCGTCCACCTTCTGGGTGCCGGTTCGAACCGTGATCTGGCCCTCGCGATTGCCGATCGCCTCCGATGCATTGAGCGCCAGATTCATGAACACCTGTTGTACCTGACCTCGATCGGCTTCAATAGCTGGCAGATCCTCTTCCAGTTCAACGCGGAACGCGATCTTCTTGGGAATGGACGGCCGGATTAGGCCGTTCAGATCGGGGATGATCTTCGAGAGACTCAGCGCCTCCACCAGGAACTTGCCCTTGCCCGAGTAAGCGAGCATCTGCCGGGTAAGGTGAGCGGCCTGTTCGCCGGTTTTGACGACCCGCTCCAGCAGTTCGGCGGCCGGGTGCTCGGGCGGTAGCATCTCCTGGGCCAGGCTGGCGTTGCCGAGCACGCCGACCAGTAGATTGTTGAAGTCGTGGGCGACGCCGCCGGCCAGCAACCCGAGGCTCTCCAGTTTCTGTGCCTGCCGGAAATGTTCCTCAGACCGCTTGCGTTCGGTGACGTCCGTTATGAGGGCCAGCGCCAGGCGCGTTCCCCCTTCTTCGACGAAGCTAAGGCCGACTTCCAGCGCAATGCTGTCGCCGTTCTTCTTGCGGCCTTCGAGGTCAAGGCCGGCTCCCATCTGGCGCGTGCGCGGGCTCGCGAAGTACTGCCCTCGATGGTTTGCGTGGACTCCCCGAAAGCGCTCTGGCACGATTAGTTCCAGGGGCTGCCCGAGCAGCTCATCGCGGCTGTACCCGAATAGCTCCTCGGTCCTCGCGTTGACCAGGAGGATGCACCCCGTCTCATCGGCCGCCACCACTCCCTGCGCCGCGGATTCGAGCAGCGCGCGGAGCCTGCCTTCACTTGCGGCCAACGCCTGCTCGGCCCGTTTGCGATCGTTGATCAGCTCACTGAAGATGATGATGCCGCCGACCTCTTCCTTACCGTTAAGCCAGGGACGGGTTTCCCAACGCACCCAATCCAACTCGCCATCGGCGCGAAGGAAGGAGTCTTCGTCGCATTTTTCCGTCGCGCCAGCCAGGCAGCGGCGGTGTATCTCCTCCCAACGCTTCGGTATTTCCGGGAACACGTCGTAGTGACTGCGGCCGATGAGTTCCTGCTCGCCGAGGCGGAAGTCGGAAAGCCATCGTCGGCTGACAGCCACATAACGCATCTGCCGGTCGAACATCGCGATGGCGGCCGGCGCATGCTCGACGAACAGCCGCAGCCGCCCCTCGCTCTCCCGGAGCGCCTCCTCATTCGCCGCTTGCTTGGTCACATCCCAGACAATCGCCAGGATCCATGGTTCGTCCCCCGCGGCGGGCAAGCGCACGACCTGGCCATCCCATATTGCGGCGGGCTTACCTGGGATAGGCGCTTTGAAGCGGTCCACAATCCAAGGTTCTCCGGTCTCGATCACTTGCTGCAGTTTGGCGTCGACGCCCGCTGCGGCCGCTTCCGGGAACACTTCCCTGTAAGCTCGCCCGACGAGTTGAATGTCAGATCCGACCATGGACTGGTACGCCGGATTGACCAGTTCGTATACAAGGTCGCGCCCTCTGTGGACCGAGATGCCATAGGGCGCATTGGCGAGAAGGGTTGCCAGAAACTCGCGCTGCCGGCGTTGCTCGGATTCGCTTTGGCGCAGCGCTTCCTCGACCCTCTTGCGTTCGGTGATGTCCCTGCCGTAGGCGAAGATATACTCGTGCCCGCCGTACACGACATGGTTGACCAGTACCTCGGCCGGGTACTCGGTGCCGTCCTTGCGGCGATGCATGACTTCAAGGGTGAATGACTTGCGCTTTCTGACTTCCTCCCAATGCTGATGATATTGCTCCCAGTTGAATCCGGGGCTGAAATCCAGGGCGCTCATCTGGAGCAGTTCCTCGCGCGAGTATCCCAGGGTCCGGCACGTGGCGTCGTTGGCGTAATAGACTCTGCCGTCCGGCGTGAACCAGGCGACCATCTCGGCCGCGCCGTCAACCGACGCCTGCGTCAGTCTCAGCGCCTCCTCAGCGCGCTTGCGCCCGGTGATGTCCTGAACGGTGCCGACGAAGCGAATCGGTTGGCCCGCGGCATTGAACGACGCTCTGCCTGTTGCGCGAACCCAGCGCATTATGCCGCCATCACGGAGGCCCACCGTTCGATACTCAATATCGAAAAGGCCGTCGCTGGCGGGATCGAAGGTCCGTTGCACAACCTGGTTCGCTCGCTCGCGGTCATCGGGATGGAGGCCGGCGAGGAAGATGTCGTAGTCGACCTCGGTCTCGGGAGGCAGTCCGAACAATTCCTTGCACCGCGCGTCCCAGATGAGCGCACCCGTGACCGGGTTGTAATCCCACGTGCCCAACTCGGCCGCGGTGAGAGCCAGCCGCAGCCGCTCCTCGCTTTCGCGCATCGCCATCCCGGCCTTGCGCTGCTCGGTGATCTCACGAATGGTGATGAAGCCGAAGGTCAGCCTGCCGTTGGCGTCAAGGATCGGGCAGCCGTTGTAGCTGGCCCAGAATTCCTGACCTGTCTCGACTCTCATGGCGCGCAGGATCTGGTCCTTGAAACGCTCGCCTCGTAACACACGCGAGATGGGCCACTCCTCGAACGACATCGGACGCCCCGTGTCGTCCCAAGCGTTCCATGTCGCCGGAAGATTCTCTCTCTCGACGTGCCCAGCCCCTGGAGCCCGAAAGCCATGAATCCGTAAAGACGCGGGGTTCTGGTACGTGAAATTGCCCTTGGCATCGAAAAGCATCAGGCCTTCCGACTTGTTTTCCGCGACGGAGCGGAATCGTTCCTCACTGTCCCGCAAGGCTGCCTCGGCCTGGCGCAGCTCCGTTGAATCGAAGTAATAGCAAATTACGCCCTGTCGCCCGTCCGGCAGCGTCATGCGGTGCAGTTCCCACTCGTAACCCTCAACCGCCTCCACGTCGTGGCGCGGGTTGAAGAAGGGCGGCGGATAATATGGTTCGCCGGTTTCGAGTGTGCGGCGGAAGGCGGCGATGATCTCCGCGGCGACAGGCTCGGGCCAGAGGATGCGCATCACCTCCGCAAAGTCGCGCCCGATCACCGGCCGCACGTTTCGGAACGCTCCGTTTTGCGAGCCGGTATTCATGTGGGCAATACGGAACTGGGAATCTACGACGTAGATTCCGAACGGAGCGCGCTCCACCAGTTCCGAAAAGGTCTTCTGGCTCCGGCGGACTTGGTCCTCGGCCTGTTTGCGCTTGGTGACGTCGCGAGCCACCACCACCGCCCCGGCGATGGCGCCGTCAGAGCCGCGAATGGGAGCGAAGCTGTAGCCTCCCACCCAGGTTTCGCCCGTGTCCTTCCGGTGCAGGGTGTATTCGGTGTTGGTGACCGTTTCGCCGCGAAGAGCCCGCGGCACGGCCCACATATCCGGCGGAGCCTGAGTCCCGTCGGGCAGGAAAGCCGTCAGACTGTCGGGACAGTCGGCGATGGTCTTGCTGCACTCCTCCCGGTTTCTGAACCGGTGATAGGTGGCGAAGGCATCGTTGGTGTGAATGAACCGACCCTGGGCGTCGGAAATGAACACAGCGTCGGTCATGCTGGCCAGCGCCGCTTCCAGGGTCGCCAGCAGCGTGCTGCTCTGTTCCTCGGCTTGCTGCCGCGCGGCTAGCCGTTCGGTTTCAAGTTCGGTGATTCGCTCTCGAAGTTGGCGGACCTCAGCCTGGAGGGCGATTTCTGTCGGCGTCGCAGTGTCCATGGTGGAACTCCTGGCGTGAAAGCCCCGGACGCTTGCGCCGTGCCACCCCAGTTGTTCGAGCCCTGGGGGCACTAGGCATTTGCCCAGTATACGTTAGCCGCCGCCGGCGATAGAATTGCGCAGGGAGGCGAGTCGGCTGAATGCGAAATAGGCACCCGAATAATGCCTTTCGTGACGCGCCGGGGCCAGTAGTGGCGCAGCAGGGTGCCGACCCGGTGGAGGGCCATCCGAACCCAACCGAAAATGCGGCCGAGCAGGGACCGGGATCCGTCTGCACCCCGGTAGTGGGAATTGGCGCTTCCGCTGGCGGCCTCGAAGCGTTCAAGCTGCTGCTGGCGCACCTGACTCCCGAGATCGGCTTCGCCGTCGTCCTGGTGCAGCACCTGGAACCGACGCACCACAGTCTGTTGAGCACAATCCTGGGGCGCGCTACGCGTCTGCCGGTAAGCGAGGTGGTGGACGGGATAGCGGTAGAGCCGAACCATGTCTACGTGATACCGCCGAACAACGAACTCACCATCGCCGATGGGCTGCTGAAGCTCACGCCGCGAGGAACAACGCCAAGGCTCCACATGCCCATCGATCGGTTCTTGCGGTCGCTCGCGAAGGAATGCGGTAGCCGGGCTGTGGGCGTGATTCTCTCGGGTGCCGGGACGGACGGCGCGGCGGGGCTGCAGGCGATCAAGGAGGCGGGCGGTGTGACGTTCGCACAGGATCCCGAGACCGCCGAGTACCCCAGCATGCCGAGGGCGGCCGAGGGGTCCACCTGCGTCGATTTCATCCTGGCGCCGGAGCGGATCGCAGCAGAGTTGGTTAGAATCGCGCGGGACCCCTACATGGCGGACGCTGCCCCCAGGGAAGAGGAACCGAGGCAGGGGCAAGATCCGTTCGCGGCCGTCTTTGCCGTGCTGAAGGCGGCCAGCGGCATCGATTTTTCCCTCTATCGCCAGAAGACCATGCATCGCCGCATCCTGCGGCGGCTGGCGCTGCGCACCATCGGGAGCATGGAAGAGTACGTGTGGCAACTCGAGAAGGACCCCGCCGAGCTTCGCGCGCTCGAACGGGACCTCCTGATCAGCGTGACCAGTTTCTTCCGCGATTCCGAGTCGTTTGAGGCCCTGAAGGACCTGGTGTTTCCCAAGATTGTCCGGAACAGGCCAGCGAACGGACCAATCCGAATCTGGGTGCCGGGATGCGCGACGGGAGAAGAGGCGTATTCAATCGCGATCCTTTTGCATGGGTATCTCGAGGAAACCGGCAACGGTTTTCCGATCCAGATCTTCGCTTCCGACATCAGCGAGGCCTCCATCGAAAAGGCCCGAGCCGGCAAGTACCTGGCGAACATCGCGCCGGACCTCAGCCCGGAACAACTGGACCGTTACTTCACCAAGGATGACACGGGCTACCAGGTCACCAAAGCCGTGCGCGAGATGTGTGTCTTCAGCCGGCACAACCTGATCGACGATCCTCCTTTTGCAAAGCTGGACCTGATCAGTTGCCGCAACGTGCTGATCTACCTGGGGAGCGTTCAAAAGGAGATCATCGCGCGCTTCCACTACGCCCTCAGGCCGGGCGGATATCTCTTTCTGGGTCGATCCGAGGCCGCCTCTTTTGGCGACTTGTTCTCCATGGTCGACGGCAATCATAGTCTCTTTGCGAAGCTGGACGCGACCAGAAAACCGTACCTCGGTTTCCGTCAGTCAGCCGGGGTCGAGAAGGCGTCCCGGACGCGTGGAACCGGATTATGGGACGGCGCGAAGGCGCGCAACGAGGTTGATCGCATTCTTCTATCGAGATACAGCCCCGCAGGCGTGGTGGTGGATGACGCGCTGGAGGTACTGGAAATCCGGGGCCGGGCGGCTCCGTACCTCAGTTTGCCGCTGGGGAAAGTCAGTTTCAGTCTGTTGAAGCTCATCCCGGACACCGGGCTCTACCTGGAAGTCGAAAGGCTGATTCACCAGGCACAGGCGAGCGGGGAGGGGGCCTGCGGCGATCGCATTCAGTACGAGCACGAAGGTGGCATCGAGGATCTGGCCGTCGAGGTGGTGACGTTGCACGGTGAGCGGCCGCGCGCCCACTTGATTCTCTTCGAGCCCATCGGGGCTGCGGTTCAAAGCCGTGATGTCGAGACAGAGGCCGATGAGAAGGCGCGCCATATCGCGAAGCTGAAGCGGGAGGTCGCGGCGGCGCGAGAGCGGCTCCTGTCGATCATGGAAGAACACCGCACAGAGAGCGAGGATACCCAGACAGCTACGGAAGAGACGCTCTCGGCAAATGAGGAACTCCAGAGCCTCAACGAAGAACTGGAGACGGCGAAGGAAGAGTTGCAGTCCGCCAACGAAGAACTGATCACGCTCAACCACGAGATGCAGTCAAGAAACGAGGCTCTGGTTGAGGCGCGCGACTTTGCGACCTCAATCGTCGAGACGGTGTGGGAGCCGCTGGTGGTGCTCGATACGGAGCTCAGGGTGCGGACCGCCAACCGGGCGTTCTACGCCGGGTTCGGGACATCGGCGGCGGAGACGGAGGGGCGTTTCCTGCACTCTCTCTGCGGCGGCGTCTGGGACATACCCGCCCTGCGCGAGGCCCTGGACCGCGTCCTGCCGGTCGACAAGATGTTTCGCGGACTGGAGGTGCAGCCGGATTTTCCGGGTATTGGGCGCAGAGTGCTGATGCTCAGCGGCGCGCGCCTCGATCACGTTGATTTGATCCTGCTGGCCATCGAGGACGTCACGGCTCGCCGCGAGGCGGAGACGGCTCTGCTCAAGCGCGAGGAGCTTTCGCGCCAGGCGCAGAAGATGGAGGCGATCGGAAGACTGGCGGGCGGCATCGCGCATGACTTCAACAACCTGCTGACCGCAGTCATTGGCTATAGCGACCTGGTCCTGGACTGCCTGGACGAGGATGATCCCAATATCCAGCAGCTCCGCGAAATCAAGCGCGCCGGGCAAAGGGCCGCGTCGCTCACAGACCAATTGTTGGCTTTCAGCCGGCGGAAGATCCTGCAACCCAAGATCCTCGACTTTACCGCGGTGATTGCGGATTTTGAACGCATGCTTCGCCGTTTGCTGGATGAGCGCATCAGGGTGGTCACCCTCCACTCGCCCCAACTCGCACGCGTTCGGGTCGATCCCGGCGAGATCACGCGCGTCCTGATGAACCTGTGCCTGAACGCCCGCGACGCCATGCCTGGCGGCGGGACGCTGACCGTCCGCACCGCGGATGTGACCCTCGGGGAGGCGGACGCTCAGGCCAACAATCTGGCGGCCGGAGCGTACGTCATGCTGACCGTTCAAGACACCGGAATCGGCATGGATGTCGACACGCAGGCGCACGTTTTCGAACCGTTTTTCACTACGAAGGAGGCGGGCAAAGGAACAGGTCTGGGGCTGGCCACGGTTCTGGGGATCGTTCAGCAGAGCGGCGGCGTGATCTGGTGCAGCTCCGAAGTGGGGCAGGGCACGACCTTCACGGTCCTGCTGCCCGCCGTGGAGGAGGCGCCGGAGAGCGTTGAGCCGCCGAGCGTACCCCTTGCGGAGGCGCCGCAAGGCTCCGAGGTCGTCCTGTTGGTGGAGGATGAAGACATCGTGCGGGAGCTGGCGTGGAGGGTTCTGGAAAGGAGTGGATACGTGGTGCTCCAGGCGAGGGATGGGCTGGAGGCGCTGACGTTGTGCCAGGTCCACCCAGGTCCGATAAGTCTCCTTTTCACCGATGTCGTGATGCCGGAAATGAGCGGAAGGGAGACGGCTGAGCGCGCGGCGGTCCTGCGGCCCGATATGAAGGTGCTGTTCATGTCGGGCCACACGCAGGATGTCATGCTGAGGGAAGGGATCGAGAAAGGGGTGCCGTTCCTGCAGAAGCCGTTCACGCCGGCCGGGTTGGCGCTCAAGGTACGGCAGGTTCTGGATGCGCAGGTCGGCCCGGAACCGGCTGAGAAGGCGTAACGCTTGGGCTGCCGCCCGTGTCAAAACTGCTAACGGTTTTGCAACGGTGTTGCTGAGACTCCAGGCAACTCGGGGATACAGGGTCTGACGGTAAATCAACGACATGCGACGTGAGGCAACACCAGGAAACCCGGTCAAATGCCCTTAGGAGCCAGTGGCCGCGAGGCCGTGCGTGTTCAAGTCCCACCGTCCGCACCAACAAGGTACAGAACCTCAGAGCTTCCTAACGCCCGAATCATCGCCCAGCTTGCTCCTTAAGCCCCGGAAAACAATCCGGCAGGCGGTTTCCCGTCTCCTGGACCCCATTTTCTCACCGCGAACGATCCAAGTAAGCACTCCTGCAAAACCCCGAAAACTGTTCCATATGGCTTGTTAACCCCCACAACATTGCTATAAGATCAATGAGGGAGCGCTCTAATGCCCGACTTCTCAGCCATGCCCGAGGCTTTCGTTTCCAATGCGGACCTCGCCGCAGCCGTCTCGCGAGAGGTGAAGGCGGGGACTCTGCGCAAGCTGGCGTCGCGCCTTTACTCCCGCAACCTCAAAGACCCGCCGGAACAGATCGTGCTGCGCAATCTTTGGCCGCTGGTCGCGGCTTACCTGCCTGGCGCCCTCATCGCCGACCGCACCGCACTGGAGAACCGCCCAGCGCCGGACGGTTCGGTCTTCCTCGTCGCCGATCACAAGCGCGACATCGTTCTACCAGGAGTGACGTTGCGCCCACGGAAGGGAGCGCCACCTTTGGCGAGCGACCGGCCTTTCATTGGCGGCTTGCGCCTCGCTTCCCCCGCGCGGGCGTTTCTGGAGAACATGCGGTGGTCCCGCGCCCGCCATGGCATTGCGCGCACTTTGCCCAATCGCGACATTGAGCAGCGCCTGGATGAAATGCTCCGGCACAGTGGGGAGACGGCAGTTCAACGCCTTCGCGACGACGCCCGCGGAATTGCCGTGGAACTGCATCTCGGAAACGAGTTCCAGCGCCTCGACACCCTGATCGGAACCCTTCTCGGCACTCGCCAGACGCGTTTGCAATCGCCCGTGGCCGTGGCCCGCGCCGCGGGCTTACCCTACGACCCCCAGCGGCTCGACTTGTTGCAGCGGCTTCACGCCGAGTTGGCTGGCGCCGCACCAGTGACACGCCTGGCGCACGCCACCGATGGCCCCGCCCTGCCGTTTTTCGAAGCCTACTTCTCCAACTTCATCGAAGGCACCGAGTTCGCTGTTGATGAAGCCGCCGGCATCGTTTTCAAAGGACAAATCCCCAAGGAGCGGCCAGAGGATGCTCATGACGTGCTCGGTACCTGGAAGGTGGTCTCTGACCCCATCGAAATGTCGCGCACGCCTCGCTCCGTCGAGGAACTGACGACGCTTCTCAAGAACCGCCATGCGCGGATCATGGAGGGCCGGCCCGACAAAGCGCCGGGGCGCTTCAAGACCGATGCGAATCGCGCCGGCTCCACTGTCTTTGTGACGCCCGAACTCGTTGCGGGCACCCTGGTCAAAGGCTTCGAACTCTACCGCAGTCTCGCCGCCCCGCTTCATCGCGCGATCTTCATCATGTTCCTCGTCTCAGAGGTCCACCCATTCGCCGACGGCAACGGGCGCGCTGCCAGAATCATGATGAACGCGGAACTCTTTGCAGCCGGCGAGAGCCGACTCATCGTCCCCACCGTCTACCGCAACAATTACCTCATGGCCTTGAAGGCCCTCTCGCAGAACGGAATCACTGGTGCTCTTGTGCGCACACTGGACTTCGCGCAGCGTTATACCGTAGCCGTCGACTTCGCCACGCTTGACCGAGCCCGGTTCATCCTCGACCGAACCCATGCCTTCGCCGATCCCAACGAGGCCGACGCCGCTGGCATTCGTCTGATCCTGCCCACTCCAGAAATCCTCGCGGACGCCGCGCAGCCCTGACGACTCCGCGGCCAAAACTGCTAATAGTGGAGCTGGCGGAGGGAATTGAACCCACGACCCTCTGATTACAAATCAGATGCTCTACCAACTGAGCTACGCCAGCCGAATTGCGCGCGCTGAAGCTTCGGGGCCGAACTGGAGCGGGAGACGGGAATCGAACCCGCAACCAACAGCTTGGAAGGCTGTGACTCTACCATTGAGTTACTCCCGCCCGGAACCTGCCGAACCACGGGGCCTACCCTCTAGCCCCCCCACCATTCTACGGGGAAAATACGGACGGCAGCAACGTTCCCGCAATCGGTTTCGCGCCGGCGCCGGCGACGGCCAGATGGGGCGGCGGAGCGGAACGGGAAACGGCAATCCGGGGCCACCGCGCCGCGGTGGCGGCCGCTAAGGCGCCGTCACCCGCCCACCGCTCGCGCCGCCCGGATGGAAGCGTCAAGGCGCTGCGGTTTGGTCCGGAGCGGCGAAGTGCGCCGGGCACCCGCCCCACGGCCAGAACGTAAGCGAGCCGTCCGCGGGACGGTACCAAAGCGTCTGGTTGTCGCCCGGCCAGTCGATCACGACAATCGTGCCTTCGCCGCAGGGGCGCACTTTGCGGATGGAGCCGGCTGCGGCGCCGGCCGACTTGCCCTGCGGGCCCCAGTCCCCCATGAAGTCCTCGAAGGAGTAGCCCTGGCAGGGCTGCGCGCAGCCCCATGCCCGATAGGCGGCATGGTAGTCCTGCCGGCGCAGGTCGCGCATGAAGCTCCGGACGTGCCACCAGCCGGGAGACAAGGGCGGCGCCAGTATGGAAAGGAGGGGCAATGCGAGGTACAGAAGAACGCCGATGGCCGCCACGCCCGCCGAAATGACGATCCGCCGCACCACGCGGGAGCGCCGCTCGTCCGCCACGCCGTAGTCTTCCAGATAACCGGCCATCGCGCCTCGCTCGCGCGTATCCGCTACTTCGTAGGATACGCCTTGTCGTAAGCGGCCACGATATCCTGCGTGAGGTCGAGCGGGGCCTTGAAGAAGAGCGTGCTGCCGGCCTCGACGATTACGTCGACGCCGCGCTCATCGGCCAGCTTGCGGACCACCTCTTGCATGCGGCGCCCCGTGGCGCCAAGGATCTCGTTGCGGGCGTTGTCGACTTCCTCCTGCAAATCCTGGCTCATGCGCTGCAAGGCGCGCTGCTTGCGCTGCCCCTGGAGCGTGAGGTCCTGCTCGGCAGCCTGCGTCAGCTTCCCCTCGCCCGCCTGGAGCTTCTGCTGGATGCCTTCCAGTTCGGAGCGAAGCTGGTCGAGCGCCGCTTGCCGCGGCTTGTACTTGGCCTCCAGCTCGGTCGATGCCTTCTTGATTTCGGCGGTGGCGAGCACCGCTTGCTGCATGTTGATTACCGCGACCTTGGTTTGCGCCGAGGCGACTCCCACGGCGGCCAACCCGGCCGCGGCCATAAGAAATAGACGTGCGAACGTAGTTTGACCCATCACAAAAACTTCCTCAAGTCTGAAAGATGCCTTCTCAGGTTAGCACACGGTCTCACTTCGACAGCACGCCGAGGATCTCGTCCTCGCGCACGATCAGGTACTTGTCCCCGTCGATCTTGACATCGGAACCCGAGTACTTTCCGAAGAGGATCCGGTCGCCGACCTGGACGTCAATGGCCGCGTGCTGGCCGTCCTCGAGGAGTTTGCCGTCGCCGACGGCCACCACCTCGCCCTCTTGCGGCTTCTCCTTAGCGCTGTCGGGGATGATGATCCCGCCCCGAACCGTCTCGGTTTCTTCGATTCGGCGGATCAGCACATGATCATGAAGCGGACGGATGTTCATTTTGGGCCTCCTTCTTTCCTGCACTCCATATTAACGTGGCGCACGCTTCAGCGTGCCGGCAGGCCTCAGCCTGCGGCTGGCTCGGCGAACTGAACTTCGCCGCGCCACGCCGAAGCGTGCGCCGCGACCTCTCAGCTCAACGTCACCTCGACGGCGACCTCGGTCCGGCCGGCCGGCGGCACGGGCACGGTCTGGCCCGCGACGGCAACGCCGTCCACCACCAGGGCCACGCCGTTGCCCTCGCCCGCCCGTTTGACCTTGATGTTGTAAGTGACGCCACGAAACTTGCGGATGGCCTTGAATCCGGCCCAGCTCTTCGGGATCACCGGCTCGATCTCCAGGCCGTCATAGGCGGGACGAATGCCCAGAATCCACTGCGTGATCGCGTAGAAGTTCCAGGCCGCCGTGCCGGTGAGCCACGAATTCTTCGCTTCGCCGAAGGTCGGGGCGTCCTTTCCCGCGATCATCTGGGGGTAGACGTAGGGCTCGCAGCGATGCACCTCGCTGATGCGCTCGCGCACCGACGGGTTGATCCGCCGGTAATAGTCGTGCGCCGCGTCGCCGTTCCCCACCCGCGTCTCGGCGATGATCACCCAGGGGTTGTTGTGGCAGAAGATCCCGGCGTTCTCTTTGTAGCCGGGCGGGTAGGACGAGATCTCGCCCAGGTGCAGGTAGTAGCGGGAATAGGCGGGCTGCTGCAACACGATGCCGTGCTCGGTCGCCAGGTGCTCGCGGACGGAGTCCAACGCGCGCTGGGCCAGACCATCCTCCAGTCCGATGCCCGCCAGCACGCAGAAGCCCTGCGTCTCGATGAAGATCTTCCCTTCCTCGCATTCCTTCGATCCGACCTTGTTGCCGAAATCGTCGTAGGCACGCACGAACCACTCGCCGTCCCAGCCATGCTCGCGGACGGTCCGCTCCATCTTGGCCGTCTCCGCAAGACAAGCCGCCGCCTCCCGCTCCAGGCCTCGATGCCGCGCGATGGCCGCCAGTTCCTGCCCCGCCAGGACGAAAAGTCCGGCGATGAAGACCGACTCCGCGACTTTGCCTTCCTTGTTGGTCGTGGTCTGGAAAGACTGGCCCGGCGTGTCGGAGAAGCAGTTGAGATTGAGGCAGTCGTTCCAGTCGGCGCGGCCGATCAGGGGCAGCCCGTGCGGACCCAGCCGCTCCAGGGTGTAGCGGAAGCTGCGCTGCAAGTGCTCGAAAAGCGGCTGCTCCGAGCCGGGCTCGTTGTCGTAGGGAACCGGTTCGTCCAGGATGCTCCAGTCGCCGGTTTCCTTGAGGTAAGCCCCCACGCCGACGATGAGCCAGTGCGGATCGTCGTTGAAGTTGCCGCCCACATCGTTGTTGCCGCGCTTGGTGAGGGGCTGGTACTGGTGATACGCGCCGCCGGAGGGCAGTTGCGTGGCCGCCAGGTCCAGTATCCGCTCCCGCGCGCGCGAGGGCACCATCTGCACGAAACCCAGCAGGTCCTGGTTGGAATCCCGGAAGCCCAGGCCGCGCCCGATTCCGGACTCGTAGAACGACGCCGACCGGGACATATTGAACGTCGCCATGCACTGATATGCGTTCCAGATATTGACCATGCGGTCCGTGTGCTGGTCGGGAGTCTCTACGCGGCAGATACTCAGCAGGCCGTCCCAGTAGCTGCGCAGGGCTTCAAAGGCCGCGTCTACGTTGGCGGCGTTCCGGTACTTGGCGATCGTCGGCTTGACGGTCTTCTTGTTGATGGTCTGGGAACCGGGCGGGTCGAACTTCTGGTCCACCGGGTTCTCGTGATAGCCCAGCACGAAAGTGACCTGGCGGGTTTCGCCGGGCTCGAGCGCCAGTTTCACATGGTGCGAGCCGATGGGCGCCCAGCCATGCGCTACCGAGTTCGCCGAGGCGCCGCGCTCGACGACCGCCGGTTCGTCCCATCCCCGATACGGCCCCAGGAAAGCCTCGCGCTGCGTGTCGAAGCCGGCCAGCTCGCTCGAGGCAGGCGAAGTACGCGAAGTGGTCGCGGCGCTCGCGGTACTCGGTCTTGTGGTAGATCACGCCGTCGTCGACCTCCACCTGGCCGGTGCTGAAATTGCGCTGAAAGTTGGTCGAGTCGTCCTGGGCATCCCAAAGGCAGAACTCGATCGAGGAGAATACGGACAGCGCGGCCGGCGCTGAGCGGTGGTTGGTGACGGTCAGTTGCCAGATTTCGAGGTTCTCGTCCATCGGTACGAAGTACTTCGTGTGCGCCTCGATTCCTTTGTAAGTGGAACCGATGATGCTGTAGCCCATGCCGTGGCGGCAACTGTAGTTTTCGAGGTTGTGGCGCGTGGGCTGCCAGGAAGGTGACCAGAACTCCCCGGCATCGTCATCGCGCAGATACACGTAGCGGCCGCCGAAGTCGAAAGGAGCGTTGTTATACCGGTAGCGCGTGATGCGGCGCAGGCGCGCATCGCGGTAGAAGGAGTAACCGCCCGCGGTGTTGGAGATAAGTCCGAAGTATGCCTGACAGCCCAAGTAGTTGATCCAGGGCAGCGGGGTATCCGGCTGCGTGATGACATATTCGCGCTGTTCATCGTCAAAATGCCCAAATTGCATGATCGTTAGCTCCCGATGGGTGATTGCGGCCGATGGTGAAACCGCGGTCCTGGCGGCCGGGTACCGCGAGGTTTCAGGAGTGAGTATAGCGCAGTGGGGCGGCCCCCCCTTGGGCCGATGCCGGCTACTTCATCGCTTCCACGGCCCGCACAATCTCCCGCGCTTCGGCTTCCCGCTCGCGCGGCACGCGAGCGTTCCACCATCCGGCGATGTTTCCGCTCTCCTGGCGTGCCGCCACGTTCTGGTCCATGACGAAGAAAGGTATGCCGGCTTCGCTGAGCAGACTCTCCGCCAGACCAATTGCGGTACCATCTCTCAGCCCGGTTCGGATAAGGACATCGAGGTCTGCGTCTTCCGACGAGTCGCGATGGGGAAGGGTGGCCGCAGAAGGAGCGTCAGGAGGCTCGGCCGACGGCTCGGGCGCCTCGGCGTCCGCCAATGCCTCGACATCGGAAGACTCCGGGAACGGCTCGGAATCGTCAGCGGCGGGTGGCACGTCGCCTTCCTCGGTGGGGGATTCAGGCTGCTTTGGCTTCTGGAACCGTCCCAAGAGATAGATCAGGCCCACTGCCAGAACGAGCGGCGTCCAGTAGCGCCATGAGGCCCGGCCGAAGTCCCAAAGCGCCAGAAGATAGGCGCCCTTGTGGTAATAGGCCCAGCCTCGAGCGTTGTACATCTCCGCATCGGGACGGACGCGCAACGCCGCGGTGCAGTCCCGTATCGCCTGGTCCCAGTCGCGCCGCCGGCCGTAAACCCAGGCGCGGGTCTTGTACGCTGCGACAAAGTTGGGCCGAAGCCGGAGGGCCTCGTCAAGATCCGCGATTGCCAGGCTATAGTTTCCATCGCGGGCATAGCAGTAGCCGCGCGCGTGATAGGCTTTGGCGCCGGCCCCCAAACTGACCGCCTGGTCGAAATCCTGCCGGGCCGATTCGTACCGGCCCTTCTGCATTTCGCACCAGCCCCGCCCGTAGAAGGCAGCGTCATCGGGCTTGAGACCCAGCGCCACGCCATAGTCCTGGACCGCCTGATCGTATTGCCGCCGCCCGGCGTAGACCGACCCGCGGCCTGTGTAGGCCGTTGCGAGGTCGGGATCGAGACGGATGGCCTGCTCGAAGTCGAGCATCGCCCCGTCGGCGTTGCCGGAATAGTGGCGCACCCAGCCTCGCTGGCAGACAGGCAGGGCCGCCTGCGGAGCGAGTTGGATGGCTCGTTCGCAATCCGGCCAGGCGCGGGCGTAATCATCCTTCTTCCCATAGGCCAGGCAGCGGTTGGCCAGCACGGCAGCCAGGTCGCCGCCGGACAGCCCGCCCATCTCGATGGCGGCCGTGCAGTGCGGGATCGCCTCATCGGGACGCTGCGCGGCACTCGCCTGACACAGCAGGGCCTCGTAGGCCGGCGACGCTCCGTAAAGAGCGGCGCCGGCCAGAATCAGCAGAGCTCCCGTCGCGCGCACCATGAAGGCAATCATCATACCTCAGCTCCATCGCCCGTGCCGGGCCGATGCGGTCGATGCCGTGCCCGTCGTCGGCGGCGGCCGCAGTAAGATTGTCTTGAATGAAACCCTCAAGGTGCTTGCTTGCAGTAACGCTCATGACAGCCCTGTGGCTGCGAGGTCAAACCGTGACACCACCATATAAGAACGCCAGCCTTCCCGCCGGCGAGCGGGCCGAGGACCTGTTGGGGCGCATGACGCTCGAGGAGAAGGTGGCCATGCTCGCCGGCGCCACCTGGATGGAGTCCGCGCCCAACGAGCGCCTCGGCATCCCCTCGCTCAAGATGGCCGACGGCCCGGTGGGAGTGCGATCCTGGGCCGGCCCGTCCGCGCTCACCAACGCCGCTGGCTCGAAGCTCCCGCAGATTTTCAGCACGGCGTTCCCGGCCGGCGTGGCCCTGGGGGCGACCTGGGACCCGGACATCGCCGGCCGCGTCGGGCAGGCGCTTGGCCAGGAAGTCCGCGCACTGGGACGCAACATGCTTCTCGGCCCCAGCATCAACATCCATCGCACCCCCTGGGCGGGGCGCAATTTCGAGACCTACGGCGAGGACCCCTACCTCACCTCGCGCCTGGTGGTGGCCTACATCAAGGGGATGCAGAGCGAGGGCGTCATCGCGACCGTGAAACATTTCGCGGCCAACAGCCAGGAGTTCGAGCGGCGCACCATCGACGAGAAGATCTCAGAGCGCGCCCTGCACGAGATCTACTTCCCGGGGTTCAAGGCCGCCGTCGAAGAAGCGGGGGTTTGGTTGGTGATGTCGGCCTATAACAAGGTGAATGGCCTGTGGTGCGCCGAGAACCCGTACCTGCTGACCGACACGCTGAAGAAGCGCTGGGGATTCCAGGGCTTCGTGGTCTCGGACTGGGGCGGCACGCACAGCACGGTCGAAGGGGCCGTCGCAGGACTCGATATCGAGATGCCGGGTCCGGAGTCGGTCCGCCGCCTGCTGAATCACGACGAGACCACGCGCCAGAAGTTCACGGGCGGCTTCCAGGCCCCGGAAAAGGTCCTGCCGGAGATCGCGAACGGGAAGATCCCGCAGGCCGCCGTCGACGAGCGGGTTCGGAGGATGCTGCGGGCCATGTTCGCCATCGGGATCTTCGACCGGAGCGACGCGGCGGCGGGCGAGGTGGACACGGCCGCCGAAATCGCGGTGGCGCGCGCCGCGGCAACCGAAGGCATCGTGCTGCTGAAGAACGAGCGCGGGGTTCTTCCACTAGAGGAGCCGAAGGTCCATTCGATCGCCGTGATCGGCCCCAGCGCCGCCGTGGCCCGCACGGGCGGCGGGGGCAGTTCGAACGTGAAGCCCAAGTATGCCGTCAGCCCGCTCCAGGGCATCAGCCAGCGGGCGGGAAAGCAATTTCGTATCGAATACGCGCTGGGAGCCGCGATGGAAGGCGAGGACCAGGACAAGGACAGCGCCGCTCTCCTCAAAGAGGCCGCCGTGATCGCGGCCAACTCGGACGTGGCGGTGGTGTTCGTGGGGAACTCGCCCAAGCTCGAGGCCGAGAGTTTCGACCGCAAGACGCTGGGCCTGCCGGCGGGCCAGGAGGAGCTGATCCGGGCGGTGGCCGCGGTCAACCCCAACACGGTGGTGGTTCTAATCGCGGGATCGCCGGTCCTGATGGATGGCTGGGTCGGGAGGGTCCCGGCGCTGCTGGCGGCGTGGTATCCGGGTCAGGAAGGCGGCCACGCCATTGCCGATATCCTCTTCGGCGATGCCAACCCGTCCGGCAAGCTGCCCATGACGTGGCTCAAGGAGTGGAAGGACTCTCCGGCCTACGGCCACTATCCGGGAGAGAACGGCGTGGTCGACTACGCCGAGGGCATCTACGTCGGCTACCGGCACTTCGACAAGCACAACATCGAGCCGCTCTTCCCGTTCGGCCACGGCTTGTCCTACACGACCTTCACCTACAGCGACCTGAAGGTCAGCTCGCGCGAGGTCAGCCTCAATGTCCGCAACACGGGCGCCCGCGAAGGAGCCGAGGTCGTGCAGCTTTACATCGGAGACAAGCACTCCGGCGTCGACCGGCCGGTGAAGGAGCTGAAAGGCTTCCGCCGGGTTGGACTCAAGCCGGGCGAGACGAAGACCGTGACCTTCGGGCTCGACAAGAGCGCCCTGTCCTACTACTCCGAGGCCCGGCATGACTGGGTCGCCGAGCCGGGGACCTTCGAGGTCCTGCTGGGCTCCTCCTCGCGCGACATCCGCCTCAGCGGCAAGTTCGAGCTGGAGTGAGGACGAAAAAAGGCGGCGCCGCGCTCCACGAACTTACGGAGGTGACGCCGCCTCGGAGCCGCGCATCCCGGTAACCGGGACTGCTCCCGGAAACCGGAATGCGCTTTCAAACTGCCTCAGAAATAGAACTTGGCCGCAAGCTGCACGACGCGCATGTTCTGCGCCGCGTTGGGCTCCCCAAAATAGGTCCCGAGGACCGACGTGCTCCCGGCGGGCCGGATGTTGTTGGTGGCCACAAGGCCGGTGTAGTTGCTGAAGATCGCGCTTCCGGTCTTGCCGGCGCCGTTCGTCACGTTGGAAGTCAGGTTGTAGCCCGAGATCTGGGGATGGTTGGGGGCGTTGAATGCCTCAACGCGGAGCTGCAGGTAGCGCTTCCCATCGCCGCCCAGCGGGATGTTCTTGAATACCGACAGATCCTGGTTCACGATCCAGGGGTTGCGCAGGTAGGTGCGCGGGTAGGGGCCGGAATCGAGGATGTTGGGAACCACCAGCGCCGACATGTTGATCGTCGAGCCGGTCTGGGGGGAGCCGTTCAGCTCGAAGCGCATTTGCTGCCCCGAGAGATTGCCGCTGGTGGGAGTGCCCAGCAGACGGGCGCCGGAATCCGCGCCGGAGATGGTAAGGGCGACATCGGTCGGCATCCCGGATGCGAGCGTGGTGACTCCGGAGAGCGTCCAGTGGTCCAGGATCACGCCTGCCACTTTATTGCCCCCGAAAACCCGGCTGCCCTTCGGCAGGTCCCAGATGAAGTTCCCGACCAGGTAGTGCGTCCGGTCGAAAGAGGCGGTCTGATAGTCGAGCGCCGGGTTCACCAGTCTGGTGAACGTGCCATCGTCGGAGATGGTGGTCATGGTCTTTGACCAGGTGTAGGCGATGCCAAATGTGACGCCCTTCGAGAACCTTCGATTGATCGCCACCTGGAGGGAGTTGTAGTTCGAGATGGCGTCGAATGCGTAGTAGGTGATGTCGCTGTACCCCTGGTAGGGGCGCAGGAAGTCCGTTCCCAGAATGTTCGCGCCGCTGAAACTCAGCCCCGCGCCGGAGTATAGCGTCGGCAGGTTGGGTTCGGTAGCCGGAATAACGCCCCCGGCGTACTTGGTCGGATCCTGGGCAGCGGCCGTGAAGGTCGTCCCATAGGAAGGGGTGTTCAGATTCGTCTTGCGGGGGAGATGGCGCGATTTCGATCCTACGTAAGAGACATCGACCACGATACCGGCTCCGACGTCACGCTGCACTCCGGCGCTGTAAGAGTACATGAGCGGGAAGCTCATGTTCTCGGTCACGCCGGTGATGGCCAACGGGGACAGAATGCCGCCCCCGCCGGGCTGGATGTTCTGCAAATAGCCAAACTGAAGGGAAGGCGTGTACACGAACGGCGGGTTGCTGGCGCCAAAGCCGGTAAGGCCGCTCTCGTAGCGGTCGTAGGACATTCCAAAACCGCCGCGCACCACCGTTTTGTGGTTTCCGGTTACGTCCCAGGCGGCGCCCAGACGAGGCTGCGGCAGGATCGCCCGCGTGAGGACGCCGCCACTCGGGTAGCCCTGACTCGTCAGGACCATCCCATTGGTGAGGCTCCCCGCCCCCGACACGAGCTTTCCCACGTAGTAGCCGGGCATAGTATTCGCGATCGTCGCCGGGCCCGCTGTGTTCGGGTCGATCGCCCGGTATGTGGCCGCGCCCGACGAGCAGGTCGAGGCGCCGACGCAGACCGGCCTGTACAGACGCTCCGCCTGGGTTGTCGAGAAGGCGCTGGCATTGAAGTAGGCCGCGTCCCCAGAGGTGTTGTGCACCGGTTGGTACCAGGAGAACCGCACCCCCAGGTCCAGGGTCAGGCGCGAATTGACCTTCCAGGTGTCCTGCGCGAACCAGGAGACGTCGTGATAGAGGTAGTTCTGCAGCGGTTTCGAGCTGGCCTGGGTGTAGGAGTTGTACACGCCCAGCAGGGCGTTCGAGAAGGGGTCGCCGCTATTGAGCGGGTTGGAGCCGTTGCTGGTGAAGTCGAGGTCGCTCTGGACGTGCGTCTGGTTGTTGCTGGCGTTCGAGGCGCTCTGGAAGTAGAAGCCGATCTTGAACACGTGCGGGCCGTAAATCTTGCTCACGTTGTCCATGATTTGCCAGATCAGGAATCGCTGATTGAAGGTTCCGAAGACGCTTGTATTGACGGGGCTGCTGACGCTCGCGATCCCACCGAATGTCAGGCTCGGGATCAGGTTGGCCTGGTTGGCGTCGGGATACAGCAGCGGCGTGCCAATGCCGGACGCCGAGCGGGTGGCCGCTTGGCCCTGCGGCGCGATTGTCACACCGCCCCGGCCGACGCCGAAAACGACCTCGTTCACCCAGGTCGGTCCGAAGTTGCTGGTCAGCGAAATGCTCGGCACGCTGCCCGGACCGTTCTTCCGGTCCGTGATGGCCAGCGGCCAGTTCCAGGAAGCCGTCGTCGTGCCGTAGGCGAATTGCTGATCGTCATGGTTGTAGACCCAGCGCACGCTCATGCGGTTGCTGTTGTTGATCTGGTAGTCGCCGCGAAGGATGAGCTCGTTCCGCGGGTAGGCACTGGGGATCTGCGAGGTGTAGTTGTAGACGTTGCCGCCCGCCGTTGTGTTGGACCCTGGCAGGAAGTTGAGGATCGACTGGCCCGGAGCGTAGATGCGGCTGGGTGGGATGAGGTTGCCCGGAAAGGCCTTCCCGGTGGTCGGATCGGTGATGGTGATCGCCTTGCCGCTGCCGTCCACCGATTTCGAGAAATCCCCGGTGCGCTCCAGCGCCGTGGGAACCAGAATGTTCATGGACGAAGCCTGGGGCACGAGCTGGCTGTAGTACTCGTTGCTTACGAAGAAGAAGAGCTTGTCCTTTCCGTGCACCAGATGTGGGATGTACACAGGCCCGCCGAAATCCCACCCGTAGAAGTTGTAGCGGTATAGCGGGCGGGGGAATCCAGCGGCGGAGCCGCCGCGGAGGTCATTGAAGTACGAGTCGGCGTTCATGCTCTCGTGGCGGCGGAAGTAGCGGGCGCCGCCGTGATACTCGTTGGTCCCCCCGCGCGTGGTCAGCGCGATCACGCCTCCGCCCGACCTGCCATACTCTGCCTGGTAGTTGGACGTCAGGACCTTGACCTCCTCGACTGCGTCGGGGTTAATGGACACCAGCGCGCCGGTGTTGTTGCCTAGGTTCAAGTTGGTTATGCCGTCGAGCGTGTACTCGTGCTGTAGGCTGCGTGTCCCGTTGATCTGGAAACTGCCGGTGATGTTGGTCACCGTCGAGGCCGCGTTCGCCACCAGGGCGCTCACGTTGACGCCTGGAATGAACTTCATCAAGTCGACGACGTTCTGACCGTTGAGCCCGATGTTCCGCAGGTCCCGGTTGGTTATCACGTCGGAACGCTCGCCCGATTCCGCCTGAATCTGGATGGTCCCCGCATTGGCTTCGACGGTGACCGTCTCGGCAATGCTGCCCATGGCCAGAACGATGTCTCCCAGCCCGACCTTGGAGGCTACAGGGAGAATGACATCCCTGTTTACGCTCTTCTTGAAGCCCTTGGCCTCCGCCGTGATGGTGTAGGTTCCGGCCGGAATGTTAAGGAAAATGAAGTTTCCTTCCGCGCCGGTCGTCGTGGTCTGGTTAAGGCCCGTACTCGGTTGGACCGCCGTAACGGTCGCGCCAGGAATGACCGCGCCTGCGGGATCCTTGATCGTTCCGGTGATTGAACTGCTGTTCTGCGCAAAGGCAGAGCATGACAGGGCGGCAAACAGAATGAGTGCCCCCCATATTCCTCGCATCTTTCGCATCATGAAAATCACTCCCTTTTTGCTCAAGCTGGTGTCTTCACGGTCGGCTTGCGCGAACGACAGGGTCGCGCCAGGTGTTCGGTTCCGACTCTCCTGGCAGGATGTTGCGCTTGCGGCGCCCTCCGGTCTGCCCGACGCCGCCCGGGCTATCCCACCAGCCGTCATTCCAACTCCCGCGTCCGAGCCGTCACCTTAGTGCGGCCGAATGACCCTACAACCCTGAACGAGCCGCCGCACGGGCATTCACGCCCTGGCTCGACCACCGCTCGGAGACGAACCTCCACCAGGGGGCAAGGATGGGCCAAAACGGATCAGCCCTCAATGGGAGACCGTTGAAAAAAACCTAAAAAAGATCTAAGTTCACCCAAGTCTCTTGAAAACACGGAGGATCTGACTTTGCCCTTCGTCACGCCAATTCTGCGAGTCGCATGCCAACGGGGCAGGGCGACGGAACCGCCCGGGGTTTCAGGCGTGCCTGACGCCCAGCGCACGTAACTTAGAGCCGCGGAGGTCGAGGCATCCCAATCCGAGCTCCCGGCCCCACCCCATCCATGGGAAAATTGAAACTCACCCCCATGGCCAACACACCCACCAAACCCCGCCGCTACCGCGAGGACCTCACCGAGATGCCGGAGTGGCTCAAGAAGAAGAAGTGCCCGCACCGCGACCAGTACATGTCCGGTCAGCGCATACAACCCAAGAACCTCACCGGCCGCGAAAAGCTAG
The DNA here is from genome assembly GCA_963710565.1 of Bryobacterales bacterium. GTDB lineage: Bacteria > Acidobacteriota > Terriglobia > Bryobacterales > Bryobacteraceae > DASWZN01. The sequence continues at coordinate 526,516 of CAVQAN010000013.1, read as the reverse complement.
CCGACCTGATCGACAACACGTTCCTCGCCTACAACTCCGCGCGGCTCAAGGAAGGCTGCCAGCTCTTCACCCAGAAGATGCTCGATCCGGACGTGACCATCGGCATGAGCCTTTCGGGCGCGCTCACCCCGGCCGGCCTGGGCTGCTCTTCCGTCGTCCCGCTCATCAAGGCGGGATTCGTGGACTGGATCGTCGCCACCGGCGCCAACCTCTATCACGACCTGCACTTCGCGCTGAACTACCCGGTGCGGGTGGGCAGCTTCAAGATGGACGACACCGAGCTGCGCAACAACGACATCGTCCGTGTCTACGACGTCCTGCTCGGCTACAGCGACTGCCTCATGGCCACCGACGAGATCCTGCGCGGCATCCTGGTCCAGCCCGAGTTCCAGAAGGAAATGGGCACCGCCGAATTGCACTACCTGCTGGGCCGCTACGCCGCCGAGTGGGAGCGCAAGGCCGGCCTCAAGGACGTCTCAGTGCTCGCCGCGGCCTATCGCGCCGGCGTTCCGTGCTACACCTCCTCGCCCGGCGACTCGACCATCGGCATGAACGTGGCCGGCGTCGAGCTGCGCGGCAACAAGCTGCGCCTCAACCCCTCCATCGACGTCAACGAGACCACCGCCTTCGTGCTCGCGGCCAAGCGCGCGGGCGGCCGCAGCGGCGTGGTCCTGTGGGGCGGCGGCAGTCCCAAGAACTTCATGCTCCAGACCGAGCCTCAGATCCAGGAAGTGCTGCGCATCAAGGAATTCGGCCAGGATTTCTTCCTGCAAGTAACCGACGCCCGCCCCGACACCGGCGGTCTGAGCGGCGCCACGCCGAGCGAGGCGGTGAGCTGGGGCAAGGTGGATCCGGACCGCCTGCCCGACGCCGTGGTCTGCTACACCGACACCACCATCGCCATGCCCCTGCTTACGAGCTACGCGCTGGCCCGGCACAAACCGCGCAAGCTGCGGCGGCTCTACGATCAGCGCGACCAGATGATGAAGGCGCTGACGAAAGAGTATTTCCTCCACAACAAGGTCAAGATGCTGGACGGCTCCGACCCGGTGCTCGGCTGATGACCGCACGCCAGTTGCAGTCCCTGGCCCGCCAGGGCGGAACGCCAGTGGTCGTGATCGATCACGACCTGCTGCGCCGCAACTACGCCAGCTTCAAGAAGCACCTGCCCAAGGTGCAGGCCTACTACGCCGTCAAGGCCAACCCCGCGCCGGAGATCATACGCACGTTTTACGAGGCCGGCGCCAGCTTCGATGTCGCCTCCTTGCCCGAGTTCATGATGGTGTATGAGAACATCCAGCACCTTCCGGCCAGGGAGCGGCAGGATTTCATCTGGGACAAGATCGTCTACGCCAACCCCATCAAGCCCAAGGAGACGCTCGAGGCTCTGAACCAGTACAAACCGCTGGTGACCTTCGACAACCTGGCCGAGTTGCGCAAAATCAAGCAGTTCGCCCCGAGCGCCGGCCTGGCGCTGCGGCTGCGCGTGCCCAACACCGGCTCGATGGTGGAGCTTTCGTCGAAGTTCGGTTGCGATCCGGGCGAGGCCGTGGACCTGGTGGAGGAGGCTTTCCACGCCGGCCTCGTGGTCGAGGGACTGAGCTTCCACGTGGGCAGCCAGTGCACCAACTTCCAGAATTTCGTGCAGGCGCTCAACATGGCGGCCGCGGTCATGCGGGAAGCCAAAACCCGCGGGCATGAGATCAGGATCCTGGACATCGGCGGCGGCTTCCCGGCGCGCTACAACCGCCACGTCCGGCCGTTCAGCCTGCTGGCCAGGCGGATCAACGCGGAGATCGCCCGGCTGTTTCCGGACGAAATCGAGATCCTGGCCGAGCCGGGTCGCTACCTGGTGGCGACGGCGGCGGTCGCGGTGGCGCGGGTCATCGGCAAGGCGGTGCGCGACGGAAAGACGTGTTATTACATCGATGATAGCGTCTACAACACGTTTTCCGGCATCATTTTCGACCACTGCCAGTACCACCTGAAAGCCTTCAAAAAGGGGCCCACCGAAATCTGCGCCGTCTTTGGCCAGACCTGTGACGGCCTGGACGTCATCTCACAGGCCGAGGAGCTGCCCGACCTGGAAATCGACGACCTGGTGTATTCCGAGAACATCGGCGCCTACAGCAACGCCTCGGCGACCTGGTTCAACGGCTTCCCGCCGGCGCGCGTAGTGCATGTGAACGAATAGCCATCGGGCATCGGCCGTCAGAGATCCCCCCTTGGCTGATCCTGCCGAAGGCCGGTCACGCCGGACGCTCTGTGCGTAAGTCATTCTGAGGACAGGCAGTTGTGCCTTTCGACGCCCCGGCGCCGTTGACATGCAGTGATACATTGGCCGCGGCGATGTCCGAATCACCGATTCCCGCCGTCACCGTGGAGATCGTCGCCGGGATGTTCCCCGTCACGCCGCTCGCCAACATTAACGCCCACCTGCCCGCCGTCTTGAACGCGCTGGCGGTCGCGCAGCTCGCTACGAAGCCCATGGTCCTCATGGCGCTGGCGACCATCCGGGCCGAGACCGAGTCCTTCGTGCCCGTGAGCGAAGGCGTCAGCCGGTTCAACACATCGCCGGGCGGGCCGCCGTTCGATCTCTATGACCACCGCTCGGCTCTCGGCAACCTGGGACCGCCCGACGGCGAGCGTTTCCGCGGCCGCGGCTTCGTGCAACTCACCGGGCGCGCCAATTACCTCCATCACGGCCGGGCGATCGGAATGGGAGAGCGGTTGGTGGTCAGCCCGGAGCTGGCGAACGAGCCGGACATCGCGGCGCAACTGCTGGCGAGTTTTCTCAAGGGCAGGGAGAAGCCGATCTTGGAGGCCCTGGCGAAGGACGACCTGGCCGCCGCCCGCAGGCTCGTCAACGGAGGCAGCGCCGGCATCGCCCGGTTCACCGATGCCTACCAACGCGGGCAGACTCTGATTCCGTACACTTGAATTGATCCCCATGAATGGCGCTGAAAGTCTGTTCGCAACCCTGGAGCGGAACGGGGTGGACCTGTGTCTGATGAATCCGGGCACCTCGGAGCTTGAATTCGTCAGTGCGCTCGACCGGGTGGGCATGCGTGGCGTGCTGTGCCTGTTCGAGGGCGTCTGCGCGGCCGCCGCGGATGGCTACGCGCGCATGACGGGCATGCCCGCGGCCACGCTCTTCCACATGGGGCCCGGCCTGGGGAACGCGCTCGCCTATCTGCACAATGCGCGCAAGGCAAAGTCGCCGCTGGTGGCGATCGCGGGACAGCACACCGCGCAGCATCTGGCGTATGAAACACCGCTGAAGAGCGATATCGCAGCGGTCGCGCGTCCGGTTTCGGGTTGGGTTCGAGAGATCGAGAGGCCCGGCGAGATCCCGAGAGCGGCCGCGGCGGCCGTGAGCGCGGCCGTGGGACCGCCCGGGCAGGTGGCGACTCTCATCGTCCCCGCCGATTGCGCGTGGAGCGAGGCGGGCGATCCGGGTCCTGTGGTGGCGCGGCCAGCCAGGCGCGCTCCCAGGCCCGAGTGCGTCGGCGAAGCCGCCCGGATCCTGCGCGCGGCCGAACCCGCGGGCCTGTTCCTGAGCGGGAGCGCGCTGCTCGGGCGGGGACTCGATGCGGCGGGCCGCTTAGCCGCCGCCACGGGCGTTCGCGTGCTGAGCAGCCGGTTCTTCAGCCGCATGGAGCGTGGGCGCGGCCGTTTCGCTCCGGAGCGCATTCCCTATTTCCCCGAGGCCGCCGAACCGGCGCTGGCGGGCTTGAAGCACATGATCCTGGTGGAGGCCGAGGCGCCGGCCTCCTTCTTCGGCTACCGTGGGCGACGCGGTCTGGTAGCGCCCGAAGACTGCCTGTATCACGAGCTTGCGTCCGCGGAAGAGGATGGCCAGACCGCACTCGAAGCCCTGGCCGCGGCGTGTGGCGCCGCGCCCCCAACGTTCGCGGAGCTCGAACGCCCGGCGCTTCCATCGGGCTCTCGGTTGGGTCCCGCGGAGGTGGGGCAAGCCGTCGCCGCCCTGCTGCCGGAGGGCGCGATCGTCTCCGACGAAGCGGTTTCCTCCGGCGAAGTCATCAGCGCCTGTCTGGACGCCGCCGCGCCGCACGACTTCCTGGCCGTCACCGGAGGCGCAATCGGCCAGGGACTTCCGCTCGCCGTGGGGGCCGCGTTGGCGTGCCCCGATCGCAAGGTGGTCGCGCTCACGGGAGACGGCAGCGCTATGTACAACGTGCAGGCGCTGTGGACCATGGCGCGCGAGCGGCTGGACGTGGTGAGCGTGATCCTGGCCAACCGCCGCTACCGCGTTCTAGGGATCGAGCTGCAGCGGAGCGGCGGCGCGGGCGATCTTGCCGGTTCCATGATCGACATCGGCCGCCCCGATTTGGACTGGGTGAAGCTGGCGGAAGGAATGGGCGTAGCGGCCACCCGCGCGGCGACCGCGTCCGAGTTCTCCGCCCAGTTCGAGGCGGCGATGCGGGAACGAGGCCCGCGGGTGATCGAAGCCGTGCTCGAACCCTAGCGCTGAAGGAGCTGACCAGGTGGCCTTTGCGATTCGTGTCGGGTGAGCCAGCAGTCCTCCGACTTTGCCCCCTTGAGAGGGCCCAGCCGGGCTGAAGCCCAATGCTGTCGTTTCTTCCGAGACCGCAGCAACAGGTGGGGCGACCTCCAGTCGCGGGGCCGGCGTCCACGGAGTCCGGCGTGCAACTTCTTGAGACGGCGGAAGCCGGACTTGGACGTCCGACGCGGCTCTGGAGAGCCGCCCCGCCTGGTCGGTCCGAATCGGAGAAAACGAGTGGCATTGGGCTGAAGCGCGGTAATTGTGAAGCAGCCTGCTAAGATCCCGTCCCTCGGCCCTGGTAGGCGGCAACGACTTCGGCCAACGGGCCGTCGCGCACGACGACGCCGCGATCGAGCCAGATGGCGCGCTCGCAAACGTCTTTGACGCCGGCCACGGCGTGCGAGACCGCGAGCAGCGTCTTGCCCGCGCGCTTGAATTCCTGGATCTTGGCCTGGCACTTGGCCTGGAAGACATGATCGCCGACCGCCAGCACCTCGTCCACGATGAGGATGTCCGGCTTCATGTGCACGGCCACCGAGAAAGCGAGCCGCATGATCATCCCGCTCGAGTAGGTCCGCAAAGGCTCCGCGATGAAGGCTTCGATCCCGGAGAAGTCGACGATGCTCTCGAAAGCCTCGCCGGTCCGCCGGCGGGACAAGCCAAGCAGCGAGGCGTTGAGCCAGATATTCTCGATGCCCGTCAGATCGGGATGGAACCCCGCTCCGAGTTGCAGGAGCGCGCCGATGCGCCCGTTGACCCTCAGCGATCCGGCATCCGGCTCGGCCAGCCCGGCGATCACGCTGAGCAGGGTGCTCTTGCCGGCGCCATTGGTGCCGACCAGCGCCAGGCCCTCGCCCGGTTCGATCCGGAAGCCGACGTCCTTGAGCGCCCAGAAACGTTCTTTCCGCCCGCGCCGGAACCAGTTCTCAACGTGCTTACGCAGAAGGGCACGGCCGGTGTGCCGGTAGAAGAACTTCGAGATCCCGTTCAGCTCGATGGCGGGGCTCATAGGTAATCGTAGAACCTGCGCCGCAACAGGCGGAACACCGTGAGGCCGGCCCCGAACATCAGCGTGGAACTCAGCACCAGCTTCACCAGGAGGGGAGCCGGAGGGGGAATCCCATCCAGCAGGATATTGCGGACGGCCAGCACCAGCGCGGCGACCGGGTTGAGCTGGTAGAGCTCGCGATAGCGCGGGGGAACCACGCTGAACGGGTAGAAAATCGGCACCAGCCAGAAAAGGACGACGGTCGCCGATTCGATCACGTAGCGCATGTCGCGCACGTAGACGTTGAGGCTGGAACATAGCAGCGCCAGGCCGCAGACGAACACCACTTCGCAGGCCCACACGAAAGGCAGCCACAGCCAGTACCCGTTCACGCCTCTTCCGGCCAGGAGCACCGCGGTCAGCAGCAGGCCGATCTGTATCAGCAGGTGGATGCCGACGGACAGCACCGAGGAGATGGGGATGATCTCGAGCGCCACCGGCACGCGCTTGATGAGAGCGGCATTCTCGAGCAGCGACGCCGTGCCCGTGCTCCAGGCCAGCGTGAAGAAGTTGTACGGCACCAGCCCGCACAGCACGAACGCCGCGAAGTGCGGAATGCGGTTGTTCGGGAAGATGTGCGTGAAGAGGAACCACAACACGCCCATCATGATGAGCGGATTCAGCAGCGACCAGAAGATCCCCAGGGACATGTTGCGGTAGCGGGTCCTGAAGTCCTTCAGGATGAGCTGCCGCAGAACGAAGGAGTATTCGCCGTGCCACTTGGGGCCGGCGGCCTGCGCGGCTTTCGCTGCGGACTGATCCGCTGCTGCTGGCAAATCGAACTCCCGACAATCTCCCGCCGGCGCCTGCGCTCGCGGGGGAATACAGTTCAGGGTAACAAACACGGGCGGGCGGAGGCTGGCCAGTCATGACCAAACCCCCGCCGGCGATGGCAGCAAGGGGGCAAGGGGGCCGCGGTTGAGCGGGCGGGCGTGGCCCGATTCCAGTCCCATCCCCTGGCGATCAAGGCCAAGGAAGCCCGGATTCGCAGCGAGGACCGCGGCCCTCGCCCGTATTCGGCCGCGCTGCCGATTATTGAAGCGGATTCCATCAGGAGAGCGCACCGGGTGCTCAGCGAGCAGCCAGTGGAGGAAACCCTCCTCACGGAGGCCGCCGAGCTTGCGCCAGCCATCGAGAGGTTCCGGCACGGCAAAGCCGGGCACAACGAGTCCTCCCTGGCGAACCTCTTGGGCGTATCCGAATCGGGCGTTCGGAGCGCCGTCAGGCCGCTGCTGGAGGTGGGATTCCTGGAGGAAATTGGAGCTTCAGGTTCGTTCAAGATCCCAATTGAGCGAGGCTCTCGAAGAAGAAGACACCGAGCCGCGCTGGTGTACCGGAGGTTTTGGGCGGCCCGCTCCGTAATGTGGGCATCATGACGGCTTGGACCGCACGTTCCCCTACTCCCGCCCCTCGACCTCATCCAGCCAGCCGGGCCGCTTGAGGACTTCCCGCGGCTTGCTGCCGTCGGGGGGGCCGATGATGCCGTCGCGCTGCATCATGTCGAGGATGCGGGCGGCGCGGCCGTAGCCCAGCCGCAGACGGCGCTGGAGGGTCGAGGTCGAGGCCTTGCCCATCTCGAGCACCACGCGCACGGCGTCGTGGTAAAGGGGGTCCTCCTCGCCATCGAACGCCTCCGGCTGCTCGCCGTCCTGCTCCTCGGCCTCCTCGGGCGGCGCGATGAGGAAGGACTGGTCGTAGTCCGGCGTGGCCTGGGCTCTCCAGAACTCGACCACGCGGTTGATCTCGGTCTCGGTGACCAGGGCGGCGTGCATGCGGGTCAGGCGCGAAGAGCCGGGCGGCAGGTGCAGCATGTCGCCCTTGCCCAGCAGGTGCTCGGCGCCCATGACGTCGAGAACCGTGCGCGAGTCGACCCGGGTGGCCACGCGGAAACTGATGCGGGCCGGGAAATTGGCCTTGATGAGCCCGGTGATCACGTCCACGCTGGGGCGCTGCGTGGCCAGCACCAGGTGCATGCCGACCGCTCGCGCCATCTGCGCCAGGCGCGTCACGGACTGCTCTACGTTGTGCCCCTCCAGCATCATGAGGTCCGCCAGTTCGTCGATGAGAATGAGGATGGTGGGCAGCTCCTCTAGTTCCTCGGCAGTCTCGATGGCGTCTTCAAAGAGCGGAATGGGCTCGTTGCGCAACTGCCGCACTTTGCGGTTGAACTGCTCGATGTTGCGCGCGCCCTGCGAAGCCAGCAGGCGCAGGCGGCGCTCCATCTCGAGCACGGCGTTGCGCAGCGCGTTGGTGGCCTTCTTGGGGTCGGTGATGACCGGGGTCAGAAGGTGCGGGACACCTTCGTACAGCCCCAGCTCGAGGCGCTTGGGGTCCACCAGAATCATGCGCACGTCGTCCGGAGTCGCCTTGTAGAGCACGGACATGATGAGGGTGTTCAGCATCACGCTCTTGCCGGAGCCGGTCGAGCCGGCGATCAGCAGGTGCGGCATGGCTTCGAGCGGCGACACCTTGATGCGACCGCTGATGTCCTTGCCGAGCGGGATGGTGAGGCGCGACTGCGAGTTGGCAAACTCATCCGATTCCAGGATCTGGCGCAGGGCGATCACCTCGCGGCGGGCGTTGGGCACCTCGATGCCCACGGTGGGCTTGCCGGGGATGCGCTCGATGAGGATGGATTCGGCCTGAAGGCCCAGGCACAGGTCCTCGCTCAGAGCCGTGATGCGGTTGTACTTGATGCCCGCCTCGGGCTTGAACTCGAAGGTGGTCACCACCGGTCCGGGGTTGATCTGCACCACCGAGCCCAGAACGTTGAACTCCTCGAACTTCGATTTGATGCGGACGGCGATCTGCTTCAGCTCTTCTTCGTCGAAGGAGTTACGGCCCGGAATCTCGTTGAGCAGCCCGCTGGACGGCAGTTCATAGTGCTTCTTCGCGGCGACGGGTAGTTCGACGGGCTGCGGCCGCGGGCGCGGGCGGGCGGGTTCCTCGCGCGCCGCCTCGACGAAGAGCGGCTCGGGCGCCGGCCTGGGGCCGGGCGGAAGATCCTCGATGGTGCGGATGGGGATCTCGGCAGCGGGCTCCGGTTCGGCCTCGGCATCGGGCTCGAACGGCGGTCCCTCCGCGACCTCTGGCTCCTCGGCCACCGCGCTCCGCGCGGCAGGCGGCTCCGCCTTCTTCTTGCGCCGCGGACGCCACAGGCGGCGGACCCCTCCCCACGCCCTGCCTGGAACGCCGAGGACGAAAGCCGCGTGGGAGAGCCGGAACTGAGTGGCCAGGTACAACCCCACCAGGAGACAGGCGCAGGTTACCAGGATCGCGCCGGTCAGATTGAACCCGGCGAGCAGACCGTCGGCCAGCAGGAGGCCAACCAATCCGCCCGGGGACACGGCGCCGCCGAACAGAGTCCAGCGCGGGCCAAGGGAGAGCGCGGCTGCGCTGGCGCAGACCAGCAGCGCGATTCCGGTTGCCTTGGCGACCGGCGCCTCAACGGGCCGCCGCCGCACCCAGCTCCAGGCGGTCCACAGCACGATCCCGGGAATCGAGAAGGCCAACAGGCCGAGAAGCTGGTAGATCAGGTCGGCGGCGTACGCGCCGGACTTGCCGATCAGGTTTCTGGCGTGCACCGCGCCCGCGGCGGTGTTCCAGGAAGGGTCTTCGGGGAAATACGAGACGAGGCTCAGCAGGAGCGCCAACCCAGCGAGCAGGCACAACAAACCTGCTGCCTCGGCCAGGCGTGAGTACCGCGCCGCGGAGGTGCCGTTCATCCTACGCGCGTGCAAAAACAGCCAGAGCGATTACTATTATGCCAAAGATGACCCGGTAATACACGAAAAAGCGCAGGGTGTGCGTGCGGAGGAAGCGGAGGAAGTAGGCGATGACGATCCATCCCGTTATGGCCGAGACCGCCACGCCCACCCCGAAAGCCAGCCTCATGTCGGGCGCCAGGCCACCGTGCTTGTGCAGGTCATGAAATGCCTTGGCCGCCGCGCCGGCCAGGGCGGGAGTCGCCAGGAGGAAGGAGAACCGGGCAGCCGCGTACCGGTCCAGGCCGCGGAACAGGCCGGTCGAGATCGTGATGCCGCTGCGGGAAACGCCGGGGATGATGGCCAAGGCCTGCGACAGGCCGATCGCGGCCGCGTCGCCCAGCGATACCTCTCCCAGCGTCTTCCTGAGGGCGCCGGCCCGCTCGGCCAGGTACATGAAGATGCCGACGACGATCAGGGAGGCGCCAATGACGTACGAGTTCCGCCAATTCGTTTCCGCCTGCTCTTTGAAGATGTAGCCGCAAACCGCCACGGGAATCGTGGCCAGCGCCAGGAGCCAGAGCAGACCCCGGTTGAGCTGGAGTTCCGAATCGCCCTTCCAGTTGATGCCAAAGCCGCCCGCCAGGATCTGCAACCAGTCGCGGAAGAAGTACACAACCACCGCCGCCAGCGTTCCCACGTGGAGGGCGATGTCGAAGTCCAGGCTGTTCAGCGCGGGGCTGTTCCAGCCGAGCAGGCGCGGAACGAGGGTCAGGTGCGCGGTCGAGCTGATGGGCAGGAACTCCGTCAGGCTCTGCACAATGGCGAGGACGATGACCTGGTAGATGGGCATTGAATCCTCTTATCGTACCAGCCGGGCGGGCAGCCGGGGCCCGCGAGAGAAAGAGGCTCGGCCTGCAGGCGCCGGCCTCGAGGATCTTCGGATCGCTCTTCTCAGGCGGTCACGGTGCCGACGCTGCAACCTGTTTAGGCTCGAAGAAGGCACAGGTTATAGCTGGAAGTTGATATCCACCAGGGTCTCTGACTCCGCCGGGTTCCCATCCACGGTTGCCGGACTGAAAACCCACTTCATGACCGAATCGACCGCCGCCGGACGCAGGATCTGGGGACCGCTCATGGCCGTCGCCTTCTTGACTTTGCCGTTCTTGCCGATCAGGGCGCGCACGCGCACCACGCCGACAACGTGTCTGGCCGCCGCGATGCTCGGGTAGACTCCCGGGAACCTCTCGAGTAGCGTAGCTTCCTTCGCGTAACCACCCGACCGTGCGGCCGCTGCGGGGGGATTAGGTCTGGGCTGTCCGACCGCCCCCCGAACGCGGCGAACCGACTCGACCGTGCTCTTCCCGGTCTTCGGATCGGCCACTTCGAGCCGGAAGCGCACGTCGTTCGAAATCGGCGAGTACACGATGCTCCCGCTGCGCAATGTCGGGACGTCGAGATCCAGATCTTCTTTGTGATCGCCATCGCGGATGGTGAGCGTCGCCCGCGTCGCGCCCAGGACGAGGGGCCCGTTGCGATTCCAAGTCAGCAGCAACTGGCCCGCGTTGGCCTCCAGCTTCAGGCCCAGTGCTGTGCCGGCAACTGCGTCGGGCGCTGCCGGACCTCTTGAGCGGACCAAGAAGTAGTATCCGCCGCCGGCCGCCAGCAGAAGCAGCAGGAGCACAACCAGCCCCTTGAGACCGCCGAACGGCCCGGGCCCGCTTGTCTGTTCCGCGGCAAAAAGCAATGTTCCGGCCGGCGCGGCGACCGGGGGCGTCGCGGCTTTGGCGGGCTCCGCTTTGGCCGGTTGTGCCTTGGGCGGTTCGGCTGCAACGGGCTCGACACAGGCCGGCTCCTCCGTCTTGAAAGGCGGCGCAACCACCACCGCCTCGGCCGGCCCGGCCGCGACCGGCTTCTCCTCCGGCATCGCGCGAGCGGGCTCCTCGGGCCTGGCAACGACCGCAGGCGCGGCGGCCCTCTCCTCGCGCTTGGTCTTAACGGCGGGCTCGGCCGGCCTCTCTTCCTCCTTCGGAACCAGCGCCGGCTGCGGCGCCTCGCGCGGGTAACTCGGGGGCGGGGCTTCTTCGCGTTTGGGCGGCACGACTACCGGGGTTGCCTTCGGCTTCTCACTCCTCATCACTGCAGGCGCAGGGGCAGGTTCCTCGCGCGTCGACGTCACCGGCGGGGCGGCCGGCCGCTCCTCCCGTTTCGGCATCGACAGCGGCTCCCGAATCGCCGGCGCCTCGGGAGCGGCCACAATGAACTGCGCGAAGTTCTTCGCCAGTTCGGCGCGCTTGAACGGAAACTCCCGATAGGAAGACTCCCTCAGTTGGCCGTTCTCCCGGAAGAAGAACCCGCCCGCGCTCGGTTTCATCGCGAAAGGCCGGACCAGCAGGAAAACGTGGTTCGGGTCCGGGAAGAACTCGTTGGCTACAGCCTGATCGTCTTCGTCCAGAACGAGTTCCCGGCGCGTATTGCTGCGGAAGAACCCGCCCACGGAGACACCGCCGCCAGCGGTGCCCATCCGCACCAGCGCCTCCCTCATCCGCGCTTTGTCCGCCTCCGCCAGCAGGTACAGGGGACCGCGGGAGTAGTCGCACTCCACCGGCTCGAACCTCTCAATGATCACCGTGGCCTGACTGCCGGCCAGGACGCGTCCTCCCAGGACGCCGCCGATCTCCGATCCCCGTTTGGTCACCGCTTTGAAGCTCTCGATTACCTCGCGCTCCAAGCGATCCATCAGATCCAGGCTAAAGAGGACCGCGATCGGCTTGCCCGCGACCTCCCAACGATAAAACGAGGCAGCTCCGGGCGGAACTCCTATCGACTCGGCTGGAGTGGTCGTACTCGCCATGATGAGACGTTCTATTTTCGCAGACTCTTGACAGTGATCTATGGTGAATTGCGCGTTCTTTTGGCCAAGAGGACGTGAAGAGTACTCCCAGCACTAGGCAGCAAGCGGGTACCGTTTAGTACGTCTGTACCGGGCCAAGAGATTCTGGAGATCGAGGCGCCCGGCGCCCGCTGCGCTTTTCGCGGACACTACTGGATCGAGGCAAGTCGGCGGTTCGCCGCATCGCATGGACGGGGATCGCTGCTCGCGGGCCGAGGCGGGCGCAGCCCTTGGCGACTATGCCCCGCGATCGCGAGCCGGGCCGGTGCGGAGGCGATCTTGCGGGGCGGATCAGGCATCGCCCGTGGGCGGCACGGCGGGCGCTATACGGGCGCCGGTCGATCGGAGCTGCTTGATCAACCCTTCGGAGACGCCTGGCAGGCCGCGCAAATCGTTCCATCCCCGCAAGGGCCGCCGGGCCACGATCGCTTCCGCCGTACGGAGATTCACCCCGGGCAGCTTCTCTATCTCTCCGGCGGTCGCCGAATTGAGATCGACCCAGCGCAGAGCGGGCGCCGGCTCAGGCTGCCGCTTGGGCGGCCTGTATCTCCCCTGCCGCATAAACACCCCTGGCCTGATTTTACGCAATTACGGAGTTCGGCGGCGAGGGGGGCGAGCGGAGCCTCGGGAAGGCGATCCCGGAAGCGGCATTCGGACGCGCACTTTGCGGCAGCGCCTCGGTATCGGGCTGCGCGGACCGTGGTTCCGTTGTCTCGCCTGGCTACTTGCGGGATGCCGGTGGAGGCTGCGCCGCGGAGGGCTTGCCGGCCGAGGGTTCGCCCTGGGTCCCGGTCCTGCTGAGGATGACGATGTCCACGCGGCGGTTGCGCACGCGATGCTCCTCGGTGTCGTTGTCTTCCACCGGATGGGTATCGGCGTAGCCCACGACCGCGAGTTGGTACTCGGAGACGGAGAATCGGCTCATCAGCAGTTCGAGCATGGCGATGGCACGAGCCGAGGAGAGCTCCCAGTTGTTGTGGAAGCGCGAATTGTGGATGGGGACTGAGTCGGTGTTTCCCTCCAGGCGTACCGAGTTGGGCAGCCGCTTGATGGTCTCCGCGATCTTACCGATGCTCGAGTAGGCCGCCGGGTTGACGGCATCGTCCCCGGTAGCGAAGAAGGCGGCCTCCGTCAGGCTCACGATGAGGCCGCGCGCCTCGAGGCGGATCTGCAGCTTGCCGGCGGCGATCTCCTGTTTCAGTTGCGAGTCCAGGTATTGGAGGGAGGGGAGCAGGTCCACCACCACGAGGTCTTCTTTCGAGACTTTCGGGAGCTCCGTCTTGGCGCCTCCCGGGCCCTTCTTCATGGCATTTCCGACGCCCTTGTCGTCGACCGTGCCGCCCAGGACCGCTGCGACGGCGGCCGTCACCCGGCCCTCCTGGAGCGCCTTCGTCACGCTGTCGGACACCTGCTTGGCGCGGGACTTGTCCGACTGCGAGGAGGCGAACATGACCACGAAGAAGGCAAACATCAGCGTGATGAAGTCGGAGTAGGAGACCAGCCACCGCTCGTGGTTGGCGTGCTCCTGGTGTTTGGCTTTTCGGCTCATTGCGTGCCCGCCGGGGCCGCCGCGGCCGGCGGCGTGGCCGTGGCGGCGGCGGCCTTCTCCTTGCCGGGCTTGGCGGCCCTTGCCTGAGTGGGATCGATGTAGGCTTCGAGCTTGGTTCGGATCAACTTGGGGTTCAGTCCCTCGACGATCCCGGCGACCCCCTCGAGCATCAGCTCCTTGATCTGCATGGCCGCCTGGCTGCGAGAGCGGATCTTGGTGCCCGCCGGGAGGAAGACGATGTTGGCCGAGGCCACGCCGTAGATGGTGGCCACGAAGGCCACGGCGATGCCCCGTCCCACTTCGTCGATGTTGGCCAGGTTCTTCATGACCTGGATCAGTCCCAGCACGGCGCCGATGATTCCGATGGTGGGCGAATACCCGCCCGCGGCTTCGAAGACCTTGGCCTCCATCTCGGCGCGGCGCTCCTCGACGCCCATTTCGAGCTCCATCATCTTATGGATTTCCTGCAGGTCGGTGCCGTCGACGGCCAGGTTCAGCGCTTTGCGGAGGAACCGGTCCGGCGCCGACGCGGCGTCCTGTTCGAGCGAGACGATGCCGTTCTTGCGGGCCTTGGTGGCATAGCCGATGATCTCCTCGATTACGGCTTGGGGCGCCTGCTGCTTCTCGAGGAAGACGGAAACCACCGCCCGCATGGCGCCGGCCAGCACGCCGAGTGGCGTCGTGATCATCACCGCTCCTATCGTTCCGCCGAACACAATCAAGGCCGCGGTGGGCTGCAGAATCTCGCGGATGCTCCCGCCTTCGAGGGTCATGCCGGTGACGATCCCGCCCACGGCCAGGACCAGACCGCCGACGGTGGCGAGGTCGAGCTTGGCCCCCACAGCGGGGGGCGCGGATGGCTTGTCCTGTTTACCCTGGCCCGGTTTCTTTGTCTGCTCCGCCATGCTGTGCTCCGCGGATCAGTTCTCCCCGGCCGGAGGGTCCGCGGGGGATGCCGGCGGACACGCGGCGGCGGGTTGCGAGATCGCACGCCGGAACTCGAGGACGCGGCCAACGACCTCCTGGGCGGATTCGCGGACCATGAACTGGTGCCCTGTGGTCAGGTTGATCACCGTGTCGGGTGTGATCTCGACGTGCTCGATGAGGTCCGGGTTCAGCAGAAACGGACCGCCTTTGAGCCGGGTTAGCCGGATCATGGCCGCAGACCTCCCTGATGCGGCATATCGACGCCGCCGCGGCGAGCTTGAAGCAAACCGGCACAGCATACTTTGTCCCCCCGCTGAGAGGCCGATTTGTCGCCGGGCTTTCTCGGAAGCGGGCCGATAAGTCCGATTGAGGACGACAGATATGCCGGCTTGGTTAGGAGACGGGACCGCCGCGGCAGCGGCAAGGATCCTGGCGGCCCTCAGAACGGGCGAGGCCGGGAGCATCGCCTGGGAGCTCGATCGGGCCGCCGACGTCTGCGGCGCTCCGCTCCGCGATCGCAGCGCCTCCGAGCGCAGCGAGGTGCTCGACGCCATCGTCGGCGAACTGCGGGATGCGGTGGGCCGCCGCGGCGCCGCAACCGGCCTGGAGGCGCACACCCGTCTGTTGAACCACCTGGCCGGTCTGTGAGCGGGCGCGGCGCTATTTCAGGAGATCGAGAATCGCGGCCAACTCGTCGCGGACCGCCTGCAAGCCAGGCGTCTCTGGCGGGAACAGCTCGGGTTGCGCGGGTTTGGCGGCGCGCGCGTGGGCTTCGGCGGCCAGGGTGCGTTCCCGGCGGCCGCTCTTGGCCTGCGATTCCAGGTGCAGGCGCGCGCCCTCAATCGTGAATCGCTTCTCGTAGAGGAGCTGCTTGATCTGAAACAGCGTCTCGACGTCTTTGCGCCGGTAAAAGCGGTGCCCCGCGCCGGACTTGGTGGGGGCCAGCGCCGGAAACTCCGCCTCCCAATAGCGGAGAACGTACGGCTTGACTCCCACCAGCCGGCTGACTTCTCCGATGCGGAAGTACAGTTTCTGCGGGATCGCGGGCGGCGGCTCCGTGTTGAGATCGGGCTGGTTCATGACCGGCCACAGAGGGACCAAGGCCATCCTATGGTCAAACAGTGGCTGGCGTCAACCCGGCGTTCTGCGGCCTTCCGCGGCCCGCGGCTCAGGCGAACGCCCGATGCGGCCCGGCGCCTGGAAAGCCGACTCTCTGAGCGGGGGTCTCAATGCTCAGAGCAATCCTTGTCTCGCCGGACCGCGCCCTGGCGGAACAACTGGCCGCGGCGGTCGCCCAGAACAACCAGGTCGGCATCGCCCGCGCCTTCGACCGCTACCCGGCCGATCACGAGCTCCCGCGCATCATCCGCGCCCACGCGCCGCAGATCCTCTTCGTCGATGTGGGCAGCCTGGCCGACGCGCTGCGGCTCGCCGCCGCCATCAACGAAGCCGCCCCCGGAACCCAGATCGTGGCCTTCGACCGCGCCTGCGCCCATACTACACTGCTCGACCTTATGCGCGCCGGCATCCGCGAGTTCGTGGCCGTTCCGGATTCGCTTGGCGAACTGGGGACCGCTCTCGGCCGCGTGGCGGCGGCGCTCGAGCGGACCCCGGCGCGCATCCCCGTCACCGAAGAGGTGATCGCCTTCCTGCCCGCCAAGCCCGGCGTGGGATGCTCGACGGTGGCGCTCAACACCAGCGCCGCGCTGGCCGCCCAGCCCGCCACCCGCGTCCTGCTGGCGGATTTCGATCTCAACTGCGGCATTATCGCGTTTCTGCTGCACCTCGATTTCGACCGCTCGCTGGTGGATGCCGCCGAGCACGCTCCGCAGCTCGACGAAGACCTGTGGCCCAAGCTGGTCGCCAAAGCCCGCGGCCTGGACGTGCTGCCCGCCGGGCCGATCCGTGCCCGGATTCCGCATCGAGTTGCCCGCCTTGCGCTACCTGCTGGAGTTCGCGCGCCGCAACTATGACGTGGTCTGCGCGGACCTCTCTGGTCTCATGGAGCGCTACTCGGTCGAGCTGATGCAAGAAGCCAAGCGCATCTACCTGGTCTGCACGCCCGAGCTTCCGGCTCTGCACCTGGCGCGCCAGAAGCTGGAGTACCTGCGCACGCTCGACCTCGAGCCGCGCGTGTCTCTGTTGCTCAACCGCGCCCAGAAGCGCGCTCTTGTCTCGAGCGCGGACATCGAGAAGCTGATCGGCCTCCCCGTCGCCATCGAGATCCCGAACGACTACCGCGGCGTGCACAATGCGCTCCAGGACGCCCGGCCGGTCGATCCGGGTTCCGAAATAGGGAAACGGTTCACCGAGCTGGCCCGCCGCATCCTGTCGAAAACGCCCGGCGCGACGCCCACCAAGCGCTTCGTAGAGTACTTCTCGATGAGCCCGGCCAGCTACTCTTTCGCCCGGGGAACCAAGACTCCGTAGCGCCGCCGGTTTCGCCGGGTCCCGAGGTCGCTACGACCAGGGTACGGGCGCTGCTGGCGAGCCTGGGGCCGGCGGCCCTCCGCTTTCCAGGGGGAACGTCCCACCTCGAGTGTGGGTGTTCAGCACGGGAAAAGCGTGCGGCATCAGGCAGTTCCGCCTGCCCACTGCTGACCGCCTCTCGGGAAACCGCCCGCTCGCGAGCCGCATCTAAACGTTAAGATCGGTACTGAACCTACCTTATGGAACTGCAACTTACGAATTCCTTGCGGCGGGCCGCGCTGGCCGGCCTGCTTGCGACAGTCGCGTCCCTGGCTGCCGGGCCGCCTTCCCGCATTCAGGCGGACATCCAAAACCGGCAGACGTTTCGACTGGCCGGCAATATCCACCCGCTGGCCGGGTCGGCCCAGGACCAGGGCGAAGTTCCCGACTGGCTCGTTTTGCCCCGGATCGCCATCCACTTTAAGATGACGGCCGCCCAGCAGGCGGACCTGGACGCCTTGATCGAGGCGCAGCAGAACCCGTCCAGCCCGCAGTTCCACCAGTGGCTCACACCCGAGCAGTACGCGGATCGCTTCGGCATCAGCACGGGAGATCTCAGCCGCATTACGGCCTGGCTCGAGCGGATGGGGTTCACGGATATCCAGGCCGCCCGAGGCCGCACCTTCGTGACCATGTCGGGAGTGGCGGCCGTAGCGCGCTACGCGTTCCAGACGCCGATTCACCACTATCTGGCCGACGGGAGCTTGCATTACGCCAACGCGGCGGAGCCCGCGCTGCCCATCGAGCTGCAAGGCATGGTCGCAGGAATCCGCGGGATGGACGATTTCCGCCCGCGGCCCCACTCCCAACCCCAGCCCCGCTTCACCTCGTCTCTGAGTGGCAGTCATTTCCTGGCGCCCGGCGATTTCGCGACCATCTACAACCTCCAGCCGCTTTACAACGCCGGCATCGACGGCACCGGGCAGTCGATCGTGATCGCGGGTCAGACCGACATCCAGATCTCCGACATCTCGGCGTTTCAAACGGCGTCCGGGTTGCCTGTGAAGGCCCCTCAGATCATTCTGACCGGGTCGGACCCCGGCACCAGTTCCGGCGATGTGATGGAAGCCGATCTGGACGTGGAATGGTCGGGCGCGGTGGCCCGCGGCGCCACCATCATCTACGTGAATTCGACCAATGTTTTCAACTCGGTAACATATGCCATCGACAGCAACCTCGGGTCCATCGTCTCCATCACGTACGGCTTGTGCGAGGCACAGATCTCGCCTTCGCAGCTCAGCAGCCTGGATTCCCTTTTCCAGCAGGCCAATGCGCAGGGAATCACGGTCCTGGCGGCCGCCGGCGACACGGGAGCAGCGGATTGCGAAACCGCGTCGGCGCCCACCATAGCCACGCACGGGCTGGGGGTGGACTTTCCCGGCAGCAGCCCGCATGTGACCTCCGTGGGCGGAACGGAATTCAACGAGGGCGCCGCAACCTACTGGAGTTCCACGAACGGTCTCAATAGCGGATCGGCGCTCTCCTACATCCCCGAAATCGTGTGGAACGACACGGCCACCGACGGCGTTCTTTCGGCGACGGGCGGCGGCGTGAGTGTCGTGTTCGCCAAGCCTTCCTGGCAACAGGGGTCCGGCGTGCCCAATGACGCCCACCGTGACGTTCCCGACGTCGCGCTGAGCGCTTCGGTCGACCACGACGCCTACCTGATGTGCGACAGCGGCTGGTGCACCAACGGCTATCGGAACTCGGCGACCTATCTCGACGTGGTGGGCGGCACCTCCGCCGGCACCCCGACCTTCGCCGGGATCGTGGCGCTGATCGACCAGCACGCGAACAGCCGCCAGGGAAACATCAATCCGACGCTCTATTCGCTCGCCGCGCAGTCGTCGGGCGTCTTCCACGACATCACGACCGGAAACAACATCGTTCCATGCCGGATCGGCACGCCGAACTGCACCACCGGCAGCATGGGCTATTCCGCCGGTCCAGGGTACGACCAGACCACGGGTCTCGGATCGGTGAACGCCTACAACTTACTGACGGCATGGCCTGCTTCCGGGGGCATTGCCCCGCCCGCGCCCGTCCTGACCTCGCCCGCCAACCGAGCCACGGGCCTGACTCTCTCGCAGAGCCTCGTCTGGCAGGCTGCAACCGGCGCCACGTCCTATAACGTCTATTTCGGCACCTCGTCTCCGCCGCCGCTAGTGGCGGCACAAACGACGGGGACCACTTACAATCCCGGCGCTTTGAGCGGAGGGGCCACATACTACTGGAGCGTAACCGCATTGAACGCGTACGGCTCCGCCGGCTCCGCGGTCTGGTCGTTTTCCACGGCCGGGTCGCCACCCGCTGCGCCCTCCCTGACCTCGCCGGCGAATGGCGCCACCGGGGTCGCCGCCACGCCCACCCTGATCTGGCAGGCCTCGACCGGGGCCACGTCCTATAACGTCTACTTCGGATCCGTGTATCCGCCGGCGCTGGCGACGCAAACCGGCGCGACAGCTTACAGCCCCGGGACGCTGAGCGCCGGCGTCACGTACTACTGGAGCGTGACGGCCCTCAACGCTTCCGGCTCGGCCGCCTCGGCGATCTGGTCGTTTACCACCGCCCCTCCGGTGGAGACTCCGCCGGGCGTGCCCATTCTGGTCGTGCCGGTCAATGGCGCCACCGGCGTGACCGCGTCGCCAACCCTGGGCTGGTTAGCTGCGGCCGGAGCCACGTCCTACAACGTCTACTTCGGCACGGCCTCCCCGCCTCCGCTGGTGACTCAAACGGCCGGGACAACCTACGTGCCCGGAACCTTGATCCCGGGCGTCCCTTATTACTGGAGCATAACGGCCGTGAACGCCTACGGATCTGCCCCCTCGGCAACGTGGTCATTCACGCCGGGCTACTCGGGGGCTCTCCTGTTCGTGCCGGTGACGCCTTGCCGCGTGGCGGACACCCGCAATGCCGCGGGGCCGTTTGGCGGCGCCACTTTGACCCCCGGCTCCACGCGGGACTTCGCCGTTTCTGAAAGCGCGTGCGGGATTCCGACCACGGCCGCGGCATATTCTCTGAACGTCACGGTGGTGCCGCAAGGTCCGCTTTCCTACCTGACTCTGTGGCCGACTGGCCAACCCCAACCGGTGACCTCCACCTTGAACTCCCTGGGAGGCATCGTGGTCGCCAATGCAGCCATCGTGCCCGCCGGAGTCAACGGCGAGGTGAGCGTCTTCGTGACCGGCACCACGGATGTCATCCTCGATATCGACGGCTACTTCACCAACGCCGCCGGCGGCCTTTCCTTCTATACCGCCACGCCGTGCCGCATTGCCGACACCCGAGGTCCGGACGGCACGTTCGGGGGACCCTCCCTGGCGGCCGGCCAGAGCCGTGACTTCCCGATCCTCTCCAGCGGTTGCGGCATTCCGTCCTCCGCCAGCGCTTACTCGATGAACGTAACCGCTGTGCCCAGCGAACCGCTCGCGTTCCTTCAGGCCTGGCCGTCCGGACAGGCGCAACCGAACGTCTCCACGCTGAACTCCCCGACCGGACTAGTGGTCGCCAACGCGGCCATCGTTCCGGCCGGCGCCGGCGGCGCTATCACGGTCTACACCACGGACCCGACGGACTTAGTCCTCGACGCGAACGGTTACTTCGCTGCCCCTGGAAACCCCGGAGCCCTGTCCTTCTACGCCGTCACACCGTGCCGCATAGCCGATACCCGCACTGCTGCCGGCCCCTTCGGCGGACCTGCGCTGGCAGGCGGCGCCACGCGGTCCTTCAACATACCGGCCAGCGCCTGCTCTATCCCTGCCACCGCCCAGGCTTATTCCCTGAACATCACCGTGGTGCCCGACGGCCCCCTGGCCTTCCTGACTGCCTGGGCCACGGGATCGAGTGCCCCGGTCGCTTCGACTCTAAACTCGTGGGACGGCGATATTGCCGCCAACGCCGCCATCGTCCCCGCCGGCGCCGGCGGCGCCATCAGCATCTTCGTCCCCGACCCCACCGACCTGGTCCTGGACATCAACGGCTACTTCGCGCCGTAAGCCGGTTTTCCGCGTCCCTCGCGGCCGTTTCGAAGTACAATGCCTTCAACGGACTCGTGAGGGCTCATGTTGGGCCGCTCGTTTTCTCACTATCGCGTTCTGGACAAGCTCGGGGAAGGCGGCATGGGCGTCGTCTACCTGGCCGAGGACACCCTGCTGGGCCGGCGCGTCGCCATCAAGTTTCCCAATGCCGATCCGCGCCTCAGCGATCGCCTCCTGGCCGAAGCCAGGACCGCCTCCTCTTTGAGCCACCCCGCCATCGCCACGGTTCACGATTGCGGGATGTACGAAGGCCACCCTTACGTGGTGATGGAGCTGGTCGAAGGTGAGAACCTGAGCGACCGCCTCAAGCGCGGCCCTCTCTCTCCCCAGCGCGCCATCCAGATCGCGCTCGAAACCGCCGCCGCTCTATCCGAGGCGCACCGCCACAACATCGTTCACCGCGACATCAAGCCCTCCAACATCCGCATCAATCCCCGCGGGGCGGTCAAAGTCCTGGATTTCGGCATCGCCAAGAATCTGGTGGCTTCCCGCGTCTCGGCTGCCTGCGCCGGTGCTTCCACCGAGACCGCCGAGCGCACCTTCGCCGGCACCCCCCGCTACATGTCGCCGGAGCAGGCCCGCGCCGATCCGGTGGACGCCCGCAGCGATCTGTTCTCGCTGGGCGCGGTGCTCTGGGAGTGCCTCACCGGCCGGTCCGCCTTCGCCGGCCGCACCCCCATGGATATCCTCGCCCACGTGCTGCACGACGACCTTCCGCCGCCCTCGACGCTGAACCCGGCTGTCTCGCCGGCGCTGGACGGGATCTGCTCGAAGGCCCTCGCCAAAGACCCTGACCGGCGCTACCAGTCGGCGCAGGCTCTGGCGCGCGATCTGGAGGCGGCGCAGTCCGCCCCCCCGGCCCGATCCGAAGCCTCCTTCGCCCGCCCCAGGCGCCGCCGCTTGCACGTGTTTGCGGCGGTTGCGCTGGTTGCGGCCCTGGCCGTGCTGGCGATCCTCTGGGTGCGCCGCGGCCGCGGGCCCGACCCGCAAGCCCTGCGCTGGTATCAGGAGGGCGCCAACGCCATCCACGATGGAACCTACTACAAGGCAGCCCGGGCCTTGGAGCGCGCCGTTTCTCTGGACCCCGGCTTCGC
Organism: Bryobacterales bacterium; assembly: GCA_963710565.1. Classification (GTDB taxonomy): domain Bacteria; phylum Acidobacteriota; class Terriglobia; order Bryobacterales; family Bryobacteraceae; genus DASWZN01. The sequence continues at coordinate 504,267 of CAVQAN010000013.1, read as the reverse complement.
CCTCGCCCATGCCCGCCTGGCCGAAGCCAGCGACGAGCTCTACGACGCCACGCGCGCCCGCGAGGAGATGCTCGCCGCGGTCGCCCCCGGCGGCTTCCGCGCGCGCCTCTCGGCCCTCGATGACACCACGGTCGAAGCGGTCCGCCGCTCGCTCGCTAACGATCCGGCCGGGGCGGCCGCCCTCTACCGGCAGCTCCTCAAGCGAGCCCCGGAAAGCGAGAAAGCCGCGGCGTATCTGGACCTGGGCCGCGCCTGCGAGAAGGCCGGGCAGACCGGCGAGGCCCTCGCGAGCTACCGCGAGGCGGCCAGGCGTTCCCCGCAGTATGCCGCGGCGTTCCTGCACCTCGGCGTGCTCGACCGCCGCGCCCAGCGCTTCGCCGATGCGGAGGCGAATTTCGCTCGGGCCGAGTCTCTGTACCAGGCTCTCAGCAACACCGAAGGCATGGTTGCGGTCCTGTACCAGCGCGGCGTCATGGCCAACAATCGCGGCGATCTTCAGCAGGCCGGCACGCTTCTCGACAAGGCCCTCGAAATGGCTCGCGCGGCGGGCAGCCCGCAGCAGCAGATCGAGACGCTGCTCCAGATCAGCAACATTGGGATACAAAGAGGCGACAGCGTTGGCGCCGCGCGACAGGCCGCCGACGCCACCGAACTCGCCCGCCGCAGCGGCCTGCAGCTCCTCACAGCCGGCGCCATGCTCGACCTGGGCAACACCCATTTCGCTCGCGGCGAGTTGGCGCAGGCGCAGAGTTACTTCCAGCAGTCCCTGGAAGATGCCAGGCGCTTCCACTCGCCGCGCGTCGAAGCCCGCGCCCTGCTCTCGTTGGGGAGCGTGCACATCCAGGGGGCGGACCTGGCGCGCGGTGTTTCGGAGGTTGAGCAAGCCCTCCACCTCTATGAGCAGGGGGGGGATGCCAAGGACCGCTCTCTCGCCCTGGTCCTGCTCGGACGCGCCCGCCGCGACCAGGGCGACTACGCCGCGGCCCTCCAGGCATTCCAGGAACAGCTCGATCTGGCCAACAGGCTCGGCGACCAGGCGCAGCTTGCCATGGCCCGCGAGGGTCTCGCCAGCGTCCTTGAATGTCAGGAGCGCTATCCCGAAGCGCTGGCTGCCTTCCGCCAGGCCTACGCGGACAGCCAGGGGCGCGGCGATCGGTTCGGCGCAGGGTATGTGCTAGCCAATTCCGCCCGTGTGCTTGCCGGGCTCGGGCGCTATAGCGAGGCTCGAGAGGCCCTCGCCCAGGCCACCGCATCCGGCGGGTATCCGGAGTTATCCCGGGCTGTGGAGCAGGTGGAGGTGGAACTCGCTTTGAGCGAGCGCCGTTTCGCCGCGGCTCGTGATGGGGCACGGAAGCTGCTGGCCGCTTCGGCCGAGTTCGGCGCCGCCCAACTCATCGAGATCCGCATGATGTACTGCGGCGCGGGGCTCCACTCCGCCGTCCGCGAAGCGCTCTCCGCTTGCGATTCCGCGCTCGAGTCGGCCCGCCGGACCGGCGGACCAAGGCTGGTCGCCGCCGCGCTCCTCGCATGGTCCGATGCTCAACTCCAAAACTCCAACCCGGCCGCAGCCAAAGATGCCGCCCTTTCAGCCCGCGCCGAGTTCGCGCACGGCGGCCAGCGCGAGTCGGAGGCCCGCGCCTTGCTGGTCGCCGCACGCTCTGCGCAAGCGCTGCGGGACCTCAGCGGCGCCCGCTCGCTCGCCGCCGAGGCCAGCCGTTCTTTCGAAACACTGTACCGGTCCTGGGACCCCGCTGACCGCGCCACATACGGGTCCCGGCCGGACGTCCGGCACTGGCAGGGTCAGCTTGCCGGGATATCAACCAGATAGATCATGTGCAGAGGAGGTAGATCCAATGCCCACTCCAATAGACCGACCCATCATCATTTCCGGCGGTTCGCCGCTCGCCATTACCAGCCTTGGCGGGTGGACACGCGTCAATCCGCGCACCATCATCAGCCCGTACTCTGACAACGCCGTGACCTCCGTCGAGGTGAACCCGGAGAGCCCAACGGCCCGGTTCTTCGAGGTCCGCGACGACGAGCCCTGTGATCTCTGCCTGACCTTCGGAACGGTCCGCCTCGCGGTCCAGACGGATCCCGAGGGGCGCAACCTGCGGGTCGTGACCCTTGGCGACTCCCTCTTCACGAGCCACTTTGTGCAAGAGGACGAAACTACTCTCAGGAGCCGGGACGCCGAGGCGTGCATCCAGAACTTCACGATTGCGAGGAATGGAGAGCGTTTCCACGTCGAGCTCGCTCCAGGCGAGACCAGGATCGTCATCCACTGTGGGGGAGAGGGCGCCAGCCGGCCCACCTCGTTCGAGACCGGTTCGGCGGCCTGATTCACCAACCGCGACCCGCGCGTTGGTGATCGGCGTGTTGGCGCAGGCGCCTCGTGGGATGCGGCGCCGGGTTTGAGCGTGGGGCAGCGGCCCTCTTGCCCAACCGCGCCGTCATTCCGCTCGATTCGCGTTACAATACATACAAAGCCACATATCTGATTGAGGGGCCGTGCTGGGAAAGTCGTTCTCCCACTACCGCGTGCTTGAACCGCTCGGCCAGGGCGGCATGGGAGTGGTGTATCTGGCCGAAGATACCCTGCTCGGGCGGCGTGTCGCCATCAAGTTTCCTCGCGCCGGCGGCCAGAGCCAGCGCCTGCTCACCGAGGCCCGCACCGCGTCTTCGCTCAATCACCCCGCCATCGCGGCCGTGTACGACTGCGGCATTTTCGAGGACCATCCCTACGTCGTCATGGAGTTCATCGAAGGTGAGAACCTGGGGGCCATCCTGGGGCGCGGGCCCCTGCCCCCCAAGCGCGCCCTCGAAATTGCCGTTCAGACCGCCGCCGCGCTCTCGGAAGCGCATAGCCGCGGCATCGTCCATCGCGACATCAAGCCCTCCAACATCCAGATCGATCGCCGGGGAGGCGTCAAGGTTCTGGATTTCGGCATCGCCACCAGCATGGGCCAGGTCCGCGTCGCGGCTGCCGGCGACGACTTGCTCGGCGCGACCCGCACCATGGATGGCGCTGTGACCGGCACGCCCCGCTACATGTCGCCCGAGCAGGCCCGCGGCGGCCGGGCCGACACCCGCACCGATGTCTTCGCGCTCGGCCTGGTGTTCTGGGAATGCCTCACCGGCAAGCCGGCCTTCGCCGGCCAGACCGCCATAGACACCCTCGCACAGGTGATTCGGGTCGATCCTTTGCCTCCTTCTCAAGTGAACCCGGGGGTCCCGCCGATCCTCGATCGCATCTGTGCCCGCGCGCTGGCAAAAGATCCGGCTGAGCGCTACCAATCCGCGGCGGCGATGCTCGAGGACCTGGAATCGGCGCGGCATACCCTGGCCGAACCGGCCGCGCCCGCCCCGCCGCCCGCTCCTGTGCGCGACGTCGCGCGCCGCTACCTGGTCGCGGCCTCGGCCGCCTGCCTGGTGGCAGCCGTGGCTGTCGCGGCCCTGCTCTGGGTGCGCCGCGGGCGTGAGCCCGACCCCCAGGCGCTGCGCTGGTATCAGGAAGGCGCCAACGCCATCCGCGACGCGACCTACTTCAAGGCTTCCAACGCTCTGGACCGCGCCGTCTCGATCGACCCCGCTTTCGCCCTCGCCCACGCCCGCCTCGCCGACGCCAGCGATGAACTCGATGACGCCACCCGCGCCCGCGAGGAGATGCTGAAGGCCGTTGCGCCCGATTCGCCGCGCTCGCGCCTCTCCCGCCTGGACGATCTGGCCGTCGAAGCCATTCGCCGCACGCTCACCAACGACGCCAGCGGCGCGGCGGCCATCTACGCCCAGTTGCTCGCCCGTTCGCCCGAGAGCGACAAGGCCGCCGTCCTTCTCGACCTTGGGCGCGCATACGAGAAAGCCGGCCAACCCGACAAGGCCCGCGCCAGCTTCCTCGATGCGGCCCGCCGCTCGCCCCAGTACGCCGCCGCGTTCCTGCGCCTGGGCGTGCTGGACCGCCGCGCCCAGCGGGTGGCCGACGCGGAAAAGGACCTGGCCCAGGCCGAATCGCTGTACCGCGCGCTCAGCAACGCCGAGGGCCTGACCGAGGTTCTCTACCAGCGCGCCGTGATGGCCAACAAGCGCGGAGAGATCCAGCAGGCGGCGTCTCTTCTGGAACAGGCGCTGCAACTGGCCCGCACCACCGGCAATTATCAGCAGCAGATCGCCGTGCTCCTGCAAATGAGCGACGTCGAGACGCACCGGGGCGCCGCCGCCGCCGCCGAAGCACACGCCACGCAGGCCACCGACCTGGCCCACGCCCGCGGTCTCGAGCCCCTGGCCGCCGCCGGCCTCCTCGACGTCGGAAATGCCCACTTCGTGCATGGCAACCTCGCCGAGGCCGAAGACTGCTTCCTGCGCTGCCTGGAGCTCGCCCGCCACTCCCACGCCTCGCGCGCCGAAGCCCGCGCCCTTCTCTCTCTGGGCAGCCTCCACATCCGGCAGGCCAAACTGAGCGAGGGCGTGCAGAACGTCGAGCAGGCTCTGCATTTCTACGAGCAGGGAGGCGACGCCAAGGAGAAGTCCGTGGCCCTGGTTCTGCTGGGCCGCGCCCGCCGCGACCAGGGCGATTACACGGCCGCGCTGCGGGCCTTCCGCGAGCAACTCGATCTGGCCACCGCGTCCGGGGACCAGGCCCAACTGGCGAATGCCCGCGAGGGTCTGGCCACCGTTCTCGAATCCCAGGAACGCTATCCGGAAGCGCTCGTTTCGTACCAGGAAGCCGCCGCAGCCGGCCAGGCGCGGGGCGACAAACTCGCCGCCGGTTACGCCCTCGCCAGCTCGGCCCGCGTGCTGGCTCACCTGGGCCGCTACGCCGAGGCGCGCCAGGCGCTGACGGAAGCTTCTGCCATCGCGCGCGGCCCCGGCGGCTACGACGATCTCGCCCGCCTCGTCGAGCAGTTCGAATCGGAGATCGCGCTGAGCGAGCGGCAACTCTCCGCGGCCCGGGATGGAGCGCGGAAGCTGATGGCTTCCCCGGCCAAGCTGGGCAGCTCGGGGATGGTGGAAGCCGGAGGCGTATACTGCTCCGCCGAGATCCTCTCCGGCGCTCGAGAGGCCGGCCTTGCGGCCTGCCGGTCGGCGCTCGAAGAAGCCCGCAAGTCCGGCGTCCCCCGCATGGTGTCGGGCGCCCAGCTCGCCGTGGCCGAAGCCCAGCTTGAAAACGGCGACCCGGCGCAAGCGAGGGAAACGGCGCTCTCCGCCCGCAGCCAGTTCTCGGCCGGCGGCCAAGCGGAATCCGAAGCGCGAGCCTCGCTGATCGCCGCCCGTGCGGCCCACGCCGCCGGCGATGCCGGCGCCGCCCGTCAGTTTGCCGCCGCGGCCGCTCAGTCCTTCGCGGCGCTCTCTCAGACCTGGCCTCCGGAGGCCCGCGCCGCCTACGACGCCCGTCCGGATGTCCGCTCCTGGCACAGCCAGCTCTCGCGGCTGATGGCCGAACCGCTCCCTAGCCGCGCCGCTGCCTCGGCGCCGAACCGCCCCCGGCGGGCTGCGGCCAACCAGTAACCAAAGGAGAACCCTATGCACGAGTTCAAGCTCCTGACGCTGGCGGTGCTCACGCTGTCGGTGGGCCTGGCAGCCGACCACCCCATCACCATCAGCGGCGGATCGCCTCTCACGATCGAGCACGACAAGTGGGATCCCAATCCCCCGGACGACCGGCACCTCGGGAGCACCTTCCACGACTTCGTGACCCGCGTCGCTGTGACGACGACGAACGGCGCCTCGAAGCCCATCGTCTTCAGCAGTGAGCAGCTCGATATCGACCTCACTTACGGCGGCATCCACCTCACCGTCACAACGGACTCGAAGGGGCAAAACCCGGTCCTGCAACTCCTGGGCAGCACATCGTTCAAGAAGGACTTCCACCCCAGCGCCAACCAGTTCGTAAGCAACATCGGCGCCTCTTCCATTCACATCGACACGCTGACCGTCAAGAAGGCCGGCGTCCCGCAGCCCCTGATCCTCGCGCCTGACGGCCACACCGTGATCGTCATCTGTTACGGACAGCCTGATGACAGCAGCCTGCCTGAATGCAGGGCCAAACCGTAGTGCTCGTTCAGCACGATTGCCCGGGGGCGGCGAGAGATGGCCGCCCCCAACCGAACCGCCGCCGCCACGCAGCGGCAACCCGACAACCCAAAGGAGACTCCTATGCGCACGCTCAAGTTCGTGGCCCTGTCGATGCTCACCCTGGCGGTGGGCCTGGCAGCCGACCACCCCATCACCATCAGCGGCGGCTCGCCTCTCACGGTCGAGCACGATAGCTGGAAGCAGAAGGACGACCACACCCTCGGCACCGCCGTCAAAGGCACCGTAACTCGAATTGACGTGACCTCGAACGGGCACGTTTTCGACTCCATCGTCTTCAACGGTGAGCGGCTCGATCTCCACTTGACCTACGGCGCCATCCAGCTCGCCGTCACCACCGACGCCCAGGGCCGGAACCCCGCCGTGACGGTCGACAGCGAGACGTCGCTGAAGAAACACTTCAGCCACCAGGGCAACCAGTTCGTCAGCAAGCAGAGCGGCGCTGCCGTCCAAGGCCTGACCATCCTGAAAGCGGACGCCGACCAAACGCCCAGCCCCATCGCCAACCACACGGTGATCGTCATCCACTTCGAGTGACCGTCTGGGGGCGTCTCCGTAGACGGGTGGCGCGTGCGCAGCCCGCGCTGCGTCCGCCGCCCGGACCGCGGACCGCAGCATCGTTATCGCCGCCAGCCGCCACTCGATACCCCGTGAGCCGGGCAGTATACTCGATCAGATGCGCCCGATAACCCGGTTGCTGGCCGCCGTCTTCGCGCTGGCGCTTGCGGCCCTCGCCCAGGCGCCGGTCGTAACCGCCACCCAGTGGGTCAACTACCACAAAGGCAAAATGCTCCTGCGCCGGATCAATGGGCGCTGGTGGACCGACGACGACCGCCAGGTTAATCCGCCCGCTAAGGAGGAGTTCTTTTGGGAGATCGACTCCAAGCCCGGCATCTGCGTCTTCCACCACCACCGGCCCTTCGACGTGAAGCGCGGAGAATCGCTGCGGCTGTGGATGACGCCCGGCCAGATCGAGGGCATGTTCGGCCAGCCCAATCGGGAGCTCGGCGAACGCGGGCAGGGCTTCTGGTATTACTATGGCGTGGACGGCACCGCTCTCGAGATCCGCTTTATGAGCGGCGAATTGGGTGAGGCCGTCTACGAAAAGCGCACTTCCAAGCGGTCCGTGGAATCGATCGCGCGCGAGCTCGGAGGGCGGAGTATCTACAAGGTCATGGCCGAACGGGCGACCGAGAAGAGCAAAGAGTCGCTGCGCCAGAGCATGGAGGCGCAGCGCTCCGCGCAGGGACGGCCGTCCCAGGGCCCGCAATCCACGGTCACCGTGGTCCGGACGACGGAGGCGTCGCGGCCCGCCGAGTCCGAGCCGCCGCCCGCCCCCATCACCGCGCAGGCGCTAGCCGGCGTGAAGATCGGCGCCGCGCGGGAGGACGTGTTGCGCATGATCGGCCAACCGGCATCGCGCCTGGCCATCGCCGGTTCCGACGGCGTGAGGGAAGACTTCGAGTACCACCTCGAGGGAGGCCGCAAAGTCGTTATCGGCCTGCTCGACGGAAAGGTAGTGCGGCTGCCCTGATGCGACCCCTGCTCGACCGCCTGGACGATTGGAAACGCCGCTTCGAGCCCGAGGGCGCCGGCGAGCTCGAGAAGCTGCTGGCGCAAGTCGCATCCCGCCGCTTCCGCCATCCCGCCGAGCTCGTCCGCCTGCATGAAACCCTGCTGTTCCTGCGCGCCTATCCGCTCACTCCCACCGTCGCCCGTCTGGCCGACGAAATCCTCTTCTCGTTCGCCGCCCGGATCGCGCCACTCAAGGACGACCTCGCCGCTTTCGAGGAACCCGAAGTCTCCGGCATCGCCGGGACCTCCTTCGCCGCGGTCTTCAGCTACCAGGTCGCGCGCCGCCTCGCCGCGCTGCACCCGCGCAACATCGAGATTGCCTGGGATCGCCACGACCAGGCCGACCGGCTCGGCCCCGCGCTGGCCCGCTTCGCGCCCCTACTCGAAGAGGACTGGCCGGTCGAGGCTCACGTGCCCTTCCGTCAGTGGATGACCGCCGCTCACCGCCGCGGCGTCGCCGATCTCGCCTGGCTGCTCAAAAGACTGGCGACTCTGCCGCCGTACCGCGGCGCCGAAGTGTACGAGGCGCTCGACCTGCCGCTCCTCTGGCAGATCGGCAGCGCCCGCACATCCCGGTCGCGTCTCCGCCTGCCGGCACGCAGGCTGTACTGCCACGATCGGCCGCTGTTGCGCCGCAGCGACGTCTCGCTCCTGGCCGAGCTCGAAGGCCCGCCGCTTCCCGTCCGCCGCCTTCCACGTCTCGAGGCCTGCCGCATGCTCGATCTCATCCTCGAGACCTCCGCCATGCGGTACCGGGAGCTGTATGGCTTCAGCCACCCGGATGAGGGCGCGGTTTTCCACGCCGCCGCGGGCCGCGGCGTCGACATCTTCTTCTTTGGCGTCCCGCCTGCCTGGCGGCTGCCCGTGCGCGCCTACCACGCCGGGATGTTCTTTAAGAACGGGGTGCCCGCCGGCTACGTCGAGTTGCTCTCGGTGTTCGAGCGCGCCGAGATCGGCTTCAACCTCTACTACACTTTCCGCGAAGGGGAATCCGCCTGGATCTACGCCCGCCTGCTGCGCCTCTTCCGCCAGGTCCTGGGTGTTACCTGTTTCTCGATCGACCCCTATCAGATCGGCCTCGAGAATGCGGAAGCCATCGAGTCCGGCGCCTTCTGGTTCTACCGCAAGCTCGGCTTCCGCCCCATCGAGCCCGCCGCCGCGGCGCTGGTGGCCCGCGAGGAACGGCGCATGGCTGGCCCGCCCGGATACCGTAGTTCCAGCCGCACCCTCGAAAAGCTGGCAGCCAGCTACCTCATCTTTGAAGGACCCGGAGCCGGGCGCGGCGATTGGGACACCTTTCGCGTGCGGAACCTGGGGCTGGCCGCGGCTCGCGCCATGGCCGAGAGGTTCGGGGGGGACATCGAGCGTTTTCGCCGCGCCGCCCGACTCCACTCCGCCCGCCATCTGGGCATCGCGTCCTCCAGCGGCCTGGCGCAGCTCCTCAGCCTGATCCCGGACCTTCCCCACTGGCCCGCGGAAGACCGGGCCGCGGCCGCCCGGATCCTGGAAGCCAGGCAGGGACCGGCCGAAACCCGCTACCTCCGCCTGATGCAGCGCCATCCACGGCTCCGCGCCGCTTTTCTGGAGCTCGGCCGCACCTGACCAGCCGGGTCACGCCGATACCGGCCATTGAGGGCCGTCTTCCCGCCGCGCTAGCCTTTGAGGTTCGCGGCGGCGAACTCCCAGTTCGCCAGCTTCCAGAAGGCCTCCACGTACTTGGGCCGCGCGTTGCGGTAGTCGACGTAGTAGGCGTGCTCCCAGACATCGCAGGTCAGCAACGGCTTGTCCTGCGTGGTCAGCGGAGTGCCGGCGTTGCCGGTCGCCCGCAGTTGGAGAGTTCCGTCCGGCGTCTGGACGAGCCAGGCCCAGCCGGAGCCGAACAGGCCGACGGCGATTTCGGTGAACCGTGCCTGGAACTGATCGAAGGACCCGAAGTCCCGCTCGATGGCTTGGAGCAGGTCTCCCGCCGGTTTTCCGGCGGCATTCGGGCTCAGGCTGTTCCAGTAGAACGTGTGGTTCCAGACCTGGGCGGCGTTGTTGAAGATCTTGCCCTCGGAGGAGCGCACGATCTCTTCGAGCGGCAGGTTCTCGTACTGGCTGCCGGGAATGAGCTGGTTCAGGTTGTTCACGTAGGCTTGATGGTGCTTGCCGTAGTGGTATTCGAGTGTCTCGGCCGAGATGTGTGGACCGAGCGCCTCTTTGGCGAAGGGCAGTGGAGGAAGTTGGATCATAGCGGCTCCTATTAAGTGTTTTTAACCCACAACTCAGAATAGCACGAAGGCCTCTGCTGCCTCATGCCACATGGTGCATGATCGGCTCAATGCGCGGGGGCGGGACGCCCTAAATGTGAAACAGCCGGTCGAAGAACTCCCGGGTGCGGGCCTGTATCTGCGCCAGCTCGACGTCGAGCGGTTGGTCGTGCAGGTGGTCCGGGGTCCAGCGGCGCATCAGTTCGCTGACGTTATCGAACGCCCAGCCGCCGGTCGGGACCGTGCCCTCGGTGTGCCCGCTCGACACCCGCAAGGCGTGATCGAGAGCGCGGTAGAAACCCGCCGCATCGCGCAGGAAATCGGCGTCCGGCCGCTCCAGGTGTCCCATCTGCTCGATGACGTCGATGCGCGCCGGCGTGTTCAGTACCTTGAAGAAAATCCCCGCACCCTTGAGACGCAGGTACATCAGCGCGAAATCGATGTCGTAGTAGCCGCCGCGGCCCGCCTTGAGCGGGTTGTCGCCGCCCAGTTCCTTCTCCAGCCGCAGCCGCATCTGGAGGAGCTGCTTGCGCGAGCGGCCGCTCTGCCCGTATCGCCGCCAGTCCACCTTTTGCAGTTCGTTGAGGAACGCGGTGCCGCGCTCGATGTCTCCCGCCGCGGCCCGCGACTTCATGTACGTGATGCCCTCCCAGGCCTCGGCGGTGTTCGACAAGTAGTTCTTGTACGCGGTCTCGGATTGCACCATGGCCCCGGCGCGCCCGTTGGGCCGCAGGCGCGTGTCCACCGCGAACATCATCCCTTCGCCGGTGTACGCGGTCAGGATGGCGATCATCTGCTCGGCAACGCGGGTCCAGAACAGCAGCTCGGGCAGATCCTGGTCCGGGATGACGAAAATCAGGTCCGCGTCCGACGCCAGGTCGAACTCGCGCATGCCCAGTCTTCCCATCGCGATGACCATCATCCGGTCCTTCGGCTCGTAGCCGGCTGCGGCGGGAGGACGGGCGGCGGTCACCTGCTCGATGGCCATGCGATAGGCCCCGGCGATCGCGGCGTCGGCCAGGTCGGAAGTGGAGGCGAGAGCCGAGAACACCTCGCTCTGGCGGCAGATGCTCTCCGCCTGGATGCGGAACATGCAGCGCCGGAAGAAACGGCGCAGCTCGGCCGGATCGTCGCTGGCCAGCGCTTCCACCAGGTAGGGCAGGTCCCGGCCGGATTCGTGGCGCATATTGCGCAGCTCGGCGATCAGCTCGGGGTTGCGGATCAACTGCTCGGCGAAATACGGGCTGTGCTCTACGATATCGAGCACGTAGGAGGCGAGGACGGGGTCGCCGTTGAGCCAGTTCAGCCAGTCCGGGTTCGGCAGGATGCGCTCGAGGAAGTGCTCGAAATGCACCCGGCCGCGGCGCAGGCCGCTGCGCGCCACGGCCGCGGCGAGCTGCGGCGCGCGCTGGTCGAGAAAGCGCATCAGGTTGCTCGCGCCCTGCTCGAACGGCTCCTCCGGCTCGGTGCCGGCGCTCCCGGATGCGGCCGGCGCGGCCGCGGTCGTATAGTAGATCGGCTGCTGGGCGTGAATCACGCGCTCGTAGATCTCCTGGACCGTCTCCAGACGCTTGTTAAGCTCCCCCAACATCGATTCGGCGGTGGGCGCGCTTCCGAAATGAGCGCGTGGCATTCTGCGGGCCACGTCCGCCAGTTCGTCCGGGTCCGTGGGGGCGGTGTGAGTCTGGCGGTCTTCCAGGAACTGAAGCCGGTGCTCGAGGTGGCGCAGGAACTGGTAGGCGCCTGCCAGCCCCGCGTACTCCATGGGCGAGAGGAGGTTCTTGTCGCCCAGGCGCGAGAGCGCCAGCAGCGTGCCGGCGTGGCGCACCCACGGCTCCCGCCCTCCGTGCAGGCGCTGCAGGCACTGCACCAGGAACTCGATGTCGCGGATACCGCCCGGCGCCAGCTTGATGTTGAAGCCCCGCTCGGCGCCGCGCCGCGCCGCCATTTTCTCCCGGATGCGCACGCGGGTTTCCGAGGCCGCTTCGACTACCGTGAAATCGAGAGTGCTCGAGTAGATCAGCGGCTCCACCGCCTCCAGCAGTTCGGCGCCGGGGCCGGCGTCGCCGGCCGACACGCGCGCCTTGACCAGCATCTGCAATTCCCAATCGCGCGCCCGATCGCGGTAGTAGTTCTTCGCGCCTTCCAGTGAGGTGGCGACTTCCCCGAAGCGCCCGTCCGGCCGCAGCCGCAAGTCCACCCGGTAGGAGATTCCGGCGGCGGTGTAAGTGGACAGCAGGTCGGTCAACTGGTTGGCCGCCTTCTTGAAGAACTCCTTGTTCGAGATCTGACCGGGGCCGGCCGTGGTGCCGTTCTCCGCATACACGAACAGCAGGTCGATATCGGAGCTGTAGTTCAGCTCCCGGCCGCCCAGTTTGCCGAGCGAGAGGATGGAGAACCGCGGATCGCTGGGTAGCCCGTGTTTGGCCGCCAGGTCGTCGCGAATGCGGCCGTAGCAGACCCCTAGAATCGCATCGGCGAGGCTCGAGAGCTCGTCGGTGATCTCGGGAAGATCGGCCAGTCCGGTGACATCGCGCAGAAGAATGCGCAAGAGCTGCCGCCTGCGGAACGTTGCCAGCGTGTGCGGCGAGGGAAGAGCGGAGCCTTCCTCAGCCAGCGTCTTCTCGATCAGCGCTTCGAAGTCCTCGGCCAGAAAGAGCCGCTGGAGCGCCGTGCCTTCGGCCAGCTCCTGGAGCCATTGCGGGTTCTGCAGCACGGCCTCGGACAGAAAACGGCTGTGCGAAAAAACGGCGACGAGCAGTTGCAGGCCGGGGCCGGCTTCCGCGATCCGCTGGAAGCCGGCGGGCTGTTCGCCGTGCAGCCGCTCGAGATAGTGCAGGGCCTCGTCCGGGCAGGGCGCGGCGGCCAGCAGCGAGCAGATGCGGTCCTGCCACTCGAGCCGTATCCCCTCCATGAACCGCGCCAGCGAGTCCGATGCCCGTGCGGCGTCGCGGAACTCGATCTCTCCCACGGGTCTTCGCATGAAGCGGTCAGACGGCTGCGTCCACCACCCAGATTATATCCCCTACTCGGACCCAACCCGGCTCGACCACCGAAGCGTAAAATCCGCCCATGCCCCAGGCCGGGTCGCTGGGAGGGGTGTGCTGGCCGGGGATCAGCCGGCGCAACTCGGAGCCGTAGACGTCGAGGCTGGCGCAGGGGGTGCGAGGCTGTGTCAGCTCGATGAGAGCCTGGCCGGCCCGGAACCGCATCCCGGCGCGCAGATCGCGGCGCTCGAGCCCGCGCGTGGTGAGGTTCTCCCCCAGCGCGCCGTAGAACAGGGGAAAGCCGCGGACAACGAACTCGTCCGTGGTCTCCGCGGTGGCGAGAAGAACGGCCTTTTCCGGGCCGCCATGCACGGCGGGATGCGCGTGGCCGTCGCCTTCGAATCCCAGGGGTGTGAGCACCGCTTCCGGCACCGGCCGCTTGGGAAGGCCGCCGGGGGAGAGGTTGATCTGGAGGATCAGGCCGCGCATCAGGAACTGGTCCGATCTTCTCACAGGCGAACAGCCATCGGACACCCGCTTTCAACCGTCAGCACCCCACCCGGTTCTGCCACACTGGACGTCTTGAAGCTGAGGGCTGAAAGCTGACGGCTGACGGCCACCGGGGGCAAACGGAGTTGCCCCCGGTGGCCGGCTCCTTAGATGTCGTAGTACAGCGCGAACTCGTACGGGTGAGGACGGAGACGAATGGCGTCCGCCTCGTTCTTGCGCTTGTAGTCGATGAAGGCCTCGATCAGCTCCTCGGTGAAGACGTCGCCCTTCAGCAGGAAGTTGTGATCGTCTTCGAGGCAGCTCAGCGCCTCTTCGAGCGAACCCGGCATGGACGGCACATTGCGCATCTCTTCGGGAGACAGGTCGTAAATGTCCTTGTCGAGCGGCTCGCCGGGATCGATCTTGTTCAGCACGCCGTCGAGGCCCGCCATCAGCATGGCCGAAAACGCGAGGTACGGGTTGCACGCCGGATCGGGCGGACGGAACTCGAGGCGCTTCGCCTTGGGGCTCGACGAGTACATCGGGATGCGGACCGCGGCCGAACGGTTGCGCCGCGAGTAGGCCAGGTTCACCGGGGCTTCGTAACCCGGCACCAGCCGCTTGTAGCTGTTGGTGGTGGGCGCGATGATGGCCGAAAGAGCGCGCGCGTGCTTGAGCAGACCGCCCGTGTACCACAGCGCCATCTGGCTCAGACCGGCGTAGCCGTCGCCGGCGAACAGAGGCTGGCCGTCCTTCCACAGGCTCTGGTGGCAATGCATGCCGCTGCCGTTGTCCGCGAAGAGCGGCTTGGGCATGAAGGTCACGGTCTTGCCGTACTGGTTGGCGACGTTGCGGATGATGTACTTGTACAGCATCAGGTCGTCCGCCATGCCGAGCAGCGGAGCGAAGCGCATGTCGATCTCGGCCTGGCCGCCGGTGGCGACTTCGTGATGGTGGCACTCGACGTGGATCCCGCACTTGATCATGGTCTGCACCATCTCGCTGCGCAGATCCTGGTAGTGATCGGTGGGCGGAACCGGGAAGTAGCCTTCCTTGTAGCGCGGCCGGTAGCCGAGGTTGTCCTTCTCGCGGCCGCTGTTCCAACGGCCCTCTTCGGCGTCGATGAAGTAATAGCCGGAATGCTGATCCTGATCGAAGCGGATGTTGTCGAAGATGAAGAACTCGGCCTCGGGACCGAAATAGGCCGTGTCGGCGATGCCCGAGTTTTTCAGGTACAGCTCGGCCTTCTTGGCGATCCAGCGCGGATCGCGCTCGTAGTGCTGCCGCGTGATGGGATCGACCGCATCCGCGATCATCACCAGCGTCGCCGTCTCGCCGAACGGGTCCATGATGGCCGTATCCGGGTCCGGCATCAGGAGCATGTCGCTCTCGTTGATGGCCGCCCACGCCCGGATGCTCGAGCCGTCAAAGCCGTAGCCTTCCTCGAAGACGTCTTCGTCCAGTTCGCTGATGGGATAAGAGACGTGATGCCACAGACCGGGGATGTCGCTGAAGCGCAGGTCGATCTGCTTGGCGTCGTTTTTCTTGGCAAATTCTAATACTTCTTTAGGACTCATCTATCCTCCCTAGGGGCGTTCGCACACACACTACACACACACCAGTTGGGAATGCCGCAACCGCAATTGTCCCTTAGAATATCGGATGGGGTAGGCAGGGTCAAGAAAGAATTTTTTATGGAGCAGATAGCGTTTCGTTTTGAACCCTCTCGCCGCGTCTTCACCGTGGCCGAGTTGAATGCCGCCATCCACGCTCTGCTGGAGCGCGAGTTCGCGGACGTCTGGGTCACGGGCGAGATCTCGGGAACCCGCCTCGCCGCCAGCGGCCACTACTACTTCACCCTCAAGGAGCAGGACTCCCAGCTTCGCTGCGTCTGCTTCCGCCAGATGGCCCGCTATCTGAAGTTCAAGCCCCAGGACGGCGTGGCCGTGATCGCGCGCGGGCGCATCGACGTCTATGAGGTGCGCGGGGAGTATCAGCTCCTGGTGGAGGCCCTGGAGCCGCAGGGCCGCGGCGCGCTGCAGTTCGCCTTCGAGCAGTTGAAGAAGAAGCTGGCCGCCGAAGGCCTGTTCGACGCGGCGCGCAAGCGGCCGATTCCGCCTTTTCCGCGGCGCATCGGGATCGTCACCTCGCCCGCCGGCGCCGCCATCCGCGACCTGCTCAACATCCTCGAGACGGCGCTTCCCGGGCCTGCACATCCGGCTGTTTCCGGCCCAGGTGCAGGGCGAGGGCTCGGTCGAAGAGGTCTGCCGCGGAATCGAGTACTTCGGCGCCTCGGGCTGGGCGGACGTGGTCATCGTGGGGCGCGGCGGCGGCTCGCTCGAAGATCTCTGGACGTTCAACGAGGAGGCCGTGGCGCGCGCCATCGCGGCCTGCCCGGTGCCCGTGATTTCGGCCGTGGGGCACGAGACCGACGTCACCATCGCCGATTTCGTGGCCGATCTGCGGGCGCCCACGCCCTCGGCTGCGGCGGAGCTTGTGGTGGGCACCCGGCAGCATGTGGTCGAGCGCATCGAGGCCGCGGAGGTGAAGCTGCGCCAATCGCTCCGCTACCGTCTGGCGGACGCGGAGCGCAAACTGCACCAGCGCGGCATCGAGCGCGCGACCTCGCTGCTGTCCCGGCGCATCGGCCGCTCGCTCCAGCGCGTGGACGAGCTCGATTACGAGATGCGCCGCCGGATGCGGTCGGTCCTGGTGTTGGCCCGCGGGAATTGGGCCGCGCTCGACGGCCGGCTGAAGGCGCTCGATCTGCGGCTGCGGTTCGCGGCAACGCGCCGGCGCCTCGAAGCGGCCAACCGCTCGGCTGCCGAAACCATGCGGGCACGGCTCGCCGGCGCCCACGCACGTTACGAGCCGCTCGCCGCCGGCCTTCACCAGCTCAGCCCGCTGCGGGTGCTCGATCGCGGGTACGCCATTGTCCAGGACGAACGGGGCCGCATTCTGAAGGACGCGGCCGAGGCCCCGCCCCCCTCGGCCATCGGCGTTCGCCTGGCGCGCGGGCGCCTCAGGGCGCGGGTGACCGGGCAGGAGCAGTGACCCGGTGCAGCGTCACTGCCTCTCCGAAAGCGGCCGGATCGTCGGCGTAGCGCAAGACCAGCTTCTGGAGGGCGGCCGTCGGAGCGGTGAGGAGCAGGTCTTTGTCCGGCAGTTCCACGAACGCGAGGCCGGAGTCCCGGGCCTTCTTGTCCAGCCAGGTGGAGTCCATGGTCTGGATGTGAAGTTCGTCCCCGGTCATCCAGACCTTGGCGAACATGTGCGCTGCGATCGTCAGCGACGGCGTTTCGTTCGACGTCAGGTCGAGGAAGTGCCGCGCTCCGAGCCGGACCAGGCGCATTTCGACCGGCTCGCTATCCTCGTCGGCGGGGTTGATCGCGATGTAGGTCTCGCCGCCCTTTCGAATGTCCCAGGTCTCTTTGTGATCCTGGTCCATCCATTTGCCTTCGAGCGCAAGGTCGGTTACCACGTCTTTGGCGGTATATAGCGGGTACACGGAGAGCGTGAGGCAGCCCGTCGTCGGGAGCACGCAGGCCAGCACGCCAAGCAACAGTGCGTTCCGCATGGTTTGGATTATAGTGTAGTCCTCCGCCAGTGCCGTCGGGTATCGGGACGATCCGCAAACCGGGGGCTGGCTCGAATTTCGCCCTTTCTGCGAAATTCGTGCCTGTCCCAAGGTTTGCCCTCTAAGCGATCATCGCCCGCGGCTGGGGAAGCGCTACGGCAGCGCACCCGCTCCGGATGTGCTGCGGCGGGCCAAGGCTCGCCCGGCTCGTTATACCCTGGAGTCTGGCATGGCGGACTACGAAAAGGCCGGGTTGCTCCTGCTGCGCGAGCGCAGTATTCTACTCTGCCGCAAGAAACGCGGATCCCCGCTGCTCATCCTGCCCGGCGGGAAGTTCGAACCCGGCGAGACGGCCATCCAGTGCCTCGTGCGCGAGCTGCGCGAGGAACTGGGCGAGGTCACGGCTACCGCCCTCGAGCGCGTCGGCGCCTACACCGACCGCGCGGCTGGCGAGCCGGCCAAAACGGTGCGCATCGAGCTCTACCGCGGCGAACTGGACGGCACCCCGGTCGCCAGCGCAGAGATCGGTGAGCTGGTGTGGTTCGGTCCCGGCGACGACTGGAACCAACTCGCCCCCAGCCTCGCCAACCGCATCCTGCCGGACCTGATCGCCCGGGGTCTTCTGGACTGGAGCGCGCGTGACCCGCGTTGAACTGCTCGCTCCCGCCCGCGATCTCGAGTGCGGCGTAGCCGCGATCGACTGCGGCGCTGACGCCGTCTACATCGGCGCTCCCCGCTTCGGCGCGCGTGCGGCCGCAGGCAACAGCCTGGAAGACATCGCCGCGCTGGCCCGCCACGCGCACAAGTTCTGGGCACGCGTCTACGTCACGCTGAACACGCTGCTTTTCGACGACGAGCTCGATCCGGCCTGCCGCCTGGCCTGGCAGCTTCACGAGATTGGCGTGGACGGGCTCATCATCCAGGACACCGGCCTTTTGGAGTGCGCCCTGCCGCCCCTGCCGCTCATCGCCAGCACCCAGATGCACAGCCACACGCCGGAGCGCGTGGCCTTTCTCGAACGGGTCGGGTTCCGGCGCGCGATCCTGGCGCGCGAGCTGACGCTGGACGAGATCCGCGCCATCCGTCGCGCCGCGCCTTTCATCGAGCTCGAGTGCTTCGTCCACGGCGCCCTGTGCGTGTGCTACAGCGGCCAGTGCCTGCTCAGCTACGCCCTGGGCGGGCGCAGCGGCAACCGCGGCCAGTGCGCGCAGCCGTGCCGCCGCGCCTACACGCTGGTGGATGCGGACGGCCGCACGCTCGCCGGCGAGAGCCACCTGCTCTCGCTTCGCGATCTCAACCTCTCCGAGCGCCTGCCCGACCTGCTTGCAGCCGGCGTGACCTCGTTCAAAATCGAGGGACGGCTGAAGGATCGCACCTACGTGGCCAACGTGGTGTCGCACTACCGCGCGCGGCTCGACGAGGCCCTGCGCGTGGCCGGCTTCGGGCGGACTTCCTCCGGGAACGGGTCGGCCGGTTTCGAGCCCGACCTCGCCAAAACCTTCAACCGCGGCTTTACCGCCTATTTCCTCGATGGGCGGGGCGCAGCCGTGGGCTCCCCCGAGACGCCGAAGATGGCGGGCGAGAAGGTCGGCCGGGTGCTGCGGTTGGGAGAGGCGGCCGGGCGCGTGGCCGGGCTGGCAGCCGATTCCTTCACCATCGACGGCCACGTCGAGCTGCACGCGGGCGACGGCCTGGCTTTCTTCGGACGCGACGGGCGTCTCCGCGGGACGACGGTCAACGCCGTCGACGGGCGCACGGTGTTTCCGCAGAAGATCGAGGGGATCGAGGCCGGCACCGTCATCCACCGCAATCACGACCACGAGTTCCTGGCCGGTGTGGCCAACGCCAGCCCGGAGAGGCGGATCGGGGTCGCGATGACGCTTCGCAAGGGGCGGAATGGGCCGGTGCTGGCCGCGGAGGACGAGGACGGCAACCGCGCCGCGGTCGCGCTCGGGCCCGCCCCAGTGGCGGACAAGCCCGAGGCCGCTCTCGAAACCCTGCGCCGCCAGAGCGCGAAGACGGGCCACACCGAGTTCATCTGCATGCGCATCGATATTGCCCTCGATCCGGTTCCGTTCGTGCCCGTTTCTGCGATGAACGCGCTGCGCCGCGAAGTGCTCGACCGGCTGCGCGCGGCGCGGGAGGCGAACCGGCCGCGTCCCGAGGGCGGCATCGCGCCGAACGACGCGCCGTATCCCCAGAGAGAGCTGTCCTACCTGGGGAACGTGCTGAACGCTGGGGCCGTGGCGTTCTACCGCCGGCATGGCGTCGAAGGCATCGAGCGGGCCGCCGAATCCGGCCTGGACATGACCGGCCGCCGCGTCATGACCACGCGCTATTGCATTCGCGAGCAGCTCGGCCTCTGCGGCGCGCCCGTCGCCGGGCCCCTGGCGCTGATCGACGACGAAGGCCGCAGGCTGGAACTGCGCTTCGACTGCGAGCAGTGCGCGATGGAGGTGTGGTTCGAAGGCTAGCTATGTTGAATCGTTGGCTCGCGCGGCTGTCGATCGTCCCGGCCCTGGCCGTGGTTGCCGCCGCGGCGCAGGGGACCACGCCGGCCGGCAGCGGCGACGAATTCGACGCGCGCCGTTCCCGAACTGGCGGGCATGCAATTCGACTCCAACCAGGACCGGCTGGACGGGCTGTTGCGAGCGACGGGCGAAGACCTCGCGGCCATGTGCGCCAGGCCCGTGGACGTCGCCGCCACAGAGCAGATCCACGAGATGCGTTTCGAGGACGGCATGGGCGAGGCCAGCCGGACGGAAGCCTACCGCTATTTCGTGAGGCTTCTCGGAAAGGGCTCGCCGGCGCCATTCGAGGAATTGCGCCTGGAGCCCGGCGCCGCAATTCCCGCGCCGGCTCCCACCGCTGGTTTCCTCCTCGCCTCGCACTTTGAAAACCTGCTGCGTTACCTGCTTCCCCAGTACCGCGCGGAGTCGCGCTTTCGCTACCTGGGCCGGGAGCAGGGCGCCGCGCGGGATTCGTGGCTGGTGGAATTTGGGCAGCGCGCCGCCAGCCAGATGCAGGGTCTGGTGTGGATTGACGTCGCGACTCGCCGCGTCTTGAGGCTGCGCGCGGTGCTCGGCGGCCTGACAACGGATGTCGCATTTGTGCCAGTGAAATTCCCATCCATCGGCGGCGCCCTCTGGCTTCCCGCGACCGTGACCGTGCATGGGCACTTTGCGGAAGGGGAACTGCACAGCGTGCACCGTTTTTCGGATTACCGCCTGGACGCGAGCGACGACGCAGGCATCCCCGAGGTCCCGATGAGCGGCGCGGACGACCCCTGGGAAATGCTGGACCGGAGCATCTCGTTGGCGCGCGAAAACCGGCCCGCCGAGGCCGTCGCGCTGTTGCGTGAGGCGCTGCGGCTCGATCCGGAGATGGCCCCCGCCCGCTACCATCTGGCGGCCACGCTGCGCGAGACGGGGGACTCCGCCGGCGCGGAGGCCGAGCTGCGCGAAGCCTTGCGGCGCTCTCCGAACCTGGGGCCAGCGCACAATTTCCTCGGGATACTGCTGTTCAAGCGCGGCGATCTCGCGGGCGCCACCGCGGAGCTGCGGGCCAGCGCCCGACTCCAGCCCAAGGACGCCACCGTGCATTTCAATCTCGCCCAGGCGCTGGAGAAAGCCGACCCAAAGGCCGCTCTCGACGAGTACCGGATGGCCTCCACGCTGGCGCCGGACAACGCCGCTTTCAAAACCCGCTATGAGCGCGCTGAACGCGCCCGGACCGGCGCCGCGGCGCCGGCGGATGCCGGGACGACCATCAAGGTCGACGTGCGCCAGGTCCTGGTGCCGGTCGTGGTGACGGATAAGGAAGGACATCACGTCACCGGCCTGACCCAGGCGGATTTTCACGTATTCGAGGATGGCGTGGAGCAGAGGATCTCCGCCTTCGGAGTCGAGAACATTGGCGCCGGCAGCCCGCCGCCGGTCTCTGCCGCCGCCGGAGCGGCGGGCGCCGCGGCGGGCAGCGCTTCGTCCCCCCCGCCGCCGAACCCGGCCGCCGTGCGACGCACCTACGTGATCTGCATCGATAGCCTGCACACGCAGTTCGGCAACATGGTGCACGTGCGGGCCGCGCTGTCCAAGCTGTTCCGCACCGGGCAGGCGGGCGATGCGCAGTACGTCGTGGTCGCGGTGGGAACCGGCACGGAAGTCGTGCAAGGCCCGACGGCCGATCCGGCAACCGTCATGAAGGCCATCGAGAGCAAGGACTTCGAGAAGCTGTTCCTGGGCAGCCGCAGGGGCGCGGTGGAGTTTGACATGCCGGCCTTCCGCCGCGAACTTGACCAGGCGCGCAAGGCCTGCGATGAGGGACGACCCGAATGTCCGGTTTTGGTGAAGTCCTTGCCGTTCCGGGCCAGCCAGCTCGCCGCCCAGGAGCGCACGGGAACGGCCGCGTTCCTCGAACAGCTTCGTTACCTGGTGGAGGACCTCGCGCGGGACTCCGGGCGGCGGACGTTAGTGCTGGTTTCCGACGGTTTCCTGCTGATTCCAGGCAAGCAGGCCTTCGATTTGCTGGAGGCCTATTTCGGCGATTCCGGCCGCTACATGCGCACCGCGGAGCGGATCGCGGGTCTGGACGCGATCCTGCGTGTGGCCGCGAAGCACGGCATTCCCATCTACACCATCGATTCGCGCGGCCTGCAGACACAGGACTACTCTGGCCCGGCGGGAACGCCGGCCCCTGTGCAACTCGCCGTCATGAACAACATCGACGGCGTCGCCTGGGAGGCCGGTGGCACGCTGGAGGACATAGCGGCGGCCACCGGCGGCACGGCCTTCCGGAATAGCAACGACCTCTTCGCCGGCCTCGCGCGGGCGTTTGCAGACGGCCGCCAGTACTATGTGCTGGCCTACGTGCCGGGCAATGCGAATTCGGACGGGAAGTTCCGGACGATCTCCGTGCGCGTCCGCGACGGCAAGCTGTCCGTCAAAGCCAAGCGCGGCTATTGGGCGGAGGGGAACCCTGGCGGCGGCTAGCCCACGATGAATCGTTGGCTCGTGGCTCGAATCGCGCCGCTTTTGCGAAACTTCGTGCCTGTCCCCGGTTTGCGGCGCGCTCCGGCCCGTCTACTCGCTTACAGCAAGCCCTGCCAGCTCAGGCAGCGCACTCGCGCTCGAAGAACTGCGGGCCGTTCTCCCGGAAGTCGTCGAGCGACGGAAACTGCTTGTCGTTGGCGCTGGTGATCCGGGTACGATCCTTCTTCGTGATCCCGCTCTCGAAGTCTTGGTGCACCATCACGCCCTTGAACGGGATGCGCCGCCGCTGAAACTCCAGGCACGAAATGGTGGCCGGCCCCCAGCCGGGGCGACTTTTTTCGGTCACGCTCCCACGCGGAATCCTTTTCCCGCACCCTCAAGCACTTGCGCCGCCCCGCCCCCTCCCCCACCTTCCCAGCCGCGCTACGCTCCCAACGGAGGCCAGCCTACCCGCCGGCCCCGGTCCAACCAAATGGCAAACGACGCCGGCCCGAAAAATTCATCGAATTTCATCGCGTTCATCACGTTTTGCGGGCCCGCCCCCTACCCGGCACAACGCGCCCCGGACGAAAAAAAGGGGGCGCGCGCAGTGCAACATGAACCTAGTCCCATTTCCGGACAGTTCGCGTCAACCGCTGACGGACCAGCCGGCGCGCGGCGCCCCTCCGCCAGCGCCCCTCCGCCCCTCCTCCCATCCCCGCCGTGTGCTAGACTAACCGGTTTCAAGGGGTCCTGCGCTCTATGTCTGTTCAGATTCTTCTGTACGGCAAGCTGTTGGGTATAGAAGAATTCCTGTTTTCGAGCGCCTCCGGCGCAGCCAACGATGCCAGCCTGCTGGCCGGCCGCGCACACTGGATCACGCTCCTTGGCGAGATCCTGCCGCGCGCCCTGCTCGAGGAGCTCGGCCTGGCCCGCGTGCTGCTCGGATCGAGCGGGGGCGGCCAGTTCCTGCTGGTCCTGCCCGAGGAAGCCAAGCCCACGGCCGAAGAGTTCTTCGCCACCGCCAGCCACGAGATGGAACAAATGAGCGGCGGCCGCTTGCGCCTGGTTTGCGCCGTCACCGAAAACCTCGGCGATTGGAGTGTGGTCCGCAAGCGGCTGATCGATGCCTTGCAGCGCAAACTCGGCACGCAGCCCGGCCTCGGCCCCGATGCCTTCGTCCCCTTCGTGGCGGCCCCGCCCGCGGCCAACGACGATTACTTCTTCGGCCTGGCCGAGAATCTGTGGCAGGCGCAGAGCATAAGCTGGAGTCCGGACGCCCCGGCGCGCGTCGTGCTGGGCACCGGGAAGCACACCTGGGGCCTCGCGCCCAACCGCGGCATCGAGGAGATCCCGCTCGCCCGCCACGCCGCGCCCAGCGAGGATGGCCGCCGGCCCGCCACCCTCCCCACCCTGGCCTCGCGCTCCGATGGCCGCCGCACCTGGGGCGTCCTCCGCGCCGACGTGGATAGCTTCCGCATCCGCCTGCGCCGCGCCCAGACCATCGAAGAGCACGTCCGCCTCTCGGTGATGTACAAGCAGTTCTTCGCCGGCGAGTTGGAAGTGCTGTGCTCGCAGCCGGAGTTCTGGCGGAAAGTCACCGTGCTCTATTCCGGCGGCGACGATTTCGCCGTCTACGGCGCCTGGGACGCGCTCATCCCCCTGGCCCGCGAAATGCAGCGGCTGTTCCACCGCTTCACCGAGGAGAACCTCAAGGATTTCCCCGGACCGGAAGGCAAGACCATGTCGGCTGCGCTGGCCCTGGCGCCCGAGCCGCGGCGTTCTTCCTTGGCCTGGATCGCGGAGCTGGCCGGCGCCGCCTCGAGCAGGCCAAGGACATCGACAAGGACTGCATTTCGATCATGGGCCGGGTCCTCGAGTGGCGCCACCTGGCCGACGCCGCCGACCTCAAGGACACGCTGGCGCGCATGGTGCCCGAACTGGGCTCCTCCAGCCAGTTCCTGAGCGAGCTGACGTCGTTCTACCACAAGGGCGGCCAGACCTGGTCGCACGGCGCCGAACAGCGCTTCGACCGGCCTTGGCGCTTCCAGCGGCGGCTCAACCGCGTGGTGGCCGGCGCCAAGGACCGCGAATTACAGAAACTCCGCGCCCACCTCGCCAATGAGATGATGGGCAGAGGCGCCGCGCAGGTCAAACTGCGGCCAGCCGGGCTGGTGGCGCTCGAATGGGCAAGATTACTGACCGAGGTCTAACGTATGGCTGATGTGCAGCAGGACCCTAAGAACCGTGAAAGCCGGCCGCCACGCGATGCCAGCCGGCCACCGCGCGAGGGCGGTCCCCGAGAAGGCGGTCCCGCTCGGGCGGTCCGCGGGAGGGCGGCCGTGGCGACGACCGCCGGGACGACCGCCGGGGCGGCGACCGCGACCGGGGCCGTTTCGAAGGCCCGCCCGAGATCGATATCGACAAGCTCATCGGCGACCGCCTCTACCTGGACAACCAGGCGCACGGCGTGGTGAGCCGCATGCGCGACATGGATTCCGGCACCAAGAGCCAGTTGCGGCGCCTCTACAACGCCGTGCGCCGCGCCTGCCGCGCGCCCGAAAGCGAGCGCCAGCACGCAGTTCGTGATGCTGCGCGCGCGCCTGGCCTACACCATCGCGCGCCATTCGCTGCGCAGCCTGGACGCGCTCGAGAAGCTGCTGCTCCAGGTCACGCGCAAGAACGACGCGCGCGGCTACGAGCGGTTCCGGGACCTGTTTGAAGCCATCGTTGCCTACAACGAGTAGGCCGAGGAAGCATGAGCTCGCACACCGCGGAAACCGAATTGAAACTGATCGGAAAACTGATTCTGGAAGGCGAGCTGCATTGCGAGACCGGCCTGCACATCGGCGCCGGCAAAGGCTCGCTCGAAATCGGCGGCGCCGATAACCCCGTCGTCAAAGACGCCTTCGGCCTGCCCTACGTCCCCGGCAGCTCGCTGCGCGGCAAGCTGCGCTCGCTGCTCGAGCAGGCCTCCGGCGCCGCGGTTCCCGCCGAGCTGGTCTACCTCTCCAAGCGCAAGGGCCAGGAAGTCCGCATCCACCAGAGCGACCGCCCGGACGACGAGATCTGCCTGCTGTTCGGCCGCAATCCCGGCCGCATGGAGCGCGTCGGCGGCGACGCGCTCGAGAGCTCCACGGCCACGCCGGCGCGCCTCACCGTCTACGACGCCCCGCTCGATCCCGAAAGCATCACGCCGCAGATGCGCGAGAACCTCGACGACGAGCTGACCGAAGTGAAGAGCGAGAACGCCATCGACCGCATCACCTCGCAGGCCAACCCGCGCACGCTCGAGCGCGTCCCCGCCGGCGCGCGCTTCAGGTCCGCCTGGTGCTCGACGTTCTGTGCGAGGAGGACAAGGCGCTGGCCGGCGAAGCTGGTCGAAGCGCTGCGCCTGCTCGAAGACGACGCCCTGGGCGGCGGCGGCTCGCGCGGCAGCGGCCGCGTCCGCTTCGCCAACCTCAAGCTCGTCTGGCGCAACCGCGGATTCTACTCCGCCGGTACGGCGGAAACGGAGCTGATCGCCGGCGCCGACCTGGCTGCGTTGCAGCGTCTCACCGCTGCCGACGGCCTGGCCGGCAGGCTCTCCGAGTAGATCCATGAACCCTGCGTTTGTGGTTCGCTTCCGCCCCTCCGGGCCGTGGCGCATCGGCGTGGATTCGGGCGCGCGCGATCGCGTGGACCGCATTTTTCACAGCGACGCCCTTTTCTCCGCGCTGTCGCTGGCCATGTTGCGCCTGGGCCGCCTGGAGGAATGGCTGGCGGCCACCGCTACCGCCGCCGGCGAGCCCGCCGTCCGCCTCAGCTCCCTGTTTCCGTTTCTCGACGAGATCCAGTTCGTCCCGCCGCCGCGCAGCCTGTGGCCGCCGCCGCCCTCGCCCAAGGTGCGCTGGGGCAACGCGCGCTTCGTTCCGCTCTCCCTGGTGGGCGACCTGGTGGCGGAGAAGCCGCTCCGCGACAACCGCTGGTTCCTGGATGGCGCCTCCGGTTGCCTGCTGCCCTCCGAGCCCGGCGAGCGCTGCGGTCCTTTCCGCGTGGCTCTGCGCTCGCACGCGGCTGTGGACCGCGTGAGCGGCGCTGCCGTCGAGGTCCATCGCACGGCCTGTATCGAGTTCGCCCCGGGTGCGGGGCTGTGGGGCGTCGCGAGTTTCGCGGATGAGGATGCGCGCGCCCGCTGGTCCGGTCCGCTCCAGGCCGCGTTCCGCGTGCTTGCCGATACCGGTCTCGGCGGCGAGCGCTCGCTCGGCTGGGGCCGCTCCGGGCAGCCCGAGTTCGTCGCCGGCACGCTGCCGGACCTGATCTTGCCCGAGCCGCTCCGCGCGCCCCTACCGCCCGCTCCGCCGGCACGGGCCGCCGTGCGCACGCTGACGGCCCTCGAACTACTCCGTTCCTACACTGCGGCGGCGCCCCCACAGGCCGCGACGTCCGAAACGCCCGCGCCCGCGGAGGCGCAGCCGGTCCCGGCCGCCGAGCCCGAGTCCGAACCGGCCGCGTCCGGGCCTGCGCCGGAGCCCGCCTCCGAAACGCCGTCGTCCGCGCCGGACCTTGCGTCATCGGCTGCCCCCGAGCCGGCCGCGCCCGCGCCGTCGCCCGAACCGCCCCCGTCGCCCGCGCCGGACCTTGCGTCATCGGCTGCCCCCGAGCCGGCCGCGCCCGCGCCGTCGCCCGAACCGCCCCCGGCGTCCGCGCCGTCCCCTGCGCCTGCGGCCGCCACCCCCAAGCCCCGCGCGGAAACCGGATACTGGCTGCTCTCGATGTTCACCCCCGCCCAGGACGACGCGGTGGATTGGCAGCGCGGCTCTTACACGCTGGCCGAGCGCGGAGGCCGCATCGACAGCCCCGCCCGCGCCGGCGACGCCAAGAAGATCCTGCGCATGGTC
Source organism: Bryobacterales bacterium (assembly GCA_963710565.1). Classification (GTDB taxonomy): domain Bacteria; phylum Acidobacteriota; class Terriglobia; order Bryobacterales; family Bryobacteraceae; genus DASWZN01. The sequence goes on along the minus strand of CAVQAN010000013.1, from coordinate 477,453 downwards.
GAGGAGGGCAGCGTGCTCCTGGCGCCGGTCGCGCCCCGCGGCGCCGCGCCTGACGTCGCGCCCGACGGCTTCCCGCACCCGGTCTTCCGCTGCGGTTTCGCGCTGGCCGTGGCCATCCCGGTCCGAGGTGATCGATGAAGTACCGGCTGACCTGTCTGACGCCCCTGCTGGTCGGCGACGGCCATAAGCTTTCGCCCATCGACTACATGGTCTGGAAGGACCAGGTCAACGTCCTCGATCAGCGGCGTATTTTCCGCTTGCTCGCCAAGGGTCCGCGGCTGGACGGCTACCTCCAGCAGCTCAAGCGCGCCGACAAGCTGGATTTCGCCTCCTGGGGCGGCTTCGCGCAGAACTTCGCCGACCGCCGCATTCCGTTCGAGCACTCCTCCGCCGCCGCCTATTGGGAGCGAGCGAGCGGCGAGACGCTGCACATCCCGACGTTCTTCTCCGGCCCCGCGGGCCCCTACCTGCCCGGCAGTGCGCTCAAAGGCGCGCTCCGCACCGGCATGCTGTTCTCGCGCTGGCATAGTGCCGCGGCGCCCGCCCTCGACAAGCTGTTGGGCGACCGCCTGCCGCGCCGTCCCGGCGAGGACGCCGAGGAACAGGCGCTCGGCTCCGGCGGCACAAACTTCATGCGCGCCGTCTCGATCTCCGATTCCAACCCCTTCCCGGTCTCGGTCCTGAAGCTGTACCTGCTGCGCGTCTCGACGCTCGTGCAGAAGGGCCCGGACCGCTATGAGCTGGGCTGGAAACAAGCCCCGCGCGGAACGGTCCCCGGCTCGAAGCCCGAACTGAGCACGCCCATGTTCGCCGAGATGGTGGAACCCGGCACGGTGATCGAGGGCCTGTGGCGCGAGAACGCGTTCCTTGCCCAGCCCGAGATCGCGCGCATGTTGCGCTGGCGCGAGCCGGTGAACGGCGCCCGCCTGTTCAGTGCCGCCAACGATTACGCCGAGCGCCTGCTGGCGATCCAGAAGCAGTACGCCGGCTGGGCCGGCCTCTCCGCTCTTCAGCACACTCTCGAAGTGCTCGAACAGTGGCTTGCTCACGTCCGCGAGACCGGCAACGGCTGCGTGCTCTCGCTGGGCTGGGGCGGCGGCCTGCTGGCGAAGACGGCCTGGCTCGAAACCGGCGACGCGGCTTATCGCGACGTCCTCAAGCAGATCCCCCTCTACGCCCGCGCGGTCGAATCAGGCATGCCGTTCCCCAAGACCCGCCGGATTGTCTTCCAGCAAAACCAGCCCGCATCCCTACCGGGCTGGGTCGTGCTCGAGGTTGGGTAGGGGCGGCGGGCGCGATACGAGCGCGGCGATCACACCCCAGGCCGCGTCGCGAGCCGTGCAGCGCCGTTCCACGGCGTAGCCCTGCGCACCCAGGCGCGCGGCCAGTTCCGGGGCGTATTCCGGACGGCGATCGAGATCCCGATAGAGCGCCCAGAAGCGCGCCGGCAGCGTGCCGCGAAATGCGGGAACCACGGCGACGCCCTCCGGAGGCCGGCCGGAAAGTTGCAGCAGCATCAGGTAGGGAGTGCGCACGTAGGACTCCGCCGCCACCACCGGCACGGATGCATCGGAGGGGCCGGCGGCCATGCAGGCGGCCAGCACATCCCAGCGCAGGCTGCGGTCCGGCCGCCATGCCTGCGCGACGGCCGAACTGAGGCACCATGCGAGCAGCGCGCCGGCAAACGCGCTCCGCGCCCACCCCGGCCTCAGCAGCCAGACCGCCCGCGCCACCAGCAGGCAATAGGGCGCCGCCAGGTAGGTAAAATACCGGACGACGAACACGGAAACCGGCGCGGCGTAGCTCAGGCACCACGCGCCCGCGACCGGGATGGTGACATAGGCGCCGAGTTGCAGCAGGGCGCGGGTCGAATCGTCGGTCTGACGCCACCCGCGGTTTCGCGCCACGCGCACGCACCACAGCGCCAGGGGAAGGACCAGCGGCGCGCCCACGGGCAGCACATGCCGCCAGCCGGGTCCGGGCAGCAGCTTGCGGTACAGCACGGCGATGCCGGGACCGCCCAGCAGGCTGTTGTATACCCAGACGGCGTCGTAAACGCTGGGCCGCTGTATCCAGCCGATGAAGCTCCGAAGCCTGGTCCCCGAGGACAGCGCGTGCGCGACCCCGGGCGCCCACAACAGGGCTGTGCAGAAAGCCAGCAGGATGGCGGCACAAACGCGCCGGCGTTCGGTCCGGTAAACGGTCAGCGCCAGCAGCAATTGTGCGCCCGCCACCCACCACCCGAAATAGTGCAGGCTGCACAAGCCGGCGGTGACGGCGGCGTAAGCGGCGGTCCAGCCCGTCCCGGCCCGTCCGCGGCTCGCATTCCGCGCGAACAGCCACATGGAGAATGCGGCCGCCAGCGCAAACAGCGCATAGCTGCGAACTACGTGCGAGTATTCGATGCGCGGTGAACTGGCGGCGATCGCCGCGAGGGCCAGAATGGCCGCGCCACGCGGAAACGCGAACTCCCGCAGCAATAGGTACACCGGCGCCAGCAGAGAGAGCGAAGCCAGCGCCGGAAGGAGCCGCAGCCACAACAGCGAATGCCCGCCGATGGCGATCCATAGTTTCAGGATCAGGGTGAAGACGGGAGGGTGAGTCAGGTCCGCCACCGCTCCGCCCCAGCAAGCGCGCCACGGCAGAAGCGCCAGCCTGACGCTGAAGGCCTCATCCCCATCCAGCGGCAATTTGGCGAGATCCTTCAGGCCCAGCCAGAGGATCAGCGCGCAGAGCGCCGCTGCCGCAGCGAAGGTGAGCATGCGGTTGCGTCCGCTCGAGTTGACAGAAGTGCCGGTCATGGGCCGCGCAGACAGCAGGTTTCGATTATAGCTCCCGGCCGGCGCTGCGCCGCTTCGGGGCTTCACCGCACCCTTCTGTACAATAAGAGTTCAGATGCGGATCGCGCTGGCGCAGATCGATACCACAGTCGGAGATCTTGAGGGAAACGCCACGCTGATCCTGCGCACGGCGCGCGAGGCCGCCGAACGCGGCGCGGAGCTGGCTGTTTTCCCCGAACTCGCCGTCAACGGTTATCCGCCCCGCGACCTGGTCGAAAAGGAGAGCTTTCTCGACCGCACCGAGGAGCAGTTGCAGCGGCTGGCGCGGGACACCGCCGGCCTCGGTCTCGCGGTCGTTTGCGGCTACGTCGGCCGCGTCGCACTCCCCAACCGGCAAGCGCGCCGCCAACTGCGCGGCCGTCATCGAGCGCGGCGAGATCGTCTTCCGCCAGACCAAAATGCTGCTGCCCACCTACGACGTCTTCGACGAGGCGCGCTATTTCGTTCCCGGGCGAGCGCGAGTCCCTGTTCGCGTTCCGCGGCCGCCAGGTGGCGCTCACCATCTGCGAGGACGCCTGGAACGACAAGCAGTTCTGGGAGCGCCGCCTCTACCGCCAGGATCCGGTCGAGGATCTGGCGCGAGCCGGCGCGCAGATCTCTGATCAGCATCAACGCCTCGCCCTATCACATGCACAAGCGCGCGCAGCGCCGCGAGATCTTCGCCGCCACCGCGCGCCGGTTCGGACTGCCGGTGGTGTACGTGAACCAGGTGGGCGGCAACGATCAGCTGGTTTTCGACGGCTCCAGCTTCGCCATGGACGCCGCAGGCGCGCGTCATCGCCTCCTGCGCGCTCCTTTCGAGAGGATCTGGTGATCGTCGACACCGCCAGCCGGCGCCGGCGATCGCGCACGCCGATCTCGACGACGAGTGCGAGGCCGTTTACGAGGCGCTGGTCCTGGGCACCCGCGACTACATCCGCAAGTGCGGATTCCGCAAGGCGCTGATCGGCCTCAGCGGCGGCATCGATTCCTCGCTCACCGCCGCCATCGCCGTGGACGCGGTCGGGAGCGGAGAACGTCATCGGCGTCGGCATGCCCGGGCCGTACTCTTCCGAGGGCAGCGTCACCGACGCGCGCGCCCTGGCCCGCAACCTCGGCATCCGTTTCGAGGTGGCCTCCATCGGCGGAGTCTACGAGAAGTACCTCGAAACGCCTGACGCCGCTGTTCGCCGGCACGGCGCCCGGACGTCACCGAGGAGAACCTGCAAGCGCGGATCCGCGGCGCGCTGCTGATGGCGCTCTCGAACAAGTGCGGCTGCCTGGTGCTCACCACGGGCAACAAGAGCGAGCTGGCGGTCGGCTACTGCACGCTCTACGGCGACATGTGCGGCGGCCTGGCGGTCATCAGCGACGTTCCCAAGACGCTGGTCTACAAGCTGGCGCGAGTGGCCAACCGCCGCCACCCCGGCGCCATCCCCGAGAGCGTCTTCGAAAAGCCTCCCTCGGCCGAGCTGCGGCCCGACCAGAAGGACACCGACTCGCTGCCGCCCTACGAAGTGCTCGACGAGGTCCTGCGATGCTACGTCGAGGAGTACGAGTCGCCGCGGCAGATCGCCGCCAGGCTGAGCCTTCCCCTCGATCTCGTCAAGGGACATCGTGAACAACGTGGACCGCAACGAGTACAAGCGCCAGCAGGCCGCGCCGGGACTGAAGGTCACCACCAAGGCTTTCGGCATCGGCCGCCGTTTCCCGATCGCGCAAAGGTTCTCCGAATGAATTCCGGCTCGTCTGGTCACCGTGTTCCTGGCGGCACTGCCGCTACTCGCGCTGCCAGACGGCTCGCCGAGGCGGCTGGCGTCTGCGCCCGGCAGGCCACGAGACGCCGCTCTCGACTCTGCCGATGTCGGCCGCCGTCTCGCCCGACGGCAAGTACGTGCTGGTTCTGAACGGCGGGTTCGAGCCGCCTTCGATCAGCGTGCTCGAAGCCGCCAGCGGCCGCGAGATCGGGCGCACGCCGGTGGCGGACGCCTGGCTCGGCCTCACGTTCTCGCCCAAGGGCGATCGGGTGTACGTGGGCGGAGGTTCGGAAGCCGCGGTCTTCGAGTTCACGTTCTCCGCAGGCTCGCTGGCGGCCGCGCGCACGTTTCCGGTGATGCCGAGGGAGAGACGCACGGCGCGCGACTTCATCGGCGATGTGACCTTCGATCCCGCGGGCCACCTGCTCTACGCCGCTGACCTGTTCCGCGATTCGATCGTCGTCATCAACCCCCAATCGGGCATGGTGATCGAACGCTTCGCCACCGGCCGGCGGCCGTACCGCATCCTGTTCCACCCCGACGGCAAGTCGCTGTTCGTTTCCAGTTGGGCGGATGGAGCGGTCTATCATCACGAGACCGCGAACGGCTCGCTCATCGACAAGGTCCGCCTGGGGCCGCACCCGACGGACATGGCGTGGCTCCCCGGCGTGCCGGCTTCCGAGCTTTCCGAGCAGAAGCCCGCGTGGGTGGCGCGCCTGTTCGTTGCCGCCGCCAACACCAACAACGTGTACGTCGTAGGCGTGACCGAGGCGCAGGATCTCGCGATCGTCGAGACGATCAACGTATCGATGACGGCCTGGCAGCCGGCCGGCATGACGCCCAGCGCGCTCGCGCTGGGCCCCGATGGCAAGCGCCTCTACATTGCCTGCTCGGACGCCAACGCGGTCGCGGTGGCCGACGTCTCCGCACGTATTCACGCGGGCGATGGGCTTCATTCCCACCGGCCGGTATCCGACGGCGGTGCGCGTTCTGGCCGGCGACCGCCTGGTGGTCCTGAACGGACTCGGAGACTCGGCGTCCTTCATCGACGTTCCGGACGACGAGCAACTGGCCGCCTATTCCCAGATCGTTCTGGAGAACTCGCCCTATCGGGACACGCTGCTCGAGGACGCGGGCACCGGGACCGGCAGCCCGGTCCCTGCGCGCCCCGGCGATCCGTCGCCCATCGCCCACGTGGTCTACATCGTCAGCAGCCGGCGCCGCGGAGCGCGACGAGCAGGTCACGCCCAATCGCCACAAACTGGCCCGCGAGTTTGTGCGGCTCGACAACTTCTACGCACTCGGCGACAGCGTCGCCGTGAGCCAGGAGTGGTCGACGGCCGGCCATCGCATCCGACTTCGTTCAGAAGCTGGCGCCGAATCGTGCACGGCTGCACCTGGACGGCGGCGAATTCGAGGGCGGGGACCCTGCGGCCGTTCCGCCGACGGGCTATCTCTGGACCAACGCGGGCATGGCGGGCTTGACGCTGCGCAATTACGGCTTCTTCGTTTCGAATCGCCCGCTGAAGGAGGTCGCCGGCGGCATCCAGGTCCAGGCCGTTCGCGATCCCATTCTGAACCGCGACACCGACCTACTGTACCGCGGCTACGATCCCGCCTATCCCGACACGGACCGTGCGCGCGCGTTTCTCGCCGAACTGGCTGAGTTCGAAAAGACCGGCCGCATGCCACAGCTCATGATGCTGCGCCTGGCCGGCGACCGCGATTCCGCCGGCGCGACCGACAACGACGCCGCCCTGGGGATGATCGTCGAAGGACTCACGCGCAGCCGCTTCTGGCAGAGCATCGCCGTCTTCGTGGTCGCCGCGGAGGGGAAGGACCGCGTACCGGCCCTGGTCGATCTCGCCCTACGTCAAACGCGGAGCGGCCGACCGGGGCGCGTACAACGCCCTCTCCGTGCTGCGGACCATCGAGCTGATCCTGGGGCTGCGGCCCATCACCACCTTCGATGCGGGCGCGCGGACGCTCGCTCCGGTTTTCCAGACGGCGCCCAACCTGCGCCCGTACCAGGCGGTTCCCCGATAGCTCTCCATGCCTAAAATCCACCTGTGCTTCCTCTGGCACATGCACCAGCCGTTCTACAAGGACCTGATATCGGGCGAGTACCGGATGCCCTGGACGCGGCTGCACGCGCTCAAGGACTACTTCGGCATGGTGCAGGTGCTCGAGGAGTTCCCGGCGGTACACCAGACCTTCAACCTGGTTCCGTCGATGATGCTGCAGGTGGAGGAATACGCTCGCGGCCAGGCCGTGGACCCGTTTCTTCGCGTCGCGCTAAAACCCGCCGAGGCGCTGCACGCCGGCCGAGAATGAGTTCATGCTGCGGAACCTTCCTGATGCCGAGCCCGCCGCCGACGATCGCCCGCTTTCCACGCTACGCGGAGTTCTGCCAGGCCTGGGCGGCGGCGGACTGCAACCCGCAACGCACCCTGCGCCTCTTCACCACCGCCGCGCTGCGCGATCTCCAGGCGCTCTCGCAACTGGCCTGGTTCGACGAAGACGTTCTGACCGAAGACCCCGACGTCTGCGACCTGGTGCGGCGGGGCCGCGACTACACGTCCGGCGACCAGTCGTTCCTGGCGCGCAAGCAGGCGGAGATCCTGGGGCGGGTGATTCCGGCCTACCAGAAGTTCGCATCGAGCGGCCAGATCGAGATCTCGACGACGCCGTTCTACCATCCCATCCTGCCGCTGCTGTGCGACTCCAACATCGCCGGTGTTTCGCACCCCTACGTGCCGCTGCCGCCTCGCTTCCGGTACCCGCAGGACGCGCGCACGCCAGCTCGATCACGCGCTGGAGTTCTGCGCGCAGCGCTTCGGCGCCAGGCCGGTGGGCCTCTGGCCGTCGGAAGGCTCCGTTTCGGACGAGGCGCTGGCCATCGCCGCCGAAGCGGGCTTCACCTGGGCGGGCAGCGATAACGGGGTTCTCAGCCGCACGCTCCAGCGCACGGCCGGCGTCGAAGACACCTACCGGCCCTATCGCTGGCGGCGGGAGGGACGCGAGATCACCCTGGTGTTCCGGGATCACTACCTGAGCGACCTTATCGGCTTCGTCTACCAGCGCGTGGCAGCGGCCGAGGCGGCGCGGGACTTTCTGGAGCGCATCCGCGAGAACTGCCGGGGTATTCTCGCCGGCGGCCGCGACGCCTTCGTGCCCATCATCCTGGATGGCGAAAACGCCTGGGAATACTACGACTCGAACGGCCGTCCCTTTCTGCGCGAGATCTACGCCCGGATCGCGGCCGACCCGCAGATCGAGGCCCTCACCATGAGCGAGGCGCTGGCCAGGGTCGAGGCGCAGCCGCTCGACCACATTTTTCCGGGCTCCTGGATCGGCGCGAATTTCGACGTCTGGATCGGAGCCGAAGAAGACAACCGCGCCTGGGAGTACCTGCTGCGCGCCCGCCAGCACCTACGATCAGGCCGCCAGCCGGTCCCGGCGTTTCCGCCGAGGCACGCCAACTGGCGTTCGAGGAGCTGCTGATCGCCGAGGGCAGCGACTGGTGCTGGTGGTACGGGCCGGAGCACCATTCCGCATTCCGCGCCGAGTTCGACGAGCTGTACCGCTCGCACCTCGCCAACGTGTACCGCGCGCTCGGCCTGGCCCCGCCCGAGGAGCTTTCCCGCCCCATTCTCAAGCAGGCGGTTCAGGGCTGCATACGCCGCCCGGCGGGCCCATCCGGCCGGTGATCGACGGGGAGGTCACGTCCTACTTCGAGTGGCTCGGCGCCGGCGTCTACCGCGTGGACCGTCGCTCCGGCGCGATGCACGGCAAGCGGTTCCTCATCCAGGACCTCTCCTACGGCAGCGACGGCCAAAGCCTGTACCTGCGCATCGATTTCGACGCCGGGGCCACGCTGGCCAACATCGACGCGCACCTGACCCTGCGCCCCGCGAGCGAGCCGTCACGGGAGAGTTACCTGGACTTGAGGTTCAGCGACTCCGGGGTGGAAGCCCGGGAAGTCCGCCTTGCGGACGCGGACAGTGGAACGCCGGCGGCCGAGGCCGCCTTCCGCAAGGTGCTCGAGATCCGGCTCTCTCTGCGGGCGCTGGCGGTCTCGCGCGGCCAGTCCCTGCAACTGCAAATCTCGCTGTGGAAGGATGGCCTGCCCGTGGATGCGGCGCCCCCGGAAGGCTGGCTCGAAGTCTCGACCGCCGAGCCGACCGACTGGCCGATGTAGGGGTGGCCGTGGGCAAGCCAAACGGCCTGCCCCACCCTAGCCCGACCAGCCGGCGGCGCCTACCCGCTCTTGCGGGACGAGTAGCGGTCGAGAGTGCGCACCAGATGCTGCGCCGCTGGTGGAACCGGAACCTCCCCCTCGATAATGTCCTTGTTCGAGAGCTTGCGGCCGTACAACGCGCTGTTGTCGTTGAGATCCTGGCGCACCGTCGCCCCGGACAAGGACACGCCCGCAAATACGCCCCGGTTACGCGACCATGCGAGAATCCCGGCGGTCAAGTAAAGGTCCGTGCCGGCTTGGGCGCTGCGGCCGACGGGCCCCGCCGCCACCGACGCGTCCCCGCCCAGTTTGAATTGACTCGACAGCAGCCGCCGCTCGCCGCCGTCGTTCATCACCAGCATCACGACGTCGGTCTCCGGCCCGCCGATCTGAAAGCCGAAACTGCCGCCCTCGACGATGACCGCGCCCGGCGCGGTCCAACCCTGCCCCCCCGCTCGCGGCAGACGAAGTATCCCTTGCCGTATTCGGCACCGACGAGGAACGCGCCTTTCTTCACACCCGGCACGATCACCACGCATTGCGCCTTCTCCAGCAACTCCTGTGGGATGCCCTTGTCGGGCGCGGACATGATCTCCTGGAAGACCTCAGCCGACGTGTTGAGCCGGTCGATGTTCTCCTGTTGGTCCGTAGCGGCCAACGCCACCGTGCCGGCAGCGAGCCCGGCGCCCAAACAGACGGCCAGTCTGTGCATTTTTCTCATATCCCCTCCGAGTCTGCAGCGTTGCCGCGCCCAACGGACGCGGTCTCAGCAAGAGTTGAGCAACTGAGGTGCCAAAGTCCCCTCCCGTGGGACTAGTGCGCCGCGGCGCCGGCCCCCGCGTGCAGGGCCGGCTGTGCGGGAGGGGCCATGAGCCGGTCTTCGAAGGCGTAGTCGATCTCCTTGCGCTCGTGGTGGCGGAGATACCAGCGGTAGGTCTCCTTGAGGCCGGTCAGGAAATCGGTGGGCTTGAACTGCGAGCACGCGCTGCGCCTTGGTGACCACCATGGTGATGGGCGGCACGTCGAAGTAGTACGCCGAAATACAGGCGCGGGCCCATGGGATGGCCGCCCGGTGCGCACGATGCGCTCGCGCGGAACGCGCACCATGTTGGGCTTCTTGCCGGCGGCGTCGGCGAAGGCCTGCACCACTTCGGCCTGCGTGATCGGCCGGGGGTTGGCGATGTTGAAGGCGTGGCCCACCGCGGTCGGCTCCTCCATGGCGCGCGATGCAGGCCGCGCACCAGATCCTTCACGTAGACGAACTGCATCAGGCGGCGGCCGTCGCCGGGATGATGATGGGGCGGCCGTCGCGCATGCGGTCCCAGAAGAACGCTTCGCGGTAGAACGGATTGCCCGGGCCGTAGATGAACGGCGGCCGCAACGTGACCACCGGCAAGCCGCATGCGCTGGTGCAGGCGGAACAGCGCCCGCTCGCTGGTGGCCTTGTTGCGGACGTAGGGATCCGGGTGGTCGTCGGGCGCCAGCGGCGTCGCCTTCGTGGTGGTTCAGGCCGTCGCCGTAGGCCGCCACGCTGGACATGAAGATGTAACGGTGCAGCGTCGCCGGCAGGCGCGCGCGGTGGCCTCCACCTGCGCCGCGGTGGTGCCGCGCTCCCAGTCGTAGACGTTGTCGTAGACGACGTCGAAGCGCTGTGCCGGCCAGCGCCGCGCTGCATCGGCTCGGCGTCGTTGCGGTCGGCCACGAGGTTCTCGACCCGCTTGCCGAGGTCGTGCTCGGCTTGCGGTGCAGGACGCGTACCTCGTGGCCGGCCTTGAGCAGCTCGGCCACCAGCGTGCCGGCCGATGAACAGCGTCCCGCCGATTACCAGAACTCGCATCGGTCCCGTGGATGCGCGTCAGTGGCTAGCCGTCTAGTCGTAGTATTCCAGGCCGAGGTGCGTGATCAGGTCCTCGCCCCGCATCCAGCGCAGCGTGTTCTTCAGCTTCATCAGCTGGATGAAGATGTCGTGCTCGGGATACAGCCCGGGCGCGGTCATGGGCGCCTTGAAGTAGAACGACAGCCACTCCTGGATGCCGCGCATGCCGGCGCGCTGCGCCAGGTCCAGGAACAGCACCAGGTCGAGCACCAGCGGCGCCGCCAGGATCGAATCGCGGCACAGGAAGTCGATCTTGATCTGCATCGGATAGCCCAGCCAGCCGAAGATGTCGATGTTGTCCCAGCCTTCCTTGGCGTCGCCGCGCGGCGGGTAGTAGTTGATGCGGACCGTGTGGTAGAGGTCCTTGTACAGCTCGGGGTACAGCTCCGGCTGCAGGATCTGTTCGAGCACCGAGAGCTTGGTCTCTTCCTTGGACTTGAAGGAGCCCGGGATCGTCCAGCACTTCGCCGTCGCGGTTGCCCAGGATGTTGGTCGAGAACCAGCCCGTGCACGCCCAGCATGCGCGCCTTCAGGCCCGGCGCGATCAGCGTCTTCATGAACGTCTGGCCGGTCTTGAAGTCCTTGCCGCAGATGGGCACGTTGCGCTCGCGCGCCAGTTCGCAGCAGCGCCGGCATGTCCGTGGTCAGGTGCGGCGCGCCGTTGGCGTACGGCACGCCGGACTTCAGCGCGGCGTAGGCGTAGATCTGGCTGGGCGAGATGTCCGGGATCGTTCTTGCGCAGGCCGCATTCGAAGTCCTTCAGCGTCTGGTGGACGGCGGCCGGCCGGTGGAACACCTCGGTCGAGCCGCACCAGATCATGACCAGCCGCGCGGCGCCGCTGGACTTGCGGAACTGCGCGATGTCGTCCATCAGCATCTCGGCCTTGTCCATCTTGGTGCCGCTCGGCTTCACGTTCGGGCCGTCGATGCGCTTGACGTACTCGTGGATCGAAGACCGCCTTCATCGGCTTGATGGCCGAGAGCGGCTCCTTGAGCTGGTCGAGCAGCGGGCGCTCCAGCACGCCGGCGTTGACGGCCGCTTCGTAGCCGTTGTCCTCGAAGATGTCCCAGCCGCCGAAGACCAGGTCGTTCAAGCCGGCCAGCGGCACGAAATCCTTGATCTTGGGCGTGCGGCCGTCGGTGCGCTTGCCGAGGCGGATGGTGGCCATCTGGGTGAGCGAGCCGATGGGTTGCCCGAGGCCGCGCTTGATGGCCTCGACGCCGGCGATGAAGGTGGTGGTGACGGCCCCCATCCCGGGAATCAGGACGCCCAGTTTTCCTTCCGCGGGCGCAATCTGAACGTTATCCTTCCCAGCCAACGTGGTTCTCCTTCCTCGTTTGAAACCCTATCCTATCACCGATCTGGAGGAGCCGCACCCTGGGAACGGCAATCCGCCGCCGAGGCGGCGTCCGGGGTTCGTGGCGGTGAGGGGGCAGGGAAAGAGCCGGCGGCGAGCAGGTAGCATTGCCAGAACCTTCCGGCCGATCGGGGATGCAGGCCGAAGCGGATTGAAAAGAGGGAACTTATCGGCGACTACCGCCGCCACTCGCGGTCCCTCGCCGGCGGTGCTGGACGTCTTCCGCCATCCAGTCCCGCGTGTTGGCGCCGGCATCTCACCGTAGGTCGTCTCATTTACACGTTCCAGCCCCTATGCTAGGATATTGAGGCCGTGCAACCCCAAGGGGTGGAGCGAGTTTCTCTTCATGAACGTGTTCTCGATCGATGTGGAGGACTATTTCCACGTCGAGGCCTTCTCTGACGTCGTCAGCCGGGACCGGTGGGACCAGTATCCAAGCCGCGTCGAAGAGAACACGCGGCGGCTCCTGGACCTTCTAGGAGAGTTCCAGGTAACCGCGACATTCTTCGTCCTGGGTTGGGTCGCGGAGCGCTCGCCGGCGTTGGTCCGGGACATCGCGGCAGCCGGTCATGAGGTGGCGAGCCATTCCTATTGGCACCGGCTGATCTATGACCTGAGCCCCGAGGAGTTCCGGAAAGACACCCTCAGGGCGAAGGATGCCGTCGAACAGGCAACGGGGCGGCCGGTGTTCGGCTATCGGGCGCCGAGTTTCTCGATCGACCGGCGCTGCCTGTGGGCGCTGTCCATCCTGGCCGAGTGCGGCTTCCGGTACGATGCGAGCATCTTCCCTATCCACCATGACATCTATGGGATGCCGGACGCCCCATTCGCTCCCTTCCGGGTCGGCACCCCGGCGGGCGAGATCCTGGAGTTTCCCGCCACGACGTTCCGGATTCTGGGGCATCGCAGGTGGCCGGTGGGGGGCGGCGGGTATCTGCGTATCCTTCCATTCTGGTATACGCGCTTGGGGCTCAAACGAGCCGCGGGCGAGGGCCTGCCACTCATCGTGTACGTTCATCCCTGGGAGGCCGACCCGGACCAGCCCCGGCTGGGAGGACGGCTCCGTTCGAGACTCCGGCACTATACAAACCTGGACAAGACCTGCGTGCGGCTTCGGGCACTCCTCGGGGGAGGCGGGTTTTCGAGTTTCGAGGAAAGCGGGTTGCCGGCCGCGATTCCTCGGGAGGCGGTTTCACTGTAAATGAAACAAGACACCATGCCGAGCGTGGCGGCGTACTGGAACGGCCAGGCATCGGAGTTCGATTCGATCTACGCGGGCAACCGAGGCGGTTTCTCGCAGTTCCTGAACAGCCATCTGCGGCGGGACATGTACCAGCGTTTCGATTGGGTCATGAAGGAAGCCGCCGGCCTGGGAAGCGGCAGCGCGTGCGACATCGGGTGCGGGTCCGGAAGGTTCGCAGCGGCGCTCGCGAAACGAGGCGCGGGCCGCATTGTGGGCCTGGATGTGGCGCGAACATGCTCAAGCTGGCTGAAGAGCTGGCAGCCCGCGAAGGAGTCGGCAAGGTCTGCGACTTTGTGGCTTCCGACGTGATCGACTGGAAGACCGGGGAGCTGTTCGACCTGGTCATCGCCATCGGCCTGTGGGACTGACATCGCCGATCCCCTGCCCCGTTTGCGCGTGATCCGCGGCCTGACGAAGGGGAAGTTTCTCTCGACCTGGCCGCGGCTGTGGACGTGGCGCATGCCGGTCCGCAAGGTCCGGCTGGCGCTCAAGGGATGTCCGGTCTACTTCTTCCGCGAAGCGGAGGTGCGGCGGTACGTGGAAGCTGGCCGGTTTCCGGGTCGATTCGTCGTCGTGCTGGGGAAGATCTACTGCGTCGCGGCGACACCGGTTCGCCCGTGACCGCGAAAGTGGCGTTTTGGGCGGCGGCGGCGGTGGTGGTGTACGTCTATGCCGGCTATCCCGTCCTGTTGTGGCTCCTGCAAAGCGCCTTCCGGCGGCCGATCCGAAAGCGTCCGGTCGAGCCCTCGGTTTCCATCCTCGTCGCTGCTTACAACGAGGCCCACGTCATCGGCGCGAAGATACGAAACGCGCTGGCCATCGACTACCCGCCCGATCGCCTGGAGATCGTGATCGCCTCGGATGGTTCGAGCGATGGCACGGCGGAGGCGGCAAGCCGCGTTATCCAAGAGCTGGACGCGAGCGAGCGCGTGCAGGTAGCCTCATTTCCCGTCAATCGCGGGAAGCTGGCCGTTCTCAACGAGGTGGTTCCTGCACTGCGCGGCGAAATCGTAGTGTTTTCGGACGCGGCCAGCATGGTGGAGCCGGCCGCAATCCGGCAGTTGGCCGCCAGCTTCGCCGATCCGGAAGTGGGAGCCGTCAGCGGAGTCTACCGGGTGTCGAGACAGGACGAAGATGTCCTGGGGCGGCAGGAGGACTTCTACTGGAAGTACGAGACGTTCCTGAAGGTTCTGGAGGCCCGCCTGGGGACCGTGCTGGGGGCGCACGGGTCCTTGTACGCCGTGCGCAAGAGCCTGTACCCATACCCGCGCCCCGGGCTGATCAACGACGACTACATCATTCCCGTGCGCATCCTGCAACAGGGCTACCGCGTGGCATACGAACCGGACGCCGTAGCGACGGAGGAGGCTCGCGAGATGGGCGGCTTTGGCCGGCGGGTCCGGATCATGGCCGGAAACTTCGAACAACTGCGGGAGATCGCCGGTTTCCTGTGGCCACCCCGCCCGCTGCCTCTGCTGGCGGCCTTGTCCCACAAACTCGGCCGTCTCGTGGTCCCGTTCGCCATGGCCGTCTGCCTGGTCTCGAACGGCTTCCTGCTGAGCCTGCCGTTCTATCGCCTGACGGCCGGCCTGCAGGCCGGGTTCTACCTGCTGGCGGCGGTGGGCGCGATCTGGCCGCTGCGTCCGAGGGTTCTGCGACTGCCGTACTATTTCTGCATGATCAACGCGGCGGTGCTGCCGGGCTTATGCCGGGCGCTGGCCGGCCGGCGCGGCACGGGGTGGCAGCGGGCCTGACCGTGCCGCGGCGCCAGCCGTCACCAGGCGCTTCACGGCGACACGCGGGGTTCGCAGCCGCCGCAGGGTCCGCATCAGCCGCACGGGGACCGAGCGGATACGCAGAACCGTCCGCGGCGGTAGAAACCGTAACCCCGCCAGGATCAGAGCCCCTTCGAGCTTGAATCGCCAGTGATAGAATCGCTCCGCCCGGCCGGTCTGGGCGGCCGACGGGAGCTCGAATTCGAGCTCGAAACAGAGGTGTTCGATGGCTTGGTAATCCACGTAGCGTTGGATCTCGGCCGTGGTCCGGGCCGGCAGGCCGCCGGCCGCCACCAAGGAGCGCAGGCTGCGGAGTGCCGGTGGATAAGGCTGCTTCCGACGCAACCGTTCCCGGTCGCGTTCGAGGCCGCCGTCGTAGAACGTGGACAGCACCGCCGTGTGGCAGGCTACCGGGTAGCGTGCGGCGACGCGCACCCACATGTCGATGTCCTCGCCCATGTGCTCGCCCTCCCGGAAGCCGCCCACCGCTCGCAGGACGGCTCGCGGCATGGCGACCGCCGAAGAGTGCGCCAGGCCGCCTTCCTCCGGCGCCGCAAAATACGACGGGAGGATGCCCATGCTGCGCCCCTCCGGGAGGGCCGCCCAAACGTCCATTACGCTGCCGTCGGCGTTGACCTGCCTGCGCCCCGTAAGGTACATACCTGCGTCCGGATACGCCTGGGCCAGATCGAGGATGGTGGCCAGGAATTCCGGTTCCCAGAAGTCGTCCGCGTCGAGAAAGGCGATCAGTCCGGCCGCCGCCTCGGCAATACCGCGGTTCCGGGCAGCCGAGGCGCCGGCATTCGGTTGCCGGATCACGCGCACGCGCGGGTCTCCGGTTTGGGCGGCGATCTCGGCGCCGCCGTCGGTGGAGCCGTCGTCCACGACAAGGATCTCGAAGCCCGAGAAAGTCTGCCGGAGCACCGAATCGAGGGCGCGGCGGATCGTCGCCCGCTTGTTGTAGAGCGGAATCACGACGGAGACGGCGGGCGAACCCATACCCGTGGATTATAGCGCCGGTCCGTCGGCGCGCCGATCAAGGGGTGCTCAAACCTCGAGCGCCGCCGAGGCGGGCTTCCACTGGATCGACCGGAGCAGTGTGTGCCGCTCGGCGGGCGTGAAGAGGAAGTACCAGACCGGTATGGCGTAGCAGACCAGGGATGCCAGGCCGGTCACGACCAGCCGCCTGTAGTCCGGACCCGCCACGGCTTTCGTCACCAGCGCCGGAAGGACCAGCGCGGCGGCAACGATGGCGACGTTCAAGCCTTCCCGCCGCAGATACGTGGGCAGGGGCACGCCCGCGACGCGGCACACGTACACCGGCAGTACCAGCAGCCGCACCGCCGCCATCGCCACCAGCGCGGCCAACGCAGCCCCCTGAATACCGTAAAGCGGCACCATTGCCAAGGACAGCCCGACGTTGGCAACGCCTTCCACCACACAGAACGCCGCGAACCATCGGTGCTTGGCGAGCCCGTACAACAGGCTCACCGAGGTGCTCTGCCACAGTGCGAACAGGTACGCCAGAGCCAGCCACAGCAGGCATTCGTAGGAGTCGACGTACCTGGGCCCCATCCAGCGGACAATAAACGGCTTGCCCCAGGCAATCAGTCCAAAGCCCAGGAAGGACGACACCGCGACCGCGAGCTTGTTGCCGAAGAAGAACGTCTTGCGGATCGCGTCGTAGTCTCGGGCCCCGGCCTGCCGGCTGAACACGGTCACGAACGCGCCCAGAAGCGCCGTGATCAGATCCAGCATATAGGTCGTCATGTTGCTCGCCACGCGGTAGTGGGTGACGGCGGCCAGGCCCAGGAAGCTCGCCACCACAACGGCAGCGGCCTGGGTCCGCAGCAGCTCCGCGATCTGCACGACGAAGCTGAACGAGCTGTACGAAAACAGTTCCCGCGCGGCCGCTCGCATCCAGTAGGCACGGTCGACGCGCAGGAAGGGAAGCTCTTTCCGGGAATAGTGGACGCTGAGGGCAAAAGACGGGATGCCGGAGAGAAAAGTCGCCAGCGACAGCCCGACCACTCCGTAACCCTTCTTGAGGACGACGATGGCCACGATCGTTCGCAGCCCTAACGCGGTCAGGTCCAAGGCCGCCGTCTTGTCGAAGCTCAAATGGGCATTCAGGACCCCCACGAACACCCGCAGAGGGAAGCTGAGCGCCACGCTCATGCTGAAAATCAGGACGACCTTTGCCAGCAACGCAGCGTCTCTGAGGCCGGGCCAGAATGGAATCAGGACGGCGGCGGCGCACCCGGCGACCAGGACCAGCGCGCCGACGGCGACGTACCATGCCAGCGCCGTGTTGAAGAGGCGGTTGCACTGCTCTTCGTCTCCCGATCCCAGCCCGGCGGCGAGGGAACGCGTCACCGCCTGCGAGAGGCCGAAGTCGAGAAAACCGGTGAAGCTGATGAAAGTTCCGACCAGCGCCCACAGGCCGAAGTAGCGGTCCCCCAGCGTGTGAACGATGAACGGCATCATCGCGAAGGAGACGCCGACCAGGGCGAACTGATGCACCAGGCGAAGAACCGAACCCCGCGCCAGGCGGCGGGCGGCCGGCGGGCTCGCTACTGGATTTGCTGCGGGACGAACCACTAGTCTCATCACTCTAACAGGAACGGGACACGACTTGCACAGCGGGCGCAGCCGCGGCTGCGCGACATTCTGGCGAGGTCTGAGGAGCGCTGGGCTGGCGAGGTCGTGCGTCCGGGTTGCGGACGCGCGCAGTTGGAGCCCGGTCCGAGCGGACGGTCGAGCTCAAAACGCCGGTGAAGGGGGGCTTCTGTCACGCTCCGGCGCTGCGGCCACGAGGAATGGCCGCTGCCCGCGCCGCCCCGCCGAGGAACGCACCGGGATGGACGTCCTGCCACGGAAGCCCAGGGGATCGAATGCGGCTCGCGAGATCGGCAGGGCCGGTTGTTATACTGAACAGGGCCCGGGACAAAATGGAAATTCCGGAACGAACGGCGGGCCGTTCGGTGGAAGCGCATACGTCATCGGAGATGTTGCTGGAGAGCGGAGGCGAGCCGGGAACGACGCGCCACTACCATCCTGAATGGAGAGAAGCCCGGTTCCTGGACGCACTGGACCCGAAGGGACTGGTGCCGCCCGAGGGGGGTCTGTACTCCAACGAGCCGTGGGACGGCGCGAATCTCGCCCGGCACGTGAGACCGGTGAGACGGGCTGTGTGGCTGGCGGCTCTGGCGCTGCGCGTGCGGCGAGTGTGGGGGCTCGGGGCCGCGGTCGCAGCGGTCTCGGATGCGTGGTTGGCCTGCCGATTGTGGCGACGGAGCCGGCGGGACAAGTCGTGCGGGGTGATCGCCTACGAGCGCGCGTCGCTGTTGTTCCTGCTGCTCCGGTCATGGTGGCCAACACGGGGACGGGTGGTCTGGGTGGAGTTGTACCTATACCGCTGCTCAGTCCTCAAGGGGAGGCTGCTGCGCCGGGCAGCCAAGGCGGCCGACGCCTGCGTAGTCTGGTCTCGCCGCAGCGCGCGAGGCTACGCCCACGAGCTGGGTCTGCCCGTTGAGCGGTTTGTGGTCATTCCTTACCAGGCGAACCATTCCAAGGAGCCCGCCGAAGAGCCGTTGCCGCGCGGCGACTACGTCTTTGCGGGCGGGGATTCGGAACGGGACTACAAGACGCTGCTTCAGGCGGTGGAGGGGCTGAACACGCCGGTGTTGCTATGCACCTCCAACCCTGCCCTGGCGGCGGGCGAAGTGCCGGGGAACGTGGTGGTGGTTCAGGCGCGGGAGCCGCATTTCCGCCGCTTGATGGCCCGGGCGCGGCTGGTAGTAGTTCCGCTGTTGGGGAGCCGGATCCGAGGCGCCGGAGAGGGAACCCTGCTCAACGCCATGTGGCACCGGGTGGCGGTTATCTGCGCGGACGACGTGTCGGCGCCCGAGTACATCGAGCCCGGAGTGGATGGTCTGGTCGTTCCCCCAGGAGACGCACCCGCGCTCCGGGACGCGATTCGCAGTCTGTGGGACGATCCGGAGAAAGCGCGGCGGATGGGACTGAAGGGGCGCGCCAAAGTGGAGTCGAGCCACAGCCACGACCTGTTCTGCGACCGGATGGTGAAGCTCGCCAGTGTGCTAGCCCAGGGCGGCAGCCTGCCCGAGAATTGAGCGGCCGTGGAGCGAAGCCGGCCGCCTCTCGCGGCCGTCCGGATTGTGGCGGACCGGCCGGGCCGCGCCTGCCAGCGAGTATCATGGATTGGTGATGACAGCGAGCCCGCAGGGCGTGACAGACGCGACGGGCGCCTCGGGAGGCGATGCCACCGGCGCGCTGGTAGTGCTGATGCCGGTGTTCAACGATTGGGAGTCCGTGGCCCTGCTGATCCCCAGGCTGGACGCGACTCTGCGGCAATGCGGGCCGGAATCCCGGCTGGTATTGGTGGACGACGCCTCTACCGAGTCCCCTCCGGACAAGTGGACCGACGGTCCCCTCGAGAGCATCCGCAGCATCGAGATTCTGCGTCTAGCGCGCAATCTGGGACACCAACGCGCCATCGCGATCGGCCTGGCGTACGTTCAGCAGACGGTCCCGTGCCGCGCGGTTGTAGTGATGGACGCCGATGGCGAAGACCGTCCGGAAGACGTTCTGACTCTGGTGAAGCGGATGGGCCAGGAGCACGACCGCCGGATCGTTTTCGGAGCGCGGGCTCGCCGCATGGAGTCGCTGACCTTTCGCAGCTTCTATCACCTGTACCGCGCTCTGCATCGGGCGCTGACGGGGGCGCCGGTGCGGGTGGGGAACTTCAGCGTGGTACCCGCCTCGGCGCTTCGGCGTCTGATGGTGGTTTGGGAGATGTGGAACCACTACGCTGCGGCTGTGATCCATTCCGGGCTCGCTTACAGCGCCGTCCCGTTGGCCCGCGACAGACGCCTCAGGAGCCGTTCGCGCATGAGGTTCTCCGGCCTGGTAGTGCATGGCTGGAGCGCGCTTTCGGTCTACGGAGAGGTGGTAAGCGTGCGTCTCCTGCTGACCGGTCTAGGCCTGTCGGCAGTGACCGCCGCCGTTTTGGCTGCCGCACTTTGTTTGCGGTTGGGCACGGCGCTGGCGGCGCCAGGATGGGCACTCTATGCTCTGGCGTGTCTGCTAGTTCTTGAGGTCGAGGGCATTCTGGGGGCCGGCGTGCTCGGGTTCGTCCTGATAGGCGGGCGGAGCAACACCAGTTTCCTCCCGGCTCGGGACGCACATTACTTCATCCTGGAAACAGTCCGGGTGTTTCCGAAGGAGTGAGGCGCGCCGGTGGGCGGCCACGCCGTGTACGTCGAAGCTCCGCGGCCGGCCGGCGCCAGTGGGATAATGACTCGTCATGATGCAGACCGGTAACTTGAGCCGGAGCGGCGTTGTCACGGCGCGGGCGCGCTGGCCCAGCGTCTGGGCGGGCGGCATCGTGACGCTGTTGACAAGCGCCGCCGCGTTGGGCGTCGCCAGCGGGATGCTGGGCTGGCTCGGAGGCCTGCTGCGGCACTTCCGGGAGCCGCCGGTGTGGGTCTGGGCCGTGGCGTGCATTTTTGGGACTGTCGCAGTCGTTGCGGGATGCTGGCTCTCCTGGGTTTCGGTCCGGCGCGTGCGCGACCTCTGGTTCGTGGCCCTGCTGGCCGCCTTCTGGGTGGGCACCAGGCTTGCCGTCGCCGCGGCGTTCCCGCGCTACGCCCTCACCGGCGACGACAGGTCGATGCACGACTTCGTGGCGACGCTGGCCCGCGAAGGCCTGACACACGACACCCTGGCGCGGTTGAGCTCGTGGTACGACTACTACCTCTATCTCTACCGCGCATTCCCGCTTTACTATCCTCTGCGCGTGCTTTTCGGCGCCTCGGATCTCGCGGCGGTCCACGTCGTCAACGCGATTCTCGGCGCTGGAACTCTCGTGTTCGGTTTTCTGATCGCCAGGCGGGTAGCGGGCTCGCCATCGGCCCGCGTAGCGGCATGGCTCCTGGCCATCTGTCCGTACCACGTGATCGATGTGCTCAGCTATACGCCCCAGATCCCGGGAGTGTTTTTCCTGGTCGTGGGAGTCTGGCTGGTGCTGGGCGGGATGCGGAAGCATCCGTCTCCGTGGTGGGATGCGCTCTGGAGAGGCGGCGCGCTTGGATGCCTCCTGATTCTGGTAGGAATCCAGCGCAACGGTCAGGATCTTTTCCTGCTCGGGATCGCAGCCGCCGCGGTGGCGCTGTCTTCGTTGACGACGGCGCGGCGCACCGGTCCGGCATCCATGGTTGCCACGGTTGTGCTGGCTGCCGCGGTTTGGTTTCCCGTGAAGAGTCAGTTCGACGCCTGGGTGCGCGCCAACGACGTCACGCGGATACGCTCGCCATTCCTGGGCTACATGACCAGGGGATGGAATCTGGTGTCCATGGGTGAGTACCTGGGCCGCTATGAGCAGCTTGACGTGGCTGCCGCAGCGCAGAGCAAGGACCGGCTGATGCTGTCGGTGCTCGCCACCGAAGCCGCCCGCAAGCCCTTAATCATGTTTGGCGTGGTGCCCGTCGTCAAGGCGTCGAAGTTCTTCGCGCTGGGTTTCGGCGCCATTCCGGAGCCAGGGCTTGCCGCGAGCGGCTATCGCACGGCCGCGCTGCTCGCCCAGGCGTTTCGATTGACCTATGCGCCCGTCGTCATCCTGCTGTGCATGACCGGATTCGTCGCTGCGCTGAACCGCTGGCGGCTGGCGTGGCGCCTGCGCCTGCTGACCGCGAGCGTCGTGCTCGCCGCCGGCGCTGTCGTTCTGCTCTGGGAGGCGCAGCCGCGCTACTCGCACTGCGTTCATTTCGCGCTGGTGACCGTTGCTGCCGTGGGTTTCGGCAGCCTGCGCGAGAGCGGCCGGAGGGCGTTTTGCCTCCAGGGCGCCGCGGGCAAACGAACCTTGGCGGCGGTTGCCGCGGGGTTTGGGCTGTGGCTCGCCGTCGCCGGTGTGGCGTACGGCGTGGCGCGACAGGCGCGGTCGTATCTCTATGCCGACCTGAGGACGGCGGCTGTCGAGGTGGGCGGCGGGGGGGCGCCCGTTGCGTCGCTCGACCGATGGACGGGCGCCTGGGAGCAGGTCGCAACGCTACCGCAGGGAATCCGGCTGCCGGCCACTCTGCGAATCGGCTGGCCATGGCCGGTGAGTGCGGAGGGATACTCGGGTTTGGGCTTGAGCCTCTGGACGCCGGAGCCTGCCGGCGGGACCTCGGCGTCCTGTCGGGTGTCGATGCCGCCGGCGCACGGCGGGCCGCAGCGATATTCGCTTCGGGAACTGGCGGTGATGAAGCGGGGCCTGTGGCCGATTGGGGAGTTTGGGCCCGCCGGCCAGTTGGTGGAAATCGCGCTCCTGCCGCCGGAGGGCCAGGCGGAGTTCGCGCTGCCCCAGCCCGTCAAACTGGCGTTTGGATACGTTCTGGCTGAGAAGGCGTCAGAGGGCCGCTGAGGACGGCGTTCACAGTATTCGGGGAATCTTTTCCGGTTTGCCGCCAGTCACCTGCGAGATCTGGACCCTGGGCGCGCCGGGAGTGGGGCGCAAGACTGGAGCCGGTGGGCGCCGCCGCGAGAACGCCGCCAGATCGAGGTGAATAGGAATGCGAATGTGCCGTAGTCTTCTTCCCGTTCTGTTTTGGTCGGCATCGGTGCAAGCGGCCGTTACCAACGTTCGTTTTGTTGGGAGCACGCCGACTCAGGCCGTGATCGCCTACACCGCTCCCGATTCGTCCGCCTGCACGATCGAAGTCAGCGAGTCAGAGTCCTACGCGCCTCCGGTCCACGACGTGAACCCGGCCCTGTTCCCCGGCGCTAACCTGGACAGCCGCGCCGGGAACATAGGCAGCGGGCAGGCACGCACCTTCGTGATCGGCAAGCGGGCTGCCGAACTGGCGTCCGACGGCAAGTACTACAGCCGTGCGCTACAGGCATTCACGCCTCACTACTGGCGGTTGACGTGCGGTGCGGACACGGCAACGGGGACGTTCTCGACCACCAACCCGGCACTGGGCGCCACCTACAGCGACCCACTTCCTCGCGATTCCGCGCATCCGGGCCGGTACGCTTGGCCGACCATCGACTACACCTACCCGACCACGCCGGGCAATGGAACGCTCACCTCGAGCGGTACGACGGTGACGTTCAAGAGGGCCGAGTCAATCGCAACGAACGACTACATCGTGCTGACGTCCGGCCCAAACGCCGGACAGCAACGCCGCGTGGCCGGCGTCAGCGACTCGAAGCACGTGGTCCTGGCACAGCCCTTCCGGAGAGACCAAGGGGCAGGGACTTCCTGGGCCAAGCGGACGCCCGAGAAGACGAGCACACAGAAGATCATCGACCCGCAGACGGGCTTGCTGATCCGCCGGGTCAGCAACGCCGGCGTGCTCGACGGGCCATCCACGGTGGCACTGACTACGGTGACGCCCGGCGCCGGATGGAACAATGCCAGTACTCAGTCTCTGGCCGCAGTGGATTCCGACGTTGCCTCCTACACGGGAGATGCCGGCCGGAGCTGGCTGTTCGTTCATGCGCCGAGCGGCTACGCCAACTACAACGAAGGCTACAATCAGATGGACTGGGTGACCGTCACCCTCCAGGGCAGCGGCACCGGTTCGGGCGACGACGACGCCATCGACATGTGTTTGACCGCCGACGGCGCGACCTGCCGCAGCGCGATCCTGACGGTCAACCTGAACACCTGCGTCCCATGGTCCAAGGTGGACTCGCAGTGCTGGGTGGGGACCGAGATTCCGCTGGAGGCGGCGTGGCAGTCTCCCACGGATGCGATCGGTTCCATACTCGATCCGGTCGAGATGAACGCGCCAACCGGGGGTATCCTGATTCGCAAGACCACCCCAACTCCCAACACGGTCAGCCTGGATTATCTGGCGGTGAACATCGGGCGGTCGGTCCCTGGGGAGGAGCACTCGTACGCCGCGCAAATCTGCTCCAGCGCCCTTGCCCCGCAGACGTACAACGGAACGACCCGCCAAGGGTATCGCTGCGTGTTTGGCAACGTCGAGGGCCTCGGATACTGGATCGACAGCGCCAGCGGCGACGCGGTGCTTTCGGCCGTCTACCAGGCAGCGGACTCCAGGAGATTTGCCGGTCCGCTAGGTGCGAATTTCGACAATACAGACGCGACGAAGCTGTACGGAATGCAGCTCATAGACGGCAGTGAACAAATCGTGAGAACGGACTACACCGGGAAGAATCTGGACTCGGGATTTGCTCCGTGGGGCGTGAGTTTCTCAGACACAGGTACGGTGACTGCCCTCTCTGGAAATCTCGCCACCGGGATGGCGGCGTTCTCGCCCGATTATGCCGCTCACCAGGCATACTGGAACTCCGTCGACGTTGCCGGGATGGTGGATAATCGGTACCTTCACGTTGATTTCAGCGCCAGCGGCAATCAGGACTTTCCAGCCTACAAGGGGATCTACGACCTTCAGACGAACCGGTTCATCGCGGCGACTTCCACCCTAAGTTACTATCCTAGCCGCTGGTGCAGGATGCATAACCAAGGTAACGGAGCCACGTCGTTCGGCTGGGCGGAACTTAGCAGCGCGTACCTGTACAACGGCCCCGAGTGTGGGAACGGGCCCTTTCAGACCGAACTGGGCGAGGCGCTCGGGATGCCGGGCGGCGACACGGGGCGCGACGTCGCGTGCCCCAGCCCGATGCCGGTGCAATCCAGCGCCCGGACGACCGCGGGCGGGACGAATCTGTGCGCCTCTGTGTTGGTGAGCGGGGACTTCTACAAACCGGCGACCACCTGCGCGTATGAGAACACTCTGCGGGGAGCCGGCGGATTCCTGGGAGCCATTCAAGCCGCACGACCGGGGGACATTGTCGGGATCGACTCGGAGCGGGTGCAACTGCTTTCCAAAGACCCGGCCTGCTCCGATCCCAATGCCGCATGTCGCTGGACAGTTCTGCGCGGCGTGGACGGGACCGCGCCGGCCGCACATAACTCCGGCGCGCCAGGTTACGGACTCTGTGCGGCGTACTCGCTCAACGGAAACGACTTGCAGTGGGACTTTCTGCATGACCCCAACGGGGCAGATGAGACGATGACGTACAAGAAGTTCCTTCCCAACACTCACGGCGCCGGCCCTGCCGGGCCGGATCTCGCTCACCTCATCACCGTGTTGGTCATGTACACGAATTGCGGAATGGGATCGGCGGCGTGGGGTTGCTATGCCGTGCTAACCGGAGGTGTGCCGGATATCTCGGCGCAAGCGCTGTCCGGCGCGTTTCCGCACAGCATCAACTTCAGTCCGGCATTCGCGAACCTCGCCGGGCAGACGGGGGACAGCCATCCGTCGCTGCTGCAGGCCAGCGACTTCCGCTGGCTCTTGGATGGGCGTCCATACTATCCGCCGCCCCAAGCGTGGGCGCAGGTAAGTGGGACGCTTTATAAGTCGACGGCAGCCCTAAACCCGAAGATCCTCGCCACGGAAGCGTTCTGCGCCTCCAAGCCGGCCGTCGATGTGAGCCCAGGTCCTATTGCGGCCTCCGCCGAAGACGCCTATAAGTTCTGCTACGGGGCATCGTGTTACCCTGGCGCCGGGTCGAATGACATTTATATGAACTGCCCCGACGCTACCACGCTCAGTTGCCTGGCCAATCAAGACACCGGGGATATGTGCGTACATGACTTGTCGCCGACAAGCCCCGTCTATGCCCAGATCGGGATCTCTCCGGCGAAGGACCAAAGCGGAGCGTTCACGCGTTTTCTTGGAAAGCCGTTCGGCCGCCGCAGGGACGATTTGTATAAGCACATGGACGAGAGCCCTGACGGAAAATGGGGTTTCTTTCTGGCCCGCTGGCTGGACGGAATGCGGATGGAGAACATGGCTCTGAAGCTGCCGCCGTGGCCCGCCAAGGACAGCATCAACCGGGGCACCTTCATCCCCATGGCGGTTCCGGTGGGGTCGGTTCCCAGCGGGACCGACAGCGTGATTGCGGAGTTTGGGTACGATACGAACTTCTACTGCACCACGAGGCGCGAGGCCTGCCAGGCTGCGACGGGCACGGTGAACGAGTCCGCGCCGTTCTACTGGGCCGGCGAGACCCCCGGCGGGCTGCGCGGAGCGCCAGGCACGATCGCGATCCCCGGCATTTCCGAGAGAGTGCTGTACTACAGGCTGAAGTACCTGGACGCGGCCAGAGCGGTGATCGGAACCGGACCGACGGAGGTCCGAGTTGTGCCGTGAGGGAGTGACCCGTCTACGACGACTCTGCCTTCGTGTCCAGGGCGTGCAGGGACCAGGCGGCCGTCCGTGTTGCGTTGGGGCCAAGCGTGCCACAATCGCCGCCCTGGTTGCGTACCCCGCCTCTCGATGAAGCCGAACGGCCAAGGGGCCGATGGCCCGCCGTGGTACACTTTGCTGATCGTGCGGGTGGATAAGGCCGCGGGCTGCGGCGTAGCGCGCTGGGGGCGTCAGCGTCGATCACGAGAGCGCCGGTCAAGAGATGGGCAGGTGAAGGCAATGTGCCCAATGGAGGATTCGTCGTGCACGAACGTGGCAGCGGGGATAGGGCGAAGGATATCCCGGCGCGGCGCCGGGGGGCGTCGGGCACCAACCGTGCGGCTTCCACAGGGCCGAGAGAGCTCCTAACCGGCGCGCGGCTGCTATCGAGCCGCGTCCTGCCGGGGGCCGTGCTGACGTTCTGTGCCGCCTCTTGTGCGCGCCTGATTGCGGAACAGGCCGGCCGGTTCTTCCTGCTGGGGCCGGAGGCGTCCTGCGATTTGTACGTCTTCCACACGGTCCGGCTGTTTCAAAAGACCGGAGTGATTTACCAGGATCTTGCTCGAGAGCTCCCGGCCTTGTACGGTCCGATGCTCTATGTGCTGCTGGCTATCCCCGGGCGGCTGGTGACGGGAGGGAACCCGCTGCTGGGTCCTCGCTTGATCGTCATCACCGCATTTCTCCTGTGTGTTGCCTTGGCAGCGTCGATTACGCGCGTGCTGATGCCGCATCGCAAAGTCTGGCTCTGGAGCGTACCTCTGGCATTGTCCTTCGGCACGATGTCCCCCTGGGTGCTACAGCTTCGCGGAGACTTCCCGGCCATCATGTTCAATTTGCTCGCCGTCCGTCTTCTTCTGGCCCGGAAGTCAGGAGCGGCCCTGATGGCGGGGGCCTGCGCCGGCTTTGCGACGCAGTTCAAGTTCATTTATGTGGCCGCTCTCGGCGCCGGTTTTCTCTGGCTGGTGGCCAACCGGCGATGGAGGGCCGCCGCCTGCTTCACGCTCGCCGGGGCAGTCACTTCCGCCGGGATCTACGGCGTTTTCGTGTGGCGCGAGCCCAGGTTGCTCGATAATGTGCTTGCCCTCCGAAGGTTCCCTTCCGACTATGCGGGAGCAGCCTCGATAATCTATCACTCCCTGCGCGAGCCGGTCGCGCTCCTGGGAGTCTCGGCGGCGCTGTTCCTACGGTGGGGAATCAGGAGCCGCTGGACGCTGTTAGGCCTTTTTGCGGGCCTGTCGTTTGGGATGTCCGCCATCGGCGTGGTACAGGTCGGCGCCGACTCAAATTACTTCTTCGAGTTTTTCCTTGCCCTGGCGCCGCTGGCCGCTCTTGGGGTATGGAAGTCCCGCCGGCTCGCGTTTGGGGTGACTGCTGTGTGGCTGAGCGCACTTCTTCTGATCTGCCTGGCGGCGCCCATCGCAGCGGCGGCCTTCACGGCGGCACGAACCTGGCCCGAGGAAACGCGAGCGCAGAATCTCGACATGACCGCTCTGCAGAGGGCCCTGAGGGATCAGTCGGTTCTGGCCTTCGTTCCGAGAGTTGCGTTCTTCACACCCGAGGTTGTTATGTCGGAACCGATCGCGGCGTCTCTCTACGAGCGTCTCGGTATAGTTGACCTGCACCCGCTCGCGGGTCGAATCCGAAGCCAGAGGTTCGACCTGGTTGTGACGCCCAAGGCGCGGGAACGCTGGCGCGGCGTCGATTGGTTGTCGCCGACCCTCCGATCCGCCATCGAGGAAGAGTACCGACCCTTCTGCACAATGAAGGACTGGGTCATGTCGCTGAGGCGCAGCCCGACCGCTAAGGGAGCTTTGAGCGAGCGGCTGGTGGCGCTGGGCTGCGATTCGACGGCCTGCCTGAGCGGACCTCTCTGCCGTTCCTGGTAGACGCGCGTTCGACGCCGGCTGCCGGCGAAAGGGCGCGTGGGGAGCGTCACGGTTCGAAGGGACGTTTGGATGCGGCCCGGGGATGCAGGCCGGCGGCATCCTCGGGCGTCAGATCGGCCGCGCCGCCGGGCGGGCTGTCAACCCGCACATGGTGGCCGTCATCCGATTCAGCGCGCTCCGTCCTGGGGATGGCCATGAGGCGATACCTGAGCACAAGGCCGATCATACGGAGACCGAGAAAGAACGCCCTGCGAAAGCTCCCCGTGATCTTCGAAGTGCCGAGGCGCGTACCGTAGTGAACGGGGATTTCCACGCATCTGAGCCCGGTGCGGATCGCGACCAGCATGACCTCTGGCGAGAGCACGCTGCCCCCGGCGGTGAGCCGCGGCAGGACCACCTGAAGGGCCTGCCGGTTGAACATCTTGTATGTACAGCCCACATCCGTGAGACAGGGTCCGTTGTGAAGGTACTCCAAGAACTTGGCGACCGCCCAGTTACCGTAGCGCAGGAACCACCCCATGTTCGCCCCGCTCCAGATACAGGACTTCGAGGTGCGAGTGCCGAATACGACGTCGAACTCGTCCGCGTACGCCAGGAACTTGTAGAGATCCCGGGCCCGGAACGTGTCATCCGACTCGACGATCAGAGTAATGTCGCTGTTGGAGGAAGCCAGCGCCCGCCGGCACGCAAAGCCATAACCCTGCCGGCTCTCGGACTCGACTCGGGCGCCGGCGGCGCGCGCCAAGCCCGCCGTGCCATCGCGGCTGTTGTTGTCAGCCACGATCACTTCGTCCACTTCGGGCAAGTCTCTAAAAGCCCGCACGACGCCGGAGACGCCGTCCGCCTCATTATATGCGGGCATTACGACGGCGACTGTTCTTCCTTTGTACACGACGTCCTCCAGGAGAGCGGCAGATTCCGTGTGACCTCGATATTCTCGAACGGCTTTCCCTCCCGCGCGCCAACCCGGAGGACCCACTCAGCCATGCGCTTCAGCCCCTCCTCGAGACCGACCTTGGGCCGCCGCCCGAAGAACCTCTCGCACTTGGAGTGATCGCTAAACGCGTGCAGGACTTCCTCCCGAGGGGGAAGATAGGCGATGCCCGTCTCGGTTTCCATGGCGCGCTGAACGGACCGCGCGAGCTGGTTTACCGTATAGGGAACGTCGGCGCCAATGTTGAACACTTCTCCGTAGGCGTCCTGGCGTCTGGCCGCACCCGCGATGACCGGCGCCACGTCTCCGACGTAGGTGAAGGCTCGAGTCTGTTCTCCATCGCCGAAGACGCTGCAAGGCAACCCACTCAGGATTCTGTTCATGAAGATGCCGACGACATTGCGGTAGGGATCGCCGATATTCTGCCGCTCGCCGTAGACGTTGTGAGGGCGGAAGACGACATAGTTCAGACCGAACATATGCCGCGCCGCCCTCAGATCAAGCTCGACGGACAACTTGGCGATGCCGTAGGGATCCTCCGGGCTGGGATTCAGTTCCTCAGTCATCGGCGTCTGACCCGATCCGTAAACGGCGATGCTGGACGTGAAAACAAAGCAGCGGCACCCGTGCTTTATCGCAGCGTTGATCAGGGTCATGGAACCTACGACATTGTTGGTGTAATTGAACCGGCGGATGAAGTGGCTCAGCCCTTCCGCCGCATACGCAGCCAGGTGGTACACGTAGTGGATTCCGCGATCCCGAAAGATACTCTCGACCAGTTGATGGTCCGTGACGGAGCCCTGGACAAAGTCCGCGGCGGAGTTGACGTTCTCCACAAAGCCGCCCGACAGGTCATCCAGGACAATCACTTCGCAGCCGTCGGCGACGAGACTGTCGACAACGTGACTGCCAATGAAGCCCGCGCCTCCTGTGACCAGGCAGACCGGCTTGGCCAGGGCTGGACCATTCTGTTCGCTCATTGCATCTCCACACCGCTGTGCGAGCGGCCCGTCTGGAAGCGATCCGGGCCGGGCCGCTCGTTCGGCCCCCTCTTGGCGGCGACGATGTACATCTGGCCCGCGAATGGACGCCAGGGAGATCGCAGATAGAGTTTGAGCAGCCAAGGCCACTGGGGCCGGCGAGATCTTATCGAAAAAGGCAGAAAGCGGGCCACGACCTTGCGGACGGAGAAACCGCTGGCCTGGAGCAGGTCGCAGAGACCGGTGTGCGTAAACACCCGCCGGTGTGTGTAGTCGTCAAAATACTGCGCCATGCAGTACTTGAAGTTGGGCTGGATCACGATCAGGCTGCCCCCGTCGCGAAGAACCCTGCGCGCCTCCGAGAGACTGGCGTCCATTTCCTGCTCGGTGAGGTGCTCGAACAGATTGCTAGCGAAGACCACGTCAAAGGCGCCGCCGGCAAACTCGTCGAGACTGGCGCAAGAGTGGACGTGCGCGATAACGTCCTTGGCTGCCAGGCTGCGAATCTCCGGATAGAGATCGACGACGTGCTTCTCGGAGGCCTTGATATTGTTGATGAAGCCGCAATAGCCGCCCCCGAGTTCGAGGACCTTGGAGTCCGCTGCGACCTCCTTCTGTAAGTACTGGCAGAGCACGCGCCAGAGCCCCTCTCGGGCCGGTTCCGGCGCGAGGCGGGAGCTAAAGTAGGCGTAACTGAAACCTTGCTCGTTACCAAGTCTCACGCAGGCGTCAAAAGCGTAGCACAGGGGGGCGCGGAACCGCAAGCTGCAGTTGCGCATTGCAGTAGCGTGTTGGTTGTGGGGCATTCTCGACATGGTTCTTGTTGGCGGCTGTGTGCGCCAGGGCGTTGTCTCCGAGAGCAGGGGCCGGGCCTCGATCTGCAGCGCCTGCCGGCCGGAGGCTTATGAGGATCCTCGCTGGCCGCGTAGCCCCAGTTATGCCGCGTGCTTGGCTTTGGTATATGCAACGTTGGTAGAGTGTGAGGCGAGGAGAATCGCCTAGATGGGCATGCGCGCCATCCTGAAAGCCCTTGGTTTACCGCTCCTCCTGCACCCCTTCCGTGGATCGATCACGTGGGCGTGCCAACGCGGGCTTCTGTCCTCCGGGGCGCGGAGGTTCTTGCCGTGGCGTTGGGCGCTCGAGCCGTTTACGATACACGGAGCCGGGTGGAAGTGCCGCTGGTTTCCCGCCGAGTTCGACGACATCGGCCATCGGATATTCTGGTCCGGCCTGCGCGAGTGGGAGAAGGAGACGGCTCCGGTTGTCCTTGAGAATATTCGGCGGTCCCGTTGCTTCCTGGATGTGGGAGCAAACTGCGGCATATACACTGTTTTGGGCTGCACAGTTAATCCCAACGTCCGCGTTGTGGCCGTTGAGCCGGTGCCTAGGGTCTGCGCGGCGCTTGCGCGCAACGTCGCGCAAAACGATCTCGGCTCAAGGGTGACGATCCTTAACCTCGCTCTTGGGGGCTCGAATGAAACGGTCTCCTTTCATGAGGCAGAGGATTCGACGATGGGAAGTCTCGCAGTGGACGGATATCACGGTCAGCGCGGCAGAGTGATACAGGTGAAGTGCCGGACGCTCGACTCGATCGTCGAGGAACTGAACATCGAACCCGACTTCATGAAGATCGACGTGGAAGGCTTCGAGCATCTCGTGCTGAGCGGGGCCAGCAGGGTTCTTCGCGAGTTTCGCCCACGCATCGTGCTGGAAGCGAACCCTGGCGACCCTGGCGCGGCAATAACGAGAATCCTCTCAAAGCACGGATATGGGTTTCAGAACATCACCGATCGCGGCCTTGAAGGGCGAAGCGAGATCGTTCCGGTGGAAGCCTTTCACAACTGGCTGTGCGTGCCGACCTCCTGAAGGGAGGCGATCCGCTCGCAAACCGCTCAACGGGTGTGCTTCGTCACGCCGGCGCACAAGCGGGCGCGGGCCCGGAACCGTTCCTGTCCGGGCAGGCCGCCGGCCGGGCGGGAGCCCCGCCCGCCGTTTACCGGTTCTTCGCCGCCATTAGCCGAAAAGCCCGCTCGCCGGCGCGTGGGGGGTGGTAGTCTCTTTACGGGAGCCAGCGTATGCGACATAGACGGGCGGGCATGGCGTTTGGGAGCATCGTTCTCGCGTTGGGAGTGATTCTGCTCCTGGACCGCCAGGGGATCCTGGACGCGGGACAGATCTTTCCTTTCTTCTGGCCGGCCGCGCTGCTGGTGGGCGGCCTGCTTTCCCTGTCGCGATCCACGGCCAGCGGGGGCCGGGTTTGGGGCGGAATCCTGACGGCGGCGGGCATCCTGCTTCTCCTCGACCGCCTTGGGTATGCGCGCTTCTCGTTTCATGCGCTCTGGCCGCTGGTGTTGATCGGCGTCGGGCTGACGCTGGTCTGGCGCACCCTGGAGGGCCCCCCGGGGGAATCGGCGGGCCAGGTTCCCGACACCAACCTCTTGAACCAGTTCGCGGCCTTTGGCGGCGGCGAGCTCAAGAGCGACGCCAAGGACTTCCGCGGTGGCGAAGTGCTGACCATCATGGGCGGCTATCAGATCGATCTGCGTAGGGCCGCCATCGCCCGCAGCCCGGCGGTCCTGCACGCCAACGCGATGTTCGGCGGCATCGAGATCAGGGTTCCGCGATCCTGGCGGGTTATCCTGGACGGTCTTCCGCTCCTGGGCGGCTACACCGACGAAACCGAGCATCCCGACGCTCAGAGCGGCCAGCCGGTCCCGGAACTGATCGTCAAGGGATTCGCCAGTTTTGGGGGCGTGGTCGTCAAGAATTGAGGCTGCGTGCACCCGATTCTGGCCGATCCGCGGAGGCTGGCGCTGTACCTGGCGGCGTGGATTCCGCTAGTGCTGCTGCTGGCCGGCGTGCTCGCCTCGACCGGCGATTTCACATGGATACAGGCTGGCGGGTTGGTGGTTCCGCTGGCGGGTGTATACGCGTTTGTCTGCCTCTCGGCGTGGTACCTGTGCCGCTTCCTGCCGTTGCGGACCTCCGCCATTTTCTACCTGCTGGTGACCGTCAACGCGGCCGCCGCGGTGAGCAGCGCGATCTGGGCCGGCGCGATCGGATGGGCGATGGCCGCGGGGCTGGGTCTCGAAGCCGCCGTATCTCCGCCAGCGGCCCATCGTGTTCGGGGCCGGGTTCCTGCTGTACGATCTCGCCGCCGCGTTCCACTACGCCCTGACGGCCGTGGAGTCCTCTCGCCAGGCACAGGCGCGCGCGATGCAGGCCAGCATTCTGGCGCGCGAGGCCGAATTGAGGGCGCTCAAGGCGCAGATCGATCCGCACTTCCTGTTCAACAGCCTGCACTCGATCAGCGCGCTGACGGCGTCCGACCCTGGCAAGGCGCGCGAGATGTGCGTGCTGCTCTCGGACTTCCTGCGCAGCAGCCTGCGGATGGGCGACCGCGAGCGCATCCCCCTGGGCGAGGAACTGGCCCTGGCGCGGAGCTTTCTGGCGATCCAGCGCATACGGTTTGGCTCGCGCCTCGAGATCGAGGAAGATGTGGACGATGGCACCACGGGCTGCCTGGTGCCGCCGCTTCTGTTGCAGCCCCTGGTGGAGAACGCTGTCACGCACGGCGTGGCAACGCGCGTCGAGGGCGCCTCGATTCGCATCGGGATTTCCCAGGCCGGCGAGCGCATAGCGATTCGGATCGAAAACACCTTCGACAAGGACGCGCGGCGCCGCCGGGGCGGGGGGTTGGGGCTGGCCAACGTGCGCAAGCGGCTCGAGGTCTGCTACGGAGATGCCGCCAGCATGGAAGTTCGGCAGACCGAAGACAGGTTCCAGGTGGACGTGCAGTTTCCGGCCGAGGCCACTGGCGTGGCGGCCATGGCGCCTCCGCCGCAGTAGCGGCCAGGAGAAAGGGACGACATGAACGTGATTCGCGTGGCGATCGTGGATGACGAAGAACTGGCGCGCCAGGTGGTGCACGAGATGCTGTTACCGCACCCGGAGGTAGAGGTGGTAGCCGAGTGCGCCAACGGATTCGACGCGGTCAAGGCCGTCGCCGAACTGAACCCGGACCTGCTGTTCCTCGACGTGCAGATGCCCAAGCTGGACGGCTTCGAAGTGCTGGAGCTGATCGGCCCCGACGTGGCAGTGGTCTTCCTCACGGCCTACGACCAGTACGCGCTGCGGGCCTTCGAGGTGCACGCCGTGGACTACCTGCTCAAGCCGTTCGACGCCGCGCGGTTCGACGCGGCGCTGGAGCGAGCCAAGGAGCGTCTGGGAACGAAGATGCCGCCAGCGGCCGAACTGGCGTCCGCCGCGCGTGCGCCATTGCAGTATCTGGAGCGCATCGTGGTGCGGGACGGCCCCAAGGTGGACATCATCCCCTGCGAGCGGCTCGACTACGCGGAAGCCCAAGACGACTACGTCCTGCTGCGCAGCCAGGGAAAGAACTATCTCAAGCAGGAGACCATCTCGAACCTGGAGACTTCGCTCGACCCGGCGCGGTTCGTGCGGATTCATCGTTCCTACGTCGTCAACCTGGAGCGGATCGCCAAGATCGAGCCCTACACCAAGGACAGCCGGGTGGCGGTCCTGGGTGACGGCACGAAGCTGCCGGTCAGCCGTTCGGGGTATGCCCGGCTGAAGGAGCTGCTGGGGGAGGCGTAGGCCGCCCGGGCAGCCGGTTCATCCTCATCCGCGCTGGGCGGTCTTGCCGGCGTACAGGATGCGCACGAAAGCGTCGGGCTTCAAGAACCCCTGGCCGAACTTCTCGTCGTAGGGTCTGGTCGGTCCGGCGGCCAACACCTGTTCGAGCGTCCGGCCTGCGCTCACCAGTTTCGACACGCGCTCGTTGACGCCGGCGAGCATATCGCGGTACGGGCGCAGATCTTCCCGGGTGGCCATCGGACCGTGTCCGGGTATGATCTTCGTCTTGCCGTCTGTGGCCTGGATCATGAGATCCGCGTCCGCCGCCATGCCCTCGATCGAGCCGCCCGCCGAGTAATCGATGAACGGGTACATGCCGTTGAAGAAGAGGTCGCCGGCGTGGTACACGTTGGCGCTCTCGAAGTGCACCGTGGTGTCGCCGTCGGTGTGTGCGGCCGGCAGATGGCGGTAGGTGACTTTCTCTCCGGCCTGCTCCAGCGCGCCCGCGTCAGTGAACGTGGTTCTCGGGCGGCCTTCGGGATCGAGCGGCGGCACATCGCGGTCGAAAGCGGCGAGGTGCTGGGTGGTGCTCAAGCGCTGGAGGACGGTCTCGTGCGCGATGATGCGGGCGCCGGCGCGTCCCAGCCGCACGTTGCCGCCGACGTGGTCGAAATGGTAGTGCGTGTTGATGAGGATCGCGATGGGCCCCGGGCCGGCCGTCTTGGCGTGGCTTTCCACGGCCTCGGCGGTCTGAAGGAGGCCGCTATCGACCAGCAGCAGCCCGTCTCCAAACCGCAACACGGCGATGTTCCCTCCGGCGCCGCTGAGAAGGCTCAGTTTGTCGCCGATCGGCTCGAGCTTGAGGGCGGGCTGGTTCTGCGCGGCCGCATGGGACGCCAGCCAGAACGCCGGCGCCGCGGAGGAGACAATCTGGAACAGCTCCCGGCGGGTCATTTGAGGCATGCTGGCCATTGTATCGGAATCATGGCCGGGGCAACCGGGCCGCGCCGGAATCTCTTCGGATTCACTCAGAAAAGGAGCCGCAGCGAGAACTGGAACGTGCGCGGGGCGTTCCACTGCGTGACGTTGTTATCGAAGACCGAGGTATTGGTTTTGGCGTTCGTCCCGAGATAGGATTGGTCGCCCACCAGCCAGTTCACGTTGTTCAGAACGTTGATGGATTCGGCGCGGAGTTCGGCCCGCAGGCGCTCGGTTACGGGGAGGGTCTTGCGGAGACCGAGGTTGAGGTTGAACGCGCCCGGACCCGAGAACATGCGGCGCTGCAGGGTGCCCAGCTCTCCCGGCGCGGGCTCCGCGAAGACGCCCGCCGGGGCGTTCACGTAGGTCACGATTCCGCCGGGAGCTTTGCGGATTCCGAAGTACTGCCCGATCTGGCCAGCGGTCAGCGAAGTCGCAACCGTGTTCTGTCCGGAGTCCGCGATCGAGGTGAACGTGCCCAGCCCGGAGACGGCGGAGCCGGCGCCAGTGGGCGTTACCACCGTGCCCCCGGAGAGCAACGAAAACGGGGCCCCGGACTGGGCGATCACGATGCCGGCGACACTCCAGCCGCTCAGAAGCCGTCCTTCCCGCCACACCGGGACGTGCCAGATTGCCGCAGCTTTGAAGGCGTGCGCCAGGTTGAATGGCGAAGGCGCCCATTCGAGCGACGGGTTGTGGAGGTTCAAATAGGGGTCGATTGCGCCGAGCCGGTAGTCGTCCAGGGTGCTCAGCACTTTCGAGAAGACGTAGCTGACGGAGAGGTCGAGGCCGGCCGCCGCATGCCGGGCGACGCTCACTTGCAACCCGTCGAAGCGCGATACGCCGAGCTGCGACAGCAGATCGATGCCCTGCGGCGCCAGCGGGTTCCCGAGGAAGTTGTAGTTGAAGGCGGCATTGTACCCCTGGCCCTGATACCACCGCGCCAGCTCGCCCGCCTGCCCGGTCAAGATCAGGGACCGCGCGTAAAGATCGGGCTGGCAGTTCACCAGGCTGAAGTTGGCGCACAGCCCGCCTCCCAGCAGACCGGGGAACCCGCTGGTGGGCGCGCCGCTTTTGAGAGCGGCCTGAACCTGCAGAAAAGTCGCCAGGAAACCCGAGGACATCATGACCTGGTTGCGGTTGATGGAACGCGGCCCCTCTTCCAGCCGGTTGCCCACATAGCGCACGTCCACCTGAAATCCCTTCAACTCGGATTCCACTCCGACGTTCCAGTACTTGACGTTGGGGGTCCGGATGTTCCAGTCGATCGCATACACAGGTCCCGGCTGCTGGTGATAGCCATTCGCGAACGAGAGCAGCGATGCCAGGGTCAGGCTGGAAGGCAGCACGGGGGCGGGCGTCGCCGGCGCCTTGGACAGAGCCACCGGGTTTGCGCTCAGGTCCGTGGACACGTCGAAGCTCTGAAACGGGTTCTGCAGGGCGTAGATACTCAGGTTCGGCAGGAGGTCGTCATTCAGATAGGCGATGCTGAAACCGCCGCGCACCGCGAGCGGGAGCCGCGCGGACGGTTTCCAGGCCGCGCCGACGTGAGGATCGTAGTTATCGAAGTCCTTCCGGTAGAACGGCTGTGCGCCGGAGGCGAAGGCGAAAGCCAGGTTCTGATCGTAGACCGCGTCGGATGCCTGGCCGGAGAGCACCGGGATCATGGCGGCGCCGGTTCGCTCGTCGGGGCGCGACAGGTAATCGTAGCGCAAGCCCAGGCTCACGGTCAGCGAGGGTAGCAGCCTCCAGCTATCGTGCACATAGCCCGACATCATGTTGGCGGAAAGCCTGCTGTGCGCGGTGGAACCGCTCGCGTATCCGGACGTGGGCGATGCGATGTTGAAGCGTTGATCGACTTGCGCGATGGCGCCCTGAGCAATGTCGTCGATCGCGTAGCGCGGAACCGTGAGCGAATCCAGCGGGCCGTTATTGAAGCCGTCCGAGTTCAGCCGGTATTGCTGCAGCCAGAGGCCGGCCTGCACGGCGTGCTTGCCGGCGATCCAGGTCAGGTTGTCCTGGTAGCCGTACTGACGATTGGCGCGCCGCTCGGGGTCGAGGCCCGCCATGGGCTGACTGACGGCGACCGCGGGGTCGTCCAGGATCGCGATGAAGCTGAACTGCGAACGGAGCGAATTGCGATATTCGATATCGGCCAGGTTCGCGCCGGCGCGCACTTCATTGGTCAGACGCGCCGTGGGAGACCAGCGCCACGAAAGGGAGTAGAAGGGCGCGGAGAGCGCGACGGTCGTCGTTGGCTTCGGTCCGAAAACGGAGGAATCGGCGGGGTCGTCCGCGGTGCCGCGCCGGTCCGCGAACGTCAGGCTGAAGCTGTGCCGGTCCGAAGCAAGGTAGTCCAGCCGCAGCAGGGCAATGTGGGTGGTGCTTCCGTTGTTCTGCGTTCCGCGGTAGGCGCCCGAGGGGTCCGAGGGGATCAGTTCCAGGACCTGCCGCATGAGGGGATCGCGGCTGGTGAGAGGCGCGGTGGGCACGGCGCCGGTGCGGGTCAAGGCCGAGCGGTCGAGATCCGCTTCATAGTTGAGGAAGAAGAACAGACGGTCCCTCTTCAGCGGGCCGCCAAGGCTCGCGCCGAGCTGATTGAGGCTGGTTGAGGCCGGGGTGTTGCGGCTGTTGTCGGCCCAGTATTGCGCGGCCGTTGCCGGCGGGAGTGTCAGCCAGTACGCCGATCCGTGCAAGGCGCGGCCGCCGGCGGGCGTGCTGAAGGCGATCTGGGAGCAGCCGCAGCCCTCGATGGAACCGGTCACGACGGTCGCTTCGCCGATCTGATCGGTGCGCAGCGCGAAGGCGGCGGCGTTTACGTTTATGCCGTCGTAGGCGATGTTCGCCAGAGAGGCTGACTCGCCGTAGATGCCCAGCGGCGCACGGCCGTTGTTCTGGACGCCGGGAAGGGTCTGGACCAGGTAAAGCGGGTCCCTGCGCGGAAGCGGCAGACCGTTGACCTGGTCGTTGCTCGCCGTGACCGCAACATCGGCGGCGGCTGTTTGGAGCGATTCGAGGGAGAACACCCTATCGCCGGGGCCCAGGACGACAGGAGGCAGCGAGGTCACGGCGGCCGGATCGACCCTGACGTCAGGCAGAACCAACGGCCTGTGCCCCGCGGCTCCGACGGAAACGTCGTACCGCGCCGGTCGCACAGCCGGGAATAGAAACGCGCCGTTCGCCGACGTGACGGTGGAAGAGTACACCTTTGTGCCTGCCGCCAGGGTCAGCGCCACGCGCGCCCCGGCTAAGGGCTTGCCGTCCATGCCGTGCACCGTGCCCGACAGGCTCCCTGTGGCCTGGAAGGCGTAGGCCGCGCAGATCAGCGAGAAACAGGGGAGGCACGGGCGCAGCGCTCGGATCATTCACCCTAGAATGTCACACCGGCCAGAAGGTCCACTTGGTTCTGCGTCGAACTCAGACCTCCGTTTGGCGCGGAGAATGCGGCCTGGGTCCAGCGCGTGTAGCGCAGTTCTCCGAAGACGCCGAGGAGCAGGTGGCGAAACTCCAGGCCGGCGCCGGCGGCGAAGCCCTTGGTGAAGCTGTGGGCCAGTTCGGCGGGGTGGCTGGTCGATTGCGTCAGGGGCATCACGCACTGCAAGCAAGCCGACGAGGACGTCTGGTTGACCCCCTCGAGAGTGCGGAATACCACGCCGCCCTCGACATACGGTTGGACCAATGGCAGCTTGCCCAGACTGTACTTGCCGAGGAGCGGAAACTCGAACGAGTTGGCGGTGGTCGTGGAGGTGGTGATGGGCGCTTGGACGGTGGAACCGAAATTCAGCCGCCTGTAAAGCAGGTCCGCTTTGACGGCCAGGTGAAACGGGAGATCCAACTCGGCGGTGACCCCGGCGGTATAGCGCCGGGTGCTGGAAGAGTACACCGTGAGGCCGACCGGCAGGACCCCGGGCAGGGCGCTCGCGCCCTGAGTGTCGAAGTTACTGGCCAGCGGGAGACCCCCTTCGACGCCAAAGCGGAGCGACTGGGCGAAGCCGATCGAGGCGACCAAGAGGAGCAGAAGAGGCGGTTTGGGCATCATGCGCACATCCTCCCACGAAATGAGATTCTTATTGTCCCATGACGGCGGAGAGGGCTTCGGGGTTGCCGCTATCTCACCGGTCCGATGCGCTCCAGGGGCCAGTAAACAAAGACCGCCTTACCGTAGATACAACTGCGGGGGACCAAGCCCCAGTGGCGGCTGTCGTTGGAGGAGTTGCGGTGGTCGCCGAGGACGAAGTAGTGGTCCGGCTCGACGGTTCGCGAGGGCATGGACAGGGTGTCGCGGTATCGCTCCGGCACGTAGTCCTCCGCCAGCCGTCTGCCGTTGAGGTAGACCGCGCCGCGGTCGATCCACATCGTGTCGCCAGGCACACCGATCACGCGCTTGATGTAGGACTTGGTCTGATCGCCCGGATACCAGAACACCACCAGGTCTCCGCGGTGTATGTCCTCGATCCCAAAGCGGTAGATGAACTTATTGACGAAGATACGCTCCTGATCCACTAGTCCGGGCATCATGCTGGTGCCTTCGACCTTGACCGGCTGGTAGATGAACACGATCACCACCACGGCGATGACGATGGAAACGACGACGTCCCTCAGCCATGCGAGAATCATCCCCAGCGTCGAACGGCCGCTTGCGGGAGGCACAAACTGGTTATTGCCGGCGTGGTCTTCGCTCATCGCTCCCAGAGACCCGGTTCGTTTCCATTATAGGGGACGGCGGCGGGTGTCCACATTTCCGCGATAGGAGCGATAGAATCGGGGTCTGACCAGTCGCCAAACCCAAATGAAAATGCACACCGCCATTCCAAGCGCCGCCCTGCTGTCCGTGCTGGCCGGATCTTCGGCCGCCGGGGGCTACAAGAACTTCACCGCCTCGGTCTACGCCCGCGCCTACGAGGTGCGGCAGATGAAAGACACCGCCTGGCTCGAGCAGCGCTGGAACGCCATCGAGAAGCAGGTACGGGTCGGCAAAGTCTACCTCGAGACGCACCGCGATTTCGTGATGCCCGACGAGGAGACGATCGAGCAGGCCAAACGCTTCTTCGCCGCACGGGGGATCCGCACCGCCGGGGGAATCACGTTCACCCAGAATGAGCGGGACCGCTTCAAGACGTTCTGTTACTCCGATCCCGCCCTGCGCAAGAAGGCCAAGGAGATCGCCGAGCTTACCGCCCGCCACTTCGACGAGATCATTCTCGACGACTTCTTCTTCACCAACTGCAAGTGCGACGCCTGCATTCGCGCCAAGGGCTCCAGGAGCTGGGCTCAGTTTCGCCTGGAACTCATGGACGAAGCCGCCCGCAACCTGGTGGTCGGGCCGGCCAAGGCCGTGAATCCCAAAGTCAAGGTCGTGATCAAGTATCCGAATTGGTACGAGCACTTCCCCTACCTGGGTTTCGACATCGAGAACGAGCCGAAGATCTTCGACGGTATCTACACCGGCACGGAAACGCGCGATCCGGACTTCTCCGACCAGCATCTGCAGCCCTACGAAAGCTACTCGATTCTCCGCTACTTCGAGAACGTCAAGCCAGGCGGCAACGGCGGCGGATGGGTGGATCCGTTCGCCCGCGGCACGCTCGACCGCTACGGCGAGCAGCTCTGGCTGACGCTGTTTGCCAAAGCGCCCGAGATCACGCTGTTCGATTTCCGGTCGCTCATCGAGCCGGTCCGCGGGGAGGACGGGACGGAGCAGCCGGACACGATGATGGGGCGGGTGGCCGGCTATGTTTTCGATACCGTCGATGCCTTCATCGGCAAGCTGGGCAAGCCTCTGGGTGTCAAGTGCTACAAGCCCTTCCACTCTTCGGGCGAGGACTTCCTGCACAACTACCTCGGCATGCTCGGCATCCCCATCGAGCTCACGCCCGTCTTTCCAGCCGAAGAGAAGACCATCCTGCTGGCCGAGTCCGCCAGGTTCGACCCCGCCATCGCCGGCAAGATCAAAGGCCAATTGCAGGCCGGCAAGAACGTCGTGATCACGTCCGGGCTGCTGAAAGCGCTCCAGGGCAAGGGAATCGAGGACATCGCCGATCTCGAATGCACCGGCCTTAAGGTCGCAGCCACAGACTTCTGGCAGCCGTGGCGTCCGGCGATCTGGCATGCGGACGCGCCCATTCTCGTGCCGCAGATCCGCTATCCCACCAACGATGCCTGGGAGCTCGTCTCCGCCCTCAGCGCCGGCAAAGGCTTCCCCATTCTGCTCGATGCGGGATATTCGACGGGCCATCTCTATGTGCTCACCATCCCGGACAACTTCGGCGACCTCTACCGGCTCCCCGCCGGCGCGTTGACGCGGATCAAGGAGACGCTGACGAGCGACCTGCCGGTGCGCGTCGAGAGCCCCGCGCAGGTGGCGCTGTTTCTCTACGACAACGACTCGTTCATCGTCGAGTCATTCCAGCCACAGGGCAGCCAGGTGACGATCGTGACCGGCCCGCGCATGGCGCGGCTGCGCGACCTCCGCAGCGGGCAGGTCCTCACCGGTCAGGCGCGCGGCAACCGCATGACCTTCGATGCGCAGATCTTCGCGCACTCGTACCGCGTCTTCGCCGCGGACAAGGGGCAATGAGTCGTATCCGGCGGTCAGCGGCCGCAGCCTGACGGCTGAGGGTTCCCCCCTTCGCCGCTGGCCGGTCTTCCACCGCCGCCGGCCGAAAAGCGCGAGACGCGGCGGTTGC
This sequence comes from Bryobacterales bacterium, assembly GCA_963710565.1. GTDB lineage: Bacteria > Acidobacteriota > Terriglobia > Bryobacterales > Bryobacteraceae > DASWZN01. The sequence continues at coordinate 435,097 of CAVQAN010000013.1, read as the reverse complement.
GGGATGATAGGCTTCCTACTGGAGGCCTATGAATTCCAGACCGCCTGTCACGCCTGCTCTGGTGCTCGGGTTGATCATCCTGGCCTTTGGCGTGGTCCTGTTTCTGGACCGCCAGGGGTTCATCGATGCCTCGCGTATCTATCCCTTCTTCTGGCCTGGAGCGCTGCTCGCGGTGGGTTTGTTCAAGCTGGCGCTTTCCGGCTCCGGTTCGGGCCGGGTTTGGGGCGGCATCCTGGCCGCGGCCGGGATCCTGCTTATTCTCGACCGCCTCGACTACATGCGGGTTTCATTCGGCACTCTGTGGCCGCTCGCGCTGATCCTGGCCGGGCTGCTGCTGGTGTGGCGATCGATCGAGGGACCCTCCGAGCGCTCGCCCGCCAAGACCGCCGGGACCCTCAACGAGCTTGCGGTCTTCGGAGGCGGGGAGTTCAAGAGCGACGCCATGGATTTTCGGGGTGGGGAGGCGTTTGCCGTGTTTGGCGGCTGCCAGATCGACCTACGCAAAGCCGCCATGCAGGTTAGCGAAGCGGTCATTCACGCCAACGCGCTTTTCGGCGGCATCGAGATCCGGGTGCCCCCGTCGTGGAGCGTGTTCATCAGCGGCGTTCCGCTGCTGGGCGGCTACACGGACGACACCCATCATCCTTCGCCCGACGAAGGCGTGGCGATCAAGCGCCTGGTGGTCAAGGGCTTCGCCATGTTCGGCGGCGTGGCGGTCAAGAACTAGAGCGTTGCGGCGCAAATGTCGTCGGGTATCGGAACGAGCTGCAAACCGGGGACTGGCTCGAATTTCGCCGTTGTTGCGAAACTTCACGCCTGTCCCAAGGTTTGCCCTTGGATAATCGTACTGCGCATGACTCGCGCCGCACTGCACTGCATCGGGCCTCCATTCAGGGACCGATTCTGGTTACCGTAACCGAGCGCCAGCCGCTGTTTCCCGCCGCATCGTAGGCGCGGATGGTGATCGCGTTGGTTCCCAGGCGCATCGGGACTCCGGCCGTCTGCCACGAGGTCGTACCGGTCGCAACAGCGGTGTTGCCGAGCGAATCCGTCCAGGTGACCTTCACCACTGCGACGTTGTCCGACGCAGTTCCGCTGAACACCATGGACGCACTGTAGGTCAGGACGCTGGTGCCCGCGGGAGACAGAATTGTCACCGACGGTGCGACCGTGTCTTTGGCCGGCGGGGCCGGGGTTGGCGTTGGAGTCGGCGTTGGTATTGGCGTTGGCGCCGGAGTTGGCGTTGGGGTCGGAGTCGGCGGGGCGGTCCCGCGTGCGGCGTACAGACCGCGGATCGCGGCGATGTCCGCGGGCGTGAGTCCCGTCGCCACGTGGTAGTAAGGGTACATCACCGTACCCGGCACGTCCGTGTGGGGGAGGCCGAGAGCGTGTCCCGCTTCATGCAGGGCCACGCTGAAGAGGTCGGTGCCCGAGCCGATTCCCCAGTTCTCGGAGGCGTCGAAGTGCATGTCGCCGGCGATCGGTTCCGGATTCGGCGGTGCCGGGTAGAAGGTGTGCGCCAGCACGCCGCCGAGGCCATCGAACGGATAGGCGTCGCCGTGCGCGCCCGCCGCGAACGAGATGGCGATGGTCCGCTGCGATGCCGAACTTACGGGCACGTAGTTCACCTGGACATACTGCGCCCACACCGCCAGGGCCTGCAGGATCGTCGATTGGACCTGCGCGGCCGGCAGCCGGTTGGTCAGCGCTCCAAAGGAGTAGCCCAGCGTGACCGGGGCCAGGGTGGCGCCGTTCCAACCGGTCGCCCCGGTCGCGTTCTGCCCGATGACTCCGTTGGTGGTCACCGCCCCGGCGCAAGCCAGCACGGGCGCACCCGTCAACAGGTCCTCGGATGCGGGGAAAACGTAGGCCACTTCGTCCCTGGCGGCCAGTTGCGTGGCGCGCTCCATGTCGCCGTAGACCAGCATGTGCCGGGCCACGAGATTGGGATGATAGTGCGGCTGCATCCCGCTCTCGCGCAGAGCGGCATAGGCGTCCGCCGGCCGCACGTCGGGATGAAACTCGACCACGAACCAGGCGGCGTCGGGGGCCAGTTCGGCGCTGATTTTGTTCTCGAGCCGCAGCGGACCGGCGTCCGCGAGATCGAGGCCGTCGAACCGCGTTCCTCGATCCGCGGCCACGATCAGGCCGGTATCCGGGACCACTCCCACCACCGTGGCGCCGCGTTCCTCGATCGCCGCTACGTCCTCCGGCCGCGGGACCGAACGGAAGTCGAGCAGGAGGTGCGAACGGCCGCATGGGTACTGGCTTATCGGCCGCACGGTCCCCATGGCCCTGGTTTTCAAGTGCAGGCGCGGTTCGGGGCCAGCGACCGCGGACCCCAGAAGAACCAGCAGCAGAGCCGACAGGCAGCGGGTGTTCACACCTTGTCTTATCGAACCGCAACGGCGGTTTTTTGGCCCGACTCGCCATTCTCCGGGGCGGCACTATAGCACCGACCCCCCGCTTGCTTCCACCCTCCCGGCGTGTTTATACTGCTATTTCGCTTTGGGTCTGGGACGGGTCTTATGCCGGCTAAGGATGAATTCGATCCTTCCGCTCCGCAAAAGGAAGCCGCCGTGTTTTACGGCCTTTTCCTCCGCGGCCACTCGCCCGAACGGCTGCGCCAGGACATCGACGTGCCCCGCCGGCTGCTCGCCAAGTGGCTGAAATCGCCCGTCTACGAGCCTCCCTTCCGCGAAAACCTCGAACGCCTCTACCGCTACCGCAAGCAGGTGCTGGCCATCTTCGAGGAGCTGGTATCGAGCGAACGCATCCGCGCCCGGGTGCAGTGACCGGCGCCTCCGCCCCGCATCCCTTTGCTACCCTCGGGATGTATGCCCTCCGACAACCACCAGCCCGAAATGACGGTGAAAGCCGTGGGTCTGGGCCTCTTCCTTGCGTTCGTCTTCGGATCGGCTAACGCCTACCTGGGGATGAAGGCCGGCCAGACCGTGGCCGCCACCATCCCCGCCGCCGTGATCGCGCTGGCGCTCTTCCGTCTGCCCCGCTTCAAGGGCGGCGTGCTCGAGCAGAATATCGCGCGCACCGCGGCCTCGGTGGGCGAAGCGCTGGTGGCCGGCGCCATCTTCACCATTCCCGCTTTCCTCCTCGCCGACGTCGGTGGAACGCACCTCTGGAGCGACCTCAAATCGCACTATTGGCAGGCTTCCTTCATCCTGCTGGCCGGCGGCCTGATCGGCGTGTTCTTCATCATCCTGCTGCGGCGGCCGCTGTGCGTCGAGGCCGGACTGCCCTTTCCCGAGAGCGTCGCCAGCGCCAATATCGTCAAGGCCGGCGACCGCGCCAGCGACGCGCCGCGCTACCTTTTCGGCGCCATGGGATTCGGCGCGCTCGTGCAGATCCTCAAATCCGACAGCGGCCTGACTGTTTTCCGCGAATTCACGCAGGGCTTCCTGGCCTTCCCGCGCTCGCTCGTCCAGCATTTCGATTTCAACCACAAGACGCTCGGCCAGGTCTCGCACGGAGGCGGCATACCCTGGACCACGCCCTCCCTCTCGCCCGCCCTCATCGGGATCGGCTACATCATCGGACCGCGACTGGCCGCCATCAACGGGTCGGGCGGCATCATCGCTTGGTGGGTGCTCATCCCGCTGCTGCTCTTCTTCGATCCGGACCTGCCGCGGCGCCTGGGCGTGGCCGGGTCGTCCTGGGACGTCATCTCCTTCACCGTCTGGTACAACATCGTCCGCCCCATCGCCGTCGGCACCATGCTGGTGGGCGCCTGCCACACGCTGTTCTCGATGCGCTCCTCCATCATTCAATCGCTAAAGGGAGCCTTCGCCGCCTCGGCCGAAGCCGCCCACGAAGGCGCCGCTATCGAGCGCACAGAGAAGGACATCGCCCCGCGCTGGGTCCTCATCGGCGTGCTGGTGCTGCTGGTCCCCATCGTCGGGATCTATTACTACTTCACGCACGGCCTGTTCTCCGCCATCGTGGCGGCGCTGGTGATGACCGTCATCGGCTTTCTGCTTTCGGCCGTGGGCGGCTACCTGGTGGGGCTGGTGGGCAGCTCGAATCAGCCTGTCTCCGGCCTCACGCTGGCCGCCCTCGTAGTCGCCGCGCTGGTCATGCTCGCGATGGGCGTCAAGGGCCTGGCGGGCGTGGGCGCGGTGCTTGGCGTAGCGGCGGTGGTGTGCTGCGCCTGCTGCGTCTCCGGCTCGCTCATACAGGACCTCAAGGCCGGCCACCTGCTCGGCGGCACGCCCTGGAAGATGGAGGTCATCGAGATCGTCACCGTGATCCTGCTGGCCTTTTTCCTGATGGGGCCGATCATCGTCCTGCACCAGGCCAATCTGGCGACGGGCGGAATCGGCGGGCGCGCGCTGCCCGCGCCGCAGGCCGGCCTGATGGCGCAGCTTGCCAAGGGGATCGTCGGCGGGCAGATGGCCTGGGGCCTGATCGGCATCGGCGCGGCCTTCGGCGTGGCGCTGATCTGCTGCGGCGCGGGTTCGCCCATGCTCGTCGCGGTGGGCATGTACCTGCCCTTCGAGACCGTCTCTTCCATTTTCGTCGGCGGCATCTTCCGCTGGGTCACCGACACGCTGACGGCGCGCCGCTCCGCCGAAGCGCGCGCAGACGTCGAGGAAACCGGAACGCTCCTGGCCTCGGGCCTCATCGCGGGCGAAGCCATCGTCGGCATTCTGCTGGCCGTGCTGGCCGTCCGCGAGGTCCCCCCGCTTACGCATTTCCTGACCGGCAAGGACCAGTTCGGCTTCTACCAGAATTGGGGCGGCTGGCTCAGCCTGATCGGCTTCGCCGGCGTGGCCTACACGCTGATCGGGCTTCCAGCGCGCAGGAAGGTACCTCTTTGAAACTCATCCTCACCGCGCTCGCCGCCCTGGCGCTCCCCTTGGCGGCGCAGGACTACAAGATCGCCATCGTCGGCCTCGTCCATTCCCACGTTTGGTGGCCCCTGGAGGCGATGGTCAAGCCGAACCCGCCCGCCCGCCTTGTGGCCATCGCCGAACCGAACCCGGCGCTGGTGGCGGAGGCGAAGAAGACCGCGCCCGGCGTCCCCACCTACGACGACTATCGCAAGATGCTCGACGAAGTGAAGCCCGACATCGTGTGGGCGTTCGTCGAGAACAATCGCCACCTCGAGATCGTCCGGGAGTGCGCGCCGCGAAAGATCCAGGTCATGTTCGAGAAGCCGCTGGCGGCGACTCTGGCGGATGCGCGCGCCATCGAGCGCCTGGCTGCGGAGCACGGCATTCGCGTGATGACCAACTACCAGATGGTGTGGTGGCCGGCCAACTATGCCGCCAAGGCCGAGGCGGACCGGGGCACCATCGGCCAGGTCTGGCGCCTGCACGGGACGGTGGGGCACGGAGGGCCGGGCTCCGAGGGCCCGCGCAACCAGTATTTCTTCGCGTGGCTGACGGATCCGGTGCGGAACGGCGCCGGGTCGCTGGTCGACTTCGGTTGCTACAACGCGCTATGGTCGCTGTGGTACCTGGGCCGGCCCGGGACGGTCTATGCGACCGTAAATCATCTGCGTCCCGAGGTGTTTCCCAAGGTGGAAGACAACGCCGACATGGTGCTCTCCTACAAGAACGGAGTGGGTCTGTTCGAAGCGAGCTGGGACCTGCCCCGCGGCTTCCAGGAACTCGAGGTCTACGGTTTGGGCGGCAGCCTCACCATGCGCGAAAAACAGGCCGAACTGCGCGTCGCTGGCCAGCCGCCGAAGGACCTGCCGCTCCAGCCCCTTGAAGCACGCCGCGCCGACCCGGTAGCTTACATGGTCGGGCGTATGCAAGCGAACCTGCCGCTCGACGGTCTGGTCGCGCTCCCCATCAACGTCGGCGTCGTCGAGATCCTGGAAGCGGCGAAGGAGTCGGTTCGGACCGGGCGGCCCGTGCTGCTGCCGCCCATGAAGTGACCGGCACTTCTTGCGCCCGGCCGGTGTCCAACAGCCCATGGCCCGCCTTCGCTATCTCTTGCGCTTTTCACTCCGGCTCGCCGCCGGCCTGCTGATCGCCGCCGCCGTCTTGGCGGCGGGCTCCTATCTTCTTGGTGAGTGGTTTGTCTATCGAACCGAGGCGGCGCAGCAGGAGGTTTGGTCTGCCTATCTCAACCAAGAAATCCGCGTGCTGACGGCGGAGGGCCTTGGCGGCCCTGCTCGTCCCCTACTGATCGTGATACAAGCCGACACCCAGCCTCCGCATCGCCCTTGGGCGGTCGCGTTGGCCCGGCCCGCATTGGTTTTCTCGGCCGGAAGACCGCGCCCGCAGGCTGCCTCCCTTGAGGCTGGCATGTACGCTCGCTTTCTTCTGGCCAACCTGCGTCCTCATCCGGTCCGGCCCGGGCTAGTCCTATCCGCACCCTATCGGCTGGCGGACTCGGCGGCAGTGGCGGCTTACGGCCTGGCACGCTGGGAGGCGCTCTTTCCGCACAACTACGGCCATTTCGTGCTTTCCGCCGTGGGCTTCAACGCGGACCAAACCGAGGCCTTGTTTCATGTCGATCATGTGTGCGGCCTTTGCGGCCACGGAGACGACGTACTGCTTCGCAAGGTCAACGGCCGTTGGGTCATCGAGACCGTGGCAGGCACCTGGATTTCGTAGCCATCAGGACCATGGCATCGACTCATGCCACTAGTTCATGGCACAATGGAGGCAGGGAGCGGGACATGAGGAACTTCCACCTGCCACTGCCGGAGCGGACCTACACCGATCTTAGGGCGGAGGCCGAGCGGGCGCGCGTACCCGCGACCGCACTGGCGCGCGAGGCAATCGATTGCTGGCTGCGGGAACAGATGCGAAAGGCAAGGCGCGATCGGATCGCGGCCTATGCGGCGGAAATGGCGGGCACCGATCTCGATCTCGACCCCGATTTGGAGACGGCCGGACTCGATCATCTGGTCAAGACCCGTAGGACGACGAAATGAAACGGGGCGAGATCTATTGGGCCGATCTCGTTCCGCGGTCGGGATCCGAGCAGACGGGACGGCGTCCCGTGATCGTGGTGTCTCATGACGGATTCAATGCGACTCCCGGATGGAAATCGATCATCGTAGTCCCGATATCGACCTCCGCGTCGCAGGGCAAGCGGGGGCCGACAGTGGTCGAACTGGCCGGCGGCTCCACCGGTCTGCCGAAGGCCGGCTTTGCGGTGTGCCATCAGGTGACCACACTGGACCGCGCGAAGCTGACCCGGAAGGCCGGCGCCTTGCCCTTCGAGCTCCAGCGGGACGTCGACGCGGCACTCAAGGCGGCATTGGACCTCGAGTAAGCCCTTAGTTCCGCAGGAGAGCCACAGGCGTTCCTGCCCACCGGCGGCGACGAGAGCCGTATTCCAACCGATTCAGGGACCTGCGGCAGGTCTGGTTTCAGACCTGTATTCAGACCACAGTTCTCGCATGCTGATCGCTCAGGCGCTCATGGGCGGACTCGCGATCGTCACGCCGGACCGGGCCTTTGAGCCCTATCCTGTGCGCGTGATCTGGTAGAGGCCCCACGATCGCCTCTCTGGCTCAGCCTTCGGGCCGGGGCAGATCCACTTCCCAGACGCCCTCGAAATCGACGAAGTAGCCCTCGATCGCGAGACCGGGGATGGCCGCCGCCAGCGCGGCCGCGGCGCGCCGCATCTCGTCGGAAAGGAGTTCGGCCTCGGTGTGCGGGTCGTTGTCGAAGCCTTTCAACCCGCCGTAGGCCCCGCAATCCGAGTGCAGCATCAGAACGACGCGGCCGGTGCCGTGCAGGCGCATGGATTTGCGGATCTGCTCCAGCACGAACGCCGGCTCGCTCTCGTGCTCCGGGCTGGCCAGGCACTTGGCCCCTCCGGCGACCTTGATCGGATCGCTGTTCGCGATGCCGACGCGCTTCAGAAACTTACGGAACCCCAGCTCGAACCGGTTGTCGAAGCACCACACGATGGCGGCGTCGCAATGGTACTTCTCCCGCGGCGACTCAAAGTGAAAGACCTTGCGCATGGGAATCTACCGCCGCACCAGGAACACCGCCACCTCGGCCATCAGGTTGGCCAGGAAGGTCCCCACGCGGTGGCCCGAGGTGAAGATCTTGCGGTCCACGGTCCAGCCCTGGCTGCGCGCCAGGGTCTCGAAATCCCGGATGGTGAGGAAGTGGATGTTGGGCGAGTTGTACCACTCGTGCGGGAAGCACTTGGTGCGGGGCGAGCGGCCGCCCCACAGCATCGCCAGCCGCACCGACCAGTGCCCGAAGTTCGGAAAGGCCACGATGGCGTGCCGTCCCACACGCAGCATCTCCTGGAGCACCGCCAGCGGCCGCCGCGTCTCCTGCAAGGTCTGGCTGAGGATGATGTAATCGAACGACGCATCCGGAAAGCCGCTCAGCCCCTCGTCGATGTCGCCCTGGTAAACCGAGACGCCGCGCGCGATGGCGCGCTGCACTTTGGGCCCGTCGATCTCGATGCCGCGCCCCTCGACGTTCTTGTTCTCCGCCAGCCATTGGAGCAGCTCGCCCTCGCCGCAGCCCAGGTCGAGCACGCGCGAATCCGGCTCCACCAACTCGCCGATGATAGCGTAGTCGCTGCGCCCCAGGATGTCCCGGACGAACGGTTTCCGCCGCGTCTCCCCCGAGGTCGCCATGGCCTACGCCCTCGCCTTGAAGGTGCTCGCCAGGAACCCGCGCACCACTTCGGTCTGCTCGCCCACGTCCACCAGGAACGCGTCGTGGCCGTAGTTGGAAGGCAGCTCGCAGTAGGCCACGTCGCGGTTCATGCTGCGGAGGGACTGCACGACCTCCACGGACTGGTAACTCGGATACAGCCAGTCCGAGGTGAAGCTGATGGCCAGAAAGCGCGTGTTCCCGCTGCGAAAAGCGTTGGCCAGCGACCCGGTGCCGTTGGCCAGGTCGAAGTAGTCCATGGCCTTGGTGATGTACAGATACGAGTTGGCGTCGAAGCGGCCGACGAACTGCGTTCCGCGGTAGCGCAGGTAGCTCTCCACCTCGAAATCCACCGAGAAGTCGAACCCGAAGGTCTCCTTGTTGCGCAGCCGCCGCCCGAACTTCTCGCGCATCGACTCGTCGCTCATGTAGGTGATGTGGCCCACCATGCGCGCCACGGCCAGGCCGCGCGCCGGCGGATTGGAGGCGTAGTAGTCGCCCTCCTTCCAGTCCAGGTCCGCCATGATGGCCTGCCGGCCCACTTCGTTGAAGGCGATCTGCTGCGCGCTGTGCCGGGCCGTGGTGGCGATGGGGATGGCCGAGACCACGGCCTCCGGGTACGCGGCCGCCCACTGCAACGCCTGCATGCCGCCCATCGATCCGCCCGTCACCGCCAGCAGCCGTTCGATGCCCAGCCGCTCGATCAGCATCTTCTGCAAGCGCACCATGTCCGGGATCGTGATCACCGGGAATTTCATGGCGTAAGGCTTGCCGGTGGCCGGGTTGAGCGACGACGGGCCGGTTGTGCCGCGGCATCCGCCCAGCACGTTCGAGCAGACGACGAAGTACTTGTCGGTGTCGAACGCCTTTCCCGGGCCGATCATGCTGTCCCACCAGCCGGGCTTTCCGTCGCTGTGCGAGATGCCGGCCGCGTGGGCATCTCCGGTCAGGGCGTGGCAGATGCAGATGGCGTTCGAGCGGGCGGCGTTCAGCTCGCCGTAGGTCTCATAGGCGACCTCGACCGTGGCCAGCGCTTCGCCGCAGTCCAGCGCCAGGGAATCGAAGCGTACGGTGCGGGTCTCGGCAATCATTCTCGATGGATTAGACCATGATAGCGCGCTGGCGCGCGCCGCTCGCTCGCGCACCCGAGTGCGCGGCTGCAACCTGGGGCCTCCCGGATTCTGTGCTATAGTCATCCGCGTGCGGGTCGGCCCCCCGATGCCGGACTTCATCTCACGAGTGCGCCGGAGGATCTACGAAGGGGTGAACTACCGGTTGCGTTCCTTTGCCGGCGGCCGCCTCGCTCATCTCTGCCGTCCTACCTCGGTGGCCCTCTTGCTGACGGAACGCTGCAACGCTCGCTGCGTGCACTGCGATATCTGGAAGAACCAGGGCAAGGAGGATTCGCCCACCACGGACGAGTGGTCGCGATTCCTCCGCGAGGTGCGCGGCTGGCTGGGCCCCATCTCCATCGTCTTCACGGGCGGCGAGGCCTTGCTGAAGCCCAACACCGTCGAACTGGCCGCCTACGCGTCTTCTCTGGGCTTCTGCCTGGAGGTGCTCAGCCACGGGTACTGGGATGACCAGCACAAGATCCAACAACTGGCGCTCGCCAATCCGTCTTGCATCACCATCTCACTCGACGGCGTGGGCGCAACCCACTCCAGGATCCGGGGACGGGAAGACTTCTTCGAGAAGACTGGCAAGACCATCGAAACGCTCGTTCAGACAAGACGGGCCCGCGGGCTCAAGTACCGGATACGGCTGAAAACCGTCATCATGGACCACAATCTGGAAGAACTCGGCGACATCGCCCGGTTTGCCAGCCGCGACGGCATGGAAGTCTTCTATCAACCCATCGAGCAGAACTACAACACTCCCGTGAATGCCCGCTGGTACGAGACCAGCGGAAACTGGCCTCGCGACCCAGGCCGGGCGGTCGGAAAGGTCCAAGAGCTGGCCGGCCTGAAACGGCAGGGATTGCACATCGCCAACACCGATGCCCAACTCCAGGCGATGGTGCGGTATTTCGAGGATCCGGCAGGATTGCGGATGGCCACTCAAGCGCACGTGGCGCACGAACGAAAAGTTCAGTGCAGTGCGCTCGGGATGCTTCAAGTGCAATCCAGCGGCGATGTCACGATTTGCAGCTCCCGGCCGCCGGTGGGCAATATTCGCCGGGGCGGCATCCGGCGAATATGGGAAGAGCGGCCCCGCTTCTGGGAGGCGGGCTGTTGTATGCAGGAGCAATTAGGGGCTGCCCCGGGGCAGCCCGCCGGCCGTAGCGGCAAAGACGGGTTGACAGGAGATGTCCTTGCCCGAAAACCGTGAAGCCGGTGTGGCGATGTCCGCCTTTGGGGTCAACCCGCGGCGCATCGGGGGCGTCGAGATGTTCGCCCGCGAACTCTCCCGCCAGCTCGGAAGACACGGGTGGAGAAGCGTTCTCTGCTTTCTCGCGCCCCCGCCGGAAGCGGTTCGGCAGTTTCTCGATTTGCCCAACGTCGCCCTCGAGGTGCTGCCGGACCCCGGGCGCTCCAGCATGCGCGCCCTGCGGGCCTCTGCGAAACTCTTGCGGAAGTACCGTCCCGGCATTCTGCATCTGCACTTTACCGGAGTCGTGGGCCTCCAGCCGTGGCTGGCCCGCAGTTGCGGCGTGCGCCGCGTATTCCTGACCGACCACGCCTCCAGGCCCGAGGGATACGTCTCGACACGTGCGCCCCTGTTCCGGCGGATCGTGGCACGAGCCCTGACCCGCCCGTTAAACGGCATCATTGCCGTCAGCGACTTCAACGCGCGATGTTGCGTGGCACGCGGCCTGGTGCCAAAAGACCGCGTCACGCGAATCTACAATGGCGTCGATCTGACACGGCCCCTCGGCGATCCAGCCCCTTTTCGCGGCAAGTACGGGATTCCCGCGAACCGGCGCATCGTGCTGCAAGTGAGCTGGATGATTCCAGAGAAGGGCGTCCAGGATCTGATCGAGGCCGCGTGCCTGGTGCTCCGCCAGGATCCGGATGTGCACTTCGTGCTGGCCGGCGATGGCGCCTTCCGCGACCAGTATCGTTCCCAAGCCGAACAGGCCGGCCTGGCGGAGCACTTTACGTGGACCGGCTTGGTCGGAGATCCTCTCGCCGACGGCGTCTATCGGGCCGCCGACATCGTTTGCCAGGCCTCGATTTGGCAGGAGGCCTTCGGGTGGACGATTTCGGAAGGGATGCTCTGCGGCAAACCGGTAGTTGCCTCCCGGGTGGGCGGCATCCCCGAAATCGTCCAGGATGGCGTCACCGGGTGCCTCGTCACTCCCGGGCGGCCCGGCGAGATGGCGGAGTGCATACTTCGCCTTCTGAGAGACGAGCAACTGAGGCGGCGAATGGGAGCGGCCGGACGGCAAATCGTTGAACAACGGTTCTCTCTTGAGCCCAACGTTGCGGAACTGCTCCGGCTCTACGGCATCGGGAGCGGTCCGCGACAATAGGAGCACGCATCTATCTCGAGGCGGCGAAACAGTCCCGAGGACTGCCCCTACTCGCCTGCCCGCGCCAGCAGCAGGCCGACTCCTCCACGGAAGACATCGGGCGGCGTCAGCAGGCTCAGCACCAGAAATGCCTCGCTTTCGAAGTCGTAGAAGAAACCGGGCTGCACCAGCACGCCATCCTGGCCGAGCAGCTCCAGCGTCCACTCCTCTTCGCTGCGCGTTCGGGGTACTTCGACCGTGGCGTACCAGCCGCCCTCGACCGCGAGCAGGCTCAGCGCGGAACCCGCCACCGCCCCGCGCAGCCACTCCAGGTTCCGCCGCACGCGGGCCGAGATCTGCTCCCGCACCCTGGCCCCCGCATCCATCAGCCGCGCCGCCCCGTACTGCGCCGGGGCCCCGGCCGAAAGGTAGGTGTCGGCGATCAGTTCCAGCCGCGCCAGGGCGGCCCCGCGCAGCGGCTCGGGCCCGGCAGTCACGATCCAGCCCAGCTTCATCTGCGGGAGCCCGGCGATTTTCGAAAGCCCGCTGAGGGAGAACGACAGCGCTCCGGTAACGTCCGCCAGCGTGGTGACGCGTTCCGGATCCGGCGCGAAGGAGTAATCCGAGAAGACCTCGTCGGAGACGATCGCCAAGCCGCGCGCCGCGGCCAGGGACAGGAGACGGTCGAGCTCGCCGGCCTTCACGAACGAGCCGGTCGGGTTGTTCGGGTTCACCACGACGATGGCGCGGGCGCGTGGAGTGAGCGCGGCTTCCAGGGCCGCGAAATCGATCCGCCAGCCTCCGTCGTACTCCAGCGGGTAATCGACGACGCGCACCGATTCCAGGCGCGCCAGAAACTCGAACAGCGGATAGGAGGGCCGCGGCACCAGCACCTCATCGCCCGGGTCGGCGAGCAGCTTAAACGCGTAGCTGTAAGCCTCACTGGTGCTGGCCGTGAGCACCATGCGGTCGGCCGCGACGCTCGTGCCGCGCGCGGCGTAATAGGCGGACACCGCTTCCCGGGCCTCTGCCGCCCCCGCCGGCGAGGGCGCGTAGCGGAGCGAGCGCGCGTCGCCCAGCGCTTCCAGGATCTCGCCGGCGGGATACGAAAGCCCGGCCTGTGTGGGGTTCGATTCGGTGAGATCGAGAATGCGGGCGCCGGCGCGGCGCATGGCTTCGAGTAGCGCGGAGATGCGGTTCTGCCGCAGGTCCCAATTCAGGCGCGAGGAGAACATTCCAGGCCGGAGTATAGCATCGGGGCGGAGGTGAGCGGCCGCGGTTGTGCCTAAAATGGCTCTAGAACACGCCATGCACATCACGCGAAACAAGGCCGCGTTGTCCCTTTGGCTGTCCCTCTTTTTCGTAGGCCAGCTTCGGGCCCAGAACCTGGTGGAATTCGAGAAGCGCGTCACCGAGTTCACCCTCCCGAACGGCCTGCATTTCATCCTCCTCGAGCGGCACCAGGCTCCGGTCGTCTCGTTCCACACTTACGTGAACGCCGGCTCGGTCGATGACCCCTCCGGCAAGACCGGTCTGGCGCACATGTTCGAGCACATGGCGTTCAAGGGCACCGAGACGATCGGCTCCAAGAACTACCCGGAAGAGAAGCGGGCGCTCGATGTTGTCGAGATCGTCTACGGCCAGCTCAGCGCCGAGCGTGCCCGGGGCGCCGCCGCCGATCCCGAACGCCTGCGCGCCCTGGAGCAACAACTGCGAGCCGCCATGGACCTCGCCGAAAGCTACGTGGACGTGAACGCCTATCCGCGCACCATCGAGGAGAACGGCGGCGCCGGGCTCAACGCCGAAACCGGCGAGGACTCGACCAACTTCTTCTACAGCCTGCCCTCGAACCGCATCGAGCTGTGGTTCCTTCTGGAGTCGCAGCGCTACCTGGCGCCCGTGTTCCGAGAGTTCTATAAGGAGCGGGACGTGGTGCGCGAGGAGCGCCGCATGCGGATCGAATCGAACCCCGAAGGAAAGCTCTCCGAGATACTGCTGGCCACGGCCTTCGCGGCCCATCCCTACCGGCAGCCCACAGCGGGCTGGGCCAGCGATATCGAGGGCCTTCGCGTGGGCGATGCACGCGCCTTCTTCGACAAGTATTACGCGCCGTCGAACATCGCCATCGCCATCGCCGGCGACGTGGATCCGGCCGCGGCCCGGCGGCTGGCCGAGAGGTACTTCCAGCGGCTTCCGCCCCGCCCGCTGCCCGCCCCGCAGGTCACGGTCGAGCCGAAGCAGGAGGGCGAGAAGCGCGTGGCGGTCGAAACCGCCAGCCAGCCCTTCCTGGCTATCGCCTGGAAGCGCCCGGACCAGCACGACAAGGACGATCCCGTTTTCGACGTCATGGCCGAGATCCTCTCTAGCGGCCGGACGGGCTTGCTCTACCAAGAGCTGGTGCGCGACCGGCAGATCGCGCTGTCCGCCACGGCCATGTCGACCTTTCCCGGCGGCAAGTATCCCAACCTGTTTCTGATCTGGCTGGCCCCCTCCTCGGGCCACACGACCGAGGAGAACGAGAAGGCGGTCTACGGCATTCTCGACGGTCTGAAGGGGAAGGACGTGGACGCGCAGACGCTGGCGCGCGTCAAGACCAAGCTGCGCGCCTCGCTGCTCCGGCAACTCGATAGCAACCCAGGCATGGCGGAGCAACTGACGTTCTATCGCGTCAACTACGGCGACTGGAGAAAGATGTTCACAGGGCTCGACGACATCGACAAGGTGACCGCCGCCGATGTGAGGCGCGTGGCCGGTGCGTACTTCGTGGAGAGCGGGCGTACGGTCGCCTTCACGGTGGCGCCGAAGGGAGGCGCGCAATGAGAAGGCGGAGGCTGGCTTTGGTTTTCCTGTTTGCCGCCTCGCTCCGGGCGCAGGCGCCGGCTGACGGCGAATTGGTCAAACAGGTAGTCGACCCATACCGCGCCGCGGAACCGGCCCAGTCGCCGGCCGACCTTAAGTTTCCGCCCCTGGCGCCGCTGCGGATCCCGCACGTCGAAACCTACACCCTGGCCAACGGCCTAAGGGTCTACCTGCTCGAGAACCATGAACTCCCGCTGGTGAACGGGCTGGCCATGGTGCGCACGGGGAACCTGTTCGACCCGCCCGACAAGGTCGGGCTGGCAACGCTGACCGGCATGGTCATGCGGGCCGGCGGCACCAAGGCCCGCTCCGGCGATCAACTCGATGAGGACCTGGAGAACATAGCGGCATCCGTCGAGAGCGCCATCGACGAATCAGCGGGCGAGGTCAGCTTCTCCGCGCTCAGAGAGAATGTCGATAAGGTCCTGGCCGTGTTTCACGATGTGCTGACCGCGCCGGCGTTCCGCCAGGAGAGAATCGACCTGGCCAAGTCGCAGATCCGCGACCAGATCGCCCGCCGCAACGACGATCCGGAGGCCATCGCCGGTCGCGAGTTCAACAACATCGTGTACGGCAAGGACACGCCCTACGGCTGCCAGATCGAGTACGCCACGCTGGCCCGCATCCAACGCGACGACCTGATGGCGTTCTGCCGGCGCTACTTCTTCCCGGCGAACGTCCTGCTGACCGTCTATGGCGATTTTTCCACGCCGGCGATGAAACAGCAGCTCGAAGCTCTGTTCGGCGGCTGGAACGACGTGCAGGCGCCCGTGCCGCCCTTCCCGGCGGTACGGGAGAAGCCGCGCCCAGGCGTCTTTCTGGCCGTGAAGGAGGATGTGAACCAGACGGTCTTTTCCGTAGGGCAACTCGGCGGCCTCCTGCGGGACAAGGACAACCCCGCACTCGAGATTATGGCCGACATCCTCGGCGGCGGCTTTTCGAGCCGGCTGTTCAAGCGCGTCCGTACGCAACTCGGTTACGCATATGGCATCGACGCGGAGTGGGCCGCCGCATACGATCATCCCGGCCTGTTCGAGATTACCGGCAGCACGAAATCCGGAACCACCGCGGAGACAATCGCCGTGGTGCGCGAGGAGGTTGACCGCATGCGCACATCCGAGGTTGGCGGCCAGGAACTGGAGACCGCGAAACAGACCCGCCTGAACAGCTTCGTGTTCCACTTCGATACGCCGGCCAAAACGCTCTCGCGCCTGATGCGCTACCGCTACTATGGCTATCCCGAAGACTTCATCTTCCAGTACCGGAAGGCGCTGGAGGCGGTGACCAGAGCTGACGTCCTGCGGGTGGCCGGGCAGTACCTGCACCCGGAGGCGTTCACTGTCGTCGCGGTCGGCAACCCGCGGGAGTTCGGTAAGCCAATCAGCGCATTGGGCTTGCCGGTTTTGCCTCTGGATCTGACCATCCCGCCTCCCCCGGGACGCTGACGGCGGAGCCGTTTTTCCCTGAGAAGAACACCGAGCCGGACCCACACATCAACATGCAGCGACACCGCCGGCTGCGCACGCGGGCCTATTTCGTGACGCTCCGAACCTGGGGCCGCGCCTCCCTGTTCGGGAGGATTGCGAACGGAAAGATGCGGCGGAACCAGGTCGGCCAGGAGGTAGCGGCCTGCTGGAGCCGCATCCCGGCGCGTTTCGCCAACGTCATGCTGGACGCTTTTGTGGTGATGCCCGGTCACCTGCAAGCCATTCTGCTGGTGAGCGATCAAGGCGCCGGGGACTCGCCGCCCCTGCCGGCGATTCTGGACGCCTTCCAGTCGGCCTCAGCCAGCCACGTCGATTGCGGCATCTGGAGGGGGAACGGCCGCAGGCATTTCATCCGCGACGCCGACGAGCTCAATCGCGTCCGGCACTACATCCGGGAAAACCCGTCGCGCTGGCCGCAGGACATGCGCGACTCGCCGCCCTTCCACCGAAGCTGACAGCCGCCCCCCGGACAGCCGCCGTTCCACGATCCGCAGGCGCTTGGGCGGCCGGGTGCCCGCGCTCCCGGATGGTCGCGGTCCGGCGGTAGCCAGGTCCGGACCCCGCCCAGACGCCTTCCGCCGCAATCTGCGATAAAGGAAGCATGAAGTCCGTACTCGTACTCCTCCTGCTGGCGCTGGCTGCACGGGCCGAGACCGCGCAGGAACGCGGCAAACGGATGATCCAGCAGACCCTCGAGGCGATGGGCGGTTCCAGGTTTCTGGAGACGGACAACGTAGTCGCCTCCGGCCGGGCTTACTCCTTCTATCGCGAAGAGCTCTCGGGGCTCACGCTGGCGACGATCTACACTCGGTACCTGCGGCCCTCCGTGCCGCCCATCCCGGGCGAGGTCCTGGTCGACGAACGCGACGCTTTCGGCAAAGAGGAGCGGAGCGGCGCGACTTTGTTCATCGGCGGCAAGGGTTACGAGATCACGTTTCGCGGAGCTCGCCCTCTGCCGGAGGAGACCTCAACGCGCTACAGAGACACCGTGACGCACAACGTTTTTTACATCCTGCGCGAGCGCCTCAACGAGCCGGGGATGGTCTTCGAGGACCGCGGATCCGACATCGTCGATACTCAGCCCGTGAAGATCGTGGACATCACGGATTCCGACAACCGCACGGTGACGGTCTACCTCCATCACCTCACTCATCTTCCGGTGCGTCAGGTCTACTACCGGCGCGACCCGAAGACGAACGAGCGCAATGAAGAGGTGACGATCTACGCCAAGTACCGGGACGCGGGCGCAGGCGTGATGTGGCCCTACGACATCCAACGGCTGCGCAACGGCTACCGCATCTTCCAGATGTACTCCGACTCGGTGGCGGTCAACAAAAGCGTGCCCGCCAGCCTGTTCGCGCTCCCTCCCGGCGTGCCGATCCTCAAGCAGATGTAGCGGAGGGCGCCCTGCCTGGAGCCAGCCTCACGGCCGGTTACAGCGCGGTCATCGACCGCCATCCCCTGCCGGAACTCGCGCACCACCCCAGGCGCCTCCCGGAAGCTGGCGAACCGTGTTCGGAAATGACCTCCCGAGTGCGGTATTGTGGTTTGGGCGGTTCCGGTGCGCCGTTGCCGAGACGGGGCCGGAATCGCGGCGCCCGCGCCAGCCGGTTGGGAGCGGCCAGACGGAACGCTTCCGCCTCTTCCGATACAGGCGAAAGGACTTGTTCGAGCGTTTGGGATGGTCCGGGCGGCAGGTGGACAGGGCGAGCAGGAGCAGAAAGCCGGCGCGCATAGCCCGATTGTAACGTGGCGCCCCTGGCGGCAGTTGCGGCGGGACCGCAATCGTCGCTAGAATCATTCAATTCACGGAGTCTCTGGAGGATTCATGTCGGTTGAGCAGAAGGTGAAGCAGATCATCGTCGAGCAACTGGGAGTGGATGAGGCGCAGGTGGACAACACCGCGTCCTTCGTCGACGACCTGGGCGCCGACTCCCTCGACCTGGTCGAGCTGATCATGGCGTTTGAAGAGGCCTTCGATCTGGACATCCCGGACGAAGAGGCCGAGAAGATCGCCACCGTGAAGGACGCGATCGACTACATCGAAGGGAAGCTGGCCAAGAAGTAGCGGCCGGCCGCGCATTTCTTCCCCACGGCATGGAGTTGCGCTTTGGCACGTAGGGTCGTTGTCACCGGTATCGGGACTCGTGTCTCCCCTGGGCGTCGGCACGGAGGAGACCTGGGAAGGGGTCCGCGCTGCGCGCAGCGGCATAGGCCCCATCACCGCCTTCGATGCCACCGCCTACACCACGCGCATTGCCGGCCAGGTGAAGGGCTTCGATCCCGAGAAGTATATTGACCGCAAAGAGATCAAGAAGATGGGGCGCTTCATCCATCTCGCCGTGGCGGCGGCGGATTTCGCCCTGTCAGCTTCGGGCCTGAGAGTCGATCCGGACAACGCGGAGCGCGTGGGCGTCTACATCGGAAGCGGGATCGGCGGGTTCGAAGTGATCGAGCGCGAGTTCGAGAACCTGATCCGGGGCGGCCCCAAACGCATCTCCCCGTTCTTCGTTCCGGCCACGATCGTGAACCTGGCTTCCGGCTACGTGTCCATCCGCGCCGGCGCGAAAGGCCCCAATTCGGCGACCGCCACGGCGTGCACCAGCAGTTCGCACGCCATCGGCGATTCACTCCGAATGATCCAACGCGGAGACGCCGACGCCATGATCTGCGGTGGCGCGGAAGCTCCCATCTGCCGCATGGAGATTGGCGGGTTCGCCGCGATGCGCGCGCTTTCCACCCGCAACGACGAGCCCGCGCGCGCCAGCCGCCCGTGGGACAAAGGCCGGGACGGCTTTGTGGTTGGGGAAGGGGCCGGCATCGTCGTTCTGGAGGAACTGGAAGGAGCGAAGGCGCGCGGCGCTCCGATCCTGGCAGAACTGGTCGGATACGCCATGAGCGGAGACGCCTACCACATCACCGCTCCTCCCGAGGATGGCGATGGCGCTTTCCGCGTAATGCGCCTGGCGCTCAAGGACGCCGGGATTGCGCCGGAGCGCATCGACTACATCAACGCCCACGGCACTTCGACCGACGTGGGCGACCGTGTCGAGACCGTAGCCGTCAAGCGCTGTTTCGGCGAGCACGCCTACAAGCTGGCCGTGAGCTCGACCAAGTCCATGACCGGGCACCTGCTGGGCGGCGCCGGAGGCCTTGAAGCCGGCCTCACGGTGCTCGCCATCCGCGATCAGATCGCCCCGCCCACCATCAATTACGAGGTTCCCGACCCTTCCTGCGACCTGGACTACGTCCCCAACCAGGCCCGCCCGCTGAAGATCGACTACGCTCTCTCGAACTCGTTCGGTTTCGGCGGGACGAACGGGTGCCTGATTTTCAAGCGCTACGAGGAGTGAGGGCGCCGTCCCCCTTTCGCGCACCGCCGTCTCGGAATCGGACACGGCGCTGCCCGCCTCCCTGTTCGAATCAATAGCTTGCGACTGGCCAACGAGTTGCACATCCCTTGGTTCGATATGTGGAAGAATCTCTGGCTTGGCCTTCGAGTTCTACGGAACAACCCGGCGTTCGCGGCCGTCTCCATCGTCACGCTGGGCCTCGGGATCGCGGCCAATACCACGGTCTTCGGGTGGATCGATACGGTACTGCTGCGGCCGATTCCGGGAGTGCGGGGCGCGCAGCAACTGGCCGCGCTCGAAGGCACATTCCAGGACGGGGCCAGGATGAGCCAGATGCCGCATCCCGATTTCCGCGACTTCCAGCGCCAGATGACGCTGGCCTCGGGCGTGGTGGCGTCGCACGTCGCGTTCTTTACCGTCGGGCCGCCGGACCACCCGCAGCGCGTGCTGGGCCAGGTGGTGTCCGCCAACTTCTTTTCCGTGCTGGGCGTGAAGCCGTTCCTGGGGCGCATGCTCCTGCCGCAGGAAGATCGCGACACGCAGGGCGCTTATCCGTACGCCGTGATCAGCCACCGCCTGTGGCGAACGTATTTCCGGGGGATTACCGCGGCGGTGGGGCGAGAGGTGCGCATCAACGGGCATCCGTACACACTGGTCGGGGTTGCGCCTCCGGATTTCGCCGGAACGTTCGCCGGCGCGGCGTTCGACGTCTGGGTCCCCCTGAGCATGATGATCCAGACCGGGGCGCTGAACACTTGGGCCGCTTCGGACCGGAACGCGAGATTCCTCGACGTCCTCCTGCGCCTCAAACCCGGCGTCAGCGTGGAGCAGGCGAACGAAGAGGCGCGCACGGTGGCGGCACGGATTGCGGCGGCGTATCCGGACACGCACAGGGGAGTCGGAGCCCGTGTCTTTCCGCTGTGGCAGGCGTCGTCGTCGTACGGCCTGCAATCCACGCTGCGCAATCCGCTGCGCATCCTGGCGGCGGTGTGCGTACTGGTGCTGCTGATCGCGTGCGCCAACGTGGCCAACCTGCTGATGGCGCGGTTGGTGAGCCGGCAACGGGAGTTTGGAATCCGCATCGCCTTGGGAGCCGGCCGCGGGCAACTCGTGCGGCAATTGCTGATCGAAGGGATGGCGCTGGCGGCCGCGGGCGCGGTGGCCGGAGTGCTGCTGGCGCAGTGGATGGGAGAGTCGCTGTTCTACGTGTTCCCGTCTCTGAGCTCTTCGCTCCGCGCCGCCATCGACCCGCTTCTGCATCCCCGGGCGAATGGAACCGTCCTGCTGTTTGCGGTGCTGATCGCGACCGGCGCGGCGCTGCTCGCCACGATCCTGCCGGCGCTTTACGCGGGCCGCGTCGACGTGAACGAGACCCTCAAGGAGAGCGCGCGCGGCGGGAGCCCCGGCACTCGCTCGCACCGCGCGCGGGGCGCACTGGTGATTGCCGAGGTGGCGCTGGCGGCGATGGCGCTGATCGGGGCCGGGCTGGCGGCGCGGACGTTCCAGAAGCTGGCCCGGGTTAACCTCGGCTTCGAGCCGCGCGGCGTGCTCGTGGCGCATTTCTATCTCTCGACCAACGGCTACCCTCTCGACCGGGAGAAGCTGTTCTGCCGCACCCTGCGTCTGCGTCTGGAAGCGGCCCCGGGAATCGATCAGGTGAGTTACGGCGATTCCGTGCCGCTCTCCATCTTCGGAGCGCCAACGGAACGGGTCCAGGACCTCGGGCCGGAGGCGGACCAAAGCGGGGTCATCGCGCTCCCCCGCTCCGTGGTCGCTCCCGGCTTTTTCGACCTGATGCGCATTCCGTTGCTCGAAGGCCGCGACTTCACGGAGCGGGACGACCTCAAGACCGAGTCCGTCATCGTTGTCAACCAGACGTTCGCCCAAAAGTACTTCGCCGGGAAGGACCCCATCGACCGGACGGTGCGCGTCTCGGGAAAGTGGGCCAAGGTGGTCGGGGTCGCGAAGGACAGCAAGTACCGCACTCCCGCCGAAGGTCCGACGGCCTACTTCTATGGCTCGTTCGGACAGATGTTCTGGTCGGGCAACAACGACCTGTTCTACATCAGGGCCCGGGACCTGGACGCGGCGCGGGCAACCTTGCGGCGCGAGGTGGCGGCGCTCGACCCGAATAAGGGGCTCTACGATCCGGCGACGCTGGTCGAGTACACCGAGGCGGGTCTCTTCGGCGAGCGGATCGCGGCGGGCCTGCTTTCGGCGCTCGGCCTCCTGGCGCTGGCGCTGGCCGCGGCCGGGCTCTACAGCGTCGTGGCTTACGCCGTCAGCGAGCGCACGCACGAGATCGGGATCCGCATGGCGCTCGGCGCAAGTCGGGGCGGAGTGCTCGGCATGGTGCTGAGCCAGGGGCTGGTCATGACGCTGACTGGCCTGGCGGCCGGTATGGCGGCCACGGTTGCTGCCGCCCGGATCCTGTCCCGGGCTCTCGATTCGCCCGTAGGAATCGGCGAGCCGTTGGTCTTCGCCGGGACGGCGTTGTGCCTGATCCTGGTCGCGCTCCTGGCCAGCTACCTGCCCGCCCGCCGCGCCACCAAGGTCGACCCCATGATCGCGCTGCGCGCCGAGTAGGGCGGCTATGCTCTTCAAGAGCCCGGCCGTGGAAGAGAGACTGACCTGCAAGAAGGGCGGCACACGGTTCCAGCGGGACCACGTTGACGACGCGCTCGAAGCAGAAGAGTTGGTCTGCCCCGCTGCCGACATCTGTTTACGAAGGGTCACTTGGGCCCGCGGGGCTGGCTGCACCGGCCGATCGGGAACCGGGTGGGCCGCTGGGCGCTTCTCGCCGTGGTTATGGCCGCCGTCGTCCGCGATCAGCCCGCGCTCGGCTTGTTCGCCGCGGTCTCCATCCTGCTCGGCCTCCTTTTCGCCTGGCTGATCCGCCGCGCCAGAAGGAACGACGGTCCGATCAGCATCATCCGCAGCCGGAAACCTGGCTGAGCGCCTGGCGGAAAGCCTCGAACAAGATCGAGTCGGGGCCGTTGGTGCGCGCTTCCGGATGCCACTGCACGGCCAGCACGAAGCGCCTGCCAGGCAACTCCAGGGCTTCGACTACGCCATCCGGAGCCCTGGCGGTCACAGTCAGCCCCTTCCCGACGCGCTGCGCGCTTTGATGGTGGCGCGAGTTTACCTTGTACTCCCGCCTCCCCAGGATCGCGTGCAGGCGGCTGCCGGGTGCGATCGCGATGTCGTGGGCCTCGCGCACCTTCGGCTTCTTGTGGTCCTCTATGTGCTGCCTCAGCGTGCCTCCCAGCCGCACGTTGAGCAATTGCAGCCCGCGGCATATGGCCAGGACGGGAAGATCGCGTTCGAGCGCCTCGTCCAGGAGCGCGCCCTCCATGCGGTCGCGGACCCGGTCCGGCTCCTCGGTTTCGGCCTCGCGCGCCGCGCCGTACAAGTCTGGATCGACGTCGGTCCCGCCTGCCAGCAGCAGTCCATCCAAGCCAGCCAGATCCGCGACGCCTTCGACCGGTTCGACGCCCGCCTGCCGCAGCGCGGCACGGTAGGACCCTCGCTTCTCCTCCGGCGTGCCGGCGCCAAACGGGAGGGCGACTCTCGCCATGTCACCAGTATGCCGCACCGCCTGTGAGTACGCTCCTTGACGTCGCCGTCCGGTGTCGAGCGCTGCCCGGCCCCCTGACGAGCCTCGCCGAGAATGTATAATTCCGGAGGTGCCCAGTCCCGTCCGCAACAGGCCGGCATATGGGATCGGCATAGGGGAGGTTCGATGAAGAAAGTCTCGCGGCGCGTGTTTTCCGGAGCGATGCTCTCGGCTTCGGCCTTGCGAGCTCAGGAGCCCGGCGATCCACTCAATCCGGCCCGAGTCGACCTGCCCTCGTGGAAGGGGTCCCCTGCCGGTGGCGATGGCTTCGAATTCCCCGGCCCGCCCTCGCCGCGTACCAAGTGGACCGTGCCGGGACCGCCGCGTAAGTACTTCCCCGAATGGCTGCCCGCCCTCTTTGAGCGGACCATCGAGATCGACGACTGGGGCGGCGGCAGGCCGCAACTGAGATGGATCTTCACCGGGCCGTCGGGAGGATTCACCGTGGAAGCGGGCGGAGGCACGGTGCGGCTGGCGGTGCGGTATTACGACTCGCCGGGGCTCAGCAAGGTGCCGCCGGTGCAGGCGCGCCCGGGCCGCCATCCCGAGGGCCTTGTGGGAGGAGATGCGTGTCGAGTACGGCGGAGACCTGAGAGCCATCACCGTGGTGGCCGACTATCGGCTGACCGTGCGGGTCCTGCTGAACGGGAAAGAGGCGCTCTCTTCCCGCGCGATTCTGGATGTGAACCGCCACCAACTGGCTTTCGGGGGAGGGGACGGCCCGCTACGGGGGAGGCTGCTTCCGCCGGTCGTGGAAGCGGCCTCGGTCGAGGTCGACGACGCCGTGCGGTTCCAGAAGATGCTCGGATGGGGCGGCACTACGACGCCTCCGGCGTTCGCCGAACTGAGCCCGCAGGGCGCGCGGGAGTGGTGGCGTATCCTCGCGGAGTACAACCTGCTGCTTGCATCGCGAGTATCCAACCGGCGCGGTTCTGAACCGGGAGATGACGAACTGGGACCGGCCCGAAGATGCCTCGCCGCACTATTACGGCGACAACTTCCCCAACTGCGAGACCAGCGATTTCGAATACATGCGCAGGGTGCGGCGCCTGGGTGGAACGGTGATCTTCGAGTTCTGGGAGTTGCCGCCCTGGGCCCGGACGCGCGATGCCGCCGGCAAACTGACCGACGCTCCCGAGATCGAGGCCTACGTCAAGGCCATGCTGCGGTATTGCCAGGTTTCGCGAGACAAGATCGGGCAGGCTCCGGAGATCGTGGGGATTCAAAACGAAGTGACGCAATCGCCCGGAGAACTGGCGGACGATGGCGCTAGCGCTTCGCCGGGGCCTGGACGCAGCGGGATTCGGAGCCACCAGGATCCACATGCATAACGCCCCGTTCTCCCTCGCCGGCGTTGCGGCCGCCAAGGCACTGCGGCAGGACCCGGCCGCGTGGAAGACGATCGATTACGCCGCATCGAATCTCTACGACTACCAGGACTACTTCCACGATCCGGACGGCTTCGACGCGCGCCTGGCTCAGTTAAGGGAAGCCAGCGGGGACAAGCCCTTCTTTGCCGTCGAACTGTGCGTGAACAACGGGAGGTTCCAGTCGCGCGCGTACCGTGTCGCCCTGGCGATGGGCCAGCTTTACCACAAGGTGCTGACGCAGTTGGACGCGTGCGGGGTGATGTACTGCTGGACCCTCCTCAATGTGGTTCAGCCATCTTATGGATGGACCCGCACCCTGCTGGTGCCCGATCCGGAGCATGGACTGAAGCCCGTGGCATCCAGTCACCAGTTGCGGGTCTTCGGCGCCTACTCGCGCCGGGTCCGGGCCCCCATGGAGCGCGTGAGAGTGGCGAGTTCGAACCCGGACCTGCTGGCGACGGCGTTCCGCAGCCCCGCCGGCGAGAGCACGCTGATTCTGCTGAATCGCTCGACGGCCCTGCAGAGAATCGCAGTAAAGTGGCGGGGAGCGGAGTTCCGGTATCTGGAAACGTCCAGTCCGATGGAGGAGAACTCGGTGACAGCCAGCCCGCGGCCGGCCGCCGGTGGCTTGGAAATCCTGGTGGCGCCCGGCGCCATCGTCACTCTGACGAACGTGGAGCTAGTCCCCGTGCCTCCGGACCTATACTGACAGATGGCCGGGACGCCAGGACGAAATCCCGGCAGTGAGGAGAGAACATGACGGATCCCACGGTATCTCGGCGCCTGTTTCTGTCGTCGGCGGCCGCTGCCCCGGTTTTGGCGGTCTCGGACCGCATCGTGGAGTTCATCCCGCCGCCCGATCGGGTGCGGATCGCGACCGCGGCTACCTCGTTCGTGGTGCCCCCGCCGCAGTATTCGGCCCCGGAGATCCAGCAGATCGTGTCCCAGGGCAAGAACGTGCAGATGACGGTGGCGGCCAGCGCCGACGAACTGAACCGGCTGCTCCCCGAGGTCGACGTGATCTTCGGCTCGATCAACGCGGAGATGCTGGCCAAGGCGAAGAACCTGCGCTGGCTGCAGGCCACCGAAGCGGGCGTGGACAAGCTGCTGTTTCCTGAACTGGTCAAGAGCGACGTCGTGGTGACGAACATGGCCCGCATGTTCGCGCCGGCCATCTCGGAGACGGCCATCGGAATGCTCCTCAGCCTGACTCGCGGCCTGGTCAAGTACTACTTCCCTCAATTCCAGAAGCGCTCCTGGAATCCCGAACGGAACCTGGTCGAGGTCGACGGCATGACCATGGGTGTTGTCGGCATGGGAGGCCTGGGGTCCTTCACCGCCATGCGCGCGCACTACGGTTTCGGCATGCGAATCCTGGCCACGGATGCCAAGCCGATGGTCAAGCCCATCTTTGTGGACACGCTTCGGGAACCGGGTTGGTTCATGGAGATGGTTCCCCAGGTAGACGTGCTGGTGAGCGCTGCGCCCTCGACCAAAGAAACCCAGGGGATGTTCAACGAGCGGGTCTTCCGGGCGATGAAGAAGACGGCGTACTTCATCGGCATCTCGCGGGGGACGCTGGTGGACGAGCCGGCGCTTGTGCGGGCGCTGAACGAAGGCTGGATCGCCGGCGCCGGGCTGGACGTCACCCGCCAGGAGCCCCTGCCCGCGAGCCATCCGTTCTGGGACTGCCCGAACCTGATCCTCACCTGCCACACCGCAGGGTTCTCGCCGCAGCGCCGGCTCCGCTTGATGGGATTGCTGGCCGACAACGTCCGCCGCTACTCAAGCGGGCTGCCGCTGTTGAACGTGGTGGACAAGCAGAGGGGATACTAGCGGGCGCAGCGCCAGCCAGTATTGGCCAGCAACGTACATGTGCCCGGTTTGTGTCCAGTCCCTTGCCCTGCCATACCTTTGTACGTACAATGAGACGTGGCGTTTGAGTGGGCCCGGCCAAGGCGAAGACGAACTTCCGCCTCCACGGCGTGAGGTTTGAGGAAGCCGTACCCCTCTTCGACGACCCATATGCAATCAGCATCGCCGGCCATGAGGCGGACCCCTCGGAAGAACGGTTCGTTGGCATCGGCATGGGGGCGTCGGGCCGCGTCCTGGTTGTGGTCTAAACGTACCGCGGCGACAACTTCCGCATCATTTCGGCCAGGCTCGCCGCCGCACACGAACGCGCCGAATACGAGACGGGACTACCATGAAAGACTCCTACGATTTCAGCAAGGGTAAGCGGGGACGGATCGCCAAGCCGGAGCCCGAACCGGCGGGCAAGGTCAAGATCACGATACGGCTCGACGCCGACATCGTCGATCACTTCATGGCGCGGGCCGACGAGTCCGGTGGCGCGGTTGGGTACCAGACCCTCATCAACGAGGCGCTGCGGCGGTCGCTGGAGGCGCCAGCGCTCGAGGCCATCGTTCGCCGTGTGATCCGCGAGGAGTTGAAGGGGAAACCCGACGCGGCCTGACGGACGGAGCCGTGTCGGAAAGTGGAAGGTAATGGGACAGGTGTGGGGCAACTTCGAGCGCGGGTCGGTCGATCAGTGGCGAGAGAAGATCCGGGCGAGACCTGGGAGCGTTCTGGCGGCGCGCGGACTTGCTAGGGCTATTGTGAACACGATTGACCCTGAGAGGAAGGACCCGACCGCGGTCGAGGGGTTGCTCGGGGAACGCGGTTTCAGACCCGCGCCCGATAGCCGCGACCTTATCGCCGAACTTGTTCGCAAATTGAATTCCGAGGTGACCTAGACCGCCGATGCCCAGCACCGCAACAAGATCGCCCTAAAGTCTACAGGAAATACGGTACACCGAGAGACTCCATGACCGGGAGGTCAGTACTTGGGGACCGAGGGGTCGACCTTGTTGCTCCAGGCGAGGATGCCGCCGGTCATGTTCAACACGTCGGTGAATCCGTTCCTGCGGAGAAGGTCGGCGGCCTTGGCGCTGCGGCCACCCGTTTTGCAGTGCACCACGATGGGACGCGACCGGTCGATCTCGTGGAGTCTCTTGGGCAGCTCACCGAGGGGGATCAGGCGTGCCTGCGGGATACGGCAGATCTGGAATTCGTGCGGTTCGCGCACGTCGATCAACTGGAAGTCCTCGCCGCTGTCGCTGCGGGCCTTGACGGCCACAGGGTCGATCTCGCCCGCAACCGTCGCGGGAGCGGAGGGCGCCCGCGGTACTCCGCAGAACTGGTGGTAGTCGATGAGTTTCGTGATGGTCGGGTGCGGGCCGCAGACGGGGCACTCGGGATCTTTCCGGAGCTTCAGTTCCCGGAAACGCATCGCCAGGGCGTCGTAGAGGAGCAGGCGCCCTTTGAGCGATTCGCCCTGTCCCAAGATGAGCTTGACGACTTCGGTGGCCTGGATCAGCCCGATGATTCCCGGGAGGATGCCCAACACGCCGCCTTCGGCACAACTCGGAACAAGGCCGGGCGGGGGCGGCTCGGGATAGAGGCATCGGTAGCAGGGTGCGTCCTCTACCGCAAATACCGACGCCTGGCCTTCAAAGCGGAAGATGCTGCCGTACACATTCGGCTTGTTCAACAAGACGCACGCATCGTTCACCAGATAGCGAGTGGGGAAGTTGTCGGTCCCGTCGGCGACGATGTCGTAGTCCTTGAAGATATCGAGGGCATTTTCGCTGGAGAGGGCCAACTCATGCTTTACCACGCGGACGTTGGGGTTGAGCTCGGCGATGGCGGCGGCGGCGGACTCGATCTTCTTGCGACCAATGTCACCGGTGCCGTGAATCACCTGGCGCTGCAGGTTCGAGCGGTCCACGACGTCGAAATCCACAAGCCCCAGCGTGCCGGCGCCGGCCGCGGAGAGATAGAGCGCCATGGGAGCACCCAACCCGCCCGTGCCCACCAGGAGGACGCGCGCGTTCTTCAGCTTGAGCTGTCCTTCGACCCCAACCTCCGGCAGGATAAGGTGGCGGCTATAGCGCTCGATCTCCTCATTGGTCAAAGCGCTGGCGCGCGGCACGCCAACGGGCGTGGCGACGCCGCTCATCGGCGCCCTCCCGCGATGCTGGGGACGATGGACAGAGTGTCGCCGGCGGCGACGGCGGTTTTGCCGGGATTGGCGAATTCGAGCTTCAGCCAGATCTCAACGCCGGGCAAGTCCGCGGAGCGCTTCAGCCGGACCAGCGGCGTGTTGCCGATCTGGTCCAGAAGACCACCCGGGTTCGCCGGCTCAATGGCGGGACGAAGGGAGTGCGGGGCATGCGAAGGCTGAACGGCCCTGGCAAGGAAGCCCCGCCGGAACGGGACGCGTTCGAGCGGTCGAATGGGGTTCATCTCCAATTCTGATGATAGCAATCATCATAAACTCGGTCAACTTTGGTATGAATCGCTTGCGTGAGCCAATCCGTCTTCCAGCCCGCTGACGAAAAGGGCTGCGAGCCACTCCGCGTAGTGCTGACCTGAGCGAAGACCGGCAAGCATACGGCTGCCGCGGCGAACCTCCCAGTACCCGGTCGGACGCGTGCCAGACCACTCTCGTTCGTCATGCGGTGCAGCTTGGCCACTGAATGTTGGTGAGTTGAGTTCCGGGCGATCCGAAGCCGGGGGCGTTTTACGCTCACGCCGTGGCGAGCGCCGGCGTATTAGGACAATACTCAACTGGACGATGCTCCCCTGCGGGCGATGGGAGTATGTTGTATACTTCCGTTTGCCCGGATTCGCCGCAAGAACGGTCGCGAGGAGGTCAGGTGAACGATGGGACTATCACTGGGACGGGTCATGTTGTGCCTGGGGATGGCGCTGCCCGTTGTCCCGCCAGCCGCGCAGGGACAGGGGACCGGCAAGCCCATGCTCTATAACACGGTCAAGCAGAAGCTCCTGGAAGGCAAGCAGGTCTTCAGCTTCACTCAATCGCGAATGGATGTCGAAGGCTACTGCGAAGCGGCCAAGCACTACGACTATACGTGGTTTGAAATGCAGCACAGCACGCTGGAATTCCGCGACATCGAGAAGATGATCGCCGCCTGCCCGCACGCCGGCGCCATTCCCATGATCCGGCTGCCCGACGCCCAGGAATGGCACATCCAGCATGCCACCGACATCGGCGTGCTGGGGGTCATCGTTCCGACGGTGGACGACGTGGACCGGGCGCGCGAGGCAGCCAAGTGGGCGCGGTATCCACCGCTCGGACGGCGCAGCTCGGGCCAGGGCCAGGCGGCGAGCATCTGGGGCCTCAGTGCTCCCGACTACCACCGGACCGTGGATGAGAACATGCTGGTGGTGGTCATGATCGAGACTCCGACGGGCGTGGCCAACGCCTTCGACATCGCGTCCGTACCCGGCGTGGACGTTGTGATCGTGGGGAACAACGACCTGAGTCAGTTTTCCGGTTTCGCGCAGAATGACGAGCGATACCAGCAAATGATCACCAAGATCCACGACGACACGCTGAGGGCGGGCAAGATCTTCGGACAAGCCAACGCCAAGTATGCAACGGGCCATCCGCTTAGCAAGGACGCCAGGTTCTTCCAGAACGGCCCTTCCAACGATGGCTGGAAGCCCGTCGCAGCCGGCGGCGCGGCAAACCCCAATGCTCCGCCGCCCGGAGAGCGGTAGTCTTCGGGCTGAGATGTACACTCAGGTTGATCTGAACGCCAGGGAGGATCTCCCACATGCCGCTCAGTCGCAGAACGTTCTGTAGTTTCTTGCCGGGCGCGGGAGCCGTAGCCGCCAGCCAGCGCCTCGTTCTGGGCGCGCCGCAAGCGCCGCAGCAGAAGCCGCCCGTCGATCCGGGGGCGACGCCTCAGGATCCGCGGATGGGGACGGCGGACGCGGCAAAGTACTTCAAGTACTCCACACGTCCCGCCAGAGTCTCCCTCATCCAAGGGGACAACCGGCGGAAGAACATCCTCGACGCGCTGGTGGCTATCGACGACCGGATCCGGCCCGGGCTGAAAGCGAAGAAGTACGTTCTCATCAAGCCCAACGGTATCGACCCGAGCCGGACGCTGATCTCGACTCAACTGGATACCGTCCACGGAATCCTCGACTACCTGGCGCCCCGCTTCAAGGGCCCGGTGGTCATCGCCGAATGCGCCGGCAGCCCGGCGAAGCGAGCGGTCAGCGAGTTCGGTTGGGACAAGGTCATGTCGGCGTACAAGCCGCTGGACATCAAACTCGAGGTGCCCAACGAGGACAACGGCCGCTACGAGCTCATGTACGGCATCGACTACGACCTGCACCCGGTTCCCATTCGATTGGCGGCGCGCTTCCTGGATCGCGACGCGTTCCTGATCTCCTCCGCGGTCATGAAGACGCACAACATGGTGGTCGCGACGCTGACCATCAAGAACGTGGTCCTGGGAGCGCCCCTGTCCCCGCCCCCCGGCCTCAACCGGCCCTGGAGCGAGAGCGAGAAACGGAAGTTCCACGTAGGCATCCGGCAGGGCAACTACAACATGTACCTGGCCGTCCAGACGATGATGCCGAATTGGGGCGTGGGAATCGTCGATGGCTTCGAGGGCATGGAGGGCAATGGGCCGGTCTCGGGCACTCCCGTGCCGCACCGGATCGCCCTGGCTTCGACCGACTTCCTGGCCGCGGACCGGGTAGGCCTGGAGTGCATGGGAATCGACGCCGGCTGGCCCGGCTATCTCAACTACTGCTACCAGGGCGGCTTCGGCCAGTACGACCTGGCGAAGATCGAGGTCGTGGGCGCCAAGATCGCCGATGTACGCAGGAAGTACCGGCTGCACGCCGACGTGGACCGTATGCTGGAGTGGCGAGGCCCCATGCAGGACCTGCCCGGGAACCTGGGCCGCAGCCGGCCGCCGGCGCAGGAAGACCTGTCCATGTACGCGTAGAGGGAACCGCTTATGGACCGACGAGCGTTCATGCAATCCGCCGGGCTGCTGGCCACCAGCCTGTCAGCCCAAACGCAGCCTCCCTCGGCCGCCAAGGCCGGGATCAAGGCTGCCTTGATGCTGGAGATGCTCCAGGGCTCCATCGACGAGGAGTTCGAACTCGCTGCCCGTGCCGGATTTCAGTCGGTGGAGTCGCTGAAGCAGTGGGCGACCTGGTCGGATGCCGACATCGAGCGCGTCAAGACACTGTGCCGGTCGTACCGGCTGGGCGTAGACACGGTCCTGGCCCAACAGGACTGGAAGAAACGCCCGGTGTCCCTGGTCGACCCCGCGCACCGCGAGACTTTCCTCGGGGATGTGCGCAGGGCCATCGTCTTCGCACAGAAACTCGAGGTCCCGCAGATCAGCGTGACGAGCGGCCTCTCGGCGGCGGGAAGGACGGCCGAGGAGCAGCGCGCCAGCCTGATCGAGGGCATCCAGCGTGCGGCCGACCTCATCGCCGCCGCAAACCTCACTCTGCTGGTTGAGCCGCTGAACTCACTCGTCGATCATCCGGGCTGCTTCCTGACCAGTTGCGTCGAGGGGCTGAAACTGGTCCGGGAAATCAACGTCCCGCACGTCCGGCTGCTGTTCGACCTCTATCACGAGCAGATCATGAGAGGCAACATCATCCGCACTCTGATGGAAGCCGAACCCTACGTGCCTGTGTTCCATGTGGCCGACAATCCGGGGCGTAACGACCCGGGTTCGGGCGAGCTCGACTACCCCAACATCTACAAGGCCATCCGGAAGACCGGATTCACCGGCTATATCGGAATGGAGTACCACCCGCTGGGAGACCCGCTCGCGAGCTTCACAAAGGCCGTGAGCGGGCTGAGGGGGGCGCTGGCAGCCTGAGCAGCCCGTGACGGAGTCGCCAAGAGCGGCAGCCCGCCCCTGGCTAGCCCTTGTGCGGAGGCATGATGTAGCAGTAGATCTTGTGGGCCCTTCCGGACACCACAACTTCGTCGACCCGGTCCGGCTTCCAGCCGCGAATCTTGAAATCGTGCGACACCACGCGCGCCCCGGGGCGCAGGGACCTCTCGAAGAGCGGCCTCAACTGGTCGTTGGCCTCGGTCAGCAGGTAGACCGTGACCACGTCGGCCGGCCGCAGATCCACGCGCAGCAGATCGCCCTCGACAATGGTCACCCGGTTCTCGAGCCCCAGCCTGCGGGCCTGCTCGCGCCCCTGCTTCACCAGGGGGTCCGAGAGCTCGACGCCCACGGCCTTGGCTCGAAACTCGCGCGCCGCCGTGAAGAGGATGCGACCATCCCCGCAGCCCAGGTCGTAAACCGTTTCTCCGGCCTTCAGGTCGGCTACCTCCAGCATCCGCTCGACGACGGTCTGGGGTGAAGGCACGTAGGGCGCCAGGCGCTCGGCCTGCTGCGCGAACGCGGGAGCAAGCCAGAGCGCCCCTGTCAGGATCGGAATCCAGCAACGAATACGCATAGTATTAATTCGGCGCCAGGCCGGCAGCCTTCCGAACGTCGCGGAGCTTCAAGATCCGGGCGACCATGTCGGACATGGCCGCCCCCAGGTCTCTCGGCCTGGTGATCGTGAACTCGTAGCCTCGGAAGTACTTCACCGCTCGCCCAATCGCGTCCCTCCACGGTACGTCCTGCGGGTGCAGGTTGTAGTTCAAATAGAAGACCGGATACTCCAGCTCGCCCACACCCTTCAGCGTATCTCGCGGGACGCTTTCTTCCACGAGAGCCTTCGGGCCGGCGAAGACCAGCGCGTCCGTGTGGTCGTCTTTCCCCACTACCTGTTGGATGAGGTTAGAGAGGAAATCCGTTTCCCCATTCTTGTTCTCCAGGCGTTTTACGTCAACAGTACCCAGCTTCAAGTTTCGAAGCGCCTGCCCCAGGGAGGGAAAGTCAATTCCCTGGGCCCACGGCTGGTCGTACAAGATCCTCTGCTCTTGAAGGCTGAAGGCGACGACGGAGAACCGGCCGATTTGCGGCTCGCGGTCGATGTCTCTGAGGATGGACACCAGCGTCGCCAGCTCCTCGGGAGGAAAGGCAACCGAATGTTCACGTTGCGGCGCGAAGTGAACCAGGACTTTGACGCTCAGCGGTGGCTGGTTGTGAACCCGCTCTACCGCCGGCTCCGCCTTGAACTCCTCGATCTCGGCCGCTTCCGCTGTGCCCGGAGCCAGGATCACGTTCAGCGGCTTGTCCTTGGCGGCGAGCTGCGCTTCGAGGTCCCAATAGGAGGAGCAGACCCGGTCCGAGCGGTCGCGCATCAGCCAGTCCACGTGATACCGGCCTTCCCCCAGGTCGAAAAGCCCTTCGAGGTATGCGTTTCCCGACGCGTCCTCAGCGATCCGGGGTACGTGGACGTGCTGCGAGAAGTAGAACTGATGCTCTCTTTGGCTCTCCGGCGTCACCCGGAAGATCATCGTCAACTGGTTCTCCTCGCCGGCCAGCTCCTTGAGCGGGACGCTCACTTCATATCCGGAATGGAAGCGGAGATCGAAGCCGACGGCGGGCTTGACGGGGTCCACCGAACAGGGCAGATCCGAGCGCGGGTCCGGGGTCTCGAGCACCGACCAATCCGTCGGATGCAGCCTCACGCCGCCCTCCGGCCCGGTGCCGGCAAGCGGCGTCTGTGCCTTCAAGATCAGGCAGTTAGCGCACAGGAGTCCTGCCGCCGCGAAGCCCGCCAATCGAACCTCTACCTTCGTGCCGCCCATCGCACTTCCACCCGAAGCCGTCTGTGTCTATTCTATCTCCGGTTGGCTCCGGCGCAAGGCGCCTTTCGGACTCGCCAACAGCGGGTCGAAACGTGATACATTGCAAGGCATCATGGCTTCCAGAAGCGTCAACAAGGTCATCTTGATCGGGCATTTGGGCAAAGATGCCGAAACCAAGTTCACCCCCAGCGGCGTCGCCCGGACCATCTTCACTATCGCCACCAACCGGCGCTGGAAGGACCAGCAGACCGGGGAATGGAAAGAGGAGACCGACTGGCACAACGTCGTCATGTGGCGTCAGGAGAACGTTGCCAACTACCTCACCAAGGGCAAGCAAATCTACCTCGAAGGCCGGCTGCAAACGCGCAACTACGACGACAAGGATGGCCGCAAGGTCTATGTCACCGAGGTTGTGGCCGACGACGTGATTCTGCTGAGCAGCCGTGGCGAAGGCGGCGACATGCCGCAAGCCTCCGCGCCGCGCGGCCCGCAGCGCGTCTCGGCCCCGGCCGCCCCGCCCGCCGCCCCGGCACACGACGAATCGCCCGACGCCGGCGGCGTCACCGACGACGACGTCCCGTTTTAGAACGGGCTTTCCGGGCGTGCCATCTACCACGCTACAAGCTTGTGGAGTGGATTTGCGAATCACCGTGAGAACTCCGCCGCGGCCCGCCCACAAGACCTGTGAGCGGAGGTTATGTCATGTCCCAATCCATCGACTGCAACGCGCCCGCCGGCGACCTGGCCCGGTTTGACGATGAATGGACGAAGACCTCGGTTTCCGCTGAGGACATGTACGCCGACATTCCGGACGGGAGCTACGATGCCGTCATCGAAGAGGCACGTGTAACGGAGACTTCGTCAACTGGCCGCCCCGTCGTCGTCTGGAAACTACGAATTCAAGGGCCGCAGGCAGTGGATCGCGTCGTGACGAAGAACCGCGTGATCACCGAGAACACGCTCGCGTACCTCAGAGAAGATCTGGAGAAGTGCCGGTTGCAGGTGTCGCGCCTCTCCGATCTGCCCGCCCGGCTTTTAGAGTTGGCGGATCGCCCCATTGGCATTGACAAGCGGACCAAGGACGGGCGAACCAATTTCTACTTCCGCTGGGCATCCAGTCGAACCGGCCAAAACACCCTGAGCGACGACACGCCGTTCTGAACCTCAGGATTCGAGCGGCCTGGTTCCCCCGCCCGGGCTCATCCCCACGGGTTCTCGTCCGCGCTGGGGCCGTAGATCGAGGGCAGCGGGACGTCCAGCAGGCGCAGGTAGACCGAAAGCTGACCGCGGTGGTGAACCAGGTGGTTCAGCAGAACGAAGCGGATCACCGCGCTGCGCGGCATCGCCATCAGCGGCCGGCCCCCCTTCGTCGCCGTCCACATCCCGGCCAGCTCGGCGTCATCGAGCTCGCCCAGCGTCTCGGTGGCCTCGGCGTGGCTCTTTTCGAACGCTTCGACGGCCTGGGCGCGGGAATCGGCCGGGGGCGGCATCGCGTTCACCGTGACATCGTAGGAATCGGCGCGCAGGAGGGCTGCGATGGAGCCCGGAATCGTCGCCACGTGCATGGCGAGTTGCCCCAGGCTCATCGATTTCTCGTGCGGCTTCCACGCCAGCTTGTCCTCGGGGAGGCGGTCCAGCAATCGCCGGGTGGTCTCCGACTCGCGATCGAGCTCCATCAACAGCATGCCAATGGTATCCACAAGGTCTCCTCTCCTCTAGCCCAGCAGTTCCAGCGCGGCCTGTAACTGGTCGCGCGCGTGGAAATCGCCCAGACGCGTCGTGACCGCAATGCCCAGCCGATAGAAGTCCCGAGCCTCCTCGATTCGCCCCAGGCGCTCGAGCGCTTGCCCGCCCTGGTAGTAGGCCGCGGCGTACTCGGGATGCGCGTCCACGATGGCTTTGTACTCGGCGGCGGATTGGGCGAACTCGCCGGCGCGTGCGTACTCCATCGCAAGCCCGTAGCGGGCGAACGTGTCGGAAGGATTCTGTCGAACCAGCTCTTTGAGCGTCTCCAGACGGTTCATGCCTGCTCTCCTGCGGCGGGCCTTTCCGGCCTCTATGCTAATATACCTGCGATGGCGTGCCCGTATTTCTTCCCGACCGAGCGGTTTGCCGAATCGGCCTGGCCCAAGCATCCCCGGCTGCCGCTGGGCGACCCGTATCGCGGGATCTGCCGCGCGAGTCCCATGCGGGAACGGCTACCCGGCGACGAGACGTTGCGCGAGTGCTGCAACGTCGGCCGCGCCAGCCCCCGATGCTTGCACTTTCCTAAAGGTGGAGGTCCGGACGCCATTCGCTACAGCGTGGCCGACGATGCCGCGGGCCTGATTCGGATCTTCTACGTAGCCGAGCGGAACCACCGCTCGGTGGACCACGGCAGCGTCGAGTTCGAGACGGCGACCGGCCTGCTCCGCGATGACCGGGCGGGCGAGACTCTCGACAAGCAGGCCCGCGCCTATGTCGAAAGCTACCTGCGGCGCAAACAGGAGCCTGAGGAAAAGTCCCGCAACCCGCATCGGAGGTAAGACCTTCCGTGACGTCCGCATCGAACCCCGAGTCTGCCCCGCTGGCCGGACGGCCGGTGCGCGAATCGGCTTCCGAGTATTCGGAAATCGCGCTGCCAAACGACGCCAATCCTCTGGGCTTCTTGCTGGGCGGGCGGGTGATGCACCTGGTCGACATGGCCGGCGCCCTGGCCGCTATGCGCCACACGCGCTGCCCCGTCGTCACCGCCTCGGTGGATCACATGACGTTCCTTCACCCCATCCACATCGGGCAGCTCGTCATCCTGAAATCCTCGGTGAACCGGGTGTTCCGCACGTCCATGGAGGTAGGGGTCAAGGTGCTGGTCGAGGACCTTGTAACGGGACAGCGCAAGCACACCTCGTCCGCTTACCTGACCTTCGTCACGATGGATGCCGTGGGGAAACGGGTCGTCATCCCGCCGGTGGTTCCCGAAACGGAAGACGAGAAGCGGCGTTACGAGGAAGCCAGCCAGCGCAGGGCGTACCGCCTGGAACAGCGCAGCCGCGGAAGAGGTTAGGAGCAGCCTGCTGCGACGGGAGCGGCTAGGCTTTGTACATGTACTTAATGCACGGCTTGTAGAGCAGTAGGTTTGGGCCGTTGTCGCGGTGAATCTTCAAGCAACTCTTGTCGTACCACTCGATGGCGCCCTCAATCGTTTCCCCGTCCTGCAGCACGATGACCATGGGTGTTTTCGCCTGCATCTGCTTCACGTAGTAAAAGTTCTCCGCGTTGGTCTGCTCGGGCGGCGAAGTCTTCTTAGGGTTCGGAGCACTGTTATTGCGCCGGTTGGGGGCCGGCTGCTCTTTCACTTCGACCAGAGCCGGACGGATCAGTCTGCGGTTGGCGGGCTCCATGGGAGGACACTCCTTAATGAATTATACTTAATAAGCACACGACGCACGGCTCGAAGTAAGGGAGCCAAGCGGTAAGCCGAAACTTAGACTACTGATATCACATCGTCCGCAATGCCGCAAGCGGTTTCGCGGCGACGGTTGGCGACGGTTTCGCAGCAAGGCTTCCGAGCCGGCGGCGGAATGAGATCGCGGTCCGGCCGTGCCGCCGCGCAACGCGCGGCAAGGGCGGTCTCCATCTGGGCGAGACGGGAGGAGCCGCTCGGAGTGAGCGCCATGCGCGGAGCGCCTGCGGTCCAAAGCAGAGCCTCATGGGGCGAAATAGCCGTTGATGTCGAGGACCAGGTCTGTACGGCCGGCGGCGAAGACGCTGATGGCGCCGGCCTTGCCGGCCGGCACAATGGCCGCGTTTGCCACCACGCTGCCGTCCCAGGAGTTCAGTGTGGAGACGGACGGCTGGGCCGACCCCTGCGGCCACAAAGTCAGGTAGTAGAGCGGCCCTTGAGGCGCCACCGTGACGTTGAGGGAGTACGCCGCCGCCGTCGAGGGGACGAAGCAGCCGCTGGCCGGGATCGGGAACGAGCGCGTCGCTCCGGCTTCCAGGATCGGGCCATCGGCGCCGCGCGTGTCGGTCACGCGGCAAGGCGTCACCGGATAGAACAGAAGCGCTCCCGCGCTGCCGGGCGCCGCGAAGTACCCGTTCAAGTCCAGGATGACCTCGGTCGAGTTGGGAGCGTAGAGGGAAATCGCCTGGGAGGTTCCCGCCGGGACGATGGCGGCATTGGCCACCACCTTGCCCGTCCAGGAATTCAGCGTGGAAGCGACCGGCTGCGGTTGTCCCGCCGGCCAGATCGTCAGATAGGCAAGATAGTGCGTGTCCGGCACGGCTGTGACGTTCAGCGAATAGGCGCCAGCGGCGGCAGGCACGCAAGAACTGGAGGCGAGGGGGAAGCCGCGGGTGAGGCCGGGGGACAGAGAGGGTGCGCCAAACGGGCCGGCCGGCCCGCGGGTGTCGGCAATGCGGCACGGCGACGCGGGATAAAACGAATAGGAACCCGGGCCGGCGCCGGGATCGAAATAGCCGTCGATGTCGAGAACCATATCGGTGGAGTCCGTGACGTAGACGCTGATGGCTCCGCCCACGCCGGCAGGCACGATCGCGGCGTTGGCCAGCACCGCCCCCTGCCAGGAGTTCAACGTGGAGACGAGGGGCTGGTTCTGGCCCGTGGGCCACAGGGTCAGGTAAGAAAGCGGGCCGTTGGGCAGGACGGTCACGTTCAGGGAGTAAGCCAGCGCCGTCGAAGGTATGGCGCAGGCGCTCGCGGGGACGGCGAAGGAGCGTGCCGAGCCTGCCGCCATGGCCGGCCCACCGAAAGGTCCAGCCGCGGCGCGGGTATCGGCGACGCGGCACGGCGTCACCGGCACAAAGCGGGCGCCGGCCGAGGCGCCGACCTGCTGTACGGTGAAAGAGAGTCCGGCGATGGCGATGGTGCCGGCGCGCGGGCTGCCTGCATTCGGGGCCACGGTGAGGCCAGCCGTCCCGCTTCCGGAGCCGGCGGCCGGAGCGGTCAGGGTCACCCATCCGAGTGTGACCGAGGCAGCCCAGTAGCATCCGGCGCCGGCCACGACGGCTACGGCGCCCTTACCGCCCGTCGCCGGGAAGGTCAGGGCGGCTGACCCCAGGGCATAAGTGCAGTCGGGGTTCGGCCCGATCGCCGTCACATC
This sequence comes from Bryobacterales bacterium, assembly GCA_963710565.1. Taxonomy (GTDB): domain Bacteria; phylum Acidobacteriota; class Terriglobia; order Bryobacterales; family Bryobacteraceae; genus DASWZN01. Next base: position 395,676 of record CAVQAN010000013.1, on the reverse strand, counting down.
GGCTGCGCTGTCGTTGGCGGTGTAGGTCTCGCCGCCGCCCGAGACAGTGGCGGTATCGATGACGCTGGGCGGGGCGTCGGAAGCGATGTTCACGGTGAGGGTGACGGCCGGGTAGGTCGCGCCCGACGCCAGAGCGCCGCTGCGGGTGCAGGTGAGCATGGCCAGGGAGCAACTCCAGCCGGTTCCACTCATCGCCGCGGCGGTGAGCTTGCCGGGCAGCGCGTTGGTCATGGAGACCGCGCCGCTGGTGGCTGCGCCCCCGGCGTTTCTCACGACGATGGTGTACACTGCCCCCATCCGGCCCTGCGTGAAACTCCCGCTGTGAGTCACAGAGACCGTCAGGTCCGGGACCGGCGGCACGAGAAGGCGCACGACGTCGTTGTTGGCCTCCGCAACGAACAACTGGCCGCCGGCGCCCGCCGCAATTCCCACGGCGCCATTCAGCCCGGCCGCAATGCTGGTTATAATGCCGGCCTTGTCGATTCTACGGACGTACCGGCCGTCCGCAATCACGAGGTTCCCGGCGGAATCGAGCGCGACGGCGGCGGGATTCCACAGTTGCGCGCTGGTGGCTGGACCGCCGTCGCCCGAGTAGCCGAATGTGCCGTTGCCCGCAACGGTGGTGACGATCCCGGCCGGATCGACCTTGCGGATGCGCGCGTTGCCCAGGTCCGCGATAAAGAGATTGCCGGCGGCGTCCGCCGCTGTGCACGCCGGGTTGAACAACTGCGCCTGCGCGGCCGCAGCGCCGTCGCCCGAGAAGCCTGCCGTTCCATTACCGGCCACGAGGGTGACGGCACCCCCCGGAGCGAGTTTGCGGATGCGCTGGCCGTAGGCCACGTACAGGTTGCCGGCAGCATCGACCGAGACCGAGGAGATGAGGTTGTCACTGCCAGCCGCCAGGAGGCTGGTGCCGATGTTGCCGCTCGGGTCGACTTTGCGCACGGCGCCCAGGTCCGCGACATAGAGGTTGCCGGCAGCATCTACCGCGACGCTTGCCGGAGAGAAAAACTGAGCGCTGGTGGCCGGGCCGCCATCGCCGGAACTACCCATGATGCCATTGCCCGCAACGGTGGCGATGATCCCGGCCGTGGACACCTTGCGGACACGCGCGTTGCTCGTATCGGCGATGAACAGATTGCCGGCCGCATCCGTGGCGACTCCAGACACGGCACTCAACTGGGCGCTGGTGGCCGGACCGCCGTCACCCGAGTAGCTCCATCCGGGGACGCCCGCCACAGTGGCGATGACCCCGGCCGCATCCACCTTGCGGAGGCGGAAATTGGAGGTATCGGCGATCCAGAGCACGCCACCCGAGTCCGGGGCGGCGTCCCCGGGCGAGGAAAGCCTGGCGGCCGTGGCCGATCCGCCGTCGCCCGCGAAGCCGTAGGCGCCAGCCCCGGCAACCGTTGTGAGGATCCCCGAGGTGTCCACTTTGCGAATGCTGGAGGTGAGTTCATCGGGGAAATAGAGGTTTCCTGCCGCGTCAGCCGCAAGGCCGAACAGAGGGCAGATCCCCGCGCTGGTGGCCGGTCTCCCGTCGCCCGTGGGAGTGAGGCTGCCGTTACCCGCGGCGACGGTAGCCGCCCCCGTGGGGGAGATCTTGTACGCGTAGTAGCGTCCGGCATCGGTCACGTAGAGGTTGCCCCCAAGGTCCACAGCAAGGCCCATAGGGCGAGAGAGGAACAGTTGGGTGGCGGGGCGGCCGTTGGCGGCGCTGCCGACCAGGAACCCGCCGCCGGCCAACGTGGTGACGATTCCGTTCCAGGCGACTTTGCGAACGCTGGAGTGGAACGTGTCCGCGATGTAGAGACTGCCCTCGGCATCCACCGCGACATCCGAGGGACCCCATAAGCTGACGAGGGTGGCCTGCTCCCCATCGCCTGGGACAAGAAAGCCGCCGCCGGCCACGGTGGTAATGATCCCGTTGGCGTCCACCCTGCGAACGCGGTTGTTTGTGGTGTCGGCGATAAAGAGGTTGCCCTGCGCGTCCAGCGCGAGGCCGCCGGGGCTCCCTACGAAGGCGGCGGTGGCCGGGCCGCCGTCGCCATAGCCGCTGGCAGCCGTCGGCCAGCTTGCCGGCGTCCCGCTGCCCGCCACCACCGTCACCATGCCTGCGGCATCCAGTTTGAACACGCCGTTCAGGCCCCAACTGCCAAAGTAGACATTGCCGCGGCCATCGGGCACGACGGCCTGAGGGAAGCCGACCGAGATGGAAGTGCCCGCCGCCGGAAAGGTGGGCCAGGCGCCGCCGGCGTACGTCGAGAGAGCGTACTGCTGCGTCCAGGCCGGCCCGGAGAGCAATGTCGCGAGGACCGCGAGTCTGGGAAGTCTGGGGCTGTTCATCGCCGGGCGCTCCGGCACCGCCGTTCTGAGGTGTTAGTGGGAGTGAGCGGGGAAAAGTCTCGCTGTTGGCGGGCACTCTCAGCGGGCACTCTCGGCGCGGACCTCAAATGGGAATCGTGATATAGTTTCAGTTCCCCCGGAACCCGGATGCGGCCAGACTTCGCCTCGCTTCGAAACCAGCCCAATGTCTCCGTTCTGATCGTAGGCGGTGGCATCAACGGAATCGGCTTGTTCTACGACCTGGCCTTGCAGGGAATCGATGTCCTGCTGGTCGACAAGTCGGATTTCTGCGCCGGGACCAGCGCCGCCATGACGCGCGTCATTCACGGCGGCCTGCGCTATCTGGAAAACGCCGAGTTCCGCCTGGTGCGTGAGTCCCTCCAGGAGCGGAACCGGTTGCTGAGAAACGCGCCCCACTACGTCAGGCCGCTGCCCACGACGATTCCCATCTTCGATTGGACGTCCGGGATCGTTCCGGCCGTCCGGAATCTGCTGGGTTGGCCGACCAAGCCCGCCGGCCGGGGAGCGCTGCTCATCAAGACCGGCCTCCTTCTGTACGACATTCTCGCCGGACGCAACTCCCCGTTGCCCCGCCACCGGTTTCGCTCCAGGCGGGCGGCACTCGCGCTGCGGCCCGCTCTGAACCCCGGCGTGATCTGCACGGCGACTTACTACGATGCACGGATCGCGTACCCCGAACGGTTATGCCTCGAACTGGTTCTGGACGCCGAAGGCGCGTGTCCCGCGGCGCGCGCGCTCAACTACGTCCGGCCTCTGAGCGCCGCGGGTGGTGTCGTCATCCTGCGGGACGAGACTTCCGGCGAGACCTGCGAGGTGAGGCCGCGCATCGTCGTCAACGCCACGGGCCCCTGGATCGATCTCACCAATCGCGGTCTGGGGCGCGAGTCACGCTTCATCGGCGGAACCAAGGGCTCCCACATCGTGCTCGACCACCCCGAACTGGTGGCGGCGACCGGCGACGAGATGATCTACTTCGTCAACCGGGACGGCCGTATCTGCATCTTCTATGCGGTCTACGGCAAGATCGTCGCCGGGGCTACGGATATTCCCGCGGAAGACCCGGAGTCGGTCTGCGACGAGGCCGAAGTCGACTACATTCTCGAGGCCATGCGGCTGGCCTTCCCTTCGATCCGGGTGGACCGGTCTCACGTCGTCTTTCGGTTCTGCGGCGTCCGCCCCCTGCCGCGCAGTAACGCCCTCACCCCCGGTCAGATCAGCCGCGACCACAGTTATCCGGTCCTGCCGCCGGGTAACGGAATCGATTTCCCCATCTACTCGCTGGTCGGCGGGAAGTGGACGACGTTCCGTGCGCTGGCCGAGCAAGTCTCGAACGAGATCCTGCGGGTGCTGGAACGCCCGCGGGTGCGCGCTTCGGCGGACCTGCCCATCGGGGGCGGCAAGGGCTACCCCCGGACGCCGCAGAGCACCGGACTGCCTCCGGAGCGGCTCACGGCGCTCGTCGACCGCTATGGCACGGGGGCGGATCGAGTCGCCGCTTACTTACTGGCGGGCCCGGATGCGCCGCTTGTCTGTCACTGCGGTTACACGCGCCGGGAGATCGAATTCATGGCGCTCCAGGAGCGGGTCGTCCACCTCGACGATCTGGTCCTGAGGCGAACTCTCATGGGTCTGCTGGGGCAGGCGAACCGCCCCTTGCTGGAAGAACTCGCCGCCATCGTGGCGCCGGTTCTCCAGTGGTCCGCGCAGAACGCCGCCGCCGAGGTGGAACGAACCATGCAGCTCTTGGAGAAGGTTCACGGCGTTACGGAAATGGCCGCCGCGCGATCGAAGTCGCCCTTCAGGTGATCGTAGATGTCCCGAAAAACCCCGTAGATCTGCGTGTACCGTTCATGATTCGCCCGGTCCGGCTCGAAGCGTCTCGCGACCTGAACGATCTCGATCAGCGATTTGCGGATGTCGGGGAAAGCGCCGGCCCCCATTCCCGCCAGGATGGCGGCGCCGTAAGGAGAGCCGGCCGATGTGCGGGGCAGCACCACCGGCAGTCCCAGCACGTCCGCCTTGATCCGATTCCAGACGTCGCTGCGGCTGCAGCCGCCCACGCTTCTCATCTCCCGCACTTCGGCGCCGGCGCGCAAGGCCACCTCCACGTTGTGGCGGAGGGCAAAGGCGGCGCCCTCCAGAATGGCGCGCACGAGCGCCCCTTTCCCGGTGGCGAGAGAGAGGCCGAAGAAGACCCCGCGGGCATTGGTGTTCCACAACGGCGAGCGTTCCCCCATCATGTACGGGAGGAAGATCGCGCCGTCGCTGCCGGGCCTCACTTGTGCCGCCTGCCGGGTGAGCAGCTCGAACGCGTCGGTCCCGTCTTCCCGTGCGGCCTGCACCTCGGGCTGTCCAAGCTGGTCCCGGAACCAGCGCAGGCAGCCGCCCGAAGAAACCATGGCGGCGAGCAGCAGGTGGATCCCCGGCAGCGTATGCGGCATCGCGATCATCGCCGGTTCCGTCAGGCCGCGGTCATTTGGAATGATGAGCACGGTGGAGGTCCCGGTCATTTCGACGGCGATTCCGGGCTCGGCCACGCCCGCCTCCAGCGCCGCCGCGGGACTGTCCAGTGCCCCGACCATTACCGGGGTGCCCGCTCTAAGGCCGGTAGCCGCGGCGGCCTCCCCGGTGACTTCTCCGAGAACGCGATGCCCTTCCATGACCTCGGGGAACTGCGCCGGTTCCACATCACAGGCCGAACATAGCGCCTCGGACCACTCTCCCGTGGCGTAGTTGCGCATCTGCAGCAGCACCGCGTGCGACGGATCCATCGCGAGCCGTCCGGTAAGCCGGTAGTTGACGTACCCGTTCACCTGAACGAAGTGCCAGGTCCGCCTCAGCACGTCGGGTTCGTGATTCCGCAGCCAGAGCAGCCGCGGCGCGACATAGAAGACGTCCGGCCGGTTGCCGGTTATCCGGTAGATCTCCTCCGCCCCCACCAGTTCGATCAGCCGCGCCGCCTCCGCTTCCGCGCGGCGGTCCATCCAGATCATCGCGGGACGCAGGGGCCGGCCCGAGCGATCCAGAGGCAACAAAGTGGGCGCCTGCGAGCTCACGGCCAGCCCCAGGACTCTTTCCCGGCCATCCGGGACCTTCGCCAGCGCCTCCCGAACCGCGTGGCAGGTTGCCCGCCACCAGTCTTCGGGGTCCTGCTCGACCCACGTCGGCCGGATGTGATGAAGAGAGTACTCGGCCTGGCAGACGGCGCAGAGGTTCCCTCGAAGGTCCAGCAAGACAGCTTTCGCGGAGCTGGTTCCGACATCGATGCCGAGGAGTAGTGGTTGCACTCGATTATCGGGCCGCAAAGAGCGGCGCAACGGAAACCACCCCAAGACCGGTCACAAAGAGCACGAACATGAGCACCAGGAGCCGGTTCACACGCGCCCCGCCGCCGGCGAATTCCTTCCACACCAGAACGCCCCACAGCGCCCCCACCATGGTCGAGCCTTGCCCGATGGCGTAGCTGATCGCCGGTCCTACCTGCAACGCCCGCGGGGCGCTGGCGGCCACGAAGTTAGACAGGGAGCCGGCGATCCAGGCCATGCCGCCCGCGATCCCGAGAAAATGCACCCACCGGTTCCCTCTCCAGTAGTCACCGAAGCTCAGGCGCGGGCCCTCGATCGGGAACCGCATGAAGTAGAGATTGAAAACGAAGACGGAGGCCAGGATGCCCAGGCTGAAGACGAATCCGACCGCGTAGGGGCCGAGTCCCCTCTCGCCCGTCTTGCCGATCTCGACCAGCGGGTAGAACGTCCCCATGAGAATGCCACCGACGATGCTCAGCTTGATCCCCTTCCCTGTGGCCGCTCGTTTCGCGGCGGCATCCGCCTTGTCCCCGGCGGTGCTCCCGCTGACGGCGTGCGCCCGGTAGGCGATGGCGTCCACAACGATGGCCCCCACGATCAGTGCGACGCCCGCGAACAGCAGCAACGGATTTCCCTGCGGGTTGACAATGTAGTTCCAGATCACTCCCACCACCAGAGCCAGTCCCACGCCGATGGGGAAGCCCACCCCCATGCCCGCCACGGAAATCGCGCCCACCACCAGGATGTTCGAGAGGTTGAACACGACCCCGCCGGCGAACCCGCAGAGGACATTGATGCGGCCCGCGTGCGCGAGATCGTCCAGGAAGCGCAGGCCGTCCGACCCCCACGTGCCGAAGGTCAGTCCGGCCAGCGCGGCGCCCAGCGCCACTCCAATCGAGTAGTCGTAGTAGAGGAGTTCAAAGCGCCAGCCTTTGGCAAGTTTCAGTACGTTGGCCCAGGACCCCCAGCAGATCATGGTCAGGATCGTGAGCATCAACACCATTCCGTACGAGTGGGGCAGCGTCATGAGATTCCTTTCGCGGTTGTGGCTTCCACTTCTGCACTTTCGGGGAACTCCTCAGGATTGTACACCCTGCGAACGGCGAATCGGAGCGGGCCGCATTGGGTCGCGTCGCCGAAGCGAAGTTCTCAACTTGCCTTTGCTGGACATGTCCCGGAGTCTCCGTTGCGGCATATCTCCTCGCTGGTTGGGGGATTTGCCCCAAAGCGGCTCGCGGGATGCCCCGCGCCTGCCGCTATCCCCAAGAAGACTCAAGGGGATGGGCTGGCAGCCGGCGTGCTCCTTGGAGTCAAGCAGCCTGGGGTGCGCAGCCAGCAGCAGCATCGGGCCAAAAAATCCTATACTAGGACTTAATACCTGCCCCCCTGTTTTGGGCCTAAGCACACCGAAGGAAGAGATCGGAATCAAATGACACGACCTAAAGTAACCATTGACGGCAACGAGGCAGCGGCTTACTCGGCGTACCACGTCAGCGAAGTCTGCGCCATCTATCCCATTACTCCCTCTTCTCCCATGGGAGAGTGGGCCGACGAGTGGTCGGCCAAGGGGAAACCCAACGTCTGGGGCGCCGTGCCCACGGTCATCGAGATGCAGAGCGAGGGCGGCGCCGCCGGAGCGCTGCACGGGGCCCTGCAGGCAGGGGCTCTGGCCACCACCTTCACCGCCTCGCAGGGCCTGCTCCTGATGATCCCGAACATGTACAAGATCGCGGGCGAGCTCACCTCCGCGGTCATCCATGTCACGGCGCGCACGGTGGCAACCCACGCCCTCTCGATCTTCGGCGATCACGGCGACGTGATGGCCTGCCGCCAGACCGGCTTCGCGCTGCTGGCCTCGAACTCGGTTCAGGAAGCGATGGACTTCGCGCTGCTCGCCCACGCCGCCACGCTCGACGCCCGTGTGCCGTTTCTGCACTACTTCGACGGTTTCCGGACTTCGCACGAGGTGGCCAAGGTCGAGCAGCTCACCAAGGAAGACCTGCACGCCATGATCCCTGACGAGCTGGTGCGCAAGCATCGCGAGCGCGCCATGTCCCCGGACCGGCCCGTCCTGCGCGGCACCGCCCAGAATCCCGATGTCTTCTTCCAGGCGCGTGAGGCGTGCAACCCCTACTACGCCGCTTGCCCCGCCATCGTGCAGAACGTGATGGACAAGTTCGCGCAGCTTACCGGCCGCCAGTACGGTCTGTTCGAGTACCTGGGCGCGCCGGACGCCGAGCGGGTGGTTGTGGTGATGGGCTCGGGCGCCGAAGTGGCGCAGGAGGCGGTCGAGTATCTCAACGAGCGCGGCGAGAAGATCGGCATCGTCAAGGTCCATCTGTATCGCCCCTTCTCGGTGGAGCACTTCATCGCGGCGTTGCCCGCCACGGTGAAATCGATCGCCGTCCTGGACCGCACCAAGGAGCCGGGCGCGGTGGTGGAGCCGCTGCATGGCGACGTGATCGCGGCCGTCAGCGAGGCTTTCGTCGCCGGCCAGACAGCCTTCAAACAGTTCCCGAGGATCATCGGCGGCCGCTACGGCTTGTCATCCAAGGACTTCACGCCGGCCCAGGTCAAGGCCGTCTTCGACGAGCTGGCCAAGTCCGCCCCCAAGAACCACTTCACGGTCGGCATCGTCGACGACGTCGGCCACACCAGCCTGGACTTCGATCCGGCGTTTTCGACGGAAGATCCCAAGACCGTGCGGGCGTTGTTCTACGGCCTGGGCTCGGACGGCACCGTAGGGGCCAACAAGAACTCCATCAAGATCATCGGCGAGGACACGGACAACTACGCGCAGGGCTACTTCGTCTACGATTCGAAGAAGGCCGGCACCGTCACCACCTCGCACGTCCGGTTCGGCCCTAAGCCGATCCACTCCAGCTACCTGATCAACCAGGCTAGTTTCGTGGCCTGCCACCAGTTCTCGTTCCTGGAGCGGGTGGACATGCTCCGGGCGGCGGTTCCGGGCGCGGTCTTCCTGCTCAACAGCCTCTTCGGCCCCGGAGAGGTGTGGGAGCAGCTCCCGCGCACGGTGCAGAAGGAGATCATCGAGAAGAAGCTGAAGTTCTACGTGGTGGACGGGTACCAGGTCGCCGAAAAGGCCGGCATGGGCCGCCGCATCAACACCATCATGCAGACCTGCTTCTTCGCCATCAGCGGCATCCTGCCGCGCGAGGAAGCGATCGCCGCCATCAAGAACGCCATTCAGAAGACCTACGGCAAGCGCGGCGAGAGCGTGGTGAAGAAGAACTTCGAGGCCGTGGACATGGCCCTGGCATACATGCACGAAGTTCAGGTGCCGGCCGAAGCCAACAGCGTGACCGACCTGCGGCCCGCCATGCCCGCGGAAGCGCCCGAGTTCGTCCGGAACACGCTGGGCAAGATCTACGCCGGCTTCGGCGACGACCTCCCGGTCAGCGCCTTCCCGGTTGACGGCACCTTCCCCACGGCCACCTCGCAGTGGGAGCGCCGCAACATCGCGCTCGAGATCCCCGTATGGGACGAGGCGCTGTGCATCCAGTGCGGCAAGTGCGTCATGGTTTGCCCGCACGCCTGCATCCGGGCCAAGGTCTACGATTCGGACCTCGCGGCAAGCGCCCCTGCCACGTTCAAGTCCGCGGCGGCCCGCTGGCGCGAGTTCAAGGACAAGAAGTATACGCTGCAGGTCGCGCCCGAGGATTGCACCGGCTGCGGGCTGTGCGTCGAAGTCTGCCCGGTGAAGAGCAAGACCGAGGTGAAGCACAAGGCCATCAACATGGCGCCCCAGCAGCCCCTCCGCCAGCCGGAATGCGAGAACTGGGACTTTTTCAAGGCCCTGCCCGAGACGGACCGCAAGGTTCTCAACCTGGCGCAGGTCAAGGACTCGCAGTTGCTCCGGCCGTTGTTCGAGTTTTCGGGCGCCTGCGCAGGCTGCGGTGAGACACCCTACCTCAAGCTCATGACGCAACTGTTCGGCGACCGCGCCATCTGCGCCAACGCCACGGGCTGCTCGTCGATTTACGGGGGCAACCTGCCCACGACGCCTTACTGCGTGAACCAGGACGGCCGCGGGCCGACCTGGTCGAACTCGCTCTTTGAGGACTGCGCCGAGTTCGCTCTCGGGATGCGCCTGTCGATCAACCAGCAGAAGGCGTATGCCGAGCAGTTGCTCCGGAGCCTGGCATCGGCCGTGGGCGAGGAACTGGCGGAAGCCATTCTCAACGCCCCGCAGAAGACCGAGCGCGACATCGAAGAGCAGCGCGAGCGGGTCGCGGTTCTCAAGGGGAGGGTTGCGGATCTCAAGACCGCGCAGGCCCTGGACCTGGCCGCCTGCGCCGACAGCCTGGCAAGGAAGAGCGTGTGGGGAATCGGCGGCGACGGCTGGGCCTACGACATCGGCTACGGCGGCCTCGATCACGTGCTGGCGAGCGGCCAGGACGTGAACCTGCTCGTCCTCGACACCGAGGTCTACTCCAACACCGGCGGCCAGGCGTCCAAATCGACTCCGCTGGGCGCGGTGGCGAAGTTCGCCTTCGGCGGCAAGCCGCGGCCGAAGAAAGACCTGGCCATGATGGCCATCAACTACGGCAGCGTGTACGTCGCGAAGCTGGCCTTCGGCTCCAACGACATGCAGACGCAGAAGGCGTTCCTGGAGGCGGAGGCCTACCACGGCCCGTCGCTGCTCATCTGCTACTCGCACTGCATCAACCACGGCTACGACCTGGTGCACGGTCTGGACCAGCAGAAGGCCGCGGTGCAGTCCGGCTACTGGCCGCTGTTCCGGTACAATCCGGATCTGGCCAAGCAGGGCAAGAACCCGTTGCAACTCGATTCGCGGGCGCCGTCTCTGCCGCTCGACAAGTACATTTACAACGAGACCCGCTACTCCATGCTGCGGCAGAGCCAGCCGGAGGCCGCCAAGGCGCTCTACGACCTGGCCGTGGATGACGTCAACAGCCGGTGGAAGCTGTACGAGTACATGGCAGCCATGCCCGGCGACGGCGGGGCCAACGGCGCCGCCGATCCGAAACCGGCTCCGGCCGCGAAGGAGGAGAAGTAGTCATGGACTTCACGACAAAGTACCTCGGACTCACCCTGAAGAACCCGCTGGTGGTCTCCGCCTCTCCGCTCTCGGAGGACCTGGCGAAGATCAAGAAGATGGAATCCGCCGGAGCGGCGGCGGTGGTCATGCACTCGCTGTTCGAGGAGCAGATCGAGATCGAAAGCGAGGCGCTCGACCGCAGTCTCTCCATGGGCGGCAGCGCCGAGGCGGCCTCCTATTTCCCGAACGTCGACAGTTACAGAATCGGCCCGGAGACCTACCTGGAGAACCTCGCCAGGGCCAAGGCGGCGGTACGGATCCCCATCATCGCCAGCCTCAACGGCGCTTCGGCCGGCGGCTGGACGGACTACGCCAAGAAGATGCAGGAAGCCGGCGCGGACGCGATCGAGCTGAACATCTACACGATCCCGACCGATCCCAAAGTCACCGCGGCCGACATCGAGCAGTCCTATTGCGACCTCGTGCGGGACGTGAAAGCCAGCGTGCAGATCCCGGTGGCCGTCAAGCTATGCCCGTATTTCAGCGCCATGGTGAACATGGCGTCCAAGCTGGACGCGGCCGGCGCCGACGGGTTGGTTCTCTTCAATCGGTTCTATCAGCCCGATTTCGACCTCGAAGCCCTGGAGATCGTCCCCAGCCTGCAACTGAGCACTCCCTATGAGCTGCTGCTGCGGTTGCACTGGGTGGCGGTCCTGTACGGCAAGGTCCGGCCGGACCTGGCCATCACCGGCGGCGTCCACACCTCCTACGACGTGTTGAAGGCGATGATGGCCGGCGCCCAGGTGGTGATGATGGCCTCGGCCATTCTCAAGCGCGGCATCGACTACATCCCGACGGTGCTGGGCGAACTCCAGACCTGGATGGAAGAGCACGAGTACGAATCCATCCGGCAGATGCAGGGTTCGATGAGCCAGAAGTCGGTGGCCGATCCGAAGTCCTTCCTGCGCGGGAATTACCTGAAGGTTCTCAGCTCCTACGCCCTGCGGGCGTAGTTGCCCTTGTCACCCCTCGAGGCCGCGGCCGCAACGCCGCGGCCTTTTTTTGTGCTCTTGTGAACTTGGGGGCGATGGCAAGCCCGACGTGCTTTCGCCGGAAAACGGGCCGTCAGAAAAGTCCGGCCTGGGCGTGCCCGTTGTTCGGGCCTTCCAGGGGAGCGGGCCGGCCGAAACGCACCTTGCTTGCTTCCAGGTACTCTGGAACGCGCTCCAGCGCGATCCACCGCCGCCGCAGGCCTTCAGCGACTACGCCCGTGGTGTTGGACCCGGTAAAGGGATCGATGACGATGTCTCCAGGCTCGGTCAGCAGTCTGATGAAGAACTCAGGCAAGGCGGCGGGAAAGCGAGCCGGGTGCATTTTCAGGCCCAACTCCTTGCATTTCTTCGCGTAGTCATCATTCGCTGCGTTATTGCCGTACCGCTCCTCCATCCCGAAGGTCGCGCGAGAGCGAGTGGTCGCCACCTTCATCGACAGCCCGCAGAAATACAAGGCCGAGTATGTTTCATGGGTCAGGCAGTCACCCAGAATGCCGCGTGGTGCGAGACGTGTCCGTGGGGGACCGGGCCGGCCATCGGGAGGCACATCAAGTTATAAGGCGGCACGCCTTCCAGGATCAGTTCGGAACGGCGCGTGAATCCGAAACGGGCGTAGTAGGCTGGATCGCCCACCAGCACGCATCCCTCGGCCCCCAGCTTCCGAATCGCTTCCAGCCCCTGCCGGATCAACTCCCCGCCGATTCCCTGTCTTTGACGCTCCGGGAGGACCCCAACCGGGCCGAGTATGAACCACGGGCACTCGCGCCCGTCGATCCGCATCGGCGAGAAGGCGATGTGCCCGACGACCTTGCCGTCCAGTTCGGCAACCAGGGAGACGCTCAGGGCGTTGGCCGCCCGCAGGGCGTTCACGATGAAGTGCTCGGTCTGCCTGCTATAGGGACGATCGGCGAATGCCGCCATGTGGACACGCTGGATGGCAATAAGGTCGTCAGGCGTTTCGGGGCGGATGGTCATGGCCCCAAGCCCTCACGTCACCTTCTGCACCCGCCGCAGCGTGTAGATCTCGGAATTGATGTTCGTGTTCTCCAGGCGCTTCCAGTCGTCGGCCACGTGGATCAGCTTCCCGCTGATGTGATTGGAGCGCGAGGAGGCCAGGAACAGCGCGAGCTGGATCTGCTTGTCGGGTGCGACGCCGCCGCCGATGCGCAGCTCCAGCGCCTCCTCGTGCGCCTTCCATCCGGCGCGCTCCTCGCCGGCGTGCAGGATCTGGTCGGTCATATGACTGTAGGTCAGGCCCGGCGCAATGCAGTTGGCCTGGATGTTGTGGTCGCGCACTTCCTCCGCCAGCGTTTCCACCAGGCGCACCACGGCGGCCTTCGAGGCGGCGTAGGCCGAAAAGTAGGGCCGCGGCGTCATGTCGCCCTCGCCCGACAGCACCAGGATCTTGCCGCTGCGCCGTTCGATCATGCCCGGCAGCACGGCCCGGCAACTATGCATGACTCCCAGGAGGTTGGTCTGGATCGCCTCGGCCCAGGCCTTGGGGGCGTTCTCGGCCAGCGGGCCGATGGGCCCCTGAACCGCGGCCGAGGCCACCAGCACGTGCACACCGCCGAAATGCGAGCGCATGCGCTCGGCGGCGGCGGACATCTGCTCGAAGTCGCACACGTCTGCGCGAATGCGGAGCGCAATGCCGCCGGCGTGCTCGATTTCCAGATGGGCAAGGTCCAGTTCCGCCTTGCTGCGGGCCAAAAGGCCCACGCGCGCGCCCGCTTCCGCGAAGCCGAGCGCCAGGCGTTTTCCGATGCCGCGGCCCGCGCCCGTGACCAGTACCGGCTTGTCTTTGAGCGATTTCACGCCAAACCGTCCCTCAGACAGAGTAGTACAAGGCGGCGGAATAGGGAAGCGTCAGGCGCGAATCGGCGCGAAGACCGCGCGATCAGCGGTTCCTCGTGGCGGCAAGGCGTGGCGGACGGATTCCAGCCGGCCGACGCGGCAACACGCGGCACCCCTGGCACCCCAAGCGGTTGCGGCGAGGGCACCATTCTGGTATTGTCCAACGTGACGGAGGTGCCCGTGAGCAAGCGGTGGTATAACCTGTTTGTTTCCGTGGGAGACCAGCCGGAAGGCGAGGCGGACGCCTCGAAGGGCCCTGGAGAAGGCTCCGGCACGGCGGCCCAGGCGGTCGCGGACATTGCGGCATCGCTGCCCGCCGAAGCCCGGTTCTCGACTCCCGTGGCCAACCCGACTTCGTTCGACCAGATCTACGACTCGGCCGAAATCCACCCGCCGGACCACGGATACACCATACTCAAAGTCGCGGACATGCTGCAGAGCGAACACATCCGCGGCCTGCCGGCCGAAGTGAAGCGCAACTCGATCCTCCTGGCGCTCGACGCGTCGAACGTGAAGTTGCAGGACGTGATCGAAGACGCCGTCAAGCGGGACCGGGCCCTGGACACCTACGAGCGGGTGCTGGAGAAATCCGTCAACGACCTCGAAGCCACCCGGAACGAAGAGAAGAAGAAGCTGCAGGCGGAGATGGAGCGCATGGTGGCGGACTACCACGCCAAGATCCAGGCCGCCGAGGACGAGGTCGCGAAAGAGAAGGAGAAGTTCTACGGCTGGCGGCTTCAGAAGCAGCAGGAAGAGAAGAAGATCTCCGACGCGGTCGGGTACTTCGTGTCGGAGAACCCCATTACGACGAGCAGTACGGTGGCTCCGCCCCCGCCCCCGAAGGCGCCATAGCAGAGGGCGGGCAAGGCCGGTCCAGCCGCCGAGAAGGAGGGTTCAGATGTTCAGACGGCTTTCCAGAATGTTTCGGTCCTTTTTCGGGTTCTTCATTTCGGTCGCCGAAAACCCCGAGTTGATACTGGAGCAGAATATTCGCGACATGAACGACCAGGTGCCTCACATGAACGAGAGCATCGCCATGGTCAAGGCGAACCAGACGCTGCTCGAGCGGGAAGAGGCCAAGTACAAGACGGACATGAACGACCTCACCGCTAAGGTGAAGGCCGCCATACAGGGCGGGCGGGACGACCTGGCGGGCAGCTTCGCCATGCAGCTCGAGCAGGTGCGCGGCGCGCTGGCGCGCACGCAAGGCCAGTTGACCACGGCGCGCGCGGCCTACGACAAGGCCATGACGGTCAAGACGGCCTTCTTGCGTGAGAAAGAACGCAAAACGCAGGAGGCGCTGGGCGCCATCCGCGACTATCGCCGCGGACAGTGGGAGAGCAAGGTCGCCGACGCCATGGAGCAGTTTGACGTGGCCGGGATCAGCCAGACGCACGACGAGATGGTGCGCAAGATCGAAGAGCAGACCGCGGTCAACGAGGCCCGGATGGACTTGGCGCTGGGCAACGTCGACGAGCAGAAGGTCAAGATCGAGGAGGAGGCCCAGAAGATGCAGGCCTCCGAACTGGTCAGGCAGTTCAAAGTCGAGATGGGGCTGGCGCCGCAGGCTTCGACGGGCGCGGCCGAAAAGACGATCGCTGCTAAAGACCCGCAGCGCACGAGCTAAGGAGACGAGCCATGGCGGTGAGAATCGAAAAGGGTGGATGGGCGCTGATTTGTCTGGTGGGCCTGGCCCTGGTGGGCTACAGCCTCCACCGGTACGGTGTGGTCAATCTTAGCAAGGTGTTCGGGTCGCGCCCGGAGAAATCCGCGGAGACCGTAGATACCTCGAAGCCGCTGGTGCTGCCGGCGTCGGAGCCGGAAACCAATGAAGTCCGCGTGCGGGTGAACATCTGGGTCGGCTGCGTGGGCGGGTTGGTGGCCAACGGCGGGTTGGATACGGCGCCCGGCTCGATCTATGCGGGCAAGGGACTGAAGGTTTCCTTTAAGATCATCGACGACTGGACCGAGGGCGCCGCCGCGCTCGCCACGAACAACGTGGACGTCATGCTGACGACGGCCGACGTGTGGGGCAAGGACTTCGCGCAGTTGCAGGAGAAAGGCTTCAACGCGCACGCGTTCTTTATGGTTGACTGGTCGCGCGGCGCCGACGGCGTGATCGGCAAACAGGGCATCAACAGCATCGAGGACCTGGCCGGCAAGACCGTCGCTTTCGCTCCCTACACCCCCTCGCATTTCCTGCTTTGGAACGGCCTCAAAAGCTCCGGCCTCTCCACCGAGCAGCGCAACGAGATCTTCGCCAAGGCGGTCCACACCAAGGACGGCATCGAGCCGGCCACGCTGTTCGCGCAGCAGAAGGTGGATGCCGCGGTGGCCTGGGACCCGGACATGAGCGACGCGGTCACGAAGCGCGCCGGGGCCAAGAAGATCTACGACACACGCATCGCCAACAAGCTGATCGCCGACATCCTGGTGGTGAGCGACCGTTTCTCAGCGCGCAATCCGCAGGCGGTGGCGAAACTGGCGGAAGGGTGGCTCGAAGGAGTCGAGTTCATCCGCCAGAATCCGACGCGCGCCTACAACCTGATCGGGACCATCAAGGACTTCAACATCCCCGCGGACCTCGCCAAGACGATGCTCGAAGGCGTGCGGCTGGCCGACTACGCGGAGAACGTCGCTTTCTTCGGCACGGGCGCCGAGTCCGACTACGACAATGTGTTCAAGATGGCCGGCCAGATGTACCGCGAGGAACGGATGATCAAGCACGTCGCCGACCCCGAGACCTCGGTGGACCGGCGCTACCTGGCCAACCTGAAGGGCAAGTTCTCGGAGGCCTCCACGGAGCCCGCTCCGGTGTACGGCGCTCCGGCGGCCGGGGCGAAGCCGATCGGCACGCAGCACCGCTCTATCTACTTCGAGCCGAATTCGGCCAAGATGAGCCTCGACTCGCGGGCCATCGTCGAAGAGGTGGCCGACTTCATGCGGGCCTACGAGAATACCGTCATCGACATCGAAGGCAATACCGATTCGACCGGGTCGCGGGCGCTCAACACCAGGCTGTCCTGGGACCGGGCTAACGCGGTCAAGGAGTACCTGGTGGCGAAGGGTTACCCCCCCGAGCGTATGCGCACGGTAGGCCGGGGCCCGGACAACCCCATCGAGACCAACGCCACCCCCGAAGGGCGCGAGAAGAACCGCCGAACGGATATCAAGTGGTACGCGAACCCCGGGAAGTAGGCGCTGGCGCACGCTTTATCTGCCTACTGCGGTGCGTCGCAAATGTCGTCGGGTATCGGAACGAGCTGCAAACCGGGGACTGGCTCGAATTTCGCCGTCGTTGCGAAACTTCGGGTCTGCCCGAGGTTTGCCCTTGGACAATCGTACTTGGGATGGCTTGTGACGCACTACACTTAGGGTGAAACATGTCCTTTCAAGACATTTTCGCGATCCGGAAAGAAGTCTCGCCGCGCACACGTGCGACGCTGGCGGTGGTTAGCTGGGGACTCCTGATCGGGCTTTGGTTTGCCTTGACCGAGTTTCAGATCCTGCCGGTATTCACGCTCCCGCGGCCGGCCGGAGTGATTACGGCCATAGTGCGGCTGTGGACCGACTACAACCTCCTCGCCAACGTGGCCCAGAGCTGGTGGCGCATCGCACAGGCGTTCTTCTGGTGCGCGGTGATCGCGATCCCTCTGGGCCTGCTGATGTCCAGCTTCCGCTGGCTGCACGACTTCGTCAACCCCATCGCCGCGCCCATGCGCTCGATGCCCATCACCGCCTTCCTTCCGGCCTTCATCGCCTTGTTCGGAATGGAAGAGGCGATGAAGGTGGCGTTCCTGTGGTTGGGCATGTTCTTCTACCTTCTGGCGGTGGTGGTCGAGGACGTGGATCGGGTCGATAATAGTCTGCTCGAGACGGCTTACACGCTCGGCGCCAAGCGCCGGCATGCGCTCTGGCTGCTGTTCCGGGCGTCCTTTCCCTCCATTTTCGGGTCGTTCCGAATCCTCTACGACATCGGCTGGACCTACGTCATCCTGGCGGAGATGGTGAACGCGCGGCGAGGCGTCGGCTACATGATCGAGGCCGCGCGCAAGATGCTCGATTTCGAGCGCGTCTACGCTGGCATCATCGCCATCGGCGTGGCCGCGTTCCTGTTCCGGTTCCTGCTGACTTTTCTCGAGCGCCAACTGTTCCCCTGGCGGACGGTCGCGCAGCCGGCATCGGAACCGGCAGCCGCGGTGGGCGCGGGAGTTCGAAAGAAGGTGGCCCATGGAGAATAGGATCAAGATCCACGTGGACCACGTTTGCCGCTCGTTCCGCAGCCCAACCGGGGAGAAGATCCAGGCGCTCGAGGACGTCAACTTCGAGGTGGAAGACGTCTACGCGAGCGACGGCCACGACATTGGTGAGTTCCGCGTCCTGCTGGGGCCTTCCGGATGCGGAAAGTCCACCATGCTCCGCTTGATCGCGGGACTGGATCACCCCGACTCGGGCCGTATCCTGGTCAATGGCGTGCCGGTCACGCGGCCGGGAGCGGACAGGGGAATGGTGTTCCAGAAGTACACCTCGTTCCCCTGGCTCACGGTGGAAGCGAACATTGGCTACGGGCTCCGCATCAAGGGCACGCCGCCCGCGGAAGCGAAGCAGATCGTCGCGCGCCTGGTCGAAGCGGTCGGTTTGTCGGGTTTCGAGAAGAGCTACCCCGATACGCTCTCGGGAGGCATGCAGCAGCGCGTCGCGATCGCGCGCACCTTGGCCGTCAGGCCGCAGGTGATCCTTATGGACGAGCCGTTCGGCGCCCTGGACGCTCAGACCCGCACCACCATGCAATGCCTGCTCCTGAAAATGTGGGAGGAGAGCGCCAGCACGGTGCTGTTTGTGACGCACGACGTCGAGGAGGCCATCTTCCTCGGCGACCGCCTGTTCATTCTGAGCGCCAGACCCGGTACGATTGTGGAAGACGTGCCTATTCCCTTCGCGCGTCCCCGCGATCCGTCGATCAAGCAGGCGAAGGAGTTCCAGGAACTGGTCCAGTACGTGCTGGCCTGCTTGCGGCGCGCTCCGGGCAGCGGGCACGTCCGGGTGGCGGTGTAATGGCGGATCCGCAACAGGGCCTGAACCTCCGGAACGGAATCCGGAAAGTCGTCGACGACCAGGGGTTCGATCCCGGCACGTACATCAAGGAGGCTTTGAAGTGGCAGTATAACTGGATCGGCTTGGCGGGGCTGGGGTTGTTCGCGCTGATTTCGGGAACCGGGTTGCCGCTGGTGCTGGCGGCGGGCCTCGAGCTGATCTACGTGAGCCTGGTGCCGCAGAGCAGCCGTTTCCGGCGGCTGGTGCGCTCCTGGAAGTACGCCGAGGAGAAGCGCCAGCACGAGATGAGCCTCACCGCCATGTTCGAAGAGCTGCCTCCCGAGATGCGGCTGCGCTACGCCGATCTCGACAAGCTGTGCGGCACTATCCGCGAGAACTACCGTGATCTTTCCTCGACGTCGCAGATGTTCGCCCAGCAGACGGAGGATCGCCTGGCGGGGCTGGCGCAGTCGTACCTGCGGTTGTTGTACGCCGCCCATCAGTACCGGGAATATCTGCGCACCACGGACCCAAACGCCATCGCGCGCGACAGCAAGAAGCTGCAGGACGGGCTGGCGGCCGACGCGCCGCAGGTCCAGGAGATCAACCGTAAGCGCATCGAGATCCTATCCAAGCGGCTCGACAAATACCAGAAAGCGCAGGGCAACTGCAAGGTGGTGGACGCGCAGTGCGCCGCCATCGAAGAAGTTCTCCAACTGATCCGCGATCAATCGGTGACGCTGCGGGATCCGCAACAGGTCACCGACCAACTGGACAACCTGGTGCACGACGTCGAGCAGACCGAGCAGACCGTCAAAGAAGTGGAGTCGATTTTCGACATGGCCTCGCCCGATCTGACCGGCCAGATCTTGATGCCCGCTCCGGATGCGCCATCCCCGGCCACGAGGCCAACCCGCGACCGATTACGTAGTTAACTGGCAGGGACCGCGCCGGGGGCGCGGCGCTCGACGAGGTGCGGGTCCCCTATGCTGGTGGGTAGGGTATGCATCGCGTCGCGATCGTGGGCGGGGGCTTCGGCGGCTTGTATGCGGCCAAGGAGCTGCGCGAGGCGCCGGCGGAGGTTCTGGTCGTTGATCGCCGCAATTTCCACCTCTTCCAACCGCTGCTGTACCAGGTGGCGACGGGCGCCCTGTCGCCCGGAGAGATCGCGGCGCCGCTGCGGGCGGTTCTTCGCGGCCAGGAGAATGCCCGCGTGTTGCTGGGCGCCGTCGTCGACCTGAACGCGGACGAACGCTGGCTCGAACTGGATGAGGGTGCCCGCGTGCCCTACGACTCGCTAATCGTCGCCGCTGGCGCGCAGAACTCCTACTACGGACACCACGAATGGGAACCGGTTGCGCCCGGACTGAAGAGCATCGAAGACGGAACGCGCGTCCGGCATAAGATCTTCTACGCCTTTGAGGCGGCCGAGCGCGAGACCGACCCCGTCGCGCGGCGCGCCTGGCTTACGTTCGTGATTGCCGGCGGCGGCCCGACGGGAGTGGAGCTGGCCGGCGCGCTGGGCGAGATCGCCAACGACGTCCTGCCCTCCGAATTCCGCTCCATCCGGCCGAGCGAGGCCCAGATCATCCTGCTCGAAGGCGAAGGGCGCATTCTGGGCACTTTCGATAGCAGCCTTTCCGCGGCCGCGGAGCGCTCGCTGGTTCGACTGGGTGTCCGCACGCGCACAGGCGTTCGAGTGACCGGCATCACCGAAGAGGGTGTTCGCATTCATACCGCGGCAGGCGAGGAGTTCATTGCCGCGCGCACGGTGCTGTGGGGGGCCGGCGTGCGGGCCGCGGATCTTTCGCTCCGGCTCAAGGAACGCGCGGGGGCCGAACTCGACCGCCGGGGCCGGATTCTGGTCGACGGGCACTGCAACATTCCGGGCCGCCCCGAGATTTTCGTGATCGGCGACATGGCGGATTTCCCCACCGCCGGGGGCGCCTCTCTACCGGGCATCGCGCCGGTCGCCATGCAGATGGGGCGTTACGCGGCACGCACGATCGCACGCCGCCTCGAGGGCCTGCCGGATGAACCCTTCCGCTACTTCGACAAGGGCAACCTGGCGGTCATCGGTCGCGCGGCCGGCGTGGCCCAGTTCGGGCGCTTTCACTTTAAGGGAATCCTGGCGTGGCTGCTGTGGCTGTTCGTACACCTGATGTACCTGGTCGGTTTCCAGAACCGCCTGATCGTTTTCATCCGCTGGGGATTCGCCTATTTCACGTTCAACCGCGGGGCGCAGCTCATCACGGGCGACGCGGACAAGCCGCAGGGCCGGACATGAATTCGGCCGCGACCGGACCGCCCCGGTACAATAGAGCCGTGGGCGGGGGAGGCAATTCGTGAAGACAGTCCTGCTGGTGATGGCGGCCTTGTGCCTGCGCGCCGAGCAACCGGCGCCGGTAGAGGGCGATTTCGTCGTTCACGACTTTCAGTTCCGGTCGGGCGAGAAGCTGGCGGAGCTGCGGCTGCATTACACCAGCTTCGGGAAGCCCGCCCGCGATGCACAGGGGCGCGTGACCAACGCCGTTCTCATCCTGCACGGCACTGGGGGGTCGGGGCGGCAGTTCATGAGGCCGGAGTTCTCGGGCGTGCTGTTCGGGCCGGGGCAGTTGCTCGACGCCGGCCGGTACTATATCGTGCTGCCGGACGGGATCGGCCACGGGAAGTCGAGCAAGCCCAGCGACGGGATGCACGCGCGGTTCCCGCAGTACGACTACGACGACATGGTAGAGGCGCAATACCGGCTGCTCACCCAAGGGCTGGGAATCGGCCATCTGCGGCTGGTGATGGGGACGTCGATGGGCTGCATGCACTCGTGGGTGTGGGGCGAGGCGCATCCGGAGTTCATGGACGCGCTGATGCCGCTGGCGTGCCTGACGGTCGAGATCGCGGGGCGTAACCGGATGTGGCGCAAGATGGTGATGGACGGAATCCGCAACGATCCGGAGTGGAAGGCCGGCGAGTATGCAACCGAACCGCAGGCGGCGCTCCGAACTGCGCTCGATGTGCTGCTGATTGCGGGCAGCGCGCCCCTGCGCAATCAGGCCATGTTCCCCACGCGGGAGGCCGCCGACAAATACCTGGACGAATACATGCACAGCCGCGCGGCGGGCCTGGACGCGAACGACCTGCTCTACCAGGTGAACGCCTCGCGCAACTACAACACGTCACCGGGGCTGGAGAAGATCCGGGCGCCGGTGATGTACGTCAACTCGGCCGACGATTTCATCAATCCGCCCGAGCTGGGGATCGCGGAGCGGGAAATCAAGCGCGTGAAGAACGGGCGATTCGTCCTGCTGCCAATCAGCCCGGAGACGCACGGTCACGGCACGCACACCTATCCCGCGGTGTGGCAGCAGCACCTGGCGGAACTGCTGGCCGAGTCGGGTCACTGAACCGGCTGGAGCTTCGGGCCGCGACCCGGAGCGGCAGTCGAGGCCAGATCGGACTTCTTGTACTTGGACGCGCAGTACCCCTTGACCTGGTCTTTGCGGATCTCGTTGACTACCAGCTCAACGGGCTCGGGACGGTCGCACATGCATCCTTCTACACCGTACTTCCACGCCGTGCAGGTTTTTCCCTCGCCGCCAGGCCCCCAAGGTCGCAAGTGAAGCACTTGTCCATGCGGCCGGAGCGAACGCCGTGCGCGGGTTTGCGACGTACTGGCGAATGATCTATCCCGGAAGCTCGCTCATCCGGCGCATGTGGCTGCGCGCGATCAAACTGCGGGCGGATGCGGCATCGGATCCCGGCCGGCTCGACTCGGCTGCGCTCGCGCGATAGCGGGCTGCTGTTGTCGGGGCGGCAGCCGTAGAATGATCTCAATGGCACGGCCCCGGATCTTCCTCATCGACACCTTCGGTTTCATCTTCCGTGCGTTCCACGCCCGGGGGCGGATGGCGGCGCCGTCGATGCGCACCGGAGCGGGCCTGCCCACCGAGGCGGTCTACATCTTCAACAACATGCTGCGAAAGCTCACGGGCGCCTACAAGCCGGAGTACATCGCGGCAGTGTTCGAGAGCGCCGGGCCGACGTTCCGCGAGCAGGAGTTCGCCGACTACAAGGCCAACCGGCCCGAGATGCCGCCCGACCTGACGCTGCAGATCCCCTACGTGCGGCGCTTGCTCGAATCGATGCGCATCCCCATTCTGGAATACCCCGGCTTCGAGGCGGACGATGTCATCGGCGCGATCGCGCGGCGCGCCGAACAGACCGGCATGGACGTGGCCATCGTCTCGAGCGACAAAGACATGCTCCAGCTCATCGACGACCACGTCTCGATGTTCAACCCGATCCAGGAAGACCTGTGGTACGACGCGGCCAAGGTGGTGGAGAAGATGGGAGTCCGGCCGGAGCAGGTCGCGGACCTGCTGGCGCTTAAGGGCGACGCCATCGATAACATACCGGGCGCGCCGGGGATCGGCGACAAGGGCGCGCGGGACCTGATCGCACAGTTCGGCTCGGTCGAGGCGGCACTCGACCGCGCCGGCGAAGTGGAGCGCCGGATGTACCGCGAGAGCCTCGAGCAGAACCGCGAGCGCATCCTCATGAGCAAGCGCCTGGCGACTATCGACGTGTCCGTGCCGATCGAGTTCAGCTTGGCCGCCGTCCGCGCGCAAGCGCCGGACACGACGGCGCTCAAGCAGGTCTACAGGGAGCTGGAGTTCTTCAGCCTGATCGAGCACTTGGGGCCGGAAGAGGACACGCGCCCGCGCGACTACGCCGCGCTCGAAACGGAGGGGGCCGTGGACGCGTTTCTGGGTGCGATTCCTGAGGGCGCGTTGGTCGCGGTGGCCGTGGCCTCAGGCGGCGAAGCCGAGGGCGACATGTTCGAAGCCGATCGGCATCCGGCGTTGGGGCTGGCGGTGCAGCCGGGCGTAGCGCGGTCGGTTGCGGCAGGATTGGTCGAGCGGCTGCGGCCGTTCCTCGAAGATCCCTCGCGGCGGAAGGCCGCCCACGACGTCAAGCAGGCTTGCCTAGCGCTTGCGCAGTGGGGAATCCGGCCGCAAGGGTTCGCCGGCGACCTGATGCTCTATGCGTTCCTGCTGAACGCCGACCCGGGCGGCTGTTCACTGGAGATGCTGGTGCGGCGGCGGCTCGACCGCAAGCTCGATGAGGGGGTGGAGCACCACGCCGATTGCACCGTGGAGCTGGCCGCGCCGCTGGCGCGCGAGGTGGACGAGCGCGGCTTCCGTTCCATCTACGAGACCATCGACCTCCCGCTGGCGCGCGTGCTGGCCCGCATGGAACAGCGCGGGATCCGCGTCGACCCCGCCGAGATGCGGCGGCTGTCGCAAATGATGGACACCGAGGTGCAGCGGCTGACGGGCGAGATCTACGCGCTGGCGGGGCGGTCCTTCAACATCAATTCGCCGCAGCAGTTGGGCAAGGTGCTTTTCGAGGAGCTGCGGTTGCCGGCGCCGGGGAAAAGCGGCAAGGGGAAGGCGGTCTCGACGGCCGCCGACGTGCTCGAAGAGCTGGCGGCCGAGCACGAGATCTGCCGCAACGTGCTCGATTACCGCCAACTGGTCAAGCTCAAGGGCACCTACGTCGACGCGCTGCCCGCGCTCATCAATCCTCGCACGGGGCGGCTGCACACCAGCTTCAACCAGGCCGGAGCGGCGACCGGAAGGCTCTCGTCCTCGAACCCGAACCTGCAGAACATTCCGATCCGCACGGAACTCGGGCGGGAGATTCGCGCGGCGTTCATTCCGCGCAACGGCTGGAAGCTGGTGGTGGCGGACTACTCGCAGATCGAGCTGCGGCTGCTGGCGCACTTCTCGAAAAGCGCGGTGCTGATCGAGGCGTTCCGGAACGGCGAGGACATACACACGCGCACGGCGGCCGAGGTCTTCGGCGTGCCGCCGCTGATGGTGACGCCGGACCTGCGGCGGCGCGCCAAGGCGGTCAACTTCGGGATCGTCTACGGCCTGAGCGCGTTCGGCCTCGCGGCGCAGTTGGGCATCCCGCGCCAGGAGGCCCAGACGTATATCGACAACTACTTCGCGCGCTATCCGGGCGTGCGGCAGTGGATCGCCAAGACCATTGCCGAGGTGCGCGCCGGCGGCGTCACCCGGACGCTGCACGGGCGCGAGCGGCCCATCCCGGATATGGACAGCCGCAACCCGAACGCGCGCGGCTTCGCCGAGCGGACCGCGGTGAACACGCCGCTCCAGGGGACCGCGGCGGACCTGATCAAGCTGGCTATGATCCAGATCGAAGAGGAGATCGAGCGGCGCGGGCTTCAGGCGGGCATGCTCTTGCAGGTACACGACGAGCTGCTGTTCGAGGCGCCGCCCGAGGAGATCGAGGACGTGCGCAAGCTTGTGAAGGCGGGAATGGAGGGCGTCTGCAAGCTGGACGTGCCGCTGATCGCGGACGTGGGCGTGGGGAGTAACTGGCGGGACGCGAAGTAGGGGGCGCTGAAACCGCCGGGGAGGTATTGACGAATTCCCAAGAAGAACGCGGCTAGTAAGAAGCGCCCGCGCGACGGAGAGAGGCTCAGCCGGGTGGGCAGGGACGTGGTCGCGGGATTGAAGGAAGTCGCCGCCCACATTCGGGGCGAGATCAAGCTCCCAACGCGCGAGCACGAAGTACCTGGTCCGGTGGACGTGAAGGCGATCCGGCGCTCTTGGGCGCCGCCCAACGTCCGCACCGGCGGCGCGCTCCGCCGCCGTGGTGTAGAATCAGTTCCCAGTGAAGGAAGCAACCACACCGATGACCTGCGGGCCATCCCCGATACGGACTTCGGTACGCGCTTGGCCGGACCGGATACGCCGTTTCAATCTGCGGCCCGGAAGTTGAACGAGGAAAGGACCCCCCGATGGGAAGAGAATCGACGGTTCTGGTGACCGGCTCCTGCGGCCTGATCGGCTCGGAGGTGACGCGCTGGTTCGCCCGTATGGGGTTTTCCATCACGGGAATCGACAGCAACCATCGGGCCGTCTTCTTCGGGCCCGAGGGCGACACGAGCTGGGTGCTCGGGCAGTTGCAATCCGAAATTCCGGGCTACCGCCACCTGGCCATCGATATCCGCGATCGCGAAGCGGTCCTGGCCCTGATGGACGACTTGAGGCCGGACCTGATCATTCACACGGCAGCGCAGCCGTCGCACGACCGCGCCGCGGCGATCCCGTTCCTCGATTTCGAAGTGAACGCCTTGGGAACGCTGAACCTGCTAGAGGCCGCGCGCCGCTCCTGTCCCGAGTCGCCTTTCATCCACATGTCGACGAACAAGGTGTACGGGGACCGGCCCAACACCGTGCCGCTGGTCGAGCTCGAAACGCGCTGGGACTACGCGGATGCCGCGTTCGAGCACGGCATCGCCGAGGACTTTCCGATCGACCAGAGCAAGCACTCCATCTTTGGCGCATCCAAGGTCGCCGGCGATGTCATGGTGCAGGAGTACGGCCGCTATTTCGGCATGCCCACCTGCTGCCTGCGCGGCGGGTGCCTCACCGGCCCCAATCACGCCGGCGTGGAGTTGCACGGGTTCCTCAGCTATCTCGTGAAGTGCAACGTGGAGGGGCGCGAGTACAAGGTCTTCGGATACAAAGGAAAGCAGGTGCGCGACAATATCCATTCCGAGGATGTGGCCGGTTTCATGTACGAGTTCTGGAAAGCTCCGCGCGTCGCCGAAGTCTACAACCTGGGAGGCGGGAAGCCGAACTCCTGTTCCATCCTGGAAGCGTTCCGCATGGCCGAAGACCTCACCGGCAAGAAAATGAACTGGCGCTATGTCGATGAGAACCGGATTGGCGACCACATCTGCTACTACAGCGACCTGCGAAAGATGCAAGCGCACTATCCCGGGTGGACAATCGTCAAGACGCTGCCCATCATCTTCCAGGAGATTGTGGCAGGCTGGAGACAGCGCCTGCCTGCCGGCGCTTTATGAGAATCCTCGTTTCCGGTGTCTGCGGCTTCGTGGGAAGCGCGCTTGCCGGGTGCCTGCTCGAACGCGTCGAAGGCCTGCGCGTAGCGGGCATCGACAACCTGATGCGGCCGGGAGCGGAAACAAATCGTGTGCGGCTCGAAAGGCTGGGCGTCGAATTCGTTCACGGGGACCTGCGGTCGGCCAGCGACCTCGAGGGTCTGCCCGCCTGCGATTGGGTGATCGACGCGGCCGCCAATCCCAGCGTCCTGGCCGGCCTCTCCGGCGCCGGAAGCAGCCGCCGGCTGTTCGAACATAACCTGGCCGCGCTCGGCAACGTGCTCGAGTACTGCCGCGAGCACAAGGCCGGCCTGCTACTGCTCAGCAGCAGCCGCGTTTACTCGATTCCCGCCCTCGCCGCCATTCCCTTGCGCGTGCGTGGCCGGACCTTCGCCCTGGACCCTGCGGCGCCGCTGCCCCGCGGGCTGAGCGCGGATGGCATCGGACCGGACTTCTCCACCGCCGCGCCGGTTTCTCTCTACGGAGCCACCAAACTCGCCTCGGAGATCATGGCCCTCGAGTATGGCGCCGCGTTCGATTTTCCGGTATGGATCGCGCGTTGCGGCGTGCTCGCCGGCGCGGGACAGTTCGGCACGCCGTCCCAGGGCATTTTCGCCCATTGGGTGAACGCGCACCTGCGTCGCCGGCCGCTTCGCTACATCGGATTCGACGGCACCGGCCACCAGGCGCGGGACGCATTTCACCCGCGCGATCTGGCGGCCCTGCTGGTGGCTCAGATGCGCACCGCCCGATCCGGACGGGCAGCGGCTCTATACGGCCGGCGGCGGTCCCGCCAACACCATGTCGCTGGCACAACTCACTGCCTGGTGCGACGAACGATTCGGCCGGCATGTCCCATTGGCCGATCCGCAGCCACGCAGGTACGACATCCCCTGGGTGGCGATGGACAACACCGGAGCAGCCCGGGATTTCGGCTGGCGAATCGAGATACCGCTCCCCGCCATTCTCGAAGGCATCGCGCAACATGCCCAAGACCATCCGGACTGGCTGGAAGTGAGCCACGCATGAAATCGGCGCCCGCCGCTCCCGCGCGAGCCGCTCCAATTGCTTTCCGTGGTGATTCCGGCCCAGAACGAAGAAAGCTGCATCGCCGCCACCGTCGAGCACCTGCACCTGGAATTGCGCTTGCAAGGGGTTCCTCACGAAATCGTGGTCGTCGACGATTGCAGCACGGACTCCACCTGGAGGCTGCTCCAGGAGATCCGCGCCCGCATCCCGGAATGTAAACCCGTCCAAAACACCGGCGACCACGGCTTTGGGCGCGCCGTTACCTGTGGCTTCAGTCACCTGACCGGGGACGCCGTCGTCGTCATGATGGCCGATGAATCCGACGACTGCCGCGATGTGGTCCGGTACTGGCAGCTTCTGGGCCAGGGTTGGGACGCCGTGTTCGGCTCGCGCTTCGTGCGCGGCGGGGGCGTGATCGACTATCCCCGCCTCAAACTCCTGCTCAACCGCATCTGCGAACCTGTTCCTGCGCCTGCTGTTTGGCGTTCCTCTGAACGACTTCACGAACGCCTTCAAGGCATACCGGCGAACCGTGATCGAAGGCTGCCACCCGTTCCTCTCGGCGCACTTCAACCTCACCGTGGAGCTCCCGCTGAAGACCATCGTGCGCGGATATTCCTGGACGGTGATGCCCATCACCTGGCGCAACCGGCGCGCCGGCGAATCGAAACTCAAGATCAAGGAGATGGGGAGCCGCTACCTGTTCATCGCTCTCTATTGCTGGCTGGAAAAGTACTTCAGCCGGGGCGACTACCACGCGAAGTGAGGTCAGCGAGCAAAGGACTCCCGAACGACGATGCGATCTTCTCCGGATGGGCCTGAGCTGCAACGAATCTATGAGGCCCGCTTTGCCGGGAAGACCGACTACCGGACCCAGGTCTGGAAGGTGCTGGCATCGTACTTCGGCCGGTGGGTCCCCGGCACGGGCGCCGTGCTCGACCTCGGCGCGGGTTACTGCGAGTTCATCAACAACACCACCGCCGGCATGAGGTATGCCATGGACCTGAATCCCGACGTCCACAAACGGGCGGCGCCGGGCGTCACCGTTCTCCAACAAGACTGCTCCCAACCCTGGCCCCTTCCGGACGGGGAACTGGACGCCGTCTTCACCAGCAACTTTCTGGAACATCTGCCCAACAAGTCCGCCGTCAGCGCGGTATTGGCGAACGCGTACCGGTGCCTGAAGTCCGGCGGGCGCTTCATCGCCATGGGACCGAACATCAAGCACTTGCCCGGCGCCTATTGGGATTTCTTCGATCATCACGTCGAATTGACCGAGTTGTCGTTAGGAGAGGCGCTCTCGAACTGCGGCTTCGAAGTGGAAGAACGAGTAGCCCGCTTTCTGCCCTATACGATGTCGCGCGGCCCCCGTTATCCGGTATGGATGTTGCGGCTGTACCTCGCCGCACCGGCGGTTTGGCGGTTCTTGGGAAAGCAGTTCCTGGTGGTGGGACGGAAGCGCGTTGCTGCCGGGAGACGCGATTCTGTCTGAAGGCAGGGCCATGATCGAATCTGCGCGAGGGGCGAGTACGAACCGCGTTGAGCGCACCTCCGCTCTCCCTCGAGAGGCGTTCCGGATCTCTGCGGTTCTGTTCGTGTGGTACCTGGTCACCTACGTCCTTCTCCCCGTTCCTGCCGTGCGAGGGGGAGTGGACGAGTCGTGGCGCGCTTTTCTGACGTGGGCATTTGAACACGGCAAGCAGTTCGGGACCGAAGTGATTTTTACGTACGGTCCGTGGGGGTTTCTCGCCGAGCCGAGGGGAACGGTCAGCGTCTATCTCTGGCAGGTCCTGGGACGGCTGGTGCTGGCGGCTGGGGCGTCTTCGGGAATCGCGCTGCTGGGCGCGTCCTGGATCCGTTCCGCGGCAGCGCGCTGGACGTGGGCCGCGGCGATCGTTGTTCTGGCTGAACCCTCCACGCTGATACCTGTCCTGCTCTTCTTGGCGACGATGCCTTCCCCCGATAAGTTCCGCTGGAAGATGCCGACCGTAATGCTGATCGCGTGCGCCGCCGGTCTCGCCGCTTGTACGAAGTTCACTTGCTTTCTTCTGGTGGCGGCGCTGCTGCCCCTAATGGCGAGGCGAAAAGGTCTCGTAACCGTCGCTTCGACCTGCGGGGCTTCCTTTCTCCTGTTCTGGTTGGTCGCCGGACAACGAGTGTCAAATCTCCCTGCGTTTGTGAAGCAGTCGATGGAGCTCTCCAGGGGATATGGCTCCGCGATGGTGAACGGCCGGCCGTGGATCGAACTGCTGCTGGCGTTGCTGGTTTGCGGGCTTCCGCTGCTGCAATTTGCGAGTCAGATAGCGCCCCCGGTCAATCTGGAGAAACTGGGCCGTCTGGGCTGGCTTGCCGCCCTTGAGCTGATGACCTTCCGCCACGGACTGATTCGCAACGATGACCAACACTGGTATATGGCCTTGCTCACCCTCGGCATCCCCATCGGTATCCTCCTGATTGCTTTGCCGGGGGGCACAGCCGGGGTATGGCCGCCCCACTGGAGGGCGGTCTACAGCATCCTTCTCTTAGGAGGCTTTGCCGGGACGCTTTCGCTGACGGGCGACGTGGTCCGGCAACGAACCGCGGTCTTCCTGGAGTCGTTGCGACTCTATCCCGCGTACAGCCGGGTGCTGCCTTCGTTACGGCTGCGGCCGCGCGCCGTTCCGGCCGGGGCCGATTCGGTGGACGTGTTCTCGGACGAACTGTCCTACGCTATCCAGAAGGGATTGCCCCTTCGCAACAGGCCCGCTATGCAGGCCTATGTCGCGTGCACCGCGAGTCTCTGTGAAAAGAACGCCGCGTTTCTGGAGGGCCCGAGCGCTCCCCGGACAGTTTACTTTCACTTCGACACTGTCGATAACCGCTACCCGACGATGGAAGACAGCCTGGCGTGGCGTTCGTTGCTGACGCACTATGCCCCATCGGCGGTCGCAGACGGCTATCTTGTATTGAAGCACCGTGAGCGGCCATCCGGCTGGGAATTGAGACCTCTCATGGACCGCAGTATCCGCACCGAGGAGACCCTCGATATCCCCGCTGTTTCGGGGGGTCTGGTCTGGGCTGAACTACACGTTGAGCGGACCCTTACAGGCGCGCTACTGGACTTCCTGTATCGCAAGGAAAAGATGGTTCTGCGGGTGGAGACCGCACGACGCTCGCTGGATTTCAGGTTGCTGGACGAGACCGCCGCCGGAGGGTTCCTGCTTTCGCCGTGTGTGAACACTCAGACCT
This sequence comes from Bryobacterales bacterium, assembly GCA_963710565.1. Taxonomy (GTDB): domain Bacteria; phylum Acidobacteriota; class Terriglobia; order Bryobacterales; family Bryobacteraceae; genus DASWZN01. Next base: position 364,845 of record CAVQAN010000013.1, on the reverse strand, counting down.
CGATGCTGGAGATCTTTCGGCCGGAATCCCAGCGCTTCTCTGCCGAAAGCGTGCGGCGCATACTCGTCCACCGGGGGATGGCGGCCTCGCTGGGGTTTGGCCCCAGCGTGAGGGTCCGGCTTTATGCGTTGCTGCTGACGGCTCCGGGGCAAGATGGTGTGGGGGGGCTGATATGCAATCTCAGCCGCACTCTGCGCGCGGTACGTCCCGTCGGTTCTATCGAATTCTCGCCCCTGATGGCGCTCAACGGCGGGGAGGTCCGCCTCGTAGTGGGCTCGCCTTCTTCCGGCTGGATCCCGCTGCCAGCGGGCAAGCGCCTCCGTGTGCGCTACGGGACTGAGGGGACACGATCGACCTGTTCCGGCGGCGTTTCGTTCCGGATTCTGCTCGGCGGCGACGCCGCAGGCAACAGACGCCTGCTGTGGGAGGATCCCCGCCGATGTGAGGCCGGAAAAGGGTGGTCCGCGGAGAGTACGATAGAATTGCCAGCCGCAGGTCGGCAGCAAAACCTGTACTTCGAAACAGAATCCGCGGAACGATCCTGTGGCGCCGAAGGGGTCTACTGGTCAGACCTTCGCGTCGAGCCGTAGGAATGTTGCGTCTCAAGCATCGCTCGACAGCGCCGAACCTTCGACAGGATGGCACGCTATGCCGGAAGCGCTGAGGCCCTCGTCGCGGCATTCGTGAGTCCCATGAAACCGACAGCCTGCGTGTCACCCCTTGGCGCCGGCGGCTGCTATTTCGTCAGGAGTACCGGAAAATCGGCCAGCTCGCGGCTGCCGCCGTCGTTCGCCTGGATTTCGACTCTCAGTACGTGGGCTCCCCGGCTGATGCCCGTCAGATCGACCTTGGCAAAGAACCCCGAATCGGGACTGTCCCGAAATCGCGGTTGGACCTTTAAGAAATCGGGTCGCGGAATGCCAGGTCGTACCGTATCGACAAGCCGTCCGTCGAGGTATATCCCGATCTGTTTCACGCCGGCCCGGGAGAGCGCCCATCCGGCCACGACCAGGGGATTGGCGATCTCGGCCCCCGCCGAGGGCCTCTCGAGGTTGCCAAACGGAGCTTTCGGATCTGGCGGGGGACCGCACGACGCTGGAGCCTTGGGGTGAGCGGCCGGCAAGTACACGGAACAGAGGCCATCCTCAAATCTCGCCGCTTCGTCGAAGCCGTATGCGCACGCACGGCGCCGGACTTCCGCGGGGTTGGCACGGTCGGCAAGGCATGCGACTAGCGCTCCCGGCCTGTGATTGGGCAGGCTCGCCAAAACGCGCCGGATCCTCGGGTCTTCGGGCGGGGCGCCGTCCCGCACCATGATGGCTCTGCGGCGACTGGCATAAGGCAGTTCGGAAGACCAATCCATTCCATAGACCATCACCACGTCGTCCGGGTTCGAATTGCGTTGGATGGCTTCGGCGGTAGGCCGTAGCGACAGATTGTCGTTCTCTTGGGCGAGACGAAATGACGTTCGATAGTGGTATAGCCCGCACACCGCGGCTGCCCCCAGCAAGACCAGTCCCAGGACTCGGGCGGACCCGCCAGGTTCCAGCAGGCCCGCAATGCAGAACCCCAGGGCTGCAACTAAGAACACTCCATTCGCGTACTGGTAGTAGTTATGGACGACGTGCAGATTCGCGAAAGTCAACTGAACGGCAAGAAACGTGGCAGCCGAAACGCAGCACAGAACTCGCTCCCGGCGCAGAAACGGCACGCACACGGCGAGCGGCAGAATGAGTAAGTTGGTTCCCAATATGTCCCCGAGACTCCGTGACCAAAGCACTGTCCATAGCCGCGCCGACACACGCTGGCTGAGTGTCCCGAACTCGAACTTATGAAGAGCGCTGAGCGTCAGGAAGCCGGCCAGGGGATTGAGCGCCCTTTGGGCCTCGGCAAAGAGCGACCAGGCATAACCGAAGAGGAACGGAACCATTACCGCCGAGCCCGCATAGATTAGGTGTATCCGTGCGTTGTTACCGGGGCGCTTGCGAAACCACCGTTCCGCCAACAGAAACCAGATCGCACATAGCGCAAAACCATAAAAAGTGGTGATTTTGACCAGCGCGGCGAGACTTCCCCAGAGTAGCGTCAGGGCAGCGTACGCCGGCTTTGGTGCATCGAGGTACCTTGCGGCTGCAGCCAGGTAAACCGCGCCGAAGAACAGCGCGCACGACTCTATCATCACGGTTCGCGACCAGAATATGTAGAGCGGACTGGACACCATCAGAATCAGGAACGGGAGCCTTTGCGTAGCCGTCAGACCGAGACGGCGAAGGAGAGAATAGAGCGGCGGCAGGGAAGCGTAGAAAAAGAGAACGCTGATGGATCGGCCGGCTTGGTCGATGGGGACGCGGAAGATCGATACCGCCATGGCGACAAGCCATTGGTACAGGGGGAATTCCATGGGTATCGACCAAGGCGGACCGAGCACGGGTGTCTCGTACGCGAACCAGGGTCCGCCCTTACAAAGGTACTCGACCGTTATAGCGGTTTGTGCCTGCCGGAAGCCGTGCTCGTCCATGATCGTATGGTTCCAACCGGTGGCCATTGCACCGAGACTGTGCAGCAGCAGGACGATGAAGATCAACAGGAGAGTGCGGTTCAAAGTCACGATCATGCCGTGCTCCCGGCTCGGTTTCGAGATTCGCGGCTCCGGGAGCGCCGCGATCGAGGGCGGCGCTGGTCCTGGAGTTGCGCTCAAGACCAATGAATGGAGGCGCTTGCCAACAGCCGGAAGCGCCCATTGAAGGTCAGAGTGTAGCACAAATATGCCGCGGACTCCCCGGCAGAAGGACCGGCAGAAGGACCGGGAGGACCTGCAGGGATTCGGTCCTGCCGAAACCACTGCGCAAAAGGTCCGTGCCCCAGTTGTGGCAACGCTGCTTGGGTGGAGGCTCCCTCCGGAACGGGCTGGAGTTTCTCCTTCGTCCGGCCGATAAGTCGGGAAGGAGAACAGGCCATGAGCGAGGTTCAGGCACCCACAGCCACCCCTGCGCCGCCCCGGAACGGGACGCCCTGGGCGCTGGAGCATCTGCCGCCGTTTTCCCCGGTGGCAATGCGACTGGTTCAATTGCTGTACCGGGAGAACATCCACATCCGGGACGTGGGCGACTTCATCTCGGCCGAGCCCGTGTTTTCGGCGCGAGTGCTGCAGATCGCCAACTCGCCGCTGTTTTCGCTCGAGCGGCAGGTGAAAACGATCTCGCACGCTGTTGTCCTCATCGGGCTGGCACGCGTCCAGGGCATCGCGCTGACCCGCGCCTTGGGAGACTTCGCGGCGCGGACCCTCCAGAGGAACGAAGCCCTGCGGGCATGCTGGCGCAGCAGCCTCGCCGGCGCCGTGCTGGCCGACGTGCTGGCCCGGCCCTGCGGCATGGACCAGGGTCTGGCATACACCGCCGGCTTGTTGCGGGACATCGGCCGGCTGGCGCTTCTGGTCCAATACCCGGAGGCCTACACGAACCTGCTGGCCGTCTCTCAGGAGAGCTGCTACGACCTGCTCGCTACGGAGCGGGAGCTGTTCGACATCGATCACTGCGCCGCGGGTGAATGGATCGCCGCGCGCATGCCGCTGCCACTGGATTTGTGTGAGGCCATCGCCCAGCACCACGACGCCATGCTCGGGCCGCCGTTCCGGGCCGTTCACCTCGTCCGCATTGCCGACCGGATGGCGGATGCGCTCGGTTTCTCGGTCCTGCCGGTGTCCGTGCGGCCTTCCTTTGAGGACGTTCTCCAGGAGATGCCGGAGCACGCACGCGCGCACATGCAGTGGACCGCCGAAGAGCTGACCAAGCTGGTAGGATCGCGCCTCGAGGCGTGGACCTAGGCCCCGCCCATCCGGTCGCCGCTTCCGCCAGGCGGGCTGCAACGGTGGCGCGAGAATGGGGCGGGGCCGCCTGGCGCGCGCCTCCCCACGGCTCGGCGGGACGGACGGGTTGGCGCCGATTTGGGATAATGGGGCGTGCCGAAGACCAAAGACCTCGAGGCGGCCCTCCGGCGGACCGAGCAGCAGCTCCAGCTTTTCCAGAAGATCAGCCGTTTCATGGTGCGCGAAATGAGCCTGCAGGAAGTGCTCCAGGGCATCGTGGCTCTGGTAGTCGAGTTCACAGCGTGCGACTCGTGTTTGATCTACCTGATCGATAACGACGAGCTGGCGCTGTGCGCCGCCAGTACGCCGCACCCGTCCGAGATCGGCAAGATCCGCTTGAAACTGGGCGAGGGACTCACGGGTTGGGTCGCGAAGGAGCGGCGGTTGGTGGCGATTTCGCGTGAGGCGTATGGGGACCCGCGATTCAAGAGCTTCCGCGACCTTCCCGAGGACACCTTCGAGGCGTTTCTCTCGGCGCCGGTGATCGCCCGGAATCGGGTGGTTGGGGTCATCAATGTGCAACACCGGCAACCGCATCAGCACAGCGGAAGCGAGATGGAGCTGCTCACGACCGTCGGCGAGCAGGTAGGTTGTGCGCTGGTCCTGGCCCGCATGGCGCCGCTGGCAGTGGAGAACGCGAACCACGTGGACCTGGTGCTCTCCTCCGGGTCCGTGGTGCCGCACTCGTGAGATGAACGGACGATTGAGGTTGCTGGCGCTGGCTGCACTCTGGCCGGCTCTGGTCGTGGCGGGCGAGCGGTGGCGTCTTGCGTACTTCTACGACCCCGCGGAGGATTCCGAGTTCACCATAGCGGACCTGGCGTTCCCTTCGCCGCGGGTTGGAATGGCCGCCGGCCGGATCGTGAACCGGGGAAAACCAAAACCCTACGCGGTCGCCACCGCCGACGGCGGCCGGACCTGGACGCCGGTAGTTGTGCCCGAGGCCGCCAACTCGCTGTTCTTCCTCGACGAGCACACCGGATGGCTGGTGGCGCCCAAAAGCATCTGGCGCACCAGCGACTTCGGCCGGAAGTGGACCCGGCTCAAGCCAGCCCCAGACGCCTTGCGCGTCTACTTCCGCGACGAGAAGCGGGGCTGGGCGGTGGGAGGGAACAAGTCGGTCTGGCAAACCTCCGATGGCGGCCTTACGTGGACCCCGGTTGGGGCGGCCGCCAGCCCCGAGGCGGCGCCCGAGCATTGCGTCTACAGCGCCATCGCTTTCGCAGGCGCTAAAGACGGCCTGATCGTGGGGTGGAGCAAGCCGCCTCGTCCCGGCGAGCGCGGCAGGGCTCCCGACTGGGTGGATCCGGAGGGTCAGCCTCGCGAATGGCCCGGGCTGGGCCTCTCCATCCAAACGCGGGACGGCGGACAAACCTGGAAAGCGATGGAGACTTCAATGTTCGGCCAGTCTACGGCCCTCAGCCTGGCGCCGAACGGCCGGGGGCTCCTCCTGGTCGAGTTCTTTGGCCGTTTCGACTATCCCTCCGAGGTTTTTCGGATTGATCTCAGCACCGGGAAGAGCACGCGAGCATTCCGGCGTAGAGATCGGGCCGTGACCGACGTCCTGGCTGAAACCCAGGGGCCGGCCTACCTGGCTGCGGTCGAGCCACCCGGGACTCTTTTTCACTCGCCCGTGCCAGGGAAGCTCAAGATACTGAAAAGCAAAGACTTAGAGAACTGGACCGAGATGGATGTCGATTATCGGGCCGTGGCCCGCCGCGCCTCCCTGGCCGCTCCCACCCCGGAGAACGTGTGGGTGGCCACCGATACGGGGATGATCCTGAGGCTGGCGCCCGAGTAGCGCGGCGAGAACCGAAACACTATCTGGCGGTTCTGTTTGAGGCACGGGCTCCCGCCGAAACAGAGCTTTACCGATTGTTTTATTCACATGAATTTCAGAGTGCAGCCCTCGCATCCGACTGAATCTAAAGCCAAAAACATTCTGCGGAAATCGATCCGTAACATAGAGTTTTTATTTGACTGAAACAGAGTTTAGGTAGAAGATGGAGTTGGTTCCAAGAGGTTCACGGAACAGCGAGCCACGCGGAACGCAGCGGGCCCGGAACGGTGATCCGGTGGAAAGAGTTGCAAAGCTTAGACCACTGGGGAGCGAAAGGCACCGGGCGGAACGCGGAGGCAAGCTTCCGGAGGCGAACCGGGGCGAGCGTTGAGCCGGAGGGATCGAAAGATCCGGACGGGGAGCAAGGCCTGGAGAGCCAAACCGGAGTGGCGGACGAGGCTGCGGCAACGGGTTGCCAGCGCTGATCCGCCCCGCGACGGCCAAACCGGGCGCGAGGCGGGGAGCAGGTAGCCGAACGGGCCGGAGGCGGATTCGTCAGGAAGTCAAAGAGGCAGGCCGGGAACGATAACCCCGGAGAGGTAGCCTGGAAACAAGCAGCCGCTCCGGGCGAGAGAAAGGCCGCATCGAGACTTCGGCTTCATCGTTGACCGTTGCCCGACGGCTTTCGGGGCAGCGATCCGCAGCGGTCAAAAGCCGTGGCGGGGAGCAACGAAGGCGACGCGGGCACGTCGGCGGCTGCCATGTTCGGGCCGTGCATGCCGGCTGGCGAACGAGCTGTGAAGTGGGTCACTTGGAACCATTTTTGTTTTTTTGCCCCGGCGCTCCAGGCGCAGCCGCCTGAGCCACGCCAGACGTCAGGATCCGCTCTCTTCGGGGCCGGAACGGGCCCGCCAGTTCCCTTTGCTGCGCGCTGCTTTCGCCGGAGCTTGGTTCGCCGGCCGGTTCCTGCTGGTGGCCGTGTTTGCGCTGCTCTTTTCGCCGCTGCGGTTTATACCGCTCCTTGCGTTTGCGAAAACTGACGAAGTTGACGCGGCAATACTCGCACCGGTATGGGTTGGCCCCCAAGTTCAACAGCAGGCTGCTGAAAAAGGAGACGTGGTAGTCTTCCAGGGACCAACGACTCAAATCCAGCCTCCAGCAGCGGGGGCAGCGGGCGAACCTCATGCTCGACAGTTCCCAGGTACGTTCGATGAAGCGGCAGTAGCAGGCCCGGCAACGCAAGGGCCGTATTCCGACCCAACTCCAGAGGTGCTCCACCGTCCCGCGCAAGTGCGCGTAACGGAGGTTCCGGCTACCGCACTTAGGACAGGCTACCGACATAGCTGGCAATGTACTTATCGACCGTTCGTTCAAAGGCCGCTTCCAGCGCTTCCCGAACCTGGTTCCGCTGCCGCAGCGGGCGGCCCTCGATCGAGACCACCGGCAGGAGGTTACGCGTAGTGGAAGTGATGAACACCTCGTTGGCGGTCATGAGGTCTTCCAGGCTGAGCTTCATCTCGCGAATCGGAATCCCTTCGGCCGGGGCGAGCTCGAGCAGGATCTCCCGCGTCACACCCGGCAGGCACCCGGAATCGAGCGGGGGTGTCAGGACCTCGCCGTCGCGGACGATGAAGACGTTCGCGGACGTGCACTCGCTTACCTCGCCGCGCTCGTTCAGGAGCAGAACCTCGTCGCACCCGCGGGTTTGAGCCTCCTCCAGCATGACCAGGTTGAGGGCCCAGGAGAGACACTTCACACCCCGAAACCGTGAGCCCGCGTGCCGGGCCTGCTCGTCGACGGCAAGCCGGACGTCGGCGCCCCAATGCTTGAGGCCAGTGGTGAAGGCGAGCAGGTCGAAATCGCACTCCGGCGTGCCTTCCCAGATGCCGCCCCGGTTGCGGACGACGATGGTTCTGGCGGTCCCGTCGCCCACCTGGTTGGCCGCGATGAGGCGCAGCAGACGCGAGCGGATGTAGTCGGGATCGGCGGGGAACGGCACGTGGAGGGTGGCTGCGTCGCGCTTCATTCGTTCCCAGTGGCGTTCGAAGGCAAAAGGAACGCCGCGGACGATCCGGAGCGTGCTGAACACACCCCAGCCGGAAGCCAGCCCGACCTGGCCCGGGGCCAGGACGTTCTTCGAGCCCTCGCATACTTCATCGTTGTGCAGAACCAGCCGATGCATGGCGGACTCTCCATTCTAGCGGAATTCCAGACCTCGTTCTGCCGACCGCTCAGCGCCAGTTGGGGAAGGACGCGGGTTTGGTACGCCGGCAGTCTTCAAGCAAACCCGCCACCAGCCCTCGCCGCCTCATGAGTCGCTCAAGGAGGTCCTCCAAGGTCTCCCGCTCGCCGTCCAACCACTGCAAGGGAACACTCCGCAAGGCCTGGTCCATGACCTCGATCGGAAAGTGGGCAATGCGATCGAGCCACGGGGAGAAGTCGTTCAGCGAGTGGATCGCGTCATACACCGCCGGTTGGTGGTAGATGCCATGCAGCGGGGAGTCCGGGAAATCCCAATAGGGTCCGTTGAACACGAAGCCGTGGTCGATCATCCAGGCCAGGAATCCGGGGCGGGTCGCGGTGCGGGCGGCGGTCCACTCGCTGATCCGGCTGCGAAAGAAGATCGCCTGCCGCCCGTCTGCGTTTCCGGTCCACTTGTCGAAGGCGAGCATCCCGGCGAACTCGCGGAGGTTGACGACCTGCGCCAGGAGCGCATCCGGGATGAAGTCGTAGACGGCCAGCCGGTCCGGGTCGCCCGGGTACCGGGAGCCGAAATGCCAGCCCGGCTCGAAGGGAACCCGGTGCGCGCCCAGTTGAAGGCAGAGATCCGGATTGGCTCCCAGAAACTCGCTCGATACCGAGATGATGACCACCTCGGGTGCCGCGATCTGGAGGTAACGAAGGAGGACCGATGCCACGGCCTCGTTGATCAGAACGCGCCGGTGCTGGGGGTTATTGCGGAACTTCACCACGTAAAACTGCCCGTCCCCGGCTTCGAGCAGATGTGCCTGTGCACCGCCTCGCATCTTGCGGATGTGGCGGCGCGCGTTAAGCGGCATGGGAACTTGTTACCCTGGATCTGAGCCTTCGCTTAAGGAGAAGAACTGCCATGGAAGATCAGACCTCTCAGGGGGCATCGCCGCGGAGCAAAGAAGAGCTCGCGGTGGAAATGATGAAATTCATCGCCGTCACCACGGGTTACGGCAAAGGCGTACCGGCCGCGGGCTACACCGGCAAGCAATCCAAGACCCCCGAGGAGTACGCGGACGCACTCCTTCACCTCTACGAGCGCTGCCGCGAAGTCCTCGGGTAACCGCGAGCGCCGGCAGGGCGCCGGCGCCCGGTTCGCCGCTCGGGCGTGGCCGACTACTTCTTCTTGGCGGTCTTCTTCGCCTTCTTGGCGACCTTCTTGACGACCGGCGCCTTCTTGGCAGCCTTCTTCACGGCTACCTTCTTGACGGCTGCCTTCTTGACGGCTGCCTTCTTGACGACCTGCCTTCGCCTTCTTGACCGGAGCCTTGGCGGCGACTTTCTTCGCCGGCTTCTTCACGGGCGCTACCGGAGCGGGCGGCACCTCGGCCGCAGGGGCGGGCTGCTGGAACTGGAGCGCTCAGGGGCGACGGGCTCGATCATTTCTTCTTCCTCCTCGTCCTCATCTTCCTCGTCTTCTTCCGGGCCGTACTCTTCCAGGTCGGATTCAAGCTCGACGTGCTCTTCGTTGAAATCGAAATCGTCTTCCTCGTCCGTCATCCGGGCGAACTCGAGCTTATCAAACATTTCTCAGGCCTCCTGTACGAGCGTGGTCACACCTTAGAATAACTCCTTTTTGCGGGAAGGCAAGAGCGTGCATACAAAAAAACGGCGGCTGCGCCCGGCCGGGCGCGATGTTACTGGCTCACGATGGCGGGCACCGTTGCCGGTGCCGGGCGCTGCGGGACGCGATGTTACTGTTTGGCGGCGGTGGGCTTCGCGGTGCGGTGCGGGCGGACATTCGCGGCGGTGTAAGTTCCCGGCCCGGTATGAGCGGGTTTGGCGGACGCGGAGACCGTACGGTGTGCGGCGGACCGGGCGGCGGATCGGGCGGCGGGAGGGTGCGGCGGCGCCGCGCCGCGCCGGGACCCCGCCCGCTTCACGGACGGCTTCTCCCGGACGGGCGCCACCGGGATAATGAGCAGGTCGCCGGCTTCGAGGGCGTTCGCGCCCGCGCGGTTTGCGGCGAGAATCGAGTTCTCCGTCACGCGGTAGCGCTGGGCAATGAAGCCAAGCGTCTCGCCGCCCGCCACCCTATGCACGCGCCAGGCGGCCCGCTTTTCCGGCGGGACCGTATCCAGTACCGCCGCCAGCGCCGTTCCCGATCCCTTGGGCACCCGCAGCGACCTTCCGGCCGGAGCGATGTTCTTGAGTAGCGCCGGGTTCAGGTCGTGAAGCTGCGACACCGGGCACTCCGCCAGGTCGGCGAGCAACTGCAGGTGCGTCGGCGCGGCAATGTCGATGGTATCGTACTCGAGCGGCGGATCCCCTTCAATTCCGTCCAGGCCGTACTCCTTCGCGTTCTTCATGACGATGGTCATCGCCAGGATCGCGGGAACGTAATTAGCCGTCTCCTTGGGCAGGACATTACGGCTGCGCAGCTCCCAGAAATCCGCGTAGCCGGTCCGCTCGACGCCCCGGTCGACGTTGACCGGCCCGCAGTCGTAGGCGGCCATCGCCAGGTACCAGTCGCCGAAGTGGCGATAGAGGTCGCGCAGGTGCCGCGCGGCGGCGCGGGTCGCCTTCTCGGGATCCAGCCGGTCGTCGAAATAGGGTGACTGCTCCAGACCGTACTCGACACCGCGCGCCTTCATGAACTGCCACATCCCGGTGGCCCTCTTGCGCGACACGGCGCGCGGTTGGAAGCCCGATTCCGCCTGCGCCAGGTAGATCAGTTCCTGCGGAACGCCCTCCTCGTCGAGGACCCGCCGGATCAGCGCTTTGTAGCGGCCCGACCGCTGCACGCCATAAGTGAGGATGCGGCGGCCGCGGCCGTTCGAGAAGAAGTTGATATAGGAGAGAACCGGGTCCGTGATCTGGAGCGGCAGTTGGGACGCCGTGGCGCGCAGTTCCTCGGCGACCTTATCCTTGAGCGCCGGATCCACGGGGAAGGTCAGCGGCTCCACATCCTCCAGGGGCGGCTTCTCGAAGCCGGGCAGGGAAGCGGCGTCTCCGGCGCCCAAACCCGCCAGGTCCAAACGGTGGATGGCGTCGACGAGGTCTTCCAGCTTCTCGTCGATGGGAACCCGGATCGCGGCGTCCTCCGGGGCGGTGAGCAGAAGATCGATGGCCCGGTCGAACTCGCGGCGAGCAGAGTTGGCATCCCCCACCTTGTAATGGGCGCGGCCCGCCTGGAAGTGCCATTCGGCCTCCCGCACCAGAACCTCGGACCGGCTGCCTACGGACACCGGCGGGAGCGGCGAAAGGAAACGCGGGGAATCTACGGTCTCGATCGGCGCATCCAGCGGCGGAGGGTCCGGAGCATAGAAGGCGTGGGCGGCCGGAAGCGGCGGAGACAGGAACGAGGTGCGGAAGGACTGGCCGGGAGCGCAACCCGGAGAACTGCCCAGGAGCGCCAGAGAGCCCAACCAGCACAAACGTGTCCGTAGCCCGTTCATCGACCTCCCGACGGGACCCTTTCAGGTCAGGCTCTGTTACACCGTACTAAGACTTTAACCCAACTGAAATCGGGCGGTCAAGGTGGGAAAGGGGAGGAACAAGCGTGTTGTGGGCGAAGAAACCCCTGGAAGATCAGGCACTTCGGTTGAGAGCGGGTTGCGGCGGCCGACGGCAAGTGGTCCGGAAAGGCCCGCCGTGGTTCTTCTCCCAATCGTCCGCGATCCCGTTGCAGTCCTGATCCACCGGCAGGCTCGCGAAGGGGTGTTTGGCGAAGTCCGCCGCGTCCGCGCAGGCGGGCGGCTTCACGTCCTCACTACTCTCGTCAATGACGTTGAAGGCCACCGTCGCCTTTCCGCCCACCACGCAGGAGCCCTTAATGGTCGCCTTCGGCCGCAAGACCGCCGACCCGCCGTAATCCCGCGACTTGACCACCACCTGCACGTCCTGCGACGTGTCCAGTGGCGAAACCGTGGCCAGGTGCAGGCCGCCCTGGTCCGCCGCCAACAACTGGGAGTCCGTCTGCGGCCCGAAGATGTAGTCGGGGAAGTTCACGTCGTCCGTGCCCCCGTTGCTGGACGTGCCCTTCAGCCAAGCCGTTACCGGCTGCCCGGCGATCTGGCTCGGGTGGTCGAGCGTGAAGTCGTACGTCACCGCAAAGTCGGAACAGTCGCTGGAGCCTCCCGGCGCCGCCCAGTGAACGGTGAACAAGGGGCGGCAGTTGTCCCCGGGATTGCCGCTGCAACCCGAGGTTGCCGTCTCGTCCCGGGCGTCCTCCGGCCGGAAGGGCTGCGGGGTCTGGGTCAGGGTGACCTGCGTATCGCCGAACACCTGGATCTCCGCGCCCAGCGAGCCCGGGACGTGCGACGTCGCAACGGGGAGCAGAGTGTCGCCCTGTTGCGTAAGGGCGGAAACGTCCAGGAACCACAGCATCCGGCGGCGCCAACTGCCACAGATTCCGAAGCAGGGCGGGGGGCGTCCGTCGGGCACACCGCTCCCCCAATGCGCGAAGGCCCAGCGCGCAAAGTGGCCGCCGGGCGAGACGCCGCCGGCGCGCTCGACGCCGCCGCCGGCCGCACCCTTGCCGCCGGACCCTTTACCGCCAGCGGGCACCCGGCCAGCCATCCACCTTGCCAGGCCGGGTAGCCGGCTTGCGAGCTCGGCGGGTCGGACCCGTTGGTTGCATCCTGCCAATTGACCAGCCCTCCTCCCGGACCCGCGAGAGCAATCCCACCTGTCCCGGGCTGGAAACGCCTCCATCGGGCCCGCAGATGGAGTAGTTGAAAGTGCCGTAGTTTTCCGAGACGTCCACCACCGCGAACTTCCTGCCCTTCGGGACGGTCACGGCTCCGCCCGCGTTACAATTCTGGGCGATGAAGGTGGACGGATTCGGCTGGCTGGAGCACTGGCTTTGCGCCTCAAGAGCGAGGGGAGAGATCAGGAGCAGAGAGCAAAAGAGAGAGAAGGCTTCCGCCGAACGCATATCAGCGGAATTGTGCACCGGAAGAGGCGAATCTGTCAACAACAAAACGGGCCGATGCCGCAATAATCCCAGGGTTTCGGGCGGTACTATTCGTACTACCGTCCGCCATGGGCAGGCAGGACCGCCCGCTCAGCGCCCTATTCTTCCTCTTCCTCTTCACCGGCCTTGGCGGCCTTGGCGGCGGCGATCACCTTCTCGGCCTGCAATTGCGGCACGAAATCGTAGTGGCTGAATTCCATGGTGAACGAGGCCCGGCCCTGGGTCATCGAGATCAGGTCGTTCTGGTAGTTCAGCATTTCCGCCATGGGCACCTGGGCGCGGACGATCTGCGTGCCGCCGCGCGTATCCATGCCGGCGATGCGGCCGCGTCTGCTGTTCAGGTCGCCCATGAGGTCGCCGGCGTACTCGACCGGCGCCTCGATCTCGACGTTCATGATGGGCTCGAGCAGCGTCGGCCGGGCCACCTCCATGGCGGCCTTGAAGGCCTTGCGCGCCGCCAATTTGAAGGAGAGTTCCGAGGAATCCACGTCGTGGTAGGAGCCGTCGTAAACCGTGCAGCGGAAATCCACCACCGGGTAGCCCGCCAGATATCCCTTTTCGGCGGCCTCGACGATGCCCTTTTCGACGGCGGGAATGTAATTCTTGGGGATCGAGCCGCCGAAAATGTCGTTGACGAACTCGAAATTGCCGCCGCGGGGAAGCGGGTCCATCTTGATCCAGCAGTCTCCGAACTGGCCATGGCCGCCGGTCTGCTTCTTGTGGCGGCCCTGGACGTCGGCGTTGCCGCGGATGGTCTCGCGATAGGGGATCTTGGGGGACTTCAGCGTCACCTCGACGCTGTAGCGCTTGCGCAGACGGCTGACGATGACCTCGACGTGCTGCTGCCCGCTTCCGGCCAGCAGGAACTCCTTGGTCTGCGGGTCGCGGTAGAAGCGCAGCGACTGGTCCTCCTCGAGGATGCGCTGGATGGCGTTCCCCACCCGGTCCTCGTCCTGCCGCGATTTGGCCTCGATGGCGTAGGCGATGGAAGGCTCGGGCAGCTTCACGGGCGGGTACTCGATCAGGGCGGCCTTGTCGCAGAGAGTGTCGCCGGTCAGGGTCTCCTTGAGCTTGGCCACCGCGCCGATGTCGCCGGCGTGCAGCTCGGTGACGGGCTGGATGGTCTTGCCCATCGGGGAGCCGATGTGGGAGAGCCGCTCGCCGCCGCCGGTGCGCGCGTTCACCAGGTTCGCGTCGTTCTTCAGCACGCCGGAGTAGACCTTGAAGTAGGAAACGCGGCCCGAGAACGGATCGGCGATGGTCTTGAAAACGAACGCCGAAACCGGTTCGGCGTCGGAGACCTTGCGCGTGACTTCCTGCTCGCCGATCTTTCCTGCGACCTCGCCACGGGCAGCAGGCGCGGGCAGATTGTCGGCGATGAAGTTCATCAGCAGGTCGGTCCCGGTGTTGTGCAGCGCGCCGGAGGCGAGCACCGGGAACAGACGCCGGTCGAGGATGGCCTGGCGCAGGCCGTCGATCATCTGCTCGGGCGAGAGTGAGCCTTTGTCGAAGAATTCCTCGAGCAGAGCGTCGTTGCCTTCGGCGATCATCTCGACCAGGGCGTCGTGCGCCTTCTGTGCCGCGTCGGCCAGGTCGGCGGGGATGGGCGCCTCCACTCCCTTGCCGTCGCCGTCGGAGCTGTAGGTGTAGGCCTTCATGGCCAACAGGTCCACCACCCCGTGGAAGTCGCGCTCGGCCCCCATCGGCATCTGGATGGGGACCGCGGCCCGGCCGAAGTTGGCGTTGACACTCTCCAAGGCCCGCTCGAAGCTGGCCCGCTCGCGGTCCAGCTTGTTGATGACCACCGCACGGGGCAGTTTGTAGCCGTCGCAGAAGCTCCACACTTTTTCGGTCTGGACCTCGACGCCGGCTACGCCGTCCACCATAACCAGTGCGGAATCGGCCGCCACCATAGCCGCGCGCGTGTCGTTGATGAAGATGTTGAACCCGGGAGTATCGAGCAGGTTGATCTTCGCCCTGTTCCACTCGGCCACGCCCACCGCGGTCGAGATGGTCACCTTGCGCTGGATCTCGTCGTCGTCGAAATCCGTGATGGTGTTGCCCTCGTCGACCCGCGTCAGGCGGTTCGTCGCGCCCGTGGTATAGAGGATGGCGGCGGTCAGCGTGGTCTTTCCGCTGTTTCCGTGCCCGATCAAACGCTACGTTCCGAACGTCCTTGCTCTCGTAAACTTTCACTGTGAGTACTCCCTAGCCGGCAGGGGGATCTGGAGGACGGCGAAAACCGCTCCCAAGTTCAGGATAGTAGCACAGTCGGCACTCCCGGGGCTGTTCCCGCGAGAGGGCAAAGAGAAGGACAAGTCGGGCGGTTCCCACGCCCCGCTTCCGGCGAAATACGATCCCGGCGAGCAGAGGCCCGAATGTCACCGCTTATGGGCTATACCACTACCACCCGGTGGTCCAAGCACTCCCGCGCCATCTCCCCGGCCAGTCGCGCCATCAGGTCCTCTCCGTGGCGCGCCAGGAATGGAACCGTCGAATACAACCGCTCCTGCAGGTGCTTCCTCGGAAAAACCAGCCCACCCACATACGCCGCTTCCGCCGACGCACGCTCATCCCGGCGCAGAGACTCCCGCGCCGCTTTCCTCTCCGTCTTCGCAAGTTGGTACTCGATCTTGCGCCGGCTGGTCGCGAACGCCGCCGCGAGCGTCGGATCGAACCCGGCGAACGCGCCCTGCAGGCCATCCAGCGTCTCGCCCGCGCGGAGCCGCGCGTCGCCGATGGCCGCAACCAGGCCCGGAGGCGCCAGCTTGGCCCCAATCCGTTGCCGAATCGCGTCGTCGCCGCGGAAGAAGTCCGCCAACGTCAGCCCGTACCGGTCGAAGAGCTTCGCGGCACGGGCGTCCAGCAGTGTGGCGCTCGCGCGCGGCACGGCCACCGGCATGCGCCCTAGCAGTTCCCGGTAAATCACCTGGCTCTGTGCCAGGTACGCCAGCTCGGCCGGACCGCCCACATAGGCCACGGTAGGCAGCATCGAGTCCTGTACCACCGGCCTCAAGAGCGCGTTGGGCGAAAGGCTCTCCGCGCGCGCGGCCAGGTCGCTGCCGGAGAACCGCCGGCCGTCGGGCGTTTGATACTCGCCGCCGTTCTGCCGCAGCGCCAGCCGCCGCCCGTTCTCGAGCAGAAAGACCAGCGAGGTATGCCCTTCGATCAGGACCTGCGAGTGGTATCCCGCCGCCTCTAGTTCCCGGCCGCGTTCCCCCAGCCGCGCGGTCAGCTCCGGCATCGCCCGCACGGCATCGGCCAGCAGCGGCGCCGCCAGCCGCCGCGACGCCGGATGCATGGGGTCGAACAACAGCAAGTCCTGCCCGCGCAGGATGCGCCGGAGCAGCTTGGCGAAGGCCGAGCCCAGCGTCTCCCCGTCCGCGTACGCCTCGGCGGCCAGCGCCGCCGTCTCCTCGCCGGACGGCAAATCGCGCAAGGCGTCCCGCAGCTCCTCGAGCGGAGCGTTGTGAATAACAATGCCGCCCACCGGGCGCCGCGCGGCATTCTCGCCCGCCAGTTCCAACCGCACCGGCTCGTTCGCCGCGTTGAAGACCCAGCAGTGATTCACCTCGTCGAAATCGTGGTCCTCGGTCGCCAGCCAGAACACCGGAACCGCTGGAATCCCCGACGCCGTGAGCCGCGCCGCGAGTTGCACAGCCGTGAGCGCTTTGTAGACCGCATAGCACGGTCCCAGGAACAGCCCCACCTGCTGGCCGGTCATCACGGCGACGGTTCCCGGTCGCGCCAGCCTTTCAAGGGCAGGACCGGGCGCGTTCTGCTCCCCCAGGGCCGTTACCAGCGCCGCGCGCCGCTCGAGCGGAAGATCGACCGCGGCTGCCGCGCGCCGGAACGACCCCTCATCGTGCGGATCGTGCTTATAGAACCGGGCCACGCGCTCGAAGCGGTACAGGTAGTCCGCAAAGAGCGCCGAAGTGTTCGGCAATTCGGTCATGCGGAGACAGGCGGGTTCCATCCCACTCCAAAGTAGCAAATGCGCCAAAATGGAACGTGGCGGGCGTTTACCTCTCGTTCCCCTTCTGCGCGCAAAAGTGCACCTTCTGCAACTTCGCCTCGGGTGTGTTTCCGCGCGATCTGGAACAGCGGTATCTGGCGGCGCTGGATGCCGATATCGCCACTTTCGAGTGGCCCTGGCGGCCCGAAACCGTCTACCTGGGCGGAGGCTCGCCCAACCGCGTCCCGCCGGCTGCGCTTCGGGCCCTGCTCGACAAGATCCCCGGCCGGCCCTGGCACGAGGCTACCATCGAAGCCACGCCCGGCGCGTTGACGCCCGAACTCGTGCGCGTCTGGTGCGACGCCGGCATCGAGCGCGTCAGCCTCGGCGTTCAGTCGTTCGTTCCAGCGGAGATCGCCGGCACCGGCCGCAAGCACACCGCGGCGCGTGTGGCCGAGGAAGTTGCTTTCCTCCGCCACGCAGGCATCGTCAACTTCAATATCGACCTTATTGCGGGCCTTCCCGGCCAGACCCAGGCAACCTGGCGCGAATCCCTCGACTGGATCGAACGCCTCGCCGCCCCGCACGTGTCCGTCTACATGCTCGAGATCGATCAGGACAGCCGCCTCGGCGCTGAAATCCTGAGCGGCGGCTCGCGTTACGGCGCGGCAAAAGTGCCCCCCGAGGACCTGGTCGCCGACCTCTACGAGACCGCGGTCGACCGCCTCGCCGCCCTGGGAATCCCCTGCTACGAGATCTCCAATTTTGCCCGGCCGGGCTTCGAATCGCGGCACAACCTGAAGTACTGGACACTGGAACCCTACGCCGGCTTCGGCGCCGACGCCCACTCTTTCGATGGCGTCTCGCGCCGGGGTAACGTCGAGTCGCCAGCCGGCTATGTCGATTGCATCGAGCGAGGCATTTCGCCCTGCTCCACCACGGAACCCGCGCATCCCGCCCAGGAGCGCTTCTTCGTGGGCCTCCGCCTGCGCGCCGGCATCCGCCCTCGCGCCGAGGAGTGGCGGCGCTTCGCGGCCCCCATCCGCAGGTTCGTGGAGGCGGGCCTGCTCGAAATTGACGGCGGCCCCGGCCTGCCCGAAATTGACGGCGGCCCCAGCCTGCGCCTCACGCGCCGCGGCGTTTTGTTGTCCAATGAAGTCTTTCAGGAGTTTTTGGAATCATGACCGACCGCCTCATCGATTTGCGCAGCGACACCGTCACGCGCCCCACTCCCGCCATGCGGCGCGCTATGGCCGAAGCCGAAGTCGGCGACGACGTTTATCGCGAGGATCCGACGGTCAATCGCCTGGAACAGCGCGCCGCGGAGATCTTCGGCAGACAGGCCGGCCTGTTCGTCCCCAGCGGCACCATGGGCAACACCATCGGCGTCAAGGTGCATACCCGCCACGGCCAGGAAGTCATCTGCGATTCCCGCAGCCACGTGCTCAACTACGAGCTGGCCATGATGGCCTGGTTCTCGGGCTGCGTCGCGCGGCCGATCCACTCCGAAAACGGCATCCTCTCCTGGGACCAGATCCTCCCCGAGATCCGCCCCCTTCACTCGCACTACGCGCCCACGGGCGTGATCGAACTGGAGAACACGCATAACCTGGCCGGCGGTTCGGTGTACCCGCCCGAAGTCTTCGACCGCATCGCCGACGGCGCGCACGAGCTCGGCCTCCGGGTCCACCTGGATGGGGCGCGCATCTTCAACGCGGCCGCCTACCTGGACCGTCCCGTCAGCGAGATCAGCGCCAAGGCCGACACCGTGATGTTCTGCTTATCGAAGGGGCTGGGCGCGCCGGTTGGCTCGATGCTGGTGGGGAGCGCGGAGACCATCGCGGCCGCCCGCCTGTACCGCAAGCGGCTCGGCGGAGGCATGCGGCAGGCCGGCGTGCTGGCGGCCGCGGGCCTGATCGCTCTCGAGGAGGGGCCCGCGCGCCTGGGTCAGGACCATGCCAACGCGCGCTTTCTAGCCGGCGCCCTCTCGCGGATCCCGGGCATCCGGATCGCGCACGAGGTCCAGACCAATATCGTCATCTTCGACGTCGCCGGCACCGGCCTCCCCGCCGCCGACCTGAGCGCCCGCCTCAAGTCCCGCGGCGTCCTGATGAACCCCGTCCGCGGCACCCTCATGCGTTTCGTCACCCACCTGGACGTGACCCGCGCCGATTGCGAGTCCGCGGCCGGGATCTTCCCGCAATGCCTGAATTGACCGGCGACGGGCGACCGGCAAGCGGCTATAATCGCTACTGCATGCACTGGTGCCGCGTACTGCTGCCGCTCCTGGCCACCATCGTCTGCGCCCGGGCTCAGGATGACCAGCCCGCCCTCTTCCGGGCCGAAGTGCGCCTGGTGGTCCTTCACGTCTCCGTCATCGACAAGAGCGGCAAGCTCGTAACCGACCTCCCGCAAACGGCCTTCCACCCCTTCGAAGACGGAGTCGAGCAGCAGATCAAGCTCTTCAAACGCGAGGACGTTCCGGTCTCGATGGGCATCATCGTTGACAACAGCGCCAGCATGAAGAGCAAGCGCCAGAAGGTCGAGCTCGCCGCCCAGGACCTGGTCGCCAATTCCAACCCGCAGGACGAAGTGTTCGTCATCAACTTCAACGACGATGTCTACCGCGACGTCGATTTTACCTCCGATCCCAAGAAGCTCGCGCAGGGCCTGGCCCGCATCGACTCCATGAGCGGCACCGCCATGCGCGACGCCATCCGGGCCGGCGTCCGCTATGCCAAGGCCAAGGGGATGCACGACAAGAAAGTGCTGGTGGTGGTGACCGACGGCGACGACAATATGAGCGAGACCACGCTCCCCGAGTTGCTGCGCGAAGCCCAGCAGCGCGAGGTGCTGGTCTACGCCATCGGTTTGCTCTCCGAGGAAGAGCACGACGCCGCCAAGCGCGCCCGCGAGGCGCTCGGCGAGATCACGCGCTCGACCGGCGGCCACGTGTGGTACCCCAACGACGTCGACGCCGTGGGCCGCATCGCCTTGCAGGTCGCGCGCGACATCCGCAGCCAGTACATCGTGGCCTACACTCCCACCAACCCCAAGCTGGACGGCAGCTACCGCCAGATCCGCCTGACTGTGACCGGCCCCAACCACCCCGTCGCGCGCACGCGCACGGGCTACTACGCCACCTCCGACCTGGGCGCCAAGCCCCCCGTGCCCAAGCCGGTCATCAAGCGCTGAAGCCAGGGCTCGCGCGGAGCCTGGACGTCTGCTGTACGATCAGACTGTGAACAAGACGCGAACGGGAATCGTCCGAATGTTCGTTGCCCTGCTGGCCGCCGGGACGCTGCTGGCCGCGCCGCACCCATGGAGCCCGAGCCGGGCCGCCGCCTGGTATCGCGGGGAGCCGTGGCTGGTCGGGAGTAACTACATCCCGGCCAACGCCATTAACGAGCTGGAGATGTGGCAGGCCGACACGTTCGATCCCGGGCGAATCGACACCGAACTCGGCTGGGCCCAGAGCATCGGCATGAACACCATGCGCGTGTTCCTGCACGATCTGCTGTGGCAGCAGGATGCGGAGGGTTTCCGCCGGCGCCTGGATACGTTTCTGAGCATCGCGGACAGGCATCACATTCGTCCGCTGCTGGTGCTGTTCGATTCCTGCTGGGATCCCAACCCGCAACTCGGCCGCCAACACGAGCCGAAGCCGGGCGTACACAACTCCGGATGGGTCCAGAGCCCGGGCGCGGCGGCGCTCGACGACCCGGCGCATGTGCCGCGATTGGAGGCCTGGGTCAAAGGCGTTGTGGGCGCCTTCGCGAAGGACAAGCGAATTCTGGGATGGGACGTCTGGAACGAGCCGGACAACACCAACGCCGGCAGCTACACCGACCCGCCCGACAAGGTCGAGCGCGTGCTGGCACTGCTGCCGCGCGTGTTCGCATGGGCGCGATCCGTGCATCCGGTCCAGCCCCTCACCAGCGGCGTGTGGCAGGGCGAGTGGGTCTCGCCTGACAAGCTCAGCCCCATGGCTAAGATCCAGCTCGAAAACTCGGATGTGATCTCCTTTCACAGCTACGAGCCGGCGGACGAGTTCGAGCGCCGGGTCAAGTCCCTGCTGCACTACGGGCGCCCAATCCTGTGCACCGAGTACATGGCGCGCCCCCGCGGAAGCACCTTCGGGAGCATCCTGCCGGTGGCCAAGAAGTACAAGGTGGGCGCCATCAACTGGGGCTTCGTTCAGGGACGGACCCAGACGTACCTGCCGTGGGATTCCTGGCAGCATCCCTATGTGGACCATCCTCCGGCAGTCTGGTTCCACGACATCTTCTACCCGGACGGGAAGCCGTACCGCCAGGCGGAAGTGGATTTCATCAAGGGGATCACGGGGCCGGGGCAGCGGTGAGCATAGCCGCGCCCTACCGGCTTCCTCTCATGCCTGCCAGAGCCGCGAGCGCACGCTTGCGTGCGGCATTGTGCTCGACAACGGGCCGAGGGTAGTCTGTGGGCGGCGGCGGCTCGGGCGCTTCCCAGGGCCTGTGCATCCACCGCTTCGGAACCCTGGCCAGCTCCGGAACCCAACGCCGGACGTAGCCGCCGTCGGGATCGAACTTCTCGCCCTGGATCACGGGATTGAAGATTCGGAAATAGGGGGCGGCGTCGGCGCCGCAGCCCGCGCTCCACTGCCAGCCCATCGTGTTGTTCGCCAGGTCCGCGTCCACCAGCGTGTCCCAAAACCACGCCGCGCCTTCCTGCCAGGGGATCAGGAGATGCTTGACCAGGAACGACGCGGCCACCATCCGCACACGGTTCTGCATCCAGCCGGTGTGCCACAGCTCGCGCATGCCGGCGTCGACCAGCGGATAGCCGGTCTTCCCGCGGGTCCATGCGTCGAGACCCGCCGCATCCACTCGCCAGGGGAAGAAGCGGAACTCCGGCCGCAGTGGCTCCTGCGGCGTATGCGGGATAGTGGAAGAGCAGGTGATGCGGAGAACTCGCGCCAGGCGATCTGCCTCAGAGATACGGCTGCGGCTGGCCGATCGCGCACGGAGCGGCGCACTTCATGCCAGACCTGCCGGGCGCTGATTTCTCCAAAGTGCAGGTGGGGCGACAAACGCGACGTGCCACTAAGATCCGGCCGGTCCCGCTCGGAAGGGTAGGCTTCGATCGCGCCCCTCAGAAAAGCCTTCATCCGCTCGGAAGCCCCCTGCTCGCCCGGCCGCCATGTCTGGCGCAATCCGCCGGCCCAATCGACCGCCGGTTCCAAACCGAGTTCGGAGATCGCGAGCGAAGCCGGCCATCCGCGGAGGACCGGGGATGCGCCGCGGGGCAGGCCGGGGCTCCTGCGGGACGGGCTTCGCCAGGCAAGCCCGCCAGAAAGCGGTGAAGACCTGGAAGGGTTTGCCGCTGGCGTTGAGGATCGTCCCAGGTTCGAACAAGCATATTGCCTGGGCAACTCTCCGCTGCAATCCCGCGCTCGAGCAGCCGCCGCTCCGAGCAGCCCGCCGCGCGCGATCGCCGCAGGCTCGTAACAGCGGTTCCAGCAGTACTGGATGTGGCGCCCGCGTCCGCCGCCAGCGCCAGAAGCGTTTCCACCACCGGGCCCCGGCGCACGATGAGCCTCGATCCACGGCTGGCGAGTGCGGCTTCGAGGGCGCGCAGCGATTGATGCAGCCACCATCGCGACGCCGCCCCGGGCCGCCACGGCGCCTCCTCTTCCGGCGCCCAGAGGAAGACCGGCAGGACGGTGGCGTGCCGAGCCAGCGCCCGTTCGAGCGCAGGGTTGTCGGCAAGCCGCAGGTCGCGATCGAACCACACCAGGGCCGGACGCTCGCTCACGTCCTCTACTCTAGCCCGATCGCGGCACCCGCTTGCGCCCCGCGCGTTCGAGCTAAGCTAGGGACGCATGCCAGACTTCATTGGAGCGATCGATCAAGGCACCACCAGCACGCGATTCCTGATCTTTCGACCGCGCCGGGCAAATCGTCGCCAGCGCGCAGAAGGAGCACCAGCAGATCTATCCGCAGCCCGGATGGGTGGAGCACGATCCGGAGGAGATCTGGCTCCGCACGCGGGAAGTGATCGCCGAGGCCATGGCGCAGCGCGGCCTGCGGCCCGGCGACCTGGCGGCGCATCGGCATCACCAACCAGCGCGAAACCACCGTGCTGTGGAACCGCAAGACCGGCCGGCCCGCTGGCCAACGCCCTGGTCTGGCAGGATACGCGGGTGGCGGAGTACATCTCCGAATTCGCGCGCGACGGCGGCCCGGACCGCTTCCGCGCCAAGACCGGGCTGCCCCTGGCCACCTATTTCAGCGCGCTGAAGATCCGCTGGCTGCTCGACCACGTCCCGGGCGCGCGCCAGCAGGCCGAAGCGGGCGAGGTGCTGTTCGGCAACATCGACACCTTTCTGCTGTGGCACCTCGACGGCGGCGCTGCACATCACCGATTGCACCAACGCCAGCCGCACGCAGTTGATGAACCTGCAAGACGCTCGACTGGGACCCCGAACTGCTGAGCGCCTTCGGCATCCCGCGGCAGATTCTGCCGCGAGATCCGCTCCAGCAGCGAAGTCTACGGCGACGGCGACGCTGGACGCCGTCGCGGGCGTCCCGGTCGCCGGCATCCTGGGCGACCAGCAGGCCGCGCTGGTGGGGCAGACCTGCTTCCAGGCCGGCGAGGCCAAGAACACGTACGGCACGGGCTGTTTCCTGCTGATGAACACCGGGCCGCGAGATCGTGCAGTCCCACTACGGGCTGCTGACCACGGTGGCGTTCCAGCTCGAGGGCCAGCCGGCCCACTACGCGCTGGAAGGCAGCGTGGCCATCACCGGCGCGCTGGTGCAGTGGATCCGCGACAACTTCGGGCTGATCGCCACGCAGCGCGGAGATCGAAGCGCTGGCGCGGCACGGTGGAGGACAACGGCGGCGTCTATTTCGTGCCGGCGTTCTCGGGACTGTACGCGCCCTACTGGAAGCACAACGCGCGCGGCGTGATCGCCGGGCCTGACCCGCTACACCAACAAGGGCCACCTGGCGCGCGCGGTGCTGGAGGCCACCGCGTTCCAGACGCGCGAAGTGGTGGAGGCCATGGAGAAGGATTCCGGCGTCCCGCTGGCCGTGCTGCGCACCGATGGCGGCATGGTGGAGAACGAGCTGCTGATGCAGTTCCAGGCCGACATTCTGGACCGCGCGGTGGTGCGCCCGGCCGTGAAGGAGACCACCGCGCTGGGAGCGGCGTACGCGGCCGGCCTGGCGACCGGGTTCTTCGCGAGCTGGACGATCTGCGCGCGCACTGGTCGGTGGACCGCACCTGGAAGCCGCAGATGGACGCGGCAGCGGCGGGAGCGGATGTACGGCTTCTGGAAGAAGGCGGTCACGCGGTCGTTCGACTGGCTGGAGGAGTAGGAGATGGACAAACGGAGTCTTCGGCGAGTTCATGGGGACCATGGTGCTGATCCTCATGGGCAACGGCGTGGTGGCCAACGTCCTGCTGCAAGAAATCCAAGGCCGAAGGCGCCGGCTGGATGGTGATCGCCACCGGCTGGGCGCTGGCGGTGATGGCCGGCGTGTTTACGGCCCTCGCCTGCGGCAGCGCGAAGGCGCACCTGAACCCCGCCGTGACCCTGGGGGCTGCGATCGTGCTCACGGGCGATTTCAGCAAGGTCGGCCCGTACATCGCTGGCGCAGATGGCTGGGAGCGATTGCGGGAGCGGCGCCTGGTATGGCTGCACTTCCTGCCGCACTGGCAGGCGACGCCCGACGCCGGACCGAAGCTGCGCCTGCTTCTGCACCTCGCCGGCCATCCGCAGTCCGGTGGCGAACCTGGTGAGCGAGATCATCGGCACGTTCGTGCTGGTGCTGGTGGCGGCCGCGATTTTCTCCAAAGCCGTGGCGGCGACCGGCCCGGCGGCGGGGCTGGGACCGTACCTGGTGGGCAGCCTGGTTTGGGGCATCGGCCTGAGCCTGGGCGGAACCACCGGGTACGCCATCAATCCGGCGCGCGACCTGGGGCCGCGCATCGCTCACGCGCTGCTGCCGATTCCGAAGAAGGAAGGGTCGGACTGGGGCTACGCCGCGGTTCCGATCGTCGGGCCGCTGGTGGGCGGCGCGCTGGCCGGCCTGGTCGTCCGCTGCGCGCACTTTTAGTCAGCCCTGCGTACCGAGCAGCCTCGCAACGACGTCGGCGGCACTGTAAGACGTGGCCCCTTCGGGCAGGAACGCGGCCACGTCGGCCAGGCAGTCGCCACACGTGACCAGCCCCGTTTCGACATACGCCCCGGGTTGAATCTGGGACTGGCCGATATTGGCCAGCAGCGCATTGCAGAGGCACTTGCGGCCGGTCGTCTTCTCGGCGCTCCCGCCCTTTGCGACGTAGGTGGCCACGGGTTCGGCGGCGCACCGGTAACCGACCCCTCCGGAAGGCAGGCGGTAGGCCTCCCGCAGATACCCGAGATCGCAGATGCGCGGCCGGACTGCGTAGATCGCCTCTTCGGACACTGTCCCCTCCAGCGACACGGTCTTGAAGGGGAACCCGGTCGGCGAAGCCAGGGGATCGGTGAAAACCAGCGACTCTCCGGACACGACGCTCGCCAGAATGGCGTGTTTGTACTCCTCGCGCAGCGCCGACTCGTCGCAGAGCGCGAATGCCGTGCCCACCTGAACGCCCGCCGCCCCGGCCGCCAGGGCCACGCGAAGCCCCTCCGGCGTTCCATAGCCCCCTGCCAGCCAGAACGGCACGCCCAACGCTTTGAGCTTCACCAGATCGACTTCGTCGCGCTCACCATAGACCGGTTCGCCTGCATCGCTCAACGGACCCTTCCCGCGCGGCGGGGCGTTGTGGCCGCCGGCGGTGGGACCTTCCACCACGAAACCATCCACCGGGCCGTTGGCCTTCTTCAACATCGTCGTGGCCAGGGTGTTGGACGCGATGATGGCGACAAAGGCGGGCCGGCCCAGGGGCGGCAGGTCGGACTCCATGAAATCGCGCGGCGCGAAACTGACTGCGGCGTCCTCGGCCTTTTCCGATCCCGCCACGTGCACTGCGTAGGTGGCCGCATGGTGTTGCGCCAGGCATTCCAAGGCGCCGGGAATCCGCAACGGGATGCCGGCTCCCATCAAGACATACCCGACGCCCGCCAGCATGGCGCCATACAGCGACGGCAGGTGTGGAATCTGCACTTTCTCCAGATAGTTCACTCCCACCGGGTTCTCGTGGCCCTCGCGCGCCAGCGCGACCTCGACGAAATTGGCCACGATGCACAACTCGCGGCGCTCAACCGGACCGTCGCAGTTGTGCGCGGGCAACGGCTTGTAAGGAGCTGCGGGCGCCTTGCCGCCGGGAATGAAGTACTTGTTCCAGACCCGCTCCGCCATTCTCCGGAAAGGGAAACTCCCCAGGCCGCGTCGCATGTCGCCGTCGGGATCGCCATCTTGTAGGCGGCGGGCGAATACCTGGTCCAGGGCCGTTCCCGAAACGACACCCAATTGGCCCAGCCTCGCCACGGCCTGCGCCAGTTTCCAATGGGAGACGCCCACGCCCATGCCGCCCTGGATGATCGTGGGGAGAGTTTTCATCGCTCCTACGATTCTCCCACGGCGGGCTCCTCTCTCGAAAACCGGCCGCTACCCCGGCACAAAGCCCCGAGCCGTGTGCTTGAATGCCTCCACCTGGGCCGCCTGCCGGGCGGTGTCCCATCCCAGTTCGCGCGCCATCAGGCGCGGCCACTCGGGGCGCCATCTCGATGGCGGCGCGGGCGTTCAGGAACAGGGCGCGCGTGCGGCGGGCCACAACGTCTTCCACCGTGCGCGCCATTTCCTCGCGAACGGCCCACACCACTTCGGCGCGCCACGTAGGGCAACGCGCTGTGCAGCGGCTCGGAGAGCGCCGGATCGGTGTCCATCAACTGCTGCATGGCGGGAGCATCGGAGCCGTAAACGGCCAGCCGGCCGAACCTGGCGGCGCTGGGGTGGAATCCGTGAATGTTGAGGTGATCGGTGACGCACGGGCGGTCCGCCAGGCGCGCCAGCGTGGCGGCGTGGTTGACGCAGTCCTCGGCCATGTGGCGATAGGTGGTCCACTTGCCGCCGCAGATGGTGACCATGCCCGGAGTTCTCGATGCGAATGGTATGGTCGCGCGAAAGCGCCGCCGTGTTGGCGGAATCTCCGGCGCGCACCAGCGGGCGGATGCCGGCGAAGACGCTGGTCACGTCGCCGCGGCCGGGCTTCTTCGCCAGGTAGAGAGAAGCCGTCTGCAGAACGAAGTCGATTTCCTGTTCCTGCGCCACCGGCTCGAGTGCGGGCTCCGGGACCGGCGTGTCGGTGGTGCCGACCAGCGTGTGGCCGTGCCACGGGATGGCGAACATCACGCGGCCGTCGCTGGTGTGCGGGACCATGATGGCGCTATCGCCGGCCAGAAAGGAGCCGTCGAACACCAGGTGGATGCCCTGGCTGGGAGCGATCATCGGCTGGGCCGAGGGATCCGCCTTGCGGCGCAAGTCGTCGCGTGAACGGTCCCGTGGCGTTGATCACGACTCTGGCGCCGGCTTCGAACTCCCCGCCGCTTTCCATGTCGCGGACCGTGACGCCATTGACGAAGCCGTCGCCGTCCTTCGTCGACGCCGGTAACCTGCGCATAGTTCAGAAGCACGGCGCCCTGCTCGCTGGCGGTGGCGACCAGATTGACCAGCAGTCGCGAATCGTCGAACTGGCCGTCGAAGTAGATCACGCCGCCGCGCAGGCCGTCGGTGTTGAGGGTGGGCAGGCGTTCCAGGGTCTCTTCGCGGGAAAGGATCCGCGAGGCTCCGAAGCCGTACTTGCCCGCCAGCAGGTTGTAGAGCTTCAGGCCGATGCCGTAAAAAGGGGCTTCCCACCAGTCGTAGTTCGGCACCACGAAGCCCAGGTTGCGAACCAGGTGGGGGGCGTTCTGGAGCAGCAGGCCGCGCTCCTTGAGCGCCTCCATCACCAGCGACACGTTGCCCTGTTCCAGGTAGCGGACGCCGCCGTGAACCAGCTTGGTGCTGCGGCTGGAAGTTCCTTTGCCGAAGTCGTTCTGTTCCAGCAGCAGCACGTCGTAGCCGCGCGAGGCGCCGTCGATCGCCACCCCGGCGCCGGTGGCCCCGCCGCCGACCACGATCATGTCCCACGGCGCCGGCGTGCGCTTCGCAGCCGGCGGTACATCTCAGCGCGGTTCATTACTCCTCCTGCCGGATTCTACGCTCTACCGGGCTCCGCACGCCGCAACTCGTTCACGTCTGCCTGATGATGGCGATCAGCCTGTCCACTGCTTCGTTGAGCTTCTCCGCGGAGACGCGACCGGCACGATAGACGATGATGCCCGCGTCGGCCGCAAAGAGCCGATTGGGACGAATCCGACTGCTCTGGTTGAGCCCGCCCGACACGTAGCCGGCGGCATCGAGTGATCTGGCACAGGACGACGTCGTCGCCTCTGAGCGTCGCGACGACCATTGCCGGTCGTCGCTATCACCCTTCACAAACTGGCCCACGCCGCATCCTCCTCGGGCGTGAGCCAGTCCTTGGCCAGTGACGATTCAGCGGCCAGCGTCCGCATGCCTTCCCTGGCGCGCGCCTCTTTGAGCGAGCGCAGAAACGCCGGCACTTTGTCCAGATCGCTCTCCGGCATGCGGCCTGACTCGCGGGTGATCATATCCAGTTTGCTCATGCCAGCCTCAGTCCCATAGTAGGGGATTTTCGCCTACGGTTTCTCCTCCACGATGGCCACGCCCCAAGGCTCGAGCGGGATCGTCGCGCCGCTGGCCAGAGGGCGGTTCGAGAGCAGCTCGGTGCCGCTGCCGTAGGGGTAAACGAACCCCAACTCCGCCCTCGAGAAATTGAAGTAATAATGGATGGTCTTGCCGGCGCGGGTGACGCCGTGTTTCACCCGGACCGCGGCGGGCAGCTTCTGGTCGGGCCCGCTCAAGTGCGCCTGCTCGAGCACGCGTTCCAGCAGCTTCTGCTGCAGCGCGTCGCTCAGGACCGTGCCCTCGTAAGTCACGATGCCCTTGCCGAACTGGTTCTGCGTAATGGCGGGATACTTCCCGAAGAACGGGTGGTCGTAATAGGCCAGCGGCTTGGCGGTGTCGAGCAGCAGCATCTCCGCCCAGTCGCTCACGCGATTTCCGGCGCCGGCCTGGAACGGGTCGCCCTTCAGCGCCAGCGGCTTCGCGCAGGTTGGAGAACTCCTGGTAGTGGAAACCCGCGGCCTCGCGCAGCGGCCCCGGAGCCATCGCGGGCCGCACGGTCGAGTACTCGTCGCAGAACCCGCTCTTCAGCGTCAGCACCAGGTGGCCGCCCGCGCGCACGTAATCGACCAGGCGGGCCAGCAGCGCGTCGCTCGCGACATAGAGCGGCGGCACCACGATCACCTTGTAGGCGCTCAAGTCCGCGGTCTCCGGGAAAATGAAATCCACGCCGACGTTGAGCCGGTAGAGCGCGCGGTACAGGCGCCGCATATTCCAGGTCGTAGCCGCCGGGATGGCTCCAGGGCATGTCGCCGACGGCTGGCGACGGCAGGAACGGCATGTAGTCGGTGCCGCGGCGCGAATCGTTGCTGTAGAGCAGCGCCACCGGGTGGGCCGCTTTCAGATCGACGATGCGCGGGCCGATGCGCTGCAATTCGTGCGCGGTGCGCGCCACCTCGGCGTAGACGCGGCCGGGCTCCAGGTCGTGCGAGAGCACGCCCTTCCAGTACGTCTCCTGGCCGTAGTGCAGCGAGTGCCAGTGCCAGTACTCGACCATGTTGGCGCCGGTCGCGGCCATCAGGTAGACGTCCTGGCGCAGTTGCCCGTCGTAGGGCGGAAACTGCGAGCGCGAATCCCAGCCGATGGTCTGCGCGTTGATCTCGGTCACCAGGTAGTTGGTCCGCTTGAGCGACCGCGCGAAATCGCCGCCGTAACTCGATCCTTCGCCATCGTAGCGATCCTGCGGTGGCATGGTAGGGATTGATGGCGGCGATATCCAGGCTCTTCGAGATCGTCGTGCTCGTTCGACGTCGGAGCGGGTGGCGCCGCCGAAATCCTGCATGACGAACTGATCCGGACGCAGGTATTCGCGCACCAGCGCGGCCTGCCAGGCCAGGAAGCGCGTGGTCAGCGAGTCCTGGTAGCGGTCCCACTCCAGTTTCCAGCCGGGATTGAGAATCCCGTTGCGCGGCGGCACCTCGCTCCAGTCGTGCAGTTGCTGGCCCCAGTAGACCAGCCCCCAGATCTTGTTCAGCCGGTCGACGGTCGAGAACTTCTCTTGCAGGTAGCGGACGAAGCCGGCCTGCACGTTGGCGCCCGCGGTGCCGTAGGAAGTGGTCTCGTTGTCGATCTGATACCCGATCACGGCGCGGATTGTCCCGGTAGTGTTCGGCGATCTTGCGGATCACGCGCTCGGAGTAGCGCAGAAAATCCGGATTGGTGATGTCCATGTTCTGGCGCAGCCCGTAGGTGGCCTTCTGGCCGTCCAGGCGCGTCACCAGGATCTCCGGATGCTCCTTGAACATCCACGGTGGAATCGAGTAAGTGGGCGTGCCCATGATGACGCGGATGTGCGCCCGCGCCAGGCGCTCGACGATGCGGTCCATCCAGGCGAACTCGAAGCGGCCGTCCTCGGGCTCCCACACGCTCCAGGTGGATTCGCCCGACGCGCACCACGCTGATGCCGGCCTGCTGCATCAACTGGACGTCCTTTTCCAGGCGGTCCTCCGGCATGTACTCCTCATAGAAGGCGGCGCCGTAGAGGAACGTGTCCATCCGGTCGGGGGCGAAGCGGGCCTGCTCCTGAGACCGGGCGCCGGCAGCGCACAGCAGAAGGGCGACCGGCGCCGCGAGCCACGGGCCGGGTTTGCGCACAGGTAGGATCTTCATACAGGCTCATCCTACCAGGAGCGGGGGCGGGGCCGGGACCCGCTGGCAGCATGAGTTGTGGAACCCATCCGCCGACGACCACGATGTCATCGCGGTACTCACCCAGAAGGTGGACCAGTTCCAACAGGACGGATCGCGCTGCCTCGGCCTGGTCGGCAGAGTAGTCGCGGAAGTTCAGCGCCATGAGACTTTGATGACCTCCTCCAGGATTGCCGACGCCGCTTCCGCCCCACGCCCTTTAGCCTGCGTCAAATCGAGGTACATCTGGACAGGGGACACGACCGGCGCGCTTTCGACTTCTTTCGCACCGTAGAACACGCCCTCGTCGTAAGGCTGCATGAGAGTCACGTTGGCGCCGGACGACACCCCCTTCAAGCCCACATGATCCGCCAAAACCGGCAGGTCACCCAGTACGTACGCTGTTACGCGCTGGTGTCGAACTGCCGCGGCGAGCCGCACGGCGGCGGAGAAGCCACTTCGCAGTGTTCACGCACGAGATGATAAACAAGCTTGAGGGCTACGTGCGAGGGAAGATCCATGTGAACGGAATGGAGAACTTCTGGTCGCTGTTGAAGCGCACCCTGAAGGGAACCTATGTGAGTGTCGATCCCGTGCATCTTCAGGCCTACGTTGACGAGCAAGTGTTCCGCTTCAACAACCGCAGCAAGAAAGTGAATGATGGCCAGAGGTTCGATATGGCCGTGCGAGGGATCGTCGGAAAGCGCCTGACTTGGGATCAGCTCACCAACAATCTTCCGGACTTGCAAACATGGGTCAACTAAGAAGAAACTAGCACGCCAGAAGCGCGGGAAAAGGAAATCCGACTAGCGTTTGGCAACTCTCTGCCGTTGGCATACATAGCGAAGCGCAGACGCATCGTAACCTCCGTTCTTGTGAACGACAGGCTTGATTGGGTCCAGTGAACGAAGGATGCTCTCCGCTTCTTGTTGGGACGACACAGCCCGGAACATGCCGTTGTGGAAGGCGGTCCGAGCCTTCCATGCAACCAAGTCTCCAGCGGCAAGCGCGTGTGCCTTGCTCTTGGACAAGCGAGTAACCTCGCAGTCCTGTTGCTTCGCGCGATCCCTGAACTCGCCCACTCCCTCGTCTCCGTCTTCCACAAAAACCGAAACTTTAGAAACTGGTAGCCCTTTGTTCCGCGCCCAGTTTTGAAGCAAGCCCAGGGAGGCCAGCCCGCAGAATGAGTAGGGAGGGCCGTAGTTCTCGCTCAGTGAATATTCTCGGTCAACGGTTGCGTAGTCGGCCAACAGGAGGCTGGTGCAAAAACCCTTATTCGTATTCTTCTTGATGCATTGCACCAAACGGGCGAAGAAGACGCGGCGTTTTTCGGTCTGCCCCTTCCACTCGGAAAACTCGCCTTGACTGCTGGCGAAGTCCGTCATGTGGAAATAAGTGATTCCGTGCTTTTCCAGAATCGCCTTCCACTCGATCTCGAAGCGCTCCCACTTTTTGAGAGTGGAAACAAAACCTCCAAGCGTTAGGATACGGTGGCCCTTATCCTGGCTCGCATCGAAGTAGGAGCTGAACATTGCGATTTGCAGTCCCCGCCAATCGTTCAGGCGAATTGACCGAACCAGGTGCCGAAGGAAGCTGTAAGGCACGCATGACCTTTCCGTCGTAGTTGTAATACGCTACAACTACCGCGAAAGGACCGAGCGCATCGCGCCGCCAAGCTTGACAGCGCTCAGCCTTCCAAGACCTTCCTGACTGTCCGCCTCCCGATTACACTATACAGGAGAATCGGAAATGCCGACTTCGAGAATTGAGCAACCCAAGAACTTGGGAGTATTCATTGAATCGTGGTTCCGAGCGATCCGAATGCTTGGAGAAGATCTGTTTTCCCTAACTCCCGAATCCGAGATCGCAATTGCTCCAGTGGTTTCCTCCGCTCCAGTTCCTCCCGGCACGCCATCAACTCCTCAAGGCTAATGCCGTGCTTTTGAACGGCTAGGCGCAGAGTTCCGAGTTCGGCCTGAAGGTCTACGGCGATCAGGAATATTTCGCGCGCAAGCGTCAAGTAGTCCTCATCTGTAACCATCCTCGCATCATACCGCCTGTCCTATGGAGACAATTGCCGTGTGTTTTGGCCTCCCAGAGAAGGTTGACAGGGGTTACCCCTTGAGCCGCCCGGCAGAGGGCCGCGGTGCGCATCGAGAGAGGAACGAACTGGGGCGTAGTACATCGCCGGACTCGGGATTCGGAAGTGCCCTGTTTAGGATGTGATTTGCGAAAGCAGTTGCTGCCAAGTTCTTCCGCCCATTCTCATGCGGTTGCGCCGCCCCTCCCCCTCTCCCTGCATCCCGGCTGCGGTACGCTCCCATCGGAGGCAAGTCTGCGCACTGGCCGCGGTCCATTCAAATGGTGAAGCGCGACAGGACGTGGCCGTGTCCCACGCGGTTCCGGAATTGCGCATAATAGGGAGGCGCAGATCAATGTTGCCTCCTCCTTTCCCCTCGCCAGTTCAGGAACTCCAAGACCGGCTGCACGCTCGATGGGAGCATGTGGCGGCCGCCCGTGACCTCGCGACTCACGTGCGTGCCAAACTGGGGCAAGCGCTTCGTGGCTTTGATTCTGAGGACAGCAGTGTGGTCGTGTCGGGATCACTGGCGAGGGATGAGTTCACTCCGGGTAGCGACATCGATTGGACGTTGCTGGTCGATGGTCAGGCCGATCCCAACGTCATCGAGATCGTACCGCCAATCGAACTGATCGTTAGGGCCGCGGCGGCCAAGCCACTAGGCCGTGAGGGCACGTTTGGCGCCATGGCTTTCAGCCACGACCTCATTCATCAGATCGGCGGAGAAGACGACACCAACCGAAACACAACCCGGCGCATTCTGCTCTTACTCGAGTCGGCTCCGGTGGGCCGTCCAGACGCCTACGAGCGAGTCCTCAAGAACATTCTTCAGCGCTATATCAACGAGGACGACGGCTTTCGACGCGGCTCGGGAAAGTATCACGTGCCGCGCTTCCTCCTGAACGACTTCTCACGCTACTGGCGGACGATGGCTGTGGACTTTGCCTATAAGCGGCGATCGCGATTCGGTCAAGGCTCTGCCATCCGGAATTTCAAGCTTCGCATGTCCCGAAAGCTCATCTACGTATCGGGCTTGCTCACATGCTTCAGCTGCGAACTCAAGCTCAACAACCGCCCTCGCCTGTTTGCCTGTCCAGCGCCCGTCGGCTCGCCGGAGTGCGTCGCCTGTCTGCGGGACTTCTTGAAGCGAACACCCCTTCAAATCCTCGCTACGGCGCTGCTGGCCTTCCCGCATCTCGATCCAGCAGCTCGAACACTATTCGGCGCTTACGACCGGTTCCTCGGGCTGCTAGCCGATAAAACAAGTCGCGACCACCTTGACAAACTGCCACTGGACCCAAGTCCAGAGGACGCAACATGGCAAGAAGCGAGGCGTATCACCCATGAGTTCCGCGACGCTTTGCTGGAGATATTCTTCGACAAGGAGAGCGGGCTGTACGATCTCACCAGGATGTACGGAGTATTCTAGATGAACCGGACCATTGGCTTCTCCACGGGCGCGTTGGCGTTCAGCGATTTTCGACGGGCTCTCAATATGATGCGGCCGCACGCGCTAGGGGCGGTAGAGCTGTCAGCTCTCCGGCAGCCAGAACTCGAACCCCTGCGCGCCGCCGCCGCCGAGCTCGACTTGTCGCAATTCGATTATGTGGCCGTGCACGCCCCGAGCCGGATCGAGCCTGGCACTGAGGGGGATGTCGTGGCATGCCTCCTGGAATTCGCGTCGAGGAAATGGCCGATCGTGGCGCACCCAGACGCCATTCGTGACTACTCGTTGTGGCAGCCACTCGAAGGCTGGCTCTGTATCGAGAACATGGACAAGCGAAAACCAATCGCACGCACTGTCGATGAGATCGAGAGGGTATTCGACAGGCTGCCAAAAGCCAGTTTCTGCCTCGACCTGGGTCATGCCCGCCAGGTAGATACAACAATGACGGAGGCCTATCTCATCCTCAAAGCGTTCGGACCAAGACTGAGGCAGGTGCACGTCAGTGAGGTCAGCACGCGGAGCAAACATGATCGGCTCTCTTTTTCCTCGATCATGGCATTCCAGCGCATTGCAGAGTATATACCTGAGAACGTGGCACTCATCATTGAGTCCGTCATCGACGAGTCCGAGATCGAGCCGGAGCTCAAGCGGGTCGAGGAAGCCTTATCTGTGGGTGTCGCGGTCGCATGAGCGGCTCAGCGGGAGCAAGGGTCGCACGCACGGCAGCTTGACGTCGGTCCGCTGCGGCGTGTCGGAGAACCCCGGTTCGGCTCCTGCCTCCCAGCACACTGCGCCGCTCGTGTTGGGCTGGTTCGCAGCAAGTTGGGCACAGGCGGTCCGATCGACCGATCCCCGCGGGATTTCGTCTCGGGCAATTTTGGGCAAGGCGCGAAGGCAGCGCCGGACAGTCATCGCACTCCCGGCAACCAGCAACGGGTTCGACTCCCACCCGCGCCTCCAACTGTAACTCGTACTAACTGCGCGGTTGCGGCCGGCGCCCCGCCGATTCGTCATTGCCCCCACCAACCCCAGCCGCCCAACCGAAGCAACTTCTTTCGGTCACACTCCTCCCAAGAATTTCTTCCGCCCATTCTCATGCGGTTGCGCCGCCCCTCCCCCTCTCCCTGCATCCCGGCTGCGGTACGCTCCCATCGGAGGCAAGTCTGCGCACTGGCCGCGGTCCAATCAAATGGCGAAGCGCGACAGCTCACCAAGCACCAAGGCCCAAGCCGGAGAATTCATCGAATTTCATCACATTCATCGCGTCCGGCGCCATTCTTCAGCCCGCCCCCTCGCCCGGCACGCCGCGCCGCGGACGAAAAAAAGGGGGCGCGCGCAGTGCAACATGAACCTAGTCCCATTTTCGGACAGTCCCGACAAGCTGCCCTCCGCCTGCCCCACGCGACTGCGCCAGCCGGGGTCCAGACCAGGAGCGCCGGCCACGCTGCGCGGCCCCTCAAAAGCTGAACTTCACCGCGAGCTGAATGTTACGAGCCCCTCCGCCGCCCAGATACGGGTAGCCCGTGCCCACGTCCGCCGTAGCGGTGATAGGAATCGAGCCGGTGCCCCGCCCCTGGGCGTTGGGCTGCGAACCGCCCAGGAAGTCCAGCGAGAAGGCCGGCATCATCGGGTTGGCGAAATTCGGGTGGTTGAACAGGTTGAAGAAATCGACCCGCGTCTGCACTTTCAGCCGCTCCCCGATGGAGGTCGTCTTCGACACCGAGAAGTCGAAGTTCTTCAGGCTCGGTCCCGTAAACGCGTTGCGGCCGAGGTTGCCGAAATGCTGCGTCCCGGCCACGCAGGAGCCCGCTTCCGCATCCCACGTACACGGCACCGCAAACGCCGCGGCGTTCAGAAACGTGTTCGGAAGTCTCCGCCCGGCGAAGGGATTCCCAACCACGTCCGGCCGCCCGAACCACTCGTCGCTCCCGTTGAAATCTCCCTCATAGAGGTAGTTTACGTTCACGGGCTGTCCGGTCTGGATCGCCACCACGCCGTTGAGGGCCCATCCCGACAGCAGCATCTTGTGGCTGTGCGCGCTGGGGAATGCGTACATGAAGTTCCAGGCCAGGCGCTGCCGCACGTCGAAGTTCGAATTGGCCCACTCCTTGGCCGCGTTGAAACTGTTATCCGGCTGCGTCGCGTTGGGCACGAAATCCTGGCCGTCGCTGGCGTTGTCCAGCGAGTGCGACCATGTGTAGTTGACCGTCGATGTCAGCCCGTGGGTCTCGATTTTCAGGATGCTTTGCAGGCCATTGTAGTTCGAAACCGCGCTGGACTCGATCTGGTTGATGTACACGAAGTCCGGGTAGGGAAGCGCTCCCCCGCCCACAGTCTGGTTCAGGTCCCGGTAGCGGAACAGTTTCCGCCCCGCCGAGCCCACGTATCCGACCTGCAAGGCGATGCCGGGCGCGAGCTGCTGCTGGAGATTGAAGTTGTAGTTCTGCACGTACGGCGTGCGCAGGTTCTGGCTGACCGTGAAGATGTCCGTGGCGCCGAAGCCGCTGAACACCGGCGGCGCGCACAGCGAGGCTGCCCGGCACCTTGATGTGACCCCGCCGTACACGGGCCCGTCGTGATCGCCGCGCGTGCCGCTGAACTGGATCGGCGACGCCGCCGATGGTCGTTGTAGGCCGGGCCCGGGTTGAAGGTGTTCCACGGCAACTGGCCGACGAAGAAGTCCTGCGAGAACGCATCGTAGAACAGGCCCCAGCCCGTGCGAACCACCGTCTTGCCGGTCCCGAAAACGTCCTAGGCCAGGCCGACCCGCGGGGCGAAATTGTTGTAGTCCTTGGGATAGAGCTGGCTCACCTGGCGCGGGCCCGGAATGGTTGGGTCGAAGATGCTGAAGCGGCCCTGCTCCTCTCCGATCACGCCGTAGTAATCCCAGCGCACCCCGGCGTCCAGCATGAAATGCTTGGCCAGGCGAAAGCTGTTCTGCAGGTACGCCCCGTGGTTATTCTGGAACGTCCCACGGCCTGGAATCGCCTTCCGCCGCGTGAGCGCCGTCGGGCACGCCCGCCAGAAAGCTGGCCAGATCGGCAAACTGCAGCCTGCCGCGATAGCCGCTGTCGAAGAAGCCGTTCACGAACGTGCGGCGGAACTCGTAGCCGAACTTCCAGTTGCTCCGGCCCGTGTTGTACGAAGCGTTGGTGAAGGACTGCCAGTTGGTGTCGATGCGTCCCGCGGGGAACCGATGAGTTGGCGCCCAGGCTGGCCTCGCCCGACACCTGAATCAGCGGAAGGCCGGTGTCGTTGATTCTGGTTGGTGTTTAGGCCGATGGAGCGCGGGTCGAAGCTCTTGTCCTCCGGATAGAACGTCTCGGCGAAGCGGTTGTAGCCGGCGCGCAGTTCCAGCAGCAGGCGGGGCGTGAAGACGTGCGTGAAGGATGCGGAGGCCAGCTGTACGCGGGTCGGCGTCACGGTGTTGTAGCCGGGCAGCATCGCCCCCGCCCACGATGGCGAAGGGAAAGCTCTGAAAGCTGTCGCCGAAGTAGTAACGGCCGGTCAGGACATCGCCCTGTCCGAAGTGCTGGTCGATCTTCGCGATCATGCTGTCGACCCGGTTCGTGAAAAGGGTGGTGGCCAGCAGGTTGTTTCCGTTCGAGTCGGCTAGAATGTTCGGCGCCGGCCAGGGGTTGCGCGCCATCAGGTTCTCGATCACCGGGCTCTCGCCGCCCAGGTCCGCCAGTTCCTGAGAGGCCAGGGCGTCCGCAATGTCGCCCTGCGTGGGGACGTGGCCCAGGCTCGAGATCCCGCCGTACTCGCGCTCCCCCTCGTAGGCCACGAAGAAGAAGGTCCGGTTCTTCAGGATCGGGCCCGCCGAGCGAGCCCCCGAAGCTGTTGTTGTGAAATGGATTCTGCGGCGACGGACTGGTGTTGAAGAAGTTGCGTGCATCGAGCGCGCTGTTGCGGAAGTCCTCGAACAGCGGAGCCGTGAAAGTCGTTGGTCCCAGACTTGGTGACGATGTTGACGATGGCGCCGGCGTTGCGGCCGAATTGGGCGTCCGCTCCGGAGATCACCGGGATCTCCGCCAGCGCATCGAGCGGCAGCAGCGTGGCTGGCGTCGCCGAACACGCCTGCCTGGTTGATGGCCGGGTCGTTGCGATAGCCGTCGTTCATGTCCGTGCCGTCGAGCAGGTAGTTGTTCGACCGGCCCCGGTTCCCGTTCATGCTGAAGGTGCCGAAACGAGCCCGGCGAGTCGGTGATACCAGCCGCGTCGGCGTTGGCGCCGGGCACCAGCAGGATGACCTTGTCGAAATCGCGCCCGTTGGTCGGCAGGTCCCCGAGTTGCCTGCTGTCCAGGGTTCCGCCCTGCGTATCCCCAACCGTATCCACCAGCGCGGCCTGTTCCCGCACCTCGACCAGTTCCTTGGCCTCGCCCGGCGACAGGGTCAGGTCCACCCGCTGCGCGGACGCCGTCGTCACCGTGATTCCGTCCGCCACCGCGGTGCGGAATCCGGCCTTGGCGGCCGACACTTTGTATGTCCCCAGAGGCAGCTCGCCGAAAAGATACGCGCCGCCTTCACCGGCCGTCGCCTGGCGGCTCAGGTTGGTGGCGGTGTCGGTCACCGTCACCTGCGCGCCCGGAACCGAAGCGCCCGAGGAATCCAGAACGGTGCCCTGAATGGCCCCGCGGAAGGTCTGAGCACTCGCCATGGCGCCGAATAGAAGGGCGGCCATCGCGAGACGTAGAACGGAGGAACCCACCAATCGTCGCACGCACACCTCGCTTTCGCAGCAGTATAGCAGCAACAGTCCCGCCAGGCCATTCGTTTTTTTTGGGACGG
The DNA here is from genome assembly GCA_963710565.1 of Bryobacterales bacterium. Classification (GTDB taxonomy): domain Bacteria; phylum Acidobacteriota; class Terriglobia; order Bryobacterales; family Bryobacteraceae; genus DASWZN01. The sequence goes on along the minus strand of CAVQAN010000013.1, from coordinate 325,913 downwards.
CCATCACAAGAGGCGGGGTGTGCCACGTGCGGCGGCGAACTTCGGCCCCCGTTCGGGACCGCGACAACGCGCCGAAGCGTTCAGGATGGCAGCGCAGGCCGGGCCGGCTACTTCCAGCAAAAAATGTATCCTTTTTAATTTTCCGGTCTCCGAATCCGTCCGCTACCCCCATCCTGCTACGGTCCGCGCACCGGCAAGTGCTTTCGAGCCAATCGGAACTGCCCAACCGGCGTTTCTGCAAACAGTCACAACTGTGCGGTCCGGAGGCCTCCTCCAGGCGCGTGGACGTGCCCAAGAATGACCCCAAAGAGTCATTTAAGGAGTTCTTCAGCCGTCTTTCTAGTACGAAGAGCGCATGATTTCCTAGTACGAAGCTGCTCGTTGTGCTATATACTATTACTGAAGATCAGGATTTAAAGTCTCCTCGCGATAAATGCCCGGGCTGCCCGCAGCGGTCCGGGCTTTATTGTTCCTGCCCCCCCATCTGCGCCCAGAGCTGATCACTTCCCGATGCAGAAAGTCGAGAAGATGTGGCGCAGGATGTCGTCGGCCGTGGTGGCGCCGGTGAGACCATCGAGCGCTTCGAGTGCCGCGTAGAGGTCCAGTAGCAGCATCTCGTGTGGAATGCGCTGGGCGACGGTCGTCCGCGCCTTGCCGAGGGCAGCCAGCGCCGCCCTGAGCAGGCTTTCGTGCCGAATGCTGGTGATGAAGCCCGGCTCCTGCTGGGCCGGCGCGGCCGCCTCAAGGATCAAGCCGCGCAACCGCTCGATTCCATCCCCGATCAGCGCCGAGACAGGGGTAAACTCTTCCTCCAGTTCGGCGCGGCGCGGCAGGTCGCACTTGTTGCCGACCAGCAGATGAGGCCCCTGCCTTCGGGCGCGCGCGATCAGTTCTCGGTCGCCCTCTTCGACGAACGCGGAAAGGTCGACCACCACCAGCGTCAGGTCGGCATCGGCCATAGCCCGAAAACTCCGCTCTACACCCAGCGTCTCGACTAAGTCCTGACCCGCGCGGATGCCCGCCGTGTCGAACAGTTTCACGGGGATGCCGTCGAGCGAAGCGGTCTCCGAAACCAGGTCGCGCGTGGTGCCGGGGATCGCCGTCACGATCGCTCGCTCCCGATCAAGTAGGCGGTTGAACAGGCTGCTCTTGCCCACGTTCGGCCGGCCCACGATGGCGAGCTTCAGGCCTTCGTGCACCAGCTTCCCGAACGCAAAACTCGAAACCAGCCGCTCGGCCTGCCCCGCGATCGGTTCCAGACGCGCCAGGATCTCCTCGTCCTCAGGGATGGCCACGTCGTTGTCGGCGAAATCGATGCCGGCCTCGAGCAGCGCGATCAGGTCCACCAACTGGCTCTTCAGCGGCGTGATGCGCTTCGAAATCGAGCCTTCGGCCTGCTGCGCCGCGATGCGGGCCTGGTAAAGAGTGGTCGACTCGATCAGGTCGCGGACGGCTTCGGCCTGCGCCAGATCGATGCGGCCGTTGACGAACGCGCGCAGCGTGAACTCGCCCGGCTCGGCCAGCCGCGCGCCTTCCGCGCAAGCGCGGTCGACGGCGTGCCGCAGGACCACCGGCGAGCCGTGGCACGAGATCTCGACGACGTCCTGGGCGGTGTAAGAGCGGGGCCGCCCGAAAAACGTCACCACCACCCGGTCGATGGACTGCCCTTCGGCGTCCGGCAGTTCCGCCAGCCGTGCCGTCCAGGTTCTCCACTCGGGAGGCTTGCGGAAGCGCAGAATCCGCTCCGCGATTCCGCGGGCCTCGTCACCGGAAATGCGCACGACGCCCAGCCCGCCGCGGCCGGCCGGCGTCGAGATGGCGACGATCGTATCGTGAGGGTTCAGGGACACTCATCATCGATTATCGCGAAGCCGCGCGCTGCTTGATCTGGCCCATCATCAGCTCGACCTGCCCCCTGGGAATCCGAATCTCGCCCACCAGGGCGACCGCCAGCCGGCCCGCTCCCGCATCCGTGAACTTCACGCTGCGCATCGCGGCGAAGGTCCGCGCAACGGGCGGCAGCGTGGCGTTCAGGTTAGCGGCGCCCTTCTCCAGGGCGGATTCGAGCGAGGTGCGGATCCTCTGGCGCAGCATTTCGCCGAGAGACCCGGACTGGAGCAGCTCACCCAAGGATCCGTCCGCTTCGATCGCCCCCACCTCCGGCTCCAGTTTTACCGTGCTGTTCCCCTCGACTGACGGTCTGATCTTCACGTTGACCACCGCGTCGCCGCCGGCGAGCCGCTTGACGATCTGTCTGCCGAATGCCTTGGCGCACGCCCAGCGTTCGTAGTGCAGCCGGACGGTCAGCAGACTGGCCGGATCGGCGGGCGCCAGCGTCGCGTTCTGAATCGCGATGCGGTCGCCGCAGCCCTCCGAGCGGTCAAGCTGCGACCGCAGCACGAAGGTCGCGTTCGCCTGGAGATCCGCCAGGTCGGCGGTGAGCCGAAACCGGAACACCTCCTGGCCGCCGCTGTGCGCAACACGGGCGATCGCGCCGGAGGCCGTGATCGCAACGGGCTGGTTCTCGACGTCGAACGAGGTCCGCACGGGCGCAATCACCACCGTCAGGTCCTGCGCCCCCGCGGGCCAGCCCATGACCATCAGAGCGGCTGCGGCCGCATAAGCCCGGAACTGCATGCCCATAGAGGATGAGACGCCCGCACGCCCCCAGGAGGTTTCATGGCCCCTCGCGTCGTCGTCCGCCGGCCCTTCAGTGGCAGAGGCAGACGCGATCGACGGTAGTGGCGAGCCGGCCTGCCAGGTATAGCGCCACGGCCTCCTCGATGGAGTGCCGCGAGGCGGCGACGACGGGCTGTATGCCATGGGCCGCGAGCGATTGCGCCGCGCCTTCGCCGATGCCGCCACAGAGAACGGCGTCACAGCCGTCCAGGATCGCGACGAAGCTGGCGTGGTTTCCACACGCGTCCGTCTCTCTTTCCCGAGTCGTGCTGGAGACCACCTGGCCGTCCTCGGCCTTCAAAACAACGAATGCCGAGCTCCGGGCAAGGTGATCCGCCACCGAGACGCGGTCCGCGGTGGCAACGGCGATCGTCACTGACTTCATCTTTTCCATTATCGCCTGCCGGTGCTTGTGCCCGCCCGGCAGGTTACAGTAGACAGCATGGGGCGCATCCGCATCCTCTCCGACGAGGTCGCCAACAAGATCGCGGCGGGGGAAGTGGTCGAGCGGCCGGCTTCGGTGGTTAAGGAACTGCTCGAAAACGCGCTCGACGCCGGGGCCACGCGCGTGCGCGTCGAGGTGGCCAGCGGGGGGCGGCGCCTGATCCGCGTCACCGACGACGGCTGCGGCATGCTACGCGACGACGCCATGCTGGCCTTCGAGCGCCACGCCACCAGCAAACTCTCGAGCGCGCGCGACCTGCTCCGCATCGCGACTCTGGGATTCCGCGGCGAAGCCCTGCCGTCGATCGCCTCCGTCTCGCGGTTGCTGCTCGAAACGCGGGCACGGGAGGAGCAGACCGGCGCGCTGGTCGAAATCGTCGGCGGAAAAATGCTGCGCAGCGAGGAGGCTGCACTCACCCCGGGCACGCAGATCACGGTTCGCGACCTGTTCTTCAACGTGCCCGCGCGCAAGAAGTTCCTGCGCTCCGAGCAAACCGAGCTCGCGCACGTCGCCTCGCTCGTCACGCATTACAGCCTGGCGCATCCGGATAAGGCCTTCCACTTGGTGAGCGATGAAAGGGAACTGCTGGACGCGACGCCGGCCGGCACGCTGCGCGACCGCGTCTACCAGGTTTTCGGAAGCCAGGTGCTCGACGAACTGGTGGAACTGGGCGGGCGCGAACGCGCCATCGAGGAAGCGCCCCCGGAACGCGGCGGCGAGGCGGCGCGCAGGGTCTTCCGCCTGAGCGGGTTCATTTCGCGGCCGCAGATTCAGAAGCTCAACCGCAATTCCATTTTCCTGTTCGTAAACCGGAGGCTGATCCGCGACCGCCTGCTCCTGCACGCCATCTCCGCCGCCTATCACAACCTGATTCCGCCTTCCTGCTTCCCGTTTGCCCTGCTCTTCCTCGATTGCGACTACGAGGAGGTGGACGTGAACGTTCACCCCTCCAAGACCGAAGTGCGCTTCCGCGCGCAGAGCCTGGTGCACGATTTCGTCCGCGACGCGCTCCGCGAGGCGCTGGTCGAGTCCAAGCCGGCCGGCTCGATTTCGATGCCCGCGGCGCGCCCCACGCCGCAGCCCGGGGCCGAGATGCCCTACTCGGAGTTCTCCCAGCGATTGGAACAGGGGATTCCGGCGGCCAGCGAGATGGCGGGCGAGAGGGCGGACGATGCGCTGCCGGAGTTCACGCTGCGCGGCACGCGGCCGGCCGAGCCGCGCTTCGATTTCGGCGGCGGCTCGATTCCACTGGCCGAGCCGCCGGGAGAGGCGCCGCCCGGCGCTCCGATTCCCGACACTCACGGCGCGTTTCCGCCCGAGCTTGTTCCGGAGCCGTCCCAGAGCCTGGCCGCGCTCGGGGACTTGCGGCCGCTCGGCCAGATCCACGAGAGCTTCATCGTGGCCGCGGGCCGCGACGGTTTGTGGATCATCGACCAGCACGTGGCGCACGAGCGCATCCTGTTCGAGAAGATTCTCAAGGAGCGCGCGGCGGGCCGCGCCGAGATGCAACGCCTGCTCATGCCGCTGATCATCCGGCTGACGCCCGGCCAGCAGGCGGACTACGACCGCATCGCGGACGAGCTCGAGGCCAGCGGATTCGAGACTGAACCGTTCGGGCAGCGCACCATCGCGGTGAAGGGCGCGCCGGCGGGAGTCCGCCCGGAGGAAATCGAGCGGCTCATCGGCGAGATCCTGGAGATCGCGGACCGGGAGCTGCGCAAGGTCTCGATGGACCAGGTGCGGCGCGCCATTGCGGCCTCGATCGCCTGCCGCGCCGCGATCAAGGTCAACATGCGCCTGGACGCGGACAAGATCGGCTGGCTGCTGCAATCGCTGGCGGCCACCGAGTGCCCCATGAGCTGCCCCCACGGAAGGCCCATCGCGCTGCGCTACTCCCTGCGTGACATTCTGAAGGGCTTCCACCGGATCTAGAGCCGCCCGGGCATCGTTGCTAGAATGGTCGCTTCCCCATGCTCCAGCGCATTCAACCCGCCGCCCGGCTCGAAGGCCTGCTGCGCCTCCCCGGCGACAAGTCCATCTCCCACCGCTACGCCATGCTGGCCGCCATCGCCGAGGGCCAAACCCGCATTCACAACTACTCGACCGGCGCCGACTGCGCCTCGACGCTGGGGTGCCTCCGTGCGCTCGGCATCGCCGTGGACCGGGAACGAACCGATGTCGCCATCTCCGGCCGCGGCCTTGACGGCCTCGAAGCACCCGCCGAAACGCTCGACGCCGGCAACTCCGGTTCCACCATGCGCATGCTCTCGGGAATCCTCGCGGCGCAGACGTTCCCGAGCCGCATCGCCGGCGACGAATCGCTCTCGCGCCGCCCCATGCAGCGCATCATCCAACCGCTCGAAGCGATGGGCGCCTCGATCGATGCGCGCGACGGCCGTTTCCCGCCGCTCGGAATTCATCCCGCGCGCCTGCACTCCATCGACTACGCGCTGCCGGTTTCGAGTGCGCAGGTAAAAACCTGCGTGTTGTTCGCCGGCCTATTTGCGGACGGAACCACGGTGGTGCGCGAGCCCGCGCGCACGCGCGACCACAGCGAAATCGCGCTTCGCGAGTTCGGAGCCGAGGTGGAGGTGCGCGCCCGCGTGATTTCCATCCAGGGCCGCCCGCGCCTCCGGGCGCTCGACCTGACCGTGCCCGGCGACCTCTCTTCTGCGGCGTTCTTCCTCGTGGCCGCGCTGCTTCTCCCCGGATCGCACATCGTGATCGAGGGCGTGGGCCTCAACCCCACCCGCTCCGAGTTGCTCGACTTCCTGATCTCGATGGGCGCGGACCTGCGCGTGCGCAACCTGGCCGTACACGCCGGCGAGCCCGTAGGCGATATCGAAGTGCGCCACTCGCCGGTCCGCGGCGGCACGATCGAAAAGGACCTGACCGCCGCCCTGATCGACGAGATCCCGGTGCTGGCCGTGCTCGGCGCGGCGAGCGACGAGGGGCTCACCGTCCGCGACGCCGCCGAGCTCCGCGTCAAGGAAACCGACCGTATCGCGACCGTGGCCGATAACCTGGCGCGCATGGGAGTGGCAGCCGAAGTCTTCCCCGACGGACTGCGCGTCCCCGGCCGCCAGACCTTCCGCCCCGCCGAACTAGACTCCTTCGGCGACCACCGCATCGCCATGGCCTTCACCGTGGCCGCCCTCGCCGCCCCCGGCGAATCCGCCCTCCGCGGCGCCGCCGCCGCGGCGGTGTCGTTCCCGGAGTTCTTCGGGTTGCTGGACGGGCTTAGGGGGTAGCGGCGTTGCTGTGGCGATCACGACTCGGCCACGTTCGTTCGCGTTGGCGAGGCGGAACCTCGCCGCGGCTGCCGTACAAGGCGCATTGATCCTGGCGATGCCGCCTCTTGGTGGGCCGTCTCCGACGCGCGTGCCATCATGGCAACGTCAGCCCTCAGTTGGATTCGTGAAGAGCGCCAGCGAGTTCGATGGCGCCGGATGCTCGCTATGGCTGCCCAATGACGCCACGTATAGCGCCCGGCGGTTGGTCTTTCTTAGCGATTTCAGGAACCGCGCAGTCATGAATATCAATGCACGCGACCCGACGCTGACGCTGGTTGAATCCCATGAGCCGAAGGGCCAACCGAGAAAGGGTGACCGCTCCAGCGAGCGCTATGGGGCCGATGGTGTGGACGTCCCGATCAAGTACGTGCTCACAGAGGTCTGCGCGCCGGATGACGGATCTTCCGGGAGGCGGGTCTTGGTGGCCCGAGGGCGATGCGGGAGCTAGGACGCGCCGCTGCAATCGCCTGAGTTCCTGACTCGGCCGCGATGCGGTCGTTCAAAGCTTCCCTCCGGACCCTGAACGTCCGCTATAGGTCAGAGAATCCCCTTCCGCCCTCTTGCGAACGCGGTCCCAGGCGAACCGGCCTCCGCGGCGGCGCCGTATCCTTCTCCGAGTTCTTCGGGTTGCGGGACGGGATCGGGGGGCAACGGCGCACAGGGTACCGGTCTCCTGGCCCCGTCTTCGAGCCAGCGCGGAAGCCCGGGACGCTTCCGGTTTGAATCGCCTGGAGATCGGATGTATATTCGAAGTAGATACATATGCAGAGTGAAACCACGGTTTCGAAATGGGGGAACAGCCTGGCCGTGCGGATTCCTCGGGCGATCGTCATACAGGCACGCCTCAATGAGGGGGACTGCGTGGCGCTGGCCCTCGACGGCGATGGCGCCATCGTTCTGCGCCCCACCTTGCGAAGATACGAGCTGTCGAAGCTCGTCGCCCGGATCACACCCAAGAACCGTCACCGGGAAACGGACTGGGGACAGCCACAAGGCGAGGAATCCTGGTGAGTGCTACCTTCGTGCCGGAAACCGGCGATTTGGTTTGGTTGACGTTCGACCCTCAAGCCGGTCGCGAGCAGGCAGGGAGGCGCCCGGCACTGGTGTTGAGCCCAAGAACATACAACGCGAAGTCCGGCTTGGCGCTGGTATGCCCCATCACGAATCAGGCCAAGGGATACCCGTTCGAGGTGGCCGTTGCTGCCGGCCAAGGCGCAAGCGGCGTAATTCTGGCGGACCATGTGAAGAGCATCGACTGGAAAGCGCGCCGCGCCGAAAAGGTCGGGCACTGCACACGTGAAGTCATCGCCGAGGTGCGAGCCAGGCTGGCGCCCCTGCTCGGGGACTGACGCGGCCGGCAACCGGTCACGTCGCCGGGCCGTCGCCGGACCCGCCCCGGCACCACGAGCACTAGCCAACCCCCGCGGCGGCCGTGCTACCCTGCTTGGCAGGCTGTCCGTAGTCCCGGTCGCCTGCGCTTCCTAGGCTGCGGCAGCCCTTTGGAGTGAACATGAGAGTCGCACCCAAGTCCTCGAAGGTCTTCCCTGCGCTCGCCGCAATCTGCGCCCTTATCGCCTTTCCTCTGCTAGCTGCGGATGCCGCCCCCGGCATCGTCCCGGCCAACATGGACCCCTCGGTCAAGCCCGGCGACGATTTCAACCAATACGCCAACGGCGGCTGGATCAAGCGCACCGAAATTCCGCCCGACCGCGGCAGAATCGGCGTCTTCACGACGCCTCGACGACTTGAGCAACAAGCGCACCGCCGGCCTGATTGAAGAGGCAGCCAAGGCCAATGCGCCGGCCGGTTCCGAGCGTCGCGCAAAATCGCCGAGCTCTACAACTCCTACATGGACGAAGCCGCCATCGAAGCGAAAGGCCTCGCCCCGCTGCGCCCGCACCTGAACTCCATCGCCGCCATCCACAACAAGCGCGAGCTGGCGCGCGCTCTTGGGCGAGAGCCTGCGGGCCGACGTCGACGCGCTGAATAACACCAACTTTCACACCCCCAACCTGTTCGGACTGTGGGTCGCGCCGGGCTTCAACGACTCCGAGCACTACGCCGCCTACCTGTTGCAGGGCGGGCTGCAGCTGCCCGACCGCGAGTACTACCTGGCCGACAGCGACCGCATGCGCGACATCCGCGCCAAATATCAGGCCCACGTCTCAGCCATGCTGAAGCTGGCGGGATTCACCGACACGGACGCCCGCGCCGAGCGCATCGTCGAACTGGAGCATGCCATCGCGGAAAAGCACATCAGCCTGGCGGAGAACGAAGACATCCACAAGGCCAACAACACCTGGAAGCAGTCCGACTTCGCGGCCAAGGCTCCCGGCCTGGACTGGGCGGAGTACTTCCGCGCCGCCGGCCTCGGCAAGCAGGCGAGCTTCATCGTCTGGCAGCCGACCGCCTTCACCGGCGAGTCGGCCCTGGTCGCCTCCACGCCGCTGGACACGTGGAAGGACTGGCTGGCGTACCACCTGATCGAGGAGTATGCCGGCGGTGCTGCCCAAGGCGCTCGCTGACGAGCGCTTCGCCTTCTTCGGCAAGATACTCTCCGGCACGCCGGAACAGCGTCCGCGCTGGCAGCGCGGCGTCGCGCTGGTCAACGGCCTGCTCGGCGACGCCGTCGGCCAGATCTACGCGCAGCGCTATTTCCCGCCGGAAGCCAAGGCCGAGGCGCAGGCGATGGTGGCGAACATCATCGCCGCTTTCCGCAAGCGCATCGAAGCGCTCTCCTGGATGGACCCTGCCACCAAAGCCGAAGCCCAGGCCAAGCTCACCACGCTGTATGTGGGCATCGGCTACCCGGAGACCTGGCGCGACTACTCCGCATACGAAGTGAAGGCGGACGACATCTTCGGCAACCTCTGGCGCGGCAGCCTGTTCGATTACCACCGCGACGTCGCGCGTCTGGGCAGTCCGGTCGATCGCAAGGAATGGTCGATGACGCCGCAGACGGTGAACGCCGTCAATCTCCCGCTGCAAAATGCGCTCAACTTCCCGGCGGCCATCCTGCAGCCGCCGTTCTTCGACCCGCTGGCCCCTGCCGCAGCCAACTACGGCGCCATCGGCACCGTCATCGGACACGAGATCAGCCATACGTTCGACACCGAAGGCAGCGCGTTCGACTCCAAGGGCGCGTGCGCAATTGGTGGACGCCCGCGGACCTCGCGCATTTCAACGCGGCCACCGCCAAACTCGCCGCGCAGTATGACGCCTATAAGCCCTTCCCCGACCTCTCCGTCAACGGCAAGCAGACGCTGGCCGAGAACATCGCCGACGTCGCCGGCCTCTCCGCCGCCTATGACGGCTACCGCGCCTCACTCGCCGGCAAAGCCGCCCCCGTTCAGGACGGCTTCTCCGGCGACCAGCAGTTCTTCATTGCCTTCGGACAGAACTGGGCGTCGAAGTCGCGTGAAGCCGCGCTCCGTCAGCAGGTGCTGACGAACGAGCACGCCCCTGCGCAGTTCCGGGCCGATACAGTACGGAACATCGACGCGTGGTACGCGGCGTTCCGCGTCCAGCCCGGAGAGAAACTCTATCTGGCCCCGGCGGACCGCGTGCGGATCTGGTGAGGTTCGCCTCTCACCCGCACTTCGTGGACGCCGGCTGGCTTATCGGAGCCGCGGCCTTGTTCCCCCAGACATACTTCAGCACTCCGAGCACGAACCCCAGCCCTGCGCACAGAAAATGGAGGCCATGCAGAGGGAATGCCCTGAGGGCGAACCAGAACCCCTTCCTCTGCGCCAGGAAGCGGTAGAAACGCCGGTTCAGGAAGGCCAGCAAACCCAGCGCCAGGACGGCCGCGCCGCCCAGCCACAACCAAGCCGCGGAGTGCCTCCCCGCCGCTCCCACCGGTAAGGCGGCCAGCGCCGCGCCCGCCACCCCGGCCAGAACAACGCTGGCGCGCTGCTCCCAGCGGAGATTCAGATCGGCCGGCATGGACCGAAAACGCAGGATCAGCATCGTCCACGGAATGGCGCGATCCAGCACGTCAGTCCGCACGATCGAGCTGAGGCTCAGCCTCTTGAGATGCTTGACGCAAAGGCCCTTGTCCAGCCAGATGTTCCGGCCTCCGTGGCGCAACCGCAGGCCCAATTCCATGTCCTCCACCGACGGCCCGGCATACGTCTCCGAGAACCCGCCGTGCTCCCGAAAGACCTCCGTGCGGATGGCGCCGCAGCCGGTCCAGAAGGTGCACGTCCGGGCCTGACTGCTCTGGTGGATGTAACAATGCAGAAGGTTGCGGTATTGAGAGATGAAATCGGGGCTCCCGGGCTCGGCGTCATAGGAACCGATGACCGCCGAGCATTCCGCATCTTCCGCGAATCGGGTCCGTATGCGCACTAGCGCGTCGCGCGGAACCAGCACATCGGAGTCGATGAACAGCAGAATCCCGCCGCGGGCCGCGCGCGCCCCCACATTCCGGGCCGCCGCAGGGCCGCGCCGCCGCTGGCAGGCAATCGTCCGGAATCCCGCGCGCTCCGCGATCGCCGCCGAGTCGTCCGTCGATCCATCGTCGACCACGATGCACTCCAGCGGCTCCGGATCCATCGAGCGAACGCTTTCCAGACACGCTGCCAGGTACGCCGACGCATTGTAGACTGGAATGACGATTGAAACTGTAAGCGGCATTGGGCTTGAATCGAACTCTTCACCTTAGCATGGAAGCCGCTCGCTGGATCGGGAAACCCACGGGTCCGCGAGCGGTCTGCGTTTTCTACGCGCTCTTGGGGGTTCTGGCGGTTGGGTGCTGGCAGACAGCCACGGTTCACTTCAACTACGGAGGCAACTGGACGGCCCTCTTCTGCACGGGAAGCCGGTTTCCAGTGCCTCCGGAGCTGGCCGCCGGAACGTACACTTTCCACAACTCGTCGGGCTACGACGGGCAGTTCTACCGTTACGTCGCGCACGACCCGTGGTTTCAAAAGGGCTGGCGGGGAACCTACGATGCGCCCGCGCACCGCTACGGCCGCATCTTGGTTCCCGCCCTGGCCTGGCTTCTGGCGGGCGGACAATTCCATTACATCGACGCCGCTTACCTCGCCGTAGTTCTGCTTTGTGCCGGCTGCGGGATCTACTGGTTGGGCCGCTACGTGGCCTTTCACGGCCGCAACCCAGCTTGGGGTCTGGGGTTCCTGTTGATTCCCGGGACCCTCGTTTCCATCGATCGCCTCACGGTCGACATCGCGCTGATCGCGCTCTGCGCCGCATGGGTCTGGTACCTCCAGAGCGACTCCCCCGTGCGCCTCTACCTGGTGCTGGTGCTGGCCGGCCTGACGCGTGAAACCGGCCTCTTGCTCGCGGGCGCCTGCTGTCTCCACGCCCTTCGGGAGCGGCGCTGGCGCAAGGCGGCGCTCTATGCCACGGCGGCGCTACCGTCCCTCGTGTGGTGGCGGATCGTCGCCGCGAACGTTGTCGGGTACGTGGAGGTCAACGCGCCCGTCCATCCTTTCCACATGGGCCGCCACCCCTGGTGGTTCTACACCCGACCCTTGGTGGGAATCGTGAAGGCGATGTTCCGATTACAGCGCTACGGTTCCGACCCGTTTGCTCCCGTGTTTCAGGCGTTGGATTGCGTCGCCCTCTTCGGTTTCCTGCTCGCCGCCGGGTTGGCCGTCTGGGACCTGCGAAAAGGACGCCTGGATCAGCGCCAGTGGGCCGCGACCGGCTTCGTCGCCTTGATGATGGCCGTGAGTCTGCCGGGGTTCTGGCGCGACATCCACGGCTATGCGCGGCCTTTTTCTCCCCTGCTATTGCTGGTGGCGCTGCCTGCGGTGACCGGTTCGCCGTGGCTGCTGGCGCCCATCATCCTGGCGGACCTTCGGATAGCGGCCCAATGGACCCCCCAGCTCCTGGGAATCCTGCGCGGCCTTCTCTCCTGAGCGCACGGGCGGCTCATCCCGGTGCGGCGCCACGGCGCGGTGCGGCTGCTATATTGGCGAGCAGTGGCACTCGACCGGTACCGAGCCAAACGCAAGTTCGAGCAGACGCCCGAGCCGCCGCCCGCGCCGGTTCGCGCCCCGCGCGGGAACGGCTTCGTGGTCCAGCAGCACGATGCCACCAGGCTGCACTGGGACTTCCGCCTCGAGATCGACGGCGTTCTGGTCTCCTGGGCCGTGCCGAAAGGCCCCTCGCTCAACCCAGCCGACAAGCGTCTCGCGGTCCAGACCGAAGATCATCCGCTCGAATATGCAGGCTTCGAGGGCGTGATTCCCGAGGGGAACTATGGCGCGGGTCCGGTCCAGGTCTGGGACAGCGGGACATACGACATGGCGGGCGGTCCGGCGGCCGCCGAGCAGCTCGCGCGCGGCGAATTGAAGTTCGGCCTGCACGGCCGCAAACTGCGCGGCAGCTTCGCGCTGATCCACACCGGCAAGCGCGCCCAGAATCCGAAAGACCGCCGGAACTGGCTCCTCATCAAGCACGCGGACCCATACGCGGACACGGATTGGGACATTGGGAAGCTGGACTGGTCCGTGCTCACCGGACGAACAATCCAGGAGATTGAGAACGGGTTCTCCGGCCGCGCCTCCGCTGCCGCCGAGCTGCCCGGCGCACGAAGAGCGCCGCTGCCGGCGGAGGTCGAGCCCGCGCTCGCCACCCTCATCGAAAAGCCCTTCACGGATCTCGACTGGATCTTCGAGCTCAAGTGGGACGGCATGCGGGTGCTCGCAGCCGTTCGCGACGGCAAGGCCGAGCTGCGCTCGCGCACAGGCCGCGTCGTGACGTCTCAATTCCCCGAACTGGCGGCGCTCCCCCCGCGGATCGCGGCCGGAACGGCGCTCCTCGATGGCGAACTGGTTGTGCTGGACCAGGAAGGGCGGCCGGACTTCTCGCGCCTGCAGCACCGCATGGGCGCCGAGCGGCCCGCCTTCGCGGCCCTGGCCCAAGCGCCGGTAGTTTACTACGTCTTCGACCTTCTCTACGCGGACGGCTACGAGCTGCGCGCCGTACCGTTGATCGAGCGCAAGGACTTTCTGCGGCGCATCCTGCTTCCCGAAGATCCCGTGCGCTATTCGAGCCACGTGGCGGGCGAGGGCGAGGCCCTCTATAGGCTCGCGCGGGAGAAAGGCCTCGAAGGCATCGTCGGCAAGCGGGCGCGGAGCGTCTACCCGGCCGGGCGGAGCACTGAGTGGGTGAAGCTCAAAACCACTTCCGAGGTGGACGCGGTGGTGGGTGGATTCACTGCGCCGCGCGGGGGCCGCGAGCACTTCGGCGCGCTCCTGACCGGTCTCTACGACGGCCCGCGGCTCCGCTTCGCCGGCGGCGTGGGGACCGGCTTCGACCAGGCCACTCAGGACCAGGTCTCCCGGCTGCTGAAACCGCTGGTTACCGAAGAGATGCCCTTCGCCCAGCGGCCCACGACGCGCGAAAAGGCGACCTGGGTAGAGCCGAAGCTGGTCGCGCGCGTGCGCTTCGCGGGCTGGACCGCCGAGTCACACCTGCGCGCTCCGGTCTTCCTCGGCCTGCGGGCCGACATCGACCCCCAGGACTGCACCGTCAGCGCGGAGACGCCGCAAGCGCAGCGGTCGCTGGCCGCCGCAATCGCCGCCGCCAAGGGCGACGAACTCACGCTCGACGTGGATGGCCGCAAGCTGCGCCTCACGCACCTGGACAAAGTCTTCTTTCCGGAACCGGGCCTCACCAAGCGCGACCTGCTCGCCTACTACGCCCGGTTTTCCGGCCTGATCCTGCCGTTCCTGAGCCAGCGCCCGCTGGTGCTGCGCCGCTTGCCGGACGGCGTCACGGGAGGCCTCTTCTATCAGAAGGAGGCCGGCAAGATGCCGGAGTGGATCGAGACCGTCGCGATTCCGAGCGAGGGGAAGAAGATCCGCTACGTGGTGTGCAACGATGTGGCCACGCTGCTCTGGCTGACGCACCTGGGGTGCATCGATCACGATCCCTGGGCCAGCCGCATCGACGATCTGCAGCGTCCCGACTACATCTTCATCGATCTGGATCCATCCGAAGGCACGCCGTTCGCCTCCGTCGTCGAGGTGGCGCGCGAGGTGTGCGCCGTGCTGCTGGGGGCGGGCATGAAGTTCTACGTGAAGACCTCCGGGGCCAGCGGGATCCACGTGTTCCTGCCCATCGAGCGGGTCTACAGCTTCGAGCAGGCGGCCATGTTCGGCCAGGTGGTCTCGCGCCTGGCGGCGGCGCGTATCCCGGACAAGGCCACCTTCGAGCGGACCGTGGCGAAGCGCCCGCGGGGCAGCGTGCTTCTGGACTACGCCCAGCTCGCCTACAGCCGCCCGCTGGCCTCGGTCTACAGTGTACGCCCCGAGGCGCAGGCCACGGTATCGGCCCCCATCGCGCCCCAGGAGCTGAGACCCACGCTCAGCCCCGCGCTCTTCACGCTGCGGAGCATGCCGGACCGGCTGGAGAAAGCCGGCGACCTTTGGGCCGACTTCTGGCGCTCGCGCCAGCGAATCGAGCCCGCGCTCCTCCGGTTGAGGGGCTGATACGGCTCTGTTGGGCGGCGGGTCCCTGGGTCGATTGGGGACGCCGGATCGTCCGCCGCGCGCCACAGCGCGAACCCGGGTAGTACCCCGCCGCTCAGCATAGTACCTCAAACAGCGTGGTGTCAGGGCGTTGGACTTGACTTTGGAGTGGCTTTCCTCTTCAATGAAGCCCGGAGGAGGCATGCTTCCCGAGGACTGCGGAGCCCGCGTGGCGGAGATTCGCAAGGACCGGGCGAGTGGCGCCGCCCGCCTTGCGGTGCGCGCTGCCACGCTGCTGGTCGAATGCGACCGGTCGTCCCCGGGCGACATCCCCGAACTCGTGAACGCGCTCATCGAGGCCCAGCCGGCGATGGCGCCCATCTACAACCTGGCCCGGCGCGTGCTCGTTGCCTCCGACGTGAAGATCGCCTGTGCCGAGTTTCTGGAGTCGATGGAGCGAAGCGCGGCCCGTGCGGCTGAAATCGCCTCCCCTCTCATCGAAGACGGCATGATGGTCATGACACACTCCTTCAGTTCCACCGTTTTCGCCGCCTTCCGCGAGGCCCACCAGGGCGGCAGGAGATTCTCGGTGATCTGCCCGGAGTCCCGCCCGGTTTGCGAAGGGGTAGCCCTGGCCGCCAGCCTGGGCATGGGGGGCATCGCCGCCTGCGTCATCGCGGACTCGGCCGTCTACCGGCTCTTGCCCAAGGCTGGGCTGGTCTGGGTCGGAGCGGACGCCATTTCCTTGCGTGGGGTCTCCAACAAGACGGGAACCGCGCTGATCGCGCTAGCAGCGCGCAAGTTGGGCGTGCCCGTCTATGTCCTGTGCAGCTCCGACAAGTTCCTTCCGGCATCCTACATCCCGCCGCCGGAGGCACCCAAGAACCCGGCCGAGATCCTCGATCGCGGACTGCCGCAGGTCACCGCCCTCAACTACTATTTCGACCTGACTCCCCTCTCCTACGTCGATGGAATCGTGACCGAGAGCGGGATCCTGGCGCCGGCGGAGTTGGAGCAGGTGCTGGCGTAGGACCGCCCGCAGGCCCCTTCGCGGCCTGAGTACGGAACCGGTCTATACTGTGGGCTATGGTGCATCCGATCTCGGCGGCTGTTCTTACATTGGCTCTCTCGGCCGGAGCCTTCTCCCAGCAGCGCCCGCCCATCCTGGGCGTGGCGCACATTGCGCTGAGGACCAACGACCTTGCCGCGGCGCGGGAATACTACGGGAAGTACCTCGGCTTTGCGGAGGCTTTCCGTATTTCAAAGCCCGACGGCGGGATTGAGGCGATCTACTTTAAGGTGAACGACCGCCAGTACATCGAGGTGTTTCCGGACCTGGCGAGCGAAACCGAAGACAGGCTCTCGCACATCGCCTTCGAGACCACGAATGCCGGGCAGTTGCGCGCTTATCTGGCGAGTCGCGGCGTTACGGTTCCCCCCGCGCTGCGCACGCTCCCGGACGGGAATCTGAGCTTCACAGTTGCGGACCCGGATGGCCACACCGTCGAGTTCGTCCAGTATGTGCCGGACGGGCCGCTGGGACGCACTTTCGGCAAATTCCTGCCCGCCTCGCGGGTTTCCGACCACATCGGCCACGTCGGCTTCACGGTCAGCGACCAGGCCGCGGCCGACCGCCTGTTCCGGGACATCCTGGGCTTCCACGAGGTCTGGCACGGCGGGATGAAGGACGACGGCCCCACCAACTGGGTGGACATGCGCCTGCCCGACGGGATGGATCACCTGGAGTATATGCTCGACGTGCGCAATCCGTCTCCCAGGACCCTGGGCGTCATGAACCATCTGTGCCTGATCGTTCCAAGCGTGGAGGCAGGCTATAAGACCCTGCTCGCCCGCAACATGAAGATCGGCGATCCGCCCAAGATCGGCCGGGACGGGAAGTGGCAACTGAATCTCTACGAGAACCTGACTCGCGCGGAGCTGATGGAGCCGAAGCCCGTCCGGAAGCCCTGCTGCTCGCCGATGCTGGATTGGTGAGCGGCACGCCGGTCAGGCCGTAGACAGTCCGTCCGCACGCCCTTGAGCCGCGCGGCGGCACAGCCCCTGCTATCCTGATTTCACGGGAGAGCTATGCTCAGGCTGACTTGCTGTTTTTTGGCGGCGCTGGCCGCGCAGGCCGCCACACCGCCGTTCCAGATGTCGTTCGACAAGCCCGGCGGCGCGTGGACCGCGGTCCGGGGCCTGGCCACTCCGGATCCGGCCATCACTCACGCCAACCACAAGTCTCTTCGTCTGGAGCGGGACAAAACTGCGCCCGATGTCTGCGTCAGCTCGGCGCCGGTCACCCTCGCCATCGGCAGTCGCTACGAATTGAGCGCCTGGGTCCGTACCGAGAATCTCACGGTGCGCGACCTGGACCGCTCTCCCATCGGCTCGGGCGCGGCGCTCACTATGGCCTCCATGCCCTTCGATGTCCACTCCGCTTCGGCCGGCGGTACGCACGACTGGACGCGGCTCAGCCTCCATTTCACCGCCAGCCGCGCGCAGGACGCTATTCTGCTGACCGCGGGAAGCGGCGGCGCACTCGGCGGGAAGGCCTGGTTTGAAGGCGTCCGCATCGACGAAGTCCTGACTCCGGACGAATGGCCGGCACGCGAAGCCGTGCGCACGTTCGGCCCGGCCTACCGCTATCCCGCTCGCGGGTGGATCTACCTGCACATCGAAGGCAAGGCCTATGACCGCGGCTATCAGCATGGGTACCTGATGGCCCGCGAAATTCCCGAGTATCTGGAGCGCTGCGCGTACGATCTCGGAGGCAAGGCCGACTCGCAGACCTGGGACCGTTACCGCACCTCGGCCAACGCCCTGTTCCTGCGCGGCTTCGACCGCGAGATTCTGGAGGAGATGCGCGGCATCGCCGATGGCGCCAACGCCAACGGCGCGAACTGGCTCAGCCGCAAGCTCGATCTGATCGACATCGTGGTGGCGAACACCGCGGTTGAGTTGAGCACGTTGAGGGAGGCCGTGGAGATGACTCCCACGGGACTCGAAGGCCTCCGCCTCGATCCGCCCGCTTACGCCCACCATTGCAGCGCGTTTGCGGCCACCGGGCCTGCCACACGCGACGGAAAGATGATTATCGGGCACGTCACGTGGTGGGCGCTCACGCTCGCCGGACAGACCAACGTCATGCTCGACATCCAGCCCGAAACCGGCCACCGCTTCTTGATGCAGAGCTATCCGGGCGGGATTGAAAGCGGCACGGACTGGTATCAGAACGACGCCGGCGTGGTCTTGACCGAAACCACCATCGGCCAGACCGGGTTCCAGATCGACGGCACTCCCGTGGCCTGGCGCGCGCGCCGCGCCATCCAATACGGCGGCACGATCGACCAGGTGGTGCGCGAGCTCGGGACGCGCAATAACGGCCTCTACTCCAACGAGTGGCTGATCGGCGACGCAAAGAACGACGAGATCGCCATGTACGAGCTGGGCACCAACCACGCGCGCTTGTGGCGCAGCTCGAAGAACGAATGGTTCGGCGGCGCGCCCGGCTTCTACTGGGGCGACAACAACGCCAAGGACCTGGCCGTTAACCTGGAGTACGAGCCCGATCCTCAAGGGCCGCCGGTCTATGTGCCGTACCTCCCCGGCCCCCGCGATCTCGCCTGGCAGGACCTCTACCGGAAGTACCAAGGCCAGATCGACGAGCAGTTCGGATTCCTCGCCTTTCGTACGGCTCCGCTGGTCGCGGCCGCGACGGTGGATGCCAAGATCGCCACCGCCGATATGGCCAGCCGGCTGATGGTCTGGGCGGAGATGGGGCGTCCCAACCAGAGCGCCTGGAGCGCGCCGAACACCGGCGACGGGCCGAACCGCGAGCTCTACCCCGCCGGCTATTACCTCTTCCACGCCGGCCCCCCCGAGAGCCTGCGGCAGGACGCGGCCACCCCGCAGTCCAAGCCGGGCGAAACGCCGAAGCCCGTTTCGTACGCGGACCGCCGCTGGAAGGGATGGGTGCTTCCCGTTTCCGATGCCGACGCCTGGTTCGTGGCCGGGTCGGCCGCGTATTACCGGCTGCTTGGATCGGAAGATGTCGAGCAGGCGCTCGAAGCCCAGCGCATCCGCTACCGCGGCCTGAAGCTCTCGCCCGACAATGCGAGGAACCGTTTCCTTTTCGATCGCGCCAAAGGCGTGCTGTTCCTGGACGCATTGCGGCGCAAGAAGGGCGACGACGCCTTCTTTAAGCTGATGGCGGACTTTTTCGCCGCCAACACGACCAGGCCGGTAACGGCTCAATCGTTTCTGGATGCGGCGGCGACCGCTTTTGACTTCGCCGAGCCTTCCGATGGTCCCGCTTACTTGCCCGGTGATATCGGCCGCCGCCTGGCATCCGCCACGATTGTGTACGGCACGGTGCGCGAAGCCGGAACCAACCGTTTCGCGGCAGAGCGGTTGCAGAGCCGCTATCGCGACGACGACCAGGTGGACGTGCCGATTCGCAGGGACTTCGAAGTTTCGGAGGACGAGTTGACGCACCGGGATGTGGTCTTCATAGGCCGTCCGGAGACCAATTCCGCGCTGGCGGAATGGGCCGCCAAACTCGGCCTCGATTACAGCGGCGCCGTCTTCAACGCGGGGGGCAAGACATGGGCTTCGGAGCGCAACGCCCTGGTGTTCGCAGCCAGAAACCCGCTGGATGCGACCCACATGGTGCTGGTTTTCGCCGGCAACGACCCTCTGCACACCGTCGGGGCCCTCAAGACCAGCGACGCGGAGACGCCATACGTCGTGCTGGAAGACGGCAAGTTGGCGAAGCCTGGACCGTAGCGCGCGGTCCTGCGGTCCGCCCGCGCCGCCCCGCCGGAGCAAGCGGCGCGCAGAGTCGAGATACTCTGGTAGTGCAGGCACCAACCCGACGCTCACGTGATAACGCTGAATCCACTCCCGGCTCCGTCGCAAGAGCGAGCGCACCGGAAAACCGGCGGCATTGCCCTATGGGTGACGGCCCGTGAGGCCTTCTGGATCGCCCTGGAGGCATTGCGCAGTCACAAGCTCCGCTCCTTCCTCACCTTGCTCGGCGTGGTCATCGCCACCACCACACTGATCGTGGTCATGTCGATCGTCAACGGCATGAACCTCTACATTGCGGAGCACATCGCCAACCTGGGCACCAACACGTTCGTTCTTCACCAGTTCCAATGGGCGCAGGGCTTCGACTCTTTCCTCAACGCGCGGCGGCGCAACAAACCCATTCGCATCGAGGACTACGAGTATCTGAGGGACGGCCTTCAGGGCTACCGCCAGATCGGGGCGCTGGCCCCGCTCAGCCCCAGCCCGTCCGCGCGCTACAAGGGCCACCTGATCGACGAGATTCAAGTGAGCGCGGTGACTCCCAGCTTCGCCGACATCGGCCGCGAGAAGGTTGAGCAGGGGCGCTACGTCAATGACGCAGACTACCGCCACAACGCCCGGGTGTGCGTAATCGGGCAGGATCTGGTGGAGAAGCTCTTTCCCAATGTCGATCCTCTCGGCAAAGAGGTTCAGTTGGCGGGCCTTCCCTTCCGTGTCATCGGTGTCACGGAAAGAGTCGGCAGCACCTTTGGACAAAGCGAGGACAATTTCGCGATCGTTCCGCTGAGTACTTTCCGCACCATCTGGGTGTCCCGTCCGGAACTCATGGTCTTCATCAAATCGCCGGATGGCCCGCACATGGCGGAACTCCAGGACGAAGTCCGCGCTCTGATGCGTGCGCGCCGCCACGTCCCCTATAACGAGGAAGACACCTTCGGCATCAACGCTTCCGACACCCTGATGAGCGCCTGGAAGAACCTGACCGGCACGATCTTCGCCGTGACCATCGGGTTGGTGGCCGTATTCATGTTGGTGGGCGGAATCGTCATCATGAACATCATGCTGGCCAGCGTGACGGAACGCACCCACGAAATCGGTATCCGCAAGTCGCTGGGAGCGCGACGCCGCGACATTCTCTGGCAGTTCGTCTTCGAGTCGGGCATCATGGCCAGCGTGGGAGGGATTGCAGGTGTGCTGTTCGCCGCCGCGATCGCCCGCGTGGTCAACATTTTCTTTACCGCCGATGTTCCTCTGGCTGCGGTGGTGGTGGGCGTGGGACTTTCCACGGCCGTGGGCCTCTTCTTCGGCATCTACCCGGCCCGGAAAGCGGCCCGGCTCGAGCCCATCGAGGCCCTCAGACTGGAGACGTGACGTTCCTATGCCGCAAGCCCACCGCCAAGACGTTCGCGAGAATCTGCTGCTGGCGCTGGACACCCTCCGCACCCACAAATTCCGCTCGTTCCTCACCGTCCTCGGCGTGCTCATCGGCACCACGTACGGTGATCGCGGTCACGTCCATCATCGCCGGCCTGGACAAGCAACTGGTGGACGTCGCCGAGCAATTCGGCACCCGCACGCTGTGGGTCTACAAGCTCCAGCTCGGCGCTCCCCATATCATGACGCGCGAAGAGCGGTTGCGCAAGCCCCTGAGCTACGACGACGCCATGGCCATCAAGGAGCAGTCCGCCTCCACCGTCGCGGTTTCCGTCGAGCTCTTTCGTGAGATCGGGGATTTCGGCTTGCCCCCCGTCACCGCCCGCTACAAGGGCCAGGACATGCTCGACGCCCTCTTCGTCGGCGTAACCGCGGACCACTTGCGGCTCATTAATGCCACCCTCGGCCGAGGGCCGTTTCTTCACCGATGCGGACGACCTCCACCGCCGCGAGGTTGCTGTAATCGGCAACGGCGTCCGCGAGAGGTTCTTCGCGCAACGAAGATCCTCTGGGCAAGACCATTCTGGTTGACGGGCACAGCCTGGAAATCGTCGGCACCCTCACCAAGTTCAAGTCGTTCCTGGGCGACGACCAGAACGATAAGGGCATCATGATCCCCTACCACTCCTTCCAAAAGGCCTACCCCGAGGCCAAGGACAACTTCATCTGCGTGCTGGTCGAGCCCGGCAGAATGGACCAGGCCCGCGACGAGGTGACCGAACTGCTGCGCCGCCGGCGCCATGTGAAACCCGAGGAGCCCGATAACTTCGGCATCTCCAGCGCCGAGTCGCGTCATCGGCCAGTTCCGCCAGATCATCGGCACGGTGGGCCTGGTCATGGTGGTGATTTCATCCATCGGCTTGCTGGTGGGCGGCATCGGAGTGATGAACATCATGCTGGTGTCGGTCACCGAGCGGACGCGGGAAATCGGCGTCCGCAAGGCCATCGGCGCGCGGCGCAGCGACATCACGTGGCAGTTCCTGCTCGAGGCCATGACCCTGACCGCATCCGGGGGCCTGATCGGCATCCTGGTTGGCTGGCTGCTCAGCGTGACCATTCGCACGTTGGTCCCCAGCCTGCCTTCCACCGTGCCGCTGTGGTCCGTGATCGCCGGATTCAGCGTCGCCACCAGCGTCGGCTTGTTCTTCGGCCTCTGGCCGGCGCTGAAGGCAGCCCGCCTGGACCCCATCGCGGCCTTGCGGTACGAGTGAACCGGCCTTACTCCACCGCTGCCACCCGCAGGGTAACCGGCTGCCGCTGCCCTTCATCGAACGTCACGGCCTTGCCGTACTTCTCGAAGGGCTTGAGCGAATCGGGATCCCGGTAATCGACCTGCGTCCCCTCCGCGAATGCATACGCGTGATACTCGCCCGGCGTGATGCCCGTGATCTTGCACGTGCCGCCCGACTCGGTGCGGCAATCGCCATACAGCGCGAGCTGCCGCCGTCTCGGCTCATCCGGCGCCAGGATGACGCGCACTTCCGGTACGCCGGCTCCTTTGTCGTCTTCCACTCTGCACTCGGCTGTCCCGCCGTTGGCCTTCAGGATGATCTCCAGTGACGCCGGCACGCTCTCGCCGACATGGGCCCCTTCCGTCAAGGCATCGGCGTCTCCCATGCGCATGGCGCTGACATACAAGTCGTCGTCATTGGCAACCGTCGAGCCGATGAGCACGTCGTAGTCGCCCGGCAGCACGTGGTCCGCGCTGAAGGTCCCATCGGAGGCCACCTGCGCCGGGCCTCCGGCCGCCGGCATGTCGCCCGCATCGCGAAGCGAGAGCATGACGATGAGTCCTCCGGGGATCTTCCGCCCCTCCGGCGCAATCAGGCGTCCGCTGACCTTGCGCGGCGCGCCCACCGTAAGCTCGACATTCTCGACGTCCGCGTCTCCGACCTCCAGAACCTGATGGCCCACCATCTGGCTTTCCTGGCTCATCCCGCCCGCCGTAGCGCTAAGGATATAGGTGCCCGGAAGCACGTCGGCCAGTTCGAAGTCGCCTTTCGCACCTCTCACCAAAACCGTGTGCGGCCTTCCGCCCTCCGTCGCGCGGCCGCGCGGTTGAAGCGACACCATCGCGAACAGGCTCCCCGCTGGCCCGGCCACCCGCCCGCGCACCCGGACCGCGTGCCGCCGCACCAGTTGGATGTCGATGCCCCGCAGCTCCGCCCCCGGCGCCAGCGTGATCGTGCCGGGGTAATAGACCGTTGGGTAGGCTTCCTCCGCCGCGTGCGCGTCATCCGCCGGCCGCTGCATACGCACCTGCATCTGCTCATAACGCGATACGTAAGTTGCCGAGATCCGGTACTCACCCGGCGCAATATTGAACGCGCGGTACTCGCCGCGCTCGTCGCTGCTGGCGTAGCCTTCCGGGCGCCGGCCGCCGCTCCCTTTTCGTACCGGGACAACCTGGATGTTGACCCCGCTCGCCGGATCGCCGTCCATGTCCACGACCCGCCCCGAGATGGCGCCCGTTCTGACCATCGTGAGTTTGACATCCGAGGTGATTTCCCCGGCTTTGACGGTCACAGTCGCTGGCTTGCCGCCGCTCGCCGCTACGTAGCCGTTGCGGTCGACGGTGAGCACGTACGTTCCCGGTTCCAGATCCCGCAAAGAGAACTTCCCGGCTGCATCCGTGACCGTCCCCGTGCCGGGCTCGTCCCGCCGCAGGATCACGACGGCCTTGCGGACCGGATCGCCGGACTTGCTATCCAGGACGACGCCGCTCACCCCGCCCTTCTTCGCCGCCTCCGCGTCGTTGCTCTGCGCCGGCGCGTGAGGAACGATGGAGCACAGCGCCACAGCCAGGCAGCAGCATTCCCAACGCATACCCGAAGTATGCCAATTCTCAGGCCGCATTGGGGCCCCGTCAGCTCAGCCCGTGATCCGTCCGTAACGGATTTCGGAGTCTAAGCGGGGAGTGCGGATCGCGGGCTCTCGGCAGGAATGTGCGCTTTCACCTTGGAGGTGAAGCGGAGGTCGCGTACAATCCAAGTTCATGCCCAAACGTCCGAAGCCCTCGGTGACCGAACAGCCCCTGCCTTTCGCCTATGATGACCAAGCCACCGAGGAGGGAGTCACAGCGTTAGGTGGAATGCCGGTGCTGGTCCAGACCTTCCGGTCCTTGGCGGTAGGCGGCAGTGTCCGGCGCAACGTCACGCTGAAGCAGCGGCAACGCGGACTATCCGAAGACGCGTACGTGGAGAGCTTCGTGATTCTGAACGCGGCCGGGGGTGACTGTCTGGAAGACTTTGAGCATCTGCGGGCTGACGAAGGACTGGCGGAGTTGATCGGTCACGAGGTGCCATCCCCGGAGGCGGCGCGCAAGTTTCTGTACCAGTTTCACGACGAAGCGAAAGTGGAGGAAGCGCAGCAGCGGGCTCTGAGCTTGGGACAGCGCAGTTACATTCCCGGCGAGAACGCGGCGCTCCAGGGACTGGGCTCGGTGAACCGGGAGATGATTCAGGAGTTCGGCCGCCGGACCGGAGACAAGATCGCGACCATCGACCTGGACGCCACGGTGATCGAAAGCTGGAAGAGAGAAGCTCAACCCACCTATCAAGGCGGCACCGGCTACCAACCCATGCTGGCCTTGTGGGCGGAGCTGAACGTGATCGTGGCGGATGAGTTTCGAGACGGCAACGTGGGGGCGCACACTCAGTTACTGCCGGTCGCCAAGCAGGCTTTTGCAGCCCTGCCGGCGACGGTGGAAGAGAAGTACTTTCGCGGGGACTCGGCCTGCTACGAACAGGATCTGATGCGCTGGTTGCGGGACCAGAAGCGGACGGAAGGGCCGGCAGGATTCATCGGATTCGGGATCAGCGCCAAGATGAGCGATTCGCTGCGGGAGCGGCTGCGGATGCTGCCCGAAGGACTGTGGAAGGCGTACCGGGAAGAGGCCGAAGCGGACTGGGAGTATGCCGAGTTGCAGAACTGGGATCCGCTGGAGAAGGCGGGAGAAGAGCTGGATCATATTCGTTACCTGGCGATTCGAGTTCACAAGAAGCAGGGCGAGTTGTTTGCCGACGGCAAGTTGTACAAGTACTACGCGGTGGTGACCAACCGCTGGGACCATGACGTCAAGCGACTGCTGGAATGGCAGCGGGAGAAGGCGGGCACAATCGAGGCGGCGCACGAGGTGTTGAAGAACGAGTTGGCGGCGGGGGTGATGCCGTGCGGACGCTTCGGAGCCAATGCGGCGTGGCTGCGGCTGGCGGTGCTGACTTACAATCTGCTGAGCGCGCTGAAGCGGCTGGCTCTGCCTGCGGAGCTACTGAATGTTCGACCGAAGCGGCTGCGGTTCCTAATTTTCAACACGGCGGGTCGGATCATCCATCACGCGCGCAGCGTGATCTGCCGGCTGAAGCATGTGGGGCAACTTCTGGGGGGATGGAGCACGGTGTTGGCGGCCCTGCCGCTGCCGCAACCGGCCTGAGTCTGGGATTCCTTACGGACGGATTATAGAAGCACTTTTTGAGAAGGCGAGCCGGAGGTGTGCCCGCAGGCGGCCCGCGGAAGGTTGTCGGGCTCTTTCCCGTAACTCCTCTCCCGCCCAGTTCGCACCGGAGGATCGCCATTCGCTCTCCGCCATCCGCTACCAACGCTTCCGCACCCTTTCGGCCCCTGCTCGGCAGAGAGGGCCGTCCCTACGGACGGATTACGGGCTCAGCCCGGCGCGGCGGCGGCGCCGTACGCTAACATGATTCCAGCCATGCCTACAGCCATAGACCATCTCGAACCCCAGGCCGTCTGGAAGCACTTCGCTGCCCTCGCGGCCATCCCCCGCGCCTCGGAAAAAGAAGCCGCGGCCCGCAATTACGTGCTGTCCGTTGCCTCCCGCCTGGGCCTGGAATCCGTTCAGGATCCGGCCGGCAATACCATCGTCCGCAAGCCCGCGCGCCCCGGACGCGAAGCCGCTGTCCCGGCCGCCATCCAGGGCCACCTGGACATGGTCTGCGAGAAGAACGAAGGCACGGTCCACAACTTCGATACCGACCCCATCCGCCTGGTGGTGGATGGCGATTGGCTCAAAGCGGAGGGCACCACTCTCGGCGCCGACAATGGCGTGGGAGTGGCTGCCGCGCTGGCCGTCATGGAAAGCGATACCGTTGCCCACGGCCCCCTGGAATTCGTGTTCACCATCGACGAAGAGAGCGGCCTGACTGGCGCTTCCAAGTTTCCCGCCGGCCTCCTCAAGTCCAGGTACTTCCTCAATCTCGACAACGAGGAGGAGTACACCCTCTGCATCGGCTGCGCCGGAGGCGTCAACTCCGTGGCCCGGCGCAAGATCGCGCGCCGCGCCGCCCCTTCCGGCGATGCCTGGCGCATCAAGATCTCGGGCCTGGCGGGCGGCCACTCGGGGGTCGACATTCATCGCGGCCGCGGCAACGCCCTCCGCATCCTCGGCCGCGCGCTCCAGGCTCTGGCGGATCGTCTGCCCCTGGCAGTCGCCGAGATCCATGGCGGAAGCAAGCGCAACGCCATCCCGCGCGAAGCCTTCGCCGTGGTGGTGCTCGATCCGGCCCACGCCTCGCAATTGAAGTCGTTGCTGGCGGCTTACGAAGCCGAGATGCGGTCCGATCTCGGCTCCTTCGATCCCGGCCTCCGCATCGCCGCCGAAACCGCCGCGCGGCCGGAACAAGTCATCGCCGATGCCGACGCCACGGTGGTCGCGGGCATCCTGGCCGGCCAGCATCATGGCGTTCTGGCCATGAGCCCCGACATCCCCGGCCTGGTGCAGACCTCGACCAACCTCGCCACGGTCGCCACCGGCCAGGACGAGGTCGAGATCGCCACCAGCCAGCGCAGCTCGATCGAGAGCAGCAAGCGCGCCGCCGCCCGCATGGTCGCCACGGTATTCCGCTTCGCCGGGTTTGAAGTGGAACGGTCCGGGGACTACCCCGGCTGGAAACCCGAGCCCGGCAGCGACATCGTCCGCACGGCCCAGGCCGCTCACCAGGACGTCTTCGGCAAGCAGGCCGAGCTCATCGCGATGCACGCCGGTCTCGAGTGCGGGGTCATCGGCGAGAAGCACCCCGGAATGCAGATGATCTCCTTCGGCCCGCACATCGTCGACGTCCATAGCCCCAGCGAGCGGATCAAGATCTCCTCGGTCGGGCCCTTCTACCACTTACTGACCGGGCTTCTGGAACGGTTGTAGGAGGGCTTCGGCATCGATCGGTGCGGCCGCAGTCCCGGTCGCAGGCGCCACAGTTCCTTGCTCGATTCTACGTCTTCACCGACTGCACCGGCGTCTGCGCGAAGCGCTTGACGAAGTTGGTGTCGAAGCGCCCCGCCAGGAAGTCCGGGTCCGCCAGAATCCGCTGGTGCAGCGGGATCGTGGTATAAATCCCCTCCACGACGAACATCTCGAGCGCGCGGTTCATGCGGGCGATGGCTTCGGTCCGGTCGTTGCCGTAAGTGATCAGCTTGGCGACCAGCGAATCGTAGTAGGGCGGGATGACGCAATCGGTGTAGGCCGCCGTGTCCACGCGCACGCCCACGCCGCCGGGCAGGTTGAGCCCGGTGATGCGTCCAGGACAGGGGGCGAAGGTCTGGGGGTGCTCGGCGTTGATGCGGCACTCCAGGGCGTGGCCGCGGACCTGCAGCGGGCGGCGTAGAACGTCCTCCAGGCGCGCGCCGGCGGCGATCAGGATCTGGCTTTTCACCAGGTCCACGCCGGTGACGAACTCTGTGACCGGGTGCTCCACCTGGATGCGGGCGTTCACCTCGATGAAGTACAGTTCGCCGTTCTCGTCCATCAGGAACTCGACCGTGCCGGCGTTCACGTAGCCCGCCTCGCGCATGGCGGTGCGCAAGGCGCTGGCGATGCGCTCCCGGTTCCGCGGCGTGAGCGAAGGCGAGGGTGCTTCCTCGACCAGCTTCTGGTGACGGCGCTGGATGGTGCACTCGCGCTCGCCCAGGACCTCGACGTCGCCGTACTGGTCGGCCAGGAACTGAAACTCGATGTGGCGCGGGGCTTCGACGTACTTCTCGATGTAGACGTTGGGGCAGTTGAAGCTGGCCCCCGCCTCCTGCTGGGCCTGGATGATCTGCGCCGGCAGCTCATCGGGCCCGCGCACGATGCGCATACCCCGGCCGCCGCCCCCCGCCGAAGCCTTGATGATGACCGGATAGCCGATGGCGGAGGCGAGCGCCAGCGCGTCATCCGTGCCGCGGACGATTCCCTCCGAGCCCGGAAGCACCGGAACGCCGGCGTCCTTCATGAACGCCCGGGCGCGCTCCTTCAGGCCCATCAGGCGCGTCACGGCGGGCGGAGGGCCGATAAACTTGATTTCGGAAAGCTCGCACACCTCGGCGAAATCGGCATTCTCGGAAAGGAAGCCGTAACCGGGATGGAGCGCGTCCACGTTGGTGATCTCGGCCGCGCTGATGACGGAGGGAATGTCCAGGTAGCTGAGCGCGCTCTTTGCCGGGCCGATGCAGATCGCTTCGTCGGCGAAACGCACGTGCAGGCTGTTGCGGTCCGCCTCGGAGTAAACGGCGACGGTCCGGATGCCCAGGTCCTTGCAGGCACAGATCACGCGAAGGGCGATTTCTCCGCGGTTGGCGATGAGAAGCTTCTCAAACATGCGCGCGGAGCCTCAGAGCGGGCGAATGGCGAACAGCGCCTCGCCGTACTCGACGGGCTGAGCGTTATTGACGAACTTGGTGACCACGGTGCCGGCGATCTCGGCTTCGATCTCGTTCATGAGCTTCATCGACTCGATGATGCAGAGCACGTCCCCGGGCTTCACCGCGTCTCCGATCTTGACAAAATTCGCCGCTCCCGGGGAGGGCGCCTCATAGAACGTACCGACGATGGGCGACTTGACGGTGACCACACTCGTGTCGACGATCGGGCCAGCAGCGGGCGTCGGCGGAGCGGCGGCGGATCCCGCGGGCGCCTCGCCCGTAAGCGCCACGGTCTCGGGGACGGAGATCCCGTGGCCGCGCGGCCGCAGAATGCGGCGTATGCGGACGCGGCTGTCGCCTCGCTCGACTTCCAGTTCCGCCACGCCGGTTTCGGTGACAACTTTGATAAGCTCGCGGATTTCTTCGAGTGTCATGGTGCGGTCGTTGCTGTCAGAGAACCAGCAGTTCCTTAGATGTCGGCGTCAAAACCTCGCACCCGGAAGAGGTTACCACAACCGTGTCCTCAATGCGAATGCCCCCGAACCCTTCCAGGTAGGCGCCCGGCTCGACGGTGATCGTCATCCCGGCTTCGAGCGGCGTTTGCACCCCCTTCGCCAGGCGCGGGGCCTCGTGAATCTCCAGCCCCAGGCCGTGGCCCGTGGAGTGGACGAACGCCTTCTCGATGCCCCGGGCGCGCAGTACCCGCCGTGCCGCCCGGTCCACGCTCCCTGCCGGTACGCCCGGCCGGACAGCATCGATCGCCGCCAACTGGGCCTCCAGTACGGCGCCATACAGCTCCCGGACCTTCCGCCCGGGCCGTCCCAGGAAAGCCATCCGCGTCATATCGCTCGCGTAGCCTTCCCGGCTGGCGCCCATATCTACCAATACTAGCTGATTGTGCCGTAAGGTTTTAGACGACGGCTGGGCGTGCGGCATGGCACTGCGCGGGCCGGCGGCCACGATGGTGTCGAAGGCCGGCCTCTCGGCGCCGAGCAGGCGCATTTGGTAGTCGATTTCGGCGGCCAGCGCGGATTCGGACATCCCGGGCCGCACCTTCGCCATGGCGCGCGAGAAGGCTTCCGAGTTGAGCTGAATCGAGCGGCGGACCAGGCCGATCTCTGCCGCGGATTTCAGCGTGCGCAGCGCTTCCACCAATCCGGCCGCCGGCTCCAGTGCGGCCCCCAGGGCAAGACTGGCCTCGGTTTCCCGGTACGTCTTCCAGCTCACCCGGCCGTCCTCGACGCCGAGGCGGCGCAGACGGCGGCGCGTCGCAGTCCCGATCAGCGCCACGTGGAGCGGCCCGCGCTCGACCCGCACGGCGCAATCGACCTCGGCCGCTGCCTGGATGCCGTAACGCGGATCCGTGAACAGGATCGCGCCATCCTGCCACACCAGCGCCATTCCGGCCGAGCCGGTGAATCCGGTCAGGTAGCGCACGTTCGGCGCCGAGGAGGCGATCAGCGCGTCGATTTTCCGTGAAGTCAGCTCCGCGGCAACGTTCCGGCGGCGTTCGGCGAATTCGGAGCGCCTCACGCCGTCACTCCGGAACGATCAGCAGCTTGCCGGTGGTTTTCCGGCCTTCCAGGTCGCGATGGGCATCCGCGGCGCCGGACAGCTTGTAGGTGCGGTCGACGCGAACGTGCAGTTTCTCCGCGGCGATCCAGCCCAGCACGTCGTCGGCGCGCCACAGCAGCTCCAGCCGGGTGGCGAGGTAATGCGCCAGCACCGGACGCGTCAGGAATACCGAACCCATCTGGCTCAGCACCAGCGGATCGACAGGAGGCACCGGCCCGCTCGATTGCCCGAAGGACACCATCGTGCCGCGAGGGCGCAGGCAGATCAGGCTCTTCGTGAAGGTGGCCTGCCCGACCGAATCGTACACCACATCGACGCCGCGGCCGTTGGTCAGGCGCCGCACCTCGGGCTCGAAGTCCTGGCGGCTGTAGATGACGATGGCGTCGGCGCCGGCCTCGATCGCCATGTCGGCCTTGGCCTGGGTGGAGACCGTGCCGATGACCCGCGCGCCGAGCATCTTCGCCATCTGGATCAGTAGAAGCCCGACTCCGCCAGCCGCCGCGTGTACCAGGGCGACGTCGCCCCCCTTGAGCGGATAGGTCGAGTGCGTGAGGTAGTGCGCCGTCATGCCCTGCAGCATGGCGGCCGCAGCGGTCTGCAGGTCGATCGCCTCAGGAATCTTCACCAGGGCCGAAGCCGGAACGGCGGCGTATTCGGCGTAGGCGCCGGGCCCGGCGGCGTAAGCCACCCGGTCGCCCGGCGAGACCTCGCCCACGTCGGGGGCCACCGCTTCGACCACGCCCGCGGCTTCCTGGCCGAGAACCGTCGGCATCGGAGTCTTGTACAGGCCGGAGCGGAAGTAGACGTCGATGAAATTGACCCCGGCAGCGGCGATCTTGACTAGAGCCTGACCGGGTCCCGGCGTGGGCGTTGGCACGTCCTCGAGATGAAGCTGCTCGGGTCCGCCGGGAATCGCAACAACGATGGCTTTCACAGTACAAGTGTAGCGGAAGGCCAGCCGCTCCAAATGCCGCGGACGGGAACCTTGGGAGCGCACTCAGCACAGCGTGAGTGCGGCGCCCAATCGCGCGCGTGAACGGCCGTATGTCCCTGCTGGGCGAAAGCTCCCTGCCCGCCCCACCGGCTCACACCCCAAAAAACACGTCCAGGAGGCGCACCGCTTCGGTGCGCTCGAAGACGCCCGCGCTGGTTTCGGCGTCCAGGTCGAGGCCTTCCATCGTGCGGCGAGAGCCGTCGGCGCGCGTGATCTCGATCCGCGGCGGCCCCGCCTGGTGAGCGATGACGGGCACCTGGCAAATGGTGAACGCCAGCGTGCCGGGCTCGAGGTCGAGGCGCTCCTGGCCATCGAGAAGAGCGAACGTCCGCGCCTCCATCAGGAACTCGCCGCGGCTGACCAGGTGAGGGCGGAAACGAGAGCCGGCCCGCTTCGACGGCGACGCCCATCTCGCCGAGCCGCGAGATGAGGTCCTCCTTCACCTGGCCGGTCATGCCGGGCTGCTGCACTCCCGCGAAACCGGGCGTGTGCGAGTACGGATCGGTGGGGATGGCGCCGTACACCTCCGGCGGCTTGTGGACGCCGATGCCCTCGCGGATCTCGCGATAGTGGCTGCGGAGGCGTTCGACAACGGCGGCGTCTTCGCCGGCGCGCCGCGGCACGGTCCATCGCTTCCTGAACCGCGAGCAGGAGCTTCGACACCATGTGCCAGTAAATGCAGCCCAGCCCCTCGTACTTGTAGAACGTGCCCGAGCGGCCGGTGAAGGACTGGTGGTCGAACACCTCCTCGTACAGCGCGAGGATGCGCGCGCTCTCCTCGTCCGGCAGGCCCAGCGGCGCGAGGGCTTGCTTGAGCAGCGCGGCGTTGCGGAAAGCCGCGTTGAAGTGCGCCACGCCGTTCACATCCTGAACCACGATGCGCCGGTCACCGCGCTCGATCATCGCGGCCAGCGCTTTCGACTTCGCGATGGCCGCCGCGGGAATATTGTTCTTCTCGAAGAAGCCGGGCAGCCTGCGGTCGGGATACAGGACGTAGCTGTTCTGGTCGGCGCGGTAGAGCCTGCTGGCGCGAAGGGCGTCGAGCAGCGCGGCCGATTCGCGGGCGGAGAGCGCGCCCGAGCTGAGCACCGCCATCTGGCCTTCGAGCATCTCGTACAGGCGCCGGATCACGATCCCGTCGCCGGCCACCTTCATCAGGTTGTAGGCGTGATAGAGGCCGTCGTCGCGGCGGTTGGCGCGGATCGAGTGGTCGATGTGCCGGAGCGCCACGTCGCAGAAGGCCGTCCAGCTCGGCGGCCGTGAGCGCCGTCTGCGTTCCCGAAAACCCGTGCGCATAGAGCCGCGCCCGGTAGTCGCTCCCGGCAGCGCCCAGAGAATCGAGGACGGCTTTGCGGTCGCGGTCCGAGATCGGGCCGATCGAGCAGGCTGGAGTGCCGCTCCAGCGCTTCCGCCACCCGGTGAAAGGCCTCGGCGACTTCCGCGGAAACCTCGATCGTGGGCGTCTCGCGGCGTCGAACAGGCCGCGGCAGAAGGACAGGAACCGGCGCAGGAAGTAGAGCGTCACCATCGAGACGCCGTAACCGACCAGCGCGTTGTTGGCGTCGTTCCACTCCGGCCGCTGCGTGTTCATCCACAGGCCGGCCTCGGGGATGTAGTTGAAGAGCCGCGCCAGCGCCAGAACCAGCAGCTTCTCGGCCAGGTTCACGCGGTAGGGCGCGCCGTCCGCGCCCGGCAGGGCTTTGCCATCGGCTCCCATCGCGGCCGCGCGCCGGCGGATCTCGCGGTCGAGCGCGGCGTCGAACTCGATGGTGTTGCGCGGATCTTCGAGCAGCGACGTGTACGGCTTGATGCGGTAGGGAACGTTGGCGTAGGTGAAGACGCGGCGCGTCGAGCAGGCTCGCGCAGAGCGCCGGGATGGTAGCGCGCCGAGACCTCCAGCAGCTTCAGGAGGTAGACGACCTGGTGGTCGCCCCAATAGCCGATGTAGGACCAGGCGTCGTGCGGGTCGAGCACCTCCCAGTCGAAGCCGTCGCGCATGATGCGGTACGGGTTGTAGCCGTCGGCCGTGGAGGCGTCGGCGAACTTGAAGATCATGCTCTCGACGTAGCCGGGGAACGAGAGCGCCAGCGCCTCCCAGTTCTGGAAGATGTCGCGCCAGTTGCCCTGGTAGTTGAGGATCCTCTCGCCGTGCTCGCCCTTTACCTCGATGGAGAAGATGTTCCAGGGGCGGCTGGGATCGCCGTGGCGGCGGCTGAAGGTGAGCGGCAGGTACTCGTGCGCCAGTCGCTCGAGGTCCGGATCCTGCCGGTCGCGCGCCAGCGCCAGCAGGCGGCTGTGAAGCAGCGTTTCCGGAAGCGCGTCGAGGAACGCGGCGTGCCGGGCGGCGACGGCGTGGTTGGCCTGAGCGATGAACGCCTTGAAGTCCGAGCGCGAGATCCGGTAGCCGCGGTCGGGGATTCCGCCGCGCATGACGTTGAACAGAGCGTTCGAGAAATGCCGCCAGGAGCTGAGATCGTCGCCCGTGACTTGGAGGCCGTCGGCGCCGGCCACGATGCGAACCAGATTGCGGGTGCCGCGCTCGACGTCTGCGTCGAGTTGCGCTCGCAGGTCCGTGCTGGATTTGAGCAGCGCGACGGTAGCGGCCACCGCGGCGGCGTCCTGATCGATGTCCGCCACTATGCTCCACTCTTTGCGGCCGCCCGCGGGTAGCGCCAGCTTCGCGTTGATGAAATATGCGCCGCGCCGGCCGCGGATCAGAGTCTCGTCTTCAACCGGCAGGCCCTGGCGGAAGCGGTCGAGTTGCGCCGCGCACAGCAGCCGCTGCGCAGGCTCGATGCCCTCGGACCAGACCGTCGTGGCGCGCAGCGCCTCGCTCGGCTCGGGCCGGTCCGCCGGGATCGAGCTGAGTTTGAAGAGGCCCAGGCCGATGGCGGGCTCCAGTTCGTTCTCCTTGTAGCCGTCGGCCAGCGTGCTGTACTCCATCTGGAACCGGCGCGTCAGGCCGTGCGGCATCAGGTTCTGAATGCCATCGAGAAGCTCGATTTCAACCGGCTCATCGACGAGGTTGGCGAGAGCCGCGCGCCGCACGAAGCCGAAGCGGTCGCTGTTCATCCAGCCGCAGGAGAAGGACAGGCCGAGATCGTGGTTGATCTCTTCGAACAGGACCTTATTGCCGTAGACGCTCTTCGAGAGGCCGCGCAAGTGACGGTACAGGCCCTCGTAGCGCTGCGAGAACGGCTCCCAGAGCGACGTGCGCCCGCCGCGCGTGACCCGCAGGATGGTCTTGCCGCCGGTCTGGTCCTGGCTGTCGTGGATGCGGTCGTCGGTGTAGTAGGGAAACAGAGCGTGGTCGGGATCGCGGCGGCCGGCGGTGAGCGCGCCGGTGCTGGAGACGAACATCCAGTGATCCGAGTCGCTGACCAGGCTCATCAGGAACGGCGGCATCATGTCGTAATTCACGATGCGGTAGAAGCGTTCGCCGCCGAAATCGAAGTGGCCGCCCACCACCTTACGGGGGCCACGCTTCAAGATCGTGCCGCCGACAAAAGTGTCGTTCATCGCGCCTCCCGGTCGTATCCGGGCGAGGTCTGTCCCGATGGCATCAGGTCCGGATAGAGGCCTTGCATGACCGGCTTGGCTTTGCGGCCCTCGGTGAACAGGCCCCAGTGACCCTCGGTGCCGCTCCCCTTCCACGGCTCGTCGAACGCCTCGAAGACGAAGACCGTGACGATCGTTGGCCTTGCCCCAGGCGGTCAATTCGTCGTAATAGCGCTTCTGCTTCTTCTCGTCGCCGGCGCGCGGAGCGTTGTGTTCGCTGTTGGTGTATGTGGCCCAACCCGCTTCGCCGAGCACGATGGTCTTGCCCGGATGTGCTTTGCGCACGCTCTCGTAGTGCCTGATGGTCGAGGGCATGGCCGTGTCGATGTCCTCTTGGCCCCACATGGGATAGGCGTGCATGGTGATGAAGTCGACGACGCCGGCGAGCTTCGCCTCCGGCTGCCGCCAGTACAGGACGTCGTCGGCGACCGTGACCGGGCAACTCACCGCCTTCTTCACCTGCTGGACGTACTCGATCGCGCGCTCTTCGGTCAGCTTGTGGTCGGACCAAGAGACCAGAATCTCGTTGCCCACGGCGACGGCCACCACGATGTCCTGGTACTCGTTCGCCAGGCGGATGCCGGTCGCGATCTGCGCGGCGTTCTCGGTTTGCTTTTCGGGGTGGCCGTCCAGCCAGATGCCCAGCATCGCGTCCAGCGGAATCTTCTCGCGGCGGATGACTTCGAGCACGTCCTGGGAGTGCTGATCGGAGCCGTAGAGACGAATGAGCTTCCAGTTCCGCGCCAGGATTTTGAGATCTTCGAGGA
Organism: Bryobacterales bacterium; assembly: GCA_963710565.1. Classification (GTDB taxonomy): domain Bacteria; phylum Acidobacteriota; class Terriglobia; order Bryobacterales; family Bryobacteraceae; genus DASWZN01. Next base: position 290,277 of record CAVQAN010000013.1, on the reverse strand, counting down.
TCTGCGCCTGGGTGGGATAGCGGTCGAGTTGCGGGTTCTGACCCGCGCGATAGCCGGAGTAATCGATGGCATTGCCGTGCCATTTCTGCACGGTCAGGTCGGCGGCCAGGGCCGAGGACAGCAACGCGAAAACACCGAGCAGGGCGGTCTTCATGCTTCGATCTCTCCGCGCCGCTCCTTCAGATCCGACTCGATCTTCACCATCAGCGCCTCATCGAGCGGATAGAGCTGCATGAGCGCGGTGGCGAGCAGCATCAGGGCGCAGGGAATCCAGCTCATCGTCAGGATGATCCCGTGCAGCGAGCGGGACGTCTGCGCGACGTTGGCCACATAGCCGAAGTAGGCGAAGAGGAGGCCGAACATCCAGGCTCCAATCGCCACGCCGGCCTTGGTGGCTGAAGATGGCCGAGGCGAAGACGAGCCCTGTCGTGCGCCGGCCGGTGCGCCATTCGGCGTCGTCGGCCGTGTCCGCGAACATGGCGAAGACCAGCGGCGAGTTGAACCCGATGATGAAGCTGGAGACGATCTGGAGCGCGAACATCAGCCAGATGTCGGACGGCCCGGCGAGGCAGAAGCCCGCGATGACCAGGCCGCCGATGCCGATGGCCATCATGAAGAGGCGCTTCTTGCCGAACACCTTGGCCAGTTGCGAGGCGATCGAGACCGCCACCAGGAACGCCAGGCCGTTTGAGACCAGGAACGGACCGAGCAGGTCTTCCCGCTTCACGAAGTACTTGAAATAGTAGGCCGATGCCGATCCCTTGATCACGAACGCGGCCAGAACCAGGAGCAGCACCCCCACCAGGACCAGCCACGGCCGGCTGCCGAAAAGATCGCCCAGATCGCGCTTGAGGTCCGATTTCTGCTGCGGAGGCGGGGCGACGCGCTCGCGTGTGCTGGCGAAGCAAAGCACAAGCATAGCCGCTGCCAGAATGCCGTACAGCACCATGGTGAGCTGCCAGCCGCGCGCGTCGTTGCCGTGGCCGAAGAACTTCGACCAGCTTCAGCGTGAAGTACTGGACGAAAACGCCCGCCGTGAAGGCGCCGATGAAGCGGATCGAGGAGATGGAAGTGCGTTCCAGCGAGTTCGGCGTCATCACGCCCATGAGCGCGGTGTAGGGGATGTTCACCGCGGTGTAGAGGAACATCAGGAGGCTGTAGGTGACGTAGGCGTACACCAGCTTGGCGCCGCTGCCGAGGTTGGGCGTGGTGAAGGTCAGCACGCCTGCCACGGCCAGCGGGAGCGCGAACCACAGAACATAAGGCCGGAAGTGGCCCCAGCGCGTCTTCGTCCGGTCGGCGATCGCTCCCATCGACGGGATCGGCGACCGCGTCGGCGAGGCGGGTGACCAGCAACATGGTGCCCACGGCTGCGGCGGAGATGCCGAAGACGTCGGTGTAGAAGATCATGAGGAAGAACTCGAACGTCTTCCAGTAGAAGTTCGAGGCTGCATCCCCGAGGGAGTATCCGATCTTCTCCTTGAGGGAAATCCGGTCCGCCGGCGGGATCTTTTCTATCGCTATGCTCACACCATCCTCCACATGGCGCACGCATGGGCGCCATCGTAGAGTCTAGCGCGGTTGGAGGACAGAATCGATACGCCGCAGTTCCTCGGCCGAAAACTCCAGCTTCGCGAGAGCGGCGACGTTCTGCTCGATCTGCCCGACTTGGCTGGCGCCGATCAGCGCGCTGGCCATCGAGCCCTCGCGGAGGACCCACGCCAGCGCCATCTGGGCCAGGCTCTGGCCGCGCTCGCCGGCCAGCGCGTTGAGCGCGCGGACCTGCGCCAGGCGGGCCTCGTCCACGTCGGCCCTCTTCAGAAATCCGTGCGGCTTGGAGGCGCGCGAGTCGCTGGGTATGCCCTGGAGGTAGCGGCCCGTCAGCAGGCCCTGCGCCAGCGGAGTGAACGCGATGCCTCCGATGCCCTCTTTTGCCAACGTGCTGAACAAGCCTTCCTCGGGGACCCGCTGGAACATCGAGTACTTCATCTGGTGGATCAGGCAGGGCGTCCCCAGGCCGCGCAGAATGGCGGCGGCGCGGGCGGTCTGCTCGGGATTGTAGTTCGAGACGCCGGCGTAGAGCGCCTTGCCCGAACGCACCGCCTGGTCGAGCGCCCCCATGGTCTCCTCCAGCGGGGTCTTTGGATCGGGCCTGTGCGAGTAGAAGATGTCGACGTACTCCAGGCCCATGCGCTTGAGGCTCTGATCCAGGCTGGCCAGCAGGTACTTGCGCGAACCCCACTCGCCGTAAGGGCCGGGCCACATCAGGTATCCAGCCTTGGTGGAGATGATCAGCTCATCGCGATACGGCAGCAGGTCGGTTTTGAGCGCTTGCCCGAAGGTCTCCTCCGCCGATCCGGGTGGGGGGCCGTAGTTGTTGGCCAGGTCGAAATGGGTGATACCCAGATCGAAAGCCCGGCACAGCATGGCCCGGCTGTTCTCGAGGACATCGACTCCGCCGAAGTTGTGCCAGAGCCCGAGAGAAATCGCGGGCAGGCTCACACCGCTGTTGCCGCAGCGGCGGTAGATCATCGTGTCATAGCGTTCTGCCTTGGATGTATACAAGTCGGTCCTCCTACACCACCGCGCCGCGCGCGATCGTTTCCCGGTAAAAGTGCGCGCTCAGCTTGGGGATGCGCTCCTGGGTCTCGTAGTTCACATAGACGATTCCGAAGCGCTTCAGGTATCCGTCGGCCCACTCGAAGTTGTCGATCAAGCTCCACAGGAAGTAGCCCGTGAGCGGCCATCCTTCGGCCACGGCGCGCTGCGCCTGCGTCAGGTAGTTCCTGAGGAACATGACGCGGTCCGTGTCGTAGACCGCTCCATCTTCGGAGCGCGGGTCGGCCGCCGAGCATCCATTCTCGGTAATGAGGACGTCCTTCACGCCCCAGATCTCGCTCAAGTGCCGCGGCCCCCAGTAGAGGATCTGCGGCCCGATGTACAGCCACTCGGAAGACATGTGCGGATAAGAAGACGGATGCGGCACCACGGCATATCCCGCCGTGGACTTGTGGTCGGCCCGAACGTCGCAGGGGTAGTAGCAGTTCAGCCCCACGAAATCGAGCGGCGCGGCGATCGTCTTCATGTCCCCGGGCGTGAATTGCGGCCCGTCTTTCCCCATCTCCCTCAGATAGGAGTCCAGGTACTTGCCTTCCAGAACGGCGGTGAGGAACGGGGCGTTGATCTCGCGCTGGGCCTTGCGCGCGGCAGCGATGTGCTCCTCGGTCTCGATCACGGGAACGCAGACGGGAGCGTTCTCGGCCAGGCCGACGCGAATCGGCTGGCGCGCGTTGGCCCGAAGCGCCTCGACCGCGAGGCCGTGCGCCAGCACTGCGTGGTGCCGCAACTGGCACACCTCGCGCATGGGGAGTTGGAGCCCCGGCGCCTTGCCGCCCCAGCGATAGCCGTCGTCGGTGAAGCAGGAGAATTCGTTGATGGTGAAGAAGCGCGAGACGCGGTCCGAGAGGCGCTTCGACACGAACGCCGCGTAGTCGCCGAAGTACTTCGCGGTTTCGCGCGAGCGCCAGCCGCCGAAACGGTCCTCGAGCGCCTGCGGCAGATCCCAATGGAACAGCGTGGCGCAGGGCTGGATGCCGTTGGCGAGCAACTCGTCGAGCAACCGCTCGTAGAACGCGATGCCTCTCTCGTTGGGCTGGCCCGAACCGTCGGGAAAGACGCGCGGCCAGGCGATCGAGAAGCGGTAGGCCTTCACGCCCAGCCACTTCATGAGCTGGATGTCGTCCTTGTAGCGGTGATAATGGTCCGCCGCCACGTCGCCGGTGTGGTCCATGGCGACGCGGCCGGGCGTGTGGGAGAAAGTGTCCCACACGGAAGGCTTGCGACCGTCCTCGTGGACCGCGCCCTCGACCTGGTAGGATGCCGTGGAGCAACCCCACAGGAACGAGGTGGGAAATACTTGGCTCGATTGTACGTTGCCTGACGCCTTCGTGGCGCTCGCCTGCGCCGAAGGGCTCAGACTCAATGCCGCCGCGAGCTTCGCGAAATCGCGCCTGGTTGGACCGCTCATGAGGTGTCTCCCGAGTCCGCGCCCGGTCTTTCACGCTAGCAGAAATGGAAGTTGGGCGTTGTCCGACCAGTGGCCGGGCGAGTCGCTTTCCGGTAACGCCATATATCGCGCGCTTGACGATTCTCCAACCGGCGCCACACTCGGCATTCGCAGCACCGTAGCCACTGCCGTACAGTGTTCAATCGCGGACATCGAAGTCCCGGAATCGAACAGCCGCCGCGCGGTCCCGCCAATGAAATCGGGCAATTAGCTTGGATTGCCTGTTGCACACGAAATCGCATGCGCAGCTTCATCGGAGCAACACGTCGGGGCATTCGCGCTGCGACATCCGGATTGGCGGCGGACCTGAGAGGGGGGGGACGGGTCTTGCGGCAGAATCCTGGGACGGCCCTGCTGGTGATGGGCACGCTGGGGCTGGGCATTGCGGTGAGCACGACCGTGTTCAGTTGGGTGGATAGCGTGCTGCTGCGGCCGATTCCCGGAGTAGCCGAGCCGGGGCAAATTGCCGTGCTCGAGGAGGTACCGACGACTGGGCAGACGCAGGCCTGCGCGTACCCGGATTACCGGGATTTTCAGAAGCAGGCAGACCTGTTTTCCGGCTTGGCCGCTTGGCACTTGCAGACGTTCATGGTGGGTGAGGGTGCCGGCGCCCGGCGCGTGTACGGACAGGTGGTTTCGGCGAACTTTTTTGCAGTCCTGGGAGTGAAGCCGATCGCGGGCCGGGTTTTTGCCAACAGCGAAGACCGGGACGAGCAGGCGGGGTACCCGTACGCGGTGATCAGCCACCGGTTGTGGAAAGTGCAGTTCGGGGGTGATCAGAAGGTGTTGGGCAGGGCCATCCGGGTGAACGGACACCAGGTGACGATGGTGGGCGTGGCACCGCCGGAGTTCACCGGATCCGTCCCAGGACTGGCGCTGGACATCTGGGTTCACCTGAGTATGATTCACGAAATGGGAGGCGTATACGGCTGGCCGGCCAGCAACCGAAACGCGAAGCCACTGCTGTTGATCGGGCGGTTAAGACCAGGCGTGGCGGCGGCCGAGGCGAGCGCGCAGACAGAGACAGTAGCCCGGCGTATCGCGGCGTTGCACCCGGACACGCATCAGGGTACCGACGCCAAGGTGGTCCCGGTTTGGGAATCCCAGGCCGGAGCGCAGGGCGTGCTGCGGGACCCGCTGCGGATCCTGCTGGCGGTCTCCTGCCTGGTCTTGCTGATTGCCTGTGCCAACGTGGCGAACCTGCTGCTGGCGCGGGCCGTCGCGCGGCAGCGGGACTATGCCGTGCGCCTGGCACTCGGCGCAGGGCCGTTGCGCGTAGTACGTGAGGTGATGGCAGGTAGCCTGGTGCTGGCGTTGCCAGGGCTCGCCGCGGGCCTGGTCCTCGCCATGTGGATGGGGCAGTCGCTGACGATGTTGATGCCGCCAAGCGATTTGCCGCTGGAGAGGCTCGCGAATACGGAGTTGAACGGGCGCATTCTGTTGTTTGCGTCGGCTGTGGCGCTAGCGTGTTCCTTGCTGGCCGGCCTGGCTCCGGCCCTGCACGCAAGCCACACCGACATCGTTGTTTCCATGCAAGACCGCGGCCGCGGTTCGACGGCCGGGAAACATAGCCTGCGCGCGCGCGACCTGCTGGTGACGATCGAGGTGGCCCTGGCGACGATGGCGGTGGTGGGTGCGGGGCTGTTCGCGAGGAGTTTCCAGAAGGTGAGCGCGGTGGATCTGGGTTTCGATCCCCACGGTGTCCAAAAGGCCGAGTTGTATCTGGCGTCGGCCGGTTACACCGCGGGCCAAGAAAAGCTCTTCTGCCGCCGGCTGAAGGAGAAGTTGGCCGGAATGCAAGGGCTGGAAGCGGCAAGCTACAGCATCGAGACTCCGTTGCTGCAAGGCGGCGATGAGACGGTGGAGGTGGAAGGATATACGCCTCGACGGGGCGAAAGCATGGTGATCCCGCGGAACAACGTCGGGCCGGACTACTTCCGCGTGATGCGGATCCCACTGCTGGACGGGAGGGATTTCACCGCACGCGACAATGGGCTGGCGCCGCCAGTGGTGATCGTGAACCAGGCGTTTGCGCGGCGGTACTTCGGCGGCACCGATCCGGTCGGGCACAAGATGCGAATCGCGCTGGGGCCCTGGGCCGCAATTGTCGGGGTGGCGAAGAACAGTAAGTACGGCGGCCCGCTCGAAAAGCCGCGCCCCTACTACTACGCGCCTTTCCAGCAGTACTTCGGATCTGGTCACCACAATAACTTCTTTGTCCGAAGCAGCTTGAATCCGGCCGATGCGGCGAAGCAATTGCGGCGCGCAATCGCGGAACTGGAGCCGACGGCAGGGATTGCGCGGGTACAACCGCTCCAGGCAAGCGTGGACGCGGCCTTGTTCGAGCAGTCTGTTGCGGCACGGCTGATGACGGCGCTGGGGGTGCTGTCGCTGCTGTTGGCGGCGGTCGGCCTTTACAGCGTGCTGAGCTACGCGGTGAGTGAACGCACCCAGGAAATCGGCATCCGCATGGCGCTGGGCGCCGCGCCGGGGAAGGCGGCCCGGATGGTGATGGGACATGTCGCGGGCATGACCGGCCCGGGACTGGCGCTGGGGGCGGCCTTGGGCGTAAGCGCGGCGGGATGGCAGCAGGAAATGCTCGCCGGGGTGAGCCCGGCGGATCCGGTTGCGCTCGGGGGAGCAGTGGTTGTGCTCAGCATGGTGGCAGCGCTGGCCGGGTTGGCTCCGGCGCTGCGGGCAACCAGGGTGGCGCCAGCGGAGGCGCTGCGAAGCCAGTGAACCGGGCGGTGCGGTCACTACGACTTCCAGGGCCCGCTCCACTTCGGCGATCGATACCCCTTGCTCCAGCCGCCGCACGGCGGCCAACTTGAACTCCTTGGTGAACTGCCTACGGGACAATCCCATGACTCAATTCTCCCCTTCACGGCCGGACGGGGCCGGATCCGGACATGGATCTGCGCGACGCCATTCAACACATCGCCTTGGAGTGGCCCAGCTACGGCCGGCCACGGATCACCGCCGAGTTGCGGGCGGGGGGATCTTACGGCGGCATCGGTGTTCTTCACCTGGGCTCGAACGGGCAATAATTGACTTGACAACTCCACTGGTTTCGGGCATACTAGAGCCATGGAACACGAACCACAGACCCTCCAGGAAGCAATCCTCTACTTCGCCGATCCGAAGAACTGCCGCGAGTACATGGTTGCGCGGCGCTGGCCGAATGGCGTCGAATGCCCCCGCTGCGGGAGCAAGAGGGTCGTGTTCTCCGGGAAGTTCAACCGCTGGCAGTGCGGGAGCCATCACGAGCGCCGCCAGTTCACGCTGAAGACTGGGACGATTTTTGAAGACTCCCCGCTCGGCCTGGACAAGTGGCTAGCGGCAATGTGGATGGCGATCAATTGCAAAAACGGTATCAGCTCCTACGAGGTTGCCAAGGATCTAGGCATCACCCAGAAGTCCGCGTGGTTTATGGTCCATCGCCTTCGGGAAGTCATGCAGGGGTCCGTTACCAGCACCAAGCTGTCCGGTGAAGTCGAAGCGGATGAAACCTTCGTTGGCGGCAAGGTCACCAACATGCACCGCAAATCTAAGCGCGCGATTCGTGCGAAGAATGACGGCAATTGGGGCAAGACCGTGGTGCTCGGGCTACTGGAGCGCGATGGACGGGCACGGGCAGCAGTCGCTCCGACCCGCAAGCATTACGAGATTCACAAGAACGTGTTGGCGAACGTGGAGCCCGGTTCTACTCTTCTCTCCGATGAGTACGACGCCTACCAGAGCTTGCCGGCGGCGTTCACGCACGAGATGGTAAACAAGCTCGAAGGCTACGTGCGCGGCCGGATTCACGTGAACGGCATGGAGAACTTCTGGAGCCTGCTTAAGCGCACACTGAAGGGAACCTATGTCAGCGTGGACCCCGCCCATCTTCAGGCTTACGTTGACGAGCAGGTGTTTCGGTTCAACACGCGCAAAGACATGAACGATGCGGACCGTTTTGAAGCGGTGCTGTCCCAGATAGTAGGAAAGCGCCTGACGTGGGACACACTCACCGGCAAGGAAGACGAGCCCAGGCAAGACGCCTAAGCGCTACGGGCGCGGCAAACGCCGCTTGCCCGATTGACGCGCGGCGCGGGGCTTCATTTCCTTCGGTGGCTTCGGGCTCGCCAGCACGATCCGCACGAACCTGTCGAAGTTCTCAAACTCAGAATCCGACCTGTTGGGGATCTCGATCTTTGTGCGCTGCCTCATGGTTACCAGCCTACACCTAGGAATCCGCTCTGTCCGGATTCTCTACCTTGCTCACCGACCGTCCAATTTTGCGCTTGACGATGTCCAGCCAATCCGCCAGGTCTTCGTAGCTCTCGGGGCTCAACGATGCCGGCCACTGAATTGTTACCGGACCCTCGGTTAGGGAAAAGACGTCCTGGCGAGGTCCAGGCGGAATGATCTTTCCTCCTGGAGGAGGTTGGTTCTGCTTTATGGTCTGCTCCTGCTGTTGAACTTCTGGCACTTCTGGCTCCTCTTCGGTCTCGTCCCCTTCCTGCTCCTTATCTTCGGACTCTACCGATAGAGTATCAGAATCGGCCAGTTTTGCAAAGCGAATTGTATCCTTGTACTCCTGAATGAAATCGCCTACCGAGTTCTCGTTGAATCTGTGATCGAACACCAGTTCGTGGCGGAGGTTCGCGTCCGAAGGTAGATTCGTACCGTACTTTCTCCATAGGAGTGCATGCAGTTTGGGCCGCAGAGCCGCCTCTTTGATCGCTTGGTCGCGTTCAGGCGATACTGGGCGCTGGTCGATCACGATTCGTGCACCCAATTCCGTTAGTTGCACGATCCGCTTGGCGCCAGACCCGGAGTCGCTCATGAGCCCGAAGTACTTTAGCGCAGCGATGCAAACCATTCCTCCACCGCTTGTCGTCTTGAATCCCCAATGACCAAATGCGACTATCAGGTTGGCCGGGTTCCGCTTTTCGTAATCGTAGAAACTGCGGGCGCGCTTGATGGCGGTTTCCAGGTCCAGCGCCGGATAGGCAGGGCTTCGCTGTCTGACGGACTTGGGTTTCGGTTGCTCCACTGTCGTCGCTGCCGTAGTTGCGTCAGTCGCCTTTGACATTCTTTCCTCCCAAAAGATAGGGTACACCCACGACTGGATAGAGTCAATGGGCTCATGGCCTCTACTTAGCACTTTTTATCTCCGGAAAGCATCGGTTTTATCTTGACTACGGATGGATAGGGCTTTAGACTGGAAGTGCGGACGGACCCCGCGATTGGAGGACAGACAACAGATGACCAGGAGGGTGGCGTCCCCGTCGTCCTAGTTCACCGACGGCAGGGGCACCACTGCGGGAAGCAAAAGCACTGCTGAAAAGCAGAAAGGCCAGCCCGGAGCTTAGGAGGCACGGGCTGGCCGCTTGGTGAACGTCGTAGCATCACGCGCACGGGGCTTGCGACCCGAGGCGCACGCAGTCGATGAGGAGAGCCACCTGCCTAAAGCGGGAGGCCCTCCGTCCATCTACTAGTATTGCTCAGGCTGTTCTCGGAGTCTAGAGGAATCGGAGGGTTATGGCCAAGTGATCGAGCGTTTGAAGTCAACGTGCGATAGCAGTTCTGGAGCAAGGTGCGTTCCGGGAAGCTCAATGAGCACGATCTGAATACCGGCCTTGCGGCCATGCTTGGTAGCTGGGATGCAGTCGGTATCGCCAGAGATGAGAATCACGCGGTCCACCGTCCTGTTTTGGCACAGCGTTGCGATATCCAGACCGATGCGCATGTCTACGCCTTTCTGCTCGAAGTCGGGAGAGAAATCGGCATCGGTCAATGGCGTTGCCGCTACGGGCACGTGCTTCGGCTTGAACCCACGGAACTTCAAGACTCCGCGTCGAACTGCGAAGAGATCCTTTCTAGAAAGTTCATGCAACCACGCGTCAGAGCCCGAGAACGTGTGATCGGCCCCCGAAACGGGGAGTCTTACGGTGCCAGAATACGGGGCGCAGTCGTAATACAGAACGCGGATGATTTCTTCGTCTGGGACGGGGCAACGCAGGGAAACTTTCTCAATGAACCAAGGGTTGTACTGCTTCCCAGCCTTCTTGGCAGCGACGCGGAGGAAGCCTCCATCGATCAGGATAGCGGCACGCTTCATGTCAATAAAAAGGGCCTCTGGGTGACTCCCAGAGGCCCTTGGATACCTTGCTCGCCTACGAGCGTAGCGGATAGACTACATCAAGCATACTACATTCGCCAGGACAGAAATGCAACACAAAAACACACCTAGGGGACACGTCCTGAATTTTTCACTCCGCTAAGAACGTGCCTGATCCGTCAACTACCCATATTGTTGTACCGTGAAACACTACGCGATTCATTAAGCCTGGCCTGTCACACAACCACCCCGCCCGAGTCATATGGAGTTGTCAAGGTAGTTATTGCCCTCGAACGGTGCCGCAGCAAAAGAGGATCTGTACGGGGCGGTATCTCTCGGCGGACGACCTAACGGCTATCAACAGCTTGTTTCGATGGTCAATCCTGAGCGCCGTATCGTCGTGAAGTGGTGCTGGGAGTTGTTCTTTTCGTTTCTTCTGATCGTCTCCAAAGAGCTTAAGGGGGGGTGGGGCGTGCAATCTGCGCGGATGCTTCGTGGGTCAGGCCGAGACGACGACAAAACGTCGAGAACACGTCCCCATCGGTACCACAGCCCGCAAGTTCCGGTAGAACAGCAGCTTGCGAATGGGGCCATCGTGAAAGCCTGAACCACATGACCCCGGACCCGTTTTGGACCTGAACTTGGACTTGAAACGGGGTGGGCAAGCAGCCGAAAGCCTGTAAGTCTATGAAGGGTTTTGGTCGGGCCGCCGAGATTTGAACTCGGGACCTCTTGCACCCCAAGCAAGCGCGCTAGCCAGGCTGCGCCACGGCCCGAAACAAATTCATTCTATCGCACTTCCGACATCAATCGGTTGCGGCTGCTGGCGGCGAGATGCGCCTGGCGGGCGTAATCGATCGCCTCACCGAGGAGACGGGCGGATTCCTGGGGGGCGTGGAATCCCAGCGACCGGTCGGCGGAGACGAAGCCGATGCGCCATTGCGCCTTGGTTTGTAGTTTGAGCGCGGCGGTCGGCCGGGCGCCGGCGGCTTGCGCTGCCTGGATCGCGTCGATGGCCGCGATCAGCGCGTCTTCAGCCCGATCCAGGAGCGCCCGCGTGCGCCGCTGGGTCTCCTTGACGCGCGCCAGCAGATGGCCGACTGGTTCACGATGGCAGGGCAGGCAAGCGCGGCCGATGTTGTCGAGCGGGCGCGGAGCGCGGTGGTCCGTGATCCGGGTCGCGCCGCGCCGCTCGAAAGGCATGTGGCAATCGGCGCAGGCGACACCGGCGCGGGAGTGCGGCCCTTGCGCGTACATTTCGGACTGGGGATGGTGCGGCCTTAGCACAACCGCGCCGGTCACGCCGTGAATCCAGTCCGCGGCGCCGTGCCGCTCGTAGAAGATCTCGATCCGGTCCGCCGTGCGGCCTTCGGGAAACGCCGCCTGCCCCGCGCCCGAGTAATACTCGCGGTGGCACTGCTCGCAGACGGCGGAGCGAAGGTCGCCCTGGCGGTCGTGGCAATCCGGGCAGCCCAGAGGCTTGCGGTCGCGCGCCTCGTAGTAGCTTGACGCACGCTCCGTGCCCGCGGCGGCGTGGCAGGTGAGGCAGGCGGCCGGCTGCGGGCGCAGCTTGGGACGGCCGGCCAGGATGCGCGCCCAGCGCGGGTCGCCTTCGGGATCGGCTTCTTCGCGGTCTTCGATGGACCAGGCGTGGCCCCGGTTTTCGTGCCAGCGGGCGTCCACGGACGCGGGCTGGTGGTAGGCGGCGGTCTGCCCGGGGAACCGCTGCTCGAAGGTGGCTGCGGCGGGAACACGTTTTGTGGAGCGCTCGCGGAACAGCAGCGAAGCCCCGAGGAAGGCCAGGACTGCCGCCGCGAGGGCCGCCGCCAGGTACCTCACGAGCCGCCTCCCAGGCGCGCCAGGGCGCGGTCGGCGGCAGTGACGCCGCGGTGCTGGGCCTCCTCGATGATGGAGAAGCCGCTGAGGTCGGAATGCGCGAAGAAGACCGGGCCGGGCCAGGCGGCCGCGCGCCGGCGCTCGTCGGAGGAGAGAAAGCCGACCCGGGGACGCACCATGGCGTGGCCCAGGCGCATGATGTCGATGCGCGAGACGCACTGCCGGATGTCGGGATGCGCGCGTTCGAGGTCGCCGAGGATGGCGTCGCGCCACCACGCCCAGTCGGTCGAGAGCAGCAGCTTGCGGTTGCGCGCCGCCGGTCCGTGCGCCAGCGCCCAGTAAAAAGTCCAAACGCTCGGTCCTTCGACGGAGCGCAACGACTGGTGGGTCGCCACCACGTAGCCGAGCGCGGGCGAATCGTAGATCACGTTGTCCCACGCGGGCTCGCCGCCGCGCTCGCGCGGCGGGCGCTCGACGACCAGGTTGGCGGTGAGCCAGGGAGAGTATTCGAAGCCGGAGACCGGTGGAGCGTCGTCCATCAGATACGGCGCCAGGAAAGTGGGCGCGGCGAAGACGACGGCCTCGGTTTCGTACTCAGCCTCTTCGGTCAAGATGCGCACGTGCCGGTCGTCGTGGGCGATTCGCCAGACCGGAGCGCCGGTGCGCACGTGCCCTGCGAGCCTTTCGAGGAGGCGGCGCACGACCCACCCGTTGCCTTCCGGCCATGTGAGCGGCCCCTTCTCGTCAGGTTCGCGCGAGGCGAAGTAGTGGATGCCCGCCCAAGCGGAGGTGTCTTCGGCCAGGGCGCCGTAGTCGTCGCGGCAGGCGTAGTTGACGTACCAGTTGAGGTAGGGCGAGTCGAAGCGCTCGCGGCGGAGCCAATCGGCGATCGAGAGGCGGTCGAGGGCCGGATCGGGCGGCCGCCCCGCCCGCTCCATGGGGATGGTGAACTGGCCGGACGCGCGGAACGCCGCCATACGCTCCTCGAAGCGGCGGTAGTCGTCGTGGTCGCGGCGGGTGGCGGCGATTTCTGGCTCGATGCCGTCCTGCCACTTGCCGTGGAGAAACAGGCGCTCCTGGGGCGAGAAACACAGGTAGCGCTCTTCCCAGCGGCCATCGACCAGGACGCCCAGGTCTTCGAGCAGCTCGCGGATCAACAGTGACTTCGGGCCGGGGACGGGCACATAGTGCGCGCCCCACGGAAAAGCCGTGATCGCGTTCTCGCCCCAGCGCGCGACGCCACCGGCCTGCTTCTCCATTTCGAGAAGGACGAAGTCGCGGAAGCCGCGCTTCCGGAGGCGCCAGGCGGCCGCGAGCCCCGCCATGCCGCCACCGACGATGACCAGGGGGACGCGCTCGCGGCGTGCCGGCGTGCGGAAAGGGCCGCGGCTGCGCAGGCGGTGGCCCAGATCGGCGGAGTCGTTGACGAACGAACCGCCGATGCGCGGGTCGGTCTTGGGCGCCAGGCCCAGCAGGGCTGCGGTCAGGAAATGACGCCTTGGAAACGTTTTCAATGCGTAATTGTGCTCCATTCCTGATCGTAGTAGCGGACCAGCACTTGGTCGTTGAGGCGGTTGACTTCGGCGGGCACCGGACCCATGTCGGCGGGGAAGTCGAACATCTGCGCCAGCGTTTGCGGGCTCAGGAAGCGCAACCCGGAGGGAAGGGCCGCCGGCGGCCGGTAGGGGGCCAGCGCGCCCAGCACGAAGCCCCATTCGCCGAACGCGGGCACGTAGGCGTGGTAGGGGTGCACGTCGAAGCCCGCCTGCTTCATCGTCTCCACGATGCACCAGTAGGTGCGGCGCGCGAACAGCGGCGACGTGCTTTGCACGGCGGCCATGCCGCGCACGGTCAGGTGGCGCGACAGCAGTCTGTAGAACGCCGTCGTGTAGAGTTTGCCCAGCGAGTAGTTGGTGGGGTCGGGAAAGTCCACCACGGCGAAATCGTAGAACCCGGTTGTGCTGTCGAGCCAGGAGAAAGCGTCGGCGTTGATGACATGCACACGGGCCGCCTTCAGCGAGCCGCCGTTGAGCGGCGTGAGCAGCGGGTGCGTGGAGAACAGGCGCGTCATCTCGGGATCGAGGTCCACCAGCGTGATGCTTTCGACCGCCGGGTATCTCAGGATCTCGCGCACGGCCAGACCGTCGCCGCCCCCCAGGACCAGGACGCGGCGCGCGCCGGGCAGCGAGGCCAGGCCGGGGTGCACCAGCGCCTCGTGGTAGCGGTACTCGTCGCGCGAGGAGAATTGCAGGTGGGAGCTGAGGAACAGGCGGATGTCGTCCTTCCACTTGGTCAGGACGATGCGCTGGTAGTGGGTATCGCGGGCGAAGATGACCTCGTCGGCGTAGATGTTGTTCTCGGCGGCGACGGTGATTTTATTGGCGAAGGCCATGCCCATGCCGAGCGTGGCGAGGACGGCCACGGAGGCGGCGCGCAGAGCGGCGGGGCGGCCCAGTTCGGTGCGGAACAGGAAGGTGGACCACAGCGCCACCGCCGCATTGATCAGCCCGAACAGCAGCGCCGAGCGCACCAGGCCGAGTTTCGGCACGAGCAGGATCGGAAACAGCAGCGAGGCGCCCAGAGCGCCCAGGTAGTCGAAGGTGAGCACGTGCGCCACCAGGTCGCGGAACTCGAAACGGCCCTTGAGAATGCGCATCAGGAGCGGGATTTCCAGGCCGACCAGGATGCCGATCACGGTCACGATGGCGTAGAGCTCGAGCCGGAACGCCTGGCCGTAGGCGAACCCGAGAAACAGCAGGGCCGAGGAGTAGCCGCCGACCAAGCCCACCATCAGCTCGATCGAAACGAAGCGGGCCACCAGGCCGCTACGCAGGTAGCGGGAAAGGGCGCTGCCGATCCCCATCGCGAACAGGTAGCTGCCAATGATGGTCGAGAATTGCAGAACGCTGTCGCCGAGCAGATAGCTGGCGAGCGTGCCGGCGATCAGCTCATAAACGAGGCCGCAGGCGGCGATGAGCAGTACGGAAAGGAAGAGTACGAGTGGCAACCCGGCCAGTGTAGCATTGCGGGGAGGGGGTTCTCTTTGCCCTTGGCAAGACGCAATTGCGAAAGAGCGGCGTGCGGTTTGAGCCCGATTCGGTACTCGCGGCCATGCGCCCCAGTTGGCCCCGTACAAGAAGTCCCGCAGGGCGGAGCTCGCGCTCAGATGCCGCGAGATGTCACCGACGATGGCGAGACGGATTCGATAGGTCACGAACTTCTGAACGATGTCACCGGCGATGCGCGTCCGGAGCCGGAAGAAATCGCCGGCGAGCCTTTCCGCAGGAAGGAGGACCAGGCTTGCGCCAAGCCGCGCTGCCTCCCCGATTAAATCGATGGCGTCGCGCTCGCCCTGGAGTTTCTTCCCGTCCGGTGCGCAGTCGAGAATCTGTACACCGTAGCACGCGGCGGCGGCCATGGCCGTGCGGGAATCCCGGTCCCGGTCCGAGGCAGCTTGAAAACGGCGCAGGTTCGCGTACAATCGGTGATGGCCAGGGTGGCGAGAGCGATGCTGGGCAAGGTGACTCGATGGAGTTAAGGTAATCGGAACGACGGAGGTCTGCTCATGAACAAGCTTCGAATACTCGCGGCGATCGCCGCGTCTCTTGCGACATCGGCTGTCGTGACGGCGCAGGACAAACTGTTCGACAACTGGAACCGCGACGGCTGCGGCAACACCGACAGCGCCACCTTCGACCTGCGAACCCCGGCGCACATCCGCCAGATCGAGGTGTGGTACCACTGGCGGGGCCGAGAGTCCTCGGCGCCTTACCGGATCTGGCATGACGGCCAGGCGATCCGCAGCGGCGTCTTGGAACGCGCCGAATGCGACTCTTATCAGGAAGCCTGGTGCGCGGCGCGCGACTCCGTTGACATCGATGCCGGACCCGGGTCTTATACGATCCGCACGGAGCGGCCGCGAATCTGCCAGAACGACCTCAGCGGAGGGGTGGGCTTTGTGAAGGCTTTCGGATTTCCTTCCCGATTCGGCGGCGAGCACCGGCGCGACCATGACTTGGACCGCCCGCTGGCAGATGTCTGGCACGTCGAGGAGGGCTCCAACGGGCGAACCGTCTGGGCCGGCACCTGGAGGCGGCGGGGCGGATCGGACGTGTTCGATGCCCACTGGCGCAACCTGGACACCGGCGCGGAGGCCAGGGACACGATCCGGTTGATCGAAGCCCGGGACCGGGTCGTTTTTCACCGGGACGGAAACGACGGCGAATACCGGGGAACGTTGTCCCGGGATGGCACGCATATGGACGGCACCGCCAGTTGGTATCGGCCGGGCTGGTTCTGGCGCGCCGAAGTGGACAACGGCCGGCGCGACTGGGACCGGCGCTAGCCGCGATATCGGGGCGGAGCTCCGGTCCTACCGGAGCTCCGGTGCGCAGCGGCGTGAGGGGGTCCGCCCCGTCTGCTGGCCGCCGTTACTGTAGTTCTGCGGTCAGTGTCGCTCCGCCCATCTCCGCCAGCACCGCGACCTCCTTCACCGCCTTGCGAGTGTCCTTCGCGATCCAAATGGTCGCGTTTTCCGAGGAGTTGCCGTCGGCGGAAGAGAGCTGGATCTTGAACGTATCGAAGGCGCCCGCGGGGACGGTGACGCTTTCCGATCCCGCCACCTTCAACGCGATCAGCCTGATCTTCTGCTTCTGGAGGTCGAAGTTGCGGAAAGTCGTCGTGTAGCCGTCGGCCAGAGGCAGCAGGGCGATGGACTGCGGCCCGCCCGTTTCGGCGAACAACGGCCCGCCCAGGTCGGCCGAAATCGGCGTCTCCTTCCCGTTCATGTTCATGGAGCCGGAGGCCTTGCCACCATCCACCGCAAGGTCAATGGACACCGGGCCCTGCTTCACGCTGCGCTTGCGCACAACCAGGGTTCCCTTTTCGAGCGTGGCGGTGTCGGTCATCTGGCCCATGGGCGATTCCACGACGTCGCTGACGGTCCAGGCGCCGTTCTCCTCGCGGATGGTGGTGGTCAGGCTGAGGGCCATCTTCTGGGGTCCCATTTCGATGCCGGCTTTGTACTTCCAGACGCCCGGCTGCATGGGCAGGGTCACGGCGGGTACACCCACCAGGCCCGCGTCGACGGGCTTCGATACGGTCACGGTTTTGGGGTCGACCGTGATCTCCTTGAGGCGGGCCACCACTTCCGGTGTTCCGTCCTCCTGGTAACGGCCGTCCAGATAGTGGGCGAAGAACTTCTCGGCGGCCATGAACATCGCCATGTTGTTCACGGGCCGCGCGAAGCCGTGGCCTTCGTCGGGGGCCAGGATGTACTCGACCGGGAAGCCGCGATCGCGCAGCGCGATGACGATCTGCTCGGCCTCGCGGCGATTGACGCGCGGATCGTTCGCGCCCTGCACCACCAGCAGCGGAGTCTTGATCTCGACGCCTTGGTGAGCGGCGAGGCCGCCTCAGCCAGGCCTTGCCCTGCGGCGTGCCCGGGTCAGCCATGCGCGCGTACATGATCTTGCGGCCGGCTTCCCAGTAAGGCGGGATCGACTCGAGCAGCGTGATCAGGTTGGAAGGGCCGACGATGTCCACCGCCGCCGCAGTACAGGTCGGGCGTGAAAGCCACGCCGGCCAGCGTGGCGTAGCCGCCGTAGGAGCCGCCGATGATGCCGAGGCGCTTCGGGTCGGCAGTGCCTTCGGCCACCAGGTACTTCATGCCCCAGGTGATGTCGTCCTGCATCTTCGAGCCCCACTCGCCGTTGCCCGCGTTCAGGAACTTCTTGCCGTAGCCGGTGGAGCCGCGGAAATTGGGCTGCAGCACGGCGTAACCGCGATTGGCGAGGAACTGGGCGATCGAGTTGTAGCCCCAGTCATCGCGACACCACGGGCCGCCATGCGGGACGACGAGGGTGGGCAGGTCCTTGGCCGGTACGCCCTTCGGCAGGGTCAGGTAGGCGGGGATCTCCAGACCGTCGGAGGATTTGTAGGTGATGGGCTGCATCGACGCCAGCGCTTCGCGGGGCAGCTTCTCGCGGACCCGGTACTGCAGGGTCAGCTTGTGAGTCTTGCGGTCGAACAGGTAGGTTGCGCCGGGTTCGGTGTCGCCGTGAGCGGTCACCAGCCAGACGCGGTCGTCCTTGGTGTGCGAGCCGAGCCCGACCTCCAGGCCCGGCAGCTTCTTCTCGAGCCAGCGGTAGTCGGCCTCCAGTTTCTTGTTTTTGAAATAGCGCCGCGTGCGCTCGCCGGTGTACGTGGTGAGCGAGCAGTTCGTCGGTGGCCTCGGAGAAGAGTGCCTCGCCGAAGTCCACCTTGTTCAGCGGATCGGACTCCACTTTTTCCACTTTGCCGGTTTGCGGATCGAGCAGCACCAGCGAGGTGAGGTCGGCGTCGTCGCCCTTGTTGGTCTCCATGTAGACGCGCTGGGCGTCCTTATGGAACCGCACCGGGCCGCAAGTCTCGAAGACGGTGCACGAGTAGACCTTGGCGAAGCCGGCGGGATCGACGCGCAGGATTTCCTGATCGCCGTTGTCGGCCACGCGAATAGCCAGCCGGAGCTGACCCTTGAGGTCGAAGATCCAGGCCGGCGATGCGGTCGGTGTTCTTGCGCAGCAGTGTGCGCTCGCCGGTGGAGATCTTCAGCTTGTAGAGATCGTGCCAGGCCTTGTCGCGATCGTTGAGGCCGATGTAGACGATGTCGGGGTCGTTCTTGGGGACCGCGTAGAGCGAGATCCGCACGCCCTTCAGACCGGTCAGGTCGCGGGAGGGCGGGGCGTCGGCTCCGTGCGGCGGCGCCGCGGCGGGATCCACCGCGTAGACGTTGAAGTTCTCGTCGCCGTCGTTGTCCTTGACATAGACGACGTACTTGCCGTCGCGCGTCCACAGAAAGCCGGGGATAGGCCGCTTGGTTTCGGTGGTGAGCAGCCGGGCCGCGGTGAAGGGTTCGTCGATTTTCTTGACCCAGATGTTGCGCGTCGATTTCCAGGGCTTGATGAAAGCGAGGTAGCGGCCATCGGGGGAAAGCTCTGCGCCGGTGATCTCGGGATCGCCGAACAGCAGTTGCCGGTCAATCAGGGGCGGCAGCCCTTGGGAAGGCGTCTGCCCGTGCAAGGACGAGAGCACGGCTACGGCGGCGAGCGAGGTTCTGAGGAGAAGTGACATGGGTGCCTTTCTGGCGCTAATACGATGGTAATACGATGGGGCGGGGTGGAAAGTTCGGGGGACAAGCTGGAGCTTGTCCTACCGCGGGCTCAGCTTGTATAGCCCCGAGCCATGCGGCTCGACGCGGAACGTATAGCCGCCCTTGATCATGCCCATGTCCTTGCGCTCCCAGAGGTCGCGGAGCACGCAGGTCTCGGGCAGCTTGAGCGCCGGCCAGTCGACGCGGATGTCGATCGCCTCGCCGTCGCCCCAGTTAAAAACGGCAACGTACTTTGCATCCGAATCCACGGCGTCGGCGGTCCAGACGACGCTGGGGCCGCCCTCGGCGAAGGCGCGGCCGTGAGCGCCCTTCTGATCGACCGCCAGCACCTCGTCGTTGTCGATGAGGGAGAGGGTGAAGTCGTCGTTGCTGGGCAGGTCGCCGCCGAACATCAGGGGCGATTGCGCGATCGACCACAG
Source organism: Bryobacterales bacterium (assembly GCA_963710565.1). Classification (GTDB taxonomy): domain Bacteria; phylum Acidobacteriota; class Terriglobia; order Bryobacterales; family Bryobacteraceae; genus DASWZN01. Next base: position 270,700 of record CAVQAN010000013.1, on the reverse strand, counting down.
GCTCATCAGCGTGCGCTGCTCGACGCGGGTGAAGCGGGTCATGCGGTCCTCGCCGCGCTCGGCGCTGATGCCGATGCGGCCCAGCGGGAGCATGTCGGCATCGGGCCACGCGCCGGGCCGTCCCATGCCGCTCCAGATCGACATCAGGATGAAGTTGAGGCGCAGCAGCTTCCAGTCATCCCAGAAATCGTCTGAGATGCGCCACATGTTGGCGTTCTCCTGGAGAAACGCCACGTCCTTGACCATGGCCGGTCCGGGCGACAGGCTCAGAACGATGGGCCGCCCCGTCTTCAGGATGGCGCGGTGCAGCGCGGCGATCTCCTCGCGGTGCGCGGGACGCGCGATGTCGTCGGCCTTGATGTAGTCGACACCCCAGCCGGCGTACATCTTCAAAATCGAATCGTAGTAGTCCTGGGCGCCGGGGCGGCTCATATCGACCCCGTACATGTCGCTGTTCCAGGGGCACAGCGAGTGCGGATGTCGGCGATCTCGGCCGCGCGCGCCTTGCTGCCGAACACCGGCAGGTTCGCCTGGACGGCGCGGCGTGGAATGCCGCGCATGATGTGTATGCCGAAGCGCAGACCCAGGCCGTGGACGTAGTCCGCCAGCGGCTTGAAGCCCTGGCCGCCGGCCGACGACGGGAAGCGGTTCGCGGCGGGGATGAGCCGGCCGTACTCGTCCATGGCCAGCTCGGCGCCCGGCCGGTAGCCGTGCGCCTGCGCGTGGGGTTCGGACCACTGTATGTCCACCACGACGTACTGCCAGCCGTGCTGCTTCAGGTGCTGCGCCATGTAATCGGCGTTGGCCTTCACCTGCGCCTCGGTGACCGCGGTGCCGTAGCAGTCCCAACTGTTCCAGCCCATGGGCGGGGTCGCGGCCACGGTTGCCGGCCCGGCGGCCCAGGCTGACGCGGAGAGGATCGAGGCGAGTGTTGCGGTCAAGAGTCTCATCGCGGCTATTCTCGCACGGCGACGGCAAGAGCGGGCTCCCTTATCGGCGCTCTCCATCCGCCGACGGCGCCGCCGGGCGCTCGGACTCCTGGAAAGCGTCCATGACGTGCCACACACGGTGGAGAGCGTGGACGTAGTCGGCGCCGGGGTCGCCTTGGTATCTTGCGGCCTCAGCCTTGAAGTTGGACCAATCCTGCTCCTGTGCCAGCCCCGAAATGACCAGGGACCACGCCGATTTCGGGACGATCAGGCGATACCGGTAGTCTCGACGCGGCCAGGCCAGGATCTCGAAGCCCGCCAGTGCCGGAAAGCGGACCTGCAAACTCTTGAGGTGGGAGGCGCGGCGAGCCCGGACCATCAGCGTCTCCCTGTCGACCGAGCCGTCCGGCTTGCTGGCGGAGACGATCGAGTAAAAACCGTAGCGTGTAAAGAGCCACATTAGCGGAACCCTCCTGCACGGCAGCGAATTGCGCGGTGAATCGCGCGCGTGACCCGGCGGTCCCTGCCTGCCGCGGCCTGGGGTGCCTGCTCACGGCCGAACCAGCGCGGCCAGTTCGTTGGCGCGGCGGATCAGTTCCGCGCGGTCGGCGTTCTTGAACTTCTCAGGCAGCAGCGTGCGGCTGGTGCATTCCAGGACCGCGGCCAGGTTCTGTAGTTCGATCTCGGTGGGGTAGGAGGGCGGGATGAAGTCCTCGAGCGCCGCCTTGAGGTCGTCGGTGGTGACCGCGGCCTCGCCGGCCAGAGCGCACCTCATCCGCGCCCGCGTGAGCACGGCTTCGACATCCGCGCCCGAGAGGCCGCTGGCGTGCGCCAGGAAGAACCGCTCCACCTCCGGCGAGGCGACAGTGGTGCCGGACTTCTTCTGCATGGCATGGAGCATGGCCAGGCGCTCCTCGTCGGTATCCGGATAGAACAGCGCGATGTGCTCCTCGGCGCGGCCCTGCCGCTTCAGGTCCACCGGAAGCAAGTCCGGGCGGCAGGTGAGCAGGAACCAGATCACCTTTCCGCGCAGCTCGGTGTTGCCCATGAACGCGGCGATCTGCGCGAAGACGCGGTTGCCGACGCCGCTATCGCCCGAGTTCGAGCGCGTGCCCAGTTGCGCGTCGGCCTCATCCACCACCACCGCGATGGGGCTCATGGCCTTCAGCAGGTTCAGCACGCGCTTCGAGGTTGCCCTCGGTGACGCCTTGCCACATGCTGCGGAAGTTCTTCAGCATCACGGCCGGGATGCCGACCTCGCCGGCGAAGCAGGTGGTCAGGAAGGTCTTGCCGGTGCCCACCGGGCCGCAGATCACGTACCCCATCGGCAGCACGTCGGTCTGACCGGCGCGCAGGGCGGCGGCGGCGTCCTTGAGCTTGCGCTTCACGCCCTCGTTGCCCGCGACCATGGAGAGATCGAAGCGGCTCTGCACGAACTCGAGCAGGCCGCCGGCCTCGGCCTCGATCAACTCCTTCTTGACCTGGCGCAGGAATTTCAAGGTCAACGGAAGCTGGTTCTCGACGGCATGGCCGAGCAGGTTCTGGAGCTGCACGCGCTTCAAGCCCGCGGTCATTTTGGCCAGCGTGGCGTCGGTCACGTCGGAGCCGGGAGGCAACGCGTTGGAGCCGAGCTGCGCGCGGACGAAATCGAGCCGCGCCGCCTCGTCCGGCAGCGGGATCCGGATGGCCGCGACGCCGGGGTTCTGCACGATACCCTGGTTGATCTCGCTCTGGTTCTCGGCTATCAGGCAGACCGTGACATCCGCGCGCAGGAAGGCCGGATTCTGCGCCCAGCGCTTCAAGATGACCAGGGCGTTTCGGTCTTCCGGGCTCATACCGGAAATATCCCCGGCCGGCACGATGGTTTCCGCGAAATCGACAATCAGGGCGATCTTCCGGCCGTCGAGGATGCGCACACGCAGGTAGCTGTCGAGCAGGTTCAGGACGCCATCGGGATTGCGCGGCAGCCCTTGCGAATACGCGGTCCCGTGAAAGCTGTCGTAGGCAGTGAGGGCTTGCTGGAAGTCGGTTTGCATGGCAGGTTCGGCGAAGCTCAGGCCGCCGCCGCGGTCGTACATAATGACCAGGTCGCGTTTGCCGAACAGGGCCTGGCTGAGGAACTGCTGCAAGGGGAGGAACCGCGCCGCGTCCCCGGCCGCCAGCGGGACCAGGTCGCGCACGTTGCCGCTGAGCACGAACATGGAGAGGGTGCGGGAGTAATACTTCTCGGAGAGGTCTCGCGCCCACTCGGGCAACGATTCCAGATGGGTATTGCGGGGGGTTGGCGGGGTGGTCATGCTAAGCCTGATCTTCGCACACCGGCCCGTTTCCGTGACGCACGCTTCCGCGGCGCCCGCGGGCTAGTCTTCTCCGCGCAGGCCATCCGGCGCCGCGACGACGTGCCCGAGAGCGCCGTGGTCCAGCCAGTCCAGGTGGCAGAACTCGCAGGTGGAGATGGCGACGTTGCCCGGTCCGGCGTAGGGGTGGGTGTCCATGCGCGCGCCGCACCGCGGGCACTCGTAGGCCCGGTCCAGATCGTGCGGATCAAAACGATGCGGAGGCGGCGGCGGCAGCGTGCGCTCCGTCCGCAGCCAGCTCACAATCTCGACGAAAGCGTCCATCCCGACCAACAGGCCGCGGCAACGGGGGCAGCACAGTAACTGCCGGCCATAGACCGCGGCTTCCGCCAACGGGGTCCTGCACCCCGGGCACTTGAGCGGAGAGGCGGCGCCCAGCAAGGCAATCCCGTCGGCGTCCGGTTCGAGGACCCGGATACTGCCACAGAAATCGCACGTCAGGCAGCCTCTGCCATCGTCGAGCCGCATGGAGGCACCGCAACCGGGACAGTTCATCGCTTACTCGACGCGCCCCTATTCGACGCGATAATTCGGCGCTTCCTTGGTGATGATCACGTCGTGGACGTGGCTCTCGCGCAGACCCGCCGGGCTCACGCGCAGGAACCGCGACCCCTGCTGGAGTTCGCGGATGGTGGCCGCGCCGCAATAGCCCATGCCGGCTTTGAGGCCGCCCACCAACTGGTACACCATCTCGGAAAGCAGCCCCTTATAAGGCACGCGCCCCTCGATGCCTTCCGGGACCAGTTTGGAGTTGACCTCCTGGCCGTAGCGGTCGGCGCTGGCCACGGCCATGGCGCTGGTGGAGCCCATTCCGCGGTAGCTCTTGAAGGTGCGGCCCTGGTAGAGGATGGTCTCGCCCGGGCTCTCATCGGTGCCTGCGAAGAGGCTGCCGATCATGACGCAGTCGGCGCCCGCGGCGATGGCCTTGGTGATGTCGCCCGAGTACTTGATGCCGCCGTCGGCGATGAGCGGCACGCCCGCTTCCCGGGTCGCGCGCGAACACTCGGCGATGGCCGTGATCTGCGGAACGCCCGCGCCCGAAACCACGCGCGTGGTGCAGATCGAGCCCGGGCCCATGCCCACCTTGATGCCATCGGCGCCCAGCGCGATCAGGTCGCGCGCGCCCTCGTAGGTGGCCACGTTGCCGGCCAGCAATTGCACATCGGGCAGCTTGCTCTTCACGGCCTTGACCACTTCGAGCACGCGCTCGCTGTGCCCGTGCGCGGTATCGACTGCCAGCACGTCGCACTTGCGCCGCACCAATTCCTGCGCGCGCTCGAGGAAATCGGGGCCGGCGCCCATCGCCGCGCCCACCCGCAGCCGGCCCTGGGAGTCCTTGGCGGCATTGGGGTACTTCAGTTTCTTCTGAATGTCCTTTACCGTGATGAGCCCCTTGAGGACGTAGTCCTTGTCCACCACCAGCAGTTTCTCGACGCGGTGCTGATGCAGGATCTGCTCGGCCTCCTCGAGCGTGGTGCCAACCGGGACGGTGATGAGGTTGTCCTTGGTCATGACGTTCTCGATCGGCTGGTCGAGGTTGGTCTCGAAGCGCAAGTCGCGATTGGTGAGGATGCCCACCAGGCGGCCGTTCGCGCGTCACCGGGACGCCTGAAATGCGGAAGCGCCGCATGACCTCCAGCGCCTCGTAGATTCTCTGCTCGGGGGCCATGGTGACCGGGTCCACGATCATCCCGCTCTCACTCCGTTTCACGCGGTCCACTTCCTCGGCCTGGCGCTCGATGGACATGTTCCGGTGGACGATGCCGATGCCCCCCTCGCGCGCCAGAGCGATGGCCAAGTGCGATTCCGTAACCGTGTCCATGGCGGCGCTGACGATGGGGATGTGGAGGCCGATGGTGCGGCTCAGGCACGTCCGGGTATCTGCCTGGGCCGGAAGCACGGCGCTGCGTGCCGGTAACAGGAGGACATCGTCGAAGGTGAGCCCTTCGGGGATGCTGTCAACAATCATATTCAATCATAGAACCCCACCCCGCGGCCCGCAACCGGCCGGACGGCGGACGGGGCGGCCCCCACTCACCGTAAAATCGAGTGCATGGCCATCGAGTTTCTCGGAGTCCGCTTTCCCCCGCTTGAGGACCTGAGCGCCGCGGCGCCGGATGGGGCCGTCATCGGGATCGCGGGGGAGGACGGATCGGGAAAGCGTTCCCTGCTGCGCCTGGCCGCGGGAGCAGAGCGCCCGGTGTCGGGTCAGGTGCGGGTGCGGGGGAAGGCGCTGCTGCTGGGCCCGCGCGACCCGTGGGAACCCGGCGCGGCGGACGCGCTGCTCCTCGATCACGCGCTGGCGGAGCGTGATGCGTGCCTGCGGGCGCGCGCCGCCAACGACATCGAGTGCCTGCGGCGGGATGGGGGAACGGTGCTGGCCGTGTCGCACGAAGACGCGCTTCTGCTGTCGTTGTGCGACGAGATCTGGTGGCTCGATGGTGGGCGTCTGGCTGCCAAGGGCGACCCGGGAGAGACGCTCGACCTCTACCAGCGCCACGTCGCGCGCCGGCTTCGGGAAAGCAGCCAGGGAAGGGCGCCGATGGCGCCGAGCCTGCGGCGCGGCGACGGCCGGGCGAGCCTTCTGAGCGTCGAGACGCTGGACGCGGAGTGCCGGCCCACGGCCGTCTGGCAGGGCGGGGAAGAGGTTGCGGTGCGGGTGACGGTTCGGTTTGCCGGGGCGGTGGCCGATCCGGTGGTGGGCATCCTGCTTCGAGACCGGATCGGCTTCGAGGTTTACGGCACCAACACCGGGATCGCGCGCCGGAGACTGGGGCCGCGCCAGGCGGGCGACACGATTGCCGTGACGTTCTCCTTCCCCTGCCCGTTGTGCCCGCAGATTTACACGCTGACGGCGGCTTCGCACGATCCGGACGGCGTCTGGCACGACTGGATCGAGGACGCGGCGCTGATTTCGGTGGCGGGCAGCCGCCATGCGGCGGGCGTGGTGAACCTGATGGCGCGGGTTTCGGTGGAGGTGGTGTAGAGCGCCGCGCCGGGGGCGCCGGCCGGGAGGGTGTGCCGGCTCACATTTCCGCCGTGCCGCCGCGCGAGAAGTCCGTTCGCTTCCTGCTCAGCCAGGGGCTGTAGAAAGGATCGCGCTCGATCGCCGCTCCCCACCGCTCGCGGAGAGAATCCACCTCCTCGCCGGCGGGCCAGAGCTTTTGCCAGTGTTTGGAGTAGGCTCCGTGGTCGCACAGGACGGCACGCGGGGTATAGAGGACTCTGTAGCCAGCGGCTCCGATCTTAAGGCACAAATCGACATCGTTGAAGGCGATCGGGAAGCGCCGCTCGTCGAAGCCGCCCACCGCCCAGTAGACCTCGCTGCGCGTCAACAGGCACGCTCCCGTTACGGCCGCCACATTGCGGACGACATCCGGGAAGTCGAAGTACGCCGCCGCCGGCGCGACACCCTGAAAGCCGTTGGCACAGCAGCCGAACACACCGAGCGTTATTCCGGCGTGGTAGAGGCGCCCGTCGGGATACAGGAGTTTGGCGCCCACGGCGCCCACCACCGGCCGGCCGGCGAGTTCGAGCATGGCGCCCAGCCAGTCCGGCGAGAGGACCTCGATGCCGTCGTTCAGAAACAGCAGGAAAGGAGCGGAGCAAGTGCGCGCGGCGGCGTTGTTGATGGCGGAGTAGTTCAGGGGCTTGCTCCTCCAGTCCAGGTAGCGGGCCGGCCGGCCGCGACGGATCCAATGGCGGACGAAATACTCCACCTGTCCGTCTCGGGAGTTGTCCGCGACAACGATGTCGAAGTCTGGGTATTGAGTCTCGTCCGCCAGGGAGTCGAGGGTTTTGATGAGGGCCGGCAGGCGTCCGGTGGAGGCGATCACTATGGACACGGAAGAGCCCGGCGGGATCGAGTACTTCACCTGGTATCTGCCCGGAAGAGGCGTCGCCTCGACGACGGCCGCCTCCCCCGAACGCGTGAGGTGATCCGAGACCGCCCGCAGGCCAGCCTGGTACGCAAAGGGCTTCGCCCGGTGGTCCTTGGCCACCGACCCCTCCGTGGCGCGCCAGTGGTAGAGAATCGACGGGATGTGCACAATCTGGCCGGGGCGCTCCGACACGCGGAGCACCAGATCGTAATCCTGGCTGCCCTCGTAGCCGGCACTGAATCCGCCCAGAGCGGCGACCAGGGTCCGCGGCATCGCCACGAGGTGGCCGAGGTAGTTCATTGAGCGCAGGAGGTCCGGGGACCAATCCGGCTTGAAGAATGGATCGAAGCGGCGCCCGTCCTCGGTGAGCTTGTCCTCGTCCGAATAGATGAGAGTGAAGGAAGGGTGGCTGGCCGCACCGTCCACTATGCAGTGGAGGGCATCCGGCGACAGTTCGTCGTCCTGGTCCAACAGCGTAACGATGTCGCCTTGCGCCATGTCGAGGCAAGAGTTCGACGCGGCGGCGATTCCGCCGCGGCTCTCCCTGTGGACCACGCGAATCCTGGAGTCACGCGCAGCCAGCCCTTCCACAGCCGCGCGGGTGGCCTGGTCCGACCCGTCATTGGCGATGCACAGTTCCCAGGCCGGATAGCTCTGCTCGAGAACGGAGCGCACCGCGCAGTTCAGCACCTCGGTGGCAGGGTTATAGACGGGCATCAAGATACTGACCAGGGGTCGCGGACCGCTCGCGCCTGCCGGGCCGGTTGGGTTGCGGTCTTCGGCGCCGGCGGAGGCGGGCCAGAGGGCCGGGCCGCTTTTCGCAGGGTTCACCGTTTCCCTCCTGACGCGCGTGCGAAGAGTCTGAAGACGGCGCTGGCCGGACAGAAAAACAATGTCGATCGAAAGCGGCCCCTCTCCGGCTTCCGCCACTGGCAGTTGCGCGTCGTACCCACGGCGCACCGCGCGCCCGCCTTCCGGCTGGGCCGCGGCGGCGTCCGGTCCGAGGAGTCCGATGGAGGCGGTGACCCCGCGCGACCCCGGCAGTGCTACAGTGACCGACGTAACGGGATGCTTACTCAAGAACCATCCCCGCACGGCCACGACGTCGCCAAATACGCAACTGCCGTCGGCCGGCTCGTCGCACCAATAGACGTCCCTGCCCCTCGTAACGCGATAGGCGGTGGCCTGACGGTCCTTCGACGGCCTAATGAGTATCCGAGCGGCTCGCAACAGCCAGCCGCCGATCTCGATCAGCCTGCGCCGCGTCCGGCTGGGGGGGATTTCAGCCGCGCCGTCCTGAGTGCCCTTAGGCGCCTCGGACAACGCCGTCAGACGGCGCTCCAGACTCTCGATGGAAGTCCGGTACTTACGAAGGAGGGGGACGAGATTCCACGCGGCATCGGGAAGCGGCCCCGAGAACTCGCTCAGCTCCGCCCTGATTTCGGCGACTTGACGCTCGATCTCGCCCAACCGTCTGAGGCCGTCTTCGTCCATGCGGGATCCTTGCGGCATTCACCTGGCCGCGCGTTTCCGGCACCTGGGAAGGGCCGGCAAGCGGCGTCTCCCACGGCCGCGCGTCCAGACGGAACTCCACGGGAGGCGAGCATGTGTTTTGCGGCATCCGGGACTCATATCACGCTCCCGGCCTGGACTTGGCGGGAGGCTCCCGCGGGCGCGTGCTTCTTCATCAGTTCCCCGATGAAGCCGTCCCAGCGGTAGGTCTGAAGCCAGCGGTTGTAAAAACTTGCCTGGACCCTCAGGAAGTCGCTTTCGGCGCCTTGCTGAGATTGCCGTTCCAGGTGGTACAGCTCCACCGAAGAGCAGTAGCGGTTGGTGTAGCCGTTCTTCGCCAGACGGAGACAGAGGTCCGAATCCTCGTAATTCGCGAGGATATAGGAGTCGTCCCAGCCGCCGGCCTGCTCGAAGGCGGAGCGACTGACGAGCAGCGCCGCTCCGGTTACGGCGGGCACGGCCCGATCGACGGCCGCTTGCGGCCACTCCCTGGGGAGTCCCTTGAAATAGTGCAGGTTCTCCCACAGCCTGTAGGGATAATAGTCCCGATAGAAGTACATCCCCGCGTGCTGTATCGAGCGGTCCTCGTAGAGGAGCTTGCAGCCTAGCGCTCCGAGGTCGGCGTGAGCCTGGTGGAATTCCAGTAGTCTCTCCGTCCAGGCCGGCGCGGTGGGAAACACGTCGGAATTCAAGAACAGTACGACGGGCGCGGAACTCGCCGCCGCCCCGACGTTGTTCGCCGCCGAGTAGCCGGAGTGCCGATCCATGATCACGGCCTTGAAAGGCACCCGATAGAGCTGCGCGAGATGAAACGCGTAGAATTCGAACTCGGCCGCAATCGAGGGGTCGTCCAGCACGAAGACCAGCTCACAAGCCGAGATTGCGGAGTCGTTCGCAAACTGCGCCAGTTGGTGCTCCATCAGTTCCAGACGCTTGTAGAGGGGCACGATGATGGCGAGGCCGGGCCTCGATGGGAGGGACCCGAAAGAGAACGTGCGGCCGGCGCCGGCAGGAGGCAATCGGCGCCCGATCCTGTCGATCGCGGGCCGGATGTGGCCGGCCATGAGCGCGGAGTCGAAGAAGGGCTCGGGCGGAATGCTCTCCACGATCTGGCGATGGCAAAGGAACGGGTCAGTCAGAGGGCGGAGCCGCATTTCCGGTCTGGAGCCGTCCCTCAGAACCGCGCGCAGGAACCCGCTCCGCGCGGCGCCCTCGACGTTCGAGAGAAACGCGAGGAAGCCATGATTGTCGAAGTTGTCGTCCGAGAAACGGCTGCTACAGTGAGCGGCGACGTCCTTTCGCGGAAAGCGCATGAGGCCCGCAGGGGGCACCGCGCGAGTGTGCGCTCCCAGCACGATTTCAAGCCGGACCAGGCGCCGCCCGGGATCCCACAACCACCCCCCCAGGAAGAGCGACGTTGCATCGGGGCTCACGCAGCGGTCCAGGCAAAGGGCGAAACGCTGCTCCGGGAGTTCGGTGGTCAAGGAGGGAGCCGGACCGGGAACGCCGGCCGGCGCGATCACGCCGGACCGCAAGAGATTGTATAGGACGCCCAGCCGAGTTCTGAGACTACCCGTTAAAGACATAACCAAGGACCCATCTATACCGGCACGGACCTCGACAACGACCTGTAAAGCTGCGCGTGAGCCGCTACCGACTGGTCCACCGGGAAGACGGGACGAATCGATTCGCGAAGGCGCTCCCACAACCCCCGGGTGTGTGCCGCACGAAGCAACGTGGCGGCGAGACTATGCGGATCGCTCACCCTGAAGTGTAAGCCATCGACGTCATCGCGGACCTTCTCCGCCATGCCGCCGATGTTACTGCATACTACGGGCCGCCGGTGCATGAAAGCCTCTTGAATCGACAGCGGGGCGTTCTCCCACCAGGTCGAGGGCACCACAACCCAGTCGACTTCTTTCATCAGCGACGGGAGATCCTTCTGCCGATATTGGGACAGGATCGTCACGTTGTGCGGGGCTTGTTCAAACAACCCGCCTAGAGTGGACTGAAACTGGGGCGATTGAATGGCGAGGTTCGCGCCATGGACGAACAGATGAACGTCGCTATGCCCGGCCTCGCTGAGAATCCGCATGGCGGTCAGGAGAATCTGAAGGCCTTTGTAGGGGTTTAACTGGCCGAAATACCCGATCCGTCCCCGGCTCTCTTCCGGCGCGGCGGTTCGAGCGGGGGCTTCCATCTGCGGCAAGCGGCCGTTCTCGATGAAGTGGAGCTTGTCCGCGGGCAACCCCCATGACAAGTAGCGTTCCAGTAAGAACCGGCTGGGGGCGACGAACGCATCCACGTTATCCAGATGAGACTTGACGAACAGCTCCCGCAGAAAAAAGTCCTGCGGTGTGCGGTCCGGGAAGCACTGGTGGCACCGGCTTGGCGCTGCATGGTCGCACAGACTGCGGTCCTGCATGCGGACCATCTGTCCGTCGGCCGCGCAGATCGGCAGGAACTCGTGCAGCGTGTACACAATGGCCGCCTGCGGAAGGACGTGGCGCACCTGCCGGACCATCTCCACGCCCAGGTGCAGGGTGTGAGTGAAATGGACGACGTCCGGCCGGAGGTTCTCCAGGAACTCCCGGAAGTAGAGCGTGACGGAGGCTTGCTCTCTCTGGCTGAACCAGAAGGGATCGAACCGATCGGTGTAGAAGAGCAGTTCGCGTTGCGACTCCCCCGGAACGGATTGAAAGGGCGGACCGGGCCGGCGGACGTGCGTCTGCGGGCCGACGCGGGCCATGTAAAACGCGTCGTAGTCGAGTTGGACCATGCGGTTGAACAACTCGAAGGAGGCAATCTCAGCGCCACCCGCGCTGAAAGCGGGGTGGCCGTGCGATACGTGCAGGACTCTCACGGTTTCTGCTCTTGGAACGATAGTATGCTAGCACAGGCCAGCAACCTGGCGGCGAGAGCTGCTCCTACAGTTGCCGGGACTAAGGACAGCGATGTTGAGTCAATGTCCGGGACTCGCCGGCGCAGGCGTGCGCTCGTTCAGCGCCTCGGTAAGCACCCGCCCGAAAGCTCCAGCCGGCGGCTCTACGTCCATCAGGGCCGCCAGTGTCGGGGCGATGTCGTTGACCTGAATATCCTCGCGGTACGATCCCGCCCTGACTCCCGCGCCTAAGAAGATCACCGGAACGTGGGTATCGTAGTTGTATGGCGAGAAGTGGGTGGTCTTGCTGGGCGCTTTGAGCGCCGGCATCCAGTAGGGCTCGAAAGCCACGATGATGTCGCCGCTGCGCGGCGGATAGAAGCCACTCATGGCGGCGTTGGCGACGCGATCTCCCGCAATGCCCTGCTGCAGTTGGTCCCTGGTGAACACTCGCGCGACGTGGGCCTGGGGAACGGCCATCAGCGCCTCGATGGCGGCGTGGTATGCCGCCGGGACGTCGATCCTCCTTTCTTCGAGCGCTTTGTGATCGAGATAGACTGCGTTGTCCACGCTGCCGAGCACCAGGTCCTGCGCGCCGAACTTCTTGAACAGCGCCGAGCGGACGATGTCCTCGATGTCGACATAGATGTAGCCGCCCGGCATCTTGCGCCCGGCCTGCACCTCGGGGGTCGGCGACACGCCGTGGTCGGCGGTCAGGACCAAGAGGACGTTTTGAAGACCCACCTTCTGGTCCAGCGACCTCGAACAGCTTGGCCATCAGCCGGTCCGTCCGGATGCACATATCCCGCACCTCGGGAGCGTCGGGGCCGGTCTGGTGGCCCACGTAGTCGTTGGAGGAGAAGGAAATCGCCAGCAGGTCGGCCGCCTCGCGCTGGCCCAGCCGTTCGCCATCGATCGCAGCTTCCGCCAGCCTCTCGACCAGTTCGTTGCCCCAGGGGCTGGCCGGGATACGCTCATAGGTCCGGGGACTGCTGGAATCGGCGTGGAAATCCCAGTCCTCGAATCCCTCCCATTTCTTGTCGAGATACTCGCGCGGCAGTCCCAGAGGCGTTGAAGCGCGCGACCCAGGACGGAAGCTCGGGGAAATAGAAAGTGCTGCTGATGAACACGCCGCTCTTGTCGTCGAACCAGAAGGCGCCGTCCGCGCGGTGGCCGGACGGCAGAATGGCGCTGCGCGCCTTGAGCGAGATGCCAATCACCTTCGACTGCCCGTCGCGGTTCTTGAGCTCGTCGCCGACGGTGCTCACGAGCAGGCGTCGCGGCGACGCGGGGTCCCAGTCCTCGCAGCGCAGCCCCGGCGAGGGGGTCTCGGCTGCCGACCACTTTGTACCGGTCGTCGCAGACGCTCGTGACCTGCTTGCCCGATTCGCGGTCGATCCAGGTATTGCCGACGATCCCGCTGACCGCCGGCATCGCGCCGGTCATCACGAGGCTGTGCCCGACGGCCGTGACCGTCGGCGACTGCGCGTACCGCGCATTGGTGAAGACGGCGCCTTCGCGCAACATGCGATCGAGGCCGCCGTGGTAGTCGGCGCGGAAGCGCGTCAGGTAGTCATAGCGGAACTGGTCGACCACGATGGCGACCACGAGTTTCGGCTTCCGGGGACCTGAGCGGATGCCGCGGTGGCAGCGAGCAGAAAGAAAGCGAAGGGCTTCAATCTCATCGACAATCAGGATAGCGCCGCCAGATGACAAGCGGATTACAGGCCAGCGGCAAGCGGCTACCCGCGCCTCTTAATCAACGGAACATGGCCGCTTCATCGGCCCTTAACGCCAGCGGCGTACAGTACAATGAGCCTTCCGGACTCTCGAATGTGAAGTGTGCCCAGGACCAGCATGAGACCACTTTCGCTACTTAGTTTCTTTGCGGCAGCCGCGCTTATGGCAGCCACCGCCGCGGCTGCGCCCGTCCTGCTGATTTCCATTGACGGTTTGAAGCCGGAGTACGTGACCCAGGCGGAGGAGCACGGCCTCAAGATCCCGAACCTGCGGCGGTTCATCGCAGAAGGAACTTACGCCGAAGGGGTAGTGGGGGTGGTTCCGACTGTCACGTATCCAAGTCACACCACCATTATCACGGGCGTCTGGCCGGCCCAGCACGGCGTGATCTCGAACACCAAGTTCGACCCGCTGCTTAAGAACCATGGCGGCTGGTACTGGTATGGGCAGGAGATCCGCACACAGACGCTCTGGCAGGCGGCAAACCGCGCCGGCATCGTGACCGCCAGCCTCAACTGGCCGGCGAGCGTGGCGGCGCGCGGCGTGCGCTACCTGATACCGGAATACTGGCGCGCGGAGACCGCCGACGACCTCAGGCTGATCGAGGCGTTGAGCCGGCCCGACGACTGGCTTGAGCAACTCGAACAGAAGCTCGGGCCATACACCAATGGCAACGAAACTACCGTTGCGGGCGATGAGATCCGGACCAGGTACTCGATCGAGATCATTGAGACAACAAAGCCGGGACTGATGACGATCCATCTCAGCGCGCTGGACGAAATAGAGCACGAAACAGGCCCGTTCAGCAAACAGAGCTGCGAAACGCTGGAAGCGCTGGATGGAATGGTCGGGCGCATTATGGCGGCGGCCTCCAGGTCGGACCCGAAGACGGTAGGGGCCATCGTGTCCGACCACGGTTTTGTGGGGACCGAACACAGGGTGAACCTGGCGGTCCCGTTTGTGCAGGCAGGCCTGATCACGATGGGAAGTCCGGACAGTTCGGGAGCGAGAACCGTCGCCTCCTGGCTGGCATCGCCCTGGCCCGCCGGCGGAATGGCGGGGGTGATGCTGAAGGATCCGGCAGACGCGGCGGTTCGCGATCGTGTAGGCAGGCTCCTCCAGAACCTTGTCGCCGACCCGGAGAGCGGCATCGCGCGCGTGCTGACTGCCGCGGAACTGGGCAAGCTGGGCGGATTTCCCGAGGCCGCTTTCCTGGTCGAGATCAAGCCGGGCTATCAACTTGGCTACGCGTTCTCGGGCCCGCTGGTAACGCCGGCGCCCTCCACCGGAACGCATGGATACCTTCCCGATCGGCCGGAGATGCGCGCGTCCTTCTTCATCATGGGACCGGGCATCGCGCGAGGCCGGCAACTCGGCGTGATCGACATGCGGCAGATCGCGCCGACCCTGGCCGCCGTTCTCGGCGTGCCGTTGCCGGCGGCCACTCAACCCAAGCTGGCAGTTTCCGAGTGATGCCTGGCACTGGGCGCCGGCATGCCCCGTGAGGAACTCGAATCCGCGCTGGGCCGACTGCAGTTCTGTCAGCGTCTCGGCTCGCGGAGGCTGGCTGTGCTGGAAAGCCCGTACCGACCCTATCGGTTTCCGATGGAAGCCTGGTGCTCGCGGCCAGGGCTGGCGAACGGCCTGCTACTGGCGGTCAGTATCAACGGCGGCAAGCCGCTGCGCCTGCTTTTTGACACGGGAGCCGCCGGAATCGCGATCTCGCGGCGGCCTGCCGGAAAACTCGGTCTGGAGTACCTGGCGGATGCGGGCCAACGCGGAGTGGGCCAAAGCGGCATGGAAAGCAGACAGATGCTCGCGGACTCGGTCCGCATCGGCGATCTGCATCTGCGGAACTGCGCAGTCGAGGCCGCCGACGGGTCCTCGCCGACCAGATCGACGGAGTGATCGGCGCGAACCTGTTTCAACAGTTCGTCGTCCGGCTGGACGCGCGCCGCCGGGTTCTCGATCTGCTCCCCTACCCTGACGAAGCGCCGCCAACCGGATCCGAGGATCCGCCCTGGGCCGGCCGTGATCGGACCGAGCTGCCCGCAATGGGGAGCTTGGTTCCGGTGTGCCAGACCAGCCACCTCCTGCTCGTGAACGCGAAGCTCGACGCGGACGCTTCCGGATACCTGATCCTCGATACGGGGGCCGCTTTCAGCTCGATCGCGCGTAACATGACCGTCCCGCTCGCGGAGCCGCCGGACAGCGGCGTCTCCGGACCGGGGGGGGTCGGTGACCGCATTTCGCGCCGGGCCCTTTCGACTGCGCGTGGCCGGCCGGGATTTCACCGACCCGAATGCCGTTACGCTCGATTTCGCCCGCCTTAGCAACGTGCATGGACTCGAAATCTCGGGACTGATCGGCTATCCCATGCTGAGCCGCTGCGCGCTGGCCCTCGACTACCGCGACGGCCTGATCGGTCTCGACCGCAGCCGGTGAATCGCAAGCCGCTTCGCAGCCGGCTCAGCAGGCCGGCGCAGAAAAAGAGAGGCGAGGCCGTAGCCTCGCCTCAACGTGGGAAGCACGCCGGCGCTCAGAAAAGCAGCTTGAGCGCGAACTGAATCTGCCGCGCGGGATACGTGGTCCGGATGGTTCCGAAAGCCGAACTCGTCGCTACCGCGTTGGGCAGGCCGAAGTTGGTGTGATTGAGCGCGTTGAAGAACTCCGACCGGAACTGCAGCGACGCGCGCTCCACGATACGGAAGGTTTTGTTGACCCCCAGATCCCACTGCACGAGTCCCGGGGCGCGAAACGCATCGCGGCCGAGGTTGCCGAACGGGTTGCTGGCCGCCGGAATGGTGAAGGTGTACCCGGCGAAGTAAGTGTTGATCATCTGAGACGCGGCTCTGGCTGGTCGCGCTGCCGGAAACGTTGGGCCGCAACTCGGCCACGCCTCGATAGTCGGCGATGGGGCCAGTCACGTCGTTGGCGGTGGTGGGCGCGTACGTAACGTCGAGCGGCGTGCCCGTGTGGGCCGTCACGATCGAGTTGAGCTCCCAGCCGCCCGCGACGCCGTCGAAGACTCGGTTCCAGCTCGAGCCGAACTTGCGGCCGCGGCCGAACGGCAGATCGTACACCACGCTGCTCACGTTGATCAGCTTCACGTCAAAGCTGGTAGGCCCGCGCTCCTGCGCGAGGTTGCGGATGTTCTGCGGGTTGGCGGCGTAATAGCCGGCATAGTATTCGAGAGCCTGCTCGGAATCGCCCATGGCCTTCGACCAGGTGAACGAGTTCAGGAAGTAGAGACCGCCGCCGAAGCGGTGTTCGAGGCGCGCCGACAGCCCGTTGTAGTTGTTGTTGCCCGCCGGATCGAGCCAGGTGATGGCGCCGAAGCTCTGATCCGGGCGGCGGGCCTGCACGCCCAGCGTTCCGCCAACCTGGTTCGGCAGAGCCTGGTTGTAGTCGGCGATAATCGGCATCCGCAGCGCATGGTTGCCGTTGTAGGCCAGTTCGACCACCGTATTCAGGGGCAGCTCGCGCTGGACGGAAACCATCCAGCTCTGAATGTAGGGCCACTTGGTGTCGGCCGGAATGTAGTCGATGTTGGACAGAATCGGGTTGAAGTTCGCCGGGCTGGCGATATTGGTGGTAAAGCTGTTCTGCGTGGTCAGGAAGGAAGACGACGGCGCGCCTCCCGGCGCGATGCTCTGGTTGATGGCGCCGAACAGGGAGAGGGGCGCGTTGATGCCCTCCTGCGCGCTTCCAGGACGGTTAAAGAACGAATAGCTGATGCCATAGCCGGCGCGCAGCACCGTCTTGGACGTAATCGAATAGGCCAGGCCCAGGCGTGGACCGAAGTCCTTGTAGTCGGGATGGACCAGCGCGCGGTCGTAGAGGCTGCCGTTTGTGGCGCGCACCAGGGTGTTGGCCGTGGGATCGAAATTGCTCCACAGGTTGTCGCGCTCCCAGATCGGAGTCGCGAATTCCCAGCGCAGGCCGAGGTTCAGCGTGAGCTTCGAGGTCACCCGCCAGTCATCCTGGAAGTACAGCGCGTGCACGTGCTGGCGCAGGTTCGTCACCTGGTTGTTGCCCAGCCCGATGGCGCTCGGCAGGCCGAACATGAAGTCGGCCAGATTGTAACTCCCCGAATCGCTCTTGATGGAACAGCCGGAGGCCTGATTCAGCAGGGCGCAGGTGGGCTTGCTGAATTGACCGCCGTAGGTGTCGGCGCCATACAGGGGGTTGATGTCCAGCACCTCGGTGCGGATGGCCACGAACTCATACCCTGTTTTGATGGCGTGCGCGCCCATGACGCGCGAGTAGTTGAGCTTAGGGTTCCAGGAGGTCGGGTTTTGGAACTGGGGATTGGTGGTTTGACGGCCGAAGAGGGCGAAGCCGCTGACGCTCTGGGAGTTCAATCCACCCGCGATATTGGGCGTTGTCGGCAGTCCCGGGATGCCGTACAGGTCCTGCATGTTGGAGGCGCCGACGTAAGGCGGCGTTTTGCCGGCCAGCACATGCGTGAAGCCGAGCCGGGCCTCGAGTACCGAAGACGATGAAACCGCCCATGTATAGCCGGCAGCCGCCTGCTGTTGAATGGCGTGAATGTTCCCATTTCCGTTTCCGCCTGACGGGCCCGGCAGATCGGGCTGGTAGTAGGGCAGGTCCTTGCGCTGATCGAAGCGCAGAAACGAGCTCATCGTGGGATTGATCTGGTAGTCGACCTTGGCGTCGAACTTGTCGCTGAAATCCCGAATCAGCAGGAGGGCCTCGTAGTTATTGGAGCGCGACGTGGCCGCGCCGACATTGGGAGCGGGCAGGTTGCCCAGAACCTTGGCGGCGAACGGGTTGAGCTGGGAGATGGGGATGGTCGAGCCGGCCGCGTAGACCGCACCCGTCACGGGATCGTATACCGTGGACGGGAGCACGCCCGAGCGGTCCGCGAGCGTGGGAATGGAGTCGAAGTTGAGGTAGCGCTGCAACTGCCGGTATCCTTCGTAGTCGGCGAAGAAGAACAGCTTGTTCTTGATGAACGGGCCGCCCACGGTGAATCCGAATTGATTGCGCTGCAGCGTCGGCTTCTGGCCTCCGGTCGGCGCGAAGTAGCCGATCGCGTTCAGATCGGTGTTGCGGAAGAACTCGTACGCCGTTCCGTGAAGCTGGTTGGTCCCGGCGCGCATGGCCGCGCTCACGACGCCGCCGCCGACGCGGCCGTACTCGGCGTTGAAATTGCTGGTGATGACGCGGAACTCGGCTACGGCATCCGGCGAGGCCTGCACCACCTGGCTCGAATAGCCCTGGTTGGAGGGCGAGTACGCGTTGTTGTCGAGGCCGTCGAGCAGGAAGTTGTTGTAGGTGCTGCGCATCCCGTTGACGTTGAAAGCGCCCTCGCGCGGCGTGCCGGTGGCCGAGAACAGCACCGACATCGGCGAGCGGCTTACGTTGGTCGACAACAAGGCCAGGTCCGCATAGTTGCGGCCGTTCAGCGGCAGTTCGACGATCTGCTGCGTGTTGACGACCTGGCTGTGTTCGCTCGTGTCGGTGTTGAGCACCTCGGCCGAGGCCTGCACGTCGATGGTCTCGCTCACCGCGCCGACCTGCATCGTGATGTCTACGCGCCGGCGGGCATTGACGTCCACCACGATTCCGCTCGCGGAGAAGGTGGTCATGCCGGCCAGTTCCGCAACCAGCTTGTAGCGGCCGACCCTTACGTTGAGAAAGTCGTAGTTGCCACCGTCGTCCGTCGCCGTCTGAGACTCGATGCCCGTGTCCTGGTTGGTCAGCTTGATCGCGGCTTTGGGCAGAACCCCGCCGGTCTTGTCGCGGACCGTGCCGAGCACTTCCGCAGTTTCGAACTGCGCCACGGCAGACGATGTGAATAGGAGCACTCCAAGCGCAACGACTGCATGTTTGGTCATGATGGGCCACTTTGCCACACGAACGTTACTCGCCGATGAAATCAAAGTTACGTTACCGTAACGCCCTGGGAGAGGTTGCCGCGGTCGCTGCATAAAGGTGCGCCCCGGCAGAACATCAAAGAGGACGGCTGGGCGTATACTGAACAGGACCCGGGAGTCCCATACGAGAATCTCCGGACGTGTTGATTTTGGGTTACAGACCTAGCTTGTGCCGCCGCGGCAGTTTCCGCGCCGTCTGGAGCGACGATGCGACAATCCGGAACGGCGGCCCAGGCTGTCACTACCAATCCGGTACGCAAGGAGGACCGCCACTCCCGCCGTTTTAGGACGAACTCATCCCACAACCGGACGAGGGCATCCCACAAGCGGACAGGCTGTCTGCACTGTTCCCCAATCCACGCAACAGCTTAGAATTGGAATTCAGTTTGCCAGATCAACCTCGCCATGCCAGCGATTATGAAGGACGTCCTGTTTGGGCTGAGGATACTGCGCCGGAACAAATGGTTCACTGCTGTCGCGGTCCTCACGCTGGGTCTGGGCATCGCGGTGAACACAACCGTCTTCAGTTGGATCAATACGGTGCTGCTCCATCCGCTCCCGGGCGTCGCGGATGCACGCGAGCTGGCTCTGATCGAAACGGTCACCCCGGGCGGCGAGTACCTCGTCAACACCTCCTTCCTGGACTACCGCGACTACCGGGACAATCTGAAGCTCGTGGCAGGCGTGGCCCTGGGACGCTTTACTCCGCTGAGCGTAGGAGCGGAAGGCAAGACCCAGCGGGCCTGGGCCGAACTGGTTTCTGCAAACTACTTCGATGTTCTCAAGGTGAGGCCGCTCCTGGGACGGACTTTCGTTCCGGAAGAAGGCCGCGAAAAGGAGGGGGCCTATCCGCTGGCGGTCATCAGCTACCGGATGTGGAGGACCCAGTTTCACAGCGACCCGAAGGTCCTGGGCAAGAGCATCCTGCTGAACAGGAACCGGCTGACGATCATAGGGGTCGCTCCGCCCGAGTTCCGCGGTTCTCTGGGCGGCGTGGTCTTCGACGTCTGGATGCCGATTACGATGGCAACCGCGATGGGCACCGGAGATGGAACCCTCCACTACCGGGCCACCAGGGATGAGACTTCGACCGTCGTGCGCCTCAAGCCGGGGGTGACACTGGAGCAGGCGCGGGCGGAAGTGGGCGCGCTGGGCCGGCGCCTGGCCGCCATGTATCCCAAGACCAACCGCGGGGTGGACCTCACCTTGACGCCCCTCTGGCAGGGCCACCTGGGCACGCAAGGCATCCTGGGCAAGCCGCTCGGGATCCTGATGGCAGTGTGCGTTCTGATGCAGTTGATCGTGTGCGCGAACGTCGCCAACCTGCTGCTGGCCCGCGCCGTGTCGCGGCAGAAGGAGTTCGGCATCCGCCTGGCGCTGGGCGTGCAGCGTATCCGGCTGGCTCGGCAACTGCTGATCGAGACCCTCCTGCTGGCCGCCGGCGGAGCCGTGGTCGGAGTGACGATGGTGATGTGGATGGGACAAACGCTGGCCCTTCTGTTTGCCCACCGCGATATCCCGCTCGATCTGGGGGGCGAACTGAACTATCCCACGCTGGGGTTCACGGTTGTGGTCGCGATCCTGACCACGCTGATCTCGGGAACGGCGCCGGCGGTCATGTCGGCCCGCTCCAGCTTGAACGAGACGCTGAGGGAGGGCGGGCGGGGCGGCGGGTCGGGGACGGGCTCGCACCGGCTGCGCCATTTGCTGGTGGCGGCGGAGATGGCGCTGGCCGTCGTGGCTCTGGTCGGGGCCGGACTGTTCTGGCGGAGTTTCCGGAACGCCAGCGGCATCCAGCCCGGCTTCGACAGGACGAACGTCTCGGTGTCCCACTTCTACCTCTCGTATGCCGGCTATTCGGCCAGCGAGCAGTGGAGGTTCTGCCGCGATCTGCGCAGCCGGCTGGAGGCCATGCCGGGTGTGATTGGCGTGAGCTACTCGGATGTGGTGCCCATGTCCACGGCCAGTGGAGCGGGGTCGAGCCCGTGGCACCAACTCGACGTCGAGGGCTACCTGCCCGGGCCAAATGAGCAGATGATGATCCATCGCGCCACGGTTCCGCCCGGGTACTTCCAACTGCTGGGCATCCGGCTGATCGAAGGCCGCGACTTCACCGAGCGCGACTCCGCAGAGGCTCCGATGGTGATGATCGTCAACGAGACCTTCGCGCGGCGGTTCTGCCGCGGCGCCAGTCCCATCGGCCGCAAGGTGCGGATGGAAGGCGACCTTTTCACGGTGGTCGGTCTGGTCAAGGACAGCAAGTACCACACCCCACTCGAAGGTTCGTTGCCGTTCTTCTACCTGCCGTTCCGGCAGTGGTTCTATCCGGGGCTGAACTTCTCGATCTTCATCAAGACCGTGGGCGACCCGTTGAGAATGACGCCGGTGCTGCGGCGGGAGGCTCTGGCGCTCAATCAGGACGCGGTCTTCAGCACGCAGTTGCTAGCCGAAGCCAATGCCGGTTCGCTGTATGCCCTGAATGTGGCGGCCAGCCTGCTGAGCGTGGTGGGAGCGCTATCGCTGCTGCTGGCGGCGGTCGGTCTGTATAGCGTCATGAGCTACGCGGTGAGCCAGCGCACCCAGGAGATGGGTGTCCGGATGGCGTTGGGGGCTCAGCCACGCCAGGTGCTCGGGCTGGTGGTCCGGGAGGGCTTGACGATGACCGCGCCGGGTCTGCTGGCAGGCGTGGCGACGGCGCTCGCCGCCGGACGGCTGCTGGGCGGCATGCTGGTGGATGTGAGCGTTGCCGACCCGCTCACGTTCGCTCTATGCTCGGCGTTCCTGTGCCTGGTGGCGGCACTGGCCAGCTACATCCCGGCCCAGCGCGCCACGCAAGCCGACCCCATGGCCGCGCTGCGCAGCGAATAGGTGCGGCCCGCGGTCAGCCCGGCGCCTGCCCGGAGCGGTTGGACGTAAGTTCCGAAAACGGCAAGCTGCGGCTCTCCGTTTCTTGACGGCGTAGGGCCCCCATCGTTACATTTGCGTTACGGCACTCGGCGCGCACAATCGGGTTACCCTAGACAGGTAGTGGACTATGCCGAAAAATGCCACGGACCCTCGGAAGAACACCGCGCGGCGCGGCGATGCCCGTGCCGCGGCCAGCAGCGACGCAGAGCGGACCGGAGAGGTTCCGGACCTCGACGACCCTCAGTATTACCTGAATCGTGAACTCAGCCTGCTCGCGTTCCAGCGCAGGGTATTGGAGGAGGCCGAGGACAACTCCAACCCGCTGCTGGAGCGCGTGAAGTTCCTTTCGATTCTGGGCTCGAACCTGGATGAGTTCTTCATGGTTCGCGCCGCGGGCCTGGCCGCCCAACTGGACGCCGGAACCCTCGACGTGGGCCCCGACGGCATGACGCCCAGAGCGCAACTGATTGCAATCCGGCGCGAGGTGAAGAGAATTCTCAAGGAGGCTCACAAGTGCCTCGAGAGCCTGCTGCCTGCGCTCGAAGAACAGGGTTTGCGTATACACGAATACCGCACTCTGGGCCCCGCGCAGGTGGCCATCGCCCAGGAGTATTTTTCCCGCACGGCGTTCCCGGTGCTCACGCCGCTGGCCTTCGATCCAGGGCGGCCGTTCCCTCACATCTCGAATCTGAGCCTGAACCTGGCGGTCTTGATCCGGGACGGCCTGGGGCACGAGCATTTCGCGCGGGTCAAGGTTCCGGACTCGCTACCCCAGTTGGTCCCCATCAACCTCGGGGCGAACTCGAAAACGAAGAACCGTGCCAAACGGATCGACATGGTCTGGCTGGAGGAGATTATCGCGGCCAATCTGAACGCGCTGTTTCCGGGCATGCAGGTGCTGGAATCCTATCCGTTCCATGTCACGCGCGACGCGGAGATGGCCATTAAGGAGCTCGAGGCGGAGGACCTGCTGGAAACGATCGAGGAGGGCGTTCGGCAGCGGCGTTTCGGAACCGTGATTCGCCTTATGGTCACGCAGGACATGCCTGCTCACATCCTCGGGATCCTCATGACCAATCTCGAGGTGGAGCCGAGGACCGTCTACCGCACGTTAGGCCCGTTGTCCCTGAAGCGCCTGATGAGCCTGCACGCTCTGGACCGTCCTGAGCTGAAAGAGCCTCCCTTCGTCCCCGCCGTGCTGCAGAGCCTGATACCGGACTATGACGAGGAGGACCTCTTCGGTCTGGTCCGGCGGCAGAACGTTCTGCTCCACCATCCATTCGATTCTTTCCAGCCCGTCATCGAGTTCTTACAGCGGGCCGCGCGAGACCCCAATGTCGTCGCCATCAAGATCTGTCTCTACCGCGTGGGGCGCAACTCGCCAGTGGTGGAATCCCTGCTGGAGGCGATCGAGGAAGACAAGCAGGTCGCGGCGCTGGTAGAACTCAAAGCGCGGTTCGACGAGGAAAGCAACATCGAATGGGCGCGCGCGCTGGAGCGCACGGGGGTGCACGTCGTTTACGGTCTCGTGGGCTTGAAGATCCACTCGAAGGTGGCGCTCGTTGTACGGCGGGAGGGCGACCGCATGGTGCGCTACGTCCATCTCTCGACGGGAAACTACAACGCGGTGACCGCGCACTTGTACACGGACATAGGAATGCTGACGGCGGACGAAGCGATAGCCAACGATGTGGCGGACCTGTTCAACTACCTCACCGGCTACTCCGCTAAATCGGACTATCGCAAACTGCTGGTCGCTCCGGTGAATCTGCGCCCGCGCCTGGAGGAATTCATCGAGCGTGAAATCCAGCAGGCACGGGAAGGCCGGGACGGCCATCTGATCTTCAAGGTGAACTCCCTCGTAGACCGCCGCTTCATTCAGTTGTTGTATCGCGCCTCGGCCGCGGGCGTGAGAATCGATCTTCTGGTGCGAGGCATATGCTGCCTTCGGCCGGGCCTGCCGGGTCTGAGCGAGAACATTCGCGTTACGAGCGTCGTCGGGAGGTTCCTTGAGCATAGCCGGGTCTTCTACTTTCGCAACGGGGGGGACGAGCAACTCTACCTGGGCAGCGCGGATCTGATGCCGCGCAACATCGACCACCGCGTCGAAGTGCTGTTTCCGGTCGAGGACCCGAAAATGCTGCGCAGAATCTACGAAGGTATTCTCACCGTGTATCTTGGGGACACCGTCAAGGCACGCCGGATGATGTCCGACGGATCCTACGTGCGCGTGCAAGCGGGCGACGACGACCGCAAGGAGCTCAACAGCCAGGAGTGGCTTCTGAGCAGCCGCCGCCGGCTGGCGGAGAAGATCAGTCGCACGCGGAACCGGCCCCACCCGTGAGCCGAACACCGCAAGAGTCAGGCCGGCTACAACGACGCTTCCCTCTCGGCGAGCGCCCATCGCAGCGCGGGACGCATCGTTTGCCCGCCGAGCAGGCCCATCAGTCCCACGAAACTGCTGACGGCGCCGGGCTGGCGGCGGCCCCATAACTCGGAAAGGCTTGCCACCGTTCCGTTCCTGCGCTGGTAAAAAACGCGGTCGCTCCAGCGAACCCAGCCCATGCTGTGGCCCGGATGATCGCGCAGAATGTCGAACGCCGTCTCGAACAGGCGCACCTTGCGCGATTCGCGAAGGCGGGGCAGCAGCGCAATCACGCTGCGGCCGGCGCGGACCTCCTGCACGAATTCCGCGAAATCCGCGGCGTTGGTCAGGTTGACAGCCGGGCTGGGATCGCAACCGTGCCGGTCTCCTCCGGAGACCAGCGGCAGGTTGTTCGCCTGGGCTAGCGCGATCACGGCGCGATTCTCGTGCCACGGCCGGTCCGCGTTCAGCTCCAGTGCGTGGATCCAGCGGCCATACAGCCCCAGCAGCCTGCCGAAAGCGACCCGGTGCACGTCCGCGCTGACGCCCTCTTCGTCCCACAGCGGATGGTTGAGCACGATCAACGTCTCCGGGCGGCCGCTCACCTCATCGAGGACGCCGCGCAGCAGCTCTTCGGGTCCGCCGCCCGTGTATTCATTCATGGAACGCACCAGGGAACGGGCGCGCTGCGGCGGAAGGTTGTGCACGCCGATGTGGAACGAAGCGCCGCAGAACGGAACGGTCCACTCGAGCGAGACCGGCGTGTGGCGGCACTCCTCAAGGGTATGCAGAGCACTGGAGGCTTCGATGTTGTCGTGATCCGTGATCGAGACCATCGCGCGCAGGCCGAGGCGATTCTCGACGCCGGACTTCTCGATCTTCCAGGCGGCATGGGCCGAAAGCGGCGGGGTCCACCACGTCCGAGCAAACTCCGCATGCGGGATCTCGGCCATGCCGTGCCAGCGGGCTTCGCGGCGCACCAGCCAGCCGAGGATGGGAATGGCCTTCAGATAGCGCGGGATGAAAGTCAGATACTCGCGCGAGTGCAGGGTATGGGAGTGTAGAGATACTCCCGTGCGTAAGGACCGGCAAGCGCGTCGGTCTTTCCACCAGAGCCGGATCTCGGCGCCCATATGCGGGCCTCCTGGAGGCGGCGGAACCGTCAATTCGGTGTGCCGCCACCTGCAAGCTTGGGCCGCAATGGTTACAGGCGCATGATCGGCAGGTGAATTCTCTCGCAAAAAAACAATTCCGATGAAAAATGTCTTCGCAGAATTGTCATGCGTTCGCCATCTCCCTGAAAAGAGAGGCGTCCATCATCTGCGTATGAGACCGCTGGCGCGCTACGCAACGCTGACTCAGGTTCACCTGGTCCGGAGGAACCGGCTGCTGCCTCCGGCGATCCGAACGAGCGCGGCTGCGCTGCGCCTGCGGGATGCCTGGCGCGCGCGAGTGGTGCGCGCGATGCGACGGGCCTTCGGGGCCCGGGCGGAGGGCACTCTATGACGCCGCGGGTCGCGCTGTTCGCGGACACGTTTCACGAGGTCAATGGCGCCGCCCGAACCTGCCGCGAACTGGCCGGATTCGCCGAGCGGCGGGGCTATCCGTTTCTTACGGTCTGTTACTCGAAAACCGCTCCGCCTGCCGGCACGGACGACGCGCGGCTCCTCGAACTCCGGAGCAGCGCCCTGGCCACAAAAGTGGATCCGGATCTCTCTTTCGACCCGCTTTTCTGCGTCCAACTGGCCCGCGTCGAGCGCCGGCTGCGGGAGTTCCAGCCGGATCTGATCCACGTGACGAGCCCCGGCGACGCGGGCCTCCTCGGCGCCATCCTCGCCCTCCGGCTCCGGGTGCCGCTGGCCGCGTCCTGGCACACCAATCTGCACGAGTTCGCCGGCCGCCGCTTTGAGAGTCTGCTGGGGTGGGCGCCGCGTCGAGTGCGGGTTGCGGCGGCGCTGCGGGTCGAGCGCTTTGTGCTGGATCGCGTGCTGTGGTTCTTCTCGCGGGCCGATGTGGCCTTCGCACCCAATCCCGAGTTGATCGCGCTGGTGGCGCGCCGCAGCGGCCGGCCGGTCTTTCCCATGCTGCGCGGCGTCGACACGGGCCTGTTCTCGCCGGCGCGGCGCACCCGCACCGACCCCGGCCTGGTGATCGGCTACGTCGGCCGGCTGATGCCCGAGAAGAGAGTGAAGTTCCTGGCCGACCTGGAGCGGTTCCTGGTCCGGGCAGGGGTGCCGGATTTCCGGCTGCTGATCGTGGGAAGCGGGTCGGAGCGCGCCTGGCTGGAGCGCAACATCGAACGGGCCGAGTTCACGGGCGTGCTCCGGGGCGAGGCCCTGGCCACGGCCTACGCCAATATGGACGTATTCGTTTTTCCGTCCGAGACCGACACCTTCGGCAACGTGGTTCAGGAGGCGCTGGCTTCCGGAGTGCCCGCGGTGGTCACCAACAAGGGCGGGCCGCAGTTCATCGTCGCCGATGCCGTGGATGGCTTCGTGGCAGCGGACGACGCCGAGTTCTGCGCGGCCGTCGAGCGCCTCGCCCGCCATCCATTCCTGCGGCGTCTCATGGCGGATGCCGCGGCGCACCGTATGGAGTCGCGCTCCTGGGACCAGGTTTTCGAACAGGTCTACGAAGCGTATGCCGCCGTTCTGCTCGACCGCCGGACTGCGGAGGCAGGACCGGACTCGCCGTCCGAGCCCAGCGCCGGTTCGGCTCTGTGGGGTCTCCTGTCCCGGCCGCAAGACTCGTTCGTCCGGGACTGGAACTGGAAAGCCGCTTTGTTGAGCTCTCTATTCCGGTGTTGCATCTTTTTCTTCGTGAATCTGGGCGCGGGCTGGAGAAAGGCCGTGGGGGCGATGCTGACCGAACTGGTGTTCCGCGCTCTCACCTCGGGATGGTGGGGCTCCATCATGCAGGCCTTCCGCCGCGTCCGGCCCATGTGGAAGGCGGTTGCGGTGGTGGTGCCGCTGGTGCTGGTGTGCCAGCATTCGCTGGAGCTGCTCGTGCACTGGCTGCGGGGCACCCCGCGCCTGACGGCCAGCATCGCAGCTTCGGTCGCTTTCACGTTGCTCTCGACCACGGTCCATCTGGCGCTGATGCGCAAGGGCGCGATGATCGTCGGCGCAGAAAGCAGACCGCTTCGAGAGGACCTCGCCAGCCTTCCGCGGCTGATTTGGGGGTTTCTCAAGTCCGCCGGAGAGGGCCTGAAACGTGTTGCCGCCGTCTGGCAGCAGGAGGCGGAGCGGCCTTGAGAACCGTGCACCTGACCAACGCCTGGTGCCCGATCTCCGGAGGCATTGCGACCTTCTACCGTGCGCTGCTGAAAGCGGCGAACGAGCGCGGCCACGAGATGCGCCTGATCGTCCCCGCGGAGAAGGACGCTGTGGAAGCTTGGGGCCGGCACGGCCGCGTCTACTACGTCAGGGCACCCAAGGCGCCGTTCAATGGCGGCTACCGCCTGATTCTGCCCCATTCTTATCTCACGCCCGGCTCCCGCCTGCAGCGCATTCTGGCCGAAGAGGAGCCGGATCTCGTCGAGGTTTGCGATAAATACACCTTGAACTGGCTGGCGGGTCTTCTGCGCATCCAGGCCTTCTCCGCGATCCGCAAGCGGCCGACGGTTGTCGGCCTGAGCTGCGAGCGGATGGACGACAATTTCCGCGCCTACCTGGCGTCCGGCGACCTGGCCCTGCGGTTTTGCCGTGCCTACATGCGCTGGTTCTACTTTCCGCTCTTCGATCACCATATCACCGTGTCCTCCCACACCGCCGGCGAGTTGCGCGCCGTTTCGAGCGGGCATCGGCTCCGCCGGGGAGTGTGGATCCGGCCCATGGGAGTGGACCTCGGCGAGATGTCGCCGGCCAGGCGGAACCCGGAAGGGCGCCGGCGGCTGCTGCGGGACTCCGGCGGAGATGAACGCACGGTGCTGCTTCTTTACGCGGGCCGCCTCGCTCGCGAGAAGAACCCGGCGCTTCTGATCGAAATGATGGCCGGCCTGGCCCGAGACCCCGAGTTCGATTATCGCCTGCTCATTGCGGGCTCGGGAGCACTGCGGCGGGAATTGGAACAGCAGGCCGCCGAGCTGGCGCCGTGGCGGGTGAGCTTTCTGGGCCATATCTCCTGCCGGGAGCGGCTGGCGGATCTGTATGCCAACGCCGACGTTTTCGTGCATCCGAACCCGCGTGAACCTTTCGGGATCGGACCGCTCGAGGCCATGGCCTCAGGTCTGCCGCTGGTCGCACCGGCGGCGGGAGGCATCGCTACCTTCGCCCACGCCAACAACTGCTGGCTGGCCGATCCCGAGCCGTCCGCATTCGCCGCGGCGGTGCGGGCGGTCCAAGGCGACGCCAAGGCGAGGCTGACGAAGGCCGCCGCGGCAAGCGAGACCGCGAAGCGGTTTGCGTGGCCGTCGGTGTGTTCGGCGATTCTGGATCTCTACGCCGATATCCACGAGCTGCGAGCGGGCATCCGCGACCAGCCCTCGCTACCACCCGATTTCGTTTCGACCGAAGAACCCTTCACCCTGGAGAGGGAGTTTGCATGACGATGACACGCAGGCTTCTGTTCGGTCTGCTGGCGGAAGGGGCCCGGAGGCTGTTTGCCGCCGCCAGCACGCCGCCTCAGCCCAGCTCCCGCAGCTACCGTGTGGATGCCACCATCCTGCTGCTCTCCCTTCCGATCTTTACCCGCGCCGGTGTGGGGAAGGGGCATGCGCGGCATGCAGTCACCCGCTCGGTGGACCATTGCGTCCACGCGCTGGAGTTCGCCGCCGGGTCGCTCCCGGACCGGGCGCGCGGTCTGAACCGGCTCGGAATGATCCGTGAGATCGTGGCGGAGGCCGAAACCGGGGTCCTCGAAGCGAGCTATTTCGGGTTCATGACCGCCTCCAAGGAGGAGAGCGTCGGAGAAGCCCGCCAGGCGCTCGCGAGTTCGCTGCCGGAGAGCATGTTCGTGGCCATCCAGGGGCAGTCGCGGCCCGGCGAAGCTCACAGCCTGCGCGCGCGGTTCTATTCGGATGCGCGAACCGGATGGAGCGACCTGGAACGGGCGGCGCAGGCCGCCATCCGCAATCCCGATCAGTCCGCCGGCGAGAGCCGCTTCCAGGCCGGACGCTCGGGGAGTGCCTCTCCGACCTTTCTGTTTGCGCTCTGCCGCGCCATGTCCTCCAGCCAGGCGCAGATGAAGCAGACCTACGTGTACTCGGCGGCTGAGTACGAGCTGACGACGTCGAAGCGGCCCGATCCCCGAACGGGCCGGCGCCTGGCGGATAAGGGATTGGTCTTTCAACCTGAATCCGTGACCGTTCTGAGCGGAACCATACGCAACCTGCGCACGGGCGACAAGACCCCCTTCCGCATCTGGACCGAGGACGCGAGCCGGTCGGTTCCCCTGCGCATCGAGTACCAACCGCGGGGCTTTCTCCAGCTCGCACTGGAAGCGGAAGCATAACGCGACCCGAGCGACGGCCGTGAGGTCGTGGGACTAGGGGTCGCTACAGCCGGCTCTGGCCTGCCACGCGCGTTCCAGCGCCAACTGCATCCCGGCTTCGAGCTTCCGCGGATGCGAGGTCCGGCGCAGTCCTCGAGGGCCGCCCCGTCACTCGGCAGGCTTGATGGCGGCCAGCGCGGGCAGCGCCTTTGCGATTACATCGGGCGGCAACGGGATGTAGTTCAGCTCCGGGGCATGCTTCTGGCCGTCCCGCAGGCACCACTCGAACAGATCCCGGAGCGCCTTCGCCTTCGCTGGGTCAGCGTAGTCCTTGCGCAGTAGAATCCAGGTCATGGTGACGATGGGGTAGGAATCCCTGCCCGAGGGGTCCGGCACGAAGACGCGCAGATTGTCCGGGAGCTGCGCCGAGGCCAGAGCAGCCGTCGCGCCCGCGGCCGAGGGTCTGACGAAGTTGCCTTCCTTGTTCTCGATGGTCGCGATGCGCAGCCCGATCTTGCGGGCGAACTCGTAGCTCACGTAGCCGATCGAACCGTTGGAGTGTTCGATCAGCCCCGCCACACCTTCGTTGCCCTTGGCGCGCATGGCGTTGCCAGGCCAATCGACCAGCGTCGCCGCCCCGTAACGGCTGCGCCAGGTCTCGCTGATGGCGTCCAGGTGCTTGGTGAACGCATACGTCGTGCCGCTGCCATCCAGACGCACTGCCGTCGCAATGGTGAGTTTGGGCAGTTTCGTCTTGGGATTCGCGGCGGCGATCAGCCGGTCGTTCCAGTTCTTGATCTCACCCAGAAAAATGCCCGCATACGCCTTCCGCGAAAGGCGCAACTCCCCATCGAAGCCCGGCAGATTGTAGGCCAGCACGACGCTCCCCGCCGTCACAGGCAGCAACAGCACGCCCCCAGGGACGCGCGCCATCTGTTCGTCGCTCATGGCGGCGTCGCTGGCGCCAAAATCCACCGTCTCCTCGGGTTTGACGTTGTTCCCCGCGAAGCGCCGGATGCCCTCCCCGCTTCCCACGGCGTCATAGGCGATCGCCGTCTTGGGCTGACTGACCTGATAGAGTGCGAACCAGCGCTGGTAGAGCAGGGACGGGAACGTAGCCCCCGCGCCCCTGAGAAGCACGCCGCCGGCCGGAGCTTTGGCCTCGGCCTCCCCGCGGTCCGAAAAGGAGCAGCCCCCCAGAACCAGGGTGGCCGCCAGGAGCAGAGCAACACGATCTCGCCCCATCCTCGTCCTCCTAGCTGAACGCGCCGTGGATGTAGTCCTGGGTGTGCTTCTCCTGAGGCGCTTCGAAGACCTGCTTCGATTCGCCGAACTCCACCAGGTAGCCGGTGCGCCCGCCCTCCGAAGTGTCGACGTAGAGAAATCCCGTGTGGTCTGCCACGCGCTGCGCCTGCTGCAGGTTGTGCGTAACGATGGCGATCGTGTAACGGCTCTTCAGCTCCGTCATGAGTTCTTCGATCTTGCGCGTCGCGATCGGGTCCAGTGCCGAGCACGGTTCGTCCATGAGCAGGACCTCCGGTTCGGTGGCGATCGCCCGTGCGATGCACAACCGCTGCTGTTGTCCGCCGGACAGTGAGAGGGCGCTCTTGTGCAGTTTGT
Source organism: Bryobacterales bacterium (assembly GCA_963710565.1). Classification (GTDB taxonomy): domain Bacteria; phylum Acidobacteriota; class Terriglobia; order Bryobacterales; family Bryobacteraceae; genus DASWZN01. The sequence continues at coordinate 239,175 of CAVQAN010000013.1, read as the reverse complement.
CCTTGACCTCGTCCCACAGCGCGGCGCCCTTCAGGGCGCTTTCCACCTTGGCGTGCCTGTCGCCCTTGTAGCCATTCAGGCGGAGACCGAATGCCACGTTGTTGTAGATGCTCGTCGCAAACGGATTCGGCTGCTGGAAGACCATCCCGATGTAGCGCCGGACCGCCACCGGATCGATCGAAGGGTGATAAATGTCCTTGCCGCGATAGTGCACATGGCCCTCGAAGCGGAAGCCGCGCACCAGGTCGTTCATGCGGTTCAGGCAGCGCAAGACCGTGCTCTTGCCACAGCCCGACGGCCCGATGAACGCGGTAATCCTGTTCTTCTTCACCGGGATGGTGGTGTCGCGGACGGCCTTGAAGTTGCCGTAGAAGAGCTTATCTATCTTGCAGTCGATGACGACCCCATCGCTCGATTCCGAACCCGTTGACATCTTTCCACACTCCTATTGCTGAACCTGGCGGCGCGAAAGACTCTGGCCGATGAGGTTCACCACCAGAACAAGCAGCACCAGAACGAGCGCCGCCGCCCATGCCATCTCCACCTGGTTCTCGAACGGCATGCTCGCGAAGTTGTAGATCAGGACGGCCAAGGATGCGGTCGGCTGCATCAGCGCGACGTGACCGCCCCTGGTCGGCCAGTAGTTGCTGAACAGAGCCGTAAAGAGCAGCGGGGCCGTTTCCCCGGCAGCGCGCGCCACCGCCAGCATGACGCCCGTCAGGATCCCCGGCAGGGCGGTGGGCAGCAGCACCATCCATACCGTCTGGGTGTTCGTCGCTCCCATGCCGACGGCCGCCTCTTTCATCTTGTCGGGGACCATGCGGATGGCGTCCTCCGCCGTCAGCGTGATGGTGGGCAGCATCAGGATCGAGAGCGCCAAGCCTCCCGCCAGGGCAGAAAAGCCGCCCGTAATCAGGACCACCGTGCCGTAGGCGAACACGCCCGCCAGAATGGATGGAAAACCGGTCAGAACCTTGGCCGCGAACCTGGCGGCGCTGGCGAGGCGATTCTCCCGCCGCGCCTGCGCCAGGAACACGGCGGTGAGGATGCCGAGGGGCACGCTCAACAAGGCTGCCAGGCCGACCATGATGAGCGTTCCGGCAATCGCGTTTCCGAACCCGCCGCCCTGCTCGAGCGGCGCCGGCGGCAACTGTGTGAATAGCGCCATGCTGAGCTTGCGGCCGCCTCTCCAGAACAGCATCCACAAGACCGAGAACAGGGGGATCAACGCCAGCAGAGTCATGGCCGTCACCACCCCGCTCATGAGGAGGCTGAAAAACGTGCGCGGCTTCTGCAGGGATCTCTCCAGCCGGCCGAAATCCACGCCCTCAAGCGGATTCGGCTCGATGGTGTCGAACACCGGCGTCATTTCCCTCCCTCCATTCCCGCCGAGGCGCGCTGAAGGATGAGCGAGCCCGCCATGTTCACCACCAGCGTTATCCCCAGCAGCACCAGCGCGGCGTACATGAGCACTCCGACTTCCTTGGGGTGCGCTTCCGGGAAGCTGTTGGCCAGCAGAGCCGCCAGCGTGTTCGCAGGCGAGAACAAAGAGACGCTGATCTGGTTGGCATTGCCTACGAGCATGGCCAGGGCCATGGTCTCGCCCAGTGCGCGCCCGAACGCAAGCACAACCCCGCCGAAGATGCCGCGCGCGGCAGTCGGCAGGATCACCGCCAGAATCGTCTCCCACCGCGTGGCGCCCAGCCCGTAGGCGGCCATGCGGAGTTTAGGCGGAACCGATGCCAGCGCGTCGCGGCTGATCGCCGTGATCGTCGGCAGAATCATGATGGAGAGCACCAGCACGGCGGGAAGCACGCCCGGGCCGCTCAGGTCCGTGCCGAACAGCGGCATCCATCCCATTTTGAGGTGCAGCCAGTTACAGCCTGGACGGATGAGCGGAATCACGACGAACAAGCCCCACAATCCGTACACCACACTTGGAATCGCCGCCAGCAACTCGATCAGGTTCTTCAGCAGATTCTCCAACTGATCCGGCAGCCTGCTCCAAAACGGATGTAGATGGACGCCCACGAGGTTGAGGACGCCAAACACGAACTTGCCCAGGTAACCCTCGCTGAGGAACACGGCCGCAGCGACGCCGAATAGCGTTCCCACAACCAGCGCCAGCGCCGATGTGAACAGCGTTCCCCAGATTTCTGGCAAGATCCCAAAACGCGCCTGATTCGGATCCCAGGTCGTGCCGGAGAGGAATCCGAGTCCGTACTGCCGCACCGCCGGCGCGGCGACCCTGGCAATCCTCAGAACGATGTATGCAGCCAGCAGCACCGCCAGCCAGGCGAATCCGCGGCAAAGCCCGCGGAACACCGAGTCCGTAAAGCGCTGGGAACGCGTCGGCGCTTGCGAGATGGGCTGGTGCGTCATCGTCCGCTCTGCCTAGTTCGCATTCGGCGCGAGCTTGATATTGCCGACCGCGGCGCTGACCTTCTCGGCCACGGTAGCAGGCAGCGGGATGTAACCCAGCGGCTCGCACTCCTTCTGGCCTTCGCGGAGGCAGAACCGCAGGAGATCCTGCAGGACTTCAAGCTTCTTCTTGTCCTGGTATTGCCGGTAGCAGAGCAGCCAAGTGTAGGTCACGATGGGATAGGCGTCCTTGGAATCGGGATCGGACGCCCACACGATCAGGTCGTCGGGCAGTTGGGCCGAAGCCAGCGCCGCCTGGCCGGATGCGATCGAGGCCGCGACGTAAGCGCCCGACTTGTTCTCCAGCACCGCCATCGGGAGCTTCTGGCTGCGGGCATATCCGTACTCGATGTACCCGATCGCTCCGGGTGTGGTCATGACGCTCGCCGTGACTCCCTCGTTGCCTTTCGAGCGCGTCCCGACCGCCCAATTCGGCAGCGTGTTCACGCCCGGGCTCTTCGCGAACTCCGGGCTGATGGCGCTCAGATGCTTGGTGAAAACGAATGTGGTGCCGCTGCCATCGGCGCGCACGATGACGTTGATCGCCGCGTCCGGCAGGTTCACCCCCGGATTCGCCTGCCTGATGAGCGGGTCGTTCCATTTCTTGACCTTGCCGAGGAAGATGCCGGAGTACGCTTTCCGCGAGAGCTTCAGTTCGGGCACGCCCTGCAAGTTGTAGGTGACAACGATGGCGCCCGCGGTCATGGGCAGCAGTTGCACGCCCACGTCCACCCGGCTGATATCCTCGGGCTTCATGGCCGCATCGCTCGCTCCAAAGTCGACGGTCTTGTCAATGACGCTCTTGATGCCGCTTCCGCTGCCCACCGATTGATAGTCGACTTGGACATTGGGGTGAGCGCTGCTGTATGCTTTGAACCACTTCATGTACAGTGGGGCGGGGAAGCTGGCTCCCGCGCCTTGCAGCTTGACCGATTCGGCTTCCTTGCCCCCGCCACATGCGATCAAGCCGGCTGCGGCCAGCGCGAGCGCTGCAACCCGAGTCTCCCGTACGATGTTCATACCTGTAGTCCTTTCGTCTAAAAACAGCCCAACGCCCCCTGCTTGGCTACTCTGGCACGGCACGGTTACAGGACGATGACAGATTGGTGTAGCGGGAGTGAATTCTGCCGATGGGCCCGGAGGGGCCCCGAGGCCCGCGCCTGTTAGGGCTGGAAGGGAGTCTGGCTCAGCCAGATCCGCACCCGGTCGCGCGCCATTTCCGTTCGTCCGGACACCTGCGCCAAGCCCGACTGCGACAACCGGGACTTGCGGGCAACGCGCACACGGGCGCACAACCCCGTCAGGCGTTTCCAGAACTGCTGTAGAGCGGCTGGCATGGGAAAACCCGCCCTTAGTATAGAAGACTTTCGCTTGAAAGCAATACTTTTCTCGCTGAGACGGCGGGGGTTATGCTCCCGGCGTGTAGCTTGAAGCTAGCCGCCGCCAGGACGATTCCCGCTTGGGCGGAATCGGCGCCAGGATCGCCTCGGCTTCCCGCAGTGCCTCGTGCTCCGGTCGCCCTCTCGAGACCAGGCTTCGCACCAGAATGGCCGTGAGCTGACGCTGTTCTCGGATGAAACTCGGGTGGGTGCTGGGGTCCGTGTACTGAATGACTGCGGGCATTAATGAAGCCTCCCGAGGTTCTAATCCTATCACAGGTCGGCCGCCAAAGTACCACCCAAAAGCCACACCCATGAGGTTACTCGGGAGCCCCGGCGGGCGCCATGGAAGTGTAACTTAAATGTAACAATTCGGAGACTCTCCATGGTCCGTCTAGACGCGCTTTCGCCAGTCATTGACTTCGCGCGGTGCTGGGGCGCAGCCCCAGCGTTGCCAGGGTCCGCCGGCTCAGCCGGATGGCGGACGGCGCAAGCCCGGCGGCCGTCTGGGAGCGGCCTGAACTTGGTAAAATGCGTGGCATGCGTATTTCAAGACCGTTTTTGGCGTTTACGATCCTTGCGGCCGCCGCTGTTTCGTGCGCCGCGCAGACCCCGGCGCAGACCCCGGCCCCGGCCCCTACGCCCGACGTCTATCGGGTTAAGTTCGAGACCAGCAGGGGCGACTTCACGATCGAGGTGACCAAGGCCTGGGCGCCGCTCGGCGCGGCGCGTTTCTACAGCCTGGTCCAACGCAAGTTCTACGACAACGCGCGGTTTTTCCGCGTGATCGGCGGCTTCATGGTGCAGTTCGGAATTCCCGCCGATCCCGCCGTCGCCGCGGTTTGGTCGGCACGTCACATTCGAGACGACAAGGTTGCCAAGAGCAACTCGCGCGGCATGGTTACCTACGCCATGGCGGGGCCCAACACGCGCACCACGCAGGTCTTCATCAACTACAACAAAAACGCTGCGCTCGACAGCCAGGGCTTCGCGCCTTTCGGCAAGGTGGTCGAAGGCATGGACGTCGTCGACAAGCTCTACAGCGGCTACGGCGAGAGCCCGGATCAAGGGATGATCCAGCAACAAGGCAACAAGTACCTCGAAGCCCGCTTCCCGAAGCTGGACTACATCAAGACCGCCCGGATCGTGGCGGCCGATGCGAAATAGCGGCATGACACGCATTCTGCGGGCGGCCCTGGCGCTGACCTTGCTCCCTGCCGCAGTTCCGGCCAGGCGGGTTACGGTCACCGTGCTGGCGACCACGGACCTGCACGGCAATCTGTACCCGGTCGACTATTTCACGGGAAAGCCGGCCGACCGGGGACTGGCCAAGATCGCCACGTTGGTGCGGGCCGCCCGTCGCGAGGCGCCGGGCGCGCTCCTGATCGATTGCGGCGATACCATCCAGGGCACACCGGTCGAGACGGTCTACCAGTCCTACGTCGGCACGGGGCGGCTGCCGCTGCGCCTCAAGTTCCGCGGCCGACCCCTGGGCCAGGACCCTATGATGGCCGCCATGAACCGGCTCGGTTACACCGCCCTGGTCCTGGGCAACCACGATTTCAACTTCGGCCTCAAGAGTCTGGACCACGCCCGGCGCGACGCGCGCTTCCCCTGGCTCTCGGCCAACACGATCGCCGAGCCCGGCTCCTTGGTCCGGCCTTTCGATCCTTACATCGTGCGGACGGTGGAGGGCGTCAAGGTGGCCATCGTCGGCCTCACTACGCCGGCCATTCCGCAATGGGAAGAGCCTGCGCACTACCAGGGGTACCGGTTCCTCGATGCGCAGCAGGCGGCGCAGAGCGCCGTCGCCGCGTTGCGCAGAGACGAGCATCCGGATCTGGTCATCGCCGCGGTGCACGCCGGTCTGGGCCGCCTGGAACGCCGCCATACGCCGGCCGCCGATCCTCCCGAGAATATGGTGCTCGACATCGCCAAGGAGGTGCGGGGCCTCGACGCCATCGTCTTCGGCCACTCCCATCAGCAGCTCGCCGGCGACCGGGTGGGCGACGTCCTCCTAGTGCAGCCCAAGAACTGGGGGGGGTCGCTGGCACGTCTGGATTTCACTCTGGACGATTCCTCGGGTCATTGGCGCGTAGTGGATAAGGCTTCGCGCCTGATCCCCGTCAAACCCGAGACCGTTGCGGACCCCGAGATTCTCTCCGTGGCGCGGCCCTACCACGAGCTGGCGGAGCGTTTTCTGAACACGCCCGTGGCGGAGTCGCCGGTGGATATGGATGGCCGCATCGCGCGCTTCGAGGACACCGCGCTGGTCGACGCCATCCAAACCGTGCAGTTGGCCTATACCGGCGCGGACGTCTCCTTCACGGCGCTGTTCTACCCCGGCGTCACCATTCCGAAGGGGCCGGTCACGGTGCGCCAGATCGCTGCGCTCTACGTCTACGACAACGAGCTCTACACCATCCAGGGCGATGGCCGGATGGTCAAAGATGCCCTGGAGAACTCGGCGCGCTTCTTCCGCACATGCCCCAACCCCGCCTGCTCGCACGGGCCGCTCGTGAGCCACGAAGCGGCCGGATTCAACTACGACATGGCCGAGGGCGTGGACTACGAGATCGATCTGGCCCGGCCCGAAGGCCAGCGCATCGTGAACCTTAGCTGGCACGGCCGGCCGCTCGACCCCAACCAGAAGCTGCGCATCGCGGTCAATAACTATCGCGCCGGTGGCAGCGGCGGATACGGAATGTTCCGCACCGCCACGGTCCTCTGGAAGTCGAATACGGACATCCGAAGCCTGATCATCGATTACTACTCGACCCACCATCGTCTTCCCGCACGCGCCTCCGGCAACTGGCGCATCGTCCCGCCCGCCGCGGTGAAGGTGCTGGAACGGGAGGAGAAGACCGAGTAACGCCCCTGCTGACCGGAGCGGGCGCCCTGGGAGAGGCCCACGATGTTGGCCTGGCTGCGCAGGCTGGGAAGAAGAGGACAAGCGCCGCCGCTCACCGGCGCGCCCGCGGTCCGCCGCTTGAAAACCTATTCCGCCGCCAGCGGATATGCATACCAGTACTTCTATGAAGGCCACCGCGGGACGGAGTACGTTTTCCAGGTAAGCGGGGACCGGCGAACTTACTTCTCCGCGACCGTGCTCCTCTCGGACCAGGCTCTCGCGGCCAGTCCCCGGGAACTCACCTCCAACGAGCGATACGCGGTCGTGAAGATAGCACTCTTTCGGGCTTTCGACGAGCGCCTCAGCCCGGCCGAAATGCGCCAGCCGATTCGGGTGCGGCCCGCGGACCTGGCGGCCATTGCGGAGCAACTTGGCTTCCTGTGAGCCCCCGGAGCCTGGCGCGGAGGTACCATTCTGTCGTATGCCGTTGCCGTTCGGAGCGCTCAAGCGGCGGCCCTTCGCGCTCTACCCACCGATCCTCAACGTCGAGCACAACGAGTGGCGCGTCCGAAAGACATCCGGGCCGGAGATCCTGGTCTCGAATCTCAAGAGCGATCTCGAGGTCTGGATTCCCAAGCGGCTGATGGGGGAGATTTCGGGTGCCGGCGAGGAATGGCTGGCGGTCTCCCTGCTGCAGGAACTGGAGTACAAGGCGGGTATTCTGCGGCCTTATGAACGGCGGGTGGTCGAGATGCCGGCGGCGCCGGGAGCAGGAATCGCCAGGCCTTCGGGTTGGGCGCCTCCCAAAGCGCGCGGCCGGCGGCTTGCGACAACGCTGGTGTGCGCTCTGCTGGCGGGTGTGCTGCTGGTGGCGCTGGCGCGGTTGGCCCTCCTGCGCCGGGCCGGGCCCCCGCTGGGACTCACGGCCGGCGACGAATACGCGTTGGTGGTGCGCAAGCTGGGCCCTGCGGCAGAGGAGCACGTGCGGCCGCCGTATCGCGCGCTGTGGTATCCGAACCGGTCCTGCTACGTGGTGTTGCTCGACGGACGCTACATCGGGGCGCTCGATCCTCATTGGAGTCCGATCGACCACGTAACCCGGCTCGGGCAGGGAGACACGGTGTCCGTTCTGCGCCGCCTGCCGCGGTTCTGAGAAGTCAATGGCCGGCGCGGTGGCAGGCCACCAGCGACTTGGTCCAGCCCAGAAAGCGCTCCCGGAGGATCTGCGCGCCCGGAAAGAGGCGGCCGAGATCGCGGGCGGCCAACAGCCGGACGCTCTTCAGATAGTGGTTCAGGTAGTACTCCAGCTGGTCCGGAGAGGGCCGCGCGATCCACTCCCACACGCTGCCCCAGCCCACCAGGCGGGCCTGCCAGCCCGGAGGAAGCCAGTGCACAAACGGTGTGAGCAGGTGCGTCTCGAGGAAATACCGCCGGTTAGGGGTTTGCACCCAGTAGGCCCGCCCGACGCGCCGCACCTCGGCGGCGAATCGAGCCTGGCTTCGGGCATCGCCCACGTGCTCGATCACCGAGTTGCTGAAGACGACGTCGAAGGAGGCATCGCGGAAAGGCAGCGCGCAGCCGTCGGCAAAAACGACCGGCACGCCGTCGCCGCCGTCCTCGGCGGCCCGTGGCTCGTTCAGGATAACCAGGCGAGGCCTCAAGGGCGCCAGCCGCCAGATATCGAGGGTGCCGCCTACGTCCAGAACGCGGGTGTCCGGTCCGATCCCAAGCTCTGCCACGCACAGAGCCATCCGCCGGGCGCGCGAGCGGCGGCTGAGAGCGGCTACCAGAGCTGGAAACAGCCCGCCGGGCATGGTCTTGGCCTCCACCCTAATTATGCTGCGAGGCGGCCGCACGGCGCGCGCGGCCTTGCGTGCTATGCTTTCTCTCGGATGTTTAGCGGCGCGCAGCGAAAGACCAAGCTCCTGTTCGGCCTGTCGGACATCCTCCTCACCGCCGCGGCCTTCGGGGCCGCGTACGCGAGCCGGGTCTGGCTCCCCCTCCAACGCCTGTTCTTTCTGCGGCGCGCCGAGATGGCGCTGTTGCTGGGATTCTCGGCGCTGGTCTGGCTGGGGATGGGAATCTGGTTGAACGTCTACGAGCGGCTCGAGTCGAGCCATCCGCGCACCATTCTGCGCGACAGCTTCCGGCAGTCGTTTGGAGGCTTGCTTGCGGTCGTGCTTCTGCAGTATTCGCTCAAGCTGGACCTCAGCCGCCCGTTCCTGGCGCTGTTCGGCGTCTATAGCTGGCTGTTCCTGTGCGTCTTCCGGTTGAGCATGGGGCGCCTGGTTCGCGTGTTGCGCAAGGAGTTCGGGGCGCAGCGCTACGTGCTGGTCGTCGGAGTGGGAAAGAGCGCGCATCGTTTGGGCGAGGTGCTGGAGCAATCCCAGAGGTACGGCATCCGGCTGATCGGTTTTCTGGCGGAAGACGCCGGGGACGCGCCGGCCTCGGTCCGACTGGACGACGAGTACCCGGTCTACCCGATGAGCGAACTCCGCGCGCTCCTGCGCAGGCGCGTGATCGACGAGGTGATTTTCGCCCTGGAGACGCCCAATCTGGCGGACCTCGAAGACATCCTGGTGCTTTGCGACGAGGAGGGCGTGCGCACACGCCTGGCGCTCGACTTCTTCAAGCACGTGAACAGCGAAATGTACCTGGACCGGCTGGGCACTCTTCCGCTGCTCACCTTCGCCGCCGCGCCGCACGACGAAATCCGTCTGTTTGTGAAGCGGATCACGGACGCGATCATGGCCGCCGGCGCGCTGGCGATCCTGGCGCCCCTGATGGCCGCGATCGCGCTGGTCATCCGCCTGACGTCGCGCGGGCCGGCAATCTTCAAGCAGGTCCGTTGCGGGTTGAACGGACGGCGATTCACCTTCTATAAGTTCCGCTCCATGGTCGAGAACGCCGAGCAGCTCAAAGAGACGCTGGCGCACCTGAACCAGAAGTCCACGGCATTCAAGATCCCGAACGACCCGCGGCTGACGCCGGTGGGACGTTACCTGCGCAAGTTCTCCATCGACGAGTGGCCGCAGTTGTGGAACGTGCTCAAAGGGGATATGTCGCTGGTGGGGCCGCGGCCGGCAGTGCCGAACGAGGTGGACAACTACCAAGGCTGGCAGCGCCGGCGTCTGCGGATGCGGCCAGGCCTGACCTGCCTGTGGGCTCTGGAAGGGCGGGATGCCCTGGACTTCGAGACCTGGATGAAGATGGACATGCAGTATATTGACAATTGGTCGCTCGCACTCGATTGGAAGATCCTGCTGCGGACGATTCCTCGAGTGACTGACCGGGAAAGGGGCTTACTGACCTTATGCATCTGCAACCAACGCAAGACGAGGTGGTCGGCCTGCTGCGCCAAACGGGCGCGCTGCGCGACGGGCACTTCGAATATCCAAACGGGCTCCACTCCAACGAGTATCTGCAGGTCGCGCTGGCGATGCGGTATTACCAGCACGCCAAGATCCTGAGCGTGGGCTTGAGCCGCCTGCTGCGGGCCAACTCCGAACTGCGCGCGATCGTCCCGCAGCTTTCCATCGTGGCGCCCGCCACGGGCGGACTTCCGGTCGCCTACGGGGTCTGCGAGGCCCTGCGCGCCCATCAGGTCTACTGGGCCGAGAACGGCGACTGCAACGGTCCGCTGCGGTTCCGCCAATACCTGGACCGTGCCCCCGGGGAACAGGTGGTCCTGGTGGACGACATCCTGCGCACGGGCAGCAAGCTCAGCCAGTTGAAGACGCTGGTGGAGGCGAGCGGGGCCCAGGTGGTGGCCATGGCCGTGGTGGTCTACCAGCCGACGCCGAAAACGCCCGATTTCAGCCCGCTGCCGCTCTACTATCTGACCAAGCTCGACGCCAGGTACTACACCGACGCGGCCTCCTGCGCGCTGTGCCGGAGGGGAGTTCCGGTGGAGAAGGTGTGGGTGTAGGGCGGGAATGCGCAGGCGGGATGCTCAAGCTTCGGCGGGATGTGCGGAAATGTCGGCCCACATTCGCCACACCGCGAAGCCCACGCAGGCCAGATTCACGAAGATGAGCCAATAGAACGTCGAGCGGCTGATTCTCTGCCTCAAGGGCGCCAGTACGGCGGTGCCTGACAGTGCGCCGGTTAGGGCGGACAGCACCACCGGGATGATCCAACTGACTGCATCTGCGCGGCTATTGAAGAGAAGATCCCGTGCGAGAACATAGCTCAGTCTCGAGATGGGTAGTGCCGCGACGAGGAGCCAGGATGCTGCCGTCAACGCGACGTCGACGGCAATGGACTTACGGAGCGAGAACCGCGCCGTCCGGCGCACGAACAGGAAGTTCCCAGCCAAACTCGCCACCGTAAACCGCGCCGAGAAAACAGTGCGGCCGCTCTTCCAGGCAGCCAGTACACGCACACCGATATCATGCGCCTCGCACATCTTACCAAGTTCGCCGCCCGTCACAACGCGGGCCGACGGCCCCAATCGGCGATAAGGCCATCTTGGGCCCCCAACGGTTCTCACGAAGGCGAGCCACAAGCCGCCATGCTATAGTCCTGGTTTGGCGGCTGTCCTGGTTCAAAACGTCTCCAAGGTGTTCCGTTTGTACCGCCGGCCGGCGGACCGTATCTTCGAGCTGCTGCCGTTTCGCGACCGCGCTCACGCGGACTTCTGGGCGCTGTCCAACGTGAGCCTGTCGGTCGAGCGGGGCGAGATCTTCGGCGTGGTGGGACCCAACGGCTCGGGCAAGAGCACGCTCCTCCAGATCGTCAGCGGCATCCTGCGTCCCACCAGCGGCCGCGTGGCCACCACGGGCCGGGTGGCGGCACTGCTCGAACTTGGCGCGGGGTTCAATCCGGAATTCACGGGGCGCGAGAACGTGTTTATCAACGGCGAGATCCTGGGCCTCCGCCGCGCCGAGATCGAGCGGGCCTTTCCGAGCATTGCCGCGTTCGCGGACATCGGAGAGTTCATCGACCGTCCGGTGAAGGAATACTCGAGTGGGATGTACGTCCGGCTGGCATTCGCCACGGCCATCCACGTGGAGCCCGAGATCCTGATCGTGGACGAAGCGTTGGCGGTTGGAGACGCCATCTTCGCCAGCCGGTGCGTGCAGAAGTTCGAAGAGCTGAAGCAGCGCGGGGTGACGGTGCTGTTCGTGTCGCACGATTTGGGACTGGTGAAGCGCCTGGCCACTCGCGCGATGCTGCTCGTAAACGGTCGCGTGGTGGCCGAGGGCAGCCCCAAAGACGTGGTCAACCGCTACGTAGGTCTGGTTGTGGAGCGGCAGAAGCGGCCGCCGGACGGAGACGGCGAGGCGCGCCTGGCCAGCAGTTTCCGCCACGGTGACGGCGCAAGCGAGATCCTGAAGGTCGAGTTGCTGAACCGCGGCGGCGAGCCGGCGACGGTGATCATGACGGGGGAAGCGGTGACCGCGCGCGTGGTGGCGCGATTCCGGCAGGATGTCTCCGATCCCATCGTGGGGTTGCTGATCCGCAACCGCCTGGGTATCGATGTCTTCGGGACCAACACCCGCGTCGAACGGACGGAACTGGGGGAACTGCGGGCGGGCGACCGGATCGAGGTGGACTTCCGCTTCGAGTGCCTGCTGACCCAGCAGGAGTACACCATCACCGCGGCCACACAGCACTGGGACGGCTCCAGTCAGGACTGGCTCGACGACGTGCTAAGCTTCCGGGTGGTGGACTCGAAAGGGGCTGCGGGCGTGGCCAGTCTGCCGACCGAGTTGACCTGGCGCAAGCTGTAAGGGCTCATATGGAGCAGCTTTCATGTGGCGCACGCACTCCTGCGTGCCGCGTCGAGACGAGTCTCGGCGCCCACGTGCCGGCACGAATAGTGCCGGCACGGCAGGCTGAAGCCCGCGCCACGGGGTTCGCAGGCACTCCATGATCTATATCCTCGTGATTGCGGGCGTGGTGGCGGTTCTCCTCACGGTGACCATCATCAAGGCCCTGACCGTGAAGAACCAAGCGGATTTTCTGGTGGCGGGGCGGAAGCTGCCCTGGTGGGTGCTGGTCTCCACCTTGCTTTGCTCCTGGATCGGCGCGGGCAGCCTGTTTGCGGGCGCGGAGAACGCCACCCACATCGGGTTCGCGGCCTTGTGGCAGCCGGCTGGCGGCTGGGTCGGGCTGATCCTCATCTTCACCATCGCGGGGCGGGCGCGGCGGTTTGCGCAGTACACCGTGCCGGACCTGCTCGAGAACCGTTACAACACGGCCGCGCGAGTGCTGGGCACCGTGGCCATCGTGATCGCCTACACGGTCATCACGAGCTACCAGATGAAAGCGGGCGGCGACATCCTGCACCTGGTCTTCCCGGACCTCGACCGGGCACACGCTATGTACATGCTGGCCGCATTCGTGATCGCCTTTACGGCCGGCGCGGGCATGGCCTCGGTAGCCTATCTGGACCTGGTGATTGGCGCGCTCGTGACCGGGATCGTGCTGTACGCATTCCCGGTGCTACTCCACGGCGCCGGCGGATGGGCCGGGGTGCGGCAGGCCCTGCCTGCGAGCCACTTCCAGCCGCTCGGCGGGATCTCCTTCGAGCGCGCGCTGGGGCTCATGATCCCGACCACGTTGCTGCTGATCGGGAACCAGGGCATGTACCAGAAGTTCTTCTCGGCGCGCTCGGAACGGGACGCCAAGATCGCCGCGGGCGGCTGGATCGCCAGCACGCTGGTGCTCGAGACCGTGATTATCGCGATCGCGGTGGTGGGAAGCGCGAGGTTCCATCCCGAGCAGGCTCGCGAGATCATTCCCTACACCGCGCGGCACGGTCTGCCAACGGTAGCTGGAGCGTTGCTGCTGGGCGGGATCTTCGCGAAGCTCATTTCGACCGCCAACAACTACCTGTTCTCGCCGGCCACGAACCTGATCCACGACGTCTACCAGCGGTTCATCGACCCGCACGCCTCGGAGCGGCGCAACCTGATCGTCTGCCGCTTGGTTGTGGTGGCGCTGGGCGTTTATGCGGTGCTGCAGGCCACGCGCTTCGAGTCCATCCTCAACGCTTCGCTGTACGCCTACACGGTCTACGGGGCGGCGGTGACGCCGGCGGTCATGGCGGTCTTCTTCTGGAAACGCGCCACGGCCGCGGGCGCTGTCGTATCGATCGCGCTGGGCACAGCCGTCACAGTGGGTTGGAACCTGGCCGGAAACCCGTGGGGTTGGGACGCCGTTCATCCGGCGCTGGCCGTTTCGGTGGCGAGCCTGGTGCTGGTGAGCCTGGCCGGGCCCCCGCCGCCTAAGGAGAAATGGGCGCCGTTCTTTGAGCCCGCAGCGAAGGAGGCATGATGAACCTCGAAGCGATTCAACAGGCGCTGGCCGCAGAGGGCCTGGACGGCTGGCTGTTCTTCGATCACCACAGGAGAGATCCGCTCGCGTATCGCGTGCTGGGCCTGCCGGCGGGCCGCCTGGCGACGCGGCGGTGGTATTACGTGATTCCGGCCAGCGGGGAGCCGCGCGGCCTGGTGCACTCGATCGAAGCTGGGGCGCTCGACGGGTTGCCGGGCGGAATCGAGAAGTACTCCAGTTGGACCACGCAGACGGAAGGCCTCGGCCGCCTGCTGTCGGGCCTGCGGCGCGTCGCGATGCAATACTCCCCCGGCTGCGCAATCCCCTATGTGTCGATGGTGGACGCGGGCACGCTCGAACTGGTGCGCGCTGCCGGCGTCGAGGTGGTCAGCTCGGCGGACCTGGTGCAGCAGTTCGAGGCGTGCTGGACCCTCGCCAATCTGGAGAGCCACATCGAGGCCGGCATCAAGGTGGATCGAATTCGGCGCGCGGCCTTCGATCTGGTGGCCGCCAAATTGCGCGCGGGTGAGACCATCACCGAATTTGAGGTCAAGTGCTTCATCCGGGATCGTTTCGGGGTCGCCGGGCTGGTCACGGACCACGGGCCGATCGTCGCGGTGAACGAGAATTCCTCCAACCCCCACTACGAACCGCAGGAGGACGCTACGCGCCGGATTCAACGCGGCGACTGGCTGCTCATCGATATGTGGGCCAAGGCGGACTCCCCGGAGGGGGTCTACTACGACATTACATGGACCGGTTTCTGCGGCACGGAGCCGCCGGCGGAGATCGTGAACGTGTTCGGAATCGTGACGGAGGCGCGGGATCGCGCCGTGCGGTTCGTCCGGGAAGGCGTCCGCGGCGGGCGCACCCTGCGCGGATTCGAGGTGGACGATGCGGCCCGCGGCCTGATCCGCGAGCGGGGATTCGGGGAGTACTTCTTCCACCGCACCGGCCACTCCATCGGAGCCGAAGTGCATGGATCCGGCGCCAACATGGACAACCTGGAAACGCACGACGAGCGGCGGATCATCCCCTGGACCTGCTTTTCGGTCGAGCCCGGCATCTACCTGCCCCGGTTCGGCGTGCGGTCCGAGGTGGACGTCTTTGTGGGCGAGGACGGCGCGCGCGTGACGGGCGAGACGCAAGACCGGATCGTGCTGCTCTGATATGCGGCGCCGCGTCGTCCGTTTGATCGCGCTGGCCGGCGCGGCTGTTGCCTCCGGCGCGCCTCCGCGGGTGGTGAACACGTTCCCGCTCGTCTTTTCGGACGGCAGCGGGCAGATCGAATGGCTGAGCCCGTCCACGTTCCGCTTGCAGCGAAACTGGGCGCAGCCGGAGCGCATCAAGGGACCGCTGGTGCCGAAGACGGTGGTGGTCGTGGCGGACGAAACCGCTGCGGCGTATTCCTTCAAGAGCCGCTACCTCACCGTCGAGGTGGAGAAAGGCGGCGGCAGGATCGCGGTCAAGGCCGGGTCGAAAGAAACGCTCGTGGAGGGCCGCCTGCGGTGCGAGAACGGGCGTGCCATCCTGGAGCAGCGCGCCGGGGCCTCTGAGCGCTTCTATGGTCTCGGTCCGCGGGACGCCGCGCGCTTCGATCTTCGCAGCTCGGCCATCGACTCGCGGGACGCGTTCCTGCTCTCGAGCGCCGGGTTCGGCGAGTACTATCCGTCGCGCGGCGTTTACCGGTTCGATCTGGCTGCTTCGCGGCCGGAGACGGTGCAAGTGACGGCTCCGGAAGAGCGGATCGAGTTCTTCCTCCATTACGGCCCCGTGCCCAAGGACATTCTCGAAGAGCACCTGGCCGCGATCGGCCCCGTGGAACGCTTCGGCGCGGCCGATTTCAAGGTGCGCGAGGCCCGCCTCCCGGCGGCCCCCGGAAGCTGGGAAGGACTCGGCGCGAGCATTCGAACACTGCTGCACGCCAGCCTCTCGGCGAAACTGATTCCCGAGTTCGATCTGTCAGGGTACGCCAACGCGGATGCGGATCTGCTCGCGAGCGCAACTGAGGTGGCCTGCCTGATGCCGGTCCTTCGCGCGCCCGGCCGCGGAGCGCGAGTCGCGGAGTTGCTGCGCTGGCGCGCGCGCCTGGAGCCCTACCTGCTGAGCTACACCAAGGAGGCTCAGGATCGCGGAGTGCCCGTCCTGCGGCCGCTCGAGATCGATTCGCAGGAGGATCCGGCGGCACGGAACCGGAGCGGCGAGTTCAAGCTGGGCGACGAGTTGCTGGTGGCGCCGATACTCGGTCCGGGCGCGGCGCTCACGGTCTACCTCCCGCGCGGCGAGTGGACCGACCTCGGCTCCGGCCAGACGTACAAGGGCCGGCAGGAGATTCGCGTGCCCCCGCGTGCCGGGCAGATGGCGATGTTCGCAAAGAACGGGACCATCGTCCCGCTCCGGCCCGAGAGCGGCGATGTCCTCGAGCTGCACTATTTCCCCGACCTCGGCGCGGAGTTCTTCCTTTTCGAAGAAGACGATCAGGACATCTCGCAGTTCCACGCCGCGCCCGCGGGCGATCTGATGCGTTTCGAGATCGAGTCGCGGGCGAACCGCGTCTACGACTGGGTCATCCACAAGCCGGGCCTGTGCCGCAAGGTCGACGGCGGCGGTGTCGAGTACGGGAGCGTGGCGGAGCGGAAACAACTCACGCCCGGCCACTGGTACGCCGACCCGTCCCGGAAGCTGTTGCGAATCCGCGTCCGCTCGGTGGCGGGTGGGGATGAAGTGGTGCACGTTACGTTCTGAAGAGACGAAAGCTCATGTCGTGCGCCAGCAGGAAATCCACTTGCGGCGGCTCGACGCCCAACAGGCGCAACTGCGTCGTCACCTGTCCGCGGTGATAGGACTGGTGGCTCAACAGGTGGAAAACGGCCCGCCAGAGCACGTAAGTCCAGGTTTCGCCTTTGAAGTTCACATACGTGAAGGGGCGCTCCAACGCCTCATCGCCAGCGCCGTTCAGGAACGCACGCAGTTCGCGCTCCACCGCCCTCCAGTCCTCCCAGATCGCGGCCAGCGTAGGGAACTCTTCCGGAGCCGGCAGGGATCGCGGTGACCGTCCCCGCCACCGCTCCAGCCATATCCGCTCCACCGCAACCAGATGCACGAGGGTGTCGCGAATCGAAGGAAAGCTCGCGCCCAGCGGGCGCAGGAACTGCTCCTGGGAGAGCACGGCGCAGGCCTGAAGCTGGCGGTCCCGTGCCCAGTAGTTGTGGTCGATGAGTTCGCGCAGAGCGGTTCGAAAGATCATGATCTCCCCGGCAGGCCGGCAGCGGCGATCTGAGCGATGTCGAGCAATTCGGGCGGCTCGGCAACGGCCGCGGCCAAGCCGTCGCGAAGCATGGTGTTGCAGAAAGGACAGGCGGTGGCGACCACATCGGCGCCGGTCGAGAGCAGTTGTTCGGCGCGCTCGCGGTTGACCCGTTTGCCCTTCTCTTCGCCCAGAAAGACCAGCCCGCCACCCGCGCCGCAGCAGAACCCCCGCTCCCGCGCCCGGGCCGGCTCCACGAGTTTCGCGCGACGCTCGATGACAGAGCGGGGCTGGTCGTAGACGTTGCGGTAGCGGCCCAGGTAGCAGGCATCATGGTAGACCACCGTGCGCTGCGCTCCGTTGGCCGGCAAGGCAGCGCCCAGACGTGCCAGCAGTTCGCTGTGATGTTCGATGGGAACCGTCCCGCCGGCCTCGCGCCAGTCCTCGCCGATGGTGCGGACGCAGTGCGGGCAGATCGAAACCATCTTCTTCACACCGCTCTGGCGGATCTGCTCGAGGTTCTGCTCGGCGAGCTGGCCGAACAGCAGGTCGTTCCCCAGCCGCCGCACCGGATCGCCCGAGCACCGCTCGCGGCGCAGGACGCCAAAGGTGACACCCAGATGGCGGAGCACCTCCCCCAGCGCCACCGCGATCTCGCGGCCGTGCGGATCGTAGGAGCCCATGCAGCCCAGCCACAGGCAGTACTCCTGCGAGCCGTCGAACAACGGCAGGCCGCTCTTCTGGATGAATTTTTCGCGCTCGCTCGACGGGAAGCCGAGGGCATTGCCGTGGCGCTCCAGCTTGAGGAACAGATCGGTACCGTAGGAGTCTTCCCACCTGCCGGTGTTCACGGCGCCGCGGCGCAGTCCGACGATGATGGGGAGGTGCTGGATTCCTACCGGGCACTGGAACTCGCACGCTCCGCAGGTCGTGCACTGGAATGCAGCCTCCATCGAAAGATGCTTGCCCAGCAGTGGCTCCTCGCCCGCCGGCCCGAACTCGTTCAGGTAGGCCCGCACGCCGAGAACGATCTGCTTGGGGTTGAGCGCCTTGCCCGTATTGAAGGCGGGGCAGTGTTCGGTGCAGCGGCCGCACTCGACGCAGGTGTAGGCCTGCAGGCTCACGATGCGCGTAACGTCCTTGCCCGTATCGAGGCCGAAGTCGTCGTCGCCGGCCAGGGGCGGGATCTTGCTGAAACCGTCGCGCTCCAGAAGAACCGTCAGCGGGCTCAGCACCAGGTGCAGGTGCTTGCTGTGCGGGATCAAGGGGAGGAAGAGCAGGATGGCCAGCGCGTGCGCCCACCAGTTGGCCTTGATGCCTGGCTGCCGGAATTCGATCAGGTAGGTCGCCATCAACGCGAAGATCAGAAACGCGATCAAGCCGGACTCCCGCGAGAGAGGTTCGAGCCATCGAGGCCGGATCACGAAGCGCCGCACGGCCAGGCCGGCGATCGAGACCGCCACTGCCGCCGCGAACACAGCGACCGCTGCAAAGTAGAACCGCCCGAAACCCCCGCGGTCGAGGAATGCGAGCCCAAAGGCCGTGGCGAAATGGTTGATGGTGACCAGCGCGAAGAGGCAGAACCCCCAGAAGATGAAGGCGTGGGCCAGTCCCGGCCACAAGCGCTGGCCGATGACGAGCCGCTGGGCCACCACCTCGCGCAGGAACCGCCGCAGGCGCGGGCCAACCGGGCGCAGCGAGAAACCCGCGTCCGACTTCGATCTCAGAATGACTTCGACCACCCGGGCGAAGGGGCGCAGGAACCCGTAGGCCGCGGCAATCAGAAGGACCAGCAACACCGCCCGCTCGAGCCCGGAGAAGCGCATGGCGTTCTGGTCCGAATGTAACACGCGAGCAGGGGCGAGTTCCGCCGTTGGCGGCCCGGCACAAGCTAAAATCGGACCTGGGGGTTACTCTTGCGCCTGATTCTCGCCGGGGCCGCCGGTTTTATCGGTTCGCACCTCGCAGACCGTCTGCTGGCTGAAGAGCACTTCGTGGTCGGTGTCGACAACTTCTTGACCGGGTCGAGGTCCAACATCGCACACCTCCAGGGCCACCCCCGCTTCGAGTTCGTCGAGCAGGACATTTGCAGGCCGTTCGACGTGCCCCATCCCGTCGAGGGAGTGCTCCATCTGGCCTCGCCCGCGAGCCCGAAAGACTACCTGGGACACCCCCTCGAGACGCTGGAGGTGGGATCTTCCGGAACCCGCAACCTGCTCGAACTGGCGCGCCGGCATCAGGCCCGCTTCCTGCTGGCCTCCACCTCAGAGTGCTATGGCGATCCGCTCGAGCACCCGCAAAGCGAGACCTACTGGGGTAACGTGAACCCGGTGGGCCCGCGCTCCTGCTACGACGAGAGCAAGCGGTTCGCCGAGGCGCTTACGATGGCCTTCCATCGCACTCACCGGGTGCGCTCCAACATCGCGCGCATTTTCAATACTTACGGGCCGCGCATGAAGCTCGACGACGGCCGCGTAGTGCCCGCGTTTCTCGGCCAGGCCCTGCGCGGCGAACCGCTCGCGATCTTCGGCGACGGTTCCCAGACGCGCAGCTTCTGCTATGTGACCGACATGGTGGACGGGCTCTACCGTCTGATGCTTTCCGATGAGCCTGAGCCGGTGAACCTGGGCAACCCCTGCGAGATGACCATCCTCGATTTCGCGCGCCGCATTCAGGCCCTGACCGGCAGCGCAAGCACGATTGCCTTTGAGCCCCTGCCGCAGGACGACCCGAAGCGGCGCCGGCCCGATATCGGCAAAGCGAAGCGCCTCCTCGGCTGGGAACCGGCGGTTACGCTCGACGACGGCCTGCGCCAGACGATCGCCCACTTCCGGGGCCTCGCCTCAGCGCACGAGCCCGCCGCCGTAGTGTAGCTCGTAGAGCCTTGCGTCGGCGCCCCGCGCGATGGTCTCCTCGCCAAAGAAGCGGTCGAGTTTGCCGTGCACCTCGTTGGAGTAGGTGAGCGCCCCCTCATCGACACGGCCCGGCCCGCGAAACGGTTCCAGCGGGGACACGCGCATCAGGGCAAGGTGCAGAAGCTTGACCAGTTCCTCGACGTCCTTGGAATCCACGCCCGGAGAAATGTAGCCGGCATAGCTCATCGTCCAGACGGGCTTGCCGGACTCATACACGATCTCCTGGCCTGCAAACGTCGACTCGCCCACGTAGATATCGCGATAGAGAAAAGGCCCCTGCGAGTATTCGAGCTGGTGTGTCCCCGCGAGTAGCGGCTTCACTCTGGCGCTGTCTCCCTGGCTCGCGTATGTGTGGCGCTTCGCCTCTACGAGAAAGCGCGATAGCGCGGCGTTTCTGCCCGCGTCCTGGGCCCAGGCCGCCCCGGCGCCGACCGAGAGAGCAAGAACACAGATTCGGGTGGAGTATCTCATCTGGGCAGGATACCTCGGTTGCTGGACCCCATTACGGACTCCGATGCGCGGACGGGGCCCGAATGTTGCGGGCCAGCTTACAAAACGCGTCGGATCGGCGGTAAAAACGTGGCGCCCTTCCCGCCAGCAACACAGATCCCCCAAGCGAATCCTGAGCCGTTTCTTCGTGTTAGGGGTGCGGTGGGGGTTCCGGAGCTTTGGCATTGAGCGTGCAATCCCCAAGAGCGGCCGTATATGGTCTACCTGGTTCTCAACTGGACATTGGGAACTGCAGGGCTGGCTCTGCTGACACTGGTTCTGCCGGGGGTCCGGATCGACGAGTTTCACTCCGCGTTGATTGCGGCGGCCGTGACCGCGCTGCTCCACGCCGCCGTTTCGACCGTTTTCAGGCCGGCTTCGGGAGAGGCCGTCCCAACCCTTCCTGTTACGTTGCTCGCGGTCTGGGACACCATAGTCTTTCGCGTGGTCGCGCTTTTGGTGCCGGGATTCGCGATGCACAGCCTCTATCCCGCCCTGGCCGGCGGCGCCCTGCTGCTCGCATTGAACCTGGCATTGCCGCGCTTGCTCCGCGGCAGGGACGCCACAGCCCAGCCGGCGATGAACTCCTGACAGCACGGGGCCTGGCTGGCCAGCCTGCCGTACGTTGCGCCTCGCCCACCGGGGACCCCGCAGATGGGCGAGAATCGAAGGCGGCGGACAGGAGGCGTCCAGGCGTGATCAGCAGACGGGAATGGATGGCTGCGGCGGCGCTGTTGCCCGCGGCTCGATCCGGAATGGCCGTGGGTGGACCCAGGAACATCGTCGTATCGAGCGCGAACGGGCTACGGGCTACCAACCGAGCCATGGAGTTGCTGCGGGCGGGCGGCGACACGCTCGACGCCGCCGTCGCCGGGGTCAATATCGTCGAGGAGGATCCCGAGGATAACAGCGTCGGCTACGGCGGCCTCCCGAACGAGGATGGCGTGGTGGAACTGGACGCTTCAGTCATGCACGGGCCCACCCGCCGCTGCGGCTCGGTGGCTGCGCTGGGGGGCATCAAGACGCCTTCGAAGGTGGCCCGCCTGGTGATGGACCGTAGCGACCACATCATGCTGGTGGGCCCGGGTGCCCTGCGTTTCGCCAAGGCCCACGGCTTTGCCGAAGAGGACTTGCTGACCGAAAAATCGCGCCTGGCCTGGATGGTATGGAAGGAATCGCTGCGCGACGCCTCCGGCCACAACAATTGGGGCCCGGGGTTGGACGCTCCGCCGGCGAAGCCGTCCTCGCGGCTGAAACGCCTGTTCCCGGGCGTCGATGGGGAGACCATCGAGTGGGCCTGGAGCGTCGCCGCCAGGCCCCCCACCGGCACCATCAACTGCTTGGCTCTGAAGGAGAACGGCGAGATTTCGGGTGTCACCTCGACCAGCGGGCTGGCTTGGAAGATCCCCGGGCGCGTGGGGGATTCGCCGATCCTGGGCGCTGGGCTGTGGGTCGATCAGGACGTAGGCGCGGCCGGCTCGACGGGACGCGGAGAGGAGAACATCCGCGTTGCCGGCGCCCACACCATCGTCGAGAACATGCGTCGCGGCATGAGGGCTCGCGAGGCGTGTCTCGACGCGCTGCGCCGCGTGGCGCGGAACTTCGACAACGACCGCAGCCGCCTGGTGCAATTCGACTTGAACTTCTACGCGCTGCGGAAAGACGGCGACTACGCCGGCGCCTCTTTGTGGAACGCGGTGTTGCAGGGCGGAGCATTCGTCAGCCGGAAATTCGCGGTGAACGATGGCGCAGGCGGCCGCCTCGAACAGTGCGCCTATTTGTTCGAGCGCAAAATGTCCTGAAGCGCCGGGCCCAACTCGGGATGGCGGAACTCGAAGCCGGTCTCAAGCGCGGCGCGGGGGACCACCTTCTGGCTCGCGAGCAACACGGACGCCATCTCGCCGAACAGCGCCCGAAGCGCGAAGGCCGGCACGGGCACGAACGCCGGCCGGTGGAGTGCGCTGGCGAGGGCGGACGTGAAGTCGCGGTTGGTGACCGGATTCGGCGCCGTGGCGTTGAGCGGCCCGGCGACGCCCTCCTCCGCCAGAGCGAACAGCACCAGGTCCAGCAGATCGTCGAGCTGGATCCAAGGCGTCCACTGGCGCCCGGGGCCAAGACGCCCGCCGATCCCCAACCGGAAAGCGGGCAGCATCCGCGGGAGCGCTCCGCCTCTCGGGCCGAGTACCATGCCGGTCCGGAGCTTGACCACGCGCATCCCGAGCGCCCGCGCCTCATCGGCCGCGCGCTCCCACGCCACGCAGATCTCCGCCAGGAACCCCTCGCCGCCGGGCGACGCTTCCGTGAGGACCTCGTCGCCGCGCGGGCCGTAGAAGCCCACGGCAGATGCGCAGATGAAGACGCGCGGCGGCGCGGGCAGCTTGGAGAGCCCGGCAATCAGGCGGCTGGTGCCTTCCACGCGGCTCTCGCGAATGCGCCGCTTCGCTTCGGGAGTCCAGCGCTGCGCAATGGGCTCGCCCGCCAGGTGAATCACCGCGTCACAGACCCGCAGGGGTTCGGGCGAGCGCCGGCTGAAGGCGTGCACCTGGTGGCCTGCGGCGACGAGGCGCCCGGTCAGCGCCCGCCCGATGAACCCGCCCCCTCCGGTGAACGTAATGATCACAAGACCCTACACTCGCAGTTCGTACCCCTGCTGGCGCATCCCTTCGATGATGCGGGAACGGATGGCGCCGGCTTCTTCGAGGGACAGCGTGCGGTCCGGCGCCGCTACCGTCAGGCGGAAGGAGACGCTTTGCATGCCTTCGGGAATGGGCGGGCCGGAGTACTGGCGCAGGAACTCGATGGATTCGAGCGGCTCGCCGGCAAGCGCGGCGATCCGCTTCTGCAGATCCCCCACCAGCTCGCGGACGCCGGCAACGACCGAAAGATCGAACGCGCTGGACGGATAGCGTCGTATCGGCCGGTATCGGTTCTCGCGAGGCTGAAGATCGAGCATCGAGCTCGAGGTCGATGTCCAGGATGGCCGCGCGGCCCGCCACCAGCGAGGGGTGCGTCTCGAACAGGCGGCCCACCGCGGTCCCGCCACACGACCTCGGCAGCTGCGCACAGGATGCTCGAAAGGGCCGCGCCGCGGCGGGCCGCACCTCGGCTCCCTGCATCAAGCACTCCGCCACGCGCTTCAGCTCAAACAGGTTCCGGCCTCGCCTTCCTCCCGCGAATACATCGCCGCCGCCAGGTGCGGGATCTCCCGCGGCAATCCCTCGGCGCCCCGGTCTCCGGGTGGACTTCGCGCCCGATCTCGAACAGCCGGAACGAATCCAAGTGCCGGCTGTTCTCGCGCAGGTTCTTCAAAATGCCGGGGACGAGGCTGCGCCGCATTAGGCCCTGGTCGGCTGCGATGGGGTTCTTGACGGCGATTGTCCGCGGATCGAAGCCCACGTCGCGCGCCCGCTCCTCGCTGAGGAACGAGTAGTTGTAGACCTCGCGTGAAGCCCTGCGCCGCGGCCATGACCGCACGCTCCGCTCGAAGAGCGCCCTGCGGGTCGGACGGCGGCACGGTGACCGGCATCAGCGGCGGCTGCGGCGCGATCGAATCGTAGCCGATCATGCGGCCCACTTCCTCGACCAGGTCGTCCTTGATCGAGACGTCCTTGGTGGCGCGCCAGCTCGGCACCGTGACCGAGAAGACCCGCGGCTCGGGCTCCGAGACGCCGAAGCTGCAGGCGTTCGAGAATGTCGCGCACCTCGCCGGGCTCGATGGCGCGACCCAGCTTGCGCTTGAGCCAGTCCATGCGGGAGACGGATGGGCAGCGGGAGGCGCGGCCTTCTTCCACAAGTCGGCCAGGCCGCCAACCGGGCGGATGCCCGGCGACACCTCATGCGAACAGTTCGACGGCGCGCGCCAGCGCCGCGCACCGTGTTGTCCGGGATCCTGCGCCTTTTCGAATCGCATCGAAGCGTCGGTGCGCAGCTTCAGCTTCGCCGAGGTCTTGCGCATGCTGGAAGCCTGAAAGCAGGCGCTTTCGAGCACGATGCGGCGGGTGCGTTCGTGGATGGCGCTGTCCATGCCGCCGATCACGCCGGCGAGCGCGATCGGCCCCTTGGCATCCGCGATCACCAGGTTGGTCGCGTCGAGATCGTACTTCTCCTCGTTCAGCGCCAGGACCTTCTCGCCGGCGCGCGCGGGCCGGATGAAGATGGTGTCCGCCGTGCAGCAGGTTCCGGTCGAAGGCGTGCATGGGCTGCGCCAGCTCGCTCATGATGAAGTTCGTCACGTCGACGATGTTGTTGATGGGGTTCAGCCCGATGGCCTCCAGGCGGTATTGCAGCCACAGCGGCGAAGGGCCGCACCGTGACGTTCTCGAACACCAGCGCGCTGTACCGCGGGCAGAGGGCGAAGTCCTCGATGGCGATCTTGATCGCGGCGGGCCGGCGGGAATCGAGATTCGGGCTTCACCGGGTCGCGCAAGCGGCTTGCGCAGGATGGCCGCCACTTCGCGCGCCATGCCGTAAGTGGCCCCACAGATCCGGGCCGGTGCGTGATCGACTTGTTGTCGATCTCGATGATGCCGTCGGGCTTGCAGCCGGGAATGGGCTCGCCGGGTTCGGCGCTCGATTTCGAGGATGCCGGCCGCGTCGCGATTGACGCCCAGCTCCGCGCCGCTGGCCAGCATGCCGTCGCTCTCGACGCCGCTCGATGACGACCTTCTCGATCTCGCGCCCGCTGAGATCCGTGCCCGCCGGCACGTACGCCGTCACCATGCCGGCGCGGCAGTTGGGCGCGCCGCAGACCACCGTCTTCGTGCCATAGCGGCCCGGTCTCGACCACGGCCTTCACGTTGTGAGCTGCCGGGGATCGGTTCGACGACAGCACGCGCGCGGCGCAGACGCGGTCGAGATACGGCGCCGACGCGCTTGCACGCCTTCGCACTCGGCCGTCTTCATGGTGATGAGTTGCCCAGCTTCGCGGGCGGCGGCGTCGAGGCCGTCGACCAGTTCGCGAAGCCAGTTGTAGGAGAAGTTCATCTCTGAAGCCGCCTCAGAATTGTCGCAGGAACCGCAGATCGCCGCCCTGCAGCAGGCGGATGTCGTCGATGCCGTAGCGCATCATGGCCAGGCGCGTCAGGCCCAGGCCGAAGGCGAAGCCGTTCCACTCCTCCGGATCGATGCCGCTCATGCGCAGCACGTTCGGATGCACCAGGCCGCAGCCGCAGCTGTTCCACCCAGCCGCTCTGCTTGCAGACCGGGCAGCCCGGGCCGCCGCAGATCAGGCACTGGATATCGAGCTCGAAGCCCGGCTCGACGAACGGGAAGAAGCCCGGCCGCAGCCGCACCGTCACCTCGCGCTGGAAGATGCGCGCTCAGCATGCGTCTTCATGAAGTAGATCAGGTGCGCCACCGAGACCTCGCGGTCGATCATCATGCCTTCGAGCTGATAGAAGGTGTGCTCGTGCGAGGCGTCCACGCTCTTCGTTGCGGAAGACGCGGCCGGGCGCGATCATGCGCAGCGGCGGCCCGAGCCGCTCCATGCCGCGCACCTGCACCGGCGACGTGTGCGTGCGCAGCAGGTTGCCGTCCGTCGAGCCAGAAGGTGTCCTGCATGTCGCGCGCCGGATGGTCGGCGGGGATGTTCAGCGCGTCGAAGTTGTGGTACTCGGTTTCGACCTCGGGGCCGTCCAGCACGGCGAAGCCCATGGAGCGTGAACAGGTCTTCGATCTCCGTCTGGATCTGCGTGATGGGGTGCAGGCTGCCGGGGCGCGGGCCCGGGCGCGGGCAGCGTGAGGTCGATCCACTCGGCATCCAGCCGCGCGTTCGAGCGCGCGCTTCGCTCGAACGCCGCCTTGCTGCGCTTCGAAGGCGGCTTCCAGCGCCTGCTTGACGGCGTTCAGCAGCTTGCCGATGCGCGCGCGCTCTTCGGGCGCGAGCTTGCCGCATCTCCTTGCTGATCTGCGCCAGCGCGCCCTTGCGGCCGAGCACTTCGACGCGCACCGCCTCCAGTTCTTCGGGGGTGGCGGCGTTGGCGATGCGCGCCCGGGCGCGCGCCTCCATTTCGATCAGCACGGATTCGAGCGGCACGTTGGGTTCCGGCATGGGGTGGGGACTTCCTAGTTTATCGCACACACGGTGGGACCGGCCGCGGCTTCCCGCAGCGTCGCCAGCGTTTTTACGGCGGTCTTCTCCCAGGTGAACTTGGCCGCTCGGATCGGGCCCGCTGCAGCGAGCCTTGTGCGCAGGGCTTCGTCCGACACCAGCCGTTCAAGCGCCTGGTAGATGGCGTTCCCGGACGCCGGCTCGAACGTCAGTGCGGCATCGCCGGCCAGGCTCGCCAGCGGCTCGATGGCCGAGCAGGCGGTCGGAATGCCCGCTGCCATCGCCTCGACGACCGGCAAGCCGAAGCCCTCGAACGTCGAGGGGTACACGAACGCGAAGGCGCGGCGAAACAGCTTGTATAGCTCTTCGCGCGTGATCCATCCGGTCAGCCGGACGGCGTCAGACGCACCCACTGCGCGCTCAAGCTCCTGGGCGTGGAAGCCGCGCACTCCCGTGATGACCAGCCGGAAGCCGGGGCGCTCGCTCCTGAACCGGGCAAACGCACGCACCAGGGGGACGAGTCCTTTGTGTGGATGCGAGGTCGAGGCGCACAGGAAGTATGGCTCGATGGCCGCCCCCTGCCGCTCGCGCGCGATCTCGAAGAACGCGGGGTCCGTCCCCAGCGGCGCTAAACGGATGCGATCCGGGGCGAGGCGATAGAAGCGCAGCAGGTCCGTCCGCGTCGCTTCCGAATCCGCAATCAGGAGCCGGGAACGCTGCGCCGAAGCCCATAGCAGCAGACGCCAGAAAGGCAGGTCGAACCAGCGGAAATACTCGGGGTGCCGCTTGTGCTGCAAGTCGTGGAAGACGGTGACTTGCGGGCAGGCGCACCAGATGGGCGCCGTGAATCCGGGATTGAGTAGCACGTCCAGGCGCCGCGCGGCGGCGGCGAACACGAGGCCCGTCTGCTCCCAAAGAACGCGTGCGGGCCGGAATGCCGCGCGCACGGGCTGCGGGACGGCGCGGAAGTTCGGCGCATCCGGCACGAGCCCGCCGCCGGTCTCGCGGTTGGTGAAGACCAGATACTCGTTCTCGCTATCGGCCACCGCGAGCGCGGCCAGCAGGTGGCGCAGGTAGATTTCGGTCCCCCCGACGCCGCCGGGGATCATGTACAACGCGTTGACGCCGATCCGCAGCCGTGGCATCTCAGCGCGCGGATTGCAGGTGGGCGAGCCCTTCCCGCGCCTCTTCGTTGGCAGGATCGAGGCTCAGCGCGTGCTGGTATTCGCTCGCCGCGGCGGTCAGATCGTTCCGCGCGGCGTCGAGGTAGCCGCGGTAGGCGTATGTCATGGCGAAGCCAGGATCGATCCGCTGGGCGTTGTCGAGCGCGTCGGACGCCTCGGCGAGCCTCCCGGCTCTCAAACACGCCACGGCAACCATCGACCACGTGTCCGCGTCCGGGCGCTGTGCGGCCGCCTGTCGCAGCCTGGCAATCGCTTCCTCGTGACGGCCGAGATACTCATAGTCCTGGCCCAACTCGACCAGCAACTGGTAGCTCGGCGGTCCAAGCCTGGCGGCCGCTTCGAACTCGGGCAGCGCTGCGGCGTAACGTTGCTCGATAAAGTAGACGAAACCGAGCTGCGCGTGCGGCCGCGCCTTCTCCGGCGACTTCGAAACCGTATCCTTCCACAGCGCCTCCGCGTTGCCCCAGGCTGAGCTGCGGTTATAGGTCAGCACGGCCATCAGCGCCAGAACGCCGGCCAGCGCCGCCGCCACCTTGCCGGGAGGCGCTTTCCAGCGCCGCGCGAACTCCACCACCACCAGCAGTAGCCCGATGAAGGGCAGGTAGAGCCTGCGCTCGGCCACCACGTCGAGGATCGGAACGAAGGACGAGGTCGGAGAGAGCAGGAGCAGAAAGGTCAGGAAGCCAAACGAGGCCAGCGGGAACCGGCGACGGAAGTAGATGGCCGCCGCCACCGCCAGCAACAGGGCGGCCAGGCCGACGATCGCTCCGTGGGCGGCGGGCGTTTTCGATACGGCAAAGTCGTGGTCGGCGTTCTGCCCATAGGGGAGCAGGAACAGGCGGAGGTAGAACCAGACCGCCCGGCACTGGGTCCAGAAGTACTGAGCCCAGGTGAAGGCGTGGACGGAGAACCCCGCGGTGTTGTTTCCGCGCAGGAGACGCCATACCATTCGCAAGGCGGCTGCCGCCGCGACCGCCAGCAGGGCGTATAGTCGCCAGTTCCGCCGAATCCCACGCCAGGAGGACCAGAAAGCGTCCGTCAGCAGCAGCAGCGCTGGAAGCGCCGCGGCGTGCTCCTTGGTGGAAACCGCCGCCGCGAACAGCGCCACCACGCCCGACGCCTCCAGCCACCCAATCGCGTCCGAGCGGCGGTACAGGAAGAGGGCGAATGCGGCATAAAAGAACATCACACTGAGCGCCTCGGACCGGCTGGCGACGTAGGCCACCGACTCGGTCTGAAGCGGATGCAGCAGGAACAGCCCCGCGGCGAAGGCGGCCAGCCCGTCGCGCTTCCAGCCGGTCTCGCCGGCGCGGCCCAGGAGTTTCCGCACGATGAGAAACGAGAGCGCACCCGTGGCCAGGTGCAGCAGCAGGTTCAGGAAATGATATGAGAAGGTCTGCATCCCGGAGATGCTGTGGTTGATCCAGAAGCTGAACATCAGAAGCGGACGGAGACCGCGCACCCAGTACAGCAGGGGTGCGCTGGCGAATTCCTGGGCGGTGAAAGGAAGGTAGAGGTCGTCGAACACGAATGGTCCTTCGACCGCCGGCCAGTAAACGACGCACAGCGCCAGGAATGCCGCCCCCAGTGCCGCCCAGTAGTGCCAGGATTGGAGCGCGGGCCCGGCGGGGAAGGCGGCGCCCCGGCCCTTGTCAGTTCTTGCTCTTGCTTGCTTCTTCATGGACCGATTCGACTTGGAATTCCAGGATTGCGATGCGTTGCGTCAGAGCTATATGGGAGTCTTTTAGCGCCGAGATGATCACCGACAGCCGGAACAGCACCAGAAGGAAGAGGCATCCGACCAGCGTCAGCAGCGCCATGGGAGGCGAGTCGATACCCAGCGCCGATGCCAGCCAGTTCAAAAGCCAGCGCCACCGCGCGAGCAGCAGCAGGGCCAGCGCCGCCGCGAGCCAGCTCATCGAATACTCGACCCGCGTGTGGGACCGCCGCACCGAGACGAGCACCATCAATATCAGCAGCAGGCTCAGCCCCGTCAGAAAATTCAGTAGTCCTTCCATAGTTGACCTCAAAACCCCTCGTGGTTTGTGACGCCACTCAGGCGACTTGAGCTTCCCGCCGGACCGCGCTCGGCGGAACCCGCCACGGGCTGTAACTCACAGGCCACCGGCCGTTCTACTTCCCCTGGCGCCTCCCCTCGTATTTGAGCACGTTGACGAACACGCCCATCAGGACGTGGAAGATGTAGTAGAGCGACTTGACCGCGGTGATCGAGCTCCGGCCCCCCATGCGCTCGCGCATGCGGCACGGAATCTCCACGAAACGGAAGGCCTTGCGCTGAAGGACCACCAGGGTCTCGATTTCGGGGTATTCGAGCGGAAAACTGGTGCTGAAGACCTGGAGCGCCGCCCGGTTCACCCCCACGAAGCCGGAGGTGGGATCGTGCACCGGCTTGCCCAGAATCGGCCGCAGCACCAGCCGGAAGAAGCGTATGCCAAGCCCCCGCAGAAAACTGGAATGCTCCATCGAGCCGTCCTCGAAGCGCGAGGCGATCACCATCTCGCAGGGACTGGTCCGCAGCGCTGCATGGACTTTGGCGATATAGGCGGGATCGTGCTGGCCGTCGCCATCGACCCGGATCACAAAATCGAAACCCAGCTCGAACGCCAGCCGGTAGCCGGCCTGCACCGCACCGCCCAGCCCCAGGTGGAACGGGAGCCGCAGCACGCGCGCGCCGGCCTCGCGGGCGTGGCGAGCCGTGGCGTCCTTGGAACAGTCGTCAACGACCACCACCGGCACGCCCGGCACGGCCTCACGGATCTCCTCCACCACCCGGCCGATCGCAGCCTCTTCATTGAAGGCGGGCACCAGGATGAGCAGCGAATCCACCCTCTGGGGGTTGGGGCTTTGCGAAAGGGGAATCATAGCTCCGCCACCTGGCGCGGGCCGATGAAATGCCTGGCCACGAGCTGTTCGAACTCTGGGGAACCGATCCTCGCCAGGCGGCGGATCGCTCGCCGCTGTCTTAAAAGGCGGGGTCCGTGCTTCAGCAGCACAAAATGGGCGCGGACGACGATATAGGCCAGTTCGAGGGGATTCGAATGCCGCTTCCGGAACCGCGCCGCGCTGCCGCGGCCCGTCAGCGCCGAGACCACGTGCCAGAAATAGCGGGAGCTAGAAGCGGCCGGCACGCGGGCCAGGAGGCGAACGGGGAAGTTCTTGAGCAGTACGAACAGGCGGTTCCGCTCGACGTAGTAGGCTTTGAGCCAAGAGTCGGCGCCCGCCGTCTGCGAGTAGCGGTGCTCGACGCCGGCGTCGGGCGCATAGAGGCAGGTCCAGCCCGCCCAGCGCCCGCGCAGGCCCAGGTCGGTGTCCTCGCAATACAGGAAAAAATCCTCGTCGAACAGGCCGGTCTGATCGAGCATCTCGCGGCGGTAGAGCGCGGCGCACCCGCTGGGACAGAGGACCTCTGCGGGCATGGCGTACTTCTCCGGGGATTGCAGGTTCCCACGCTGCTTGCTGCTGCCGTCGCCGGAGATCAGCATTCCCGCCGAATCCAGTTGCGTGCCGCCCGCGAGGCGGATCGCGGACGCGCACATGCCCGCGTCAGGGCGGGTTTCCATGGCCCGGAGCAGAGCGTTCAGCCATCCGGGGTCCGGTATGGCGTCGTCGTTCAGGGTGGCGAAGTAAGCCGCCTTCGATCGCCGGAAAGCCTGGTTGACCGCCGCTCCGAAGCCGACGTTCCAACCGTTCTCGATCACCGTCACGCCGTGCCAGGTCTCGGCCATCTCCCGCACTAGCCCCTCCCCGCTATTGTCGATGATGACGACTTCAAAATCGCGGCAGGTCTGGCGCTCCATGGCGAAGAGGCATTCCTCGAGAACCGGGGAGGCGGTAAGCGTCGGGATGGCGATGGTGACCAGCGGCTCGGGCAACCCTCGATTCTACAATTTGTTGGGTAGGGCAGGGGCTTCGCCTTTCGGCCCGCCAAGGGAACCGTGGAGGACCGTGTGGCGTCTGAGAAGATATGCGCACCCTATTCCTGCTATTCACGCTGGCCGTACTGGTCTCCGGCGCGTGCCGGGCCGCCGCTAACCCGGCTCTGGGCAAGTGGGATTGCACGCCCACCAGCGCGACGGGTGCCACGGTGGACTGGATGCTGGAGGTTGTCCGGAACGGCGACAAGCTCTCCGCGGCGGTCCCTTTCCAGGGAAGCAGCCCGGTCCCGTTGATCGACCCCCGGTTCGAAAACGACATCCTCAGCTTCAAGCTTCAGATCAACGAAACCGAGATCGTGACCCTGAAGGGCGCCATCGGCGGCAAAAGGATTGAAGGCACGTTCGAGGGTCACGACTCGGGCAAGGGCACCTTCTCGGGCGTCAAGCGGTCGTAGCGGGGCGAACCTCACCCCAGCGCCTGTTCGAGGTCGGCCAGGATGTCCTCGGCGGCCTCGATGCCCACCGAGAGGCGCACCAGGTTGTCCCGAATGCCTAATCGCCCGCGCTCGGCCGGCGACACCTCACGGTGCGAGCTCATCGCCGGATAGAGTATGAGACTGTGCACGTCGCCGAGCGAGGTGCCGCGCACGATCAACCTCAGCCGGTCCATGAAACGGAAGATCTCCGCGCGCCCGGCGCCCTGGATCTCGAGGCTGACCATGGCGCCGTGAAGATCGGGTGGGAAGAGGCGCGCAATGGCAGCCGCGTCCGCGTGTCCAGGGTCGCCGGGGAAGTGGACCCGTTCGATCCGCGGCTGCCCGGCCAGCCAGGCCGCGATGCGGCAGGCGTTGGCGCACTGCCGTTCCATGCGTAGCGGGAAGGTCTTGATGCCGCGCATGGCGAGGTAGCTCTCGAAGGGACCCAGCACCGGTCCGCAGGCGCGGGAGAGCGTGCGCAGGGTGTCGTAGTGCTCCCGGTCCGTGGTGACCGTGCCGCCCAGGACGTCGCCGTGGCCGGCCAGAAACTTCGTCAGGCTGTGGACCACCAGGTTGGCGCCCAGCTCGAGCGGCCGCACCAGCAAGGGCGTCGCGAAGGTATTGTCCACCACGAAGGCGGCCCCGGCCGCGCGCGCGATCTCGGCCAGACGGTCGATGGCGCCCACCCGCAGCAGCGGGTTCGACATGGTCTCCATCAGCAGGCAGCCCGGCTGGCGCTCGGTCACCTTCCGCTCGACCGCAGCGAGGTCGCAGATATCGACGTAGGCCACTTCCACGCCCAGGGGTTCGAAAACCTTCGCGAGCAGGCCCAGGGTGGCGCCGTAGAGCGCGCTGGCCGCCAGGATCGACTTCGGACGGTCTACGAGCGCGGTGAGCAGCGCCGCCTGGACCGCGGCCATCCCGGAGGCGCAGGCCAGCGATCCGTGGCCGTTTTCGAGCGCCGTGACCAGCTCTTCGAGCGCGGCGTTAGTGGGGTTGTCGTAGCGCGAATAGGAATAGCCGGGCGCCTCGCGGCCAAAGACGCGATCGAGTTGCTCCATCTCGTCGTAGAGGTAGGTCGAGGCGGTGTAGATCGGCGTGGTCACCGGCACCGCCGGGCCGGGCTTCTTGCGGTCGCCGGCGTGCACGGCCTTGGTGTGGAGGTTCATGGATGCTCCTGAATAACCACTCTACTGCCGGCGCGGCCCTGGCATGGCGCTTCAAAAGGAGAGACAATGCTCCCGATGTAGCAGGCCTGCGAAGTGCCGCCCTGGTTTGAGTACCTCGCGCGCGCGGGCTAGGCATCGCGTGCTTGTTGCCTGGATCGGGGCGAGAGATACCGTTAGGTATTCTGTTGCTCTCGGCCAATGTCGCAGTCGCTGTGAGAACCCTTCTAGAGGAGAGCCCCACCGCTCTCCGGGCCATCCGCGTTGCCGTCGCCGCAATGTGGCTCGGGTGCGCTGTGGCCGAGTTTGTTGACGCGCACTGGATAAGGGGTCTCTTCTTCGTGGCGGTGGGGTGTGGGTGGCGTGGCGCAGAGAATTGGCGCCGGAGGAGCACGGAGCAGGTAGCCCCCTAGGCCCGCTTCCAGCGCACGCCTTCCTTGGTGTCCTCTAGGATGACGCCGCGGGCGGTGAGCTCCTTGCGAATCTCGTCGGCGCGGGTGAAGTTGCGCGCCTTGCGAGCCTGGTTTCGCTCGGCGATGGCGGCCTCGATCTCGGCGTCGGACATGCCGGTCTGCTGTGCGGAAAGCCGGATCGCGTCGAACACGGAGTCGAAGTGCGCCAGGAAATCGAGCGCGGGGGCGGCGTTGCCAGACCGGAATTCGCCCGCGTCCATGGCGGTGTTCGTCTCGCGCACGAACTCGAAGGCTGCTCCGAGGGCCTCCGCGGTGTTCAGGTCGTCGTCCATGGCCTCGTCGAAGCGCGCCACGGCCGCGCGGGTCCGCTCCAGCAGAGCCTCGCTCGCGCCTTCCGGGAACCGCTCCTTCTCGAGGCGCCATTTGTAATTCCGCAGCCGCTCGATCGACGCCACGGCCGAGCGCAGGCTGTCGAAGGTGAAGTTCAGCTTCTTGCGATACGGCACCGAGGCCAGCAGGTAACGCACCGCTTCCGGCGCGTAGCCTTGGGCCAGCACGTCCCGCAGCGTGAAGAAGTTGCCGAGCGACTTCGACATGGTCTGCTCGTCGATGAGCAGGTGCTCGGAATGGAGCCAGAAGCGCGCGAAAGGCTTCCCGGTGAGCGCCTCCGATTGGGCGATCTCGTTTTCGTGATGCGGAAAGGTGAGGTCGATGCCGCCCGCGTGTATGTCGAGCGTCGCTCCCAGGCACTTCATCGCCATGACCGAGCACTCGATATGCCAGCCGGGGCGGCCAGGACCGATGGCGGTTTCCCAGAACGGCTCGCCTTCCTTCGGCGCTTTCCACAGCGCGAAGTCGCGGGCGTTGTCCTTGTCGTAGCGGTCGGTGTCCACGCGCGCGCCGGCCCGGATGCCGCTGAAATCGGCATGCGACAGCTTGCCGTAGCCGGGGAAGCGGGCGATGCGGAAGTAGATGGAGCCGTCGCTCTGGTAGGTGTAGCCCTTCTCGCCGAGCTGGCGGATCATCCCGGCCATGTCCTGAATGTGCTCGGTGGCACGAACGAGGTGCTCGGGGCGTTCGAGGCGCAGCGTGGCGCAGTCCTCGAGGAAGGCCTTTTCGTAGACGGCCGTGTATTCCTGGAGGGACTGGTGCGCGGCGAGCGCCTGCTGGATGATGCGGTCGTCCACGTCGGTGATGTTCATGACGTGGTCCAGGCGGTAGCCGCGGGCGCGCAGCCAGCGGCGCAGGAGGTCCACGAAGGTGAACGTGCGCAGGTTGCCGATGTGGGCGAAGTTCCAGACGGTGGGGCCGCAGGAGTACATGCGGACCAGGCTGTCGTCGAGGGGCGCGAACTCCTCCACCCGTTGCGTGAGCGTGTTGTAGAAGCGCAGGGACATGAGAGAGAAGCTACCATCGTAGCAAGTGCGTGGCCGGCGGCTCATGGCCGGCGGCCCCTGTATCCTCTGGGCGCTCGGTGCCGAACCGGTGCGACACCTCCCGGACCCCGGAGCAACTGCACATCGCCGCACCAGAGCCTCACCAGCGTCGACCTCTCCGGTAGCGCAGGTTTCATACAGCTCTTCGGCAGGACGATGTCGGCGCCAGAATGGCCCGCGACGTCGTCCTCCATGACCTTGAAGCTGCCTTTCGGCTGGGTCCGGTTGAATGCGAGGCGGAACTGGTAGAAATGGCGGTCGGCCAGATGCAGCCGCTCAAACAGCGAGAACAGGCTTGCAACCTGTACCATTGTCTTGCCCTCCTGTTTGGCATGCGTCTGGCGAAGGTCCGGTCAGGGAACGATGCGCCGACGTTCGATTATAGGAGGCCTCTTCTTTCATCTAGGAACGGATCGCCCCCCAAGCCACGAGCCCGCTCCCTGAAGTACAATGACGGAGAACTGGAGGTGGCTTATGTCTCTGCGCGACTTTCTGCAAAAGCAGTTCATCGATGTCATCCAGTGGACCGAATCCGAGGACGGTGTGCTGGCCTGGCGCTTCCCCATGCGCGACATGGAAATCCAGAACGGCGGCCAACTCACCGTGCGCGAATCGCAGATGGCCGTGTTCGTGAACGAGGGCCGCGTCGCCGACGTCTTCGCCCCCGGGCTCTACACGCTGACCACCCGCACCCTGCCGCTGCTCACCAACCTCATGAACTGGGACAAGGAGTTCCTGTCGCCGTTCAAGTCCGACGTGTACTTCTTCTCGGCGCGCGTGCAGGTGGACCAGCACTGGGGAACCGCCACGCCCATCACCATCCGCGACCAGGAGTTCGGCGCCGTGCGGCTGCGCGCCTACGGGATCTACGCCTATCACGTCGCCGATCCGCGCGTTTTCTACAACAAGGTGAGCGGCACGCGCGAGATCTACCGCGTGGACGAGATCGAAGGTCAGCTTCGCAATACGATCCTGGGCCGCATCGCCGACACGTTCGCCTCGAGGAAGATTCCGTTCCTCGACATGGCGGCCAACCAGGTCGCGCTGGGCGAGAAGATCGTCGAGCAGATGAAGCCCGGATTCGCCGCCTTCGGACTGGCGCTCGACTCGTTCGTAGTCGAGAGCCTTTCGCTGCCCGACGAGCTGCAGAAGATCCTGGACCAGCGGATCAGCATGGGCATGGTCGGCGACATGAACCGCTATACGCAGTTCCAGGTGGCGCAATCGATGCCCATCGCGGCGGCGAATGAGGGCGGCGGCGCCGCGGGAATTGGCGTGGGTCTCGGCGCCGGCCTCACCATGGCCCAGCAGATGATGAATTCCATGAAGCCGGCGGCGGCCGGGCCCGCACCGGCGGGCGGCGGTGCGCCGGCGGGGGTTGGGGAGCCCGCGGGAGAAACGAAGTTTTGCATGAACTGCGGAAAGCCGATCGCGCGCGCGGCGAAGTTCTGCCCGGAATGCGGGTCGGCGCAAGGGTAGGAGCGAGAATGTGGCGCACGCACTCTTGCGTGCCGCGTCGAGACTCATCTCGACGCCCAGGTGTCGGCACGAGCGCCGGCACGGCGCGCTGAAGCGTGCGCCACGAAGCGGGTGAACGTCATGGGTGGCGTTGAGTGGGTGGTCGAGGCGTATGGCTGCGAGCGCGATGCGCTCGCCAGCCCGGCCCGGCTGCGCTCCCTGTTCGATCGCTTGGTCGCCGATCTCGCCCTGCGGCCCGTCGGCGAGACCCTGTGGCATCAGTTCGGCGGCGCCGGCGGCATCACCGGCCTGTGCCTGCTGGCCGAGTCGCACCTGGCTTGCCACACCTTTCCGGAAAGTGGATCGCTGTGTCTGAACCTGTTCTGCTGCCGGCCCCGCCCGGAGTGGGATTTCCAGGCGAATCTGCGGCGGGACCTGGGCGCGCGCACGGTACGCGTGCGGCGCCTCGAGCGGCCGTATCAAACCGATGAGCCCAACTGCGAACTGCCCGAATTGCGGCGCGCCGATCCGGTTCCGCTGGTCTAGCGCGGTCCAGACCGTGTGCGAGTTCTGCCACTCGATCCTGGTGCGCCGGGATGTCAACCTCGAGCGCGTGGGCAAAGTGGCTGACCTGCCACCGGACACCTCGCCCATACAGATCGCCACCGAGGGCGTGTACCGCAACCGGGCCTTCCAGATCGTGGGCCGCATCCTCTACGAATACGAAGACGGCGGCTGGAACGAGTGGCACGCCGTTTTCAACGACGGCGCCAGCGGGTGGCTCTCCGACGCCCAGGCCGAGTACGCGGTCTCGTTCGCCGCGCCGGTGGCGGGCCTGCCCGCGGCGGAGGCCCTGGCGCGCGGCCAGCAGTACCGCTTCAACGGCGTGCTCTACGAAGCCACCTGCCTGACGCGGGCGCACTACCGCGGCGTCGAGGGCGAGCTGCCCTTCGAATACTGGAACAAGGACGAAGTGCTCTTCGTGGACCTCGAGGCCCACGATGCCCGCTTCGCCACTCTCGACTACAGCGATCCCGAGCCGCTGCTGTTCCTGGGCGAGATGGTGGATTTCGACAGCCTGCGCCTGAAGAACCTGCGGCGATTCGAGGGCTGGTAAACCCATGAGCACCGCTCCTCCGCCCCAGGTCAAGTCGTTCAACTGCCCCAACTGCGGCGCGCCGGTCGTCATCCGCGGCTTGGGCACCGCTCTGAGCGTCGTGTGCGGGAGTTGCCACTCGGTCCTCGACGCCAAGGACCCCAATTTCGCCGTGCTCCAGCGATTCCAGGCGGCCGAGCGCATCCAGCCGCTCATCCCGCTCGGAACGCGCGGCAAGGTCCGCGGCGACCCCTACGAGGTCATCGGCTTCCAGGTGCGCACCATCACCGCCGAAGGAGTGGACTACAGTTGGGACGAGTACCTGCTCTTCAACCCGTATAAGGGCTTCCGCTACCTCATCCAGTACCAGGGCCACTGGAACGACGTGACCGTGCTGCGCACGCTGCCTGAAGTGAACATGGGCGGCCCGCGGCCCGTGGCCAAGGTGCTCGGCCAGACCTTCCGGCATTTCCAGTCGTCGCAGGCCCGCACGACGTACGTCCTCGGCGAATTCCCCTGGCGTGTGCAGGTGGGCGGCGAAACGACGGCGTGCAACGATTTCGTCGCGCCGCCGCGCATGCTCTCCTCGGAAACCACCGGCTCGGAGACGACCTGGTCGCTGGGCGAGTACATCACCGGCCGGCAGGTGTGGGACGCCTTCCAGCTTCCGGGCAGCCCGCCCCGCCCGGTCGGAGTCTACGAGAACCAGCCCTCGCCCTACGGCGCGAACCTCAAAGAGGTCTGGTTGGTGTGCGGAGCCTTCCTGCTGGGGCTGGCGCTGGTTGCGATGTTGTTCACGACCTTTGCCCGCCGGGACGAGGTCTTCCATGGGAATTACTCCTTCGCGCCGCGAACGGGCGGCGAGCCCTCCTTCATCACGGACTACTTCGAGCTGAAAGGGCGCACTTCGAACGTCGAACTTGCGACGCGCACCGACCTGAGCAACAACTGGGCGTATTTCAACTACGCGCTGATCAACGCCGATACGGGCCAGGCGTATGACTTCGGCCGCGAGGTCAGCTACTACTTCGGGAGCGATAGCGACGGCGCCTGGACCGAAGGCGGCCAAAGCGACACCGCGGTGGTGCCAGCGGTTTCCTCCGGCCGCTACTACCTGCGCGTCGAGCCGGAAATGGACGCCAACGCCGCCGGAGTGAGCTACGAGATCTCCGTGCGGCGCGATGTGCCATCGGTGAGTTACTTCCTGATTGCGGCGCTGCTGCTGCTGGTGCCGCCGATCTTCCTGACCTTCCGCTCGATGGGCTTCGAACAGGCGCGCTGGCGCGAAAGCGACTACCCGCCCACGGCATCGAGTTCGAGCAGTGGAGACGACTGATGCGACATCCTTTCTATCTGCTGTACGGTCTGGCGTTGCTCGGCCTCGTGACCATGGCCGAATACCGCGGCTGGAGCCTTACCAGCGTCAACGAGATGAAGGACGTGCCCAAGTCGATACGCGACAACCCCGGCGCGTACCGCGCGCACTACGCCTTCTACCCGCGCTATTTCGGGGGCAAGTGACGGAGCCAATTCCATGAACGAGTTTCACCCCGGCTACATCCTGAACGCGCTGGTCTATTCGGCGCTCGGCATTCTGATCTTCGTGGCTGCCTTCGCGCTCATCGACAAGCTGACGCCGTACCATCTGTGGAACGAGATCGTTCACGAGCACAACACGGCGCTGGCGATTCTGATCGGAGCCATGTCGATCGGCATGTGCGTGATCATCGCGGCCGCGATTCACTGAGGGGGGCGGCCTCGGCTTCCGCGATGCGCTGGCGCACGCCGGCCGCGTCCTCCGCTTTCGGCGCCATTTTCAGGTATTTCTTCCAGTGCTCGACGGCGCCGGCGCGGTCTCCCGCCGCCTCGAGCACCGAGCCGAGCACGCGCTCCGCGCACGGGATCTCGTGGAAGGTGTCGAGATCGATGGCCCGGCGGGCGCTCTTTTCGGCCGCATCCAGACGCTTGAGCGCATGGTCGGCCATGGCCTGGGCTACGTAGACGGAGGGAAAGCCGGTGGGATCCAGCCGAAGCGCGCGGTCCGCGGCGTCGAGGGCATCCTGCATCCGGCCCTGGTCGGCGGCCAGCCGGGCCAATTGCGCCCACGCCGCGGCGAACTTCGGGTCGGACCTGGCGGCCCGCTCAAACGCCTGCCGCGCCGGCTCGGGCCGGGCCTGCTCGACCAAAACCTCTCCCAGGGCACTCCAGGCGGGCGGGTAGTCCGGATAGGCGGCCACGGCGCGCTCGAACTCCTCCTGCGCCGTGGCCCACTTCTTTCCGGACATGGCGCCGACGCCCTTCTGAAAGGCCCTCTTCGCATCCTCAGGCGCCTGGAGCGTGGCCAGAGAGACGGTCGGATTCGCGTAGCTTCCCGGCCGCCTCATCACAATGACGGCTCCGTGACGTAGGACTGCCTTGTTCCTCCGATAGCCGGCCAGTTGGATGGTGACCGGACACCAGTCGGAGCGCCCCGGCGCTGCGTATTCCACTTCGCCATTGCCGAAAACCTCGAGTATTTCACATTGCACGGGCGGGTCGGGAGCGATCTGGGGCGACGAAGGCGGCGGTACGCCCTGATCCACCACAATCTGGGCGCGGTAGGTTGCCGACTGGAACTGGCCGCAGGCGGGGCCGGCCAGCAACAGGAGCGGAATGGCGCCGAGCGCGGTCGTTGTCACCGGCGGATCAGTATAGCATGAGACGAGAATGGTCTTGACAGCCCACAATTCATACGTATAATTGAATCGTACGAAGGTTTGAAACAGACGTATGACAGAAACAGCCAAGGCCACCAGCACCAAGGACCGCATCCTCGACACCGCTGAGCGCCTGTTTGCCGAGAAGGGCTTCGCCCAAACCTCCCTGCGCGACATCACCGCCGAGGCCGGGGTCAACCTGGCCGCCGTCAACTACCACTTCCAGTCCAAAGACCACCTGATCGCCGCCGTATTCGAACGCCGGGTCGGGCCGATCAACGAGCAGCGGCTGGCCATGCTCGATCGGTTTGAAAAAGAGGCGGCCGGAGAGCCGGTGCCCATCGAGGCCATCTTGCGCGCGGTCATGGAGCCGGTCCTGCGACTGGTAACCACGCCGGAGGGCGCTTGCGCCGCCAACCTCTTTGGACGCGCCCACACCGAGCCGGGCGACATGTTCGCGCACCTGTTCACGGGGCAATTCGCGCCGCTGGTCCTGCGCATGCTGTCCGCCGCGCGGCGCTCGCTGCCGGAACTTCCCGAGATCGAGCTGCTCTGGAAGCTGCAGTTCTGCATCGGGGCCATGAGCCACACCATCGCCGGCCAGCGCCACATCAAGGTGATCTCCGGCGGCCGCTGCGACACCAGCGACGTGGATGGCACGCTGGACCGCCTCATCGCGTTCGTCGCCGCCGGCTGCCGGGCGCCGGTGGTTTCCAGAGCGAAAGGAGAGCCAGCGTGAAACCGCCATCGGCCCGCGCTGGTAATACGCTTATGCCGAAAACGGTCCTGTCGATTCTTGCGCTGCTGGCCGCCACGGCCACGGCCCAGACTCCGTTGAAGCTCAGCCTGAAACAAGCGGTCGATCTGGCGCTTTCGCCGGATGGAAGCACCCAGGTCCAGCTCGCGGGCGAAGGCATCCGCCAGGCCCAGGCCAAGTCGGCCGATCCCGCTCGGCGCTGCTCCCCGACCTCGAGTCCTATGTGACCGACCGGAATCAGACCGCCAATCTGGCCGCCATGGGACTGAGCTTCCACATCCCGATCCCGGGTTTCGCT
Organism: Bryobacterales bacterium; assembly: GCA_963710565.1. Lineage (GTDB taxonomy): Bacteria > Acidobacteriota > Terriglobia > Bryobacterales > Bryobacteraceae > DASWZN01. The sequence continues at coordinate 197,664 of CAVQAN010000013.1, read as the reverse complement.
TTTCCCACGCTCATCGGTCCTTACAGCACCTTCGATGCCCGCCTCACGGCGACCCAGTCCGTTTTCGACTTCAGCTCGATCCGGCGGTTCCAGGCCGCCCGCACGGGCGTCCGCGCCGCCCAGGCCGACAACGACAACGCGCGCGACCAGGTCAGCACGCAGGTGGCGCAGTTGTACATGATCGCGCTGGCGGCGCAGGCCCACGTGGAGGCTGCCGAGGCCAACGTGGAACTCGCCGCCGCCACCGCGAAGCTGGCGGAAGACCGCAAACAGGCCGGCACCGGCATTCCCATCGAGGTCACGCGCTCCCTGGTCGAACTGGCCAACGAGCGCCAGCGGTTGCTGGCAGCCCGCAACGATCTGCGCGCGGCGCGGCTGCGGCTGCTGCGCGCGGTGGGGCTAAAGCTCGACACCGAGTTCGATCTGGCCGATAAACTCGGTTACCAGCCCGTGGGGGACCTGGCGCTTCCGGATGCCGTCGAGAAAGCCCTCTCCGCGCGCGCCGATTGGAAGGCCCAGAAGACGCGCGAGGATAGCGCGCGCCTGAGTTACAGCGGCGTCAAGTACCAACGCCTGCCGTCGCTGGCGGCCTTCGGCGACTACGGCGCCATCGGTACGGGAATCGATGCCGCCTCGCCGACCCGCACCTACGGCATCCAGCTCCGCGTGCCGATCTTCGACGGCGGCCGCCGTGACGCGCAACGCGCCGAGAGTTCCTCCCAGCTTCGCCAGGAGCGGATCCAGACCCGGGACCTCCGCCAGCAGCTCGAACTCGAGATCCGCCTCGCGTTCGACAGTCTGCGCTCCGCCGACGATGAGCTGAAAGTCGCGACCGAGGGCCTGGAGCAGTCGGAACACGAAGTCGCGCAAGCGCAGCGGCGCTACGCCGCCGGCGTCGCCAACAGCCTGGAACCGGTGGACGCCGAGACCCGCCTCGCGCGGGCCCGCGACAATCGCATTTCCGCGCTGCTCGCCTACAACATCGCTCGCATCAACCTGGCGCAGTCCATGGGCGCCATCCGGCAGTTCATTCGACAAGGAGTCAGGCCATGAAAAAGAAGCTCATTCCCGTTATCGTGCTCGCCGTGATCGCCGCCGTCGTGCTGATCGGAGCCCGCTCGTGGTTCCACGGCGGAGATGGCCGCTCCATCCGCGTCTCGGGCAATATCGAGCTCACCGAAGTCAACGTCGCGTTCAAGATTCCCGGCAAGCTGATCGAGCGCCGCGTGGACGAAGGGGACCGGGTCACTCCCGGCATGCTGGTGGCGCGCCTCGACAAGGATCAGTTGCTCGGCCAGCGCGAACGCGCGCGCGGCGGCGTCGCCTCCGCCGAGTCGCAACTCGCGCAGCAGGCAACGGCCATCGACTATCAGGCGGAGACGCTGGAAGGGCAGATCCAGCAGCGGGCCGCCGAGGTCACAGCCGCCGAGGCACGCCTGGCGGCGCTGGTGGCCGGCTCCCGTCCGCAGGAGAAAGACCAGGCGCGCGCCGCCGTCGATCGCGCGCAGACCGAATACGACCGCTCCGTCAACGACTGGAAGCGCGCCCAGACGCTCATCAAGAACGAGGACATCTCGGCGGCCGATTTCGACCAGTACCGCACCCGTTACGAGACCGCCGACGCCCAACTGAAGACGGCCAAAGAGCAGCTCGCTCTGGTGCTCGAAGGCCCTCGCAAAGAGGACATCGACGCCGCCCGGGCGCAGCTCGCCCAGGCACAGGCGCTGGTGCGGTTGGCCGAAGCGCAACGCCTCGAGCTGAAGCGCCGGCGGCAGGAGTTGGTGCAAAGGACCGCCGATCTCGGCCAGCGCAAGGCCGACCTGTCGGTGGTTCAGACCCAGGTGGACGACACCGAAGCCTTCTCGCCCGTCGGCGGTGTTGTGCTCGTCAAGTCCGCGGAGGTCGGTGAAGTGATCGCGGCGGGCACCGCCGTGCTCACCGTCGGCGATATCGATCATCCCTGGGTGCGCGCCTATATCGGCGAGGGCGACTTGGGCCGCATCAAGCTCGGCGCGAAGGCCAATGTCACCACCGATTCCCATCCCGGCAAGATCTACCAAGGCCACGTGTCCTTCATCTCCTCGGAGGCCGAGTTCACACCCAAGCAAATCCAGACCCCCGAGGAGCGCGCCAAGCTCGTCTATCGCGTCAAAATCGAGGTCGAGAACCCCCAAGGCGAGCTGAAATCCAACATGCCCGCCGACGCCGAAATCCTGTTGGGTGGGGAATAGGGTGGGGCGACACTCATGATTCGTGCCGCCAACCTCACGCGACGCTTCGGCTCGCTCACGGCTCTCGACCATCTCGATCTCGAGGTCGGGCGCGGCGAGAGCTTCTGCCTGGTCGGGCCCGACGGCGCGGGAAAGACCACCACGCTGCGCCTCATGTGCGGCCTGCTGGATGCCACCGAAGGAGAGGCCTGGGTCGCCGGCCACAACGTCGCGCGCGAGCCCGACGCGGTCAAGGACCGCATCGGCTACATGGCCCAGCGTTTCGGCCTCTACGCGGACTTGACGGTCGCCGAGAACATGGACTTCTACGGCGACCTGTTCGGTGTGGTCGGCGCCGAGCGCGACGCGCTCACCGCGCGGCTGCTGCGCATGACCCGCATGGAACCGTTCCGCGCCCGCCAGGCCGGGAAGCTCTCGGGCGGTATGAAGCAGAAGCTGGCGCTGATGTGCACGCTCCTGCACCATCCCGAGGTCCTCTTCCTCGACGAACCCACCAACGGCGTCGATCCGGTCTCCCGGCGCGACTTCTGGGCCATCCTCTACCAGCTCGTCAAGGACGGCATGACGGTCTTCGTCACCACGGCCTATTTGGACGAAGCCGAGCGCGCCAACCGCGTGGGGCTGATTCATCGCGGCCGCCTGATCCGGTGCGACAGGCCGGCGGCGCTCCGAACTTCTCTCGAGGAGACGTGCTGGGAGGTGAGGGTGCGCGACCGCCGCGCCGCCCGCGAGATCCTCGAGCGCACCCCGGGCGTGGTCAGCGCCGAACCCGCGGGAGAGACGCTGCACGTCTTCGTCGCGCCGGGCCGGACGCTCGACAACGTTGCGGATCTGGGCGAGGCCGCGGTGCGCCGCATCGAGCCTTCGCTCGAAGACGTATTCATCGCGCTCATCCGCAAGGAAGAGGCGGGCCGGGAGGCGCGGTCATGAGCGAGGCGGCCAACAACGGATTCTCGGTCGAGGCCCACGAACTGGTCAAGCGCTTCGGCGCCTTCGTGGCCGTCGACCACGTTTCCCTCGCAGTCCGCCGGGGCGAGATCTTCGGCTTCCTGGGCCCCAACGGGGCGGGCAAGTCCACCACCATCCGCATCTTGTGCGGGCTGCTTACGCCCTCGCAGGGCACGGCCCGCGTGGGCGGCTTCGACGTCGCTACGGAGTCGGAGTCCATCAAGCGCTCGATCGGCTACATGTCGCAGAAGTTCTCCCTGTACGACGATCTCGAGGTGGGAGAGAACATCGAGTTCTTCAGCGGCATCTACGGAGTCCCCGAAGACCGCCGCGCCGCGCGCCGCGACTACGTGCTCAAAATGGCCGGCCTCGAAGAGCGCCGCCACACCATGACCCGCCTGCTCGCCGGCGGCTGGAAACAGCGCCTGGCCCTGGGCTGCGCCATCCTGCACGAGCCGCCCATTTTGTTCCTGGATGAGCCGACCTCCGGCGTCGACCCCATCGCGCGCCGCGGTTTCTGGGAACTGATCTACCAGCTCTCCGAGGCGGGGCACACCATCTTCGTCTCGACGCACTACATGGACGAAGCCGAGTACTGCCACCGTCTGGCTCTGATGTACAGCGGCAAGATCATCGCGCTTGGCTCGCCGGCCGAGTTGAAGCGCTCGCTCACCGGGCACCACCTGCTCGCGCTCGAGACATCGGATGCGTTGGGCACCATGAAGGCGCTCGACGGCTTCGACGGCGTGCGCGACGTGGCGGTCTTCGGCGGCGGGCTGCACGTCACCGTCGATGACGCCGCCGCCGCGGCGCTGCCGATCCGCGAACGGCTGGCGTCGCTGGCCATCGAAGTGCACCGCCTGGAATCCATCGAGCCTTCCATGGAGGACGTCTTCGTGGCCATGATCGAGGCGCAAGAACGGAGGGCCGCATGAGCCTTCGCCGCACCCGCGCCATGTTCCGCAAGGAGCTGCTGCATATCGTGCGGGATCCCCGCAGCCTGGCCATGGCGCTCGCCGTGCCGTTCGTGATGCTGATGCTGTTCGGCTACGGCCTCACACTGGACGTGGACCGCATCCCGACCCTGATCTACGACTCCGACCACACGCCCGAGAGCCGCGACCTCATCGCTCAGTTCGCCGGTTCGCGTTTCTTCCACATCACCGGCACGGTGGACAACTACGGCGCCATCGAGCGGGCGATCAACCGCGACCAGTGCCTGCTCGCCGTCGTCATCCAGCGCAACTTCGCCCGCGATCTGGTGGCCGGCCGGAGCGCCCCCGTGCAGCTCATCTACGACGGCAGCGACTCCAACACCGCCTCCATCGCCCAGGGCTACGCCGACGCGATGACGCAATCCTACTCGCTTAAGCTACGGGCCGCGGCCATGAACCGCCGCGGCGGCGCGAAGTTGGAATCGCCGGTGGATGGCCGCCTGCGCGTGCTTTACAACAGCGAGCTGAAGTCGCGGAACTACATCGTGCCGGGATTGATCTCGGTGATTCTGGCCATTATCACCGCGCTGATCACATCGCTCACCATCGCGCGCGAGTGGGAGATGGGCACCATGGAGCAATTGCTCTCGACGCCCTTGCGTCCGGCCGAAATCGTGCTGGGCAAGATGGCGGCCTTCTTCGCCGTCGGGTTCGCCGACACCGTGATCTCGATCGTGGCCGGCATGGTCGTCTTCGGCGTCCCCCTGCGCGGTAGTCCTCTTCTGCTGATGGTCTCGAGCTGCCTGTTTCTGCTGGGTTCGCTGAGTATGGGCATTCTGATTTCCGCGCTCGCCCGCTCCCAGGTTCTGGCTTACCAGATGGGGATGCTTACCTCATTTTTGCCGGCGTTCCTGCTTTCGGGCTTCGTTTACTCGATCGAGAACATGCCGCGAACGATTCAGGTCATCAGCCACGTGGTGCCGGCGCGATACTTCGTTACGATCCTGAAGGGCGTGTTCCTGAAGGGCATCGGCATCGAGATGCTGTGGGGCGAGCTGGCGTTCCTGGCTGGTTTCGCAACAGTTGTCTTCGCGATCGCGACCCGCAAGCTTCGCCAGAAGGTGGTCTGAGATGTGGAAACGAATCCGCGAGATCGTGCACAAGGAATTCCGCCAGACGCTGCGCGAGCCGCGCATGCGCATCCTGCTCTTCCTGCCACCGCTCATCCAGTTGATCGTCTTCGGCTACGCGGTGAATCTGGATGTCGACCACGTGCGCATCGGCTGGCTCGATCGGGACCACACTTCGGAGTCGCGCGACCTGCTGGCGGCCTTCCGGGGCTCGCCGCGCTTCGATCTGGTCGCGCTCCCTGCCAACGAGCAGGAAGTGCAGCGCGTGCTCGACGAGAGCCGCGTCCACGCGGTCGTGAGCGTATTCCCGGGCTTCGGACGCGACATTGAACGTGGCGTGACTACCGGCGTTGAGGTCCTGGTGGATGGGAGCAATTCGAATACGGCCTCCATCGCCTCCGCTTACGCCAACCAGGTGGTCAGCGGCTTCGCAAGCAATGCTCTGGCGGCGCAGCAGCGGGCCAAGCTGGTTGGGCGGACCATGGCGACTGGCGCCCCCGTAGGCCTGGGCCTGCCCAGCCTGGATGTCCGCAGCCGGGTGTGGTTCAACCCCGACCTGCTCAGCCGCAATTACTTCGTCCCGGGCGTGGTGGTCAACATCGTCACCCTGGTCAGCATGATGCTGACCGCCATGGCTGTCGTGCGCGAGAAGGAGATCGGGACGCTCGAGCAGTTGATGGTCACGCCGGTGCGCCCCCTCGAGCTGATGCTGGGCAAGACCCTGCCGTTCGGCTTGGCCGGCCTGATTCAGGTCGGTTTCGTCACCACCGCCGCGCTGGTGGTCTTCCACATCCCGTTGCGCGGCAGCGTGCCTTTGCTCTTCTGCGCGGCCGTGGTCTACCTGATGACCACGCTGGGCGTGGGCCTGTTCGTCTCCACCATCTCGCAGACGCAGCAGCAGGCGGTGATGGGCTCGTTCTTCTTCTTCACGCCGGCTTTCATGCTGAGCGGCTTCGCGTTCCCGATCCGCAACATGCCTCTGCCGGTGCAGTTGCTGAGCTATCTCGACCCGGTGCGGTATTTCATGACCATCGTGCGCGGCATCTTCCTGAAGGGCACCGGGTTTTCCGTGCTGTGGCCGCAGTTCGCCGCGCTGTTCCTTTACGGGACATTGGTGCTCACGGCCAGCGCCCTGCGATTCCACAAGCGGCTGGATTGAGGTGGCGGCGCCTACTTCCTCAGGTACGCGTCGTCGCCACGGCGCCAGTCGTCGCGAGGCGGCGAGAACACGTCCATGACGTGGCAGTCCTCGAGCGCTTCGACCGAGTGCGGCTCTTGCGCGGCGATGTGGAGCACGTCCCGGCCTCGAGCGTCATCTCGCTTCCCGCGATGCGGAAAACAAGCCGGCCCTGCTTGACGATGGAGATTTGCTCGTTGAGGTGCGCGTGCTCGGGCACGATGCATCCCTTGGCGAGCTCGATGCGCGCGACGGTGATCATTTCGCCATGAATCGCCTGGCGTCGAAACAGGGGATTCAACTGCTCTCTCTCGACCGAAGCCCAGTTGTAGCGCGTCATGGGTAGATTATGACATGCCTCGGCCGGTAGAGCGCGCCGCCAACGGGAGGGGCCGGCTACAGCCACGGATTCACCGTCAAGACACCGGTCCCAGCGACATCCGAACTGTCCCTGGTCACGAGCGTGAGGTTGTGGTGCAGCGCGGTTGCTGCGAGGAGGCCATCAATCACCGGGACCGGTCTGCCTTTGGCGGCGGCATCAGCCGAAATCGCTCCCCATCGGTCCGCTATGGCTTCGTCGATGGGCAGCACCTTGCCTTGAAAGCGCGTGCGAAGGTCCACTTGCAGCCATGATTCCAGCCGGCCCCGGCGCGACCCTGAGCCCAGACGCGCGATTCCGTTTCTGATCTCACCTAGCGTGAGCACACTCAGGAACAGGATCGATTCGTCCGTCTCCTCAATCCACCGCAGAACTTTGCTCTCGGGCTTCGGTTTGATCAGTTCGGAGAGCACGTTGGTATCGAGCAGAAAGCCGCTCATAGCTCAACGGTTCTTCCGTAGTCCCGCTCTCGGTCGAGTTGAATGCCGGAACCCGCAAGCGGGGAATCCGCGAAGAACTGGACCAGACTCCCTTTTCGGGCCTTGGCGCTCGAAAGACGCTCATAGTCCTCAGCCGGAAGCACGACGACCGCCGTTGTTCCGTGCTTTGTCACGCGCTGCGGTCCGCGCTCCCGCGCCAGCCGGAACAGTTCGCTGAACCGCGCTTTGGCCTCCTGGAGTTGCCAATCCTTCTGGACCGCCGGACGCTTCTTTGACTTCTTCATCGGCACGCACCTCGCTCTGACCAGTCTGGTCAGATCTATGATAGCACCTGCGCTGCCATGCCCTTCGCGGCTGAAGACGCCACCGAGCCTCGCTGCCGGTCCGGCTCTTACGCTTCGCCGGCCATAAGCGAGTCAGGGTAATCGACGATTTGAAAGCCAAAAGTCCGCGCGCCGCTGCCTCCGCAATGGTATCGTCGCTGATAGTGTTTTCCCATGTGCAGGGGAAGGCCTTCAAGCCGAATCGAGGCAGAGGGTCTTCCGAAAAAGTGAGTCGTCGCATCATCACGGGCGCCCCTTGACACGTTCTGTCCATCCCTGAGAACAGCATATTCCAATCCAAAAACGATCAAGGGAGCATCTTGCGCAACTCCCTCCTAATGTATACCCCGATGGAGGCCGCCAGCTGCTGGGAGTGGCAAGAGGTGCTAACGCCCGCCACGAGTATGGCCGCGAACTTGTGCGGCGAACCGGTCAGAGGCGCTGTGCTTACTGTGACACCAACCTCACTGATACTTACCGAACGTGGCTGACAATGGTGGTCGACCACGTAATCCCAATCGGGCTCTGCGAATCAACCCATATTCATGAGAAGTGGTATGGGGATTACTCAAACACGGTATTGGCGTGTGCGGCATGCAACGGGTTCTGCAACCGTTACAACCCCAGCTTCGGTATCGTTCCACCTGATACGCTGGAGGCCTTCTACAACCTTCGGGACAAGATCTTCGATGAACGCAAGAGATTCATAGCAGCAAGACACGAGGAGGAACGCGAGTTCTTCAACGGAAGGCCCTGGGAGCCCCCGGTCGTCACAGGCGCTTGACGTGATGGGGCGAGAGGCAGTGCAGGGCCAAGATGGCGGGCGTGAGATCGTTCACTGTTTCGTGATCCCGCGACGACCGCTGCCCACCTGTGTTCGAGTTCGTTGACACGTAATCCTCAACTGGGATTTCCGTCGAGTGGGGAGAACCGGTGTCCCGGTTGTGGTAACCGACTGGGCAATAGACGAGGTGGACGATTTCCATGGTGGCGACCTCACTACGTGGCTTGGCACCGAACTGGAAGTAAGCAAGAGTGTCTGGTTGTGCTTCGGTCTAGCGTGGACGCCTGTCGAAGATCGCATCGCGCTTTCCGTCCAGGCGATGATCTACTTCAAGACGCGAGCGGTTCAGGCGCCCATCGAACGGAAGCTGAGGGAGGCGTTTGGGGGGCGCATCAGGACGACCGTTGACGAGTACGACTGCTACATCGAGAGAGAGCTTTCGCCCGCCGTCGCGGCGAGTTTCCGAAGCGTTCTCGATCACCTTGCGGACTCGTTCTTGAAGATGCTTTCAACCATTCGCGTTCGCACCCTGCTCAAAGCTGGGTAGCGGGCCAATGTGTTGCGGGTCCCTACTGGGGCACTGGATTGGCGTCCCTCCTTCGCGCCAGCCGCACGGGCAGACTCGATCAAGTCAATTCAGAACCACGCCTTCATCGCCGAATCGCCACGGCGGGTGCCTCGCAGCTCTCCATCATGCGGGGACCTGGCACAAGTCGGTTGAGACGCTGGGCAGCCAAATCTTGGCAGGAACGACTAAGCTGATCCGTCTCCATGAGGGCGGAGCCGTAGTACACGCGATCCCGTATCGCCACCGCCTCGCCGCCCACCACTGCGCGAAATGCGCGCAAGCGTTTCATGGAACGGTTCGGGTAGTACCGTTGAGCGCGCAGCACATCGTCCCGAAGCAACTCCGGGAAGGCTGATGCGATTTCCAGGGTGACGTTACGAGCGCTTCACCCGGCCCAAAACTGAGTTTTACCGAACGAACCCACCTCGAACGAACAACCTCCGTAGGCTCAATGTTTTACACCAGTCTCGCAAGGCCTCAAACGAACCCACTGCAGCGGGTTGACCGGCACGCCGTTGGCGTAGAGCGACCAGTGCAGGTGCGGCGCGTTCGACCGTCCCGTCGATCCCGAGTACCCGATCACGTCGCCTTTGCGCACCACCGCCCCTTCCACCACCGCGAACCGGGACAGGTGCAGGTACATCGACTCCAGCCCCTGCCCGTGGTCGATGCCCACCGTGCCACCGTGAATGTTGTACTGCCGGACCAGTTTCACCACACCGTCCGCAACCGCATGCACCGGATTCCCCGCCGGCGCCCGCTGATCGAGCCCGCCGTGGTAATGCCCCGTCGGCTTCCCGTTCGTAAGCCGTTTCACGCCGAAGGGAGAGGTTATACATCCCGGAACCGGCAGGCCGAGCGGCTCCTGCCAGTGCCTGGTTTCGCTGACGGCCGCCAGGAACGCGTCCACCGTGTCCATCTCCCCCGGAGACGGCTTGAGTTCCGCCGTCGCTTTGCCGAGCACCACGTTCTGAGTGGGGAAGCGCGCGTCCCGCACCGTCACCGTCTGGCTCGACAGCGCCTTGCCGTCGCGGTCCAGCAGGTCCAGCGCGTACCTGCCCGGCGCCTTCAAGGCCGGCACCGGCATCAACCCCTGCCGTCCCCCCTCGGGCTGAGGGAAGAGGCGCACGGTCCGGCCGTCCATGCGCGCCTGGACCGCCGGGCCCGGCGTGCGGACCCGGATCGCGTCGCCCTGGCGCACCACCGTTTGGCCCCACGCGGCCGCCGCTACCAGCAGTGCCAGCCACCGCATCGTTCACCTGCCGAAGTCGATGAAGCCGCGCTGGGGATCGGTGGCCAGCAGCGTCACGCGAACCCGGTCGCCCACGTCCACGCCCTGCTCGCCGCGCATCAGCCGTCCTTCGACCGGTGGGTTGAAGACGCGCACGAAAACTCCCTTCGGGGTCACGCCCGTCACCACCCCCGGGAACGACTCACCGACCCGGCCCGCCAGCGCCACCGCCGCGATCCGCTTGTGCATGGCGCGCTCCACCTTGCGGGCCGCGTCCTCCTTGAGCGTGCAGTGGCTCGCGATGGCCGCCAGCGCGTCGTCCGAATACGGGGCCGGTTGCCTGACGAGGACGGCCTCGATCAGCCGCTGCGTGATCAGGTCGGCATAGCGGCGGTTGGGCGCCGTCGAGTGCGTGTAGTCGTGAGCCGCCAGCGCGAAGTGCCCCGGTGCGTCCTCGCCCGGCCGCGCCAGCACATACTCGCCCGGCCCCATGAGCTTGATCACGGCCAGCGAGAGGTCGGCGAAGTGGTCCGGATCGGCGGCCTTCCGCTTCGCGAGGAATGCGCTGAGCGCCACCGCGTCCGGCTGAGCCGGCAGCCGCTCTCCGCGCTGCCCGGCCAGTTCGACGATCCGCGGCCAGCGCTCCGGCGACTTGACCACCCGGCGGATCGACGACACGCCGGCATCCGTCAGCGTCCGCGCCATCACCTCGTTGGCCGCGACCATGAAGTCCTCGATCAACGCGCCCGCGCGGTTCTGCTGCTCGGCGGCGATGCCCTGCACCTTGTCTCCGGCCAGGATGGGCTGCGTCTCGGGCCGGTCGAAGTGGAGCGCGCCCAGCCGGTGACGCTGGGCGCGAAGAGCCTGCGCGGCTTCGTCCTGCATCTTGAGCTGTGCCGTGAGGTCCGCGGAGGCGGCCACCTTCGCCGGCGCTGCGGCCGTCCCTTCCAGCCACGGCCCCACCCCGCTGTAGGTCAGTTGCGCCCGGTTGCGCACCAGCGCACGGAATACAGCCCCAGCCGAAATCACCCCGTCGGTGGAGACCAGGAACTCGACCACCACGGCCCGCCGGTCCGCGCCCTCATTGAGCGAGGTGAGGTCCGTCGAGAGCCGCTCGGGCAGCATCGGGAAGGTCCGTATGCCGGTGTAGACCGAGGTCGTCTCCGCGGCCGCGTGCCGGTCGATCGGCGACCCCGCCTCTACGTCCGCGTCCACGTCGGCGATTCCGATCCGCACGCGGATGCCGCCCTCCACGCGCTCCGCGGCCTCGATCTGGTCCAGGTCCCGGGAGCTGTCGTTGTCGATCGAGGACCACGGCAGGTTTCGCAAATCGCGCACGCCGTCGTCGAGCGCGGGCGCCGGCCGGGCGGCGATGGCCGCCACCTGCCGTTCGATTTCCGGCCCGAAATCCGGCTCGAATCCCTCGGCAATCATCTCCTGCCGCGCCGCCGCGGCCAGGTCAAAATCCGTGTGGGACATAGTCGAGAAAGAGCCTACCACACAACAGGGCCTCTCGACGCCGGCGATAGGGTGGTGTCACCAATGCTCGCCAAGGACCGGCGGCAAGACCGGCTCGAACTCGGACCACTGTTCCTAGACTCGAGGGGTCACGGCCCGCCCTGCCCGCGATAGCGCAAAATGGGGACATGGCTGGCAACGCGACCCGGGTGCTGATTGTTGATGACGAAGAGAACCAGCGGACCGGTCTGGCGAGCATGGTCGCCGCGTGGGGCTTTACGGCCGAGACCGCCGCCGACGGACAGGAAGCCCTGGACAAACTCAGCACCTTCCCGGCGCACGTCCTGGTGACCGACCTTATGATGCCGCGCATGGACGGCTTCGAGCTGCTGCGCCGCCTTTCGGCCCAAGGCGGCGGCCCGCCGGCCATCGTGGTCACGGCCTTCGGCAACATCGAGACGGCCATCGCCACAATGCACGACCTGGGCGCATTCTGGTTCCTCGAAAAGCCCATCGAACCGCGAGCGCTGCGCGTGCTGCTGGAGCGTGCGGCCTCGCAGCAGCGCTTGGTAGAGGAGGCCGAGCGTCTCAAGCGCGAGTTGAGCTACCAGGGTGTGTTGGGAGAACTAGTGGGACGCGCCGCACCCATGCAGGAGGTCTTCTCCCTGGTGCGCCAGGTCGCGCCCTCCAAGGCCGCGGTGCTGGTGACCGGGGAGAGCGGAACGGGGAAGGAACTGGTGGCGCGCGCCATCCACGGCCTTAGCCCGCGCGCGGTCGGCCCCTTTGTCGCCATCAACTGCGCCGCCATGCCGGAGACGCTGATGGAGAGCGAGTTGTTCGGGCACGAGAAAGGCGCCTTCACGGGCGCGCTCGAGCGCCGCGCCGGCTGCTTCGAGCTGGCTCAGAACGGCACGCTGCTCCTGGACGAGATCGGCGACATGCCGGTGGCCACCCAGGCCAAGCTTCTGCGCGTGCTCGAGGATTCGCGCGTTCGCCGCCTGGGCGGCAAAGGCGAAATCCTGGTGGACGTTCGCGTCATCGCCTCCACCAACAAGGTCCTCTCCGAAGCGCTGAGAAAGAACGAGCTGCGTGAGGACCTCTACTACCGGCTCAACGTCTTCCACATCGGCCTTCCGCCGCTCCGGGAACGTCTCGAAGATCTCCCCCTCCTGGCCGAGGCCCTGCTCAGGGATCTGAACCGCAAGCACGGCACCAAAGTCGCCGACATCGCGCCGGAGGTGATGGAAAAGTTCCACTGCCATCCCTGGCCGGGCAACGTGCGGGAACTCAGGAACACAATCGAGAGGGCGGTCATCCTCACCGGTGAGGGCACCATCCGCTCGGTCCATCTTCCGGCGAACTTCGGCTCCGCTTCGCCGGCCGCGCGGGTCGGCGACGGCTCCGACCCGGCCTCCATCCGGCTGCGCGTCGGAGCTACCATCGACGAGGCGGAAAAGGCGCTGATCCAGCACACCCTCCAGCACACCAGGAACAACAAGACGCGGGCCGCGGACATCCTCGGGATCAGCCTGAAAACGCTTCACAACAAGCTGAAGGAGTACGGCGCAGCCGAGGGCGAGGGATAGGTGGCGCACGCACTCGCGTTGTCGGCACGGTGAAGCGCGTGCCACACGGTTGAACATGACACGGACGAGCGCACTGGCCCGGAAGGCGGCGGCGCTGTGGCGGCGCTTCGCGGCGCCGCGCGAGCTGTCCCTGCGGACGCGGCTGCGCCTGTTCGTCCTGGTGCTGATGTTCTCCGTGGTCACGGCCCTCTCGCTCCTGCACCTCTACACGCTAGGCGCCTTCGGTTTCGAGGGGGTTCAGCAACGCGCGGAGAACTCCGCGCACGAGGTCACCCGCTTCGTCCCGCGGCGCCTCAAGGAGCTGATCCTCGACTTGCCGCCGGCGCGCCGGGCTGAGGACCCCAAGACGCTCTACCCCAGCCTGCTCCAGTCCGACGACGAGTTGGCCGCCTTCCTGGGCGAAATCGTGTCCAACTCCAGCACGATCGTCGAAGTCTCGATTGCCGACGCCTCCGGACGCATCGTGGCCGATTCGCTCCCCTTCCGCGTCGGCGAGCGGACTACGCGGCTGCCGGCGTTCGAAGTGTGGGCCAAAGAAAGCCCCTGGCAGAAGCTGCGGGAGGTCCTCTCCGAGCGCCAGGATTACCAGGTGACGGTGGGCATCGGAACGCCGGGCCAGACCACCCCGGATTTCAGCATCAGCGTGGTGCTGTCCTCGATCTTTTTGCGCAAGATGGTGCTGCCGCAGGTGCGGAGAGTCGCTCTGATATTTCTCGGCGCGCTGCTGCTGTCTCTGCTGCTGGCGGTCGTGGTTTCGAACCTCGTGCTGCGGCCGCTCGATAACATCAGCCAGGCCATCGACCGGATCAGCCGGGGTGACTTCGCCAGTCCGCCCGCGACACCCGACGGCACGGCCAGGGAATTCGCCGCCGTGCAATCCAAACTGAACGTGCTGGGCCAGCAGTATCGCGGCGCACGGCAGGACGCGATCCAGCTCCGCAGCAACGTCGAGCAGCTTCTGGAGCGGCTGGAAGAGGTGGTACTGTTGTTCGACCGCGACGACCGCCTGGTGATGGCGGGCCGCGCCGCCGAGCGCATCCTGGGACGCGGCCGCGGGGAGATCATGGGCCGCACCCTCAGCGAGATCTTTCCTCCCCCCTCGGCGCTGGGCGCGGCCTTGCGCAATTCGATCGAACTGCGCCAGCCGCTCAAGGACATCGCCCTGACGCTGGAGAACGGGCCTGGCACGCGCGTGCTGGTGAGCGTCGAGATGATCGGGGCCTTTCCGGACCGCCAGCGCATCGGTGCCCTGATCACGCTGCGCGACGCCGAGACGCGGCGTCAGATCCGGTCGCAACTCGACGTCTCCGCTCGCCTGGCCGCCATCAGCCGCCTGACCGGCGGCGTGGCGCACGAGATCAAAAACCCGCTGCAGGCCATCACCGTCCACATGGAAGTGCTCAAGTCGAAGCTGGCCGGCCAGTATGACGAGGTCGGCCCCGAAATCGAGACCATCGCCCGCGAGATTCTCCGCCTGGACCGCGTGGTGAAGACCTTCCTGGATTTCACGCGTCCCGTCGATCTGCGCATGAGCGACATCGGGATGGCGGAGCTGGCCCAGGAGGTGGCTGCGCTGGTGGGCCCCTCGGCCGCCCGTCAGAACGTGCGTATCGAGTTGGACTCCGATTCCGGGGAAACCTTCGTTCACGGCGACCGCGACCTGCTCCAGCAGGCCATTCTCAACGTCGTGGTGAACGGGGTCGAAGCCATGAAGAGCGGTGGCCTGCTCCGGATCCAGCTCCTGCGCGAGGGCGACGAGTGCTGCGTGAACATCTCCGATCAGGGCGCCGGCATCCCTCCGGAGATACGGGACCGCGTCTTTCATCTGTACTTCACGACGAAAGGAAAAGGATCCGGAATCGGTCTGGCGATGACGTTTCGCGTGGTTCAGTTGCACAATGGTACTATCGATTTCACAAGCGAGCCAGGCCGGGGGGCGACTTTTCGTCTGCGCTTCCCGGCGATCTACAAGGAGCAGTTTGGCGGAGTGCAGACTGCGGCGGAAGAAAGCGCACGGGGCGACTGAACCGAGCCGGCGAGGATGAGAAGGACCCCCATCGTATTCGTTGCGGCGCTGGCCCTGGCGGTATGCACGCCTTCGTGTGAACTGTTTCACAAGCGCAAGGTTGTGCCGCCTCCACCGCCCGCTCCGGCGCCGGCGGTTCCCGTGGCGCCGCCCAAGCCCCGAGAGGTCGCCCTTCCCGCTCCGCCTGAGGTGGCCGCCACGGAGCCCGATCTCAGCCAGGCCGGGCCTTCCCTGCCCGGCGAAGCGCTGCCCCCTCCCCCGCATCGCCGCCCCAAGCCCCGGCCGAATGCCGACGCCGACCTGCCGGCCCCCGCGCCCGAACCAGAGCCTCCGGCCCCGGCGCCCCTGCCCCAGCTTGAACAGATCCTGACTCCGGAGCAGCGGCAGGCTTACACCGAAGAGATCGACCGGAACATCGCGAGCGCCCAGAAAGCGGTCGCGGCGCTGGAGGGCCAGCGGCTCAGCCGCGAGCAGACGACCTACCTGGCCCGCGTGCGCGCCTTTGTCGAGCAGGCCAACAATGCCCGAAGGGTGGACCTGTTCCGCGCCCGCAACCTCGCCGAGCGCGCCAGCGTGCTGGCCGAGGACCTTCTGAAAAGCGTGCAGTAAGAGAAACGGGGACGGCCTGAGCCGTCCCCGTTTTCCGAACGAGACCTATCGGGCGTCGCTTAGTGGGCCGCTTCCGGCGCGTACAGGTTTGCCACCACGTGGCGCGCGTCCTTCTTCGTCAGCGTAGAATCCTTCGGCACTTCGCCCAGACCGACGGTGTGGACGCGGCGGATAGGAAGCCCCTTGTCCACCAGGTACCGCACTACGGCATCGGCGCGGCGCGCGCTCAAGCCGAGGTTGTAGTTCGCCGGACCGGTCCGGTCGGTGTAGCCCTGCACCTCGATCTGGAAACGCTTCAGCCCCTGGGCCTGCTGGACCAGGGAGTCGAGCTTCGCTTTCGCCTCATCCGTCAGCACGGCCTTGTTCAGGCCGAACAGCACATCCTGGGTGCCGGCCAGTTTGAAGTTGTCGTAGTTTTCGATCTCGCGCTGGACGTCGCCCACCTTGGCGTTCGCCTGCTGCGCGGCATCGTTGGCGGCATGGGCGTCCTGGCCGGCCTGGACCGCCTTCTGGTCGGCCGCCTGGGCCGCCTTGGCTGCGTCGTTGGCCTTGCTCTCGGCGCTCATCGCGCGCTCTTCCACCCGCGATACGTCTTTCTGTTCCTTGTTGTCTAAGTTGGCGACGGCTTCCGACTGCTTCTTGTCTACGTCGCTCACCCGCTGGTCCACTGTGCCGACCTGTTGCTGAACGTACTTCTTCGTGGCACAGCCTGGAGTGGCGAGGGCGACGAGCAACAGCAGACCCCCGGTCCCTAGCAAAGTGCGTGAATTCAACATGTGTGTTACCCTCCCGCCGCTTAGGATCGCACGTTGAGGGCCATCTTGGGAAGAGCCGGTAGACTGCCGACTTAGAAGGCTGATGTCCTGCGAGGAAGGTAAAAAAGCGCTCAAAACCGCGAGAAGAAGGTAAAAAATACCGTTTTGGGCACACTTCCTCCGCTGGCTGGCGGTGAACGATTTTTAATTGTCCTAGGCCCTGTTAGGGGCCCCTTGCCCTGCCTCCTCCTAAAGATCCGGGGCGGCGCCGCCTGCAAGCGTTCCCCACGCCCGCTTCCCCCGACGGCGCCGCTCCCCCGAACAACTCCACGTGTGCCGGGCGGAGAAGCATGCGGCATGCCACTCGGGGCGAGGGACTGGGAGCGGGTTGCGCGGTGTCGGGCGCGCTTCTCACACACTTTGTGTTCCGACGGGCGATATGGCGGTGTCTGCTTCGTTGCGCTCGACGGTCGTCCTCGACGCACTGTCAAGCACGCCTCCGGTCGCCGGCCTTCGCGCGCCTCGTATCCACGGGCACATCCAGCGTCTCGCGACGAAAGCCCGCGCGAGGAAGCGGGCGAGCAGTGTCTGGCCCTGGGACCAGGGCCATGGTGGGGCCAGCATCGGGGGTGCGAGGCGGATGGGGTGTTGAAAGTGATGAAATCCGATGAACGGACTGGCGGCGGGAGTGGTACGGTTTCGCACTCAGGCCGTCTCGCGAGAAGTCGATTCGTTACGGGGAGCGGCATTGGACTTGGTTGTGGGCCGCACAACGCGGCATGACGCGCTTCCTGGGCGCAAGCCACCTGGGACGAGGATAACGCCGGGCGGGCGGTAGCCAGCCAGTAGAAGTGCGCGAAGTGCTTGAGGCGGGGGGCAAATATATTTGCGGGACTTTGTGAACGGCTGGACGGTCTTGGGAGAAAACTCACGGGGCTTTGAGGATGTGCCGGGACTCGACGGCTATGAGTTGCGCCGCCCGCCATCGAGCGCTCCTTCGAAGACGCCAAGCGGCGTCTGTTTCAATCCCCTTCTGGTCGGGGAGACGGCGCCGCCTGATGTGCAAACAACTCGTTTAGATGCGGTTGGTTAGAGCGTTGAATTCTCCCACCGTGGGGGTGGAAAGGACTTAGCTTGAGGGCTGAGGCTGGCCGATGGGTGGCCGTAGGCGCAGATGTTGCTGAATTCGGGTGGGTTGCGGGCGTTCTCCGGAGCCGGGCTTGGGGGGCTGGAGTCCGAAATTCGCGCCAGGTCATTGGAATCAGGCTAGATGATATAGAACTCGCGGTCCTCGACCGTCTCGGCGGTCCCCAGGGGTCGGGTTCTGTGGGAGCAGGCCGCGCACACTTGAAGATATGCATGCGGTCGAGGCTCGGCTGCACCAAACGATCGAGACGCTGCTGCATGCGCCCGGCAAGCTCCTCTTCGAGGTTGGCGATGAAGACACGCTCCTGCGCACGCGCTCCGAAATCGAGGTATCCGCCGATCGTCCTTAAGGACCCGCCGGTGTGTGCCGCGTCGTTCGGGGCCTCCTTCCACCTGCGCTCCCGGCCGGAGGCCGTTACCCGAGCTTCCGGCCTAAAGACTACATCACCGTAAGATGCAGAATCGCGCCCGAGTTTCAGGGGGAATTTTAGCCACTGGTAAAAAGGGGGCAGAAAGTGGAGACTGGCGAATTTCGTCGTGCGAAAGGACGCGCGTTTCTGTTTTCCTTTAATGGGCGTGCGTTTTTCGAGGCTTGTATTCGGACCCCTGCCGGGCGCTCCAGGGCGGCACTGGAGGCACCCCCTTAGCTTGCAGGGTAGACTGAAGCTGTGCCCGATGCCGAGCCCTATGGAGTCTACGATCCCTTCGCGTGGTTTTACAACCAGGGGTGGGGGAGCGACTATCACCGGCAGGCCGCGCCGCTCCTGGAGCGGCACGTCTTCTCCCGCCTGCCGGCGGGCGCGCGGGTGCTCGACGTCTGTTGCGGCACGGGCGACCTGAGCCGCGTCCTGGCGGCCCACGGCTATCGGGTGACCGGGATCGACGGCTCGGAGGAGATGCTGCGCTTCGCGCGCGAGCAGACGCGCGGCGCCGAGTTCTGCCTGGCGGACGCCCGGCGTTTCTCGATCGGCTCGCGCTTCGACGCTGCCCTCAGCACCTACGACAGCCTGAACCACGTTCTCGACCCGGAGGAGCTCGAAAGCGCCTTTGCGAGCGTCCGCCGCGCGCTTGTTCCGGGAGGGCTGTTCGTCTTCGACATGAACACGGAGGAGTCCTTCGAGACGCTCTGGTGCGGCTCCTCGGGCACCGTCGAAGACACGGCTGCCGGGATCACGCGCGCGAGCTACGACCCGGTCCAGAAGATCGGCCGGGCGGACCTTACGCTGTTCCGGCTGGTCGAGGGCGCATGGAGGCGGTCCGACATCAGCGTGCTCGAGCGGTGCTATCCGGTCGAGGACGTGACCGCCGCGCTGGGGCGCGCCGGCTTCACCGGGATTGAAGACCACAACGCCTGGGAGCTGGGGATGCGGGGCGACATGGCGGTAGGCCGCGTGTTCTTCTTTGCGGCAGTGAGTGGGTAAACCGGGGACAGAGTATACTGTCCCCGCCGCCCGCCCCTTGGGAGGCTCAGTTTAACCCCCAAAACTACCCTTTCGGATCTGAACTCCTTCAGTTGGCGGGCTTTCCGTGTAAGATGGTCTAGTCTCAGCGTCCATGGGCATCAACATCGGTATTGACATTGGCGCCATCAGTCTGAAGCTCGCCGCTCTGGGCCGGGCGGAAGACCGGGGCGCTCTTGAATCCCTGTGCGCTGCCAAGCCCTCGTTCCGCCTGATGAACTGGGACCAGGCCGGGAAGCGCGCTCCGCTGGTCCTCTCCGAGTACATGCGGATCAGCGGCAGCCCCATCCAGTCGACCTTCGACCTGTTGCAGGAGCTCTACGAGATCATTCCGGAGACGCGCATCGAAGGAATCCGCGTCACCGGGTCGGG
Organism: Bryobacterales bacterium; assembly: GCA_963710565.1. Lineage (GTDB taxonomy): Bacteria > Acidobacteriota > Terriglobia > Bryobacterales > Bryobacteraceae > DASWZN01. Next base: position 178,106 of record CAVQAN010000013.1, on the reverse strand, counting down.
AAGCCGCACCATCGCCAAGATCCTGGGGATCTACTTCGAGAACGAGTTCAAGGCCATCGCGCGGATGGTGGGGGCCTTCTACCCGCATGTCCGCACGGTCTTCGAACTGGGCGGAGAGAGCGCGAAGTACATCCGCCTGGAGCCGCCGCCCGGAGGGGGCCAGCCGGCGATCGTCGATTACGACCGCAGCGGGGAGTGCGCGGCAGGAACGGGCTCCTTCCTCGACCAGCAGGCAACGCGGATGGGCTATTCGGTCGAGGAGATCGGCGCGGTGGTGTGCGAGGCGAATTGCGCGGCGCGGATCGCGGGGCGCTGCTCGGTGTTCGCCAAGTCGGACATGATCCACGCCCAGCAGAAGGGCTACACGCCGTCGGAGATTCTGCGCGGCCTGTGCGACGCGGTGGCGCGGAACTTCAAGAGCGGGATTGCGAAGGGCCGCCCGGTGACGCCGCCGGTGGCGCTGATCGGCGCGGTCTCGCAGAACGCCGGGGTGACCGCTGCGCTGCGGGAGGCGTTCGGGCTCACCGAAGACCAACTCTTCGTTCCCGAGCTCTATGCCTGGTGCGGCGCGGTGGGGACGGCGATTCTGGAAACCGAGGAACGGAAGAAGCGCTCGCTGCGGGAGATTCACCGGCTGAGCCAGCACGAAGGCGAGGAACGGGTGGAGGATGCCAACCCGCTCTCGATGGAGAAGGTCGTGCTGCTCCGCGACCGGGTTCCGGCGTACGTTCCGCCTGCCGGCGATGCCCGGATTCCAGCCTACCTGGGCATCGACATCGGATCGGTTTCGACCAACGTGGTGGCCACCGACGAGCACGGCACTGTGATTCAGGACGTCTACCTGCGCACGGCGGGGCGCCCGATCGAAGCCGTGCAGAAGGGCTTGAGCGAGGTCCAGGCGCAGTGGGGCGGGCGGCTGCTCATCCAGGGAGTCGGCACCACGGGGTCCGGCCGCGAGCTGATCGCGGAGCTGGTGGGCGCGGATGTGGTCAACGACGAGATTACGGCCCACAAGACCGGCGCGCTGCACATCTCGAGCACGCTCGGCGGCGAGCCGGTGGACACGATTTTCGAGATTGGCGGGCAGGACTCGAAGTTCATCTCGATCGAGAACGGCATCGTGGTGGATTTCGCGATGAACGAGGCCTGCGCCGCGGGCACCGGGTCGTTCCTCGAAGAGCAGGCCGAGAAGCTGGGCATCAGCATCAAGGGAGAGTTCGCGAAGCTGGCGCTGTCCTCGGCGCGGCCGACGCGGCTGGGCGAGCGCTGCACGGTGTTCATGGAGCGCGACGTGACGGGCTGGATGCTGAAGGGCGAAACGGTGCCGGACATCGTGGCCGGGCTGGCCTATTCGATCGCCCTCAACTACCTGAACCGCGTGGTGCGCGGGCGCAAGATCGGCAAGGTGATTTACTTCCAGGGCGGGACGGCGTACAACGACTCGGTGGCCGCCGCGTTCGCCAGCCTGCTGGGGAAGAAGATCACGGTTCCTCCGTATAACGGCGTGGTGGGAGCGATCGGCATGGCGCTGATCGCGCGGCAATGGCACCTGGCAACGCGCGGCGTCTCGCGCTTCCGCGGATACGATCTCTCCAGCCTCCAGATGGCGACCCGCGACTTCGTCTGTAAGGCCTGCACCAACCTGTGCGACATCAAGGAATTCACCATCGAGGGCCACAAGAGCTACTGGGGCGATAAGTGCTCCGACAAGTTCCGCAAGCCGTCGACGACCGGACGCAAGCCGGTGATCGAGGACCTGTTCGCGTTTCGCGAGCGGCTGCTGGAAGGGCTGTCGGGCCAGCCGGCGACCGGTAAATTCCAGCGGGTGCCGGGGAAGCTGTGCGTGGGGCTGCCGCGGGCCATGTCGACCTTCGAGCACCTGCCGTTCTGGCACCGCTACTTCACGGAGCTCGACATCCAGGTGGCGCTCTCCCCGGCGACCGATCCCAAGATCGCGGCCGCCGGTCTCGAAATGGCGCTGGCGCAGCCCTGCTATCCCATCCAGGTGGCGCACGGGCACGTGGCCGCGCTGGTCGAGATGGGCGTGGACTACGTGCTGATTCCGAACCTGCTGAATGCCGATACGGGGGCGGAAGGCACGGGGACGGCGCACTTCTGCCCGTGGAACCAGACGCTGCCGTTCGTGCTCGAATCGGCGCCGCGCCTGGAACCGCACCGGCACATGTTTCTGATCCCGCGGCTGCACTTCCAACTCGGCCGGGAGCAGGTGAAGAGCGGGCTGTACGAGGCCATGCGGCGGCTGGGGGTGAGCCGCCGGGCGAGCGACCGCGCGACGGACGCGGCCTACGCCGCTCAGCGCGAGTACCAGGGCCGGCTGCTCGAAGCCGGCCGGAAGGCGCTCGAGGTGCTGGACCACACCGGCGAGCCCGGCCTGCTGCTGGTGGGCCGGCCGTATAACATCTACGACCGCGCGGTGAACTGCGACATCCCGCGCAAGCTGCGCCACCGCTACGGGGCCAACGTCATTCCCATCGACTTCGTGGTGACGGGGCGCGAGGCGGTGGACGACCTGCACCCGAACATGTACTGGGCCTCGGGCCGTAAGATCCTGAGCGCGGCGCGGCTGGCCTCGAGGCGGCCCAACCTGCACGTGGTCTACATCTCGAACTTCAAGTGCGGGCCGGATTCCTACATCAAGCACTTCACGCGCGAGGCGGCGGGCGCGCCGCTGCTGGTGTTGCAGTTCGACGGGCACGGCAACGACGCCGGCTACATGACCCGCTGCGAAGCGTATCTCGATAGCAAAGGAATTCTGCGATGTTACAAGTCGGGGATGGAAACGGATCCGGCGGTCGCCGCAATCCACTAGCGGGCAAGCGGGTTTTCATTCCACCGATGGCCTATGGCAGCGGGCGGACCTTCGCCGCCGCGTTCCACGCGCTGGGACTGGAAGCCGACATCACACCGCCCTCCGACAGCCGCACCCGCGAGCTGGGCGCGCGCTACACCTCCGGCGACGAGTGCTATCCCGCCAAGGTGACTGTGGGCGATTTCATGAAAGTGCTGGAGCAGCCCGGCATCGACCCGGCGAACGTGCTGCTCTTCATGCCCACCGCCGACGGTCCCTGCCGCTTCGGCCAGTACGCCCCGTATCTGCGGCGCATTCTGGAAGAGAACGGCTATCCGCACACCAGCGTGATCTCGCCTTCGAGCCACGACGGCTACGCGGATTTCGGGGACCTGGCGCGGCAGTTCGTGCGCACCGCGTGGCGCGCGCTGATAGCCGCGGATATCCTCCAGAAGGTGCTCTTGCAGCACCGGCCCCACGAGGTGGAGAAGGGAAGCACGGAGGCCCTTTACGAGGAGTGCCTGGTGGACGTGTGCCAGAGCATCGAGAGGGCGCCGCTCGAGCCGGGGACGCAACTGAAGGCCATACGGGACGCGCTGGTGCGTTCGCGCGACCGCTTCCGCGCGCTGCCCATCCGGCGCAGCCGCTCGACGCCGCTGATCGGGATCGTGGGCGAGATCTTCTGCCGCCTGCACTGCTTCTCGAACGAGGACCTGGTGCGGCGCCTGGAGGAATACGACGCCGAAGGCTGGATCTCCGACATCACCGAGTGGGTGTGGTACACGATCGCCGAACACTTCCGCAAGCTGCACTTAGTGGGGCGGCAGTATTCGCTCGAGAGCTTCAAGGCGTGGATCCGGAAGAAGGTGCAGAAGCACGACGAGCACGTGCTGCTGGAGCCGTTCCGGGACGATTTTGTGGGTTACGAGGAGCCGCCGGTCGAAGAAGTGCTCGAAGCGGCGCGGCCGTATCTGCCGGCGGATGGTGCGATGGGCGAGATGGTGCTGAATGTGGGCAAGGCCATTTGCCTGGCCAAGAAGGGCGCGGACGGGATCATCGACATCAGCCCCTTCACTTGTATGAACGGGATCGTATGCGAGGCGGTGTACCCGCGGGTTTCGCGGGATCTGGGCGGGATTCCGATTCGCAATTTCTATTTCGATGGGACGCAGAACGACTTAGACCGGGACTTAGGGGTGTATTTGGAGCTGGCGCGGAATTATCAGAAGAGGAAGCAGTGGGCGAGGGTTTGGCCGGCGGGGGTGTAGGGGGCGTAAGGGGGCCAGGGCGGCAGCGCCACCGGCCGAGCCGTGCAGCGCCGAGGCGGAAAGATGGATCGGGGCCGGCCTGCAACCGGAGCGCCGCGAGAAACAGGCCCGGCGCCTGGGGTTCTCTTGGGCGCACCGGGGCGACCCAGCGCAGGTTGTCGGCGTTGCGACCCGGCAGCCCGTTTAGAGGCCAACCCTGGCGCCTTCAAGGCGGTTATAGAGTTCGCGGCCCGCAGTCTCGATAAAGCGTCGTAGATGCTAATCCTCTTCGATCAGGCAACGCCAGTGCCGATCCGTCCGTATCTCGAAGGGCACACCGTCCGCACGGCGGGTGTTCGCCCATACGTTGAGGCCCTGCTGTCGCGTGTCCGGCCAATCATGCCGGCGCACCTTGAAGTTGTGAGCCCTCTCGAAAACATCGTCGAGGATCTGAAGCCGCTGCCGCCGGCGAGACTGGAAGTGGCCGCCGACCCTTGACACCGGCCGCGCATGGGCGTACATAAGACCGTGTGGAGGATTTGTACCGTGTCCAGGCTGCGTGACCAAGCCGAAACGGACCCCGAAGACAAGCGCGTTTTCCTCCTGGAGTTTGTCGCGGCCTTCGCTATCCTTTCCATCATGGCGTTCGTGCTCTATATGGTGCTCACCTACAAGCCGGCGTGACGTTCCCGGCCGTCCGGCGGCTCGAACCGCGCACGCACCAGGACCAGTGCGGCCTCTTTGGTGAGAACCGCGCCTTCGAGCTGCGCGTCCTCCACCGCCCCGAGCATTCGCCCGAATGCCGGCCCCGGTACGTACCCTGCGGCGATCAGGTCGTGGCCCGTCACCAAGGGTCCAGGCTGCAGCACGTCGGGGGGCGCCTCTTCAAACCGCCGCTTGACGAACTCGTAGTTCCCGAGCATGCGGTGGCTCATGACGCAATCCAGCCGATGGAGTTCGAGGTGCTCCTGGAACCGCTCCAGCCGCATGAAGCGCTTGAGGGTGCTTTCCCGCATTCGCGGCGCGTCCTTGAAGCGCAGGTGATTCGCCACCAGCGCTTCCACCTGCCGGATGGTTCCGGATGGAAATCGCAGGCGCGTCAGGATGTCGACCGCCATGCGGGCACCCATCTCGGGATGCCCGTCGAAGCGAATGCGGTCCGCGACCCGGAATGTGGGCGGCTTGCCCACGTCGTGCAGGAGCACCCCCAGGGCCAGGGTTTCGCTGGCCTGCCGCATGCCTTCGAGCATCATCATGGTGTGTATCCAGACGTCGCCCTCGGGGTGGAACTCCGGCGGCTGCGGCACGCCTTTCATAGCCGCCGCCTCCGGCAGAATGTCGCCCAGCAGCCCGGAGGCATCCAGCAACTCGAAGCCCCGCCGCGCCCCTCCTTCCGTGAGGATGCGGACCAGTTCGTCGCGAACCCGCTCGGCCGAAATCGCGCCGATCCGCGAGTGCAGGCGCGCGAGCGCCGCGAATGTGGCCGGCTCGATCTGGAACCCGAGGCGGGCCGCAAACCGGATGGCACGCAGCATGCGCAGGTGGTCCTCGCCGAACCGTATCTCCGGGTCGCCTATTGCGCGGACGATGCCCGCCGCCAAATCCGCACGGCCGCCCACGAAATCCAGCACGCGGCCGTCGCCGGGATCGAGCAGCAGGCCGTTGACCGTGAAGTCGCGGCGAAGGACGTCCTGACGCGGATCGGTCTCGAACTCGACCGCCGCCGGCCGCCGCCCGTCCAAATAGGAATGGTCGCTGCGGAAGGTGGCTACTTCGACTTCGGCGGCATCGGAACGGACGATCACCACGCCAAAGTGCGCGCCCACGAGTCGCGCCCCCGGGAACAGGCAGACGACGCGCTCCGGAGGCGCGTCGGTCGCCACGTCGTAGTCCTTGGGCTGGCGCCCCAAGAGGAGGTCCCTGACGCACCCGCCCGCCAGGTAGCCCTGGTGCCCGTGACGCTTCAGGCGCGCGATGATCTCGCGGGCCAAACCCGCTGCACTGGCATCTGTCACCAATATAATCGTAGAATAGCGCCGTAGTCTCTTACCCGAATGCCGCCGCCGGACCGCTCAACCGCAACGCCGAAAGTCGTCGTCGCCACCACGGTCGCGCTCTCCTTCATCTCCTTCTGGCGCGGCGCGGCCATCGTCCTTGCGGACCTGGCTTCCTCGTCCTATTACGCCGGCGGCATCGCAGAGCAGGCCGTCGGGACCGCGGCACCCTGGTTCATCCTGGGCGCCATGCTGTTCACCTTCGCCATCCGTTCGGTGTACATGGAGAGCTGCTCGATGTTCGTGCGCGGCGGCGTTTACGTGGTCGTTCGCGACAGCATGGGGCCGTTCGTGGCCCGCCTCTCGGTCTCCTCCCTGGTTTTCGACTACATCCTGACCGGCCCCATCAGCTCGGTCACGGCGGGACAATACCTGGGGCGCCTCGTGCAGGAGATCGGCGGACTGCTGGGCCAGAACTGGTCCTTCAACCCCAATAGCTTCGCCGCGTTTTTCGGGGTCGTGGTCACCATCTACTACTGGTGGTACAACATCAAGGGCATTCAGGAATCGAGCACCAAGGCTCTCCGAGTGCTGCAGATCATGACCGTGATGGTGGTGGCGCTGGTCATCTGGTGCCCCATCACGCTGCTGCTGCGTGGCAACGTCCACCTGCCGCCCGCGCCGGTGGCCGCGAACCTGCACTTCTCCCGCGAGGCGTTGGGCTGGTGGAAGGGCACTCATTGGCTCAACATTCCCTTTGTGGTGCTCATGATCGCCTTCGGCCATGCGGTGCTCTCGATGAGCGGCTTCGAGACGCTGGCGCAGGTGTACCGCGAGATCGCCTCGCCCAAGCTGAAGAACCTGAAGATCACGGGGAACATCATCTGCTGCTATGCGCTCGTCTCCACCGGGCTGGTGACGATCTTTGCCGGCATGATCATCCCCGCCGCTCAGCGCAGCAGGTTCTACGACAACCTCATCGGCGGGCTGGCCATGAACCTGGCGGGGCCCGAGATGCTGAGGCTGCTCTTCCACGGTTTCGTCGTCTTCGTGGGCGTGCTGATCCTCTCCGGCGCCGTGAACACATCCATCATCGGCGCCAACGCCGTGCTTAACCGGGTCGCGGAAGACGGCGTCCTGTTGGACTGGTTTCGCAAGCCGCAGCGCCGGTTTGGAACCACCTTTCGCATCATCAACGTCGTCACGGCACTCCAGTTGTTCACCATCGCCGTCAGCAAGGGCGACGTCTACCTGCTGGGAGAGGCCTACGCCTTCGGCGTGGTCTGGAGCTTCCTGCTGAAGTCCATCGGCGTGCTCGTGCTGCGCTACCAGCGTCACGACCAGGAGTATAAGTTTCCGCTCAACATCCACATCCGGGGCATCGAGATCCCGATCGGCCTGGGCTTCACCACGCTGGTCCTCGCTCTGGTCGCCGTGGCGAACCTCTTCTCCAAACAGGTGGCCACAAAGTCCGGGCTCGCGTTCACGGTGGTCCTATTCATCCTCTTCACGATCTCCGAGCGCATCAACTTGCGGAAGCACAAGCACGTCGCCGGCGAGCTGGTCGAGAAGTTCAACCTGGAGATCCAACCGCAGGCCTCGACCCAGGCAATCCACGCCCGGCCCGGCTGCGTTCTGGTGGCGGTCCGCGACTACAGCAGGCTCAAACACCTCCAACGAGTCCTCACCAAAACCGACCTCCGCCGCAACGACATCGTGGTCATGACGGTGCGGCCGGTCGAGGTGCGGGCCGGGGAATACGAGTTGTCCGACGACCAGTATTTCGGCGACTACGAGCAGGAGCTGTTCAGCCGGGTGGTGCAGGTTGCAGAGAAAGAGGGCAAGCGCGTGGAGCTTCTCATGGTGCCCGCCATCGATCCGTTCGACGCCATGGTCCAGACCGCCGCGCGCCTGAAGGCGTCACGGCTGGTAACCGGCGTCTCGGCGCGCATGGATTCCGAGGAGCTCGCCCGGCGCATCGGTCTGGCATGGGAAAGGCTGCCCGAACCGCGACATCCGTTCTCCCTGGAAGTGATCAGCCCGGACCGGCCGGCCGTCTATGTGAACCTCGGTCCGCACCCGCCGAGGCTGTGGCCCGAAGACCTGGACCGCCTTCATGAACTCTGGCTGCAGCTTACCGAGCGCGAGGCGTTCGGCTCCAAATTGCATCATCGCGACGTGGTCGGCATGGCCCTCCGGCGCCTCGCCCGGGACCTCGAGGGCGAGCAGCGCCCCCGGGTGGTCGAGGAACTGAAGCGCGAACTGCGAACGCCCGACCCCGATCGCCCCGCCTCGGACGCCTGACTCCGCCCTGTTAACGGGAACCCCGGGGCCATGGCAAGCGTAGTTCCGTTCATGAGACTATTCTTGTCTTCCAGCGCAGTTTTTACGATCCTGGGCGCCGCATTCTGGGCCGGACCGGCGTACTCCCAGGCCAAGCCGGACTTTACCGGCACGTGGAAGCTCAACCTCAAGAATTCCGATTTCGGCACGGACCCCGCGCCCGACTCCCTGGTCGTCAGGATCCAGCACAAAAACGGTCTTTTCAAGTCCATCCTCGACGGTGCGGTCAACGGCCAGGACATTCACGAAGAGCTCGAAGTCCCGATCGACGGCAAGCCGCATCCCGGCCCCGGCGACTTCCCCGGCACCATGACGATGAAGTGGGACGGCCCCGCGCTCGTCTTCGAGCTGAAGACTGACGACGGCACGATTGCTCAGAAAGGCCGCTTCCAGCTTTCGGGCAATGGCAAGGTCGCCACCCGCGACGTGGACGCGAGAAGCCCGGACGGCAAAGAGGGCAAGCGCCGCGAGGTTTACGATAGGCAGTAGGACAAGCATCAGCGTGTTGAATCCGATGCGACGCAAGACTTCCCCGCCAGCGGTCTCGGGCCGCCTCTTGCGGGCGCGGGCTTCCGAGCGGCGCGCCGCCGCCCTGCGGCGCGCTATCCGCCAGATCCCGCGCGGCAGGGTGGCCACTTACGGACAGGTAGCGGCCGCGGCCGGGTATCCCCTCCACCACCGTCAGGTCGTTCAGATCCTCCGGAAGGGCGGCGACTCGCTGCCCTGGCAGCGCGTCCTCGGCGCGGGCGGCCGTATCCGCCTGCGGGGCGATTCCGCCTTGGAGCAGCGCACCCGCCTCGAGATGGAAGGCGTCCGGTTCCTCGGCCGGCGCGTTGACATGCCCGCCCACCAATGGAAGTTCCGGTGCCGGAAGATCGAGGACTGACGGCCGCTAGGAACCGAGGGTGCGGGCGAAGATCCCCGTATCGACGTTGGCGCCGCTCAGGATTACCGCGACGCGACGCCCCTCGGTGCGTGAGCGTTCCTTGAGAAGGGCCGCGAGGGCCGCGGCGCCCGCGCCTTCCGCGGCGCTGTGCGTATCGGAGAAAAGGTGTCGCATGGCGGCCTGGATCTCGGCGTCGTCGACGGTGACGATGCGGGACACGTTATCGAGCATGATCTCGAGCGCCGCGGGATCCGGCACCCGGCAAGCGAGTCCATCGGCGATCGTTTCCGCCGCGGCGGTGGCGACGGGCCGTCCGGCGTTGAAGGAAAGCGCGTAAGCCGGCGCGCCCGAGGCGACCACGCCGACGATCTCAGTTCGCAGGCCGAGGGCGTTGCGGGCGGCGGTGGCGCCGCAGACGCCGGAGCCCATGCCGATGGGGACATAGACGGCGTCAAGGCCGGCCACCGCACGGAACAGTTCGAGAGCGTAGGTGGCAACTCCGGCGACGAGGGCCGGGTCGAAGGACCGGACCAGGTGGAGGCGCTCAGCCGCGGCCATGCCGGCCAGGTATTCGTATGCCTCTTGAAAGTCGCTTCCGTGCTCGATTACCTCGGCGCCGAAGGCGCGGATGGCGGCGTTCTTCTCGGGGCTGTTGCCATGCGGGACGACGATGACCGCGCGCAGGCCGGCACGCGCGGCGGCAAAGGCCAGGCTCTGGCCGTGATTCCCGCGGGAGGCAGCGGCCACGCCGGTAATCGCCGGTTCGCAGCGGCGGAGTTGCTCCATGTAGACGATGCCGCCGCGCACTTTGAAGGCGCCGGTGGGAGTGTGGTTCTCGTGCTTGACCCAGACCTCGGCGCCGGCACGCGCGCAGAGGAGCGGCCAGCGAATCTGGGGAGTGGGCGGCATGACGCGATAGACGGTCTCGGCCGCGGCTTCTATGGAGGCAAGGCTGGGTAGGGTCATGTTTCAGCTTATAGCGCGCGCCAGAGCGAACGCGGCTCCCGCGGCCAGGCCTCCGATGACGACCGTGCGGATGCCGCCGCGGAGGGGGTGGATGCCGGTCAGCCGTCCCTTCACGTATCCGAACGCGAACAAGGCGATCAACGTCACCAGCACCGAGATCCACAACCCCTGGGCCACGGTATGCGCGACGATGTACGGCGACAGCGGAATCATGCCGCCGACGATGTAGGAGATGGCGATGGCAGCGGCGCTGCGCAGCGCGCGCCGCGGATCGGGCGCCTCCAGGCCGAGTTCGTAGCGCATCATGAAATCGACCCAGCGCTTGGGCTCCGCGCAGACGGCGGCGACCACCGGCGCGGCCTGTTCGGGAGTCAGCCCGTAACCTGCGAAGACCTCGGCGACCTCGCGCTCCTCCTCCACGGGGAGCTCGACGATCTCGCGGTACTCGCGTTCCTCCTCGGCGTGGTAGTGCTCGCTGTCGGTGCGTGCGGCGAGGTATCCGCCCAGTCCCATGGCGATCGAGCCTGCGGCGATTTCGGCCAGGCCGGCGATCACGACGAGTTTCGTGTTTGCGGATGCGACCGCTCCGGAGAGGCCAGCGGCAAGGGCGAAGGGGACGGTCAGACCGTCCGACATCCCGATCACGACATCCCGCACGGTTTCGGTGGCGGTGAAATGCTTCTCGACGTGGGGTGTGGTAGGCATGGCTCTTGACCCCAGGATAGCCAAGGGCAAGGGGTTTGATACAATGCCCGCTGACTGAAAGGAAGTAGTTCCTGGCGGCATTTCCCGGTTCAGGCGACTGGAGGCACCCGTGGAAGGGATCGTCGGCTTGTTCGTTTTCGCGATAATCGTCTTCGTTGTGTCTCTGGCGGCCACCGTCTGGGGCAGCTATCGCCGCCGCCTGGAGGAACTGGAGAAGGCTCTCTCCGACGTCAAACGAATCGAACGCTGGACCAATCCGCAGGTAATCCGGGACCTGACCGCCCGTGTGTACCTGATCGAGAAGGCGCTGAACTCGGCGTCCGTGACCACGGCCCCGCCGGCGGAGCCGCCCGCAGCCAGGCCCGTCCCCTTGCCGCCGCCGCTGCCTCCGCCCGTGCGTTTGCCCCCGCCGGTGGTGGTCGCGCCGCTGCCGGAGCCAGAGGTCGCACAGGCCACACCTGTTGCGCCGCCACCGCCCAAGCCGCCCGAGCCAGCGCCGCGGACCGAGCCGAAGCTGGCGCCTCCGCCCCCGAAACCTCCGGCGGCTGTGCCGGCGCCGGGGCCCGTCCCCGTGCCCGCGTTTGCCTCCGCGGGCGCCGAGCCCGAGAAGTGGCAGGACCGGCTGCGCGAGAAGGCCGGCGGCCGGGACTGGGAAGCCACCATCGGCGGCAACTGGCTGAACAAGATCGGCGCGGCCGTGCTGGTGATCGGCATCGCGCTCTTCCTCAGTTATTCGATCACGAAGATGGGACCGGCGGGCCGGGTTGCGCTCGCGCTGGGCGTGAGCGTCACGCTGCTGGCCGCTGGGGTGGTCCTCGAACGCCGCTCGGGGTACGTCGTGTTTGCCCGCGGGCTGCTCGGCGCCGGCTGGGCCGCTCTCTACTCGACCGCATATGCGATGCACGCGCTCGAGGCCGCGCGCGTCATCCAGAACCCCGTCGCCGGAGCGGTCCTCCTGCTGACGGTGAGCGTGGGGATGATCGTTCACTCCTTGCGCTACCGCTCCCAGACGGTCACCGGGCTTGCCTACTTCATCGCGTTCCTGAGCTTGAACCTGACGCCGCTCACCGGCTTTGCCGTGCTCGCGAGCGTTCCCCTGGCCGCATCGCTCCTGTTCCTGGCGCAGCGATTCTCGTGGTTCCGCATGGCCATCTTCGGGATCGTCGCCACATACGGCACCGCGGTGCTGAAATCGACCGGAACCGCGACCCTGGCCGAGACGCAGTCGTTGCTGGGCGTCTTCTGGCTGGTCTTCGAAGGATTCGACCTGATCCGCGTTTCACGGCGCGTGCCCGCGACCCTCGAGGCGCTGGCCATCTTCCCGCTCAACGCGATCGGGGCGATGTCGTTGTCTCTGGCGAAGTGGCTCTCCGCTGCGCCCGGGCGCATTCATGGACTGTACGCGGGCGCCGCCACGGCGTATCTTGTCAGCGCGGCGATTCGCGGCCTGCTGCGGCGCCCGTCCAGCTTTCCGGACGACGCGGAGCCCGCGGACCGGGCCATCAGCGGATATCACGCGGCGATCACCCTGGCGGCGGCGGGCGCGGTCTTCGGAATCTTCGCCCGGCTTTCGGGGATCTGGATTGTGGTCGCTCTCGCGGTCGAAGCCGAACTGCTATTCCTCTTCGGCTTCGCGCTACGCCAGCGGTATCTGCGCGCGCTGGCGCTGGGCGTTTTTGGCATCGGCGCGGCGGACCTGGCGATTCAGGACATGCCCGGCGAGCGCGGCGTTTCTTTCGCCGGCAGGAACTGGCTGCAGTGGAGCCCCGCGGCGTTGCTCATGGCGGCGCTCTTCTATCTCAACCGCGTGCTGAAGCGGCCGGGGCTGGTGTACAGTTGGGCGGCGTGCGCGGCGCTGGGAGTTGTCGCCGGATTTGAGGCCCCGGCCGGGCTCCGCGGTCCGGCGTGGCTCGTTCTGGCTTTCGTTCTTTTTCAGATCGGGTTCTGGCTGAAGCTGCCGGAGTTCCGGTGGCAGGGGTACACTCTCGCGGTCGCGAGCTGGGTCGCACTGGCTGCTGCGAACCTGCTCGACACGGGTGTGAGCGCCGCTGAGGGCGCCTGGAGGTGGCTGGCCGCGGCCGCCGCGGTTCAGTATGTCGCCAGCGCCCAGATGGTCTGGATACGCCGTCTCGACGAGGAGGAGCAGCGCTGGGCGCGGTACGGCGCTTCGTGGGCCGGGACGTTCCTGCTGGCCGGTTTCATCTGGAAATGGGTGCCGCCGGTGTGGCTGGGCACGGGGTGGCTGATCCTGGCCTTCCTTCTCTTCCAGGTCGGGTTCTGGCTGAAGCTGCCGGAGTTCCGGTGGCAGGCGTACACCGCTGCCACGGTGAGCTGGATCACCCTCGTTGCCGTGAACCTCTTCGACCAGGGACTGAGCGCTGCCGGGGTTTCATGGGGGTGGCTTGTCTGGGCGGCCGCGATCGACTACGCGGTGTCGGGCCAGATGGTGTGGATTCGCCGCTTGCCGGAAGAAGAACAGCGAGGGGTCCGCGACGCGGCCTCGTGGGCCGGAACGTTCTTCGTAGCCGCCGTCCTGTGGAAATGGTTGCCGGAGGCATGGCTGGGTGCGGGCTGGCTGGCGTTGGCCGTTGCGCTGTTCGAGGTCGGGCTGCTGCTGCGCGTGGCCAGTTTCCGCAGGCAGGCTGCGGCCGCTGGCGCCCTGGGCTACGGCGCGCTGGTGTGGATCAACGCCCTCGAGGGTGCCGCGCCAGCCCTGCAAAATGCCGCAGTCCTCGGGGCGGCTATGCTGCTCAGCTATCCCCTGGCCATGCAACTGAACTGGTTTGGGGCGAAGCGCCTCAGCGCGGCCGAGCGGAGGCTGACCCGCGAGGTCGCCTCGCTGGCGGGGACCATCTTCCTCGCCGCCCTGGTTTGGTACGCCGTGCCGCCGCCGCTGGTGGCTGTTGGCTGGGCGCTGATCGCCTTACTGCTCATCGAATCCGGATTGCCTCTCTCGTGGCCCTTCCTGCGGGCGCAGGGGCACGCGATGGCGGCGATCGCCTCGGGCCGGCTGTTCTTCTCGAACTTCACCACGCTGGGCTCGACCTCCGGCGTCTCGCACCGGCTGCTGACCGTGGCGCCGCTGATCGTGATGCTCTACTGCCTGTGGTCGAGGCTCGGCGACGAGGATGCGCGTCTGGAGCCCTGGGAGCGCGCGTGGCGGCGTTTCTACCTGTGGATGCCGGCGGTGCTGGCGGCGGTGCTGGCGCGATTCGAGCTCGGGCGCACCCTGGTGGTGGTGGGCTGGGCGGCGTTCGGACTGCTTCTGCTCTACATCGGCGCGCGCCACCGCAACCGCGACTTGCGCCACCAGAGCTACGGCCTCGCCGCTCTGACCTTCTTCCGGAGCTGGAACACGAATTTCTACGTTCCCGAGAGTTTTGGCGGAGTGCGCAGCCGCGTCCTCACAGGAGCCGCGGTGGTGGCGAGCTTCTTCCTTGCCGAGTTCATCGCGCGACGTCCCGGCGACTACACCGAAGCCGAGGCATCGCCCACGCTCGTCGACCGTCACGCCCGGAAGATGTTCTCGCTCCTGGCTACCGTGCTGCTGGCCGTGCTGATCTTCTACGAGGTATCCGGCAGCCTGCTGACCGTGGCCTGGGGCCTGGAAGGCCTGCTGGTGCTGTGTCTCGGCTTCCCGACCCGCGAGCGCGTGCTGCGCCTCGCCGGACTGGCGCTGTTCACGTTCTGCGTGCTGAAGCTGTTCGCCTACGACCTGCGCGAGCTGGACACGCCGAACCGCATCCTTTCGTTCATCGTGCTGGGGCTGCTGCTGCTGGGCGTCTCTTGGATCTACACGCGCTTCCGCGAACGGATTCGCCGCTTTCTGTAGGAGAAACCGATGCGCAAATGGCTGGGTTTGGTTGCCATGGTGGTACTGGTGGCGGGCGGGGCGGCCGCCTGGTTTGGCGAGATCGATCCCGACGTAAACCTTTCTTCCGCCTCCGAGGTCTGGGCGGATGTGCTGCGCGACGCCGACCAGTTGGGCCTGCGCTTCACGCGCATGTCCGATGCCAAAGAGATGGAGCTGGGCGACCGGCTGGCGGCTGGGTTGAACCCGGCCGGCCCGCCCGATGCCGCCCTGGAAGCCTACGTTGCGGCGGTCGGATCGGCGCTCGCGCCCCATGTCCGCCGCACCGGGATTCGATACCGGTTCCACGTGATCGAGTCTCCCGTCGAGAACGCCTTCGCCATCCCGGGCGGGCACGTGTTCGTTTACAGCGGTCTGCTGGGCGACATACACTCGGAGGCCGAATTGGCCTACGTCCTCGGCCATGAGATGGCGCACGTCGACCTGCGTCATGCGGTGGAGCGCTACCAGGACGAGGCTGTGCTCGAACGGGTCGGCGCGCCGCCGGCTGCGCGCATTGCCGAGGTGGTCCGGCGCGTTGTGGCGCAAGGGTATTCGAAGTTCCAGGAACTGGAGGCGGATGCCGAGGGACTGCGCCTTTGCTCGCAAGCGGGCTACGATCCCGCCTCCGCCGTCCGGTTCTACCAGCGGTTTCGCCCGGGGCAGCCGGGGACCAGAGCCGCGAATCCGCTCGATGAGGCGGCGGGTGCGGTGCGCGACCAGGTCACATCCTACTTCGCCACCCACCCTCCAGACGCGGAGCGCATTCGCAGACTGGAGGAGCTGGCGCGCCGCAACTCGAAGCGGCTTGCCGGCCAGCCGGTCTACGAGGGCATCGAGAACTACCGCCACCGGGTGCCCCTGTCGGCGACGCGGTATCCGGACGAGATCACTTCAGCGAACGCAGATAGGTAATAATCTGCCAGCGGCGCTGGGCGGGCAGATGCGCCCAGGAGGGCATGCCGCGCCGCATCCGGCCGTTGGTCACGGTCTGGAAGAGCGCTTCGGGCGGAGCGGCTTGAACGGCCGCGGAACGCAGGGAGGGTGCGCGGCCGTAGCCTTCGGCGTCCGGGCCATGGCATTGGGCGCAGTGCCGCGCGTAGAGCTTCGCGCCTGCGTGGACGGCGTCCGGTTTCCCCTCGTAGGGGTTGCCGGCCACCAGAAGCGCGCACAGCAGCAGGGCCACCTTCATGGCCGCCTCCGAAAGAGGCGGCCGATCTGCTCCACCTCGTAGGAGACCGTGAAGCGGACCAGAACGCCGTAGCTGTTGCCGTTCAGGCCGAACGCGGGAGAAACCATCAACTGGGCTCCAGAGGGGAGCTCCCAGGCCAGCAGCGGTGCGAAGTAGTGCGAAGTGCCCGCTAGGCCGAACTGGCGCGACGTTCCCAGGCCGCCGAAGACTTCGGCACCGACGCTGAAGTTCTCGCGGCAGAGAGTGCACCGTCCGGGAGTGGCCGCGAAGGCCAGCGGCCGGCTTGCGCCGAAGGCGTAACCGAATTCCCAGGGCTCCGCGGCCAGGTTCTTCTCCCCGATCAGGTTCGTCGAGACGTCCCATCCGCGCACGTTGCTGGAGAGGATCAGCTTGGTCTCGATCTCCCGGTCGTGCTCCTGGCGCGCCTCGGCATTCGGTACGAGTTGATCGTCCGCCACATCGTGGCCGACGACTTCCTTGAGACTCTTGTCCGCCCCGTTTATGTCTTCGAGCTCGACGTAGAGGACCGGGTTGATCCGATGCTCGCCCATCCACGGGCGAAAGCGGTTCTCGATGCGCCAGCCGGTGAACACGGCGCCCTGGCCGCTCGTAGACTGGCCGTCCAGATAGAACTCGGCCGTCCACCAGGTCCTCACGCCGTACTCGAGTTCCATGATGGAGCTGAGGAAGGTGTTGCCGCCGCGGGGCGCGCCGGCGACCTGGTCGAAAGCGATTTCGAGGTTGCCGGGCTCCTCCATCTGCGCGCTGTAGGTGACGTAATAGGGCGCCTCGGCGGCATGGAGCGCGGCCGCCGACAGGACGAGAATCAGGACGTAGTTGCAACTCAGTTGCAACTACTGAGGATAGCACGACTCCCGGCCGGTGTGCCGCCTGCACCCGTGCTACGCTCGTTTGTGATGCAGCTATCCCAGGTTCTGCTGGCGCTTGGCGAGGACACGTTCGGGCAACTGGTGGGCCAGATTTCGATCGGCAAACTCAGGACGTACCAACTCTACGAGTCGTTCAAGACGCGCGCGCACCTGGCCAGGCTCAACACCGAGAGCCTGCGCAAGCATGTGCCGCGGTTCTGGGTGCGGCTGGGCGCGGGCGAAGAGGACTTTGCGCGGGAGTTGGCGCAAGCCGTGCTGATCGCGCACCTGGATATGATCCGCGCCGTGCTGGACGATCTCGGCATCCCGAACCAGGACGGCTTCTTCGACAAGAATGTCGACGCCACCAAGTACCTGACCGAGGGCTGGCAGCAGCGGGTGTTCGACAAGTTTCGCGGGACTTATCCCGAGCCCGTGCTGCGGCTGTACATCAACCACCTGGGTTGGGAGTTGGGGAAGGCCGAGACGGTTTGGCAGGGCTGAAGTAAGGCGCGGCTTCGGGGACGGCGGCACCGTCTTTGCGTGGGTCCGAGGCGCCGTAGTTCACACCCGCCGCGGCATCGTGCATCACGGCCTGGCCGCCTCCGACCTGGCTCGAGTAGTTGCCCAGCGCTTCGATGTGGTGACCCCTGCGCGCCAGTTGTTCTCGCGTGGCCGCTGGCACCCGGTCCTCCATCAGCAGATCGCAGCCGCCGAAGGTCATCTTTGTGAAGCGGGGCGCTTCGAGCGCCGCCTGCAGGTTCATGGCGTGATCCACCACGTTCGAGACGAACTGCGCGTGCGCCTGCGCCTGGTTGAGCCCGCCCATGATGCCGAAGCCGATGTGCAGATTTCGCCTTTTCCATGAAGCCCGGGATGATGGTGTGGAACGGCCGCTTGCGGGGCGCGAGCGCGTTGGGATGGGCCGGGTTCAGGTCGAACAGGCCGCCGCGATTCTGCAGGTGGAAGCCCATGCCCTCCACCAGGACGCCCGAGCCGAATCCGTTGTACAGGCTCTGGATGAGCGAGACGATGTCGCCGTCGCGATCCACCACGGTGAGATAGATGGTGTCGCCGGCGCTGGGAGGCGGCGTGCCGGGCGCGACCTCGCAGTGGGCTTGCGACATGTCGATCAGGGCGGCGCGCTCGCGGGCATAATTCTTCGACAGCAAGCCGGCGACCGGCACCTTCGCGAAACGCGGATCGGCTACGTATCGGTGCAGGTCCTGATAGGCGAGCTTTTGCGCCTCGATCTTCACGTGGAGCGCTTCGGGGCCGGTTGGCGGCAACGACGGCAGAGGGAACCGCTCCATCAGGTTCAGCATTTCGAGCGTGGCGATGCCCTGGCCGTTGGGAGGCAGCTCGTAGACCTTCCAGCCGCGGTAATCGGTCGAGATCGGCGTCACCCATTCGGCGGCGAATTCGGCCAGGTCTTCGCGGCGCATGGTCCCGCCGGCCTTCGCCGAAGTGGCGAGGATGGCCTGGGCGATCTTGCCGCGGTAGAACGCGGCGGGTCCGTCGGCGGCGATCGATTGCAGGGCGGTGGCGAGCTGCGGATTGCGGAACACCTCGCCCACCGCGGGCGCCTTGCCGTCCACCAGGTACACCTGGCGCGCGTTCTCATCGGCGGCCAGCTTCTTTTCCGCGAGCTTCCAGTACTCGTGAATGAGCTCGGTGACCGGGAAGCCGTTCGATGCAAAGTGGAGCGCGGGGCGGAACAGGTCCGCCCACGGAAGGCGGCCGAAGCGCTGGTGGAGCCTGGCCCAGCCCTCGACGCAGCCGGGCACGGTGACCGAATCGATGCCGAGTTGGGGCATGTGCGAGAGGCCTTTGCGCTTGATGTGATCGATGGTGAGCCCCGCCGGCGCCCAGCCGCTGGCGTTGATTCCGGTGAGGGTGCCGGTCCTGGCGTCCCAGTAAATGGCGAAGAGGTCGCCGCCCATACCGTTACTCATAGGCTCGACCACGCCCATCACGGCATTGGCGGCAATGGCGGCGTCGATGGCCGAGCCGCCGCGCGCCAGCACCTGCGCCCCGGCCTGGGAAGCGAGCGTCTGGCTGGTGGCCACGATCCCCTGTTGCGAAATGACCATCGACCGCGCCTGCGAGCGGTCCTGCGCGCACATCGTCAGATCCATGAGCATGAGAATTCCTGCAACGGCTGCGAACCGCATGCCCGAATTCTACCGCGCACGCTACCATTGAGGCTTGGAACCGTTCGTCCCGCTGGTCACCAATCCCCACCTGCTGACGATGCTGGCCCACTTCTGGCGCGCGGGCCTGGACGAGAGCCGCTTCCCGGTCGAGCGCAGGCTGGTGCGGACCGAACCCGACGTCGAGGTGCTGGTGGAGACGCAGCGGCCCGCGCGCTCGGAGGAGGGCGAGATCGTTCTGGTGCACGGTCTCGAGGGGTCGAGCCAGGCGGGCTACATGAAGGTCATGGCGCGCATGGCGCTCGAAGCGGGCTACGCCGCGCACCGTCTGAACTTGCGGAGCTGCGGCGGCACCGAGGGCTACTCGAAGACGGCCTACCACTCCGGGATGACGGCGGACCTGCGGGCCGTTCTGCGGCAACTTGCGGACGACGGGCGCGGCCCGCTCTTCGCGGTGGGCTTCTCGCTGGGCGGAAATGTCGCGCTGAAGCTGGCGGGCGAACTGGGGGAGGGTGCGCGCGGACTGCTGGCGGGGGTCGCGGCAGTTTCCACGCCCATCGACCTCGAGGAAAGCACGCGGCGCCTTGAGCGCTGGGACGACCGCATGTACGAATTACGCTTCCTGGGCCGGCTGAAGCGGCGTATCCGCGCGCTGAACCGGCTGCGTCCCGAGGCGTTCCCCATCGATGGCCTGGACGGCGTGCGCGGTCTGCGCGAGTTCGACGACCGCTTTACGGCCCGCTACTTCGGCTTCCGCGATGCGGCGGACTACTACTACACGCAGTCGGCGTGCCGGTTCCTGGATTCGATCCGCGTGCCCGCGCTGCTGGTGCAGGCCAAGGACGACCCCGTGATTCCGTTCCGCATTTTCGAGCGGCCCGAGGTGACGCGGAATCCTTGCATCAAGCTGCTGGCGGTGGAGCACGGGGGACACTTGGGGTTCGTATCGCGGCGCGGCGAGCGGTTCTGGGCGGAGGGGGCGGTGATGGAGTGGATCCGAGGGGCGCGTCCCAAGTGATATCCTCAAAGCAGCACTCTCGTGGAAGGGATGTCCATGCTCCGTTGGCACTGTCTCACGGCGCTTTTTCTGCTCTGGCTCGCCAGCCCGTTTGCCCGGGCCGACGATTTCTCGTTTACCGGCACGTTCTCCTCCGACACCGACCTGCAGTACTTTACGTTCACCCTCGCCAATCCCACGGCGGGCGTCACCTTGCGCACCTGGTCCTATGCGGGGGGAACCAACGCGGCGGGGAATACGATCCCCAGCGGAGGCTTCGAGCCGATCTTGAACCTTTACGAGCTGGACGGCACGCAGATGAACCCCGGCATCTCGGGTCCGTGCACGAGTCCTCTTACCGGCAACGCTGTCGCCGACCTGCTGCCCGATCCGATCACCGGCGCCTGCGCCGATGTTTACTACCCGACCTCGTTGTCCTTTCCCGGCGGGGTCTGGTCGGCGGGCACCTACATCGTGGTTCTTTCGACCTTCGCCAACCCGGGAGTCGGCAATCTGTCGGACGGGTTCTTCGCGGAGGCGGTGCTCGGCCTGACTCCCCCTGCCAATTTCATCTGTGGTCAGGTCGAGGGAAGCCCACCCAGCATTCCTTTGGACCAGCCGTTTTGCGACGAATGGGACCCCTTCGTGCAGCGCACCGGGAACTGGGCGCTGGACATTCTGAACGTCGATAGCGCCTCAGCGGAAGGCAGCACGCCCGAACCCGCGTCGTTGTCGCTGGGCGTGCTGGGCGGCGCGTTCTTCCTCGTGAAGCGATGTCGGCGCCGGGGTGGTGGCGCGGCGGCCCGCCGTTGAGCCCTGCCCGATGCCGCTAACCGGCCGGAAGTCATCGACTCCCGTCTCGTAGGTCACGAAGGCGACGAAGGAATGTCGCTCCGATCCAGCCGTGGAGTACGACACCCGAAGCATCATGCATTATACGGCCCCCCGGCACCCTTTCGTTGGGAGGTTGCCTGAAGTACGCTGGAGTGGAAACGGAACCGCTATTCCAGACGTTGTTTGACCCGGTCGTCTTTCGGGCCGCCGTGGGCGCCGGCTTCGGCCTCGGCGGCGCCACTTTCATCGCCCTGTTCTTTGTCACCGCCCCCTACGGGAGACACAGCCGGTCAGGATGGGGCCCAGCAGTCGACGCGCGTCTCGGTTGGATGGCGATGGAACTGCCGGCTGCAATCGCCCTCCCCGTCCTGCTTCTCACTTCGGGACGGACCGCCAACCCGGCGGCGCTGGTGTTTCTGGTGCTGTGGGAGATTCACTACTTGCAGCGGGCCTTGGTCTACCCGTGGTTGCTCGCGCGCGGTTCCGCGAGGATGCCGCTGGCGATCCCCGTGCTGGGAGTGCTCTTCAACCTGTTCAACGCGTATCTCCAGGGAGGCTGGCTGTTCCGCGTGGGCCCCGGCTACGGGGTGAACTGGCTGAGGGATCCGCGTTTCGTCCTGGGCGCGACGCTGTTTCTGGTTGGATTGTCCATCAACTGGCGCTCGGACGCAGTCCTCAGGCGACTTCGCAAGGCCGGAGAGACGGGGTACAAGGTGCCGCACGGCGGGCTCTTCCGTTGGGTATCGTGCCCCAACTACCTCGGGGAGATGATCGAGTGGGCGGGCTGGGCCGTAGCCACGTGGTCGATGCCAGGAGCTGCCTTCGCCTTCTGGACGGCCGCCAATCTGGTGCCTCGGGCGGTCGCGCACCACCGCTGGTACCGTCTGCGCTTCGCCGACTATCCGACCGAGAGGAGGGCGTTGTTCCCGGCGATCTACCGCACGCGTTCGGCGTCCTGATGCTGAAACGCCCCAACGGTCCCGCCTGGACAGACCTGGGCGAAGAAAGGGCTTCTCCGGGCGATTTCGTCATCGTTCCACGGCGGAGGCAGACAGCGCGGGCACCAGTGGCCGGCCAGTAGCACCAGGGTGGGGCTGCCTTCGAACTCGTGTCCGAAGGCGCACTGCCAGCGAAGCCTGGTCGTCAAGTCCCCTCTGGTCATCCGGGTTGAGAGCAGCCGGCCTCCCCGGAACTCCGCCGCTGGCGTCATGACATCCGCATCGAACTCGGCATGGGGACAGGCCTCGTCATAGCCGTGATGGAGCCGAAGTGGCTCAGCGGACGGCCTGGATGTGTCCAGTCCCTCCCAGCCGGCGACGGACTGCCAGCGTTCCCGAGATCCGAAGAACGCCTCAATCCTATCGCTCGCGCCCTGCTCGCTCCAGTACCGATGTGCGAACGGCGCCAGTTTGAGCCGGCGGGCCAGTTTGAAAGCGAAGGTGGGCAGTGAAACCGGCAGAGCGGCAAGGAGTGGCGCGTGCCTCTTGAAGCAGGCGCCAAAGTCATCGAACGTGTCCCTCCTGAAGTGCAGGAAATCTTCGAGTATGTCCGAGTCCTCGAACCAATGCCCATGGAAGTTCCGCAGAGCGAACCATTTCGGGTCGAACAGAGCTTCCACGTGCCGCTTGCCGAGGCCGAGCGCCGCGAAGGACGCCAGTAGGAACTCGTAATTCGTCGCGCGGCAGGCGGCCCCTCCGCCGATGTTGTAGATCCGCCGCCAGAAATGCTCCGGTACCTCGTCCGAACAGACGTTGGCCAGGAGCCGGCCCGAGTCCTCAGCGGTAATCCACTCAAACACGCCGCGCAGCGGAACGTGGAACATGATGGGGTCCATTCGTGCGGGCCGGGGCCGATTGCCGTGGAGGATGGCCGTCTGGCGCAGCGAAACCCAATACCGGAGCCCGGACTCGATGACCTCGCGCTCGGCGACGGTCTTGGTCACCGCGTAGCGATCGAAGCGGCTGATCCTGATCGGATCGCCGGTGCGGCCCCAGTGGATAGGCGGATTGCGGTCTCCCGTCTGCGCCACGGATCCGATATAGACGAGCTTGATGTGGGCCGGATCGGGCTGTGCCCGGATGGCGCGCAGGATATTCCGGATGCCTCCGACATTGACCCGCTCGGTCCGCTCCGGGTAGCGATCGGCCAGCGGAGAGACCATTCCACCGACATGCAGCACGTAGTCGGCGCCGGTGATCCCTCTGAGCACGTCTTCGTAGTTGGTGAGGTCCCCCCAGACGACAGTCAGGTCCGGATCGCGGGCATACGCCGACAGGACTTGGCGGTCTCTCTTGGTCGGCAGCACCAGGGCCACGACTCGAAAACGATCTCTTCTTTCGAGCAGTTGGCGCAGTCCCTCGCGCCCCATGTTCCCCGAGGCACCGGTGAGGAACACCGTCTTCCTACGTGCCGCCGGCGGCGAATCGGACATCACGGTCTATTTTACGCCTGCTGGCGGCGGATGCGTCGACGATCTCCACCTGGCTCAGCAGCCATGGCGCGTGGAATTGCTGGGATTCGCTCAACGCTTGCGGCCCAGCGCGCCGCTGCGGGTGGCTTCCAGCACGTGCGCGAGGGAGGCGCCCGGCAGCGAGCGGACGATCGGGTTCACCAGCCAGCCGAGCCCGGGCGGCGCTGCGCGCGTTAGCGAGATGGCCTGGCACTCGACATACACGCCTCCGTCCTTCTCTTCCAGCCGCCAATACGTATTCAGCCTCCAGACAATGGTGCTCTCCTTGCGCGGATCCAACTCGCATTCGCTCCGCTTGCCCGCGTTCTTCACCTCGGCGATCTTTGTGGCGACGGAACGGCTGAGCAGGCGCGTGGCACTCAAGGGGGTGTAGTTCGCCGTCTGGTCCGTGTTCACAACCACGGTGATGATGTATCTCTTCACGATCCGGTAACGAAGCCTCCAGTCATCGCCGTCGTGACCCACGAGGCGGGAGTCGATGACTTCCGGCCGGTAGTAGTTCTTGTGGTCGCTGTAGTCTTGCAGGAAAGAAGTGACCCGCGCCAAGGTCATGCCGGGGATGAACAGGGCCCCGATCCAGTCGTGGAGAAGCCCATTTCCCAACTCCGTTTCTCCGTGGACGTTCCACGGCTCGACGACCACATCTCCCATGCGAACGCGCCGCCATCGCTCGGGCGACTGCTCGGCCCAAAGGAAGGGCGTCGATCGCACCTCGCGCTGAATACGGCCTTCCGTCGCCGCGATGTAGGCATCGTACTTCTGCTGAAGGTCGCCTTTGAGCGGCGGCAGTAGGGGAATCTCGCCGAGTCCGCCGGCGCATGCGAACGAGACGCAGAAGAGAACGAGGAGCGCGGCCCGTGGCAACCGAAGCATTCAGTGTATTGTATCCACTCGCCACGCTTCCAGCGGGTTCAGGCCCCCAGGGTCACGGACAGGCCAGGTATCGCTCTACCGCGGTTCCCGGACGAGGCGGCGAATGGCGGCAATGAGGGGGTCGAGACTCTCGCCTTGTTCCGTGTTGTAATAGCCGCGAATGAAGCCGCGGCGATCCACCAGCGCGAACTCCGTAGAGTGGACGAAGCTGCCGCCGGCCCGGCCCATCTTGAAGACGTCGCGGACCAAAGTGTTGAGCGTCTCCGGCGAGCCCGTCAGGAGGCACCAGCGGCCGGGCTCAGCCCGGAACCGTTGCGCGTAGGCGGCGAGAACCGTGGGCGTGTCGTGCTGCGGATCGACTGTAAACGAGACCAGCCTCACGTCCGGCAAGTCCGCGATCTGCTTCTGGACCCAGTGCATTTGCGCCGACATGCGCGGACAGGGGCCCATGCAGGTCGTAAAGAAGGAGTCTGCCACCCAGATCTTCCCGTCGAGGGTCTTGCTGTCGAACGCCGCGCCGCTCTGGGAGGTCAGGACAAAGGCGGGCACGCGTCCATAGGCGGGCATGGCGTCGTGGCGCGCGCAGCCGGCGAGAGACACGACGAGGAGACAGAAACGGAGCGGTTTCACGCGAAGACCCTCACTGACCGGCGGCTCGCCGACGCCGTGGCCGCCGCAAACAACGACGCGGCGACGCACGCGGTCACGATTACGCTGACAGCCGGAGCAGGCACGCCGGCGTGGCCTTCAAGCGGAGCCCGCAACGCCGAGACGGAGTAGGTCACCGGGTTGGCGCGCATCAGCCACTGCACCCATCCGTGCGCCTTGGCCATCGGGAACAGCGAACCCGACACCAGCCACAGCGGCAGCAGGACCAGGTTCATGACCGCGTGGAAGCCCTGCGTCGATTCCATCTGCCAGGCGATGACGAATCCGGCCACCGTGAACAAGAACGCGATCAACAGAATCAAGCCCGCGGATTCCAGCAGAGCCGCGACCCCGGGCGTGTGTCCGGTGGCAGGCACGAAGGACAGGAACACCAGGCCCTGGATCCAGGCCAGTGTCGAAGAGCCGAGGATCTTGCCCAGCACCATCGAGCTGCGCGGCGCGGGCGAAACCAGCATCGAGAGCAGGAAGCCCTCGCGCCGGTCCTCGATCAGCGACATGGTCGAGAACACCGCCGAGAACATCACCGTGAGCACCAGCGCTCCGGGAAAGAAGAAGCCGAGGTCGCCGAACCCGGAGCCGATCAGCAGCCAGAACAGGAGCGGCGAGCCTACGTAGCCCACCACGCGCGCTTTCTCGCGCCAGAAGCGCACCAGGTCGCGATGCCACAGGGTCCAGACGGGCAGCCAGAAGTTCATGTCAGCCGCGCTCCGGTTTCATCCAGGAAGACGTCCTCGAGAGTCGGCTTGTGCAGCGCCACCGACCGGATCGCGCCGGGGAACGCCTCCACCACCTCGGCGATAAAACGGTGACCGTTGCCGATGTCGACGCGCAGCGAGCCGTTGACCGCGGTGGCGTCGACGCCCAGCCGCGCGCGCAGTTCCGGCAGCAGCCGCGCCGGCTCATCCACTTCGAGGATCACGACGTCGCCGCCGATGCGCGACTTCAGTTGGGCGGGCGCGCCCTCGGCAACGACTTTGCCCTGGTGCAGGAGCAGGAGGCGATCCGCGCGGTCGGCCTCGTCGAGAATGTGAGTGGTCACCAGGACGGTGATGCCTTGGCGTTCGCGCAACTCCTCGACGTACCGCCAGAGCTCGCGGCGCGCGCCCGGGTCGAGGCCGGTCGAAGGCTCGTCCATCAGGAGCACGGCGGGGCGGTGCAGCAGGCCCTTGGCGATCTCGACGCGCCGGCGCAGGCCGCCCGACAGAGTGTCCACAAGGTCATTTCGGCGGTCCGCCAGGCCGAGCCGCAGCGCCACCTCCTCGATCCGTTCCGCGAGCGTCCGGCCATGCATGGCCGAACAGATGCCCCTGCGCGCGCAGGTTCTCGCAGACGGTCAGCTTCTTGTCCAGGCTCTGCGACTGGAAGACGACGCCGATGCGGTGGCGCACCTCGGACGGCTGGAGCTCCACGTCGAAGCCCGCCACGCGCGCCGTCCCGGTCGAAGGAGCGAGCATCGTCGCCAGGACGCGGAACAGGGTCGATTTCCCTCCGCCGTTGGGACCGAGCACGCCGAAGATCTCACGCTCGCGGACCTCGAAGGAGACTCCCGCAAGCGCAGTTCGGGCGCCGTACTGGCGCGTCAGGTTGTCTGCGGAGACGATCACAGCTTCGGCCTGTCCAACAGCATCAGTCCGTAGAGCAACGGCAGGTAGACCACCGAAGCCAGCAGCACCTGCCTCGCGCGCAGCCGCGTGCGCTCAAAAGCGACTCTCAGCCCGGCGGACAGAAATACGATGCCGAGCGCCAGGGCACCGAACAGATAAACCGTGCCCGTCATGTGGAGGAAGCCGGGGCGAGGCTGACGGGAATGAGCAGCAGGGAGGCGAGCACGATCTGCCGCGCCGTGGACTTGCCGTCGGGCTCGACCACGGGCAGCATGCGATGCCCGCGCGCGCGTAGTCCTCGCGATACATCCAGGCGATCGAGAGGAAGTGCGGGAACTGCCACAGAAAGAGGATGGCGAACAGCACCCAGGCTTGCGCGCGAGAGCCCGCCCGCAGCGGCCGCGAAGCCGATCAGCGGCGGCATGGCGCCGGGAAACGCGCCCGACGGTGGTGGCGTGCCGGGTGCGCTGCTTGAGAGGCGTATAGAGCAACAGGTAGGTCGCGAGGGTCGCCAGTCCCCACAGGGCGGCTACGCGGTTGACCGCCAGCAGCGAGGTCGGCAAAGCCGAGCGTCGAAAGGGCGATGCCGAACGCCAGGGCGCGGCCGGGGGTGACGCGGCCGGAAGGGATCGGCCGGTTCTCGGTGCGGCGCATCTTGGCATCGGCGTCGCGCTCGTACCACTCGTTGAGCGTGGCGGTGCCGGAGGCGAGCAAGTCCCGTTCCCAGCAGGGTACAGAGCAACACCCGCCAGTGCACAGCGGCGCCGCCGAGCCCGAAATAGTAGCCCACGGCGGTGCTGCCGAGGATCAGCCACGTGATCGTGGGCTTGGTAAGTTCGAGGTAGTCGCGCATGGGTAGCCGGCTTGCACCTCTTATGATGCTCGCGGCGCGGCTTACGATTCTACAGGAAGCTTTACGCATCCCCAGGAATTCCCCTGCCCCTATTGTACGTGCTCCGCTGCGGGGCGCCGTCGCCCGCCGCCCGAATGGCAGGGACTTCCACGATTCGGATGCCGACGGCGGGTGCTTCGATAGCCGCGACCAGAGCGCAGACCATCTGCTTCAGGGTGACCAGGCCTAGACGAAAGCGCGTCTTCCCGGGTCGCGGGTATCCGCTCGCAGAGCCAATAGCCGGGCGCCAGAAGATAGGGCCAGCGGTGACCCGGTCCGAGCACGTACCAGGGACGCAGGACGGTGGCGTTCATCCCGCTGCGGCGTAGGCCTTCCTCGCGGGAGCGGGGTGGGCCAGGCTGACGTAGACGAAGTGGCGGACGCCGGCGGCTTGGGCGGCCGAAACGGCGGCCTGGGCGGAGACCAAGTCGATGGCGCGGAACTGGGTCGCTTTGGACGGGCTGGGATGCGGCACGCGGACCAGTTGCACGAAACTGGCATTGGGCGGGATGCTGCGGCTGTAAGTGGAGCCGTCCAGGACATTGCCGGGAACGGCGGTTGCGCCGGGCGCGAGTTTGCGCTCTGACCCGGTGCGGACGCCCGCGTACACGCGGTGGCCGCGCTCCAGCAGGACTGGGATCAGGCTCCTACCCATGTAACCGGTGCCGCCGGCGGCGAAGACATGGCGAGACAGGGCCCCTCGATGGTTCGATTATAGCCGCCCCTAAGTCGCTGGGGGCAGCCGCGTTTCTTCGCTGCGCCTCTTCGGCTTGCCGACGCGCCCCTGGCCGGCGCGCGCCCCGTGCAGCCGCGCCCGAATCCCGCGATACTAGAAGCTTATGGACGAACCTGCCCTCTTTACTCCCGTTTCCTTCCGCGACGTGCGGATGCGAAACCGGATTGCGGTTTCGCCCATGTGCCAGTACTCCTGCGAAGACGGCATGGCCACGGACTGGCATCTGGTCCACTTGGGAAGCCGGGCGGCCGGAGGCGCGGGGTTGGTAGTGACCGAAGCGGCCGCCGTCGAGGCTCGCGGCCGCATCTCGCCCAGCGACCTGGGGATCTGGAGCGATGACCAGATCGCGCCCCTGGCCCGCGTCGCACGCTTCATCGAGAGTCAGGGCGCCGTTCCGGGCATCCAACTCGCCCACGCCGGGCGCAAGGCTTCGACCGCGCGGCCTTGGGAGGGCGGGGGCCAGATCCCTCCCGAGCGGGGCGGTTGGCGGCCGGTGGCGCCGAGCCCCATACCTTTTCTCGAGAACGAGGTCCGCCCGGAGAAGCTGACGGTGCCGGAGATCCGCCGCGTTGGCGCGGCCTTTGCGGCGGCGGCGCGGCGTGCGGTGGAGGCCGGCTTCCGCGTCCTCGAGATCCACGCCGCGCACGGCTACCTGCTGCACGAGTTTCTCTCGCCGCTGAGCAACCGGCGCACCGACGAATACGGCGGCCCGCTCGGCCATCGCATCCGCGCGCTCTGCGACGTCACCTGGGCTGTCCGCGAAGTCTGGCCCGCCGCCTGCCCTCTGTTCGTGCGGATCTCGGTCACCGACTGGGCCGAGGACGGCTGGGACGCGGACCAATCCGTGCTGCTGGCGCAGCGGCTCAAGCCTCTGGGCGTGGACCTGATCGATTGCTCTTCGGGCGGCCTGCTGCCGCACGTGGCAATTCCGCTGGGTCCGGGCTACCAGGTTCCCTTCGCCGAACGCATCCGCCAGGAGGCGGGCATCGCGACCGGAGCGGTGGGACTGATCACCGAGCCCGAGCAGGCCAACGAGATCGTCGCCAGCGGGAAAGCGGACCTGGTCCTGCTGGCCCGCGAGATGCTGCGCGATCCGTATTGGCCGCTGCACGCCGCCCGCCGCCTGGGCTCGAAGCTTGCGCCTCCGCTGCCGTACCGGCGGGCGTTCTGAAGGCGGCCCGATTCAGCGTCTCAAGTGGGCGACGATCCGGGAGTTGGGGCGCGACGGCTTACAGACGAGCGACATGATGTCGTCCATCTGGGGCGCACCGCCGGTGAAGGCATGGGCAGCCCGTTTGTCCGTGATCAGAATGCTGTCGCCGGTCTGCTCGACCGCTCTGGCTAGCTGGTCATACATCGTGCGAAACCGGGCGAAGCGCTCGGACACCAGGTCATGCCGGCTCTCACCCGGATCGCTGGGGTCTCGCCCTGGCGTCACGGATGCGTCAACCGCTGCTTCGTTGCGCAACAGATGCTCAGGTACGCTGACATCGGAAACAAGCACCACGGCAGCGCGAGACCTGCCCGAGGTGTCCCGCAGCGGCGTCGCGCCGGCATCTATCCAGAGCCCCGCGGGCCGTAACAGGTTCCTGATGAAGATCAGTTCGTGGAGCGCTTCTTCCCCCCGCATGGCCCGGGCGAGCGGCAGTTCCTGGGGCGGATAGGGCGTCACCATGTCGGGCCGGTAACAACCGTAGGCCAGAGACCACTCCGCCGAACCCATGTGCATCGCGCCGAAGCCAAGTATCCGCCCGGCCTCCGGGCTGAAGAAGACGAAATGCCCGCCGGCGTCGCAAAGGCTTGTGCCTCGGAGCATAATTCCTGAAAATCCGATAACCCAGATATCAGTTCCTGAGAGCGGAGCGGAATGGGGCCTTCTTGGTCGTGCAACGCTGACCGAGGGCCCGTGGCGCTTGACGTCAGCAATAAGGCCGTTTGCGCCCTTCCCCGGCTGGGTCCGGCCTCGTTTCTGCTGCGCTTGCTCCGCACGACCCGGCGTCGGCTGCGCTCTCAAGCAGGGACGTATCAGGCATGCCTGCCCGGCAGCCCGGCTCATCTGGGGCAGCGCGGCGCCGGCGAGCGGAACTGCGATGCAAACCGGAGGGCCAAGTTGGATCGACCAGCGGCGGGCCCTTCACAGCACCCGCAGCGCCTGCTGCGGGAACCCCACCAGCCACTCCTTGTTCTGCTTCTGGGTTTCGTACTCGGCGCGGGGCATCTCGACCCGGATCTCGCCCGCGAATTCGAGCCGCGCCGACGACGGCATCTCGACAACGCGCACGAGTTGCGCCGGCACCTGGTTGGCGCCCGGCGCTCCGTTTCGCACCGTCGCCGTAAGCTGGTCGGGACGGACGCACAACCACACCCGGTCCCCGCGGAAGCGGCCGGGGAAATACGGCCCCGCCAGCTCGAACCCGCCCACACGCAGGCGGCTGAGATTGCGCTGCGGATCGAGCTCCAGGATGTCGGCGGCAAGCAGGTTGAATATGCCGAGCAGCCGCGCCACCTCGACGTTCGCCGGTCGTTCTGCGATGGCGCGCGGCGGGCCGCTCTGCACCAGCCTGCCTTCGCGCAGAATCAGCATCTCGTCCCCGAGTTCGAAGCACTCCTCCAGATCGTGCGTCACCAGCACGGTCGGAATCTGAAACTCGGCCCGGACCTGGCGCAGCAGTCCGTAGAACTCCGTGCGCAGGGGCGCGTCCAGACCGCGGGCCGGTTCATCGAGCAGCAGGAGCCGCGGTGAGCCGATCAGCGCGCGGGCGATCGAGCAGCGCTGTCTCTGCCCGCCCGAGAGCTCGTGCGGGCGCCGCCCGGCGGCGTCGGTCAGGTGAAAGCGCTCGATCATCTCGGTCACTTTGCGGTGTCGTTCGAGGCGTGGGCGGCGTTCGGCCGCGAAGGCCAGGTTCTGGCGCAGCGTCATGTGGGGGAACAGCGCGTAGTTCTGGAAGACGTAGCCGCAGTGTCGCGCCCGCGCTGGAAGGTTCACGCCGGAGGCGGCGTCGAAGAGAATCTCGTCGTCCAGCAGGATGCGGCCTTCCTCCGGGTCGGTGAAACCCGCGATCGCGTCGAGCGTCAGCGTCTTTCCGGCCCCGCTGGGTCCGAACAGCACCGTAACGCCGGCCCCCGCGCGGAACTCGATCTCCAGGGAGAAGGGGGCCGAATCCGGCCGGCCCGGAAACCGCTTTCGGACACGCAGTTCAAGCATTAGCCCGATCCTCTCCGCGTCTGCGCGGGTTCCGCTTCACTCGCTCTTCGCTCCGGACTGACGGCTGATGGCTGACGGCCGCTGGCCACGTTACGCCGCCTGCCTCGCAACCAGCTTGTTGGCCAGCGCCATGATCGCCACAGCCAGCACCGAGACGATCACCACCAGCGTCCGGGCCAGCGCGCCATTGCCGGATTCAACCGCGTCGTAGATCGCCACAGCCAGCGTCTGCGTGCGCCCCGGAATGTTGCCCGCGATCATGATCGTGATGCCGAAATCGCCCAACGAGCGGGCGAATGCGAGGACGGCGGCCGCCAGGATCGACCGGCGCGTCAGCGGGAGCGTCACGCCCCAGAAAACGCGCCAATCCGAGGCGCCCAGGTTGCGCGCCGCCCGCTCGTAGTCCCGGTCCACGCTTTCAAAGGCTGCCCGGGCGAAGATCACCAGCAGCGGCACGGCGTGAAACATCGCCGCCAGCACCGCCGCCTGCCAGGTGAATACCAGCGGCGACCCGGTCAGCCATTCATACAGCCGGCCGAGGGCGGCCTGCCGCCCGAACAGCACCAGCAGGTAATAGCCGAGCACGGTGGGAGGCAGCACCAGCGGCAGCGCCGACGCCGCGTCGAGCAGTTCCATCCCCCGGAATCTTCGATGCGCCAGCAGGTACGCCAGCCACAGGCTAATGACGAGCGAGAGGGCCGTGGCGATCAGGGCGACCTTCAAACTCAGCCAGAGCGGGAACCAGTCCACCACCATGAAACACGATTATAGGGCAGCGCAAGCCGGAACGGGCCCGCTAACGGGTGTAAAATAGTCCCTGCGCGAAAGACTTACCTGATGGAGGAAAGCATGCGGGCGAACTTCTCCGCAACCCTTCGGTACGTTCTCCTTGCCATTGCAGCGGCGGCTTGCGCCACGCCGGCCAGCGCTACGGTGATCACGGCATTTCACAACGACTTCAGTTTCGTAGCCGGGCTGAACTTCACCAACCAGGAGGTGGCCATCTTCGAAGACGATAACCCCTCCGCCTATTTGACCGACTTCACCGCCACCATCGACTGGGGGGATGGATCGCCGGTCAGCCCCGGAACCATTGGCATCAGCGACACCGAGTTTCCCGTGCTCGGGAGCCACACCTACGCGTCCATCGGGACGTTCACCGTGACCGTCGTCATCGCCGACGTCTCTCCGGGGACGGGGACCGCTATCGCAACCTCGATTGCCACGGGCACGGAGACTGTCACCCCTGAGCCTTCGAGCGCCGCCCTCGTTGGCATCGGTCTTGCGAGTCTGGGCCTGCTGACCAGGCGCGCTGCACGTCGCTGTTGAGCAACCCCTCGTTGCCCACTCGCCCCCTGCCGCCCAGCCGAGCCAGCTCTGTGGTCCCGCATTTCCAATAGCTTGGCCGCTCCGTAGCCAGCGGTGACGAGCGCCGCGACTCGACAACCGCCCCTAGGTGGCAGACGCTTTCTTCATCGCTTTTCATCATTTTCGACGGCTGATCGAGCTTTTCTGCCGGTCGTCGGCCGATGAGAGAAGCGAAGGCGATGTGTCTCCTGCTGTCCGTCCTCGTCTGCGTTCTGGCCGGGGCGCTATGGCGTACCGCTCGCCTGCGCCGCCGCTGGCCGGAGAGCGCCGCCCAATTCCGCGCCCTGTTCGAGGAAGCCCCGGTCGCCTACCAGGAGATCGACCGTCACGGCATCGTGAGGCGAGTCAACCGGGCCACGTGCGAACTGCTGGGGTATCCTCCCTCCGAGCTGACCGGCAAGGGGGCATGGGAAGTCGCCCCGCCCGGGCAGCGGGACGCAGTTCGAGCGGAAGTGCTGGCGGCGCTCGGGGGACACACCCAAATCCCCCTGCCCGTGGAGCACGAGGTGGTCGCGGCCGACGGATCGCACCGCATCCTGCGTGTCTACGTCAAGGCGATCCGGGATGAGAGGAACCGGGAGATCGTGGGCCTCCGGGCAGCGCTGCTGGACGCCACAGCCTGGCGTCAGGCGGAGCAGGCACTCGAACAGACCGAAGAGCGCTACCGGAACCTCTTCGAGAACGCTCCCATCGGCATCTACCGCACCACGCCCGGCGGCCGCATTCTCATCGCCAACCCAGCCCTGGTTCGGCTGCTCGGGTACGATTCCTTCGAGGAACTCGCCGCCCGCGATCTGGAGCGCGATGGCTTCGAGCCCCACTACCGCCGCGACGACTTCAAAGCGCAACTCCAGCGCGATGGCGAGATCCTCGGGCACGAAGCGACCTGGACCACGCGCGGCGGACGCACCGTCACCATCCGTGAGAACACCCGGGCGATGCGCGACATCGCCGGCGCCGTCCTCTACTATGAGGGAACCGTCGAGGACGTCACCGAGCGGAGGCGCGCCGAGGCCGCTCTGGCTGAAGCGAATTCCAAGCTCGAAGCCGTGATCCGGCAGTCGCCGCTGGCGGTCGTTACGCTGGACCTCGAGGGCACCGTCAGATCGTGGAATCCCGGTGCGCAGAGGCTCTTCGGCTGGGAGGAGGCCGAGGTGCTCGGATCCCGGCCCCCGACGATTCTGGACCCTCGGCACGGCGCCGAGGAGTGCATGCGCGGCGACGCCCCGCACGGGCAGGAATGGCAGGTGCTCCGCAAGGACGGCTCGATGGTGGACGCAACCGTCTGGCAGGCGCCCCTCCGCGGCCCGGCCGGCCAGGCGAATGGAACCGTGTACCTGGTCGCCGACGACACCGAGCGCCGGCAGGCCCAGGCCAGGCTGAGCGAGAGCGAGCGGCGGTACAGCGATCTGTTCGAGAACGCCAACGACATCGTCTTCTCATTCGATCTCGAGGGCGCGCTCACGTCGGTCAACAAGGCGGCTCAGCGCGCCAGCGGCTGCTCACGGGGCGAGATGCTGGCGATGAATCTGGCCGATCTCCTCGCGCCGGAAGACGCCGGGCGGGTTCAGGAAATCGTCGCGGGAATGCTCGCAGGCGTCTCCATCGGGCGACACAATCTGACGGCCATCGCCAAGGACGGCCGCCGGGTTGAACTGGAGATCGCGAGCCGGCTCACCTTCGAGAACGGCCGCGCCTTCGGCTTCCAGAGCATCGCGCGGGACGTGACGGAGCGCAAGGAGTCGGAGCGAAGGCTGGAGCAGTACGCCCGGGAACTGGGCCGGACGAATAGCGAGCTTTCGGAGGCGTTGGAGGCGGCCCGGCAAGCCACGGAAACCAAGAGCCGCTTTCTGGCGAACATGAGCCACGAAATCCGCACGCCCATGAACGGCGTTCTCGGCATGACGGATATCCTCCTCGAGACTGACCTCGACCCGGACCAGCGCGGTTGTGCCGTCGCGGTCAAGAAGTCGGCCGAGGCGCTGCTGGTCCTGATCAACGGGATTCTCGACCTCTCGAGGATCGAAGCCGGGAAGCTGGAACTGCGTCAGGAGCCCTTCGATGTGAGGAACCTGGGGGTCTGGGTCGCAGCCATGATCGAGGTGCAGGCGCGCCCTAAAGGCGTCGAATTCCGCTGGGCCATCGACGACTCCGTCCCCCGCCTGCTCTGCGGCGACCAGGTGCGGTTTCGACAGATCCTCGATAACCTGGCGGGCAATGCGGTCAAGTTCACCGAACGCGGCCACGTCGCCGTCCATGTTGGGATCGAGGGCGAAAGCGCCGAGACGATCACCCTCCGCTGCACCGTCGAGGACACCGGCATCGGCATCTCGGCGGATCAAATGCCCCGCCTGTTCCAGATCTTCAGCCAGGCGGACAGTTCCACGACGAAGCGCTACGGCGGCGCCGGGCTGGGGCTTGCCATTTCCAAACAACTGGTTGACCTGATGGGCGGCCGGATCGGCTGCGAAAGCGAGCCCGGGCGCGGCTCCCGGTTCTGGTTCACCACGCCGCTGGGAAAGGTGCGTGAGGAGCGGCCGGCCGCCGAGCCTGCTCCCCAAGCGCGCGGTAAACGGCCCGCCGGCGGGAACGTCCTGCTGGCCGAAGACAACGAGATCAACCGGCTCATCGCCCTGCGCCTGCTCGCGCGCGCCGGATATCGCGCCCACGCCGTCGCCAACGGCAGGCTGGCCGTCGACGAGGTCCTGAAAGGCGCCTACGATGCGGTCCTCATGGACGTCCATATGCCCGAGATGGACGGCTTCGAGGCGACCGCCGAGATCCGCCGCGCGGAGAACGGTTGCCGCCGCACGCCGGTGATCGCCTTAACCGCGCGCGCCATGGCCGGCGATCGCGAGAAGTGCCTCCAGGCGGGGATGGACGACTATCTCAGCAAGCCCGTCCGCCCGGAAGATCTGATGGCCGTCCTCGAGCGCTGGGTCGTGCCGAAAATGCCGCCCGCGCTGCAATCGGCCGCGCCTCCTACCTCAGCATCCGGAAGCGCGCGCTGAAGTGGCGCAGGAACGGCGGCTCGGAGACGATCTCCAGGCCCCGTATCTCCTCTTTGCGGGCGTTGAGCTCCAAAATCGCCTCCACCACGTAGTCGATGTGACTCTGCGTGTAGACACGCCGCGGGATGGCCAGACGCAGCAGTTCGTGCTGCGCCTTCTCGCCGAACATCACCGAGCCGATTTCGACCGAGCGGATTCCCGCGTGCCGGTACAGCTCGACGGCCAGCGCTTGCCCGGGAAACCGGTGGCCCGGGATGTGCGGGAGCATGCGGCCGGCGTCGATGTAGATGGCGTGCCCGCCCGGCGGCTCGACGATGGGAACGCCCGCCGCGGCGATGTGGCGGCCCAGGTACTCGGTCGAGACGATGCGGTAGCGGAGGTAGT
Source organism: Bryobacterales bacterium (assembly GCA_963710565.1). GTDB lineage: Bacteria > Acidobacteriota > Terriglobia > Bryobacterales > Bryobacteraceae > DASWZN01. The sequence continues at coordinate 142,049 of CAVQAN010000013.1, read as the reverse complement.
CGGGATCGAGCACTTCCTGGAGGCCCACGGCAATCGCTTCCAGGTCGCGCCCGGCCAGCCCGCCGTAGGTCGGGAAGCCCTCGGTCAGGATGAGCAGGTCCTTCTCCAATTCCGCAAGGCGGTCGTCATTGGTGCACAGGAAACCGCCGATGTTGGCGAAGGCGTCTTTCTTGGCCGAAAAAGTGCAGCCGTCCGCCAGCCGGAACATCTTCTGCGCGATCCGCTGCGGTGTCCAGTCTCCGTACGGCGCTTCCCGCTGCCCGATGAACCACGCGTTTTCGGCGAACCGGCAGGCGTCCAGATAGAGCGGGATGCCGTGCCTGGATGCGACCGCCTTCACGGCCTCGATGTTCTCGAGCGAGACCGGCTGTCCGCCGCCGGAGTTGTTGGTGACGGTGATCATCACCAGCGGGATCCGCGCCGCGCCCTCGGCTTCGATCAGCCGTTCGAGCGCGGCTACGTCCAGGTTGCCCTTGAAAGGGTACCGCGCCTGGGTATCGGACGCCTCGGGGCATGGCAGGTCGACCGCCCGCGCGCCGTTCGATTCCACGTTCGCGCGGGTCGTATCGAAGTGCGTGTTGTTCGGCACCACCTTCCCCGGGCCGCAGGTGACATGAAACAGGATGCGCTCCGCCGCCCGGCCCTGATGAGTCGGAATGACGTGGCGGAAGCCGGTCAGATCCTGGACCGCGTGCTTGAGGCGGTAGAAGCTCTCGCTGCCGGCGTAGGACTCGTCGCCGCGCATCATGGCGGCCCACTGCGCGGTAGACATGGCGCTGGTGCCTGAGTCGGTGAGCAGGTCGATCAGAATGTCCTGGGCGTCGATGAGGAAGAGGTTGTAGCCCGCCGCTTCAAGCAGACGCTCGCGCTCCTCCCGGCTGGTGTGGTGCAGAGGTTCCACGCTCTTGATGCGGAACGGCTCGATGATGGTCTTCATTGCTCGTCACCCGCCGCGAGCCTAGATGGCGCTTTCGTGAGGCGGCGCCTCGGTGAGCGGCACCTCGCACTCGCAACAGTCGCTGCAGCGCTGGCACTTGCCGCAGATGTGGTTGGGGCAAGCGTCCTTGGTGCACCAGACGCAGATCTCGGTCGAGGGATCGCCGCAGATGCTGCACGTGAACGTGCGTGGTTCGCTCAATGGTGTTCCTCCTGAGGGCTGGCGCCCTTGGCAGCCGGGGCCGCCTTGCCCGAGAGCGCCGCCCGACAACGCTGGGCTTCCTGGTCCATCACCCGGTATTGTTGTTCACGGTCGCCGGCGAGGTCCACCAGGTACCGGCGCAGCTTGTCCCGGTCGGCGCCCGTGTCGGCTATCAGGCCTTCGAGCAGTTCCGCGACGGCCGGATTCTGGTACTTGCGGATGCCGGCCGCCAACGACCGCAGAATCGCGGTCACGGCTTCCATGCGGAAGAAGGTGTCGAGCACGGCCGTCATACGCTCCGGATGGGCGGCCAGGTCCTTGCTCGATCCGACCAGGTAGCCGATCTCGGCGCGCGCTCGGCTGAGCTGGCCGGCGTAAGCCTGCGGCGCGCCCTTCGTCACCCATTCCTCGGGGTGGATCTGGTCGAGGACGGGCTCGAAGCGCTGGACATGCTCGGCCAGCGCGGTCATCTGCTTCCGAACTTCCCATTCGGGCGGGATGCCCGCGGACTGCGCCGCGAGCCAGCCGGCCGAAAGGGCGCACAACGCCGCGGCGCGTAGAAATGTGGATCGCATGGCCTCTAGGTCTCAGTCTCGCACGCTCACCCCCTCTGTGGTGCACGCTTTAGCGACGCTGAGCGCGCCCCTCACCCGGCGAGTCCGCCGCCGATGTATGCTCTTGGTGGCGATGGCCTTGGCACGGCGCCAACGCCCGCCTTCACCAGGAGGTTTTATGAGAGCGACCCCCACGGCGGCCCTGCTGCTGGCCGCGACGGCTTTGGCCGCGGCTCCGATGCCGCGGCTCGTAAAGGACAATGGCGGCTTTCAGTTTGTGGTGGACGACCGTCCCTTTCTGGTTCTGGGAATTCAAACCGGCAACTCCAGCGGATCTCCCGGTGAGCTGGAACGCACCTGGCCGCTGGCCAAGCGCATCGAAGCCAACACGGTGGAGATTCCGATTCAATGGCAGGCCGTGGAGCCGGTGGAGGGGCGCTTCGATTTCACTATTGTCGACGGCCTGGTGGCCGGCGCGAGGGCGAACGGCCTGCATCTGATTCTGGCCTGGTTTGGCGGTTTCAAGAACGGCGCCATGCACTTCGCTCCGGCCTGGGTCAAGGAAGACATCGGGAAATACCCTCGCATGATCGACCAGACGGGCAGTCCGATTCGCGCGCTGGCCACACACGCCGAAGCGACGCAGGCCTCCGACGCGCGCGCATTCGCGGCCTTCATGCGCCATCTCAAGGAGATCGACGGCGAGCGGCACACCGTCATCGCCATCCAGGTGGAGAACGAAGCCGGCGTGCTGGGCACCGATCGAGACCACTCCGAGACCGCCAACCGGCTCTTTGCCCAGCCTGCGCCGGCCGCGGTGCTGAAGGCCTTCGGCAAGGCCGGCGGCGGCGCCTGGAGCGAGGTGTTCGGCGCGTACGCCGAGCGAGACCTTCGCCGCCTACTACCAGGCCCTGTATCTCAACCGCGTGGCCGAGGCCGGCAAGCGCGAGTTCCCGTTGCCGATGTTCCTGAACGTCTGGACCGATATTCAGGACGGCTTCTACGACCCGGGCTTTTCGCATCCCAGCGGCGGTGCGACCACCCGCATGCTGCCTCTCTACAAGGCGATCGTGCCGGCCATTGACTGGATTTCGCCCGACATCTACAAGCAGAGCTACGTTGAGTACGTCGAGGAGGCCACGCCCTACAGCCGGCCCGACAACCCGCTGCTGATTCCCGAGACCGGCCGCGACCTGGGCTTCTGCCGGCATATGTTCTACGCGCTCGGCGATCTGAAGGGCATCGGCGTGTCGGTCTTCGGCGTCGAGGGCTCGCCCGAGGGCGACAACTCCGCCATTCCCGAGGACCTGCGGGACCTGGCCGCCACCTATCGCGTCTTGAGCGCCGCCACCCCGCTGCTGGCCGAGGCGAAGAAGTACGGCAGGCTGCGGTCGGTGGTGGAAGAACAGGGTGTCGCCACGCTGGTAGTCGACTTCGGGGAGTACGAGGCCATGGCGCAGTTCGGCCCCTCGCACTGGGGCTACGGCGGCGCCCGGGCGGCCGGAACGCCGCAGACCAGCGGACGCGCGTTGATCGGGCAGATCGGGCCGGAGGAGTTCGTCGTGGCCGGCTTCGATACCACGGTGAGCTTCCGGCCAAGGTTTGGCTCGGCGGCGCCGCGCGCCGACTTTGTCAGCGTCGAAGAGGGCGCCTACGAGGGCGGCGCATGGAAGCCGCGCCGGCAACTGAGCGGCGACGAGATCTTCTTCGGTCTGCGGTTGCCGCCGGCCGGAACCGTCGTCAAGCTGAAGTTGATGAAGTACTGAGCGCGACTCGACCGGAGCCATTGAAGCCGCAACGACCCGCTGCAAGTGCCGGCCTCGGAACGCCGGACCGTGCGCGGTTCATCGTGGGGTGGTGTGTTTTGCCCAACCCAGGAACGGTCCCATCGCCGAGACGGCGGTGGCTTCGACTCTGAATTCGTGGGACGATGCGGTGGCGGCGAACGCGGCCATCTGGGCCGTGAGGTCGCGTATCCCTACCTCAGCGCGTGCAAAATGGGGCGCTCGAAAGCGAAGCCCGAGGGGCGCAGCCGTCCCGCGTTGATGCCCGCTTCGAAGACGTCGTGAAACCCCAGCTTCTTCAGCAACTGCACCAGGCACGGCTGGTTGGGCCACCACCAGGAAACCTCGTCGGAGGCCGGCTCGTCCCCGCCGACATACAGTATCGCCGGCTTTCCATCGGTGGCCTCGGGCATGACCTGCGAGAGGATCAGCGTCTTGCGGCACAGCGGCGCCACCGCGGCGAGCGCCTGGAGCGGGTTGATGGTGTGCAGGAGTATGTCGCCCATGAACGCGTAATCGAAACCCGAGACGCCGAGTAGCCCAGGCGAGAGGTCGTAAACGCTGGCATAGCAGCGCTCGACCTTCGAACCGAGCAAGCGCCGGCAGAACTCAAACGGACCCTTCAGCAGGTAGAAATACAGCTCCTCGGCCGTGTACGGTTTGACGTATCCCTCGAGGCCGTTCACGTTCCTGGGGGCGATCATCTGTCCGATCTTGCCGATCGCGCTCTCCGGGCTCTGCCCTGGGAAACGGTCGAGCGCGTGGAGCGAGGGAAGTTCGACGGAGACCACCCGGGCGCCACGGCGCTCAAACTCGAACGAGAAGAAGCCCGTGGCGGACCCGACATCGAGAACGGTCGCGCCGCGCATGTCGTCCGGGAAGTGAAAGGCCGATACCGTCTCGCGAAAGTCGTAGAGCCCCGGTGTTACCAGTCCGTGAGGCAGGTCTATGGCGTGATACCAGTAATACTTGTCGACGTCGTCGAAGCCCAGCGAAAGCGCGCGGCGGTTGAACTCATCGACCGCTCTTAGGAAGTCCGCCGCGAATTGTTCCCGATCCGTGTCTGCCATGATGAATCACCGCTTCTTGAACACCACCACCGCCAGCGGCGGCAGCGTCACCAGGATGCTGTGTTCTCGGTCGTGCGACTTGACCGGTTCGGAGGCGACGCCCGGAGCGTTGCCCATGTTGCTGCCGCCGAACATCTCGGCGTCGGTGTTGAAGACCTCGGCGTAGAATCCGGGAGCGGGTACGCCGAAGCGGTAGCCCTGCTGCGGCACGGGTGTGAAGTTGCAGCAGAACAGCAAAAAGTCGTCGGGGTTTTCGGCGCGCCGCAGAAAAGCAATGATCGAATGATCCACGTCGTGGAAATCCACCCACTCGAAGCCGCTCCAATGGAAATCCACCTCGTGCATGGAGGGCTCGGCGCGGTAGAGGCGGTTCAGCTCGCGGGCCAGGGTTTGCAGCTTGCGGTGATAGTCGAATTCCAGCAGCTCCCAGCGGATGCCGGCGTTATAGTTCCACTCCTCGTACTGGCCGATCTCGGACCCCATGAACAGCAGCTTCTTGCCGGGGTGGCCGAACATGTACGCCAGAAACGCGCGTACGTTGGCGAAGCGCTGCCACTCGTCGCCGGGCATCTTGCCGATGAGGGAGTGTTTCCCGTGGACGACCTCGTCGTGCGAGATGGGCAGGACGAAGTTCTCGTGAAACGCGTACAGCATGCTGAAGGTGATGTCGTGATGGTGGAACTTGCGGTGGACGGGCTCCTTGCTGAAGTAGTCCAGCATGTCGTGCATCCAGCCCATGTTCCATTTCATGGTGAAGCCCAGGCCGCCCAGAAAAACGGGCTTGGAAACGCCGGGCCAGGCGGTCGACTCCTCGGCCGACGGTGAAGGCGCCGGGCACCTGGTGCGCCAGTTCGTTGAACTTGCGCAGGAGCTCGATGGCCTCCAGGTTCTCGCGCCCGCCGAACTGGTTGGGGATCCATTCGCCGGGCTTGCGCGAGTAATCCAGATACAGCATGGAGGCGACGGCATCCACGCGCAGTCCGTCGATGTGGTACTCCTTCAGCCAGAAAAGCGCGTTCGAGATCAGGAACGCGCGCACCTCGTTGCGGCCGTAGTTGAAGACGAGCGTGCCCCAGTCGCGCTGCTCGCCCTTGCGCGGGTCGGCGTGCTCGTAGAGGGCGCTGCCGTCGAAATACGACAGCCCGTGCGCATCTTTCGGGAAGTGGGCCGGAACCCAGTCGACGATGACGCCGATGCCTGCCTGATGGCAGCAATCGACGAAGTACTTGAAGTCGTCCGGGGTGCCGAAGCGCGTGGTCGGGGCGAAATACCCGATGACCTGGTAGCCCCAGGAGCCCGAGAACGGATACTCCATGATGGGCAGCAGCTCGATGTGGGTGTAGTGCATCGTGCGCGCGTACTCCACCAGGCTCTTGGCCAGCTCGCGGTAGGTGAGCAGGTCGTTGTTGGGGCCGCGCAGCCAGGATTCCAGGTGCACTTCGTAAATCGAGACCGGCTGCTTGAGCAGGTCGGCGGCCGCGCGCGCCTCCATCCAGGGCTCGTCGTTCCACCGGTAGTTGTCCAGGCTCCAGACCACGGACGCCGACTTGGGGGGCGTTTCCGAGCAGAAGGCGTAGGGGTCGGCCTTCAACTGCTGGTAGCCGGCGAGGCGTGAGCGGACGAAGTACTTGTAGGTGGCGCCCTGGGCCAGGCCGGGAATGAAGATCTCCCAGATGCCGTCGTTGCGCAGGCGCATGGGATGGCGGCGCGTGTCCCACTGATTGAAGTCGCCGATCACGGTCACGACTTCGGCGTTCGGCGCCCAGACGGCGAAGCGCACGCCGGCGGCGCCTTCGACCGCCACCGGGTGCGCGCCCAGGCTGCGCTGGGCCTCGAAGTTGGTGCCCTCGCCGAACAGGTGCAGCTCGAAATCCGTGAGGAGCACCGGGAAGCGGTAGGGATCTTCGATCTCGGAGGTTTCGCCTTCGTGCGTCTTGAGCCGCAGGCGGTAGGGGCGGGGCTCGCCACTGAGCGCTGCGAAGAACAGGCCCGCGGGATGCACACTCTTCATCGGGCAGGACCGGCCGTCGTCCAGAACCACCTCGGCCTCGGCGGCCTGGGGCAGGAACGCGCGCACTTCCCAGCACGCCGTCTTCCGGCGCTTTACAGGGTGCGGGCCCAGGACGCGGAAAGCATCACCGTGGGAGCCGTTCACAATCGCTTCGATCTCTGCGCGAGTCATTGCCCTCCGTGTGGCGCGTGCCGCCGCCATTGGCGCGCAGCCCGCATCGCTATTATTATTGCAGGATGCCAAATTCCTATCGCGACCTCCCCAAGACGGAGCTGCACCTGCACCTGGAGGGCTCAGTGGAGCCGGAGACATTGTGCGAGCTCGACCCCTCGCTCACGCTCGAAGAGGTCCGGGCGCGCTATGAGTACGCGGACTTCGCCGGTTTCATCCAAAGCTATAAGTGGCTCATCGGGCATCTCAACGGGCCGGGGGACTACGCGCTCATCGCTAGGCGGACGCTGGCGCGGCTGGCGAGCGAGAACGTGCGCTACGCGGAGATCACCATCTCGGCGGGGCTGGTGCTGTGGCGCGGCCAGGAGTTCGCGCCGATCTACGACGCCCTGCAGGCAGTAGCGGAGGCGTCGCCGCTCGAAGTCCGGTGGATTCTGGACGCGACGCGGCAGTGGGGCGTCGAGCACGCATGGGCGGTGGCGCGGCTGGCGGCCGAGCGGGTGGACCGCGGAACGCTCGCCTTCGGGATCGGCGGCGACGAGGTCGCGGGGCCGGTGGAGTGGTTCGGCGACGTGTTCCGCTTCGCGCTCGATAGCGGGCTGCACCTGACGGTCCACGCGGGCGAGAGCGCCGGCCCGGAATCGGTGTGGGGCGCGGTGCGGCTGGGGGCGCAGAGGATCGGCCACGGCATCCGCGCGGCCGACGACCCGAAGCTGCTCGAGTACCTGCGGGAGCGCGATATTCCGCTCGAGATCTGCATTTCGAGCAACGTGGCGACGCGCGTGGTCCGCAGCTTGAGCGAGCATCCGGTGAGGCGGATCTACGACGCCGGCGTGCCCATCGTTCTGGCGAGCGACGACCCGGCGATGTTTCATACCACGCTCACGCGCGAGTACGAGCTGGCGGCGCGGGAATTCGGTTTCACGGACCAGGAATTGGCGGGCATTGTTGAGAATGGGTTCCGGTACGCGTTCGCGGCGCGCTGAGGCGGGCCGCGGGCCCACTTTTTTGCGGCTCACCGTTCATGGTTTGTGCGACCATTGAAGTAGTGCGACCGGATTGGCGGCCTCCAACTCGGAAGGCGACTCCAATCCGGTTCCTCCGGACCAGCACGCTGCGAACGAAGGGGCTGCGGGCGCTGCGGAAGGCGTAATCGCCACTCATGGTCAATCAAATCGTCTCGCACTACCGCATCGTCGAAAAGCTGGGTGGCGGTGGCATGGGGGTCGTGTATCGCGCCGAGGATCTGAAGCTGGGACGGCAGGTGGCGCTGAAGTTCCTGCCGGACGAAATGGCCCGGGACAGCGTGGCCCTGGAGCGGTTTGAGCGGGAAGCCCGCGCGGCGGCGGCCATCAACCATCCCAACATCTGCACGCTATACGAAGCCGGGGAGCACGAGGGGCACCCGTTCCTGGCGATGGAGTTGCTGGAAGGCGAGACGTTGAAGCAGCGCCTCGGCGGCCGTCCGGTGCCGCTCGACTCGCTGCTCGACTGGGCCATACAGATTACCGGCGGCCTCGATGCGGCCCATGCGCGAGGCATTGTGCACCGCGACATCAAGCCGGCCAACCTGTTTCTTGTCCGCCACGGCCAGGTGAAGATACTGGACTTTGGACTGGCCAAGCCGACGCCCTCCGGCAGGCTGGCCACGTCCGTGCGCAACGACCGGACGGCGACCATGGCGGTGGGCCTTTTGACCACGCCCGGCACGGCCGCGGGCACGCCCGGGTACACTTCTCCGGAACAGGCCAGGGGCGACGATCTGGACCTGCGGACCGATCTGTTCAGCCTGGGCGTCGTGCTGTACGAAATGGCGACCGGGAAGATGCCCTTCGAGGGGAAGACTTCGGCCGTGGTAATGGCCGCGATTCTCCACGTGGCGCCGGCTCCGCCCTGCCAGGCTAACCCGGCCCTGCCGGAGGCACTCGGACAGATCATTTTGAAGGCGCTGGAGAAGAGCCCCGACACCCGCTATCAGAGCGCCGCCGACATGCGCGCTGACTTGAAACGGCTGAAGCGCGACACGGAGTCGGGCGTGTCTTCCGCGATGGTGGCGGGTCTCGAAGCCCCGGCCAGACGCCGCATGTTCCGGCGGCGGATTCTGGCGGCGGCGTTTGCGGCGGCCGTAGCGGTGACTGCGGCGGCACTCCTGTGGTCGCGCCCGGCGCCTCCGCCGAGGGTCCTGCGGACGGTGCAGATCAGCGACGATCGGCGCGCCGGCAACCAGCCTCTTGTGACGGATGGCGCGCGGGTGTACTTCACCTCGACGCGCGAGGATGCCAGCTTCGAACTGTGGCAGGTCGCGGCCCGGGGCGGGCCGTCGATTCCGCTTCCGGCGTCCCTGAAGAACGCCATGGTCACTGCCCTCTCGCCGGATCGTTCCTCGCTGCTGCTTCTGCGCAGAAGTAACGGACCCTATTCGCCATGGGCACTGTGGGCGGAACCGCTGCCGGGGGGTTCCCCGCGCCGCCTCGGCGACCTCGTCGCGTCCGGAGGCGCGGCATGGTCGCCGGACGCCCGGAAACTGGTGTACGCGGACGGCAACCGCTTGAGCATTGCCAGGAACGACGGAGCGGAGATCCGGCAATTGGCCACTCTCCCGGGCCGCGTTTACTTTCCACACTGGTCGCCCGACGGCGCCCTCGTGCGTTTCACTCTGAGCGGGGGTTCGGCGCCCGATTCCATCTGGGAAGTAGCCGCGGACGGGAGCCAGCCGCGCCGTCTGTTCCCGGGCCTGCGCGATGCGCACTGCTGTGGCGACTGGACGCCTGACGGGAGGTACTTCGTCTACTCCGTGCTCGGCGGCGACACCAGGAACGTCTGGGCCGTGCGCGAGAAAACCGGATTCCTCCGGCGCACCAGCCAGGAACCCGTTCAGCTCACCACCGGACCGATCGACTTCCAGTACCCGGTTGCCAGCCCGGACGGCAAGCGTCTCTACGTCGTGGGCTCGCAGATGCGCGACGAACTCGTTATCCTCAATCGGGAGTCGGGCCAGTTCGCGCCGTACCTGGGCGGGATTTCCGCTCAGGATGTCAGCTTCTCGCGGGACGGAAAGCGCGCCGCCTACGTTGCATATCCCGAGGGGACGTTGTGGCGAAGCTCCCTGGACGGCAGCGACCGGGTGCAACTGACCTTCCCGCCGCTTCAGGCGAGACTGCCCCGCTGGTCTCCCGACGGGAAACGGGTCGCGTTCTTCGGACAGGCTCCGGGGAACCTGTCGCGGATCTATATCCTGCCGTCGGAAGGTGGCGACCCGCAGAGGATCACCAACGGCGAGGCCGGGGAGAATGGCGACGCGGACCCAAGCTGGTCACCCGATGGCAACTCACTCGTCTTCGGCGGCAGCCCCTTCGGCGCCATTCCCGACGTGGCAGTGCGTGCGGCGGCGGACCCGAAGCGCATGGCGATCCGGTTGGTCGATTTGAAGACGCACCAGATCTCCGTGCTGATGGGCTCGGAGGGGATGTGGTCGCCGCGCTGGTCTCCCGATGGACGTTCGATTCTGGGTCTGTCGTCCCCGGGATGGCAGGTTGAGCTCTATGACCTGGCCACGCACAAGCAGACCGAACTGGCCGCGATGAGGGCCGGCTACCCAGGTTGGTCCCATGACGGGGAATGGATCTATTTTATCTACTTCACGGGTGGCGGGCCACGGTCCTGGTATCGCGTGAGGGTGCGCGATCGGAAGCTCGAACAGCTCTTCAGCGACAAGGAAGAGCAACGCCTGGTGCGCGCGTCGGATGTCTGGACAGGTCTCGCTCCGGACGATCGCGTCCTGTCGCTGCGCGACACCGGAACCCGCGAGATCTATGCGCTGGAGTGGGAAGCGCCGTAGCCAGGGGGATCAAGAGAAGCAGCGCACTGTCGGGCGGAACGCCGATGGAGAACCGGGCACCTCGCACGCGGATCGCATCACGGCAACGATCATTTCAAAGTCGCACAGGTACAACTGGCGCTCAACGTCGTCCGCGTCTGGCGGAATCAGGCTCTGGTAGGTGGCCTGGCGCTCCCACGCACGAAGAACAAGCCGCCTGTCCACGGTGAGCGAGCCAAGGTAGTCTGCGAGATCCGACCACTGCTCCCGCAAGGTGAAGCGCAACCATCCCGAGAAGGTCCTTCGATGCGCCTCCCTCAGGGCACGGTCGGTCTTCCGCGACCCGTGCATCTGAGCGAGCCCGAAGTGCTCATAACGGCCTGAGTTCGGGTTGCGGAGGGAGGAGAGATAGACGAGACGCCCAAACACGCTGTCGATCGACGCTAGCGTGCCTCGCCACAGGTCGCCGGCTGCGGCCTCGGACTCATTTGGCTTAATCATGACGAATATCGCGACGCGATCTCGAAAACCTCGACGGAGCGTTCTTCTATCGCGAAGTTTAGCACCGATCTATGCCGAATTGAGCGCTGTTTGGGCACGGGAAGTACTCCCAGCATCTCGGATGCAGACAGTGCTGCTTGGTACGTCCGTACTGGGCCGCGGGCGTTCCGGGCGCTCGATCCGCTTGCCTTGCCGCTCCTTGCGGCTAAGCGAGAATCTGGGTCCAGTCCAAGCTGCCTGCAAGCTGCCGGCCGATTTCCAGCAGCGTGGGGACGGCATCGAGGTCCGCCTCGTCAATGTCGCGGGGCAGGAGCGGGTTGAACGTGCGCAGGATGCCAGGCCACTGGCGGTTCACGGCGTCGTCCACCCAGTCCTCGGAGGTATCGACGAGCGTGCCGGTGGTCCATCCGACGGTGGCCAGCAGGCCATTGGGCGCATCGTCGGAGGCGGGGAAGTAGCCGGTCCCGAGAGACACGACCCGCGTATCGGCGGGCGTGAACTCGTCGTACTCGAAGGCCTCCACGCAGGCCTGGTAGGCGGGGTTGGCGGTTCCGCCGACGCCTCCGTCGAAGAAGCGGACGGTCTCTCCGGCGATGCCGTCGATACGCCAGTGGTCGAAGTAGGTGGGGGCGCAGGCGGAGGCGACTGCGGCGTCGATCAACTTCACCGATCCGGTGGTTCGGGCGTTCTTGTCATTGTCCCGGACGAAGAACCAATTGCGGCCGTTCATGGCGGTGGCGGAGAGCATGACGCGCAGCGGGCTGTCGTTCATGCTCCACGAGGCCGCGGAACCCAGCACCGACGCCAGGACGTCTCGCAGGTGGTTGGGGTTGTACATGAAACCCTCGGCGAGGCGTTTGGCCGTGGCGAGCACGCCCGTCGGGGTGAAGATCTCATGGGCGCGCTCGGTGTAGACCTTCAGCGCTTCGGTGGCAGGGACGCCCGCGGCGACTGCCGCCGTGAGCAGGGCGCCGGTGGAAGTGCCGGCGCAGAAATCGATGTGGTCGCGGGTGACGCCACCCAGTTGTTCCTCGAGTTTTGCCAGGCAGCAGCAGGGGATGATTCCTCGGATGCCGCCGCCGCGGATGGCCAGAGCGTAGTGCATGGGGTTCCCTCCTTAAGAACACGATAGACCGGAACGGCGCGGCGGTGCGGGGTGGGCAGCGAACCGGGGCGAGGTAGCCTCCTGCGGCCGTCAAAGAGTTCGGGCCTGCCCGGATGCAGAATCTGAACCAGGAGGGGTGTCTGACTAAAATGACCCCGCGCACTGTCGCACGCGTTTGTCTTGGCGTCACCTGGCTGACCGGGGCGCTCTTTTGCGGATCCGCCTCGGGCGGGCTAGCGGCGCCGGCCGAGCCCGCGGGCAAGACCCGCACTTACTACGCGGCCGCCGACGAGGTGGATTGGGATTACGCCCCGTCCGGCCGCGACGAAGCGATGGGCCAACCGTTCGACGCGATCGCCAAGGGCTACACGGAACCCGGACCCCATCGGCTTGGCCGCGTGTACAAGAAGGCGATCTACCGCGAGTATACGGACGGTTCATTTTCGACCCTGAAAGCGCGCGGTCCCGAAGAGCAATATCTCGGTCTGCTCGGGCCGATTCTGCGCGGAGAAGTGGGCGACACGATCCGCGTGGTCTTCAAGAACCATGCTTCACCCCTACAGCATGCATCCCCACGGCGTCTTCTATCGGAAGGACTCCGAGGGCGCCGATTACAACGACGGCACCAGCGGTGCGGACAAGGACCTCGGCACAAATGGTAACGGCCGACATGGTCTACCATTGCCACATCAGCGATCACATGCTGGCGGGGATGGTGGCGCGGTACGAAGTGCAGCCGCGCTGAGGCGTTGTCCCGGTCGTGCCGCGAAGCCCCGCGGCTGCACGCTGAAGCGTGTGCCACGTTCCGCGTATTCCGCGTTAGTGCTCTCAGCCACGCTCACTTCGGCAATTCCCGCTCGATGGCCCGTGCCAGGGCCGTTATCGCGGCGGGCACTTCCGACCCCTGGGAATACGCTACCAGGCGCACCAGGTAGCGGCCTTTGCGGAATGTGAGGCTGGCGGAGGAGAGGCGCCCTGCGTCGCCCAGCGGCACGGGCGCGCTGCCCACCGCGGGTTCGGAATCGAAAACCCGCACCGCGCCCGCGCTGCCCGCGAACATGTGCAGATCGACGACGGCGTCGAAGCCGGCGCGGCAATGGTAGGGCGCCGTGACGGTAGCGACTAAACCGGCATCCACGTACTTGTCCGCGCCGCCGTCGAGATACTGCCAGAGATTGGCCGCGTCGAAGGTGCGCGCGGCGCCGGTTTTCTCCCAACCTTCGGCTGCGCCGGAGGCCGGGAGCGTGGGCGCAGCCGCCTTCCGCAGCAGGAACTGGTTCGTCTTCGACCGGCTCTCGCCCACGCTGGTCACGTATACCGCCGCGCGGTCGGCGACTGGGCAGGCGAACTCGCAGGCGCCGCAGCCGACGCAGAGCTCCGGATCGACGTAGGGCTGGCGGAGTTTCTTGTCACCCACCTCCGCCTCGCGCAGGTAGATGGCTTTGGGCGAGGTGGGGCACCACTCCTGGCACACGATGCACTCGGTGGCCATGGCCCACGGCAGGCAGCGGCCGCGGTCGTAAAAAGCGGTGCCGATGCGGATCGGCTTCACGGCCGACGCGCCAGCTTCGCCGCGCCATCCCTTTTCGCGTGCCGTGAACTCCCACAGCGCGCCGGTCGGACAGGCTTGCCCGCACAGAACGCAGCTCGGCTGGCAGTAGCCGATGCGCGGGACCACCAACGGCGTCCACAAGCTCTCCGCCCCGCCCTGGAGACCCGAGGGATGCACCGCGTTCGAAGGACACACCTTCATACACTCACCGCAGCGGATGCAGCGCGCCAGGAAAGCCGGCTCGTCGAGCGCACCGGGCGGGCGCACCAGCCCGTCGCGGCGCTCGATGGGTGCGGCGCCGATCCGCACCAGCGGCACCAGGGCTACCCCGGCGGCCAATCCCGTGAGCGCGCGGCGGCGGCTGAGTTCCGGGCCGTTGGCCGATTCGCGATCCGGCCTGACGGCGTGGAAGCGGAATGCGAGGCCGCCCTCCGGGCAGCCGGCCACGCAGTTCAGGCAGAGGTGGCACTCCGCCTTGCGCCAGCGCGCGCCGGGGATGGGATCGTCGCCGCCCTGGCAATCGAGCAGGCAGCGGTTGCAGTCGCCGCACTTCGCGCCGTCCTTTTCGAGGCGCAGCACGGACCAGCGCGCCGCCGCGCCCAGCAGCGCTCCGAGCGGGCAGAGCGCGCGGCACCAGAAACGCGTCACGCGCAGGTTGAGCGCCAGGAGGACGATGAAAGCCGCCGCCATCGGAAGCGCCTGCCGGAAGTGCGGCTGCTTAAGGCTGAACAGGCCTAGGCCCGTGATGCGCTCGAACGCGAAGTTGAGCCCCGGAAAGACCGCCAGCGAGAAGGAGCGGATCGCCAGCGAGACCGGGTCGAGCAGGCCGAGGATCCCCGAGCCCAGCGCCGCGGCGGCCAGGCCCGCGATGAGGACGTAGTACTTCAGCTTCTGCCAGCTTTTGTAGCGGTTCGATTCGAGGAGCCGCCGGCCGAGCTTACTTTCCGAGCGCAGATTCCCGAAGAAGTGAAGGAGCGTGCCGAGGGGACAGATCCAGCCGCAGAAGAACCGGCCGAGGAAAACGGTTGGGAGCACAACTACGAGGCACCAGGCAAGGCCGCGGTAGAGCGCGCGCGTCGAAAGCGCGTTGAGTGCGGCGGCCAGCGGGTCGGCGCGCAGAAAGACGCTGGGGCCCGTCCCCCACAGCCAACAGCGCCAGGAACAGGGCCAAGCACGCGCACTGCGAAATCCGTCTCAGCCTGATGAGCGTCAACTGTGAGGAGTTTAGTGGAAGTTCGGGGGACAAGCAAGAGGCACAGCGGGGACGCTCCGCGAGCCGGCCGGTTGCAGGCCGCGAGTGTCCCCGGTCTTTCGCGGGCCCGTCATTTCGGCTGGTGTGCCGCGTTGTGCTTGTCGCGGTAGATCTGGCCGCTCAACCGGTTCTGCTGTCGGTTCACCTGCCCGCGCTCCTGCGGCGTCAGCTTGCCGCCATTCGCCGCCCGGTCGGTGCGGATTTCGCGATTGACGCCGGTCTCTTTGCGCTCCAGGCGCGCCGTCTCTCCCGCCGTCAGGCTACCGCTGCGGACGCCCTGCGCGATGCGCTGCTGCTGAGTGCCCTGGCGCGCTCCGACTTCGCCGCGGTAGTTCGTCCGCGCGGTATTGTGCTTGTCGTTGTAGATCTCGCCGCTCATGCGATTCTGCTCGCGGTTGACCTGCTGCCGTTCGGCCGGCGTCAGCGTGCCGCCGTTGGCCACACGGTCCTGGTGGATCTGGCGATTCACGCCCGCTTCCTGGCCTTCGATCCGCGCGGTTTCGCCGGATGTCAACTGGCCTGAAGCGACTCCCTGGGCGACGCGGTCCTGCTGGTTCTCGCGGCGCTGGTCGACAGTCTGTCCATACACGGCGGCGGCCAAGAAAGCGCCTGCCGCGATCAAGTTCATCGTCCGATTCCGTTTCATATTCTCCGCTCCTCCTGCATGTGTGAACCCGGAGGGGAACGGAGAGTTGCGGTGGATCCGGGGCGGCCCCTACAGCGTCGTCGCGCCTTCGCCCAGTTTGACCGACAGCTTCACCGTGCGGCCGTTGCGGAAGACGGTCAATTCCATCGTGTCGCCCGGACGGTGGCGGCTAAGGGCGCGCGTGAGCGCGTCACGGCTCTCCACAGCCCTGCCATCCACGTTCATGATGAGGTCGCCGCCGGCTTCGATCTGGTACATGCCAATCACGACGGTTCTGGTGGCGCCGCGCAGGCCGGCCTTCTCCGCGGGCGAGCCGGTATCGACCCTGACGATCAGCAAGCCGCCCTCGGAGGGCAGTTCGAGCGCCTCCGCAACTTCGCCTGCCACGTACATCACCGAAACCCCAAGCCGCGGCGGAGCGAACTTGCCGCGAGCCGCGTATTCGTTGAGCATAAGTTTGGCGCGATTGATGGGCAGGGCAAAGCCGATCCCGATGTTCGACCCCGGGCCGTAAATCGCGGTGTTGATTCCGATCACGTTGCCGTGAGAATCGAGCAGCGGGCCGCCGCTGTTGCCGGGGTTGATGGCGGCATCGGTCTGGATCATGTTCTCGAGCGTGCGCCCGCTCTCGTCCTGCAGGCTGCGGCCCAGCGAGCTGATGACGCCCGTGGTCAGCGTGCCTTCCAGGCCGAACGGGTTGCCGATGGCCAGCACTTTCTGCCCCACTTGCAGGGGATCGGAGTCCCCCAGGCGCAGGTACGGCAGCTTCTTTCGCGGGCTGATCTGAACGAGGGCCACGTCGTTGGCCGCATCGCGCGCCAGCACGCGGGCCTTGTATTTCGACTGGTCCGTGAGGGTGATCTCGAGTTCCTCGGCGCCGGCGACTACGTGATTATTGGTGAGGATCCGTCCGCTGTCGTCCACCAGAAAGCCCGATCCGGTGCCCTGTTGCGGAGTGATTTCCAGGAACCAGTTGCGCCGGTAGACGGTGCTGGTGATGTTCACCACCGCGGTGTGCGAGCTGTGGTAGATCTCGATGTTGTTGGTCTCATCGGTGCCGAGTCCGGCCGAGTGCGCGACGTCCGGACCGGACCACAGCGGTCCGGAGGACGCCCCCCGAGGTGAAACGGGTTCCAGCGCGCAACCGAGGTGACATAGACGAAAGCGGCCACCAGCAGCGTGGCCAGAAACAGGCTCCGTAGTCTCATTGCGAAACGCTCCTCGATGGCGCCCGCGTCCCGCCGAGCGCCCGGTAAACCTCCCGCACTTGCCGCAAGGTATCTTCCTTTTCTCCCGAAGTGTCGATGACGTAGTCGGCGTACTTCCGTTTCTCTTCGAGCGGCATCTGGCGTTCGATCCGCGCCAGCGCCTCGTCGCGGGAAAGCCCGCGGCCCATTGCGCGCTCGACCTGCTGCTCGCGCGTGGCGACGACCACGACGACCTTGTCGAACCGCCGGTAGCTACCCGTTTCGATCAGAATCGCCGCTTCCATCACCGCGGTTCCGCCGGGATCGCGGGCCTCGAGATCCTTGAGAATCTCCTCTTCGCGCCGGATCACGGGCGGATGCACCAGGCTGTTCAGCTTCGCCAGCCGGTCCGGCCGGTCGAATACCTCAGCCGCCAGCCGGGACCGGTCGATGGTTCCGTCCGCCGCCAGCACGCCCGGACCGAACTCGCGGACCACGCCGTCGTATGCCTCCGCGCCCGGCATCAGCACCTCGTGACCGAGCTGGTCGGCCTGTATGAGGTGGCAGCCCAGTTCCGCCAGCGCCTGCCCCACGAAGCTCTTGCCGGAGGCCAACCCGCCCGTCAGCCCTACGCGGAGCATGCCTTCCCAAGCTTCCGTTCCGCGGCTTCGATCGTGTTCACCATGAGCATGGCGATGGTCAGCGGCCCCACCCCGCCAGGCACGGGAGTATAGGCTCCCGCCCTCTCGACCACATCGACCGGATCCACGTCGCCCACCAGCAGGCTGCCTTTGCGATCGAACTCTTCCAGCTTCTGGGCCGAATTCCGGAAGATGCGTGCGGCCTCCCCGCGGCTCGATATGCGGTTGGTGCCCACGTCAATCACGGTGGCTCCCGGCTTGATGAACTCGGGTGTGATGAGGGCGGGCCGCCCCATGGCCGCCACCAGAATGTCGGCGCGCGCGCAGACCTCGGCCAGGTTTGGGGTGCGCGAGTGGCAGATGGTCACCGTCGCGTGCTGGTGCATCAGGAGCAGGGCGACGGGCTTGCCCACCAGGTCGCTCCGGCCGACCACAACCGCGTGCCGTCCGGAGATGGGGATTTCGTAGCGCCGCAATAGCTCCATAATCCCGGCTGGGGTGCACGGTCGCGGACCCGGCAGGTTGGCCGCCAGCCGGCCCAGGTTCAACGGGTGCAGGCCGTCGACGTCCTTGTCGGGCGAGACCGCGAGTTGCACCTTCTTGGGATCCATTTGCGGCGGCAGCGGGAGCTGCGGCAGAATGCCATCGATCTCAGGCCGCTGGTTCAGGGCTTCGACCAACTCGACGACTTCTTCGGTACTCGCGGTGGCAGGAGGCGTCAGCTTCTCGGAGTAGATGCCCAGCGTCTGGCAGGCCCTGATCTTGTTGCGGACGTAGATTTCCGAGGCGGGGTTGTTTCCCACCAGGATCACCGCCAGGCCGGGCTGGTGGTGCGCCGCTTTGAGCGCTTCCACGCGCGACCGACATTCGGCCAGAATCTCGTCGCGAACGCGGTTCCCGTCCAGCAGAGTAGCCATTCAATAGGAAGGATAACAGGTTGGCCATCACACATCGGCCGTCGGCTTTCAGCGATCCGCATGCCCGCTGTCACCCGCGAGTGAACCAGCGGGCCCCGTGCCAAGAGCCCGCCCGGCGGAGACCTGGAGCTGACGGCTGATAGCCGACCGCTGGCGGCTGCCGTTTGTGTCATGCTGGACTGGATTCGACAATAGGAGACCTCATGAGACTCACTTTCGCAGCCGCGGCGCTGTCGCTGGTGGCGCCGTTTGCCTTCTCTCAGCCCGCGCCCAGTGCGGCGGGCCACTGGGAGGGCTCGATTTCAGTTCCCGGCCGCGAACTCGGTATCGTGGTGGACCTCGCTCCGGCCGAGAAAGACGCCTGGAAGGGAACTATCGCCATCCCCGAGCAGAATCTCAAGTCGTTCCCGCTCTCCTCGATCGACGTCGCGAACGGGGCGGTGAAGTTTGCCATGAGCGGCGTTCCAGGCAATCCTGCTTTCGATGGGAAGCTGGCCGCCGATGGGCAGTCCGTTTCCGGCAGTTTCACGCAGGGCGGCGGCACGATACCGTTCACCATGAAGCGCACGGGAGCCGCTCGGTTTGCGGAGCTCGCCAAGAGCACGCCCGTCGCCAAGGGGTTCGAGGGCACGTGGGAGGGGACGCTCGACACGGGCGCCGCACAGCTCCGCCTCGTGCTCAAGCTGGCGAACGGGAAGGACGCGGCTACGGGCACGCTGACCAGCGTCGATCAGGGCGGCGCCGTCATCCCCATCGCCGTCATCACGCAGACGCGGTCTGAGCTGAAGCTGGACCTGCCGGCCGTCGGAGGCGGTTTCAAGGGCGAAATCAGCAAGGATGCGGCGTCGATCTCGGGCACCTGGACCCAGGCAGGGGCAGACCTGCCTCTGACCCTCCATCGGCGGGCGGCGAAGTAGCTGCTCACCGACAGCGGGCGCCATCCGGCGGGCCGGTATCTTTTCGCCGGAGAGGCCGGAAGCGAGCGCCGATCACAAGGGCTTGAAGGATGTCTGGTGCCGGGAGAGGGGGTCGAACCCTCATGCTCAGTGAAGAGCGCCGGATTTTGAGTCCGGTACGTCTGCCAATTCCGTCATCCCGGCGGAGGGCGTTTCAGTGGCTATCGTAACACGCGTTACGAGGCGCTGGCCGGTCGGTTGGGTCCCTCAAACGGCCATGGGTGCGTGCTCACGCTGCTCCATGGGCACGAAATCGCGGCACTCGTGGCCCAGGTAGACCTGGCGCGGGCGCGCGATCTTCTGCTCCTTGTCGCCGAGCAACTCCTCCCACTGCGCCAGCCAGCCCGCCGTGCGCGCGATGCCGAATAGCACCGTGAACATCTCGGGACGGAAGCCCATGGCCTGGTAGATGATGCCGGAGTAGAAGTCGACGTTCGGGTAGAGCTTGCGCTTGACGAAGTAGTCGTCATCGAGGGCGATGCGCTCCAGTTCGATCGCAATATCGATCTTGGGGTTGCGGCCGGTCACCTCGAAGACCTCGTTGGCGATCCGCTGGCAGATGCGGGCGCGCGGATCGTAGTTCTTGTAGACGCGGTGGCCGAAGCCCATCAGCTTGCACTCGCCCTGCTTCACGCGCTGGATGTAGGCGGGGATCTTGTCCTTCGAGCCGATCTCGGCCAGCATGTGCAGCACTTCCTCGTTGGCGCCGCCATGGAGCGGGCCCGAGAGGGCCGCCGCCGCGGCCGCCGCGGTCACGTAGGGATCGGCGTGCGAGCTGCCCACCTCGCGCATGGTGCTCGTGGAGCAATTCTGCTCGTGGTCGGCATGCAGGATGTAGAGGACATCGAGAGCGCGTGCGAGCACCGGGTTGGGGTGGAACCTGGCTTCGGATTTCCGCCACAACATGTTCATGAAATTCTCGGTGTAGCTCAGGTCGGGATCCGGCGGCACGAACGCATAGCCCTGGTAGAGCCGGTAGATGTACGCGGCGATGATGGGCACCTTGGCGAACAGCCGGCGGATCTGGCGGGCGCGAATCTCCGGATCCTGGATGTGGCGCGATTCCGGGTAGATGGTGGACATGGCGGCAATGGAGGCGACCAGCATCCCCATGGGATGCGCGTCGTAGCGGAAGCCTTCCATGAACTTCTTGATGTTTTCGCGGATACTGGCGTGGCGCTTGACGCCGGCTTCCCAGTCGGCCAGTTGCTGCCGGTCCGGCAGCTCGCCGTGGATGAGCAGATACGCCACCTCCAGATAGGTGCAGCGCTCCGCCAACTGCTCGATGGGATAGCCCCGGTAGCGGAGAATGCCCTTGTCGCCGTCGATGAACGTGATCGTGCTTTCGCAGGACGCTGTGTTCATGAAGGCTGGGTCGTAAGGCATCAGGCCGAAATCGTCAGGACCCGTCTTGATCTGGCGCAGGTCGGTGGCGCGAATGGTGCCGTGCTTGATGGGGATTGTGTAGGACGTCGAGGTCCTGTTGTCGACTACGCTGAGGCTGTCGTCAGGCATGCCCGCTCCTTGATGTTGCGTTTCGCTATGGCAAAACGTCTACGGTTGGTCGTATTATACGCCCGCGACGAGGCTTCGGTAAAGGGCCTTAATACCCTCTTCATCTGACGGCACTTAGCGGCCCCAGGCCTGCTAGCGCCAGTCAATCCCCCGGGCCGCCATGTCCCGCTCGAGTCTGGGGGACCGACTCGAAGCGTACCGCCTCCATCCCTGAGCGTTGAGCCGCTTCCACATACGACGCCACATCGTCCGTGAAGAAACATTCACTGGGGGGACAGCCGGCGCGGGCCAAGGCAACCCGATAGATATGCGGGTCGGGCTTGGCGGCGCCCACCTCGAAAGAGAGCACGCAATCGTCGAAGTGCTTCAGGATCGGGTACTCCCGCCGCACGGTCGCGAAGTGAATCGCGTTGGTATTCGAGAGGGCGAGCAGCCGGTAGCGCTGGTGGAGGCCCGCCAGGAGAGACTCCGGCACGATCTCGCCGGGCAGGAAGATGCCGTTCCACAACTCGCAGAAGCGCTCGTAGCCAATATCGAGTCCCAGCGTCTCGGAGAAGCGGCGCACGAAGTCCTGCGAGGACATCTGGCCGGCTTCGAAGCGAGGCACGATGCCCGTGGCGCGAACCAGGCTCGCGATCTCCGAGGGGGAATACCGGCAGTGGGCCTGCATGGCCGCGTATCCGCGCTGGATGTCGAATGGAACGATGACGTTTCCGAGGTCGAAGATGACGGTCTTGATAGGCGGCGCCACGTTTCCAGTGTACGCGGGGGCGGGCAAGGGCGCGAAGGCGCGCTTTTGGTGTAAAATCGCATTCGGCGCTGGGCCACAAGTCGATCGGACTATGAACCCTCCCGGGCCAAAGGAAAAAACAATGGAAAAGCCGGCGCAGAACATCCAGGAAGCCTTTCTGAACAACGCGCGGAAGGATAAGACCTTTCTCACCATTTACCTGATGAGCGGCGTCAAGCTATCGGGGCGCATCAAGAGTTTCGACAAGTATTCGCTGATTCTCGAGTCCAACAGCCAGGAACAGCTTATCTTCAAGCACGCGATCTCGACCGTGGTCGTGGCCAAGACGGCGCACGGTTTCTCCACGGCCGGCCAGTCGCCCGGCGCGAGTTCTCAGCCCGGCGGCGGCGCGGGCATGGACACGGCGGAGGGCTGATTCTGCGCGCGCGGCCGGTTGCGGAACGCGCCCTGCTGGTCGGTCTTGAGGTCAAGGGCCGCGCCGGAAAGCGCGGAGGCGTGCCAGGCGGTGGAGACTACTCGACCGAGGAGTCGCTCGAAGAGTTGGCGACGCTGGTCCGCGGCGCGGGCGCCGAAATCGTGGGGACCATCCTGCAAGTGCGCGAGCGCATCGAAGGCGCCACGCTCATCGGATCGGGGAAAGTGCAGGAAGCCGCCGCGCAGGCACGGGCCGCGGGCGCCGGCCTGGCCGTCTTCGATCACGACCTGACGCCCACGCAGCAGCGCAACCTAGAGCGGGCGTTCGACTGCCGGGTGGTTGACCGGACCCAGGTGATCCTCGATATCTTCGCCCGGCGCGCGCGCACTCGGGAGGGCCAGCTTCAGGTGGAACTGGCGCAGTTGAACTACCTCCTGCCGCGCCTCACGGGCCGCGGCGTCGAGATGTCGCGTCTGGGCGGCGGCATCGGGACCCGCGGGCCTGGCGAGACCCAGCTCGAGACCGACCGGCGCCGCATCTCCGCGCGCATCCGGAAAATCGGGCAGGATCTCGAAGGGGTGCGATCGAGCCGCGGCGTACAAAGGCGCCAGCGCCAGGCGGTGCCGCTCGCCACCGCGGCCGTTGCGGGCTACACCAACGCCGGCAAGTCTACGCTGTTCAACCGGCTCACCGGAGCCGCGGTCCTGGCCGACGCGCGGATGTTCGCCACGCTCGATCCTACGGTGCGCTCCGCTGTCCTGCCGTCGCACCGGCATATCCTGCTGAGCGATACCGTGGGGTTCATTCGCAACCTTCCGCTGGATCTGGTGAAGGCGTTCCGCGCCACGCTCGAGGAAGTCAGCGAGGCGGCCCTGGTGTTGCACGTGGTCGACGTCTCTTCCCCGCACGCGGAACGCCAGATCCAGCAGGTCCTGCGCGTCCTGGCGGAGATCGGGGCCGGCTCGACGCCGCAACTCCTGGTCTTGAACAAGATCGATCTCGCGCCCGGGGATGAGGCCCAGCCGGAGGCCGTCCGGCGGCGTATCCTCGCCGGCGTGGAGTCGAAAACGGAAACTCGGGCCGTGGCGGTCTCGGCGCGCACGGGACAGGGAATCGAGCGGCTGCTCGAGGTGATCGACGAAATGCTGCCGCTAGACCCGCTCGCGAAGACCACCTTTCGCGTCCCGGCCGGAGATGGCGCCACCATCAATCTAATTCACGAGTTGGGGCGCGTCTACGGACAGCGCTATGAAGGGCGAGTCTGCGTTTTGGAGGCGGAGGCGCCGCAATCGCTGCGGCGGCGGCTGGCGGGGTTCGTGGCACGCTGACTTCCGCCCGGCTCCAGGCCGCCTTTCTTCCGGGCCCTCTTCGAGAGGAATGTCTCGGAGGCCAGGGCCTCCATTTCGCGGTCGAAATCGACGGTCCACTCGGCCAGGCGGCGCTCCTTAAGACGCTCGAGGAGGCGGACTTTGCGCTCCGCTTCGACCACGCGTTGCCGCTGGGCGCCGATCCGCTTCTCGCAGTCCGCGTGCCGGGCGGCCAAGCGCACGCCCTCCCGCTCCAGGTAGCGGCGATGGTGGCTGAAGGCGGCCAGTTGCTGACCGTCGAGCGTCTTGGCCGCGAGCAGCCCCGCGGACTCGCGGCGGCGGGCTTCCAGGGCCAGCAACTGTTCGTCCCAGCCCCGGCGCTCGCTGAAGAGTTGCTCCAGACGGCCTTCCTCGATTTCGAGCTCCACCACCCGCCAGCCCATTACCCTCTCGAGCCGGAACTGGAAGCGGCGCATAGGCTAGGAGAGCTTGGCCGCGAGATCCCGCATGCGCGCCGCGGTTTCCTGGCGAGGCGACTTGGCGGCCGAGTCCTGCCGCAGGAACTCGAGCAACGAGGGACGCGCCCGGATGGCCGCGTCGAGCCTGGGGTTGGAGCCGGCCACGTAGGCGCCGAGTTGGATCAGGTCCTCGGATTGATGGTAGGCGGCCAGCGCCTCCCGCAGCCGCCGCGCCGCCTGCCGCTCCTCTCCGGTCGCGATGGCCGAGCTGAGACGGCTCACCGAGTTCAGAATGTCGATGGCCGGGTAATGCCCCATGGCGGCCAACTGCCGGGAAAGAACGATGTGGCCGTCGAGCGTGGCGCGCACCGCGTCGGCGATGGGCTCGTTCATATCGTCGCCCTCGACCAGCACGGTGAAGAAGCCGGTGATGGAGCCCTTCCGAAACCGGCCCGCGCGCTCGAACACCCGCGGCATCAGGCTGAAGACCGAAGGCGTGTAGCCCTTCTGGCTCGGCGGTTCGCCGGCCGCCAGGCCGATTTCCCGCTGCGCCATGGCCAGGCGGGTGACCGAGTCCATCACCAGCAGCACGTCGGCGCCCTGGTCGCGGAAGTACTCGGCGATGGCCAGGGCCACGAAGCAGGCGCGCACGCGCAGCGGCGCGGGGCGGTCCGAAGTGGCGACGACCACCACCGAGCGCTTCATGCCCTCCGGCCCCAGGTCGTGATCGATGAAGGCGCGCACCTCGCGGTTGCGCTCGCCCACCAGCGCCGATCACGGTCACGTCGGCGAAGTTGTGGCGCGACATGGCGCCCAGCAGGGTGCTCTTGCCCACGCCGCTGCCTCCGAAGATGCCGATGCGCTGCCCCTTGCCGCAGGGCAGCAGGCTGTCGATGGCGCGGATGCCGGTCACCAGGGGCTCGGTGATGTGCTCGCGCTCGAGCGGGCCGGGCGGGGCCTGGAACAGGTCGTAGGACTCGCGCGCCTCGATGGGCGGGACCGGAGTCGATCGGTTTTCCGAAGCCGTCGAGCACGCGTCCCAGCAGCCCCGGACCCACCTCGACGCGGGCCGCCTCGCGGCGCGCCACAATGCGGTCTCCCAGTTGCAGGCCGCCGGTTTCCTCGAGCGGCATCGAGAGCACGCGGCCGTCGCGAAAACCGATCACCTGGGTGCGCAGGCGCTGGCCGCCGGCGGACTGGATCTCGCAGAAATCCCCCAGCGCCACGGCCGGGCCCGCCGATTCGATCAGCAGGCCCACCACCTCCAGCACCGTGCCGGCCCAGCGGAACGGCTCGGAGCGCTCGACGATAGGCAATGTGGGAAACCAGGTCCAGCCCTTCCATATCACGCCCGGATGCGGTCGACGAGGCCGCGTTGGATCTCGTCGAGTTGGGTCTCGACGGAGGCGTCCAGACTGCCGCGGGCGGTCTCGAAGATCGCCGCTCCGCGCTCCAGGCGCGGCTCCGGAAGCACCTCGAACCGGGCCCCGGAGCGGGTGCTCTCCAGGTGCTGCCTGACGGCTTCGGCATCGGCGGGATGGACGCGCACCCGCTCGATCTCGCGGCCTTCCAGTTTCTCCAGCGCCGCCTTGACCAGGCCCAGCAGGGCATCCGGGTCGGTGGTGATCTCGCGGCGAAGCACCCGGCGGGCGATGGCGACGGCCAGCTTGACCAGGTCGCCTTCCGCCTCCCGGCGCAACTGCCGCCGCAGGGCGGAGAGCTCGTGGATGGTCAAGGCGAAGCGCTCCAGCACCGGTTTCAGTTGCGCCGCCGCCTCCTGAGCGGCGGCGGCGCGGCCCTGATCGGCGCCCTTGCGGAAGGCGGCCTGCTCGCGGTGCTCGATCTCCCGTTCCAGTTCGGAGATGCGGGACTGGAGGGCGGCCGTCTCGCGCGGGTCCCCGGCGCGGCCCGGCGCCGCCCCGGCGGCCCCCCCCGCGCCGGCCCGCTTCCAGAGCACTGGCTCGGCGGCCAGCGCCGCTTCGCCTCGCAGGATTTTCGAGTGCATGGACTGCATGGGCTCCCGCTCAGACGACATACTGCTCCCCGACGGCGCCCTTCAGGCTGATGACGCCCTCGGACTCCAGTTGCCGCACGATGGCGATGATCTGCTGCTGCGCGGCCTCGACTTCCTTGATCTTGACCGGGCCCAGAGCGTCCATGTCCTCGCGCATCATCTCCGCGCCGCGCTGCGACATGCACTCCATGAAGTGCTTCTTCAGCTGGTCGCTGGTGCCCTTGAGGGCCACGGTCAGCAGTTTGCGGTCCACCCGCGAGAGGATCTCCTTGATGCCGCCCGGGTCGATCAGCAGCAGGTCCTCGAAGACGAACATCAAGTGGCGGATGGTCTCGACCAGGGTCCCGTTCTGGTGGTCGATCTTCTCCAGGATCTCCTTGCTGGTCGATCGAGTCCAGGCGGTTGAACATCTCCGAGACCGCGCGCACGCCGCCCACGTTTCGCGGCTGAATTCGCCCAGCGCCTTCAGCTTCTGCCCGATGATGGAGGCCACCTTGGAGATGATCTCCGGCGAGATCTGGTCCAGGCTGGCCATGCGCAGCGCCACGTCGGCGCGCAGCCCGGAGGGCAGCGAAACCAGCAGTGCCGCCGCCTGCGAAGCGTTCAGGTGCGACAGGATCAGCGCCACCATCTGCGGGTGCTCGCTGTGGATGAACTTGGCGAGCTGCTGCGGGTCGGCCTTCTGCAGCGCGTCGAAGGTGGCGATTTCGGCCGCCCAGGGTCTTCACCAGGCGGTCCAGCAGCCGCTCG
The DNA here is from genome assembly GCA_963710565.1 of Bryobacterales bacterium. Lineage (GTDB taxonomy): Bacteria > Acidobacteriota > Terriglobia > Bryobacterales > Bryobacteraceae > DASWZN01. The sequence continues at coordinate 115,537 of CAVQAN010000013.1, read as the reverse complement.
CGCCGACTCCGGGCCGAAGGCGTTCATCAGCAGCTTGCGGGCGTAGTCCAGGCCGCCCTTGAGCACGTAGTCGTGCGCCACGGTCATCTGGTGGAACTCCTCGAGCACGGTTCGGCCTGTTCCGCGGTGATCTAGGTGATGCGCGCCACCTCCCGGCTGACGGCTTGCACTTCCTCCTCGTCGAGCTGTTTGAGGATTTCGGCGCTGGCCTGGTCGCCCAGGATCACCAGCAGAATGGCCGCCTTCTGGAGGCCGGGCACGCGTTCATCGGAGTACTGGGTGTTGATCACCATGCCTCAGACCTCCATGTCGTTCAGCCAGGTCCGCAGGATCTGCGCCGCTCCGACCGGATCCTTCTTGACGGTCTCGGCGATGTGTTTGGTCAGCACCTCGGCTTTCTTGGTGGTGACGGGGGGCAGCTTCAGCGCGCTCAGCGCTTCGGCCTCCAGGCGTTGCTTGGCCGCCTGCTGCTCCGTCAACCGCGCCTCGAGCTCCCTTTGCGCGACATCGGCCGGGCTGGCGATCTCTCCCGCCGCGCCGCCCGCCAGCGCCGCGACCATGCCCACGCTGGCCTGCCGGCGCTTCCGGCGCATGAGGAGCCACACCACCGCGAGCAGGAGCACGCCGCCGGCGACCGCCGCCGCGTAGACCTTCTGCGAGAGGATGCGTTCGATCCAGGGAGGCAGAGCGACGGTTCCGGGCGGCGTGCGGGGCGATACGGGCGCCGGCGGCGGCTCGATCGCCAGCGTCTGCTCGAAGGGAATGGTCTCCACGACCAACTGGTCGCCGCGCGCGTTGTCCAGACCGATCGCGCCGGCCACCAGGTCCTGGACCGCTTTGAGCCGTTCCGGGGAAGGCGGTTCGAGGATGCGTTTTGCCTTCGGGCCGCTGCCCTCCCAGCGCAGGCCGTAGTCGAGAAGAACGGCCGCCGAGATGCGCTTGACGCCGCCCTGCGGAAGCCGCAGGCGCCGCACCGTGCGGGTGGTCTGGTAGTTGATGCTCTCGGTGCGGCGGGTCATCCCCAGGCCGCTCGATCCCGGCCGCGGAGGACGGCCGCGGCAAGGCCGACGCCGTCCCCGGCACGCCGGAAGCGGCGTTGGCGCCGCTGACGTCCTCGGTCTTCTGGGAACTGGTCATGACCGAACGCGCCGGATCGAAGGCCTCCTCGGTCTGCTCGCCGCCGCTGAAATCGCACTCCACCGAGACGCCGGCGCGGTACTTCTCCGGGCCCGGCCACGGCTTCGAGCGTGGTGTTGATCTTGGCCAGCAGGTCCTTCTCGACGTGCTGTTTGTAGTCGAGCGCCGCCTCGGAAGGCTGCTCGCCGTCGCAGCGCCGCCGCGCGGGGCCGGTTGAGAAGATTGCCGTTCATGTCCAGCACCGACACCGCCTCCGGCGCCAGGCCTTCCACCGCGCTGGCCACCAGGTGGCAGACCGCCAGCACGTTGGCGGGAGCCAGGCGCGCCCCCGGCCTCAGCCGCACCAGGACGCTGGCCTTGGCCGGCTGCTGCGATTCCAGGAACACCGAATCCTTCGGGAAGGTCACGTGGACGCGGGCGCTGCTCGACCTCGGCCAGCGCCATCACCGAGCGCTCCAGTTCGCCCTCCAGGGCGCGGCGGAAGTTGATGTGCTCGGCGAAATCGGTGACGCCGAAGTTGGTCTTGTCGAACAGCTCGAAGCCCGACGCGGCCGCTCTTCGGCAAGCCCGCCGACGGCGATCTGCAGCCGCAACTCGGCCACGCGCTCGGAAGGCGCCAGCACCGTCGTCCCGTTTTCGGAGAGCCGGAACTCGGTTCCGCTCTCGCGCAGCTTCTGCACCACCGCCGCCGGCGTCCTCGGCCGCCAGGTTGGTGTAGAGCGGCCGGAAGTCCTGTTCGCGCCGCCAGCGCGTAAAGCCCACCAGGCCGCCCGCCACGAGCACGGCCGCGGCCACGATCAGGATACGCTGCCGCAGACTTAGATTCGCGATCAGGGCTTTGAGCTGGTTCATGGATCCGGCGACGCACTAGATCTGCATCCGCATGATCTCCTGGTAGGCGGATACCACCTTGTTCCTGACCTGAAGGAAGAGCTCGAACGCCAGTTCGGCTTTCTGCGTGGCCATGACCATCGAGTGCAATTCCTCTCCCTCCCCGGCCAGAAAGCGCTCGATTCCCTGATCGGCAGTTTGGCGCAAGTTCTCCACGCCGGAGATGGCCCTTTCGAACAGGTCCTGGAATCCCGTGCCCGGACCGGACGCCGCGCCGCCCGGCGCCACGCGCCGCCCCCGTTACGGCTCCGATCGGGCCCACCGGGGACAGCATAGGCGTCTCCTCACCGCAGCAGATCGATCGAGTGCGTAATCATGTCCTTGACGGCGGAGATGGCAGCTACATTGGCCTCGTAGTTGCGCGATGCCGACATCAGGTCAACCATGTCCTCGGCCGGATTGATGCGCGGGAAGGCGACGTAGCCGTCGGCGCCGGCGTCGGGATGCCCGGGTGCTAGCGCCTTTCCGGCGCGCGGGTATCCTCGACGATCTCGGCGACGCGGACCCCGGTGCCCTCGGCGCCGATCGCGTTGGCAAACGCGCTGCCAAAGGGAGAGGCGACCGGCTCGGCGGCGAACACCGCGTCCTTGCGGCGATAGGGGCCGCCCTCGGGCGTCCGGGTGGTCTCCGCGTTGGCCAGGTTCTCGACCAGCAGCTCGGCCCGGGCCCGCTCGGCCGCCATTCCCGAGGCGCTGACCGACAGCGAGGAAAACAGGCTCATCCGCCCCCGCCTCCCCTGTAATGGCCTGACGCATCTCCTGTAGCTGGCCCTTCAGCAGGGCCGCCGCCACGCTGAAAACGCAGGCGCGTTTTCCGCCAGCAGCCGCGCTTCCCGGTCCAGACTCACGTTATTGCCGTCGTGGTTCACCTCCAGGCCGGCGACTTCAACCGCCCGTGCGCTGGGCGCCTGCGGCCTGGCTGCGGAACTCGCTCTCGAAGTCGATATCCACGGTCCGGTAGCCGGGGGTCTCGGCGTTGGCGATGTTCGAGGCCACCAGCTTCTGGCGGGCGGCCAGCAGGTCCATGTAGCGTTCCAGGCTTCCGGCCACAGGATCGAGCATCGTAACCGCTCGTGCAAGCCCCTGGCCAGAGCTAAGGCTATATTTATTAGTCAGTTAGAGGATGGCATGGCGCCAAGAAACTGGCGCGAGACAAGAAAGCGAGCCATCGCCTGTCCGCGCCGGCAACGGCGCTGGCGCCCCGATCGTCGATCGCCGACGCCTGAGGCCTGACGGCCGGCTGTTCAATGTCGTAGACGCCGGGATAGCTCTCCCGCATCTCGGCGGCGATGCGGTGGGCGGTCCCGTCGGCCACCGCCGGCCCGCTCCCGATACCGGGGCAGTAAGCCGCGGCCTCGTTCCAGGCGGCGCGATCGGCCACCAACTCGGGCCAGAAAGGAAAAGCGACGCACTGGGCAGGCTTTACGGGATGGATCGCGCAGCCCCGCTCCCGCAAGAAATGGCACTGGGAGCGCCGGGGTTTGCGCAACCGCAGCAGGTTCCTGGTCCGGTAGACGTACTTCCGCTCGAACGCAGCCGGGCTGAGGCGGAGGAAGGCCGCCGCCCGTCTCAGGTTGTCCTCGGTCAGGTAGACGAATCCCTCTCTGCGGCAGCAATTGGTGCACGCCGGAACGCACTCAAACCGGAACGGCTCCATCGGACCCAGGATAGCGCGATACGGCCCAAAAACGCACACGGGCGAAAAATGCAGAACAGATGTGCTTTGTTTTCAGCGAGTTGTAGGATTATGGCTTTTCATAGTCTTAACGAACATTAACGTATGTTTTCAGGGATAAGATTTTACTTGACTCTCTAGTACATTCGCACTAATCTCTACTAAGACAAGACCACGGGCATGCAGTCCGCATCGCGGCTGTTGTCGAGTCTCGCAACAGGGTCTTGCTTCGTTATGGGGAAGGCAGATTTGAACTGTAAAGCCTGCTGTGAAGCGGGGCAGCAGTGTTCTATATTCCGTCTCCACGGCAGGCAATCCTATCGTGACTGGTCCTGGGCAGAGCCCGTGGCCCCCAGGCACACTCCAGCGGGTCCAGCCGGCGCGGCCGCTCCAGTCACGGACGGCACGGATCGACGTGCTACGGCGATTCTGATCGAAGCTGCAAACTCAATTCCCGACAACTTGGTATCGAGGCGTACCCTTGTTTCCTCATCCGGGGCATCCGGCTCCCTGCGGCGGTAACCAGGGAGCCGGTGCGTCGGCCTCGTTCCGCGCCGGGATATTCACATCAGTGTTTGACAAAAAGGGGTCCCAAATAATGAAACACGCGACAGTATTTGCAGGGCTGCTCATTGCAGTCCTGATCTTCTCTCAACTACCCGCTTTTGGCCGGTCGGTACCGGTAAGTTGAGCGCCACAGTCTACGACGCGAGCGGCGCGGTAATCCCCAACGCCAAAGTCGTGTTGAAGAGTGAGCTCACGAACACCACCCGCGACACCGTCACGAACAACAGCGGGCTTATTCGACTTCCAGGCGGTCCAGCCCGGCTCCTACACGGTACGGTTACGGCGCCTGGCTTTACGAGCTGGGAAGGAAAGGGCATCGTGATCACGCAGGGCGCCAGCGCCACACTGCCGAACATCACCCTGAGCGTTCGCGGCGCCAAGCAGGAGGTCACCGTGGTATCGGCCTCCGAGATGATCGTGCCCGTGGATACCGGCCAAGCCAGCACGACGCTGAACAGCCAGATGATCAGCCAGATGACCCTCGCGGGCCGCGACGCCGCCGAGCTGATCAAGATCATGCCGGGCATGGGATTCAACCATGGGTTCACCCAGGGCAGCTCCTTTGACCCGACGCATGGGCACGGCCAACAACAACGGCCCGATCGGCATGTACGCCGCCAACGGCACCCAGCCCTTCGGCGGTATGACGATGACCTCGGACGGCGCCAACCTGCTGGATCCCGGCAACCAGGGAACCCAGGTCGCCAACATCAACGCGGACCAGACGGCGGAAGTTACGCTGCTGACCTCCGCGTACGGCGCTGAATTCGCGAAGGGCCCGGTAACCTTCCAGGCCATCGGCAAGAGCGGCGGATCTCAGTTCCATGGGTCTGCCTACTTCTATGCCCGCAATGGCGTGCTCAACTCGACCGACTCCTTCCTGAACAGCCAGGGCGTTAAGAAGCCGGACGACCACTACTACTACCCCGGCGGCGACATCGGCGGACCGGTCCTGATTCCGGGCACGAGCTTCAACAAGAACCGCGACAAGCTGTTCTTCTATGCCGCTTTCGAAGACATGCGGCAGCAGCAGGCGGGCTCTCTGCGCAGCTACTTCATCGCCAGCCCGGACATGATGGGCCAGGCCTCGGGCAAGGCCTATGGGGACTTCACACCGGCTTACCTGACCAGCCTCGGGACGGCCTGGAACAACAAGTACGGCAGCGGCGGCAGCATGAACGTTGCCCCCAGCCAGTATCCCAACGGCGTGATCCCGCTGACCGCGATCGATCCGAACTCGGTGATCTACTGGAAGACAGAACCGAAGACCAACGTGGCCACCACGGCCAACTCCATCGGCTCCGACTACCAGACGCTCATCAGCCCACCCCAGAACCGGTGGGAGCTCCGTCTGCGCGGCGACTACAACATCAGCGACAACACGAAGTTGTTCTTCTCCTGGAACCGCCAGGACGAGTCCGATCAGAACCCGATCAACATTTGGTGGTCGATGGGCGCGGCGCTGCCGTATCCGGCTGGCCTGCCGGCGAACCAGGTTTCGCAGGTATACAGCGCCAACCTGACGCACGTCTTCTCCCCCACACTGACCAACGAATTCGTGTTTGCGTACGCCGAGTTCGTCAACCCCATCAACATGACCAACGGGGACGCGGTGAGCAGGGCGAAACTCGGGTTCAAGATGACCAACCTGTACTCGGGCACCTACCCGTACAAGGACCAGCTTCCCGACATCCTGGGCGGCTGGGATGGCTCCAACTCCTCGAATGCGGTTCCCGGATACTCGGCCTACACGATGGGGATACAGGGCTACATCGCCGACTTCGGCAAGACGTCTCAGGCCCCCAACATCTCCGACAACGTCAGTAAAGTGTGGGGCACCCACACGGTGAAGGCCGGCTTCTATTGGGACTTCAACCGGAACTGGCAGACGGGCGGCAACATCAACCCGGCCGCACAGGGCACCTTTACATTCTTCAACTACAACCCCAACAGCTCCGGAAATGCCATGGCCGACTTCGTGATGGGCCGGACTCAGGAAGCCCAGAGCAACGGCTTCGCGACGGACGACTTCCGGTACTACCAGTACTCGTTCTACGCGCAGGACGCCTGGAAGGCCAGCCGCCGGCTGACCGTCACCTACGGCCTTCGTATGGATCACATGGGCAACTGGTTCCCGTCCAGCGGTCCCGGTCTCGCGGTTTGGGATTGGGCCAGCTACAAGCAGCCGACGCCTTATGCCGGTTGCGGAGTTTACGACCAGATCCACGGCAACAACGGTTGCTCGATCAACACCAAGGCGTGGACCGGCCTGCAGTACCACGGGATCAACAGCAACATCCCGGTGTCCGGCTTCCCGTCCAAGGCTTTCTTCCCCGAGCCGCGCATCGGCGTGGCGTACGATCTGTTCGGCAACGGCAAGACGGTTCTTCGCGGCGGTTTCGGCGAATACCGTTACCAGCTTGCCTATAACAGCATCTCGGGCGCCGCGCACACCTCTCCGCTGGGCATGCTCTCGAACGGCGGAACCTGGTGCGGCGACTGCGTGGGCTACTCGTCCTTCGGGACCGGCACCGACGCGTTCAACGGCAACCCCACCAGCGTTGGGAACACGACGGGCTTCGGCACCTCCCCCGGCAAACTCCTGCAGGAAGGGGACAGCAGAACGCCTCACACCTATACCTTCAACTTCACCGTGTCCCAGCGCGTACCGTGGAATTCCGTGGCGGAATTCCAGTATTCGGGCAACCGCAGCAAGGACATGATGATCGACGCGAACTGGAACTACAGCAACGTCAACCCGACGCCGGCGGGCGCCTACTTCAAGCCCGACCCGTTGACGGGCGCGAACCCCTGCGCCACCTTGACGCTCGGTTGCGCCGCGAATGTTTCGGTGCAAGACTACGTTCCGCTGTGGGCCTACGATCCCAACGGCACGGCGAGTCAGACGCTGGTCACCCATGGCAGCTATTCGAACTACAACGCGTTCATCGCGACGTGGCAGAAGCAGACTGGCCGGGTGACGTTCACCGCGAACTACACCTTCAGCAAGGTCCTTGGCATCCGTGACGGTGAGACCGACAACGGAAACGGCCAGGGCGCCGCGCTGGATCCCTACCACATGAACAACAACTACGGCGTACTGGCGTTCGACCACACGCACATTTTCAACGCTGCGTACGTGATCAACCTGCCGAGCCCCGTTCATGACAACAAGTTGTTGGGCGGCATCGTCAACGGTTGGGAGCTTTCCGGTGTCACGCAGATGCAGAGTGGCGCGCCGATTCAGCCGAACACGGGCGGCACCATGAACGTGGCATGGCCAAGCACCTACTCCCAGCAGCAGTGGCTGGGCACCAACCAGTGGGCGAACTCGGGCGTGGTTCCGCGCCTGATTTGCGATCCCCGCAAGGGCCTGAGCTCGGGGCAGTACTTCAACCCCGCCTGCTTCGCCCCGCCGACGACCATGGGCACCAACGGCAACATCATCTGGCCGTACATCAAGGGGCCGGGTTACTTCGACTCGGATCTCTCACTGTACAAGAACTTCAACTTCAAGGAGCATCAGCAACTCCAGTTCCGGTTGCAGACTTACAACGTCTTCAACCATCCGAACGCGGACCTGACGCTCAACAGCGCAGACACCAACCTGAGCTTCAACACTCCCTCCGGCACGATCAGCCAGACCAATACCAACCTGTCGACCAGCGGGAAGGCGTTGAACACGGGCGGACGCCGCGTGCTGATGCTCAGCCTGAAGTACGTGTTCTAGACCGGTCTTAAGACCGCGCAGTACAATATGGGGGGCGGTGAAAGCCGCCCCCGATTTTTTTGTCTGGAGGGTCTCTCCGTGGTCCAGGCGCTTCTCCGTGCCGGGCGGCGGGCGCCGTGGGCGCCGGCCGCGGCCGCGCTGGCGCTTTTCGGCGCGTCCGTCGTCTTCAGCCGCACGGAAGGCGCCCCTTCGGCCATCCGGTTCTCGCTCGGGGCCATCCCTTTCCGCCTGGAGCACGGCGAAACCGCGGCCCGTCACGTTCCTGCGACCATGGCCGGCGGCGTAGCCGTCTTCGACTACAACAGCGACGGCCGTCCCGACATCTTCTTCACCAACGGCGCGAACCTGGCCACCCTCAAGAAGGACTCTCCGAAATACGCGAACCGCCTTTTTCGCAACGACGGCAACGGCGTCTTCACCGATGTGACCAAAGCGGCCGGGCTGGCGGGAACCGGCTACGACAGCAGCGTCGCGGTGGGCGACTACGACAACGACGGCTACCCTGACCTCTTTGTCGGCCGGCCTCCACCACATCACCCTCTACCACAACAACGGGAACGGCGACCTTCACCGACGTCACCGCAAAGGCGGGGCTTGGCACCGGCCGGACCCGGAATTCGGCCCCCTGTGGGCGATCGGCGCGGTCTGGGTGGATGTAAACAACGACGGCCTGCTCGATCTTTTCATCGTGAACTACCTGAGATGGGACTACGCCACCGAGCCGGTTTGCGAGTACAAGGCGCCGCCGACTATTGCAGCCCGAGGTATTACAAGGGCCTGCCCAACCAGTTGTTCCTGAATAACGGCGACGGGACCTTCCGCGACGTCTCGAAGGAGTGGGGCATTCGCGCCCACGTCGGCAAGGGAATGGGCGCGGGCATGGCGGACTATGATCTGGATGGACGGCCCGATCTGTTCGTTACCAACGACGCGGAACTACAACTTCCTTTTCCACAATCTAGGCAGCAAATTTGAGGAGATAGCTTTTGACGCCGGCGTGGCCCTGGCGGAGGATGGAAACTTCATTTCCGGAATGGGCCTGGATTTCCGCGATTTCAACAACGATGGATATCCCGACCTCGCATTTGTCGCTCTGAGCAGGCAGACCTTCCCGCTTTTCAAAAACCTGGGCGGGCACGGGTTCCGCGAGGTTACGGCCCAGAGCGGAATGCGGGGCGCTGAGCCGGTCCAAGTCCGGCTTTGCCGCCGGCCTGTACGACTTCGACAACGACGGCTGGAAGGATCTGTTCGTGACGCGCGGCGACGTGCTCGTCACGGCCCTCGCCCGCGACCGTGGTGGATCAGCACAATACGGTGTTCCGGAACCTGGGCGCCGGCGGGAAATGGCAGGCCTGACCGCAGAGGCGGGGCTCGAGGCGGCGCCGGCGGGGCGCCATCGCGGCTGCGCCTTCGGCGACCTGGACGGCGACGGCCGCGTGGACGTGGTGACTACGGCGCTGGGCGCCGATGCGGAGATCTGGATGAACCGCAGCCCGGCCAGCGGGCACTGGCTCGATATCGCGCTGGAGGGGACCAGAGCAACCGCGACGGCATTGGCGCCCGGATCAAGCTGGTTGCCAAGGCGCGGTGACGCAATACAATCACATGACCACCTGCGTGGGGTTCGCCTCCTCCAGCCATGGCCCGGTGCACTTCGGGCTGGGTGCGGACAAGAGGGCGGAAGCGCTCGAAATTCACTGGCCGTCCGGCATCGTCCAGACGCTGCGGGACATACCCGGCGATCGGGTTCTCAAGGTGAAGGAGCCGGCGGAGGGAGCCCCTTCAGATCGCGCTGCCGCTGCTGCTCGGTGAGCCGCTCGACGATGCCGCGTTCGCGTGCGCCGTCCTCGGGCCGCTTCACACGGTAGTACAGGGCGGCCAGCTCGACGTGCGGCTGGAGCCAGGCCGGATCGGCGCGAACGACTTCCTCCATGTCTTTGACGGCGTCGTCGAGCCTTCCCTCGGTACGCTCCAGGCGGGCCATCTCGAAGCGCGCCAGCGCCGAGGAGGGCCGCAGCCGGAGGGCGATGGCGAGGTGCCGCCGAGCGCCCTCGAGGTCCCGCGTCGAGTTCAGAACCGCTCCCAGGTTCAGTTGCGCTTCGAAGTCGCCCGGGTCGGCATCGAGGGCCTTTCGCAAAGCCGCGGCTGCGCCTTCGTTATCGCCCAGATACTGGAGCGCCCTTCCCTGAAGGGTGTAGACGCCGGCTAGCCGGGGGTTCAGGCGGACGGCGGTGTCGGCGTCGCGGCGTGCCTGTTCGAAGAAGTTGACGCGTAGCGAGGTGTCGCCGGCCAGCAACCAGGCCTCCGCCGTGTTGCCTTGCTCGGCAACCCTCTGAACTCGCGTCAGGCCCTCGCGGAGCCGGCCCGCGTGGATCAGGGCAGACCCCAGGGCCCAGGCCAGATCGAGATCGGCGGGGTGGGCGGCCTCGAGCGGAGCGAGGACGGCGATCGCGTCGGCGTGGCGGCCCTGGCGTTCGTGGCAGGCGCCCAGGAGCACGGCGACCTGGAAATTGCCCGGATCGCTGTCGCGCAGAGAACTCAATTCGGCGGCGGCGTGGGACAGGTCGCCCTTTTTGTAATAGGCCAGAGCCAGGTTCAGGCGCAGGCCGGGGTGGCCGGGAACCAGGGCTAGCGCGGCGCGGTATTGCGCGATGGCTTCGTCGAACCGGCCCAGGTGAGCGAGCGCGGCGCCGAGATTGGCGCGCACCGCCAGCACATTCGGCTGGAGCTTGACCAGCTCCTGGTAGTTGCGAACGGCCCGTGCGTCGTCGCCCCGCTTTTGCGCCTCGACTGCATCCCGAAATAGCTGCTCGGGTCCCGAGCCCTGAGTCCGGGCGAGGGAGATAGAAACGAGCAACAGAAGGGCAAGACGCATCACTTACAGAATAGTACCGGGTCGAGGCGCTGAGAATCGGCGCCCGGCGGCCACCAAACGGGCCAAGCCGCCAGCGTCGGCTACAATGAAAAGTCCGATGCAGCTTTCCCGCCGCGATCTTCTAGCCTGTCTTGGGGCGCTCGGTCTGGCTCATCCTGCGCGTGCACGCGCCGCGGGATCGCCGGGCTTTTTCCGGATCGTTCCGCCGGAGAAGAGCGGCATCGCGTGGGTCCACGATAACGGCAGGTCCCCGGCGCACTGGCTGCCGGAATCGATGTGCTCGGGCTGCGCCTTTCTCGATTACGACAACGACGGCTGGATGGACATCCTGCTGATCAACACCGGCCCTTGCGCCTTCTATCATCCACAGAAGCCGGGGCGCAACGGCCTGTACAGGAATAACCGCGACGGCACGTTCACGGACGTCACCCAAAGGGCCGGCCTGGATGCCGCGCGCTGGGGGGAAGGCGTGGCCGTGGGCGACTACAACGGGGACGGGTATCCGGACATCCTCCTTACCTGCTACGGCGCCAACGTGCTCTACAGGAACAACCGCAACGGCACGTTCACGGACGTGACAGCGAAGGCGGGAGTGGGGGGGGACGGGGGCTGGACGACCTCCGCCGTGTGGTTCGATTACGACAACGATGGCAGGCTGGACCTGTTCGTCGGCACCTTCGTCGACTACGGCGGAGACAATCCGAAGACCTGCGGCGATAACCTGGCCAAGAAGCGCTACTACTGCGTTCCGACGATCTTCGACTCGCGCTACAGCGCCCTCTATCACAACAACGGCGACGGCACGTTCACCGAGGTGGGTCACCTGACCGATATCGGAAAGAACGCCGGGAAATGCCACGGCGTGGTCGCCACTGATATCAACAACGACGGCCTCATGGACCTGTTCGTCACCAACGACGCCGTGCCCAACTTTCTCTATGTCAACCGGGGCAACGGGAAGTTCGAGGAGGCCGGCCTCTCGGCGGGAGTGGCCTACAATGCCGACGGCCAGCCGCGGTCGGGCATGGGGGTCGATTCGGCGGACTACGACAACGACGGGCGCGAGGACCTGTTCGTCGCCAACATTGACCGGGAGCGGTTTTCCCTTTATCACAACGACGGGGGCGAGACCTTCACGGACCGGGCGGACGAGAGCGGGATCGGCCGCGCCACGTATTACCTGAGCGGGTGGGGCCTGAAGTTCTTCGACTACGATAACGACGGCAACGTCGACCTGTTCCTCGCCAACGGCCATCCCAACGACATGATCGAGGAGTTCCTGGACAGCGTGACCACCGCCGAGCCCCTGCTCCTGTTCCACAACGACGGGCGGCGCTGGACCGATGTGAGCAGCCAGGGCGGGCCCGCGTTCGGGCCCAAGTGGACGGCGAGGGGACTGGCGATCGGGGACTTCGACAACGACGGTGGGGTCGACGTGCTGATCAACAACAACGGCGCAGCCCCCTTGCTGCTGCACAACGAGCTGGGATCGCGCAACAACTGGCTGGGGATTCACCTCGTGGGCACCGCTGCCAATATCGACGCCGTGGGAGCGCGCGTGAGCTGGGGATTCGAGGGCGCGACGCGGTCGCGGCTGAAGACCGCGGGCGGGAGCTACCTCTCGTCGCACGATCCGCGCATGGTCCTGGGCGTCGGCCAGGCGAAGAAACTGGACTTCCTCGAGATCCGATGGCCTCTGCCGTCCAAACGCGTGGACCGCTTCACCACCTTGCCCCTCAACCGGTACATCACCATCCGGGAGGGGAAGGGCATCGTGAAGTGACGGCCCGCCCCACCACGACCGAGCGACATGCTCAGTGGATGTGGGTGCTGGCCTGCGCGCTCAGCTTCTGCGCGATCTCGTGTTCCCGGTCGCCATCGGCTTTGCGCTTCAGGCGGTAGTAAAGGTTGGCCAGCACGACGTGGGCCTCGCGGAAATCCGGGTAGCGTTTCACGACTCCCTCGAGGATCTGGCAAGCCTCGTCGCGCCGGTCCTGGGCGGAGCGGAGATTGGCCAACTGCAGGAGCGCGCCCGGGTCTCCCGGCCGGATATCGAGGGCGCGATGCAAATAGGATTCGGCGGAATCGAGCCGGCCGTCGTGGAGCGCATAGACGCCCAGGTGAAAATTGGCCGCGAAATCGTTCGGATTCAGCTCCAATTCCTTCTGATATTGAGCGCCCGCCCTGGTATCCATGAGCTCGTCGAGCACCACCCCGTACAGGGAGTGAACCCCGGGCAGGGTAGGGTCGATCTCGATGGCCCGTTCCAGGTCCGTCCGGGCGCCCTGCCAGTCCAGCCGGCGCATGCGGGCCGAGGCCATGAGGACGCGGGCCTGGGCCGAGTCGCCGTTCTTCAGGATACGGTCCATGATCTCCTGGCCGCGCTGCATGCGGTTGTCGCGCATGAGCGCCGTGCCGTAGAGATAGGAGAACGTCAGGTCGTCGCCATACTGCGGATCGAGTGGATCGAGCAGGGCGATCGCCTTGCGGTTCTCGCCCTGCTGCAGCCAGCAATCCGCCAGCAGCAGGGTGAAGCGCTTCTCCTGGGGCGCCCGGTTGTGCAGGGTCTCGAACTCGGTGGCGGCGCGGTCGATGCGGCCCGCCTTGTAGTATGCCAGGGCCAGGTTGGCGCGGATCTGGAGGTTGTCCGGAGCGCCTGCCAGGGCCAGCTCGTACTCCGCGATCGCCTCGTCGAAACGGCGCAGGTGCGAGAGCGCGGCGCCCAGGTTGGCGTGCGCCTCGACAATGTCCGGACGAAGCTTGATCAGTTCCCGATATTTGCCGACAGCCAGGGCGTCATCCCCGCGCTGTTGCGCCTCTACGCCCTCGCGGAACAGTTGCTCGGGACCGGCGTCTTGGGCCGCCGCAGCGTCGATGAGGAGAACGGCCAGGAGAGCGGCACGCAGTACCATCCTCACCAGCATAACCGCTGGCGGGCTAAAATCAAGCTTACCGTGACCCCTCGCAACGCGCTCCCGCCTCGGTTGTTGTGCCTGCTGGTGGCGCTGGCCGCCCTTGCGTGCGGGCAGGCGCAAGCCCCAGGTTTCGACGACCTGGCGCGCCGCGCCCAGGAGAGGGTGGACACCGATCCCGCCCAGGCGGTGACGCTGTTCAGGCAGGCGCTGGCTTTACGGCCGTCGTGGGCGGAGGGGTGGTTCTACCTGGGGAGGCGATCTGTACCAACTGAACCGCTACGCGGAGGCTGGCGACGCGTTGCGCAAGGCAACCGCGCTGGATCCGGATAAGGGCACAGCGTGGGGTTTCCTGGGACTCGCGGAGTTCGAGCTGGGCGAATCCGACCAGGCGCTTGCCGACATCAAGAAGGGAGAGGCCCTGGGGTTCGGCGGCAACCGCGACTTCGAGACCGCGGCGCGGGTCGACGCCGCCCTGCTTCTGATCCGTGCCACGGCGTTTGACGAGGCCGCGATCGGGCAATTGCGCCCTTTGCTGGTGCAGTATCAGGCCGATTCTCCGGCCGTGATCGAAGCGCTCGGTCTGTGCGCGCTGGCGATACCGCGCTTGCCCTCCGAGCTTCCGGCTTCGAAACGCGCCGTGGTGAATCTGGCGGGCAAGGCGCTCTGGGCCAACATGAGCAAGCGCCCCACCGAGGCCGCGACCGGGTTCCGTGAGTTGCTCGAGAGATACCCGCGGGAGCCTGGCGTTCACTACGCTTACGGAATGTACCTGATGGACAACGATCAGCGCGGAGCTCTGGTCGAGTTCGAAAAGGAAATCGAGGCCGATCCCTCTTTCTGGCCCGCGCTGCTGTTCAGCGCCATGCTCGAGGCTCAAGCGGGGCGATCCGGAAGCGTCGGTCCGGCTGGCCGGACGGGCCGCCAAGCTGGTGCCCGAGAGACACCGTGCGGTCAGTCTTGCTGAATGGGGGAATGCGCTTCTGGCCCTCGGGCAGATCGAGAAAGCCATACCCGAGCTGGAGGCGGCCAGCAAGCTCCAGCCGGGAAACTCGCAACTGCATTTCTACCTTCAGAAGGCCTATCGCCTGGCCGGGAGGCAGGCCGACGCCGCCCGGGAAGGGGCCGAGTTCCTGCGCCTGAAAGCGCAAGAGGACCCGCTCAGCGTGCCCGGCGCGATGGACGGTCCTACGGGCCAGGCTCGGTAATCGGAATCACGCGGTCCGCGGCCACGTTGCGGAGCCTCTGCCGGACCCCACTCGGCCAGACGATCTCAATCTCCCTGGCCGTGGCGGATGCGCCCAAACCGAAATGGACGCGCACGTCGCTCGAGAAGCGTATCCCGTGCTGGTGGTCGCGTGGTTGTACTGCACGGAACCGTCCGCCGCCGTGAGCCGGATCTTCGCGCCTATCCCCATGCGGTTGCTTTTCGTGCCGGTGAGCTTGAGCAGCATCCAATGGTTGGAGTTTCGCGTGGTGTTGTGAAACACACGGGCCGGGCCGTTGAGCACCGAGACGACCGCGTCGACGCGCCCGTCGTTGTCCAGGTCGCCGAAGGCCACCCCCCGGTGCGCGGCCGGAATCTGAAAGCTGGCGCCGGCCGTTGCGCTCACGTTCTGGAACTTCCCGTTTCCAAGATTGCGGAAGACCGCATTCGGCTCCTCGTACCGACGCGGAGAGAAGAGGGCGATGTTGTCGACCGAATTCGAGCGCGAGGCGAATAGGTCCTTCCACCCGTCGTTGTCCAGATCGAAGACGCCGTTGGACCACCCCGACATCTGGGTGGTGTCCAGCGCCAGGCCGGCCGCCGCTGTGGCTTCCGCAAACAGCCCGTGCCCCGCATTGCGGAACAGAGGAAAGCTCTGCTTCTCGATCGCCGTTACCCAGATGTCCGGCAGACCCCGGTTGAAGATGTCGCGGAAATCCGCGCCCATCCCGGAAATCACGTCGCCGCCCTCCGACAGAGCGACACCCGCCTTGAGGGCGACCTCCTCGAAGCGCTTCCCGCCGAGATTGTGAAAGAGCAGGTTGGGGGTGTCGTCGCAGGCTACGAAGATGTCGGGGAAACCGTCGCCATCGTAGTCGGCGACGGCGACTCCCATGCCCCGGCCCAGGTGCTCCGCGATGCCGGTCTCGGCGGAAACGTCGGTGAACGTGCCATCCCCGTTGTTGCGGTAGAGGGTGTTGGGAAGTGGCTTGTACAGGCGCGGATTGCAGGAGAGGCGCTGGCCGTTGATCGTGCAGGGCGGCTCGGTGTCCGGATCCCAATGGCAGTAGTTGGACACGAACAGATCGAGGAGGCCGTCGTTGTTGTAGTCCACCCAGGCCGCAGCGGAAGACCACATCTTCCGGTCATAGTAGCGGGCGCCGGCCACGCCCGCCTTCGCCGTCACATCGGTGAAGGTGCCGTCGCCATTATTGTGGAAGAGTTGGTTGGCGCCAACGTTCACGACGTAGAGATCGGGCCGTCCGTCGTTGTCGTAGTCTCCCACGGCCGCGCCGATCCCGAAACCGGCGCCCGCCAGGCCGGCCTGGTCGGTGACGTCCGTGAAGGTGAGGTTGTGGTTGTTGTGGAACAGGCGGTTCTTGTACCGGGCGTCGATCTTGAGCAGAGACGGCATGTCGGCCCCGTTGACGAGGTAGACATCCAGGTAGCCGTCGCCATCGTAGTCGAAGAGCGCGACGCCGGCGACCATGGTCTCCGGTTGGTGTTTCAGAGGCGTCGGACAGCTATTGGCGACGAAGCGGATGCCGGCGCGCTCCGCGATCTCCTCGAAGGCGATCGGCCCGAGCGCGGCGCTCCCCGCCAGAGCCAGCAGAGGGGCGCAAAACAGGAGAATTCGACAACGCATTCCTTTTGAATATAGCGCGCGCGGTTTCGAGGCGCGCCGGTTGGGAAGGGGCGCGCGACATCCGGCGAAGGCCCGCCGTCCCCGAGTCCGGTCGCCCGTGTTTCAGCGCTCCCGCCCCGGCCGATCGCCGCCCAATCCCGGCCCGCCCCTGACAGCACCCGTTACAAGAACCCGTTACAAGGTGCGGGCGGCGCTGAGAAGCGTTAGAATGAGCCCATGCGAAAGCTGCTGATTCCGGCGGCTGCGTTGTTGTCGGTCGCGCAGTTCGGCACGCCAGCGGGAGTTCAAACTCCTGCCCCAGCCCAATCCGGCACCACCATCCATGCCACGGCGAACGAGGTGCTCCTCGATTTTGTCGTGCGCGACAAGCACCGCAAGATCGTCAAGAACCTCAAACCCGGCGACGTGCAGGTCTACGAAGACGGCGTCTCCCAGAAGATCCTCAGTTTCCGTCTGGCGGAGGGCTACGACTCGCAGGAGCCCCAGAAAACGCAGGCCAGCGCGTCCAAGCCGGCCAAAGCGCCCGCCTCCGCAACGCCCCAGACACTCCGCAAGGTCAATCTCATCTGCATTGTTTTTCATAATCAGGACAACCTCGACGCGACCATGAAGAAATACAGGATCGAGGCCGTGCAGGAGTTCCTCAACAGCCAGATGCAGCCCGACACCTGGATTGGGGTTTTCAACCTCGGCTCGCGCCTGACGGTGGTCCATCCCTTCACCAACAATCGCGCCGAGCTGTTGCGCGCTGTGGCGAACAATTTCTCCGTTGGCACGGGCAGTTTCCAGCTTTCCAGGGTCGCCGACGCGGTTCTGAACGGCACTCCCAATCTGGACGTGATCGAGGGGTTTTCGAACGGAACCTCGGGCGGTGCAACGGAGACGCTGCAAACGGGCAGAGTCAACCCCGCCGTCATCACCGGGGTCGATACGGAGACCGGCCTGGCTGCGGACGCACAGCGAGGGGATCTGGTCGGCCAGCAGCGGCAGTTTGGCGGGATTGAAGGCATGCGCCAGACGGACCAGATGAAGGTAATGGTTCGCGAATTGGGAGCCCTGCCGGGCCACAAGACGGTCCTGATGATGAGCCCCGGTTTGACGACCACCGGCGATCCCGATTTCTTCCAGCCCGTTCTGACCGGCGCTAACAAGGCGAACCTCACCGTATATGCGCTGGACACAAACGGCCTCAGCGAGAATTCCAACGTCCAGGCTGGGAACCAGGCCCTGCAGCACGTGGTCTCTTTGAGCCAGCAGCAGTCGAAGACCATCGGGGGCGGCACCACCAGCACCAGCACCACGGGCGCCGTTGGTCAAGAGGCCGAACTAGCGCGACAGGACGACTACCTGCATACCGCGGTGCGCACCTCGGATACGCAGGCCAGCCTGCGCGCTTTGGCCGAAGGGACCGGCGGGTTCCTGATTGCGAATACGAACGATCTGAGGAAGCCGTTTCAGAAGCTGATGGAGGAGGTCGGCGCCCACTACGAGGCGGCCTACCATCCGACCGACGACAAGTACGACGGGCGTCTGCGGAAGATCGAAGTGAAGCTGGCGCGGGCCGACTTGACCGTTGAAAGCCGGGTGGGCTACTTTGCCCTTCCGGACCTGCAGGGCTCGGCGCCCTTGGCGCCTCTCGATGTGGCGGGACTGATGGTTCTGAACACGCAGCCGCCGCCCCGCGCTTTCGATTTTCGTTCCGCGGCATTTCAGTTTCGTCCTGGCGCCGAGACTTCGCAGTTCGCCGTGACGTACGATGTGCCGATGTCCAGTCTGACAGCGACGCCCAAGCCGGCGCGGAAGACGCACAGCGTGCACGTCTCTTTGGTCGCGCTCGTGAAGGACTCGGGTGGCCAGGTCGTCGACAGGTTCAGCCAGGACGGTCCTTACGAGATTCCGGACGACAAGTTCGCGACCGTCGGGGCCGCCTCGATTCCGTATACGCACCTGCTCAGCCTCTCTCCAGGACACTACATCGTGGAGACCGCCGTGCTCGACCGGGAGGGTGGCCAGGCCGCCACCAGCGAGGTGGCGTTCGACAGTCCCGAGAGCAAGGGGCTCGGGCTGAGCAGCGTGATGCTGGTGAAGCAGGTGGATGCCGCGGCCGGGCAACCCGACGCGGCGGATCCTTTCCGCGTGGGCAACAACCGGTTGACGCCGGAACTGGCGACGACGTTGAGCGCCGGCGCCAAGCCCTACGTGTACTTCGTGGTCTATCCCGACAAGGCCAGCTCCGAGAGCGCGCGCATCGAGATTCAAGTCCTCCTCAACGGCCAGGTGGTTGCGAGGCGGACGGAGGATCTTCCCGCGGTGGACGCGGCTGGCGCGGTGCGGAAGCTGTTCGGTACGGTTGCGAAGCCGGGCGACTGCGAGATGAAGATCGTCGCGACGCAGGGCGCCCAATCGCTCGAGCGGAGCGTGAAGTATAAGGTGATTGCGAATTGACGCTCGCGGCGGCTGTGGCAGGGGGGCTAGGCCACCGGAGGACGAGGGGATGCGAAGAACATTCTGCCCGGCCGCTGGGATTGCGGCCTTTCTGACGCTCTGCGGCCTGGCGGCGGGACAGTCCGCCCCCCCGCCCGAGGCCGCCGTAACCATCCGCACCACCGTGAACGAAGTGTTGCTGGATCTGGTCGTGCGCGACAAGCACGGCCACCTGGTCCGGAACCTGAAGCCCGGCGATGTGGAGATCTACGAGGATGGCGTCCGCAGAGACATCCTCAGTTTCCGGCTGGAGGCGGGGCCCGGCGGGGTGCCGGATCAGCGCGCCAGCGAGGAGAAACGCACTGCGCCCGTGGCCGGCCGCGAGGCGCCGGCCCCGAGCCGGCCGCCGGCGGGACGGTCGCTGCGCGCACTGAACGTGGTGTGCATCGTCTTTCACAATCTGGATCCGTACACGCGGAAGTACGCGGTCGACGCCGCGGAGGAGTTCCTCAGGGACGATTTGCAGCCCGGCACCTGGGTCGGGGTCTTCAGCCTGAGCGATCGGCTGACGCCGCTGCACTCGTTCACGACCGACCGTCAGGAGATGATCGAGGCGATCAAGAGCGTTACCACGGGAACGGGGCTGGACTTCATGAGCGCAGCCCAGGGCGTGCTGAGCGCCGAACCGATCATGTCGAGCGTCACACTCAGCGGCAACGGTGGTCCGGGAGGGAGCGTCAGCGCGGATTTGACCATCACCGGGGGCGAACTCAATCGCAGCGCGATCAACGGCGCGGACGTCGCCACCTCAGCGGGCGCCAATATGAGGCGCGGGGACCTGGCGGGCCAGCGGCGCCAGTTCGGCCAGATCGAAGGCATGCGCGAGACCGACCAGATCCGCATGACCATCGAGCAACTCGCCAAGCTGCCGGGCCGCAAGACGGTGTTGCTGTTCAGCCCGGGATTGGCGACCACGGGAGATCCCGACCTGTTCGAGGCGGTCCTCAACAAGGCCAGCCGGGCCGGCGTCACCTTCTTTGCCATCGACGTTACCGGTCTGACGCAGAACTCCAACGTAGTGGCCACCGTGGCGGCTTTGCAGCACGTCACCTCCCTGAGCAAGTCCCAGAGCAAGTCGGATGGCAATCCCGGGGTCATGATGGAGCGGATGCGCCAGGACGACTACCTGTTCAACGCCGTACGCACCACGGACACGCAGGCCAGCCTGCGCGCGCTGGCGGAAGGGACGGGCGGTTTCCTCATTGGCAGTACGAACGATCTAAAGAAGCCGTTCGAGCACGTCATCGAGGAGATCGACGCCCACTACGAAGCCGTGTATCGGCCCGCTTCCGACAAGTACGACGGGCATCTGCGGAAGATCGAGGTGAAGCTGGGCCGGCCCGATCTGACGGTGGACAGCCGTCCCGGGTACTTTGCCCTGCCCGATCTCAAGGGCTCCGCCCCGTTGACGCCCTTCGACGTCCTCGGTCTGTTGGCCCTGGAGCGCCAGCCGCGGCCGCGTGCCTTCGATTTTCGCTCCGCGGTCCTCCAGTTCCGGGCGGAAGGGGACAACTCGCAGTACGCTCTGACATACGAGGTGCCGGCGTCCAGTCTGACGGCGACGCCCGAACCGGAGCAGAAAAGGCACCGGCTGCACCTTTCCCTGGTCGGTCTGGTGAAGGACTCCAGCGGGCAGGTGGTCGACAGGTTCAGCCACGACGCCCCCTACGAGATTCCGGACGATAAGCTGTCGTCGGTCGAGGCCGCCTCGGTTCCCTACACCCACGTGCTCAGTCTTCCGCCCGGGCGCTACACGGTGGAGACCGCCGTGCTCGACCGCCAGGGCAACCGCGAGGCTTCCAGTGAGGTGGTCTTCGAGAGCCCCGCACGCAAGGGGATGGGGCTGAGCAGTGTGACCCTGGTGAGGAAAGTGGAGGCTGTGGCCGGGCCGCCGGACGCGGCGGATCCTTTCCGGTTCGAGAACAGCCGGGTGACGGCGGATCTGGAGACGGCGCTGAGCGCCAGCGCCAAGCCGTATGTCTACTTCGTCGTCTATCCGGACAAGGCGATTCCGGAGCCGCCACGCATCGTGGTGCAGTTCCTGCTCAATGGCCAGGTGCTTGCGAAGCAGGTTTCCGATCTGCCTGCGCCCGACGCCAGCGGAGCGATCCCCATGGTCATCGAATCCGCGGCCAAGCCCGGCGACTGCGAACTGAGGATTATTGCGATCCAGGGGCCGCAGGCGCTCGAGCGCAGCCTCAAATTCACGGTGGCTGCCCAATAGCGAAGGCTCCGGCGGCCCGTCACCGGAGCCGCTGCACGGAACGCGGCGCAGGCAAGCGTGCGCCCGCCACCTGTGCGGCCCCATATGCGACAGCGAGGGCTTAGACATTCCCCTCGGTAAAGACTAGAATGGAACGCTGATCGTAACTTCTTAGGGTGGTTCATGCGCCATTCACTCGTGGTTGCCTTATTGCCGGTTTTGTTGGTTGTTGCCGCGGTTGCGCAGACTCCGGGAGGTGCGGCGAAGACGGAGCCGCCGGGCGCCACCGCAGGCAGTGGGGGCGAGGTGGTGCTGGATTTCGTGGCTCGCGATAGCCACAGCCGTCCCGTGCGCGATCTCCGCCCCGAGGAGATCAAGATCACGGACGGCGGCGCTGCGGTGAAGATCGCGAGGTTGCAGTTGGTCAACGGCGGAAACGGCGGCCCGCCGGCATCGCCGGCCCTGCGCCTAGTGTCTCTCGTTTTCGACGGGCTGGACACCTTTGCCTCCCCGGCGGCGCGCAAGGCGGCGACCGGCATGTTGAACGCGCTCGTCGGCACGGGCGCCTCGTTTTCCGTGTGGAGGATGAGTGACCGGCTGGAACTGGTGCAGACCTTCACCAAGGACGGCGCCGTGCTGACCCGGGCTATCGAAACGGCCACCGGCCCGCCCCGGAGTCTATCCGCCAGTTCGCCCGCGGCGGGCGCGGGCCAGCCGGCGGGGGACTCCCTGGCGCTGAACGCGCAACGCACCGTCGAGAGGTGGGAGCGCATCCAGCGCGACGAAAAACTCCGCCCCCCGGTCTCCGCTCTGGTCGCCCTGGCCCGTGAGCAGTCCACGCTCGGCGGACGCAAGGCTCTCGTGTACTTCTCGGACGGCGTTCAGGTGGAGGCGTGCCCGTCCGATCAGGTGCGCTCCGCAATCGGCAGCGCCAACCGGGCCGGCGTCGTCCTTTACACCGTCAATATCGGCGGCCTGAGCGAGGCTGCCGAGAAGAAAGCATCCTCGATTCTCGATTCGAACGCCCCGGCCGGCGATGGCCAGCCGAGCGTTGCGCCCGCGGCGGCCAAGCCCGCGGCCTCTCCGGCCCAGTTCACCTTCATCCAGTTGGACACGGACACGGGCCCGCGCCTGCCGCTGAAGGATCTGGCCGAAGCGACGGGTGGGCTTTACATCCGCCGTTCGAGCGATCTGGGAACGTCCGTCGGGAAGATCGCCGACGACCTCACGACCTACTACGAAGTGGCCTACGCAGCGCCTTCGCAGGAGCGCAACGGCCAGTTCCGCCCAGTCTCGGTGCGAACAAGCCGGCCTCAGACGCGCCTGCAGTCCCGCAGCGGGTACTTCGCGCTGCCGGCGGATGCGGGACCGGATACGGCGCCCTTCGAGGTCCCCTTGCTCAAGGCCCTGAGCGCGCCGGAGCGGACCGAGGCCATCCCCTTCCGGATCGATATCCTGCATCTCGGGCAGGCGCAAGGCAAGGCCCGCGGCGAGGCGGTGCTGGAACTCCCCCTGGGAGGGATCAACTGCAAGACGGACCCCGCCCTGGGGCTGTGCGACATGCACTTCTCCGTGCTGGGGCTGATCAAGGACGCGGGGGGCCAGGTCGTCCAGAAGTTCAGCCAGGACGTTCCCGATCAGATGGCGAGCGAAGGGCTGGAGTCGGCCGGTAACGCTGTGTACACGCTTGACCGGAGTTTCATCCTGCCCCCAGGCGAGTACCGCCTGGAAGCCGCCGTCCTGGACAGGCAGACCAACAAGCTCAGCTCGAAAGCCACTTCCTTTTCTCTGGCGTTGACGCCCGACCTCGCGGTCTGCGACCTCTTCCTGGTGCGCACGCTGGAGCCCTTGTGGTCCGCGAGCGATCCGGATGACCCGCTCCGCTACCAGGACGGGCGCGTGGTGCCGCTGTTGATTCCGGTCTGGAGAGGAGCGGATCGCGACGTGCAGGCGTTCCTACTCATCTCGCCCGATGCCAAGGTGTCCGTGCCGCCGCGTGTAGTGGTCGAAGTGCAGCGGGACGGGAAACTGGTGGAGCGGCCCGCTATCAAAGCGCTCGATCGCCGTCCGGGCGCTCCCATTCCCGTCACCGCTACGCTTAAGCGCAGTCTGCTCGAGCCGGGCCGCTATCAACTGCTGGTCCGGCTCACTCAGGGAAAAGCGTCGCAGGAACGCAAGCTCAATTTCGAGGTGGTCACCCCGCCCGCTCCGGTGATCGCGGCGCTGCCCGCGGACGCAGGCAAGGCCGGCACTCCTGCCGAAGGAGTCGCCGCGATGCTGGATGTAAAGCTGATCGAGGGCGCCCCGAAGCCGGAAGAAGCGGAACTGAAGCGCATTATCGCCGCCGCCAGGGAGCGGGCCGCCGACTATCGGAGCGCTCTGCCGGACTTCATCTGCACACGGACCACGACCAAGTTCTCGAAAAGCAAAGACGGTGCGGGATGGTCCCCTGCGGTGGCCTCGACCGATCTCCTGCAGTACGTCGAAGGCGAGGAGAAAACTCAGACGCTGACCAGCAAGCAGGTGGCGAACATGCCCGCCATCATGAAGAAGGTGGATTTGGTCGGTGAGCTCGGAGGGATGCTGAGTCTGGTCTTCAACGAGTCTCACGCGGCCCGGATCGAGTGGAAGGGTCTGGCAGAGGAAAAGGGCGTCCGGGTTCACGTCTTCCAGTATCGGGTGGAGCGCAAGAACTCGGGCTACCTGCTTTCCCTGGGCGACAGAGGATCGCAGGTGCTCGCGGCCTACCAGGGTACCGTTCTGATCGACGCCAACAGCATGGCCATCCGGCGGGTGGTCGTCGAGGCGGTGGATCTGCCCAAGAACTTCCCGATCCAGCAATCGGCCATCGCGGTCGATTACGACTACGTCCGGATTGCCGGCAAGCGCTACCTCGTGCCACAGCACGCGACCTGGCTGTATCTGGGCGCGAGTTCAAAGCAGCCCATGAAAAGCGAGCGGGCGTTCCAGAACTACCGCAAGTACACCACGACTTCGGGGATCAAGTATATGGGAGAAGCCGCCGCCGGCAAGCCTTGAGCCTGGGGAAAAACGAGTGGGACGGGCCTCCGGCCTGCTGAATGGAGTGAGCGATATGCAGAAGATCATCCGTTTCGCCGTTCTCTGCGCTTCCATCTGGGTTTTGGCCCGCGTGGCCGCGGCGCAGAACGCAACTCCGCCCGAATCCGGCATCACGATCCGCACTTCCGTGAGCGAAGTGTCGCTCGACCTGGTTGTGCGCGACAAGAAGGGCAAGGTGGTGAAGAACCTCAAGTCCGGGGATGTCGAGATCTACGAGGATGGCGTTCGACAGCAGCTCCTCGATTTCCGGCTGGTGGCCGGGACCAGCGCGCCCCGGCAGGCGCCGGCCGCCCCTCCCGCCACGCCCGGCGCTGCCACGCCGGCATCGCCCGGCGCACCCGCCAAAGCCAAGCCGGTGTCCTTGCCCCTGCGAGCGCTGAACGTAGTGTGCATCGTCTTCCAGAACCTGGATCCGAACACGAAGAAATGGGCGGTGGATGCGGTACGGGAGTTTCTCAAAAGCGACTTGCCGCCGGACTCCTGGGTTGGGATCTTCAACATGGGCTCCCGATTGAGCGTGCTCCAACCCTTCACAACCGACCGCAATGCCCTGATCCAGGCCTCCAAGAACGCATTCTCCGGACCCGCCGTGGACTTCGTCCGAGCCGCGAACACGGTTCTGAGCGCGAACCCGAACGTCGTGTATGCCGACCAGAACGGCATTCACATCAGCGGAGGGGAAATCAACAGCGCAGCGATCGGGGACGTGACGCTCGAGACGAACGCAGCCGCGGCCGCCCAGCGCGGCGATCTGGCGGCGCAGAACCGGCAGTTCGGCCACATCGAAGGCGCGCGCCAGACGGACCAGTTGATCGCCATGATCCAGCAGTTCGCGACGCTGCCGGGCCGCAAGACGGTGCTCCTGCTGAGCCCCGGCCTGACCACCACGGGGGATCCCGACCGGTTCCAGAAGATCGTCACGGCTGCCAACAAAGGGAGCGTCACGTTTTATGGCATCGACGCTCACGGCCTGAGCGAGAACTCCTCGGCCCTGGCGGGCAACACGGCCTTGAGCCACGTCACGTCCCTGAGCCAGCAGCAGGGACAGGGGGGCACCTACAACGCGCCCGTCTCGGGACCGGCCGGCGCGCCTTCGACCGCGCAAACGACGCCCACCGGCGGCGCCGGGATGAGCATGGCGAAGATGCGGCAGGACGATGAGTTGATCAGTGCGGTGCGCACTTCGGATCCCCAAGCCGGTCTGCGCGCGCTTTCCGAAGGGACGGGTGGGTTCCTCATCGCCAACACCAACGACCTCCGCAAGCCCTTCCAGCGCATCGTGGACGACGTGGACACCCACTACGAGGCGGTCTACCATCCCTCCGGCAAGTACGACGGCCGTTTGCGGAAGATCGAGATCAAGCTGGCGCACTCCGACATGACCGTCGAAAGCCGGGCCGGGTATTTCGCCATGCCGGACATCAATGGTTCGCCGTTGAGGCCTATCGAGGTAGCCGCTTTGATGGCATTGAACGACAAGCCCCAGCCGCACGCCTTCGATTTCCGCGCGGGCGCTTTCCAGTTCCGGCCTCAAGGTGAGGATTCGCAGTACGGCGTGGCGTTCGAAGTGCCGATTTCGAACCTTACGGCAACGCCCATGCCGGAGCTGAAGAGGCACCGCCTGCACCTTTCCGTGTTTGCGCTGGTGAAAGATGCGGACGGAACGGTGGTCGACAAGTTCAGCCAGGATTCTCCCTACGAGGTCCCGGACGAGAACCTGGCGGCCGTGCAGGCATCGCCCGTGAGTTACTCGCACCCGCTTCATCTTCCGTCGGGGCGCTACATGCTGGAAACCGTTGTCCTGGACCAGGAAGGCCGCAAGTCGTCCACCGGCCTGATCGCGATCGACAACCCCGAAAGGAAAGGGCTCAGCCTGAGCAGCGTCATGCTGGTGAAGCAGATCGAGTCGGTAGTCGGCCAGGGGGATCCGACCGATCCGTTCCAGTTCCAGGGCCGGCGGGTGGTTCCGGAGATGGCCGCGACCCTTCCTCCCACCGCGCAGCCCTACCTCTACTTCGTCGTCTATCCCGACAAGGCGAACGCCGAAAAGCCCGCCGTTCAGATTCAGGTGCTGCTCGACGGCCAGGTGGTCGCCGAGCAAGACGCCGACCTGTCCGCTCCGGACGCGTCCGGCGCCATCCCGGTGGTCATCGGCGGAGCCCCGGTCAAGCCCGGCAGCTACGAGCTAAAGGTGACCGCGCTGCAGGGCAACGATTCGGTCGAGCAGAGCGCCAAGTACTCGGTTTCGGCGCAGCCGGACCAGCCCGCCGCAGCGCAACCGGAACAGCCCGCAGCGGCGCAACCGTCCCAGCCCAATGCCGCCGCGGCACAGCCATGATGAAGCGGTTCCTGTTCCTTCTTGTCTTCTGCGGGATGTCTCAGGCGTCCACCCGCATCGGCCTTAACGACGACTGGCGGTTTCGAACCGATCCGAAAGAGGAAGGGCGGCAAGCGGCGTGGACGCAGTCTCTACCTGCGGGGACGGAGGCCGTTTCCGTTCCCCACACCTGGAATATCGGCGCCCACGACGATTACGAAGGCGTGGCCTGGTACTTCAGGCAGTTCGTGGTTCCGAAAGCCCTGCTCGGCCAGCATATCGAGATTCACTTCGGCGCTACTTTCTACAAAGCCCGCGTATGGCTGAACGGCGTCGAACTGGGACAGCACGAGGGCGGCCACACGGAGTACTTCTTCGACATAACGCAGCAGGCGCGCGAGACGAATTTCCTGGCGGTCGAGATCGACAACCGTCCCGGCCTGGCCACGATTCCGGGCTGGGCGATGCGGCTCCGTCCGAACCTCTGGTATGACTGGTGGCACTACGGCGGCATCGTCCGCGACGTCTGGATGGCAGTCAGCGAGGATGTGCTGGTCCGCCGTCAGCGGATCCGCAGCACGCTGCGGACCGGAGCCGCGGACGTTTCCGACCGCCTCTCTCTGGAGAACGCCGGCAGCAGGCCGCGGAGCGTGCGCCTGAAGGCCCAGGCGGTGGCTCCCGACGGGTCCGTGGCCGGCGCCTCCGGGCCGCTCGATATCGAGCTCGCTCCCGGCAAGAGCGAGGTTCCGGTGACGCTCCATCTTGCGGCGCCGCGGCTGTGGAGCATCGACCATCCGAACGTCTACCAGATGCGCGTGGAAATGACCGACGCCCAGGGCCGGTTGCTGGACGCACACACCGACACGTTCGGCATCCGCACCATCGAGCTGCGCGACCGTCACCTGCTGATCAACGGGGAGCGCGTGCGCCTGTCCGGCATGACCCGGCACGAGGAGTCGCCCTGGGAGGGCCTGGCCGAGACCCGTGGCACCATGCTGCAAGACTGGCGCGACATGAAGTCGCTCGAAGTCACGGTAACGCGGCCCGTGCACTATCCGCAGAATCCCTATGTTCTGGACTTTGCCGACCGCAACGGCGTTCTGCTGGTCCCCGAGATTCCCATCTGGCAGATGACCGGAAAGCAGATGACGGATACGAAGCTCGCCGCCCTGGCCAGGCAGATGATGCGCGAGATGATCGAGCAGGACGGGAACCATCCCAGCATCTTCGCCTGGAGTGTCTGCAACGAGAGCGAAACCGCCTCGCCGGAAGGGCGCGCGTACTTCCGGCAAATGAAGGCGTTCATTCGCGAGATCGACCCGGAGCGCTTCGTCACCTTCGCCGACCAGGACCTGCCCACCATCGGCACGGCCGAAGACGACGCCGCGAACGACGCCGACTTCATCATGATGAACCAGTACTTCGGAAGCTGGTCCGGCCCGGCTGACCAGTTGCCCGCGGCGCTGGACAAAGTCGACCGGCTATTCCCCAACAAGGCCGTGCTGATATCGGAGTTTGGCCTGGCGGGCATATTCGCAAAGAACGCGACGGAGGCGGACCGGCTGCGTGTCCAGACCATCCGCTCCCAGATGGCTGAGTTTGCGCGTCGCGACTGGATTATCGGCGCGCTTCTGTGGTGCTATCAGGACTACAAGTCGCACGGCAACCTGTGGCCCGGCTTTACGGAAGGCATCGTGGACATCGGGGTGGTCGATGAGAACCGCCAGCGGCGCCCATCCTATTACGTCTGGCAGGAGTTGAACGCGCCGGCGCGGATTGAGGCCGCGTTCACGGGTGGTCCGTACAACCCGCCGGCCGGCTTCAACGCCACCATCGGCGCACGTCCTTACAGTGAACTGCCCTCGTATCCGCTCCACGACTATCGCCTGCACTGGGAAGTGCGCGATCAGAACAACACGCTCGTGGCGTCGGGGGACCGCGAGTTTGCCAACCTCGATCGGCCAGCGACGGTTTCAGGAAACTGGCAGCCCAAGGACACCGTGTTTGGCCTGACGCTGGAACTCACGCTCTCGCGGCCCACCGGGTTCGTCGCCGCCGAGAAGCGCGTGGAGTGGCTCCTGCCGAGGTCCGGCGGCCAGAACCTGGAGGACATGCAGCCTAACCACCTGCCGTACTGACCTCCGTGAAATAGACGGCGGTTTCCACCGTCTTCCTGGCATGGAAGAGCTACTGGGTGAGCTGTTGGGCCTCCTGCTGGAACCCATCCTGGAGGTGCTGCTGGAAGGCGTCCTCGCCTTGGTCGCCGAGTCAATCGGTGAGCTACTGGCCCCCGTCGCCGAGACCTGCTCAATCCCCTTGATCGTGGGCGCCGGCTATCTCATGACGGGAGCCGCGATCGGGTTCGCCGCCTCGCTGGACTTTCCGGGCCGATTCACCCCGCAGACGCCCGTGTTCCCGGGAGTCAGCGTGGTCCTCGCGCCGCTCGCGATAGGACTGGCGATGCACCTCTTCGGTAACTGGCGCCGGAACCACGGGGGACACCCCAGCCGCCTGGCAACTTTCTGGGGCGGCGGCCTGTTTGGGTTCGGCGCTGCGCTGGCACGCTTCCTGATGGTCGGGCGGTGAGCGCCGCCGTTCCGTTCATGAAATGGACAGCGATTCCCAACGTCTCCCAGGTATGGAAGCTCTGCTGCTGCTCCTGCTCCTGCTGGAATTCCTAGAGTTGGTGGGTGGGTTGGCGTGTGGTGAAGCGCCGGCCGAATTGTCCGAGCCGTTTTCGGAGACCTGGTCAAGACTGTGGGAGGGAGGCAAGGGCCGTTTCTGCAGCAACCTTCTCGTCGGCGCCGGCTCCCTGACTATGGGCGCCGCGATCGGGCTCAACACGCTCTGGCTGTTTCACGAGCGCCTCACGCCGCGCAGGCGCGTATTGCCAGGAATCAGCGTCGTGCTGGTGCCGATCGCGGCGGGAATTGTGATGCATTTCTTCGGCAAGTGGCACCGCAAGCACGGCGGCCATCCCAGCCCCCTGGCGACCTTCTGGGGCGGCGCCTTGTTCGGGTTCGGAGCGGCCCTGGCGCGTTTCCTGATAGTCGGGTCGTAGCTACATCCTCGTCAGCGTCACCAGGAACACGTCGTTCTCACGCACGTCGAATTCCCGCGCAAAGCGGCCGCCGAAGATCTTCACGACCTCGCTCGAGGACGGCGAGCCGTCGTTCGCCCGCTGGATGGCCTCCACCTGGGCCGGAGAGATCTGGCTCGGCGATCCGAGCTCCAGGTAAGTGCCGTAGGCGTCGTTCACGTGGTATCCCGTGCGGGACAGCTCGACCATGTAGGTGCCTTCGGAAGCCCCGGAGATCTCGAAATGCACCTTGCCCTTCGGCTTCGGCGGCAGGTCGCCTTTGTAGAACGCCTGGTCGTTCATGCCCTCGGGCGGCGCGATCGGCGTGAAATCCCAGAAGAGCGCCTGGACGCCGCCGGCGG
This sequence comes from Bryobacterales bacterium, assembly GCA_963710565.1. Taxonomy (GTDB): domain Bacteria; phylum Acidobacteriota; class Terriglobia; order Bryobacterales; family Bryobacteraceae; genus DASWZN01. Next base: position 85,373 of record CAVQAN010000013.1, on the reverse strand, counting down.
TGTCCGTGGTGACCCACGAAGCCGGGTCCGCGTTCACCAGTTCGGTTGGCCCGAGGCGGTTGAGAAACCGGTAGGCGTAATACGCCGGCTTCTTGATGGCCTGGTAGTTCATCAGCCCGAACCCGCCGTGGAATGGGGTCATGCGAGGCCCGTTCTCTTCGAAGATGTCCGTGAATACCCAGTAGGAGAGCGAGTTCACCGCCTCCTGCGCGTTCTTGATCTTGTCCAGGATGAAGGCGGCCTGGTGATACTGGTCGTGGATAGGGTCCGTGGGCGTGTACGCGGAGCTCCACTCGGTGAAGTGCAGCTCCAGGTTGGGCAGCTTCGAAGCGCGGAGCAGCTCGCGCGAATGCACCATGCGGCCGCTCACCGACCCCGGGTCGGTGTCGAGCACGGTGCCTTTGTTTCCGGTCTCGTCGAAGAAGCCCTCTTTGACGCCATAGGCGTGGGTGGATACGAAGTCGATCGGCACGTGGTTCGCGGCGCAGTATTCGACCAGCGCGGTCTCGAACGCGTACGGCACAGCAGAGGCCGGCCCGCCGACCCGGTAGTCGGTCGAGACGCTCTTGATCGCCTCGGCGGTGGTCTTATATAGCTTCAGGTACTCTTTGAGGTCCGCGGTGTAGAACGGCGCGATGTCCGGCTCGTTCCAGACCTCGAAGTACCAGGTCTTCACCTCGTCGTGCCCGTAGCGCAGCTCGAAATGACGTGTGAGCTCCCGGATCAGGCCCGCCCACTTCTCGTACGATTTCGGCGGCGTGATGTTGCCCTTCCACCAGAAGACGGTTTGTTTGCCGCTCGCCAGGTCCGCGGGCATGAAGCCCAGCTCGACGAACGGTTTCAGCCGCACGCTGAGCAGGAAGTCGTAGAGCTTGTCGATGTACTGCCAGTTGTAGATTGGGTTGCCTTGGCGGTCTTCCTTGTACACGCCCATATCGTCGTGCAGCAGCCCGTGCATGCGGATGTACTTGAACCCGATCTCTTTCTGCACCAGGGCGAGCTGTTGCTGCCAGTCCGCGCGCAGTCCCTCGTTGGCCCGGCCGGCGCCGATGCACTCTTTGAAAACCTCGGAGTGACGGCCGCGGACCTTGGTGTAGTCGACCGCGATGGTGCGGGTCTGGGCGAACGAGCCCGAGAAAGTGGCCAGAGAAAGAGCGATGGCGGGAAGTGAATGTCGCATACGAAGTCTACAGTCTGGCACAAAGGCGCGTGGTCTGTGGAGGCGGTGGAGGAGGACTCCACGTGCGTTGCCGCCGGACTCATCGCGCCGCGAAGCCCGGAAGCCGCCGCCTGGAAGCCGCCGCCGGCGGGCAAAGAACCGCGGGCGCTACACTGGAGGTGACGCTATGATCTCCGTCGTCATCCCGGTTCACAACGAAGAGCCGGCCCTGCTCCCTCTGTATGACCGGCTCACTGCCGTGCTGACCGCTCTAGGCAGGGCCTACGAGGTCATCTTCGTCGACGACGCCTCAACCGACCGCAGTTTCGAGTTGCTGGCGAATCTGGCCGAGACCGACGCGCACCTGAAAGTAGTGCAGTTGCGCAGGAACTTCGGCCAAACCGCGGCGCTGGCCGCCGGCTTCCATCAAGCCACCGGCGAGGTGGTGGTCTCGATGGATGGCGACCTGCAACACGCGCCCGAAGACATCCCCGCCCTGCTCGCCAAGCTCGACGAGGGCTATGACATCGCCAGCGGCTGGCGCAAGGTCCGCGTGGACAATCCGATTACCCGCAGACTCCCCTCGCGAATCGCCAACTGGATCATGGCTAAGGTCTCGGGCATCGAATTGCACGACTTCGGCACCACTTTCAAGGCATACCGCGCCGAGATCCTGAAGGACATTCACCTGTACGGTGAACTACACCGGTTCATACCTGCGCTGGCGAGCTTCTACGGAGCGCGTGTAGCTGAGGTACCGATTCAGAACATCGTCCGTCCCAACGGCACCTCGCACTACGGACTCGGGCGCACTCTGCACGTGCTCTTCGACATCGTCACCATCAAGTTCCTGCTAAGCTACTTCACCCGCCCCATGCAACTCTTCGGCAATCTGGGCCTGGCGAGCGCGGTGAGTGGAGGCGGCATTCTCGGCTGGCTCGTGATTCACAAGTTCACCAGCGGGCATGACCTCATTCTCATGCACGGGCCGCTCCTGATGGCGGGAGGATTGCTGCTGCTGGCTGGTCTGATGATGTTCTGCACCGGCCTGCTGAGTGAGATCCTGATGCGCACCTACTTCGAGACGCAGGGCCGCTGCATTTATGCCGTCCGCCAGATCCGCTGCCGCCGCGAAAAGCGCATGCAAGGCGAGACCCGCTAGTGTGGTGCGTCGCAAATGTCGTCGGGTGTCGGAACGAGCTGCAAACCGTGGACTGGCTCGAATTTCGCCGTTGTTGCGAAACTTCTTTCCTGTCCCAGGGTTTGCCCTTGGACAATCGTACTTCGCATGGCTTGCGACGCATTACACTAGCTGCTCGGCGTCGGTAGCTCGCCGATCTTGAAACGCGGGTCGGCCCCCCCTGGAAGCCAGGCCGGATTGAAGGGCCACGGGTGCCGGTCCTTATGCGAAGATCGTGGGAATGATGAGAGCACTGGCCGCGCTCGCCGCGGCTTCGCTTGGTCTTCCCGCCACCCCGGTTCCGGACCTCATGCCTCTGCCCGCGTCGATTTCCTGGGGAGACGGCGAGCTGACGGTCGATTCGAGTTTCCGCGCCGCGCTGGCCGGTTACCGGGATTCGCGGATCGTGGCCGCCGCCGCCCGCCTCCCGGCGCGGTTGACCCGCCAGACCGGCATCCCGACCTCGGGGGCCCGCGGCGACGCATCCACCGCAACCCTGGTGATCGAATGCCAGGGGCCGGGCGAGAAGGTGCAATCGCCGCGCGAGGACGAATCCTACCGGCTCGAGGTCACGCCCCGACAGGCGCGCATCTCCGCGCCCACGCCCGTCGGCGCCCTGCACGGGGTGGAGACCTTCCTCCAGCTTGTGCGTCCCGGCCAGCGCGGGTTCGCCGTGCCTCTGCTGCGGATCGAGGACCAGCCACGCTTCGCCTGGCGCGGCCTGATGATCGACGTCTCGCGCCACTTCCTGCCGGTGGAGGCGATCGAGCGCAACCTCGACGGCATGGCGGCGGTCAAGCTCAACGTGTTCCACTGGCATCTCTCCGACGACCAGGGCTTCCGCGTCGAGAGCCTCCGCTTTCCCAAGCTGCAACAACGGGCTTCTGACGGCCTCTACTACACCCAGGACCAGGTCCGCCACGTCGTGGCCTACGCCCGGGACCGCGGCATCCGTGTGGTGCCCGAGTTCGACATGCCGGGCCATTCGACGGCTTGGTTCGCGGCCTACCCCGAACTGGCCAGCGCTCCGGGACCGTACCGCATCGAGCGCGGTTTCGGCGTCTTTGACCCCTGCATGGACCCCAGCCGCGAAGAGGTCTTCCGCTTCCTGGACGCCTTCATTGGCGAAATGGCGGCTCTGTTTCCCGACGAGTACTTCCACACCGGCGGCGACGAAGTCAACGGCAAGGACTGGGACCGCACCCCGCGCATCCGGCGTTTCAAGCGCGCTCACGGCTTCAGGACCGATGAAGACCTACAGGCGTACTTCAGCCGTCGCGTCCACGCCATCGTCATCGCGCACGGGAAAAAGGTGATCGGCTGGGACGAGATCCTCGGTCCCGCGCTGCCGAAGACCTCCGTGGTGCAGGCCTGGCGCAACGGGCAGGTCCTGGCCGATGCGGCGCGGCGCGGCTACCAGGTCATCCGCTCGTACGGCTACTACCTGGACCTGATGCAGCCGGCATCCTTCCACTACGCCAACGATCCGCTGGGCGGCGAAGCGGCCGGCCTCGACCTCGCCGGGAAGTCCCGCGTCCTGGGCGGGGAAGCCTGCCAGTGGGCCGAGCTGATCAGCGCGGAAAACGTCGACTTCCGGATCTGGCCGCGCATGGCCGCCATCGCCGAGCGCTTCTGGTCCGGGTCCGACGTGACCGGGGTGGACTCGATGTACCGCCGCCTGGAGTCGGCCAGCGTGCGGCTCGAGTATCTTGGCCTGACCCATCGTTCCGTCCAGCACCTGATGCTGGATCGCATCGCGGGAGACCGCCCCGCTGGCGCGCTCAGGACGCTGGCTGCGGCCCTCGAGCCCGTGAAGGGCTATGCGCGCGATGCGGGGAGGCGCTATACGTCCTCTACGCCGTTGAACCGCATGGTGGACGCCACGCCGGCCGAAAGCGACGCGGCGCGGGAGTTCGCGGAGGCGGTCGATGCGCTGCTGGCGGGCGACCGGACCCGGCGCGAGATCGTCCGCCAGCGGCTGACCGCGTGGCGCGACCAGTACGGAGCGCTTCGCCCGCTGTTCGCCGCGCCCTCCCTGGCCGCCGAACTCGATCCGGTCTCACGGGACGTCTCGGCCCTGGCCGTGGCCGGCCTCGAAGCCCTGGACGGGAGTCCCGCGCCCCCGGGCTGGGCCGAACTTCTGGAACGGGCCAAGAAGCCCCGTGCCGAACTGCTCATCGTGATCCTCGACGCGGTGCGGAAGCTTGTAGAGGCCAGTGTGCGACCGCCGGCTGCCGCGAACGCGCCCTGACGGGACTTCGATCGATTTGCCGGACGGGAACCGGCGGTGTATAGCCATGCTATGGTGACCATGGCCAGATTCTTATGGACATCAAACAAATGCCGGCGGGGGCGTTCAAGGCCCGCTGCCTGGCCGTCATGAAGGAGGTTCAGGCGACCGGCGAATCCATCGTCGTAACCAGGCGCGGGGTGCCTGTCGCAAAGGTCGTACCCCTCGATCGCGGCCAGGATGACATCTTCGGATTCATGAAGGAGAAGGTCAGAATCATCGGAGACATAGAGTCTCCGGTCCCGGTTGAGTGTGGCTGGCGACTCACGGCCGCCTGCAACCGGCGGGGACCGTAGAAGCGTATCCCGACAAGGTCTCGCCGCGCGTTGCCGTGCGACCGATCACGGCCAAGGTCGCCGCCCTGGCCAACCAGTTTCCCGCGGACTATTCTAGCGATCTCTGCGACCGTTTGATCGCGGCGACGGCGCTGGCCGACGGCATGACCCTGGTCACCAAGGACACCAAGATCCGCGGTTGCACGCAGATCCAAACGCTGTGGTAAAAGCCGCCACCCGCACGAGGTTTAGCGCCCCGCCGCCGAATGCTGCGAGCACGCGGTGAGGGCCCCGGTCGGGTCAATGGCCGAGCCGCCCCGTTCGACGTATTGAATGCGGCCGTCGAGGTCGACCAGGAACGTGGCCCGGAAGGCCAGCTTGCGCGTTTCCATCAGAACGCCGTACGCCTGCGCGACTTTCCCGTCGGAATCGCTCAGCAGCGGAAATGTCAGTTTCAGCTCCACCGCCCAGCGCTTCAGAGCGTCGAGGTCGTCCGTGCCGATCCCAAGGACCTGACACCCGCTCTCCTCGAACTTCTGGAGACCAGCCTGGTATGCCTGCATTTCCTGGGTTGAACCCGTGGTGAAGGCCTTGATGACGAACGCGAGAACCACGCCTTTCTTGCCCCGGAAATCGGATAGCTTGACGTCTCCCGCGGCCGTGGACGGCAGGGTCAGATCGGGGGCCAGGTCGCCGGCCTTCAAGTCCGGCCGCGGCTGGGGCGGGAGCTGCTGCGCCGTCAGGCACGAAACGCCGCAGGCGATAAGCAGAGGCCAGACCCGCATAAGACCGAGCGTAGCGCGGCGCCGGCCTGAACTCAAGGAAGGAGGCCGCGACGCTACACTGGTTCTATCGTGAGAATCCCTCTCTTCCAGATCGACGCGTTCACCGGCCGCCTGTTCGCCGGCAACCCGGCCGCCGTCTGCCCGCTCGAGGAGTGGTTGGACGCCGCCACTATGCAAGCCATCGCCGCCGAGAACAACCTCTCCGAGACCGCCTTCCTCGTGCGCCGCGGCGGAACCTACGACCTGCGCTGGTTCACACCCGCCACTGAGGTAGACCTGTGCGGCCATGCCACCCTGGCCTCGGCCTTCGTGGTTTTCGAGTTTCTGGACCCGGCAGCCCAGGCGGTCCGCTTTGGTACCCGCAGCGGCGAGTTGACCGTGCGGCGCCAGGACGGCCTGCTGGTGATGGACTTCCCGGCCCGGCCGCCCGAGCCCTGCGCTCACGACCTGGCGCTTACCGCCGCGCTTGGGAAGGCCCCCTGCGAGCTCTGGGAGACGCGGGACTACCTGGCCGTCTACGACTCCGAGGAGGACGTCCGGTCGCTCGCGCCCGACATGAAAGCCCTGGCGGCGGTGGGGCACTTCGCGGTATGCGTCACCGCGCCGGGCCGCGAGGCCGACTTTGTTTCCCGGTTCTTCGCCCCCGCCAGCGGCGTCCCGGAGGACCCCGTTACCGGTTCTGCTCACTGCGCCCTGACGCCCTACTGGTCCCGCCGGCTGGGCAAGAAGAATCTCCACGCCGTCCAGGTCTCGGCTCGCGGCGGCGAGCTGTTTTGCCACGACGGTGGCGACCGCGTCCGCATAGCCGGCCAAGCGGTGAAGTACCTCGAAGGGTTCATCAGCCTGTAGCGGGGACTGGCGCCGCGGAGCGCCGCAAGCCCCGCCGGAGGCCCAAAAGGCTGCCAAAACGCCCAGCCGGGGGATGGACTCTGAAATTCCTGTTGCGTTTTCCGTTAAGATATTTCAAGATAAAAGAGTACCTATGGGGGTCTGTGGAGGGGAGAACAGCCTACGATGATTTACTCTCGATCAACCGAATACGCGATTCGCGCCTTCGTGAACCTGGCTCAGGTTCCGGAAGGCAAGTACGCGATGGTCAAGCAGATTGCCGAGCAAGAGGGCATCCCTGCTCACTTTCTGGCGAAGATTCTACAACAACTGGCGCGCAAGGGCTTGTTGCGTCCGAGCAAGGGACCGACCGGCGGATTCTGCCTGCGCACGCCGTCCAAGGACGTCAGCCTCATCCAGCTCGTCGAAGCGCTGGACGGCCTGACCGATTACCAGAAGTGCGTCAGCGGGCTCTCCGAATGCAACGACGACGCGCCATGCGGCATGCACGATTCCTGGAAGACCCTCCGTTCGCGTATCATGGATTATCTTAGAGAAGACTACGATCCAGGATCTGGCAACGGCGCTCGCGGAGAAGCGGAAGGCCCTCGAAAAACCCCGCAAAGGCGAAGAAGGTAGCCGCGGCCAGCGCCAAGAAGAGCTGACGGCGGCCCGCTCAGTCGGGTCGCGGAGGGAGAACCCGAATGGGCAATTCCGTTCTGGTCCCCATGGTGGTCGAGCAGACCTCGCGGGGCGAACGCGCCTACGACATCTATTCCCGGCTGCTCAAGGAGAACATCATCTTCCTGGGCACGCCGATCGACGACAACGTCGCCAACCTCATCATCGCGCAGATGCTGTTCCTGGCGGCCGAGGATCCCCAGAGGGACATCTCGCTGTACATCAACTCGCCGGGCGGCTCGATCACGGCCGGGCTGGCGATTCTGGACACCATGCGCTTCGTCGAGCCCGACATCGTGACCATCTGCGTGGGCCAGGCGGCGTCCATGGGCGCCGTCCTGCTGGCCGCCGGCACCAAGGGCAAGCGCTACAGCCTGCCGCACTCGCGAATCCTGATCCACCAGCCGTCCATGAGCGGCCTGGCCGGGCAGGCCACCGACATCGACATCTACGCCAGGGAAATCCTGCGCATGCGGGAGATGCTGAACGAGATCCTGGCGGATGCCTCCGGCCAGACCATGGAGCGGGTCGCGCGCGACGTGGACCGCGACTACATCATGGACCCGGAGCAGGCGGTCGAGTACGGCCTGATCGACCGCGTCATCACCAGCCGCGATATGACGCCCGCCGTCAAGGTGTAGGACAAGCTTCAGCTTGTAGATGGACTACGTATGATGACCGTCCTGCACGCCGTCCAATGGCCGCTGGCGTGTATCTGCGGCTTGCTCGCCGGCGCCCTCGCCCGCAGGCGGAAACTGTCCGGCGTGGAGGCCTATGCCCTGGCCCTGATCCCCGGCGTGCTGATCTACATCGCGTCGGCGCTCCTCGGCCCTGCCCGGACGCCGCGTGACCAGCAGCCCTGGCTGGGGCTCCTCATCTGGGCGGCGTGGTCGGCCTTCGGAGTCATCGCCGGAGCCAGCCACGTCCGCAAGCGCAAGATCACCACCCTCAACCTCTCGGGGAACGACCGGTAGGGACCGCCCGCGGCTGCCGCCGGATCAATGGCCCAACAGCGACGGGCGACCCGCCTGCGGGGTCGGCCGGAGAGGAAGCGCGGGCGACGGGCGGTCCTGCCGCACCCGCTCGACGATCTGCGCCACCGGCCGCTCCAGCACGCCGAAGAACGGCTTGGGATAGATGCCGATCCAGAAGGCCAGCACCAGCAGCGGCGCGAAGACCGCGATCTCGCGCGAGGACAGGTCGTTCAGCCCTGCGTTCTTCTCCGACGACCTCGCCCAGCATCGTCCGCTGGAACAGCCAGATCAGGTACGCCGCACCCAGCGCGATCCCTACCGCGCCCCACAGCGCCCAGTTGAACGACATCTGGTACGCGCCCTGCAGGATCGAGATCTCGCCGATGAACCCGTTCAGCGCCGGCATCCCCATCGAACTGAGGGCCGTGATCGAAGAAGACGATCGTGAACAACGGCATGACCCGCAGCAGGCCGCCGTATTCGGAGATCTCGCGCGTGTGCCGGCGCTCGTAGACGATGCCCACGATCAGGAAGAGCATGCCGGTCGAGATGCCGTGGTTGATCTGCTGGATCATCGATCCCGCGATGCCGGCCGGGTTCAGCGCGAAGATGCCCAGCGTGCAGAAGCCCAGGTGGCTCACCGAGGAATACGCGATCAGTTTCTTCCAGTCCTTCTGCATCAGGCACACCAGCGCACCGTAGACAATGGCGATCAGCGACAGCACCGCCATGACGTTCACGATGCGCGGGTCCCGCGAGGCGTCCGGCAGCAGCGGCAGCGAGAAGCGCAGGAAACCGTAGGTGCCCATCTTCAGCAGGATGCTCGCCAGGATCACCGAGCCCGCCGTCGGCGCTTCCGTGTGCGCGTCCGGCAGCCAGGTGTGCAGCGGCCACATGGGCACCTTTACGGCGAAGCCCGCGAAGAAGGCCCAGAAGACCCACCACTCCGTCGAGGCCGGCAGGCTGGTCCGCAGCAGGTCGGGAATGGCGAAGCTGTAGGTTCCGAACTGGGTGTGGTGCGCCGAGTACAGCGCCAGAATCCCCAGGAACATCACCACCGACCCGATGAACGTGTACACGATGAACTTGAAGGCCGAGTAGACCCGCCGCTGCCCGCCCCAGACGGCGATGATGAAGTACATCGGGACCAAGCCCAGCTCCCAGAACACGAAGAACAGGAGAAAGTCGCGCGCCATGAAGACGCCCAGCATCGACGCCTGGAGGATCAGGAAGTTGGCGTAATACTCCTTCAGCCGGTACTCGATCGCGTTCCAGCTCGAAAGGACGGCGATGAAGCCCAGCAGGCACGTGAGCGCGACCAGCAGCAGACTGTAGCCGTCGATCCCCAGGTAATAGAACGCCCCCAGCGAGCGGATCCAGGGGGCGCGCTCGACGAACTGGAAGTCCTGGCGCGGATCGAAGCGATAGACCAGCGGCAGGCACGTGAGGAAGCCGATGAACGAGGCGATGTTCGCCCAACGCTTGATCCAGACGGGCCGCGAGGAAGGGATCAGCAGCAGGACGAGCAGGCCCGCGAGCGGGGTCAACAGAACTACAGAGAGGATGTGGTCCATACAGGCGGCAGTTCCCTATCTTAACAGGCCGTGGGGCGGGCGGTTCCGCTGAGGCGCCGACGGGGCGGTCCGTGATCCGTCCGTAACGGATTTCGGAGTCTAAGCGGGGAGTGCGGATCGCGGGCTCTCGGCAGGAATGTGCGCTTTCACCTTGGAGGTGAAGCGGAGGTCGCGTACAATCCAAGTTCATGCCCAAACGTCCGAAGCCCTCGGTGACCGAACAGCCCCTGCCTTTCGCCTATGATGACCAAGCCACCGAGGAGGGAGTCACAGCGTTAGGTGGAATGCCGGTGCTGGTCCAGACCTTCCGGTCCTTGGCGGTAGGCGGCAGTGTCCGGCGCAACGTCACGCTGAAGCAGCGGCAACGCGGACTATCCGAAGACGCGTACGTGGAGAGCTTCGTGATTCTGAACGCGGCCGGGGGTGACTGTCTGGAAGACTTTGAGCATCTGCGGGCTGACGAAGGACTGGCGGAGTTGATCGGTCACGAGGTGCCATCCCCGGAGGCGGCGCGCAAGTTTCTGTACCAGTTTCACGACGAAGCGAAAGTGGAGGAAGCGCAGCAGCGGGCTCTGAGCTTGGGACAGCGCAGTTACATTCCCGGCGAGAACGCGGCGCTCCAGGGACTGGGCTCGGTGAACCGGGAGATGATTCAGGAGTTCGGCCGCCGGACCGGAGACAAGATCGCGACCATCGACCTGGACGCCACGGTGATCGAAAGCTGGAAGAGAGAAGCTCAACCCACCTATCAAGGCGGCACCGGCTACCAACCCATGCTGGCCTTGTGGGCGGAGCTGAACGTGATCGTGGCGGATGAGTTTCGAGACGGCAACGTGGGGGCGCACACTCAGTTACTGCCGGTCGCCAAGCAGGCTTTTGCAGCCCTGCCGGCGACGGTGGAAGAGAAGTACTTTCGCGGGGACTCGGCCTGCTACGAACAGGATCTGATGCGCTGGTTGCGGGACCAGAAGCGGACGGAAGGGCCGGCAGGATTCATCGGATTCGGGATCAGCGCCAAGATGAGCGATTCGCTGCGGGAGCGGCTGCGGATGCTGCCCGAAGGACTGTGGAAGGCGTACCGGGAAGAGGCCGAAGCGGACTGGGAGTATGCCGAGTTGCAGAACTGGGATCCGCTGGAGAAGGCGGGAGAAGAGCTGGATCATATTCGTTACCTGGCGATTCGAGTTCACAAGAAGCAGGGCGAGTTGTTTGCCGACGGCAAGTTGTACAAGTACTACGCGGTGGTGACCAACCGCTGGGACCATGACGTCAAGCGACTGCTGGAATGGCAGCGGGAGAAGGCGGGCACAATCGAGGCGGCGCACGAGGTGTTGAAGAACGAGTTGGCGGCGGGGGTGATGCCGTGCGGACGCTTCGGAGCCAATGCGGCGTGGCTGCGGCTGGCGGTGCTGACTTACAATCTGCTGAGCGCGCTGAAGCGGCTGGCTCTGCCTGCGGAGCTACTGAATGTTCGACCGAAGCGGCTGCGGTTCCTAATTTTCAACACGGCGGGTCGGATCATCCATCACGCGCGCAGCGTGATCTGCCGGCTGAAGCATGTGGGGCAACTTCTGGGGGGATGGAGCACGGTGTTGGCGGCCCTGCCGCTGCCGCAACCGGCCTGAGTCTGGGATTCCTTACGGACGGATTATAGAAGCACTTTTTGAGAAGGCGAGCCGGAGGTGTGCCCGCAGGCGGCCCGCGGAAGGTTGTCGGGCTCTTTCCCGTAACTCCTCTCCCGCCCAGTTCGCACCGGAGGATCGCCATTCGCTCTCCGCCATCCGCTACCAACGCTTCCGCACCCTTTCGGCCCCTGCTCGGCAGAGAGGGCCGTCCCTACGGACGGATTACGGGCGGTTCGGGGCGGGCGGCGAGCGGCTTCGGTGGGGGTAGTATAATGAACGCAGATGCCAGCTCCGCGTCCGCGATCGCGGGACCATCGGCCGGAACGGCTCCGCCCCGCCATGTCACGGAGGTAAGAAACTTCCTAACGAATGAAAGTCTCTGTCCAGATCAGCCGCGGTATTGAATCCCTGTTTGGCACCCACGACGAGAACATCCGGGTCCTCGAAAAAGGCTTGAGCGTCAGCACTTCGCTGCTGGACGACTGCCTGGAGATCGAAGGCGCCGAGGCGGACGTCGCACGGGCCGGCAGTATCCTCGAAGAGTACGTCGCCCTGGTGAAAGAGGGGCATTCGTTCACCAACGGCGACCTGAACAGCTACCTGCGGGTGGTGACGGCGGATCCCGAAGTGAGCCTGCGCAGCCTGGTGCTGAGCGGCCGGCAACGGAACTTCGGAAAGAAGATCGTCGTTCCAAAGACCATCAACCAGCGGCGTTACCTGGAGGCCATCGAGCGCAACGACCTGGTTTTCGGGATCGGGCCGGCGGGCACCGGCAAGACGTACCTGGCGGTTGCGATGGGCATCTCCGCGCTGCTGAGCAAGCGGGTGAGCCGCATCATCCTGACGCGCCCGGCGGTAGAGGCCGGCGAGCGGCTCGGTTTTCTTCCCGGCACGCTCCAGGAGAAGGTGGACCCGTATCTGCGCCCGCTGTACGACGCGCTCTACGACATGCTCGAGATGGACAAGGTCGAGAAGCTGCTGGAGCGGGGAGTGATCGAGATCGCGCCCATCGCGTTCATGCGCGGCCGCACCCTGAACGACAGCTTCGTGATCGTGGACGAGGCCCAGAACAGCACGTCGGAGCAGATGAAGATGGTGCTGACGCGCCAGGGCTTCAACTCCAAGATGGTGGTGAACGGCGACGTGACCCAGATCGACCTGCCGCTCGGGAAGCGCAGCGGACTGCTGAACGCCGAAGAGGTTCTGCGCGGCACCGAGGGCATCAGCTTCGTGAACTTCGATGAGCGGGACGTGGTGCGCCACACCCTGGTGCAGAAGATCGTCAAGGCGTACGAACGGTGGCTGGAGGCCAACGGGGCCGGGCGCCAGCTCTCCCTGAAGCTCGGGGACTCGGGTCCCGAACGCCAGCGCGAACCCGAAGCGGAAGTGGAGAGCTCCCTCACGCCGAGCATAGTGCCGCATGCAGACTGAGCGTCAACGCACGGGCGTCGAGACGAGTCTCGACGCGGCACGCACGAGCGGGTGCGCCACAAAAAGCCGCTGATGCCCGAACCTCACAGCACGTTCGTTTGCGGCCGGCTGCCGGCCGGTCTGACACGCCGCGCCTTGAGAGCCTTCGGTGCCCGCCTGGAGGCGCAGGTCACAGCCGGGCGGCGCTTCACCTGCCTGCTGGCGGACGACGCCGAGCTGCAGCGCCTCAACCGCCAGTTTCTCGAGCGCGACTACCCGACCGACGTGCTTTCGTTCCCCTCGCCGGGGCCGGACGGCTTCCTGGGAGAGATCGCGATCTCGCTGGACCGGGCGGCCGAGCAGGCGCGCGAGCGCGGGCACAGCATCGAGAACGAAGTCGAGATCCTGCTGCTGCACGGAGTGCTCCACCTGCTGGGCATGGATCACGAGAAGGACCGCGGGCGCATGGCGCGCGCGGAGCGGCGGCATCGCCAGGAGTTGGGGCTGCCGGTGGGGCTGATCGAGCGGGCACGGCCGTGAGCGCGATCCTCATTGTCACCGCCGTCCTGTTCGGCGCGGCGCTGGCCGCGGTGACGCTGGTCCAGCAACTCTACCAGGAGTCGCTGCGCTTGCGCCCGCATGAGCGGCCGGCCCTCGAGTACTTCAAGGAGAAGCTCCAGGCACGCATCGGCGTCGATACCGACCACGGCGTTCTCACCTTCTCTCTGGTGAAGCACACGCTGCTGGTGCTGCTGGGCGTGGCGTTCCTGCTTCTGCATCCTGACCGGGGTACGTTGCGGAGCGTGGTCGAATCCTGCCTGCTGGCGTGGGTCACGATGCTGGGAGCCACCTACATCGTGCCGCACGTGCTGTACCGGCGCAGCAGCGGGAGGTGGCTGGGCGCGCTCGCTCCCCTGCTGCGCGCGATGGCTTACCTGATGCGCCCGCTGGTAGCGGTCTCGGCGTTTTTCCAGTCGCTGACCGAGCTCACCAACGGCGAGCCGGAGAGAAGGAAACCCCGACTCCCGCCGAGAACATCGAAGCCCTGATCACGGCGGGGACCGAGGAGGGCCTGATCGAGGAGAGCGACCGGGCGCTCATCCAGTCGGTGGTCGAGTTCGGCGACAAGACGGTGCGCGAGGTGATGACGCCGCGGCCGAACATCGTCGCCATCGCGGCGAACCGGTCTCTAGAGAGCCTGCGCCAGCTCGTTATCACCGAGCAATACTCGCGCATCCCGGTCTACGAAGACAGCATCGACCGCATCGTCGGTTTCGTCCACGTGCGCGACATGTTCGAGCTGGACGAGGACGAACGGCAGGGGCGGACGGTCCGGGAACTGATGCGCCCCATCCGCTTCGTGCCGGAAACCAAGCCGGTCAACGGCCTTCTCAAGGAAATGCAGCAGGACCGGGCGCACATGGCGATCGTGGTCGACGAGTACGGGAACACGGCCGGGCTGGTGACCCTGGAAGACCTGGTCGAAGAGGTTTTCGGCGAGATTCAGGACGAGCACGAGCCGGTGGAGGATGTCGTGGAGGACGGGAGCGGGCGCTACGTCGTCTCGGGCAACTTCAGCCTGGACCGGCTCGAGGAACTGCTCGATTTCCGTCCCGCCGAAGAGCCGGAATCGACCACGGCCGGCGGCCTGGTGAGCGAGTGGCTGGGGCGTGTGCCACGGCCCGGCGAATCCGTCGAACGCCAGGGAATCCGGATCGAGGTGCTCAAGAGCAACGACCTGCGCGTCGAGCAGGTCCGCTTATCGAAAGTGGAGGGACAAACCAATCATGCCTGAAACGGCGCGGGGCCACGTCTCGGGATTCGTTTCGATCCTGGGGCGCCCGAACTCGGGAAAGTCGACTTTGCTGAACGCGCTGGTGGGGACCAAGCTCGCCATCGTGACGGCGAAACCGCAGACGACGCGGGCGCTGGTGCAGGGCGTGCTCACGCTGCCCAACGCCCAGATCGTGTTTCTCGACACGCCCGGCATCCATGAGCCCGACACGCTGCTGAATCGCCGCATGATGGACAGCATCCGCGCGGCGCTGGACGAGCGCGACCTGCTGCTGTTCCTCGCCGACGCCTCGAGGCCGTTCGGCGAGAAGGACGAGGACGCGGTGCGGCTGATCGCGAGCACCAGGGCGCCGGTGCTGCTGCTGCTGAACAAGGTCGACCGGGTCAAAGACAAGGCGCAACTGCTGCCCCTGATCGAACGCTACAAGGCGGCCTACGAGTTCGCCGACTACTTCCCCATCTCGGCGCTGAAGAGCGCCGGCCTCGACGAACTGCGCGCGGCGATTCTGGCGCGCCTTCCGGAAGGCCCGGCGTACTTCCCTCCGGACTACCTCACCGACCAGCCCGAGCGCTATCTGGCGGCGGAACTGGTTCGCGAGAAGATCCTGGCGGAGACGCAGCGAGGAGGTGCCGCACGCGGTGGCGGTGCTGGTGGATTCCTGGGAGGAGACTCCGCGGCTGACGCGGATCTCCGCCACCATCTACGTGGAGCGGGAGGGCCAGAAGGGGATCCTCATCGGCGCCAAAGGGTCGATGCTGAAACGGATCGGCACGCGGGCGCGCGAAGAGATGGAGGTCATGTTCGAGCCGCAAGGTCTTCCTGGAGCTGTACGTCAAGGTACAGCTCGCGGTGGCGGGAGAATCCGGCATTTCTGGAGCAGCTCGACTGGCATTCCATGGCGGGCAAAACCGACTAGAATGGAGGAGTACTTATGCGCCTACTTTCTGCTGTCACCGTGGTGGGTTTCCTGCTCGCCGTAGCGGCCCCCGCCGTCGCGCAGAAGCCTTTACCGACGACGAGCTTCACGACAAGGTTATAGCGCGGCTGGCCTCCGACCGCGAGGTCAAGGGCGGCGGCATCGAGGTGGACGTAAAGGACGGCGTCGTCACCCTGCGTGGAAAAGTGCGGGAGAACAACCAGAAGGTCAAAGCAGAGCGCATCACGCGCAAGGTCCAGGGCGTCAAGCAGGTGGTGAACGAACTGGTGGTGGAGTTCGGGCCGCAGCCGGGCGGGGGCGGGGACAAACCGGGCAAGTAGAGCTGCGGGGCCAAACGGCTGGCCCCACGCTCTTACTCGAGCAAGTGGAACGTGTACATCTTGCCGAGCTGCGCGGAGGCGCTGCTGCTCATGGCGGATCCGGGCGAGAGGAACCCGTACTCGCCGGGACCGACGTTCGCCAGATCGATCACAAACGTGCGGCTGGCGACCTTCTTGCCTTCGAACTGCACCAGATCGCGCGTAGCGCCCCCGGAAGCGTGCAGAACACCTCCGGTCACCGTGCGGAACTCGCGTCCGTCCTTTTGGGGCCGCAGACGCAACAACTGGTATTCCGTGATGGCCACTCCCTCCGGCGCGTAGATCAGGAACTCGAGCGGAGTCCGGACGGTGTTCCTGCTGCTGGGGTTGGTAAGCCTGCCGTTGACGTCTCCTTTGACTATGCCCGCCGTAGCAACGCTCTTGAGGACTCCGCCGGTCTTCCAGTTCACGACTTCCGGCAGGACCTCCTCCCATGCGTCGCCCTTCTTGTAGTACACGCCTATTTCCGTCGGGTAGACGGGGGCCGGCGGCGCGGCTTGCGCAACCGGCGGAGCCGCTGCCGGGGCAGGGGCGGCCGGCGCGCTGTTCTTGCTTATCATCGCCGCGATGACCCTCTCGGAAACTCCCGCCTGCTTGAGCGCGACGACGTCATCGACCCCCACGGCGTACTGCCCGGGTTGCGAGTTGACCATGTTGACCATCATGTCGTCGCCGAGTCCGGCGTTGTGCAACTTGACGATCGCTTCATTGTTGAGCTGCTGCTGTGCCAGCAAACCCGCCGCCAGAACTCCCATCACGACCGCCGCACGAAGAAGGAGCATGCGCATGAACGAACCAGCCTCCAGGGGCCTATTACACTACGCGGCCGGGGCAGAAATCAAGGCCCGATTCACTTCCCCTGCGCCCGCGTGGTCGTGGATTCCGACAGAATCCACTGGTGCGGGTCCAGGTCGACCGCCTCGGGGCGCATCGGCAGCTTGAGGCGGACCGGCGACTGCGGTCCGCGCACGCCGAACGACGCCAGCGCCCACTGGCCCTTCCCGAAGCGGATCGACACCGGCAGCGCCATGAGCCAATCCGCGGGTGCGCCGTCCTGGTAGAGCGTGCCCTGGAGCAGAGTCGTGCCGTCGGGCTGCGCTTCGAGCGCATACTCGAGCCGGTAGGACGGCAGCGCCGTGCCGTACACCCACTGGCGGAAGAACCAGTCCAGGTCGTGCAGGCCGAACCTCCGCGCCAGAGGCGTGCGCGCGAAGCGCTCGCTCGCGACCGCAGCGAAATTCTCCGTTGTCGCCGAGCGGTTCTCGTGCCGCCGCACGAAGTCCGACATCATGGCGTAGAACGGCTTGTCGTCGCCGGTCGCGGGATCGCTCATCAGGTAGTGCAGCATTCGCAGGACGAGGGCGCCCTTTTCGTAGATCAGCGTGTTATACGCTCCCAGCGTCTTGCGCGTGTTCAGACGGAGGCCCAGGATCAGCGGGCCGATGTCCACGAGGCGGCCGCTGCCCACTCCCTGTTCGGTCGCGGGCGGGGAACGGAGGTCCCGCCGGAACCTGCGCAGCCTGTCCTGCTCCGCTGTGGAGTTCATTCGCAGGCCCAGGTAAAGGACGCCGGAGTAGTCGGCGAAGCCTTCGCTCAGCCACTGATCGCGGTACGTCCGCCAGCTCACCAGGTCGCCCCACCACTGGTGCGACATTTCGTGCGCGATGAAAGGGACATCGAGAACAATGGACAAGCCGCCGCTTGCAGGTGGGAGGAGCAGCATCGTGGGGAGCCCCTGGCCGTAGCCCCGCGTGTGTTGCATCACTTGCAGGCTCGGGTACGGGTAGGGCCCGAACAGGGTACTGAAGAACTGGAGACAGTTGGAGAGTTCGGTCAGCATGAAGGCCTGCTTGTCGCCCACGCTCTGCGGCGCGTAGAGTTCGATCGGCACGCCGCTCGGCTCGGCCCGGCCGCTGTGCCGGGCGAAGCGGCCGATGCCGAAAGTGGCCGCGGTCACGGGTATGTCGATCTTCCATTCCGTCGTCTCGCCCTCTTCGCGCACGCGCGTGCCCGTCGCCGCCACGCTGAATCCGCTAGCGTGCCGAAAGACCATCTGAAAGCGCGACCGGCTCATGTACCCATGGCGCGGATACCAACTGAACGACGAACGAGGGTAGGAGATCTCCGAGTTCTGGAAGCGGATCCCGTCCGGCTCTTCCATGAAGTCGCCCTCCAAGTTGAATATCAGCGAGAGCTTCGCGCCAGCGGCGGCCGCGGCCGGGAGAAAGACGGTAATGCCGGACTCCCAATCCTCCTGCACGGCTTCGACCGCGCTGCCATCGGCCGGCCGGACGGAGGTCAGCCGCATCGCCTTCTTCAGCCGCTCGGAGTCGAACTCTGCCAGCGTGTCGTTGAGGACGAAAGGCACCGCGCGCAGCCCCGCCACCAGGACATCGCAATCGAGGCGAGCCTCGACGCCGAGATGCTTCTTGGGCCGTGTCAGGTCGACGTTCATGGTGTATTGCCGCACCGCCACCAGGTCCTGACCATCCTCCAACGCAGCGCCGTCGTATTCCGGTACGCTGCGGGCGGCCAGCCAGATGTCGTTGCGGCCGACTCCGCTTTCGTGCTGGAACACGAGCAGCTTCTCGCCGGCGTTCAGATCGAATACGCCGCTCGGAATCCTCCCCTGCGGATCGAGTAGGAGCGTGAACGGCGCCCGGCTCCCCTTGTCGAACCGTGCGGCGAACAAGCCCGGCCGTTCGCCGTTTAGGATCGAAGCGGCCACCCGGGCCGAGAGGTTCGCACCGGTCTGCTTCAGCAGGAGGTCGTCGAGCTCACCCGCCAGCTTCTGCGCCTCAGCGGGCGCCGGGGCCGCCTTCACATGGTGACCCAACTCCTCGAAGGTGTCGTTGGTGAATCGCAGCACCGCGGTCTTGAAGTCCGACTCGACCCGGTCGGCATTGAGCAGCCGCCGCAGGTTTTCGCGTTCGAAATCGATGGGAGGCGGATCGGCGTGGAACGTCCCGCGCCCCAGGAACACCGCGCCGCGCACCCTGCCGGCTACCGGCGCGGCGAAATAGAGAGTGCCGTCGAGGGCGATCTCGGCGCGGTCGCGCTTGAGCACCAGGTTCTCGACCACGGCGGAGCCGCCGGTCAAGGGGAACGACCGGAGCGCCTGGTAGAGATCCAGACCCTCGCCGGCCGAAGCGGGCGCCGGCGCGAGCAGGACGGTCAGGAATGCCGCCGCGACCCCGTAGCCCCGCCGTATGGAACTCGCCATCACTCCACCGCGAACGTGAAGATCCTGCCGGGGGGCGCGGTGGCGTCGTGGGCGCTTAGGGCGGCCTCGGGGGGAACCCACCCGTACTCGCCCGGGCTCAGGTCCGTGAGCGTGACGAGGAAACCTCGCCGGGTGACCGGCTTGCCCTCGAACGGGATCAGGTCGCGCCCGCCAGAGACGTGGAAATCGTCCTCGATGGCGGCGCGGAACTCACGCACCCCCTCGCGCGGCTTCAGGCGCAGCAACTGGTATTCCCGGATGTCAACTCCCCCCGGGATGTAAAGCACGAACTCCCCCGGAAGCTTCAGCCGGTTCTTGCTGCCGGCGCCCGCAACCGAGCCATTGATGTCGCGCTTCTTGACGCCAGCCGTGGCGACCGACTTGAGAAGCCCGCCCGCTTTCCAGCTCACCTCTTCCGGTTGCATGGTCACCCACTGGTTGTCCTTCTTGTAGAAGATCTCGGTCACCACGCGCTTTGGGGCGGGCGTGGCCGTCGGGGACGGCGTTGGGGAGGCCGCCGGCGGGGTTGGCGCGGCGAGACTGGCCGGGAGCCCGGCGTTGGTGTGGCCACCGGGGCGCGGGCGGCGGGACGCTCCGGTTCACCAGCGCCCGGATGATCTTCTCGGAGATGCCCGCCTGCTTCAGCGCGATGATGTCGCTCACACCCGTGGAGTAATGGCCAGGCTGGGTGGCGACCAAATTGAGGACCGTCTCATCGCTCAGTCCGGCGTTGTGCAGCTTGATGATGGCTTTGTTGTCGAGGGTTTCCTGGCCAAGCAGGACCAGCGCCAGAATTGCGAGGAGAACCGCCGCAGAAAAAGCGAATGCGCGCATGACCGGAGCAACCTCCAGCCGCCTATTACACTACTGCCGGGGCGCAAAAAGCAAGACCGCGAGGGGCGTCCGCAGCGCGGGCTCAGACCGGCGCGCACGCACCCGTGCCGAGGCCCTGGGGTCGGGACGAGTTTCAACCCAGCGGACTTGACGCGCGGCAGCTCCCGTGGCCGCTACTGCTTCGCTCCCTCGCCGACGTTGAAACCGTCCACCGCCACTCGCGGGCTTCTCGCCGCGGGTATCGGCGTCTTCCACTTCGATTCCGATGGTGCGCCGCTCCCCGGGCATCAGGGCCACGTAGTTGTCGGAGTAGAGCGCCGGCAGGATGCGGTCGCCGCTCTTCTCGCGCACGACCTTGAGCTTCACCATCAGCGCGGGCTGCGCCGAGGGGTTATGCAGATCGGTGGTGAGCTGCCAGCGGCTGCCCTGCCGCTCGGCACGCGTGGCGGCTTCAATCCTCACCTTGGGAAGCTGGCGGAGGGCGCGGTAGTCGCCTTCCTTGAGGCCGCGCCAGTAGAAGTTCTCCGACACGGTCTCGCCGCCGCGCGTGAGCTTCAGGCGGATGAAATGCACCGGAGTCAGGCCCTCGGGGTACTCCATCTTGATGCACGTAAGATCGCTGTCCTCGGGGCTATCGACGGGGACTTCTTTCTCCCACTTGAGCGCGCCGTCCATGTTCCGGATCTCGGCTCGCGCGGTGAGGCCCGTCGCATTCCCGCCGCTGTAATTCACTACCTCGACGCTGTCTGTGGCTGCGTTCCACTGGATGTGCAGCGGCTCGGATGCCTTCTTGGCGCCGAAGTAGGCCGCCGTGGGCTCGAAGTAATAGTCGTAGGTCTGCCACACGAAGGTCGGCCAGGCGGGATGGCTCATCCAGATGAGCAGGCCCATGCGATTACGGCTCTGCGCCTCGTACATGGCGCGATGGCCTTCGTAGTTGACGAACTGGGCCAGAGTCAGCCACTCCTCCGCGCCGGCTGCGCCGCCGTAGCCGTTGTCGATCATGGCGCGGAAAGCCGCGCCCTGCTGCGCGCCGCCCAGGCAGAAATCGTGGAGGCCCCACATGCGCCCCTGCGGCCACAGCGCCGCTTCCGGCATGATCTGCCGCACGCTGTCGAGCGACATGATGTTGGGCATGCCGAGCTCGCTGTGGAGCTTGGGCGTGGCGCGCTTCTCGAAATAGAACCGCGTGGGCATCACGCCGTACGGCCCGTGGCCTTCCACGGAGTCGTCGGCCGAGCTGGGGATATAGTGCAGGTCCGGGTGCAGCTCCGCCAGCGTTTTCCGGATCCCTTCGTCGATCGGCTTGGGCGGATAGCCTTCGTTGCGCCCGCAATACAGGCCCATCGAGGGATGGCTGCGGACGCGCAGCACGTAGTCCCGGACGTTGCGCAGGAACATGTCGTTGTCGTCGGGGTCCGGGCCGTCGGCGGGATTCGCCAGCCAGAAATCCTGCCACACCACGATGCCGTGCCGGTCGCAAGCCTCGTAGAATTCGTCGTCGCCGACCTGCCCGACCCAATTGCGGATCATGGTGAAGTTCATGTCGGCGTGGTAGCCCACGGCCACGTCGTACTCGCGCCCGCGATAGAGGAGCATGGACTCCGGGAAGCCCCAGTTGCCGCCGCGGGCGATGAAGCGCCGGCCGTTGATCCAGATCCGCAGCGCGCCGCCTTCCTCGCTGTACGTGAATTGCCGCACGCCGGCCTCGAAGCGCTTCGCGTCCGACACGGCACGATCCGCGGTCTCGAAGCTTCAGCTCCACGTTGTAGAGATTGGGCTCGCCGTATCCGGCGGGCCACCACAGCTTCGGGCTTGCGAGGTGCAGCACAGTCTTCACGGTCTTCTCCGCCGACGCATCGAGCGCCACCGGCATTTCGAAAGCCATGTCGCCGAAGGTCCCGCGCAGTGTGCCGGAAACCGGCTTCGCTTCGTGGTTGTTCAGCGTCGCCTCCACGTGGATGTCGGCCTGCGATGTGTCCGGCAGCGGCAGCGTCGTGGTGACGAGTGGATTCTCGATGGTCACCGGCCCGCTGGTAGTGAGGTACACGTCCTTCCAGATGCCGGTGTCGCGCCCGCGAATGACGGGAATCCAGTCCCAGCCGATGGTGGCGTGGTAGGTCGGGTTGTCCGCACCCAGCGCGCCGCCGTTCTTGTCGGGGCTCTGCCAGGTCTTCTCGCGCACGCTTCCCGGCGTCGCGTTCTTCACGACGCGCACGGCCAGCGCGTTGGTTTTACCGGGCATCAGGCGGCCGGTGACGTCGAAGCGCCCGCGCATGAATCCGCCTTCGATCCGCCCGATCTTCTCTCCGTTCAAGAAGACGTCCGCCTTCCAGTTGATGCCGTCGAAGTTCAGCCACGCGCCGGCCGCCCGGCGAGCCAGCCGGTGCGACGAACTCGTCGCGGTACCAGAAATCGGCGTAGAAGAACGAGTCGGAGACCATGTTCTGGTTGTCGGCGTAGTTCGGGTTCGGGATCGCGCCGGCGTTGAGGTAGCTCACAAGCGCGGTGCCCGGAACGGTGGCCACCAGCCAGTCGCGGTCGTCGAAGCCCGGGCGGGAGAGCGCCTCGCCGCCCGCCGCTACCAGCGAATCGCGCTGGATCCGCCAGGCGCCTCCGGCCAGGTCCAGGCGCCCATCGGCCCGTGTGCCGGGCGCCGGGCGCCGGCCCGGCGACCGGGCCGCCGCGTCCCCACACTTCCATCTCGCTCAGGATGTAGCCCTCGGGCGTTGCGGGCCGCGTCATGCGAACGCGCACGTAGCGCCCCTGGCCGGTTGCGCCAGCTTGATGATCGTCGACCGGTTCCGTGGTCGCCGGCAGCGCCTGAAGCGCCCGCCAGGCCGCGGCGTCGTCGGAGACTTCGATGACGCCCTCGGCCGCCCGCCGGATCCAATACAGCGCCACGCGATCGAACTCGCAGGGAGCGCCCAGGTCCACGTAGACCCACTCCTCGCCCGAGCCCTCGCTCATCCACGCGCTGGTGAAATCGTAGGGCCCGCCGATCTCGAGCCGGCGATTTTTGTCGAAGAGCGCCACCTCACCCACGCGCCACACCAGCGCGCCGGTGGCCTCGACTTCGACGCGATAGAAATGGCGGTGCGAAGGCGCCGTGAGAAGGACCGAGGCCTTGAAATCGCCTCGGCGCGGCGACTCCGTGCCGCGTCCGCGCGCGCCCAGTTCCTTCCACGCGGCGCCATCGTCCGAGCCCGAGAGCACGCACTTCCAGCCCGGCTGCGGCGAGCCCGCTTGCACCGCGCCTGCACGTCCACGCGATCCACTTCGGGCGCGCCGTCGCGGCCACCCATCTCGATCTGGACCCAGCCGCCCGCCCCTTTCAGCTCCACGACCGTCATCGGGTTGCGGTCCATGCAGCCGCTCGCGCTCGTTCTTCTTCAGCGCGCCCTGCTGGCTGGTCGCCGAGGCCAGCCACCGCGGCAGCCGCGTGTCCTTGATCCCGTCGGTCACCAACTGGGCCGTGAGGTTGTAGTCGTAGGCGCTCGAGTGGTATGCGGGCCGGTGCAAGGCCAGGTTGCGATAGGACTCGGCGTCCAGGCGCATCAGCGGCCCGAAGTAGTCCTTCGGGTTTCCCGGATACACACCGACGCCCCGCGTGTATTGCTGTGCGGCGAGGCTCGCGACGGCCATCAGGCTCAGTGACACGATTCGTTTCATCAGTCCCAGCATGCCACGTGCCGGAGCGCTATGGCTGCCAGGCTGGAAGCCCGTTCCTCAACGCGTCGAGCACCCGGCGGGGCACCGCGACGTTGCCGTAGCCGGTGCCCAGCGCCAGGCCAGGCTTATTGTCGCCGTGAAAGTCGGTGCCGCCGGTCACAGCCAGACCGTAGCGCCGCGCCAGGGAGAGAAAAAGCTCCGTGTCCGGTGGCCGATGATCGCTGTGGTAGACCTCGATGGCGGTCAGACCCATCTCGCGCATCTCGGCGAGATCCTTCTCGAAGGCCGAGGGATTGCGCCGGCTCAGACGGACGGGGTGAGCCAGCGACGTCAGAGCCCCGGCTTCGCGAATCTTCGCGAATTCCCGCTTCCAGTTCCGGCTCGTCGCGCTCGACGTAGGCCTGGGCCGATTCGTCCAGGTAAAGGTCGAACGCCTCCTGGATGTTCGAGACGTAGCCCTTGTCGATCATCGCGCGGGCGAAGTGCGGCCGTCCCGCCTGGGAGCGTCCCAGCCGCTCCACTTCTTCGATCGTGATGTCCAGGCCGAGTGATTGCAGGCGCGCCGCCAGGCGGCGGTTGCGGTCGCGCCGCGCCATGCGTAGCGCTTCCAGCCAGGTGCGGAACTCGGCCTGCGGCGGCCCGCCGAGGAAGTACCCCAGCACATGAATAGAGCGGCCATGCCCGACAGCCGCACTCCGCCGCTTGGTGCTCAGTTCGATGCCGCACACCAGGTCGAGGCCCGCGTCGCGCGCCAGGGGAACGGCCGCATCGTAGCCGGCGAACGTGTCGTGGTCGGTGACGCCCAGAGCCTCAAGACCCAACGCCAGCGCCGCGGCGACGAGCTGGCCGGGAGCCGATGTGCCGTCGGATTCGTCGGTGTGCGTGTGCAGATCGATCAACGGGACCCCGCAGATTCCAGTGTAGACCAGGCGCCGCGGGGGGGGCCGTTGGCGGGCTGGTATACTTGTGGTCGCAACTCGCCATGGCCAATCCAAAATACGCCGCATCGGACAAACCCGTGCCCGTAGCCGAACTCGTCGCGACGCTCGGCGACGGCGTCAAAGTAAAGCGCCGGTTTGCGCGCATGCGCGCCTGCAATGAGAAGGACGAGAAGGGCAAGCTCTGCGCCGGTCACCTCAAGCGTTGGTACTTTTTCGGCGAGGAGATCCGCAAGGGTTTCGGCGCGGATGCGGAGATCTACCGTTGTGAGCGCTGCAAGACCCTCTACCTGCCTGCGCCGGGCGAGGAACCGCGCACCGGAACGCTCTCCTGGTAGCGGCCCGTCAAGGGGCGCTAGAAAGAAAAAACCGCATCGGAGAACCCGATGCGGTCGCCTTGCAGTTGGGCTGGCCCGCGGTGCCGGACCATCTGAAACCCTGCACCCGCTTCACTCTCAGACGGACCCGGACACATCGTCTCAGGCGAAAAACGAACCCACTAAGTATTAGGCCCGCTCTTCTAAAAAGACCCTCTGTTGCAACCTGCAGTTGGAAGGAGAGGGGCTAGTCATTATAAACACCGGCTCCCGCAAGCACGCTGTCTCAACTCCAACGCCCGGTCACAGCCTCTTGCCTGTTGCAGCAGAGGGCAGGTTTCAAAGAGCTGCTTTTACCAATTCGTCCCTATATATAGCATAGGAGTGGGCTCGACGGGAATAGGCTTCCGCGTGTGAAAATGATTTGCAGGTACCATAACCGCGTTCCCGGCGAGTGGTGCGGCGCTCCGGAGCCGCGAAACAATCGAATGCGGAAGAAGGCCCTGAGGCTTGGTCTGGCATGGATCGGCGGCGCCGCCGTAGTGGCCGCGCAGTCTCCAGACTTCCGGGCGCCCGGCCTGCACCCCTCGCTGTTGCTGACGCCAGCCCGCCTGCGCCTCGTGCAGCGCGAGCGGATGCGGCAGTCTTCGCGCTGGCGGCAGTTCGAATCGCTGATCGTGGGCAAGGCCTCGCTGCCCGAGCGAGCTTTTTCGGATGTGCTTTACTTTCAATCTACTGGAGATTCCGAGGCCGCGCGGAGAGCTATTGCGTGGGCCTTGGGTGAGGGACACGACCTGCGCCAGTTGGCGCTGGTTTTCGACTGGTGTCAGACCGCACTGACGGAGCGGGAAGCGGCCGCGCTCGCAGCCAGACTGGAGCAGGCTCTTCTCCGTCCGGCCGCAACCGCCAGCGTGGATGAGGCGCGCTCGCGCACGTTCGCGGCCATTGCGATTGCCGACGCCGCGCCTGCGGCATCCGAGCGCGAACTGCGGAGGATCGTCGAGGGTTGGTGGCGGGGAGAGGTTGTGCCCTCGCTTGCCGCCGGGGAAGACGTTCTGCCGCGCTCCAGCCGTTACGCGCTCTTCGAGCTGCTGCACGCCGTTCGCGACAACCTCAACATCGACCTGCGCGAGTCTGCGCGCAGCTACTTCGCCCAACTGCCCGCGCTGGACCTGTTGAGCTACTATCCGGAGCCGTACCCGGCGCCTGAGAACGAGTACCGCCTTCCAGCCACCGCCGGAGGCGAGATCGATCTGCGCGCGGCGGAATCGGCGCGAGCGGCGGACCTCGCGATGGCCGCCTACGACACCACCGCCGTCGGCTATCAGTACCTGCAAGGCTGGCTCTTGCACGATCTCTTCGCCATGCACGGCCCCTTCGGTGCACCCTACGAGTTTCTGTGGGCCAATCCCTATCAGCCGGGTTTGAGCTACTATCACGCCCCGCTGGCGGCTTACGACGGCGTCGCGGGCCAACTCTTCATCCGCTCCGGCTGGGACGCGGACGCGCGCTGGGCCGGCTTGGCCGGCGGGACGCTCCAGACTTTTGCGGGCGGCAAGCCGCGGCCGATTGCTCTGACGTCCCCAAAGCTGCTGGACTTCGACCACGCCGTAGTCGCGGTCGCCGGCGACGCCCCCTCGATCCTGTTCACGAGCCCCGTCCGGCGGATCTTCCTGGTGGGCCTGAAACCGCGAACCCGATACAAGCTCGAAACCGGACACGGCGAGCGCGAGGAGCGCGCCGACCCGAGCGGCATCATCGAACTGGTATTTCGCGAGGAGTTTCGCGGCGCGATCCGGTTCCATCCTCAGCGATAGAAGTCCCGGACGCGGACCTCGACGTCCGAACCCGCCAGCGCTTTCTCGAACGCGCTCAGATCGGAGCCGCGGTAGTGATAGGGAATCGCCACGCGCGGCTTGAATGCCAGCACCGCGGCGGCCGCCTCCTCGGGAGGCATGGTGTAGGGCAGGTTCATGCACACGTAGGCCACGTCGATGTTTTTCAGCGCCCTCATCTCCGGAACGCCTTCGGTGTCCCCTGAGAAGTAGAAGCGCTGGCCTCCGTAGGTGAGCACGTACCCGTTGCCGCGTCCTTTGGGATGGAACAACCGGCCGGCGGCAGGGCCTCGCACAAGGTTGTAGGCGGGCACAGCCTCGATCTTCCACGCGCCGTAATGCTGAGCCTCGCCGTTACGAAGAACGGTTACGCCGGGCACGGACTCGGCCACGGCGGCCGGCCCCATCACCACGGTTTTCGAGCTGCGCACCAGGGCCAGGGCCTGGGCGTCCATGTGATCGAAATGATCGTGGGTGATCAGCACAAGGTCGGCCGTGGGCAGGCCGGTATAGACGCCTTCATGGAAAGGGTCCAGGTGAATGACCACGCCGCCGCCCTGAATCAGGACGCTGCCGTGGTGGATGGGCGTGATCTTGACGGCGCCGGCGGAGGTCTGGAATTCGTCGGCGGGGCGCGGAGTCTGCGCGCAGGCAGCCGCCGCAAACAGGAGCAGGAACGGAGCGGCTTTCATAGCTCGATTATGGCGCGGCGGAGGATCTTGCCGCTGGGCGCGCAGACGTTCGCCGTTTGCTTGCGCTCGCTCACCGGCGCCTGAATGAGGTGGGCCTTTCGTGTATACTGCGAAGTCATGCGATTGGATCGATACAGCAAGTTCGTCTTGTCCCTGGTGGCGCTGTTTCTCGGTGTCATCGCACTGCGCCCCTATCTGAATCCGCCGCCCGCTTTCGCTGGCTTGTCCCCGTCGGACCTGTACATCGAACCGGGTGTGTATTCGCTCCGCGCGCCGGATGGTATGCGGGAGCAACTCGGCAAAGTCGTGGTCGATCTGAGCACGGGCAAGATCTGGGGTTTTCCGACCGGCACCAGGGCTCCCTACCCCATCGTGCCCGCCGACTCGAAGCCGCCCGTTTCGGCGCCGTTTCTGCTTGGCAAGTTCGATTTCACGGTGCTGGACAGGTAGCTCATGCCGGCCGCCGCCTCGATCCCGGCCATGCTGGAGGAGTACGACCGCAAGGCCGATCTGAACTCGGCCTTCGTCGGGGAATTGCACCGGCTCGTCTCCGACTTGCTGCAGGCCAGCGGCACGCCGGTTCAATCTGTGACCGGCCGCCTCAAGAGACGCTGTAGCCTGGGCCAAAAACTGTCTCGCGGAGACTATCGCAGCCTAGATGAAATCACGGACCTCTGCGGCATCCGGATCACGACCTACTTCGCCGACGACGTGGATCGGGTGGCGCAGGCGATCGAACGTGAGTTTGAGATCGACCGCGCCAACTCGGTCGACAAGCGCGCCGCACTGGATGCGGACCGCTTCGGGTACGTCTCCGTGCACTACATCGTGCGGCTGCCGGGACACCGCCTGGCGCTAACCGAGAACAGACGCTTCGAAGGCTGCTGCGCGGAGGTTCAGATCCGCTCGATTCTCCAACACGTCTGGGCCGAAATTGAACACGACCTCGGCTACAAGAGCAAGCAGAGCGTGCCGCGCGATCTGCGGCGGCAGTTCTCCCGACTTGCCGGCCTGCTCGAGATCGCGGATCACGAGTTCATCCAGATCCGCGACGCGCTGCGCGCGTATGAGACGGAGGTGGCCGAGCAATTGAGCTGGGACCCGGCCTCCATCGGGATCGACCAGTCCTCGCTCACGGCCTTTATCGCTCGCAGCAGGCTGCTCCAGCGGATTGACGCCGCGATCGCCTCGGCTGTCCAGGCCCCGCTCATCGACGAGCCCAAGGCGCTGAACTTTCCCCGTCTGCTGAACTGGCTGGCTGCCGCCGGTTTGACGAACATCGCCACGATCGAGACGGCACTCGAAGCCAACGCCTCCCGTCTGGCGAGGTTCCGGTTCTTCCGTTCGCCCAGCATTCCCCGCGGTTTTTCGCTTTACGCCGTGGCGGGATTGCTTGCTCTCGACCGCGGGGGAAAGGCCGGCATTCAAGGTTTCTTCGAGCAGGTTGGATTCGGCGGCGACGAGCGCCCATTACTGGTCGACCGCGTCTACGAAGCGTACGCGGCCGAGTGCGCGCTCGATCCGCCGGAACCGGAGAAGCCGGCCTGATAATGGGGGAACCGTGGTGGCCTCAGTCCTGACACAGATCGTCCTGATCGTATCCACGCTTTTCCCGATCGTGAATCCGCTGGGCGGCGCGCCCATTTTTCTGGTTCTGACGGACGGCGCCTCGCCATCGGAACGAAAGAAGCTCTCCTGGCGGGTGGCGCGGAACAGCTTCTTCCTGCTGCTGGGATCGATGCTGATCGGTTCCTATGTCCTCTCTTTCTTTGGGATTTCGCTGCCGATCGTGCAAGTGGGAGGCGGCCTGCTGGTGACCTCCGCGGGTTGGGCGATGCTGAAGCGCGACGATGAAGGCGACCGCGGGCACGTCGAGCGCGGTTCCGGCGAGTCCTTGCTGCGCAAGGCCTTCTATCCGATGACGCTGCCGTTCACGGTGGGACCGGGTTCCATCGCCACCGCCATCACCCTCGGAGCCAATGCCCCGCGCCCGGGCGGAGGAAGACTGGCGCTCTTCCTGCTGGCCGCGGTAATCGGTGGTTTGGCGCTCTCCCTCTCCGTGTTTCTCTGCTACGCGTTCGCGGACCGGACCGTCAAAGCGCTGGGCGCCACCGGCGCGAACGTCATCATGCGGCTCTCGGCCTTTCTCTTGACCTGCATCGGCCTGCAGATCGTCTGGAACGGCGTTCGCGCCCTGGTGCACACCCTATGAAGCTTCTCGCCGGCCGCCCGGTCACAGCCGCTATACGGCGCTCTTGTCCGAGAGCAGGAGCCGTGCTAAAACTATTCTGTTCAGGTTACGGCTTTTCGGCCGGATCGCCGCGGCCAGGAGAGGGGACATGTCCAGAGTAGCCACTTCCGTATGCATTCTTGGTGGGGCCGTAGCTCTCGTTGTCGCGGGAGTGGCGAGGTCACAAAGCGTTCTGACCGGCGGTGCCAAGACACAAGTTGTTGCAAGCTACCAGGGAACCGAACCATTGCCGAAACCGGATCAGATTCTGGTCTACGATTTTACGGTGCCTCCCGATGTCATCACGATGGATGAATCCGCGGCGGCGCGGCTTTACAGGCGTCGAGCGGCGCGAATGGGATCCGACGACGATTCGTCGCCGGACGTGGTGGCGCGGCAAGCGCGGGCGAGTTTCTCCAAGACACTCGTGAGCCTGCTCCGGAAGGCGTCTATGCCAACGGAGATGGCTCTGGGTCCGGACACGATGGCGCCGGCGCATACTCTGGTGGTTCAGGGCGAGTTCACGGCCATCGACGAAGGGAACAAGACGAAGCGGGTGATGATTGGTCTCGGCCGTGGCGCCAGCGACGTTCAGGCGCACGTCACCGTCGCCCTCACGACCGGGACGCAGCCGATCGTGCTGTCGGAATTCAAGTTGAAGTCGGAAAGCGGCAAGAAACCAGGCGCAGCGGCCACCATGGGCGTAGGCGCGCTGGCGGTTGGCGCGACAACGGGAGCCGCAGGCGACAGGAAAGCCACCGTGGAAGCCGACGCGTCCCGTATGGCAAAAGCAGTGGCGAAGCAGATTCAGGCGCTCATGGCCGCTCAGAAATGGGTCCCGCCGCAGGAACCCGAATCCGAGTGAGCGTGATCGCGGGGCTCCGGTTCTCCCTCCGCAGATCTAGCTGCGCGATGCGCTACAACGGAGTTCATGCTGCAGTTGAGTGGGCGTATTTTCCTGGCGGGGTCTGTCGCGGCCCCGCTTTTGCCTTCTTTGGCCGCCGAGAACGGCCGCGTGCTCTAGGATGCGCAGACCTTCACGCCCTTCATAGAAGAAATCAAGATCGAGGATGGCCGATTGCGCTCCTCGTGGGGCGAGCGCCTTTTCCGCATTCTGCTGCGCGCCGTGAATCCGAAAACGCGCGCAGCATGGACGACGCGGATTACGCCGTAGGAGGTCTGCCGCAATGACAGAATGCGGCTGCCGTTTGGCCTTACAATCGATGCTGGCCAGGACGGCGGAACGAAGATCCTGGTTTCACAATTTGGGGGGACTGTGACCATGCCGAATCTCGACCGGCGGGACCTGCTGAAGCTGGGCACGGCGGCGGGCGGCGCACTGTTCGCACCTTCCGTAGCCGCTGCGGCGCCCGTCCCGCAGGCGGCCACGAAGCGGCCCGTGCCCGCGGCGCCGTGGGCTGCGCGCTGGATCTGGTATCCGGGCCAACTTGCCGCGCACCTGCATACGGAAGTTTCGCGCACGGCCTTCGAGCGCGTGGCGAACATCGGCTATCCGGGCTCCTACGAACGGCCCGAGTATGGGGTCTGGTTTCGCCGCCGCCTCACGCTGGCCGCCGGCACGCCCGTCCGCTGGGCCCGGCCCTTGGGCCGCACGCGAGTGCGCGTCAACGGCCGCGAGGGCGACATAACCGTGAGCCGCGGCCTGTTTCCCGCGGGCACCGTGGAGATCCTGGTAATGCAGGACCTGATGCTCTCCCTGCCTTGTTTCCTTCTGGAGGGCGAGGGCGCGGCGACCGGCGATGGATGGGAAGCGAGCTTGGACGGCGAACACTGGGTTCCGGCAGAGTTCGACGCGCGTCCCGGCGTCCCCGGCGCCTTCCCGGACAAAGATATCGATGGCCACAAGCGGCTTCTTCCACGCCGGGTCTCCCGCCTCGTCAACGCGGTTGAGAAAGATGGCGGCTACGACATCGGGAAGAGCGGAGAAGTGCTGCTCGACTTCCACGAGATCGAGTTGGGGGTCATTGAGTTCGCCGCCTCGGGCTCGGGGAAACTGAGCGTCACTGTAGGCGAGTCCGTCGAAGAAGCCAGCGAAACGGACGAAACGACATTCGAGCAGTTGCCGCTCGCCCCGCTGCGCCTCACCCCCTCCCGCCGCCACTTCGCCCTTCCGGAACGCGCCATCCGCTTCGTCCGCTTCCACGCCGCCGAGCCCTGTCGGCTGGAAGCGGTCAGCGTGAATGCACGCATCTATCCAGCGGAGTACCGCGGATCGTTCGAATCGAGCGATGCGCGGCTCAACGAGATCTGGAAAGTCGGCGCCGCTACGCTCCGCACCTGCATGCACGACGCCACCATTCTCGACGCCATCAAGCGCGACGGGCTCATCTGGCTGTTCGATCAGAACATCGATTTCGACGCCACCGATTGCGTTTTCTTCGACGCCGCCGTAGTTCGCAACACGCTACTCACCCAGACGCCTCCCGTGGATGCCGGTTTGGACCGTCTGGGCATGTTCGAGCTCTTGATGTATTACGTCATGGGCTTCGGGCAGGACTATCTCACGCGAGGCGATATCTCTTTCTCGAGCCGCCACCGCGCCCACGTTACTCAGGTGCTCGACCTCTTCATCCGGCTTCGGGACGAGCAGGGCTTCATCCCCGCGCGCGCTTTCTCGCCGAAGAAAGCCGAATCGAGCGGGCTGCACGTGGAGGGCGTCGACTACCTCGGCGAATACTACCCGGACTGGGCAGGGAAGTCCGATCACGGCGAGAAGCGCCCGACGGACCTGGATTGCGCGGGCACGCCGGCCTATGCGCAGATGCTCATCCTGCTCTGCTTCGAGACCGGCGCGCTTTTGGCGCGCCAGTGGGGCGAGGCGGCCCTGGCGGACCGTTATGGCGCCCAGGCAGCGCGCCTGCGCTCCAACATCGTACGGGTCTTCTGGGACGACGCGCGGGGCGCATTCATCAACGGCCTCGACCGCTCCGGGAACCGCGACGCGCGCCTCTCCCCGTATGCGCAGACGTGGGGGATCCTGCTGGACCTCGTACCGGATGGCAAGACAGACGTCATCTTCAGCGCCGTGTACGACGATCCGCGCTGCTGCTCGCGGAACATCAGCATGCAGGCCTACTTCCAGCTCATGGCGTACACGAGGGCGGGGCGTTTTCCGAAGGCGCTGGGCTGCCTGAAGAAGTACTGGGGCTGGATGCTCGACAACGGCTTCACGCGCTTCATCGAGGACATACGCATCGACGACGGGCCGCGCGAGCGGCTGATGTTCTACGGACGGCGCTACGGCTTGAGCCTGAACCACGGCTGGACCGGAGCCACGCCCGTGTCCGTACTCATGCGCGGCACGCTCGGCCTGCGCATCCTGGAACCCGGTTATCGCCTCTGCGAGCTGAGGCCGAACTGGAAGAGCTTCGACTGGGTCAAGGTGAGCATGCCCACGCCGCACGGCCAACTCTCACTGGACTACAGCCGGGCCAAAGGAGCCGAACTGCACGTACCGCAGGGAATCCGCATCCGGTTCATCGACGAACAAGGAGGAATGAAAGACCTCTCGACCGCCGGCACTCACCGGCTGTAGACAGTGGCGCACCCACTCATTCCGCCTCAGTGAATCTCGATGGTGTACTCCAGCTTTACGTCGCCCTTGGGGGGCACCGGAAGCTTGAACTCGAGCATCCGGTCCCCCAGCTTCTGATGCGGGTGAGAGCTTTGGGTGACGGTCCAGTCGCGGTTCCCAAACTCCTCGACGCCCTCGCGCACGAACGCCGTGGAAGGAACGGCGCCGCGATTGGAGATCACAACCTCGACGCGCGTCACCAGCTTGTTGTGACGGGCGTTGCGCGGGAGCGGATCCGGGTCTTCGCGCCGCTCGACGATGCGCCGCGTTCCCTGCAGGACGTTCGAGCGGCCTTGCGTGACGCTGAAGTCCGCCCCCATCGGAGTCAGCGGGATGCGGTCCTGACCGACCACCTGGAGGACCTCGCCTTCCTGCGAGTACACCGTCACCATTCCCGCCGGCAGCGGCGATGGGTGAGTGTTCTTGCTGACGAGGCGGACTTCCAACCCGCGAGGCAGCAGCAGGAACCCGCCGCGCCCAAGTGTTTGCGCCCGCGCCTCGTTTTCGAACACGTTGCGCTGCTCGACCGCGAGTTTCAGACGCTGGAACAGCGGAAAGCGGTTGACCGGGGTGTTGGCGGTCATCGAGATGTCACGGCCCAGGCGCAGGCGGCTGAAGACGCTCACGCCGGTGACTTCCGCGCCCGCGCTTTCCGGCGCTTCCGCTTCCGGAGCGTTGGCGAACGTCGCCATCTGCGAGTTGGCCTGGAAGTTGCCTGAGGCCCGGGTATTTACGACCAGCAGTTGCACTTCTCCGGCCACCAGGTCCACGGTGCCGGCCGAGACGTCGGCTCCAGTGTCGTTCTGCACCGTGACCCACCCGTCGAAGAGCATTTCATCCGGGGGCGCCCCGTTCGGAGGCTGTGGGAGGACGATCGAATAGTCGCCTTTCCAACTCAAGCCGGGTGCGAGATAGTCGGCCTGGACTTGGCGAGGCCCGGCGGCGCCGCTGTTTTGAAGAACCAGGTGTAGCACCGGGGACTTCTGATTCCGCACCTCGGGCCCATCGTAAGTGATGTCCTGGCGAACCACCGTAACCCGGTCGCCGGTCACGCGCAGGGTCCGGACGAACGGTTGCGGCATGAGGCTGCGAAACTCGACGCTGTTGAGGCCCGCTTGAAGATCCAGCGTGCGCTCCTCCGTGAATTCGGCCACGTTGGCGTCGAAGACCGTCAGATGGCGGACCGTGTTGACTCCCTGGCCATTGGCAAGGAAGGGAGCCAGAAGCAAGAGCGGGAATAACTGGGGACGAGGCATCGTCCTGGAGCCTCCACCTGAATCTCCGGGGCCCGTAGCATCTGAGCTTGGACACCCGGGTGCCGTCCAGTATACACCCGGCCCGCCGGCTGGGCTTATCGCGCCAGGCTTCGGCGCCGCCCGTGATGCCCGCCATCAGCGCCAGGTATCCCGATCCGCGCCCCATCACCTCCACCAGCATGGCCCGCTGGTGCGAAGATGCAGTGACCTTCAGCCGGTCGATCGCATCGAGTGCGACGTTGAGCGCGGTATCGACGCCGATGGTGACCTCCGAGCCGTACAGGTCGTTATCGATCGTCGAGGCCACGCCGATCACGGGAAAACCCATCTGGAACAGCGCATGAGATCCCGTCTGCGAGCCGTTGCCGCCGATCACAACCAGCGCTTCGACGCCTATCGCGCTCATCTCGCGGATGGCCGCCAGCCGCCCTTCTTCGGTCCTGAACTCCGGACACCGCGCGCCGCCGAGAACGGTGCCTCCGCGCTGGATGATCCCGCCCACGTCGCGCGGCCCGAGCGGGCGCCCCGGGAATGAACGCCGCCATCCGTGCCGTGGCGCGCAGCGGTATCGAGCGAGGAGGGGGGTGTTCGGGGTCGAGGACGGCAGGACTACATGGACCGCGCGGGCAGTCTGGTGCGGCAATACGGGCGTGGGGCTGGGAGCAGTTTCCGGCGCGGCCTCCTCGGGCAAGAGTCTGAAAGTCCCTGCGGAGCGCCGGCTTACTTTCGAGGTTGTGCGCGTCCCTTCCTTTGTGATCGGCGGCGGTCCTGCTATTCTGTGAGGTCGGCGACGTTGTCGCCGCGGCGCGACTGCCGGCGGCGAACGGCAAGTGCGTTGCGGGCGTGGCTTAGGCCGGGGGATGATGACGGGTGCCGATACTTCGACCAACAGGACGACACTTTATGAGAACTTCTTCCAGGATCGCGGGCCTGACTCTGATCGTTGCCTCCTGCCTGGTGCCGCCGATCTTTGCCGATAAGGTACAGACCCAAACCGGAGAGAATGTCGATTTCTCCCGATACCAGACCTATCAGTGGTTTCCGCCGCGCGTGCTGACCAAGGTTGGGGTGGTCGAGGACCACCCTGCGAATTCCGCCCTGAAGGAGGTTATCGGAAGGGAGCTCTCGAACAGAGGCATGAGTGAGGTAGCCTCGGGTGGGGATCTCATGATTCAGGCCTATGTGCTGACCGAATCGGTGCCTCAACTCGAGGCGGTGCTCCTGGCGCTGGGAATGGAGAATCCGAAGTGGGGAACCGCTCAGGTGGCGACTATGGGCCGGTACAATCGCCAGGGTACGCTTTGTATCAATCTGATCGATCCCCGAACGAAGAAATCCGTATGGATCGCGATGGCCACAGGCAGCCTGCCAAGTCGAACCTTGACGCCGGCAGAGATACGCGCGAAGTTTGGCAAGGCCGCCACGAAGATGTTCGCGAAATTCCCAGTGCGGAAGAAGTAACGGATGCGGCGCTCCTCGGACTCCACGATGTGAGCGTACACGCGAGCGCCATCGATCCTATTTCGCACCCTAGATTCGGATGGATGGTGGAAGTGGACCTTCGCTACAAGCGTTTGCTGGCGCCAATCGACCCGATGTTGGTCGGCTAAGTCAGAATCGGGACCTGCAAGCCGC
The DNA here is from genome assembly GCA_963710565.1 of Bryobacterales bacterium. Classification (GTDB taxonomy): domain Bacteria; phylum Acidobacteriota; class Terriglobia; order Bryobacterales; family Bryobacteraceae; genus DASWZN01. The sequence goes on along the minus strand of CAVQAN010000013.1, from coordinate 49,274 downwards.
AGGTCTCTTTGTCGGGAAGGTGGCGTCACCCTGGACGTGAGGCGGCAGCACCAGCCGCTCCCGGGCCCGGTCGAATGGTCCGGGGGACGTCGCCCGGCGCGGCCCTCGGCGCACTTCGGCGTCCTTGAAACGCGGCTGCGTGAACATGCTAGAGTATCCGAATACCGGCCTGTGCCGGTCCGAGGACAAACGGCTCTCATGCTCAGATTCTTCTTGCGTTCCTTCCCCGTAGCCGTCCTGCTGGTGCTCTCGACAAGGGGGGCCGAACCGCCCGGAGAATCCGGCGCGCCCCCGCTGTTGCCCCTCGACGATGCCATCCGGACAGCCTTCCAGAACAACCGCCAGATCCAGGCCAGCCTCCTGGATGTGACAAAGGCCGTCCAGGCCACCGCCGAGGTCGGCGCGTCGCGATACCCGCATTTCGACCTCGCCATCCTGAGCGGCATGGCGCTCAATCCGATGCACACGACGATTCCCCAAGGGGCTATGGGGACCTTGCCGGGCATCGGCCCCCTGCCGGCGACCGACACCAGCGTTACAACGCCGCGCCGAGTCACGGCGCTCATTCACGGCTCGGCGGTTCAGCCCGTCTTACAGCTCTACAAGATCAGCCTGGGCATGAGTGCTTCGCGTATAGGAGAGGCCCTCGCTCGCGAGAACCTGCGGCAGAGCCGGCAGGAGACCGCGCAGCAGGTGCGGCAGGCTTACTATCAGATCGCGCAGACCCAGGCCGAGCTGACCGCGGCCGAAACCTCGCTCCAGTTTCTGACCGAACTCAGCGCGCTCATGGACCGCCGTCTGGCCGAGGAGACGGTTCTCCGCTCGGACACCCTCTCGGTCAAGGCCAACACCGCCCAGCAGCGGTACCAATTGCTGGCGCTGCGCAACGCCTCGCAAAACGCGAAGGAGTCGCTGAACCGGCTGCTCGGACGCGATCTCGGAACCGAGTTCGCGGTCGAGTTCCAGCCCCTGCCCTCTCTCGAGGAACTCGATCTGGCGGCGGCGCGTGGCAAGGCTATCGAGCAGCGCCCGGAGATCCGGAAAGCGAAGTTGCAGGTCAGCAAGGCGGAGCTCGACATCCGCCGGGAGCGCGCCGAGTACCTTCCGAACCTGAGCCTGCAGCTCACCTACCTGTCCTTCGCGAACATCAATTTCGCCCCGCAGAACGTCACCAGCGCCGGCTTTCTGTTTGAATGACAGCCCTTCGACTGGGGGCAGAAGCGTCATCATCTCGATCAATTGCGCGGTACGGCGAAGCAGGCGGTCCTGACCAGCGCCGACGCCGAGCAGCAGGTTCTGCTGGACGTGGGCGTTCAATACCGGAAGCTGGCCGAAGCCCGCGCGCTGCTGGACGCCCAGACGGCGGTCCAGGAAGCCGAGCGGGAGAAGCTCCGGGTGGTGATGCGGCGCTTCGAGGAGAAAGCGGCCCTGACGGCCGACGTTTTGCAGCAGCAAGCGGCGCTGGCCCAGGCTGACAGCCAGTTCAGCCAGGCGCTGGCGGGATTCTGGACGGCCAGAGCGGCCTTCTACCGCGCGCTGGGAGAGGAATAGCGATGTCACGATATACGAGCTTGGCCGCCCTGGCGGCGGTGGCATTCATGGCCGGGTGCCGCAACGAACCGAAGGCTGCGGAGACCGTGCTGCAAGCCGTGCGCGCGGGGGTGGTCCAGGAGGTTCGTCCGGATGCGCCCGAACGCTACACGGCTACCATCGCGCCCTTCTCGCAAGTGGATCTGGCGTTCAAGTCGCCGGGACCGATCGCATCGATCCTCCAGGTGCGCGGCGCCGACGGCCGCATGCGGAACGTGCAGGCCGGCGACAAGGTGGCCCAGGGCGCCGAACTGGCCGTGGTCCGCCAGGTGGACTACGCGCAGCGTGTGGACCAGGCCCTGGAGCAGTTTCGCCAGGCCCAGGCCCAACAGGCCGCGGCCGAAGCGGCCTTCCGCGACGCGAAGCTGGACTACACGCGCGCCGGCAACCTGTACAACACGGCCAGCCTGACCAAGCCCGACTACGACCAGGCGCAAGCGCGCTATGAATCCACGCAAGCGCAGATCGACGCCGCCAAGGCGGCGGTCGAAGCCGCCGCAACCGCCGTCAGCCAGGCCCAACTGGCGCTCAGCGACACCACGCTGCGCGCGCCCGGCGACGGTTGGATAGTGGCGCGGAACGTCGATACCGGAAGCTTGGTGGGCGGCGCAACTGTGGGGTTCAGCATGATGAACACCACGGCGGTGAAGGCGGTCTTCGCCGTGCCGGACACCTCGCTCCGCAGCGTGCGGATCGGACAGCGCCTGGCGGTGACGATCGAGGCGCTGGGGCGCCCGGTGAGCGGTACGGTCACCGCCATCTCGCCCCAGGCCGATCCCAAGAGCCGCGTGTTTTCGGTCGAGATTTCGCTCGACAACCCGCGCGACGAGATCCGTCCCGGCATGATCGGCTCGCTCGCCCTGGGCTCGCAGGCCGAACCGCGCCGCCGCCTGGTGATCCCCTTCAGCGCCGTCGTCCGCGCGCCCAACAACCCGCAGGGCTTCGCGGTGTTCCGGATCGAAGAACGGAGCGCTGGGACCTTCGCGGTGGCGCGGGAAATCACCGTGGGCGACACCTTTGGCAACTCGATCGAGGTCGTCGGCGGCCTCCCGGCCGGGGAGCGCGTCATCGTCCTGGGCGGCGAGTTGGTGCACGACGGGCAGCAGGTCCGGGTTCTTCTCTGACGAGGCGACCGTGGCACACAAATCGGACTCCGAACTGATCGAAAAAGGACGCAACACGGCCCGGTTCTTCGTGGAGAACCGCCTGCTCGCCTGGGCCGCCCTGGTGGCCTGCACCATATGGGGCGTCTACGGCTATCGGGCGATGCCACAGCGCAAGGATCCGGAAATCGCGATCCGTGTCGCGGTGGCCGCCTGCCAGTGGCCGGGCGCTACCGCGCAGCAGGTGGAACAGCTCATCACGCGGCCCATCGAGCGGATGATCGCTCAAAACAAGACCATCCATCCGCCGGCCGCCGACGATTCCGGGATTACGTCGATCTCGCTCCCGGGTGTCTCCTACGTGACCGTGCAACTGGCCGAGAACGTCAGCGACACGAAGGAACAGTTCAACGACATCAACCTGAAGCTGCAGAATCTCGGCCCCACACTGCCCAACGGCGCCGGCCCCATCCAGTTCCAGAGCGACTTCGGAGACACGTCGGCCCTGATGCTGACCGTCGCCAGCCCCGACGCCGGCGAGCTCGAGGTGCGCCTGCGCGCTCAGGCCGTCGAGCAGGCCATTCGCGCCGCCCGCGCCGCCCCGGGACGCTCCAAACTGCCCGCCGTGAGCATGGCGATCTGTTACCCCCTGGGTCTGTCGCAGAAAGCGATGGAAAGAGCCGCTGCCGACTTCGTGAGGAACGCCGAGCAGGACGGCATCTTCGAGCGCGCCGCGATTCTCCCCGGGCGTGGGTTCATCGCCGTGGACGGCGGGTCGCGGCTCGACGATGCGAAGATCGCCGAGTACGGGCGCCGTTACGTGGAGACGCGATTGCAGCCTTCCGGAGTGGCCCCGGACATCTGGCCGGCTGCCATCATCCGCGATCCGGCCCGGACGGAAGAGCAGATCCAGGGCGTGGCCGGCTCGAAATACTCCTACGCCGTGCTGGACCATTACACGGACCTCATTGCCCGCAACATGCTGGGCATCGCCCAAACGTCGCGTGTGGAGCGGAAGGGCGTACTTCCCCAGACCATCTATCTGAACTACTCGCAGGAACGGCTGGCCTCTTACGGCTTGCAGGTTTCCGACCTGTCGCGAGTCCTCAACGCGCGCAACATCACGCTGCCGGGCGGGGTCTTCCAGGCGGGCACCGAGCAGGTGCGCCTGGAGCCGTCGGGCAACTTCGAGGACACGCAGTCGATCGGCGACCTGGTGGTCAGCGCGTCGCCGGCGGGCGCCCCGGTCTATCTGCGCGACGTGGTCGACATCACGCGCGCCTACCACAGTCCCGCGGACTACCTAAACTACTATACCTGGACCGACAAGGGCGGCCGCACGCATCGCAACCGCGCCATCACGCTGGCGGTGTACATGCGCTCGGGCGAGCAGATCCAGAAGTTCGGCGTGGCGGTGGACCAGCGGCTCGCGGAGTTGAAGAGCCTGCTGCCGTCCGACCTGATCCTGTCGCGCACTTCCGACCAGCCTCTGCAGGTCAAGGAGAACATCGACCTGTTCATGGAAGCGCTCTACGAGGCCATCGCCCTGGTGATTCTGGTGGCGCTGCTGGGGTTCTGGGAATGGCGGTCGGCCCTGCTGATGGCGCTCTCGATTCCCATCACCCTGACCATGACCTTCGGCCTGGCGCACCTGGTCGGCATGGACCTGCAACAAGTCTCCATCGCCTCGCTCATCATCGCCCTCGGCCTGCTGGTGGACGATCCGGTGGTGGCCAACGACGCCATCAAGCGCGAGCTGGCGGGCGGCTACAAGCCCATCATCGCCTCCTGGCTGGGTCCCACCAAACTCGCCCGCGCCATCCTCTACGCCACCGCGACCAACATCATCGCGTATCTTCCGCTGGCCCTGTTGCCCGGTTCGACGGGCGATTTCATCCGCAGCCTGCCCATTGTGATGACGGCGGCGCTGGTTTCCTCGCGTCTGGTCTCGATGACGTTCATTCCGCTGCTGGGCTACTATCTGCTGCGGCCCCGGAAGAAACCCGAGTCCAGCATCGAGGAACGCCGCCAGCGGGGTTTCTATGGACTGTACTACCGGCTGGCCAGCGGCGCTATCCGGCATCGCTGGGCGGCGCTGGGCGTCTCCCTGGTGTTTCTCGCGGTGGGCGGGTACTTCGGCTCGCAACTGAAGAGCCAGTTCTTTCCCGAGGATGTGCAGTACTGGTCCTATGCCGACGTCTGGCTTCCCAATAACGCGCCTCTGGCGCTGACCGACCAGACGGCGCGTCACGCCGAACAGGTGATCCTGCGCGTGCTGCACGAATACGAGCAGGGCCATCCGCATCCCTCCGGCCCGCTGCTGAAGGGCATCACCACGTTCGTGGGCGGCGGCGGACCCCGCTTCTGGTTCTCCGTTCTGCCCGAACAGCAACAGCCGAACTACTCCCAGGTGCTGATTCAGTTGAGCGACAAGGAAGCGACCCCGGAGGTGGTCGGCCCGCTTCAAACCGCGCTTTCCCGGGAAATCCCCGGAGCGTTCGTGATCGTCAAGCAGCTCCAGTCGAATCCCGTCAGCTTCCCGGTGGAGATCCGGCTGTCGAGCGTTTCCGACATCGATCCCGCCGACGAGCCCGCGGACATCGAGAATCTGCGGCGGCTGGCCGGCCAGTTGGAGGCCATCCTGCGCGCCGCGCCGGGCGTTCAGACCGTGCAGAACGACTGGTTCGCGGAAAGTCCCGCGGTGCGGCTGGAGGTCTCCCCGGACCGCGCCAATCTGGCGGGCGTCACCAACCGCGACGTGGCGAATTCGACCGTGGCCGCGATCAGTGGGACTACGGTGACCGCTTTGCGCGAGGGCGACAACCAGATCCCGGTGGTGGCGCGGCTCATCCCCCAGGAGCGGGCGCAGTTGTCCGACGTGCGCGATCTCTACGTCTATCCCTCCTCGGGACCGCAGAAAGTGCCGCTGCGGTCGGTCGCTTCGATTCAAACCGGGCTGCGCACGGAGCGCATCCGGCGCCAGGAGCATTTCCGCACCATCGGTGTGCACGCTTGGCCTCAGCCGGGTGTGCTGAGCTCGGAGGTTTTCGCCCGGGTGGAGCCGAAACTGGCCGAATTCGAGCGCCATCTGCCGCCCACCTACAGCATGGTCATCGGCGGGGAGAGGGCCAAGCAGACAACCGGATTCCGGAATCTCACGTTCGTCTTGATCGCATGCGTGCTGGGCATCTACGCCGCGCTGCTGGTGCAGTTCAAAAGCGCGATGAAGCCCCTGCTCGTCTTCGCCGCGACGCCCTATGGCGTGGTGGGCGCGCTGCTCGCTCTCTCCGCGATGGGAACGCCTTTCGGGTTCATGGCCTTCCTCGGTACCATCAGCCTCGTCGGCGTGATCGTGAGCCACGTGATCGTGCTGTTCGATTTCATCGAAGAGATGCGCGAAAAGGGCGAGCCCTTCGCGCAAGCCATCTGCGATGCGGGCATCGAGCGCCTGCGCCCGGTGCTGATCACCGTGGGCGCGACCATCCTGGCGCTGTTCCCGCTGGCCAGCCATGGCGGACCGCTTTGGCAGCCGCTCTGCTACGCCCAAATCGGCGGACTGGCCGCGGCGACCTTCATCACGCTGCTGCTGGTCCCCGTGCTGTACTCGATCTCCGTGCTCGACCTGAAGATCGTGCGTTGGGAAGAGAAGGAATAGGAAGCTGTGCTCCCAGCCCGCTCGCGCGCTGTCCAGCGCTCTGTTGTTGCCCGCAACGCCACTGCCGATGTCTTACGGAGGATAGAAACAGAAGGAGCGCGATGGCCCAGAACCAGGCGCAACGGAAGCTCTATTCGTGGACCGAAACCACCGAGGTTACCCTCAAGGGCGGAGGCGGGAAGAAGCCCCTGCGGGCCAAGATCGCCGCCAACAAGGCCGAGAACCTGAAGGAATACCTGGACGGCGTCGACAGCCTGGTGGGGCGCTACATCCCTCCCGACCTCCAGTCCCTGCAAGCGGCGTTTCAGGCGGGCAAGGCGGGACTGGACAAGTCCTCCGGAGAACTGGTGTTCAACGACTACGTCAAACCCGGCGACACGCTGACGCTCGTCTTTGACACGGCGGCCAAGAAGGTCCGCTCATTCGCCGTGGCGACCTATCTGGACGAGCCGAAGGATGCCGTAACCCTCAATGCCCGCTTCTCCAGCCTGGCCGACGGCACGAACTTCCTCGAAGAGTCCGTGCTGTTTGCGAAGGCCAAGGAGATCCGTATCAGGACGACCAACTTCGGGCATCGCAAGAGCGGAGGCTGATCCAGCCAGAGAAGCGGAACCGCGCGTCGGCGGGCGGGTGCTGGCTCTGGCTCCGTAGGTGGCTGCGCTTTGGAACGGCGTGCCGGGCCGCTGCCGGTGCGGCCGGTCCGCGGGAAGAAGGAAGGGGACTCCATGCGCCTGTGTCTGTTGCTCCTGGCGGCGGCCGTGTCGGGCTGCTGCGCCGACACCGTCGTGCTCAAGAACGGCGACCGGCTCAGCGGAGAGGTCCAGGGCGTCGAGGGTGGCGTGCTGCTGCTTCGGACGGCCTACGCCGGGCTGGTCCGGATCGACCGGGCCGCGGTCGCGGAGGTGAACGGCGCGCGCCCGCCGGAGGCCCCGCCGGCGCCCCCCCGGCCGCCCCCAAAACGGCGGCCCAGGAAACGCGCCGGCGCTTCCACGTTGACCGGGTGTCGTTCGACGCCGGCCTGGCCGAGGAGTACTCGGCCGACGACGGCACCAACCAGCTTTCCTGGCATCTCGATTCCAGCTACATAGGCACGCTGAAGTGGGATGCGTTCCTCACGACCCATCACGTCTTCAACGATAGCAACACCGCCTCGGACCGCCAGAACAGCTTCGTGGCTCAGATGTCCGTGAACCGCTACGTGACGCGGCGCCTGTTCCTCTTTCCCTACGTCTCCCTGGCGCGCGACGAGGACGGCAAGGGGAACCGCATCTTCGCCCAATTCTACGGCGGCGGGGCGGGCTGGGCATTCTGGCGCGACCCGAAGCGCTACCTCTATTTCAATGTGGGAATGGTGGGGTTGGATGCGACTGGGACGGTCACGGGAGACCTGGGGGCGGTCCCCTACCACCAGCGCGCGCCCGCCTCAATCGTCGCGGTGTCCGCCAAGATCACCGTGTACCGCGGGATCGAACTGATAGGGCGCGTCCAGTACCTCCAGCCCCTCGATGGGACGACGTGGCGCAAGGTCCTCTTCGACAACGCCGTCCACGTCCCCCTCACGGAAATGCTGGCGCTGGACTTTCGGGCTTACAACCCACCCAACGTCACCCGCCCGGGCGCCCTCACTGTCCGGGACTTAAAGCTGTCCACGGGCCTGGCGTTTTCGTTCTAGGTTAATTTCCCCCGCCGGCTGGGCCCTACCGCGCCAGCACTCGGGCAGCTTCCATCACACGCGGATCGAGCGGCTTCTTCCCGGTTACCACCTCGTCGAGCGGTGTTGCGACGACATCACCCTTGACGACGCCTACCAGAACGCCCCGGTTCCCCGCCGCGAGCTGGTCCGTGGCGGCCACGCCCAGACGCGTGGCCAGCATGCGGTCGAAGAAAGTCGGGGAGGCGCCGCGCTGCGTGTAGCCGAGAATCGTCACGCGCAACTCGAAGCCCAGTTGGGCATGGTGCTCTGCCACGTACTGCGCCAACCCCTGCGCGTTGGGATGGGCGCCCTCGGCAACCACGACGATAGCGTGCGGCTTGCCCCGCTCATAGGCGCGCCGGATCTCGGCGGCCACTTGCTCCGGGTCGGTCGGGCACTCCGGGATCACCACGGCTTCGGCGCCGCCCGTGATGCCCGCCATCAGCGCCAGGTATCCCGATCCGCGCCCCATCACCTCCACCAGCATGGCCCGCTGGTGCGAAGATGCAGTGACCTTCAGCCGGTCGATCGCATCGAGTGCGACGTTGAGCGCGGTATCGACGCCGATGGTGACCTCCGAGCCGTACAGGTCGTTATCGATCGTCGAGGCCACGCCGATCACGGGAAAACCCATCTGGAACAGCGCATGAGATCCCGTCTGCGAGCCGTTGCCGCCGATCACAACCAGCGCTTCGACGCCTATCGCGCTCATCTCGCGGATGGCCGCCAGCCGCCCTTCTTCGGTCCTGAACTCCGGACACCGCGCGCTGCCGAGAACGGTGCCTCCGCGCTGGATGATCCCGCCCACGTCGCGCGGCCCGAGCGGGCGCAGTTTGCCCGTAATGAGCCCGGCGTAGCCGTGCTCTACCCCAAACACCTCCCATCCCTTCTCGATACCGCTCCGCGCCACGGCGCGGATGGCGGCGTTCATTCCCGGGGCGTCTCCCCCGCTCGTCAGCACGGCGATTTTCTTCATGCGATTCCCTGGCTCCTGACCCCTGGCGGCAACGCGCTCTGCGAGGCTACTTTACATCCACCTTCATTACGAAGTAAGCGAACTTGACACCCGGCTCGATCAGCAACTGGTGCGGCGTGTTCGCCGGGATGTGCACGACATCGCCGACTCCGAGTTTCACCCGCTCGCCGCCGTGGATCGACGGCCCGCGGAGCTCTCCCGGCGAGCTGGTCTTGGCTTCGGCGATTTCGCCGCCGACGATTAGGGTCGCCGCGCCGCTCTCGACCACGAAGATGTCCGCCTGCCCTTCGTGCAACTCGGCCTCACCGTTGCCTTCGCGGTAGCCGAGCATGAAGAAGTGGTTGCCGAATCGGCCCAGCCGTTCGGTAGCGCTCTTGGACTTCGGGTCCACACGCGCGGCGAGCTTCTCCTGGTAGCCCTGGAGGGCGGCCGCGCTCCAATGCGCGAATCCCGACGGCTCGCCCGCCGCAAACATCCCGGCCAGCATGGGGCCAAACAGGAGGAACATCATCATTACGTTGTCTCCTTGAGAACGGGAGTGGAGTGTACTCCTCCACGGGCCACCATCAATTGTACCTTCTGTCAGGCCTCGAGACTCGCGACGAACGCTCTCGAAGCTCCGACTCCTGGCCCGCATCGGCGCCCCCTCGGGGCTGTGCCCTCCCCCTGGCGGTCATCAACCGGAAGGCAATCCCGGACGCGCGCAGTCGCCGCGCCGGCTGTCCGCGCGGAATTCCCTTGACTGCCCACTGTACTACCAGTAATAATACACATGTGATACCGTTCCGGGTGGCCTTTCAGCCGGGCAGCTCTCTGTACGAGCAGGTCGTCTACGCGGCGAAGAAGGCCATGATTTCGGGGCAGCTCCGGCCCGGCGACCCATTCCCGTCCGTGCGAGCCCTCTCCGCCGCGCTGAAGATCAATCCCAACACCGCGCACAAGGTAATCACCCAACTCCTCAACGAAGGGCTTCTGGCGGTGATGCCTGGTACGGGCACCGTGGTGGCGGAGCCGCCCCCTCCGAACCCTGCCGAGCGCTCTCGTCTGCTGGACAAAGAAGTCGAGCAACTGGCGGTAGAGGCCAAGCGGCTCGGCACGAGCCTCGAAGAGGTGACCGCCGCGCTGGCAGCGCATTGGCAGCGGCTCGATCGACAGGACGACAGAGTCGGCGGCGCTTCCCGCAAAGGAGAACGCAAGAAATGATGACAAGCATGATCCGCGCACAAGCTCTCTCGAAGCGTTTCCGCCGCACGGTGGTGCTGGAGGGTCTGGATCTGGAAGTGCCTCCCGGCGCCATCTACGGCCTGGTCGGACCCAACGGCGCGGGCAAGACCACCACGATCAAGGTGCTCATGAACATCTTCTCGCCCAGCGGAGGGTCGAGCGAGGTGTTGCAAGTGGACTCACGCCGCCTCGGACCGCGCCAGTTCGAGCAGATCGGATACGTGTCGGAGAACCAGGAACTGCCCGAGTGGATGACCGTGGGCTACTTCCTCGACTACCTGGCCCCGTTCTATCCCACCTGGGACCATGCGCTGGCCGGCGAACTGGTGCGCCAGTTCCAGTTGCCCCGGGACCGTAGGCTCCGCCACCTCTCGCGCGGCATGAAGATGAAGGTGGCGCTTGCGTCTTCGCTGGCCTACCGGCCGAAGCTCATCGTGCTGGACGAGCCCTTCACCGGCCTCGATGCGCTGGTTCGCGACGAACTGGTCGAAAGCCTCCTGGCGCGCACCGACGCCGCCACCATCTTCATCTCATCGCACGATTTGGCCGAGATCGAGAGTTTCGCCAGCCACATCGGCTACCTGGACGGCCGCAAGCTGCAATTCTCCGAAGAACTCGAGGCGCTGCGCGCGCGTTTCCGCGAGATCGTCCTGACCTTTGAAACGGCGCCGACTTTGCCGCCCCAATGGCCGGCGAACTGGCTGCAGCCTGAAGCCGTGGGACCCGTGGTCCGCTTCGTGGAAACGCGGTTCGGCGCGGAGCGCACCGCCGCCGAAGTGCGCCGCATTTTCCCGGACTGCCGCGACATTCAGGCCGAGGGAATGCCGCTGCGCTCGATCTTCGTCACCCTGGCCAGAGCCAGCAGGACGGCATCCTAAGGGCGCGTCATGAGACCAGCGCTCGCAATCTTCCGCAAGGACGTTCGCCACCTGTGGCCCCGCATCGCCACCGTGCTGGCGGTCGAGCTTGTCGTCGGTTGGGTCTTTCTCTCGCCGCCTCCCGAGCTGGGCCGCGTGCGGCATCTGGTGGTGGATCTCGAGGTTCTGGCGTGGTGGTATCTGATCGCCTCCGCGATCCATGAGGAAGCGTTGCCCGGCAATCGCCAGTATTGGCTCACCCGGCCGTTCTACCGGCGGGATCTGCTGGCGGCCAAGCTGATCTTCATCCTGGCCTTCGCCTGCCTGCCGCTTTTCCTGGGGCAGGTGGCCAGCCTGGTCTTGCGCGGAGTATCGCCACTGGCCTGCCTGCCGGAGATGCTGGTCAGCCAGCTCTTCTTCCTGGCGACGGTGGTTCTGCCGGCCGCCGCGCTCGCCGCGATCACCGCCGGTCTGGTCGAACTCGTGGGGACCGCCCTCGCGGCCTGGCTGGTGTCATACGTCCTGGCGTTCATGTTCGGCTCGCGATTTCGGGCCGACATCGACTGGGGCGGCCTGCACTGGTTCCGGCCCACTCTGGTGGCGGCTCTGACGCTGGTCGCTGCCGCCGCCATCCTCCTGCTGCAATACTCGCGGCGGCGGACCTGGCTTTCCCGCGGCATCGTGGTGGTCGCCCTGGTCATCGCCGCATTCCTCACCTACATGCCTGGTTGGCACACGGCGTTCGCGCTGCAAAGCCGGTTGAGCGGGCAGCAAGTGGCCGCCACGGTGGTCCGCATCGCTTTCGACCCCGCCCGCGACCCGCGCACCCCGACCCTTATGCCCGAGAGGTGGACGCTGTTCAGACCGGACGTCACGCCCGTCCCGATTCCCGTGCGAGTCACGGGCATTCCGCCCGGGATGGCGCTCTATGGCGATCGAGCCGCCCTAACCGTCAGCGCGCCGAACGGAGAGCGTTGGAGGTCGGGCTGGGATTCGCTGCAGGAACTGGTCCGCCTGACCGGCACGATACACGCCTACAACCAGGACAAGCCGGTCTTCGCGCTGACAGAGGACCGGGTGCTGGCCGGCGACGGCGAGTACTGGCTGTACCTGCTCATCGATCGCCCCTTCTACCGGAGAATCCGCTCCGGCCCGATGCACTTGCACGCGCGCGTGGCCCTGACGCTGCTCTCTCCCCAGCAAACCACGCGTCTGGCGTTGCGCGACGGAGCGCAGGCGGTATCGGACGACGGGTTCTGCCTGGTGAGGTGGGGCAGCCGATTCCTCCGAACGGACTGTCTGTGGCCCGCGCGGGCGCCGGCCTGCCTTCATCTCCATCTGCGGCCGGGCCCGCCGAGTCCACCGGCCCGGGCCGGTCGCTTATCTGTCCGTAGCGAATGAGGAGGAGGACAGGATGGGCTCTTACGCCCCGTACCCCACCTCGGGAGGACTTTGGCAGTGGGACAGCCCGGGGCTGAACGCGGACGTGCCGCCATCAGGCGCCGACCTGGTTACGCGGAAAGCCGTCGCCCACTTCGAACGCGAACTGGACATTCCTGACTTGAGAGAGTGGACCAACCGATGAAACGCATCCTGGGGATCTTCTTCAAAGACGTCAGGCGCCTGTGGCCGCGCATCGCCATCGTGCTGGTGGTCGAGCTTCTCATCGGATGGGTTTGGCTTGCGGCGCCCCGCGGCGTGGCCAACGCGTGGCCCGCCCTGAGTCTCCTCGAGGGCCTGGCGTGGTGGTATCTGATCGCTTCCGTGATCCACGAGGAGGCGGTCCCCGGCGACCGGCAGTATTGGCTGACGCGGCCCTTCTCCCGGTGGGATCTTCTGGCAGCGAAGCTGATCTTCATCCTGGCGTTCCTCAGCCTGCCGCTGTTCCTGGGACAGGTGGCCAGCCTCCTCCTGCGCGGAGTATCGCCTCTAGCCTACCTGGCGGACCTATTGGTCTGCCAGCTTTTCTACCTGGCGTCGGCGGCTCTGCCGGTCGCCGCATGGGCCTCCGTCACGGCCGGCCTGGTCGAGTTTGTAGCGGTCTCCTTGGCGGCCTGGGTCGCGTATGGCGTCATCATCTCCCAGGCGGCGTCGCACGCACAAAACGATTTCCACTGGGGCGGTCTGGAATGGTTCCGCGATACCGAGGGGGCGGCTCTGACGTTGGCGGCTGCCGGCGCCGTTCTGGCGTTACAGTACTTCCGCCGGCGGACCTGGTTTTCCCGTGGAATCCTGGCGGCTGCCGTGCTCACGAGCGCACTGCTGAAATGGGCGCCGGGCTGGCCCTCGGCGTTCGAGCTTCAGACCCTGCTGGGCCGGCCCGTGGCCGGCTCGGTGGCCCGCATGGCGTTCGAGCCCGCCCGGGACCCGCGCACCTGGCTGCCGATCAAGACCGTGTGGGCGGGGCAAGACGTCGACGCCCTAGCGATCCCCGTTCAGGTCGCGGGCATCCCCGGCGGGCTGACGCTCTTCAGCGATCGGGCTGGCGCAACCATCGAAACACCGGGTGGTGAGAGGTGGAGCTCGGACTGGGATTACCTGAACGCGCTGGTCCGCGTGGTCGGTTCGGCGCACGTCGCCTGGCATGTCGAGCGGCTGCTCCCCGGCGACGGCGAGTACTGGCTGTATCTGAACATTGAGCGGTCCTTCTACCGGAAGGTCAAGCTCCGGCCGATGCACCTGCACGCCAGGGTGGCTCTGACGCTGCTCTCGCCCGAACGGACTACTCCGTTGGCCCTTCGCCAGGGAGCGCAGGCGGCCCCGAACGACGGCTTCTGCTGGGTGACGTCGAGTAGACAAATGCTGCTGACGGATTGTTCGTGGCCCGTGCGGACGCCGGCCAGGGTCCTTGTCCGCGTGCGCTTGCGCAACGGCGGTTCCCGGCAATATGGCGAGCCGGCAATGTGGGGGGACTCGCCAGGCTCCTACGGCGCCTTTCCCACGTCCGGAGGACTGTGGCAGCGAACCGTTCTGTCCGGCATGACGGACTCGCCGCCCGCAGCCGTCGACCTGGTCACGATGGAAGCGGTGGCTCACTTCGAACGCGAGCTGGACATTCCTGACCTGAGGGAGTGGACCAACCGATGAAACGCATCGTGTGGATCTTCCGCAAAGACGTCAGGCGCCTGTGGCCGCAGGTCCTGCTCTTTTGGGCCGTGCTGGGAGCGACGGCGGCGATCACCCCCCTTCCGGACCACCCGCATTCCGAAGGGTGGATGCGCCAGTTCGTGCCGCTTCTCCAGCCGCTCGCCTGCTGGCTGCTGGTGGTGAGCGCAATCCATGGCGAGAACCCGGTCGGCCACGACCAGTACTGGCTCACGCGGCCCTATTCGTGGAAGCACCTGCTGGCCGCCAAGGGTCTGCTTTTGTTGGTCTCCGTCAACCTGCCGCTTTTGGTCTCCCAGCTCGCGACCTTGGCGTCGCTAGGCATCTCGCCGCTGGCCTGGCTTCCCGCGCTGCTCTGGAGGCAGGTCTTCTTTGCGATCTTTTTCGTCCTTTCGGCCGCGGCCGTGGCCGCAGTCACCCGGAATCTGGGGCAGGTGCTGCTGGCGGGCGTTGTCCTGCTCGCGATGTTGGCGGCTGGTCTTAGCCTCGTCATGCTGATGGGAGGCAGTTGGCCCGACTGGGGCGCCCTGGATTGGATCCGGGATTGCGGCATGGCGCTGGTCGTGGCGGCGGGGACGGCGGCGGCGCTGGCCTGGCAGTACTCGAGGCGGAAGACGGCACTTGCGCGCGCTGCCCTGGCCTGCACGATGGCGCTCACGATGCTCGTGGCGCTCGCCCCTCGCTGGAGCGCTGCGTTCGCGATTCAGAAGCTGTTCTCGCGCGAGCGCATCGCCGGCGCGGCAGTGCGGATTTCCTTCGACGAATCGCGCGCCGCCACGCCGCCGTTGCAATGGCCCACCAGCGGGAACGACCCCACGGGCGTGCGGATCGAGATCCCCATACGCGTGGATGATGTGCCGCCGGGCACGGCGCTGGGGATCGACCAGAATTCCGTGACCCTCAAAAGCCCGCACGGGACATGGCGTTCCGGCTGGCAGACCTTCACCGCGTTGCACGATGTGTCTCGGGGCGCCGCCTGGCTGACCGTTTACGTGGATCCGGACTTCTACAAAGCCTCCGCGGATGCGGCCGTGCAACTTGACGGGACCATGGACCTGACGCTGAGCCGGCGTGTGCGAACGAGGACCGTGCTCTTCGGCCAATCCCCGGTGCCGGAGATCGGGATCTGCGGATTCGGGACGGGAGGGGGCTCCTACCAGTGCTTCTCTCCGTTTCAGCGGGTGTCCTTCGAGGTGCTGCCGAGAGATAGTGCATTTCCGGAGCGGACCTTGCCGAACGGCGCGTACGCCCCGTTTCCTACCTCGGCCGGGTTCCGGCCCTTGGATCCCTGTTCTCCGTCCATCTCGGTGAACGTAGGTCTGCCCGGTGGGTATGCGCTGGTGATCAGCCAGCCGGTGGCGCACGTTCAGCGCACCTTCCAGGCGCACGGGCTGCGCCTGAGCCAGTTTAGTTGGCTGCGGCCGTAGCCCCGGCCTCCGCCCGCCCCAACATCGCTATAATTCAGGCCAGAAGCCGGAGGTGTTGCGCATGGTGTCGCTGAAAGGGTCCCTTTGGGCTCTCTTCCAATTTGACGTTTCGGAGGAGATCCGGCTCGAGGATGTCCGCCGGCTGCTGGAGCGCCCAGTCGCCCGGGACGCGGTCCGGAGTTTCGAGGGCCCTCGCCGGAGTACGTCAAGTTCGCCCAGCCGCCGCTGGTGCACCTGCCGGGACCGGTCCAATTGCCGGCCGGCGAAGTATGGTCCTGCACCGTAAAGATGTACGACTACGGCGTGGTCAGCGTGGCGCTGGAACTGCCGTTCGAAAGCGATTGGGATGGCCTGGTGCGGCTTGCGAGCCGCTGGATCGGTTCCGCCGACCTGGAGCGCAAGGCCGCGGAAGTGGCCAAGTCGCAAGTCCAGCGGATCCGCGAGGCGCCTCGTCAAGCCGCTATGCCGACTGGACCTTCGAAGACTATTACGCGGTCCACGTGCGCGAGGCGCGAACCGAAACCGGACGCCGCTCTGCTCGGCGCGCGAGTTGGTCTCCGACTACGGCGGCCGCATCGCGCAGATCGTTCGCGCCGAATCCGTGGAGTTGTCGGACACCGAACGGCAGGAGATCCTCCAGCAATGGCTCTCCTACTACCCGACGGACCTGCTGGTGGTCGCCTGGATGGCGGCCCTCGTCTACGACACGCCCGAAGGCGCGGCGCCCATGCTGCAACTTCTGGAATACGCCAACACGCAATTGCTGGAGTTCCGCTACTACGACGAACCTGCTGACCGCGCGTGCTGGCCCGCGTCCACCGCAGCCTGGAGCAGCGCCGCGGAATCTGGGGCCGCTGGCGCATCGCCGCCGAGGCCGAACGGCTGAACCGCATCCGCCTGGATGTGATCGAGCTGACCGAGCGCGTCGACAATTCGATCAAGTTCCTCAGCGACATGTTCTATGCGCGCGTCTACCGGCTGGCGGCGCGCAAGATCGGCGTCAACGACTACCGCGACCTGGTGGACGAAAAGCTGAAGACCGCCGGCGAGCTCTATGAGGCCATGGCCGGCGAGTTTCACCAGGCGCGCGCATTCCTGCTCGAGGTGATGGTGGTGGCCATCCTGATCATCGAGCTGGTGTTTCTCTTCCGGGGAAAGAGCTGAAGCGGACTCTCTGCTCTGCGGTTGTATACTGAACCCGTGGGCGAACTTCACGCCCCTGGCGGGCCATGGAGGAATAAGATGGGCCAATACAGACGCGACTTTCTGAGACTCGGCGGGATCGCCGCCGCCGGACTGCTTTCCGAACCCGCTCACGCCGGCGCTGCCGTAGCGCCGGACAACCCCCTCACTGCGCGCGCCATGCCGACGCGCAATCTGGGCAAAACCGGCTACAAGGCCGGCATCTTCAGCCTGGGCGGCCAGGCCGCGCTGGAGCGCGGCCACAACGAAGCCGTCGCGGTCCCGATTATCGAGAAGGCGCTCGACCTGGGCGTGAACTACATCGACACGTCGTCGATCTACGGCGGGCCGGAGCGCTGGAGCGAGCGCTACATCGGCCAGGTGATGAAGCGCCGCCGCGCGCGAGGCCTTCCTCGCCAGCAAGACCAAGGAACGCACGCGCGACGGCTCGCTGCGGATGCTGGAGAAATCGCTGAAGCTGCTGCAAACCGACCATCTCGACCTGTGGCAGCTGCACGACATCGGCAGCCCGAGGACGTCGACGCGATCTTCGCCAAGGGCGGCGCCATGGAGGCGCTGCTCCAGGCGCGCGAACAGAAGATGGTGCGCTACCTCGGCATCACCGGCCACTTCCGGCCCGAAGCCGCTGATGGAAGCCATCCGCCGCTATCCGTTCGACACCATCCTGATGGCGGTCAACGCCGCCGACCCGCATCACTTCAGCTTCATGGACAACGCTGCTGCCGCTGGCGGTCGAGAAACAAATGGGCATCATCGGCATGAAGGTCCCCGGCGCGCGGCCGGCTTCTCTCGACCTGGACGCCGCCGCCGCTCGAGCAGCAGCAGCATTCCTGGGAAGGCGCGGTGCATCGCCACAACGCCGGGCACGCTGACCATGCGCGAGGCGATGTACTACTCGCTCGTCGCTGCCGGTCAGCACGGTCATCATCGGCTGCGACTCCATCGCGCAGCTCGAAGAGAACGTGCAACTGGCGCGCGAGTTCACGCCGCTCAGCCGAGCAGCAGATGGCCGCGCTGGCCGAGCGCGCCGAGCCGGTGTCCAAGCAGGCGCTGTTCTTCCGCTTCGTCGCCCGCGGCTGACGGGGTTCGAGCGGGATCCCGGAACTCCGGAGCCCGGTCCGGCTCCGCTGGCGGCGCAGCCATCCCAGCCCGGCAGTGTAAAGATTCGTATCTTCGGGTCGAGTTCCCGTACCGTAGCGCGCGGATCTTGCGTCTCAATGGACATAAGGAGGGGTTCAATGCGACCCAGATGGTTGTTCGCGCAAGTGTTCCTGGCGGCGGTGGGGGCCGTGTCCGCCAGCGCGCAATCCCCAGAGACACTGCAGGTCAGCGTTCCGTTCGTCTTCACGGTCAACAACGTATACATGCCCGCGGGCGCGTACTCGATCGCCCGTTTGGGCGCAGACAACAGCGCCTTGCTGGCGATCCGCAGCGGCGACAGCAGGCATACGGCGTTCTTCGTCGGAAGTCCCGCGGCGCGCGGCAGCGCTCCGGCTCAATCCAGTCTGGTCTTCCGCCACGAAGGACAGGAATACTCCCTGGCGGACATCTGGTGGGCCGGCTACACCTCCGGTGTGCAACTGCCGCCATCGAAGGAACCTCCCACGTCGGCCGCGCTGCGTACGCCCGACGTCATGGTGATCGTCTATCGATAGGCGAGAACGGGAAGAACGGGGGCGCGTCGCAGCGTCACGTTTTGCTCGCTTTCTGCAGTTGAAGAGTGACGGTTCCAATGTAGAACGGCATGCGGATGCGAATCTGCACCGGCAGCCGGCGGTCGTCGTCCGTGATCCAGACGAACAACTGGCCGTGCCTGCGGTAAAGCACGTTGTTGAAGAGGAACGCCTCGTAGCGGATGGTCTTATAGGTGCCGGAATCCGTCTTGACGGTCTCGCGTTCCTGCGCCTCCGCTTTGGCCAGGACCGATTTGTTGCCGTCGCTGATGGGGATTTCGGTCGAATGGCCCGGCTCCAGACGCAGACGGCGGAGAGAGTACAGGGCGCCGATCACGTCCTGCGCGCACGGCGGGACGTCGATCTCGTGCGTTGCGGTGACGTTCTTGACCAGATCGCGGTCGCGGTACAGGGCCTTGCGGCGCGCGGAGTCGAAGGTGACCGTGGTCTCGTGGCGCCGGCTGCCTTCGCTGGAGCGGAGGCTCAGACTGACGGCGCACATCTGGCGGTCGAGCAGTGACGCGTACTCGTCATCGATCTTGTAGAAGCTGGAAACCAGCCCCGCGGATTCCAGGTGCAGGCGCGCCGCCCAACCGTCGCCGGCGGGACTCCAGGTAAGGCGTGCGTTGCCGGCATGGATGAAGCGCCACTCGGTGGTGTAGGAAAGAACCTCGCTCCCCTGCGTTGCCGCCACGAAGTCCGCAGTGGGACTGAGGGGCCGCGCGGCGCCCAGGGCCGCGAGCAACACCCCTACCGTCGCAGTAGCTCGAAAAAACCGCATGAACCCCGAGTGTCGCAGATCTCAAAAGTGGGGAGCAACCTGAGGCGGCGGGGCCGGGCTCGGCCGCCAGCGGGTCTTGGTGGGGCGCCGCGGTGAGATTAAAGCCGAACCGGACGCGGAAATTGAAGAACCCAATCAGCAAAGGGAGCCTGTGTCCCAGGGGCGGATTTGGCCAAAGTGAGAGGCCTGGTGGTGGATGACGAGCGCGAGGTGTTGCACTTGGTGGCCAGTGTGCTCACAAGAGCCGAGTACGAAGTGGCGCCTGCGCCCGGGCCGAAGCAGGCGCTCGAAATCATCGCCACCGCGGGTCCCTTCTACCTCGTCGTCAGCGACGTCGTGATGCCCGAAATGTGCGGGCTGGAACTGGCGACCGGGATTCAGGCGCGGTCGCCTTCGTCCGCCATCGTGTTCATCTCCTGCTGCGTACCCGTGGGCCAGATTCCCAAAGGCGTCCCACACCTCGGCAAGCCCTTCTCGCCGCGTGGCCTGGTGGGCGTCGTGGCCAGGGTTCCGCGTACGCCATCCGGGTGATGCCGAGCGGCGTAGCCCGTCTGCCATGCGCGTGTTAGAGTGGGTAGGTTTGAGCCGACATGTTGAGCTACGCACGCGGTCCTGAGATTGCTCCGATCGAGAAAACCATCGGGCAGGTTCTCGATGATACGGCGGCGCGAAACCCCGGCGGGGACGCGCTGGTCTCCCGGCACCAGGGGCTGCGGTTGTCCTACCGCCAACTCCAGGAGGAGGTGGCCCGCACCGCGCGGGGGCTGTGGGGATTGGGCATCCGCCCCGGCGACCGCATCGGGATGTGGGCCGCCAGTTGCGCCGAATGGGTGTATTTGCAGGCCGCGGTGGCCAGGATCGGCGCCGTGCTGGTCAACGTCAATCCGGCCTACCGGGCGCACGACCTGCGCTTCGTGCTCGACCGCTCCCGGGTGCGCCTGCTGTTTTTGCACGCAGCGGACCGCCGCGCCAACTACGTCCAGATTCTCGACGAGGCGCGGCACGCAGGCGGGCTGGCGCTCGAATCGACCGTCCTCCTCGAAAGCGATGAGTGGCAGCGGATGCTGGCGGCCGGCGTCGAGTTTCCGCCCGTGCCCGCGACGCCCGAGGATGTGGTGAACATCCAGTACACCTCCGGCACCACCGGCTCTCCCAAGGGCGTCCTGCTGACCCACCGCAACCTGGTCAACGACGGGCTGTTTATCGGCCAGCGGCTGAAGGCCGGCGCGAGCGACCGCATCTGCGCGCCGGTGCCGCTCTATCATTGTTTCGGCTGCGTGATCGGGGTGATGGTGGCGCTGACCTCGGGCGCCACGCTGGTGCTCCCGGCGGCGCAATTCGACCCGCTCGCCACGCTCGAAGCGGTGCATGAGGAGCGCTGCACGGCGCTCTACGGCGTGCCCACCATGTTCATCTCCGAGTTCGAGCACCCGCGCTTCGCCGAGTTCGATCTGAGCTCGCTGCGCACCGGCGTTATGGCCGGCTCGCCCTGCCCCATCGACTTGATGCGGCGCGTGGTGAACGAGATGTACTGCCGTGAGCTGACCATCTGCTACGGGCAGACCGAGAGCTCGCCGGTGACGGTGATGTCGGCCACGGACGACAGCGTCGAAACCCGCGTGGCCACGGTGGGCCGCCCGCTGCCCGGCACCGAGATCAAGCTGGTCGATCTGGAAACCGGAGCGACCGTGCCGGTGGGCGAGCAAGGCGAGCTCTGCGTGCGCGGCTTCGCGGTCATGAAGGGCTACGACAACAACCCCGAAGGCACCGCCGAGGCCATCGACTCGGAGGGCTGGCTGCACTCGGGCGACCTGGCTTCCATGCGGCCGGACGGCTACTTCCGCATCACCGGCCGAGCCAAGGATATGGTTAGCCGCGGCGGCGAGAAAGTGTACCCGCTCGAGGTCGAGCAGTTTCTGCGCGAGCACCCGGCCGTCTCCGACGTCTACGTGTTCGGCATCCCCGACGAGCGGCTGGGCGAGCGCGTAGCGGCCTGGGTCCGGCTGAAGAGCGGCCAGACGGCGACGCCGGAGGAGATCCGTGGCTTCTGCCGAGGGCAGATCGCGTACTTCAAGATCCCTGAGCACATCCGCTTTGTCGACTCGTTCCCGATGACGGCCAACGGCAAGGTCCAGAAGTACCTCATGCGCCAGCATGAGGTGAAGGCCCTGGGCCTGGAATCGCTCACGCACACGGAGACGGCGTAGGCAGGGAACCCGCTTGCGCGCGTCCATGCCGAATGCCGCACCTTTGCCCGGCATCGGTTGGTGGCTTGTTTCTGACGCTTGTGAGGCGGGTGCAGGTGAGACACCCGCGCGCGCGCGGCTCGGGGCAGGTGCGCGGCCCCCTTCCGCCGGAGGGCATGGGGTCCATCGACTTTCCGCTCGTAGAGAATCGGGCACCCTGCCCGTCGGGAGAAGTGAACGCAACCTCGCAACGGCTTGGCGCTGGCGATGCTATCCAGATCGCCGCAATCACAGACGGTCACCGTCTTCGGCTTCACGGGAGTTGTTTCCGGCGACGACGTCTGCGCCTACTTCGCCCTGACCTCGTCTAGCCGCTTCTTCAGAGACTCCTCGTACTCCTTGGTGTCGAGGCGGATGATGGGGCAGGTCACGGGCGCGTGGCCGATGACGAGGACGCGCAGGTCGGCGGTCTTCAACTCCGACGGCTTGGAGTTGGTGTTGACGTTCTGCGGAACGGCCTCCAGCGTTTCATCAGCCCATAGGCCGAGGCCCATAGCTCCGGCCACGCCCTTCAGAAACGACCGCCGGCCGCCGGTTGCGGCATGAGACTGCATCGCGATGCCTCCACGGCCGGCCCGGTGGCGGCCAGGTGGTCCGCCCCGCCGAAAATCGAGCGGCGCTACTTCACGGCAGGCGCAGGCGTGGCGGCGGGCTCGGCCGCGGGCTTGTTGAACTTGGCGTCGTCGATCGGCACGTTCTGCTTGATGCTCTCCATCTTGATCAGGATCGAGATCTCGGGCGTCTCCTGATGGATCGTGGAGGCGATCTTCACGCCATCGGCTTCCTTGTAGTCCTCGAACACCATCGAGATGGTGCCGCTGCCTTGAGGCGAGGGCATCTCCAGGCGGGTCAGCATCCCGGTCTGCGTGTCGAAGTAGAGCTTCTCGGGACCGCCCTCGTTCGGCTGGCCCTCGACAATGAAGGCATCCCGGTCGCCCACCTTGCCCTTCCCGGTCACGGTCACCTTCTTGTAGTGGTCTTTCGTGTGCAAGACGGCCTGCAGGTCGGCCGAGCGCTTGAAGGCGGCTAGTTCCGGCCCTGCCATCTCGCGGAATCCCTGTTGCGGATCGGACGCCCAGCCGGTCTTGCCGTCGAAGCACTGGATGACGGTGCCGTAGCCGGCGAACTCGGCGATCATGACTGTGCGGTCGGGCGACTTGGTGTACTGCTCGTAGGTGCCGCTGGCGCCGAAGGTCACCACATCGAGGGTGCCCTTGGTGACGCGGCTGGTGATCTTCTGAATCGCATCCTTGCCGCCGACGGCGGCGACGTATTTGTCGAGCACCTGGTCCGCGGAGGGCAGGGCTGCATCCTGCGCCGTGGCCGTGAACGGAGAAAGGACGGCCAGCGCAAGGACTACGATGGAACCGGACGGAAGTGTTTTCATGGCTGTTTTCAACTCCTGAACCACATAGCCGAAGTATATCCCGATCCGGTGCGGCGCCGGGCGGCGTTGGCCGGATGCGACGGGCGAGTCGCCGATTTTCGCCCGCCGCTCGCCGGCGGATCCGATCGCGTATGATGAGCGAAATGCCCCGGATCCACGATCGCGACGCCATCCGCGCCATTCTGAGCGCCGACCCGCGATGGTCCTTGTACGCGCTCGGCGACCTGGCGCCTGGCTATTTCGAGCGTTGCGAGTGGCACGCCAACGAGGGAGCGTCCGCGCTGCTGCTGCTCTACCGCGCCGTGACGCCGCCGGTTCTCCTCGCCGTGGGTCCGGCGCAAGCGATCGCGCTCCTGGGGGAGGGGATCGGCGAGCCCGCCGTCCACTTGCACGTGCAGCCGGACGCCGCCCGCGCGCTGGCGCCGCGCTACCACCTCGTCGAGCGAAAGCCGATGCTCAGAATGGTGCTGGATCCGCCGCGCTTCCGCCCTGAGTTCGGGGCCGCCGTGGTGCGGCTCGGAGCGGCGGATGCCGCCCGCGTCGAAACGCTCTTTGCGGATGGACGCGGGAGCGGCGAAAGCCCCGATTTCTTCTTTCCCTCGATGATCGAGCTCGGAGTGTTCTTCGGCGTCGAGCAGGACGGCGAATTGGTTGCGGTCGCCGGTACGCACCTGGCCGTGCCCGAAGAAGGCGTGGCTGCCGTAGGCAACGTGTACACGAGGAGCGACCGCCGTGGGCGTGGTCTGGCGGGCAGCCTGACCAGCGCGGTGACGCGGGAACTCCTGCGCATGAACATTCCCGTGGTGGGGCTGAACGTGAGCCAGACGAACGCCGCGGCCATCCGCGTGTACCAGCGCCTCGGCTTCGCCAGCTACTGCCAGTTCAACGGGGGGCTGGCGGTGCGGGAGTAAGGCGGCAATTACAGGTTCTGGCCCTGGTCGAGCGGATAGACGTGGCCGCTCGACATGCTGGTGAGGCATAGGTAGAGCGTCAACAGCGCGAACTGTTCGGCGGCCTCCTCGTCGCTCACCGGCACTTTCACCGGCGACCGCTCGCGGATGCGCCGCCATACGTCGGCGGGGAAACCCTCCGGCGGCAGGATGGGGCCGGGCGCGAGCGCATTGACGAAGATCCCGCGGCCGCCGTACTCGAGAGCCATCTCCCGGGTCATGGCCGCCACCGCGGCCTTGGTCACGACGTATGGCAGGCTGCGGCGCTGCGGCCGCCCGATCGAGGTGGCATCGGCTACGTTGACGATGTGGCCGCCGCGCGGCATCAAGGGCACGATCGACTGAGTGGGCCAGAACGTGCCCAGGATGTGCGCCCCCACGTTGGCGTCCCAGTCCGCCGCGGTCACTTCATCCACCGCGCCGAGCTTGTAGACGGACGCCATGTTGATCAGGATGTCGATCTCGGGAAAGTCGGCGCGGACCCGCTCGACGGCCGCCGCCACGCTGTCGCGTAGCGCTACGTCCGCCTGCACCGCCAGCGACCGCACGCCCAGCCGGCGGGCCTCCTCGACGGTCCCTTCCGCCTCTTGCGCCGAGCGGCGGTAGCTCACCACCACGTTCGCGCCGCACTCGGCCAGCAGGCGGGCTACGGTCCGGCCCAGCCGCCGCCCGCCCGTAATCCATGCAGTGCGGCCCTTCAGACGGGCGAGGTGTTTTTCGAGCAGTCTCACAATAACTGTTTTACCGCCGCTTCGAGGGCCCCCATTTCGGTCTCGCCGATGAAGGACTTCACCAGCCGGCCCTGCCGGTCATAGAGGAACAACGCGGGCAGGGCGCCGCTCCACTTGGGATCGATCGCATCGATGAACTTCTCATCGTTGGCGGCGCGCTTGACGTAGTGCGGCGCCGGCGCTCCGTTCTTATGGAGGAACGCGGCGGCGTCCGCCTCCTGCTCCGGCTCGTCGCAGGAAACCGTCGCGAATGCCAGGCCACGGGCCTGGTAGCGGGCCGCCAGGCGCACCAACTCGGGCATTTCGGCCCGGCAGGGGTCGCACCACGTGGCCCAGAAATCGACCAGCACCACGCGGCCCTTGGCCTGGGCGACCAGCCGATGGTAGCCGGCCTCGTCCAGGG
This sequence comes from Bryobacterales bacterium, assembly GCA_963710565.1. Classification (GTDB taxonomy): domain Bacteria; phylum Acidobacteriota; class Terriglobia; order Bryobacterales; family Bryobacteraceae; genus DASWZN01. The sequence continues at coordinate 24,270 of CAVQAN010000013.1, read as the reverse complement.
GGCCGAGCGGCGGCGCTCCGAGCGCGGCCACGGCGGTCAGCAGAAAACCGGCCAGGATCGCCCTGCCCTCACGACGCCTTCTTGACGCGCTTGATGCTGCATCCGAACGCTTTAGTCTCCGCCTGTTCCACGGGCTTGGACGCCAGCACGGCGTCCAGCGCGTTCCGCAGCCGGTTCTCTTGCACCCGCTGCACTACCTGCGAGTCGTCGATCGAGCCGTGATAGCGGATCGTCCCGGTCGCATCGATGACGAAGGCCTCCGGCGTGACCGTGGCGCCGAAGCGGTCGGCCACCACGTTGTCCGCGTCTTTGTAAACCGGAAACGCGAAGTGATCCCTGGCGTGCTCCGCGACCTCCGCCAGCGATTCCGTGTTGTTGGCGTTAACGAACACGAACTTCACTCCCCGCTGGCCGTAGTCCTTGTAGATGGCGTTCATCCGGTCGTTGTAGGCGTTCGAAACCGGGCACTTGGTGGCGACGAAGACCACCACCGTGACCGGCCCGCGCAGCGACGAGAACTGAACCTCGCTGCCGCCGGTCTCCCGCAAGGCGAAGTCATTTACCTTCGTGCCCAGTTTGAATTCCTGTCCCAGTAAGGCAGCCACGGAAAGCGCGGCCGCGAACCAATACCGTCCCATGTCCCCTCCGAATCGGGCCCGCCCGGGCCCGCCCCTATTTCTTCCTATTCAGCTTCAGGTTGCGCACGACCTTCTTGTCCGACACGAATACGTCGATCTTCTTGGCGTCGCTGGTGACGCCCTGGTACTCGGCTTTCAACTCGTACTCCACGTTCGTACTCAGCCCGAAGAATGAATAGCTGCCATTCTCCTTGGTGATGTAGGAGCGAACCTGGAGGGTTTTGCTGTTCTCCAGGTGTACGACGGCGCCAGAGACGACGCTGCCATCCGCGTCCGTCACCACTCCCTGCACCGAACGGGTGTAGGGGTCCGTCTTGTCGGCCTTCTGGGCCAGCGCCGCCTGACACCACAGCGTCGCGGCCAGCAGTCCCCACAACGGAATCAGCCTTCTCACTTTGCCTCCAATGCCTTCTTGGACGCGGCTTCGAGGCGGAAGAATACATCGACGCGCACCTCGCCGGCCGCTTGCGTAGTCTTTTCCTGCGGCATGTACCCGGCTGCCCTCGCGGTCAGCTTGTAGGTCATCTCTTGCACCGGGACCCGGAATGCGAACTCTCCCCGTGAGTCGCTCACTGCTTCCAGTCTCTTGAACTTGCGCGCGCCCTGCAACTCGCCGGCCGGAACGATCTCGATCCGGGCGCCGGGCAGACTGAGCCCGCTCTCCTGGAACACGGTCCCGAAGATCAGGGCGTAAGGGGCCTGCTCCTTCTTGTCCTTCGCTTCCGCCGACAGCGCGGCCGCGGCGAATACGGCCAGCAGAAGGAAGCGGCCAGGGCCTCCCCTACTTCGGGAACTCTTCGTCTTCATCCTCGTCGAACTCGGCCTCTTCCTCGTCCTCGTCCTCCTCGAGAGGTTCGAGCTCGAGTGGATCGACGCTCAGCACGCGTACGTCCGCGCCGCACTCATTGCATGAGATCGTATCCCCTTCGTCCAGCTCGTCTTCTTCCACGTCGATGTCCGCGTCGCACACCGGGCAAGCTATCATTCGTTCCTCCGCACAACCACGGCCCAGATTCCTTTATACATACTCGCTGGCCCGAAGGAAAGAGGGTCTTATGGGCTATTTTGCGGCCTGGCGCCGGCGCGTGGTCACCGGCACGATCCCTTTGAGCCTCAAGTAGAGAAACATCTGCGCCCGGTGCGTCAACTCGTGCTCTTTGACGGTCTGGAGCATCTCCAGTCTCGTTACTCGCTGGCCGTCCATGCGGGTGACGATGCCGGAGTAGAACGCCGGAGGCTGAGCGGCCAGGGCCGGAAGCCGTTCCTCGAGGCGCTCTCGCAACTCGGAGGCCAGCACGGCCGCCCCCGCATCGGCGGGAACCTGTGGAACGCGCTTGACAAGTTCCTGCCGGTCCAGATTCTCCAGGCCGTCGAGCAACATCCCTGTGATGGCATGGCCTGCTCCGAGGATATGACGCGCGATCTCGCGGAACGTCATTACGTCCGAAACCGGCTTGAAGTCCAGTTCCCCTTCCGGCATGTCCTGGACCGCCTGCGCCGTATCCTGCCGCACGCTCTTCCAAGAATCCAACAAGGCGTCAAGTCTAACCATGTAACCATTCTAGTGTGGTGCGTCGCAAATGTCGGGGTGCCCGACTTGACCGGCCAGTCTTTGGCCGCGCGCAGCCGCAACCCGAATCTTCTCAACGAGTCAGGTGCGCGCGAAAAGATTGGCCCGGTCAAGTCGCTTTTCAACCGGCCAATCGACGTGTCTTTTCAGCCGCTTCGCTCACCATTTTCGGTGACGTCACGATTGGCCGGTTAAAAGAAACATGGAAGTGCAGACTGAAGCGGTTTCTTTTTTGTGGCGCGAATCCTAGCGTCGTGATACGCGAGGCAGGGAGGCCTATGTCCCACTCCCTCACTGAGCTGGAAACCCGTCGCGCCACCATCCAATCCGAAGTGGCCCACTGGAGCGATATGCGGACTGGCTCCATCACCAGCACCGGCGGCCGCTGCGGAAACCCGGGCTGGAGCCGCGCGAAGAAGAAGGTCGTGCTGGGGGACGGAGCGGAATGGATCGGGAACCTGGCGCAGCAGCATTTTCCCGGCGCCGTTCAGATCGTCGATCTGTATCATGCTCGCCAGCATCGGTGGGACTTGGTGCGCAAGCTGTACCCCAACGACGAGGTCCAGCAGAAGCGCTGGATGCGGGTTCAGAAGCGTCGGCTCGACCACGGCAAGATCGAAAAGCTGGTGCTGGCGCTGCGGTCCATCGATACGGCGAATCCGGAGGTGGCCGAGAAGAGCCGGCTGCAAGACCGTCGTCCGGCGCGCGTCTCCAACGATCGGGGATGTTTTGGACAGTGCGCGGGGCCAATGCCATCGTGGCGTTGCGCTGTTGCCAGCTCAACGGCCGGTTCGAGGACTACTGGGAGGCTCGCCGCGCGGCGTGACTTGCACTTCTGTGTCGCACCCTGCGGAAATCTCGCGGCCTCGCAGGATACGATGAAGATAACTCATGCCCGACCGCACCCCCGCCCTCGCGCGCGAACTCGGCCTGCGCGACCTGGTCCTGTTCAACATCGCCGCCGTGGTGGGGATTCGCTGGCTGGCCGCCGCGGCGCATACCGGCCCGGACTCCATCGGCCTGTGGCTGGCGGCCGCGGTTCTCTTCTTCGTCCCCTCCGCCCTTGCCGTTTCGCGCCTCAGCGCCCAGTTTCCAGAAGAGGGCGGCATCTACGCCTGGACCCGCAACGGCTTCGGCGACTGGCACGGCTTCCTGTGCGGCTGGTGCTATTGGCTCAGCAACCTGTTCTACTTCCCCAACCTGCTGCTGGCCGGGATCGCCATGGCGGTCTACGGCCTGGGATCGAGTCACGCCTGGCTGGGCGACACCCGCTGGTTCGTCATCCCGGCTTCGCTGGCGGTGCTGTGGATCGGCACGCTCACGAACCTGGTGGGTCTGCGGGTCGGCAAGTGGACGCAGAACGCGGGCGGCCTGGCTACCTACGCCGCCGGCCTGGTGCTGGTCGGGCTGGGCATCGCCGTGTGGGCCACCCACGGTCCGGCCACGCCGCTGCACGTCCTGCCCCGCTGGAACTGGGACCGGCTCAACTTCTGGTCCCAGATCGCCTTCGCCTTCGGCGGGCTCGAGCTCGGAGCGGTGATGGGCGGCGAGATTCGCGACCCCGAGCGCAACGTCCCGCGCGCGGCCTTGATCAGCGGGCTCGCCATCGCGGCTTTCTACATCGCGGGAACGCTGGCGGTCCTGGCCGTGCTCGCCCCCGGACAGGTCAATATCGTCTCCGGCCTGACGCAGGCGGCCGCCGCGGCCGGAGATCGGCTCGGCCTCCCGCTCGTGGCGTCCGCTGGTGGCGGTGCTCATCGCGTTCGGCATCACCGGCCAGCTCGGCGCCTGGCTCGCCGGCGGCGCGCGCATCCCCTTCGCCATCGGCCTGGATCGCTACCTGCCCGCCAGCCTTCGCCCGCCTCCACCCGCGCTGGAAGACGCCGCACGTCGCCATCCTCAGTCAGTCCGCCGCCTGCACCGTCTTCCTGCTCGCCATGCTCCTGGGCGAGGATCTGCGCACCGGCTACCAGTTGCTGGTGGATATGACCGTGGTGACGTACTTCATCCCCTTCCTCTACCTGTTCGCGACCGCCGCCCGCCACGGCCTGCGCCTCAGCGCCACAGCCGGACTGGTGGTGACCGCCGCCGGGATCGCCTTCTCGCTCGTGCCGCCGGACGGCGTGGCGTCCGTCTGGCGCTTCGAGGCCAAACTCGCCGTGGGCTGCCTGCTGCTGGTGGCTGCCGGTAGAATGGCTTTCTTAAGGGGCAGACGCGCGCAAGCATGAATTACGAGGACGCAGTCCGGTTCCTGTACTCGCTCGGCAACGAGGTGAAGTCCGCCAAGCTGGGACTCGACCGGATGTCGGCGCTGCTGGAGGCGCTAGGCAACCCGCATCGCGCGGGCGAGTTCATCCACGTCGCCGGAACGAACGGCAAAGGCTCGACCTGCGCCATGATCGAGTCCACCTTGCGGGTTGCCGGTATCAAGACCGGTCTGTACACCTCGCCGCACCTGGCCGAGCCCACCGAGCGCATTTCGATTTCAGGCCGCCCGGTGAGCCCCGAGGTCTTCGCGGCCGCCTTCGATCAGGTACATGCCGCGGCGGAGCGTCTGATCGCCTCGGGGGCGCTCGACCTGCATCCCACCTACTTCGAGACCGTCACCGCCATGGCCTTCGTGGCCTTCCGCGAGGCGCAGGTCCGGACCACCGTTCTCGAGGTTGGCCTCGGCGGCAGACTGGACGCCACCAACGTGGTCCTGCCGCGCCTGGCGGTGATTACCCCCATCGACTTCGACCACGAGGTCTTTCTCGGCCGCGACTTGAGCGCGATCGCCGAGGAGAAGGCGGGCATCCTCAAACCCGGCGTGCCGGCCGTCTTCGCGCCGCAGCGTCCTGAGGCCGCGCAAACGCTCGCCGCCGCCGCGGCCGCGCTGGCCATCGAGCCCGTCTGGACCTCGGACTGGCGCGTCGCGGACCTGGCCCTCTATCCGGGCGGGAGTTGCTTCCGGGTGGTGGGGCCGAGGGAATGCCGTATCGATTGTCCGCTCGCCGGAGAGCACCAGGTAACCAACGCGGTGACGGCGGTCGCGGCCCTGGACCGGCTCGGGTTTCCGGCCGAGGCCATTCGCGAGGGCATCCGCCAGGCGCGCTGGCCGGGCCGCCTCGAGCGCGTTTCCGCCGCACCCGAGATCATTCTGGACGGCGCTCACAACCCCGCCGGCGCTCGCGCCTTGGCCGCCTACATCAACCGCTTCTTCGACGGCCGCCGCGTCTGGCTGATCTACGGCGCGATGCGCGACAAGGCGGTCGAAGAGATGGGCGCGATCCTGTTCCCGCTCGCCGACCAGATCCTGGCGACCGCGCCAGGGATGGCGCGCGCTCTCCGGCCGGAGACCATCCGGGCGCTGACCGACCATGCGCGCCTGCGCACCGCCGCCACGCTCGAAGAGGCCCTGGCCATCGCCGGCCGCGAAGCCGTCCCAGACGACGCCATCTTCGTGGCCGGCTCGCTCTTCCTGGTCGCGGAAGCCCGCCGGCTGCTCGTGGCTTGAGCTTCAACGGAGCGGAAGTGAACCGCCCCAACCCGTCAGCGGGACGATAACACGGAACCGCGCGCGAGCGGAAGCAGACATAGAATGATCGCCGCCCGAAAGCGGAGCCCTTGTTACAATGGGACCAGTTCCTCCATGCTGGCAACCGCAACACTGGCCGAAGAGATCCGGGAGCTGAAAGGTGCCCGCCGGGCGGTCCTGCTAGCGCACCACTACCAGGAACCCGAGATTCAGGACCTGGCCGACTGCGTGGGCGACAGCCTCGAACTCGCCCGCAAGGCCCGCCAGTTCGAAGGCGACGTGATTGCCTTCTGCGGCGTGTGGTTCATGGCGGAAACCGCCAAGGTGCTGAACCCGAGCCGCGTTGTGGTGGTCCCCGACAGCGCCGCCAGTTGCAGCCTGGTCGAGAGCTGCACCGTGGAACCCGTGCGCGCTTACCGCCGCCAGCATCCCGACCACGCGATCGTGAGCTACATCAACACCTCGGTCGAGGTGAAGGCGGAGAGCGACATCCTTTGCACCTCGCGCAACGCCGTCCAGGTGGTGAATTCCATCCCGCCCGAGAAGACGGTTCTGTTCCTCCCCGACCGCAACCTGGGCAGCTACGTCCAGAAGCAGACCGGCCGCGAGAACATGAAGATCTGGCAGGGCGCCTGCATCGTCCACGCTACCTTCAACGCCCGCCGGGTGGCCGAGGCGCGCGCCGAGCATCCGGCAGCGCTGGTGGCGGCGCATCCCGAGTGCCCGCCCGAGGTGCTCGACCAGGCCGATTTCATCGGGTCCACGACCGCCATCATCCGGTACTGCGTCCAGGCCCCGGCGGACGAGTTCATCGTCCTGACCGAGAGCGGCGTGTCGCATTCGCTACAGAAACTCGCTCCGCACAAGCGCTTCACCTTCGTGCCCAACGACAACTGCAATTGCAGCGAGTGCCAGTACATGAAGCTCAACACGCTGGAGAAGCTGCGCGACTGCCTGCGCACGCTCACGCCGCGCGTCGAGGTTCCCGAGGACATCGCGGCCCGGGCGCTGGTTCCGCTCGAGAGGATGCTGGCCCTGGGGTGAGATCCCGATGACGAACGGGCTGCGCGATACCTTCGGCCGCTCGCACAACAGCCTGCGTGTCAGCGTCACCGACCGCTGCAACATCCGCTGCTTCTATTGCATGCCCGAGCGCGACCCCGCCTACGTCGCGCGCGCCCAGATCCTGAGTTACGAGGAGATCGAGCGTTTCGTGCGCATTGCCGTGGGGCTGGGTGTCAACCGGGTGCGCATCACCGGCGGCGAGCCGCTGGTGCGCCGGGACGTGCCGGACCTGGTGCGGCGCCTGGCTGCCATCCACGGAATCGAGGACCTGTCGCTGACCACCAACGGCGTTCTGCTCGAGGGCCAGGCGCCGGCGCTTTACGCGGCCGGCCTGCGGCGCATCAACATCCACCTGGACACGCTCGACCGCGAGCGCTTCCTCCGTATCGCGCGGCGCGACGAGATCGATCGCGTCCTGGCCGGCATCGCGTCCTGCCGCCGTGCCGGTTTCGATCCCATCAAGATCAACGCCGTGGCGGTGAAGGGCCTGGTGGAGCCGGACCTCGTCCCGCTGGCGCGGTTCGGCCGCGACAACGGCATGGAGGTGCGCTTCATCGAGTTCATGCCGCTCGACGCGCAGGGCATCTGGGACCGCGGGAGTGTGCTGACGGCCGGCGAGATCGTCGAAACGCTCTCGCGCGAGATCGCGCCCCTCGTCGAGATGCCGGCCGAGGACCCGCGTGCTCCCGCCACCCGAATACCGCTACGCCGACGGCCTCGGCCGGGTCGGCTTCATCGCCTCGGTGAGCCGGCCGTTTTGTCTCAACTGCAACCGCATCCGGCTGACCGCCGACGGCCACCTGCGCTATTGCCTGTTCGCGATCGAGGAGACGGACGTGCGGTCGCTGTTGCGCGGCGGGGCTTCCGACGACGAAATCGCCGAGGCGATCCGGGCCACCGTCCACGCCAAGTGGGAAGGCCACGAAATCAACACCGCCCGCTTCGTGGCCCCGCCGCGGCCCATGTACTCGATTGGGGGGTAGGGGGGGCAGGCCACTACCGAAGCATTGATTTGAACTGGCGACCCCCTGCGCCCAAGGCGAATTGGGGACTTCTCCGAGAGTTACCTGGTTTCAATTGTCAACTCCTAAAGGGGATGCGGGCATCCCATCGAGGCTTGTGGAACTCAGTTGAATCCGGACGCGCCGGGCAGTTGCAGAATCGCTTGCAGTGCCGCCAAGTCCGGATCCCCGACCGAGATTCATACGACAGGCCGGTGCCGGTTGCCTCTCGAGTGACCGCTTTCTCCGTTTAGAGACCTTGGGACGGGCGAAACCGTCTCAGAGGAGAGATTCAATAATCTCCCGGCAGGCCTCGGGTATGTCCACGGTCGTCGATGCCAAGATGCCCCCGTGGACTGCGCGGTTTCGAACGGTACGCACGTCGTCCAGCGTCCCGGCGAGGGGAGGCAGCCTCGGATGGTTACGGTCAAACCACTCCCGTACGGCCATGAAAACTGGTGTCTTTGGATGTTGGCAGAGCCGAAGCACCTTCGATGCAAACCCGATCGCAAACCGCTGGTCCCCCGCCACGAATTGGCAGAAGGGTACCATTTCCGGATTCTGCCCTCTCTTCTCTCCCGCATCGAGTCCTTCCCTGACCAGCCTATGCAGTTGCTCGTCTTGGCAGAAGTAACGCCGAAGTGGTTCAAACACCCTCTGCACGAGTTCTATCTCCACCGCTACAGCAAGCGCCGTAAGGCCCTTCAGAGCCAACGTCTTTGCCATCGCCTTTTGGCTCGTGGATAGGTGCAACAGGTACGTCCCAATGACCCACTCGTCTTGAGCTCGGGTGGAGAGCTTCCCAAACGGCCGCCAATACTCGCCGAGTAGAGAGACGATGATTTCCCGTTTCTCCGGGTCGACTTCCGGCATAGACAGATTGCCGCCTTGTGCTATTTCACCCACCGCCACTAGGGAACTGATGCGCCAATCCTCATTGAGAGCCGGGACGTTGTCAACGGCCTCGCGAAGGGTCTCCGTCACGGAGGCATAGTCGGTTTCCTGAGCCTGCAGTTGAGCGGTCCTGAGGTAGATGTCCGCTTCCGTCGGGAACTTCGAGGAGCACAGTCGGAGCGCCTTGATTGCCTTCGCCGGTTCCTTTGCGGAGACGTAGCTGGCTGCAAGAGCGCGGTGAACGTGCGGGCACAGGCGACTCCACGTCCCGCTGAATTCCATCTTTGCGAGTTGCTCGTACTGAGCTGCTGCGTCATAGAAGCGAAAGCGAGATGTCATGACGTTGAGCGACCCGCCGAACCTCCACGAAGTGTATTTCGCTGTATTGAATCCCAATGCGGCCGAGGAACTCACTCACTGATTTCGGAATGTGAGGAGCGACCAGCCACATTAAGACGTTCTGCTCACCTCGGCGCTCCAGTTCCTCTTTGTACTTGGCTAGCTGCGTGGCATCCTCATACCTGGCCGACCGGGCCTTGAGCTCCATAAGAACGTTCGTCTGGAAGTGGTCTTCGAAAAGGAGGTCGAACCTGCCGACCCCAGGGAATTCCCGCTGGCGCCCCTTCAAGACGAGGCTCTGCCTCGGGAAGAACTCGTCAGGGTACGAGGCAAGCAGATCTTCCATGTCTCGTTCGATCATCCGGTCACCTCGTGGCTGCTATTGAATTGTCGTTTGTCGTCGCTGAAGTGGGCTGCAATTGACCGGCGTCGCCAGGCGACGCCTCTTCCGTGTATTGACGCCCGACCAAGGAAGTCGGTCCAAACCGACCGCCGACCCAGTCGTCGCTTTGGTAACTCGTCTGGCGCATTCGGCAGGAGCTCACTGGGGCGATTATATCGCCACCGTCGGATGAACGTGAGCGAACGAAGAAGTGGCTAACTGAGAACTGGGGAATTGGTCGGGACGGGCAGATTTGAACTGCCGACCCCCGCGCCCAAGGCAGATGGTCTACCTCCTGAACCATAATCAAACCCCATGCGCGCTCCTGAATTCGTTGCTATCCTACTGTTCTGCCACCCGCCGGGCCGGAGAAAACAGCACCACCAACCGAAGCGGAGCGGTCAATGCGGGCAAAGCTGCGAGGGTTGAGCTTTGGAATATGATCGGCTGGTCTTCAGCGCTCATGCCGTGCGGCGCATGTTTGAGCGTGGCATCGGCACGGACGAAGTGAAATCGGTCATTGCTGGGGGAGAGGCCGTCGCCGAGTATCCCGGCGATTCACCCTACCCGAGCCGCCTGATGTTTCGATTTGTGGAAGGGCGGCCGATACATGTGCTCGCGGCCTTAGATGAAGACGGCAGGACATGCGTTGTTGTGACGGTATACGTTCCAGGACTCGATCAGTGGCAGCCTGACTTCAAAACGAGGAGGGAAAGATGACGTGCGTCCTGTGCAAGCACGGGGAGAGCCATCCCGGCGAGGTGACCGTGACACTCCAGCGCGGCGCAACCACGGTGGTCTTGAAGGGCGTTCCCGCCGACGTGTGCGAGAACTGCGGCGAATACTACCTCTCCGATGAAGTGACCGGCCAGGTTCTGGGGAAGGCCGAGGCAGCCGTCAGCAACGGCGCCGAAGTAGAGATTCTCAGGTACGCGGCGTAAGTTGGCCGCCGGCGGAGCACCTGAAGCACCGACACCCGCCCTTCGGCTCCCCCGCCCGCGCGTACCCCCTCGACGAGCGGCTGAATGTCGCGCAGCGCCAAGCCCGGCAGGCGCGCGCCGCTGCGCCGCTGCGACCTGAGCTTGTTTGATTCCCCCGCCGTGCTATTCTGAGCCGGTGCAAGCGCCCCGCTCGATCCGCATGCGGCGCGCCGCTCTGGCCGTCGCTCTCGCGTTCCGGTGCGTCTCCCCTGCCTTGGCCGCAGGCAATTCCGTCCGAGCCTGGCAGTCCTCGATCCAGCTTCCCACCTACGACGAGGGCGATCCCGACCCGGATCCCCAGTTCCCGGCCTTCGTCTACGACCATCCCAACTATCCATACCCACTACGGACGAACCTCACCAACGTGCGCAAGGAGAGGGCCTGGCGGACGCTGAACCTCGAGAACGAGTACCTTTTCTGCCGCGTCCTGCCCGACCTGGGAGGGCATCTGTACAGTTGCCGGGACAAGCGGAGCGGCCGCGAGGTCTTCTACGCGAACCCGGTCATCAAGAAAGGCCTGATCGGTCTGAGGGGCGCGTGGGTGGCGCTTGGCATCGAATCCAATTTCCCCGCCGCGCACGCGCGCGACAGCACCTCTCCCGTCGATTTCGCCTTGCGAAGCGAATCCGACGGGTCGGCTCGCGCCGTGGTCGAGGATATCGACCGAGTCAGCGGCATGGAATGGCGCGTGGAATATGTGCTGCGGGCTGCCAGCACCGTTCTCGAGCAGCGAGTGACACTCTATAACCGCGGCGGCGCCCGTAGGGCGTACGACTGGTGGGCCAACGCCGGTATCGAGTACGACGACCCTGCCGCGCGCTTCATCCTGCCCGCGCGGCTGGTGGCGGACCACACATCCTCCGTGATCGAATCCTGGCCGGTCACTTCCCGAGGCACGAACGAAAGCCTCGTAGCCGGCCACAAGACGTCGACAGCCTGGTTTGCCCTCGGTTCCCGCGAGCCGTTCTTCGCCCTCTACAAGCCCGGTTCGAGAAGCGGCGTCGCGCATCTCGCCGACCCGCAAGTCGTCGCCGGCAAGAAACTCTACCTGTGGGGCGATGCCGACGACGCCATTGTGCGGAGCACCCTGACCGACAACTTCCCTTCGTATGTGGAGATTCAGGCTGGGTTGTTTCAGAATCAGGGGATCTTCCAATTCCTGGAGCCGGGTGTTTCCCGAACCTTCTCCGAATACTGGATTCCCATTCACGACATGGATGGAATCTCCCGTGTGACCGGCGAAGCCCTGGTGAATCTCGAGCGCCGGACGGAGCCCGCGAAGGGGCCGGTTCTCTTCCTGGAGGTGAGCGCCACGCACGCCATCCAGGGCGCAGCCATTCGGGTGTTCAGCCCGGGACAACCGGCGTTTCAAACGCGCGCCGACCTCGATCCTGCAACGACCTTCACGCACGTTCTAAAGGCTCCCGGACCCGCTGCCTATACGGTTCAACTCGCCGACTCCCGTGGAGTGATCCTGCTCGAACATACCGAAGGCCGCTACGATGCCGACGGACCGGAGGGCGTCACTCTCGGGACACAGGCTCCCCCCGTTCCGGGCAAAAACGAGCCCCAGACCGTCCGGCTGGGCGGGGGAACCAGCCACGAGCTCGCCGACCGCCTCCGGTCCGCGCTCTATGAGTATCAGAAGGGTCTCGAACAATTCCCGGACAGCATCCCGCTCCAGAAGGCGCTGGGGCGTTTGGACGTGGCCTTGAGCCGGTTCGAGGAGTCCGCAAAGCTGCTCGCGCGCGTTCACGCCGCGGCCCCCGGCGACGACGAAACCTCCTACTACCTCGGGGTGGCCCAGGCGATGCTGGGCCGCGATGCGGACGCCCGCGGCGCCCTCTCCGAGGTGCGCTCCACATCGCCGTTCGCCGCGCCCGCCGCACTTCAGCTTGCCTCCATTGCCGCGCGTGCCGGCCAGTACACGGCTGGCCTCGCCGCGCTCGGACCGTTGCTCTCGACGCCGTCCTCTACCGCTCGCGCAGGCACTCTCGAAATCGCCTTCCTTCGCCACGCCGGCCGGCAAAAAGAGGCCGCGGCGGAAGTTGCCGTGTGGGAAGCCATAGACCCGGCCGACAGCATGCTTCGCTTCGAGCACACCCTGCTGGTTGCGGACGACCCCGAGCTGTGGACGCATCTCGCCGCCGACTCGGAGCGCGTGCTCAACCTGGTGGACGACTACCTGAGTCTGGGCATGGCCGACGACGCCCTGCGGCTGCTGGCGCACGCATACCCGCCCGCTCCTCCCGAGACTATCGAGCCGGGCACGGTTCCACCTGCCGGGAGCCCCCTCTTCTTCTACTACCGCGCCTGGTGCCGGGCGCGCCTGGGGCAGTCTCCCTCGGAGGACCTGGAGGCGGCCGCCGCGGCTTCCACACGCTACGCCTTCCCGTTCCGGCCGAGCTCGTTTGCCGCGCTGACGTTCGCCCTCCAGTCGGACTCGCGGAACGTTCAGGCGCGCTTGCTTCTGGGCCGTCTTTTCATGCATCGCATGATGGTGGACGAGGCGATCGAGGAATGGCAGCAGGCACGGCTGCTGAATGCCCGCCTTCCCGAGCTCTATCGCGATCTGGGCAAAGTGCTGATTGAGGTCAAGAAGGACCCCATCGGCGGCCTCCTCGTGCTGCGGGAGGGCCTGAAGGTAGATCCGGCAAACCCGGAGCTGCTGGCGGGCATGGCGCGCGTCGACCGCGCGTCTCTGGCGACTTCCGCGCCCGCGGAACCCGGAGCGCCTGCGTTGTCCGTGGCGCCAACGCCCAGCGAGGTCGCCGCGGCGGCGATGCTCAAGGCGGCCTCAGGACACCCCGAGGATGCCGCAGGCTTATTTGACCCCCATGTATTCTCCGCGGAAAAACAGCCCGAGAGTGTACGCCGGGCTTACATCGAGGTGCAGTTGCAGGCTCTGCTTGCTCAGGCAGCCGCCGGCCTTTGTTCGGACCTGGCCTTCAGGATCGACCGTCTGGGGGAGGAGAATCGCAGCCTTCCTTTCACCTTCTTCGGTTTCGGCAAGTTCACAAACGCCGCTCACTTTCAGTTCTACCTGGCCAAGGCTCAGGAATCGTGCCGGGAGGCGCAAGGGTCCCGCAAGCGCTGGACGAAGATCGGCAGGATGAGCGAATCGCTGCCGTCGCTCGAGTTCGTCTTCCCCCTGCTGGCGGCCTGGAAGCTCAATCCCGAGGAGGCCAAACCCAGGATCGCCGCGGCCCTCCAATCGGTTCGCGCCGCACTGGCTGGCGCGCAGGGAGATTCGCGCCCTCCGCTGGCGTTCGCCGAGGGCGCGCTGCTGTACGCCCAGGGCGAAAACGAGCGAGCTGCCTTCCGGCTTCAGGAAGCCCTGAAGACCGCCCAGGACGCCAGCCTCAAGTACCTCGCCCTGATCCAACTCAGCGAAATACTGGCCACCGGCGCGCCGCGCTAAGTACAGGAAGGCAGGCGGTTTGTCCCGCCCCGCGCCGGGGCCTCCACTTCAGGCCGGCAAGAGCCGGCCGGCTGGTTGCGGGCCTCGCGGCTCACCTCCGCCGAAGCACAACCGCCGTCTCTTTCCGGTAGCAGTGCGCGCCCCAGAAGACCACCGGCGCCCATTCGAACTTCCATGAATCCCGCGTGAACTCGAGCATCTCGCGCACGTCCCCATCGGTCCACACGTGGAAGTGAATGCTGTAATTGCGGCGCATCAGATCGCCAACCTCCCGCTCGAACTCCGGGCTTTCCGGGCTGCGCGCGCCGACGTGCTCGACCCAGTCCCGGTAGTGCGCTCGCGCATCGAACCGCGATTGCTCGCTGTGCTCTTCCAGCAGGTGCGCCAGCGACGTTCGCCGGCGGCGCGTGTCAAAGGTGTAGCGCTTGTCCGGAACCTTGAGCAGCAGAACTCCGCCCGGAGCCAGCGCGTCGTACCAGGCCCGCAGCGCCGCCAGCGGGAAGCGCAGGTGCTCGAGCAGGTGACTGGCAATCAGGAAATCCAGGCTGGCTGGAGCCACCGGCAGCTCGGCGGCGTCGGCCACCAGATCGCACGGCAGAATCCTGCCTTTGAGTTCCGGGTAGTGCTCCGCCAGGGCGTCGCCGCTCAACCGGTCCACGTACCACACCCGCGCCCCGGGCGGCACGGGGAAGCGCCGCCACAGCGCCCCGATCTCGATCCCCCGGCCGTGCAGATGGCGCCGCAGGACGCGGTTTTCCAGCCAGCGCAGCGGGGCTCCCCGTTCCATCCGGCTCAAATCCTCACGTCGAAAACGTGGCAGCCCCACGGCGGCAGGTCCAGGTACAGCCCGCGCTCGATCGCGTCATCGCCCTGGCGATCGTAGACCGCTGCACTTAACCTATCCTCAAACCGCACCGGGCGCCCCCGCATCTCCTGAAACGGGAGCCGCACGTAGCACTGGCTCTGGTCTGGGGCGTAATTGACCGCAACCAGGACGCGCCGCCCGCCCGGGCCACTCCAGGCGAAGCCGACGAAACAGTCCCAGGTCCAATTGCCGCTCCATGCCGGGACGCATTCGACCAGTTCCCACTCGCCATCGCGTAGAACGGGATCCCGCAGACACGCAAGCAAACGCGCATAGAACGCGGCGAGATCCCGATCCACCGGCTCCGCCGGCGCGCGGCAGAGCTGGACGGGAAGCCGGGTTCTCCTCCCCTCGAACTGCCCCTGGTGGAAGAAGCGCAGGCCCGGACAAAGGAATGCCAGCACGGCGGCCGCCCGATGCATTTCGGCCGGGAACGCCGCCGCGGCGCGGGGCTCATCGTGGTTTTCCAGAAACCGCGCCGACCTGCCCTGGAACGCGGCATCCGCCCGGAAGTGGTCGCGCACCGGACGCGCCCGCCCGGCCAGCAACCGGTCGTACAGCCGCTTGTCGTAGGTGTAGTCGAACCCCTGTTGCTGCAATTCCCATTCCAGGTCCCAGTAAACCTCGGCGAGAAAGGTGAATTCAGGGTCTCGCTGGCGGACCCGTGCGATGGCCTCGGGCCAGAACGGCCACGGCCGCAGTCCCCACGTCTTCTCGAACACCTTCGGCAGGATCAGCATTGCCATGTCACAGCGGACGCCGTCCGCCTGCCCGGCGATCTTCAGCAACTCGGAGATCATCGCCTCCTGCATCGCCGGCTCGGCGTAGTTCAACTGCAACGTGTCGCGCCAGCCGGGGAAGTACGGGTCGCGGCCGTGCGCCAGCACTACCGGTCCGCCCGGCCGTTCCACACGGCAGTAGTTGCGGGGGTTGCGGCCCGGATCGGCTTCCGTGCCGTGCACGTAGAACTCGGGATGCGCGCGGACCCAGGGGTGGTCGAGCGCGGTGTGGTTCGGGACCAGGTCCAGCATCAGGCGCAGGCCGCGCCGGTGCAGCCGTTCCCTCAGACGCGCCAGCGCCGCGTCGCCGCCGAGCGAGTGGTGGACCGTGTAGTCCGCCACGGCAAAGCAGGAGCCGCACACGTCGCGTTCGCTGAAATCCGGCAGCGCGCGGCGGTACTCGTCCAGCAGAGCCGGTTCGGCCAGCGCCGCCTCCCGCCCCTTCTCGCCCGTCTGCCAGACCCCCAGAAGCCACACCCAGTCGAAGCCCAGGGCGGCGATGCGGTCCAGTTCCGCATCCGCCACGCCGTCGAGCGTGGCGCCATTCAACCACACGCGCGTATTGAGCTGATAGAGGGAAGGAAACCTGGGGCTGGCCATGCCGGTCAACCCCAGTATTGCAGCAAAACTGGGGGGAAGGTCCGCCGCCGCGAGGCAGACGGTTCCGCCTGCCCCGTCAAGAACGACTCTAGTGGTGACCCCCTCCGCCGTGGCCCCATCCGCCGTGATAGCCGCCGTAGTAGCCGCCGCGGTACGAGAAGATCAAGCTCGGGCCCCAATACCCTCCCCAGAAGGGGCTGTACCAGTAGGGCGAATACCAATACGGCGAGTAGTAGTAGTTGTAGTAGGGCGGCGGCGCTGTCCCAGGTCCTGCCGCCCTATACTGCATCCTCTGCCCGTAATCCGACTGGCCGACTGGCTGGAAGGCATCCGGCGCCGCAACGGTCGAGATCAGCACGGGCGCCTCGAGCCGGAACGTCAGCGGCATTTCCGGATACACCACCGTCGGTTTCCCGCGGGTAAGCAGGACGCCGATGGTCGAAGCCCCGGCGCCCGCGATCGCCCCCATCCCCGCGCCGAAACCGCCGGCGGCCGCCGCGCCAATCGCCGCGCCGACCCCGGTTGTGGTTCCGATCGCCGCGGCATCGCGCCCCACCGAAGTATCGCCTCGCCGCTCCACCAACTGCGTCTTCACGGGGAGTTGACGGCCGTCAACCAGGCTGATCTCGGCGAGTTCCAGGCGCAGCCGCGAGACTCCCTTGGCACGTCCCGCCTTCACCGCCTCGCTGACCACACCTCCCACCATCTGGCCGCGGCGCGCCACCACGATGCCGTCCGCCACCAGGGGTTGCGCCAGCGTCGCGGCGAAGAAATCGCCCGGCTGGTTGTGATCGCTCGATAGCGGCTGATCCACGCGGATCGTGATCCAGGTGCTGGCGGGCAACGTCAGCTTCGCCGGCAGGGGCGCCATCATGGGAGCCTGCGGGGCTGCCCCAAACTTCCGCCATCCGCCGGAGGGCGGCGCGGTCTGTGGATTGGCCTGCGGCGAATACGCGGGCGGGGCCTCCTGCATGCCGGGAGGGTTGGCCTCCGGGTCATTCGGTGCGCTGGCTGCCGCTCGATCCTGCTGGTCCGCGGGGTCGAGTTCCTGCGCAAAAACCGGCGCGGCCGCTGCCAGCGACGACGCCACGAACAACACCATCATCTTCCGTTGAATGAACATCGCACTTTGCCTCACGGCAACTGTACTAGCAGGTTCGTTGCCATTGGCTAAGTGCTTCAAATTCATGGTGCTACGTTCGCGCGAAGTGGCCGCGCGCCACCACCCTGGTTGTTTTCGGCCACCGCCGGCCGGTCTGCCCCCCCGCTGCCGGGTGGTATATTTACGTGAGGCTGGAGCGTAACCGAGATTCCGGCTCCGACCGACCGGAGGAAGCCCCCAAATGAAACAGGTCGACCTACGACTCGCCGCCATCGCTGTTACCGCCCTCGCGATGCCGCACACCACGCTCGCTGCCAATGCCCGTTCCTGGGTCTCCAACGCTGGCGCTGACTCTAACCCCTGCACCCTCGCCTCTCCCTGCAAGACGTTTCAGCGCGCCGTGGACAACACCTCGCCGGGCGGCGAGGTGGACGTTCTGAATCCGGGGGAGTACGGGACCATCAGCATCGCCAGGTCCATCACCATCGACGGCGGCAACCTGGCCCATATCCAAGCCACGGCAGCTCCGGGGGGCATTCTCGTGAGAGCGGGCACGTTTGACTCCGTCCTCATACGCAACTTGTCGATCGGCGCCCAACCCGGCGTCTCGGGCATATCCGGGATATCCTGGAGCTCTGGAGCCACCCTCCTTCTGGAGAATGTCTCGGTCACCGGCGGCGACTCAGGTATTACCGCAACATCGGGCGGCCGCAATCCCTATCTGGTCGCCAGGAACGTGACCATCCGCCAGACCGGCCTCGAGGGCCTGCGCCTCCAGGGCGCCGGCGCCTCTCTAATGAAGGCCATGCTCGACCACCTGGTCGTCGATGTGGTGAGCGGCGGAAATGGCATTAACGCCACAGCCGCCCATGCGGTCTTGACGAACTGTTCGATAACCCACGCCTCCGTCGACGGAATCCAGGCCGCTGCCGCCTCGATCGTCGAGATCGAGGACTCTGCGCTCGCGTTCTCGGGCACGGCCCTGTTTGCCAACGGAACGAACACGCTCCTTCGCATCGCAGGCAGCAGCATCCACGACAACAGCGTTGCCCTCGCCGCTGGAAACGGCGGTCAGATTCTCTCCTTCGGCACCAACCGGATCCTCGGAAACGTCTCCGGCGAGGGTCCCACAGGGATGATCAAGACGAAATAGCGGTTGGCCGCTTCCCGGCCGGCCGCTCACCGCTCCAGCTTGTAGATCGTCAGCCCCGAGAGCAGCTTGGGATAGAAGTCCGTCGACTTCTGCGGCATCACGCCACCCCCGAAAGCGACTCGTGCGACATCGTCGATCGGGGTCGGCTCGAGCAGAAAAGCGGCCTGCGCCGAACCGCGGCGCACCTCGGCGACGGCGGGCTCGACTCCCCTTATGTAGCGCGTGTTCTTCTCCTCGCGCACCGCTTCCTCGCCGATGCCCAGCACACCTCCGAGCAAGCGCTGGTGCAGCACCGTCACATCGAGTTCGCCGGCGGCCCGCTCCGCTTGGTAGAGGTAGAGCGGCTCGATGCCCGCCAGCGCCACGCCGATCCTCACCTGCTCCGCGTGCGGCTGGTCCCACAACGCGCGGAGCGCGGCCAGATCTCCCACCGGACGGAGCGGCGCCGCGCCGATCAGCGCCCGGGCGTCGAACTCCGCCAGCCCTTTCACCAGCCGGTGCGTAGCCAGGATCTTCAGCCCCGGCGAACACAAATTGACGAAGGTCATCATCACCCGGCGGGCGTCCTCGAGGCGGGGATTCTCATCGCGAAACGCGAGTGCCGTCTCATAGCGGTGGTGCCCGTCGGCGATCAGCAGCTTCTTCGCAGCCATCGCACGCACGACGGCGGCGATGCGGCCCGGGTCCGCGATCTTCCACAGGCGATGTACGGCCTGGTACTCGTCGGCGACCGTCGCGCACGGGGTGCCGGCGGCGGCTTCGTCCAGGATCTGGTCGATCTCCCCGGCGGGGTCCGCATAGAGCATGAAGAGCTGGCCGGCATGCGTGTGCGTGTGCCGCAGCAGTTCCAGGCGGTCCTTCTTGGGCCCCGACAGCGTCTGCTCGTGCCGGTGGACGACCCCTTCCGAGTAATCTTCGACCGCGCCCAGGCCGATGAACCCTTTCCGCACCAGCCGCTCTCCGGTGTCGGGGACCGAGAACTCCTGAAAGTAGGCGAACAAGGCGGGCGAGTCCTCCTTGACCAGGACGCCGCGGGCGATCCAGTCCTCCAGGTACGCGGCGGCACGCGTGTACACGCTGTCTTGCGCGGAGTTGGTGGCGAACTGTTCGCCGAGAATCACCCGCACCAAGTTGCAGGGGCTGAGCGCGAGGTAGCGCGCCCGCATCTCGGGCGTGATCTTGTCATAGGGCTGCGTGACCAGCGCCTCCGGCGGGCCGGCGGCTTCGGAGTAGCGGTACGGCTGAAAGGGGAAGATCTTGGCCATAGGAACTAACAGGATAACCCAGTAGGGCAGGCGTCCACGTCATGCGAGCGGGTCACCAGACCCGCGTGCGCTGGGTGCAGGCGGGCGGCGCCCTCGCCGCCGCGAGGACGGTTGTCTGCCGGGATCTGCGCCGAAAAGCCCGCCGCACAGCGCCGCATTTGGACCATTTCTCGTTAATATCCTGTAAACTGTCCGGCCCGGGCGGACGCTGCCCCGGATCTTTGCGCCCGCTCAAAGAAGAACCCTTCCGGAGACCCCAGACTACGCTTAGCTACCCCTTGGCCGACCTCGGAGGTGAACATGTTAGCTGACCGTCCCGCTGTCCGTATGACCCTCTTATGCCTCTTTGCTGTCGCCACGGCGATGCCCGTCTGGGCGGGGTCGTGGTCCACACAAGCCGTGCTCGCCAACAACGCCTATTCGGGGAGTATCGCCCTCGACTCGGCCGGCAACATGGTTGCGGTCTGGAACCTCGATACGCCGTCCGTCAACGAGATTCAGGCCAGCACCGCCGCCTTCGGCCACCCCTGGTCCGCCCCCGTCAACATCTCGGGAGCGCTCGGCGCCGGCGCGGGCAATCCCGTGGTTCACAGCAGCGCTTCCGGAAATGCGACGGCCATCTACACCAACTCGACCGCGCTCTTTGCCGACCACCCGCACGGGGGAAGCTGGGGGACACCCGGTTCCACCAACGGCGTCAACCAGTTCTTCGTCAGCAACGACAACGGCGATCAGGGTCTGGCCTGGGGCACCGGCACGTCGCGTACCTCGGATACAGTGGTCGCCGTCGTGCGGCCGTCCGGCGGCGCCTGGAGCGCGGCTACAACGCTCGCTTCGGGCTCTCACTTCGCCTTCGACGGCGCTCTGATGGGCCCGGACGGCACTATGGCCGTGGCGTGGGAAAGCTACAACGCGACCTGCGGCTCGCGCACCTGCGTGACCTCCAGTTGGGTCCTGCACGTCTCGACCCTCGCCCACGGCGCGCACACCTGGGCCGATTCGGGCGCGCTGTTGGGGCCCGACGCGACCCAGCATTTCACCCAGCTCGCCGCCGACGGGTCAGCCGATCTGGCAGCGATTGCCCTGCAAGGCGCCAACATCGTCTCCCTGGTGCGGCACGGCAGCGTCTGGACCGCGCCGGCGGTTGTCGCCTCGACTTCCGCCGTCGGCCTCTATACCGGAACCGGCCGGGACAACCGGGTGTTCGCGAGCGATGTTTCCGGGCATGCCACCCTGGTGTCGTGGAACCCCGGCCTCACGGCCCTGGTGGCCGTGGACGGCAACCTCGCCACCAACACCTGGGGCAAGGTCACGGCCATTTCCGGCTCGGACCAGAATCCCGGCTATTTCGACTACGCGATGAGTCAATCCGGGGCGGCCATCGTGTTCTGGTGGATATCGGGCGCCAACGGCAACACCGTCTGGCGTGCCGCCACCCGCAGCGGGCCCGGCGTCGCCTGGAACGCGCCGGCCACGGTCGGCACGACGTTCGACGCCGGCGGTAACCCCGAGAGCGTCGCCATCAACAGCGCCGGCCAGGCGGCCGTGGTCTTTCACGGCTACAGTTCCGACTACCTGACCTACATCGAGTACACCAACACCTACCAGCCCTAGCAGCCCGTGGCGAACCACCAGGTTACCGGGCTCTCGGTCCAGCCGTTTTCGCGTCTGATATACTCGCGGGTTTTGGTCAATCGCCCGATGGAATTGGCCACGGCCGGGTCCGAGTAGGTGCAGTACACGTCGTTGGTCGCCGCGGCAGTCGTTCCACCGGTCGCGTAGGTCCTGGTCAGGACCTGATTCATCTCGTTGTAGGTTGAGGTCACGGTGACGCCGCGGGCGTCCGTCTTCGAGAGCAGGTTCCCGTTTCCGTCATACGACGTGTATAGGACCGTGCCGCTTTCCGGGTTGTGGGCGCTGGTGAGCCGCTGGAGCCAGTCGTAGCCGAAGCTGCGGGTCACCCCGCTCTGGTTCACGACCAGCAAGCTGTTCGCGCCATTGTAGGAATAGGTCGTGAGCAGGTTCAGGCCGGAAGGGTTCTCGTAAACCTGCGCGAGCTGGCCCAGGCCGTTGGTGACCGTCCGCCGGTCCTTGCCCGCCGGGTCGGTGATCGTGGTCCGGTTGTTCTGGCAGGCGTACTGCGTGGCGGCGCCATCCGGCGTGGTGACCGTCTTCGTGCGGCCAAGCGAATCGTACGCCGTGGTGGTATACACCAGGCTGGCGGGAGGACGAAACGGATTCGACACCTGGCAGGTGCGGCCCAGCGGTCGTAAGTCCGCTGAGTATGGGCGGCGCGGCACGCTGAAGCGTGCGCCACAACAGGCTAGACTCGGGGTAGTGGAGGGCAAGCATGTCACTCAGACCCGTCAAGCGGGTTATCAAAGCCAAACCGACTCTCGAGGGCGCGGGCGTACACCTGCGGCGCGCGTTCGGCTTCGGCAACACTACCGAGTTCGATCCGTTCCTGCTGCTGGACGATTTTCGCAACGACGTGCCCGAGGACTACCTGGCGGGGTTCCCCTGGCACCCCCACCGCGGCATCGAGACCGTCACCTACGTCCTGGCCGGAACCGTGGAGCACGGCGACAGCCTGGGCAACAAGGGCGCCATCGCTGCGGGCGACGTCCAATGGATGACGGCAGGCAGCGGGATCATCCACCAGGAAATGCCAAAGGGCGACCAGGTGGGCCGCATGCACGGCTTTCAGTTGTGGGCCAACCTCCCGGCGTCGCTGAAAATGACGGCGCCGCGTTACCAGGAGGTGAAAGCGCCCGACATCCCCGTCATCACGGACGACGACGGAACCGGGGTCCGGATCATCTGCGGGAACTTCTGGGGCAAGAGCGGCCCGGTGGACGGGGTCGCGGCCGACCCGATCTATCTCGACGTCTCCGTTCCTCCGGGCAAGCAGAAGAGCCTCCCCATCGAGACCACGCGGCACGCCTTCGCGTACGTGTTCGCAGGGAGCGGCAAGTTCTGCAACGCGTCGGGTCCGCTGGCGGTGCCGACCGAAGGAGTCGGATGGGCGGACACCGACTCCTCCGGCCGAAGCGGAGAACCACTCGCTGATTCTGTTCGACCGCGGGGACGAAGTCACGCTGCACGCCGGCGAAGACGGTATCCGCTTTCTCCTGGTGTCGGGGAAACCGATCCAGGAGCCGGTGGCGTGGTACGGCCCGATCGTGATGAACACCCAGGCAGAACTGCGGCAGGCGTTTGACGAACTGGAGAAGGGGACGTTCCTGAAGGTGGCGGCGGGTCGCTGATCGGCGGGGCTTGTCCAGAGGGCAAACCTTAGGGACAGGCACGAAGTTTCGCAAAGGCGGCGAAATTCGAGCCAGTCCCCGGTTTGCGGGGGTGTGCGAAGATCGGTTTGAGCGCTATGCCGAATGTCCGCTCAGAATCGCTGCCCGAGGTGCATGGGAGCGTGGACACCGGCCAGGCGTCGATCTGGCGGCGGATGTTCGCCTTCGCCGGGCCGGCCTACCTGGTTTCGGTGGGCTACATGGACCCGGGCAACTGGGCCACCGACCTCGAAGGCGGCGCGCGCTTCGGCTACCAGCCTGCTGTGGGTGCTCGTCATGTCCAACCTCATGGCGATCCTGCTGCAGACCCTGTCGGCGCGGCTCGGCATCGCCAGCCAGCGCGACCTGGCGCAGGCCTGCCGCGAGTCCTACCCGCGGTCGGTCAACCTGGCGCTGTGGCTGCTGTGCGAGATCGCCATCGCCGCCTGCGACCTGGCGGAAGTGCTGGGCGCGGCCATCGGCCTGAACCTGCTGTTCCACATTCCGCTGCTCATCGGGGTGCTGCTCACCGCGCTCGACATCCTGGTGCTGCTGTGGCTATCCCGCTTCGGCATTCGCATGGTCGAAGGGCTTCGTGCTCAGCCTGATCGCGGTCATGGCGGTGTGCTTTGGAATCGAGATCCTGATGGCCAAGCCGGCCTTTTCGCAGATGGCCAGCGGTCTGATCCCGCACCCCAGCAACCAGAACCTCTACATCGCGATCGGCATCCTGGGCGCCACGGTGATGCCGCACAATCTGTATCTGCATTCGGCGCTGGTGCAGACGCGGCGCATCGGCCTGGGAGATGCGCAGAAGCGCGCGGCCTGCCGCTTCAATCTGATCGACTCGGTGGTGGCGCTCAACGGGGCGATGCTGGTCAACATCGCCATCCTGGTGGTGGCGGGCGCGGTCTTTTTCGAGCGCCACATCGTGGTGACCGAGATCCAACAGGCCTACCAGTTGCTGACGCCGCTGCTCGGGACGAGCATGGCAAGCGTGGTCTTCGCCGTCGCCCTGCTGTGCTCCGGCCAGTCCTCGACGATGACCGGCACCATGGCCGGGCAGATCGTGATGGAAGGGTTCCTGACCATCCGCATGCGGCCCTGGCTGCGGCGCCTGGCCACTCGCGCGCTGGCGATCATGCCCGCGGCGCTGACCATCTGGATCGCGGGCGAGCAGTCCAGTCTGCGCCTGCTGATCCTGAGCCAGGTGATTCTGAGCATGCAGCTTCCTTTCGCGGTGATCCCCCTGATTCACTTCACCAGCGACCGGAAACGCATGGGAGCGTTCGCCAGCCGGCGCTGGCTGCAGGCCCTGTCGTGGATCGTGGCGGCGGTGATTCTGGGGCTTAACATACGGCTGGTCATGCTGACGCTCTCCGACTGGCTGGCGTCCGCGGGGGCGTACCGCGACC
>CAVQAN010000012.1:0-197860 GCA_963710565.1 Bryobacterales bacterium | reverse complement strand
CGGCCAGGCGGGTGCTGAGGCGGCCTGTGATCGGGTCCCCGATATTGAAATCGTTCAGCGTGTAATACACCTGGTTTTCTGAGCTGCCCTCGAAGTGCAGCGCTCCGAGTGAGCCCTGGAGCACGCCCGGCATCAGGTCCATGGCGTTACGGAGGCTGTGAGATCCCACGTAGGGGACGTTGTTGACCTGCGTGCCGCTGAGGTCCTGCTGCTGCGCGGTCTGGTCCAGGGCCACCTGCGAGGGAGTGCCGTTGACCTCCACGCTTTGGAGCACCTCGTGGAGCGGGTTGAGCACGAGAGTAACCTCGAGATCCCCGTCCAGGTGCACCCGGTAGTCCCGCAACTCGAAGTAGCCTTCCCGCTGGACATCGACCACGTAGTCCCCGGGCCCTGCCAGGAGTATGGAAAACGCGCCGTTGGGAGCTCCCACTGTGCGCACGGGTTGACCCTCCGCGCCGGCGACCGTGATGCGCGCTTGGCCGACCGGCACTTCATGATCGTCGGTTGTCCGGCCCGTCAGGCGCACCTCCACAGCCCAGCACTGAGCCGCGGCGCACAGCGCTAAAGCAGCGAGCAGTCGGCGCCCGAAGACGTGAAATAACACCGTCCCTCTAGGGATAACGAACTCCGAGGCGCGGTGCAAGCCCGCGAATTGGTGGAGACGGCGGGCTGGGCGCAGGTGGGCACGGCCGCAGCGGGCTTCCGAACAGCGCTAGTTCCGTGGGGCAGTCCTGCAAGACTGCCCGGGCTTCCAGGCCCGGCAGGTCAGTCTTCGAGCCGCCAGGTGGACCGGGCGCTCTCGGGAGCGCCTGGTCTGGTGCGGCCGGCCTCTCGGAGTTCCCGGGACAGCGCGATCAGAGCTGCGGAAGCCTGCTCGGCGCCCTCGCCTTCGAGGGCGAAGTTCAGCGCCAGCAACTCGGCCTGAATTCCGATGTCCCGCAGCAGACCATCGAGCCCGCTGCCGTCGTCCGCACCCGTTCCGTGCATGACTGCCATTTCAACGTTCTCATCGGCCGGCCAGGAACGGATGTGAGCGGTTCAGCGCAGATTTACCACGACGGCCGCGGCGACGTCTTCGGTGCCGCTCGATCCTCCCAGATCGGGCGTGCGGACAGAGCCTGCCGCCAGGACGAACCTAACCGACGCTTCCACCGACCGGGCAGCCTGAGCCTCGCCCAAGTGCTCCAGCATCATGGCCGCCGAAAGGATCGCGGCCAGCGGGTTGGCGACGCCCCTGCCGGCTATGTCCGGCGCCGAGCCGTGCACCGGCTCGAACACGGAAGGAGCGCGCCGTTGGGGGTCCAAATTGGCGCTTGGCGCCAGGCCGATCGAGCCCGTGAGCACCGCCGAGAGGTCGCTCAGAATATCGCCGAACAGGTTCGAGGCCACCACCACGTCGAAGGTCTCAGGACGGCGCACGAAGTTCATGGCCGCGGCGTCGACCAGGAGCGACTCGGTCTCGATGTCCGGAAACTCGCGCGCGACCGAGTCGAAGACGCGGTCCCAGAGCACCATCCCGTAGGCCTGGGCGTTGGACTTGGTGATCGAGGCCACACGCTTCTTCCCGTTGCGGCGTCGCGCCAACTCGAACGCAAAGCGGATGATGCGCTCGGTGCCGTGCCGCGTGAACACGGCGCTCTGCACGGCAATCTCTTCCGGCTGGTGATGGTAGACGAATCCGCCCACGGGCGCGTACTCGCCTTCGGTGTTCTCGCGCACCACGACCATGTCGATCGCGCCCGGCGCGCGGCCTGCCAGCGGCGATTCGACGCCCGGATAGAGCACCGCCGGGCGCACGTTGGCGTAGAGGTCGAAGCCGCGGCGGAGAGGCAGCAGCAGGCCTCCCAGCGTGACGTAATCGGGAATGTCGGGATGGCCGACCGCGCCGAGCAGGATGGCGTCAAAGGAGCGTAGAAGGTCGAGCGCCGAGGCCGGCATCATGCGGCCGTGCTGAAAGTAGTACTCCGCTCCCCAGTCGAACTCTTCGAAGGCGAAGTCGATGCCGTAACGGGCCCCGGCGGCCTCGAGAACGCGGCGCGCGGCGCGCACCACCTCCGGCCCCACGCCGTCTCCTGGAACGACGGCAACCGCTATCTTCCGCATTTCACTGGCCCTCCGGTCCTTTCGGATTGTACAAGATCCGGCGCAGCGCCGCCGCGAGCGGGAGAGCCTCGGCGAGCCCCTTACTTGTACGCCGCGATCCCGGTCACCCGCTCGCCGATCACCAGCGCGTGGATGTGGTCGGTGCCTTCGTAGGTCTTCACCGTTTCCAGATTGCACATGTGGCGCATGATGGGGTACTCGTCGGTGATGCCGTTGGCGCCCAGCAGGTCGCGGCTCAGGCGCGCGCAGTCGAGCGCCATGGCGACGTTGTTCCGCTTCAGCATGGAGATGTGCGCCGGCTCGAGCTTTGCCCTGGTCCTTCAGCCGGCCCGCCTGCACCGCCAGCAACTGCGCCTTGGTGATCTCGGTGATCATCCAGGCCAGCTTCTCCTGCACCAGTTGGTGGGAGGCGATGGGCCGGTCGTCGAACTGCTTGCGCAGGATCGATGTACTGGCGCGCGGTTTCGTAGCAATCCATGGCCGCGCCGATGCACGCCCCAGCCGATGCCGTAGCGCGCCTGCGAGAGGCACGCCAGCGGCGCCTTCAGTCCCTTGGCGCCCGGCAGCAGTCGGCGCTCGCGGCACGCGGCAATCGGCCAACGACAGGCTGGAGGTCACCGAGGCGCGCATGGACCACTTGCCGTGAATGTCGGAGGTGGTGAAGCCCGGCGTGCCGCGCTCCACCAGGAAGCCGCGGATGCCTTCCTCGCGTGCGCGCCCAGACCACGGCCACGTCGGCCACGCGTGCCGTTGGTGATCCAGGTCTTCTCGCCGTTGAGCACCCAGCCGTCGCCGTCGCGGCGCGCGCGTGGTGCGCATGCCCGCGGGGTTCGAGCCGAAATCCGGCTCGGTCAGGCCGAAGCAGCCGACCGCCTCGCCCGCTCTGCAGCCGCGGCAGCCAGCGCTGCTTCTGCTCCTCCGAGCCGTAGGTGAGGATGGGGTACATCACCAGCGCGCCCTGCACGCGAGACGAAGCTGCGCAGGCCGGAATCGCCGCGCTCCAGCTCCTGCATGATCAGGCCGTACTCGACGTTGCTCATGCCGGCGCAGCCGTAGCCTTCCAGGTTGGCGCCCAGGAAGCCCAGCTCGGCCCATCTCGGGGATCAGCTCGGAGGGAAAGCGCGCGTCGCGGTAGCAGTCGCGAATGAGCGGCATGACGCGCTCCTCGACGAACTGCCGCGCGGTCTGCCGCACCAGCAGTTCCTCTTCGCTGAACAGGCGTCGATGTGCAGGAAGTCCACGCCTCGGAATGGTTCCATGCCAACCATCGTACACGGCGGGAGCGGTCAGCTTGCCCTGGGGTGGCGGCAAGTGCTAACTTCTTTCGCCCAGGCGAGCGGCCAGCCTGACATGCCAGGGCCGCTTTTCTCGAACGCGGAAGCGGAGAGAAGGGTCGAGGCCATGCGGGATTCCGTCAGGGAGGTCATGCAGGCGCTCGAGACCCTCGGCAAGGGTTCGCTCTGGAATCCGGACATAGAAGTGAGCGACGACTGCAAGAACCACCAACCTCAGCCACCGGCTTGGCGCTGCCAGCCGATGGCTGACGCCCGCCCCCCTGCGCTACCATAGTGAGCCGGAGGAAGACCGAAACATGGTCAACGAACGAGCCAGGAACCTCAGGGAGAAACTCGAGCGCCGCCGCGCGCTCGTGGTCCCTGGCTGCCACGACGCGCTGAGCGCGAAAGTCATCGAGGCCGCCGGTTTCGAGGCCATCCAGGTGAGCGGCTTCGGCCTGGCCGGCAGCCTGCTCGGCCAAGCCCGACGTCGGACTGGTGGACATGAAGGACGATCCTCGACCGCACCTGGCGACATCGTCCGCGCCGTCTCGATCCCGGTGATGGCCGACATCGACACCGGCGGCGGCAACGCCATCAACGCCGCCGACATCACCGAGCGGCTGATCGCGATGGGCGTGGCCGGCGTCAACATCGAAGACCAGGTCTTCCCCAAGCGCTGCGGCCACATGGAAGGCAAGCAGGTGATCCCCGCCGAGGAGATGGCCGGCAAGGTCCGCGCCATGGCCGAGGTGCGCGAGCGCCTGGGAGCGGATCTGGTCATCAACGCCCGCACCGACGCCTGCGCCGTCTACGGCCTGGCCGAAGCCATCCGCCGCGCCAACCTCTACCTCGAAAGCGGCGCCGACATGGCCTTCATCGACGGCATCCGCACCCGCGCCGACATCGAGCGCGCGGTGTGGGAGATCAACGGCCTGCTCTCGGTGAACCTGATGGACGCCGTCACGGGCGTGAAGACCGAGCTGGTTCCCATCCCCGAGCTGGCGCGCATGGGCGTGGCCCGCGTGAGCATTCCGGTGGCTTCCATCATGGTGGCGCACCGCGCGCTGAAGCGCTTCTTCGATGCCCTGCACGCCTCGCCCACCGGCCTGCTCGAAGGCCAGACGCGACTGGGTTTCCAGCTTCGCCGAGTACACCGAGTTCGTCGGCCTGAAGGAATATCGCCATCTCGAAGACGAGTTCCTCCCGCGGACCTCGCTCGAAGTGAAGTACGCGGTGAACTGGTAACCAGGTGGAAACGCTTCTTGTGCGCACGCACTCGCGTGCCGCATGGGACTCATGACGCCTGCTGGCACGGAAGATCCATGACGCTCGCAGAGAGATCCTGGCGCGCGCGTCGAGGCGGGCCATGTCGCGCCCGATGAGATCGTGGTGGCCTCGGTCGATCTGGCCCTGTCGCACGAGAACGCCGACCTGGTGCGCAAGAGCTTCGCGGAGATCGGCGTGCCGCAGGTCTGGGACCCCGGACCGCATCGTGATCATCCTCGATCACCGCGTGCCCGCCGAGTCCGAGAAGACGGCCACCACCCACAAGGCCATCCGCGAGTTCGTGCGCCAGCAGAACATCCGCAATTTCTACGACGTCGGCCGCGGCGGCATCTGCCACCAGGTGCTGGCCGAGAACGGACACGTCCTGCCCGGCATGGTCGTCGTCGGGCACCGATTCGCACACCACCACGCACGGCGCTTTCGGCGCCTTCGCCACCGGCATCGGCGCCACCGAAATGGCCGGCGTGTGGACCGAAGGGCAGCTCTGGTTCAAGGTGCCCTCCACCATCCGCATCGAGGTGAGCGGCGAGCTCGGCGCTGGATTTCGGCCAAGGACCTGATCCTCTACATCATCGGAAGCTCGGGCGCGGACGGCGCCGATTACCGCGCGGTGGAGTTCGATGGGCCGGTCATCCGCAACATGAGCGTTGCCGGCCGCATGGTGCTCGCCAACCTGTCCATGGAGATGGGCGCCAAGGTGGCCTTCACGCCGGTCGACGACAAGCTGCTGCGCTACCTGGCGCGCCGCACCTCGCGTCCTGCCCGATGAGCCCGCGCTACGCTCCCGATCCAGACGCGCGCTATGAGCGCGTGCTGGCGATCGACGCCAGGATCGAGGCTCGAAGGAGCCGCAGGTGGCCTGCCCGCACGCCGTGGACAACGTCCGCCCCCTCTCCGAGGTCGCGGCCTGCCGGTCAACCAGGCCGTGCTCGGGAGCTGCACCAACGGCCGCCTCGAGGATCTCGAAGTCGCGGCGCGCATCGTCGACGGCCAGCGCGTTCACCCGCGCACCCGCCTGCTCGTCATCCCCGCTTCGCAGGAGATCTACCTCGAAGCCATGCGCCTGGGCTACATCCAGACGCTGGTCCTGGCCGGCGCCATGGTCAACCCGCCCGGCTGCGGGCCGTGCGTCGGCGTGCACCAGGGCATCCTGGCCGCGGGCGAAGTCTGCGTCTCCAGCACCAACCGCAACTTCATCGGCCGCATGGGCAGCAAGGATTCGCGCGTCTACCTGGCCTCGCCGGCCGTGGTCGCCGCATCGGCCATCGCCGGCTGCATCACCCATCCCGCCGAAGTCGGGGTCAAGGAGGTCGCATGAACGACGACAGGCTCTGTGCTGCGCGGCCGCGTCGCGGCGAAGCTCGGCGACAACATCGACACCGACATCATCTACCCCGGCCGCTACCTGAACGTCACGGACCGCGAGAAGACGCCCGAGCACCTGTTCGAGCTGGCCTACCCGGAGATCCGCGGCCTCATTCGCCCCGGCGATTTCATCGTGGCCGGCAAGAACTTCGGCTGCGGCTCCAGCCGCGAGCAGGCCGCCGCGGCGTTGAAGTTCGCGGGCGCCGGCGCCGTGATCGCGGTCTCCTTCGCGCGCATCTTCTTCCGCAACTCGATCAACCTCGGACTGCCCGCCCTGGTCTCGGCGACCGCCGTCGAACGGCTGGAAGCCGGCGACGAGGTGCTGATCGACCTCACCGCCGGCACGATCCGGAAGGCCGGTTCGGAAGAGACCGTCGCCGCCGCGCCCCTCGATCCCCGCGCCGCGGAGCTCCTGGCCGGCGGCGGCCTGATTCCGTACCTGAAGAAGAAGTACGCCGCGGGCTGACGGCTGGCGCTCAGGAGGCTCCCTGTCGCGTTCGCGGGTCTCTCGGTTCTGACCCGCGTGCAGCGTTTTCGCCGGCAGTCTAGCATTAGAGGGCGAGGACACACTCCGGTGCTACGCCAATTCGATGTCGTCATTGAGCGCGACGAGGAAGGCTTCTACGTTGCCTCCGTTCCACAGGTCCGGGCGTGCCACACGCACGCGCGGTCTCTCGATAAAATCGCGCAACGCATTCGCGAAGCCATAGAATTGTGCCTGGATGCCGAGGGCGCGCCGGAACACGTTCTCGAGTTCGTTGGGATCCAGCGCGTTACCATCGCTGCATGAGCCGGACTCCTCGCGTCACGCGCGCCGACCCCTTCGTCGCTCTCGGGAAACGCGGGTTCTCCGTTCTTCGGATCAGGGGCAGCCACTACTTCCTCCACCATGAAGATGGCCGAAGCACCTTCGTGCCCGCGCACCCGGGCGAGAGGGTCGGCCCCGGCTTGCTCCACAAGATCCTTCGGGATTGTCAACTAAGCGTCGACGACCTCAAACAACTGCTCTAACAAAGACGCCTCCTTCCGCTGCCTGATCATCGTCCCCAGGATGTTAAGATCGGTATTCAGAGTCGGCCCGCCCGTCGGCCGCCGGCCCAAGGAGTTTCCATGCACCGCATCGCGTGGCTGCCGGGAGACGGCATCGGACAGGAGGTGTGCGACGCCGCGCGCACTGGTGCTGGATGCCGCCGGGTTCGAAGCCGAGTACGTTCACGGCGACATCGGCTGGGAGTTCTGGCGGCAGGAAGGCGAGGCGCTGCCCGAGCGCACGGTCGATCTGCTGCGCTCGACCGACTGCGCGTTCTTCGGCGCCATCACCTCCAAGCCCGCAGCCGACGCGCAGCGCGAACTGGCGCCTGAGCTTCAGGGCAAGGGCCTGAGCTACCGCAGCCCCATCGTCCGCATGCGCCAGATGCTCGACCTCTACATCTGCCTGCGCCCCTGCCGGGCGTTCCCCGGCAACCCGCTCAACTACCGCGAAGACATCGACCTGGTGGTCTTCCGCGAGAACACCGAGGGCATGTACATCGGCGTCGAGTTCCCGCGCGTGCCGGAGAGCTTCTCGCCCGGAGCGGGGCATGGAGCGGATCCCGCTCGACGCCGCCATCTCGATCCGCAGCGTCACGCGCCAGGCGTCGCGCCGCATCGTGCGCGCGGCGTTCGAGTACGCCGTCAAGAACGGCCGCCGCAAAGTGACGGCGGTGCACAAGGCCAACGTTCTGCGCGCCACCTGCGGCGTGTTTCTCGAAGCCGCCCAGGAGGTGGCGGCCGAGTATCCCGCAGATCCGACTTCGATACCGCCAACGTCGACGCCATGGGCATGTGGCTGCTCAAGAACCCGCAGAACTACGACGTCATCGTCACCACCAACCTGTTCGGCGACATCCTCTCGGACCTGTGCGCGCAACTGGTCGGCGGGATGGGCTTCGCCTACAGCGGCAACATCGGCGACCGTTACGCCGTGTTCGAGCCCACGCACGGCTCCGCGCCGAAGTACGCGGGACTGAACAAGGTCAACCCGCTGGCCATCCATCCTGGCGGCCGAAGATGATGCTGGAGTGGCTGGGCGAAACCGGCGCCGCGGTCCGCATCGAGCGGGCGGTCGCGGGAAGTGGTGGCGCGGGGCGAAGTCCGCACCTACGACATGGGCGGGCGGCGCCACCACCTCGCAAATGGCCGCCACCGTGGCCGAGGCTTGTGCCGCGCTCAAGTAGAGGAGGAGAAATGCAAAACCACGTCAAGATCCTGGCGATTCTGCACATCGTCTTCGGCGCGTTCGGCTTGTTTGCCGCGCTGATCTGTCTGGCGTTTTTCGGGGCGATCGCAGGCCTGATCCGGACCGCCATCGAGAGTGGCGGAACGTCCGACGTGCCGGAGGTCGCCGTGCCGGCGGTCGGCATCGTAGGCGCTCTCATCGTGGTCCTCATCGTGGTGTTCTCGCTCCCCGGCATCGTCACCGGCTTCGGGCTGCTCCAGTACCGCGAATGGGCGCGGATTCTCGGGATCGTGCTGGCGGCCATCAGCCTGCCCGGCGTCCCCTTCGGCACGGCCCTCGGAGTTTATGGCCTGTGGGTGCTGCTGAACGCCGAAACGGTGCGGCTCTTCGCGAAGCCGCGTCAGGCCAGTATAATGGACCCGAGATAACTGGACGTCGGCTTACATACCCCCTTTTAGGGGGCAGTCCATACCCTCATCAGCGTCGTACGGGGTCCTCCGTTCTGGCTGATAGTAGAGGGGTGGCGGCGTCCGAGCCGGGGGCCTGCCGCCGGGTGAGCGGCATTCTCCGCTGCGCGGCGGTGGCGGGTCCCTGTGCGGGAGCCCAGGCGTGGAGAGACCGGGTGCGGAGTGACCTTCGCCACTGGCTTGGCGATCGGAAGTACACTGGCTCTTTAGGCACACGATGGAAAAGGAGAACTCAACCAAATGAAACACGACGGATTCAGGATGAATTTCATAGCCGGCGTCGCGATGGCGCTCGCTCTTACTGTCACCGCGCAGGCCCAGAACGCCAGGAGTTTTGTCGCCACGACCGGCAACGACGCTAACACCTGCGGTTCGGCTTCCTATTGCCGCACGTTCGCCCGGGCGCTGGCCGTAACCAATTCGGGCGGAGAAATCGTGGTGGTGAATTCCGGCGGGTACGGGCCTTTCAC
Source organism: Bryobacterales bacterium (assembly GCA_963710565.1). Taxonomy (GTDB): domain Bacteria; phylum Acidobacteriota; class Terriglobia; order Bryobacterales; family Bryobacteraceae; genus DASWZN01. The sequence continues at coordinate 188,673 of CAVQAN010000012.1, read as the reverse complement.
GGTCAGTCACCCGGTGGTCATTAGCGCCATCGGTATCGATGCCTCCGTTACGCAGACGACGGCCGGCCAGAATGCGATCACCATAAATACCACTGGGAACGTCAGCATCAGCGGGCTCAACCTGAGTGGGGGCGCGGCCGGCAACGACGGAATCCTTGTGCAGACAGTTGGATTTCTACACCTGTATAGCATGCAAATACAGAACTTCGCGAACCATGGCATCGAGGTCAGCAGCGCCACCGGTCTGTCCATCTACGATTCCAAGGTAACCGACAACGGTGTCAACGGACTGTTGACCAACAGTTCGACCTTCGTGCAGAACACCGCCTTCGACAACAACGGATCGGCGGGCGCGTTGTCCAACGCAGGATACCTTGCCATCGCCGGTTCCTCGGCGCAACACAACTCCATCGGCTTCCAAGCGGTCGGGGGTACGATTTCGCTCGATGGCGACAGCGTCAGTCTAAACGGCACGGGCCTGATGATGCAGTCGGGCGGCAAGGTGTACGTGGCGCATTCCGTCGTTTCCGGCAACACGACGGCTTACAATATCGCCGTGGGCTGCACGCTCGCTGGGTCCAACCCTGGAACCACCTTGATCGCGCCGGGCCAGAGCACATCCGGAACGCCGGCGACAGCGACCAACCTCATGTAGCACAGGCCTCCCTGCGCGAACTGGCGGTAATGGCCTCCAACCCGCGTCCGCGAAGGCCGCGCGGATGGGAGGACCGTGGAAGCCCCGTGGCGCGAATGCCGCGGGGCTCGCACCCGAGGCGCCTTGCGGTCCCAGCCGGGAGAAATCCCGAACTAATCGTGGTGAGGCGCTTTACGTCTGCCATCGGATTCTGATACTCTCCTTCTTTCCGGGAGCGCCGGCCTATGATTCTTCCCGAGACTTACATTGGTGCTTTCCTGCTCGCCGTTCTCTCGCTCGTCTGCTGGGGTTCGTGGGCCAATACCTACAAGCTGGCGCGCAGGCAACGCTTCGAGCTCTTCTACTGGGACTGTGCCCTGGGTGTCATGGTGGCAGTCACGGTCGCCGCGTTCACATTCGGCAGTCTGGGCTTCGAACTCAGCGGCGATGTAGGGGGCTTCGCTTTCCTCGACGACTTCATCAAGTCGAGCAAGCATAGCTGGGCCTTCGGATTCGCCGCCGGTGCCGTTCTCAACCTGGGGCTTCTGGTGCTGGTCGCCAGCATGTCGCTGGCGGGCATGTCGCTGGCGTTTCCAGTGGCTCTGGGCCTGACCGCGGTCCTGGCCTTGCTTCTGGACTACATTATGAAGCCCCACGTCCATGCCGTTCTGCTTTTCTCCGCCATGGCGCCGATCCTGGCCTCCGTGGTGTTGGACGTGGTGGCGTACCGCGGCATTTCCCTCCAACGCGCTCAGGAAGCGATCAAGAGCGGCCGAACCAGGAGCACCAGAGTGGCGGCCGGCTGGAAGGGAACTGTGCTGGCCGTAGTGGGAGGGCTGCTCATCGCCATGTCTTTGCCGTTGGTGGACCTGAGCCGGGTGCCCGAGACGGGCATGGGGCCCTATGCGGCCGCTTTCATGCTTGGAGCGGGGGTCTTCGCGTCCACCTTCGTCTACAACCTCTTCTTCATGAACCTTCCCGTTCAGGGCGAGCCGGTCGAGTTGCTCTTGTACTTCCGCCAGCCGAAAAAGAGCCACCTGCTGCCCTTCCTGGGGGGCGTGGCGTGGGGAACGGCGATCGTCTCCCTGCTCGTGGCATCGAGCGCCGTGGCGCCCACATCCAGCGCTGTGGCCGAACCCGTGCCGCTGCTCGGTCCCGCGACCGGTCACGTGGTGGTTCTGGGGGCCGCCTTGCTGAACGCTCTGTGGGGTCTGCTCTTGTGGAAGGAATTCGCCGACGCCCCGGGCCGGGTCCGCGCCCTCCTCGCCTTGATGCTCATCCTGCTCACCGGCGCACTCGCGCTACTGCTTTTTGCGTCTCCCTTCGCCGTTTGACGGCCGCGGGCGGTCACGCCAGCGACGAAAGCTCGCGTGGCGCTGCCGCCTACCGCAGGTTGTACTTCTTCATCTTGTAGCGCAGCGTGTCCCGCGTGATGCGCAGCAGGCGGGCGGCCTGCGTCTGGTTCCCGGCGGTCCGCTCGAGCGCGCGCGTAAGGAGCAGCCGCTCGTTGTCCACCAGCGACATGCCGTTTTCGGGAATCTCGGCGGCCAGCGGCGCGGCCGCCGCCATCTCGCCATCCGAGTGGCCAATCGTAATCGGCAGGCTGGCCGCCGTGATCAGCGAGGACTCCTCGAGTATCATCGCCCGCTCGATGGCGTTGCGGAGCTCGCGCACATTGCCCGGCCAGTCGTGCGCCACCAGTCAGCCGCTCCGCCTCCGGCGTCACGCCCTCGATGCGCCGCTTGAACTTGCGATTGTAGTGGTCGACGAAGAACCCCACCAGCGCCGGGATGTCCTCGACGCGCTCGCGCAGCGGCGGAATCACGATCTGGATCACGTTCAGGCGGAAGTAGAGATCCTGGCGGAACGCGCCTTCCTTCACCGCCTCGCGCAGGTTCTTGTTGGTGGCCGCCACGAACCGCACGTCCACGCAGATATCCTTCAGCCCGCCCAAGCGCCGGAAACTCTGCTCTTCGAGCACCCGCAGCAGCTTGGTTTGCAGGGTCAGCGGAATCTCGCCGATCTCGTCCAGGAACAGCGTTCCCTTGTCGGCCAGCTCGAACAGGCCGCGCTTCTGCGCGCGCGCGTCCGTGAACGCGCCCTTCTCATAGCCGAACAGCTCGCTTTCGAGCAGCGTTTCCGGAATCGCCGCGCAGTTGATGGCGATGAACGGCTCGGCCTGCCGCGAGCTTTCGTAGTGCAGCGTCTTGGCCACCAGGTCCTTGCCGGTCCCGTTCTCGCCTTCGAGCAGGATCGTGGTGGCCTCGCTCGCCGCCACTTTCTTCACGAAGCTCAACACCTCGCGCATCGCCGGGGAATCCGCGATCACTTCGCGCTTGATCGGCGTCATCTCCTCGGTGATATCCTTGATGGTTGCCACGAGGCCCAGCACCGGTCCGCCTCCGTTGGAGATCTGCGAAGTCCGGATCAGCACCAGCCGCTCGCGGCCGTCCTCAGTGTGCAGCCGCACCATGCCGTGCGGCACGGCTTGACCCGTGACCAGCCCCTCGGCGAGACCGCAACCGGGTTCACATTCGCTACAGTGGAACACCTCGCGGCAGCTCCGACCGACCATCTCGTCGGCCGCCACGCCGAACAGCCGCTCCGCTGCCCGGTTCATCCCTGTGATCGAATGGTTGGTGTCGTACAGCACGAGGGCGTCGGAGAGCTGGTCGAAAACAGTCTCCAGGACATGCGCTTGCTGCCACTTCGGCAATAGTTTGGACATCTATGGTGTCGCCCGCTCCATGGTTCATTCTACCGCACAGGGTGGGTGATTTCACCCAACCCATCTTCTTCGTGGGGGAGGGGCATCGATCCCCGGCGCCAGAACCCCGCTGGGGCAGCTAGCGCAGTTCCCAAGTTGGCTGGGGCATTTCAGGCGGTCTCCGCTGCTTCGAAGCTCTGTCCCTATTGGCTTTTAAAGCAATAACATAGAAACAGACCCTCTCTGCCGGAAACTCTGGCCAGACGATTGCTCTGTTGAATCTCGCGGAGGACAAATGAGGAAGCTGAAGCTGGTCTTACCTGGCCTGGTGCTCGCGGGTGGCTTGATCGTTCCTGCGACCGTTTCGTACGGCACGCCCGCGTACGGCAAGACGACGGGCGCCAAGTGTGCCGTCTGCCACACCACGGGCAAGAACCTGAACAAAGTTGGCGAGTGCTACAAGGTGAAGAAGGACCTGAAAGTCTGCCAGGGGTAGACCGCCGTCCGTCTGCGGGAGACTGCAAACGGATCCGCGACACTCCGGGCTGCCAGGCCGGACCTAGCGGTGTCGAGTCGGGGAATATGGAGATCGTTCAACTCACGCTCACGGACACGCCTTACGCGAACGCCCTGCGCGAGATGTTAGAGCGCGGAGGCGTCCGCGACGTGCGCTGCGTCCAAACGCCGGACCCGCGACTGGAAGGCGTGATCGTGATCGACCCGGATGCGTTGGAGCATCTGCCATTCCCGCTCCCTAACGCCGAGCGGATCGTCCTGATTACCAGGAACGATCCTCAGCACTTGTCCCGCGCCTGGAACGCAGGCGTCCGCTCGGTGGTTTTCAGCCAGGACCCGCTCCCGACCGCGGTGCTGGCCATAATGGCGGCGGAGCTCCGTGCTCCGCGAGCCGATTCGCGCTGCCCGGGCGCCCACGCCGCCGCGGCGCGCGCCAGGAGAGGGAGCTGAGATGAGACCGACACTGGAACAGTTGGAAGCCGCCGTGCGCAGCAAGATCTGCTGTATTTGCGCGCAGCGCACCGCGGAAGGATTGTGCGGGGACTTGGAACCCGATCGCTGCTCGCTTTTCACGTTGTTCCCGCTGGTGGCGCAGGCGATCCTCGCCACCGATTCGGACGAGTTGCAGCCGTACATCGACGCCATTCATGAGCACGTCTGTTCGGTTTGCGTAGATCAAAGACTTGACGGAACCTGCCCGCAGCGGGACCAGAAGGTATGCGCTCTGGACACCTGCATGCCGCAGGTCGTCGAAGCTATGGAGGAGGCACTCGGCCGGCCCTTGCGTGCCGACAGGGCGGCGCCCATCCAGGCGCAGTAACCGCCGGCCCGGTTCCTGATGAACACATCATGTTGACTAGCTATCTCCCGCACATCGCGATTTGGGCTGTCCTGACCACGGTCGTTGTGATCCTGGCTTTCTACAGGCGGCGGCTCGACCTCAAAGTCGATGACACCCTGCACGTCCTGGACTCGGAAGCCTCGACCATTCCGGCCCAGGAAGAGGTCGCAAAGAAACTGGCTGTCGTCGACCGTTGGGGCAAGATCCTCACCGTCGTCGCCGTTTTGTACTTGTTGGGAATCGCAGCGGCGTATATTTACAGTTCCTTTGCGGACACCAGCGTCAGACTAGGGTAAACTGGTTGGTTTATGCGTTTCCCCATCGTCCTGACGGCCTTGGGGTTCGCCTTATGGGGATCGGTTTCTCTTAGTCTCGCGCAGTCTGCAGGGGAGGTGTGTGCTTCGTGCCACGCCGACCAGGCCAAGAAGGTCCAGGGTACTGCGCACGCCGACGTCGGGTGTCCCACCTGCCACCAGCGGCACGAGACCTACCCGCACCCCGCTGGCGTGCCTAAGCCCCCGTGCTCGGAGTGTCACGCCGCCATCGTCGGCGAGCATGCCGCGAGCGTTCATGGCCAGGCGCTGAAGCGCGGCAACCAGGCCGCGCCCACCTGCGACATCTGCCATGGCGATCCGCACGAGACAAAAGACACCAAGTCGGCGACTTTCCACCAGGCCGTCCCCGACACTTGCGGGATGTGCCACTCCGAGATCGCCGAGCAATTCAAAGCCAGCGTGCACGGGCAGGCGGTGGCCCACGGCATCGCCGAGGCCCCAGTCTGCACCAACTGCCACGGCGAGCACGAGATCCTCTCTCCCAAGAGCCCCCAGTCCAGTGTCAACGCGGCCCATATCCGCGACACTTGCGGCCAGTGCCACGGCAACGTGCAGCTCTCGAGACGCTTCGGTTTCCCCTCGGACCGCATGGTGAGCTTTGACGCCTCCTTTCACGGTCTGGCCGCCCGGGCCGGCTCCCAGTCGGTGGCCAACTGCGCCAGTTGCCACGGCGTTCACAATATTCTGTCCTCCGCCGACCCCCGGTCCACCATCAATCCCAAGAACCTGGCCGCCACCTGCGGCCGCTGTCATCCAGGGGCGGGCGCCCGATTCGTCATCGGCGCAGTGCACGAGGTCCCCGGCCTGGGCGAGCCACCCGCGGTCCGTTGGGCGCGGGTCGGTTATTCGATTCTCATCCCGCTCACCATCGGCCTCATGTTTTTGCACAATGCAGGCGACTGGCTGCGGAAGCTGCGCGAGCGGCGCTTCCGGCCCGTGGGCAAGGCGCTTCCGGCTACCGCCGCGTCGCGCGCCATGCGGATGTACCCCTTCGAGCGCATCCAGCACGCCCTGCTCGTGCTGTCCTTCTCGACCCTGGTCTGGACCGGCTTCGCCCTCAAGTATCCCGACCACTGGTGGGCCCGCATCCTGGTGATGTGGGAGCATGACTTCCCGGTGCGCGGTGTGGTGCACCGCATCGCCGCCGTGGTGCTGGTGGCGGTGGCCGTGACACACGTCGTCTCGCTCCTCTCGAGCGGCCGGCTGCGCCGCCACTGGAAAGAGCTCTGGCCCCGCCGCAGCGACGTGCCCGAGGCCGTGCTGAACTTCGCCTACAACCTGGGTCTGACTCGCCAGCGGCCCTGTCTCTCGCCGCACGGCTACATCGAGAAGGCGGAGTACTGGGCCGTCGCCTGGGGAACCGTGATCATGGGACTGACCGGCGTGATGCTCTGGGCCAACAATCTCATCCTGCGCTTTCTGCCCAAAGCGGCGCTCGATGTCGCCACCACAATTCACTTCTACGAAGCCGTTCTCGCCAGCTTGGCCATCGTCGTCTGGCATTTTTACTCCGTCATTTTCGATCCCGACGTTTACCCGCTCGAGACCGCCTTCCTGACCGGGATCTCGGTCAAGGACCATGAGGCCGAGACCGGGACGGAGTCCGGCGAAGATCAGCCACAATAGAACCTATGCGCCTGCGTACCTGGATGTACCCGCTGGTCTACCTGAGCCAGAACCTGATCAGCAGGGTGGGCGTGGTCCTGGTGACCACCGCTGCCGTTCTGTGGCTCTTCCTGCTTCCGACCAGCATGCGCGGCGAGATGCAGCATCCCTATATCGGGATCCTGGCTTTTCTGATCCTGCCCGGCATCTTCTTCCTGGGACTGGCTCTCATCCCGCTCGGCATCTGGGTGCACGTCCGCGCGGAGCGCAAGGCCGGCCGCTACCCACTCGCCTACAATCCCCTCACTCTGCGCTCGCCTGAGATTCGCCGGCTGGTCTGGTTCGTCGGGGTCACCACCATCGTGAACATGGCCATCGGCAGCCAGTTCACCTACCGCGCGATCACCTACATGGACAGCGTCACCTTTTGCGGCAAGACCTGCCACACCGTGATGCAGCCCGAGTACGCCGCCTACCAGAACTCGCCCCACTCGCGCGTGGAATGCGTCGCCTGCCACATCGGTCCCGGAGCGTCCTGGTTCGTGCAGAGCAAGCTCTCCGGCCTGGGCCAGGTCTTCGCCGTGATCCTGAATAAGTACCCGCGGCCCATTCCCACACCCGTCCGCAACCTGCGCCCCGCGCGCGAGACCTGCGAGGCCTGCCACTGGCCGCAGAAGTTCGTCCAGGACCGTCTCGAGGTCATCGGCAAGTACACCGACGATGAGCACAACACCCTGACGCAAACCGTCCTGCTGATGCGCATCAGCGGCGCGGGCGAGCACCCGGGGCATTCACTACGCGCACCTCGCTCCGGGCGTCACCATCGCCTACAATCCCGCCGACGAGAGCCGCCAGGCGATTCCGTGGGTCGAGTACCACAACAGCGTGACCGGCCGCTCCACCGTCTACACGGCGGCCGACGTCAAGCCCGAGTCGCTCAAGAATCTCCCGCTCCGCCAGATGGACTGCATGGATTGCCACAACCGCCCCACCCACACCTTCCAGTTGCCCGAGCGGGCCGTGGATCTGGCCATGCAGTCCGGGGCCATCTCGCCCGCGCTGCCGTTCATCAAGAAGGTCGCCGTCGAGTCGCTGCGCAAGGAGTACAAGTCGCAGGCCCAGGGCGCCGCGGGCATCCGCGCCGCCATCGAGGGCTATTATCAGACCGGCGACCGCGCCGCCATCGACCGCACGGCGGCCGCGGTCGTCGCCATATACGACGCGCAACGTGTTCCCGAACATGCACATCACCTGGGGAGCGTACCCCAACAACCTCGGCCACATGGATTTCCCCGGCTGCTTCCGCTGCCACGACGGCAACCACACTAGCGCCGACGGCCGCACCATCCCCAACGACTGCGACACCTGCCACAAGACGCTGGCCATGGACGAGGCCAACCCGAAGGTGCTGACGGAGTTGGGGCTGACACAATAGGTGGAGGCGGCGGGCGTTGCGTCCCGCCCGCCGCGAGCCAGGCACGAGTTTCGGTAGAGTAGGAGAGACGGCGACACCGTAGGTGCGACCCACTCTCCCCTCGTCGAGCCGGAAGCGGATTTCCCGGCATCCGGCCCTCCTGAAAGGCGTATTGCCGCAGGCATGCGCAGGCAGTTGCACGGCTGCCGGCCTCTACAGTGTTTGCAGCTCGTTCCGATACCCGACGACATTTGCGACGCACCACGCCAGCTAGCGGACAAAACCCGCTACTTCGCCATCCCACTCCCCTCATGCGCGGTTACACTATGGAATTACGCCCCGGCTGGGGCCGCGGGCCGGCGGGTGAGCACCCCGGCCGCGACCGCCGTCGGCGGCGTGAAAGACTTTTTTTGCCCCGCGAACGTCATTGAGAAGGAGCCGAAGAGTTGATCTTCCGCGAGGTTGAGGACCGCGACCTGGTCGCGCGCGCCCGCCGCAAGGATGTGGAGGCTTTCAACCTCCTCGTGTCCCGGTGGGAGAAGCGCGTGTTCAACTACCTGTTGCGCCTCGTCCGCGGCCGGGAAGACGCCCTCGACTTGAGCCAGGATGTGTTCTTGAAAGCCTATCAGAATCTCGCGAAACTCGAAGACGCGGACCGATTCGGCCCCTGGCTGTTTCGCATCGCCCACAACGAGGCGTTCTCGTTTTTCCGCAGCCGGCACCCGGAGGACGAGCTTCCCGCCGAATCCGCTCCGGCGCCGTCCCGCCTGCAGATGTATCCGGCGGAGCTTTCGGTGGCCGTCGAAGCGGCGCTCGGCCGTCTTTCCGCGGACCAGCGCGAAGCCGTGGTTCTGAAGGTCTACGAGGGGTTCAAGTTCGAGGAAATCGCCGAGGCGCTCGATTGCCCGGTCTCGACGGTCAAGTCGAGGCTGTACACGGCGCTCGACCTCCTGAAAGAGGCTCTGGCTCCAATCCCGTCGCGGGGGGTTCAATGAGCTGCTCGCCTTTCGATCTCAAGGACTACTTTTTCGGCGAACTTGGGGAGGCGGAATGTGCCCGGGTTCGCACCCATGTGGAGAGTTGTGCGACGTGCGCCGATGAACTGGACCGGCTGCGGCTGACGGAGGCGGCGCTGCGCTCCCTGCACGAGGAGGAGCCGCCCCGCCGCATCGCTTTCGTCCCGGACAAGGTTCTGGAGCCGCGCTGGTGGCAGGTGCTGGTGGAATTCGGCGCCCCGTCTGGGGTTCGCCTCGGCGGCGCTGCTGGCGATCGCGATCCTGGTTCACGGCTTCGCGCGGCCGGTGGTGGTGGTCTCTCGCGCTCCGGTCCAGGCTGCCGCCGTGCAGGCGCCCGTCCGGACCCAGGACGCCAACGCCGTCGATGACGCCGTTCGGGCCGCAGTCGCCGAAAGCGAAGCGCGGCAGGCGCGGAAGACCGCGGAGCTGGTGGAAGCCGCGCGCCGGGATATCGATTTTCAACGCCGTGCCGATCGTGTGCAATTCGAAGAAACGCTCATGCTGCTGCAGAAAAGGTACAACGGGCTGCTGGTGGCGAGCGCGGAATATGGAGGCCGTCCGTGAAGTCTGTTCTGATCGTTCTCGCACTTTCATCCGCTCTTACCGCCGCCGACAGTCCCCGCGTTACGCGCGAGACGCTGGCCGGTGTCGAAAGGAACATGGATAGCGCCATCCGCTCCTGGGATGTCGTCGAACCGTACGACCTGCTGGGGTTCACGCGCAGCGTGTACCTGCCCGGCTATGGCGTGGTGCTCAGCACCGAGGTCAACTTGATGATTACGGTCATCACTCCGTTTAGCGAGGCGCCCACCGGCAAGAAGCTCCTGGCGCTGAAGGAGAAGAAGCAGCAGCGGCTGGCGTTCGTGCGCAATTGGATGCGCGAGGCGCTGGTCAATGCGGGGGCGGCGCTCGACCAGGTGCCGCCGGAGGAACGGATCGTCTACGCGGTGACGCTCTTCTACCAGTCATTCGAGGACCACAGCGGCATGCCGAACCAGGTCATCATCGAAGCGCCGCGGCAGGCGCTGGCCGACTTCAAGGCCGGCCGCATCACCCCGGAGCAGCTCGGCGCCGCGATCCAGGCCTGGGAGCTTAGCCGTGCGCCTCGGCGAAATGCTCGTGGCGCGGCAGTTGATCGGGCCCGACGACCTCGAGCGCGCGCTCGAAATCCAGAAGGAGCGCGGGGAGAAGATCGGCAAGATGCTGATCGACCTGGGGTTTGTCGCCGCGCGTGACGTGCTCGCCGCGCTTTCCGAGCAGCTTGCGATTCCCCTGGTGACGTTTGACGGCCCGCCGCCGGCCGTTCCGGAGACCGAAGGCCTGGCCCCGCGCTTCATGCGGCAGTGCCGGTTCCTGCCCTACGCCGTGTCGGACTCGACGCTCACTATCGCCATGGCCGACCCGCTCGATTTCGAGACCATCTCGGCCGTGCGCGGCTTCACCGGCCTCAAAGTGGAGGCCGTGCTGGCGGCCGAGGCGGAGATCCTGGACGCCATCGACAGGTACTACGGCGAGCGGGAAGAGGAAGCCGACGGAGGCGAGGGGCGCGCCGGAGCCGCGGAGGAGGACCTCGAGCAGCTCCGCGACATGGCCAGCGAGGCGCCGGTCATCCGCCTGGTCAACACCATGATCGCGCAGGCCGCCGAGAAGCGCGCCAGCGACATTCACATCGAGCCGTTCGAGAAGGAGTTCCGCGTCCGCTACCGCGTGGACGGCGTGCTCTACAACCAGGAGCCCCCGCCGCGCGAGCTGAAGGCGGCCATCATCTCGCGCGTCAAGCTGATGGCCAAGCTCAACATCGCCGAGCGCCGCCTGCCGCAGGACGGCCGCATCAAGATCAAAGTGATGGGCCGCGAGGTGGATCTGCGCGTCTCGACGCTGCCCACGCTCTACGGCGAGAGCGTCGTCATGCGCCTGCTCGACCGTTCGGCGGGCGATTTCTACGACCTCTACCGGCTGGGCTTCGACGAGCACATGCTGAGCCGCATGGAGCACTACACCTCGCTTCCGCACGGCATCCTGCTGGTCACCGGGCCGACCGGCAGCGGCAAATCGACCACGCTCTATTCGGCGCTCAAGCGCATCAACCTGCCCGACAAGAAGATCATCACCATCGAGGACCCGGTGGAGTACCAGATGGACGGGATCAACCAGATCCACGTCAACACGCAGATCGGGCTGACGTTCGCCTCCGGGCTGCGCCACATCGTGCGCCAGGACCCGGACGTGATCATGGTGGGCGAAATCCGCGACCGCGAGACGGCGGACATCGCCATCCGGGCCGCGCTCACGGGCCACTTCGTCTATTCCACGCTGCACACCAACGACGCGCCCAGCGCCATCACGCGGCTGGTGGACATGGGCGTGGAGGAGTACCTGATCAGCTCGACAGTGGTGGCGGTGCTGGCGCAGCGCCTGGTGCGCCTGATCTGCCCGCAGTGCAAAGAGCGCTGCCGGCACGCGCACCGCGCACGACGGGACACAGGTGATGTCCTTCCGCGGCGCTGGCTGCGACCGCTGCTTCGGCTCCGGCTATGCGGGCCGGGTGGGCATCTTCGAGCTGATGGAGCTGAACGACGACCTGCGCAGCCTGATCCTGGCCAAATCCGATGCGGCCACCCTGACCGCAGCGGCGCGGCGCCACGGGATGCGCTCGCTGCGCGAGGACGGCTGGATGAAAGTGTCCGCAGGGCGTCACCTCGGCGGATGAAGTAATGCGGGTGACCCAGGAGTTCTGAGGTGGCCAGTTACCACTTCGAGGCGGTGGCGCCGGGCGGGAAGGTCCGGACCGGCGTCCTGCACGGTGAGACCGATAAGGCCGTGGCGCGCGAGTTGAGCGCCCAGGGCCTGATCCCGGTCTACGTGGGGCTCACGCCGAAAAAAGGTTTCCAACTGAAGCTGCCATCCTTCACCCGCGGCAAGCGGCGCGACGTACTGTTCTTCACGCAGGAGCTTTCCACGTTGTTGAACGCCGGCGTGCCGCTTGACCGCGCTCTTTCGATCACCAGCGAGCTGACCGAACACGCCAGTTTTGGCTTGGTCGTTGCTGGATGTGCTGCGGATCGCTCAAAGGCGGCCGCTCGCTGGCCGACAGCCTGGCGGCGCACCCCGAGTACTTCTCGAAGCTCTACATCAACATCATCCGGGCGGGGGAGGCGAGCGGCGCCCTGGGGCCCGTCTTCAAGCGCCTGACGGAGTTCGAGCGCACCCGCGACGACCTGCGCGGATACATCATTTCCTCGATGATTTATCCCGGGCTGCTGATGCTGGTCGGTCTCGCGTCCATCATGATCCTGATGAACTTCGTGGTGCCGCGGTTCGCGCAGATGTTCCAGGATTCGCACATGCGGATGCCGCTGCCGACCCAGATCCTGATCGCGACCAGCGCCATCGTGAGGGCCTATGGGTGGATCGGACTGCTGGCGGCGATGGCGGCGGGGACGGGGTTCTATTCGTATGTGCGGACGCCGGCGGGGCGGCTGTGGTGGGATTCCTTCCGGCTGAAGATGCCGGTGCTGGGCGACGCGTTGCGCAAGGCCGAGACCGCCAATTTCGCCCGCGCCATGGAGACGCTGGTGGCCAACAACGTTCCCTTGGTACAATCTCTCGGGATTGCCGGCGCCATCCTGAAGAACACCCGGATCGCGCGCTCCCTCGATTCCGTGGCGCAAGGCGTCAAGCGCGGGGAGGGGCTGTCCGCCCCGCTGCGGCGGACGGGCGAGTTTCCGCCTCTGGCGAGCCACCTGCTGAGCGTGGGCGAGGAGACCGGACGGCTGGACCAGATGTTCGAGCGCATGGCGGATATTTACGAGGCCGATACGCGCGCCGCAATCCGGCGTTTTACGTCGTTGTTCGAGCCGATGATCATTCTCGTGATGGGCATCTTCATCGGCGCGCTGATTCTGAGCATGCTGCTGGCGATTACCAGCATCAACGAAGTGGCGGTGTAAACATGAGAAAGCGCAGAAGAACGGACCGAGGCGGGCGTCACCCTGATCGAGATGCTGGTGGTGGTGACGATCATCGCGCTGTTCGCGGGGCTAGTCGGGTTGCGGATGTGGAAACAGGCCGACAAGGCCCGCGTGACGGCCGCGCGCGCGCAGATCAATACCCTGATGGCGGCGCTGAGCACGTACAAGATGGATACGGGACAGTTCCCCACCACCGAGCAGGGCTTGCAGGTGCTGCGCACGGCGCCGCCGGGCGTAACAACTGGCAAGGCCCTTACCTGGAGCGCGAGCTCCCCAACGATCCCTGGGGCCATCCGTACGTTTACCACTATCCCAGCGAACAGGGCGAGGAGCCGGAGATCATCTCTTTGGGCGCCGACGGGCAACCGGGAGGCGAGGGCATCAACGCCGACATTGTGAGCTGGAAGGCGCAGTGAGGGGAGCGGACAGGCCGGTGTGGCGCGGGCTTCAGCCTGCCGCGCCGGCTCTCGATCAGACGCCGGGTCGCTGCATGAGTGCCGAGACGGCAGCCTGAGAGGTTGCGCCACGCACCGCGCCGGCGTGACGCTCATCGAGATGATGATCGTGGTCGCGCTGATCGCGCTGATCGCCGGCATCACCTTCCCCGCCGTTTACCGCGGGCATCGACACGCTGCGGCTGAACCAGGCCGCCAGCGGAGTCGTCAGCTTCTTCAACGAGGCGCTCAACCGGGCGGAGCGGCGCGAGCAGGCGGTCGAGATCACCGTCAGCAAGACGCAGAACCTGCTGGCGATGCGCTCGGCGGAGCCGGGATTCGAGAAGAAGTACGAGTTGCCGGCGGGCGTCTCGATCGTGAGAGTCCTGCCGGAGGTTGAAGCGGGCGACGAGGCGCCGCGCCAGTTCCTGCTGTTTCCCGGGGGGCGCCGTTCCGCGGGTCGGAATCGAAATGCAGAATCAGCGCAACCTGCGCCGGATCGTGCGCGTGGACCCCATCACGGGCGTCCCCCAGGTCGAGCAAGTCGAGGGCCAAATGAGGCGGCGCGGTTTCACACTGCTCGAACTGCTGGTCGCGACAGCAATCATGGGGATCGCCGTGGTGGGCCTGATGGCGAATCTCTCGGGCTCGCTGCGGAACGCCTCACGCCTGACCGACTACGACCGCGCCGCCCTGCTGGCGCACGAGAAGATGGACGAACTGCTGCTCGATCCGAAGCTGCCTAAACTGACAGTCATCCAAGGCGTTTTTGACCCGGCGATTTCCGGGAACAACGAGGCCGGCTGGGCCGCCCGGCTCGCTCCCTTCGACGTTCCGCCGGATGCGCCGCCCGGCAGCGAGATTCTGGAGCAGCTCGAGTTGCAGGTGTGGTGGGGGCCGGAACGTCACCGGCGCACCCTGGTGATCGAGGCGTACCGCAGGGGGACGCTGCCGGAGGCGCGGCCATGAAGGCAGCCCGCGGCAGCACGCTCAAGCGTGCGCCACGAAGCAATGGCGTGACGCTGATCGAACTGCTGGTTTCGATCACGCTCCTCAGCCTGCTCTCGGTGGGGCTGCTCATGACGTTGCGGGTCGGGCTCAACGCCATGGACAAGGCCAACTCCAAGCTGATGGCGAACCGGCGGGTGGCGAGCGTCGAGCGCATCATGCGCAGCGAGATCGAGAGCTTGATTCCCGTTGTGGCGCAATGCGTGCCCCAGGGGCAGCGGCCGCGCGAGGCCCTGATGTACTTCCTGGGCCGCCCGGACTCGATGCGCTTCGTCTCCGCCTACTCTCTCCAGGAGGCTTCCCGCGGATTGCCGCGCATCCTGGATTTCCAGGTGCTTCCCGGCGACCTGGGCATCGGAGTGCGCCTGGTGGTCACCGAACTGATCTACAGCCCGGAGCAGGCCGGCGCCACCTGCGCCGGCAGCGCGCGCGATCCGGACACGGGCGATGAGATCCCGGTCTTCGGCCGATCCAGGCTGGCCCGGGTTCGTTCGTGCTGGCCGACAAGCTGGCGTACTGCCGCTTTCGTTACCGGGACTTCCAACCGCCGCCGATGGGCGAGCGCTGGCTCCCGGTGTGGTCGCAGGGGCGATGGCCCACGGCGGTGCGGATCGATATGGCCCCTCTCGATCCCGACCCCGCGCGCCTGCCGCTGATGAGTCTCACGGTGCCGATGCGGGTGAACAGGCAGCCCTATGTCCCCTATGTCCAGTGAAGGCCAAGAGCGGGGACGGGGCGAGGCCCGCCCGGCGCGCGGCAGCGCTCTGATCGCGGTGCTGTGGCTGGTGGCGGCGCTTTCGGCTATAGCCTTCACGGTTGCGAGCACGGTCCGCTCCGAGGTTGGCCGGGTGTCGAACGCCGCCGACAGCCTCAAGGCGTACTATCTGGCCACGGGAGCGATCGAGCGGGCTTTGCTGCACATCGAGTGGGGGCCGGAGGATCAGAATCCCGGCAGAAGCGCGCGCTATTGGGATGGGGGTCGCTTTGATGCGCTTTCCGTTCCCGACCGGGCTGGCCGTGGTCGAAGTGATTCCGGAGACAGCCAAGCTCAACGTCAACGACGCTCCTCCGGAGGAGCTGTACAACCTGGCCGTAGCGCTGGGGGCGGGGCCGGAACGGGCACGCCAGGTCGCGCTCGGGATCGTCGATTGGCGTACTCCGCAGATGGAACCCCCGGACACGCTTTCCGTCCTCGAAACTCCGTCTTTTGGCCCGCGTCATGCGTCATTCGAAGAGATCGAGGAACTGCTGCTGGTCAAAGGCATGACGCCGGAACTCTTCTACGGCACCTACGAGCGGGATGCGCGAGGCGGCCTGGTGCGGCGCTCCGGGCTGAGGGATTGCCTTTCCGTTTACGGCTCCACGAGCGCGGTGGACTCGAATACCGCGGATCCGGCGGTGCTGGCGGCGGTGGGGCTCCCTCCCGATGCCGTCTCCGCGATCATGCGGGCACGGCAGCAGGCCTCGACGGTGGGCGCGGAGCAGTTGAACGCGATCGGCCCGGGTCTGCCGGGGATGGAACGTGTGGGCGCCGTCCGCGGTTCGATCTTCACGCTGCGGGCCACGGCGCAGTGCCGCCATGCGGACGGGACGCTTTCCGAGGCGCGCCGGTCCGTAGCCGTGCTTGTGAAGTCGCTGGACCGGTCGAAGTTCGCCGAGCCGTACCACATCCTGCGCTGGTACGACAACGTGTGGGTGGAATGAATTTGGACTTCCCAGAACTGCGAAAGCTGCTCGCCGCGGGTACGGGCGTGGGCATCGAGATCGAAGACGACGTTCTGCGCGTGGCCGTGGTCCGTGCGAGGCCGACCGGAGCCCGCCTGCTGGGGGCGGCCACCATCAACGGCTTCCGCGAGCGCACGGCCGCCGCTTGGGGCGCGGTGTGCACGGATTTTCTGAAGCGCACCGGCGCCAGCCACCTGGCGGCTACCGTGCTGCTCCCCCGGCGCGACGTGATTGTGAGGCTGCTGACGCTGCCGGGCGTTCGGCCGAGCGGGATATCGCGCTCGGCCATCCAGTTCCAAATCGATTCGATGCACCCGTTCCCGGAGGACCAGGCGGCTTACGCCTGGAGCCGGCTGGGGGCCAGCGGCGCTGTGCTGGTCGCCATCACCCGCAAGGACACGCTGGAGCGCTACCTGGGCCTGTTCTCGGAAGCGGGCGTGAAAGTCGCCGCGTTCACCTTCTCCGCGGCGGTCTTATACTCGGCGTGCCCGGCTTCTGGGGCGGCCCCCGGCGGGCGGTTTTCTGGCCTTCGCCCCGGCTGGGGACGGTCTGGAAGCTTATGGCGAGAGCGCAGCCCGCCCGTTGTTCTCCGCGGCCTTCGATTTGCCGCGGGACCGGGCCGCCGGCTCTGGCCGGCGCGGAACTGCGCCTCGATCCCGGCGTACGAGCCGATGGACGCCGCCGCGCTGCTGCCGAGCCCCGCCGGCGCTCTCCCGATTTCGATTTCTCCCGCAACGCACTGGCGTACGCGGCGGCGCTGGCCGGGGCCTGCCCCCGGCTGGCGCTGCCGTTGAACCTGCTGCCGGCGGAGAACCGCAGATCGAACTCGCGGGCGATCTACGTTCCGGCCTTCGTCCTGGCGGCGGCCGCCCTTTTGTGCGCGGTGGCGCTGGCCGCGATCTCGCCGGTCAAGGATCGCGAGTACCTGCGCGCTCTCGAGAACGAAACGGCCCGCCTCCAGCCGCTAGCGCGCAAGGCGGGCGAGATCGAGCGCGCTATCGAGGCGACGCGGGCCAAGGCCCGGCAACTGGACGACCTTCGCCGCCACTCCAAGAGCGCGCTGGACGCCCTGGCGGAAGTCAACAAAGTGCTGGAGCCGCCCGCCTACCTCAATTCCCTCGATATGGCGCAGGACTCCATCACGATTGCCGGGAGCGCCGAACGCGCCGAGCCGCTGCTCAAGATGTTCGACAACTCGCCGCCTGTTTCAGGGGTCGGAGTTCACCGTGCCGCTCACCCCCAACGGCAAGATGCAGATGTTCCGGATCCGCGCCACCCGCAAGGGGGTGCCGCAGTGACGCTCACCGAGCGCGACAAGCGCGCGCTAGCCATTCTGGGCATTGGCGGAGCGCTGGCCGTAGTTTGCGGTCTATCTGCTGAACAGCGGGGGCCCTGCCCCCGCCGCCCGGTCGGACAACATTCCCGCCGCCGAGAAGCGTCTGGCACGGGTGCGCCAGCAGGCAGCGACGGTGGCCGGCAAGCAGCAGGTTTTGAACCAGGTTACGGCTGAATTGGCGCAACGCGAGAAGGGTATCGTCCAGGCCGGGACTGCCCCGCAGGCGCAGGCTCTGCTGCTCGACATCGTGCGCCGCACGGCCCGCGCGCAGACCCCGCCGGTGGAGCTCGGTGCGGTCGAGTTCCAGCCCGCTTCGCAGTTGGGCGATTACGCGGAAGTGCATGTAGGAGTTACGTTTATCTGCCACATCGAGGAGTTGCTGAACCTGCTCGCCGACCTCGCGAACCGGCCGGAAGCCATCACTGCAGACGAGATGCACATCAACGCCCACGACGCCCGGCAGAAGACCATCCTGGTGCGCCTCATCGTTTCCGGTGTGGTCCCGCGGCGGCTGGTGCCGGACAAGAAAGGGAGCGCCCGGTTTTGAGGAAGAAGCCTTGAGGAAGAAGCTCGTGTTGCTGGATCTCGCACTGCTGGCGATCGTCGCCGTTCTCGCCCTTCAGGTGCGGGACAGGTGGCTCGAAGCGCAGAAGCGGTCGGCCGGCGATGTTCAAGCAGGCTCTGAAGCAGCTCCCACCGCCGCCCTATTCCGCCCTGCCGGCCGTCCCCGGCGTCACGGCGGCGGCTTACAGCGCCGTGGCTCTGAAGTACCCGTTCAGTGCCGACCGGAACCCGACCGTGGTGGTCGAGCCACCCAAGGAGCCGCCGATGCCGGAACTCCCAGTTTACTACGGCCTCATGAACGTGAGCGACGGCGAAACGGCGATCATGAGCGTCAAGCCGGGGGAGCCCAGCGAAGGGATCCATTTCGGCGAGAAGGTGGGCGCGTTTACCCTGGTCTCCGTCGAGGACGGCGAGGTGACGCTGGAGTGGAACGGCAAGACGGTGATCAAGAAGGTCTCGGAGTTGAGACCGCGCGCGGGAGCAAGCCGGGCCTCCGCGGGCAGGACGCCGGATGCGCCACCCAAGACGCAGCAACCGGCGGCCCCCGTCGAAGCAGGGCCCGAAGGCGATGTAGGGGGCGGCTTTATGGGCTGCCGGAAGGGCGACGAGTCCCCGGCGGGCACCCTGAAGGACGGCTGGAGGAAGGTGCTGGTCTCGACCCCGATGGGCTACGGCTGCCATTGGGAGAAAGCCAACTGACGTCGACCCGGACTTCGCCGGGTGAGGATAGACCATATATGAAGAGACTTATATTGTTCTGTGTTTTGGCAGGATTGGCCGGCTCTCTGTGCGGCCAGCAGCCGACGCAGACTCCGGCCGCACCGCCTCCCTCCTGGGGCATGCAGCCGATGAAGCCGAGACCGACGCCCAGGCCGGTCGGCAAGCCGGAGCCGGAGCGGCAGGCAGAGGACCAGGGGAAAACCGACCAAGGGAAAACCGACCAGGGAAAGACCGACCAGGGAAAGGCGGATCAGGGAAAGGCGCCGGAAAAGTCTGCCGCCCAGACTCCTAACCAGACGCCGCGGCCAGCGCCGCAGCGCGCAGGGCGGCGGCGGAGTGGTGCTCAACGTCCAGGGCGCCTCTCTGGTCGACATCGTCGACATGCTTGCCCGGCAGCTCGGGATCAACTACATCCTCGATCCGCGCGTGAAGGGCTCCGTCATCATCAACACCTATGGCGAAATCCGGAACGTGGACGCGCGCGCTGCTCATGGAGACCATCCTGCGCATCAATGGCGCCTCGATCGTCCAGGTCGGCGACATCTACCGCATCGTGCCCGATGGCCGACGTGAGCCGTCTCCCGCTCACCGCCCCAGGTCGACGCCAAGACGTTCCCGGACGACGAGCGCATGATGCTGAACCTGGTCTTCCTCAAGTACGCCACCGTGGGAGAGCTGTTCAAGCTGCTCCAGCCCTTCGTAGGGCGAAGGCGGCACGCATGACCGGCTACGATCCCGCCAACCTGCTGCTGATCCTCGACAACAGCCGCAACATGAGGCGCACCATGGAGCTCGATCTCCATGTTCGACAACGACACCCTGGCCAGCCAGCGGGTGCGGCTGTTCGAGGTCAGGAACGGCCGCCCGTCCGATCTGGCCAAGGAGATGGATACGGTCATGAAGGCGGTCTCGCTCGGGGACCAAAGAGAGCGCCGTCAAGTTCCTGCCCATCGACCGCATCAACACCATCGTCGCCATCGCTCCCAACCCGGGCGTTTTCGAGCAGGTGGAGGCGTGGCTGACGAAGCTGGACATCGCGCCCAAGGCGACCGCCGGCACCCGCAGCAACTACGTCTACCGGGTGAAGTACAGCTGTGCGGAGACGCTGGCCTCCGCCATCATGCAGCTCTACCTCGGCTATGGTTACGGCATGGGTATGGGCATGGGTATGGGTATGGGCTCGGGCACCAACTGCTCGCTGACCAGCTCCACACTGAATCCGTCCGGGCTGAGCGGCAGCGGCAACGCTGGCGGCTATGGCGGCGGGTTGTTCGGCGCCGGAGGGGGGGGCGGTTACGGCGGTGGTGGCTACGGCGGTGGTGGCTATGGTGGCGGCATGTATGGTGGCGGCATGTATGGTGGCGGGATGAATAGCATGTACGGCGGCGGCGGGACGTACGCCGGAGGGATGGACAGTGGGCTCGCCCAGGCTGCGGCGGGTCAGGCCAATGCACCCGTCGGGGCCACCGCGGCGGGCCAGTCCCTGAACGCCGGATCCCCAGGAACGCCCATGGGTTCGGCGGACCTGACAGGTTCCTACCTGGGGTACGGGGGGCAGGGGTTTGGGATGGCGTCGAGGGCGCCGCGGGTCATTCCGAACCCTATGGATAACACTCTCCTGATCCAGGCGACCCCCCAGGACTACCAGGAGATTCTGAAGCTCCTTCGCGACCTGGACGTGGCGCCACGGCAGGTACTGGTGGAAGCCAAGATCTACGAGGTCAACCTGCAGGGCGAGTTCGCCAGCGGCGTGTACGCATACCTGCAGAACAAGAATGCGACGCCGCCCAGCGGATTCCCGAACCCGGCCACCACGGCGGTGCAGCTCCTCTCGAACGGTTCGAGCCTGAGCATGACCGCGGGCATGCTGGTGGGCGCCAGCCGGCAGTTGGCGGCAGTGTTGTCGGCATCGGAACAGAATCAGCGCGCCAAGCTCATCTCGGCCCCCAGACTGATCGCCACCGACAGCATCGCCGCCAGCATGAACGTTGGCGACGAGGTTCCGACTCTCAGCTCGCAAGCCGCGGGGAACATCACCGTCGGCGGGAACTCTCAGATTTTTCAGGGGATTCAGAACGTCCAGACGGGCGTCACGCTGAACGTGCTGGCGCGTGTCACGCCGGGCGGCATCGTTACCTTGAAGATCATCCAGAACGTGAGCGCGCCCGTGGCGCCTGCGGCGGGCGCCGCGATCCAGTCTCCGTCTTTCACGCAGCGGTCGTTCAGTACGCAGGTGACGGTGCAGGATGGCGACACGATCGCGGTGGGAGGCATCATTTCCGACAGCGATACCTACTCGACCAGCGGCATCCCGCTTCTGAACCGGATCCCTTTGATCGGCGCCGCCTTTGGAAGCAAGAGCGTGAGCAAGACCCGGACCGAGATGGTGGTTCTCATGACCCCCCACATCATCTACGACACCAACCAGATGTCGGAGGCGAGCGAAGAGGTGAAGTCGGGCTTCAAGAGGCTGCAAACGCTGATGCAGCAGTAGCCGCCGCGGCAAGAATCTGTCAACGGTAAGCCGGAAGCACCACTTTTCGTCACTCGGGCCGATGCGAAACGCGGCCCGCGGGGACTTCCGGGTGGTCCCGGAATTGCACGCTGGTTCCGGTATGAGAGCATCAGGCACCTCACCCCAGACACATTCCCATATCGATTTGTCTCCGCACGCGCGGTTGTGGCCGGGCTGGAAAGGAACCACGGGGTTCGGCTCCCTGCTGTCGGAACTAGGGGTTCCGACCGGCCAACCGGCTTCCACAGGGACGGGAGCCACGGCGGCGCAAGCAGTCGAGGAGTCCGGCAGCACGGCGTCCACGGTTGCGGCGGTCCCCGTGTTGCCCAGCACGGCAAGCGTGGCGGCGGCGCCGGCGGTCGAGGATTCGGGCAGCACAGCGTCCGCGGTCGCGGCGGTCACTGTGTCGCCCAGCACGGCAAGCGTGGCGGCGGGGCCGGCCGCGTCTCCGGGCACGGCATCCGCGGTTACGCCGGAGGCGGCGACCGTGGCAGCGCCGGACGCCGAAGCGCCGGCGAGTTCGACGGTGCAGGGAACCGCGAGCGCCGATGGACGGGGGCTCACCACGGCCTCCGGGGCGCCGCTGATCATCCCCAACACGACGCCGACCGGCCCCTACACGGGACCGGCGGCGTACAACCCCTATTACTGGGGCAACTGCACCTACCAGGCGGGCAACGTGGCTGGGTACGACAACTGGTTCCAATCCATAAAGATCGGGACCCTGGACCCCAACTCGTCTCAGGTTGACTGTGTGATGTATCCGAGGTTCTCGGCCAACCAGGAGGGCGGGCAAGAGGCCCTTCGCCTGGTGCAGCAGTTCGTTCCGGGGGCCACGCTGGTGACGCAGAACTTCGTGTGCCAACTCCCGGGGCAGCCGCCTAGCTATGACGTCAAACTCCCGGACGGCACGGTGCTGAGCGGCGGGCTGGTTCTGAGCTCATACTACAACGAAGGCTATGGCGTGACGCAGGGCTCGGATCTGCGGCTGGAGGCATCGGTGGGGCTCGTGTCTCCCTGAGGAGTCCAAGGAATCCCGGGCGGGCGCCAGAGCAGGCCCACCGTTTTCGCACGCACTGATGCGCGCCACGTCGATTCTCGTATCGACTTCTTCTTGTATGCCGGCACCAGCGGCGAAACGGCACGTTGAGACCGTGGGCCTCCGCGCGCGCAGCGAAGGGAAACCTGCCTGCCCCTAGGGGCTCGATGCGCAGACCCATCCCGGAAGGCCGCACTCCAGTACCACTCTCCTAGTAGTACTACACAGCCGTGGAAACAAAGCGTGGAGAAGGGCGCGAGAGCGCTCGCCCGCGTGCCAAAAAGGCGGCGCTACGGTGGAAAAGTGTTGACATGTAAAGTCTCTCGTGGTCTAATACGGCACTGAAGCGGTGTGGAGTTGACTCTTGAGTGAAGGAGGCTGAACAGAGGGACAACCAGGCGTTTTAGGCTTGACAAGAGCTAGCACTGAGAGAATAATTAGGGTTGCACTCAGAAGTACATGAGGTTCTGCCGTGCATCAGGGCGCGGTAGTGATACTCAACTAGAATTCCGTGAGCGCTTTGGCGAACGAAAAAAACAAGAGCACGTGACAAGATCCAGAGCGAAGGCAGGCGGCCAACCGGTCGGGATGTAGGCAAAGCAGCGACGCGACGGGTTAGAGCGGTTGCGTGCGCCTGTCCAAGTGATCGAGATCACATATCAGAGGCTCAGGTTGCAGAGAGACTTCTACCAATTCAAAATCGAATTCCACTAAGGAGAAGGAAATGGCAGATTTTCGCAAATGGTTTATGGTGATTGCGGTGGTGCTGCTTGCTGCGGCTTCCGCCAATGCCGGATCACAGATCACCACAATTCCGTGTTACACTTCCGCCCAGCCGCCGGTCATCCGGGATGGAGGCGTCACCGAGTACATCGGCGAGGTTGACCTGAATTGCGATTCCACCAACGTCAACGCCACAGTAACCCCGACCGTGACCGTACAGTTTGGGATTTCGGTGAACACGGTTGTCACGAACGCGACCACGACCGCCATCGATAACCTCGGTCCGCTGACGATGGCGGGCGTTGCCGTGCAGCAGACGACTCCGCCGCAGACCATCATTGGGGTCTATCAGGGCCGGGTCGGCAACAACTTTGGCAACCCCAACAACACGCTGCGGTTTCCGCACGTGATTTTGCCGATGGGGACCCTGTTTACCGTCCGCTTCTTCAACGTGCGCGTGAGCGCCCTGCCGCTGAGCAATGCATTCGGCGGCACGCAGATCCTCGGCCTCGTAGCTGCGAACACCGAGAATCCGTCCGGGTACGCCATCGGGTTCACCAACCAGCCGACACAGGGTATCGTGGTGGCGTTGGTGCAGCCGACCTACTCCTTCGCGGTTACCGACTGCGGCGGAACGGCTACCACGGCGAGTATCAGCTTCCAGCAATGCCAGGACTACACCCTGAACCACATGGCCAAGGACGCCGACCCAGGCGTGCTAGCCGTCTCGGTATATGGGGTCAAGTTCACGGAACTGCAGCAGACCGCCTTCAAGAACATAGTTGAAGAAGACGGCGCCACGATCCCGGCCAGCGGGTCGATCCCGGCGGCCGGACAGGTCTGCGACACGGGCCACGGCGGAACGGGTTATAAGGCGGTCTTCGCCGACGTTCCCGGCGTCCCGACTTGCGCGTCACCCTTGGCCTGGGTATCCAACGGCACGAGGCTGTTGGCGACCTTCAACATTCAGGCCAGCCTGGTTGGCAAGGTCCACATCTATGTGAGCCAGTTCCAGACGGCCAGCACCAACGCCGCCGTTGCTGCCGAGCTTGTGGCCATCAATAACGTCAACGGCTGGGGCAACGACCAGCCCCTCACCACCGCCGGCAAGATGTCCTGCACTTTGAAGAACGTCGTTGGTGGGGCTTCGAACAATGCGTGGGTGATGCTCCCGGACGGCGCGGCCGAGACTGCCGCGTGGGAAATCACGACCGACAACCTGGGCGACAAGGACGACGTCACCTTCGCCTGGACCATGACCTACGCCGAGAACACGCTGCCTCCGATGGCGTCCACCGCCAATGCGGTCACGCTCACCGGGAATATCGGCCCTGTCAGCACGCAAGCGGCCCCGCTGCCGGTGGCTATCACCGTGCAGCCCGTGGTACGTTTCGCGCTGCCGGGTGCGCCGGGTGCAGCCACGGTATCGATTATCGACTGCGTGACGAACCTCCTGTTCCCGTACGTCACCGACATCAGCGGCTACCAGACCGGCATTGCCATCGCCAATACGTCGCTGGATTCGGCCTGGAACGGGCCCAACAAGCCGACCACGGATCCGGATCCGAATTGGGGCGCAAGCAGCAACCCGATGCCGTACAACGACGTCCCGCAGGCCGGCCCCTGCAGCCTGTACCTGTTCGGTTCGTCCAAGCCGCAGAACATGGCGGGCGCAGGGACTGCCGTTCAGACCATCGCTTCCGGCGCCTCGCCCAGCATCGCCGGCGGCCAGGTGTTCGCCGATACGATCAATAACATCTTCAACATCGGCACCGGCGGCAATGTGATCACCGGCTACATCATCGCCCGCTGCTCGTTCCAGTATGGACACGGGTATGCGTACGTGATTAATCAGACCGGCCAGCCCCAGAGCTATCTGGCGCTGATCATTCCGGACCGCTCCGTCATGAACGGATACACCGGATCGTCCAATTTCTGGGATGTGCCCGAGAACATGCCCGTCCGCGTCGCGGTTCCGTTTAGCAACGCGATCTACGACGAAGAAGGGGAAATGCTCGGCAACTAGCTAGCATCGGTAGTCAAGCCGATAAGGGAGGGGAAGCAATTCCCCTCCCTTTTTTTGTGCAGCGTGGCCCGCGCCGCGGTTGTCCTCAGGGGCGGTACACCTTCACGACGTGGCACTTTCACGGCAGCCCGCGGGCTGGCCGCTTCCCCCTCCGCACAAGATTGTCCAAGGGCAAACCCTGGGACAGGCACGAAGTTTCGCAACGACGGCGAAATTCGAGCGAGTCCCCGGTCCGCCGTTCGTTCCGATACCCGGCGAAACTTCCGCCGCACCACACTAGCGAGGCGTTCCCATGGCGGCGAGCTTGTTGAGGCCGTCGATGAAGGCCTTGGCGCTGGCCTCGATGACGTCAGTCGAGGCGCCTCGGCCCATGACCTTGCGGTCTCCCTCCTCGACGTGCACCGTCACCTCTCCCATGGCTTCCGTGCCGCTGGTGACGGCGCGGATCTCGTAACTGGAGAGCCGTGCCGAAACCTGGGCGGCCTGGCAGATGGCCCTGCAAACGGCGTCCACCGGGCCGTCTCCGATCGCGGCGCCCTGCTTGACTTCGTCCTTTAGCCGCAGCCTCACGGTAGCCGTGGGGATGGCCGTAGTTCCGCTCCAGACCTGCAGATGTTCCAGATGGAAGGTGTCGGGCACGGGGTGGAGTTCGTCGTGGAGGATAGCGATGAGGTCCTCGTCGAAGACCTCCTGTTTCTTGTCCGCCACCGCAAGGAAGCGCTGATAGGTCTGGTCGAGCTCGTCGGGCGAGAGCGAGTACCCCAGCTTCTCTATGCGGTCGCGGAGGCCGTGGCGGCCCGTGCGGGCGGTCAGAACCACGCGGCTTTGCGAGAACCCGACGTCTTCGGGACGGAGGATCTCGTAGGTCTCGCGCTTCTTCAAGAACCCGTCCACGTGAATGCCGGAGCTGTGGGCGAAGGCGTTGCCGCCGACCACGGCCTTGTTCGCGGGGACAGCCATGCCCAGCATGTCCGCGACCAGGCGGCTGGTGCGGTAGAACTCGCGGGCGTCGATACCGGTCTCGAACGCGAAGTAGTCGGCGCGGGTGCGGATGGCCATGACCACTTCCTCGAGGGCGGCGTTGCCGGCGCGTTCGCCGATGCCGTTGATGGTGCCTTCCACCTGGCGGGCGCCGTTCAGGACTCCCGCCAGCGCATTGGCGACGGCCAGGCCCAGGTCGTCGTGGCAGTGCACGCTGATGACCGCGCGGCCGATATTGGGCACCCGTTCGCGGATGGCCCGGATCAAGGCGCCGAACTGCTCCGGCACCGCGTAGCCGGTGGTGTCCGGGATATTGACCACCGTGGCGCCGCCGTCGATGGCGGCTTCGAGCATCTGAAAGAGGTAGGCGGGATCGGCGCGGCCGGCGTCCTCGGCGTAGAACTCGACGTCGGGGACGTAGCTGCGGGCCAGCTTGACGGCGTCGGCGGCCATCTGCAGGATGCGGGCGCGCTTCTCCTCCAGCGTCTTTCCGTACTTCTCGTCGCGGAACTTTCCCATGACGTGAATGTCGGAGACGCCGATGCCGGTGTGGATGCGGGGCCTGTGAGCCTTAGCCAGCGCCCTGCCGCAGGCCTCGATGTCGCTCGCCACGGCGCGCGAGAGGGCGCAGATGGTGGGGCCTTCGATTTCTTGCGAGATTTGTTCGACGGCCTGGAAATCCTCGGGCGAGGAGTTCGGGTAGCCGGCCTCGATGACGTCCACTCCGAGGCGCGCCAATTGCCGGGCTATGGTCAGTTTCTCGCCGCGTCCCAGGCGCGTTCCCGCCGCCTGCTCGCCGTCTCTCAAGGTCGTGTCGAACACCGCAACTCTTTCAGGCATGGCAACTCCAGGTTGTTCTTTCGAGTTTACGACGGCGGCGCGGTTCGGTGCAGCCAGGGCGGCCATCAGCCATCGGCATCCTGCGTCGGCGGCAGGGACTGTGGCAACATGAGGACAATGAAACCGTCATCACAGGATCCCCGGCAGCGCCTCACCGGGCTGCGGAACGAACTGCTGAAGCTGCACACGGTTCTTCTCCACTCCGAGCGCGCGCTGTATGAGCGCGACACCCAGCGCATTCGCTCCAGCCACCAGTTCCTCGATCTCGCGCTCAACGACCCGGCCTTCGCGTGGCTGCGCGTGCTCTCGCAGTTCGTGGTGTCGATCGACGAGATGCTGGAGGCGGAGGAAGCTCCCAGCGCGGCCGAAGCAGGCCGCCTGGTGCGCCGGGCCCACGCATTGCTCTCTCCCGTGAACACGAATGGCGCATTCGAAAGACCCTACCTGGAGGCGTTGCAGCGCGATCCCGACGTGGTTCTGGCTCACGCCGCCGCTCTGGAGCTGTTGCGGCGGATCGAATGAACGCTCGTGCTGACGGCCGATAGCTGACGGCCGGGTTAGCCGATACAATGGCGAGAGGCGCTATGAGGATTCTGGCCTTCCACGCTCACCCCGACGACGCCGAGGCCCTGGCGGGGGGCACGCTGGCGCTGCTGGCCGCGCAAGGGCACGAGGTCGTCGTCGGCACGATGACGCCCGGCGACTGTGGATCGTCCGAGTACGCGCCGGAGCAGACAGCCGCGATCCGGCGGCGCGAGGCGGCCGCGGCGGCGGCGCTTCTGGGCGCGCGTTCCGTCTGCGCGGAATTTCGCGACCTGGCGGTTTTCAATGACGAGCCGTCGCGCCGGCGGGTAACGGAGATCTTGCGCCGCACGCGGCCCGAACTGGTGCTGGCGGCGGCGCCCGAGGACGAGCAATGCGATCACCAGGCGGCCGGCTGCCTGGTGCGGGATTGCCTGTACGCCGCAGCCACGCCCAACTACCGCACCGGCGCTCCCAACGCCGCGCCGCCCCTCCCCAGGATCCCGCACCTGTACTTCATGGACCTACCGGGCGGGGGCTCCGTTCCGCCGGATTTCGTGGTGGACGTCGGGCCGGCCTTCCCGCGCAAGCAGCGGCTGCTGGCCCAGCATCGCAGCCAGCGCGAGTGGCTGCCGCGGTCTCTGGGAATCGACGACCCGCTGGCGCGCATGGAGCGCTGGGCGCGCCAGCGCGGCGCGCTCGCCGGCGTCGAGTTCGGCGAAGGATTCCGCCGCTGCCGGGGTCAGGGTTATCCGCAAGATCCGCTGCTCGAGGAGCTGCTGGGAGGGGATGTTCACCCCGTGGTGGCGGCATGAGCGATGCCGCCTACGTCCACGGTTACTCGGATCGCGAGAGCCTGCGGCTCTCGGATCAGGCCACCACTCTCAGCGGTCTCCTGCACCACGACACGCGTTACCCCGCGGGCAGGCGCGTGCTCGAGTGCGGGTGCGGAACCGGCGCGCAGACCGTCTTGTTGGCGGCATCGAGCCCCGGAGCGCGCATCGTCTCGGTGGATCTTTCGCCCGCTTCTCTGCGCCAGGCCAGGAGCCAGTGCGCGGGCGCGGGCCTCCGCAACGTGGACTTCGTCGCTGCCGATGCGTTCGCCCTGCCCTTTGAGGACCGCGGCTTCGATCACGCTTTCGTGTGTTTCGTACTCGAGCACCTGGCCGAGCCGGCCCGCGCCCTGCGAACGCTGGCGCGAATGCTGCGGCCGGGCGGCGAGATCACCGCGATCGAGGGCGACCACGGGTCGTGGTACTGTCATCCCCACACGCCGCAGGCCACCCGCACGGTCGAGTGCCTGATCGAGGTCCAGGCGCGGCTGGGCGGCGATTCGCTGATCGGCCGGCGGCTTTATCCCCTGCTCGTCGAGGCTGGATTCCGCGGCGTGCAGGTGAGCCCGCGGATGGTCTACGTGGACGCCAGCCGGCCGGAACTGGTGGAGGGTTTCTCGAAGAACACGTTCATCGCCATGGTGGAAGGGGTGCGGGAGCAGGCGCTGGCGTGGGGCCTGATCGACGTGGCCACCTGGGAGCGGGGGATTGCCGAGATGTACCGCGCGACGGAGCCCGGCGGAACGTTCTGCTACACCTTCTTCAAGGCGCGCGGGACCGCCCCATAGCGCGCCGGAGGGCGAGCCCCCGAAGGCGCGCGCCGCGAGGACCTTTTCTCAGCCCTGAGCTTTCGCCTTCTGGGCGGAGCGGCGCGCGATTTCCTCGGGCGCAACGTCCTCGATGTGAGTGCCGATCCACCAGACGTTGCCGGCCGGGTCGCGCACACCCGCGTTGCGGTCGCCGTAGAACTGGTCCGCGGGCTCCATGAGCGAAACGCCCCCGGCCCTAAGGGCGCGCTGGTAGGAGGCGTCGGTATCGGCAACGTAGACGTAGAGGGAGGCCGGCATGGGCGGAAACTGGCCCATGGGCTCGCCCAGCATGATGGGCGAGTCGCCGATGCGGACCTCGGCGTGCATGATCGCGCCGTCGGGCCGGCTCATGCGCTCATGGATCTCCTGTGCGTCGAAGGTCTGCTTCAGAAAGTCGATGACCTTGGCCACACCCGGTACGATGAGATAAGGTGTGGCGGCATGGTAGCCTTCAGGAACGGGTTTCACTGCCATGATGTTGCATCCCCCTTGGCAGTTACTATAGCGTGAGACGGGCGCGGCCGGCAAATGCGGGTTCGAACGTACGGAGAATCGGGACCGCTGGTCATCTTGCTGCACGGCGGGCCGGGAGCGGCGGGGCACATGGCGCCGGTGGCGCGAGGGTTGGCGGACCGCTTCCGGGTGCTGGAGCCCTTCCAGCGCGCAAGCGGCGGCGAGCCGCTGACCGTTGCACGGCACGTGGCCGACCTGCGCGAACTGGTCGAATCGCTGGGCGAGCGGCCGGCGCTGGTAGGGTCTTCCTGGGGCGCGATGCTGGCGCTGGCGTTTGCGGCGGAGCATCCTCTTCTGGCGGGCCCGCTGGCGCTGGTGGGCTGCGGTACCTTCGACCTGGCCGCACGAGAGCGCCTGCGTGAGACCCTCGATGCTCGCATGGATCCCGAACTGCGGCGGCGCCTGGCGAGCCTGTCGGAGGAGCGCGCCAGCCCGGACCAGGAGTTGCGGGCCAAGGCCAGACTGATCCTGCCGCTCTACTCCTGCGATCTGGCCAGCGAAGAGCAGGAATTCGACTCCTGTGACGCGCGGGCCAACCAGGAGACCTGGAGCGACATGCTGCGACTCCAGCGCGAGGGCGTGTATCCCGCCGCGTTTGCGGCCATCCGGGGGCCGGCCATCATGCTCCAGGGGGCCGCCGATCCGCACCCGGGGCGGATGATCCTGGCCAGCCTGAAGCCCGTCATGCCGCAATTGGAGTACCGGGAGTGGCAACGCTGCGGGCACTACCCCTGGCTCGAAAAGGCGGTGCGCGAAGAGTTCTTCGCGTGTCTGAGCGAGTGGCTGACGCGCTGAAGCAGGGCCGCGCGAGCCGGTCGCCCGATACGCGGCTTAAGGGTGCGCTCAGCGCGCCAGCGTGAATTTCCCTTCCAGCTCGATCTTGGCGGAGGAGCTGCCGACCAGGATTGAGAAATCGCCCGGCTCGGTCGTCCAATGGTGCTCTTTGGCGTCGAAGTAGGAGAGAGCGCGGTGATTCAGCGTCAAGCGCACCGTCTTACTCTCACCCGGCTTGAGGTTCACTTTGGCGAACCCCTTCAGCTCCTTCACCGGGCGTTCGATGTGGGAGTGCTTGTCGCCGACATAGAGCTGGGCGATCTCGGCGCCCTCGCGGCTTCCCGTGTTCTTGACGTCGAAAGTCAACGTAGCGACCGCGTCGCCGCCAGGGCCGGGAGACACGCGCAGGTTGGCGTATTGGAAGGTAGTGTACGAGAGCCCGAACCCGAAGGGAAAGAGCGGCTTGACGCTGGCGCTCCGGTCGAAGTGCCGGTAGCCCAGGAAGACTCCCTCCGAGTAGGACACGCGGAAGGTATGGCTTGGATCGTGGTAGCTGTGGAAGGTCGCGTTGTCTTCCCAGCGCCGTTCGAAGGAGGCCGGCAGTTTTCCCGATGGGCTGTACTGACCGAAGAGGAGTTCGGCCAGCGCGGTTCCGCCCTCCTGGCCGGGATACCAGGCGTGAATCAGGGCGGGCGTGTGCTCGATCCAGGCGCTCATATCGACCGCTCCGCCCGCATTCAGCACGACGATGGTCTTCTTGTTGGCCGCCAGGATCGTGCGGATCAAGGCGTCCTGGGCGGGGGGAAGCTGGAAGGGGCGGTCGGCGCCTTCTCCTTCGGTAGGGGCGTCGAACCCGACGCAGAGGACGACCACATCGGCCTTGGAGGCCGCGGCTTTGGCTCGTTCGTACTCCGCGTTGTTGGCCGGCGTAATGCCGAGCGCAATGCCGATGTCGTCCTCGTACTTGATGCACTCGAACCGGATTTTGTGGGGCACCCCCGCCAGCATCGCGAACGCGGGGGGGACCGGCTTGAACTCCTGGCCGGGCCAGTTCGTGGCTATCAGCCTGTCGTCCACGTAAAGCCGGTAGCCGTCGTCGGCCTGGATGTGGAAGTCGTACCCTCCCGGCTCGGTAGGGAAGTAGTAGCCCGTCCAGCGCACTACGAAATGCTCCGCCCCGCCTTCCCTGTAACTCTTCGTGAATCGGAAATGGATGCGGCTGTCGGTGCGCACCAGGCCCGGAGAACCCTGGAAGCGGTGATCGAAGTACTCGCCGGTGAGTCCCTGCCGCAGGTGGGTGTCGTCGACGAAGAAATCGGTGGTTTCGGAGACCTCGGACGCCAGCGTGAGGCCGGAGGCGTACACGACCTCGGCGCGCGATCCGACCAGTTTCTTGATGCCCTCGAAGGGGCTCACGGCCGAGAACGGGAGCACGCGCGAACTCCCGCCGCCGCCGGTCGCCGCGACGGCGGCATGCGGCCCGATCACGGCGATGGTCTTCAGCTTGTCCGCCTGCAGAGGAAGCAGGTTGCCCTCGTTCTTCAGTAGCACCATGCTCGCGCGCGCGGCCTCCAGGGCGACGGCGCGCGACGCGGGGTTGTCAAGCGGAATGTTCTTGTCGGTCTGGTCGCGGTCGAAGAAGCCAAACTGAATCGCCTTGCGGAGGATTCTCCGGACCTTGTCGTCGAGCATGGCGACGGAGACGAGGCCGGCCTGAATCTGCGGGAGGAGCTTCTCCCGGTTCATGAACCGGGCGGAGGGCATCTCGAGATCGAGCCCGGCGCGCGCCGCGGCGGCGGCATCGTGGGTGGCGCCCCAGTCGGACATGATGATGCCGTCGAACCCCCACTTGATCTTGGCGATCTCGGTGTTCAGGTATTCGTCCTGGGTCATATACACGCCGTTGACCAGGTTGTAGGAGTCCATGATGGCGCCGACCTTGGCTTCCTTCACGGCGGCCTCGAAAGCGGGCAGGTAGACCTCGCGCAGGGCGCGCTCGTCGATGTCCGAGCTGACCCTCTTGCGGTCCCACTCCTGGTTGTTGCCCACGAAGTGCTTGACGGTGGCAACGACTCCCTGGCTCTGGACGCCTTCAATGTAGGCGACGGCCATCCTCGAAGCCAGGTAGGGGTCCTCGCCGAAGTACTCGAAATTGCGGCCACACAGGGGAGCGCGGTAGATGTTCACACCGGGGGCGAGCAGGAAGTGGACCCCGCGCGCACGGGCGTCCTGGCCGAGCATCGTGCCCACGCGCTGGACCAGAGCGGAATCCCAAGAGGCGGCTAAGGCGATGCCGGCGGGATAGGCCGTGGAGGGCCCCCAGGTCCTTACGCCGAGCGGGCCGTCCGACATCTTGAGACGGGGGATGCCGTACTGGGGGTAACCGCGGATGAACATCCCGTCCACGCCGCCGATGTAGTCGATCTTCTCTTCCAGCGTCATCTTCTTGAGGATGGCGTCCACGCGCTTGTCAATCTCGGCTGGCGTCTGCTTGGTCTGCGCGGCTGCAAATTGACCGGCGAAGAGCGTGGCTATCAGGACGAAGAATCTCACGGGCGACATTTCTTTATGATACCCGAAGGGAGCGAGGAGCCATTCAGACGTCTGGCGCGACGCATGCGGCCGCGGTTGCACCGATCGAACGTGGACGGCGGCGCCGAACCGCGGGCGCCGGCAAGCGGTATCCTCGAAAAAGTAGCCGGAGCATCGCATGAGAGGACTCAACAAGAAGAACCTGCTGACCGTGCTGCTGGCGGTGATGCTCGCGGCCTCGATCGTGGCGGCCTATCTGACGCGCGGTGAGGCACCGGATCGCGGCGGCGCGAGGCAGGCGGCGGCCAACGCGGCCACCGGCGTGGATCAGCACTTGATCCAGACCGCCCGCCAGGTGGCTTCGCTCCCCGATACGAGCGCCGAGAGAGCGTTCGCGCAGGATGCGCTCCGCCTGGCCGACCACCAGACGGACCAGGCGTTCGCCACCGCCTTGCGGGAGGCAGTGGCCGCAAGCGCTCCGGCGGCCGGCCCGCTCAAGCAACTGGCCAACCACATAGCCCAGTTGAACGCGCGCATCGCGAAGGAACAGGAGCGAATTGGCAAGCTGACGCCGCAGGCAGCCAGCAACGAAAGCGCCGCTGACCAGCTCGACCTGGCCAAAGCGCAGATCGCCCTCGATCAGGATGAGCTCGACGACAATCGGCAGGACCTGGCGCGGCAAGGGGGCGATCCGCAGGCCCCGCTACAGCGCGCGCTCGATGAGTACCAAACCGCGCAGAAAGAAGCGCAAGTGCCGAAGCTGGCCGCAGCCCTGCCCACCGGGACCCTCCGGGAAAAGGCGCAGGCGTGGCTTTCCCTGGGCGACCGGGCGGGCCAACTGGAGGAGGCTCGTCAGCAGGCCGCTAGCAAGGCGGCGGCGCTGGCACGCGAGCACGATGCCCTGGAAGCGCTGGTTCTGAAGAAGACCGCCCCGGCCGCTGCCCTGGCGGCCTCCGCCATCGCTCCGAGCGCCGGCGCCGCGGGAGCGGACGCTGGCCAGGCCGCCGCGTCCTCCGATGAGGACGCAGGCGAGGAAAGCGACCAGCAGGATACGGCCACCATGGTCGCGCAGCTCAAGCACCTGTCGGACCAGAGGAAGACGCTCACGGAACTGGATAAGCGGATTCAGGACGTGCAGCAACTGGCCGGTGTCTACAGGAGTTGGGGAGACCAGGTCGAGGCCAGAAGGCGCGGGGTTCTCAACCAACTGCTGGTGTCGCTGGCGATCGTGCTGGCGATTCTACTGGCGGCGGTGGCGATCAGCGATGCCATCCGGCGGGCTCTCCACGACCCTGGGGACAGAAGGCGGCTGCACGAAGTGCGCGTGGTGGCCACGATCGCCGTTCAAGCGACCGGCGCTTTGGCCGTTCTGCTCGTCATTTTCGGACCGCCGACGCAGATGTCCACCATCATCGGCCTCACCACTGCCGGCCTCACCGTCGCCTTGAAGGACTTCATCGTCGCCTTCTTCGGCTGGTTCGCGCTGATGGGGCGCAACGGCCTTCGAATCGGCGACTGGGTTGAGATCGAGGGCGTGAGCGGCGAGGTCATCGAGGTCGGCCTGATCAAGACGGTGTTACTCGAAATGGGGAATTGGACGAGCACCGGCCACCCGACCGGGCGCCGCGTGGCGTTCATGAACAAGTTCGCGATCGAGAACCACTACTTCAATTTCTCGACGGCCGGCCAGTGGCTGTGGGACGATCTCCATGTCACCTTGCCACCCGAGCGCGACCCGTACAAGACCGCCATCGAGATTCGCGAACTGGTGGAGCAGCAGACCGAGGCGGACGCCCGGGCGGCGGAGAAGGATTGGGAGCGAGTCACGCGACAGTACGGCACGAATTCGTTCTCCGCCAAGCCGGCCGCGGACCTGCGGCCCGTAACCGAGGGGTTGGAGGTGATCGTGCGCTACATCACGCGCGCCCCGGAGCGGTATGCCATGAAGTCGCGCCTGTTCGCCGCCATCGTGGAGCTCCTGCACAAGGCGGCGCCCGCAGTGCCGTAGCCTCCGGCGGTGCAAAAAAGACGGGCAGGCGAAAGCGCCTGCCCGTCATTGCAAAGAGCCTGAAGCGACCGCGCGCCGGCTAGCCGCGGACGGCGCGCATCATGGCGCGCATTACGATCGAGCGCAGGGCCTCGTGATGGCTGCTCTGCTCAGGCGTCAGCGTCCAGGACATATTGGCGCCATCCGCCGCGATTTCGTCGAAGCTGGCCGTGCCCGCCTCGATCTTCGGGCCAAGGCCGGTCTTCCAGGACGCGTAGCGAGCCTGGACCGCCGTGTCGAGGTCGCCGTCTTCCGCCACCACAACCGCCGTGCGCAGTCCCCACGCGATGGCGTCCATACCCAGGATGTGCGCGTGAATCAGGTCGATCGGCGCGAAGCTCGAGCGGTAGCGGTGCGCGTCGAAATTGAACACGCCGCTGCCGAGTCCGCCGGCCTTCAGCACCGGGTGCATGATCTCGAACGCGATCGTCGGATCGCCCAGGAAGCGGTCGGTATCCCAGCCGTTTCCAAAGGTGCCCTCGTTCACGTCCACGCCGCCAACCATGTTGTGCTCCTGCGCCACCGTGAGTTCGTGCATCACGGTGAAGCCGGCCAACTGCGCGTGGTTGGTCTCGATGTTGAGCTTGAAGGCCTTGTCTAGGCCGGAGCCGACCAGGAAGGCCACCACCACCAGCGCCGAGTGATCGTACTGGAAGGTGCTCGGTTCGCAGGGTTTCGGCTCGATGAGGAACTGGCCGGTGAAGCCGATCTGCTTCGCGTAATCCACCGCCATGTGGAGGAAGCTCGCGAGGTGCTTCTGTTCCTTGCCCAGCATGGTCGCCAGCAGGTGGTTGTAGCCTTCCCTGCCGCCCCAGAACACGTGGTTCTTCGCTCCCAGCCGCTTGCCGACTTCGAGCATTTTCTTGGTTTGCCCCCAGGCATGGGTGTACACGCCGAGTTCGTTGGAGGTGGACGCGCCCTCGCGGTAGATCGGCAGCGAGAACAGGTTCTGCGTGGTCCAGCCGCACTCGATCCCGGAGAGCTGCTGCAGATGCTCCATGATCGGCAGCACCGTGTCTAGGTTTTCGAGGAACTCAGGAAGGCTGTTGGATGCCGGCAGGCAGTCGAAATCGTGCCAGCACCAGTTGCGGATGCCCAGCAGGTACAGCATGTAGAAGAACACCCGCAGCCTGCTCTCGTGGTTCGCCAGCGAGCCGGTTCCGTCGTTCCACGGCGCGATCGCCGTGCCGGGGCCGAACTGGTCGGACAGCGGGTTGTCAAAATGCCACTTGGCGCCCGCAAAAGGCAGGTGCTCCGCCATGGTCTTGCCGTGGAGGACTTCTGGGGCGTTGTAGCAGCCGAAACTCAGCGGGTTCTTGCTGCCGATTCCGCCGAAGGCGATGGGTTGGGACACTTCGGGAAAGGGATCCTGCGCCAGTCCGAAGTCCTTATAAGTGAGACCTTTTGTCAATGACATGCACGTCCTTTCGTATCTGGCAACTCGTGGGGCGACTGCATCGCGCGCAACGCCGTGCCGCGCGCCATACGGCCCTCACGAGCTGAAGTAGCTGTTCGGTTCGATAACCCCTAACATAACCATTGGACGTCTCCCTCGGCTGAGCCTTCACCGGCCTCTTGAAATCGCAAGACCACCGACGAATCGCTGGGACGCCCGCCAAAACCTACTGGACTCGAAATCGTTTGGCTGCATTCCGGGTGTTCGCGGCCGTTCGCCGCGATCGCAGCTCCGGGGAGAAGCACTCTGTCACACCGGAACCCGGTAGCGCTCCGCTGAGGTGCCCGACCCGGAGCCACAGGATTCACGATAGGAACTCTCCTCACTCGATATTAGTACGGATCTCGATCAAATTGGGCGGGGGCCTCCGCATGGCCACCCGGGGGGGGGGGGGCGCCAGGGAGCGGCCTGCGCCTACTTCAGGTAGAACACCTTGCCGTAAAGCTCCTCGGCCTCGCGATCGGGCGGGTGGGGATGGGACAGGTAGATTCCCAGCAGGCGCCGGCCGTGCGCGACGTCCATCGAATTCAGAAAAACCTGACTCAGTGTCCGCGCGCAAAGACATTCTTCGGGGGCCCGCTCGATGTGATACAGGCACTCGGACTCGAGGCGGTCAAACCGGTTCGGCCTCGTGAGGACTGGCATGCCGGCCGGGGGCTCCCGGAGAAACACCATCCACTGCGCGTCCTGGTGTACCAGCTTCCATTCGGCGTTGGCGGGCTTCAGCAGTGCGGCAGCGAGAGGATACTGCCGGCCCGAGAAATACGAAAAGCTGTCCAGGACGATCGCGCCCACCCGGTAGCGGTTGAGCGCCTCGGCGCGCGGGCCCCGCAGGGCCTCGGAGTTGCCGTCGCCGTTGTACATGATGCTGCGGTAGTCCTGGTAGACCGACTCGTTGAGAGCCCGGCCGTCGATGAAGACGCGCTCCTGGGGCCACAGGCGCCAGATCAGGTACCCGCCGGCCTCATAGGGGTTGAACAGCGGCGCGGTGATATGGTTGTCGATCAGGAATTGTGCCGCGCCGGTTGGAAACTGCCATTCCGCCGCGCGCAACTGAAACAGGCGCCCCTGTGCGAGCCCCACGCCGAACCCGCCCGCCAGCAGGACCGCCAGCCCGACTCCGCTGAATCGGGGCCAGCGCCAATGGAACGGAAAGCAGGTTGCAATGAGGACGGGCGCCAGCAGCGCGAACAGCAGGACGTTGCGGAACGCCAGGAGCGCGGCCGCTCCGAATGCGGCCGCCAGGAGCCAGTCGCTCACCCGCACCTTGCGCCAGCCCAGGATCAGAGCCAGGACCGTGGCGTAAAGTAGAACGTCGAACATGTAGGGAGGGCCCCACAGCGCGGGAGGCTTCCACTCGACGAGGTTGTGAGTCAGCGCGCTCTGACGGTAGAGCAGCAGGATCTGGACGATGCGCCAGGAATTCGGGTTCAGGAAGGACGCCGCCACCGAAAGCAGACCGACGACCCACAGCCGCCGCTCCCGGGGCGAGCCGGCGATGTAGGCGCCCAGGACAACCCAGCCCAGGAAGAAGCCGCCGTGAGAATTGGCCCAGACCAGGGAGAGGAAAGGCAGGAGCCACAATCCGCGCCGCAGCTCGAGCGCCAGAAGAAAGACGGCCACCAGCAGGAACGTCAGCAGAGCGGGCCGGTCTTTGGCGAACCATACCGCCACCGGCGCTACGGCCAGCGCGGCCGCCACTCCGCCATAGAAGCTCCCGCTGCGGCGCGCCGCCAGAACGCCGGTGATGCCACACATCGCGGCCAGCAGCAGGGCCTTGAACAGGATGAGCGCGGGGAAGCCGCCGGCGGAGTAGATGCCGTACCACAGCAACTGGGTCAGCCATTCGTGCGTCAAGTTGAACTGACGCGTCAGTTCTTCGCCCGGATAGGCCGGCGCGCCGGTGTGCGCGGTGTAGGAGAACGGGTCCGGCACCGGCAGGGCATGGTGCTGCAGAATGTACTGGCCGGTCTTCAGGTGCCACCAGATGTCCGAATCGTCGAGTTCCGTCGAGAACAGCCCCATCAGGAGCAGGGCGGCAAGGGCAATGACGGCGGGTCGTACCCATGCGGGCTCGCTCCAGGCGCGCGGGGCGGGCGTTTTGGGTTTGGTTTGGATGCTTCTGGATCGAGGCGGCATCAAGGCTCATCATACCGGAGCCTGCCATCGGCCATCGGTCGCCAGCGGTGAGCCAGGGCCTAAGCCTAACCGGGACCGCGACCGTCAGGGAGCGGCGTGTGTCGCGCTCTCAATGGCGATAAGCTGTTAAACGATGTCACGGGCCTTGAAGATCGCATTGCCTCTTCTGTTCGCGTACGCAGCCGCTGCTCAGACTGCCGCGCCCCCTACCTCGAAGCCGGTGCTGGACCGGCTCCAGTCCATCACCGTGCTGGCGCTTCCCGAATGGCGCAGCCACGCAGACGTGGCGCATCCCGAAGCGCTGGACCTGGACGATTCCGGCTGGCAGACCGTGAAGGCCGGTGAACGCTGGAAGGGCTCGTGCGTGCTGCGCCGGTGGGTCGAGATCCCGGAGAAGGTCGCCGGCTACGAGATCCGCGGCGCGCGTGTGAGGCTGGACCTGAACATCCGGAGCGACGAGGCCGAGATGCTGACGGTCTTCTCCAACGGCTCGGTCGTGGCGCGGACCGACGACGACATGCAGCAACCGATCTCCCTGAGCGAGTCGGCCGCGCCCGGCCAGAAATTCCTGATCGCCGTGCGCGTGGATGCCAACAACGTAGACACCTGGATCAAACGCGCGGAGCTGGTGTTCGAGCCGACCGCCAGCCGTCCCGATCCCGGGCTGCTGCGGACCGAGATCCTCTCGGCGATTCCCCTGCTGGCGGCGTTTCCGGACGCGACGAACGCCCGTGAGCGGACCCTCGATGCGGCCGTGAACACAATCGACCTCGGCGCTTTGGACCGCGGCGACCAGCCGGCCTTCGACAGTTCGCTCAAGCGGGCGCAGGAGAAGCTGCGCTCCCTCGATCCCTGGATGAAGGGCTTCACCATCGTCGCGACCGGCAATTCCCATATCGACATGGCCTGGCTGTGGCCCTGGACGGAAACGGTCGAGGTGGTGCGCAACACGTTCCGCAGCGCGCTGGACCTGATGCGCGAGTACCCGGACTTCACGTTCACAGCGAGCTCGGCGCAGGCCTACGTGTGGATGGACGAGAAGTACCCGGGCCTGTTCCGCGAGATCCAGCAGCGTGTGAAGGAGGGCCGCTGGGAGATCGTCGGCGGCATGTGGGTGGAGCCCGATCTCAACCTGCCCAGCGGGGAATCGCTGGTGCGGCAGGTGATGCTTGGCAAGCGTTACTTTCAACAGAAATTCGGCGTGGACGTGAAGATCGGCTGGAACCCGGATTCGTTCGGCTACAATTGGCAGTTGCCGCAGATCTACAAGAAGTGCGGCATGGACTATTTCGTCACGCAGAAGATCTACTGGAACGACACCACGAAGATCCCCCACCGGCTCTTCTGGTGGGAGGCGCCCGACGGCAGTCGCATTCTGACCTATTTCCCGCACGACTACGCCAACGGCATCGAACCGCCCAAGATGGCGGAAGACCTGGCGGCGTACGCGCCGGTGCTGGGCGGCGAAATGATGCACCTGTACGGCGTGGGCGATCACGGCGGCGGCCCCACGCGCACCATGCTGGATACGGTGCTCCGCCTGCAAGCGCCGGGCACGGTGTATCCGAAGGTGCGCTTCGGCGCCGCGGTCAGCTTCTTCGACGACATTCAGAAGAAGCTCGGCAGTCTCGACGTTCCCACCTGGCGCGACGAGCTGTATCTCGAATATCACCGCGGCGTCCAGACCACGCAGTCGGAGACCAAGAAGCGGATCCGCCGTAGTGAAGATCTCTTGCTCGATGCCGAGAAGTTCTCTTCGATCGCGTCGCTCGGCGCCTACCCGCTGGGCGGGTATCCGCAGGCGTCGATCGAGGGGGCCTGGAAGCGGCTGCTGTTCGACGAGTTCCACGACATCATGCCGGGTTCCGGGATCGCGCAGAACTACGAAGACGCGAGACTCAATCTGGAGGACGTGGGGCGGGCGGGCAGGGAAGCGCTCAACGGCGCTCTGGAGAGCATCGCGGAGCGCGTGGACACGACCCGCACGGGCGTTCCGGTCCTGGTGTTCAACTCGCTGGCGTGGCCGCGGACCGAGGTCATTGAGATCGCCGCGCAACTGCCGCGGCCGGCGGATGGCGCTGTCGTTGTCGATTCCGCCGGCAAGCCTGTCGAGAGGCAGGTGCTCGGCTGGAACCACGACCGCGTGCGACTGCTGGT
This sequence comes from Bryobacterales bacterium, assembly GCA_963710565.1. Lineage (GTDB taxonomy): Bacteria > Acidobacteriota > Terriglobia > Bryobacterales > Bryobacteraceae > DASWZN01. Next base: position 147,941 of record CAVQAN010000012.1, on the reverse strand, counting down.
CAAAGCCACCACGCCGGCGCTCGGATACGGCACCCTCTATGTGACCGCCGGCGTGCAGCCCCTCCCGATCCGCGACGCCGTCCAGGCCACCGCGGACTCACTCGAGAACGAGTTTCTTCGCGTCAAGATCGACCCCAAGAGCGGCTGCATGACCAGCCTGTTCGACAAGCGCAGCGGTACCGAGGCTCTCGCTCCGAACACCTGCGGCAACATGCTCCAGACCTTCGTGGATAAGCCCAAAGAATACGACGCCTGGAACATCGATGCCGATTTCGAGAAGCAGCACTGGGACCTGGACCAGGCGGACGAGGTGACCCTCGCCGAGAGCGGCCCGCTGCGCGCCGCGATCCGCGTCAAGAATCATTTCCAGAATTCGACCTTCGTTCGCTACATCACCCTCGACGCCGGGGCGACGCGCGTGGACGTGAAGATGCGGGCGGAGTGGCACGAGAAGCACATCCTGCTGAAGGTGGCGTTCCCGCTGAGCGCTTCGAATGAGCGGGCCACCTTCGAGATTCCCTACGGCTCCATCGAACGCCCCACCACGCGGCGCACGCCGGCCGAGCAGGCGAAGTTCGAAGTCCCCGCGCTGCACTGGGCCGACCTGTCCGACGCCAACCACGGCTTCAGCCTCCTGAACGACAGCAAGTACGGCTACGATGCGAAAGGGAACGTGCTGCGTCTGTCCCTGCTGCGCTCGCCCGAATGGCCCGATCCGCACGCCGACGAGGGCCATCACGAATTCACCTACTCGCTCTATCCGCACGGCGCTGGCTGGCGGGAGGCGGGGACGGTGCGCCGCGGGTACGAGCTGAACTACCCGCTGCGGCCGCTCGCGGTTGCCAACCACCGGGGCGCGCTGCCAGGGGAGTATGCGTTCCTTCAGGCTGCGGAGGACAACGTGGTGGTGACGGCCGTCAAAAAGGCCGAAGACGACTCCGCGCTCATAATCCGGTTCTACGAATGGGCGGGCAAGAAGGGCGAAGTGCACCTGCGGCTCCCCGTGGAGGCGGGGCTCTATGAAGTTTCGGGCACGCTGGAGCACCACTCTTCTCCTCCCTTGCGGGTTCGCGGCGTCGAGGAGACCGACCTGCTGGAGAGGCCGCTCCGCGCCCTCTCGCTCGACGCCAGCGGAACCACGGTGACCGTTCCCACCGGGCCATACGAGATCAAGACGCTGAAGGTGACGTTCGCGAAAGGAAACTAGAAGATGAAAGCCGGGAGCGTCATACCGATGATTTGTGCCCTTTGCGCGGGCGCCGCCGCCGCGCCCCAGGTGGAACTGATCCAGAACGTCAACGCGCGCCAGAACGTCACGCTGAACGGGCCGTGGCGCACCATCGTGGACCCGTATGACAACGGCTACTTCGATTACCGCCACCAGCCCATCGCGGGCGGCGGCTATGCGGCCAATCGGAAGTCGCAATCGAAGAGCGAGCACATCGAGTACGACTTCGCTGCGTCGCCTCAACTCGAAGTGCCGGGCGATTGGAACACGCAGCGCCCCGAACTGTTCCTCTACGAGGGCAGCGTCTGGTACGAGCGCGACTTCGATTGCCAACTGCGCCCCGGCCGCCGTCTCTTCGTCTGGTTCGGCGCGGCAAACTATGACGCCATCGTATTCCTGAACGGCACGCGGCTGGGCCAGCACGTCGGCGGCTTCACCCCGTTCCAGTTCGAGATCACCAGCCTGGTGCGCGAGAAGGGGAACTTCCTGGTCGTTCTGGTGAACAACCAGCGCCACCCCGAGGCCGTTCCCACGGTGAATACCGATTGGTGGAACTACGGAGGTCTGACGCGCCAGGTTCGCCTTGTGGACGTGCCGGAAACTTTTGTCCAGGACTACTTCGTGCAGCTCGACAAAGGCTCCCAGAGCCGGATCGCCGGCTGGGTGCGGCTCGACGGTGACCACAAGCAGCAGCGCGTCACGGTGCGGATTCCCGAGGCCGGCGCCGAGACCAGCGTCCAGACGGACGCCGGCGGCTACGCCAGGATCGCCTTCGACGCCAAGCTCGCGCTGTGGTCCCCGGAGAATCCCAAGCTGTATGACGTCTCGATCGAGGCCGAATCGGACCAGGTGAGGGACCGCATCGGATTCCGCTCCATCCAGACCTCCGGGCGGCAGATTCTGCTAAACGGCAAGCCCATCTTCCTGCGCGGCGCGTCGATCCACGCCGAGGCGCCCATTCGCACCGGGCGCGTGTTCAATGCGGCCGAGGCGCGCACGCTTCTCGGCTGGGCCAAAGACCTGGGCTGCAACTTCGTCCGCCTGGCCCACTATCCGCACGACGAAGTGATGACCCGTGCGGCCGACGAGATGGGCCTGCTGGTGTGGTCCGAGATCCCGGTCTACTGGACCATCCAGTGGGAGAACCCCGAGACCTTCCAGAACGCCCGGCGGCAACTGGCGGAGATGATCACGCGGGACAAGAACCGGGCGTCCGTGATCCTGTGGTCGGTGGGCAACGAGACTCCGCCCGTGCCGGCCCGGGTGAAGTTCATGGGGCTCTTGCGGAGCAGGCGCACGAGATCGATCCTACCCGGCTGGTCACGGCGGCGCTCGAGGTGCAACGCGCCGGCAGCACCATGATGGTGGACGACCCGCTGGGCCAGTACCTCGACGTGCTCTCCTGCAACGAGTATCTGGGCTGGTACGTGGGGCCTCCGGACCAGCCCGACCGCGTCGAGTGGAAAACGGCGTTGGAGAAGCCGTTCGTGTTCAGCGAATTCGGCGCGGAGGCGCGGGAGGGCCTGCACGGCGACGACATGACCGCCTGGACCGAGGAGTTCCAGGCCAACATCTACCGCCACCAGGTGGCGATGTTCAAGCGCACCCCATTCCTGGGCGGCACCATCCCGTGGGTGCTGATGGACTTCCGCTCGCCCCGCCGCCAGTTGCCGGGGATTCAGGACTTCTTCAATCGCAAGGGCCTGTACTCGGACCGCGGCAACCGCAAGCTGGCTTTCTACGTTCTCCGGGATTACTACAAGACCGTGCAGCCGCCGGGGAAGTAACGGCCCTGGGCGTCGGACCTCAAGCGCTCACGCGGGCGGCCATAACGGCGCGAACAGACGGAACCTGTTCACGGTGCGCGCGAGACTGGTGGACGCGCGAGCCGCAGCTTCCACGTCCCAATCCGATGCGACGAACTCGATCAGGCACGCGTTGTAGTCGGGGCCGATGCTGGCCGTACTGCCAGGCTTCGGCACTTGCCGGAAGCGTTTGGCCCAATCAGGAACACGCGCTCGGCAAACGTCGCGGCAGCACTGCGGAAGTCGCGCCAATTCTCCAGATTCAGGCTGGATATGATCATCCGAAACCAATTGTAGCGTCAACGAGGGCGTGCGGGCAGGTCGCCTTTGTGAGTCTTGTGAGTTGGCGTCCCGTCCGGCTGATTCCGTTCATGGCTGGGAGCACCGTGAGAATCCTGATCGATCTGCGCCCGCAGGTCGCAACGCTCTCGGGCAGCCCGGCCCTCGGGAACGCTATAATCCCGCTACAGGGGTTTGCCGAGGAGGCCCATGACCAACACGCTGCCGGAGGATGCTTACAAGCCGCTGCCGCCCGGCACGGTCTACCACCCGATGGTTTCAGCCGAGGCGCGGTTGCCCGAGCTGACGTGGCGCTCGGTGTGCTGGGGGACGTTCCTGTGCGTCGTCTTCAGCATCGCCTCGGCCTATTCCGGCCTCAAGGTCGGCCAGGTAATGGAGGCCGCGATTCCCATCTCGATCCTGGCCATCGGCCTGGCGCGCGTCTACCGCCGCCGTTCCTCCGTGCTCGAGAACATCATCATCACCGGCATGGGTGGCGCGGCCGGCGGGGTGGTGGCGGGCGCCATCTTCACGCTCCCGGCGCTGTACATCCTCAAGCTCGATCCGCATCCTCTCGAGACCGTCTTCATCTGCCTGGCCGGCGGCTGCCTGGGTGTGCTGTTCCTCATCCCGCTGCGGCGCTACTTCGTGCGCGACATGCACGGCCAGTTGCCGTACCCCGAGGCCACAGCCATCACCGAGGTCCTCGTCACCGGCGAGAAGGGCGGCTCGCAGGCCCGCCTGCTGCTCCAGGCGACCTTCATCGCCGGCATCTACGACTTCTTCGTCACCACCTTTCAGGTCTGGAAGGAGAACGTGGACTTCCAGTTTCTCCCCGCCATGCGCGCCCTGACCGAGCGCACGCGGGCGGTCTTCAACTTTGACGCCATCGGGTTCATTCTCGGCCTGGGTTACGTGATGGGCCTGCGCAGCTCGATGATCCTGTGCGCCGGCGGAGTGCTCGCGAACTTCGTGCTGGTGCCGCTGATCTGGTTCATCGGCAGCCACCTTCCGGACACCGCCGTGTATCCCGCCGCCGTGCCCATTGCCAAGATGACCGCCGTGCAGATGTTTCGCGGTTACGTGCGCTTCGTGGGCGTGGGCGCCATCGCCACGGCGGGCATCTTCGGCATCGTGAAATCGCTGCGCATCGTGGCGGGCTCCTTTGGGATCGCCGCTCGGGCGTTCCGGCGCGGCGAGGTTCCGGGGCAGGAGCGCACGGACCGGGATATCCCTGTTATGTCCATCCTGCTCGGCGTGGTGGTCAGCGCCGTGGCGGTGGCGGTCCTGATGGGACGGCTTTCGGGCTCGCCGGTCATCGTGGCCACGGGCTTGGTGATGACGCTGGTGTTCTCGTTCTTCTTCGCCTCGGTGGCCGCCAACGCCATCGCCACTACGGCCCGCAACCCGGTTTCCGGCATGACCATGCTGACCATCATCATCTCCTCGGTGGTGCTGCTGCGGTTCGGACTCTCGGGGACCGCGGGCATGTTCTTCGTGATGACCATCGCCGGGATGGTCTGCACCGCGCTCTCGATTTCCGGCCAGTTCATCACAGACCTCAAGACCGGCTACTGGCTGGGCTCGACGCCCGCCGCGCAGGAGAAAGTGAAGTTTCTGGGGGTGCTCGCGGCCGCGCTCGCTGCCGGCCTGACCATCGTACTGCTGGCCAAGGTCTACCAGTTCGGCGAGGCGGCGCCCGGCGACGTGCGGGCCGTGCTGCCATCGCCGCAGGCCTCCATCATGAAGGCGCTGGTCGAGGGATTCATGAGCCAGCAGCCGGTGGCCTACGTCCTGTTCGGCGCGGGCGCCATGATCGCGCTGGTCATGGAGATGCTGGGCGTGCCCGCCGCTGATCTTCGCGCTCGGCATGTACCTGCCGCTGGAGCTGAACACGCCGGCGCTGGTGGGCGGGTTCCTCGCGCACTTTCTGGGGAAGCGTTCCGAGCGTGCCGGCGGCCAGCGCGGCGCGGCCATCCGCGAGCGCGGCGTCATCATCGCCTCGGGGCTGATGGCGGGCGGCGCTCTCGGCGGCGTCTTCGGGGCCTCGCTGCGGCTGTTCCACTGGCTACCGCGAAGACCTGATCAAAACTGCCGTTCTACGACAACGACGCCGTTTCGCAACTGGTCTCGGCGGGGCTGTTCGTGGCGCTCTGCGCCTACGTCTGGTTCGAGTCTTTGAAGAGGGAGGCGAGCATGACTTTTAACGAACTGGTTGGCAACGCCATTCTCGGCATCGACACGCTGTGGGGCGGCGATGTGATGTGCGCCTCGGGGACGGGTCGCTTCATCGCCGATTCGTGGTTCTCCGACGAGCCGCTGCCGGCGGCCTACACGCATCCCACCGCGGCGCGCGTGCGCGCCTCGGGCGGCGTCGCGGCCAAAGAGCCGGACCGCGCCGCGATCGACGCCTACCTGGCCGCGGTGGACGTCGCACGGCGCGATTCGCGGCCTCGCCGGCGAAGGCGCATCGGCGCCGGGACCGCGCGGCGCGTACATCCGCGGCCTCGCGGCCTGCTTCGAGGTGATGTGGGACCTGGCGATGGAGGTGCTCGGCCGGGGCGAGCCGGTGCCTTACGAGCGTGCGTTCTGGCCTCCACCGGGCGCGCGCCGTCGCCCTCCGATCCCGCGCCCAAGCGCGAGCGCGTGGCCGAGTTGCTGGCGCGCGCCGGACATCCGTCGCACACGATCGGGGAGCTGTTGGCGGCAGTCGAGCGCCTGGAGGCGCGGAGCGTCTGATCCCCATGGCTTCGGTGCGCGCGTTGGGCAACGCCGTCGTCGCCGCTTACGACAAGCTGTCGGCGGCCAACCTGCTGCCGTACCTGCCGGCCGGCATGGCCGGCGTGCCGCGCGCCAACATCCGCTTCCTGCCATCAAGGACGCCTGGTTCTCCGGCTCGATGAACTACCTCGGCCGCGCGCGGACCGCCGGACGGGTCTGCCCGAATACGAGGCCACCTACGAGATCAACGCGTCGCTCCAGATCTCCGTGCCCGAGTTCGAGCAGCTCGTCAGCCACGAAGTGGTCGCCCGGGCACGTGACCACCTTCGCCTACCTTCAGAACCTGTACGTCCGCGGCATGGCCGGTTTCGAGGCCACGGTGCTCACCATGAATACGCGCGCGGCGACGCTGTTCGAGGGCATCGCGAACAACGCCGTACTCATCGCGCACGGAGTAACCGCCGTCGAAGAGCTCGAAGACGAGGATCTGCAGATCGGCGTGCTGCTCGCGCTGCTTCAGGACGACGCCAAGAACCAGTCGTCGTACCTGACCTGGAAGGAAGGAGTGCCGCAGCCGGATGTGGCCGCGGTCCTGCGCCGCGACTACCTGGTCTCGGCCGAGCGCGCCGCGAAGCTTTCCGGCTCCTGGGGCCGCCACCCGCTGCTCGGCCGCATGTACCTGCCCGCATACCGCGCAGGCACCGAACGCGTGGCCGATCTGATGCGCCGCTATCCCGCCGGACGGGTTCTCCCGGCACTCTACGGTCTGAACGGCCTGGTGGATATTACCACGGTCGAGGCCGCGATCAACCCTTGATCTTCTTCCAGTTCGCGAGGCACCGCTGCACCGTTTCGAGCGCGGGGAACTGGCTGCCCTCCTGCTCGATCAGGTAGAACTCGACGCCGCCGGTGGATTCGGCAGCCGCGAAGATCTTCGGCCAGGGAGCGTCGCCTTCTCCGAACAGAACGCCATAGCCCTTCGTGCGCGACCAGTCCTTGCAGTGGATGCAGTTGATCCGGCCCGGATTCGCCTCAATCCATGCAACCGGGTCGGAGCCGGCCTCGATGCAGGTGCCGACGTCGAGTTGCAGCATCACGTCCTTGGGCGTGCCGGAGGCGACCACTTCCAGCGGCCGCTTACCGTCCAGAGGCGTGAACTCGAGCTGGTGGTTGTGATAGCCGGTGCGCAGTCTCAGGGGCCGCAGCGTGTCCGCCGCCTGGCTGAGCTGATCGGCGACGGCCTTCCAGCCATCCAGCGTCTCGATCTTTCCGGCGCTCGCCATCACGATGAACCTCGCGCCGAGAATCTGGTTCAGCTCGATCGCTTTCGGAAGGCCGGCGGCCGTGAGCGCGGAGGCGCTGTTGTGCGTCGAATTGCAGCGCACTCCGAGGTCGTCCATCAGCTTTCGCACTTGCTTGGCGTAATCGGGAGTCCAGTCGTAGTAGGGCGCGTAAAACTCCACCCCCTGGTAACCCATCTTCGCCACAGCGGTCACCGTCGCTGTCAGGTCTTTCTTGAGATCGTCGCGGACGGAGTAGAGCTCGAGGCCCACGGGAACGCGCTTGCCGCAGCCCACGGTCACCGCCAGCGGAAGCGCGCTCGATAGCGCCAGGAACGAGCGCCGCGACACGAAATCGTTGTGTGCCATGCTGATGACCTTAGCACATCGCGACTGGGGTACATTGTCTTGGTGAGCCCCTGGAGGGAACACTCATGAAGACGCTGGCAGCCGCAGTCATCCTGCTTCTCTCTGCGCTCCCGATCCGGGCGCAAGAGCCCGTGAACCCCCGCGCCACCCCCGAGGCGCGCGCGCTCCTGCACTATCTCTACTCCATCTCGGGGCGCTACACGCTGGCGGGCCAGCACAACTATCCCAACCACATCGCCCGCTGGACCGACCGCGCGTACGACCTCACCGGGAGATACCCCGCCCTGTTCGGCCAGGATTTCGGCTTCGAGGCCGGCGCCGACAAGGATTCCATCCTGGCCCGGCCCGAGTTGATCGCGGAGGTGGAGCGGCAGTACCGCAGCGGCGCCGTGGTCACGCTCACCTGGCACGCCGTCCGGCCCACCGACGACGAGCCGGTCTCGTTCCGCGAAAGCGTGCAGGGTCACCTCACTGACTTCGAATGGAGCGAGCTGCTGACGCCCGGCAGCGCGCTCTACAACCGCTGGTGCGCTCAAGTGGACCTGATTGCGGGCTACCTGGCGCAACTGCGCGATGCGCGCGTCCCCGTTCTCTTCCGCCCCTACCACGAGATCAACGGCGGCTGGTTCTGGTGGAACGGCAGAAAAGGGAAAGACGGCTCGGCGGCGCTCTATCGCCGGTTGTTCGACCGGCTGGTGAAGTACCATCACCTGGACAACCTGATCTGGGTCTGGAACGCCGGCTCCCCCGGCGGCGCTTCGGGGCCGTACGCCGCCTACTTTCCTGGCCTGGAATACGCGGACGTGCTTTCCGCCGACATCTACGGCGAGTTCAAGGCCGAGTTCTATGACGGCCTCTTGGCCTTGGCCGGCGGCAAGCCGATCGCGCTGGGCGAAGTCGGGACGGTCCCAAGTCCGGCCGTCTTGAGGGAGCAGCCCAAGTGGACCTGGTTCATGAGCTGGAGCGAGATTGTTGAACGCGGCAACCAGGTTGAGGACCTTCGCGCCACGTACAGCGCGCCCAACGTCCTGACCCGCGACGATCCCCGCCTCGCCGGGCCCATGGCGGCTATCCGTACCGCCTCCGCGGAACCGGTCCCCGAGCTGGTCACGCCCCAGGCGTCACCGGAGGCCAGGGCATTGCTCGCCCGTCTCCGCGGCGTCGCCGGACGGAGCACGCTGAGCGGTCAGGAGAACGAGCCTCAGGCGCCCTTTCGCGCGACCGACCGGGTCTTCGAGATCGCCGCCCGCCGTCCCGCCATCTACGGCTCGGACCTGGGCGACGCCGCCACGCGCCAGGCCATCGTCGATGAGGCCAAGCGCCAGAACCAGAAGCAGGCCCTGGTGACCCTGACCTGGCACGCCGCCAGGCCCACCGACGACGGGCCGGCCGGCGACGCCGGCGTTCACGGCAAGCTGACCGACTTCGAGTGGAACGAGTTGCTCACACCCGGCTCCTGTCTCTACCAGCGCTGGTGCGCGCAGGTGGACGCCGTTGCCGCCTACCTGAAGCAACTGCAGGAGGCCGGGGTTGCGGTCCTCTGGCGGCCCTATCCGCAATCGAACGGCACGCGGTTCTGGTGGGCCGGCCGCAAGGGTAGCCGCGGCTCCGCCGCTCTCTACCGCCAGCTTTTCGACCGCCTCGTGAACCACCACGAGCTGCGCAACCTCGTGTGGGTGTGGAACGCCGCCGCGCCCGGATCCGGGCCCAATGCGCCAGGCGCCTACAGCGACTTCTTCCCCGGCTTGCAGTACGCCGACGCTCTGTCCATCGATGTCCAGGACGGCAACTCCCGCTGGCGCCGCGACGCCGAGCTTTCGGTTTTCGGCGTGGGAAAGGCGATCGGTCTCGGTCTGGAGGGCCGTCTTCCCGCCCCGGCGTTCTTCGCACAGCAACCCAGGTGGGCATGGTTCCTGGCCGCCCCCGGCGCCACGGAGCAACCGGACGCCCTGCGCGCCTTGTACGGCGAACCGCGTGTGGGATCGCTCGGTCCCGAAGCCAGGTAGCAGGGCCGGCTCTACGCCGGCGCGCTCGAATTGAACACGGGGAAGGTCATTGCGGGTAGAGGGGATACCGATTACAATAGCGTTTCAACCAACGGACATGGACGCATCCCTCTCGTTGCGCCGAGGTCTGGCGCTCAACTGTGTCGACATCGTCGTGTTGACGGGCTTCGCGATTGCGCAGCCGCTCTTTGGCTTGCTGGCGCATGCGGCGGGCTTCTTCCTGGCGCACCGGTCCAAGCCGATCGATCTGCTGGTGCTCGTCTTCTGCGCGTATGCGATTCCGGCCGGCAGCGCGATCGTTGTGGAGTGTCTTGTGGCCCTGATCTCGCGGCGCGACCTGATGGGCGTGCACCGGCTGATTCTGTTCGCCCTTCTGGCCATCAACACGCTGCCGCTGGCGAGGCGCACGGGACTGCCTGGCGTGGTTGCCCTCCTGATCGCCATGGCAGCCGGGATCTTCCTGACCGTCGCGTACATGCGTGTTCGGACGTGGCGCCGGTCGCTCGTGTATCTGCTGCCTTCCGTGCTGATCTTCCCCTCGCTGCTGCTGTTCTTTTCGCCGGCCTCGGCGTTCGTCCTGCCGGGGCGTCCACCGAACTTGAACGGCAGCCGCATCGGGAACCCCGTCCCCATCGTGCTGGTCGTCTTCGACGAGTTCCCCCTGTCTTCTTTGATGGACAAGGATGGGCAGATCGATCCGCAGACCTACCCGAATTTCGCGAAACTGGCACGCACAGGAACCTGGTACCGCAATGTCACCACGACCGGCGAAAGCACGCTGCTTGCGCTGCCGGCGATCCTCAGCGGACTCTACCCCGACGCGAACAATCCGCGGCTGCCGGATGTGCAGTCGTATCCGCAGAATCTCTTCACGCTCCTGAGCGGCGCGTACCGGATGAACGTCAGCGAAAACAACACGAGACTGTGCCCCGTTCCCTTGTGCGAGGAGACGGCGCCGCCGGCCGGCCAACGCATCTCGGATCTGTTGCAGGATGCGGCGCTGCTGTCCATGTACGCCATTCTGCCGGCCGATTTCACCGGGCCTCTGCCCGATATCACTCAGTCTTGGAGCCATTTCCGCGCGCCGTCGCAGGACCGCCCCACGCTCGAGGCGTGGCAGCACTTTGAGAACCTGATGGACTGGCATGACCGGCCGCGGCAGTTTCGCGACCTCGTCGAATCGATCCAGCCTTCGGACTGGCCTACCCTCTACTTCCTCCATACTCTGCTCCCCCATGCGCCCTGGGTGTTCCTCCCGTCCGGGCGCAGGTGCATGCCGGGGGAAGTCAAGATTCGCGGCCTGCGCGGGGTGAACGACACCGGCCAGGATCCCCACCAATGGTCGAGCGACGCCTGGGCTGCCGCCCAGAGCTATCAGCGCCATCTCCTTCAGGTCGAGTACGCTGACCGCCTCGCCGGATCGCTGGTCAAGCAGTTGCGCCAAACGGGGTTGTACGACTCCGCGCTGCTGGTGATCACGGCCGACCATGGAGTTAGTTTCCGGCCCGGCGATTCGGAGCGCTCGGTCTCCGAAACGAACCGCGCGGACATTGTGTCCATTCCGCTGTTTATCAAGTACCCGCACCAGGAACATGGAGGAATCGACGACCGGAACGCCGAGAACGTCGATATCCTGCCCACCATCCTCGACGTGATCTGGCTCACCGGGGCACACGGGACGAACGGCCGATCGCTCCTGGCCGCCCCGGTTTCGGGGAGGACGACGAAGACCGTCGTTACGGATACGGAACGGGCGCTCCGGTTCGGCGCAGGACTCGACGGGCTTTTCGCAAGCGTCAACCGCAAGCTGCAACTGTTTGGAGGCACCCGCGAGGAGGATGTGTATCGCCTGGGCGATCGCTATCGGTGGACGGGACGGACGGTACCCCCCGCGGCGGCCGCCACGGGAATCGGTTGCCAAATCGATCGCGATGCCTACTACGGAAGCGTGGATACCGGTGCGCCGATGGTTTTGACTCATATCACGGGACGGCTGCGGCGTGCGAACGGGGCCGCCTCTTCTTCCCCGCTGCAACTCGCCATCGCGGTCAATGGGACGATTCGCGCCGTTACGCAAAGCTACTTCGATGACGACCAGGAGAAGTTCGCGGCTCTCGTGCCCGAGGACGCCCTGCGGCCGGGAAGGAATGACATCGCGCTCTTTGACATACGGGGCCCCGGCGAGTTGGGGAGAATCCAGCGCGTGGCCGCGCAGCGGTATGAATGGGGAACCGACCTGCGCTTCGGCGACAAAGGCAACGCCGGCCCTTACTACGGAATCGGGTGGAGTAACCCGGAGCCGGGCGTCACTTGGACGGACGGCCACCTGGCGACGCTACACCTGCCGTTGCCTCCGCCCGACGGCGAAGTAGTGGTAACGGCCAATTTGGCCGGGTTCGTCACCGCCGGCAAGTGCGACCAGCAGAACGTGTGGCTGCGGGTGAACCACCATCAAGTGGCGCAGTGGGTCGCAAAGAGCGCCTTTCAGGACTACACCGCTGTGCTGCCCAACGGAGTCCTCGGCGACGCTGTCGCCGAGATTGAGTTCGAGATGCCGGACGCCGCCAGTCCGATGGAGATGGGAACCGGAACGGATCCGCGCACTCTGGGGCTGGCGGTGGTTGGGCTCAGGTTCGACTGTCAAAGAGGGCGGTAAAGGACGAAGCAACTTATGGTTCACACTTCGAGGTTCGGGCCGACGGCGCACAGGTGGAGAGCACCGACGGCGTTTTGGCGCGGCAGTGGGCTGCTGCTCTTCCTTCTGATCGCTTCGGAACGCTCCCTCAAGGCCTATGCGGACCCAGGCTCCGGCGCGCTGATGTGGCAGGCGCTGGTGGCCGTTGTGATCGGCGTCCTCTACTATTTCCGCAGAATCGTGGCGTTCTTCCGCAAGAAGGACAGGAACGGCTGAGTGCAGCCCGGTTGCGCCTCTTTTCGCGATCCCGACGGCTCGGTGTTCAGCGTGGCCGGGCGCATTTTCCGCGCCGTCACGCCCTCCGGCGCTGCGACTCTGCGGTCCGCGATCGAAACCCCTGCCGGGGCGCGCATGCTCTCCGGCGGCCGCATCGTCAGCACCAGCCCCGCCGACGCCGGGGCCCTCGGCAGCGCGGCCTCCGCATTCCGCGCTGCCGGCCAGACGGAGTTCTTCGAGCACGAGCGCATTCCCTTTCCGAGCTATCCCTACGAGTGGCCTGCGGAGATGCTTCACGCCGCCGCCGGGCTCACCATCGACCTCGCGCGCGAGCTTCTGCCCTGCGGTTTCGGGATCAAGGACGCCACCCCCTACAACGTCCTGTTTCGCGGTCCGGACCCGGTCTTCGTCGACGTGCTCTCCTTCGAGAAGCGCAACCCCAACCACCCCATCTGGCTGCCGTACGCACAGTTCGTCCGCACATTCCTTCTGCCCCTGGCGCTCGCCCAGCGACTCGATCTCCCGCTCGATCAGGTGTTCCTGACTCGCCGTGACGGGATCGAGCCCGATGAGGCCTACCGGCTCTTGCCGACTTCACTGCGGCTCCGGCGCCCGTTCCTTTCGCTGGTCACTATCCCGGTCTGGCTGGCCCGCCGCCAGAATCCGGACAACGCGGCTCTCTACCGGCCGCGCCCCCTGCCCGATCCGGACAAGGCCCGGTTCGTCCTGGAGCGCCTGCTGGCCGGACTCCGCCGTTCCGTCGACCGTCTCCAGCCCGATACGGCGAAGGGTTCAGCGTGGTCCGGCTATGCCGACGCGAACTCGTATTCTCCCCAGGCCGCGGCGGCCAAGAACGCCTTCATCGAACAGGCGCTGGCAGAGTACCGCCCGGCGCGCGTGCTGGACGTGGGTGCGAACACGGGCCGCTTCAGCGAACTGGCCGCTGCCCACGGCGCCTCGGTCGTGGCCGTCGATAGCGATCCGGTGGTGGTGGGAAGGCTGTGGCGCAGAGCCCGGGCCACGGGCGCGGGCATCCTGCCGCTGGTGGTGGACATCGCGCGCCCCCGGCCGGCCACCGGCTGGCGCAACCGGGAGTGCCCGTCCTTTTTGGCGCGCTGCGAGGGGCACTTCGACTGCGTCCTGATGCTGGCGCTGGTCCATCATCTGATGGTGACGGAGCGCATTCCCATGGCCGAGGTGGTCGCCCTGGCTGCCGATCTCACCACCCATTTGGCCATCGTCGAATTCGTCGGACCGGGCGACCCGATGTTCCGCCGCCTCCTGCGCGGCCGCGAGCGGCTTTACAAGGGCATCACCGAGGCGGCTTTCGAAGCCTGCGTCCGCGAGCGTTTCGAAGTGGTGCGCCGCCAGCCGCTCGAAGGCAGCGAGCGCGTCCTGTATCTGCTCCGCAAAGCGGGTTCTGGCCCGCGCGGCGCCTAAGCCCCGCCCAGCCGCTCCATCATCTCCAGGCAGACCCGGCTGTTGTGGTACGGGCACTTCCACGGCCCGACCAGGCACGCGTCGTTCGGATCTTCTTTCTCCGTATAGGGCACGCCCTGGGGGCTCAGCTTCGCGTGCCACTCGCCGTGCACCTTGTCGACGACCCGCTCTTCGATATACTCCCAAGCGCGCTGCGAGGCCTCCAGAAACCGCGTGTCCCGCGAAAGCTGCCAGGCGTTGTAGAAACCCACCACCGCCTCCGCCTGCGCCCACCAGTGCTTGTTGGGGTCGATGAAGACGCCCTTGGAATTGGCCTCGTAGAACAGGCTTCCGTCCCTGTCCAGGCCTTGCTCGTAGACGGCGAAGGCCATTTCGACGGCCAGCCTGCGCGCGCGGGCGAACAGCTCCGGATCCCCCAGCACTTCGGCGGCTTCGAAGATCAGCCAGCTCCCTTCGATGTCGTGGCCGAAGGAGATGTGATCGGTGAGCGAGTTCCACTGGTTGTCGAAGAACATCCGGAAGTGCCCGCTGGTGCTGTCCACGATGTGGTCCATCGTCACTTCGAGCAGCGCCTTCTGGGCGGCCACCAGGCCCGGGTCCCGCCACACGCGCAGCAGGTTGGTGTAGGCCTCCATCACGTGCAGGTGCGTGTTCATGGACTTGGGGCTGTTCAGATCCTTCGCGCTCAGCCGCAGGTCGTCGAGCGCGCCCCAGTCCCGGCTGCACGCTTCCAGATACCCGCCCCAGACGCGGTTCGCGGCTTTTGTCCTCGATCAGCCGGAAGAGCTGCTGCGCCCGCGCCAGGCTTTCGGCCTCGCCCGTCGCCCGGTAAGTATTCCGCCAGGCCGTAGATGGCGAACGCCTGCGCGTAGATCTGCTTGCGGTCGGAGATGGGGATGGCCTCGATAGTCGAGCATCCAGTAGACGCCCCCGAACCCGGTGTCCCAGAACTTATCGAGGATGTAGCGGCAGGCGCGGTCCGCCATTTCGCGGTACTCGGGATTGCCCAGCGCCCGGTACGCCGCCGAGAAGGTCCACAGGATGCGCGAGTTGATCACGGAAGCGCGTGACGCTTCCTTCCCGACCTTCAAATCGCAGCCGACCCTTCCATAGAAGCCGCCGTTTTCGCGATCGACCGTGTGGCGCATCCAGAACGGCAGGATGTTCCCGGTCAGCTCCTTCCTGAATTGCGCGGCCTCCATCATGCTTTCACCCCGGGCAGCCGCAGGTTGCGCTCGATCAGCGCGATCCGCTGCCGCACGCAGGCGGCGCTGCGCAGCGGGTCGGGCGGCGTGTTCACAACGTAATCGAGCAGCCGTTCCACGGTCGTCGTGACCACGTTGGTGCGGGTATCGGACGCGCCGTAGTAGATGAAGACGTCGTCGCCGCGGCGCACCCAGCCGTTCGAGAACGTGACGTTCGAGACGTCGCCCACGCGCTCCTCGCCCTCGGGCGCCAGGAAGTAGCCGCCGGGCTTGGCGATCACTTTGTAGGGCTCCTCGAGGTCGCACAGGAAGCAGTACAGGACGTAGCGCAGGCCCGCCGCCGTGTTGCGCACGCCGTGCGCCAGGTGCAGCCAGCCTTTCTCCGTCTTGATCGGCGCCGGGCCGAGGCCGTTCTTGACTTCGTTGATGGTGTGGTATTCGCGGCGGTCGATGATCGTCTCCTCTTCGATTACCGCGTGCTCCATGTCCTGTCGCCAGCCCCCAGCCGATGCCGCCGCCGCTGCCGGCCTCGATGAAGCTGTCCTGCGGGCGCGTGTAGAAGGCGTACTGTGCCGTTGACGAACTCGGGATGCAGCACGCAATTGCGCTGCTGCGCCGAGGGCGTCCGCAAGTCGTCCAGCCGCTCCCACGATCTTCAGGTCCCGCGTGCGCGCGATGCCGCACTGCGCCACGGCCGAAGAGAGATCGCCGGGCGCCGCCGCCGGGTCCTTCCGCTCCGCGCAGAACAGGCCGTAGATCCAGCCGTCCTCGTGGGCAGTCAGCCGCATGTCGTAGACGTTGGTCTCGGGATCGGCGCCTTCGGGCATCGCCACCGGATAGTCCCAGAACCGGAACCCATCGATGCCATTCGCGCTTTCGGCGACGGCGAAGAACGACTTGCGGTCCGCTCCCTCCACCCGCGCCATCAGGACCACGTTGCCGTTCCACTCCATGGCGCCCACGTTGAATGCGGCGTTGATGCCGAGGCGCTCCATCAGCAACGGATTCGTGGCCGGGTCGAGATCGTAGCGCCAGAACAGCGGCGTGTGGGCGGCGGTCAGAACCGGATAGCGGTAGCGCTCGAACCAGCCGTTCGATTCGGGCAGCGGCTCGTTCGGCCGCTGGATCAGATCTTCATGCGCCCGCAGCAGCCGCTCTCGTCGAAGCTCGAAGTCTGCCTGCGTCATATCGTCTCCTGGGGAAAATGGGTCGCGCGATCCACCATCATACACGGGCGCGCCGGGTGCGGCGGACGCGCTGGTCCCTCAAGGCAGGAGCGCCTCCATTCAGGGGTCCGGACGGGCAGAGTCGACTCCGGCGGGCTGACCGCCCGACGGCCGGACGCCGCGCCGCTACCATAAGAACTTTCTATAGGCTCGATCCAAACTTTTTTGTGGCGCAGGCGGGCGCTTCTCCTTTACTGTTGTGGGGATACTCGCCCTGTCCGCGAGCCAATACCCCGTCTGTAAGGGAGACCACGTTGTTTCACCGGATCGTTGTAAGTGTGCTTTTAGTGTGCTCTTCTGTCTGGGCTCAAACGGCCTCCGGGCCCGGAGCCGAGCTGGCTGCTCTGAAAGCGGCCGTGAAGTCGTCCCAGTCGGCCGGCGACAACGCGTGGATGCTGATCAGCTCCGCGCTGGTGCTGATGATGACCGGGCCCGGTCTGGCGCTGTTCTACTGCGGCCTGGTGCGCAAGCGGAACGTTCTCGGCACCATGATGCAGAGCTTCGGCATGATGGCTGTCGTCACGCTGCTGTGGGCCGTGTGCGGCTATAGCCTGGTGTTCGGCGGCGGCAACCCATTTCTCGGAGACCTTCGCTACCTGTTCTTGCACGGCGTCGGCGCGGAGCCGAACGCAACTTACGCGCCGACCATTCCCCACCAGACCTTCATGGTGTACCAGATGATGTTCGCCATCATCACGCCCGCGCTCATTGCGGGCGCGTTTGCCGAGCGGGTGCGGTTTAACGCCATGCTGGTCTTCTCCGTGTTGTGGATGTTCCTGGTCTACTTCCCGATCGCGCACATGGTGTGGGGCGAGGGCGGGTTCCTCAACGCCTACTCGGGCGGCAGGTTCCCGGTCTTCGACTTCGCGGGCGGCACTGTGGTGCACATCAGCTCGGGATTCTCGGCGCTTGTGACCGCGCTCTACATAGGCAAGCGGCAGGGTTACCCCCACGAGAAGATGATGCCGCACAGCCTGGTGCTGAGCTTCATCGGCGCCTGTCTGTTGTGGGTGGGCTGGTTCGGGTTCAACGCGGGCAGCGCGCTGGCGGCGTCCTCACTCGCGACAAGCGCGTTCGTGGCTACCCACTTCGCCTCGGCGGCCGGGGCCGTTTCCTGGATGATCGCCGAGAGGATCCGCAACGGGAAGGCCAGCGCGCTGGGCGCCATATCGGGCGCCGTTGCGGGTCTGGCAACGGTCACGCAGGGCGCGGGCTTCGTACAGCCGTTCAGCGCTATCCTCATCGGACTGGTGGCCGGGGCCATGTGTTTCCTCATGGTCTCCGTGGTTAAGGACAGGTTCCGGTACGACGATTCGCTGGATGTCTTCGGAGTCCACGGCGTAGGCGGGCTGATGGGCTGCACGCTGACCGGAGTCTTCGCCACCAGGGCCGTCAACTCAGCGCTGAAGTTGTCCAACGGCCAGGCCGCCCCACTGGGCTGGATCGACGGCAACCCGATGCAGGTCGCCAATCAGCTCGTGGGCGCGGGCATCGGGATCGGCCTGGCCGTGGTCGGGACGCTGATCGCGCTCAAGCTGACTTCGCTGATCGCGCCGCTGCGCATCGCCGAGCGCGAAGAGGACGCCGGCATGGACCTGACGCTGCACGGCGAAGAAGGGTACAATTTCGAGGCGTAGCCCCATGTTCAAAATCGAAGCGATCATTCAGCCCTTCAAACTGGACGCCGTGATGGACGCCCTGAAAGCCGGTGGCATCGACGGCATCACGGTCCTCGAGGTGCGCGGCCACGGCCGGCAGAAAGGCCACACCGAGGTGTACCGCGGCCGCGAGTACAACGTGGACCTGCTGCCCAAGGTCAAGCTCGAGATGGTGGTTCCCGCCGCGCGCCGCGACGAAGTGATCCGCACGCTCACCGAAGCCGCGCGCACCGGAGCCATCGGCGACGGGAAGATCTTCGTTTCCGAGATCGCGGAGGCGATCCGCATCCGCAACGACGACCGCGGCGAGGCGGCGCTGTAGCCGCGGCGCACGCCTCAGCAGCCGACCACGGGCGGCCCGTGGTCGCTAGGATCGGCAGCCCAGCGCGGGGCAGGCCGTTTGGCATGCTCAGGCAGGCGGAACCGCCGCCCCACGGCCTCGTGGGCGAGCCGAACGCCTCAGGGCGCGGCTCTCCGGCGCTGGGTTATAATCTCCACCAATGCGTAGCTCGCTGTATAGGTTCTCGCCCGAGAAGTACCCTGCCCTTACCGGCATTCGCGCGATCGCCGCATTTCTGGTCTTCTTTCACCATTACGCCAACACCCCTCAAGTCTCCGGTCCCCTGTGCGGGTTTCTTGGAGAAGGTCACGTCGGGGTTACCCTCTTCTACGTACTCAGCGGCTTCCTGATCACCTACAACTACTCGCAGAAGGCGGATCTCGGTAAGGGGTTTTGGTACCGCTACGTCAGCCGCCGCGTCGGCAGGATTTATCCGCTCTATTTTACTCTTCTGACCCTGACCTATGTCTTGACGATCCTGTCGCATGCGTCCCCGCCCACCGCGAAGTCGCTGTTCTTGAATGTGACGCTTTGGAAAGGCTTCTTCGACGATTACAAGTTCGATGGGATTGCGCCGAGTTGGTCTCTGACCGTGGAAGAGACCTTCTACTTCCTCGCGCCTTTTCTGTTCCTGGCCGTCCGCAGAGTCGGCCATGTGGCTGTTCAGGTGTCGCTTTATTGCATCGGAGGGCTGTTGCTGCTGCTGGGCAGTCATATACCCTTCGACGGATTCTTCGGAAACTTCCGTTTCGTGGCCTCGTATACCTTCTTCGGAAGAAGCTTCGAATTCGTGCTGGGCATGGTTCTGGCCCAAGCCCTGCTCCGGCGTCCGGGTCTGTTGGCGTCGCCGGGGCGGAGGTGGCTCACATACCTCGGACTGGCCGGCAGTGCGCTGGTGATGTTCTGGATGTCGCTGCTCAGGCACGGCGCCGAGTTTGGTGTCTTTCATCCGGTGGGCATCGCCCTCAATAACCTCGCGCTGCCCATGTTTGTGTGCATTCTGTTCTGCGGCCTGCTCTCCGAGCGGACCCTGTTCGGGCGGATGCTCGGGTCGGCGCCTCTTGTCTTTCTGGGCCGCACATCGTACGCATTCTACCTGGTGCACTATGGCGTTTTTGCCACTCTGGTCGGTCCCCGCCTTGAAGGTCTCGATGTGCGGCTCCAGGTCGGCGTGCTTTTCCTGGCGGTGAATGCGATATCCGCGCTCTTGTTCCTGCTGGTCGAGCACCCCGCTAACACCTTGATTCGCCGCTGGGCCGACCGGTTCGCCGACAGGCCCTCACGCGCCAGGGAGATCGGGCGTCCAGTCCGGCGTCTGCCGCGGGGGGCCGTCGCCTGGGCCTGCTCGTTCACCGTTGTCACCGCCGTTTGGAGCGGCGCGGCCTCTTTGGGCCGCCTCGACGAGCGGCTCCAGAGCGGCATCCTCTTCCTGGCCGCGAGCGCGCTATCCGCTATCCTGTTCCTCTTTGTGGAGCACCCCGCCAACACGCTGATGCGCCGCTGGGGCGACCGCGTCGCCGATTGGCCCTCCAGCCGGATCGGGGATCCGGGCCGGCGTCTGCGGCGGATCGCCCTCGCTTGGGCCTGTTCGTTCACCCTGGTCTTCGCCCTCTGGCGCGCCTCCACCTCCGTCTGGACGAATCCCGCGGTTTCCGCCAGTTCCGTGACCGCGGACAGTCCGCAGCCCCAGATCGACATCCCGGAGTTCGCCAACCCGCTCTCGGCCCACACCGACTACGGTTTCATCACCTCGCGGGCCGGGCAAATGGCAGGGCTGACCTACAAGGTCGGCCGGAAGCAGATCTCGGGTAAGCCGTTTATCTTCGCTCACGCCAATTCCAGACTCGAGTACGACATTGCACAAAAGGGATGGTCCGTTTTTGAGTTTTCAACCGGACTGGACGATGTTGGCGGGCGGGACCTGGGCACCGTCGTGTACGTGGTCCGAGGCGACGGAAAGGAACTGTTCCGAAGTCCTGTCGTGCGGGCGCTCCAGCCGCCGCACTCGTACAGGGTCGGCATCGCGGGTGTCCAGCGCCTGGAATTGGCGATCACGGACGCCGGAGACGGCATTATCTCCGACGAAGCCTACTGGATCCACCCGGTCCTGCGCTGAGTCGCAGCCGCCTGAGGCAGCGCACGCCGCGGCGTAGTGCGGCGAGATGCGCCTAACCGTGGAGGAGCCGTCAGCGCCGCCCTTCGAGCTGCCACCACAGGAACGCGAGCGTGTCGGCGCGTTCATCGATCTGCGATGTCAGCGCCTGGCCGCGCGAATGCCCGGCGTGGGTGTCGTAGCGCAGCACAACCGGCAAGCCCGAAGCCGTAGAGGCCTGCATCAGCGCCGTCATCTTGCGCGCATGCAGCGGCGCCACCCGCGTGTCGGAATCGCCCGTCACAAACAGCACCGCCGGGTACTTCACCCCCGGCTTGACGTGCTGATACGGCGAGTAGGCGTAGAGCCACTTGAATTGCTCCGGATCGCTGGCGGAGCCGTATTCGGGCACCCACCATTTGGCCACGAGGAACTGGTCGTAGCGCAGCATATCGAGCAGCGGATAGGTGCAGACCACCGCCCGGAACAAGCCGGGTTGCTGGGTCAAGGCCGCGCCCACCAGCAGGCCGCCGTTCGAGCCGCCATAGATGCCGAGCCGGGCCGGGCTGGTGTAGCCGTTCTGGATGAGCCACTCGGCCGCGCCGATGAAATCGTCGAAGACGTTCTGCTTGTTCGCTCGCATCCCGGCCAGGTGCCACTTCTCGCCGAACTCCCCGCCGCCGCGCAGCGACGGCACCGCGAACACACCTCCGCGTTCTGCCCACAAGGCCGCCTGCGCGCTGTAGCCGGGAGTCATGCTGATGGTGAAACCGCCGTAACCGGTGAGGAACACCGGGTTCGAGCCGTCCAGTTTCATCCCCTTGCGATGCAGGAGAAACAGGGGCACCTTCGTGCCGTCCTTCGAGGCGTACCAGACCTGCTTGAGCTCGAGTTGGCGAGCGTCGAGCGGCACTTCGGGCTCGGCCCAGGGCGTTGTCGTTCCGGCTACCGGATCGTAGCGCCACACCGAAGGCGGCGTATGGAACGACTCGAAGCGGAAGAACGCCTCCTTGCCGCCCCAAAGTCCGGAGAGGCCACCGGCCGTCCCGATCGGGGCCGGCAGCGGGAGGTGCCCCAGACGCTTCCCGTCGGTGCTGAAAACGCGCGTCATCGACGACACGTTGTGAACGTAGGTGACGAACACCTTGCCGGCCGCCAGGCTGAAGTGGGCGATGGCATCGGGTCCGGCGGGCACGATCTCCTTCCATTGCTCCGGCGCGGGGTTACGCAAGTCGATGGCGAGCATGCGCCCATTGGGCGCTTTCCAGTTGGTCTGGACGAACAACGTGCCGTCCGCGACCTCTCCCAAGAACCGCGCCGGGATGCCCCGGATCACCGGCTGGATGGGGCCTCCCGCGTTCAGGTCTTGAACGTGAATCTCGCCTTCGTCCGCGGCGCTCCCGTGTTCGACGCGGATGGTCAGGTAGCGGCCATCCTCGGAAACCGCGGGGCTGATGAAGTACTCGGCACTGTAGCCCTCGCCGAAAACCTGGCGGTCCCTCGAGGGATCGGCGCCGAGGGGATGGTAGAACACGCGGTCCCTGTCGGTATGCCGGCTGTAGAAGAAGCCCTTGTGGTCGGGCCGCAACGCTACGGAGTACCGCCCGCGCGACAGCTTGTCGGGCAGCTCCTTTCCGGAGTCGACGTCGAGTAGCGTGACGGTAGTTTCGTCCTGGCCTCCCTGCCGCTGGCCGTAGGCGAGGAGCTTCCCGTCCGGGGTCACGTCCATCAGCTCGAGGGCGGTGTTGCTATCGGCGGGCGCGGCCAGAACGCGGTCCTTGCCGCCCTCGCGTGCGTACAGCGCGGCCTGGTCCTGGTCCGCTGTGCGGCGCAAGAAGAAATAGCGGCCGCCCGCGGGCACGGGTGTCTGTGTGTCGTCGAAGCGCATCAACTCAGTGAGGCGTTTGCGGATCGCTTCGCGGTCCGGAATCTTGTCGAGCACGGAGCGCGCATAGGCGTTCTGTTTCTCGATCCAGGTGCGCGTTTCCGGGCTGTTCTGGTCCTCCAGCCAGCGGTAAGGGTCGGCAATTCTGACGCCGTGAATCGCCTCGGTGACGTTGTCGGTCCGCGTTGCCGGCGGTCCCCCGGCCCACAGAGACACGGCCAGGCACAGCAAGAAACAGCCTCGCATCGAATCCTCCACTAGCCGATCTTCTCATGAGCGATCGGGCGACGGCCGGCCACCGGCCGGTTTACGAATGGCCCGCATTCCGTTCGGCAGCCGCGCCGGCCTTCTCCTCGGCCAGGCGGCGGACCAGGGCTTCGAGTTGCTCCACGCGGGCGGCCAGGTCGTCGATGGCCTGGGCCTCCGGGTCGGGGAGTCGGCCGTGTTCGAGCACGTCGTCAACCTCGACCCCGCCCACGCGCACGATGCGGCCGGGCACGCCCACCACCGTCGAGTGGTCCGGGGCAGGGCGCACGACCACCGATCCGGCGCCGATCTTGACGTGGTCGCCGATGCGGATGTTGCCGAGCACCTTGGCGCCCGTGCCGATGACGACGTGGTTCCCGATGGTGGGGTGACGCTTGCCCTTTTCCTTGCCGGTGCCGCCCAGGGTGACGCCCTGATAGAGCAGCACGTCGTCGCCGATCTCGGCGGTTTCTCCGATCACGACGCCCATGCCATGGTCGATGAAGAAGCGCCGGCCGATGGTGGCGCCGGGGTGAATCTCTATGCCCGTCAGCGTCCGGCTGAATTGCGAAACAAAGCGGGCCACGGTCGTGAAGCGCGCCCGGTACAGGCGGTGTGCCAGGCGGTGCAGCAGAATGGCATGAAATCCGGGGTAACAGAAGAAGATCTCGATCACGCTCTTGGCGGCGGGATCTTCCCGGAAAATAGTGTCGATCTGCTCCTTGATCGCGCGAAACATCTTGCAGATATTATCGCGCGGCGGGCGGGCGCGCCGTCAAAGAGCCCCGATCTCGGCCAGCCGGTCGAGGTCCCGATCGCCATCAGCTATCGGGCGCCGCCTGACTACTCGGCGGCCACGAACAGCACCGAGACGGGCGCCGAAAGGGCGACGGTCCTGCCGCTGGGAGTCAGGCGACCGTCCACGGGGTCGATGCGGAACATGGTGACGTTATTGGAATCCTGGTTCGCGACGAACAGGTACCTGCCCGTCGGGTCGATGCCGAAACTGCGGGGCGTTCGGCCGCCGCTCACGAAATGGTCCGCCGGCGTGAGCCCGCCGGTCTGGGCATCGACATCGATGAGAGCGATATCGTTCGCCTCGCCGCGGTTCGATACATAAAGGAACCTGCCGTTCGGATGCACCTGGATCTCCGCGCCGCTCTTTCGGCCCTGGTATCCCTGAGGCAAAGCGGAAGCGGTTCCGATCTGTTTGAGCGCACCCGCGCGCCAGGCGAACGCGCTGACGGTGGATGCCAGTTCGTTGATTACGTATGCGAACCTGCCACCGGGATGGAACGTCAGGTGGCGCGGACCCGATCCCGGCGGGACGCCGGCGGCCCCGACCGCCGAGAGCGCGCCGCTCGCCGCATCGACGCGGTAGACGTAAACCCGATCCACGCCCAGGTCGGCGGAGAGCGCAAAGCGGTCATCCGGCGAGAACGAGGCTGAATGGGCGTGCGGCCCCTGCTGGCGCTCGCGGTCGGCGCTCGATCCGGCATGCTGGTCGAAGGCGGAGGCTTCGGCCAGGCTGCCGTCCGCCTGGATGGGGAACAAAGCCACGCTCCCGCTACCGTAGTTTGCCGCCAGGACGAACGTGCCGGCGCGATTGACGGCCAGCGCGCAGGGCGACGACCCGCGGGACGAAACGCGATTGAGCTCCGTGAGCTTGCCGGTCTTGCGGTCGATGCGAAACGCGCTGACGGAACCGGCGTCGATTTCATTGACGGCATAGAGGTGCGTGCCGCGCGGGCTGACAGCGAGGAAGGACGGGTTGTCGGTCTTGGCCGCGAGGCCGATGTGGGTCAGCGCGCCGGAAGCCGGCTCGAAGCGGTAGACGTAAATTCCCTCGCTTCCGTGGCCCGTGTAAGTGCCGATGTAGGCGAAGTAGGCCGGGTTGCCGGCGGCGCCCGTCAGAGCGGTGGCGGCCAGAAGCAAGATCGACGATCGAAGCAGTAGCATGCGCACCATCAGACCGCATCGGTACCTTCGGCCGCAAGCTGACCACCGTCAGCCCCATCACCTGGAACTGTCGGCCGTTTTGTTGCCGCCATTGAGCGACCGCGCGAATTCGCGCGGGTCGGTCGTGGGGAGGCGGCAGACGAAGTTCTCGCAGACGTAGGCGGCGGCAGGTTCCGGCGGATAGTGGCCGGGAGCGTGGGCGGCCAGCAGCACCGTCGCGAACGGCAGGAAGCGGCGGCGCAGTTCGGCCAGGAAGGGCTCAATCGTGTCTCTCGAACCGGCCAGCACGATCTGCACGGGCTTCGACCGGCTGTATTCGAGCGCGGCCAGCATCTGCGGCATGGCTTCGGGGGCCGCCGAGAGGCGCGGGGCGAAAGCGGCCAGCGCCCGGGCGGCGGCGTCCTCGAAGTCCTTGCGGCCGGCGATGCGGGCCAGGCGTAGCAGGTTGAGGATGGCGATGGAGTTGCCGGAGGGCTCGGCGCCGTCGTAATCGTCCTTGAGGCGCAGTACGAGCGATCCCTCATCCGCGGCGGTGGTGAAGAAGCCTCCCGAGCCCGCGTCCTCGAAACGGACAAGCATCGTTTCGGTCAGCCGAATGGCGGTCTCAATGCGGCTCACGTCGAACTCGGCCTGGTAGAGATCGAGCAGGCCCTGGACAAGGAAGGTGTAGTCGTCGAGGAAGGCGGGGATGGCCGCCTCGCCTTCGCGGAAGCGGCGCAGAAGCGTGCCGGCCGCCGCGTCATGCATCCGCTCCAGAACGAAGTCGGCCGCACGCCGCGCGGCCTCCAGGTAGCGGCTTTCCCCGAGCGCCTGCGAGCCCTTAGCGAACGCGGAGATCATCAGACCGTTCCAGGCGGTGAGGATCTTGTCGTCGAGGTGCGGGCGCACGCGGCGGGAGCGCGCTTCGAGGAGCAGCCTGCGGGCGGCGTCAAGCGGGGCAGGCGGAGGCGCCTGCCCCACCAGCGCCAGGATGTTCTTGCCGGCGAACTCCTGGTGCGGATCCTCGCGCACGTTGCCGCCATCCTCAATCCCGTACGCGCGCCGGCACCGCTGGGCGTCGGCCGGGTCCAGGATGGCGTCGATCTCCTGTTCGGTCCAGAGGTAATACGCGCCTTCGCCCTTGACCGCGGGCAGGGCGGGGTCGATGACGCTGTCGGCGTCCTCGGCCGAGTAGAAGCCGCCGCCCGCGTCGGTCATGTCGCGGAGGACGTAGTCGAGCGTGCTGCGCGCGGCCTCGGCGTAGAACTCGTCGGCCGATAGCTGCCAGGCCTCGAGATAGGAGACGGCGAGCTGGGCCTGATCGTAAAGCATCTTCTCGAAGTGCGGCACGAACCAGCGGGCGTCGGTCGAGTAGCGGTGGAAGCCGCCGCCGAGGTGGTCGCGAATGCCGCCGCGCCCCATCTGGTTGAGCGTCGCAAAGACCATCTCGCGCGCTTCTGCGTTGCCTGTGCGGAGGAGGAATTCGAGGGCGGCCGGGCGCGGGAACTTGGGTGCGCCCCCGAAGCCGCCGTGCTTCGTGTCGAACATGCGGCGGAAGGCGTAGAATCCGGAATCGAGGGCCGCGGCGTCGACACGGCCGGAGGACCCTGGCTGAGCGTACGTTCGGAGCCGCTCGATCAGGGCGGCGCTCGATTCCAGGATGGAAGCGCGGTCAAAGCGCCAGGCCTCGGCGAGACTCTCGAGGATGTGGCGGAAGCCGGGCTGGCCGCGGCGCGTCTCCGGAGGAAAGTAGGTGCCACCAAAAAAAGGCCGCAAATCCGGCGTGAGCCAGACCGACATGGGCCAGCCGCCAGAACCGCTGGTGGCCTGCACGAAGAGCATGTAGACGCGGTCCACGTCGGGGCGCTCCTCCCGATCCACTTTGATGGGGACGAAGTAGCGGTTGAGCAGGGCGGCGATGGCCTCGTTTTCGAAGGACTCGCGCTCCATGACGTGGCACCAGTGGCAGGTGGAGTAGCCGACGGAGAGGAAGATGGGCCTATCCTCGTCGCGCGCCTTCGCAAAAGCACCCTCTCCCCAGGCGCGCCAGTCGACCGGATTGTGCGCGTGCTGAAGCAGGTACGGGCTTTTCTCGTGAATGAGCGAATTCTGCGGCATCCCGGACCCTTGGCTCCAGTGTAACCGCTTGGCAGGCCGGAAGCGTGTAGCGCTCAACGAACGGCGGCGCGGGCCGGGGAGGAGAGCAGGTAGCCCTCGGCGCCCAGAGCGTCTAGAATCCGGGAGAGCCGGGCGCGGGCTTCGGCGGGCAGGGGGCCGACAGGCCGGCGGCAAGGGCCGGCGCTCATGCCGATGATTGCCAGCGCCTCCTTAACCATGGCGGAGAAGGAGCCGAGAGCGAAGGCGTCCCTGAGCGGGTCGATCAGAGCCTGCAGCCGCTGGGCGCGGGCCACGTCCCCGGCGCGAAAGGCGGCGTAAAGCTCGACGAAGGCGCGCGGGATGACGTTGGCGCCGGCGACTGCGACGCCGCCGCAGCCGCGCTGCAGTCCCTCGAGTGCGAGCGCAGTCGAGGCCGATCAGGACGCGGAGACCGGAGGAGATGTAGCCTTCGATGTCCTCGACCCGGCCGCTGGAGTCCTTCAGGCCCGCGAAGTTATCCGCCATGGCGGCTACTCGCCCAAGGATGGCGGGCGTCAGGCTGACGCGCGTCCGCTGCGGGATGTTGTAAGCCAGGACCGGGATGCGGACCGAATGGCAGATGGCGACGTAGTGGTCGACCAGTTCGGCCGGGGACGGCTCCACGTAGTAGGGCGTGATGACGACGAGCGCATCGACGCCGTCGGCCTCGGCCTGCTGCGCGAGGCGGATGGACTCCTGCGTGCCGTTCGAGCCTGCGTTGACATAGACCGGGAGACGGCCGTCGGCGGTCTGGACCGCGAAGCGGGCGGCGACCTCGCGCTCTTCCTCGGTGAGGGCGTAGAACTCGCCCTGGCCGCCGAGGCAGAGCAGGCCGTCAACGCCGCTCGAGATCAGAGCTTCGATGAGTTCCTGCCAGACCCTGTAGTCGATCCGCTCGTCGGCGCGAAACGGGGTGACGACGGCAGGGACGATGCCTTTGAACAGACCGTCCGGCATGCCCTCATTGTAGTTCAGGAGGGCAGCGGCGGGGTTCTGCAACTCAGGCGACGAGGACGAGAAGTTCCCGCATGTCGAGGTGGTCGTCGGAAGCGGTCGCGGGGTGCAGGGAGGGCGCGATAGCGAGCGCTTCGGCGTGGTCCTCGAACCACACCAGGAAACGGGCTTGCGCGGCGCCGGAGAGGCGCTGCTGGCTGAGCCACGTGTAATATGCGCCCATGTCGGCATCGATGAGAGATCCGGCCACATCGGGCCGCGGTTTCTGCCGCGGGTCCGCCAGCAGACTCGCCCAGAGACAGCTCGCTCACCCGGGGAGCGAAGCGCGACAGCAACGTGACCGGCTGCGCCCGCCGCAACGCTTCGCGCGCCGCCCACTGTACGAACGTGGTGCTGTAAATCTGTGTTCCGGAACCTTCGGTCAACACGGTGGCCTGGAAGCGGGCCAGTGCGGGGTCCGCGGATTCCGGGCAGCCGAGATCGCGCGGGGCCATTTCCGCCAGCATGGTCCGCACCGCCTCCGAGCCGGCGCCGGACAGCTTGGCTTTGCGGACGCGCTCGAGCAGCGTCGCACGGACGGGCGCCAGCGCTCCCCAGGAGACACACGCGACGCCGGGGGCCGCCTGCGCCTCGCTTCGTCGATTTGCCAGTGGCCATACGGCACGGGGTGCGCCGCCGCGCGCTCCGCGACCGCCTCCCGCAGGATTTGCCAGCCGTCGGCCGGATTCGCATGGCGGAACCAGACTCCGTGCGGACGGAGGTACCGGAAGAGCGCGTAGCGGTTCTCTTTGACGCCGCGGCCGATCACGACGATGCCGAGGCGGGGTATCGCAGGGACATCCGGCGCGGCAGCGGCGCGCATCTTCGCGATGTAGTCCATGGCCGCGGCCCGGAAGCCATCGATCTGGCCGGTTGCCCACAAATGGGCCGTGAGCAGTTCCGAGAAGCGGGCGGGCGAGCCTGCCCAGTCCACGCCCTCCAATTCGGGCGCCAGCCGCAAGCCGCCGAAGGCGCCATCAGAATGCCGAGTTCTCCGGCCGAGAGGCCGCTGAGATACGCGACCTGCGCGCTCGATCTCGCGTTGCTCGGCGGGAAATCCCCAGTCCAGGGCAATCAGCTCGCGCAGAAGTAGGGGCAGGAAGCCGAGGGGCAGCTTGCGCAACAGAGCCAGGTTGCCCAGAGCGACCCGGTGGGCCCGCGGTGGATAGCCGCTGAACCGATCCGCGCTGAGCTCGCTGGGAAGCATGGCGCCTACGTAACCTCCGGCAGCGGACTGCCCTCGGCAAACCGCGCCGAGAAACCAAAGAGGGAACCTAAGGTGGGCACAAGATCGGTGGAGCCGACGGGGCGGTCCACCACGAGGTTCTCCCGCACGCCGGCGCCCAGAGCCAGCATCCAAGTGGTGCGGGAGAGCGGGTCGCCGGTGCGATGGTGCTGGAAGCCGTTGCCGCCGGCATCGGTGTCGGCGTCGCGGCCGAAATCGGGCAGGATGAACAAGGTGGTCCGTCCGGCGTACTCCGGCTCGCTTTCGATCATGTGCCAGATTTCGGCGCAGAGTCGGTCAGCGCGCTGAATGGCCTCGAGATAGAGGGAGAAGGCCCCCGTGTGGGCGACATCGATGTCGTGCAGCGTGACCCAGAGGAGACTGGGAGCGAGCTGCCGCATGAGCTGGCGCGCGATGTAGACGGAGAGCTCATCGGCGCTGCGCAGGCTCTGCGCATGGGCCACGAAGTCGCCGACGGAGAGCTTCAGGATCTCCGCGACTTGGTGCAGTTCCGTTTCATGGCCGCCAAGCTCCGGTGCGTAGAAAGGCGTTTCGTAGTTGTCGCGCAGGAGATGGTCGTACCGGCCATCGCTCGATGCCGAAGAGAGCGCGGCGGCCAGCAGACGCTTGGGCAGAATGACGCCGGCGCCCAGACCCGGCCCGTAGGACCGGTTTCCGCTCTCGCCGATCCGGTTGAAGCCGTTGCTGGGAGCGACCACCCAGGTGTCGCGCGCCGGACGCTTCAGGTCCCGGCGGAAATACTCGAAGACGGTGGGGTGATCGGGCGGCACCGCGGCGAAGTTGTTGAACGTTTCGTAGACGCCGGTGGCGAGACTGGCGGTGGCGACATAGTGCCCCAGAATCCCCCTGTTGATCACCTGAGAGAAAAACGTAGATCGGGGCGCGAGTTCGGTCAGCAGATGGGGGATGTTGTCCTGGCCTTCGGGCGTGAAGGTCTCGTCGTCGCGTGCGCCCCCGCCGAAGGTGACCACGACGACCTTGCGGCCGCGTGGCGGGCGGGTCTTCCGGGCCGCACCGTGGGCGAACAAGGGAGCGGCAGCGCACGCGCCGATGGCGGTGCAAAGGAACTCGCGGCGGCTGCGCGCAACCATCTGCGCAATCCCGCGCGGAGTCAGGCCGGCCGTGGCATCGCGACGAATGGGGCCCCCTCTGAATCCAGACACCAGCTAACACCCTCTGGCAGGCCTATGTCAACGGGAGTGGGGTAGGCGAAGATCCCGCGAACCGCCCGGCCGGCTTTTGGAGGTCAACGTGGCGACGATCCGGTGTCCTCGCAGCCGGCCGCTGCAAGACCGTCCCATGAGCGCGGAATCGAGTCCGCCCGCGTACCCGCGCGGGCCAGCCTGCGGAAATAGGACTGCGCCCTGCCTACGTCCCTCAGAATCTGACGCTTGAGCGCAGAGGCGTCCTCGAAGCGGCGCTCTTCGCGCAGGCGCCTCAGGAACGCGACGCGGATCGCGCCCGGACTGGGTCCTTGGAGCGGATCGAGCAGGAAGGTCTCGACGGTCACAGAGTCGCCGCCGAAGGTGGGCCGCGTGCCGATGTTGGTCACCGAGTTCCATCGGCGCCCGGTTTCGGAATCGGTACTGCGCGTGATGTACACGCCGTGAGCGGGCAGCACCTCGACCGCCGGCGCCAGGTTGAGCGTGGGAACCGTCTGCTTCGACCCGATGCCCCGACCCGAGACCACCTCGCCCGTCAGTGAGTACGGCCGCGTCAGCAGCCGCGCCGCCAGCGCCACCGTGCCTTCCTGTATCAGGCGGCGGACCTCGCTCGAGGACACCACGCGGCCGCGCATGCGGAGGGCCGGGACCGCTTC
Source organism: Bryobacterales bacterium (assembly GCA_963710565.1). GTDB lineage: Bacteria > Acidobacteriota > Terriglobia > Bryobacterales > Bryobacteraceae > DASWZN01. Next base: position 117,118 of record CAVQAN010000012.1, on the reverse strand, counting down.
CACCAGGAACCCATGGCGCCGGCCCAACTCCGCCAGCAGGCGCGTATCGCCGGCGTGCTCGTGTCCGAACCGGAAGTTGTCGCCCACCAGGACCGCGCGCGCCTCCAGCCGCTCGACCACGATCTCCCGCACAAACCGCTCGGGCGCAGACCCGGCCAGCTCGGGTGTGAACGGCAGGATGAGCACCTGCTCGATGCCTTCCTCGCGCATCAGGCGAGTGCGCTCTTCCGGCGTCGTAAGCAGGCGGGGCGCGCGGTCCGGGGCCACGATGCGGGCCGGATGAGGATCGAAGGTCAGGACCGAGGGTTTCCAGCCATGCTGCCGCGCCAGCTCCACGACGCGGCGCAGAATCTCGCGGTGCCCGGCGTGCACGCCGTCGAAGTTGCCGATGGTGAGAGCCGAGGGGCCGAAGCGGTCCACGCTAGCCACGGCCTCCACGTGGATCTCGAGGCCATCGTAGGCCAGGCGGACGTTCAGGGGCAACGCGCGCTCGGTCTCTGCGTGGCCCAGATCGTGGCAGATGTGCGTCAAGAACGCGCGCCGCGGCTTCAGCTCCGCAACGTATTCGAGAGCGCGAGCGACCGTCGTGTGGGTGGGGTGCGGGCGGTGGCGCAGCGCATCCAGGAACAGGACGTCGAGTCCGCGCAGGGCTTCCATCGACGCCTCCGGAATGGCGCTGTGGTCGGTGAGGTAGGCGGCGGCGCCGAAGCGGTAGCCGTAAACGTCAAGGCTTCCGTGCTTCAACGGGATCGGGTGGAACGGCAGGCCGAACACTTCGAAGGGTTCGCCATGGAGCGAGTGCGTCTCGAGATGAGGGACCGAGGACTCGTGGGCTGCGCCGCGAATACATACTCGAACACCCGCCGCACTGCCTCGATGGTTTGCGCGGAGCCGTACACGGGGATGCCGGTTCGCTGGCGGATAGTTGAACGGCCGCACGTCGTCGAGCCCCATGATGTGGTCGGCGTGCCCGTGGGTGAACACGATGGCGTCCAGGTGGCCGACACCGGCGCGGAGCACCTGGGTGCGAAAATCCGGCGTGGTGTCGATCACTACGTTTCGCCCGCTGTAGCTCAACAGCACCGAGGGGCGCAGGCGTTTGTCCCGGGGGTCTGTCGAGCGGCAGACGGCACAGCCGCAGCCGATGGTGGGCACGCCGACACTGGTGCCCGAGCCCAGGACGGCGATCGAAAGCGCGCCGGGCGCCGGCATCATTTGGTCTGAACCCGGTCGGCCGCCTGCACGTAGCGGAAGCGCAGTTCCGTGAGGGAGTTCTCCAGGTAGCGCTGTTCCTCGATCGCCAGGTTGCCGCTGGTCTTCTCGGACAGAATACCCAGCAGGTCGATGTAGTGCTGGGCGGCCGCGAGGTCAACCGGGGGCTTTTCCTCCTCCTCCAGGGGCAGAAGCCCGAGGTGCATCTCGGCCTGGAAACGCACGGAAAACACCAGCTCGCCGAAGCTCGCCGGCGGCAACTCGCGGCGCTCGGCGGCGGGCGCTTCCTGCCGTTCGGTTTGGGGGGTATCTTCGCTCATCAATTCCCCATTTTAGCCGAGGGGCGGCCGGGGCTTGGACCTCGTCCCTCGGAGGCGCCCGCGGCTTGCTAGAATCGGCCTAAAGGCGGCAACTCCGTGAGCATTCGAAACCTGCTGTGCTGTGCGTTTCTTTTCGGCGCGATCGCTTCGGCGGCCGGGCCCGGTTACCACGTCGTCGAGAAGCTGCAACTAGGCGGCGAGGGCGGTTGGGACTACCTGACCGTGGACAGCCCCGCTCACCGGCTCTATGTTTCGCGCGGATCGCACGTCATGGTGGTGGACATGGAGACCGGCAAGGTCGCGGGCGACATCCCCGGCACGCTCGGCGTGCATGGAATCGCGCTCGCTCCCGCATTGGGCCGCGGCTTTACCAGCAACGGGCGCACGGACAACGTCACCATCTTTTCGCTCGCCACGCTCAAGCCGATCGGCGAGGTCAAGACCGGGAAGAATCCCGATTGCATCCTCTTCGATCCCGCTTCCGGCCGCGTCTTCACTTTCAATGGCCGCAGTAGCGACGCCACCGCTTTCAACGCCGCGACTGGTGTGGTGGATGGCACCATTCCGCTGGGCGGCAAGCCCGAGTTTGCCCGCAGCGACGAGGCCGGCAGGATCTACGTCAACATCGAAGACAAGAGCGAGGTGGTGGAAATCGACAGCAAGAAGCTCACCGTGCTGAGGCGGTTCCCGCTTCAGCCCTGCGAAGAGCCGTCCGGTATGGCGCTCGACATCAAGCATCACCACGCCTACAGCGGCTGCCACAACAAGATCATGACCGTGCTCGATACCGTGTCCGGAAACGTGATCGCCACCGTGCCGATCGGCGGAGGCGTGGATGGCAACGGCTTCGATCCCGGCACCGGGCTGGCCTTCAGCTCCAATGGCGACGGCACTCTGACGGTGGCGGGCGAGTCGTCTCCCGGCAAGTTCGTGGTAGCCGAAACCGTCACCACCGAGCACGGCGCGCGCACCATGGCCATCGATCCGGCCACGCACCGGATCTACCTGCCCACGGCGCGCTTTGGCCCGCCGGCGGCGCCGACTCAGGATCGGCCCCGTCCGCAGCCCACCCTCATTCCGGACAGCTTCGTGATCCTGGTGGTGGGCACGAAGTGAGCGAGGGCGACAAGTTCACTCGCCTCGCCGAGATCATGGCGCAATTGCGCGCTCCGGGCGGCTGCCCGTGGGACCGCGAGCAGACGTTCGAGACCATCAAGCCCTACCTGCTCGAGGAAACGTACGAGGTGCTCGACGCCGTCGATGCGCGCGACTGGGGCGGCCTCAAGGAAGAGCTGGGCGATCTGATGCTCGAAGCGGTCTTTTTCGCGCAGATGGCCGCCGAGGCCGGCTACTTTCGCATCGAGGATTCCCTCGACGCCATCAACGAGAAGCTGGTGCGCCGCCATCCGCACGTGTTCGGCGCGGGCACGGCCAGTACCCCCGAGGAGGTCAAAGTCCGCTGGGACGAAATCAAGGCGGAAGAAAAGGGCGGCGCCCGGAAGGGCCTGCTCGAAGGGGTGCCGCGCGCGATGCCGGCGCTGGTCGAGGCGGCGCAGTTGAGCTCTCGGGCCGCCGGCGTGGGCTTCGACTGGCCGAGCGCCGAGCAGGTGCTCGAGAAGCTGGATGAGGAACTGGGCGAGCTGGCCGAGGCGCGCGCCACCGGGGCGCCGCGCGAACGCCTGGAAGAGGAGGTCGGCGACCTGCTGTTCGTCATCGTCAACCTGGCGCGCTTCCTCAAAGTGGACCCCGAGCAGGCGCTACGCCGCACCAATCGCAAGTTTCGAGAGCGGTTCGGCTACGTCGAGCGCAAACTGAAGGAGCGGGGCCGGACGCCGGCCGGCTCCACGCTCGAAGAAATGGACGCGCTGTGGGAGGAAGCGAAACGGCGCCAGTGACAGAGGTCGAAATCCGCGCGCTTGCGACGAATGGGGAACTGCAGGCGGCCGTCCGGCTCCAGGACGATGTGTGGGGCTACGCGCCGGGCGAGTCGGTTCCGCTCCAGATGTTCACTATCGCGGCCGAGACCGGCGGGCAGGTCTTCGGCGCCTTCGAGGCCGGGCGGATGGTCGGATTCTGCCTGGCGTTTTCCGCCCTGAAGCCGGATGGCGCGCCCTACCTTTACAGCCACATGCTGGGCGTTCTGCCGGAGTGCCGCAACCGGCGCATCGGCCGCGCCCTCGAACTCGAGCAGCGCCGCGAGGCGCTGGCCCGCGGGATCGAACTGGTCGAGTGGACGTTCGATCCGCTGGAACTCAAGAACGCGTACTTCAACCTCGAGCGTTTGGGCGCTATCGCGCGCCGCTATTTGCCCAACCACTGGGGCTCGACCAGCAGCCCGCTGCACGGCTCTGTCCCCACGGACCGCCTGCTGGCCGAGTGGTGGCTGCGGGAAAACCTGGGACAGTATACTCATTCACCAATTTCATCTTCGCCGTCCGTAACGGCTCAACCGCCGGCGGCAGGCGCGGAATCCGAGCCGCGACCCTCAGGAAGCCCGTACCGAAATCCGGGAATGAGTATACTGTCCCGAATTCCCGTCCCGTCCGACATCCAGGAAGCGCGGCGCGTGCAGGCCGCCATCCGGGCGCAGTTCCTGGATTGTTTCCGGCGCGGCCTGGCCGTCGTCGGCTTTGAGCGCGGAGCCTACCTGTTGGGAAAATGGCCTTCCGCATAGACCAGATCCGTCTGCGTCAGATCGCGATGCCGCTGCTGCGCCCGTTCGAGACCAGCTTCGGCCGCACCGTCGAACGGCAGATCATCCTGCTGGAGGCCGTTGCGGACGGCATGTCCGGCTGGGGCGAGGTCACCGCCGGCGAGCACCCGTTCTACAACGAGGAGTGGACCGGATCGGCGTGGCTGATTCTCCGCCACTACGCTGGACCGGCCGTGCTCGGGCACACGCTCCAGAGCGCAGCGGATGGCGCGCCGCTCCTCGGCCGCATCCGCGAGCATCGCATGGCGTGGGGCGGTCTCGAAGCCGCGCTGTGGGATCTCGAGGCGCGCCTGCTCGGCCTGCCCCTGTGGCGGCGCCTCGGCGGCACGCGCACCGAGATCTCCTGCGGCGTCTCGATCGGCATTCAGGAATCCGTTCCCGCCCTGATCGAGTCCATCGAGCGCGAGCTGGCCTGCGGCTACCAGCGCGTCAAGATCAAGATCAAGCCCGGCTGGGACGTGGACCTGGTCCGCGAGGTGCGGCGCGCGTTCCCCTCCCTTCGCCTGATGGTGGACGCCAACTCGGCCTACACCCTCGCCGACGCCGATCGCTTGCGCCGCCTGGACGAGTTCTATCTCATGATGATCGAGCAGCCGCTGGCGCACGATGACATCATCGACCACGCCGCACTCCAGACCAGAATCGAGACCCCCGTCTGCCTGGACGAATCGATTCGGACGGCCCGGCACGCCGAGCAGGCGATACGCCTGGGCGCGGCGAAGATCCTGAACATCAAGCTCGGGCGGGTGGGCGGCTTCGGCGGGGCGCGCCAGATTCACGATGTGGCGCAGGCCGCGGGCGTTCCCGTCTGGTGCGGCGGCATGCTCGAATCCGGTGTGGGCCGCGCGCACAATGTCGCGCTTTCTACGCTCCCTAACTTCGTGCTCCCCGGCGATGTCTCGGCCAGCCGGCGCTACTGGGCGCGCGACGTGATTTCGCCGCCCATCGAGGTAACCCCGCGCGGCACCATCGTCGTGAGCGGCGAGCCCGGCTTCGGCTACGCGCTCGACCTCGACTTTCTGCGCGCCATCACGGTGCGCGAGGAGACACTCCGCTGAGCGCGTCGTTCTCCAGCCTGCTGCGGGCCAACCGCAACTACCGCTTCACCTGGATGGGCCAGGTGGTGAGCGAGATCGGCGACCACTTCAACAACGTCGCCGTGTTCGCCCTGGCGCTGCACATCACGCACTCCGGCCTGGTGGTGAGCGGGATCATGCTGGCTCGCGCCGTGTCCGCGATCCTGGCCGGCCCGCTGGCGGGCGTTGTGCTCGACCGCCTGGACCGCAAGCGCGTGATGATTGCGAGCGACCTGGTCCGCGCCGTGGTCGCCGCCGGGTTCATCTTCACCGTGCACCGCTCGAATCCCTGGCTGCTCTACGTGCTGAGCGGTCTGCTGATGTTCGCCTCGCCGTTCTTCACCAGCGGCCGCGCTTCGATCCTGCCCACCATCGCGAGCCGCGAAGAGCTGCACACCGCCAACTCCGTGACACAGACCACGCAGTGGAGCACGCTGGTGGTGGGCACGCTGCTGGCCGGCACCGCCGTGATGCAGTTCGGCTACCAGTACGCCTTCGCGCTGAACGCGTTTTCGTTCCTCTTTTCGGCGGCTTCGATCTCGCGGCTGCGCTCGCCCGCCGGCTCTTTCCGCGCCCCGCGGACCGCACTCACAGAGGCCGAGGTGGTGCGGCCCTGGCACGAGTATGCCGAGGGTCTGCGCTACATGCGCTCGACGCCGCTGATTCTCGGCATCGCCGTGATCAGCATCGGCTGGGCCAGTGGCGGCGGAGCGGCACAGATCCTGTTCAGCCTCTTCGGAGAACTCGTATTCCACAAGGGGGCCGCGGGTATCGGGCAGATCTGGGCCTGTGCCGGCGCCGGGCTGCTGGCGGGCGGCGTTTTCGGCCATTGGTTCGGAAAGCGGGCGAGCTACAGCGCTTACAAGCGAGCTGTCGCCGTCTCTTACGTCATCCATGGCGGCGCCTACGTGGTCTTCAGCCAGATGACGCACTACTGGCTGGCGCTGGTTTTCATCGCCGTCTCCCGTGCGGCGGTAGCTGTGAGTTCGGTGCTCAACATGACGCAACTTCTGCGCAATGTCCCCAACGAATACCGTGGCCGCGTCTTCGCCACCATCGAGTCGCTGACCTGGGCGGTGATGATGCTGTCGATGACCGCGGCCGGGGTGGCGTCGCAATCGGTGAGCCCGCGCACGATCGGCCTGTGGTCCGGCGTTCTGAGCTCCAGCACGGCGCTGGCTTGGGGCTTCCTCAACCTGACCGGCCGCCTGCCCGAGCCTGCGCACGAAGGCGTGGAACCCGAGGAGGTGGAGGTTCACGGAGAGCCGACGGTGTAAGGAGTTTGCGCCCTCCATCCTTTTGGGTGCGACATCGCGCGCCGCCAAGCCGCGACACCGGGAGGGTGCGCCGCTTCATGACCGTCGCCTGACTGCTACAATGGCACTGGCACTTCGGAGGGATCCATGGAACGCACTGCTACGCTCAAAGGCAACCCGGTAGCGCTTGCCGGGCCGGAACTGCATCCCGGCGATCCGGCGCCCGATTTCAATTGCGTGGACAACGGCATGAAACCGGTCACGCTCGCCGGTACGGGCCACGGCGTCCGCATTTTCAGCGTGCTACCGTCGCTCGATACACCGATCTGCGACGCGCAGACGCGCCGCTTCAACGAAGAAGCCGCCAGGCTGTCAGGCGTGGACATCTATACCATCAGCGTCGACCTGCCCTTTGCGCAACGCCGCTACTGCAACGCTTTTGCGGTCGATCGCGTGAAAATGCTGTCGGATCACAAAGATACGTCTTTCGGACGCAACTACGGCACGCTCCTCGAAGATCTGCGCATCGAGAGCCGCGCCATTTTCGTGCTCGATCGCGACAACGTGATCCGTTACGTCGAGTACGTGAAGGAGACGGGCGAGCATCCCGACTACGAGCCGGCCCTGCGCACGGCACGCGCGCTGGCGGGTGAGGCCCAGGTGGCTTGACAAGCGTATAACCCTAATCCTATCATGTGGTTTGCCGTTGGCCAGCGGTTTAACGACCGTTCGGACGCCCGCGGAAGGAGGATCTTTTGATCAAGCTCGACATCATCAACGAGGTTGTCAATCGCACCGGCATCACCAAGACCAAAGCGGAAATGGCGGTCGAAACCGTTTTCGAGAGCATGAAAAAGGCTCTGGGACAGGGCGAACGGATTGAGTTGCGCGGCTTCGGGATTTTCAACGTGCGTCCCCGCAAAACGGGAATCGGGCGGAACCCGCGCACCGGCGCGGAGGTCTCTATCCCTCCCGGCAAAGCCGTTCGCTTCAAGCCCGGCAAAGAATTGCAGTCATTGCAGTAATCCTGTTCTGTGTCACCTCAGGGCAATAGTCCCGGCACAAGTCTGTCTGTTCCGTCCGACGGAACCGGTGTCCGTTTGCCGCCATTTTGGAGAGGAAGGGGGCGTCCGCGGTACTGGCTGCACGCTCTGCTCCTGCTCCTGACTCTGCTCACCACTACCTCGATCGGCGCCTGCCTGCTGACGAACTTCCGCGAGAACCTGCCCGCCTTCGACTTGGAGCGCGATCTGGCGGCCATCGCGGCCATGTGGTCCCACCCGATCGAGTTGCTCGGCGGCCTGCCGTTCTCGCTCACGCTGCTCACGATTCTGCTGGCGCACGAGCTAGGGCACTATCTGACCTGCCGCTACTACCGCGTCGACGCCAGCTTGCCCTATTTCATTCCATTCCCATCCTTCATCGGGACCCTGGGCGCTTTCATCCGCATACGCTCCCCGATCTACTCCCGGCAGGTGCTCTTCGATATCGGGATTGCCGGGCCTCTGGCCGGCTTCGTGTTCCTGCTGCCTGCGTTGGGAATCGGCCTGGCCTACTCGAAGGTCCTGCCGGGCATCGCCCACCGGGGCGACCTGATCATGGGAGTGCCGCCGCTGATGTGGCTGCTCGACAAGGCCATTTTCCCGGGCGTGTCGCCGGCGGATGTTTATCTGCACCCGGTGGCGCGCGCGGCCTGGGTCGGAATCTTCGCCACTGCTTTGAATCTACTGCCGATCGGCCAGCTTGACGGCGGGCATATTCTGTACTCATTCGTGGGAGACCGCCACAAGCTGCTCTCGAAGATCTTCGTCTTTGCGCTGGTGCCGCTCGGGCTGTTCACCAGATATCCGTACTGGCTTGCATGGGCCGTGCTGCTCTACATCTTCTGTCTGCGGCACCCGTCGATCTTCGATTCGTCCCGCCTCAGCCTGGGCCGGCGCCGGCTCGGCTACCTGGCGCTGGCGATTTTCTTGCTGTGCTTCATGACGACGCCGCTGTTTGACCCCGCACGGTGAACCCCATGAAGATCTCCGCCACCATCATCGCCTGCAACGAAGAGCGCCGGATCGCGCGCGCCATCGAGAGCCTGCGCTGCTGCGACGAGATCGTGGTGGTAGATAGCGGTTCGACCGACCGCACCGTCGAGATCGCACAGCAGCTCGGCGCGCGGGTGATCGAGAGTCCCTGGCCCGGCTACGCCAAGCAGAAGAACCTGGCCGCGGCCCAGGCGGCCAACGACTGGATACTCTCCCTGGATGCCGACGAGGCGCTCAGCGAGGCGCTCGAAGCCGAGATCTGGCAACTGCGCAAGAAGGGCCCCGAGTTCGACGCTTACACCATGCCGCGCATGGCGCAATACGTGGGCCGCTGGATTCTGCACTCCGGCTGGTATCCCGACCGCAAGATCCGCCTCTACGACCGGCGCCAGGCCACCTGGGTCGGCGAGTTCGTCCACGAAAGCGTCGAGGCGCGCGGCGCGGTGGGGCACCTGAAGTCGAACATTCTGCACTACACCTACGACTCCATCTCCGAGCACGTGCGCACGCTCGACAGTTACACCACCCTGGCGGCGCAGGAGGTAGTCTCGCGCCACCAGGGCGTGGCCTGGCGCGACCTTCTGTTCGAGCCTGCCTGGACGTTCCTGCGCACCTATGTCCTCCAGCGCGGATTCCTCGACGGCCCGGAAGGCCTCATGATCGCCTATATGGCTGCCCTGTACACGTTTCTGAAGTACGCCAAGGCCAGGAACATGTCGTAACGCCGCAGCCCCCCCATAATCCCTTCCACGTTCTCGGCTGTGATGCAGTATCTATTAGTGTGTGCCTTCGGGCAGGCTCCCATGATCGAGTCCAGGATGGCGGCCGGTGAGAGCGGCCCGGAAGCGGCCGGCCTGCTCCGGGACGCCAAGGCGGGCGACCGTGCCGCGTTCGAGCAGGTCATCCTTCGCCACGAGCGCCGCGTGCTGCTCACCGCCCTGCGCCTGCTGGGCCGTTGGGAGGACGCGCAGGATGCAGCGCAGGAGGTCTTCGTCCGGCTGCATCGGTACCTGGGCCGCTTCGACGAGGCACTGGATCTGGCGCCCTGGCTGTACCGCATGACCGTGAACGTGTGCCGGGATATCGGCCGAAAGCGCCCCGCGCACGATGATCTCGACCCGAACGCAGCGGACCCGGGTTTGGGCCCGGAGCGATCCGCCCGCTCGGCGGAGGAGCGCCGCATCCTCCAGGGTGCACTCCGACGGCTCCCGGGAAAGGAGCGTGCGGCCCTGGTTCTGCGCGATATCGAGGGTCTGTCCACCCGCGAGGTGGCGCGCATCCTGGGATCGTCCGAGGCCACTGTGCGCTCGCAGGTGAGCAGCGCGCGGTTGAGGATTCTGAAGCTCACGGAGCGCTTCCGGAGGGAACGAAAATGAGCTGCGGCGCGTTCGAGAACATGATCGCACTCGATGCCGGGGGCGACCTCGGGCCGGCCGAGGCGGCGCGTCTGGGGGCGCACCTGGAGGTGTGTGCGCCGTGCCGCGAACAGTCGCAGAGGCTCAGGGAGTCACTGGCCGCGCTGAGGTCGCTGGCGGAGGATGTCCCGGGCGAAGATGCGCTGGCCCGGTGGCGCCGCGGCCTGCTGGCCCGCATTGAAGACGAACCGCGGCGCCGGATGGGATGGCGCTGGGCATGGGCCGCGGCAGGTGCGATGGCCCTGGTGGCGCTGGTGACGGTTCCGGGGCTGCTGCCGAAGATGCCGCCCCAGCCGCCCCCGCTGGCTCGCCTCGCCCGCGTTCTGCCAGCGGCCGTGACGCCCCAGCGGCCGCCCGTGACGGAGCGCAGGCGGCATGTGCGCCGGCCCCGGTCCCCTCTGACGGCGTCCGGGCCCCTGCTGGTAAAGCTCGAAACCCCAGACCCCAACGTGGTCATTTACTGGATTATCGATAGGAAAGGAAACTGAGATGAAGACGACACTCGCGATTCTGACGACGCTCCTGGCCAGCGTTGCCTGGGCGCAGGAAAAGACCGTCAAGGTCATTATCGTAAAACCAGCAAACGTGGAACGTATCCAACGCACTCTCAAGATGGTCGTCGGCGACGAGAGCGTGGTCTGCGACACCACGTCGTCTACCCTGGTGGTCAGAGCGGTCCCAACGCTCATGCCGGCCGTCGAGCAGGTGGCCAGAGAACTGGACGCCGCCACGCCCGCGGTGAAGAATGTTGAGCTGACATTTCACATCGTCGAGGCGACCAAGGAAGCGGCCGCGGACTCCGCCGCGCTCCCCGCTGAACTCCAGCCCGTCATCGCCCAGCTCAAGAGCGTGCTCGGCTACCAGGGTTTTCGGCTGTTCGACACGGCCTTCATTCGTACCCGCAGCGGGGAACGGGCCGAAGCGTCCGGCCAAGCGCAGGTAGCCAATGGCACCGCCGGCTACCATCTGAACCTGCAGGCGTTCGCTTCGTCGGAGACGAAGCCGGCGACGATCCGCATCGATAACTCGCGTTTCCAGGCCTGGGTAGGTTCCACCAACGCCGGCTTCAGCGTCAATGTGGACCTCAAGGAGGGTCAACAGGCGGTGATCGGCAGAGCCGGAATCGAAGGCGACCGCTCGGCCCTGATCCTGGTGGCGAGCGGCAAGATCGTGGAATAAGGGCCAGGCACCGCTACTTCTGCCGCTGCACCCGCAGTTCCACGAATCGGCGCGGCGCCTGACCGGGCATGGTCATTTCGCCGGTCTCGATCCACTCGCCCTTGCCGTTGAGGGTCATCACGCAGCTCGTTTGGACCCGCCCGAACGCGAAGCCCCAGGAGGACCCCTACCGCTCCGCCAGTTTGAGCTAGGTCTCCAGGTAGCGGCCATCGTTGTAGGCCCGCATGTGAGACCGTGCCGAGGGCACGGAAGACGGGTTCGCCGTCTCGCGCCGCACGCGCACTTCTCCGAGCCAGGTCCCGGCCAGGAAATCCAGCTTCTTCATGGCGGCGCGTTGCGCTTCGAGGTCAGGCGGTTGCGCAAGGCACGGAGCGAGCAGGCAAATCCACAGCGGGGAGGGGCCCAGTTTCATGACCACGAGTCTAGCGCGGATAACCCATACCCGGCGTTGGCGGCATTGCGGCCGAACCGCGCGCCGCCCGCTGCTATACTCGTCTTCTAACCGTGTTCCACCGATTCGAAACACTCCTGTTGGACAAAGTGTCGCGGTACATCAGCCAGCGGCATGGGGTCGAGGCCGCCATCGCGATCGAGCAGCCGAAAGAGCCGCGCTTCGGCGACCTGGCCCTGCCCGTGGCGTTCCATCTGGCGCGCCAGTTGCGCCAACCGCCCCGGGCCATCGGTAGCGAGATTGCCGCGGGCCTGGGATCAATTCCCGGCGTCGCCGCGCTCGAAGTCGCCGGGAACGGCTACATCAACGTGCGCCTCGACCGCGGCGCCTACGGCGAATCGCTGCTGAGCGACAACCGGGGACCTGACATTCTGTCCCCGGATCTCGCCCAGAAGACCATCGTCGAGCACACCAACATCAATCCCAACAAGGCCGCGCACATCGGGCACCTGAGGAATGCAGTGCTGGGCGACACCTTCGTCCGCATGCTTCGCGCCCGCGGGCGCCGGGTCGAGGTGCAGAACTACATCGACAACACCGGCGTACAGGTCGCCGACGTGGTGGTGGGATTTCATTTTCTGGAACGGAAGACCGTCGCCGACGTCGAGCACCTCATCCGCACGGAACGGTTTGACTACCTCTGTTGGGACCTCTACGCGCGCGTGGGCGCTTACTACCGGGATAACCCCACGGCGCTGGCCTGGCGGGCCGAGACACTGCAGGCCATCGAGGCCGGCCAGGGCGAGATCCACACCCTTGCCGTGCTGGTCTCGGAAGCGGTCGTGCGCTGCCATCTGGCCACCATGTGGCGCCTGGGCATCGTTTACGACGTGCTGCCGCGCGAGAGCGAGATTCTGCACCTGAAGTTCTGGGAGACGGCCTTCGATCTGCTCAAGCAGCGACGGGCGATTTACCTGGAGACCGAGGGCAAGAACGCCGGCTGCTGGGTGATGCCGGCCGCCGCATTCTCGGGGGATGCCGCGAACGAAGACAACAAGATCATCGTGCGTTCGAATGGCACCGTCACCTACGTCGGCAAGGACATCGCGTACCAGTTGTGGAAGTTCGGGCTGCTGGGCAAGGACTTCTTCTACCGGCCCTGGGCGGAGTACGGCGGGCACGTTCTGTGGGTCTCGACCGCCGAGCCGCAGCCAGCGGGCGGGCCCTCCTTCGGGCGCGGCACCCGCGTCTACAACGTGATCGATTCGCGCCAGAGCTATCTGCAGGACGTGGTGGTGGCGGGCCTGCGGCAGCTCGGCTTCGAGGAGCAGGCCCGCCGCTCGGTCCACTTCTCCTACGAGATGGTGGCGCTCTCGCCCCGAAGCTGCGCCGAGTTGGGCATCCAGCTTTCCGAAGAGGACCGCCGCCGGCCCTACGTCGAAATGTCCGGCCGCAAGGGACTGGGCGTAAAGGCCGACGACCTCATCGATAAGCTGATCGAGGAGGCCCTGGCGGAGGTTGCCTCGCGGCACCCCGAAGATCCTCCGGAGAATCAGCGGCGCATCGCGACCCAACTCGCCGTCGGCGCGTTGCGCTATTTCCTACTCAAGTACACTCGCAACACCGTCATCGCTTTCGACTTCCAGGAAGCGCTGAGCTTTGAGGGCGAGACCGGCCCCTACGTGCAGTACGCGGCCGTGCGCGCGCGCAACATCTGGCGGAAGCTCGAACAGCGCGGAGAAGCGATCCCCGACTTCGCGCGCGAGCTCTCGCGCGAGGCCTTCGGACGGCAGCTCGCCGGCGAGGACTTCTGGCAACTCGCGCTGGCGGCGTCGAAGGCCGATTGGATCATTGAGCGCGCCGGGGCGGCGGGCGAGCCCGCGCACGTGGCCCGCTATGCCTTCCAGCTCGCGCAGGCCTTCAACAACTTCTACCACGCCTACCCCGTCATCACCGAGGAGAACCGCGAGCGCAAAGTGTTCCTGCTGTGGCTGACCGGCTATGTCCGCGAGCGGATCGAGCGGGCGCTGGCCGTGCTGGGGATCGAAGTGCCGGAGCACATGTAGGGCGGCGGCCGCGGACGGGCTACCAATCGTCGATGGCGAGCAGGCCGTCCAGTTCGCCCAGGACGCGATATTCGGATTCGTCCTCGAGTTCGAGCACGGGGTACTCCGGGTTGAGCGGCTTGAGTCGGATGCGGGTGTGCTGCCAGCCTTCGTCGGTGACGGCTTTCTCGCTCTCGTAGACCTTGAGGGTGAATTCGCCGCCCCCGGCCGACGCGCCGCTCCGCCAGACCAGCACGCGTTTGCCCTGGCGGGATCCGGCCGGCGAGCAGCGGAAGACCGCCACCGCGCCGTCGGGAATGTCTGGCTCCATGGAGTGCCCCACGATGTGCACGGCATAGACGTCCGGCCCCGGCCGCACTCCCGGCGGCGCCGCGACCCGGCCTTCCGCCTCCACTTCCATGTCCTCGCCGAAGCGTCCCGCAGCGGCGCGCAGGGAATAGAGCGGGATCTCGCCTGGCCGCCTGGCTGGGGGCGCCCCTTCGACGTGCTCGGCGAAGAGCCGCGCGGCCGCCGCGGCGAAATCGCGCACCAGCACGCCGCGGCGGTCCGTGATGCGGATGGCGTTCGAAAGCGAGTCCTCGAACAACGCCAGCAGCCGCTCGCCGCCCAGTTCGCACGCCTTGGCTTGGAGGTCCCCAGCCAGCAGATCGAACAGGTCGGTGTCCTCGCCCTCCGGAGCGGGCCGCGCGCGCTGCCAGACCCGGTCGGAGGCGGGATCGATCAGTAGGATGCCGTACGGCTCGGGCGGCGCGCCTGGCAGGCAAACCTGGAGCACCGAGTACTCACCGCGGCTCGGATGGACGACGCTGGCCATGGGAATCAGCCTTCGGCCATCGGCGCTCAGCCGACAGGCTTCCGACGGTACGACCTCTCTACGTATATCAGATCGGCCCACGGAAGGGAAACGATCGGGGATGGAATCTCCGCCCCCAGAGCGCGCGGCCTCCACCACAAGAAGTCGATCTGGGCCATCGCGCACAGCCTTTGCCGCCTCATCTGGCGGATCCTCCATCGGGGCTCCTGCGATCAGGAAAGGGCCGCAAACCGTTCAGTAGAACCGCCTCCTGACCGTTGCGGTCCGCTGCCCGGAGCGGTGCTGCCTTGACACGGCACGCCTGACGGAGCCAAGAATAACTTGGCGGGAGTAGACCACATGGCCAAGGGAAAGACGAGAGCGCCGAAGCGCCCGGACGGGCGCGGGAAGTCCAGTGGGACAGATGCGTCGGCCTCGCTCCCCTTCCGCGTCGTGGGCATCGGTGCCTCGGCCGGCGGACTGGAGGCCTGCACCTCTCTCCTCAAGTCCCTGCCGGCCAACTCCGGGATGGCGTTCATCGTCGTCCAGCATCTGGATCCTCACCACCAAAGCTCGTTGGGCGGACTTCTCTCGAGAGCGACCAAGATGCCCGTTACGCAGGTGGAAGACGGTCTCGCTCTAGGGCCCGATCGTGTCTACGTGCTCCCTGCCAACCACGACGTTACCCTCCGTCAGGGGTCGCTGCGGCTCTTGCCCCGCCAGCAGGCCGGCGGCAAGCACATGCCGATTGACCGGTTCTTGAGTTCCCTGGCGGCGGACCAGACCGCAGGCGCCGTCGGGATTGTCCTGTCGGGCACGGGGTCCGACGGGACGGCGGGTCTCCAGGCTGTGAAGTCCGAAGGCGGCATCGCCTTTGCGCAGGAGCCAAAATCGGCATCCTATGCCGGCATGCCGGAGAGTGCGATCGCGGCGGGTTGCGTGGACTTTGTTCTGCCTCCCGAGGGAATTGCGCGGGAGATTGGCCGCCTTGCGCGCTCCGCCTGGCAGGACAGGGCGCAAGCCGTCGAAGAGCCGGATCTGACTGAAGGAGCGGAGAGTTTCGCCAGGATCCTCCAGGCAATGCGGAGCGCGACCGGCACCGACTTCAGTCTCTACAAAACCGGCACGATCCGGCGGCGCGTGGCCCGCCGGATGATCCTCCAGAAGTCGGAGAGCCTGGAACGGTATGCGTCGTACCTCGAACAGGACCCCGCCGAGGCGCAAGCGCTCTGCCAGGACATCCTCATTCACGTGACGAGCTTCTTTCGCGAACCGGAGGCGTTTGCCGCGCTGCGTCATACCGTCTTCCCGAAGCTGCTCGCGGGCCGGCCGCAAGGGGAGCCGATTCGAATATGGGTGCCGGGGTGCTCGACGGGGGAAGAGGTCTACTCGATCGCCATCGCGCTGCTGGAGTTTCTGGACAAGCGGGCCGACGAGACCCGCTGCCAGATCTTCGCCACAGACGTCAGCACGGCCGCCGTGGAGAGAGCCCGGCTGGGCACTTATTCCGAAGCCGCTGTCGCGGGTGTCTCCTCGAAGCGCCTGGCGCGCTTTTTCGCGAAAGCGGGATCGAGCTACCAGATAAGTAAGCCGGTTCGCGATCGTTGCCTGTTTGCGCGGCACGATCTGGGCCAGGACCCTCCTTTCTCCCGGCTGGATCTGATCAGTTGCCGCAACGTACTGATTTACATGGGTCCCATCCTGCAGAAGAGAGTTCTGTCGATCTTTCACTACGCCCTGCGGCCGAGCGGCTTTCTGCTGCTGGGCGAGTCGGAAACCTCCGGACCGTCCGCCCGCCTGTTCACCGTCGTCGAGCGCAAGAGCAAGGTCTATTCACCGAACCCGGTGCCGGCCGTGGTGCCGTCGGGGCTGGCCGCCGCCGACCGTGGAGAAGCGCCAGCAGGCTCTCCCCTTCGAGTGGAAACGGGCGCCGCGCCCGAGTTGCAGACGGCCGTGGAGCGTCTGGTCTGGCAGCGGCGCGCGCTCGCGGCCCTGGTCGTGGACGCGGACCTGCAGGTCATCTATTTCCAGGGAAACACCGGCCCGTACCTGCAACCGGCGACGGGAGCGGCCAGCCTCCACCTCTTCAAACTGGTGCGGGACGGACTGGTGCTGGACCTCCGTGCGGCGCTGCACCGGGCGAAGAAAGAGGAGATACCGGTTCGCCGGGAAGGGATCCGTCTCGACGAGGCGGGCGATTTCAGAACCGTCGATGTGGAGGTGATTCCAATCGGCGGGCGCCGCGTCAAGTGGCCGGATTTCCTGGTTCTGATCGAGGAGGCCGGGCGGAAAAGACCGCCCGGGCCAAGCCATGCCAAGGAGGCCGGGCAGTTAGCCGCGCTCCGGCACGAGCTGGCATCCACAAGGGAGCAGTTGCAGTCGATTATCGAGAGCCAGGAAGCCACCAACGAGGAATTGGAGACCGCCAAGGAAGAGCTGCAATCGTCGAACGAGGAATTAACCACTCTAAACGAGGAACTGCAGAATCGAAACGCGGAGCTGGGGCAAATTGCCGACGAGCTGAGCAATCTGTTGGTCGGCGTTAACATCCCCATCGTCATCCTGGGCGCCGACCGGCGAATCCGGCGCTTCACACCCGCGGCGGAGAAGCTGCTGAATCTGATCCCCACCGACGTGGGCCGGCCGATCAGCGATATCAAGCCTAACATCGATGTCCCCGACCTGGACAGGTTGATCTCGGAAGTGATCGAGAGGACCGGCTTGGTCGAACGAGACGTACAGGGGCGGGACGGACGTTGGTACTCCCTTCGCATGAGACCGCATACCACCGCCGGGGACAGAGCCGGCGGCGTGCTGATGGCGCTCCTCGACATCGACGTCATCAAGCGCGGCTTCGAACTGGTGCGGTTGTCGCGCGATGAAGCGGTCGCTGAAAGAGACCTCTCCGCCACCCTTCTGGACCTCTCCGGCGCCTTGATCGTCGTGCGCGACCCCGATGGGGCCATTACCGGCTTCAACGCCGCCTGCCAGGAAGCGTCGGGATACTCATTCGAGCAAGTGAAGAACAGGCGGCTCCCGGATTTCCTGCTCGCGCCGGAGGCGGTTGACCAGTCGGAAAGCGTGTTTGCGGCTCTGCGCCATGGCGCGGAAACGGCGGCCAGTCACGAGAGTTGCTGGATCCGAAAGGACGGATCCCGCCGCGTCATTGCATGGTCAAGCCTGGCGCACCAAGCCGCGGACGGCTCCGTCACCAGCGTGATCAGCACGGGTCTCGACATCACGCAGCGCAAGCTCACTGAAGACGCGCTACGCCAAAGCCAGGAGGAACTCAGGAGACTGACGGCGAACCTCTTCACCTCGCAGGAAGAGGAGCGCAAACGCCTGGCGCGGGAGCTGCACGACGACATGAACCAGAGGATGGCCATGCTGGCCAACGAGGTGAACCTGCTCGAGCGGGACCTGCCCGCTTCCAAGGATCTGGTCCGCGACCAGCTTCGATCCCTGCGCGAACGTGTCGAACAGCTCTCGGACGATCTTCGCCGCGCGGCTCACCAGCTTCACCCCTCGTCCCTGGAGCACTTCGGACTGGTCCCCGCGCTGGAGTCGTACTGTCCCGACTTCTCGAAGCTGTATCCGATCCGGCTCAAGTTCACCCACCGCGGCGTGCCGCAATCCATCCCCTTCGAGGTCTCCTTATGCCTCTACCGGGTGGCGCAGGAATGCCTGCATAACATTGCCAAGCATTCCGGAGCCCAGGAGGCAACACTGGCGCTGCGAGGGGACAAAGGCGGTCTCCTCCTTTGCGTGATCGACAAAGGTGGGGGGTTCGATCCCGACGCAGTGGCGGGCCAGGGCGGGCTTGGCATCGTCGGCATTCGGGAACGGGTACGGCTGGTGGGGGGAAGCGTTTCAATTCATTCCAGGCCGGGTCATGGGACCGCGATCGATGTGCGCGTCCCGCTGGACAGGACGGCCCCGTAATGCGGCCGCGTGTTCTGCTTGCGGATGACCACATGCTGGTCATCGATGGGCTCCGAAGGATCCTGGAGCCGGAGTGCGACGTCGTCGGAGCCGTCGAAGACGGCCGCGCCCTGTTGAAGGCTGCCGAGCAATTGAAGCCGGACATCGTCCTGCTGGATATTTCGATGCCCCTCCTAAATGGCGTCGAGGCCGCCCGCAGGTTGCGCAAGACCGTGCCCGCCGCCAGGCTGATCTTCGTCACCATGCACGCGGACGCAACCTATGTAACCGGGGCCTTCCGCGCGGGAGCGTCGCGGTACGTGTTGAAGCGCTGCGCCTCTCTGGAGCTCGTTTCCGCCATCCAAGAGGTCCTCAAAGGGCACACCTACATCACGCCCCTGGTCAGAAAGGACATCCTGGGCGATGCGCCGGGTTCGCCGCTTTGGCCCGGCGAGGTTTCCGGAGAGCTCACGGAGCGGCAGCGCGAGGTGGTGCAACTGGTGGCGGAAGGGCATGCCGTCAAAGAGATCGCCGCGATCCTCCATATATCCCGCAAAACCGTGGCATTTCACAAATCGAACGTGATGCGGAGGCTCGGACTCCGCAGCACGGCCGAACTCACCAAGTACGCTCTGGAACACGGCCTCGCCGGGATCTGAGCGCAGGTCGTCGCCGGTCTCCGGCCTCCGCTCCCCAACGCGGTTCGATGGAGCAGGGCAAAAACGAAAACCGCCGAGGTCCGGCGGTTTTGCAGGATTTTCAGGAATAACTCCTTTAAAATCAGCGCCAAAAATCAGAAACCGCCGAGGCCCGGCGGTTTTCACGTTCTCAGGCGTTGTGAGCTTATGGGCGGAAGCGCCTCCAATCGCCCCTCTAACACTAGACATTTGCCCAGTTCCGCTGGCTCAAGGTGGAGGCTACCATTCTCTATGAGCAGCTCTCTTGAGCGCCGTGTGGCCGACTGGATGTCCTCGCGGACAAACGCTCCGCTCTTTCGGATAGCTGAGTCCCCCCTGGGCCGGGGCAATCCGGGCGGCCTTGCACGGGAGTCCTTCGAGACGGAGGGCTTCGCCGGCGAGGTCGCCCGACTGGACCGTTGATGGAGCGCAAATGTCCTCGGGCACAAGACAACCGGCCGCTGCCGCGCAAGGCGCCTGCGGCCCAGGCAGGTTGACGATTCTGGTTGCCGACGACGAAGCGGAGGTCCGGGCCCACGTCGGGCAGGTCCTCGAAACGTACGGGTATCGAGTGCTCCAGGCCGCCGACGGGGTTGAAGCGCTCGAGGTGGCCGCGCGGCACTCGGGGCCGATCCACCTGTTGTTGACCGACATCGAAATGCCGCGTTTGGACGGCCGTGAGCTGCACCTCCGGCTCAACCACCAGCGTCCGGAGACCAGAACCCTCTTCATGTCCGGGTCCTTGGAGACCGGACTGCATCCAACCGCAGCGTTCTTGCCCAAGCCCTTCATTGTCCGGGCTCTGGTGCGGAAGGTAGGCGAGGTGCTCCAGAGCTCGTCTGGGGAACGGTTTTGATGCGGAGGAGTGCATAGTGGCCGGCCAATTGCCGGGGCGCTCGTTGGAGCGGCACCCCAAGGGATCGAGCGCCCGCACCCTGCTCTCGTCCGTGTTCGGGCCTTACGCGTGCGATGACGAATTCGGCAGCCGCCGCATCAACCCCATGGAGCTCTATCACAACCAGGTGACGCGCGAGCAGGGCGCGTTCTCGCTGCGGATGTTTCACCGCTCCTGGGGCCTCATGATGATCCAGCACAACATCTCGGCCCCCTGCACGGTGCTCGATTTTCCCAGGCGCGAGGACTTCGAACGGGAACTCGCCGGGGGCGGGTACGACATCGTGGGCATCTCCTCCATCATCATCAACGTCCGCAAGGTGCGGGAGATGTGCCGCATGGTGCGCCGGCTGTCGCCGCATTCGGCGATCGTTGTGGGCGGCCATGTCACGGCCCTTCCCGGCATCGAGCACATGGTCGATGCCGACCACTTCGTGCGCGGCGAGGGCATTTCCTGGATGCGCCGCTACCTGGGCGAAGACGAGAGCGCGCCCATCCGCCACCCGCACATCGTGTCGGGATTTGGAACCCGCGCCATGGGCTTTCGGGAGCCGCCATGGGCAGCCTCCATCGCCGCCACGATCATACCGTCCGTAGGATGCCCCATGGGCTGCAACTTCTGCACTACGTCGGCCTTCTTCGGCGGCAAGGGCAAGTTCCACAACTTCTACGAAACCGGAGACGAGCTTTTTGGCGTGATGTGCGAAGCCGAAGCGGCCCTCAAGGCCCGGTCGTTCTTCATCATGGACGAGAATTTCCTGCTCTACCGCAAGCGGGCTCTCGAACTGCTGGACCGCATGAAGAGCGCGAACAAGACCTGGGCGCTGTACGTGTTTGCCTCGGCCAACGCCATTCGCCAGTACGAGATGGAGGAACTGGTGGGGTTGGGCATCTCCTGGATCTGGATGGGACTCGAGTCGCCGCATGCCACCTACGCGAAGCTCGATGGAAGTGATACCCTGACACTGGCGCGCGAGTTGCACTCGCACGGCATCAAGCTGCTCGGCTCCACCATCATCGGCCTCGAGCACCACACGCCCGACAACATCGAAGGGGAGATTGAGCACGCCGTGTCGCACGAGACCGACTTCCATCAGTTCATGCTCTACACGCCGGCCCCCGGCACGCCGCTCTACTCCGAAATGCTCAGCCAGGGCCGTATGCTGGAAGGCCTCGATGTCGCCGACATGCACGGCCAGGACCGGTTCAACTTCCGCCACGCCGCCATTTCCCGCGAGGATTCCAAGCGCTGGCTGGACTGGGCTTTCCGGCGCGACTTCGAGCGCAACGGCCCCAGCCTTTTCCGCATCTGCCGCACCACGCTCGAAGGATGGCGGCGATATAAGGACCACCCCGACCGGCGCATCCGCGAGCGATTCGAGTGGGAAGTGCGTTCTTTGCGCACCGGCTACGGCGCTCTGCTCTGGGCCATGGAGCGACGCCTCAAGGACACGAATCCGCCCGTGAGCGCGCAAGTCCGGGTCCTGCGCCAGGACATCGGCCGCGAGTTCGGGCCGGTCTCGCGCCTGGTCAGCCGTTTGGCCGGGCCTTTCCTCCTCGGCGCTACGATTCGCGAAGAGAAGCGCCTCGCCCGCGGCGTGACCTACGAGCCCGAGCCGATCCTGGAGCGGCGCAACTGGCTGCTGGCGGACCGGCCGTCGGGTCTAGGGGCATCCTTCCAGGCCGGCGGCGGCATCCCCACGCCCCTCCCACAGAAATCGTGAAGAGATGAAGATCCTTCTCTACTGCCCGGACAACGGTGTGACCAAGAACTTCATGCCACACCTGTGGATGTTCCTGCTCCAATCGCTCACGCCTCCGAATCACGAAGTGCTGTTGATCGATGGCAACACCCGGCCCATGAGCGATGCCGATCTGGTTCGGTATGTGGTCGCCCAGAAGGTCGGGCTGGTCGGAATCGGCGCGATGACCCGCATGGTAGCCAAGGCGTACCGCGTTGCGGACGCGGTGCGCGCCGCCGGCGTGCCGGTGGTGATGGGCGGGCCGCACGTCACCGAGGCG
Organism: Bryobacterales bacterium; assembly: GCA_963710565.1. GTDB lineage: Bacteria > Acidobacteriota > Terriglobia > Bryobacterales > Bryobacteraceae > DASWZN01. The sequence goes on along the minus strand of CAVQAN010000012.1, from coordinate 95,147 downwards.
CCCGACGAAGCGCTCGGCCGGGACGGCGGTCCACGTCATGCCGACGCCGTGGTGCTGGGCGAAGCCGACGAGACATGGCCCCTGATTGTCGAAGACGCGGCGGCCGGTCAGCTAAAGGAAACCTACGCCCCCCTGGACGGATCGGGGAAGGAGCACAAGCCGAGTCTGGAGCACTATCCCCGAATCCCGTGGGAGTCACTCGACATCAGCCAGTTTAACCGGATCTCCGGGTTCTTTCGCGCCATCATGAGGCACTTCCGTTGGCCGTGGGAGACCTTCCACATCATCCCCATCGAGTCCGGGCGTGGCTGTCCGTACGGCTGCGACTTCTGCACCGTGACCGGATTCTTCGGCGATTCGATCCGCTTTCGCTCCAACCAGAGCATTGTGGACGAGATGCTGCGGTTGAAGGCGCGCGCGCAGCGCACCCGAGGGAAGATCGCGGTCTTTTTCGTGGACGACAACTTCGCCATCAATGTGAAGCGCACCAAGACGCTGCTGCGCGACATCATCGCCGCCGGTGCGCAACTCGCCTGGGTCGCCCAGATCAGCGCCAACCTGCTGAGAGACCAGGAACTGGTGGACCTGATCGCGGATTCGGGCGGCAAGTGGATCTTCATCGGCATGGAATCGCTCGACCCGGCCAACCTGGCCAGCGTGAACAAGAGCTTCAACAAACCAGGCGAGTACGCAGCGGTCCTGCGGCGGCTGGCGTCGAGAAACGTGTATGCGATTACGTCCTTCATCTTCGGCCTCGATAACGACTCGCCCGGAGTCGCCGAGCGCACACTGAACCAGATACGCGACTGGCCGCCGGTGTTGCCCGTCTTTGGGCAGATTACGCCGTTCCCGGCGACGCCCCTCTACGAGCGCCTCCAGAGGGAGGGGCGGCTGACGCGGCCGAAGCACTGGCTCGAGTTCGCGCCCTTTCACATGGCCCACACGCCGCTCCAGATGACCATCCCCGAAGTGCAGGCGGAGATACGTCATGCCTGGGCGAACTCTTACAGCCCCGCGGCGACGGCCGACGCCCTCGAATCGATCGCGGACGAGCCCGTCCCCTACAAGATCAGCCACCTGATCGCGCGGATCTTCTTCCGCGGCATCTACTTCCCGCCAAAGGGAGCATGGGGCTGGCTGAAGGTGATCGCGCAGAACCGGGGCTCGATCTTCCGGATCGCGAGGGAGTCCTTCACCAAGTGGAACGGCGTCCGCAAGCCAGGGGCGCGGCTGAATCTGGAGACGGGCGCCCAGCCGCAGGAAGACTGAGGAACCGCACGTCCCCCTCAGAGCGCTCCGCGCGGCTCGCTTCGGGAGACTTGAATGCCTGGCCCGGAAATTAGGATGCTTTCCGCCCCGGTCCGCATCCAAATATGTAAGTATGAATCCGGCTGTTTCAGCCAGTCTGGGGAACGCTGGCCGCTCTGGGGAGAGTGGTCGTGTGGATGCGGGCGGCTGCGGCGCCCAGTCGCGCGCCGGCAGCTCCGGCCGCGTGCAGACCGTCCTGGTGATCGATGACGACGAAGATCTGCGTGACACCGTCTCCCTGGCGCTCGAAAAGGAGGGTTTCCGTGCGTTCCAGGCCGCGGAAGGCCGGTCCGGCCTCGATCAGGCGCTGCTGCTGCGGCCCGATCTGCTCCTGGTCGATCTCCGCCTGCCCGGGATGACGGGAGTGGAGATCTGCCGCCAATTGCGCGGGGCTGAGGTGGCCACCCCCATCATCGTCTTGAGCGCGGTCGGCGATGAGATCGACAAGGTGCTGCTGCTCGAAATCGGCGCCGACGACTACGTGGTGAAGCCCTTCGGGGCGCGCGAGCTCATCGCCCGGATCCGCGCCGTGTTGCGCCGTTCTTCGACCGAGACGCGCAAGGTCATGCGCATGGGCGATATCGAGATCGACCTGGAACGCCGCGTTGTCGCGCGGGGAAGCGAGGAAATCAAGCTCACCCCCGCCGAGTACAACCTGTTCACCTTTCTCCTGCACCACCCCGATCGCCCTCTCACCCGAGAAATGATCCTCAATTCAGTCTGGGGCTATAGCTTCATGTCCAACACCCGGACCGTGGATGCCCACGTTCTGAAACTCCGCCAAAAGCTGGAGGCGGACCCCAACGTCCCCCGTCACATTCTCACCGTGCACGGCGTGGGCTATAGATTCCTGCCGTGATGGATCGGACGAACGGGCAGGGCGGGGCGGGGACCGTACTCATCGTGGACGATACGGAGGTCAGCGCCGCCACCCTCGATCTGGCCTGCGCCGCCATCCCGGGGATCCGGGTCTCAACCGTGTCCTCGGCGATTGAGGCCGTCCGCGTGCTGCGCGAGCGGGGCCCATCGGTTCAGGCTGTGCTGACCGATATCCGGATGCCGGACATGGACGGCTTCGAACTGATCCGGTTCATCCGCGGCGATCGGCGGCTGGCTGCAACCCCCATTATCGTCGTCACTGCGGATACCGACCCCGACACGCCCGGGCGCACCGCCCTTCTGGGCGCCAATGCGTTCTTTTCCAAGCCGTTCTCGCCTCGGGCGGTTCGGGAGACACTGGAGCGTCTTTTGCATGAAAAACCCAGCGCTGCTTGAGAACCGGCGCGCGCGGTGCAAGGGGGCGGGCGCGGCCCGAGCCCTGTGCGCCGGCGCCGCCATGTGGCTTCTGTCGATTGCGCCTGCGCCGGCGCAGACCGCCGAGATGCAGCGGATACTGGAGCGGCTGGACCGCCTTGAGGAGCAGAACAGGGCTCTGACCGCCGAGGTCCGTGCTCTGCGCGAGGAACGGGCAGCCGCGCGCGGCGCCGAGCCAGCTCCAGCGCCCGCGGCGGCAACCCCGACGGTGCCCGCCGAGGAACGGCTCCAGGTTCAGGAGAGCCGCACCGCGGAGCTGGCGGCCTCGAAAGTGGAAGCGTCGCAGCGGTTCCCGATCCGCATTACCGGCATGGTGCTCTTCAACAGCTTCCTGAACTCGTCGGGAAGCGGCGCACAGGAATACCCGACCATAGCGCTGCCAGGCGGCGACAGCTCCGGCGGCGCCAGCGTCCGTCAGACCGTCCTGGGTCTTGACTATAGCGGCCCGCGGGTCTTCGGAGACGGGAAGGTCAGCGGCTCTCTTCGCATGGATTTCTGGGCAGGCAGCGCGCCCCTGAACCAGGAGATGCGGTTGCGAACCGCCACCCTCGGCATCGATTGGACGAACCGCAGCTTCCTGGTGGGGGTGGACAAGCCCATCATCTCTCCGCGGGACCCCGAATCGCTGGCGCAGGTGGGGGTGTCTCCTTTGAGCGGTGCAGGGAATCTGTGGCTGTGGCTTCCCCAGGCGCGCTTCGAGCAGGACTTCCACTTCACGGAACAGACCGGCCTCAAGGCGCAGGTCGCCATGATCGCAACTCACGAGGTCGCCGCCAGTCCCGCCAGCCCCTACGCCCCCGGCGCATCCTCATCCGCCTACATCGAGCCGACGCGTCCCGGCATCGAGGCGCGCGTCGAACTCTTCAGCGGGGGGGAGAACAGTCGCCTGGAGATCGCCTCCGGCGTTCACCACAGCGTCTCCCACGTGCTGGGACAATCCCTTTCCTCGGACGTGCTCTCGTTCGATTGGCTCATGCGCCCCTGGCGGCCCATCGAGTTCTCCGGCACATTCTACGCCGGACAGAATGTCGCGCCGCTTGGAAGCGGCGCCATTCGCCAGGGCTTCATCGCCTTCGGCCCCGCGCTCGTGGCCGGCGTACACGGCATGGGGGGATGGGGCCAACTCACGCTGCGCCCCGATTCCCGGCTGTGGTTCAACTTCTTCTCCGGCCAGCAGGATGACCGCAATGACCAGCTCCCGGTGGGCTCCATCGGGAAGAATCTCGTTTACGGGGCGAATTTCTTCTACCGGCTGGCCCCCAATGTGCTGGCCAGCTTTGAGGCGTCCCAGACGCGGACCGACTACCTGGGCGCTGGGACCTTGCTGAACAACCACTATGACCTGGCTCTGGCGTATTTGTTTTAGCCTCCTGCTGGCGTGGCCCGCGGCGGGTGCCACCGTCTCCGGAAGCGTGCGGCTGGAGGACTCGCGGGTTGCCGCCGTCCGCAAGCGCCAGGACTACTCCGGCGTGGTGGTTTGGCTGGAACCGGTCCATCCGGACCAAAGCGGCTACGCCGCGCAACCCGCCCGCGCGCGCATGGAACAGAAGGACAAACAGTTCGGGCCGCACGTGCTCGCGATTCAGACCGGGACCAGCGTCCACTTCCCCAACCTAGATCCCGTTTTTCACAGCGCCTTCTCCAACTTCAGCGGCCAGGTGTTCGACCTGGGCCTATACGCTCCCGGATCGAGCCGCAATATCACCTTCACCCGGACCGGCGTGGTCCGCATCTTCTGCAACATTCATCCCTCCATGAGCGCCATCATCGTGGTGTTGAAATACCCCTGGTTTGCCACCTCCGACGGCACGGGGGGATTCACGATAGCCGGCGTCCCGCCGGGCGAATACTATGTCAACGTCTTTCACGAGCGCGCTACGGAGAAGGCGCTGGAGGCGCTTCGGCATAGGATCGCCGTCGCCGATTCGAAACTGGACCTGGCTCCGATCGCCATCTCGGAGACGGGCTATCTTGAGGCGCCCCACAAGAACAAGTACGGGCAGGACTACCCGCCCGAGCCAGGAGACGGCGGCGCTTACCAGGTGAAGCGCAAATGAGGACCCGTCTCGCGCGCATCTCCCTGCTGTGGAAAGTGCTGCTTTCGACCTCGGCCGCCATCACCGTGGTCTTTGCGGTGACCGGCTGGATCATCGTCAAGAGTGCGACTCGGGCCACCTCCGAGAGCATCGACCACGAGGTGCAGGCCAGCTTCCAGGCCTATCAGTCGCTGTGGAAGTCGCGGGCGGACCGGCTCTCTTCCATCAGCGCGATCCTCAGCGCGATGTCCGACGTTCGAGCCGCATTCAGCACCGGCGACGAAGCCACCATTCGCGACACCGCCCAGGAGCTCTGGTCCCGCGTTTCGGACGAGGACGCCATTTTTCTTGTGACCAGTCCCCGCGGACAGGTCATCGCCTCCCTCGGCGGGGCCGAGCGCGAATCGTTGATGCGCGATCTCCCGGTCGTGCGTAAGGCCCTGCCCCATTTTCCGGCCCAGGCTTCCGGCTTCCTGGCGCACGAAGGCCACCTGTACCACATCACCATCACGCCGGTATACGTGCAGACCACCGGCGGCACGGCGCTCATCGATGTGCTGGTAGCCGGCTACGAGGTCGACCGTGGCGTGGCCCAACACCTCAAACGCTCCACCGGCGGCAGCGAATTCGTCTTCCTGTCGCAGGGCCGGCTGATTGCCGCCACGCTATCGCCACGCGAAGCGGCCCCCATCGCGAGCCAGATTTCGACCGGCTGCCATCCCATCCGCGCCGGGGCGAGCCAATACGCCCCGCTGATTACGCCCCTCGCCGATATCGACGGCAACACGGTTGGGCAGCTTGCGATCCTACGGTCCTTCGATACCGCAGAGAGCGAAATTGCGTCCCTGCGGCGAACCATCAGCCTGCTCTGGCTGGCGTCGGTGGTGGCGGGGCTGGTGCTGGCCTACGTGCCTGCCCGGCACATCGTCGAGCCCCTGCGTGCGCTTGACCGCGCCGCGGCGGAGGTGGCTCGCCAGAACTACGACTGCGAGGTGGCGGTCGAGTGCAAGGATGAACTGGGGCGTCTGGCCACCACTTTCAACGCTATGTGCGCGTCTATCCGCAAGGCCCGCGAGGATCTGATCCGCTCCGAGCGCATCTCGACCATCGGCCGGCTGGCCACCTCCATCGTGCACGACCTCCGCAATCCCCTGGCCGCCGTTTACGGGGGTGCGGAGATGCTCATGTACGCGCAGCTCTCGGAAGCCCACGTCCAGCGGCTCGCCCGCAACATGTACCACGCTTCGCTGCGGATTCAGGAACTGCTCCAGGATCTTCTGGATGTCGGCCGAGGTCGATCGGGCGAGATCAATCCGTACAATCTCCACGATCTTGTGGCGGACGTGGTGACCTCGTTCGCCGCCGTGGCCGAGGCTCAATCCGTGAAGATCGAGGTCGACGTCCCGGAGAGCCTGGAGGTGCCACTCGACCAGCGTCGCATCCAGCGGGTGTTTGTCAATCTGCTGGGCAACGCCCTCGAAGCCATGCCGCAAGGGGGGGCCATCGCCATCTCCGCCAGAAACCAGGCCGGCTCGGTGGTCATCGACGTCCGCGATACCGGTCCGGGCATCGCCCCGGAAATCCGGGACCGGCTGTTCCAACCTTTCGTGACCGCGCGCAAGGGGACCGGCCTGGGGCTCGGCCTCGCGCTCTCCCGCCAGGCCGTGATCGATCACGGCGGTGACATGTGGGCAAATTCCGCTCTCACCCGCGGTGCCTGTTTCTCCTTCCGGCTCCCCCTGCGGGCCCCCGCGCCATGAGTCTCCGGGTGTAGGCCGGGATCGCCGGGCAGGGGGATCCGCCCGCCCGGTCGGGCCCCAGGCACCTCCCGCCCGGTCGGGCCCCAGGCACCTCCCGCCCGGTCCCAGTATCCGCACGCGTGGTTCCCCCGTTTTTGTCTTATGGGCCATTACAGCAATCTGATATTTGTCGATAGAGGTACTTGACTTGATGACCACACCGGCCCTATACTACTGAATCAGAGAGCTGCATCATGCTGCATGAGGTCAACCACTGCGGAGTGATTGCGCGGCGCCGGCGCCGCTGACCTTTGTCGCGCTGTTGGGCTCGTTCCAGTCAGGGGCCGGGGCTGCGGGTCGATGTCCAAACAGGGAGCAGAGGAAAGTGTCTCAATATAGAAACTACGTAAGGCTTTTGGCCCTCCTTATGGCGATGGCGCCGATGGCAGTGAGGGCGCAGTCGACCGATGACAAACTCCGGGATCTGCAGCAGAAGGTCGATGCGCTCGACCAGCGGGTTAAGGCTGACGAGCGAAACCAGGAACTGAAAGACGAGGAGGCCGCGGACAAAGCCAAGAACGGGGCGGCGGTGAGCGCGGACGCGAGCGGATTCAAGATCAAGTCGAACGACGGCAACTTCGTGCTTAAGATTGGCGCCGACCTGCAGGTCGACAACCGGATGTTCGTGGGCGAAGGGAGCGCCACGCTTCCCGACACGATTCTCATCCGGCGAGCCCGGCCCACGTTTTCCGGCACCATCTACAAGTACGTGGATTTCATGTTCCGGCCGGACTTCGGTCAGGGCCAAACGGTCATCTACGATGCCTATCTGGAACTCAAGTATTTTTCGGCCGCAAACCTCCGTGTCGGCAAGTACAAGCCGCCCGTCAGCTTGGAGCGCCTGCAGTCCGACGACGACACGAACTTTGTCGAGCGCGGTTTGCCGACGCTGCTTGCACCGAGCCGCGACATCGGTTACCAGATCGGCGCCAGCCTGCTTAAGGGCCGCGTCTCCTATGCCGCCGGCGTCTTTAACGGCGTCCCTGATAACGGGATGTCCGATTCGGCCGCCAGCAACCACCGCGACTATGCCGGCCGTTTGTTTCTGACTCCGTTTCAGGGAAGCGGCCGGAATCCGCTGAGCGGGCTCGGATTTGGAGTGGGCAGCCAGGGAGGGAGTGTCGACAAGCTCGCCCTGCCGTCCTACAAGACTTTCGGCCAGAACACCTTCGTGACTTTCGCATCCGGCGTCGTTTCGGCCGGTCATAGAACCACTCTGGCTCCGCAAGCCTACTACTACCTGTGGCCTTTCGGTTCGCTGGCCGAGTACACATACACGGACGAGGGTCTTCAGAAAGGCGCGGTGCGCCAGGATATCGCGTTCCGGGCCTGGGAGGTGCAGGTTGCTTATATCCTGACTGGGGAACACAAAAGTTTCCTGTCTCCCACACCGCGGAAGTCCTTCGATCCGAAGAACCACGGTTGGGGCGCGTGGGAACTGGCGGCTCGCGTCGGCGACTTCAGCGCGGCATCGGGCCTTTACGGGTATGGTTTCGCGGATCCCACGAAGTCCCCGCGGCGCGCGCGGGAGTGGGTCGGAGGCGTGAACTGGTACCTCAACCGCCTCCTGCGCCTCTCGGTGGACTACGGGAACACCTCATTCACGGGCGGCGCGCCCGGCGGGAACCGGGCTTCAGAGACGGCGGTCATCACGCGGTCCCAGGTCAATTTCATCTGAGCGAGTTCACATGACACGAATTCAGAGGCTCTTCTCAGTCTCCCTTTTGATGGCCGCCGGCTTCGCCCAGGCCGGCCAGGGCCCGCTCACGCTGCTCAACGTCTCCTATGACCCCACCCGCGAGCTGTATCAGGACTTCAACGCGGCCTTCAGCAAGTATTGGAAAGGCAAGACCGGCGTGGATGTCGTCGTCAAGCAGTCGCACGGGGGCTCCGGTAAACAGGCGCGCTCGGTCATCGATGGCTTGCAGGCCGATGTTGTGACCCTGGCGCTGGCTTACGATATCGATGCCATCGCCGAGAAGGCCGGACTGCTGCCGAAGAACTGGCAGAGCCGTCTGCCGAACAACAGCGCGCCGTACACCTCCACCATCGTCTTTCTGGTCCGCAAGGGAAATCCAAAGCACATCCGGGACTGGAACGACCTGATCCGCCCCGGCGTCTCGGTCATCACGCCCAACCCGAAAACGTCGGGCGGTGCGCGTTGGAACTACCTGGCCGCCTGGGGCTACGCCTTGAAGCAATACGGTAACGACGAGAACAAGGCCAAGGACTTCGTCACCCGGATGTACAGGAACGTCCCCGTGCTGGACTCGGGCGCGCGGGGCGCGACGACCACTTTTGTGCAACGCGGAATCGGCGACGTCCTGCTGGCTTGGGAAAACGAGGCTCTTCTGGCTCTGCATGAGTTGGGCAAGGACAAGTTCGACCTTGTGGCGCCTTCGCTGAGCATCCTCGCGGAACCCCCGGTGAGTGTGGTCGACAAGGTGGCCCGTCACCGTGGCACGGTTGCGGTGGCCAACGCCTATCTCGAATATCTCTACTCGCCCGAGGGGCAGGAGGTCGCCGCCCGCAACTACTATCGGCCACGGCTGAAGGAAGTGGCCGCCAGGTACGACAACCAGTTCCCGCACGTCAGCTTGTTCGATATCGACGACGTCTTCGGCGGCTGGCAGAAGGCCCAGAAGAAGCACTTCGACGACGGAGGGATCTTCGATCAGATCTACCAGCAGGGGAAGTGATGTGCCGAAGCGGGGATTCAGGCGCGCCAGCCTTCCGCCGGGGCGTTCTTGGCGCCGGCGGTCAAGCCGGTGTTCTGGGACCGGGGACGGTTTGGGGCTCCTGACACCTGGCGCTGAGCGGGGGGGACAGAGTTGGCCATCGAAGCTCACAACATCAGCAAGACCTTCGGCAGCTTCTTCGCGCTTCGCGACGTCAGCCTCGAGGTGAAAGCCGGCGAGTTGCTGGCCTTGCTGGGGCCGTCCGGATCGGGAAAGACTACCCTGCTTCGCATCCTCGCGGGCCTGGACAGCCCGGATCCCGGAGCGGGGACCGTGCTTTTCGAAGGACAGGACGTCACGAACCGGCACACGGGCGAGCGGCAGGTCGGCTTCGTGTTTCAGCACTACGCGCTGTTCCGCAACATGACCGTTTTCGAGAACATTGCCTTCGGGCTGCGGGTTCGCCCGCGCGGCGAGCGGCCCTCGGAGGAGCGCATCCGGGACCGGGTGAGGGAACTGATCGCGCTCATCCACCTGGAGGGCATGGCCGACCGGTACACCTCCCAGCTTTCCGGCGGGCAGAGGCAGCGGGTGGCGTTGGCGCGCGCTCTCGCCATCGAGCCCAAAGTGCTGCTGCTTGACGAGCCCTTCGGCGCGCTCGACGCCAAGGTCCGGCAGAGCTTGCGGCGCTGGCTGCGGAGACTGCACGACGAAGTACACGTCACCAGCCTGCTGGTCACGCATGACCAGGACGAGGCCCTGGAAGTCGCCGACCGCGTGGTGGTGATGAATGCGGGGCGCATCGAACAGGTGGGGACGCCCGAGGAAGTATTCCACCACCCGGCCTCCGAGTTCGTGATGGACTTCCTGGGGGGCGTGAATCTCTTCCATGGGCGGATCGAGAGCGGGAAAGCGGTGTTCGGGCCGCTCGTTCTCGACCAGCCGAATGGCGCCGACGGGCAGCCCGCACGCCTGTTCGTGCGCCCGTACGACCTCGATATCCACCGGCATCACAACGGAAGGCCGGGCTTGCGCGCGCGTGTCGAACGAGTGCAGTCGGCAGGACCGCAGGTCCGAGTGGAACTGGTTGCCGAAACCGGTGAGGCGGTGATCGTCGAGATGTCCCACTCGCAATACCGCGACAGCCGCGTCGGCTCCGGCGACAGCGTGTACGTCAGCCTGCGGGATGCCCGCATCTTCATGGAGGACTACGCCATTTGAACCACCGGCTGACCCATCTGCAGACGCTCGAAGCCGAGAGCATCCACATCTTCCGGGAGGTGGCGGCCGAGTTCGCGCGTCCCGCGATGCTGTACTCGATCGGCAAAGACTCGTCCGTCATGCTGCGCCTGGCCCAGAAGGCGTTTTACCCGGGCAAGATCCCGTTTCCGCTGTTGCATGTCGATACCAGTTTCAAGTTCCGCGAGATGACCGAGTTCCGCGACCGGTACACGGCTCAGATCGGCGCCACCCTGATCGTTCACCGCAACGAGAGCGCGATCCGGGACGGCGCGAATCCGTTCCGCCTCGGCACCCAGAAATGCTGCGGGCTGCTGAAGACGCGCTCGCTGCTCGACGCGCTGAGCGAGGGTGGTTTCGACGCCGCGTTCGGAGGCGCGCGCCGCGAAGAGGAGAAATCCCGCGCCAAGGAGCGCGTGTACTCGTTCCGCGACACCGTCGGCCAGTGGGACCCGAAGAACCAGAGGCCGGAGCTGTGGAACCTGTTCAACGGCCGCATCGACAAGGGCGAGAGCATCCGGGTCTTTCCGCTGTCGAACTGGACCGAACTGGACGTCTGGCACTACATTCATCTGGAGAACATCCCGGTCGTCCCGCTGTACTTCGCCAAGCTGCGCGAGATGCTTGTCCGCGGCGAGTCTCTCATTCCGACGGAGCACAATCCCCGCTTGTTGCCCGGCGAGAAGCCGCAACCGGTCATGTGCCGCATGCGCTCGCTGGGGTGCACATTCTGCACCGGCGCCGTGCGCTCGGAGGCCGACACCGTGCCGAAGATCATTGCGGAACTGGTGGGCATGCGCCGTTCGGAGCGGGAGAACCGCATCATCGACCACGACCAGGAGGGTTCGATGGAACTGAAGAAGCGCGAAGGGTACTTCTAGCGCCGCCGACGGGAGGATTGGGAGCGAACACCATGGCAGAAGATCTGATTCGTGAAGTCCTCGAACGAAACCCCGGACGGCCCTGCCTGACGTGCAGCTTTCAGGCGGAGGACATGGTCGTTCTGGATGTGCTCCGGAAGCTGCGCCCGGACATTCCGGTTCTGTTTCTGGATACGGGCTACCACTTCCCGGAGACCTACGAATACCGCGACCGGATGGCCCGCGAGTGGGGCCTCAACCTGGTGAACCTCGAGCCGAAGGCGTCGCGACAGGAGCAGGAGGCGCTCCACGGCAAGTTGTACCAGACGCACCCGGACCAGTGCTGCAAGCTGCGCAAGGTGGAGCCGCTGTTGCGCGCTTTGGCGGACTACGAGATCTGGTTCACGGGCCTGCGCCGCGAGCAATCGCCGACGCGGGCCAATCTGGCCGAGATTGAGACGCACAGGCTGCCGGGCGGCAAGGAACTGGTCAAAGTAAACCCGCTCGCGCTGTGGACGTGGAAGGACGTCTGGAGTTACCTGCGGGCGAGCGAGATCGAATACCTGCCCCTCTACGACCGCGGGTATCCCAGTATCGGCTGCGAGCCCTGTACGACGCTCCCGATCAACGCCGGCGAGCTGAGGTCGGGCCGTTGGGGCGGCCAGAAGCTGGAGTGCGGCATCCACACCTTCGATGCCGGGAAGAAGCCCGCATGAGCAAGGTCTATCTGATAGGCGCCGGTCCCGGCGATCCCGATCTTCTGACCGTCAAGGCCCAGCGGATCCTGCGCGCGGCGGACGTCGTCCTCTACGACCGCCTGGTGAGCGCCGAGGTGCTGTCGCTCGCCAGCCCGCGTGCCGAGCTGACCTACGTGGGCAAGCACGAGGGCCAACAGGAGAGCACTCAACGGCACATCTTCGACCTGATGCTGGAGCGCGCCCGCGAGGGCAAGACCGTAGCGCGGCTGAAGGGCGGCGACCCGTGCGTGTTCGGCCGGGCGGGCGAAGAATGGATCTCGCTGCTGCGTCAGGGCCTCGAGGTGGAGATCGTTCCGGGCGTTTCGTCGGCTCTGGCCGCGCCCGCGCTGGCCGGCGTTCCCCTCACCTATCGCGGGCTGTCGCGCGGCTTCGCGGTCGTGGCCGGGCACTGCGCCGGATCGAGCGGCGTGGACTGGCGGGACTATGCGCGCGTCGATACGCTGGTGATCCTGATGGGAGTCAAGGAGCGCGCCTGCATCGCCCGCGAACTGATCCGCGCCGGGCGCAGGGCGGACGAGCCAGCGGTGTTCATCGAGCGATCGAGCACGCCTGCCGAGCGCGTCGTCGACGCCACTCTGGGCGGCGTCGCGGCTGGCCTTGTCGATGTGGAGGCTCCGGCCGTTTTCGTCATTGGCGCGGTCGCGGCGCTTCGTTCTGAACTGGGCATACGGGCCCTGGAGGAAGTTGCGTCGTGAGCTTCCCAGCCGAGTCCGTGAAGCAGAACAGCCGCCACCTGCGCGGCAGCATCCTCGAAGAACTGACGCTCGAGCGTCCGGACTTCACGAAAGAGACCGTCCAGATCCTGAAGTTCCACGGGACCTACCAGCAGACCGACCGCGACCAGCGCAAGGCGGGGCAGCCCGCCGAGTTCCGGTCCATGGTGCGTGTCGGCATTCCCGGCGGAGCGCTCACCGCCGACCAGTACCTTGAACTCGACCGGCTGGCGGATGAGGCCGGCGACGGCAGGTTGCGCGTCACGACCCGTCAGGACATTCAGTTCCACCGCGTGCGCAAGACCGATCTGCGGGCGCTGATGCGCACGCTGAACGCGAACCTGCTCACGACGCTGGCGGCCTGCGGTGACGTGGTCCGCAATGTCGTCTGCTGCCCCGCGCCGTTTGGAGACGGCGAGAGAAACCGCATCCACCAACTTGCCGAATCTCTCGCCCGTGAGTTGAAGCCGCGGACGCGAGCCTACTACGAGATCTGGCTGGACGGCGAGAAGGCCGCTGCCGCCGAATCCGCGCCGCCCGAGGGCGAGCCTCTCTACGGCGTGACGTACCTGCCCCGAAAGTTCAAAATCGGCATCGCCGCGCCTGGGGACAACTGCATCGACGTCTATTCGAACGACGTGGGAATCGTTCCCGGCCGCGACGGTTTCACGCTGCTCGTGGGCGGAGGGTTCGGGATGAGCGCCGGAGTGAAAACGACCCATCCGCGCCTGGCCGATCCGCTCGCCTGCGTCGCGCCAGAAAAACTCAAAGCGGCCGTCGAAGCGATCCTGACGATTCATCGCGACTACGGGAATCGCACCAACCGCAAGCTCGCCCGCCTCAAGTACGTTCTCGAGGAATGGGGCCTGGCTCGCTTCAAGGCGGAGTTCGAGTCGCGGCTGGGTGCTCCGGCCGCCCCACCCGAGCCGCTCGAGTGGGCCAGCGCCTCGGACCATTTCGGCTGGCAGCGGCAGGCGGACGGGGCATTCTTCCTCGGGCTGCCGATTCCGAGCGGCCGCGTCCAGGACGGTCTCCGGATCGGGCTGCGGGAACTGGTCGAGCGTTTCCGGCCGGCGGTGCGCCTGACGACGCAGCAGAACCTCCTGCTCACCGGCATCGCCGAGGCTGATCGCGCGGAAGTGACCTGGCTGGCACGCGCTCACGGCATTCGTTTCTCCGAAGAACTGCCGCCTGTGGTTCGCGAGGCCCTCGCCTGCGTCGCGCTGCCCACCTGCGGCCTCGCCATCACGGAAGCGGAGCGCGTGCTGCCGGAGATCCTGGCGGATCTTCAAGGGGAGATGAGGGAGGCCGGAATCGGCGCGCAGGCGATTTCGGTCCGCGTGACCGGGTGCCCGAACGGCTGCGCCCGGCCCTACACGGCGGAGATCGGCATCGTGGGGCGGAGCGTGGATCTGTATGCGCTGTACCTGGGCGCCTCGCACCTTGGGACCAGGCTCGGCTCGTTGTTCGCCGAGAACGTCCCCCGCCGCGATATCGGACGCCGGCTGCGGCCGGCGCTGAGGCTCTATGCCGGGGAGCGGCGACCGGGCGAGTCGTTCGGAGACTTCTGCCACCGCTTGGAGTTCGAGACGCTGAGGGCCGCCGCATGAGCGTCTACTATCCCGTCTTGCTGAAACTCGAAGGCAAACGCTGCGTCGTTGTCGGAGGCGGGTGGGGGACTGCGGAACGAGTGCGCAGCCTGCTCGACGCAGGCGCGGAGGTCACGCTGATCTCTCCCACTGCAGCCCAGGAGGTCGAGCACCTGGAGCGGGAGGGCCGTATTCAGTGGCATGCGCGCGAGTACCAACCCGGCGATCTCGAAGGGGCGTTCCTCGCCATCGCGTGTCCGCCGGACCGCACGCGCAACGCGGAGATGTGGGCCGAGGCCGAGGCGCGCGGCATCCCGATAAACGCCGTCGATGACGCGCCCCACTGCAGCTTTATCTTCCCCGCCATCCATCGCCAGGGAGATGTGACGATCGCGGTGTCCTCCGGCGGGAAGAGCCCCGCATTGGCGTCGCGCGTTCGCGACCGGATCGCGCGCGAGATCGGGCCCGGTTACGCCCGGTTCCTGGAACTATTGGGCCAGTTGCGCCCGGAAGTGACCGAACGATTCCCGGGCTTCGAGCGGCGCCGCGAGATCTGGTACAGCCTGGTCGATTCCCGGGCGATCGATCTTCTCGACGCCGGCGATCCCGAGGCCGCCCTGGCCGAACTGAGGAGCGTCATCGAAAAGGCCTGGGAAGCGAGCTGTCTGAGAGCGGCGGGTCAGGGACGGTAGACAGGCAGTCGGCGCGATACGTAATCGGCCATCGCCGGCCAGTCGGACAGCCGGCAAAGCGCGTCCAGGGCGATGTGCGCCGCCAGTTCTTCGCCCTTGACCTCCCACTTGTTCGTGTGGCGGTTGGCGAAGACGGCATTGATGGCTCCAGCCGGAAGCCCTCCGCCTTCGGTGGCGCACCAGACAAACAGATCGGCGGCTTCCATGGAGTAACAGGCGGCGCCGAGGCGCATTACTTCTTCGTGGCGCGCGCGCATGTGCCCGGGGACCCCGCCAGACAACGGGCTGGGCCGCCCCTGACCGGTATAGAAGTCGTCCGTCGAGCATTCCACCCCGGTGTAATAGTGGCCCGCGGCCAGCAGACTCGCGTCCTGGACCAGGGCGTGGACGACGAGCCAGTGCGCGCAAGCCGGGTATTCCTTCGGCGCCCACACTCCCGACGTGCCTCCGAAGCGGATCGCCGCGGTAGGGATAATGACATCGCCCGGTTCGGATTCTCCGATGAGACTGCCGCAGGAACCGACGCGGATGAAGATTCTGGCTCCGCTCAGGACCGCTTCAGGCAGAACGATTCCCATGGAGGGGCCGCCCATGCCGGAAGTGGTAACGGAAACCTCCTTGTCCCCGTAAGTTCCCGTGTAGGAAACGAGCCCTCGATGGTCGTTGGAGAAGCGTCTGACGTCCTTCAGGAATTCCCGGGCGATCATCTCGGCTCTGCCGGGAGCGCCGACGATCAAACACAGCGAGGCCAGGTCGCCTGCGCCGGTGTGGGTGTGGTATTGCAGATTGCCTTCCGTTCTGGGCCGGTCCGCTTGCGACATGGCTAGTAGCGGCGACCCCTCGCCCGGCCAACAAACTCGCCGATCTTGCCCCGCAGGCTCAACTCCGTTGGCCAGAACGGGAAGGGAAGCAGGTCGCTGATCCTCACCTTCATCACTTTCGAGAGATCGGCGTTCGAGCACAGAACGGCAATATCCGTGCCCGACACCTGCGCCGCCTCGTAGATCATCTGACGGCACCTCCCGCATGGGGTCACGATCTCGCCGGCGCTCCCCGGGACTGGCCCTCCGACGACGGCGAGGGCGCGAATGTCCGCATCGCCTTCTGCGTAGGCGCGCAGGATGGCGGCAGGCTCGGCGCAAATCGTGAGCCCGAAGGAAGCATTCTCGACGTTCGTCCCGGAGAACGTGCCGCCGCTTGCCGTGCTCACTGCCGCGCCGACATAGAAGCCCGAGTACGGATTGTAGGCTCTGGGCATGACCGACTGAGCGGCGCGAATCAGCGCCTGCTCGAAGCTTTCCAGAGTTGTCAAATCGACCAAATGCGGTGAGAGCATTCCATTCCTTGCCAGTCTCTCAACAGAATACCGGTTTTCATTGGCGCCGGACACCGGAGACGGCAACGGTTGTACAATCGGCCTGTGAACCAGCGGAACCGAACCCCCATCGCAGCCCTCGCCCTTGCCGTTCTGGCAGCGGCGGCCGCTCCCTCAGCCCTCGCCGGCGTGAAAGTCGTGACTGCCACCCAATTGCAATTCCAGTTCCCTGGCGCCGAGGGCAAGCCCGATTCGATTATCCTCGACCGGTTTCTTCTCGATGGCAAACCTGGCCGCCGACCGGATCGCGGTCCGGCAACTCGCCCCTGGCGTCAACGAGATCGTCGCATCGTCTCAGACTCCCGGCGAGTGGGAGTTCGATCTCGAGGATCACGGCAGCTTTTTCGGATTCGGCGAGCGCTTCGACCGCCTGGACCACGCCCACTCCATCATTCGCAACAGCTCGATGGATTCCGACGCGTCCAAGGGCGCCAACACCTACCAGCCGGTGCCGTTCTTCATGAGCCTGCGCGGTTACGGCCTGTGGCTGGACACGTACGGCGAAGCCACCTTCGACCTCAACGTGACCGAGCGCTACCGCGTCCGCATCAAGCTGGTCACGGACCGGCTGCGCGTGGTGCTCTTCGAGGGACCGCAATTCCCTCTGATCCTGGACCGCTTCACCGCGCTGGTGGGCCGCCAGGAACTCCCGCCGTACTGGGCCTTCGCGCCATGGAAGGCCCGCGACTACCATCGCAACCAGGCCGAAGTGAATGAGGACGTCGAGCGCTATCGCGAGCTGGGACTGCCGGCGTCGGTGATCCTGATCGATAGCCCCTGGGCCACTAACTACAACACCTACGAGTTCAACCCCAAGCAGTTCGACGACGCCGCGAAGATGATCGCGCACCTGCACGACGAAGGATACAAGCTCGTCCTCTGGCACACCTCCTGGATCGACAACGCCACCGATAGACCCCACGAGGAAGGGTTCGCGGACAAGATCCCGCCCCTGGCCAGGAACTTCGCCGAGGCCGAGAAGAACGGGTACTTTCTCCACCGTCCGGACGGCGCGATGTACCTCGGTGAATGGTGGAAAGGCAAAGGGTCGCTCATCGATTTCACCAATCCCGAAGCGAAGAAGTGGTGGCAGGGCCAGGTCGGGAAGGCCATCGCCGCGGGCGCCGACGGCTTCAAAGATGACGACGCCGAGGGCAACTTCGTCGGCGAAGTGAAGTATTTCAGCGGCGAAGACCAGCGCCTCATCCGCAACCGCTATGCCGTGGACTACAACCGCGCCGTTGCCGGTGCGCTCACCGAACGGAGGGGTCACGACTGGGTGCTTTTCCAGCGCAGCGGGACCATCGGCGCGCACCAGCAGCCGTTCTTCTGGGCGGGGGACAACGATGCCACCTTCTCCACCGAGAACGGCCTGCCGACCGTGGTCACCGCCGGGCTCAACGTCGGCATGAGCGGCATTTCCCTGTGGATGAGCGACCTGGGCGGCTACAACAAGAGGGGCCGCTACGACGGCGACGACGTGATTTTTGAGCGCTGGACCGAGTACTCCGCTTTCTCCCCCGGCATGGAAGTGATGAGCATGATGAACCTGGGGCCGTGGGACTACGGCTCCGGCGCGCTGCGCATTTTTCGCATGTACTCGGTGCTGCACATGAGCCTCTTTCCGTATCGCTATGCGGCCGCCCAGGAAAGCGCCCGCAACGGCCTGCCCATGATGCGCGCCCTGGTTCTGATGCACCAGGACGACCCCGAGGCGCGGGCCGCCGAGACGGAGTACTATTTTGGGCCGGACCTGTTAGTCGCGCCCGTGCTGAGTCCGGTCAGCGAGCGCGCCGTGTACCTCCCCGAAGGCGCGTGGATCGACTTCTGGACCGGCAAACGCCTCGCGGGCAGGCGCACCGTCGTCGCCGCCGCCCCGCTCGACCGCATTCCGCTCTATGTGCGCGAGGGGGCGATTCTCCCCAGGATCCCCGAGGACATCATGACGCTGGTGCCGCAGGCCGAGGTCAGGGACCCCAAGGTGAAGTCTCTCGACGATCGCCGCGTGTACGAGATCTATCCCGGCGAGCGGCTGCACGGCATAACCGACTTCGAGGGCCGCACCGTCGCCCCCGGCACCGGTCCGAACAGTCTTTCGATCGACGGCAAGCCCGCGCGCATGACCGTCCGCTGGCGTTTTGGCGGTCCGGAGAGCGTGACCTGCAATGGGCAGCCGCTCATGATGCGGAAGGCCGCCGACGGACAGGTCTCCGTCGAGTTCGAGCACCGGGAGTCGACCCGGCTGAGCTGGTAAGGCTGGCGGGGTCGACATTTCGGAACGAACCGTGTCGCGCTACTTGCCTTATGCAACTTCATATGCGGCTCGGCTTCGGCGGGCCGCGAGAAGCCGCCTCGCGGCTCGAACCGGAAGAGAAGAAAGTTTTGCGCAACACCATGAAGGAAGCCGCCCGCCGCTTCTCCGCTTCCGATTCCGGAGGCATACGATGACCAACCCCCGCGAGCAGGCTCACCAGTTGATCGACCGCCTGCCGGAAACGCAGATCTCGGCCCTGGCCGGACTGCTGGAAACCATCGTCGATCCCGTGGCCGCCGCGTTGCGCAACGCGCCGGTGGACGACGAGCCGGAGAGCGAAGAGGAACGGCAGGCCGTGGCCGAAGCGCGCGCCTGGCTGCAGCGCCACGGCGGCAAGGGCATTCCGCACGCGGAAGCGATGCGGAGGCAGGGGCTGGAGTGAGGGAGATCGAGGCGTAGTTGATGGTCCCGCTCCCCGGGTTGGCGGCCGTCAGCAACCGCTGCAGCGGGTTTGGTTGCATGACGACGAAGACCGAGTATCTTTTGTGCGCGTCACATCCAAAGAACTGTCGCATGATCGTGAGTGCTCCTTGGTCAGCCGCCGTGTGAGCGCTACGCCAACCCCATCTTGTAAACGCGCGCTACCTGCCGCTCTGTGGGGACATGACGAAGCGCAGGCGTGAGGCTTGGGCGGAGTGGCGCCGCCTGGTGGCGGAGCAGAAGCGGAGCGGCAACAGCCTGGCGGCGTTCTGCCGCCAGCGCACACCTGTTCGCGTGGAAGGTCCTATAGCAGTTCCGTCTCGGCGAAGAACCAGGCGATCTCGAGGCGGGCGGTGCCGGGGGCGTCGGAGCCGTGGGTGCAGTTGCGGTCGACGGCCGTTCCAAAGCGGCCGCGGATGGTGCCCTCGGCGGCGTCGGCCGGGTTGGTGGCGCCCATCACCTCGCGCCACTTCTCGATGGCGTTCTCGCGCTCGAGCGCCAGCACGATGACCGGGCCTTCGGTCATGAACTCGATCAGGCCCGGGAAAAAGGGCTTGCCACGGTGCACCTCGTAGAAACCCTCGGCGGCGGCGCGGCTCAGGCGCAGCATCTTCATGCCGCGGATGCGGAACTCGTTCCGCTCGATGAGGGAGAGAATCTCGCCGGCGATGCCGCGCGCGACGGAGTCGGGCTTGAGGATGGCGAGCGTGCGTTCGAGTTGGCTCATAGCAGGGATTCGACCTTTTCGCCGATCTCGGCGGGCGAAGCGCAGACCGTGACGCCCGCGGATTCGAGCGCCCGGATCTTGTCCGCGGCCTTGCCCGATCCGCCGGAGATGATGGCGCCGGCGTGGCCCATGCGGCGGCCGGGCGGGGCGGTCTGGCCGGCGATGAAGCCGACCACGGGCTTCCTGACGCGCTCGTGGATGTAGGCCGCAGCGGTCTCCTCCGCGTTGCCGCCGATCTCGCCGATCATGACGATGGCGTGGGTGTCGGGATCCTCGTTGAACAGTCGGATGGCGTCGACGAAGTTGGTGCCGATGATGGGATCGCCGCCGATGCCGATGCAGGTGGACTGGCCGATGCCGCGGCGGGTGAGCTGATCCACGGCCTCGTAGGTCAGCGTGCCGGAGCGCGAAACCACGCCTACATGCCCTTCCTTGTGGATGTGGCCGGGCATGATGCCGGCCTTGCACCGGCCGGGCGAGATGATGCCGGGGCAGTTGGGGCCAATGAGGCGCGTGGCGCGGTCCTTCAGGTACTGCCACACGCGCACCATGTCGAGAGTCGGGATTCCTTCGGTGATGCACACCGCCAGGGGGAGACCGGCGTCGGCGGCCTCCATGATGGCGTCCGATGCGAAGGCCGGCGGCACGAAGATCACCGAGGCATTGGCGCCCGTGGCGGCGACGGCGTCGCGAACGGTGTCGAAGACGGGGCGATCCAGATGCGTGACGCCGCCCTTGCCCGGCACCGCGCCGCCCACGACGTTGGTTCCGTAGGCGATGCACTGCTCAGCGTGGAAAGTCGCCTCCCGGCCGGTGAAGCCCTGGAAGATCAGGCGCGTATTGCGGTCGACGAGAATGCTCATTGGGCCAGCCTCACGACTTTCTCCGCGGCGTCCTTCATCCCGTGGGCGACGGTGAAATCGAGCCCGGATTCCGTCAGGATCCGGCGGCCGGCCTCGACGTTGGTGCCCTCCATGCGGACCACCACCGGGACGCGGATCTTCAGCTCGTGCGCTGCGGCTACGACACCCGTGGCCAGGGTGTCGCAGCGCAGGATGCCGCCGAAGATGTTGATGAGCACGGCATGCACGTTGTGGTCGGAAAGCAGGATGCGGAAGGCGTTCTTGATCTGGTCGGCGCTGGCCCCGCCTCCGACGTCCAGGAAATTCGCGGGACTGCCGCCCGCGTACTTGATGATGTCCATGGTCGCCATGGCGAGACCGGCGCCATTGACCATGCAGCCGACCGTGCCATCGAGCTTGATGTAGTTCAGGCCGAAGCGGGAGGCGTCGACCTCGAGCGGATCCTCCTCGTTGAGGTCGCGCAGTTCGAGCAGGTCCTTGTGGCGGTAGAGCGCGTTGTCGTCGAGGTTGATCTTGGCGTCGAGCGCGTAGACCTTGCCCTGGCGCGTGAGGATGAAAGGATTGACCTCGGCGAGAGAGGCGTCGATGGCTTCGCAGGCGCGGGCGAGGGCGATCATGGCCGCTCCGGCGGCGCCGGCGCTGGCGGCGGGTATGCCGATGCCGAAGGCCAGCTTGCGGGCCTGAAACGGCGCCAGGCCGAAACCGGGATCGAGAGGCTCCTTGAGGATCATCTCGGGATGCTGAGCGGCGACCTCCTCGATCTCGACGCCGCCGGCGGCCGAGGCCATGAAGACCGGTTTGCCCAAGGTGCGGTCGAGCACGATGCCCAGGTACATCTCGCGCTCGATGGGCAGCGTCTCCTCGATGAGGACGCGGTGGACGATGCGGCCCTCGGGGCCGGTCTGGTGGGTCACCAGGCGCATGCCCAGCATCTTGCGGGCGATCTCGGCGGCCTCCAAGGTGTCTTTGGCGATCTTGACGCCGCCGCCTTTTCCGCGTCCGCCGGCGTGGATCTGCGCCTTGACGACGGCCGTGCCGCCGACCTTCTTGGCCGCCGCCTCGGCCTCGTCGGGCGTGCGGGCGACCTCACCGCGCGGCACCGGCACGCCGTACTGCGCGAGGATGGCCTTAGCCTGGTATTCGTGGATCTTCATGGCGCTTATGTTAGGATGGGCGATCAGCCTTCAGCCGAACCAGCAACCTACGCCACCGCCCCGGCGGCTGGCGGCCGATAGCTGACGGCTATTTCCGAATATAACATGTCACTTATCCCTTACCTTCACCAGGCCGCCAGGCGCGAGGACCTGGACGCAGCGGCCGCGCAGGAGGCCATGGAGGTGATTCTGAGCGGGCGCGCGTCCACGGCGCAGATCGCTGCCTTCCTGGTCGCGCTGCGCATGAAGGGCGAGACGGTGGGCGAGCTGATCGGCTTCGCGCGGGCGATGCGGGCCAGGGCCAGCCAGGTGCTGGCCGATGTCGAAGGCGGGCCGCTGCTCGATACGTGCGGCACCGGCGGGGACGCGCAGGGGACGTTCAACATCTCGACCATCGCGGCGTTCGTTGTGGCTGGCGCCGGGGTGCGCGTGGCCAAGCACGGGAACCGCTCGATCTCGAGCCGCTGCGGCAGCGCGGATGTGCTGGAGCGGTTGGGAGTCCGGGTCGCGGTGGAAGCGGAACAGGCGGCGCGGGCCATCCGGGAGGTCGGCATTGGGTTCCTCTTCGCGCCCGCGTTTCACCCCGCCACCCGGCACGCACACGCGGCGCGTCTCGAACTCAAGATGCGGACGATTTTCAACCTGCTCGGCCCGCTGACCAACCCCGCTGGCGCGACGGCGCAACTGGCCGGCGCGCCGTCGGCGGAAGCGGCGGGTCTGATGGCGGAGGCGCTGGCGGCGTTGGGACTGGTGCGCGGTTTTGTGGTACACGGCTCGGACGGTCTGGACGAGATTACGATCACGGGCCCGACGCTGGCCTACGAGATCGCAAACGGGCAGGTGACGCGCCGCACGCTTACGCCGGAGGGTTTCGGCGTCGGGCGGGCGTCGCTCGAAGAGCTGAAGGGCGGGGATCCGGACGAGAATTGCGAGATCGCGCGCGCCATTCTGGCGGGAGCGACTGGCCCGAAGCGGGACGTGGTGCTGGTGAACGCCGCGGCGGCGCTGGTCGTAGCCGAGAGGGCGGCGAACTTCGCCGAAGGGATGACGGTCGCGGCCGAATCGATCGACAGCGGCGCGGCGCGGCGCAAGCTGGACGAACTGGCGGCGTTCACGCGGGGTCTCTGAGGATCGTTGAGAACACAAAGAGGATCGACATGCGGCTCATCACACGTCTCGGTGCGTTTCTGAAAGACGTCTTTGCGGCACGAGGCCTGTTGCTCGCGGCTGTGGCCGGAGTAACCATCGCGCTGATGGCGGCCCATCGGATTGATGTCGACCGCCGGCCGGTGTCTCCGGTCCCCATCGCGGTTGCCGTTAAGACCAGCCCCGACCCCTCATCGCCCGAGGAGCTATACCTCGACCTGCTGAAGAAGACCCTCACTCGCGCACAGACCGCGGGCCGTTACGGCCGCCACGCCCTGGTGCCGGGAGGAAGGCCGGCGCGGTTCCTCAACTCGATAGTCAGCCACGTGCTTGGCGCGGCACGCCTGGAACTTGTCGCGCGCGTGCCCGCCAATCCGTCGGGTTACATCGAGGGCGGTGGCAGCCGCCTGGAGGACCGGCAGGATGACGCCGAGACGATGGTGGGGACGAGACAGTTGGACAACATCCAGTGGTGTATCACCGATGTCCTGAAACGCAAGATCCCCGGTGACGTCATCGAGTGCGGTGTATGGAGGGGCGGCGCGACGATCCTCATGCGCGCGGTGCTGCGGGCGTATGGCGATACGGAGCGGTCGGTCTGGGTGGCCGATTCCTTCGAAGGCTTGCCCGGCTCCGGCTCTCTTCTGGGTTCCCCGCTCGAAGCCGGCGAGATGGCTGTTTCCCTGGAGGAAGTTCGGGAGAACTTCGCCCGCTACGGACTCCTCGACGGGAGAGTCCGGTTCCTGAAAGGCTTCTTCAACAAGACTCTTCCCACGGCTCCCATCGCAAAGCTGTCCGTGCTGAGGGCCGACGCGGATCTGTATGGGTCCCAGATGGACGTTCTCAATAATCTCTACCCCAAGCTCTCGGCCGGAGGCTACGCGATCGTCGACGACTACTTCGAGCTGGCGGGTTGCAGACGCGCCATCGATGAGTACAGAAAGGCCCACAACATCACCGAAGAGATCAGGCCGATCGATACGGAAGGCATTTACTGGCAGAAACTGCGCTGAGCCGCGGGGGCGCCCCGGTTCGGAAGCGGGAGGACAAGCGGAAGCTTATCCTACGGGGTCCCGGCGTGGCGCTTCAGGATGAGGGGCAGGTTCTGGGACAAAGCCGAGCGGGCCAGCACCATGTCGCAACCGGTCTCGTGCGCTTTTTGCTTCAGCTCCCCCTGCACGTGCGAGAGGTAGCCGATCAGACTGATCGACTTGAGCTCCGCATTGCCTTTCAACCTCGAGATGACCTTCAGCGGCTGCATGGCGCTGAAATTGAGGTCGAAGATGATCAGGGAGGGCCGCTCGGCCCTGGCTTTCTCGATCAGCTCTTTGTCGTTCTTGATGAACTCCACCAGCAGGCCGGCACGTTTGGCGGCATCGGCGAGCTTAACGGTAAAGAAAAGGTCGTCCACCGCGGCCAGGATTTTCTTAGGCTGTTTCTGCATACAGAATCGCCAGACGGGTTCCTCGCACCCAGTTACTGCTAAAGTCCCAGCAAGATTGAAGATACCGGGGGGGTAAGACTTATCGTAGCCTGTTTGAGCAAGCTCGCGCAAGGGTAGTGCGACCCAGCCGGAGCCTCCGGAGAACCGGGAACGACTGTCCAAGGGCAAACCTTGGGACAGGAACGAAGACATTTGCGGCGCACCACACCAGCGCAGTGGGTCGCAAGTCATGCCAAGGACGACTGTCCAAGGGCGAACCTCGGGACAGGCACGGATTTCGGTAGAGCGGCGAAATCCGAGCCAGTCCCCGGTTTGCAGCTAGGTCCGATACCCGACGACATTTGCGGCGCACCACGCTAGCGGAAGGGCTCGATCCGGAAGACATCGGCGCGGGAGGGGCGGACCCGCACGCACAGAAGGTAGCGCCCGTCCGGGGAAAGCGAGAAGGGCCCGCTTCCGATGGGAGAAAGGGCTTCGGGATAGTCGACGAGGTCCCTGTCGGCGCCGCCGGAGAAGTCGTGATAGTAAAGGGTCTGCTTGACGAACGACCCCTCCTTGAGGCCCAGGTAGTAGATACCGCCGGCGGCCAGCGCCCAGCAGCTCGAGCAGTAGGGCACCAGCCCCTCCAGCACCTTTTCGGTGCGTCCCGTAGAGGTTTCCAGACGCCACAGATCGGTTCCGGATGGCTCTCGAACGAAATATACCTGCTTGCCGTCGGCGGAGACGCCCAGCGAGATGCCTCCCACGCCGGCCAACGGCAGCGGCGGACCGCCGCCGACAGGTATCCGCACGATCGCGTCGTCTCCGCCGGCGTAAATCCACCGTGCGTCGGGAGAGTACACCGGGTGTATCCCTTTGGAGCCGATAGGACGTACGGCCCAGATGCCATCGACTGCCAACCGTGCCACGAGAATGTCGTGGGTCCTGGCGTCGTTGAACACGAAGGCCCGTCCGTCGGGCGCCCAGCGGGCCATCGACGGATGCAGGCTTCCGCGCGTGACCTGGACCGGGTTGCCGCCGTCGCTGTCACAAACCCACAAGTGCTCCTGGCCCGAGCGGTCGGACCGGAAGCTGATCTTATCCCCCCGGGGCGAGTACTGCGGCGATGCGTCCTGACCGGAAGAGGCGACGATCCGGGTCCAGCGGCCGGTTGCGGCTGGCTTGGCCTGGAGATCCAGGCGCCAGATGCTCAGGTTGTGCGAGATCACGGAATACACCAGGACGGGCGCCTTCCGTGCGATCGAAATCTGCAACAGGGAATCGGCGGAGAGCGCGGTGGGCCGGAGGCGCTGGGCCCGGCCCCCAGGGTTGTCGAGTCTCCAGAGCTTGAATTCGCCGCCGCGGTTGGAGCCGAAGACCAGGGACCCGCCATCGGGCGTCCAGTCCTGTCCGCTGATCTGGCTGGCGTCGGCGGTGAGTCGGACCGTCTTGCCGCCGGCGGTTGGAACGACACACAGCTCGTGCGAGGCGCGGTGATAGGCGCGCACAAAGGAAACCGTCTTCCCGTCCGGGGAGAAACGCGGGTCGATGTCTCCGATGATGTTGTCGCCGGGCTGGGTCAGCCTGGTCTTCGCTCCCGTGTCCAGCGATACCATGAAGATCCCGAAAGGTTTGCGAGCCGCTTCTGCGTCGTCGATGACGAGCCAGCGGCCATCCGGAGACCAGTCCAGGTGCCGGTTCAGGATGCCGTACCGGCTGGGGAAGACACTGGCCACCACGCGCTCCTGGCGCGGCTCCAGAGTCGCCACTACGATAGAGCCCTCGGATCCCTTGAAGCGGAGGTAGGCCAGGCGGCGGCCGTCGGGAGACCAGGCGGGGCTGCTGTGGATGGCATCCTCGATGCTGACCCTGCGCGGGGAATTCTCGCCGGCGGCCTGGATCCAGATGCCGTTCGTTGCTGCGTCCTCCTGATCCCAGACGAAAGCGACGTTGGCGCCATCGGCTGTGACGGCCGGCTGAAACTCCTCGCCGGCCAGGCGGGTGACCGGGAAGCGGTGCAGTTCCGCGGGTGCCTGGGGGCCTGGGCGGAGGAGCAGCAGCGCGCCCAGCCCGAGAAGCACAAGCAGGCCCGCCGGGACGACAAATCTCCGAGCGAGACGGAGGACTCCGCGCCTGGGGACGGCCGCCCGATCCTCTTTTTGCTGCGCACCCTCCTCGGCCTCTTCGGAGACCGTGATGGGTCCGAGAATGCGGTAGCCCCGCGCGGGGAACGTCTCGATGTAGCCGGGCTCTCCCATCGCCGCGGCGAGCGCTTTTCGAACGACGGCGACGTTCTGTGCGAGGTTCTTCTCGTCGACCACGCGGCCCGGCCAGACGGTCGCCATGAGGTCCTCTTTGGTCACTACGCGCGCGGATTGCTCCAAGAGGGCCAGGAGCGTTTCGGCCGATCTCCTGGCCAAAGGCACGGGCTGGTCCTCCCGCCACAGGACCTTGGCGGAGGTGTCGAGACGGAAAGGACCGAATATGAGAATCCTACGTGTTTTCAAGGGGCACCGCTGATCTTACGTCTTTCTTATAAATATTTCAACCCTGGCTGGGTCGAAGGTTGACCCGGTTTAGCCCGTCCTCTGCGCACTGGAGGGGTCGGTCTTCGAGGGGCGATGGAACCCGGAAGCAGCGGCGGAAGACGCGTGCATCGCCGCCTGGCCCGCGGCGCCAGGTGTTGGGCCGGCGTGCCTGGGGCTTTCGAGCCGGGGCGCCGGCGGCGGACCGGACACGGACGACTGGCAAGACGACCGTTAAGGTCCGTAAGGCGGGTTCGCTGACCGGTCTTGCACGTTTCTTGGAGATTCTTCAACTCCTACCTATTGAAGGTTCCCTCAGTTTCAGCCATTCTAAGTAGCTCATTGAAAGGAGAACTGCCATGTTTCGCTTTGCATCTCGCTTTGGACGCCGCCTCAAGATTGCTGCGGGGGTGGTTGCGGTGATGTTTATTGCCTTTTCCGCTCCATGCCTTTACGCCCAAGAAGGCTACGGAAGCATAAGCGGCACGGTCACCGATCCGTCCGGCGCTTCGGTGGCGGCCGCCACCGTAAAAGTAGTCCAAACCCAGACGGGCCGGGAGATCGTCGTCACATGCGACAAGGAAGGGGACTTCGTATTCCCGACCCTGCCGCCCTCCGTCTATTCGTTGTCGATTTCCGCGAGAGGTTTTCAGTCCTATACCGCAGACCGACATCGCACTGCAAGCCGATCAGAGGCTGACCGCCAATGTCAGACTGAAGATCGGATCGACGACGGAGACCGTCACCGTTACGGCCGAAGCTGCCGCAAGTGGACACCACGACCGGCACGTTGTCTCAGGTCATCGACGAGCGCCGCGTGGTCGATCTTCCGTTGAACGGGAGAAATGCGGCGACCCTCATCACCCTGGTTGCCGGCGTAGGCGACGCCACGAACCAGGGCAACGGGGTGAACCAGGGCAATGGGAAGACGTTTCCCGCCGCCGTCGTCACCAGCGCGAACGGAACCCTGCCCAACCAGTCGAACTACCTCCTGAACGGCGGCAACAACGTAGATGAGATGACCAACGTCAATGCGCCGTTCCCGTTCCCGGACGCGGTGCAGGAATTCAGCGTTCAGACCAGCAACTACGACGCCGCGTACGGTCAAAGCGCCGGCGCGGTGGTCAACATCATCACCAAGTCCGGTGGCAGCAGTTTCCACGGCGACGCGTTTGAGTTTCTGCGCAACGGCTACTTCAATGCGAGGAATGCTTTCGCCACCACGGTGGACAACATGCACCGCAACCAGTTTGGCGGCACGATCGGCGGGCCGGTCATCATCCCGCACATTTCCAAAGGAAAGAGCACCCAGTTCTTCTTCGGCTACCAGAACACGATCGTTCACCAGCTTTCGAACGCCTCCCAGACGACGGTTCCGACCCTCGCCGAAGAAGGGCGCGCCGGGCAACCTTATGCCGATTTCGGCAACCTGTGCTCCGCCGGCTGGGGTACAAACGGACTCTGCACGAACGCGAGCCAGCAGATCACCAATCCCTTCACCAACGTGGCATATCCGCTCAACCGGATCCCTTCGAGCGACTTCGATCCGGCCGCAGTGAACTACGAAAAGGCATTCCCCACGTACTCCGGCACGGAGCCTGCCGGAAAGATCGGAGGCCCGGTTAGTTACATACAGCCCACGATCAACAACTTTTACGAGTACCTCGCCCGCGTGGATCACCAATTCGGCTCGAACGATCACCTTTTTGGCCACTACTTCCACGACTGCTACAGCCAGCCGGCCGTGTACGACCCCACCATGCTATCCAGCTACAGGTCGTACTTTAATACCCGTTACCAGAGCGCGCTGCTTGCCGAGACCCACATCTTCACGCCTCACCTGCTGAACAACATGGTCCTCAACTGGCAGCGTGAAGTCGCCCTGCGTGGCGGACCTCCGGGAAGCCACTACATCACCGACTACGGAGTGCAGAACCTCTGGCAGCCGGACAACGGCCCTTATCTGGCCGCGACGATCACCGGCTATTTCGGCGCCTCGTCCTCCGCGTTTGCAGGCTGGTATCGCAACAACTACACCCTCAACGACGACGTGCACTGGGTGAAGGGCGACCACAACTTCGCATTCGGCGGGCACATTGAGATGAGCCAGTTCGACGTGACCAACGTCTTTCAATCGTACGGCGCCTTCGGGTTCGCCGCGGTGACCAACAAGATCGGCAGCACGACTTACCAGTATCCCAATGCCATGGCGAACTTCCAGATGGGCTTCATGAGTGGCTTTAACGCAGGGGAACTTCGAGCAGTTGAACGATCGGAACCACTTCCCCGGCCTCTATGCCCAGGATAGCTGGAAGGTGAATCGCCGGCTGCAATTGAACTACGGCGTGCGCTGGGAAGCATTCGCCCCTGGCACAACAATGCCGGACAGTTGCAGGAATTCTCTCCCAGCGCCTACGCGTCGAACACGGTTTCAAGCAAGTTCACCACCCTGCCCGCGGGCCTGTTGCTCACACCCGGCGACCCCGGCGTTGCGGCCAACGGCGCCAAGAACAAGTGGCTGCAGTTCATGCCTCGTTTCGGCGTTGCCTACGACGTGTCCGGCAACGGCAAAACGGTGGTGCGCGGCGGCGCGGGCATCTTCTATCAGGACCGCCTTCCCGGCTTTTTCAACCTCAACCAGGCCGGCAATGTGCCAAACACCATCGCCGTCTCGCTGACCAACCCTGGTATGATCGGGTCTGTCCGCCGGTGCGAACCCCGGAGGGCCATTCAGCAACCCGTATTGCCTGGGCGGCTGCGGCACGAAAGGAACACCCTATAACAACAATTAAATCCGTTCCCCTTCACGCTGCCGTTCCCGTCCAGCAAGACGTTCCCGAATGGGATTCCTCGTGGATGAGTACGATCCGTCCGGCAACTTCAAGGTGCCGGTGACCTATGCCTTCAACGTGACCGTCGAACGCCAGATAACCTCCAGTTGGGCGATGCGGCTCGCATACGTCGGTTCCAGGTCGCGCCATCAGTTCGTCAACCTGGAAATCAACCCGTCGGTGAACAACGGCTCCGGACTGAGCACCAACGCCGCGGCGTGTCTATAATACGGCTCCCACCGTGGGACCCTGCTCAACCGAGCGCCGGCTGCAAGGCAAACTACGCCCAGATCGTCGATGGCCGTCCATGACCGGCAATGCCAAGTACAACTCGCTGCAGGCCACCCTGGATCATAAGTTCTCCCATGGCCTGTCGCTACTGGCGAACTTCACTTGGGCAAGATCGTTCGACGACATGCCGCAAGCGACCAGAGTCAGCAATACCGAGGACCTGAATGCGGGCGAATCGTACGTGTATCCTCTGTATCCCCAGGGCGCGACGGGGATACCGGCGGCGGCGTATGTTTCGGACATCAAGGCGCTTGACCGTGGCCTGTCGGACATCGATCACCCCATTTTGATGTCGATTTCCTACATGTACGAACTGCCCAAATTGCGCAATGGAAACTCGGCCCTCAGGTTCGTTGCGAACGGATGGTACCTCTCCGGACTGATCCAGCACCGCTCGGGAGATAGTCTGACCGCATACATGGGTCAGGATATCTCTCTGACCGGTCTGGGCCAGGATCGCGCAGTGCAGGACTCCTCGAAGCCGGCCTACTCCAAGGACGCCAGCGATGCGGGCGATTGCCCTGTGAACAAGCCCTGCGTCAACTGGTTGAACCCTGGCGCTTTCTCGGTTCCCGTCAACAGCGGTCCCGGAACGGGCTTTGGCAACGTGATCAAGGGTTCTCTTCGCGGTCCGGGCCAAACAGTTTGGCACGCCGCCCTCGTTCGCAGCTTCCACGTATTCGGCGAGACGACCCTGCAGTTCCGAGCCGAGTACTTCAACGTGCTCAACCACACCCTGCTCAACAACCCGAACACCCAAAACCCGGTTGGCAGCAGCACCTCCTTCGGGACCATCACGGGAGCGGGTGACCCGCGCATCGGGCAATTCGCGCTCAAGTACGTTTTCTAAGCCAACACGCGTAGCCGTCATGTGACAGCGGGGCATCGGTCCACAGGACCGGTGCCCCGCCCCCTTTTGTGACCTCGCGCCGCGGTTGGCCGCCGTTGGCGTCACCGCGCTTCAGGGCGCCGGCGGTGGGCTCCGTGCTAAGTTGTGAACAATGGCGCTGGACAATCCTTTCCAGGATTCCCTGCGGTTCGAGCGGCGCGTTCCACCCTGCGCCATCGTGATCTTCGGGGCCAACGGGGATCTGACCCGCCGCAAGCT
The DNA here is from genome assembly GCA_963710565.1 of Bryobacterales bacterium. Lineage (GTDB taxonomy): Bacteria > Acidobacteriota > Terriglobia > Bryobacterales > Bryobacteraceae > DASWZN01. The sequence continues at coordinate 63,984 of CAVQAN010000012.1, read as the reverse complement.
GATGCCGGCCCTATATAGCCTGGCCTCGGAACGTCGTCTCCCGCCGGGCTTCGCGCTGATCGGCACGTCCCGCTCGCCGCTCAGCGACGACGAATTCCGGGAGAAGATGCGCGCCGCCCTGGCCGGTACCCCGCTCGACGAGGAGATCTGGAGAGCCTTCGCCAACACCTTGTTCTACGTCGCGGGTGACACAGGCGATCTCGAGCTCTACCGGCGGATCGGTGAGAAACTGGACGAGGCGGAGAGGCGCTTCGAGACCGGCGGCAACGTCCTCTTTTATCTTTCGCTCCAGCCGAGCCAGTATGAGACGGCGGCGGCGGGGATCGGCGCGGCGGGCCTGGCGCGCGGCAACGGCTGGCGGCGCCTGGTGATCGAGAAGCCGTTCGGGCACGACTTGGCCAGCGCCCGGCAACTGAACGACGCGCTGGGGGTGGTGTTCCCGGAGGCCGGCGTTTATCGCATCGACCACTACCTGGGCAAAGAGACGGTGCAGAACATCTTCGCCTTCCGCTTTGCCAATGGCATCTTCGAGCCCATCTGGAACCGGCGCTACATCCAGCAGGTGCAGATCACGGCCGCGGAATCGATTGGCGTGGAGGGCCGGGGCGCCTATTACCAGGAAGCGGGCGCGCTGCGCGACATGATCCAGAACCACCTGCTGCAGGTTCTGTCGACCATCGGCATGGAACCGCCGGCGGTTTACGAGGCCAACGCGGTGCGGGACGAGCGCGCCAAGCTGCTGCGGTCGGTGCGCATCATGAAGCCCGAAGAGGTGGCTCTCCACGCGGTGCCGGGGCAGTACGGGGGGGCGAGGATCGGCGGGGCCGAGGTGCCCGGTTTTCGCGAGGAGCCGGGCGTTCAGCCGGATTCCCAGACGGTGACCTATGCCGCCGTGACGCTCTTCGTCGAGAACTGGCGCTGGGCCGGCGTGCCGTTCTACCTGCGCACCGGGAAGCGGCTGCCGCGGCAGGTAACCGACATCGCCATCCACTTCAACGCCGCGCCGCACGCCCCCTTTCGGACCGCGGGGGCGGACGGCTCGGCGATCGAGTCCGATCTGCTCATCATCCGCATCCAACCGGAGGAGGGGCTTTCGCTGCGCTTCGTCTCGAAGCAGCCGGGCGCGGGCATGCGGCTGCGGCCGGTGTCCATGGATTTCGACTACGGCGCCAGCTTCGGAGCGCGCGAGCCAAGCGCCTACGAGACGCTGCTGCTCGATGCGATGCTGGGCGATTCGACGCTTTACATCCGCCAGGACGCGGTGGAGGCGAGCTGGGCCATCGTCGAGCCGGTGCTGGAGGCCTGGGCAGGGCAGCGGTTCGAGTTCCCGAACTACGCCGCCGGGACCTGGGGGCCGCAAGCGGCCGACCAGATGCTGGCGCGGCACGGGCACGCGTGGAGGAATCCGTGACGGCGGCCGTCACACCGGAGAGGATACTGAGGGACCTGCACTCGTTGTGGGCGTCCCTGGCCAAGGAATCGGCGCCTGTGGAGGGGCCGGGCGTGCTGCGGGCTTGTTCGATGACGGTGATCGTGCTGGCCGATGAGAGCGAGGACGCGGCGGGGATTGCGCAAACGCTGGGCCTGGTCATGCAGGAACACCCGAACCGCGCGGTCATCATGCGGGTGCGCGGCGGCGCCGAACCGTTTCTCGATTGCCAGGTGACAGCGCAGTGCTGGAGGCCGTTCGGACGGCAGCAGCAGATCTGCTGCGAGCAGGTGGAAATGACCGCCGCCGAACAGAGCCTGGCGGATGCCGAGCCGGTTCTGCTGGCCATCACGGCGCCGGATTTGCCGGTGGCGGTATGGTGCCGCAGCCCGCGCCTGTTCGGCCTGGCGGCGCTCGAGAAGCTGTACGCCCGCGCGGATCGGATCATCTTCGACTCGCGGAATATTCCGGATCCCCGTGAGACGCTGGCCGATCTCGCGCGGGCAGCCGCCGGGAGCCGCGGCCGGCTGGCCGACCTGGCCTGGACCAGCGTGACGCGGTGGCGCGAGATGGTGGCCGAGATCTTCGAGGATCCCGCGCGGCGGGAGCTGATCCCACGGCTGCGCCGTGTGCGCGTGCTGCACTCGGCCAGCGCCGCGCCCTCGTCGGCGTATTACCTGGCGGGTTGGATTTTGGCTGCCCTGGGCCGCGAGGACATTGAGGCTGAATTCGAGGCGGTCGCGCCCCTAGGCGGCGCCATCGAGGGGATCGTGCTCGAAGCGGGAACGGACGCAGTCTCGATCCGGCGCGCGGAGGGCACGGCCATCCTGATCGAGATCGGAGCGCTCAAGAATTGCACCAGCGCGCCACGGCTCAGCGAGGCCGAACTGCTCGGAACCGAACTCGGCATTACGGGCCCGGACCTGGTCTTCGAGAAGGCCCTGCCCGTGGCCGCGAAGCTGGCGGAGGCGATCCATGCCCTTTGAGTGGCGCTCGTTTCCGGAAGTGAAGGCCGCGGCCGAAGCGTGCGCGGCACATATCGGCGAGCGGATCGAGGAGGCGCTCAGCGGGCGCGGCCATGCGACGCTGGCGCTTTCCGGCGGTGTCACGCCGAAGCCGATGTTCGCGCGTCTGGCCGCGATGAGGCTGCCCTGGGACCGCGTACACGTCTTCTGGGTGGACGAGCGGGTGGTTCCGCCCACCGATGCGGAGAGCAACTACAAGCTGGCCGCCGACGCGCTGCTCGTGCCGGCGCGCGTTCCGCAGCGGAACATACACCGCATCCACGGCGAGCTGACGGCGGGCGCGGCGGCGCGGGCTTACGCCCAGGAGATCCGCGAGTTCTTCGGGCTGGATCCGGGGGAGATGCCGGAGTTCGACGTGGTCCACCGCGGGATGGGGCGCGATGCGCACACGGCGAGCCTGTTTCCGTGTACGCCGCTGATCGAGGACCGGCAGGGGGTGGCCTCGGCCGTCTATGTCGAGAAGAAGAGCATGTGGCGGGTCACGCTGCTGCCGGGGCCGCTGCTGGCGGCGCGCAGCACGGTGGTGCTGGCCGCGGGGCCGGACAAGGCGCAAGCGGTGCGCATCGTCTTCCACGAGCCGTACGACCCGGTGCTGTATCCGGCCCAGCTCGGCGCGCGCGAGGGCCGGCCGGCGGTGTGGTTCCTGGACCGTGCGGCCGCGCGATTGCTGGAGGGGGCAGAAGGGGCAGGGTGAGCGTGGGTTCCGGCTCGAACACCCGTGCAGGCCGGGTCCTCGCGCTTCCCCCGACGGCCTCGAATTGGGATGCCGTCGGGAATCCGCTCGGCCCGCCGCCATCAGCTCGTGGTAGCGCTTGTAGGTCTTCGTGATGCCAACCCCATCGGCCTCGCGCACCACCTCGAACCCGAGCGAGCGGAAAGCTGCGACCACTCTCGGCCTTGGGGCATCGACAGGGAACTTCGCCATCAGGCCGGAATAGTCGCTTCTGCGACGAACGCCTCCAGCAGCGGTGATTCGTCAGGCGCGACTTCACGCCCGAACGTCTCGATGTGGAACCGGATGGCTGACTTGACGTCGGCCAGGGCCTCCTCGTAGGTGTCCCCTTGGCCCACCACAACCCCCTTGAGCCCGAGAGGACAAGCCACGTAGCCGTCGGCGTGCTTCTCCACGAGGATCTTGATCTGCCTGGTCATCGCCTGTCCGCAGTCTGCCACCGCAAAACCGGTGGCCCGCTCCTCTGTCCCAAACCGTCCCTATTCCCGTAGTCTCCCCAAACGCAGCTCCCGTACCCCCGCCAGAGCCTTGTCGATCGCCTCCTGCCACCAGTCCAGCTCGGGCGTAACCCGGGCCACCCGCCGTCCGTGAGGCGCAACCACCAGCGTTTCTCCCCTCTCCACATCGTCCAGCAGTTGGGAAAAACAAATCTGTGCTTCCGACGCTTGTATCTCCCGCACATCTCTCCCCTTAACGGTTAAATGAGGCCGAAAACCCGTGACTGGCCCTAGGGCACCGATGGCGGATCGCCGGGCCACAACTCGGCCACGCTCCGGCGCGGTCACGCCTTGGGGAATGAGATCAGCAGGGTGAGGCTGTGCGGCGGGTCTGAAGTCACGTCGATGGCCGCGCCGTGGGCTTCGGCGATCATCCTGGCGCTGGCCAGGGCCAGGCCGGTTCCGGCCGGGAATCGCGATCCGAACGGCTCGAACAGCGGCTCTATATCTTCCGGGGAGAACTCGAGCGACGCGGAGGCAACCCGAAGGACGACGTGCTCGCCCGCGCTCAGGGTCTCGAGGTGGACGGAACGCCCCGGCGCTGAAATCCGCCGGAAGAACGCCACGGCATTCCGCAGCAGGTGCTGCATTTGCTCCAAATCGAGATAGACCAGCGGCAGATCGGGCTGCAGGGCGAAGCTCAACCCCGCCCCATCCTCCGGGTTCCACTCCGAAAGACTGCGGGCGACGACCTCGGTCAGATCGAGCAGGTGTGCGTTCGGCGGCGCACCCTGGAGAAAGTGGGCGGTGTCGGCCAGAACCCACTGGATTTGACGCACTTCCTCCTGCAACTTCCCAAGCTGGCGTCGCGCCTTGGCTTCCGTCCGCGGCAAGACCATGTTCAAATAGTGCGCGATGGATTCAATTGTGCTGAGCGGGTGGCGCAGCTCCTGGCGGAGGTGCCGAACGACCGTAACAGGATCGTAGGGGGCGATTTCTTCCACCGGGGCCTCGGCGATCACGCTATACGTGGACATTTACTGTGTGTAAATTATAAGCTTATCAGTAGCTTGCCATGACAATTAAAAAACCTAAATGGTCGCAGTACGAACCATCAGTACCCTAACGTTAATTCAGCTCGGCCCTCGGCCGTCAGCCGCCGGCTAGGCCGGCTTCCGCCGCGCTAGCAGAGGCTCGACCCCGGCCCTTGCCGTCCCCGGCCCGAACCGCCTCGTCGGTCTGATTCCCGTCGACCGCCGGCAAGGCTGGCTTCCGCCGCGCTAGCAGAGGCTCGACCCCGGCCCTTGCCGTCCCCGGCCCGAACCGCCTCGTCGATTGGCGGATCGCCGATCGCTCACGGCCCACAGACCCCGATTTGCCTCGAGGGGGCGGATTGCGCTATGTTATAGAAACCACATTTGAGATCGAGATTCGGCATCTTCACAAACCGCGAGCCTTCCCGGCGTCACCCAGGACGCCGCGCCGCCTGCAGCCCCGCGACTCACCCGATGACCGTGCCAGTCCTCTTGAAAACACCGCATGTATCCAGGTAGACAGTTTCCACCACGCCGGCCCAGAATCCGGGAGAACGTCAATGAGGCGATCCGCGCTCGCGAAGTGCGCGCGGTCTTCCCCGACGGGTCCGTCGAAATCATGCCCACTCAGGCCGCGATCCGCAGAGCCCAGGAGTTGGGCCTGGATCTCATCCTGGTGGCCCCCACCGCCGAGCCTCCCGTCGCCAAGGCGATGGACTACGGCCAGTGGCAATACGAGAACAAGAAGAAGCAGCAGGAAGCCAAGAAGAAGCAGCACGTCATCCAGGTCAAAGAGATCAAGTTCCGGCCCAACACCGACGACCACGACTACGATTTCAAGAAGAACCACGCGCATCCGTTTCCTTCAGGAAGGTAATCGCGTGAAGGCCGTGGTGCAATTCCGTGGCCGCGAGATCGCGCACGTGGACCTGGGCCAGAAGCTGCTGCTTCGTTTCGCGCAGGACCTCGCACAGGTCGGGCAGGTCGAAGGCGCATCCGCGGCTGGAAGGCAAGATGGCCCACGTCATTATCAGCCCGGTGAAGAAAGAGAAGGAAAAGGAGAAGCCGAAGCCCGCCGCTTCCGGCCCTCCGGGACCGACACCGAGCCGGGCGTAAGCAGCCGTCAGCCCTCCGTCGTCAGCCGGCGGCCCTCAGTCGTCGGCCATCAGGTGCGACAGCCCACTCGCGCTGAAACGGGAAACCGATGGCTGACAGTGTCCGCTCCAGAGCTGAAGGCTGAAAGCTAATAAAACAGGTACTTGCGCCACTTCTCGTCGCTTCGCCCGAGGAGGCGCATCAGGTGGCGGCTGGTGTGCAGGGTGAAGGGTCGCGGCTGGCGCTCCAGTTTCATACCCGCTTCGTCCGGCGTGCGGCTCCCCTTCCTGTTGTTGCAGGTATGGCAGCAGGCGACCAGGTTCTCCCAGGTGGTCTCGCCATGGCGGGAACGCGGAATCACGTGATCGAGCGTGAGTTCGCTCGAGGGCATCGGGCGCAGGCAGTACTGGCAGGTGTAACGGTCGCGCATGAGGATGTTCTTGCGGGACAGCGACCGCGTCTGGTGGGGAATGCGCCGGTATTCGAGCAGGCGGATCACGGAAGGCAGGTTCAGCGTCTGCCGCGCCGAATGCAGCGCCGTCGAGGAGAACTCCTCGGGGTGGCGCGACGCCCTTAAGAACCAGAACCAGGGCGCGCCGCGCGGCGCAGATGTTAATCGGCTCGTAGCTCGCGTTCAGGACCAGAACCGGCTTCTGCAGTCCCTTGAATGCCGCTATCATGAAACCCCCGCTGCCACGGATTCCGCCGCGTAGGGCTCGACGCCAATGCGCCGGTCGACGCGCGCCAGCGTGAGCAGCGCGACGTAACTCGCGCCCGCCCGCCGCAGCGCCGCGGCACAGGCCCCCGCCGTCGCCCCGGTGGTCATCACGTCGTCCACCAGGAGCACCCGCCGGCCCGCGATGGCCCGCGGCCGCACGACCTGAAACGCGCCGGCCACATTGGCCCTGCGTTTCGCATTGCTTAAGCCGGCCTGTGCGGTCGTGATTCGCTTGCGGCGGGCAGCGTTGGTCACCCGCAGACCGTAGCGCCGGGCGACCGCGCGCGCCAGCAGTTCCGACTGGTTGAAGCCGCGGTCCAGACGGCGCCGCCAATGCAACGGCACCGGCACCACCACGTCGAAAGACTGGTCGCCCGGCACCGCCGACGCGATCATCTGGCCCAGCGGCCGGGCCAGGGTCCGGATCCGCGTGTACTTGAAAAGGTGAATCAGCTTCCGCAGCGTCTCCTCGTAGGAGCCGAAGGAATAGGCCGCGTCGAATCCACGCAGCCCGCGGCGGCACAATTCGCAACGGCCTTGCTCGTCGAGCGGCGCCGGGTTGAGGAACGGCGTCCGGCACTGGACGCAGAAGTACTCGGCCGCCAGGGGCTGAGGCTGCGCCAGGCACGCGCGGCACACCGGAATGCGCGATACGTTGGTCAGGGGCCGGCCGCAGACGCGGCAGTCATCAGGGAAGAAAAGATTGAAGAGGGCCGCAGGAATCTTGCGGAGTGACGATACGAGCGCCGCCGGGACGTTCCCGATGGAAAAGCTACTCGAGAAGACCCACCTCCTAAGACTCCAGTCTACAACAACGTCTGAGAAGGCTAGTTTACACCCCCGTGACAATCCGTATACTTTTAGCAGATGGAATTCGAGAGCGACTACGCCGATACGGACCCGTGCGCGCTCGAGGTCATGTACGACCTGCAGCGCAAGATGCCGCCGGAGGAGAAGATCGCTTGGGTGTTCCAGTTGAGCGGGATGCTGCTTAGCTCTCGCCGAAGCGGGCGTGCGCACGATGCACCCGCAGGCCGGCGAAAGGGAAGTGCTGGTGCGGCTGGCCGCCCGGCACCTCGACCGTGAACTCGTGATTCGCGCCTATGGATGGTATCCGGATGACAGTCACACCAGCGGCGCCGCTTAGACAGATCATCGCCGCCCTGGACCGGTGCGCAATCCCGTACGCGGTAGGGGGATCGGTTGCGAGCTCGTACCACGGCAGCCCGCGAGCTACAAACGACGTGGACCTCCTCGCGGAGTTACTGCCGGCGCAGGCTCAGGTCTTCGCGCAAGAACTGGGTCCGGACTTCTACGCCGACCCGGACATGATCCGCGACGCCCTGTTCAACGGCCGGTCCTTCAACGTCATCCACCTCAAGACGACGTACAAGTTCGATTTCTTCCCCGTCGCGGGCGATCCGTTCGGCGCGGGGCAGGTGGCGCGCCGCGTGGCGGTGCACTCCGACCTTCTGGGCGAACCTCTCGACTTCGCGATCGCCTCGGCCGAGGACATCATCCTCGCCAAGCTGGCGTGGTTCCGCAAGGGTGGCTGCGTCTCGGCGCGCCAGTGGAACGACGTGCTGGGTGTAGTGCGGATTCAGGGCGGCCGCCTCGACCGCGCCTACCTGGACGAGTGGGCGGCGCGGCTGGGCGTCCTGGAATTGCTGGACGAAGCCCTGCGCAAGGGCTCTAGGGCTCTTTCGGAAGGCCCCCGTCGGCCAGAAACGCCATAGTCTTCATGCCCGAAATATCGAACCGCTTGCGGCAGCGCAGATTCTTGCAGGCGGCTTTGTCGTCGAGCAGCACCATGTAGCTTTGCGCCTTCTGGAACTTCATCGCGGTCCTCGGCGTTGGCGCCGCCGGGCAAGCGGTCCTTCTTCTTGCGCACCAGCCAGCGCAGGTCCTGCTTGCTGGGGGTTCGGCAGAAGGGGCACACCAGTTCGGCCGCCTTCACCGTTTCCGACTCGTTGTAGAAAGCCCGCTCATCCATGATCCCTCTAGTGTAATCAAGCCGGCTTCGGCTCGTTGGAACGTACGGGAACGCCCGCCCGGCGCAGCGCCGCTTCGACGTCGGCAGCGCTAAGGCGCGACGCGTCGTACTCGACCGCCAGTCTGTCCGAGCCGGGCGCGGCGGCCAGACGCAACATGCCGTAAATGCCGTGCGCAGCTTCGAGACGATCGGACGCCGCATCGTCCAGGGGCCGCTCGAGTTCGAACTGAATCTCAACCTTGGTCATGACCTCCCCCAGGATAGCCGAGCTTCCACAGGATCTGTTTCATCATGCCCTGCCAGACCACGGCGTCCCGCGCCGGAAGACTCAGCCGGCGCACCAGGCGGCGCACTTTCTGCGTCGTGGAAGCGGCCGTGCGCGGGTTCACGTAACCGCTGGCGCGGAGGGCGGCGAGCAGCATGGTGGTGAACCGCTCGCGCTCCTCCTCGGTCGCCGGCTTCGCCGCCAGCGGCTTCCTGTTGGCCGCACGCGGATCGCGCACCAGCTCGTACAGGCACACCGCCACGGCCTGGCCCAGGTTCATCGATGCCGTGCTCCTCGCGGGTCGGGATGCGCATCAGCCAGTGGCAATGGCCGAGGTCGTCATTCGAGAGGCCGAATTTTTCGGAGCCGAACAGCAGCGCCACGTTCTCCGCGCCCAGTTCGCCGCCGGATCGAGCCGCGCGCCGTACTCCAGGCGACGTAGCGGATGCTGCAGCTCGCGGTGCCCGACCGCCGTGGTGCCCACCACCAGCGTGCAATCCGCCACGGCCTCGGCCACCGTGCGGACCTCTTCCGCCGATTCGAGCAGCGCCGCCGCGCCCACCGCGGAGCGCGCCTCCCGGAAGGCCACGTCGTAGGGATTGACTAGGCGCAGGCGGCCGAACCCGAAGTTGCTCATCGCCCGCGCCGCCGCGCCGATATTCAGCGGGTTGCGGGTCCCCACCAGCACCACGCGGAGGCGATCGAGATCGAGTGGGCCAGCCAAGATGCCCATTTTACTTGGTTCGGATGGACCGGAGCGCTGTGTACGAGCCGACCGTTACTCGGCCTTCGGCAACTCCCGCCGCGGCAGCATCTCGTTGCGCGTGGCGGTTTCATACACCACGGTCGCGATCACGGCGGACGGCCTGCATCAAGTCCTCGGGGATGGCGTGATCCCAGGTGTCCATGTCGGAGTGGTGCGTGATGCTGCCGTAGTCCAGCGGATCCTGGATGAACTGGAAGCCCGGCAGGCCAACCGCGGCGAAACTCAGGTGATCGGTGCCGCCGGTGTTGCGGATCGAAATCGTCGTCACCCCCAGGTCCCGGAAAGGAGCGAGCCACGACTCGAAGATCGGCCGCATGGCTTCATGGCCCTGCAGGTACACGCCGCGGATCTTGCCGCTGCCGTTGTCCAGGTTGAAATAACCGGACAGTTTGCCGTGTTCGGGAGTCACCCGCATGGTCTTGGGATCGGCAAAGTGCTCCTTCACGTAGGCCCGCGAGCCGAACAGTCCCTGTTCCTCGCCACCCCACAAACCGATGCGGACCGTGCGGTCGAGCTTCAGGTTGAGCGCCTTCAGAATGCGCATCACCTCGATCATCACGGCGCTGCCGGCGCCGTTATCGGTGGCGCCTGTGCCGGAATGCCCAGGAGTCGAAGTGGGCGCCGACCATCACGATCTCGTCTTTCTTGGCGCCTCCTGGGATCTCACCGATGATGTTCAGGCCATCCACGTCCCCGTCCGAGATCAGCGGCTTTCAGATTCAAGCGGACGCGCGCAGGATCCTTCTTGCTCGACCAGCCGGGCGATCCGGTTGTACTGCTCGGCGGTCACGACGAACGTGGGCGGCGGCGGGTGTGGTGGCTGCCTTGAAGCCGCCGGCGGCTTCGGCGAAGAGCATGCCCTCGTGCGCGCGCTGGTCTTCCAGCAGCACCCCGGCAACGCCCTCCCTGGCGAGGAACTCGCCGCGTTCGGCCACCGATTGCGTCGTAGAGATCGTACAACTGCTCGATCAGCGCGTTGGACAGGCTGCCGAAGAACTTGCCGATGTCGGCCGGATCTTCCGGCCATTCCAGCTCGTCCAGACTCTTGACGGTGACTTTGACGGCGGGCGCGGGCGCGTTCGCCATGTCGGCCAGTTCGGCATCGGTGTAACGCCGGAACTGCGGGTTGTTCTGCGGGGCAGGCACCTTGGGTGCGCTGAGCAGCACGATCTTGCCCCGCAGCTTTCCCGCTCCATTTCTCGCGATACGCCTGCAGGGCCTCCTTGGATTTCTTCGGACCCTCGCGGAACGACGCGCGCAGCGGCGCCAGCACGAGTTCGCCGGTGATCGGGCCGTTGCTGGAGGCGCTCCAGGCCAGCGGCACGGCCGTAAGCTGCGAGTAGCGCGGCTCGATCAACTCGAGTGACGACAGTTCGAGCGACCATGCTCGCCCGAACGGTCCCCACTATTCGAGGTGCACCTTCTCGACGCCGTAGCCGTTCAGTTCGCCCATCGCCCATCGCGCGGCGTCTTCGAACTCCGGCGACCCTGTGAGCCGCGGGCCGTGCACATCGCTCAGGTTGCGCAAGGTCTCCATCACCTTGGAACGTTCGAAGGCCTCGGCTTTGATGCGGTCGACGACCCCGAGATCGACGTGCTCTTGAGACAGCGCGGGTATGCGCCAGCAGAACAAAGAAGGCAGTTCTTCTCAGTCCCGCAGTATACATAGTCCCTCCTGGGGCGTACGAGCCGTTTGTCGACATGCGCGGTCGCACCCTCGGCCACCGGCAGGGCGCACCCCCGTACCCCGGAGTCCACCCCACTCGGGCCTTTTGCCCAGTTTACGACGTTTGCCAGGCAGGAGCGGCTACCACACTCCCAGCGCCCGCGCGGTGGACCAGCGGCCGGGCGAGCCCTTGGCGTCGTTGGCGCGGACGCGCCACCGAGAGCGTTCCGCGCGCCAGGGGCGCGATGCGGACGCCCGGAGCCGGAACCGTCCGGGTGATGGCCAGAGCGGAGTCGAAAGTCCTGGCCTGGCTCAGCTCGATGGTGTAGGATGCCGCGCCCATCACGCTCGACCAGGTGAACTCGTTCGACCCGTCATACGATGCCACAACCGCGCCGTAGGAAGGCGTCAACGGGAAGGGTGCGGGCAGCGGTTCCTGGCCATTGGCGGCGGTGAGGTCCAGTGCGGCTCGCTTGACGACGCCCTCGATCGACGCCGCGACGGTCACGTTCCCGGTGGTGGCCTCGTGCAGCGACCGGACCTGAAAGCTGGCGCCGTTCGCCCCAGCCGGGACGATCACCGCGGAAGGCACCGCCAGCCGCGAGGCGTCGCTCGATGACAGGCGGACCTCGGTCTTGGAGGGCGCGGGCGCGGCCAGGGTCACCATGCCTTCCGCCTCGCTGCCGGCCGCCAGGACGCCGGGATGGATGGCCAGGCCGATCAACGCCGGTGGCGGGCGTGGCGGGCCGATCCTGAGGGTCGCCAGGCGGGGTTCCCCGCGCGAATTCGCCTGGATGCTCACCTCGGCGTTCCCATCGACCCTCGTAGTCTTGATCGAGACCAGCGCCGATGCATCGCCTCCCCGGAACAGAACGCGCTGGGGCATGGACACGAGGGAGCGGTCGCCGGTTGAGAGCAGCACCGTTGCGCCCTGCCCCGGCGCGGGCTGGTCGAGCACGATCTGCGCGTCCACCGACCCTCCGGCCGGAACGCTGGTTGGGTTCAGCGCGATTCCGCGAACCGATTGGGCCAGCGGCGGAGGCTCGACCTCCACGCCGCGAACGACGGACCACGGCCCCGGCTCGCCCTGCCGGTCCAAAGCCCGCACGCGCCACCATAGCGGCCCGGCCACCAGCAGATCGACCACGAAATGGGGCTCGACGGTGGTGTCCTGCACTTGCGGGTCGATGAAGTCCTGCCGCTCGGCGACTTGAATCTCATAGGCAGCCGCGTCGCGCAGGGCCGTCCACTCGAACACGGCCCGCGGCTGGACACGGAAGCTTGCAAGCGGATGGAGGAGCCTGGGCACACGGCCCGGCTGGATCCTGGGCGTTCAACCCGAGCCGGCCTGCTGCAAGGGCTGAAGAGCACGGCCGGCGAGGAGCGCCTCCAGGCCGGCATCCGGAAGCGCGGAAAGGCGGGTTACCGCGCGCACCACGCCGCGGGCGTCCACCACAAAGGTGCGCGGAACCGCTTCGACTCCGTAGGAGTCATGCACCGCTCCCTCGAGATCGAGCGCCACCCAGCCGGCCAGCGGCCGCTTCTTGAGGAACTCCGCAACGGTTTCGGGATCTTCCGCAGTGACGGCAATGAACTGGGCCCGGCCTTTGAAGCTCTCCGCCAGAGCGTTCCAGCGCGGGATCTGCTCGACGCAGGGGCCGCACCAGGTGGCCCAGAACTCGATCACCAGCGGCGTGTTGCGCGGCAGGCGCGATCCGGAGGCGGCGCCCGGAGGCGTTTGGAGCAGTTCAAGCGAGTTGAGAGGCGGGGCGGCATCGCCGGCGCTCAGAGACAGCGCGGCCAGGACTAGGGAAAGCATGCGGGCGTCCGTGTGGTTTGACGCGCCGGGCGCCTCAAGCGTGGAGGGATTTCATACTCTCAACGTGCCGCGTCGAGACGAGTATCGGCGCGGCACGCTGAGAGACTGGGCAAGCGGAAGCATGCCCTGCCTGTGCCCTTACCTGGCGTTCGACGCGACTCTCGATTGCCGGCTTCGTGAAGAGCGCTTCCTCGAGCTTGGGATTCACCACCACCTTCTCGATGACGATCCGCTCCACCGGAACCGGCGGATCCTTTAGCCCCAGCGCCGTCCGCGCCACCGGGAGGACCTTGGTCTCCAGCGATGAACGGAATCTGAAGGCCGTTTACCGTCCGGTAATCGCGGAAGTACACTTCCACCGGATGGTCCGTGCCGTCCAGCCGCCGGGGCTGCCCTTCGATCTTCGCTTCCAGGAAGGTCTGCGCGTCGATCCATACATGGATCGCCTGGCCGCTCTTCATGGTCAGCTTGAGCTTGTAGGTGTCGCGGTCCTCGACCTTCTCCATGCCGTCCAGTTCGATCCGCGTGCCCTTGGCCGCGTAATCGACCAGGGGACCGTCGAGGTCCGCCTGCATGGAAGCCAGCTTCATCTCGTCGGCGGTGTACGGCTCAACCACACGCCGGTTCAGGAACGGCCGCAGCTTCCAGCCGCTGCGCGCCGTCAAACACCTGGATCGCCGTCTGGCCGTTGAACTGGAGCTCGAACCGCATCTTGCGGGGACGCTTCAGCTCCATCACGAACGGCAGTTGAACCTCCTCGGCCGGCCGCGAGCCCAGTCCCGGCTGGCTTGCCGGGCTGGGACGGCTGGACCTGCGTTCCACGCCCGGCACGGGCAGGGCGGCCCGCTGATTCCCGCCGGCGCCCAGTTTTCCTTCCAACGACATCGTCTGCACGGCCCGCCATGCCTGCAACCCGCCTCGGGCCGCGACGTTCTTCTCCACGATCTCCGTAGCGGAGAGCTTGGCTCCCGTCGCTGGGACATCCGCCGCGGCGGCGAGTGAAACGGCAAACGTCAGGGAAGCGCAAATCGTCAGTGACTTTCGGAACATGTGTGCGTCCTCGCTTGAGTAATCTGAAAGTGAGCCCGGAAAAGGATAAGGCCGAACCCGCGTCGAGCTCCAGGCATGCTGACGCCGGCTTACGAACGGGCGGAAGCTACTCCACCACGAGTCCGTCGGCTCGAAATTGCCCGATCACCACGCTGACGTGGTCTCCGCGTTTCACCCGCCGGCCCTTGTTCGAAAAAGCCATCCAGTAGGACTTGCCCGCCTCGGGCGTGGAACTCTGGCGCAATTTCCCGACCTTGTCCATCGCGGAACCACCAGCTTGACCCGGGCCTGCGGGTCGATCAGGGAGGGCTCGACCTTCTTGTCGCTGAGCGCCTGGGCCTTATCCGGGTCCAGGACGCGCTAGGCGAAGCGAACGATCTCGCCCTGCTCGACGGTCTTCACGCTGAGCGCATCCACTCCCCAGATTTGCCCGTAGTAGATACCGGCCCGCCTGGAGAACCGGGCCGGCTGATAGTGGACGGGAGTTGCGGCCACCGCGGGTTTGGCCGGCGGCGCAGGAGACTGGGCACCGGCCGGTAAAACGGAAATGCCGCCGGCGAGGAGGCCCGCCAGCAGCATCGCTTTCTTGCCCGATCTTACGTTGCAGTCCGACATAGTTCCTATATCCTCGTCTCTGTGTCTTGAAAACCCCGGGGGCCGGCTGTCTGGGCCCGCCCCCGGGCCTGGTTAACAATGCTGCTCGCGGGAAGTCCGCGAGCAGCATTGGCACGGCACTAGTTGGCCGTTCCAGTCAAGGTTGACGTTTGGGTGCCAGCCAAATCGGTGACCGACACCGTCGCGTTCTTGACCCCGGTCGTTTGGGCCGTCAGCGGCTTGAACTGCACGGTGACGGTGCAAGTCGCGCCCGGAGCCAGAGTTGTGTTGGCCACCAACTGGCCGCCGGTAGCCGGACCGCAGTTTGACAGCGTCCTGGCGATAGAGAACTCAGAAGCGTTGGTTCCTCCGAGCGTCCCCTGGCCGATGCCCGTCAGCGGCACGTTGCCGGTGTTGGTGAGCGTGAAAGCGTGAGCCGGGTCGAGCGAGCAGGCCAGAATCCCGAGGGCCCCGGTGCCCGGGCAGTTGCGAGTCTGGGCCCCGAAGTTCCACGACGCCGGAGTCAGAGTCGCGGCGATCACGGGCGCGACGCCCGTACCGCTGAGAGCTACCGGCGATCCGGTAACGACCACGCTCCCGGTGATGGTGGCCGTCCCGGTGGCCGCTCCGGCGGCCGTCGGCGCGAACGCCACGGTGATGGTGCAGGTGGCGCCTGCGTTCAAGGTCGCCGTGCAGGTTCCGCCCGATCTGGAGAACGGCGCGGTGACGACGACGACGACACCGGTCAGGGCAGCGCTGCCGGTATTGTGCAGCGTTAGAGTCTGGGCCGCGCTGGTTTGTCCGGTGGCCACGTTCCCAAATGCCAACGACGTCGGGGTCACACTGGCGATCGGCGCCGAACCAGCGGCGACGAACTCGACCGCGCCGGCGTCCACGGAATTGTTGGTCTTCCTGGCGTTGCCGAAGAAGTCAAGGCTGGGCGCCAGGGTGTAGGCACCGGTAGTGCCATTGGCAGTGGACGGGACGCGATTGACGACCGACGAGGTCGACGAAGCCGGCCCGTAGTTGCCGAGTTGGACGCCGGTCACCGGACCGGTCAGGGCGAGCGGGCCCCAACTGATGTTGATCCAGTTGTTGCCCTCGTCCACCGTGGCCGCCGGCGTCAGGTTAAAGACGGGGTTCGGCACGGTCGCGTCCGAGATACCCGGAGGCACCTGGTAGCCCATGGAGTCAAACTCCGGCGGGACTCGCGAGCCGTTGCAGTACTGGCTGAGGAAGAGCGGGGGATTCGCCGTGTCGCCCGTTCCCGCGTAGCCGCCGGAGCTAATCACCGAGTAGATCGGGTTGAGCGTGACGGTCGAGGCGTGGTTGGTCGGGCCCGTGTCGCCACGGACGCCGATGTCCCAATAGGTTGCGCCGGTCACGCAGGCGCCCGTGCCTCCGGTGATGAGCACGCTGCCGCTGGTGGTGGTCGCAGCGTCTGTTGACGGCTCGCTCGCGGCTGGGGTCCCGGTGATCGCGTTAAACAGCTTGACCACGTTCTGCTGGTTGACGCCCCCGATGCCAAGGGAGCCCACGCCGATGTAGAACGAACGGTTCTGCCAGAACACGTCGTTATCCAGAAGCGGATACGAGTAGTGTTTGCAGGTTCCGTTACTGGCGGTCGTGCCCTGATAGTGTCCGGCAGGGCAAGTGACCGTAAGCGAGGTGGGTAAAGACGTGGCCAGGGCCGCGCTGTTCTGGATGGCCACCAGGCCCGCGGGCTGAGGCAGTGACGTCGTGCCGCAGTTCGAGGTGCAGGTGGGGCCCGACGAGCTGGCCAAGGGCGCACCCAGAGTGTTGAAGAGCACGCCCGCCGAGGCTGTGCTGTCGTTGGAAGCGATGGTGTTGTTGATCAGGCTCACGTTCAGCGCGTCCTGCAACGAAACACCCGCGCCGTCCCAGCCGGCCACGTTGTTGGCGATGATGTTGTTGGTCGACGGTGACCGCGTACCATCGCGCCGGAGTGGTGGGGAAGGTAGACACGTCCACGCCATTGACGGCCTGGAAGCGGAGTCCGCCGCCGCTGCCGCTTTCCGCGGCGTTACCCAGGATCAGGTTGGCGTTGATCAGCAGGCCGGGACCGGTTCCGTTGCCTGGCCCAACCGTGGCGTCCAGACAATCCTGGTCGGTCGTCCGCGCCGCACGCCGGATCGACATCGGGTGCGCCCATGACCAGGATGCCGCCACCGTTGGTCGGGATGGTCGGATTGGTGCTCTGGTTGAAGAGGACGGTGTTGTGCTCGATGTCACCGTTGTAGATGAACCCAAGGTGACCCAGGCCGCCGCCGTCGCCGGTGCTCAGGTTGCCGCACAGCCAGTTGAAGTTGAACTGGTAGTAGTCGGCGCCCGTGCAGAAGCTGACGCCGCCCGCCCCAGCCGGCGTGGCCGAGAACAACTCGTCGCCGGTCGAAGAGTTCGACGTGACCATGTTGTGGTGCACGTTGACGTGCATGTCGAAGCAGTACGGCAACTGAAGGTTGGTCGACGCTGCTGGTCTGGCAGGAGCCGGGATCCGCGTTGACTACGCCCGCTCCCCCGAGGTACGCGTCCGGGAATTCACCCTGGCCGACGTTGATGCCGCCCGAGAGCGTTCCGGCGTTGTTGTAGACGCGGTTGTTGGCGATCTGGAGGTTATGCCCCCAGGCATGCACGAAGATGCCGCCGCCGCCCTGGGAACTGTTGGTGATGCCCAGGCCATCGATGCTGGACGGGTTGCACTGGAAGTTGCTCGGGAACGGGTTGGTCGTGTTGCTCGTGCTGGTATGGCACATCGTGTTACTGTCGCCCAGCGGAGCAACGCCCGAGGCGTTCGTCGGGCCCGTCAGAAGAGTCGTGCCGGTCGGGAACGTGTCGGCCGTGAACGGGTTGGACGGGAACTTCACGCCCTTGGACAACACCGTGATCGCCGCTCCTTCCATACGCGCCCATCAAGGTCGGCTCCTGCAACAGCTCTGCCAGGTTGCCGTTGAGGGTGGCGTCCCAACCCACGCTGGCTTCCAACGGTAGCCGGTCCACCTGAGGGTTCTTGCCGTCAAACGTCTTGAAGTAGTTCCACTGTCCGTCCGTGCAGGAGAAGGTGCCGGTCGGATCGTAGGGGTTGGCGCCGGAGACGGAGGTCATGGGCGTCCCATTGAGCGCCAGGCCGAACAGGCAATTGACCCGGCGGCGCCAGTCGTTCAGCTTGAGCTCGCCGGCGGGATGGGTGTTGGCGTTGATGACGCTGGAGGCAGCTCCGACACCTTGCAGCCGGACCGGCTTCCACATCAGCAGGATTTCGTTGTAGACGCCGGCCGGGACGATGATCATGTCGCCCGGAGCCGCGGCGTCAATCGCCGATTGAATCGTCTTTCCAGCGCCCAGCCGGGTCGGAGCCTTGCCGCCGATGGTGACGGTCACGGCGTCGACCGACTGCTTGCCGTTGCCGGCCGTGATGACCAGCTCGCCGCAATGACGCCGCGGAGCCTCCGTACTGCGCCTGTTGCTGCACAGCGCACGCCGCAACGCCGCTGGGCACCGTCACCTTGATCTGCGTGTCGCTCCAACTCGTGACGGTGGCGGTTATCCCGCCGATGGTCGCCTTCCCGGTTCCCTGTGTGGCGCCGAACCCATAGTGGCGGGTGACGGTCTTGGCGTTGAAAGGCCCCGTGGTGGCGGAAGGTCCGGAGTATGCGTTGTTGGGTACAACCTGGTTCCCCAGGGCGTTGATCGTAAGGGTCTTGCCAGCGGCGCTCACCCAGGGTCCAACTCCGTCGCCATCCACCTCGCTGACCGCGGGGGTGGCATCCGGATAGGCGCAGTCCGGGTTGTTGTAGCCCGCGCCCGCGAAGGCTGAGGTAGGCACAACCGGCGTATCCATGTACTGGGTCTGGCCCGGCATGAACGGGATCTCGTAGCAGAACTGGCTGTACTGCGGGTTGAACTGCGGGTCCGGAGTCGGTCCGGTACCCGGGTCGTTCATGCAGGTGACCATCATCTGGGGCGCATAGCCCGTCGGGTTGGGCGGGTTGACTTCCCAGGTCGAGTAGGTCAGGCCGTTGTAGCTGCCCCACTGATCCGCGTACACGCGAGAGATTTCGGTGCCGGTCCAGTCCTTGATGGAGACGGGCAGATAGGGCGGAGAGAACTTCTCACCGAACTGGGGCGAGAACGGGTCGAATTCCGAGGTGTAGTCATCCGTGATCACGCCGGTGAAGTGAGCGGCGGCGTGGGTCGAGGTGAACACGTAGAACTTCGCCAGCACCGACGACTGGTCGTTGAGGATGACCTCCTTGCGGTCGCAGAGATTGCGAGTCGCCCCAGCGAACGGCGAAACTTCACCCGACTGCGGGAACAAGCTGATGAAGTCGGGAACGACGCGCGCCTGGCCTACGCACGGCCAGTACGACTCGACGGTTCCGGTGTCGCCCTCGTGGCTTGCCTGTGTGGAGTCCCGTCCTAAGGTCTGGGTCGGATTCAGAGGGTTGTTGACGTTATAGCCGGAGCCGGCCAGCAGGCCGACGGAGGCCTGGTCGGGCATGATGAACACGTTGCCCAGCCCGCCGAACTCCTGCGTCACCGGCGCGATGTAATTGTCGCCGATGAGAATGTTCTTGTCCTCTTCCTTCACCAGCTCGTAGCCGGGAGGAACAATCACTTCCACCACGTAGTTGCCGGCGGGCAGCATGGGCGTGCTATCGGTCGGATTCGCGACGCAGATGGTGCAGTTCGAACCGACCGTCTTCCCGGTGCCGCCGACTGGCTTTCCGGTCACCGGATCGCGGCCGGCGATGCTCGGGAACTGGTACATGCCGTCGTAAGGCACCGGCTGGAGCTGATTCCAGTTGTGCATGCCGTCGTAGCACTTGAACTGGGAGTTGTACGGAATCGGGTGGGCGGCGGTGCCCCCGTTGCCGTACACATCGAGCCAGCTCGGCTGGTTGTACAGCGAGAAGAAGAAAAGATCCGCGATGGGGCCGGTGCTCGCGCCCTGGCCCGGGCAGTTCATGTTGGGATTGCCATCGGACCGGAAGCCCTGGGCCCATGCGTCCCAACTGCTGGTCAGAGTGGTGTCAACCAGCTTGAGAGACTGGCTCCCATCCGGCGCCGTACCCTCCTGGTAGAGGTTGATGGTGACGCCCGGAACCAGCGGCTCCCAACTGGTTTGCAGGAGCAACTGCGGGTCGTCGAAGGGACGGGTCGAGGCATACACCACGTGGCCCTTGATGCCGCCGTTCTCGCCGGGCGCGAAGGGCGTCTTGCCGAACTCGAGGAAGTTGTTCTGGCCGGAGAAGCCCTGCCAGCCCTCGGTCAGGACCCAAGGTGGATCGATGCGCCCCGTGGAGAGCTGCGTGGAGCAGGTGGTTACACCGGTGGTGGTGTTGGTCGTGCAGACGCTGGGCGGGTCGCTGGAGGCCGGCCCGTCCTGGATGCCGTTCGGGTGAGTGCTGCAGTCCGCGTCTTTGCAGTAAACGGCGCCGGGTACCCGCAGGGTCGTGGGGACGGAGATCACCTCGGCGGTGTTCGCCATATTCGCGGCGATGGTGGAGCTGCCGCAGGGAGCCGTTGTGGAGGTGCAGGTGCCGTCGGCCGGTCCGCCCGCGTCGTAGACCACGTGGGTCCCGGTGTTCTTGTAGCGAGTCGCGTCGGTTTCAACCACGTACCAGCTAAACAGCGGGAACACTTCGTTGAAACCGGCGTTTCCGTTCAGGTCGGTGTTGTTGAAGTTGGAGAAGCTGCCGTCGCGGAAGCGGATGTTGGTCGGCACCAGGGTGAGCCCGGGCTCGCCGTCGTCCCGGACGCCATTGCCGTTCAGATCGAAGAACGTCGAGGTGTAGATGTTGGACTGCCACTGGTTCATGGCAATCTGGCCCAGATCGGTGGTCTTTCCGCCGCCCAGCCTGACCGGGGTCGAAAGGCCGTCTACCAGCATGTCGTTCCACTGGTCGAAAACGGTGATGCGCCAATCGCCATCGGGAAGATCCGAGAGGGTGAAGCTGCCGTCGGCATTGCACTTGGTGAAGGCGAAATCCTCCCCGTCCGGGTCTCCAAAGCTCACGTAGCACTGGGTGAACGAGAAGCTGGAGTTGTCGCCGCTGCTGTAGAGCCGCTCATCCGGCGTGCGGCTCATGCGTTCGGTGGTGACCAGGCCTTTGATGGAGTTGGTGCAGTTGGCGCCGGTGATGTTGGGATCGGCGCCAGCGCAGACGCCCGCCTTGCGGGCATTGATGATCTTCGGGTTGGCGAAGCCGATAGAGACGTGGTATCCGGCCGGCCCGAACTCCTGGAAGAAGCTCGGCTCGCCGATGCGGAGGAAGGAATCGTGGGCCTTTTGGCCGTCCAGGGTGTTGGTCTGGAGCCACTCTTCCCCTCTCGCAATCCGGTCGGCTGCCGGCGTGGCGACCACGCCGTATCTTCCCGGCATCAGGTTGGCGACCACGACCTGGCCCGCCAGCGGGGAGAGCGTCTGCCCATCCGATTCGTACTTGGGGCAGGTCACGATGGTGCCGGTAATGCCCGTCGCAGTCGGATCGTCCGCGCTCCGCGGGGTCTTTGAAATCGGGCATGCATCGATCCCCGTAACCGGATCCAGCGTCCCAGCCAGGCTATTGGACAGCGGCTGGTTGAACATGTCGTAGGTCATCTGGCCGGTCGGATCGCCCGGACCGCCGGCGTCGTCGAAGAGGGTAATGTTGAAGCCCCCCAGCCCCGGCTCATTAGGCGACAGCACGTCGATTCCGCCGCCGCCATCCTGCTCGCCATTGAGCGGGAAGTCGTCTTCGAACACAAAGACCGAGAGTTTCGAGGGCGGGAACGGGTTGGGCTGCACCAGCACCGTGACGCTGGAATTGGGTTGAGGGAACAGGATCGGAGCGCCGCCCATGCCGTGGCCGCAACTGGGAGTCGCATTCGAAAGGCAACCGCCCACGTTCTCGAACGAGTTGGCCGCGTCGCCCGGCAGAACCGAGATGTAGTACCGCTTGTGCGGATCCAGAGCGACCTGGCTGGGATCCAGGGGCGCCTGTTGGGCGGCGGAGGTCCTGCAAACGCCATTGGCGATGTCGCACACCGCAGGCAAATGGTTTCCCGTGGCGGGGTCGAGGACCGTCTGGCCGGTTTCGCAGGCCACGGCGCCCGTCGGCCCGACGCAGCCCGTCGCCACCACCGGCATGTAGCTGGTGTGGAAGTTGGTCCCGAAGGTCAGCGGAACCCCACCGACGGTGGTCGTCGTGTTGCTGGGGTCGATGTAGAAGGTGCGGTCTTCCTCGATGATCCAGCGATAGTCGCTGATGGCAGTGACTTTGTCCTTGCCGTCCAGAACCGTCACCCTAAGACCCGACGGGGCCGGGAAGTTCAGGGTCACGGTTGCAGCCGAGGCGCTTTGCGTTCCCTGAGAGTTCTTGGCCTTGTAAGTGAAGGTATAGGCGCCGGGGGCGGACACGGACGCGCTGAAGGCGCCGCTCTTGTCCACCGCGACCGTACCCGTGCCCGGGCCCGTCAACGCACCAGAGACTGTGCTGGTGTCGACGGCGAGCGGATAGCCCGCCGCGTCGCTGTCGTTCCACAGGACGCCGGGGGACTTGATGCTCAGGGACGTGGCCACATTGGAGGTGTAGGAGTCGGGATTGACGGTGATGCCGGCGCCCGCCTCAATGGGCGCCGCGCTCAGGGTCACCGTGGCGCAGGCCGGACCGGAGGCCGCCCCATTTCCGCAATACTCGAACGTATCGGAGGTTCCGTTGCCGCTGGGAACGTAAGTGAAGGTGCCGTTTGCGCTCAAGGTCACGGAGCCGTGGAGCGGCGGAGTGACGACCTTCACCGCGTACACGTTCGTGTCGTTCGCCAGCACGCCCTTGGACAGGTCCGACACGGTGAGCGTCTGGCCCGCGACCAGGGAGTTGTAAGTGTCCGCTCTGGCTACAGCGCCCGTGAGCGCCGCCGCGCCAGGGAGTCCGCCGCCGTTGACGCCGATGTAAGCCAGCATGCCGGCGTCGCGCGTGGTAGCGTTACCCGAGAGGCTCAGCTCGCGGTCGAACACCGGAAGGGCCTTCGAACCGGGGGCAGGCGCGTTGATCATCACGTCGTAAGTCTTGCCGGCGGCCATGAAGACTTCGCTCTGCACGCGAGGGGCGCCCGGCAGGGGGTTGCCGTCTTCCGCGATCAGCGCGAATCCAGAAACCCCGTTCGCGCCGGTTTGCGCTCCCACGATCGAAGGGACGTGCATGCGGAGGCCGGCGTTGACGAAGCGAACCAGAACGTTGCCGGTTACGCCCGAGGCGGGGGAGGCGGCAAACAGCGACTTCGATCCGTTGGTCTTGTCGAAGGCGACGCCATTGAAGAGGTAGTACAGCGGGGTATAGTTCACCGCCGGCGGGTAGCACTGGTGGTACGTCGCGGAAGTTGGATCGTTGCAGCCGCCGGGCTGACCTGACCACACCATGGTCTCGCTGAACCCGGGGGTGTTGACCGCGGTATAGACCGCGTTGTTCTGAGCCGGGTCGATTTCACTCAGAAGCAGCGGAACATCCGCGGCGTAGGTCACACCGGCATAGGCGGTGCCGGCCGTTGGCGCCGCGGGCGCGGTGGTGACCACGACGATTCCATAAAGGCCCATGGGACCCTGGATGGAGGGGTGCGTGCCGGACTCGAGCAGGTACGTACCCGCCCGAGGGGCTTTCCAGGTCAGTGCCGTCGTCGCGCCTTGCGCCACCTCCGTAGAGAAAGACTGCACGCGGTCCGACTGCGACGGGGGCGTTCCCGTGCCGGAGCCGACGATGGGCCAGGTGACCGTGGACTGGGCGGCCGAGTGGTCCGGGCTCGGGCTAGTGGTCCTCTGCGTCTTGTCGCCAAGGCCGCCGCCCACCTGGCCCACGATGACCAGCGATGTGGGCACCGAGGCAGGCAGACTGTTCGTAAGGTTGATCGTCAGATCCTGTCCCGTGGGGACCGTGATGACGACGGGGGACCAGCCGGTTCCGGCGGTTGGATTCAACGCGGCGCAGGCGGGGGCCGGGGTGCCGCAGGCGTAGCCCCACATCGGCACCGCCGAGCCATCCGGCAGGGCCACGGTGGAAGCCCCGGCGGTCAGATTGACCGTCACCTGGCCAAAAGCCACAACCGCCCCGGCGAGAAGAACACCGACTACTCGTACCGCGGCCTTCAAGGGAGTGAAATGGTTCATTCGCATCGTTCTGTCCTCGCTGTCAGTCGTTCCGTCCTCGTCAGTTGGTCTCGTCGATCACGAATTCCCGGGAATCGACCAGCATCATCATCAGCATTCCGCCGGGGAAGATATTGTTCGTGGTGATCTCGCGTTCGTTGTGCGAGTGCCACATAAACGCAAAGCCAGCCTCGGAACTGGGAGAGTTCGCGATGGTGCCCGAAGGCGGAGTCGTACCGGTGGGGCCGGTGGCGCGGACCGTCGCGTCCGCACCGAGATAGGGGCTGCCGCCATACCAAGGGCCGTTGGTGAGAATGTTCGCGTCGGGCAGAGACGCCGGGCCGCCGCCGTTGACATCGCCGAATGGGGCGACTTGGAGTGGCTTGTTGTGGTCCTGACACCACTCGTAGTAGTTGATGGCGGTAACCGGCGCGGGCGGCGTGCTGTTCACCGTATAGTAGCCGTTGGCGTCCGCAACGCAGGCCGCGGTGGCCAGAGGGTCGCTCGAAGACGGATTGTGACCGTAGAGATCCCAGTTCAAGCCCTTGCCCGTGTAGTAGAAGATCCCATCCATGGCCAGCCCTGGGGTGGTCGTGGTAGTGAACAGGAGAGGTCCGGCGAGCATGGTCGGATCGGATTGGCTGAGAATCAGATTCCCGTCGCGCGCGAGAATGCGGACATGGTTGGCGTGCTCGTGGAAGGGATGCTGCCAGCGGCCCTGCCCGATGATGCGCAACAGCACCTGCTCGCCCGGATGCATGTGCGGATCGCCGTTGTAGGGCTGGTGCGGATACTGGAGTGCGTAATTCGCATCCATGTCGTCGGGCATCGAGCGTCCATTGATCATGAAGTACCCGGGGTGGTAGGGCTCGGTTGGGACGTTGAGGCTGCATCCCGGGCTGCCCGCTCCGCCCGCGGCACATGCAGCAACGGCAGCCGTGACCTGCGCCAGCGCCTGGGTGTGGATGTTGGCATCCATCTCCGAGAACTGGAAGAGGTACTCCCGGTCGTAGTAACTCTTGCAGTGATCGTAAGCGTAGCCGAAGGACGTGAGCCGGAAATCCGTCTCGCTCTGGCTCCCCGCATGTCCGACCGCGGCGGCCGACGGCAGCGCGGTGCAGCCGGCGGGGGCGGCGCTCGGGACCACGATGATGGCGCCGTAGAGGCCCATCTCGACTTGCAAGTCGCCCTGCGTCCCGCTGTAGTAGGCACGCGTTCCCGGCGACGAGGCGGTGAACGTGTAAGTCACCGTAGCGCCGGGCGCCGCCTCCTGCGTCAGCAGGCCGGGCACGCCGTCCGTAAACGGCTGGAGGTTAAAGCCCGGAAACAGAATCGAGGTGTTGCCGGCCGAGAGCGGCAGGTTGTTGGTCAGTTTCACAGTGACCGTTTGCCCTTCTGCGACGATCAGCGTCGGGCCGGGGACCTGCATCGAGGTGCACTTCGCGTTAGCCATCGACGGGTTGAAGCCGACCGGGGCGGTTGCGCACCCGTACCCCCACGAGTAGACCGCCGCGCCATCCGGCTGGCTGATGTAAGCGTCCTGCGCCGTAAGGCTGAAGGTCGCCTTCCCGCCGGTTCCGCCCGTGATTCCAGGAGCCGCGGCGTAAGCCGTAGCCGTGAGCAACAGCGCCGTCACCGGCGCCAAA
Source organism: Bryobacterales bacterium (assembly GCA_963710565.1). Lineage (GTDB taxonomy): Bacteria > Acidobacteriota > Terriglobia > Bryobacterales > Bryobacteraceae > DASWZN01. The sequence continues at coordinate 38,575 of CAVQAN010000012.1, read as the reverse complement.
AACAATTGTGTGTTCGAGATCGCTCTTTTCATGTTCGTCGCTCCCATTGCCGCTCTCCTAGTTGATATGCACCTCGGTCATCAGCCCGCCGAAGTTCTCGGCGTCGTTGGACAGATGGTCGAGATTGGGGGTGTAGAGATAGAACACGCTGCCCGACGGATAAAGGGTTGTGTTGCTGGCGTCCAGAATCACGTCCAGCGACTCGCCGCCGCCCAGCGTGATCGAGTTGGTGTTGTAGTACATGTTGTTTCCAGCCTGGTCCCGAAGCAGCTTCGCGTTGTACCCGACGACCTGCATCGGGATGCCGAGGGAGGCCAGGGTCTGATATTCCGAAACGTCCAGGTCGGAAATACGCAGCAGCGCCCTTCCGCCCGCCGGAATGTTGACGATCGCCGGCAGAGGCTGGGAGAAATGCGACTTGCCATCCGCCGACATCGTCTGCAGCGGACCGGTCGCAATCGTGTCGGGGTAGCTGCGCCCATTCAGCAGGAAGTACTTGTCCTTCATGTCCGCAAACCCTTCCGGGTTGAACGTCATGCCGACGAAGTGGAAGTTGGGGTCGAAACCGTGGATCTGGAGAGGATACTCGACGTCATAGCGGGTCGAGCCGTCGCCGTCGTTATAGGCGTACATGCCGGGGCCCGCGGCGCCGGTGTTCGTCGCCGGCAGGGGATTGCTGCACAGGATGTCGGTAGCGGAATTGCAGGCCGTGCGCAGGTCCAACTGCTGCTGCTGGAGGCCCGTGTAGAGGCTGCCTGTGTACCGATTCTGCCGCGGACGCACGTAAAGCTGCCCCACCATGCCCATCTGCAAGTGCTCGGGAGGCGTGATATGGCAGTGCCAGAAGTACGTGCCTGCATCCGGCGCCAGGTAGTAGTAAGTGAAGCTGCCGCCGATGTTGATGGCCACCGAGGCGTCGGGAACGCCATCGTAGAACGCCGAAGCGTTGGGATAACCGTGGAAGTGGATCGTGTGCTGCTCGAACAGGTCAGGCCGCATGATCATGCCCACGTTGGTGAGGGTGAGGAAGAACTCGTCGTCCTCGTCGATGGCCAGCAACGGCGCCGGGATGTTGCCGTTCATCACGCCGACGTCCATGATCTGGCGGGGGTCGACGTGCCCATCTATTCTCGAGGGAATCCCAGCCGAAGCGGTCGCAGACTCGTTCACATCGGGTAGCCCGCTGGATCCGGCGTTGAACGTGAAGTTGAAGGCGGTCGGGAAGCCGTAGTACACGACGCCGCCGGCGTTTGTGGCGCCGATGGCCGGGACGGGGGCGGGGAAGCCAATTCCCGTAACGACCCTTGCACCGTCATAGCCGGCCACGCCGGTTCCCGCGATGTTCACGGTGTCCCCGACATTCACACCCAGGGGCGAGTTGGTCTGAACAACCACCACGTTACCTGTCGTGGACCCGGAGATGTCGTAGATACTGACGAGGTTCGGAATGTCCGGAGCCAGGCCCACGGCCCCGTTGAACGGTTTGGCGTCCGCCCCAACAAACGAGGCCAGGCCCGTCGTGACAGGATCTCCGGGTAGAAGCGTACCCGGATACAGGGTGTTGAAGACATCCGGGAACTCCGTGCCAGGCTTGCCGTTGGCGATGTCGCTGAGGCCGGACAGCGGCCCGAAGGAGAACATGTAGGTCTGCGTTCCGTCGCCCATGGTCGAGTACCCGTCGCCACCCGAGATCTGCTGGCACTTGATGGCGCCGTTTACGTTCGAGACCGGCGTCTGGTATGTGCCGGGACTGCTGGGGCTAAGTACGGTCGGGCCAGTATAGGCCGGCTCCCCTTGTACACTGGTACGCGCCACCGGGTGAGTGATCGTGGTGGTTGGACATTGGACCCTGAACGACTGGGCGTTTGCGGACAGTGCCGCTACACAGATCAGCACCACCAGGAACCCCAGGGTGCTCAAATTTCTCCGCGCCATGCGCATCCTCCTCTTTCCGTCCGCCGGCTCCGGCGGCGCGTGCTTCGTCGCCGCCCAAGCGGCGCGCAATGGTCAAGCCCCTCTTACCGCGTTCCAGCGCTGGTAACCCCCGCTTCACTGGACGCTTTTGCCCTCGGGCAAACACCCGGGGCATCTACAGGAAATGTCAGGCCGGCATGGCCTGACCCCAGCAAACACTCAAACTTCGGTCCGTGATGGAATTTTAACCGATGGGTATTTAATGTCTTTGCTGATGAGCAAACACCCTCTTTGCATTACCGCAACGACGCGCGAAACATCCGATGGCAAGCTTGTAGGTGATGTCGTTACCGCAGCAATGGAGTGGTGTGCCTTCCGGCCGGCGCCTGGCGCTGGGGTTGCGGGTCGCATTGTTACTGGCGTGCACGGGAGCTTACGCTGCCGGTAGCCAGCCTGAGGAATGCCAGGTCGCCTTGCTGCGCAATGGCTTTACCATTCAGTATGTTCGGCGCGAGGTTGCAGGGCCGACCAGCAGGCTGTGGCTCTGCGCTGACTCCGGCGCTGGCTTCGTGGAGGTCCCCAGCCAGCAAATCGCGAGTTTTGAACCAGGGCCGAGCGCGCTCCCGCCCGCGCCGCCAGCCCAGGCCACGGCCGCGGAGACGGCGGCGACCGATCTCAAGAGCTTGATCGCCAGCACTGCCTTGCGGCACCGGATCGACCCGGACTTCGTGGCCAGCGTCGTGAAGGCCGAAAGCGGCTTCGTTCCCACGGCCGCCTCGCCCAAAGGCGCCCTCGGGCTGATGCAGCTCATGCCCCAGACGGCGGCCGCCCTCGGCGTCAAGAACGCGTTCGACGCGGCCGCCAACCTGGATGGCGGGACTAAGTACCTGCGCGAGTTACTGGACCGGTACGGCGGCGATGTGGTGAAGGCGCTGGCGGCTTACAACGCGGGGCCGCAGCGAGTGGAACAGTATGGAGGCATTCCTCCGTACCGCGAAACTTACGCGTACGTCGCCCGGATCATCGAGGACTACAACCGCAAGAAGTCCGCGCCCGCCGGACAGTAGTCGGGCGCAATTCGCTCCTTGCAACTGCCGAGGCCATCTGCAACCTCGGTACCCTCGCGCGAAACGATGCCTCCGCCGCCCCGCTGTCGGACCTGTTCAGGGGCGTAATCCCCTTAGAACTTCGTTTTCCTGGGAGCTTCCGACTTGCCGGAACTGTTGAGGGCGACCGCCTGGCGAACGAGCGCCTTGAAGGCGGACTCGTCAACTTCTTCTCCTTCATGGATGTCGATCGCGCGGCGTGCGTTTCCCTCGAGACTCGAGTTGAAGAGACGGGCCGGATCCTTCAGGGACGCGCCCTTGGCGAAGGTGAGCTTCACGACGTTCTTGTAGGATTCGCCAGTGCAGATGATGCCGTCGTGCGCCCAAATCGGAGTGCCCATCCACTTCCACTCCTCGACGACGTCCGGGTCTGCTTCCTTGATGAGCGTGCGCATTCTGCTGAGGGTTTCCCCGCGCCAGTCCCCGAGTCCGGCGATTCTTTTCGAGATCAGCTCCGATGCCGGCGGACCTTGGCTCGCGCCCGGTTTTTTCATGTCCTCATCCTTCTGTAATGCGGCGGACGTCCGGTCGGGTATCGGAACGAGCTGCAAACCGAAGACTGGCTCGAATTTCGCCGTGGTTGCGAGACTTCGTGCCTGTCCTTGGATTTGCCCTTGGATAATCCTACTTCGCATGACTTGCGACGCACTACGCTAGCGGTTCCAGACATGTCATGTAAGTCGGAGCCCGCCCTATTTCCCGGGATTGGCTGGCGGCAAGCCGGCCTCGCGCTCTTGCTGGGTGATCTGCGCCCGCTGCTGGTACATTTGCTGCAAAGTCTGGCTGACGCTTTGAGAATCCAGGGACTGGGGAACGGTTTGGGGGCCGACCCTTGTGCCGTTGAGCTGCCCCGGCTGCTGGGGTTGAGCGGGCTCCACCGTCGGAGGCGGCGGCGGTTGGTCCGGCTGCGGCGATGCGGGCTGCGGGTTCGAAGAACTCGCGTCTGGCGGCGCGATATCCGGCTGTGGCGGAGCGGAGGTTTCGGGCGGCGGCGCCTCCTCCGGGCTGGAAGGCCGCGCCGCCCTCGAGTAAGGGCTGCGGGACGCGCGTGCCATTTCCTCCGTCCCATTGGCCTTGCCGCTCTTCTTCTCACGCGCCATTACGATTACACTTTGTATCTTCTCCGAATCGCTGTCGGATGCCTGAATCATGTAGTCGACGTTCGAGTCGTTCAGCAAAGACGCGAGAACCTCGCGCGCCGGCCCGGGGCCGAACTTGACCACCGGCATTCTTTCCGTGCTGGCGGCGGGCGGAACGTCGATTTGCACGCCGGTGAGCGCCGCCACTCTCGCCAGAACCTCCGCCAGCGTTACGTCGAGCGCATCGATGCTGAGCTGTCCGCGCACATAAGATACGGCCGGCGGAGCGGCGGGCGCGAACGCCGGGAACGTTCCTTGAGCGCTCTGGGCGATTGCGACCCTGGCACAAAAGAGGACCGTCAACACCGTCAGGCCCCGCCGGTGTAACCTACCCGTTGCAATGCGTCCCGACAACATATCCGCACACCTCGCAGTCGCGATCCTCACTGGCGCCCCGGCGATTCCTGGGGCGGCAACGAGGCTTTCCATATCCACCCCGGCCCTGCCGGCCCCGCAGCCGGCTGCAACTCCAGGGATTCAAGGCCCCTGACCTTCTGCGCGCTCTTCGCCTGGGAGCCCCACCTCCAGACCTCGTAGATGGCCGGGTACACCAGCAACTCGAGAACGAAGGACGTGAAAATGCCGCCGACCATCGGCGCCGCAATCCGTTTCATCACGTCGGAGCCGGCGCCCGTCGCCCACATGATGGGAAACAGGCCGACGCAGGTGGTGGCGAACGTCATGAACTTCGGCCGCAGACGCTTGGCGGCGCCGTGAACGATGGCTTCCCGCAGCTCGCCGAGACTGTGCAGGCGGCCTTCGCGCTGGGCCTCCTCGTAGGCCAGATCGAGGTAGAGCAGCATGAAGACCCCGGTCTCGGCATCGATCCCCAGCAGGGCAATCAACCCCACCCACACCGCGACGCTCATGTTGTAACCGGCCACATACAGAAACCAGACCGCCCCCACGGCGGAAAACGGCACTGCCAGCAGGACGATAACCGTCTTGGGCACGGACTTCGTGTTGATGTACAGGAGCAGGCAGACCAGGAACAGAGGTGACCGGCACAACGAGTTTCAGCCGCTCTTTCACACGCTGCATGGCCTCGTACTGCCCGCTCCAGGAAATCGAGTAGCCCGCAGGCAGCTTCAGGCGGTCGCGCAGCAGTTGATTCGCTTCGTTGACGTAGCTCTCGGGATCGCGGCCGGCGACGTCCACGTAAACGTATCCCGTGAGCAACCCGTCCTCATTGCGGATCATAGCCGGCCCGTTGGCGATACCGACTTGCGCCAGGTCGCTCAAGGGCAATTGGCGCTGGCCGCCGGCCGGCACCGGGATGCGGCCGAGCGCCGCAAGATCGCTGCGAAAATCGCGCAGGTAGCGGACGTTTACCTGATAGCGCTCCGGCCCGAGCACGACCGTGCTGACATTGTCCCCGCCGATCGCGTTTTCGACCACTCTCTGCGCGTCTTCGACGCTGATGCCATAGCGCGCCAGTTGTTCGCGGTCCCATTTCAGATCCAGAAAGTAGCCTTCGGCCGTGCGCTCCGCCAGGACGGTGCGCGTGCCCTTGGCCGTCTTCAGTACGGCTTCAACTTCGGCGCCGATTTCCTGAATGCGCTGGACGTCCGCGCCGGCGATCTTCAGCCCCACGGGAGTCCGGATACCGGTGGTCAGCATATCGATGCGCCCGCGGATCGGCATGGTCCACGCGTTGCTGACGCCGGGAAGCTTCAGCGCGGCGTTCATCTGGCTGACCAGCTCCTCGGTTGAGATCGTATCGGGGGTGACGTGGCGGAAGACGCGCTTCGCCCATTCCGGCGCCCATGCAGAATACCAGGTATCGACATGGCGCCACGCCGAGCGCGGCTTCAGGATTACGACCGTCTCCAGCATCGAGAGGGGCGCCGGATCGGTGGCGGTCTCCGCGCGTCCTGCTTTGCCCAGTACGCGGTCCACTTCCGGGAATTGACGGATCATGCGGTCGCTGACCTGGAGCAACTGCTGGGCCTGCCGGATGGAGATGCCGGGCAGCGTGGTGGGCATGTACAGGATCGAGCCTTCGTCGAGCGGCGGCATGGCCTCCGACCCCAGTTGTGTGAACACCGGTATGGTGACGAGCACCACGGCCGCCGCCGCGCCGATAACGAGCCACTTCCAGCGCAGCGTCCAGCGGACCACCGGCTCGTAAACGCGCATCAGCCGCCGGCTGACGGGGTGGCGCTCTTCGGACTTCACCTGGCCGACCAGCACGGCATTCGCGATCCGGCAGAGCCATCGCAGGCCGGAAGTCGAAGCGCTCGACACGGGTCAGCAGCAGCCGCAACGCGGGATCGAGCGTGATCGCCAGCAACGCGGCCACCACCATGGTCAGCGTCTTGGTGTACGCCAGCGGCCGGAACATCCGGCCTTCCTGGGCTTGCAGCGTCAGCACCGGCAGGAAGGAGACGGCGATCACCAGCAGCGAGAAGAACGTCGGCCCGGCTACTTCTTTGATCGCGCCAAGCACGATCGGCGCGGCAGTCGCCGCGGGCGCCCGGCCTTTTGCCACAGCTCTAGTTTCTTGTGCGTTTGTTCGACCACGACGATCGAAGCGTCCACCAACTCGCTGAAGGCGATGGCCACTCCGGCCAGCGACATGATGTTGGCGCTGATGCCCATCATGCGGAACGGAATGAACGCGAGCAGCACCGCGACCGGCATGGTCACAATCGGGATCGCCGCGCTGGGGAAGTGCCACAGAAACACCAGGATGATGAGCACGACCGTGACCAGGACCTCGAGGATGGTCGTTCTTCACGGTGCCGATGGTGTTGTGGATCAGCTCCGAGCGGTCGTAGACCGGAACGAGCTTCACGCCCGCCGGAAACCCGGGCTCGATCTCTTTGATCTTGGCTTTCACCCGGTCGATGACGTCCAGCGCGTTCTCGCCGTTGCGCATGACGACGATGCCGGAAACGACCTCGCCCTTGCCGTCCAGATCGGCGAGGCCGCGCCGCAGGTCGGGCCCCATCGACCACCTGGCCGACGTCTTTGATACGGATCTGCGAACCGGTATCGCTGACGCTGAGCGGGATGTTCTCGAAATCCTCGAGCGAGCGGGCGTAGCCGCGGCCGCGGACCATGTACTCCGTGCCGCCGAATTCCAGCAATCGCCCGCTGGATTCGTCGTTGCCGCTGCGGACCGCCTCCACCACGCGGCTGACCGGGATGCCGTAGGCCCGCAGACGGTTCGGGTCGAGGTTCACCTGGTACTGGCGGGTATAGCCGCCGATCGGCGCAACCTCGGCCACGCCGGGCACCGACCGGAGGTAATAACGCAGATACCAGTCCTGATACGAGCGCAGATCGGCGAGGCTGTGCTTGCCCGACGTGTCCACCAGGGCGTACTGAAACACCCACCCCAGACGCGGTGGCATCGGGACCAAGCTCGGTCTTCACCCCTTCCGGCAAACGGGGCAGGACGCTGGAGAGATACTCCGTCGTTCGCGAGCGCGCCCAGTACAGATCGGTTCCATCCTCGAAGATGACGTAGACGTAGGAGTAGCCGAAATCGGAGAAGCCCCGGACCGTCTTGACCTGCGGCGCGCCGAGCATGGCGGTGACGATCGGATAGGTGACCTGGTCCTCGACGATATCCGGACTGCGGTCCCAGCGTGAGAAGACGATGACCTGGGTGTCGCTCAGGTCGGGAGTGGCATCCAGGGGCAGCGTGACCATCGCCCACCATCCGGCGATGCAGGCAAGGGCGATGGTGGCCAACACCGCCAGCTTGTGCTCCACGGAGAAGTCGATGATCCGGTTAATCATCATGGCGGTCTCCCTGGCGCCTGCTGGCTGAGGCGGAATGCTCATTCTGAAACGTCTCTTTGCAGTGCCTGGAGCAGAAGTAGTAGGTGGTGCCGCGCAGACGTGAGAGCGTTGCCGGATGCTGCCGCCTTGGCCGGATCCACCTGCATGCCGCAATTCGGATCCTTCACTGTCTTGGCTGCCGCCATCTGTTTGGCCATGCCCGCCGGTCCCTCCATCGGGCCCGCCGGCGCCGGAGGCGGGCGCTTTCAGCCGGCTTTCCGAATCGACCAGAAACGTCGCCGCGACAACCACCCGCTCACCGGGCTCGAACCCCGTGCCGGATCTCGACCCGCTCGCCGGCGCGCCACCCGGTCTCGACCTCGCGAGGCTCGAATACGCCTGCGCCGTGCTCGACATAGACACGCGCGCGGGCGCCGGAATCGACCAGGGCGTCCAGCGGCACCGTGACCGCGGACGGCAGCCGGACCGGCAGCTCGACGTCAACCAGCATTTCGGGCCGCAAGACGAATTTCGGGATTGTCGACTTCCAGACGAAGCTTGACGGTCCCGCCGCCGGCCTCGGATTGCGGCAGGCTGTCGGTAATGCGTCGCGGACAACCGGCGTCCCTCGTCTCTCAAGGCGATCTGTGCCGCGGCTGCCAGCGCGCAGATACGGCGCCTCCTGTTCGTAGACCTCGGCCACCACCCACACCCGGCTCAGATCCGCGATGCGGTAAAACTCCGTGGCATGCTCGAAATGCTGTCCCGGCGAAATGTTCCGTGCCAGGATGAATCCGTCCGCCGGCGCGACGACATCGATACTCGAGGGAAGCTGGCGGCTATCGGCCATCTCGCTGGATCTGCACATCGCTCATGCCGAGATTGCGCAGGCGATCGGCATAACCCTGAAGACTGCTTACCCCTTGCTTGGACTACCGCGCCGGGGAATGGAACCGTCCGCGCCCCGTCCTTGCCCACTGAGCCCGGCACGCGCTCGCTGGCGGCCAGGAACCCGGAGGCCACCGCCAGAAAGTCGGGCGCATAATACGTCGCCAGCTTCTGGTCCTTCTTGACCGGAACTCCCACGGAATCGTTGTAGGTCTCCCGAACAAACCCGTCCACGCCCGAGTTGATCCTGTACACCCGTGTGTCTTCCGGAACCACGCGGCCCACCACGCGGATCACGCGAGTGGCGCCGCTTCTCTCCGCGGGTTCGACGCGGATCCCCAACGCTCGTTGCGTGGCGCCGTCAATGCCGACCGCCCCTGCGGACAATTGCGCCACGGCCGCAGCGGGAGCAACGGTCCCGGCGGCGTCGGAAAAGACCGGTTCCAGCTGCATTCCGCAGTCGGGAGCGATGCCGGGCTTGTCGGATTTGTAGGAGGGATGCATGGGGTCCACGTAGTAGAGTACGTGCCGCGCCGTCATGCCACCCGTTCGGGAATAGGCACGGTACCGGCCGAGTCCGTAGGACGCAGCAATCGCCGCAACCACGGCTATCGCTAAGCTGATCTGCCGCATTGGCTAGGCCCCCTCTCCGCCTGGCTTGCCACGATCGGCGCCCCGCGCCCCGACCGCATCCACACGTGTCTCTCTAGCCCATCATGGGCGTGACTCCGGCACCCCGTCTTTGCGCTCGCGCAAACAGCGTGCCCCGCTGCTCGGGCCGGCCGCGCCGCCTAGGTCTCTTCGGACACCTCACGCAACAATTGAACTTCGCAAATCGTCACCGCTTCGCGGCGGGCCCTTACCATCCCGCGCACTTCCCAGGCTGACAGCAGCCGGCTTACGGTAAACAACGTGGTACCGGTCATCTGCGCTAAGTCTTCGCGCGAGAGGCCAATCTCGACCTCGCCGTCGACCATCCGGCCGATCTTTTCGCACAGCCGCACGATCTGGCGAGCCACCCGCGGACCGACCCTCTCCGTCGCCACTTCGCGAAATCGCTGCTCAAGCTCCAACAGATGCTCGTCGAGAATGCGAGCCATGTTCTGGTGCAGAACCGGAAAGCGCTCGACGAGGGCCCGGAAAGCGGGCGCGTCCCAGACCAGTGCCCGGCAGGACCGGAACACTTGCGCCGCCGTGCGGTGCCTGCCAAGCGCGAACAGGTCCGCCGCGCCAATGACATCGTTGGGAGCCGCGAGCCTTAGGATTACCTCCGCACCGCCGAGGCCGATCTGCGTGACTTTCACGAAGCCCGAGGTGAGCAGCATTACCTGTCGGACGGAGTCGCCCTCGAAATAGAGCATCTCACCGCGGGTGAACTCCTTTACGCGCGCGGCCGCGGAGATGCCCGTATAATCTCCCGCCAGTAGGCCGGAAAAAAGCGGAGGACGCCCCACCCCCGCCCCGCCGGAATTGTCTCCGTTGTTGCGGTAGACAATACTGGGGCGGTCGGCGCCGCTGGACCGCGCGCGGAATGGTTCACCTTCTAGACGCTGACTGTTTGCGTATCCCGGCATAGCCGTCATCAACCTCGTGCGGTCGCCCTTCCTAACCAGAACGGCTTCCGCGTGAATCTGATTGGCGTGTGGTCCGGCGAGAGAGGTCTCCTCCCGACGCGGACACACACGGAGCTTTGCCTCTGGCTGAGTGCCCCATGCGGGTCTGGCTTGATCGCGCGATCAAAATCGCGCCCACCCCACCGGGGCCCCGCCATCACTCAGGACACAGTATTTTGCGGATTCTTACTATTTTTTAACATGGATCGATAGCGCGATGCAATACCCCCACGTAGCTAGTACCAAAAGAACCTCGGCCCTGGCCGGAACTCGCATGTGCATGAGCCGCCGCTTCCCGAATAACTTGTTTGTCATGATACAGTTAGCTCCGCATTCGGACACTCCAGCCCCACTTGGTTGGTGGTTGCCGGGAAGGCGCCAAGAGTCCCAATCGGATGGCAGTCCGGCCCGTGGCAGGGCAAGATCTCCCTTCGAGAGGACGCAGAAGTCGCGCCCCTGAAGAGGATGGGGTCCGATTATCACACGCCGCAGCCACGCCTCAGGCCTGCCCCCGGCTCACAGCGCCACGCGCAACCAGGTGCATGGATCCTGGAAAACGCGCGCCGGCCATGACACCGCCGTGGCCGCGAGTGTGATTCCACGAAATAGCTGGACCATCCAATCCTGAGCTCATCCGAGAATCCGCGTTCATCGGCGGCCCTATTGACTGGGCGAGTTCTGGTCGAGAACGGCACTTTGTGTCGATGGGCCGCTGATGCACACCGATGGACGGATGAGCAACCCGGTGGCGCGCTACGGCGCGAAGTACCCGTCGATGTCCAGAATCACCTGCGTCGCGTCCGTGACGTACACACTAATGGCTCCGCTTGCGCCCGCCGGCACGATCGCCGCGTTCGCCACCACGCTGCCGTCCCACGAGTTCAGAGTGGAGACGTTCGCCTGCGCCTGTCCCGTGGGCCACGCCGATAGATAAGACAGCCGCGCGTCGGGCACCACCGTCACGTTCACCGAATACGCCGCCGCATTCGAGGGAACGTTGCAGCCGCTGGCGGGGATGGCGAACGACCGCGTCGTCCCCGCTCCCATCTCCGGGCCGCCGAACGGTCCCGCCGGCCCGCGTGTGTCCACCACCCGGCACGGCGTCACCGGGTAGAACAAAAGCGCTCCCGCACTCCCCGGCGCCGCGAAGTACCCGTTCCCGTCGAGGATTACGTCGGTTGGGTTCGAGACGTACACCGAGATGGACGCGTTCGTGCCCGCCGGCACCAGCGCCGCGTTCGCCACCACCTTCCCCGTCCACGAATTCAGCGTGGAGGCGACCGGCGGCGCCTGCCCGGTCGGCCACGTGCTCAAGTAGCCTAGATACCCGTTCGGCACCACCGTGACATTGAGCGAGTACCCTTGCGCCGCGGCCGGAAAGCCGCAGGAACCGGAGGCTATGGAGAAATCCCGGGTTTGCCCACCGTACATCGTGGGCCCGCCAAACGGGCCCGTGGGACCACGCGTGTCGGCGATGCGGCAGGGCGTGGCGGGATAGAACGAAAACGAATTCAGACCGCTGGAAGTGTCAAAATAGCCGTTGATATCCAGGATGACGTCGGTCGCATTCGGAACGAAGACGCTCACCGCCCCGCCCGTCCCGGCCGGCACGATGGCCGCATTGGCGACTACGATGCCGCCCCAGGAGTTCAGGGTCGATACCTGGGCCTGGCTCTGGCCGGTGGGCCACAGCGTCAGGTAGTAGAGCGGGCCTTGCGGCACCACCGTCACGTTCATCGAATACGCCAGGGCCGTGCCCGGAATGCCGCATCCGCTCTGCGGAACGGGAAAGGAACGCGAAGAGCCGGCCGTCATGGTCGGTCCTCCGAACGTGCCGGAGGCCCCGCGCGTGTCCGCCACGCGGCAGGGGACCACCGGTACGAACCGCAGCCCGGTCGCCGGAACGCCGGTTGTGAACAACCACGTATCGGAACTGCCGGAACCGGAGCCGTTTCGGGCCACGATCTGCCAGTAGTAGGCGGTGTTCGAGTTCAGCGTTGCGGGAGCGTAAGTGGTCCCCGTGGTGTTCGTCACCAGGGGAGGCGGAGACGATGTCCCGAAGTACACGTCATAAGAACCGGCGAAAGTCGACGGGTTCCAGACCAGAGTTGGGGCGACCAAAGCGCCGCTGGCGCCGAAGGCCGGAAGGACCAGAACGGGCGCCGCCGGAGCGGGCACCAGGGTCGTGAACGACCACGTGAAGGAACTGGTCGAGCCACCGCCGTTCTTGGCCACCACCCGCCAGTAATACGGAGTGCCCGGCACCAGCGCTCCCGGGCCAAAGCTGGTGCCCGTGGTGTTGGTGGCCAGCGGCGGCGGCGATGAGGTTCCGAAATACACGTCGTAGGAGACCGCTCCAGTCGATGCGCTCCAGCTAAGGGTCGGCGTGAGCGAGACTCCCGTCGCTGAATTGGCCGGCGAGACCAGCGCGGGGGCCGGTGGCGGCGGGATCAGAGTGGTGAACGACCACACCGTGGAACTCGCCGTGACGTTGGCAAACCAGGCTACGACCTGCCAGTAGTAGGTGGCGCCCGCGGCCAACGGAGTCACCGCCCCGGGAGCGTAGCTGGTTCCCGTCGTGTTGGTAAACAGCGGCGGAGGATTCGTCGTTCCCAGGTACACGTCATACGAGGAAGCCCCGGCCGAAGGATTCCAGCTCAGGGTCGGCGCCAGCGCTACGCCCGTTGCGCTGTTGGCGGGCGCGATGAGAACCGGCCCGGCATCCCAACGGAACTTGCTGACGAAGCCGTCCCAAGGCCCTCCGTGGAAGGTCGCCTGGTAGGGCGCCATGGTCGCTAAGCCGGCTCCAGTCTGACCCGTGATGTACGCCGAACGCTCCGTGTCCAGCGCGATCGCGTTGGCGCCGCCGCCGCCGAAGTAGGTCGAGTACACCAGGTCGCTGCCCGAGGGCGCCACTTTCGTCACGAAAGTCCCGCCCGCCGTCGCGTAGGGCGACAGAGTGGGGAAGTTGCTCGATGAGGTCGATCCGGCCACATAGGCCGAGCCCGCCGTGTCCACCGCGATCCCGTACCCGTAATCGTTGCCGTTGCCGCCCAGGTAAGTGGAGTAGTCCAGCGCCGTGCCGCCCAGCGACAATTTCGTCACAAAAGCGTTTCTCACGCCCCGAAGCGTGGCCTGGTACGGCGACCCGAGCAGGTCGATCGGAAAGTCCGCTGACATCGTCGTGCCCGTAATGTAAGCCGAGCCGGTTCCGTCCGAGGCGATCGCGTAGCCGACGTCCTGCGTGCTTCCTCCCAGGAACGTGGAGTAGAACAGCCCGCCGCCCCCCGGCGTCAGTTTCGTCACGAAAGCGGTGTCCCAGCCCGCCTTTGTCTTCTTGGCGGCCTGGAAAGGGAATACGGTGGGGAAGTCGGCCGAAATGGTCCACCCGGTGACGAAGGCCGAGCCGTCCACATCCACCGCGATCCCGAGGCCCTCCTCGCCGCTGCTGCCGCCCAGGTAGGTGGAGTAGGACAGCGAGTTGCCCGACGGCGTCAGTTCGGTCACGAATGCGGTGCCCCCGAAGCCGCCGGTCGGAGCGTGCGATCCGCCCTGGTACGCCGCCGCGACGGGGAAGTCCGGCGAATTGGTCTGGCCCGTGATGTAGGCCGAGTTGAATGCGTCCAGCGCGATCGCCATGCCTTGGTCGCTCTGACTGCCACCCAGGTAGGTGGAGTAGACCAGGGCGCTGCCCGTTGGCGCCAGTTTCGTCACGAAGGCGTTTCGAAAACCCCGATTTGTCGCCTGGAATGGCGCCAGGGTGGGGAAGTTGGTCGAGTAGGTCAGCCCCGTTACGTAGGCCGAACCACTCACGTCCACTGCGATCCCAAAGGCCTGACTATCCCTGCTGCTCCGGCTATTGGGGGCGGTGCCGCCCAGGTACGTGGAGTAGACCAGGGAGCTGCCAGCCACCAACAGCTTCGTCACGAAGGCGTCGTACTCTCCGTTGTTTACCGCCTGTGGCCCCTGGTACGGCGACGAGGTCGGGAAGTTGGTCGATAGGGTGAACCCCGCGACGTAAGCCGAGCCCGCTTCATCCACGGCGATCCCCTGGCCGCGATCCTCCAGGCTTCCACCCAGGTAAGTCGAGTAGACCAGCACCAGCGGGTCGATGCGCAGCTCCCGCTTGCGGTCGTACTTCGCCAGCTCGAAGGTCACCCGATTGCGTGCCAGAAGCGAGTACCGCGCCCCCACCTCCACCCGCTTCCCGCCGATCTCCTGATACACCCGCGGCCGCTGCTGCCGTACCTCGCCCAGCGCCGTCCGCAGCACCAGTTCCCCGCTCCCATCCACCCCCACCGACTCGACTCCCTCGTATGCCACCTGAATCCGCCCCGGATCCGCCCCCGGCGCCACCACAAAGTCGTACTCCAACTGGCGCTGGTTGCCGTACCATACCAGGTCTATGCCGGGGTACACGCCTTCGTACTGCACACGCGCATAGTGAGGCACGTCCGTGTGCCACTTGGCAGGCTCGTTGCCGATGAAGTAATTACTGACGCCGGGAAGCTTCTCGAAGCCGCTCGTCCGCCGCGGCAGGCCCGCCCCTGTCAGTTTCATCCGCACCACCGCCTGCTCGATCTTGGCCCGCTCCCGCCGCTCGAGCGGCTGCGCCCCTGGATCGCCTTGTTCCGCCCGGCCGAGGACCATGACCGTTTCCGTGTCGGTGAAAAAGGCCATCATGCCGCCGCCACGCGCCAGAAAGCGCACCCGCGCGTCCGTCTGGCCCACATTGGGCTCGAACGCCAGCGGCAGCTTGCCATAGCCTACGGCCACCTCAGGGCTGCCGGCAGCCGGCCCGGCCAGGGACCGCACTCCTGACGGCAGGCTTGCCAGAGGTAGCAGTTTGCCGGTGGCGCCAGCAAACTGGGCGCTCGCGGCGCCCGAGAGCGCCAGCAGGGCGCCAAAAGCCAGGGAAGTCCATCGCAGTCTTGTCATAGGTGAGTTTCTCCCGCGCGAATAGCCATTGAAGAGGTTCGGATCGGGAACCATTCTACACCGGGACGGCCAAGACGCTTCCAGCTTTTTTCCCTTGCATACACAGTTGAGGTTGCGCCTCTGCGGTTCCGGCCGGAGCGCGCGGTTCAGTGGCTCCTTGCCGCTAGTACCCTATCGCTCGAAGTACCCGTCGATATCCAGGATGACGTGGCGGCGGCCGCGACGAAGATGCTGACGGCCCCGCCCGCGCCCCCTGCGTGCCGGGGTTCGGCCCCTGCGTTCAGGACGCGGGTTGCGGCTGCGTGTCGGGTCTTGGCTGCGGCTGCGTCGCCGATTACGGCTGCGGCTGCGATGGGGACTCGGGCTGACGCGGCCGGCGCGGTCAACCAACCGTTTCGGCCACCCACGTCCGGAACGCGGTAGTGACCGTTTACTGTATCGGCTGCCGGAGCGAGGGCGAGTCCGGTTTTCCCGCCGCCGCCCGCCGGGTCGACTCGCGCACAACGACCCTGGGGGTCAACAGCACGGTCCGCGGCCGTCCCGGAGGACCCTTCGCTTCCACGACGCTCAGGGCCAGCCGTGCCGCGCGCTCGCCGATGCCGGAACTGTCCTGGTCGATACTGCTCAGCGGCACGCGCAGGAGCGCGTCGTAGTGGACATTGCCGCAACCGATGAGGGCGATGTCCTCGGGAACGCGCAGCCCGCTCTCCAGAATCGCCTTCAGCGCCCCCATCGCCGCCGGATCGTTGTAACAGAAAACGCCGTCGGGCCGGGGCTCCAGCTTAAGCAGTTGCTGCATGGCCTCGTAGCCGCTTCGATCCCCCGCATCGTCGCTGGATCGAGGAGAAACGACGTAGTCGGGTGGCGTGCTGAGCCCGTGCCGGGCCAGCACCCGGCGGTATCCCTCCAGCCTGCCCAGCGCGGTGCTGACTTCCGGCCCCCGCAGGTGGGCGATCGTCCGGCACCCGCCGTCGATCAGGTGCTGGGTGGCGAGCTCGCCGACGCGTTCGTCGTCGACTCCGACGAAGTTCGCGGCCAAGCCCGCAAACCTCCGGTCGATGAGGATATACGGGGTCCGGTGCTCCTCGATGCGCCGGAAGCTCACCACCGTCCACTGCGTCGAGGCGATGACCAGTGCGTCCACGCGGCGCGCCAGGAGCTGATCGATCTCGCTCTGCTCAAGGGCCGGATCCTCCTCGGAGGAGGCGATCACGAGGCTGTAATCCCGTTTGCGGAGAACTCGGGACAGACCCTTTGCCACTTCGGCGAAGAAAGGATGCACCAGATCCGGCACCACCAGCCCGATCGAGTACGTCCGTCCCGTCACCAGCGCGCGGGCGGCGGGATTGGGGCGGTAGTTCAGCTCCTTTATCCGTCTCCAGACACGCGCCCGCGTCTCGTCACTGATGTCGCTGTGATTGCGCAGCACCTTGGAGACAGTCACGATGGAAACGCCCAGGTCGCGAGCAATGTCCTTCATCCGGACTGCCACATGGCTAGTTTACTATGCGCTAACTGAAACGGAAAAGTATTTGACTCCGGCGCGTGCGCCTCTCAGCAACCGCGGGCTCCGGGGGAAGAAGCCCGCCAGATCTCCAGACGGCGGGCATGAAACGCCGCCTGGTCCGCGAAGAACGCGATCTGGGCGGGGCTGTAGCGGTCCGCCGCCCGGAACTCCTGCAACTCCAACCTGGTGGCCGATTCGGGCGCATACATCCACAGCCAGCGCGCAAAGTTCGCGGCCGAGGGCTCGGCCGGGAAGAGCCTCGCATTCCACAGGTTGCGGCTCGTCCGCGCCGCTCGCGTCCGGCCAGACCTCATCCGCACTCACACCCGCGGCACGAAGCCAGTCCGCCAGCGGACGGCCGCAGAACTGCGCGTTTTGCTTGAACGTGTCGCGAATGCCGTAGCAGCGCACGAACCGCACTTCCGCTCCGGCGCGATTGCGTCCGGGCAGCACCTCCAGGCAAGCGCCGGGCGGCAGCGACAGGGGCGCATCCACATCCACTCCCACGACAACGTTCTGCCCGGACAACCGCACATCGGCCGCGATACGGCACGCTTCCACCCAGGATTCCCGGCCGCGTACCTGGGCGGGTTGAACGATGCTGCTGTTTACTACCAGCACCGTCGACGACGGCTCTGCGGCCACAAGCGCCAGACCGCTCTCGATCAACTGGCGGGTCGAGCCGAAGTGCAGGAAGCGGCAGGAAGGGACCATCTGGACATGCAGCGGAATCCGGTTCAGGACGGGAAAAACCCGGGCCAGCGCGTCTTCCGTCCAGCGGGAGCCGCTGGAGCGCACGCTCTTCACGTAGTGATCGAGCGTGGCCGCGCTGCCCAGGGCGCAGCAGATCTCCCGATACAGATCGATCCCATCGCCCACCAGACGGCGCCGCGCCTCCTCCGAAAACTCGCGCGAGCCTTCAGGCGTCTCTACAACTCCGAATGCGTCCAGGAGGCCCTCCGCGGCCTCCGCGTCCAGGCTCATCACGGCGACGTCGAGCGCCGCGCGGCCCGCCGCGTCGATCGCGCCCCTGCGCTGCTGCTCCGCGATCGACGGCTTCTGCAGATAGAGCGACGCTGTCTTCCCCGCGGCCAGGCAGAACACTCCGTGCCGGCTGGACTCCTCCGGCGTGGCGTAGCAACCGACCGCGGTGAGACCCGCTTGCGAGAAGCTGACCTGGCTGGCGTCGAACTGGATCAGCGCATCGCCGGCCGCGACGACTACCTGCCCTCGCCCGGGGATGCCGGGGGGCAGCGCCAGGAAGTCGGGCACGAGCCGGTCGAACAAGGCGGCCGGCAGAGGAGCGGGGCCAGGGGCCGGCAGCGGAACGAAGATCTTGCCGCAAGGCCCATAGGCCGGCAGGCGCCGGGAATCGCCGCCCGCATGCACAACTAGGACCCGAAGCTCGCGCAACGGGCGCCGCTCGCGCTCGAGGATGCGGAGCAGGCACAGTAGCGTGCTGCCTCCGCTGCCGATGCGCTGGTCCTCCAGGTCGGGAACCACAAGGGTCTCCCGCACCTGCGACAACAACCCGCATCGCCGCCGCGCCTCCAGTTGGATCTCGTATGCCTGGGCCTGCGCGGCGTTGGACGCCGTCAGGACCAGGTAGTCCCACTCGAGTGCCGCCGCGCTCATTGGCGGATGCGAAAGACGAAAGCGTAGTCGTTGGGGCGCTGTGCAGGCAACTCCACGGAGAGGCCCGCGGCATCGCGCTTCCAAACGAGTTTTTCCTTCGACCCCAGAAGCTCGACGCTCTTCACGGGAACATCCGCCAGCGATTTCACCCGCAGCCGTCCGTTCTCCGACCAGGCCAGCGCGATCGCATACAGCGTCGTACCCTTGGCGGTGAAACGGATATCCTCTCCGGTAAAGGGCTTGGAAGCGGTGTCCTTGAAGGTGCCCGCGACCACCTCCGTGGGCCCTTCTCCGAAAACTCTCCACGGCCGCGTGCCGTAAATCGCCTCGCCGTTCACTTCCAGCCAGCGGCCCACCGCGAGCAGGATGTCCTGTACCTCCTGCGGAATCGTTCCGTCCGAACGCGGTCCCATGTTCAGCAGCAGACAGCCATTCTTGCTGACGATATCCACCAGGTCGCCGACGATCGACCCCGGGGTCCGGAACTTGTCGTTCTCGATGTAGCCCCAGCTCTTCTCGCTCACCGACGTGTCGGTCTGCCAGAACAGGTCGCGGGTCTTGTCCAGCTTGCCGCGTTCGATGTCCAGCACGGCGGCCTGGTCCGGGAATGAGGTGTCCTTGTAGTTGATGACTACGCCCGGGCTCTTCCACTGCCGACCGCGGTTGTAATAGAAGGCGGCGAATTTCTCGAGGTAGGGCTGCATGACGGGCTGCTCGATCCACCAGTCGAACCAGACCAGGTCCGGCTTGTATTTATCGACGATCTCGGAGGTCCGCGCCAGCCAGTCGCGCATGTGCGCTTCGCTCGGCTGGCTCTCCTTGCCGTCCGCGGTCTTCTCCGGCTGGGCCGGCCCGTAGAAGGCCTCGAAGCGCGGATCCCGCACGTCGGAATCGAACTTGCGCCCGCCCTCCATGAAGAACCAATGCTCGATGCGATGCGACGATGCTCCGAAATGCAGGCCTTCCTTGCGGACCGCCGCCGCCAGTTCGCCGACGATGTCCCGCTTCGGCCCCATCTTCGCCGCGCTCCACTCGCGTGAAGCCGCAGTCGTACATGGGGAAGCCGTCGTGGTGCTCGGCCACCGGCACGACGTACTTCGCGCCCGACTTGCGGAACAGCTCCGCCCAGCGCGCCGCATCGAACTTCTCGGCCCGGAACAGCGGAATGAAATCCTTGTAGCCGAACTTGTCCTGCGGACCGTAAGTGGCCACGTGATGCCTGAACTCCGGCGTCCCCTCCTGGTACATCTGCCGCGGATACCACTCCGATCCGAAGGCCGGGACCGAGTACACGCCCCAGTGAATGAAGATGCCGAACTTCGCGTCCCGATACCAGTCGGGCACACTGTATTGTTTCAGCGAGTCCCAGGTGGGCTGGAACGGCCCGGCCGCCGCCCCCGGTCGACCTCCTGCACGGCGGCTTGAACCTTCTGCTCGTATGTTTGCGCCGGAGCGATGCCGGCCGCCAGCAGTAACGCTGCCAGCAGTGTGTGTGATCGCGCTGGGCTCATGTCATCCTCCCTACGCCGACTCCAGAATCAGGTTGGCATACTGTATCGTGTCGCCGGTCCGGATCAGCCCGACGGCTTGTGGAACCCGTTTCTTGAAATCCACGTGGGGCTCATAGACCGTCGGCACTCCCGCCAGGGCTTGTTCAAGCCGCGCCTGCGTGGCGGCATCGTTCGACGCCCGGAATTCTTCCGCCACGAAGACTCTTCCCACCACGAAGTTGGCGCGGATAGCCGCCAGCACTTCGAGGACCCGCGGGATGCCGTCCACCAGCGAAATGTCCACGGTCTCGATCTGCGGCCAGAAGGGAAATCCGCGGTCCGCAATCACCAGCGTGTTGGTGTGCCGGACGCGGCTGAGCAGCGAATTGATGGCCGGATTCAGGATCCCGGTTTTGAGCATGTTCCTCCCCGTTATTCCGTTCGGATTTTGACCCGGAAGGCGCCTGGGACATCTTCCTCGGCGGCCACCATCAGATAGCCGCCTCCGCATCCCGAGTACATCGCCCCGGGGTAGCGGGACTGGAAGTTGGCCAGAATGGCCTTCAGGTCGGTGTGGATGGTCGGATGCCGCACGGTGTGCGGCAGGATGGCTTCCCAGCACTCCATGCAGAGGTTCATGGAATCGCCGAGCGCCCCGCAGGTCCCGGCGCAGAATGGCGGCATAGCAGTCCTTGCCGCTCTCGCCCAGGCGCCGTATCCACTCCGGATCGAGGTTCTTGATCCCCAGTGGATTGTAGCCCTCGGGCCGCTGATTCACGGCCACCAGTTGGAGGACCCGCTCAAGCCACCGCGCGATCTCGGGTTCGCAGTTGGACTCGATGTGCGCCGGAAACCACCCGCCCTCGCAGGCGGCGTCGTAATCCAGGCGGCTCACGCCCGGATAGATCAGGCCGATCATGTCCTGAGACCCCGAGGGCTCGGGCTGGCCTTCGTTCTCTGCCCGATAGAGTTCGCGGACGAGGTCTTCGCGCGGCCGATCCGGCAGCGCACCGTTCCAGAGCCTCGACGCCACGCGGCGGGTGCCGCTGGCGATCCCGGCACGCTCCATGAACCAGCAGTCGGGCTGGAGGCCGACCACCACCATGGAACCGGGCGGCGGCGGGGTTCAGGCTGGACACGAACGGCTGGTCGATCCAGCCGCCGGCCAGGGCCAGCCGGTGCGGGATCTTCCCGATCAATGCCGTCGAGGGAGATGTTGGCCCATGCGCGGCTTAGTCCGTTACCACGCGCTTGCCGGCTTTGCGATCCGCGAACTGCTGGGCGATCCAGGCGTAGGTGTGCTCCATGCCGGTGCGCAGCGGAGTCCGCGGCTCCCAATTCAGAACCTGCTTGATGAAGGTGTTGTCGCTGTTGCGGCCGGCCACGCCCTTCGGCGCGTCCAGATCGTAGGTGCGCTCGAGGTGCACGCCGGCGATCTCCTCGACCATGGTGACCAGGTCGCCGATCGCGATCAGCTCGCTCGTTCCCAGGTTGATCGGCGTGGCGATGAGGTCCTTCGAGTGCATGATCCGGTCGATGCCCTCGACGCAGTCGGCGATGTAGCAGAAACTCCGGGTCTGCGTGCCGTCGCCCCAGATCTCGATCGTGTGCCGGCCCGAGTCGATGGCCTCGATCGCCTTGCGGCAGATGGCGGCGGGAGCCTTCTCCCGGCCGCCGAACCAGGTGCCGTTCGGTCCGTAGATATTGTGGAAGCGGGCGATGTGCGTCTCCAGGCCGCGCTCCACCCAGTACTCCTGGCAGAACATCTCCGAGATCAGCTTCTCCCAGCCGTAGCCGCGTTCCGCCATGGCCGGATAGGCGTCGGACTCTTTCAGCGCGCGGACATGCGGGTCCTTCTGCAGGTCGGTGTTGTAGGCGCACGCCGACGAGGAGAAGAAATAACGCTGCGCGCCGGCCCGCCAGGCGGCATCGATCAAGTGCGTGTTGATCAGGACGCTGCGCAGGCATTCCACGCGGAAGCGCTCGATGAAGCCCATGCCGCCCATGTCGGCGGCGAGGTTGTAGACCTCGACCGCGCCCTCGACGGCGCGGATGGCGTTCTCCTTCTCGCTGAGGTCCATGGAGAGGCATTCCACGCCCGGAACGCGCTGGTACCACTCGGGCAGAGGCTTGCGGTCGATGGCCCGGATGCGCGTGTAGCCGAGATCGTGGAAATAGCGCGTCAGCGCACCGGCGATAAAACCGCCCGCGCCGGCGATGACGATCAGGTCATCGGAAGCAAGTTGCCGTTCGATGGGAAGGTTGATTTCTGGCATTGGAGTTAACGATAAAGTGAGCGAGTCCAGAATACCCGCGCCGCCCACGGCTTGTCAAGCCTCAGCGCCGCCGTGTGAAGCGCCGCCCTGCCGCCGCAGCGCGGGTGCTACGAAGCCTCGCGGACGGCGTCTTGCCGGCACACCTCGTGGAACCGGGCCCGAACCCTACCCCTCAGCGACCGCGACTCCGCAGGCGGCATCCGCAGCTCGGCGCCGATTCGCTCGTCGTCTTGCCCCTGGACATAAGAGCGAAGCAGGCTCTCCCGTTCCCGCGGCGAAAGTCCGCGCAGGATCTCCTGCATGATCCTGCGGCGTTGGCCGGCCGCGTTCTCGAGTTGGATTTCTCGAACGCGGACCGCGATCTGTCTGCGAACGCCCTGCACCAGCCGAACCGGATCGTCAAAGCTGCCGCTCTGAATCCCTTGAATCGCCCGGTCGAGCACTTCGCCCACGCAGGCCTCCACCTGCCTGGCCGGCAGTTTGCGGGCCACCAGGAATCGTACCCCTCGGCTGAGAAGCCGCCGCAGTTCCTCCTCGCTGGCCCCGTCCCTCTCACGGACCTTGTCGACCAGGGCCCCTGCGAGGACGCATACGGGATCGGCGGACTCTACGGCCGGCATCGGGACTATCCCCGGCGCGGCGCCCAAGAGCGAGACCTGCGAGGCGAGCAAACCGGCCTGCAACCGGCCTCGGCGCGGTCCGTGCGGGGGTAATGCTTCCGATACCAGGATTGATAGTCTTCCAGCGCCCGGAGGACCGCATCGATGGCGTTCCTACGGCGAATCAGGGCTTCGAGTTTTGACTTCTCGGAGATCTCTGGTCTGGTCATGGATCTTGGCTCCGGCGTCCGCCTTCCAGCGTCCTCAGCCGGCCGCTCAGGAAGGGCGGACGGAAAGCGCGTGGCAATCGGAGTTCCATGGCAGGCGGCTGAATGCTTCGCCATATTTACAATGACTTAGCGGCGCCATCCCGGTTTCGCTGCCGCCAATGCGTTCTGTTACGAGCCGCGGGATTCCCAGAATTGCGACAACCTGGGGGAGGGCCCTGGCGTAATAATGCACGTTTTCCGTCCGGGTTGCAGCGGAAAAACGACAATCTCATGATATTATGATTCCCTCGGGCTACGAGACTCTTCATCTGGCCAGGCTATGTTTCAGCCGGAGAGGGTATCTTCGGCCCGGGCACACCCCTGAAGTACGCCGAGGCGGAATGACGGTTCTGGTCGTCGATGATGATGCAGCCGTGGCCGGTTTCTGCCGCGCGGTCCTGTCTCAAGCCGGCTATGTAGTGCTGATGGCGAAGTCCGGGAAAGAGGCCCTCGCCGCTCTCCAGGAGCACGAGATCGACGTGGTGCTCAGCGACGTGAGAATGCCCGCCATGGACGGCGTGGACCTGCTCCGAGCCATTTCGCCTCGCCATTCCGGGCCGGACGTGGTCCTGATGACCGGATTCGCCTCCGTCCCTTCCGCCGTCGATGCCATCCGTCTGGGCGCCTATGACTATCTCGTAAAGCCGTTTGAAGCCGACCAGCTTACGGCCACGCTGCAGCGTCTGGCGGAATTGCGCGCCCTGCGGGCCGAGAACCTCGCCCTGCGGCTCCAGCTCGACTCGGAGCGAGGCGTTTGGGGCATGGTCGGAGCCTCACCCGCCATGCTGGCCGTGTTTAAGGCGCTACCACGGATCGCGGGAAAACGCCAGCCGGTCCTGATCACCGGAGAAACCGGAACCGGCAAGGAGCTTGTGGCCCGGGCCATCCACGATCAGGGGCCCGCAAACGGCCGGCCCTTCGTCACCATCGATTGCGGCGCACTTTCCGCGGATATTGTCGAAAGCGAGATCTTTGGGCACGTCCGCGGGGCCTTTACCGGCGCCGTCGGCGACCGTTCCGGCCTGCTGGCGAGCGCTGCCGGTGGCACGCTGTTCCTCGACGAGGTGGGCGAGCTGCCGCTGGCTCTGCAGGCGAAGTTCTTCCGGGTCCTCCAGGACCGCGAGTTCCGTCCCCTCGGCGGCGACGCGGTGAGGGAGTTTGGAGGGCGCGTCATCGCAGCCACAAACCGCGATCTGGAAGCCGCCGTCCGTGCGGGATTGTTCCGGCCCGAGCTCTACTTCCGCTTGTGCGTGCACTCGGTTCACGTGCCTCCGCTCCGGGCGCGGAAGGGGGACGTCCCGGCGCTGGTCCGCCACTTCATCCGCAAGCACGGCGGGGACGAGGTGCTGGCGATCACGCCCGCCGCGCTCGAGGAACTGGCAGCCTACCACTGGCCCGGCAATGTGCGCGAACTGGAGAACTGTATCCTCGGCATGCTGGCGAACTGCGAGGGGCGCGTGCTGGGGACGGAGGACGTTCCGAAAGCGCTCCGGACCGCCCTGCGCGAAGAACGGCCCGGCGAACGCACGCCGCTCGAAGATGCCGAGCGCGCCGCGATCGTCGCGGCGCTGGAGGAGGCGGGAGGCAACATCGCGGAGACGGCGCGGCGGTTGGGCATCGCCAAGGCCACACTGTACAGGAAGATGGGCGCCTACGCCGTGACGCCGCCCCAGCGCTGAACTCGACCCTTTCGCAACGTTCGCTAACCCAGCGTCTTCCGCACCGTCTCCAGGAGTTCTTCCGCGCTGACGGGCTTGACCAGGGTGGCGTGGGAACCGAGCATCGCGGCCGCCTTGAGAAAGTCTCCCCCGAAGGCCCCCGAAACAGCGATGATCTTCAGGCCAGGATAGTCCCGTCGAATCGCCCGGATGGTCTCGATGCCCTCTCGATTCGGCATCACCAGATCCGTGATCACCAGATCGTAGACGCCGGCCGCTAGGACCTTCTGCGCTTCCTCGCCGTCGCACGCGACGCCCACCTCGTAGCCGCCCTCTGCCAGAATGCGTGCGAAAAGCCCGCGGATGGCTTCCTCATCGTCCACCACCAGGACCTTTCCCAGCGGCCGGGGCTCCCCCAGCACCGCCCGAACCTTCAGCGCCAACGACTCCGGAGCGAACGGCTTCTGGATGTACTCTACCCCGGAGTCCAGCGCGCCCTGACTCGAGATGACGTCAGGCGCGTAACCCGACATGTACAGCACCTTCATTTCGGGGCGCAGCGGACCGAGGCGGCCGGCCAGTTCCTTACCCGTCATCTGGGGCATCACAACATCGGTGAGCATCAGATGTATGGGTCCCGGATGATGTTCCGCGATCAGCATGGCCTCGCCGCCCGACCTGGCCTCCAAGGTTCGATAGCGGAAGCTCTTCAGCACGGCCACTGCGAGACCCCGCACCTCGTCCTGGTCTTCCACCACCAGGACCGTTTCCGGCCCCTCCAGTTGCGTAAGGGGCAACGCGCCGGGCGCGGCCTGGGGACAGGACTCCTCGATCGACGGCAAGCCGATGCGGAACGCCGCCCCCATTCCCGGCTGGCTCTCGACCCGAATCCAGCCTCCGGCCTGCCGCACGATCCCGTATACCGTGGAAAGTCCCAGCCCGGTGCCCGCGCCCTCGGGTTTCGTGGTGAAGAAGGGATCGAACATCATGCGCTGGATCTCGTCGCTCATTCCCAGGCCGGTGTCGGAGACCTCCAACACCAGGTAGGGCCCGGGAACCGAGCCGGGAAGCGCTACGGAGGCCGTTTCATCGAGCTGAACACGGGAACTCCTCAAGACGATGCGCCCTCCTTCAGGCATGGCGTCGCGGGCGTTCACCACCAGGTTCATCAGAACCTGGTGCAGTTGGTCCGCGTCCGCCATAACGCAGCCCGGTTCCGCCGCCAGGTCGGTCACGATCTCGATGTCATCGCCAACCAGGCGCCCGAGCATCCCGCGGGACTCCAGGATCAATTCGTTCAGGTTCACGGGCCGCGTCTCGACGACGTGTTTCCGGCTGAAGGTCAGAAGCTGGCGGGTGAGTTCCGCCGCCCGCGCGCCGGCCTTTCGGATCTCCTCCAGGGGGTCCCGGAGAGGGTCGCCCGCTTGCAGGTGTGCCAGAGCCAGACCGCTGTAGCCGTTGATCACCGTCAGCAGGTTATTGAAATCGTGAGCCACGCCACCCGCCAGCCGGCCGATGCTCTCCAGCTTCTGCGCCTGTTGAAACTGCTGTTCCAGTTGCTCCCGCTCCGCGTCCCGACGCTTCCGCTCGGTGATGTCCACGGTGAGGGCCAGCAGGCATTGCTGGCCCTTGAGAACCATCCTGTCGCCGTGGACCTGGCCGATGAGCGTGCGGCCGTCCTTGGTGGTGAATGCGAGCTCCAGACCCGAGATTCTGCCCTCCCGCTCGAGCGTTTCCAGAAGCAGCCTTCGACCCCCGGCGGTGATCCAGCCCAGCTCGACCGAGGTATGGCCAATCACCTCTTCCCGCCGGAAGCCGCTGGCTTCCAACGCGTAGTCGTTTACGTCGATGTAGGTTCCATCGGCCAGGGAGTTGATCGACAGCAGCACGGGGGCCCTGCGGAACGCCTTGACAAACTTTTCGTTGCTTTCCGCGAGCTCAACTTCCGCCTGCCTGCGCTCCGTGATGTCGCGAAAGGCCAGCACCACGCGGGCGACCTTTCCCGAGGCCGGGTCCGCCATCGGGGTGGCCGAATACAGGGCCCAGAATACCGAGCCATCCTGGCGCCGGACCCCCAGCACCGTGTCGCGCTGTGGCTCACCGGTTCGAAAGCACCTCCGGACAAGCAGGTCTTCGGCCGCACACACCAACCCGTCGTCGTGAAACCAGACGGACTCCCCATGTGCCGGTTCATCCCCGAGGAGCCTGCCGGCTTCAACGTTCATCAAGGATACGGACCCATCCGCCTCATAAACCACAACGCCCGCGGGAATGTTGTGGAAGGTCAGGCGGTATTTCTCTTGGCTGTCATGCAAGGCCTGCTCGGCCCGTCTGCGCTCGGTAACGTCGTGTACGGTCCCGCGCAGGAAAGCGGGTGTGCCGGTTTCGTCGCGCACGACCTCGGCCTGTGCGTGAATCAACCGTACCGAGCCATCCGGCCGCTGGGCACGATACTCGATGTCGTACGCCGCAGTCCCGTTTACGGCGTCGGTCAAGGCCTGGTCCACGCGCGCCTTGTCGCCCGGGTGGATCAACCCGATGAAACCCTTGCGATGTCCTTCGAGCTCACGGGGAGACATCCCGAAGATCCGAAACGTCTCGTCGGACCAACTCGCCTGGTCGGTCCGCAGGTCCCACATCCAGGACCCGATGTGAGCGATTCGCTGGGCCGCCCTCATCTCCTCGTCGCTCTCCCGCAGGCGGGCCTCCGCGGCCTTGCGCTCCGTGACGTCGACGGCAACGCCGAGCAAACGGGCCGGTTTGCCGTCCGCGTCGCGAAGCAGCCGGCCCTTGGCCGAAACCCACCTCTCGGCGCCGCCGGCGAGCGCTATCCGATACTCGCTACAGTACTCGCGCTCGCCGCGCAACGCCGATTCAACCTCCCCCAGCACCCGCTCCCGATCCGCGGGGTGAATGCTGGCGGCCACGTCCTGAATGCGATCGTGCCGGAACCCTGGGGGCCGCCCGAACAGACGATCGACCGGGCCGGATTCGTGATGGGTCCCGTCGGCCAGATTGATCTCCCATGCCACCATTTCTGCGGCGTCCAGAGTCAGCCGCAAGCGTTCTTCGCTCCGGCGCAACTTCTCGTCCGCACGCTGGCGGTCGGCTATGTCCACGAAGGTCTCGAGCAGTTTCTCCTGGCCGGCGATCCGTATCCACCTCACGGACTTGAGAATAGGCCGCTGGCTGCCATCGGCCCGCAGCAGGATCCGCTCCTCGCTCTTCACCTCCTGGCCGCATTCGGCGATCGGACAGGAATCCATCTCGCCCGGGCACAGAAACCGATGGCACACATGACCCGCGACCTGTTTGGCCGGAAGCCCGAAAAGCCTGGCGGCATACGGGTTTACGTACTCGATCGCATGGGTTCGGGGATCGATTACCAGGACACCCGCATCGACGCCTTCCATCAGCGTTCGCTGCGCCACGTGGCTCTCCTCGAGCGCCTCTTCGGCCGCCTTCCTCGCCGTGACGTCGTGAACGGTCCCGATCACGCCGGCAATTTCTCCGTCCGGCCCGAGGTGCGGGCAATAGGTGGCGGAGATCCAGCCCGACCGGCCTGTCCCCGGCACACGGAACGGCCTGTCGGGCGGCCTCACCGTCTCTCCTGCCAGCGCCCTGTGGAGCAACTCGTTCACGCCTCGTTCCACCAATTCCGGAAACACCTCCAAGGCGCTCCTGCCAAGGACCTCGGAGGCGCTCACACCGGTCATCCGTTCCATGAACGGGTTCCAGAGCAGGTAGCGCAACTGGCGATCATAGACAATCACGCCCTCCTGGATACTGCTGACGATCTCGAGGTTGATCTGCTCGCTGGCCAGCAGCGCTTCCTCCGCCCGCCCGTGTGGCCGGAGAGGTTCCGCGGAGCCGCGGTCGGCGATTCGCCGGGCCGTCACCAGGCATTGGGCGCCCCCGGCAGGCCCGACCGGCGTGAGGGTCACCTCGACGGGCAGGTCCTGGCCGGACTTGCGGCGGATTGCAGACGCGCACTTCGATCGCTGACCGGAAGCGGCCGCCGTCCGGATGCTCTGCTCGAGGGAGGCTCCGGGCGCGTCCGCCAGGACCAATCCCACGGGCTGCCCGACCATCTCATCGGCGGCGCAGCCGGCGATCTCCGCCAGCACGGGATCCAGGCACAGCACGACGCCCTCGGCGTCGGTTACCATCGCGGCAACCGGCAGGGCATTCGCTGGAAACCCGGAAGGGTACGCCTGGCTGTCGTCTGGTCGTTCCATGGCAGCTTCCCGTGTATCAGTGTATTCTTATGCGACCCGGTTTGGGGAGCCTCCGGAGGCCGGAACGTTCGGGACCCACACCCGCGGCATAATCGACCGCCTCATTCAATAAGCCGGAAGGACCTCAGACGGTGGAGCAGTTCGGCAGTGTCGATGGGCTTCACCAGATACGCGTCGCAAAGCTCCTCGAAGGATCGGAACACCTCCTTCATATCGTTCACCGCCGTCGTCATGACGATCTTCACGCCATGGGTCGAGAAAACGCCGCGCGCTTCCTCGATCGCCCGCACGTGTTTGACCGCCTCCTGGCCGTCCATCTCGGGCATCAGGATGTCCATGCAGATCAGGTCGTAGGGTGAACCGTTGCCGGCCGCCATCCGGAATGCTTCCACGGCTTCTTTCCCGTTGACGGCGATGTGGCAGTCGCCGTAGCGGGAAAGGACAGTCTGCAGATAAACGCGGCTGGTGAAGTCGTCTTCAACGATAAGCGCTTTCATGATATGCCATCCTTTCTTGGTTCACAGCCATCCGGCGTGCTCGAGTGCGCTCTTGAGCCGCTCGAATTCTTCGACCGTCCGGGGCAGAAGCTCCCCGAAGCGCTCTAGCTCGCCTGCGCCCGCTGCCCGTTCCATCTCCAGGGCGACGGCGCGCAGACTGCCTGCCGAAAGGGTTGCCGCCGATCCCTTGAGCGCATGCGCCTGCAAGCGGGCGCCTGGCCCGTCCGCCTCGGCCAACCGCTTCCGCAGGGTGTCCAACTGCGATGGGAAATCTCCGAGGAACGCTTTGACGATGACGCCGGCAAGCTCCCGATCCCCCATGAGCCGCTTCAGCAAATCCTCTGCATCGAAGACCACCGCCGGGTGTTCCGGGACGGCAGGCTCGGGGGTTTGGAGCGCGCCTCGGGGATCGGGCCGGGGGAGCCATTTCGCAAGCAGTTCCGCAAGTCGATCGAGCTCCACGGGTTTGGGGAGAAAGTCGTCCATCCCCGCCTGCGTGCACTTCTCCCGGCCCCCGGACATCGCATGCGCGGTGACCGCGATGATGGGAACGTGCGGATGGGGCGACGCCCGGATGCGGCGCGTCGCTTCGTAGCCGTCCATCGCCGGCATCTCGCAGTCCATCAGGACCAGGTCGTATCCGCCCTGCCGCAGCGCTTCGACGGCTTCGGCGCCATTGGCGACCGCGCGGCCTTTGTACCCGAGTTTTTCCAGTTGCGCCAGAGCTACGAACTGGTTGGTCGGATTGTCCTCCGCGATCAGAATCCGTGCCGGCCCCCTATCGATCCGTTCGCCCGCGGACCTCTGCCGGCCGGTCGATGCCCGCGCCACGGCGGGGGCCGCGGCCGGTTCCGGCCGCGTCTCAAAGACCGCGGTAAACCAGAAGGTGGAGCCTTCCCCTTCCCGGCTTTCGAGTCCTATCTTCCCGCCCATCAGCTCGACAAGTTGCTTGGAGATGGCCAACCCCAGGCCGGTGCCACCGTACTTGCGTGTGGTCGATGCATCCGCCTGAACGAAGGGAGCGAACAGGGCCGGGGCCTGGTCGGGCCGTATTCCGATGCCCGTATCGGTGAGGGCGAAGCGAACGGTCGCCTGTCCGGCATCTTTGCTCACAAGCTCGACGCGGAGCGCCACCTCGCCCCGCGCGGTGAACTTGATGGCATTGGAGGCCAGGTTGTTCAGGATCTGGCGCAGGCGATCGGGATCGCCACGCAGGAGCTCCGGGGTCTCCGGCGTCACCCGCGCGCTGAAGGCCAGCCCCTTCGCACTCGCCTGCACACGCCAGACGTCGATGAACTCCTGCACCGTACGGCCGAGGTCGAAGTCGCGGCACTCGATCGCGATCTTCCGGGCCTCGATCTTGGAAAGGTCCAGGATGTCGTTGATGAGGACCAGCAGCGCCCGCCCGCTGCTCTCGGCGATTTCGACGTAGGGCCGTTGTTCTTCCGAGAGGTCGGTGGTTTGCAGCAGTTGAAGCATGCCGATGACGCCGTTCAGAGGCGTCCGGATCTCATGGCTCATGGTGGACAGGAATCCGCTCTTGGCGCGTGTGGCCGCCTCGGCGCGCTCCTTCGCCACCTCCAGCTCCTGGAGGTACCGCCCCATGCGCTCCTGGGCCTGCCGGCGCTCGGTGATGTCGCGGACAACGGCCTGGATAACCGGCCTGCCGTTCAGTTCCATGGCGCTGAGCAGCACCTCGGCGGGAAAGGTCTGGCCGGTGTCGGCTCTCTTGTGCAGCCACTCGAAGCGGTTGGCGCCCTTCTCCACGGCCGTGGCGATGCGCTGGCTGGCCAGCGCCAGGGAATCCGTGCCGCAAGGCTGCCGGGGCGGGGACACATCGGCGGGGTGCAGCGAGCAGAAGTCCTCGCGGGTAGCGCAGCCGAAGATCGCCGTGGCGGCTTGATTGCAATCGAAAAAGCCGTTGGTGTCGAGCAGCATCACCGCGTCGGTGCTGGACTCATACAGCGTTCGGAATTTCGTCTCCGAGCGGCGCAGCGCTTCCTCGGCCCGCTTACGCGCGGCGATGTTGCGGATGACCCCGACCGCCTGCCATTCCGGTCCCTTTCTAACGGCAGCCAGCGAGAGCTCGACAGGGAACTCGGTTCCGTCCTTTCCTAGCGCGGTCAGTTCGAGCGCCTTGCCGATGGCCGCTCCCTCGCCGGTCTTCCGGAATTCGGGAAAGTGCGCCCGAAAACGCTGCCGCAGGCCCGCGGGGACCAGAAGATCGTGAATCGGCTGGCCCATCATCTCGGCGCTCGTGTAACCGAACATCTGCTCGGCCGCCGGGCTCCAGAGGATCGCCCGGCCTTCTCCGTCCATCATCACGATCGCGTCCAGCGCGCTGTTGCACACCGTTCGGAGAGTTTCCTCCCGGTCCAGCAGCGCCTGCTCGGCCCGGACCCGCACCGTGACGTCCAGCAGGACCGAGCGGAGGCCCGTGGTTTCCCCGGCGGCGTCCCGGATCGGGCTGTCGTGGATCTCGATCAGCAGTTCGCCGCCGTCGCGCCGGACATAGCGGCGCTGGACCGGCGCCTGCGGCCGCACCCCGCTGATTTTTTGGCGAATGGCCTCCCGGATCGCGTCCCGCTCCGTCAGGGCGGCGAACTCCCAGATGGGCCGCCCCACCATCTCGCCGGCCTTGAAACCGAACAACGCGCACTCGGCCCGGTTCACCTTGCGGATCACCCCGCCGCGGTCGATTTCGTGATACGCCACCGGCGCGTTGTCGAACAGGTCCCGCAGCTCCGCCTCGTTCTCCGCGCGCTCCCTGGTGCGCCTCTCGAAGGCGGGCATCACCAGCCCCAGCATGGCCATCCCGACCAGCCAGATCGCCCCGTAGCCCGCCAGCGCCGCGCGCGCGTGAGGCCGGTGCACATTCCAGAGGGGGGACATGGGAACCGCCACGCTGATGCCACCCCGCAGGTCGCCTACCCTGTATCCTTGCCCGGCGTGGCACTCTAGGCAGCCCGGTTCGACGATCAGGGATCGCACCAGGCTGAGATAGCTCCGCCCTTCGATGTCCCTGACTTCGCTGCTCTCCCTCACCGCGCCGTTGAGCTTTCCCAGGGCCTTTCTCTCCCAGGCGTCGGGCTCGTATTTCGGAGCGACGGGGTGGAGGTTTACGACATGTCCCCGAACCCCCGATGGGGACTTGCTCAGTCCATGGATGCGGCTGGCCATGAGAGACGAATCCGCGGTCAGCGTCAGGGCCTGGCACACCGCCCGCGCTTCGATCGCGGCCAGGTCCACGACAGCCTGCCGATCGAGCATCATGTTCAGCCCGACGGCGGCTCCCACCACCACGCTCCATACGGTGGCGCCGAGC
The DNA here is from genome assembly GCA_963710565.1 of Bryobacterales bacterium. Classification (GTDB taxonomy): domain Bacteria; phylum Acidobacteriota; class Terriglobia; order Bryobacterales; family Bryobacteraceae; genus DASWZN01. Next base: position 5,751 of record CAVQAN010000012.1, on the reverse strand, counting down.
AGCAAGTACGTGTTCCCGCGCAGCCAGTTCCACATCTCCGGGCGCACCTTGAGGATGAGGCGTCTCCTATCCGACCTTATCGGCCGTTTCAAGTCCGGCCGTTATGGATGGGATCGGCTCAGCACGGCGAAGCGAAACCCGCCGGCGGGGAGAGCACGGGAGACCTGCGCGTAAACTCGAAGCGCTACTCGCCGGCCGCGTACCGAGCCCACAGGGCCGCGATATCGGCGCTGCGGACATCGCCGGTGTGAATCACCACGCGATAGCGGAACCGGAGGCCCTGCCCGGACTCGATCGTCAACCTGCCGTCCTGGCTCTTGTCGCCCGTGAAATCCTTGACGCCGAAGGGGTTCGCTGCAAACAGCCCGTAGGCCCGCGAATGCCAGTAGGTGGGATGCCGCGGATTGGAAGGGTGGTCCATGATGGCGACGCCCACGGTCTGCCCGTCCACCTGCCCGTAGTAGTCCACCCACGGCGAGCGCTTTCCCCAGACGTTTTTCTCGGTTTCCAGCCCCTCGGCGTTCACCATCCTCCCGGTCCGGGCCTCGGAAAGAGGCGTGGCCAGGCGGATGCCGAAGGTGCCTTCCTTGGTGTCTCCGAAGGTCAGCTTCTGGGCGGCTACAATGGCGATCTCGTAATCGACGATGCGCAACCGTGGATCATCCGTGTAGATGGTGATCGTCCGCGTGTCCGTCATGAAGAGCTTGCCGTCCGGGCCGAAGCTGTCAAATGCGGCTTTGATGGTTCCGGACTTAGAGCCGCCCTGGGCCTCCAGCACTTTCTTCAGGACGATGCGGCCCTTGTGCGGACCGGTCGAAGCGGGCTCGGTGTCCCAGAAGTCGGCGCCGTTCACGTCGCCGTGCTCGAAGAACATCCCGTGATGCCAGGGATGATCGCGCGTCTCGCCCTCTTCCGTGGGATAGTGGCGGGTCACGACAATCCCCGAGGCCGTGCGCAAGGGATAGAGATAGGGTTTGTTCCCGCCGGGCGCGAGGAAGAACTCGGAGTACTGCTTTCCGTCAATCTCCACCGCGATGCGGTCCGCCTGGGGCACCATCTTCACCTGCCCGCACAATGGGAACACCGTCATCGGAATGCATACCACCGCAGCCATCCATGACCCGCTTCGAATCATCGCTCCACGCTCCTTCTTTCTCGACCCGCGGCCGCCTCAGTGTACCTCAGCCTCCCTGGGAATCGTGACCGCCTGTGCCTCCCAGATCCTCCACCTTGGTGCCCTTGCAGTCGATGCGCTGGGGGATCGAGCCGCGCACGTTCATCTGGTCCTCGGTGGCGCCGAGGCCGCCGGTGTGTGCGCCGGCGACGGCAGACAGCGAGGCGGCCCGTGGCGCGACCGCGCCCTCCATGATCCGGCGCAGGAGCCCTTCGAGCGGCGCGAGAAGCGGCGCGAGGTCGGCGCGGTTCAGCGGGCGGCAGAAATCGAGCGGCGGCGCCGTAGTGAGGATCGTCCGGCCGCCTTCGCTGTAGGCCGCGATGCGGCACGGCAGGAAGGCGGACATTCGTAAGTCGGCCGCCAGCAGGGCCGCATACAGCTCGCCGGCGCAGATCGAAAACACGAAGGCGTCCTCGGATGAAGCGGACTCGCGCAGATGCTGGCCGACATGCGTGACACTGAGCACGCTCGAACCTTCGTGTTGCGCCGCGCGGCGCAGCGCTGCCTCGATGGCCGTAAGCGGGTGTTCCGACGGTACCTGGAGCATAGCGGACCTCCGGACTCAGCATACCCGATCCGCGGGCGAGTTGTGGCGCTGGCTACAGCGCCTCCAGGATCAGGCACTTCAGATAGTGAGTCTCGGGGACGGTGAGAAGAATGGGATGGTCCTGGGCCTGGGTGCGGCGGTCGAGCACGCGCAGCGTGCGGCCGGCGTCGAGCGACGCGCCGGCAACGATTTCAAGCAGCAGGGACTCGGCCACGTGGTGCGAGCAGGAGCAGGTGATCAGGACGCCCCCCGGTTCGAGCAGTTCCAGGGCGCGCAGGTTGATCTCCTTGTAGCCGCGCGCGGCGCTCTCGACCGTCTGGCGCGACTTCGAGAAGGCCGGGGGATCGAGAACGATGGTGCCGTAGCGCCGCCGGGCGCCGCGCTCGGCGGCGAGGAAATCGAACACGTTCGCCTCGCGGAACTCGACGTTGGCGATTCCGTTCGCGGTGCGATTGCTCTTGGCCACTTCCAGCACCGCGGCCGAGCTGTCGATGGCGGTGACGGCCTCCGCGCGGGACGCGATGTGCAGGGCGAAGCCGCCGGTCGAGGTGAAGCAGTCGAGAGCGCGGCCGTGCGCGTAGCGGGCGGCGGCCAGGTAGTTCTCGCGCTGATCGAGGAAGACGCCGGTCTTTTGGCCGTGGAGCAGGTCGGCGTGGAACAGCAGGCCATTCATGCGCACCGGGACCAGCGGCGGGGGCGGCTCGCCGGCAAGCAGTCCGGAGAGGAGCGGCAGGTCCTCGTGGCGGCGGACGGCGGAGTCGTTGCGCTCGACGATGCCGCGCGGCGCGAAGACTTCCTCGAGGGCGGCGACGATTTCGGCCTTGGCGCGGTCCATTCCCTGGTCCAGGGTCTGCACCACCAGGTAGTCGCCGTAGCGGTCGACAATCAGGGCCGGCAGCAGGTCGCCTTCGGCGTGCACCACGCGGTAGGCCTCGGCGCCGGCGGCGACACGGCGGCGGAACTGCTCGGCCGCCCGGATGCGGCGCAGGAAGAAGTCACGGCCGATGGTCTCGGACTCGCGGCTCAGAAGCCGCAGCGAGATCTGGGACGCCGCGCTGTAGTGGGCAACACCCAGGAAGCGGCCCTTGGGATCGGCGACCCGGACCGCTTCGCCGCCCTCGGCGCCGCCCCGGTCGCCAAGATCGGAGGCAAAGATCCAGGGATGCCCCGAGGCCAGCCGGCCCGCGCCCTTGCGATTGATGCGGATCGTTTTCAACGGATCGGCTTGGGCAGCGCCATGTCCTGGAGCCGCGCGATGCGCTCCTCGGTCGAGGGGTGGGTGGAGAACATCCGCATGAATGCCTGGCCCGTGAACGGCTTGATGATGAACATGTGAGCGGTGGCCGGCGAGGCGTCCAGGGGCACCCGTTTCGACCATGTCTCGAGCTTCCCGAGGGCCGAGATCAGGGGATAGGAGCTGCCGGTGTACTGGGCCGACGACGCGTCGGCGGCAAACTCGCGGGTTCGCGAAATCCACATCTGAATCAGCAAGGCGGCGAGCGGGGCCACGATCATCATGACCAGACCGGCCAGAGCGTTGCCCCGGTCGTCGTCGTCGCGGCTGCCGCCGAACCAGAACAGCATGCGCGCCACCAGCGTGATGGCGGCGGCGATGGTCGCGGCCACGGAGCTGGTCAGGATGTCGCGGTTCTTCACGTGCCCCAGCTCGTGCGCCAGGACGCCCTCGAGCTCCCGGTCGTCCATGACCCGCAGGATGCCGGCGGTCACGGCCACCGAGGCGTGCTGGGGATTGCGGCCTGTGGCGAAGGCGTTGGGCGAATCGTCCGGGATCACGAACAGCTTCGGCATGGGCAGTCCCATGCGCTGGGTGAGGCCCTGAACGATGGGGGACAGGCGGCGGTAGACGTCCCAGTTCACGGACTCGCTGACGGGCTGGGCGGAGTACATGGCGAGCGCCAGCTTATCGGAAAAGAAGTAGCTGAAGAAGTTCATCCCGCCGGCCAGCAGCAGGGCGAGGAAAAGGCCGTTCCGCCCGCCAAAGTACTCGCCGAGCACCAGGAACAGGCCACTGAGCAGCCCCAGCAGCAGGGCCGTCTTCAGAGTATTCAAGGATTGCCTCCTCCCTTCCATTCTGTCACAATCGTTTTTGGGACCCGGTTGACCGCCGCGCGCAACGGGCGGGCGCCGGTTGGCGTATCCTAAGGAAGTACTCTTATGATTGAAGACCTGCTGCAACCCAGACACCTGCTGGTGATCCTGGCCATCGCGATTCTGCTGTTCGGTCCGAAGAAGCTGCCGGAGCTGGGCAAAGGCCTCGCCCAGGGCATCCGCAGCTTCAAGGACGGACTGAAGGGCGCGACGACTGCGGAAGAGCCGCCCAAGGCGGAACCGCCCAAGGCGTAAGGCAGACCCGAAGGCCCACCCCCGGGCGCGATCGCGTCCCCCGGCGTCGACGCCGGTCTTGGGGGACTTGGGCGTGGCGGCGGCTGGCCGGAGCTTTCCCCTTCACTCTCTCGACTTTCATCTCTTTGCGTGTTTTTGTGCGCCGGCCGCGCTGTGTGCGCAGATGAATGCGATGGAATTCGATGAACGAGCGGTCCGGGTTTTTGGGCGGAGTGAGCCCTTGGGGCTTGATTGGAGCGCGGCCGGCACGCAGGGGCGAGCTGACGCGCGGTGCTCGTGACTTGTTGCCCGCCGGTGGGTTGGCTACCCGCGGAGGAAAGCCGGGCAGGAGACAGGAGTCGAGAGAGGGGCGACCCGTGCAGCACGGAATCCGTGCTACACTTAGTATATGGTGCGTCCTGAAAGACGCGTGGTTCTAGCGGGTGCAAGTCCCGTTCGGGTAAGCGCCGGAGCGCCCGGTAGCAGACTTCAGCCGGGAGGAGAAATCCGACCGAGCCGAGCGGAGTGTCGAAAGCCCTTGAAAAAGAGGGAAGCAAACCAGCGGGCCGCAACAAACATTGAACGCGATCCAGCCTCGTCAAAGTGTCAGCCGAAAGGTGTTTGGGAGGGCCGAGACGCTCATTTCACGGCGAAGGCAACAGACAGCATCCTGGGACCGGAACGGGTGCTGGACCTCCCCGGGGTAGAAGGCGGTGGCACGTTGGGACAGAACGACGCGGAACAGGAGAGACCCTCCCCGGCAGCCTCGTCGGGCAAAGACCGGGCGTATAAGGCCGGATGGCTGAAGTCGTACGGAGCCGGGAGGGAGTCCGAGAGGTCCGTAGTACCGATGAAGGCGTGCAAGACAACGCGCTGGAGGGAAGGGGCCTTGCTTTGATCATGCTTGCCAGGAGGTAAGTGCGAGGGCATGCCGGAGACGGCCAACACCCCCAATGAAAAAGTACGAGAACTCCAACGCAAGCTATATGTGTGTGCCAAGCGGAGTAAGACACGCCGGTTCCACGCGCTGTACGACCGGATCTACAGGAGTGACGTTCTGTGGGAAGCGTGGAGGCGGGTGCGCAGCAAGCACGGCGCGGCGGGGATCGATGCGGAGACCATCCAGGCCATCGAACAACGAGGCATGGAGGCGTTTCTGGCGGAGATCGAAGCGGCGCTGCGGGCAGGTCGATATCGCCCTTCCCCGGTGAAGCGGCGGTACATTCCGAAAGCGGATGGGAGGCAGCGGCCGTTGGGGATTCCCACGGTCCGGGATCGAGTGGTGCAGATGGCGGCGAAGTTGATCATCGAGCCGATCTTCGAAGCGGATTTCCAGCCGTGCAGTTATGGATTCCGTCCGAAGAAAAGCGCGACCCAGGCTCTGGAGGCGATCCGTGAAGCGGGTAACCAGGGTTTCAACTTTGTCGTCGATGCGGACATTCAAGGCTACTTCGACAACATCCAGAGGGAAACCCTGATGGAGTTGGTGAAGGAGCGGATCTCGGATCGAAGGGTATTGAAGTTGATCCGCCAATGGTTGGAAGCCGGAGTGATGGAGGACGGGACGGTGAGAGAAACGCTGGCGGGAACCCCGCAGGGCGGAGTGATCTCGCCGTTGCTGGCCAACATCTACCTGAACAAACTGGATCGGATCTGGGCGGCGCGGTGTAGCCAGCTTGGGATACTG
>CAVQAN010000011.1:0-23586 GCA_963710565.1 Bryobacterales bacterium | reverse complement strand
GCGTACCTGGTGGACCGCATTTCGATCCACGCCGCGTTCTTCATCTGCTCGGCGGTCTCGATTTTTCTGGTGGTCAGCTACCTGCAGCTGGTGGTGGGGATCCGTTTCGCGGCGGTGGAGGCGGCGATGGCGCAGCTCATCTACCTGGTGCTGTTCTCCTATGCCTTCTTCCTGAAGGGCTTCACGGGGCTGGCGGTGACAATCGGCTCGATTCTGACGCTGTTCGTGGCGATGCAGTTGACGGGGCGGGTGCGGTGGGCGGAGCGGTTCGCGGCGCAACCGCCGGCGCTGCCGGCTCCCCCGGCCAGACGGCGGCTGCCACGAGACGATTTAATGGCGTCTTAATAGAATCGGCAATCCGAAAGTGCGCGCGAGGTGATACGATGTGGGCCTATGCGTTCCGCGCGCCGGAAGAAGACGGTGCTGGTGGTGGACGACGAGGCGGATGTCCGCAGCTTCGTCCGAACCGTCCTGGTGCGGAACGGCTACGAAGTTCATCGAGGCCGAGGACGGCGTGGCGGCATACGAGCTTGTAGAGCGGCTCTCGGGTGGAATTAAGCTGCTGGTGACGGACGTCAAGATGCCCCGGATGGATGGCATCACGCTGGGCGAGAAGGTCGGCGCCGGATACCCGGAGATCGGGGTGCTGTACATTTCGGCCTACGTTCCGGACGCCCCGACGCGCGGCGCAGGCCGCCGCTTTCTACCGAAGCCATTTCGACCCGAGGCCCTCGTGGAGTGCGTTCGAACCATGTTTTCCTGAAAACCCGAAAAGGCCCCGCAATTGAGTGAAAACGCGGGAACTTGGCGGGCAAACGATGCGAAAAGTGCGGGACTGGGGGGGCGGTACTCTCAGGCCGTAGTAAGATACAGGCATCGGAGACTCCGGAACATGCCCTTCTGCACCAATTGCGGGACCCGCGTCGAGGTCGAATCCAGCTTCTGCGCGGGTTGTGGCAAACCGCTCGGGAACGGCACGCGGACGATGGCGGCGGTGGCGCCCGCGGCCGAACCGCTGGACTACACGATTCAGGGCGAGAGCGTGCAAGTTGTGCGGATCCGCCTGAAACCGGGCCAGGAGGTGATCGCCGGGTCCGGAAGAATGGTGTACAAGTTCCCGGAAGTGCAGCGGAACGGCCGCGTGAACGGGGCATCCGGCGGGGAGAAGATGGAGCACTTCCGCGCCCCGAGTCCCTCCGAGGTGGGCTTCGCCGGGGCGTATCCGGGGCGGATACAGGCGTTCGAGCTGAAGGCCGGGCAAAGCCTGCTGGTTGAGCGCGACGGACTGGTTTGCGCCCAGAGCACGGCGCATCTGGACGTGGCGTTGACCAAGAGACTGGGCGCGGGCCTCTCCGGCGGCGAAGAGTTCATCCTGGAGCGGCTGACGGGACCGGGGACGGTGTTCATTCACGCGGGCGGGGACTTCGTCGAGTTCGTGCTGAATCCCGGCCAGGCTCTGGATGTGGACACGGTCCGCATCGTGGCCTTCGAGGATTCGGTGGGCTACGAAATGCAGGCGGCCGGCGAGGACCCGCGGCAGACCAAGCTGACCGGGCCGGGACGAGTGGTAGTTCAGAGCATGACTCCCCTGAAAAGTTGCGGCGCCGCGGCGAGGAGCGAGCGGACTTTGAGGCGGCCTGCTGCGAAACCAGGTGAGCGCCCTGGTTCACTCCACCAACTTCACCCGCGTCAGCTTCCCCTGCTCGAAATAGAGATCCGCGGTCTTGCCGGACACCAGCACGTAGCTGTAGTCCTGAACCTCACCGCTGATCTTCATCGCCGGATCCCCAGCTTCCGCACGACATCGGACGGCGCCATGCCGACGGCGATCTCTTTCAGGCGCGCATCCTCGAGCCGGGCGGGGGCGGGGCCGCCGCCATGTCCGCCGCCTTGATCCTGATCACCGCGGTGCCATCCGCGGCGCTCTTGCCGGCGGAGACGTCGGGCTGCGGCGCTTGCGCGGCATCGTATAGGTCGATCAGCTTGCGCGGGATGGCGTTCTTGTCCTCCGAGGAGACGGTCTTGCCATCGACGCAGGCGTGGTAGACGCCGTCCTCATGGGCGTAAACGCGATCCGGCTTGCCCTTGCAGGCATCGGCGTTGCCAGCGGGCGGCGCCTTCGGCTTAGGGATGGGCAGATCGTTGGAGTTCGGCCCGGCCATTTGGCCCCAGGCCGCTCCGCATGCCACCACGAACACCAAGAGGGTCTTCATCGTGAAGAGTATATCACCGGAGCGAGCCGGCCCCGGCAGCAAAAAGGGCCACCGGCACGTTGAACTCAGGCTTCGGGGAGCGCCGAGAAGCGCGGACCCAGCGCGGCGCGCATCGTCGCTGCCACCAATCGACAAAGGGCTCTCGTGGCGACAAGGCTGCGAGTGGCGCGGCCGTTCATCCTGATCACAACGATGGAGGGCTTCGGGTTGAGCGAGCTGAAGGCGATGGATTGACGGCCGAGGCGAGGGCGATGCGCTTCAAGGGGGCCGGCCAGCGAAGATGCTCCACACATGAAGCGGATGAACCTTGTGCTTGATGCGCAGTTGCTCGATGAAGCCCGGCGCGTTCTCGGGGCGAGAACGTATTCGGCCACGGGCAATCTCGCCCTGCAGGAGATCACCCGCGTCAGGAAGGTCCAGAGCCTCGCCGGCTTTTTCGGACGGGGCTGTGGCGTGGCGATCTGTCCGAGATGCGACGCTCGTGCCAGCGAAGGTGCTGCCGTCAACTGCCTCCGGGCCGGCGGCATCAATGCTCGGTCATGGCTGGAGGGCGGCCGGGCTGGCCGGGAGCGGAAGGGACGCGTAGAAGCGCCGCAGGCGCTCGCGGAATTCGGGGCCGGCGGTTTCGACGAGGTCGTTGTGATCGGCGCCCTTCACGGTCCAGAAGGACTTCGGGCCGGGGGCGGCTTCGTAGAGCTGGCGGCCGAGGCGATAGGGGACCGTGGGGTCGCGGTTGCCGTGAATGACCAGCAGCGGCACATGCACGCGCGCGATCCTCGACTTCGGTCGAAACCCCACACCAGCAGCGGGCCGAGGAGGGGGAGCGCGTGGTTCGCCTCCGCGCGGAGCGAGGTGAAGGGCGCTTCGAGAATCAGGCCGGCGGCGGGGGCGCGTGGCCAACTCGACCGCCACGCCGAGCCCAGCGACTCGCCATGAAGCACGATGGCTTGCCCTGGGCGGCGGCGTACGCGTAACCCGCGTCCGCATCCATGGTGAGACCGCGCTCGGAGGGCCGGCCCTGGCTGCGTCCGTAGCCGCGGTAGTCGATGACGAGCACGTCCGAGCCGGCGGCCAGGATCTCGCGGATGTGGGGCGCGCGGTGGCCGACGTTGCCGGCGTTGCCGTGCAGGAACAGGGTGGCGAAGCGCGAGCCCTCTGCATGGACCCACCAGGCGTGGATCTCGTGCCGTCTTCGGCGCGGAGCCAGACGTCCTGGGCCCCGAGCGCGTCGCGCCAGGCCGGGTCGGGCAGGCTTGACGAACTTTGGTACACCACGCGCATGGCGAGCCAGTGCAGCGCGGCGTAGAAGACGGCGGCTTCCAGAGCGTAGCGCAGGATTCTCAGGAGCGGCAGGTTGGTCAGGGCGTCGATCATGCGGTGCGGGGTGCGTAGAGGGCAAACCTTGGGGTAGATACCAATTTCCCAAAAGCAGGGAAATTGGGTCCAGTCCCAGGTTTGCAGAGCACGGTGTTATGAGCCGGAGCCGGAGCCGGTGACTTCATAGCGTTCCGTCTTGGCCCATTTGTTCTCGCGGTGGGCGATGAAGTCGTCCTAGAATGCCACCGCCACCACCGGAATCCAGAGCTGGCAGTAGGTGAAGTACATCAGACAGGTGAGCAGGATGTTGACGAGGGTGTCCTCGCCCTCGGCGCAGGAAAGCGCGATGACGAGCTGGCCGACGAAGGTGGCGTAGGCGAAGACCCAGACCGTGGCGTAGGGACCGGGCACATCGATACGGATCAGGCCTGCCGCGCCAGGACGAACAGAACGCCCGAGATCACCACGGCCAGGAAGAAAACGTAATAGAGCGCGAGGGAGTAGAGCAGCTCGCAGCCGATGCGCCGGGGCTTGGTCTTGAGCAGGCTTCCGGCGTACTTGCGGAAGAGGTAATTGGAACCGCGCACCCAGCGGCGGCGCTGGCGGAACCACACCTTCAGTCCCTCGGGCTCCTGTTCCCAGGTGACCGAATCGGGAATGAACTGGATGCGGTAGCCGGCCTGGTAGATACGGATGCTCATCTCGGCGTCTTCGGTCAGTGCGGAGATGTCCCAGCCGTTGAGCCGATCGACCAGCGCCTTGCGGATGACGTAGTTGGTGCCCGGCAGGGTGGTGAGCCGCATCAACATCCAGCGGCCGGCCTGCAAAATCCACTGGAAGCCGATGCCCTCGATGTTCAGGAAGCGCGTGAGGAATGCACGCTTGCGGTTCCAGGCGCGGTACATGCCGATGGCGGCGCCCAGGGTGGGATCGAGCACCAGCTTTTCGGCCAGCGGGCGAAGGGCGGTTGGCTCGGGAATGTTGTCGGCGTCGTAGATGGCCAGGACCGGGTGGCGGGCCTGGCCCAGCGCGTAGTTCAAGGCGCCGGATTTGCCGCGCGCGGCCAGCGGGGCGGGGACGGTGAGCAGGCGCACTCGGGGATCCGCCGCGAAACCCAATACGACCTCGGCGGTCTTGTCCGTGCTGCCGTCGTTGATGATGAGGATCTCGACCTTGTCCTGCGGGTAGTCGAGCGCCACCAGGGCGCGGATGGTGTGCGCGATGACCTTCTCCTCGTTGTGACAGGGCACCAGGATCGAAACGGCGGGCAGATCCGCGTCGGCGACGTGCGGGCCCTTGCCCCGCGCCAGGCGGTTCAGGCGGTAATAGCGGTGGCCCAGGAAGAAGAGCAGGCACTGGTAGCCGAGCATGAACCAGATAAGGGTGACCGCCGCGACAAAGAGGCCGTCGATGAAGACGCTTGAGAACATGAGGTCAGGCGCGCCGCCGGACGATCCGCCGCACGCGAACTTCAAAGTAGATCAGAAGCATGAGCCCCGTGGCAAGTCCGCCCAGGGCGTTGATGGCGGAGGCCGATGCCCAACCCCAGAGATTCACGGCCACGCCGGCCTTGGTATTGGTGACGGCGGCCACCCAGTGTTCGCCGGCGGGAAGCATGGCTGTCCAGATAGCGACGCCCGGCTCGACGGGCACGCGGAAGTGCCGGCCATCGACCAGGATGTCGCGCGGCCGCTCGTTGAAGACGGCCACGGCGCGACCGGGGCTGGCGTAACGGAAGATCAGACCGGTGGGCATCACGCGGGCGTCCAGCAGGTCGCCCGAGATGCTCATCAGGCGCGCGGGCATGGTGCCGGGGTCGAGGAAGGCGTACCAGGGGCGGCTGGTCGAAAGTCCGTGGCGGCCGGGAGGCGCCAGCACGCCGTCGCTCGATACCGCGGGCCAGAGCCGCCCATCCATATAGTAGTCGCGGTCCTCAGCCGGTGTCAGGAGCACCGGGGCGGAGCCGGCGACCTTCCAGTCGCCGCCGCCGCCGCTGAGGGTCGAGTTGCGTGTCAGGGCGATGCGTAGCGGCATCCAGTCCTGGTCGCGGACGGTCCACTCGGAGTAAATAGCCACGCGCGGGAAAGACGCAGCCGCCGCCACCACCGTGCGCACCAGCTCGGTTCCGGTGGCGGTGAAGGTGGGCAGACTGGTGGAGTTGATGTTGCGCTCCTTGACCACGTTGACGTCGAACATGAAGCGCGAGGGATCCTTCACCAGCTTCAGGTACGTCTCGGCGAAGCGGAGATAGCGGTCCGGAGGCTTCATCCAGAACTCGGATGGATCCTGAACCTGTAAGGTAAAATGGAAGTCCTTCATCAGGGCCACCATGCGGCGCGAGTCAAGGCCGGTGCCCGGCCGCACGCTCTTGCTATGGAGGCTATCGAGCGTGCTCACGATCACTTCCTAGTTCTTGGCGCGGCGCAACGGTTCGATTTCCGTGAGGACCTTGCGGTGCATGTCCATCACCAGGTTCTCCCGGTAACGCATGAACTTCTCGATGGAGGCGCGGTCGTACTTGTAGTAGCGCGGCGAGGTGGGCTGGAACAGTTGAATGGGGTCGAAGCCGGCGCGTCTTGCGGAAGTCCGCGCGCACGTCGGCGTTCATGGGGACGAACTTCTTGGGATCGAACAGTCCTTGGAGTAGGAATCGAAGTTCAGCTCGGAGATGTTGACGCCGTCCCACTCGTACTGATTGAGCAGGCCCTTCATCCAGTCCATGGCGGCGCGATAGCAGGCCGGATTCTGGAAGTTCATCAGAAAGCGCCAGACCACCTGGCCGTCGTCGCCGCTGGCGGTCTTCTCGCGCCACTCCTGGTGGTCCTGCCAGAACTTCTGGGACACCTGCGGGAACCAGAACCAGGCGTACACGGCGACGCCGTTGCGGTGGCAGGCCTTGATGAAGTCGCCGTAGCGGAACGACCACTGGTTGGAGAAGATCCAGGCCGCCGCGTAGACGGTACGGATTCCCGACTTGCGCCACTGCACCGCCAGCCGGTCCCAGTCCGCGCAGGTGCGGTAACTGGGATCGAAGTAGGCCTCGATGCGGGGGCTGCGCAGAGCCGTGTTCACGCCGAACGTCTCGATGATGTATCGCGGGAAATAGGGATAGTGGCTGGTTCCGTCGGTGGTGTACTCGTCCAGCGGCGCGGCCAGGTAGACGTAATGGCCGGCGCCATGCTCGCCGGAGAAGGCCAACATCTGGTCGCTCTCGCTGTCCACCATCAATTCCCGGACGCCGTCCGGCTCCTCGAACCGTTCGATGCGCACGTCGGGGCGCCACGTCATCTGCATGTCGGGTAGAGGTCGTCGGTGACAGCGGAGAGCGCGATCCGCCGGCCCTGCCAGACGAAGCCAAGCTGGGTGAGCCAGGGCTGCTTGCCCTCGGCCACCACATGTCCGCCCGCGGTGAGGTACTGGAGGATCTGCTGCTGCTGGGCGGCGTCGAGCTTCACGCCGGCGGCCTCCGGCACGACCAGAACGGTCTCGCGATCGGCCGGAACGCGCGTGAATCTCCGGGCTTGACGAGCTTGATGTCGTATCCGAAGGTGTCGAGGACGTTGCGGTAGCTTTGCTGGTTCCTGGAGACGGCGGGGGTGGTCTTATCGAGCCACAGAATCCAGGCTTTTTTTCCGGTGGCGAAGGTCTGGGTCTCCGCGGGCTTGGCGTTCTCGCTCGAGGTGAGCTGAAGCCACCACTGCCGGACGCGCGCGGCGAGCGAAGGCTCGGCCTGGGCGACCGGGCGCTCCTTGAGCAGGTCGACCGCGGCCCATCCGCCGGGGGGCACATTGACGGCGACCTCGACCTGGCCCGTCACCTCTGCGATCGGAGAGGCGCGTGTCGACCAGCTTGCCGCTCCGTCGAACTGGCGCAGCCGCCAGAACTCGTTTTGCGGCGCGACGCTGGCCTCGCCGGGGGCGGTGCGGACGATGTAGCGCCCCTGGAAATCCACGGCGCTCGGGAATTCGCGATGGAAACGAACCGGTAGCCCAGATCCCGCATCCCCGGCACGATCTGGTCCAGCAGGTTGGCGTTCAGGAAGGGGTGGAAGTAGAAGGAGGCCACGCCGTCGCGCACCACCTTGAGGTTGCGGGCGGCCTTAAGCATGTTCCCGGATCGGGTTCTCGATCGGGCACGTAGCCCAGGTCCTCCGGAAGCACCTAGCGGCCCCAGTGATCGATGACGGGATAGGGAAAGTACTGCTGCGAGTCGAGGCTCGGGTCGAGATGGTGCCGGTCGTAGAACAGCGTGAAGACGCGCATCATGGCGCGGTAATCGGTCTCCGAGGCGGCGTAGTGCGGCGTCTCGAACGCCACCGGGATAGATTCCCGCGTCGAAGCACTCCGGGAGGCCCAGCTGCAGCCGGCGCATGACGAATTCGGTCGAATCGCCGGCCATCGGCGCGGTCGCCCGTGTCGTCCCAGAACTCGTAGTCGTCGCCGCTCTGGCCGCGATACTGGTGCGTCACGCCGTGCATCACCGGCGTGCCGCCATGGGCCACCATGTAGTGCAGGGAATCGACGAACGAGCGCCGGTCCGAGAGCCGGACCTCGAACTCCTTCGAGGGGTTCTTGAAGATCGGGATGAGCGCGATCTGGAAGGGAATGTGGTAGCCCTCCAGCAGATCGGAGACGCGGCGCAGGTCGACCGGATCGTCGTCCACGCTCACGTCTTCGATCCGCACCAGCGCCCGCTGGTCGGCCGGGTGCTGGATCTCGAAGATGTCGTGCAGCAGGTCGCAGAAGGCCAGGTAGTGGCCGCCCTCGTCGGGGTAGGCGAAAGGGCTGTCGGCGAAGTACCAGAAGCGGTTGCGGTGCAGGACGTAGGGGTAGGACGCGCCGGCCTTGGTCACCGCCGTGGCCACCACCTGCACGTTCCTTTTGTCCGTCACCGAGACGACGCTGAGGTCCGGCTCGTGCTTGGGCAGCAGCGTGTCCTTGTACATCACGCCGGTGACGCCGAAGTAGCGGTTGTATTCCTGCCAGGTGAAACCGAACTGGCGCCGGCCTTCGGGCGTGTTGACCAGGCCCTCGACGTGCTGCCCCAGCCAGGCGAACGGCTGCTGATAGGCCCGGATGTCGGCGACGCAGCGCCTCGGGAACGCGTCGCGCCAGGCGTCACGCCGATGTAGAATCCGGCGTGGTAGCGCTGCAACATGCCGGGCTGGTACTTGCCCGAGGGAATGATCTCGCCGGCCAGGCCGAAGTGCCCCAGAAGATTCTCGACGAAAAGGGCGTGAATGTAGCCCTTGGCCTGGTAGTCGGTGGGCCGTCGATAGATGATGGCGACGGTCTGCTGGGGGGTGGTCTGAGCGGCGGCCGGCATGCGGAGAACAGGAGTACGATAAACAAAACAAAAATTGGAGTTCAGGAGATAGCGGGTGTAGCGACGGGAACGGGCCGGAACCTGGCCTCTAAGCTGGCGCGGGAGTTCGCTCATTGGCAACTTCGAAGTCTCATGACTAATAGCATTTCAGAGGCCGGACGGCAACTGCGGGTACAGCCCCGGCGTAACCGCGAATTGGCTTCGTTTTGCATTCCTGTCCGGTGGCCGGGTACGCTCGCCGGGGCTTCCTGGAACCCGCCCTTACGATTCTATCGCAGGCGGGCGGGCGAGCACAGAAAAAGAGGGCATAAGGGGATGGGCTGGCGGTGGGCGGGCGAGCCGCGCCGGAGCGGGAAAAACGGTTCTTCACCGGTTGGGACGGTCGAAGGACGGGTGGCGCTGACCGTGAGCCTACCGCCGACGCCCGTCGTTATGAGACACTGCGGTGTGGAGCGGCTGGCTGCCGTTCCCGGCGTCCGTGAAGCGGGCGGTTAGCTCAGTTGGTTAGAGCGCCTGCCTTACAAGCAGGAGGTCCGCGGTTCGAGCCCGCGACCGCCCACCAGCCCGCCAGGCGCGTCCCGCCTGCGGTCCTTACCTATGCCCCTGACAGGAGCGCGCGAAGCTCCTTGTCGTAGTCGTTCTTCACTTCGCACGAGGTGTTGAACACCATCGTGGCGCCGGATTCCCTGGAGAACCTGGGCCACTGCGGAAGACCCGGATGGTTGGGGTCGCCTTTGCGAGCGAAGTTGATCCAGGCGCCGCTGACCTTGGCCGCCAGAGCGCGCGGCGCCGCGCCTCCGCCGGTGCAGAAGGCCGAGACGTCCGTGTTGTAGAAGACGAACGGAATCTCCGAGCAGTGGAACGCCCGCGGCCGGCCATTCATCACCGGCGTCTTCCACGCAAACTGATACATATATACCGGCGCCGCGTTCTGGGCCGCTTTGCGCTCGCATTGCACGACCGCGCCGCCGCGGAACATGGCCGCGCCGATGATGGCCGAGAGAGCCACCGGCTTCTGGTTCGGATAGATCTTCGCCGCCGCTTCGAGGATGCGGGGAGCCTTCTCGCCGTACGTCTTCGTCAACTGGCCTTTCAGCTCCGCGACCGTCATTCCTTCTGCCTTGGGAAAGGCCATGGCGGGGTTGAACTCGTGCAGCACGGTGCCGACCATCATGGGAATATCCGCCGAGATCTCCGGGCGCGGCCGGGTCGAACGGGACGGCGGGAAGCGTCTTGCCGTCGATGGTCGGCCCCCACATCACCCGCGGCAGCCGGAACGGCGCGCCGGGCGGGGGCGGCGGAGAGAGCTTGGCCATGGCCTGCTTCCCGGCGTCCACGAGCTTCGAAACCGGACCTCGTGGATTTTGTCGATCTGGTCCTTACTCAGGCCGAGCGCGGAGACGACCGCTTCCGCAAGCTTGAGCGGACACATCCGGCTTGAGCGCCAGCGATATCGAGCCACTCTGGACGACGGCCTTGTGGAAGAGGCCTTTGGCCGACGGCATCGTCATGAGGGTCCTGACCTTGCAGCCGCCGCCCGACTGCCCGAAGATGGTGACGTTCCCGGGATCGCCGCCGAAATTGGCGATATTGTCGCGCACCCACTCGAGGGCCGCCACGAGGTCCAGCATTCCCACATTGCCGGAGGCGGCGTACTTGCTCCCGAAGCCGGCCAGGTTCAGATAGCCGAGCACGCCCAGGCGGTGATTCACGCTCACCACCACCACGTCGCCGTGCCGCGCCAGATTCTCGCCGTGATAGGCGGGCTGCTCCTGGCCCGAGCCAGCCTGGAATCCGCCGCCGTGGATCCAGAACATCACCGGCCGCTTCCTGGCATCGAGCCCGGGGCTCCAGACGTTGACGCGCAGGCAGTCTTCGCCGGGCTGCCCGTCGTCCCACTGCGAGAGGAACGAGACCACATCGCTTTCCCATCCGCCGCGCGCCTCTTGGGGGCAGGTCTTGCCGTACCACAACGCCGTGCGCGTCTCCTGTCCACGGCGCGGGCTTGGACGGCGGCAGGAAACGCGCGCCGCCCGCGGCGCTGGCCGCATACGGGATGCCCTTGAACGTCTGGATCCCGTTGCGCGTGAAACCTTGCACCTTGCCGGCAGTGGTCTCGACGACCGCGTTCGTATCCGAGACGACGATCAGAGTCTCTCCCGAGGCAGCGGTTTCCGCCTGGGATCCCAGGGCGGAGCCGTAGCCGGCGCCCGATGCGGCCGCTCCGCCGGCTACCGCGGCGGCGGCTTTCATCCATGCGCGCCGGCCGAGGCCGGAGCGGCTTTGCTTCTGGTTGCCATTCATTCCCGACATCCCTCCTATTCCCGATCGCTGGCCCTGACGCTCACCTCACGGCCTGGCCGGCCTCGATTTCCGTGCGAGGATACAGGCCACGAGCTTCTATGCTACTGCCCGCGCGCCCCGCGTACAATCGCGCCGCTGTCGGGCGCGGCGGTGCGCGGGGAAGATCGCAGCTTCCTGGCTGTACGGAGGCCAGGGTTTCCCTGCCGATGTGGCGCGGCGGGGTGGGGTGGCCGCGCCGCCACTGCGCGTACCGCAGGGCCGCTCAGTTGAGCGTTGTCGCCGTTGAAAGCGCTCCGATGGTGGCCTGCCCCGGCTCGATCAGGGAGGTTCCGGGGTTGGACCCGCTGAGGGTACCGCCGACGACTACATAAGCATAAGTGTTGCCGGACACGACGCAATGCGCAAAGCGCACGTTCCCTGATGCCGCATACAGGCCATAGGTGTTTGAGCTGGCTGTGTCCCCATCCAGCACAAGCGCGGCTCCCCCACTGTCGAAGCCTTGCGTGTTGTAAAGCGCCGAAGATCGTGCGATTACTACGTGCCCTGCGATGGCAAGCACACCAGCGGAGTTGTGCTCGAAGGTGGTGTTATGCACGTATGCATTGGCAGCGTTCGCATAGAACCCGCTGCTACCGTTGTCGCTCACCTTGGAATCATAGAGGGACACGTTGGTGCCGCCTGCGGCCTGGATGCCATTGTTCAAGAAGTTCTGTATCTGCATGTTGTACAAGTGCAAAACTCCAACGTTCTGCACGTAGATGCCGTCGTTGCCCGTCCCGCCCCCGTTCAGGTTGAGCCCGGTGATGGTCACGTTTCCGGCGCTGTTGATGGTGATCGCGTTCTGGCCGGAGGCCGTTTGGGTGATGGCGGCGTCGATGCCGATGGCGGTAATGACCACCGGCTGGGTGATAGAAAAGGGTCCGTAGCCACCGGAGTTCACTACCACAATCTCTCCTCCCGAGTTCGTCATGGCCAGCGCACGGGCGAAGGTGCGGCAATAGGCGGCCGAGGTGCAGGTGTTGGCGTCGTCGCCGGTGGTAGCGACGAAGCTTCGGTTGTTCAGGGCAATAACGTTAGTGCGATTCTGCGTCTGTGCGGTGAACGCAAGAGCGAGCGCAACCGCGGCGCCAGCTATGACCTTGAGCGTAAGTCCGGAGCGTTTCATGTGGTAGGGTTCTCCTGTTCCATTCGACGGCTTGACGAGCCCGTGGCGGAAGTCGTTGCGTGCGCGACGTTTCGCATTTCGCAGCGGCCCCTGCCCGGCCTAGAATCATACCAAAGTGTCCGCTGGCGGGTGCGATGCGGTCTGGGGCAGGCGTGGGTCGGGATGTACGGCTGGTGGACGGCGGCGACGAAGGCCCGCCCTGGGCTGACCTAGGTTTTGGGCCGATGTGGCGTGCGGCGGTGGCGCCGTGGGCCGCATCCGGCCAGGGGGCTCGGCCACGCCGCTGAGCCGCCGGTCCCCTGCGCCGGCTCGATCAGGGAGGTTCCGCGGTTGGACCGGGCGAGGGTACCGCGCCTGCAAGCCGATGCGCGGCAATGGCAGCGTGTAGGGCGCGGCAAGCGTCTGTCGATCCCGACGGCCTGAAAGAAATGCTGGAGTTTTCGCCCTGTCTACCCCAGAATGGGTGGTGGGCGGGCCGAGGCCCGTGCCGATCGACTTCGATGGGAAGGAGAGAACCAAGAATATGAAAAGCACTCTGATCGTTTTGGGCGCTCTGTGTCTGGTTGGCGGCGCCATGGCTCAGCCTGCGGTGAATGTCTCGGCGTCCAAGCACCCGCACCTGGCGGCGGCGCAGCAGGAATGCCTTCAGGCGTGGGACAGGCTGGTCGCGGCTCAGAAGGCCAACGACTGGGACATGGCGGGCAGTGCGCAGAAGGCAAAGGACCTGCTAGTGCAGACGGGCCAGGAGCTGAAGCGGGCGGCCGACGCCGCGAACAAGAACGCCAACAAGCCGAAACCCGGAGGGGAACCCGGCGGCGCGGAGCCGGCCGTGAACGTGTCGGCACAGCGGCACCCGAACCTGGCGGCCGCGCAGGAGTTGTGCCGGCAGGCCTGGCAGGAGGTGGTTGCAGCGCAGGCGGCCAACGCCTATGACATGGAGGGGCATGCCCAGAAGGCGAAGGAACTGCTCGCCGAGGCGTCCGGCAATATCAAGGCCGCAGCCCTGGCCGCGAACGCGCACCACTGATGGTCGATAGGCGCTAGTGGTTGCCCGGCTCCGAACTCCGGGGCCGGGTAGCACCCTGGGACGCTATGGGGGCCACGCCGAGGGCTCACATGGTTGACGATGACGGCTGCGCTCCGTGGATTCTGGCGGGTGCGGAATGCTTTGGCGCGATGCCTGGATGGCGGTGGCTGCATGCGTGGAGTTGCGGTTTCGGTGAGCCTGGCTTAGCCTCCGGGAGAGGGGGAACCAGGAGGAATGGCGGACAACAAGACCAAGCCCACGAAAGTCAGCGTCGCGGCGTATATCGAAGCGCTCACGGACGAGGCCCAGCGCGCGGACGCCAAGGCGCTTGTCAAGTTGATGCAGGGTGCGACCGGCGAAAAGCCGAAGATGTGGGGGCCGTCGATCGTCGGCTTTGGCAGCTACCACTACGTCTACGAGAGCGGGCGCGAGGGCGACATGCCGCTGGCCGGTTTCTCGCCGCGCAAGGCGGCGACCGTTCTCTATGGCCTGAGAGAATCCAGCGACGCTGAGGCGTTGCTCGCCAGACTCGGCAAGCACACCACCGGCAAGGGCTGCCTCTACATCAAGAAGCTCGCCGATGTGGACCGGAAGGTACTGGAGGAACTGCTCGTCAAATCGGTGGCGGCCACACGATCCCGGCAACGGGGCTAGTGTCGCGCGTCGCAAGTCATGCGAAAGAGCTGATCGTCGCGTAGGCGTGTTCGATGTCCGTTGGTCCCGCACGAGCCGGGAGAGAGGCCGATCCTACGCCAACGCCATCGTTACCGTCTTGACTTCGGTGTACTGCTGGAGGCCGTATTCGCCGAGCTCGCGGCCGATGCCGGATTGCTTGAATCCGCCGAACGGGGCCGCCGCGGAAAACACGTCGTAGCAGTTCACCCAGACCGTGCCCGCGCGGAGGCCGTTGGCGATGGACGTCGCTTTGGCGATGTCCTTGGTCCAAACCGCCGCCGCGAGGCCGTACATCGTCCGGTTGCCCCGTTCGATCACCTCGTCTAGGCCGTCGAAGGGGATGATGGACAGCACGGGCCCGAAGATCTCTTCCTGGGCGATTTTCATTTCATCCCGCACGTCGGCGAACACCGTCGGCTCGATGAAGTAGCCCCGCTCCCCGACGCGCCCTCCGCCACACAGAAGCTGCGCGCCCTCCTGTTTGCCGGAGCCGATGTAACTCATGACCTTGGCGAACTGCGCATCGTCGACCTGCGGTCCCTGCTCGGTTTTGGGGTCAAAGGGATCGCCGACGGTCCGGCGCCGGGCGCGATCGACGCTGCGCTCGACGAACTCGTCATATGCCTTGCGTTCCACGAACAACCGCGAGCCTGCGCAACAGCACTGGCCCTGATTGAAGAAGAGGGCGAAGTGCGAGCCCTCGATGGCCTGGTCCATGTCCGCATCGGCGAACACGATGTTCGGGCTCTTACCGCCGAGCTCGAGCGTCACCCGCTTCAGGTTGGTCTGCGCCGCCGCTTCCATGATCAGGTGGCCGACCTCGGTCGATCCGGTGAACGCGATCTTGTCCACGTCCATGTGGCGGGCAATGGCCTGACCGGCGGTCGGACCATAGCCGGGAAGAATGTTGACCACTCCTTCGGGGAAACCTGCCTCGACGATCAGTTCGCCGACGCGCAGGGCCGTCAGCGGGGTCTGCTCGGCAGGCTTGAGCACCACGGTGTTGCCGCAGGCCAGGGCGGGCGCGAGCTTCCAGGCCTGCATGAGCAGCGGGAAGTTCCACGGAATCACCTGGCCGACCACGCCGACCGGCTCCAGCCGCGTGTAACAGAAATAGTTCCCGCTGATGGGAATGGTCCGCCCCTGCACCTTATCCGCCCAGCCCGCGTAGTAGCGGTAGCAGGCGATCGTTAACGGCAGGTCCGCGGCCAGCGCCACGCTGTAGGGCTTGCCGTTGTCCAAGCTCTCCAGGCGGGCCAGTTCGTCGGCGTGGGTTTCGATCAGGTCCGCCAGTTTGTTCAGCAGCCTTCCGCGCTCGGCCGCCGCCATCTTTCTCCACGGCCCGCACTGGAACGCGTGGCGAGCCGCTTTGACCGCGCGGTCCACATCCTCTGTGTCGGCCTCGGCGACGCGGCAGATTTCCTCGCCCGTGGAGGGGTTAATCGTGGCGAACGTGCGGCCCGAAGCCGCTTCCGTCCACTGGTTGTTGATCAAGAGCCTGTTCGCCGTGATGGGGACAGTCCTCTCCGGCGCTAATACGGTTGTCGACATGGAAACCTCCTGCTTCCCGCCCCTCTGGTATGCGGGATACAGGGTCAGTATAAACACCAGCGCAAGGCCAGGCAAGGATGAAGTTGGGAAGACCGATTCCTATCCGAAAGTGTTTTGCTTAACGGACGCCGGCAGTTCGGCAAATCTCGCCGATGTCCCGGCTCTCGAGCACGCGCTTGGGGGCACCGTTCCGGGCGACCTCGATCATCGCGCGGCCCAGGCATTCCGTCGTGGTCACGTACTTCGGCAGCAGCAGCTTCCACACGGGATAGAGTGGCGCCATCACCGCGTAGAGAGCTCCGTACAGGGCCGTCTTGGTCCGAATCCCGTGGAGCGGCTGGATGTAGGCGGGACGGAACATGTAGGCGGCTTTGAAGGGCATTTGCAGCAGCGCGTTTTCCGTCTGGCCCTTTACCCGCGCCCACATCATGCGACCGCGCTCCGTGCTGTCGGTGCCGGCACCCGAAACGTAGATGAACGTCATCCCAGGGTTGAACCTGGCCAGGGTTCGAGCCACCGATACGGTGAGGTCGTAGGTCAGGCGCCGGTAAGCCGGCTCGCTCATTCCTGCCGCGGAGACGCCGAGACAGAAGAAGCATGCGTCGTAGCCCGCGAGGCTGCCCTCGGCCGGAGCGAGGTCCCACAACTCGCTCCGCACGATCTCGTGGAACTTCTCGTGCCTCTGCCCGGTGGCGGTGCGCCCAATGGCAAGGACGCTCTCGACACCGGGATCGAGCAGGCACTCTCGCAAGACACCCTGACCGACCATGCCGGTCGCTCCAAAGAGAATCACCCTCACGTTGTCACCTGCCCTCGGGCTCGCCCGCCTCGGACAGGCTTCAGTATGAACGGAACGTGGGTCTCTGTCCACGGGTTTTTCGCGGCGCCTCGCGGACGACCGGGGTCGGTCCGGGGTGCGCAGCCGGTACCTCGCAGCGCAAGGGTCTCAACAGTCGAGCTTTCGAGTTGACCGCCCGGCACGGCCGTGGGGTTTATGAGCACTTGGGCGTCGAGAAGAGTCTCGACGCGGCACGCGAGAGTGCGTGCGGCACAAAACACCCATGGCCCTACAAGGTCGTGTTCTCGGCGGTCTTGAGTTGCGTATCCGGCACGGCGCCGCACATGTGGGCCGCGAAACCCGATACGTTGTGAAGCGCGAATGCCGGAACCCCGGCCACCTGCGGCACCCTGATGCGGAAGAAGTCGGCGTCCTCGACGTCGTCCAGCACGAAGGACGGCCGCAGGTCTTCCTTCTCGGTGCGGATCTCGATGTTGTCGAACTGAATGCCTTTTACGTGCCGCACGTAGAAGCCATGGGAGGGCATGTTGTGCAAGACACCCCTTCCCAGCCCCGGAACGGCCGCGGTCCTTCCGCCCGGCGTTGCGGGTGCCGCGGGACCGCTGCCCGGCCGCCCATGTCCCTCGGGATACCATCGCCCGTCCGGACCGCGTCCGTTGGGCCTCGGACCGGCCACGAACATGTTGGGCTCGGGATAGCGGTCTTCGTATTCCGGCGGTTGATAGGCGGCATCTTCCTTGGTTCCGCCGCCCTGGTGCAGAATCTGGACATTGCCGATCTTCACGTCTTCGATCTGGTGGCCCGGAATCCCGCTGATCACAGAGCCCAGCCCGGCAACGGAATTCGAACACACCAGGTTGCTAATGATCACCCGTTTCAAGGTTCCCACCGGCGTGTTGTCGGGACCGCGCATGCGGTTACCCAGCCGCAGGAAGATGGGAGCGCTCATGATATCGCGCATCGAGATGTTCGTAACGGTAACATCTTCGAGGATCGCCCCGTCCACCGACTCCAGCGCGAGTCCCTGGCAGCCTTCGAAGACGCAGTTCGAGATGGCGATGTTGCGGAACCCGCCGTTCGATTCGGTGCCGAACTTGATACGGCCGGTGTGCGGGACCCGGACCTCGGGCCCGAACCTCTTGTAGGTGCCGTCCAGCATGGTGCCTTCTTCCCAGCACCCGCTGACGTAGCAGTTGGTGATGGTGACGAACTCGGTCACCTTGGCGCTGCCCAGCGCGTAATCGGCCTTCAGACAGATGCCGTCGTCCCAGGGCGAGTTCACGTAGCAATTCGAGATGCGGACGTTGCGGCAGGCGTCCACGTCCATGCCGTCGCGGTTGGTGTCGATCTTCAGGTTGTCGATGGTCAGATTTTCGACCCCCGTGGCCAGAATGCCGAAGTGGCCGCCGTGGAGGATCGAAAAATCGCGCAGCAGAACGTTGTGGCAGTTCTTCAGGCTGATGGACTTGTTGCCCACTCCGGGAGTCTGGGCGCCCATGCCGCGGGTCAGGCCCTTACCCCAGATGCGGCCCGTTCCCACGATGGCGATGTTCTCGATCGCCTCGCCCCACATCAGGCTGTTGTGGAAATGGCTGTGGCCGAAGTCCTGGAACATGTCCCACGAATTGGGTTCGGGGAGATCGTACCCGCCTTCGGCGCCCTCCTTGGGCGGGTCCGCCGCGATGATCGTCGCGCCTTGTTCCAGATGCAGCGTCACGTTGCTCTTGAGATGGATGGAATAGGAAAGGTAGTTGCCGGCCGGGAAGAGCACCGTTCCTCCGCCCGCGGCGGCGGCGGCATCGATGGCCTTGTTTATGGCGGCGGTGTCGAGAGCTTTTCCGTCGCCGGCTGCGCCGAACGTCCTTACGTCGAAGTTACCGCTTGCAGGAAGACTCGTGGCGGCGCGCGCGACGCCCTGGTCTGCCTGAACGGCTAAGGCGGCGCCGCTAATGCCGGCGCCGGCGAGCCGCAAGAAGTTCCTGCGCAGATTGGTTTGAGTTGGCATGATTTGTTCTCCGGAAAAGACGGCCACAAATGTTCCAGATCATTATACGCCGGGCCCGGCGGGCGGTCGGGTGGCGCGGGCTTCAGCCTGCCGTGCCGGCACCTGGGCGTCGAGATGAGTCTCGAGGCGGCACGCATGAGTGCGTGCGCCACAACGAATCCGTTTGTACGCGGCCAGCGAGTTCTTCCAGAAGTACTTTTCTGCGACCGCCTTACCCTTGGCGTTACCGCGGTCGCAGGAGGAGCGCGCAGAGGGCGCACGGATCCGGCGTTCTGGATCGAGGTTTCCGCGGAGGCGGACGGAACGTTCCGCGTTACGAATGCGCGCAACAACTTCACCAAGAGCTACGCGGCACGGAGGTAGGCTTGGCACCCGCTTGCCTGCGCGCTTCGTTTCGCGCTGCCAAACGGGCCCACTGAGATGCCGTTGTCAACCGGCCTCGAATGGCGTTCGCCAGTGGCCGCCCGGACTCCATCTGCGAACAAGAGTGGCTTTCTGGCTTTCGGGAGTGCGCCACGCTACTGCCTTCGGGTTAACCTCGACTCCCCTTCGTACTCGCCTGATGAGTTCAGTCGCCGGGCGGTGTACTTCAGTGTGAGCTCATCCCGACGCGCGGTCAGGAAGATACGATAGGTCCGGGTGTCCGTCCGGCCGTGCAGTTCGGCCGTCGTGTCATCGATCCGCTTCCCCGACACGCGAACAGTCCCCGTCCACAAGCCGGTGAGATTCCCGTCTCTGTCTTCGTCGAGGGCGAGGGAGTCGTCTCCCCTCTCGCCCTGGCTGTTCTCCCAGGTTCCGGTCCACCTGCCCGCAAACGCGGCAAACCGCTGGGCAAAGGCCGGTTCAGCAGAGAGACAAACTAGTGCGATCGCGGCCGCGCCGCTGAAGCAAAGAGAAAGAGCGGACCATGCGATAAGACGCCTCATCTTCGAGTACCTCAAACAGGAGATTATAGCTGAACCGGTTCGTTCCGCAAGAAGCCCGCTGAGGTCAGCTTCGGGCGCCCGGCATGGGGCCGGCGAGGCCCGACTCCGCGGTCGCCGG
Organism: Bryobacterales bacterium; assembly: GCA_963710565.1. Lineage (GTDB taxonomy): Bacteria > Acidobacteriota > Terriglobia > Bryobacterales > Bryobacteraceae > DASWZN01. The sequence goes on along the minus strand of CAVQAN010000011.1, from coordinate 4,161 downwards.
CCGCGCTCCCGGACACGTGCGGCGGTCCTCGCCGCCGGCGCGGACGGGCCAAAGTGCATGTGAGGGTTGGTCAGAAGGATCTGGCGCAACGGAAGCCGACGTCGTTGCTGGCATAATCCGACGAGTAGCTGATGCGGCTGCTGCACAGGAAAACACCGGGATCTCTTTGGAACCACGAGCCGCCCCGCACCACCCGGTTGCTGCCGGAGGCGGGTCCCTGGGGATCGACCACGGGTTGCGCCGGATAGGGGCGGCCGTACCAATCCTGAACCCACTCCCACACGTTCCCGCGCATATCGTACAGGCCCCAGGCGTTGGGCTTCTTTTGACCTGCCGGATGCGTCCCGCCGGCGGAGTTTCGACCCCACCAGGCCACGACGTCCAGGTCGGGCGTCTCGTCCGGCTCCTGCCCGCCGGCGCGGCAGGCGTACTCCCGCTCGGCCTCCGTCGGGAGCCGGTAGCGGGTGTCCTTCTCCTTGACGTTGAGACGGCGCAGGAAGTCCTGGGCATCGTCCCATGTGACCTGCTCGACGGGCCGGTCCGGCGCCTTGGTGTCACTGGGGTTGGCCCCCATCGCGGCCTGCCACTGTGCCTGCGTCACGGCCGTGATCTGCAAGTAGAATCCCTTGCTGAGGGTCACATCGTGAATGGGCCCGTAGATACCGTGCGAGCCCATCTGGAAGGAGCCCGGATCGATCCGGACGAACTTCATGCCCTCCGAATTGGCGAACTCGCGCGGCGGCGCCGGTGGACCCTCCTGGCCGCGCACCATGAGTACTGTCGCGCCTAACGTAGCCGTCAGTAACACGAATCGCGTCATCATCATTGCTAGAGTACACCTGAGCGGCAGCGGGTACCAGGGGTCCGAGAGGGGGGGCGGTACGAGAGGGTGAGGGGATGGTACGGTTCCGCGGACACGGAGACGGAGGTCCTACGGGGGAACACGGGGCTATTTAGTGCAATACCGGGCCTTCAAGGCCCAGAATCTGCACACTGGAGACGGTCATCATGGCCTGGTGATCGCTGAAGGTCCAGACCACTCTCTTATCGCGGGTGACCTCGATCATGTGAGGCGCCTTCCCGAAGTTGCCGTGACCGAGCCAGTTGCACAGAATCGTGTTGCCGTTCGGCAGGCGCTGCATGCCCGCCATGAACTTCAGGCCGATTCCGGGCAGTTCGTCCCCGCGCACGGACCAGACCGTCGCTCCACCGGGGGTGACCTCGAAGACGGCGGCGGCGGCTCCGTTCATGTCCGCCGTGGAAATGAGCGTGTTTCCGTCCGGGAGGCGTATGGCGCTATGGGGACCCCCCGGAGCCGGAATCGTTCGCAGCGTGTTCCCTTCGGCATCGTACTCTCTCACGATCTGCCCGCCGTAGTGGCAAACCAGGTAGTGGCCGTTTTCGAGCCGCCGCGCGTTGCGCATGTAGGCGTGCCCGCCATCCGTTCCCTCGGAGAGCAGGCGGATCTGCTTCACGATCTTCCCGGCTGGATTCACTTCCAGCAAACGTCCGGCGTTGCACTCGCCGATGAAAGTGTTGCCTCCGGGCAACCGCTGGCAAGCGTAAACCTCGCTGCTCGATTGGTAAGAAAAGACCACCCGCTTGTCCCGTGTCACTTCCCGAACGCCGTGCCCGGTATTGAACAGCAGGTTGCCGCCGGAAGCACCCAGACGTCGTTGGCGTTCGGCGCGTCATAGCTCCACTCGACTTTGCCGGCGCCGTTGACGATGAATACTTTGCCCTGCGTGTAGTCCGTACACACAAAAGGCGGGATCTGCCCGGCCAGGGCGGAACCGCCGCCAGCCCCAGCAGCAGCCCTTTCATGTCAGAGGTTGTGGCTGACAAAGTCGCGAACGTCCTGGTCGTCCGCGAACCCTGTTACCTCTTGCAGAGCGCAAAGCTGATCGACGACGGAAGCCGAGGTCGGGGTAGCCTGGCGTGCCGACCATGGCGGTGAACAACGCGCCCAGCACAGCCGCCTTGTTGGCCAGCGGACCCTGGCGGCTGCTGACCTCCACGCCGGCAATCGGGACGAGCCCGCGAAGACCGGTCTGGAGAACCGACAGAACGAACGGCGACCGCGACAGTCCGCCGGTAATCACGAAGCGCTGGATGGGCGGGATGCCGGTATCGGTAACCTCGCCGAGCATGTCCTTCACCAGCCGCAGCAAGTACACGGCGATGGAAGCTTGGGTGGAGCGGACTTTGGCGCCGAGCGGAAGGCCGTCCCAATCCGGGGGATAGACCTCCGTCCAGCCCTGGTCCGTCTCGGTGTCTGCCCGACGAAGTGCAGGTCCCGGGGCGTCTGAAGCGCCAGTTCATTGAGCTGGGCGTAAGTCAGGCCGCCGGTGTTGTAGGCGCGCACGAAGCGGTCGTACCAGACGGCGCAATCGGCGAGCATTTCGAGGAGCAGGCTGTCGTCGAAGTACTCGAATCGGGCGGCATTCCCCCGGAGCGTCGCATCGGGACGGCAGCGGCGAATCACCGTGCCGCTACTGCCGAGGGAAATCACGATCGTCTCGCGGTCCGCCAGACCGGATCCCACGCCGCCGGCGTGGTTGTCGCCCAGTCCGGCTTTGACGGTCCAGCCTTCGAGCGTCGCGGCCACTGCGCGCCAGGATTCCGCGGCCTGCGCCGTAGCCACGGTCCCCACCGGCGCGCCGGTCGGAATCGGCGCCGGGAACCAGGCGGGATCGAGTCCTGCGATTTCCATGGCAGGGCGGGCCAGTTCCTTGGTCTTCTGGTCGAGCAGGCCGTTACTCACGGCGTCGGAGCAGCTCAGGCGCTCGACGCCGGTGAGTTGGCGGGCCATGAAATCGCCGGTCGTCATTACGCGCTGGACCTGCGCGGCCAGCGCCGGCTCGCGGTTGAGCGCCCATTTCAGCTTGGGCAGGATAAAGCGCGGCTCGATACGGCCGACGGTCTCCTCCGCGCCCTTCTGACGCAGTTCCTCGACCTCCTGGGTGGCGGCGTGGCATTGCCAGGTGATGAACGGAATCAGGACCTCACCGCCGGCGCCGAGCAGCACCATGTCGTGCTGCCGCACCGAGGCGCACAGATCTCCCGGCTGGGAGAAAAGCCACCCCTTCTGCCGTAAGAGTTCGAGAGCTTCCGCAAGCATCCCGGGCAAAGTAGCCGATTCGATGGCGGGCTGTCCCTGCCATGTGACCGATCCTCGTATGGGAACGGCGACGAGGTCCTCTTCGCCCTGGGCGTCCCTGACGCCGGCCGTCACCGCCGTGGTGCTAATGTCGAGTCCGATAAAGCGCGCGTATCTCTCCAAGGGTTCCTCCTGGCCTTTGGCCTTCAAGACCTCTCAGAATACCAGGAACGGGCGGCCCACGCTTCAGCGCGCTGGCACGGGCCTCGGCGGCTTCGGCCCGCCGCGCGACGGCACCGCATATCCCGCGCCCCCAGCCACCCTGGATGCATCTAAGATTGAAGTACAGCTTGCCGCCCGCAGCCGGTGCGGCCGAGAGGACCCATGGGGATTCCGGTTGGCGTTGTCAAAGAGCGGTATCCAGGGGAGCGGCGCGTCGCCGCCGTGCCGCAGAGCATTGCGGCGCTCGCCAAGTGCGGAGTTGACCTGGCGATGGAGCGTGGCGCCGGCTCCGAGGCGGGATTCACGGACGCCGAATACGAGCACAAAGGCGCCCGCCTCGCCACGCGCGCGGAGGTCTTCGCCGGCGCCGCCGTTCTGCTCGCGGTGCGCACCGCGGGCGCAGATCCGGGATAGCTCCCGCACGGATCTGCGCCTGCTGCGCGCCGGCCAGACGATCATCGGCCTGGGCGAGCCCCTGGCCCGCGCGGAACCGTATCGCGATTATGCGTCCGCCTATGTGACAGCTTCGCGCTGGAGCTGATGCCGCGCATCACGCGCGCGCAGAGCATGGACGCGCTCTCCTCCATGGCCACCGTGGCCGGCTACAAGGCCGCTGCTGATGGCGGCCGACACCCTGCCCCGCATGTTTCCCATGCTGATGACGGCGGCGGGCACGGTGGCGCCGGCGCGCGTGCTGGTCATCGGCGCGGGCGTCGCCGGATTGCAGGCCATCGCCACGGCCCGGCGGCTGGGCGCGGTGGTCAGCGGCTACGACGTTCGCCCCGCGGTGAAGGAGCAGGTCGAGAGCCTGGGCGCGCGCTTCGTCACCCTGGGCCTCG
>CAVQAN010000010.1:0-1233112 GCA_963710565.1 Bryobacterales bacterium | reverse complement strand
TATTACGGACCGCGCGCCGACCGGCTCGCCTCCCCCGGCGAGGTGGCCCAGATGCTGCTCGACTTCGCCGCAGAGCTGGACCGCAAGCCGGCTCCTCCCCGAAGACGCTCCGGCCTCCGAGCCGGCCGGCGGAGTTGCGGCGCGTGCGGCGGCGCCGGGGACGGCGCAATCTGGCCGCCTTCGAACATCTTCCCGTCACCACCCACGTTCACGAGTTGAGCGAGGAAGAGCGCGCCTGCCCGGGCTGCGGAGACCAGCGCCGCGAAATCGGGGCCGAGCAGAGCTGGCAGATCGAGTACTTTCCGGGCCATTTCGAGCGCATCCAGCACCTGCGCAAAAAGTACGCCTGTCCGGCCTGCGAGAGCAACGGCGCCGGCCCCAGCATCGAAACCGCAGCCCGGCCGGAAGCGGTCATCGAGAAGGGGCTGGCCGGTCCGGGGCTGCTGGCTTACATCGTCACCAGTAAGTTCTCCGATTATCTTCCGCTGTACCGGCTGGAAGACATTTTCGAGCGGCAGGGGTTTGAGATCTCGCGGGTCACGCAGTCGGTGCTGGTGCGGCGATGTGGCGGACCTGGTCGCGCCGCTCTACGAGTTGATGGGGGAGCGGGTGCGGGCCTCGCACGTGGTGGCCACCGACGACACCATCATGCCCATGCTCGACCGGGGCAAGACGGCCAAAGCAAGGATGTGGGTTTACGTGGGGGATGAAGAACATCCCTACAACATTTTCGACTTCACTCTGAGCCGGGGGCGGGACGGGCCGCAGTATTTCCTGAAAGACTTCGGGGAGGTGTTGCTGGCGGATGCCTATGCCGGCTACAACGGCGTGGTGGCGGGAAACGGGATCGTGCGCGCGGGATGCTGGGCGCATGCGCGGCGGCATGTGGTCGAGGCGGAGAAGTCGGCTCCCGAGATAGCGCGGGAAGCGGTGGAACAGGTGCGCCTGCTGTATGCGGTGGAGCAGCGGCGAAGGATCTCTCGCTGGCGGCGCGGCTGGAGATGCGGCAGAGCAGCTCGGCGCCGGTGCTGGCCAGCTTCAAGGAGAAGCTGCTGGGCTGGAAGGAGCAGTTGCTGCCCAAGCACCCGATGGCCGAGGCGGTGAGCTACGTGCTGGGCCAGTGGGAAGAGCTGAACGTGTTCTGCTGTGACGGCGCGGTTCCGATCGACAACAACGTGAGCGAGCGCGAGATGAAGCGGGTGGTGCTGAACCGCAAGAACTCGCTGTTCGTGGGCAACGCGCGCGGCGGGCGGACGGCGGCCATCCTGGCGAGCCTGACCAGCAGTTGCCGGCGGCACGAGGTGGACCCGCAATTGTACCTGACGCAGTTGCTGGTGAACCTGCCGGCGGTGCGGGTGCGGGAGCTGGCGGCCTGGCTGCCGGACCAGTGGAAGCGGAATCTGGCTCCTCCGCCGGAGGGCATCCCGAGGTAGGCTGGGACTTGGGGGTGTGGTTCACGTAACGCTCACAGTGTTTTCCGGGACGTTCACCTCGCGGGCGTTTCTGTCATCGAGGGACCAACCCAACCATGATCTGAGCTTGGCGGAAATCGCCGGTGTGCAGAGATCCTCGGATCCGGACTGGAACGGCGCGAGGATGACTTTCTGGGGCACGCGGGACATCCAATCGGGCAGGGGCACGGAGCGCGGATACTTTGTCAACGAGCATCCGGGAGGCGACCGCTGCTGGGGTTCGCTCGAGGGGACGGTGGTGCAAACGGAGACCAGCCTGACCGCGGAAGGGACGTTCAGGTTCACCGGCGGCAGCGGTAAACTCACTGGCATTACGGGCCGGGGGACTTACCGGGGGCGCATGACTTCGCCGCTCACGGTGGAGACGGAGTGGACCGGCACCTATCAGGTCGCCGGTACTAAGACAGCCGGAGCGGCGTAACTCAACTTACTTTCCAGTACACCGTGTAGCGCTGGTCTGTAACCTGGTTGAAGGGGACGAGTGTAAGCTGCGCGCCCGTGGCGCGGAAGGCGAGTGGCCCGTCCGCCGGCTGAAGGGTTTCGTTCGCGGCGAGTGACGGAATTGCCGGCGGCGGAGCCTTCTTCAGTTGCGGCCCCATCGGCCCGACCACCAGCTCCGGGGCCAGCCCCTCGCGGCCAAACTGGCCCGCCAGCAAGAGCGGACCATAGAAGATCGACAGCATGGCGGGATCGTCGGGCATGGCCTCCCTGCGGAGTTCCATGGGCAGATCCATCTCGACAAGGTCGCCTGAGGTCCAGGTGCGGTCGATCCTGACGTAACTTCCCGGACTGGCGGAAATCTCCGTACCGCGGCGGTTGATCTTTACGCCGGGCGCGGCGGAGACCCAGCCCGGGATTCGCACGTGAAGCGGCATCCTGACAGGCCTGTCGCAACTTACTCGCAGGGCCGTGCCCGCAACCTCCGGAAACCGCGTCTCCTGGCGCACGCGGATGCCCTTCGCGGCCCAGTTCACCTGGGAGGGGATGAAGAGGTTCACGTACAGGCCCTCGTCATCGTGGAAGTAGATGCTGTCGTTCAACTTCGAGTATTCCTCGATGCCCGTTCCCGTGCAGCACCAGAAAGAGTCGTACTCGGTGCTGAATGTACGCCACGAACCCGGCACAATCCCGAGGTAGTATTGGGTCGCTCCGGTGTGGAGGTCGATGGTACCCAGGCGGTGGTTGTAAAGCGCGCGCTCGTAGTAGTCGAAGTAACGCGGGTCTGCGTTCCAGGTGTAGAGCTTGCGCGCGAGCTTGAGCATATTGTAGGCGCAGCAGCATTCGTTGGTCGATTCGCCGCGGCTCAGTTCCGCCGCCAGCCGGTGGGGTCCGGTCAGCCACCCTTCGTTGTTGCTGGTGCCTCCCGTGGCATAGCATCGCGCTCCGGTCACCTGGTCCCAGAAAAAGGTGGCCACGTCGCGGAATCGCGTGTCGCCGCTGATCTCGTAACGGCGGGCGGCACCGGTGACCTGCGGGATGTGGGTATTGGTGTGCAGCCCACGCAGCCGGTCGCAACTCGACGCGAGGGGGTTGAAGAAACGCTTCTTCGTAAAACGATCTCCCACGTCGGCGAATTTGTTGTCGCCGGTCACCGCAGCGAGGTTGTACAGCACTTCGTTCATGCCGCCGTACTCCGTGTCGAGAACGGACTGCATGTGCTCTTCGGTTACGGTGGCGGTCCAGGCGTCGGCCCAGCCGGCCATAGCGGCCACCGTTTCCAGGGCCTGCTTGTTCCCGCAGATCTGGTACATGTCGAGCAGGCCCGCCATGATCTTGTGGACGGTGTAGAACGGCGCCCAGACCTCGCGGCGCGCGCTCAGGCGGTCAAAGAGCTCGATCGGGAAAGCGGTGAGGTAGCCGCCGCGCAGGCGGGCCTGGCACTCGGCCATCCCAGCCACCATGGAGTCGGCCTTCGCTTTGATGTCTTTGTCACCGGTGGAGGCGTACATCCGTGCGCTGGCCGTGAGGAAATGGCCGGCGAAGCAGCCGCGAACCTCGCAATCCGGCTTCTCCCACCCACCTAGCGGCTGTGCGGAGGAAGGGATGCCGGCATTGAGCCGGAAGGTGTGGATCAGCCTTTCGGCGGGTATCCTCCGCAGCACGGCCTCGTTGGCCAGTTGCGCGTCGAGAAACCGGCTCGGGAGCAGGCGCACGTCGGAACCCGCAAACGGCTGGACCTTTGGCTTGACGTCCTTGCGGGCGAAGCGGAGTGGGCCGCGGAACGGCTCCGCTTCCGGCAGCGTTCCGTCTTGAACGCCGGGCGCGGCTGGATCGCCGGGCACCGACGCGGCCGTGATCTCGCGGTTGGCCTGCTCGGCCAATGCCGGCGCGCCGGCGCCGCCAGCCAGCGTAAGGGCGGCAAAGCCGCGTCGCGTGAAACCTGACCGTTGCTTAGATGTGCTCATCGAGAACCTCGCTCCGAGTAACGATTCTACAACCTGCGGCCGGCAGGGGGTGGTTCCGCGTGTGTCCGCAGGAGACGGAAACGGCACGTTGAGAACGTATCGGAACACTCGAGGCGCAGGAGGGGCGGCTGTTCAAGCCGCTCGCCTACACCAAGAACCTGGCCATGATCGTGGCCGCGGTGCTGGCCATCACGCTCGATCCGGCCATGCGGCTGATGTTCACGCACATGACGAATTTCAGTTTCCGGCCGCGCTGGCTGGCGCGCGCGGCGAACGCGGTGCTGGTCGGCAAGATCCACTCCGAAGAGAACCACCCCATCAGCCGCGTTCTGATTCGGCTGTTGCGAGCCGGTCTGCGCGTGGGCGCTGCGCTGGAGGTGGCTGGTGATCGGAGGGGCGGTGGCTGCGGTGTTGGCGACCGTTCCGGTCTTCAACCGGCCGCGACCGACTCGTGTACAGCACGGAGCGAAAGGGCGCCTCGCGCACCTGGCGCTACAGCGACATTGACAACATCGCCACCTCCGGCCCGTTCGAGCTGACGCTGACCACGTTCGAGCGCGCGCTCGGGCACTACGGCAGCCGGAAGGACTTCAGTTCGCAGCTAACAAAACCGCTCGATGAGCGGAAATACACCGAGCTTTGGAGAAGACTACACCATGAATAGACTGACGATGCTCATGTTCGGCGGCGCCCTCCTTCTGGGCGCGGCGAACCTGAAGCAGACCTTCACCGGCGTCATCACCCACGCGATGTGCGGCGCCGATCACTCGATGATGAACGTGAAGCCCGACGATAAGTGCGTCCGCGAGTGCGTGAAGGCGGGCTCGAAGTACGCGCTGCTCGTCGGCGGAAAGGCCTACACGCTCAGCGATCAGAAAACGCCCGAGAAATTCGCGGTCCAGAAGGTCAAGGTGACCGGCACGCTCGACGCGAAGACGGACGTCATCGCGGTAGAGAAGATCGAGGCCGCGAAGCAGCGGGCGGGCTCGCAGCCGGCTGCGTTATTCTTGGTGACGCAAGTCCGGTATGGGCGGGACATTTCGCGCTCGAAACGTCGTGGCCTTCCTGTGGATCGCCTTTATGGTTCGGGGTGTGTTTTATTGCAGCCTGCTGCCCTTGTGGGAGGGCTTCGACGAGTGGGCGCACTTCGCCGTGGTGCAGAGCATGGCCACCCGTGGCGTGTGGAGCGCGGACCGCCGCTGCCAGGTGTCGCGCGAAGTGCTGGAGTCGCTGCGCCTGGCGCCGCTGCCTCGGGGCGCCGTCGCACACGGCATGTCGCACGACGATTTCTGGCGGCTTCCAGCGGCGCCGCGGCGGGCCCTCGAAGAGCGGCTGCGGTCGCTGCCGCCCAAGCAGTCGGGCGAGTACCCGGACAGTGGCGTGCACATCTACGAGGCCCAGCAGGCACCCCTGTATTACTGGCTGCTCTCGCTCGTCTACCGGCTTGCGGCCGGTCTCGGACTGGTTACCCGTGTCTGGGTGCTGCGCCTGGTCACCCTGGCGATCGTTGCATTCACTGTCCCACTCACGTTCCTTCTGGCGCGCCGGGTGTGCGGCGGCGACGGACTGGCAGGCGGCGTCACGGCGCTCGTCGTTTCGATGCCCGGGTTCGCAATGCTCTGTTGCCGCATCGGCAACGATGCGCTGGCGGCGACGATGGGGACCGCTTGCCTGCTTCTGATGCTCGAATGCAGCGACGCAAACGCAAAACCCGGCGTGGCGGCCCTGTTGGGGGCCGCTTTCGGCCTCGCTCTCCTGACCAAGGCTTACTTCCTCGCTTTGGCGCCTGCACTGCTCGTTTATGCGGCTTATAACGTCATCCGTAGCCCTGGGCGGCGGGGCGCCGTCGCATCGCGCTGGGCTTGCGTGTTCTCCATCGCCGCGCTCATCGCAGCCTGGTGGTACTGGCGCACCTGGACCACCACCGGGTCCTTCTCCGGAGAGCAGATAGAGGTCGCGGCGCTGCGTGGCGCTCCCCTGTCCGCCATTCTGGCCATGCTGCGATCGATTCAGTGGCGGGTGGCTGCGGACTTCGCGTTTGTGACCCATGTCTGGGTGGGAAACTGGAGCTTCCTGCTGGTGCGCGGTTGGATGTATCACCTGCTGGGCTGGGTCGCGGCCGCCGCCGCTCTGGGCGTGCTGGTCCGCATGGGCCAGCCCGGCCACTACCGCCGGTCGGACCTGCTGGGGCTGGCCCTCGCATACCTGGCCATGCTGTTCGCCCTGGCTTTTCACGTGGTGACGACGTTTGCCGCGATGGGGACCAGCGCCACTCTCAGCTACTACCTGTACGGCGTGGTTGCGGCCGAGGCCGTGCTGGCCGCGGTGGGCCTGGCGGCCCTCGTCCCGCGCCGCTCTGAAGCGCTGGTGGCGCCGTGTCTCGCGCTCCTGTTCGCCGCCCTCGATGTCTACGGGACGCAGTTCTATCTGGTCCCATACTATACTGGGATGATTGCTCATTCTCAGGCCGGCAGGCTGGAGACCGCCCACATCGGGGACTTGTTGGGAAACGCCGGCCGGATCCTAGAACGGATATCTGAGAACAAAGCCGGCGTTCTGGTCCCAGGCAGTATGCTTTTCCTCTGGATCTTGTATCTGCTCGCCACACTTGCGGCGGTCGTTTGCGCGTTCCGGTTCCGCTCCCAGGAAGGGCCGCAGCGATGACGGCCCGCCCCGCAATGCCGGTTGCGGAGGAATCCCTCCGTGCCGGTCTGGTGCGCTATCAGTACGAACTGGTGACCGCTTCGCGGCTGGGTCTCGATTCGATCCGCGCGCACAAACTGCGCAGCTTCCTGACCCTGCTGGGCGTGATCATCGGCGTGGCGAGCGTGATCCTGGTTGGCTCGGCCATCGAGGGGCTCGGCGCCTACGCCGACGAGAGCACGGCCAAGGTGTTCGGTAGCAAGACCTTCCTGATCGCGCAAATCGCTTCCGCGGTGGGCCGCAACGAGTACTTCAAGAAACTCAAGGAGAACCGCCGCATCCGGCCGGAGGACCTCAAGTACCTGGAGACCGTCACCGGCAGCGAGGTCCTCTACAGCATCTACAGGCAACGCACGGAGGACGTCAAGCACGACAGCAATGTCTACGAGGACGCCGCCATCCTGGGCGTCTCCGCCGCGCTGCCGGAACTGCGCGACGTCGGCGTGGAAGAGGGCCGCTTCTTCACCGAGCAGGAGGAACGCACCAAGCAGCACGTTTGCGTCATCGGGCAGGACATCCGCAACACCCTGTTCCCCGCCTCGGCGGCCATCGGAAGCGCGCTCAAGCTGAGCGGGATCGACTTCCAGGTGATCGGAATCCAGGAGAAGCTCGGCTCCTCGTTCGGCCGGAGCCTGGACAATTCGGTCTACATTCCGGCCCCGGCATACAATCGGCTGTACGGCCCCGGTCTGTCCATCTCGGTCTTCGGCCGCGCCCGTCCGGAGACGGGCATGGAGATGGAGGAGGCCCTCGATCTCACGCGCGTGGCGTTGCGCACCCGTTTTCACGACCGGCCCGGCCAGCCCGACCGTTTCGATACGCTCACGCCTGACGCCGTCCGTTCCTTCATCGACCAGATCCTGGGCATGATCTCCGCAGTCATCGTCCCGGTGACCGGTATCTCGCTGGTGGTGGGCGGGATCGTCATCATGAACATCATGCTGGTGAGCGTCACCGAGCGCACGCACGAGATCGGGATCCGCAAGTCGCTCGGCGCGCGGCCCTCCGACATCCGGCTGCAATTCCTGCTCGAAGCGGTGTTTCTGGCGGCGGCCGGCGGAGCGGTGGGCGTCGCCTGCGGCGCCGCGCTGACCAAACTGCTGTCGATGCTGTTTGACATCACCCTGCGCGTCACCCTGCCCTACATAGCCCTCTCGGTGATCGTGTCGAGCGCGGTGGGGATAGTCTCCGGCTGGTACCCGGCCCGCCGGGCGGCGCGCCTGGATCCGGTCGAGGCCCTGAGGTCGGAATAGCCATGCAGGTCTCCTGGGGAGAGAACGTCGGGATGGCCCTGGCGGCGGTCTGGCTGCACCGCTTCCGCTCCCTTCTGACAGTGCTCGGCATCGTGATCGGAATCACCACCGTGGTCACCGTCAGTTCCCTGCTGACAGGGTTGCGCAAGGGCGTGGTGCAGTTCTTCGAGGAATTCGGGCCGGACAACATTTTCCTGTACAAGACCAGCGGCGACCCGAGCGCCCTTTTCGCTCCTCCCAAGGAGGCTAAGAGGAAGGCGATTCGCCCGGACTACGCCGAGATCATCAAGCGCGTCTGCCCGGCGGTGCTGGACACCAGCGTCTCGTTGTTCATTCCCGCCGTGATCAACGGCCAGCCGCTCACCGCCAAGGTGCCCGGCATCGACACGGACCAGATCGGGGTGGCCGGGGTCTCCGCCAACCAGTTCGCCGTCGCCCCGCGAAACCTCCTCGCGGGCCGCCTTTTCACGCCCGAAGAGGACCGGCGCGCGGCCCACGTGGTGCTGCTTGGCCAGCGCGTCGCCGAGGTGCTGTTCCCGGACGGCCGCGCCGTTGGGAAAACCATCCTCATGGATGGTGCGGAGTACGTGGTGCTGGGGGTGTTCGAGAAGGCGAAGGGCGGTTTCTTCGGCGAGAATGGCATGGACCGGACGATCACCATGCCCCTGAGAACGGCCCAGCTCCGCTATCCCGGGCTCGACCGTTTCATGATCACCGCCCGGGCCAAGCCCGGCCTGCGGGACCAGGCCTATGACGAGGTCCAGGGAATCCTGCGCAAGGTCCGGCACACCCCGGCCAAAGCCCCCGACGATTTCTCGCTCACCACCGCCGACCAGATCGTCAAGCAGTTCGACCAGATCACCGGCCTGATCGTGATGGTTTCGATCGCCATCTCCGCCCTGGGATTGCTGGTAGGCGGCATCGGCGTCATGAACATCATGCTGGTCAGCGTCACCGAACGGACCCGCGAGATCGGCGTGCGCAAGGCCCTCGGTGCGCGCCGCTCGGACATCGTGACCCAGTTCCTGGCCGAGGCCACCGCGCTGACCGGCGTGGGCGGGGTTGTGGGCATCCTCTTCGCTATTCTGGTGACCCTGCTGATCGGGATTCTGGTGCCCTCCCTGCCTTCCGAGGTGCCCATCTGGGCGGTCGTCACCGGCTTCAGCGTGTCGGTGGCCGTGGGGCTGTTCTTCGGTGTCTGGCCTGCGGTGAAGGCCGCCCGTCTGGATCCGGTCGACGCTTTGCGCTACGAGTAGTTCATGGCGGCATGGCGGGCAACGCCGATCCGCTTCGTCATTCCCCTCCCTCGACCGGCGGGTGAGTTTTCGTAGGAGTAGGCCGGGCCGTCGTACAATCGTCTCTCATGGGAACCGAGACAATTGCGATCGCGGCGATCTGGTACGTCGCATTTCTCCTTTCCCTGACGTGCCACGAGGCGGCGCATGCCTTGGTGGCCAAAATGGCCGGCGATCGGACCGCGTACGAAGCCGGACAGGTCACCCTCAACCCCATCCCGCACATGCGCCGCGAGCCGATCGGCACGATTGTTGCCCCCTTGGTCACTTACTTTGCAAACGGATTCATGCTGGGCTGGGCGAGCGCCCCTTACGATCCCCGCTGGCAGCAACGCTACCCCAAACGCGCCGGATTGATGGCGCTGGCGGGCCCGGGCGCCAATTTTCTTCTGCTCATCTTGGCCATTGCCGCCATCCGCGTCGGAATCCTGATGGGCGCCTTCAGTGTTCCGGAGACCGTCACGTTCGCCCACATGGTTTCCGCCGCGCGTCCGGGACTCCCCGAGGGGCTGGCTCAGTTCCTGAGCATTCTCTTTTCCCTGAACCTGATGCTGGGCGCGTTCAACCTGCTGCCGCTTCCGCCCCTCGATGGCAGCACGGCCATCGGCCTGCTCTTCAGCAAGAGCATCGCGCTGCGCTTCGCGCAGTTCAGCCGCAATCCGATGTTCTCGCTGGTGGGGATCCTCGTCGCCTGGAGAGTGTTCGGGCAACTGTCGGGGGCCATCTTCCGGGTGGGCGCGGCGCTGCTGTACCCGGACGCATATCCGCTGTGACGGGCCTACCGGGAGTGGGCGTTGCCCGGCACGCTGCTCGATGATCAACAGGCGAGGGTCCGGACCCTGCTGAAGTGGCCCTCCGACTTCGTGCTGCTCGGGAACAGGGCGCAACCAACCCTGCCGCCCGCGGAGAGAAGCACCCATTGCGAGACATGGCGGAGCACTCTATTGCCCAGGGTCGTCGTCCGGCGTGGCTTTTTGTGGCTTCTTTCTTGCGCCCTGTGGCCGGGCTTCTACGGCCTTGCGGAGCGCGGCCACATCGGCAATATCTTGCGGGCGCCCTGCCGCCAGCTTCGCCGCCATCAAGTCGGCGGCGGAAATGAAACAGCCATTGAGCCCGGTGGCCGGGTCGATCACACCCTCTACGCGCCGCTCCCATGCGGCGTCAAAGTCAACACCGTCGATTTCCGGCAGGATATCGACGGCAACGGGCTCGCGGCCCATGCGGAAGAACTTCCCACGCTCGGCGAAACTCTCCGGCGTGAGTCCTTGCATGGGCGCGCCGAATTTCGCCAGAGCCGCGTGCAAGGCTGTGGCGTTGTCGGCGTCGGGCTTAATCAGGATGTCTATATCTTTGGTCGCGCGGGGCTGCGCGTGGAACGACACCGCATACCCGCCCACGATGAGGTATTTAACGCCGTGGGCGTTCAAGCTGGACAAGAGTTCTTTGAAGTCTCGGTGCATCCGGGGCCGCGCCCTTCAACGCGTACGCAGCTAAAGTGATTTGGGCAACCGCCTCCATCCGCTCGTGAACGGGCCTGCTCTGCCAGTACCGATATTCCTCAGCCTTCATTTCATCGAGACTGGTAAAGACGCGGACGGTCTTGTCCATACGATTCTTCGCAGCACGCGGCCCCCCGCCATTCAATGCTCTCATTGGCCTCGGCTCTTCCCCTATCTTACGCTTGGAGAGACGGTGCTGCTCAGCGACGGGGTCAATCAGAGGCGGGGGCTGGGCGTCGAGATCGCCGCAACGTGGCGCCGGCTGGCCTCAGACAAGCCGTGAGACGTCACCTCTGAATGACTGCCGGCAAAGGACAGGAGGACGGCACCAAGGGTCCAGGCGGCGACGACAAGCCAGAGACAATTGCGATGGCCGCTATACCGCGAAGCCTCGGACCGCCGTCGTTGAGCTGCTCGAGCGCCTATCCGCCCGCGACCATGCAATGCAGCGTGATCGCTTGGTCGAACGCTCGGTCGACCTCCAGAAAGAACGAGTGCCACGGTTCCGGTGGCCGATCACGCGGCATAGGGCAGGGATTGTGCATCGAGATCCGTCAGAAGTTTCCAGTGACGGGCGGTGGGAGGACGCACGTGACGAAGCCAGCGGCGCTCCGCGTCCGAGAGGGAGGCTTGGCACAGAGTGCCCTCGCGTGCCAGGCGCGCCCGTTCCAGGCCGTCTTCGACCCGGCGAAGTCTGCCGGCGGCCACGCTGTCTCCGCGCTTCCCGGCCACCTGCCGCGCCAGCGTGACCAGGAAGCCAAGCCTGTTCTGCGCGTCTCGCAACTTCGCCTCGCGTACGATCCACTCCCAATCGAGATCGCTGTACTCGACGGCCAGCCAAGGCAGAGCCTCGACCACGCGGACCTCTACATCGTTCGCCAAGATCGCGGCGAGGAGGACGACAGCGGGATTCTTCCTGTCTCCGCCGGCCAGGTGGCGGAAGCCGGGATAGCCCAGGCCGGCGAGCTGCGCCGCCAACAACGCGGAATCCCACGAATCGATACGCTCGACCTCCAATGGCAGGGCGGTAGGACCAAGGCCAAGCACCCTGGCGATATTTGCCGCGAGTCTGGCCGTGACCGGACGCCGGCCACGCTCGAGGCAGGGCAAGGTACGCCTGCGAGACTCCCAGCCGCTTGGCAGCCTGCTGCTGTGTAAGGCCGGCAGCCTGACGGGCGGATCTCACTTGTTCGGGACGCAAGGCAGCAATCCTCTCAAGGGCATTATAACAAGTGTTGTAATACTCGCAGAAGACTGAACTCCCATGCTCACCATTCATGCGGCGCACTGGGGTCGACAGCGGCGAAGTCGCGGCGTTTTGCCATGAGGTAGCGAATGACCGCCCCGGACACGACAACACTGGTGACGGCTGCCCAAATCCTCACATACAGGAATCCGGGCCTGGCAGGGGGCGCGGTGCAGAGCCAGAAGATCGTCAACGCAGCGTGGAATGCACTGTACCCGATAGCACACCGCCGCGCCGCTTCACTCATTCTGTCCAAAGACAGGCGACCGCAGGGGACATACCTGTGAAGCCGAACAGAGCAAAACCCAGCGCAGCAGCGGGTTTGGTCCTTGCGATGGCGAGGGACCACACGAAAAGGAGGGACGACGCCCATATGCCCATGGCGGAACCGACCACAGCTCCGTCCCATGCCCACGGCTTGCGCTTCCTTAGCCCCACTGCCACAACTCCGCCCATCGCCCCAAGAAACCAGCACATCGCGGCAACATCTCGCCTGCTGGCCTCAGGCAAGCCGTGAGATGCCGCCTTTCCGTGACTGCCAGTGAAGGATAGGAGTACGGCACCAAGGGTCCGAACTCCGACGACAAGCCACAGGGCAATAACGATCGCCGTTATACCGCGAAGCCTCGGACTGGCGTCGTTCATTGGGAGGGCTCGCCCCGCAGCCGCAGTCTCGCCACCGTCTCGATATGGAAAGTCTGCGGAAACAAATCCACCAGCGTAAGCCCCTCGAGCGCATATCCGCCCGCCACCAGCGCCGCCAGGTCGCGGGCCAGCGTGGCTGGATCGCACGCGACGATCGTCACCAGCCTCGGCTTCAGGCGCAGCAGATGGCGAACCGCGTGCTTGCCCAGCCCGGCGCGGGGCGGATCGGCCAGCACGAAGTCCGGCGCCGTCTCCGCGGCCTCGAGAAACGCCTCGACCGGCTCGCGGCGCGTTTCGACCGCCACTCCCGCGCGCTCCGCGTTGACATCCAGGTCGCGCACGGCGCTCGCGCTCGTCTCGACCGCCGTCACGCCGCGGAACCGGCGCGCGAGCCCGATCGAGAACAACCCCACGCCGGAATAGAGGTCCAGCGCCGTCTCGCCTTCCGCCCCCTCGAGCGCCGCCCCTATCAACGGCTCGATCAGGAACCGGTTCACCTGGAAGAACGACTTGTGATGCACGCGATAGGCGGCCGCGCCCACCGGATACTCGATGGCATCGGCCGCGTAGCCGGGAATCTTCTCCGCGCACCAGTCGAAGAAGCGCTTGGAAACCGGCCGGCCGCTTTCGAGCACGTTCACCTGCACCTCGGATTCGTTGGTGAACAGTTCGAGCGACGTGATGAACCCCGGAAACCGCCGCTCTCCCTTCATCGCGCGCAGCGCCGCCAGCGCCTCGTTGATCCGCGGCGAGGAGATGGGACAGCGGTCCACGGGCGCAAGGTGGTGCGAGCCGAAACCGAAGAAGCCGATCTCGCCGCCCGCCAGGTGAAGCTGGGTGCGATTGCGGTATCCCCACGGCTCGCCCGAGATTGCGGCAATCTCCGCGGGCGCCTCGATCTTTCCGATGCGCGCCAGCACCTCGCGCAGGATCTGGCGCTTCTGCTCGATCTGAACCTCGTATAGCGCGTGCTGGTAGTGGCATCCGCCGCAGCGCACGAAGAACGGGCACGCGGGCGTCGTGCGGCCGGCCGCCGGAGCGAGCACCTCCACCAGCCGCGCCTCGACCACGCCGCGCCGCTCGGCCTCCACCTTCAGCCGGATGCGCTCGCCCGGCAGCACAAAGGGCACCAGCGCCACGCGCCCTTCCAGCCGTGCCAGCCCCTGGCCGCCATAGACCAGCTTCTCGACGGTCGCCTCGATCGGGTTTGTTTCCATGTCTCTCATAACGTAGGATTAGAGATTCAACCCTAGCATGAAACCACGAGTCTTCTCCGGAATGCAGCCGTCCGGTAATCTGCACATCGGCAATTACCTGGGCGCGCTGAAGAACTGGGTCCGCATCCAGCCCGACTACGAAGCCATTTTCTGCATCGTCGATCTGCACGCTGTGACCCTTTACCAGGACCCTGCTGAGCTGCGCTCGAAGATCGTCGAGCTGGCCGCGCTGTACCTGGCCGCCGGCATCGACCCCAAGCAGAGCAGCATCATGGTGCAATCCGCGGTGCCCGCGCACGCCGAGCTGGCCTGGATGCTGACCTGCGTGACGCCGGTCGGCTGGCTCGAGCGCATGACCCAGTACAAGGCCAAGGCGGCCGCGCAGGAGACGGTCGGCGACGGGCTGCTGCAATACCCAGTGCTGATGGCAGCCGACATCCTGCTCTACCAGGCGGCGATCGTGCCGGTGGGCGACGACCAGTCGCAGCACCTCGAGCTGACGCGCGACATCGCGCAGCGCTTCAACTCGCTCTACGGCGACACGTTCGTCGTTCCCGAGACCTCGCTCCCCACTTTCGGCGCGCGCGTGATGGGCCTGGACGACCCCACCAAGAAAATGAGCAAGTCGGCGACCGGCTCGGGGCACGCTGTGGCGCTGCTCGACCCGCCCGCCACGATCCGCAAGAAGATCATGCGGGCGACCACCGACTCCGCGCCGGCGGTCGATTTCAACGTCCTCAGCCCTGGCGTCGAGAACCTGCTCGGCATCTACCAGGCCTTCAGCGGTTGGAGCGGCGAGCAGGTCCGCGCCCACTTCTCCGGGATGCGCTACGGCGAGCTGAAGAAGCAGGTCGCCGAGATGACGGTGAGCCAGGTCGAGCCGCTGCAGAAGCGCTACAGGGAGATCGTCTCCGAGCCCGGCTACGTGGACCGCATTCTGCGCCAGGGCGCCGAGCGCGTCGCGCCGGTTGCCGATGCCACCGTCGAGACCGTGAAGCGGCGTATGGGTCTCTACACCGCGGGCTGACATGGCATCGCCGCCAGTCACGGCCCGCACTTACTGGTGGCTGGTCCGCTCCAACCGCAACTATCGCCGCTTGTGGCTGGCCCAGATCGTCAGCGAGATCGGCGACTGGCTCTACGTGGTGGCTATCTACACGCTGCTGCTCCGGCTGACCGGCCGCGCCAGTTCGATTGCCGTCGCGCTGGTCCTTCAGGTCCTACCGCAGTTCTTCGTGGCCCCGGCCGCGGGCGTGGTGAACGACCGCGCCAGCCGCCGCCGCGTGATGATCGCGGCCGACCTGGCGCGGGCCGTCATCGTCCTGGCGATGCTGGCCGCCGCGCGGACCCAGGTGGTTTCGCTCATCTACGTTCTGCTCTTCCTCGAAACCGTCATGTGGGCGTTCTTCGAACCCGGCCGGAGCGCCATCGTCCCCAACATCGCTTCGGGTGAGGAACTGGTGGCCGCCAACGCCCTCTCCTCGATGACCTGGTCGCTGAACCTGGCGCTGGGCGCGGGACTGGGCGGCCTGGTGGCAGCCTTCTTCGGCCGCGACACGGTGTTCATTCTCAACTCGCTGTCGTTCGTTGGGTCGGCCCTGCTGCTGCGCGGCATCAAGTTGGAGGAGCGGCACCTGGAAGGCGCGAAGCCGCTGCGCGCGCGGGACCTGGCGGATTTCTCGCCCCTGCGCGATGGTGTCCGCTACGTCGCCGGGGACCGCCGCCTAGTGGCGCTGCTCCTGGTCAAAGCCGGGCTGGGAGTCTTCGCGACGAACTGGGTCATTCTGCCGGTCTTCGGCGAGCGCATCTTCCCGGTCAAAGCGGGCGGCCTCGATCCGCGGCGTGGCGCCATGCTCGGGATGAGCGCGCTGCTGTCGTGCCGAGGGATCGGGGCGTTCGTGGGGCCTTTCTGCGGCGGTCTTTGGTCAGGCCAGGACCGCGCGCGGTTGCGGCTGGGCATCCTGTTCGGGTTCCTGCTGGGCGCCATCGGCTTTGCCGGCCTCTCGGTCGCGCCGTCGCTCGGACTCGCCGTGCTTGCGGTCGTCATCGCCAGCAGCGGCAACTCCCTCGGCTGGGTCTTCTCGACGACGCTGCTGCAATTCCACACCGAGGATCGCTTCCGCGGGCGCGTCTTTTCCGCCGACTTTGCTTTCATGGTCCTCTCGATGTCGATCGCCAGCTTCCTGGCCGGCCAGCTCGTGGACTGGGGCGTGCCGGTGCGCACCGTCGCCCTATGGACCGGCCTCCTCGCGCTCCTGCCCGCCGCCGCCTGGGTGTTTGGGATGCGGGCGTGGGGAACCTGGAACCAGCGGGCCCACACCTGATTCATACTCAGGATGAGTAGCCTATGAGGATCGGATTATGGTGTTTGGGTCTGGCTCTGGTGGCGACGCCACAAGCGAGACGCGAGGACAGGTGCGCCGTCGAGGGATCGGTTCTGAATGCCAAGACCAAGGAGCCGCTCGATAAAGCGTTGATCCGGTTGTTGGCAATGTCGGGAACGGCCCGAGCCCCCTTGACCGCGGTCACGGAACCCGCTGGACTTCCGGGGGCCGGTGCTTGCTGCGCCTCCGAGCTGGCCCCCTACTCCCTAACCTCCGTCACCTTGGCGAACCCCTCCTCCACAGTCGGCGGGCGCAGCTTGGCCGCCATGCGCTCCAGCACATCGTCGGGCACTGTGCGCGGGCGGCCGCGGTTGCGCTCCAAGCAGACTGCCAGCGGCACGTCGAAGAACACCGCCTCCACCTTTGCGCCGTAGAGCTCGCCCATCCGCACGTAGGCGCGGCGCTCGCGCGGCGTCAGGTTCGTGGCGTCGATGTAGGTGACCGGCCGCCCGAGGGCCAGCCGCTGGCGCAGCATTCCCCGCAAGGTCGCGAAGACACGGCCGTGGTTGGTCTGGTCGGTGGGGTCGTCGGCCAGCAGGCCCCGGATCGCGTCCGAAGACAGGACCGGCGCCCCTCTCCTCTCCACATAGGTCGACTTGCCGGAGCCTGGCAGGCCCACCAGCACCACGATCCGCATCGCTCTACTTCCTCCACACGCTGTTATCCGGATCCAGAATCACCTTCGACGGCGCTTGCCGCACCGTCACCGAGAACGGCGCCATAACCGTTGACCGTCCTCACCCGGAGCACCACCGCCTTCCCTTTCGGGAACGCCCTGCACCGCTGCGTACTCGTCGTTCAGACCCCCCGTTTCACGCCGCGTTCCGTCGCAGGACCTCCTGCTCGACCTGCGGCCGGATCGCGTGCTCGGCCACCTCTACTAGCGCCGTGATCGTCACGAGCAGCGCCGGGATGGCGGCAAACTCCTCCCGCTCTACATCCCCCCCGGCCCACCAACCGGCAAAACCTCCACCTGGAACGGCGAGAGGGTCGCCCCCACCCGCATCTGCCTCTGCCCGTCGCTGAACTCCAGATAGAGTCGGCCGTCCGAGCCCATCGCGCCGGTGCCTTTGTACGACGCGTCGCCCAGCGTCATGGCCAGGTCGGAGACCCGCAGGAAGGGCCGCCCGCGCGGCAGGCTGAAAGTGAAACTCCCCGAGAGGGCCTGCGCGGCGGTGTCGCTCGCCAGCGTAATGGAGCGGGCCTTAAACGAGCCATCCATGCGAAGGTTCCTCAACAGTTCTTCGCCGCTGCCGGCGGTCTGCAGCGTGCCGTGGCCGTCCCACTTGCCGTTCATCCAGTCGACGCCGCGCACCCGGCCCGACAGGCGGTAGGCCGGCTGGCTGCCTCGCAAATTCGCGCTCAGGCGCCCGGCCAGCGACGCGGCCCCGAACTGCGCCGCCAGGTCGGTGAGCTCAACCGCCGTTCCCTCCCACCGCAGATGCGCGCGGACCTTGTCGAGCGGCAGTCCCGCCACCAGCAGTGTCCCGATGTCGACCGAAGCCTCCGCGCGCCGGTTCGCGAGCCATTCTGGAGTCTGCGTGCGGCCGAAACGCAGCGCCCGGCTCAGCAGGCTCTCTTCGCGCCGCAGGGCCGGCATCAGCAGCCGCTCCAGTTCCTGGGCATCCGCGGAGACCGCGCTGATGCGGATCTGGTCGCGCGCCTCCGCCCCGGCCACGTAACGGTATTCGCCTTTGAAATCGATCGCTCCGGCGCGGCCCTCGAGGCGGTCCATCAGCAGGCCGTCGTCGCGCAGCGTGACGCGGGCCGATCTCAACTCCACCGGTTCCGCGATCCCTGGCACGGCGATGCTCGCTTCCTGGATCTGAAAGACGCCCATCCAACGCCCCGCTGGGTTCCCCTGCTTGCGGTATTCGAGCTGGCCCTTCCAGCTTCCCTTCGTCAACTTCTCGAGCAACGGGACATCGCCGAACAGCCGCGTCCCATCCGGCTGCTCGCCACCGATCTGTAGTCCCGGTGCGGTGATGATGGCATTGAGCGTCTGCGAGCGCCAGACGTATTCGGCCGCAGCCACGGCGCTCTCGCCGCCGGCCTCGAATTGCGACGGCTGGAGATGGATGCTGTCGCCGTCGAACAAGAGCCGCACCGACGCGAGCCGGATGGGCGGGGCCCCGGGAATCGTCACCGCAGTCTCCCCGGACCCGACTAGGCCCACCACGCCCTTCTCCGGAGAGTAGCCGATGGCGCCGCTCAAGTCGCCCGCCACGACCACCCCCTCCGGCAGTTGCTGGCCCATGTTCCGCGCCACCTCCGGCAACGGCGCCAGCGGAAAACGATCCAGTTTCGCCAGCGCCTCCCAGTGCGGCTGTGACAGGTAGTCCCTGGCGCGGAATTCGAATGAGAAGGGAAGCGCCTGGCTTTCGGGCGGCGCGGTCTCGAGCGCCAGAGTCTGCGAGAGCAGATCGAGCCGTCCACGAAAATCGACCGCCCAGCCTTCGCCGTGCGGCGGCAGCAGGTCCCAGCGGTGCAGGTCCATGACTTGCACCTGGCCGGTGATCTCCATGTCCGCGGGCGGCCCGGACAGCTTCGCGCTGGCGCTGATTCGCCCGTGGACCCCCAGGTCCCGGCCATGCGCCAACCGGATCAGGTCCGATAGCGAGCTTCGGGCCAGCTCGATCGACGCCTCGATGCGCCCCCCGTTGTTCGCCCGGCCGCCAGCGGCCGCGCGCCGTGAACTGTCCGAACCCCTGAGGGCCGCGGTCCGTGCGCGCCGGCGCCCCTTCCAGCCGCACCCGCCATTCCCCGCCCGGTGACTCCGGCGGGGTCACGTCCAGGCCGGCGTCCGCCAGGTAGAAAACCGACTTGGTGTCGTCGAGCTTGAAGTTGATGCGGCCGCTGCGAACCTGGATGTCCGGCAGCCGCACCTTGGCCGCCGCCGCGCCCGCCGTCCGTTCCACGAGAGCCTCGAAATTCCAGCGGTCGCCCGCGGGACGCGCCAGGTTGATGCTGGCGTCTTCGAGTTTCAGACTCGAGAACTCGAGCCTTCCGGTCCACAGGCTCTTGAAGCTCACGCGCGCCGACAGCGACTCTACGTAAGCGAACGGCTCCAGCCCCACCGCCGGGTCCTCGTGGATGACGACCTTGTCCACCGTGAATCCCGGACCTCCGAACAGGTCGAGGTGAACGTCGCCGATCTCGACTTCCCGCCCCAGCGCCTGGCTCAGGCTCGCCGTCACGCGTGCGCCAAACCGGTGCGCATCCACCATGGGTGCGATCAGACCCGCGGCCGCCACCAGCAGCACTCCCGCCAGCACCAGTCGCCAGATCGTCTTCTTGCTCAGCTTCATGGCCGTCCGCCCAGAGCCGCATAGGCCTCCGGGTCGTCGACGTCCCGCAGAATGCCCGGGTCGTCTACGTCAACATAGCAGGCTTCGCCGGCATGCCGGTGAACGACCTCGCGCGCCTGCGCTTCCGCGGGCAGCGCCAGGAACTCGGGGATGAACTTCCGGGCGGCGCACACGGGATGGCCTCGCATGCCCCGATAGCGCGGAATCACCAGCCCGGAACCGCCCCCCCTCCAAAAAGCGGCCACGATCCCCGCAACAGATCCGGCCAGCACCCGCGGAAAATCCACCGGCGTGAAAATCACCCCCGCTGCCTCTTCCGGAACCACCCGCAGGCCACACTGAAGCGAGCTGAGCTGGCCTTCCCGATGCCGCTCGTTCACGACAAACACCGCCTCGGAGGCCCGAAGCGTGCCGGCGCGGATGGCTTCTGCATGTGCTCCCAGTACTACAATCACCGGGGCTGAGTAGGCTGCCAGCAAGCCGATCATGCGGTCCAGGAAGCTCTCCCGAGGGTCCGGCCCCGGCACAGGCAGGAGGGCTTTGGGGCGGCCCATCCGTCTCGATTCGCCGGCCGCCAGGATCACCCCCGCCAGACTGGGCTCCGCGGCGCTCACTTCAGATGGGCCTTCAGGCGCTCGTTCGTGAACACGGACTTCGAGAGGCTATGCCACTCCGCCGGCGCGTTCCGCCTGACCGCGACCATCTCCGCCACGACCGAGACCGCGATCTCCTCGGGCGTCACCGCGCCGATCTCCAGTCCCATGGGCGCATGGACGCGCTCGAACGCCGCCGCCGGGACACCCTCCTTCTCCAGCTCCCGGACCACCGAGATCACCTTGCGCCGGCTGCCGATCATGGCGATGTAGGAGGCCCGAGTACCCACCGCCCAGCGCAGCACACGCATGTCGTCGCGGTGGCCGCGGGTGACGATGACGATGTAGCTGTTCTCGTTAACCTCAAGACGCGGAAAGACTTCTTCATACTCCGCCGCAATCGTCTCATCCGCCTCGGGAAACCGCTCCCGGTTGGCGAATGCCTCCCGGTCGTCGACCACGACCGTGGCGAACCCGGCCAGTCCGGCGATCTTGGCCAGGCCCTTTGAAATGTGGCCGCCGCCGAAGAGGAACGCCCGGGGCTGGGGAACCACGGGTTCCACAAACACCTCCAGTTGGCCGCCGCAGATCAGGCCATTGTCATAAGCGGCGTCCTGACCCAGGTTGAAGCTGAGCCGGCGGGACTGGCCGGTCTCCATCGCCTCGCGCGCGGCGTTCCAGACTTCCGCCTCCACGCAGCCGCCGCCGATCGTGCCCGCGATCGACCCGTCCTCCCGCACCAGGAGCTTGGCCGTCTGGTAGCTTGGAATAGAGCCACGCACTTCGACGATGGTTGCCAGGGCGCATTTCTGGCCCAGCCGGCGCAGCCGGACCAGTTCCTCGTAGACGTCCACTGGGGCGATTATACCATTGCGAAATTCAGTAACCTCAGTACTATAGCCAGTTTTTGGATTTCATGATATGATCCGCTGTAAAGCTGAAAACTTGGCCGCCGGGTTAGCTCTCGTGTTCGACCTCGACGGCGTGATAGTGGACTCCAACCGGGTCCACTCGGAGACTTGGCGCGAGTACCTCCGGCGGTGCGGGCGCGAAGTGCCGGAGGACTTTGACCTGCGGATGTTCGGCAGGCGTAACGACGATATCGTCCGCGACGTGTTCGGTTGGGATCTCGAACCCGCCGAGGTCTTCCGCCACGGAGCGGAGAAGGAGAAGCTGTACCGGGAAATGATGGGCCCGATGTTGCGGGCTCACCTCGTTCCAGGGGTGGCGTCCTTTCTGGAACGGCACTGGGACATGCCGATAGCAGTGGCGAGCAACGCGGAAGCCGCCAACGTTGACTTCGTTCTCGGCGACAGCGGTCTGCGGAAGTTCTTCCGCGCCGTCGTAGACGGGGGCCAGGTCGAGCGGCCGAAGCCCGATCCTGCGATCTACCTTCGCGCAGCGGCGCTGCTGGGCGTGCCCCCCGTGAATTGCATCGTATTCGAGGACTCGAAAGCCGGTATCCAGGCGGCGCGCGCGGCGCGCGCTCGTGTCGTGGCTGTCAATGCGGCGGGGCCGGCCTCGGAGCTTCCTCAGGTGGAGATCAGCGTCCGGGATTTCTTAGATCCCGGGCTGGAACTGTGGCTCTCAGAGCTGCAACCCGTTCTGTGACGCGCCTTCTCGCCGGCGCGCTCGCGGCGGCCCTCTGTCTGGCCGCGCCTTCCGGCGACAGCGCTGTACGTGTGTCTCTTGAGCGCGTCAACGCCCGCCGCGCCCGCGACTCCGCTCCCGTCATGGAAGGCCAGGTTGTCGCCGTCGCCGGAAAGGTGTCGGCCAAACCAATCGCCTACGACCTCTACAGCCAGGTGGCGATCCAGGACGACATCGGTCACGGCCTGATCCTCGAGGGCGCGCTCGGCGAGTTCTCCAGATCCGGCCCGGGGCACGCGTTGAAGCACGGGGAACCGTTACCGTGCGGGCGGGCCTTCCCGTGTTGCTGGTGAGCCGCACCGATGTGCTGTCCCAAGGTGCGGCGCCCGATCCCAGGCGCGCCGGCCCGGACGAGCTGCGCTCCCCGAAGAACCTGGGGGTGCTCGTCTCCACCACCGGCCGCGTGGTGGACAAAGGCGAGAGCTCCCTGGGCCAATACCTGGTCATCGGAGACGCCAGGAGACCGTTGCGGGTTCTTCTGCCCGCCTCAGCCGGGGCGGGCGGCCTCGACCGTTTCGAGATCGGCGACCGCGTGAAAGCGACCGGCATCTCTTCCCAGGACGGCGGGTCTTTCCAACTGGTGCTGGCGGATGACCGCAGCGTCGTTCCGCAGGGGATGCGCTTGCCGGCCGGTCCCGAATGGTTTGCCGTTCCGCTGGCCTTGCTGATCCTGGCGTTGGTCTGGTGGCGGGTCCGGGACCGGCGCCGGACGGCCGCCCAGCGCAACGTAGTACGGACATTCTACAGCCTGGGCGAAGACGTCATCGCAATCGCGTCGCCCCTCGATATTCTGCAGCGGCTTTCCGGCGTGCTGCCGCGCGCGCTGAACGTGTCCGGAGTCCACCTCTACATTTACAACCGCAACACCAAGATGTTGGACCGGGTCGGTTCCGCCGCCGACAACAGTTCGGTTTCCGTCGCGGCCCAGGCGCCCGAAGGCTCGCTGCCGCTCGGCCCCGCCGCCTCGTTCCGCAACCAGGCCCTGCTGACCATTCCCAATACAACCGCCAGCCCGTTCTTCCCGGATGGACGTCCGGGCCGCACTCCCGGCTCGATCATGTTCGTCCCCATGCTCGCGGAGCGGGAAGTGCTGGGCGTGCTGGAAGTGTACGACTGGAAACCCCAACGCGAGTTCAAGCTCGAGGAACGAGCTCTGACGCAGCACCTGGCCAACCAGATTGGAATCGCGTTGCGGCTGACCGAAGAGAAGACCGTGCGCGAGCAGTTGTTCCGCAGCGAAAAACTGGCCGCCGTCGGGCAGTTGATCTCCGGCATCGCCGCCGAGCTGCGCGCGCCTCTCGACAGCATTTCCACTCTGGCGCAGCACATCGTAACCGCCCCCGTCGCAAGCTGGGAGGATTTCGACACCATCTCTTCGGAAGCGCACAAGGCCTCCGACATCGTGACCCGGCTGGTCTCGTTCATGCAGCCGGAGCGCGGCGAGGCCAAGCGCATCGAGCTGAACGGGCTCCTCACCCGCCTGTTCGACTTCCGCCGCCAGGAGTGGGAGTCGCGCGGCTTCGAGGTCAAGGCCATTTTGTCCCCCACCCCCATTTACGTGCTCGGTTCCCAGGGCCAGTTGGAGCGTGTCTTCCTCGATCTTCTGGTGCAGGCCGAGCATGCTCTGGCGGAGTCCGTGGAGAAGCGGCTGATCGTCGCCTCCAGCACCCTGGCTCAGCGCGCTCTGGTCGAGATCGAGTACACCACCGGGGCCGCCAAGGGGGCCTGGAGCGGCCTGGCACGCTCCGACATGGCCGCGCACGTGGACGGTGTCGCCCGCGGCATCGTGCGGAGTCACGGCGGGGAGTTGCGCATGACGCGCTCCGCGCAGGGCGACTGCCGCCTGGAGATCGAGTTCCCGGTCCGCGCCGGCCCGGGCCGCCGAGACCGGCGGTACGGTGCGCGCCTTCACCTGCCTGGTGGTCGAACCGGATTCCAACGCCCGCGAAGACCTGGTCCGCACTCTCACCCAACGCGGCTGCCGCGTGATTCCCGCCGTCAGCGGCGAGGACGGCGCCGAGCTGGTGCAGCGTCTGCGGTTCGACATCGTCTTCTGCTCGGTGCGGCTGCCGGGCCTCAACTGGATCGAGTTCTCCGAAGGCGTGCGCAACGAGGTCGGAGCCTTCGTGCTCCTGACCGAGGGCTTCGACTTCGAGCTCTCGCGCGGCCTGCTGAGCGCCGAAAGCCACCTGCTGACCAAGCCCGTCATCGAGCCCGAGCTCGACCAGGTTCTGGCTGCCATCGAAGGGCGTCTGTCGGCCAACGAGGCGCGCCTCCACGTCATGCGTCCCCCCGACAAGAAGGCCGCCGGCGGCCTCTACTAAGGGCTTCTTGTGGCGCACGCACTTCTGCGTGCCGCGTCGAGACTCGCCTCGACGCCCGGGTCCGGCACGAGCATTAGACAGCGGGAAGCCCAACTGGCGCGCCAGCAGCGCGGCCTGGCCGCGATGGTGCGCATCGTGCGCGATCAGGTAGCCCAGGAACCCCGCCACGTCCGGTTTGAACCCCTTGATCCGTCCGTCGGTTAGACTGGGCATTGCGGCGTCGGACTTGGAAAGCATGCTGACGCCGTTTCCGCTTTCGCTTACTAGTCTCGGTGCAGGCCGTTCTGGCGATAGCGGCGGTGTTGACTCCGTCCTGCGTCGCACGTTTGGAGTGGGAGAAGACGATGACATTCCCGTCGCCGTCACGAAGGGCTGTCATTGAGGTATGGCAGACACGGCCCGACAACAGCCGGGGAATCCAGGTTCATCTGGTAACCCCCGGCAGGGATCTCGTGGTAGAAGAGGACCGGCCGGAGGGGTTACTGTACTTTGTGCACGTTTACTGGTCACCCGACGGGACCAAGGTGGGGTTGACAGGCGGTGGATTCATCAGCCTCGATCTGGCCTACGATATCGCGACGGGCGGGCGGATACCGTTTGATGCGGTTCGGGAAGGTCTCGCAGCGTCGATCCGCGGAACGTATCACCTTGCCCCGGAGCAGGATCCGCTTAAGTGGGGGATGCGGTCGGAAGCGCACGAGGCGTTCTTCAGGCTGCATCCGGAAATCAGACTGAGCTACCGCTGAGGCCGATGCCGTGGGTTCGCCGAAGGCGCGGCGGCAGGCGATCGCTCAGGCCAGGGACCAGACGATCGCGGAACCAGTCCCGCCCCCGCCGCTCAATCCCCGGCCTTGTCGAGAGGGACCTCGAAATAGAAGAGTTCCTTGCCGGTGGAAGGTTCGCGCAGACCAGTGAGGTAGAGAGTGGCGCCGCTTTGCCAGGTGGCGCGGAAATAGAAAAAGCCGCTGGCGGAGTCCTTGGGCGCAAGCATGCGCGCGGCGAAGGCGCGGCCCTCGATCTGCCACTCCGCGAGCGGGTTCTTCTTCCCTTTCGAGATGTGCACCGGGGACTGCGGCACAGGGCCCGCGTAAACGTTGGGAGCGCTGGGACCGGAGATGTACTTCAAGTCGGCGGCAGGGGTGGACTCCACCCGATCGCGGTCCGGAAACAGGAATTCCACCTTGATGCTCTCAAGCGCGATGGCCCGGTTCGAGTCGTTCTGAATCACCACCAGGACGGGCAAGACGCCGTACTTGTATGGATTCACCTTCCCGAAAGCGGGTTCGGTCTCCCCGTCGGAGCGGAGCGCCACGGCCGCGACGGTGACACCCGAGATGGTCTGGCGGGTCGGGTAGCTCGTGGCCGGGCCGGGCGTGAACTTAGGCTGCTCCTTTTCGCCCGCCAACGCTGCGGCTATACTCAGGAGTACAATCGGCGATTTGCGCGTGAGTGTTCTCATCATCTACCGCTTTCTCGAGATCCTGGCGTCCCCCCTCATCGTAGTGTATCTGCTGCTCCGCGGCTTCCAGGACCGGCGCTACCTGAAGAGCCTCGGACAGCGGCTGGGATTTCTTCCCCGCTCGTACCGGCAGACGGGCCAGACGGCCATCTGGTTGCACGCCGTTTCGGTCGGCGAGGTGCTGGCCGCCGCGGCGCTGGTACGGGAGTTGCGGGCGCGGGTGCCGGGAGCGCCGCTCTTCATCTCCGCTTCCACGCTGGCCGGCAAGGCGGCGGCCGACGACAGGCTGCGCGCCCTCGCGGACGGCGTGTTCTACGCGCCCATCGACTACTGCTTCGCGGTCCGCAGGGTGCTGAGGACCGTCCGGCCGCGCATGGTGGTTGTGCTCGAAACCGAAATCTGGCCGAACCTGTACCGTGAGGCCAGGCGCAACGGCTGCGGCTTGGTCATCGTGAATGGGCGCGTCTCGGACCGCGCCATACCGCGGTATCGGAAGCTGCGCTGGTTCTTCAAACCGGTGCTCGGCCTCGCGGACGCGATCCTGGCTCAGAGCGCTTTGAACCGGAGCCGCTTCCTGGAACTGGGCGCGCCGCCGCGAAAGGTGCAGCTTGCGGGCAACCTGAAGTACGACTTCGATCCGCGGCGCCAGGAACCGCCGGCGGCGATCCTCGAATTCTTCGAGCGCGCCAAACCCTCCGCGGTGTGGATCGCGGCGAGCACCATGCCGCCCGCTGCGCCGGACGATCCGGACGAGGACGAAGCCGTGATCGCCGCTTTCCGCGAAGTGGCCCAGTCGCACACGGGCCTGCTGCTGGTGCTGGCGCCGCGCAAGCCGGAGCGGTTCGGCCGCGCGGCTGAGGCTCTGGCGCGGGCGGGAGTCGCGTTCGCGCGCAGGTCGGAAATGAAGGGCGGGGGCGCGGCGCTGCTCCTGGACTCGATCGGAGAGTTGGGATCGCTGTTCGGGCTGGCCGACGTGGTGTTCATGGGCGGAACTCTGGTGCGGAGCGGCGGGCACAATGTACTCGAGCCGGCGTTCTTCGGGAAACCGGTGATCGTGGGGCCGCACATGGAGAACTTCGCGGAGGTGTCGGCGAAGTTCGCGGAAGCCGGGGCGCTGGTCCCGATCGGCGGCGCGGCCGAACTGGCGGGCGCGGTGCGCGGGCTGCTCGAAGACCTTCCGCGGCGGGAACGGATCGGGGCGGCCGCGCAGGCCGCGGCCGAAAGCGAACGCGGCGCAACGTCGCGGGCTGCGGACGAAATCGCGCGCATCTATGCTGCCAGCCTCCCGCGGTACCGCGCGGCGGCGCCGGTCCGCCTCGTGCTATGGCCGCTGGCGCGGTTGTGGCTCGCGGGCGGGGCCGTCAAGCGCTGGGGCGGCAGGTTGCGACAGCGGCGCCTGGCGACGCCCGTGATCGGCGTGGGGGGCTTGGCGGCGGGCGGCGCCGGCAAGACGCCGCTGGTGCTATGGCTGGCCCGGCAGCTCAGGGAGCGCGGATACAAGCCGGCGATCCTGACCCGGGGGTACCGGCGGCGTGTCTCGCAGCGGCACACCGTGATCGCGCCCGGCGAAGCGGCGCCCTCGGACCTGACCGGCGACGAAGCGCAGACCTATGTGCGGGCAGCGATCGGACCGCTGGGGATCGGCGCGGATCGCGCGGGCACGGGCCGGCTGATCGAGGAGCGGTTCGGTCCCGACGTTTTCCTTCTCGACGACGGATTCCAGCACTGGAAGCTGGCGCGGTCGCTCGATATCGTGGTGCTCGACGCGCTCGATCCGTTCGCAGGCGGCGACGTGATTCCGCTGGGAACGCTGCGCGAACCGCTTACGGCCCTTGCCCGCGCCGACGCTGTCGTCGTGTCGCGAACGGCGCCGGGAGAGAGCATCGCCGCAATCGAGGCGCGGGTGCGCGAGCATAACGCCAACGCTCCGCTCTTCCTTTCCCGTGTGACGGTGCTCGGCTGGCGGGACGCGGCAGGCGAGCCCGCGTCCTTGCCGCCCAGCGTGGCGGCCTTCTGCGGCCTGGGCAGCCCGGATTCGTTCTGGCGCACGCTTCGAGAGCTGGGCGTCGCACCGGTGTGGCGGCGATCCTTCCGCGATCATCACCGCTATTCGCACCGCGATCTCGCTCAGATGGCGGCACAGGCGCGGGCGGCGGGCGCGAAGGCGCTGCTCACCACGGAGAAGGACGCTGCCAACCTGGACACGGGCTGGCGGGATGCGGTGGCGCCGCTGGCGGTGCTCTGGCTCGATATCGGGATCGAGGTGGATCAGGCCGAGGCGTTGATCGGGCTGGTCGAGGCGCCGCTTTCGAGATCGAGCAGGAACCTCTTGCGCTCGAGCCCGCCGCCGTAACCGCCCAGCCCGCCGCCGGCCGCGATCACGCGATGGCAGGGCACAACGATCGACAGGGGGTTGGCCCCGTTGGCCGCTCCCACCGCGCGGGCGGCGCCCGGACAGTCCAACTGTGCCGCCAGCGCGCCGTAGGTGCGGGTTTCGCCATAGGGGATGCGCAACAGGGCGGCCCAGACTCGAAGCTGGAATGGGGTACCGCGCATGTGCAACGGTAATTGAAACCCGCGCCGGGTGCCGGCGAAATACTCGGCGAGCTGACGCGCCGCCTCGCGGATCGGCGGGTGCGCATCGTCAGACCGGCCATCCACCAGCGGAGGCCGGTCGAAGAGCACGCGCGCGATACCGTCACCTATGGCCTCTACGTAGAGGAGAAACCCGGGCGCGGCGTGTATAGTGGCCCACGGCACACTGAGACGAGTGTAGCCCGCTTCTCCGCGTTCGCGTCGAGAGACGCGGGAGAAGGACGGGCGCCTCGCGCGAGAGGAACGGCCACGTCCGCGATCGCCAAGAGGCCGGAATGGGCAGTGCCCAAGCACAAGACCCGCGAGCGCAACCGGCCGTTTTCTTTTCCCCGGCGTGCGCCCTCTCGAAGTGTCCAGTTTACCGGCCGCAGGTGACGCCGGTTAGAATGTGAATTGGCTTTGCGGGCTGGCTCCAAAAAAAGGAAGCCCCGCGCTGCGTGAGGAGGGGATGGTTTGATCGTTCACCGGCAATCCCGCCGTTCGCCCGGCGCGCCGCCGGAACAGGAGGCGCGCAAGACGGCTGGCGCAGCGGCTCCGATTCCCATTCCAACGCCAGGCGCGGCGCCTGCGGTTCGGTCTGCCGGTCTTCCCGGCCGGCTCTTGATGATTCTCTTCATCGTCTTGGTGTACGGCCGGGGAATCGAACTCCTGCCGGCGGTGTCGGCTCTCCCCTACCTCGGATTTCTGCTGCTGGTCTACGGCCTCCTCACGAGCCGCTGGATGGACTGGATCACAGCCACCCCCACGGCTCTCTTGCTGGCACTCACCGCCTTGATGGTCGTCTCGGCTATGCTTGGCGACTGGCCCGGCGGGAGCGCGGCTCTGCTCATGGGGGCTTGGACCCGCTCCTTGCTTTGCTATGTCATCGTCGTAAGCCTGGGCAGGGGGCTTGCCGGCGTCGGGTCGATCATGTCGGGATTCGCTTGGAGCGTCGTGGCGATCGTCCTCACGGGAACGACTCAGTCCGTCATGAGCGGCGAGCGCCTGGGGGTCGGGCCCGCGACGCTGGCCGGCGCCAATGATCTGGCCCAGGCCCTCGTAATCGGTCTCCCGTTCTGCGCGTGGTACGTGCTCGGTTCCGGGCGGATGCTGGTTTCGCGTGTGGTAATGGCCGGCATGTCAGGCGCGGCGCTCATCATGCTCCTGAGAACCGGCTCTCGCGGGGGACTGCTCACGCTGGTGTGTGTGCTGGTCGTTCTTCTGCTTGTCTCGCGGGGTAAGCTCCGTCTGGCGCTGGTGCTTGTGACGCTCGGCATCGGCGTGGCGGCGGCCTTCTTCCTGCCGAAAGTCATCGTGCTGCGCTACCAGACGATGGTCGGCAAGAACGTCGAAGACACAGAAGCTAACTTCGACGCCCAGACTGCCAGCGGGTCCGCGGAGGCCCGCTGGGCCCTGCTCTTGGCCAGCCTGCAGGTGACCGCGCAACATCCTCTGCTCGGCGTCGGTCCCGGGAACTTCGTCGGCGAAAACGCAACGCTTGCCAAGCAGGCCGGGATGGCCGCGAACTGGCAGGTGACACACAACTCCTACACCGAGATGTCCAGCGAGTGCGGGATCCCAGCGGCCTGCATCTTCGTGGGGCTGATCATTTACTGTCTGCGGACCGCCAACCGCCTGCGCAAGGCGATGGCGCTCAATCCCGAGCTACGTTTCCAGGCGCCCATGGCGTTCTGGCTCCTTATTGCGTTGACGGCCGATGCCGTCTCGGGGGTCTTCCTCAGCGGCGCCTACTTGTATCAACTTCCGCTGCTGGCCGCGGCAGTGACTTCGCTCGATAGGGCGACCGCCGGCACGCTGAGTGAGCCGCCAGACAGCCCGGCTCCAAGCCGGGGAACCGCTTGAGCGCCAACGCCAGCCCGGTGATTCTCGTGAGCGCCGAGGCGATCCCTCGGGAGCGGACCGCCCAAGGCGACCCCGGCGCCGTCATCCCGGGTGATCCGTCGCGTGAGTTCCCGGTCCAACGCCCGGGCCGCCGCAAGGCGCCGATCGGCGGCGGTCCGCCGCGGGCGCCGCGGCAGTCCCAAAAGGGGCGCCTACAACCGAGCCCGCCCGCGACGCGCTTCCTGTCCTCGCCCGCCGGCTTCGGTCAGCGCCGCAAGGACATCGAGAGGTTCTTCCGGGTTGGACCGGATCGGAACGCGTTCCTTCCGCTCAGATGCAACCTGCGC
The DNA here is from genome assembly GCA_963710565.1 of Bryobacterales bacterium. Classification (GTDB taxonomy): domain Bacteria; phylum Acidobacteriota; class Terriglobia; order Bryobacterales; family Bryobacteraceae; genus DASWZN01. The sequence goes on along the minus strand of CAVQAN010000010.1, from coordinate 1,202,896 downwards.
TGTCGCGCGAACGCAACCCCGAATCCCGACCGCGAGCGCGCGCAACGCTTGGAACCGACGGGACTGTCGGCCGGGTGCCGCTTGGACTCCGGGATGGCCGGGGAATCGAAACCGGGGCGCCGGCTGGTAGATGCCCCGCTGACGTGGGTTCGCTGCCGGGCACGGCCCATCGGGAGCTGAGACGTGCTGCGAGGGATCAAACTGGCAACTCTGTGGATGGCCGACGGCTTGGGCCTGAACTCCCTGCTGATCGAGAGCCGCTGGCGCCGCCGCCGCCTGTTGATCCTTTGCTATCACGGCGTGTCTCTCGATGACGAGCACGCGTGGAACCCGGCCTTGTACCTACAGCCGGTCCTATTCCGCAAGAGGATGGAGACCCTGCGGCGGATGGGTTGCGCCGTGCTGCCGTTCGGAGATGCCCTGGCCCGTTTGTACGCCGGCAGCCTGCCGCCGAAAGCCGTGACGATCACGTTCGACGACGGCGGGTACGATTTTTACAAGGTCGCATATCCCATCCTGCGGGAGTACGGTTTCCCCGTAACGGTCTACTTCACCACCTACTACTCGCTGTACAACCGGCCTGTTTTCGATGTGACACTCTCGTACCTGCTGTGGAAAGGCAGACTCCGTTCGCTCTCGTGTCCGGAGTTTCTGCCGGCCCCGGTCTGGCTTGACGAGCCAGGACGGGATGAAGCCAGGTCCCGCATTCTCGATCGGGCCCGTCACTCGGGCTTGTCCGCCGCACGCAAAGACGATGTTCTGGCCGATCTCGCCGCCAGACTAGGGGTCGACTACGCGGCCCTGTGCGAGAAACGGATTCTGCATCTGATGACCCCGGCCGAGGCCGGCGAACTGGCCGCGGCGGGCGTGGAAATCCAACTCCACACGCACCGGCACCGCATGTCTCTTCGACGCGACGTGTTCTTGAGAGAGATCGAAGACAACCGCCGCGCGATCGCCGCGGCCTCGGCGGCGCCCGCAGTGCACTTCTGCTATCCGTGCGGTCTATACAGACCGGAGTTTCCGGATTTCCTCCGCTCCGCCGGAGTGAAATCCGCCGTTGGCACGCAAGCGGGACTGGCCGGCAAGGGGACGGATCCCTACTTCCTGCCCCGACTGGCAGATGTGTCGGCCCTGACGGCAGCGGAATTCGCGGCCTGGGTGGGGGGACTGGCAAGCTTCCTTCCCCGCCGCGCTCTTCCCGAGAACGTGCACCCGCTGAGCGAGGAGGCGGACCTCGTATAGTGCCCGGGAAATGACGCCAGGGGCTCGTCAACGGAGCGTGTAACCACAGCGCTCCCCAAGCGCCTGTGAAAAGACCGGGCGCTCCCGGACGGTCGTGGTTCCCCGCCGCCCAGCGAAGCGGCACAACACCAACCGGGTAGGCGGGCGGACGCCGGTGGCCGTATTTGTGAACGCCCTACTACGTCTCGGAGACTTGCGGCTCGGAGGCGGAAATGCGCGGCGGGTGCGGATAGGCGAGGCGCCCCACCTTGTGAAAGTCCTCGGAGCCTTCTACCAACCCTTGCGCCAACTTGCCAAACCGCGTCGGCTTCTCCGTAGCGGCTGAGGCCGCGATAGATTTCCGCCAGCAGGTTGAGGCAGCCGATGATGTCGGGATGGTCGGAAGCCAGCACGTTCGAAAAGAGCGTGAGAGAGTACCGCACGATCTGCTCGGCCCGCGCATGCTTCCGCTGTCGCGAGTAAAGGTGGGCCAGCCGGACAAGCGGCCTCGCCATGGCGGGATCGCCCCAGCCGAGCACCCGCTCCCGGATCGTGATCACGCGTACCAGAAAGGGCTCCGCCTCGTTATAGCGGCCCTGCTTGAAGTAGACGTCGGCGAGTTTCCCGAGAGTCACAGCGACGTCCCAATGATCCGCTCCCAGCACTTCCTCTTTGATCGCCAGAGCGCGCCGCAGGGCGAAGAATGCGCAGGACATGTCGCCCTCGGCCGTCCCAGTATCGCCGATCTGGTCCAGCACCCAGGCCACGGGCAAAGACTGAGGCCCGTGCGCTTCCTCGGCGGCCCTCAGCGCGTGCTCGAATAGGGCGCGAGCTTGGGGTTTCCTGGCGCTAAGACGGTAGACCGTCCCGAGATTGTACAGGTAAGTGGGGAGTTCGGAGCCTGACAGAGTGGAGCTGCGCTCGGCAATGCCTACGGCGCGCTTCAGGAGGCGCTCTGCCTCCGCATACCGCCCCTGCCGTCCTCGGACTACACCCAGTTTGTTCAACGTCTGGGCCTGGCGCGGATCGTCCTCCGGAAGCTCGTGCGCAACCTCTGCCGCCCGCTCGATCATCTCCGCCGCCCGATCCACGTGTCCCGAGTTGATAGGTGGCCTCGGCCAGATCCAGATAAGCCTGAAGAGATGCCTCGGTGACTTCTCCGGAAATCTGCCGCTTTGCCGTGCGGTCCGACTTATCTAGAAGCAGGAGATTCAATGGAGCCTCACTTCCTTGGACGGCGGCTGCGTTGCCCGCGTTTCAGCCCCGTACATCCACCCATGGGGGAAGCAAAATACCCCTGTTTCGGGGGATTACTAAGGTCCAGTTACAGTCTAACCCCACACTTTACAAGCCTGCAAGCTTTATTTTCATGAGGATCGGATGCCATAGGGGACCTGGTAGTCCTAGTACCTAGGCAAACCTACCTGCGGCTTAGCGCCCACATCGGAACCGAAAGTACCAGACTTAGTACTATGCACGTCGCCAACGGAGGCAGAAGACGGAGTGCCTTCCTCGAACCACGATATCGCCGGGGAGCCGGCCCACTCGAAACGGCAGGCGCGCCCCAGAGGTGAGCAGCAAGCCCGCCACCACAAAAATCACCCCTGTGCGCGGGCGTCGGCCCTACCCACACAATGCACCCACGCGGCGGGACCGCCTGCAACACGAACATCACATCGTCTTGAAAGATAAGGAGATCTTTTGTCCGTCTGCGCGTGAACAGGCTTCCGCGGCCCTGCGGGTCGCGCACTGGCGGGGATGAAAACGGGCTGCCGCGACTGGAGCAGCGCGGCTCTAATGAATGGGCCGAACGCGAAGGGTTCTGGAGCCCAAGTGCAACGAATCACTGGGTCTTCACCAGAGGAGTTTTCGTAGGACTGAAAGAGGTTGCTTCCGCCGGGCGGCAGAGTCGCGTGGGGACAACAGAGATGGTCCGGCCTGAGCTATTGTGGAGAAAGCGGTCCCACTTTACACCCAGAGGAGCATCATGGACGAGAAAACCTACAAGCCGGAAGCGGAGTTCGCCCTCCGCGCCCACGTCCAAGGAATGGACGCCTACAGGGCACTGTACGCGCGCGCGGAGGAGACGCCCGAAGAGTTCTGGGGCGAGCTGGCGGAAAAAGAGCTGTTCTGGTTCGAGAAGTGGACGAACACGTTCGAATGGGCGCCCCCGTTCGCCAAGTGGTTCGCCGGCGGCAAGACTAACGCCTCCTACAATTGTCTCGACCGGCACCTGGCGACCCCGCGGGGCAACAAGGTCGCGATTCTCTGGGAAGGGGAACCGGGCGACCAGCGCATGATCTCCTACCGTGAGCTGCACCGCCTGGTGTGCCGGTTCGCCAACGTGCTCAAGGGCCGCGGATTGAAGGCCGGCGACCGCGCCATCCTCTACATGCCCATGATCCCCGAGCTGGCTGTGGCCATGCTGGCCTGCGCGCGGCTGGGAGTAATTCATAGTGCCGTCTTCGGCGGCTTCTCGGCCGAGGCGCTGAAGACGCGCATACAGGACCTGGAGGCGGCGGCAGTCATCACGGCCGACGGCGGCTGGCGGCGCGGGCGCGAGATCAAGCTGAAGCCCGCGGTGGACGAAGCGCTGGCGGATTGCCCGACCGTGCGCGACGTCATCGTTTACCGGCGCACCGGCTCGGAGATCCCGATGCAGCCGGGCCGGGACTTGTGGTGGCATGACCTGGACGCCGGGGTCGGCGAGGACTGCCCCGCCGCCGAGCTCGACGCCGAGCACCCGCTCTACGTGCTCTACACTTCGGGCACCACCGGCAAGCCCAAGGGCATCCTGCACACGACCGGTGGCTACCTTCTGCAATGCGTTATGACCATGAAGTGGGTCTTCGACCTGCGCGAGGAGGACACCTACTGGTGCACGGCCGATATCGGCTGGGTGACCGGACACAGCTACATCGTCTACGGGCCGCTGGCGGCCGGAGCGACCACCGTGATGTACGAAGGTGCGCCGGACTATCCCCAGTTCGACCGCTGGTGGCGCATCGTCGAGAAGTACGGCGTCTCCATCTTCTACACTTCTCCGACCGCGATCCGCGCGCTGATCCGCCAGGGAAACAAGTGGCCCGAGGGACACAATCTCTCGAGCTTGAGGCTGTTGGGGTCAGTCGGCGAGCCCATCAATCCGGCGGCTTGGGAGTGGTACCACCGGGTGATCGGCGCGGGGCGCTGCCCCATCGTGGATACGTGGTGGCAAACCGAGACCGGCGCCATCATGATCGCCGCGATGCCGGGCGCCGTGCCGCTCAAGCCGGGTTCCGCGTCCTTCCCGCTGCCGGGCGTGCTGCCGGAAGTGGTGGACCTGGACGGGCGCCCGGTTGCGGACGGCGACGAAGGCTTCCTGGTGATCAAACGACCGTGGCCCGCGATGTTGCGCACCATCTGGCGCGACCCGCAACGTTACGCGGGCCAGTACTGGAGCCGGATGCCCGGGACCTACTTCACCGGCGATGCGGCACGGCACGACGCGGACGGGTATTTCACCATCCTGGGGCGCGTGGATGACGTGATGAACGTCAGCGGCCACCGGCTGAGTACCATGGAGATCGAGTCCGCGCTGGTGCGCCACCCGGCGGTGGCCGAGGCGGCGGTAGTGGGGCGTCCGGACGAGGTGACCGGGCAGGCGCCCTGCGCCTTCGTCACACTCAAGCAGGGCGCCTGGGACCGCCACAAACTGGTCGAGGAGCTGCGCACCTGGGTGGCCCACGAGATCGGGGCCTTCGCCAAGCCCGCCGAAATCAAGTTCACCGACGCCCTGCCCAAAACGCGCAGCGGCAAAATCATGCGCCGCCTCCTGCGTGAGATCGTGACGACCCACGCCGTGACCGGCGACGTGACGACTCTCGAGGACATGACGGTCCTCTCGCGCCTGGCGGCGAAGAAGGAAGAGGACGAAGGGTAGGGCTGCCCGGGCGGTTCCTGGTCCGGGTCGCCGCATGTGCCTGCCACCCTGTTGATTCGCGAGAGTTTATTCGGAATTGGGTTCGTTTCGCTTTCCGCCGTTGCGAGAGTGAGTGAGAATGCGCGAGCGCCGGCGAAAAGCGGCAGGTCCTGCCCGCCCATCCGTCTTCTCTGTGCGAACTCGCAACGCCGCCAAACGTACATACTTGCATGGCCACCTTTGCATCCGACGTCAGGTATGCGGTCCGCTCCATGCGCCGCAATCCGGGATTCACCGCGGTCGCCCTGGCCGCACTCACGCTGGGGATCGGAGCCAATACCGCGATCTTCTCAGTGGTCAACGGGGTGATTTTGCAGCCGCTACCGTTTCGGGAGCCGGAGCGCCTGGTGCGCCTGGGCGAGTCCTATCCGAACGGCGATCGCAACTCCTCGGTCTCCATCCCCAAGTACACGGCCTGGAGTCACAACGAGGTGTTTGCGGACACGGCGCTGTACGACCAACTGGGGATCAACCAGACGCTCGGAACCGGGGAGCCGCCCATTCAGATCAAGAGCCTCCACGTCTCCCAGGGCTTCTTCCGGGTCTTTGGCGGAGAGCCCGCTCTGGGACGGATTTTCGATCGGGTGGAGGACCTGCCAGGTGGGCCGGGCCCGGCGATTCTCGCCTACCGCATCTGGCAAAGCCGCTTCGGCGGCGACGCGGGAATTCTGGGGCGAACCATCCGCCTGAACAAACGGCCCTTCACCGTGGTCGGAGTCATGGGGAAGGGCTTCGAATCCGATCCGCCGGCCGATGCCTGGCTGCCTTTGCAGGCCGACCCGAACAGCACCAACCAGGGCAACTACCTCTTCGCGGCCGCGCGCCTCAAACCGGGTGTGGACCTCAGCCAGGCGCGCGCGAACATGAGGGTGATCGCCGAGCGCTTCCGCAAGGCCAATCCCAAGTGGATGAACGAAGGCGAAAGCGTGGCGGTGATCCCCATGCGCGAGTTCATGGTCGAAGACGTCCGCCCCGCGCTGCTGATCCTGCTGGGCGCGGTGGGCCTGGTGCTGCTGATCGCCTGCGCCAACGTGGCCAATCTGCTGCTGGCCCGCGCCGCCTCCCGGCAGAAAGAGATGGCGGTACGGGCAGCCATCGGCGCCGGCCGGTGGCACGTGGTCAGGCTGCTCTTGACGGAAAGTGCGATGCTGGCCGCCGCCGGAACCGGGCTCGGCTTCGCGCTCGGCGCCTGGGGCGTGCGACTGTTGCTGCTGGTGGCTCCCGGCAACATTCCGCGGCTGACCGACAGCAACAGCCTGCACGCCGCCATCCCGGCGCTCGACTTACGGGTGGCGGCCTTTACCGTTGCGGTAGCGGTTGCGACCGTGCTCCTGTTCGGCCTCTTCCCTGCCGTGCGCTCTTCGAACCCCGATCTTGCGACCGCGCTGAAGGAAGGCGGCGGTCGGGCGGGGCGGGGCCATTCTCACCACCGCGCGCGCTCGCTTCTGGTTATTACCGAGACAGCGCTCGCGCTGGTCCTGCTCACAGGCGCGGCGCTGCTGCTCCGCAGCTTCGCGGGACTGCGTTCGGTCGACCCCGGCTTCAATACCCACCACCTGCTCACGCTGGAGACCTCGCTCGCCGGCGGCGACTATTCCAAGTCGGCTCAAGTGGCGGAATTCGTCCGCCGGGGAACCGAGCGTCTCGAGGCTGTGCCGGGCGTGACGTCCGCCGCCTGCGCGTTCTCGCTGCCGATGAGCGGGATGAATACCGACCTTCCGTTCAACATTGTCGGCCGCCCCCGTGGCAAGAGCGACTACGACGGAGACGAGCAGTATCGGCCGGTCTCGCCCCACTACTTCCTCACCCTGCAAATGCCCCTGCTGCGCGGCCGGGGGATCACGGAACGCGACACGGACAGTTCACCCCTGGTGCTGGTGATCAACCAGGCCATGGCGAAGAAGTACTGGCCCAAGGAGGACGCTCTGGGCAAAACCGTGGTGCTCGGCAGGGGGCTCGGCCCGCAGTTTGAGGAAGGGCCGCGGGAGATCGTCGGGATCGTGGGCAACGTGCCCGAAACCGGACTCGCCGACCACGGCGAGAGCGTGATGTACGTGCCGGAAGCCCAGGTTCCCAACGGCCTCACGGAACTGGCCAATGGACTGATCCCGTTTGCGTGGGTGGTGCGCACACCCGGCGATCCATTCGCGCTCCGCAGAGCGGTGGAGCGCGAGATGCGCGCCGTCGACGCCATGGTTCCCGTGGGACACCTGCGCAGCATGGACCAGGTCGTCTCGGCATCGCTCGCGCGGCAGAACTTCAACACGCTGCTGCTGACGCTGTTCGCCGCCATCGCGCTGGCGCTCGCCGCCATCGGCATTTACGGGCTGATCTCCTACGCCGTCGAGCAGCGCACGCAGGAGATCGGCATCCGCGTCGCGCTCGGAGCCGCGCGCGGCCAGGTCCTGCGAATGATCGTGCTCCAGGGAGCGAAACTCGCGGCCATCGGGGTAGTCTCGGGGCTGGCGGTCGCCTTTGGAGTGACACGACTGCTGGAGAGCCTCCTCTACGGCGTCAAGGCGACCGACCCGCTTACACTGGCCGGCGCAGCGGTGGGAATCGGTCTGGTGGCCCTGGCGGCGAGTTACATCCCGGCGCTGCGCGCCGCGGCGGTGGACCCCAACCGGGCGCTGCGGCACGAATGACCGGCGACGTGACGACTCTCGACGACATGGCGGTTCTCTCGCGCCTGGCCACGAGGTAGGAAAGAGGACGAACAGTAGGACTCGTGAGGGCAGGCCAACAGCGGCTCCGGCCGGACGCTTGCCAGACCCTACGCCGGGCTACGGCCAGGGGCAACGGAGACCGGGGCAGGGCCGCGCACCGGCGGATTCGCGTGGCGGCTCAGGCGGAGGGCGGCCAGCGCACAGAGGTACATGGCTCCGCCCGTCAGCAGCGTCTCCCGCAGGCCCAGATAGATGGCGAGCACGACGGCGGCGACCGACCCGAGGACGCTTGCGGCGGCGTTCAGCGACCAGGCCCACCGCACGGACGGCTTGTGGAGATCCTCCAGCCGGCGCAGACCGGTGGGAAACGGAATGCCCATGAGGAACCCGGAAGGAGCAATCAGCAGCACACTGATCAGGAACTTCACCGGCAGCGGCAGGCCGACTCCCCCTCCGAGCAGCGGCGAGAGAGACACGGCGAGTACGGCCACCAGGACCGCCACCAGCGCGAGGACTCGCCCCAGCCGATCGTCGGAAGCCGCGGCGATCCGCCTGCTGAAGTAGCTGCCCAGACCGCTCGAAATCAACATCGAGAAGATGATAACCGTCAGGGCGTAGGTCGGATGCCCTAGGAAAAGGACGAACTTCTGTACCAGCGCGACCTGGATCAGGATGTAGCCGGCGCCGATGAAGATGAAATACCACAGGAACCGCAGCGTGCCCGGGTCGGAGGGCAGGCGGCTTCCCGGCAGCAGCCGCGGCAGCCGCAGCAGCATCCCGGTTGCGAGCAAGCTGACCAAGAGCAGCCCGAAAAGCAGCGGCACTGCGCTGTTGACCTTGTAGTCGGCACTGAGACGGGAAGCGTGCTTGAGGAAGTCCCAAACGTCGCGGGGCTGAACCGTATAGAAGAAGAAGGGCCGGTTGTCGTCCACGGCGGTGATGTCGTAGCGGTACTCCCTCTCGAACGCGGCCGGGTCGTGGCTGCGGATCAGGGCGGTAAACGCGTTCGGGAGCGCCTCGTCGGGCAGGTACGCCGGAACGAGTTGGCCGGGCGCCAGCGCCGCCCGAAGCCGTGCGATATCGGCCGCGCTGAAGGCCCGCCGCCCGATGAGGACCGTGTCGAGCAAACCCCAATCGGCGTCGCCGAGGCCTTCCCGGACCACCAGGAGGTTGCGCGATATATCGGCGACGCCCAGCCTTCCCAGCGCTACGCGGGCCAGCGAAACCAGCCGCAGCGATTCGCGCGGAGGCTCCAGGCCCCACCGCGACAGGACCAGCACGCCATCGTCGGTAAGGTGCGTCAAGTAGTCGTAGAAAGAGTTCGTGGTGTAAAGGCTGTTCTCCGAGAGGGCGAAGGCGCCGGCGGTGGTCGACGCCCAGGTATCGACCAGCGTCATCTGAATGACGTCGTATTTTTCCGCCGTGCGGCGCACGAAGCTGCGCCCGTCCTCGACCCGAACGCGGACCTCCGGGCGGAAGTAGAGGCGCCGGCTGAGATCCGGGAACCGCTCGCGCATGATGGTCGTGGCGATGATGGGGTTGATCTCGACGGCCGTCACGTCACGGGAGCCCGAGGCGAGCGCACGCGCGACGTCCCATCCGCCACCCGCACCGATCACCAGAGTCTTCGCGCCCGGCCGCAAACGGTAGACCAGGCCGGGCCCCTGGGGCCGCACGCGGTCCCTCTGCTCGGCGGACAGGGTCGCGAGGTCGATACTCGCGATGCGGGTGCTGGCGTCGGCATCGATGACGATGTCCCACAGCCCAGGGCCGTTGCCCTGCAGCCCCACGCGGGAGAAGCTGTTCCACTTCACGAAGCGCTCCCCGCGCAGATTCTGCGCCTTGGCATGCACCACGGTGATGACCGGGTAAAACGTGTTGATTCCGATGAGCACCAGAAGCAGGCCCGCTAGTACCACAGCGGCGCCTCGCCCGGAACGGCGCCCCGCCAGGCGGAACCACGTTTCGCCCGAAACGGCGTAGAGAAGCGCCGCAACCAGCACTGTGTTGGGCGCGCCGAGGAAGTCCAGCAGAGGGACAAGGAGCAGGCAGCCCACCGCAGCGCCGAGGAGATCGGCGAAGTAGACACGGTCAACGCGCTCGATCGTCTCGGCGACGATCAGCGAGACAGTCGCCCCGGCGGCGAAGAAAGGCGATGCGCTCGCAAAGTACACCAGCATCAGGGTGGCGTAGCCGAGTTCGCCGTGCCGCGTCAGCACGACCGTAAGCGCCATGAACGCCAGGATGGCGTTCGCAATGGCCAGGGAGCCCAACTTCTCGAAGAAAGGCCCGCGCCGGCCGGCCACCACGTACGAGAACACGCCGCCTGCGCCCAGGCCGAAAAGCGCGATCGAAATCGCGAGAAAAGCGAAGTGATAGTAGAAGACGACCGAAAAGACCCGCGTCAGCGCCAACTCGAGCAGGAGTGTGGCGAGCGTGGTGAGGCTGACGCCGATGTAGATCTGGCGCCACCTAAGTTCGGCATTCTCCATATGGCTGGAACCTGGAACGATCTCCCATGGTAACCTTTCCCAGGTTCACTTCGTCGCGCCCGGCAACAGCCGGGACGAGCGGATTGACGGCGCCGTCCAGGGTACCTAAGGCCGTACTTTGGTGGCGCGCGCCTTGGATTCGCCGCGCAGCCAGACGTACAGGGTGGCGTGGGAATCCGGCGGCAGCGGAAGGCGGATGTCGAGCTTTTGCTGCCCTTCCCCGGCCACGGGCAGCGGCAGAGTGGCCACCGGTTCCCCATGGTCCTCGGTCCAGCCCGTCCTCTCGATCGTCTCGAGATTCCGGCCCAGCAGCGTAGCATGGAACTCTCCGTCACCGGCCTCTTCGCCGATTGAGAATTGCGCCACCTGCGGCACGCGGACGATCCGGCCCACTGCGTACGGCTCGGATTCGCCTTCGCTCCCGTTGGCTACGGTGGCGTTGAGCAAGCAGCCATTGAGCCAGAGACCGCTGTCGAACGAGAGGAAAAGCTGATCGGGCGCCAGTTGCTGGAGGCTCAAGGGGCCCGAGCGCTCGCCCAGACGTAAGGTCAGGCTTTGGGCGCCGGGCTGCTCGCAACCCAGTCTGACAACGCTGTTCGATTGCAGGTGCCCCACGCGCAACATGGCGCTCAGATACATGCCGCCGGGCAGCTCGCCGGTTTCGAGCCGCACGTCCTGATCGGCGGGCTGGGATACCGCCACCTCCGTAATCCGCGGCCGCGGCCCCACGATCCGCACAGCGTCTGAGAACGTGAGCGGCTCGTTGCGATCCTGGATGTAGGCACGAAGGGCGAGGCTGGTGCCGGCATCGATGTCGGAGGCCATCTGAAGCGTCAGACCGCGCTCGGTCTGGTTGGGAGATGCCGGGTCCAACTCCGCCTTGCCCTTGGCCACCTCGATCCGTTTGAGCAGATCCAGGCGTTGGCCTTTCAGAAGGAACCTCACGGAGGAAATGCCCTGGTTGAGGACCACGGGGAAATCGTCGACGCGCGAGGGCGCAGGCAGTATCTTGAGGGGGACGGAGCGCGGCTTGGCATCCACCTGCGAAATGCGCAGTTCGTACGGGCCGGGGTCGAGGTCGATGGTGTTCACCTGAACGTCCATCCGCTCTTGCGGCCCCGCGCGCAGGCCCAGCGGCAGAACGAAGGGGACCGGCGCGGGCGTGGCGAACTTGTCGTCGAGTTTTTCGATCTCGACCTTCGTGACGAACTCGAAGTCGGCGCCCTCGATGGTGACCGGCACTTTGCCGGTCTTGGCCACGAGCAGATCCTGGGACGCCGCCGTCAGGCGCGCTGCCGCGAAGTCGCCCGTCGCCCTCACCTCGATCCTCCCCTTCACCAGAAACCGGTCCCAGTCCCAGCTCGCCGCCAGGGTGTAGCTGCCCGGCTTCGCCTGGTCCGCATCCAGTTCCAAAGCCCGGGTGTCGCCGAGTTTCTGGACCTTGACGGGGACCGGCTTGCCGCCCTCGGGCAGAAGGGTCCAGTTGTGCGCGCGGTCCACGATCTTCCAATCCGCTTCGGTGGACGTCACCGGGAGCGGTGACTTCGTGCCCGCCGGCAGCGAGTTACCTTTCTCCACCATGAGCTGTGGCGGACCGGCGTTGGGCACGCGCGAAGCCCACAGGTAGGCAACTTTGGTGTGGGGCGGGACGGGGTCGCGGCGCCCGCACAGTCCCAGACCGTCGTTCGGCATCGGTTGAGAAAAAGAGGAGCGGAACTCCGAGCGCGGGAAGGCCACGGAGCGCATTTCCAATAGCATGGCCGTGCCGCCAGCGGCGAGACCGACCGGGCTCCCGAAGAACATCGCGGCCACGGAGGTGGCGAGGCCCGCGGTCTGCCCCAGTTGTGGGGCACCTTGCGGAGAGATCGGGTCGTAGTTCGCGATGGCCGGGTTCAGCGTGCGCATCATCAGGAGCGCCTGCTGGTTCGGCGACGCGGTCCGGTCGAGTTGCACGTTCAGGCCGTATTGCGCCGAGAAGCCATGCAGGGCCGCCTGGACATTGGCGGCCGAACTGCTCGGAGAGGAGAGCGCCGCAATCAACGCCTCGGTCTGGGCGGTCTTCTCGGCGTAGTCGGCCAATTGCGCCACCAGACCCTCGTCCTGGGAAAGGAAGGTCTTCACCTTCTTGGCGTTCAGCCCGGAGGGGCCGTAGACGAAGGCGGCCACCGAGACTCGCCAGGGCACCCTCCACTGCTGCGGCTGGGCGGCAGGCTTGGGTTCGAGAATAAGGAGCGTCTCCCCGGTGGCGATCTTGTCGGCAGGCACCAGCACCATCGTCACTTCGCCCTTCCGCTGCTCAGCGGGACGGAGGACCGGACGGTAGAGCAGCGTGTCGCCCTCCTCCAGACGGTTGATGGTGCGCAGCGGCAAGGGGTCGCCTGGACCGCGCGGAGAACTCACCCGGAGGTCCACGCTCCCAATGGGGCCGCCGGCGGGACAAACCAGCGGAGGCAGCGGAGCCGCCCGGCCTGCGGCCAGAAGGGCCAGGACGGCGGCGGATGCGGTCAACACCCGCCAGGACTTGATTGCTACGAGCACTATCTATGTATTGTATTTGCTCGCAAGGACTAGTAGCGATTGTTCTGTCAGCGAGCTGCCCAGTCTAGCAGCCGTGCGCCTGCCGCTTTCTCGCGGGCGCAGTTGTCCGCCTCTGTCGCTCGTCCCTAACCGGTAGTCAGCTCGCCGCCCGGAGGGACTCTGAGGCCGGCCAGGCACTCTGGGTGGCTGTGGCAGGCGTCTGCGCGCAGGCTGAGGTCAGAATGCGCCGAACCTCCCTGGCGTCGAACGGCTGCGCCAGCATGTCATAACATCCCAGGTTGAGCACTTCGGCCCAGAACCGGTCGTCCGCAAAACGATGCGTGACGACCACGGCGGGAGTGGTCCCCAGTTCCCAGGTAACGCCCAGCACGTCTTTCCAGTCGCCGTCCGGCAGATAGGCCTCGGTCAGGACGGCCCCATACGAGCCTTGGCCCAGGTTCTGGCGCGCACCTTGCAGGCTGGAGACGTGCTCGAACGCGATAGGATCGGGTTCGAGCATCTGAGATAGCATCCCCGCATCTTCGCAGCGTGAGGAAACGAACAGCACTCGCAGGCAATCCATTGGAACGAGCCTCCAAACCGGCTGGCACCCCATAGCGTACGCCTAATGCGAACGGGTGGCAATAGATTTAATCGCTTAGAGTGTAACCAAACAGCAACTATTAGCTCGCTTTTCAGGAGAAACGCACCCGTTTCCCGGAGGCTTCACTGCCCTTTTTCGTGCTTCATCACGGCCACGTAGCCCAGGTTGCGGTAAAGCTGCCGGTAATCCAGACCGCAGCCCACTACGAACCTGTCTGGGATCTCGAAGCAGCGAAACGAGACCGGAATCTGGACGATGCGCCGCGAAGTGCGGTCGAGCAGGGTGCAGACGGAGAGTGAGTTGGGCCCGCGCGCCGCCAGGCTCTGGAGCAGGTAGCGCGCCGTGAAGCCGGTGTCCACGATATCTTCGACCAGCAGCACGTCTTCGCCCTCGATGCTGTCGTCCAGGTCCTTGGCGATCCTCACCAGGCCGGGCGCCGCCGTCTTGCTGGAGAAACTCGAGATGGACAGGAAGTCGATCTTCACCGGGATGTCGATGCGCTTCGCCAGCGCGGTCAGGAAGAACACCGAGCCTTTGAGAACCCCGATCAGCTTCAGCTCGCCCCCGCGGTACTTGTCCGAGATCTCCGCGCCGACTTCGGCGATGCGCTGCTCCACCTGCTCCTCGGTGAAGAGAATGCGTTCGATCTCGGGAGGCACGGGCTTCATCTGGGTGAGCGCCTCGGGCCGCGGCTCGGGACTCGCGCTCCGCCAGGCCATATTTGAAGATCAAATTCTCGAAATCTTTCTGGTAAAAGACCTGAATATTCACGTGGGGATAAATCGCACGCAGCAATTTGACCTTGCGGTTCTTCTTGGTGACCAGCGACTGCTTCATGGTGGTCAGCTCGACGTAGAGATCGAATTCGGGCAGGTAGAAATCCGGCGTGAACGCCTCCAGGGCGCGGCCGTCCTTGTCCCACTGGATGGGGAAGCTGCGCGGTTCGTACTCCCAGGCGACGCGGTAGAAATCGAGCAAGTTGGCAAAGACCTCTTCGCTGGGGTGGACGAAGCACTTGCTCTTGAGACTAACCCGGCCCGGCGGCTGGATGCCGTACTTGGCGAGCTTGAGACGCACCTGGAACTGGAGGTGCGCCTCGGCGGCGGGCGACAGCAGCCCGATCTCGGCCAGCCCGCGCTGATTGGCCGCGCTCCGAATCAGCTCCGCGACGCCCTCCGGTTCGATCACTTCGGTGTTCAGCATCAGATCGAACAGGTGCGGCGGAGCCGAGGCGCGGCCGAACCTCCGCACACGCCCGGCTTTCCGCTCCGTTTCCAGACGGCGCAGTAAGGCGCGCGCAGCCTTGCGGTCGAGGCGATGGTCGAGCATCAGGGTCCCGACGCGGCGCGACTCGGGCGCCACGACGTACACTCTCAGGAGCCCGGGGAAATCGCGGAAGAGCAGCTCAGCGCCTTCCGCCGCCAGCACGAGGTGGTGCTCGGTGGCCAGGCGCGCCACTACGGAAATAGTCGCGGGCGCGAAGGCCTTGTCGGGAACGGCGACCTCGCCGCCGAACTCGTGCGCAAAGATCGCGCTCAAACGCGATTCGGTCACCAGCTCGAACTGGAGGAGTTGGGCCGCCGAACGCGCCACTTCTTCCTGGCGGCTGGCCGGCTGCCCGGATATGGTGATCAGCGCCATTCGACGCCCCGCCGGCGCGCGTGATCCAAAAGCATTTCCTAGCACATGATAACGCACGCACCGGACGAGGTTGTGAAGCGCGCGGCGCGACCGTGCCCCGCCGGCCGCCTGGGGTCCGCTAGTGTAGTGCGTCGCAAGTCATGCGAAGTACGATTATCCCAGGGCAGACCCTGGGACAAGCACGAAGTTCCGCAACAACGGCGAAACTCGAGCCAGTCCCCGGTCTGCAGCTCGTTCCGATACCCGACGACACTTGCGACGCACCCCGCTAGCTCAACACGCGGGCCAGGCGCACTCCAGGGCCGGAGGACTGCTCGGGAGGAGTCGCCCCCGGCTTCTCCGGCGGCTCTACACCCGTCACCCGGTAGTAGTAGCGGACCAACTCGTCTTCGTCGTAGTCGATGGCCCGCGCGTACTGGCGGATGTAGCTTACCGTGTAAATGCCACCCGGCAGTTTCTCGAAAACGCCCTCTTCGATGGCACGGAGGTAGGAGACGGCGATCTTGGTGGAAGCGGCGATCTCCTTGAGCGAGACGCCACTTTTCTGCCGGGCGATCAGCAGGTCCGGCAGCGCTCTGTTTTGAACATCCATCTGCCAAATTGTCGTAGCAGTCGGGGTGCCAATGCAAGTGAAAAAAGGCTCACGGCATGAAGCGGGGTGCGCGGCCCGCCCCCCGATGGGGGGTACGATAGAAGCAGGTATGGGAGTAGCGCAGAGCGTCTACGACTTCAGCGCCGTCAGGAGCGACGACCGGGAACAGGGGCTGACGGACTACCGCGGCAAGGTCCTCCTCATCGTAAACACCGCCAGCAAGTGCGGGTTCACTCCGCAGTACGAGGGGCTCCAGGAACTGTACGCCAAGTTCCGGGAGAGCGGCCTCGAAATCCTGGCCTTCCCCTGCGACCAGTTCGCGCACCAGGAGCCCGGTTCGGACGCCGAGATACAGACCTTCTGCCGGCTCCGCTTCGGGGTCGCCTTCCCGGTCTTTCGCAAGATCGAGGTCAACGGCGAGCACGCGCATCCGCTGTTCCAGCACCTCAAAGAGCGCGCTCCCGGCTGGCTGGGCCGCTCCATCAAGTGGAACTTCACCAAGTTCCTGGTGGACCGGCAGGGCAACGTCGTCAGGCGTTTCGCGCCCCGCACCGCTCCGGCCAACGTCGAGCCCTGGCTGCGCAGGCTGCTATGACGTTGGCGGGGCCTGCGCCTTGCGAGCCCGGACGTAGAGCACCCGTAGCGCGGCCAGCACAGGAACGGAGAGGAACATGCCTGGGATCCCCGCCAGTTCCTCGCCTGCCAACGCTCCAAAAATGACCAGCAGCGGGTGCAACTCGATCCCCGAGGACATCAGGTGGGGGCTCAGGATGTAGTCCTGGAAGAGGCGGTAGGCGATCAGGAACACCAGGATCACCAGAATGTGGCCGGCGCCGGAGAGCGCGGCGGTCAGAAGAACGATCGCCACCGCCGACAGCGGCCCCACCAACGGGATGAACTCCAGCAGCGCCGCGATACTGCCGAGCAGGACGGCGTAGTGCACGCCGGCGATCGAGAAAAAGACGCTGTAAAACGTGAACGTTGCCAGCGATAGGATCACGAGCGCGCGAATGAACTGCCCCAACAGGACGTTCAGGTCGGCGAGGATGTCTTCCCACATCGCGCGCCGCCTCCCGCTTCCGAGCGCGAGCACCCGATCCGCGAGCTTCCGGCCGTCCTTGAGAAAGAAGAAGCTGAGGATGGGAATCAGCACCACATAGACGACGTTGCTCAGTGCGGCCACCACGTGCCATCCGAACCTCTGTATGACGGGCAGGGCGCCGGAGCCAAAGCCCGGCGCGTGCTGGTCGATCTGCGACAGCGCGTAGTTCTTCACGGGTTGGAGCCAGACCGGGTCGGGCGACGCCAGCTTCTGCTTCAGGGCGCCCACGAAGTTCGGGAAACCCGCGGCCAGGTTGGAAGCCTCCTCGGCGGCCTTGCTTCCGATAAGAATGCCGCCGGCGACCAGCAAGCCCACCAGTAGTACATAGACGGCGGCGAGCGAGTAGGTGCGCGACCTGCCCCTGGCGACAAAGCGGTCCACCACGTTCACCAGCGGCGACAGCAGGTATGCGAAGAGGATCGCCAGGACGAACACGAGCAGCACGCTACGGATGAAGTAGACCGCGGACAGCAGGAGGGCGATCAGAAACACCGACCAGGCGGAACGTGCGGCGCGGCTGTCGAATCCGAGCATGTCTGTTATGGTACAGCCGCCGGCCATCTGCCGTCAGCCATCGGCCCGGCTGCCCTGACCACTGATGGCTATGATGCACGCCCAGCGGCCGCGAGCGGCTATAATCAAGGGGTCTAAGCGGATCCCTGTGGCCGATCAGCCGGAAAGCCCGTTCGAGAACATCGAGAGCGCCCTGCAGTTTGTCGAACTGCTCTGCGACGCGATTGAGGAGAGCCGGCGGGAGATCGAGGAGGCCAGCGCCGAGCCTCAGTCGGACCGGCGCCAGCAGGCCCTCCAACTGGTTTCCTACAATCTGGCCAAGCTGGCGTTGCATATGGGCACCAGCCGGCGCATCTTGAACGACCTCAGGACCTTGCGGAGGCTTTTCCTCCAGGAGCGGGGCGCCAGGGAGGACGAACTGGCGGAGTTGCTCGAAGAGACGGGTGCCGGCGAGCAGGCCGATGCGGCCGACGCCGCCGGCTTCACCGGCTAGACCGCTCGCTCCGCGAGGGCGCGAGCGGAAGGCCGCGCGGAGACGCGGGAGCCGGGCCTTGATCGCGCGTCGCGAGAAGACCGGGCTCACGGGAGCCGCCACTTTCTTTGCCCGCCCGCGTTACCTGAGGCGGCCCAGCTTCGCCCTTACGTTTGAAGGAAGCGTCCATGAAGCGTTATCTGTGTCTGTCTGTCCTGGGACTCACGGCGGCGATGTGCGTCGCACAGACCGCCCCCGCGGGGGCCGGCCAGGCGCCGGAAGTGAGCCGGGTGATTGGCGAGGTGACCGCAGTTAACGCCGCGGCCCATGAGGTTTCGCTCAAGCCGGACTCGGGCGGCGCGGTAACCGTGAAACTGACGGACCAGACTCGTTACCTGCGCGTGCCGCCGGGCGAGAAGGACCTGAAGAAGGCTACGAAGATCGCCCTCGATGATGTCGCGGCCGGGGACCGCGTCTACGCTCGCGGCCGCATGTCGGACGACCACAGCTCGATCGAAGCGGTCACGATCATCGTGATGACCCGCGCGGACCTGGCTCGCAAGCACGCCGCCGACCGGGAGGAGTGGCAAAAGCGAGGCACCGCCGGCACGGTGACCGCCACCAATGCCGCGGCGCGCGAGGTCGCGATTTCGGTCGGACCCAAAGAAACGGCGCGTGTGGTAACCGTCGAAGTGCCCGCGGACGTAACCTTCCGGCGTTACGCACCGGACTCCGTGAAGTTCGCCGACGCACAGCCCAGCACATTCGAGGCTCTCGGCGTTGGCGATCACGTGCGGGTCCTGGGCGACCGCAATGCCGAGGGGAGCCGCATCAAGGCGGAAGAGGTCGTTTTCGGAGCGTTCCGCAATATCGCCGGAGTAGTCAAGACCGTGGACGCGAGCGCGGGCGAGATTCGAGTCACCGACCTCGAGACCAAGAAGCCCGTGCTCATCCGCGTGCAATCGGACTCGATGCTGCGCCGCATGCCCGAAGGCATGGCGATGATGATCGCCCGCCGGCGGCAGGCGGCGGCGAACGGCGGCGCAGCCCCCGCGGCGCAGGGCCAACCCGGCCAGGGCGGACCTCCGCAGCAGTGGGCCGGCGGAGGCGGCGGACAGGGCGGGCCGGGCGGTGGCGGACCCCGCGGGCCTCGCGGCGGAATGGACTTCCAACAGGTGCTCGAGAGGATGCCGCCGCTGACGCTGGCGGAGTTGAAGGCCGGCGATGCCCTCATTATCTCCAGCACCAAAGGCGCCGATGCTTCCGAGGCCACGGCGATCGTGGTGGTGGCCGGGGTCGAGCCGCTGCTGGCGAGCGCTTCGGGCGGTCCTGCGATGGGCGGAATGGGCGCCGCACTGAACTTCGAGATCGGCCCCCAGTGACGAAAGTGCGGACGTGAAAACCGAGGAGTTGGATTGAACATGCAGAAGGCTCGTTGGATGGCGCTTGTGGCGCTGCTGGCTCTGGCCGCGCAGGCGCAACAGAACAGCGGAACGCTCAAGGGGACCGTGACCGACAGCAGCGGGGCGGTGATCCCGGGCGTCAAGGTTTCGCTGACCGGAGGGGGCTTGATCGCACCGTAACCACGGACCAGACGGGCGCGTACACCCTGCTGGCCTTGCCTCCGGCCACCTACGCGGTGCGGGCCACGGCGGCAGGGTTCGGGTCGTTTCGAGGCAAGGCGGAGGTTTCCGCGGGCCAGGCGTCGCAACCCTCGACATCGGTCTCCAGGTTGCGCTCGAAAAGCAGGAGGTCACGGTGGAGGCCGAGAGCGCGCCGACAGTAAGCACCGAGGCCTCCAACAACGCGGGTGCGCTGGTGCTGCGCGGCAGCGACCTGGATGCCCTTCCCGACGATCCCGACGATCTTCAGTCCGACCTCCAGGCCCTGGCGGGACCCTCCGCCGGCCCCAGCGGCGGCGAGATCTACGTGGACGGCTTCACCAATGCGCGCCTGCCTCCCAAGGCTTCCATCCGCGAGATCCGCATCAACCAGAACCCCTTCTCCTCGGAGTTCGACCGGCTGGGCTACGGCCGCATCGAGATCCTCACCAAGCCCGGAACGGACAAGTTCCACGGCCAGCTCATGTTCAACGACAGCGACTCGGTCTTCAACGCGCGCAACCCGTACGCCGACAACAAGCCCGACTTCTATTCCCGGCAGTACGGCGGCAATCTGACCGGGCCGCTCAGCAAGCAGCGCGTCCTTCTTCCTGGACTTCGAGCGGCGGGACATCGACGACAACGCTTTGATCTACGCGGTCAATCCCGCGTCCGTAAATGCGCCCGACTGCCTCAGTACATCAGCCAGGCCGTCGTGACTCCCATGGAGCGGACCACGCTGAGCCCGCGGCTGGACTACCAGTTAACGCAGAAGCAGACCCTGGTGGCGCGCTACAGCTACGAAAGAAGCAGCCAGACCAATGCCGGGCTGAACAGCGGTTTCTCTCTGCCCAATCAAGCCTACGACTCGCTGGGCACGGAAAACGACGCCTCGATCACCGACACCATCGTGCTGAGCCCGCATACGATCAACGAGACGCGCTTCCACTTCGAGCGCAACACCACCGACTTGAATGGCGACAACAGCACACCGACCATCAGGGCGCCCGAGTTCGTCACCGGCGGGGTCGCGATAGGACACGCCTTCCAGACCGAGAATCGCTACGAGCTGCAGAATTTTACGACCATCGCGAAGGGCGCGCACGGCCTGAAATTCGGGCTCCGGCTGCGCGCGCTGACGCTCTCCGACACCTCTCCCAGCAACTTCGGGGGAACGTTCTTCTTCGATTCGCTGGACCAATACCAGGCCGCCGCGCTGGCCGTGCCGGGCCAGGGTGTCGCGGCACAGTTCACCATCGCCACGGGCACCCCGCTGTCGAAAGTCAGCCAGATCGACATCGCCCCGTTCGTCCAGGACGACTGGCGCATGCGGCCGAACCTGACCCTCAGCCTGGGGCTCCGGTATGAGACCCAGACCAACATCCACGACTGGCACGATGCAGCGCCCCGCCTCGGATTCGCGTGGTCGCCCGACGGCGGCTCGAAAGGGAACGGGAAAACGGTCGTTCGCGGCGGATTCGGGATCTTCTATGACCGGGTCAGCGAGAATCTGACGCTGCAGGCCGACCGGTTCAACGGAACCACACAGCAGCCGTTCATCGTCACGAACCCGAACTTCTATCCCTTCGTGCCCCCGCCCTCCGCTCTGGCCGGGCGCCGAGCACGATCTATCAGCTGCAGCCCGGGCCTGCGCGCGCCGCGCACCATGCAGTCGGCGCTGGGAGTGGAGCGGCAGTTGCCGAAGAGCACGACGGTGGCCAGCACCTTCATGTACGCCAAGGGCGAGCACCTGCTGCGCTCCGTCGCGATACCCCAGACTGCCGAGATGATCTACCAGTATCAGGCCAACGGCGCATACCGGCAGGAGCAGTGGATGACGAACCTCAACAGCCGTATCGGCAAGAGCATCTCGTTCTTCGCGTTTTATGTGCTGAGCAAGGCCATGAGCGACACCGATGGCGCCGGGACGTTTCCCACGAGCAATACCAATTTCGCCCAGGACTGGGGCCGTTCGTCGATGGACGTCCGCCACCGGTTCATGCTGGCCGGATCGTTCATGACACGCTGGGGCGTTCGGCTGAGCCCGTTCATCACCGCGCGCAGCGGTGGGCCATTCAACATCACCACCGGGACGGATATAAACGGCAACACGATTTTCAACGACCGGCCCGCCTTTGCGGTTCCCGGGGCTTCCGGGGCGATCCAGACGCCGTGGGGCTGGTTCAATCCGAATCCCGCCGTCGGCGCTCCTGTCATCCCGCGGAACTACGGCCAGAGCCCCGGGTTCTTCGCCATCAATCTTCGGGTGAGCAAGGTGTTCGGATTCGGCGAGTCGCGCTCGACCGCGGCCGCGCCGGGCCTCGGCGGCGGTCCCGGCGGCCCGCGCGGAGGCGGCCCACCGATGGGCATGGGCGGCGGAGGCGGACGGGGAGGCGGAATGCGCGGGGTCTTCTTCGATCCGGTGACGGACCACCGCTTCAACCTCACCGTCAGCGTCTCGGCGCGCAATCTGTTGAACAGCACAAACCCGGGACCGGTTCAGGGCAATCTCAGCTCGTCCTTCTTCGGGGAGTCGGTCGCCCTGGCGAACGCATTCGGCCCGGCCAGCGGGGCGGGGAACCGGCGCATCGAAGGGGGGCTGCGCTTCACATTCTGAGGCGCTGCCGGCCACCAGCCATTCGTTTGGCGCGGTGGCGCGATGTGCAGCGGCGCCCCCTCCCCCTCCGGCTTCGCTCAGCGGACGGTGGAGACTGCGCCCAGCGTCCAGTGCGCCAGGTCCAGCCAGCGGTTATCGCTCGTGTTCTGCACGAACGTAACCTTTTCGGCCGGAAACGTGCGCGGACCTTCGTACTCCGCCCAGCGCCGTTCCGCCTCCTCCCGGACTCGCGCGACTTGATCCGGGGAAAGCTCCTGCGCCAGCGTGATGTGGGGGTGGTAGCCGAAGGGCTCGGAAAAACCGAGGTGCCCGGCGTTAAGGCGGTTGTGAATCTCCTCGAGTTCCCGCCGGCCCCCGCCGAGATTTATGTAGATGACCGACGTCGTTTCGAAGATCTCGACTTGCCGCGTCTCGATCTCGAACGTGGTAACGCCGGCGATCCACTCGCTCAACTGCTCCACGGCGGTTCGGGTGGGCGCCAGGACCGGCCGCGGCGGCAGGATCGTCACATGCGCGCGCGGCACGCAGGCCGGGACGAGCTCCCGACGAAGATGGTCGAGAAACTCACCCAACGGCCCTGGGATGTAGGTAACCAACGCGAAACAATTGATCGGCACGGCGCCGTTATTGCCGCCAGACATCACCTCCCATCCTAGCGGGTTTGCGCTGTTTTGGGTACGCACATGAGTTACACACGGTCCTAGGACGTTTGGCTGCTAACCCCTGGTACCAACGACGGCGAAGCATCGGATGGCTGGGGTTCCACAACGGTCCATTGCGCCTCTTCCAACCCCACGTACTTGCAGATTCGCAGCGCGCCCTTCTCATCCTCCAGAATGTCGCCGATCCGGAGCGCATGCCCGGAGTCGCGCAGCGCGGCCCACGCGGCGTACACTCCCGGCGCTTCGATCCCGCCGCTCTCGGTATAGTCGCGCCGGCGCGCCTGGCTGGTCCCGGCGGTGTGCGGCGCCGAACGGAACGGCTGGAGCTGCGAGTCTCGCAGCCGGTGGATCTTGAACTGGGGCATCAGAGCCATTCTACGGCGGGGACGCCCCGTCCGCATCCGCCCGCCCCAATGCGATCCAACGTGATCCCGTCGCCGGGCGCCCCTAGAACGGCCATAATGCCGCCCGATGTCTGGATGCCCTTGCTCTCGAAGAACCGCTTGACCTTGCGCACGTCGGCCTCGCCGATCTCCTGGTCCGAGCGGTAGGTCTCCAGCCAGACCTTGTTGAACCTAATGGACGCATGCACGACGTCGAAACTCTCCTGCATGAACTTCGGATCGGCAGCCATGCGCCGCATGTCATCGATGGGGATGTAGATGGCGCTGTTGAGGTTCCGGTACTGTGCGGCCGTCTGTGACCAGGCGGCGCGGCCGCCGCATGCGAACGCGACGGTCAGGGCCGCCAGTACCATCGTGCCCGGTTGCGTTTTCACGATCCTCATGTTCTCGTCCGTCCACTCTCCCGCGCTCTCCAGCGTAATCGCTGCGGGGATGGGCACCCCGCCGTGTCCCCGGGGTTCAGGCGGGTGTAACCGCGGCGTAGACTCCGGCGCAGGGGATGCGCATGTATCCGCGGACCGGAGCGTCGCCTGGCAGCACCCGGATCTCCGCCGCGTCCTCGACCAGTTCGCACAGGCTGAAATCGAGCAACGTGCCCTCCGATATGGCAGGCGCCAGGGAAAGGCGTCCGGCCGCCAGTTCGGGCAGGCGCATGCGGAAGTCGATCGTCGCCACCTGGCCGGCTTCGAGCGGCGGCATCTGCACGCCCTCGCTGGCCGTATTGGCGCCCGTGAGATCCACGCCCTCTTCGGTGCGCAGAAGAATGCCCACTATCGGCAGCTGGATCGGCTGCCGGGCGCGCACGCTGACTCTTACCAGCAGCCGCGCAGGGGTGCGCACGGCATCGACCGGACGCTCGCGGTCGTCCATCGCCGAGATGCCGAGGACCTCGGCGCGTGCGTCGCCGTGCCGGCGCGCGCAGGGAGCGATCGTGGTGACGATCTGCGCGGGTTCCGAGCGTTCCGTCGCAGGCGTGGCAGCGCGTTCCTGCCCGCCGCGGAGGCGCCGCGCATCCTTCGCGATCAGAGCCGCGAGGTACTCCTGCACGACCTCGGCGGAGTCGCCCAGTGCCGCCGCGCGCCCGCGGTCGAGCCACAGCGTACGGTGACCGAGCGCTCTGACGTCCGAAACATCGTGCGTGACGTAAACGATGGTCACGCCCCGGCTGCGCATCTCGTGGATCTTCCGCATGCACCGCTGGCGGAAGCAGATGTCGCCGACCGCCAGGGCTTCATCCACGATCAGGATATCGGGGTCGAGGTGCACTGCGACCGCGAACGCCAGCCGCACCAGCATGCCGCTCGAGTAGGTGCGCACCGGCTGGTCGATGAATTCGCCGATTTCCGCGAATTGCAGGATCTGGCCGAGCTTGCGCTCGACTTCACCCGCCTCAAAACCCAGGATGGCGCCGTTCAGGTGGACATTCTCCCGGCCGGTATACTCCGGGTTGAAACCCGCACCCAGCTCGATCAGGGCGGTGATTCGGCCGTGAACCAGCACCTCGCCGCTGGTCGGTCTGAGGATGCCTCCGATCAACTGGAGCAGCGTGCTTTTCCCCGATCCGTTCTCGCCGATGACGCAGAAGGTCTCGCCGCGCCGGATTCCCAGCGTCACCTCGCGGACCGCCCAATGTTCCTGGTGGTAGGAGCGGCGGTTCAGGGTCAGAAGTTCCCGCAGCCGGTCCCCCGGCCGCTCGTAGATCGCGTACTTCTTCGAAACCGCCCGGAGCTCGATGATGTCCATCGCCTTGAAGTTCCATCCTACCAGCCTGTTGAGACGGTGAAGTCTCGATGCCGAGCGGGCTTGACGGTGGATGTATACTTAATTCCTATACCTCTTGAGACGTTTGCATGAACGACACTCGTACCCCCAACCATTGCGAGCCCCTGGCCAGCGCGACCGGCGCGCGTTTTGACGGTTTTTTTAACGCGGGCAACCGCCGGAGCTACGGCAAGGACAAGCTGCTCGACGCGCGAGCGCGGCGCATCTTCGACATGACGGAAGCGGCCTGCCAGGCCAGCGTATACCCGTATCAGATCGCGCTCCAGGGCCGCTCCGGTCCCTGGGTCCGGATCGAGGGCCGCGACATGCTCTCGCTGTCGGCGTACGATTACCTCGGCCTCATCGGCGATCCCCGTATCGACGAAGCCGCCAAGGACGCCATCGACAAGTACGGCACCGGGACCGCCAGCGCGCGCATGCTGACCGGGACCATCGATCTGCATCACCGGATGGAAGACGAAATGGCCGCCTTCAAGGGGATGGACGAAGCGGTCTCGTTCAGTTCGGGATACCTGGCCAACCTGGCGTGTGGTTTCGGCGCTGCTGGGACCGCAGGACCGCGTGATCCTGGACGCTCTTTCGCACCGCAGTCTGGTGGATGCGTGCCGCCTGGCCGGAGTCGCAGATACAGCGGTTCCGCCACAACGACCCGGTCTCGCTGCGGCAGGAACTCGAAAACGGCGCGCCCGCCAACCGGACGCTGATCGTCGCCGACGGTATCTTTTCGATGGAGGGCGACATTTGCCGGCTGCCGGAGCTGATCGCGATCAAGAAGGAGTTCGGCTGCTTCCTGATGATCGACGACGCGCACGCCACGGGCGTCCTGGGCAAGTATGGGCGGGGGACCGATGAGCACTTCGGAGTGCCCGCCGGCGAGGTCGACATCTGGACCGGCTCGGTGGGGAAGTCCATTCCGGCGTCGGGCGGTTTCGCCTGCGTCTCCCAGGAGATCTCGATCTACCTTCAACACGCCGCCGCCCCTTCATCTTCTCCGGAGCGCTGTGCCCGATGGCGGCCGCGGTGATTCGCACTGCGATCGCGATTATGCTCCAGGAGCCGGAGCGCGTGGCGCGGCTGAAGTCCAATGCGGACTTCCTGCGGAATGGGCTGCGGGAGCTGGGCTACGACCTGGGCGGCTCGGAGACTCCCATCATCCCGGTGATCCTGCGCGACGAGGCCACAGCCGCATTCTTCGCCGGCCACCTGCGCGACCGGGGCATTTTGGTCACGCCGGTGATGTTCCCGGCGGTTCCTCAGGGTTCGGCGCGCCTGCGGCTTTGCGCGACGGCGGCGCACACTCTCGACGATCTGCAGTTTGCGCTGGATGCGTTCCGGGAGCTGCGGTAGCCGCTCCCTCGCGGTCGCCGCTCGGTGCAGGATGGTCCTCGTAACGGGCGCAAGCGGGTTCCTGGGAGGGAGGCTGGCGCAGATCCTCGCGGCCGCGGCGAGCCGGTGCGCGTGCTGGCGCGCGCGGCCAGCGATCTCGCGCACTTGGCGGGCCTCCCGGTCGAGGTGGTGCGGGGAGACGCGGCGAGCGCGGTCCGGGGCGTCACCCACGTTTACCACTGCGCCGGGTGCTCGACCGACTGGGCGCCCTGGCGAGCCTACTATGACGCCAACGTCGCGGGCGTGGAGACGCTGCTCGCGGCCGCCGCCGGAGTCCCTGGTCTGCGGCGGTTCCTGCACGTCAGCACTACCGACGTCTACGGCTACCCTCGCGTTCCCTGCGACGAATCGCACCCGCTGACCCCTGCCGGGCTCCCTACAACCGCACCAAGTGTCTGGGAGAAGCGTGGGTGTGGGAGGCCGCTCGCCATACGGGCCTCCCCGTGACCGTGGTGCGGCCGGCGACGATCTATGGGCCGCGCGGCAGGCGTTTGTCGCCGACATAGCGAAGTTGATCCGGCAAGGCCTGATGGCGGTGATCGGGGGCGGGCGCACGGCGGGCGGGTTCTGCTACGTCGACAACGCCGCGGAGGCGATGATTCGGGCGGCCACCGCCCGCGAAACCGCCGGGCGCGCTTATAACCTGGCGGACGGGACGGGCGCCACGTGGCGCCGCTACGTCGATGCGCTGGCGGACGGTTTGGGCTGCCGGCGTCCCTGGATCGACCTTCCTGTGCGGGCGGCTTTCGCCCTGGCGGGGATCATGGAGGCTCCACACCGGTGGCTGGGCGTCCCCGGGCGTCCTCTGCTGACGCGGCACGCGGTCCTGCTGCTGGCGCGGGACCAGGAATTCCCCGTCGAGCGGGCGCGGCGCGAGTTCGGGTTCCGCCCCGCGGTCTCGTTCGAGGAGGGCGTCAGGCGTTCGGTCGAGTGGGTGGTCAGGGGAGGCTGAGGGCGAACGATGCGGCGCGCCGTGCCCCTCTGCTGCCGGCGACCGAGCTCTCCCGTGGCTGACAAGCCGGCCGGTAGCCCGGTTCGGACCGCCAACAATTCCCCACTGCCCCGCTCCCCGCCCTTCCCCGCAAACCAACCTCGCCGGCCAACTCGTCGCCATCCGCCGGCTGCACCACAGCGTCCCGTCCCTTTTTCCTGCCCCTCTCGCCTGCTTCCCTGCTCTCATCGTCTCCTCAAGGCGGGACCGCCAGGGTGGCGCGCGGGAGTTCCCGCGTTCCCGGGAGGCAGTTGTGCCGGAGAAGCTCAAGGTCCTTCTCGTCGAAGACCACCCGCAGACCGCGGAGGCCGTCCAGCGGATGCTGGCGGTCGCGGAAGTGCCCGCCCCCTCCATATCCCTCGATCGCGTGGACACCTTCGAGAAAGCCCTCGCCCACCTCGATACAACGGCCTTTCGATGCCATCCTCCTCGGTCTTCAACCTTCCCGACAGCCGCGGTCTCCAGACCCTCTCCCGCCTGCGCCCCCACCGCGGCAACGCCGCCCTGATCGTCTTGACGGCGTCGGAGGACGAGGAGTTGGCTTTCGCCGCTCTGCGCGAGGGCGCCGAGGACCACATCGTCAAGGGAGATGTCGAAGGCCCGGCGCTGGTTCGCCGCATACGCCTCGCGGTCGAACGGCGCCAGTCCAGAGCGCGGGACGACTTCTCCGGCCCGCGCTCCGTCGTGTTGGCCTTCAGCGGCGTCAAAGGAGGGGCCGGGACCACCACCGTCGCCCTCAATGTCGCCGCCGCCCTGGCTAAGCAGAACCGCAGCACCATCGCCATCGAGCTGCAGCCCTGCTACGGCATGTTCGCCTACCAGCTCAAGCACGCTCCCGCCGCCAACTTGAGCTCGCTCGCCTCCCTGGGCGCCGCCCAAGTTGACGAGGCCGCCCTCGGCGCCCGCCTCTGAGGTCTCGATTCTGGATGACGGGCCTGTCCAAAACCTCGGACCAAACCCTTCTGGCCGGCAATACCTCCATAAACGCCGAAAAGGGCTGTTTATGGAGTTCGCACCGGAGGCTCAAAGCCATGGCACGCGGTCGAGGGCCTCATTCCCTGTCCAAGATCCTGGCTGACGAAAATCCGTCTTGGACAAGAGTGAAGCACAATAGCCGCGAGGATGTAGTGTTGCGCCGAACCGGACCGACGCTCTACGTGGCCGCGGACTGCGGGTGGAAACGGAGCCCGGACCACTCCTCGCAGAGCAGAATCGAGTTGGCCGGGTTGTGCGCCAGGTACTTCAACGTCGCCGGTCGCTCGATCAACGTGCGTGGATCCTCGGGCAGCATGTCCAGCAACGCCGAGAGATCCTGGAATGCCGTGTACTCAACCCCGCTGACGAAGTACGTGTAGCAGATGACGCCGTCGTGGAAGTCGGTGATCGTAGCGCCGCCGGTGCGGCCTCGAGCATTGACAGCCAGGCGCCGCCGCCGCTCGCGCTCGGCCGGCGACCGCCGCGAAGCGGGGATGAACCACGCCACCACGCCCGTGAGCGCTCCCGCCACGCCCGCCATCAGTATCCGCCGCTTTTTCATGACCGTTCGATTCGGCTTTCGTGGAAGGCCTTGTCGTAGTCCTTCAGAAACTGCTCCAGTCCTCTATCGGTCAGGGGATGGTTGAACAACATATCCAGGACCTTAAACGGCATGGTCGCGATGTCGGCACCCGCCAGCGCGGCCTCCGTCACGTGCAGCGGCGAGCGGATCGAAGCCGCCAGGATCTTGGTCTCGAATCCGTAGTTGTCGTAGATGGTCCGGATGTCCCCGACCAGCGCCATGCCCAGCTGTCCGATGTCGTCGAGCCGCCCCACAAACGGGCTGACGATGTAAGCCCCGGCCTTGGCCGCGAGCAACGCCTGCGGCGCCGAGAAACAGAGCGTCACGTTCACCCGGATGCTCTCCCTGGTAAGCGCGGCCGTGGCCTTGATTCCGTCGCGCGTCAGCGGGCATTTCACCACCACGTTGGGATGAATGCGGGCCAGTTCGCGCCCTTCGGCGACCATGGCGCCGGCTTCGGTCGAGACCACCTCGGCGCTGACGTCCCCGCTGACGATCTCGCAAATCTGCCGGATGTGCTCCGGCATGGGCTGCCCCTCCTTCGCGATCAGGGACGGGTTGGTCGTCACGCCGTCCACCACGCCCCAGTCCGCGCCCTTCCTCAGCTCTTCGAGGTTCGCTGTGTCCAGGAAGATCCTCATCTCTCTACGTTACATCCCGGAAGGCGCCCGTCGCTGGCCGCGGGCATTTTGGGAGCCGTGCTAACCTTGACCTTTATGCGACGATTTCTCTCGATTGCCACCCTGGCGGCACTGGCGTCAGGCGCCGCGCTCGCGCAGATCGGACGGCGCGCGCCCGGCTTCTCCCTGACCGACATGAACATGGTCGAACACGACCTGCAGGAGTACCGCGGCAAGATCGTGGTGCTGGACATCATGCGCACCGAATGCCCTCACTGCGGACCGTTCGCGAAGCTGCTCGAAGAGGTCAAGACATTCTACGGCGGAAAGGTGGCCGTGCTCGCCATCGTCAACCCGCCCGACGACCCGGGCCGGGTCACCGGCTTTGTAGCCCAGTCGAAGGTCACTTACCCCATCCTGTTCGACTGCGGCCAGGTCGCCTACTCGTATATCCTTCCCGACCCGCTGCACGGGCAGGCGGTCACCACGCCGCACGCCTATTTGATCGATGCGCACGGCATCATCCGCGGCGACTGGGTGAACGGCCCCGAGACCAAGGAGGTCTTCCAGGGCCGGGGGCTCTACGCGGCCATCGATAAGCTACTCGCGACCCAGTCTCGTTAAGGCGCTCCTCAACTAAGGGTTGTTGTCGACGGGCGGGATGGGACTAAAGCCTCCCCTGCAAACACCCGATAAGTGGAGCGGTGCCTTCGATCGAGATGCCGCCGCCGCTGGCGCAGGCCGCCGACCTGCTCAGCGCGGAGTTTCGGCGCCGCCTGCGCAGCCTGGCCCGGCTCCTGAAGGAGGAATCGAGGGTCCTCGACGCGGCGTTTCTCAGGTGCCTGCGACGGAGGCGCTTCGACGCCCGGCAGTCCAAGGCCCTCGGTGCGATCACGTTTGGAGCCGCTGTGCGCGTGCTGGCGCAGCGTAAGCCGCTGGCCGGTTTCTTCGAACAAGTGGAGTACAACGGGCGCAGGCTGGCCAAACTGGACATGACGCCGGCCGAGGTTCTGGACGCGCTCTCCTCTTACGACCGACTTCTGGCAGGCCGCTCGGGCGCCCTGTCCGGATCCGACGGAGAGGATCTGCGCTGGGTCTCCGGCCAGTTGGGCTTCTGCGTGGTCCTCACGCTCAACAGTGCCTTCTATCAGGTGCGCGAAGCCGAAACCAAAGCCTTCTTCGAGCTGCACGACGCCGAGTTGCGCGCCCCCTCGGAGGGAGATCTGCTGGAGGCGTACGTGGGCATCCTGGCGCGATTCTGCCGGGCGGATGCGGCCTGCGGGGTGCTGTTCGATCCCGGCCGGCAGGCGCCGGTGGCCTGCGGCGTCCCGATCCCGCTTCCGCCGGGGTTCCCCTGGAAAAGACTCGGGCAGCCCCGGCTGTTGCGCGCTGGCAACGGCCGCGGGCAGGGGCTGTTGGTCCCCTCCTGGTCTCGCCAGTACGTCTCTACGTGGTCGGTCCCGTTAAGGGACGCGGGGGCAATGCAGTTTGGCTTCTGCAAGGAGTACGAGTGGCTGCCACGGGAGTTGCGCCTGCTTTCCGGGGCCGGCGGCCGCTGCGTGATGGCTGCGGAGAAGTTGCGCCTGGCCAGCCAGCTCGCCGCGCGCGAGCGGGAAGTGCGCGACCTTGCCGAGCGCCTGCTCCAGGCCGAGGAGCGCGAGCGGCGTCGGATCCGGCGAGAACTGCACGACGAAGCCGGGCAACTCCTCCCCTATGTGCGCCTGCAACTCGAGATGATCGCGCGCGAGAAGGACGTCCCGCCGGCCATCATCGGCAGACTAGCCGAGGCGCGCGAGGCCATCGGCCGCACCGTAGTCGAGATCCGGCGGGTGCTCTCGGACCTGAGCCCGGCGGTTCTGGAGCAGTTGGGTCTGGCAGCGGCCGTGCGCCAGTTGCTGATCCGGCTGCAACGGGTGCACGGGGTCTCGACCCGTCTGGAAGGCACGGGGTTGAAGACCCTGCCGGAGAACACGGCTATTCTGGCCTATCGGCTGGTGCAGGAGTGCTGCAACAACGTGGCGCGGCATGCCGCGGCCGCGCACCTAAACGTTTTCGTCGCCGCCGCCGATGGAAGGTTGAAGATGCGCATTCAAGACGATGGCGTCGGTTTCCGAGTGGCGGAGGCTCTGGGCAAGCCGGGCTCGCATGGGCTGGCGGGCATGCGAGAGCGGGTCGCGCTGGCCGGAGGCAGGATCGAAATCGCGAGCGCGCCGGGCCGGGGCGCTCGGGTTTCGGCCTCCATCCCGATTTCCTCGGCCCCAGAAGCCGAAGCCAAATCACCCAACCCGCGCCGGAGGGCCGGGCGGTGCGCGTGAAAGTCGAGGGCTCATGCCAAAGATCAGAGTGCTGCTGGCGGACGACCATACGCTTTTCCGGCAGGGAATCAAGAACCTACTTGCCGCGGAAACCGATTTGGAAGTTGTCGCCGAGGTGTCCAACGCCGGAGACGCCATGGAGAAGACGGGGGAGTTGCGCCCCGACGTAGTGCTGATGGACATCGGAATGCCAGGGTTCAGCAGTTTCGAGGCCACTCGCCACATCCGGCGCGACCGGCCCGAAACCAAGGTGCTTTTCCTTACGATGTACGACGACGAGGATTACCTGGTGGAGGGCATGGAGGTCGGCGGAAACGGCTACGTGTTGAAGGACTGCCCGGCCGCACAACTGCTTGCGGCTATCCGCGACGTGAATCGGGGCGGCAGCTATCTGAGTCCCAGAATGCTCTCGCAGCTCGTCGACGACTTCCGTTGCCGGGTCAAGTCCTCGGCACGGCTGCCCCGCTTCGCCACGCTGACCGCTCGTGAAAAGGAAGTACTCAAGATGCTGGCGGAAGGGCAGTCCGTCAAGGAGATCGCCTGCACGCTCAATCTCAGTGTCAAGACGGTGGAAGCGCACAAGTTCAACCTCATGCGCAAGCTCGATATCCACAACAAAGCGCAGTTGGTGCAGTACGCGATTCAAAAGAAGATCATCCAGATCCCCAGCCTCGCGTAGTGAAGGGGCGGGATGAGCGGGCGCAGCGGCGCACCCTCCCGCCCCTGGTGAGCTTATCGGCCGCAACCGGCTGCGGCGCGCTCGATGTTCGCGGCGCAGCTTGCGTCCGGGGCTCGGAGGAATGGGGTTGCGCGGCTCAGAAGGCCCCTGCCGATTCGATGCCCGCCGAATGCAGCGCCGTCGCCATTTTCTCAAGAGCCGATTTGTGGATTTGGGAGACGCGGCTCTCGTTGATGCCCAGAATGCCGCCGATCTCCCGCATTGTCATGTCCTTGGTGTAGTACAAAACCACCACTTTTCGGTAGCGTGCCGGAAGCGTCTTCATGGCCTCCCACAGCAGGTCGCGGAGCTGGCCCTGGGCGCAGATCGAATCGGGGTGCGTCTCGGGCTTGGCCGGGTAGTCCGGCGCGGGCAGGTCTTCCTGATCGGGACGCCGGGCGGAAATGGAGATCAGGCCGACGCACTGCATTTCCGCCATCATCTGCCGCCAGCGCTCCACGTCGACGCCCATTTTCCCCGCGATCTCCGACTCCGTCGGATTGCGCTGCAAGGTCGCTGCCAACTCGCGAGTTGCCTCCTCGATCTGCTTGTGCCGGCGCCGCAGATCCCGGGAGGCCCAGTCCAACTGGCGCAGGCTGTCCAAGATGGCGCCCTTGATGCGGTGTTTCGCATAACTCGAGAACGCAACCTGCTTCTCGGGACGGAACTTGTCGACGGCGTCGAACAGACCCAGAATCCCGGCATGCACCAGATCGTCCAGATCGACATGAACCGGTAGGTTCTCATGCACACGGACCGCAATCGCCTTCACCAGCGGCAGGTGGTCCATGATAATGCGATCCCTTTCGCTCCGCGCTTCCGAGGTCCGTTCTGTCGAGTTCGTCTGCTTGGTCATGCCCCAACAGGTGCAACCCGGCTACCAACCGGGAGTAGGTTCTTTCGCGGACTTCGGGTCCGGGCTCTACCCGACTGAGCGGCACGTACTTACGGAGCCAACACCTTAGTACGAAGGTGCCGGGGCGGCGCACCGAGAGGCCTCAAAAGGACAAGAATGGAAACCAATTTGGAAAGCGTGTTCCATTCTGAAACGCGGCCGAGGAGGAGGCGTTGGAACGCGATCCAGGGGGAGCGTTGGAAGGCGACCGAGGGTGAAGCGTCGGAACGCGGCCGAAACGGCAGCCGGGGACATGCGGCCGAGCGAAGAAGCACTCAATCCCGCAGGGACTGGGCGATCCAGGTCTTCACGGCCAGACCGGCGAGCAGGATCCACACGCCGATCCGGAACGCCCCCTCGAGGGTGAAGGCGGATAGCAGCGCCAGCGCGGCATAGCAGGCCATGGCAGCGATGAAGCGGGTTTTCATGGGACACGCCGAGCCGCGAACGGCTCTCCACTTATGGTAGCGGTTCGGAAGCGGAGGGGAGGAACGCGGCGCCTACGACCGCTGGCGGATGAACTCGTACCGTTCGACCGTGGCCGCGACCTCGAAGGGTCTGTCGGGCTCGCTGCCATTGCGCACGGCCGGGTCCAGCCGCATGACCTTCCCCAGGCAGTGCAGATCGACCTCACCTGAAGGGGCGAGAGCGATGACGTACTCGATCGGCTCGCCGATATCGATCTTGGTGTCCGAAGCGAACAGAACCCCGCCTGAACTGAGGTTCTTCGTCTCGCCTGCGCCGGTAATCGAGCGTAGGCCGTTCCGGAGCAGTTTCACCGGCAGCTTGACGTCGAATCGTTTCGATCTGCGTTGTTCTACCACGGACCTCTCTAAACTATTAGGTTTTGCGGGTGTTAGTCAATGTTTCTGGGCCTTTTCGGGGGGAATTACGGTTCTGGTACTTCACATTACCCTCAGCGTAGTAAGTTCGTCTCAGGGCTTAGGCCCGCCTCCAGGTACTGTAGTTTTGGCCTTTTGGTTTCCCGGCCGGCCGCGCCCCCTCCGACGACCGCCTGGGGCAGGCGCGGACGCCCAAGGCCCCGTAGTCTGAGCGAGTGCGAGGCGCACGCCTGGAACCGGTCGAGCGAGGTTCGGCATCCGCCGGCCGCTGGAGGACGGCCGCTCCGCGCGGACTCCCCTGGCCGGCCGGTCGTAGCGAGGGTGGTTTGACTGGGGCTTGGGGCGGCCGGCGGCGGCCTCACTCGAACAGCTCGATCTGCTGCTGTGGCTTGGGCCGGGGTTTGCGGGGCCGGAGCGGGCTCCCCACCACGCCTACGATCTGCAATTCGGTGAGGGCGGCTCTGGGCACGAACACCCTCTGGCTGTTCGAGCCGGCGTTGGGCGGGACGAAGGTGAAGCCGCATGCTTCCAACTGCAACAAATTGTTGGGCATCAGCCCGTCCATAACTTCCCCGTCCCGAAACTTCATACGGATCCAGACGCCGTTCATCTTGGGGCGGTTCTGGAAGATGCGGCTCTCGGTGGACGGCTCCTGTACCTCGAAATCTCTAACAAAATAGAGAGCTTTCACTTCTCCGTAGGGGACTAGCAGGAGGTTCCCCGAGGCCGTCAGGATCTCGATGCCGGCGGATTGCAGATAGGCCTGCGGGTTCACGAACCCGGGCAGCGACTCCCGGTCGAAGCGCCGGATCATGACCCTCTTGTTGGTGGAACCCTTCACCAGCCGAGCTTTCCTTTCAAACAATTTCGGAAGTATTGTATCATTGGCACGAATGACCGGCGTGGCTTCGATCCCCGCGGAGGTGCATTCCTTTCTCGATTTCTGCCGCATCGAGAAGGGCTTGGCGGAGAACTCCCTGGAAGCCTACGGGCGCGATCTGGACCGATTCGCAGCCGGATGCCACCCCCTTCCGGGCCAGGGTTTCCCCTCCACTGAAGCTATCGCGCTCTACCTTCAATCGCTTTACCAGCAAGGACTTGGAAGCCGGTCGGTGGCGCGTCACCTGACCACGCTGCGCAACTTCGCAGCCTATCTGCTCCGGGAAGGGAGGCTGGCGACCGACCCGACCGCCTCGCTGGCCCTGCCGCGGCAGTGGCAAAACCTACCTAAGTTACTGAATCATAGCGAGATCGACCTCCTGCTCGGCGCTCCGGATGGGACCAAGCCGACCGGCGTCCGCAACCGCGCGATGATCGAGTTGCTCTACGCGAGCGGCTTGCGGGTCAGCGAGCTCTGTGAACTGCAATTATCCGATTTGAACGAGGAGTTAGGGGTGGTTCGGGTGATGGGCAAGGGCAACAAGGAGCGGCTCGTTCCGGTGGGACGCTCGGCGATTGGGGCCTTGGCCGAGTACCAGCGGACGGGCCGGCCCCCGCTGCTGAGGGGCCGCGGCAGCAAATACCTGTTCGTGACCTCCCGCGGGAGCAGGATGACGCGCCAGTGCTTTTGGACGCTTCTGCGCAAGTGCGGAACCAAGGCGGGCATCTTGCGGCGGCTGACGCCTCACGTGCTGCGCCACAGTTTCGCGACGCACCTGCTGGAAGGGGGAGCCGATTTGCGCAGCGTCCAGACGATGTTGGGTCACGCCGACATCTCGACCACCCAGATCTACACGCACGTGATGAGGCCGCGGCTCCGCGAAATCGTGGACCGGCACCATCCGCGTGCGTAGTTTTCCCCTGCCGACGGTAGAGCGAGCGGCGGCAGAGCGAGCGGCGGCAGGAAGCGAGCGACGAGCGATATGAGCGACTACATGTTCATGCTGGAGAGCCACCTGAGCACGGACCAGAATCGCGTGGTGAGCGAGGTCCAGGCGGCGGCGGCGGAGGCTAATGTCAGCCTGTTTCTGGCGGGCGGAGCCATGCGCGATATGCTGGGCGGCTTCCCCATCCGCGACCTGGATTTCACGATCGAAGGCAACGCCCCGAAAATCGCCAAGGCCGTGGCGAAGAAGACCAACGCCCAGGTGACGGAGGACGACGAGCATCGCAAGTCGGTCGAACTCCTCTTTCCGGGTGGAGTCACTGCCCAGATCGCGATGGCGCGGCGGGAGCGCTACGCCAAGCCGGGCGGCAGGCCGGCAGTGGAGGCGGCGACCATTCACGAGGACCTGCGGGGCCGCGATCTCACGGTGAACGCCGTGGCGCTGTCTCTGAACCGGGCCTCGCGCGGCCTGCTGATCGATCCGACCAACGGGCTGGGCGATCTCGAGCGCAAAGAGCTCCGCGCCGTCTACAACTACGCGCTGTATGACGATCCGGTACGCATCCTGCGGCTGGTCCGGCTGCGGGTGCGGCTAGGCTTCACGATCGACGAACGGACCGCGCAGCAATACGAAAACGTCCGCATGGAGCAACTGGAGAATCTCATCACGCCGCACCGCCTGCTCGAGGAGTTGCGGCGCATCGCCGACGACGCGAACCCCGGCGAGGTGTTGCGCGCGTTCGAGGAGGAGAAACTGCTGGCTCTGTACTCGCCCGCCCTGGCCGGGCCGAAGCTCAACCTGGCGGGCTTCGCCAAGCTGCAAAAAATCCGTCAGTTGATTCCCGTCGGCGTCCGCTTCCCGGTGGAGAACTTCGGGTTGTTCCTCAACGTCCTCACCGAGAAGCTCGCTCCCAAGGAGAAAGCGGCGCTGTTGACCGCGGTCGCCATGCCCAAGGCGGATCTGGAAGCCTGGCACAAGCTCGAGACGCGCAGCTCGAAACTGGAGCGGGATCTGAAGTCCGCCAAGCTGACCCGCCCATCGAACCTGTACCAAGTGCTGTCGAAAGCGCCCGGCGACCAGATCCTGTTCCTGCTGTTGCGGTCGCAGGTGCGCCTGGCTCAGGACCGCATCCGCAACTACCTCCAGAAGTACCTGCCCATGGCACAGGAAGTCACCGACGACGAAGTGCGCGCCAAGGGTGTCGAGCCAGGCACGCCGAAATGGGACAAGGCCAAGGAAGAAGTGATCGCGGCCAAGCTGAACGCCCGTCCCAAGAAGCCGGTCCCGGAGGAGGTGCCGCCCCCCGGCCCGCAACCTCCGGGTCCCGTGCCGGGCGGGAGTTTGCGCCGAGCGTACACGCGCCAGCCCAGCGCGCGATAGTGGGGTGCGATAGTGGGGGCGAGAACGGCGCGTGACCCTGCTACACTCGAAGCAACAGACCCAAGCCCGGCTCCCGGCCGGACTTAGGCAACCTCAAACCCTGGGAGAAGCTACCGATGCACCGTCGCACTTGCCTTACGCTCACGATTCTTCTGTGTGCCTTCGCCGCAGCGGCGCTGGCGCAAGAGCCCAAAATGCCCGCGCCGGGCCCCGAGCACAAGAAACTCGCCTACTTCGCCGGCAACTGGACTTCGACGTCGGAGATGAAACCGATGGGCCCGTTCCCCGGCGGGAAGATGACCGGCACCGCCCGCGCGGAAATCTTCCCGGGCGGCTTCTTCGTCGTGACTCACTCCGACAGCCAGACCCCGATGGGGCCGAT
Source organism: Bryobacterales bacterium (assembly GCA_963710565.1). Classification (GTDB taxonomy): domain Bacteria; phylum Acidobacteriota; class Terriglobia; order Bryobacterales; family Bryobacteraceae; genus DASWZN01. The sequence continues at coordinate 1,165,133 of CAVQAN010000010.1, read as the reverse complement.
GCACGAGATGGAAGTGATGGGCTACGACCCCAAGGAGCAGGTCTACACCTATGACGGCTTCAACGACTCCGGTGAGCACGAAACCTACAAAGGCACCGTCGAGGGCGACACCTGGACCTGGACCGGCAGCGTGGACTTCGGCGGCAAGGTCTTCAAGGGCCGCTTTGTCGCCAAGGTGCTCTCTCCCACGGTCTACACCTTCCGCTTCGACTATTCGCCCGACGGCGCGGCCTGGACCAATGTCATGGAGGGCAAAGCGACGAAGACGGAGTAGCCCGGTGGCACGCGCTTCCGCGCGGAGCGGCGAGCTTCAACTCGCCGTCCGGGCCGTGATTCCTCAGCCCATCTCGACCAGGACCTGGTTGTCCGCCGCCAGTTTCTCCGCCGGGATGAAATTGCCGGCCAGCGACTCTCCGTTGAGCGTCAGCTTCTTCACGCCCTTCTGGACCCCCGACGGGTTCGTCACCTCGACGTTCACCCGCTTCCCCCGGAATGTCCGGGTGGCCTTGAACCCCTTCCAGGCAGAAGGGATGCAGGGGTCGATCGTGAGCCCGCTATACTCCGGCCGCAGCCCGAGGATGTACTGCGCCGCCGCGAAGAAGGACCAGGTGGCCGACCCGCTCAGCCACGGAATTCGCGAAGCCCCGGCGCGCGGGCTGTACCTGCTGTGGGTGAACTGGCAGTAGACGTAGGGCTCGATCTCACGAACTTCAGCCCTGGTGTTATAGGCGCCCGGTAAGTAGGCCCTGAAATACTCGTAGGCGCGGTCGCCGTGGCCCAGGAGGGTTTCCGCAATGAGCGCCCAGCCCTGCGTGTGGCTGAAAATGCTCCCATTCTCCTTCATGCCCGGATTGAACAGCGCGGCCAGCATGATATGAAAATCCGTCTTCACGAAGGGCGGGTCGCAGATTGCGAGTCCCCACTCGGTCGCCAGACGGTCGTGGGCGGACTCCATCGCCTGGAGAGCCTTCTCCCCACTGGCGTGCCCGCTGAGCACGGACCACGACTGGGGGCTCAGGAAAATCTTGCCCTCGGGACTCTCATCGGTGCCGAACTTGGAGCCGTCGGCACCATAGGCGCGCAGGTACCATTGCCCATCCCAGGCGTACTTTTCAAGGCTGGCGTCCAGACGGGCCAGTTGCTCTCGCGCCCAGGCTTCCTCATCGGCCCTGGCGAGCAACTGGCAAATCTCCACATAGACCGCGAGCGCATAGCGTAACTGGAAAGCCACAAAGACCGACTCGCCCTCGTGCCCCAGCCGGATGCAATCGTTCCAGTCCGCGTGCAGGCCGCACGGCAGGCCATGCGCCCCGGACCGATCGAGACTGAACTCGATGGCCCGCCGCATGTGTCCCAGGACGGTCGCTTCGCCTTTGTCCGCGTACGGCAACACCTTGGTGTAGAACGAGAGATCGCCGGTTTCTTTGACGTAGGCCGGGATGGTGTTGAAGAGCCACATGCAATCGTCGGAGCGGTACTCTTTCTCGAGGGTGGTTCTTCATATCCGGGGCGATGCGTGAACGCCTTGACCACAGGCATTGCTCCGCCCGTCGAAACTTGGCCGGTGATCATCAGTTCCAGCCGTCCGACGGCCTCTCCCGCGATCGCGTGCAGCACCCCGAGGATGTCCTGTACCGTGTCCCGATATCCCAGTCCGTCCCGCTCGCCGGCATAAATGAGGCTGGCCGCCCGCGACCAGGCGTACGTCATCAGGCAGTTGAACGCACTCCACATGTTCAACATGCTGTTCAGCTCGGCGTCGGGCGTCTCCACCGCCAGCCCCCGGATCCGGTCGTGCCAATGACGCTTCAGTTTGGCCAGTTCTTCGGCGGCTTTCTCGACCGTGCCGAACTCGGCCACCACCCGCTTACCGACGTCGTGCGCGGCCCCCACGCCCAGCAGGACCAGAAACTCCCTGGTCTCGCCGGGATCGAGCGCGATGTCGATCTGGAAAGTCCCGCAACCGTTGTCGCCCGCGGCCAGCGAGTTCGTGCACTGCCCCTGTTCCACCACCACGGGATTGGCGTACCCCCGGTAGGTCCCGATGAAGGCGGCGCGGTCCGTGTCGTAGCCAGAAACGTCCGCGCCGACGACGGCCAGAAAGGTGTGCCGTCCCTGGTCCTTCTCCCCAGGATTATCGGGCATGTAGGGGAGGTTCACATTGGTACCGTGGTCAATGATGTTGCCGAGGACGTCCATCTTCAGGATGTGCTGTGTGTACTGGAGGTTCACCTGGTCGTCGCATGCACTCCAGTTGCCTACGTACTCGACGTAGGTGAACGTTCTCAGGCGGCGCGGTGCGTTACGCCAGATTGGTCAGCTTGACGCGCCAGCACTCGAAGGTCTTCCCCAGGGGAACGAAGTAAGCCGTTTCCGAACGGATGCCGCTGTATTCGGAGGAAATGACCGTGTATGCAGTTCCATGACGGCACTCCGACTTATAGCGGTCGAGCGGCTTGCCGACCGGCTGCCAGGAGGCCGACCAGTAGTCCTTGCTGTCACGGTCGTGCAGGTAGATGTACCGCCCCGGCTGATCCATGGGGACCGAATTGAAGCGCAGGCGCAGGAAGCGGCCCTGGGCGGCCGATTGATAGAAACTGTATCCCCCGGCATTGTTTGTGATGATGGCGCCGTATTCGGTGGTGCCCAGGTAGTTGCTCCACGACTTAGGGGTATCGGGACGGGTGATCACATACTCTTTGTTGCTATCGTCGAAATATCCGTATTGCATGCAGGACTCCTCTTAGAGCCGCGACCGTCAGGGAGCGGTGGCTGCCAGGATGAACACGAGTACCGCGTTCCAGTTGATCGCCACTTCGTTGGTCGAATAGGATCCCAGGTCATCCAGGTAGACCTTGGCGGGAGGCAGTTCAGGGGGCAGGGCCTTGGTCAGCGCATCCTGCCGGTCCGCGTTCGGCCCGCCGGAGAGAAACCCCGGCCACGGCTCAGGCTTCCCCGTGCCACCGCTGAGGCGATGGTGCGGGTGCCGGTAGGCGTTCTCCCCAACCTGCGTGACCCACGAGAGCGAGAACGTGTTTCGGCCCAGGAGGTAATGCAGGGTGTCGAGGGCGGCCTCGACGTAGCGCGGATTGGGCCGGAGCGCGTCCGTCACCAGGAGTTGCAGGGCGTAGTTGCCGGCGATGGCGTTCGAACCCCACACGTAGTCGGCCGGCAGGAGAGCGACGCGGTATCCGTTGCGGCTGGCGCGGGCGGCGATGCCGTCGGCGGCCGCCACCGAACGACTGCGGATCGTCTCGACGGCAGCGGCGTCCTTCCCTCCGCCCAGCGCGTAGGTCCACAGGCCCAGGGGCGCCACGCCGCTCCATTCCGGGGGCCTCACGCCGGGCGCGAGCGTCCTGACATACTCGCCATAGTGAGCCAGGAAGTAGCGCTGGTAGGAGTCCTCGCGCGTGGTCCGCCAGATTTCGGCCGCAGCCCAGAGCCGCTCGTCTCCGCAGTCCTTGTCGGCGTAGGTTCCGGTGTGGATTCCGGGAGGGTTGGTGAGGAACAGAACGTTGGGGAACTTTTCGAGCCAGTCCCACGCCTTGCGCGCGGCGGCAAGGTTCCTGGCGGCGTATGCCTGGTCGAAGGGCCGGTAAACGCGGGCGGCGATCGCCGCCACGGCGGCCAGGTCGGCCGTGGCGCAGGAGCTCCTGTAGGGCGCGGTCCCGGTTCCGACCACGTAGCTCGGTCCCTGGTCCTTCTCCGGCAGCATGAAGCCGCCGAACCCCTCGGTGGTCTGTTTCTGCCAGGCGCCGCCGTCGTCATCCTGCATGGAAAGCATCCAGTCCAGGTTCCATCGGATTTCGCTCAGGAGGTCCGGCGTGCCGTTCCCCGATTCCGGGATGTTGAGCGTGACGTTCTTGATTCGCGCGCCGAACATCTCCCAGGTCCAGAGCAGCGTGCCGGTGGTGATCCCGGAGTTGACCGTGTAGCGGCCATAGTCGCCCGCATCGTGCCAGCCTCCTGAAGGGGCGCGCGGGCCCGTCTTCCCGGAGGAAGGGTGATAGACGCCGTTCAGGTGACAGGGGGCGTGGCTGTAGCCGGGGAACTCCGGCCCCAAATCCACGGCGGTGTTGCAACGCTGTCCGTAGAACGCCCGCATGGCGAGATAGTAGACTCGCGAGTACACATCCGGGCCGATGGCGAAATCCCAGCTCCGGCCCACTCCGGGGACGTCGAGGTAGTACTTGCCGCTGGCCTGGAGTTTGGAGAAGTCGGCAGTCTGGACGCGATCGCCGCTGTCGGTGTCCGTCACCGCCGCGGCGAGCTTGCCTCGGAAGGCCTCCGAGCCGTCGGACGAGCGGCGAACGGTGAAATCCGCGGACGCAGTTTTGGAGACTACCATCGCCAGCTTGGGCGCGCGGGCCGGATAGCCGGCCTGATCGACCTTGATCTCGACCGTCGCGGCGCCGGCGACCGCACAAACGAACATCAGGAATGGCAGAACCGCCCTCATTATCGAGACCCCCAACCTAGAGATTGTAGTCGAAGTCCGGGACGCACTCCGTGGGAGGGCCGCCGTTTGCCTCACCTGTGAATGCGGATGTCCGCGCCGGGAGTCGAAGTAACCACCGCGGCTTGAGAACGGACAAAAAAAGCGCCCGCTACAGCGCAGCGAGCGCTCATGGTCCAAACTCCGATACTGCTGCGGTCGCTACTTCGTCTTCTTGGGCGGGACGATGGCGTCCCGGACGGCTTTGGCAACCCGGAACTTCACCACTTTCTTGGCCGGGATTTTGATCGCTTCGCCCGTGGCGGGGTTCCGTCCCATACGGGCCTTTCGTTCTACCCGAACGAGGCGGCCGAGGCCGGGAATCACGAAGACGCCGTTCTTCTTGGTCTCATGAACGGCGATCTCGGCGAAACTGGTCAGGAACTGGTGAGCGGTCTTGTTGGGGACTTCGACCGCAGCAGCCAGCTCCTTGATGAGCTGCGTTTGCGTCAAGCGTTTGGCTTCTGCCATAGACTTCTGTTCCGATCCTCCCGAATTGAACTCTAAACCCGTTGAACGCGGCCATCTCATGCCCGGATGCCAGCCAGCGCGCACGCCGAAGGCCCGGACACGATCAAGTTCAATTGATGATACGGAATTGCGGGGGCGAAGTAAAGAGGAAATGTGCTCCGGAGGCCCATTTTTCGGGCCTTTGGAGGCATGCGCTGCCTTCGCGAGCCCGTAAGACGGGCTCTTCGTACGGAACCCGGCCGTCAAGCGGCGGCCACCGGGCTCCGTCAAAGGGCGCTTCGCCGGCGGCCGAGAACGCAAGAATCGACTCTGCGGCCGGTTTTGCACAGGGCAAGGCGTTGAAAACATTACAGGACGAAAATGGTTTAGTGGGTTTTCAAACGGCGACCGCAGCGGCCTTCTTCTGCTCCGCGGAAACGGAGGCGGGGGGCGCCTTCGGGGGCGCAGCCAGCAGGCTCCTCAGCTCGGTCTCGAGGCGCTCCCGCAGGTCCGTGTGCTCTCTGAGAAACTGCCGCGCGTTCTCGCGCCCCTGGCCGATCCGCTCGCCCCGGTAGCTCAACCAACTGCCGCTCTTTTCGATGACCGCACGGGCGGCGCCGAAGTCGATCAGGTCGCCCTCGCGCGAAATCCCCTCGCCGTGGACCAGGTCGAATTCGGCTTCGCGGAACGGCGCGGCAACCTTGTTCTTGACCACCTTAACGCGGGTCCGGCTGCCCGTCACCGTATCGCCGTCCTTGATGGTGGCTGTCCGGCGCACGTCGGCGCGCACCGTGGCGTAGAACTTCAAGGCCCGCCCGCCGGTGGTGGTCTCCGGGCTGCCGAACATGACGCCGATCTTCTCGCGGATCTGGTTGATGAAGATCAAGCAGGTATTGGTGCGGGAAACCGAGCCGGCCAGCTTGCGGAGCGCCTGCGACATCAGTCGCGCGTGCAGGCCGACGTGGCTGTCGCCCATCTCGCCTTCGAGTTCCGCCTTGGGGACCAGGGCCGCCACCGAATCGACGACGATGACGTCCACCGCCGCCGAGGCCACCAGCGCGCTCGCGATCTCGAGCGCCTGCTCGCCGTAATCGGGCTGCGCGATCAACAGGTTGTCCGTGTCCACGCCCAGCTTGCGCGCGTAGACCGGGTCGAGCGCATGCTCGGCGTCGATGAACGCCGCCGTCCCACCCGCTTTCTGGGCTTCGGCAATCACGTGCAGGGTCAGGGTGGTCTTTCCGGAGGATTCCGGCCCGAAGACTTCGACCACCCGGCCGCGGGGAAAGCCGCCCACGCCCAGCGCGGCATCGAGCGAAATCGACCCGCTGGGGATAACGGTAACCGGAACCACATTGTGCGAGCCCAAGCGCAGGATGGAGCCTCGCCCGAATTGCTTTTCGAGCTGGCTCAGACAAGTGTCGATGGCGCGCTGGCGTTCCCGTTCGTCCACAGAAGCTCCCTTCGGGAAGGTCGTGGCCGGGGTGCAGCCGCTTTCTCAGGAAAAATCAGCGGGCGGGCGGGACCCGCTGGACGGCGAAGCCCTTCGCGACGAGCCGGCTCACGACGCCGTTCTTGCCGATGAGGTGGGCCGCGCCGACCACAACGAAAGACGGTTCGCCGCCTTTGAGGTAGTGTTCGATGGCAGCGGCCATGCTCACGTTGCGGTCGTCGAGCAGCCGCTTCCTGCTCTCCGGCGACTTTCGGAACTCCTCGGCGACCAGCGACTCGAGGGCCGCGGCGTCTCCCTGCATCCACGCCGCCTTCATGGTTTTGAGGATCTGGCCGGCCCGCTCGGGGTCCGTTACGGTTTCTTCGAGAGCCTGCGCCTGCTCGCTCTCCGGCACGTTCACCAAAGCGCGCATCTGCTGCTCCGCGGTTTCGAGGGCCTCGGTCCGTTTCGCAGCGCCGGCTTGGCCCAGGAAGTGTACGTCGATCCCCAAATCGGGCCGCATCCCCGCAGCCTGCATCATCTGCGCGGACAGAATGAGGTCCACTGCCCAGGGCTTCAACCTGGAGAGCATCTCGGCACTCAGACCGCGTTGGGCCGCGAAAGCGGGCAACTCCGACCGCGTGCGCCCGCTCACGTGATTCCAAAGCGTGTCTCCTGGCGGATACGTGCCGGAGGTAGCGATCAGGCTTATGGCCTTGGCCGGGCTGACCGCGCTGGGATCGACTTCAACCACCAGCACCGAGGACTCCTGGAAGGCGGCCTCCATCTCCGGAGGCAAAGGGTACATGTCCGAGGAGCCGAAATGAAGGGAGCCGGCCAGGTATACCGTAGTGGTGGCCGAGTTGGCCTTCCACAGCAAGCTGCTACCGCGGGCGACGGGGATGGCGTGGGTGGCCGGGTTCGCCGCTGCCGCCGCGGGCGGTGCGGGCAGCGTGATGACCTGAGTGTCCTGCGCCGTGAGGAAGCCGAGGGCCAAGGGAAGGACGGCTACCAACCGAGCGTATGCCATCCGTCCTTTATACCGCGCCGGCAGACGACCGGGTGTTGGCGTGCGTCCTGCCGCCCGAAACCGATCGGGCTACTGGCGCAGAACCGCGAAGCGGGCTACGGAATAGCCGAGCGCGTCGCCGATGAACGTGTCCGCGACGTAGTGAGCCCCCAGGAGGCAGGCGGGAGAACGCGACCAGCGCGGCGCCGCCGTAGGCGACATAAGGTACCCAGGGGCGGTTCCAGCAGCGGCGCGCAACGACCGTGGCGATGGAAAACGCGGCGGCGCCGTGCCCGGAAGGGAAACTGCCGCTGCCTCGAAGCCAGTCGCCATGAGTTTTGAACCACGTATGGGAGAAGCCTTGTTGCGGCGGGACTGAGGCCGGGAACAAGCGGCGGCCGGCGTCCTTCATCAGAATGGTCAGCAATTCGGAGTCCGCGACGGCCTCGCCGGCCAGCAGGGCCGTCCCCCCATCTTCGAATCGTGCCGGGCGAGACCCGCGGCCAGAAGGGAGGAAGGGCCGCTACCATTCCGACAGCAGTGGTTTTTCCGGTGAACACCTGCTTGAATCGGTCCAACGAGGACGTGCGGCGGAAGTAGGAGGCCGCGGGAGCGTCCACCTCCGCGACCTACAGTGCAGTAACACCCACAATGGCGGCCGGCGCGATCCGGTTTTTGGGGTGCGCGAGGCGCAGCGGAGCCAGCCAGATTCTTTTCTGATCGCTGAGAAGGTTGGAGGGCAGCAGCTTGAAGGAGACCGGGCGGTCGAATGGCGCTGGCGGCTGGGCGGGCGCCGTCTGACCGGTGGCCGCCGCCGCGCAGAGCGTGCACGATAGGATCGCGCCGAAGGATCTGCGCATTCAATCCCAGGCTAGCGCGGCGCGGCAGGCGGAATTGCCTGACCTGCTGCGTGCGGTATCCTGATTTGGTTCCGTGAGCCGGTTCAGGTCATTGCGAATCGCGGTTGCGGCGATGCTTCTGCTCGGGGCGGATGGCGCCGCCTCCGACAGTGAGTGGGAGCGCATCCGAACCGACTTTCGAGGCGCCATGCTCGATCTTTCGGGGCGCCTTGGCGGGGAGTGGAAGCCGGACTTGCCACCTCCGGGAGCACCGGCGGCAGCGTCGCGTCCCGCGCGAGTGGTGGTGGTCGGTTTCACCGGGGCATTGGAACCCAGGGGCTTTCTCGAGAACCGGAATCGCGATGGCGCTCCGGAGGGTCAACGGCATGGGCGACGAGGGGGTCGTCACGCTCCAGTTCCCTCACGGCGACTGGCGCGAGGCAGGCGCGGAAGTGGCACGGCTGGCGCGCTCGACACCGGGACCCGCGGGCCGTCTTCGGCAGCCGTTGATTGTCGCCTGCGGGCACAGCATGGGAGCGGTTGCGATGGGCAGCTTCGCGCGGCTCCTGGATCAGGCGGGAGTGGAGGTTTCACTGGCCGTGTACATCGACGCGTTTACGCCGCGAACGATCGAGGCGCCGGACAACGTGGCCTGCGCCATCAACTTCTATCAACGGGCCGGCTTGCTCAGGGGAATCCCGGTGCGGGGGCAATCGGGCCTGGTCGCCGCCGCGCCTGCCCGGACCACGCTGCTGGGCAGCCACCGTTTGACGCCGCGCGACAACCCTCCCAAGGCCAGGCCGCGACCATTCCGGCGCCTGCTGTTCGAGCCGCACTACCGGCTGGCGTTCGACGCGCGCGTGCAAGGGTTTATTTGCGAAGCGGTCCGCATCCTGCTGCGGTTGTCGGCGGAAGGGGCGAGTCTTCAGGAACGCTCGGAGCCGTTGCGGTAATCGGCCACGACGCGCGCATCGCACAGGGCGATGGTGCGAGCGCAACTGTGCGCCACGCCGGAGTCGTGCGTCACGATGAGGACAGTGGCGTTCAACTTCTCGTGCAGGGAGCGGATGAGATCGAGGATCTCCGCGCCGCTGCGCGAGTCGAGGTTCCCGGTAGGCTCGTCGGCCAGCAGGATCGGGGGAAAGGCCGCCAGGGACCGCGCGATAGCCACGCGCTGGCGCTCGCCGCCGGAGAGCTCATCGGGCTGGTGATCGAGGCGGTGGGAGAGCTGGACCAGGTCGAGCAGTTCACGCGAGCGCTCCTGGATCTTCCGCTTCGGCCATCCGTGCAGGTGCAACGGCAGGGCTACGTTCTCCAGGCAGGTGAGGCTCGGCATCAGGTTGAAGAACTGGAAGATGAAGCCGAACTTTTCGCGACGCAACTGCGTCAACTCGTCGTCGGTCAGCCCGTCGAGGCTCTGGCCGTCGATGTGGATCTCCCCCGACGTGGGCTGGTCAAGCCCCCCGATCAAGTTGAGCAGCGTCGACTTGCCCGAGCCGGAGGGACCGACGATGGAGACCAGCTCGCCGCGAGTCACCTGAAGGTTGACATCCTGGAGCGCGATGACGCGCTTCTTGCCACCGAAGTACTTTGAGACCCGGCTGAGGCGAATCACAGGAGCCTCCCGTTGCGGGAGCGGGTGTCGCGCCGCGGCGGGGGAATCGGCCTGCCGTGGCGCCACACGGGCGTCGAGACGGGTTTCGACGCGATACGCACGAGTGCGTGGGCTGCGAGACGCCTAGAAGCTGTACCGTAACTGTAAAGTGAAATAGGAATCGACATTGTAGCGCGCTAGCGGATCGGACTCGCTGCCGCCGATCCAGATGAACCCCCCGCCGGCGCGGAGAGTCGAACGAAGGTTGCGGGAATAAATCACCCGCGTCACGAACGCCTTCATGTTGGGGTGCAGAAACCAGTCTGCCGACAGCACCTGCCGCGGGGTTGGAGTCCAGGCCACGTGCCCGGAAACGGCGTCTCGGGCGGCGCGGTCGAGATCGAGAGTGTTGGGGCGCTTGGCTTCCGTGAGCCAATCCCCGGCGAATTCCACCGACCATTGCCACTTGTCGCGGGTTCTCTCCAGCTCGGCGGCGAACGCCCAGGTTCCGGCGAGGTAAGGGGACATCGAGCTAATATAAGCGGACTCGACCTTCCACAACATGCTGCGCCAGGGCGCAATAAAATCGGCGCCCACCAGGCGCATTTTCGGGTAGAGCGTCCAGTAGTTCAAGTTCCGGTGGATGGGATCCTTGTCGTACAGGAAGGTCGGCAGAGTCTTGAAACCCTCGAAGTAGCACACGGAGAATTCATAAGGGGACACGATCTGGTGGTAGCGCGCTCCGAACTGTCCCCCGCCGGGGAACTGGACGCCCTGAGAATGGTAGGTGTAGCCTTCGAACTCTTCGGGCAAGATCAGCCAGCGATGGCCGGCGAGGGGGATGCGGCTGGGGGTGAAACGCGGCAGGTAGACGAGTTCCAGACTGCGGGGACCGGTGTCGAGGGCGGCTCGCACAGCGAAGACACCGAGGGAGTCGGAATTGGCCGGGTTGAGGTAGTCGTGTGCCGCGAATTTGTCGGTGGGGGAGGACAGGTCCACCTGACCCCAATGCGCGATCTGTTTGCCGGCCTCGATGCGGAACGGACCCCGGGCATACTGGAGACTCAGCGTCCGCAAAGCGAAGGGTGGGCGTTGGAGGGTGCGGTCGTCCCAGGAAAAGCGCCACGCGCGGATGACCTGGTTGTCGGAATCGATCTGCGCGTCGAGGCCGAGGGAAAGGTCGAATCCTCTGGGGAGCCGCAGATTCCCCTCCAGCCGGAGCATCGTTTCGTTGACGAGCCGGACCTGGTCGTTATCGGTGGTGCGGGGATAGTAGAGTACCTGGTTCTCCAGAAAACCGCGATATGACCAGGCGCGGTTCTGCGCAGCACAGGCGGCCGCCATCAGAACCAGCACCCATGTCAGGCGAAGCGTCACCAGGACCCCTTCAGTGCCTCGAGGGTGAATTGCGAGTCGGCCATACGCTGGTTGTAGCGGGCATCGACGAGTTCCAGCGTGGTAGAGCCATTGCCGAGCAGGTCGACGACCTCGATCCGCATGGGAGTCCAAATGCCCTGGCGCAACTCAAGGGAATGCATGCTCAGGCGCCGGGTGACCTTGCCGGAGCGGAACTTGTCGATGCGCAGCGGCACCATCTTTTCCTTGCTCACCCAAATCCACTCGCGGTCGTACTGCGAGGGGTGGGTGATGGACCGGCGGGCGGTGATGCGCCAGCAGGCCTCGCCGCCTTCCTGCTCCTCCTTGAGTTCAGAGTAATCCCAACTCGAAGTAGTCGGACTCCTCGAAATCCTCGAAGCTGAAGTCGGTGCCGGCAAAGCGGGAGGAGCGGTCCTGCTGGGCGACGCGGCGGGTACGCGCCAGGGCCGGTGTGTAGAGCCACATCTCGGAGGGCTTCTGCGAATGGTTCCACACCAGTAGAGCTACGCCGCGGATATCGGCTGGATCGAGGAATCGCAGCATCATCTTGCTGTTGCCGGCCTCCCCAAGGCGTTCGCATCGCCACCTCTTCTGATCCGGGGCGCCCTTCGCCTTGCGGGTCGTGATCCGGCCCTCGTAGCGGAAGTTGTTGGAGCGGGCGCGATGGTGAACTTCTTCCATGATCTGGGTTGCGTTCTGCGCGACAGCGGCGGCGGCCCAGGCGAGCACGATGGCGATGGCTTTCCCCGTCATGGGAGTCTCCTCCTTATTCCGAATCCAAGGCAACCGAAAGCGGCACCCGCCGCATGGCGGGAATGGCGGCGAGAAGCGCGGCGGGTCCGGCCGCCAGGGCGACGCCTGCCAGCCACAGCACGTCCGTCCAGGGGAACGCATACTCCAGATTCACGCCGGTCAGGTAACGATGGACCGCCTCCAGAAGGTAGAGCAGCAAAGCGGCGCCCAGCGCCAGACCCAGCAGAAGACTCAAGCCGCCGGTGGCCAGCATCTCTACCAGCAGGGTCTTGCGGACCTGGCCTCGGAAAGCTCCGATGGCACGCAGGACGGCGAACTCCCGGCTGCGGTCGGCCACCGAAATCAGCGCCATGTTCATGAGGGCGAGGGCCGCCACGGCGAGACAAATCAGGAGTTGATACTCGAGGGCGCCGAGTTTTTCGCCTCGGGGGTGGAAAACGTAGTCGTGCAACTGCGCCTTGCTCATCAAGGAGGCCGGATATCGATCCCCCAGGGCCTCGCGAATGCGAGCGCGCAGTTGTTCGACGGTAACGCCGGACGCGGCATCGATGCGGAACTTGTCCGTGGTCTGGTCGTTCCAGTAGCGCCGGTACAGGGAGAGGGAGAGGAAGACGACACCCCGCTTGTCGCTATGGTCGTTGACGACGCCCACGACAGGCAAGCCGCAGAGTCCCGCCTGGAGCGGCCAGTTCCAATTGCGAGCCGCGCTTCAGCCGCTCGAGGCGGGCGAGCGCTTCGGAGATGAAGACGCCCTCTTCGCGGGCGGTCTGGAGGCACATCTCGCGCCAGTCTCCGGAGATGACGCGCTGGCCCCGTTTGGCCGCGGATACCGCATAGTCCGCCGCGACGATCAACACCGGCGTTCCATGCAAAGGGACGCGCACGCTGCGCACGGGCTGTACCGCCGCGACGCCGGGAATGGCGCGCAGGGTGTCCTCGAAATGCGGGGGAAAGCGCAGGGACTGAGAGGCGAAGTTGGACGATGCGCTCAGGAGAAGGTCCGCCTGAAAAGCGCGATCGACCCACATCTCAAGCGTGTGATAGATGGAGCGATTGGTGCCGGCGACGGTCACGGCCTGGCCGAATATCAGCACCAGGACGATCATGGTGGCGACCGTGCGCCGGGGGGTCGCCGCGAGGCTGTCGAGGGCCAGCGTCGCTTCGAGGTCCAGGAGGCGGGCGAGCAGCGGCCGCAACAGGCGAACCGCCCCCAGCACGAACATCGGAATGACAAGAACCACGGCCAGAAACAGCAGCAGCATGGACCCATAAAAGGCTGCCGTGGAACCCTCCTGCGTGCCGCCGGCCAGAGTGCCGAGCAGGAGCAAGCCGCTCAACAGCAGCGCGCGAGGACGCCAGACGGGGAGGCTGCGTTGGTAGTGCATGGGGCGGAACGCTTCCACGGGGTTGGCGCGCGCGGCCTCGCGGGCCGGCAGCCAGGAGGCTACCAGACTGATACCGACGCCGGCCAGGAACGCCACCGCCATCACGAGCGGCGAAACGTGGGTCTGCTGCGTCTGGTCCGCCAGGCCGCCGAAGGCGCTGCGGAACATGGTGCCCGCCATGCGGGTCCCGACGGCGAACAGGTGGATGCCGACGACCAGCCCGAGCGTCGAGCCGAGCACGCCGGTGATGAGACCTTCCCCGACGAACAGCGACTGAACCTGGGCGCGCGTCGCGCCCAGGGCGCGGAGGATGCCGATTTCCGTGCGGCGTTGCGCCACCGCCAGGCGGAAGGAGGCATCGATCATGCAGATGCCCAGCACGACCGCGAACAGGCACGCCATGACTTCGAGGGTCTCGTAGGCTTTCACCAGGTCCTCGAACTGCTCGCCGCGGGCGGAGGGAGGATCCACTGTGTATCCCGGCCCCACGGCGCGCCGGATGGCCGCGCGGCCCTCTTCGAGCGCGGTGCCCTCGGTCAGCGCAATCTCGATGCGGTCCACCGACGATCCGCGCCCGAACACCCGCTGCGCGCCGTACACATCCATCACGGCCACGTTGCCGCCATAGATCTTTTCGAGGTTCTCGTCGCTCAGCAGCCCGCGGACGGTGAATGCCTTCAGCCCGTCCATGGTGTGGAAGCGCAGCTTGCTGCCGATGCCCCAGCCGTGGCCGCGCGGCGATAAGAGCGGCTCATGAGGAGAGAATCCGGCTGGGCGATGAAAGAGATCGGGTCGATCTCCGCGGAGCCTTCGCCGGTGCTGAAGAGCCAGGGCCGCATGGCGGCGTCGCCGGTCATATCCAACCCAACGACGAGGAGTCGCGTGGCGGCCTCGTCGGTCTCGGCCAGGGCTTCGATCACGGGGCTGGCGGCGCGTACCTGCGGCAGGGTCTGCAGCCTCTCGATGAACGCTTCGGGAACCCCCGCTTCACCGGCCGCCACTTGCAGTTGGCAGGACCCAGCGATCTGGTCGACCGTTTGCCGGAATTCGCTGAGCACGGTCTGGGTGCCGCCTTGAAGGGCCACCGCGATGGCTATTCCCAGGGCGATTCCGACCACCGAGAGGACGTAGCGCAGCAGGTGCTTCCGGGCATAGGGCCAACTGATGAGGCGCAGTAGCTGCACGGCAAGTTATCCCGAGTTGCGGGCTGTGCCTTTGGCCCGCAAATGATGAAAGATCGACGGCTGCGGGTCGGCGAACGGGTCGGGAACCAGCAGGCACACAGCGACTTCCTCGATGCCCTCGTATACGATGGCCGCGGCCGCCAGGACCAGCGGCACCGCATAGGGGCTGTTCGTGACCCGGGAAAGAAACGTGGCCAGGGCCAGCACCCCGGCGATCTTCGCGCTCCAGAGGTGAAATCCGGCATAGCTGCGCAGTTTGGCGAAGGCGACCAGTTGCGGGATCGCCAGGGCCACCACAACCGTGCTCCACAGGATGCCGTGCCCGCGGTAGGTGTCCGGGCACAACCTGGTGATCCACCACAGACCGGAAACGATCAGAAAGATGTCCGCCGCTGTGTCCAGCCGCATCCCGAAGAACGAGGCCTGTTGGAGGCGCCGGGCCAGGTAGCCGTCCAACCAGTCGGTCACACAGGCAAACACAAAAACGGCGACGAACCAGAAGCGATCGCCGCTCAGGAGGCCGTAGAGCGCGAAGGTCGCCGCGATGCGGGCCAGGGTGACCTGATTCGGCGTCTTGCGGAACTCAGCGAGCGCTGACCGCCACCCGAGAACCGGCTTCCCGCCGGGTGGTAGGCCGGAGAGACCGGGCTGGGGCGCTGCGTCAACAACAGAGATCCGCATCACCGTGTCATCTTAACACCGAGTGGATGCGAGATCCGGACCCTATTTGAGCGGTTCTAGTACCGTAAGCCCGGCGCCGGTACTACCTTGAAGGTGGCGATCGGCGGCCGGGCTGCGATTGGGGGGTTGTCTCTGAAGGGCTGATTGGGGCGGAACCCGGACCGGGGCGCCGCCCCACGCGGTGTCAGTGGGGGTTGGGTCCGTTACTGCTGCGCGGGCGCGGCCGGGTGCTGCGGAGCGCCCTGCGCGCCGGGCTTCCTCATTCCACGGGGACCGCCAGGGCCACCCGGCCCATGCTGGCCTTCGCCGCGGCGGCCAAACTCCTGGCGCATCTGCTGGAGCTTCTGGCGCTGTTCCGGTGTGAGCGTGCCTTTCATGGCGAGGTGGAAATCGACGGCGTTCTTCTCCGCCGCCATCTGGGCGGCGCCGACTTCCTGCAGAGTCTTGTCGATTGCGGCGCGGTCGGGGTTGTCGGCAGCCATCAGGCTACGCAACTCGAGCCGCTTCACTTGAAGGTCGGCCCGCGAGCGGATCTCGGCCGTCCGGAACTCGAGGGTCTGCTGGCGGATCTTGGCGGCCTGCTCGTCGGTGATCCCGAGCCGCTTCCGCATCTCAGGGTCGTTCACAAGAAACGCCAAGCCCATACCGCGCCCGCCGCGGCCGTGCATCCCCATTCCATGGCCGCCGCCCTGGCCCCAGCCGCGCATGGCCATTCCACGATCGCCGCCCTGGCCCCAGCCGTGCATCTGACCACCTCGACCGCCCGGACCGTCCGGATCCTGAGGCCCGGGGCCCTGGCCCAAAGCCAGCGCCGGAATGATGAGTCCCGCAGCCAACGTCGCCGCAAGTCTGGTGTGAATTCCGATCTTGTTCATGGTTCTCTCCGTCTCTTCTTACAACCCGGAAGCCGGTTGAAAGACTCGCTCCGAGCCATATTCCTACCATCCAGCCTACTGCACGGGAGTAAAGCCGTCGTCTGTGACTTGTAAAGAAGTGTAAAAGGGACGGGACTGGCGCACGCCCAAAGAACCGAGCCGGATGGGACGCATGGGCCCCGGATCTTGCGCCCCCCGCTGTTCGAGCCTAGAATCGAACCAGAGGAGGGCTGGCCGATGGCAAATTCAGAGAAGCACAAGAGGAACCTGGTGTCCGAGTTTCTGGGGGACGACGACGCGGGCGAACCGGTGCAATTGCGCAGCGTTCACCTGACCGGCGCCCAGGACAAGGCGGCGAAAGCGGTTCCGCGCCGCTCCCGGCCTCCTGCCGCAGCCGGCCAGGCACCGAAGCCGGACCCGGCGCTGGCCCGCGAGCCCGCTCCTCCAAAACTGGAGGAAAGAACCTCGCAAGCCCATTCGCCCGAGCATCTGAGGAAGCTCCAGCGGCTTCCCAAGTTGCGCGCGCCCTACACCAATCCGGGCCGCCGCGCCGGTTGAGCGGCTAAGATGCCCCGGGCGGGGCAGGTTGGCCGGGCGCAAACGCTCGAGGCGCGCCCCGGAACGCGGCGGCCAGCAGCGGCGGCGCCACCAGCGTCGTGGCCACGGTAACGAGGATCACCACGCCGTAAACCTGTGGCGTGATGGCCCCCAGGTTCTGGCCGATCTGCGCCGCCACCAGGCCGACTTCGCCGCGCGGGATCATACCCACGCCGACGCGTAGCGCGTCCCGGCGGCCCAGTCGCGCCGCCCCCAGGCCGCAGCCGACCACCTTGGCGAGTACCGCTGCCGCCAGGACCACTCCGGCCAGCGCCACAGTGGGGGCGTTGCCGAACACGGTCACGTTCAAGTTCAGCCCGGTGCCGGCCAGGAAAAACGGAACCAGGAACCCAGCCACGCCGTGCGCCAGATCGTTCACCCGCCGGTCCACCGTTTCCGAAAGCGCCATGCCCGCCAGGAACGCGCCGACGATCGCGGCGACCCCCGCGTAGACCGCCGCCACCGATAGCGCGAACAGGAGGCACAGCGACAGCGCGAACTGCGCCTCCTGGATGCGCAGCCGGGGCTCGATGTGCGGAACCATGCGCCGTGCGGCCCGGGTCCCCCACTTGGCAACGATCAGTGTGAACCCCAGCGCCATCGCTCCAGTGAACGCCAGCCCGGCGACATTCACGCGCCCGCGGGCCAGGCTGCTCACCAACCCCAGGACCAGCAGGCCGAGCACGTCGTCGATCACGGCCGCCGCCAGAATGATCTTGCTCGCCTGCGCGGAAAGCAGACCCTTTGCCGAGAGCACCTGCGCCGTGACGGCCACGCTCGTGGCGGCTATCGCCGCTCCCAGGAAGATCGCTTCCATTTGCGGCGAGCCCCACAGCCGGAGAATGCCCCAGCCGAGAGCGAAGGACAGCGCGATTCCCGTCGCCGCCGCCATGGCCGCCGTCGAACCCACCTTCAGCAAATCCGAGGACTTGACTTCGAGACCGACCTGGAACAGAAGAAACATCACGCCCAGTTGGGCCAGCGACATCAGAAACGGCGTCGGCGCGATCCACCCCAGCACACTCGGCCCGATCAGGACCCCCGCCACTATCTCTCCCACGATGCCCGGCTGTCCGAGACGCTCGAACACCTCGGCCATCAGCTTCGCGGACCCGAACACCACCAGCATCGCGAACGGAATCTGCGCGTCGGCGGGGAGAGCCATCCCTCCGATTCTATCGCGGGCACCTGTTAGACATGCCTCGCGGGCCTGCCGACGTGCCGTGCGCGACGCTCTATGAACGCCCCGTTACAGCAGCGTGAATTCCTCGCGACAGGCCGGGTTCTTTAGCTTGCCTTAAGACTCGAATGATTTAATCGTGCATCCAGGCCGGTCAGGGAGTCCCAGTGCACGCCTGAGGGGTTGAGTAATTCCGTTCGAGAAGGAGTCACGCGTGAAACACATACTTGCATTCCTGTTTGTCACTGGCATCCTCGCCATGCCCACGTTGGCACAGGACCGCACCGCGATCAACGGCACCGTCACCGACCCGTCCGGCGCCGTCGTGCCGAGTGTCAAGGTCGAATTGAAGTGCCCCGACACCGGGCTTTCCCGGGACACGGTCACCGGCGCCACCGGCATCTACGAGTTCCCGGCCCTGTCCATCGGCACATATCAGCTCACCATATCGAAGGCGGGTTTCAAGCCCTACGAGGTCAAGGACATCGATCTCGTCTACGGCCAGGCGCGCACCGTTGACGCCAGCCTGCAGATCGGCGCCACCACCGATGCCGTCGAGGTTACCGCCAGCTCCGA
Organism: Bryobacterales bacterium; assembly: GCA_963710565.1. Taxonomy (GTDB): domain Bacteria; phylum Acidobacteriota; class Terriglobia; order Bryobacterales; family Bryobacteraceae; genus DASWZN01. Next base: position 1,146,709 of record CAVQAN010000010.1, on the reverse strand, counting down.
GTTGCTGAACCGGAACTCCGCCGAAGTCGGCCAGGTCATCGAATCCAAGCAGATCAGCGAAATCCCCATCAGCGGCCGCAACTGGGCCAGTCTCATGCTGATCGCGCCCGGTGCGGTCAACCGCGGCGACGGCGCGCAGCGCGCCATCAACTTCAACGGCCATGCGCTCGACGACAGCAACTTCACCTTCGACGGCGTCGACACCAGCGGCGTCCAGGAGCAGACACAGAAGGCCGATACCCGCCTGAACATCGCCCTCGAATCCATCGCCGAGTTCCGCGTCAGCGACGCCGTGTATACAGCCGACTCCGGCGCCGCCGGCGGCGCACAGGTCAATGTGGTCTCCAAGTCCGGCTCCAACCAGTTCCACGGCACGACCTTCTACGCCCTCCGCAACGACGCCCTCGACGCGCGGTCGCCCTTCGATGGGCCGACTCTGCCGCCCTTCACTCTCAACCAGTTCGGCGCCAGTTTCGGCGGCCCCGTCATCCGCAACAAGGCTTTCTTCTATCTCAACTACGAAGGCCTGCGGCAGAGTCTTGGCGAGACCCTCCAGAGCTACATCCCCAACGACGCCTATCGAGCCCAGGTACTGAAAACTTCGCCCGAGCTCAAGCCGATCCTCGATGCCTACCCCACCGGCGGGACGCCCTTGCCCGTGGATCAGGATCCGGCACAGATCACCAACTTGCTTACGAAAGTCGCCACCAACACCATCCGCGAGGATGCCGGGATGGCCCGCTTCGACTACCGCTTCAACGACACGAACCTGAGCTACGTACGCTACAACATCGACAACGCGTACATCGACAATCCCACCGACGCACTCGGAACCCACAACGTGATTCCCCACGTCCCGTCTAATGTCGTCCTCGAATACCAGCACATCTTCTCGCCCACGACGTACAACGAGGTCAAGTTCGGAGTGAATCGCGCCAACTACCGCAACTGGACCTATGGAACCGCCCCGGTCGCCGTGAGCCCCGGTCCCTTCGACGGAGTCAGCGACACCTCGCTCGACACCGAGGTCGGCACCACGTTCTCTTACATCGACGACCTCACCATGGTCCGCGGGCGCCACACCTTCAAGGTGGGCCTGGACATCCGGCGCATCCGCTTGAACAACTCAGGCAACACCCTGACTACATCGACCCTCAACTACGATACCGCCGCAGATTTCATTAACAACACCGCGGCGTCGGCCATTTATCTGCAAGGCGAGGGCGTGGTCGGAAACCGGCGCACCTTCTACGCGGGTTACGGCCAGGACACCTTTAAGGTCACGCCGAATCTCACCCTGAACCTGGGGCTACGCTACGAGTACTACTCCGTGGCGCACGAAATCCTGAATCGCTCGGCGGTAGTCGACATCACGGGTTGCGGCGGCTTCTGCCCGAAAGGCACGCCCTACTACAGCCCCAACACGAACGACTGGGGCCCGCGCGTCGGCCTGGCCTGGGCGCCGGCCACGCTCCACGGGAAGACCGTCATCCGCACCGGTTTCGGCATCTACTTTGGCGGCAATCAGAACGACGACTTCAGCGACCCGGCCGAAAGCGCCGTACCCCGTTACTCCCTGACCCAAGCCGACTTTCCCGCCCTAGGCTATCCCCTGACCGCCTTCATCGATCCCAAGAACCAGCTCTTCTCGCCTAAGGCCATCGACCGTCACCGCAAGGATCTCTCCTACAACAACTGGGACTTCATGATTCAGCAGCAACTGCCCGGGGAGTTCGTCGCCCAGATCGGCTATGTGGGCGGCCAGGGGCACCACCTGTTTGACAAGTACCAGATCAACCTCATCAACCCCGCCACCGGCACACGCCCGCTGCCCAACTTCAGCCAGTTCGGCCAGAAGGCCAACACCGGGAACAACAACTTCAACTCGCTCCAGGCGTCTATCCAGCGGCGCTTCGTCCGCGGCGTGCTGTTCCAGGCCAATTACATGTGGGCCCACGGCATCACCGACGCCTCTGACGGAGCGGGGACGAGCGTGGCCTTTCAGAACATGTCCTGCCGTGCGTGCGACCGCAGCAATAGCGACCTCGATGTCCGCCACGTCGTCACCATCAACGGCGTCTATGAACTGCCCTTCGGCCACGGGAAGCCGTACCTCAACAGCGGACTCGCTTCGCACGTCCTTGGCGGGTGGGAACTCGCCGGATTGGCGCAGGCCCGCACCGGCCTTCCGGTGAATATCACCATGACCCGCAAAGCCTCCGCCATGCCGGACGGCAATACATCCGGCCAGCGCCCCGACCTCGTCGCCGGTCAGTCCATCTACGCCGCCAATCAGACCATCAACCAGTGGTTCAACACCGCGGCGTTTGCCACGCCGGCCAAGGGCGCCTGGGGCGACCTGGGCCGCTACATCGCCACAGGGCCCAGCGCCTTCGAGATCGATACCTCGCTCGAAAAGAAGTTCCGCCTCACCGAGCGCTTCGCCTTCGACCTGCGCGCCACCGCCTTCAACCTGCTCAATCACCCCGAGTACAGCAACCCGGCGAGCAATTGGTCGAAGTCCAGCTTCGGACAGATCACCAGCATCCTTAACGACGGAGCGACCGGCTCGGGAGCCCCGCGCCGCATCGAATTCATGCTGCGCCTGGAGTTCTGATGTTGCAGCATTAAACCGTCGCGCCATGGCGACTGGATGCATCCAATCACCATGCGCACCGCTCTTCTCGTGCTAACTGCCCTGGGCGCGGCCTCCTGCCTCAGCGCCCAGCCAAAACTGGCCGGCGGACCCTTCGTCGTCAACGCCGGCCAGAAGTCCGCGACCGTGGTCTGGATTGTCGAGACCGGACGAGGCTCGCTCGGCACCGCGCCGGACAAACTCGACACGACCAGGGTGGCGCTCCGCGCCGAGAAACTCTCTTTCACCGGACTCACTCCCGGCACCACTTACTACTACAACGCTACCGGCACGGACGAAGGGAAGGGCTCCTTCAAGACCGCCCCTCGCGAAGACACGCCCTTTCAATTCTTGGTCTACGGCGACACCCGCACTCGTCACGACGTCCATCGCCAGGTGATCGCCGCCATCCTCAAACAGTCCTCGCCGGATTTCGTCCTGCACACCGGAGACCTGGTGGCCAATGGCTCCGACCCGTCGCTGTGGCCTGCGTTCTTCGACATCGAGCGCGAACTGCTGCGCAAAGCGGCCTTCTTCCCCGTGCTCGGCAACCACGAGCGGAACGACCGGAACTTCTACGACTTCTTCGATCTACCCGCGACGACACCCTACTACTCTTTCAACTGGGGAAGTTGCCACTTCATCCTGCTCGACAGCGATATCAACAATGTGTCGAAGACCGAGTCGGGGCGCCAGGCCTTCTGGAGCGAGCAGGTGCGCTGGCTGGAGGAGGACTTGCAGAAAAGCCAGTCCGCCGCCTTCCGCTTTGTCGTTGCCCACCACCCACCCATGACCGCCGTCGCTCACCGCCAGGGCGACAATCCCCACATGACCGCGTTGATGCCTCTGTTCGAAAAATACATGGTCACAGCGGGCCTGTTCGGACACGACCACAACTACCAGCACTACCTGCGCAACGGCGTTCAGTATTTCATCACCGGAGGGGGCGGCGCTCCGCTCTACGACGTGGACAAGCCGCCCGAGGGTATCACGCATAAGGTGGCTCGCACCGAGAACTTCCTGATCGTGGACGTCAACGGAAAAAGCGTCCGCGTGCGCGCGCTTACGCCCGCCGGAGAGACGCTGGAGGTCACGCAACTAGGAACACCCCAATGAGCCTCACGGCTCGTCTGCCCGGAGGGTGTATCCAATCCCCCGAACGGTATGCAGAAACTGACGTTCTCCCTCCACCGCAATCCGGGCTCGCAACGCGTTAATGAAGACGTACAGCGTGCCGTCGTTGACGTCGGCGTCGCCCCAGCCGGCCTCCGCCAGAACGTTTTTGGGAACGATGGAGCCGGCCCTCCGCATCAGCGTCTCCAGCAAAGCGTACTCGGTGCGAGTCAGCGCCACAATCCGCGAGCCGCGCTGCAACTCGTGCGTCCGCGCCCTCAGCCTGAGGTCCCGGAACTCCAGATCGGGCGGGTAGGTGACCGGATTCCGCCGGTGAAGCGCCCGGATGCGCGCTAGAAACACGTCCAACGGAAACGGCTCGGCCAGGCAGTCATCCGCGCCCAGGTCAAGACCGCGCACCACGTCGGCCGTCGAGTCGCCGCGGGTGACCATGAGGGTCGGAGTGTTGCGGTCGGCCGCGCGCAGACGCCGGATCACTTCAAATCCGTCGCGTCGCGGCAGCCGGAGGCCCAGAACGATGACATCCAGGCCGTCGCACAGCCCCATCGCCAGCGCTTGCTCACCGTCGGAAGCCAGCGCCACCGAGTGGCCGTCGCTCTCGATGGCGCGCACCAGCACACCGGCCGTGCGCAGCTTCTCCTCGGCCACCAACACCCGCATCCGGACCATTGTGCAACTGCTGGCGTGAAGCTCGCGTTACGCCTGCGTGAATTGTCGGTGACGGGTACTACCGCTCGACGCCCAGCAGCCCATCGCGATAGTTGATCCTCAGGACGGAGCGGCGGAGCAGCGGGTATCCCAAAAGGCCGGAAATGCGAACGCCATAGGATCTGCTCGCCGGACCCAGGTCGAACGTGGCGACCTCAGGTGCCGTAAACTCGTGCCCGCAGAACTGGAAACTGAGCGGACCAACCGAGGCCGCTCCGCGGACCTCGCCTCCCGGTGCCGCCAGTTCCAGCATCCTCAGCGGATCCGTCGGGCGTTCGGCAGCCGCAACTGACGTGTCCACCACCGTGTGCGCCGCCCCCGTGTCGAGGACGAAGTAGCCCGGCCGCCTCCGATTGACCAGCGTGGGAACTATGACGAGCTGCTCGACTTTGTAGAAAGGCAGGTCGCCATTTGCCCCTGGCGTCGACGTCGCGTCCCATTCCTTCCAGGTGGCCTCGCCGCGCACGGCTTCGGGTGGCGCGCCGGGGTATGGGAGCAGGTCCAGCGTCTCCCTGCGAGCGTCCAGACGCAGGAGGAATCTCTCGAAGAAGCTGGCGCCGATCACGCCATCCGCCCCATCTGCAATCTGCTGGTGCGTGACATACACCAGACAGTTCCGGAACCTGAGGTCGCCCACCTCGACCGTTTCCGCCAGCGCCAGACGGCTAGCTTGATGTTGTTCGCCCAGACCGGTCACGGCCGCGTCCGTCAAGTCCTCCAGGTGGAGTCTCTCCATCGCCTTCCGGCTGACATAGATGCCGCTCGCGCCCGTGTCGAGAGCCAGCAGCAACGGTTTGCCTCCGTTGATGCCGACCTTCAGCAGCACGCCCGTGGCGGGCCCGGCCGTGGGCACCCAGGCAATCAGTTTCAGCCTGTATGCCGCGTACGGGCTGTCGAGGACTGCGGTCTCGCGCCCATGGAGGCGCGTGAGGACCTCGATTCGAGCCGCCGCCACCTCCAGGTCTCTTCGGCTCTCGCGCCCACCGTGTTCCAGATACCGCCGCAGATGGGCGATCTCCTCCGCAGGAGTTTGCGCGACTGCCGCATAGGCGCGGAGGATCTCGGGATCGTCCGGATCGAGCGCATACGCCCGTTCCAACCGGGCTCGCGCGGTGCCGCGACGCAGATGCAATTGATCGAGCTTGGCCAGCCCGAGATAGGCACGCGCGACGTTGGTGCTCGATTGCAGGGCGGTCGTGAAATGGCTGGCAGCGCCGTCGAAGTCGGCTCCCCGGAAGCACGTTTCGCCCGCCAGTACATGAGCCTCTACCTCCGCGGGCGCCGCAGCGTGCACCGAGGCCGACAGGACCACCGCCAATACCCAACCCCACCGCATCGCATCGTCCCGTAGGTCGCCACAGGCGGCCCACCCATATATTACAGGACGATGTCGAAAATGTCACAAAAATGTTACGGAAAAACGCCGGGGGGGCATGTGCCCCAGCCTTGCGGCTGCCAGACGGCTGCCCCTTACTTCCCGACTACGAGGATGTGAAACGATCCCGGCAAAACCTGACGCCTTGGTCTTGGCTGTTCGGCCGTCGCAGTAGGCACGGGACCGTACTCGGCGGCCGAGAGGAACAGACGCTGCGTTTTCGGGTCCAGCGCCATCGTTTTGGCGCCGGGCTGGGTGGCTACGTTCTCGATGACGCTGTATGAGTCCGGCGAGGCCTGCCGGATGACGGTGACGGTTCCGTCACCATTGGAGTTGAAGACGAGCTGGCTCTTGGGGTCGTATGCGGTGGCGTCGACGCGGTCACCGATCGGCAGCGTCGCGATCACGCGGCCGCTATCCGCATCGACCACTGCCATCTTCTGGTTGTGGCAACCCAGGAACAGGCGGCGGTTCGTCCGGTCCATCGCCAGGCTCCCCGGCCCTTCGCAACCGTCGACCGGCCAGCGCTTGCTGATGGTGAGCTTCTGGCTGTCGATCGCCAAGAGAGTGTTCTTGTCCTCGATATTGAGGAAGACCTGGCCCTTTCCGTCTGCGACTGCGAACTCGGGCCGCCCGCCGACGTCGATTGTGCCCGCCACGGTTGCGTCCACGGCGCTGATTGCGGTGACGCTCTGACTTCCCCCGTTGGAAACGAAAATGCGGTTCGTGGCCTTGTCGTAGATGATGGCGTCGGGGTTCTTCCCGACCGTCACCTCGGTCACGGGCTTCAACGTGGTCAGGTCGAACACCTTCACGACCCCGGCCTTTCCGCAACTAATGAATCCCCGGCCCAACTTCGGAACCGCGGCAATTCCGTGGACCCCCGGCGTGTCGGCGATCGTTCCCGTCACGGCCCCGGAATCGACGTCCAGCACATCCACTTTCGTACCGTGGGACACAAACAGTCTTCTAGACGCGTTGTCGACGGTGAGATAGTCCCACCCCCCATCTCCCGGGACCGGGATCCTCTGCAGCACGCGAAAGCCGGCGGCGTCTGGCGCCGCAGCAATCAGTGGAGCGGACATCAAAGTGGCTAACAACAGAGCGATTCTCATGGCTTTTGATTCTACGCATCCAATATGCACACACGATGAATAAAGCGGTCCGGCAACAGCCGAAGCTCTTCGTAGTTGCGAGGAAGGTGAAGCGCGCACAGCCTATTTGTCCAACGGCTGCATCATGTTAGCCGGGCCCAAACGGAAGTAACGGCAGCGCAATCGCTGCGTCATCGACTCTTCACACAACTCCCTCTATACTCATTGCTCGTCCGGTGGCCCGCCGTGCTGTCACGGCCTCGAACGGAACAGGCGCGGCCAGGCACCGATCTGCGACTGTCACGGAGCGGGCCGCGGGCAAGCACGAGGACTCGCGTCCGCTCTTCGACTTTTCACCCTGGCCTAGGAGGATTGTGTTCAAACGACTTCGCTTCTGTCTCGTTTCGCTGGCGGCCGCCGCAGCCCTGGCGGCGCCCGCGGCGCCCCAGCCCTCCGGCGCGGTTCCAGCCCGCATCATTCTGACCTGGACCGGCGATCCGGCCACGACCCAGGCGGTGACCTGGCGCACCGAAGTTCTCCGCGGGTCTCCCCAGGTGCAGTTTGCGAGGCTCCATGCCGACCCGGCTTTCGAAAAGAGCGCCACCGCGGTCGCTGGAACCGCCGCCACCGAAGAGCTCGGCAACGGCCGGACCGTGAACCACTATGCGGCCAACCTCCAGCGTCTGGAGCCCGGTACGAAATACTGCTACCGGGTGGGCGACGGGCAGGTCTGGAGCGAATGGAACGTGTTCCGCACGGCGGCGGGCAAGCCGGACCCGTTCCGCTTCATCTACGTCGGAGACGCTCAAAACAGCATCCGGTCGCTGTGGTCGCGGGCCATCCGCACGGCATACGCAACCGCTCCGGACGCGCGCTTCATGGTGCACGCCGGAGATCTGGTCGCCGAAGGGTGGGACGACCGTCTGTGGGGCGAGTGGTGCGACGCGCTCGGTTTCATCAGCGCCACGGTCCCCAGCGTTCCCGTGGTGGGAAATCACGACCTGCATCTTCCGCCCCCTCCCGCGGGTGCCGGGAAGCCCAAGCCGGTGCTCACCGTCGCGCCACCCTGGCGCTGGCACTTTGCGCTGCCCACCAATGGGCCGGACCTGGCAGGGATGGAGTCGCAATCCTATTACATGGACTATCAGGGCGTCCGCTTCATCGTTTTGGACGTAAATGCGTTTGAGAGCATGGAGCCCGAGGCCGCGAGCCACGTTCGGGAACAGGAAGTGGCGTGGCTCAACCGGATCCTGTCCAACAACCCGAACCACTGGACCATCGTCGCGCAGCATCAGGGTATCTACTCGATCGCTCACGACCGCGACTACGTGGAGATGCGAGCCGCGCTGACGCCTCTCTACGAAAAGTACGGCGTGGACCTGGTTCTCCAGGGGCACGATCATTCCTACGCCCGGAGCCACAAGATCGCAGGGGGCAAAATCGTGGACCCCGCTGCCGCGGGAGTCATCTACGCGACCTCGGTGAGCGGACCCAAGATGTACAAAACCCACCAGGCGAACCGGGAACTGATGGCCAGCATCATCGAGCAGAAGCAGTTCTTCCAGGTAATCCAGGTCACCTCGGACCGCCTGCTGTACCAAGCCTATGCGGTAGACGGTGTCGTGGCGGACCAGTTCGAGTTGCGCAAGAGCGCAGGCCGCTCGACCTACGTCCCGCTCAAACCAGAGTGAGGTACAGCGCCGTTACCGATGCCGGCGGAAACCGGTGCACCAGGCGTCCTCCGCTCACGGCCACCGCCGCGGGCTCCGGATGTACCGCGTCCGGGTGCTGAAAGTCGTTGTGCGCGTGCAGATCGGTACTGGTCAGGACCTGCGCACGTCCGCCGGCGATCGAAGCGCCTCTGACCACGACCTCCGATTCGACGGCACGGCTGGCGTGCGGGTTCACCACCGTCAGTGTGAGGTTCTTGCCAAAGACCGAAGCCGACCCGTTCAGCCCCCACAGAGTGGCGGTCTGCCCGCGCCTTTGAAAACGTGGTACACGGGCGTGAGGACGAACTCGTCTTCGCTGGCCAGCATCAAGGAGTGGAGGCAATTGACCAATTGCGCGGCGTTGGCCATCGCCACCTTGTCCGCGTGCCGGTGGAAGATGTCCAGCGTGAGGCCGGAGAGCAGCGCGTCGCGCAAGGTCAGCATCTGCGAGAGCTTGTACTTCTCTCCCAGCTCCGAACCGGGAGCGTACCAGGCGCCCCATTCGTCCACTATGAGCTTGATGCGGCGATCCCGGTCCGACTCGGCCATCACCGCCCACTGATCGCGGATGATAGCGTCCATGCTGTCGCCCTGAGCCAGCAGTTCGTACCATTCCATCTCGTTGAACTTGACGCTGTCGCCCTTGCCCCGGTCCCAGTCCGTGGTCGCGCCCCCGCTGAGGTTCCAGGTGTAGTGGTGCAGCGAAAGGCCGTAAACCGAGCCGATCTGGCGCCGGTCCGCCAGCGCCCGCAGGACTCTCCGGGTCCAATCCAGATCGTCATCGCTGGGCCCCGACGCGACCAGTTGCAGCCGCTGGCCGTACTCCGGAACCCAGGCCGTGAAGCGGCGAAACTCGGCGGCATACTCTTCGGGAGTGAAGTTCCCGCCGCAGCCCCAGGACTCGTTCCCCACGCCCCAGGTGCGGACGTCGTACGGCTCCGGATGACCTTGGGCGGCGCGCTCCATCGCTCCTTCCGTGCTGCCCGCCGGTGAATTGCAGTACTCGATCCAGCGATAGAAATCGCGGGCGGGAAGACTTCGCACGTTGGCGGCCAGGTAGGGCTTCGCGCCCGAGAGCGTGCAGAAACGCAGAAACTCCTGCGTGCCGAACGCATTCGAATCCGCACCACCCCAGAAATTGGTGCGGGGCTTGCGCGCGGACTGGGGTCCGACGCCGTCGCGCCAGTCATAGCTGTCGGCAAAACAGCCGCCTGGCCAGCGCACGACAGGCGCCTGGATCGCTTTCAGAGCGTCGACGAGGGCCTTCCGGATGCCGCCTTCATTGGGGATCTTCGAGTCCGGTCCGACCCACACGCCGTCGTAGATCACGCCGCCCAGATGCTCGATGAAATGGCCATAGATCTCCGGGGCGATCATGCCGATTGGCTGGTCGGGCAGGATCTCGATGTGGGCGGAAGGGGTCTGGGAGCGCAACCCTGCCGCTGCCATCCCGCAGGCAGCGAGTCCTTTCAGAAACCTTCGTCTATCGCTGAGCATGGTCCAATTCTACCCGCCCCGCCGCGAGATGGAGGCGAGGCCGAAGCCGCGCCAAGGTGGGTCGCTTGGTGGCAGTGGCGGAGGCTGCACCTAACGCAGTGATTCCGCAACCGACTTTTCTCGCCGCTCCAAACATCTGAATCCACTCCTGTTTTGACCGGGCCGCCCGCCCGGCAAATTCGCATTGCGAGTTTCCCCTTGATTTCTCTTCTGGTCTTGTAGACAGTATGAATATAAGGTTATGGCCGATCCCGTCAACCGCACCAAACTCTCCGCCGCCGAGCGCAGCTTCCGCTCTCGCGTCGCTCAACTCGCCTCCGGCCAGTGGTTTCTTCGCGGCACCTTGTCGGAACGCTCCGGCAAGTGCGGCAAACCCCAGTGCCACTGCGCCAAAGGCGAATTGCACCAGTCCCTGTACCTGGTTCAGAGCCACTCCGGCAAGCTGCGCCAGATCTGCGTCCCCCAAGCCTGGCAGCAGCGCGTCCGGCAAGCCGTGAACGACTATCGGCTCATGCAACAGATGATCGAAGAAGTTTCTGAACTGGAGTGGAAACGGCTCCAGGAAAGGAAACCCTGAACCGTTCTTCGCCGCCTGATCGCTTATTCCGAAAAAGGTCTTCCGCCTCTCCTCCGAGATCCTCCACGAGATCCGCAACCCCTTCCGGGCCGCCGGCGCCGCCTTTACGCCCTTTTTCACCACCAAGCCCGCCGGGTCGGGCACCGGCCTGGGACTTTCGATCAGCTACGACATCGTGGTGCGGGAGCACCTCGGAGACCTGCGTGTGGAATCGGAGGAAGGCCAGTTTGCGGAGTTCGCGGTGGTGCTGCCGAAGGGCGAAGGGGGACCGGGCCGATGATGGCGACGTCCTACAAGATCCTGGTGGTGGACGACGAGCCCGACGTCGAGACCCTGGTGCGGCAAAGGTTCCGCCGCAAGATCCGGGACAGCCAGTATGCCTTCCCCTTCGCTCGCGACGGCCAGCAGGCGCTGGATTTGATCGGCCGGGACCCGGCGATCGACATCGTGATGACCGACATCAACATGCCGGTCATGGACGGGCTGAGCCTCATGACCCGCCTCAACGGTTTGAACCGGCTGCTGAAGATCGTCATCGTTTCCGCTTACGGCGACATCCACAACATCCGCACCGCCATGAACCGCGGCGCTTACGACTTCTTGACGAAGCCCATCGACTTCCAGGATTTCGAGCTGACCATCGAGAAGACCATCCAGGAGCTGATCGTGCGCAAGGAGGGCCAGCAGGCACGCGAGCAATTGACGGCGCTGCGGCATGAGCTGAGCATCGCCACCCGCATCCAGCAGCCGATGCTGCCCCGGACCTTTCCCCCGTTCCCGGGCCGCGACGATTTCGAGATCTACGCCGAGATGCTGCCGGCCCGGTCGGTGGGCGGCGATTTCTACGACTTCTTCCTGCTCGACAACGACCGGCTGGCGCTGGTCATCGGCGACGTTTCGGGGAAGGGCGTGCCCGCAGCTCTGTTCATGGCGGTGGCCCGGACCCTGCTGCGGGCCACGGCGGTGCAGGGGTTGGCGGCCGGCCAATGCCTCACCTACCTCAACGGCTTGCTGAACCGCCAGTGCGAGGCGGCCATGTTTGTCACGATCTTCTACGGCATTCTGGACACGCGCAGCGGCGATCTCGAGTTCAGCATCGGAGCCCACAATCCCCCCTACCGCTTCTCCCGCCAGGGTACGGTGGAGCGGCTGCCCGCCATCGGCGGGACTTTGGTCGGAGCGTTCGAGCAGTCGGCCTTCGAGACGGCACACGCGACGCTGAGCCCGGGCGACGCGCTGCTGCTGTACACGGACGGGGTGACCGACGCCGAAGAGGGCAACGGCAATTGCTTTTCCGAAGAACGGCTCTGTGGGGCACTGGAGCGACTATACAGCCAGCCGGTGGAAACCATCGTCGCTGAGCTCCTACGCGAGGTGGGGGCGTTTTCCCAGGGTGCGCCGCAAGGCGACGACGTGACGGCCCTGGCGCTGCGCTGGCGGCCGTAGGCGAGCGGGCAGGGAGCCGGGCCGGACCCAGCCCCATTCCGTGGAGCGGCGTGTATCATGGCGAGAGGCCGTTTTCCGGCCTGGAGGCATGGTATGAGGCGCACTTTCGCGGCCACGGGCGGTATGTGGCTGCTGCTCACGCTCGCGGCGTCCGCCGCGACGGAAATAGCCAACGAAGTGCCCGGCCCGGTGAGCGAGTTCGGCGTCGCCGCGATCCGAAACGCGGCCGGCGAGCTTTCCCTCGGGCGCATCGTCATTTCCGTTGCGGAGGATTTGAAACCGGAGGCCTTTCGCATTCGCCCGGCTAACGGAGGCTATGCGATCACGGGCGGCGACGCGCGCGGCGCCATGTACGGAGCACTCGATTTCGCCGAGCAACTGGAACTGACCGGGAAGGTGCGCGATAAAGAGGAGCAGCCGTCCCTTTCGGTCCGCGCCCTCAAGTTCAATGTCCCATTGCCTGGCACCGGCTATTTGTCCGAGGAAGACCTGGCCAACAACGAGTGGTTCTGGAGCCTCGACTACTGGCGCAAGTTCCTGGACATGGCCGCGCGCAACCGGTACAACGCCATCACCTTCTGGAGCGCCCATCCCTACGACCGCATGCTGCGGGTCCCCAAGTATCCGGAGGCCACGGATCTGCCGGCGGCCGAGCTCGACCGCAACATTGCCTTCTTCCGCCAACTGTTCCAGATGGCCGCCGACCGTGGCCTGGACACCTACCTGGTCACCTGGAATATCCACGTGCCGCGCGCCTTCGCTAGCCGGCACGGCGTTCCCGCAGCAGGCTTCGATGCGCCGCTGATCCGCGACTACCAGCGCGAGGCGATCAAGGCGCTGTTCGCCACTTATCCCATGCTCACCGGCTTGGGCACCACCGCCGGAGAGCGCATGGATTCCATGACGGCAAAGCAGAAGATGGACTGGATCGCCGACACCTACTTTGCGGCCCTGAAGCAGGTGGGACGTCCGGTGCCCTTCATCTTCCGTTACTGGCAGGCGGATCCCGAGGCCGCCGTGGCGATGCTGGCATCGGTCGAACTATCCCGGCCCCGTGTATCTGGACATCAAGTTCAACGGCGAGCACATGTATTCGTCGCCGAAGCCGCACGTGCTCGAACCGAAATGGGTGGCGCTCGCGCATGGCCGCTACCGACTGCTTTGGCACCTGCGCAACGACGACCTGTTCATCCTTCGCTGGGGCGACCCCGACTTCGTGCGCGAAACCGTCCGCAACATGGCGGGTCCCGACACGGCCGGCTTCGTCGAAGGCTCGGAAGTCGACGTGCCCGGACGCGGACCGCATCCATACCGATGCCGCCAAGGCGCACCTGGACTGGCAACTACATGTTCGAGAAGCACTGGTTCCGCTACATGCTCTGGGGACGGGTGGGCTACACCGCCGCCGAGCCGGATTCCACGTGGCAGGGACATTTCCGGCGCCGCTTCGGAGCGGCGGGAGACGATGTCTACGAGGCCCTTCACCAGTCCAGCAAGATCGCCCCGCTGATCACCTCGTACCACTGGAACTACATGAACGGCGACTGGTATCCGGAAGGCTCGATCGGGAGTTGGAACACCTCGTTCGAGCAGCCGCGGGTCAACTACCGCCGCGCCGCCATGTACCACGACATCCGCACCTACATCTTCAACAACACCATCGGCGGAGAGATGGCCAACATCCCGGAATTCCTGGCGGGCTCGAAGAAGGCGGGCCCGCTGGAGGTGGCGGACCGGTTGGAGCAGCTACGGCACGCGCGCGCTGCGAGTTGATCGCGCGGGCCGCGCGGCCATGTGGAGCGGGGCGCCAAGGAGTTCGCCTGCACCGAGGCGGATCTGGCGGCGTACGGCAACCTGGGCATCTACTACGCCGAGAAACTGCGGGGCGCCGCGCACCTGGCGCGTTTCCTGTTCGGCGCGGGCGAGCAGGAACGGCAGGAGGCCGTGAGCGCACCTGGAATTGGCGCTGAAGGCCTGGAGCGGCGTGGTGGCGGCCACCGAGAACCACTACGTGACGCACGAGGTCTGGCTCTTCGGCCAGTTCGACTGGAAGCGCTACCAGCCCGACGTGGAGGCGGACATCCGCATCGCTCGAGAGGCGAAGCCGTTCCGGCCGGGCTCGACTTACGATGTCGAGGGTCTGCATGGATGGCTGGAATACACCAACGGGCTGTTGAGACGCGGGGCGGCGGAGCCGCCAGCCGCCGCTCGCGAGGCGGTTCGAGTGGAAGCGGAAGCGGCGGTCTCCATCACGCCGTCCCTGACCTTGCAGGGCAACTACGTGGGAGTTCCGGAGGCCGAAGCCAGACCCGCGAGCGAGAGCATCACCGGCTTCCGCGATTTCGTCTCCCCAGGCAACAGCGCCACCTACCGTATCGAGATCCCAGCGGACGGCGAGTATCGGCTGAGCGCAACCTGCTGGTGGCCGCGGCGCGCGGGCAGCTTCACCATACTGGTGGACGAGAACAACAGCGAGGGCGACACGCTACACCCTTCCCTCGATGCGCCGCTGAGCTCCTGGACTGTCGAAAAGGCCGGCTCTTCGCTCTACCTCGGCGCAGGGAGCCACACAGTCCGTATCGTGGGCCGAACGCCCGGCGCGCGCATCCGCAGCTTCGAACTGGCGCCGCCGCCGGCCTCGCGCTAGACCTCGGCGCCGTACCAGTCATAGACCAGCGCCCGATCGGCCCCGCGCCACCTCTGCGGGGCTGTCGTGTCCATCCAGTCGAGCGGTTCGAGCCCCGCCGCCTGCGTGCGCGCCGACCGAGCGAAGGCCGCACGAATCGCCGCCCGTTCCTTCGTTCCCGTCACGGCGGGATCCGCTGAGACGAACAACGGCGTGCCGCTGCGCGAGACGACGTCCAGCCACTGCTCGGTGAAACGCAGCGGAATCGCGGCCGTCACCGGGACGCAGTCGGCGTCGCCGGCGAAGAACGTCCCATGCTGCGGCAGCCGGAAGGCCAGCGTATTGACGCCCATTTTGCGGGTGCGCGGCCACTCGCGGCCGCTGGTGTCGTCGCCGATGCGCTGCAGTTCGAAAAGCCCCGCGCCGAGATGGCCGATCGTGTTGCAGCCGATCAGCAGAGCGTCGCCCGCGGCATGGCGGATGGCCGAATATAGCGCGAGAACGATCTCGGCCGTGGTGCGCGAACGGTCGGCAAAGTGGCAGCCGTTTCCGCTTAAATCTTCGGTCATCTCGAAACCCCAGCGCGCGAACAGGTCGTAGGTCGAGTAGTCGTGCTTGATCATCTCGAAGCCCCAGTCGCGCAAGGTGCGGATCTCGCGCTCGACGTAGGCCAACGAGTCGGGAACGCTCGGGTCGAGCAGGAAGTATTGCCCCCCGTCGGGCGGCGTCCGCTTCAGCCTCAGCGATTCCGGGAGCTTGTCGGTGGTCAGCAGCGGACGCCGCCAGATGCCCGGCCGCACTCCGCGCTTCTTCATCTCCGCGGTGAGCGTGGGCATGTCGGGGAAGCCCGCACCGGTGTGCGCCGCCGGCCCCGCGCCCTCGCGGTCCGCCTCATAGCCCATGTCCAGCACCATCCAGGGGCGATTCTTCTCCGCGCCCGCCAGCTCCGCCATCAAGTCCGTGTCGCGCAGCAGCGCCGCCGCCGTGAGGTTCTGGCCGTAAGTGTAATACCAGTTGTTTCCGCCATACACCGGCTGGGGCGGCAGCCGCGGCTGGGCGCACATGCGCTCGCAGAACGAGCGCGCGGCGCTCCATGGCGACTCGTCTTCCGCGCTCCGGTAGCTGACCACCGTCGCCGCGTCCAGCTCGCGCGATCCGAGTTCCACGCCGGCGCTGCCGCTGCGGACATCGAGCCATAACGTGACGCCCGCCGAATCGATCTGCCAGCACGCCACCGACCCCGCTCCGGTCTTCACGCCGTATCCCGAAAGCGCGCGGCCGTCGCTCGCCAGGAAGTACCAGGGCAGACGGCGGTAGGGGACGATGCCGCGCCACTCCAGGTCGCCGTAGCTGCGCTCCCATTGGTCGCCGAGGAAGCGATAGCCCGCCGGGAACGCACCGCGCCAGCGCAGGCCGATCCAGTCGATGGCGGCGTCCGGCGCGGCGACGCGAATCGCCAGCTCCGCGCCCGGACGCGGCTCGGTGGTCACCACCACGTCGCGGCTCTTCCAGTGCGCCGCCGTGGGCGCCAGCGGGAGCCGTTCCGTGCCGCGCAACGCCGATACGGCATCGGGCACGCGCGCGACCTCGGGCAAAGTGAACGGCTTCGCGGCGGGCCGCGCGGTCTGCGCTGCGGCCAGAGCCGGGGTCAACAAAAATGCACGGCGGTCCATGGTGAACTCCTAAAACGCCAACCAGACCTGCACATCAGCGTTCATCGGCGGCTCAAAGCTGCCGTGGCAGGTCCATCCTCACTTCCCGTTGAACGCCTCGACCGCCCGAATCAGGGCGACGATGTTCTCCACCGGCGTGCGCGCCTGGATGTTGTGAACGGTGTTCAAAACGAAGCCTCCGTCTTTGCAGAAGGCCTCGCACCGCCGCAGCACCTGCTCGCGCACTTCCTCCGGCGTGCCGAACGGCAGCACCTGCTGGGTGTCCACCCCGCCTCCCCAGAACACCAGGTCACGGCCGTATTTCTGCTTCAGTGGCTCCGCGTCCATGCCCGCGGCCGAGCACTGCACGGGGTTCAGGATGTCGAAGCCCGCCTCGATAAACGACGGCAGAAACTTCTCCACCGCGCCGCAGGAATGCTTGAACGTCTTCCACCGCGTGTTCTTGTGAACCCAGCCGTTGACCTCGCGGTAGTACGGCATCCACAGCTCGCGGAAGGTCGCCACCGAGCAGAACGACGAAGTCTGCGTCCCGAAGTCCGTCCCGCAGACGTTCACCACGTCCACCAGCTCGCCCAGCCGCGCCGCGATGCGCGCCAGGTTCGCCAGAGCGATCTCGCATTGCCCGCGGAACACCGCGTGTACGTAATCCCTTCGCGCGCGCGTCGAGACGTACCATTCCGTGATGTCGCGGATTCCCTTGGGGTGGGGCAGTCCGACTCCCGGAACCAGCGCCACGTCGCCGAACGCGGTGCCGCCGAAATTCGCCACCACGGCCCGCCCGCTCGCGGCCGCGCGGCGCGCTTCGCGCTCCAGGTGAGCCAGTTCCTCTTCGGAGATGGGGCCGTACTCTTCCAGGTTGTCGGCCGGGTTGAGCTGATCTTCGTCGAACGGCTGCTGGCGGATGATGGCGTCGAAGAAGTACCCGCCGTTGGGCATGCGGGCGCTCGGCGGGTTGGAGCGGTCGCCGAGCGGGTGGATCAGCGTGTCGCCGCTGCTCGTCGATGGTGACGTTGAACCCGCCGGGCACCAGCACTTCCTCGCCGCCGTACAGCCGGAACGGCTTCCAGTCTTCGGCCGGGAATCCGAAGCGCGTCATGCGCCTGTATCACGCCCTCGCGTGTCGATACCCATTGCGAGCTTCAGGTCCTCGTCGATTTCGCCCAGCAACTGCCCGGGGTCGATGACCTTCACGGGCTTCTTCTCCAGCCCGAAATAGTCTCGCAGCGCCAGAACGCAACTGGCGTGGATGCCGGACACCGGCGTGCCGCCGAAATCCACCGGAATCCGGTCCGGCTGCCGATGGTCCAGGGCGCACAGCACCCGCTCTTTGCTGCTGGTTTTCGTCACGTGCTACGGACCTCCAGTTCGACCGTTTCGAGGCGCGGGGACATCAGTTGGATGATGCTCAAGCCCACCAGGTAGGAGAAACTGGCCAGGGCGAAGATGGCGAGGTAGCTGCCGGTCGCCTGCAGCACGAACCCCACCGCGCTCGAAACCAGCATGCCGCCCGCCGCCCCTCCGAACCCGCAGATGCCGACCACCGAACTGACCGCCCGCTTGGGGAAGATATCGGAAACGATGGTGAAGATGTTCGCCGCCCAGCCGCAGTGGCCGGCCATGGCGAGAGAGATCAGCCCGGTCGCCAGCCAGGGGCTCGACACCCGCGGGGCCAGCACGATCGGCAGCACCATCAGGCGCGCACGCCAGCATGGCCAGCTTGCGCGCGGCGTTGTTGCCGCAGCCCTGCCCGATCAGGTACGAGTAGAACCAGCCGCCGAAGATGCCCCCGGCGCTCGAGACCAGGTACATGGCCGCCACCGGCACGCCGATCTGGCCGAGATTCCAGCCCGAACTGGGAATTGAGGAACTTCGGCGCCCAGTAGAGATAGAACCACCACACCGGGTCGGTGAGGAAGCGCGCCAGCAGCAGTCCCCAAACGGGCCGGTTGGCGATCAGCACCCGCCAGGGGATGTGCTCGGCGGATTCGGGAGGCTCGCTGCGGATGTAGTCGAGTTCCGCGCGGCTCAACCGCGGATGGCGCGCCGGCTCGCGGTAAATCAGGAGCCACGCCACAATCCACACCAGCCCCGCGCCGCCCAGCACCGGCGAATGCCCATCGCCAGCCGAATCGCAGCGCCAGCCACGGCGACCAGCAGCGGCGCCACGATCGCGCCCGCGTTCGATCCGGAATTGAAGATGCCGGTGGCCAGCGCCCGTTCGCGCTTCGGGAACCACTCCGCCACGGTCTTGATGGCCGCGGGGAAATTGCCGGCCTGGCCCAGCCCCAGCAGGAAGCGCGCGCCGCCGAAGCCCCAGCGCCGACGCCGCCAGCCCGTGCAGCATGGCGGCCACGCTCCACCAGCCCAGCGCCAGCGAGTATCCCAGCCGCGTCCCCACGCGATCGATGAAGCGGCCCATGCCCAGCAGGCCGATGGCGTACGCCCCCTGGAACGCCGTGACGATCAACCCGTACTGCGCCTCCGACCAGCCGATCTCCCTTTGCAGCGTGGGCGCCAGGATGCCCAGCATCTGCCGGTCGGCGTAATTCACCGTGGTGGCGAAGAACAGCAGCGCGCAAATGGTCCAGCGGAAGTGGCCGGACGATTCTTCAGGCGCTTCCGCCACCGCCGCGACTTCCGTTCCCGCTTCCGACACCACCGTCCAGACTAACAGACCGTGCCCGCGTGGCCCGGACGGACGTCATCCTCGACGGCGACGGTTACTTTGCAGTCCCGGGGAGTCCGGGGGCGCTGTCGTTCTGTCCGGTGAGCCGTGCCGGGTGGCGGACACGCGGGGGCCGTCAGGCCCGTTCGGCGGCCCGGAAATGGGGGCGGGGGCGACGCGCTCGTTCGCGATTCCGGCCAGCGCCTGCAACATTCCGTCCACGGCGGCCGCGTATTCGGTGAACGTGACGGTGGTGCCCGAGGCGCGGATCTCTTTCCTCTCGGTCTGGGCAACGGGATCGGCGCAGGCGGCGCGTTCGCCTCGTCCACCTCGGGTGGAGGAGGTTCCCCACATGATCCTGGCCCAGGTGGTGAAGCGCCTTCCCTCCGAGGTCCGAGAGCAGACGGGGATGTAGCTCCCACGAACTCCAGCACGTTGTCTGGCGGAGAGGGGGGGATTCGAACCCCCGGTAGAGGTTTAGGCCCCTACGACGGTTTAGCAAACCGCTGCTTTCGACCACTCAGCCACCTCTCCGCGGCTGCGGGAACGCACCTGAATCGTATCATACTCCCCGCCGGCTACGTGCGCAGGCGGGTGAGCAGGTACAGGGCGGCGACGGCGAAAAGCGCGTCCGGCGCCCAGGCGGCCAGCTCGGGCGGGAGCTGGTTGATATTGCCGAGCTGCTCGAACAACTGTCCCAGCGCCCAGTAAGCCACGGCCACGCCCAGGCTCACGCCGACGCCCGCCATGGCGCCGCGCGAGCCCGTCAGGAACGCGAAGGGAGCGGCGATGAGCGCCATGATGAAGGCGAACAGCGGCACCGAGAACTTCTTGGCCAACTGCACGCGCAGGTGGACGGTGTCGAATCCGCTCTGGCGCAGCTCCCGGATATAGCCGCCGAGCTGGACGAAGTTCATCTGCTTGTCCTGGATGACTTCCTTGAGAAAGTAGGCCGGCGGCTCGGTCAGTTCCGGGAACGCGGTGGCCTGGAAGACCTGGCCGACGGATTCGACACGCGTCTTCATCTCGCGGCTCCACCCGTTCACGAAGATCCAGGTACCCGTGGCGGACTCCCAGTGCGCGCGCTGGGCGGAGATGTGCCGCTTCAGCCGGAAGGGCTGCATGTCGAATTCGTAGACGTTGACGCCGTCCATCGCGGACGACCGCGTGTCGAAGTACTTGTAGTAGTAAATCCGCGGGCCCTGGCCGTAGATCCACTTGCGGTCGGGCCGCAGGTAGGTCCGCGGCGCGCGGCCTTTGATCTCGTCGCGCAGCGCGTCCTGGCGCCGGTTCGCTTCCGGCAGGATGCCCGAGTAGTCGAGGCCGAACAGGCCGGCGCTGAGCAGGAGACTGGCAACCAGCACGGGGAAGGCCAGGCGGTACAGGCTCACGCCGGTCGCCTTGAAGGCGATGACCTCGTTGTGCTTGGCCATGATGCCGAAAGTCACCAGCACCGCCACCAGAACGCTGACGGGCGCCGACTCGTAGACCAGCTCCGGCGTGAGAAAGAAAAGGTAGGCCACCATCTTCGACATCGGGATGTGGTTCTTGAATATGTCGCCGAGAAGCTCGAAGAAGGTATAGACGTGCGTCATGAACACGAAGCTCGCCAGCAGCAGCGCGAAGTAGAACAGGAAGCCCGTGAGGATGTAGGTGTCGAGGATCTGCGGGAGGAAGTGCAGCCTGGCCAAGCGGCCGGCCCGGGCTTTGGCGCCCGCCGGCCTTGCGATTCCCTTGCGCAGGTGCGACCAGGCGGTCTGGAAGAAGATGCGGACGGAATCGATCAGGTTGCGGTCGCCCGGCCGCTCCAGGCGCACCAGGAGGACGATCCCGGCCGCCGCGAACACCGCGTTGGGGAACCAGATGGCGGGCCCGGGGGGAAGCGTGCCCTGCTGGGTCAGGCTGATTAGGCTGATGAGGCCCATGTAGTACAGGAACGCCAGGAAAACGGTCACCACGAAGGCCGAGGACTTGCCCGCCTTGCGCGACGACGCGCCCAATGTCATGCCGACCGCCGCCAGCAGCACGCAGGCGAACGGCAGCGCGAACCGGCGGTGCAGTTCGATGGCGGCGTCGCGGGACTTTCGCGCGGCGCGGATGATGGGCCCGGTGTCCATCTCGCTGAAAGGCCGCGCCGCGTGAACGTCGGGAGGATGGGCGGCTTCCAGCACCTCGTCGCCCGAGGGAAAGCTGGTGCTGACGTAGACCTTGGGATCCTTGGTGGCCTGGTGGGTGCTGGCGTCCATGAGGTGAAGCTGGATGCGGTTGTTCTTGACATCGGGCGCGGCGATCACCTCGCGGGCCAAGGTGATGTTCGGTCCCTCGCCCTCGTCCTGGCCGTTGGAGGGGCGGTCCGAGGGCGCGCGCAGATCGGCGATGAAGACGTTGCGCCACAATTGCGTGTGACCCGGAATCGAATCGTGCACGTAGAGAACGGTATTGGGGAACTGCTCCTCGAAGACGCGCGGCTGGACCTCGGCGGTGAGTTCCTCGGCGGCCATGCGGCGGAGCAGTTTCTCGGTCTGGCGGATGGACCAGGGGGTCAGCCACAGCGAACAGGCCGCGGTGATCATGGTGAAAAAGATCCCCACCGCCAGCACCGGCGACAGAATGCGGCGGCTGGGCACGCCGGCCGCGCGCATTCCGACGATTTCGCCATCGCTCGACATGCGGCTCAGCGTGATCAGAATGCCCACCAGCGCACCGGTGGGCAACGCGAAGACCAGGGTGAGCGGAAGGAGCATGCCGAACAGGGAGGCCACCGTAGAGGACGTCGCCGAGCTGCGGACCAGGAGCTCGAAGCTCTTCCCGGCGCGCTGCAGGAACAGCACGAAGGTGAACAACACCGTCCCCAGGAACGCGTTCGAGAACAGCTCGCGAAGAATGGCGCGGTTAAGAAGACCCATCTTTCAATGTACTGTAACGGCCGGCGGCGCCGGGGGCAGCTCTTGAGCGGGCGCGCGCCGGGCGCATCGTCCGCAGCTCGGGGCGATCGGGGGCGGCGCGGCGCACGGACACTCAGGATACCTCATCGCGGCTTCAAGAACCGGGGGCGGCGGCCGATGAGGGTAGTGGATAGGCACGTTTTGAGCTCGAACCACGGCCACGACGGCAAGGAAGGCGCGCAGGTCCTTCTGGTTTGCCCGGACGGCCGCATGTCCGCGGAACTGGCCGCGGCGCTGGCGGCCGAACTGCCCGCCGCCGGGCTTACGATCATGGACCGCTATCCGAACCGCGCCGAGGCCACCAGGCTGGCCAAAAAGGCCGAGTTCTGCCTCCTCGATGTCGCCTCCGATGTCACCACAGCGGCGGGCCTGCTGTCCTGGCTGGGCGCCGTCGCGCCCGGAGTGCCCGTCATTTCCCTGCTTCGCGCCAACGATCCCGACCTCATCCTGAGGTGCCTGCGCGGAGGCGCGGACGACTTCCTGATCGAGCCCTTTAGCGCCGACCAACTGCGCGCCGTGCTGAAGAAGCTGGCCCGGGTGAAGACCGGTCTCGGCGCGGCGGCGGGGGAGGGCGGTAAGGTCATCTGCATCATGCCGGGGAAAGGGGCCTGCGGAGCCACGACCATCGCTTGCAACCTAGCGTTCGCGCTGCGGCGCCTCAGCGGAGGCAGGGTTCTGCTGGCGGATCTGGATGGGCTCACCGGGACGGTGGCCTTCGTCCTCAAGCTGAAATCGGCCTACAGCTTTGTAGATGCCGTGACCCATTCCGGCGTGCTCGACCACGACGTGTGGCGGGTCCTGGTGACGCCCTCGCGCGGCATCGACGTGCTGCTCTCGCCCCAGAGTCCCGTGGATTGCTACAGCGAGCCGCTCGATCCGGCGGGGCTGGTCGGCTCCTCGCGGCAGGGCTACGACTTCGTGGTGCTCGACAGCGGCGGCGCTCACGGCGACTGGAACCAGGCCCTGGCGCGAATGGCCGACGAGCTGTTGCTTGTGACTACCAACGAGCTGCCGGCGCTGCACGCCTCGCAGCGCGCGCTCGTGCATCTGGAGCGCAGCGGGCTGAGCCGCTCGAAGCCACGCATGGTGGTGAACCGCTACCACGCCCGGATCGGGCTGCTGGAGGACGCTATAGGGCAGGCGCTCGGGACTACGGTCTTCGCGACCCTCCCCAGCGACTACGAGGGCCTCCAGAGAGCGCTTATGGAGGGCCAGCCGGCCGCGCCGGCGACGGCCTTCGGCCACGCTGTCGCGTCGCTGGCCCGCAGTGTCGCCGGCCGCGGCAAGGACGCCGGAAAAAGAGCGGCGTCCTCCTCTTGGCTGCGCGGGCTGTTCTGAGGCAGCCTACGGCGCGAAATACCCGTCGATATCGAGAACGACGTGCGTGTTGTCCGTCACGAAAACGTTGACGGCCCCGTCGGCGCCCGCCGGAACGATCGCCGCGTTCGCCACCACGGCGCCGTCCCACGAGTTCAGAGTCGAGACAACCGGCTGCGGCGACCCCGTCGGCCAAGCCGAGAGGAACGAGAGCCGTCCGTCGGGCACCGCCGTCACATTCAGCGAATACGCCGCCGCCGTCGAGGGCACCGGGCAGCCGCTGGCCGGGATCGGGAACGAACGCGTGCTCCCCGCCGTCATCTCCGGGCCCCCGAACGGGCCGCCGAGAACCCGCGTGTCCGCCACCCGGCACGGGGTCATCGCGTAGAACGACAGCGCGCCCGCGCCAACCGGCGGACCGAAGTAGCCGTCGATGTCCAGGACCACGTCGGCCGGATCGGTGACTAACAAGGAAATCGATCCATTGGCGCCGGCGGGAACGATGGCAGCGTTCGCGACCACGGTGCCCGTCCACGAGTTCAAGGTAGAGACGAACGGAGACGCCTGCCCCGTCGGCCAGGCGCTCAGATAACCGAGATAGCTCGTGGCCGGCACGGCCGTGACATTGAGAGCGTAGGCGCTCGCGGTGGCCGGAATCGCGCAGGAACTCAAGGGGACGGAAAGGTCCCTGACCTGACCGCCGAACAGGGAGGGGCCGCCGAACGGGCCGGTCGGCCATCGCGTGTCGGCCACGCGGCACGGTGTAGCGGCATAGAACGAAGCGCCGCTCGCATCGAAGTAGCCGTTGATATCCATGATCAGGTCGGTCTGGTTGGTGGCCAATACGCTCACCGCTCCGCCAGAGCCTGCCGCGACGATGGCCGCGTTGGCCACCACCCTGCCGTCCCACGAATTCAAGGTGGAGACGGGGGGCTGCGTCTGCCCGGCAGGCCACAGCGTGAGGTAAGAAAGCGGGCCCTCCGGCACCACCGTCACGTTCAACGAATAAGCTTGCGCGGTGGCGGGAATCCCACACCCGCTCTGCGGAATCGCAAACGAGCGAGTCCATCCGGCCGTCATGGTAGGACCGCCGAACGGGCCGCCGAGGCGGCGCGTATCCACCGCGCGGCAGGGCGTTACCGGGACGAACCGCGTGCCGATCGCCGGGACGCCAGTGGTGAACGACCGCGTTTCGGAACTTGTGGAACCGTAGCCGTTGCGCGCCACGATCTGCCAGTAGTACGTCGCGCCGGAGTTCAGCGTTCCCGGGGCGTAACTCGTGCCTGTGGTGCTCGTCACCTCGGGTGGCGAGGACTGCGTTCCGAAGTAGACGTCGTAAGACTCGGCTGTGCCGTCCCAGGTCAAGGTTGGCGCAACCAGAACGCCCGTGGCGCCGTTCGCTGGAGAGAGCAGGCGGGGCGCCGTGGGCGGCCCGAGGATGGTGGTCAGGTCCCCGGCGCTGCTCGTCGTCGATCCGCCGCCGGAGACGGTGACCTGATTGGTCACCTGCGATGCCGCTTCCAGTCCGACGTTCACCTTCACGGTTATGGGATAATTCGCGCCGGGGTCGAGGGCGTCGTTGCGCGTGCAGATGGCGCCCGAACAGTTCCAGCCCGCGCCTGACATCGACACCAGCGTCAGGCCGGCGGGCAGGGCCTCGGTCACGGTTACCGTGCCGCTGCTTGGCCCGGCTGCGGCTGCGTTGCTCACCACAACCGAGTAGGCCGCCTCCGACTGTCCCCGCGCAAAGTTGGCGGAATGGCTGCTGGTGACGCTCAGCAGGGCGTGGGTTACGGGCGCAAGCATGCGCACCACGCCGTCCACAGAGACGCCGCCCGAGGCGGTCGCCGCCACGGCGTCCGCGACATAGACGTTGCCCGCGGCGTCCACCGCCACGCCCCAAGGCCGGATCATTTGGGCGCTGGCGGCCGGACCCCGGTCGCCCGAATACCCCTGCGTGCCGTTCCCGGCCACGGTCGTCATGACGCCCGTCCCGGCTGCCACCTTGCGGATCGCGTAGTTGAAGGCGTCGGCGATGAAGAGGTTGCCGGCGCCATCCAGCGCAACGCCGAGGGGAAAGTTCATCTGGGCGCTGGTGGCCTGCCCTCCGTCGCCCGAATAACCCTGTGTGCCATTCCCGGCCACCGTCGTGATAATGCCCGTCCCTGTCGCCACCTTGCGGATCCGGCAGTTCCCCCCGTCGGAGATGTACAGGTTGCCGGAGCCGTCCACCGCCAGACCTCCGGGATAGTGGAGTTGGGCGCTCGTTGCCGGCCCTCCGTCACCCGAATAGCCCACCGTGCCAGTCCCGGCCACGATCGTGACGGCGCCGGTCGCCGCGACCTTGCGAACAATGGACTCTCCGTCGGAGATATAGAGATTGGCGGCGCCGTCCACTGCGACGTAGCCCCCATACCCAGCGACAGTCGTGATAACGCCCGTCCCTGCCGCCACCTTGCGGATCTCGGTGTCCGCGGTGTTGGTGCGCTGGGTGTCCGACAAATAAAGGTTGCCGGAGCCATCCACTGCCAGGCTGCCGGGTTGCGCGAGTTGCGTGCTGGTGGCGAGGCCTCCGTCGCCCGAGAAGCCGGGTGTTCCGGTCCCGGCCACCGTGCTGATGATGCCCGTAGCCGCCGCAACCTTGCGTATTACGCCGTTAGAGCTGTCGGAGATGTACAGGTTGCCCGAGCCATCTGCCTCCATTCCGTAGCTCATCACGTTGATCTGGGCGCTGGTGGCTGGGCCGCCGTCGCCAGAGTAGCCGCTGGTGGATTTCCCGGCCACGGGCGTCGCTGTGCCTGTCCCGGCCGGCAGTTTGAGAACTAACGAGCCGATGCCGTTGAAGTAGAGGTTGCCGGGGCCATCGGCTACCATGTCGGCGGAAGGATAACCGGGCCCGTAGACCGTCGTGATGATGCCCGTTGCGGCCGCCACCTGGCGGATGAGGCAGTAGCTGTAAAGGTGCCCCAGCACGAGGTCTTCAATGTAGAGGTTGCCTGCGCCATCCAGCGCCATGCCGCCGGGAAGCGGAGAAGAGCCATAGGGAGGGGGGCCAGACGAGGCCCCGGCGTCTACTGTCGTGATGATGCCCGTCGCGGCCGCCACTTTGCGGACTGCGCCGTACGCCCGGGCGTCGCGGATGTACACGCTGCCCGAGCCATCCACGGCGACGCGGGACGGCCCGAAGAACTGGGCGCTGGTGGCTGGGCCTCCATCGCCTGAAAGACCTTGGGTGCCGTTGCCCGCGAACGTTGCGATGATGCCCGTCCCCGCCGCCACCTTGCGGACCACGTAGTTGGCCTCATCGGCGATGTAGAGGTTGCCGGCGGCATCCAGCGCCAGGCCTTGAGGTTGACTGAGCTGAGCGCTGGTGGCCAGGCCTCCATCGCCGGAATAACCCGGCGTGCCGTTGCCCGCCGCCTTGGTGATGATGCCCGTAGCTGCCGCCACCTTGCGGATCACGTTGCTGACGGCGTCGGCGATGTAGACGTTGCCGGAGGCATCCACGACCAGTCCTGAAGGCGGGTTGAGCCGGGCGCTGGTGGCCACTCCTCCGTCCCCTGAGTAACCCTGGAGCGCGGAACTGCCCGCCACACGCGTGAGAACTCCCGAGGTGTCAACCTTGAAAACGCAGTTGCCCGCAGCGAGGTACAGACTGCCTGCCGCGTCCGTGGCGAACGGCCCCACGGCCCCGAGTGCAGCGCTCGTGGCAGCAGTGGGAGTGAACGGCACGCCGCCTCCCGCCACCGTCGTAATCAGATACTGCTGTGCCCAAACCGTTCCGCTGGCCAGCAGGAGTCCTAACGCGGCCGCGACGTTCTTCCTCATGGCGCGCCCCCTTCTCTTCCGAGACCTTAGTGTACGACCGGGGGCCACGCGCCGCAAGACGATTTGCGGTGAGCTTCGCCTGAATTATGCTGCTTTTTGTCAAGAATGCCGCGGCCCTTGCGGACCGCGGCACTTTCTGTGTGGTGGGTTTCTCCCGCGCCGCTTTACGGCGCGAAATAGCCGTTGATATCGAGAACCAGGTTCGTGTTGGCGGTCACGTAAATGCTGATCTCCCCGTTCGTCCCCGCCGGAACGATCGCCGCGTTTGCCACCACGCTGCCGTCCCACGAGTTCAGGGTGGAAACGTTGGGCTGCGGCGCCCCTGTGGCCCAAGCCGTCAGGTAGGGCAGCGGCGCGTCGGGCACCACGGTAACGTTGAGCGAATAGGCCGCCGCCGTCGACGGCACGCCGCAGGCGCTGGCCGGGATCGCAAACGAGCGCGTCGCCCCCGCCAGCATCTCCGGGCCGCCAAACGGGCTGACCGGGTTGCGTGTATCCGCCACCCGGCACGGGGTCACCGGGTAAAACGCCAGCGCCCCCGCTCCGCCGGGAGGGCCGAAGTAGCCGTTCATGTCCAGCACCACGTCGGCCGGATCGCTGACCAGCACGGAAACCGATCCGTTGGTTCCGGCCGGGACGATGGCCACGTTCGCGACCACCTTGCCGGTCCAGGAATTGAGGGTGGAAACGACGGGCTGGCTCTGCCCTGTCGGCCAGGCGCTCAGATAGCCGAGATAGGTCGTGCCCGGCACCGCCGTGACATTGAGAGAATACGCGGTCGAGGTGGCCGGAACGGGGCAGGAACTCATGGGGATGGGGAAGTCCCTGGTCTGGCCGCCGAACATGGAGGGCCCTCCAAACTGTCCGGTGGAACCTCGCGTGTCGGCCACGCGGCATGGCGTGGCGGTGTAGAACGAAGAGGAACCGGGGCCGCCGGCCGTCTCGAAGTAGCCGTTCACGTCGAGGATTACGTCGGTCTCATCGCTGGCGTACACGCTAACCCCCCCGCCCGAGCCGGCCGGGACCAGGGCCGCGTTCGCCACCACGATTCCGCCCCAGGAGTTCAGCGTGGAAACGGCGGGCTGCGGCTGCCCGGCAGCCCACAGGGTAAGGTAGCTCAGGCGACTGTTGGGCACTACCGTGACGTTGACGGAATAGGCCTGGGCCGTCGCCGGAATGTTGCACGCGCTCTGCGGGATCGCGAAGGTGCGAGTAGAGCCCGCGGTCATGCTGGGACCGCCGAACGGGCTGGCAGGCATGCGGGTGTCCGCCACGCGGCACGGGGGTACCGGGACGAACTGCGATCCGGCCAATGGAACCCCGGTCGTGAAGGACCAAATCGGGGAACTGGCCGAACCGGCGTCATTCCTGGCCAGAACCTGCCAGTAATAGGTAAGCCCCAAGGTCAGCGTTCCCGTGGAGTAACTCGTTCCCGTTGTACGCGTCGCCAGGGGAGGGGGAGAGACGGTGCCGAAATGGACGTCATAGGACATAGTCCCGGCGGGACCGTTCCAGGCCAGTGCGGGTGTAGTGGCAACGCCTTGGGCGCCGTTCGCCGGCGAAATCAGGACCGGCGCCGCGGGCAGCCCGCCGATGGTGGTCAGGTCCGAGGCGCTGCTCGTCGTCGAGCCGCCGCCCGAGACCGTGACCTGATTCATCACCAGCGCAGGCGCGTTCGTGGCCACGCTGACCGTCACCGTTATGGGCGAGTAGCTGGAGCCGGCGCCCAGGACATCGTTGCGCGTACACCCCGCGCCCGAGCAGCTCCAACCCGTGCCCGACATGGATACCAGCGTCAGCCCGGCCGGCGCGATCTCGGTGACCGTCACCGTGCCGCTGGTCGGCCCGGTTCCGGCGGCGTTGCTCACCGCGACCGAGTAGGCCGCGTCCGTCTGTCCCTGCGCGAAGTTGGCGGACCGGGTGCTCGAGATGCTCAGCAGGGCGTGGGTTGCCTCGGGCACAAGCATGCGGACTACGAGATTGCCGTTGTCCGCCACGTAGAGGTTGCCGGCGGAATCCACGGCCACGCCCAGGGGGCCATTCACCTGGGCGCTGCTGGCCGGCCCTCCATCGCCCGAATAGCCGGCTTTGCCATCCCCGGCCAGGGTCGTGATGATGCCCGTCGCGGCGGCCACCTCGCGGATACGCTCGTTGTAAAGGACGGTGCCGTTGCAGTTGAGGCCGCAGGGGATGACCTGGGAGTAGAAGTCGGCGATGTAGAGGTTGCCGGCGGCATCCACCGCCAAGGCCTGCGGAGCGAGTCCCGCGCCGGTCGCCGGGCCTCCGTCGCCCGAATCGCCCAGGGTGCCATTGCCGGCCACCGTGGCGATGACGCCGCTCGCCGCTGTCACCTTGCGGACGACACCGTGGCTGAGGTCCCCGATGTAGAGATTGCCGGAACCATCCACGGCCACGGCCGTAGCCGTAATCTGGGCGCTCGTCGCGGCGCCTCCGTCGCCCGAATAGCCGACCGTGCCGTTGCCCGCCACGGTGGTGATGGTGCCGGTCGCCGCCTTCACCATGCGGACCGCCGGGCCGTCGGCGATGTAGAGGTTGCCCTGGCCATCCACCGCCACACGGGTGGGATTTGTGAGCTGGGCGGCGGTCGCCGGGCCTCCGTCACCTGAAGAGCCGGAGGTGCCGTTGCCCGCCACGGTCGTGATGATGCCGGTGGCCGCAGCTACCTTGCGGACCACGTATCCCTGGGCAAAATAGAGGTCGCCGGGGCCGTCCGCTGCTACGCCGTAAGGCACGGCGAGCTGGGCGCTGGTGGCTGGGCCTCCGTCGCCCGAATAGCCGGGCGTGCCATTGCCGGCCACTGTCGTGACGATGCCGGTCGCTGCCGCCACTTTGCGGACGGCGTAGTTCGAGCTATCGGCGACGTAGAGGTTCCCGGAGCCATCCACGGCGACACCCTGGACGGCGCTGAAGTTGGCGCTCGCGGCCGGGCCCCCGTCGCCCAGGTAGCCGGCAAAGCCAGGCTTGCCGTTGCCGGCCGCCGTGCTGATGTTGCCCGTGGCCGCCGCCACTCTGCGGATCTCCGTGTCGCCGGCGATGTAGAAGCTCCCGTAGGCATCCACCGCCACGCTCAAGGCGGCGCCGAGCTGGGCCGCGGTGGCGACACCGTTCGATTCGCCGTTCGTGCCGCCGCCGGCCACCGTCGTGATCATGCCCGTCGCCGCCGTCACCTTTCGAATGCGGATGTTCCCGCTGTCGGCGATGTACAGGTTCCCGGCGCTGTCCGTCGCGACGGCTGTCGGGTGCGAGAGCCGGGCGCTGGTGGCAGGGCCACGGTCGCCCGAGTACCCGGCAGTGCCCGTGCCGGCCACCGTAGAGATGATGCCGGTGGCCGCCGCCACCTCGCGGATCGTGCTGCTCGCGGCGTCGGAGATGTAGAGGTTGCTGGCGCCGTCCAGCGCCACGCCGCTGGGCGTGAACTGGGCCCCGGTGGCCGGTCCCGCGTCGCCCGAGTAACCGGGCGCGCCCGTGCCGGCCACCGTGACGATGAGGCCCGTAGCCGCCGCCACCCGGCGGACCGCGTTGTTGCCGGTGTCGGCGATATAGAGGTCGCCTGAGCCATCTACGGCCGCATACCTGGGATGATTGAGCTGGGCGCTGGTGGCGGGGCCGGCATCCCCCGTATACCCGGGGCTTCCATTACCGGCCACGGTTGTGATGATGCCCGTTACGGCCGCCACCTTGCGGATCACGCTGTTGCCCGTGTCGGCGATGAAGAGGTTGCCGGAGGCGTCCGCGGTCAGGCCCGAAGGCTGGTTGAGCTGGGCGCTCGTCGCGACTCCTCCGTCGCCCGAGTAACCCGGCGCCGTCGAGCTCCCGGCCACGACGGTGAGGATTCCGGAGGCGTCGACCTTAAGCACGGAGTTGTTAATGCTGAAGTACACGCTGCCGGTGGCGTCCGCGGCGACCGACGACGTAGTTTGAAGCGCCACGCTCGTGGCCACGGTTGGCGTGACCGGCAGCCCGCCCCCCGCCACTGTCGTGATGAAATACTGCTGTGCGCAAACCGTACCCCCAAACAGCAGGAGTCCGAACCCAATCGCATTGAGGTTCCTCATGACGCACCCCTCCTCTTCTCCAGGTCAGCTCAGCTCGCGGTGAACATGTACGATGCTTAATCTGATTCTACAGATTTGGCTGGCCAGTGGCAAGCCCCTGATCGACTTTCGGGGTTTGAAGCGTAAGTGGTTTTTTTTGCAGTTTGATACGGGATGGTGTAAGAGCAGTCCGCCGATGGCGGTGTGCGCGCGCCAAGAACGCAGCGTGTCTGACGACCGGCAACCGGCCTCGTCCGGTCCTACGGCGCGAAATACCCGTCGATATCGAGAATTACGTGGGTGCTGTTGCTCACGTAGATGTCGATGGACCCGTTGGTCCCCGCCGGAATGATCGCGGCGTTCGCCACCACGCTGCCGTCAAAGGAGTTCAGGGTGGAAACAATGGGCATCGGCGAGCCCGTTGGCCACGCCGAGAGATAGGCAAGCGGCCCGTCCGGCACCACCGTCACATTGACCGAATAGGCCGCCGCCGTCGAAGGGATGGAGCAACCGCCGGCCGGGATCGGAAAGGAGCGCGCCGTCCCCCCCAACATTTCCGGACCGCCAAAGGGGCCAGGCGCGCGCCGCGTATCCGCAACCCGGCAGGGCCACACAGGATAAAGCGACAGCGCGCCCTCGCCTCCGGGCTGGCCGAAGTAACCGTCGATGTCCAGGATCACGTCGGTCGGGTCGGTGACGTAGACCGAGATGGAGCCGTTGGAGCCGGCCGGAACGATCGCCTCGTTGGCAACTACCCGGCCGTTCCAGGAGTTCAGCGTGGAAACCCAGGGCTGCGGCGATCCCGTCGCCCAGGCTGCCAGCCAGCCGAGGGCCTGGTCGGGAACCGCCGTAACGTTGAGCGAGTAGGCGGCCGCGAGGGCCGGAATCCCGCAGGCGCCCAACGGGACAGGAAAGTCCCGCTTCTGGCCGCCGTACATAGACGGCCCTCCGAACAGGCCGGGGAGATTTCGGGTGTCGGCGATGCGGCACGGCGTCGCGGGATAGAACGAAGACGCGTTCGCGGCCCCGGCCGAAGCGAAATAGCCGTCTATATCGAGGATCACGTCGGCCTCGTCGGTGACGAATACGCTTACCGCTCCGTACACGCCGGCCGCAACGATGGCCGCGTTGGCCACCACGGTGCCATCCCAGGAATTCAGGGTGGAGACGAAAGGCTCGGGTTGGCCGGCAGGCCACAGGGTCAGGTAGTGGAGGGGGCCGTAGGGCACCACCGTGACGTTGAGCGAATAGGCCTGGGCGGTGGCCGGGATGTTGCACGCGGCCTGCGGAATCGGGAACGAGCGGGCCTCGCCGGCTGCCATGGTGGGATTGCCGAAGAGTCCGAACGGTACGCGCGTGTCCGCCACGCGGCAGGGCGTCACGGGGACGAACAGCAAGCCGGCCGACCCGCCACCGGTCGTGAAGGACCACGTCCCGGAACTGGTGAAACCGGAGTCGTTGCGGGCCGTGATTTGCCAGTAGTGAGTAGTGCCCACGCTCAGCGCTCCCGGGGCGTAACTCGTCCCGGCCGTGTTCGTCACCAGGGGCGGTGTGGACAGGGTTCCGAAGTAGACGTCGTAGGACGTGGCCCCGCTCGCAGCGTTCCAGGTCAGAGCCGGCGCCAGCGGAACGCCAGTGGCTCCATTGGCCGGAGAGACCAGGACGGGCGCTGCCGGCGTCCCGCCGCCGCCGAGGATGTCCATCGCGTTGCTGGCGCTGGTCGCTACCGCCCCGCCGCCCGACACGCTGGCCTCATCGATCACCTGAAAAGGAGTCGAGGCAGCCACGTTCACGACCACTGTGATGGGCGGAAAGCTGGAGCCCGGGCCGAGCGCGTCGCTGCGCGTGCAGGTGTTGCCTGAGCAGTTCCAGCCCAGGCCCGACATCGACACCAGCGTCAAGCCGGGCGGTACGATCTCCGTTACCGTCACCGTGCCGCCGCTCGGCGCGCCGCTGGCGCCGTTGCTCACTACCACCGAGTAAGCCGCGCCGGTCTGTCCCTCCGCGAAGCCGGCGGACTGCGCATGGGCGACGCTCAGAACCGCGCGCGCTCCTTGCGGCGCCAGCACCCGGACCACGAACTGGTCGGTGACGTAGACGTTGCCCGAGCTGTCCACGGCCACGCCTTGAGGGTAAGTGAATTGCGCGCTCATGGCCGGACCTCCGTCCCCCGCGGAGCCGCTGCCACCGGACCCGGCCACAGTCGTGACGGCGCCGTTCGCCGCCACCTTCCGGATCGCGGCGTTCCAGGTATCCGCGATGAAGAGGTTGCCCGCCGCGTCCACGCCCACGCCGGTGGGAATACTCAGGCGGGCGCTCGTGGCCGGCCCTCCGTCGCCCGAGTAGCCATAACTCCCCGTGCCGGCCACGGTGACCGTCGTGCCGTTGACAGCCACCCTGCGGATCATGCTGTTGTTGCTGTCCGCGATGAAGAGGTTGCCCGCGCTATCCACCGCGATCCCCTGCGGGCCACCGAGTTGGGTGCCGGTAGCGACGGTTGTGATGACGCCGTTGGCCGCCACCTTGCGAATCGCATTGTTCCATGTGTCGGCGACAAAGAGGTTGCCGGCGGAGTCCACCGCAACACCGTAGGGGCCATTGAGCCGGGCCTGAGGCGCCAGGCCGCCGTCGCCTGTGTAGCCATAGACTCCGTTGCCGGCCACGGTCGTGATCATGCCGGTATTCGCCGCCACCTTGCGGACCACGGCGTTAGCCGTGTCCGCGACATAGAGATTTCCGGAGGCATCCAGGGCCACGCTTTGAGGCCAGTCAAGCTGGGCCATCGTGGCTGGACCGCCGTCTCCCGAATAGCCGTAGGTCCCGTTGCCGGCTACGGTCGTGATGGTTCCATCGACCGCTACCCTACGAATCACGTTGTTGCCGCCGTCCGCGATGTAGAGGTTTCCGGCGGCATCGACGACCGAGCCGTTGGCGTAGCTGAGTTGGGCGCCGGTGGCCGGGCCCCCATCGCCCGAATAGCCATCGCTGCCGTTGCCGGCCACTGTGGAGATGATGCCATTCGCCACCACCTTGCGGACCGCGTGGTCGTTGCCGTCCGCGATGTAGAGGTTGCCGGAGGCGTCCACGGCCACGGTTCGCGGCCAGTCGAGTTGAGCGGCGGTGGCCGGCCCTCCGTCGCCCGGATAGGCGGCGCCGCCCCCGGCCACCGTGGTGATGATGCCGTTGGCCGCCACCTTGCGAATCGCGTTGTTCAAGCTGTCGGCGATATAGAGGTTGCCGGCGGCGTCCAGAGCCACGCCACTGGGCCAATGGAGTTGGGCGGCGGTGGCCGGGCCCCCGTCGCCCGAATAGCCGGAGGTGCTCCCGCCGGCGACGGTCGTGACCGTTCCGTTGGCTGCCAGCTTGCGGACCACGCTGTTGTACGTGTCGGCGATGCACAGGTCGCCGGCCGCATCGAGCGCCACGGCTCCCGGCCCGTCTAGTCCGGCGCTGCCGGCCAGGGTGGTGATCGTGCCAGTGGTGGCCGCCACTTTGCGGATCGCGGCGTTGAAGCTGTCGGCGATGTAAAGGTTGCCGGCGGCGTCCAACGCCACGCCCATGGGGTAGTAGAGTTGCGCCGCCGTCGCTTGTCCCCCGTCACCCGTGTGGCCTGGGGTTCCGTTGCCCGCCACGGTCGTGATGACGCCATTGGCGGCCACCTTCCGGATAGCGTGATTGCTGGTATCGGAGATGAAGAGGTTGCCGGCTCCATCCGCAACAACGCCCTTGGGGGCGTTGAGTTGGGCGCTCGTAGCCAGGCCCCCGTCGCCGGAGTAGCCCGCGCGCGTCGAACCCGCCACGCGGGTCAGGACTCCCGTGGCGGCGACCTTGAACACGGCGTTGGCCGCGGTGAAATACAGGTTGCCGGCGGCGTCCACTGTGACGGCATAGGGCACGGGAATCGACGCAGTCGTGGCCGAAGCCGGCGTAGGCGGCAGCCCGCCCCCCGCAACCGTCGTGATCACATACTGCTGGGCCCAAACCGTCCCGCCGGTCAGCAGGAGTCCGACGACAATAGCAGCGCTGTTTCGCATGCCGAACCTCTCCGTATCCCGTAACGCCCCAGTATAGTCCCCGGCTCACCACGGGGCCAATGAATATTTCGTTGCCGGAGCAACTCACTTATGGCGCGAAGTATCCATTTATGTCCAGAATTACGTGCGTGGGGCTGGACGAATTGTTGGTCGGTGCGACGTAGATGCTGATGGCCCCGTTCGTCCCCGCCGGAACGATCGCCGCGTTCGCCACCACCGTGCCGTCCCAGGAGTTCAACGTCGAGACATTCGGCTGCGGCGAGCCCGTCGCCCAGGCCGTGAGGAAGCCGAGGGGCCCATCGGGCACCACCGTCACGTTCAGCGAATACGCCGCCGCCGTCGTGGGCACGTTGCACGCACTGGCCGGGATCGGGAACGAGCGCGTGCTGAAGGCCGCCATCTCCGGGCCACCGAAGGGGCCGCCGGGCCAGCGCGTGTCCGCCACCCGGCAGGGCGTGATCGGGTAGAACGACAGCGCGCCCGCACTCCCTGGCGCGGCGAAGTAACCATTGCCATCCAGAATGACTTCCGTCGCGTCCGAAACGTATATCGAGATCGACTCGTTGGTCCCCGCCGGAACCAGCGCGGCGTTCGCCACAACCTTTCCCGTCCAGGAGTTCAGCGTGGAGGCGATGAACGGCGCCTGTCCCGTCGGCCCCGCGCTCAGATATCCCAGATACCCGCCCGGCACGACCGTCACATTCAGCGAGTACCCTCGCGCCGTGGCCGGAAGACCGCAGCCGCTCAGCGGAATGGGAAAATCCCGGGTCTGTCCGCCGTGCATGTAGGGCCCGCCAAACTGGCCCGTGGGACCGCGGGTGTCGGCGATGCGGCACGGCGTGGCGGGATAGAACGCATACGAAATCGGTCCGCTGTAGTCGTCAAAATAGCCGTTGATGTCCAGGATCACGTCGGTAGGGTCGCTGACGAAGACGCTCACCGCTCCGAACGCGCCGGCCGGGACGATGGCCGCGTTCGACACAACGCTGCCGCCCCAGGAGTTCAGGGTCGAGACGATGGGCTGGGGCTGACCGGTGGGCCACAGCGTCAGGTATGCCAGCGGCCCTGCGGGCACCACCGTCACATTCAACGAGTACGCCTGTGCCGTCGTCGGGATGCCGCAGGGGCCCTGAGGAATCGCAAAAGAGCGGGAGGAGCCGGCGCTCATGGTCGGCCCGCCGAAAGGGCCGGGGGCCTCCCGCGTGTCCGCCACGCGGCAGGGAACCACGGGCGTGAACCGCAGGCCCGCCGACCCGTCACCGGTCGTGAACGACCACGTCCCGGAGGCGGTGAAACCGGAGCCGTTGCGGGCCGTGATCTGCCAGTAGTAAGTAGTGCCCGCGCTCAACGTTCCCGGGGCGTACGTCGTCCCGGCCGTGTTGGTCACCAGGGGCGGCGTGGACGAGCTGCCGAAGTGAACGTCGTAAGATGCAGCCAGCGCCGAGGCGCTCCAAACCAAGACCGGTGCGACCAAAGCGCCCGTGGCGCCGTTCGCAGGGGAAACCAGGACGGGCGCGGCGGGCGGCGCGGCCATCGTGGTCAGGTCCGCAGCGCTGCTCGTCGCCGAGCCGCCGCCGGAGACTGCGACTTGATTGGTCACCTGTGAAGGCGCGTCCGCCGCTACGTTCACCGTCACGGCAATGGGCGGATAACTCGCGCTGGGGCCCAGGACATCGTTGCGCGTGCAAGTGTTGCCCGAACAGCTCCAGCCCGCGCCGGACATCGACGCAAGCGCCAGGCCGGCGGGCACCGTCTCGGCTACCGTTACGGTTCCGCTGCTTGGCCCGGCTCCGGCGGTATTGCTCACCACTACCGCGTACGGTGCGTCCGTCTGTCCCCGTGCGAACGTGGGGGAATGGGCAAGAGTAACGCTCAGCACGGCGTGGGTTGCCGCAGGTACGAGCATCAGGACCACGTTGTTGGCGCCGTCCGAGGCGTACACGTCGCCTGCGGCGTCCAAAGCGACGCCGGCCGCAGGACCGCCCACCGCTGTGACGATCCCCGTCGCAGCTACAACCTTCGCGATCGAACCGGAGCGGCCGTATGGGAAGAAGACGTTGCCGGAGCCGTCGACCGCGACGAACGTGGGGCCAAAAGGTGGCCCCCCGGTCGGATCGAAGGGCCTGAGTGTCGAGGTCAGCGTTGTCATGATGCCTGTTGCCGCCGACACCTCGCGAATGGCGTAGTTGTAATAATCGGCAATGTAGAGGTTGCCGGAGACATCCACCGCGACGCCTTGCGGGCCCCATAGTTGGGCGCCGATGGCCGGACCTCCGTCGCCCGAGTACCCCGCCGTCCCGTTTCCGGCCACCGTGGTGATGGTGCCGGTCGCCGCTGCCACCTTGCGGATCACGTTGTTGTACGTGTCTGCGATGTAGAGGTTGCCGGCGGTGTCCACTGCCACCCCTACGCCACCGAGCTGGGCGGATGCGGCCGGGCCCCCGTCGCCTGAGTACCCCTGGCTTCCAGTTCCAGCCACCGTCGTGATGACGCCGGTCGCCGCCACCACTTTGCGGATCACGTAGCTCCAGGCGTCGCCGATGTAGATGTTGCCCGAGCTGTCCGCAGCCACCGCCCCCGGGAACTCGAATTGGGCGCTCGTGGCCGGACCTCTGTCGCCCGAATACCCGGAGGTGCCATTCCCAGCCACTCTCGTGATGATGCCGGTCGCTGCCGTCACCGTGCGGACCACGCGACCGTAGGGGTCGGTGATGTAGAGGTTGCCCGAGCCGTCCACCGCGACGCCTCTCGGCGCTGAGATCTGGGCGCTGGTGGCCGGACCTCCGTCGCCCGAGGAAGCCGGAGCCAGACCATTCCCAGCCACCGTCGTCATGATTCCAGTCGCAGCCGCCAGCTTACGAATCGCACTGTGATACGCGTCGGCGACGTAAAGGTTGCCGGAGCCATCAAGCCCCAGGCCTCCGATGCCCAGGAATCCTCCTCCGCTCCCTACCAGCGTCGTAATAATGCCGCTCGCCGCCGTCACCTTGCGGAGGAGCTGGCCCACGGAGTCAACGATGTAGAGGCTGCCGGAGCCATCTACCGCCAAGGCGCCGGGAAGAGAAAGCTGGGCGCTCGTGGCCGGGCCCCCGTCGCCTGAGGACCCACCAAGGAGGCTTCCATTCCCGGCCACCGTGGTGATGATGCCAGTCGCCGCCGTCACCTTGCGAATCACGTTGTTGCCGCTGTCGGAGATGTAGAGGTTGCCGGAGCCATCCACCACCACACCCACAGGATCGTTGAGCTGGGCGCTGGTGGCCGGTCCTCCGTCACCCGAATAGAGACGAACATCACCGTTGCCATTCCCGGCCACGGTCGTGATGATACCGGTGGCCGCGGTCACCTTGCGGATCGAGTTGCTGGCCAGGTCGGCGATATAGAGGTCACCGGACCCGTCCAGCGCCAGGCCCATTGGAGCCAGCATGGCGCCGGTGGCCGGGCCTCCGTCGCCCAAAGGTCCCGCCGTGCTCATGCCGGTTCCGGCCACCGTCGTGATGACGCCCGTCGCCGCCGTCACCTTGCGGACGACGTAGTCGTAGACGTCGGAGATGTATATGTTCCCGGCGGCGTCCACCGCCAAGCCAGTCAAGGGGGTGGGCTCCTGGTTCGAGGAAACGGTCGCAAACTTAAGCTGGGCGCTGGTCGCCAGTCCTCCGTCGCCGGAGTAACCCGGCAGTGCCGAACTGCCCGCCACCCGCGTGAGAACTCCTGAAGTGTCGACCCTGAAAACGCAGTTGGTCGCGGTGAAGTACACGGCGCCGTCCGCGGCTACCGCCACCGCCCCTGTATATCCGAGTGCCGTGCTCGTGGCCGGGGCCGGCGTGGGCGGCAGCCCGCCCCCAGCCACCGTAACGGTCAGATACTGCTGTGCCGAAACCGTCCCGGCGGCAAGCAGGAATCCAAACGCAGTGGCGACGATCTCCCTCATGGCGAACCCTGACCCTTTCCGAGAACCGCCCCAGTATAATCCCGGGTTCGCCTCGCCGCAAACGATATTTCGCTGCCGCGGCAACTCGCCTTACGGCGCGAAATACCCGTTGATGTCGAGAATTACCTGCGTGTTGTCGGTCACGAAGATGCTAATGGCCCCGCCCGTCCCCGCCGGAACGATCGCCGCGTTCGCGACCACGCTGCCGTCCCACGAGTTCAGCGTCGAAACCACCGGCTGCGCCAATCCGGCCGGCCAGGCCGAGAGGAAGGACAGCCTCGCGTCGGGCACCACCGTGATGTTGACCGAATAGGCCACCGCCGTCGAGGGAACGTAACAGCCGCTGGCCGGGATCGCAAACGAGCGCGTCTGCGTGGCCGTCATCTCCGGGCCGCCGAACGGGCCCACCGGCCAGCGCGTGTCCGCCACCCGGCACGGCACCACCGGGTAGAACGACAGCGCGCCCGCGCCTCCCGGCTGGCTGAAGTAACCGTTGATGTCGAGAATGACGTCGGTTGGGTCGGTGACAAAGGCCGAAATCGATCCGTTGGTTCCCGCCGGGACTATGGCCGCGTTCGCGACCACCTTCCCGGTCCAGGAATTCAGCGTGGACACGTTGGGCTGAACCTGTCCCGTGGGCCACGCGCTCAGAAAACCGAGGTAGTTCGTGTCCGGCACCGCCGTCACATTGAGCGAATAGGCGGTCGCGCCGGCCGGAGTTTGGCACAAACTCGACGGGATGGAGAAGCTCCGGGTCTGGCCGGCGTACAAGGAGGGCCCTCCGAACTGGCCCGCAGGGCCCCGCGTGTCGGCAATGCGGCACGGCGTGGCGGCATAGAACGCCGAGGGGCTCGCAGCGCCAGCCGCGGCGAAATAGCCATTGACGTCGAGGATGACGTCGGTGTCGTTGCTGACGAACACGCTCACCGCTCCGCCGGTGCCGGCCGGGACGATGGCCGCGTTGGCCACCACGATGCCGCCCCACGAGTTCAGCGTCGAGGCCACCGGCTGCGGCTGCCCGGTAGGCCAGAGGCTGAGGAAGCCGAGCGGGCCGTCCGGCACCACGGTGACGTTGACGGAATACGCCTGGGCGGAGGCCGGGATGCTGCATCCGCCCTGGGGAATCGGGAACGAACGGGTGGAGCCCGCGGTCATGGTGGGACCGCCGAACTGCCCGGCGGGCACCCGCGTGTCGGCCACGCGGCAGGGGGTCACCGGCACAAATAGCAGAGGC
Organism: Bryobacterales bacterium; assembly: GCA_963710565.1. Classification (GTDB taxonomy): domain Bacteria; phylum Acidobacteriota; class Terriglobia; order Bryobacterales; family Bryobacteraceae; genus DASWZN01. The sequence goes on along the minus strand of CAVQAN010000010.1, from coordinate 1,106,226 downwards.
GCCAGCGCGGCGCCCGTCGTGAACGACCAGGTCGCCGAACTAGCTGAGCCGGAGCCGTCGCGGGCCACGATCTGCCAGTAGTAGGTGGTGTCTACACTCAGCGTGGGTGGGACGTAACTCGTTCCGGTCGTGTTCGTCACCAGAGGCGGCGTGGACAGGGTGCCTAAATAGACATCGTACGACGTGGCTCCGGCTGCCGCGCTCCAGGTCAGGGTTGGGGCAACTAGAACGCCCAGGGCGGTGTTCGGCGGAGAGACCAGCGCGGGCGCCGCGGGAGGGCCGCCGACGACCGCGGTCAGGCCGCTGGCCGTGCTCGGCGTCGAGCCGCCGCCCGAGACGCTGACCTGATTGCTCACCTGCGCGGGCGCATCCGCAGCCACGTTGACCCTTACGTTGATGGCGGGATAGCTGGCGCCGGCGCCGAGAGCGTCGCTGCGCGTACAGACCGCGCCCGAGCAGCTCCAGCCCGTGCCCGACATGGAAGCCAGCACCAGCCCGGTGGAGACGGTCGCGGTCACCGTCACCGTTCCGCTCGTTGGGCCGGCGCTGGCGGCGTTGCTCACCGCCACCGAATACGCGCCGCCCGTCTGGCCCCGCGTGAGGCTGGAGGGAAGCGTCTCAGCGGCGCTCAGCAGCGCGCGCGCTCCCTGCGGCAGCAGCATACGAACCACGAACTGGTCGGTGACGTAGGCGTCACCGGCGCTGTCCAACACCACGTCGTAGGGCGAGTTCAGTTGGGCACTGGTGGCGGGTCCGCCGTCGCCCGATTCGCCATAGCCGCGGTTGCCGGCGATGGTGCTGATGTTACCCCCGCTCACTTCGCGGACCACGCTGTTTCCGGTGTCCGCGATGTAGATGTTCCCGGCGGCGTCCACCGCGACGCCGTTAGGCAAGCTGAGCGATGCGCTGGTGGCCGCCCCCCCGTCGCCCGCGTAGCCGGCGGTGGCACTGCCCGCCACCGTGGTGATGGTGCCGCCGGAGACCTCGCGGATCCGGCTGTTGCCGCTGTCGGCGATGTAGAGGTTGCCGGAGGAGTCCAGGGCAAGGCCATAGGGATAATTGATCTCCGCGGCCGTAGGCGAGCCTCCGTCACCCGCGTAGCCGGGAAAGTTGCTGCCGGCGAAGGTGGTGATGGTGCCGGTGGCCGCCGCCACCTTCCGGATCGCCGCATTCCAGGTGTCCGCGATGTAGAGGTTGCCGGCTGAGTCCACCGCCGCGGCGTATGGATAACTGAGCTCAGCGCTGGTAGCCGGTCCCTTGTCCCCCGAGTAGCCATAGGTGCCGTTGCCGGCCACCGTGGTAATGGTGCCATTGAGCGCCACCTTGCGGACCACGCTGTTGCCTGTATCGGCGATGTAAAGAGAGCCGGCGCTGTCCAGCGCGACACCCGAGGGCGTGGTGAGCTGGGCGCTGTTGGCCGGGCCGCCGTCTCCCGAGTAACCGGCGGTTCCGTTGCCGGCCACGGTCGTGATGATGCCACTGGGAGCCACTTTGCGGATCATGTTGTTGGCGCTGTCCGCCAAGTAGAGGTTGCCGGCGGCGTCCAGTGCCGCGGACTCGGCGGAGCCTATCAACGCCGCGGTGGCGGAGCCTCCGTTGCCCGCATAGCCGATCCCGTTGCCAGCCAGGGTGGCGATGGTTCCGCCAGCCGCCACCTGACGAATGCGGCTGTTGCCGCTGTCCGCGATGTAGAGGTTGCCGCCGGCAGCCAGCGCCGCGCCGGCAGGATAGCGCAGTTCCGCACTGGTGGCCGGGCCTCCGTCGCCCGTGTACCCGTAGGTGCCGTTGCCGGCAATCGTGACGATGGCGCCGCTGGCCGCCGCCACCTCCCGGATCACGTTGTTGTCGTGGTCCGCAATGTAGAGGTTCCCGGCGGAGTCCACGACGACGGAGTAAGGATAATTCAGTTCGGCTCCGGTGGCCGCACCACCGTCGCCTGTGTACCCCGCGGTGCCCGTGCCGGCCACGGTGTTGATGATGCCGTTGGTCACCGTGACCTCGCGGACGGCGTGGTTGCTGGTGTCCGCAATGTAGATGTTGCCCGCGGAGTCCAGCGCTACGCCGTAAGGATGATTCAGGGAGGCGCTGGTGGCCGGGCCTCCGTCGCCGAACAGGCCGTTCGAGAAGGCGCTGCCGGCCACGGTGGCGATGGTGCCATTAGCCGCCACCTTGCGAATCCGGCTGTTGGCTGTGTCCGCGATGTAGAGGCTGCCGCTGGCGTCCACCGCCACGCCGCGCGGGAACCGCAGTTCGGCGTTGGTGGCCGGGCCACCGTTGCCCGTGTAGCCCGGCGTTCCGTTGCCGGCCACGGTCGTGATGGCGCCGTTGGCCGCCACCTTTCGAATCCGGCTGTTGCCGCTGTCGGCGATGTAGAGGTTGCCGGCGCTATCCACGGCGAGACCCTGAGGGGCATTGAGCTGGGCGGTGGTAGCGGGCCCTCCATCGCCGCCGTAGTTGGCCTCGGTCGAACCAGCCACGCGGGTGAGAACTCCGCTCGCGTCGACCTTGAACACGCAGTTGGCCGCGGCGAAGTAGACGTTGCCCGAATTGTCCGTTACGACCGCGACCGGCTGAGGAAGAGGGGAACTCAGGGCCGGGGCCGCGGTAGGCGGCAGTCCGCCCCCCGCCACTGTCGTGATCAGGTATTGCGCCCAAACCGTCCCGCCGGTCAGCAGAAGCCCCATCCCAATCGCAGCGCTCTTCTTCATCTCGCCCTCTCTCCCTTCAGCAGTGGCCGAGCGGCCATCCTTCAGCGTATCGTCAAACGCCCCTCGGAATCGCGGCCGGCTCGCACGGCGCACAGTTCGCCTTACGTTCGCCAGCCATCTCCCGCACGGTCTAGCAATGACGCGGCAAACCTGAGTTGCGTTACGGCGGTGTCGCCCTGCGGCGCGAAATACCCGTGCGTGGCTGACGCACTGCTCTACGCCGGCATCTGGACGAGGGTGACCGCAGGGGCTGGCAGCTCGATTCCGTCACCACGCGGTCCGGGCGCTTCATATCGTGGCAGTCGACCACGGGATCGCCCGCGAGGACGGTGGGGGCGACTGAGACTCCCGCTCCACTGAGGCCGCCGATCTGGAGGCGGCAGGTGGCGGTTTTGTCCGGATGCCGGTTCACAGGAGCGATGTCCAGCCGCTTCCGGTCGTCCACTCGCGGCTGGTGGTCGCGGCGAGCGACGCGACGGCGCTCCGAATTTCGGTACAATCTCAGGCCGTATGGTCCTGCGAGCCGCGCTTCTGTGTGCCGTGATGTTCTGGGGCTTTTCGCCGCCCGCCGAGCGGCGCCGGCTGATCGAGGTGGGCACGTTTCGCGCCGACGAGGTCCTCGATGCCGACGCCGGCGCGTGGCTGGGCCTGTTCCCCGAAGGGAAAGGCTACGTCTGGCGCGAGGCGGCGGTCGAGGTCAGGGCGGTTCGGGACGAAAAGGTGGATGAGGGGGAGCAGCACAGCGGCCGCGAGATCTCGGTCCGAGGCGGCGGCCAACCCGTCTTCCTGGTGCGTGGCGGCGACGACCTGAGGGTCGCCTCCGTGGACGCGTTTCGGGAACTCGAGCAGCGGGCCTTGCTCAACGGCGACCAGATCAAGCTCACCATCGGAAGCCAGCAGTTCCTGGTGCGAGTCGTCAATCCCCGCCGCCAGGGCGATGCCGACATGGCGGGCTCTTCGCTCGAACTGGTGTCAAACGGAGTCACGCAGGTGCTGTACTCCGCTCCCGAGATGGCCAACGAACCCGCCTGGGAGATCCTGTGGGCCGGCGATTTAGACGCCGACGGCAAGCTCGACCTCTATGTCGAGCTCGGCGACCGCTACAACGTGGCCGAGCGAGTTCTCTTCGTTTCCACCAAAGCGGCTCCCGGACAACTGGTAGGACGTTTTGCCGTCTTCCGGTTGACGGGGGACTGAGCGATCCCGCCGCCGCGAAAGTTGTACCCAGTTGACTCTGATTTGCATCCATTGCGTTAAGGCGATAACGTAAAATGAGGGCGGTGGGCGGGATGTCAAGAAACTCGGCCTATAGCCTCGCAGGGTTGGTGATCGCGGCTGGGATGGCGGTTGCGGGGTCGCCCGTGGATCAGGCGCGTGAGCTGTACCACCGCACCGACTACGAAGCCGCCTTGAAGCTGCTGCGCCCGCTTCCCGAGAAAGATGCGGCCACCTATCATCTTATCGGGATGTGCTATTACATGGAGGGCGACCCCAAGAAAGCCGGCGATTTCTTCCAGAAAGCCGTCGAACTGAGGCCGGGGGAATCCGACTATCATCTGTGGTTGGGGAGGGCTTGGGGACGCCGTGCGGAGACTTCCAGCTTTCTGACCGCCCCGGGCTATGCCGGCAAGGCGAGAGATAGCTTCGAGAAGGCAGTGCAGATCGACCCCCGGAACATGGACGCGATCCAAGACTTGTTCGAGTATTACCTGGATGCCCCCGGGTTCTTGGGAGGCGGCCTAGACAGGGCGAGCAGGCTGGCGGCGCACATGGCCGAGGTGAACCCGGCTGAGGGGCATTGGGCGCAAGCGCGCCTGGCCGAGAAACGGAAGGAGGACCGGACCGCCGAGGAGCAGCTCCGGCGCGCCATTGACCTGGCGCCCCGTCAGGCCGGCCGGCTCGTGGATCTGGCCAAGCTGCTGGCCAGGTCCGGCCGATACCAGGAGAGCGACGACGCCTTCAGGCGCGCGGAGTCGCTCGCTCCCGGCTCCCCCGGAATCCTGTTCGCTCGCGCCAGTGTTTACATCCAAACCGGCCGGAACCTCGGTGTTGCCAAGCAGTTGCTGAAGCAATACCTGGAGTCTCCCCTGACGCCGGACGATCCGCCTCGCAAGGAAGCCGAGCGCCTGTTGCGACAGGTTCCGGCAAGCTGAGGCGATGTTCCTCACCGAGGCGGTTTCCTTCAGCTTCAACGCCCTACGCGCCAACCGCGTGCGGACATTCCTGACCGCGCTAGGCCTCGTGATCGGCAACGCCTCAGTCATTCTTGTGGTGACCATCTCGATGACCAGCCGCGACTATATCCTCGAGCAGATCGAGGGCATCGGCTCGAACATGGTTTATGCGTCGGCCACAGTGGGCGCTCAGCCCGGCGGCGGACAGGTGGATGCCGACTACGTGAAGATGTCCGACGTACGGGCCGTGCGCCAGCAGCTCGACGGTCAGATCGTGGCGGCCACCGGCGTCGAGACTTCGTTCGACCGGCTGGTGATCGACGGCCGCGAAGAAGACGTCACGGTGATTGGTTCGGACCAGTATTACAACCCCGTGCGCAACCTGGTTGTGCTGGCCGGACGGCCGCTGGACGCGAGCGATGTGGCGCTGAGCCAGAAAGTCGCGCTGGTCACCGAGCGGCTGGCCAAGCGCTTGTTCGGCGGCCAGGAGACCGCCATCGGCAAGGTGGTGAAGATCCACGGGCTCGGTTTCACGGTGGTCGGAACGTTCAAGGAGAAGGTGGAAAGCTTCGGCCTCTCGGAGCTGGCCCAGGAAACGGTGCTGATTCCGATCACGGTGATGAGCTATTTCGTTCCCGTGGAGCGGATCGATCCGATCTACGTGCAGGCGCGGCGGCCCGAGGAAGTTCCCCTGGTAACCACGGCAGTGCAGCAGATCCTCGAGAGCCGTCACCGCCCTGGCGCGCGCTACCTGGTCCAGAATCTGAGCGCCATCCTCGATGCGGCCAAGAAGATCGCGCTGATACTCAGCTTGGTGCTGGTGCTGGTTTCGGCGATTGCTCTCGTCATTTCCGGCATCGGAATTATGAACATCATGCTCGTGACGGTCACGGAGCGGACGCGTGAGATCGGCGTGCGGATGGCCGTAGGCGCCGCGCGCCGCGACATCCTCGAGCAGTTCCTGCTGGAAGCGGTGCTCATCAGCGTCGTGGGCGGGGGCGCCGGCATCCTGCTGGGCGTCGCCATGCCGCTGACCGTGCGCTATCTGACCGATTTCGTCATCCCTATCTCGAAGCTCTCGATCGCCGTCGCCTTCGCCGTATCGTGCTTTGTAGGACTGATTTTCGGACTACTGCCCGCCAACCGCGCCGCGCGTCTAAACCCCACCGAAGCCTTACGTTACGAGTAGTACTTGGAGGCTGCCCGCCACAACCGAAGATGCAGGCGACGGGCTCCTGGCGACGCCCCTCCGGTCGCGGGCAGGGGGGCCGTCCCGTGTAGGTTTCTTGGCCACGGCGGCAACTTCCGGACGCCTGCCCGAATCATATGTGTAGGCGGTAACCACCGGAGGGGCCAACTATGCGATCGGCAGTCCATTTGAGCTTGGCGGCGCTGCTTGCGCTGCCGGCCATCGGTTGCGCACAGGAGGGGCGGCGTGCGCAGAACCAGGAGAGCCCGCCCAACTTGCGCGCGGCCCAGCAGGAACAGCCGCAGGATCCGGAGACGCCGCGCCGGCTCGAATCCGTAACCTGGAACTCAGTAAACCACGAGCTGATGTGGGTGATTTCGAGCGGTGACAAGAGCGGCGGGACCCTGTATCGTGCGGCCGCATCGGCGAACTATCGGATCAGCCTGGACGACGCCACGATGACTTTCGACGGTGAGACGCGGCGGTTCAGCCGGGAAGAAGCTTCGAATGTGCGCGTCCTGATGGACCTGATCGGCAAGTACGCCGTGGATTCCACAGTCTGGTGGGAGGACGGGCAGGGAGAGCCCGCAAGCGGCCAGGAGAAGAAGGAAGAGCGAACCGCGCCAAAACCGGAGGCGCCCAGCGACGACGACAGCGTGGCCATCCTGCGCGTCGCCATGCGGACGCCGGCTCCGCCCGAATTGCTGGCTCTGCAGCTTGAAATCCGGCGCCTGGAGAAGGAACTTGCGGAACTCAAGCGGATCGAGCGAAGCGTGACTTCGCCAGAGCTGACCAAGAACTGAACCGTCCCTTGAAGGTGGTACAGAGCCCCCGGCCACGCCTGGGGGCCCGCTACCGCCGCCAGCGGACGGGCTCGATCTTCCCCACCAGGAGCACGCACGCGCACGCAGCGACCACCAGCCAAAAACACGCCGCCGCGAACGCCCAGAAGAAATGGCCGGTGTGGTAACTGATTAGACCCGTGGCGTACGGGGCGGCAACGCCCGCCAGGTTGCCGACGCAGTTCTGCATTCCGGTCCACTTCCCCGCCGCCGGCCCGGCCAGCGTTTGCGTCATCGCCCACACATTCGAAGAGTACAGGCCGTAGGAGAGACACCCCACCGTGAGCAGCGCCACCGCCGCGGTGTGGTCCCGGAGCATGGACGCGGGGAGGATGAGCGTCGTCGTCAGCAGGCCCGCAACGGCAAATGCCTTGCGCACCCGCGAGACGCCGTAGCCGCCGGCAATCATCCGGTCCGACGCCCAGCCGGCTGCCACCGCCATGGCGGCCAGCCCCCAGAACGGCAGCGAGCCGAAGATCGCGGTCTGCTGCTTCGAGAAGCCCCGCTCCCTTTCGAGGTAGGCGGGCAGCCAGGTCAGGATGAAGAACCAGGCGTAGTTGCCGCCGAACAGGACCAGGAAGGTGCCCCAGGCGTCCCGCTTCGAGACAATCTCGAGGAAGCCCGGTCCACCCGCCCGCGCCTCGGCAACCCGCCGTCCGGCGGCGGCTCGCCGGATCTCGAGTGTCCATGGCACGAGCCACACCAGCGCGCCGAAACCCAGCCCGAAGAACAGCGGTCGCCAGCCGAACCTCGCGACGATCAACCCGCCCAGCAAAGTGCCCACCGCCGGCCCGGCCTTCGATCCGGCATCGAGCAGCGCATTGGCGAGTCCGCGCCGGCGTTCCGGGAAATCGTCCGAGATGATGCGTGAGTACGCGGGGTAGGCGACCGATTCGCCGGCGCCTAAAGCCAACCGCAGTCCGAACAGCACGGCGAAGGCGTCGGCGAAACCGGTGAGCGCGGTCGCGGCCGACCACAGCAGGAAACCCGCCGCATAAACCCAGTAGGCGTTATAGCGGTCCACGAGCCAGCCCGCGGCAATTTGGAACAGGGCATACGTCCAGAAGAACCCGCTCAGCAAAAGGCCCGCCTGCCGGTCGTCGAGCGAGAGCTGCTTCTCGATGTCCGTCACGGCCACCGAGAGATTGCTGCGGTCGATGAAGTTGATGAAGATCGAGACGACCAGCAGCGCCAGAACGGACCATCGCACGCGCCTGGCGGTATCCATACGCGACGGCTTATTTCTTGGCTTCGGGCTTGGGTTGCGGTTTCGGCAGAGGCTTACGTGGCAGCATCCCGGGCCGGTTGGCGGCGTCGTAGATGACCGACGCCATGATGGCCGCCGCCTGCATCAGGTCGCCTTTCTGGGCGCGGTCGTAGACGTCCATGTTGGAGTGGTGCGTGCGGCTCATGTAGTCGAGCGGGTCCTGGATGAACTGGAAGCCGGGCAGACCGACGGCGTCGAACGAGAGATGGTCGGTGCCTCCGGTGTTGCGGATGGTGACGGTCGTCGCCCCCAGGTCCTTGAACGGTGCCAGCCAGGCCTCGAAGATGGGGCGCATCATGTCATTCCCCTGAAGGTATACGCCGCGGATCTTGCCACTCCCGTTGTCGAAGTTGAAGTAGCCGGAGAGCCGGGCATGCTCGGGTTTGAGCTCCATGGTTTCCCGGTCGGCGAAGTGCGCCTTCACGTACTCGCGGGAGCCGATGATCCCTTCCTCCTCGGCGTCCCAGAGCGCGATACGCACGGTGCGGTCCATGGGGAGCTTCAGTTCTGTGAGGATGCGTACGGCCTCCAGCGCGACGGCGCAGCCGGCCGCGTTGTCGGTGGCGCCGGTGCCCGCCTGCCAGGAGTCCAGGTGGGCGCCCAGCATCACGATTTCGTCCTTCCTGGCGCCGCCGGGCAGGTCGGCGACCACGTTCGCTCCTTCCGGATGATCCTCGATAATGCGCGCCCGGACTTCCAGTTCGATCTTGACCGGAATCTTCTTCTCGATCAGCCGGACGATGCGGTTGTAGTGCTCGCTGGCCAGGGCGATACTGGTGGGCGGCAGGGGCTCCTTCGTCTCGTGAGAACCGGCCGCCGCCGCGAAGATGGTTCCGTCATCGCCCGCGTAGCCCGGGGTAACCACCGCCAGCACGCCTTCCTGCTTGAGGAACTGGTTGAGTTTTTTGCGCGCTTCCTGCAACTGTTCGCGTGTAGGCGGCGGCTCGCCGGGGCGCCGCGGGGCCGCCGGGGGTCCAAAGCGCTGGACCTCGCCGGGTTCGGGCGCCAGGGCGCGGGTCGCCAGGTCGGGATCGGTCCAGCGCTTGCCATCGGCCTCCAGGTGCAGCTTGAGCTCGCGCGCTTCTTCGATGAATACGATCTTACCGGCCAGCGTGCCTTTGTATTTGGCGCCCTCTTCGGCGGTGCTCATCGGCGCCAGCACCACCTCTCCCGTGACCACCCCCGCGGTTCCGGGCGACCAGGCCAGCGGCACCCCGATGAGCGAGGTCTGCTGCGGCTCGGTCATATGGGCGGCGAAGCGGGTCCACGTCCAGCTCCGGCCGAACGTGCCCCACTTTTCGAGCCTGGCGTCTGCAAGACCCCACGTCTGTAACTGCTTCACGGCCCACCCGGCCGCATCGAGGTAGTTGGGCGACTCCGCAATGCGTGGGCCGTAGACGTCGGTCAGGTAGAAAAGGTGGTCCATCACCTTGGAACTCTCGAAGGCCTCGGTCCGGATGCGGTTCACCACCGAGAGATCGACCTTCTCCTCCTGCGCGGCGGCCACGAACGGCGCGCACACCGCCAGGACAACTGCCGCAAGGTGCTGTTTCGTCATGAAGAACCGAGGATAACAAACTGCGGGTGGCCTGTCGCTCGGCCGTCGCCGGCCTGGCTGACGGCGGATGGCTGATGGCTGTGCAGACTCCTGCGACCCGGGGAGGCCAGCCTGCATCCATATGACTTACGCCCGCTTCCGCGATGCGGGATAATGAGGTAGGTTTGTTACGGAACCGCGACCGTAAGGGAGCGGCTACTTAAGGGAGAGGAGACTATGGCAGCACTCAAAGGGACCCAGACACACCAGAACCTGAAAGACGCGTTCGCCGGGGAATCGCAGGCCAACCGCCGCTATCTCTACTTCGCGAAACAGGCGGACATCGAGGGCTATCCCGACGTCGCCGGTCTGTTCCGCGATACCGCCGAAGGAGAGACCGGCCACGCTCACGGCCACCTGGACTACCTGAAGGAAGTCGGCGACCCCGCCACCGGGCTGCCGATCGGCGATACCCAGGAGAATCTGGGAGCCGCCGTCGCAGGTGAAACCCATGAGTACACCGACATGTACCCGGGCATGGCCAAGACGGCGCGCGAGGAAGGCTTCGCCGAGATCGCCGACTGGTTCGAGACGCTGGCCAAGGCGGAGAAATCCCACGCCGGGCGCTTTCAGCGCGGCCTGGACTCGATTTCGTAGCAGCGGACCGGCTCGCCATGCCACCCATCAAAGGCGCGCCCACACCGGGTCTGTCTTACAACCCCAACGATTCCGCGTACTGGGACCGGGCCGCCCTGCGCGGGGAAATCGAGCGCGCCTTCGACATCTGCAACGGGTGCCGGCTCTGCTTCAGTCTATGCCCCAGCTTTCCGGAGCTGTTCCGGGCCGTTGAGGCGCACCAGGGCGACGCGCGCCAGGTCTCGCAGGCCGAGGCCGGCCTTGTCGCCGAGCTGTGCTTCCAGTGCAAGATTTGCTACGTCAAGTGCCCCTATACGCCGGACGACAAGCACGAGTTCCAGCTCGATTTTCCGCGCCTCATGCTGCGGGCGAACGCGGTGCGCAAGAAGGAAACCGGGCTCGGTCTGCGCGACCGCGTCCTGTCGCGGCCCAACCTGCTGGGCCGGGCGGCGGGCATGTGCGCGGGTCTGGCCAACTGGTCCAACCGCCAGCCGCTGCTCAGGATCGGGCTCCAGGCCGCGCTCGGCATCCATCGCGAGAAATTGTTACCCGAATTCCACCGCGAGACCTTCGAGGACTGGTTCCGCAAGCAACCGCCACCGCCGGGCGATCCGTCGCGGGCGGTGCTCTTCTTCACCTGCTCGGTGAACTACAACGAGCCTCAGGTAGGCAAGGACGCCGTCGAGGTTTACGCGAAGAACGGCATTTCCCTCTCCTGCCCGAAACAAGTTTGCTGTGGGATGCCGGCGCTCGAGCACGGCGATATCGAGCTGGCCCAGAGCCTGGCGCGCCAGAACGTCGCCTTGCTCCATCCGCACGCACGAGCCGGGAAGCGTATCGTGGCCATCGACCCCACCTGTTCCTACACGCTGCGCAAGGAGTATCCCGAGCTGGTAGGCACGCCGGAAGCGCGCGAGGTCGCGGCGGCCACCCGCGACATCTGCGAGTTCCTGTTCGAACTGAAACAGGAGGGCCGCTTCTGCCGCGATTTCCGCTCCACTCCGGGCATGGTCGCATACCACCTGCCTTGCCACCTCAAGGCGCAGAACATCGGATACCGCTCGCGCGACGTGATGCGCTTGATCCCGGGGACGACCATCAAGCTGGTCGAGCGCTGCTCGGGCCACGACGGCACCTGGGCCATGAAACGCGAGTTCTTCCCCCTGGCGATGCTCACCGGCAAGAAGGCTTTCGACGCCATGGCCGCGGCCGAGGCTGACGTGCTGGCGAGCGACTGCCCGCTAGCGTCGATTCAGTTCGACCAGGCCCTGGGCACGCGGCCGATCCATCCCATTCAGGTGCTGGCGCGCGCCTACCGCCCGGACGGATTCCCCACCCCCATCCCGCCCTCGCAGCCATGAAACCAGTCGCGCTTTCCGAGATCGCCGGCATCGCCGATTACGAAATCGAGCGGAAGACGCTTCGTCCGCGGATGATGGCGCTCAAGGACCGGCGCCGCATCCGTGTGGGCAACCACCTGACGTTCCTGTTCGAGAACCGCGAGACGGTGCGCTACCAGATTCAGGAGATGATGCGGATCGAGCGCATTGTGGATCTGGCGGCCATCCGCCACGAGGTCGAGACCTACAACGAGCTGATCCCGCCGCCGGGCGGCCTCGGGGTTTCCCTGCTGATAGAGTACGCCCAGGCCGAGGAGCGGGACGCGAAGCTGCGCGACCTCCTCGGACTCGAGGACCACGTTTTCATCGCCGTGGCCGGCCTGCCGCCCTCCAAGGCCGTCTTCAACGTCCGGCAGATCTCATCCGACCGCATCAGCGCGGTGCAGTATGTCCGCTTCGTCCTGACGCCCGAACAGCGCGCGCAGTGGCGCGCCGGTGTGAGCATCCTGGTCGATCACCCCAACTACCAGGCGCAGACAGCGCTCACCGCCGATCAGATCGCGCAACTCGAGAGCGACTTCGAGGGGTAACGCGGTGCTGTGGCGACGCCGTCCAGGATGCCGGCGAAGTCCCCGCCCGCGCGGGTCCGGTTCGCTTTGGCCTTAGACTGGTACCAATGGTGCGTCCTGAAAGACGCGTGGTTCTAGCGGGTGCAAGTCCCGTTCGGGTAAGCGCCGGAGCGCCCGGTAGCAGACTTCAGCCGGGAGGAGAAATCCAACCGAGCCGAGCGGAGTGTCGAAAGCCCTTGAAAAAGAGGGAAGCAAACCAGCGGGCCGCAACAAACATTGAACGCGATCCAGCCTCGTCAAAGTGTCAGCCGAAAGGTGTTTGGGAGGGCCGAGACGCTCATTTCACGGCGAAGGCAACAGACAGCATCCTGGGACCGGAACGGGTGCTGGACCTCCCCGGGGTAGAAGGCGGTGGCACGTTGGGACAGAACGACGCGGAACAGGAGAGACCCTCCCCGGCAGCCTCGTCGGGCAAAGACCGGGCGTATAAGGCCGGATGGCTGAAGTCGTACGGAGCCGGGAGGGAGTCCGAGAGGTCCGTAGTACCGATGAAGGCGTGCAAGACAACGCGCTGGAGGGAAGGGGCCTTGCTTTGATCATGCTTGCCAGGAGGTAAGTGCGAGGGCATGCCGGAGACGGCCAACACCCCCAATGAAAAAGTACGAGAACTCCAACGCAAGCTATATGTGTGTGCCAAGCGGAGTAAGACACGCCGGTTCCACGCGCTGTACGACCGGATCTACAGGAGTGACGTTCTGTGGGAAGCGTGGAGGCGGGTGCGCAGCAAGCACGGCGCGGCGGGGATCGATGCGGAGACCATCCAGGCCATCGAACAACGAGGCATGGAGGCGTTTCTGGCGGAGATCGAAGCGGCGCTGCGGGCAGGTCGATATCGCCCTTCCCCGGTGAAGCGGCGGTACATTCCGAAAGCGGATGGGAGGCAGCGGCCGTTGGGGATTCCCACGGTCCGGGATCGAGTGGTGCAGATGGCGGCGAAGTTGATCATCGAGCCGATCTTCGAAGCGGATTTCCAGCCGTGCAGTTATGGATTCCGTCCGAAGAAAAGCGCGACCCAGGCTCTGGAGGCGATCCGTGAAGCGGGTAACCAGGGTTTCAACTTTGTCGTCGATGCGGACATTCAAGGCTACTTCGACAACATCCAGAGGGAAACCCTGATGGAGTTGGTGAAGGAGCGGATCTCGGATCGAAGGGTATTGAAGTTGATCCGCCAATGGTTGGAAGCCGGAGTGATGGAGGACGGGACGGTGAGAGAAACGCTGGCGGGAACCCCGCAGGGCGGAGTGATCTCGCCGTTGCTGGCCAACATCTACCTGAACAAACTGGATCGGATCTGGGCGGCGCGGTGTAGCCAGCTTGGGATACTGGTCCGGTATGCCGACGATTTCGTGGCCATGTGTGGCACGGAGTCGCGGGCCAGGGAAGCGCTCCGGCGGATCGGGCTGGTGATGGACCGGCTCGGGTTGACGCTGCATCCAGCGAAGACGCGGCTGGTGGACTTGAGACGCGGCAAGGAAGGCTTCGTGTTTTTGGGATGCTCGATTCGCAAGAAGCGGAGCATCCAGCGACACCCGCGCTGGTATTTTATGCAGCGCTGGCCGAGCCCAAAGGCAGTGAAGAAGCTCCGGGACCGTGTGCGAGAGTTGACCTGCAGGCGGCAAAGCGGGAAGGACGTGAAGCAGATCATCGCGGAACTGAATCCCGTGCTTCGCGGCTGGGGGAACTATTTCCGGACGGGGAACGCCGACCGGGAGTTCAACGAGACGGATACCTTCGTGTTCCAGAGTCTGCGGCGCTGGCACTATCGGCACGGCGGGCAACGGCCGACGAAGCGTCGTTTCTACACTGGCGATCAGCTACGCGGGATGGGCCTGTACCGGTTGATGGGCATCGTGAAGTACCCGTCGCAAGCCACACCCAGAAGATCATCGTTAAGCCGTGTGCCGGAAAACGGCACGCACGGTTTGAAAGGGGATTCGATGGAAACGGGCCGGCAGCAATAGCCGGAACCGCGCCATAATCTACCAATGCCGGGAACGCTGTATTTGGTGGCCACGCCCATCGGAAACCTCGAGGACATCACGCTGCGCGCCTTGCGCATCCTGCGAGAGGCGGACCTGGTCGCCTGTGAGGACACGCGGCAGACGCGCAAGTTGCTCGATCACTATGGCATTCACAAGCCCACCGTGAGTTACCACGAGCACAACGAGGCCGTGCGCGCGCCGGAGCTGATCGAGAAGCTGGCGTCCGGTGCGAGCGTGGCGCTCGTTTCGGACGCGGGCACGCCGCTGGTCTCCGATCCCGGGTACCGGCTGGTGACGCACGCCGTTGCCCAGGGGATCCGAGTTGAGCCCCTGCCCGGTCCCTCGGCGGCGCTAGCGGCTCTGACCGGCTCGGGCTTACCCACCGACGAGTTTCACTTCGGGGGTTTCCTGCCTCCCCGCTCCGCGCAACGCCGCAAGGTGCTTCAGAGGTTGAAAGACGAAGCCGCCACCCTGGTCTTCTATGAAGCTCCGCACAGGCTGCTGGCCACGCTGGCCGACATCGAAGAAGTGCTGGGGCGGCGGCCCGTGGTGCTGGCGCGCGAGCTGACGAAACTCCACGAGGAGTTTCTGCGCGGCACGGCGGCGGAACTCCGGGGGGCGCACATAACGCTCAAAGGGGAATTCACGCTGCTGATCGCGAAGGCGGAACGCCAGGAGGAACCCGACGACACGCCGGTTCCCGAGGCCGTGGAGTCGCACGTGCGGGCCGGCCTGAGCCGCATGGACGCCATGAAGGCCGTAGCCCGGGAGCGCGGCCTCTCGAAGCGGGACGTGTACGCGGTCTACACCAACCCCACTAGTTGAAACGCATTATAGGTGCTTCGAAATCGGGCACGTTATAATCTCTCGGAGTGGTTAGTCTCAAGGTCCGCTTCCTATCCGCCGGTGTCCGCGCAGTTACTGTCTGCGTGTTGTCTGCCTGTGCGACCGCCCGCGCCGGAGCGGCGCCGTACCTCTACACTGAGGCAGCGCGCTACGACCCGAAGGGGGGCGAGCGGTTCCCGGCCGGCGCCCGCCTCATGCTCGTCGAGGGCGGCGCGGCGCGAGCGCTCGTCCCCGGATTCGCGGCCTCGGCGGATGCAGCGGTGTCCTTCGACGGGACACGGGTGCTGTTCGCGGGCAAACAGAAACCGGGCGAGCCGTGGCAAATTTGGGAAACCCCCATTGCGGGCGGCCAGCCGAGGCGAGTAACTTCGGGCGGCGAGGATTGCATCCGGCCGCTCTACATGCCGGGCGAGAACCTCGTCTATGCGCGCCGTACGCCGGCAGGCTTCGAGATCGAGTTGGCGCCGCTCGCGGGCGCGACGCCGCTGCGCCTGACCTACGGCTACGGCAACCATGTCCCGTCCGACGTGCTGCTCGACGGGCGGGTGTTGTTCGACGCGCCGCATGCGGCGGACACACGCGAAGTGTACACCGTCTACGCGGACGGCAGCGGCGTCGAGACGGTGCGTTGCGATCACGGCCACGACCGGCACTCGGGACGGCAGGTTTCTTCGGGCGATATCGTATTTTTGAGTGGCGCCCGGCTGGCCCGGTTCACGTCGGCGCGCGCAGTCGAGCTTCCGCTTGCGGTCCCGCCAGGCGAATACGCGGGTGTGGCGGCGGAGACCGCGCCGGGCGAGTTCCTGGTGTCGTGGCGGGCCGGAACTGGATCGCCGTTCAGCATTCGCAGCGTGAAGTTCGGCGACACGCAGTTCGCGCCGCAGAAGGCCGACCATGCCAACGCCCTCGACCCCGTCGTCGTAGGCGCTCACGCGGTGCCCAAGCGTCACCCGTCGGGCCTGGGGGACCGCAACGGCGCCAACATTCTATGCCTCAATGTGTACACGTCGCGCGAGGGTGGGATCTCGGAAGGCGTGGTTCGGGCGGTACGCGTGTGGGCCCAGAATGACGCCGGCGCGGCCGTGGCGATGGGGCAGGCGCCCGTCGAGAAGGACGGGTCGTTCTACGTGCAGGTGCCGAGCGAGCGCCCGGTCCGCTTCGAGTTGCTCGACGGCAACTCGAAGACAGTGCGCGACGCGCAACCCTGGTTCTGGATGCGGCGCGGCGAGCAGCGCGTCTGCGTGGGCTGCCACGCCGGGCCCGAGCGCGCGCCCGACAATGCCGTGCCGGCCGTGCTGCTGCGCACGACTGACCCGGTCAAGATGACTTTGCCCGCACATTGAGGTGTCCCATGAGGTACTGGAAACTCCTGCTGTCGATTCCGTTCCTGGCGCTGCTCGCGGCCCAGCAGTCGCGCTCTCCTATCCGCTTCGAGGACGCGACGGAAAAGGCTGGCGTCCAGTTCACCCACAGCTTCGGCGCCGAGAAACTGGGTTCGCTGCTCGAAAGCACGGGCGGCGGCGCGGTGTGGTTCGACTACAACAACGACGGCCTGCTCGACCTCTACGTCGTCAGCGGCATTCCGCTCGAGAAGGGAATGCACCCCTATCCCCTGCGTAAGCTGCCCGCCACGCCGCCGCACAACCACCTGTTCCGCAACGACGGCAACGGCCACTTCACGGACGTCACCGACCAGGCCGGCGTGGCCGCCAACGTCTTCAGCATGGGCGCCATCGCCGCCGACTACGACAACGACGGCTGGGCGGATCTCTTCGTCAGCGCCTACGGCCGCGTGATCCTCTATCACAACAACCACGACGGCACCTTCACGGATGTTACCGAGAAGGCCGGCCTCAAGGTTCCGGGATGGTCTATAGGATCCGTATTCCTGGACTACGACCGCGACGGCTGCCTGGACCTGTTCGTCGGCCGCTACGTCAAGTTCGATCCCACTTACCGCGCTTACTACGCGGCCGATAACTACCCCGGACCGCTCGACTACGAACCGGAATCGAACATGCTGTTCCACAATAACTGCAACGGCACGTTCACCGACGTCAGCAAGGCTTCTGGCATCGCCGCATTCAAGAGCCGTGCCATGGGTGTCACGGCCGCCGACTTCGACCTCGACGGCTGGCCGGATATCTATGTCGCCAACGACAAGACCGAGAACTTCCTGTTCCACAACCAGAAGAACGGGACGTTCAAGGAGATCGCCGTCCCCGCCGGGGTCGCCTACGGCCAGAGCGGCGAGAACACGTCGGCCATGGGCCCGGTCCTTCTCGACTTCGATCACGACGGCAAGATCGACCTCTGGGTTTCCGACTCGAAGTACAACCGCATGATGAGAAACGTCGGCGATCTCAAGTTCCAGGACGTGACCGAGAAATCCGGCATCTCGCAAGCCGCGGCGCAATACACGAGCTGGGGTACCGGCGCTTACGATTTCGACAACGACGGCTGGGAGGACCTCTTCATCGCCCACGGCGGCCTGATTCACATGGTTCCCATGGAGCACAGCGTCTTCCGCAACCTCGGCGGGTTCAAATTCGAAGACGTTTCCGCGACCGCCGGCGAGTACCTCGAGAAGGCCAAGACCGTGGCGCGCGGGGCTGCGTTCGCCGACTTCGAGAACAGCGGCGAGATGGGCGTCTACATCGTGAATTTGGGCGCGCCGGCCTGTCTGCTCCGAAATACAACCGCGAACGCGAACCACTGGATCGCATTCAAGCTGGTGGGTGCAGGCCGCGGGAAGACCAACCGCGACGGCATCGGCGCCCAGATCGAGATCTCCGCCGGCGGCCTCCACCAGCAACGCGAGCGCGTCGGCTCGTCGGGCTATCTTTCGGGCGACGACCCGCGCGTGCACTTCGGCCTGGGCGCTGCGAAGACGGTGGAGGAGGTGGTGGTCACGTGGCCCAGCGGCACCCGGCAGGTGATCGACAACGTAACGGCCGATCGCATCGTGACCATCGAGGAGAAGTAGTTATGCGGAGACGGATCCTGCTTGCCGCGGCGCTGGCCGTCGCTACCTGCGGGGCCCAGCCCAAACCGCGCTATCCGTCGCCGATCGAGCTGGCGACGTCGTCCGACGGGGGCACCCTGTACGTGGTGTGCGAAGGCACGGACGAAGTGGCCGTGGTCGATGCGCGCACCGGCAGCGTGACGCGCCGCATTCCGGTGGGCCGGGCGCCGAAAGGGATCACGCTGGCGCCGGACGGGCGGCACGCCTACGTCGTGAACTCCTGGAGCGACGACGTCTCCGAGATCGACCTGGCGTCTTTGCAGGTCGCCCGCACGCTGCGCGCGGGCTTCGAGCCGACGTCCGCGATTACGGATCGCCCGGGCGCGTTCCTCTACACGGCCAACCGCATCGGCAACGACGTCTCGGTGATCGATCTGAAGAGCGGCGAGGAGGTCAAGCGGCTACTGGCGGGCCGCGGGGCCAGTTACCTGGCGCTCTCGCCCGACGGTTCGCGTATCTACTCGACGCACATTTACCCCAACTTGGGCCAATTCCGCACCCCCCCTCGGTCCGAAATCACGGTCATCGACACGGCCCGGCAGATGGTGGTGGACCGCTACGGCCTGTCTAATGCGGCGGGCATTTTCCACGCTGCGCTGTCGCGGGACGGCAGACTCGGCATCGCGGCCGGATTGCGGCCGAAGGACCTGGTGCCGCTGGCGCACGTCGAGCACGGCTGGGTAATGGGCAACACCGTCTCGGTCTTCGGCGCTGACGCCGGCGAGCCGATCCAGGTCCCTATCGATGAACTGGAGCGCTACTTCACTCCGCCGTTCGGCGTCGCCGTCGCCCCGGACAAAAGCGCCATCTACGTTTCGACGACCGGTTCGGACAGCGTGACCGCGATCGATGTCGCGCGCCTGCTGAAGTTCATCCGCTCGCTTACGCCCGCTCAACGGAAGGCCGTCGCGAACGACCTCTCGGCCTCCGCCAACTACGTCACGAACCGCATTCCCGTGGGCCTGGCGCCAAAGGGCCTGCTGCTCTCGCCCGACGGCACCCGGCTTTACGTGGCCAACCACAACGACGACACGATCTCCGTCGTGGACACCGCGGCACGCAAGGTGGTGCGCACAATCGCGCTGGGCGGGCCGGGAGAACTCACGCCGGAGCGCCGTGGCGAGCGGCTCTTTTTCAGCGCGCGTTTCGGTTTCCAAGGCCATTTCGGCTGCGCGAACTGCCACCTGGAGGCGACCTTCGACGGCCTGTCCTGGGACCTCGAGCCAGACGGCTTCGGAAAGGACATCGTGGACAACCGCCTGCTCGAGGACATTAAGGACACTGCGCCGTTCAAGTGGAACGGAGGCAATCCCGATCTCGAGACCGAGTGCGGTCCGCGCACCGAGAAGTTCTTCTACCGTTCGCAGAGTTACTCGCGCGACGAACTGGAGGACCTGGTGGCGTTCATCAAGGCCATGCCGCTGCGCCCCAACCGCTATCGGCCGCCCAATGGCGAGCTGACGCCCTCCCAAGAGCGCGGCAAAGCGATCTTCGAGCGCACGCGCGGCAAGAACGGCAAGCCGATTCCCGAGAACAACCAATGCCCCGTGTGTCACTCCGGCCCGCACTACACCAACCAGGAGCTCGCCGACGTTGGCAGCGGCAAGTGGACCGACCGCTCGCCTTTGTTCGACGTCCCGCAGTTGAGTAACATCGCCCTCACCGCGCCCTACCTGCACGACGGCTCCGCCAAGTCGCTGGAAGAGATCTGGACGGTCTTCAACCCCAAAGATACCCACGGGCTGACGAACGATTTGCAGAAGGACGAGTTGAACGATCTCATCGAGTATCTGAAGACGCTGTGATTGAATTCGGGATTGAATCAGAACCGGCCCGTGTCGCGCACGCCTTTGCCTTCCGTGCACTCCCACAGGCGCCCGGCGGCGAGGTTCTTGAACTCCTCGACGCGGCCGCTGGGCCACGCGATGACCACCCGGTCCACGTTGTCCCGCTTCGCCAGGCCGAAGGTCAGCGCCAGCTCGGACTGCGAAAGGTAACTCGATCCGCTCTTCACCACGCGCGAGCTCATCTCGCCACCGTAGTAGATGCGCACGGTCGCCCCGATCGCGTCGCGGTTCGATTTCGTGCCGATCAGCCGGAAGCGGATGGAGCGGTTTCCGGCCGACTGGTCGTTCCGGTACAGATACGCCGGGCCGTGGTTGGTGGTGATCAGCACGTCCACGTCGCCGTCGCGGTCGAAGTCGGCGAAGGCGGCCCCGCGGCTGACCTTCGGCTCGGCGAACGCGGTCCCCGCCTGACCGGCCACGTCCTCGAAGCCTTTCGGCCCTCGGTTGAGGAAGAGGTGCGGCGCCATGGCGTACTGCACTCCGGGCTGCACCATGCTGAAGTCGTCGATGTGGCCGTTGACCACCAGAAGGTCGAGCCGCCCGTCCAGGTCCACGTCGAAGAAGAAGGTGCCGAAGCCCAGGCTGCGGCGCGAGCGCCGGCCCAGCTCCGACCCGGGCGCCTTGTCCACGTACATCCCGCGCTTGTTCGGCGTGTAGAGCCCCAGCATCTCGTTGTCGAAGTTTGTGACCACCAGGCCGGTGATGCCCGAGTTGTCGTAGTCGGCCGCATCCACGCCCATGCCGCCGCGCGCCTTGCCGTCCTCGCTGAAGGCCACGCCGGCGCGCACCGCCGCGTCTTCGAACTTGCCGTCGCGCAGGTTGTGGTAGAGCTTGTTGGGCTCGGTGTCGTTGGCCACGAACAGGTCGGGCCAGCCGTCGTTGTCGTAGTCGAGCATGGCCACTCCCAGCGACTTCGAGCTGCTGTCGAAGATGCCGGAGCGCGCCGTCACATCCTCGAAGGTGCCGTTGCCGCGATTATGGAACAGCCAGCATGTCTCGCCGCGATACGCCTCCGGTGTGCAATATTGTTTCTGCTTGCCGTCCACCGAGCAGAACACGTCCAACTGCGGCGACCACTTCACGTAATTGCAGACGAACAGATCGAGCAGGCCGTCGCGGTCGTAGTCGAACCACAGCGCGGAGCTGCTGAAGGCCTGCCGCCCGCCCAGGCCGGCCTTTTCCGTCACGTCGACGAAAGTGCCCTTGCCCGTATTGTGGAACAGGCGGCCCTGCCCCACCGCGCTGATGTAGACGTCCGGGAAGCCGTCGTTGTCGTAGTCGCCCACGGCCACGCCCATGCCGTACATCTCGATATCGAGCCCGGCCTGCCGCGTCACGTCGGTGAAGGTGCCGTTGCGGTTGTTACGGTAGAGCCTCATCGTGGTGCGCTGCTTGCGGTGCCCCGGCCAGTCCATGCTCTGCACCAGCAGGATGTCCTGCCACCCGTCGCCGTCGTAGTCGAAAAACGCGCACCCGGAGCCCATGCACTCGGGCAGGAACTTGGCGCCGTAGGCTCCGCTGTTGTGCAGGAAGCGAACCCCCGCCTGCGACGTGACGTCCTCGAAGCGAAAGCCCAGGTCGGTCTTCTTCTGCGCCAGCGCTCCCGAAGACAGTGACGCCGGAAGGCCCCACAGGAACTGCCGGCGGTTCACGGCGTGACGAGCCCCTTCCGGATGGCGTACACCACCAGCTCGGCCGTGCGGTGTACGCCCAGGGCGTCCATCAGGTTGGCCCGGTGCACCGCCACCGTGTTGACGCTGAGGCTCAGGATGCCCGCGATCTCCTTGTTCGAGTTCCCTTCCGCGATGAGCTGCAGGATCTGCTTCTCGCGCGGCGTGAGCTTGTCGAACATGTCGTCGGGCTCGCGCTCAGCCGAAAGCAGACCCGGATCGAGCACGCGCTTTCCCGCCGCCGCGTCCTTGATGGCCGCGGGCAGATCGATGTCCATCGCGTTCTTCAGAATGTAACCCAGAGCGCCGGCGTCGAGCGCGTTGCGTACGTAATTGTCCTGAGAATACATGCTCAGGATGAGGATGGCGGTCTTGGGCAAGTGCCGCAGGATCTCTCGCGTGGCCTGCACGCCGTCCATCTCCGGCATCGCGAAGTCCATGACGATCACCTGCGGCTTGAGTTGCTGCGCAAGCTGAACGCCCTGTTTCCCGTCGCTGGCTTCGCCCACGATGGAAATGTCCGGATCGTCCTCGATCATGCGCCGGAATCCCTTGCGCACCAGCGCATGGTCGTCCACTAGCAGAACCGTGATCTTGGTGCTCATGCCGTTGTGTCCTCCCCCAGCGGAATCTCCAGACGGACCAGCGTTCCTTTGTCGCCCGGCCGCACGAACTCAATTCTCCCATGCAGCAGCTCGGCCCGCTCCCGCATCGCCACCAGTCCCGTGCCCTGCCCCGGCGTCGCGCCGTTCCGCTCCGGGATGCCGGCGCCGCGGTCTTCCACCTCCAGTTCGAGCCGGTCGGGCGCATAGCGCACCCGCACCCAGGCGGTCTGGACCCCGGAATGCTTGGCCAGATTGTTCAGGGCCTCTTGCAGCACCCGGTAGACGTTGATGGCCACGCGGTCGGAGAGGGCGGGGCTGGTTCCGGTCTTCTCGTACTCGACTTTGATCCCCGTCTGCTTCTGAAAAGTCGGCAGGTACCAGTCGATGGTCTTCTCAAGGCCGCCGTCGTCCAGAACCGTGGGATGCAACACCTGCGAGAGGCTGCGGATCTTCTCGATGGTGGATTGCGCGATCGCGCGAACTTCCGCCACCTCGCTGCGAAACGGCGAATCAGGCGGCAGGCCTCCCTTCTTCTCCGCGCGGCTCAGCATGGCGCCAATGGCCGTGAGGATCTGGCCGAATTCGTCGTGCAGCTCCCGGGAGAGTGAATGAAAAACCTCCTCCTGCACGGTGATCAGCTTGCGCGCCAGTTCGCTGCGGTGACTGGAGAGAACGGCCAGGCGCTCGAAGAGCCTCCGGTTCGAGCGTATGGTGTACAGGCTGGTCAGCGAGATCGCCACCAGAACCGCAACCAGGAAGGCGTAGATCTGCCGCTCGACGCGCTCGTAGATGCCCTGGATGGCCGCCGCGGCCTGCTGGTCGGCTATGTTGTTCTCGACCAGCGCGCGCGCCACGGCGTTGGTCAGCGCCGCCTGCTGCGCTTCGAGCGAGGTGCGGATGAACATGCGCGCCTGCGCCGTGTCGCCGCCGGCCATGCCGAAGAGCTGCTCCACCGAAGTCCAGAACTGCGTGAGCGCGTTCGCGATGTAGTGCTGCCGCGGGCTCCGGGCTTCCCGCACCAACTCCCCTTCGATGCGCAGGGCGTCCTCCAGATCGACGCGGGTGCGATTGAACTGGCCGCGCCACGCCTCCAGGGGGTAGGGCTCGTAGCCCTCCACCATGTCGCGCATCGCCAGCCCCAGCGAGTTCAGATCGTTCTGGATGCGCAGAAGCTGGAGCGAGTCCTTGCGATTCCGTTCCACCGTGCGGGCCTGGAGGTCCTTGAGCATCGCGATCTGCCGCAAGGCGTATAGCGAGAACACCGCCACCGCGGCCAGAGTGATCGCCAGACCGATCAACAACCGGCTGGTCGGCGACGACAGCGTCTTGGTGTTCATGATTGATCCAGCCAGAACAGGATAGCTCAGGCGTGCTTGCAGTGGGATGCGCCTCAGCCTGCCGCCGGTTACTTAACGCCTTCCTACTAATATCTTCCGACTATTTATCGGTTTAGGAGGCGAATGTTATACTTCGCTGAAGGGTTAGTCTCGGTTAGTGAACGGATCGGCCACAGCAGCGCTTCTGGTGCGGTCCACCGGTAGGAGGATTCGAGCGATGAGGCTTGTTTTCGCAGCTCTGTTTGCGGTATCGATCGCCGCCGCCGCTCCGCCCGACATGCCCCGCTTCCGCTGGGATAACTTCACCACCGCCAACGGCCCCCTGCCCGACGACCACGTCTTCAACGTGTGCGTGGACGGCAACCGCGTCTGGGCGGGCACTGAGGACGGCCTGGCGCTGTACGAAAACGGCAAGTGGAAAGTCTACAAGCCCGCGGACGGCCTGGCGCATCGCGCGGTGCTGTATGTCGCCGTCGACAAGCGCACCGGCGATGTCTGGGCCGCCACCATGGCGCGGCCTGAGCCGCTTTTCGGCCGGCCGATTCGACAACTTCACCCAACTGAACAGCGGGCTGCCCAACGATGTCGTCTACGGCGTCGCGGTCCAGGGCGATTGGGTCTGGGTGGCGACCGCGGCCGGCGGCGCCGCTTCAACACCAAGACCAGCCAGTGGGAGCACTTCAACGAGCGCAACACGCCGATGTACGAAATCTGGACCTACGCCGTGAGCGCCGCCGCGGACAAGGTCTACTACGCGGTATGGGGCGGCGGCGTGCTCGAGTACGACGTCAAGACCGCGCGCTGGAAGGATTATAACGATCCGGACGGCGAGACCGAGATGGTGGTGCTCAAGGACCAGGGTCTGATCCACGAGATCACGACCTCGGTGAGTTATGCCGGAAAAGGACAAGTCCTGTGGGTGGCGACTTACTTCGGCGCCAGCCGTTACGACGGCCGCAACTGGAAGAACTTCCTGGAGAAGGACAGCGGCCTGCCCAGTAATTTCCTGAACCAGGTGAAGGCGGTGGACGGACGATCGCGCCTGGTTCTCGACCGACAAAGGTCTGGCGTATTACGATGGCGAGAACTGGGCCGTCTACCGCCCGGCGCTCGATACGCACAAGCCCGAGATGCTGGTGCGCGACGCCGCGGGGAAAGTGACCAGCGTCGAGTGGATACCGCGCCGGCTCACAACTACATCCTCGGCGTGGATTTTCAGGGTGACGACATCTGGGTGGCGACGGCCAAGGGCTTGAGCCATGGAATCCGAATCAAGATGCGGCAGGGCAACTCGCAGCGCAGTGACATTAAAGTGTCTTATCGAGGAGGTACTATTATGACGATCAGTGAGATGCTGGAAGAAGCCACCATGGCTCAGCACATCGAGAAGAAGGCGATCACCGCACTACGAGGTGCTCAACGAGGCGTATCGCCTACGCCAAGCCGAGCTCCTTCTCGCGCGGCTTGCGGCTCGATTTCGGCAACATCGCCGTGCTGCTGATCTCCGGGACGGCGAGCATCGGCGCGAACGGCGAAACGCGTGCACGTCGGCGATTTCCGCGCCGCAGTGCCGGCGCACGTTCTACAACATCACCAAGCTGCTGGAGAGCGGAAGGCGCCACCTGGAAGGACATCGTGCGCACCACGTGCTACCTGCGCGACATCGACCGCGACTACGCCGCGTTCAACGAAGAGCGCACCGCGTTCTACAAGGAGCAGGAGCTCGATCCGCTGCCGGCCTCCACGGGCATCCAGGCGAAGCTCTGCCGCCCCGAACTGCTGGTGGAGATCGAAGCCATCGCGATTTTCCGCAACAGGCGTAGGCGCATGAAGGTCAGCGCAGGTGGCTGCTTGGCGCCTGCGCGCCGGCTGGCGCTGGCTGTGGGCGCAGGGGCCAGAACGGCCCGTGCTCCTGCGGCGCGAATCCGCCGGGTCCGCCGAAGAATCGCGAGCTGCAGGCCCTACGCCGAACACGCCCGAGGACATGCGGCCGTTCGCGAAGTTCACGAAACGGCGAGCCGTATTACGAGAACTACACGAAGCTGGTCGAGTACAACGGCGCGGCGCGCGATGTGCCCACGCTGAAGGCCGTCCGATGTCGACGAAGTCCGCATCGGCTTTCTCGGCCCCATCGAGAACCATCCCGACGAAGCCGCTGGGCAGGATGATGCTGAACGGCGCGCAGCTTGCCATCGAAGAGGCCAACGCCGCCGGCGGCTACGGCGGCAAGCCCTTCAAGCTGATGATCCACAACGACCAGGCGATGTGGGGCGCCTCGCGCAACGAAATCGTCAAGATGGCCTACGACGAAAAGGTCTGGGCCATGCTCGGCTCGATCAGCGCCGACTCCACGCACATCGCGCTGCGCGTGTCGCTCAAGACCGAGGTGCCGATCGTCAACAGCGCCTCCACCGATCCCACCATTCCCGAGACCATCATCCCCTGGTACCTCACCACCATCCAGGACGACCGCGTGCAGAGCTATACGCTGGCGCGGCGCATCTACACCGACCTCGGCCTGAAGCGCGTCGCCCTGCTGCGCGTCAACGACCGCTACGGCCGCTTCGGCGTGCTGAAGTTCAAGGACGCCTCGCGGCGGCTGGGCCATCCGGTGGTCATCGAGCAGAAGTAGATGCCCGGCGACACGGACTTCCAGCGCCAGTTGCGCATCATCAACGAGTCGAACGTGGATGCCATCGTCCTCTGGGGCGACGCCGCGCCAGCCGGCACCATCCTCAAGCAGATGCGCGAGATGGGCATGAAGCAGCGGGTGTTCGGCAGCTTCCGGACCGTCGGGCGACGATCTGCTTCGAGCATCGCCGGCGATGCCGCGGAGGGCTTCGAAGTCGTCTTCCCGTTCGACCCGACGCGCGACGATCCGGCGTGGGTGGCCTTCAAACAGCGTTTCGAGAAGAAGTTCGGCAAACAGCCGGACGCGTTCGCTTCGCTCGGCTACGACACCATGAACATCCTGCTCGAAGCCATCTGCAAGGCGGGCCTGAACCGCGGCCAGATCCGCGACGCGCTCACCGGCCTGGAGCACTACAAGGGCGTCACCGGCGAGATGGTCTTCGACCCCAACTGCAAGAACATCGTGCCGCTGTACCTGGCCACCGTGAAGCAGGGCAAATTGGAATTCCGCCGCTATCCCATGAAGAAGGAGTATGCGCGCGTGGGCGAACACGGAGTCGAGTACAACGGCCCGGCGCTCGCGGATGCGCCCTCCGGCCCTCTGCGCATCGGCCTGTTCGGGCCCGGCGCGGACAAGGCGGCTCTCCAACTGGCGACCGTGCTCGACGCCTACAAGGGCCGCTACGAGGTGGTGCCCGTCACGGCCAATACTCCCTGGGGCCAGGCGTCGACCGAACTGGTGAAGCTGATCTACGAGCCGAGTACAATCGGCATGATATCGACGGACAGGAATGCGGGTCACCTGGCCGAGCAGCTCGCCATCAAGAGCTTCGTCCCGCTGATCGCGATCTCATCCGACAAGTCGCTGACCGCGGTCAATATCCCCTGGGTTTTCCGACTGCCCGCCGGCACTCCGCTTCCGGACGCGTTGCGCTCGATGCTCGACGCGGCGGAAGAGTCCGGCCCCAATCGCGGCCGCCTGCGCGAGGTGCTCGCCTCGGGAGCCCGCTTCGACGCGAAGGGCAACGCGCGGTAGTACCGCCTGCTCGGACCGCAGACTGAGGTCCGCGGCGGAACGCCGGCGCGTGCGCCACCCCGCCGCCCCAGGGGCAGGCCTCCCCGACTTGAGTTTCGGCGCCGCAGCAATTACGATAGTCCTACCAAGCTATGCAGACGCTCGCAGGCGCCGAGGACGCTCTCTATCAGCACTGGGAGGTTCCCGGAAAGCCCATGGCGGTCTATCTCTCCCGCGCCGTCTCGGGAGCGATTCTACTCGAAGGAAGGCGCGGGCTGATGCCGCGGCGCCGGCCCGAAGTCGGCGGCATACTGCTCGGCAGGGTCACCGTCGAGGAGACCGTCACCATCAGGATCGAGGCCTGCATCGGGATACCCTGCGAGCACCTGTTCGGACCGTCATACGCGCTTTCGGAGACAGAAAAGCAGGCGCTCCGGCACGCCGTTCTTCAATACGGCTCCAGCGCCGAGACGGAGCTCCACGCCGTCGGATTCTATCGCACGCACACCCGTCGCGGCTTCAGCGTCGACAGCGACGACCTGCAGTTGGCGGAGTTCTTCCCCGAAGGGGCGGACCTGGTGCTGCTCATCAAGCCGCGCCTCCTACGCCCGAGCCGGGCAGCGTTCTTCTTCTGGGAGGACGCACAGACCCAGCCTGCCACCGCCGCCATCGAGTTCACCGTTCCCAGGCACGGCAGCGGGGATTTTGCCTCCACGGTCGCCGACGCTACGCCGCCGGACGCTGTGCCCGCGCACCACGCGACCCTCCGAAAGCCTCTGTGGTCGTCGTGGTGGGCGCAAGCGCCGCTGTGGCCCTTTCTCTTGATGGCCTGGTATCTGATGGGTTACGCGGCCGGGCGGCAGATCGACAAGGTCATTCCACGGGCGGCGCCGCCGCCCCGCGATCCCTATGCGCTGTCACTAATGGTCTTGCAGTACGGCGACAACCTGCACCTGACCTGGGACCGAATGGCGCGGCCGATTGCCGGGGCCGAGCGCGCGACCCTTCTGATCTCGGATGGGGGCCAAAGCCGAACGCTCGATCTCACCCCGGAGCAACTGCGGAACGGGGCCGTGGCCTACCACCGGCTCGGTGATCGCGTCCAACTTCGGCTGGAAGTGTTTCTTCCCGGCCGCCGGAGCGTGAGCGAAACCTGGGAATCCGCGGCCACCGGGCACTGAACCTGCCGGGAGGAATCGCCCGTCCCCTACACCGACGCCGCCGAGGAGCGGAAGAGCCGCGCCCGGATCAGGTTCAGAACGTCGTTCGCCAGGAACGGCTTCCGCAAGATCGGGAAGTCGTACTCCTGGCAGATCGCCTCCTCTTCGGGGGTGAGCTGGGCGCCGGTCATCATGATCACCTGAATGCCCGGCGATTTCCGTTGCAGCAGGACCCCAAGCTCGACCCCGTTGCCGTCCGGCAGGAGGTAATCGAGCAAGGCGGCATTCGGGGTCTGCTGCGCGAGAACCTCGTTGGCCTCTGCCGCGGATTCCGCCGTCAGCAGCCGCCAGCCGGCCTGCGCCATCAGGCGTTCCAGGAACCGCAGCAGGTCGCGGTTGTCGTCCACCAGCAGCACCGTCGGGTGCTGCGGCGCGCGCACCGCGCCCTGGTCCAGCGAGCGGATGATCAGGCTCTCCTTGTCCTCGGCCAGTTCGACCCGCACTCGCGCGCCCGGCTCGATCTGTCCCGACGCCACCTTGGTCGCCAGCGGCTGGGTCAGGTGCCGGTGTATGGTGCGTTTCAGTTCGCGCGCGCCATACTCGGGGCTGGTCCCCTTGCGCAGCAGGAACTGCCGGCTCTCGAACGGCACCTCGATGTTGAAGTAGCGGTCGCCCAGGCGCGTGTTGACGTGCCGCTGCAGCTCCGCAATCTGCTGGTCGAGGATGGCCGCCAGCGATTCGTGGTCGAGCGGCTGGTAGGTGATCACGGCGTCGATGCGGTTGACGAACTCCGGCGAGAACTTCTTGCGGACCGAGCCCAGCGCGATGCTCTCGCAGCTTGCTGAACATGTCCGCCCGATCCGACCCGCGCCACGCCGGCCTGGAAGCCGAACTCGGGGTGCAGCTCCTTCATCATCTCCCGCGCGCCCAGGTTGCTGGTGAGGAAGATGAGGCTGTTCTCGAAGTTGACCGAGGTATTGTCGCCCAAGCGCAGGTTGGCGCGGTCCAGGATGCCCAGCAGCAGGCGCACCATCGAAGGAGCCGCCTTCTCGATCTCGTCGAACAGAATGATGGCCAGCGTGCATTCTGTCGCTCGTGACGGCGTTCAGCTTCTGCTGGGTCAGCATGGGCTGGGTCTCGCGGTGCCCCAGGTAGCCCGGCGGCGCGCCGATGAGCTTGGCCACCTCGTGCTCCATCTGGTACTCGCCGCAGTCGATCCTCAGAACGTTCTTCTCGCTGCCGTGCAGCACGTCGGCCAGCGCTTCCACGGTCTTGGTCTTCCCGGTGCCGGTCGGCCCCAGCAGCAGGAACACGCCCGCGGGCCGGCCCTCCGGGCGAGAGCCCCGCCTGGTACATCTCCACGTACGGCACGATGTACTTCATGGCCGCGGGCTGCCCGATGACCTTCTGCGAGAGCAGGGTAACCAGGTCGTTCGGCGGACTCGGCGGCAGGTTTCTTGGCCTTCCCAGCAGTGCCCGGAGTTTTCATCTCGGCAGCTTCCCCTTCTGGCCCTCATTATATCCGCAGCCATGCCATACGGCCCCTCCCCAGAAGCGGAATTCCGGGTAGTTTCATCGCTCGGAACTTAGCGGGAATTTTCCGTTAGAAATGAAAGGATTAGGTCGCCAATCCGGTAGCTGGCGCGCCCATCGCCGTAAGGGTTGTGAACGCGCGCCATGCGCTCGTATTCGTCCCGGTCCTCAAGCAAGCTGGCCGGCCTCGGCGAGGATACGACGCCTCGTCGGTGCCGACCAGTTTCACCGTTCCCGCCTCAACTGCTTCAGGCCGCTCGGTTTTCTCGCGCAGAACCAGGATCGGTTTGCCCAGTGAGGGGCCCTCTTCCTGCACCCCTCCCGAATCCGTGATCAGCAAGTACGCGCGCCGCATGAGATCGACAAAGGGCACATAGTCGAGCGGTTCGACGAGAACGATGTTCTCCCGGCCTGACAGGTACCTCTCCACCGGCTCCCGAACGTTCGGATTCGGGTGCACCGGATAAACGATCTGGACGTCCGGCCGTTCCGCCAGGCGCGCCAGCGCCGAACAGATCCGCACAAATCCCTCTCCAAAGCTCTCGCGCCGATGAGCGGTGACGACGATCAGCTTCTTCGAAGGATCCAGTTGCGGCCAATCTGGCCCGTGCAGCGCCCCCTCTATCAGCTTATCCCGAACGTACAGGACCGCGTCGATCCCGGTGTTGCCGGTCACCGCCACCCGATCCCGTGCTACGCCCTCGGCGTAGAGGTTCGACGCCGCCCAATCGGTCGCGGCGAAGTGCAGCGAGGTCAGCCGGGTCGCCAGCACCCGGTTCATCTCTTCGGGGAACGGCTGCCAGAGGTCCCAGGTCCGCAATCCCGCCTCCACATGCCCAACTGGGACTCGGTGGTAAAAACCCGCCAGCGCGCCGCAAAGCGTGGTGGTCGTGTCCCCCTGAACGAGAACGATGTCGGGGAGCGCGGATTCGAAGACCGGTTCCAGCGCCGCCAGGATCCGCGAGGTGGATTGCGAGAGCGTCTGGTTCGGCTGCATGATATCGAGGTCGTAGTCCGGGACCACTTCGAACGCCGCCAGAACCTGGTCTAGCAGCGCCCGGTGTTGGGCGGAAACGCACACCTTGACGGCGTACTCAGGACGGCTGCGAAGGTGCCTGACGACAGGGCAGAGCTTGATTGCTTCCGGTCTGGTGCCGAAGACGAACAGGACAACGCGGGCGCTCTGAGGGGGCAACCTTCCTGTTTTAGCACGCCGGCAACTGAGGCCGCTCGGCTGCGATGGAGGTGCGATGGAGACTCAGCCCTGACCGGCGCCGCTCCACCGGCGCGGATGACTGATTCGGAGAGGCGGGCTACTTGTGCCGGTAGGTGATTCGACCCTTGGTCAAATCATAGGGTGAAAGTTCCAAGGTCACGCGGTCGCCGGCGAGCACCCGGATGCGGTTCCTCCGCAGCTTGCCGGCCAAGTGGGCCAATACGACGCGCTCTTGATCCAATTGCACGCTGAATTGCCCGGCGGGAAACTTCTCGACGACCGTTCCGGTCACTTCGATACTGTCTTCCTTGCTCATTGTCCTCCTGGCGATGAATGTAGGGTGTTTTCGGCCCCGCCCGAACCGGGAGCGGTTCTGGCGACTCGGAGCCCGCACTGCGTCTGACCTGAAGCCGCAATCGTACTTCGATTATACAGCTAGCCGAAGCGGGCGCCACGGGGGCGGGCGCTGTCCGCGCTGTCCGCGCTGTCTGCCGAGAGCGGAGGACACCACGGAGAAGCGTCCAGAGACTCACGACAGCTTTCCGAAAGCCGCCACAGGCGATCATAATGGCTTTATGGACGCCTCCCTCTGCAACCGCATGCGGGAGGATTGGAACGAGCGCGCGCGCTGCGATGCTAAGTACTACGTCGCGTTCGGCCGGCGGAATCAGGGCGACGAGGAGTTCTTCGCGAGCGGCCTCGACCTGGCGCGTGGCCTTACGCGCCAGTTCGTGCGGCTTCCCGCCCGACCCGCTCCGCGCTGCCGGCGCGCGCTCGAAATCGGCTGCGGTCTGGGACGGCTGATGCGGCCCCTCGCCGCCCACGTGGGCGAGATCCACGGCGTTGACGTCTCCGACGAGATGGTCCGGGGGGCGCGCGAGAGACTGAGCCAGATTCCCAACGCTCACGTCCACATGGGCGGCGGCGGCGATTTGGCCCGCTTCGCCGAGGAGTCCGTCGACTTGGTCTACTCCCTCGCCGTGTTCCAGCACATTCCCAGCCGCGAGGCGATCTTCCGCTACCTGTCGGAAGCGTGCCGCGTTCTGGTGCCCGGCGGGGTCTTCTGGTTCCAGGCGGACGGCGCACAGGGTGTCACGGAAGCCCCGGACACCTGGCGTGGGGCGCGGATCTCCGCACGCGAGGTCGCGTCCTTCGCCCGCGAGCGTGGCATGCTGCTGATGGCGGTGGAGGGCTCTGATACGCAGTACATGGAGGTGACCCTACAAAAGCGGCGCCGCCCGACGCCCCGCCCGGTCGGGCCGCCACGGATCCGGCGCATCGCCGCTGCGTTCGAGTCCGTGCCCGTGGTCCCCGCGCGCGGCCGGTGGGCGTTCGCCTCGCTCTGGATCGAGGGACTCCCCGCCGATAGCGATCTGAACACGCTCGGCGCCACCGTCGGACACGCGCCCGCCCGGCCGGTTTCTCTCGGACCGTTTCTCGGGCCGCCCGAAGAAGACGGTCTCCAGCAGTTCAACGTTGAGCTTCCGCAAGGGATCGAGCCGGGGTTGCAGCCCGTCGAGCTGCTTTTCCAGGGAGAACCGATTGCTCCGCCGACCTTCCTGCGTGCGATTCCGCCCGCCCCAACGGTCCCCCGCCTGGTTTCGCTGAGCGATGCCGTCGATCTCCTGTCGGCTACTCGCATCGCAAGCCGCTTCATCAAAGCCGACTTCGAAGATATACCGGACACGTGCGAGTTCGGCGCCAGCGTGGACGGCTGCCCGGTTCGGGAATTCGAAGCGCGCTGCATCGATCCGGTCCGGACGCTGTTCGAGGTGGTTTTCCCCCTGCCCGCCGGCATTGGGCCGGGGCCGCATCGCCTGGACCTCGCGCTGGGCACGCGGCGGTTTTCCGCCATCATGATCGAAGTGCTCTGAGGGCTGTACCGCCTCTACCCCAGGTAGTCGAACAAGGTGCTGGTGGGCAGCTTCGCGCGCGCCGATAGAGCGGCATCGCGCTGCGTGTTGGCCTGGGTCAGCTCGATGGCGTCGGTCGTGATGTCGGCATCCGTCAACGAGCTCAACTGGGTGCGCTGGTTGACCTCGAGCGTTTGCGCCGCGTCGGTGGCGTCGGCGACTCTATTCTGCACGGTGCCATAGAAGGCGAGTTGTTGGTTCAATTCGACGCTGGCCTGCGACATCTCAGCCAGCGCGTTGGTGATCGCCGCCGTCTGCGCCTGGTACTGTGAGTTGTATTGCGGGTCGCCCTCGGCGACCGTCGGACCGTTTTGGAGCGCGGCTTTGAGATCGGCCAGGGCCCCCAGGACGCTCCCGCCCGGCGCCTCGAAAACCTGCTGCCCGTTGCGGGCAATCGCAAAGGAGCTGCCGTTGGGATGCGTCGCCTGGCGCGTCGACACCGAGCCGGCATAGCCGCTCACCGTCCCGCTGGCGTCGATACTGTACGGCGCTACCTGGTCCGTATCCCCGCTGAAGAGATACCGTCCCGCGGACTCGGTGTTGGCCGACGCTACCACTTGCCCGAGAAAACCGTCGACCTGCCCCGCCAGCGCCTGTCGCTGGGCAGGCGTCTCGGTCTCCGTGGCGCCCTGCACACCCAGCGTGTTGGCCTGCTCGAGGCTCTGGACGGCGTCGCCGATCGCCTGCTCGGCGGTGTCGGTCTCCGACTTGAACTGGCCCAGGTTCGTCTCGATCTGGAGCGTTTGCTCGAGTTGGGCACGCAGGGAAAGCGCCGGACCGACCAAGTCCGGCGCGTCCGACGCCGTGCTCAGCTTGCGGCCCGAACTGATCTCCCGCTCGGCCTGTGCCGCCCGGTTCTCGGTCTTGTCCAGAGCGCTCAGAAACCTCTCGTCGGCGGGGCAGACTCCTTGGATCATATCGCCCTCAGGTCTGAAGCATATCCATCACAGTTTGGGTCAGGTCGTTCAGGATGGTCACCATGCGCGCGGTGGCCTGATAGGCACGCTGGTACTCGATCATCTTCGTTGCCTCCACGTCCAGCGACACGCCCTCGGTGTCGGCCCGCGTGTTGCGGGCCTGGTCTAGCAAGTCCTGCTGGGTCGTCTGGTCCTGCTGGGCGGAGTTGAGCGACTGCCCCACCTGGGACGCCAGGCTGGAGTAGTACTGGGTGAACGTCATGCCGCCGATCTGCGGAGAATCCGCCAGAGCCGCCAGATTGAGGGCGTTGCCGTTTCCTCCCGGAGCGCTGGACAGCGCAGCCGCCAGTTGGCCGGCCGTAATGCCGCTCATTTGCAGCGTGGCGGCCGCGTCCGAGACGTTGTCATAACTGAACAGCGGAGCGCCCGCGTTCCCCGACTGGTCCACTCCCTGGAGCAGAGTATTGTTGACCTGATCGGAAATGCCTGCCGCCAACTGGCTCAGGCTGTTCGAGTACCCCGGCAGGACGGTGTTCTTCATGCCCACCAGTGCCGCCAGCCGCCCGCCCGCCAGTTGCCCCGTCACGTCGTGGCCGGAGGCGTCTTGGACCACCGCGACCCCGCTCGCGCCCGAAGCCTGAATGGCATACTGGCGGTCCCCTATCACCAGCGGAGTTTGGCCATCCATGAGCACCGTGACCGAGCCGCCCGGCTGGGGCAGGACGGTCACGTTGACATACTCGGCAAGACTCTCCAGCGCGTTGTGCAGGCTGGCGTCGACCGCCGGATCCGAGCCGCTCTGCGGGTCGCTGTCGATCTGCGTGTTGAACTCGGCGATCTGTTGGGTCAGGCTGTTGATGGCGTCGGCCGCGCTCCCGATCTTCTGGTTGAGGCTGAGAGAAGCGTTGCCAAGACCCGTGGCGGTGCTGTTGAACTGTTGAGCGAGTTCCGTCGCACTGGAGAGGACGTTGTTGCGCGCCACGGCGTCATTGGGCGAAACGCTCAGAGCGGAGAAGGACTGAAAGAACGCATTGAGCGCCTTCGGGATCCCGGAATCGCCCGTGACGTCGAATAGCGGCTCGATACTGGAGAGCTCCGTGACCGATTGGTCCGCCATCCCGAAGCCCTGCTGGTCCGTCCACACCGTCTGCTCGGCGTACGCGTCCCGGCTGTTTTCGATTTCGCCTGCCGCGATGCCGCCGGGCAGTCCCGCGTTCGGGTCGAAGGGCTGCGCCACAACCTGGAAGTCCTGCCGCGCATATCCGGGCGTTCCCGCGTTCTCGACGTTGTTGCTGACCGTAGTCAGCGCCTTTGAGAAGACCCCCAGCGCGTCAGCGGCAGTCGTCAGGGTATTGAACAGGCCCGGCATGCGCCTCAGCCCTCCAGGGACAGGCTTCGAGGCGGCACGGACGGCGCCGGAGCGCCCTGCCGGGTGTAGCCGCCAGCCGCCGCCGCCGCGAATGCCTCAAACCACCCGCCTCGAAAGCGGGCCGCGCTATCGAGCAGCGCCCCGACCCGGCGCGCCGTTTGGCGCAACACCCCGAGCCCGGCCAGCAGCGCCTGCCCTCGCCCCCCCGGGCCGCCCACGGAACACCGCAGTGCTTCCAGGCTGGCACACGCCTGCTCCAGAAAGACTCGGCTGCGATCAAGGTTGGCGGCGGATGGAAACAACAGCAGCACCCGCGCGCGCTCGGCCGCGGCTTGCGCCAGCCGTAGCTCCCTGGCCTCACGGCTCATTGCCGGATCGCTTCGTCAACCAACCTGCGGCCCAGTTCCACCGCATCCACCTGGTAGCGGCCCCCACGGACATCCGAGGAGAGTTGCTGCACGCGGGCCGCCCGATCCGAAGCGCCGGCCTCTCCGGACGCCAGCAGACGGGCCGATAGATCCGACAGTTGGACGCGGTCGCGATCGGGCCGCGTCAGGCCCCCTTTTTCCGTCCCGCCGGACCTGACTCCAGGCGTCTTGCCAAGCTGCGACACGCCCGCAGAGTCGAGCCCGCTTTGATTGATCTTCATCGAGCACTGCCTCCGCCTTCACTTCCTTATCGACAGAGACACCGCAGGTGTTTAGTGGGAATCCCCAGGATCGCAGGCTGGTTCAGGAAACCGCTTCCACGACCGACCGGTAGTACGCCAGCAACTTCCCTTCCTCGTAACCGATCTCCCGGGCGTACTGTCGGATGTAGTTGGTATTGTAGATGCCCCCGGGAAGCTGGTCGAAGTCCTCTTCTTCGATCGCCCTCAGAAAACGAATGCTGATCTTGGTCGTTTCCGCTATGTCCCTGAGCGATATGCCCTTGTTCTGGCGCAGGGCCGGCAGGTCAATACGGTAGTCGGCGTACAACGAAGAGCCTTTCTTGCTCATCCTGGCTTCCTCTCGTTGGTTTCCCCCCGAACGGGGTGACGAAGAATGATATGGTAGCACAACCTCCGGTACCAATAGGCTAAAAAGTCTTCAAGATTCGGCCCCCGGCGGGGAACGGCTCGCAGGCGTGCGCCACCGGCCGAAAATCGAGAGAGTGGCGGGCTTCTGCCTTGTGCGCCGGCGCGGCACGCAAGAGCGCCCTCCTCACGGCTCGTGGCCTCACGCCACCAGCGGAATGGCCGAGCGCCGGCCCCCACCCTCAGTGCGCCGGAGGTGGCCCTCCCCGTTGGGCCGGCCGGCGCATCAGCAAAAGGAACGGCAGCAGGACCAGGAACACCAGCCCCAGCAGCCGGAATGTCTCCAGGAACGCCAGCATCGTCGCCTGCCGCTCGACACTACCGAACACCAGCCCGTATGACTGGCGGGTTGCCGTTGCGGGGTCGGCCCCCGCAGCCATCAGCGCACCGCGGGCACCTTGTAACATCTGCCGGGCCGCACCGCTGTAGGGCGTCACGTGCGCGCCCAGCAGGTTGACCTGGGCCTGGGACCGCCGCTCCAGGAAGGTGGTGGCCGCGGCGATCCCCACGCTACCGCCGATGTTCCGCATCAGATTGAAAATACTGGTCGCATTACCCATCTGCTCCTTCGGGATCGGGTCCATGGTCGTGGTCGTCAGCGGGACGAACAATAGCGCCATCGTGATCCCTTGCAGAAACTGCGGCCAAAAGATGTCCCAGTAGCCCGCGTCCAGGTTCAGCCAGGATAGGGCCACCATGGTGATACTGGCCCCCGCGATGCCCAAACCCAGCATCTTCCGGGCATCGAAGCGGCCCAGCATTGCGCCTACGAGTGGCATGGCGATGAACGACCCCAGGCCCCTCGGCGCCATGGCGACTCCGGCCTGCAGCGCGGGATAGCCGAGCAGCGTCTGCAGAAAGATCGGCAGCAGCACCAGGCTCCCATAGAGCACGAAGCCCAGCATAGTCATCATGAACACACCCGTCGCGTAGGTGCGGCGCTTGAGCACACGCAAGTCCACAATCGGGTGCGGAGTCCGCAACTCCCATATCACCAGCGAGATCAGCCCCACCACAGCAACTACCGCCAGGGTCCGCATCAAACCGGAGCTGAACCAGTCGTCTTCCTGGCCCTTGTCGAGCAACACCTGCAACGCGCCGATGCCCACCGCCAGCATCCCGATCCCCCAGTAGTCCACGCGCGAAGAAGCGCGGCGAATGTAGGGGGGATCGAAGATGAACAGCTTCGTCATGATGATGCACATCACGCCGATCGGTATGTTGATATAGAAGATCCAGCGCCAGGAGTAATTGTCCGTCAGCCACCCGCCCAACACCGGTCCCAGCATGGGCGCGACCACGATCCCTAGCCCCCAGAAGCCCATCGCTTTGCCCCGGTCCTGGGGCGGAAAGGCCTCCAGCATCACTGCCTGCGAGAGCGGCTGCAAGGCGCCTCCGGTCGCCCCCTGGACGATGCGGAAGAAAATCAGCATCGGCAGGCTGGTCGAGAGTCCGCACAGCGCCGAGGCCGTGGTGAAGCCCACCACCGCCGCCAGCAGGAACCGCTTGCGGCCGAAGTAGTTCGCCAGCCACCCCGTCATGGGAAGGATGATCGCGTTGGCGACCAGATACGAAGTGAGCGCCCAGGTGGCCTCGTCCACCGTGGCCGACAGACTGCCCGCGATGTGCGGGAGCGAGACGTTGACCACCGTCGTGTCCAGTACCTCCATGAAGGTTCCGAACATGACCGCGACCGCGATCAGCCAGGGGTTGATCACGGGGGGCGAGGGCGGGCCCTGAGGCGCTTGGCCTGGCATGGCTCAGAACTCCGGGGGCCTCAGCGCCGCGTTGGTCGCAGCGTACCTGTCCGGCGCGCCAGCAGCCTCCCGTGCGACCCGGACACGCCCGTTGCCGTATTCCCCCCCGACGGTGACGCTACGAATGCCGCTCACGCACCTGCTCCCGCTCCCCTGTTTGGACCAGCCGAAGATTGTCCTACCTCGTTATTACGGTCGCCTCGACCGACATGCCGGGCCGAAGCAGCCGCTGTGGGTCCTTCCCTTTTTCCAGAACGATCTTGACCGGCAGCCTCTGCACAACCTTCACGTAGTTCCCGGTCGCGTTCTCGGGCGGCAGCAGGCTGAACCGCGCGCCCGTCGCCGCCGCGATGCTATCCACGTGGCCGCTGTATTCGCGCCCGCCGTAAGCGTCCACTTTGATGGTCGCCGGCTGACCCACCCGCATCTGACGGAACTGCGTCTCCTTGTAGTTCGCCGTCACCCAGACGTCTTCGAGTTCCACGAGCGCCAGTAGCGGCTGGCCCGCCTGAATCACCTGCCCGAGTTCCACCGACTTCCTGCTTACGATGCCATCCACAGGCGCCCGCACCACCGTGTACCCCATGTTGAGCTGGGCCTGTTCGACCGTGGTCTGGTTGAGCTTGAGTTTGGCAGAGGCAGACCCGGCCTCGGCCCGGCTGGTGGCGATCTGTTGAGGCCGCACCCGCGCCGCCTGCACGGCGGCCTGCGCCTGCGCCCGCGCCGCTTCGGCCTGGGCGACGTGGCTCTCGGCCACCGCGACCGCCTGCTCGGCCTGCGCCACGGCTGCCCGCGTCGAATCGACCGCGGCCGCAGCCACCTGGGCATCGCTCACCGTCACGTCATACTGTTGCTGCGAGATCTCGTCGCGCGCCACGAGTTGTTTCATCCGCGCCAGGTTCTGCTGCGCCAACTGGCTACGAGCCTCGGATTCCCGCTGCCGTGCCTGCGCCGAGCCGAGCTGCGCCCGCGCGGCGCCCACTTCCTTGCGTGCGGCCTCGACTCCCGCGCTGGCCGCCAGGACCCCGGCGTCGGCGGTCTCCACGCGGCTCGCCGTGGTGGTCTCCGTGATCGGAACGCCGCTTTCGGCCGCCGCCGCCGTCGCTCTCGCCGCCGCCGCGTCCGCCTGAGCGCGGTCCAGGGCGACCTGGTAGTCCTTCGGATCGATTCGCACGAGCACAGTGCCCGCCTTCACCACCTGGTTGTCATCCACGTTCACTTCGACCACGGTCCCGCCCACCCGGGCGCTGATCGGGTCGATATGCCCGTCGATCTGAGCGTCGTCCGTGGACTCGCGCGTCGAGTAGTAGCTCCACAGCCAATACGTTCCCACAGCCAGAACGGCCAGCACCACCAGCAGAAGCCACCTGGCGCCCGGATGCTCGCGGAAATAGGAGCGTCGCACCTCCGTCCTGGGGGGCGCCGTCCCTTCGGTTTCGTGTTGTTCGGTGCGCGCGGCATCCGCCATTAGCGATCTCCTCTCAGGAATTGCAGATACGTCTTTTCCGTGCCGCCCAGGGCGCGCGCCAGCGAAGCCTTCGCCAGGTTGTAGGCGAACAGGGCGGAAATGTCGTTTTCGTGGGCCGTCGCCAAGGCCTCCTGCGCCTGCACCACTTCGAGGTTGTCGGCCACCCCGGCCGCGAAGCGGTCCTCGGCCTGCTTGAGCTGCTCCGCGGCCAGTTTGACCGCGCTTTCCGCCACCGTCACCTGCTCTCCCGACGCTTTCAGGTCCAGAAGCGAGACCCGGATCTGCGCCTCGACGCCGTTGCGCAGGTCTGCCAGTTCCGCCTTGCGCTGTTCGAGCGCGGAGTCGGCCTGCAGGATATCGGCCTGGGTCCGTCCGGCCTGGAACAGCGGGATGGTGAGGGTCACGCCCGCGGCGAACGTCCCGTGCGAGTCCCAGGGCCGCGGCCCGAGCGCCCCGTAGTTCCCGTCGAACTGAATCCCGGGGAGTCGCTCGTCCAGCGCGGCGCGCTTAGCGGATTCGGCGGCGCTGACCGACGCCGCCGCACTGCGGTAGTCGGAGCGGTTCTCGAAGGCTTGCTGGAGGGCCTGTTCGAGCGCCAGCGGAGGAGGCGGCGCGTAGCCGACCTGGTCGGCCAGCGTGAACGGCTGGCCCACCGCGAGGCCGATGGCGCGAGCCAGTCCCAGCTTCTGCTTCTCGAACTCGTTTTCGTAGAAGATGACACGCTGCTGGAGGGCCTGCATCTCCACCTGCGCGCGCAGCACGTCGATGCCCGGCACCACCCCGGCCTGCTTCATATCGACCGCCCTCTGGTAGAGGGCCTGCGCCGTCTTGAACTGGGCCTGCGCCGCCTCGATCCGGGCCTGGCTCGAGATGGCCTGGAGGTAGAGCCCGGCCACGCCGAGCACCACGACATCGCGCGCATCCTGGTAGGAAAGCTGCGCCGCACGGAGGTTTTCCGCACCCGCCAGCGCTTTGTTCCTCGAGGTCAGGTTCAGGATCGCCTGGGAGACCGAAACCCGCGCGTCAAAAACGTTAAACGGTCCGACGATCGGGGCAATCCCGGGGAAGTTCCCGAAACCGAACGCCTTCAGGTTGATCTGCTGCCCGACGTCCGAGACGCTCGCGAAGACGTTGGGCAGCAGGCCGCTCCGTGCGCTCAAGCGAGCCGCCTCGGCGGATCGTGTCCCTTGCTGGCCCAGAAACAACCCCAGGTTCTGCTTGAGCCCGCGGCCGATGGCGTCTTCCAGGGTCAATGCCAGGGGCGCAGCGGTCGCGGGTCCTCCGGGAATGCCGCCCAGAAACGGGCTCTGGCTCGCGGAGGGAGGCGCATGCCCGCCGGGCACTTGGGCCCAGCCGGAGCACAGACATAACGCGAGGAGCGAAGTGAGACGCAAGATCATGAGAATTGTGAGCTTGTCGCGAAACAGAGGTGGATCGCGAACTCATTGCCATTCTCTCATATCCGGCGCCAAACCCTCGCTCTCGGGGCAGACTTCCAGCCCTCGCTGATGGGGTCTCCAGACCCGCCTCCAGCCCCGGCCCCCGCACGCCCTCAACGCCATAAGTCGGCTACAATGAGGGTACACAAGCCAAGGAGGCCATCATGAGGAACATCGGCACGCCGGAGCTTCTCGTCATCCTGGTCCTCGCCTTCCTCCTGTTCGGCGGCAAGAAAATACCCGATCTGGCGAAGGGTTTAGGCGAAGGCATCCGCAACTTCAAGACGGCCCTTAAGGACGAGGAGAAACCCGAAGACAAGAAGCAGGTATGACGGCTTCCTGAGCGCCACCCGCGATTCGGGCGAAGCGCATTCGGCCGCCATCTCGAATCCCCGCGAGGCGATCGCGGGGTTCTTCATTCTCGGGTAACTCGTAACCGTGGCCTGACAGCCAGCGCCAGGCGGCGCTATCTCACGACCATTTGATCCAGGCGTGCGGCCAGTGCATCGAACGACGTGGCGCCCTCGAAGGCCTCGAAATCGACATCCATCCCGAACTCCTCGCCGATGAGGCTCAACAGCGTCACCATGGCGACCGAATCCCACTCGCGAACGGTCTCGACACTGGCGCTGGATATGGCGCCAGGACTCAGGCCGGGAAAGGTCAGCGACATGCATTTCGCGAGCTTATCTCTGACGTTGTCCAATTGTCGGTTACCTCTTGAAACAGTGTAGGACAGCTCTGTTCGAACACGTCCAGTGAAAGATCGAGACCGTCTTCCGGAAGGGCGCCGGCGACGAACCGGCTGAGGAACTCGGCGAGCGGGCCGTTGCGCGGAGTGGGTGCGAAAGCAAACCGTATCCGGGACGCGCCAAATCGCCGGTACAGTTGACGCAGCATTTGGAATTCGATGTGGCGCGAGAAGGCGCGACAACTCATGGCCCAGGTGTCCACCCGGATGTCTCCGCCGTCTGTGCCTCCGGCCAGGACTGCGATCCGGCCCAGGGGCCCGAAGCGATCCTCGTAGGCGGCCGTCACCAGGAACGCTCCCGGGTGCTGGAGATACGATTCCCACTCGGCTTCCGAGTAGCGGCGGCCGTTCAGGTTGAACTGGTTGGTCTTGTTCACCAGCTCCAGCGCACGCCCGTCGCCGGGAACCCCGGAGAAATCGAGGGCTAGCCGCGCGCCGAGCCGCTCCAGGAAACCTCCAGGAACCTCCGGCGCCGGTCCCTGTTCGGAAGCGCGGAGACTCTCGAGGCGCAGCCGGTCCTCCGGCCGGACTTCGACCCTTCCAAACAGCGTTCTCAAGGTGTTGAGCAACTCAACGACGGCGGCGGGATCGTGGGCGGGGAACCGCACGCACTCCACTTGGGGAAACTTCTCGCCCACCTCGGCGAGCTCCATCGGGCTGTCGTCCACGAAAACCACGGTGTCGGCGCCAATGTTCCAGGCTTTGAGAATCCGCTGAACGGCCTCCGACTTCGGGCCCCAACCCGCCTCGATGGGCCAGACCTGCGACTCCTGCAGCAGAATGTCGGGACGCTGGAAGGCCTCCTGAACCAACGCCGGATCGTTCTTGGAGGCCACGGCGATCAGCACGCCGGACGCGGCGAGCGAGCCAAGCAGTTGCTGATAGAGCGTGTGAACTTGGGAGTGGCTCTCGATGCTCCAGGACACGCCATCCGCCCCCGCATCGCCGAGGATGCCGCGCCACAGGGTGTCATCCAGGTCCGTGATGAGCGCCTTCTTGGGCTGTGCCGGAAAGAGGCATTGCAGGCACAAGTCGGCCAGCGCGTCCGCATGTTGGAGGCTATAGGGAAACCCCGCCTGAAGCTCCAGCGGGAGGTCGTGCCGCTGCCACAGGGGAGAGCGCCTGGCGAGTTGCGAGTCGCTCACCACGCGCACGCGGGGAAGGCCGGAGATCCGGTCCAGGAATCCGTCCACGATGGCCCGCGCCTCGAGTTCAAAGGGACTGGCCTGAGCCGGCGGGAAGGGCGTCAGCGCAGGCAAAGGCAGACCAGGCCCGGCCACCGCCACGGGGCAGGCGCCCAAAGCTCCCAGGCGGGCCTCGATGCGCCGCGTTTGCTCCCGCAATTGCACGAGGACATCGTCGGGCAGGCGGGCATGCCAGGCCGCCGCGGAGCGCAGGCCCAGACGCGGATCCAGGTCGCTCCATTCGAAGACGACCATGACGCCGCCGGGGCCCGCTTCGCCCGCCCGCGTCAGGTTTCCTTCGAGATCGCCGTACAGGCCGGTCCGAATACGCGGGTCGTCATGTGGGAAACGCAGCCGGGCGCGTGCGCCCACGAAGGTCTCCAGATGCAGAGGCGTGAAGCCGCAGACCAACTGGATATCCCATGAGCGGGCGGCCTGCGGCGGGCGCCTGCTGCCAATCTGCAAGGCCTCGGACAAGCGCATACGTTCCGCCGATCGCAATACGTTATCTTCTCACAGGCGTCAGCGGGCGGGCGGCCGCGCCGGCTGCGACGGCACAAGCGGACGTTATGTCGCATAGCATGGGCGGAGCGATAGCGCCGAACATCGGGGTCCTGCACGGCGCCGGCTGGCGCTCTGGCCGCCCCATGTTGCATGCTGGCGGGTATGACGATGCGGACGATTGCAGGAATCCTCTTGACCCTTTTGGCCGCCGTGGCGGCCCTGGCACAGACCCCGGAGACCAGGCTGCTGTGGCCCGGCGGCGCGCCCGGCGCGCTCGGCGGCGAGGACGCCGACCAGCCCAGCATCACGATCTACCTGCCCGCCGCGGACCGGGCCAGCGGCGCCGCCGTGG
Source organism: Bryobacterales bacterium (assembly GCA_963710565.1). Lineage (GTDB taxonomy): Bacteria > Acidobacteriota > Terriglobia > Bryobacterales > Bryobacteraceae > DASWZN01. Next base: position 1,062,308 of record CAVQAN010000010.1, on the reverse strand, counting down.
TCGTCTGTCCGGGCGGCGGCTACCAGCACCTGGCCATGGATCACGAGGGCAAGCAGATCGCCGCGTGGCTGAACACGCGCGGGATCGCGGCCTTCGTGCTCAAGTACCGGCTGGGCCCGCGCTACCACCACCCCATCGAGTTGGGCGACGCCAGGCGCGCGCTGCGGACGGTGCGCGCGCAGGCCGCCGCGTTCCGCGTCGCGCCCGACCGCATCGGCATTTGGGGCTTCTCGGCCGGCGGCCACCTGGCCTCGACTCTCGGCACCCACTTCGACGCCGGCGACCCGGACGCCGCGGACCCGATCGAGCGCGCCGGTTGCCGGCCCGACTTCATGATTCTGGCCTATCCGGTGATTTCCCTGGACAGCCAGTACACGCACCAGGGCTCGCTGCGCAACCTGCTCGGCGACAACCCCGACCCCAAGCTGGTGGAATCGCTGTCGAATGAGAAGCAGGTGACCGCGCAAACGCCCCCCACGTTCCTCTTTCTCACCGATGGGGACAAGGTGGTGCCGCCGGAGAACGGCGTCCTGTTCTACCTGGCGCTGCGCAAGGCCGGGGTTCCGGCCGAGATGCACATCTATGAGCGCGGCAATCACGGCGTGGGCCTGGCGCAGAAGGATCCCGTCCTCTCGACGTGGCCGGACCGGCTGGCCGACTGGCTCAAGAACCGCGGCGCGATCAAGGAATAGCGCGGGGGATGGCTTTCAGCGGCGGCGGTTGATGCGCCACACGAGAATCGCTCCGATGCTGTAATTCCACACCGAGGCGATGAGAATACCGGCCAGCGACGCCAGCGCCCAGCGCACGCCGCTTCCGAACAGACCGCTGGCGACGCGCAGGTTCAAATAGAGGCCGAGAGAGCAGGCCAGCGCGAACACGGCCAGCCCGTATAGCCACGGCCAGCCGCGCAGGCGCCGGTTGCGGAAAGTGATGCGGTTGTTGCCTGCGTAGTTGAGTACGATCACGAGCAGGCTCGAGACCACCTGGGCGTTGGCGAACGTCATGTGGCCGAAGTGGAGCAGGAACCGGACAAGAATCAACTGCGCCAGAACTCCAACCGCGCCCACCATGCCGAACAGAGCGTAGCGAACCGGGATCCACTGGCCGATGAGCTTGTCCAGCAGCAACTCCAGGTATTCGAACCCCACCAGCAGGTCGAGCTTGCTCTGGCCGTGCAAGCGGTTGCGAAACGTGTAGCCGACTTCCTCGATGCGAACCGGACGCTTGGAGGAAGCCAGCAGATCGACCAGAATCTTAAACCCCACGCAGCTAAGGCCGCGGACGACCTCTTCGAGGTAGTCGCGGCGCAGCGCGAAAAAGCCGCTCATGGGGTCGGAGACTTCGGCGTGGCAGACCAGGGCGCTCAAGCGTCCTCCCAGATGGCTCAACGCCACGCGACCCCGCGAGAACTCTCCCACGCTCCCGCCCTCGCGGTGGCGGGTGCCGACAACGAGGTCCACGTCACCGTTCCGGAGGCAGCGCAGCATCTCGGGCAGAACGGTCTCGTCGTGCTGCAGGTCGCCGTCCATCACGGCCAGGTAGGGCGCGTTGCTGGCCATCATGCCCTCGACCGCGGCGGAAGAGAGGCCACGCCGATGGATGCGATGCACCAGGCGCACGCGAGGGTTGGTGCGCGACAGGTCGAGCACCTGGCGCGCCGTGCCGTCGGGAGAATCGTCGTCCACGAAGATCAGCTCGAAGTCGATGCCTTGCAGGGCGGAGGAGACCGCCTGGATCATGGGCTGAACGTTCCCGCACTCGTTGAAGGTAGGGATCACGACGGCGAGCTCGGGCATTCTACTTGATTCCGCCGGCGCGGCAGACCCTCAGCGCCTTGTTCTGGTAGGGACAGTCGAGGCCGGAGACGCCGGGCTGCTCGAGCACGAGCCAGTCCACTCCGAATCGAGCGTGCAGGCGCTCAAAATCCCGCGTCCCGAAGCGCTCCCATCCCGACTGCGCTTCGACCTGCTCCAGCCACAACGGGGCCAGGCTGGGCACCTGAGTGACGACCGAGGCGTCCTTTGTAATGTCCGCAAGAACGCTGCGTTCGGCCAGCGCGCGGAAGCTGTGGAAGTCCTCGCCGGGGCGCTGCATGTAGCGCGGGCCGATGGCGAAGAAGCCGGTGATGGGCGTGTTCTCGCGAATCCAGTCGAAGGCCTGCAACCAAGGGTTGGAAGGGACCGCGCCGGGGAATTCGAGATGGGCGGAGGATGGATACGTCTGGCGCTGCGCGCAGAACATGACCGCGGCCAGAGGCAGAAACAGGGCCGCCCAGCGCAGCCGGTGCGTGCGCAGAAGCTTTTGCCCGAGCAGTCCCCCGGCGAGCAGCACGAACAGGAGATAGAGCAGGTGAAGAAAACGCATCGGTTGAAACGACTTCAGGCGGTCGAGGCTGGAGGCAACAGCAACGCGATCGCCACGCCGAGCTGGAAGACCCCGTAGAGGCAAAGCCGTGTCGCCAGGCGCGCCAGCGCGGGATTGCGGTCGCGCAGGCCGATCCGGCGAAACCACCACAGGATGGCCAGCGGAGCGAAGACGCCCAGCCACTCGTACCACTCCCAGCGCGAGAGGAAGTAGTAGGCGCGCGTGTCGGCCGCCACGTGCCAGGCTTTCGACGCGGGCTTGAAGACCCAGCTCAAGGGCATCGACACGAAGGCGAAGGGCCATCCCGGCGCCCGCGCCGGTTTCCAGGCCAGGAAGAAGCAGAAGGAGACTCCGTACAAGCCCATCATCAGGTGCAACATCACCGCGAGGACCAGCAACGCGCCCGCCAGCAGCCATTTCCGATCGAGAACGGCAAGGATTGCGGCGAGGATGGCCGCGGTCGCCATGGCGCGGGGATGCAGGTTCTGATCCACCAGGTACAGGGCCGTCCCGGCGACGGGCAGGGTCAACAGCACGGACGACGAGCGCGACCCCGGACCATTGGGCGCAGGTCTCGCCGAAACAGCGGCGGGCGATCCGCAGACATCCCCACAGCACGCAGAAGATGGTCAGAATGTGCAGAGCGAGAATGACGATGCCAGCGGGCGCGCGCGACAGCCGGATCAAACCGGCGACCGCTTTGTCGAAGACAGTCGCCTGTAACTGGAGCGCGAAGAAGTCGGCGTCATGCGGGTACAGCGCGGGCGCCAGATCGTGCTTGATGGCGGCCAGATACACGCCGTCGTCTTCGCACCCCGGATGGTAGCCCGCGATAGCGAGGCCGAGGGCCGTAAGCAGCAGGAGCAGGACGGCGTTGCGCAGCACGAGTGCTACTCCTTCAGCTTGTCCAGGAAGTGGTACAGCGAAATGCCGACCGCCGCGTTCAGCAGCCCCAGGATGGCCGTGTGCTGCAGGTCGAACAGAACCTGCTGGCCCAGAAACGCGCGCGCCAGCGCCCAGTAGAATGACTGGTGGAATATGAAGAGGCTGAACGCCAGCACGAAGCGGATGAGCACGTGCTCGACGTCGATGCGCATCCCCACCGAGGCAGCGAAGTAGCCCACCAGCGTCTTGTCCAGCCCGAACACGCCGATCGGCTGGGGTGACAGCGAATCCTGCACCAGCCCGATCGCCGCGCCGATGAAGATGCCCGCGATCTGGCTGCGGCGCATCAGCGCGAAGTAGACCGTCACCAGCAGCGGCAGCTCCAGATAGCGCAACGACTCGTAGTACCTCGGGACGTAGACCTGGAACAGGATCGCCAGCAGGGGGACCGCAATGAGCCCCCAGCGCCGGAAGCGGGCCACGCCGCGTTCGCGCGCATTGCCGATGAGGATCTGGTCGCTCATCTCGCGGTCGCGGCTCATGGGTTGGGAACTCCCGGGGAGGGTGGGTTGGCAGGGGTTTGCAGAGGCTGCGCCACAGCCGGCGTGGGGCTCGCCGCCGCCTTGGCGTGGGCCGCGGCATCCGGATCCAGATTGAAATCCGGCGGCTTCGAGCCCGGCAGACCCTGGCCGAACGTGTGGCCGCCCATCTCGCCGATCTTCTGGTAACGTTGGCGCAGCCGGTCCGCGTCGGTGCTGAGGGCAGGCGCGCCCGGCTCCGGCGTTGGACTCTCGCCCGGAGGCGGCGCCTGCAGATGCACCGCCGAGGAAGGAACCTGGCCCTCCGGAATCGCCTGGTGCACGCCTTCCAGAATCACCAGGACTTCCTCCAGTCCCCCTTGCAGTCCGCTCGGCGCCAGGTACACCAGCTTGTCGGGCTGCCCGGGCTGGGCGCTGGCCACCGTGCCTACCGGCAGGCCCCTCGGAAACACGCCGTCATCGCCGGTGGTGTAGAACCACTCGCCAACGTCCACTTTCTCCTCGTTTTGAATGTAGTCGACGATGCACTTGGAGGTCTGGCCGAGCCCACGCAGGGTGCCGCGCACGCGGTGCTGCTGCGAGATCACGCCGGCCGCGAAGGTAGGATCGGTGAGCAGCAAAACCTGCGAGGCGGTGGGGTAAGCGCGCGATCACCTTTCCCACGATCCCGTCCGGCGTGATCACGGCCATTCCGCGCATGACGCCGCCTAACGAGCCGCGGTCGATGAACACCACCCGCGAGCTCGCGCGCGGTGCTCAGTGCCGATGACACGCGAGGGCAAGCGTCTTGGACGGGTTGCTGGCCTGGAACGCGCTCAGGGCGACGGCGCGGTCCGCGCTCCGCAACTCCGACCTCAAGTACTGGTTCTCGAGCTTGAGCCTGGCCCGTCTCCTTCTCGAGCCGCGTGTTCTCGTCCGCCAGATTGTGCAGGCTGACGTACTTGCCCACCGAATCGACGGTGCCGCTGCGCACGGTTTCGATCGACCTTGGCGATGGGCGTGACGGCGGTGACGGCCCACACGCGGATCAGCCGCATGTCCTGGTTGCTCTTGACCTGGTAGCGCCAGCAGGATGCAGCTGCGCGAAAATCACCAGCAGCAGCACGGTGACGTTGCGGTACCGGCTGAGCAGCGTCCATGAAGTCGAGCCAGCTTACGCGCCGCGCTACGTTACTCGATCGAGATCTTGCGCAGCAGCTTGAAATCGGTCAGCATCTTGCCCGTCCCGAGCACCACGAGGCCAGCGGGTCCTCGGCGATCGAAACCGGCAGGCCGGTCTCCTCGCGGATGCGGCGGTCCAGGTTCTTCAACAGCGCGCCGCCGCCGGTCAGCACGATGCCGCGGTCGCTGATGTCGGCGCTCAGTTCCGGGCGGCGTGCGCTCCAGCGCCACGCGGATCGCGTTCATGATGGTCGCCACGCACTCCGAAAGCGCCTCGCGGATCTCGCTGTCGTCGATGGTGATGGTCTTGGGCACGCCCTCGATCAGGTTGCGCCCCTTGATCTCCATCGTCAGCGGCTTGTCCAGCGGATAGGCCGACCCGATCTGCATCTTGATCTGCTCCGCCGTGCGCTCGCCGATCAGCAGGTTGTACTTGCGCTTCAGGTACTGCATGATGGCGTCGTCCATCTCGTTGCCCGCCACGCGCACCGAGCGCGAATAGACGATGCCCGACAGCGAGATGACGGCCACGTCGGTGGTGCCGCCGCCGATATCGACCATCATGTTGCCGCAGGGTTCGGTGATCGGCAGCCCGGCGCCGATGGCCGCCACCATGGCCTGCTCCACCAGGTGCACTTCGCTGGCCTTGGCGCGGTAGGCCGAATCGATCACCGCCCGCTTTTCCACCTGCGTGATCTCGCAGGGCACCCCGATCACGATGCGCGGATGCACCAGCATCTTGCGGCCGTGCGCCTTCTGAATGAAGTAATTCAGCATCCGCTCGGTCACTTTGAAGTCGGCGATCACGCCGTCCTTCATGGGCCGGATGGCGACGATGTTGCCCGGCGTCCGGCCCAGCATCTCCTTGGCCTCTTTGCCGACCGCCTCGACTTCGCCGGTGTTCTTGTTGATCGCGACGATCGAGGGCTCGTTCACCACGATCCCTTTGCCCTTGGCATAGACCAGGGTGTTGGCCGTACCCAGATCGATGGCCAGATCGGAAGAGAACAGACTGAATAGGGAACGAACATTCATCGGCGTAGTCTTGAACTCCTTAATGCGCGCTGGAAGTGCCGGAAAATAGCGCGGCCGGTCCTTTTCGAGCGTAACACAGCCTTTTGCCCCAGGCCAACCGGTTTCGGGCCCCGTCAGCCCTACCCATGTTGTACGTGAACGTGAATTGCAGCCGGACCTGGCTTCCCTGGAATTCCGGCCGGCAGCGGGGGAACGGCGGCCGAAGCGCTGATGCCCGCCACGGCGGCGCGATCCAGCGACTCGGTCCCCGAGGGCACGGGATCACCAGCTTGGGGACGTAGCCGTTGCGGTCGATGGCGAACTGGATCTGCACCCGGCCCTGGCGTCCCAGCCGCGCGGTCTCCGGAATCACGGCCTGCCAGTTCCGCTTCACGGTCGCCAGAATGCGGATCAGGTAGGGCTTGAAATCCACGCCCCCCGGGTCGCTCAGCAACTCGAGAGCGGTGGCGCGCCGGCCAGGCGGCGGGCGCCTGCTGGAGTCCGCTTCCGAGCCCGGGGGCCGGCGGCAGATCGGAGTCGCTCACCTGAACGCCGCCCCCCGGCGTGCGGGGCGGGCCTGCGCGGCGCTTCGGCGATGACCTCGCCAGGGGTCTTTGGCCGCCCCAGTCCTGGCCGCCGGCCTCGGAGCGCCGGACGGCACGCCCGGCGTCTCGAAACGCGAGCCTGGGCTGCTCCTCGGTCTGGAGTCTGCGGCGGCGGGCCGGGCATCTGGGTCGAGCCGAGCTGCGGTGCGGGCGGCGCTGCGCGTTCGCGGCCGGCCGGGGCACTTTGGGCGGTTCGGGCAGCGCAGCAGGAGCGCGCAGGCGCCAGGTGCGGAATCGCCGGCGGCACCCGCAACGCCGGCCGCGGCATCAGGTTGTCCAGGCTGAATTCCTTGCCGATCTTGGCGCGATTCGGCGCCGTCTGCGTGAACTCGACCGGAGGCGCCACCAGAACCGCCGACGAGCGGAACCCGCGGCCCGGACTCTCCACCGTAACCGCGCCGGCACCCGCCAGCAGCACCAGGACCGCTAGGCCAATCCCGTGAAGCAGCCACGCGAGATCGCGAACGCCCGGCCACGCACGGCCGGCTGATTGAGGCTGGGCCATTCCAGAACCAGCTCGCCAGGATTCTGGGTGTCCGGGGCGGGCGTCAGAGCTGACATTGCCGTCCGCGCTCAGCGCTTCCAGGCCGCCAACGTTTGCTCGACCAGGCGGGAATGCTCTTCAATTTTAGCAAGGACGGCCAGAGCGGCCTCCAGAGCGCGGGCATCCGTCCTCGCCAGCAACCAGGGGCCGCGTGCGCGTACCGGGCGCACTCGAAGAAGTGCTCCAGCTCAAGTTCGAGCGGCTCGCCCTTCTCGACCGCCAGCAGGCGGAATCCGATGCCGCTCGGTCGCCGCCCACCTCGAAAATCGCCCCCTCCTGCCGCGCATAGTCCAGCGAAATGTATTGACGCGGTTGGAACAGCCGTAGTTTCCTCACCCGCTCGGTGGAGACGCGGCTGGCCGTCAGGTTGGCCACGCAACCGCCCGGAAACGCCAGGCGCACGTTGGCGATATCCACCTTCCGGCGAGAGCACCGAGATGCCGGCCGCGCGGATCTCTTCCGGCGCCTCGCCCGCCAGGTCGAGCACGATGTCCAGGTCGTGGATCATCAGATCGAGGACCACGTCCACGTCGAGGCTGCGCGGCGTGAACACGCTCATGCGATGGACCTCGAAGAACAGCGGCAGCGTGGTGGCCTTCTTCAGGGCGGCCACCGCCGGATTAAACCGTTCCAGGTGGCCCACCTGCAGGATCCGCCCGTGCGCGCGCGCCGTCTCGACCAAGCTGCCGCGCCGCAGCCAGGTCCGGCGCGATCGGCTTCTCCACCAGCACGTCCAGGCCGGCTTCGAGCAGTTGGCAGCCCACCGCGGCGTGCGCGCTGGTGGGAACGGCCACGATGGCCGCGTCCGCCCGGCCCGGAAGCTTGGGCCAGATCCAGCGCCGGGCAGGAGAAACGGGCTGCCGCCGCCCCCGCGCGCTCCGGATCGAGGTCGGTCACCGCCCGCCAGTTCGGCGCCTTCCGACTGGCTCACCACCCGCATGTGGTTCTGCCCGAACTGCCCGGCGCCGACCACGGCAACTCGAAGTTTCGGCATGTGCTTTGTAATGTTAGCATGGGGCAACAGTCCGCCTTCGCTTCCGAACAGGGCCGTCCCAAAAACGGACACCTGGCAGACGGCCCGGAGCCCGGCGCGATGCAGTAAGTCCTACTGTTTTCATGTGGACAGCGGTTGGTATCGGACGTGCGTAGCTGAAACCGGCAAGCAGTATGGACGTCCCAAGAAAATCGGCGGCGCGGAACAAGAAAGATCCGGCAGATCGTAATTGGAGTCGTGGTTCTGGCTGCGGTCGGCGTGACGACAAAAGTCCTGGCTGGGCTGAAGCAGGCGGCCGTCCCTGTGGAGCGGGCCCAGGTCTGGATGGACGCCGTCAAGCGAGGGCCCATGCTGCGGCAGGTTCGCGGTCTGGGCACCCTGGTGCCGATCGATGGAGGCCTCGTGATTCCGGCCGAGACCGACGGCCGGGTCGATCAGCGCCTGGCGCTTCCCGGAACGATCGTGACGCCCGGCACCGTACTGCTGGTTTTGAGCAATCCCCGAACTCGAGCAGGAAACCGTCGACGCGGAATGGAAGGTGAAGGCTGCCGAGGCCGAGTTGAACAACCTGAAGGTGAGGCTCCAGAGCGATCGCCTGACGCAGCAGGCAGCCGCGGCCACGGTGGAAACTGACGCGCATACCGCCCGGCTCGAGGCGGACCGTGATGCGGAACTGAGCCGCTTCGGGCTGACTGCCGACATCCAGGCCAAGAAGTCGGCCGCGACGGCCCAGGACCTGGAGAACCGAAACCAGATCGAGAAGAAGCGGCTGGACATCGGCCTCGAGGCGATACAGGCGCAACTTGCCGTCCAGCAGGCGACGGTCGAGCAGCTTCGCGCGCTCTGGCAACTGAAAAAGAGCCAGATTGAGGCCCTGCGCGTCAAAGCGGGTGTGTCCGGAGTGCTGCAACAGGTCCCCGTGGACGTTGGCCAGCGCGTGAGCGCGGGTGCCATCCTGGCCAAGGTGGTTCAGCCGGAGAAGCTGAAGGCCGAGCTGAAGATCCCGGAAACGCAGGCCAAGGACGTCGCCATCGGCCAGGAAGCGTCCGTAGACACGCGGAACGGCGTCATCGACGGCCACGTGTCGCGGATCGATCCGGCGGCCGTGAACGGCACGGTTACCGTGGACGTGAAACTGGAAGGCGCGTTGCCGCCGGGAGCGCGGCCGGATTTGAGCGTGGATGGAACCATCGAGCTCGAGAAGCTGACCGATGTCCTGTACGTAGGCCGGCCCACCTTCGGCCAGCCCAATAGCCAGATCAGCCTCTTCAAGCTCGATCCGGATGGAAAGGGAGCGACCCGCGTGCAGGTGAAACTGGGGCGCAGCTCGGTGAACACGATCGAGATTGTGGATGGACTGCGGATCGGCGATCAGGTGATTCTGTCCGACATGTCCGCATACGATGCGCACGACCGCATCCGGTTGAACTAATCTAAGCGAGGAGTGCTCTATGAGCTCGGAAAACAACAACACGCTGATCCGCCTGGAAGGCGTGACCAAGGTGTTCCTGACCGATGAGATGGAGACGCATGCGCTGGCGGGCGTGCACCTGGAGATCAAGAAGGGCGAGTACTTCTCGATAGCGGGCCCTTCCGGCTGCGGCAAATCGACTCTGCTTTCCATCCTGGGGCTGCTCGACTCGCCGACCGACGGCAAGTACATCCTGAACGGCGAGCCGGTGGAGAACCTGAAGCCGTCCCAGCGGGCGCGCATCCGCAACCGCGAGATCGGCTTCGTTTTCCAGGCCTTCAACCTGATCGGCGACCTCACGGTCTACGAGAACGTCGAACTGCCGCTGACCTACCGCGGGATGCCCTCCGGCGAGCGCAAGGAGCGGGTGCAAAAGGCGCTCGACCGCGTCGAGATGTCCCACCGCATGAAACACTACCCGGCGCAGCTTTCGGGCGGCCAGCAGCAGCGCGTGGCCGTGGCCCGCGCGCTGGTGGGCGATCCGCTGATCCTGCTGGCCGACGAGCCGACCGGCAACCTGGACTCGAAGAACGGCGAGGCGGTCATGTCGCTGATGCGCGAGCTGCACAGCGGCGGCGCGACCATCTGCATGGTGACGCACGACCCCCGCTACGCCGCCTACTCCGACCGCAGCATCCACCTGTTCGACGGCCGCGTGGTGGAAGAGAGCGCGGAAGACCAGCAGGCGGGGGATTGAGCCGTAGGGCGGGGCGGTCTCGAGTCAATCGGCGCTTTTCACGGCCTGCTGCTGCATGTAGCGGGCATAGTCCACGTCACTGCGCAGAATATGGCCGACTGTTACGCCCAGCATACAGTTGAGGACGACCAGCGCCTTGTCTTGAAAAGCCCACTCTCCTCCACTCCTCGACAAGCGTTGACGGGTGAACTCAAGCTCGCAGAGCATGGCGCTATGCTCTGCACGGTGTTCTTCAAGCTTCGGATAGCCGATCTCCGCCAACATGCCTTCTTCGTAGCGAAAATGCGCATCCAGAACCGCGGCAAACTTGTTGAACACGGCCACCAACCTGTCGGCATCCGCCGGTTCGGTCGAAAGCTCGCTGGCTTCAACCGCCAAGTTGAAAATGGCCTCGTGCTGGACGTCGATCGTGGACTGATCGACCTTGAAGTCATCGCTCCAACGGATCAGTTGCTTCAGCGAATTGAAGGCCAACCCCTGGATGGCGGCGACTCGTGTGAAGGTCTGTTTCTGCATTCTCTCTCGTCCCGCATTCATGATAGCGGAGTTGACTCCGCTACCGCGGCTCCAACCTTCGCACCACCGCATCCGTGAACGTCGTGGTCGTGCCCGTGCCGCCTGCGTCCGGCGTGAGGTGCCGTCCTTCCGCGTAGACCCATTCGATGGCTGCTTGCAGGCGCTTGGCCGCGTCCGGCTCGCCGAGGTGGGCCAGCATCAGGGCCGCCGACTGCATCAGCGCCGTGGGATTGGCCAGGTCCTTCCCCGCGATGTCCGGCGCGCTGCCATGCACCGCCTCGAAAACCGCGTGGTGCGTCCCCAGGTTCGCGCCCGGCACGATCCCCAACCCGCCCACCAGCCCCGCCGCCAGGTCCGAAATGATGTCGCCGTAGAGGTTCGGCATCACCAGCACGTCGAAGGTCTCGGGCCGGATGACCAACTGCATCGCGGCGTTATCCACGATCAGCTCTTTGTACTTGATGTCCGGGAAGTCCTTGGCGGTTTCGCGGCAGCAGCGCAGGAAGAGGCCGTCTCCCAGCTTCATGATGTTCGCCTTGTGGACCGCCGCGACCGTGTGCCGGCCGTTGCGGCGCGCCCAGCCGAAGGCATAGCGCGCGATCCGCTCGGAGGCGAAGCGGGTAATGACTTTCAGGCTGGTCACCACATCCGTGACCACTTCGTGCTCCAGGCCGGAGTACAGGTCCTCGGTGTTCTCGCGGAAGATGACCAGGTCGATGAACACGTCGCTGAAGCGCGACTTGATGCCGGGAAAGGTCTTTACCGGCCGAAAATTGGCGAACAGGTCAAGCTTGCGGCGGAGTTGCACGTTGAGGCTGACGTGGCCACCTGCAACCGGAGTGGTGGTGGGGCCCTTGAGGCCGGTCTTGGTGCGGTCGAAGGAATCGAGGACGCACTGCGGAACCTGGAACTGCGCGTCCTCGACGGTCTTGGCGGTGAGCTCGACCGCCTCCCAGGCGATGCGGACGCCGGTGGCTTCGACTGCGCGCACCGTGGCTTGAGCTACTTCGGGACCGATGCCGTCCCCGGGGATGAGAGTCACTGGATGGGGCACGGTCCTATTGTAGCCGCAGCCCCCGGACCCGGATCACGCTGCGATCTTCTCCCGGCGCATCAGGTAGGCCTCGGCGGCGAGGATGCGGTATTCGATACGCTCCACGGGGATTTCCAGCTTCCTGGAGAGCTCTTCGATGGTCTCGCCGTTCAGATACCGGCGGTAGACTTCCAAAGCGAATGGAGTGAACATTTGTTAACCTCTGCCTGCTTGCTATGATGCATCTATCGTGCCAAAGGACGCAGAGGAATCCGGTTCGAAGAAGGAAGTCGAGATCAAGCTGCGGCTTACGGCGGCAGAGGAAGGGCGGGGCCGGTTGCGGCAGGCCGGGTTTCGGCTGGCGAGACGGCGGGTTTTCGAGCGGAATGTCATTTTTGACACGCCCGGACGGACCTTGCGCCGCCGTGGGCTGCTGCTCCGGCTCCGGACCAGCGGCACGCACCATGTGCTGACCTTCAAGGGGCCTTCCGAGGCAGGCAAGCACAAGATTCGCAAGGAGATCGAGTTCGAGATTCGGGGCGGCGAAGCTTGCCGCGAGGTCCTGGAGGCCCTGGGGTACCGGCCCGTGTTCCGGTACGAGAAGTACCGCACCGAGTATGTCCCGGGACTTGCCGGCGCCGGGCGGGCCATGCTGGACGAGACACCGGTGGGGGTGTTCCTGGAACTCGAAGGGCCGCCGCAGTGGATCGACCGCATGGCCCGCCGCCTTGGGTTTCGCGAGCCCGAGTACATCACATCAAGCTACTCCGAGCTGCACCGAGCAGCAGGCGGCGGGCAGCGCGACATGGTCTTCCAGGCCCGGTCAGCGAAGACGCCCGGGTCCGGTGGCGTGTGAAGACCGCCGTGCCTGGGCGGATCTCGCGGTCCGGCATACCGCCCCTGTGCCTGGCTGCTTAGCCAGAAGATGACTTGCGGGCCTGTTGTACCGATGATATCCTCTTGTTCGAGCCAAGTGCCCGGAGGTCGAGCGCGGGGCAAGGGCTTCGTTTTTCATGGTTTCCGGACTCCTGATCGCGGGCCTCGTGGTGGTGTTGAGCGCCTACTGGCTGAGGTATGTCTGCCGGTCCATCCTCAAGACGGGGACTTCGCGGGAGCGCGTGGAGCACGTGGCGTCGGCCAACCAGCTCAGCTTTCTCCAGGTGGAGTCGCGCCTTGACAGCCGCTGGACCGCGGCCGATCTGAAGATGCTGAAGGAGGCGCTGCGCCGCGACTACACCGTAGTCACCTGCCTGCTGCGCTATACGGCCGCCCCGGGCAGTGCGTTCACCCTCGAGCAACGCATGCTGATGGGGGATTTCAGGCTGATGCTATGGTGGTGCGGCTTCACGCGCCGTCTTTACATGACGTCCCCCGCGCGCCACGCGCTGGCCGAGTGTACGCGCATCCTGGCCTACCTTTCCGACAGCCTCGCGTCCCGCAGCGCCGCTCTGGCACGGGCGTAGCGGAAGCGCGCGGCGGCTTGGCGCGACCATCCATTCTCCTCAGAGCTTGAACGGCGCGAACTGTGGCGCTACGATCAGGTAGGAGAATCGGCCATGGCTGACCCCGAAGGCGTCTCCGGGGGGTGCGGGGATCCCCAAGATGCCGAACCTGCCGGCGCAGAGCCGGCCCCTGAAGCCGTGCCATCCGGGCTCATCGTCGGTATAGGCGCATCCGCCGGAGGGTTGGAAGCATTCACGGAACTGCTCCGGAATCTTCCGCCCCAGACCGGGATGGCGTTCGTGCTCGTGCAGCACCTGGATCCCCGTCACGAGAGTATCCTCGCCGACCTGCTCGGGAACTACACTCGCATGCCGGTAATCCAGGTGCGAGATGAGGCTCGCGTCGAGCCGGATCACGTCTACGTAATGCCGCCTAACGCGACCATGGCGATTGTGGACGGCGTTTTGCGCGTTCATCGGCCAGCGCAGGAGCCTTCCCATCAACGCAGGGCCATCGACGCATTTTTCACCTCCCTGGCCGAGAACATGCACAACCGGGCTATAGGCGTGGTCCTGTCCGGAGCGGCGTCCGATGGAACGCTGGGCTTGAAAGCCATCAAGGCGGAAGGCGGGATCACGTTTGCGCAGGATGCCACGGCAAAGTTCGACGGCATGCCGCGCAGCGCAATTGCAGCAGGGTTCGTCGATTTCGTGCTTCCGCCGAAACGCATCGCCGAGGAACTGGCGACGATGGCGCGCCATCCCCTCGCCGGCCCGACTATCGACCAACTGCTGGATGATTTTCCCACCATAGACAAGATTCTAGGGACCCTGCACAAGAGAACCGGGGTCGATTTTCGGCTGTACAAGCAGCCTACCGTCCATCGGCGGCTTGCGCGCCGGATGGTGGTGCAGAAGGTAGACGCCCTGGAGCGCTATTTCGACCTCCTGCAGCACGAACCCGGCGAGATCGATGCCCTTTTCGACGATCTGCTCATCAAGGTCACGGGGTTCTTTCGAGACGCCCCGGTATTCGAAGCCTTGAAGGAAACGGCCTTCCCGTCCCTCACGAGGGATCGTGTGGAAGCGGATCCGCTGCGGGTCTGGGTTCCAGGTTGCTCGACGGGCGAGGAGATCTACTCGATCGCCATATCGCTTCTGGAGTATGTGGAAGCCGCGGGCCTATCTATCTCCGTTCAGATGTTCGGTAGCGATGCCAGCGAGAGGGTGATCGAACGGGCTCGCGCCGGCGTCTACGACGACGGCATTGTCTCCGCGGTTTCCCCCGACCGGCTGCGGCGCCGTTTTACCCGCACCGACGCCGGGTATCAGATCAACCGCACCGTGCGCGATCTGTGTGTCTTCTCGCGCCACATTCTAGGCGTGGACCCCCCGCTATCGCGCATGGATCTGATCAGTTGCCGCAATCTGCTCATCTACCTGGCTCCCACCTTGCAGCAGAAGGTCATCGATACCCTGGCGTATGCCCTGCGGCCGGCGGGAACCCTGCTGGTCGGATCTTCAGAGAACACGGGCCGGCTGTCGGACCTCTTCGACCCGGTAGATGTGGAGCACCGGGTTTACTCCAGGAAGCCGACCCTCGGCACCCGGGCGCTGGAGGCGATCATGGGAATTGCCGGCCCTCCGGCGGCCATCGTGCCTCCCGGCCCGCCGCCAGGCGCTCGGGCAACTCGCGGAGGGGTTCGGTCTTTCGTCGACCACATGCTTCTCACACGATATGGGCCCAGCGGTCTGGTGGTCGACAAGGATCTCCGGATCGTCGAGTTCCGGGGAGACGTCGCACCGTATCTGCACATTCCGCCGGATTCCGCACGCCCGAATCTGCTCGAGACAGTCCGCGAGGATCTCGCCGTTCAGTTGCGTGCCGCAATTGCCGAGGCGCACCAGCGGAAGACAACTGTACGGCTCGACGAAATCCAGGTCCGCCAGGACCGGGCTTTTCATTTCGTCAGGATTACCGTGATTCCCGTATCCATACCGTCGTCGGATCCGCATTCGGTCATCCTGTTTGAAGATCTGGCCGATCAGGCCGAACGTCCGCCGAAGCGGGCAGGCGCGCCGCTCCCGGAGGCCGATGCGCCCCGTTTCGACAATCCCGAGCGCCACATCGGCCACCTGGAACGGGAACTGGCTTCCAGCCGCGAGCACCTGCAATCGATCATCGAGGAGCTGCGTTCGACGAACGAGGAAGCGCTGGCGGCGAACGAGGAACTCCAAAGCAGCAACGAAGAGCTGCAAACGACCAAGGAAGAGCTCCAGGCCTCGAACGAGGAGCTGGCCACCATGAATGCGGAGATGCAAAGCCGCAATTTTCAGCTGGGCCAGCTCAATGACGACCTGTCGAACCTGCTCAGCTCGACCAGCACTCCGATCCTGATGGTGGGCAACGACCTGCGCATCCGGCGTTTCACGTCCGCGGCCGAGAAGGTGCTTCACCTCGTCCCTGGCGACGTGGGCCGCCCGATTTCCGACCTGAGACCGCGCCTCAACGTGCCGAATCTGGAGGAGGTGCTGAGCGACGTGCTCGAGACTCTGAAGGTGCACGAGGAGGAGGTTGAAGACCCCGAAGGCCGCGAGTATCTTATGCGCGTGCGGCCCTATCGGACGGCGGACAACCGCATCGACGGTGTGGTTCTGGTGCTGACCGATGTCACCGACCTGAAGCACGGCATGGAAGAGGTCCGGCGCGCCCGCGATTATGCCAACGCCATCGTCGACACCGTGCGCGGACCCCTGCTGGTCCTGGACAAGAGCCTCGCGGTGCTCAGCGCCAGCCGCTCGTTCTACGAGCTCTTCCGCAGGGATCCCGAGCGCGTTCAAGGCCGCGGCGTGTACGAGATCGTGGACGGGCAACTGGATCTTCCCACGCTGCGCAGCATGTTGGACCGGTTGCGCGCGGGAGAACTCCAGCTTCGCGACGTTGAAATCGAGCGCGAATTCGAGCCCGTAGGGCCGCGCACGCTACTGCTGAACGCCAGGCGGATCGAGGGCGCCAATGCAGACTCCATTCTGCTCGCGTTCGAGGACGTCACCGAGCGAAAGCGGGCGGCCGAGGCTCGCTATCGCCGGCTGTTCGAGTACGCGCGCGACGGAATCGTGATCGTCGAGGCGGCCAGCGGCCAGATCCTGGACGTCAACCCGCATACGGAGCAGCTACTCGGTTACCGGCGCCAGGAACTGGTGGGGCAGAAGTTCTGCGAGATCGAGCCGACCCGAGACATCCCCGTTGCCCGCGCGGCGCTGGAGCAGATACGGGATAAGGGCGCTGCGCAGTTCGAGATGGTTTTCAAGAGCAAGGACGGCCGCGCCCTTCAGACCGAAGTCATTGGCACCGTCTACCCCGAGGGCGACCGGCAGGCGATTCAATTGAACATCCGCGACCTCACCGAGCGCCGGAAATTCGAGCGTGAGATGCAGCAGACCCAGAAGCTCGAGAGCCTCGGCCTGCTGGCCGGCGGCATCGCCCATGACTTCAACAACCTGCTCACGGGAATGATGGGGAATGCGAGCCTCGTCTACGCCGACATGCCGGCGGACAACCCGGCGAGAGTCCAACTGCGCTCGATCATCCGGGCCTCCGAACGGGCGGCGACCCTGACGCGCCAGTTGCTGGCGTATGCAGGCAAGGGGCGCTTCCTCACGGAACAAGTCGACCTCGCCGGCCTGATTCGCGAGATCCTCGTCCTGATTCACACTTCGATTCCCAAGGGTGTGGACGTGAGGCTCGACCTGGCTCCGGATCTGCCGCCCCTCGAGGCGGATTCGGCGCAGATCCAGCAACTCCTCATGAACCTGGTCATCAATGGCGCGGAGGCCATAGGCGAAGGGAACCTGGGCAGCGTCGAGATTCGAACGGGACGGCGGGAACTGACGGACCGGGAAAGCCGCGACAACTTCACCCCCGATGCGCTCACGCCGGGCAGTTACCTGTGGCTGGAGATCAAGGATACGGGCTGCGGCATGGACGAGGCGATCAAGGCCAGGATCTTCGATCCCTTCTTCACCACAAAGCTTACCGGCCGTGGACTAGGTCTGGCTGCCGTGTCCGGCATCGTGAAGACCAATCGCGGAGCGATCCGCGTCTACAGCACCCCTGGCCATGGAACATCGTTCTACATTCTCTTCCCGGCTGCTACTCCGAAGCGGGCCCTCGGAACGGCCACGCCCGGACCGAAGCTCGTGCGCCGGTCCGGCACAGTCCTGCTGATCGATGATGAAAGCGTGGTTCATGAGGCCGCCCGTGCCATGCTCGAGAAAAGCGGCTTCGAAGTGCTGAGCGCGGAGAACAGCCAGCAGGGAGTGGATCTGCTGCGGGCTGAAGGCCAACGCATTTCTCTGGTCATTCTCGATCTGACCATGCCGCTGATCGGCGGCGAGCAGGCATTCGATCTTCTGCGCACCATTCGGCCCGACGTTCCGATCCTGCTGGCCAGCGGTTTTGACGAAGCCGAAGCCGTCGCGAGAACCGCCGGCATGTCCTTTGCAGGGTTCATACACAAACCGTTCGACGTGGATCGGTTCCTGGAAGCAGTGAACTTCGCGATGGGGCCGGAGTAAGCCTGGGCGCGCACGCACTCTGCGTGCCGCGTCGCCACTCCTGGCGACGCCTGGCTCGCCGGCGGAAAAGACGTATCCGCCGGAGTGCTGACACCTCGGGATGGCCTGTTACGCCGCGCCCAGGTTGAACGACTCCCCCAGGTACACGCGCTTCACTTCGGGGTCGTTCCCCAGCGCTTCGGGGCTGCCGGCGCGGAAGATCCGGCCGTTGTTGATGATGTAGGCCCGGTCGGTAACGGCCAGCGTTTCGCGGACGTTGTGATCGGTCACCAGAACGCCGATGCCGTTGCGCTTCAGGTCGAAGACGATGTTCTGAATCTCCAGCACCTGTTTGGGGTCGATTCCCGAAAAGGGCTCGTCGAGCAGCAGGAAACTGGGCTGGATGACGAGGGAGCGCGCGATCTCCACGCGGCGGCGTTCACCGCCCGAGAGCGCATAGCCCTTGTTGCGCCGCACGGTCTCCAAACCAAGCTGTTCGATGAGTTGGGTCAGGCGGGCGCGCCGCTCCCCGCCCGATAGCGGCAGCGTTTCCAGAATCGCCATCAGGTTCTCTTCCACGCTCAGCCGGCGAAAGACCGAGGGTTCCTGGGGCAGGTAGCTGATGCCCAGGCGGGCACGCTGGTACATCGGCAGCCGCGTGATCTCCTGGTCGTCGAGCGCGACACGTCCCGAATCGGGGCTGATCAGGCCGACCATCATGTAGAACGAGGTGGTTTTGCCCGCGCCGTTGGGACCGAGGAGCCCGACCACCTCGCCCTGCTCGACGTACACCGAGAGAGCGTCGACGACGCGGCGGCCGCGGTAGGCCTTGCTGATTTCAAAAGTCTGAAGTTTTCTCATCGAGGGATGCCCGTGGCGACGCTTCAGCGTGCGCCACAGAACCTAGTGGTGGCGCCGCAAGATGCGGGTAGTAACCAAGTCCTTCTCCGCTCCGTTCACGATCAGCTTATCGTCGTCGACGTAATAGGTCAACTCTTCGCCTTTGGTGGCGCCGCGCAGGCTGTCCACCAGCACCGGATGGCCGCCCTTCATGAAGATGCGCTCGTCCTTGGCATAGTACTCGCAGTGCTCGCCGGTCCCGGTCAGGGTGCGGTCCGGCTCGTTGCGCACGACCGTGACCTGGCCGTCCGCGATGGCGTGGTCGAGGGACGAATCGGCCTTGGCGTCGTTGAGAAAGGCGCGGATCTCGGCCCCCTTGACGTCCATGCCGCGCCGCACCAGGTGCGCGCCCCCGGTGTAGTGAGCGAGGCGATCCGCTTCGGTATAGACCAGCGCGGCCGCTTCCACCGTGACGAAGCTAGGCGCCTGCGTGGGCTTGGCGGCGCCGGTCTTGGACGCGGCGGCGTCCTCCTTCTTCTCCTTCTCCATGAGCCGGGTGCGGACGTGGCCGTTGGCGGACAGCCGGCGCGCGGTCCGGTCGATGTCGATCGCGTCGGCCCAGATGCGATTCGAGCCCTGCCAGGCCACCGCCTGCCCTTCATAGCGGAACAGGTGGTTGTGTCCGGCGGTGCGCATGTGGGCGGAGGTGGCCTCCATCGGCTCGTCGTTCGAGAGCATGGCCGAGGAACTTCCCTGGCGATCGGGCATACGCGTCGAAACCACGTTGCCGTCGGCCGCGACGTCGCCGCTTTTCTGGTCCATGAGGATGTGGTCGGCGGAGGTCGTTCCCGAGTTGTCCCAGATGCGGGCATTCTGCTCTAGTGTGATAAGGTTGCGGGCCTCTTCGAGCGTGCCCTTCGCGGCGCGCGCGTGGCGCTCGCCCTCCTGGTAGGTAAAGTCGCCGGACTGTTCGATGCGCGCCAACTCGCCATTCTGGTCGAAATCCGCCTTCAGGTACCTGCTGCGCGTGAGGACGGGGTCGCCGGGCTTCTTGGGCTTCTCGCCGGGCTTGGGCGCGGGCGGAGGCTCGGGTTCCGTGCGCGTGGCGGCGTTCTCGGCACGGAACCACTGAATGACGTTGTCGCCGGCGTAGGCCACGAACAAACTGCTGGCCTCGAGCGAGCGGTGGCGCTGGCCGGCCCGGCTCGGCAAAAACTCGAGGTGCGACGGCGTAGCGCTCTCCACCGTATCCAGCTCTTTGCCACCCGGCCGCATTTTCATGATTGCGCGATCCGTGTGCAGCACCCGCGTCTCCGGCAACTGCACGCCCGGGCGCGGGAGTGGAACGGCTTCGAGCACCGTATTCCCGCTGGTCACGGCCTGCTTGAGCGGGCTCCCTGCGGAGCTGGTGTCGAAGGCGAGCTCGACCCGGAAGCAGGAGACGTTGGTCCGCGCGGCTTCGGTCACCGCGAGCAGGTGCGCATCGGGCTCGCCGGAGATGCTTTCCACCTCGCCCTTGGGCGTGAGTTTCATGTGCAACTGCCCGGCGGAATACTGGAGCTGGCGGCCGGGCTCGTTGTCGGTGCCGTGGGCTTTCGTGGTTTCGATCTGATCGATGGAACCCTCGTCGTTGAGGGTGATGACGGCCTCGCCGGCTTCGACCACGCTGGCGCCCCTGGTGAGGCGCGACCAGGGGCCGAGCAGCACGTAGGCGTCCTTCTCCAGGTAAGTCGCCTGGCCGGTTTCGATCTTCATGGGATCGCTCTGGGGGTTCTTGCCGCGCCAGTGGAGTTCCACCTGGCTGTCCATCTCGAGCTTGCCGAGGGCGGGATCGTAGGACGCGCCGACCGCCTTTCCGTCGCCTTCATCGAACTGGAAGGACGCGGCACGGGTCGTTTGCGCCTTTCCGGTCTTGGCCTCGTAGGTTACCCCGGAACTGTGGATCTTGAGCTGGTGACCGTGCGGCACGCCCTCGACGGCCAGACCCAGCTCGATATCCACTTCGGTGTCGGAATAGAGGGTGCCCTTATCGTCGTCGAACTGCGCCTTGGGAGTGCGGATGCGGTCGAGGTCCTTGCCGTCGTTCTTGTAGACCAGAACCTCGACCTCCTCGATTTCGACCAGCGACGGCGCCTTCAGTTGGCGGAAGCGTTTGGCACGGACTTCGACCAGTCCATGCGTGGTCTCGTCCTTGCGCCACACCCAGGTTACGGCTTCCGCTTCGGTCTTGAGGTCGAGGCTCTGGGGTGCGCGCGGCTCGTGCTTTGCCTGCCGGCGTTTCTGGCGATAATAGGTGGCGCCTACCGCGCCCAGCATCAACACCAGGGCCAGCAGCAGCAATCCGCGGGTACCGCGCAACATAGACTCCAGCTTCTAAGGATAGCAGCCGTCAGCCCTCAGTCATCGCTCGTCGATCGCGGCGGCTCTCGGCGCAGGCCGATGGCTGGCGGCTGACCGCTGACGGCCGGCAGACCAAACGGCCTGCCTCGCGGAACCCATACAATGTTAAAGATGCCAGGGCTGTCCATTGACGAGCAGATCGCCTATCTGAAGAAGGGCTTCGCGGAACTGATCCGCGAGGAGGACTTGCGCGAGCGGCTGGTGCTGTGCGAAAAGGAAGGCCGCCCCCTGCGCATCAAGGTCGGCTTCGATCCCACCGCGCCCGATCTGCACCTGGGCCACACCGTCCTGCTCCGCAAGATGAAGCATTTCGAGGACCTGGGCCACACCGTGATCTTCGTCATCGGCGACGGCACGGGCATGATCGGCGATCCCACCGGCCGCAACGCCACCCGCCCCCCCATGACGCGCGAGGAGATCGAGCGCAACGCCGAGACCTACCGCGCGCAGGTCTTCAAGATTCTGGACCCGGACAAGACCGTGGTGCGCTTCAACAGCGAATGGCTAGGCCCGCTGCGCTACGAGGACCTCATCCGGCTGGCCGCCAAGTACACGGTGGCGCGACTGCTCGAGCGCGACGACTTCGCCAAGCGCTACCGCGAGGGCACGCCCATCTCCATACACGAGCTGTTCTACCCGCTCGCGCAGGCCTACGATTCGGTGGCGCTCCAGGCCGACATCGAGCTGGGCGGCACCGACCAGAAGTTCAATCTCCTGGTGGGCCGCGAGATCCAGCGCGATTACGGCCAGTTGCCGCAGATCGTCGGCACCACGCCGTTGCTCGAAGGACTGGACGGCGTGAACAAGATGTCGAAGTCGCTCGGGAACTATGTGGGCATCACCGAGCCGCCGGAGACGATGTTCGCCAAGCTCATGTCCATCAGCGACGACCTGATGTTCCGCTACTACGAGCTGCTCACGGACATGAGCCTCTCCGAGATCGCGCGCCTGCGCCAACGCATCGCCGCGGGCGAGTTGCACCCCATGCAGGCCAAGATCGACCTGGGGCGGACCATCGTCGCCGGCTTCCACTCGCGCGCGGACGCCGAGCGTGCGGCCGAGGAATTCAATCGCGTGGTGCGCCGCCGCGAGGCGCCCAGCGAGGTGCGCACGGTGCCGCTGCCCGATGGTGTGCGGACCCCCGCCGGCGTGCGTCTGGATAAAGTGCTCGCCAAAACGGGCCTGGCGGAGTCGGTGAGCGAGGCGCAACGGATGATCAAGGCCGGAGCGGTCGAGCTCAACGGCTGCAAGTCCGCGGAGTTCACGCTGCCGGATTCCCCGGCGGAGTGGATCATCCAGGCCGGCAAGAAGTGGGTGCGGGTGACTCTATGACCTTCGTCGCACGGAAGCGATTCTTCTGGAAGCTGAAGGAGCGCGAGTTGCCGCTGGGCGACCGCACGCTGATCGTCGCGATCCTCAACGTGACGCCGGATTCCTTTTCCGACGCCGGTCACACTTTCGATCCGGACCGCGCTTACGCACGTGCGCTCGAGCTCGAAGAACAAGGGGCGGATATCATCGACATCGGCGCCGAATCGACGAGTCCGGGCTCGGCACGCGTCAGCGAAGCCGAGGAGAAGCGGCGCCTCATCCCCGTGCTCAAACGCCTGCGAGGCAATCTGGCGGTTCCGATCTCGGTGGACACTTACAAAGCCGCGGTGGCGGAGAGCGCCATCGAACTGGGCGTTGAAATCGTCAACGATCCCAGCAGCCTCACATTCGACGCCGGGCTCGCCAAGGTGGTTTCGAACCATAACGCCGGCCTGATACTCAACCACATGCGCGGAACGCCGGAGACGTGGGCCAAGCTGCCGCCGGTGCCCGACGTGATGGGCCTGGTGAGGCACGACCTGGAAGCCGCCGTGCACCGTGCCCGGCGAGCGGCGGTGGATAACGCGCGCATCGTCATCGACCCCGGCTTCGGTTTCGGCAAACGCGGCGAGCAGAACTTCGAGCTGCTGGCGCGCCTGGCCGAACTGGCCTCGCTCGATCTCCCCATCCTGGCCGGTCCTTCGCGCAAGCATTTCCTCAAGCACAAGACGGAGCGCGAAACCGAGTTCGCTACCGCCGCGGCCGTGACGGCTGCCATCCTGGCCGGCGCGCACCTGGTGCGCGTGCACGACGTCGAGGCGATGCGCGCGGCCGCTTCGGTAGCCGACGCCGTGGCGCGCTGCGGGCGGGGGGAATAGGGTCCAGCCGGCGCTAAGCGCTCTGGCTGAACAGCCCCGAGAGCGGGTCTTGCGTGGTGGGCGAAGCCGTCGTCGAGTCGTTGCCTGTCGCGTTGGCGCCTTGGCTCGAACCTGCGCCATGGTGGTGATGATGGTGGTGACCCTGCGCCCCGTAAGTCGCGCCCGCAGAGGAGGAGGACGGCTGGCGGAGCGCCGAAAGGTCTCCCGTATCCGCGGCTTTCTGGAAACGGTCCGCGAGGTTGGTCAGAAAACTCGCCTGGGTGGGATCGGTCGCCTGCTGGGCCGCCGCCGAGAACTTAGTGGCGGCGTCTTCCAGTACTTTCTTCAGGGCGGTCGGGTCGGATGTCTGAAGCTGTTGCAGTTCCTGGAATAACTGCCCGACCTGCGAGAAGTTGACACTGTCGCCCGAGACCGGCGCGCTGCCGGCCGAGTCCACGGCGTTCTTGCTTGGAAGATAGGGGCTGAGCTCCGTCAACAAGGACTGGTTGATCGAATTCAGCGTGCTGCCGAGGGAGTTGATGGACCCCATGTTCTTGCCTCCAATCGTACAATCGGCGGATCGCTTTGCTGACCCTGTAAAGATTCGTAAAAGCGGCCGCCAGGAGCGGGGGGCGGGCGGATAATCAGGTCGTGAGGGGTCCCGATCCAATCTCCCGGCGCGATCTCCTGTTTGGCGCCGTCGCGTTGTCCTCAGCCTCCCGGATTCTGCGGGCGGGCCAGAACCCCACCTACACCGCCAATGTCAAAGTCGTCAACGTGCTGGCCACGGTGCGCGACAAGCACGGCGCCATCGTCCGCAAGCTCGATCGGGACGACTTCGCGCTGGAAGAGGACGGCCACCCGCAGGCGATCCGCTACTTTGCCCGGGAGACCGACCTTCCCCTCACCCTCGGTCTCCTGGTGGACACCAGCATGAGCCAGCGGCGGCTGATCGGCCAGGAGCGCACGGCGAGCGCCAAGTTCCTGGACCAGGTGCTGCGCGAGGACAAGGACACAGCGTTCGTGATCCACTTCGACCGGGAAGTGGAACTCTTGCAGGATCTGACCTCCTCCCGCCAGCGCCTGAAAGCGGCGCTCGATGAGCTCGATACCCCCGAACTCGAGCGGCGCCAGGGAGGCGGGCCCGGCGGCGGCGGAGCGCAATCCGGCGGCCACGGCGGAGGGCACGGTGGCAGCCACGGCGGGGGAACCGACCTGTACGACGCCGTGCTGCTGGCCTCCGATGAGCTGATGAAGAAGCAGAGCGGGCGCAAGGCGCTGATCGTCCTCTCCGACGGCGTGGACCGCGGCAGCAAGGTGTCGATCGAGAGCGCGATCGAATCCGCGCACCGCGCCGACACGCTCGTCTACTCGATTCTCTTCGCGGACGAGCAGCCGTTCTCGCACGGTGGTTTCGGCGGCCCCGGCTGGGGCGGCGGCGGCCACCACGGAGGCGGCGGCGGCCGCATGCCGCGCCCCGGTGGCGACCGTCCCGATGGCAAGAAGATCCTCCAGCGGATCTCGAAGGAGACCGGCGGCGGGTTCTTCGAAGTCTCCAAGAAGCAGCCCATCGAGCAGACCTACGCGCGAATCGACGAGGAGCTGCGCAGCCAGTACAGCCTGGGCTTCACGTCAGATCGCCCGGACGCCGGCCCGGGCTACCGCCATCTCTTGGTCACGACCAAGGACAAGGCCCTTAGCGTGCAGGCGCGCGAGGGGTATTACGCCGGGTAGGGGGGCCGCCGCCGGCGTCTTCCCGCGCAGGGCTGCCCGAACTACTTGAGGGCCGTCGCCGTCGAAAGCGCTCCGCCGGTGGCCTGCCCCGGCGCGATCAGGCTGGTCCCAGGGTTGGACCCCGCGAGCGTGGATGACGAATCGACCGTATAAGCGTAAGTGTTGCCCGACACGACGCAATGCGCGAAGTAGAGCTTCCCACCCGACATCGCCGTCAGGCCGTAGGTGTTCAGAGTAGAGCTGTCGTTGTCCAGGACAATCGTGCCTCCGTCAGCTACGAAGCCGCTGGAGTTGTATTGCGCGGAGGAATCTGCGATTGCCAGGAATCCTCCAGTCGACACCGCGCCGCCGTCTCGGTTGCGGTCGAAGGCAGTGTTGTGCACGTATGTCGGGGAGCCTGTGAAGAGGCCGCTGTTGCCGTTGCCGCTTACCTTCGAGTCGTAGATGGACAGAACGCCACTATAGCCCCCGATGCCGGGACTATAGACTTCGATGCCATTCTGCGCGAAGTTCTGTATCTGCATGCCGTACAGGCGGAGGACACCATTCTCCAGCAGAATTCCGTCGTTGCCCGTCCCGCCCCCATTCAGGTTGAGCCCGGTGATGGTCACGTTTCCCGTGGTGTTAATGGTGATCGCATTCTGGCCGGCCGTCGTCTGGGTGATGGAGGCAGCGATGCCGATGGCCGTGATGGTCACCGGTTGCGTGATCGTGAACGGCCCGTAGCCGCCGGAATTCACAACCACGACCTCTCCCCCCGAATTCGTTACGGCCAGCGCCCGGGCGAAGGTGCGGCAATAGGCGGCCGAAGTGCAGTTGTTCGTGTCGTTGCCGGTGGTCGCCACGAAGCTCCTGTTGTTCTGGGCATGTGCGGTGACAGTAAGAGCGAGCGCGATCACGGCGCCGGCCATGACATTCGCGAGTCCCTGGCGTTTCATTTCCGTTCTCCTTTTCCATCGTCTGCCCGAGTAACCGCGGAGAGTTTCGGTTTAGCGTCTTCCATGGCTTCCTCCGAAGATCCGTTCTCGCTCGGGCTTCCTCTCAATCAGATGTGCGACGAACTCAGGGATGGCGGAACATTAAAGTTCGTTAGGCGGATGATTCATAGGGCAGGAGCGCCATGGCCGCGGCCTGCGAGCCGGCGCTGAGGCATCGCTCGTCCGGGCTGGCGGTGCTCTGCCCGCAGCCATAGTCGGGAGGAGGATTCGCCGCACCTGCGGGCAATCGTCGTCTTCTTCGCAAGGGCTCGTGAGCGGACGTCCGGGCTTTCGCCGTGCAGGCGCGCGGGGCGTATCACGCCGCGTAGAGCAGGTCAGTTGTCTGCCGCATCTGCGCCATTGGCGCCGTCTGGCGGGGATAGGAACGCTGGCCGCGCCTGCGGGCAATCGCCGTCTTCTTCGCAAGGGCTCGACTGAGCGGACGGTCCCGCCCGCCGGAGAGAGCGGGTCGAGCATGAGGGTTAGGGGGAAATGCCCGCGGCGCCGCCGCACTGCTGATACGAACCGTGCTCGTCGCCGTAATCCGCCGTCTCCTTGGCCCGATTCTACGTGGGGCTGCCCAGGCTAGTGGAGGGCCGTCGCCGTCGAGAGCGCTCCGTCTGCGCCCTGCCCGGGCGCGATCAGGGAGGTTGCAGGGTTAGACCCGGAGATCGTGCCGCCGCTCCCGTCGCTGTAAGCCCAGGTGTTCCCGGCCAGGAGGCAATGGGCAAAGTACAGGCTCGATGATGACGCCACCCACAGACCATAGGTGTTTAGAGTGATCTTGTCGTTCTCGAGCGCGATCGTGCCTCCGCTAGCCGAGAAGCCCTTTCCATTGCGTTGCGCGGAGGAATCTGCCACTGCCAGCGATCCGGCGAGCGACTCCGCGCCGGCGGTTACGTTGTTATCGAACGCCGTGTTATGCACGTACGCCTTGGAATAAGTCGCGAGGCCGTCCTCACCGTTGTCGTTCAGCGTGGAATCGTAGATCGACAGGGCGGCGCCGGAGAGGAAGTCGATGCCGTCGTAAAGGAAGTTCTGGACTTGCAGATTATACAGGTGTAGAACGCCGACGTTCTGCACCAGCACTCCGTAGCTGCCGGTCCCGCCGCCGCTCAGGTTGAGCCCGGTGATGGTCACGTTCCCGGTGGTGTTGATGGTTATGGCGTTCTGGCCGGCCGCCGTCTGGGTCACGGCGGCATCGATGCCGATGGCGGTAATGACTACCGGCTGGGCAATCGAGAACGGTCCATAGCCGCCGGAATTTACCACCACGATTTCTCCACCCGAATTCGTCATGGCCAGCGCCCGGGCGAAGGTGCGGCAATAGGCGGCCGGGGTGCAGTTGTTGGCGTCGTCGCCCGTGGTCGCCACAAAGCTCCTGTTGTT
Source organism: Bryobacterales bacterium (assembly GCA_963710565.1). Classification (GTDB taxonomy): domain Bacteria; phylum Acidobacteriota; class Terriglobia; order Bryobacterales; family Bryobacteraceae; genus DASWZN01. The sequence continues at coordinate 1,034,975 of CAVQAN010000010.1, read as the reverse complement.
CAGAGCAATCGTAGCCTGCGCTGAGACCGTAAGAGCCAGCGCAATAGCGGCACCAGCCATGATATGGAGCGTGAGTCTGTGGTGTTTCATGTGGTTGAGTTCTCCTTTTCCAGCGTCTTCTTCAAGGGTCCAGTCAGGTCGATCACGTGGCCAGCGGTGGAAGTCGCGCCGTGTCCCATTGTTGCCGGACGGCCCCCGTTTTGCGGCGTCTCCCGCACGGCCTAGAATCATACCACCGTGTCCGCTGGGCATGGGATACCGCGCCACCGGCCTTTCGCTCCCTCGGCCCACAGGGCGCCTTGGGGCGGCGCCCGCAGGTGGGGACCTTCAACGCGACCGACGCCGCCGTCCGCCGTCGCCAACCTACCACGTCCTGCCCTCGCAGAGTTGCGGCACCCTCTGCGTCGCCCCGGGCCGTGCCGCGCCGTTATTGGGCCCGCCTCGTACAGGCGCGAAGTTTCGCAACAATGGCGAAATTCCAGCCAGTCCCCGGTTTGCAGCTCGTTCCGATGCCCGACGAGATTTGCGACGCACCACTCTACTGCGCTGGAACGGCGCGCGGGAAAGCGCCCAGCCCCAGGTTGCCGCTCGAGGACGGGGCCATGTGTCCCGTGGCGCGCCGCACGGCGGCTACGCAGTAGGCCGGCGCCAGCGCGAAAGCTGCCGCCGCCGGGAACCAGACGTACCATTCGAGCACCGCCGCCGGCCACGCCGGGAAATAGCGGCCAATCGCCCACAAAGCCGCTTCGCCGAATCCGGTGATGAAGATCCCCATGGCGAAGGCGCGCCAGCACTTGGCGACCAGCCCGCGGCCCATGCGCGCCGCCGACAGCCAGATGAGCAGTCCCTCCACCGACAGGACGCACAGGAGGAGATTCCGGAACACGGAGATCGCGTTGCCCGCAGCCGCCGCTTCGGCGCAGCGGTACAGGCCGAATAGGACCAGGATGCCGGCCACGGCCCAGCCGGCGAGCTTAGGCCGCACGCGGAAGCCGCACCTGCCGAGGAGGAGGAGGACCGCGAGCAGTCCGGCCGCGAGCAATGCCAACTGAACGGGACCACCGAGAATGAGAGCGGCCCTGTGAAGTCGCTCCACGATCGCGGAGGGCGCCAGGGGGCTCAGGAGCCACGTGGTTTGCGACACCTGGTCAAGCAGTCCGCCCGCCACATGGGCCACCCCCGCGAGCATGATGAGAAACCACGCCCGACGAAGCGGGGCGCCCGCCCGGAAGCCGCGGAACAGCAACAGGCACAGCCACGACTGTGCCGCCGCCATGCCGGTCACCGACAGCCCTTCGGCGCCACCCGAGGGCGCCTGCATCGCAAGCGCCGGGGCCGCGCTGGAATAAGCATACAGCGCAAAAAGCCCGAGCAGGAGGTAAGCCCCCGTGACCATCATGATCCACCGGGGAGCCGACTCCGGCCCGCTCCAATCCGCCGTTCGCGTCATGGTGAAACCTCCGCAGTCAACGCTGCGCAATCGAGGCCGCGGAGGATTTCTCCCGCCACGGTCTCGGCCACGTCGCGCCCGAGAAACGCGTCCAGGAGCGCCAGCGTTTTCGCCAGCAGCTCTTCGGCGCGAATGCCGGGCTGGTCGATGAAGGATGCGGCTTCACAGCCGAAATAGACCTCGATCTGGGCGCGGGCGCGGCTCTTCAGTTCGGGCGCCGGGGATCGTGCCATCGGGCGATAGCCGCGAGCACGGCCGCCAGACCCCGCCCTGGGTCGGGAGCCGGCTGAACTCCGTTCGTCAAAGCCGAAAACTCCTTCTTTTCCTTGCAGATGCGCGCCAGAGCGGCCTGGCACGCCGGGCAGTCCTGGAGATGGCGCGCGATCCGCTGGCTCCGCCCGGGAGCCAGTTCCGCGTCCGAGAAAGCGACCAAGGAGGCGATTTTAGGATGCATATCGTTTCCCTGTGGCGATCTTCAGAGTCAGATCGCCGCTGCCGTGTTCTTCGGAGCCCGCCGCGGCACGGATCTTCTTGTGAGCGCGCGTCAGTAGCGCCCCGACCGTTCCCGATCGCAGATTGAGCACGCCGGCGATCTCGTCGTACCGCAAGCCCGTGCTACGCAGTTGCACGCACTCGACTTCACGGGGCGTGAGGGCCGTTTCGCATCGTTCTGCGCAGGGCCTCGGCCCGCCCGTAAGCCACTTCCGGATCATAGCCGGGGCCAGGGGAATTCATCACCGATTCCAGACCGATCTCGTTCCGTGAGCCCGCCTTCTTCTGATCCAGCACGTGGTTCCGCAGCACGCGGAACAGCCAGGCCCTGGGGTTGCGAATCTCCTGTCCGGCGGTTCGGACGATGAAAAAACGGAGAAAGACCTCCTGCACCGCATCTTGCGCGGTCTCTTTGTTCCCGGCCACGCTCGGGCGGCATGGCGCAGCATGCCAGCCGCTTCCTTGGCGTGGAGGTCCCGGATCTCCTGCTCGATGCCCGCAGCGACGCGGGCCGCCGAACTGGCTTCGGTCCATCGTAGCCGATACTACTACGGAACATGCGCCTCCGCGGATACTGGCGAGTGGCATGACCCACCCAGTTACCTTTGGTTAGTATCGCCGCAAAATCAGCAAGATGCGTAAAGAATCCTGCCGTCCCAGTCGTCTCAGAACTGAGCGGGCGGTTTCGAATCGGAGTAGCCCAAGCCCGGGGACTGAATGATGAATCAAATGGAGCTTCCGAATAGCCGGTTGGGCCCGCGGCGCCGCGGACGGCGCCGCGGCCAAGAGTTGCTCGAGTTCTGCTTCATAATAACGCCCTTGTTCGGACTGCTGTTCGTGGAACTCGACATCACCTGGGGTGTGTATGTCAAAGCCACCATGGAGCAGGCGTGCCGCGTGGGCGCCCGCTATGGCATTACGAACGCGGTTCCGGATCCCAATCATCCGGAGCTGTGCTCGGCGGGGATGACATTGACGGACTGCGTCAAGGAGCACGTCCAGTGGGCGGCGGGAGCCGCGGCGGGCACCTCGGGAGCGCTCAGCGGAGGGTTGCTGGGAGGATCGACCGCTTTCAGCAGTTGGATCAAGGTCGAGTATTTCCAGGCCAGCGGAGGAGTTCTCTCGGCAGTGACGGGCGCCGGCGCCAACGCGGGCGGGAACGTGCTGATGGTCTCCATCAACAACTACCCGCTCACGACGCTGGTTACGCCGTACATCGTCGCGCCGTCGAACACCCCTACGGGAACCTATTGGGTGACCTCCGCCGATACGCTATCGAGCGTGCTGGTCCCGCCGTCGCCATAGGAGCGAGATGATGAGAAACCGAAAGAGGCGTGGAAGCACCATCGTCGAGTTCGTTCTGGTGGCGACTTTCTTCCTGGTACCGATGCTGGTGTTCACGTATGCCATCGGCTTCAACCTGCTCGAGCAACTCGAGGTCGTCCAGTTCTGTAGAGACTCCGGACACATGTACGTGACTCTCCACGAAGTAAGCCAGGTGAGCCTTGCGGACGCCAACTTCCAGGCTATTCTCGCCAAGGTCGGAGCGAATGCGGGTTACCCCACAAACGCTCAAGTGATCTTCTCCAGGATCATGTATGTGGACGACGCCACCTGCATCCTGGCGGGCCTGACGGCGGGGTGCACCAATTCGGGCTACTGGGCCTACTCGCAGTACTACGTCACCCCTTCGGCGCTTCCTTCGTCGATCTCGGGGTTCACGCCCACGTTTCAGGCGCCTTCGTATACGACGGCCGATACCCAGAAGCAATATACGCTGGCCCAAACCGCGGGCCAAACCGGGCTAAGGGTTTCACCCAACGTCACCAGCACGCTGGGAATCATACCCTATGCCTTGAACCCGACGCTGGGGCTGCCGTCCGGTCAGGCGATTTATTGTGTAGAGGTAGGCTCGGCGGCGTTCAACCTGCCGGGCCTGGTGTCGTTCACGGCCTTGCGCGATTTTGCCGTCTTCTAAGGTTTGTGACACGGGAGGGAAGTATGTCTGCCATTTGGCGTTCCAGACGCAACCAGCGAGGTGCGATCGTTATCCTGCTCACGTTGATGCTGATGACGGTCATCCTTCCCCTGGCGGGACTGGCGATCGATCTCACGATCATGTACGTCGTTCAGGCCAAGCTCTGGGAGGCGGTGGACGGGGCCGCGCTGGCTGCGGGATCCCTGATCGGGACCACGCAAGAGAGCATCGCAACCCTGGCTCAGCAAGTCTGCCAGGCCAACTTCCCCAACGGCTACTGGGCCAGCACCAACCTGACATGCACGAGCACGTTCACTCCCGGGACCGCGGCGAATGGATACAGGTTCGAGGTGGACGTGTCGGGCAGCGTGACTGCGCCGACCCTTTTTATGAAGATCTTTCAACTGCAGGGGGCCATGGTGAGCTCGACCGCGGCGGCGACCCGGCGCCAGTCGCGCTGCGTCCTCGTGCTCGACCGCTCCGGTTCCATGGGCGGCCTCATCAGCAGTCTCAAGAGCATTGCAGCCTCCTTTGCCACCAAGTTCACGGCGGGGTTCGACGAGCTGGGGCTGGTCGTTTTCGGCACCAGCGGCATCGTCGGCTATCCGTACAAGAACTCGGGCCCTTACAACTTCAACCCGAACGATCTTACGGGCGGTCCGGACCCGAATTTCGAAAGCGCGAACCCCAACAAGCCCACGGGCACCGCGTGCTGCGACATGATATCGGCGATCAACAACATTGGCGCCGTCGGAGCCACGAACATCTCGGAAGCGATGTCGCTGGCCTACATCGAGATCCTGAAGGCGCACAATCGCGACCTGGCCGCGAACGGCGGCGGGCTCGACGTGAGAAGCAACACGATCGTCCTGTTCACGGACGGCGTGCCGAACATGTTCAGCGCATACATGAACAGCCCCGATGCCCAGGGCGCGACGCTGGGGACGGCCACGTTCGTTCCGGGCGTGCTTTCCCCCGGGAACACGCTGCTGCCGACCAAGACGCCCTACCCCTCGGGTACGCCGACGCCCACATCCGGATACACCGGATGCTATTACAACTGGCCGAGCAACCAGTACAACGCCTCGAACAACGCGAGAGGGATCACCTACGCACAGGCAGGTGCGAACCAGATGATCGGCGTCATAGGATCCGGGGGCATGCCGAGCAACTCCTCGAACAACAACGGTCTGATCCAGATGGCGAGTAACGATACCTCGACCTGCGCCGGCGGCAGCGGCAGCAGCTCCTGGTCCCTGTGCTTCGTCAAGAACGACGATGCATTTACGAACGCGATTGACAACACCAACGCCGTCTTGAAATGCAACGTGCTCGGCAATGCCAATAACAACCCGAGCCTCGACACCACTCCCGGGGACCTCAACAATCTTCCCGCGTGGGATCTGTACGGCAACTACCTGAGCGGCCTGGGCTCTCCTGCGGGGTACTCCTACTCGGGAGCCGTGAGCTTCCCGTCCTCGACAACTTACAATCCCACCATCAAGAACGTCACGGGTAACTCCCTCGCCCAGCAGTTGAACATCGCCGCCTGGAATGCCGCAGACAACGCGGCGAACCTCATCCGCTCCGACTCGAGGAACAACATCACGATCTACACCATCGGCTATTCAGGTAACGGCGGAACGGACGACGTGCTGCTGGCGAGGATCGCCAACGATCCGACCCAGGCCACCTATCCCCAGGCAGGTTGTGGCACGAGCAGCAGATACGCCACGGGTTCCAACGGGTACAACTCGTCGCAGCGGCAGGGACAGTACTTTGCCGCGTGCGACTCCAACGCCATCAGCAACGCGTTCGCCAAAATCGCCGGCATCCTTCTGAACATCTCGCGCTGACGCGGGCGGCGGTCCGGCGGGAGTCCTGGGCGGCGCGGCCGGCCGCCCCCTATGACGATTGCCCGTCCGTCGGGGGATGTGGTTTACTGGAGTACTCATGAGTGCCGGCACCCCCGCCGCCCCAGAAGAGCGCCTGCTCCAGCAGCCATCGGGAGCATTGCCGTGGGCGCCCATTCTGTGGTTCGGCCTGCTGCTGGCAGCCTGTTACGGCCCGGTGCTTTGGCGCCTGGTTGTACAATGGGGCACCGATGGCGACATGGGCCACGGCTTCTTCGTTCCCGTCGTCGCCGGCTACATCGCCTGGCAGCGGCGGAGCGAGTTGCGGGAGGCCTGGGGCCCTCCCAACTGGTGGGGGCTCGTCGTGGTCGCCTGGGGCGCAGCCCAGTTGTATGCGGCCACGCTCGGCGCCGAACTGTTCCTGGCGCGCACCGCGTTCATCGTCTCGCTCGCCGGATCGGTGCTGTTTCTGGGCGGTACGAAGGCGCTGCGCCTGCTGGCCTTTCCTCTGTTCCTTCTGTTGTTCATGATCGCGATCCCCGCCATCATCTATAACGTGGTGACCTTCAAGCTCCAAACGCTGGCCAGCGAGCTCGCGGAGGCGGCGCTGGGGCTGCTGGGCGTTCCCGTTCTTCGCGAGGGACACATCCTGCGGCTGCCGAACCAGTCTCTATCCGTGGTCGAGGCATGCAGCGGTATCCGCTCTCTGCTCACGCTTTCGTTCCTGTCGCTGGTCTACGCTTACTTCTTCGACAAGAAGGTCTGGATGCGGGCGGTGCTGTTGGCGGCCACGGTGCCGATCGCGATCGCGGCCAACGCCTTCCGGGTCACCGTCACAGGCCTGGTCAGCCAGATCGACCCCGCGTTGACCGAAGGCGTGTTCCACTCGGCGGCGGGTTGGCTGATCTTCCTGTTTGGCCTAGTGCTGCTGGCGGCTGTGCACCTGGCCGTCAACTGGGGCTGGAAGCTCGTTTATGCCCGAAAGTAGCGGCGCTTTCCGTCTCCTGAGGAGCGCACCAGCCCGTGTGCTCACCGCCATGCTGCTGTTGCAGATGGCCGGTCTGGTCGCCATCTCCCGCCGGGAGACGGTGCCGCTGGCGCGCCCTTTGAGGGAGTTTCCTTCCCAACTGGGCGCCTGGTCCCTGGTTCAGGAAGGCGAGGTCGACCAGGAAACCATGGAGGTGCTGCGAGCCGACGATGTTCTCTCCCGCACGTACACCGACCAGGCCCGGGGCCGCGGCGCCAGTCTCTTCGTCGCCTATTTCAAGTCCCAGCGGACCGGACAGGCGCCGCACTCCCCCAAGAACTGCCTTCCGGGCGCCGGCTGGGCGCCGTCGGAGTCCGACGTTCTCTCGATTCCGGTTGTGGGGCGCGACCAGCCGATCATGGTCAACCGGTACGTGGTCTCGAAGGGGGAGGACAAGAGCGTGGTCCTGTATTGGTACCAGTCGCGTAACCGCGTGATCGCCAGCGAGTACCGCGCCAAGATCTACCTGGTCGCGGATGCGATCCGGTACAACCGCACGGACACGGCCCTGGTCCGCGTGGTGGTCCCCGTCTCCGGCAGCGATACCGCCGCCGCGACTTCTACCGCCAGGGAATTCGTCCAGGCCTTCTTTATGGCCTTGCGCGGCCACCTGCCGGCTTGACGGCCAGCCGTCCGCCATCGGCCGGCGGCCCGCTCCACTCGCCGGCCCGGAGAGGAAGACCGGACTCGAGATAGCCGGCGATAGCCGCCAGGGACTCCTCCACGGACCCGGCCGCGGTGTCGAGCGGAAGGCCCCGCCCCGAGTAGGGGAAGGCCCGTGCGTCCTCCAGCACGCGCTCGACGGTCAGGTCCAGGCGTACGGCATCGGGGCCGCGTTCCTCGAAGCGGCGCACGGCCACGAGCGGGGCAATCCGGCACTCGACAAGGTACAGAGGCGCCGCCACGCGCGCGGCCATTTCCTCCACTTCCCGCCGATCCTCGAGGCGCCCATACTGTGCGTCCAGAATGACGGACTGGCCTCGCTCCAGCAGCAGTTCGGCCGCCAGGGCCATGGCGCGGTAAGCGATGCGGCGGTCCTGGCGTGCGTGGGACGAATCCGGCATGAGCCGCACCCGGGTAGCGTCCATCTGGAGATGGGGCGCGCCGGCCTGCCGCGCGAGCCGTTCGCCAAGCGTGGTCTTTCCCGAGCAGGCCGGCCCGGACAGAACCACCAGCCTGGCGCGCGTTTCCATGTTTTACAGTACGTCTGCGAAACCGCGCTTGAGGTGCCGGAAGACCAGGCCTCCGGCCACGAAAACCGCGACGCCCCAGGCCGCCAGCACGCCGATCTCGCCCAGACTGGGCCAGCGCGACGTCAGCAGTCTCTCGCGGTAGGCGCGCACCATCAACGCCAGCGGGTTGAGACGCAGCAGGATGCGCGCCGGGCGGGGGTAGCGGCTCTCGGTGATGAAAATCGGCGTGATCCAGAACCAGACCGTCAGCACTACCGAAAGGACCTGGGCGGTGTCCCTCAGATATACGTTCAGGCTCGAAACGATCCAGGCCAGGCCTACCACGAAGAGCCCGAGCAACACCATGTAGACAGGCAGGAAGAGCGCCATCGGGCTGAAGTGGCGCTCCCAGACGCCGATGGCCGCGAGCGCAAGCCCGAGGGCGATGAGGTGGCTCATCAGGGATGAAAGGAAGATCGAGACCGGGACTACCTCGGCGGGGAAGACCGTCTTGGTGATCAGGTTCTGGTGCTCGAGCAACGATGTTGCCGAACGCTGGAGCGTCTCCTGAAACAGCAGCCAGGGAAGAAAGCCGGCGAACAGGAACAGGGTGTAGTTCTGCGTCATTTCGCCCGCGTCGAGCTTCACTTTGAGGCAGTACTTGAACACAAACGTCCAACTCAGCAGCAGGACGAGCGGGTGGATGACCCCCCACAGCCAGCCGGCCGTCGAGCCGACGAAGCGCTGCGTGAAGTCGCGGCGCACGAGCTGGAACAGGAGGTTGCGGCGCTCCACCAGGTTGCGGAGGAAGTGCGAGCCGGGAACGCGGGCCATAGACTCGAATTGTAACCGAGGGCGGAGGCCAGGCGCGGCCCCCGCCCGAGGCCGCCCCCGGCGCCGGGCGGATTCGCGATCCCTGAGGCAGCCGGTTTGAACGCAGTGGGGCCGCCCAACGGGAGGCCGAGGTCGGGACGTGGGCCCCGCTTCACGCGTCCAGGCCGCTGTTCGGCAGGTCGCAGTTGCTACCGTTTCTCGTACACCAGCAGAACCTTCGGGTCAGGCTTCTCCGGGCTCCAGAACGCTTCAACCAGAGTTCGCCCGTCCGCGCTGACTCTCATAACGCCCTGGGTAGTGATTCGGCCCCGCCAGTTGCGCCAGGGAGCCGTTGCCGTTCCAGGCCATGTTGCCGGTGAGCGACCAACTCCCGACCGCGGCCTGGTACTCGTGGATCCGGCCGGTGTCGGTGTCGAAGGTGAAGGTATCGGAATCGCCACAGCCGAGGGTCACCACCATGGGCAACCAGCCCGCACGGAAATCGTTGTACTGGGTGCTGCTCACAAGGTAGTCGCTGCCGGCCTGGACGGAGCCGACGCGGCCCTCCCCATCCGGATTATAGGTGAAAAGGGGTTCCTTGAGTCGCCACAAGGGGGCCTGGCTCAGGGCAGCGGGATCGGGGCGAGGTTGCGGCCGCCGCCGGCCAGCGCCCGGCGCATGTTCTCGAGCGACCACTCGAAGGCCTGCGGGAGCGCAGGCGGGAAGGCGTGGGGACCGCTTCCGTCTCCGGCCGGGACCGTGCAGAACTGGCGCAGAAGCCCGACCAGCGCCGGGTCGCGCCAGCCCTTCTGCGTCTCCTCGTCCAGGATGCGGAGCGCTTCGGCAACCGGCAGCGCAGGCTTGTAGGGGCGAAGCGAGATCAGGGCGTCGAAAACGTCCGCGACTTGAAGGATGCGCGCCAGCAGGGGGATCTCCTCGCCGCGCAGCCCGTCGGGATAGCCGCTGCCGTCCCAGCGCTCGTGGTGGCCGCGGATGATCGGCAGCACCGCGGCCAGCGTGCGGGCCGGGCTGCAGATCTCGACTCCCTTGAGCACGTGCTGCTTCATGACCGCCCATTCCTCCCGGTTGAGCGGGCCGGGTTTGAACAGGATCGCGTCCGGAACCGCGACCTTCCCGACGTCGTGCAGATAGCCGCCGCGGTGCAGGGCAATCAGCTCGGCCCGCGAAAGTCCCAGCGCCGCGCCCAGCGACGTGCTCATCATGGCGAGGCGCTCGCAGTGGCCCGCCGTGAAGGTGTCGCGGTGCTCCACGGCCTGGGCCAGGGCGACGAGGACCGCATCGGCGTGGTCGAGCGAATCGATGGCCTGCTTGTGGCGCAGCATGGCGCGCACCCGCGCGCGGATCAGGGCCGGGGGGGCGGGCTGTAGCAGAAAGGCGTCTGCGCCCGAAGCGATGCCGGCGATCTCCAACTCCTCTCCCGCCATGCCGCTCAAGAGAATGATGGGGATGAAATGGGTGTCGAAGCCGGCCTTCACAGCGCGGCAGAACTCGAGTCCGCTCGATTCTGGCGTGACCTGCCCCAGAACGACCAGATCGACCCTTTCCCGCTCGATCAGGCTCAGAGCGCCCCGCGTGCGGGTGCTCTCGAGGATGCGATAGCCCTCGGGTCTCAGCACGCCGCTGAGGACGCGGCGGTTGATCTCCTGCTCCGCGAGGATGAGGACCGTCTCCGGCGGCGCTCCGTCCCGTCCCGGAAGGTCATCCCACAACCGCGGGATCGACGGAATCGGGTTCGCGAACTGGTCGGCAGCCGCCACGGTCGTCTCAGACCATGTTTATCGACGCGATTGTCCAGGAGTTTAGGGCCGGCGGGACGCGCCTCAGTCACGCAGGAACACGCTGCGGCCGGCCAGGGTGGTGCGGAAAGCCCACGCCGCGAGCGCAGCCAGCAGCGCCAGCACGAACATCGAGGTACTCAGGTACCAGGCTGAAAAGTCGAGCGTTAGCGGCATTTGAGCCAGGATGTTGGTGACGTACACCGCGGTGAGATAGGCCACCAGGCCAAAGCGGAACAGCACCACGACGTCGATCGCGAGCGACGCCACGCCAAACGCCAGATCGACCGGAAGAGCGGTGCTGTGCAGCAGGCGAGGGATCATGAGCAGCGCGACGAAGACCACGGCGGCCAGCCATTGCTTCCGCAGGAGGGCTCGCAGGCCGAGGAGCAGGAAGAAGACCAGCAACGAAGCAGCGAGCGATACGGCAATCTGAAGCAGCAGCTTGCTTCCCAGGTGGCGGAGGCCAAGCAGGACCGTCAGGTCCGTCTGCATGGGCAGCCCGCCGGCCTTCTCCCCGGCGGCCTCGCCGCAATACAGGAGGATCGCCCAGCCGACGCCGATGGCGGAGCCGATGAGGGCGTCCCGTGCGACCAGCGGATCGCGGAGCCCGCCTGCCAGCAGGCGGCTCCAGGAAACCAGCGTCCGCGGCCACAGGCGGCGGGCGTGGGGCTCGAGCGCCAGGTACAGCACCCAAACCAGCGCGGCGAAGAACAGGGCCCAGCTCACGGCCATGATCACCAGCGTCAGCTCGATGAAGGAAGGCTTGTGGCTCGCCCCCAGAACCCACGCGGCCAGCATCACCAGGAACGTAAAGGCGGCCAGCCGCGTGGCGCCGCGGCGGTCTCCGCGGCCGAGGCGGACGTTACGGCGCGCCAGCGCGCAGCCCCAGACAACTGCGCTGAGGAAGAGCACCAGGAGAGTCACCTCGCTGGCGCGGTCCGCGGCATTCAGTTGACCGGCGTAGAGCACGGCCGGTTTCGACCAGGGGCCGAACAGGTCGAAGTACACGGGCTTGCCCCGGAAGGCGGCGGCTTCGATGCGCAGCTCCCCGGGCGATCCACCGGGCCAGGCACCCGTCCAGGCGGCGCGCGCGTCCCAGGAGCACCGCGGCAGCCACTGGGGCGCCGTGGGAGTGAAGCCAGCCTGATCGAGACCCGCTGCTGTAAACAGCAGCTTCCAATCGAAAGCCTGCGGCTGGCCCGGCGAGTCCTCGAACCGCGGCGGCACCGCTCGGAGCGCCAGGAGGCGGCCCTGCATGTCCAGGTCGATCTTGAGCATTCCCGAGACATCGGCGGACGGATCGTTCCCGGTCACGATACCCGGCAGAATGGTGCCCCCGAAGAAGGCGAGCGGCTCGAAGTAGCGCGGGCTCGACCGATACCAGAAGCGGATGGGAGCGGGCCGGCCGGAGGCCAGGGTGCGCGCCAGAGACCGGTCATTCCGCTGCGCCCAGTACAGATACGAGTCGTCGAGATCGCCGCCTTCGGCCGTGTCGAGCGGCTTCCCGGTGTAGCCGACCGAGGCCAGAATCTCGCGCGCCTTTCCGGCCAGCGCGCCGACCGGGGTGTCGAACGGCATGCGGGACTGCATGGCGATGCGGCCGGAGAATGCGGCGCAGGCAAGCAGACCCGCGACCACGACAGCCAGCAGAGCCGCGGCCAGACGCGGGCCGATGCCCTCGGAACTCTCGCCGACGGCGGCCACCATTTCGGGCGAGGGCGTCTCTCCGGCGGCCAGCGCGGCGGCTACCGGATCGCCTCCGGGGAGCCCCGCGGCCACCGCCAGGGCGGAAGGCGGGCGCCGCGCCGGATCGGGATCCAGGCAGCGCAGGATGACCCGCTCGACTGCGGGGTCGAGGTCCCGGACGACGGTCGTGGGCCCGGCTGGCGAGGCGCTCGACTGCATGCGCACCAGCTCGTCGACGCTTCCGGCCTCGAACGGGCGGCGGCCCGTGAACATCTCGTACAGCACCAGGCCCAGGCTGTAGATGTCGCTGCGGGCGGTGACCTCGCGGCTCGAGAGCTGCTCGGGCGCCATGTAGGCCGGCGTTCCGCTGCGTATGTCCGCGCCCTGAAACTGGCCGGCCAGACCCGCCAGGCCGAAGTCGGTGATCAGCACGTGGCCGCGGCCGTCGAGCATGACGTTGGCGGGCTTCAGATCGCGGTGGAGCACGCCCTTCTCGTGCGCCGCGGCCAGGCCGGCGCAGAGGCGGCGCGCGATGTCGAGGGCTTTGTCGGCGGGCAGGCGGCCGATGCGGCGCAGCAGCGACGCCAGGTCCTCGCCGTCCACGTATTCCATCGAGATGTAGTGCTGGCCTTCGAACTCTCCGATGTCGTAAACGCGGCACACGTTGGGATGCGACACCTGGCGCGCGATGCGGACCTCGTTGAGGAAGCGCTCGAAGAGCACGCGGTCGGCGGCCAGCGCAGGCGGCAGGAACTTGAGCGCGACGGCCTGGCGGAGCTTGAGATCTGTGGCGCGGTAGACCTCTCCCATGCCGCCCCGGCCGATGAGCGCCACGATCCGGTAGCGGCCGGCAACCAGGGCGCCGGGCAGGAAGCGCTCCTCGTCGGCCGAGGGGGCGGAGCTATCGGGTTGCGGCAGCAGCTCGGTGGGATTCAGGTTGGCGTCGGCCGCGGACGGCGTGGGCGTCCCACAGTGGCTGCAGAAGCGGGTGGCATCCGTGAGCTCCGTGTGGCACACGCGGCAGGTGGGCATTCGACCGCCAGTTTAACACTCAAAGCACGGGGCGCTAGAATACACGCATGACCCGTCGCGAACTGCTGGGCTCTACCTCTTTCTCCATTGCCGCAATCGCCGCACGCGCGGCCGCTCAGGGCGAGCAGGACCTCGATTTCGCTTCGGCGCTTACCGCGGCCGCCGCGATCAAGGCGAAAAGAATCTCTTCCGTCGAACTGACGCGGCGTATGTTCGACCGAATCGATAAGTACAATCCGAAACTCAACGCCTTCGCGTATCAGATGCGGGATCAGGCGTTGGAGCAGGCCCGACGTGGGGACGAGGCGCTATCGCGCGGCGAGCGACCCGGTCCGTTCCACGGCGTACCGATCTGCGTCAAGGAGTCGTTCGGGGTCCAGGGACAACCTGACACCTGGGGCATTCCCGCGCTGAAGAGCGCCCGGGCGCCGGCGAACTCGGCCGTCGTCGAGCGGCTGCTGGAGGCGGGCGCGGTGCTGCTCGGCGGCACCAATGTGCCGCTCAACCTGAATGACTGGCAGAGCTACAACGAGATCTACGGCACGACAAACAACCCCTGGGACCCGACCCGCACCCCCGGTGGGTCTTCGGGCGGAAGCGCCGCGGCGCTGGCTGGCGGCCTGGCCTATCTGAGCCCGGGAAGCGACATCGGGGGCTCGCTGCGGGTGCCCGCCCACTTTTGCGGCGTGTATTCCCACAAGCCGACCCTCGATCTTGTCAGCATGAGGGGCCACCTCCCCGGCGGAGGCGCCGGATTGCCAGGCTTCTCGACCGGACTGGCCGTCGCCGGTCCGATGGCGCGCAGCGCGGCCGATCTGAGGGCGGCCATGGAGATCCTGGGCGGTCCGGACGGATACGACCGCCAGGCGTGGTCCTGGACCCTGCCGCCGCCGCGCCACCGCGTTTTCAAGGAATTCCGGGTTGGATACGTGCTCGACAGCCCGCTGGCTGCGCCGACTTCCGAGGTGCGGGCGGTCCTCGATCGCGTCATCGCCGCACTGGGGCGGGCGGGTGCACAACTGCGGCCCGGCTGGCCGGCCGGGTACGACCTGAACGCGGCCTTCGAAAACTACATGTTCCTGCTGGGGGCGTTCTCGTTCGCTCAGGAAGGGAAGGAACAGCAGGAGGCGGAGCGCAAGCAATACGAACAGAGCCCATCTCCATACGGCGCAGGCGCGCTCAGCTCGTACGCCCGATGGCAGCAGCAGCGCTTCTCTCAACTGGCCGCCCGCGCGCGCTGGCAACGGTACTTCGAGCAGATCGACGTCTTCCTGATGCCGGCCGGTTTCACCACCGCCATGCATCACGATCACCACGGGGACATGATCACCCGGTCGATCGATACTCCCGACGGGAAGCGGCCATACATGCAGCTCATGCCCTGGATGGTCACGGCCACGCTGACCGGCTGCCCTGCCACCGTCGCGCCCGCCGGTCTGACTCAAGCCGGGCTCCCGGCCGGCATCCAGATTCTGGGCCCGTTCTGGGAAGATGCCACACCGATCGAGTTCGCCGCGCTGATCGAGCGCGAGATCGGGGGCTTCAAGGCGCCTCCGGGATACGAGGGCTGAGGGTCCGGTAGGTCCGCAGTTGCCGGAACCGGTCGCGCTTGCAGGAACTAGGTGCGAAGCAAGGAGAGCAGCCATGCGTGGATGGACAAGAGTCATCCTGCTTTTCATCGGGGTAGGATTGCTCATATCCGCACCTTCCTTCCCGTGGGAAGTCCTCGATCAGCCGTAGAGGACCTCCTCCGAAGACGCAGAATCGAGTTTGGGTTCGAGGCATCGTCCGAGTCGATTTATGCAGTTGCGCGGAACTTGCGAGGCGTTACGAACGTGGCGAGCAAGGCTCTTCAACTGCATTTCTCTTTTAACAGCTCGGCTAGGCTGAACAGTATCGATGCAAAAGTGCTTTACACGGGTCCCTGATCCCATAATCGGGCCTGAGGGCCGCCGACGAGGAGTCCCCGGGGGCTGTCGGCTTGAGGGGATGGCGGGCGTTCGTCGTGCTCGCGGCGCGGCGGCAGCCTTCAAGCACCGCAAAGCCATCCTCACGGCTGCACGGGTGAGACCTTCCTGAACGATCCATCCGGCGGCATCATGGGGCAAACCGTGTTTCGGCGAGTCATGGAACGACGCGTGCTGCCGAGCGGTTCGACGATCAAGGGCCGTACCCTCCTCATCCCGACTTATGGCGGCGGCGGAGCGACCGGCACGGCAGCCCGGGTGGAGCAGGAGACGCGGGTGCCGCTCAACCACCTCAGCCACCAGGAACCGGACGTGGCCATACGGCATTCGCGCTATTCTGGGGTTAAGCGCAGACCCCCATGCTATTGGCTGACGATACGCTTCAGACGAAGACTCCGCCGGCGGAGGACCCGAACCCCCAGGAGACCGCGGAGTGGGTGGAGGCACTGGACCAGGTCCTCGACCAGGCGGGGCCGGACCGCGCTTCCTTCCTCCTGGACCGCCTGGCCGGGCGCGCGCGGGCCGCCGGCGCCGCGCCGCGCTACGCCGTCAACACCCCCTACGTCAACACCATTCCGGTCGAGGAGCAGGAGCCGTTCCCGGGCGACCGCGCCCTGGAGCGCCGCCTCAAGAGCCTGGTCCGCTGGAACGCGCTGGCCATGGTGGTGCGCGCCAACAAGTACGACCCGGGCATCGGCGGGCACATCTCGAGCTACGCCTCGCTGGCGACGCTGGTCGAGGTGGGCTTCAACCACTTCTTCCGCGCCTCCTATGGAGACCGAGCCGGGCGATCTGGTCTACCTGCAGGGGCACTCGGCGCCCGGCTATTACGCGCGCGCCTATCTGGAAGGCCGGCTCACGGACGAGCACCTGCGCAATTTCCGGCACGAACTGCGGGAGCACCCCGGCCTTTCTTCGTATCCGCACCCCTGGCTGATGCCGGAGTTCTGGCAGTTCCCCACGGTCTCGATGGGACTGGGCCCCATCAACGCGATCTACCAGGCGCGCTTCATGCGCTACCTGGAGAACCGCGGCCTGCTGGCGCCCAGCCCGCGCAAAGTCTGGGCCTTCCTGGGCGACGGCGAGACCGACGAGCCGGAATCGACCGGCGCCATCCGCATCGCCGCCAACGAGAAGCTCGACAACCTGATCTTCGTCGTCAATTGTAACCTGCAACGGCTGGACGGGCCGGTGCGGGGCAACGGGAAGATGATCCAGGAGCTGGAAGCGATCTTCGCAGGCGCCAGGTGGAACGTCATCAAGGTCATCTGGGGCTCGGATTGGGATGCGCTGCTGGCGCGCGACCAGACCGGCCTGCTGGTCAAGCGCATGAACGAGTGCCTGGACGGAGACTACCAGACGTTCGTCGCCCGCGGCGGCGCTTACATCCGCAAGGAGTTCTTCGGCAAGTACCCGGAATTGCTCGACCTGGTGGCGGGCCTGACCGACGACCAGCTCGCGAGGCTGCGGCGCGGCGGGCACGATCCCGAGAAGGTTTACAACGCTTATAGGCGGGCGGTGGAACATAAGGGCGGTCCCGCCGTGATCCTGGCCAAGACGATTAAGGGCTACGGACTGGGCGAGGCGGGCGAAGGACGCAACATCACGCACCAGCAGAAAAAGCTGAACGAGCAGGAGATGGAGTACTTCTGCCGGCGCTTCGAGATCCCCATCACGCCGGAGAGTATCCACGAGATCGCGTTCTACCGGCCGCCGGACGACGCCCCGGAGATACGCTACCTCCACGAAAGGCGGCGCGAGCTGGGCGGATACCTGCCCGAGCGGAAGGTGCAGCGCGTCGAGATCGAGGCCCCGCCGCTCGATTACTTCAGCGAGACGCTGACGGGCTCGCAGGGGCGCGAAGTCTCGACCACCATGGCTTTCGTGCGGGCGATGACCCTGCTGCTGCGGCACCCCAAGATGGGCCAGTACGTGGTGCCGATCATTCCGGACGAGGCGCGGACGTTCGGCATGGAGTCGCTGTTCCGGCAGATCGGCATTTATGCCAGCCAGGGCCAGCTCTACCATCCGGTGGACCAGGAGATGTTCCTGTACTACCGGGAGACGAAGGACGGGCAGATTCTGGAGGAAGGGATCACCGAGGCGGGGGCGATGGCGTCGTTCACCGCGGCGGGAACCTCCTACAGCAACTTCGGCCTGCCCATGATCCCGCTCTACACCTACTACTCGATGTTCGGGTTGCAGCGCATGGGCGACCTGCTGTGGGCGTTCGGCGATTCCCGCGGCAAGGGATTCGTGGTGGGAGCGACGGCGGGCCGCACCACCCTCAACGGCGAAGGCTTGCAGCACCAGGACGGCCACAGCCACCTGCTGATGAGCGTCCTGCCCACCTGCGTGGCCTACGATCCGGCCTACGCCTACGAGATCGCCGTCATTCTGCAGGACGGCTTGCGGCGCATGTACCAGGAGCACGAAGACATCTTTTACTACCTGACGGTCTACAACGAGAACTACGTCCAGCCGCCCATGCCGGAAGGGGCGGCGGAAGGCATCCTCAAGGGTATCTACCGCTTCAAGGCGGCGGAGGTCAAGGCGGCCGTGCAGCTTTTCGGCAGCGGCCCCATGCTGAACGAGGCCGTCAAGGCGCAGCAGGTCCTGGCGGAGAAGTACGGCATAGCCGCGGACGTCTGGAGCGTGACCAGCTACAGCGAGTTGCGGCGCGAGGCGCTGGCGGTCGATCGCTGGAACCGGCTGCATCCGGCTGAGCCGGCGCGGCGGCCCTACATCGTGCAGGCGCTGGAAGGGACCGAGGGGCCCATCATCGCCTCGTCGGATTACATGAAGGCGGTCGCGGACCAGATCGCGTCCTGGCTGGACGGCCGTTTGGTAACGCTGGGCACCGACGGCTTCGGCCGCAGCGAGAATCGCGAGCGCCTGCGGGATTACTTCGAGGTGAGCGCCAAGCACATCGCCGGGGCCACGCTGGCGCGCCTGGCCCGCGACGGCAGCTTCGACGCCGCTCGCGCCGCCCAGGCACTGCGCGAACTCGGCGTCGATCCCGAGACCCCCAACCCGGCCAAGCGGTAGAGGGGACGGGCCGTCAGGAGCCGGGGGCTGACGGCTATTCCTGCGCGGGCATCTGCTGCTCGGACTCGTACCAGGCGCTGATCTTGAGGCGGCGGCAGACCCAGCAGAGATGCTCGGCGGAGTTCGAGGCGCACTCGGCGCCGCAGACCACGCACTTGCCCTTGGGAGGCAACTTGTCGGGATGCGCCTCGCGCTTGGCTTGGGCGAGGATCTCGCTCGCAATCACGGGCTCGATCGGCGGCATCCGCTTCTTTCGCATCGGAATCTCTACTCTACACCCAATACAAGCACAACTCGGCCACAGCCCGCAATGCGCTGGCGCAAATCAGGCTGCAGTCTCATATCTTACGACGGAAGCGGGCTCCAGGGAAGAGGAACAACGCGGGCACTTTTGGCCAGGCTTGGTTGAGATCCTCTTCCCAGAGAGCACGACCTGAGCCTCGACGATGTGGGTGCAGATCGGGCAATAGGCCCAACCCTTGGTCTCCCGGCGCGGCGGCGGTTGAAAACTCAATACCGTTCTCATCTCCAGACTCCCTTCGCTCATACAGACGAGGGATCGTCCCTTCAGGATGTAACAATTCGTAAGAGAACTTTGCCGGCCGCTACCGCCCGTCTTTTGGTGCCGGGCGCATCGCCGGTCTCGTCCGGCGCCCGGCTGGAAAGACCCAGGGTTCGCCCTAACCCCGGACCCTTGCCACTGCGCCTGGGGCGAGGGTAAAGTTGGAGAGCGCGTACTGTATGGCGACAGAGGAAGTAGGCAGCGAGTTCCGCTCCTGGGGCGTGGAGGGCCACGCCATGAGGATCGAGTACGCCGTTGCGGCGCTGGAAGAGGTCTGCGCCAACGCTGTAGACGGACTGTTCCGTTTCCGGCACGGCGGCATGGAAGTGGGCGGAGTGCTATTCGGCACGGCCGCCGGCGACCAGGTGCGGATCCTGACCTACCGCCCGCTCGAGTGCGAGCACGCCTTTGGCCCCCGGTTCGTCCTTTCGGAGCGTGACCGCGCCGCGCTGAAGGAACTGCTGTATGCGCCGCGGCACGAAGCCGAGTTGCGAGGCCTGGAACCGGTAGGCTGGTACCATTCCCACACCCGCAGCGGGGTCGAGCTATCGCTCCGCGATCTCGAGATCTACGATTCGTACTTTCCCCAGCGCTGGCAGGTGGCGCTGGTGGTCAGGCCGGACAATTACGGACCGGCTCGCGCCGGCTTCTTCTTCCGCGAACGGGACGGGTCAGTCCACGCAGAGCGCACGTTCTGGGAATTCACAAGCCTGGCGCGACGCCACGGGCTGCTGGCGGAGACAAGCCTCGAAACCCCGCCGCCCGAGGAGCCCGTGGCGCCGGCCCCGCCCGAACCGAAGCCGCGCAAGGCGCCGCCGCCGTCCGAACCCCAGCGGCGCAAGGTGCCGGCCCGGGCGGACGAGGCGGCAGGAGAGCCGCTGGAGATTCCAGGCTTTGCGCGCGCCCAGCCGTGGCACGGGAAGAAATGGGCCTGGGCGCTGCTCGCGGTGGCGCTCGTCTCCGCCGCCGCGTTTGGCGCGGCGCGCTACTATGTCCAGTCCGCGCCCGAGCCCCCGCTGTCGCTGTGGGTGGCGGACGTCGGCGGCCAGTTGCTCATCGAGTGGGACCGCAGCGCCAAGCCGATCCGCGAAGCGCCGGGCGCTACGCTCGAAATCCTGGACGGGAGTCAGCGCCTCATCAAGACGCTCGATCGCGACGTGCTGCGCGAAGGCAGCATTGACTACCAGCGCATCGCCGACATTGTCGACGTGCGGCTGCGAGTCAAACGGCGTGACCGCGAGGTGCAGGAACTCATCAGGTTCATCGGCCAGCCGGTCGCCCGGCCGCCCTCGCCCGAGGACGCCGCGGCTGTCCGTGAGCGGGACGAACTTAAAGTCGAAGTCGAGGCCTTAAAGGTCCAGTTGGGGGCGAAAGACGCTCAGATCCGCCGGCTTCGTGGCCGGCTGGCATCGGATCAGTGAGAGCTGTGCCGTGCCACTCGAGGCGACGCCGCGGGCGCTTCGAGGGAAACCGAATTCCCGGCGCTACAATCAAACTGTCAGATGGTCCGAACCCTGATTGTTTTCCTGCTGGCGGCCTTGGCGGCGCTTGCGGCCGACTTCCGCCTGTACCTGAATGACGGCAATTACCACCTGGTTCGCGAGTATCGGGTGGAGGGCGATCGCGTGCGCTTTTACAGCGTCGAGCGCAGCGAGTGGGAAGAGGTTCCGGCCAACCTGGTGGACTTGAAGCGCACCGAGACCGAAAAGCACGAGCGCCAGGAGGCGGTCCGAAAAGAAGCGGCCGAGATCGCGGCGGAGGACAAGTTCGAGCGCCAGCAGCGGGAAGAGCGCGAGCGCGTCCCGGTCGGACCCGGCGTCTACTTCGTGGAGGGCAAGGACATCGAGACCCTGAAGCAGGCCGAGTCAAAGGCCGTCAACAAGAAGAGCCGCTCGATCCTGAAGCGCATCTCGCCGATTCCGATGATTGCGGGAAAGACCACCGTCGAGCTGGACGGGGAGCACTCGGCCACCGTCATGACCTCCGTCCGACCCGAGTTCTACTTCCGCGTCGATCGCGAGGAGAACTTCGGCATCGTGAAGATGATGCCCAAGAAGGGCGTGCGCGTGGTGCAGGAGTGGGAGATCGTGCCGGTTTCGAACGAGGTCTTCGAGAAGCAGCAGGACATCCCGGTCTTTCGCAAGCAGGTGGACGATGGCCTGTACCAGATCTGGCCGCAGCAGCCGCTCGAACCGGGCGAGTACGCGGTGATCGAATACACCCCCGGCGAGCGCAACGTCCAGACCTGGGACTTCGCCTGCCAGCCGGTGCACTGACTGACCGCCCTCCCTCCCTCCCTCCTGCATCCGAGGTAACCTGAGTGTTGCGCGTGGCGCCCGCCGCGGCGCCCTGAAGTGTGCCGCGGTGCGCCGCAAACGCGGAGGACAGATGCCAGATTTTGTCGATTACTACGAGCTGATGCAAATCAGCCCCAACGCGGAACTCCCCACCGTCCAGCGGGTGTACCGGATGCTGGCCGCGCGCTACCATCCCGACAACCCTGAAACCGGAGACACCGACAAGTTCGTTCAATTGCAGAAGGCCTACGAGGTGCTGTCCGACCCGGCGGCGAGGGAGGCGTACGATTCCGCTCTCTCCCAGCAGAGCGGGCAGCCGCTCCCGGTTTTCGAGATGAAGGAGTTCGTGGTCGGCATCGACGCCGAGATGAACCGCCGCCTGGGGGTGCTGTGCCTGCTCTATAACAAGCGCAAGTCCAGCCCCGAGACCCCGGGCCTGTCGATCCTCGACATGGAGGCCAAGATGGCGCTTCCGAGAGAATACCTCGAGTTCACCATCTGGTACCTCAAAGAGAAGGAGCTGGTGAGGCGCGATGAGAGCACGAGTGAAATCCTGATCAGCGCGAAGGGAATCGATTTCGCCGAGCAAAACCTGCCGTCCAGCCGAATCGTCTACAAGCTGCTGAAACCAGGCAGCGCGCAGGAAGACGCCCCGTCGGGGCCACGCAACACGGATACCGAATCAGACCCGTTCTGATTCGGTCCTGGGTGTCTTCGTCTTCGCGGGCTGAGCCCGCTGTTCCAAAATCCACGCAGCCCATTTCTGGACCGTTGCCTGCTTCTGCCGCTTGGTCAGCGCCGGCCCCGTATTCTTCATATGGTCCGCTCCGAGTACAGAGTGAAAGCCCTTGACCAAGATCCTAGTACGAAGAATTGCGGGTGTCAAGCTCTTAAATCGTTATGACCCCCATAGGTCGGGGGTCGTGACCGGCTTTCCTTGCAGCTTGAGGTAGTAGAAGAGCTGGCCCTTGTGCTGTTTCAGGTGCTCCACCATCTGCAGAAGGCGGTGTCCCAGCAGCATCTCGCTCGGATCCCAGGGAGCCGGCGCCTTCTTGTGCGCCAGATCGTCCTCGGTCGACGCCGCCAGCGCCTCGAGAGCGACCCTCTTGTCCTCGCTCACGAGTTGCCTGGCCTGGTCCACAGAGGCGACCGTGGGCAGCTTCTCGGCCGGGGGCAACTCGCCGATATCCGCGCCTTCGGGCAGTCCCCAATCCCCCGTGACGAAGCCCCGCATCGCGACGCCGCAGGCCGAGCCCAGGTGCATGAGAAGCTGGCCGGTTGTCATCCAGTTGGTCCCGGAAGAGGGCTTCCAGGCGAAGTCGCTATCCTCCACCATCGAGAGCAACCGGTCCGTGACCGCGTACGCGTTCTCGATTTCCGCTTCGAGCAGCTCTCTCCAGTTCATGATTCCCTCCAGAGTGTCGGGGCACGTTGAAGCGTGCGCCACAGTTAATAGGTCCCCAGCAACACCCGCAGCACCACGGGTGAAGCAGTGAAATTCAGCCCCCAGTCGGTCTGGTCGCCATTCCAGATCCGGATCGGCTTGAAGACGCCGTTCTCGAAAGCCCCCTCTTCGACCCGCAGGAACTCGCGCTGCTTGCCGGATGCAGCGTCGCTGGCGTGGAAATCGACGCGGCAGAAGAACCCCGTTACCAGAAACAGGTTCTCGCCGAGTTCGGCCACCAGCGCGCGCCCTTCGGGCTGCGGGTTGCCGCGCGGGTTGTCGCCGGAACCCCAGAGCGGAGCGCCATACGAAACGTCGGCTTTCCAGGGGCCGAGGTCGACGGTCTGGGTGTGAGTCTTCTCCTCCTCCGCCACCGCGTGCAGCTTACCTTCGAAATTGAGGCGGGCCAGGTCGCGCATCATCGGGCCGGCCAGCCTGTAGTTGAGCGCGAACTGCGACAGGGGCTCTTCGTTCAGCTTGGGCCGGCCGGGCAGCGCGTTCCAGTACTCACTGCCGTCGATCCCGAAGGGGGAAAACCCGATCGCCCCATTTCCCAGTGCGGCAAAGAAATAGCGCGCGTAGTCGGGGGAAATGCCGGTCTCGGGCACGAACAGGGCGTTGTCCCGGCGGCGATAGAGTTCCAGAACTCGGAAGTAGTGGGCGCTGTCGTTCATATAGATATCGGGCGCGAGAACGTCAATGGCCGGGGCCGCGACCTTCCAGATCGCCAGCACGTTGTCCGTGGCGCCGCCGCTCTCGTAAGTACCCGGAGGGGACGGGAGCAGGGGATCCCTCAATGCTGCGTTCACGTAGAGCGGCAGCGGGTACTCGGCCTTCCCCGCCGCGGCCACCTGTCCGATGAAGTGCGCCACCGACCAGGCGTGGAAGAACTCGTCGGCGTCTGAGCCGAAAGTGTCCTTCCAACTCGCGTTCTTGCCGGCTGTGTCTTTGTGTAGCGCGGCCAGCAGTTCCGCCGGCACGGGGCCCTCGAAGAGCTTCTGCGCGGTGGGCGAATAGTCGCGCACGCTGCCCCAGGTCCCGGGTTCGTTCTCGACCTGGACCATGATCACGGTACGCTCCTGGTCCGCCTCCTTCAGGTGCCGCATGAGCGCCACGAAGGCCCGCGTGTCGGCCTCTACCATGCCCTTGCCGTATGGCGATGGAGAGTCGATCAGGCGGCCCTTGGCGCCCACCACGTGCGGGTAGCGGTCCGGACCGGTCTTCAGCCACAGCGGCATGTAGTGAGAGCTGCCGTTCTTCCAGGTGCCGAACCACAGCAGCACCAGCCTCACGCGTTGCTCGCGCGCCTGGGCGAGCAGCGTATCGACCACCGTGTAGTCGAACTGGCCCGGCCGCGTTTCCAACTGCTCCCAGTAGATCGGGATCTCGACCGTGTTGGCATGCAAAGTCTCGACCGC
Source organism: Bryobacterales bacterium (assembly GCA_963710565.1). Lineage (GTDB taxonomy): Bacteria > Acidobacteriota > Terriglobia > Bryobacterales > Bryobacteraceae > DASWZN01. Next base: position 1,010,937 of record CAVQAN010000010.1, on the reverse strand, counting down.
CGCCCACACCTTCGGCAGCATCGCCGGCCAGCCGCTCGAGTTGAGCACCTGCCCCCCGAGCATGAGGTAGGGCGCGTCATCGACGAACAGGGCCTGGCGGCCGTCCTTCTGAACGATGCGCGGGATCGGTTGGGGGCCGGGCTGCGCCCACAAAACGGCCGGCAGCACGGCCGCGATCGCGATCATGAGGTTGCGGACATTTTGCATATTGACGCCTTTCCCGCCTATGGTAGCCCAACGGAAGGTGTGCGAAGATCGGTCGAGGCGAAACTCATGACCAAACTGGCGGCTCTTCTGCTTGCGGCGCTCGTATCCGGAGCGCCATGTTACGGTGGGACGGTGGGGAAGCAGACTATTCCCCTGGTTTCCGACTGGGAATTCCGGCAGCGCGGGGGGAACTCCGCCGAATGGCACGCCGCGCAGGTGCCCGGCTGCGTGCACCTCGATCTGCGCCGGAACAAGCTCATCCCGGACCCTTTCTACCGCGACAACGAGGCCGGGCTGCAATGGATCGAGAACGCCGACTGGGAGTATCGCAGCACCATCCAGGCCGGGGCCGGCCTGCTCAAGCGGAGCCACATCGAGATGGTGTTTGAGGGCCTCGACACTTACTCCGAGGTGTCCATCAACGGCAAGCTGGTGCTGACGGCCGACAATATGTTCCGCGAGTGGCGGGTGGACGTGAAGCCGTATCTGAAGGCGGGCGCGAACTCGCTGACGATCTTCTTCCCGTCCCCGATCAAGGCGGCCGCCAAGGTGGCCGCTACCGATAAGTGGCGCGAGAAGACCAAGACCGAGGAGAAGACTTACATCCGCAAAGCCGCCTACGAGTACGGCTGGGACTGGGGACCGCGTTTCGTCACCAGCGGCATCTGGCGGCCGGTGAGGATCGAGGCCTGGGATGACGCCCGGTTCTCCGATGTCCACATCCGCCAGCGCGACGTGACGGCGCAGGTAGCGCACTTAGTGGCCGAGGTCGAGGTCGTCGCGGCGGGCGACATGCGCGCCGTGGTGTTGTTGAATGTTGCGCACGCCGGCTGGAAGCAGCAGCGGACGCACATTGCGCAACTGCACGCCGGAGTGAACCACATCGACCTGCCGATCGAGATCACGGGACCGGACCTGTGGTATCCGGCGGGCTACGGCGGGCAGCCGATCTACGAGTTCCGCGCACGCCTCGTGACCGGCCCGGAAGCTTCCGCTCCCTCGACGTCCTCACCGGTGGAAAAGCTCCGCAGCCTCGAGGAAGCCGCGGTTGACGAAGCCACCGCCCGCACCGGCCTGCGCTCGGTCGTGCTGCGCCGCGAGCCGGACACCTGGGGCCGCTCGTTCGAGTTCGTGATCAACGGCATCCCCGTTTTCGGCAAAGGCGCGGACGTGATCCCGTTCGACAGCTTCCCCACGCGGGTCACGACCGAGCAGTATCGACAGGTGCTCCAATCGGCCGTGGACGCCAACATGAACATGATCCGGCACTGGGGCGGCGGCTACTACGAGACCGCCGAGTTCTACGATATGTGCGACCGGCTCGGCATCATGATCTGGCAGGATTTCATGTTCGGCAACGAATGGCAGCCGGGGCCCTATCCCTTCAAGCAGAGCATCGCCGCGGAGGCGGAAGACCAGGTGCGGCGCCTGCGCGATCATCCCAGTATCGTGATCTGGTGCGGCAACAACGAAACCGAGGGCGCCTTCGCCTGGCGGGGCGGGACCAAGCTCCCGGCCGAGGTGAGCCGGCGCATGTGGGAGGACTACCTCACGGTCTTCAGCGGGATTCTGCCGCGCGTGGTGGAGCGCCTCACGCCCGAGACTCCCTACTGGCCCAGTTCGCCCAGCGCCGACTACGAAGAAATCTCGGCCGACTACCAGTCCGGCGACATGCATGACTGGACCGTGTGGCACGGCCGGGTGCCCTTCCACGACTACGAGAAGCACTTCCCGCGCTTCATGACCGAGTACGGTTTCCAGTCGTTCCCCGAGATGCGTACGGTGGAGACTTTCACCGTCCCCGAGGACCGCACCGGCATCACCACCCCCGTGATGCTGGCCCACCAGAAGAACACCGCGGGCAACGCCATCATCCACCAGTACCTGCTGCGCGATTACCCGGAGCCGCGCGACTTCGCCGCGTTCCTGTACGCCAGCCAGGTCTTGCAGGCCGAGGGCATCAAGGTGGGCGCCGAGCACCTGCGGCGCAACCGCCCGCGGACGATGGGCTCGATCTACTGGCAACTGAACGACTGCTGGCCGGTGGCCTCCTGGTCCAGCCTCGACTACTACGGCCGCTGGAAGGCGCTCCAGTATTACGCCCGGCGGTTCTACAACGACCTGCTCGTTTCGCCGCACCGGGAGAACGACGGAGTGGCGGTGTACGTGGTCTCCGACCGCACCGCCCCGGCGGCGGCCGAGCTTCGCGTGCGCGTGATGAGCGTCGATGGGACGATGCTCAGCGACAAATCGCAGGCTATCCAGGTTCCGCCGCTATCGAGCGCGGTTTACTTGCGGTTCCCGTTCCCCAAGGACGCGGACCCGGGCCGCAGCTTTGTTGCGGCCGACCTGATGGCCGGCGGCAAGACGGTGTCCAGCAACGTGCTATTCGTAGCGGCCACGAAGGACGTCCGTCTGCCCCAGGCGACGATCAAGACCGAGTTGAACGGAACGCGCCTGCGGCTCTCCTCGCCCGTGCTGGCTCGCAGCGTCTGGATTTCCTTCGGCTCGCTCGACGCGACGCCGTCCGACAACTATTTCGACCTGCTGCCCGGCCAGCCGGTCGAGATCGCCATCAAGGGCGCCGCGAGCGCGGACGACCTGCGCAAGAACCTCAAGGTGATGTCCCTGGTGGACGCATTCGGCGAAGCGAAGTAGGCGTCTGGTGAGGCGGAGCGCCCCTTTACGGCGTCTCGAAGCTGGCGCTCTGTAGAGTCCTCGCAACCCAATCGGCGTGCGGGAGACCGCAACCCGAGAGAATGCTGACCTCGCGCGCCACGTCATATTCCACGCGGCGAATCGTCAGATCGAACTCGTCCATGAGGAGGTAGCGCGCGCGCCGGTCGCCATCGTAGGGGAGACTGACGCTACCCGCGTTGGCGACGATCATTCCCGGCATGCGCCGGACGAAGGAAGAGTGGATGTGCCCGTAGATGACAAAGGGCTGTCCGAGCGGCGAGTACACCTCCGCCAGTTCGGCGTCGCTGGCATCCGGTCGCGGGCGCGCGCCAGGCGCTGTCGGGACTGGCGTGCACGAGCGCCATCGACCCATGCACCTGAGCCAGCGGCAGGCCGCGCAACCACGCCAGCCTCTCCTCGCCCAGCGCCTCGCGGGTCGCCGCCGCCATCTCCTCGACTACGCCGAACAGGGGCTGCATGTCCGGCGACTTGCCCGCGAGCTCCGTCAGCGACTCGGGCCTGAAGAGCATCTCGTCCGTGTTGCCGACCACGCCCGGCCAGCCGAGATCGCGGACGCGATCCACAATCTCCGCGGGATTCGCTCCGCCGTCGGCCAGATCGCCGCCGTGCAGGATCAAGTCGGGAGACGTGCGCCGCAGGTCCGCCAGCACCGCCTCAAACGCCGTCCTGTTGCCGTGGATATCCGATACGATTGCGATGCGCATCGCCCCCCCAACACCAACACTCTCTCACAGCTTGGCAGTACCCCGTGGGGCGCCCCTACAGCCCTCGTTCCCGCAGCCGGTAGAACAGCACCGGCGTGATCAGCAGCGAAAGCACCATCGAGACCGTGACGCCGCCGATGACCGCGATGGCCAGCGGTTGCAGCAACTGAGCCCCTGACCCTACGCCCAGCGCCAGCGGCAGCATGCCGAAGATCGTCGCCAGCGCGGTCATCAGGATGGGCCGCAGGCGCCTGCGCCCCGCCTGGAACACCGCATCGCGCAGTTCGTAGCCGCGCGCCGAGAAGTACTGTTCCGCATCGAGCATCAGAATGCCGTTCTTGTGAACGATGCCGACCACCATGATCGCTCCCATGAACGAGGCGATGTTCAGCGTCGAGCCCGTCACGAACAGCGCCGCCAGCGCGCCCGAGCCGCACAGGATGGTGGCCGCCAGAATCGCAACCGGGTGCGAGAAGGAGCGGAATTCGAACACCAGGATGATGAAGATCAGCAGAATCGACGCCAGCAGCACCTGGGTCAGCGCCAGGAACGACTCGCGCTGGATTCTGTACAGCCCGCCATACTCGATATCCGTGCCGGGCGGAATCCTTATCTCTTTCGGCAGGCGCCGTTGAATCTCGTCGATCGCCGAACCCAGGTCCCGGCCCGCCAGCCGCGCGGTGACCGAAGTCATCTCCCGCAGGTTGGTCGCGGTGAATCTCCGTGACCCCTTGCTCGATTTCGGCGTGCGCGATGCTGGAGAGCGGCACGGTGGCGCCCGATGGGGACGTGAGCAGAAGAGATTGGAGCTTCTTGATCGAGCCGCGGTATTCCGCGGGGTAGCGCACGCGAATCCCGACCAGCCGGTTGTTGCGGATCATGTCCGATGCCAACTCGCCGTCCAGGATGGCCGATTCGATGTCGGCGATGTCCTGCACGCCGAACCCGGCCCGGTGCGCTTTCTCCTGGTCAACGCGGAAATTCACCGCCGGCCCGATCACGATGGTCTGGTTCACGATATCCACGACGCCCTTCACCTTCGGCAGCCACTGCTCTACCTGCCTGGCCGTGGCTTTGAACTTCTCCGGATCGCTGTTGAAGATCTTGATCTCGATAGGCTGCGGGAGACCACGCCAGGTCGCCGATGAGGTCCTCCAGAATGTGCGGGAACTCGACGTCGATGGCCGGTTCGGCTGCCCGCGATCTTCTCGCGCAGCTCGGCCGGTGACCTCTTCGAGCGGGCGCCGGCGGTCGCGCTTCAGCTTCACCAGAAAATCGCCGGTATTCGGCTCCGCGATCGCCAGCGCCAGGCGCGCGCCGGTGCGGCGCGAGTAGCTCTCGACTTCCGGCGTTTCCCGCAGGAAGCGTTCGATGTGGCGCAGCACGCGGTCGGTCTCCTGGAGCGACGTTCCCGGCGGCATGATGTAGTCGAGGACGAACGCGCCCTCGTCCATCTCCGGCAAAAAGCCGCTGCCGAGCTGGGTATAGAGCCCGATCGAGCCCGCCAGGATGACCGCCGCTGCGATCAGGATCAGCCTGCGTGTGGGCCAGCGACCAGGCCAGCGCCGTCTCGTAGCGGGCGGTGCCCCAGCGCATGAGCCGGCCCTCGCCCGCCTGCTCGGCCTGCTGGAGGTCTGCCGGCCCGGCCTCGGCCTCGCGCGCTCCCGGCCCGCGGAAGAACACGCGCGCCAAGCACCGGCGTGAAGAAGATCGCCAGGAATAGCGACGCCGACCAGCGCGGTCACCATCGTCATCGCCAGCGCGCGGAAGAACACCGCGGTAATGCCGCCCAGAAACACCAGCGGCACGAACACCATGATGGGAGTCAGTGTCGATCCGATCAGCGCGGGCGTCAGTTCGCTCGATCGCGCTGCGCGCCGCCTCGGAACGCGACTGGCCCAGCGAGAGGTGCACGCTGATGTTCTCGACCATCACGATGGCGTCGTCGATCACGACGCCGATCGCCGCCGCCAGTCCCCCCAGCGTCATCAGGTTGAAGCTCATGTGAAAGAGCTTCATGAACACGATCGCGGTCAGCAAGGCCACCGGAATCACCAGGGCCGCGACGATCGTCGTGCGCCAGCTCTTCAGGAACCCCACCAGCACGGCTACGGAAAGGCCCAACCCGATCAGGATGCTGTCCCGCACGCTGCCGATCGAATCGCGAACGAGGATCGATTGGTCGTAGAACGTCGCCAGGTGGACGTCCGGCGCCAGCGTCTTCTTGATCTCGACGAGCTCGTGGTTGACCGAGTCGGCGATTTGCAGCGCATTCCCGTCGGGCTGCTGGAGCACGTTGACCAGCACGGCCGGCTTGCCGTTGGCGGTTACGATGTTGTAGATCGGCCGCTCGCCCGGGACCACGCCCGCCAGGTTCTTGACAAGCACCGGCGTGCCTTTCACCACGTCCACAACCGTGTTCTCGATGTCTTCCCGGCTGCGCGCCAGGCCGGTCACCGTGGCCAGGTACAGGTGGTAGTTCTCCTGAACCATTCCGGCGGGGGCGATGGTGTTGCTGGCGCGAATCGCATCCACGACCTTCGTGAGCGGCAGCCCGTAAGCGTTGAGCTTCTGCGGATCCACGAGGACGTGGTACTCCGACGGCCGGCCGCCGACGATGCGCGTCTCGGCCACGCCCGGCAGGCGGTAAAGCCGGGGCGCGAAGTCGTAGTAGGCAAGGTCCCACAGACTCGGCGGTGCTCCGCGCATCGCGACGTGATGCTGAAGCCGATCATCGGGAAGACCGAAAAGGTCAGCCGGTTGATATAGAAACGCGCCTCGGGCGGCAGGGTGGGCATGATCTGCGCGATGCGGCCCTGGACCAGGTGGAGCGCGTTCAGGATGTCCACGTCCCAGCGGAAGAAGACGCTGATCTCGGTCGAGCCGCGCGCCGTCACCGAGCGCACGTCGGTGATGCCCGGCACCAGGCGGATCGCTTCCTCGATGCGCCGGGTGACCGTGACCAACTGCACGTCCACGGGCGCGATGCCGTTATCCACGAGGATCACGATGCGCGGAAAGTCGGTCTGCGGGAAGATGGCGATGGGCAACTGGAACAGGAACACCACGCCCGCCAGCGCGAAGCTCAGCGCCACCAGCACCAGGCCGCGCCCGTGCGCCTCGACGAATCCGGCCAGGCGGGCGGTCATGGCTCCGGTATCCTTCGTGGCGCACGCACTGTCGCGCCACCAGCCGGGGACGGGCCGCGCCTCACCACTTCACCTCGGTACCGTCCGGCAGGCTGAAGCCGCCTTCGACCACCACGCGGTCGCCCGCTTTCAGACCGCTCTTGATCTGCACCTTGCCGTCGAACACCCGGCCGGCCTCGATATCGCGCTTGTGAGCGATGCGCTTTTCGTCCACCAGCAGCACCGTGCCACTCGATGTCCCCTCGGCGAATTGTACGGCCGTTTGGGGCACCACTACGCTGCCCGGCTCGCTGCCGGTTTCGATGGCCAGGTTTCCGAACACGTTGGCCCGCAGCGCGCGGCTGGGATTGGGAATCCGGCACCACACCTCGATGGTCCGCCGCGCCGGATCCACGGCCTCGTTCACCATCGAGATGCGGCCCCCGAAGCGTGAGCCGGGCGCGTCCCCCGGCGCGAACTCGCAAGGCTGGCCGGCGCGCACGGCCGTCGCCTGCGTCTCGGGGACCTGCGCCCTTGCCACCGCCGTCGAGAGGTCCATCAGGGTCAGAATCGGCGCGCCGGGTTGCGCCATGTCCCCCGGATACATGAGCTGGTCGGTCACGGCGCCCGCGAAGGGGCTGTGAATCTCGGTGAACTGCAACTGCGCCGCCGCCGTCTCCAGGTGCGCCTGCGCTTGCTTGAGCCTGCTCTCGGCCATGCGGATGTCGCCTTCGCCCGACTGGTGCTGCTGCACGTCGAAGGCCTTCTGCGCCACGTCGCGATCGGCCCGCGCCTTGGCCAGGTCGGTCTCCGCGGCCAGCAGATCGCGCCCCGGAATGGCGCCCTGCTTGAACAGATCCTGGCGCCGGTCGTAGGTCTTTTGTGCCTGGTTGAGCGCGGCTTCCGCCGTAACGAGCTGGCCGTGCGCCCGCTCGATGTCGGCGGGCAGCGTGCCTCCCCTGGTCTTCTCCAGGCTGGCGCGCGCCTCACTGACCGCCGCCTCGGCCTCCTGCCGCTGCGCCACGAGATCCGCGCTATCGAGCTCGACCAGCACCTGGCCCGCGGCGGCGCTTTCCCCCTTGCGCGCGGCGATCGACCGGATGGGCGCCGTGATGCGCGCGGCGATGGCGGCCTGCTGCAGCGGGAAAACCGTCGCGGGCGCTTCGAGCGAGAGCCGCACGGTGGCCGTCTCCGCGGAGGCCAGCTTCACCTCCACCACCGGCTTTGCCTGCTCCTCCTGCCTGGCGCCGCACCCGGCCAGGAACAGGCACAGTCCCAGAATCGCAGTCCGTTTCATTTTCCGCTCGCGACCTCCAGGTCCGCCTTCGCGTTCAGGTACGCGGCAATCGCCGCAAAATGGTTCGACCGCGCCTGCGTGAGCTGCGCCACGGCCGCGACCACATCCAGAGCCGGCCCTTCGCCGCCTTCGTACCGCACCCGGCTGAGTTTCAGGTTGCTTTGCGACAGCTCCACCTGCGAGGCGGTAAGCGCGATCTGCTCGTAAACCATCCGTACCCGCGCCAGCGCGTTCTGATACTCCTTCGAGAACGTGCGCGCCGCAACCGTCCGGTTCGTCTCCACCTGGCCGGCGCGCAGCCGCGACTGGCGCTCCTCGTTGCGGGCCCGGAACCAGTCGAAGACCGGAATGTTCAGGTTGACGAAGGCGGCGTAGCCGCGCTCGCGGATGCTGACCTGCGGCGCGTCGATGCCGTACTGGAAGATCACGCTCAGTTCCGGCAGAAGCTGGGCTCGCGCCTGCCGGGCGTCGGCCAGGAGCCCCCGGCGCTGCGCATCGAGCACGATGAACTCGGGCCGTTTCAGAAATGCGCCCCCGGGCGCCGCCGGCGCTTCCTCGGGCGGCGGCACGGTCCCTTCCAGCACGTCTTCGACGTTCAGGGGCTCGGCGGTATCCTCGGTCCAGAACGATGCCAGCTCGTGCGAGGCCAGGGCCGCCTCCAACTCGGCGGCGCGCTGCGCCTGATCCACGAACGCCACCTGCGCGGCCGCCTTTACCACGTCGGCCTCGGCCGCCTCGCCGTTCTGGCTGAGCAGCCGGGTGCGCTTCTCGAAGTCCCGCGCCTCGGACAGCGAATCCTGGTTGACCTTCGCCAGCCGTCGCGCCAGCAGCAACTGGTAGTAGGCGGCCGTCACCGCGCGCTTCAGGTCGCGCGTTGTCACGGTGAGGCCGGCTGTGGACGCGTCCCGGTCCGCCCGCGCCCGCGCCAGCGCCGCCCGCAACCGGCCGGAGGTGTCGAATTCCTCGGAGGCCGTGAACTGGATGAGATACTCCCGGATCCCATTGAGAGAGATGTAACTGAATTGGTCCCCACTCGCCGGCGAAGGGCTGTTGTAAATGAGGCCGCTCCCGATGTGAGATTGCGGCAGGAACCCGGCCCGCGCCACATCCACGCCGGAGCGCGCAATCTCGGCCTCCTGCCGCGCTATCGTCACGGAGGAGGGCGCAGCCAACGCCAGCCGGATGCAATCCTCCAGGGTCAGGACCCGTGGCGTCTGGGCGCTCGCCGGAACCGCCGCCAGCAGCAGCGCCACCGCGCACGGACGGCCGAACCCTGTACGGTACATCACTTTCCTAAGATAGTCGGTTTCCGAAGTCGTGCGCCGGGGTCCTCCGGCCGTTCTTTACGGAACCGCGCCTCGTTGCCGTTCGGCACACACGGGGCGCAACGTGGCACGCTCGCGGCCGCGAGGAAGGCCTCCGATATGGCCGTACATCGTTCCGTTTCACAGGCGGATGAGGCTCAGCTCCAGAATGTCCGGATTCGCAGTGCGGACCTGTTGAAGAGTGGCCTCCGCGGGGATGGTCTCGAGGTTTAGCCGGGCAACGGCCGCTTCGGCGCCTTCGAACACCACATTCTCCATTTCCTGAACGTTGATCTTCACCGCACTGATGGCATCCAGCACCGATGCAAGCACGCCCGGCCGGTCGAGATGCCGCACCACCAGCGCGCAGGTGGCGGGCGTCTTGCGGGCAAGATTCACGACATTCGGCGGCTTGCCGGTCTCCTGGAATATGCGCACAATCCGTACCGTCTCCGCCGCAATGGCCTCCTGCGCCTCTTCGGTGGACGCGCCGATGTGGTGGGTGCCGTAGATCGCCGGTGTCTGTGCGATCTCGCTTGTGAAATCGCCCGTCCCGCCGGCTGGCTCCTCCGCGAAGACATCCAGACCCGCGCGAAGGCCTTTTTCCCGGATTGCGGCCTTCAGCGCCTCCTCGTCGACGACTTCGCCGCGAGCCGTGTTGATGAAGTAAGCGCCCTTCTTCATCGCCGCAAAAAAGCCGCCGTCGCACAGCCGGCGTGTTTCCGGCCCCAGAGCAAGATGCACGCTCACGATGTCGGCCGCTGCGGCAACTTCGCGGGGCGAATCTCTCCGCTCGATGCCGAGCGCTGCCGCTCTTTCCGCGCCGAGGCTGCGGCTCCACGCCACCACTCGCATCCCAAAGGCCTTCGCGCGCGGTATCATCTGGCTGCCGATGCTGCCCACTCCCAGCAAGCCCAGAGTGCGGCCGAACAGTCCCCGGGCCTTCGAGAATTCGGCCTTGCTCCACTTGCCGGCGCGGAGCGAGATCACGTTGTCCGCTATGCGCCGGTCGAGCGCCAGAATCAGCGCGAACGCCAGTTCCGCCACGGCCACCGAGTTCTTTCCGGGGCAGTTCGAGACGTAGATGCCCCGGCGGGACGCCGCCGCCAAGTCGATGGTATTGTAGCCGGCGCCGGCGCGCACCACCAGTTTGAGCGATCCGGCCGCCAGCACAGGCTCGCCGACTTTGGTCGAGCGCACGATCAGCACATCCGGCTTGAACTCGGCGACCCGCTCGGCGAGCGCCTGGTCCTTCAATCCTGGTTCACAGGAAACCTCGCACCCGAGCCCGGTCAGGCCGTCCAGGCCGGACTGCTCGAACTTGTCCGCTACGAGTACTCGCATGGGTCGCCTCCCCAGCCGTTTCTCGACTCCTGGCTGGCAGTATCAGTGTACATCTGCCTGCCTCTCGTTTCGTCGCGATGGTCTCCCACGTCTGGTAGCGACGCGAAGACCTACAGCCGCTGCCAACGGGAACAATATCACGGCGGTCCAGGAGATGTAGTGTTGTACGATGCCGATCAGCGGCGGCTTGTGGCCGGGGGTCAACGCTCCGAACCAATTCACTAGGGACCAAGCTACGGGTGTCCAGAGGAACGCCGGAATAACACTCCGGCAGAGAGCCGTCCGAAGGCGCCGATCTTGAAGCGGTGTCCGGGTCTGGACGGCATGGTGCAGGAACATCAGTTCCGCGGCGCCCACCCATGTGAACAAGCCAACTAGATTCGGGGTGCTGTAGCACCCGGCCTTGATCCGCCACCAGTCGGAAGCGACTTGCAGCGCCAGGGCAGGCACGCCAATGATGGCGAACCACCTCGGGCCGGGACGATTACGCAAGCCCTGAACCACAAAGAAGAAAAGAGCACCAAAGCACAGGAGACCCAGCAGGTTTGCCATTGCCGCCCGCTGCTCCCAAGCCCAACACGGGTCCCACGCCACGGCTCCCTCCACCGACGCGGGAACATGCCTCCGGGGCGCCACCGGCAGGAATCCCGACGCGATATCGAGCAGGAGAGTGCCCAAGGCAATGCCGCTGGTAACCCGGTAGGGAATCCTCATATTGTCCTTTGGGCAAGGCCGCCGTCTATCTTAGACCGCGTTGGAGTTCGTTTTGTTCCCGGCGCTGCTGTCGGGTGACTTTGGGGACGCGACGGGCAGCACCGGTCTCGCGCTTCGAGGTCGAAGAAAGGCGTCGTCGTCAACGCGGCGCCTGGTCGGATTGCATCGAGCGCGCGGGACTCAGGCGACAGCCCATGCACGTAGCGGTTTTCAGAAATCGGAGCTGGCGCCTCCGCCTCCCGAATCTCCCCCACCGAAACGGAAGTCGGAACTGTCTGCTTGCGGGCTGGGCGCTATTGAGTCCGCCGATAGGACGCCTAATCCGACTGCCCCGGCGTTCATCCACTGTTTGTCCTTCCCCGAGAGCCGCCGGGCGGTGAAGCCGTGACGAATTTCGCCCGGGCCGCGGGCGAGCCAGCGACTGAGGAAGAGCGCGACGGCGATCAACAATGCGCCCAGGAGCATGGGATCCCAGGTGTGCCGTTGCCAGCCGAGATACGGTTTGTTGGTGACCAGGGTAGCGATTGCGGCAATCGCGCCTGCGGCGATCACCCACCGATCCTTCAGCCGCACCCCGCGCGCGAGTGCGGCGGGTGGGAGGCACCAGATCAGCACCCAGGTGGTCCAGTAGAACGGCCGTGCGAACTCAGTGGTGGTCAGAGGCCCACCCCACCAGTGTGGGAGGAGGTTCGCCGACGAGAGCTGAAGGTTGATCGCCAGGTAGACGCCGAGCCAGAGGAATGCTTCGGCGACGGAATAACCCTCGTTGAGATATGTGAAGCGACGCCGCGCGCGGACAGCGGCCACCGTTATCAGGCCGACCGCATAGAACGCCGCGACGATCAGATGCTGCGCCGCATGGGACGAGGTCCAGTAGCCTGGCAGCCATGGGACGAAGAGCATCGCGGCGGGAAATGCATAGGGGAGCCCGAAACGATACCATATCCAGAGCGAAACGATGACGCCGGCGGCGGGAGCCAGGGATTCCGTTCCGAATGGCCTCACTAGCAGCAAGCCCACGCATAGGAAGCCAACCGAGCAGGCGGCTAGAGCTTCCTCGATCCCGTAGCGATAGAGCCGGGCCTGGGAAACGGCAATTTCGGCGGCCGCATACGAGATGGGAGCGAAGACGAGCAGCAAGAGGCCCGCCGTTTGCTGCGAGGGCCCCGAGAGGAAGACGACGAAGAACAAGGCGACAGCACCGCCCACGACGATCAGGGTAAAGAGGTACAACACGAGCCGCAGGAAAATGTTGGTGCGGCGGAGATCACAGACGGTTTCCTGTTCCATGCGCTGGTACTGCGCCGCGGTGAGGAGACCTTCGCCGGCCCAGTCCTTCAACAGATCGCGCGCGCGCAGAGCTTCTTCGCTCGATTCGCTGTAGGCTCTCACTCTTCCCTCCCGAAGCGGCGCGCGATCAGGACCAGCATGACGACCATGGCGACGCCGGTAACGACGAAATAGCTCAGGACTGCGGTTTCGCCATGCATTCCGCGGATGAGGATCGAACTGACGCCCACGTAGCCGTAGACGGCGGCGTAAGCGACGAAGGAAAACTGCCGGCGCGCGAGCCCCCAGGCAAGAGATGCGCCGCAGGCGCCAAGGAGCGCCGGAAACCATATCACGTTGTCATGCCGCTCGAAGACGCCGGAGAGCACTGCCCAAAACAGCACGTTGGCCGCGATATTCAGATACGCGCCGAGGAAGTGCCGTTTCAGGCCGCGGCGGTGCAGTATGGCTCCAGCGCCGCCGGTGAGAACCCCGTAGAGAATCGCGTATTGCCTGTACTCCGCGTCCTGGTGCGACGGCCAGTGGGAGATGCTGAGCCCGAACCACCCAGCGAGCGCGGACAACGCGAGCGACAGCACGAAGCGGTTGTCGAAACGGTAAGCGAGGAAGAAGAAAAGACCGGCGGTCGCCAATAGGTATAGATCCCATCGTCCCGCTAGCAGATGAAACCGGTTCTCAACATAGGCGAGTTCCACGGACCATGTGAGGCTGCCTAGGTAAAGGACATAGTCGAATGCCAGGTTGGGTGAAGGAACTTCCGCTCGGGACCAGGCTGGCGCCCGCGAGAAGCAGTACCAAAAGCAGGCCGCCAGCATCGCGGAGAGGATGGTCAGGACGAGGATGTCACCCAGTTGCCGCGACCAGGTGCTGACGGTCCAGCCGAGGCCGGCGACGAACGCCACAATCCCCGCGTAAAGGAGAATGTTCAGCTCGAGAAAAAAGGAAAAGGGCTCTCCACGGGACAGGCCTCGAAGCAGGGCGTGCTGCTCCGGCGATATGGTTCCGTTCTCCTTCCATTGCTCCAAGCGGGTGAGTATGGTCATGAAGTCTTCGCTCTGCGGACGGGCACTGGTGCTCCAGAGCCTGGCATTCTGATCAGGGTGCCAGTCTTCAGCTTCTGAGTATACGCATCGTAGCTCTGCAACGAAAAGGCCTCGTTTCTCGATCCGGTGCAGCGCCTTATGGAACGACACCACATCACGCGACACCCGGTGAAGCCGCTGCGCCATCCCCTATGTGTGAAGCGCTGGTGTGGTGCGTCGCAAATGTCGCCGGGTATCGGAACGAGCCGCAAACCGGGGACTGGATCGAATTTCGCCGTTGTCGCGAAACTCCGTGCCTGTCCCAGAGTTTGCCCGTGGATAATCGTACTCCGCATGACTTGCGATGCACTACACTAGAGTGGCCCCCACCGCACTGCGCCATCCAGGTTACGGCCGCCGTTCCGAATAGGACCATCCGCTACAATGAACACTGTGCGGTTCTTGTGCGGTCTGCTGGCGGCCGCGGCGCTCTCTGCTCAGCCCCGGTTCTTCCCTCTGAAAGACATCCGGCCCGGTTTGAAGGGCGTCGGCAAGACGGTCTTCTCCGGCACGAAGATCGACGAGTTTCAGGTCGAGATCCTCGGCGTGTTGGAGAACATCGGCCCGAAACAGTCGTTGATTCTGGCGCGCCTGGCGGGCGGACCGCTGGCCGGGACGGGCGTCCTGCAGGGGATGAGCGGCAGCCCGGTCTATATCGACGGCCGCCTGGCCGGCGCCGTGGCCATGGCCTTCGCTTTCTCCAAAGAGCCGATTGCCGGAATCCGCCCGATTGAGGAGATGGTGCAGGCCGGCGGCCAGCCGGCGATGCGCGCGCGCAGGCTGGCTGCGCCGGCGGAGTGGCAGCCCGGCGCACAACTGCCGCCCCGCCAGGACGTCCTGGCCGGCGGCCAGCGCATGGTGGACATCGCCACCCCCGTCTCTTTCGGCGGGTTCACCCGGAACACCATCGAGTACTTCGCGCCACAACTGCGCGCGTTGGGCCTACAGCCGCTTGAAGGCATGGCCGGCGGCCGACGGCTCGATCCCGGGCTCGGCGACCCCACCCAGCTTCAACCCGGCGCGATGATCAGCGTCCAGCTTCTGGCCGGCGACATGAGCATCGCCGCCGACGGCACCGTCACCTATGTCGACGGCGACCGGCTGTACGCCTTCGGCCACCGGTTTCTGGCGGCGGGCGCCACCGACCTGCCGTTTGCCCGTTCCGAGGTGCTGACGCTGCTGCCCAACCTTTCGGCCTCCTTCAAGATCTCGACGCCGCGGGAGTGGATGGGGACGATTACCGAGGACCGCAGCACCGCCGTGGCCGGCCGCCTGGGACGGCGCGCCTCCCTGGTCCCGGTTTCGATTTCCGTTGCCGAGCGCGGGGGCCGCGCGTACAGCTACCAGTTCCAGATGGTGAAGGACCCGGTGCTCTCGCCGTTCCTGCTGTCGATGGCGATGTTCTCGGCCCTGGACGCCACCGAGCGCGCGGCCGGCGAGGCGAGTTTTGGCGTGAGCGGAACGGTAGAGTTCGAGAACGGCCTGTCCCCGGTCAAGCTGAACAACATGTACGCGGGCGATCTCAACCTGGCGGCGCAGGCTGCGCTGGCGACCGCCGCGCCCGTCGCGTACGCTATCGGCAGCGGCTTCGACGCCATCCGGCTGAAGCGCGTGGCCCTCCAGATCGAAGCGTTCCCGCGCAAGCGCCAGATGCAGATCGACCAGGTCTGGGCATCGCGGCGCGAGGTGCGGCCGGGGGAGACGGTGGACCTCACCGTTGCCCTCAGAGGCGATAACGGGGCCGATCTGACGCGAAAGGTCAGCTATTCCGTGCCCGTCGGCGCCGCCGCGGGCCCGCTCCTGTTCAGCGTTGCGGATGCGACCACCATCAACCTCACGGAATTCCGCCAACTGCTGGTGTCCGCGCCGGCCTCGGCCGCGCAGTTGATTTCGTTCCTGAACGCCTTGCGCCCCAACACCAAGGCGTACGTGCGTGTTTGGCGCATGGCGCCCGCCTATGACGTGGAAGGAGAGACGCTCGCCGACCCGCCGCCCTCGGTAGCCATGATTCTGGCGCGGACCCAGCCGTCGCTCTCGATGATGCCCGCCCTGCCCAACTCGAAGCTGGTCGAGATGGAAATCGACGCCGGCGACACGGTGGTGAGCGGCGCCAAGACCATCCAGGTGGAAGTGAAAGAGCAATGAACCGACCCGCCCTGATTGCATGCCTTGCCGCGCTCCCGGCGCTGGCGTCGAGCCCGGCCGCGTGGGAGATGAACAACTACCGCGACTTTATCGCCGGCCGCCTCACCGGGCTCTCGATCACCCGCGACGGGAAGCTGACGCTGGCGCCCAGACTGAAGACCGTATTCGACTCCGGCCAGCCCGTCATCTGGAGCGTCGCGGCGGCGCCCGACGGCACGCTCTACATCGGAACCGGCCATCGCGGGCGCGTGTTTCGAATCGAGAACTCCGGCCAGGCGTCCCTGATCTGGACGGCCGAGCAGCCGGAGGTCTTCGCCCTGGCGGTCGACGCGAAAGGCGCGGTGTATGCGGCCACCTCGCCCGGCGGCAGGATCTACCGCATCGAGAAAGGTAAAGTGACGGAACATTTCGCGACCGGCGCGAAATACGTCTGGTCGCTCGCCTTCGCGCCGGACGGCGCGCTCTACGCCGGCACGGGCGACCAGGGCCGGGTCTACCGCATCACGGAGGCGGGCAAGGGCGAGGTGTATTACGAAACCGGGCAATCGCACGTGACCTCCCTGGCCGTGGATGCGCAGGGACGGCTGCTGGCCGGCACCGAGCCGAACGGCATCATTTACCGCATCGCGGGGAAAGACAAGGCGCTCGTTCTTTACGACGCCAACTTGCCCGAGGTGCGGACGCTCGTGCCGGCCGCGGATGGAACGGTCTACGCCGCGCTGCTGGGCGGATCGATGAGCCGCCGCGCGCTCGGCGGGGTCCAATCCACCCCGGGCGTTCCGGGCTCGGTGAGCGTCGGCACGGCCACCGCGACCGTGACCGTGGAAGCGTCCGAGACCCAGAGCGGAATCGACATCAAACCCAGACCCGAGGCGGGCAAGCCGCAGCCGGCTCAGCCGGTGGTTGCCGGCGCGGCGGCAACCGTCGACACCAGCGGCGTCGAGAAGGCCGCGATCTACCGCATCAACCCGGACAACACGGTCGAGACCCTGTGGAGCTCGAAGGAGGAGAACGTTTACGACCTGCTGGTGCGAGGCGACGACCTCGTGTTCGCGACCGACGGGCAAGGGCGCATCTACCGCTTGGGCAAAGACCGCCGCGCGAGTCTCATTGCGCAGACCAACGAGGGCGAAGCCATCCGGCTGGTGGCTGCCGTGAACGGCATTCTGGCGGCGACCGGCGACCTTGGTAAACTGTACCGGCTGGAAGAGGGACCGGGTGCCAACGGGACGTTCGAATCGCCGGTACACGACTCCAACACCGTCGCGCGCTGGGGACGGCTGAGCTGGCGCGGCGACACGCCGGACGGCGCCCGCCTGGTGCTGCGCACGCGGAGCGGCAATTCGGCGCGGCCGGACAAGACCTGGAGCGAGTGGTCCGCGCCGCTGGCCGACGCCTCCGGCTCCCCGATCCCGAGTCCGAATGCGCGGTTCGTGCAGTGGCAGGCCGAACTCAGTGGCCCGGCGTCGCTCGAAGGCGTCACGCTGGCCTACCTTCCCCAGAACACGCCGCCGGTGGTCAGAACCATCGCCGTGACCGCGCAGCTCTCGAGCACGGCGGCCGCGGCGAGAGCCGCCGCCCAAACTCAGCCCACCGCGTCTTACACGGTGACGGTCACGGACACCCCGGATGCCGCGCAGCCTCCTTCTGCCGGAACGCCCACCCAGCCCGTAACGCGGCCCGCCGCGGAGCAGTTGCAGATTGCCTGGCAGGCCGACGATCCCGACGGCGACCGCCTCGCCTACTCGCTCTACTTCCGCGGGGAGGACGAGCGGGAGTGGAAGCTTCTGAAATCGAACCTTGCGGAGAACAGCTACTCGATCGATGCGGACTCACTGGCCGATGGCCGCTATTATTTCCGCGTGGTAGCTTCGGATGCGCCCGCCAATCCGCCCTCCACGGCGCGCACGGCCGAACTGGTGAGCGCGCCGACGCTGATCGACCATACGCCGCCCGTTGTCACCGCGGGCGCGCCCACCCGCTCCGGAAGCCGCATCGAGATCCAGATCGACGCCGTGGACGCCGCTTCGCCTGTGCGCCGCGCCGAGTACTCGCTGGACGCCGGCCCCTGGATCCCCATGGAGCCGGCCGAAGGCATTCTCGACTCCCGGCGCGAGCACTTCGTTCTCAAGCTCGACGGCATCGCTCCGGGCGAGCACGTGGTGGTAGTGCGGGCGCTCGATTCGGCGAACAATGCCGGGCTCGCGAAGGTGGTGGTGCGGTAGAGCGGTCGGGAGACGGGGTCGAGGCGTCAGGAGTCGCCGAGAACCGACGCGTGCCTCTGCGCCTTCGCCACGCCGCCCGAAGAGCCGCCGCTGTTTGCGCCAGGCAACTTCGCTCACCCCTTGTCATCGCTGCAATCCCGCTCCCCTGAGCTATTGACCGAAGGGTTGTGGGTTCGGGTCCCACCCGGGGAGGCAACTGCCATGAAGGAGTCTCATTCCGCGAATACCTCTTGTAGCGTCCTCAACGTGGCGGCGAGCGTCTTTGCCGAGACTACTCCCAGTTTCTTAGCCAGTCGGGTCTTGTCTACAGCGCGAACCTGATCGAGCAGGATCAAACCCTTCCGGCCACTATCCTTAATCGGCATGGCTTTCCCGGTTGTGCGAAGACGCGCCAGCAGTTCCGCCCACTTCAGGCCCGTTTCCGCGTCCCAGGGCAGACAGTGAAGACGCCTGACCCCCTCGTCGAACCAGCGTTCCAGGGCGGTCCGCTTCCTGCCCTTGCGAAGGATAAGAATCCCGAAACGCAGTTCGCCGAGAATGACGGGATCGACGGCGATGTCTCGCTCATGTGCGCGAAGCCACGACACGCGGATCGGGCGTTGGCTTCGTCGGCTCGCTCAGAACGTTGGCGTCAACCAGGTACTTCACAGCACATCCGTCGAATCGGAGTCGATGGGCACGAAGAAGTCCTTCTGCGGACAGGCGAGCAGCCAGTCGATGGCACCCTCGTTCGGCGGTGCTGCGCTCCGGACGAGGCGATAGTCCCCACGATCGAGCCGCTCTACGTCGAACTCCTGCCCCGGTTCGACACGGTCCAGCCGCCGGAACTCTGCCGGCAGAACGATCTGGCCCTTGGATGAGACGATCGTCTTCATGCAGGTAAGATATCGTCTTACCTCCGCCGGTGTCAAGCAATGCACGCAGGGCGTCAGGACGCCTGTTCGCAAGCGATGGCGGAGGCCACATCCCGGGTTAGGGCTACACCTGGCAGATCTCCACCGCCTGGCGCAGCGATTCAAGCGGGTCTCTCAGCGGCAGGAACTCGTGCGAGACGAAACCCGGGAAGTCCAGATCGGCGATGGCCTGCGCCACGGCGCGGTAGTTCAGTTCCTGGGTCGAGTCGATCTCGTGGCGGCCGGGGACGCCGCCCGTGTGGAAATGCCCGATCCAGCGTATGTTCTCGCGGATGGTGCGGATCACGTCGCCTTCCATGATCTGCATGTGGTAGATGTCGTAGAGCAGCTTGACCCGCGGTGAGTTCACACGCCGGCACACCTCGGCGCCCCACACCGCGTGATCGCACTGGTAGTCCTTGTGGTCGATCTTGCTGTTGAGCAGCTCCAGGCACACCGTCACGCCCTTGTCTTCCGCGAACCCGTGGATACGGCCGAGGCCTTTCACGCAGTTCTCGATGCCCTCCGCATCGGAGAGACCGCGCCGGCTGCCCGAGAAGGTGATGATGTTGGGCACGCCCGCGGCCGCGGCCTTGGCGATGCCCTCGCGGAGCTGGCGCTCGATGGCGTCGTGGTTCTCGGTGCGATTGAGGCCGTCGGAGATGGTGCCGCCGCCGGGCATCATCATGGAGGGCGTCAGGCCGTACTTCTTCACCGCCGGCCAGTCCTCTGGCCCCACCAGGTCGATGCCCTCCATGCCGAGCTTGGCCGACCGCTCCGCCAGCTCCTCCACGCTCCACTTGGGGAAGCACCAGCGCGCGACGCCCTGCTTCAGCCTTCCCTTGCGGGGCGGCGTCTGGGCGGCCAGCGCGCCCGCGCCGGCCACGGACAAAAACGTTCTTCGCTGCATACCCAGATTGTGGCGCATTGCGCGGCGCGAGGTACGATCGGCATATGGGGTTCGCGCTTTGGATCGACGGCGACCTGGCCTGGGCCGAGGGGCTGCACGAGTACCGCCCCATGGGGGTCGCCGTGATCGCCGCCACGGACCGCTTTCGCCCCCGCGACTTCGACCCGCGCCGCCCCGCCTCGCCGCGCGCCGCCGGTGCCTGCGCCGGTCTGTTCGCTTCGGTGGGGGATCTGAATGCCTGGCTGCGGCGGCGGGCTCGTCTCGCTCGCCCCGCAGCCGGGCCGCCGGGCTGAGGCTCGCCGCAGCACCCACCAGCGTGCCCCCCAGTCACAACTCTCGCGCAAAAATGTTGCGGCCGCGTATCTCGCACAGCAGGTTCGGGTTGCGGGTCTCTCTGGCAGTAGCCGCAGCCGCCTGGCGGTCCGATTTCCTGGGGGCTCGAATGTACAATCTCATGGCCACTATGTCCCCATTCGAGATCGCATGCCCGGCCCACATCGGCCCCGACCGCACTCTCTTGTTCTGGCTGGACCGCAGTCTGACGCTATCGGCCCAGCCCCATCTGCGTTTCGCTCTGCACTGGCTTCGGGAAATCGCTCCCGGCCAGTTCGGCGCCGAGCTCTGCAAACACTCCCACTCAGACGCAGAGGTCTCGCTCCGCGCCACGCTCTCCGCCACGTTTCTGGCCGCGGTAGCGCTCGATGAGCGCGGTCGCCTGCGGCTGCGCATGTCGAAATGGCGTGCGGGCAGCCTCCAGGTCGAAGCTCGGCCCGGTCCGGATGCCTGCTCCGATCCCGTGCTCCGCGCGGTTTTCGCTTTCGATAGCGAGGCCCCCGCCAGAGCGGCCACACGGCTGGCGGAGGACATCTACGCGCAGGCGTTCCCGGCGCTTGCGGCCAAGTGCGCGGCGGAGTTGAGCCGGCGCACGGCTTGCGGCGCCGCGCTTTTCGACGGCTCGTTCGACTTCACTCCGGAGGGCCTGGACGCCTACCGGTCCGCCCTCGAAGGGAGTGCCGTCGCGGAGCGCCTGGCCCGGACCCTGGATGGCGAAACAACCATCGAGGTGCATCTCCCCACACTCGATCGCAGAGAGTGGCCCGAGCGCTGGAGGGCCCTCGAGCGCGCGGAGGCGGCCGCCCAGGAGGACGGCCGCATTTTCGTCCACACAACACCCAGCCCGGAGGCAGCGAAGAACGTCTGCCAGGGCGCCCTGCTGCTGGCGGCCCCGTTGCTGTACCCGCAGTGCACCGCATTCGAGATTGGCTTCACGGACAGCCGGGTCTTGCCGGCCGCGCTGCTCGCGCAATGGCTTCCGCGCGTGCTGCGCCCTTACAACTTCGGTCCCCAGCCATGGGAATGGCTGGGCTCGGCCCCGGCCGGCGCCGTGGTGGCGTCGATGTCGCTGAGCGTGCCCGGCAGCCTGGCCGGCGTCTGGCTGCGCGCACCGGCCGAGAGGGACCCCCTGTTTTTCGATGTCTACTCCAAGGTTTCGGTGGCCGTCCAGAGGGCGCTGCGACGGTGGCTGCCCTACGTCTACTTCACCGATCTCAGCCGCTTCGACAATCGGATACTCGCGTATCCGCTGATCTTCTACGGGAGCACCTACCCCTGCTCCGGAAAGCCCCGCAGCGACTTCGCTTACGACCTGGTGGGCCCGGAAAGCCCCGGCATCGCGCGCCCCTGGGCGGCGCGGCCACTGACGTCCGCACTGGCGCGCGCGGAGCGCCTGCTCATCAGCGCCGGGCGAAGCGACGCTGCTCGCCATTACCGTTCCTGGCGGGCGCGCAAGGTGCTGGCCGGCATTGTGCGCCACCCCCGGTTCCTCAACGAGCTGCTGACCAGCGACGAGTTCTTCATCGGCCGGTTCGTGGGCCTGGGGATGGCGGCGCGGGATCTGGCCTCGCGCGTCAACGCAGGCAGGACGGTGAAGGATCTGGCCGTTGTCATTGGCGAGTTCACCACCGTGATCAACCGCAAGCTGAAGAGAGCCTATCGCTGCCAGGAGGCCGTGTCCCTGGGGTCGTTGCTGCTGGTGGAGGCGACCTGCGCCCTGGCCGCCGCCCTCGGTAGCCAGGCCGCGATCTCGGCCACGCTCCACTTTTCCGCAGAAGGGCGCGAACAGACCTTCGTGAACGGTTCCAGGCAAACTCGAGCGGGACAAGCCCTCACCCCTGACGAAGCTTGGCCGCGGGCGGAAGCGCCCTCCCCGCCAACCGCTGCATAATGGTCGGGGACGCAGGTGAAGATCCGTATCTACTACATTGGCAAGCCGCGCGACGCCAGCGCCAACGCGATGGCCGAGGAGTACGTCAAACGCACCAGCCGCTACCTGCCGTGCGAGATGCGCGAGATCCGCCCGGACCGCTTCGATCCCTGGACGCGGCACCCGAGCGCGACCAAAGTCCTCCTCGACGCTGCGGGCCGAGCGATGGACTCCGCGGCGTTCACCGCCCTGGTTTCCAAAGCCGAAATGGAAAGCCGCGACCTGGTATTCGTGATCGGCGGAGCCGACGGCCTGCCGTCTGATTGGAAGCCCCGCGCCGGCCTGCTCCTATCGCTCTCCCCGATGACGTTTCCGCACGAATTCGCCCGCGTCATGCTGGCCGAGCAGGTCTACCGCGCCGCGACCGGGCTGCGGGGACACCCATATCCGCGCTGATCCGCGGCCAATCCAATCGAGGTCCGACGGATCGGCGCCCGGGAACTCAGCGTCTCCCGCGACCCGGCGTAGGAGATCGGGAACCGGCTAGGCCCCGGAAGATCTCGTGGAACGCCACCATCGCTTGCCGCCGGGGGTCCGTCTGATTACACCGAAGCCCCGCGGTTCGCGACAAGCTTCCGGTTCCATGAAGCGCGACCGAGCCGCGCCAGGCCTGCTCGACGGCTGATGGCTCCTCTACCGCCCGTAGTAGGCGGCGTTGGCGCCGGCGAAGGCTTGCAGGTCGGCCGGCAGCTCGTCGAGGGTGTAGATGGAATTGGTCGGGCAGACCGGCACGCAGGCGCCGCAGTCGATGCAGGCTTCCGGGTCGATCATCAAGTGCTTGATCTCCTCGAAGCTGGACTCGTCCTTCTTCGGGTGGATGCAATCCACCGGGCATGCCTCGACACAAAGCTCATCTTTGGTGCAGGTATCGGTAATTACGTACGCCATTAGATTCGATCTCCTCTGTCACGCTGTGCAATCCAGGTACCAACGGACTGCCGGGTCGTAAACCCGCAAGAGAACCATCCTACCGCAGTCGCCAACCCGCCGCGAGGCGCGGTTGGCGGACCAGCCGGCCGCGCCAGGTCCGGAACTCTGCTATCTTATTGAGAGACCACTTTCTTCCATGGCTTTTCAGATTCAACCACTTAGGGAGTTCCTCGTACGGCCTGCACTCCCCGCTGCGCTGGCGCGCGTTTCCCAGCTCGCCTACAACGTCCTTTGGAGCTGGGAGCCCACCATCCGCAACCTGTTTCGCCGCATGGATCCCGCCCTCTGGGCGGCCTCGGGACATAACCCGGTCTCCATGCTGGGCCGGGTGCCCCAAGCGACCCTCGAGCGGCTGGCCGCCGACCCGCGTTATCTGGCTCTCTATCGGCGCGCATGTGAGCGATATGACGCTTACATGCACCGGCCGGAAACCGTTTCCACGGGCCAGGCCGAGAAGTCCCTCGTCGCTTACTTCTCGATGGAGTACGGCATCGCCGAGTGCCTGCCGATCTACTCGGGCGGCTTGGGCGTGCTCTCGGGCGACTTCCTCAAGTCTGCCAGCGACTCCGAGGTGCCGCTGGTCGCCGTTGGCCTCCTCTATCAGACCGGCTATTTCCAGCAGTACTTGAATCCGGACGGCTGGCAGCAGGAACGCTTTGCGCTCAACGACTTTTACACCCTGCCGGTCCAGCCCGTCAGGGACGAACAGGGCGCAGAGCTGAAGGTCGAGGTGCATTTGCCCGCCGGGCCGGTGCGCATCAAGGTGTGGCTGCTGGAAGTGGGGCGCGTGAAGCTCTACCTGCTCGACACCAACATCCCTGAGAACGACCGGCCGGAAATCCGCGGAATCACGGACGCTCTTTATGGCGGCGACAGCCTCACCCGCGTGCGCCAGGAGATGGTGCTGGGCGTGGGCGGGCTGCGCGTACTGAAGGCCCTCGGCCTCGAGCCCACCGTGTTCCACATGAACGAGGGCCACTCGGCTTTCCTGGCGTTGGAGCGCATCCGCGTCCTGGTGAAAGACCACGGCCTGAAGTTCGACGAGGCGCTCGAAGCGTCGCGCAACAGCAACGTGTTCACCACCCATACCTCGGTGCCGGCCGGCATCGACATTTTCGACCCGGGGCTGATGTGGGAGTACTTCCACGACTACTGCCGGGAGATGGGCATCGAGTTCGACCAGCTCATGGCGCTCGGCCGGCGCAATCCGCAGGACCACAGCGAACGGTTCTCGATGGCCATTCTTGCCATCAAGACCTCCTGCTTCCGCAACGCCGTAAGCAGACTGCACCGCGAGGTCTCGCAGGAGATGTTCCAGGATCTGTGGCCGCAACTGCCCTCCTGGGAAGTCCCGATCACCTCGATCACCAACGGCGTGCACCTTTTGAGCTGGCTTTCCAGCGACCTCGGCATGCTCTACGACCAGTATCTCCAGCCCGACTGGCGCGAGCGGCTCACCGACCCCAAGACCTGGGAACAGGTCGAAGACATCCCCGACCAGGAACTCTGGGAAGCCCACCGCCGGCGCAAACGGCGCCTCCTGGCCTTCGTGCGCGAGCGCCAGGTCGAGTGCGCCCGCAACCGCAAGGCCTCCGGGACCGAATTGCGCCGCGCCGCCGAGGTCCTCGATCCGGAAGCTCTCACGATCGGCTTCGCCCGCCGATTCGCCACCTACAAGCGCGCCACGCTCCTGTTCCGCGACCTTAACCGTTTGAAGCGGATCCTGTCGAACTCCGAGAGACCTGTCCAAGTGGTGATCGCCGGCAAAGCGCACCCCAAGGACCATCCCGGCAAAGAACTCATCCGCCAGATCGTGCAGCTCTCGCGCGATCCCGAACTCTCCAAGCGGCTGGTGTTCGTGGAAGACTACGACACGCACGTGGCCCGCGAGCTGGTGGGCAGCGTCGACGTCTGGCTGAATAACCCCAGACGCGGCGAAGAGGCCTGCGGCACCAGCGGCATGAAGGCAGGCAGCAACGGTGTGCTGAACCTCAGCATCCTGGACGGCTGGTTCGACGAAGCCCACGAATACAGCGGCGGTTGGGCGGTGGGCGACCGCATCGCGTATGCCGAGGACCAGGACGAGGCGCATGCCAGCGCCATCTATTCCCTGCTCGAAAATGAGCTGGCCCCGGCCTACTACGACCGCGATCAGGGCGTCCCCCGCGAGTGGATGCGGCGCGTGAAGCGTTCGCTCAAGTACCTCAGCCCGCAGTTCAGTTGCCAGCGCATGATCGAGGAATACGCCGCCCAGCTCTACGAGCCGGCGCACCGCGCCTGGCTGGACATGCGGTTCGACAACTTCGCCAAGGCCCGCGAGCAGGCGCACTGGAACGCCGAAGTCCGCAGAGTGTGGGACCAGGTCCAGTTTGTCGAGATGGGAACGCCGCCCAAAGGCGCGGTACTCAGCGGCAAGCCCGTGGCCGTGAAGACGGCGCTGAACCTGGCGGGCCTCAAGGCCGAGGACGTGCGCGTCGAGGTGGTGGTCGGCCGCGTGGGAGTGAACGGGCAGCTCGAGGACACCGAGGTGATGATGCTGCCGCCGGTCGAGCAGCGCGGCGCCGTGGTGGTCTTCGCCAAGGAGATCGTTCCCCAGCAGACCGGCCGTATGGGCTACGCCCTGCGCGTCACGACCAACCACTACGGGGACCCGCTCACCCGGCCCTGCGGCGCGCTGCTCAAGTGGGGACGGTAGGGGATCCAGCCGGCCCGCTTCTCTCACACCGTCGGCCGTAGCCGTCGCATCGCGATGCGGACTCCCTCGTTCGCAACCAGCCTCCAGATCAGAACATTTCCGTTCATCGACGTTCCACCTGGCGCGCCATTCTGACGCCCATGCGGCCCCGCCAAATCGGACGTTGTTGTTGGTGCCCTCCAGCGCGGCGTGGTGCTGGGGAGAGAGGTGGGCCCGGGCGAACGGCTCCAGGTCCGGTCCGGACCCTACCCGATCAGGTTGATTTGCCCGATGCCCCCGGTGACGTTGAGGCGCAGATGCACGTCAGACCTGCCGTAGGCGTCGTTCACGTAGAAGCTGCCCTCCTTGTGGAGACCCTGCACGTTGATGCCGCCCAGCCCGCCGGTGGCCGTGGCCCGGACGCCCACGTCCCGCGGCAGCCTCACGGTGGCCTCGCCCACTCCCCCACGAACCTCCGCCTCCAGGTCGTGGTCCCAGGCGCCTGTCAGGTCGACTTGCAGTTCGCCCACGCCGATCTCGATTTCAAGCCGCCGCAGCGCCGTGCCCGAGAGCTTGAAGGTGCCCTTGCCGGCCCCCACGTTGACCTTCAACTCGAGCGGGCGCCTTATCGTTCAGCCGCAGGTCCCAGCGGTTCTCCCGGTTACCCGTGTTGAAGCCATGAACGGGGGGCTGGCGGACGGTCAGATAGCCGCGGCCCGCGCTGACATCGTACTTGATCTCCGGCTTCCAGGAGCGCACCGAATAGTGGAAGTCGGCCTCCAGCAACTTCGCGCTGCCTCCCTCGACCCACAGCTCTCCGGCGCCCAGGTCCACCTGGATCCGCGCCGATTCGGCCCCCGCCAGCTCGACCGACCGCGTGTCGGACGTTTCCTGCGGCTGCTCGTAAGGGGCGCAGCCCACCGCCAGCAGGGCGGCGCCGGCGGCCAACGCCAGACCAGTTCCGTTCATGCCTCAAGATACGACAGTTTGAGGGCTCATGTTCCGGCGATCGGCGGTAGGGGGACTCCAGCACGGCGTCCGGCGTCCACGCCGCCAGTCCTCCACCGGGAAAGTGAGCGGAATCGCTGTGCTGCGCCGGCCTTTCGGGTATTCGGCTCCCGATTGTGGTATAAGGTTTAGGAGCATTTGACGCCGGGCGCCGCTTTCGCGCCCGGATCGGGTCGCTCGGAATACCGCGATATGGCGTCGGATGTCCCGCCTGGGCGCCGTGACCAGTCGCAAAGAGAAGGATCAGAGATGAAGGAAAAAGGTGTCGTGAAGTGGTTCAATGCAGCCAAGGGGTACGGCTTCATTCAAAGAGAAACAGGGGAGGACGTGTTCGTGCACTACTCCGCCATCCAGTCTTCCGGTTACCGGACGCTCGATGAGGGTGCGCAGGTGGAGTTCTCCGTAAAGAAGGGCCCGAAAGGCCTGCAAGCCGAGGAAGTGAAGCTGATCTGACAAAGTGGTTCTCGGGGCGGCGCGCCACAAACGCCGCCCCGCCTCCCGAGTGCTCCCATCGCAGGTCCGCTTTCGGGATCTCACTGGCTGGACGGCGTCCGGCCCTCCGCAATTCAAGCGGCCCGCCTGGGCCGCCGCGACGCGATCAGGCACTGGCGTGAACGTGCTTCCGGCCTGCTGGCCTCCGCTCCCGTTCTTCCTCGGCGACGCCGGAGAGCACAACCGGTTCGCGATCGGGAAATTCCGCGACCATACGGAGGGCGCCGCCCATGGCTTCAACGGTCTTGCGCAGAGTGGAGATCATCAGATCGGCGCGTTTCTCGAGTTTGGATACACCTTCCTGCCCGATGCCGAGGGCCTTTGCCATATGGACCTCTGTCAGCTTGCGCGCCTGCCGCAACTCCTGGATGGTCATCTCCTCGGCAATGAGCTGCGCTGTTCGGGCCTCAACCTTCTTGCGACGGGCCCGGCTCAGTTCCTTCCGTATCCGTTCTAGGTTGGTCATGGTCGTCGCTTCCTTTCCTTTGCCTTCTGCTTCTTGATCGCAGTCAGATGTGCATCGAAGCGGTCATCGGCCTTCTCTAACGCCCTTCGCTAACGCGGTCAAAACCTGGCTTGGCGTTCGAACGAGCCCGCAGCCGGCGCCAACGAGAGGATCGACCACCTGAGGAGGGATAGCGAAGATCGCCCCGGACCGGGCATCGAGGTCGCGGACGTCCTCGATGGAACCCAAACTCGCTACAGCCCTGGAGAAACAGTATCCATTTTCAACAACTAAAATCTGGCGGAGGAAGAGGGATTCGAACCCCCGAGGGCCTTCCGACCCTAACGGTTTTCAAGACCGCCGCCTTCGACCGCTCGGCCATTCCTCCAGTCCCAAGCTAGCCCTTTTTTGGCCGCTCCGCAATTCCCGCCGAGCGAGGCCGAGGCACAGGTCAGGCCTAAATAGCCAGGCCGGCCCCAACCGGGCAGATGGTGGAGCGGTTGCGGCCACGCCGCGCTGTGCGTAGATTTGGTTATACGGATGCCGGAACTTCCCGAGGTTGAAACCGTTGTGCGCACCGTGACCCCGTACCTCGTCGGCCGCCACATCCGCCGGGCACGCTTCTACTCCCGGTTCGTGCTGCGCGCCGACGCGCCCAAGACCGCGGCCCGGTTGCGGGGCAGGCGAATCGAGTCCGTCCGCCGCCACGGCAAGTTCATCCTGCTGGAACTCAGCGGAGGCCTGACACTGGCAATCCACCTGGGGATGACGGGCGCACTGCTGTGGAACGCCGAACCGGGACCCCACGCGCGCGCCGTATTCGATCTGGACACCGGGCGTCTGGTGTACGACGACCCACGCCAGTTCGGCCGCATCGAACTCGGCGCATCCTTGCCGGAGCGCGCGGCGCGCCTTGGCCCGGACGCGCTGGCGATCGGATCGAGCGAGTTCGCCGCGCGGCTCGCCACGCGTCGCGGACGCATCAAGCCGCTCCTGCTGAACCAGGCTTTCCTGCGCGGCCTGGGGAACATTTACGCCGACGAATCGCTGTTTGGCGCCCGCATCCATCCACTGGCGCCGGTGGCGCGGCTCGGACCCGCGCGCGCCGGCCGCCTTTACGCCGCGATTCAGGAAGTGCTGCGGGCGGCCGTCGAAGCGGGCGGCTCTTCGGTCTCGGATTACGTCGATGCCGATGGACGCTCCGGGAACTTCCAGGTTCAGCACCGCGTCTACGGCCGGGCCGGTGACCCCTGCTCCCGGTGCGGCACGCCCATCCGGCGAATCGTGGTCGGCCAGCGCGGCACGCACTACTGCCCGCGGTGCCAGCGGGCGTGACACGGCCGTGCCGCTACGGCCGCGCAGGCGGTCCGGCCCGCTCGATACCGTGAACATCCGCCAGGCGATGGTCTGAAAGGCCGGTCCCCCGCCGCCGCTCCCAGCCCCGCGCTGGTAGAATGCTTCCCATGCGAAGGACTGCTCTCCTCTTCCTGACGGCCCTGGCCGTTACGCTCGCCGGCTGCGCTACCGCGAAGCCCCCCGCGCCGCTGGCTCCCGTCCCCGACTCCTACCGCGTGAAGTTCGAAACCACGCGCGGCTCCTTCGTGGTCGAGGTGACCAAGGCCTGGGCGCCCGAGGGCGCGGAGCGGTTCTACCGGCTCGTTGAAAAGCGCTTCTACGACGACCAGCGGTTCTTTCGCGTCCTGCCCGGTTTCGTGGTGCAGTTCGGCATCCACGGCGATCCGGCCGTCGAGGCCCGCTGGCGCAACATGACCATGCGCGACGACCCGGTGAAGCAGAGCAACACGCGCGGCGCCATCGCGTTCGCCAAGGCGGGTCCCAACACCCGCACCACCCAGGTCTTTATCAACCTGAGAGACAATGTGCGGCTCGATGCCGCCGGCTTCGCTCCGTTCGGCCAGGTCGTGCAAGGCATGGAACTGGCGGTCGACCACCTCTGGGATTCTTACGGCGATGGGCCGCCGCGCGGCTCCGGCCCGGATCAGGACATGGTCGAGACCATGGGCAACGCCTATCTGGACACCAAGTTCCCCCACCTGGACTCTATCCGCCGCGCCCGGATCGTCACGGCTGAGCGCTGAGGCACGCCGGCCGCTTTCGTGCACCGCCTGGGCCCACGCTAACCGGCGGGCTTCTTCTTGCCGACCAGCACGAAACCCGCGGCCAGGGGCAGCCTCGCCGTAAACCACAAACGGTTGAGCGGCACACACCACTCCCGCACGCGGCGCGGCAACCGATTCGGATCGATGAAGAACACCGGGCGGCAGCCGATCGCCTCGATACCGCAGTCTTCCAGGACCCGGATGAGCGCCCCACGATCCGCCATCCGGGCCACGAACGGCCTGCCGTCGCGCTCGGACCAATACTCCCAGCCGCCCCGCGTTCGCGACAGCCGGGATGAGGTCCGCCGCAACAACCGCACCAGCCGGACGATCCAGGCTTCCAGAGACCGCCGATTGCCCTCGAACAAGACCAGATAGCCCCCGGGTTTCACCAGGCCGCACAGGTTCCGCAATGCCGCCTCCCATTCGGGTATGTGCATCAGCACGCCGCGGCAATGCACGTGGCTTACTTCGGGAAGCGTGCCGAGTGTTTCGAGCGCGCCTCTCGTCAGGCGGACGCGGCCGCCCACACCCTGCTCATTCACTTGCTCCCGAGCGAGGTCCAACGCCGCCTGCGAAATGTCCACGCCCACGATCGCCCGAGCGTGTCGCGCCAGCCGCACCGTGTGCTCTCCCGTGCCACAGCCCGCATCCAGCCAGGCGCCGGGAGCGCTAGCCATCCTGAAAACCCAGTCGTAGATCCGATCGTCGAAGCGCGCCTGGCGGGCGCCGCGGAAGTAGACCTCGCGCCAGCGGCAATGGATCGCGGGACTGGAGTACGTCTCATCTAGCGGCATCTCGTGCGCTTCGTCTCTCCTGCTGCGAGCATACCAGACCGGGTTAACGCCCCTTTGATGAGCGTGCGAAACACAGGCGCCGCCGTGGCTGGACCGACGCGGAGCGAGCCCTCTCTGCGGGTGCCGTATGCTGCTCAGAGGTCACTCCATCTGCCAGCACGCCAAAGTACGAAACCAACCCAATTCCGGACACAACCCATTGCGAATGAGATGCCTGGGAGAATCCAAACGTACCCAACTTCGACCTTGCTCTCGCGCCTAGCGTCTGCTAATATAGCACTTACTAACCTAGCAAGCGCTAAGCAGGAGGCTGACACTTGAGCCGAATGACATCCGAAGATCGACGCGCCGCCATCATGGAGACCGCCATCAAGCTCTTCTCCGAGCGCGGCTTCCGCGGAACAACCACCCGCGCCCTGGCCGACGCCGTCGGCGTCTCCGAGCCCATCCTCTACGAGCACTTCAAATCCAAGCGCGACCTGTTCGAGGCCATCATCGACGTCAAGTCGCGCGAGGGCGTGGCGCGCGCCACCGCCATGCTCCAGCCGCTCGCCGAGGCGGGCCAGGACCGCGACCTGCTCATCGGCCTGGGCGAATTCGTCGTTCAGTGCCACACCGAAGATCAGGCCTATGGCCGCCTGGTTCTCATGGCGGCCCTCGAAGGCCCCGAGCTGGGCGACATTTTCTACGACCGCCAGCGCGAGGCCTATGAGATGCTCGCCGCCTATTTTGCCGCCCGCACCAAGGCCGGCGTCTTTCGCGAAGTGGATCCCATCGTCGCGGCCCGTGCCTTTCTGGGCATGTCCACCCACCTCGGCATGCACCGCATGCTTTACCGCGGCGCGTCCGATCTGGGCAGCGTCCGTGAAGTCGTGGAACAGATGGTCGATGTATTCCTGAAGGGAATCTCCAAATGAAACTCATCACCCTCGTCATACTCTCTGTAGCTCTGCTTGTCCCCGGCTGCGCCCGGCGCGGCCAGAACGAAGTCGAGGCCGCCTCGAAGGCCAGGACCGAGCCGGTCGCGGTCCGCCTTGCCACCGCCGAAACCCGCCATCTGGGCTCCACCGTCTCCGTCACCGGTTCGCTCCAGCCGGATGAAACGGTGTCGGTCAGCGCAGAGGTGGCGGGCCGGCTCGCCGATGTCCGCTACGATTTCGGCCAGACCGTGCGCCAGGGCGACATCATCGCCGAGCTCGACAAGCGCGAGCTGACCATCCAGTGCGAGCGCGCCCGCGCCGCGCTGACCCAGGCGCTGGCCGCCATCGGCCTCGATCCCAACCAGCAGGACGTGACCCCCGATTCGACGCCCGCCATCCGCCAGGCCAAAGCGCAGATGGAAGACGCCCGCTTCAAGTTCGAAATGGCGGCGAAGCTCTACAAGACCGGCGATGTCTCCGAGGAGCGCTACATCGAGATCGAAAAGGGACTCCATGCGCGCGAGGCCGGCTATGAGGCCACCCGCGACATGCTGCGCACCCAGCTCGCCACCGTGCAGGCGCTGCGCGCCGACGTCCGCTTCGCCGAGAAGCGGCTGGGCGATGCCACCGTGCGCGCCCCCTTCGACGGCCAGATCTCCGCGCGCCTGGTCTCTCCCGGCCAGTACATGCGGGAGAACACGCCCATCGTCACGCTGGTCAAGTCCTGGCCGCTGCGGCTGCGGGCCGACATCCCCGAATTCGCGGCCACCGCGGTGCGCACCGGCGGAACGCTGGTCTTTACCACCGACGCCGCTCCCGGCGTTCAGTTCCACGCCCACGTCACGGAACTGAACCCCACGCTCGACGCCCGCTCGCGCTCGCTCTCCGTCGAAGCCCGTTTGGCGGAACGCGATCCCCAGCTTCGCCCCGGCATGTTCGTCCAGGTCCAGCTCACCCTGGCGGGCGACACCGCCGTGGTGGTGGTTCCCAAAGAGGCGCTTTACCAGCTCGCCGGCCTCACCAAGGTCTTCACCGTGCGCGATGCGCGCGTGGTCGAAAACAAGGTCACCGCCGGCGTCGAGGCCGGAGGCTGGATCGAGATTCGCGGCGGCGCCATCCACGCCGGCGACCAGGTGGCCGTCAGCAAGCTGCCCACGCTGATAGACGGCCTCGCGGTGCGCGCCGAGGCGGGGAGGTAAGCCATGCAGAAGCTCGCCCAGATCTGCATCCAGCGGCCCGTCTTCGCCACCATGCTCATCCTGGCGCTGGTGGTGCTCGGCGTCAGCGCCTACCTGAAGCTGGGGGTCGACCTCTACCCCAAGATCGATTTCCCCGTCGTCACCGTCACCACCACCCTGCGCGGCGCCTCGCCCGAAGAGGTCGAGACCCAGGTCACCAAGCGCATCGAGGAATCCGTCAACACCGTCAGCGGCATCGACGAGCTGCGGTCCCTGTCCGCCGAGGGCGTTTCCATCACCTGGATCACCTTCGTGCTCGAGAAGGACCCCGACGTCGGGGCCCAGGAGGTCCGCGACAAGGTGGCCGCCATCACGCGCGACCTGCCCAAGGACGTGGACCCGCCCGTTACCGAGAAGCTCTCCACCGACGCCTCGCCCGTCATCAGCGTCGTCGTCTCCTCGCCCCGCGACCTGCGCGAGACCACCAAGATCGTCGACGACCAGGTCAAGAAGAACATCGAGTCCATCGACGGCGTCGGCCAGGTCCGCTTCATCGGCGACCGCGCCCGCCAGATCCAGGTCTGGCTCGACGGGGGCAAGCTCTACTCCTACAACCTGAACATCGACCAGGTCCGCGGCGCGCTGGCCGCCCAGAACGTCGAGGTCCCTGGGGGCCGCGTCGATCAGGGCGCGCGCGAGCTCAGCCTGCGCACCCTCGGCCGCATCGAGCGCCCCGCCGATTTCGCCAACATCATCGTCGCCTCCCTGAACGGCGCGCCGGTGCGCATCCACGACATCGGAACGGTGGAAGACGGCGTCGAGGAGCCGCGTTCCCTGGCCCGCCTGGATGGCGCGCCCGCGGTCGTTCTCGAGGTCCGCAAGCAATCCGGCACCAACACCCTGGACGTGGTCCACGCCGTCAAGGCCCGCATCGCCCAGCTCCAGCCGCTGCTGCCGCCCGACTTCAAAGTCACTTACGCCGGCGACCAGTCCACCTTCATCGAGGAGTCCTTCAAGGCCGTGCAGGAGCACCTGCTGCTGGGCGGCCTGTGCGCCGGCTTCGTGGTGCTGCTGTTTATGCGTAGCTGGCGCAGCACTCTGATCGCCGCCCTCGCCATTCCCATTTCCATCGTTTCCACTTACTCGCTCATGAACCTCATGGGTTTCACGCTCAACCAGATCACCATGCTGGCCCTGGTGCTGGTGGTGGGCATCGTCATCGACGACGCCATCGTGGTGCTCGAGAACATCTTCCGCAACGCGGAGGAGAAGCACCTGCCTCCCGTCGAGGCCGCCGTCCAGGGGACCAGGGAGATCGGACTGGCCGTCATGACCACCACCTTCAGCCTGGTGATCATCTTCCTGCCGGTGGCCATGATGACCGGCATCGTGGGCCGCTTCATGTCCAGCTTCGGCTACACCGCGGCCTTCGCCGTGCTGGTGTCGCTGCTGGTCAGCTTCACGCTCACTCCCATGCTCAGCTCGCGCTTTCTGAAGGTGGGCGACGGACAGGGGGGCGCCTCCACCAAGGACACCGTGCTGTTCCGCGCGCTGGCCGGGCCTTATCGCCGGATGCTGCACTGGTCGATGTCGCACCGCTGGGCCGTCGTTCTGATGGCGGTTCTGGTGGCTTTCTCGACCATCCCGATGTTCCTCCATATGGGCAAGGACTTCCTGCCCGTCGACGACCAGAGCGAGTTCGAAATCGCCGTGCGCATGCCGGTGGGCTCCTCGCTCGATGGCTCCTCGGCCATGATGCGCCAGATCGAGGCCGATGTCCGCACCCTGCCCGGCATCCGCAACGTGCTCACCACCCTGGGCGCCGACGCCCGCCGCCAGGTGGACCGCGGCTCCCTGCTGGTCGAGCTGGTCCCCGTCCAGGACCGCAAGCAGACGCAGTTCGAGATCATGCTCCAGGCCCGCGAGCGCCTGCGCAAGTACCGCGACCTCACCGTCGCCGTCCAGCCGCCCGCCATGTTCGCCGGCGCCGGCCCCAACAAGGACCTGCAATTCTTCGTTCAAGGGCCCGACTTCGGGCGCCTCGAGCGCTATACCAACGCCATCCGCCAGGTGCTGGCCGGCACCAAGGGCGTGCGCGACCTGGAGAGCTCCTACGAGCCCGGCAAGCCCGAGCTGCGCGTGCACATCAACCGCGCCAAAGCAGCCGACCTCGGCGTCAACGTCGCCTCCATCGCCACCGCGCTGCGCACCCTGGTGGGCGGAGATCCCCAGGTCACCACCTACCGCGAGGGCGACGACCGCTACGACGTCCAGCTTCGCGTCGAGAAGAGTTTCCGCGACTCGGCGCGCGCGCTCGAGCGCCTCTACGTTCCTTCCGCCGTGCTGGGCAACGTCCCGGTCTCCAACGTGATCACGGTCGAAGAGGGAACGGGGCCCAGTCAGATCGACCGCGTAAACCGCCAGCGCCAGATCATGCTCACCGCCAATTTCGCCGAAGGCCAGTCGCTCAGCAACGTCATCGCCGTGCTCGACCGCACCACCGCGTCCCTGAACATGCCGCCCGAATACCGCCTCGGCCTGGTGGGCCGCAGCAAGGAATTCGGCCGCGCCGCGATGGGCTTCGTGGTCGCCTTCCTGCTGTCGATCATCTTCATGTACATGGTGCTGGCCGCGCAGTTCGAGAGTTTCATCGACCCCGTCACCATCCTCATCAGCCTGCCGCTGGCCGTGCCCTTCGCGCTGCTGACCCTGTTCCTGGCCGGCGAGAACTTCCAGATCATCTACACCTCGCTCGGCATTCTGATGCTGTTCGGCATCGTCAAGAAGAACGCGATCCTGCAGATCGATCACATCAAGGCCCTGCGCTTCAAAGAGGGCCGGCCGCGACAGGAAGCCATCTTCCGCGGCTGCGAGGACCGGCTGCGCCCCATTCTCATGACCACCGCCTCTCTGGTCGCGGGTATGCTGCCCATGGCCGTGGGCGGCGGCGCCGGCGCCTCCTCGCGCCGCAGCATCGCCATCGTGGTCATCGGAGGCCAGACGCTGTGCCTGCTGCTGACCTTGCTGGTCACCCCGGTGACGTATTCGCTGTTCGACGACCTGAGCCATGTCGGGCTGTGGGCCCGCGCCCGCGCCTTCCTGCGCGGCCTCAAATCGCGCCGGGCGGCGGGCGTCGCCGTACCGCTGGTTCTCCTGCTGGCGGTGCTGGCGGCCGCGCTTCCGGCGCGCGCCGCCGGCGAGCCGGCGCCCCCACTCCGTCCCCGCGTCGGCGTCGGCGCGACCCAGCGCAAGATGGCCCTGCGCGAGGCCATCGCACTGGCGCTCGGCCAGAACCTCGATATCGAGATTGAGAAGACCAACCGCGCCGGCGCCGCCGAAGCGTTCAAGGGGGCCCACGGCTTCCTCGATACCACCCTGCGCTGGTCCCCTTCGCTTGTGTCCTCGGAAATCCCCACCGGCTCCATCCTCATGGGCGCGAACGGCGTTCTCTCGGAACACATTCACAGCCAGGACTTCGCCGTGCGGCAGATGCTTCCCTGGGGAGGCGGCGCGCTGGGACTGGATTTCAACAACCGGCGCGACTCCAGCACCAACCCCTTCCAATCGCTGAACCCCTACTTCGACACGCGCCTGGTACTCAGCCTCACGCAGCCGCTGCTCCGCAACCGCGCCATCGATCCCTATCGCGCCGGGCTGAAGATCAGCCGCAAGCGGCTCGACCTTTCCTACACCGAATTCGCGCTGCGGAACATCGACGTGGTCACGCGCGTGGAGCAGGCTTACTGGGGGCTGGTGGCCGCGCGGCAGGCCGTCGATGTGCTCTCCGACAGCGTCGAATGGGGGCGCCAGCAACTGGCGCGCACCAAACGCATGGTGGCGGCCGGCACGCAGGCCCAGGTAGAGATCTCGGCCGCGGAGGCCGAACTCGAGCGACGGCTGGATAGCTACTACCAGGGCGTCGGTTCCGTCACGGAAGCTGAGAATGCCCTCAAACTGCTGCTGACCTCCACGCGCGAGAACTCGCTGTGGTGGGACGAGATCGTGCCCGTAGACATCGAAACGCTCGAACCCCCTGAGGCCGGCGACCTGCGCGAAGCGGTC
Source organism: Bryobacterales bacterium (assembly GCA_963710565.1). Classification (GTDB taxonomy): domain Bacteria; phylum Acidobacteriota; class Terriglobia; order Bryobacterales; family Bryobacteraceae; genus DASWZN01. Next base: position 974,105 of record CAVQAN010000010.1, on the reverse strand, counting down.
GCCGCCGCCCTCAAACAGCGCCCCGAGATGAGCATCCTGACCACCCAGCGCCAGGTGGCGGCCATTGGGACCAGGCTCAGCGCCGACCAGGTCAAGCCGCAACTCAACCTCGTCGCCCGATACGCCAACACGGGGCTGGCCGGCACTCTCATAGCGGGTGGCGACCCGTTTTCCGAGCTGCTCGGAACCATGGTCGAACGGTTGAACGATTTGTCGGAGCCCGCCGGGCTTGCGCCCATCTCCGCCAGCCTCGGCTCGCTCCCCCCGCAGCTCATCGGTGGTTACGGCAAGTCGCTCTCGAACATGTTCAGCGGAAGCTACCCCACCTTTCAAGTTGGCCTGACCCTCGACTTGACCCCGCGCAACCGTGCCGCCGACGCCGACCTCGCCCAGAGCACGATCCTGGAGCGCCGGCTCAAGATCGAGCAGACGCGTCTGGAGCTGGGCATCGAAGTGCAGGTCCGGAACGCCATGCAGTCGCTTGCCACGGCGCGGGAGCGGATCGCGGCGGCCGAGGCCAGCGCCCGCGCAGCCAAGGAGAAACTCGACAGCGAGACGCGCATGTACCAGTCCGGTGAATCGACCAACTTCCTGGTGCTCACCCGGCAGAACGAGTACGCCGACTCGCGCCGCCGCGACGTCGAGGCGCGCCTGGACGCCAACCGGGCCATCGCGCGGCTTCGCCAGGCGGTCGGCTCGACGCTGGACGCATACAAGATCCGCTTGCAGTAAGACAGCGATCGGCCGTCAGCGACCTGGGGACTCGGGGACGAAGACTGGTTGGGTCCCCAGAACGCTGTCGAGGAACTCTGTGACCGCGGCCATGTAGCCTGAAGGGTCGCCGCCGATGGCTCCGTGAAACGCTCCGGGCTGGATCGACAGCCGCTTGCCAGGACTGGCGGTCGCGCCATAGAGTTCTTCCGTCACGGCACGCGGCACGATGGGGTCCTGCGCCGCCGCCAGGTACAGCACCGGGGTGCGCTTGATTCGCGACACGGCGGCCCGAACGCTCGCCTCCGGCGGGTCGAAAGGCACTCCTGTCCGCAGCCGGAACGCCTCCCGTGACAGCCACGAAAAACCTGGGGCCGTGAAGAAGAACAGGCGCATGCGATGCTTCCAAGGCACGCCGGAGTTGGGAGGCAGATGCCCCAGATAGTAGTTCTCCCGCCGAAACACCTCCCTGGTATCCAGGAATGCGCTGTCGGCGATGACCGCGGCCAGGTCCGGCGTTCGCGATGCCGCCAGCAGCGCCGCCACCGCGCCCGACGAGTGCCCTAGGAGCGCAATCCGGCCGCCCACGTTCGCCTTGGTCCACCGCACCGCGGCCTCCACGTCCAGCGCTTCTTTGTATCCGAAGGTGCAGTATTCTCCGCCGCTCTCGCCGTGCGCACGCAGGTCCACCAAGAGCACGGAGAAACCTTGCGTCAGCAGGAGGGCGGCGGTGTACGCCAGACCGCTCTTGTTCGACTGCGAGCCGTGCACCAGAATGACGGTGCATTTGGGCGCCGGCACGCTCCAGGACCGCTCCCACCAGGCCTTGAGCGGAATCCCGTCGGCGGAATGGAAGGAGACGGTCTGCGGGCTGAGCCCATAGAGCCTCGCGGGCGCGTACAGCTTGGTCCAGGCCTCCTGCGGCCCCATGACGAGCCCGGAAGCGAACAGGGCCAACAGATATGCGGCGGCGCCCATCGGAAAGATGCTCAGGAACGGAGCCAGGCGCTTGAGGCGCAGGATGTCGCGCTCCAGCGTGGGACTGACAATAGTCCTGTGGTGCCGCGGGGGCGTCGGTTTCGCAGCCGAAGACTCCATAAAGCAACCCCGGCAACCGGCTACGCCGGCTGCGGCTGGCCAGGGGACCTGGCGGCGGCGATCGCATCGAGGTATTGCCGGGCGCGCTCTTCGATGACCTCGAACCGCCCCTCGGCGACGCTCCTGGCATCCACCAGTTCGCCCCCGACCGCCACCGCGCAGGCCCCGGCCTTCAGGAACTCGCCCGCTGTCTTCAGGTTCACCCCGCCGGTGGGGATCATCTCGATCTGGGGGAACGGTCCCTTCAGCGCCTTGATGTAAGACGGCCCTCCCACGTTGCCGCAAGGGAAGATTTTGACGATATCGGCGCCCGACTCCCACGCCGTCAGGACTTCGGTGGGTGTAAGCGCGCCGGGGATGACCGCGATGCCATACCGGCGCGACATCTCCATGGTCGAGAGGCGCAGGTTCGGCGTGACCAGGAATTGCGCGCCCGCCAGAATGCAGGCGCGGGCGGTCTCGGGATCGAGAACCGTTCCGGCGCCGATCACCAGCTTGTCGCCGAACTCGGCTGCGCACTGCTCCAGGACCCGCAGCGCGCCGGGAACGGTCATGGTGATCTCGGCCGCTCGTATGCCGCCCCGATAAATCGCCTCGACGGCCCGCAGAGCTCCGTCGCCGCTGGCCGTACGCACTACGGGCACGATCCCGGTCTGTTTGATGAAGGAGAGAACCTGGTCTTTTGTCACGAGAGTACGATCTTACCAAGGCTGGTCGCCGACCACCAGCGCCCGGCTGAGCGAGACAGGTCAAGGGACGGCATGGCTGGTGGCGCCGGCGCTCCTGCAGGTCCCCGGCCGTCCGCTGGCCGGCCACGCCGCAAGAGCCGGTCCACGACCGGTCTGCAGGCGGCGGGCCGGCTGTTGTAGAATAATCAGTTGAGCCCTTCGGCGCGCAGAGTTCAGGTGCGCCCGCGGCGTCGGCGCAGTAAGCCTCCAAGGAAATCCGAACAGGAAGGTTCGTATGTACGCAGTGATAAAGTCCGGCGGGAAGCAGTACCGCGTCGCTCCGGGCGACACTATCGAGATCGAGAAGCTGCCTTGGGAAGTGGGCTCGCAGCTTGAGCTGCACGGTGTGGTGGCGGTTTCGAAAGACACCGAGCAGTTGCTGACGGGGACCGAGATCGCCGACGCCAAAGTGCTGGCCACCATCGTGGACCAGGGCCGCGGCGAGAAGGTGCGGGTCTTCAAATTCAAGCGTAAGAAGCAATACAAGCGCAACACCGGCCACCGGCAGGCATTCACCGCGGTGAAGGTGACCGGGATCGTGGCGTAGGAGCGTCTCCATGGCACATAAAAAGGGACAAGGCACTTCCCGTAACGGGCGCGATTCTTGCGCGCAGCGGCTGGGAGTCAAGGCGTTTGGCGGGCAGGTGGTGCCCGGCGGCTCGATTCTGGTCAGGCAGCGCGGCACCGTGTACAAGCCCGGCGAGAACGTCGGCCGCGGCAAGGACGATACCCTATTCGCGAAGATCACGGGCGAAGTCGAGTTCCGCGATCGCGGCAGGATGGGCAAGTTCATCTCGATCCACGTGGTTCCCGCCGAGTAGAGTCCCGGGGGCGGAAGAAGCCTGCGAGGGTGCAAACCGGGACAGGCACGGAGTTTCGCAAAGGCGGCGAAATTCGAGTCAGTCCCTGGTTTGCGGAAGCCTGCAAGGGGCAAACCGGGACGGCACGAAGTTTCGCAAAGGCGGCGAAATTCGAGCCGGTCCCTGGCGATATTCGAGCCAGTCCCTGGTTTGCGGAAGCCTGCAAGGGGCAAACCGGGACAGGCCCAGGCTTGCGGTTCCATGTTCATCGACGAAGTCATCATCCGCGTGAAGGCCGGCGACGGGGGCAACGGCTGCATGGCCTTCCGGCGGGAGAAGTTCGTCCCGCGCGGGGGGCCGAGCGGCGGCGACGGAGGCCGGGGCGGGGACGTCACGCTGGTTTCGAGCGAGCACTACAACACCCTGCTCCACTTCCGCTTCAACCCCGAGCACAAGGCGGAGCGCGGGCGGCACGGCGAGGGCAGCCAGCGGACGGGCCGGGAAGGCGTCTCGATCGAGCTGCCGGTGCCGGTGGGAACCATCGTATTCAACGCCGATACCGGCGAGTTGCTGCACGACTTCACGACGTCGGGGGAGCGGTTCACGGTGGCGCGCGGCGGCCGGGGCGGAAAGGGCAACCAGCACTTCGCGACGGCGGTCCACCAGGCGCCCACGGAGCACGAGCCGGGCCGTCCGGGGGACGACAAACGGCTGCGGCTGGAGCTGAAGCTGCTGGCCGACGCCGGGCTGGTGGGGTTCCCCAACGCCGGAAAGTCGACGCTGATCTCGCGCATCTCGGCGGCGCATCCCAAGATCGCCGATTACCCGTTCACGACGCTGGAGCCGAGCCTGGGAGTGGTGCGGCTCGACGACGAGCGGACCTTCGTGGTGGCCGATATTCCGGGGCTGATCGAGGGCGCGCACGAGGGGCACGGGCTGGGGACGCGATTCCTGAAGCATGTGGAGCGGACGCGGCTGCTGGCGCACCTGGTGGACGTCTCGGAAGCGACCGGGCGCGACCCCGTCCACGATTTCGACGTGGTGATGCAGGAGCTGGCCAGCTTCAGCCCAGACCTGGCGGCCAAGCCGATGATCGTGGTGGCGACCAAGCTGGACGCGGCGCAGGACCCGGAGCGCGTCGACTCGCTCAGGCGGATGGCGGCCGAGCGCGGGCTCGCGTTCCACGCCATATCGAGCGTCACGGGCGAGGGGCTGGAGGGGCTGATCCGGGCCATGGCGGGGCAGGTCCTCCGGTAGGGATCCGGCCGCCGGCGGCGCGTCCGCTGCCGGTTGCCCGTCGCAGCCGGGACTTTCGGCTGGGGCGGCGGGCTGTCCATCCGTGGGACTGCGTTCCTGCTGAAATTCCCAGGTGTCGGCCAGAGGGGCCACAAGATCGAGAATCCGGCGGTATTCGGCGCTGAGGCGGGCCTCGTAACGGTCGAGGCTTTCGAGGGCGATGGCGCTGCGGATTTCGAGGTCGCAGATCTGGCCCTCGGTGCGGAGCCTGGGTTCCCGGCGGAACGCCTGACGGCCGAGGACGCCGTTGTGTCTCCAGCGGGTCCCCGTTCGAATGGGCTGACGGACATCCAGATGCGATCAGCCTGGGCTCCAAAGGTCGCCCTCGCCGAGGCGGGCGCTCGGGACAGCGGGTGGGCAGCAGCGGGCACTGCGAAAGGAGCGCCACTTAACTCTCGCGACGGTGGCACGTCGGGCGTGGAGATCTGCTAGCCCAGGACTAGGGGATTGACGGCAGTCAGGCTTCCTGGGCGCGCATGCCGAACATCGAGAACCGGGGAGGCCTTGTGTCCGCGGACGTCTTACCGTTCAGCTTGGCCGCGATCTGCGCAATGCGCTTCCCGAACTCGGATTTGGGCGCGATGAGCCGCCCGGATGCGTGGGCCTCTTCGATCTCCGTGCGGTCGCTGGGAAAGACCGCCTCGACGGGCAAGCCGAGCATGTTCTTCAGGTCCGCGGTTGAAACCGCCTGGCCCTTCTCCACCCGGCTCACCAGCAGCTTCAGCTTCTCTTTCGGATACCCGAGTTGGACCAGTCTTTGGGTCATCCTGCGGGTCTGAAGAAGGCAACCCACTTCCGGCGTGGTCACCAGGAAAACGGAGTCCAAGTCCTCGAGAAGGGCGACCGAGAAGGCGGTGAGGTTCGCGCCCAAGTCGGCCACGACCCAATCGTACTGGCAGCGCGCATAGCTCAGAACGCCTGTGAAGCCGCGCATGCCCGGCAGGCCTCCGAGCGGAATCTCGGCCGGTGCCCCGAGCACGTCCAGTTGCGGCTGCACGGTCGAGACAAATCCCTTCCACAGACTGGTATCCATACGGCCGAGATTGTGTACCGCATCCAGGATGGAGTAGCTGGAGTTGACTCCAAACCAGAAGCCGGCCAGGCCCGCGGACACGTCGAAGTCCAGGAGGCCAACCTGGCCCGCGCCCGAGCGGCGCAGTTCGGCGGCCACGTGGCAGGCAATGGTGGTGGCGCCGCACCCGCCGGTTGCGGCCAGAAAGCCCACCGAGGTGGCCGCCTGGCGCTTGGCGTCGCGCTGCATCTTCTCGGCTTCGATGGAACGGACCGCGTCTCGTAGCGCTTTCTCGTTCAGTGGCGGCCAGAGGAACTCCCGCGCGCCCAGCCGTAGCGCGGCCAGGATCGCGTCCGCCTCGCCCATCTGGTGGACCGCAATGACCGCGACGGGTGATTCGAGCGACCTGATCTCGGCCATGATGGACGGCATGCCGGGCCGGCTGAAGTCCAGCACCAGAAGGTCGGGATTCGTGGATTCCATCTGGCGCGCCTGGCCGGCGGTATCCTCCACGGCGAATTCGATCCGCACACCCAGGCCTTCCAGACAATCCACGATCTGTTTCCGGAACTCCGGATCGGTGACAATGATGCCGGCGCTAATCATACGCTCCCTCCTATGCCCCGCCGGCGCGGGGCAGGCGGACAATGAACTTCGTGCCTTCCCCGGCGGCCGAGCTAAACGTCAACGAACCTTCCAGATACCGCTCCGTGACCAGCCTGGCCAGATAGGTTCCGTATCCCCGGCCGGGAGCTTTCGTCGAGAAGCCGCGGGAGAAGACCTGAAGCTGGACCAAGCGCCCCATCTCGCCCGGATTGTGGACCCAGAAATCGACGTGCGACTCGGAGACCTGAAAGCCCGCGCCGACTCCTCCCAACGGCGGAGCGGCCTCGATCGCGTTGAGCAGGATCTCGCGCAGCGCCTTGCGCGCCAGATCGGAATCGGTTTCGACTAGCGCGTCTTGGGCAGGGGAATCCAGGCGGATCTCCGCGGAGCCGTCTGGAATCAGGTCGCCGGCCGCCTGGGAGAGCAACTCGCGCGCGGAAACGCCCCGGCGTGTGACGGCGAGGTGTCCGGCTTCGGCCGCGGCCAGATCGCTCTGGGCGCGAACGACCTGGGCCAGTCGCTTCGACGCGATCTCGAGGAGGCTCAAAGTGCGCCGGCGGCTCTCTGGCGTGCCGGCGTCGTTCGCTGCGGCGCGACTGAGCGCTTCCGTCTCCGCCGCCAGGGCCATCGCCTGCGGCAGGATGCCGTGTTCCAGTCGATCGCGGACCACGCGGTCCGCCGCGCTGGTGAGGCAGACGAGGGTGAAACGCTGGCCGGAGATCTCGAAGGGCGAGGCCCAGACCTCGATCTCCATGGGCTCGGCTCCCCCGGCGGAGCGGCGCACCATCAGGCAGATCTGCGTCTGTCCATGACCCAACTGGGCGTTCGTAATGGCGCGAAGCGACCCGCAGACCGCACAGTGGGGTGTCGTTCCGCATCCCCCACAGGATTCCATAGCGTGGGCGCAGTCGAAAACCTCTCCGGGCCGGGACCCGAGCAGCTCGCCGGCTTCGTCGGCGCCTACGAATTCCACCAGCCTCCGGTTGGCAAGCACGATCTGCCGCTGCGGGTTGAGCAGCATGGCCATCGATGGAATCGCATCCAGAACGCGCTCGAGGAGTGGCACGGCGGCCAGTAGTTCCGCTTGAGCCTGGAGCCCGGCGGCGGGGGCCCGTTCGTTCAGCGGATTGGGAATGCTGCGTTCGATTGACTGCACTCTTACATGATGCCCGGAAAGGGGTACAGGTGCATCACGACGGGGCTCATTTGGACCGGTTTTGGTTTTGTGAGTACCGGGACCACACCCCTCATCTGGGAAGCACCAGGGAGAAAGTGGTGCCCTCCGCGGCAGTCGACCGGAACCAGACCGTCCCCTTGAGGTACCGCGCGGCCACGAGCTCTGCGTAGTAGGTTCCGTATCCGCGGCCTCGGCCCTTGGTCGAGAACGAGCGCCGGAAGACCTGGAGCTGAACTTCGCGCGACATCTCGCCCTCGTTGTGGATTCGGAACTCGACACGGTCGTCCGCTGCGTGGCAAGCGGCCGTGATCGCGCCGTCCGCGGAAGTGGCTTCGAGCGCGTTCAGCAGGAGCTTCTCGACCACGCGGCGCGCCAGGAGCGGATCCGTCTGAAGGCCGGCGTCTTCCGCCTCTATCCGGATGCGGCGTCGATCGGCGAAGGGATGGTATTCAAGCTCGCGGGCGGCGTCGCGCAGGATTTCGAGAGCGGAAACGGATCTGGAGGAAACCATCAGGTTCCCGTTCTCCGCGGCGGAGAGCTCCGCGTGCTCGCGCATGAGCGTGGCGACGCTGCGGGAGGCGGCGGCCATCTGGGCCGTCACTCTCTGCCGGCCTTCCGGGTGCATGGCCGGAGACGAAAGGCTGGTGGCCAGCACCTCCATCTCCAGAGCCAGCTCGACGGCTTCCGGGACGACCCACTCTTCGAGCCACTCGCAGTGGAGGCGGCCGCCGATGTCGCTGGCGCAAACGATTAGAAACTGCTCGCCGCCCACCTCGACGGGGCAGGCCGAGACCTCGATCTCGAGCGGCTCCTCGCCCACCGGAGTACGCCGCAGCAGGCGGCAGACCTGGGTCTGCGCGACTCCAAATTGGGCCGTGACGATAGCTCGCAGCGCTCCACAGACGGTGCAGTGCTCGGTGCTGCCGCAGCCTTCCGGCGCCCCCATGGCATGGGTGCAGCGCAGAACTTCGCCGGGCCGGAAGCCGCACAGATCGTCTATCCCGGTGGCGCCGGCGAACTCCATCAGCCTGTGGTTGGCCAGAACGACCTGCCGCTCCCGGTTGAGCACCATCGCCATAGTGGGCAGGGCGTTCAGAATACGCTGGAGCGGGGGGATCGCACCCAGGATCTTCGCTTGGGCCTGGAGGTCGTCGCCGCCGGCACGCTGTGTTGGGGGCAAAGGAAACAACTGCATTTGGCGAACCATCATACACCGTTGCGGAGCGGGAGGCCAGGCTGCCTTGGCATGCTTGGCATTAGCTTATTCTCGGGCAGCCTTCTTTCGCGTCTGCCAAGCGTGAGATTCCAGGAACTGCGTCTTCCCAGTGACGTCTCCTGCTACCCTCCGAGGCCATCAGAAGGTTACCGGCGACTGCTCAAAACGGAGATGTGGGCTCATGGACTTTAACGTTGCCCCTCGGCGGCGCGGTCAGAAGGCCTCGGTATGAAATCGGGTCAGAACGCCGCCACTCCGGCCCAACTCTTCCAGGCGCTGGCCTCACTCGAGCGCGAAGTAGCCGGTGATGTCGAGGATCGCGTGCGTATCCTGGGTAACATAGAGATCGATGGAACCGTCGATCCCCGCAGGGACAATCGCCATGTTCGCCACGACGGTCCCGGTCCAGGAGTTATCAGTGGAGACGTAGGGAAGCGGGGGCCCCGTTGGTGCAAGGGTCGCGTAGCCCAGGTACTGTGTCGGTACGAGCGTCAAATTGAACACATACGCCGCGGCCGTGTTGGGCACGTTACAACTACTCGCCGGGATCGCGAACGAGCGCGTCGTCCCGCCTTTCAGGATCGGCCCGCCAAAGGGACCATCGGGGTTACGCGTGTCCTCAACGCGGCACGGCGTCATTGGATGGAATAGAAGTGCGCCCGGACTCCCGGGGAGAGCGAAGTAGCCGTTCGTGTCGATGATCGCGTGCGTCGGATCCGTGGCGAACATATTAATGCCGTTCGTGCCCATGAGCACAATCCCCGCGTTCGCAACCACACGGCCATCCCACGAGTTCAACGTAGAGACGTTTGGCTGGTCCTCCCCAGTCGGCCACGTGCTGAGATACCCCAAGTACCCGGACGGCACGACCGTGAAATTGAACGAGCCGGCTGACGCTTCCGGCGGGATCCCGCAGGAGCTGTTCGCGATGGGGAAGTCCCGGGTCTCGCCATCAGCCAAGGCTGGTCCCCCAAAGATTCCGACCGGCCAACGCGTGTCCGCGACGCGGCACGGAGAAACCGGGTAGAACGAGTACGCGGTCGTCGTGCTCAGCGTGTCAAAGTACCCGTTGATGTCAAGGATGACATCCGTCGGGTGGCTGGAGAAGACACTGACACCGCCATTAGTTCCTGCCGAAATGATGGCCGCGTTCGCAACCACACGGCCATCCCACGAGTTCAACGTGGAGGCGTTCGGTTGAGCTTGGCCGGCAGGCCATAGGGTGACGAAGCCGACCGGCCCTTGGCTCACCGGCACGATCGTCGCATTGAACGAGTAAGCTTTCGCTGTAAAAGGAATGTTACAGCCGCTCTGCGGGATGTTGAAGATGCGCGTGTCGCCGCCTTGGAGAGCCGGTCCGCCGTAGGGGCCGTTACCGTTGCGTGTGTCCTCGACGCGGCACGGCTTGACGGGGACGAAGTAGAGGCCATCTGTTACGGAGTCACCGAGTTCTGCAATCTTGACCGTGGTGCCGGCGATGGTGAGCGTGCCGGTACGCGTGGCTCCGGTGTTCGGCGGGACTTGGAAGGTGAACGTGCCCGGTCCCGTGCGGGTGGTCGCGCCGGTTGGCGTCGTCCACGGGACTGGATCGGAAGCGCTCCAGGTGCAGTAGCTGGCCGTGTCGATGGTGATTGTGGCCGTCCCCCCGGCGGTTGGGAACGTGTCCCCGATGGGCGTTAGCTTGAATGTGCAGAGGTTCGGATTCATCGTCGGGTCCAGCGTGGCGTTGTTCGCGCTCGGGTTCGAGTAACTCAGCACGTTCGTGTAGATCGGCGTGCCATCCACGACGCCCATGACAAGCGGGAACCCATACTCGTACTGCGTCGCGTTAAGCAGGACCGGGTTCGCCCGCTGACCATTCAATAGGTACGTCTGAATTACATTAACAGACCCATCAGGGTCCATCAGCAACGTGTCATGAGTCCGGTCCTCCGGAGTGTGAATATGATCCAAGCCGTGCCCGAGCTCATGCGCGATAGCCGTACCCACGGCTCCAGCATTAGTTCCTATCAGCAACCGAATAGTTCCGTGCACAGGCGATCCGCCGCAGTCCTTACCATCAGACAAGTTAGGACTATAATCAGTCTCAGCGGAGGTGTACACCAAGTTTATGCCGTACCCGCCATCCGGGATGAGCGTGCTGGACTCCGCAAAGATCCGCACCGACCCATTCCACGAGTTCACTGCGGCGTGCTCAGCAGCCTGAACGTCGCTGGTCGCGTTCGCCGCGCCAAGATTTAGGAACACGGGAACCGGGAGCTTGGACCAGCGGGCGGTCAGATCGCCACGATGGTAGCGCAACGTACCTGGGTAGAGTGTCGGATCATCAACAACCAAGAACAGAGGACCTTGAGGAGTGGGGATGCAGATATTGAGAGGACTAGTACCAAAATTAGTATAGGTCGCATTCTGCCCCAACACCTGCAACACGTCAAGCGCATGCAACGGCTCAGTTCCCTCTACGTAACCCCCGCCGAGCCGCGACGTCAAATTAGAAGTGTCAATGACGTCCTGGGGTATCGGGATCGTGAAGGTTGCCGGTGACCCATCGCTCGGCAAGGGCAAGGTGCGGATAAAGTTTGAGTACAGGGGCGTCCCGGCGCCTAGACACGACATAGTCACCATTTTCGCGTCGCCGGGAATGCTCACCGTGTACGCGCCATCCGCCAAGGCGGTATTGAAAGTTTGATCGAACGTGGTCCCGTCCGGCGTCACGCCCTTCGCTTCGCAGGCGAACTGTCGCGGCACATCGACGCCGGGATTACCGGACGCATCCTCGACAGCGATGTATCGCACCACGTTGCCTTGAACGATGCGCGTATTGTCAGCGAGGAGGAGTCCGGGGGCGGATGCGAGCAGGGCGATGGGTAGCGCGGCGCGACTAGCGTGTCTGGGGAGCCGTCCGACCAGCCACTCAAGAGTCATACAAACCAGGATTTCCATTTTGGCTCCCGGATCGGGCTTCAGCATATCACACCCCCCAAGTCTTGCTCTGCGAACCGTAGCTTCGTTTGGCATGCTTGTCATGCTGCCGGCCGGCCCGCCGGCAGGAACTTCGCACACCTCGATGCCGTGAGCGTTGGCGGGGCGGCGCAAGGGCCTCTGGAAGGGCCAGAGCGGGATGGGAGCTTTCGCAAGGTCCTTTTGGGAGGCGAATCGCGCCGGGAGTCATCGATTTCGAGGGCCGGAGGGACGCCCGCGGCGGGGTCAGTGACAACGGCGGCGACGAAGTCCGAACTGGCTGGCGTGGTCTGCCTGAAGGAGCAGGTCCGGTCGATCAACCGGCATCAAGCCGGAGCGCGAGCCGGCGGCTGAAGCTGCCACAGGGCGAAACAGTTGCCGGCGTGGGATGGTAGAACCGTTGCCGCAGGCCGAAGGCAGCCTGGGCTTTCTATGCGACCCTGCATCCACCCTGCAGGATGGCAGGTTCCCCGGTTTTCAGGATCATTCCGTATTGGAAACCGACCGCGTTTCAGGATCATCTTGCTGTATTGGACAAGTCTGTCTGCGCGGGAAGCGCACGGCTCGTGTTATAAAGATTGAAGCGGGCCACCCTAGCTCAGTTGGTAGAGCGGCTGATTCGTAATCAGCAGGTCGCCGGTTCAATTCCGGCGGGTGGCTCCATCAATTCAACGGGTTAGCTGCTCAGCCTTCCAAAACTTGGGTTCAGTTGGGTTCGATTGGCTTGCTCATCCTGACCCGCCGGAACCGACTTCAGTAACTGATCCAGCGACTCGACTGCGACGCGAACGCTGGCCGGTACCGACTTGATGTAGTGCTCCAGATCTGCTGTGGTGCAGGGGTGGTGAACCGAGTCCGAAGATCGCCAAGAAGATTCGGCGGGCAGTTGAACATGAACGAAAGAGACTGTGGAATTCTCGGGAAGAGCGCTCCTCTGCAAAGACTGAGCTTGGACGAGAATTGCAAAAGCGTCTGGGCACGGTTGGGCCGGTTGCCGACCACTACGTACAGCAGCTCGCGGACGGGATCATGCGAGGAAGTCGGGGGAGGCGGGGAAACCCAACTGACGTCCGGACGGCCCAGGGGGCCTGTCGTGCCCTTGCGCCCCCAATTGACGAAAGATCGCACGGCCAAGAACACTTGCTTGGGGTGCAATGGCTCCGTGGGTTCGAATCCCACCCGCGGCTCCATGTCACACGGACGAGTGAGTTCGATTGGGGTTCGAACCCCTGCCTCCCAATGCGTGGGCCGGGAAGCAGAGGAATACAGCGTCTCCAGGTTGCAGACGTGAATGGGGCAGCGTTGCCGAGCTTCCCAAGCTGGACGTCAGCCTGGAGTCTCATGCCGGCCGCCGATGGCGTCCGCCTGCGACCTCCGTCACTTCAACCGTTGGCCTCAGCCCAGAGCAGCGGACTCATAATCCGTTTCAACTGCCTTCGCGATGGTAACGCGAAGCGGTTAACTCGACAACTCTTAATCAGTAGGTTGACTCCGGGCCAGACGTTCAGGTCTGGTTGGGGTTCGAATCCCTGCCTACCAAGCCAATTCTGCCCCCCCACGACTCCAGTTTCCTCGAAGCGCCCACAGTCTCACGGCGACGGTCGTGGCACGAAAACCCACACCACGGTAGGGTGCTCAGGACTTCTGGAGGTACAAACCGACACCACAACCAGCATCGTGGGGTGGAACCTCCATCCTGACGGCCATGGCCCGGAACTCGTCAGGGAGGGTCAGGTCGGAGAGTCCGCCGAACAACGTTGGAAGTTGCCGCGTCCTGCCACGCCAGGGCGCCTGGCATGTTCAGCACACGCACCGCCGGACGGGCCTTTTCGGCCGTTTGGCCGCAGTCTCCGGTGGAGCGGCTGGACTGACCGCGCCCACTCCGGAGATGGCAAAGGGCGATCTTGTCCTGCACGTCCACAGGCGCGCTCGCTGCTGCGTTCAGGACGCATCCGCCAGGCTCTCGTGGAGCGGCGGTCGCGGAATGGGGTTGTGCCGATCCGAGCTTGACGTGGATTCTCTCCCGTTCTTCGGACTATCCTCGGAAGCTCCTGCTGACGAGGCAGCAGTCTTAGAGGCGCTCCGCGGCCTGGAGACGAAGACTCCCGCTTCGTTCAGTCTCTGGAGTCGTATGAGCAAACGGCTCCAATGAGGGCCGCTGAATGTATAATGGATGCTGGCCAGGATGGCAAAATGGAAATCCCAACGAATACAGATGGTGGTGGCATGACGGTTTGGTTCACCGGCCTGAGTGCGTCGGGCAAGACCACAGTCAGCCAGGCGGTCGCGGATGTGCTGCGTGCACGAGGATACCGGGTCGAGACGCTCGACGGCGACATCGTGCGCCAAAACCTGACCAAGGGTCTGGGTTTCTCGAAAGAGGACCGCGACGAGAACATCCGCCGCATCGGCTTCGTCGCTCACCTGCTCTCCCGCAACGGTGTCATCGCGGTGGTGGCGGCCATCTCGCCCTATCGTGCGATCCGGGACGAAGTGCGCGCGCGAGTCGGGCGCTTCGTCGAAGTCTTCACTAACGCCCCGGTCGAGGTCTGCGAGCAGCGCGACCCCAAGGGCCTTTACCGCAAAGCCCGGGCAGGCGAGATCAAGGGATTCACCGGCGTCGACGACCCCTACGAGGTCCCGCTCTCGCCCGAGGTCGAATGCCGCACGGACCGGGAGACGGTTGAGGAATCCGTCGCCAAGGTCCTCAACGCGCTCGAAGGCTATGGGTACGTGGACCGCGGTCAGGGCGCTTCGGCCTAGACGTGATCCGGCAGTTCGAGCGTGGTCACTACGCGAACTTCCGCAGCCTCCCTGGACCCTCTTCACGGCTTTCACCGGCTTTGGGGCGCCCCGCTCGCGGATCAGAGCCCCGATCTGCGGCGCCGCCTTAAGTCGGAACTGGTAGGCGTCCGGTTCCTGGGCGGAGAGTTCCCCCGCCGGAGCGCTGGCGTCCAGAATCGTGCTCTTGAACCCGTCAAGGCCGCCCTTCAAGGCCGTGACGTTCTGGAAACCCAGAAGCCCGGCCAGAGCCGCGGCCCGCACTGCCCCCGCCTCGGTGTTCGCGAAGAATATTCTCTTCGTCCCGGCCGGGTCCAGGAGACTCCCGCTCTTCCGACGCACAGTGCCGGCTACGGGTGCGCGTGGCCCAACTCGCCACCGCTACCTTGCCCCGGTCCTCACGATGCGGTTCATGCCCGGCGAGTCAAAAAATCGTGGTTCATTCGAGCCGCTTCCGGGTTAGAATGGCGGTTCATACGATGATCGGCGCAGCCGGAGATGACGAAGGACTGCGTCCGAAAGAGATTTTGAGGCCCCCAAGGATGCGTTCTGCCTTTCTTCTCTTGAGCGCTCTGAGTTCCATTCCGCTTGCCGCCCAGTGCCTCGTGGAGAACCCCGGGGGCAGCAAGGCCAACATTTATCGCCCGGGCGATGCGGACGTGCCGGCTGCCAGGTTCTCTCCCCTCTCCTACCTCAACAAGGAGCTACCGAGCTGGCTTTGCTTCACGGCCGGCTATCGGGCGCGGTTCGAAAGCTATTCGGCCGGCAGTTTCCAGGCCGGGAACTCGGACTCCTATCTGTCTGACCCGCTTCCGATTCGGCATGCTGGTCAAGCCCGCTCGAGTGGTTGGGGATGTACACGGAGCTGCAGGATGCCACCGCGTTCTGGAAGAAGCCGCCGGCAGGGCCGCCCTATCAGAGCACCTGGGATCTCCGCCGCGCCTATGTCGATCTCGGCAACGTCGCAAAAGGCCGGGTTGCTCTTCGCGTTGGCCGCCAGGACCTGAACTTCGGCTACGGGCGCCTGGTGGGGACCTCATACTGGCGGAACGCCTCCCGAGGCTACGATGCCGCGCTGGCGACCCTCAACTGGGACGGGATTCGCGTGAACGCTTTCGCGGCCTCCCAAGTCGTTGTGCTGGCCAACGGCTTCAGCCATCACCAGGAGGGGAACAACCTGCATGGTCTCTACGGGAGCATCAGCAAACTCGTTCTGGACTCGACCATCGAGCCGTACCTCTTTTGGCGTCTTTCCCCCGGCATCAAGACCGAGGAAGGCAGCCTCGCCAAGCTCGACGAGAAGACGGCCGGTTTGCGCTGGGCCGGCAACCGATCGCCGTTCGATTATGACGTCGAGATCGCCGGCCAGACAGGCAATATCGGTCCGACCCGATCCGCGCCTGGGCCTGGAGCGCCATCGCCGGGTACACCGTTCAGCCGGGAGGGTTGAAGACCCGCGTGTTCGCCAAGTATGACTTCGCATCCGGAGACCGGAATCCGAAGGATGGCGTTCACGGCACTTTCGATCAGCTCTACCCGAACATTCACGACCATCATGGTCTGGCCGACCAGATCGCTTGGCAGAACCTCAAGTCGCTGCGGTCTGGTGTCCGGGTCTCGCTCCGCCGCAACTGGATGGTGGCCGGCGCATATAACGGTTGGTGGCTGGCCAGCGCCAACGATGCCTTCTACAACAGTTCCGGCGGCATCGTGGCCCGCGATACAAAGGGACTCTCGGGAACCCACATCGGCGATGAGTACGACGTGCAGAGCTCCTACCGGTTCGACCGGGACATCGAGTTTGGAGCCGGGCTCGGCTATATTCGCTCCGGCGAGTTCCTGCTGCGCACCAATCACGCGCGGTCTTACACATACCCGTATCTGATGCTGAACTATAACTTCTTCTGATGAGCCTTCGGCACGCCGATCGCTCAGTTTGGAGGTAGCCCTGCTATGAAAGCTCAACCTGCCAAGATCCCTGAGCCCCGCACGACCACGCGAATCAGCGAAGACTGGTTGGCGGTCTGCACCGGCCTGCTTCTCTTCCTACTCGCATTTGGCACTTTCTTCGGCGCCGATCTCCTCGGATGGGCGGTCACCACATCGGTGTGGACCACCCCCGCCAAGGCGATCGGGTCCGCTTCGAAAGCCTTTGCGAAACTGCCCGGGGCGCTCTGCCTCGCGCTCACCTTCGTCTTCCTGCTGGTGCTCATGACGGCCGGAGCCCGCCTGCTCGGCGCCAGCGTTCGGCGATTCGCGGCCGCCTTCACCGCCGTGTTCGCCATCAGCTACCTGAGCTGGATCGTCGGAAGCTGGGCCCCCATCGCGGCCACGCCCGACAAGGTCAAAGCGCTCCACATCGGCTGGTCGCTCAACCTGACCAGCGAAGCCGGCTACATTGTTGCCCTGGTGGTCGGACTCGTCATCGGCAACTTCTTCCCGCGCGGTGCCTCCCTGCTGAAGGAAGCCATCCGCCCGGAGCTCTATGTGAAAACCGCCATCGTCATTCTGGGCGGCTTCCTGGGCGCCACCGCGGCCGAGCAGCTCGGCTTGGCGAGCTCGGTCATGTTCCGCGGCTTGTGCGCGATCGTTGAGGCCTATCTGATCTACTGGGCGCTCGTCTACTTCATCGCCAGGAAGTACTTCCACTTCAGCCGCGAATGGGCCGTGCCGCTGGCCTCCGGCATTTCCATCTGCGGCGTATCGGCCGCCATCGCGACCGGCTCCGCCATCAAAGCCAGGCCGATCGTGCCCATCATGGTTTCCTCGCTGGTGGTGATCTTCGCAGTAGTCGAGCTGCTGGTACTCCCATTCGTGGCTCAGCACTTCCTGTATACGGAGCCCATGGTCGCTGGCGGCTGGATGGGGCTGGCCGTCAAGACCGATGGCGCCGCCGTCGCCGCCGGCACCATAGCCGAGTCGCTGATTTTGGCCAAAGCCACGGCAGCGCAGGGCATCCACTACAGGCCCAACTGGATTATCGGGGTCACCACGACCGTGAAGGTCTTCATTGACATCTTCATCTGCGTGTGGGCCTGCCTGCTGGCCTGGATCTGGTCGGCTAAAATCGAGCCCAGCTCCGGCCAGGGACCGCCCAAAGGCGCAGATCTGGTCGAGATTCCCCAAGTTCATCCTCGGCTACGTGGCCACTTTCGCGGCCGTGCTCGCCATCGGCCTCCTGCTGCCCCACCAGGTCGGCAAGGTCAAGGCCGCGATGGGCGAGGCAAACGTGTTCCGCGGTATCTTCTTCGTGATGACGTTCTTCAGCATCGGCGTTGTGTCCAACTTCCGCAAGCTCTGGGAGGAAGGCATCGGGCGGCTGGCGCTCGTCTACGTGCTATGCCTGTTCGGATTCATCATCTGGATAGGGCTGACAATCTCCTGGATTTTCTTCCACGGCGTCAAGCCGCCGGTGATGTGAGGTTCCCCATGAGCGAAGAGAGAATTGCAGACGAATTGAAGAAGATGGACGCTGCCTACGAGCCGCTCCTCCCGATCGAGAAGCGGCTCATCGCCTGGAGCCTCGGGATCGGCGTGGCGCTGATCGGTATCCTGGTGGCCCTCAGCCGCCTGTTTGATAAGTAGCGGGGGTGCCGGTGGTATACTGGCGCTGGCCGAGGGCTGGGGCCAGGAATGAAGCTCTTCGAGAAAACGTGGACCGTTAGCAAGCCATTCGAGCAAGCCGTCTCGGCGGTCGAGGCCAAGGCCGTCGAGCACGGATTCCGGGTCCTTCATACGCACGACGTGGCCGCGACGCTCTCGGAGAAGGGATTTCCGCGTGAGCCGCTGAAGATCGTGGAGATCTGCAACGCGAAATATGCGAGCCAGGTGCTCAATCGGGACGTGAAGATCTCGCTGATGCTGCCCTGCCCGATCAGCATCTACATCCAGAACGGCAAGACGCACATCAGCACGCTGCTCCCCACCTCGATGATCGAGTTCTTCCCCGCAGCCGGTATCGAGAGCCTGGCGTCGGAAGTGGAGACTATCGTCCTCCGCATCGTCGAGGAGGCGTGCGACTAGAGTGCGAATCCTGATCGCGTCCGACCTGCACGCAAACATCGAGGCCGTTCGCGCTTTGCCTGCTGACAGCTACGACGAGCTGTGGGTGTTGGGCGACCTCGTCAATTACGGGCCGAATCCTTGCGAGGTCATCGAGTTCGTCAAGGCCCACGCCTCGCTGATCGTGCGTGGCAACCACGATCACTCGGCAGGCTACGATGAGGACCCCAGGTGTTCGCCGCGGTTCCGCCGCATGGCGGAGGAGACGGGCCGGTTCACCGCCGCAGTAATCACGAAGGATCAGCGCGACTTCCTGCGCGTCCTGCCCTTGACGGCGGAACGGACCGTCGGGGGCGTCCGGTTCTCGCTATGCCACGCCGCGCCGCCGGATCCGCTGTACGACTACCGGCCTCCCGATTCCCCATTGTGGAACGCTGAGCTCGCAAGCGGGGCCGCGGATATCCTGCTGGTGGGCCACACTCACCTGCCTTTCTGCCGGCAACTGGGCAGCCGGATGGTGGCTAACCCCGGGAGCGCCGGCCAGCCCAAACACGGCGCGGCGAGAGCCTGCTACGCCATCTGGGAAGATGGAGACCTCAGGCTCGAATCGGCCGAGTATCCGGTGGAAGAGACGGTGGCGAAGGTTCGAAATCTGCCGCTCACGCCGGAGGTACAGGCCGACCTGATCACCGTCCTCGAGACGGGCTCAACTGCGACTCTTGCGTGAGTCTCGGCTTCCATCCGACCCGCTCGACCGCTTCCTTGGCTACCCTGGCCGTGTTCGTGTGGATGGCCACGGTGTCATCCAGGCTCGTGGCATATCCGCCGGCCAGCGTGATCGCCACCGGCACATCTCTAGCGAGCGCGCCGCAGAGCACCGCCCGGTCGCGTGCCTTCAAGCCTTCCATGGTGAGCGCCAACCCGCCCAACCGATCCTGGTAGTAAGGATCGGCGCCCGCAACGTAGATGACCAGGTGCGGCTGGAACCCCGACAGCGCGGCCTCGTATGCATCGTCCAACCGGTCTACGTACTCCTCGTCGCCTGTATCGTCTTCCAGGTCGATGTCGACGTCGGAGGGTGGCTTCTCGGCGGGGTAGTTGTTGAACTGGTGGATGGACAGGGTGAACACGGTCTCATCGCGCGAGAAGAGCGAGGCCGTGCCGTTGCCCTGGTGGACGTCGCAGTCCACCACCATGGCACGCTCGATCAGCCCTTCATGCTGGAGGCGCCGAATGGCAACGGCGGCGTCGTGAACCGCACAGAAGCCTTCTCCGTGGTCGCGGAATGCATGGTGAAATCCACCGCCGAGGTGAAGACCGATCCCGTCGCGCAGCGCCAGCCGGGCCGCCAGGGTCGTTCCGCCTGCCGCCAGCCAGAATGCCCGCACCATCTGCGGCGAGTAGGGGAGCTCAAGCCTGAGAATCTCCGCTAATCTCAGGGTGCCTTGTTGCAGCCCCTCGATCCAGGCCGCGGTGTGAACCCGCAGTAGATCGTCATCCGACGCGGGTTCCGGCTGGATGAAGTCCGAAGGCTCGGCGACCCCTTCCTGCAGCAGGGCGTCGTGGATTCGCCGGTATTTCTGCCAAGGGAAGACGTGCTCGCTCAGTTCCAGATTGTGATCCGGATGGTAGACGAGCTTGAACGGCAGCATGGCTCCTCTAACACACGGTTTGGGGCACAGTCACCAACAGCGTGCCGTATTCATATCCGGCCTGAAACGCACACAGACTCAGGTCGCGGGTGCTGGCCGGCGGGAAATCGGCTAGCGCGCGGCGCAATGCCGAGGGACGCAGGAGGCCGGTGACCGCGGAGAAGAACCCCAGCATTACGACGTCCGGCGCCATCGGCTCGCCCAGTTGCTCGGCGATCCGCGTGGCAGGCACCCCGAGAACGTGATGGCTGCCGTTCCCAGAGAGCCGGACGAGATCCCTTTCAACAATCAGCGTACCGCCGGACCGGAGTTCGTGGGCGAACCGCTCGTAACCTTCCTGCGACATCGCGACGAGCACATCGGACCGGGTGGCGTAGAGGTGAATAATTGGAATGCCGGATAGAATGATGTGTGCGGAGGCGCCGGTTTGCTCGTCCGGGCCCAATGTCTGAGTCAGCGTAGCATAGCTCCCGCCGTAAGTCGACGCGGCCCGCCCGATGATTGCAGCACAGAGCATGGCGCTCTGACCACCGAGCCCGGCGATGCGTATTTCCGCTTGTCGCACAATACACGCTCCACTAAGGCGCCGTCGCCGACGCCGCAGTGGACGCCTCCACCTTGGCCGCCGCGAGCCGGTAGCCGAAGATCGCAAAGTCCGGACAGTACATCCCGCACAGGTCGCAGCCGCTGCACTTCTCCGGAGCCACAGCGTAGGGCGGGTGATAGCCCTTGGAGTTGAAGGCCGTTGATAGCGCCAGTACCTTCGTTGGGCAGAACTCAACGCAGAACCCGCACCCTTTGCAGCGCTCGGGGTCGATAGCGACATTGCCTCGCGTCATGGCGTAATCAGTTCAAGGTACTCCGCCTGCATCGGAGGATTGCCTGCGCACAGCTTCTCGCGCAAGCGCACAACCTCGCCGACAACCAGCGTCGCTGGCGGCTCAATGCCGGCGCGGACCGCCTCGGCCGCAATGGTACCGAGAGTTGCGGTAATCGCGCGCTGCTCCGGCCAAAACGCTCTCTGGATCAGAGCGGCTGGTGTATCCGCGCTTCTGCCATTTTCGATGAGCTTACGGGCGATCTTCCCCACGTTGCTCACGCCCATCAGGAAAACGAGCGTCTGCAGCTTGGAGATCGCAGCCCAGTCCAAGCGGCTCTCCTCGTCCCTGCACTCGTGCCCCGTGATGATACCGAGGCTTGATGCCGAATTGCGATGAGTAACGGGAATTCCGGCCGCCAGCGGCGCTGCGAGCGCCGAAGAGACCCCCGGAACGGCCTCGAAAGGCACGCCATGATCCACCAGGTACTCCGCCTCTTCGCCGCCGCGCGCGAAGACGAACGGGTCGCCGCATTTCAGCCTCACCACCATCTTGCCTTCGCTCGCCTTGCGCACCAGGAGTTCGTTGATCTCGTCCTGCCGCGATTCGTGCCTGCCCAGCGGCTTTCCCATGTAGATGCACTAGGCGAGAGGATTCACGTATGCGAGAACCCCTTCCTGGACCAGCCGGTCGTAGACGACAACCTCGGCTGCCTCGAGCAGTTCCACGGCTCTCAACGTCAGCAGCTTGGGGTCGCCCGGACCCGCTCCCACCAGGTAGACCTTTCCTGTTCCTCTCATAACACTCCTTATCCAGCATCGGCGGCCTGCCGCGTACCCACCAGCCGGTTCACGAGCCCGATCATTTCATCCGGGTTCACCGGCTTGGCAATCAGACCGTCGGGCGGCGGCAAGCCATGTCCTGGCCTTTCCCGCAGCCCAGGCCGGCATGGCTACAAAGACAATGGGAATTCGGCTGAGTTCCAGTGTCGACTTCATTTCGCGGTAGAATTTCAGGCCGGTCTTGTGCGGCATCGAAGGATCCAGCATGATCAAATCGGGCCTCGCCTGCCTCACCTGATGTGCGGCCTCGTATCCGTCGCAGGCGCAACTCACCGCGTAACCGGATCCCTCGAAGAGGATGGCAAGATAGCGGCACACATCCGGCTCGTCATCGACCACGAGAATCCTCTTCGGGCTCATAGCTCAGTCCCCAGCCGGGACCCGCCGCGGATCTCTCCGCGGCGGGTCCCGACGCGCTACGTTGCTCCCTCAGCGCTTGTCGCCGGTCGCAGAGCCGTGCAGCTTCACCTCGACCTTCTCTTCGAGGCTGTCGTAGTACTCCTTCAGAATCGCGATCACCTCCGGCCTGGAGAACTCCGCCGGCACCGGCTTGCCTTCGCTCATCAGCTTTCTGAGCAGCGTGCCGGAGAGCAGCAGCCGGGCGCCTCCCTTGTAGTTGCCGTTCTCGTCGATGACCGCCTTGCTCTGGTGCGGGCAGGTCTTCATCGAGGCCATGGTGCCGCACTCGTAGCAGTAGAACGTCCAATCCATGCACAGCGGGCGCAGGACCAGCGCGTCCGGCGGGATCTCGTTGAAGATCTTCTGCGCGTCGAACGGTCCGTAGTAGTCGCCCACGCCGGCGTGATCGCGCCCCACGATCAGGTGCGAGCAGCCGTAGTTCTGGCGGAACACCGCGTGCAGCAGGGCTTCGCGCGGGCCGGCGTAACGCATCTCCATCGGGATATCCGCCCTGGATGACGCGGTCCTTGCGGAAGTACTTGTTGACCAGCGCGTCGATGGCCCGCACGCGCACGTCGGCCGGAATGTCGCCCGGCTTCAGCTTGCCCACGAGCTGGTGGATGTAGACGCCGTCGCAGACCTCGATGGCCACCCAGGCCAGGTAGGCGTGCGAGTTGTGCATCGGATTGCGGAGTTGCAGGGCCGCCACGGTGCTCCAGCCGCGCTCTTCGAACTGCTTGCGCGATTCGGCGGGACGCTCATAGATGCCTTTGAACATCTCCGGGTAATAGGATTCCGACAGCACCTTGACCGGGCCGGCCAGATTCACCGCCCCCTGCTCGAGCACTTTCTGGACGCCGGGATGCGCCGGGTCCGCCGTGCGGAAGACCTGCTTGCACTCGTACTCCTTGTCGATGCACGTACTTCTCGGTGACCTTCATGGTGCCCATGATGGCCTCGGTCTCGAGGTCCCACAGCGCCACCTCTTCGCCGATCGCGATCGTGCCGGCGTGCTCTTCGTCGGCCGAGAGCGTGATCGGGATCGGCCAGAACAGGCCGTTCCTGCTGGGCATGCTGTACGTTTCGCAACAGCCGCGCCAGTCGGCCTGGCCCATGAACCCGTCGAGCGGGGTAAACGCGCCGATTCCCATCATGATCAGGTCGCTGGTTTCGCGGCTGCTCATCGGGACCAGTTTCAGCCCCTTGGCGCGTTTCAGTTCCTCCTCCCGTTGCTGTCCTTCCAGGAGGAGCGGTTTCAGTTCCGGACTCCCATGCGGGGGTACCAGTTTGCTCATTGAATGCCTCCTATCAGTGCGAAAGTTGGCCGACCGATCGTCCGTGCGAGAACTGACGGGCGGCGTTCAAAATGCCGGACGCCCATTCGGGCGCTGCCAGCGCGTTGAAATGTGTGTAACTGGCCCACACGTTGCCAGCCACGACTCCATCCCGGCGCTCGCAGCAGCCCGAGCCGCGCGTGACGCGGCACGCCGTCGGCGGCGCGGGCCCTTCGAGCAGAATCCGGGAGTAATGGAATTCGTGACCTCGCAGTGTGAGGCCTTGCGGAAAGAAGGGATTGGGCTGGTCAACGACCAGCTCTGTGTAACCGTGTCCCTGCGGTGTGGGACAGACCTCGACATCGAGGGGCAGCACGCCCGCCATCGGGTCCCTGCGGCCCTGCCAGTGGATGGCGCGAGAGAGAAGCATCAGGCCACCGCATTCCGCGTAAACGGGCAAGCCTTGCTCTGCCGAATGCCGCAGCGACTCCAGAAATGCTGCGATTCGCCGAGAGCTTCGCCGCGTGAGTCTCGGGAAACCCTCCGCCGATGTACAGGGCGTCGAGTCCCTCGGGCAACGCGCCGGAATCGAGCGCCGAAACCCGCACCAGCGAGGCACCCGTGGATTCGAGCATGGTGAGGTTTTCGGCATAGTAGAACGTGAACGCTGAATCCCGCAGATAGCCGATAGTCAGACCACTGCCGCTCGGGAGTTCAGGAGCCGGAAGGGCGGGCGCCGCGAGTGGGGGCATGTCCCGCGCGATGCCGAGGATCTTTTCCAGGTCGAGAGTGGAAGCGAGTTCGATCAGCGCCTGCCTGAGCCCGTCGAGATGCGGGTGCTCTTCGGGCGTGATCAGGCCGAGGTGCCGCTGCGGCAGGAGATTCGGCTGCGCGATCCGCGGCAGAACTCCGACCACGGGAGTGCCGCAGGCGGATTCGACTGCTTCGCGCATTGTGCGCTCGTGGCGCGCGGTTGGCGACCTGGTTCAGGACCACGCCGGCGATGCGTACCTGGGGATCGAGCTTCTGGCAGCCCAGAACCCACGCCGCAGCCGTTCGCGTGACCTTGCTGGCGTTCAAGACCAGCACGACCGGCGCGTCGAGCGCTTTCGCCAGTTCTGCCGTGCTGTGCGTGCCGAGCGCGTCCACGCCATCGTAGATCCCGCGGTTGCCCTCGATCAGGTTCAGGCCCTCCGGCACGGCGTGATGCGCGAAGGAGGCCGCCGCCCGGTCGAAGCCCATGAGGTATGTGTCCAGGTTGTGGGCGGGGTGCGCAGACGCCCAGGCCAGCCAGGCGGCGTCAATGTAGTCCGGGCCCTTCTTGAAGGCCCGAACTGCCAGCCCGGTGCGGGAAGCGGCCAGCAGCAGCCCTAGGGATACCAGAGTCTTGCCTGAATCTCCGGAAGCCCCGGCTATCACCAGCCGCGGTGATCCAAGTGTGGTCACGGCGGCTTGCCGGTCGAAGTTCAGACTTCGGGCGCGGCCCCTTCCTTGTGTGGAAGCGTGATGTAGGATCCGCCGAAGTAGCTGTAGACGCAGCGGCCGGAATCCATCAGCAGCGGATGGCCTGCTTGCAGTCATCCTTGCTGCATGCTTCTTCGCCGTGCTTGGAGATCATGGCCTTGGTGAGGTCGCCGGCTTTGAGGTTTTTCTTGCCGGCGTACTCGGCCACCATCTGGTACATTTCTTCGGCGAGCGTTTCAACAGGAACCTTCGCCATAAGCCTACCTCCCTGGACCGAATTGCGGCCCGGCTACTCGTGGCGCGGGAGACACTCCTCCCACTGTCCTGTTCCGCGAAGAAAATACTCAGACCCGAATCTCTATTCTAGGACGCGATCCAAGGAATATCAAGAAAAAACGACGACCGGAGACACGACTGAGGGATTACAGATGGCGTGGCTGGGCAGGCGCCGGCTTCGGCGCCGATGTGCTCACCGTCTGCGACTTGTGCTCAGGCTGGCCGCCGTTGTCGCGCGACGCAATAATCGCATCTCCGAGGGGGGCGACCGCCTTGAGCAGCACCACAGAAAGCACAAACGTGATGAAACCAAAGAGGATCATCCAGCGCCATACGGGGTGGCGCCGTCGGCGGTGACTTGCGTTCAGTTTGCTCATTCTCTTGTTAACTGTTGCGAAATCGTTACAAGACAATTATACACCAACTGGGATCTCTGACACAAGGGGACCGCGCAGGCTAACTGGGCTGAACGCGGTTTGAAGGAGTCCCGCTCCGCTCTTCTATCATAGCAAAGCTGTAGTTGCCTTGCAGAAACTGCCGGACATACCACTTCATGACGTCCGGACTGGTCATGTACATGTCGAGTTGGCTGGAACAGGCCATCAGCCGGCCCAGGATGTCCAGTTTGGCCTCGGTTTCCTGCGCCGACGCCTTCTTAAGCCATGCGTTGACCAGGTCGCCCCGCCGGTCCACGCGGAAGCTGTAATGGCTGAGGCAGGCCTCGATGAAGCAGGCCCGTAGGTCTCTTCGCCAGCGCGTAGCGCCGCCGCCCTCGAAGCGGAAGGCAATGTAGTTGTTGCTGGGGAGATCGGAGAGGCAGGCGTCGATCAGACTGAAGTGGTAGGCCAGACGGGAGTTCAGGTTCATGTACTCATCGGCCACCAGACAGGTAGCTTTCTTCGCCGAGTGCGCGCATTGCCCCGCTTGGCGCCGAAAGGGAACTCGCCATTACCGAGGCCAGGTCGCCGAAACTTGCAGGCATCTCGCGAGTCCAGGTAACCGCCGGGTTGGTCACTCCTTTCCACAGAGCCTGGAACGGCCGGGAAACCACCTGCTCAGGCATTACGGTAGAGCGCTGCCCTTCGGCGGGCACAACGCCGCCGCCCAGGTCGAGCACGTAGAGATTGATCGGCAATCCCGTTTCGAGCCGCTTAGTGCACCGCGGTCCGCGTTCCCGCTCGAGGTCGTTGACCGCGAACATGGTCTCGATCGCCTTCTCATGGCAATACCGAAGAACGTCGTGGGTCGACTTGCAGCCTGCGGGCCGGAAGTTCGCGGCCGATGGATCCAGCAGATGCAGCGTCAGCAGCCGGCGGCTGATCGGATCGCCCGTCCGGTCCCCGCGCCCGTCGGCTACTGCTTCTTCCACGACGCGAGGCGGCCAAAGCGTCCCCGCGATACACCCGCGCCTGCACGGCATCCAGGCTTATCGGGTCTCCCGCGCGCAAGCGTTCGCATACTCCCGCCATCTGAAACACCGAAGGCACCTTGAACTCCCGCAGCAGGGCAGCCACGTGGCCAGCGACGTTTCCCCATTCCGCGACCAGGCCCGCGATGCGGGGAAACACCTCCACAATCTCCGGGCTGGCACGGCGCATGAACACGACCGCGCCCGCCGGGGTCCCGCTCAGCGCGCCCAGATCCTCGATCAGGTAAGCATTTCCGGACACCCGGCCGGGATAGATCGTGCGGCCGCCGGAAACAACGGCTCGCTGCGCACTCGCGATTTCTCGCGCGCCGGGGAAGCCAGAACGAGCGGGCGGGCCTGCACGATCCAGAGCCGGCCGTCCTCGCCGAGCACCCACTCGATGTCCTGCGCCGCGTGGAAATGCTCCTCGATCCGGACACCCCAGGAGCTGAGGGTTTCGAGTTCCGACGGCGCCAGACTGGGAGCGTCGGCGTCCATCTCGGGCGAGCCTGCTCTGCGCGGTCCCGCCGCCCGCCTCCGCGACAATCTGCATCTTCTTTGTGCACGATGGCCCGCTCGAGGACGGTGTGCGGGCGGCCGCGGGATACCACGAACAGGTCGGCGGGCATGCGGCCGCTGGCGATATCCAGCCCCAAGCCGCGCGTGGCTGTGATCCATAGCGTCTTGCTCTTCGCATCGCGCGGGATCGCGAGTGTACATGATGCCGGAGGCCCGGGCCGGAATCACCGGCAGAAACAGCACGGCCATCGGGCTGTCCACCTCCAGCAGCCCGGCGGACAGCCGGTAGAAGAGGGCGCGCTCGCTGAAACGGCCCGCGACGACACGCTTGTACGCATCGACAAGCTGGCCGGGCAGGAACATTGACCATGCTGAGAAACTGGCCGGCAAACGTCCTTTCGCCGCCCTCCCCGACTGCGCTCGAGCGGACCGCCAGTCCCAGTTGCCGTGCGCGTCGAGTGTCTTAGCCCGCTCGGTAATTGCGATCTCGACAGCCCGCGGAACCTCGCAGGCCATCACCAGGCTCTCCAGCTTTCGCGAGATGGCCGACAGCGCGTCAAGGTCGTTGAGGTCCAGGCCCCGCACGGAATCGCGGATCTCCTTCCACAATGGAATGCCGCAGAACTGCCGGTACGCCTCCGTGGTGAGCACGTAGCCATCCGGCACGGGCAGCCCGAGCCGGTTCTTCATCTCGGCCAAGCGCCGCCGCTTTGCCGCCGGCTTCAGGGTGCGGCTTCTGCGCCAATTCGGAGAGTCGCACGGCGAAGCGGGCGTCGCCAGCTCCTGGCAGGCCGCGATGTAGCGCTCGACCTCGCCGCGCTGGGCAGCGACCGCCTCCCGAAGCTGTGCCTGGCGGATGCCGGTGAGCTTCTCGATTGCGTCCACGATCTGCTCGGCCTTCTCGTAGATGGCCGCGATGCGGTCCTGGATCACGTCGCGGAGCGGCGGAACGAACTGAAGGTCCTCCTGGAGGCCGGCCATCAGCTCCAGGCACTCGTTATTGAGTGTGAGGACTTCCCGGAAGCTCTGATACTTGAGGCGTATCCTCTCTTCGGCCGAGCCGCGCCTCCTCGCGTTGCTCGTCCTTTTTCCGCCACCATGCAGCCATCGGTGGACGCCACTATAGCATCACTCGGCCGGGTCCTTCCGGCCTCGCTGACCTCCGTCCTGGTCACGTTCATCATGCGGAGCGCCTGGCCCGGCTCCTTGTAATAGTAGCGGATGTCATCTCCAGTCTTCCAGGTGTCCGCAGGCAGGTTGAAGTCCGCGTCGCTGACGGAGAACGTCAGCAGCACCCGGTGCCGGGAGTCGTAGACGGTGATCGTTCTGTTCTGGCGGTCGATGTGCGGCAGGCCCGCGAGGAGGCGCGCATCGTCGCCGTACACGCCGCGGCGTTCCTCAACGGGCATGTAGGGAATGGTGCGGATTCGCCGTGCGCCGGCATCATAGACGGACGAGCAGCCTGCGCGGGGAATCGACGGCCAGCAGCTTGCCGGCCTGGGGCGCGGGCCCCATCTCGCCCGGATCCGCAGGTATGCGGACGGTGACGGCAGGCAGAACGTCGAAACGAGGTTTGCCGGGCTCGCGGTAGTTTGAATCCTGGATGAAGTTGACCAGCCCTTTCTCCCGGTCGTATTGGATCACGCGGCCCTGGTTCACCTGGCCGAAGCGGCCGCATCCAACCAGCGAGAGCGCAGCGGCGAGAACGGCCACCTCTCCAGACGATGGACAGTGATCGTCGGAATGTTTCCTCGTGTGCCTGCGGATGGCTCCGTTTCACCGCCAGTTCCTCGCGAACGCCGGCGAAAACCGCACGAGGATGTAGAGCGAAAGCGCCGTTACGAGCCCCAGGATCATGTGGTTGCCGCGCCATTCAAGCAGGTTCCGCCAGGCACGGCATGCACCGGCGACGAGCTTCAACATATCGAGAAGCCGCAGCCGACCACCGCGATGCCGAAGAAGATCCGGATGCCGTAACCTTTGACGTACTTCGTCGCGACCGAGCCGATCTGAGCACCGATCGAAGCCCCGACCAGCATGATCAGGGCCGCCATCAGTTCCGTCCGGCCCTTGTAGCTGTACGAGGCCGCACCGTAGAGGCCGGAGATCGCGACCTCGAACAGGTCGGTTCCGACCGCGATGTGGGTGGGGCATCCCACCAGGTAGATCAGAGCGGGCATACGGATCAGCCCGCCGCCGATCCCCAGGACGCCCGCCATCCATCCGGTGAAAAAAGCCGACCGACGATCGGCAACCATACCGAGCAGCGGATGCCGGCCCGCTTGAAATGAACTACCGGCGGAATGTTGATCTTGTGGAGGTCTTGTGCCACTCGATCCCGGTCGATAGCGCATCCAGCGCGCTTGCCCGGCGGCCGGGCCTCCCGCTCCTTCCTTCGCGCTTGGAGACGTCGGCGAACACCAGCCAGGCGATCAAGTGTCAGTAGGACGAGATAGCCGAAGCGCACATACGATGTCCACCTTTCCGATCCGCTCCAGCCACATGATCATCTGGGCGCCCGATTCGAAGCCGCCTATTGTTCCGCAACACCATGATGATGCCCAGCTTGTAATCGACGTTGCCGAACCGGCCGTGCCGCATGGTCGAAATCAGTGAGGGGCCGGCCATCTGAGTGATGTCGGTCCCGATCGCGAACGCCATCGGAAAGCCGAGGATGTTGAGGCCCGGCGTGACCATCCAGCCGCCGCCCATGCCGAAGAACCCGCCGATCATGCCGACGCCGAAGCCGAGGATCATCGATCCCGGCCAGAAGATTGCGTCACCCGGGATTGGCATTGCACGTACAGCCAATCCATGATCATGGCCTCCCTTAGTGTTCCGCCAGCTCCCGAGACTTGAGGTTGATGCCGATCCTGGCCATGGCTGCAGCCAGTCAGCTTCCCAGCAACAGCCCGATGACGGGATAATCAGATGACGGTCACGAGAGCGAAAAGCAGATGGCTGTCGTTGTACAGGTTGGTCCACCACGCTCTCAAACCGGAAACCGCCGGCTATCAGCCACGATCACGATCGGGCTGTCGCCACCGTCCGGCGAACAAGCGGGCGGGAGCGAGCACCATGCCGAGGCGTACCGCCTGAAAGAATCTGCTCCGAAATACGCCGTTCATTTCACCTCCCGACTGCCTTCCGCCGCAAGGACGGCATGGCGGCCTGTTTCTTAACGTGTTGCCACACCTTTTCCCGTTTCCTTCGACTGCTTCTCCGGTGTGGGCTGGTCGGAGCAGCCGCGGTGCCGACGCGGCTTCCGGCGGAGCCTGGCTGCGAGGAAGTCGATTCCAAACCCGCCCAGCACGGCGAAGAGCACCGCGACCACGCCGTAACTCGAGGCGTGCTCGGTTGCCAGTTGCGCGATCAGTTCGCGGGAAGCCAATCTTGACCACGTCGAGTCGAGCCGACGTTTTTCCCACGATGGCCCATCGTGGCACTCGTAAACACGGACCTCGTAATGATCCGGCGGGGCCTTCCTGGGCCAATGAAAGTCCACCGAAAAGGGAACGCGGGCCTGTGACGGGGGCCCATTTTGAGCTCTCCAGGGATGGTCCGATAGACGTTCTCTTTGATTTTCAGGTCCACGAAGTTGTCGCGGATAACGGGGTGGTCCATCTCCGTCGGAGTGACGATCATCTGCCGTTTGATCGCCAGGTCGTCGAGCTGATTCTCATCAATCTCGTCGCGCTGGAGAAGCTTGTCGACCGGTTCGGAGCTATAGCAGAGGAATAGGGAAGGCACGCCGGAGATGTGCACCTTGCCGGAGTTGATCCAGATCGGGCCGGCTCGCGCCTTTTTGTTGAACACCTCTCGGTGATCGGACCCCGAATCACCACAATAGCTTTCGAGTCCGCACGTGACTGTGCCGGAGATCCGCGTCCACTTACCGCTGTAAAACGCCCCCATTTGGATTACATTGGGCTCAAGTCTCACCTCCGGCGCTTCGCTCGGGGCGGGGCTGGGCGCCACTTCCAACAAAGCGGCGAGTCCAGAGCGTAAGTCTTCCATTGGATGCCACATCATGAGGGGCCTCCCCATAACACGTTGGAAGCCGTTCCGCCGGACGCCATGGCGCCTTCGGCAACTTGCGGCGAGGCTCCGCGGCGCAGAGCGCACATCCGCGGCGCCGGGGCGCGGCATTCCCGCCGGATCGAGAGCCTCCGCGGAAAGGTGCAGAGCGGCGCAACGGTAGCTGCCGAACGGTGCGCGCGCCGGCTCGCCTCAGATTTTATTTCCGCGCCATGGCCGACTTCCAGCAGGTTCGACGGCGTGACCACGAGGCCCACCGACATTTTCGCCATCACCGCCAGCGCGAGCATCGCCAGCAGGATCATCAACTGCTCGCCGCGCAATACCGCCGGCTGATGCGGGCGCCGACCTGCGCGCCGATCGTCGATCCGAGCGCCAGCAGCAAAGCCAGAACCAGATCGACGGTGTGGTTCGCCGTCGCCTGCATGTATGTCACTCCGGCGCACGTGAACAGAATCTGGAACAGGCTGGTGCCGACCGCAACGTGCGTCGGCATGCGCAGCAGGTAGACCATCATCGGCACCATGATGAAGCCTCCACCCACGCCCATGATCGCCGACAGAACGCCCACCAGCGCACCCAGGAAAAACGGGACGCACAACGAATGCTGCACCCGCGATCGGGGGAAATACATCTGAAAAGGTAACTGGCTCAGGAGTTCGCTAGGTTTAGCGCGTTTGTGTGCTTGCATACAACTGTGCCCCGCCGCAGGGTATTCAGGCTCTGCAGGAACATGTACCCGCCAGTCCCGCCCAGCACGAAGATGTAGGTCAGCTCGATGAGCACACCGGCGTTCCCCAGTGTTCGCAGTATCTTGATGATCTCGACGCCGATCGCGGCGCCGGCAAGACCACCGAGCAGCAGGACCGACCCCATCTTGATGTCCACGTTGCCGAGCCGGAAATGCGCGGCCACACCCGAAGAAGACGTCGCGACGATCGAATTGGTGTCGGAAGCCGCGGCCACGGTAGGCGGGATACCGATCATCATCAGGATCGGCGTCAGGAGGAAACCGCCTCCGACGCCTAGCAGGCCCGACAGAAACCCGATCATCTGCCGACGCCCGACCAGCATACCAACATATTGATGCTGATCCCGGCGACCGGCAAGAAGATAGGCATAAGCCCTCGCCGCGCATCATGTCGAACCAGGCGTGAACCGCTCCTTGGCGGTCGCGGCTTCAGTACGGCCCGCGGCAGTTTCGTAGCCCCGGTAGCCGTGCGATCCGTGCAGGCGCTCGGCGTTGGGGTGCGGAGACTGGCCGGAGGGAGGATCTACTCGAGCGCCATTTCACGGCGACGACCAGCGCCAGGCTGGCCAGCAGGACCTTCAGGTGCTCCCCACGCATATGCCGGTTGAGTTGCACCCCGAGTTGCGCGCCCACCGCGGAGCCCGCGCCCACCAACAGGGCCAGCTCGAGATCCACGGTGTGGTTGGTGACGGCCTGCATGTAGGTCACGCCCACACAGGTAAACAGGATCTGGAAAAGGCTTGTTCCAACCGCCATGCGCAGGGGCATGCGCAGCAGATAGATCATCATGGGCACGATCAGGAAACCGCCGCCCACGCCCATGATTGCGGTCAGGATGCCCGACCAGCGCGCAGAGCATGATGGGGCACCAGGACCGAGTGCCGGACGCCGGAACGCGGGAAATCGATCTGCCAGGGCAGCTTCTCCAGAAATGGCCCACGACCCGCCGCCGGGCGATTCCGACGCCGCCGCTGCCGCCGAAGCGCCCGAAAGCCATCGGCCAGCATGTAGCCGCCGACGCCGCCGAGCATGACCACGTACGTCACTCTGATCAGGAAATTGGCTTCGCCGAGCGTGAGCCAGGACCTTGATGATCTCGACGCCCATGGCGGAACCGAGCAAGCCGCCCATGAGCAGGACGGAGCCGAGCTTGACATCCACGTTCCCCAGCCTGAAGTGGGCGCCGACAGCGCAGGCCGATGTGGCCACGATCGAGTTGCAGCCGGAAGCGGCGGAGACGGTGGGCGGAACGCCGATCATCATCAACAGAGGCGTGAGAAGAAAACCCCCACCGACGCCTGTGAGCCCGGAAAGCAAGCCGATCAGCCGAGCCTGCTATCAGGAGCGGAAACAGGCTGGTACTCATTCGCGGCGATGGGCAAGAAGACCGGCACGACAGATAAGAGGCCCTAAGATCCTTAAATTCGAGCGATCGAACCTTCCACCCTCGCCTCTGACCTCCTGTGGTCCTTCTATTAGGCCTGGACGTTGGGGGCCAGCTCGTTCAAGTTCAATTCAGTCACGCCGGGCACCGCCCGGGCGACACGTTCCACTTCCTCGATCTGGTCAACGCTGACCAGCCTTCCTTTGATCGGCCACCGCCCCGCCGTGCGCCACCACGTCGACTTCCAGGTTCGAGGTCGACCCGTTAAGGGCCAGGTTGGCCCGAATGCGACTGGCGAGCGCCAGGTCGTCCATGGCCGCCTGGCATTCGGGCGTGAACGCAAAGCAGCGCTCATGGGCCATACGTGGCGATGACGTGGCACGCCTCCTCGATCTCGATGGACTCGAGGTTCAGCACGATGTCG
This sequence comes from Bryobacterales bacterium, assembly GCA_963710565.1. GTDB lineage: Bacteria > Acidobacteriota > Terriglobia > Bryobacterales > Bryobacteraceae > DASWZN01. The sequence continues at coordinate 940,468 of CAVQAN010000010.1, read as the reverse complement.
TAGAGCGACGGGTCCCCCCAATCGACGCCGTAGAGGAACTGCGTCCATTTCCGGCGCTGCTGATCCATTCTGTTGATGTAGGCGATGGCTTGGTCGCGGTCCAGTTTCAGTCGCGCCTGCGCCATGCCGATGCGGAACTCCGGCGGCGCGATGATACGCGTGCGCAGGATGTGCGGCCCGGCCTTCAACAACAGGTGCCCCGCCAGGCCGTGATAGATCGCCCTGCCGGTGCGGACTTCTTCGGCCAGCGCCGCTTGGATGAGCGCCAGGTAGATGTACTTCTTGTGGCTGAAGCGGTCGAGGAACCCGGGCGGCTTCTCCAGAGCGTCCCGCAAAGCTTCCTGAGAGATGCCCGAGGCGGCGGCGCGCTCGACAATCACATCGCGGTCGATGCACCGGTATCCCAGCCTGCGAGCCAGACACTCGGCGAGCAGTTTGCCCCCGCTGAAGGATCCTCGCGAAATCGTGATCACCGACAAGGATGCACCTCCAGGCCGGGCTGTGGACGAGCCGCAGGACGGCCCGCCGTCAATTGTAGGGTCGTTCCTGCCTCGGAGACAAGAGTCTTTTTTGACGAACCGGGCGCGGAAGCGCCCTGGGCTCGGTGGCAGCTCGCCGCGATCAAGCGCCGATGTCGGTATCTTCAATGACTAGCTACAATGTATTGATAATAATGGACTTATCACAGATCGCGCGACCACAACAACAGTTATAGTCGGACTGAAGATCTTAAGCCCCTAAAATTAGGCTTGATCTAATCGTTAATCAGGTTTACAGTTATCTTGGTTACCGACTGACCAGGGTCCGGCCGCGCAGGGATGTCGCGGAGGCCGGGCCGGAAGGCAGGCATGGAAAGCAAGTTCACTCCCGAACTCACCCACGAGTTCCTCGCCAGCGCACGCGTCTTCGCCAAGGCTGTCCGCGACGTCTGCGAAGCAGCGGTGCTGCGAGAGGTAGTGGGCGACAAGCTGACTTTTACGCAGCTCAAGTTGTTGTACTTGGTGGCCCAGACCGACGAAGTGACCATCGGCGATGCGGCCACTTTCCTGGGAGTGACCAGCCCGGCCGCCAGCAAGGCGGTGGAGAAGCTTGTACGCCGCCGGCTGCTCCGGCGAAACGACATTCAGGGCGACCGGCGCACCAGTGCGCTCACCTTGACCGAAGCCAGCCGCCGGCTGCTGGAAGAGTACGAGACGGCCAGAAACCGGAAGGCCGCCAAGATCTTTGAGCAGTTTTCGCCTGAGGAACTGCGACACACCTCCGAACTCCTGGACCGGCTGGCCGCCGGCATCGCCAGCGAGCGCGAGAACCCGGACGAAGTCTGCCTTCAGTGTGAGATCTACTTTCGCAACGAATGCCGGTTTGGGCAGCACGGGCGGCGCACCTGCTTTTATCTCGGGTGCCAGCACCCGATCGTCCGTCCGAAGCCGCCGGCATAAGGTTCGCGTGACCGCGTCCCGCGCTCCCTCCGAGGAGCGTGGATGGAGTTGAAGAGCTTAGGGTCGAAAAACCTGTAGGAGTGAGAGAGGCCGCTTGAGGTGTGCCCATGGACGGGACGGAAACCCGCGGCAGCGACGTGATTCGTTAGAAAGGTGGCCGAATGCCAAGCTACGTGAATCCCGACAAATGCGACGGCTGCAAGGCACTGGACAAAACAGCCTGTCAATACATCTGCCCTAATGACCTGATGGTGTTGGACAAGGCGACGATGAAGGCCTACAACCGCGACGTCTCGATGTGCTGGGAGTGCTACAACTGCGTCAAGATCTGCCCCACCCAGGCCGTCGAGGTCCGCGGCTACGCCGACTTCGTCCCCATGGGCGCTTCTGCCACGCCCATGCGTTCCACGGATTCCATCCTCTGGACCGTCAAGTTCCGCAACGGAATGATCAAGCGGTTCAAATTCCCAATTCGAACGACAACGGAAGGAGCCGCGGTCCCGGACGGCGGATTCCCGACTGGCGACGATCTCAACAGCCCCGCGCTGTTCACCGAGCCGGCCTCGCTCGGCCTGGCCGCGGTCTTCAGCCTGAAAGGTTAGAGAGAGAGGATCATCATGGGAAACTTCGAAACTGTAGTGGTCGAAACCGACCTCCTGATCCTCGGCGGCGGCATGGCCGCTTGCGGGGCGGCGGTCGAGGCGGCGCACTGGGCGCAGAAGAACGGCCTGAAAGTCACCCTCGTCGACAAGGCCGCCGTGGACCGTTCTGGCGCTGTCGCCATGGGCCTTTCCGCGATCAACCAGTACGTCGGGCTCAGGGACGGCGCCAACACCGTCAAGGACTACGTCGATTACGTCCGCAACGACCTCATGGGAATCACCCGCGAGGACCTGGTCGCCAACATCGCCCGCCACGTCGATTCCACGGTCCATCTGTTCGAGCAGTGGGGCCTGCCCATCTGGAAGGACGAGAACGGCGCCTACGTGCACGAGGGCCGCTGGCAGTTGATGATCAACGGCGAGTCCTACAAGGTGATTGTCGCCGAGGCGGCCAAGAACGCGCTGCTTCAGAGCGGCGTGGGCGAGATCTACGAGCGCGTCTTCATCGTGGGACCGCTGGTGGACGGCGACCGCTGCGCGGGCGCAGTCGGCTTCTCGGTGCGCGAGGAGAAGTTCTACATCTTCAAAGCCAAGGCCACGCTGGTCGCCATGGGCGGCGCGGTGCACGTCTTCAAGCCCAGGAGCTCCGGCGAAGGCATGGGCCGTGCCTGGTATCCACCATGGAACTCCGGCTCTTCGGCCTACTTCACCCTGAAGGCCGGCGCGGAGATGACTTGTCAGGAAGTGCGCTTCATCCCGGTGCGCTTTAAGGACGCGTACGGCCCGGTCGGAGCCTGGTTCCTGCTGTTCAAGGCGCGCGCCACCAATTCCCAGGGCGGCAACTACATGATCGACCGCAAGCCGGAGTTGGAGAAGTGGGGGCCCTACGGCCGCGTGAAGCCGGTCCCCGCCAACCTGCGCAACTACCTGGGCATGCTCGACATCATGGAAGGCAAAGGTCCGATCTTCATGCGGACCGAAGAAGCCATCCAGGGCATCGCCGACCAGTTCAAGGACGACCCCAAGGCTTACAAGAAGAAGATGAAGGACCTCGAGTCCGAAGCCTGGGAAGACTTCCTGGACATGACCATTTCCCAGGCGATCCTCTGGGCGGCCAGCAACGTCCAGCCCGAGGAGCGCGCCTCCGAGATCGCCGCCGCCGAGCCCTACTTCATCGGCTCGCACTCCGGCGCCTCCGGCGCGTGGCTGAGCGGCCCTGAAGATCTGCAAACGGACGCCACCCGCGACGAGTACTTCTGGGGCTACAGCAACATGTCCACGGTGCAGGGTCTGTTCTGCGCCGGCGACGCCTCGGGCGCTTCGAGCCACAAGTTCTCTTCGGGCTCGCACGCCGAGGGCCGCATCGCTGCCAAGTCGGCCATCAAGTACATCGTCGAGCACAACTCGCTGCCGCAGGTTTCCCCGGCCACCATCGCGGCGCTCCAGGCCGAGATCCTGCGTCCGCTCGACACCTACGAGCAACACCACAAAGAAACCACGGACCCCGATATCAACCCCGCCTACATCAAGCCCCGGATGTTCATGTTCCGCCTGCAAAAGATCATGGACGAGTACGCCGGCGGCATCACCGCGCAATTCATCACCAACCAGGCTCTGCTCGAAAGAGCGCTGGAACTCCTGGCCTTCCTCAGGGAAGACTCGGAGAATCTGGCGGCAGGAAACCTGCACGAACTCATGCGTTGTTGGGAGAACGTCCACCGCATGTGGCAGGCGGAGGCGCACGTCCGGACTGTTCTGTTCCGCGAAGAGACCCGATGGCCCGGCTACTACTTCCGCGCTGACAAACCCAGCATCGATGAGGACAAATGGCACGTGTTCGCCAACTGCAAGTACGACCCGAATACAAACAGTTGGCAGACGCTGGCCCGCCCGATCCAGCATATCTTCGAGCAGAAGGCCGCGGGAGCCACTGCATAGGTGGCCTGAGGGGGGAGGTCCCCGGTGACGGGGACCTCCCCAGTCTGATCATGGCCGGGCAGATCGAAACTAAATGTCCGTACTGCGAAGGTCCCATGGCCGCATGGGCAAATCCCCAATTGAGCACCTGGAGCGGTGACTTCCAGTACGTGTGCTTCAACGACGCTTGCCCGTACTTCGTGCGGGGCTGGAGGTGGATGTCCGAGCGCTATAACGTCGCGGCATCCTACCGGCACCGCCTGGACCCCACGACGGGCGAGTCCGGCCCCCTGCCGGTGTGGTCGAAGGACGCGTTGCGCAGCGGCATTCTCTCGGAGAAGGAGGCTCATGCCGGCTAACGAGCTTACCCAGGAGACGATCCTTCGCGATTGCGCGAGGCTCGGACCGGACGACCGATTCACTTTCCAGTGTGGCCGGCACCTGGACTGCTTCACGCGCTGTTGCGCCGACGTCGCGATCGTCCTGGCGCCCTACGACGTCCTGCGGCTGAAACGCTCACTCGGCATCGACTCCTCAGAATTCCTTCGGCGCTACACCATCTCGCCTTTCACCCAGGACCAGAAGATTCCAGCCGTCCTTCTCAAGATGGCTCCGCAGACGGGCGCCTGCCCGTTCGTCACCCCCGCCGGCTGCAGCGTCTACGCCAACCGGCCGTGGGCCTGCCGAATGTATCCGCTGGGCGTGGCAGAGCCGCGCAACGCGACTCCGGACAACGGCCCGTTCCACTTCCTGGTGCGCGAGGATCTCTGCCACGGCCACGGAGAGGGCCCCGGCTGCTCGGTTCGCGAGTGGATCGCCGGCCAGGGTGTGGAGGAGTACGATGCCGGCAACGCCTCCTTCAAGGCGCTGATGCTCGATGAGGCCTGGGACAACGACCAGGCGCTGACACCCGAGCAGATGGACATGTACTACATGGCCTGCTACGACCTGGATCGCTTCCGCCGCTTCGTCTTCGAGACGCGCCTGCTCGAAGTCTTCGAAGTGGATGAAGCCCGCGTCGAGGCCATGCGCACGGATGACGAGGAACTGCTGGAGTTCGGCATCCAATGGCTGCGGTTCAGCCTGTTCCGGCAAAGAACGATGAAGATCAAGCCTGCGGCGATGATCGCGGCGCAGCAGCGCGCGGCGGCTCGGAGCGTACAAGAGGCCAGATGAGCGGGAGGGGCAAACCGATTCTCGTGATTGGCGGCGGAATCGCCGGAATCACCACTGCCGTCGAAGCGGCCGAGGCGGGCTGCGAGGCGATCCTGGTCGAGAAGTCCCCTTCGCTCGGCGGCCGCGTCGCGCAGATGAATCAGTACTTCCCCAAGCTCTGCCCTCCCGCGTGCGGCCTCGAGATCAACTTCAGGCGCATCAAGAGCAATCCGCGCATCACGCGTGATCACGCAGGCGCGAGTTGAATCCCTCACCGGAGTGCCGGGGGATTACGAGGCTACGGTTGCCATCGCCCCGCGTTACGTCACCGACGCGTGCACGGCCTGCGGAGCCTGCGCCGAGGCCTGCCCGGCGGAGCGACCGGACGACTTCAACTACGGCCTTTCCCGCACGAAGGCCGTCCGCCTGCCGCATGCTTTGGCGTTTCCCGCGCGCTATGTGATCGATCGTGGGGCCTGCAGCGAGGGCTGCCACGCCTGCGCCGACGCATGCAAGTACGGCGCCATCGACCTGAACCAACAGGCGGAGCGCAGGACGTTCCATGCTGCGGCGGTCGTTGCAGCGACGGGCTGGGCGCCTTACGAAGCCGCGCGCATCGAGGGTCTCGGCTTCGGGAGGTACAAGAACGTCGTCACGAACGTGATGCTGGAGCGAATGGCTGCCTGCGACGGCCCCACGGCAGGCCGCATCCTGCGCCCGTCGGACGGCCGGGAGCCGCGCTCGGTGGCGTTCGTCCAATGCGCCGGCTCGCGCGACGAGAACCACCTGCCCTACTGCTCGGCCGTCTGCTGCGCGGCCTCGCTCAAAGAGTCCACCTACATCCGCACCCAGGCTCCCGAAGCGTCGGTGACCATCTTCTATATCGACATCCGCACCTCCGGGTTGCTCGAGGAGTTCTACGCGCGCGTCAGCGCCGACGACAAACTGAAACTGGTCAAGGGCAAAGTCGCCAAGGTGGATGAGGATCGCCGCGACAGGCGACCTGCTGGTGACCGCGGAAGATGTCCTCGCCGGCGTGAAATGCACGCAGCGCGTGAACCTGCTGGTGCTCGCCACCGGCATGGTTCCCGAGACAGAGGGTCTGCCATCCGGCTTCGTGCTGGACGAATTCCGCTTCATCGCCAACGGAAGCGGCAAGGCCGGCCTTTATGGCGCGGGATGCGTGCGGCGTCCGGGGGAGGTCTCCGCAACGGTTCAGGACGCGACCGGCGCGGCGCTGAAGGGTCTCCAATGCGTCGTGAGGAGCGCTCACGATGCCTAGGAAGCTCGGCGTCTACGTCTGCAGCGGGTGCGGCATCGGCGACGCGGTCGACACCGAGCAGCTTGTCAAAATCGCCCGGCGCGAATTGAAGGCGCCCGTGTGCCAGGTCCACCCGTTCCTGTGCGGGCCGGAGGGCCGTGAGCTGATCTCGAAGGACCTCGCGATCGGCACCGTGGACACCGTGGTTGTTGCAGCTTGCTCGCCCCGCGCCAAGACAGACGCTTTCGCCTACGGGGCCAAGGTGGTGCTCGAACGCGTCAATCTGCGCGAGCATGTGGCCTGGTGCCACAACTCCAAGGACGAGGACACCCAGATGCTGGCGGAGGACTATCTCCGCATGGGCGTCGCGAAGGCGCAGAAGGCGGAACCGACGGAGCCCCTGGCCGAGGCCGTTTCGAAGAAGCTCTTGGTGGTGGGCGGCGGCGTCAGCGGCGTCACGGCCGCGCTCGAAGCGGCGGCGGCCGGGTATGAGGTCGTCCTAGTCGAGAAGGACTCCCAGCTCGGCGGCTTCATCGCCAGGCTGAAGAGCCGGTTCCCCGGCGCGCCTCCCTATTCGGCTGCCGGTCCAGGATGGCTTGGCCCGCCGGTTCCTCGAGGTCGCCTACAACCCGAAAATCCAGGTCCTCACCTCGGCGCGCATCGTCAAGACCGAGGGTCAACCGGGTATGTTCGACGTTTCCATCGAGCGCGAGGGCGCGGTCTCGACGGTGCGTGTCGGCGCGATCGTTCTGGCCACGGGCTGGAAGCCGTACGACGCTACCCGTCTCGCGCATCTCGGCTACGGCCTGCCGAACGTGATCACGAACGTCGAACTGGAGCGCATGGCGGTACGCGGGATGATCAGGCGGCCTTCCGACGACCGGCCGGTCGAGAGCGTCCTGTTCGTGCAGTGCGCCGGCTCGCGCGACCCCGGCCACCTGCCCTACTGCTCGGGCGTTTGCTGCATGGCGACGCTCAAGCACGCCGGCTATGTTCACGATCAGAATCCGCAGGCGAAGGTCTACGTCGTCTACAAGGACATCCGGACGCCGGGGCAGTACGAGCGTTTCTACCGCGCCGCCCAGGACCATCCCTTGAACTTTCTGACCAAGGGCGAGGTGGTTTCTGTCGTGGGGCTTGCCCTCCGACCGCCTGGCCGTGACGGCGAAGAACACGCTGCTGGGCGGGGAGATCGTCATTCATGCCGATCTGGTCGTGCTCGCGACCGGCATGCTGCCCAACTCCGCCGACGGCGAAGCGATCCGCGCGCTCGAAGACGCGGAAATCAGGGCAGTCAAGGCAGAAACCGAAAGCCAGCGTGCCGAAGCGGCTCGCCACGCCGATGAATTGAAAGCTCACAAGGGCACCGAGATCCTCCACCTGACCTACCGCCAGGGGCCGGACCTGCCGGTGCTGCGCCACGGCTTCCCCGATTCTCACTTCGTCTGTTTTCCTTACGAGACGCGGCGCACAGGGATCTACGCCGCCGGCGCCGTCCGCGGGCCCATGGACTCGAATCAGGCGCAGGAAGACGCGCTGGGCGCGGCAATGAAGGCAATTCAGGCGGTCGAGATGGCCGCGCAGGGCCAGGCGGTTCATCCGCGAGCCGGCGACCTCTCTTACCCGAGCTTCTTCCTCCAGCGCTGCACCCAATGCAAGCGTTGCACCGAGGAGTGCCCCTTCGGCAGCCTCGATGAAGACGAGAAGGGCACGCCCAAGCCGAATCCACTCCGCTGTCGGCGTTGCGGCATCTGCCTAGGCGCCTGCCCCGAGCGAGTCGTTTCTTTCAAGAACTACTCAGTGGACATGATCGCCTCGATGATCAAGGCCATTGAGGTGCCGGAGGAGGACGAGGAGAAGCCGCGAGTCCTGGTCTTCATGTGCGAGAACGACGCCTATCCGGCGCTTGACATCGCGGGCTTCCGCCGCCTGCGTTACGACCCCAGCGCGAGGGTGATCCCCCTGCGCTGCCTGGGATCGCTGAACATTGTCTGGATTGCCGACGCGCTCTCGCGCGGGATTGACGGGATCATGCTGGTCGGCTGCAAGTACGGCGACGATTACCAGTGCCACTTCATCCGTGGCAGCCAGTTGGCCACCCGCCGGCTGGAAAACGTCAAGGAGACTCTCCAACGCCTGCGCCTCGAATCCGCGCGGCTGGAGACGAACGAAATTTCGATCAACGAGTACGAGAAGCTGCCCGCGCTTATCGACGGATTCGTCGAGCGCGTTCGAGCGATGGGACCCAACCCCTATAAGGGAATGTGATCATGGCTGCGGCCGTTCAGATCGAGCCCGACGTAGCGTTCATCCAGGAAGTCATGCGCTCGGGCGGCGCCGGGATCAAGAAGTGCTTCCAGTGCGCGACATGCTCGACGGTTTGCGCGCTTTCTCAGGATGGTGCCCCGTTCCCCCGCCGCCAGATCTTCGCGGCGCAGTGGGGGCTGAAAGAAAAGGTTGTTGGCGATCCCGCGTTGTGGCTCTGTCACAATTGCGGCGACTGCACCGAGCAGTGTCCTCGTGACGCCCGGCCGGGCGACACGATCAGCGCCTTGCGCCAGGCTGCGATCAAGCACTTCTCCTTCCCGCAGGCCCTGGCAGGAGCGGTCGCCAACCGCAAGGCATTGGTCGCGCTGTTGCTCCTCCCCGCGCTCCTCTTTGCGGCCATAGCGCTCTGGGCGCCGAAATCGGAAACAGACCCGCTCAAGTTCGCGAGCGTGTTTCCGATCGGCACGCTCGAGCCGCTGTTCTTCGCCGTCGCCGGCCTGACGGCGCTGGCCCTCTCTCTTGGGATCGCGCGTTTCGTGCGGGCGTTGAGGGCGGCCGGGGCGAGCGGACCCATTCTGGGAGGCCTTGTACCGGCTTTCCGGGAAATCGCGGTCCACAGCCAGTTCTCGAAATGCGGGCCAAACGCGCGGCGCCGCTTGGGGCACCTGCTGACCTTCTGGGGTTTCGGCGGCCTGGCGGCTGTCGGCACGGCCGTGGGACTGGCCACCATGGCCGGCGTGATGCACACGCCGCTGTCGCTGACCAACCCGCTGAAGATCTTTGCGAATCTGTGCGCGGCCGCCATCCTGGCCGGGTGCCTCATTTTGCTCGCGCAGCGCTGGCGTTCGCCGAGCACGTATTTCGATTGGTTCTTTTTGCTGACCCTGGCAGGGGTGGCAGTGACCGGAATCGCGTCCGAGCTGCTGCGTCTGGCCGCGGCGGTAATGGTGATGTACGCGGTCTATTACGTGCACCTGGTGCTGATCTTCGCCCTGCTTCTCTACGCGCCCTACTCGAAGTTTGCTCATCTGGCCTACCGGACAGTGGCGATCGCGGCAGCGGGACCAAGAACTGTGAGTGGCGGCGCAGGAAGGGCCGCCGAGAACTCTTTGAGGAGATAACATGGCCGACGATGCCAAACCGAAAACCGAATTGTTGGATGAACTGGAGAAGGGTCCCTGGCCGAGCTTTGTGACCGAGATCAAGAAAGCCGCCCAGTCCAATCCGATGTGCGACGACCTGCTCGGGCAGCTCGAGCTGTCGTACGAGGAGAAGAAGGGGCACTGGAAACACGGCGGAATCGTGGGCGTGCTCGGCTACGGCGGCGGCGTGATCGGCCGTTACAGCGACGTGCCCGAGCAGTTCCCCAAGGTCGCGCACTTCCACACCATGCGCGTCAATCAACCGGCTGGCTGGTTCTACACCAGCGAGGCGCTCCGTACCCTGTGTGACATCTGGGAGCGCCACGGTTCCGGTCTCACCAACATGCACGGCTCTACCGGGGACATCATTTTCCTCGGGACCAAGACCGTCTGAGCTGGAGCCCGCCTTCAAGGAGCTGACCGAAGCCGGCTTCGACCTCGGAGGATCCGGGTCTTGCATGCGCACGCCGTCGTGCTGCGTGGGGCCGGCGCGCTGCGAGTGGGCATGCTACGACACGCTGAAACTGTGCGATGACCTCACCCGCGCCTACCAGGACGAGCTGCACCGCCCGCCGTTCCCCTACAAGTTCAAGATCAAGTGCGCCGGCTGCCCCAACGACTGCGTGGCCTCGATCGCGCGCGCCGACCTCTCGATCATCGGGACCTGGAAGGACGACATTCAGCAGGACGACGCGGCCGTAGCCGAGTATGCCGCCGGCGGCCTGGACATCCAGAAGGAGGTCTGCGACCTCTGCCCGACCCGCTGCATGAGCTGGGATGGCGGCCACCTCTCCGATCGACAACCACGAGTGCGTCCGCTGCATGCACTGCATCAACGTGATGCCGAAGGCCCTGGCTCCGGGCAAGGAGAAGGGCGCCACGCTGCTGATTGGCTCCAAGGCCCCCATCGTGCAGGGCGCGCTGCTTTCCTCCGTGCTGGTGCCGTTCGTACCGCAGGAGGAGTTGCTCGACACCCTTAAGGAGCTGATTTCCCGCGTGTGGGAGTTCTGGGATGAGCACGGCAAGAACCGCGAGCGCGTCGGCGAACTGATCCAGCGCGTCGGGATGGCCAACTTCCTGGACGCTATCGGCCTGGAGCCGATCCCGGAGATGATCTCGGCGCCCCGCGACAACCCGTATATCTTCTTCCAACCTAACGGAGACAAGTAAAGCGAGGAGATGAGACGATGGCAACGCAACCACCGGTAAAGAGAATCACCGACATCGGGCCGCCCCACTACGAGAAGTTTCTGCACCCGCTCATCAAGAAGAACTACGGGCAGTGGAAGATACCACGAGACGCTGGCACCCGGCGTGCTGTGCCACGTTGCGGAATCGGGCGACCGCCTGTACACGGTGCGCGCCGGCTCTCCGCGCCTGTTGAGCGTGCAGACCATCCGCCTCTATGCGGATCTGGCGGACAAGTACTGCGGCGGCTGCCTGCGCTTCACCAGCCGCAACAACGTCGAGTTCCTGCTCGAAGACGCGGCCAAAATCGAGCCGCTCAAACAGGAACTGGCTGCCGCGGGCTTCCCCGTCGGCGGCACCAACAGCGCCATCAGCAACATCGTTCACACCCAGGGTTGGGTACATTGCCACTCCTCAGCCACCGACGCTTCGGGCATTGTGAAGTCCGTGATGGACGCCCTGTGCGACCATTTCACGAACGAAGATCTGCCGGCCAAGCTGCGCATCGCGGTGGCCTGCTGCCTGAACATGTGCGGCGCCGTGCATTGTTCCGACATCGCGATTCTCGGCATCCATCGCAAGCCGCCCAAGATCCGCCACGACATCCTGCCCAAAGTGTGCGAGGTTCCGACGCTGATCTCTTCCTGCCCGACCGGCGCAATCCGGCCGGCGACGGTGGACGGCAAGCAGTCGGTCGAGGTTCTCGAAGAGCAGTGCATGTTCTGCGGCAACTGCTACACGGTGTGCCCGGCCATGCCAATGAATGACCCGGAGAACGACGGTCTGTCGATCTGGGTGGGTGGCAAAGTGAGCAACGCGCGCAGCGCGCCGAAGTTCACCAAGCTGGCCATTCCGTATCTGCCTAACAACCCGCCGCGCTGGCCCGAGGCGGTGGACGCCGTCGTCAACATCGTCAACGTCTACGCGGCGCACGCGCGCAAGCACGAGCGGCTGGGCGAGTGGATCGAGAGGACCGGCTGGCCGCGTTTCTTTGAGCTCACCGGCATCCCCTTCACCCGCTATCACATCGACGACTTCAAGCACGCTGGGTTGACGCTTGCCCGGTCCACTCACCTGCGGTTCTAACGAGGACGTATGGGCCTTTTCAAGGATCCGAAGAAGCTGGCCGTCAAGGCATCCGCGGTTGCGGGGGGCGCCATCAGCCCGTTGCGTCCATACTATGCCCAGAAAACGCCCCCCTGCGCCGGGCACTGCCCTAACGGTGCCGATATTCGCGGCTGGCTGACGTCCCTGGCCCAGGCGGAGGCATACGGCCGGACCATGGATGAGGCGTACGAGATCGCCTGGCGGATGATTGTCGATCGGAATCCCTTCCCGGCGGTCTGCGGCCGTGTCTGTCCTCACCCCTGTGAGGATTCCTGCAACCGGAAGGGTAAAGAGGGGCCGGTGGCGATCAACGCCCTGGAGCGGTTTGTGGGCGATTTCGGGATGTCGAAGGGTCTTAAGCCGGCCAGGCTGACGGAGGGGACCCGGCCGGAGCGGGTCGCGGTGATCGGCTCCGGCCCCGCCGGCCTCTCCTGCGCCTATCAGCTCGCACGGCGCGGCTACCAGGTCACGGTGTTCGAAGCGTTCGCCCGGGCAGGAGGCATGCTTCGATATGGCATCCCGGCCTACCGGCTGCCTCGCGCGGTGCTCGACGCGGAGATTGACCGCATCCTCGAACTGGGCGTCGAGTTGAAGCTCAACACGGTGGTGGGCCGGGAGGTTTCACTCGATTACGTCCGCCGGGAATACCAGGCCGTCTTCGTCGGAATTGGCGCGCACAAGGGTTTGAAGCTCGGAGTGCCCGGCGAGGATGCCCCCAACGTCTTCACCGGAACCGAGTTCCTCAACCGCGCCAACCAGGGCGAGTCGATCGAGCTCGGCGGCAAAGTGGTGGTCATCGGCGGTGGCGATACCGCTGTCGATGCGGCGCGTGTCAGCAAGCGTCTGGGCGCGGACGTGACGATTCTCTATCGCCGCACCCGGGCTGAGATGCCGGCCATAAAGCCCGAGATCGAAGGCGCGCTCGAGGAGGGTGTCCGCATCGATTTTCTCGCCGCGCCAGTCGAGATCGTGCGCCGGAACGGCGTGGCGGTGGGCCTCCACGCCATCCGGATGGAACTCGGCGCGCCCGATGCTTCTGGCCGGCCCCGGCCCGTCCCCAAACCCGGTTCGGAGTTCGAAGTGGAAGCCAGCGCGATTATCGCCGCCATCAGCCAGGAGCCTGGGTTCGACGACCTTCCCGGTCTGCGCGAGGGCAAGGACTGGATCAAAGCCGGCGACTGGGGCGCGACGAAGACCGACGGCCTTTATGCCGGAGGGGATGACGTCGAGCTCGGCCTGGTGAGTATCGCGATCGCGCAGGGGCGCTTCGCCGCCGAAGCCATCGATGCGCGATTTCGAGGTCGCACGCCAGAGAAGCCGGTCCCCGCCCCGCCCGTCGCGCCGGAGCGCGTGAAGCTGGGTTGGTACAAGGAAGCCGCCCGGCATGAGCGGCCGCAGATCGCCGTGGCCGAGCGCGCGCTCGAGACGGAGATCGAGGGGAGCCTCTCCGAAGAGGACGCTCTGGCCGAGGCCAAACGCTGCATGTCGTGCGGCATGTGCATGGATTGCGAAACGTGCTGGATGTATTGCACCAACAGTTGTTTCGTGAAGCTCCCGAAAGGCGAGCACTACCGCGTGAAGCTGGAGCTGTGCAACGGCTGCAAGAAGTGCGCCGAGGAGTGCCCTTGCGGCTACGTCGATTTGCGCTAGCCCGGCGTGACTTTCTAAGAGGAGGCAACGATGCCCATTTTCGAGTTTGAGGGACGACAGTATGACGTGGACGAGGACGGCTTTCTGCAAGAGCCCGGAATCTGGAACGAAGCCGTCGCCAAGGACTTCTCTACCACCGAGGGCGTTGAGGAGCTGACCGAGAACCATTGGAAGGTAATCAACTACCTGCGGAACTACTACCTGCAGTTTGGCATCGCCCCGATGATCCGCAAGCTGTGCAAAGAGACCGGGTTCAAACTGAACGAGATCTACCAGATGTTCCCGTCCGGCCCGGCCAAGGGGGCGTGTAAGCTCGCCGGCCTGCCCAAGCCGACTGGCTGCGTATAGAAAGTGAGCGGCGACCCTGTTTCGGACAAGAGGGACGCAATTGTGGACCAATGGCTGGCCCGCACGTTGGGAACGTATCCGTTCCTGACCGCGCGCTATTTGCTCGAGGAAAAGGACCGCTTCCGCAACCCCGTGGGCCACGCGCTCCGAGAGGCTCTGCCCACGCTCGTGGATGAGTTGCTCGGCGGCATGAGTCTCGATCGCATCACGCCCGCACTCGAGCAGATTGTCAAGATGCGGGCCGTGCAGGGCTTCACCGCCAGCCAGGCGGTAGGGTTCGTTTTGGCGCTGAGGGACGTCCTCCGCCACCAGAGTCCGGAGGACCTGACGCCGGCGGTCGAACAGCGCATCGACCAGATGACGCTGCAGGCCTTCGACCTGTTCGTGAAGTGCTGGGAGACGATGGAGCACATCCGGGCGTCCGAAGCGCGGCGAGGCGTCTACGTGCTGGATCGGGTCAAGACGGCCCAGTCTGGCGAGGAGGAGCGATGAAGTTGCTCTATTCTCTCATCGCGGTCGGGGTGATCGCTGCCGCTGGATTGCTGCCTGCTCAGGCACCGGGCTTGCGCTTGCTGTTCGGAATCGCCCTGCCCTACGCGGCGGTCACGATCTTTCTCGCCGGGCTCGCCTGGCGGGTGATTGCCTGGGCCCGCGTTCCCGTTCCGTTCCGCATTCCGGCTACCTGCGGCCAGCAGAAATCGCTGCCGTGGATCAAGACCGCCCGCCTGGACAACCCTTCCACCACCCTCGGGGTGATCGGCCGGATGACGCTCGAGATTCTGCTCTTCCGCTCCTTGTTCCGCAACACCAAGTCCGAGCTGCGCGGCGGGCCGCGCCTGGCGTACGGCGAGGACAAGCTGCTCTGGCTCGGCGCGCTGGCGTTCCACTGGTCCTTCCTGATCGTCTTCGTGCGCCACCTGCGATTCTTCCTGCAGCCGATCCCGGCCTTCGTGCTCGCGCTCGGGTCCGTGGACGGCTTCTTCCAGGCCGGTACGCCTGAGTTGTACCTGACGGACGTAACGCTCCTGGCGGCGCTTCTGTACCTGCTGGCGCGCCGTCTCCGCAACCCATTGGTGCAGTATGTCTCGCTGTTCACCGATTACTTCGCCCTGTTGCTGCTGGCTGGACTGGCACTCTCCGGCGTCCTGATGCGCTATTTCATCCGAGTGGACCTGCTGGCCGTCAAGCAGTTCGCCATGAGCCTGATGACGTTCCGGCCGACCGTGCCTGCCGGCATGGGGGCGCTGTTCTTCGTCCACCTGACGCTTCTGAGCGCCCTGCTCGCGTACTTCCCCTTCAGCAAGCTGGTCCACATGGGCGGAGTCTTCCTGAGCCCCACGCGCAACCTCGCCAACAACAACCGTATGAAGCGCCACGTCAATCCATGGAACTATCCCGTGAAGGTCCATACCTACGAGGAGTGGGAAACCGAGTTCCACGACAAAATCGTGGTGGCCGGGCTGCCACTGGACAAGGAGTGAACGATGGCTGAACCGACCCCGCGGCCCGAGCAACTCGTCCAGATCGATTATCAGCCACCGAAGAAGGACTGGCGCGACCCGGCTGTCACATTCCGCAAGGGAGTCTTCTGCTACAGCGCCACACCGAAGGCCGTGCAGTACCTCGGCTTCCCCAACCCCCGGGAGTGGCAGCCGTTCGACAAGGACTGGAAACTGCCGCCGGATTGGAAGCGGATTCTGCTCGACGGGTTGAAGGAACGGCTTCACAAGTATCGCTCCTTCCGGCTGTTCATGGACATCTGCGTGCGCTGCGGGGCCTGCGCCGACAAGTGCCACTTCTTCCTGGGCTCGGGCGACCCGAAGAACATGCCGGTGCTGCGAGCCGAGCTGATCCGATCAGTCTACCGGCGCTACTTCACCTTGACCGGCCGCGTCTTCGGCGCGCTCGCGGGCGGGCGCGAGCTCACCGAGGACGTGGTCAAGGAGTGGTTCTACTACTTCTATCAGTGCACCGAATGCCGGCGCTGCTCCGTTTTCTGCCCCTACGGCATCGACACCGCGGAAATCACTATGATCGGCCGCGAGCTCCTGCACCTGGTAGGCTGCAACATTAACTGGATTCTCGAACCCGCGGCCAATTGCTACCGCACGGGCAACCACCTCGGAATCCAGCCGCATGGTTTCAAGGACAGCATCGATTTCGCGGTGGACGAGCTCGAAGAAATCACCGGAGTGCGCGTCGAGGCCCCCATCAACAGGAAGGGCGCCGAGATCCTGTTCATCGTGCCTTCGGCAGACTACTTCGGAACGCCGCACTACTACACACTCCTGGGCTACCTGCTCCTCCTCCACGAAATCGGTCTCGACTTCACGTTCAGCGCGTTCGCCTCCGAGGGCGGCAATTTCGGCCTTTTCACCTCGCACGAGATGATGAAGCGGCTCAACGCCAAGATCTACGCGGAGGCCAGGCGGCTGGGGGTGAAGTGGATTCTGGGCGGCGAATGCGGCCACATGTGGCGTGTCCTGCACCAGTACATGGACACGATGAACGGCCCGGCCGATTTCCTGGAACCGCCGGTCTCGCCCATCACCGGCACGCGCTTCGAGAATGCACGCTCCACCCGCATGGTCCACATCGCCGAGTTCACCGCCGACCTGATCGCGAATGCCGAGCTCAAGCTCGATCCCAGCCGCAACGACCGCTGGACCGTCACCTACCACGACTCCTGCAACATCGCCCGCGGGATGGGCCTGCTCGAGGAACCGCGGTTCATCCTGCGTAACGTCTGCAACCGATTCCACGAAATGCCCGAGAACACGATCCGCGAGCAGAGCTTCTGCTGCGGCAGCGGATCGGGCTTAGGTACGGACGAGAACCTCGAGATGCGGCTGCGCGGAGGTCTGCCCCGCGCCAACGCGGTCAAGTACGTCCAAGAGAAGCACGGCGTCAACCTGCTGGCATGCATGTGCGCCATCGACAAAGCCACGCTGCCCGGCCTGCTCGAGTACTGGGTGCCAGGTGTGGACGTGGCGGGTGTGCACGAGTTGGTCGGCAACGCGCTCGTTCTGAAGGACGAGAAGGAGAGGACCACCGACCTCCGCGGTGAGCCGCTCCCCCAGGTGGAGGCGGTCCATGCGTGATCAGGGCATCATCTATGGCGGCCTGGCCGTATTCCTCGGCCTGTTGACGTTTCCCGCCTGGTACAACATGACTACCGGTCACTCAGCCAAGCCGCCCGAGGTCCGGCTTCCCGCGCGGGAGAAGCAATGCGTGGCCCCGGTCGAGTACATGAGGACCTCGCACATGGACTTGTTGGTCGCTTGGCGTGAGGACGTCGTCCGGCGGCACGAGCGCTCGTTCGCCGCGTTCAACGGCAAGACATACAACAAGAGCCTCACCGGGACGTGCCTCTCCGACTGCCACTCGAACAAAGCCGAATTCTGTGACCGCTGCCACGGATACGTAGGCGTGAGCGGCCCGTACTGCATGGATTGCCACATCGATCCCAAGCTGCTCGCCAGGAGCCGCCCATGAACATCACTCGAAAAGGGTTCCTCCAGCTTGGCTGCCTCTCGGTGGCCGCCGCGGCATCGAAGAAGTTGCTGGGCGCGTCGAGCCGCCGCTGGGGCATGGCCATCGACGTCGGCAAGTGCCTCCAGAAGGAAGGCTGCACCAGGTGCATCGATGCCTGCCGCCGTGAACACAACATCCCCGTGTTCCATGACCCGCGGCATGACGTCAAGTGGATCTGGAAGGCGCGTTTCGAAGACGCTTTTGCCGTTGAGAGCGGAGCGCGCACGCCGGACGCGCTTAAGGGCCAGCTTCTGCCTGTACTCTGCAATCACTGCGACGATCCGCCATGCACGCGCGTCTGCCCGACGCAGGCAACCTGGAAACGCGAGGACGGCATCGTCATGATGGACTGGCACCGCTGCATCGGCTGCCGTTACTGCGTCGCGGCCTGCCCCTACGGTTCGCGCAGTTTCAATTGGTCGGACCCGCGCCCGGCCATTCCCGCGCTCAACACGGATTACCCCACGCGCACGAAAGGCGTGGTCGAGAAGTGCACGCTCTGCGAGGAGCGGCTTGCCAAGGGCCTGGTGCCGGCCTGCGTCGAGGTCTGCCCCACGAAAGCGATCGTTTTCGGCGACCTGAACGACGGCCGTTCGGCGTTGCGCGAGTTGCTGCGCTCCCGTTACGCCATCCAGCGCAGGCCCGAACTGGGCACGCGGCCGTCCATCTATTACATCGTGTGAGGCGCCGTTATGTTCATGTTTGAAAAAGCGTTGACGGGCGGCCGGCGGTACTGGATCTGGCTCCTCGCCCTGGCGGCCCTGGTCGTCCTCGGCTTCCTGTTCTACCTGCGCCAGTTGAGCGAAGGCCTGGCCATCACCGGGATGAGCCGCGACGTTAGCTGGGGCCTCTATATCGCGCAGTTCACCTTTCTGGTGGGCGTGGCCGCCTCGGCCGTGATGGTCGTTCTGCCCTACTACCTCCACGATTGGAAGGTCTTTGGTAAGCTTACGATCCTGGGCGAGTTTCTGGCCGTATCGGCCGTCGCCATGTGCATGCTGTTCATCTTCGTGGACATGGGGCAGCCGATGCGGGCCTTCAACATGATCCTGCATCCCACCCCGGGATCGATGATGTTCTGGGACATGGTTTCGCTGGGCGGCTACCTGTTTCTGAACGCCACGATCGCGCTGGTCACGCTGCGCGCTGAGCAGAAGGCGGTCGCGCCGCCTCGCTGGATTCGGGCTGTGATTGTGCTCTCGATTCCCTGGGCGATCAGCATCCACACCGTGACCGCGTTCCTCTATAGCGGTCTGCCCGGGCGCTCGCTGTGGCTGACCGCGATCCTGGCGCCACGCTTCCTCGCCTCTGCGTTTGCAGCCGGACCGGCGCTGCTCATCCTGCTCTCGATGCTGATCCGCAAGTTGACGCGCTTCGACGCCGGC
Source organism: Bryobacterales bacterium (assembly GCA_963710565.1). Classification (GTDB taxonomy): domain Bacteria; phylum Acidobacteriota; class Terriglobia; order Bryobacterales; family Bryobacteraceae; genus DASWZN01. Next base: position 921,472 of record CAVQAN010000010.1, on the reverse strand, counting down.
CGCGAGGCCATCGGTAAGCTGGCTCTCATCGTCACCTACGCCATGATCGCCAACGTGTTTTTCATTCTGATGGAGATCTTCACCGCGTTCTACAGCCGGATCCCCGAACACGTGAACCACTTCGAGTACATGTTCTTCGGCCTGGACGGCCGCTCCGCCTTCGTACCATGGATGTGGACCTCGGTGCTGCTCGCGGCCGTCTCGCTGGTTCTGCTGGTCGCTCCGAGACTCCGCCACAACGAGCGTCTGCTGGCGGCGGCGTGCGCCGCTGTCTTTGCCTCGCTCTGGATCGACAAAGGCGTCTGCCTGGTGGTGTGCGGGTTCATCCCGTCGCCGCTCGGCACGATTACGGAATACGCTCCCACCTTTCCGGAGGTTTCCATCACCCTCGGCATCTGGGCGGCCGGGCTGCTGCTGGTAACCCTGTTCTACAAGATCGCCCTGACCGTGCGAGGAGACCTCGCACGCGGAGAGTAACGAACGTTTCGAAGGAGATAAAGCAATGCCGGAAGAGACAATCACTCTCATCGACAATCGCAATGGCAAGACTTACACCGTCCCGCTGTTCAAAGGCTGCATCCGAACCATGGACCTGCGGCAAATCAAGACCGGGCCGGATGACTTCGGCGTGATGGGCTACGATCCGGCGTTCATGAACACCGCATCCTGCCAGAGCGCCGTCACCTACATCGATGGCGACCGCGGCATCCTGCAGTATCGCGGCTACCCGATCGAGGAACTGGCCGAGCACTGCACGTTCCTGCAAGTGGCCTACCTGCTGTTGAACGGCGAACTGCCCAACGACGAGCAGTACGCCAAGTGGAAGTACGATGTAATCCATCACACTATGCTCCACGAGACCACCAAGAAGTTTCTGGAGGGTTTCCGTTGGAACGCCCATCCGATGGCCATGCTGGTGAGCACCGTTGCCGCGCTTTCGACCGTGTATCCCGAGGCTCGCAACGTTAAGGACCCGGCCAACCGGAAACTTCAGATTCTGCGCCTCATCGGCAAAATGCCCACTATAGCGGCCTACTGCTATCGCCACACTTTCGGTTACCCCTACATCTATCCCGACGACGACCTCAGCTACACCGAGAATTTCATGAACATGCTGTGGAAGATGGTCGAGCCGAAGTATCAGGTCAACCCCACGCTCGCTCGCGCCCTCCGCGTTCTGTTCATCCTGCACGCCGATCACGAGCAGAATTGCAGCGCAAACGCCATGCGCGCCGTGGGCAGCTCCCTGGCCGATCCTTACCTGGCCACCGCCGCCGCGGCGGCCGCTCTGTCCGGCCCTCTGCACGGCGGAGCCAACGAGGAAGTCCTGAAGATGCTCGACGTGATTGGTTCCGTGGACCACATCCCGGACTACATCAAGAAGGTCAAGGCCGGCGAGTTTAAGCTGATGGGCTTCGGCCACCGCGTCTACAAGAACTACGATCCGCGCGCCAAAATCATCAAGAAGACCGCCGAAGACGTTTTCGAGGTGACCGGGAAGAACCCCAAGCTGGAAATCGCCCTCGAACTCGAGAAGATCGCCCTCTCGGACGAGTACTTCATCAAGCGCAAGCTGTATCCCAACGTCGACTTCTACTCCGGGATCATTTACCAGGCGCTGGGCTTCTCACCCGACATGTTCACGGTGCTGTTCGCCATCCCCCGCACCGTCGGCTGGCTGGCGCAGTGGCAGGAGTTGCTCGAAGATTCCGAGCAGAAGATCGCGCGTCCGCGGCAGATCTACGTAGGGCATCCGGTCCGGCATCTGGCCGCTGCTCCCGAGGAGGCGCTCAAATGAGAAAGAAGGTCACGGTCGTCGGCTCGGGGAACGTCGGGGCCAGTTGCGCCGTCCGGCTGGTGGATAAGGCGCTGGCCGACGTCGTGCTGGTAGACATTCTCGACGGCATTCCGCAGGGCAAGGCCCTGGACATACTCGAGGCCGGCCCCATCGAGGGTTCCGGTGTCAGGGTGACAGGAGCCAACGATTACGCGGCGACCGCCGGCTCGGACATCGTCGTCTTCACCGCCGGCTTCCCCCGCAAGCCCGGCATGAGCCGGGACGACCTGCTCTTCGCCAACTACGACATCGTCAAGGCCACGGTCGAGCAGGCGGTGAAGCATTCCCCAAACGCCATCCTGATCATGGTCGCCAACCCGCTCGACGCCATGTGCCACGTGGCTTACCGCATCAGCGGCTTCCCCAAGCATCGTCTGCTGGGGATGGCGGGGATCCTCGACACGGCGCGCTTCCGCACCTTCATCGCCCAGGAGTTGGACGTTTCGGTCAAGGACGTCACGACCTTGGTGCTCGGCGGCCACGGCGACACCATGGTGCCGCTAGTCCATCACACCGCCGTCGCTGGCATACCACTTTCGGAGTTGCTCGACACCGAGACCATCCAGCGGCTCGTCAAGCGCACGCGGGATGGCGGCGCCGAGATCGTCAAGTACCTCAAAACGGGCAGCGCCTACTACGCCCCCTCGGCCGCGGTTGTCGAGATGGTCGCGGCCATTCTCGGCGACGAGAAGCGGATCCTGCCCTGCTCGGCATACCTGGAAGGAGAGTACGGCATCCAGGGCCTTTTCGTCGGAGTTCCCGTGAAGCTCGGCGCGCAGGGAATCGAGAAGATTCTCGAAATCAAGCTGGCCGAGGACGAAAGCGCGGCTCTCCGCAAGAGCGCGGCCGCCGTCAGAGAGCTCGTCGATGTGATGGAACCCAGACTCGCTCAGGTCGCCGCAGCGAGCTAGCCCATGCAACCACTGAGCGCGGACGAACGAACCAAGGCGCTGGCCAACGCGCGGAAGCCGGAAACGATCCGCCGCCAGCGTCTTGGCGTCCGCTATAACGTCGAGGATTTTGAGTTCGAGGGCCGCCCCCGCCGCTTCCTGGAAGCGTTCGCGGCCATCCTGAAACACACCAATTACCGCGTGGCCCTCGATCACTATATCCGCGTCGCAGCCAGGTGCGCGCGGTGCAGCACCCACTGCCAGGTCTATCTCGCTACCGGCGACGCTCGGGACGTCCCCTGTTGCCGCTCTGAGCTGCTGCTCGCCGTCTACCGTCGCCACTTCACCATTTCAGGCGTTTTGCGGGGCCGCATCCTGGGAGACCCCGGCCTGACCGACGAGAAGGTCCAGGAGATGGCGGATGCCTTTTATAACTGCACCGCCTGCCGCCGCTGTTACTTCGAGTGCCCGATGGGAATCGATCATGCGTTAATCACCCACCTCGGACGCTACATTCTCTCTGAGATCGGAATCGTGCCACGGGCGCTGGCTGTCAGCGTCCGGGAACAACTGCTCGGCGCCAGCGGCAACACGTCAGCGGTTCCCGTTCCCGCTCTGCTCGACAACCTCGAGTTTCTGAGCGACGACATGAAGGAGGAGAAGGGGATTGACATCCCGTTCCCCATAGACCAGGAAGGCGCCGACTATCTGTTCCTCCCTGCCGTCTCGGACTTCCTCATGGAGGCCGACACGCTGATGGGAAACGCCGCGGTGTTCCGTGCCACGGGCGACTCCTGGACCATCGGCACTGGCTACTACGACGGCATCAACTACGGCTTGTTCTACAGCGACCAGGTCATGGAGCACGTGCTCCACAAAGTCCAGGCCGAGGCCGAACGGCTCAAGGCGAAGACGATCCTCATCGGCGAGTGCGGCCACGCTTCCCGCACTGCGAAGTTCTTTTACCCCACCTTCTGCGGGGGCCGGGAGGCCGTCCCCGTCCTCAACATCATCGAGTACACCCACAAGGTCTGGAAAGAAGGGCGCCTGAAGCTCGACCCCAACGTCATCACCGAGAAAGCCACCTACCACGATCCCTGCAACCTCGCCCGCACCGGCTGGATCGTGGATCAGCCGCGCGAACTGCTGAAAGCGTTCTGCAAGAACTACGTCGAGATGACGCCGGGCGGCCGGGACAACATCTGCTGCGGCGGCGGAGGGGGCACCGTCTCGATCGACGAAATCAAGCCTTACCGGATGCTGGTCGGTGGCCGTGCCAAGGCCGACCAGATCCGCGCCACCGGAGCCAAGTACTGCGTCGCGCCATGCGCCAACTGCAAGAAGCAGCTCCGCGAGTTGATGGAGGAACACGGGATCGATTGCCAGATCGTGGGATTGCACGACCTGCTCTACAAGGCCATCATCTTCGACCGGCCGGGAGGCGAGCCAAGTGGAAGCGTGGATTGAATTCGGCCGCGGGCCGCTGTTCCGCCTGTGCTTTTCCCTGATGGTTCTGGGCCTGCTGCGCCTCCTGCTGCTCACGATGATCGGCGTCGCGGAGAACCATCGCCGCAGCCCGGACAAGATCGTCCCCTGGAAAGCGATCGTCAAACAAACGCTGGGCTGGCTGGCGCCCCTGGGCAGGCTGTGGAACAAAAGGCCGGTCTATAGCACGATTTCCGTTCTGTTCCACGCCGGCCTGCTGCTGGTTCCGTTCTTCCTGGCGGTCCACGTGCTGCTGTGGAAGCGCTCCGTCGGATTCGCATGGCCGGCCCTGCCGCAGCCGGTCGCCGACTGGCTCACGCTACTGGTGATTGTCACCGCGCTAGGCCTGATCCTCGGGCGCGCCGCGCACACCGGCGCGCGCTCTCTGAGCCGGTTCCAAGACTATGCCTGGCTCGTGCTTCTCGCCGTTCCCTTCGTCACCGGATACGTCTGCGCACACGCCGCCATCGGTCCCAAGGGCTACCAATCCGGCATGCTGCTTCACGTCTACTCGGCCGACCTGCTGATGGCGCTGATTCCGTTTACCAAGATCGCCCACTGCGTCCTGGCGCCGCTGTCCCAGTTGGTGACGGGCATCGCCTGGAAGTTCCCCGCCGGGGCCGGCGACCGTGTGGCCGCTACCCTGGGCTGCGCGGACCGACCATCCTGGGCGCCCAAAGCGCGCTTGAGCGACGCGGAGGTCCACACGAAATGAAGGCGGCCATCCTCACCGACACCACCAAGTGCATCGGCTGCAACGAATGCACCATGGCCTGCAAGAAGGTGAACCACCTCGCCCCCGACGTCCCGCGACGCTGGGATCTGGACGACGGTTTGTCCGCCCGCAACTGGACCTCCATCGTCGAGGGGCCGAGGCAGGCTCTGGTGCGCAAGCAGTGCCGCCACTGTCTCGATCCGGCCTGTGTATCCGCCTGCCCGGTGGGGGCGTTGCACAAGACGAAGATCGGCGCGGTTGTCTACGACAGTGCCACATGCATGGGCTGCCGCTACTGCATGATGGCCTGTCCTTTCGGAATTCCACGTTACGACTGGGGACGGACGGTTCCTTACGTCCGGAAATGCATCCTCTGCTACGACCGGCTGCGCGAGGGCGTTCAACCCGCCTGTACCCAAGTGTGTCCCACCAAGGCCACCGTCTTCGGCGACCGGGACAGCCTCCTCGCCGAGGCCCACCGCCGCATCCGCGAGGTGCCGGGCGGCTATCTGGACCACGTTTGGGGAGAACATGAGGTGGGCGGCACCTCGGTGCTCTATATCTCCAACGTTGACCTGTCGTTCCTGACCGGGCAGCGGAAACTGGACGACACGCCCCTTCCGCAGAGGACCGCCAGCGCCATGAATGCCGTTCCCTTCGCCTTCACCGGAGTTCTGGGGTTGATGATGGGCGTCAACTGGATCATCGGCAGGCGCATGGAGAGGCAGAGCGAGAAATCGGATGAATAGAGTCCGCAAGCTGAAGTTCGCGCTCTGGGCGGTGGCTGGCTTGGCGGCAGCCGCAGCCGTCGCGCGGTTTCTCTACGGTCTTGGACCGACCACCAACCTCTCCGACGCAACCCCGTGGGGGATCTGGATCGGCTTCGACGTCATGAGCGGTGTCGCCCTGGCGGCGGGTGGGTTCATCGTAACGGCCACCGTCTACATCTTCAAGCTGGAGCGGTTTCACTCCATCGTTCGCCCGGCGGTTCTGACAGCCTTTCTCGGCTATGCGGCCGTGGCCCTGAGCCTGCTGTTCGATCTGGGCCTGCCTTGGAACATCTGGCACATGCTGGTTTTCTGGAACCCGCACTCGCCACTGTTCGAGGTGGGCTGGTGCGTCATGCTCTACCTCACGGTGCTGGCACTCGAATTCTTCCCGGTTCCGGCCGAGGAATTCAGCGCGTTGGCGAAGGTCCGGAGGGTTCTGATCAAGCTGCGCCTGCCGCTGGTGCTCGCGGGCATCGGCCTTTCGACGCTGCACCAGTCCTCGCTGGGTTCGCTGTTCCTGATCATGCCGTACCGGCTTCACCCGCTCTGGTATTCTCCGATTCTGCCCGTGCTGTTCTTCGTCTCCGCGATCGCGCTGGGCCTGATGATGGTGCTGTTCGAGAGCCATTTCACCGCCTACGTGTACCGCCGCAAGCCCGAGACCGAACTGCTGGCGCAGCTTTCCGGGGCCGCACGGTGGGTTCTGCTTCTCTACATCGTTCTCCGGTTCGGCGACCTGGCCGTGCGCGGCCAGCTCTCCCAGCTCTGGGGAGCGGGCTGGCAAGTGGGGCTGTTCTGGTCCGAGCTTGCAGCCATGGCGATCGTGCCCGCCATCCTGTTAATCATTCCGCAGCTCAGACACGCGCGTAGCGGCCAGTGGACCGTGGCGGCGCTCGCGGTGTTCGGCGTCGTCCTGAACCGGATCGACGTCGGCGGGCTGGCTCACCTGCGCCGGGGCCAGGATGTCTACACGCCCGCGTGGACCGAAGTTGCGATCACACTGGGCATCGTCAGCGCGGCCACGCTGGCGTTTCTGTTCATCGTCGAGCGCTTCAAGATCTGGGAGAACCGCCCCGCCGACCCGGATGCCGATCCGCTCAAGCTGCCCGAGTTCGACCCGGTGGATAGTACTTGGCTGGGTGTGCCCGCGGTGGCGGCGCGGACTGTGTACTCGATGGGCTTCATCCTGGCTGCGGCTGCCGGACTTGCGTTCCTCGCGCCCGGAGCCGCGGCCAGCCTCGGAGTCGAGCCCGCGCCGGTCCACAGCGCCCGCGGCGCGGAATCGCTATGGGTGGACGGGAACCTCGACGGCTACGGTGTGTCCTTCAAGCACGAGAACCACGCCCAGCCGAGTGGAGCCAAGGCGCCCTGTGTCATGTGCCACCACATGAACCTGCCGCGCGACCGAAATTCCGCGTGCAGCCGCTGCCACAGCGACATGTACCAGCCCACCGACGCATCCCGGCACGACTGGCACTCGTCCCCCACGGGTGCCCGCCTGGCCTGCTACCAATGCCACCAGCGGGGAGTGCCGCGTACGGCGGCGACCGCCAGGGCTTGCAGCCAGTGCCACAAGGACCTCGTGCCCACGGGCTCCCCGATCAAGGTCAAAGACTATCGTGCCGTCTCTTACGTGCAGGCCATGCACGAGCTGTGCGTCGGATGCCATCAGACAGCCGCCAGGCAACAGAATAAGCCGGAGCTCGCGCGTTGCGCCATGTGCCACAAAGAGCGGCGGAACTCGGTGGACGCCACCGACCTCGCCCTCTACGGGCACGGTCCCGTAGGCACGCGCGTCGTGTTGCCGCCGGTCGCCAAACAGTAGGCGCCTCACTCGGGAAGCGGGAATTCAGAACCGAGGTGGGAACGGAGGAAATCGCGCAACAGGCCGCGGTCCGCGGTGGCCGTCCTCTCCAGCACCCAGGCGCGATAAACCTGATGCAGGCTTTCCCGAATGCGCGGGCCATCCCAGCCCAGCGAGATCATCCGCGCGCGCAGCTCGCTGAAAAGGTCGAGGAGTGAGGCGTATTCCGGACCGTACCGCTGCTCGAGTTCTTCTCTCAGGATTCCGGCCAGCGCCGGGCAGCGCCCTTCCGTGGCCACCGCCAAAGTCAAGTCGCCGCGGCAGACGGTGGCGGGCACTGTGAAGGTGCACAGGGCAGGGCGATCCACCACATTGACGGGCACGTTCCGTTCGACCGCGTCCTTGGCGACGCGTGCATTGACGGCTTCGTCCCCAGTGGCCGCGATAACCACGCAAGCTCCCTCCACATCCTCCGTCCCGTAAGGCCTGGAGTGCAGCAGAACGAGCTTTTCCCGCGCGAGCTCGGCGATTCGACCACAGGCGCGAGGCGCGACGACGGTCACTTTCGCCTTGGCTGCCAGCAGGTCCTCAACCTTCCGGCTGGCCACCGCGCCACCGCCGACCACGAGGGCCGCCTTACCCTCGAGGACCAGGTTCACCATGTAACCCATCGAAGAGTACTATAGCGAGGACCAGCCTCCGAGCGCAGCTACAGGTGGCCGAACGCCAGGCTGTAAATCAGCAGCGTGAGCACGACGAGCGCCACGCCCGTGTAAAGCCAGTCGCGTTCGAGCACGAAGGCGACCGCTGAGAACGCCACGCGCGCGATAGGAGTGGCTATCAACAGCAATAGCCCCAACAGGATGATGCCGCGTCCGCTACCGTGCTCCGCCTCGCTCACCGCGCCTGGGAGCGATCGCAGGGCCGCGGGTTCGCCGCGGAACCCGATGTGGCTCGGGGGCTCGCCGCCGTGGCGCCAGAGAAACACGATTCCGCCGGCCAGCACGACGGCAGCCGCCAGCAGCACACCAACCCGCAGCAACTGGCCGATGATCATTTCGATCCGCCGGTCATCGCTCTCGTCCCAGCGCATCATATCCGCCCCCGAAGGCTGTTCACCAGCATCTCGATCGCAAGCACGAAGATGACCAGCGCAAACACCGCGCGCAGCGTGCGCGGATGCGAGCGAATGAGCACGTGGGAGCCCACCAGCGCTCCCGCCGCCACGCCCAGCATGACCGGCATCGACAGCCCCGGATCGATATAACCGCGGTTCAAGTAGATCCCCGCGCTGGCAGCGGCTGTGACTCCAATCATGAAGTTGCTGGTGGTCGTGGAGACTTTGAAGGGCAGGCGCATAGCCTTGTCCATAGCGATGACCTTGAGGGCGCCAGAGCCGATCCCCAGCAATCCGGAGAGCGTACCGGCGCCGAGCATCATCGCGAATCCCCCAGGTACGCAGCGCACGCAATACTCGCGCGGGCCCTTGTCCGTGGGATAGGTGCCGTGCATCTTGAGTAGGGTGGCGAGGCGGTCGCGGTCACCCTCTTTGCAGGGCTTCTCGGTCTGGCCGCGCAGGCTCTGCCACGAGGAGTACAGCAGGACCAGGCCGAAGATGACGCCGATCCACTTGGGGGATACGACGCCCGCCAAATAGGCACCGAACAGGGCGCCGCAGCTCGTGGCGATCTCGAGGAACATGCCGATACGGATGTTCGAATAACCTTCGCGCACATAGGCAGCGGCGGCGCCCGAGGAGGTGGCGATCACGGAGACCAGCGAGGCGCCCGCGGCATAGCGGATATCGATGCCGAAAGCGAGCGTCAGCAAAGGCACGATCACGACGCCGCCGCCGAGCCCGGTCATCGCTCCCAAAAGGCCCGCCGCGAACGAGCCCGCCCCAATTAGCAACGTCAACTCAAGAGTTCCCATGGTCCGTCAGTCCGCAACAGTATATCATTCGGGTCGGAAACCCTGACACAGCAGTTGCGGTGGCGGCAGTTGCGGCAGCAGTTGCGGTGGGGTGGAGACGATTCCGCTGCGGGTCTATGATCGCCACGTCATTCAGTTTGTCCTGCTCGTGCTGATCGCCTTTCGTGCGCCAGAGCGACCGAACAGCCAGCACAGCGGTGCACAAGACGAGGTCGCCGGTCCCCATGATGACGCCCGCCGTCGTCAGGCTTCCAATGTCCCAGACGTTGGGCGTTGGGGAAGGCTGCACGTCGTCCGTCGTCAGCGACATGGCCAGCAAGTCGCCAGTGATCATGAGAATGACCATGAGTAACGAAGTCAGGATGGCCCGATGGGTCATGATCAGGCCAACTGCCAGGAACAACACCTGCACGACCTTCTTGATGATGGAGTTCAGCGCATACGTCAGGATGCGCTGGAAAGTCAGCCGGCCTTCGCGGATGGCCGCGACGATGCCGCTGAGCCCTGCTTCGGTGAGCACGATGCCGGCAGCACCTTTCGCGACATCGGTCGCCGTGGAAACGGCGATCCCATCTGCGCCTGGCGCAGGGCCGCCGCGTCGTTGGGGCCATCGCCACACATGCCCACAATGTAGCCCTTGCACTGGAACGCCACGACGAGGTCGCATTTTTCCGCGGGAAGAACGCCTGGAAAGACCGCGAAATCCTGCGGGCGCACGTTCTCCCGGATCGGTCCGGGCCGCGCGACAAGTCCATCGAGTTCCAGGGCGCGGGCCACGGTAGCCACCGATCTCGGCGCATCGCCTGTGACCATCAGGGTGCGGACGCCGAGCGCTCGCAATTCTGCAATCAGTGCAGCCGCGTCCGGCCGGGGTGGGTCGCTGAGCGCGATCAGGCCCGCCGGCTTCATCGCGTGGAGCCGGCCCGCAGCGACGGCCAGGACCCGAAACCCCCGGCCCTCGAGTTCGGTCGCTTCGTTGGAGGCACCGGGCGATGGCGGCGTGAGGCTGACGACTTCCCTGAAGGCACCCTTCACAACGCACCCTGCGACTCCACGAGCGTCAATTACGGCGGCCTCCGACATCTTCTTGGCGGGATCAAGCGGCACGAACTTGATCAACTCGGGCAGACCCGGAGCGGCCGCACGCGCGGTCGCGGCGGTGTCTTTCGCGGCGGAGGTTTTGGCCATGCCGGCGGCTTCCACGGAGGCGGTGGTGGATTCCATGGAGGCGGTGGTGGATTCGGAGGCGGCTTCCACGGCGGTGGCGGCGCACTCCACGCGGGTGGCGGCGGAGGTCACGGCCGTTAGTCCAGGCCGGGCTGCCCCCCTCAGCTTCCGCAGCCGCCTTGAACTCTCTTCACGGTTTTGGCTGGTTTGGGCGCGCCCCGCTCGCGGATGAGGGTCGCGATTTGCGGAGCCGCGCGGAGCCGGAACTGATAGGCGTCCCGTTCTTCGGCCGGCAGTTCAGGTGGCGGAGCCGAGGCGTTCAGGATGGTGCTCTTGAAGCCGTCCAACCCGCCCTTCAACGCGGCCACGTCTTCGAAACCGAGTAGCCGGGCCAGCGCCGCCGCCCGCACCGCGCCCGCCTCGTTGTCCGTGAAGAACACCTTCTTCGCAGTTGGGTCGAGAACTCCACGTCCTTCCTTGCCAAACATACCGTCTGCTCGCAGGTTGATGGCGCCCGGCAGACTCATCTTCGCGAACTCGGCGCTGTTGCGAACGTCGATCAATTGCAGATGCGGGTCGCGATCGAGAATTTCATAAGTCACCTCATCGGGCGTGACCATCTCGACCGGATGCTGCCGCAGATAACCCGGATCTTCGGCTCTCCCGGTGAGCCGGCTCTTGCGATCTGGCACGGCCGCCAGGATCAGGCCGAGCACCAGCACACCGGCCGCAGCCATGCGGTGATAGCGCACCGGGAACGCCTTCGCCGCTGACGACGGATTCACCTTCTTCTCGATCCTGGTGGTCACGACGAAGGCCGCAACCGCAACCGCGATCAGCGCGAGTGCGAACACGCCGGCCGACATGCCGAGCGGCGTGTAGACCGCGAGATCTCCCATCGCGCCGGCCGTGTAGATCCCCTGCACGCGGGGAAAGGCCTCGGCGAATAGGAACACTCCGCCCAGACCGCCGAGCACGAATACCATCCCGTCAATTCTGCCGACGGCCGCCCCGCAGAAGCTGGTTCCGGGGCAGAAGCCGCCCACGACAAAACCGACCCCCATGATCACGCCGCCCAGGATCGCCGAATGCAGGAAGGTGGGGTTGATGTAGATGAGATCGGTATCGAGCAGGCCGAACTGCGCCAGCAGGAGCACGCCGGACATCGCGGTCACGCCCGCCGTGAAGAATACGCGCAGGACCGTGAAATCGGTGCCGTAGAAAAGTCCGGTCAGCTTTCGAGACGACGAAAAGCCCGCCTGCTCGAGGACGAAGCCGAAAGCAATCCCCAGCAGCAGGGCGACGATGAGATTCAACTGGTCGCTAATGATATCCGGTACAAGTGGGCCCATCGATGATCTCCCGCGTCAAATCCAAAGCCTTCTGAAGAACCAAGCCACCGCATAGGCGGAGCCGAAGATCGCCATCATCGTAAGGAAGCCGCCCGCGGAGAGCACCGCCATCCCGCTGAGCGCGGCTCCGCTGGTGCATCCGCGTGCGAACTGCGCGCCGATGCCGAACAGGGCGCCGCCCGCGAATGCCCCGGCCAGGCGCACCCAGCCGCGCACGTTCGGAGGCCTTTCAACCATCAACTTCAAGCGGTCGGAAATCAGCCCGGAGATGAACGCGCCCAGTATGACGCCTGCGATCTCGAAGACCAGCCAGTCCGCCAGGGGATTTCCGTGTGCGCGGGCGTTCTGGTAAAACGCGCCGGAGGCGCCGTGCGCCGGGGCCACTGCCGAGACGGTTCCCGCCACGACGCCTTTCAACGCGCCGCTCGCACCGAGCCCACGGCCGGTGATGAAGATCGTCGCCAGCAGCACCAGGCCGAGCAGAAATCCAGCCAGGTATGGATTCATGTACTTGGTGTTCATGCTTCACCCCTCGCCACCGTACCCGCGGACACGGGAACTTCGGGTTCGTGCTCCAGTTCTTCGTAGCCCGTGATCATGGCCTTCAGGTTCGACAAAACTGTTCGTCCGGTCGTGGTGAGGTAGACGTGCCCCATCACAAACGCAATCACAAGGAATGCTCCGGCCGTGTGAAGAACAGCGATAGCTGCCAGGCCGGCTCCCGTCCGATGGAACATGTACAGCAACCCGGATCCGACCATCACCGGGATCACCAGGATCTTCAGCCCTAAGTACGCCACCTTCTGAAGCGGATTCAGCTTGCTCAGGAGCGCCTTCCTGGTCGGATGGGGCGCGTTGCGAAAGATGCCCACCAGGTAGTACTCCACCTGCGCCCGGAGAAACCGCCGTGTCGGCACGTACTGTCTCCACTCGCCGGTCGTGAAATGCCAGAAGATCGCGAACGCAATCAGCACCAGTAGGCCCCTAGCCGCGGCATTGTGATACGCGACCGCCTGGCGGTAGCCCAGAAACTGGTACGATCCGTGAATCTCGAACCCGGTGAATGCGAGCAACAGGATCAGGACCGCCTGCGTCCAATGCCAGAAGCGTTCGAAGCCTTTGTAGATGTACGTTCTCATGCGCTCGCAGTCCTCCTCCGCGCCCAGATGCGTCCGGCTCCGTGCAGGAGACCACCAGCCACGGCCGCCGCGATCACCAGAAATCCGAGTGCGTCCACCGCACCGTTACGGTCACGTCCCGGCATGTAGAACCCTCCGAGGCCGGCTAGCCGCGAATGATCACGCGTGTGGCACTCGGCGCAGGCGACGGCCTTCTGCTTGGGCGCCACCATGTGGTTCACCGGCCAGTACATGACGGTATCCACGAATTCGTAGCGGCCGCTGTAAGGCAGTCCGGCGGATTTCATCCCTTCCGCCGCGGCCCGGTCCCACTCAAAGTCCTTCCAGAACCCGCCTTCTCCCTTGTCACGCGCGTACAGCTTGGGCTGGATCAGCATCCGCGTGGCCGGATCGTAGATCTGCCGTCCGCGATGGATCTTCACTGGGATGATCTTGGACTGCGGATCATCGTAAGACCCGTGAAGCGTGTTCATGGCAACCGGCCTCGCGGCGCCCACGGGATCACCGAGGAAGTAGTGGTCCGCCGTGCCGTTGAACCAGACGTAATCCGGCTTGACGTTGCGCGCCCACCTGAATGTGCCTTTGATGGACGCGTAGGTCAGGTTGCCGGCGGCGTCTTTTTCCTCGATCGGTTCGCCGTTTCGCAGACGGCCGGCAGTCGACCAGTCCCAGGTCATCTTCGTGGCGTTCACTTTGGCGAATTCCGGAATGTGGCAGGTCTGGCACGCTACCTTGACCGTGTGCTGGTTCAGAATGGCGTCCGCATGCGGGGTGGTACCGTGGCACTGCTCGCAAGTCGCCCGATTGCGGTTCATCGAGGAAACCGAGTACAGCTTCCCGAGAATACGGTGATTCTCGGCGGTGTGGCAGGCGACGCAGTCCAGATCGGCGCCGTCGCTCGCCATGTGGACATCCACGTCGCGGCTCGCGGTGAGCAGCGCCTGTTCGAGGTCGCCGTGCTTGACGTTGTTCGCGCCGCCACCGTAGAAGTGGCATGTGCCGCAATCGGAGCGAACCGGCCGTCCCACTTTCTGGGCCACCAGGGTCAGGTTGACCGAAGGCTCCGGCATGCCGGCCAGACCCTTCACATACGTGTCGCTACCGTCGTGGCAGATCAGGCAGTCGATGTTCTTGGGATTGCTGAAATCGAATTTCCCGTCGACATAGCCATACCCGGCGTGGCACTTGACGCACCCCTCCAGGTTGCTCGAAACGCCGATGCAGAAATTGTTCAGGACGTTCTTTTTGCCGGCCGCGCGGACCCCCCGTCCAGGAATGTACTCGGCCAGGGTCCAGTTCCAGTGAGACGACTCCATCACCTCTTTGCCACGCTCGGTGTGGCACGAGAGGCAGGCGGCGGTGACTTCCTGGGCCGACGCGAACTTCCGCCGCAGGGCCGGAAGCTTGGCGTGATCGACAGAGTGGACGTGCTTCTTCGAGTAGCGCGCCTTCAGCTCACGGAGCGGCCCCGGGTCTCGGGCTCTCTGTTCCAGGGCGCCCGTCAATAGCGCCCCGAATACGGCCACTGTCACCAGGACCAGTGGAATCATTCGCATCGGCCAGCCTCCCACGCCGTGATCCGTCGAATCCCTTTCCGGTTCCCGCTAGCGCCGGCCGTGTTCGGGATTCCAGGCTCCAAATGACCGAAGATGCAGGCGACCGAGCGCGGGTGACAGCTTCCGACGACATTTTCTAGCGCGGTCCTAACCCCTTGATTCTGTGATAGTTGTCAACGCGGCGGCGTGCGCTCAATGCGTGTACGTTGCACATAGTATATTGGGGGCTTATGCGCAGATCGGTGACGCTGGCCCTGAGTCTGCTCGGACTATTCGACGCGCTCTACCTGCTCTATACCTATACGTCCCCCTCGCGTCCCATGGTCTGCATTGGGACGGGCTGCGACGCAGTGCGAGCCAGTGCCTACTCGACTTTCGCCGGCGTGCCCATGCCGGCGTTCGGCGTACTCGGCTACGTGCTGGCGTCGATCGTCATCATCACGGAATCCTTGTTTTCCGCACAGGCAGCGAGAGTGGCGCGCCATGCCCTCCTCGGCATGACCGGGTTCGGCTTCCTCTTTTCGCTTTATCTCGAGTACCTCCAGGCCTTCGTGATTCACGCTTACTGCGCGTGGTGCGTCACCTCAGGCGGTTCCCGGGCTGACCTGGGACGCCTCCTCCCGTAAAGCCGTCTACGCGTCTGGCTGGACCAGAGCGGTTTGCGCCGGAAGCGTCGTCAGTGTCTCATAAGATCAAGCTCAAGAACACCAAGTCCTGGCAAGGTCACCGGCACTGTGCGCGACCGCACGGCCGTCGACGGACCAGGGATCACAAGCCCCAAGGTGCTCGACGTCTGGTCCGAAGCGAATTGAGCCCGAGGTGATCGGGCACCTGGGCGGAGGAGATGCACTGATGCACTATAGCCCCCTCACAGTACCGACACCCGCGCTACTCTCTGCCGATAGCTCCAGGAACGTTTTTCGATGTGAGAGCCTGATGGCCCTCATGTCGACGGTGCCTCAGACCGGTCCCCCCAGACGCATCCCAACGCTATGAGGCTTGGCGGCCATCACGTTTACGAGCGGCGTCGCGGAGACGGATAACCCAAGGCCGAACACCAAATCAATAGCATAGGCCCGGAGGCGGAAATTCGTAATCAGCAGGTCGCCGGTTCAATTCCGGCGGGTGGCTCCATGTCTTCAAGAGCTTGCGGGGCCATCCGGCAGCCGGGCTTTGGCTCATCTGTGCCAAAACCCCTTCTCCGACGGCAAACTGGCCGAAAGCCTTGGACTCGCCATGTTACTGAAAGTAATTGCCCGCGCTACCTGAGACGGTGAGGAGTCGACAGAAAACGGCAGCTTCGAGCTTGCTGGGCGCCGCCAGCGTATTCAAATCGGCGAGCGCGGCGCGCCGCGCGGTCGACCAGGACGCGCTCCGAGAGGTTCACGCGGCTATCCGGCGCGAGGCTGTACAGATGGTTGTACCGATGCCGGTCTATCCTGAACAGCTTGGCATTCCTGCCCTTTTTGGAATCCGTAACTCACACAATCCGCAAGGGTTCGTCAAATAGTGGTTCGAATCCATGCCGTGGAGCCAGTTATCGCGCGCCGATCGTTGCTCCCCTTCCTTTCACCGCAACTCCGCTTATGGCAGCTCTGCCTGCCCCAAGACGCGGCGGAACTCCCGGTAGACCTGATCGAATGGCGGCAGGACCGCCATCTGGTTCGAGAGTCGCGCGGACCCGGGCACATTAAACCTGAGTCGGACTCTCCTCGCCCCGAATCCTAAGCTGGTAAATGGAAGGGGCTTGTCCGTAAGTATGCCTTGCTCGGTCTACGCAACAGTTCTCCTCGCGGCCGTTCTTGCCGGCGGTTCCTCGCTTGACACGCAGCCCGCGCCTTCCTCGGACTCCGATGGCTGGGTGCCGCTCTTCAACGGCAAGAACTTCGACGGATGGTACACGTTCCTGCCATCCACCGGCAAGAATGCCGATCCCAACGGAGTATTCAAGGTGGAGAACGGCATGATCCACATCCTGGACATTCCGGTAACCGCCGGGAAGCAGGAGTTTGGGTACCTGGCGACCGTGCGCGAGTTTGGGCGCTGCCGCATACGCGCCGAGTTCAAATGGGGCGCCAAGCGCTTTCCACCGCGCCAGGAGGACAAGAGGGACAGCGGCCTGCTCTATTACTTCACCGGTCCCGACAAGATCTGGCCGCGGGCGCTGGAATTGCAGATTCAGGAAACGGACGTGGGGGACCTCTGGATTCTGGACGGCATGAAGGTCACCACCAAGGTCGAGACCGACGGGTATCCCATGTACGTCCTGTCCGGGCCCCTGAAGACGCAGACCCACGGCCGCATCATCAAGTTCGGGGACTTCGAGGACCGGAACGGATGGAACACGGTGGAAGCGATTCTCGACGGGGACCGCATTACCCACCTGGTGAACGGACGCGCCGTCATGCGCGCCTGGGACATCCAGCAGACATCCCTGGACAATCCGTCGCTGTCCGTTCCGGCAACCGGCGGCCGCATCATGTTGCAGGCCGAAGGCGCCGAAATCTGGTTCCGTAACGTTCAAATGAAGCCGCTCGATCAACCGGGCGCCGTGGCCGCGGCCGCTCTACCATCCGCGCCGCAACAGGTTGACCAGCAGCCGCCGGTCGTAACGCCGGGCGCGCTTCCCGGCCAGCCTCCGTCGGATGCGATCGTCCTTTTTGACGGGACCGGCGCCGCGGAGTGGGTTTACCGGGATGGGCGCGCGGCGCAGTGGCCGGTGGTCGAGGGGGCACTGGTTTCCAGGAGCGGCACCGGCAATATCTACACCCGGCGCAACTTCGGCAGCGCGCAGATTCACCTGGAATTCGCGACGCCCTACATGCCCGATGCCCACGGCCAGGCGCGCGCGAATAGCGGCGTCTACTTGCAGGGCCGGTACGAAGTCCAGATTCTGGATTCCTTCGAGAATCCCACTTACTCGAATGGCTCGGCCGGGGCGCTCTACGGGCAGTATGCGCCATTGGTGAACGTGTCGCGTCCGCCGAAAGAGTGGCAGACCTACGACATTGTTTTTCACGCTCCGAGATGCGGGCCGGACAGGGCGATCGCCACGCCCGGGACGCTAACCCTACTGCACAACGGCGTTCTGGTGCAGGACCACGTTACCATCCGGGGCCGCACCACCGGCGGCGACGACACCGGCCTTTGCGAAGACGGCCCGCTGATGCTGCAGGACCACTACCATCCCGACGTCAAAGAGACTTTCATGCGGTTCCGCAATATCTGGATCCGCCCGCTCCCGTAGCCCTCCACCGCTTTCACAGGAGCCACTCGGGGTAGGCGGCGTAGCGGTCAAGGACGTAGCGCGGGCCGATGAAGAAGTGCGCGCTGATCGAATCCGGAACAGCGAGAAAGAGCGAAAAGGCGATGAACGCGTGCCCAATCCCGAGGACGTAGAGGCTGCGGTAGCGCTGCCAGGCCAGCACGGAGAGGTAGCCGCCGGCTAAGGTCACGGCCATGAGAAACCAGTTCGGAAGATGGGTCAGCGAGAACAGCGCCGCCGAGGCAAGGGGAACCAGGCGGCTCTCCGGACCGCCCCGGAATTCGGCGAGGCGGTTGGCCAGGAACCCGTTCAACAGGTACTGCTGGAACAGGCCCCAGACCATGTAGGCGCCCAGACCCAGGGCAATCTGGCCGGGCGCTATCGGGCGAACGGTTCCGGCCTGCAACCCGGCCGCGAGAAACAGACAGGCCGCGGCACCGGCCCAGAGCAGCAACGGAAGAGCGGCGCGAATCTCCTTCCAACCGAATCCGAGTTGGCGGATGGTTTCCCCTCGCGCGGCGTGCGCAGAGACCGTGAACGCGGGAACCAGGGCCGCCAGTCCGGGGTGAAAGAGCTGCAGTTTCCAGATGAACAGCATGACGAACGCGAAGAGGCTGAGCGCTTCGGCGAGCGGCTCCAGTTTGCGGACGTGCGCGGCGGGGCCCATGCTTCACCCGAAGAAAGTATGCCGCACACTGTTGACCAGCGCGTGCACGCTGGCCGGCGAACATACGGTCGAGGACTTCCAGAACACCTTGCCGAAGACGAAGCCCGCGATAGTGGCCGGAATCATGTACCGCCAGTTGGGCAACGGTCCGGGCGGATTGTCCAGGTGCGAGGCGCCGAAGATCAGCGCCGCCAGGGCGAGTGTGCGGTTATTGAAGCCGAAGCGCTGCATCAGCCAGTTCTGGATGAGCGCACGGAACAGCAGTTCTTCCGCAAGTGCTACGCCCAGCGCGGTCTTGAGCCAAAGCAGCCCGAAGGCGCCGGCATGGAATCGTCCGAAACCCAGGAACGGTCCCATGTAGCCCAGCCGCAGGCCGAGCGCGATGAGCACTGGCGCGACCGCTGCGAAGCCGATGACAGGGTACAGGAGATCGGCCGGCTTTCGCGGCAGGTTGTACTTCATCGAGGGGAGGTCGCGGAAGAGCGGGAACAGGACCAGCGCCAGGGTCACGGCCGTGCCGCGGGCGGTGATGTTGGCGGCGTCCCAGGCCGCGCGCGGCAGCAGTTGGCGGCCGGCGGAGAATTCGATGGGCAGCCAGAGCAGCAGGATGGCCGCAAAGTCGAGCCAGGGCTTGCGGGCGTAGACGAGCGCGGTGGGGAGGAACGTGTAGGCCGCCACCAGCAGCAGGAAGGCGGCGCTCCATCCACCGCTGGCGGCGAGCACTCCGGCGAACAGCGACGTGAGCGCCGCAGGGACCGCGAAGACCGCCGCGGGCCGCGGTTCGAGACACGCGCGCAAGGCCGCCTGGAGCGCGGTCGAGAACAGCGACACAACGATCAGCAGGAAGAGCGCGATCAGAAAGCTGTGCATCCGGCCCTGCTGATATCATCGGGGTTGCGCGCCGCGCGGCGCAAGGCGCGGGGAGGGTCACGCAATGACATCCGAGCCGATTCGGGTTTTCGTTACGGGCGGCACGTTCGACAAGGAGTACAACGAGCTGACCGGACAACTGTTCTTTCACGACACGCACGCACCCGAGATGCTGCGGCTGGGGCGATGCCTGCTGCGATCTCGAAGTGCGCACCCTCATGATGATCGACAGCCTGGAGATGACCGAGGACGACCGGCGGCCGATCGCGGCGCAGTGCCGGAACGCGCCGCGAGAGCCGCATCGTCATCACCCACGGCACGGACACGATGGTCGAGACGGCCGCGCACCTGGGCCGCGAGATCGCAAGGCAAGACGATCGTGCTCACCGGCGCCATGGTCCCCTACAAGTTCGGCAGCTCGGACGGGATGTTCAACCTCGGCAGCGCGCTGGCCTTCGTCCAGACGCTGCCGCCGGGCGTATACATCGCCATGAACGGCCGCTGGTTCGCCTGGGACGCGTACGCAAGAACCGGGAGAAGGGGGTTTTCGAGGCGGCGCCCGCGGGCTGACGGCTTTCCTCAGAGGTTCGCGATATCGGCCAGCAGGCTGGCGAGCGCCCTCCGAAAATCCTCGGGTGTCTCGACTTCGAACAGGCGCGGAGAGAGCGGCTTGAGCGTGGATTCGAGCTGGTCGAGCTGCAGGTACAGGTCGGAGGGGCCCGGCGGTTGGCCCCGAGGGAAGACCGACGGGAGACCGCGCGCCGAGCCGCGCGAAGGGCCTGGGCGGACGGGCGGGGTGGGGTGGCGGGAATGGTAGCGGATGTAGAAGACCCGGCACTCCGGCGGGGAGCTGAGGACGATCGGCTTCAGGTTCACGCCGTTCCCGAATTCCAGCGGGCTGCTGAGGACGATCAGAACGCGCCCAGGCGCCGCAGCGTTCCCGGAAGGCCGTTCCGGCCGGGCGCCAACGATCCGGCCGACCTCCGCAACAAAGAACGCGGCGCTTTGCCGGTGACGCTCGAGCGACTGGAGGTCGATGGTCGCGGCCCCACCCGGCGCCAGAGCGCGCCGCATGGCGGTCCAGTCCAGCGCGCGCACATCGTCCTGACGGAACACGACCCGCTGCCGCGAGAGATCGAGCAGTTCGGCGCTAAGCCGGTCGCCGGGCCCGTCCAACCCCGAGAGGACCTTCAGCGCCGGGACCAGCACGCTGAGATTCCAGCTCTGCATTTCGGTTGAGCTGGAGGCCGATTCGGAAGGAGTCAGGTTGACGATCACTTCGATGTCGACCGGGTTCCGCGATTTCACGGGAAGCAGCAAGCGTCCGCCCAGCGAGGGCAGGTACCAACCATCCGGCGGATCCACCGGGGGCAGATACTCGACAGCCGGAAGGTCGCGCCACGCCTCGGGCAGCGGATCGTTCCGCAGCGGCGCGACGTCCAGCTTGATCTGCTTCAGGGTATGCTCCCGCGTCGCCGTGTCGTAGAGAGCCGCTGCCACAAGGTAATCGCCAGGCGTGACAAAGGCCGAAAACGTCGAAACCAGATCCTGCTTGGCGGCCCCTTCTTCCACTTTTGCGAGATCGATGGCCAGGTGGTTCTGATAGCGACGGCCTTGCTGGTCTCTGAGTTGAAGGAGTATGAGGAGCTGCCCTGCTCCGCGGCGCCTGGCGAGTTCCGCTCCGTCCAAGCGGATCTCTACGTCGGTCCGCAGGCGTTGATGGGCCGAAAGGTGGGGCCGCGAGACGCTCGCGCCCCAGCGCATCCGGGCCTGATCGCCTCCGCCTAGCCAGCCCTCGAACGGAAGCCCGGCGAAGGCGGGATCGAGCAAGCCGCGCTGGGCGAATGCCACAGAACCGGAGGCGGCGGCCACCAGCGCAAGGGCTGCCGTCCGACGAGGCAGGAACTTCACGACGCGCACATCCACTTCCATTTTCGCCCAAGTCGCGCGACCGCGGCGCTTCAAAGCGATCCTGGCTTGATGAGAATGACGTGACTTCCGTGCGGCGGTCCTTGATCCAGCCCGCCTTCTGGAAAGTCCTCACCGCCCGCTCCCCCGAAAACGGAGGGCAGGGGCGCCATTTAGGCAGGAACCTCAATTTCGCGGACTTCGATGGCCGGCGGCATCCCACGGGCCGAAGACGCGCGGTCGCGCAGAAGTCCCCCCGCCCCTACCCCCGCCGCGCCGCCCAAATCAGCAGAGTGAAGATCACCACCGGAAGCATCGCCAGCATGGCGTAAAAGAGGATTCTCCGCAGCACGGGTGTCCGGCGCCGCCGCCAGTCGTGCAGTTCGGGCCGCTCAGCGACGCCCACCTGGTCCAGATGCTCGAGGTCCCAGGCGAACTCGCGCGGCAGTGGCGTAGCGGTTCTTGGGATCGCGCTCCAGGGCGCGGTAGATGACTTCCTGCAACTGCGGGAGAAATCGACGGGATCGATCTCGCGCGGCGGGACCGGATTGTTCAGCAGCCGGTCGTTCATCACGGCGAAGGGATTGGGCGCCGGAGAAGGGCGTCTTGCCGGTCAGCATCTCGTAGAGCATCACGCCCAGCGCGTAGATGTCGCTGCGGCCGTCGCCGCGCTTGCCCTTCACCTGCTCGGGCGAGATGTAGTCGGGCGATCCCATCACCTGCGAGAGCTTGGCGAAGGTCAGGCGGCGCGAACCCTGGTTGCCGGCGATGCCGAAGTCGATGAGCTTGATGCGGTCTGTCGGCGTCGATCATGATGTTCTCGGGCTTCAGGTCGCGGTGGACCACGCCGTGGGTGTGGATGTACTCCAGCGCATCGCAGATGGCGAGCGTGATCGCGATGGCCCGCTCGGGCGGCAGCTTGCCGTGTTCCGCCAGGAGCTGCCGCAGCAGCCGGCCTTCCACCCACTCCATGACCATGTAGACCCGGCTGCGGTCGGCGTCGGTCATGACCTTCATCACGCTGGGGTGATCGAGCTTCTCGCCGATGGCCTGTTCGCGCTGAAAACGGTCCCAGAAGAGCGGGTCGCTCTCCATCTCCGGATGGGGCACTTTGATGGCGACGGGCCGGCCGGTGCGCAGGTCGGTGGCGCGGAAGATCGAAGCCATGCCGCTGCGCGCCGCCACGGCGTCGATGCGGTAGTGATCGAGCCGGTCGCCGGTATGGAGCGGAGTCATGGGGCACGGGAATCAGCGCGAGCTTGTAGGGCCGGCCCCGGTACATGCCGACGCGTTCCACGTTCTTCACGCGGATGAGCTGTACGCTGATATTATCGCTGCCGTCCCGCTCGTTGGCAATGTCCACCAGCTTGTGGGCGCTCTCGTTCAGGTCCCGGGTGTGCGCCACCAGGGTGGCGATTTCGGAGGGTTCGACGGAGGCGTGCATGCCGTCGGAACATTGCAGGAGGATATCGCCCGGCAGGAGCAGGTGCTCGGCGGTCTCGGCGCTGACGAACATCTCGGTGCCTACCGAGCGGCTCAGCAGGTGGCGCGACTCCGAGCCGGCCGCTGCTCTGGCCGAAAGCACTCCCAGCCGGACCTGCTCGTTGACCAGGGTGTGGTCGCGCGTGAGCACTTCCGCGCGGCCGTGGCGAACCAGGTAGCAACGCGAATCGCCGACATGGGACACCACCACGCGGTCGAAACGGAGCACGCACGCGACCAGGGTGGTCGCCATAGAGGTCCCGCTCTTGGTGGCGGCCATCCCGGTCTCGAACACGTGCGTGTTGGCCGCTTGCACCAGACGCGGCAGGAGCGTCCCCGGCGCCTCCCCGCCGGCTGCCGCGCGGAACCCGGCAAGCAGGCACTCGACGGCGGCTCGCGACGCCACCTCGCCCAGGTCCTGCCCGCCGACTCCGTCGGCTAGGGCAAACAGCCATCCAGTTGTGCGCGCTTGCTCCGGGGTTGCGGGCAGGGCGTGGCCGAGAAAATCCTCGTTGTGATCCCGCACCCGCCCGCAATCCGAGAGCTGCGCGAATTCGACGTCAAGCATAGACTCAGACCGCCGGGGAGGCCGGGACGCGCTGCCCGACCAGCGTGGTCCGCCCCGAGGCCTTGCTCGAGCGGACGAAGTAGATTCCTCCATAGATGGCCCAGACGGCCGCAATGCCCAGGGCCAGCAGCGGCTCCATCTTCGTGCCGAAGCCCATGAACGGGCCCACCAGGTAGAACGCCATGCAACCGAGGTTGGCCAGCAGCCCGAACACGGGAATCAACACATGCCGCAGCACGCTGAACTTCGGATGCCGGTGGTACGCCACCATGCAGATCACGCAGCTCAGTCCATACAGCAGGAACGTGCCGAAGTTCGAGGCCAGCGTGACGGTCAGCAACGAGTTCGGCAGACCCGCCAAAGTGTCGTGCGACATGTAGCCGAGGCTGGACCAAAAACCCTGCGGCAGGGCTTTGATCGCGGCATCGGCGGGCGCGGCGGCGTCGCCGAACAGCAGCGAAACGCCGAGGACCCCGACCACTGCCGAGATGATGGCCAGCGTCCAGATGGCGCGATGGGGCGAGAGGTTCTTCGAATGCAGCATGCCGAAGTGTTCCGGCACTTCCTGGTCTTTGCCCATGGCGTAGGTGACGCGCGCGCCGGTGTTCATGCAGGAGAGCGTCGTGCCGATGATCGCCAGGAACACCGTGAACGCCTCGACCAGCATGAAGACACGCCCGTTTCCGGCGCCGAACAACGCCGTGCCGACCACGATCATCATGTCGCCGATGGGCGCCGATGAGGTCGAGGCATTCGCCATACTGTACCCGCTGTTGAGGAAGTAGTTGGCCGCGAAGTATTCAAACAGGTAGCAGACCAGCCCCTGGATCAGCAGCGACGCGATCACCGCGATCGGAACGTGGCGTTTGGGGTTCTTCGCTTCGCCCCCCATGGCGGTCACCGACTCGAACCCCACCAGGATCAGGATGGCCACCGTGGCCTGGACGAAAACCCAGCCCCAGTTGTGCGCGCCGATCACGGAGGCTCCCGTAGGATGGCTCAGGAAATTGCCCTTCTCGTCCGCGGCCGGATAGGCGATGTGGAAAGGCACCGGCTTCCCCGCCGCATCCAGCTTGGGCTTGGGCCGCCCGTCGGCCTCACGCAGAATCGTATCCGTGGTCTGCCCGTTCGCAACCGTCTTTTCGGTCGCGAACTCGTACGTGTAGGCTTCGCTCGAGGTCGAATCGAACTGGTAGGCCACGCTGCCCGGAGGATGACTCATCCGGAAGCCGAGGGCCAGGACCGAGAACACCACCAGGGCCGTGATCTGAATCACGTTGATTGCGATATTGACCGCCGTCGAGCCGTTAACGCCGCGATGGGCGATCCACGCTACGAGAAACGAAAACGCCACCGCCACCGCCGCCATGAACATGGGCCCGGGATTGGTCGCGCTCATGAAGCTGGGCCAGATCGTGCCGGCCAGGTAGCCGCACAGGACTCCCATCACGGCGACCATCACCCCGGGGTAGATCCAGTAGTAGAGGTGGGACGCCCAGCCGACGATGAACTTCGAAAGGCGGGCGTAGCGCCACACGTTGTCGTGGTTCAGGAAAGACTGCTCGGCGAAGTAATAGGAACTGCCGGTTCCAGGGTAGAGCTTGGCCATTTCCGCATAACACAAGGCGGTGGCCAGGCACAGCAGAAGGGCCACAAAGATGCCCATCCACATGGACGGAGCGCTGACGCCCGTGGTCGCCTGGATCGCAAACGTCAGCCACAGAAAGGCCCCGGGCGCGATGAGCGCCATAGCGTTCATCGTCAAGCCGGTTAAGCCTAGAGTCGGTTTCATCTCGACAGGGGTGGTGTCGGCCATACACTTCTCCTTCTCACAGGTAGATTGTTTTGATCGGCAGGGATCGTCCAGCTTCCGACAGGGAAGAACTGTGCTATTGATACAATAAACCGGGCGGGCGTTCGAACAAAGCGGGAAGTTTGGATGCGTCGGATAAGTGTTTTCTATTGCAGGGAGTTGCTGTGGTTCCCGCTTTGCCGCGCGATAGAAAAAATCGATTGGACAGCCTTGGCCGGGGGCTCTATCCTGGCGGGCAGTTTGCGTGACGCAGCTTGAGGCGTGCGCCACCGCCGATCACGAACGGGACACGAACGAATGAAACTGGCGGGATTTCTGTTACTAGCGGCGGGATGGGCCATCGTGCTGGCCGCGGCGGCGCTCCTGAAGACCGCGCCCCTTGAGACGGTCTTTGTGCTGGCCGGCCTGGGAACGGAACTGGTGGGTCTGGTGCTGGTGATCCGCGCGCATCTCGATGTGCGCGCGGTGAGAGGATGATACCAATGAACGCGATGGCGCTCTGTCTCCTCTTCTCTCTGTTGGTTCCCCTGGCCGCGGCCGGCCTGGCGCTGATCAACGCCGGCCTGGGCCGGTCGCGCAGCGCGGCCCACGCCATGCTTGCGTCGCTTTCGATCGTCGCCGTGGCGGCGCTCGTGTACTTCGTGTGCGGCTTTGCCTGGCAGGGATTTTCAGGACTACCGGCACACACGCTGACGGTCTCCGGCAAGACCTGGAACTGGCTGGCCGCCGAACCGTTCTTCCTGCGCGGCCTCGCCCTCGATGGCTCGCCCGCCTCCCTGGCGGTGTGGCTGGGGATGCTCAGTGCCGGCCTGGCCGCTCTGATCCCGCTGGGCAGCGGGGCCGATCGCTGGCGGCTGGGCGCGAGCTGCGCCTCTGCGGCCCTGCTGGCGGGATTCACGTATCCTGTCTTCGCCCACTGGGTTTGGGGCGGCGGCTGGCTGGCGCAACTGGGCGCAAACAACCGCCTCGGCGCGGGCTTCCTGGATGCCGGCGGGTCGGGCCCGATCCAGGCCGTCGGGGGCCTGACAGCCTTGTGTATCGCGTGGATCCTGGGCCCTCGGCGGGGTAAGTACGCGCCTGACGGGGCGCCTTCGGCTATCCCCGGCCACAATGCCGTGCTGGTCCTGTTCGGCTGTCTGGCGGCGTTGATGGGATGGCTGGGACTAAACTGCGCCGGCTCTGTCCTTTACTGTGGAGCCGAGCCCGGCCGCCTGGTCCTGGTGGCGGTGAACACGACTCTCGGCGCGGCTGCCGCGGCTCTATCGTCGGCGGCCGTAACGCGTGCCCGCTTCGGCAAGCCCGACGCCTCCCTGTGTGCCAATGGGTGGGTGGGCGGACTGGCCGCCGGAAGCGCCGGGTGCGCCTTCGTCATACCGGCCGTGGCCGTTCTGATCGGCGCGGTGACCGGTGCTCTGGTGGTTTTCGCGGTCGAATGGATCGAGCTGCACCTGTCTGTGGATGACCCCGGCGGCGCCGTCGCGGTGCACGCAGTTGGCGGCCTCTGGGGACTCATTGCCGTCGGCCTCTTCGCCGGCGGTCCGGGCCAGTTGGTGGCTCAGTTGGCCGGCGTGGCCACCCTGCTTGGTTTTGTCCTCCCCGTGACTTACGGATTGAACCGGGCGCTCGATCGCTTCTATCGGCAGCGCGTTGCGGCGGAAGGCGAGCGCCGCGGAATGGACCTTTTCGAGCTCGGGGCCGGCGCCTACCCGGAGTTCATGACCCACACTGAGGATTTCGGCCAGAGGTAAGACTCCGGCCCTCCGCGCCGCAACCGCGAGCGGCCACCGCTACCGGTTGCGGCTCAAGCCGAAGTCAGCCGCCCAGACTGAAAACGCGATGACCACCAGAGCGGCGGCTATCGCCTCGAGCATCTGTAAGCCCATAGTGACTCCGTTCCCTTGTATGGATGCAGTGTGGCTCCCGCCGGACTCGGTTTTTGTGGCGTTGTCGGGCAGGCCCAGGCCTGTCCCCACGCAGCCGCAAGGGCTACTTCTTCTCCGTCATGTTGTTGCCGAAGATGAACCCGATTTCGGCCATGGCGCGGAGCTGGCTCGGTGTCGTGCCCATCGAGCCGAAACCATCCCCCGGCGTCATGCTGCTCAAGTGAACGTAAGCGAGATCTCCGCGCAAGAAGAATCCGGCGTGTTGAAAGGTCGGCGTCACCGTCACAGACGTGCCCTTGCTGCCAGGACCGTACATCAGATTGACGGCTTGGTCCGCCGCACTCCCAGAGCTGCCGATATATTCCCAGCGCCCCGCGAGCGAGAACCCGTGTTTGAATGCGTAACTCGCGAGGATCGCGCCGCCCGCGGTCGACGCTCCCTTAACGATTC
Source organism: Bryobacterales bacterium (assembly GCA_963710565.1). Lineage (GTDB taxonomy): Bacteria > Acidobacteriota > Terriglobia > Bryobacterales > Bryobacteraceae > DASWZN01. The sequence continues at coordinate 893,919 of CAVQAN010000010.1, read as the reverse complement.
CGATCTTCGCGTTAGTCGGCACGTTGGAGTATTGGAAGTAAGGCTGGAGGATCCAGGGTCCCTTGGTGTACGTGTAAATCACGTTGTAAATGCTGCCATTGTCCTGCACGGGCGTGGCAAAGGTCTGGTAGTCCGTCTGCCCGACGTTGCCGCCGGCCACAAACGCCAGGGCGTGGGGACCGTTGGCATAGGCCAGAGAGCCACTGAGCCAGTTGTAGCGGTTGGAGTAGAAGCCGTCGTTCCAGCTTACCGAAGCCGTGAACTTGCCTAGCGTCTGATTCACCTGGACGCCACGATTGACGGCGTTTTCCTGGTTCCATAACAGGCCCCGGGCCACGTTCATGTTCTCGAACGTGAAGGTGTATTCGGCGCCGATGAGAGTCGGCAACGCGCCTACCAGGATCGAAGTGTTCTTCGCCGCCTGAAGCTTCAGGAACGCCACCGGAACCGGCCCGTAAAGGTCGCTGATTGTCTTGTCGGTGGCGAGGAAGGGCACGCCAAGGTCCGGGATATTGTAGGCGCCCGCCTGCAGGTAGAACTGCCACCATCCGTCCGTCTTCTGAAGGAAGATCTGTCCGTTGCTCAGGGCTGCCTGGGTGGACTTGTCGCCCGGCACGTGGTTCGTCGTCACCGTGCCCAGGCCGTCAAGAATGCCGTTCACCGCGATTTTGCCAAAAGGTCCGGCATCGAAGACGGCTGGGGGCAGCCACTGCACGGGACCCGTCACGGAAGGGGCCGGGAGCGGCGCCGGAGTGGCCGTCGGGGCCGCATCGGGGGCCGGGGCCGGCGTGGCGGCGGGTGCCGCAGCGGGCTCTTGCGCGATCGCGCTCGACGCCAGCGAGAGGAACAATCCGATCGTCAGGGTACAACTTAGGCGTTTCATCCTGTAAGTAACCTCCAAGGTAATCGTGGATTGAGGCTGGCTAGCGCGACTGGGGGCCGCAGCCGGATTGGGCTCGTCCCGAAGCTACCGGGTGCGTGGAGCCATGATGCGATTGTATGCCCGGTAAGCTCAATTACCAAATAGAAACTTTGAATCCCGTTCATAAAAACGTTGCGCTTAGTGCGCGGCAGTGCCGGGGCGCAAGATTAAAGGAGAGGATTCTACCCCTGGCCTCGGCCAGAGCGCAGCGGCGGGAGAAAGGCCTATGAAGAAAATCGAAGCGATCATCCAGCCCTTCAAGCTGGACGAGGTCAAGGACGCGCTCAAGGCCATCGGCATCGACGGCATGACCGTCAGCGAGGTTCGGGGCCACGGCCGCCAGAAGGGACACGCCGAGGTCTACCGCGGACAGGAATACCATGTCGACCTCGTACCCAAAATCAAGCTCGAAATGGTGATCGCCTCGGAGCGCGCCGACGAGGTCATTCGCACCGTCGTGGAGTCGGCACGCACCGGCCGTATCGGCGACGGCAAGATCTTTGTCTACGACGTCGCGGAAACCATCCGCATCCGGAACGAAGACCGCGGCGCAGCGGCGTTGTAAGGGCTGCCGGCGCGCGTTCAGGCCTGGAAGGAGCTGCCGCAGCCGCAGGTCGACTTCACGTTGGGGTTTTCGAACTTGAAGCCCGAGCCCTCGAGCGTTTCTACGTAGTCGACATTCGCCCCATCCAGATACAGCATGCTGGCCTGGTCGACGAACACCTTCAGTCCGCCGAAGGTGTAGGTTTTATCGAGCATTCCGGGTGTGTTCTCGAAGGCCATCGAGTAGCTGAAACCCGAGCATCCACCCCCCACCACCGCGATGCGCAGGCCGGCTGGCTTTGGCTCTTGCGTATCGAGGATCTCCCTCACTTTTTCGACCGCACGTTCTGAGAGTTGAATCATAGCTGTTTCCAGTTTATCAGCCGGGCCGTCGGTGTCGGATGAGTCGACGCCATGCCCCCCGGGCGTCATGCCGATTGTCCGGACCCGCCTGCTCCTTGTCCACATAGATAGATGAGTTCCCGGCCCCGCGGTTGCCGGAAATCTGGTATTTTGAACGGCAGGGGGGCCCATGAGAGCGGGCCGGCCGGGCGAGCGGAGCCAGCCGAAAAACCTCGAAACCATTGGAAACGCAGCCGCGTCCCTTGTGCTGTATGAGCAGCCTGAGTGGCGCTCTACGGCTGCCTGCCAGCGGTGGGGCGATAGCAGTCGAGAGAAGAGTGGACTACAAGAACGAAGAGGCTGCTCTGGTTCGCCGAGCGCAGAGCGCCGACGAGATGGCGTTCCGGGAGATCGTCGAGCGCTATCAATCCAAAGTGTTTTCAATTATTTACGGCATTCTGCGCAACCACAACGACGCCGAAGACATCGCCCAGCAGGTGTTCACCAAAGTCTACTTCTCCATCAAGAGCTTCGATTTCAGGAGCTCCCTGCTGACGTGGATCTACAAGATCACAGTGAATGAGTGCTACGACTATCTCCGGAAAAAGAAGGTTCGGAAGCTGGTTTATGAGAGCGACTTCACGGAGGAAGATGCCCTTCGGATGGAGCACTCCGAGCCGGCCCGCGATCAGCGCCAGCCGGTGGACGTCGCCCTGGCCCAACGGGACCTGGTGATGAAGCTCTTGGCGCGGCTTCCCGAAGAGGAGCGCAACCTGCTCCTGCTCAAGGAGGTCGAGGGCCACTCGGTCGAAGAATTGGCTGCCATGACCGGGATCAACGAGAATACAATCAAAGTGAAGCTTTTCCGTGCCCGGCAGAAGCTGCTCAAATCCGCCCAGCGGCTGACCAGGTCGCCGGGACTGGTTAGGGCATAGGAGTTGGAAGCGGACGGCAAGATCCGCGAATCAGCGGTGCTGAGGGAAGAGATCGTTATGCATGGGATCGTCAGAGAGCGCTTGGAAGAAACCCTGCGAGGTGCTCCCGGCGCAGCGGCCGGGGTCCAAGAGCATCTTCGCGGCTGCCAGGAGTGCCGGGATCAGTTGAGTGCGATGCGGGAACAGGCCCGCCTGCTGCACGTGCTGGCGCCTTCGCGGCCGATGGATCCCCCGGCGGGATTCTACGCCCGGGTGCTGGAACGTGTCGAGTCCGAACGCAGACCGTCCTTCTGGGACGCATTCCTGGAACCGGCATTCGGGAGGCGGTTGCTCGCCACCTCCCTGATGATGGTTTGCCTGCTGGGGGGCTTGCTGGCCCTTACCGAGGCGGCGACCGAGGGCCCCACGGCTATGACCACGCCTGAGGCGGTCATGGCGGCGGAACATCCTCCCGGGCTGGGCTCGAACGTAGACCGGGACCGCGAGACTGTGTTGGTGTCATTGGCTACCTACCGAGAGTATCGATGACATTGGCGCATTCTCCGGGCTGGCAGAACCCGCGCATCCTGCTTACGCTGGCGGTGGTTTTTCTGTGCGGCGTTACAGTGGGCATGATCCTGCACCACTGGATGCACGTGGGCCCTCCGCCGCCTTCGGGGCCCACCGCCGGACCGGGAGCCGCCCTGCTCACCCGCCTCAAGACCGAGCTGAATCTGACGCCCGCGCAGACTGAGCAGCTCAAGACCGTTCTCGACGACTTCTTCACCTACTACTACACGCTGCAAGCCCAACTGGACGACGTGCGCGCCAGCGGCAAGGAGCGCATTCGGAAGATCCTGGACGACGGCCAGAAGAAGAAGTTCGACAGGATCATGAGCGAGCAGGATAAGCGGCTGCACTGAGCCCGTGATGCCTGCCCCACCGCAACCGCTATCCTGAAAAGACCCATGCGAGTGAGGATCACGCGTCTCGACCCCTGTGCTTTCCTGCCCGAGTACGCGCACGGGCCGGAGGAGGACGCCGGGCTCGATCTGCGTGCCGCCGCCGACGCGGTGCTGGCTCCGGGCGAGCCGCAGGCCGTGGGAACCGGCCTCGCCATCGAATTGCCTCCCGGCTTCGAGGCCCAGGTTCGGCCGCGCAGCGGTCTGGCGCTCAAGCACTCCATCACCCTCCCCAACAGCCCCGGCACCATCGATCCGGGCTACCGCGGCGAGATCCGCGTGATTCTGCTGAACCTGGGCCCGGAACCCTACCGGATCGCACGCGGGGATCGCATCGCGCAGCTTGTGGTGGCGCGCTATGAGCGGGTGGAATGGGAGGAAGCCCAGCTCAGCGATACCAACCGAGGGGGCGGGGGGTTCGGATCGTCGGGGAGGTAGGGGACGTCCCTGACTCTCTTGCGGGCGATCTTGGGGGCAGGGTGGGGGAGTACGGTCCCTGACTCGGGTACCTTCGGGGGGGACTGGTACCTCCTGGTACGGCCCAATCGCGGCGTACGAAGCTCCCACCGGGTCCGCCCCGGACAGTACTTCGGAGTAAGAGCGCAACTTCGCGAGAGCCTCCCGTCCGGTCCATGATCGAAGGCCCTCCGCGCCGCGCCCGCGGGAGCGGCGCCCTGCTCGTCGCGTAACTCCAATCCCGCGTAGTAGTTGCGCACTCAACACGGGCAGCTCCCGGGGCAACCTTCAACAGGGCGCCTTCAATCCCCGCAAACGTCCAGTGGAGATGGGAATTCACTTGGAATCCGAAACAATTGGGTGTTTACTTGGTGACGCGAGGACATCGTGGCGAATTATAAGACAATTTCCTCTGAAGTGTGCGCGATTCACATCCGGGCCGGGATCGATGAAATACGCAATGATCGGGCGAGCGGAGCCGTCAAGCAGACGCTGCGCGCCTCACAGTTGCTGGTCGAATGCGCCGAGAATATGCCGGAGGAGTTACCGAAGACCGCCTGCGCGTTGACGGCCGCGCAGCCCGCGATCGGTTCGATCCTCAACCTCGCCGCGCTTGCGTCGCGCGCTCCCGATGTGGCGGCCGCTTGTCGCGAGTTCCTGGAGTCCATGGAGCGGAACACAGCGCGAGTAGCGGAACGAGCCGCGGCTTTGGTTTCAAACGACGCCACCGTGATGACCCACTCGTTCAGTTCCACCATCCTGACAGCGCTTCGTCAGGCCTGGTGGGGAGGGAAGCGATTCTCGGTGATTTGCCCGGAATCCCGCCCCATTTGTGAGGGAATCGCGATGGCCGCCAGCCTGGGCATGGCGGGGGTCCCAGCTTCGCTGATCGCGGACTCCGCATGTTATCGCGTGCTTTCCGGGGTGCAACTCGTCCTGGTGGGCGCCGACGCCGCTTCACCGCGCGGCATATTCAACAAGACCGGAACCGCGCTGGCGGCGCTGGCCGCCCGCGAGTTGGGGGTGCCCGTCTATGTGCTGTGCCCCTCCTGCAAGTTCCTCCCCCGATTCTATGACCCGCCGCCGGAGACGCCGCGGGACCCGCGCGAACTGCTCGAGCGCGATCTGCCGCTCGTCACCGTCGTCAACTACCACTTCGACGTTACGCCGCTCGATTATGTCTCCGGCATCGTGACCGAAGACGGGGTACTTACACCGGCCGAGCTGCGCCAGAGGCTGGCGGTCGCAGACACGCCCCGCAAACCGTCCCTGGCAGGGCCGGTGAACCAACAGGAACAGGCACAGTACGAGCACGCCTGCTGACAGGGACGCCATGGAAGCCACTCAAGCTCCAACAGGCAAGTGCGAGATGTATGCCGGAAGGGATGGGCGTGGAGTACTGCCGTTCAACCGGCTGGAAGCGGGGAGACAGGCCCGGCGTCGGGCGGCGGCCGGGCTGGCGTTCGGTCTTCTGTGCCTGTGCGCCGGGTGCGCCCGATTCTCGCACAGCGCACCGCACGGCCCGCTGACCACGGTCGAACAAGTGCGCCGGCTCACGCCCGAGGAGGTTGCCTCCCAGGTGCCGGTCCGTCTCCGCGGGACGATTACGTACCTCGATGGCGCCTTCCAGTTGGTGCTCGTACAGGACGCCACCGGCGCAGTCCAGGTCGAAGGCACGCCCCTCGGCCTCGCACGTGGGACCGCAGTGGACCTGCAGGGAACGGTCGTCAGCGGCGGGTCCAGTCCCTTAGTCACGGCTGCGAGCGCTCGTGTCGTCGACAGACTCCGCTCGCTTCCCACGCCGGTGCGGCCCAGCGCCCAGGACCTGGCTTCGGGGCGGCTCCAATACAGGTACGTCGAGATCGAGGGCGTCGTGCGGTCCGCCTGGCTGGACAGGGCCGGCAGGCTGTCCCTGGTCGTTCATGCTCTCGGCTGGGATGTCCTTGTCGGAATCAGGAATCAAACGTCCTTCAACTATCGCTCGCTCGTGGACGCGGCGGTCCGTGCGCGGGGCGCTCTTTCCACCAGCCTGGATGCCCGCGGCGTCGCCCTCGGTGTGAAGTTGTGGGCAACAGCCATCGAAGATATTGGGGTCGTGAAGCCGGCTCCCGCCGCGGCGGATGTTCCGTTCAGAACCGTTGGCTCGGTCCTTTCAACGGACCGCACCCGCGTGTCGGACCACCGGATTCGCTTGCGCGGCTCGGTGTCGCTCGAAGCGGGCAGGCTGACCCTCGGAGATTCTACCGGTAGGGTACCGCTCCACCCTGCCCCCTCCGAGTCCATCGAGGCCGGCCGTACTCTCGACCTCTTATGTTTTGTGGGCGAGGAGCACGGACCGCCGGCCCTTACTGCGTGTAGCATCGCGGACTTGGCCCGGGAACGACAAGACTCCCCGCCGTCGACTGTGCTGACCACCGTACGCCAGGTGAAGGAGCTCTCGGAAGATCAGGCGAGGCGGACGTATCCGGTCCATCTTCGCGCTGTTGTGACCTATCACAACCCGCTGGTTGTGAACACGTTCGTACAGGACGAGACCGGGGGAATCTTCGTCATGTTCTTCCCTGGTCAACCTCAACCCACGCTGGCCGCCGGCGACCTGGCGGAGGTCGAGGGATTCAGCGGCCCGGGCCAGTTCGCACCCGTGATCACGGCCCGCAGCATGCGCGTGATCGGCCGGCAAGGCCTTCCCGAACCGCTTCGAGCCGACATGGAGCAGCTCGTCACCGGCATCGCCGACAGCATCTGGGTGGAGGCGGAGGGCGTCGTTCATTCGATCGTCAGGGAGGCTGGGCGTTCAATCCTCGGCGTCAACTGGGGCGTCCACCATGTCTCGGTCGATGTCTCCGGCTCCACGGAGTTGCCCGACTCCCTGCTCGACTCGCATGTCCGCATCCAGGGCGTGTGCGGCTCCAGGTTCAATTTCAAGCGCCAGATCCTGGGCATACACCTCTACGTTCCCGACGCCAGCTTCATTCACGTCGAACGCGGAGCGCATTATGCCCCGCCTCTGCGAAACGTCGACCAGCTTCTCCAGTTCTCCTCCTCCTCCCGTTTCAGTGAGCGCTCCACGGTTCGTGGCACGGTCATTCTGACCCAGAGTACGGGACCCACTTACGTCAGCGACTCCAGCACGGGCGTCTTGATCCAGGAGCACCCGCCGGCCGCCCTCAAGATCGGCGATTCGGTCGAAGTGACCGGCTTTCCGATCGCCGTTCCCGGACTGTTCAATCCCGTCCTGCGCGACGTCGAGATTCGCAAGCTGGGCCATGCCGGGCCGCCCGAGCCGAGACTGCTGACGGCCACCGACATTCTCCAGGAAGGTTACGACGCGCAACTGGTTCAGCTTGACGCCCTGCTGCTCGATCAGAGCACGGTCCAGAGCGCCCAGATCCTGCTGCTGCAAGCGGGAAACCGCGAGTTCGAGGCCCGCATCGACCAGCAGAATCTACTCAGTCTGGAGAAAGGCAGCCTGCTCCGCGTCACCGGCGTCACTGCGATCCAAACCAACGAACCGGCGCAAACCGTGCTGCCCCGGTCCTTCTCGATCTTGTTGCGGTCCCCGGCCGACGTCGTGGTACTCGAGTCGGCCCCCTGGTTGACGGCGGCCCGGACCTTCCGCCTGCTGGGCTTGGTGTGCGCCGTGGCGATGCTGGCGTTCGCCTGGGTCGTGGTGTTGCGCCGCCGGGTGCGGCAGCAGACCGCGGAGCTGCGCGGATCGCGCCAGATGCTCCAGTTGGTCCTGGACCATATCCCGCAGCGGGTCTTCTGGAAGGATCGCCAGGGCCGCTATCTGGGTTGCAACAAGGCCTTCGCGGCCGATGTCGGGGCGCCCACACCCCAGGACGTCGTGCGCAAAACCGTCTACGACGTGTTCCAGGGAAGGGCTACGGCCGACGCTCACGCGGCCTACGACCGCCAGATCCTGGAGACGGGCGAGGCAAGTATCGGCTACGAATCGCCCACGGTCTTTCCGAACGGCCGGGAGCTCTACTTGCGCGTCACCAAGGTTCCCCTGCCTGGCTCCATCGGCGGCGTCATCGGCGTTCTGGGAACTTATGAGGACATCACCGAAAGCAGACTCGCCGAGGAGAAGGTGCGCCGCTTCAGCACCGAACTGGCCGAGGTCAACGAGGAGCTCAGGCGCTTTACCAACATCGTGTCGCACGATTTGCGCGCCCCCTTGGTAAGCCTCAAGGGTTTCTCCAACGAGCTCCGGCATTCCATCGCCACGCTGCACGAAGCGGGGGAGGGATTGCTGACGGGTCTCCAGGAGCCGCAGAGGGCCGCGGTGGCGGAGGCTCTTCAAGAGACCATTCCGGAGGCTCTGGGCTTCATCGAAAGCTCGGTGACCCGCATGGACCACCTGACCGGGGCGCTGCTCCGGTTATCGCGGGCCGGGCACCGGGAGATGCACATGGAAGAGGTGGACGCCGGGGCCGTGGTGCAGGAAACCGTGGGCAGCCTGGCGCACCAGATCCAGAGCCGCAACATCGCGGTCGAGATCGGGCCGCTGCCGCAGATCGTCAGCGACCGTGCCGCCATCGAACAGATCTTCGGCAACCTGCTGGACAACGCCATCAAGTACCTGGACCCGCAGCGGCCCGGGCACATCGAGGTGTCAGCCGGGGCAACGGCCGATGCGACCGTCTTCCGCGTGCTGGACAACGGGCGCGGGATTGCGGAGGAAGACATGGGCAAGGTCTTCGCGCCGTTCCGCCGGGCCGGCGCCCAGGATGTTCCCGGAGAGGGCATGGGCCTGGCGTTCGTCAAGGCGTTGCTCCATCGCCTGGGCGGAAGGATCGAGTGTAGCTCCCAGCTTGGCGTCGGAACCGCTTTCAGCTTCACATTGCCTAGAGGATGAGACAGAGAGGACCTATGAACAGGCCGGAGGACGTCATTATCGTGCTGGCGGAGGACGACCCCGGGCACGCGCGGCTGATCCAGAAGCACCTTGGCGCGATTATTGCCAACAAGTTCATCCGGTTCAGCAACGGCAAGGAGGCGCTGGACTATCTCCGCCTCGAAGAACAGCCGCATCGGCAGCATCTGCTCCTGCTCGATCTCAACATGCCCGTGATGGACGGCTATCAGGTGCTCTGGCATTTGAAGGTGGAGCCGCGAACCGAGCGCATCCCCGTTATCGTTCTGACCACCACGGACGATCCGGCGGAGGTGCAGCGCTGTTACGAGCTGGGCTGCAACGCTTACGTCGTCAAGTCGGCCGACTACGAAGAATTCACGGCGGCGATGCGCCGCCTGGGGCTGTTTCTGAGCATTGTCAGGATGCCCCGGGAGGGGACTATTTCTTTGACAATTCCCGGAGGACTGTGCCGTATTGGGCTCGCCATTTCGAAGCCCACGGGCTGGGTGGCTCCGGCGCCGGAAAGGACCCCGGGTGACCGGCGGGCTGACGAACCGGCGGCTCGAACTCGAGGTTGATGGGCGATGAAATCGTCCAGGGGCTCGTTGCTGCTGAGGAAAAGCGCCATGAAATCGCTTATGAACTCGCTACTCCTGAGAGAGCCGGCCGCCGTTACGGGAGGCACGGCAGTCTTCCGCTATGGCTTGGCTGTGCTGGCCGTCGCCGCTGCGCTGCTCGTCCGGCTGTCGCTCTTTCCGGTGCTCGGCGAGCATTCGCCGTACCTGCCTTTCGTGGTGGCCGTGACGATCGCCGCGCGATTTGGAGGGCGCGGGCCCGGGTTTGCGGCCACGGCTCTCAGCGCGCTTGCCGTCGCCTGGTTCTTTCTTGAGCCCCTTCACAGTCTCTCTATCGCAGTTCCGTCCGCCGCCGTGGGCCTGGTGCTCTTCGTGGGCGTGGGCATCGCAATCAGCCTGTTGGTCGGCCAGCTCCGCAAGTCGCTGATCTCGATCATGCGCGCGCAAGACTCGCTGCGGCGGAAGACACAACTGGTCGACCTCGCACACGACGCGATCATCACCGCGGATCCCAACTGGCGCATTACAGGGTGGAACGGGGGCGCCGCCGAGTTGTATGGCTGGACGGAGAGCGAAGCGCTGGGCAAAACGATGCATGATTTCCTGCATACCAAGCTCAATGGAACCACGGACCCGATCGACCAGAAGCTCCATCGCGAGGGCCGTTGGGACGGGGTGCTCAGCCACCTGACGCGAGACGGGCGCCGGCTCGTGCTTGAAAGCCGCCAGGTGCTGGTTCGCAACGAAAGGAACGAGCCATCAGGCATCCTGGAAATCAACCGGGACGTTACCGAGCGCACACGGGCCGAGGAGAAGCTGCAACGCTACAGCGCCGCGCTGGCCGAGGCCAACGAGGATCTTAAACGCTTCACCCAGATCGTGTCGCACGACTTGCGCGCCCCCTTGGTGAACCTCCAGGGTTTCTCGAGTGAGCTCCGCCATTCCATCGACACGCTTAGCGGGCAGGCAGGGGCCGTGCTGGCGAAGCTGCCTGAGCCGGAGCGCGCCGCGATGGCGGAGGCACTTCAAACGACCATCCCGGAGGCTCTGGGCTTCATTGAAACCTCGGTGACCCGCATGGACCGCCTCACCACCGCGCTTCTCGAGTTGTCGCGGGCCGGCCGCCGGGAGTTCCACCTGGAGGAGCTGGACGCCGCGACCGTGGTTCAGGAGACCGTCGACAGCCTGGCGCACCAGATCCAGAGCCGCAACATAGCATTCGAGATCGGCCCGCTGCCGCGGATCGTCAGCGACCGCGTGGCCGTCGAACAGATCTTCGGGAACCTGCTCGACAACGCCATCAAGTACCTCGACCCGGAGCGCCCCGGGCACATCCAGGTATCGGCCGAGGACCTGGCCGGCGCGGCCGTGTTCCATGTGCGGGACACCGGGCGCGGGATTGCGGAGGAAGATATGGACAAGGTCTTCGCACCGTTCCGCCGGGCCGGCCCTGACGATGTTGCCGGCGAGGGCATGGGCCTGGCATTCGTCCGGATGTTGCTTCACCGCCTGGGCGGAAGAATCGAGTGCCAGTCCCAGCCTGGCGTCGGAACCACCTTCAGCTTCGCGTTGCCGAGGACGAGATAGAGAGGACACATGAACAGACCAGAAGACGTCGTGATCGTGCTGGCCGAGGACGACCCCGGCCACGCGCGGCTGATCGAGAAGAACCTCCGCGCCATTATCACCAATAAGATCGTCAGGTTCGGCAATGGCCAGGAAGCGCTGGAGTATCTGTGCCGGGAAGAACAGGCGACTCAACAGCACATGCTCCTGCTCGACCTCAACATGCCAGTGATGGATGGCTATCAGGTGCTGAGGCGCTTGAAGGAGGACCCGCGGACTGTGCTCATCCCTGTTATCGTCTTGACCACCACGGACGATCCGGCGGAGATACGCCGCTGCTACGACCTGGGCTGTAACGCTTATGTCGTCAAGTCGGCCGACTACGAACAATTCACGGAGGCGATGCGACGCCTGGGACTGTTTCTGACGATCGCCAGGATGCCCCGGGAGGGGACCGTTTCTCGGGCCATTCCAGCCCCGCCGTACCGTATTGGGCTGACCGTTTCGAAGCCGATGGGCTGGTCGGCCCCCGAGGGAGCCAAGAAGGGTCCTGACGACCCACCCAAGTGAGGGGCCAGCCAGTCTGGCCATTGCCAGGGAGCGCGTGGCGCCCGGTTCGAGCAAAGACCGGGCGAATTCCAGAACCAATTGAATCTCCGAGGATTATGTCCGGGCGCGCGCCGGGTTCCTGCGGGCGGCGCAGGGCGAGATAGAGAGGACGCATGGACAGACCGGAGGACGTCATTATCGTGCTGGCCGAGGACGACCCAGGCCACGCGCGGCTGATCGAGAAGAACCTTCGCGCGATTATCACCAACAAATTCATCAGGTTCAGCAATGGCAAGGAAGCGCTGGACTATCTCCGCCGCGAAGAACTGCCGGATCAGCAGCATCTGCTCCTGCTCGATCTCAACATGCCCGTGATGGACGGCTACCAGGTGCTCTGGCATTTGAAGGCGGACCAGCGAACCGTGCTCATCCCGGTGATCGTCCTGACCACCACGGACGATCCACAGGAGATACAGCGCTGCTACGAGCTGGGCTGCAACGCCTATGTGGTCAAGTCCGCCGACTACGAACAGTTCACGGAGGCGATGCGCCGCCTGGGAATGTTTCTGACGATCGCCAGGATGCCCCGGGGGGAGGCCATTTCTTTGACCGTTCCCAGTGCACCGCCTCGCATTGGGCTCACGGTCTCGAAGCCCAGCGGCTGGTCGGCGCCGGAGGCCAAGAAGGGTCCGGGCGGCCCACTCAAATGAGAAGCCCCCGACTCAGGCTGGTAGTCCCTACAGAGGCGTGAACCGTGCCCAGGCCTGACGTTCGCCGGAACGGCTCCAGCAATGCCGACTGTCGGCCGCAAGCGCAACGCGGAACTTGTCTCGCCCAGCCCGGCTGCCGGGGGCGCAGGATCGCCGGCCGCGGCGGGGAATGACATGAACTCACAAACTTCGAACCGGGGGTGGGGCGCATGGAGCCTGGCTAGGAGCGTTGCTCTGGCGCTGTCGCTGGGCGCCGTTGCGGCTGGCGGCCAGGCGCCGGGCTTGCGCACGGCGACCACAGCGCGGGAGGCTCACGGTCTCACGATTGAAGAGACAAGACGGGGCTATCCGGTCCATCTGCGAGCCGTCGTGCTGTACTACGATCCCTTCATCGATGCGCGGCACACTCCGGCGGATTGATTGTCTCCCTACCGATGCACGTCACGGCCGCAATTTGCCCACCGGCAGGAATCTCCCGGGCCGATGTGAGAACACTGTCTCATCTCCTCGGTCCTCGGTCAGTTGGTGGGTCACTTTTGGCGATCAAATTCGGGCTATTTTTCGGGAGTGCCGAAGACGGCCGCTTCCGACGCCATCCCGCTGGATCCGAGCCTGTTGCAGCGGGGCGGGGGCAGACCTGCGGCAAGGCACGGCGGCGTTGGTAGCCGCGAGCGGTTCTTTGCTAATCCTCGCAATTGCCTGCCAGTGCCCTAAAGGGGCTATGAAATATCCTCGCCGCGAGGTACAATCGGGGGACCATGGAGCCCGAAGGCCCGAAACCGCGCGGGTGCTCCGGCGCCAACCGTCCCCAGGAATCTCCCGCGCCGTCCTTGGGTGTGCAGCAGTCGCTCGAAGCGCTCGTGCGCAATTCTCCGCTTGCGGTCGTCGAGTGGGATTCCGGGCGCCATGTCGTGAGGTGGACCGGCAACGCCGCCCAAATGTTCGGCTGGGAGGAATCCGAGGTGCTCGGCAAGCGCCTCGACGAATGGCGCTTCGTTTACGAGGGGGATTGGGAGAAGGTACGGGCGGCGATGGACGCCATGGACCGCGGCCAGAACAACATCAACCGGAATCGCAATTACCGGAAGGATGGCACGCTGGTTCATTGCGAGTGGTACAATTCCACGCTCCTGGATCCCACTGGAGCGTACCGGGGCGGGCTTTCGCTGGCGCTCGACACGACCGATCGCATTGAGGCGGAAGAAGCGCTGCAAGCATCCGAGGAGAAGTACCGGCAAATCGTCGAGACGGCTCCGGTCGGCATCTTTCGCTCGACGTTGGAGGGGCGGTTTCTAAGCGCCAATTCAAAGCTGGCCAGCTTGTTCGGTTACGGCTCGCCCGACGAGATGATGGCCTCGATTCACGACATTCGCGAGCAGTTGTACGTCGATCCACGACAAAGAAGCTCCATTGTCCGCCGCGCTGCCGAGTCCGACGGATTTGTTCGGGACGAAATTGAGTATCGCCGCCGGGACGGATCGACGTTCCTCAGCACCTTCTCGCTCCGCGCTGTCTGGAACACCCGCCGCGAAGTTGCGTTCCTGGAAGGTTTCGTGGAGGACATTACCGAGCGCCGGCGCGCCGAGGAGTCCCTCCGCGAATCCCATGACGCCCTGGAACGCCGCGTCCAAGAGCGCACCGCGGAGCTTTCCGCGGCCAACCTGCGGCTTCAAGAGCTGGATCGGCTGAAATCGCAGTTTCTGGCCAGCATGAGCCATGAACTCCGCACCCCGCTCAACTCGATCATCGGGTTTACCAGCCTGTTGCGGCAAGGATTGACCGGCCCGGTGAATGAGGAACAGACCAAGCAGCTCGGGATCGTCCAAAGATCGGCCAGCCACCTGCTAACGCTCATCAACGACCTGCTGGATGTCTCCCGGATCGAGGCGGGCAGGGCCGATCTGGAGTGCGAGCCGTTCGATTTCGTAGATGTCCTCAACGAGGTCCTGCGGATTCTCAAGCCGATGGCGGACCGCAAAGGTCTGGAGATGATTGGCGAGGCGGCTGCGCCTGTCATTCCGATGACGGGCGATAGAAAACGCGCGCTGCAGGTGCTCTTGAATTTGACCAACAATGCCCTCAAGTTCACCGGGAAAGGGTGCGTGAGGATCGAGGCGAGCGTCGAACGGGACACGCTGCGCGTGGCTGTCTCGGACACCGGCATCGGCGTGAAAGCCGAGCACATCGGCATGCTGTTCGAGGCTTTTCGCCAGGTGGATGGCTCGGCCAAGCGCGTTTACGAAGGTACGGGCCTGGGCTTGTATCTGTGCCGGAAGCTGCTCCGGATGATGGGCGGCGAGATCCATGTGGAAAGCGTATACGGCGCTGGATCGTGTTTCACCTATACGATGCCGCTCGAGTTGGCGGCCGAGTCCTCGCCGGCTCACCGGGATTAAGGAGGCTTGCATGCCCCTGAAGGCTCTGCTGATAGAGGACAACGAAGACAATCGGTACCTGTTGAGGTTGCTGCTGGAGCGCGCCGGCTTCGACGTCGCCGCGGCGGTCGATGGCAAGTCCGGTGTCGATCTGGCGCGCCGGGAGGCCCCTGACGTCATCTTGCTGGATATTCAAATGCCGGAAATGGACGGCTATGAGGTGGCAGCTTTCATGAAGAGCGACCCGGTCCTGGCTTCCATCCCGGTCGTCGGGGTCAGCTCGTTTGCCATGCCGGGCGATCGCGACAAGGCCATGCGAGCCGGCTTCGCCGGTTACATCGAGAAGCCTGTGGACCCCGAGCGGTTTGCGCACTCCGTGACGATGTTCTTGAAGAGCGCAAAGGACCGGCCATGAGGATTCTCAGCGTCGATGACAGGGCAGAGAACCTGTATCTGATTGAGGTGGTCGGGCGTGCGCACGGATTCCAGGTGGTGAGCGCCGGCAATGGCCTGGAGGCCCTCGAAGCACTGGAAAGGCAGCCTTTCGATCTGATTGTCTCTGACATCCTGATGCCTGGGATGGACGGCTTTCAGCTCTGCCACGAGGTGAAGAGCCGCGAGCGCACCCGGCATATTCCATTTATCTTCTACACCGCTACGTACACGGCCAAGCAGGATGAAGAGCTTGGGTTGTCCCTCGGCGCCGCGCGCTATGTCGTGAAGCCAGTCGAGCCGGACGAATTTGTGGCCATCATCCAGAACGCGATCGGCGAGGCCGAGCGGGGCGCGCCGGAAGCCGAGCCGAAGGGGAGAGCCGACTACCTCGACACCTACAATGCGCGTCTGGTTGCCAAGCTGGACCACAAGATCGAAGAACTGGAGGGCGCAAGGAATCAGCTCCAGGCGTTGAGCGACTCCAGGGATCGCGAGATCGCCGAGCGCCGGCGCGCCGAGGAGGAGCTGCAGCGTTACAGCGCCGAACTGGCCGAGAGCAACGAGGAACTGAGGCAGTTCACCTACACCGTGTCGCACGATCTGCGCGCCCCACTGGTGAGCCTCAAGGGCTTCGCCGGCGAACTCCGCTGTTCCGTCGACGCGCTCCGAAAATGGGCGGGAGCCTTGCTGGAGTGTATCGAGGAGCCGGAGCGCACCGCGGTGGCGCAGGCCCTTGAAGACGAGATCCCGGAGGCTTTGGGCTTCATCGAGAGCTCGGTGACCCACATGGACCACCTGATCACGGCGCTGCTCCGATTGTCGCGGATCAGCTACCGGAAGTTCCACATGGAGGAACTGGACGCCGGAGCATTGCTGCAGGAGACCTTGCGCGCCCTGGCGCCTCAGATCGAGGACCGCAAAGTCGAGTTGACCATTGGTCCGCTTCCAGGCGTCGTCAGCGACCACGTGGCCTTGGGACAGGTGTTCCGTGACCTGATGAATAACGCCGTGGTGTATCTGGATCCGCAACGGCCCGGGCACATCGAGGTGTCGGCCGAGGAAACGACCGATGCGGTCGTCTTCCACGTGCGGGACAATGGGCGCGGTATTGCGGAAGAAGACATGGGCAAGGTCTTCGCACCGTTCCGCCGGGCCGGCCCAGGGGATGTTCCCGGGGAGGGCATGAGCCTGGCGCTCGTCAAGGCCTTGCTCCATCGCCTGGGCGGAAAAATCGAGTGCCAGTCCCAGCTTGGCGTCGGAACGACTTTCAGCTTCATGCTACCGAGGGTGAGCTAGGAAGAACTCATGAACGGACCGGAGGACGTCATTATCGCGCTGGCGGAGGACGACCCAGGCCACGCGCGGCTGATCGAGAAGAACCTCCGCGCCATTATCACCAATAAGATCGTCAGGTTCGGCAATGGCCAGGAAGCGATGGAGTATCTGTGCCGGGAAGAACAGGCGACTCAACAGCACATGCTCCTGCTCGACCTCAACATGCCAGTGATGGATGGCTATCAGGTGCTGAGGCGCTTGAAGGAGGACCCGCGGACTGTGCTCATCCCTGTTATCGTCTTGACCACCACGGACGATCCGGCGGAGATACGCCGCTGCTACGACCTGGGCTGTAACGCTTATGTCGTCAAGTCGGCCGACTACGAACAATTCACGGAGGCGATGCGACGCCTGGGACTGTTTCTGACGATCGCCAGGATGCCCCGGGAGGGGACCGTTTCTCGGGCCATTCCAGCCCCGCCGTACCGTATTGGGCTGACCGTTTCGAAGCCGATGGGCTGGTCGGCCCCCGAGGGAGCCAAGAAGGGTCATGACGACCCAACCAGGTGAGGTGCCAGCTAGTGTGGTGCGTCGCAAATGTCGTCGGGTATCGGAACGAGCGGCAAACCGGGGACTGGCTCGAATTTCGCCGTTGTTGCGGAACTTCGTGCCTGTCCCAGGGGTTGCCCGCGGATAATCCTACTTCGCATGACTTGCGACACACTGCACTAGTCTGGCCATTGCCAAAAAGCGCGTGGCGTGTCCGGGCGCGCCGGACCGGCAGCAAGGGGCGCGGGGTTCCTGGGCGCGGGGGATAACATGGACTCACGAAGTTGGGACCGGGGTCTCAAGAAGGTCTTCACGGGCATGGGCAGGGTGAAATAGAGAGGACCTATGAACAGACCGGAGGACGTCATTATCGTGCTGGCCGAGGACGACCCAGGCCACGCGCGCCTGATCGAAAGGAACCTTCGCGCGGTAATCACCAACAAATTCATCAGGTTCAGCAACGGTAAGGAGGCGCTGGACTATCTCCGCCTCGAAGAACTGCCGGATCAACAGCACCTGCTCCTGCTCGATCTCAACATGCCCGTGATGGACGGCTACCAGGTGCTCTGGCATTTGAAGGCGGACCAGCGAACCGTGCTCATCCCGGTGATCGTCCTGACCACCACGGACGATCCACAGGAGATACAGCGCTGCTACGAGCTGGGCTGCAACGCCTATGTCGTCAAGTCCGCCGACTACGAACAGTTCACGGAGGCGATGCGCCGCCTGGGAATGTTTCTGACGATCGCCAGGATGCCTCGGGGGGAGGCCATTTCTTTGACCGTTCCCAGCGCACCGCCTCGCATTGGGCTCACAGTATCGAAGCCCATCGGCTGGTCGGCGACGGAGCAGAAGAAGGGCCCGCCTGGCGGCCGGCACGGCTAGGAACTGGCCCGGGCGCTCTGCTACCCGCACCCGAGGGTTCGGACAGGGGACTTGCCCGAGAGCGAGAAGGCGCTGGCCGGGCTGGATCGGGTCCGGTTTGAGCCTTCGGTAAAGGCCCGAAAGGGCGGCCATGACTCATGAAACGGGAGCGTATCCGCTGAGGCGGACTCGCGACCCGGGCAACGGCTCGACGAAGGCTGAGGGTCCGTGGAGCGCTTTGAGGAGCAGTGAAGCACAAGGGGGCGCGGTTTCAGGCCGCACGGGACCACGTCCATATACTCAAAAACCGGGCGTACCGGCTCATGCTGGAGAGCATTGCGGAGGGCGTCCTCGCCGTCACCCGCGACGGTCTGATCCTCTTTTCCACGGAACGGTTCGCCTCGCTCCTCGGGATGCCCCTGGATCGCGTGATCGGTTCGTCTATTTACGAGCTCATCGCCGCGGAGGACGCAGCCTTGCTTCGGCCTCTTCTCACCGGCAACATCGGGCGCGGGCTGAGGTCCGGTTGAAGACGGGATCTGCAGTGCTGGCGCCTGCGCTGCTGTCCGCCAATGCGCTGCCGCTCGATGCCACGGGGTGCCTCTGCCTCACCGCGACCGACTTAAGCGACCTGAGACGCGCGGAGGAGGATCTCGTCAGGTCGCGACAGATGCTCCAGTTGGTCCTGGACCATATCCCGCAGCGAGTCTTCTGGAAGGACTGCCAGGGACGCTATCTGGGCTGTAACAAAGCCTTTGCGGACGACGCCGGCGTGCCCGCGGCGCCTGACGTCCTCGGCAAGACCGTTTACGACTTCGCCCACTGGAGCGATACGGCCGACCTCTACGCGGCGGATGATCGCCATGTGGTGGAAACCGGTGTGCCGAAGATCGGCTACGAAGAGCCCGTGGCCGGTGCGGACGGTGGGCAGCGCTGGGCGCGCAGCAACAAAGTCCCGCTGGCGGGCTCCTCTGGCGGCGTCATCGGCATTCTGGGAACCTACGAGGACATCACGGAAAGCAAACGGGCCGAGGAGAAGCTGCAGCGCCACATCGTGGAACTCGCCGGGACGAATGAGGAGCTCAAGCGCTTCGTCCAGATCGTGTCGCATGACTTGCGCGCCCCCTTGGTGAACCTCAAGGGTTTCTCCACCGAGCTCCGCCACTCCGTGGAGACGCTCCGCAAGTCGGAGGAGGCCTTGCTGGCGAGTTTGCCGGAGCCCGAGAAAGCTGCGGTGGCGGAAGCAATCCAAGAGGGGATCCCGGAGGCTCTGGGCTTCATCGAGAACTCGGTGACCCGTATGGACCGCCTCACCGGCGGCGCTTCTCCGGCTTGGCGCGGGCCGGCCGCCGGGAGCTGCACATGGAAGAGTTGGAGGCGGGGACGTTGGTGCAAGAGACCGTGCACACCTGGGGCACCAGATCCAGAGCCGCAACATCGCGTTGCAGATCGGCTCCGCTGCCACGGATCGTCAGCGACCGCACCGCCATCGAACAGATCTTCGGGAACCTGCTGGACAATGCCATCAAGTACCTGGACCCGCAGCGGCCCGGGCACATCGAGGTGTCGGCCGAGGAAACGGCCGATGCGGTCGTCTTCCACGTGCGGGACAATGGGCGCGGGATTGCGGAGGAAGATATGGACAAGGTCTTCGCGCCGTTCCGCCGGGCCGGCCCCCAGGATGTTCCCGGAGAGGGCATGGGCCTGGCGTTCGTCCGGGCGTTGCTCCATCGCCTGGGCGGAAGAATCGAGTGCCAGTCCCAGCTTGGTGTCGGCACGACTTTCACCTTCACTTTGCCAAGCGTCACATAGAGGAGGACGTTCAGCAATCGCCGGGAGGCGATCGAGGGGACCGTTTGCAGCGATTCCGGCACACCGGGGGTTCCGCGACTCAGAGCGGCAGCGCCCATCGCGACGGCCTTGGGTAGTACTTTGGAAGCCAGAGTACTCCGCAAAGATGCTCCTGGGGCCGCAAGCGCCTAAAGGCCCTTGCCCGGCCACGCAAAAAGCAGAGGTAACGCGTGAACGACAGCTTGACACTCGGAACATTTGGCCGTTCAATTGATTCTGGGCCTTCATGGCGAATCTTCAAACCTCCGAGTGGCAACTCGGCGGGATTCAATCCGAGATCGATGAGATCCGGAAAGAGCGGGCGAGCGGAGCCCGCAAGCTGGCTGTGCGGGCCGCCTCGCTGCTGATCCGATGCAACCAGGATGCCCCGGAGACGTGCCCCTGCTGGCTCGCGCGCTGATGGCCGCCCAGCCCGCCATGGGCCCGGTCTTCAATCTTGCCTGGCGCGCGCTGTCCAGCCCGGACGTGGCCACCGCCTGCGCCGAGTTCCTGGAGTCCATGGAGCGGAACACCGCCCGCGTGGCGGAACTGGCCGCGGAGCTGGTGGACGACGGCATCTGCGCGATGACACACTCCTTCAGCTCCACGGTGCTGTCGGCCTTTCGCGAGGCCTCGCGGCGGGGGAAGCGATTCTCCGTGATCTGCCCGGAGTCGCGCCCCATCTGCGAGGGCGTGGCCATGGCCGCCAGCCTGGGCATGGCGGGGATTGACGCCTCCGTGATCGCCGACGCGGCCATCTACCGCTTTCTTCCGGGCGTGGGGCTGGCACTGGTGGGCGCGGACGCCGTCTCGCCGAGCAACATTTTTAACAAGACCGGAACCGCACAGCTTGCGCTGGCGGCTTTCCAGTTCAACGTGCGGGTCTACGCGCTCTGCCCGTCGGACCGTTTCCTCCCGCGCCCCTACGAACCGCCGGCGGAGGAGCTGAAGGATCCGCGCGAACTGCTGGAGCGCGACTTGCCGCACGTCACCGCCGTCAACTATTACTTCGACCTTACGCCGACTGAGTACGTCTCCGGATTCGTGACCGAGGACGGCATCCTCACGCCGGCCCAGATGAGCGAGCGGCTCGGAGGCACGACAAAGCCGCAACACTCGGCGTCGTCGCTCTGACAGGCCCTCGGCTTCACCCTATGCTCTGGCGCCGGCTGCCAGGTGGCGCCCCAACTCGCGGTCCTCTTCGTCGATGTGCTGGATCACCCAGTCCTTGAGCGTCCCCATCATCTCAACGCTGGGACTGGCGCCCCGTTCACACGCCAGCAGCCTCTCCCCAAGCGCCGCGTGCGCCGCTGCGTGGCGGGCTGAATGGGGGTACTGCGACGACGCCATCATCGCTTCTTCGGCGGCAAAGTGCGCCCGAATGCAAGAGACCGCTCGCGCCAGCAGCTCCGCCAGCATGTCCTGTGACCGGCCCGCGACGATCGCCGCGTGGAGTTCCTCCGCCGTTCGAAACACCTGCCGGTGCAGGGCATCGATCTCGCCAAAGCCCACACCGTACTCCGGCTGCCAGTCGAACATCATGTCCGATCTTATCAGCCTTCGGCCATCGGCCGTCCGCCGTCGGCCCGGGTTACTGGTAGTACGCCCGCACCTGGGCGTCGAGCAGGTCCAGCGGCAGGGCGCCGTTCCGCAGGACCGCATCGTGAAACGCCCGGATGTCGAACTTCGGCCCCAGCGCCTTCTCGGCGGCGCGACGGAGCTCCTGGATCTTGAGCTCGCCCAGCTTGTACGCCAGCGCCTGGGCGGGCCAGGAAATGTAGCGGTCGATCTCGGCCGTGGACTCCTCCGGCGCATGCTGCGCGAAATAGGCGACGGCTTCGTCGCGGCTCCAGCCCAAAGCATGCAGCCCGGTGTCGACCACCAGGCGCACCGCGCGGAAGCGCTCGCTCGCCAGCCGCCCGAACCGCGTGTACGGATCGCGGTACAACCCCAGCTCGGAGCCCAGCGACTCGGCATACAGCGCCCAGCCTTCCCCGTAGGCCGAATTGAAATAAAAACGGCGGAACTCCGGCAGGCCCGTGATCGATTGGACGATCGCGCCCTGCAGGACATGGCCGGGAACGGCCTCGTGCAAGGTCAGCGATTCCTTGTCGTATCGCATCTGCTTCTCGGGCTGGTAGGTATTCAGGTTCATCCAGCCGGGACCGCTGCCGTCGGGCTTGGGAAACTCGGCGTTGGTGGCCGAGGACTGTTCGCGGTCCTCCGGAATCGCCCGCACGCCGTAGACGAAAGCGGGCATGTGGGCGAAAAGCCGCGGCAGGTTAGGCTCGATGATCATGGCGATGTTGCGGCACCAGACCAGCATTTCCTCCTTGCTGCGGAAGTGCTGTTCGGGCGAGGCGGCGAGCTTGGCCTGGAACTCGGCCAGCGTGCCCGTGAAACCCGTCTCCTTCGCTACAGCCTCCATCTCCGCCTCGATGCGCCGCACCTCGGACTCGCCCAGGCGGTGAATCTCCTCGGGCGTCATGCTGGTGGTGGTGGCGCGTTCAATCGAAAGCCGGTACAGCTCCCGGCCGTTGGGAAGGGCGCTGACGGCGGTGGTCTGGCGCGCTTTGGGCGTGTAGGTCCCCGTCATATAGGCCTGCAGCTTCTTCCACGCCGGCACAAACTGGTTCTGGTAGGCGGCGACGGCCTCGCTCCGCAGCTTCTCCTGCTCCTCCTTTGGGATGTTCGGCGGGAAGTTGCGAAAGGCGGCCAGCAGCGCGGTCGTGTTTGCGTCCTGGCCGGCCTGCACCGCAAGCTGCCGGTTCACACGGTCCGCTACCACGCGAGGCTGCACAATGCCTTGGGCGATGCCATCGTCCAGCAGCGCGATGTTCTGATCCACGTAGACCGGAATGGCGCGCAGGCGGGCGATGATGTTCTGGTACTCGGCAGCGGAGCGCGCCGGCATGCGGTCGACGGTCACATAGACCTGGTTGTGGAACCCGTAAAGCGGGGTGATGCGCAGCAGATAGAGCCGGAGTTGCTGATCGTCCAGGTCCTGCTTCGAGTTGTAGCGCAGCAGCTTCGCGCTCAGTTGGTCCTGGGCCGAGACGTCCGCCAGCGACACCTGGTCCAAATCCGCCAGGAGCGCCGTGAGCCGGGCGCGATGGCGCTCGATGGCGGCCGGCGACCAGTCCGCCCAGCGGTCGTTGTACTCGTTGCGGCCGATGGAAGTGGCCATCTCCGGCGCTTCGCGCAGTTGCGCTTCGAAGGCGTCGGAGAACAGTTTATGGAGCTTCTCGGTCTGAGCGGGCGCCAGCGCGGGCGCGAGCAGGAAAAGCGCAAGCAACGTGGATTTCATGGGGTCCCCTGAAGACCCAGTGTAACAACGTGCGGGTCTGGAGACCCGCCGCACGCAGGCGCGGACGCCTGCCCCACGCTAGAATAGTCAACCGATGAACCGACGCCACTTTCTCTACAGTTCCGGATTGATCGCACTGCCCGGTGCCGCGGACGTCCCGCCCGGCGCCCGTTGGATCGCCAAGGCGACCGAGGCCGCACTGGCCATGCAGCGCCGCGACTGGGAACAGGGCATCCTGGCCCAGGCGTTTCTCGAAGCCGGGGACAGCGAACGGGTGATTCTGCTGACCAAGGCGGCCATGGTGCAGAGAGTCCCGGACGGCCGCCTGGCGGTGGTCATCTCCGGCAGCCCGACGGATCCGGCGATGGGCGGCGCAGCCTATTGGCGGGCCGGCGAGATCACCGGCGACGTCCACATCCAGGAGGCCGCCCGCGGGCTGCTCGATTGGATCCTGGTGCGGTCGCCGCGCTGTCCCGACGGCACCCTGTACCACACCTTCAAGCGGCCGGAGATGTGGTCCGACGGGCTCAACTGCGCTCCACCTTTTCTGGCCGCCACGGGCCACTACGATGAGGCAATGCGCCAGATCGACGGTTATCGCAAGCGGCTCTGGAATCCTGACAGGAAGCTCCTCTCGCACATCTGGGACGACGGCGCGGGGCAGTTCCCGGACAAGAACTTCTGGGGAGGG
Source organism: Bryobacterales bacterium (assembly GCA_963710565.1). Taxonomy (GTDB): domain Bacteria; phylum Acidobacteriota; class Terriglobia; order Bryobacterales; family Bryobacteraceae; genus DASWZN01. The sequence continues at coordinate 870,193 of CAVQAN010000010.1, read as the reverse complement.
GGCAACGGCTGGGCCGCGGCCGGACTGGCGCGCGTCATTCGGTCCCTGCCGGCGGATCGCGCGGAAGACCGCCGGCGCCTGGCCGCTTTCGCCAAGGACATCCTCGACGGCTGCCTCGCCTGCCAGCGCCCGGACGGACTGTTCCATGACGTGGTGGACCGTCCCGATACGTTCGTCGAGAGCAACCTGGCCCAGATGTTGTCCTTCGCGATCTACACCGGTGTGCTCGCGGGGTGGCTGCCCAAGGACTACCTCGCGCCGGCCGGCCGCATGCGGAGCGCCGCGCGGGCAAAGATGGATTCGTTCGGCTACGTGCAGGGAGTGTGCGGCGCGCCCGACTTCGACCGTTCTGGGGTTTCGACCGAAGGCCAGGCCTTCTTTATCATGATGGAGGCGGCCGCCGCCAGACTGGAGAGATGAGACTATGTCGAGAACGCTTGTTGCGATCGGATTCCTAGCCGCGGCCGGCGCTCTGGCGCAAGGGCCCGCGAGCGACCTGGAACGCGGTTTCCAGAACCCGCCCGACTCGGCCAGACCGCGCGCCTGGTGGCACTGGATGAACGGCAACGTCACCAAGGAGGGCATCACCGCCGACCTTGAATGGATGAAGCGCGTCGGAATCGCCGGGATGCAGATGTTCGACGGCGACATGGGGGTTCCGCAGTTCACCGGGAAACGGCTGGTCTGGATGACGCCGGACTGGAAGGACGCGTTTCGGCACGCCGCAGCCGAAGCCGATCGCTTGGGCCTCGAGATGTCAATGGCGGCCTCGGGCGGCTGGAGCGAGACGGCGGGTCCGTGGGTTAAACCCGCCGAAGCCATGAAGAAGGTGGTGTGGAGCGAGACCGCCGTCGAGGGTCCAAAGACGTTCCGCGGCGTGCTGCCCCACCCCCCTTCGGTGAACGGCCGGTTTCAGGACATTCCTGCGCCGCCGGACCAGCCGGTGCCAGACGCGCCCAACCTGCCGGGCGCGAAGCCCCGGGCAAAGACTCAGCAGCCGACGCCCGATCCCACTTACTACGCCGACATCGCCGTGCTCGCCTATCGCCTTCCGGACGGCGAAGTGCGCATGGCGGACCTGCATCCCAAGCTCACCTCGAGCGCGAGCGGGCTCGATACCGCCGCGCTGGTGGACGGCGACGTGGCCACCGGCATCCGGCTGCCGGCCGGGGACGGTGCGAACAAGGCGTGGATTCAGTTCGAGTTCGCACTGCCCTTCCGGACGCAGGCGTTCTCTATCGCCGCCGGAGATGCGACCACCTGGGGTGGGGCGTCCATTCCCGAGGGCGAGGTGCAGGTGAGCCAGGATGGCTCGCTATGGCGGACCCTGCTGAGTCTACCTGGGCCAGGCCATGCGTTCGGAGGCTTCCCGGTGCGGACTTACTCGTATGATCCGGTGACGGCGAGATTCTACCGCGTGCTGTTCGATCCTCCCAAGCCGGCACAGTTCGCCGATCTCTTCCCCAGCCCGCCCGTGCGCGCGTTCAAGGTCGCTGAAGTCGAGTTCCACTCGACGCCTCGCGTCAACCACTGGCAGGAGAAGGCGGCCTTCGGCAACATGATGGAATTCGACTCCGTGGCGGGTCCGCCGCTTCCGGTCGAGCAGACGCCGTCGCGCGGCCAGGTCATCGACATCACTTCGAAGATGCAGCCGGACGGCAGTCTCGAATGGGACGCGCCGCCCGGCCGTTGGATCGTTCTGCGGATGGGCTGTTCGCTCACCGGGGAGAAGAACCATCCCGCCACGCCCGAGGCAACGGGCTTCGAGGTGGACAAACTCAACCGCGCCCACGTCGAGAGCTACGTGAAGACCTATGCGGACATGGTGTCGGACGCGCTCGGCCCGTACTTCGGCAAGAGCTTCCGCTACTTCCTCATGGACAGTTGGGAAGCCAACATGGAGAACTGGACCGGCGACCTGAGGGACCAGTTCCGCAACCGCCGCGGGTACGATCTGACGCCTTTCCTGCCGGCATTGGCGGGCAGGGTGGTCGGGAGCGTGGACGCGACCAACCGCTTCCTTTGGGACTACCGCCGCACGCTGGCCGACTTGCTGGCCGAGAACCACTACGGCGCCGCGACCGAGTATTTCCACAAGCGCGGAGTGGGGCTCGCCGCGGAGGCCATGGGAGCGGGCCTGCCGGCGACCGGCGACGGTCTCCAGAACAAAGGCCGCGTGGATATCCCCATGGGCGAGTTCTGGACGCCCCTGCCGGGACAGAAGGATAGCGCCGAGCACCCGGCCGATGTTCGCGAGGCGGCGTCGGCCGCGCACATCTACGGCAAGCCCATCGCGGCCACCGAGTCGTTCACCACCATGTTCTTCGTCCCGGGCTGGGCCCAGTCGCCCTTCTATCTGAAGCCTCTGGCGGACCAGAACTTCGCCCGGGGCGTGAACCGCATCGTGTTTCACACCTCTGTGCATCAACCCTTCGTCGACGACGCGCACAAGCCTGGCCTGACGCTCTGGATGTTCGGACAGCACTACACCCGCAACAACACCTGGGCCGAACAAGCGGTTGCTTGGAACACCTACATCGCGCGGTGTTCGTATCTGCTTCAGCAGGGACTGTACGTGGGCGACATCGCGTACTTCTATGGCGAGGGCGCGCCCGCAACTGTGCCGTTCTGGAAGGAGCTGCAGCCCGCCCCGCCGGCCGGCTACAGCTACGACTACCTGAACGCCGACGTGCTGCTGACCCGGCTTTCCGTCAAGGACGGCCGTCTCACGCTTCCGGACGGCATGACCTATCGCGCGCTGGTGCTGCCGGAGGACGTGGACCAAATGACCGTCCCCGTGGCGCGGAAGATCCGCGACCTGGTGGCGGCGGGGGCTACGCTGGTGGCTCCGAGGCCGGTGAAGTCGCCGTCGCTGGCGGACTATCCGGCGGCCGATGACGAGATCCGATTCATCGCCAACGAGGTTTGGGGTCCCATCGACGGCAAGAGCGTGACCGAACACGTCTACGGCCAGGGCAGGGTCGTCTGGGGCCAGAGCCTCGAACAGGTGCTGGCTGCGGACAAGGTTCCGCCCGACTTCGAATCCAACCGCCCCAGGTCCGACAGCGAGCTGGTCTGGATCCACCGCCGTACCGCGGACGCCGACATCTATTTCGTCGCCAACCAGAGGGAGCGCGCCGAGTCCTTCGAGACGAGCTATCGCGTGGAAGGCAAGGAAGCCGAGCTGTGGCACGCCGGCACCGGCGTGATCGAGCCGGCCGCTTACCGGATCGAGAAGGGGCACACGGTCGTGCCGCTCGATCTCGATCCGGATGGATCGGTCTTCGTGGTGTTCCGCCGGGTGGCTGCGGCTCCGTCGCGGACCCTGCCGCAACCGGTCACTACGGCTCTGGCAACGATCGAGGGCCCGTGGCAGGTGAGCTTCCCTCCCAACTGGGGCGCGCCGCCTGAAGCTGAGTTCCCGAAGCTTGAGTCATGGACGGCCAGCGCCGATGAAGGCGTGAAGTACTTCTCCGGAACCGCAACCTACACCCGATCCGTGGACGCTCCACAGGATTGGTTCCGCCCCGGCGCCCGTCTTGTCCTCGACCTGGGGACCGTGAAGGAGATCGCCGAAGTGGCGGTCAATGGCAAACCGGTGGGCGGCGTCCTCTGGAAGCCGCCCTATCGGGTGGATGTCACCAACATGCTGGCGCCCGGTCCGAATCGGATCGAGGTGAGGGTGACGAATCTGTGGCCGAACCGGATGATCGGCGACCGCCAGCCCGGCGCGAAGAGGTACACGTTCACCGACTACTGGCCGTACCGGAAGGACTCCAAGCTGCTCGAGTCGGGATTGCTTGGGCCGGTCACGGTGTCCGCGCTGGTCACGAAGTAGCCGCAAACACCCGGCCAACTGAGGCCAAGAATGGGGTTGGCTCGACGGATACTGACGAGCAGCTCCGATCGTCGCGCATTGAGGCTTCGTCCCGCTACGCTTCCGTTCCAGAGCCTCGGCGGACTACCGTGGCTGTTGCCTCCCTTTCCAACTCCGCGCCACGCGCCGCTTGCGCCTCAGTCTGGCCGATCGAAGACGCCTGGCTCGTTGGTGAGGACTTCCTGGCCATACCTGCGCCAGATCTCCGCCCAGACCGAAAACCACCGCTCAAGTCCGCTTGTACCTTGCACTGGGCGTTCCTGCTGCACCTCGCGGTACCGCTGATCGCCGTCGAGAAAGAGCAGGTCTTCGGGCCAGCCACGTGCGTGTAGATCTGCGTCGTCTTCAGATCGGCGTGGCCGGGCAGCGCCTGAATGAAGCGGATATCGGCGCCGCCTTCGAGCATCAGCGTGGCCATTGTGTGCCGAAACAGATGGCACGCTCCATGTTTTCCGGCATCCGCCGCTTCCACGTAGCCGCGCACCGTTTCGGTGAGGTAGTCGAACGACAGCGCCTCGCCGCGCCGGCGAAGCCAGTCAGGGGAGCTTTTGTCTGCATTTCGACTGTGCAATCTCACGGGGGTCGCCTTCTCCCCATTGGAACGTCACGACACAAACTTCCCTCGCCTTCGCTCTCTTCGGGAGCGCAAATCTTCGCGGGAAAGCCGTGTCACTCAAGAAGACATCCCAGGTGCCTCTAAAGTCAGTTAGGTCTATAGCCGCCAAGTGCAGCGACTCCTCTGGGAGGGCGATAGTGACAGCAAACTTCGGGCACGAGAGCAGATCTTCTGGAACGTAGAACTCATCTCCTTGAAGCACCGCAGGATGCGCTCGACCGTCCGGAGACGTAAGAACGACGCTCTTGGCGTGCAGACTGGTAGTGTGGTTCAACCGTATATTTAGACGAACAGATCGGGTGGCGTGGCTCCCAACGTCAACGAGACCCGCAAGTGATAGCGCCGACAGTAGCAAAAAAGACTGATGGAGCATCTGCCGCGTCTCCTAATTCTGCTTGTTGAAGTCCTTGAGCGACTCCTGGCATACAGGCCCGCTGGTATTGTAAACGTAGACGGTTTTGTCGCGAGCTCCAACCACAAGGTTCAGCCTCCCTGTGGAGTTCAGGATGTCCCCTGGAGATGGTGCCTGCGTGAAGGCGGCCGTAGTGAGTTTAGTGGTGCCAGTAGCCGCGTCCACAGTCATAGTTGTGTTGGTCGCTGCGGGATGCACGTGCCATTCAACATCAGGTGGTTCCTGCACTTTACCTTGTTGCGACGGATCAGCCGCCTTGAAGGGGTTCATCGACACGTTGCCTTGGTTTTTCACGTCTTTGAACTTGCCGGGTTCCGCCGGAACGACAATCTGATTGCCATTGGCGTCTTTGCCGGCCACGCCGCCCTCCTCGTGCGATTTGCCCTTCACGTCATCAGCAGTCGGCTTGTTGCTGTCGGTGACGGACTTATTAATGGCCTGTTTGACCGCTGGGGTCACCTTCGCGGGATTAGGCTTGACGTCATTGCAGTTAGGGTTGTCTGGCGGGCAGTGACCATCGAGGTCTCGCCTCGACAGGGGATTGTTCTGAACATAGGCGTAGAGGTTCAGGGTCTGCGGATTGGCCAGTTGGGCATATGGCACAGGCTCCGGCGCAGCCGACCAGTCCGGGCTCGTCCACCGCCCTTGAGCCGACGAAAGGTATCTCGCCCCGAAGTAATCCAGCCCCGTCTCCTGATCCCGTTCTTTGCCGGTGAACTTCTGCGTCACGCCATCGTTGATGGCCTGCGTGCTGGCCGGATAGAGGCCGCCGCTGCGCGCGCCCACCCCTGCCGGAATCTCCTCTCCAAACGGCAGGTAGTCGTGCAGCGATTCCACCGTCCCGATCGCGTCCGTCAGCATGCGGGTTGAGCCCAAGTGGTCCACTGTCAGGTAGCACGTCGCGCACGGCGGCTGCGCCAGCTCCGCGCCGTACTCCGCCGCCAACTGCCCCCCCCGCATCGTATCGGGCATGATTGAACTGGTAGCGGAGCCGAGGTTGATGCTGGCGCCCCGCGGTTCGCCGCGGCGCGACTTGCCTTGCCCCCGCCCGGTGCGATGTACTAAGTCTCACCGGGCTTGGGACAAGGTGAGAAGCGCATCCGGTGACCCATGCGGAGCGGGACCGAACACCTTGGGGCAGGCCGATTTCACCTATGGGCTTTGAGCCCGCTGTCGTATCTGGCCGCCCTTCCGGTCCACCCGGTTGAGCCTCGAGCTCGTATAGGTAGGTGCCGTTTGGTCCTACCCCGCTTCGCCGGCATGCCCGACTCGTACTCGGGTGCGCCGGCCGCCGGAATTTTCCGGCGTGCGCGATTCTTGGCGCCGAGATCGCCCGGCCCCGCTCCCGCATAGAAAGGTAGTTACAGTATGCCATTCGCTGCCCTGGATCTGCACAAGAAAATCGTCGAAGCCGTCCTGCTCGACGAAACCGGCGCGCCTTGCTGGCGCGGCTCCTTCCCCGCCACCCGCCCGGCCCTGGAGCAGTTCGCCCGCGCCCACCTGTCTCTCCAACATCACCTCGCCCTGGAGGCCACCACCAACACCTGGGCCGTGGTCGCCATCCTGGAACCTTTCGTGGCCGAGGTGGTGGTCTCCAATCCTCTGCGCACCCGCGCCATCGCCGAAGCCAAAATCAAGACCGACCGCGTGGACGCCCTGGTCCTGGCCCAACTGCTACGCAGCGACTTCCTGCCCCGGGTCTGGCAGCCGGATGCCGACACGCGCCGCCGCCGCGCTCTCTCCACCGAGCGCGCCAACCTGGTGGCCGACCGCACCCGCCTGAAGAACCGCATCCACGCCGTGCTCCACCAGCGCCTGATCTAACCGCCCGCCGGCGATCTGTTCCAGCCTCGCTCCAGCGCCTGGCTGGCCGCCCTCGAGCTCGATCCCCTGGGCCGCCAGACCCTGGACCGTCATCTGCGCCAGCTCGCCCGTCTCGAAGCAGAACTCACCGCGCTCACCAACGATCTCGCCGTCGAGGCCCACGCCGATCCCCGCGTCCGCCTGCTGATGACTCTGCCCGGCGTCGATTTCCCGGTGGCCCAAACTCTGCTCGCTGCTCTGGGCGACGTCACGTGTTTCCCCGACGGCAACCGCGCCGCCTCCTATCTGGGCTTGGTGCCTTCCACCCATCAGAGCGCCGAACACTGCTATCACGGCCGCATCACCAAGCAGGGCAACTCTCACGCCCGCTGGATGATGGTGCAGGCCGCGCAGTCGCTGGCCCGCCATCCCGGACCGCTGGGGGTCTTCTTCCGCCGCATCGCGAAGAAGAAGAACCGCAACGTGGCGGTGGTGGCCACGGCGCGCAAGCTGGTCTCCATCGCCTGGCACATGCTGCGGGCGATGGAACCTTACCGCTACGCCCAGCCGGCCACGCTGGAGGCCAAGTTCAGCCGCCTGCGCATCCGCGCCACCGGCCGTCGCAAACCCAACGGCTCGAAGAAGGGCGCGCTGCGCTCGGCGGCTTACGGCACCGGCCAGTCCCCTCCGCGAAAGAGGTCGCGGAGAAGGGAGTGCGCTTGGGTGACATGGAGGCCAAGTTGCTCGCGAAGGTGGAGGAACTCACCCTGCACGTCATCCAGGCGGACGAAAGAAACAGCCGATTGGAGCGGCAGAATCGAGACCTTGAAGAGCGGCTGGCGCGCATCGAGGCCCTCGATCGGCGCTAAACCGAGGGTGCCGGGCGGGCGCGCGGATCGGTCCGGCGACATGCCCCACCGGCCTGCTTCTCCCCCAACGGACAACGCGCTTGCGTCGGCCGCCGACCCACTGGCTTGTCGTTGCCCGCCGCCCGGCCGATGCAACCTTTTTCAGTGACACCGTCTGCCTTCCAATATTTGCCTGCGACTCAATCACTTGCCAGCCTGGGTACCTTCCACTAGCGCCCGCCCGCGTTACCCTCGTGCCAGGTGATGCCATGCCTTCCCGCCCCCGCACCGCGACAATCGCCACCCTTTCTTCCCATCGCTCCATGCCGGCGACTCCTGTCCGCCACGCCGCCCGCAGCGAAAAAAACGCGCGCCGCGCAGTGCAAAAAGAACCGTGATTATCTACTTGACAACAATTGAGGGAAGTGGCATACTACATCTAGGAGATGGGTATGAACCTCATAGACGTTGCCAAAAAGTTCGCCAGTCCCGAAGCCTGCAACGATTTCCTGGAAGCGATGCGCTGGCCTGATGGCGTGCTCTGTGTGAAGTGCGGCAGCAAGCGCGTATCGAAATACGTCAAGGCGGCCGGCGTCCGTACCCGCAAGAACCCCAAGACCGGAAAGCCCGAAGAGAAAGCGGTTCCGGCCCGCATCCTGTACGTCTGCCTGGACTGCCACAAGCAGTTCTCCGTGACCGAAGGAACGATCTTCAACGATACCCATCTCCCGCTCGATAAGTGGTTCATGGCCGCTGCCCTGATGGTGAACGCGAAGAAGGGCCTGAGCGCCCTGCAACTGAAGCGCGATTTGAGCGTTGCCTATAAGACATCCTGGTACCTGGCACATCGCATCCGCAAGGCCATGGAGTTGATCGAGAAAGCCGATACGGAGCCGCTGACGGGCACGGTTGAAGTGGACGAGACCTACATGGGCTCGAAGAAGTACGACAAGCGCCGCAAGCGTGAGCGCTGGGACAAGCCGCCCGTGTTCGGCATGATCGAGCGCGGCGGCAAAGCCCGCACCTGCCACGTCCCGAAGGTCAACCGCTACTACGTCATCAAGAAGCTCGAAGACAACATCTCGGTTGAAGCCGATCACGTCTACACGGACGACAGCCGCCTGTATGATCGGATGCCGGAGAACGTGGGAGACGAGAAGCACGCCATAGTCAACCACAGCGCGAAGGAATGGGTTCGTGGCGACGTGAGCACTTGCGCGGTCGATGGCTACTGGGGACTGCTGAAACGCGGGATCATAGGCAGCTACCACCAGATCAGCGTGAAGCACCTCAACCGCTACCTGGGCGAGTTCCAGTTCAAGTGGAACCACCGCGAGTCTCAAGACATGTTCGTCATGGTGATCGTCGCCCTGATGATAGGCTCCGCGCTTCCCTACGCCACACTGACAGCCCCCGAAGAAGTCGTGATCGACAACGGGCCGGAAGCCACGCTAGACGGGGAGCCGCTATAGTGGCGCATTTCACTGAACCGTCCCACTGAAGCGCGACGCTATACTATATAGCATAGGCGCAACCGTGCCAGAACATTCCTCTTGACTTTCGTTTTGATTTTGTGGAAGTATAAGGTAGGTTGAGGGCTCGGGTTTTTACTCTTGCCGGAGTACCGAGCCCCCATCACCGGAGAGTGAGGTGTTGGTATGAGAAGGTGATCACCGCCCAGAAGGGCGGGGGGCGGAGGAATCCGCCCCCATACAAAACCGCTCCCTCTTGTTTTATAGCATGTCCTGAGTTCAAAAGAAAGGAGAAAGCGCCATGGGTCAAGAAACACTTGACTATGCTTCCATCGTCGCAGACTTGGAGGCCAAGAAGTCCTCCCTGGAGGTGCTGATCTCATCATTTCGCTCCGCCATGGCTATGGGCGCCCTCGGGAAAACTGGAGACCTCCCGTCATCGGTGTCTAGTTCGCTCTCTCCGCTGGCGCTCGGGTCACCCTTTGAATTGCCTGCCGGGGCCTTCCATGGAAAGAGTTTAGGTGAGGCGATCAAGCTGTACCTAGCAGTGATCAAGAAAAAGCAGACGATCCGAGAGATCACCGCCGCGCTGCGCGAAGGGGGAGTCGAATCCACATCTGAGAAATTTGAGAGCGTCGTAACGGGAGCACTTTGGCGCCTCAAGAAGTCGCAGGAGGTACTCCGCTTTAAGGATGGCTGGGGCCTCGCGGAGTTCTATCCCGAAAGCCTCCGCGCGCGCATTGGAGTGGGCGACAAGCAACCCAAAAAGAAGCGCGGCCGGACGAAGAGCAAGTCTGCTCGCTCACGAGTGAAGCCGGCCGAGTCCGCTGACCTTCAGCCCGTTGGCCCGCAGAAAGCCATCGAGAACTATGTGGCCTCTCAGCGGGGGAAGCGCATCACGGCGGCGCAGGTATCTGGAGCGCTCGATATCCGAGCCCAAACGGTAGCCCTAATCCTGGGGAAACTGGCCCACTCTGGTCACCTAGGCAAGAACGACGACGGGAGTTTCACCGCAGGGAAACCAGAAGAGCTTCAACTGGTGAGCTGAGGAGGGCGTCTCGCTGGTTGCGAGGAGCGGTCTTATAAACCGCAGATGCTTCCGGGCATTGGGGTCCGATCCCCCCGCCCTCCTTCTACTATTCTCTCCCTAGTAGGCCAGCGAGAACAACCCCGACGCGCCATCGTAAGTCAACAGGCAGTGGCTCAGAACATCTCTTCCAATCAAGGCATGAAACCCCTGGGGAAGTAGCACTGCGGCGACCACAGGAATTGTTGGCTGCATCAGGGGCGGCCCTCCAACCTTGCCGGCAGGTACGTAAAGAGCAACGTCATATTGGTCAGTGACCGCAGGAACGTTGCCCGTGGTTGGCGTGTTCACGGTGGTGCTTCCAGTCGGCGCGAGATTCAGTTGGGTCAACACGCTTGGATCAACACAGGTGCAACTCGCTCCCGTATCGATCAGGGCCCGGATTTCCACGGGGCTCGGGACGGGCTGATTTCCTACCGTCAGAGCAGCACGCCGTGCTTGACTGACACCGACGTAGGCAGTGACTATCAGCGCCCCGCTAGGGGCATCTACAGTGAGGGTGAAGTATGACAACTGGCCCTGGCCACAAGCCGTGAGATGAACTGCACCTGTTCAATCGCGTGGATCTGCTTCACGAGGAATGGTTCAAGCTTGAACTTCTCATATCCAGCTTTGATCGCGTCCTCGTAGGTGCCGTACACGCCGACGAGATCCTCTCCGTGGACCAGGACGTACTTACCTTCTTCCGTGGCCAACTCCGGGAGCTTGCTCCGATAGACTTGCAACTCCTTTTCCAATGCCATGGTCTTCCTCATCGACCGACGGGAACAGACCCTTTAGGGAAGTTCCGTATAAACAATACTACCAGATATATCCGTTGTGCCCGAAACCTATTGATCCATATGGCAATATTGCCTCTTGACATCTTTTTTGATGACCCCCTGGGGACAAGACGACCGACAGACAGCCTGCAATGAGAGTGCCCTCCGCGATCCGAACCTCTCCCAGAAAAACCCAATGACGGCGCTGACAGTGCGCTGTACAATGGAGCCGTGGAGAAAACCGTAAAGGTCCCCGCCGATCAGTTCAAGGCCGTGATCCGCGCCCTGTTGAACGCTCCGCCGATGCCCGCTGACACTATACGGACAAAGCGCAGCCGCAAGCTCCGCGGGAATCCAGGGCCGAGAAAACGCGGCTCTAGCGGCTCTTCGCGCGGCGTCTAGGGCTGCGTCCAGATCCGCTGCCGGGCCGGGTCTTCCTTCGACGGTGCGATGTCTTGTGAACTTCGCATTTTCTACGCTTACCCGACAGCACCTTCCCGCAAACTGAGCATTTCCCCATCTCCGAAACCTCCCGATAGCTACCAGCCTGTCACCACTACACATTGTGTTTCATAATACAACGTATTGTCAAGTAGATAATCGCGAAAAGAACCTAGTCCCAAAAACGGACACTCCCCCCACCCTCCGGCGGACCCGGCCGGCGCGCCCCGCCGCCGAGGTCGCACGGCCGGCTCCGTCCCCTGTCGCCGGGTTCCCCATACCGGCAGGAACACGGCATCGGGCCATCCACGCCTGCTCGGGACCCCTCGCGTCCGGCGCAGTCCCGGAGGACCGCCCCACCGCGTCCGCTATACTTGAGGTTGACCGATGCGCTTCTCGGTTGACGCTCACGCGATCGGCTGCCACCTGACTGGGAATGAGGTTTACGTTCGCAGCCTGTTGGACGCATTCGCGGCAGTACACGACAACTCGGAGTTCGTCGCCTACGTGGCGACGGAGGAGGCCGCCCGCACCGTCCCGCGGGGCTTTGCCGTTCGCCGTGTGTCGCGGAATCCTTTCGTGCGTCTCGGCCGCGACCTGCCCCGCCAGTTGCGCCGCGACCGGCCGGACCTGATCCACGTGCAGTACACCGCGCCCCTGGCGTGTCCCACGCCGATCGTCGTCAGCGTTCATGACGTCAGCTTCCTCGAACACCCCGGCTATTTCCCCGCCGCGCGCGCTCTTCAACTGCGCCTCACCGTCGAGCGGACCGTGTCCCGGGCGGCACGCGTCATCACCGTCAGCGAGTTCTCGCGGCGGGCCATCGCGCGCGTCTATGGCCTGGATGAAGAGGACATCGCGGTGGTTCCGAACGCCGCCACCAGCCTCTTCCGGCCGCTTCCCCACCCGGCGGCGACCGCCTGGGTCTGGCGCCGCTTCGGCATCGCGCCGCCCTTTGTGCTCAACGTGGGCGACCTGCAGGTCCGCAAGAATCAGACCGGGCTGATTCGCGCCTTCACGGAGATGGTCCGCGCCTTTCCGCAACTCCCGCACCATCTCGTGCTGGCCGGCAAAGAGGGCTGGCACGGCGGCGCCGTCCGCCGCGCTGCGCTCGCTTCCGGCGTCGCGGACCGCATCCACTTCACGGGCTTCGTCTCCGACGAAGATCTGCTCGAACTCTACAACGCGTGCGAGTTCTTCGTGTTCCCTTCCTTCTACGAGGGCTTTGGCTTGCCCGTCATCGAGGCCATGGCCTGCGGCCGGCCGGTGGCGTGCTCGGATGGCTCCGCTGTCAGCGAGGTGGCCGACGGCGCAGCCATTCTGTTCGACCCGCACTCGACCACCCGGATGACGCGCGCCATGCTCGATCTGGCTCTGGACTCGGAACTGCGCGCGCGCATGGGTCGTCTGGGCCTCCAGCGCTCCGCCCACTTTAGCTGGCGCAGGTCCGCCGAGAAGACGCTCGAGGTCTACCACCAGGTCGCGCGCGCCGCGGCGGGGCCGGTTCCGGCCCGCGCCTCTCTATGCGCGTAGCGTTCTTCTCGCCGATGCCGCCGGCCAGGAGCGGCATTGCCGACTACTCGGCGGCGCTGGTGGAGCCTCTCGGCCGCCTGGTCGACCTTCAAGTCTTCGCCGGCCCCTCCCCCGCCTCCGACCCCGCCCGCTTCGACATCGCCCTCTACCAGGTGGGCAACAACCCCTGGCACTCCTTCGTATACGAGGCCGCCCTCGCGCACCCCGGCGTCACGGTCCTGCACGAGGCCAACCTGCACCACCTGGTGGCCGAGACCACCATCGGGCGGGGCGACTGGGACGCCTATCTCCGCGAAGCCGAGTACGCCGGAGGCGCTGCGGCCCTGGCCCACGCCCGGCGCGTGCGCGCCCTCGAAATCGGACCCGACTACGCCGGCGTGCCCGATGACCCGCCGCCTGATCGAGTGCTCCCGCGGCGTGATTGTGCACAGCAACGCGGTGCTCGATCACGTGCGCGCGGCGGGGTTTTGGGGCCCGGCGATCCGCATCCCGCATGGCGCCTGGCTGGAGGACGCGGACCGCGGGGCCTGGCGGCAACGCCTGGGCGTCGAAGAGACCGCACCGCTCGTCGGCATCTTCGGCTTTCTGAAGCCCTACAAACGCATTCCCGAATCCTTGCGCGCCTTCCGCCGCCTGGTGCGCCTGGAGCCGCGCGCGAAGATGATCCTGGTAGGCGAGCCGCACCCGGATCTGGCCCTCGATTCTCTGATCGCCTCGCTCGGCTTGGGTCCCCATGTGCGCATGCTCGGATTCGTGCCCGGCCAGGAGTTCACCGGCGCCATGGCCGCCTGCGACATGGTGCTGAACCTGCGCTACCCGACCGTGGGCGAGACTTCCGGCAGCCTGCTCCGCGCGCTGGGACTGGGCAGGCCCGTGCTGGTTTCCGACCTCGGCGCGTTCCGCGACCTGCCCGACGACATCTGCCTCAAGGTGCCGCCGGGCCCTACCGAAGAGGACGAGATTTACGAGTTCATGAACCTGCTCGTCTCCCGGCCCGATCTGGCCCGGGCGCTGGGGGCGCGGGCCAGGGCCTGGGCGCAGCGGGAATGCAGTTGGGACCGCGTCGCGCGCCGCTACGCGGCATTTCTCGAATCCGTGGTCTCGGGCCGGCCCTGGACCGAGCCGGGCCAGGCCGAACCGCTGCCTCCCGTCGTGCCCGTGCCCCCCGAGACGATTCTCGAGTGGGCGCCCACGGACTCCCCGCTGCGCGTCTATGCCGAACTGCACCTCTCGCGCCTGACGAGAACCCTCGAGATCACCCCCCCGGGCGGACCTGCGGACCGCATCCTCGAAATGGGCGCCTATCTCCACATCACGCCGTCGCTCGGCCCGCGTCTGGGCTACGGCGAGGTGCGCGGGTGCCACTACGGGCCAGCCGGCAGCGTCAAGCACCGGTCCGTGGTTTCCGCCAGCGGCAAGCGCTTCGAGTGCGACGTGGAGATGTTCGACGCCGAGAAGGACGCCTTTCCGTACCCCGACGGGCATTTTGCGACCGTGCTCTGCTGCGAGCTGATCGAGCACCTGCATGCGGATCCGATGCACATGATGTCGGAGGTCAACCGCATCCTGCGCGACGGCGGCCACCTGGTGCTGACGACTCCCAACATCGCCTCCCTGCGCGCCATCGCGGCCGTTCTCCAGGGCTACAACCCGGGCCTGTTCCCGCAGTTCATCAAGCCCGCCGGCGACGGCGAGGTCACGCCCCGCCACAACCGCGAGTACGCGCCGCGCGAGGTGTATCAGCTCCTGGGCTGCGCCGGATTCGACGTGGTGCGCTTCGAGACCGGGCCCTTCCGCGAGGGGGCGCGGCCCGAGCTGGCCTGGGTGCGGCGGCTGCTGGAACGATCCTGGCTGGCGGCCGAGTACCGCGACGAAGCGATCTACGCGGTGGGCCGGAAGTCGGGTCCGGTGCGCGACCGCTATCCGGAATGGCTCTATGTCTGACGCGCGCCTCACCGTCCGCGTGACCCTGCGCGTCGAGAACACCACGCTCGAGGCCTGGAAGCCCGAAGACGGCTACGCTACCGGCTACCAGATCTTCGACCCGGAAACCGCCACGCTGGTCAGTGAGGGCGAGCGGGTTCCGCTGCCCCGCGATCTCGCTCCCGGTCAGGCCGTCGAGGTCGAAGTGCGCGTCGGATTTCCGCCCGAGCCGGGCCACTATCGGGCCTTCGTCTCGGCCCTGCGCGAGCACGTGTGCTGGTTCTACGACCGCGGCGCGCGGTTCACCGTGGTGGACGCCGGCGTTGTGGCGGGCGCAGTACGGCACGTGCGCGCCAGCGTCACGACCCGGCGCGCCCTCGGCCGCAGAAACCTGGCGCGCGCTTGCGGACGTGCGTTCCTCTATCCGCTGCTTTCGATCTGGCGCAACCGCAGCCTGATCCGCTCGCTGGTGCGCCGCGACATTCTGGGGCGCTACCGCGGCTCCTTCGGCGGCGTGTTCTGGACTGTCCTCAACCCGCTGCTGCTGATGGCGACCTACTTCTTCGTCTTCGGCATCGTGCTCCACGCGCGCTTCGGAAGCGACCCCAGCCGGGCTGGCTTCGTCCTCTACTTCCTGTGCGGAATGCTGCCCTGGCTGGCCGTGAGCGAAGCCCTGGGGCGCGCCCCGCTGGTGATTCTCGAATACCGGAATTTCGTGAAGAAGCTGGTGTTTCCGCTCGAAACGCTCCCCGTGAACCTGGTTCTCGCGGCCCTGGTCACGGAGGCGTTCGCCCTGGGGGTCTTCCTCGCGCTGCTGCTTGTCACGCGGGGCGCCGTGCCGTGGAGCGTGCTGTGGCTCCCTGCGCTCGCAATCCCGCAGGTGCTGTTCGCCATTGGCTTGGCCTGGTTTCTGGCCGCGCTGGGCGTCTACGTTCGCGACCTCGGCCAGATCAACGGCTTCCTGCTGACGCTGTGGTTCTTCATCACCCCCATCTGCTACCCGGTGGAATCGCTGCCGAACCAGGCCCTGCCCCTGCTGACCCGCAATCCCATGTTCATCCTGGTGCGCGCCTACCGGGACATCTTCCTCGAAGCCCGTGCGCCGGACCCGGACGGACTTTGGAACTTCTGGGCCGTCTCCCTGCTCGTCTTCTTCGCCGGCCACGCCTGGTTCTACCGGCTGCGTAAGACCTTCGCCGACGTCATCTGAGCACTCCGATCGACACCGCCGGCAACGCCAGGCGGCGGATCGCGAACGCCGCGGCAGCGGGGAGTGAAGCGAGGCTGACGGCGGCGCCCCACCCACTTCCTGCGGAACAAACACGGCCCTGGTTCGTATGAATCCATGAGGGGCCGTGGGCGCTCCCGCTTGGGAGGGCACCCGGCGCCTGGAGGAAGGCATGGCAAACGGAACGAACGGCAGGAAGAATGGGCGCCGTAGGCGGCGCTTCATCTGGCTGGGGGTCCTCGTGGTGGTTCTCGGGGGTGCGTTTTTCGGCGTCAAGGCCGCGCTCAAACCCAATAACCAGATCGACCCCTCCAAGCTCGCAGCGGTCGAAAAAGGCGACATCGCCCGGTCGGTCGTCGCGACCGGCAAGATCGAGCCGCTGGCCAAAGTCGAGGTCAAGTCCAAGGCCAGCGGGCTGGTCAAGCAGGTCTTCGTGCATTACAGCGACTGGGTCAAGAAGGGCCAGGTGCTGGTCGAGCTGGACAAGGAGGAGCTGCAGGCGCAGGTGCGCGAATCGCGCGCGGCGCTGCTGGCCGCGCAGGCGGCCGAAGATTCCGCCTCCGCGACCTACGAGAAGAACAAGGTCGAAGCCGAAGCCCCCGATCTGCCGTTCCTCAAGGCCAACATGGACCGGGCGCAGCCAGCTCAAGTCGCAAGGCCTGATCGCGCAAGCCGTGCTCGAAGACGCCGAGAGGACCTACCAGATGGCGCTGAACAAGCAGATGACGGCGCTCCGCAACATCTCCGTCAGCCGCGCCGAGATCGCCCGCGCGAAGGCGGAGTCGCCGCAGGCGCAGGCCACGCTGGACCGGGCCGAGGAGAACCTGCGGAATTCCACCATCGTCAGCCCGATGGACGGCATCGTGCTCTCGCGCGACGTCGAAGTCGGCGACGCGGTCAGTTCCATCCTGGTGCTGGGCTCGCAGGCCACGCAGATCATGACGCTGGGCGACGTCAGCGACGTCTACGTGCTGGGCAAAGTGGACGAGGCCGATATCGGCAAGGTCTACCTGGGCCAGCCGGCGCGCATCGTGGTCGAGTCCTTCAAGGACAAGAAGTTCGACGGCAAGGTCACCAAGATCTCCCCGCTGGGCGTGGAGAAGGACAATGTGACCACGTTCGAGGTCCGGGTTTCGATCCGCGAACCCGGGCGGCGAGCTGAAGGCCAACATGAGCGCCAACGCCGAGATCATCCTCGAGGAGAAGAAGAACGTTCTGCTGGTGCCCGAGTCGGCCGTGATCTACGACCGGCAGCGCAACGCGTCCCTGGAAGTCCCCGATCTCGGCCAACGAGAAGGGCCGCCGCCAGGTGGCGGCCAAGCTCGGCATCTCGAACGGCGTGAAGACCGAACTGGTCTCGGGCTTGAAGGAAGGCGACAAGGTGATCCTGCAGTAGCGGTCGGCCCTCAGCCAGCAGCTCCGGAGGCGCTGCTGATCGTCGATGGCGACGGCCAACTGCTGATGGCTGACGGCTGATAGCTGATGGCTGACGGCTGATAGCTGATGGCTGACGGCTGATAGCTGATGGCTGACGGCTGATAGCTGATGGCTGATAGCTGATGGCTGCTTATGTCCTTCCGCGACTTGCTCGCCGACACGTTCCGGACGCTTTGGGCGCACAAGCTGCGCACGTTCCTCACCATGTTCGGGATCGCCTGGGGCATCGTCTCCATCATGCTGATGGTGGCGGCGGGCGAGGGCTTGCGCGTCGGGCAGAAGAAGGTCGCCGACAGCTTCGGCAAAGACATCATGATCTTCTTCGCCGGCCGGACCAGCATGCAGGCCGGCGGCATGCGCGCCGGGCCGGCCGATTCATTTCAACGACGCGGACTACGTCTTCGTGCAGCGGGAGGCCACCTCGTGCCGGGACGTGATGCCCGAACTCGGGCACCAACGTGCTCGTTCACAGCGCCTTCAACAGCGGCCTGCTTCTGGTGACCGGATCTCTGCCCACCTTTGCCGATGTGCGCAGCATCCCGGTCGCCGAGGGCCGTTTCTACAACTGGGACGACCAGGCCCAAGGCCGCCGCGTGGCGTTCATCGGCAGCGACGCGAAAAAGCAGTTGTACGCCGGGCACGCTGCGCTCGGGGAGACCCTCAGCCTGGCAGGCATTCCGTACACCGATCATCGGCGTCATGACGGAGAAGGAGCAGGATTCGAGCTACGACGGCCGGGACGTCTCGAAGGTCTTCATCCCTTTCTCTGCGATGATCCGGGATTTCCCCAACAAGCCGCCGCAGGAGCGCCGCAGCGTGGACCGCCTGCTGGTGACGCCGCGATCGCTCGAAGACGACGATACCTGCAAGTTCGAGGTCCGGCGCGCGCTGGGGCGGGTGCACGGATTTCGATCCCCGCGACGAAGAGGCGGCCCAGTGTTGGGACACGGTCGAAGACACCAAGGCGTTCCGCACCATGACTGACGGCATGAAGTACTTCCTGGGCGTGGTCGGCGTGGTCAGCCTGTTCCTGGGCGGCATCGGCGTGATGAACGTGATGCTGGTCGCGGTGCGCGAGCGCACGCGCGAGATCGGAGTCCGCAAATCGGTGGGCGCCACGCGTGGCGCCATTCTGGGGCAGTTCTTCGCCGAAACCCTGATCATCGTGTTTGCCAGCGGCGGGTTCGGGATGGCGGTGTCGCTACGGTTTCTGTGCGGCTCGTGAACATGCTTCCGATGCCGCAATACTTCGCCGGCCTGCTGGCGACCTGGACCACGGGCCTGGCGGCGCTGGCGCTGCTGGGGACGGTGGCGGTGCTGTCGGCCCTGTACCCGGCCCGCCGGGCGGCCGACGTCGACCCTATCGAGGCGCTGCGCTACGAGGCGGGCGGGTGAGAAGCCGTGAGAGAATTCAGGCCGCAGATGAACGCCGATAGACGCAGATTGAAAGCACCATGCTTATCGCCGTTTATCGGCGTTCATCCGCGGCCCCAGGGACCGGGGCTTGAGCTCGGCAGGATAGCTTATGCTGGCTGAAATCTTCCGGCAGGCCTGGCAGGCGCTGCGGCGCAATCCGGCGCGCAGCCTGCTGACCATGGCGGGAATCGTCTGGGGCATCGTGGCGGTGGTCGTTGTTGATCGCCTACGGCAACGGTTTCCGCGGCGTCCTGGTCCGCGCCTTCGACGCCTTCGGGAAGAGCGCGGTGGTGTGCTGGCCGGGCCAGACCAGCGAGCAGGCCGGCGGCGAACGCGCCGGACGCCGCATCCGCTTCGAGCAAGAGGACATGGACCTCATCCGCAACCAGGCCTCCCTCGTCAAGCAGGTGAGCCTGGAAACCGTGCGCTGGCGCGCTATCTCGTACGGCGACCGCCTGGCCAATACCGCCATCCGCGGCGTCTACCCCGAATACGGCGTCGATCCGCAACGAGGTGCCGTCGGAGGGCCGCTGGCTCAGCGCCGAAGATCTCATGGAACGCCGGCGGGTGGTGTTCCTGGGAGGCAAGCTGCGCAAGCAGTTGTTCAGCGGCCGGCCCGCCGTCGGCGAGACCGTGCTCATCAGTGGCGTGCGCTTTACGGTCGTCGGCGCGATGGACCCCAAGATCCAGCTCAGCAACTACTTCACCAGCGACGACGACTCCTGCTGGATCCCCTACAGCGCCGCCTCGGACGTGTGGGACACGCGTTACGCCAGCGTGCTCGTGTTTTCCTCCTGTCGCACCGCAGCCTGGAGGCCAAGGCCATGGAACAGGTGCGTGAGATCGTCGGAAAGCGGCAGCGGTTCTCTCCGGCCGACAAGCGCGCCATTCAGATGTTCGGACGCCAGGAGTTCAGACCCGTTATCGACGGCATCACCATCGGCCTCCAGGTGCTGCTGCTCTTCATCGGGACGCTGACCTTGGGCATCGGCGGTGTGGGCGTCATGAACATCATGCTGGTCTCGGTGGACGAGCGGGTTCGCGAGATCGGCCTGCGCCGGGCCATCGGCGCCCGGCGCTGGCACATCCGCGCCCAGTTTCTGGCCGAGGCGCTGGTATTGACGCTGGCGGGCGGCGCGGCAGGCATCGGGGTGGCCGCCCTGGCCACGAGCTGGTCGGGCACTCTGCCCATGCTGGGCCCTTTGTTCAAAGACACTTCGGGAAAGGGCGACATTCACCTGGCGCTGTCGCCGGGAACGGCCGCGCTCTCGACCGCCGTCCTGGTTGCGGTGGGCGTGCTGGCCGGCCTGGCGCCCGCCATCCGCGCCTCCCGCCTGGATCCCTCCGACGCGCTGCGATATGAGTGACCGGTGACCGCGGGCGGCCCCCTCCGTCACTCGAACTGCGCCCGGAACTGAACGAGCTGTGCGCGCAGCGCGCGGACTTCTTCCCGCAGCTCGCGCACTTGCGCCTCGAGTTCCGCCAGCCGGCCGGCGCGCGGGGTTTCGGGCTCCGCGGTCGACGCAGGAGCGATGGCCGGCGCTCCCGAGAGCAGGTGCGTGGTGCGCGGCTCCTTGGTCCCGGGCTGGCGCGGCAGGCGCACCGCCAGCGGCTCGGGCTGCCACTCGATGAGGCGCTGCAGGACGGACTCCACCTCGTCGATGTCGCTGAACGGGTGCAGCCGCCCCGCGCGGTCGCGTAGCTCACCCACCGTCTGCGGCCCGCGCACCATCAGCTCGCACAGGATGGCCAGCTCGCGCCGGCCAAGGTTGAGCTTCTCCGAGAGCAGCTCGCGGTATTTCGGCACCCGCATTCCCGCTCCCGTGATGACCGCCGCCAGCCTCCTCTCGCGCAGGCTGTCGATGGCGTCCGCCACCGTGTCTTCGTCGTAGTTGACCATCGGCTCGCGGTTCGACTTCTGGTTGCAGGCGTTCACCAGCGCGTTCAGAGTCAGCGGGTAATACTCGGGAGTCGCCATCTCCTTCTCGACGAGCGACCCCAGTACGCGAACTTCCACGGCGTTCAGCATCGGGTTTCTACGCGACCTCCACCTTCTTGATGTAGTCCATCTTTGGGAAGCCGCTCTCCAGATAGGCGTTGCCCTCGCTCTGGATGCGGCCCTGGTCGGGACCGCGGCCCTGCGGCGCGCCCTCGCCGTATCCGCTGTACAGCTTGCCCACCACGTCCATGCCTTCCGTGACGCGGCCGAACGGGGCGAACCCCATCGCGATCCAGGCTGGCGTTGTTCCCCAGGTTGATGAAGACCTGCGTGGTGCGGGTATTGGGGCCGGCTGTTGCGAAGGTGATCGCGCCCGGCGCGTTGGTCTGGGTGACGGGATCGTCGGCGATGTTCGCCGACCGCCATTGGCGCGCCAGGGCCGGGTCGCCCGGGATGCCGAACTGAACCACGAAGCCGGGCAGCACGCGAAAGAAGCGCGCGCCGTCATAGAATCCGCTCTTGATCAGGCTGTAGAAGCGGTCTGCGCCCAGCGGCGCCCAGACCCGTGTCACATCCACCGTGAAACTGCCTTTGGTCGTCTCAAACCGCGCCCGGTAAGTCACCGGAGCCTGCTCGTTCTGCGCCATGGTTGCGCCTCCTCAGACCATTGTGCCACGGCTCCGTCGAGCATCCGTTAGAATGAGGATGTCTATGCGTCACGGAACGCTTGCAGCGGTGTTTGTCGTGGTTGGTGTCATGGCCTGGGGCGCGCCCAAAGGCGGCGATGCCGCTAAGGGCAAGGCCCTGTTCGTCCAGCAGTGCGTCACCTGTCACAACGCCGCCAGCACCGAGAAAAAGCTCGGCCCCGGGCTCAAAGGCCTGTTTAAGTCGGTGAAGCTGGCCAACGGGAAGAAGACTACCGAGCAGAACATCCGCGTCCAGATCGATAACGGCGGCAACGGAATGCCCCCGTACAAAGACTTGCTGAGCGATCAGGAAAAGGACGACCTGATCGCGTACCTGAAAACACTTTGAGCAGCGTGCTGAACAAGGTCGAGAACCGCTTGCTACCGTGCGAGCGGGCGAACGTAGGGGCACAACCTCCCCTTGCTTGCGCGCGCGGCTCCGTGATGTGGGGCAGGCTTGAGCCTGCCGGCCTCAGATGACCCGCTGGTTGACGGATGAGAAGCTGCTGGCGCGGTGGATCCCGCCGCTGGCCGCGTTCGCCGTGCTGCTCGGCGCGCTGCTGGTGGCGCGCTACCTTCTGTTGTATCTGCTCCGCCGCCGGGCGCCGGATTCCCGAATCGTTGCCCGCGGTTTTCGCCGGGACGATCTCCTTACCCTCCGTCTTTTGGGCGCTGGCCGCGGCAGTCGATTACTCGCTGGCCTTGGCCGATCTGACCCCCAAGCAGACCCACCTCGCCGATCAATGGATTGGTGCGTTCGTGATCGTCAGCCTCACGCTGGTGGCCCTTTCGGTGGCCGTGCGCATGGTGGCGCACTATGGCGAGCGGCAGGGGATGCCGTTTGCGGCCGCCGGGCTTTCCCGCGCGCTGATCCGCGTGGCGATCGTCACCATCGGGATGATGACCCTCCTGGCGAACTTCGGCAAGTCGATTTGGCCTCTGCTTACGGCCCTCGGCGTGGGCGGCATCGCCGTTGCCCTGGCCCTCCAGGACACGCTCGCCAACTTCTTCGCCGGGATTCACATTCTCGTCGAGCGGCCCATCTTCATCGGCGATCTGATCCGGCTTAGCGACGGACAGGAGGGCGTAGTCACCAACATTGGCTGGCGCACCACGCGGGTGCGCAACGGATCCAATGACCTGGTCGTCGTCCCCAACTCGAAGATCACCACGGGGACGCTGATCAACTATAGCCTGCCGGACGAGCGCGAAGTGGCGGAACTCGCGATCCTGGTCGCGCATAGCGCCGATCCCACGCTGGTCCGCCAGATCGCTCTCGAAGAAGCGTCGCGCACCGCGGGCGTGCTGCCCGAGCCCGCGCCAGCGTGCCTGTGCGATCCCGGCGTGCTCCCCACGCACCTGCACTTCAAGCTGTTCGTCAACGTGGCGCCGGCGCCAGACCAGGGTAACGTACTCTCCGACATCCGCCTGCGCCTGCTGGCGCGCTTCCGCGAGGAAGGCGTGCCGCTGCCCAACCTGGAAATCGTCCATGCGAATCGGCGTTGATGCCGGCGGCACCTTCACCGACTTCGTGGTCCTCCACGACGACGGCCGGATCGAGTTCTTCAAGCTGCGGTCCAACCCTCGCGCCCCCGCCCGCGTGATTCTCGAAGGGCTCCGCCGCGCCGCCGAGCCGTCGGCCTGCCGCGGTGGTGCACGGCTCGACCGTGGCCACCAACGCCCTGCTCGAGCGCAAGGGCGCGCGGACCGCCTTCGTCACCACCAACGGCTTCGAGGACCTGATCGCCATTGGCCGGCAGAACCGCGCCGAGTTGTACAACCTGACGCCCTTACCGAGACCGCCGCTGGTCGGTCGCGAGCTGTGTTTCGGCGTGCGTGAACGCGCGCACTTCGACGGCGCCGTGGCTGCGCGGCCGCGAGCCTCCGAGCTGCGCCAGTTGCGGACCCGGCTCCGACGGGCGAAGGCCGAGTCAGTGGCCATCTGCTTTCTGCACGCTTACCGGAATCCTGCCAATGAGCGCCTGGCGGCGGAGGCGCTTGCGAGTTTCCCGGTGTCCTGCTCGCACGACGTCTGCCCGGAGTTTCGCGAGTACGAGCGCGCTTCGACCACCGTGCTCAACGCATACGTCGGCCCGCTGATGGACGCCTACCTGGCCGAACTGGAGACCGGTTTTCCCGAGCCCATCGCCATCCTTCAATCGAACGGCGGCTTCATGACAGCCTCCGAAGCGCGGCGGCATCCCGTGCGCACCATTCTCTCGGGCCCCGCCGGCGGCGTTTGGGGCGCCGTCGAGATGGCGCGCCTTTCCGGGTTCGAGCGCATCCTCGGCTTCGACATGGGAGGCACGTCAACCGACGTGAGCCTGTCGGAAGGCCGCCCCCGTGAGACCACCGAGGCGTCCGTGGACGGGTTCCCCATACGCGTGCCCATGCTCGACATCCACACCGTGGGCGCCGGCGGCGGTTCCATCGCGCGCGTCGACGAAGGGGGGCTGTTGCGCGTGGGGCCGGAGAGCGCGGGCGCCGATCCGGGCCCCGCCTGCTACGGCGCGGGCCTCGAGGCCACCGTGACGGATGCCCACGTGGTTCTGGGCCGCATCGGCGCGGACCAGTTTCTGGGCGGTGAAATGCGCATCGACGTCGAGCGCGCCGGCGCCGCCATCGATCGCGTGGCCGCCCGGCTCGGCCTGGCCCGCACCGCCGCGGCGGAAGGCATCCTCCGTGTGGCCAACGCCAACATGGAGCGGGCCATCCGAGTGGTGTCGGTCGAGCGCGGTCACGATCCCCGCGACTTCGTGCTGGCCGCGTTCGGCGGCTGCGGCGGGTTGCACGCCTGCGAGATGGCCGAGGACCTCGGCATCCCGGCCGTGCTGGTGCCGCGCTATGCCGGGGCGCTCTCCGCGCTGGGAATGTTGCTGGCCGACCGCGTGCGCGACTACGCCGCGGGCGCGCTGGGCAGCGAGGCGATCGAGGCGTGTTTCGCGGAGCTCGAGACGCGGGCGCTGGCGGAGATGCCCGGAGCGGCCCTGGAGCGCAGCGCGGACGTCCGCTACCTGGGCCAGAGCTACGAGCTGAACGTCCCCTGGGCCGCCGCCGGCGCCGGACCCGCGTTCCATCGCGAGCACCAGCGCACTTTCGGCTACTCCAACCCGGAGCGCGCCACCGAGATCGTCACGATTCGCGTGCGGGCCCGGATCGCCACGCCGCGCCCGCTCATCCAGGCCCCGCAGCGCGCGGCGGCCTCCCGTTCCGAAAAGAGGCGGGCGTTCATCCAAGGACGCTGGCGCAGAGTTCCCCTGCTCCGCCGCGAGCAGGTGCCCGAGGACGGCCACCTAGGCCCGGCGCTGGTCCTCGATTATGGCGCCACGGTTCTGGTTCCTCCCGGATGGCTCGCCGGCGTGGATAACATTGGGAATCTGGTGTTGCGAAGGAAGGAGTGAGTATGGCGAGTGCAATGAGCGGTCTGTTCCGATTGATGCAGTTCTTTCAAGTCGTCTTGATCTTCTCCGCTTATGGCGTCCTGGGGGTGGCCGCCGTCATGCTGTACAGAGTGTCGAGGGAACTAGCCGAGGTCAGACGCACGCTCACCGACATGGAGGAGCGCATCGTGCTGGCGCTTCTTCCCCGTGAAGAGAAGCCCGACAAGGCCGAACGGCCGTAGCGTGCTGGAGGCCCCGCGCCGGCCTGGACGCCGGCCCAACGATTCCCAGACAGCGCCCGTCTGCCGGACCGGCCGTCCCGCCGTCGGAGGCTTCCGAATCACTTGATGCGGATCGGGTCGGCCCAGGTCCCGCGGAAAAGAAACTTCTGCGCGTAAATGGTCCTGGTGAACTTGCCGTAGCGGATATCGGCCCCGGCGTAGAGTCCCAGCAGAAAGCAATCGCCGGGCAAAGGGAACGCATCCGCAACGGTCTGCTGTTTCCTTTTGGGGTCGATCGTTCGCTGATGCGTCTCTCCCGGCTCCCAGCCCTTGTGCGGCGCGAAGACGTAGCGCAGCTCGCTCCCGAGTGAGAAGACGGTGTTGTTGGCGATGTCGTATTCCACCGGAACCTCTTCGGCTTTGTCCAGGTCCGTGACCGGCGTGCGCAGAGCGAGCGTGGGCCACACGATCGGCTCCTTGCCCGTGAGCACCACGACCGACTCGACCTTGAGCAGACGCCCCTGGGCGTTGTAGCTCTCGAACACGAGTTCGCGATCCTTGAGATCTTCGCCCGCGAATGAGAGCTTCCCGCTGACATGTCCATGCGCGTCGGGCGCCGCTTCCCAGAGCGCCGCGTCCTGGTAGACAGCCTTGAACCGCTTGACCTCCGGTCCCAGGAAGGCTTCGACCGGAACCTCGTTGAGGTAGAACTGCTGATTCCTGGGCGAGGTGACCAGCGACTGGTTGTACTCCGCGAGCGCATGCCACACCGGCCGCGGATAGCCGTCCCTGTCGTTCAGATTCTTGAATCCCCAGAACCCGAACCACTCTTCGGCCGTGTCGTTATGCACGGCCGGCTCGCCGCCCTTCCACCATCCATCGGCGTAAATGAAGGGGCACAGGCCGGCGGCGCCCGAATCGAGCAGGTCGCGATAGGCGCGGGGCATGGCCCGGGCCTGGGTCTCCAGCGTGTTGCCTCCGTACTGGCCGGCGCCCGCGCCCTGGCGCGAGACCGAGCGGCCAAACTCGGTGACCAGCACCGGTTTGGCGCCGCCGTTGAGTTCCGCCACGAAACGATTGGTGTTGGCGTAGCCGTGTGTGAAGTTGGACCCTTCGGTGGTGTAGTCGTAGGTGTTATGGGCGTACACGTCGAAGATGTTGAGGTCCACCCAGCCGGTAATGGCCGTGTTTCCCGAGATCGCGACGGGGACTCCCGGATGTTCGCGATGGATCAGGTCGCGGAGCCTGGTCCACAGATCCAGGGTCGCCTGCGCTCCCACCTCGCGGATGTGCGCCGGCATCGGCTCATTCATGATCAGGTAGGTGATCACGCAGTCGTACTTTTTGGTGTAGGCCAGGACGCGCTTGGCCGACTGGAGGTCCCGCTCCACGACCTTGGGATCGCCAAAATCCTCATCGGGCTTGATCCAGAGTCCGAAGACGATCTTCAGCCCGGATGCCTGCACCAGCTTGAGCTCGTCCTCGGTCATCTCCGACCACGTGCGCACGCCGTTGAACCCGGCGGCCTTGATGTTGTCCAGATCCTGCCGGGTCTGGGGCAGATCGACAACGCGCTGCTGGTAGGGATGTTCCCCGGGGCGCGCACCGGGCTCGTAGCCTATGGCATTGACGAAGAACCTGTGGCCATCGATGTAGTACCAGCCGTCCTTGATTTCGATTGTGGTTCCCGGCGCCGGCGCGGCCAGCGCCGTGACGCAGCCGGCAAGGAACGCCAGCAGGGCGCAACGACCTAGAAACGATTTCATGACGAGGCCTCTCCAGGCCCATTCAGTGTAGATCAAACGGCAATCCTTTGGTCCTGGGACGCAGCAGCGGCGCACTAACGGCGCCACTGCACCCAGCCGCCTAGTCTCACAGTGATCAGCGTGGGCTATGATGGCCATGTTGCGGGCGGAGTACTCCCATGGTCACACGGGGCTTGTTCTTGATCCTGATCGCGGCGGAGCTGTTCGCCACCGACGGAGCCGATGGCCGCATCGTCGGTCGGGTGACCATTGAACCCTGTGCGCCATTAGGCGGCGCTCTCGTCTGGATCGCTCCGGACGGTGGCGGCCCGACGGTGGACAGCGTTGAGTCCGCACCTGACGGACGCTTCGTGCTGGAACATGTGAAGCCGGGCGTATACAAGGTGCGGGCGGCGAAGGACGGCTACTACCGCGAAAGCAAACTCCACGGTGTGGTGGTGTCCGCCCGCGCCACCGTCGACCTCGGGAGAGTCTGGCTGATGCATGGGGATTGCGACGACCCGAACGTGCACTGCGGGTGCGTAGGGGATGCTTGCCGCGACGACGTTTCGCGTAAGGGTCGCCTTTTGATCAAGCGGGGTTGCGGTGCTGACCTCGATGCGGGCGTTGCCGTTTGCGATGCCGACTCTAAAACGGACATCCGTTTCAGCCCTGGAGAAGGAAAATCACTGTATATACGCCCCACAAATGGCGCATCGATGGCACCTGTTGACGGATTTGACGCTCGCATCTCGGAGTTCTCCGCTAGACCGGTTAGAGTGGACGGACTCAGCCCAGGGGCAAGCTTGTGGGTTCACACGGCCAGCGGTCACTCCTATTCGCACTTGGTCGTGACCGAGGATCTGGAGCCAGACTCGGCAGAAATCGATCTGTGGTACGTCAACGGCCCCGACCCGCCTCGCCCGACGTTCTTCTTCGTGGATGGGCTCTGTCCGGAGGACATGCACGAGCGGTACTTAAAGGAACATCCTCGTACTCCGTAGGCCCGTGCCGATTGAGGCGGCGGGCGGGCCACGGGGCCGCCCTACAATCGCTGCGGAAGCCCTCGGTTATCATAGGGGACGTGCTGCGCTGGCTTGCACTTCTGCTCGTCCCGCTGGCCGCGGCGGCGTCGGACCGCTGGATCGAGATCCGCTCGGGGCCTTTCCAGATCGTCACGAACGCGGGCGACCGCGGCGGGCGCGAGGCCCTCAACCAGCTCGAACAGGTGCGCTATCTGCTCGGCGCGGCGCTGGGCAGCCAGGATTTCAAAACGCTCTGGCCGGTGCGGATCGTGATCGCGAAGTCGATCGCGCCGGCCGTGCCGGTCTGGACCCGCGATACGTATACCGGCGCCTTCCCGGCCGACTCTGAGATGCCACCTGCGTGCCTGCGCGAAGTGGTCCGGATCCTGATCGAATCGAATGCCGGGCGCATGCCCGCGGGGATGGAAGCCGGGCTGGCGGATTTCTTCTCGACCGCGCAGGCGGCGGGGCCCAAGGTCACGCTGGGCGCTCCCCCGCCGCCCGAGCGGCGCACGCCGGACTGGGCGCGCATCGACCTGCTCCAGACCGACCCGAACTACGCCGGAAGGCTGCACGTCCTCCTCTACAACCTCCAGCACGGCGGCGACCTCCAGCCCGCCATGCGGAACGCCTTCGGCAAGTCGCCCGCCGAGATCGACAAGCAGGCCGCGGCGATGCTGTCGGCCGGCAACTTCCCGACCGTCACCGTGAGCGCCCGGGCGATTGACCCCAAGCGGGACTTCACGCCCACGCCGGTTGAAGACCCGCTGGCGGCCATCGCCCAGGCAGATCTCGGCGGGGCCTACCAATCCCTGCTCCCGGCCGCCCCTGCGGAGGCCCACGAAGGCCTCGGTCTTCTGGCGCTCGGCGAGAAGCGCACCGCCGAGGCGCTCCAGGAGTTGACCGCGGCCGTCGAGGCGGGCAGCACCAGCGCGCGCGCCTGGCTCGAACATGCGCGGCTGATCGCGGACCCCGTCAAGGCGAAGGTGGAGCTCGAAAAGGCCACCAGGTTGAACCCCAACTGGGCGGAGCCGTTCGTGGCGCTCGCCGCGCTCGAGACCGATCCCGCCCGCAGGCTGCAATGGCTCAAGACCGCCGCTTCGCTCGAGCCCCGGAACGCCGCGCGCTGGAGCGCCGTCGCCGAGGTCTATCAGAAACACAACCTGTATCCCGAGGCCGCCAAAGCCTGGGCCGCCGCCGAAGACAACTCGGTGGACGAAGCCGAGCGCGAACGCATCGGCGAGGTGCGCCACGCTATTGAGCAGCAGCGCCTCGATTACGAGGCCGCCGAGCGGAAACGGGCCGAGGAGGAGAAACAGCGCGACCTGGATCGCGTGAAGGCCGCGGCGATGGCCAAGATCCATGCCGCCGAGGAAAGCGCCAACCGCGCCAACCCCCGCGCGAATCCAGCCGGGAGGGTGGAGAACATGGCCGTCGGCGATGTCGCGCCCGCCAGGCTGGAAGGCAGCCTGGTACAGATCGATTGCCTGGGGCGTGTGATGCGGCTGGCCATTCGCGACGCTGACAGGAAGGAGACTCGCCTCCTCATCCGCGACCCCAAAGGCGTGGTCGTGAGCGGCGGGGACCTGGCGCTGAAGTGCGGCCCCCTGCGTCCCCCGCGCGCCGTCTCGATCGACTACCAGCCTAAAGCGGACCCCAAGCTGGGCGCGGCGGGCGAAGTGGTTGCGGTCACCTGGCCGTAATGGGGAAGCCTCACCGCATCGTCGCCGGACGGCCGTTTATGCCGGGGAGGCGGCGCATCGCCCTGCTCGCGGGACGCTTTCCCTCCCCGCGCCTGTTCCACCTCCTGCGCCAGGCGGCGTGCGAATTCGACGTCGTCCTGTTCGCCCTCTCGATCGGGCCGGCGCCCGAGTGCGAGCCCTGGCTGGAGTTCTGCTCGCGCATCGCCCTGGCCGAAGCGCCGGAAACCATGCAGGAACTCTGGGACCGGCTGTCCCGAGAGCTGAACGTGGAGGCGCGCCAGGTCGAGGGCACCGAGATGGCCGCTTACGGGGGGGACCTCCTGACCGTCCCCGCCGTCGAGCCCCCGCCGCGAACCTGGCGGGATTGGCGGCGGCGCGCGCTGCTGCGGAGGTTCCTGCGCGTCGCGGTGGTCCCGGACGGATTGGATCTGGACTCCCTTCCGCCGAGTCCCGAGCCCGAGGGCCTCGGCGTGTCGGTGGCCGTGGCGGATCCGTGGTTCATCGAACGGGTGTGGCCGCGAGTCGCCAGGCAATTCCCGCAGGCGGCGCTGGCGTCCGCCCACGAAGAGGCGAATGTGGTGGTCGGGCCAGCCGTCGAAGCCATGGCCCTCGAGCGGGCCATCGTCGCGACGCGCGGCGCGCCGGAAAGCCTGGGTCTACGGCACAACGTGAGCGCCTGGATCGTCCCGGATGCCGACGGGCTGGCGGAGGGAATCGTGAAGCTGTTGGGCGACCCCGAACTGCGCAGGCGGCTGGCCCAGGCGGCACGGCGCGTTGCTGAGGAGCGCTTCGACTGGAAACGCATCGGCGTCCTCGAGCGCAGCCTTTTGCGCGAGATCGTCGAACGGCCCCCCCTCATCCGTCCCGCGCGCAAGGACGACGTCCCCGAACTGGACCGCATCCAGCGCCTGTCCCCGGAGGCGGTGCTGTGGGAAGCCTCGGGCTATCTCGCCTACGACTGCCGCGTGGCCGAGTTGCGGGGAAAGGTGGCGGGCTTTGTTGTGTGCCGGAGGCTCTCCTCAGATGAAGCCGAGGTCCTAAGCCTAGTTGTAGATCCCGATATGCGGAACAGAGGGATCGCTTCCCGGCTGATGCGCGAGATGTTGGATCATCGCGCCGGCACAACCTGGTACCTGGAAGTGCGCGAATCCAATCGGAGGGCCCGTAACCTATACAGAAAGCTAGGGTTTGAGGATGTTTCCCTAAGGCCGGCCTACTACCAGGATACGGGTGAAGCGGCGGTTGTAATGCGTCTGAAACCGTGCTAAGGTTCATAGTGCCGGGCATGTAGGTTCCCGGCAGCTTGTACGGTTTTCATGAAACACGCGTGGAATCCACCCACCGAGCCTACGAATCCATTCCCAGAGGACTCTGCTTGGCAACGCCCCGCAAGGAGGATACCGCCTATGCAATTAACGCCAGAGGAGTTGAAGGCGCACCTGATGCAGGCCGACGAGGAGTTTCGGCGCCTGGCTACTCAGCACTGTGATTACAAGAAGCGCCTGGAGGCATTCGCTGCCCGGCCCTATCTGACACCGGAAGAGCAGGTTGAAGAAACCCGCATCAAGAAGGTGAAGCTGAGATTGAAAGACCAGATGCAGGACATGATCGAGCGGTACCGCCATCAGCACCAGATGGCGTGACCCTCAGGTGCGCGTGGTTTTGGGGTCGCCGGCCCCACCCGGGACCGGCAGCCCCCTTCAAGTGGATTGGTTGCGGGGCGGACCCCTGGTCCGCGGCCGACCCCCCGGCCGGCCTGGTCGAAGTTACCTCAGTCTTACCTTTACCGCCAGCCCCGCGTGATCGGAAGCGAAGGGCGGTTTGGTCCCGGTCCGGATCGCTGCCAGGACGGCCGGCGTGCGGCCGAACCAGCGCTGGAATTCCCCGCCAACGAAGATGAGATCGATGCGCTCGTTCGGGCTCGTCCCCCCGCTGTTCTGATCCTCGCCGAACAGCGGCCAGGTATAGCCCGGATCGCCGGGATGGGCGAACTTCCAGGCATCGACGAAGCCCGCGTTTGCGATCCATTGGGCCACGCCGGTGTATTCCGGCCCTGGCTCCGCGTTGGAGTTGAAGTCGCCTGCCAGCACCACCGGCATATCGGCGAAACGGAGAGCCCGAAGCAGTTCTCTTGCCTGCTCCCGCTGGACCCGCTCCGCCTCAGGGACGCCGGCTATGGTCCCCTGCAAGTGCGTGTTCACGAAACGGAACTTCGCCCCGTTTGCCACCACGTCCACGGACATCCACCCGCACGGCACCGAGAGCTGGCCGAGAATCGGATTGCCGAACGCGAAGACCGCCTGGTAGCGGTGAGTCTCCGCGTTGAAGAGGTCGAGCTGCGTTTGTGGCGCATCGAGGTTGGCCAGGATCACGTCCCGGTCCGTCATGCGCAGGTCGATGTTTTCGGAAGGCACCGGCGCTTCGGCGTCCAACTCGGACTGCACGGCAATGACGCCATAATGCAGGTTGAGCTTGGCCAACTCGGCCTGAAGCAGGGCCAGTTGATCGTACAGGATGCCGGTGGCCGGCGGCTGCATCATGGGACCGGTGCGCCACAACGTGACTTCCTGCAGCGCGACCAGATCCGGCATGTTGGCGCCGATTTCGGCCGCCAGGCGCGCCGCGCGCTGCTGGAAACTGCTGGACTGCAATTCCGCCAGCGTGGCGGCCATACCTTGGATAAACGAGCCTTCGTCGGTGCCCGCGAAGATGTAGCCCAGGTCGGTTCCCGCGTCCATGTTGCGGGTCATGACCGTGACCGTCGAGTTCGGGTGATCCGCTCCCATGCCGGCGACACACCAGCAGCAGAGCAGCAAAGCGATCGAGGCAAGGCGCCTGCCGGCTGCCTTGGACATACGAGTGACGTGGTACATTTCCCTCTCCTTCTTGATTCTCCGGTGGTTAACCCGCCGTCCGCGACGGCGGAAAAGCCTGACAACATCCGCTTGCTGACTGGTCGCGGTTCCGTGCCGGCGCTGGCGCTTCGAACACGGAACTGCGCCTCCCCGCCTCAGTTGGCTACTGCTGATACACCAGAGTTCGTATCTCTGCCTTTCCCGACACGAGGTACCCCACCAGTACCCCCAATCCCGCACCGGTTGCCCCCAGAATCGCCGCACTGGCCGGTTTGGAAGGTGCAAAGTCAAAGCACCACCCCGTGCAGTTCGCGGGCGCGCCAGCCGCCCATCCGACGCCGATCCCGACGCCCAACCCTGCCGCAGCCCCAATCCACGGGGCCGCGGCCCGTGCACGAGAGCGCCCCGAGGCGTGGTAGACCCACACCCGGCGGACCTCCGCTCGCGGGACATTCCGCTGCTCCTTTTTCAGGACCAGTTGCAGGCTCTCGGGGGTGACGGCCGCGAAATCCCCGGTCATTCCCCCCTTGCCTTCCAGCTCGACCCGGATCTTGTCGCCGGGATGAAGCTGTTGCAGTTGTTCCCAGTTGTCGGCGGCATTGGCGGCCGGCGCGATTCCGCACAGGCCGAACGCCAGACCGACGAGTCCGATTGCGCACACTCCGATTCGTGACATAGCTGCTCCTTTTGCCTTCGCCGATGGGTGTTCCGTGCCGCCGGCTTACCGGCGGCGGAAGAGTTTGTGTTTCAGGTCCGGCCAGAACTCGCTGGCGATGTTGCCCAGGAGGTCCAGGCCAATCGTGGCCGCGCCCTGTTCCAGCCCCGAGGCGACGGTATCGAGACGGTCCGGATACCAGACGTTCGAAAGATACGCCGCCCCGATCGCGCTCCCGAACCGCCATGTCGCGAAGCGGCTGCGGCCCGCGTCGGTGCGCGTCACCACCGTCTGGCGGGCCGCGTGCCCGATCCGCGCGACGGCGCTACCGTGGCCGGAGCGGCGGTATCTTGGATCTTCCCTCAGCGTGGAGTCGAGGCCGAAGGCCATCGCATTGCGGATGGCCGTCGCCCCGGCCGCCGAAGCGAAGCGCTTCCCATAGGAGGCGCCGCCCTGACCCCACTCTCGCGGGACGTCCATCCAATGCAGAACCGCGGTGTAAGCGGCCGTCTCGACGACAAAGCCCAGGCTCGCCGTCTGCTTCGCATGGAACCGTAGCTTGGCTTTGACGCTGAGCGGCTGGTCGTCCTGTCCCGCCCAGGCCGTACCAACGAGCAGCAGAAACCCAGGGATGAGCTTCACCGCCCCCGGCTTCGCCGCCATTCTTCTCATTCGCAGCCTCCTGACTGGAATTGCGACAATCCGCGCCGAAGTGGCTCATCGTTTCCGAAAAAAGGAGCCTAAGCCGTCGCCGGGTTGTGGTATCAGTATATAGGAGGCCGTTATCGTGAAGCCGGAGCGACCGGACAGCGGGCCCCCTGGACACCCGGAAGCGCCCGATTACCTGGTTACCCTCCTGTATCGCGAACTCCGTCAGCTTGCTGCCGGTTGTCTGCGGCGGGAGCGGCCCAACCACACCCTCCAGCCAACGGCGCTCGTGAACGAAGCCTATCTAAGGCTGGCCGCCCAGAGCCAGCCTGCCTGGAGCGACCGGGTGCAGTTTCTGGCCCTGGCCTCCCACGTGATGCGCGAAGTCCTCATCGATTACGCGCGCACGCGCAACCGGGCCAAGCGAGGCGGCGGCTTGGCGCCAATCTGCATCGAAGACGCGGGCGATCTGGCGGCCGCGCCGGAGGTGGACCTGATGGCGCTGGATGAAGCACTCAACGCTCTGGAGCGCATCGACACCCAGCAACGCCAGATCGTTGAAATGCGCTATTTCGGCGCTCTGAGCATCGAAGAGACCGCCCAGGTGTTAGGGATCTCACCGGCCACGGTGAAGCGCGACTGGCGAATGGCCAGGGCGTGGCTGCACCGCGAGCTAAGCTCCGCCGCCCATGACTCCTGATCGCTACCGCCAGGTCAAGTCGATCCTGCAGGCAGCCCTGGAACTCGATCCGGCCGGGCGGGCGGCATTTCTCGACAGAGCCTGCCGCGACGATCCGGACGTGAAGGCTGAAGTGCAGTCTCTTCTCGACCACGACGAGAAGTCGGGGGGGTTTCTGGAGAAACCCTTGATGGAGCCAGCGGAGGCTGCGCTCCGTCTCGCGCCAGGGAGCCAACTCGGACCGTACGAGATCGTCGAGGCGATCGGCGCCGGCGCCATGGGAGAGGTTTACCGGGCACGCGACCCGCGGTTCAATCGCGACGTCGCGATCAAGATTCTGCCCGACGCTTTCACGCACGACGAAGGGCGTCTGGCGCGATTTGAGCGCGAGGCTCGCGCCGCCGGCTCTCTGAACCACCCCAACATCCTCGTCGTCCACGATCTGGGACGCGAAAACGGGGCGCCTTACCTGGTGTCGGAACTGCTCCGCGGAGAAACGCTCCGGGAGCTGCTGGAGAAGTCCGCCATCGCGCCGGCCACGGCAGTGGCGTATGCCGCTCAAATCGCACGCGGCCTGGGCGCGGCGCACGCACTCGGGATCGTACACCGGGACTTAAAGCCCGAGAACGTCTTCGTGACACGGGGAGGCCTCGTCAAGATCCTGGACTTCGGTCTGGCCAAGCTGCCGGAATCGCCTGCCATGGCAGGGGAGCACGGTCCGACCGAGCCGGGTGTCGTTCTGGGGACCTTCGGCTACATGTCGCCGGAACAAGTCCGGGCCGAACCCGCCGATCCCCGCTCCGACATCTTCAGCCTGGGCGTGATCCTGTACGAGATGCTGACCGGAAAGCGCCCGTTTGCCGGGGCCACGTGGGTCGACGAGGCCAATGCCATCCTGCGGGACGAAGCGCCGGACTTGCCACCCGATCTCCCGGGCATCCCAGGTCCGGCAGCGTTGAACCGCATCCTCCGGCGGTGCCTGGCGAAGCAAGGCGACGACCGTTTTCAATCGGCGCGCGACCTGGCTTTCGCGCTCGAATCGACGGTGGAACAGACCGGCCCGAAACCGGCGCGCCACCGCGTCCGCCGCACGCTTCTTGGAACGGCGCTGGCGGCGGCCCTGGTGGCAGGCGCGTTCTTCGCAGCATCCAGTGTCCGCACTACCCCTTCGGCGGCCTTCCAGCGGCTGACCTTTCGCCGCGGCATCGTCTCGGCTGCGCGGTTCACCGCCGACGGCAACACCATCGTCTACTCCGCGGCCTGGGACCTGGACGATTTCCGGCTATATGCAACCCGCGCCGACGGTCCCGGGTCGCTCCCAGTGGGACCCTCGGGGGCGATGCTGTTCGCGGTCTCGTCTCATGGCGACCTGGCGCTGTGCATCCCGACGGGCCGGACCCAGCATGGAGTGATCGGAACGTTGGCCCGGGCGCCGCTCTCCGGCGGCGGGCTGCTGGAGCGGGCCGAAGACGTCTCGGCGGCCGACTGGTCTCCGGACGGCTCCCAACTGGCCGTGGTGCGGATGGAGAACGAACGCTGGCAGATCGAGTATCCGGTCGGACACGCGCTGTACCGCTCGCCTGTCGCCGCAGGCTACATGGAGGCCGTCAGGGTGTCGCCGCGCGGCGATGCGATCGCATTTCTGGACCATCCGCTGCACGACGACTCGGCCGGCTGGGTGGCCGTGATCGACCTGACCGGCCGCTATCGGACCCTCTCCAGCCGCTTCAACTCTATGCGCGGCCTCGCCTGGTCTCCCGATGGCGGCGAGGTGTGGTTCGCGGCCGCGAAACAAGGGACCAACATGGCGGTGTGGGCCGTGAACCGCTCGGGCCGGGAGCGGGTTGTCGCTCGCTTTCCGGCCTACATCAGCGTGGAGGACATCTCGCGGGACCGGCGGGTGCTGATCTCGCTCCACTCGCTCTCGGAATCGATGATCCACGTCCCTTCCACCGGAGATGCGAAGGACCTCTACTGGCACGACCAGTCGCAGGTGCAGGATATCTCCCGCGACGGCCAGTGGATCCTGTTCTCCGAGAGCGGCGATGCAACCCGCGAGGACTACGATGCCTACCTCCGGAAGGCGGATGGCTCCTCGGCCCCGGTGCACCTCGGAGTCGGGCTGCCGCTGTCTCTCTCGCCGGGCGGCCGATGGGTGATCGCCAACCCGGCCGGATCGCCCGCGCGGCTCACGCTCCTGCCGGCCGGCGCGGGAGAACCGAAGCCGCTGGCCGGGGATGAAATCCACCACGTGGGCGCATCCTGGCTCCCGGATGGAAAGAGCTTCGTCTTCGCCGGCCTGTCCCCGGGGCAGAACCTCCGCTACTACATTCAATCGCTCAAGGGAGGGGCGCCACGGGCCATCACCGGCACGGATATCCGCTACGAGCGGCGCAGCCCTATCGTTGTGTCGCCGGATGGCCGGTTCGTGGCGGCTGTGGGGAGCGAGAAGCGCATTCTCGTCTATCCTGTGGCGCCCGGAAGACCCGGCGCGGTGCCCGGCCTGGCGCCTGGCTTTACACCCCTGCAGTGGTGCCCGGACGATCGCCTGGTCCTGCACCGCTATGATCAGCCGCCACCACGGCTCTGGAAGGTCGATATCAAGACCGGCAACCTGGCGCTCTGGAAGGAGATGACCCCGCCAAACCCGGTGGGCCTGCTCGATCTCACACCCATCCGCGTCAGTCCCGACTGCCAATCTTATACGTATTCCCCCTTGAACGTACTCTCGCAGGTATACCTAGCCACGGGACTGAGGTAGTTCGGCTCCACAGCCCACGCCCGATCCCGAAGCCGCCAGAAGGGAAGGCTGGGAATCGCCGCCCGCTCGACGAGTCGGCAGCACGTTCAGGAGATTCCCGGGACGGCGGGTGCGAGTCGGCCCTGGAACTCGGCGAGGGGCATGAACGGGCCGTCGATGCAGCTCAGGGCGCCGGAGGGGCTGGCGCACTTGCCGCAGATGCCGACGCCGCAACTGGTCATGTACTCGATCGAGCCCAGGATGCGATCCGGGCTTGAGATGGGCCGCTGGATCTCGAAGCAGCGCAGGACCATCGGCCCCGGTCCGCAGTTGATGAAGACGGCCCCCGGCGGTACTTCGCCCAGCGCGGACTGAAGCAGGTCCGGGACCAGCCCGTGGAATCCGGCGCTGCCGTCGTCGGTGGCCACGCGCACCGGACCCAGACGCTCGAACTTGTCGAGGTCGTAGAGCTGATCGCGCGAGCGCGCGCCCAGCAGAAACAGTTGCCGGTTGCCGGGCCGCAGCTTGTGGGCGATCTCGAGCAGGGACGCGGACCCGGTGCCGCCTCCGGCGAATACCAGCGTGTGGCCGGTGAACTCGGGCACGCCGCTCCCGTACGGCCCGCGGATCAGAATCCCCGAGCCGGGCTTGAGCTCCGCCAACTGCCGCGTGAACACGCCCACGGTGCGGACAACGATACTGCGTTCGGAGGCCGAGAAAACCGCGAACGGCTTCTCGCCCACGCCGGGCAGGCAGAGGAAGAAAAACTTCCCCGCCAGGTCGCCATCGCGATAGTCATCGGGGAGGCGTTCGAGCACCAGCTTGAAGAGCGAGGGCGTGTAGTCGGTGCGGGATTCGACGCGCGCTGTGACGTAATCCATCGGGACGCGCGTTTCGCAGGAGCAGTGGCGGGCCGCGCCGGATGCGAGATCCCGCAGGTAGTCGCGCATCTGCGCGCTGTCGAGACCGGTAAGCGCGGAACCGACGCCGAACAGGTCCGCTCCGGCCTTGGCGTACTGGCGCACGTGCTCGGCCGATGCGATCCCGCCCATTCCGACGATGACCGGCCCCGGCCCCACCGCGGCGCGGACCTGCTGGACGGCGCGCAGGCCCATGGGACGGATGCCGTCTCCCGAGAGCCCGCCCACCTTGTTGGAGAGGATGGGTTCGTCGCCCACCGCGGCCAACGCCGGGCCGATGGTGTTGGTCACGGTGATGCCCTGGGCGCCCGCGGCCAGGGAGGCGCGCGCCGCTTCGCCGAGGTTGGGAAGAATCGCGGCCAGCTTGACGAACACGGGAACGGCCACCGCTCCCGCGACGGCGGCGGTGATGCTCTTCAGCAACTCGGGGTCCTGGCCGATTTCGGCGCCGTAGCCCTTGGCGTGAGGGCAGGACATGTTCAGCTCGAAGCCGTCGGCGATACGGGCCAGCGTGCGGGCCGCGGCCAGGAAGCTTTCCGCGTCGGAACCGAAGATCGAGACCAGCAGGAACTTGTCGTCCGGGATCCGGATGCCGTCGAACTCGGCGAGGAACTTCTCCGCGCCGGGGTTGGCCAGGCCGACGGCATTGATGTAGCAGCCTGGAGCGTAGCGGGCGTAGATGGGCTCGCGATATCCGGCGCGCGGCTGGAAGCTGATGCTCTTGGTGGTGACGACGCCGATCTCGGGGATTTCGTCGAAACACTTTCGGATGGTCGTGGCGTGGGTGCAGCGAATGCCGGAGGGGATCACGAAGCGGCCGCGAACCGTCTTGCGCCCGAGTTGGAAGGGCTGGAAAGACATGTCGAGAGAAGATGATAGCAGAGGTGGCGGGCAGGGAGAGTTGTGGACCGCCGATGAACCGATGAACGCTCACGCGACGTATGATTGCCCAAAGGGCGGCTCGTTCCGATACCCGACGACAGTACGCTAGTGTCATGAGCGATAAATACCTTGAATAAGTCGGAGAAGCGGCGCATACTTGGGTATGCGCACAGGTCGCCCCAAGAAGCCGCTGAAGATCGTTGATGCGGATCGGGAGAAATTGAGCTTGATCGCCCGTCGGCCGAAGTCGGCGCAGTCCCTGGCAATGCGGGCTCGGATTGTGCTGAGTTGTGAGCAGGGGATGAGCAACTCGGAGGTCGCGCGCAAGTTGCACATTACCGGCGCCACCGTCGGTAAGTGGCGGGAGCGGTTTCGAGAGTTGGGCCTCGATGGGTTGCTGGATGAGCCGCGGGTCGGCGCGCCGCGCAAGATCACCGATCGGCAAATTGAGGACGTCATCACAAAGACCCTGGAATCGATGCCCGTCAACAGCACGCATTGGAGTACTCGCCTAATGGCCCAAGAGGCAGGACTGACGCAGAATGCTATCGTGCGGATCTGGCGTGCTTTCGGATTGCAGCCGCATCGGGTAGAGAACTTCAAGTTCTCCAAAGATCCTCAATTCATTGAGAAGGTGCGAGATATCGTGGGGCTGTACCTGAATCCGCCGGATCGCGCCATCGTGCTGTGTGTGGATGAGAAGAGCCAGGTGCAGGCGCTGAATCGGACGCAGCCGATTCTACCGCTCGCTCCGGGAGTGCCGGCCCGGCAGTCACACGATTACGAACGCCACGGAGTCACCTCGTTGTTTGCGGCCATGGACGTGGCTTCCGGAGTGACCATCAGCACCTGCTACCGGCGGCACCGGCATCAGGAATTCCTCCGGTTCCTTGACCAGATCGAGGCCAATCTTCCGAGCGGCTTCGAGGTGCATCTGGTAATGGACAACTACGGCACCCACAAGGTCGCCAAGGTGCGCAGTTGGCTGAAGCGGCACCCGCGGTATCACGCACATTTCACACCGACCAGCGGCAGTTGGTTGAATTTGGTTGAGCGACTGTTCGGCGAGGTGACGGAACGCTGTGTGCGTCGCGGCAGTCACACGGCTGTCCCGGCTCTCGAAAAAGCCATGCTCGACTATTTGGACCGGCGCAACGAGAACCCAAAGCCCTTCGTCTGGACAGCCGATGCGGATTTGATCCTCGGCAAGGTTCAGCGACTTTCTAAACGTATTTCTCGCTCAGGACACTAGCGGCGCTCGTTGCGCGGCCGGGTCTTGAGGACAATAGGCGTGGCTTCGAAGCCGAAGCGCTTGCGGATCTGGTTGACCAGGTAGCGCTCCTTGGAGAAGTGCAGGGGCGTCTTGCGGTCGGTGAACAGCACGAAGGTGGGCGGGCGCACCGAGGGCTGGGTGATGTAGAGAATCCGCGGGTCGCGTTCGGATTTGAGCGTTTCGAGGAAGCGGTTCAGCTCGCCGGTCCCCACGCGCCCGGAGGCGGACTCGTAAGCCTGCTGGATGCGTGCGTAGAGGCCATCCACGCCCGCGCCGGTGCGGGCGGAGATGAACAGCACGGGCGCGTAGTCGAGGAACTTCATCGAGTCGCGCACGGATGTTTCGAAGACGCGCTTGTCTCTGCGCGCCACCGCGTCCCACTTGTTGACGCAGACCAGGACGGCGCGGCCTTCCTCGTGCGCGTATCCGGCGATGGTGGCGTCGGCGGCAATCACGCCCTCTGTGGCGTCGAGAATCAGCAACACGACGTTGGCCATGCGGATGTGGCGGCGCGCCATCACCACGCTGAGCTTTTCCGCCATCAGCTTGGTCTTGCCCTTGCGGCGGATTCCAGCGGTATCGACGAAGACGTACGCCGTCCCCTCGCGCTCGACGGCCACATCCACTGCGTCGCGCGTGGTTCCGGCGACCGGCGAGACGATGGCCCGGTCCTCGCCCACCAGGGCGTTGAGCAGCGTGGACTTGCCGACATTGGGCCGGCCGATGATGGCGACCTTGATCTTCCGCTCCGGCTCCGGGGTCTCCTCGGGCACGTTGAGAGGG
The DNA here is from genome assembly GCA_963710565.1 of Bryobacterales bacterium. Lineage (GTDB taxonomy): Bacteria > Acidobacteriota > Terriglobia > Bryobacterales > Bryobacteraceae > DASWZN01. The sequence goes on along the minus strand of CAVQAN010000010.1, from coordinate 829,205 downwards.
AGGCTGGCGGTGACGTGGTCGAGCAAGTCGTCTACGCCGAGGCGGTGCTCGGCCGAGACGGGGAACAGGTCGGCGATCCCGAGCGTGTAGAAATCTGACGCCAGGGACTCGCGCGAGGCGGTGTCGACCTTGTTGACGGCGAGGGCGACCGGCTTGCCGAGCTGGCGCAGAAGTTGCCCCAGGTCGCGGTCGGCGGCGGTCAGCTCCGAGCGGCCATCCACCACGAAGATGATATGCTTAGCGGTCTCGATGGCGTGGCGCGCCTGCTTCAGGATCTGGGCGGGGATGTGCTCGGCGTCGCCGCGGACGATGCCGCCGGTATCGATCAGCTCAAACAGGTGACCGTGGTGCTCGGCGATGCCGTGAATGCGGTCGCGGGTGATGCCGGGCTCATCGCCGACGATGGAGCGGCGCTGCCCGATGATGGCGTTGAAGAGGGTCGATTTCCCGACGTTGGGCCGGCCCACGACGACGATCGTGGGCAGAACTTCGGCGGGAGGCATTAACCACAAGGGTAGCAGCCGCGCGCCGCAGAGTGCCACGCAAGAACTCAGTATCGTTAAGTCGTCCCCCGCTGCGCTTCCGCAAACCAGAGCGCGAACGCCGTGGCGCACACGGCTTGGACGCTGCGGGCCTGCGCGAGCAGCCCGTTTTGGTTGTCCGGGTCTGGTATCATCTAAGGTTACTTCCTTGCAGGACGGTACCCAGCCGTTTCTGTGGATTCCATAACGCCCAACCGACAGGAGAGTTCCTAATGGCAGTCAAAGTAGCGATTAACGGTTTCGGCCGCATCGGGCGCAACGTCGTCCGGGCCGGAATGCACGACCCCGAAATCGAATTCGTAGCCTGCAACGACCTGACCGACACCAAGACGCTGGCGCACTTGCTGAAGTACGACTCCGTGCTTGGGCGGCTCGAGGCGGACGTGGCGGCTGCGGGAGATTCCATCCTCATCAACGGCAAGCCGCTCAAAGTGTTCGCGACCAAGGACCCGGCGGAGCTCGACTGGACCTCGCTCGGCGCCCAGATCGTGATCGAATCCACCGGCAAGTTCACCGACGCGACGCAGGCCTCCAAGCACCTGCGCGGGACCGTGAAGAAGGTCATCATCTCCGCCCCGGCGAAGAACGAGGACCTGACCGTCGTGCTCGGCGTGAACGACAACGTCGTACGACCCGGCCAAGCACAACATCATCTCCAACGCGTCCTGCACGACCAACTGCCTGGCGCCGGTGGCGAAGGTGCTGCACGAGACCTTCGGCATCCTGAAGGGCTCGATGACCACGATCCACAGCTACACCAACGATCAGCCGTTCTCGACTTCCCGCACAAGGACCTGCGCCGCGCCCGCGCCGCCGCGCATCAACATGATCCCCACCACGACCGGCGCCGCCAAGGCGATCGGCCTGGTGATGCCGGAGCTCAAGGGCAAGCTGGACGGCTACTCCATGCGCGTTCCCACGCCCAATGTTTCCGTGGTCGACCTGGTCGCGGTGCTCGAGAAGGACGCCACCGCCGAGGAAATCAACGCCGCGCTGAAGGCCGCCGCCGAGGGCCCGCTGAAGGGCATCCTGGCCTACACCGAAGACCCGGTGGTTTCGACCGACATGCTGCACAACCCGAACAGCTCGATCGTCGACGCCAGTTGACGAAGGTGCTGGGCGGCAACCTGGCCAAGGTGGTTGCCTGGTACGACAACGAGTGGGGCTACTCCTGCCGCGTGGTCGACCTGGTGAAGTTCCTGGCCGCCAAGGGCCTGTAAGATTACAGCGGGACTGCCTCCACGGGCAGTCCCGCACCTGAGCGTTCTCCGCCGCACATGCGCGCTCGTCCTTTGGGTTGACATCTTACCCGAGCTGGCCCATACTTGGGTCAGATGCCTACCCGAGATGAGAAAGACCAACTGGCCCTCCTGCAGGGCACCCTCGATCTGCTTATCCTGCGGACGCTGGTGTTTGGGCCGCGGCACGGGCAGGGGATCGCGCACTCCATCCAACTGACCTCGAAAGACGAGCTGCTGGTGGAACACGGAGCGCTCTACCCGGCGCTGCAGCGCCTCGAAGGCAAGGGCTGGATTCGGGCCGAGTGGGGCGCCTCCGACAACAACCGCAAGGCGCGCTTTTACACGCTGACCAGGAGCGGGCGGGGCCGCCTGGCCGACGAGACCAGCCGCTGGCGCCGGCTCGCGGCGGCGATCGGGTGCGTCCTGGGCGCCGAAGGGGGATCGTAGCGCATGTTCCGCCGCCGCACCGACAGCGACTTCAGCGCCGAGATCCGGGCCCACATCGCCCTCGAGGCAGAGCGGTTGCAAGGCGAAGGCCTCAGTGAATCGGAAGCCGAGGCGGCCGCGCGGCGGGCCTTCGGCAATCCCACCGCGGCCCAGGAGCGCTTTTACGAGAGCCGGCGCTGGCTGTGGTGGGACCAGGTGACCAGAGACGCGCACTACGCCTTGCGGATGCTGCGTCGCAGCCCCGCGTTCACGGCTACCGCGGTTCTTACGCTGGCTCTCGGGATCGGCGCGAACACCGCGATCTTCAGCGTCATCGATGCGGCCCTGCTCCGTCCGCTGCCCTATCCCCAGCCGGACCGGATCGCGATGCTGTACGGACGCGGCCCGGCCGGAGACAACGAGACGCTCTCGCCTGCCACCTTTCTGGACTTTCGCCGTCAGAACCGCGCGTTCGCAGCGTTGGCGGCCTTTCGTCAATCGCCGTTCAACGTCACGGGGCAGGACCGGCCGGAGAGGGCACAGGGCGCGGTCGTCACCCCCGACTTCTTCGCCGTGCTCGGCGTTCAGGCCCAACTCGGCCGCACCCTCACGGCGGACCTGGACAAACCCGGCGCCGCGCGCACCGTGGTCCTGAGCTATGGGCTGTGGCAGCGCCGCTACGGAGGCAGCCCGGACGCGCTGGGGCGGCAGATCGTTCTGGATGGCGAGCCCAGGACCGTCGTCGGAGTCATGCCGCCGTACTTCCAATATCCGCCGGAGTCCGAGCTGTGGACCGCGGCCCGGTTCGCGGTTCCCGAGCACGTCCTGCGGCCCGATCTCGACCAGTCCAACATACGCGACTCGCACTACTTCGATACGATCGGGCGGCTGCGCCCCGGCGTTTCTGTGGCGCAAGCCCGGACGGAAGCCGACCTGATCGCCCGCCGCCTGAAGCAGCAGTATGGGAGCGACGAGGAAGCCACGGGCGCGGCCCTCTTCACCCTGCATGACGATTTGATTGGCGCGGCCCGGCCGGCTCTGATGATCCTGCTGGGCGCGGTGGCCCTCCTGCTGTTGATCGCTTGCGCCAACGTCGCGAACATCCTGCTGGCGCGCGGCGCGGCGCGCCAGAAGGAGATCGCCGTCCGCGCGGCGCTCGGCGCGGGGCGGGCGCGCCTGGTCCGGCAGTTCCTCACCGAGAGCATCCTGCTCGCGGGGGCCGGCGGCGGGCTGGGAGTTGCGCTCGCATACGCGGGGCTGCACCCGCTCCGCGCGCTGTTGCCCGCGGACATGCTTGCCAATGCGGCGCTCAAGCTGGACCCGCGCGTGCTCGTCTTCACCCTTTTCGTGTCGCTCGCCTCCGGGATTCTGTTCGGGCTTTTGCCGGCGCTGCATCTGTCAAGCGGCGCGCTGGACGGCATGCTCAAAGAGGGAAGCCGCGGTTCCTCGGGTGGCCTGCGGGCGCACCGCACCCGTAGCGCCCTGGTGGCGACCGAGGTCGCGCTGGCGGCGGTGCTGCTGGTGGGCGCCGGCCTGCTGATCCGCAGCTTCACCCGCCTGCTCGCGGTTTCCGGCGGATTCAGAGCGGAGCGCGTCCTGAGCCTGCGCCTCTCGCTCCCCCAGGCTCGCTACCCCGCCGCCGGCGATCGTGCTCGTTTCGTGGCCAGGGCGCTCGCGAGTATCGCTTCTCTCCCCGGCGTCGGATCGGCCGCCGTGGTCTCGCGCTTGCCGTTGAGCCTCGGCAGCAGCACCCGCTCCGTCGATATCAAGGGACGCACTTCCACCCAAGAGGATGGGGCGCCCGACTATCTCGTGATCAGTCCCGACTATTTCAGGAGTATGGGTATCCGGCTCGTCGTCGGTCGCGCCTTCAACGAGCGCGACGACGCCAGCGCTCCACCCGTTGTCATCCTCAACCAGGCGATGGCACGATCCTACTGGCCCGGACGGAACCCCATCGGAGAGTTCGTGACGGTGGGCGGATGCGGCCAGGAGAACGAGTGGTGCCAGGTGGTTGGCGTCGTCGAAGACGTGCGCCAGCACAACCTGGATCAGAATCCCCGCCCCGCCATCTACGTGCCGTACGCCAGGGACCCCTGGCCGTTCATGGCGTTCGTCGTCCGCACCGGGACCGACCCGGCGGCGGCCACTTCAGCCGTCGAGAGCGCCATTCATTCCGTCGACAGAGACCAGCCGCTTTACGGCATCCGCACCATGGACGAAGTGGTTTCGGCCTCGCGCTCGCCCCGGCGCGTACGTACGCTGTTGCTCAGCCTGTTCGCCGCGCTGGCCCTGGCCCTGGCGTCCGTGGGCATCTATGGAGTCCTGGCGTACCTGGTAGCCGAGCGCACGCACGAGGTGGGGATCCGTATGGCCCTGGGAGCGGACCGGATAGACGTCCTCCGGCTGATCGTGGGCCAAGGGCTGAAACTTGCGCTGGCCGGCGTGGTTGTGGGCCTGCTGCTGGCGGCGGGTCTATCGCGGCTCCTGTCCGGCGTCCTTTACGGCGTGGGCACGACCGACGCGCCCACCTTCGCCGCCGTTGCGGCGCTCCTGGTCACGCTGGCGGCCGCGGCCAGCTACCTCCCCGCCTGGCGCGCCGCCCGCGTCGATCCCGTCACCTCGCTCCGCAGCGAGTAACGCTCACTCCAGCGCCTGTCCCCGTGTCTCGCGCGCGAAGAGCAAGACCGCCATCCCGCAGACGTAGATCGCGGCGATCGAGCTGAGCGCGCGCGCGAACGTCCCCAGGTGCACCATCAGCACGCCGGTCAGGAAGGGGCCGCCCGCCGCCAGCACCCGCCCGGCGTTGAAGCAGAACCCGGCGCCGGTGGCGCGGATGCGCGTCGGGAACAGCTCCGGCAGATACACTGGGAAGCCGCTGAAGATGCCGTTGGTGAAGAAGCCCAGCGCGGGGAGAACCAGTAAGATGGCGCTGTAAGACCAGCCCGCCAGAAACGTGAAGGGCAACACCAGGGCGCAGCCAACCAGCATCACAAGAAACGCGAGCCGCCGCCCGATGCGCTCCGCCAGCGGCGGGAAAGCGAAATACCCGGCAATCGAGCCTGCGTTCAGGCTCATCACCGCGTAACTGGTGAGCTGGGTCAACCGCGACGGATCCAGGCGCCGCGGTCCCAGCAACTCGCGAATAAACGACGGCGTCCAGTTTGTCGCGCCCCACAATCCGAAGACCGCTACCAGGGCCAGAGCGGCGCCGACCGCGGTGTCGCGCCGGTGCTCCGGGCGGAACAGCTCCAGCATCGTGAAGCGCCGCTCTCCGGCCTGCTTTGCGTTGCGCCACCGCTCCGGTTCCCGCACTTTCAGGCGCACGAGAAGCGCCACCAGCGCCGGCGCCAGGCCCACGAAGAACATGACGCGCCAGCTTCGGTGCGAGAGCAGCGCGCCGATGCCGGCGGCCAGGAAGTAGCCCGCGCCCCAGGCCGATTGCAGCAGTCCCGCCCCCTTCACGCGCAGCGACTCCGGCCACACTTCCGCCACCAGGGTCGCGCCCGCCGCCCATTCGCCGCCGATTCCGAGCGCCGTCAGGAACCGGTATAGGGCGAGCTGCCACCAGGTGTGCGAGAAGCCCGCCAGGGCCGTGAAAGCGGCGTAGATCAGGATCGTGATCACGAGCGTGCGCGCCCGGCCCATCGTGTCCGCCAGCACGCCGAACAGCGCGCCGCCCACCGCCCAGCCCACCAGAAAGATGGCCAGGATGATGCCGCCGTACCAGCCGATGTTTTCGGGCGTACCGCGCGTCCCCAGCAGTTCGCGCAGCGCCGGCGTCAGCACCAGGTTGTAGATGGTGGAGTCCATCGAGTCGAAGATCCACCCCAGCCAGGCAACGACGAGTACGAGGATCTGATAGCGGGAGAGGCGTGTGGCGCTTTCGGCGGACATGCTGGCTGTCGATTTTAGCGCAATTCGTCGGGTGCGATCTCGGTCTCATAAAAGCGCCGCAAGCGTGCACCGATTTCGTCCCGCACGCGTCGGAACGCCGCCAGAACCTCTTCGTCGCTGCCGCGGACGGCAGCGGGATCGTCGAAACCAATGTGTACCCGCCGCCGCACTTCGCCCCTGAACACCGGGCAGGTCTGGCTGGCATGGTCGCAGACCGTGATCACGAAATCGAAGCGCTGCCCGAGATATTGCTCGACGGATTTCGGGCGCCCGGCCGTGATGTCGATCCCCGCTTCGGCCATCGCCCGCACGGCCGCGGGATGAACGCGCTCGGCCGGGTGCGTGCCCGCGGAGTACGCCTCCAATTCCGGGCCGAACGACCGCAAGAACCCCTCCGCCATCTGACTGCGGGCCGAATTGCCGGTGCACAACACCAGGATCCGGATCATGCCGACCTCCAGAAGCGCTTCTCGAAGTGCAGCGACAGGTTCACCAGCGAGATGAGGACGGGGACCTCAACCAGCGGCCCCACCACCGCCGCGAACGCCGCCCCCGAATGGATCCCGAACACGGCGACCGACACGGCAATGGCCAACTCGAAGTTGTTGCTTGCCGCGGTGAAGGACAGCGTGGCCGTCTTCGGGTAGTCCGCCCCAAGCCGGTGTCCCATCCAGAACGAAACCAGGAACATCACGACAAAGTAGATCAGCAGCGGCACGGCGATTCGGAGTACGTCCAGCGGCAGACGGACGATATAGTCGCCTTTGAGCGAGAACATCACCATGATCGTGAACAGCAACGCCACCAGCGTCAGCGGGCTGATCCGGGGGATGAACTCCTTCTCGTACCACTCCCGGCCGCGCGCCCGGACCAGGCTGAAGCGCGTTGCGATTCCCGCCAGAAACGGAATGCCGAGATAGATGAAGACGCTGCGCGCGATCTCGCCGATCGTGATGTCCACCGCGGCGCCCCTCAGTCCGAACCACCGCGGCAGCACGCTCACGAAAACCCACGCGTAGATCGAGTAGAACAGCACCTGGAACACGGAGTTGAACGCAACCAGCCCGGCGGCGTACTCCGTGTCCCCGCGCGCCAGCTCGTTCCACACGATCACCATGGCGATGCAGCGTGCCAGGCCGATCATGATCAGTCCCGCCATGTATTCGGGCTTGTCGCGCAGAAACACGATCGCCAGCGCGAACATCAGCACCGGTCCGATCACCCAGTTCTGAACGAGCGAGAGCAGCAGGATCTTGCGGTTCCGGAACACCTCGCCCATCTCCTCGTAGCGCACCTTCGCCAGAGGAGGGTACATCATGAGGATCAACCCGGCGGCGATCGGGATCGAGGTGGCGCCCACCTGGAACTGCGTGATGAGCCGCACCACGGCGGGTAGGCCGACTCCCGCCCCGACCCCGGCCGCCATCGCCAGGAAGATCCAGACCGTGAGATAGCGGTCCAGGAATGAAAGCCGCGCGCCCGTTCGATTCATGCAGCCCCTACCGTGCGGGCTTGCGCGCGCGGATGAAGGCCGCGGCGAACTTTCCGTCCACCAGCGGCGCCAGCGCGTCCACGTCGAAACCGTTGCCCTCGAGGGCCTCGCGTGCGTCCTCGGTGCTGTACACCCTGGTCGGTTCGATATCGATCTCGACGAAGCCCGCCCGCGCGAGTTTGTCCCGGTAGACGCCTTCCTCGAGCGCGCCCGCCATGCAGCCCGCCCACAGCTCGACGCTGCGGCGTATCTCCGGCGGCATCTCGCCGCGAACCACCACATCGGAGACGGCCAACCGACCGCCCGGCTTAAGCACGCGAAAGGCCTCGGCCAGCACGCGGTCCTTGTCTGTCGAGAGGTTGATGACGCAGTTCGAGATGATCACGTCCAGGCTCGCCTCTGGCAGCGGGATGTTCTCGATCTCGCCCTTCAGGAACTCAACGTTATCGAGGCCTGACCTCTTCCGGTTCTCGCGCGCCAGCGCCAGCATCTGGTCCGTCATGTCCAGGCCGTAGGCCTTTCCGGTCGGGCCCACGCGTTTGGCCGAAAGCAACACGTCGATGCCGCCGCCTGAGCCCAGATCGAGGACCGCTTCGCCGGCGCTCAACTGCGCCAGCGCGGTCGGATTCCCGCAACCGAGGGATGCCAGCACCGCCTCCGCCGGCAGACCAGACTTCTGCTGCTCATCGTAAAGGTCAGCGGTGATCGGATCCACCGCGCCCTGTGGCGCCGCCTGCGAACCGCAGCAAGAGGAAGCGCCGCCCGAGATTACGCGCAGCGCGTGTCCCCCGTATCTCTCTTTGACTATGTCTTTGATTTCCATGTATGTTGTCCTTTCGTCACGAACATCGGCACGCCTTGAGGATCGACTCCGGCTTGACGGCTTTGTTGCGCGTGCAGCACTCGGCGTACAGGAACCTCAGCAGGTCTTGGAGCGCGCGCGCATTCGCCGAATACCACAGGAAGGTGCCCTCGCGGCGCACTTCGGCCAGACCTTCATTGCGGAGCTTCTCCAGATGGTGGGACAGGGTCGAGCTGGGAATACCCATCTCCGCCTGAATGTCGCCCACCACCATCCCCTCCGGGTGCGCGGAGAGCAGCAGCCGCATGATGCCCAGCCGCGCGTCGTTTCCCATGGCCGCCAGCATATCGGCGTAGCGGGCGGTCAGCTCCGGATCTGGTTTCTGTTTCATCGAATTATATTTCGATCTTACTCGAAGCATGCAGCGGTGTCAAGAGGCCGGCGGCGGACGGAGAGATCGGCAGGCCCCCGGCTGAACCAGGACCCGCGTCGGATGTTTTATCCACACGAATTCCAGAGCCCGGTCAATGCAATCCACTGATCCCAAAGCCTCATAAAGCTGCGGAAAACATTGTAACTAAGCGATATTCCCGATTGACCGGAGCGGCGTTTCGGTGCACGATGATGGAGGTTCCAAGAGGTTTACGGAGCTGGCGAGCCACGCGGGACGCAGCGAACCCGAACCGGTGATCCGAGGCGGCGGAGCGATCCGAAGCAGCGGGGAGGGACGGAAAGCGGGCGTTCGGCGAAGGCGAGCTTTCGAGCGGCGAATCGCGGCGAGCGGTGATCTGGAGGGATCGAAAGGTCCCGAAGGGGAGTGAAGAAGCGAGGAACCGTTAGGAATACGGAGTGCGTGGCAACAAACCCTTGTGCGAGCCGACCGCCCGGCAACGGGAATGAGGAGCGTGGAAGCGGACGGGTTGGCGCGCACTCCGCAGTGCGGTGAAGGTGCAGGCCGGGAACGTTGATCCCGCAGAGGTGGCCCGGAAACGGGCAGCCGCCGCGGCGGAGTGAAAGGCCGCATCGAGCCGCCGGCTTGCTCGGGTGTCGCGGATTGCGTCGGAAACGGCTTGTCGCGGGCAACCGTGGCGGGAAGTCGGACGCGGTCAGGCGAGTCCGAGTCCGCGCTCGGGGCCGTTGCATGCCGGCCGGCGAGACCGCCCATCCGTAGGTCACTTGGAACTTTTTTTGTCTACGCCCCCACCACGTGTGCCAGCCGGATCAGTTCCTCGTCCGTGCTGTCGTCGGGGACCGAGCAGCCGGGCGAGAGGATGTACTTCTTTCCGGCGGCCTCGGCGGCGGCGTGCCACTGGCGCGCGATCTCGCCTTGGCTGAGCGTGCGGTAGTTCACCTCATCCACACCGCCCATCAGCACGCCCGAGAAGCTGCGGCGGGCCGTGGCGAAATCGACCCCGGTCAAGTGGCTTTCGTAGTTGACCGCCGCGGGCGGCCAGCCGTTCCAGAACAGGTCAAGGTAGACCTTGTCGCCGTGCAGGTGCAGGATGTTGAAGTTCGCGCCGGAGGCCGCATCGAGCACCATGCGGTCGAAGGGTTCGCTGAACTTCGCGTACTCCTCCCGCGTGAGGACGCCGGGCAGCGCGCAATCGATGGCGAGGAAGATCCCGGCGGCACCCGCCGCGAGCGCCTTCCGGACGTGATTGACCTCGGACTCCGCGATAGCCTCCAGAGCGTCGAGCAGCAACTGCGGCTGCTCCTGCTTCAGCCGCTGAACTTCGGGCTTCGAGAAAGTCTTCTGCGCCTGGTTGTACGGGTTGAAGATGGTCTCGATGAAATACGCCCCGCCGCCGAGACCCTCGCGGACGATGTCGAGCGCGCGCAGTTGCTCGGGAAACGGATTCGCCTCGGGCTTGATGGCAGCGATGCCGCCGGCAGGTTTCGGGTACGGAAAGTCGCTCATCACCTTGACGATGTCCGTGCGGAACTTGCGGTGGAACTCGAGCGTTGCCGCGGCGTGCCGCTCGCCCGGAAAGGCCTGCAAACGAAAATGATGCCACAGACTGAACGGCGGGCGATCGACATCGGCGCCCGCCAGCGCCCGGTCCACCCGCTCCTTGCTGGTCAACTTGCCGGTAGCAGCCATCGCTAAACTCCCTGTCAGAAAGAACTGTCGTCTGGTCATGATTGTCCTCGTGCCCTGGCCGCGCCACGCGGCAGGCCTCCGCCAGGATCAGGAACCGAGCATCGCGCGGATCAGGTTCTGGCGCTCGGGATCCATCCAATCGGTGTTGCTGATGATCTTCTCGACCACCTTGCCCTCGCGGTTGATGATGTAGGTCTCCGGATACTGGAAGGTGCCGTAGTCGGAGGCGATCTTGGCATCCGGGTCGCGCGCGGTGGGGAACGAGATCTTCATGCGCTGCAGGAAATCGTGGTAGGCCTTGGCATTCTGGTCCACGCTGATCCCGAGCACCACCACGCCGTCTTTGGAGTACTGCTTCTGGAACTCGTTGAGGGACGGCGTCTCCGTCACGCAGGGCGGGCACCAGGTTGCCCAGAAATGGACTACCAGCAGTTTACCGCCGAAGTTCGAAGGCGAGAGGGTCTTGCCGTCCTCCGTGGTCACGGTAAAGCCCGGCGCGCTGTCGCCGGCCAGCACGATTCGTTCCTGGTAAGTCCCGGCGATCACCCATACCAGCAGGGCCAGGCAGACCACAATCGCCGCCTGAATGATCCGTTCGCTTTTGACTGGGGCCATTCGAACTACCTATGATTTTAGTGTAACCATTTGCGGGCGGCGGTAGCAGTGGTGTGGCGCGGGCTTCAGCCTGCTGTGTCGGCACTCCTGCCGGCACCTTGGCGTCGAGATGAGTCTCGACGCGGCACGCACGAGTGCGTGCGCCACAATAGGGGTGTGAAGGGGGCGGCATGCTCATAACGAGGAGGGCTGATTTCTCGGCGTCACACGTGTGCCGCTTGCCGCGCCTCTCCGACGACGAGAACCGGACCCTCTACGGAGCCGCCTCCAACCCTTACGGCCACGGTCACAATTACGTGATCGAGGTGACGCTCGAGGGCGATCCCGAGCCGGAAACGGGGATGGTTTTCGACCTCAAGCGGCTCAAGGACGTGCTCCAGCGCGAGGTCGTGGAGCCGATGGACCACCGCTTTCTCAACCGCGAGGTTACTCCCTTCGACACCGTGGTGCCGACTGCGGAGAACCTGGCCATCGAGGTCTGGCGGCGGATCGAGCCTCACCTGGCCGGTCCGCGAGTGCGCCTCCACGCCGTCCGGGTCTACGAGACCGAGGATCTGTACGTGGATTACTTCGGAGACCGGCCATGATCCGCCTCACGCGGCGCTACCGGTTTTCTTCCTCGCACCGGCTCCATGCTCCGGGCCTCTCGGATGCCGAGAACCGCGCGCTGTATGGAAAGTGCAACAACCCCCACGGCCATGGGCACGACTACACGCTCGATGTGAGCGTGCGCGGGCGCGTGGACGCGGAGTCGGGACGGGTGGCGGACCTGGCGGCGCTCGACGCGCTGGTGCGGGAGCAGGTTCTCGAGCCATTCGATCGGCGCAATCTGAACGCGGAGGTCCCGGCGTTCGCCGAACGCCCGCCCACCACCGAGAACCTGGCAATCGAGATCCGGTCGCGGCTCGCCAGCCGCTGGGGCCAGGCGTTCCCCGGCGCGGGGCCTGCCCTCGCTGGAATCCGAATTCAGGAGACTAAGAGGAACCGATTTGAGCTACTTGACTGACAACCCCGCCGCGGATGCGGCCGCTTTTTCCGAGCGCACCATCGCCTCGCTGATGGAGGAGGTCCTCCGCCGGCTTGGCGAGAACCCTGCCCGCGAGGGCTTGGCCAAGACTCCCGAGCGCGTCGAGAAGGCGTGGAAGTACCTCACGGGCGGCTATCACCAGGACATCCAGGAGGTGGTCAACGGCGCACTGTTCACGGTGAAGTACGACGAGATGGTAATCGTCCGGGACATCGAGTTCTTCAGCCTGTGCGAGCACCACATGCTGCCCTTTTTCGGCAAGGTCCACGTAGCCTACCTGCCGCGGCACAAGGTGGTGGGGCTGAGCAAGATTCCGCGCATCGTGGACGTGTTCGCACGGCGCCTGCAAATCCAGGAACGGATGACGCAGGAGATCGCGCAGTCGCTCCAGCAGGTGCTCGACCCGCTGGGGGTGGGCGTGGTGTGCGAAGCGCGGCATTTCTGCATGATGATGCGCGGCGTCGAGAAGCAGCACTCGGGCGCCGTGACCAGCGCGATGCTGGGAGCGTTCCGCGAGCGCAAGGAAACGCGCGACGAGTTCCTGGCGCTGCTGCGGCAGCACTCGAGCGAGATATGAGAACGCATGATTGGCCGCGGATGAACGCGGACGAACGCAGATCGATAACGCGGGTTGTGGCGCACGCTTTAGCGTGCCGCGTCGAGGCTCGTCTCGACGCCTGGGTTAACCATGCCTGACAACTTTCGTCACTTCGAAGCCACCGACCCCGACGGAGGGGTCTGGCAGGTCGACTTTCTCTGGATTCAGAACGCCATCTCGATCCGCCACGCCGACGCAGTTGACGTGAAATTCGGGCTCTCGGCCGGCCCAGAGCGGGCGGCTAAGGTGGTGTCCCTCAAGCACCCCGACCTGCTCGCGCTGAGCCAGCGGACCGGCAAGCCGCTGACCGACCCCTGGATCTCCTCCCTCGCCGCGCGCCACCTCCGCCGCATGATCGAGACCGGCGAGGACATCGAGAAGTCCCTGGTCACGCCTCCGCTCGAGACCCTCGCCCAGTACGCATAGCGCGAGCCCGTCGACCGTCAGCTAAGATAGCGAAAGCGGTCATGATCTCGCTCGCCCTCTCCACCCCGCTGATGTACGTCAAGGGCGTGGGCCCGGCGCGCGCGGCGATGCTCGAAGGCAAGGGCCTGAAAACCGTCGAGGACCTGCTTGCCTGCCCGCCCTTTCGCTACGAAGACCGCACCAACGTCAAGACCATCGCCCAGCTTGCTCCGGGCGAGATGGCCACCGTCATGGCGGAAGTGAAGACCGCGCATCTGGCAGGCTTTCGGCGCCGCAATCTGGGCCTGTTCGAGGCCGTTTTCAGCGACGCCTCCGGCGCCACGCTGGTGTGCAAGTGGTTCCACGGCGGCTATCTCGAGAAGGTGATCGAGCCGGGCCGGCGCCTGGCGCTCTACGGCAAGATCGAGTTCGATAGCTACTCGGGCGAGCTCTCGATCCTCCACCCCGAGTTCGAGGTTCTGGGCGACGAGGAAGAGGGCGAAGCGGGCCTGCACACCGGCCGCATCGTCGCCATCTACGAGGCCGCTCAGAAGATCACCACCCGCGTCTTCCGGCGCCTGCTCTGGCACGTTCTCGAAACGCTGCCTCCGGCGCCGGATCCGCTGCCCGAGCGCCTGCGAGGCGAGCTGAAGCTGCCGGACCTGGGCACCGCCATCCGCGACCTGCACTTCCCGCCGCCAGGCTCGGACCTGCGCCTGCTGGACGAGTTCCGCTCCCAAGCCCAGTTCCGGCTCATTTTCGAGGAGTTCTTCTGGTTGGAGTGCGGCCTGGCACTGAAGCACAGCACCGCCCGCAAGCAGCCCGGCATCGCGTTTCAACTGACGGACCGGGTGCGCGAGCAGATCAAGCGCATGCTTCCCTTCAAGCCCACCGGCGCGCAGAAGCGTGTCCTGGGGGAGATCGCGCGCGACATGGAATCGCCCGCGCCCATGAACCGCCTGCTCCAGGGCGACGTGGGCAGCGGGAAGACGCTGGTGGCGGCCGAGGCGGCTATCATCGCCATCGAGAACGGCTGCCAGGTGGCGATGCTCGCGCCCACCGAGATCCTTGCCACCCAGCATTTCTTTTACTTCAAGGACCTGTTCCGCCGGCTCGGCTACACCGTGGCGCTGCTGACCGGCTCGAACACCAAGGGCGAGAAGGCGCAGTTCAAACGCGCGCTGGCGGCGGGCCTGGTGCAGTTCGCCGTGGGCACGCACGCGCTGATCGAGCAGGACGTCGAGTTCTATAAGCTGGGACTGGCCATCGTCGACGAGCAGCACCGCTTCGGCGTGATGCAGCGGCTGAAGCTGATTGAGAAGGGACCGCACCCCGACGTGCTGGTCATGACGGCGACGCCCATCCCACGCACCCTCGCCCTGACCCTCTACGGCGACCTCGACGTCTCGGTCATCGACGAGCTTCCGCCCGGCCGCAAGCCCATCGTCACGCGCCACTCCACCGAAGACGCCATCGAGCGGGTGTGGAGCTTCGTAAAGGGCGAGATCGAGCAGGGCCGCCAGGCCTACGTGGTCTACCCGGTGATTGAGGAGTCGGAAACGCAGGCCATGAAGGCCGCGGAGAAGATGTACCAGCACCTGGCCGTCGAGGTCTTCCCGCAGCTCCGCATCGGGCTGATGCACGGCCGGCTGACCACGGCCGAAAAGGAATCCGCCATGGAGCGGTTCAAGGCCGGCGAGACGCAGGTGCTGGTCTCGACTACGGTGATCGAAGTCGGGATAGACGTGCCCAATGCGACCGTCATGGTGATCGAGCAGGCGGAGCGTTTCGGCCTCTCGCAGTTGCACCAGCTTCGCGGGCGCGTGGGGCGGGGCGCGGCCCAGAGCTACTGCATCCTGGTGACCGGCAAGCTGAACGACATAGGCCGCCAGCGCATCCGCACGCTGGTGGATTCGAGCGACGGCTTCCACATTGCGGAAATGGACTTGAAGCTGCGCGGGCCGGGCGAGTTCTTCGGAACCAAGCAATCCGGCCTGCCGGCGCTGCGGATCGCCAACATTCTGCGCGATTCCGAGATCCTGGAGGTTGCGCGCCGGGAGGCCGCCACGCTGGTGGCGCGGCCGGAGGCGGACGACGATCGCCGCCGCGCCCTGGTCTACCTGAGAGGCCACTGGCAGAGCCGCTACGGCCTGGCGCAGGTGGGGTGAGGACGTGGCGCAGGCGCTCTTGCCTGCCGCGCCGAGACTCGTCTCGGCGCTTGGTCGCTGTGCGAAGATCGGTCTTAATCATGCGAGTCATAGCAGGAGAATTTCGAAGCCGCCGCCTGAAGTCGCTCCCGGGACCGCACCTTCGACCCACGCCGGACCGGCTGCGCGAGACGCTGTTCGACATTCTTGCCACGCGCATCGAGGGCGTCACGTTTCTGGACGCCTACGCCGGCACCGGCGCGGTCGGCATCGAGGCACTGAGCCGCGGCGCGCGCGAAGCCATTTTCATCGAGCGGAGCCGCGCGGCCGCTGACGTGATCCGCGGCAATCTCCAGTCGCTAGGCATTGAAACCCGCGCGCAAGTCTTCACCGCCAAAGCGCTGGCGGTTCTCGGACGGCTCAAAGCCGACATCGTTTTTCTTGACCCGCCTTACGACCTCGCCGCCGAATACGCCGCGGCGCTGGACCTCCTTGGCGCTGCACCGCCACCCCTCACCATCGTGCAGCACGACGTCCGCCTCGAACCGCGCGAGGAATACGGCCGCCTCCGCCGCACCCGCACGGTCCGCCAGGGAGACAATGTGCTGAGCTTCTACGCGGAGGTCTGATGGAATTCAGTGGCACCCGGCGCGCGCCATCTCGGCCTTGACGCGAGCCAAGATGCGTTCTGGCGCCTGCTTGATGTGAGGCGCGAGAGGCTTGCCGCGAGGCCGCCGAGCGCCTCAAAAACTCCCGCTGCGGACAGGTGGCGTAGCCAACCGTCTCCTGTCCCGGCCGACAGCGCCTTGTCCTCGTAGCCGGCCGCCTCGCGTACCCACTGGGCCCTTCCGCGACGGTCTCTGCCGGCGCGGAGGATGTATACGATGGCAATCTGTTCGTAAACAAACGACGCCCTTTCGGGATGCTCCCGAAGCGCCCGCTGGCCAGCTTCGACGGCACAGTCGTATCTGCCTCGCCGGAGCTCCCACTGCATCTGTGAGCTCCAGTTGCGATGGAACCAGGAGAGCGGGGAATACGGAGCCCGCCTATCCAGCAGTCGTACAGAAGGATCAGGAGGAGGGCGCCAGCCACCGCGGTGCAGAGCTTCCAGTGCTTGCGCATGCAAACAGTCCGCCCGCAGCATATCAGAAGGGCCCCTCTGCCATACTGATCTTGTGTCCACCTCCCGCCGCTATCCCGAGCGCCCGATTCTGGGCGTCGGGGCGATTATCGAAGACGGCGGGCGCGTGCTGCTGGTCGAGCGCGGGCAGGAGCCGCTGAAGGGCGTCTGGTCCCTTCCGGGCGGAGGCGTGGAAGTGGGCGAGCACTTGAAGGACGCCATCCGCCGCGAGGTGCGCGAGGAGACCGGCCTCGAGGTCGAGCCCGTCTCGGTGGCCGAGGTCTTCGAGCGAATCATGCCCGACGCCGCCGGCCGAACCGAGTATCATTACGTGTTGATCGATTACTTCTGCAAAGTGACGGGCGGCGAGTTGCGCGCTGCGAGCGACGCGAGCCGCGCCGTGTGGGTGCTGCGCGAGGAGTTGCCCGCCTACCGGATCACGGAAGGGACGCTGGCGGTTATTGAAAGGGTTCTGGTTGCATGCAGCACGCCGCCCAAGTAGCTCTTGTGCCGGCACGAGTGCCGACACGGCAGGCTGAAGCCTGCGCCACATTATGAACACCAGCGCCCAACTCCTCGAATTCGACGCCCTGCGCGCCTTGCTTGGCCGTTACGTTGCCAGCCCGCTGGGCCAGGCCGAACTGGAGAAGGTTGCACCCGGCGCCGACCGACCGGCCGCCGAGCGCGCGCTCGGCGACGCGGCTGAGGCCATCGAATACCTGCGCGCCGCCGCGCGCCCGCAGCCGGCCGCCCGCGGAGCCGCGGTGCGCCTGCGCTTCTCTTCGCTGCCCGACACCGGCGATTCGGTTCACAAGCTCCACATCGAGGGCGCGTCGCTCGAAGGGAAGGAGATTCTGGCGCTGACCGAGCTGCTCGACCGCGCCTCCGACATACGCTCGGTCCTCCTGGCCGTCGCGGACCGCTTCCCCAAGCTGGGCGCGCGCGGCGCCGCCATGGGCGAGTTCCGCTCGCTGCTCAAGGACCTGGCCGGCAAGATCCTGCCCGATGGCACCGTGGCCGATCACGCCAGCGTCCTGCTCGGCCGCCTGCGCCGCGACATGGAGCGCCAGAAGGGCGCCATACAGGACTCGCTCCAGCGCTTCCTGCGCGCCCACAAAGAGGAGCTGCAGGAGGAATTCGTCGCCATCCGCAACGAGCGCTTCGTGGTGCCCATCGTGGCCGGCCAGCGGCGCAAGATCGACGGCGTGATTCACGGCGCCAGCGGAACGGGCCAGACGCTGTTCGTCGAGCCGCTCGAAACCATCGAGCTCAACAACGAGCTGGTGCGCCTCACCGAAGAGGAGATGCGCGAGGTGCACCGCATCCTGCTCGAGTTGACGTCGCGGCTGCGCGATTACGCCGAGCCGATCCAGCGGACCCTCGCCATCCTGGGCGAGCTCGAGATGCTGTTCGCCAAGGCGCAGTTCGGCGTCGACTTCGGCTGCGTCATCCCGCGCTTCAGCCCCGAGGGCGCCCGCCGCCTGGTCCTGCGGGAGGCGCGCCATCCCCTGCTCGAAGACGTATTGCGGCGGCACAAGCGCGCGGTGGTGGCGGCGTCGCTCACGCTCGAGGGCTCGACCCGCACACTGCTCATCAGCGGGCCCAACAGCGGCGGCAAGACGATCACCATCAAGACGGTCGGGCTGCTGGCGCTGATGGCGCAGGCGGGCCTGCCGGTGCCCTGCGTTGAGGCCGAGTTCCCCTTCTTCGACGGCGTGCTGGCCGACATCGGCGACCAGCAGTCCATTCAGGAGAGCCTCAGCACCTTCTCCGCGCACATGAGCCGGGTGCGCGACATCCTGGCCCAGGCCACCTCCGACTCGCTGGTGCTGCTCGACGAGCTGGGCCGCGCCACCGATCCCGAAGAGGGCGGCGCGCTGGGCGTGGCGATTCTGGACCGCTGCCGCTCGCTGGGCGCCTTCACGCTGGCCTCGACTCACCTGCTGGCGCTCAAGGTCTTCGGCGCCAACACCGAGGGCGTTCTCAACGGGTCGATGGGCTTCGACGAAGAGACGCTCGAGCCCACCTACGTGCTGCGCCTGGGGGCGCCCGGCAAGTCCGCGGGACTCGACATCGCCCGCCGTCTGGGGCTTCCCGGCGAAATCCTCGATCGGGCGCGGGCAACACTGGGCACGCGCGAGCGGGACCTGGGGCGCTTCCTGGCGGAGCTCGATCGACGCCTCACCGAAGTGGGCGAATCGCAGCGCAGCCTGGAGGAAGAGCGCCAGCGGCTCCAGGCGCGCGAGAAGGCGCTGGCCGACGAGTGGGCCAAGCGCGAATCGGCCAAGCTCAAAGAGATCGAGCGGCAGACCGAGCTGGTTCTCGAGCGCTTCGAGGCCCAGGCCCAGGAAGCCATCGGCAAGGTTGCCGTCACCGGAGACCAGAAGCGCGCCTCCGCGCAGGCGCAGCGCAACGTCTCGAAGGCGAAACGCGAGCTGCGCGAGGAGATGCAGACCGCCATCCTGTCGACGCAATCCGACGCGCGGCAGGGCGAGCTGACGCCGCTGAAGATCGCCGAAGGCGCGCGCGTCCGTCTGAAGAACATCCGCGAGCCGGCGCGCGTGCGGCGGCTGATCGGGGCGGACCGCCTGGAAGTCGAGGCCGGCTTCATGAAGATGCAGGTCTCGCGCGACGAAGTCCTCGAGGTGCTTCCGGAGGGCGGAGCCGGCGCGAAACTGCCCCAGGGTGTCACGTTCAAGCCTTCCGGCCCGGAGGTATACGTGAGCGTGCGCGAGGTCAACGTGATCGGCAAGCGCGCCGAGGAAGCGCGCGAGGTGGTGGACAAGTTCCTCGACAGCGCGGTGCTGGCATCGGTGAACCGCATCCGGATCGTCCACGGCCACGGCATGGGCATCCTCCGGCGCACCATCGCCGAACTGCTGGCCGAGAATCCGAACGTCGAGAAGTTCTACCAGGCGCCGCAGAACGAGGGCGGCGCGGGGGCCACCATCGTCGAGCTGAAGGAATAGGGGAGCGCTCTCACAGGCCTCTGGAAATGAGATGATATTCGTTCTATGAAGCACTTTCAAACACTCCTCGGACTTGCGGCGTTTCTGCTGGCCGGCGCCGCCCGGGCGGACGACGCCTCCAGAACGGCCAAGGCGGAGGAACTGTTCCAGGTCGCCAAGATGGACCAGGGCTTCAGGCAGTTGCTGGAGCACGCGCAGGCGACCATCAAAGCCCAAACCGGGCGCCAGGCGCCGGCCGGGGCCGATAAGGCCGCCCTCGATCAGAAGGTCTCCGAGATCCTCTCCCAGCAAATGAACTGGGACAAGCTCAGACCGCAGTACGTGAAGGTCTACGTGGACACGTACACGGAAGCGGAACTGGACGGCGTCCTGGCATTCTACAAGTCTCCCGCGGGTCAGGCCTGGTTCGCCAAATCGCCCGAGTTGGGCGACAAAACCCGACTCATCACCCAGCAGGCGATTCAGGAGTCCCAGGCACAGATCCGCAAGCTCATCGAGCAGGCCGCCCCTAAGGAAGACGCTCCCCCGAAGTAGGCAGCCTGTGGCGTGGCGCTGACACCCTTCAGCCCCCCATGCTCCGCCAGGAGTGGCGACGCGGCACGCGGGAGTGCGTGCGCCACACTCAGCGGACCGCTTCCAGCACCTGGGCGGCGTGGCCGGCCGCCTTCACCTTGGGGAAGATGCGCTCGATGCGGCCGTTCTCGCCGATGACGAACGTGGTGCGCTCGATGCCCATCACGCTCTTGCCATACATCGTTTTCCGCTTCCAGACGCCGTAGGCCTCGGCGGCGGTCCGGTCCACGTCAGCCAGGAGCGTGAAGGGCAGGCTCTTGCCGGTTTTGAACTTCAGTTGGGCCGCGGGCTTGTCCGGAGAGACGCCCACGATGGCGGCGTTGCGCCCGGCAAACTCCGCCGCCCGGTCGCGGAACTCGCAGGCTTCCACGGTGCAGCCCGGAGTGTTGGCGCGGGGATAGAAATAGAGAACCACCTTGCGCCCGCGCAGCCCGGAGAGGCGGAAAGGCGCGCCGTTCTCATCCAGCAGTTCGACGTCCGGAGCGGCGTCGCCTTCTTTGAGGCCGGCCATTACTCGACGCTCACCTTCGTCCCCTCCTGCTGCCGGGCGCTGGAGAGGTGGGCGATGCGGTCGTCGATGAGGCTGCGGATGGCTTTGAGAAACTCGATCCGCGAGTTGCGCATGTGCTCGCGCGCCTCGTCGGTGCGAACGTGGAATAGGTCTTCGAACCGGTCTATCGCTTCGCGGCACAGGCAGCGCTCGTAGACGCGCCCGGCCGGGGGCGGAGTTTGCTGCTCGCTCATACCTGGACCTCCTTCATCTCGACGGTGAGGATCCTGTTCTCGAGCCGCGCCCGCGCGGGCGCGAGCGCCGACATCGACGTCGGCAGCCCGATGTGGCGCCGGAAACTTCCGATCTCGACCACCAGCTCGTCGCCCTTCTTGAATAACCCGATCTCGCCCTTGGTGGCGAACGGGAGCAGCACCGTGACCTCGTAGTGGCCGTCCCGCTTGCCGAACGTGTAGGGCCGCTCGGTGCGCGTGACCGCCGCCGGATCTTCCCCCTCAGCATACATCACCTGCGCCAGCTCTTCGAGCCTCCCGCGGCCCAGAACTTCGTGCGTGAACAGGGGCACGCGCTTCAAGGGGATGGGAGAGAAGTACTCCTCGATCTCCTGCCCGATGCGGTCCTGCGAGGCGTGCCACTCCGCGAAATACGCGTCGCTGACGGAGGCCGGAAGCACGCGGTTGACGATGACGGTATCCACGGTCAGTCCGTGCAGGGAGAAGTACACGAAAGCGCGCTGCGTTTCGCGCAGCACCATTTTCTCGGGGTTGGTCACCAGGCGCACGCTGGTGATTTGCGGGTCCTCCATCAGCTCGTCGACGCCTTCGAGTTTGCCGAACAGCTCGTGGATGTTGGCGAAGTAGCTGTCGGCGGGCAGCTCGAACGGGGCGACGCGGTTGGCGATGGGCCGCACGGCTTTGAGCAGGCTGCGCTGGAAGGGGAAGATGTGCTTCATGTACCAGTCCAGCGTGGTGGGCATGCTGATGAAGCGCATGGACTCGGCGGTGGGCGCCGCGTCGAGGATGATGACGTCGTAGCGCCCCTCGCGCCGGTACTGGTTGATGTACATCATGGCGCTCAGCTCTTCCATGCCCGGCAGGATGGCGAGCTCCTCGGCCTGCACGCCCTGGAGGCCGGTGGTGCGCAGAACCGAGATCACGTAAGACGAGATTTCCCGCCAGTGGCGCTTGATTTCGCGCTGGATGTTGAGCTCCTGGATGGAGAGGCAGGGAGCGATCTCGAGAGGGTCGGCGGTGCGGAGGTGGAAGAGCTCGGTTTCGAGGTCGAAGGAATCGGCCAGGCTGTGGGCCGGATCGATGCTCATGACGAGAGTGCGGCGGCCCAGTTGGGCCAGGCGGACGCCGGTGGCCGCGGCCAGGCTGGTCTTCCCCACGCCGCCCTTGCCGCTGTAGAGGAGGATCCTCATGGCTTCATTTTGCCACGGGGGGGCAGGGGACAGGCCTCCGGCGTGTCACGGGTTCGATTGAGGAGCCTCTTCGGCCAGTGTCCGAAAATGGGACTAGGTTCATTTGCACTGCGCGAATTCCGTCTTTTTGTTGGGTCCGGCCGGGGTGCGAACCGCAAGCCCGTTTAGATTCAACGGATAGCTGTCCGTTTGTGGGACTAGGTGGCGGGTTAATTCTCGGGTTTCTCCGGCCGTTGCCGGTGTTATCGGATCGGGCCGCCGCGAGCGCATAGTTGTCTCCGAGATGCAGCATAGCGCGGCCGGGGGGCTGAGCGAGGGGGAGGGGCGGGGGATGTGCATGAGAAGGCGGGGAAAGAATTTGTGGGGAAGGCGTGATTTGAAACGGGAGGGGGCGGCCTCATAGCGTGGTCTCCGAGTGGAGCATACGGCAGCGGGGAGGGATAGCGTCCTGCGCCCCTTGATTCCGGCCCCCCCAACCTGAGCCAGCGGTGGAGGGGCGAGGGGCAAGGCAGTTTGGGCCGCAGATGAACGGCAACAACTACCTTGACACATCAGACGGGGGTGGCGTACGATAGTTCACGATGCGCTAGTGTCATGAGCGATAAATACCTTGAATAAGTCGGAGAAGCGGCGCATACTTGGGTATGCGCACAGGTCGCCCCAAGAAGCCGCTGAAGATCGTTGATGCGGATCGGGAGAAATTGAGCTTGATCGCCCGTCGGCCGAAGTCGGCGCAGTCCCTGGCAATGCGGGCTCGGATTGTGCTGAGTTGTGAGCAGGGGATGAGCAACTCGGAGGTCGCGCGCAAGTTGCACATTACCGGCGCCACCGTCGGTAAGTGGCGGGAGCGGTTTCGAGAGTTGGGCCTCGATGGGTTGCTGGATGAGCCGCGGGTCGGCGCGCCGCGCAAGATCACCGATCGGCAAATTGAGGACGTCATCACAAAGACCCTGGAATCGATGCCCGTCAACAGCACGCATTGGAGTACTCGCCTAATGGCCCAAGAGGCAGGACTGACGCAGAATGCTATCGTGCGGATCTGGCGTGCTTTCGGATTGCAGCCGCATCGGGTAGAGAACTTCAAGTTCTCCAAAGATCCTCAATTCATTGAGAAGGTGCGAGATATCGTGGGGCTGTACCTGAATCCGCCGGATCGCGCCATCGTGCTGTGTGTGGATGAGAAGAGCCAGGTGCAGGCGCTGAATCGGACGCAGCCGATTCTACCGCTCGCTCCGGGAGTGCCGGCCCGGCAGTCACACGATTACGAACGCCACGGAGTCACCTCGTTGTTTGCGGCCATGGACGTGGCTTCCGGAGTGACCATCAGCACCTGCTACCGGCGGCACCGGCATCAGGAATTCCTCCGGTTCCTTGACCAGATCGAGGCCAATCTTCCGAGCGGCTTCGAGGTGCATCTGGTAATGGACAACTACGGCACCCACAAGGTCGCCAAGGTGCGCAGTTGGCTGAAGCGGCACCCGCGGTATCACGCACATTTCACACCAACCAGCGGCAGTTGGTTGAATTTGGTTGAGCGACTGTTCGGCGAGGTGACGGAACGCTGTGTGCGTCGCGGCAGTCACACGGCTGTCCCGGCTCTCGAAAAAGCCATGCTCGACTATTTGGACCGGCGCAACGAGAACCCAAAGCCCTTCGTCTGGACAGCCGATGCGGATTTGATCCTCGGCAAGGTTCAGCGACTTTCTAAACGTATTTCTCGCTCAGGACACTAGCGCGCATCGAAAGGAGTCTGCGCTGTGTCAGCAAAGCCAAAGCCCCTCCCGTTATGCTACCCCGAAGTCAAATCCCTTTTCTCGGGGTGGGCTGTGAGCCAGAGAACCGAGTCCCGGCAATTCCTCGCCTGGTTCCTGGCCAACTATTATCGTCTGGATGACATTGAAATAGACGACTGTATATGCGACGGCTCTGATGACAAGGGCATTGACGCGATATACGTCAACGATCAAGCAAACCAGATTGAGGTGTTTCAGTCAAAGCTCTACACGACACCGAAGACATTGGGTGATTCCGCACTGCGGGACTTCTATGGAGCGCTGGTTCAAATGCGGTCCGCTCAGTCAGTTACTAGCGTTGGAGCTAGTACGACTAATACTGAACTTGCGGCGCTCATAAGAGAGAAGCAAATAGCAAACAAGGTCGGCGAAGGGTTCCACGTAAACGGAGTATTCATCACCAATGTTAAAAAGGATATAAATGCGATCCAGTATCTCACAACCACTAGCGACCTCACTGTATTTGATTCCGGCGAACTCGATCGCGCCTATGTCAGGGTAGACACGACCGATCCCATATCCAAACCGATAAAGTTACACCTTTCTGGCGCTCCTCATATGAGCTTCAAGGTAGACGCGAAAGTTCATATGGTGATCGCGCCGGTCGAGGCCAAGCAACTGGTACGTATGGCTGGTATAGCTAATGGAGAACTCTTCTCCTGGAACGTACGACAATGGCTCGCCCGCAAGTCTCAGGTTAACAGGGACATCGAAAAGAGCATTCAGTCGCAAACTGAACACGTCTACTTCCCGGCATACCATAACGGCCTAACGGTTCTATGTAAGACTCTCAGCGTCCGATCTGGAGAAGTCAGAATCAGCGGCTATGCGGTGGTCAACGGCTGTCAAAGCTTGACAAGCTTGTACGAAAACAGCAGCCACATCACGAAGAAGCTTCGCATCATGACGAAGTTTATAAAGATTGCGCCAGATTCACCGCTTGCCAGAAAGATCACCGATCACACAAATCGCCAGAACGGAATAACACACCGTGACTTGCGGTCTAACGACGTGATCCAGATGCGTTTGCAAACGGAGATCAACGGCTCCGCTGGAAACTGGCGCTACCGGATAAAGCGCGGCGAGCACCCCGAATGGGACAACGATCCTAGTATCATAGTGATTGAGAATGAACTGGCTGCACGTCAGTTATTGGCGTTCGATGTCAAGGAACCGTGGTCGTGTCATCAGTCGTATCGGCTGTTTGACGATCTGCATGGTAATATTTTTGGCAGACCGTCTGTAAATGGATGCCGGGTGATCTTGGTGCACACCATCTTTGATGCGGCGATTCAGAAGTTGTCATTGATGACAGCCAACCCGCTGTTTGCTAAGTATGGCTTGACGCGATTTGTTTTCATGTACCTTGTTCGGCAAGCCTTAGCGACTGACTCGGATCTGGGGATGGCCCTAATCAATACACCTTCTGAGTTTATTGGAAAGCCGAACTGGGAGAGCAGGATTGCATCTGCTATCGGATCGATCGCACAGACGCTGGTAAGGCTTCTGGACGCTGAAATCACCAGAAAAAGTAACCCAACTCCATACGACTTCAAGCGCGAACTCAAAAGTCCCAAGGCCGTCCGTGATGATCTTGGAACCGCCCTGATTTCTCATTATCAAATCATCATTGATAGCGGGTCGGCTCAGCCGTTTACTCGTCTTTGGGAGCAGTCCGCACCCAAGACGCGCGCAGCTAGAAAAAGGAAGTAGACTTGGGACGGCATGAAACATTCAGCCGAATACGATCGCTTCACAGCGCTTGTGGATCGCGTGATAGCGGTACCGCACAGTGTCATCAAACAGCGCGTGGAAGAGCATCGAAAGCAGGCAGCGCAGAATCCGCACAGGCGCGGCCCGAAGCCGAAACAGAAGACTCTCAAGCCCTCCGCTTCGGACCACGAGACGGGCGCGTAGACTTAATTGAGCGCCGTCCTTTCCGGCACCTTGCCGGTGACTTCGGCCCACGTCAGGCGCTTGCCTACGATCTGCCGCACTGCGAGATCAAAGCGGTCACTTTCAGTCATGTCCGTGCGATTATTGAACCGGAACACTTGCTCGGCAACATAAGCCTGAAGGTGGGCCGGGTCCACGCTGATGTAGGTTCCCTTCAAGGTGCGCTTCAGGAGCGACCAGAAATTCTCCATGCCGTTAACATGGATGTGACCCTTCACGTACCCTTCGAGCTTGTTAACCATTTCATGCGTGAAGATTTGCGGCGGAAGGCTCTGGTAGGCGTCGTACTCATCGGTGAGAAGATTAGAGCCCGGCTCCACATTCGCCATTACGTTCTTGTGGATCTCGTAATGCTTGCGAGTCGGCGCAACCGTCGCTCGTGCTTGTCCTTCGCGCTCCAGGAGTCCCAGGACCACCGTCTTTCCCCAATTGCCATCGGCCTTGGCTTGGATCGTGCGCCGAGACTTGCGGTGCATGTTGGTGACCTTGCCGCCGACGAAGGTTTCGTCTGCTTCAACCCGCACACCTTCTCCGCCGATCTTGTCGGAGCCGCTTTCACGCATAGCGAGCCGAATGCGCTGAAGCATGAACCAAGTGGACTTCTGGCTGATCCCAGTAGCGCGCGAAATCTCGTAACTGCTGATACCGTTCTTGCAGTTCGCCAACATCCACATTGCCAGCAACCACTTGTCCAGCGTGATCGGGGAGTCTTCAAAAATCGTCCCAGTCTTCAAGCTGAACTGCGCATGATCGTGGCGGGTCTTGCACTGCCAGATGCGGCGCGAAGCGACGAACCCGACATCCTTGGAGCCGCAACGCGGGCAGATGACCCCATGGGGCCAGCGGCGCGCGGAAAGGTAGTTCAGGCAGTTATCGGCATCCGCGAAGTACAGGATCGCATCTTGCAAGGTCTTTGGTTCGTTAAGCATAGACCAAGTATACGGCAGAACGTCTGATGTGTCACGTTAATTATCGCCGGATGAACGCGGATAGGGCAAAGAAACGACGGATGCAGCGGGGCGGCGGCTCCGGCGTGGGCCAGCGGGCGCCGGCGATTTTCACGCAGGCAGCGGACGCTTCGGGCATGGCCGGTTGGGAGGCGCCCGGACCTGAGCCGGCGGTGGTATGCAGCAACGAAGTCCCCTTCGCGAAGGGGACTGAAACTTGTAAGGTTGTGGCGGAGGAGTGCTTCAGGGTAATCCCGAAGCCGGCTCTGACGCGGGTGTTGGCCGACCGCCCTGATTTACACGAGGTAGTGTTCCAGCACGTTCAGGCAATCGACACCAGCCGCCTGATCAGGGAAGGACGCGTCTACGGCGGCGGTCTCCACGAGTTGGAACCTGGTGAGCTGGCAGGTGTCGCTGCCGGGGCAGTCTGGGAAGCGGTGTGCGGGCACTACTCTGAAGGCACGGTTGTCGCCGGCCTTCAACAGCTCCCCCTGGCGTGGTGAAAGTCTCCCAATCTCAGCAACACTTCGGCCGGGTGTAGCGTGCGCGCAGGAGCTCGTCGCTGAAGCGCCTCCATTCCTCCCCCGAGTGGGGGCGGCCGTGGGTGGCCAGGTGGCGGCGGTAGGCAGTCTCGTCGGCCAGCTCCCGGAGGAACGCCATGAGCAACGCCGCGAACCTCCTCGTGCGTCTCATGCGCCCCCCGGTGGGGCGGGCGATTTGGGCTGGCGCAGGATTCCGACCCATACGCGCACGGAATCGAGCAGGATCGCCGCCACCAGCGCCAGGAACACGCCGCAGACAACCGCGTCCAGGCGGTCGTTGAGAATCAGCCGCCGGGCCTCCGCCGACGGGTCGCCATGGAGCGCGGCCGCCTGCGCCAGAAGCCCCACGCGCGGGAGCGGCGAGAAGATCTTCTGCCACCCCGCCGTGAACGTCACCACCACCAGCCAGCCCAGCGGAATCCCGCTGATCCAAGCGTAGCGCGCCCGGTGCATCTTGATCAGGATGGTGGTCGAGACGCACAGCGCCACCGCCGCCAGCAACTGGTTCGAGATCCCGAACAGCGGCCAGAGCGTGTTGATGCCGCCCAGCGGATCGCGAACCCCCTGGTAGAGGAAATACCCCCACGCCGCCACAATCGCCGCGCTGGTCCCGAGCACGCCCGGCATCCAACTCGTGCGCCCCAGCGGTTTGACCACGTGCCCCAGCATGTCCTGGAGCATGAAGCGGCCTACCCGCGTCCCGGCGTCGATCAGCGTCAGGATGAACAGCGCCTCGAACATGATCGCGAAGTGGTACCAGAAGCCGAGCACCGCGCGGCCGCCCGCCCCAGCGAAAATGTGGGCCATGCCCAGCGCGAGCGAAGGCGCGCCGCCGGTGCGGGAAAACAGCGTCTTCTCGCCGACGGCGCGCGCCAGCGAATCCATGCCCGCGGCGGTCACTGGAAATCCCCAGGACGATATGGTGGCGGCGGCCGCCGCCGGCGTCGCCCCCACCAGGCCCGCCGGGGAGTTCACCGCGAAGTACACGCCCGGCTGCATGACGGAGGCCGCGATGATCGCCATCAGCGCCACGAAGCCCTCGAGCAGCATGGAGCCGTAGCTGATCGGCCAGGCATGCGATTCCCGCGCGATCATTTTAGGCGTCGTGCCCGAAGAGATCAGCGAGTGGAAGCCCGAGATGGCGCCGCAGGCGATGGTGATGAAGCAGAACGGGAACACCTTGCCTCCGAAGATCGGCCCCGTGCCGTCGGTGAAGCGCGTCAGCGGCGGAAGCTGCAAATGCGGGCGGACCGCCAGAATCCCCACCGCCAGCATGAACACCACGCCCAGCTTGACGAAGGTGCTGAGGTAGCCGCGGGGCGCCAACAGCAGCCACACCGGCAGAGTGCTGCCGATAAACCCGTAGACGATGATGGCCACCGCGAGGCCTGTCCCCGCCAGCGTGAAGACCGGCGCCAGCGCCGCCGATTGCGACACCGCCTGCCCGCCGAAAATCGCCGCCATCACCAGGACAAAGCCCAGCAGCGAGCACTCCAGCACCTTGCCCGGCCGCAGGTAGCGCAGGTAGAGGCCCATAAACACGGCGATCGGCATGGTGGCCGCGATCGTGAACGTGCCCCAGGGGCTGCCCTTGAGCGCGTTCACGACGACCAGCGCCACGGTCGCCTGGAGGATGATCAGGATCAGCAGCACCGTCACCAGCGCCGTGAAGCCGCCCAGCCTGCCGATTACTTCGTGCGCCATCTCGCCCAGCGACTTCCCGTCGCGCCGCATGGAGGCGACCAGGATGGTGAAGTCCTGCACGGCCCCGCCGAGCACCGCTCCGGCGATGATCCAAAGAGTACCTGGAAGGTACCCGAACTGTGCCGCCAGCACCGGCCCCACCAGCGGCCCCGGCCCCGCGATGGCCGCGAAGTGATGGCCAAACAGAATCCACTTGTTCGTGGGTTCAAAGTCGCGGCCGTCGCGCAGCCGCTCGGCGGGGGTGGCGCGCGTATCGTCGAGCGCCAGCACTCGCGCGGCGATGAACTTCCCGTAGAAGCGGAATCCCAGAGCGAACGTACACGCCCCGGCCAGCACCAGCCACATGCTGTCGATGGCCTCGCCGCGATGGAGCGCCACCGCCCCGAGCGCCAGCGCCGCCAGGGCGGAGACGGCGGCCCACAGCAGCCAGAGGATCGTTCGTTTCATGGGACGGCTACGCTACCCACATTGAAGCCTTCAACCACGACGCGCGGCCGCTCGCCGCGCGTGTCCGCGTGATCCAGTTCGGTCCGGATGGTACGCCGCTCCCCGGGCATCAACGCGATGTAGTTGTCGCTGTAAAGCGCCGGCAGGATGCGGTCCCCGCTGGTCTCGCGGACGGCCTTGAGGCGCACCATCAGAGCCGGGGCCCGTGAGGCGTTGAACAGCTCCGTCGTCAGCAGCCAGCGCGCGCCTTGCCGCTCGACCTGCGTCGCGGCCTCGATCTTCGCCGGCGGCAACTCGCGGATGGCGCGGTAATCTCCCTCCCGCACGCCGCGCAGGTAGAAGTTGGTGGAAACCACCTCGCCCGCTCGCGAAAGAGTCAGGCGGATGAAATGCGTGGCGGAGAGGCCGGCCGGATACTCGATACGCATGGGCGAGGACGTGCTGTCCTCGGCGCTATCGAGCGCGGCCGTCTTCTCCCAGCGCGGCGAGCCGTCCATGTTGAGGATCTCGACGCGCGCCGTCAGTCCGCGCACCTCGCCCGCGCTGTAATTCACTACCTCCACCATGTCCGTCACCGGGTTCCACTGGATGTGCAGCGGCTCGCAAGCCTTCTTGGCGCCAAAGTAACCGGCCGCCGGGTCGAAGTAGTAATCGTAGGTCTGCCACAGCAGCGACGGCCACGCCGGGTGGCTCATCCAGATCAGAAGCCCCATGCGGTCCTTGCTCTGGCCTTCGAACATGCCGCGATACGCATCGTAGTTCACGAACTGGGCCAGGCTCACCCAATCCTCGAGCTTGCCTGCCCCACCGTACTCCCGATCCACCGCCTCGTGGAAAATGTCGCTGACGAAGTGCAGATCGAAATCGTGCAGCGGCCACATGCTGCTCTGGGGCCACAGCGCCGCCCCCGGCATCATGGCCCGCAGGCTGTCCATCACCGGAACGTCCGGCGACCCCATCTCGCTATGCAGCTTCACCGGCGCATTGGCGAAGTAGTCCATCCTCGGCAGCACGCGGTAGGGACCCTCGCCGCTCACCACTCCGTGCGCCGAATTCGAGACGTAGTGCAGCCCGGGATCGAGCTCAGCCTGTAACGCTCGCAGCCCGTCGTCGAGCGGCTTCGGCGGGTTGCCTTCGTTGCGCCCGCAGTAGAGCCCCAGCGACGCGTGCTTGCGAATCCGCAGCATGGTGTCCCGCGCGTTGCGGAGAAAGAGCGCGTTGTCGTCCGGATCGGGCCCGTCCCAGGGATTGGCGAGCCAGAAATCCTGCCACACCACGATGCCATTGCGGTCGCAAGCTTCGTAAAAGGCGTCGTCGGCCACCTGCCCGACCCAGTCCCGAACCATGGTGAAGTGGAGGTCCTTGTGGTACCGCAGCGCGGCGTCGAAATCGCGCGCGCGGTACCGCAGCATCGATTCCGCGAACCCCCAGTTTCCCCCGCGAGCGATGAACCGCCGCCCGTTGATCCAGATCTTCAGCGCGCCGCCGTCCTCACTGTAAGTGAATTGGCGCACGCCGGCCTGGAACGATGTGGCGTCCGAGTCCTCAAACCGCAGTTCCACCGGGTACAAATACGGATCGCCGTACCCGTTCGGCCACCACAGGTTGGGGTTCTTGAGATCGAGCGTCACCTTGACCGTCTTGGCGGCCGAGGCGTCAACAGTCGCCTCCGTCTGGAACTGGGTTTCGCCGAAATGCCCGCGCAGCGTGCCGCTCGCCGGCCTTGCCTCGAGATTCCGCAACGTCGCTTCGATCGTCACCTGGGCCCGCGACCTGTCCGGCAGCGGCAGAGTGGTCGTGACGAAGGGATCCTCGATCTTCACCGCGCCGCTCTGGCTCAGGGATACGCCTGCCCAGATGCCGGTGTCGCGCCCGCGGATCGTAGACATCCAATCCCAGCCGATCGAAGCGTGATAGGTGGGGTTGTCCGCCCCCAGCGCGCCGCCATTCGCGAGATCGCTGTGGAGCCCTTTTTCCTTGACGCTCCCCGGCGTGGCATTCTTCTCGACGCGCACCGCCAGGGCGTTCAGCGCGCCCGAGCGGATGCGGTCCGTCACGTCGAAGCGGCCGCGCATGAACGCGCCCTCGATGCGCCCGATCTTCGCGCCGTTCAGGAAGACGTCGGCCTTCCAGTCGATGCCGTCGAAGTTCAGCCAGACGTGCCGGCCCTTAGCGGCCGGCGGGGCCAGGAACTCGTCGCGATACCAGAAATCCGCGTAGAAGAAGGAATCCGAAATCATGAGCTGGTTGTCGCCGTAGTTGGGATCCGGCAGCGCGCCATCGTTCAAATAGCTCACCAGCGTCGTCCCCGGCACGGTGGCGATCATCCAGTATTGGTCCGAGTATCCGGGCTGGGAGATCTGTTCGCCGGAGCCGCTAACCAGCGAATCCCGCTCGACACGCCAGGCGCCGAGCGCGCCCGGCGCGAGCTTGGCCCTGGAAACCGGCCCGCCCCGCCCGTAGACCTCCAGTTCACTCAGGATGTACCCTCCGGACGACGCCGGCCTGGTCATGAGCACCCGCACGTACCGGCCCGTCGCCGGCTGCGCCAGCTTCACGTCGTCAACCTCCGTGAGGGCGGTGAGCGTGCGCCACACCGCCGCGTCGTCCGAGAGTTGAATCGATCCCTCCGCCGCCCGCCGGATCCAGTACAAAGCCACGCGATCGAACGTGCAGCGCGCCCCCAGATCCACATAGACCCACTCCTCGCCGCTCCCCGCGCTCATCCAGGCGCTCGTGAACTCGTAGGGCCCGCCCACGTCCAGGCGCTCGTTCCGGTCGAAGAACGCCACCTCGTTGGCGCGCCACACTTGCACATTGGGCGCCTCGAAAGTCACGCGGTAGAAGCGGCTCCGGGACGGCGACGCCAGCGCGATCGACCACTGGAAATCCCGCGCAGCCTTCTCCGCGCCGGTTTTGCGGCCCAGTTCTTTCCACGTCCGCTCGTCGTCGGAGCCCGAGACGGTGCACGTCCAGCGGGCCACGTCCCGCGCGAACCCCTGCGGCCGGCCGTAGACATCCAGGCGATCCACTTCCGGCGCGCTGTCGCCGCCTGCGAGGCCAACCTCGACCCACGGATGGGGCCCGCGCAGCTCCACGCCGGTAACGAGGTTGTGATCGAGAACGAGTTCCCGTTCCTGTTTGCTCAGCGCGCCGCGCTCGCTGGCCGAGGTCGAGACCCATCGCGGCAGCCGTGTCTCCTTGATCCCATCGGTCACCAGTTGCGCGGTGAGGTTGTAGTCGTAGCTGCTCGAATGGTACGCCGGCCGGTGCAGGGCCAGGTTGCGGTACGTGGTGGCGTTGGTGACCATCGCGGGTCCGGAATACTCCGCGGGGCTCCCCGGGTAGACGCCCACTCCGCGCGTGTACTCCTGGGCGCCAAGGCCCAGGGCGGCGGTGAGGCCGATCAAGAGGATTCGTCTCATGCCCTATTAGCGTAGCTGTGCCGCGTGGCAAGCGTCCAGGCCCGCAGTGGGTCTCCATGACAGTCGAACAGGTCTCCGGCAATGCCGTGCTGCTGCTGAGCGCCTTCGTCGACAAGCTCCAGGAGTCGGGACGCTACACCTTCACCCGGGAGGAAGCGGCGGCGGCGTGCGGGATCTCGGAGATCGCTCTCCGGCATGCGGCACTGCGCCTCCAAAAGCAGAAAAGGCTGGCTATGCCGCGGCGCGGTTTCTGAGAAGATCGATCCGCAGCGACTTATGGAAGCGGCGGAGGCTGAACTCGCCGCCGTGCAACGGGCCGGTCTGCTGCTGGAGTCGGCGGGCGCCGGGGGCAGGGTCGAACGCCTGGCGGAGTGGATCGCGAGCAGGAAGCCCCGCATGATCGCTCTCCGTCCGGACCGCGGAGTCCGTCCACCGGGGGTTCATCTCGCGCCTCTCTGGCGAGCCATGGAAGGGCCGGTCATGAGGCCGTGGCGCTGCCGCCAACGAGCCTCACTTTCCTGCAACAAACGACGACGGGGCACGTATATCCTGGAGAGCGGCATCCGGCTCAAAAAGGAGAACTGTGCCATGAATACCCGGGCCTCCCGGAGAACTTTCTTGCGGGGCAGCGCGCTGGCGGGCAGCGGAGTACTGCTGGCCGACGAGCGAACGCAGTCCGCCCCGCCCAACGACACCATCAAGACCATCCGCAGCCTGCGCACGATCCACGGCAATTTCCTCGACAAGCCGCTCCCGGAGACGGCGCTGGAGACCATCCTGCAATCGAGCCTGCGCGCGGCTAACGCTTCGAACAACCAGAGCTACTCCATCATCGTCATCAAGAACCGCCCGCTGATGAAGCCGGTCTGCGGCTACCAGGGCAGTTGCGTGCTGGTGTACTGCGCCGACTATACCCGCATGAAGGCGAGCGCGGAGTCCCTGGGTTACTCTTACGATCCCGGCACCATCGTGGATTTCGTGACCGCCAGCACGAATACCGCGCTCGCCGCGCAGACGGCGGTCATCGCCGCGCGGTCCCTGGGCATCGATTCCCTGCTGACCAACGGCATCCATCGCGGCGACATGGAGAGGCTCTGGAAGCTGCTCGACCTGCCGCAGGCCCAATGCTTCCCCCTCATCGCGCTGGTCCTGGGCTATCCCACGCAAGAGCCGGAGCACCTGAAGGGGCGCCTGGATGGCGCCGGCGTCATCCACAGCGAGAAGTATCACGCGCCGACCAAGGCGGAGGTGGCCGAGATCACGGCGAAATACGACGACAAGCAGCGGCGCCTGGGCTTGAACGACGACTGGGCCGCCAAGGGCTACAAGCACTACCTCGACTGGTACTTCAAAGAATGGATGGGCGTGGGCACGAAGCCCGCGGAGCAGGAAACACAGATGCTGCGCGTCTTGAAGCGCAGCCGTTTCGTCGAAGGGCAAAAAGCGTAGCCGTGTGGCGCACGCTTCAGCGTGCCGCGCCGGCAGTGGCGCCGACACCTCCAACGCTACCTCCGCGCCGCGATCTCCACGCTGGCCGGCCTGAGTCCGGCCGACGACGCCGTCACCCGGATCGCGCCCGGCTTTGCCGTAGCCGCCAGCATGGCCAGGCACAGGCCGTTGAACGCCTTCCTCCGGTTGCCCTGGTAGCTCTCGTGGCTGGCGGGGTTGCCGTTGTCGACGCCGATCAGCCTGGCCTCGCCCTGCACTTCGAACGAGACCTCGTTGTCTGCGGTCGGCACCGGGCGGCCTTTCGCGTCCAGGATCTTCACCGTGATATGGGCGACGTCGCGGCGGTCGGCCGCCAGCGTCTCCGGATCGGTTGAGATCGCAATGGCCGCCGGCTCGTCCGTGGTCGACACCTCGACCGTCGCCACGACCTTGCCGTCGCGGATGCCCACCGCCCGCAGCGTGCCCGGCTCGTACGGAACGTCCCAGGAGAGGTGCAGGTCGCTGGTGGTCCGCGGCACGCGCGCCCTCTCCGGGTAGTTCCCGTACCGCCCCTCCATTCCGAACCTCGGGAAGTAGTAGCCTTTGACCCCGAGTGAACGGCTGTTCAGGAACAGTTCCACCGTGTCGCAGTTCGTGTAGCAGGTCACCGGCACGAACAGCGCCTCTCTGCCCTTCCAGTTCCAGTGCGGAAACAGGTGCAGCACCGGCTGGGTGGTCCACTGGCTCTGATAGAAGTAGAACCCGTCCTTCTTGAAGCCGCAGGTGTCGATTACGCCCGCCGACGCGCCTTTCATCGGCCAGCGCGCCTCGCCCAGGTAATCGATCCCGGTCCACATGAAATCGCCGGCCACGTAGTCGTAGGCCCGGGCGAACTTCCATAACTGCTCCACGTCGAGGTTGTGGCCGGGCATCCCGGGGAATCCGCGAGTCGCCTCCGAACCGCTGTAATCGCCGCGAATGCCGGCCATCGACGGGCTCTCGGTCCCGATGAACCGCCGGTGCGGGAAGGCGTGCCGGTCGATGCTGTAGTACTTCTCCCGCCGGTCGCGCCAGCGATCCACGTAGTTGTAGCCCACCACGTCGAGCAGCGCGAGAAACTGCGGCCTCGCCGTTTCGTCGGCCGGCTCGGACTCGATATGGTCGCAGCCGGCGGTCACGAGACGAGTCGGGTCCTCCCGGTGGAAGATGTCGAGCAACTCCTGCAGCGTCTCCGCGCCCCGCGGCGCCTGCTGGTCGGGGATCTCGTTGCCGGCGCTCCACAGCACCACCGAGGGATGGTTGCGGTCCCGGCGGATGAAGTTGGTCAGGTCGCGCTCGTGCCACTCGTCGAAATAGATCGGGTAGCCGTAAGGACCGATCTGCCCCTTGGGCACCCTCCACTCGTCGAAGGCCTCGTTCATCACCAGGAACCCCATGCGGTCGCACAGATCGAGGAACTCCGCGGCGTAGGGGTTGTGACTGGTGCGGATGGCGTTGCAGCCCATCTCCTTCAGGAGCCCGAGCCGCCGCTCCCACGCCCGCTCCGGCACCGCAGCGCCCACGCAGCCGGCGTCGTGGTGCAGGCACACGCCGTTCAGTTTCACCGGCCCGCCGTTCAGCAGGAAGCCCCGGTCGGCGTCAAAGACCGCTTCGCGAATGCCCAGCGGCGTGTCGTATTGGTCGAGGATGGCGCCATCCTTGTTGCGCAGCGTGCTGTGAACGCGGTACAGGTAAGGCTCGCGATCGGACCACAGGCTCGGCGATTCCACCACCACCTGCTGGACGAACTGGTAGTCGCCGCCGGCGGCGACCTGCTGCGACGCCTCGGCGTTTCCGCCGTGCGCCCGTCCCGGTCCAGGATCGCGGTTGCCAGCGTGCACCCGGCGGCATTCCCGCTCTCGTTGCGAACGTCGGTCTCGACCTGCACCGTCGCCCTGTCCTTCGCCACGCGCGGCGTGGCGACGAACGTCCCCCAGTAGCCGATGTGGACTCTGTTCGTCGCCAGCAGCCAGGTGTGCCGGTAAATGCCCGACCCCGAATACCAGCGGCAATTCGTCTGGCGCGAATTGTCCACTTTCACCGCCACCACGTTGTCGCCGCCAAAGCGCACGTGCGGCGTGATGTCGTAGGCGAAGGGGACGTAGCCGTACGGCCGCCGGCCGAGGTACTGGCCGTTGATCCAGACTTCGCTGTTCTGGTAGACGCCGTCGAACTCGATGGTGAGCCTGCGCTGTTCCCAGGCGGCGGGAACGCGGAACTGCTTGCGGTACCAGCCGATCCCTGTGGGAAGATACGCGCCCGGCCCCGCCGCCGGCTCCTGCTCGTCGAACGGCCCCTCGATGCTCCAGTCGTGCGGCAGGTCGAGGCTTCGCCAGCCGGCGTCGGAGAAGCCCGGCTGCTGCGCGCCGGGCGCGTCGCCGCGGAAGAACTTCCAGCCGAAGTCGAAACTCTCGCGAACCCGAGGGGCGCCCTGATCCTCAGCCAGCGCCATCGCCGCCGGCCGAAGCGCGAGATCATCGCCGCCGCCCCCAAGAGCTGCCGCCGGCTCAGTGTCATCGCGTGATCGTGTGCCATGCTCCTCAGTATCGCTCCGGCCGAGATGCCAGGTGCCGTCCTCTGTGGAAGCTGCGGCCCTGCCCACGGCACTTTGCTGCGGCCTTGCGATATTCTGGTGCTGGCGTGGGCGGAAGTTCCAAGTGCAAATACCGTCTGCTGGTGGCTTTGGTCGCGGCGACCGCCTGGGTTTCGCTCATTGTCGGGCGCGCGCTGACGCGGGAACCCTTTGTCGATGAAGCGTGGTACGCCTTGCCGGCATGGAACCTGGCCATGAATCACAGCCTGGGCAGCCCGGTGCTCGAGACCGCAGGTTCTCCCATGCCCGGAATGCGGATCTCGTTGGAAGGCCTTCGCAGACACACCTTCTGGGTCATGCCGCTTCCCACAGCACTGCTAGCCGGCTGGTACAAAGTGACCGGCTTCAGCCTTCTCACGACACGTCTGTTCACGACGGTCTGGATGGCGATTCTCCTGGCCGCCTGGTATCTGATCCTGAAGCGGCTCAGCGGTGACGCGGATGTGAGCGCGATCGGGGTGCTTCTCATCGCGGCCGACTCGTTCATGCTGTCGAGGGCGTCCTTCGGCCGGATGGATATCATGAGCGCGGCGCTCGGCTTTTCGGGCGTGGCCGCGTATCTGAATCTGCGGGCGAGATCGCTGGCGGCGGCCGTTCTGGCCGGACAGACGCTGGTGGTGCTGGCGGGCCTCTCCCATCCCAACGGCGGCATCGTCGCTTTCTGCTCCCTGCTCTCACTGATGGTGTACCTGGACGGGAGCAGGCTCGGTTGGCGGCACCTCGGAGTCGCCGCGGCGCCGTATGCCGCCGGGTTGCTGGGGATGGGGTTGTGTATTGCGCGGGACCCGGCTGCTTTCAACGCCCAGTTCTTCTCGCAGAGCAAGGGCCGGCTCGGCGGCCTATTGTCACCGCTGTCCGCCCTGCGGGGCGAACTGGGACGGTATGCCGGCGCGTTTGGTCTGGGGCCCGGCACGCAAGGGGTGGGCCGCCTCAAAGTCCTGGTGCTTCTGGCTTACGCTTCCGCAATTGTCTGGGTCTGCTGCAACCGCACCGCCCGCCGGCAGTACCGATGCCTCCTGCTGCTGGCGGGAGTGCCGGCAGCGGCCCTGGCCCTCTTCGAGAGCTTCAAAGTCGACCACTACCTGGTCTATACCCTGCCCGTGTTTGCGGCCCTGGCGGCCGTGGCCGCCTGCGGGGGCCCGGCGCTGCGCACCCGTTGGCCGGCGGCAGCGGCCATTGCCGCTCTCGTTTGCCTGCAGACGGGGGCCTTCCTGCGCTTGATCGTAGTTCACAATTCCTTTCGTGACGACTACGCGCCGGTCGTGCGATGGGTCCGCGCCAACTCGACTCCGGGAGATCTGATCGTAGGCGACTCGGCGTTCTTCTTCGACCTCGGCGCCACCCAGTTGCTGGACGATATCAGGGTCGGCTATCTCACCGCGAAGAAGCCCGATCTCGTGATTTGGAACGAGCGCTACCGGGACACGGCGCAGAACCTCCGACTCTCGGAGCCCGGCGCCTGGCGGCACGTCCAAGACTACCTGAACAACGAGTGTCAGGCTAGGCCCCTGAGCCACGGTTATACCCTGTATGTCCGCCGGGCGCGCCACTAGTGTCCTGCGGCGCAAGTTTCGCCGGTTATCGGAACGAGCTGCAAACCGGGGACCGGCTCGAAGTTCGCCGTTGTTGCGAAACTGCGTGCCTGTCCCAGGGTTTGCCCTTGGATTATCATACTTCGCATGACTTGCTCTTGCACTACACTAGCTCCAATGAGACTTCTGTTTTCCATTTTCTCCGCCGCCCTCCTCCTTTGGACCCCGGCGCGCGCCGACGACGCAACCAGGATTGCCAAGATCCAAGAGCTGATGAGGGTGTCGGACACCGATCAGATGATGAAGCAGGTGCTCGATCAGGTCAAGGCCATGGCCTCGTCTCAGCTCAACCGGACCGACATTCCCGCCGATGCCCGCAAAAGCGCGGATGAGCTCCTGGATCGCATCATGGCCCTCACCGAGGCGCGCCTGGACAAAATGAAGACAATGCTAGCCCAGGTCTATGCCGACACTTACACCGAAGAGGAGATCGACGGCATTCTGGCCTTCTACAAAAGCCCCGCCGGCCAGGCCATGTTGAAGAAGATGCCGCTCCTCATGCAGCGTTCGATGGCGGTCAGCCAGCAGGCGATGGCCGACCTCATGCCCGAGGTCCAGAAGATGACCGCCGAGATGCAGCAGAAGATGAAACAGAGCGACAGCCCCGGCCCGTCCAAATAGGCAACGGCTGCCGGGCCTCCAAAATGGCTTCCGGGAGGAATGGACTGGACCCGATTTCCCGCCTTCCGCGGCCTACTTCCCCTTGTACACATCGGTGCTCAAGTACTTCAGCCCGGAGTCGGCCATCAGGGTGACGACCTTGGCGCCCGGCCCCAGCCGCTTCGGCCACCCGAAGCGCCGCCGCCGACGTTCGCTCCGGAAGACGTCCCCGCGAAGAGCGCCTCCTCCCGTGCGATGCGCCTCGCCATGTCCTTCGCGGCGTCCGTCGCGACCGCCAGGATCTCGTCCACCACCGCCGGCTCCCAGAGTGGAGGCATGTAGCCGATCCCGACTCCTTCGATCTTGTGCGGGCCCGGCCTGGCCGCCCGGCAACACCGGGGATTCCGCGGGTTCGACGGCGACGATCCTGATGCCCGGTTTGTGGCGCTTCAGCACGGTGGCGACCCCGCGCAGGGAGGCCGCCGTGCCCACCGCAGTGCACGAAGGCGTCGATCTCCCCCTTCGTCTGACTCCAGATCTCCTCGCCCAGCGCGTGGTAGCCCGCGATGCTGTCCTGGTTGTTGAGCTGGTCGGTCCAGTAGGTGTGAGGCTCCTGGCTCAACTCGCGGGCGGCCTCGATCATGTCCAGGATCAGCTTCTTGGTGGTGAGGCCACCTCTCGCTGGGGACGAGCGTCAGCTCGGCGCCCAGCGCCGCCATGTGATCCAGCTTCTCCTGGCTGAACGCATCGGAGCTGACGATCCGGATACGGTAGCCCTTGGCCGCGCAGACCAGCGCCAGCGAGGCTCCCGGTGCTGCCGCCCGTGTACTCGACGACGGTGTCCCCGGGCTGCAGCCGGCCGTCCTCCTCCGCCCGCGAGATCACGGCCTGCGCCATCCGGTCCTTCATGCTGCCGGTGGGGTTCTCCCACTCGAGCTTCACGAAGACCTCCGCGCAATCCGGTGGAACGACCTTGCGCAGTCGGACCATCGACGTGTTCCCAATGGCATCGAGAATGTCCATGAATTGAGTCTACTTCCCGCGTGGCACCCCTTTGTCCTCCACCAGGGCGAACCGCAGACGCAGCACATCGCCGCACGCTACAACTTCGTCCTCCAGGAAAGTGGCGGCAACAGCCCGAGTTCGGGCCGGCGCGGTACAACGCGGCGCTCGTGCGCGGGTCGATAGCGCTAGAATCGGGCGAGGCTGAAAGGCGTGCGGGCAGTTGAATTCAGGTCCGCGCACCGTAGCCGCCATAAGGTGAGCCATGGGAACCGGCAAGGCATTTCTACTAGTGGCAGGCGCGCTCCTCTTGTCGGGTTGCGGCGGCGAAAGCGCCACCTCGACTCAGGCCGTGCTTCCCGTCGAAGATCCGCTGTTTGACGAGTGCGTCTCCACGGCGCCCGTCGATGCCGGAAACCCGAACCAGCCGGTCATCTCCCTCACCGGAGCGCGCGTGGTGAATCAGCCGCTGGGCACGCCGTACGTTGACGCCGGCGCGACGGCCAGCGATCCGAAGGACGGCGATCTTAGCGGCCGCATCGCGGTCACGGGCCTGGCCGCGGTCAACGTCAACGCGGCGGGCGACTACATGATCCGGTACGACGTGACCGACAGCCAGCAACTGCCGGCTCCCGAAGCCGTCCGGCTGGTGCGCGTGAACGCGGGCACTTTCCAGGTGCAAAGCGCCCGAGACATCGGCACCACCGGCGCGCACATGGGCTACTACGAGCACCTCCCGGTGCACTATAGCGACGATCCCAACCAGAAGTTCCCGCTGATCGTCTTCATCCACGGCTGGGGCCGCGCACGCTTCCTCAACAACTACACGCAGCAGGTCCCGCTGTCCAGCCTAGCCGCGGTCAATCTGGCCGGGCTGATCGACGGATCGTACGGCGCCTGGGACCCGTCGCGGCCGTTCATCGTGCTCTCGCCGCAGAAGTGCCTGGACGCGCTGACCTACGGCGTGACCGCGGCCCGCATGAAGCTCTTCGTCGACTACGCCGTTCACACGTACAAGGTGGACCCGTCCCGCATCTACATGGGCGGTCACAGCCAGGGTTCGGGGGATACCTGGGACTACGTCACGAACTACCCCCACCAACTGGCGGCCGTCTTTCCCATTTCGGGCGGATATGGAACGTCGTCGGGGTGCCTGTTGAAGGAGACGCCTGCCTGGGCGTTCAACGGCCAGGCCGACACGACGGTGCCGTATCAGAACCAGGTCGATACGGTGAGTTCCATCAATGGGTGCAATCCGGTCGAGCGCGCCAAGGTGACAGTCATTCCCGGCGCCGGCCACGACGACGCCGAGACCGATGTGCTCACCCTGTCGGCTCTCGGCCAGGGTTTGCCGCCCTACGACGTTTATGACCAGAGCATCTACGACTGGCTCCTGAATCACAGCCGCCCGGCCGCTGCGGCCGCCACAGCCGAACCGAACGGGTTCACTGTGACACCCGAGGAGGCCGGTCCGGGGGAACGCGCCACGCTCGAATGGTCCTTCACGGGCGCCGATTCCTGCGCCGCCTCCGGCGATTGGCTGGGGCCGCGCGCGGCGAGCGGGGCGGAGACGGTCGCCCTCCCAGTCCCGGGTCTGTATAACTACGTTCTGACCTGCACTGGGCCCGGCGTCGCCGTCGCGCGGACGACGGCATTGACGGTGAGGAAGGCGGCCGTTGAACCGCTCGATTCTCGTGCCGGCCATCGGCTGTAGACGGCTGCCGTCCGCCATCCGCCATCGACCATCGGTTTCGAGGTTGTCGTGACCCGCGAGGGCGATCGTCTGCTGGCCGAGACAAAGGCGTGGAAGCTCGCCCTGACCGCAAAGTCGGATACCGTCTTCCAAGCCTTCCGCCACCTTTGTCCCGACGATCCAGGCGACGAGACAGAGGACCCTGGCGTCATTGTGTTCGCCATTCCGCCCGGGAGGGCAGCCGCGGGGGGCGTGAGTTTGCGCTTGACATAAGTGTCTACTAGACACTATACTAGTGTGAGGTAGACACTAAAGGAGGCAACAGCATGTTTGGCATCAATTATCAAAAGGCGAATCCCACCGACTATGTCCTCCACTTCTCAAGGGGGAGGCTGGCTCGCGAAGGAGCTGGCCTTTCGTTCTTCTATTTCGGCCCTGCTTCCAGCATTGTTTCCGTTCCCTTGGGGAGCGCCAATATCCCGTTTGTTTTCAATGAGCCAACCGCTGACTTTCAAACGCTCACGGTGCAGGGGCAGATGACCTACCGCATAGTGGATCCCAAGAAAGCTGCCGCCATGCTGGACCTTACCGTGGATGCAAAGGGCCGCTACGTCAGCGACCAATATCAGAAGCTTCCGGAGCGGCTGGTGTACGGCCTGCAGACGCTGGTGCGTGCCGAAATCCAGGGTCTACCTCTTCGCGAGGCACTCGTTCACGGCGATGAGATAACGGTTCGAGTGCTTGATCGCCTCAAGGCGAGTTCTGAGGCCGTACAGCTCGGGGTTGAGATCCTCAACCTCGCCGTTCTCTCGCTGAAGCCCACGCCCGAAATGGCGAAAGCGCTTGAAGCGGAAGCCCGCGAGGCTCTGAACCGGAACGCTGACGAGGCCGTCTATACTCGCCGCAATGCGGCCATCGAGCAGGAGCGCCGGCTGAAGGAGAACGAGCTGGAAACCGAACTTCTCGTCCAGACCAAGCGGCGCGAGCTCCACGAGCGCGAACTAGACGCCGAAATCGCGCTCGAAACGCAGCGCGCAGCCCTAACGGACCAAAAGACGGACAATGAGCGCAAAGAGGCGGATAGCCGGGCGTACGCCCTGAAAGCAGTGATCGCTCCGGTGCAGGGGTTGGACTGGCGTGTCGTCATGATGCTCAATCCCAATGGAGGCGATGCGCGGAACACGATCGCCATGGCCTTCCAGGAATTGGCCTCCAACGCGCAGAAGATCGGTGAGCTGAATGTCTCACCCGACCTGCTCCGTTCCCTGCTCGGAACCGCCGTACAACGGGGGTGAGGGCGTGTTCGAGAAGATCGTGCTGGTGACCCGTAAGACGCGCCTGGAGGAGTTGATCGAGCGTTTCAACACCCAGGCGCAGGCGAAGTTCTACATCGAGCACGCGGGCGGGGACTTCTCCGCCTACGCGCTCGAAGATGACGCCTACCGGCGCTCGCTGGAAGCCGTTCGGAGGGCGATTGAAGCCGGGCTCAAAATCCAGGTCATGGATCGAGCCTTGGTCCCAACCTACGTGTTCTCGAAGGCCGACCTCATCGTTACCCTGGGTCAGGACGGCTTGGTCGCGAACACTGCCAAGTACGTGAGCGGCCAGCCAATTCTGGCGGTCAACCCGGACGCCGAGCGCTTTGACGGGATCCTCCTGCCTTTTAAGCCGGCGGACCTCCGGCCGAACCTGGAGCGAACCCTCGCAGGCAAGGCGAGACTGCGCTCCGTTACTCTGGCGGAGGCAAGATTCAAAGATGGACAGAGGTTGCTTGCCTTCAACGACCTGTTCATCGGGGCTGGTACGCACGTTTCCGCGCGCTACCGCATCCGCTACCGCGACAGGCGGGAGAATCATTCTTCGAGCGGGATCATCGTGTCCACCGGCGCCGGCAGCACCGGATGGCTGTCGTCCATTTTTAACGAAACCTCCGGCATCCTCTCCTTCCTTGGCGGCGCGCCGGTGAAGCCCATTCGAATGGACTGGGAGGAGGAGCGCCTGCTCTTTGTCGTTCGCGAACCTTTCGTCAGCCGCCACTCGCAGGCTGCCATCATCGCCGGCGCGATCGTCCCTGAGGTGCCGCTTGCCCTTGAATCCCAAATGCCTCTGGGCGGAGTCATCTTCTCGGATGGCATCGAGGCGGACCATCTGGACTTCAACTCGGGCGCCGTCGCCAACATCCGCATCGCACCGGAGAAAGCGAATCTGATCGTCGCCTGAGACGAGCCACCATGACCAAGCTCCTCGTCACCGTTGATGTCGTGCTTCTGACGATCCGGGATCGCCGGCTCTGTCTGCTCCTGATCCGGCGGCTCGCCAAGCCGTTTGAAAGCCGCTACGCCCTCCCTGGCGGTTTCGTCCTCGAAGACGAATCCCTGGATGCTGCGGCAACCCGGGAGCTCCGTGAGGAAACGGGTGTGGAGAAGGTGTACCTCGAGCAGCTCTACACCTTCGGCGATCCAAAGCGCGATCCGCGCGACCGCGTCATCACCGTTGCCTACTACGCCCTGGTGCCGCACACCCAGGTGCTTCGCGCCGGGACCGACGCCTCCGATGCCACTTGGTTCCCGGTCACAGAGCTGCCTCCGCTGGCATTCGATCATCGCAAGATCGTGGAGTACGCGCATCAACGCATTCGGAACAAGCTGGATTACAGTGGCGTGGGTTTCGAGTTCCTGCCAGACAAGTTCACTCTCACCGAGCTGCAGTTGGTGCACGAAGCCATTGTCGGCGAGAAGCTCGACAAGAGAAACTTCCGCCGCAAGATCATCCAGAAGGGGATCGTGAAGCCGACCAGGGAATGGCAACACACTGGCCGCAAGCCGGCTCTGCTCTACCGTTTCTGGCAGTAGAATACCAACGCCCAACGCGGTGACGCCCTTGCGCCAACCGGAGAGTGGCTCAGACTCTCGACTGGTTCATCGAGGGCGCATCCCGGCCGGAGGGCTTCGACCTCGATTTCGAGAAACAGGTCAAGGCGCTCGGCGCCGTGACCTCGCTCGCCGCCGCACGCCGGATGCTCGAAACAGCCTATGGGAACGCGATCCAGTTCCTCCGCTCGCGCGGCCCGAAGGACCTCGCCCGGCCGCTCCCGCCCGGCCCAGTCATGGGCGGCCAGCCCATCAGCGACAGCGTGTGGTTCATGGCCGAGCACACCGCGCATCATCGCGGCGCTCTGACAGTCTACTCCCGCCCGCTCGGAAGAGTGCCCCCGATGCCGTACGG
Source organism: Bryobacterales bacterium (assembly GCA_963710565.1). Taxonomy (GTDB): domain Bacteria; phylum Acidobacteriota; class Terriglobia; order Bryobacterales; family Bryobacteraceae; genus DASWZN01. The sequence goes on along the minus strand of CAVQAN010000010.1, from coordinate 784,330 downwards.
CGGTTGAATGGAATCGACGATCCGCGCGTTGAACGCGACTGGGCCGGCGGCCCTGCACCATCGACCACCGCCCCCCTCGATGCTATCCTGAGCCTTCATGCGCGTCGCAGTCCTCGGGCCGCTGTGCAAGGACGAGAACGTCGTTCGTGGCCAGTCTCGCTTCGGCATCGGCGGCGTCACCTACTACGCCGGCCAGGCGCTCTCATCCCTCGGCGCCGAGGTCGAGCTTTTCGCGACCTTTGGGGATGAGCCGGCAGGCTGGCTCGGCGAGTTTCAGCCCGGCGTTCTGCACCACATCCGCGCACAAGGGACCATCAGGTTCATCAACGAGTACAAGGACAACGTCGATGAGCGGGAGCAACGCGCCATCGTCCCGCAAAACAACATCGGAGCCGATGACATCGGAGTGTTGGATTGCGACGCGGTGATCCTCGGCCCGCTGTTCAACGACAACTTCCAGCCCGATGTCGTGCGGAACACCCGCCAGCCTGTTGCGCTAGCCGCGCAGGGGCTGATGCGATATCTTGATGGCGGCACAGGCGCCGCCGGCACGGTAGTCTGGCGCCATCCCGAGAGGATACTCGAGTTCCTGCCGCGCGTCACCTACTTGTTCGTCAACGAAGAGGAGGCGCGCTTCATAACCAGGAAGGAGTCATTGCCCGAGCAGGATGCGCTCCTTAGAGATCATGGGGCAAACACCGTGGTCATCACCCGAGGTTCTAGGGGTTCTGTGATCTATGACGGAAGCGGGGAGCACGTCATCCCGGCATTTCCGCCGTCCTGCCTCGCGGACCCGACCGGCTGCGGAGATACCTACATGGCGGCGTTCGTGTTTGCATCGGCCTTGCCCTGGGATCTCGACGAGATCGGCAGGTTCGCGGCGATGGCAGCAACCATGAAGCTCGAATGCCAAGGCCCAATTCACGCCACCGCGTCGCAGGTCCTTCAGCGACTGCGCGGGAGCTCCTGAAGCCTGCGTAAAACCGTGGCCAGAGCGGCTCGAATTCGGTCTTGAGATACCGAGGCGGCGCCACCACCCAGCCCGCCCGGCTCGCCCGGCTTAGCGATGGCATTCATGATCGATCCACTTCACTCCGCGCGGTCGAAGTTCCGCAGGCGTTGGCCCGTCGGATGTGCGCTATGATTGCGGACATGTTCCAACGTCTGTTGCTCCTGCCCATCCTGACTGTGCTCGCCTCGTTCGTCGCACCTGGCGCCGGTGGCGATGCCGCGTGGAACCAGTTGCTCTCGCTCGCCGGCGAGTGGGAGGGCACGGCGGCCGGCAAGACGGCCACGGTCACCTACACCGTGATCTCCGGCGGCAGCGCCCTCATGGAAACCATGAGGCCGCCCGCTCCCGAGCCGGGCATGGTTACCATATACCACCGTGACGGTGACGGCCTGGTGGCGACCCACTACTGCAGCATGGGGAACCAGCCCCGCATGCGCGCATCCGGCACGTCGCCCGACGGGAAATCCATCCCTTTCCGGTTCGCCGACATCACCAACCTCAAGCCCGGTGGTAGCCACATCAAAGACCTCACCGTCACCTTCGAGGATGCCAACCACTTCACGGCGGAGTGGATCAGCGTCTTCGACGGCAAAGAAGAGTCGGCCATCTTCAAGTGGACCCGGAAACAAAAGGGGTAGTGCGCCAACGCCCATGTCCCGGCCGGTTTGATCGAGCGGGCCGCGCCGGACCGCTGGTTGGTGCGCAAGGCCACGGAACCCGCCGCTCAGTCACGATCGGCTATCGGCTATCGACCATCGACTATCGACCGCCCCCCAGCACTCCCTTGATTCCCGACGTCGCCTGCCGGAACCGCTGCTGGTTCTCCACCAGCGCGAACCGCACGAACCCCTCCCCCAGGGGCCCTAACCCGCCCCCGGCGACACCGCGACCAGCGCCTTCCGGGTCCTCCGCCCCCTAGCTGTGGCACAATGTCAGAATCGTGAAGCTGCTGGTCTTCTCGGACATTCACGGCGACTACGGGGCGCTCGACCGGCACATGGGAGCCGAGGCCGACTACTACTTTGCGGCGGGGGATCTGACCAGTTGGGGCCGCGGCCTCGAGCGGTGCGGCGAGATCCTGGCGCGGCGCGCCGGCCGCGTTTACCTGCTGCCAGGCAACCATGAATCGGAGCGCCAGACGGCGGACCTGGCCGCCCGCCACGGACTGATCGACTTTCACGGTCAGAGCTTCGAAGCGGGCGGATACCAGATCGCCGGTCTGGGCTGCTCGACGCCCACTCCGTTCAACACGCCAGGCGAGTACAGCGAGGAGGAGATGGCGCGGCGGCTGGCGGCCTTCTCCGGCTTGAAGCCCCTCATCCTGATCTGCCACTGCCCGCCGCTGGGGACGGACCTCGACCGCGTCCACAAGGGCATGCACGCCGGCAGCAGTGCGGTGCGCGAGTTCATCGAGAAGCAGCGGCCGGCGGTGTTCTTCTGCGGCCACATACACGAGGCCGAAGGTGTCCGGATACGGCTCGGGGACACCCTTTGCATCAACGCCGGCAAACGGGGCGCTGTGTTGGACTCTGATACACTGATTAAGGAATGAACGAGGAACTCGACCGAGAATACTCCACGCTCCGCCAGCAAGCCGAGGCTGTGCGGAGCTATCTTTGACGCCCCCAAACGGAAATCCCAGCTAGCCAAGATTGAAGAGCGGGTCTCCGCGCCCGAATTCTGGACTCAGCCGAACCAGAGCCTGCTGCGGGAGCGCAAGCGCCTGGAAGAGACGCTGGCCGATGACGCCGGTGTTGCGCTCACGATGTCCGATCTCGAAACGCTGTTCGAGCTGCAGCGCGAAGGCGAGGACGTCGGCGGCGAGATCCGGCAGGAGCTGCACAAGTTCTCCGAGCGCCTCGACAAGCTCGAAACCGAGATGCTGCTGGCGGGCGAGAACGACTTCCGCAGCGCCATCGTCGAGATCCATCCCGGCGCGGGCGGCACCGAGAGCCAGGACTGGGCGGAGATGCTGCTGCGCATGTACCTGCGCTGGGCTGAGCGCATGCACTTTTCCACGGTGGTCACGGACCGGCAGGAGGGCGAGGGCGCGGGCATCAAGTCGGTCACCTTCGAGGTGAACGGCGAGAACGCCTACGGCCTGCTGCAATCGGAAGTCGGCGTTCACCGGCTGGTGCGGATTTCCCCGTATGACGCCAACGCGCGCCGGCACACCTCTTTCGCCTCCGTCTACGTCTACCCGCAAATCGACGACGAGATCAAGATCGAAATCAAGCCCGAAGACCTGCGCGTGGACACCTTCCGCTCGGGCGGCGCGGGCGGGCAGCACGTCAACCGCACGGACTCGGCGGTGCGCATGGTGCACCTGCCCACCAACATCGTGGTGCAGTGCCAGAACGAGCGCTCGCAGCACAAGAACCGCGACATGGCGCTCAAACAACTTCGGGCGCGGCTGTACGAGCACGAGCTGGCGAAGAGGAACGCCGCCGAGCAGAAGATCGAGGACAGCAAGGCCGCCATCAACTTCGGCAGCCAGATCCGCAGCTACGTGCTGGCGCCATACCGGCTGATCAAGGACCACCGCACCAAGCTCGGCGTCGGAGACGTGGACCGCGTTCTCGACGGCGACATGGAGCCGCTGATGCATGCCTGGCTGGTGTGGAAACGCACCGGGAAAGTCGCCGGCGCCGAGGGCAAGGAAGACCTGCCCGAGTCGTGATCTCCCACCAGCAGATCCAGGCCGCCGCGGAGCTGATCCGCCAGGGAAGGTTGGTGGCCTTCCCTACCGAGACCGTCTACGGGCTGGGAGCGAACGCGCTCGACGCGGTGGCGGTGGCGCGGATTTACGAAGCCAAAGGCAGGCCGGCGGGGAGCCCGCTGATTGTCCACGTGGCTTCGACGGAGATGGCGCGCGAGGTTGCGGCGGCGTGGCCGGAAACCGCCGCCGAGCTGGCGGGCCGTTACTGGCCGGGTCCGCTGACGCTGGTGCTGCCGAAGCAGGCCAGGGTGCCGGAGATCGTTACGGCGGGCCTCGAGACCGTGGGCATCCGCGTCCCGGCGCACCCGGTGGCGCTGGCCCTCATTCGCGAGGCGGGTGTGCCGATCGCGGCGCCAAGCGCCAACCGGTTCAGCGGCCTGTCTCCCACCACGGCGGCGCACGTGCGCGACAGTCTGGGGGAGGCCGTGGACCTGATCCTGGACGGCGGCTCGACCGATGTAGGGATTGAGTCGACGGTGCTCTCGCTGGCCGGGCTGCGGCCCGTGTTGCTGCGGCTGGGCATGGTGTCCCAGCGGGAGATCGAGGATCGGATCGGCCCGGTGGAGGTGGCGGCGGCGGCCGGGTCCGGTCCGCATGCCTCTCCGGGGATGCACCGCAGGCACTACAGTCCGAGGACGCGGCTGCTATTGGTGGAGGGCGGTGGCGTGCCGGACCGGGGCCGGGGGGCCTACGCCAGCCTGGGCTCGGAACCGGCGGGGCCCGTGGCGCGCGTTGTCAGAATGCCTACGGATCCGGCAATGTACGCTGCGGTGCTTTACGAGACGCTGCACAAGCTGGACCGCGAGGGTCTGGACTGGATCGCGGTCGAGCGGCCGCCCGAGCGTGCCGACTGGGCGGCCGTCCTGGACCGGCTCGAGCGGGCGGCGGAATAGGGCGCTCTTTCCACGCGCTGGCGTTTAATTGCTTTCATCATTTTTTCCTATTGCGCGGTCCAGATACCGCATTTCCCTGCCGATATAGCATCTGTGAGCACATCGCTGGCATCGGCGGCTGGTGCGCAGAGACCCTGGGTCCTCAGGAACCTGCATCCTCTGCCGGTTGTGGCCGTGCGGCTGATGCGGATGGTTTCGACGGACGACGTGGTGTTCCGCCGTGTGTCCGAGCTGATCCGGGTGGATTCGGCCTTTTCGGCCGAAGTGCTGAGGGTGGCCAATTCGCCCTTGCTTGGATGCCGGCAGGAAGTGCGGGGCATTCTCAACGCCCTGGCCATTCTCGGCTTGGACCGCCTGAAGGGCCTGGTCATGACCGTGGCGCTGCGGAACTTCCTTTCCTCCACCCTGGATGTCCCGGTCCTGCTGCGCTGCTGGCGCCACTCGCTGGCCTGCGCCCTGCTCTCGGAACTCCTGGCCGAGGCCTGCTGGCTCGACAAGGATCCCTGCTACACCGCCGGCCTGCTGCACGATATGGGACGGCTCTCCCTGCTCGAGACCTACCCCGGAGAGTATGCCGGTCTGCTCGAAACCGTCGATGCGGACCAGGGGGACGCCGCCAGCCTGATGGAGTACGAGCGCGAGATGTTCGATGCCGATCACTGCCAGATCGGCTGCTGGCTGGCCGAGGACTGGGGACTTCCGAGCGACCTGCGAGAGACCATCGGCCGGCACCACGAAGCGCCGCAACACGGGCGCCTCGACCAACACACGATCATCCATGTCTCATGCCGGCTCGCGGACATGCTGGGCTTCCAGGCCGCCGGTCCGGCCGCGCTCGACAGTCTGGACGATTTGAAACGCCGGTTTCCCCAGTGCGGCTGGGATCGCCTCAAGTCCGATCGCGAACTGCTGCTGGCCGTGGCCGGCAAGATCAACGCCCTCGAGTGCAGCCTGTTTGCGTCGTGAGCGGAGCCGAACCGGCTACGCTCCGGCCAGGCCCAGCTCCGCGGCATTCTCCCGCATCGCCCGCACGCAGAAGTCAATATGCCGGTCCAGGTCGATCCCCAGGCCTTGGGCGCCCTCGATGATGTCCTCGCGGCTCACCGAGCGGGCGAACGCCTTGTCCTTCATCTTCTTGCGTACGGACTTGGCCTCGACCTCAGCCAGGCTGCGGGTCGGTTTCACCAGCGTCACAGCGGTTATGAAGCCGGCCAGTTCGTCGCAGGCAAACAGCGTCTTCTCGAGCGCAGTCTCCCGCTTGACGCCGCTGTAGCGGGCATGCGAAAGCACGGCGCGGCGGATGTCCTCGCTGACGCCTCGGGCGGCAAGAATCGGCTCGCCTTTGAGCGGGTGGTCGGGCGCTTCGGGGTGGATCTCCCAGTCGAAATCGTGCAGCAAGGCGGTGACACGCCACTTCTCCTCGTCCTCGCCAAACTCGCGGGCGTATGCGGCGAGGCAGGCCTCTACGGCCAGCCCGTGCTTGCGGAGGTTTTCCGACTTCGTGAACTCGCACAGGATCTGCCAGGCTTCTTCCCGCGTCATGTCTTCCTCAGGATACTGCACGGGCGGTGGCTAGAGCGGCCGCCCGCCGTGCTATATTGATGAAAGCCCAGCGTGGGCCTGTGGCGCAGTTGGGAGCGCGCTTCCATGGCATGGAAGAGGTCGTGAGTTCGAATCTCACCAGGTCCACCATACACAACCAATAGCAAACACGACTACTTCCACCACTTGGATCACCCTGCGGCCAGTTCTACAACCGGCCTCCGGAGTCCAAACTCGTGCGGTTTTGGACTCCAGCACAGTTTGGCGTCCCGAATTCGTCGGGTTTGGACGCAGCATAACCGCTTGCTTCCATTGGGTCGCCGGCGCCATGGATCGGCAGCCAGTGTGGTTTCGAACTCCGCAGTGTGGAAGAGCGCACGCATTTTTTTTGCGGTCGCCACGGGCAAGGCATTGGCGCGTCGTGCGGTTGAAAACCAAAGTGCGTGGGACGCGGAATTGAGGACAGCAACATCCTGTTCAGCGCTCGCTTGATGCTCTGGGCCTTCGTTACTATGCTGCCAGTAGGAAGATGCAGAGGTTACTTCTCTTCTCGGTTACCGTTCTATTCGTGGGGACGCAGCTGGCTCTTGCGGTTGCGCCGACGTGGGCGAAGAGAGCGGTCGTGACCGAGGAGTATGACACCGGCGGACCGCCCTTCGCAGCGAGGCGCTCAGGGCCTGAGGACCCCAGGCAGATCCCAGCTTCCATCGGCCTTGCGTTCGACCCGCACAGACATTGAAACCGCGTCGCTGCCATCGATCTCGAGCTCCACCCGGTGCACCCCTTCGTGTTCAGCCTTGGCTTTCAGCCGCGGCCACAACACCGTGAACTCCTGTTCGCGGCAGGAGGGGTCCCGAACCGGGCAATCTGAGCGGTAGATGAACTTGAGAGCCTTCTCGGCCGCAGGTGTCGAAGGGTCCACACGCTCCTCAATCACCTGAACCCGCCCACCGTTGTCCAGACTCCACGTCTCAACGGCGTTGACCGGAGCGCGGCGCAATAGTTCAAACCAGCCGCGCCACTCCTGGTGGTACTCGAACACGTCAGCCTCAAGCACGAATCGCTCTCCGCCCGCATCCCAGGCCGCGACATAGGATCCTTGCTCGCTCTTCGATGGCTCCCAGTTGAAGACAAAGCGGGTTCGAGGATGCTGGGGTACCGCAGCGGCGATGAGCTCATTCACGGTGCGAAGTGCCTGCGCGGTAGTCGCGCCGCAGACGGCAGCACCCACCCCCCAAAGACCGGGTGCATTCGGCGCCGAGCGCAGGTGTAGACCCAGCGCGGGGTGAAAGGCTGCATAAGTATTCCATTTGGCCGCTTGGCAACAGCATTTCGTCTGCCTCTCCTGGGCCTCCGCGCCGATTATGTACTGAGGGTCCGGCACCGAGACTTCCGGCCACTCCTTGCGCAGTGCGTTCACCTCGACCTGCCGCCAGTCGCGTGTGAGAAGCTGCTTCAGGTGGCCAGCGAACGCCTCCGGCTTCGTGCACCTCGCGACGCTACCGCCTTCGTCGGCGCCGAACGCCATGCCGCCGGCTATTAACAACGCCACCGCAACCTTCATCTCTCTACCTCCGCTTGCGCCGCCGCTCCGGTTCGGCTTGGCGAGCGAGAACTGCAGCTTGCGTTCCAGCGCATCGACGCGATCGAGGCGCACCATGACATCATCGCCGATCGAGAACTCGCGCCGCGTGCGCTCGCCGACGATTGTGCGCGTGTCCTCGTGGAACCCGTAGCGATCGCCCGGCAGCGTCTCTAACCGCCATGACGATGGCCCGTTTCACGCCCTCCAGTATTTCACGTCCGCCGGCCCGGGGAGGTCGCCTTTTCTCGCTCTTGTAGGGAATTGCTATTTCTCTCTTCTCGCTACCGTAGCGAGAGGAGAGGAAAACCGATGCTTGAACGACCGCGCGCGCGAGGGCTGGCGATATGAAGGGGCTGGTCGGTGCTGGAGTCCACGTGGAGTCCAGCCGGAGTCCAAACTTGCAAATGATTTGCCCTGGCGTCCACGCTGGCGTCCAAACTCGTTACGCGCAAGTCTCGTGTTTTCATGAGAGGGGGCCTGTAAGTGATTGATCTGTCCACCATGGCATGGAAGAGGTCGTGAGTTCGAATCTCACCAGGTCCACCAAACTGTCTCAAACACTTACCGCCAATAGCGGCACCTGAACCTCGCCCTTGGAGTCCGTACGTGGAGTCCCGTGGGCCGAGTGCCACTCGCCTTCGCGTTCATGCGCCCGGCGATTGCGTATGCGCCGCTCGTGTGCGACATTGCTGGGCATGTCCGAGCCTCGGCTGACCGTACTTGGTATTTATCGCCCCCAGATCGGTACGAAGACGTGGCGGAAGCAGTGGAAGGTGACCGAGAACGATGAAATGACGCGGGAGCACTTCGCCGGGCTTGTGCTGATCGAGGCGATTGTGGAGGGGTTGGCCGAGCCGTTCGAGATGAGAAAGTTCGGACAGATGCAGGCCGAGTTTCCCAACGATCCGCGCTACATGCAGGTGGGTTACGACGAGGGGCTACTCTCCGACGACGGCCAGACGCTCATCCAGCGCAAGATGAATTGCATCCGTGGATCAGGGCTGCTCCGCTTTGCAGTGTACTTGCATTTCTATGATCCACAGAGACCTTTGCTGTGGCAGAACGGCGAGGTGATGTGTCCACCGGTGCAGGACATGCCGGCCAGGTTGTTATTGCTGATGCCGTACAACGCCACTGACTAGATCAACCCTCCCGGCGGGCAGCATTAGCAGCACCTGAACCTCGCCCCTGGAGTCCGCGTGGAGCCCCAAGCTGCATCGCTATATCCAATCGGATATACTCAGGCTATGCGGCCCGTGCGGTTTCTCGGCGACTCGCTCAAGTGCCTGCGCGACTTCCCCGACGTTGCCCGGCACGATGCGGGCTATCAGTTGGACAAGGTACAGCGCGGCGAGCAGCCTGACGACTTCAAAACTATGCCCGCCATCGGCAAAGGTGTCGAGGAGATTCGGATTACGGACGAGGGCGGGGCATACCGTGTGATCTACCTGGCCAGGCGAGCGGAGGCCGTGTGCGTGTTGCACGCCTTCCAGAAGAAGACGCGAGCGACTTCACGGCGTCATTTCGAAACCGCCAAGGGACGGTTTGCGCAACTATCAAGAGGTGGGAAATGAGGAAACCGAAGAGCTACGCCAGTGTTTGGGACGCCATCGCGGACACGCCCGGGCAGGCGGCGAACCTGCGGGCGCGAGCCGAACTGATGCAGCAGATCGCGGCCTTCGTGAAGCGGCGGGGCTGGACACAGGTCGAGGCGGCGGGCCACTGCGGGGTGACGCAGCCAAGGGTGAACGATCTGCTGCGTGGCCGCGTTTCGCGGTTCTCGCTGGACGCACTGGTGAACATCTCCACGGCGCTGGGCTGCCGCGTGCGGGTCGATCTCGAGGCCGCCTGAGTCCGCGAGCAGCAGCTACCTGGCCGCCCTCGGCACGTCGGCCACGGTCCTCAGCCGTTGCGGCCGCTGGCAGCCGTGGCGGGCGAAGTTCGCCTTACCAACGACCAGGTCCAATTCGATGTCAACGTCCCGTCCCCACGCCCCGAGTCGACCTGCCCCGGTCCACAACCACGTGGAAGAGGTCACCCGGTCCAAACCCGGCCCAAGCTCTCTTCCAGTAACTCTCGTGTTTTCAGTTTGGTGGCTCGTACGTGATGCATCTCGGGACCACGGCATGGAAGACGTCGCGAGTACGAATCTCCCCACCTCCAGCAAACCCTGACCACTACGAGACCGATACTCCTTCCACGATGGCGGCCCAGGTCCGCCAGGGGTCCCGGCTCCCATGTGGCCCCTGCACGTTCCGCCCCGGCCGTTCGTCATCAAACTGAGTGTCGCTGCGCTCTACCTTGTCTGTGTGCCTGGCCGCGGCCGCGGTGCTGATGGCGGCCGAGCCCAGGGCCTCCGATCTCTTCCGCCAGGGCCGCAAAGCCGAACTCGCCGGAGAAATCGTCCAGGCCTATCTGCTCTATTCCGAGGCCGCCGCCAAAGATCCCTCGCACCGGGAATACCTGGCCCGCGCGCAGGCCCTCCAGATCCGCGCTGCCCTCAAGGCCCGCGCCATGCCCGCCACGGACGCCTCCGGCAGGACCCGTTTGGAACCCCCTGAAGTCACCCCGCTGCCCGGCTTCTCGACCGCCATCGCGGAAGAAGAGCTGGCCGAACTGCGCCGCATCAAACCGCCGCCCGCCTTGGACGCCACCCCGGGCACGAAGACCCTCGATCTGAACGGGGACGCCAAGGCTCTCTTCACTCAGGCCACCGCCGCCTTCGGCCTCGGCGTCGCCTTCGACCCGGACTATGAGGCCGGCCCGGCGCGCCGCCTGCACCTCGACGACGTCGACTACCGCCAGGCGTTGCGCGCCGTCGAAGCCGCCACCGGTTCTTTCGTCTTCCCCATCGGCCAGCGCCTGATTATGGCGGCCAAGGACACGCAGCCCAAGCGCGTCGCCTTCGAGCCCACCATCGCGGTGACCGTCCCCATCCCCGACACGCTGACCCCGCAGGAGGCGCAGGAAGTCGGCCGCGCCGTCCAGCAGACCCTCGATATCGCCAAGCTCTCCATCGACGTCGAACGCCGCATGGTGCTCATCCGCGATCGCGTCTCCAGAGTCCGCCCGGCGCAGGCGCTCTTCATGCAGCTCGCGCACAGCCGCCCACAGGTCATGATCGAAGTGCAGTTTATCGAGGTGGATCGCTCCAGTCTGCTCTCCTACGGCCTCCTCCTGCCCAGCAACTTCCCGATCACCTTCCTGGGGTTTGCAGGCGCGGCCAGCCTTCAGCCCGCTAACCAGCAACTGGCCGCGTTGGTGGCGTACCTCGGCAACGCCATCCCCCTGGCCAAGCTGGTCAACATCAATCCCATCATGTTCGGTGTGGGCATTGCCAACTCGCAGATCTTCGCTACCATGACCAGATCGTCCTCGAAGACCCTGCTGGACTCCTCCGTGCGGTCGCTCGATGGCGAGACCGCCGATTTCCACGTGGGCAGCAAGTATCCGATCCTGACCGGTCAACTGGTAGGTGGCGGCGCGGCGACGTCGGCGTCTTCGACCGGCACCCTGCCCCGCATCCCTTCCTTCAGCTTCGAGGACTTGGGACTGGTGATGAAAGTGACGCCGCACATTCACGGGACCGAAGAGGTCTCGCTCGACGTGAGCGCGGAATTCAAGGTACTCGGCGGCGGCTCCGCGAACGGGATCCCCGTGATTGCGACCCGCAAGATCGAGTCCAAGGTGCGGCTCCGCGACGGCGAGTGGGCCCTTGTAGCCGGCCTGATGAGCGTCTCGGACGCGCGGTCGATCACCGCCATCCCCGTGCTTTCCCAGCTTCCTCTAATCGGCAACGCCCTGCGCGAAACCGGTCGCAACCGCTCCGCCAGCGACGTCGTCCTCTTGATCCGGCCGGTCCTCCTGGATGCCCCGCCCGACCCTTCTCTCGCGCGCCGCCTGTGGCTCGGCTCCGAAACCCGCCTCGACATCCCTCTATAGCCTGGTGCAGGGTGGCGCAAGTATGGTCGGGTATCGGAACCAGCCGCAAACCGGGGACCGGCTCGGATTTCGCCGCGCTTGCGAAGTTCGCACCCTGTCCCAGGGTTTGCCCGCAGCCGATCGTGCGGGGTACGATTTGCGCCGGACCACCCTAGTCTAGTTGCCCGCCGGCGCCGCCGCCGCGTTCGCCTTCACAAACGCGTCGACATTGCTCTTGTCCACCAGCGTCGCCCCCGTGTCCACGAAGTTCGGAAAAGGCGACCGCGTGTCCTCGGCCCAGTTCTCCTGAAGCGACGGAGGCTTCTGGTGGTGAATCATGTCCAGCACCTTGAGCCCGAAGTACGCCATCGTGTAAGGCCTCTGCGCCAGCGTCGCCGCGATCATCCCCTTCTGTATCCATTCCAACGTGCGTGGATCGGTATCCATGGCGATGATGACCTTGCCCTTCACGTTCTTGCGGTCGAGTACCTCGGCCACCTCCGGGCAGGCCAGCGCTTCCAGGCACACGAACGCGTCCACCGGTTTGTTCTTCTCGATATACTCCATGGTGCGATCGAACGGAATCGTCGGCGTGCCCTTGATGTTCACCGTCTCGACCACCTTGATGCCGGGGCTGGTCTTGAGCACGTCCTCGTACCCGTGCCACCGCTCCCGCAGGTTGGCCTGCTCCGGTATCGTGAAAACCACCACGTTACCCTTCCCTTGCAGGTGCCGCACCAGAACGGCGCCGCCGCGTTGCCCGGCCCCATAGTTGTCCGTCCCGATGAACATGATGCGCTTGCTCGCCGGTGAGTCCGCGTCCAAGGTAATCACCGGAATGCCTTGCGCGATGGCGCTGTCGATCTCCGGTTTCAAGAGTTCGGAGTCCGCCGCCGACACGAGAATGCCGGTCGGCTTCTTCTCCCGCACCACCTTCTTGAACTGCTCGATCTCGGCCTGGGGATCGTAGGTGTCCGGCCCTACGAAGTCGTATCGCACCTTCAGGTCGCCCGCTGCCTGGCTCAGGCCGGCCGAGGCGGCCTGCCAGTACGGGATCTTCGTGTTCGCGGCGACCAGGAAGTAGATCTCGGTCGCGTCGTGTGCGGACCCGCCACAACTGGCCAGGGGCAGGAGCAGCGCGGGGAGCGCCAGGATTGAAAGGAGTGTGTTCGGTCTAGACATGAGTAGGGCCTTCTGCGAAGAGTCTCCGGAATGAGTATAGACCAACCCCGCTGCGCCCGTCGAGAGCCCCGCGCAGGTCTGGGCGCAGATCGTTCCTGCCGCGCAGCCGGGTCACAGCGTCCGCGCGCCCAGCCTGGCCGCCCAGTGCCGCTTCCTTTCCTTCAGGCCATCGCTCACCTCGATCGCGCTCATCTCATCGTCGAACTTCTCGAGAATTTCGAACTCTAACGCCCCCTCGCCGTGAGCGTCCCACTCCTTCTGCAGCGCGCGGTCGCGGTGCGCTCCCTGGCCTAGGGTGAACCACAGGCGGTTTCGCATCGCTTCGAGATTCGGGAACGAGCCGACCCACGCCCGGCCCGTCGTTGTCGATCGCACTGCGAACACGCCGCGAATAGGTTTGCGCTCCTTGAACTCCCGGCTGGCTGCCTTCCGCGCGCCCGGTTCCATCACTCACCCCCGAACGCGGCGTCCGCCAGCTTCTTCGCGTACTCCCGGACGCCTGCGGGCCAACCCTCGATCTCCTTCCGGAAACGCTCCCTGCTCCCCGCGAACAGCGCCCTCAGCGCTTCCTCGAACCCCGGTTCGTTTCCCGCCATGGTCGTCATGAACCGGTACGCCGCCTCTTGCGCCACGCGAACTCGGTCCTTGGCCGCATGGGCGCGCCGCGCCTCTTCGACCAGCTTGCGGAGCGCTACGGACGCACCCCCCGGCTGGCTGCCCAGCCAGTCCCAGTGCCTCGGCAGCAGCGTGACCTCGCGCGCGACGACGCCCAGTCTCGGGCGTCCCGGCCCCCGCGGGGTTGGCTCCGAGAGCCTCCTCGCGACGTCGCCGGCCGTCCCGCGAAAGTCCACTTCGATCGTCTCGCCCGATGCGTCATCGAAAATGAGCACCGGCGCGGGCCCTCCGCCGTCGACGGCTCGCTTCGCCTTCCGCGCCACCTCCTTCAAGTCGCCCGATCCGATCCGTCTGGCGCCCGCAAACGCCGTGCAGGGCCGCTCCATCCGTTCATCCGCCGCAGCCGTTTTTTCTTTCATCCGGGTAAAACAATTTTACCCGGATTAAACTACTCTGTCAAGCGGCCCGCCGGCCTCGTACCGCCGCTCCCCCGGGGAGCTGTCTAGTGTGGTGCGTCGTAAGTATCGTCGGGTATCGGAACGAGCTGCAAACCGGCGACTGGCCCGACTTTCGCCGTTGCTGCGAAACTTCGTGCCTGTCCCAGGGTTTGCCCTTGGAGAATCGTACTTCGTATGACTTGCGCCGCACTACTCCAGCTCCGCTTCTCTGTTCGCGCTGTACCATGGACTGGAGGATCCGCTGACGGCCGAACGAGAGCTTAGGACCCGAACCGGCCGGCGGGTGCTATCGTGAATCTTCCAGGAGGCGGTCTTTTTGGAGTTTTCCGTCATCGTTCCGTGCTTCAACAACGAGCCCTACCTTCGCCGCTGTCTCGACGCGCTGGTCGCTCAGACCTACCCCAGGGAGAAGTACGAGGTGATTCTGATCGACAATAACTCGACCGACCGCTCGCTCGAGATCGCCCGCGGTTTTCGCGAAGTGGCGGTCATCGAGGAGGGAATCCCAAGTTCCTATGCCGCCCGGAACTGCGGGGTCCGGCAGGCCGCAGGCCGGACTCTGGTTTTCACCGACGCCGACTGCGAGGTCTGCCCCACGTGGCTCGAAGCGATCGCCGCCGCTCTGGCGGAACCGGGAGCCGAGCTGGTGCTCGGCGGCAGGCGCCATGCCCGGGAGTCCTTCGCCCTCGCAATGGCGGCCGACTACGAGGCTCAGAGGACGGAGTACGTCTGCTCGCAACAGGACCAGCGCCTGTACTACGGGTACACCAACAACATGGCCGTGCGCCGCGACGCGTTTGAAAGATGCGGGCCGTTCCTCCAGGTCGCTCGCGGAGCCGACACGGTCTTTGTCAGCCGGGTGGTCCAGGCCTACGGCGCCGGATCCGTGCGCTACGCGCACGACGCCCAGATCCGTCATCTCGAGATCGGCCGCGTCTCGGACTGGTACCGGAAGATGCGTATCTATGGCCGGAGCTATCGCAACTATTCCGCCTGGAGCCACACCAAGCCTCTCGGTTTCCGGGAACGCTTCGAAGTGCTGCGGCGGACGATCGCCCGCAACCGCTACCCCTGGCCACGGGCGCTATCCCTGCTTGCGCTGCTCGCGGGCGGAGTGGCTTCTTACGAAGTGGGCCGGTTTCTCCCGTCGAGGCCCCGCCAACCGGCCCGCACGGCATGACGAAACGGCCGCCCAGCTTGCCCTTCCGTCTATTCCGCCCGAGCGAACGTCTTGACTTCCGGTTGAATCCGGCGTAATTTCTCTAAAAGACGCTCGTTGCGGTGTTGCGAACCTCGGGGGTGTGCCCATGTTGCCGCGAATGTTTCTGTGGTGTTCTTTGTCGCTCGTGCAGCCGCTTCTCCTGCCCTGCGCTCAGGCGCAGGGCCCCTGCCGGAATGCCAAACAGGTCTGCGTGAGCGCTGTCCAGACCGCCTTCCAAGGGAGCGCGCCCAGCGCGGTCTCCGTCACCCGTTTTGGAATGACCAAGCCCGAGGCCGCGCGCCCTGGCATGCTCCTCGACCCTGGCGATACGCTCGAAAGCGAGGGCCCCGGAGCCGTTGCCGAGTTGAGCTGCCCCCTGTCGGCCAGTCTCAACTTCTCCGGAACTTTCCGTGCCGTGGTCGTCGCGCCGCAGGGTCGGGATTGCGCCGTCAACCTCTTGAGCGGCAGTCTCGACGTCCTGACCGCGGATCCCACCCAGGCCCAGGCCGGGGATGTCACCATGGGCTCCAAGCACACCATGTACGGATTGCAGGTCGTGGCCTCGGGCGGTCGTTCCGCCGCCGAGGCGGCCGTGTACGACGGCGAGGTGGATGTGTTTCGCGCTGACCCGTCGAAGCCCCTGATGCTGACCCTGGCCGCCGGCCGGAAGCTCGCTCCCGCCATGCGCGAGGCCGCGCCCCTCCAGACAGTCGACCTCGATCGCCCCGCCACCGTCTGGGCGCGCCTGGACCTCGCCAAGGCCCAGTTCGCGGGCGCCGCCGTCGGGGACGGGGCGGCGACCTACTCCCGGCTCCGCGCCACCTACGCCAAGGTGCTGGCGAAGCCGGCCGATACGGACGCCCGCATCGAACTTGCCGGCCAGCAGATAGGGCTGGCCAGCCCCCGCTCTGCTTTGCTTCAGTTGCAACGGGCCGAGACGCTGCAGTTGCAGCCGGCGCAGGCGGCCGTGCTTTACGTCACCAAAGCGGCCGCCCTCGATCGGCTCGGAGACCGGCAGCAGGCGGAGCAGAGCTACGTGAAGGCCCTCAATCTCGATCCGGACATCCGCGGCAAAGTCGACCCGTTTCTGATCGAACCGTTCCACGCGCCGGCGCAGCCCGGGACAATGACCGTGCGCGCCAGCGCCGGTCCTTCCACGGTGGCCCCCGGCTCCCCCACCCGCATCCTCGTTCAGGTCCTCTCCCAAATGAACGCGCCGGTGGCCGGCGCGGCGGTCACCCTCAGCGCCGGAGGCGGCCGCTTTGCGGGCAGCGGAACCACTCGGGTATCCGGCTCGACCGACGCCAACGGTCAGTTCATAACGGATTGGAGTTGTAGTCCCTGCGCCTCCCGCTATGTCCTCGACGTCGAGGCCCGAAAACCCGCCTCCCCGCCGGCGGCCGCGCAAGTCGCGGTCGCAGTCCAATGACCCCCAACAGAAGCGGCCGGCGGCGCGCGGAGCCCGCCCCCGGCTGGCGCGAGACTCTTCGTGCCAAGGCCATTGACGTCGTCCTGCTCGGTCTGCCGGCGGCCGTGTTTGCCAAGCTCTGGGATTCGCTCGCCGCCTCCTTCCTCGGACAGCCCTGGCGGGCGGCCTGGTTTCTGGTTCCAACCGTCGGACTCGCCGCCGCGATGTGGCTTATGCTGCGCCGCTCCCGCCCCTTCCAGTTGAACTGGCGCGCGCGCGTCTTCCTGCTTCTCTACGTTACGGCCTTCACCGGCGCGGCCGTCACGAATCTGCTCAACTGGAGCCGCAGCCTCACCGTCCTGGGCGCGCCGGCGCCCCGCAACTGGCTGACCCCGGTCTGGGCCGGCGATTGGCGCTACGCGCTGTTGCGTAGCGTGCCCGCTGCGGTCCCCAAGCTGGCTATCGTCACCACGCGGGATTCCACAGGCAGCTCCCGGGAACTGGCGCGCTTCGAAATGGCCCGCCTGGTCAAAATCGTCGCCGACGCCGGCGCCAAAGGCGTCGCCTTCGACTTCTACCTCGACCAGGATTCCCAAGTGGACCCCCTGCTTTGCTCCGCCATCGCCGGCGCGCCGATCCCCGTCATCCTGGGCCACTCCTTCTCCCGCATCCAGGGCGAGATCATCCCCACACGCCTCCCGGATGGAATCCGCAAGTGCCTGCCCTCCAGCGTCCCCCAAGGGCACCTCGCCGGCTTCCGCGATGCGGACCGCGTGGTGCGCTTCATCCCGCTGCTGTTTGCCGCCGACCAGGCGCGTCCGGCTTTGAGCCTGCGTATCGCCCGGCAGCTTTCGGAGTCGGCCGTCGAAACGCCGCCGGACGGGCTCCTCCGTTTTGTCGAGCCCGCCAAGCCCCATCTGGTGCTGACCTACGTGCAGTTGAACGACCCCAAAGAGGCGGCCCGCTGCCGGCCCTTGCTGGTCGACCGCTTCGTCCTGGTCGGCGAGGACTCCGCGCGCGAGTTGCTCCCCACCCCGTTTGGAGACCGGCTTGGCGTCTACATTCACGCCGACGCGGTCCACTCGCTTCTGAGCCGCTCCTATATCCGCACCGCCCCCTGGTGGGTCAGCGCGCTGACGATTCTCTCGATCTGTTACGCCCTCACGCTCCTCGCCGCCAGGGGACTCGCTGCGCGAGGCTTGATCGCTCGCGCGGCTCTACTCTCGGCCCTTTTGTTCGCGCTCGCCGCCGCCGCGATGTTTGCCGCTCGGGCCTGGGTCGACGTCGTCTACGCCCTCGCCGCTTTGTGGCTGCTCATCCCGCTGCTGCTGGGCTTTCGAAGAGTCGCCCTGTCCTGACCCCGCCGCCTGCGGCTGCCTTACCGCCACCGGAACAGGCGCAACGCTACGAAAAAGCTCACCACAAGCCAGGCCGCGATGATCGCTACTTCGCCGCTCACCTGCGCCAGTCCCGCGCCTTCGATCATGTTCGCCCGCAGCACGTTCGCCACCGCGGTCAGCGGCAGCGCCTGGATGAAGGGCTGCACCGCGGCCGGAAAGCGCTCCGCCGAGAAGAACACACCCGAGAAAATCCACATGGGCAGCATGACGAAGTTCATCAGGCCGGAGGCGGCTTCGATGGTCCGGACCCGCGAGGCCGTCAGCAGCCCCAGCGCGCTGAAGCAGAACGCCGACAGAACGCATAGCCCCGCCAGCTCCCACAGCGAGCCGCGCAGGGGCGTGCCGAAGACCGCCACGCCGAAGCCCACCAGCACGGCCACCTCAACGAACAACAGCGTCAGCCGGGACAGAAGGAACGACAGCAGGTAGTGGGCGCGCGACATGGGCGTGGCCACCAGCCTCTTCAGCAGGTTCCTGCGGCGCGCGTCCACGATCGTAAAGCCCATCCCCCACATCCCGCTGCCCATGAGGTTCATGCCCACCAGGCCCGGAATGAGGAAGTCGATATAGCGCGAGCCCGGCTCCCGCACCAGGCTGTCCGACTCCGGCTCCGGATCGCGTATCCCCGCGGCCCGCAGGATAGCGCGCTCCGCCACGAGGCGCGCGGCCCGCCCGTCGGGATTCGTGTCGTCGTACCGGTAAACCACGCCTCGCGGCGCGCCGGCGAGCGCCATGAGCACGATGCGGCCCGTGCGGAGTCCCTTCTCTCCCGCCGTCCGGCTCATCACTTCCGCCGCCAGCGACTTCTCCGTCCGCAGCGCGCTCGCCAGTTGAGCATTCTCCGCGCCGACCTTAAGCACTTCCGCGGGGCGGTTCCGGAAGGCGATCCCCAGCCCCGCCGCCAGCAGAATCGGAAACACGAACACCCAGAAGACCGCCTCCGGTTCCCGCCTGAACTCGCGGAATCGCACCGCCGTGAGCTGCACCAGGGGGTGCTCGAAGAAGGAACGCCGTCCGGTCTCAATCTTCACGGAGGTGCCTCCCGGTGAGAGTGACGAACACGTCCTCCAGCGTCGCGGAGTGCGTGCGCAGCTCGGTCAGCTCGATGCCGCGCCCGTCCAGTTCGTCCAGAAGCGCCGGCACGGCCAGATGAAGCTCGGTCACCTGCAGTTGGAAACCGCCGTTGTCGGCCCGCGCCCGGCTCACTCCTTTGAGTCCTTCGAAGACCGCCAGTTCGACCGCGGCCCCGCCGATGGCGAACTCCACGACATGATCCGCCCCGATCGAAGCGATCAGCTCGCGCGGACGTGCCGAGCGCGATGATCTTCCCGTGGTCCATGATCGCGACGTGGTCCGAAAGACGCTCGGCCTCGTCCATGTAGTGCGTCGTCAGGATGATGGTGCGGCCGTCCCGCTTGAACTGCTCGATGAGCTGCCACATCTGGCGGCGCGCCTGCGGATCGAGGCCCGTGGTGGGTTCGTCCAGGAACAGCAGGTCCGGGTCGCCCACCAGCGCGCAGGCGATGGCCAGCCGCTGCTTCTGACCGCCGGAGAGCTGGCCCACCCGCGCCCGGCTCTTCTCTTCGAGCTGTACCATCGCCACCACGTCCGCCACCGCCGGCCCGCGCTCGTAGAAGCTGCGGAACAGGCGCAGCGTCTCTTCGACGGTGAGCTTGTCGGCGAGCTGGGTCTCCTGAAGCTGGACGCCCAGCCGCTGTCGCAGCTTCTGCGGGTCGCTGGCCCAGTCGATGCCCAGCAGTTCGACCGTTCCGGCATCCGCCGCGAGCAGTCCCTCGCAGATTTCGATGGTCGTGGTCTTGCCCGCGCCGTTCGGCCCGAGCAGCGCGAAGCACTCGCCCGCGCTGGCGTCCAGATCGACCCCGTCCACCGCCACCACGTCGCCGTAAGCCTTGCGCAGCCCTCGCAGGCGCAAGGCGACCTTGCCGTTGGCCATAGCTCCAGGGGAGCACAAAAGCAAAAAGTTCCGCAACAGCCGAATCCGAGCCGGGCGCCGCAGGGGAGTAGCGCCCAGCGTGCTCTTGCCGAGCCTCGTCTTCGCGTGGCATTCTCGAAGTGTGGGCCCGACGACCGGGTTCGATTGGGGACAACGATGAAAAACACGATCACGCTCGCGACCGCTCTGCTGCTGCCCCTCGCCTGCCTCGCCGGCGACGACTTCAAGCCGCTCGATGTGAAGGCGGGCCTGTGGGAGACCACCATAACGACCCAGGTCAGTGGCGCGCCGCCCGTACCGCCGGAAATCATGGCGCAACTCCAGCCCGACCAGCGCGCCAGGATGGAGGCGGCCGCAAAGGCCAAGCAGGGCGGCGTCCCGCAGACCAGGGTAACTAAGTCCTGCCTGACCGACGAGGACCTGAAGAAGCCGTTCGCCCTCAACGACGACGCCCACGCCGCCTGCACGCGCACCGTCGTCAGTTCATCCTCCACGAAGGAGGACGTCCGCTTCGAGTGCACCAAGGGCCCGGTGAAAAGCACCGGGGACATCCATGTGGTGGCCCTCAGCCCGGAGAGCACCAAAGGAACCTCGCAGGTCAGCAGCGGGGACGGAACCCGCACCATGAACCTCAAGGTCACTTTCACGGGCCGCTGGCTCGGAGCGGACTGCGGCCCCTTCAAGAAGCAGTAGGAACGCCCCGCGCGCCTATCTGACGGTCACCACCGTCTGCAGCCTGACGTCCTCCGAGGAACCGCCCAGCAGGAGGCGAACGCGCTCCGCTTCCACTTCGAAGCGGCCGGCCTTGTCGTTCCACCAGGCCAGCGAGTCGCCCTTCAGCGGAATCCGCACCGTCCGCGTCTCGCCCGGCTTCAGGGTGATGCGCTGAAAGCCCCGCAGCTCTTTCCGGGGCCGATCCACCTTCGACCCCTGGTGCTGGACGTAGAGTTGAACCACCTCATCCCCGGTTCGCGCCCCCGTGTTTCGCACCTCCGCGCTGACCGTGACGCTGCCGTGTGCGGGAAGCGCCAGGGAGCTCAGCCGCAGGTTCGAATACCCGAACGTCGTGTAGCTCAGGCCGTAGCCGAACGGATAGAGCGGCTCGCCCTTGAAGTACATGTAAGTGTGGCCGTGGCGGATGTCGTAGTCCATCATCGGCGGCAACTGGTCGAGCGACTTCGGCCAGGTCTGGTTGAGGCGGCCGCCCGGGTTGTAGTCGCCGAACAGCACATCCGCCATCGCCGTTCCCTGTTCCTGGGCGGCGTGCGTCATGTGGAGAATGCCCGGCACGTTTGCCTGGCTCCAGTTGATGGCGTACGGGAAGCTCGAAACGAGCACCACCACGGTCTTGGGATTGGCCGCGTACACCTGCTTGACCAGTTCCTCCTGCGCCAGATCGATCGACTCCCGGTCGCGTCCTTCTCTGCCCTCGCCCAGGTCCTTGCAGGGCTTGCTCGAGACGTCCGCGTTGAACATCTTGGCCAGATCGGTGTCGCCGCATGTGGGGTGGTTGCCAACCACGACCACGGCTACATCGGAAGCCTTCGCCGCCTTCACCGCCGCATCGTTCTGGTTGTCGGCGGCGTAATTCACGGCAACGCCGGGGCCCACCTTGTCCTTGATGCCCTGGAGCGGTGCGATGGCGTAGGGGTACTGGCCTCCATACAAGTCAATCTGGACCTCCGCGGCTCGCGGGCCGATCACCGCAACGGACTTGATCGCACCCTTGTCCAGCGGCAGGAAGCCGTTTGCGTTCTTCAGCAGCACGACCGATTCGCGCGCCACATCACGCGCCACGCTCTTGTGCTTCTCGGTGGTCCAGGGCTCCGGCTCGCCGGCGCGGCCGATGGCGGCGTAGGACACCATCGACGGCGGGTCCAGCAAGCCCAACCGGATGACCGTCCTGAACTTGCCCCGGAGGACCGTGTCCAGGTCCGCTTCGGTTATCAGCTTGTCGGCGATCGCCTTCTTGAGCTGTTGCGGAATGCTGACGAAGAAGGCCAGGATCTGGTTGATGCCGCCGTCCTTGATGGCCGCCACTGTCGCCTCGGGCTGCGTCTTGATGTACTTGTGCTGGCCGACCATCAACTGCACCGCCAGGGCGTCGGAAGAGATGATTCCGTCCACCCCCCACTCCTTCATGGCCAGGCTCTTCAAGATCGGGTTCACCGTCATCGGCACGTGGTTCCAGGCGTTGTACGAGGCCATGAACGACCTCGCCCCGCCTTGGACGAACCCCATGCGGAAAGGCACAGAGTAGTATTCGCGCAACAGCCTTTCATCGAAGTCGGAAGACGATCCCCCGCGGGTCGTCTCGTTGCTGTTGGCGAGGAAGTGCTTGAGCAGGGAAGCGGCCTGCCAGTAGTGCGGGTCGTCGCCCTGCATGCCCTTGATCAAGGCCACGGACATCGTTCCGGTGAAGAACGGGTCCTCGCCGTAACTCTCGTTGTTCCTGCCCCAGCGTGGGTCGCGGGCCAGGTCCGCGTTCGGCCCCCAGACGACCAGGGCCCGCTCTTTGTACTTGTCGCTCTGCGTGACATAGCGGGCCTCATAGCCCTGCACTGCGCCGGCGCGGCGGATCAGTTCCGGATCCCAGGTTTCCGCCATGCCGATGACCTCCGCGAAACTGGTCGTAGGGATCAGCTTCTGGCCGAAAGTGCCTTTGCGAACCAGGCCGTGCAGGCCCTCCGAGAGTCCCGCATTCGGGATGCCCAGACGGGGAACGCCGGAATTTGTCTCCATGCAACCGATCTTCTCGTCCAGCGTCATCAGCGACAGGATGTTGTCCACTCGCTGTTCCGCCGGCAGCTTCGGATCCTGAAATGGATACTGAGTCTGGGCGTAGAGCCCCGCCACGGCAAGAGCCGCAATCGTCAGATGTCTCGCTGGTGTCATCGATCTCTCCCCTTCATTCCGCCGGAATCAGAAATCCCCGCTCGATCAACTGGCGCATCAGCGCCAGGCAGTTCGGCGTGATCCGCTCCACGTCCTCTCCCAACGTCTCCGCGGTCTTCGCCAGGATCTCGCCGAGGGTGTGCCGGCCGTCGCACAGCGCCACCATGCCTGCCAGCCGCAAGTCGATGTTGCCTTCGTATTGCAGTCCCTGCGCCAGCCGGATCTTCGCCGAGCGGATCCGCCAGGAGGCATCCCCCCATTCGCAGACGTGGTCCAGCCGGGCGCCCTCGGCGACTCGGAGCTTCGCTCCGAGCAGCGCCGCATCGCTCCTCGCCGTCTCCAGAAAATCGCGCAGACCGAACCCGCGCAGCACGTACTCGCCGAACGGTCCGGAATTGCCGGCGGGCCCGTCCTCGATCCGCAACCAGTTCCCGCCGCCGCTGGCCTTTCGGATCGCGATCAGGCCGGTGCTGACCGCTTCGACCCTCTCGCGCGCGTAGTAGGCGAGCCACTCGTCGTAAAGCCTCGCAGCTTCCTCCTCGCCGGTCTCCTCGGTGTCGCGGATCCACATGTGCGCGTAGCCGGCCGCATCGTGCGTGTCGGTGCGCATCACCCAGGCGTCGCAGCCGGTGCCGGCGAACCACCCCGCCAGCCGCTCTTTCCAGTCCAGGCCCTCGATGTGCGCCCAGTCGCCGACGATCTGGCAGAATCCGCCTTCGTTCAGGGCGCGCGCACCATTCTGGATCAGGGCGCGCGCGAAGCCGTCCAGCGGGACCCCGCTGTCGCGATAGACGAACCGGCGGGACGGAGTCATGGCGAACGGCGGATTCGAGACGATGAGGTCGAACGTGCGCCCGCGGACGGGTTCGAACGCGTCGCCTTCCAGAAAGTCGATTTTCTCTCCGTAGCCGTTGAACGCTGCGTTGAAGCGGGCGAAGTCGAGAGCGCGCGCGCTGGCATCCGTCGCCCAGACGCGGTCGCTGTGCCCCGCCGCCAGAAAGGCCTGCACGCCGCTCCCGGTCCCCAGGTCGAGCGTGCTGCCCACGGGGCGCCGCAGGGTGGAATCGGCCAGCACCGCCGTGCTGGACGTCAGGCCCATGACCTGATCGGGCCGCGCTTCTCGGCCCGGGGTCTCCTGATGATCCGAGGCAAGAAGGAGGCCGCGGAACGCCATCATCCGCACCAGACCATGGACCTGGCTCCCGTCGATTGCCACAAGCCCCGCGTGCGCCCATTCCTCGGGCGGCACCGGGGCCAGAGCTCGCCTGGCTGCCTCGATACTTTCGGGAATGCCGAGCAGGAACAGCCTCATGAGACCGTCCAGCGGGCGGCCGCGGCGCGTCAGGTGACGGAAATGGGCCCGGTCCCGCCCCAACCGCCGGGGAAGCTGGATCGGGCCGAGCGCCTCGACCAGCCCCTTTTCATCGTATCCCGCGCCCGCGAAAACCTCGCGAAAACGCCCTGTGCCCTCCGCCACTAGACCCTGCGATGCGCCGAACATGGGTTCCCTAGACACGCCTTGGCAATGATAGCGCACCCTCCAGACTGCGGCGGCGGCCTACACCTCTCCATGCCCCTGCCGCCGGCTGGAACCCGCGGCGGCTCCCCGAAATGGCCGCCAAGTTGCCGTGCCGGACGCCGCCGGCCCCGCCCGCTGAGGCAGCCAGGCAGCCCCCGTTGTGGGCCGCCCGCCGAGGCGGCCCCGTTGTGGCGGCGCTGAACCGAAGCGTCCGCTCGTCCCCCCGCCACCGGCCGCCGGGCGAGCCCGGGCGAGCCGGCCCCCGTTGTGGCGGCGCCGGCTGGCATATAGTATAGAGAGACCCGTACTGACTACGGATCGCCCTACTTATAGTGTTCTCATAGGATCGCACGCAGAAGACGGAGATAAACATAATGTGGAATAAGCGCAAGGATGAAGACGTCAGGCAGCCTGCGGCGCCCGCCCCGCCGCCCGCGGAGGTAAGCAGAGAGCCTGCCCCGGTCCCGGTCCCCCAGGCTAAGCCGGCCGCGACGGAGGCGGTTCGCGGCGTGGCCGCCATCGGCAAGTCCGTGATCATCAAGGGACAGATCCTGGCCCGCGAAGATCTGTATCTCGATGGCGAGATGGAAGGAACGGTCGAGGTCCCCGAGCATCGTTTGACCATCGGACCGCACGCCAAGTTGCAGGCCAGTATACGGGCGCGCGAAGTCGTCGTTCTCGGCAGCGTGAACGGAAACGTCGAAGCGATCGAGAAAATGGACATCCGCAAGGACGCCCGGCTCATCGGCGACATCAAGACCGGCGGCATTGTCATCGAAGACGGCGCGTTCTTCAAGGGTTCGATCGACATCGTGCGGCCCGAGCCGGCCAGGCCGCCGGCCAGACAAACCCAGCAACAGCCGCAGCCCCAGGTGGCGCCTGCGGCCGCCGCGCCCGTCACGGCCGGCGACAAACGCTGAGGTCCGAGGGGGCTTTTGTTCAGCGACCGGTGGAAACCTTCACGCGCGGACTCGGGTGGTTCGCGCGGTTTCCCACTCTCGTCTTCGAAACCCGTCGTGCAAGCTGCGCCTCAGTCGCGGGACTCCACCGCCAGCGTCTATTCCCGCCACAGCAGCGGCCTCGATCAGTTCTTCAATCACATCCACGGCGAGACCGGACTGCGCCTGCTCGACCTCTCCGGGGCTTCGCAGGCCAACATCGGCTTCATAACCAACCAGGGCTACCGGCTCTACTCCGAAGACCTCATGCAGACTCTCGACGCCGCGTTCGGCGGCGAAGACTTCTATGAAAACCAGTCTTCGAGCGAACATGCCGAAGAGTTCTTGTCGCAGAGCCTCGCCTTTCCGGACCGGCACTTCGATGGCGCGCTGGTCTGGGATGTGCTCGAATTTCTGGCGCCGCCGCTGCTCAAGGTCGTGGTCGAGCGCCTTCAGCGCATCCTGAAGCCGGGCTCCTATCTGCTGGCGATCTTCCACGCCGAAGAACGCGCCAGCGCCGTTTCGACCTGCTCCTACCGCATAGGAGACGCCAAGACGCTGCTTATCTCTCCCCGTGGAATGCGGCAGCCCGCCCAGTTCTTCAACAACCGAGCGGTAGAGAACCTCTTTCGGGAATTCGAAACGGTCAAGTTCTTCCTCACGCGCGACCACCTGCGCGAAGTCATCGTCAAGCGGTAGAACCCTCAGCAATCAGCCATCGACCATCGGCGCATTCTCGATCGGCTCGATCCCCGCGTCGCGGTCGCATTCCTCCGTGATGTCCGTGGCGACATCGACGAGTGCGGGCGTGACGGCGCCCTACCTGTACCGCCCGCGCAACTGGTTCCGTCGAATCCGCAGCAGGTCGAGGAACATGTTCAGACTATCGCCGAACATGCTGACCTTGGTGCCCTCGGAGTGGCTCCAGCGCACGGGAACCTCGATCGTCTTGTAGCCCAGACGCCGCGCGATGAACAGCACTTCCGCGTCGAAGCCCCAGCGCTCGATCCGCTGGCGCCCGAAAACCTCCCGCGCCGCGGCGCGCTCGAACAGCTTGAAGCCGCACTGCGTGTCGGCGAACGGCAGGCCGGTCGCCGCCCGCATCAGCAGGTTGAAGATGCGGCCGGCCGTCTCGCGGAACGGCGACTGGTGGACCTCGATCAGGCCGCGGTCGAGGGCGCGGGATCCGATCGCCACCGAGGCTGCCCGGTCCCGGGCCGCGGCCATCAACTTGTCGAGCTCCTCGATCGGCGCGGACAGATCGGAATCGGTGAAGAGGATCCAGTCGCCCTTCGCCTCCAGCATGCCATGCCGGACCGAGTACCCCTTTCCGCGGTTGCCGGGATTCTCGAGAACGCGGACCCCGGCGTGGACCGCCGCAAACTCGGCCGCCACCGCCGCGGTGCCGTCCTTTGATCCGTCGTTCACAACCACGATTTCCCACTGCGGCCAGCCGCCCGAGCCGAGATAGCCGAGAACCGAGCCCAGCGTTGCCGGCAGCCTTCGCTCTTCGTTGTACGCGGGAATTACTATGGAGATTGAGGGCAACCGCTCCATTATAATTGGAAGCTGCTGCACGAGCGTTGCGCCGCGTCCCGGCGGCGCCGGCCGGAAGGAGCCCGCTTGGAACAAGAGTTGCTTCAACAGCGCCTGGAGCGCATCCGCGAGATCGGCGCCTTGGGACACCGGCCCTACGGCCGCCGCTTTGACTTCACGCACACCATCCCGCGGATCCGCGCGGAGTACGATCCCAAGAGCGCCGAGGAACTCGAACCGCGCGTGCCGGTGCGTATCTGTGGCCGCATCCAGACCGTCCGGCCGCATGGGGAAGGCGGGCTTTGCCCACCTGCTGGGAGGCGGCGAGCGGCTCCAGATCTACGTGCGCAAGGACGCCGTTCCCGAGCGCGACTTCCAGCTCTTCCAGCTGCTCGACAGCGGCGACATCGTCGGCGTGGAGGGCTACCTGTTCCGCACCAGGACGGGCGAGCTGACGGTGCATGCCGAGGGGCTGGAGTTCCTTTCGAAGACCCTGCTCACCATGCCGGAGAAGTGGCACGGCCTCGAGGACGTCGAGATCCGCTACCGCCAGCGCTATCTCGATCTGATCGCCAACCCCGAAGTGCGCAAGGTGTTCCTGACGCGCAGCCGCGTCATCGCCTCGCTCCGGCGCCAGCTTGAGGCGCGCGGTTTCATCGAAGTCGAAACGCCCATGATGCAGCCCCTCTACGGCGGCGCGGCGGCCCGGCCGTTCGTCACCCACCACAACGCGCTCGACCTGGACCTCTACCTGCGCATCGCGCCCGAGCTCTACCTCAAGCGCCTGATCGTCGGCGGCCTCGATCGCGTCTACGAGATCAACCGCAACTTCCGCAATGAAGGCATCTCGACCGCACCACAACCCCGAGTTCACCATGCTCGAGTTCTACCAGGCCTACACGGACTACCGCGGCCTGATGGACCTCTCGGCCGAACTGCTGAAACAGGCGGCGATCGATGCGACCGGCGCGGCCGAAGTCGAATACCAGGGCCGCAGGCTCGATTTCGGTAACCTCCGCCGGATCTCCATGCGCGAGGCCATCGTCGAGTTCTGGGAGGGCGAGGGGCGGCCCGCGGCGGCACGACCTCGCCGATCCCGAGTGGCTGAAGCGGCACTCCGACCAAGCCGTCCCGCGGCGAGCAGCTCGTCGATATCTTCGAGCGCATCGTCGAAGAGCAGCTGATCCAGCCGACCCTCGTCTACGACTACCCGGTCGAGGTCTCGCCGCTCTCGAAGAACAAGCCGGACGAACCGGATTTCGTCGAGCGTTTCGAGATCTACGCCGCGGGCATGGAGATCGGCAACGCCTACACCGAGCTCAACGACCCCATCGAACAGCGCCGCCGCTTCGACAGCCAGCTGGACATGCGCGAGCACGGCGACGAGGAAGCGCACCAGATGGACGAGGACTTACTTCGCGCGCTGGCCTACGGCATGCCGCCCACGGGCGGCGAAGGCATCGGCATCGACCGCCTGGTGATGCTGCTCACCGAACTCGCAAGTCCATCCGCGACGTGATCCTGTTCCCGCTGCTGCGGCCGGAGACCTCGATCGGCCTGGCGGACCAGTTGCGCGCCGCCGATGCCGCGGAGCAGGCGCTTCCGCCTGCCGCCGGGGAGCGCTAACCTCGTGACGGGGCGTTTCGAGTTCTTCATCGCGCGCCGCTATCTGCAAGGCCAAGCGCAAGCAGGCGGTCATCTCCGTCATCTCGGTGATTTCGGTGGTGGGCGTAGCGGCGGGCGTGATGGCGCTGGTGATCGCGCTCGCCATCAACAACGGCTTTCGCAAGACGCTCGAGACCAGCCTGCTCGGCGCCTATGCACACGTCATCGTCCTGGAGAAGGAGCCCGGTTACGGGATCGCGGACTGGCGCGGCCTGGAAGCGAAGCTGGTGAAGTTGCCGCACGTCGCAGCCGCCTCGCCGGCGCTGTACGGGCAGGCCTATCTCTACACCGGCCGCAGCGCCAGCGGCGCCGCTCTGAAGGGCATCGAGACCGGGGCGGAGCTCGATAGCAGCGACATGCTCCGGCGCCTGAAGGCCGGATCGCTGGCCGGGCTCAGGCCCAACCCGAACGCGCTGCCGGGCATCCTCCTCGGCAGCAGCCTGGCGAAGACCGTGGGGGCGCGCCTGGGCGGCACCGTCACCGTGATGAGCCCGCAAGGGGAGCTGACGCCTTTCGGTCCGCGGCCGAGTTCCCAGCGCTTTCGCGTGGTTGGACTGTTCGAGTCGGGCTTCTTTGAGATTGACTCCACCTGGGCGTTCACGTCCCTGACGGCCGCGCAGCGCCTGCTGGGGCTGGACGACGTCGTCAACAGCGTCGAACTGAAACTCGACGACATCTACAAAGCTCCGGAGGTCGCCGGCCAGGTGGATCGAGTCGTGGGGCCCAAACTCGCGGCCTCCACCTGGATGGAGCAGAACCGCCACATCCTGAACGCGCTGAACATGGAGCGGGCCGTGACCTTCGTGACCATCGGGCTGATCGTGCTGGTGGCGGCGCTGAACATTCTCATCACGCTCATCATGATGGTGATGGAGAAGTACCGCGACATCGCCATCCTGGTTTCGATGGGCGCGAAGCAGGAGCAGATCCGGCGCATCTTCATGTTCCAGGGCGTGCTGATCGGCGTGGTGGGAACCACCATCGGCCTGGCGGCGGGTCACGTGCTCTCTTTCCTGGCCGACACGTACCGCTGGGTCCGTCTGGACGAAGAGGTCTACGCGCTGAGCTTCGTGCCTTTCGCCCCGCGCTGGGCCGACAGCCTGTGGATTGCCGCCCTGGCCATCGCCATCAGTTTCCTGGCGACGATTTACCCCGCCAGCAACGCCTCCCGCATCGCGCCGGCCGAAGCCCTGCGTTACGAGTAGTGCATGGCCGCTGCCTGCCACTAACGCCCCCTACAGTGGAATATTCCCATGCTTCTTGCGCGGCATGGCGTCCACCTTGTTCTCCAGCATGCGCAGGGCGCGGATCAGGCGGGGGCGGGTTTCGTGGGGCTCGATCACGGCGTCGATGTAGCCCCGCTCGGCCGCGACGAAGGGGCTGGCGAAGCGCTCGCGGAACTCCGCGATCTTCTCGCGGCGCACCGTGCCGGGATCGGCCGCCGCCGCGATCTCGCGCTTGTAGACGATATTCACCGCGCCCTCCGGCCCCATCACCGCGATCTCGGCCGAGGGATAAGCGAAGTTGACGTCCGTGCGGATGTGCTTCGACCCCATGACGCAGTAGGCCCCGCCGTAGGCCTTGCGCACGATTACGGTGATCTTCGGCACGGTGGCCTCGGCGTAGGCGTAGAGCAGCTTGGCGCCGTGGCGGATGATGCCGCCGAATTCCTGCCCGGTACCCGGCAGAAAGCCGGGCACGTCCTCGAAGGTCACCAACGGGATGTTAAAGCAGTCGCAGAAGCGGACGAAGCGCGCGCCCTTGACCGACGAATCGATATCCAGGCAGCCCGCCAGGTGCGCGGGCTGGTTGGCCACGATGCCCACCGGGCGGCCGTCGAGGCGGGCAAAGCCCACCACCAGGTTCTTCGCGAAGTGCTCGTGCACCTCGAAGAACTCGGCGTCGTCAACCACGCGCAGGATCGCGTCCTTGATGTCGTAAGGCAGCGTGGAATCCTCGGGGATGAGGCGGTCCAGTTGTGGGTCCTGGCGATCGATGGGGTCGGAGCACTCGCGGCGCGGCGGGTCGTCGCGGTTGTTCTGCGGCAGGTAGGCGAGCAGGGCGCGGATCATGCGCAGGCACTCGGCGTCGCCGGGCGCGATGAAGTGGCCCACGCCGCTCACGGTGTTGTGCGTCAGGGCGCCGCCCAGCTTGTCCTTGGTGACGTTTTCGTGGGTGACGGTACGTGATGACGTCCGGACCCGTGACGAACATGCAACTGGTGCGGTCCACCATGAACACGAAGTCGGTGATGGCGGGCGAGTAGACGGCGCCGCCCGCGCAGGGGCCCATGATGGCCGAGACCTGGGGAATCACGCCGCTCGCCAGCGTGTTCCGCAGGAAGATATCGGCGTAGCCGGCCAGCGACACCACACCTTCCTGGATGCGCGCGCCGCCCGAATCGTTGAGTCCCACCAGCGGAGCGCCGTTCTTCAGCGCCAGATCCATGACCTTGCAGATCTTCTGCGCATTGGTTTCCGAGAGCGACCCGCCGAAGACCGTGAAATCCTGCGCGAAGACGTAGGTGAGGCGTCCGTGGATGAGGCCCCAGCCGGTGACGAAGCCATCGCCGTCCATGACCTGCTCGTCCATGCCGAAATCGCGGCAGCGGTGGCGGACGAGCTTGTCGAGCTCCTCGAAGGTGCCCTCATCAAGCAGAAGCTCGACGCGCTCGCGCGCCGACATTTTGCCTTCGGCGTGCTGGCGCTCGCGGCGCTGCGGCCCGCCCCCCGCCTCCGCCGCCCCGCGCCGCTTCCGCAACTCGTCCATCCGCCGGCTGTTCATGTCGGGACCCGCCCCCCAGTCGCTATTCTAGCGGGCCGTCCACGGAGAAACCGGCCCTGACTTCCGGGCTGACGCTCGCCGGCCTGCCGGTCCTGGTGTCGATGGGGCACCACAGTGTGAGCGCCTTGGCGAGCAGCCGCCGGTCGGCGGCGCGAAGCAACTCCGTGTGGCGTTCGAACTTCAGCCGACTGGCGGCGCCGACCCAGGTCCGGGCGATGATGGAGTCGTCGGGATAGGCCGGCTGCTTGTAGTCGATCTCGTGCCGGACAACGACCCAGTACAGCATCGCCTGATCCGCAGCCGGCGCCCTGGCCTTCCAATGCGCAACCGCGGCGTCCTGCACCCAGCGCAAATAAGTGACGTTGTTGACGTGCCCCAATTCGTCGATATCCGCGGGCTCGACCTGGATCGGCAGTTCGAAGACCTCCGGAGCTTGAGTCATCCTCTCTAGTATGCCCCGCAGTCCCACTCCCGAGATGGTACGTCCCAAAAGCGGACAGAGGCCTCCCCGAATGGGTTTGTATCCTTTTGTTTTTGAATGGGTTCGACTGTGGCACGGCACATGCCATAGTCTCTCTGAGGCAGGCTTCATGTTCAACGACATTCGCCTTCTTGACGATATCCGCTACGGTTTCCGGCTGCTTGCGAAGAGCCCCGGCGCGGCCGCGGTCGCGGTTCTGGCGCTGGGGATCGGCATCGGCGCCAACACCGCTTCCTTCATCTCCCTCAAGGCGATGGTACTGCGCCCGCTTCCGTTCAAAGACTTGAACCGGATCGTAACGCTCTGGGAGGCTCCCACCAAGAGCCGCACGGAACGCGACTCGGTCGCACCCGCGAATTTCGTGGACTGGAAGGAGCAGGCGCGCTCGTACCGGCACCTCGCGGCGTACCGCTGGTGGGACGTGAACCTCACCGGCGTGGACGATCCCGAGCGCTTGCAGGGATTCGTGGTGTCGCCGGAGTTCTTTCCGCTGCTGGGGATGGCCCCGGAGATCGGACGCGGCTTCTCCCGCGCCGAAGCGGAGCCCGGACATGACCAGGTGGTGGTGCTGAGCCACGGCTTCTGGCAGCGCCGCTTCGGTTCCGATCGCCGGGTGGTGGGACGCACCGTCAGCCTGGACAGCCGGGTGTTCACCGTGGTGGGCGTGATGCCGGAGGATTTCGACTTTCCCCTGGCCACGGACGTCTGGGCGCCGCTCGCTCTTTCGCCGCGGGAGCGATCGGAGCGGGGCGCCCGAGATCTCCAGGTCATGGGGCGGCTCAATCCCGGCGTCTCGCTTGACGAGGCGCGGGCCGAGCTGACCACCGTCGCCGGGCGGCTGGAGCGCCAGTACCCGCAGACCAACGACGGCCGCGGCGCCCAGGTCGTGCGCCTGCTCGAAGTCACCAACTTCATGACCGACCGGTTCGTGATCATCCTGATGTGCTCGTCCACCTTTGTGCTGCTGCTGGCGTGCGCGAACGTGGCCAACATCCAACTGGCGCGCAGCACGTCGCGCGCGAAGGAACTGGCGGTGCGCGCGGCGCTGGGCGCCAGCCGCTGGCGGATCGCGAGGCAGTTGCTGGTCGAGGCGCTCCTGGTCGCGCTGGCCGGCGGGGCGGTCGCCGTCTGCCTGGCGTTTTGGGATGTGGGCACCATGCACGCGAACATTCCCGCCCAGGTGTACAAGTGGGTCTCCGGCCTGCGGGAACTCAAGGTGGACGGACTCGTGATCGGTTTTGCGCTGGCGGCCTCGGTGGTGACGGGCTTGCTGTGCGGCCTGGGGTCCGTGATCCAGTCCTGGGGCCGGGGCAACGTGAACGAGGCGCTGAAGCAGGGTGGCCGTACGGCCGCCAGCGCGGAACACCACGCGCTGCGCAATACGCTGGTGGTCGCCGAGGTGGCCCTGGCCATGATCCTGCTGGTGGGCGCCGGACTGATGGTGAAGACCTTCAACCACATGGCGGCGGACAATCCCGGCTACGACCCGGCCAACCTCCTGGCCATGCGCATCGCGCTCCAGGAGACGAGGTATCCCGAACCGGGCCAGCAGCGTTCGTTCTATGAGAGCCTGCAGGAAGGCCTCGAGACCGCGCCCGCCGTTCGGGCGGCCTGCGTGACCGGCGATTCGAGGGGAATGAACGGCTTTGAAGTGCAGGGACGTCCGGCGCCCGAGAGTTCGGACTCTCTGCCCGCAGTCGTACCCGTGAGCGCGGACTACTTCCGCACGATGACCCTGCCGCTGCGGCGGGGCCGCCCGATCACGTTGCAGGACGGGGCCGATGCCCCGCCGGTCGCCGTGCTGAGTGAGGAAGTGGCCCGGCGTTACTGGCCCAAGCGCGGAGAGGATCCGGTGGGCGCCCGGATCCGCCTGAACGGAGCGCAATCGCCCTGGCTGACCGTGATCGGCGTCTCGGGCGATCTGTACGACTGGTTCGGGCACAATCCCATGCCCCGCGTCTACACGTCCTTCAGCCAGGAGCCGGGGCGGGGCGCCCAGATCCTGCTGCGGACGCACGGCGATCCGCTCAAGGTGGTTCCGGCGGCGCGCGCCGAGGTCCTGAAGCTGGACCGCGGCCAGCCGGTGTACGACGTCAAGAGCGTGGAGCAGCATCTGGCGGACCAGATGTCCGGAGTGCGCATATCGGCGGCCTCGATGGCCATCTACGCGGCCCTGGCCCTGGTGCTGTCGCTTTCCGGAACGTACGCGGTGATTGCCTACTCGGCTGCGCGGCGCACGCAGGAGATGGGGGTGCGGCTGGCGCTGGGGGCGGCGCCCGAGGACGTGCTCAAGCTGGTGGTCGGCCAGGCCGTCAGGCTGGCGCTGGCCGGGCTTGGGATCGGGCTTCCGGCTGCGATCCTGCTGACGCACGTGATGTCGAGCGCCGTTTACGGAGTGGTGGCGCTGGACTGGACCGTCTTCGCCGGCTTCACGCTGCTGCTGGTGGCCTCGGCCGCGCTGGCGGGCTACGTCCCGGCGCGCCGGGCCGCCCGCGTGGACCCGGTGACGGCCCTGCGCTGCGAGTAGGGCACGGCGGGTCATCCCAGCAACTCGGCCGAAAGGCGGGCGTAGTTTCCGGGCGTGATGTAGTGAAACTCGATCCTGAGGCGCGTAAAGGACCGGAGGTGCTCCATCGTCTCGTCGCTGGGGTACTCCGGACCGGCGAGGTAGAGCTTGCCGCCGTCCACGCGGAAGGGGACGACCCGGCAGCGGCGCGCCACGGGACCCGGCAGCGCGCGTGCCACGCCGGTGCGGATGCGCCCGCCGCTGAGGGGCGCGAAAGGGACGCTCTGTTGCAGGCTGAGGCCGGAGTAGACCGCGTCCTCGGTGAGCGGACCGGCGGCCACCAGGTATTCCCCGAGCCGCACGTGGGGCTGCTTGGAGGCGAGCGCGCGGCGCAGTTGTTCCTCGGTGATCTGGCCGGCGCGGACCAGGACCTCGCCGAGCGGAGGCTTGTGAGCGATCAGGCGGGAGCGCGTGGGGTAGTCGTGCTCGGTCTTGAGCCAGACCAGCGGCCGGCCGAGCAGGCGGGCGGCGGCGTAGCGCGCCAGGGCCGCGGCGGTCGCGAAGAAGTTGATCCAGTTGGCCCAGAACATTCGTAGGGGCACGCCGGCGGCGAACTTCCAGCCGTAGATGCGCGCCACGCAGCCGCAACGCACGGCGGTGCGATGCAGGGTCAGGAACAGCGTGGGGTAGAGCAGCGGCGCCAGCCAGGGATGCCCCAGGCTCCCGAGAGCCCAGGGGGCGCCGGCGGCGCGGCTCCAGATCCAGGTGGCCAGGCCGTAGGCGAGGATCAGGTTCGCGAGCGCGCTGGCGGGATTGCCTGCCAGGCCTTTGCGGTCGCGCCAAAACCAGTACAGCCGACGCCAGCCGCCGCTCCAGCCGTGCCTCTCCCAGGCCTGCAAGGAGATGCCCAGCACCCAGCGCGTGCGCTGCTTGAGCGCGGGCCGCAGGCGCTGAGGAAAGAACTCGCGCGTAGCCACGGGCTGCCCGGCCACGAACTGGATGGGGAGGAACACCTGGCGGCAACCGTTCTGGTGGAGGCGGAGGCCGATCTCGTAGTCTTCCGTGAGACAGCCGGGGTCGAAGACGCGGCCGTGCCGCCCGACGGCGGCCGCCTCGAGCGCCCAGCGGGCGTATCCGGTTCCGACGCCGTTGGAGGGCAGGAATCCCCCCAGCAGGAGGCGCGCCGGCACGTCCTTGGTCTGGTATTCGGCGAACTCGTCGCAGTAGACGCCGTGCGTGAAGCGGCGGAACGGCGTGCGGAGCGGAAGCACGGGAATCTGGACCATCCCGCAGCGATCGAGCGCGCGGTCGATGCGGCGGAGCTCCTCGGGATGAATGAGGTCCTCGGCGTCGTGAACGACGATGACGTCGAAGCGGACGGCGTGCTGCCGCTCATAGTCCAGCATGCGCCGGTAGATCCAGTTCAGGCAGTCGGCTTTGGAAGTGGGGCCGTCATGGGGGCAAAGGGCCAAGTGCACCCGGGGGAGCCGCGCCGCGGCCCGGCGAACCGCGGCCACGGTGGGGCCGTCGTTGGGGTACGCGCCGGCAAACAGCGCGTAGTTGCGGTACTGTATGGCGCCGACGTTGTGATCGAGCATCTTGCCGATGACGCCGTCCTCGTGCCAGAGCGGGACGAGGATGGCGGTGCGCTTCTCCGC
Organism: Bryobacterales bacterium; assembly: GCA_963710565.1. Lineage (GTDB taxonomy): Bacteria > Acidobacteriota > Terriglobia > Bryobacterales > Bryobacteraceae > DASWZN01. The sequence goes on along the minus strand of CAVQAN010000010.1, from coordinate 748,458 downwards.
CTTGGACTCGCGCAGCGGCGAGAAAGAGGGCGGACACCACAGGCGCCGAAGCCAGGCGGAGAAGCACACCACATCGAGAAAGAGATCGTCCACGCCGCTGAGCAGGATCCAGGCCGCCAGCCAGGGCAGGCAAGCGGCGACGATCCTGTCGAGCTGGGGCATGCGGGCGAGGCTCCTCCAGGGAGATTAGTGGGACGGAAGCCGGAAAAATCTTGGGCCACGAAGGGACACGAACGACCACGAATGAGAAATGCACCTCTGGGCGCTCGTTAGGGCGCAGAAGTGCCTGGTCGTGGAAGACCGATGGCCGCCGATTGACGAAGATGAACGCGGATTCGAGTCAGGGCGTGGGGGTGGGGTGTTCATTTATGGGACTAGGTTCATGTTGCACTGCGCGCGCGCGCTTTTTTCTGCGGGCTTCGAGGCGACGGTAGAGTTTGTCATGGGTGCGGCGGATGCGAGCTTCGTAACGGTTGAGGAGGCCGAGGGCGTTGGAATCGTCGCTGAGAGCGCGGAAGGCCAAGGCGATGCGAGTTTCGGTCTCGCAGACGTGGAATTGTTTCTTGATGTCAGGCGCCTGGCGATCGACTTCCAGGGTGAGCAAAGCGGTCTCCATGGAGGTGATGCGGATGAGGCGCCAGCGGGAAGCGACGAACTCTTCGAGCCAATCGAGCTCCAGGCGTGTTTCGGGCTGGAAATAGAGGAGATAGATCTCACGAAGGGAGCGGAAGGCTTCCTCGGACTCGTCTGCGACAAGGGTGCGACGCGATGTGAGGCCGTGGGTGAGACGGGCGGCGTCGGAAAGAGCGCGGCCCTCGGGAGTTTTGGGTCCGTGAGAGAGTGCGCCGTTGGCGCGGGAAGCATCGATTCGACGTTGTGAAGACATGGGAAGCTCCAAGAAGCGCTCGTGGCTCGCCTCCGATCGGAGTCGACGGGGCGAGCGCCATCTGGAATGAGCATAGCGCCAAGAAAACCAATAGCAAGGGTTGAAAATTTGTAAGTGCTTGAAATTGTGATAAATGCATTTTTTGAAATCGGGGAACGGCGGGAAGGGGCGGTAGAGTTGCTGTGGGCGTATGAAAATCAGAAGCGTTTACAGGGGTGGGCCAGTGGGTGGCAAGCGCCGGAAGGTGGAGGCGCAGGAAGGGGCGGTGCGGGAGGATTGGCTGGGGTTCGAGCCGGACGTGAAGCAGGGGGATCTGCTGCGGCGGGATGCGCGGCGGCTGATGCTGAACTGCACGCGGCAGTGGGGGAAATCGACCATCACGGCGGCGAAGGCGGTGGCGCGGGCGCAGGAGCGAGAGGGGAGTCTGACGCTGGTGGTGAGCCCGTCGGCGCGGCAGAGCGGAGAGTTTCTGAGGAAAGCGGCGGCGTTCGTGAAGCGGATGAACATACGGCCGCGAGGGGACGGGGACAACGAGATCTCGCTGCTGTTCCCGAACGGGTCGCGGCTGGTGGGGCTGCCGGGGTCGGAGGCGACGGTCAGAGGATTCTCGGCGGTGTCGTTGATGCTGATCGACGAGGCGGCGCGGGTGAGCGACGAAATGTACAAGTTGGTGCGTCCGATGCTGGCGGTGGGGGACGGGGACCTGTGGCTGATGAGCACCCCGTTCGGGAAGAGGGGGTTCTTCTGGGAGGAGTGGGCTAAGGGTGGCGCTCAATGGGAGAGGGTTGCGGTGCCGGCTACTCAGTGCCCTCGAATTCTGGCTAGTTTCTTGGAAGAAGAACGCCGGTCGCTGGGGGACCGGTGGTTCAGGCAGGAATACCTTTGCGAGTTTCTGGAGGCGGACGATGTTTTGTTCAGGCGGGAGGTGGTGGAGAGGGCGGTTACGGAGGAGGTGAGACCTTTGTTTTAGGGGGGCGTTGGTTGGGGCGTCGTCTGCCAGTCGCAGGTTGCGGAGAGGTTTGGGGGATTGGAAGGCACTAAGAACACTGGCCGCAGATGAACGCAGATAAGACCGATGGGTTGACGGAGCGGGTGATTGGGGCGGTGTTTGAGGTCTCCAATACTTTTGGGGCGGGTTTTCTGGAGAAGGTTTATGAACGGGCTCTTCTGCGGGAACTGCGACTCCGCGGGATGCGGGTTGTGGGGCAGGCTTCGTATTCGGTTGTGTATAAGGGGCAGTGCGTTGGGACGTACTTTGCGGACATGGTGGTGGAGGATTTGGTCGTGGTCGAGTTGAAGTGCGTGGATCGATTGACGGACGCGCACCAGGCACAATGCTTGAACTACTTGAAGGCATCGGGGATGAAGGTGTGTCTGTTGGTCAACTTTCAGAAGCCTGTGGTCGAGTGGAAGAGGATGGTTCTGGGTCTCTGATGAGGGGCCGCGGATGAACGCGGATAAACGCAGATATGAGAGAACGCTACTTTCTTGGGGTGGATTTGGGGCAGAAGCAGGACTATACGGCGATTGCGGTGGTGGAGAGGTGGGAGAGGCAGGGGGAGCTTGACAGGTGGAGCTTAGAGCGGCCGCTGGAGGTAGGGCACAACCTGCGGCACTTGGAGAAGCTGGCGTTGGGGACTCCGTATCCGGAGGTGGTGGGGCGGGTGCGGGATCTGGCGCGGTCGGGGGCGGTGGCGGGCCGGTGTGCGGTGGTGGCGGATGCGACGGGGGTGGGTGGCCCGGTGATCGACATGCTGCGCGGGGCGGACCTGGGGTGCGAGCTGACGGCGGTGACAATCACGGGCGGAGAGAAGGCGTCGCGGGCCGACGGGGGATGGCGGGTGCCGAAGCGGGATCTGGTGGTGGGGCTGGAGGTGATGCTGGAGACGGGGTCGCTACGGATCGCGGCGGGGCTGCGGGAAGGCGAGGCGTTCGTCAAAGAGCTGACGGAGATGCGGGTGAAGGTATCGGCGGGGCGGCGGGAGCAGTTTGGGGCATGGCGGGAGGGGACGCACGACGATCTGGCATTGGCGGTGGCGCTGGCGTGCTGGCGGGCGAAGTGGGGGACGGTGGGGCATCAGGGGCGGGATTTGGGGCTGTGGTGAGGGTGGCCGGGAAGGGAAGCAAGGTGGGCCGCAGATGAACGCGGATCAAAACGCATTGTCGTGGATACGGGAATCCTGGCCGGCAAGCCAGTGATCCGCGGGACGCGTCTGGCAGTCGAGTTCATTCTCGAACTGCTCGTGGCCGGCCAGTCCGAGAGCGATATCCTGACAAATTACCCTGGCCTGACGCGAGAGGATATTCTCGCCTGCTTGTCGTACGCCAGCTACCTGGCCCACGAATACAAGGCCTATCCGATTCCAGCGTAAATGCGCCTGCTCGCTGACGAGAACTTCCCCAAGCCGATTGTCGCCGTATTGGATTTCGCCGAGTCCGAGGCGCGGCATCCTTCCACCCGGAACAATTCGCTTCGAGCCCAAAGCACATCGCTCGGACTCGATAGCTGGGTTCAGACGATGCCGTTTCAGGAAAGAACTGAGGACCAGTCTCATCTCGCTGTCGAACCCATTCTTGGGATTGAGACGGTGTTGCGGGAAGTCGCTCCACGGCAGAATGTGGCTGGCCACCAGCAGGTCCTCAACGGGATTTCCAGTGACGCAACACTTCGAGTTGTACGCGGCGAGTACCACTTTCCGGAAGAAGCTCTGCATCGTCCGCACTTTTACCGTCGCCGCAGTCTAGGTGGGAACCTCGCGCGGCACGTACTCCGCCTCGATCTCGGCAAGTTTTGGGGCCGGTGGCTCCTTTGCCGCTTCCAGGTCGTGCAGCTTCGTTTCGCTGAGAACCGTCATCGGCGTTTCTCCGCGGCCCAAAGCCTTTCCCGCTCGATCCGCTCGAGCAGGTCCATCATGCGCGGGGCGGCGGCGGGGTCGGAGCCGAAGCGGAGGCCGTTGTAGGCGGTGGTGAAGCTGGCGACCAGGGCGGCGGCGGGGGAGGCCGGGAGGAGGCGGGCGAACTCGGCCGGGGTGACCCAGGCCGGCTTCTCGAAACCTCGCCGCCTTAGCAGACGGAGCAGGCGCAGGTAGATGAGCGTGGCGTCCTGCGACGACGCGGCCCCGCGCTGAACCTGCCGCACACGGCTGAGGGTGCGCCACCAGGCCCAGAGGCGCGGGCCGGCCAGCCAGAGGGCGAGCGCCAGCAGCACTCCCGCCAGGGCGGCGAGCCCGTAGCGGCTTCCCCAGGCCAGCGCGGCCGCGCGCCAGCGGCGGGCTCCGGTGCGAAGGCGGTAGACCCATTCGACGCCAAAGGTGCGGCCGGAGTCTTCCACGCGCGTGGCCAGGATGAGTTGGCGGTCGAGGTTGTAGTTGAGCACCCATTCCTGCCAGAAGGTGTTGGCGGCGTCGAGGTAGAAGCCGAAGCGGGCCCATAGGGACGCGCTGGGGTTGTCGGCGGCAGGGGGCGTGGGGTCGAGCGTGGTCCAGCCGCGGCGGGGCAGCCAGGCCTCGACCCAACTGTGCGCGTCGGAGGCGCGCACGATATACCAGCCGCTCACCGGATTGTAGACGCCGCTCTGGAAGCCGGTGACCACGCGCGCGGGGACGCGGAGCGAGCGCAGCATGACGGCCATGGCGGAGGCGAAGTACTCGCAGTGCCCGGCGCGGCGCTCGAACAGGAAATGCGCCAGCGGGTCGGGGACCTCGCGCTCAGGCAGGCGCGTGGTGTAGCGGTAGGCGGTTTGTAGATGGCGCTCGAGGGCGCCCGCGCGGTCCGCGTCGGTGAGAGCGCCTTCGGTCACGCTCCGGGCCAGGGCCGGGATGCGCGGGTCGAGCGGGGGCAGATCGAGGTACGCCAGCCGCACCATCAGGGGCGCCTGCTCGGGCCCGTCCTGCGGGGTGGAGGCGTCCTCGAGGAAACTGTAGACTCCGTAGCGCACGCCTTCCGTGCCGGCCGCGCCGGTGCGAAAGCTGTCGCCGGGAGCCTGAATCAGGAACGGCGAGTTGATCAGAACCACCTCGGGCCGGCCCGCGAAGAAGAGCACGTCGGAAGACATGGCGCTGAGCTGCACGTCGTATTGGATGCGGCGGCCGGGGCGCCACTGCTCGAAGGGGCTGGCCAGTTGCAGCAGCCCCTGGCTGACGCGGAGCGGCGCGCCGGGCTCGGGACGGTTGAACCAGCGGCGTCCGTCGAACTCGGCCAGGGACATGCCGCGCCATTTCAAGGCGGCGTTGTGGCGTCCGCCGGTAATGCGCACGTGCATCACGGCGGTCTGGAGCTTCTGGATCTCGCCGATTTCGCCGAGGGTCATCTCGTTGGAGAAGCCGGGGAGGTGGTAGCGCTCCGGCGCCAGGTGGCGGAAGGCGGCCTGCGCGGTGCGGGGCAGCAGGAAGAACAGCCCGGCGGTGAGCGCCAGAATGCCCACGGACATGGTGGCGGTCAGCGCGGCCAGACGCCAGGGCAGGCGCAGCACGCCGCTTCGCGCGATGCGGTGCGGCTTGCGCATCGAGCGGCGGATTTCCGAGCCGGCGAAAGTGGCCACGGCGAAGGCCAGGAACAGAACCAGGAAGACGAAGAAGGTCAGGCTGGCGGAGAGAACGGAGGCCGCCAGGATCTCGAGAAAGCCGACCACGCCGAGGAAGACGTAGTCGCGGGTGGCGTGCGCGGTCAGCACCTTGACCACGGCCAGGAAGAAGACCAGGTGGACGGTGGCGGTGACGAAGTCGCGCGAGAGCAGGAAGTAGTCGAGGGGATAGAAGGCGATGTAGGCGAGGGTGACGGCCATGGTGGCGATGGGGGGGATACGGAATCGGACGGCGCCGGTCACCATCAGGGCGCGCGCGACGAGGCCCAGCGCGGTGAGGATGGCGGTGGGCGGATCGAGGTAGCCGGATCCGAGGACGGCGAGGTATCCGCTCAGCACCAGGCCGAGAACGGAGAGCTCGAAGTAGCGGTCGACGGGCGCGGCCGCGGCGGCGTTCGTCGCGCTCATCGCCGCTCGCGCAGAGATGGGAGTGTCCGCAGGCCCGCCCATAAGGACCATTGTAACGTGGCGATGCCGGAGGACCGCCGATTCCGAACTGGGCGCGTGAAGGGCAAAGGCATAGCCGGCCGCAGATGAACGCGGATTAGCGCCGATTGAAATGAAGGACGGTTTTGGGCGCGGCAGCGGTGATAGAATGAGATAACCATGCCGGTTTGTCTCATCTTCGCAAGCGGCCCCGAAACGGTATGGCTCAATGTCGCGAACGGGGCGCTAGGGATCGCCGTGCTCCTTTTTTGCGGGCTGATCGTGGGCTCGGCCGTCTACGAGTTCACGGCGCGGGCGCGCGGGCGGGCTCACATTATGCGGCACGCGGACACGGCCGTACACGCGCTGTTGCACGGGCGCGGGGGCACGGGCGGGACGAGAGAGTAGGCCGGCGCAGTCACAGCGCCGAGCTGGCTGTCCCGCGCTCGCGTTCCCGTTCGGCCTAATCCACGACCGCCAGTTCCAGATACGGCTTCGAGATTCTCGCGATCCGATCATCTGGACTCTCCTTGGAGCTGCTCGGATCTCCAACCGGGGCAAACTCGACATCGACCTTGACGAATCCGCATTTCCGATAGACGTAGCGATGCGATGTTCGGGTCGAGAGGCCGCCCTCCTCCATGAAGACCTTTAACAGCTCAGCCCTCGTCATGCCGAGCTTAATGGATTCCAGTTGGGGCAGGTTTGCCCGTATCCAGCGTGCTTGTTCGGAGCCGTAGGGTGTTGGGTTCGGCTCGATCCGCAGATGCGTGAGTTGCCGCACCCAACGGGTCAACTGAAACGGCCCATCGTCTTCCGAGAGGGGCTTCCCGTCTCGCTTTGTGACCACGTACACCGTCTTGTCCATGAACGCCGGGTCCAGTTCTGCCCATGCAAAGACCGCCCGGTAGCCATCCCTGCCTTCCGCCACGACGTAGTACGATGCCGCCGTCTTGTGGAACTTCTCGCCTGCCGGTGTGGCGACCTTGCCAAGCACGCCGGCCAGCAGAACGCCTTGGAATGTGGCGGGGGTTCCGTGATCGCTGGTTGTGACGGTCCGTTGCGGCAGAAGGGCAAGCTCGGCAGCGGCAGGGGCCGGTCGGGCCAGGCACGACTCGCATGGCGACATCAGATCGGAGCCAACTGCTCCGAGGTGGGCTCGGCTCAACAATACCAGGGCTCGTTGAGGAAGGGGATGGCGGCGCGGGGGAGGAGGTCGAAGTTGTCGGGGAGCGGGTCGGAGGTGGCGAGGTGCCAGATCCGGGCGAAGAGGTCGCGGCGGGTGGTGTTGCGGTCGCGTGCGACCAGGCCCAGGACCGCGGCGCTCAGCTCGTCGAGGCTGGGGTCGGCGTGGCGCCAGGGGTAGATCAGGGCGGCCTGGTCGAATTCGCCGATGGCGGCGGCGATGTCGGGGAGCTCGAGGAGACGTGAGCCGGCGGTGACGAGCAGGCGGAGGCCGAGTTGCACCGGGGCCACGCGGTCGACCATGTCCAGGTCCACCAGGAGGCGGAGCAGGTCGCGGTAGCCGGCCCAGGTGGTCCAGGGAGTGAACGGGACGAAGGTGGGCGCCAGCTCGAGCCCGGCCTCGCGGCAGGCGCGCACGACCTCGATGAAGTCTGCCCGCGTGTGGCCCTTGTCGAGACGGGCCAGCACCCGGTCCTCGATCGATTCGACCGCGGTGGTGACGAACAGGCAGCCCGTCTCGCGCAACACCGGAAGCAGGTCGCGGTGCTTGAGGAGGTGCTCGACTTTGATGGTCACGTCATAGGTGAGGTTCGGGTGGCGGCCGGCGAGCTCGCGGACGATGCGGAGGGCGTGGGCGGGTCCGTTGAAGAAGTCCGGGTCACCGAAGGCGATGTGGCCGGCGCCGGCGGCAACCTGGAGGCGGATGTCCTCGAGCACGATTTCGGGCGGGACGATGCGGAAGCGGCCGTTGTACACCGGGACCACGGGACAGTGGCGGCAGAGGTGCTTGCAGCCGCGGCTGGCTTCCGTGTAGCCGGCGAGCTTGACCGAACCGTTCCCGTGCAGGTGGGCATAGGCGGCGAGCGGCGCGAGGCCGGAGCGGTCCGGAACGAGGAACTGCTGGCGCGCGGTGGAAACGGCGGGGGCGGGCGCGGCGCGCTCGATGGCGCCGGCCAGGGGCTGCTCGAATTCCCCTCCCACGATGACTTCTACGCCGAGAGTGCGCAGGTAGGCCTCGTTGAGCGGCGCGTAGAGGCCGAAGCAGCAGAGGCGGGCGCCCGGGTTGAGCGCGCGGACGCGCTCGATGGCGCGGGCGGCCAGGCGCGTGGCGGTGTGCATGGGAAGAAAGAACGCGACGACTTCGGCCTCGGGAACGGCGGCTTGGGGGAACGGCTGCACGGCGAGGTCGGCGCAGCCGACGGTGTGGCCGCGGGCGCCGAGCCAGGCCGCGGCCGAAGCCAGTCCGAAGGGCTGGCGCCCGAGTTCGTAGGTGGAGATCAGGAGGACGCGCACGGCCTGATTCCATTATGGGGGGAGAAGACAGGGGACAGTACATCCTGTCCACGGGGGGACAGGGTGTACTGTCCCGGGCTTACGTCTTCGTGAAGTAGAGCGTGGTGGCGCGCGCCAGGTCCTCGCGGTCCGCGCGGGGGGGGCGGCCTTCGTAGTTGCTGATCGAGGCCAGGATGTTGCAGATGTCGGCCGGGTAACAGGCGCGCAGCTCCAGGCATCCGTGCTGGTAGCAGAGTTTGCGCAGCCAGCCCGCGCTGTCGGGCTCGAAGGGCACGTTGCGGGCGGTCATCACGCGGCGGAAGATCTCGTCGAAGAGGATGTCGTCGACGGCTTCCACGAAGATCTTGTTCTGGAGGCGGCGCAGGAACGCCTCGTCGGCCAGTTCCGGCGGGTCCAGGTTGGTGGCGAAGACCACCAGGGTCTCGAAGGGGATCCGGAACTTGACTCCGTAGCGGAGGGAGAGGTAGTCCACGCGGCGGTCGAGCGGCACGATCCAGCGGTTCAGCAACTCGCGCGGCGCCATGAGCTGGCGGCCGAAGTCGTCGATCACCAGGACGCCGTTGTTGGCCTTCAGTTGCAGGGGCGCGGCGTAAACGCCGGTGGCCTCGTCGAGGCGCAGCTCGAGCATGCTGGCGACCAGTTCGCCGCCGGTGATGACGCAGGGGCGGCGGCACATGACCCAGCGGGGGTCCATGTCGGCCGAGTCGGTTTGCAGCGGCTCGTGGATGACGGGGTCGAAGAGCTGAATGATCTGGCCGTCCACCTCGAGGGCGTAGGGGACGACGACGGTATCGTGATAGACGCGCAGGAGCCGCTCGGCCAGGCTGGTCTTGCCGCTGCCGGTCGGGCCGTACATGAATATCGAGTTCTGGGAGATGATGGCCGGGCCGAGCTGGTCCAGCAGGGTGTCGGACAGCACCAGGTCCGCCAGCGCCTGGCGCAGCGACTTGCGGTCGATCTTCACCTTGGCGGCCTGGGCCTTCACCAGCCGGGTGTACTGCCGCAGCGAGACGGGCGCGGCGCCGGCGTAGTGGCTGATCTGGAAGCGGTCGTTGGCCAGATTGCGGCCGGCCTGCGTGAGGTTGAAGGAATAGTCGTTGCCGACCATGCCTTTCACCTCCAGCAGTTGCTGCGTGCGCAAGTCGCGGAAAACGGCCTCCAGTACCAGGGGAGACAGCTTGAGGGCCTTGCCCAGACCTTGCAGCGTGCTGATGCCGGAGATGTACGTCCGGCGCAGAACCAGGTCGGTGATCAGGGCCTGGGGGATTCCGGCAGCCTCAACCGATTCGGGCGGAGGCGGGCAATAGACGGGCGAGGAGAGCGACACCATGGAGTCTCATCATAGAGCAAAACGGGGGACTCCGCCCACTGGCATGCCAGTAGAGTCCATAGCCGAGCTAACGGAGAGCACCCTCTCGGACTTGTCGTAGGCACACAATTGCGCCGGAGCCAGAGTATCCGGATCTGACGCTGGCGTGGGGCATCGGATGTCGGCCAGGGACGTGTTTTGGTGTACAAGCATCTCAGCGTGAGTTTGCCGATTACGAGCGTGACTCCTCACCTCCTCGCCTACGGCGCGGTGCTCTTCCCTCGGCAGCCGCTATTGAGCTCTACCAGAATCGTGAAGAGAACAGCCGATTGCAGGCGTTTAGACAGCAGATACGTCAACTGGAGAACCAAATAGCCGAGAAGAAGCGGATTGCCGACTCGTAGGCACCCTGGAACAACGGGGACGCGGCCGGCCGGGCGGCGCACAAAGTGGCCGGACGCTGGAGACCGCACGGAACTGGGGCTTTACACGCTCGATTCCAGTTAGCGAGGAGCGCCAGGCTGCGGCCCGGCAACAGCGGCTACCGGCGAGAAGAACGCCCTGGCCAAGTCCCCTTCAGGCTCAACCGGACTTCCGCTTTCGCGGGGGCGCCTTGGTATCGGATTCCTCCCGGGAGTGCGGCGGTGCGTTCCACCTACTTGATTTCGGGGCTGTTGACGGTGGCCGGCTCGGCGCCCCAGTTCTGTCGCACGACGTGGCTTTGATCGGAGAAAAACGTGCACCGGCCGGTGCTGCCGAAGGTCACCGGGTTGGCGTTGATGGTGTACCCGTTCGGGCCGCCGATCAGAATGAACTGGTAGCCGGTCTTGATGCCTTTGGCGAGATCCCCGGGGATCAAGTCGGCGGCGGCGGGGCCGGCTGGGCCGCCGGTGGGGGGGCCGAGTTCCTCGAGTTTGGTCGCAAACTGGCCGAACTGCGAGTAATACATCGCTTGGCCGGCCTGAATGGTCTTGATCTGCTCGATGGCGGCCATTTCCTGCGCGTGCATACGGGCCTTGTCGAGCTTCGGCACGGCGATGGCGGCAATGATCAAGATGATCGCCACCACGATCAAAAGCTCGATCAGGGTAAATCCCCGGCGTCTGTTGTTCCTCATGGGCAGCCTCCCCACAGACCATTTTCGCAGAATGCCCGGCAGGCGGAGGCGCCGGCCGCACACTTCCGCTAAAGAGATGACGCCGCGGCGGGGCCTACCGTGGAGTGGATCCTCTTCAGGACGGCCAGCAGCGCCGCCAGCCGCTCCAGCCGCAAGGCATTCGGCCCATCGGAAAGGGCGCGCTCCGGCGCCTCGTGCACTTCGACGAACAGGCCGTCCACGCCGGTGGCCACGGCCGCACGCGCCAGCGGCTCGATGAACTCGGGCTGGCCGCCGGAGGCCGTCCCGGCGGCGCCCGGCAGTTGCACGCTGTGGGTGGCGTCGAAAACCACTGGATAGCCGAGGCCGCGCATGATGACCAGCCCGCGCATGTCCACCACCAGGTTGTGATACCCGAAGGTGGCGCCGCGCTCGGTGAGCAGGATGCGGGAGTTCCCGGTCGAAGCCACCTTGCCGGCGGCCAGGCGCATGTCCCCAGGCGCGACGAACTGCCCTTTCTTGATGTTCACGATCCGCCCGGTGCGTCCGGCCTCGATGAGCAGATCGGTCTGACGGCAGAGGAAGGCGGGGATCTGGATGATGTCGGCGACCTCGGCGGCCGGACCCGCCTGGGCCGGCTCGTGAATGTCGGTGAGGATGGCGTAACCCTCGGCCTTCAGGCCCGCCAGGATTCGCAGGCCCTCCTGGGGACCGGGCCCGCGCCAGGAAGAGAGGCTGGAGCGGTTGGCTTTGTCGAACGAGGCTTTGAAGACGAAGGGGCCGGCGATGGCGCCGATCTCCCGCGCCAGGAAGTGGACGTGCTCCTCGCTCTCGATCACGCACGGCCCGGCGATCAGGGCCAGGGGGGAACCGGGGCCGAAAGCAATCGGTCCGAGTTGGATGGTCATAGGGTGGTCATACGGCGGCCGACTCGAGTTGGCGGGCGGGGACCTCATGCCGGCGGGCGCGGAAGGCGCAGGCCGCGCCGATGAACGCCTTGAAGAGCGGGTGCGGCTCGAGCGGCCGGGACTTGAACTCGGGATGGAACTGGCATCCCAGGGCCCAGGGGTGGCCGGGCAACTCGCAGATCTCGACGTACACGCCGTCGGGGGTCTCGCCGGCCAGCCGCAGCCCGGCCGAGGTCAGGGTCTCCTGGTAATCTCGGTTGAACTCGTAGCGATGGCGGTGGCGTTCGCTGATCTCGCGCCGGCCATAGGCCTGGTAGGCGAAGGTGCCCTCGGCCAGGAGGCAGGGATAAGCGCCCAGGCGCATGGTGCCGCCCAGTTCCTCGACGCCCTTCAACTCGCGCAGCTTGTAGATGACGCGGTGGGGGGCGGCGGTATCGAACTCGGTCGAGTTGGCGCCGGCGAGTCCGCACACATTGCGGGCGTACTCGACGACCAGCATCTGCATGCCGAGGCAGATGCCGAAATACGGCACTTTCCGCTCGCGGGCGAAACGGACGGCCTCGATCATTCCTTCGCAGCCGCGCTTGCCAAAGCCGCCCGGCACCAGGATGCCGTCGTAGGCATCGAGGGACTCGACCGCGCCGGGCACGGTGAACTGTTCGGAATCGATCCAATGAATTCCGACTTTGACGTTGTGTGCCAGGCCGCCGTGCAGCAATGCCTCCTTGAGGCTCTTGTAGGAGTCTTCGTAGGCCGTGTACTTGCCGACCAGGCCGATGGAGACCTCGCCGGCCGGGTTTCTCAGCCGGTCGACCATGGCGGTCCACTCCTCGAGGCGGCGCGGGCCGGCCTCCAGGCGGAGCAGGCGCAGGACGCGCTCGTCGACGCCCTGCTCGGCGAAGCTCAGGGGCACCGCGTAGACGGAGTCGACGTCGGAGGCGCTGATCACGTTCTCGACGTCCACGTCGCAGAACAGAGCGATCTTCTCCTTGATGTCCTGCGAGAGGAAGCGCTCGCTGCGGCACAGCAGCAGGTCGGGCTGGATACCGATTTCCCGCAGTTCCTTGACGCTGTGCTGGGTGGGCTTCGTCTTCAGCTCCTGGGCGGCGGCGATCCACGGCACCAGGGTGACGTGAACGAAGATGGCGTTCTCGCGGCCTACTTCGTGGCGGAACTGGCGTATGGCTTCGAGGAAGGGCAGCGACTCGATGTCGCCCACCGTGCCGCCGATCTCGACCAGGACCACGTCCACGTCCGGGGAGACCTTGCGGATGGCGGCCTTGATCTCGTTGGTGACGTGGGGGATGACCTGGACGGTCTTGCCCAAGTAGTCGCCCCGCCTCTCTTTGGTGATGATGCGCTCGTAAATGCGGCCCGAGGTGACGTTGTTGGACTGGGTGAGAGACGCATGGGTGAAGCGCTCGTAGTGACCGAGATCGAGGTCGGTTTCCGCGCCGTCGTCGGTCACGAACACCTCGCCGTGCTGGAAGGGGCTCATGGTGCCGGGGTCGACGTTGAGATAGGGGTCGAACTTCTGGAGCGTGACTCGCAAGCCACGGCTCTCGAGCATGCACCCAATCGAGGATGCAGCTATGCCCTTGCCGAGCGAGGAGACGACTCCTCCGGTTACGAAGATGTATTTGGCCATCGTCCTTGGTCTGCCATTTGGGGGCCGGCGGCGACTTCAAACAGCCGCGCAACCCGTTCCAGATCCTGGGGTGTGTCCACGCCGAGGGATTCGTAGTCCGTCTCGGCGACCCGGATCTTGTAGCCGTTCTCGATTGCCCGCAACTGCTCGAGCCGCTCGGCCCGTTCCAGGGGTCCGATCGGCAACTGAGGGTAAGCGAGCAGGAAATCGCGCCGGTACACGTACAGGCCGGTGTGCTTGTAGTGCGCGGCATCGCCGCCGTCGCGGACCGCGGGGATGGCGGCACGCGAGAAATAGACGGCGTTGCCTTGGCGGTCGGTCACCACTTTAACCACGTTCGGATCGGCGACCTCGGCGGGATCCTCGATGCGCTTCTTGAGGGTGGCCATGGGGATCTCGGGCGCGTCGTCGAGCGCCAGAATGGCGGCGTCGATGGCGGCCGGATCGATGAGCGGCTCGTCGCCCTGGATATTGACGATCAGCCCGGCGTTGTCGGCCGAGGCGACCTCGGCGGCGCGGTCGGTGCCGGAGGGGTGGTCGGCACGTGTCATCCGGACGGGGGCTCCGAAGCGGCGGGCTTCGGCGAAGACCCTGTCGTCGTCGGTAGCGATCACGACGCGGGTCAGGTAGCGAGACTGGGAAGCGCGCTCGAAGACGTGCTGGAGCATGGATTTTCCGGCGATCAAGGCGAGTACTTTCCCAGGAAAACGAGAGGAGCCAAAGCGGGCCGGAACAACCCCCAGAATCCTACCGTGCACAGTCGATGATAGCACGAGTGGGGCAGCGGATTTGGTTTGGCCCGCCCGCGGCAGGCCAGCCTCGCCTGCCTGCCCGATCACTGCCGGGTTCGCTCGGATCTCCCTGATCGACGCGAGGAGAACGGCGATCGGGATGAGGGGAGAATCAGTGATCGATTTCGGGAGAATCGCCACGAACGTCTGGGGCGTGAACCAGGACGGTGCTTGGCGGCGAGAGCATGAGGTTCTCCAGTCGGGCCGGTGGGCCGTGCCGGGGGTCGGGGCACCGTCTCGGGATGGGGTGGCGCTCGACCCGAGAGAAATGGGGCGTTTGCGCGGACGCGGGGGCTCCGTCCGGGAGCAACGGTGAGTCTAAGGGTTGTGCTACGATTATGTGTTTCGTGCCACTGCAGGGATGGAGGCCGGCTGAGATGAAGAGCTGGTGTTTGGCCGTGGCAGGCCTGCTGGTGGCCGCCCCGTGTGCATTCGCCGATGGCAGCCTTTCCGGAAGGGTGCTGGACCCTCAGGGCAATGCCGTCCCCGGAGCGCCAGTTCGGCTTGAGAACAGCGCGGGTTACCGTCTGAGCGCGAGGTCGGACGGGGAGGGCCGCTATAGGTTTGGTTGGGTCCCAAAGGGCAGCTACCAGCTCAGAGCCAATGCCCCCGGGTTCGCCGAGGTCACAGAGCCGGTCGTACTGGCGGGAGACAATGCCATTCAGGACGTCACCCTCTCGCAACTCGCAGCCCAGCATCAGAGCATTGTGATCTCAGGCAGCGCCGTCGAACCGGAGCTGGACCTGCGCAACGAGGAGGTCTTCAACCGGACTCTATTTACGCGTGACGACCAGGTCTTCCAGCAGCTTGATGCCGGAATTGACGCCGGCCAACACGAGGGGGGCGGCAAGTCGCTGGAGATCCGGCGTTTCGGATTCAATCTCGACCACGGCGGCGTGAACGGCGGTCTCAAGGTGCTGGTGGATGACGTGCAGCAGAACCAGGGCACGCAAGGCCACGGCCAGGGCTACCTGGGAGCGCTCAAGGCACTCAGCCCGGAGCTGATCGAGGACGTCACGATCACGAACGGCCCGTTCAGCGCCGAATACGGAGATTTCAGCGGCCTTGGCGTGGTCCACATTCGCCAGCGCGAGTCCCTGCCGGACCGGCTCATGCTGCGGCTGGAGGGTGGCAACTTCGATACCGGCCGCGCTTTCATTGCCTACAGCCCGGATGTGGAACGCGTGGACGCCTACCTTGCATACGAGGGCTCCTACACGGACGGTCCCTTTCAAAACCCCCTTCGCTACCGGCGCGACAACGTGAACGGCAACTACACCAGGAGCCTGGGCAAGGGAGAGAAGCTCGGCTTGCGGCTTCTGTTTGGACGCAACGACTTCTACTCCTCCGGCCAGATCCCCCTGGACCTGGTGAGCCAGGGCCTGCTCGACCGGTTCGGCTACATCGATCCCAGCGACGGCGGCCGCGTCAAGCTCGGCACGGCGTCGGCGTACTTCAGCAAGGACCGCGCCAATGGCGACACCTTCAAGGCCGACGGCTTTCTTTCGCGCTCGCTGTTCGACCTATACTCCAACTTCACTTTCTATCTGCACGACCCGGTGCACGGCGACGCGTTCCAGCAGCATGACTCGCGGCTGCAAGAAGGCATGAACACGCAATACACGCACACGCAGCGCCTGGGTTCGATTGCGGCAGTGTTCGTGGCCGGCGCGAACTTTCATGACAACCAGATCGACGTGGGATTGTACCCGCGGGAAGGACGCGTGCCCACGGGCGTCTCCAGCCGTGCCAATGCGCATGTCACAAATGGCGCCGGCTATGCGCAGGAGAGCGTCAGTCTGCTGCGTGGCCGGTTGTTGCTGGGTGCCGGCGTCCGATACGACGAGTTTCGGTTTGACGTGGCGGACCGCGTGCATCCAGACCAGAGCGGGATCCAGGCAGCCGGGCGCTGGCAGGGGAAAGGCCATGTTGCGTTCACTCCATCGCACGTCGTGCCCCTGACACTGCACCTGAACTATGGCCGGGGCATCAACAGCGCCGACGCGCGCGGCGTGGTCCAGATGCCGAACCAACCCCGGCTGGCCACGACAGACTTCTATCAACTCGGCACGTCTTCGAGTTTTGGCCGGTTTTCGGTCGCGACCGACGTCTTCCTCATTGACCATTCGAACGAGCAGGTTTACATTCCAGACGACGGCAGCTTTGAGTTCAAGGGTCCCAGCCGGGCGTACGGATACGAGGCGAAGGCTTCGATGTCCATCAGCCGTTACGTCTCACTCAGCGCGGGTCTGACGAAGATCGGCAATGCCTTCTACAGGGGCGGCGATCACCGGGTCTACGTGGATAGCGCTCCGCATTTGGTCGCAAACGCAGCGTTGACGGTAGCAGCGTGGCACGGGTGGAGCGGCTCTTTGCGGATGCGCGCGATCAACCACTACCGGCTAGATGGTGAAGATGCGTCGATTGTCGCCTCGGGCCACACAGTCTTCGACCTGGGGCTGGCTCGGCGGATTCAGCGCCGCGTTGAACTGAACGTCAGTCTCGACAATCTCACGAACCGCGACTACTACGAGACCCAGAATTACTTCGATTCGCGGGTCGGGCCGGATGCGCCCATTTCCGGGCGCATTCACGGAACGCCTGGCTATCCGCTGACGGTAGTAGCCGGGGTCACATTCCGCGTGGGCGGCAAGTAGCGAACCCCGATCCAGCGGCCCGATTGTGTGCCGCCAGACCTGGCACACAGGACTGGTGGCGCCGGCGCCGTATGCAGGCGCAATCCCGGCGATGCTCATCGCGGGCTGGAACGCGGACCGGACCGGCGCGCCCAAGGGCGGGCGTGGCGATCGGCCGGATTTCCGGCGTCAGCCCGCCCGCGCAGGTTCCCGTGAGGCCGGTCCGCAAGCCGATTGCGTGCGGGCCTGCGAAGTCTGGGGCGGCGCTGGTCCGGCTGCGTACGCGGTGATCCGGCCGAACGGAAGCTCCTAGTGCTGTGGCGGTCCGGCGCTCTTCTCGCTGGTCGGAGGGACGATTCCCCGGATTCGCATATAGGTGGACATGTTCCCGTAGTGTTCATACATATGCGCGAAGTTGGCCGCGAGTATGGTGAGCTTTGCGAAATCCATATTCATCATCTTCGCCATCTGGCTGCCCTTGGCATCGGTCATGCCGGCGTACGCCGCGCTGCAGTAGGCGACGGCGTCCTTCAGGGCGGCTACAAGATCCGCCTTCTTGGTCTTGCTCTTCTCGGCGTCGCTGGCGGGCTTGGGTTCGCCGGTAGCTGCCGAGCAGAAGTAGTACTGGGAATCGGCGAGGTGGCCGACCAGTTGGCCGAAGGTCCGAACGTCGGGCGCCGGGCGGAATTCATAGCTCTCTTCGGGCACTTTCTCGGCGGCGGCGATTATGACGCCGCTGAGCATGGTGTAGATGCGTTTCTGGCTGTCGGAAATGGGATTCTCAGGCGCCGCCGGTGCTTGCGCGAGTGCAGCAACCGGAACAGCGGTCAAAGTGGCGAACAGAAGACAGAGACTCTTGGTCACGTGGATCTCCTTGGGTATGCGGTCACTTTCGTTCCGAGGCAAAAGCTGGAAAACAACCCCTCGCAACGAGTATAACCAGCCCACGTTGTCGCCGCCGAAGATGACCGGTAAGCCCATCGCCTTCCATCCGGAGGCGGCGGAGGAGGCCGAAGCGGCCCTCACCTGGTACCGGCAACGAAGCCCGAAAGCGGCGGCGGGGTTCCTGCGTGAGATCGAGGACGCGATCGACGCTGGCCGGCCTTTGGCTATCGGACCAGGAAGCGCCTCCTGCGGCGATTCCTGTTCCTGGCCGTTTTCGCCCATGGGCGGCGGCGGCCTGGGTATTGGAGACACCGGGGCAGGTGATGCGGGCTGAAGCTTGCGCCAGCGTGGCCACTGATAGAATTGGATTGGCTCGCTTCGCGGTCGCGTCGGAACTTGACTGGCAGGACGGACGAGAACGTGTCGGCAGGAGTGCCGACACGGCACGCTGAAGCGTGCGCCACAACTGCTATGGACTTTGAACAGACTCCCGAACAACTTCATCTTCGCAAGACGGTGCGGGAGTTCGCCGAGGCCGAACTGGCGCCGCACGTTCTCGAATGGGACGAGGGGCAGATCTTCCCGCGCGAGGCCATCCGCAAACTGGCCGGGCTGGGCTGCATGGGCTCGATCTTCCCGGAAGAGCTGGGCGGCGCGGGGCTGGGCTACATCGAGTACGAGATTGTCGTCGAGGAGCTGGCGCGCATCGATCCCGCGGTGGCGCTGATCGTGGCCGCGCACACCTCGCTGTGCAGCAACCACATCTACTCGGCCGGCAACGAAGAACAGCGGCGCAGGTACGTGCCGCGCCTGGCCGGCGGCGAGTGGCTGGGGAGCTGGTCGCTGACGGAGTCCGAAGCCGGCTCGGACGCCGCGGGCACGCGCACGCAGGCGGTCCGCGACGGCGCCTGCTGGGTGCTGAACGGCTCGAAGACCTTCACCACCAACGCGCACGAGGCGGACGTTTGCGTGGCCATGGCGGTGACGGACCGCGCCGCCTCGCAGCACGGCATCTCCGCCTTCATCCTCGACAAGGGCACGCCGGGCTTCCGCCTGGGACGCAAGGAGAACAAGCTGGGCATGCGCGCCAGCCCGACGGGCGAGGTGATTTTCGAGAACTGCCGGCTGCCGGACGCGCAACTGCTCGGCCGCGCGGGCGAGGGGTTCGTCGACAGCCTCAAGGTTCTGGACGGCGGAAGGATCTCGATCGCGGCGCTGGCGGTGGGCACGGCGCAGGGCGCTTACGAAATCGCGCTGCGCTATTCGCAGCAGCGCAGGCAGTTCGGCCGGCCGATTTCCGAGTTCCAGGCGATCCAGTTCAAGCTGGCGGACATGGCCGCCGAGATCGACGCCGCGCGGCTGCTGACGCTGCGCGCGGCGTGCGATGAAAGACCAGGGCCGGCGCGTGACCAAGGAGTCCGCGATCGCCAAGCTGTACGCCTCCGAGGCGGCCGTACGGGTCTGCGACCAGGCGGTGCAGGTCCTGGGCGGCTACGGCTTCATCAAGGACTATCCGCGTGGAGAAGTTCTACCGCGACGTGAAGCTGTGCACCATTGGCGAAGGCACCTCCGAGATCCAGCGCCTGGTGATCGCGCGGCAGTTGCTCAAGAGCTGATGAAACCCTGGGCCGAACGCATCCTCGAAGGCGACGTGCGGGCGCTGGCCCGCGCCGCCACGGCCATCGAGAACCGGCGGCCGGAGGCGCTGAGCCTGCTCGAAGAACTGTTCCCGCGCACCGGCCGGGCCACGCTGATCGGCATCACGGGCGCGCCGGGGGCAGGGAAGAGCACGCTGGTGGACCAGCTCGCGGGGGCATTGCGCGCCGGAGGCAGTACCGTGGGGATCGTGGCGGTCGATCCCACCAGCCCGTTTTCGGGCGGCGCGATTCTGGGCGACCGCATACGCATGCAATCGCACTCGGCGGACCCGGGCGTGTTCATACGCTCGATGGCCACGCGCGGCTCGCTGGGCGGCCTGGCCGCCGCGACCACCGACATCGCGCTGCTGCTCGACGCCGCGGGCCGCGATGCGGTCCTGGTGGAGACGGTCGGCGTGGGGCAGGACGAGGTCGAGGTGGCGCGCCTGGCGGACGTCACCGTGGTGGTGCTGGTGCCCGGCATGGGCGACGATGTGCAGTCCATGAAAGCGGGTATCATGGAGATCGCCGACGTCTTCGCGATCAACAAATCCGACCGTCCGGGCGCGAACGCGCTCGAGCGCGATCTTCAGGGCCTGCTCTCGTTGAGTGCGGCGCGCGAGGGCTGGCAACCGGCGATCGTGCGCACGGTGGCGACCGAAGGGAAGGGAATCGGCGAGGTTCTGGCGGCGATCCAGCAGTTCCAGGAGTCGGGCGCCCGGAAGAACCGGCGCGTGGAGTTGTGGGCCGCCCGCCTGCGCGAGATGTTGCGGGAGCGCCTGATGGAGCGGCTGCCCGCGGCGGAGATCGAGGCGGCGGCGCGGGAAGTGGCGGCCCGGCGGCGCGATCCGTATTCGATCGTCAAGGAGTGGCTGGAGCGAGTATAGAGTGTGGTGCACGCTGAGACCGTGCGCCACAGCGCGAGGAGTGGGTTGAGCGAATATAGAATCGACCATCTCGGCATCGCGGTGAAGTCGCTCGACGCGGCGCTGGCGTTTTATGGCGGCGTGCTCGGCATCCAGGCCGCGCCGCGCGAGACCGTGCCCGGCGAAAAGGTAAACGTCGCCATGCTCGCCCGCGGGGGGCCGCGCCTGGAGTTGCTCGAGCCGGCCGGCGCCGATTCCCCCATCGGCAGATTTCTCGAGAAGCGCGGCGAGGGATTGCATCACGTGGCCCTGGTGGTGGACGATCTCGCCGCTGCGGTCGAGCGGCTCACCGCCGCGGGTGCGCGCCTGCTGAACGAGCCGCGGCGGGGCGCGGGCGGCCACCTCTACGTTTTCATCCATCCCGCCTCGACGGGCGGCGTGTTACTGGAGTTGATACAGGAATGACGCAAATCGGAATCATCGGCGGCAGCGGGCTGTATTCCATGCCCGGTTTCGAGCTGGATCGGGAGGAGCGAATCGAAACGCCCTGGGGCCGGCCCTCGGACGCCTACATGCTCGGCCGCCTGGCCGGGCAGGAGGTGGTCTTTCTGGCGCGGCACGGACGCGGGCACCGCATCTCGCCCTCGGAGCTGAACTTCCGGGCCAATATCTACGGGCTCAAGTCGCTGGGCGTGGAGCGCATCCTTTCGCTGAGCGCGGTCGGCTCGCTCAAGGAAGAGCACCGGCCGCTCGATTTCGTGATCCCGGACCAGTTCTTCGACCGCACCAACGGCCGCGCCTCCACGTTCTTTGGCGAAGGCCTGGTGGCGCACATCGGCTTCTCCGACCCGGTCTGCCCGCAGCTCGCGCAGGTGGTTCACGGCGCCTGCCTGGCCGAGGGCGTGAAGGCCACGCTGGGCGGGACTTACCTGTGCATGGAAGGCCCGCCAGTTCTCGACCAAGGCGGAATCGAACGTCTACCGGAGCTGGGGAATGGACGTCATCGGCATGACCAACCTGCAGGAGGCCAAGCTCGCGCGCGAGGCCGAGATCTGCTACGCCACCGTCGCCATGGTGACCGACTACGACTGCTGGCATCCCGAGCACGACGCGGTGACGGTCAACCAGATCATCGCCAATCTCATGAAGAACGCCGAGAACGCGGCCCGGGTGGTGGCGCGGGCGGTGGGCAGCATGCCCGCCGGGCGCGCCTGCAAGTGCGGCAGCGCGCTGGCGCACGCCATCCTCACCGACCGCAAGACCATTCCCGAAGAGACGCGCAAGAAGCTGGAGCTGCTGGTTGCGAAGTACCTCTGAGACCGCGCGGCGTCTGCTCGACTGCCTGCTCGGCGGGGAGCCGTGGCCGCGCGCCTGGCTCGGCGAGTTGATCGAACAGGACAGCCCGGCCCTGTTTTCCGTAGTTGCCGAGGGCCTTTCCGACCGCTTCGAGCCGCAGGCTGGTCGAGGCCTACACCGCGGTCTTCGCCGAAGCGATCGCCGCGGTTCGTCCCGAGTACCGGGCCGCGGACCTGGTGGAGCGCTACGAGCGGGTCCGCCGCCCGCGCCGTTTCGCGGGAGAGGCGCGCACTGTGTTCGTTCTCTCGCGAGTGACGCTAGGCGCCGAGGTCGCCATTACGAGCGTGATGCTGGACGCGATCAAGCGCCGCTGGCCCGAGGCGCGCATCGTGCTGGTGGGTCCGCGGAAGTGCTGGGAGCTCTTCGAGGCCGATCCACGGATCGAGCACCTGCCCGTGCGCTACGAGGCGCGCGCTTCGCGACCGGCTTGCCGTGACGCCGCGACTCGCGGAGCCGGACAGCATGGTGGTGGATACGGATTCGCGCATCACGCAACTGGGCCTGCTGCCGGTCTGCCCCGAAGAGAACTACACCCTGTTCGAGAGCCGCGCCTATGGCGGCGACGGCGGGGAAGCGCTGGGAGCGCTGGCGCGCCGCTGGGCCGCGGAGACATTCGGGATCGACGACGCACGGTCGTACATCGCGCCCGCGGAGAAGCCGGACCTCCCGGCCGGCGGCATCGCCGTGAGCTTCGGGGTCGGCGGTAACGCCGCCAAACGGCTCGCGGACCCATTCGAGGCGCGCCTGCTCGCGGCCCTTGCAGCGCGCGGCCTGCCACTGATCGTGGATGCCGGGGCCGGCGGCGAGGAAGCGGCGCGCGTGGAACGGGCGATCGAGGCCAGCGGCGCGCGAGCCCGGGTATGGCGCGGCTCTTTCGCGGGCTTCGCGTCCCTCATCGCGCGCAGCCGGCTCTATGTCGGGTACGATTCCGCCGGGCAGCACGTGGCCGCCGCCTGCGGCGTCCCACTGGCCGCCGTTTTTGCGGGCGCGCCCTGCCGGCGCTTCGAGGAGCGGTGGCGGCCGTTCGGCCCGGGCCCGATCGAGGCGATCCCCGCGGCTGCCGGCGATCCCGAGGCGGCGCTGGCGCGCACGATCGAGGCGGCGGGGCGATGGACGTAGCCCCGCGCCAAGCGCTTGCGGGGGCTGAGGCCGCGCTTCCAGCCGCCCGAAGGGGCCTGCTCGAAGCATGGAGCCGGCGCGGGGGCCGGGCCGATGACCCGCGACACGGTGGCGCAGGGGGTCTTAGCCCGCCATGGGGGGGTCCACGCCGGCCCAGAGATTCCAGGTGTTCAGCTCCTCACGGCCGCAGGCCTTCAAGTAGAGGAACAATTGGGTGCGATAGGCCGCGTGCGCGCAGAGCACCAGGTTCACGATGAACGAACCGCGGCTGGTCTTGCGGCCGAGCATCTCGACCTCGCCGCGAAACTCGTCTTCGGACCAGTCCTGGAGCAGTTCGGCGTAAACTCTCCCCTGGTTTTCGATGGTCGAAAGAACCTGCTGGAAGTTCGCGCCGCCGGCGACCGACAGCGCGGTCTGCCATGCCGTGCCGTCGAACACTCCGGCCTTGACCAACGGGATCATCGTCGGTCCCATCGCGCTCAGATACTGGAGCACCTCCAGAGTGCTGCGCTGTTTGGCGGTCGGCCTGTAGTCCAGACGAGCGGGGTCGATCTTGCCGGCCAGGTGGAGGAGGATTCGGACCTCATTCTGGAGCGACTCGATGAGTTCTTCTTTGGTCAGTACCATCCGGGATCTCCGTTTTCTTTGCCGATCGCCAGTCAGTATACACCGAAAGGCCGGGCGCGCTTGGGCGACAATTCAGGCGCAAACCCGGGTCCGCCCGCCCGTTGCGGCAGTCCGCAGGCGCGGTGTATACTCGGCTGTCAATCGAACGAGAATGGAAATCCTGTTTCAACCCGTTCGGCGGGCCCGGACTTGGCTAAGTGCGGCGGACGCCATTCCGCACCGGGGTTGTAAGTGGGTTTGCCTTTGTTGACGCATTCCGAGGTCCCCGGTAATGCGAAATCGCCCGCCTCGATGAACAGGAACAGGGCACTGGTTCCGCGCGTGGTCCGCCACCTGCCGTCCATTGCCGTCGCCGCCGCCGTTTTGGCGCTCGGTTACAATTTCTTTGGGTTCATCGCGAAATACTCTGTAAATGTCCTGTTTTTTGACGAGTGGGATTTTCTAGGACCGCTCTTTCGCGGCCACGCGACACTGCCGGAGCTCTTCCTCGAGCAGCTTGGCCCTCACAGGGAAGGGCTGGGCCTGGTGGCCGACAAGTGGCTCTATGCCGCGACGAACTGGAACGTGCGCGCCGAGTCGTTTATGATTGGCGGATTCGTGTTCGCGGCCATGTTGCTGGCCTTGCTGTTAAAAAGAAGGCTGTTCGGCTGCGTTTCTTACCTGGACGTATCGATCCCGTTCATGTTTCTTACCCTGGCGCAGTTCGAGACGCTCATCGGCACACCCAATGCGGCTCACAGCGCCATTCCCCTGGCGATGCTGATGGCGTATTGCCTGGCGCTGTTGCAGCGGACCGCGTTTCTGAGATATGGCGCCGTACTCGCGCTCAACTTGTTTTCGATCTACACCGGCTTCGGGGTGTTCCTGGGTATCGTCACCATCGGCGTCTTCGCCTTGGAGTGTTACTGGCGGCTTCGACGCTTGACTTCGATCCCGCTCGCCGTGCCCGCGGCGGCCCTTGTGGTCGCGAGTGCGTCGTTCGGCTCTTTCTTTATACGTTACAGGTTCGCTCCCGCCGTCCCCTGCTTCGACTTTCCGCGTCACGATCTGGCGTCCTACCCGAGGTTCATGGCGCTGATGTTCTCGAATTACACCGGGTTGAGGATCTCCGTCCTGCCGGCGGCGACCGGCGCGGCGATCCTGCTCTGCTCGGCGGTCGTTCTGGCGGTTCAAACGCGGCGCTTCGCCGCGCGGGACTGCACGCGGGACAGGTCTCTGATCGTTGGAGTGCTACTGAGCTTCAGCATGCTGTTCGCGGGGGGCGCGGCAGTGGGCCGGGTCTGCCTGGGGCTGGGCGCGGCGGACGCGTCCCGGTACGCGACCCTGCTCATTCCGGCGTTTCTGGGTCTGTACCTCTACCTGCTGTCGATTTCTTCCCGCATGTGGCGAACGATGGCAGTGGGAGCCCTTGCCGTCCTGATCGTACCGAACGCGTTGCGTGTGCCGCCCGCTGCGCGCTGGTTTGCCGAGGGCAAGCACGCCTGGAGTGCCTGCTATCTTCAAACGGAGAGTATCGAGCACTGCGACAAGGCCACCCGTTTCGTGATTTACCCTCATCCCGAGAAAACCGGCCTGCGGCAGAAACTCGAGTACCTCAAACAACGCCGGCTAAGCTTTTACGCGGAACCCGCACGGTGAGCGGGCGGCGGGTTCGGCGTCCGCCCAGGGCCCCGGTTACTCCCCGGCGGGGCTGGATTCCCTCAGACCGGTTTCGGTCAGGCCGCCAATCTCGACGTCCACAACGCGGTTCGGTGTCCGCGGCGTCGCCAGTTCGACCTTCA
Source organism: Bryobacterales bacterium (assembly GCA_963710565.1). Lineage (GTDB taxonomy): Bacteria > Acidobacteriota > Terriglobia > Bryobacterales > Bryobacteraceae > DASWZN01. The sequence continues at coordinate 723,427 of CAVQAN010000010.1, read as the reverse complement.
GGTAGTTGCCGCTCAACGCCGCGCCTTCCTGCCTCGAGCGTCACCACCGAGAGCCTCCGCCCCACCATCCGGCGCCGGAAATCGAGGTTCTTCGCGGCCGCCAGCTCCCGCAGCAGCCGGTTGCGCTCTTTGCGAACGGGCATCGGCACCTGGCAGGGGGCCGTGGCCGCGGGCGTGCCGGGACGCTCGGAATAGGTAAAAACGTGCAGGTAGGTGAACGGCAGGCGGTCGATGAACCGCCGGTTCTCTTCGAACTCCTCTTCCGTCTCTCCGGGAAACCCGGTCATGACATCGGCCCCGATGGCCGCCTCCGGCATCAGGTCGCGGGCTTTGAGGATGCGGTCTTCGTAGTGGCGAGGCCGGTACTTGCGGCGCATGCGGCGCAACACCGCATCCGACCCGGTCTGGAGCGGGGCATGGACGTGGCCGGCGATGCGCGGCGAGGAGGCCATCAGTCCCAGCAGGTCGTCCGAAAGGTCCATCGGTTCGACCGAGCTGAGCCGCAGCCGTGCGACCCCGGTTTCCGCCAGAAGACGCCGCACCAGGCCGGCCAGGCGCTGCGCCCCGGCCAGGTCGCGGCCCCATCGGCCCAGGTTGATCCCGCTGAGCACGACCTCCCGATAGCGCTCCGCGAGGTGGCGAACCTGGGCCACCACCCAATCGGGCCGGGCGCTCCGGCTGCTGCCCCGCACATAGGGAATAATGCAGAACGAGCAACGGTTGCCGCAGCCGTCCTGGATCTTCAGGTTAGGGCGGGTGCGGTCGCCGGCGGCATCTTCGACCACGCCCGCCAGGAACTCCTGTTGGGCGAAGATATCGCCCACGTGAACCAGCCCATGATACGGAGTCCCGCCCCGGGCCAGCACAATCTCGGAGATCTCGGTCTTATGCGAGTTTCCGACCACCCACGTCACTCCCGGAAGCGCGGCCAGTTCCGCGGGCGCGCGCTGGGCATAACAGCCGGTGACCAGAATCCTCGCCGCAGGGTTTTCGCGCCGGATGCGGTTGATGGCGTGGCGCACGTCTTCGTCCGCGGCGGAGGTTACGGTGCAGGTGTTTAGAATCACCACATCCGCTGCTACGCGGCCGGCCGGTTCGAGTCCCTTGGCCACAAGCGACGACTCGATGGCGGCCCCATCGGCTTGCGTCGCACGGCAGCCAAAGTTCTGGATGAAGAAGGTTCCCACTGACTCAAGTATACCGGGGGCGTTTAGGGGAGCAGGGTCTCTACCCACAAAAGGGGGTGGCGGCACGACGCTCTTGTTGGTACTGGTACTAAAGACTCTGAAGATCGAACGGAATTTCGTTGACTTGAGGGTAGGAATTCTATTAGCATACTCGGGGAAGGTTAAATATGCACAAGCTCATGTTCGGACGCAAGGCTGTACTGTTCTTTTCCGTGGCGGCGTTCCTGGTGATGGCTGTCGCCGCACAGGCGGACACGATCACAGCACCTGCCTACACAGGTCAAGGATCAGGCACGGACTCTAACTACCTCGTTCTAAACATTGGAGGTAGCTCAACATCCACTCCCGCTAACATCTCGATCTCAGGCAGTGCAGCCACGATTCTTCCGCCCGCCGACTGGCCCGGCCCCTGGTACCAATCCACACCGGGCAATCTGCCTGGCGGTGCGTCCTGGATCGGACCGCTGACAAGCGACCAGCCCTTGACAACCCCGCTCAATGCCCCGGCCAGCACATATTTCATCTACCAGGTGACCTTCACCGTTCCGGGCGGTTACAACCCCGCGTCGGTTGTGTTGCAGGGAACCATCGCTACGGACAACTGCCCCTTCGTCATTGGCGTCAACGGCGCTGGGATCGGCACGGGCGGCGGAGCGCTGCCGACTTCGAACTGCACGAGCACCGCCTTTAACTTTGCACTGATCGGAAGTTCGGCGACGGCGCCCGGCGGTGTCGGCTGGTACGGCGTCGCAACCGGCGGTTCCGCTTTTGTTAACGGCACGAACACGATTCAGTTCGAGGTGTTCAACGGTCCCGGCGGTGCGCCCAACCCCACTGGATTGGCGGTGTTCAACCTGTCGGCGACGGCTACACCGAACGAAGGCATACCGGAGCCCTCGACTGCGGGCCTGGTGATGGCCGGTATCGGTCTCGTGGCGTGGCTGCGGCGGCGCAGCCTTCGTCCCTCAGCCTAAACACGTCGTTGACTGCTGGTTTTCCGCGGCCCGCGCTCTTTGCGCGGGCCGTTGCCATTATCAGGGCTCCGATTCTCCTGCGGCTAGCGGCGGCTCCCGGCGCGCAAGAGGACCAGGGTCCCGTCCGCGCGGCCCGGCGGGTATTTCTCCTCGACCCGCGCGATCTCCCAGTCCAACTGCGTTGCGCGATGGGTTCTGAGACGGTCGAGCAACGCCACCAGGTTCGACGGTTCGAAGACGTGATAATGCAGACCCGGAACTCCGCCGCCACGGGCCGTCCGGCGCAGTTCCTCGAGGAGGTTCTTGCGCAGGGCGGGCCAGTCCGCCGAATCCCAGCCCTTGGCCAGCCGAGAGCCCTCCAGTTCCCGTCCCATCGCGTAGTCCTCAAAATGCGTCTCATCGCGGAAGTCCGCGCCTTCCTCGAAGTCGGCGAGCATGTGTTCGACGGGAGTGAGTTTCCGTGGGCGGTCGAAGGTATACCTGCGGTCCGGCACAACCAGGTAGAGCCAGCCCCCGGGACGAACGGTGCGGCGCCACTCGACCAGGGCGCGGACGGGATTCGGAAGGTGCTCAAGAACATGCGAGGAGGCGACGTAGTCGAGAGCAGCGGCGGGGAAGGGCAGTTGGGCCGCGTCGGCGATCACGTCAGCCAAGGTCGCCGCGCCAGCCAAGGCCAGCGGGCGGTCCACATAGATGGGACGGATGCCGGGAATCGGCAGGTCCAGCGCGCCGATCTCGATGCCCCGGCCGCGGAGCTTGCGCACGTTGCGCCGAAACCGGCGGCGCTCCAGGGCTTTGGCAAGGACCGTGAGCATCTTGGGCGTGCCGACTCAGTATAGCAACGGCGTCAGGGGCGGCGGTTTTGACGCCGCGGGAAACGCGGGAAACGGCGCCACGTGCGGTGCGGCGGCCCGGGGGCGAGGCCGGTTCCCCGCTCGCCGTCCGGCGCCGGGTTCGCGTGACGCTGCTGGAGGCCGGCTCGCGGTACGATAGGAAGTGGGGAAAGCGGCCGGCATCGATTTTCAGGCTTGACAGTCCGCTCGCGATCCCCGACAATCGAACTTGACCCAGCCTGAAACATTAGGCCTTATTCATGTTTTAAGAATGCGCTACCGGACCGTCTTCAGCTTTCTGTGCCTTGTGGTCTCTCTGCTCGTGGTCGCCGGCACTGCGTTTGCGGCGCCTGCGCCTGCGAAGCACCGGCGCAAGCACCCGAACGCGCTCGCCGCGGCGAGCAAAGCCTCCACCAGCGCAACCAAAACAAGCATCAACAAACGGGTGCGCCGCGGCCGGGCGGCGGCGCGCCATAGCCCCTGGGCGGCGCCAACGTATGCGGACTCGACCGCGGGCGACCGCGTAGATGGCGAAGACCTGGCGGTACGCCGGGCGGCGGTGGAAGCGTTGGGGCCTTACAACGGGACGGTCCTGGCCGTCGACGCGAATACAGGCCGCATCCTGACGCTCGTCAACCAGAAACTGGCGCTCACGGGCGGATTCCAGCCCTGCTCGACCGTGAAGATCGCGGTGGCGCTGGCGGCGCTGAGCGAAGGGCTGGTCGACCGCGTAACCCCCGTCCACCTGTACGGCCGCACGCGCATGGACCTCACCCAGGCGCTGGCGCATTCGAACAACTTCTACTTCGCGAATCTGGGAATCAAGCTGGGCTACGATCGGTGGGCGTATTACGCCCGTCTGTTCGGAATGGGCGAGAAGGCGGGCCTGGATATCCCCGGCGAGCAGGCCGGCTTCTTCGCCTCCGAGCCCCCCTCGAGCGGCATGGGGATGATGACCAGCTTCGGCGACGGCATCCGCCAGACTCCGCTCGAGCTGGCCGCGCTGCTGGCGGCGGTCGCCAACGGCGGAACGCTTTACTATCTGCAGTATCCCCAGAGCTCCAAGGACGCCGAGCAGTTCGTTCCGCGCGTGAAGCGTCGCCTCGATATCGCCCAGCTCATTCCGCAGGTCAAGCCCGGTATGACGGGTGCCGTCGAGTTCGGCACGGCGCGCCGCGCCGTATACGATGCCGAGGCGCCCGTGTGCGGCAAGACCGGAACCTGCACGGGCGGAACGGCGCACTTGGGCTGGTTCGGCTCGTTCAACGACTTCGGACAGAACCGTATCGTCACCGTCGTGCTTCTGACGGGTGCCCGGGGCGTGAGCGGCCCCATTGCCTCCTCTGTTGCCGGCGCGTTTTATCGCAAGCTGGCGCAGGAAGGCTACCTTGGCCACAAGCCCGTTTTCTCGCCCGCGTTGCTCATCCCACGTTAGGCGCCCCGCCGGCGACGAGCCTCTCTCTGACGCTGGCGCGCCGCGCGCGTAAAGCGACCCGACGGAGCGAACCGCCGCGCGCCCTTTGCGCGGACGCACGGCGGGCGCCGCGAACAACTTCGGGGAGCGAAAATGGTACATTGAATCATGTTCAGGAGGGCGTGCATGCGGGCCGTTCTCTGTCTTTTTGCGGTTCTTCTGGGTCTGAGTTCCGCGCGAGCCGATTCGGAGAAAGCACAGGATGCGATCCGCTCGGCCGAGGATCTGGAACGGAGGGGCGATGCCCTGGGGGCGCGCACGCTGCTCCAGCAGACCGCCCGGAGTTCGAGTGACGACGGCGCGGCCGTCCTCGCCTACGCCGAGTTCCTGGGCGCCCATCACGATCCCGACGCCCGCCAGGAATACGCAAAGGCGCTGGCGGCGCTGGCCCCCGAGCGGGCGGAGGACCGTCAAAGAGCAGCGCGCCATCTGGTGCTGCTGGATCTGATCGCGGGCGACCGGGGAGCGGCTGCCCGCCACCTGGCGGCCTATCGCGCCGCGGGAGGAACCGAGTGGGCCGCCGGACTTCCCGTCGAGACGCCCGCCGAACCGCTCCCGACCATCGAGATTCCGGGCCCACTTCGCTCCTTTTCACGCATGGCGGCGCTTGCTCCGGACCTGCCACCGGAAGAACTGTTGTCCGCGCTCGCCAGGAACGTCGTGACCAGCGGGTACCAGGCGGCCGGCGGTGAAGTGCTGGAGCCGACCGAGTATCTCAAGCTGGTCACGCGCTACGTGTCGCAGGCGCGCGAACTGGCCCACATCGCCGGCGACCAGAAGGTTATCCGCATCGAGGCCTGCGATTCGGCGGAAGCGGGCGAATTGCTGCGCGTTCTCGGCTACCGCATGCGCGGAGGCTGCGGCAGCGATGTGGTGCTCGAGACGGTCAACGCCAGCCGCGCCTTCGTGACCATCGACTCGGGCTTCCCCATTGCGGAACTCGAGCAAGCGTTGCGCACCAACCGGAAGTTCGAGTACGGCTACGGGTCCACCCGCATCCCGGTTCCTTACGGCGCCGCATACTGGGCCCCGCCCTCGGAAAAGCAGGGCGGGGAGTTCATCGACGTCTTCCTGGGCGATCCCATCCTGTGCCGGACCTACCTGGGGCTGGTCAAACTGGACCGCGAGACGGCGGATGCAATCCGCCAGGCCGCCCCCCTCGAGCGGATCAAAGCCTTCGCGCACGTCCTGGACTTCTTCGGTGGGATGTTCGCGGTCCGCGGCGGGAAGGCGGTGACGCCCGGCGGCGCGCGTTCCGAGGCGGTGTGGGGCGAACTGACCGGCGTTCCTCCCGCCCACGGCGGCGCATTTCTGGTGAAGCTTGTCTCGAAGGACGACGGCTGGATGGCCAGCTATTTCGACGCGCTGGCGCGGATTGGCGGCCCGGTCCAGGACTACCTCACCGAACCGCAGCGCCTGAAGCGCTTCTACCAGGCGATCCGGGGGCGCGTGACCAGCCCCGGGCCGGCGCGCCCCGTCTTCCGCGCCAACACCGACATGCTGCTGCTCACCGCCAGGCTGCGCCTGGAGCCGGACGGACAGCCTCACATTCCGGGCGGTCTGGAGATCTGGAAGAACCTCTTTGCCAGCCGCGTGTTCGCCAAGCTCGACGTCCGCCTGGCGCGCGCCGCTCCCAACTGGAAGACGCCGGACGACCTCATGGAAGCCCTGTTCGGTCTTTGCCGCAAGTCCGTCGACAACGAACCGCTCGCGGTTTTCATGAACCTGAGCGATCTGGACCGCTGGCGCGCCAGGCCGCTGGATCCCGCTACGGCCCAGAGGCTCGCCACCGACTATTCGACCTACGGCTCGCAGTATGCGCTGTTCAGCGAAGCGCCCCTGGTCGCCGATGGCACGATCCTGCAATACCTGGACACGGCGCGCGGGCTGAACCGCGGCGGCGATTCCCAACTGCGCGTGGATATGACCGCCACCATGCAGGCGCTGGCGGGGTTGTGGCAGATCTTCTGCCGGCAGGGGTTTATCGCACCCGGCGCGGCCGACGCCACCCTGGCCGGCATTGTCGCCCCATTCGCGCAGGCGCACAGCGACCGCGATCTGTTCGACGCGGCGCGCTCGGGAGTCCAACTGCTGCTGAAGGCCACCGGGGCGCCGGAAGCCGCTTCGCCCCAGGACTGGACGCTGGGCCTGCTCGCGGGCGCGGAGACCACCAGCGATTCGGAAACGAAGGCGCGGGTTGTCCAGGAGATGGTTCGCATCGCGGAAGCCCAGCGGCTGGTCCCGCTGGATACTCTGTTCGGTCTGGCGGACAACCTCGACGCGGTGGCCCGGGGCGAGAAGGCGAACGCCGCTCTGCTCGGCCGCCTGGCCGCGCGCGTAGCCGAGATTCAGCCGCCCTGGACCAACTTCACGGTACAGGAAAAGGGCTCCATGTCGATGGGCTACGCGGCGGAGCGCCACATCGAGATCGAGCACCGCCTGAACCTCAAGGCCGCCATCGATCGCGCCCAGGGAAACGCGGAACGCCTGCGCGATCTGCGAGGCACGCTAGCCCCGTTTCTGCGCGACACCCTGGTCGGGCTCAACTACGTCCACTATGCGCCGCCCGGCGCTCAGGTGCTGCTGACCAACCCGTCCTTCGTTCGCGGCCACGATTTCGCCGGTATCGTCGGGCACACACAGTTTTGGCAGGTCACCTGGGTGGCCGCCGGCGGCTGGCCGACGAACACCGGCGGACGGCTGACGGGCTCGCTCTCGGGGCTGCCTTACGCGCTTGCGCTCGCGGAGCAGAACTTCCTGGTTCCGGTGCGCGAGCAGGCGCTTATCTGGGGCGATCTGGCGCCGCAGTTGATCCAGGGCGCGAAAATCCCGCGCTGGTGGAGGGTGACCCCGGCCGAACTCCATTGGGTGGGACTTCATCTGCGTTATGCCGAGTCGCTGACGGCGGAGGCGGTTCTCGATCCGGCCCTGCGCCTGCAGCTTATCGGGGTCCTCGAGCGGCAGGCGCCGCCCGGCCGTGCGCGCAAGGTGGCGGAGATGCTGGAACGCGGCGAGGCGCCGGCGGCCCTGGACAATATCACGCCCTGCGAGCTGTTCCTGATCGCGCGCAGCATGAGGGGCGGCGGGCACGGGGCCAGCTCGCTTGCCGCCGACATCGACCGCATGCAGCGAGAAGCGCCCGGCCGCATCGGCTACGAGCAGGTCTCGCGCGCATTTGGCACGCCCAAACCCACGCTCACCGGCTCCTATCGGCCCGAATTGCTCTACTTGAGGACCTTCCCCGCGTTGATGGGCTACTCCAGCCGCATCCTGGCCGAGAGCTGGGAATCGAGCATCCTGTATTGGGCCGCGCTGGCCGACGAGGTTGATGCGCCGCCCTCCCAGCTCAACGTGCTCATTCCGGAGTGGACCCAGCAGACGGTGGAGCGGATTTTCGCCACCCACCTGGAGGACTGGCCGGCGCTGCTGCGCTCGATCCGGCACGTGGGCGAGGATGTCCGCGCCAAAACTCGTTTGCGCACCGACGCAGAGCAGAAGGCTTCGCTCCAATGATCGAGACGTCAGGGAGGAGATCGTGAACCGATGCGCGATGCCGGCACTGCTGGCGACGGCGGTCTTGCTGGCCGGCCTTCTTCTCGCCCAGGAGAAGCCGGGAACCGTGTTCCGCGTGAAGGTGGACATGGTGGTGCTGAGCTTCACCGTCACCGACAGCAAGGGCCGTTACATTAACGGGCTCAAGCCGGGCGACTTTCGCATCTTCGAGGACGGCATCCCGCAGAAGATGGCCACCTTCACCGAAGGCAGCAAGCCCGCCCTGCAGGTGATGGAGGACGGCTCGACCCGGCCCCTGCTGGCCGCCGACAAACCCGCCGGGCCGGACGCCGCCGGGGACGCCGAAGCGCGCATCGATCCCTACGCGGGCACCAACGTCTTCGTGCTGTTCGATACCAGCAACTACATGTACCGCGGCTTCGTCTATGCCTCCGACGCCATCGCGGACTTCGTGCGCGGCCTGGACCGCGCCGATTCCGTGGCGGTCTACACGTTCAGCCGCAACCTGAACCGCGCCGCGCCGCATCACCCGCGACCGCAACGAGGCCGTCTTCGGTCTGCGCAAGGCGGTGGCCGGCGACGATGCGGCCCTCTACAACGCGCTGCTGCTCACCTTGCGCGACGCCGCCAAGATCCCCGGCCGCAAGGTAGTCATCGTCTTCTCCAACGGGCCGGACAACGCCAGCATGGTGGCGCCCGACGACGTGCGCGCAGTGGCCGAAGACGAGGGCATTCCCATCTACGTGATCTCGACCAGCGAGGTCAACAAGGATTCGGTCTCGTCCACCGTGTTTCACCGCATCGCGCAGCACACCGGAGGCCAGGCCTATTTCGCCCGCACCTGGCAGAAGCAGGTGGAGGCCTTCGAATCCGTGCGCGAGGCGCTCGGCAATTCCTACGGCATCACCTACTACCCCGCGCCGAACCCCAATGAGGGATTTCGCAAGATCGGCATCGAAATCCCCTCCGACGCCGGCCATAAGTACCGCATCCGCGCCCGGCCCGGCTACCGCCCGCGCGGCGGCTTCTAGGACGCGCAGTGCGGCCCACGCTGAAGCGTGCGCCACCTTCCATCTTTCTGCCTGACGAAATCCCCCTTCGACCGTATATTTCTATATGAGCAGCCTCACGCCGGACGTCCGCTTCGCCTTGCGCGCGATCCGCCGCAGTCCCCTGTTCGCCTCCGTGGCGATCCTCTCCCTGGCCCTTGGCATCGGGGCCAACACCGCCATCTTCACCCTCATGGACCAGCTCGTGCTGCGGGAGCTGCCGGTGAAGGACCCTGACCAATTGGTCATGCTCTACCAGCGCGGCCCCCACAACGGCAGCAACATGGGCGACCGCATGCACTCCTACCCCATCTATCAGGACTTCCAGGCCAAGGCGGCGCCCCTGGCCGAGGTGCTATGCCGGCGGCTCGTCAACAGTTCGGCCAGCATCGATAACCAGACCGAACGGGTCGACGCCGAGCTCGTCTCGGGCAACTACTTCACCCTGCTGGGGGTGAGGGCGGCCGCCGGCCGGCTGTTCAGCTCCCGCGAGGACGACCGTGTCTACATGGGCCACCCCGTGGTGGTGCTCAGCTACGACTACTGGGCCAACCGCTTCGCGCGCGACCCCAGGGTGGTGGGCCGGAAGATTCTCGTGAGCAACTACCCCATGACCATCGTCGGTGTGTCGGGGCCGGGTTTCGCAGGGCTCGACCCGGTACGGTCTCCCCAGATCCGCGTGCCGATTCTGATGGAGCCCGCCCTGATGCCGGAGTGGAATTGGTTCTCGCCGGGCGACCGCCGCACGCGCTGGGTCCAGGTGTTCGCGCGCCTGAAGCCGGGCTACACCGTGGAGTCCGCCCGCGCATCGCTGCAAGTGCTGTTCCACCAGATCCGGGAGTACGAAACAACACTTCCGGCCGCTAAGGACTGGAACGCTTACGACCGCGCCCAGTTCCTGCGGGGGACGATTCACGTGCAGAAGGCCGCCACCGGTTACTCGGACCTGCGCAACAGCTTCGCGACCGCCTTGCTCGTTCTCATGTCGATGGTGGGCCTGGTGCTGTTGATCGCGTGCGCCAACGTGGCCAATCTCCTCATCGCGCGCGCCTTCGCGCGGCAGAAAGAGATTGCGGTGAGGCTGTCCCTGGGGGCATCGCGGGGCCAACTGGTGCGGCAGTTGCTGATCGAGAGCCTCGTGCTCTCGGCCGGCGGCGGCTTGGCCGGCGTCGGTCTGGCGGTGGCCATGACCCGCGGCTTGCTGGCGCTGGTGCCCTCCGAAGGGAGCCCGCTGCTGATCGCCGCCCAGCCCGACATGCGCATTCTGCTGTTCGCGCTGGCGCTGACCCTGCTTACCAGCCTGATATTCGGGTTGTTGCCGGCGCTGCGCGCCAGCCGCCCGGACCTGTGGACCACGCTCAAGGACGTGGTCGGATCGGTCACCGGACGGGGCGGTTCGTTATTGCTGCGGAAGGGCCTGGTCACCGCTCAGGTGGCGCTGAGCTTCCTTCTGCTGTTCGGCGCCGGGTTGTTTGTCAGGAGCCTTCAGAACCTGAAGACGGCCAACACCGGCTTTCGCGAGATGGACAACCTGGTCACGTTCCAGTTGGCGCCGGCGCTGAGCGGCTACGACGCCCCGCGCACGGTGCATTTCTACGACGAACTGCTGGAACGCCTCCGCGCCATTCCGGGAATCAAGTCGGCTTCCCTGGCCGTCGTCCCCGTGCTGTCCGGCGACGAATGGGACAGCACCACCTCGGTCGAGGGCCACAAGTCCAAGGACGGCGAGGACATGCAGGCCTTTATGAACGCGCTCTCGCCGGGCTATTTCCAGACCATGGGCACTCCCATCCTGCAAGGGCGGGACTTCAACCGGCGAGACCTACGGGAGGACTCCAAGGTGGCGATCGTCAACGAACGATTCGCCCGGCATTTCTTCGGAGACAGCAGCGCCGTGGGCAGGCATATCGGACACGGCGACGGTCCGGGGACCAAGCTCGATATCGAGATTGTCGGCGTGGCCGCCGACGCCCTCTATGAAGGCCCGCGCGAAGGCGTGCACCGGCAAGTGTTCGCGCCGTTTTGGGGCAACAACAGCGCGGTGTTCTACGTACGCGCGGCATCGGGCTCGCGAACGGCCTACGCCTCGGTGCGGAACGAGGTCAAACGGCTGGACCCAGTCATGCCGGTCTACGCGATGAAGACGCTGGCGGGGCAACTGGACGAAACGCTGCTGACCGAGCGCCTCATCGCGCTTCTCTCGGCCGGATTCGGCCTGCTGGCGACACTGCTGGCCACCATCGGCCTCTACGGCGTGATGGCCTTTGCCGTGGGCCGGCGGACCCGCGAGTTGGGATTGCGCATGGCGCTGGGCGCCCGGCCCGGCTCGGTGATCTGGCTGGTCATGCGGGAGGTGCTGATCCTGCTCGCCATCGGCCTGGCGGTCGGAGTTCCCGCCGCCATCGGTCTGGGCCGCCTGGTGTCGGCGCAGCTTTACGGGATCCAGGGCAGCGACCCGTCGATCGCGGCCGCCTGCATGCTTCTGCTGATCGTGGTGGCGGGCGCGGCGGGCTGGATCCCGGCGCAACGCGCCAGCAGAATCGATCCGATTCTGGCATTGCGGTACGAGTAGCGGACTGGATCCTGGAGCAGCGCGCGAACCGCGTCGCCCTGTCCTGGCGTTACGCCCCCTCGAAAGCGCTCAAGTACTCCCCCAAGGTCGCGTCCAAGCGCTCGTAAAGCAACCGGTCAGAGCTCTCGCCGCGCTGCCCCGCCTGCGATTGCTGCAGGGCAAGAATATAGGCGGGCCGGTCCTCCGGACGCACGGCTATGGGCGGAAACCCTGCCCGAATGAGAATCAGGTTCATCAAGAGGCGCGCAGTGGGCCCGTTGCCGTCGTTAAATGGGTGGATGTCCACAAGACGGCGATGGGCGGTGAATGCTGCCCGGGGCGTATCCGAGGCCGCTCCAAGCCACTTGGCGAAGTCCCCCATGAGGGCCGGAATCTCCGCCGGAGACGGAAAGTCATGCCGCCCCGTCTCGGTGCGAACGCAGATCCCGGCGAGCGAGACCACTCGCGATCCCTGCTACATCGGACTGGCGCGGGACGGGGCCGTTCTCCACCTTTCCTCGCACGCCGGCGACGGGGTGATCGGCGGCGTAGTCTATTTCGTCTGCGACGACGTGGACGCGCTCCACGCGGAATTCGTCGCCAGGAATGTCCCCATCCGCATCGCTCCGGTGAACCAGACGTGGGGCCTGCGCGAGCTCTATGTGCGCGACCCTGACGGCAACAGCGTCCGCTTCGGCGCTCCTGTAGCGGTCTGAGAGAACCGCCTCCAGTGGGGGCCTGCCAGGCAGCCCGGTTCAGCCTGCCAACGTCTTACCTGTTCCCAATGCCGACGAACAGAATACCAAGGAGGATCAGGCACAGGCCGGCGAGTTTCCGTGCGGTGAACCGCTCCTGGAAGAACACGCGGGCCCAGACCAGCGCCCAGATGTAGCTGAGCGAGACCAGCGGGTACAGCACGCTAAGCTGGCCGTGCTTGATTCCGAGCACGTACAGCACGGAGGACCCGAGAAAGAAAGCCACTCCGAGAGCCAGCTTGAAATTCAGGAAGAGATAGCGCAACCCTCCGTGGAGCTTGGCCGCGCCGGCCTTCAGGAAGCCGGCGCCAATCGAGCCGATAAACGAGGCGGCCAGAACCAGCAGCATCGATTCCAGGGGCGTTTTCACTTGCGGGCGTCCTTTCCCAGCACCGCGACGCCGGTCACGATGATCACGATGCCGGCCAGTTTCGCCCAGTTGAGTGTGTCGTGGAAGAACAAGAACGAGAGGCCCGCCACCCACACGTAGGTTAGGGAGATGATCGGGTAGAGGATGGAGAGCTCGCCGTCCTTCAACGCGAAAATGAAAATCACGGTCATCAGCGCGTAAAGGCAATAGCCCGCAAATAGCGGCGGCACGGTGAAAAAGCTGAGAAAAGTCGACCACAGGGTGGGGTGCACCAGCCTGTCGGCGCCGGTTTTGATGAGGATCTGCCCGGCGGCCCCGAGGGCCGTGCAAATGACGACCAAAGCAATCCCTTTGCGGCGTTCGGCGGCGCGGCGCACCCCGGCAGCGGCGGAATCTGCGGATGAACTCAAAGGACCTCCCGGACCAACCATCATAACGGATCGCCATATCCGCCACCGCCGGGCGTCTCGATGCGCAGCACGTCGCCCGGGTGCGTGTCGAGGGCCACTTTTCCGGGAAGGCGGATGGCGCGTCCGCGGCGCAGAAGCTCGTTGCGGCCGGCCTTGCCGGGCCGCCCACCCGCGAGCCCGTAGGGACCTCGCTTGCGCCGGTCCGAGAGCAGTGTGAGCTGGCAGGGCACGAGAAGCTCGATTTCCCGGACAATACCGTCTCCGCCGCGATGAAGTCCGCCGCCTCCCGAGCCGCGGCGGATGCGGTAGGCGCGCACGCGCAGCGGGTATTGGTGCTCCAGGGCTTCGGCGGGCGTGTTCCAACTGTTGGTCATGTGGGTGTGGACGGCGTCGAGGCCGGAAGCCGCGGCCGACGCGCCCATTCCGCCTGCGACGGTTTCGTAATAGGCGAAGGGGCGGTTGCGAAGCGCATCCCATCCGCCCAGGCTGAGATTGTTCATGGTGCCGGAACTGGCAGCGGGGATGCGGTCGGGCGCGGCGGCCGCCAGGGCGCCCAGCAGAACGTCCACAATGCGCTGCGAGGTCTCGACGTTACCCGCCGCCATCGCCGCGGGCGGCTGCGCGTTGACCACGCTGCCCTCGGGCGCGATGACGCGGATGGGGCGCAGCAATCCGGAGGTGTACGGCACGTCGGCGGCAATCAGGCAGCGGAAAACATACATAACGGCCGAGACGGCCACGGCGTAATTCGCGTTTACCGGGGCTCGCGCCTGGGGATCGGAGCCGGTGAAATCGACCACGGCGGAGGAGCCGTCCAGCGTGATGCGGGCGGCGATCCGCACCGGCCGCTTCGAGACGCCGTCGTCATCGAGCCAATCCTCGAAACGATAGGTGCCCGCGGGCAAGACGGAGAGTGCGGCGCGCATCGTGCGCTCGCTGTAGTCCTGAAGCGCGCGCATATTGCGCCGGACGGTTTCGATTCCGTAGCGCGCCGCGATCTCGGCGAGGCGGGTCTGGCCGCGGCGGATGGCCATGCACTGGGCGAGGAGGTCGCCGCGGCGCTCCTCCGGCGTGCGCACGTTGGCGAGGATGAGGCGCAGCAGGTCCTCGTCGAGCCGGCCGCCGCGAACCAGCAGCGACGGCGGAATGCGAAGGCCTTCCTGGTAGATCTCCCGCGCCAGCGGCATCGAACCGGGGCTCATGCCCCCGACATCGGCATGGTGGGCGCGGCTGGCGACGTAAAACGCCGCCTCTTCGACCGCCTCGATGTAGACGGCCGAGACCGCGGTGATGTCCGGCAGGTGCGTGCCGCCGGCGAAAGGGTCGTTGAGGATGGCGACGTCGCCGGGCCCGAGCCGGCAGGCGTTCATGACGTGCCGGACGGACAGAGGCATGGCGCCCAGGTGGACGGGCATGTGGTCGCCCATGGCCACGGTTTCGCCCCGCGCATCGTACACGGCGCAGGAGTAATCCCGGCGCTCCTTGATATTGGCCGAATAGGATGTGCGGCGCAGGACGGCGCCCATCTCCTCGGCCACCGAGACCAGAAGGTTGCGGAAGAGCTCGAGCTCGACGGGATCGTGGTTCATGGCTTGGCCTCACCCGGCGCGGGCGCCTCCGGTTCCGTCGGGGGGACGAACTCCGGCTCGCGGCACTCGCCGGCCCGCACCAGAAACACGGCCACGGTCTGCCAGCCCGCCTGCGCGCGGCGCTCGACGCGGTAGGCGCCCGTGGCGCGGTCGGGCCGTAGCCGGTAGTCGCCGGCGGGAGCGGAGCGCGAGCTTCTCGGGAACGGTTTGCCGCTGCTCTCGCACAGCACCCAGGTCTGCCCGCCGTCCTGGGTCTCGTAAGTCTCGTAGCGGCTCTCGGTCTCGCCGGCGAGCGGCCGGCCGATCCACAATCGCCCGTGCGTCTTCGAATCGAAGTGGAAGGCGTCGATTGTGCCGGAGCGGCTCTCGCCGAAGACCGGGTGGCTGTCCCAGCTTCTTCCGCCATCGCGGGTCAGCAGCAGGAAGGGATCGCGCGGGATGGCGCTCAGCGACTCGCCGCCGGCCCACCCGGTTGCGAAGTCGAGGAACTGGATCTGGTCCAGACCGGCGCCGCGGATGCGCTCGTACGGTTCGCTCCAGGTGGACCCGCCGTCATGACTTGCCAGCAGAATCGAGAACAAGGTCGCGTCGTCGGCGTGCAGGTTTCCCGCGATGAACAGGCCGCTGCCGGCCGATTCGATGGCGTCGAGCTCAAGGTACACCGGGCACGGGCGATCTGCGGGGCAGGACAGGCGGAGTGCCCGCAGGTCATCCTGGCCGCACGCGGCGGGAACGCTCAGGGGAGCGCCCGTATACCTCAGGACGGTGGCGGACGAAGGCGCCGTTTCCTGCCCGCAAAGGGTGCAGGCAACCGGCACGACCAGCCAGGTGAGACGGAGCATCGCTCACTCAGATTGTACGCTGAGCTGGAAGGGCGGAGCGCATCGCTGCCACCCCCGCGATGTGGGGGGCGGGCGCGGCCCTGCGCGGGGCTTCAGCCCCACCTGCGGCCCTTGACCAGCCGCCACAGAGAAACACAACGGGAGCCGAAAACCTGCGAACCTGCTGTAAACTGATCCTGGCTACGCAGCCCGGATGGCGGTTGCGTGCCCCCGGCCGCCGCTCCTGCCGCACTCCGAGTTCAAGGAGCAGGTATGAAATACTCTTGCGTGCTCTCCGTGTTCGCTCTGCTGGCGCTCCCCGCGCTTGTTCCGGCCCAGACCCTGGGCGGCTGCTCGATGTTTCCTTCGAACAACATATGGAACACGCCCATCGACACCCTTCCCGTCTCTCCCAACTCCGCCGCCTACATCAATTCCATCGGGGCGTCCACGGGATTCCACCCCGACTTCGGATCGGGAACGTGGGACGGCGCACCGATCGGGATTCCCTACGCGCTGGTCACCGGCAGCCAGCAGAAAGTGGCCGTGACGTTCGATTACGCCGATGAGAGCGATCCGGGACCCTATCCCATCCCCGGCAATGCACCCATCGAGGGCGGATCCAGCTCCACGGGCGACCGCCACGTACTGATCGTCGACACCGGCAGTTGCATCCTGTACGAACTCTACGCGGCCTATCCCCAGACGGATGGCACCTGGCACGCAGGCTCCGGCGCCATCTTCGATCTAAAGGGAAACGGGCTTCGGCCACTGGGCTGGACTTCCGCGGATGCCGCCGGCCTGCCCATCCTTCCCGGCCTGGTCCGTTACGACGAGATCCTGGCGGGCCAGATCAAACACGCCATCCGTTTCACCGTGCAGACGACGCAGAAGGCGTATCTCTGGCCCGCCCGCCACTACGCCTCGAGCAACACCTCTGCCGGCGTGCCGCCCATGGGAGCGCGCTTCCGGCTGAAGAGCGCTTTCAACGTGTCGGGCTTCCCCGCCGAGGTGCAGATCATCCTGAACGCCATGAAAAAGTACGGGATCATCGTGGCCGACAACGGATCCAACTGGTACGTTTCGGGCGTGCCGGATGACCGCTGGAACAACGATAACCTGCACCTGCTGGGCAACGTCCACGGTTCGGATTTTGAGGCCGTCGACGAGTCCGGCCTCATGCTGAACGTCAACTCCGCGCAGGCCAACGTTGCGAGCGGCGCCACTCTGAACGGCATCACGCTGACCCCCTCCACGGTGGCCGGAGGCCAGGCCACGCCGCAGAACGCCGTGACGCTGCTCGGGGCGGCGCCGAACGGTGGAGCGGTAGTAACGCTCGCCAGCTCCGATGCCGCGGCAGCCACCGTGCCGCCAACCGTCACGATCGCCGCCGGCGCATCCTCGGCCAACTTCACGATCGCAACCTCTTCCGTCGCCGTCCAGGAGCAGGTCACGATTTCGGCCAGTTACAACGGCAGCGTCAAAACCGCGCCGTTAACCGTGGTCCCCAACGTGCTTACCGGCGTCAGGATTCTCCCGGCCTCGGTGACCGGTGGCACGCACGCGCAGGGCACGGCGACTCTGGGCGGACCCGCGCCCGGAGCCGGCGCCGTAGTCCTGCTCGGATCGTACTCCACCGCCGCCAGCGTTGTCCCGTCGGTCACGATCGCGGCCGGAGCCACTTCCGCTACGTTCACGATCGCCACCTACGCTGTCGCGACTTCCACGCAGGCCACGATTTCGGCCAGCTACGGCGGCAGTACTCAGACCGCAACGCTGACCGTGCTGCCCCCCGCGCTAACCGGCGTCTCCTTCTCGCCGGCAGCGGTATCCGGCGGCGCCGCGGCGCATGGCGCCGTTACTCTGAGTGGTCCCGCGCCCGCGGGCGGCGGCATCGTCCTGCTCAGTTCCGACTCCGCCGCAGCTCCGGTTCCCGCCTCGGTGACCGTCCCGGCCGGCGCGGCTTCCGCCGCGTTTCTGATCGTCACCCAAAAGGTGACCGCGACCGTTCACGCCACGATCTCCGCGTCGTATTCCGGGGTGACGAAGTCCGGCGCGCTCTCTCTGACACCGCCCATCCGGGCGCCGTTCCCGCCGCCCAGGCGACCAGTACCAACGCGGGATGGGGTGCCTTGGTTGACCGGGCTGCCTGGCCCGCCCGTGGCCCAATAGAGCTGAGTTGCCGTCTCGGCGCCTTAGCCGGTTCGCCGGCGCCGCCACCGGGACAGGGCGAGAGCGGCGGCCCCCACTCCCGCCAGCGCGTAGGAAGCCGGTTCCGGAGTTTGCGTGTCAGCGGTGAAATCGAGATCGATGTTCGAGAGGGTCAACTCGCCCCGGTTGGTGTCCAGAGGAAATCCAGAGCCGAGATAATCCACCGGGATCGGCCCCAGCGACGAGATGCCGTCCCATCCCGAAAGACCCGCCCCGGAGAAGAAGATGCCATTGCTCAAGTCCGGCGTGAACCCAACCAGCGTCGGGTCCGAGCCAGTCTGCACGAGCAAGAGCATTACATCCGTGAATGTGGCTGACACGGGGTCGTCCTCGTCCAGGACAAGGATCGAGGAACTCGAGAGGACAAACAGATTGGTGCCGGGGATGAACTCGATGGGAACAGTCGCGGTGTCCCCGATGGCTGTCCAGACGAACGGCGTCTCCGTATAAGGTTCGTCTCCCAACTGTATGTCCGCGATTCCGGTCAGGGTGTACAAGATCGGATCGGCCAGCAGAGGAGCGGAAAGGAGTATGGCCAGAAGCGCGAGGCGCTGGAGCACGGGATAAATACCCCCAAAACACGATGATTAACGTTTCTACACGAGCATGTCATACTTTCGGCTCCGGAACAAGGTTTTTAATCAAAAGCTTGGTTAATCAAAGCGCAGGCAGCGTACAAGCGTCCCAGTGGGGCCCGCGCTGAGGACCCCGCTTTCCCGGTGGTCGCGCCGGGGGCCGTAGCCGCCGGGTTCCCCGCCCGGGCGGGTTGGCGCCGGCGCCCTGCCAGACCCTGGCGGTTCGGGCCTCTGAGGCTCAACCTGGGGCCCCATGTGTCCGTCGAGACAATGGCCCTCCGCGCGGGTACGCTGCTGGTCCAACCCCCGATGATCCTCGGGGCCTATCGCGCTGCGCGCTCACGGCCTCCGCTACACTCAGAGGCAGGTGAGCGCTGGGAACAAGCCGAACGGTGTCGGCGCGCTGGCGGAAGCGCGCGGCGTGCGGGAGTGCCTCGCCTTTTTCACCCGCGAGAAGCTCTGGATTCACGAGCAGCACGTCGCGCTGTGCCGTATCCCGGCCCCCACCTTCCTCGAGCAGAAGCGCGCCGAGTGGATGACCGGGCAGTTCCGCGCACTGGGCTGCGATGCCGAGATCGACCGCGCTGGCAACGTGGTCGCCTGGCCCGAGCCCGATGGGGCCGAGCCGCTGGTGGCCGTGACCGCCCATCTGGACACCGTCCTGGCGCCCCGCAACAAGGAAGAGATCGCCGTGGACGGCGAAGGCATCCTGCGCGGTCCCGGTGTTTCGGATAACGGCGCGGGTCTGGCCGCTCTTCTGGCGCTGGCCCGCGCGCTCGGCTCCGCGCCGCCCATTCCGGAAGCCGGGGCGAGACTGGTGCTGATCGCGAACGTGGGCGAGGAGGGAGAAGGCAACCTCAGCGGCATGCGCCACCTGGCGAGCCAGTCCCCGCTCGCTCCTCGCATCCGGGCCTGGATCGTCCTTGACGGCCCCTCGACCGAGCGCATCACCAACCAGGCGCTGGCCAGCCGCCGCTTCGAGGTCCTGTTCGCCGGCGCTGGGGGCCACAGTTGGAGCGATGCGGGAAACGCCAATCCGGTCCACGCCCTCAGCCACGCCATCTCCTGGTTCGCCGGTCAGTTCCCACCCGTGGCCAACGGAAACGGTCCGCGTTCCTCGTTCAACTTCGGCACCATCGAGGGTGGATCGAGCGTAAACTCGATCCCCGCGCTGGCTCGCGCGAAGGTGGACCTGCGGTCGCAAGACGCAGCGAGAATCGACGAACTCACGGCCGCGCTCGCGGCCGCCGTGGACCGCGCGCTCCAACTCGAGAACCAGCGCGTCACCGGGGCCAAGCTCACCGCGCGCGTGAAAGAGATCGGCTCGCGCCCCGGTGGCCGAATGCCCGACGACGCGCCGATCCTCGCGTTGCTGCGCGCCGTCGACGCGCACCTGGGCATCCGCGGTCGGCTCGACTGCGCCTCGACCGACGCCAACATTCCCCTCTCGCTCGGCCTCCCCGCCCTCTCGCTCGGCGCGGGCGGCCAGGGCGGCGGCGCCCACACGCCCTCGGAATGGTACAACCCCGAAGGACGCGACCTGGGTCTGAAGCGGATTCTGCTGCTGGCGGCACTACTGATGCGGGAGGGGCCTTCAGCGGCCAGCCATCAGCCATCGGCGCTGCCTCGGGCGTAGCCGGCGCGAACCGTGCAGGGCAAGGCGGACGCCGCGGTGATTCCCTCCTGGAGGTTGTTGGCGTCCACGAAGCGCCTGGCGACCTGAAGGGCGCCCCGCTTCATCGCCAGGTTGTTGTGGCCCGTGGCGATGATCGGGCCGGCCCACCTGACGAGGCCCTCGTCATCTACGTTGTAGCGGTGGATGAGCGTGCCGCGCGGCGCCTCGGCCGTGAGCATCTTCGCGCTCTCCACCTTTGACGCGGATTGCGCGATTGTGAAGGGCGACAGCGTGGAGAAGGCCGTTGCGGCGCCGGCCGCCGGACACCGGTTGCCTATTTGACCCCGGCCGCGATGAGATGCGCCGAGTACCTCTTGTCCAGGTTGGCGATATGGTCGATGAGCCAGCGCTGGAGAAACGTCGCCACCTCCAGCGTCAGCGTGGCGTTCGCCGTGTGGGCCTTCTCCTGCAACAGCTTTGCCTGCGCCGTCAGTTTGTCGTGCTCGGCCTTGTGCTGCGCGTAGCCGGCGTAGGCGCACCCCTTCATGAGCGCTTCTTCGGTGGCGAAGTGCGACAGGGTATACGCCACCAGTCCGTCGAGGGTCTTCGCCAGCACCGCCGCCCCCTGCCCCGCCAGCATCGCGGCGTGGAGCTCGTTGATCAGGTCAACCAGCCGTTGATGTTGCGCGTCGATCCGCGGGACACCGACGCTATAGCGGTCGCTCCAGACAATGAGTTTGGCCACCGTTGCAGTGCTCATGTCTCTCTGATCGGTCGCGGCCGTGCTGACATTAGGCCAAAGACAATCCGGAGTTGATAGCCCCAGTCTGCCTCAAAGTGGCCTTGGGAACGTGCTTCTGCTGTGAGCGTTGCGGCCGGCCCGCGGGGAGCAGATGGACGTAGAGAGGGAGGCAGGCGAAACCGCCTCTGCCCCACCTTCACCCTCGCGTCAGCCGGTCCACCACTTTGCCTTCCACCGAGCGCAGTTCGATCTCCATTTGCATCTGGCCCACGGCGTGGGTCGAGCAGCTCAGGCACGGATCGAAGGCCCGGATCACCGCCTCCACCCGGTTCAACATCCCCTCCTGGAGGTTGTTGCCGTCCACGAAGCGCTTGGCCACCTGAAGGACGCCCCGGTTCATGGCCAGGTTGTTGTGGCCCGTGGCGATGATCAGGTTGGCCCAGGTGATGAGGCCCTCGTCATCCACCTTGTAATGGTGGATGAGCGTGCCGCGCGGCGCCTCGGCCGCTCCAATGCCCTCGCTGTTGTTCGGCCCGGCGAATGCCCGCACGTGCTTGCTCAGGATCTCGGGATCGGTCAGCAGGCGCTCGATGCGCTCGATCCCGTGTACGATCTCGATCAGCCGCGCGTAGTGGTAGTAGAACGAGCTGAGGATCGCGCCGCGCTCCAGGTCACGGAACTCGGCCTGCTCCTGGTCCGCAATGGGAGTGCCGCAGCGGTCCGCCAGATTGAGCCGCGCCAGCGGGCCCACACGGTAGATGCCGTCCGGATATCCCTGCGGCTTGTAGTAGGGCGACTTCAAATACGAGAACGGCTCGACCGCCTCGCCGATGAAGTCCGCGTAGTTGGCGGCACTGAGTTGGTCGGCCACGATGCGCCCGGAAGCGTCCAGCACGCGCAGCGTTCCGTCGTAGTGCTCGAGGCCGCCGTCCTTGTCCACCAGTCCCATGAACAGCGTGGGGAAATTGCCGAAGCTGCGGATCTCTTCGCGGAAGCCGTCCATCGACGCCTTGAACCAGTCCAGCGTACGCCGCGCGATCGCCATGGCCTCGGGAATGGTGGCCAGGATCTGGTCGCGCCGCTCGACGGTGAGCGGCTCGTTCACGCCGCCGGGCACCACCCAGGCCGGGTGAATCCGCTTGCCGGCCAGCCACTCGATGATCTGCTGGCCGAACTTGCGGAGCAGGATGCCGTCGCGCGCCAGCGTGCGGGTGCGCCGCGGCCAGGCCGAAGATGTTGCGCGTGGCCGGGTCCGCGTCCATGCCCAGCAGCAGGTCGGGCGAGGAGAGATGGAAGAAGCTGAGCGCGTGCGACTGGATGAGCTGCGCCAGGTTCAGGACGCGCCGCAGGTTCGCCGCCGCAGGCGGAATCCGGGCGGCCAGAATGGCGTCGCAGGCCTTGGCCGAAGCCACCAGGTGGCTCACCGGGCAGATCCCGCAGATGCGCGCCATCAGCGACGGCATCTCCGAGAACGGCCGGCCCTCGCACAGCTTCTCGAAGCCGCGGAACTGGGTGACGTGGAACTGGGCGTCCTCGACGCGGCCGTTCTCGCCGAGGAACAGCGTGATCTTGGCGTGGCCCTCGATGCGGGTGACGTTTTCGATTCTGATGGTCTGTTTCGCCATACGCTACGCTCCGAACCTGGTGACCTGGCTCGATCTCGGGCTTTCGCCCGGCGATGAGCTCGGTCAGCACAAAAAAGATGGCGTCGGCCGAAGGCGGGCAGCCCTGCACGAAGACGTCCACATCGACCACCTCGTGCACGGGCCGCACCTTCGCCAGCAGCTTGGGAATCACCTGGACCGGTATCTGCTGGTTCACCGTGGCGTTCTCGAGGTAGGCGCGGCCATAGACCGCATCCAGCCGGAACGCGTTGCGCATGGAGGGCACGTTGGCCGTCACCGCGCAATCGCCGAGCGAGACCAGCGTCGTGGTGTGCGCGCGGATCTTCTTGATCTTGTCCCGGTCGTCCACGCTCGACACCGCGCCTTCGACCAGCGTGATGTCGACCGCTCCGGGAAATTCCTTGGCGTCGACCAGCGGGCTGTAGACCAGGTCCACCTTGTCCGCCAGCTCGAGGATGCGCTCGTCGATGTCGAGGAACGACATGTGGCAGCCGGAGCAGCCGTCCAGCCAGACTGTCGCCAGCGTCAGTTTCTTGCTCATCGTTCGCGCCCCCTCATCAGGGTCAGGTACGGCAGGAACTGCCGCCGTTTGGACATCTCAGCCACGGACTTTCCTTTCTCCGACAGCGCCCCGGTGGGGCAGACGTGCACGCACTTGCCGCAGGCGGTGCAGGTTTCCGACGATCCCCAGGGCTGGTTCAGATCCGTAATGACGTGCGGCAGTCGATGCCGCGGCCCATCATGTCCCAGGTGTGGGCGCCCTCGATCTCGTCGCACACGCGCACGCAGCGGGTGCACAGGATGCAGCGGTTGTGATCCATCACGAACCGCTCGTGCGATGCGTCCACGGCAAGCTTGGGATAGAGGTAGGGGAAGTGGACGTGGGTCATGTCGAGCTTCTGCGCCAGGCTCTGCAGCTCGCAGTTGCCGTTGCTGACGCACACCGAGCAGATGTGGTTGCGCTCGGTGAACAGCAGCTCGAGGATGGTGCGCCGGTAGGTCTTGAGGCGCTCGGAATCGGTGGTCACCTCCATGCCTTCGTCGATGACGCGTGGTGCAGGCCGGAATCAGCTTCTTTGCGCCCTTCACCTCCACCACGCACATGCGGCAGGCGCCGATCGCATGCAGGCCCTGCATGTGGCACAGCGACGGGAATGAAGATGCCGTGCTCGCGGGCCACCTCGAGAATGGTCTGGTCCGGCCGTGGCGCTTACGTCGTGGCCGTCGATGACCAGCGTTTTGATTGCCGTGCTCATGCCTTCACCTCCTGGTCCGCCATCCGGCAGACCCCGGCGGGACAGTGCTTGCTCGGCCACGTGGGCCTGGTACTCATCCCGGAAGTAGTGCAGCGTGCTCAGGATCGGGTTGGGCGCCGATTGGCCCAGGCCGCACAGGCTGGTGTTGCGCACCACGTCGCACAGCTCTTCGAGCGTGGCCAGGTCGCGCTCCTCGGCGTCGCCCGAGCAGATGCGCTCCAGCAGGTGGTACATGTGCGTGGTGCCCACCCGGCACGGCACGCACTTGCCGCAGGATTCCGACATGCAGAACTCGATGAAGAACTTCGCCACGTCCACCATGCAGGAGCCGTCGTCGGTCACGATCATGCCGCCCGATCCCATGATGGAGCCCACCTTGGCCAGCGACTCGTAGTCCACCGGCAGGTCCAGGTGCCCGGCCGGAATGCAGCCGCCTGAAGGCCCGCCCGTCTGGACCGCTTTGAAGCCCCGGCCGTCGGGAATGCCGCCGCCGATCTCGAAAATGATCTCGCGCAGCGGGATGCCCATCGGCACCTCGATCAGCCCCGTGTTGTTGACGCGGCCGGCCAGGGCGAACACCTTGGTGCCCTTGCTCTTGGCCGTGCCGATCTTGGCGAACCACTCGCCGCCCTTGCGCAGAATCGGCGCGAATATTGGCGAAAGTCTCGACGTTGTTGATCAGCGTGGGTTGGCCCCACAGCCCTTCCTGCGCCGGATACGGCGGCCGCGGCCGCGGCGTGCCGCGCTTGCCTTCGACCGAAGCGATCAGCGCCGTCTCCTCCCCGCACACGAACGCCCCGGCCCCCAGCCGCACTTCGACCTTGAAGCTGAAGTGCGTGCCCGCCGACGTCGTTGCCCAGCAGTTCCAGCCGCTCGGCCTGCCGGATGGCGGTCCGCAGATGCTTGACCGCCAGCGGATACTCGGCCCGCACGTAGATGTAGCCGCGGCTGGCGCCCACGGCGTAGGCGGCGATGGCCATGCCTTCCAGAACCCGGTGCGGATCGCTTTCGAGCACCGCGCGGTCCATGAACGCGCCCGGATCGCCCTCGTCCGCGTTGCAGATCACGTATTTCTGCCCGGAGCCGCGGCCTTGGCCACCGTGCTCCACTTCAGGCCGGTGGGATAGCCCGCGCCGCCGCGCCCGCGCAATCCGCTCTTGATCACCTGCTCCAGCACGTCGCCGGGCCGCTTCTCGGTGACCACCGACGAGCAGCGCCGAGTAGCCGCCGGCGGCGATGTAGTCCTCGATGCGCTCGGGATCGATGCGGCCCGAGTTCTCGAGCACGATCTTGCTCTGGCGCGTGAAGAACGGCGCCTTGGTGTCGCACGCGCAGCCGCTTCACCGGCTTGCCGTCTTCGAGGCTGCGCACGATGTCGGTGCGCGTCCTCGGGCTTGACGTCGCGGTACATCGTTTCGTCCACGGTGATGAGCGGCCCCGCCGAGCACAGGCCCATGCAGCCCACGCCCTTCACGTGGCACTCGTGCTTCATGCCCGATTCGAGGACTTCCTTCTCGAGCGCCTTCTTCACCTCGCCGCTTCCCGCCGACAGGCACCCCGCCGCCGTGCAGACGCAGATGTGGTGCGGGTGCTCGGCCCGCGCCTCCTTTTCCGTGGTCGCGATTTCCTGCAGTTCTTCGGAGGTCATTGGCCCACGTACCTTTCGGCTCTCGCCACCATCTCGGCCGCGGTCAGCTTCCCGACCACGTCCTTCTCAAACACGGCCACGGGCGCGATGCTGCAAGAGCCCACGCAGCGCGCCGTCAGCAGGGAAAGCTCGCCGTCCGGGGTCGTTTCGCCCGGCTTGATGCCGTACTTCGCTTGCATGGCCGCCAGCAGCGCCGGCGCGCCGTTGATGTAGCAGGCCGTCCCGGTGCACACCACGCAGGTGTGCCGCCCCGGCGGCTTCATGGTGAAGAAATGGTAGAAAGTCGCCGCGCCGTAGACCTGGCTGAGCGGCACGCGCAGCGACTGGGCCACGAAGCGCAGGCCCTCGGGCTCGAGAAACCCGAACGCTTCCTGCACCGCGTGCAGCGCCTCGATCAGCGCATGGCCCTGGTAGCCGTTGCGCCGCATGGTGGCCTCGACGATCTTCCACCGTTTGTCGCGGAGAGGGAGGCCGCGGGTTGGTGGTAAACATAAGGGCTGAAGTACTACCTTTCTGTCAAAAAGAAGACTAGATTATTACGCGACGCGGATGAACGCAGATAAGAATCCTAGTTTCTCGATCTGCGTTTATCTGCCGTTCCTCCGCGGCCAGGTTCTGTTGTCATATCTTAGAAGTCGTTCGGAATCGACCGCAGTTGTTTCATCGTAAATACGGGGCCGTCTTTGCAGACGTATACCGGGCCCGCATTGCAGCGGCCGCACTTGCCGACGCCGCACTTCATCCGGTTTTCGAGGCTGGTGTAAATGTCTTCTTCCTTGAGGCCCATCCGGTCGAGCACCGGAAGCGTGAACTTGATCATGATCGGCGGCCCGATCACCAGGGCCACCGCGTTCTCGGCCGGAACCTGCGGCGCGTTCGAGCACCGCCGGAATCAGGCCCACCTCGCCCTTCCACTCCGGCGTTTCTCCGCCCGGATCGACGCACCGGACCACCCGCACGCGCTCGTGCCGGCTCCACTCCTCCAATTCCGTCGGCGTAAGTGAGGTCGGCCACCGTGCGCGCGCCGTAGACGATCGGTGATGTCGCCGTACTTGGCGCGGTTCTCGAGCGCGTACCAGACCGCGCAGCGGATGGGAGGCATGGCAATTCCGCCGCCGATGAAAATCAGGTTGCGCCCTTCCCACGCCTCCATCGGATAGCCGTTGCCGTACGGCCCGCGGAACCCGATCGTGTCGCCCTTCTCGATCTGCCACAACGCCTCGGTCACCCGGCCCGTGCGGCGGAAACAAAACTCCAGGTAGTCCTTCCAGTTCGAGCTCGAGCAGATGTTGAACGTCGCCTCGCCCGAGCCGAAAACGGAGAACTGCCCGAACTGGCCCACGCGGAACGAGAAGTCGCGCGCCGCGCTCATGGTCGCGGAAACGCACGCGCACCGACTTTACGTCCGGCGTCTGGCGCTGGACGTCGACGACCTCCATCAGGTCAGGCTTGTACAGGTTGTCGTTCATCGATTCGTCTTTGCTCGCCATCGATCGCCTGAAGCACTTTCAACACGCCCAGGCCGACCGGGCAATTGCGCGTTCGCAATTGCCGCAGCCGGTGCACAGCATCGGCATTGAACTTCTCGCGGATAGATCAGGAACTTGTGAAACAGCCGCTGCCGCTGGCGCTGCGGCTGGACGGAACGCGGGTTGTGTCCGGAAGCGTGCAGGGTGAAGAGCGGGAACTGGCAGGAATCCCAGTTCTTGACCCGCGCCCCGCCCGCCGCGTTGCCTTCGTCCACGATATCGAAACAGTGGCAGGTGGGGCAGGTGTAGGCGCACGCGCCGCAGCCCAGGCAGGCCAGCGTCAGGTCCTGTCCACAGCGGGCTCTCGAAATTGGCCTGTGAGGTAGCGCGCCACGCGCGCGCGTCGAACTTCGACCGGTCTCCATTTCGAGCCGCGGCCGTGAGGGAGCGTTCCGTCGCCGGCGAACAGCGCCCGACCCTTTTCTGTAATGGCGCGCACCTCGAACTGCCCGTCGCCGAGCTCGAACAGCATCGCGTCCGAGCCGGTCTCGTCCGCCGGGCCCGAGCCGACCGACGTGCAGAAGCACGCGTCGTCCGGCGCGGCGCAGGCCAGTGTGACCACGGTCGTGCGCGCACGGCGCGCGGTGTAAAAACCGTCCTCGAAATCCCAATTGAAGACGTGGTCCAGAATCGGCAGGGCGGCCGCGTCGCAGGGCTTGGCGGCGATCACGACCTGCTCGCGCTCGCTCGGGGGCCACGTCGCTCAGCTCGATGTCCCTGCCCTCGAGGCGATAGCGGAAGATCTGCTCGTGCCGCGGGAAAAAGAACTCCTTGATCGAGTTCGCCGGCCGCCGGCGGGCATCGAAGACGACTTGGCCGGCCGCGCCGATCTGCTGGTAGAGCAGCCGGTCACCCACCTGAACGGGCGCGGCGACGAGTTTGCCCTGGCCGATCCAGCCCGCGACCAGTTCGCCCAACGCCGCAGCCGAGAGGACCGCGCTCATCCGATGAAGTCCTCCTTGTCGGCCGGAGACCAGGCGCCGAATACAGGCTCCGCCGCCAGGTCCATGCCGGGGCGATACCCGAAGTTCTCTTCGGCAGCCCGGGCCAGCGACTGGTTGAGCAGCCCGAGCGGAATCCCCGCCGGGCAGGCGCGCGTGCATTCGCCGCAGCCGATGCAGCGCGCCGCCAGGTGGAACGCGCGCGTGATGTGCCAGGCGAAATTGCCCTTGGCCGAGGCCGACGTATCGATCACCACCGGCCGGTTCTTGTCCGCGATGCAGCGCTCGCAATAGCACAGCGGGCAGACCTGCCGGCAAGCGTAACACTTCACGCAGCGGGCGAACTCGACGGACCAGAAGGCCCAGCGCCCGGCGGGCGATTTCTCCATCAGGCGGTCCAGGCCGTCGGGCCCCGGCGCCGCTGCGCCGGGCTGCGCGGCCTCGCCGATCACCTCGTCCGCGAACCGCGGGAGGCGGACTTCGCAGCGGACGCACTTGGCCGCGTCCATGCCGTCGCAGGCCATGCCGATCGCATGCAGGGCGCTTCGGTCGATCTGCGATTCCTTCTCGAGCACCACCAGCGCCCGCTCGTCGCAGCCCTTCACCACCACGGCCGCCTTGCCCAGCGCCTTCACTTCCTTGCGCGTAAGGTAGACGGCGAGGTTGGCGAAGCAGCGGTCGTTCCACTCCAGCTTGCCGGCATCCTCGGGCCGCGTAATGAAGACCGGATGGCCCGCTTCACCGTAGCCGATCACGACCTGCACCTTGCCCTCTTCGAGCAGGCGGCGGGCGGTTTGTCGGAGGCGTTCGGTCATTTCATGGCCTCGCACATCTGCTGGTACGCCGCGTACGGCCCCATCGCCCGCGTCTTCTCCGTGATGTCGCCGATCACCTGCTGGAACTTCTTCCCCTCGGCCGCCGAGATCCAGGTGAAATGAACGCGCTCGGTTTCGATGCCCAGCGTGTCGAGCAGGCGGCGGAACAGCATCCAGCGCCGCCGCGCGTGGTAGTTCCCCGCCGTGTAGTGGCAGTCGCCCGGATGGCAGCCGGAAACCAGAACCGCGTCCGCGCCCATCTCGAAGGCCTTCACGATCAGGTTGAAGTCGATGCGCCCGGTGCAGGGCAGCCGCAGGATGCGCACGTTGGGCGGATACTCCAGGCGGTTGGTCCCGGCCAGGTCCGCCCCCAGGTAGGTGCACCAGTTGCACACGTAGGCGATGATCTTGGGCTCGAAGCTCACGGCGATTGCCTCGCTCATACGAGGGCCTCCACCTCGGCGTAGATCTCCTGCTCGGTGAAACCGGCCAGGTCGGCGCTCTTCGAGGGACACACGGCCACGCAGGTGCCGCAGCCCATGCAGAGGCCGGGGTTCACGCGCGCGGTGCGCTTGACGAAAACGCCGCGCGGCGTCAGCACTTCGGCGCGGTCGATGGCGTGATAGGGGCAGGTGCGGACACAGGTGAAGCAGGCCGCGCAGTTCTTCTCGTCGATGCGGGCCACTTCGGGTTCGCGCGTCAGTTCCTCGTGGCCGAACATGATGAGCGCCTTGCCGGCGGCGGCCGAGGCCTGCGCCACCGCCTCCGGAATGTCTTTGGGCGCCTGGCACGCTCCGCAGATGAACACACCCGCCGCCGAGGTCTCGACCGGCCGGAGCTTGGGGTGGGATTCGAGCAGGAAACCGTACTCGTCGTACCCGACGTTGAGCTTGCGCGCCAGGTCGCGCACGCCCGACGCCGGCACCACGGCCGCGGCCAGCACCACCAGGTCGGCCTCGATGGCGACCGGAGCGCCGGCCAGCGTATCGGCGCCGCGCACCATCAGCTTGCCGTTCTCCTCGTAGATCCTCGAAACGCGCCCGCGGTAGTAGCGCGCGCCGTCCTGCTCGATGGCTCGCCGCACGAACTCCTCGTAGTTCTTGCCTCCCGCGCGTATGTCCATATAGAAGACGTGGGCCTGCCCGTCGTGAACCTTGTGCTTGTACAGCATCGCGTGCTTGGCGGTGTACATGCAGCAGATCTTGGAACAATAGGGCAGGCCCTTGGCGTCGTCGCGGGAGCCGACACAACTTATGAACACCACGTTCTTCGGCTCCTTGCCGTCGGAGGGCCGCACCACGCGGCCGCCCGTCGGCCCGGACGCTGAAAGCAGGCGTTCGAACTGGAGGGAGGTTACTACGTCCTTGAACTTCCCATACCCGTATTCGCCGTAACCGGTGGTCTTGCCGTTCTCCTGCTCCTTGCCGATGCTGTAGAGCTTGAAGCCGGTCGCGACCACGACCGCTCCCACCTTCTCGGTGACCAGTTGGTCCTGGTCGTCGAAGTGGATGGACTTAGTCAGGCACTTCTTCTCGCACAGGCCACAGCCCTTGCCCTTCTTGAGCCGCGTGCAGGTTTCCTTGTCGATCACCGGCCTCGCCGGAACCGCCTGCGGAAACGGGATGTAAATGGCCGGCCGCATGCCCAGGCCGTAATCGAACTCGCTCGGGTTGCGCTTGATGGGGCACGCATTCCAGCAGTCGCCGCAGCCGGTGCAGGACTTGGTGTCCACATAGCGCGCCTTCTGGCGGATGGTGATGGTGAAGTTCCCGAGGTAGCCCTCGACCTTCTCGACCTCCGAGTAGGTGTAGAGCTTGATGCGCGGGTGCTGGCCGACTTCGACCATGCGCGGCGTGAGGATGCACTGCGAACAATCGAGCGTGGGGAAAGTCTCCGAGAGGCCGGCCATCTTGCCGCCGATGGAAGGGTCGCGCTCGACCAGCACCACCTCGTATCCCCCATCCGCGATATCGAGCGCCGCCTGGATGCCCGCCACGCCTCCGCCAACCACCAGCGCGCGCCGCGTCACCGGAACCTTGATCGGCTCGAGCGGCTCGTCCCAGCGCACCTTGGCCACGGACATGCGAATCAGGTCGATGGCTTTGGCGGTAGCCGTGGCGCGGTCGTGATGCACCCACGAGCAGTGCTCACGAATGTTGGCCATCTCGACACGGTAGGGGTTCACGCCCGCGCCGGCGGCGGTCTTGCGGAAGGTGCGCAGGTGCATGTGCGGCGAGCACGACGCCACCACCACGGCGTCCAGGTTCTCGCTGGCGATCTTCTCCCCGATCAGCGCCTGGCCCGGCTCCGAGCACATGTACTTGTAGTGCAGCGAGCAGTGGACGCCCGGCAACTGCCCCAGGGCTGTGGCGACTTGCTCGACGTCCACGGTGCGCGCGATGTTCTCGCCGCACCAGCACGTGAATACGCCAATCCGCGCCATTCGCCGTCAGCCTCCGTACACGAAATGCCTGTCAATGCCCAGGGCCTCATCGGAAAGTCCCAGGGCCCTCCCCACCAGATCGGAGAGGTAGTAGATGGTCATGCCGTGGCGCACCGAGGTGCGCCTCTCGATATCGGCCTGTTTCATGTCCAGGTTCACGTGGCACATGGGGCAGGCCACCACCACGCAGTTGGCCCCGTGCGCGGCGGCATTGGTCAGAATCTTGTGCGAGAGATCGAGGACGATGTCTTCGTTAGCCATCGTCATGCCCGCCCCGCAGCACTCGGTCTTGTAGTTCCAATCGACGCTCGCCCCACCCAGCGCCGCCACCACGGCTTCCATCGAGGAGGGCCGCTCGCAATCGTCGAAGCGCAGCGTCTCGGGCGGCCGCGTGAGCAGGCATCCGTAATAGCAGGCCGCTTTCAAGCCTTCAAGCGGCTTCTTCACCGCAGCCTTGACCTTGTCGAGGCCCACCTTCTGGAAGACCTGGATCAGGTTGAGCACCGTGGTCCGGCCGTGGCAGGGGAGTTCGACGATGCGGCCCATCTCCTGGCGCAGCGCGCCGTCGCTCTTCATGAGGTCCGCGGCCTTGAGCAGCTCCATCGAGCACATCGGGCAGGGCGCCAGGATCTCCTCGAAGCCGTCCCGCTCGGCCAGCGCCAGGTTGCGCGCCGGCAGCGCGATCGAGAGCTTGTGGTTGATCGAGTGGGCGGCGGTGGCGCCGCAGCAGATCCAGTCGCTGACTTCCTTGAGGCCGACGCCGAGCGTCTCGAGGCAGGCGCGCACCGAATCCTCGTAGTCGTTCGAGGTGCCGTGCAGCGCGCAGCCGGGATAGTAGCCGAGTTCCATTTACGCGTCCGTCCCCCGCAGGCAGCGATCGAAGATGCGCCCGACCAGGTCGCGGTCGCGGACGCTTCCCCCGATCAGCTTGAGCTTTCCGCGCCGGGCCATCTTCGGAGCCAGCAGGGCGTCTTTAAACAGAAACGGAACCGCGAGGTTCTTGGCGAAGACCGCGGCCTTGAAGGTGCCCACCAGTTCCAGCTCGTTGAGCCGTCCGTGGCGGCGAATGTTCTTGAGGAACGCGCGCTGAAACAGGATGGTCTGGTGCCGTTCCTGATCCGGCGACGGGCGCTCGGCCGAGAGGGCACGCAACATGTCCATCACCCCGGCGCAATCCACCGACTTGGGGCAGCGCGTCGTGCAGGTCTGGCAGGAGACGCACTCCCACATGGCGGCCGAGGCGAGCGCGGCTTCGACGCCCCCCATCTGGATCAGGCGCACGATCTGGTTCGGCATGCGGTCCATACGCGCCGCCACCGGACAGCCGGCGGTGCACTTGCCGCACTGGTAGCAATCGGCCACGCGAAATTCATCGGCCACGGCGACCGTCATCGCGTTTCCACCTCCTGCCGCTCCAGCCGGCACGAAAGCGCCGCCAGCGGGAAGTAGAAGTCGCGGTTCTCGACGAACACGCCGCCGGGAACCCGCACCGGAATCGGGGCCAGGTTCCAGATGGCGCCGACGCCCGCGCTCACCATGAGATCGGCCGCGCCCTGAGCCAGGGCGGCGGGCAGGGTGATGATTCCCACGCGTGCGTTGGCGGAGCGGGCGATGCCGGGCAGGAAGCCCAGCGGGCGTACCTCAAAACCGTGCAAATCGGCGCCAATAAGCCGCTCATCGGCGTCAAAAACGCCCACAATGCGCAGCCCGTAGCGGTTGAACTCCTTGAGACCGAGCAGGGCCGGCCCCAGCCCTTCGGCGCCGGCCAGCACGGCGTTCTTCACCTTGTCCCAGCCGAGGAAATGCTCGATGGCGGCGATGAGCGCGGGGACCGGGTAGCCGACTTTGGGCTTGCCGACGATCCCGGTAACCTCCAGGTCTTTCCTGATTTGGGAAGCGTCAAGGCTGAGGTCCCTGCTGAGCGTACTGCAGGAAACGACCGCGATCCCGCACGACTGGAGGCTCTTAAGATGCTGACAATAAATGGGCAACCGGCGCAGAGTCGGCTCGGGAAGTGCCTTAGCGCCCACGGCGGAGCCTCCAGACGGGGAATCCGGCAATCAAGAAAGAATTCCGTATAGCTCGGTGGGGTTGGTTCTGGCTGGGGTACGTGCCGGTCAAATATGAGTATATCAGATCTTGCGGCCTTGTTAACCCTGAAATGCGGGGCTCCCTTGGCCTTATTTAGGGGGTGAGCTAACCTAATCAGGATACTTTTCCTGATTGCACTGCCCAACCGTGCCGCCCAAGGTAGCGCTCCAGCAGCCGCCGCTTTCCGCACTCCCGGCCTCGACGCCGTTCCAGTTGATCGCGCACGGCGCCCAGTACGAGGGAAGATCGAGCCGCACCGCGGCGACCCCGCGCGTGATCAGCAGGAGCTGCCTGCCGTCCATCAGAAACTCCGCCCGGACACGCGCGGTTATGTTTTCGTCCCGCTTTGCCAATGAGATGCGGCTCTCCAGGCGCAGGCGCTCCTTGCCGCGCGTCACCACGACGCCGAGAGCCCGGTCTTCAGTTTGCCCGGCCATAAACGCGACGTAATCGCGCGCGTCCTGGATGCGCGTTCCGCCCACCGACACGATCCGGTCGCCGAGCTTGAGCGGGCCCACATAGTTGGGCGGCAGCCAGCTCACCTGCACCCCGGGCCCGGGATCGTCCAGCTTGTGTCCGAAACCGCCCAGCGCCAGGTAGGCGCCGGCGCCAGGCTTCACCCGGGACGGTGGCAGAACGTCGTTGCGCGCGGCCGGGTCGAACTTCGCAATGTGCAGCCAGTAGCAGCGCGTGAATTCCGCCGAGCCGGTCTCGCAGTCGACCTTGGCGGGATAGGGATCGCTCTTGCGCCCGGCCAGCCAGTCGAGCGCGTTGGGAATGCTCAGTTGCTGGGCGGCGATCTCGATGTCGAAGCCATGGGAGGCCATCCGGGCGCGAGCAGCCTCGGCCTGCGCCCGCTCCTCGTCAGAGACGGCCCACAAGATCGGGACCAATTGCGCGCCCGCGCCGAAGAGGCGGTTGGTCTCGATGGCGGGCTCGGCGTTTCCTCCCGCGGCTATGGCGGCGGCCCACAGGTCCGGCCTGCGCGAGACGGCATAGAAGACGGCGGCGGTAGTCACGCCGCGTCCGGCGAGGTAGGTACGCGTGGCATCGACGGGGCGCCGCTGCGCGGCCTGCGCCACAGCGGCCTGGATCTGCCGGACGGCCGCGTCGCCGGGCAGCGCCTCCGGGATCGCCGCGAACTCCCAGCCGCGGGCGGCGGCAGCCTGCGCGAAGGGCTCCGGCCCGGAGCCCAGGAACACGAGCAGGGGCGCGGGTTCGGCCGCGGCCGCGGCGACGGCCATCAGCAGTGGCAAGGCGAGCTGAAGCAGGCGCCGGATCACAGAGTTCACCCTCCCATGTTAGATTACTGTCTATATGGCCATCATCGCCGTGGCGGGGCGCAAGGGCGGGATTGGGAAGTCCACCATCGTCGGGAATCTGGCGGCGGAGTTTGCCGCCATGGGGCACAGCGTGGCGGTCCTCGACGCCGATCCGCAGCACAGCCTGGTCGCGTGGGCGGAGCAGGGCGACGGAATGCTGGCGCGCTGCGTCGAGAAGGTCTCCGGCGGCGCGGACGCGCTGCGGGCGCAGGCGCGCAACGCCGAGAAGGATGCCGACATCGTGCTGATCGATACGCCGCCGGGCGCGCCCGAGACGGCCTACCAGGCGGCGCTGGCGGCCGATCTGATGCTGCTGCCGTGCGGGCCTTCGCCGCTCGATCTGTTCGCGCTGAAGGAAGCGCTTTCGCTGGCGCTGCAGGGCGCGCGCGGAACGGCGCTCGAAGAAGCCGCGCATCCGCTTCGTGCCCTCGAAGGTGCTGGCCACGACCAACCTCGGGCGAGGGCTGGCGTCTTCGCTGAAGGACATGGGGAAGAAGGTGCTGCCGGCCATCGGGCAGCGGGTGGTGGTGGCGGAGGCCGTGGCGAGCGGCTTGACGGTGGCCGAGTATGCGCCCAATTCGGCCGCCCACGAAGAGTTCCGCGAGCTGGCGAAGGCGGTACAGAAGGTCCTGAAGAAGTGAGAGCCTCCATCCTGCTGGTCCTGTTTTGCCGGGCTGTCCTGGCCCAGGCGCCGGACATTCTGGTCGTGGACACGCACGACGACACGACCCAGTACCTGCTCTCCGGCTACGATCTGGGAGCGCGCCATTCGACCGGCTCGATCGACATCCCACGCATGCGCCAGGGCGGCCTGGGCGCGATCTTCTTCTCGATCTGGATGCCGGGCACGGTCACCGGCCCGCGGGCCGTCAAGGACGCGCTGGTGCAAATCGACGCGGTCCGCGAACAGGTGCGCCTGCATGCGCAGGATCTCGCCCTGGCCACGACCGCGGAAGAGGTCCGGAGCGCGCACGCCGCCGGGAAGATCGCCGTGCTGATGGGGGTCGAAGGTGGCCACATGATCGATAGCGATCTCGCCGTCCTGCGGACCTTCTACGCGCTCGGCGTGCGCTACATGACGCTCACCCACAGCGTCAACGGCGAGTGGGCGGATTCGTCGACCGACAAGCCGGCGCACAATGGCCTTACGGATTTCGGCAAGCAGGTGGTTCGCGAGATGAACCGCCTGGGAATGATGGTCGATATCTCGCACGTCTCCGACAAGACCTTCTACGACGTGCTGGCCATTGCGACGGCGCCTCCGATCGCGTCGCATTCTTCGTGCCGCGCCTTGTGCGACTCGCCGCGCAACATGACCGACGAGATGATTCGCGCGCTCGCGGCCAAGGGCGGGGTCATTCAGATCAACTACAACACCGGATTCCTGAGCCAGGAATACCGCGATGCGGTGAAGGCCCATCCCGAGTTCGAGAAGGAGATCGGGGCCGAGAGCGAGAAGCGCTGCGGGAAGGACGAGACATGCCAGATGGCCGAGATGGAGAAGCTCACCCGCGCGCTGGTCTCGGCAGGCAAGCTCCCGCGCGTCGAGTGGACCCGGATCATCGATCACATTGACCACGCGGTGAGGCTGGTGGGCGCCGATCATGTCGGGCTGGGGTCGGATTTCGACGGCGCCTTCATGCCCTATGGCATGGAGGACGCTTCGCACCTGCCGCAGATCGCGAACGCCCTGCGCGAGCGGGGCTACTCCGACGCCGACATCCGCAAGATCCTGGGCGGGAATACGCTGCGGCTGATGGAGCGGGTGGAGACATTGGGGCGATCCTCCGGGAGCGCGCCGGACCTGCCGGTCCGGCGCTAGCGGACCTGAGGGGCCGCCGGCCCCGCGGCGAGGCGCAGAGTCTCTCCGCTGGTCGCGCTCAGGCGCGGACCGGGCAGCAGGATGCCGGCCAGGTTGAGCGGATCGGCGGCGGAGACTTCGAGCTCTTCGCGCCCGATCGCCCTGGCGGCGCAGCGGCGCGCAGCAGATCGAGCGCCTCGGGCAGCGCGAACTGCTCGCCGATGAAGGCGGCCGACGAAGCGGCCGCCGCGGATTTCGCCGCGCGCTTCCATGCGGCGCAGCGCCACCAGCAGGTCGCGCCACGGCGGCGCGAGCGGTCTCGCGCGCGACCAGCATCGCGGAACACGCACGCCCCAGCGCAGCGAGCAACTGGCGGGCGAAGGCTTCGGCATGGCGCCGTCGGGCGCCGGCCGGGCGCGGCCGCAGCAGCGCCCAGCGGCCGGCGCGCGTGGCGCGGGCGCGCGCGTGCGGCCTCGTCCCTCGCCGCGGCGCCGCTTGGGATCGAGCAGCGCGCGCAGGTTCTCGAAGCCGTCGGCGGTCACCAGGCCGGCGGCCACCAGTTCCCAGAGCGCGTCCTCCACTTCGCTGGCCAGCCGGCCGGTGGCGCGCGTCAGGTCGGCGAAGAACGACGCGCCGCGGCGTTCGAGCGCCGCCAGCACTTCGCGCGCCGGGTGCGAGAGCGCGTCCGTCGGCGCGAACGGCTGCGGCGCCGGCCAGCAGCCAGCCGGCGTCCTCGCGCAGGAAGATGGCCAGCGGCGCGACGCGCGTGGGCCGCACGCGGCGACGCCGGCGCTCGCCGCGGCTTCGCGTCGAAGGCCGGGATGCGGCGAGAGGCGGCCCCACTCACTTCGCCCGACAGGCACAGCTGGTCGAGATACTCGGGCTGGTAGCGCGCCACGCGGCGCGGCAGCACCTCGGCTTCCCACGCGGCGGCCGGGAACTCGCAGCCCTGCAACTGGCGGACGATCTGCAGCGTGCCATCGACGCCGTGCAGTTGGCGTGCCGCGGCGCGAGGTGCTGCCAGCGGTGCAGGAAGGCGAAGAATTCGGCGGTGGTGACCGGCTCGATTTCGCGGCGCAGCCGGCCGATGGTCAGGCGGTGGATGCGCGCCAGCAGGCGGCGGTGGCACCACTCGATCTCGCCGCGTCGCGCCGGCGGTGAAGCTGGCCGCGCAGAATCTGGCCTTCGGCTTCCAGTTGCGCGCAGCGCCTGGTCCACCAGGTCGCGCGGCATGGCCAGATCGCGCGCCAGTTCCGACGCGCGCAGCGGGCCGGAGCATTCGAACCAGCCGCGCAGGATCTCGGCGGCGCAGGCCTCCGCGCGATTCGGGAACGGCGCGCGCGCCGGCGGGCGCGGCGATCGCCGGATCGATGGCGGCTCCGGATAGACGCGGCGGACCAGGTCGAGCCGCTCGGCGGCGACCCAGAACGGCGCGGCCGTCGACGCGTCAGCGTGGTGGCGCGGCGCGCGGCGTCCAGCGGCTGCGAACAGCTCGCGCCGACCGGCCGCGTCCGGCGGGCAGCACGCCGAGCCGCAGCAGCGCGTCGTGCAGCTCGTCGGCGTCGCGCATGGGCGGCCAGGCTTCGGCGGCCACCTGCGCGATGGCCGCGGGGTCGAGCGCGCCGGCGCCCTCGGCGTGATCGGCGCGGCAGCGTGCGGCGCATCTGCACGGCGCGGGCGCGGCGCTCTTCGAGCGGCGCGTCGTCGAGGAAGGCGTACGGGTTGGCGTTGAGAATCTCGTGCGAGAACGGCGAAGGCTCGGGCGTGTCGATGGCCACGGTCTCGATGCGCGCCGTCGTCGAATGCCTGTCGAGCACGCGCGCGCAGGCCGTCGAGATCCATGGCCTCGTGCAGGCAGTTGTCGATGGTCTCGTTGACCAGCGGATGGTCGGGGATGCGGATCGTCGCCGGTCGAGGTTCTCGGGGCAGGCGGCCTGGTCGGGGAAGACGGCGGCCAGCAGGTCGTCGGCGCGCATGCGCTGGATCGGCGGCGGCACCTTGCGCCCGCCGGAGTAGCGCGGAATGGCCAGCGCGCGCGAGGCGTTCCAGCGCCAGCGCGCGGTGAACATGGGCGCGGCAGCAGCGCCTGCGTGAGCACGTCCTCGACGGTCTCGGGGCGCAGGAACTCGAAGACGATGTCGAGCGGGAAGGAGTGCTGCTCGCCGAGCGAGATGACGATGCCGTTGTCGGTGGCGGCGGCCTGCAGTTCGAAATTGAAGGTGCGGCAGAAGCGCTTGCGCAGCGCCAGGCCCCAGGCGCGGTTGATGCGCGCGCCGAAGGGCGCGTGGAGGACGAGCTGCATGCCGCCGGCTTCGTCGAAGAAGCGCTCGGCGACCACGCGGCTCGGTGGAAGGCATGGCGCCGAGCGCGGCGCGTGCCGGCGCTGCACGTACGCGACGGCCTGCTCGGCGCCGCGCGCGATCGAGGCCGCACTCGCGTCCGAGGCAGCTACGCGCCTCGCGGCGGCCGTGCGGCGATCTCCTCGCGCAGCGCGCGACACCTCGCGCGACAGCTCGCGCGTGCGGCCGGGCGCTTCGCCGCGCCAGAACGGAATGCCGGGCGCGCGCGCCGTGCGCGTCCTCCACGCGCACGCGGCCGGCCTCGATGCGGCGGATGCGCCAG
The DNA here is from genome assembly GCA_963710565.1 of Bryobacterales bacterium. Taxonomy (GTDB): domain Bacteria; phylum Acidobacteriota; class Terriglobia; order Bryobacterales; family Bryobacteraceae; genus DASWZN01. Next base: position 684,665 of record CAVQAN010000010.1, on the reverse strand, counting down.
GACGTGGTGCCCAGCAGGAAGATGTCGCCGGCCATGCTCTCGACGGCGAAATCCTCGTCCACCGTGCCCACCGTCGTGCCCTCGGGCTCGGCCACCACCTGGTACTGCGCGGTGTCGGGGATGGCGCCGCCGGAGGTGATGGCGGCGAGCCGCGCGCCGCGCCGGCCGCGCACGCGGCGGTTGACGCGCGTCGCGATGCAGGTAGGCGCCGCTGCGGCCGCGCGCGGTGGCGATGCCTTCGGAGAGCATGTCCAGCACGGCGTCGAAATCGCGCGCGCGCGCAGCGTCGCGGTAGGGCCAGGCGCGGCGCACCAGAGCGAACAGCTCGTCTTCGCCGCAGTCTTCGCAGGCGCAGGCGGCCACGATCTGCTGCGCCAGGATATCGAGCGCGTTGCGCGGGATCTCGAGGCGGTCCAGCTCGCCGCGGCGGATGGCGCGCACCAGCGCGGCGCACTCGAGCAGCTCGTCGCGCGTGGTGGCGAAGAGGCGGCCCTTGGGCAGCGCGCCCACCCAGTGGCCGGAGCGGCCGATGCGCTGCAGCGCCACCGCGATGGAGCGCGGCGAGCCGATCTGGCACGACCAGGTCCACCGTGCCGATATCGATGCCCAGTTCGAGCGAGGCGGTGGCCACCACGGCGCGCAGCTCGCCGTTCTTGAGGCGCTGCTCGGCGTCCAGGCGCAGCGCGCGCGAGAGGCTGCCGTGGTGCGGCAGGACGGCGTCCTCGCCCAGCCGCTCGGCCAGGTGGTGCGCCACGCGCTCGGCCAGGCGGCGCGTGTTGACGAAGACCAGCGTGGTGCGGTGCTCGCGGATCAGCGCGGCCAGGCGGTCGTAGATCTCGCCCCACATCTCGTTGGTGGCCACCGGCGCCGAGCTCGTCGCGCGGCACCTCGACCGCCAGGTCCATCGCGCGCCGGTGGCCGACGTCGACGACGCGGCGCGCCGGTCGCTCGAGGAACGCCGCCACCTCCTCGATCGGCTTGACGGTGGCGGAGAGGCCGATGCGCTGCGGGCTGCGGGCCGCCGTGCTGCTCGACCAGGCGGTCGAGCCGCGCCAGCGTGAGCGCCAGGTGCGAGCCGCGCTTGTCGTCGGCCACGGCGTGGATCTCGTCCACGATCACGGTGCGCGACGCTGCGCCAGCATCTCGCGCGGCTCTGGCGGCGGTGAGCAGGATGTAGAGCGACTCGGGCGTGGTGACCAGGATGTGGGGCGGCTCGCGCGTCATGCGCTGGCGCTCCGCACTGCGGCGTGTCGCCGGTGCGCAGGGCGGCGCGGATGGGCGCGAGCGCGATGCCGCGCTCGCCGGCCAGCGCCGCGATTTCGGCGAGCGGCGACTTCGAGGTTCTTGTGGACGTCGTTGCTGAGCGCCTTGAGCGGCGAGACGTAGACCACCTCGGTTTCGTCGGGCAGCGGGCCGTGCGCGCGGCGCGCACCAGGCCATCGAGGCAGATCAGGAACGCGGCCAGCGTCTTGCCGGAGCCGGTGGGCGCGGAGATCAGCACGTCGCGGCCGGCGCGGATCGCGGCCAGCCGAGCGTCTGCGGCTCGGTGGCGCGGCCGAAGCGGGAGGAACCACTCGGCGACGAGGGGGTCGAAATGGCGCAAGGGCATGGGGCTGGTCTTATTGTCGCAGGGGTTGTGGGGCGGCTACGGACAGCTCCACGGTGGGCGGCCAGGCAGGGCCTGTTTCTTGAGGCCAGCACAAGGGCGGGCTAGCGACTATACGGCCAAATGAGTTCGCAGACGCTGAACGGCAGAGATCGGACTCAACTCGCGGTCAGGAAGACATCATACACAGTGCCTTGTGCCCCGAGGCCATCATGTCTGCTCGGCTCCGGCAGGCTCCTCGTTTCGTAAACCGAGGCTTGCGGGCATCTCTACCACGACCATGCGGAAGAGAACCGGCCGCTTGCCCGCACAATAGTAGGCGTGGGGAACGTCGGTCTCCAAGAACAAGCTTCTTCCGGCCCGGCTTCAAGGACCTTGCCGTCGACGACCCCTCCCATGTGCCCCTTCTTTGCGTAGAGGATCTCCTTTGATCCATTGCGCCAACAAAGGCCACAAGCTTGAGGACATCTCCCGGGAGGAGCGAGTCTCGTACTGCGCCGTGGGCAGCGTCACGGTTCTGCCGGCCGAACTGTTTTCGGAGCGCGTGGATTCTGCAGAAGCACCACGTAGCCACGGAACCAGGGACTGGACGCCACATAGTCCGGCTCGTCCCAGTTGCCCCCCTGGATCAACCCGATTTTGAAGGGCAGCGTAAGCCGGCAGATGCGCGGCAGATAGGCGGCATAGTTCTCGATCGTGCGCCGACCCTGGTAGGTCTGCACCACCACCTCGTCCACGATGCCGCGAAGCCGGTTGACCTGATCTGGATCGGCGCGGCTGCTCCAGTCCATCAGGCCGGTGATACCGAGGCGATACGACGTTGGCAACTGCTTGCGCAGTTGCCCCAGAAAGTCGACGTACTCGTCCAGGTGCATCGCGCGCGCGTCAAAGTCGATCTGGACGCCCACGACATGATTGCCCGCCTGCTGCCAGCGCCCGAGCTGGGCGAGCAGGACCGCGTACTCGCGCGGCGTCCAACGCAGCGTGTGGACGCGATAAGCGAGCCAGACCTGGACCGGCTGGCCGCGGGGCACCGCGCCGCCCTGGGCGATGAAGCTCACCTCGGCGTCTCGCCCGCGGCGCGCCTCGATCTGTCCCCGAAGGACGTAGACGGTGCGCGCGCGGTCGAGCACCCGCTGCGGGCGGACGCCGCTCCACAGCCAAAAGGCGTCGTAGTTGGCTGCATCGACAGTTCCCGCGGTGGCGGCGCGCGCCGCAACCAGCAGCCCGAGGCAGAGGAGAACGCCGCGCGTCATGGCGACTACCAGTAGTACTTTGACGATCGGGTCCAGACGCTCGTCGGATGTTCCTTGTGCAGCGTGTCGAACCACTGCTTGCGCATGCTTTGCGGAATCTCCTGCTTGCCGCAGTGGTTGTAGCCGGAGGTCGCGTAGCAGCGCACGGCGCGGAACAGCGCGTAGGCGCGGGCGTCGGCCGGCGCCTGCTTCGCGGCAATCACTTTCAGGTAGCCGTCCATGATCGAGTAGTCCGTGGCCGCGAGCAGGCTGTCGCTGCCGCCAAGATCGGTCTTCGGGGGCACAGTCGCCTGGCCGTAATGAACGCCGTGGACCCTCACCAGCTCACCCAGGCAGTTCAGGCCTTTGGCGTCGCTCGGATCGTGTTCGAGGGCCGCGGCGACCTCGCGCAGTGCGGGGCAGTTGTAGCCCGAGTCCGTAGTTCCGCCGGGAGCGACGAACGGCGCCAGCATCTCAGAGGGATTCGCAGGCACGAGCGCCAGATCGCTCCGGAAGGCCGGATACTTGCCGCCCATCAGCTCCTTGTAGAGCAGCGAATACAAGGCGGCGGCGGCCAGGTCGGCGTCCTCCTTGGGGTCTTTGACGCGCTGGCGCAGCAGGTCGTCGCTGGCGATGTACTCGACCACGAGGGTGCGGATGGCCTTGTCCGTGACCGGCGAGCCGGAGGCGAAGATGCGCTCGGCGTGGCTGTGCGCACCTCGATCCGGGCGAGCGCCAACTGCAACTGCTCATTCTGGAGCGGCTGTTTGGCCAGGGGCAGCATCTCGAGCACGAGCTTGCGCTCCGCATCCACCTGGTTGGCGGCGTCCATGGCCAGCACGCGCAGCGTCTGCTGGCTGAAGGCGAAGTAGTTGAGCGGCGTGTTCTGGAGCTTCGGCAGCAGCGCCAGCGCCTGGTCGGGCTTGTCGTCGATGTAGACGTGGTAGACGGCTACCAGATAGTTGTAGAGCGCGGGGTTCTTGGCGAAGCGTCCCCTTTGGCCTTCCAGGTAGTCCACCGTGAATGGGGCGCGCGTGGAGGTGCCCGGCGGCGGCTGGTCGCTCAGCGCATGCGCATCAGGTCCAGCACGGCCAGCATCTGCGGCGACTGGATCTGGTCGGCCATCACCGAGTTCATCAGCTTGGTGTCGGCCTCCCGCACCAGATCGAGCACGGTGACGTTGTTGGCTTCCGGGTTGGGGTCGGCGAGTGCGCGGTCGAAGGCCTCCGCCAGCCGCGTGCGGTCGCCGCCCAGCCAGTAGACGCGGCGCAACAGGCCGCGCGCCGAGGCGGCGTAGATTCCCTGTGGGTAGTCGTGGAGGTAGGCGTTGAAGGCCTCGTCGGCATCCTTCAGGTTGCCCTGGTCCACCTTGTCCGCATTCATCTCGCCCCACTGGCCGAAGGCCCCGTTCTGCGCGGCATTGAGCAGGGTGCGGCCAGCCATGTAGCGCGCGGTTTCCTGCAGCCACGGGTCGGCGCTGTTCTTCAGGCTCGTGAAGTTCTTGAGCGCCGCGGCGAAATCGCCGGCATAGAAACCGCCGGCGCCGGCGATATAGGCTGCGAAGTCGCGGCCCAGCGCGGAGCGGAGGCCTTCGGGCGGCCGAAAGGCGGGAGGCGTGGCAGCGTCGCAGTTGGCGGCCAGCGCGCCGCGGGCGGCGACCAGGATCGCGGCATCTTCCTTGGGCAGGCCGCCGGCGGCGTTGACGGCATCCTTGAATGCCTCCAGGCCGGCGGGGGCGCTGCTGCAGCGGCTGGCCTCCCCTTGCGCGTAGTCGCCGGAGTCGGCCGCGCCGCCCGCGCTGCTGTTGTCCGCCGCCGCGCCGGCCTCGCGCACCTGCCAGTCTTCAAAATCGAAGGGGACCGCCAGCCAGGCGGTATCGGACAGGATCGTGCTGTCTGCGGCAGGCGCATGGTGCCGGTGAGCTTGCCGGCGTCGATCAGCAGCAGCTCCAGGTTGAGCCGGCTGTCGTTGCCGGGGCTCAGGAAGGGGACGCTGTTGCACTTGTCGTAGGTGCGGAAGAGGAGAGCCCCCCGGGGCGCGGCGCAACTGAAGTCGCCGCTGGCGTACGAGACAGAGCTGGTAAAACAAAGGAACAGAAATCCCACAACACAGTGTTTGCGTAGCATGGATCTTTTCCCACCTTGAATGATACAGGACGGAGGTAGTGCAGAAATCGAGAAGGAAGCAAGCGGTGTTGCCCGTCTTGGAGACTCCTGGCGGCCGGCAGTTGCCGGGCTAGTGTCCTGAGCGAGAAATACGTTTAGAAAGTCGCTGAACCTTGCCGAGGATCAAATCCGCATCGGCTGTCCAGACGAAGGGCTTTGGGTTCTCGTTGCGCCGGTCCAAATAGTCGAGCATGGCTTTTTCGAGAGCCGGGACAGCCGTGTGACTGCCGCGACGCACACAGCGTTCCGTCACCTCGCCGAACAGTCGCTCAACCAAATTCAACCAACTGCCGCTGGTCGGTGTGAAATGTGCGTGATACCGCGGGTGCCGCTTCAGCCAACTGCGCACCTTGGCGACCTTGTGGGTGCCGTAGTTGTCCATTACCAGATGCACCTCGAAGCCGCTCGGAAGATTGGCCTCGATCTGGTCAAGGAACCGGAGGAATTCCTGATGCCGGTGCCGCCGGTAGCAGGTGCTGATGGTCACTCCGGAAGCCACGTCCATGGCCGCAAACAACGAGGTGACTCCGTGGCGTTCGTAATCGTGTGACTGCCGGGCCGGCACTCCCGGAGCGAGCGGTAGAATCGGCTGCGTCCGATTCAGCGCCTGCACCTGGCTCTTCTCATCCACACACAGCACGATGGCGCGATCCGGCGGATTCAGGTACAGCCCCACGATATCTCGCACCTTCTCAATGAATTGAGGATCTTTGGAGAACTTGAAGTTCTCTACCCGATGCGGCTGCAATCCGAAAGCACGCCAGATCCGCACGATAGCATTCTGCGTCAGTCCTGCCTCTTGGGCCATTAGGCGAGTACTCCAATGCGTGCTGTTGACGGGCATCGATTCCAGGGTCTTTGTGATGACGTCCTCAATTTGCCGATCGGTGATCTTGCGCGGCGCGCCGACCCGCGGCTCATCCAGCAACCCATCGAGGCCCAACTCTCGAAACCGCTCCCGCCACTTACCGACGGTGGCGCCGGTAATGTGCAACTTGCGCGCGACCTCCGAGTTGCTCATCCCCTGCTCACAACTCAGCACAATCCGAGCCCGCATTGCCAGGGACTGCGCCGACTTCGGCCGACGGGCGATCAAGCTCAATTTCTCCCGATCCGCATCAACGATCTTCAGCGGCTTCTTGGGGCGACCTGTGCGCATACCCAAGTATGCGCCGCTTCTCCGACTTATTCAAGGTATTTATCGCTCATGACACTAGCGACTTATCGTTCAAGTGGTCCACCCTGCGCAACGGTGGCGGTCAAATCCAACGGCGGACCCGAGTCTTATATTGCGCATAGGTAGATCCAAAGCGCCGCTCAAGATAACGCTCTTCCGGCCCAATCGCATGACGATCAATGACGAACAGCACCGGCAAGAAGAACAAAAAGGCCCAGATCGACTGGTGCAGAATTGCTATCCCGGCGTACAGTAGAGCCAGGGAAAGATACATCGGGTTGCGCGTGAGGCGGTAGGGACCGCTGACGGCCAAAGTTGTGGCTGGGCGATCCGGTCGTATGGCAGTCTTTTTGTGTAGAAGGATGGCCAGTGAGGGGAGTGCCAGTGAACACGCCGCGACAACCAGGATCCACCCTGATAAGCGAGAGACAGCCGCCGGTAGCCAACGACTCGGAACCCATTTGGTCAAAAGCAGTCCAGCCCCGAGGCCGGCCGCATAAATCAGCGGTGGAGGGATCCTGACGCGGGCGGAATCCTGCTGAGTTGAAGTCATCTCAAATCAAAGGAGACCCCACGCCATTGTAGCGCCCGAAGTCTCCCCAGCCGAGCAGTTCTTCCACTGCCCGACCAAGTTGCCGCAAAACGCCCGACCCGTGGATATGCGCGGGCTGGCGCGAGCCACAAGCCCAGTTGCGGGCGCCGCGCGCACCAGGACTTCCGGGTGGCCGACGATGCGGGACTTGAGGGAATCTTGTGCCCGCAGTGGTAGCCTTGTAGGGTTATGGGCGCTTGGGGGACGGCGGTCTTCTCCGACGACACCGCGTGTGACGTACGGGACTCCTACCTTGACCTTGTTGGCGATGGTCTGACCGGCCCTGAGGCGACGAAGGCGCTTCTAGGTGAAGGGTCCGCTTCCCTGGGCGATCCTGACGTGTCTCCCGTGTTTTGGTTAGCACTGGCCGCCACCCAGTGGAGATGTGGGCGGCTGGAATCCCACGTCTTGCAGCAAGCGTTGAACGTGATCGATAGCGGATCGGACCTGGCCAGATGGGAGTCAGGTTCCCGGGACTTCAAGAAGCGGACGGTGGTTTTGGACAAGCTCCGCGCCCAACTCACTTCTCCACAACATCCCGAGAAGCGAATCCCCAAACGGTTCCGGGACACTAATGAATGGCGAGTTGGCGACCTCGTTGCGTACCGCATGCCGTCGGGCCGTTTCGTTATCCTGCGGACGATCGGCCACCACAGTGACAGGGGCGGAACAAGCCCGATCTGTGAGCTGCTCGATTGGAGCGGAGAGCGACTGCCGCGGTTATTCAAATATCTTCGCGTTCGCAAGAGCCGAGGAGCGGTGCCGATCGCTCAGTTCCTGCTCGGCCGGACCCGGGCCACAGAAAGACCCGATGATCGACTCCGCGTTCTTGGCGTGAACATGAGACCGGCTCAGAAGCCGGCTGGATGCACGTGTGTGTTGTGGAGATGGTTCGATAAGACCCTGAAAGGAGAATTCGGCCTGGAGTAGGTCCGCGCCGACGAACGGGTCGTTGACGAAGTCTGGCGATAGCACTCGCGACGAAGATGCGGGTCCGGATTCGGGTCGTGTGTCACGCTCCAACCGGAATTTGGGCAGGGCGGTCAGTTGACGGAAGGACGCCCGACCCGTGGATATGCCCGGCCGGCGCGAGCCACAACCCCAGTCGCGGGAAGTTGACGAGGCAACGAGCCGGGAGACTACGCGCCGAGTCCGGCGATGCGGGCGGGCACTTAGGTGGAGTCCCGGGTTGCTGGCAAGAGCTTCGCTTGGAGGCGCCAGGTCGTATGTGGCAACTCCGGCTCACGGCGGCTGGCGACGGGTCCCCCAGAAACACCTTGCGAGACTCCCGCGGGTTCTGGATTCCGCGATCGGCGTTAAGCTGAGGCTGTGAAGCTCACGATCGAGCTCGGCCGGGAAGCCGATGGCCGCTGGATTGCCGAGGTTCCGGAATTGGACCTCCTTCTCTACGGAGCCTCGAAGCGAAACGCTATTCAACGAGCCGGGTCGGCCGCGCGGGCGATTATTCTCGACCGGATCGCCCACGGCGAGCTGCCTCCCGATTCGGCGAATGCCACATCAGTGGATCGGGTGGCGTCATGACCGCTCTGTGGGCTCCCCAGCTACGCTCCAATTCCGCACAGTAGAAGACGCGTGAAGTGTGCCGCCAGATCGTTGGGCAGATCCATCTCGAACTCGGCAAGCAGCGCAAGATAGTAGAGAAAGAGCGGACCGGCGATCAGGGCGCACGCCATCCCCGCCGGCACGCCGGAGCGCAATTCCCCACGAGCGCGGGCCCGTTCCACCACCGCGCGCAGTTGCTCCATTCGCGGAGCGAGCAGATGTTCGCGATACGACGCCAGCAGCGCGGGGTTGCCGCTGATCTCTCCCATCGTCCTCATCAGCAGCTTCGCCGCCGATTTCGAACGCCCTGGGCCGGTCGACTGTTGGACCAGGAAGCGAATGTCGGCTTCCAGACTGCCCTGGTCCTCGGGGATCCTGGTTGCACTCAGAATTCGAAATACTTCCGTAGTGACGGCGAGCTTGGAGCTCCAACGGCGGTACAGGGAAATCTTGCTCACTCCTGCGCGCGCGGCGATTGATTCCATGCTCATGCCGTGATACCCGCGCAGCACGAACTCACTGACGGCTGCTGCCGCCAGCGCCTGGTCCACCCGCTTGCTGCTCGGCCGTCCCCGCGGCCGGGTTGCATCGCGCGCCTTCTTCCCGGTTTCCTCCGCGGTCTTGGATTTGCTTCCGCGCTTCCGTCCCGGGGCCTTCACGAGGCTCGCCTCGACGCGCTGAATTGCAGCACCGACCCCGCTACTTCGGGCCGGAAACCCTCAAAGCCGGAGTCCGCGAGGCACCGCTCTATCTCCGCCAGCTCGAACACGCGCATCCCGTGTTTCCCGATCCATTTGCGCACGCGACGATACTTCAGGATGCCCCCGTCGCCCGCCGTGAAGGTAAAGACGGAGAGAATCGCCCCTGGCTTCATGACGCGGGCTATCTCGCGCAGCGCCGTCGTGGTGTCCGCAAATAGATGGAGCGACCCACAACAGATGACGGCGTCGAAGAACCCGCTTTCGAACGGCAGAGCCTCCACTCGCGCGCGCGCGAAGTGCATGTTGGTCACGCCTTCCTTGGCCGTGTAGGCCGCGCCCTGCCGCAGCATCCCTCTGGAGACGTCGATTCCGTACACCGGTCTCGAAGCGGATGCGGCGCGCCGGCCGAACGTGCCCGGCCCGCAGGCGATGTCCAGCACGGCTCCGCTGGCCGGCTCGATATCCCGGCACACCTTGCGGATCAGTTCTGCCATCGAGGGGCTTCGTGCCCCGCCATAAACGGCCATTACGATCGGATACCAGAGCTTCGTTTCGTATATGCGCGCCATCTTGTCGATGGCCGTCATTCTCCTCAGGACGGGGTCCTTGCTTCGCCATAGCGCTTCGGAGACGAATTCCGGGATGCCGTGGTTGATCGCATACTCACGGGAACACGTGTCACAGCGCAGCGCGTCCGTTGCGTGGCGCAAGTGGCGCTTGCACGCCGGGCACACATAAACCTCGATCCCGCTCTCCAGTGCGGTCTTCTCGAACAATTCCATAGCTCATGCTCCTTCGACTGATTTAGTAAACTGTAGCGTACACTAAATCAGTGTAGCCGGGCTGGCCAGGTCGCGTCAAGGGATCTGTCGGTGCACCCACTCGCAAGGTGGGCAAAGGCGGTCACGAAAGGGCATGCTGCCGATCCCATTGCGGCAGGGAACCGGGGACTTCCGAGGCCCTTCGTCGCCCTCGTGCAGCGGATGATCGTAGCCGCTCGTTGAGCGTAAACCGTCCCCCGGATGCGCTCTCGAGGAACCGCAGGACGTCTGTCTCCCATGTTCATGGCCCCAAGAAGGCCCGATGGCTGTATACTGAGTCTCTCGCGAGATCCCATAATGGAAATCCCGCAGGAAAGGAGCGCTTCCATGCGTAACACTGTTTTCAGTGGCGTCGCAGCGTTTTGCCCCAGGGGAGCTTGCAGATCATTCGCAAGCCTTCTGATCGTATTCAGTGCGATGGCGTTTCTCTTCACTGGGTCCGTCGCCGTCGCACAGGATTCCAAAACTCCCGCCGTACTGCCCGCGCCATCCAGCGGCAAAGCCGTCGTCTGTATCTACCGCGTGTACAGATTTACCGGCTCGTCCTCACACGACGAGCTCTATGTCAACGGTACTCATCTCGGCAAACTCCTCAACGGCGAATACGAATTCATGGAAGTGCCGCCCGGGACTGTTGTGATCTCCGGATTGCCCAAGGAGTATTACGGAAGCGTCATCATGTCCGCCGGGGCGGCCCTCAATCAAGCCAGGCAGAAGGAAAACGAGCGGGCCCGGTTTGAGGCGGAGGCGGGCAAGACCTATTACTACAAATGGACCGCCGGACCCATGGCAACCGGGATCAAGGTCACGCCTGAAGATCCCGCGGTCGGAGCCAAAGAGATGCGCAAACTCCATCTCTCCAAGCCCGTTGACGACAAGGAAGAAGCGAAGCCAGGAACGGCAGACACCGGCAAACCGACGCCGTAGCGTCCGTCGCGCCAGCGGTTTGGTTCTCGTCGGCCACTCGGACACAATAGGAGCCCGCTGCACAAAGGACCCCTTCCGCAGTGTTCAGCTACCGGGCGCCCCGGATACCCGCGCCGTCCGCCACGTCGCAGCGTGCGGCGATCTGCGACCAAGCCCAGTGCGGTGACGGTGGCACGCTTCTTGCGCTAGCGGCGGACGTCCATCGCTGCCTACCCCTCTTTCGGCCCAATCCCCAGCGCCTTCATCTTGCGGTACAGGTTGCTGCGCTCCAGGCCCAGCAGCTCCGCCGTGCGGCTGACGTTGCCGTGCGTCTCGTCCAGCTTCTTGAGGATGTACTCGCGCTCGGCCGATTCGCGCACCTCCTGGAGGCTGGCGAAGCCGCTGGCGCCGCGGTCGGCGGATGCCCGGCGGTTCAGGTTCAGCGGGATGTGGCGCGCGTCGATCCGCACCTGCGGGTTCATGATCACGATCCGCTCCATCAGGTTCTTCAGCTCGCGGACGTTACCCGGCCACTGGTACTCCTGAAGCAGCGCGTACACCTCGGGCGTTAGCTCCTTGGGCTTGCGGCCATAAGCGGAGGTGAACTCGTTCAGGAAGTAGCCCGCCAGCAGCGGAATGTCCTCGCGGCGCTCGCGCAGCGGCGGCATGTAGAACGGGATCACGTTGAGGCGGTAGAACAGGTCCTCGCGGAAGTTGCCGCTCTCGATCTCCTCTTCGAGGTGTTTGTTGGTGGCCGCGATCACGCGCACGTCGACCTGTACGAACTCGTTCGCCCCCACCGGCTCGAAGCGCTGCTCCTCGAGCGCGCGCAGCACTTTGGCTTGCGTCTTGAGGCTCATGTCGCCCACTTCGTCGAGAAACAGCGAGCCGCCGTCGGCCTTCTGAAACTTGCCGACCTTGTCGCCGGTTGCGCCCGTGAAGCTGCCCTTGCGATGGCCGAACAGCTCGCTCTCGATCAGCTCCTCCGGAATGGCGGCGCAGTTGACCTCGACGAACGGCTCGGCCGCGCGCCGGCTGGTGGCGTGGATGGCGTGCGCGGCCAGTTCCTTGCCCGTCCCGCTCTCGCCATAAATCAGCACGCGCCCGTTGGTGCCCGCCATCAGCGCCAGTTGCTGCCGCAGCGCCTTCATGGGGACGCTGTCCCCGATGATGCGGTACTTCTCGCCGCCGCCGTCGTCTTTCAGGCGCTCGTTCTCGAGCTGCAACCGCCGGTGCGCGATGGCGTTCTTCACCGTGATCGAGACCTTCGGGATGGTCAGCGGTTTCTCGAGGAAGTCGAACGCGCCCAGCTTGGTGGATTTGACCGCGGTCTCGATGGTGCCGTGGCCGGAAACCATGACCACCACGGGCCGCTCGGGGAACGGAATCTCCTGGATGCGCGCCAGCGCCTCCAGACCGTCCATGCCGGGCAGCCAGACGTCCAGCAGGACCAGGTCGTAGAGCTCGTGGGCCAGCTCCGCCAGGCACGCCTCGCTGCTCTCGACGGCCTGCGTCTGGTAGCCCTCGTCCTCGAGCACGCCGCGGAGCGACTGGCGGATGCCCGGCTCGTCGTCCACCACCAGGATGCGGGGCGGTTTCATGCGCGCGCCTCCGCCGTCTTGGACTCGGTGTCGCCGGCCACAATCGCCGGAATTTCGACCAGGAAGCGCGCCCCCTGCGGGCTGTTGTCCTCCACCCGTATGGTGCCGTTGTGCTCGGCAAGAATGTGGCTCACGATCGCCAGCCCGAGCCCTGTCCCCCGGCCCTTGGTCGAGAAGTAAGGCAGGAAGAGGCGGTCCTTGTCTTCCGGCGAGATCCCGCAGCCGGTGTCCGCCACCGTCAGCTCGATGGTCTCGGCGCCCGAAGCCTGCGTGGTCACCCACAGGCGCTTCAACAACGAGTCCTGCATGGACTCGGCGGCGTTGTCCACCAGGTTCACCACCGCGCGCTTCAGGTGCTCCCGGTCGCCGTTCACCAGGGGCAGGCCCGGCGCCAGCTCCTTGTGGATCTCGATGCCGTCGAGTCGTCCGGCAAAGACCGCCAGTGCGCTCTCGACGACCTCGTTTACGTCGCAGGGGGCGGGATTCGCCGCCGGGAACCTTGCGAACTGCGAGAACTCGTTCACCAGCGTCTTGACCGATTCGACTTCCGTGGCGATCGTGTCCGTGCACTCGCGCAGGATGCGCATGCTTCCCGGCGGGAGCTCCAGACGGTCGATCTGCCGGGCGATCCGGTCGCTGCACAGCGCGATCGGAGTGAGCGGATTCTTGATCTCGTGGGCGATCCGGCGGGCCACTTCGTGCCACGCGGCCAGCCGCTGCATGTGCAGCAGGTCGCTGGTGTCCTCGAGAACGATCACGAAACCGGAGGTCAGCTTCTCTTCCAGGGCGGCGACCGTGACCGCCAGTTGCCGCGTTCCGCGCGCCCCGGCCAGCTCGATCTGGCGTTGCGTGGCCCCGGTGCGCCGGGCGCGCTTCATCATGTACTTCAGCTCGGCCGTATCGTCGCGCGTGAACAGGTCCTCGAGGCGCGCCGCCGCGGCGACTTTCTCTTCCGAGAAGATCTGCCGGCCGGCGCGGTTGACGCGTAGAATGCGGCCATCCGAAGCGATGGAGATGACGCCGGTGGGGATGCTCTCCAGGATGGCCTCGGTGAACCGCCGGCGCATCTCCAGTTCGCGGCTGTTGGACTCGAGCTCGTAAGTCATCTCGTTGAACGCTCGCACGAGCGTGGCCAGCTCATCCAGCGCTTTTACGCGAACCCGGAAGCCGAGATCGCCCGCCCGCACCCTTCCGGCGGCCTCCAGCAGCGCGGAGATTGGATTTGAGATCTGCTTGGCCAGGAACAGCGCCAGCCAGGTGGCGATGTACAGGACGAACAGGGAAATCGCCGCCAGCAGCATCAGGTAGAAATTGCGGAACCGGCGGCGATCGATATTGATGCGGTCGTACTCTCCGACGTACTTCTCGATGCTCGCCTTGCGGGTGGCAATGTCGTCCCGCTGCCGCACGGGCACAACCACGTAGCCTAAAACCTTGCCGTGCGCTTCGACCGGGGCGCGCACCGACGCCGCCGGGCCGGCTCCGGCTCCGCACACCGCGCGCGCGCCCGCGCCGTCCGGGCCCAAGAGGGTCGCCGCCCGCATGTCGCGCTCCTGGCAGTACTCCTCGAGAGACCCGGACCCGGAAGCGAGCGCCTGGCGCGTCTCCTCGAGTCCGGCCAGCCAGCCGGCGTCGGACGCCGCTTCCTCCTGCGCCTCCTTCTTCAGGATGTCCAGGATCTCGGCCAGATTCTGCCGTACGCCCTCGGTGGGCCGGCTGAACCAACTCCTGAGGTTGAAGTTCAGCACCGAAACGCTCCACAACACCAGGAAGAATACGGGAACGAAGCTGAGCGCCAGCGCGCCGACCACCAGTTTCGTCCGGATCCGCGAGCCCTCGCGATTGCTGCGCCGTTCGTAGTAGAGCTTGATTCCGGTGCGGAAGAGGATGAAGCCGACGGTGACCGTCAGCACGAAAACCAGGGTCGAGAGCCCCCAGTACAGCAGCGTCTGTTCGGGGCTGGTCGGCGCGTAGTAGCCGAACGAGAACGACCCCTCCCAGATCACGAGCGTTGCCGACAGGATCAGCAGGACCACGCCCAAACCGTAAAGGAACCGCCGGCGCATTTATGACAATTGTAAGGCCCTCAGCCGTCTGCCGTCAGCGGCCGGCGGCCGGCAGCCCCGCGTCCGCCGCCCTTTGAGGGTCGCAGTCCGGACGGCCGCCGCCCGAAAGCCGATGGCTGACGGCCGCTGGGCGGCTGATAACTATCGCCGATACGTCTTCGCGTAGCCGTTGCGGCTGTTGGCGATCGTGAAGGACCCGTCGGGACTGGCGACGAGTTTGAGCCACTGTCCCTGGCAGGCGCCGCCCGTCTCCGTGTTGGCGATGAACATCTCCGGGGAGTTCTGCTTGGCGCCGCCCGCCAGCGAGTAATGCAACTGCCACAGGTCTTCGAGACCCGGAGAGTTCCGCACCACGTCCCACGCTTTCGGCGCACCGCCCTTCTTGGCGCCGTTGTTCATGACGGCCACCAGCGGGTGCAGCGCCTCGACCAGGGCCGGGGAGTTCGAAATGTCCATGCCATGATGGCTCACCAGGAACACGTCCACCGTGCCCAGAAGGTTCGCCGGGCACACCAGCGGCAGTTCCTTGTTCCAGGTCAGGTCGCCCAGATCGGCGAAGCGGAACTTGCCGTAACGGAGAATGAAGCCGGCCGAGCGCGCGTTCTCGGTCGGATCGGCTTCCAGGGGTCTTACGCCAGCGCACGCGCCGTTTGCCTGCCCGCCCCCTTCCAGCGGCGCGGAGATCGCGGCGCCCGCGGCCGTGACCACCTCCACGTCCAAACCCTCGATGGGGATACGGTCTCCGGGTTTGACGACAAGGTGCTTGGCCTTGGCCACCAGTTGGGTGTAGGCCGCCTCGAGGTCGCGGGCCATCTTGTCGGTTTCGGTGTTGGGGCCGTGATCCACATACGTGACGATGGGGATCTTGGCCGCCAGTTCCGGGACGCCTCCCACGTGATCCAGGTGGTAGTGCGTCACCAGCATGTAGTCGATCTGCTTGATCCCAGCCAGTTTGGCGGCGGCCAGAATCCGCTCCGCCCCCGGCCCGAACTTGCTTGGCCAGCCGGCGTCCACCAGCATCGACTGTCCCGATGGGCTGACGATGAGCGTGGCCTGCCCGCCCTCGACGTCCACGAAGTACATCTGTAGCCCTGCGGCGGCAGCCAGAGACACGGCGGCGGCCAAGAGCACCAAAATCGAGATCGCCTTGCACATGGCCGAAATCGTAACATACTGGAAGGTGGCGCGCCGGCCGGGTGAGCGGGGCGGACCCGGGAGGCGTCGCGGCGCGGGAACGGACGGGCACGTTTTGTCGTACTTATAGTTGAAGGTCGAAAATGGCTTATTGTTGCAAGTGCGGAAACGGCGTTCAGGACACGGATCGTTTCTGTGCCAAGTGCGGGAACGAGCAGGCCGGCGCCCGGCCCGCACCCGATCTCGCCGCCAGCTTCAGCCCCCGCACGGCGACCGTCCTGTGTTACGTCCCCTGGCTGGGCTGGATCGTCGCCATCGTGGTGCTGGCCTCGAACACCTTCCGCAACAACCGGAACGTGCGGTTCCACGCCTTCCAGAGCCTCTACCTGTTTGTCGCCTGGCTGATCGTGCAGTGGGTGTTCACGCCCTGGGGGTTCTTCATGGGCGTCCCTCACGTGCCGGTGGTCGAGATCATGAAACTCGCTCTGCTGATTCTCTCCATCTTCATGATGGTTAAGGCCGGAGAGGGCCGACCCTACGCCCTGCCCATCCTCGGCGAACTGGCCGAGCGTTCGCTCGCCGAAAAGTAGTTTCCCGAGGTCCCGCCCCGCAACTTGTGGTATATTTATTCAAGCAGGTGCATTTTTAATCATGGCCAGGCACAGGATCGGGATCGTCGGATTCAGGGGATACAGCGGCGCGGAGGCGGTTCGCATCCTGGAGCATCACCCGCATGCCGAACCGGTGCTGATGGAGCACAGGGCGGACACCCAGGAGGCGCCGGCGCTGCCGCAGCGCCATCTTGTGATTCCTTGTACTCCCGAGGCGGCGGCCGCCGAAGGCCTGAGCGCCGTGTTTCTGGGAACCCCGGTCGAGGTCTCGCTGGAATTGGCGCCCCGCCATGCTCGAGCGCGGCCTCAAAGTGGTCGACTTCAGCGGCGCTTTCCGCCTGCGCACTCCGGAGGCCCACCTGCGCTGGTACAAGACGCAGCACACGGAGCCCGCTCTGCTCGCCGAGGCGGCTTACGGCCTGCCCGAGTTCTGGCGGAGCCGCATTGCCACGGCGCGACTGGTGGCCAACCCCGGTTGCTACCCGACGGCAGCCAATCTCGCCATCCGCCCGCTGATCGAAGCGGGCGTCGTGGACCGCGCGTCGGGCATGGTGTGCGATGCCAAGTCCGGCGTGAGCGGGGCGGGCCGCAAGGCGACCCTCAAGACCAGTTTCTGCGAGGTGGCCGGGAACCTGTCCGCCTACTCGATTCTCGAGCATCGGTCACGTCCCCGAAATTCTCCAGAATTCCGGGCTCGAGGAGCGCGAATTGTCGTTCACGGCGCAGCTCGTGCCGGTCCAGTGCGGCATCCTCGAAACCGTGTACTTCCGCACTGCCGTGCGCGATGCCGGGGCGCTCATCGAGATCTACGAGAAGCGTTACGCCGGAGAGCCTTTCGTGCGCATTTACCCGGCCGGCCATGTTCCGGATCTGCGGGCCGTGGCACGCACCAATTTCTGCGACATCGGCGTGAGGCTGGACGGCGCCACCGGCCGGGCGGTGGTCGTCGCCGCGATCGACAATCTAGGGAAGGGCGCTGCGGGGCAGGCGGTTCAGGACTTGAATCTGCTGTTGGGGCTGCCCGAAACGGAGGGCCTGCTTTGAAGGCGCCCGTTTTGAGAGTCCTGGTGAAGCTGGGCGGCGCTCTGCTCGATGCTCCCGAATCGCGGGCGCGGCTGGCCTCCGAGCTAGCGGCCGCGGCGCGGGAAGGCGTCGAACTCGTGGTAGTGCACGGCGGCGGCAGACAGATGACCCGCTACCTTGCGGAGCGCGGCATCGAGAGCCGCTTCGTCAAAGGCCTGCGCGTGACAACGCCCGAGACCATCGATGCCGTGCTGAAGGTGTTTGCGGGAAGCGTGAATCACGAACTGGTCTCCGCGCTGGTTGCCGCCGGCGCCCGAGCCGTGGGGCTCAGCGGCATCGACGCCTGCCTGGCCGAGGCCGAACCGCTCGATCCAACCCTTGGCGCTGTGGGCCGCGTGGTGCGGGCGAACCCCGATCTGCTCCACCTGCTCACTGGAAACGGCTATGTGCCCGTGGTCGCCTGTGTCGCCGGCGACCGCCAGGGCCGCGTGTACAACGTGAATGCCGATCAGATGGCCGTGGCGTGCGCAGCCGCCTTCGGCGCCGGAATGCTGCTGTTTCTGACCGATGTGCCGGGCGTGATGGGCGCCGGACGGGAATTGATCCCGGAACTCACCGCGGAGGAATGCGACCGTTTGATCGCTGTGGGCGTCGCGACCGGCGGCATGCAGGCCAAGCTGAACGCCGCGTCGGACGCAGTACGCAGAGGCGTCGGCCAAGTCCTGATCGCTCCCGGAGCGACACCGGGGATCGTGAAGCAAGCCATTCTAAATCAATCAGTTGGAACACGTCTGGTACTGGGGGCCGTACAAGATGCCTAATACTCATACGGGTACTAGCGCCCGATTCCCCGCACCGGGCCAAGGCGGCGTTCACCGTCCGCAAGGCCTCTATGGCCGACATTCCCGCGATTCTGACGCTGATCAACGGGTTTGCCGCCCGTGGCATCATGCTGCCGCGCACCGAGTTCGAGATGGCGGAAAACCTTCGTGATTTCAGCGTGGTACAGACTGAGATCGGGATTTCCGGCTGCGCCGCCCTCCACTTCTACACGCCGCAGGGTCGCCGAGGTCCGGTCGCTGGCGATCCGAGCCCGACCTCCAGGGCGGCGGAGCCGGCAAGGCTCTGCTCGAAGCGCTCGAAGCCGAGGCGCAAGCCTTTGGCGTGGAAGATGTTTTCGCCTTCACCTACATCCCGGATTTCTTCCGGAAGCTGGGTTTTACCACCATCGATCGTGGGGAACTCCCCCTAAAAGCGTGGAAGGATTGCCTTCGGTGCCCGAAATTCCAATGTTGTGATGAGGTAGCGGTGATCAAGCGTGTCTTGCAGGAACAGGTGGGGGCAGACGATACCCACAATCGTGGGGATGCACACGGCCGCATTTCCGAAGCCGTATCCGCTGGTTCTGCTTCCCGGCTCTCCGAAACCCTCGCTGATATCACTGGGAGATCCTGCGTCCGCTTGCCGCCCGAGGGCCCTCGCGGGGATGCCCGCAAAAAACATCCGCCCAAATCGGCTGTTAATCGGTTAGATTTTCCAAAGCCATTTGTATAATTTAGGGTCGAGGGGAAGATGAAGGCTCAGACAGTCGATATCAAGGAGTCCACCGGCAGAATCCTCTGCTGCACGATCTTCCGCCCGGCGGCAAGAAGCTTCTGGCCAAGGGACACGTGCTCAGCGAGGAAGACGTCCACCTGCTCGAGACCGAAGGCATGGACCAGGTCTGGGTGACGGAGCTCGAGCAGGGCGAGATCAGCGAGGATGACGCTGTCATGGCGGTGGCTGCGGAGATGGGGTGTGGGTCGCTCGAAATCCGCCTGGCGGCGGGCGGCCGGGCCAACCTGTTTGCCACCGAGGATTCCTGCGTGCTGATCGACGACGAGCTGCTGCGGCAGATCAACTGCACCTCGTCGGTGGTGATTGCCACGCTCCCGAACTTCGGATTCGCGAAAGGCGGCGCAACGGATCGCCACGGTGAAGAGCGCGCCATTTGCGGTGGCCGAAGTCGCAGCTCGAGGCCGTGCTGATGATCCTGCGCGAGCGCGGGCCCATCCTCCAGGCGCGGCCCATCCGCAATCCCGCCGTGGGCGTGCTGTATTCGGACCCCCTCAGCGGCGAGCGCGCGCGGCAACTGTTCGAGAACATCATGCGGCAGCGGCTGGAGCGGTTCGGCGCCGCGGCCAACTTCGCGCTCGCCTCGCTCGAAGAGGAAGCCAGCATCGGGCGGGCGCTGCAGCACCTGGTCCGCACCAAGCCGACGGTGGTGCTGGTGGCTTCGACTACGGCCCCGGCCGGGCCCGGAAGACGTTGTGGGCCGGGCTCTGGCGCACATCGGTTGCCACATGGAGCGGTTCCTGGCGCCGGTCGAGCCCGGGAACCTGCTGCTGCTGGCTTACAAGGACGACGTACCGATTGTTTCCGCGCCCGGTTGCTTCCGGTCCGCGAAGGCCAACGTGGTGGATATGATTCTGCCGCCGATGCTGGCGCGGTACCGGGTCACCGGCTGGGAAATCGCGTGTCTCGGGCATGGCGGGCTCCTGGCCTGACCAGCTCCTCCATTACCTCGGACCGCAACCTCCGAGCGGCCCGCAGGTGCTCCTCAGGCCGGGCGCCTCGCCAGCGTCCGGCCTCTTTTTCCAGCCATCGGAGTTCAGCCGTCAGCCGCCGGCCAGCGCCCTGCGGGCGTTCACCGTGGGGCACGCGGTGTCGGCTCAGCCAGGCATGCGAAACTGTCCGCCCGGCGCAGATGGCGTCGCCGTGCCTCCGGCGCCCGAGGCCGATGGCCGGCGGCCGATCGTTACCGCCGCCCCGGCGCTCTGATATCCTAGGATTCCTCGGCATGCTTATCGAGTCAACGGGAGGGATGGCGTGCGCCGCAGCCGGGCTGATGGCATACGGCGGTGCGAAGCCGCTCCTCCACTCTCTTCGGCCCTTCGGTTTGGCGCGGCGTCTCCGATCGCGCTGCGATCGCCCTCACCTTCGATGACGGGCCGAGCGAATCGACCCCGGAGTTGCTCGCTGTGCTCGCCGGCCACGGCGCGCGCGCGACCTTCTTCCAGTGCGGCGTGCACGTGCGCCGCTGGCCGGAAGTCGTGCGCCAGGTCGCCGCGGCGGGCCACGAGATCGGCAACCATGGCGATACCCACTCGCGCCTGTACCTCCGTTCCCCGCGGGCTATTCTTGACGAGCTCGCGCGGGCCCAAGCGGCGATCTCCGAGGCTGCGGGAGTACGCCCACCCTGTTCCGCGCGCCCTACGGAGCCCGATGGTTCGGCCTGCGCGCGGCGCAACGAAAGTTGGGGCTGCTGGGCGTGATGTGGACCACCATCGCCAGGGACTGGAAGCTTTCCGCGCCGGCGGTCGTCGCGCGGCTCGCCACAGCCGCCCGGAACGGCGCGATATTCTGCCTGCATGACGGCCGGGCAACGGCCGGCACCTGTATCGAAGCAGTGCGGCGGCTGATCCCTTTGCTTGTAGAAAAGGGATATCATTTTGAAACGGTTAGCGAAATCCTATGTCCGAAGAATTGACCCAGAGAATCCTGAAGGTGATTGCCGACAGCCAGAAGCTGCCGCCGGAGAAGGTGACGATCGACAGCACCTTCGAAGAGCTGGGGATCGACTCGCTCGACGGAGTCAACATCCTCTTCGCCCTGGAGAACGAGTTCAACATCAACATCCCGGACGAAGGCGTGCAGGGAATCCGCAGCATCCGCCAGATGGTGGAGGCCCTGGATAAGCTGCTTGCCGAGCGGGCCGAGCGGGACGCCGGCGCCGGCGCAGCCGTGAGCATGGCGCGCCGCGTAGTCGTTACGGGCGTCGGCGTCATTTCCGCGCTGGGGCGGAACGCCGCCGATTTCTGGCAGGCCCTGGCCGCAGGCCGGCCCGGCATCGGCCCCATGACGCTCGTGGATCCCGGCGCTGCTGCGGTTCCCGAACACGGCCGAGGTTCGGGACTACGATTGCGCCGAGTACTTTCGTAACAAGGAGCCCGACTTCCTGGACCGCTTCGCGCAGTTCGCGCGTGATCGCGCGCCCGCGAGGCGGTGCGCGACTCGGGTATCGAGTGGACGCCGGAACTGCGCCAGCGCGCGGCCGTCGTCACCGGCTCCTGCGTCGGCGGAAAGAGCACCGAGGACGAAGGCTTCCAGAACCTGTACGAATTCAAACGGACCCGCGTCAACCCGCTCACCATCCCGCGCGCCATGGAGAACGCCGGGGCCAGCCACATCTCGATCGAGAGCGGCATCAACGGGCCGGTCTACACCGTCTCGACCGCGTGCTCGTCGTCGAATCACGCCATCGGGCAGGCCTTCTGGCTGGTCCGCAATGGCGTTGTGGACGCCGCCATCACGGGCGGCAGCGAAGCGCCGTTCTGCCTGGGGAATCTGAAGGCGTGGGAGGCGATGCGCGTCGTCTCGCCGGACACCTGCCGGCCGTTCTCGAAGAACCGCCGCGGCATGATCCTCGGCGAGGGCGGCGCCATGCTGGTGATCGAGACGCTCGAAGCGGCGCAAGCACGCGGCGCGAAGATCTACGCCGAGATCGTGGGCTTCGGCATGTCCTCCGACGCCCATCACCTGACGCAGCCGACGATGGAAGGGCCGGCGCGTGCGATGCGCGGCGCGCTTTCGGATGCGGGCATCGCGCCCGCGCGGGTCGGCTACATCAACGCCCACGGAACGGCAACTCCGGCCAACGATCCGACCGAGGCGGGCGCCATCCACATGGTGTTCGGCGAGCACGCCCGGCGCATTGGGGTCAGCTCGACCAAGTCCATGCACGGACACGCGCTGGGCGCGGCCGGCGCGATCGAGGCCGTGGCCACCGTGCTGACGTTGCACAACCGCCTGCTCCCCCCCACGGCGAATTTCGAGGAGCCCGACCCGCAGTGCGACCTCGACGTAGTGCCCAACCAGGCGCGAGCGGCCGAGCCCGAGTACGCGCTCTCGAACTCCTTCGCCTTCGGCGGACTGAACGCGGTGCTGGCTTTCCGGCGGTGGGACGGCTGAGGAAGGCGCGGAACATCACTCAGGGCTGCCGCCGAAAACGCCACCAATAGCGACTGTTTTCGACGCGAACGTGGGCCCAGCCGCGTTCGGCCACACGGCCCCCGTGCGTGCTCCGCGACGACCAGGCCACCTTGGAAGTCCGCCCAGGCGAAGGAGGCGCTCGAATAGTCCATGCTTGCAGTCCAGGCCGTGGTGCCGTCGCTGGTGATGGCCTGGTACGGCGGTCCGCCGAGGTCCGCGAATGAGTCCACTCCGTTTGGACCGCTTGGTGCCGTCATTCCGCCCCCAACACGCTCGCACCTGGGGGTTGTGGTATGAGTCCCGGCGATTGTCCAATCAGTTTACGCGATACTGACCTCATCGGGTAAGACAAACCGCACCTCGGTCCGCTGACCGGCTGTCTTGCTCGGCTCGAAGCGGTAGGTGATGCGCAGCCCGTCTGTGTGCGGGCCGGGCTCGAAACGCCACGTGCGGAGGTTCCCCCCGGCCCAATCGATGAGCGCCGCTCGGCCTTCCGGCGCCTTTGCGTCCGCCTCGGTAACAGTCAGGTTAGACAGGAGCCCATTCCGTCCAATGCTCGCCGTAAGAGTGACCCGTCCGGCAGCGCCCGGCCGGTCTCGAAAGGGAGGCTCGATATGGTGGAATTCAAGAAGTCACCGCCCGTTGATCGCGAGCTTGCACACGGGCGTGCCCGTGAGAGGCAGATCGATGCGCGTGGTAAAGGGAGAGTCGACTTCCTGACTGAAGGCATCCGGCGCAATCAGCAGGTAGTCCTCATGCTTCTCCCGGCGGACACCAGGGCCACGATCTGAGTATCGCTCCAGCTTTGCACCGTGGCAGGGGCGGTTCCCAGCCATACCTGCCCGCTCCCTTGTGCAGAGCCGAAATACGAGCCCGCAACCATCACCTGGGTTCCGGGCACGCCGATGGCCGGTGTCACGCTGGAGATCGTGGCGGTGCTGACGCTGAAGGGCACGGTGTTCGACCACACCCCCATCTGGCACACGCGGGCCGTTCCGGACGCGGAATTGAGCGCCACCGTGGCGAAGATCTGCGTGTCGCTCCAGCTCACAATCGCGGCCTGAGCGGTACCGAGCCAGGCTATCCCGGTTCCTTGGGTCGATCCGAAGCCCGAACCGGAAATCGTGACCTGAGTGCCCGCGACGCCGGCATTCGGCGACACGCCGGTGACGGGACGCACCATCCGTGCCAGTGTACCGGGTTGGGCGGCCTTATCGCGCCGCTGCCAGCCGCACGGAGACGCTCGCCGGCGAGGCCCGCTCGAAGTGGATGCCCGGGGGAAGCGCGAGGTCCCGCGCCCGGATGTTCACCGTGCGCAGGCCGGGCTGAGCGCCCCTGAGGTCGAGCGTCGCAACCAGGCGGCCGAGCGAAGCCGCGGCCATGCTGAAGGGGTTGCCGCGAAGTTGCACCTCCACTTGGAGGGCGGATTGCGCGCCGACGTTCATGCCCGCCGGAACGTTGTTGAACACCACGGGGACGGTCACCGTGCGCACCGTGGTTCCGGCGGTGTAGAGGGCCAGGCCCCACAGGCCGGCGGCGAGGCCGGCCGCGGCAAGCTTCAACCGCAGGTTGCTCGTTAAGGCGCGGCGCACGCGCTCCGGCCAGCTCGCCGGTGAGCCCGTTTCGAGACGCTTCAACGCCTCCGCCAGTTGCTCGGGCGCCGCAATCTCAAGAGAACGGCCGTCCTGCATCAGCGTGACGGTTCCGCGCTCCTCGGAGACGGCGATCACCAGCGCGTCGGATCGGTCGGCCAGTCCCATGGCGGCGCGATGGCGCGTGCCGTAGAAGTCCGGAACGTCGGACCGCTGCGTGAGCGGAAGCACCGCGCCGGCGCGCGTGATGGCGCCTCCCTCGACGAGCACGGCTCCGTCGTGCAGCGGAGAAGTCTTCTGAAAGATGGCCTCGATCAGCTCGCGCGTCACCTCCGCGCCCAGCTTCGTGCCGCCCTGGATCAGCTCCGCGATCGACGCGCGCCGTATCAGGACGATCAGCGCTCCGCTGCGCTGCCCGGCCAGGCTGAAGGCCGCTCCCACGATCGCCCGGCGCGCCGGCTCCGCCGTGCCGCTCTCGCGCCAGCCGGAGCGGATGACGGTGTCCAGGCGCATGAACGTGTGCCGCAGCTCGGGCTGAAACACGACCAGGAGAACGGCGACGGCCAGCAGTCCCGCGGTGCTGAGCACCCAACTGGTGATGGTGAGGTCGTAGTTGCGAGCCGCCAGCGCGCCGGCGTTCAGGCCCAGAATGGCCAGCGCGATCCGCACCGCCCGCGCCTGTCGCGCCCAGCGCAGCAGCACATAGATGGCGGCGGCGAGCACGAAGAAGTCTGCCGCGCTCTGCCAGCGTATAAGAGGCATTCAACGACTATTATCCGGAAAACCCGGGCGCCGTGCGGGGCCAGGCGCTCTTGGTGTACCATCCGGACAGTGGCTCCGCCCCCCGGAACCAACTCAGAGGAGGAAGCACATGCGCAACACACTATTGCTGTTCGCCACGGGACTGCTGCTGGCTGGTTCGGCCGCCGCCCAACAAAAAGATCAATACCTCGACATCCTGGTTGTCAAGGTCAAACCGGAGAGGCGCGCCGATTTCGACGCCCTGAACAAGCGCTTCGTCGAGGCCAACCGCGCCAACGGCGACATCTGGCTCGCTCTCAGCACGGAGTACGGAGAGAACAACACAGTCACCTTCGTATCGCCGCGCACCGGCTATGCGGGCATCGATCAGGGCTCGGATGCGTTCATGGCCGCGGTGAACAAGGCCTTCGGGCCGGCCGAAGGCAAGAAGGCCATGCAGGATTTCAACGCAATGACCGTCAGCTCGCGCAGCGAACTCCGCCGCCGCCGTCCGGACCTGAGCATAAACTTCCCGTCCGATCCGGCCGAGTGGGCCAAGCTCGTCGGCGAGTCGCGCTGGGTGCGGCTCGGTACGGTGCACGTACGGCCCGGGCACAGCGTGGACTACGAAGCGGAAATAAAGCGCATCAAGGAAGCCTGGGAGAAGAGCCCGCAAAAGATCACGGTGGCGGTATCGCAGGGCATGGAGGGCACCTCGGGCCCCGTGTACTACCTCGCGACATACGGAAACAGTCTCGGCGCCTTCGACGGACGTCCGGCATTGCGTGACATCCTGGGCGACGAGGGTTTCCAGAGATACCTGAAGGTCGCGAGCGAACTGATTGTCGATACTCACAGCGAGTTGCTGCGTTACCTGCCCGAGCTAAGCAACCCGCCCAAGGAAGTTGTGGCCGCGGCGCCGGATTTCTGGAATCCAAAGCCGGCGGAGATGGCGACCGCGCAGTAGGCGGCGCGAGGGTGGGGCGGTGTCCGGCAACGGCGCCGGCCCCACCGGATCTAGGGCCGCCGGGCGGCGTCCAGGTTCATGACGCGCAGGATTTCGGAGTAGAACTCCAGCGCGGTCTCGGTTTCCGAGTGGCTGGGCCCGACCGCCTTCTCCAGGATGGCGATCGACACCTCGAGCAGCCGCTTGGTTTCGCTGAAGCGCGCTTCCTCGCGGTAGGTCTTGGCCAGGTCTCGCAGCGCCGGAACGATCTCGGGGTGCTTGGAGCCCAGCGCGCGCTTGAGCATCCCCAACGCGTCGGCGAATAGCGGCTCCGCCTCATAGAACTTGTGCTGGGCGCTATAGGCGTACGCCAGGCGCTTGAGGTCCTTCGCCAGAGTCGGATTCTCGTGGCCCAGAACCCGCGCCTTGATCGCCAGCGCCCGCCGCAGCAGCGGCTCCGCTTCGTTGTACCGGCCGCCCGTCAGGTAGAACTCCCCCAGTTTGCCCAGCGTGACGGCCGTGTTCCAATCGTCCCGGCCCAGAACTCCTTCCTTGATCGCCAGGGCGCGCCGCAACGCGAAGAGCGCGGCGGGACGGCGATTCAGGCCCAGGTAGATCTCCCCGAGCAGGTCGAGCACCAGCGCAACCTCGGGCCGCTTCGGCCCCTGGGTTTGTTCGGTGATGGCCAGCGCCCGCTCGCACCAGCTCACCGCGACGTCGTATTTGCGCTCCAGTTTCGCGACGCCCGCCAGGTTGTAGAACACGGCGCCGAGGTCGGGATGGATCGGTCCGTAGGAGTGCTCGTAGACGGCGGCCGCTTTGCGCAGAAGTCTCTCCGCGGTGGCGTGGTTGCCGGCCTTGGAGTGCATCACGGCCAGCGCATTCAGGCTTTCGGCAAGGTGCGGGTCGTTGCGGCCAAGCTCGCCGGCGACCTCGGCGGCCCGCGACAAACAGCGCATCGCCTGTTCGTCCTGCCCAAGATGGAACAGGCCTTCCGCGGCGTCCATGTAGAACCGCCAGGACGCTTCCTGCGCTTCGGCGGAGGGTTCCGGCACGCGCGCCGGCGCAACGGGCTCGAGTTCTGGAGGCTGCCAGAACCTGGTGGCGAGTCTCATCGCGAGTCCTTCCAGTGCGGGCCGGTAAGTTAAGAATTCTTAGGCCCGCTTTTCTTTTTACGGCCCTAGTATAGAACAGCCGGCCCGGAAATTTACACGCACTAGTAATATTTTGTACTGGGGTCAGCTATCGGTACCTACAGTACTGAGCCGTCCGCATGGGGGGCGGGCCTCCGAGGGTGCGACTCCGAGCGGCGGGCGGAACCCCGGCGGCAGCAGAAGGCCGGTCCTACTTACGGGCAGGTTTGGAGGGGGTTGGAGAGACGTCGATCACCGGGATCAGCGATTTCATCTTTTCGCGGCCGGGCGGAGGCATCCTGGTCGCAAGTTGCTCGTTGAGCGTGGCGACAAACTCCTCGACCTGGCGCTCGATGGCCGCCATTCTCTCGCGCATGTTGAGGATGATCTCGACGCCCGCCAGATTCACTCCGAAATCCCGCGTCAGCTTGAGAATCACCTCCAGGCGCTCGATGTCCTCGTGCGTGTAGAGGCGCGTGTTGCCTTCGCTGCGGGATGGTTTGAGCAGACCCTCGCGCTCGTAGAGCCGCAGAGTCTGGGGATGGATCTGGTACTGCTCGGCGACGGCCGAGATCATGTACGCGGCTCTGCCCTTGCTCTTGGCCATAAATCAGACCTGGCTCCAGATGTTCTCGCGCGGATCGTCGGGGTTCAGTTTCGCCAACTCGCGCAGGATCTCCTTGGTGCGCTCGTCGCGCACCTTGGGCGGCTGCACCACGACCTCGACGATCTGGTCTCCGCGCGCGTTCTTCCGCGAATTCAAGACTCCCTTTTCCCGCATGCGGAACCTCTGGCCGCTGGCGGTGCCGGGGGGGACCTTCAACAGCGCCCGGCCATCGATGGTGGGCACTTCGATCTTGGCCCCCAGCCCGGCCTCGGTGACGGTGACCGGCACGTGGATCTCGATGTCGTCCCCCTCGCGCCGGAAGAACCGATGCGGGTCGACCCGGACCGTGATGTAAAGGTCGCCCGGAGCGGCGCCACCGGTTCCGGCGTTGCCCTTGCCGGCGACGCGCAGCCGGGTGCCGGTCTGCACGCCCGGAGGGATCCGGACTTCGACGGTTTCGTTGGCCGGCAGACGGCCGTCGCCATGACAGGTGGGGCAGACGTTGCGGAGCTTGCCCGAGCCTCCGCAGCGCGGGCAGGCCATGTTGAATCGCATCGCGCCGGCCATCTGGGTCACCGTGCCCTTGCCCTGGCACTGCGGGCACGTTACCTCGCCCGTTGCAGCCGTGCCCGTCCCGCCACAGGTGCCGCACGTCTCCTGCCGGCTGACGTTGACGGTCACCTGGGTGCCACGGATGGACTGCCAGAAGTCGATGTTCAGGCCGTACTCGAGGTCCGTGCCGGACTCCGGCGCCGGGCGCTCTTCCGCCCGGCCTCCCCGGCCGAAGAACTGACCGAAAAGGTCCCGGAACTGACCGCTGAACGCCCCGGCTCCCGCCCCTGCGGCGGGCTGACTCCCGGAAGCGTAATCGGAGAAGTCGAAACCCCCGAAGTCCATCCCCGGGCCCGGCTGCGGGCCCGGACCTGGCTGGGGCCCGTGCTCCGAGTAATAGCCAACCTGATCGTACATCTGGCGCTTCTTGGGATCGCTCAGGACGTCGTAGGCTTCCTGCACCCGCTTGAAGCGCTCTTCGGCCGCCTTGTCGCCCGGGTTCAGGTCGGGATGGTGCTTGCGCGCGAGCTTCCGGTAAGCTTTGCGGATCTCTTCCTGGGCGGCGCTCCGGCCTACGCCGAGCGCCCCGTAATAGTCCTGTGTGCTAGTGGCCATAAAAAAGCTATCAGCGGTCAGCTTTCAGCTATCGGCCCCGGAACGGACCGACACGCCGTCAACCGACCGCCGATCACTCGAGAACCATCTGCTGCCCCGCTATCAGCCGCCCTGTCTTCTGACTGACCGCTGACGGCTGATAGCTACGTCTTCTTCTTGTCGTCCACATCGACGAATTCGGCGTCCACCACGTTGTCTTTTGGTTTCTGGCCCTCGGGGCCGGGTGCGCCGGGCCCGCCGGGCGCCGCGCCCGCGCCGGGCGGAGGCGTAGAGGCCGCGCGGTACATCGCCTCGGCCAGGCGATGGCTGGCGCTTTCCAATTTCTCGCGCGCCGAGTTGATGCGTTCGACGCCGCCCTCCTTCATCGCACTCTTGGTGTTCTCGAGCGCCTGCTCGATTTCCTTCGCATCGGCGTCGCCGATCTTGGCGCGGTGCTCGCGCAGCATCTTCTCGACGTTGTAGAGCATCGCGTCGGCGCGGTTGCGGGCGTCGATTTCCTCGCGCCGCTGGCGATCCTCGGAGCCATGCGATTCCGCGTCCTTGGCCATCTTGTCCACTTCGTCCTTGCTCAGGCCCGAGGAGGAGGTGATGGTGATCTTCTGCTCGTTGTTGGTGGCGCGGTCCTTGGCGGTGACGTTCAGGATGCCGTTGGCGTCGATGTCGAAGGTCACTTCGATCTGCGGCACGCCACGCGGAGCGGGCGGGATGCTGGCCAGTTGGAACACGCCCAGCAAGCGGTTGTCCCCGGCCATGGTGCGCTCGCCCTGGTAGACCTTGATCTCGACCGAGGTCTGGCTGTCCGAGGCCGTCGAGAAGGTCTCGCTCTTGCGCGTCGGAATCGTGGTGTTGCGGTCGATCAGCTTGGTGAACACCCCGCCCAGCGTCTCGATGCCGAGCGACAGAGGGGTCACGTCCAGCAGCAGCACATCCTTGACTTCGCCACCCAGCACGCCGCCCTGAACCGCCGCCCCAATGGCGACGACTTCGTCCGGGTTCACGCCCTTGTGCGGCTCCTTGCCGAAGTACTCGCGGACCATCTCCTGCACGCGCGGGATACGAGTCGAGCCGCCTACCAGCACAACTTCATCGATCTGCCCGGGGTTCACGCCGGCGTCGGAAAGAGCCTTCTTCAGCGGCTCCAGGGTGCGGTTGAGAATGTCCTGAATCATCTGCACGAACCGCGAGCGGGTCAGTTTCTCGAGCAGATGCTTGGGGCCGGTCGCGTCGGCGGTGATGAAGGGCAGGTTGATCTCGGTCTCGAGAACGTTGGAGAGTTCGATCTTGGCCTTCTCCGAGGCTTCCTTCAACCGTTGCAGCGCGGTCTGATCCTTGGAGAGGTCGATCCCGTTCGCCTTCTTAAACTCCTCGATGATCCAGTCCATGATGCGCTGGTCGATGTTGTCGCCGCCCAGGTGCGTATCGCCGTTGGTGGACTTCACCTCCACCACGCCCTCGCCCACTTCGAGAATCGAGATATCGAACGTGCCCCCGCCGAAGTCGTAGACCGCGATGGTCTCGTTCTTCTTCTTGTCCAGGCCGTAAGCCAGCGCCGCCGCCGTCGGCTCGTTGATGATGCGCTTCACTTCCAGGCCTGCGATCTTGCCGGCGTCCTTGGTGGCCTGCCGCTGGGCGTCGTTGAAGTACGCGGGCACGGTGATGACCGCGTCGGTGACCTTCTGTCCCAGGTACGCTTCGGCCGCTTCCTTGAGTTTGGTGAGGATCAGGGCCGAGATCTCGGGCGGTGATTGCTTCTTGCCCATGGCCTCGACGCGGGCGTCGCCGTTATCGCCGCGCACCACTTTGTAGGGCACCAGCTTCATCTCGTCGCTGACTTCCTCGTAACGGCGCCCCATGAACCGTTTGATCGAGTAAATCGTGTTCTCCGGATTAGTGATCGCCTGCCGCCGGGCAATCTGGCCGACAAAGCGCTCCCCGCTCTTGGTAAAGGCAACCACGGACGGGGTCGTCCGGGCGCCTTCCTGGTTAGGAATGACGACCGGCTGGCCACCTTCCATGACTGCCACGCACGAGAACGTCGTTCCCAGGTCGATTCCGATGATCTTGCTCATGTCCCTCCCAGCCTCCTAGAATAAGAACAAATGACTTCGGGCCCGAAGCGCGGCTTGGCCGCCCTCCTTAGCACATCCCCATTATCCAACCTGAGTGCCTTACTGTCAAGTTATATCGCGCTCCCCTTGCTGGTCTTCGCCTTAAGCCTCATGGCGCAAACCCCCCAGAAAAACAAGGACTTGCTCGTAGCGGCGGCTGCCGACCTTGCGGGGATCGAGCAGCCTGTGACTGCGATCTTCCGGAAAACCACAGGCCGCCCGGCGAAGTTCGTTCTGGGCGCCAGCGGATTGCTCGCCCGTCAGATCGAGCAGGGTGCCCCCTACGACGTGTTTCTCTCGGCGAATGAACGGTTTGTGGCGGATCTTGCGAAGAGCGGGCGGCTCCGGCCGGACTCGGTGCGGGTATACGCTTACGGCCGGCTGGGGCTGTGGTCGCGCGATGGGTCGGTGACGCGCCTGGTGCAGCTTCGCGAGGGCCGCATCGTTCACGTCGCCCTGGCGAACCCCGAGCACGCGCCCTACGGCGAGGCGGCGCGAGAACTCCTGCAGAACGCGGGGCTCTGGGCTGCCCTCCAGCCCAAGGTGGTCTACGGGGAGAACGTGCGCCAGGCTCTCCAGTTCGCCGAGAGCGGCAACGCCGACGCGGCGATCACCGCCTGGTCTCTGGTGTTCGACAGCGGCGGGGTGCTGCTGCCCGACAGAGGACACGCCCCCATCCGTCAGGCCGGAGGCGTGGTAGCGGGCCGGCCGGACGAAGCCGCCGCACAGCGCTTCCTGGACCTCCTGGCGAGCGACGAAGGCCGCCGGATACTGGCCGCCCACGGGCTCGGGCTGCCGTAGGACGAGCTTCATTTGCACCCAGCAGCACTACGTGACAGCCCCGAAATCCGCGAAGGAAGCAAATGGCCCGGGCGTAGCGTATGCAGCGTGAGGCACCCTTTAGGAGAGTACGGAGACCGTGCGGCTGGAGATACCGGCGGAACTGGTTTGGGCGGCAGGATGGACGCTTGAGAACCTCTCGGCGGAAGCGGCCCGGTCGCTGGCCCTGGGACTCTACCGCAAGGACAAGGTCTCCCTGGGGCGCGCCGCCGAGTTGTGCCAGTTGCCGATCGAGCAGTTCATGGAAATCGCCGCGCGGCACAGTGTTCCTTTGCACTACGGGCCCGGTGATCTCGAGGAAGACCGCCGCACGCTTGAGCGGCCCGGCTTGTGATTGTCGTATCGAACTCTTCTCCGCTGATCGCGCTGGCCGCATTGGCCGGCTGAACCTTCTCGCTGGACTCTACGAGCGGATTCTGATCCCGGCGGAGGTGCACCACGAAGTGACCGTCGCGGGCCGGGGACTGCCGGGTGCGGAAGAAGTGCGAAAGGCGAGCTGGATTCAGGTGACCGCGCTTCGGCGCCGGAGAGCGTGGAGCCATACTCTTAGCGAAATCCCTCGGGGCAGATCTGGTTCTGCTCGATGAATGGAAAGCCCGGCGCACGGCGCAGGGAGCGGCCCTTTCCGTCGTGGGCTGCCTCGGAGTGCTGGAGGCTGGTGCCCGGAGATGCTTTGTCCCCGACCTGCGCGCGGCCTACCTGGACCTGCTCCGACAGGGAATCCGCTTCGATCTCAGGCTCCTGCAGAGCAGTCTGGCCCGTTTCGGCCTCCCCGAGCTGTAGAGAAGCTTGCCCTTCGGTGCGCGACCCTCGATACTTGGGTTCTACGCGGAGCCATGGCCGCCCACGGGCTCGGGCTGCCGCCCAAGTTGTCTCGTTTACTTCGGCATGAACCGCCAGATCGCGCAGCGGGCTTCCATGGCCATGGCGACCAGCCGCCCGTCTGCGCCCCAGCCAACCACAAAGTAGTCCGCCGTCTGCTGGACGGGAATACGCGTTACGACGCCGCTGGCGGGATCGAGCACACCGGGCGGGTAGAACCACGAGTCGGGAGCGGCCAGCGAAAGGGCGATGCGGCCGTCGGGGCCAACCGCGTTGGGCGCCAGCGGTTCGCCGCTGACCGCTAGCCGGGCCGGCACGTCCACGGGCGGGCCGCCCTTCAGAGGCACCCGCCGGAGGCGGGTCCCGTCCTTGTCAACCAGTTGCACCAGCATCGCGTCGCCCCCCGGGTACATCGCCAGAGAGTCCCCCGGGCACACCGACCGCGGCTTGCCTCCATAGAACGGCACTGCCCAGATAGTCCCGGTGGCGGCATAATAGGCTTCCATGCCGTCCGGGGAGAGCGCCACGCTCTGGATCGACTCCTCGGGAATCCGCACCCTCTTCAGGAGCCTGCGGCCGCTCACGGACGCCACGCCGATCTCCAGGCCCGCCGCGCTCCGCAGCGTTAGGACGACCTGGTCCGGACCGCCCAGGGCGACGGGCGGCTGGGTTTGGTCGGCCGTTTCGAGGAGCGGGGCCGAGTCCCGGCCGGGCTCGACCAGCAGCAGGCTCTCCCGATCGCCGGCAGGCCCGGGCGCCACCAGGCCACCGTTGGGCAGGGGAACGATGCCGCGCATGCCCTCGTGAAACGAGCCGGAGATCCGCTCCGCGACTCCGCCGGTTACCGGGAACCGGAGGATGTCCACCGGGCGGTCCATCTGATCCATGTAGAGGCTGCCATCCGCCGACGCATCGATGTCCCAGGGAGTGGCGGTTGTGGTGAGCAGAAGCGACTCTCCGGAGCCTCCGTCCCGGGGAACGGCGGTGATCCGGTGCAGACTGCCGGACATGACGTCGACGATGACCGAACGGCCGTCCCGCGTCACCGCGACCGGGAAGCGAGGCCCCATCACCCGGCGCAACGTGAGGCCGGGCGCCAGCTTGCGGGTCTTATTCGTGGACAGGTCGAGCGCGTACAGGTGCGCATCGCCGCCTGCCAGAGGCCGGCCGTAGAAGGCGACCTCCTTGCCGTCCGGGAAGACGCGCACCGAGCCCCCCACTTCGTACTGCATCAGCGCGGCCGCCAGCGGTTCGAGCCTGCCGGAATCCGGCCAGAAGTGTTGTAGTTGCACCTGGTGTTCGGCATTGATGCGCAGGACAATCATGCTGCCGTCGGCGAGAGGCTCCGGATCCGCCGCCGCATCGAGAATCTGCCTCGGTTCGCCGCCGAACAGCGGCACGCTGTAGACGCCGTGCGGGGAGTCCCAGACGCGATCGAAATAGATGCGGCTGCCGTCCGGAGACCAGGAAACCGTGTCGACCAGGCCGGCATCCCGGGCGTGTGTCAACACCGTCCAGTTGCCGGTCTCGGGCTTCATCACGGCGACCTGGGTGATGCCGTCCACCAGCGCGGTGAAGGCCACCAGGCGCCCGTCCGGCGATACCCGCGGCGCGATGGCCATGCTGGGGCCGCCGAGCAGGACCCCGGACCAGCGCTCGGCCGCCTGCTTCCGCGGCCATAACCAGCCGGCGAAGAACACCACCAGGAGGCCGGCCAACACCGGAACGGCCAGCAGCGGGGATATGCGGCGTGAGCGAACCGGCTGCGCCGGAGCGGGCTCATGGGGAGCCGCGGCGATGGCTTCGAGTTCCGCCGCCAGGTCGCCGGCGCACTGCCAGCGTGCATCCGGGTCCTTGGCCAGGCAGCGCCGGATGACGCGGTTGAGTGCGGCCGGCGTCGCCGGCGACACCGCTGCCAGCGGCGCCGGCTCGCCGGTCATGATGGCGCCGATCAGGCTGGCCGCGCTCTCGCCCGTAAACGCCGGTTTCCCGGCGACCATCTCGTAAAGCACGCAGCCAAATGCGAAGATGTCCGTGCGGCCGTCGACCTCTTTCGCCTCGAGCTGCTCCGGCGCCATGTACTGGACGGTTCCCGCGATCAGGCCTTCCTGCGTAGCCGCGGCCGTCATGCCCGAGTCGAGCGCCGCCGAGTTCTTCGCCAGTCCGAAATCGAGAAGCTTCGGGCCGGATTTCGTGAGCATGATGTTCGCAGGCTTGAGGTCCCGATGAACGATGCTCTTGCGGTGCGCGGCGGCCAGCGCTTCGGCGATCTGGATGGCGATGCCGAGCGCCTTCTCGACGGGCAACGGACCCTTCTTCAGGCGCGCGTCCAGCGTTTCGCCTTCGAGGTACTCGATCACCAGGTAGCTCGGTCCGACGTCGTAGAGCGTGCAGATGTGCGGATGATTCAGGGCGGCGATCGCGCGGGCCTCGCGCGCGAAACGCTCGCTGAACTTCTCTTTCGAAATCTTGAGAGCGACGGTTCGGCCCAGGCGGGTATCGCGCGCCCGATAGACCTCTCCCATCCCGCCCTCGCCGATCAGCGACACTACCTCATATGGCCCCAGGGCAGCACCAGACGCAAGTGGCATGTATGTAGCCATTGTAAGGCGAAGCGGGCATGACTTGTACACGGGACGGTGGACGCCTGCTATTCAGATTGCCCGGACCCCACCGCGTTTGCCGAAGGAGAGGACTACGACGAACTTGAGGACGGGTTTGCCGCCCACAAGCAGAGGCTTGTATTTCCACCGCTTCACGGCGTTGGTCGCGGCTCGGGCAAGGAGTGGGTCGCCGTCGATGACGCTGGCCCGCTCGACGGCGCCGTCATCGTTCAGAGTGACGTCCAGCACCAACCGGGACGGGTGCCCGCGCCTTCGGTGACGCTCATCGTTTTTCTTTGCGGCGCTACCATACCGGCTTCGGTGTCAGCCCGCCTGATCGGTGGGTATGGTGTTCGCCAAACGCTTACCGCTAGACTATCCCTATGACTCACCAATCGAAGAAAGCGAGACGCCGTTTTCACGCTCACATGGGGACGCGTGCAGACTCGCTCAACGGGATTCTACTGGCAGCCTTCTGGCAAAGGTTGCTCGGATACTGCGTCGACCTGCTGCTCGCTGTGATCATCTGGGGTCCTGTTGAATACTTGTGGCGACGCTTTCTGCTTCATGAGACGGACATTCACGTCGTCTGGGACTTTCACGAAGCCGGGAACATTGTTGTGATGGTGCTCTATTTCGGATTGGCCAACTATTTTGGCAACGGTCAAACGCCAGGCAAGTGGGTTGCGCGCACAAGAGCTATGTCGCTTACGGGCGAACGCATGGGACTGTGGCAATCCATCGAGCGCGGGCTGGGGTATGGAGCTGCGGTGCTGGAGTTAGGTCTGGGGTTCTTGCAGTTCTTTTGGGACCGTAATCGGATGTGTGCACAGGATCGGCTCGCCGAGACGATTGTGATCGACGTGAGAAAGTCGAAGGCCAACGCCGTCAGCTCCCCACCTTCGTTTCGTAATGGGTGAGTCTCGGTACAAACGCAGGATGCCCTGAAATCAAGGCCTTCATCGTCTCAATAGTCAGCTCCAACATCGAGGCCCGATGGCGGCCGTCGCAGCGCTCGGGCTGCTGTCGGCGTCATCCCGAAACTCCGTCCCACGGCTGGCATCGTTTTCTCCCTCCCGCTGGGTCTCCCAGTTTCTGCCAATCCACCTGGCTGGTTTGTCCGGCTCCTACAACTGCCGCGAGCGGCATGAGCCCGCCCTCCCGTCCCCGGCCCTGCGGCGCCGCGAAACCGAGCAAACCTTTTTCAGTCACCACTCTCACAGAGAATCCTTCCCCGCATTCTCAACCATTTGCGCCCCGCCGCCCCTCCTCGCCCCACCCGCCCGCGCTATGCTCCACTCGGATGGACAATTCCGCGCCACGCGCGCTCCGGTCTCGCGGCGGGGAGGGCCCGCGGGAGCAGATTGAAAGCCAGAACCTCGGCGTACCAAACGAACCTAGTTCCATTTGCGGACACTCCCCCGAGCGCCCCGGACAGCACGTTCCCCCAACAGGAGGCCGGACCCGTCCCACTTGCTCCTCCCGGCTGTATCCAGAAAGCAGCCACCATTCAGCCCACGAAACTCCCTGGCGCGGCACAAGGTGCGCCGTCGCTCCACGATACAATCGGCTGAGAAGCTCTATGCGCAAATTGAGTGTCCTCCTGACTCTGCCGATTGTGTGCGCCGCTGTCATACTCCTGGCGGAGAACGGTTCGAACTCCTCCCGCGAGGAGGAGCTGTGGCGGCATCGGAACCTGGGCAAGGCGATGTACGAGACGCCGACTAGCGTGCCCCAATCCGCCATCGAGCTGAAGAAGGCGCTCGATCTGGCGCCCGGCTCCTTCCGCGACCGCCTCAACTACGGCCTCGCGTTGCTGCGGGCGGGCGATCTCAAGCAAGGCATGGCGGAGCTCGAAAAGGCCCAGAAGCAGGATCCGGGTTCCCCCTATACCTGGTTCAATCTGGGCGTCGCCTACAAGCGCGAAGGCATGTATCCGGAAGCGATCCGCCAGTTCGAGCGCATGGTCCAACTGGTCCCCACCGAGCCGGTTTCCCACTACAACCTCGGCCTGCTCTACAACCTCACCGAGCGCCAGCCGGAGGCGCTCAAGCAGTTCGAGATCGCCAAGAAGCTCGACTCCGAAGCTGGTCGCCCCGCGCTTCCAGATCTATAACGCTTACCGGCTCATGGGGAAGGACGCGGAAGCCAAGGCGGCGCTGGCCGACTTCCTGAAGGCCAAGGACGCGCAGAAGGCCGCCGACGACTCCGAAGACATGGAGTGGTGCGACTACGCCGAGCTGTACGACCCCATCGAGGCGCGCCCGGCGCCTCCCACAACCGAGCCCGCGGTCACGCTGCAGTTCGCCGACAAGACGCTCGCCGGTCGAGAAGACCGCGGGCGTGCTGGTGATGGACACTGTGGGCGACGGCAGCTCCGACCTGGTGGTCTGGTCGCAAGAAGGAATCCACGTGTACCGGAAGGGCAAGGACCCGGTCGCGGACTCCGGCTTGGGCGACCTCAAGGGCGTGCTCTTCGTCGCTGCGGGCGATTTCGAGAACAGCGGACTGGCCGGGCTTGTGCGTCCTCACGGAAAAGGGTCCGCTGCTCTATCGCAACGTGAAGGGCAAGTTTGAGAAGACCGGCGCGCAGCTTCCCGCGGGACGGTTCGAGCGAGCCGTGTGGCTCGATTTCGACCACGATTACGACCTCGACCTGTTCCTGCTGGGCGAGAAGTCCGTGCTGCTCCGCAACGAGGGCGAGCGCGGATTCCAGGATTACACCGCCCACTTCCCCTTTGTCGCGGGCCGGGCTGTGGACGCCGTGGCGTTCCGCCTGATTCCGGACTCCAAGGGGATCGACCTGCTGGTGAGCTACGCGGAGCGCGGCGCGGTCCTCTACCGCGACCGGATGCGCGCCGCGTTTGAGGCCGTTCCGGTGGACCCGATCCCGGCCGGGGCGCGCGCGCTCCAGGCGGCCGACATCGATAACGACAGTTGGATCGACGTGGCGTTTTCCGTGCCGGAGGGCGTCCGGTTTGCCATGAATCGGGATGGCAAGCTAACCGTCGAGACGACTCCGGCGCCCGCCGTTTCTTCGTTAGTCTTTGCCGACCTGGAAAACCGCGGTCTGGCGGACCTGGTCGCCGGCAACGCCGTCTACCTGAACCAGGGGCTTGGCAAGGTGGGGGCGGGAAAGCATCCCGCCGATTTCCCGGACGCGGTGGCCTGGGCTCGCGCCGATTTCGAGAACAGCGGGCGGATTGGCCTGGCCGCGGTGGCGGCGGACGGCACCGTTCACCTGCTGAGCAACCATACCGCCACCAAGAACCAATGGCTTCGGGTGGCGCTGGCGGGCGTCAAGAACCTGAAACTGGGGCCGGGAACCGAAGTCGAGATCAAGGCGGGCACCCACTACCAGAAGCGGATGTACGAGGGCGTGCCCCTGCTGTTCGGACTGGGACCGGAGAAGGCCGTAGACACCATCCGCATCAGTTGGCCGAACGGCATGATCCAGAACGAAATCGATCGGCCCCTGGCCCAGACCGCCGACATCAAGGAGGCGCCGCGTCTGTCCGGCTCCTGCCCCATGATCTTCGCCTGGGACGGCCGCAAGTTCGAGTTCATTGCCGATGTGCTGGGCGTGGCGCCGCTGGGCGCCAGCTCGGGCGACGGCGACTACTTCCCCGTTTCGAGCCATGAGTACGTTACGATTCCCGGCGGCCAGCTCGCATTGCGCGATGGACGGTACGAAGTCCGCATCACCGAAGAGCTGCACGAAGTGTCTTACATCGACCAGGTGCGTCTGATCGCGCTCGATCATCCCGCAGGGGTCGACATCGTGACCAACGAGAAGTTCAAGTCGCCGCCGTTCCCCGAGTTCCGCCTGTTCGGCGTGAGCCGGCGCATCTTCCCCGTCTCCGCCCGCGACGGCAATGGCCGCGACGTGCTGGACAAGGTGCTGCGGCGCGACCGCGTTTACGCGGACGGCTTCCTGCACGACATGGCGGGCGTGGCCGAAATGCACGCGCTCGAGCTCGATTTCGGTCCGGATGCCGCGCGCGACAATCGCGCGGTGCTGATGCTGAGCGGCTGGATCGACTGGGCCGACGGCAGCACCTTCATGGCCGCCTCGCAAGGCAGCAAGGACGGGCTGGTCCTGCCCTATCTACAGGTGAAGGACGCTGCCGGCCAGTGGCGCACGGTGATCGAGGACATGGGCGTGCCCGCGGGCGAGCCGCGCACTATCGCGGTGGACCTGACCGGCAAGTTCCTGTCCTCGTCGCGCGAGGTGCGCATCGTGACCAACACCTGCGTTTACTGGGACCAGATCTACCTGAGCGAAGACACGGCGGCGCCCCGCACGCGCCTGACGGCGATGGACGCCGAGACCGCCGACCTGACCCTGCGCGGGTTCTCGCGCGCCGTGGTCGATCCCAGGCATGAGCAGCCGGAGTACTACGACTACTCCGAGTGGCGGCCCGCGGCGATGTGGAACCCGGTTCCGGGCCTCTACACGCGCTACGGCTCCGTGCGCGAACTGCTCGCGGCGGCCGACGACCGGTTCGTCATCATGGCCTCCGGCGACGAGATCCGGCTGCGCTTCGATCCTGGCCGGCTGCCCGCGCTGGCGGCGGGCTGGAAGCGGGATTTCCTGGTGCTGGTGGACGGCTGGTCGAAGGACGCCGACGCCAACACGGCCTTCGGGGACTCGGTCGAGCCGCTGCCCTTCCACGCCATGAGCCGGTATCCCTATCCGGCGGCGGAGCGTTTTCCGGACGACGAGGCGCACCGGGCATGGCGCAAGGAGTACAACGTGCGGC
Organism: Bryobacterales bacterium; assembly: GCA_963710565.1. GTDB lineage: Bacteria > Acidobacteriota > Terriglobia > Bryobacterales > Bryobacteraceae > DASWZN01. Next base: position 645,111 of record CAVQAN010000010.1, on the reverse strand, counting down.
GGCCGGTGAGGTTTATTGAGCCGCTGGTGGCGAAGCAGTAGGGTGGTTTCAACGATAGACGCTCGCCGCGCGCCCTGAGCTCATGGGCCCCTACTGCACCAATCGAATCGCGGGATGCCGTGCGGCGCCTGCCCGGAACAGGCGGCGGTCGGCGGTGAGGAGGGGGCAGCCGCGCTCGAGGGCGAGAGCCAGGTACACGCAGTCCCACAGCGACATCTGGTGACGCAGCGAGAGATCGAGAGCGCGGGAGAGCAGCGGACGCGAGTCGAACAACCCGGGAGCGCTTCTCGACATAAACTGGAAAGCGTCGAAGGCCTGCGTCTGTGAAATCTGCTTGTGGCGGCTGCGCTTCGCCAGCAGGTTCGCAAACTCCGCCAGAAGAAGGTCGGGTGCGATCAGCGTAACTTCGCCGGCCACGCGGCGTTCGAACAGCCGCAGGGCAGGCGCGCCATCGACTTCGGGCAGCACCCATTTTGCGGCGACGCTACAGTCGAGAACGAACGTCTCCGGCATCGGCTATCGCTCGCGGTCCCGGCGAATCAGGAGTGTACTATCGTCGAGAGGTGGCAGGCTGGCTCGAAACCGCTCCAGTTCCTTCCCCAGGTCGCTCAGTTGCCGCAGGCGCCCGGCTTCGGCCGCCTCCGTTTCCAGAGCTCGAATGATCTCGGCCTTGAGGCTGCGCCGGTTCTTCCGGGCCTCTCGTTTGATCACGCGGTAGACCGGGTCCGGAATATTCTTGACCGTGATGTTCACGGAACCATTTGGAACCGTCAGATGACGGTTTGCAACTGCCTGCCGCTTAGGGTCGCGCCACCAGGTTGTCGATGAGCCGCGTCCCGCCGAGCCACACGGCCGCGGCGACCAACACCGGCCCCTCGATCCGAGCGACAGGCTGCAGTGCCTCGGGATCGACGATTTCGAAGTACTCGACGCGCATGCGGGGCTCGCGCGCCAGCACCGCCAGCGCCGCCTGCTCGGCCTTCTCGGATCGCGCTCACCTCTCGCGATCACCGCCTCCGCCGCCAGCAAAGCCTGGTACAGCACGCGGCGCCACTGCGCGCTCGTCCGCCGCCAGGCGCTGGTTGCGCGAGCTGAGCGCCAGGCCGTCCGCCTCGCGCACGGTCGGCACGCCGACGATCGCAGACGGGCAGGTTGAGGTCCGCCACCATGCGCCGGATCACCGCCAGTTGCTGCGCGTCCTTCTGGCCGAAGTAGGCCCGGTCCGGCTGCACGATATTGAGCAGCTTCGCGACGACCGTGGCCACGCCGCGGAAATGCCCGGGGCGGAACTGGCCGCACAGATGCTCCGTCAGCAGCTCGACGTCCACGAACGCGCGGTGCCGCTGGGGGTACATCTCCGCGATCTCCGGCGCGAAGACCAGATCGGCGCCGCGGGCCTCCGCAAAGGCGGCGTCGCTGGCGAGCGTGCGCGGATAGCGTTCGTAATCGTCCTGCCGGTCGAATTGGATCGGGTTCACGAAGACGCTGACGGCGACCGCGCCGCACTCGGCCCGCGCGGTCCCGATCAGACGGCCGTGGCCGGCGTGGAGCGCGCCCATGGTGGGGACCAGGCCGACGGTTCTCCCTGCGCCGCGGAACCGCGCCACGGCTTCGCGTACGCCGGCGATGGTGTGAACGAGTCTCGGCGCTCATGCCCGGGATAGCGTCCTTCGCGCACGTCATCGGCGTAAGCCTTCACGGCTTCCACCATGAGCTCGCCGAGTTGTGCGTACTGCTTCACGAAGGGCGGCACCGGCCCCTCGAACAGTCCCAGCGCGTCGTAAGAGACCAGCACCTGGCCGTCGCAGTGCGGCCCAGCGCCGATGCCGATGGTCGGGATCGTGAGCGCTGAGGTCACCGCCGCGGCGACCGCGTCCGGAATGGACTCGAGAACGATCGAAAACGCCCCGGCGTCCTCGAGCGCGTGCGCGTCTTCGAGCAGCCGTGCGGCATCCTCTTCGCCCCGCGCCTGCTGCCGGTAGCCGCCGAGTTGGTGGACCGACTGGGGCACCAGGCCCAGGTGGCCCATCACCGGAATCCCGATGTCGACCAACCGCTTGACCACGTCGATCATCGGCCGGCCGCCCTCGATCTTCACCGCCGCCGCTCCGCCTTCCTGCAGCAGGCGCCCCGCGTTGCGCACGGCTTCAGGAACGGTGACCTGGTAGCTGAGGAACGGCATGTCGGCAACCACCAGGGCGTGGCGCGCGCCGCGACTGACCGCCCGCGTGTGGTGGACCATGACGTCGAGCGTAACGGGCAGCGTGGTCTCCTCGCCCATGATCACGTTGCCGAGCGAATCGCCCACCAGGAGCACGTCGATGCCGGCGCGATCGAACAGGCGCGCCATGGTGGCATCGTAGGCGGTGAGCACGGCGATCTTCTCGCCGCGCCGCTTCTTCTCCCTGAGATCGGGGACGCGGATACGATTCACGGCCATCGCGTTAGTCTCCTCGAACCGACACCCTGGCGTCGAGATGAGTCTCGACGCGGCACGCAGGAGTGCGTGCGCCACAGGAATGCTCTCTAGCTTCCTTCCCGCAGCAGCGCCTCGATCTCCCGGGCCTTTCCTTCGGCGAGGCCGCTGCGGCGGGCCATTTCCAGAACATGCAAACCCGCCGAACGGTAGAGGGCGCTCACGGACGGCGGGGCCGCACCGAAGCTCCGCAGATGGCGGCGCACGGTATCCGCGTCTCCGCGCTCGATGGGTCCGGTCAGCGCCTTCTCGGGTCCGAGGGCCAGCGCATTCGCCACGCCGGCGTAAACCAGCGGGCCCAGAGCATCCAGAGCGGTCTTCTCGCCGATGCCCGCCGTCTTCATCAGGATAGCAGCCGCGTCGATCAGGCCGGTGACGTAGTTGCTCGCCATCACCGCGGCGGCATGATACAGCGGCATAGAGCCCGGATCGATGTGCAGGGCGGTTCCCGCGAGCAGTGCGACGATCCGGTCGCCCCACGCGACGGCAGAGGCGTCGCCGTGGACCGCAAAGGCGGATCCGGGAAGGACGGTGACCCCGGCCTCGGGAGACGCGACCGTCTGGAGCGGATGCAGGACCCCGCACGCGACGCCGGCCCGCGACAGGGGATCGAGAAGATCCGGCCCGCGCGCGCCGCAGGTATGCAGCGCTACGCCCCGATGCATGCCTGCGCCGGCCAGTTCACGCGCGACCTCCGCCACCGCCCGGTCGCTGACCGCGATCAGCATGCGGCCCGCCCGTTCGGGAAGCTGGGCGACCGACACCGCCGCCGCGCCGATGAATGCGGCCGCGCGGGCGCTGCGCTCGGGATTCCGTCCGGCCACGGCCACAACCGGCTCGCCGCGCTCGCGAAGCAGCCTGCCAAGAGCCTGCGCCACACGGCCGGTTCCCGCGATGCCGATCGATTCCTGTGTGCCTGCGTTCACGTTCGGAACAACACCGATTCCTTCGAAAAGACCCGCACCGCGGCGTAGAACGCCACGCCCGCATAGACGACGTTCGCGGCCATCGTAACGGCGAACGCGAGCCGGCTGTATTCGCCCAGGAAGATCTCCTTGATGAGCTGGCACACGTTGAACAGAGGAATCAGCGCCAGCGCCGGCGTGAGTTGCAGGCCGGGCAGCATCCCCAAAATCAAAGGAAAGATGACCACCATCACCAGCGGCGTCAGGTAGCTCTGGGCTTCCTTGAAACTCTTGGCGAGGAGCGCGATCGCGATCATCAGGGACGCCGCCAGAACCGCCATCGGCGCCAGCGCGACCAGGACCAGCGCGATGCTCGCCGCATCGACCGGCATGCGGGTCGTCGTCTTGCGAAGTTCGTTTGCGAAGTCGGCGAAGCGGAACGAGGCGATCAGGCTCGCAATGCTCAGAAGGGCGGTGACGAAAACGGACGTGGTGGTGGCCAGGATCTTTCCCAGGATGATGGAGCCGCGGCCGGCGGGAGAGGAGAGCACCACCTCCAGCGTGCGCCGCTCCTTCTCGCCCGCGGTCATATCGATGGCGGGGTACATGCCTCCGGTGAACATGAGCAGCACCACGAAATAGCCGATCATGCTGCCCCAGAACATGCCGGCCATTTTCTTGTCGGGCGCCAGGTTGACGGACTTGACGGTGAAGGGGTTGGCGATCGAGTCCGGCAGGCCGAGCGCGGTCAGCTTCAGCTTGATGCTGTCCTCCTTGAAGGCCGCGAGGGCGGCACGGATGCGCCCCGCGGCGACCTCGGAGCTGCGTTTGGTCAGGTCGGAGTAGACCCGCACCTGGATTCCGCCTGCGCCCGGCCATGCGACGGGCTCGACGCCCGCGGCGATCTCCTTTTTCTCGATGGCGGCTTCGAGGTCGTCGCGGGAGGCCAGTTTGAAGCCGGCGTGAGCGAGCGCATTCAGCAGGCCGGGCAGCCTATCGGGGCCGCGTACGGCAATGGTCAGCGCCTCGCCGCCCGCTTTCTTTTCGGTCGAGCTGACGAACTTGCTCATCGCCAGGAACAGCAGAGGAATCGCCGCGAGCGGCACCACGACCATGCTGAGCAGCGTGCGCCGGTCGCGGATCGTGTCCAACATCTCCTTCCTGTAGATCGTAAGAACCTGGCTACGATTCATGCACCCTCCGAACCGCGTCGTCGATGCCGAGCAGGTCGAGGAAGATCTCGCGCAGGCGCTGCTTGCCGGTGGCCGCGCGCAGATCCTCCATGGTGCCCACGATCTTCACCCTGCCTTCGTGGATCACGGCCATGCGGTCGCACAGGTATTCGGCCTCCTCCATGACGTGGGTCGAGAGGAGCACCGCCTTGCCGGAGTCGCGGGCCTTCAGGATGAACTCCTCGATGACGTGCGCCGTGGGCACGTCGAGGCCGGAGGCCGGCTCGTCCAGGATCAGAATCGGCGGATCGTGAATCAGCGCGCGCGCGATGGCCACCCTCTGGCGCATGCCGGTCGACAGGCTGTCGATCTTCGTATCGCCGAAAGTGCTCATGTTCAGCAGGGAGAAGACCTCTTCGATCCGCTCCCGGAGCGCCGCGCCGTGAATGTCATTCAGCTCGCCGAAGAACGTCAGCACTTCGCGCGCCGAGAGACGAAGGTACAGCCCCATGTCCGCGGAGAGGAACCCGATGCTCCTGCGAACGGCTTCGGGCTCCCGAAGGATGTCGTGGCCGTTTAAAGCCGCCGTGCCCTGGCTCGGTTTCATGACGGTGGCGAGCATCCGCAGGGTGGTGGTCTTGCCCGCGCCGTTTGGGCCGAGCAGGCCGAAGATGTCTCCGGAGCGGACCTCGAAGGAGACGCGATCGACCGCGTGAACGGCCCCGCGCTTCGAGTCGTGGAACGTCTTGGTGAGTCCCTCTACCCGGATCATTAAGCTGGAGCCATTGTATCGAAGAACCCGGGCGTGGCTTTTGGTCGTCAGGCGCCATGTCGTCAGGCGCCATGTCGTCAGGCGCCAGGAGGCGTCTTCCACCCGGCGGGCCAATTTGGTGTAAGCTACATCCTGCATGGAGGGCCCGTGAGCAAGCACAAGCACAACTCGGATTCCGCGGACGGCGCCAAGACAAAGCCGATCCACCTGACTGATGACGAGTACCTGAAGGAGCTGCGGCGGCTGCAGATCGAGTTAGTCAAGCTCGAGGAGTGGATCAAGCATGAAGGTCTGAAGGTGGTTGCGATCTTCGAGGGCCGGGACGCCGCGGGTAAGGGTGGCGTGATCAAGCGCATCACCGAATGCCTCAACCCCCGGGTCTGCCGCGTGGTCGCCCTCGGTGTCCCCACCGAACGGGAGAAGACGCAGTGGTATTTCCAACGCTACGTGGCCGCCTTGCCGGCCGCCGGTGAAATGGTCCTGTTTGATCGGAGCTGGTACAACCGCGCCGGCGTGGAGCGCGTCATGGGGTTCTGCACCGAGGCCGAGTACCTGGAGTTCATGCACTCCTGCCCCGAGTTCGAGCGCATGCTGGTGCGGTCTGGGATCGTTCTCCTGAAATACTGGTTCTCGGTCAGCGACGAGGAGCAGGAGCGCCGCTTCCAGTCCCGCATCAAGGATCCTACCAAGCGCTGGAAGCTGAGCCCGATGGACCTGGAGTCGCGCCGCCGTTGGGTGGAGTACTCCAAGGCCAAGGACGAGATGTTCGCTTACACGGACGTGAAGCAGGCGCCCTGGTACGTGGTCAACGCCGACGACAAGCAATGCGCGCGGCTGAACTGCATGCACCACCTACTCTCGATGATTCCGTACAAGGACCTGACCCCCGAGCCCATCAAGCTGCCTGAGCGGGTGCGCAGCGCCTACGTCCGTCCTCCCATCACGGATCAGACCTTCGTGCCGGAAATCTACCGGCCGTGAGCGCGGCGGTCTTCACTGCTCTTCTTCCGTCTTGTTCGACGCGACGGGGGCAAGCGGGCCGCGTTGGACCACGCAACCTCGACTGTAGGGGAGCGGCCCGAGGTGGACCGTTTCCTCAGTAGATCAGCTTCAACGAGAACTGGATCTGCCGGGAAGATCCGGCCGTGCGGCTGATCTCGCCGAAACCCGGCCCTTGCACGATATTGGAGGGCAGGCCGAAATTCACGAGGTTGAACACGTTGAAGAACTCGGCGCGCAACTGCAGGGTGGCCAGTTCGCCGCCGGCCCGGGCGCCGAACGGCGTGTCCTTGATGAGCGCCATGTCGAAGTTCTGGAAGCCCGGCCCGCGGAACGTGTTCCGGCCGAGCGTTCCGAAACGGCCGTGATTCGGCCCCGTGCCGCCCGGCACGTTGATCGGGATAGAGAAGAACGAGGCGTTCCGGTCGCCGAGCCCGAAATAGTCCTCGCGCACGGTGCGGCTGGTGGAGAGCTCGGGCGTGCCGATCTGATCGGGCCGGTCCGTGCCGGCGGCGCCGGCGCCGGTCTGTTGAACCCCCGAGTAGACGGTGAACGGAGCGCCGCTCAGCAGGGTTCCGATGCCCAGCAACTGCCATCCGCGAGTGAGCGTCTTGCCCAGCGGCTTCAACAGGGACAGGCGGTCGGCATGCAGGTCCTGGAACAGGCTGAGCGTGAACGCGTGGGCGATGTCGAACGAGGACGGCCCTTTGTCCGGGCGCGGGTCGAACGGGTTCTCGGCCGCCACCTGGGACACCGCACCCGAGGATCCGGATACAAACCCGCCAATGACCGAACTGGTATCGTCGATCGACTTCGAGAACGTGTAGCTGGCCTGAAACCCGAGGCCGGAGGCCGTCAGATCCCGTTGCGCGGACACCTGGAGCGCATGATAGGTGGAGTGCGAACGGTTCGTCATTAACGTGAGCGGACCGTAGCCTGCGATGGCACGTCCAGAAGCGTCGAACTGAGTGTAGGGCGCGAAAGCCGCATCGGCACCGGTGTACCCGTTGGGGAAATCCATGGCGGGCAAACGGATCCCGGCCGTGCCCACGTAGGCCGCGTTGAGAGAGGCCCCGCGGAGTTTCCGCTCGACCCCGGCGGTCCAGGAGGCGATGTAGCCGTTGCGGAAGTCGCGGGAGATTCCCGCCACGCCGAGGGGCGTGATCTGGTGATCGGGTGAGAGAGCGGCCAGGTCTTGCTCGAAGCGCTGCACGTCCATCAAGGTGTTGCCGGGCACCTGTTTGGAATCGCCCGATGCAAAAACGGGCGATCCCGAAATCGAGTATACGGTTGGGAGCTGCTCCGGTGTGACGGTCATGCCAAAGCGTATGGATTGCCCGGGCGCCGCGGTCAGCCGCGGATAGACGACAAAGGGCGTGCCTCCGGTCAGAGCATTGTCCTGCCAGAGGTTGGTCAGCAGGGTGGTGAGTCCTGCGCCGGCGCGGACGAGCGTGTTCGGGGTGGCGCGCCACTCGACCGACACCCGCGGCCCCCAGCCGTTCTTGTCCCAGCGATATGGCGGGTCCGGGTTGATCAGCATCTCCGATCCCGGCAGCCGGCCGGGCGAAGCCGCGAGCACCGGGGCCGAGGTGCGCTTGTCGGCCTCCCGGATCGGAGAATCGATTTCGTAGCGCAGTCCGTAGTCGATCAGCAGGCGGTCCGACACCTTCCAACTGTCCTGGAAGTACACGTTGTAGGCGTCGCGGTGGATCGCGGAGTCGCCGATGCTATCGCCCTGCGCGAAGATCAGCGGCGCCACCGCGATGGTGTAGGTGAACGCGCTGGCGGTGAGCAGGCCGCTCAGCGTGTCCGGCAGAGGACTGCCCGCCGCAATGTCGTGCGCGCCGCTGGCCGAGCGGATGTTCACCGGCGAGTACGCCACTCCGCCGCCGAACTGGTACTCGCCGTTGGGACTGATCCCGAACAGCGTCGTGTCGCGGTTGGCGCGCACCTCGCCGCCGGCCTTGAAGGTGTGCTTTCCGCGAATCCACGTGAAGTTCTGGCGCACCTGGAAGAGGTTGCCGTAGGCTGCGATCACCGATCCGGCGGAGTTATTGAACGCCTCGTACAGGCCATCGCCGAACTTCAACGCCGGATCCGTGTGGTCGGAAGTGGGGAACGACGGCGTGGTGCGCGTGAAACTGATCGAGGACTCCGAGATAAAGCGCGGCGAGGGAGTCAAGGTGTACGTCACCACGGCGTTGCGCTGGCGGTCGACATAGCGCGTCCCGAAACTCGGGTCGATGGCCGTCTGGCTGGGGTTCGTCACCGGCCCCGTGATGTCGTTCAGGCTCAACCGTCCGAACAGTTGCGAGTGGCTCGAGATGCGGTGGTCGATGCGCAGCGAGAACTGATCCGAGACCGTGGTCACCTTCGAGGACGTCGCATAGGTGCGGGCGCCGTAAGGGCCCTGCGCGTCGTTGGGCAGCGGATAGCGGGCCAGGAGCTTCGATATGCGCGGGTCCACCGGCACGTAGAGGGTGTCGCCGGGGAAAGCCGTGGTATCCTGGCCGGCCCGCTCGGCGGCGGTGGGGACGGGGATCACCTGGGTGGTGCCCAGCACCTGGCGGAAGCCCTGATACTCGGCGAAATAGAACGTCCGGTCGTGGACGATCGCTCCACCGTTGGTCACTCCGAACTCGTTGCGGATAAACGGCGGGATGCGGCCCGGATTCGCCGGCGAGCGGCGGTCGAAGAAGTTGCGCGCGTCGAGCGCCGCGTTGCGCAGGAACTCGAACGCCGACCCGTGCATCGCGTTCGTTCCGGACCGGGTGACGATGTTGGTGAAACCCGCCGCGCCGCGCCCGATCTCGGCCGGCATCCATCCCGAGTTGGATTGGATCTCCTGCACGGCGTCGACGTTGAAATTGGAGAAGGTCGCGCCGCCCATCTCCGGATCCGAGCTGTCGGCGCCGTCCATGGCAAAGACCGCCGCCGTCCCGCGCTGCCCGTTGACGGCGAACTGCTGGGTGAAGTTCGCGGCGCCGTTCGTGTCGGTCATGGTGCCGGCCGCCAGCAGCAGCAGTTGGCTGAAGTCGCGCTTGTTGAGGGGAAGCCCGGCCACGGCTTTGCTCGATAGCTGCTCGCCGCCAGTGCTCTCCCGCGGTTTCTCTCCAGCAGCGAGCGACAGCTCACCGGTGGTCCGCCATTCGAGAACAACCGCCGGGCAGTCCCCCGCGAGCACGACCGGGAGCGAGGCGGCCGCCGGGGAGCCGTTGCGCTCGGCCGTGACCGAGTACGCGCCGGCAGCGAGGGAGGCGAAGGTGAAACGGCCGTCCTGCGCGGTGTGCGCGCTGGCGCGAGCGCTGCCGGACTGGACGCGCATTGTGGCATCGGCAATGGGAGTGCCCTGCCCATCGCGCAAGAGGCCGGTCCACCGGCAACCGGAGGGCTGTCCGGCGGCGGTCCCGCGGACTGCGACCAAGGCGAGGGCGATCCAGGTTAACCGGCGCGCGTTCATCTCCGTCAGTGTAGCTTGAGAGAGCGACGTATGGCTCCGAGGCGAGGCCTTCAGGGTGAGGAGCCGCATCAAGCGCAGGGGCATCGTCGAACCGGGCGCGAAGAGGGATTGGGCCGCGGGCCCCGGCCAGGACGACGACCGGGAGAATGCGCGGAGAGCAGATGAAAACGATGAAAAGTGATGAAGGAAGTTCCGCGCGGCGGATGGGGAGGAAGTTCCCGGATCAGGGGGACGAGTTCCGACGATTGCGGGTGGGCGGGACTGCATACGAAGAGGGTGTACGAGAGAAAGCGCCGTGGCGGCCGTGCGCTGCGGGGCTCAGGCAAGGGGTGCGGGACAGGGTGTCCGTTTTTGGGACTAGGTTCTTGTTGCACTGCGCGGCGCGCGTTTTTCTTTCGGGGCGGGAGGCGTGGAGGGCGGGAGTTCCCGGCGTTGCGCTGGTCGCGGTGCTGGAGCGGGTGGCGTGGCATCACCTGGCACGAGGGTAGCGCGGGCGGGCGGGGCTTGGAGACGTCGAGCGCTGTAAACGGCTGAGACTTTGGCAGATAATCAGATGCATCGGCTGTGATTGAAAAAGGTTTGCATCGGCCAGGCGGGTAACGACAAGCCGGTGGGTCGGCGGCCCGACGGGGCGGGCCACGCACTACACGGCCTTGAACCAGAGCGTCGGCTATACGGCGGCCGGCGGCTTTTCGAGCGTGCCGCTGGGCAAGGGGATCACCGAGAACCACTCCTGGAACGATCGCTTGCAGCAGACCGGGATCACGGCGGGCTCGCTGGCGCTGAGTTTCTACCCGTGCGACGGCGGGCTGACGGCGTGCCCGAGCAACAACGGCAACATCTGGCAGGAGAGGATCCAGAACGCAGTGTTGACCACGGCGGTGACGCACAAGGGCAATCGGCGCCCGACATCCCCGGACGCGCAGGACGCCAATGAGCGACGAGCGACGAGGCGACGGGCTAGAATAGAGGTTCCAGGCGATGTCGTCACCCGCGCCCGAGCAGAGATCCCGCATCGTTTCCGCAATTCTGCGCGAGAGCGAAGCCGCCCGGCAGCAGTTGTCGGCGGCCTGGCAGCTTCAGGTCTTCCGCGTCGAAGAAGCGCTGGCCACGGGCTGGCAGGAGTACATCGAACGCGTCTTCGAGGAGCGATTCGACGAACTGGCGGCCCGGATCGAGGGGGAGTTCGCCGAGGCGGTGCGCCAGAACGCCGGGGAGATTAGCCGGGCGGTCCGGCGCTTCGCGGTTTGGGAGAGCCAGGAGCACTGGGCCGCCACGCTTCTCGATTCCGTTGAAGGTTTCTGCTCCCGAGCGGCGCTGTTCGCCGTGGGACCCCATTCGCTCCGCGGCTCGCGCGCGGTCGCGGCCCTCGAAGTGCCCCTGGAGGACGCTCCGGCCATTGCGGCCGCGATCGCGTCCCGGGACACGCTGGTGACCCTGGTGATCGCGGCCGAGCTATCGAGCGCCATCGCCGGCCTGTTCGAAGCGGGCCGCTGCGCGGTGCTGCCGGTGGTGTCGCGCGGCCGCGTGGCCGCGGTCCTGCTGGCGGCGGGCGAACCCATCGAGATCGACGGTCTGGAGGCCATGGCGGCGCTGGCGGGCGCGGCGCTCGATCGCCGGGGGCGCCCCGAGCCCCTGCCCGAAGAGGCGCAGTCCCCCGAGGAAGAGGCGCTCTTTCTGCGTGCGCAGAGATTCGCGCGCGTACGCGCCGCCGAAATCCGTCTCTCGAAATCGCGGGAGGTGCTGGCAGGCCGCGCGGCGAAGCGCCTTTACGCCGTGCTCAGAGAAGAAATCGACAGGGCGCGCGCCGCTTATGCGCGCGAGTTCCTCCAGGCATCGCCTTTCATGCCCGATTACTTGCACGCGGAGTTGATCCGGACACTGGCCAATGAAGACACTGCCGTTTTGGGCGAAGAGTATCCGGGGCCCCTGGCCTAGCGCCGCTGCCCGGGCGGCTTCCGCGCTGCTGTTGACCGCCACCCTTTTCGGCGCCGCGCCGGCGGCCGCCGATCTCGCGCTGCTCAAGACGGGAATGGACGAACAGGGCCGCAAGCAGCCGGCCGAAGCAATCCGCGACCTCAAGACCGTCCGCCCGCGTCTGCCCCAACTCGCCGACTACATCGCCTGGTCGCTGGCCGCGGCGGAGTTCGATCGGGGCGATTTCGAGGCCGCCATCCGCGAGCTCGCCGCGGTCTGGAGTGCCGTTCCGCCGTCGCCGCTGGCGGGCCAGGCTTCCCTGGTGGCCGGCCGCGCCTACAAGCAGAGCGCGAGGCCCTCCGATGGGAATGCCGTTCTGCGAGAGCACTACACGCAACTGCCCCAACCCGCCGGCGACGCCCTCCTGGCGGAGTGCTACCGCGCTTCGGGCGACCTGGCGTCCGCCGCCGTCTTCTATCAGCAGGTCTACTACCAGTACCCGCTGAGCCCGGAAGCAGGCCAGGCCGCGCCCGCGCTGTCCGAGTTGAAAGCCACCCTCGGCGAGCTGTATCCGCCCCCCACCACGCAGGCCATGTTCGAGCGCGCGGGCAAACTGGGGCGCGCAGGCGAAGTCCGGCGCGCGCGCGTGGAATACCAGGCCATGCTAACGGCCGTCGGCGGAGTGGACCGCGAGCTGGCCCGCGTGCGCCTCGGCGAGCTCGACTACTACTCGAACCAGACCACTTCGGCCTACAACTACCTGCGCTCGCTCGACGTTTCTTCCCCCGAGGCGGACACCGAACGGCTCTACTTCATGGCCGAATGCTCGCGGCGGCTGGACCAGGACGACCGCCTGACGGAGGCCCTGCAAAAGCTGGAGCGGTATCCGGATTCGCCCTGGCGCCTGAAGGCGCTGGTCGCCGGCGGCAACCGCTATTTGGTCGAGAATCGGGCCGCCGACTACCTGCCTATCTACCGCGCCTGCTACGAATCGTTCACCGGCACCCAGTCCGATTACTGCCACTGGAAGGTCGCCTGGTACGCCTACCTGCACCGCCAGCCGGATGCCGCGGACCTGCTGCGCGAGCACCTGCTGAAGTATCCGGGATCGGAACGCGCCGGCGCGGCGCTCTATTTCCTGGGCCGGCTGTCCGAGGCGAACGATCCGCCGGCCGCCAAGGCCTTCTACTCCGAGATCGGCGAGCGCTACCCTAACGCCTACTACGCCGACCTGGCGGATCAACGGCTGACGCAGCCGGCCGTGTTCGGGGCCGTGGACTCGGCCGCCGTTCGCCAGTTCCTGAACGGTGTGGTGTGGCCGGTGTGGCGCGTCGAGAAGAAATTCGATCCGACTCCGGCGACCCAGGCGCGCCTGGACCGCGCGCACCTGCTGGCAGCGGCCGGCCTGGAGGACCTGGCCGAAGACGAACTGCGTTACGGCGCGCGCCAGGAGGACCAGCCGCACGTGCTGGCGGTCCGGCTGGCGCAGGTGGCGGGTAAGTACAGCCCCCCCTATCGCGCGCTCCAGCTTGTCAAAAGCCTGGTGCCGGGCTACATCCAGATTCCTGTGGAGGACGCCCCGGCGAGTTTCTGGCGCCTGCTGTACCCGATGCCGTGGAGGACCGAGATCGAGACCAACGCCAAGCTCCGCGGACTCGACCCCTTCATCGTGGCGGGCCTCATCCGGCAGGAATCCGAGTTCAACCCGCAGGCGTTGTCGGCCGCGCGGGCCTACGGCCTCACCCAGCTTCTGCCCTCGACCGGCCGCGTGCTGCTCAAGGCGCCGCGCAAGAGCTTCCGGGCTAACGTTCTGTTCCGGCCGGAGCTGAACGTGCGCCTCGGCACGGCGTACCTGCGAACCATGTACGACGCCAGCATGGGGCGCTGGGAGAGAACGCTGGCCGCCTACAACGCGGGGACGTCGCGGGTCGAGAATTGGGAGAGCTGGGGCGAGTATCGCGAGCCGGCGGAGTTCATCGAGTCGATCCCGTTCAGCGAGACGAGGAACTACGTGCTGGCGGTGCTGCGCAACGCGTCGATGTACCGCAAACTGTATGGCCAGGAGGGGTCGGGCCCGTTGGCGGCCGATAGGTTCCCGCCTCCGGCGCCGAAGGCGGCGGTGGCGGCTGCCGGGAAGAAGCCGCCCTTCAACCGCAGCCCGGTAGTGGCGAAGAAGCACGGTGCCGTGCGCCATCGCAAGAAGAAGCCGCAGGCCCAGCAGTGAGCACTCTCTTCCTGCTCGAGGGGCGCTTCTCGGTCTGCCGCCTGGCGCCCACCGACGACGTTCCCGCCGGGGCCGCCGCGGGAGCGTTCACTTCGATCACGCGCACACGGGAAGAGCTTTCGATCGTGTGTGAGGAGGGCGCCGTGCCGGACGGAACCAGATGCGAGGGCGGCTGGCGCGTCTTGCAGATCGAGGGCCCTCTGGATTTCGGCCTGACAGGAATCCTGGCCTCAGTGGCGCAGCCCCTGGCCGCGGCGGGCGTGAGCATCTTCGCGCTCTCCACCTTCGACACGGACTACGTGATGGTGAAGGAAGAAAGCGTGGAGAAGGCGGTCGCCGCGCTGGCGGCGGCAGGACACCGGGTGTCTCCTTGACGCCGGCCGCGATGAGATGCGTCGAGTTCTCTCCAGCGCCGGCCGACGCTCTGGGCCTGTGCCGTCAGCTTGCCGTGCGCGGCCCCGTACTGCTCGCAGCCGATCCGGCGGGCGCCGGTTTGTGGCCAGTCGCCGGCGCCCGCCGTGGCCTCGCAGGGGGCGAACCGGAGGCCGGTCCAGGCATTCGTCAGCGCACTCGGCCTCTCGTATTCCTTGTGCCTGCCCCACTCGGGATCGGGACCGGTCAGCGGGGGATAGAGCCGTTCGATCGGCGCAAGCCCGCCGGGCTTGAGCGCCGCGGGGATGGTGGCTGCCGTCCCCAACCATGGCCGCCGGACGGCCGATGCCGCACCCGGGTATACTCACGGAATAGGGCCGGGAGAACGAGGTTGTGACGACGCCGCAGTCCCCAAAACGTTTTTCGCTGGTTTTGATCAAGCCATCGCACTACGACGACGACGGTTACGTCATCCAGTGGCTCCGCTCCGCCCTTCCCTCGAACACGCTGGCGGTGTTGAACGGCCTGGCGCTGGACTGCCGGGAGCGCCGCGTGCTCGGCGACGACGTCAGCATCGACATCTCCGCCCTCGACGAGACCAATACGCGCATCCAACCGGAGCGGATTGCGCGGCGCATCGCGCGGGCCGGCGGCCGCGGCCTGGTCGCGCTGGTCGGAGTGCAGACGAACCAGTATCCGCGCGCCATGGACATCGCACGCCGCCTGCGCGCGGCCGGCGTGCAGGTCTGCATCGGCGGCTTTCACGTCTCCGGCTGCCTCGCCATGTTGCCGGACCTGCCGCCCGAACTCAAGGAAGCGATGGATCTCGGCATCTCTCTGTTCGCGGGCGAGGCCGAGGGGCGCCTGGAGACCGTTCTTCGCGACGCCTGGAACGGCACGCTCAAGCCGCTGTACAACTACATGGACGACCTGCCGCCTTTGGAAGGGGCCGTCGTTCCCATCCTTCCCGCGGCGCAGATCAGGCGAACCGGCGGCGGCATCACCAGTTTCGATGCCGGCCGCGGATGCCCGTTTCTGTGCTCTTTCTGCACCATCATCAACGTGCAGGGCCGGAAATCGCGGCGGCGGTCGGCGGACGATGTCGAGCGGATCGTCCGGCAAAACGTCGCGCAGGGGGTCAAGCGCTTCTTCATCACCGACGACAACTTCTCGCGCAACCTCGATTGGGAGAAGATCTTCGACCGCCTGATCGAGTTGCGGCACAGGGACAGGCTGAACATCCGGTTCGTGATCCAGGTGGATACCATGTGCCACCGGCTTCCGCGCTTCATCGAGAAGGCGGCGCGGGCGGGAGTGGTGCGCGTGTTCATCGGGCTCGAGAACATCGATCCCGACAATCTGGCCGGCGCCCGGAAGAAGCAGAACAAGATCACCGAGTACCGGAAGATGCTGCTGGAGTGGAAGCATGCCGGCGTCACCGTGATCGCGGGTTACATTCTCGGCTTTCCGAACGACACGCCGGAATCGATCGCGCGCGACGTGCGGATCGTCCAGCGCGAACTGCCGATCGATCTTCTGCAGTTCTTCTGCCTCACGCCTCTGCCGGGCTCCGAGGATCACCAGCGCCTCTACAAGGCGGGGGTGGCCATGGATCACGGATCTGAATCGGTACGACGTGGAGCACGTGACCACGGATCATCCGCGCATGTCGCGGGCGCAATGGCAGCAGGCGTACCGCGATGCGTGGGCGGCCTTTTACTCACGCCAGCATTTCGAGACCGTGATGCGCCGCGCCGAGGCCACGGCGAGCGGTCCGGGCAAGGTACTCACGCAGTTGATCTGGTCTTACTGCTCGGTGGTGCTGGAGGGCTTGCATCCTTACCAGGGCGGCTATCTCAGACGCAAGTACCGCCTGGACCGGCGGCCTTCCCTGCCGGTCGAGAGCCGGTTCGTTTTTTACCCCCGATATGTCGCCGGGATGATCTACAAGCATTTCAAACTGGCGCAGGCGATCTGGCGCTACCGGCCGTTCGCGGTGAAGCTGAGACGCGATCCGGAGGCGCGCCATTACACAGACGCGGCGTTGACGCCGGTGGCCGACGAGGAATTCGATTCGCTCGAGCTGTTCACGGCGCGCGACGCGGCGAAAGCGGCCGTCACGAAGATGCGCGGCCGGACGCCTTGAGCTTCTCAGCCCGCCCGCTTCCTCCCCACAAACAGGAAATGATCCGAGTACGCCAAGCCTTCATGCGTTGTGCCCGTGGCTTCCACCAGGTCCAGCCAGGCCGCCGCTTCCTGGGGTGGCGGTGGCGGAGGCGTGGTGCAGGCCGGCAATCCGCGCTGTCATACCGGCGCGATCGAGACGCTCCCGCGCCGCCCGCAACAGACTCTCCGAGACATCCAGCAGGTCGATCCGGCAGCCGCGGCGCGCGAGGAACTCGGAGTAGTGCCCTGCGCCCACGCCGACCTCGGCCACGGCGGCCCGTTCGGGTACGAAGCGCTGCAAGTAGCGCAACGTGATGGCGTATTCCACCGGACTGTACCGCTCCAGGCGCGCCGCCTCCGCCTGCGCGTGCCGATCGTAATGCAGGGCGACCGCGGCGGCGTCGCCCTGGAGGCCGCTCAAAGGCATTTCTTGCATCGTAACGCGGGCGGCGCAAAGCCGGGGGTCCAAAGCGGCGACAGGCCGTTGTCTTCGGCTATCTTAGGATCTCGCGGGCGGCGTTATAGCCCGGAGCGCCCATGACGCCGCCGCCGGGGTGGGTGCCGGAGCCGCACAGGTAGAGACCGCGAACCGGTGTGCGGTAGCGCGCCCAGCCGGCAACCGGACGCATGACGAACATCTGGTCCAGGCTCATTTCGCCGTGGAAGATGTTGCCGCCCGTCAGCCCGAAACGGCGTTCGAGATCGAGCGGGGTCAGCACCTGCACGTGGTCCACGATGGAGTGAATGTTGGGCGCATACCCGGCGACGAGATCGAGAACGCGCCGCGCGTAGGGCTCCCTCAACTCGTCCCAGGCGCCCTCGCGCAGCGTGTAGGGCGCGTACTGGAGGAATACGCCCAGGATGTGCTTGCCGGGAGGCGCGAGCGAGGGGTCATACATGGTGGGAATGGTCAGCTCGAGCAGCGGACGCTGGGAGGGCCGGCCGTACTTGGCGTCGTCCCAGGCGCGCTCGACGTACTCGATCGAAGGACAGATGTGCATGGTGGCGCGGTGCTGCGGCCCCGGGGCGCCGGGAAGCGCACGGAACTCGGGCAGGCCGGAGAGCGCCAGGTTCATCTTCAGCGAGGTGCCTTCCGAGCGGTAGTGCCGGATGGCGTTGACGAAATCCGGATCGAGGTCGGCCTCGGCGACGAGACCCAGGAAGGTCCGGCGCGGGTCGAGGTTCGAAATCACCGTCCCCGCCGCGATCCGGTCGCCGCCGGCGAGCACCACCCCGCACGCCCGGCCATCGCGAATGTCGATCCTCTCGACCGCTGCGTTGGTGCGGATCTGGGCGCCATTCGCGCGCGCCGCGGCGGCGATGGCCTGGCTGACCGCGCCGATTCCGCCGCGCGCGAATCCCCACAGACCGCGGTGGCCGGCCACCCCGCCCATGCAGTGGTGCAGGAGGATGTAGGCGGTGCCGGGCGAGCGCGGTCCGCCGTTGGCGCCGATGACGCCGTCGGTGGCAAGCGTCACCTTCAGCTCATCCGACTCGAACCACTCGTGGAGGAAGTCGGCGGCGCTCTGGGTGAAGATCTTGACCAGCGCGACCAGGTCGCGGCGCCCGAGGCGGTAGAGCCGCGCCGCCAGCTTGACATACTCGATCGCATCGAAGGCGCCGGCGGGCGGGAACTGGGGCGGCGTGGTTAAGAGCAGAGCCTCGACGATTCGCGCCAGCCGCTCGAGGTGGTGCTCGTAGGCGGGATAGGCCCCGGCGTCGCGAGCGGAGAACTTGCGGATCTCCTGGATCGTTTTGGCGCGGTCCTGCCACATGAAGAAGTGGCGGCCGTCGGGGAAGGCGGAGAAGAAGGCGGGGTCTTTGGCGTCCACCCGGTAGCCGTAGCGGGGAAGGTCCAACTCGCGGACGATCCGTTCCTGCATGAGGCTGACCAGGTAGGCCGCCGTGGAGACGCGATAGCCGGGCCAGACCTCCTCGGTGACGGCGCAGCCGCCCACGAGCTCGCGCCGCTCGAGAACCAGCACGTTGCGGCCGGCGCGCGCCAGATAGGCGGCGCACACCAGCCCGTTGTGGCCGGCTCCGATGATCACGGCGTCGTGGTGCACTCTATCCGATTCTACCCGTCGCCGTTCGGCTCCGGGCCGCGTGGCCGGGCCGAGAGATGTTGTTTCAGGGGCTCGCAGGCAGAAGGGGCCGATCATCGCTGACCGGCCCCTAAACAGATGGAATGTCTGGTGCGGAGAGGGGGACTTGAACCCCCACGCCCTTTCGAGCGCTAGCACCTCAAGCTAGTGCGTCTGCCAATTCCGCCACCTCCGCAGGGCGAATCCGAGCTACTTCTTGGCCGGTGCGGCGGGAGCCTGCTGAGCCGGTGCGGGCGCCGAACGGACCGGCCCTACCGGAAGGGTCATCGGCTTGCCCCCCGGCCCCGGCACCTGGACCCCCAGAGGGGCAGCCGGTCCCGGCGCTGACCGGGCCGGCGTCGAGCGCACTGGCTGCGAGCCGCGGGCGGGCGACTCATCGAGAACGGTCGTACCCGGCCCCCCAGTGCCGCGTGTGGCCATGATCGCCAGCGTCAGCGACGTCACCATGAACAGGGTTGCCGCGATCCTGGTCAGCTTCGACAGCAGGCTCGCAGTGCCGCGGGGGCCAAAAGCCGTCTGCGAGCCCATGCCGCCGAACGCTCCGGCAAGGTCCGCGGCCTTCCCGCTTTGCAGCAGGACCACCACCACCAGGAAGAAACAAATCACAACGTGAATGAAGACCAACAGACCGTAGAGCATAGGGAACCTCCGGGCAGGCGGGCACACGCCCCCATCCAGAACCCGGAACTCTCAGTATAGGGGACCGGCCGGGCAGAATCAACGCGCGGAGCGGGCGAGGGCCGTCACAGCCCGGCTGGACCTCTTCCGTGGGCGGGGAGAGAAGCAGTCCTCGCGGGCGTGCTGGCAGGCGGGAACGCCCCGGCCATCCTTCGGGCGGCCGCACAGCACGCACCAGTCCGGATCTCTGTCGTAGACGCCGCATTGGTTGCAGCGGGTGTATACCGCGTAGGTCTGGACGGCCATCTCCGGCCCAGGATACCGCAGATCGCGGCCGGCTGGAACATTTTTTGTGGTTCTTGTTCGGACTACCGGCGCGGCGGGCCGGCAAAGGCGAACCGGATGGCGCCCGAGGGGCAGTGGTCCACGCAGTTGCCGCACAGGACGCACTCGTCATTCCGCATCGAGCCCCGGGCGGCCATCGTGCTGACGTCCAGGCTCATAGGACAGGTCTCGTTGCACGTCTCGCAGGCCAGGCAGGCGTCCGGATCCGCCCGCAGATGCAGCGAGGGCCAGCGGCAGCGGTCCTTGATCCGCGTCCCGATCGCCAGGAAAGGGGCGATCCAGCAGAGGTAGTGGCAGGAGGCCCAACGGCCGAACAGCGCCGCCAGCGGCAGGATCAGCAGGAAGGCGCCGAACTGGAGCAGGGCTCGCGGCGGTCCGGCGCCCGCGCCCGTGCCGAATAGCGGATCGAACCGGCGCAACCCTCCGGCGCGGACGGCGGCCAGGACCAGGGAGGCCGACCACAGCCCGCAGATCACGTACTTGATGCGGTCGCGCCAGCCGCCCTTGACCGGCCTCTTGACGATCAGGTGCGCGAACTCCTGGATGACGGTCGCAGGGCAGAACCAGGCGCAGAACGCCCGGCCCAGAACCAGGGAAACCAGGAACAGGAACGCGTACGTCACGACGCTGGCCGCCAGGATGCCGCGCGAGGCCGCGGCGATCGGCAGCACGGGCGACATGAACATGTGCAGCAGAGGGATCTGGAACAGAAGGAATCCCAGCGCCGCCAGGGTCCTGCGGACTCGCTGCCGCCGGTTCTTCATCTACTTCCATTACCGGGCGCAGAGGGGGAAGGTTTCTTTTGGCGACGACGCGGTTCCTTTTCTTGGTAGATTGACGGAGGCCATGCCTAATCCGTTTGTGGAGATCGCAGCCGAGCCTTCCGATGAGGAACTGGCCGCGAACGCGCGGTCCGGTGACCGCGAGGCGCTCGAATCGCTCCTGGCCCGCCATCAGCCCTGGGTCTTCAACATCGCTCTCCGCATGTTGTACCGCCATGCCGATGCGGAGGACGCCACCCAGGACATCCTGATCAAGGTCCTGAAAGCTCTGCCCGCGTTCCGGGGCGAGAGCCGGTTCCGCACCTGGCTCTACCGGGTCGCGGTAAATCACATCCTGAATCTGAAGAAGGACAAGTGGGCCGCCGCCGACGCCGTGTGCTCGTTCCCGATTGCCGCCGCCGGGCTCGCACACACCCCCGACCTCGATCTCCCGGACCCGCGTACCATTCCGGTTCCGATCGAAATCCTGATCGAGGAGACGAAGATCAACTGCACGGTGGGCACTCTGCTGTGCCTCGACGGCAGGCAGCGGCTGGTTTTCATCCTGGGCGAGATCTTCGGGGTGAGCGACGAGGTGGGGGCGGAGATCGCCGAAGTTACGCCCGTCAACTTCCGGCAGATTCTGTCGCGCGCCCGCCGCGATCTTTACGAGTACCTGCGCGGCAATTGCAGCCTGGTCGAGCCCGGCAACTCGTGCAAGTGCGCGAGGAAGACCCAGGCGTTCATTCAGGGCGGCTTCGTCGATCCGCAGAAGCTGCGATTCACCGCCGAGCATCGGCGTAAGGTGCGGGAGGTCGCGGACGGGCGCGCCGGCGAGCTCACGGACGCCTACATGAGGGTGGCCGCCGATGTGTACCGTAACCATCCGTTCTATGAGCCGGTGGAACAGGCGGCGATCCTGCGGCGGGCCCTCGAGACGGTGTCGCTGGGACCGCCGGCGTGATTATTTCTCGCGGAACTGTCACAGCGGCCGTCGGGCGTTGTCCAATCTGGTGGAGGTGAGCACTTGAACAAGATGCTGGCGATCTGGGCGGCTGCGGCCGCGTTTGGCGGCGCGCTGGCGGCCGGGGATTCGGACGCGGACGTTGCGCGCCAACTCCTGGCGCTGGAGCGGCAGGCGATGGACGGCTGGATGAAGGGGAACCCCGACAGCGACCTGGCGCGGTCGGACGCCGCGATCACGTACTTCCATGTCGTAACGGACAAGCGGATCGAGGGCCTGGCGGCGCTGGCGGAGCTCTTCGAGAAATACCGCGGCACGCCCCTGTTCGACACCTACGAGATCGTCGAGCCGAAGGTGCAGGCCAGCGGCGACGTTGCGGTCCTGACCTTCACCCTCGAATGCCGCAACGGGACGACGACCTATCGCTACTACACGAGCGAGGCGTACCAGCACAAGAAAGAGGGCTGGCGCGTCATTCACGCGCACTGGTCGAAGGCCAAGACGCAATGAACACGGCGGAAGAACTGGCGGCCGAGGTGCGGGCTTACTGCGTCGTGCACCAGGACCCGAAGAATGCCTTGAAGTGGGCCCGCTACTTCAAAGAGGGCTACGACGCCTGGGGGCTTCTCGACAAAGAGAACCCGCTGTGGAACGAGAAGCAGCGCGAATGGATGGAGCGGTACCACGGGCTGAGGCTCGACGGCTTCGCGAAGGCGGGCGAGATCCTGCTTGGGAGCGGCAAGTACGAAGAGGCCAGCATGGCGATCCGGTTCCTCAAGGAACTGAGGGACCAGTTCGACGACGCCATGGCCGCCCGCCTGGCCGGGTACTTCCGCGCCGGCATTCGAAACTGGGGCCACACCGACGTGCTGTGCGGAGAGATCATCGCGCCGCTCCTGGTCGACGGGCGGATCAGGCTGGAGGAACTGGCAGGCTGGCGCGGCTCGGATCTGAAGTACCAGCGGCGGGCGGTTCCGGTGTCGATGCTGGGGTTGCTGAAGGCGAAGCCGCCGGCCGGCCCGTTGCTGGAATTCCTGCGCCCGCTGATGCTGGACCCGGAGCGGGTAGTTCAGCAGGGGCTGGGCTGGTTTCTGCGCGAGGCCTGGAAACAGGACCCCAAGCCCGTCGAGGCGTTTCTCCAC
Source organism: Bryobacterales bacterium (assembly GCA_963710565.1). GTDB lineage: Bacteria > Acidobacteriota > Terriglobia > Bryobacterales > Bryobacteraceae > DASWZN01. The sequence continues at coordinate 622,713 of CAVQAN010000010.1, read as the reverse complement.
GCGTGGAAGGACCAGTCGCCCCGGCTGATCTTCCAATATGCGACGGAGAAAATGACCCCAGCCCAGCGCGGGCGCTTCCGCGCGCCGGCGGGGCGGCGCCGGCAGGACCCGGGGCAGGCCTAAGCGTTCGCTACGCGGCGCGCCACCCGCAGCATGGCGTCCAAGCTGCGCCCGGCGTCGTCTTCGGTGGTGGCCCAGCCGGAAACGCTGATGCGCATGGCGGCGCGCCCGCGCCACACCGTGCCGCCGCACCAGCAGGTACCGTCTTCTTGAATGCCGGCGATCACGCGGCGCGTGGCGTCGTCGTCCCCGAAAGAGACCAGTACCTGATTCAGGACGACGTCGTTGAGCACTTCATGACCGGCCGCGCGGAGGCCGTCCGCAAAGCGGGCCGCGTGGCGGCAGGTGCGCTCGACCAGGCCGGCCACGCCGGAGCGGCCCAGAGACGCCAGGGCGGCCCAGATCTCGACGCCGCGGGCGCGGCGCGAGAGGCCGGGCGTGTAGGTCCAGGGATCGCGCTCCTCACTGCCGGCCAGGTAGGCGGCGCTCGCGGCCATGGTGTCGTGCAGGTGACGCGCCTCGCGCACAATGACAGCGGCGCTGTCATAAGGCACGTTCAGCCATTTGTGCGCATCGAGAGACCAGGAATCCGCGGAGGCGACGCCGCGGGTGAGGTGGGCGCGTCCGGGCGCCGCTGCCGCCCACAGGCCGAATGCGCCGTCAACATGGACCCACGCCCCGCTTTGGTGCGCTGCGGCGCAGATCTCCGCGGCGGGATCGAACGAGCCGGTGTTGACGTTGCCGGCCTGTACGCAGACGATGGCGGGCCCGTCCAGGCGGGGCAGCGCGTCCGCGCGCATGCGGCCCTGCCCGTCGGCGGGAACGCGAATCACGCGCTCCCGCCCGAGACCGAGTAGGCCCAGACACTTGTGCACCGTCATGTGCGCCTCTTCGCTCACCACGACGGTGATGGGAGGCGCGCCGAACAGCCCCTGGTTTTCGACGTCCCAGCCCTCGCGCAGCAGCAAGGCATGGCGAGCCGCCGCCAGGCCGCAGAAGATGCCTTGCGTATCGCAATCCACGAGGCCGGCCCCCGACTCTCGCGGCAGGTCCAGGATTTCCAGCAACCAGCGGATCGCGATTTCCTCGATCTTGGCCGCGGCCGGGGACGTCGCCGCCATGACCGCATTCTGGTCCCAGGCCCCGGCCAGCCAGTTCGCGGCGAGGGCGGCCGGCAGGGACCCGCCGATCACAAAGCCGAAGTAGCGGCCGCCCGCGCTGGCCACCGTTGCGGGCGAACCCAGGCGATCGAGCCTGTCGAGAACGTCCAGCGGGTCCGAGGGGCCGGCGGGCAGTTCGCCGTCCAGTTGCGCGAGAGCGCTCAGCGCTTCCGGCGCGGGCGCGACGCGGCGCTCGGCCAGCTCGCTCAGATAGCGCATCGACCGCTCGGCCGCGGATTCGAGCAGGGCGCGAGTCATGACACCCTCGTGAGCCAGCCGTGGAGATCCGGCCGGTTCCCACGGACGATCCCCAGAAACTCGTCCTGCAGCCGCCCGGTGACTGGTCCGCGGCGCCCGGCGCCGACGCGGATATGGTCCACGGACCGCACTGGCGTGATCTCGGCGGCGGTGCCCGTCAGGAAGACCTCGTCGGCGATGTAGAGCATCTCGCGCGGAATCGGCGCCTCGGCGGCAGGGATGCCGAGATCGCCCGCAAGCTGGATGACCGCATCGCGCGTAATGCCGCCGAGCACCGAGTTGCCGAGCGGCGGCGTCAGGATCCTCGCGTCGCGAACCAGGAAAACGTTCTCTCCGGAGCCTTCGCTCACCAGGCCGGAGCAATCCAGAGCGATGCCCTCGTGATACCCGTTGGCGACGGCCTCCATCTTGATCAGTTGCGAGTTCATATAGTTCGCAGCCGACTTGGCGAGCGCGGGCAGCGTGTTCGGCGCCATGCGGTTCCAACTGGATACGCAGGCGTCGATACCCTGCGCGGCCGCGTCGTCGCCCAGGTACGCGCCCCACTCCCAGCAGGCGATGAAGACGTCCACCGGGTTGTCGGCGGGGTAGACGCCCACAGCGCCGTAGCCGCGCAGGACGATGGGGCGGATGTAGCAGGCCCGCATGCGGTTGACGCGAACCAGCTCGCGGATCGCCTCCCCGAGGTCGGCAGCGGTGTAGGGGGTGTCCATGCGGCAGATCCGCGCCGAATCGAGCAGCCGGCGGACGTGCTCGCCCAGCCTGAAGACGGCCGGCCCGGAGGGCGTCTGGTAGCAGCGGATGCCTTCGAACACCGCGCTCGAGTAGCTGACCACGTGCGACAGGACGTGGATGCGCGCCTCGTCCCAGGGGATGAAGGCTCCGTTGCGCCAGATCTTTTCGGTAGGAGTCATGACATCTTCAGGATAGCCGCAATCCGTGATGCAGAACAGATGCAGAGCGGACGATTTGATACCATAACAGTTGCATGGACCAGAACCGCTTGTACCGCAGCGTTTCGGCCAAGATCGCCGGCCTGATCGACGGAGGCGTGCTGCGCCCCGGCGAGCGGGTCCCCTCCGTGCGGCGTCTCGGCGCGCAGGAAGGCGTCAGCGTCTCGACCATTTTGCAGGCCTACGCGCTGCTGGAAAGCCGCGGCTACATCGAGGCCCGGCCGCAGTCCGGGTTCTACGTCCGTTCGCGGCGCGGCAACCTGCCTCCCGAGCCGCGCACCTCGGCGCCGGGGCGCCCGGCCACGCGGGTCGGCATCAGCGGCCTGGTCTCGAGAGTGCTGCAGGCGGTGATGGATCCCCAAGTGGTCCCCTTCGGCGCCGCTTGCCCCGCTCCCGAACTGCTGCCCGGACGGAAGGTGAACCGGTTGCTGGCGGGGCTGATCCGCCGGTCGGGCCGGGAGATCAACAGCTACAACTTCCCGCCGGGCCTGTTCGAGCTGCGGCGCCAGGTGGCGCGCCGTTCGCTCGACTGGGGCGGCCGCCTGGCGCCAGAAGAGATCGTCGTCACGTGCGGGGCCACCGAAGCGCTGCATCTGTGCCTGCGCGCCGTGGCGCGGCCGGGCGACCTGGTGGCGATCGAATCGCCGGCCTATTTCGGAACGCTGTTGCTGCTCGAAGCGCTGGGGATGGATGTGATCGAGATTCCGTCGCATCCGCGCCACGGGATGTGCCTGGACCTGCTCGGCGAGGCCCTCAAGAAGCACCGCATCCGCGCCTGCATCGCCTCGCCGAATTTCAGCAATCCGCTGGGCAGCTCGATGCCGGACGAAGGCAAGCGGGAGCTGGTGGACATGCTAGCCCGCCGCAACATCCCGCTCATCGAGGACGACCTTTACGGAGACCTGTACTTCGGCCAAGCGCGCCCGCGCTCGGCCAAGGCCTTTGACCGGGAAGGTCTGGTGCTGCTCTGCTCGTCGTTTTCGAAGATGATCGCGCCGGCGTACCGCGTCGGATGGTGCGCGCCGGGCCGCTTCCAGGCCAAGGTCGAGGCTCTAAAGCTGACGACCACCCTGGCGACGCCCACGCTGCTGCAGGCGGCCATCGCGGAGTTCCTGGAAAGCGGCGCCTACGACCGGCACCTGCGCAAGATGCGCGCGGCCTTCGCCACGCAGACCGAGCAGACGATCGCGGCGATCGGCGAGCATTTCCCCGCGGGGACTAAGGTGACGCGCCCGGCCGGGGGATTCGTGCTGTGGGTGGAATTGCCGCACCATGTCGACTCGCTCGAGCTGCAGGAGCGCGCCCTGGCGGAACGCATCAGCATCAGCCCGGGACCGATTTTCTCGGCCCGGCAGAGATACCGGAATTTCATCCGGTTGAACTGCGGCTATCCCTGGTCGGAGCGGCTCGACCAGGCGCTGCGCACGCTGGGGCGGCTGGCGCGTGGGTGAGAAGAGTCATCCGGCGGACGTAAGCGCCGCCCCGCCGCACACTTCCTCGTAATAGCGCTCGTACTGCGGGATCGTGAGCGAGGAGCAGAAGCGGGTCTCGGCCGTTCTCCGCGCCGCACCGGACATGCTGCGGTAGAGCTTCTCGTCGGCGAGCAACTCGGTCACGCGGGCCGCCTGCGCCTGGACATCCCCGACCGGCTCGAGGAAGCCGTCGACGCCGTGGGTGACCAATTCCGGCAGGCCGCCGCCGCGGGTCGCCACCGCCGGCACGCCGCACGCCATCCCCTCCAGGGCGGCCAGCCCGAACGACTCCAGGTCGCTCGGCATGAGCAGCACGTGCGCCAGCGGGAGCAGCCGCTCGACGTGGCTCTGTTTGCCCATGAACGTCACGTGCTCTTCGAGCCCCAGCTCGCGGGCCAGGGCCTCGGCCGGCCCCCACTCCGGACCGTCCCCAACCATGAGCAGATGCGCCGGCCGCGTGCCGCCGCACTTCCGCGAGGATGCGAATGCAGTCCGTGACCCGCTTCACCGGCCGGAAATTCGAGAGGTGGATCAGCACCTTCTCGCCCTGCCGGCGCCAGCTTCGCCTCGCGACGCCGCTGGGGATCGGGCTGGTACATCTCGCAGTTCACGAAGTTCTTGATGACGCGGATCTCGCGCCGCACTCCCAGGAAATCCGCCGTCGCGTCGCGCAGGTAGTCGCTCACCGCCGTCACGCCGTCCGATTCTTCGATCGAGAAGCGGGTGATGGGCAGATAGGAGCGGTCGGCGCCCACCAGCGTAATATCGGTGCCGTGCAGGGTGGTGATGAAGGGCAGCCTGCCGTCCCTGGCGCCGCAGCATCTCGCGCGCCAGCAGCGCCGAGATGGAGTGCGGAATCGCGTAGTGGACGTGCAGCAGATCGAGGGAGTAGCGTTCCGCCACCTCCGCCATGCGCGAAGCCAGCGCCAGAGCGTAAGGCGGGTACTGGAACAGCGGATAGGTGGTGACCTCGACTTCGTGGTAGTAGATGCGGGGAATTCCCGGGTCCAGGCGGATCGGATTGGCGTACGAGATGAAGTGGACCTCGTGGCCGCGGGTGGCCAGCTCCAATCCCAGTTCGGTGGCCACGATGCCGCTGCCGCCGTAGGTCGGGTAACACGTGATGCCGACTCTCACGGTACTAGTGTAGTGCGTCGCAAGTCATGCGAAGTACCACAGGGGGGCCCCACGGCCCAAAGGCCCCCAACAACAGGCACGAAGGCAACGACGGCGAAATTCGAGCCGGTGCCCGGTTTGCAGTTCCGTCCGATACCCGACGACATTTGCGACGCAGCCCACTAGTGTGGTGCAAGAGCAAGATGGGAGACGGGGCAGCCGTCGCCTATCGGCCGTCGGGCTCCTCTGGTGCGTAGAATACAGATAGATGGCTATCGAACGGCTCATGTTGCTGGTCGCGCTCGGCTGCGTTTGCTCGGGCTTGGGCTTGGCCGATGAAGAGAAGTACTCCGGACCGCGCCCGCCCAAGGCGGATGTCCCCTACCTGGTGCACGCCGACATCCTCGTCGAGACCGAAGCGGGTCAGGCACACGAGGACCGTCGCGGCAAGAGCGACGCGGCCTACACGATCTCCGGAGCGGCTTCGCCCGCGCGCACCCCGCTGGCCGAGCCGGTCTTTCTCTTTGAGTCCGACAAGATCCCGGCCGAGTCGTTGCAGCTCTTCCGGCTCGAGGTGAAGAACGGGAGCCGCGAGGTGGTGATGGGCAAGCGGAAGTCCGGCCGCCCCTTGCACCTGACGGTCAAGCCTCTGGGAGGCCGGCTTTATCGCATCGAGGTCAACGAGGGCCTGGGTCTCGACAACGGCGAATACTCGCTCAGCCCCGAAGGCTCGAACGCGGTTTTCTGCTTTGCGGTCTACTGAGCCCCTCCGGCGCCGGCTGCCCGATTCGCGTTCCACGCGGCGGCGACTGCGCTATAATGAACTCAGACGTCGAGCCGCGAGAGTGGGCGAAAGCCCACTTTTTTGTTGGCTCGCGATAACCAGGCACAATGAACGAAGCCATCGTCGACAGGGTGACGGAAGTAGCCCGGCGTGTGGCTCAATCCGAGGGCCTGGAAATCGTTGAGGTCCAACTGCTTGGCGGGGGCGGCAAGCGGATGCTTCGAATCACCATTGACAAGCCGGGCGGCATTTCCCACGCCGATTGCGAGCTGATCTCGCATCACGTGGGGACCATCCTGGATGTCGAAGACGTGGTGCCGGGAGGCAGGTACACCTTGGAGGTCAGTTCTCCGGGAGTCGAGCGCAAACTGCGCGGCCCGGCCGATTTCGAGCGCTTTCTCGGCCGCAAGGCCAGGGTGGTGCTGCGCGAGCCGGTCGAGGACCGGCGTCACTGGGAAGGCATTCTGGCCGGTTTAGCCGGGGATGTCGTCACCTTGGAGCCCTCGCCTGGAAGGACGGTCCGGTTCACCGTCCAGCAGGTGGAGAAGGCGAACCTGAAATTCGACTGGTAATCCCGAACAGTCTACGAGGAAAGCACCTTGGGCACGATCTATCAATCCATTGAGATTCTGAGCAAGGAAAAGGGCATCGACCCGCAGATCATCGTTGACGCCGTCAAGGACGCCATGCTGGTCGCCGCCCGCAAGCACTTTCATACCGAAGAGGATCTCGTGGCGGAGTTCGATACCAAGACCGGCGCCATCCAGATCTTCATCGTCAAGAAGGTGGTCGAGACGGTGGATGTTCCTCTCAACCAGCTCACGCTCGAGCAGGCCCGAGCCATCGATCCGCATGCGGAGATCGGCTCGGAAATCAGAATCCCGAAAGCGACCGACCTTCTGGGCCGGGTGTCCGCCCAGACCGCCAAGCAGGTGATCCTCCAGAAAGTCAGGGAAGCCGAGCGCGACACCGTGTACCAGGAGTTCTCCGGCCGCGTGGGCGAACTGGTGAACTGCTCCGTAAAACGGGTCGAAGGCCCGGATCTGGTCGTGGACATCGGAAAGACCGAGGCCCGTCTGCCCAAGAAGGAGCAGTCGCGCCTGGAGAGCTTCAGCGTCGGCGACCGCGTCCGGTGCATCATCAAGAGCGTCGAGAAGAGCGGCAAGAACCCGGGCGTCGTGGTCTCCCGCGCGGCCCCGGAACTGGTCATCCGCCTGTTCGAGCAGGAAGTTCCGGAGATCTACGACAGCACCGTGACCATCAAGGCCTGCGCGCGCGAGGCCGGCGAACGCACCAAGATCGCCGTGCAGAGCCGCGATCGCGACGTGGACAGCGTCGGCGCCTGCGTGGGGATGAAGGGCATGCGCGTGCAATCCATCATCCGCGAGCTGCGCGGCGAGAAGATCGACATCATCGAGTTTTCCGAGGACGCGGTTTCGTTCGCCACCCATGCCCTGAGCCCGGCCAAGATCAGCCGCGTCACCATCCTGGACGCCGAACAGAAGCACATGGAGGTCATCGTCGACGACACGCAGCTCTCGCTCGCCATCGGCAAGAAGGGGCAGAACGTAAGGCTGGCCGCCAAACTGCTCGGCTGGAAAGTCGACATCAAGAGCGAGGAGGAAAAACGCCAGGAGGTCGAATCTCAAATGGAGGCGCTGGTTGTCTCCGGAGCGCCGGTCTCGGTTCTGGTGGACAGCGGCCTCGCCGACAAGGTGCTCGAGAAACTCATCGAGGCCGGCATCGCGACCGTCGAGCAGCTTGGCTCCATGACCCCCGAGCAGCTCGAAGAGATACCCGGTATCGGGCCCAAGACCGTCGAGAGCATCCAACTCGCGGTGAATGGCTACTACGCGCAATACGAAGACCAGGCCGGAGCCGACGGCGAGGGGGCCGGTGCGGGGGAAGCGGTTGGCGAACCGCCACCCGGCGGCGAGCCGGGCAGCGAGACGGAAGCGGCGGCCGAAGGGCACACCGGCGGCGCGCCGGCCCCGGAGGCTGACGCCGGCGCCCAAGCCGCTGCCGAAAAGCAGGTGGAGCCGCTGGAGGACGCACTGGATGCGGCGGCCGAATCCGCGCCCCCGGCTGCGCCTCTTCCCGGAACGGAGTCCGAATGATGGAACTCTGCTACCATAAAGGACTCGGATTGAGTGCCTTGGGGGTTAGAGAACAAACGGCGCCAGCTCGGGGAGTGTGTCTCGGAGCTTTGGATAGGGAGGATTTTGCCTCCCCAGGTAGGCGGTCCAACTGAACAACGTTGTTATGCGTAAAATCCGGATTAACGAGCTGGCGCGCGAGTGCGAGCAGCCAAACAGCGCGATCATAGCGGTTCTGCCCCAGTTTGGCGTCAACGACAAGAAGACCCACTCCAGCTCGATTGAAGACGACGTCGCAGACAAGATCCGCCGCCATTTTGGCGTTTTTGTCGAGCGCCCTGCCCGCGAGGTTACGGCGGAAGCCGCCGAAGAACCCGAACTTGTGGCCGAGGTGCAGGCTGGCCCCGAGCAGGGCCAGGCGGAAGCCCCCGTTGCAGAGCCCCCGCAGGCTCTCCCCTCCGTGGCGCCTTCGTTCCCGCCCGGGCTAACCACGGAAGAGAAGATGGCCGCCCGGCCGGCCGCGCATCCGGTGCGTCCGCCGCTATTGGGGAGAGGCCTGCGGCCCATGCCGGCGCCGCCTCTTCCGGCCCCGGAGGCGCCTGCCGCTCCCGTCGCCACGCCACCTACGCCGCCCGGTACGCCGGTCCGGCAGCCGATGGCCGCCAGGCCGGTGCCCTCCGCTCCCCGTCCGGGCCAGATCATCTCTGGGCCTCGGCAACCGTTTCCCGGTGGCGGTCCGGCGGAAACGCCTCAGCGGCCCGCGGCACGCTCCTCGGCGAGGCCTGCGGTGCCTTCCCAGCCGCAGTCGCCGCCGGATCGGGGATCCGCTGCTCCCCCTGTCGCCGTTATTTCGCCGCGCGGCGCGAGTCTGGCAGGCCAGCCCGCCGCCCGGCCTGTTGTGCCGCCGCGGCCCGACCTGGTCGCCCGGCTTTCGCAAGCCAGGACCATGCCCGGTCAGCCCCAGCCGCGCCCTGGAGCGCCCCTGCGTCCCGCCAGCGTGCCGGTGCCCGGCCAGCCGATCTACAAAGGCCCTATCCGTCCCGGCCAGCCGCTGATGCGCCCGCGTCCCGGAGCGCCCGCCGGTCCCATGGCCAGAGGGCGGGGCCTGCACCCCACCACGCCGCTACGGCCCGAGGTCGTCACCGCACCGCCTGCCGAAATGCAGCGGCGCCGCCAGTTCGGCGCTCGTCCGGTCATCGATCGCGAGCGCGAGCGCGAAGGAAAACTGCTCCGCGTTCCCGTGCGCCGTGGCGAGGACATCGGCCACCTCGCCGAAGGCAAGCAAATCACGGTCGCCGAAGGCATCACGGTCAAGGAACTCTCCGAGAAGCTCGGGCTCAAGGCCAACCTGGTCATCAAGAAGCTGGTGGATCGCAAGGTCTTCGCCACCATCAACCAGGCTCTGGACGTGAAAATGGCGGAGAACCTGGCGCGCGATTTCGGCGCTGTAGTTTCCACGGTCAGCTTCGAGGAAGAAGCGACACAGCAGCAGGAGATGCTCGCCAGCACCGGCAACGAAGAGGATTCCGGGCCCGTCAAGCGCCCGCCCGTGGTCACCATCATGGGGCACGTCGACCACGGCAAGACGTCGCTGCTCGACGCCATCCGGCTGAGCCGCGTGGCCGAGAGCGAGGCCGGCGGCATCACCCAGCACATCGGCGCCTACCAGATCGACAAGAACGGCCGCAAGATCACCTTCATCGATACGCCTGGCCACGAGGCGTTCACCCGCATGCGCGCCCGCGGCGCCAAAGTCACCGACGTGGTCGTCCTGGTGGTGGCGGCCGAGGACGGCGTCATGCCGCAGACGGTCGAGGCCATCGACCACGCTCGCGCGGCGCAGGTCCCCATCATCGTCGCTATTAACAAGATCGACAAGCCGGACGCCCAGCCGGAGCGCGTCATGCAGCAGCTCTCCGACCGCGGCCTGGTGCCGGAGAAGTGGGGCGGCGAGACGGTCATGGTGCCTGTTTCCGCCCGCACCAAGCAGAACCTGGACCTGCTGCTCGAGATGATCCTCCTGGTTTCCGACATGCAGGATCTCAAGGCCAACCCCACGCGGCCCGCCGTCGCCAGCGTGCTGGAAGCCAAACTCGACCGGGGCCGCGGCCCGGTGGCCACCGTCCTGGTGCGCAACGGCACCCTGCATGCCGGCGACTACTTCGTCTGCGGGTCGGTTTTCGGCAGGGTCCGCGCCATGTTCGACGACCGCGGCGAAGCCCTCAAGGACGCGGAGCCTTCCCGGCCGGCCGAGGTCATCGGCCTCGATTCGCTGCCCGAGGTGGGCGACAGCCTGCAAGTGGTTACCGACACCGCCAAGGCCAAGCAGATCGTCGTCTACCGGGAGTCCAAGGCGCGCGAGCAGGCCATGGCCAAGAACACCCGCATCACGCTCGACCAACTGCACCGCCAGCTCAAGGAGGGCGAAGTCAAGGAACTGCCGGTGATTCTCAAAGCGGATGTCGGCGGCAGCGCCGAGGTGATCGCCGAGACCCTGCAGAAGCTCTCCACCGACAAGGTCCGCATTCAGGTCATCAGCAGCGGCGTCGGGGCGATAACGGAAACCGACGTCCTGCTCGCCTCGGCCTCCAACGCCGTCATCGTCGGTTTCAACGTCCGCCCCGATCGGAACGCCGCCGCGCTGGCCGAGCAGGAGAAGGTCGACGTCCGGCTGCACACGATCATCTACGACCTCACCGACGAGATCAAGCGCGCCATGACCGGCATGCTCGAGCCCGTGTATAAAGAGGTCTACCGAGGGCGCGCCGAGGTCCGCGAGATCTTCCGCATCAGCAAGGTCGGCACCGTGGCCGGCTGCCTGGTGGTGGACGGTGCGGTTCCTCGCGACGCCAACGTACGCCTGCTCCGCGACAACGTGGTGGTGCTTACCGGGAAGCTCGCTTCGCTGAAGCGATTCAAGGACGACGCCAGCGAGGTTCGCTCCGGTCTGGAATGCGGGCTGGCGCTCGAGAATTTCAACGATCTCAAGCCCGGCGACGTGATCGAAGCGTTCGCCAGCGAACGTATCGCGCCCGAGGCCTTTGCCTGATTCGGACATGCCGGCTATCGGTGTATTGACTCTCGATCTGCATATTGAGAACTCGCATTCGCTCAAGGACAAGCGTCACGTGGTCCAAGGCCTCAAGGAACGTCTGCGCCACAAGTTCAACGTGGCGGTGGCCGAAATCGACTGCCAGGATCTGTGGCAGCGCGGGGTGGTGGCCGCCGTGACGGTGTCGGGCGACCACGGCTATGCGGCGCAGGTCCTGCAGTCCGTCGAGAAGGAGGCCGCCGCCCTGCTCGGCCCCGAGCTGGTCGGCGCCACCGTCGAGTGGTTGGAGTAGGCGGATGGATACCCGACGTGCCGAGCGCCTTTCCCAGGCGTTGCACGAGGAACTGGCCGAGCTGATCGAATACGAGCTGCAGGACCCCCGGCTCGCCGGGGTTACCGTCACCGAGGCCCGCCTGGCGCCCGACGGCCGCCATCTTCTGGTCACTGTAGCGGTCAAAGGGAACGCCGCTGAGCGGCAGATCGGCGTTGAGGCTCTAGGCCACGCCGCCACCTACCTCCGCCGCGCCGTGGCGACCCGCCTGCGCCTGTTCCGGGCGCCGGAGATCCACTTCCAGGCGGCGGACCCGGCCGGCGACCGGATCGGCGAGCTTCTTGACCGAATCCGCAGGAACCACGAAAAAACCAAAAAAAAAGAGGGAAACGAGCCGTAAACGGCTGCGCTTCGTGCTACTTTGTGGATGTTGCCCCCGATTGGCGTGGGGCGGTACATCGCAGACCGGCGGCCCGGCTACGGGGCCACCAGGCCTGACGTTCTCATATGCGAGGGCAAAGCGGAACAGCCATGCGTGTGGCTCCCATGAACAGCAGATTCCTTGATGCCTGCCGGCGCAGGCCCACCGACGTGCGCCCCGTGTGGTTCATGCGGCAGGCGGGCCGGTATCTCAAACCCTATCGCGACATCCGGTCCAAGCACGGCATCCTCGAGATCTGCCGGCGTCCGGACCTGGCCGCCGCCGTCACCTTGCAGCCCGTCGAGATTCTGGATGTGGACGCGGCGATCATCTTCGCAGATCTTCTGCTTCCGGTCGAGCCCATGGGTCTGAAGCTGCGCTTCGCCGCGGGAGAGGGCCCCATCATCGAAAACCCGGTGCGGACCTCGGAAGATATCGACTCGCTCTCCATTTCCAACACGGATGACCTCGGCTACGTCGGCGAGGCCATCGTTCAGGTGGTCAAGGCGCTGGCGGGCAAGGTGCCGGTGCTGGGCTTCGTGGGCGCACCCTTCACCATCGCCAGCTACATGATCGAGGGCGGGGCGTCCCGCACGTTCATGAAGACCAAGCAGATGATGTACTCGAACGAAACCCTCTGGCGCCGGCTGATGGGCAAGCTGGTGGACGTGCTGGGGCCGTTCGCGATTCTGCAGGTGGCGGCGGGCGCCCGCGCCATCCAGGTATTCGATAGCTGGGTGGGCGCGCTGGGCCCCGACGATTACGTCCGCTTCGTCGCCCCCTACTCGCGGGCCCTGATCGAGCGCATCCGTTCAACCGGCGTGCCGGTGATCCACTTCGGCACCGGCGCTGGCGGCTTCTTCCGCGAATTGCACGCCGCCGGCGGCGACGTTCTGGGCGTGGATTGGCGCATCAACATCGACCAGGCCTGGATCGACATCAGCTACCGCTCGGCGATCCAGGGCAATCTGGACCCGGCCGCGCTCTTCGCGCCCCTCCCGGAACTGAAAACCCGCATCCACGAGCTGCTCAAGCGCACCGGCACGCGGCCCGGCCACATCTTCAACCTGGGCCACGGCATCCTACCCGAGACGCCGGTCGAAAACGTTCGGGCCGCGGTCCAGTTCGTGCGCGAGTTCAAGCCGTAATGCGGGGAGGGGCCGCAGGCTCAGGCCGACAGCCAAGCGTCGAGATGAGTCTCGACGCGGCACGCAGGAGTGCGTGCGCCACATGAAGCAGGCCGTTCTCCTCCTGGCCCACGGGGCGCCGGAACGCGTCGAGGATGTCGCCGAGTACCTGTTCTACGTGCGGTCAGGCCGGCCCACGCCGCCGTCGCTGGTCGAGGAGGTCTCGGATCGCTACCGCCAGATCGGCGGCGCCTCGCCGCTTACGGCCCGCACACAGGAACAGGCCCAGGCCCTCCAACGCGAGATCGGAGTTCCGGTCTATTTCGGGATGCGGAACTGGCGCCCGTTCATCAAGGAAACGGTGTCGCGGATGAAGGAGGACGGTGTCGAGCGCATCGTCGCGCTGTGCCTGGCGCCACAATACTCGAAGGCCAGCGTGGGCTTCTACTTCCGCCGCGTCCAGGAGGCCAAGACCGAGACGGGCCTGGCTGCCGAGATCGTCTGGACCAAGACCTTCCACGATCACCCCATGCTGGTCGAGGCATTCGCGGAGCGCCTCGCGCCCCTGCTGCCCTTCGGGCGCGTGCTCTTCACCGCCCACAGCCTGCCCGAGCGCGTGCTGGAGCGCGCCGACCCCTACGACACGGAAGCCAGGGCCACCGCCGCTGCCGTGGCCCTTCGCGCCGGCCTCGCCCGTTGGGAGTTCGCCTACCAGAGCCAGGGCTTCACCGAGGACAAGTGGCTGGGCCCCACGGTGGAATCGCGCATCGACGATTACGCCGCCGCCGGTGTCCGCGAGCTGGTGCTGGCCCCCATCGGTTTCGTGTGCGACCACGTCGAGGTCCTCTATGATGTGGATATCGCCTTCCGGAACTACGCCCGCGAGCGCGGCGTCGCGCTACGCCGCCCCGAGTCGCTGAACGATTCTCCGACGTTTATCGGCGCCCTGGCCGCCGTCGCGCAAGACAAACTATGCGCGTAGTCATCGTCGGCGGCGGCATCTCGGGTTTGTCGGCTGCCTACTACCTGGCGAAGCACGGCGTCGCATCCACCTTGATCGAGCGCGAGGGGCGTCTGGGCGGCGTCATCTCGACCGAGCGCATCGAGGGCTGCGTACTTGAAGCGGGGCCGGACAGTTACCTGGCGCAGAAACCGTGGGCCTTGCACCTGATCCGCGAACTGGGCCTGGGCGATGACGTCATCGGTTCGAACGACCATCTCCGCGTCACCTACGTCCTGAAGCGCGGGCGCCTGGTGCCGTTGCCGGATGGCCTGATGCTGATGATCCCCACGCGGATTTTCCCGCTGGTCCGCACCTCGCTCCTCGGCCTCGAGACCAAGCTCCGCATGGGCCTGGAGTGGTTCCGGCGTCCACAGCACGGCTGGCAGCCCGACCGGTCCGTGGCGGAGTTCGTCGCCGCGCACTACGGCTGGGAAGCCGTGGACTACCTGGCCGAGCCGCTGCTGGCGGGCGTCTACGGCGGCGACCCGGCCTCTTTGAGCGTGGGCAGCGTGCTGCCGCGCTTCGTCGAGATCGAGCGCAAGTACGGGAGCCTCACCAAGGGGGTCCTGCACGAGCGCCGCAAGGCCGCCCGGCACGCCCAGGGCCAGCCGCTGTTCCAGACGCTGAAGGGCGGGCTCGGCCAGCTTGTCGACGCGCTGATCGCCCGGACGCGGCCGGCGCCCGAAGTGGTGCACGCACCCGCCGAAGCCGTGGAGCGCTCCGCCGAAGGCGCGCCGTGGCGGGTGCGCGCGGGCGGCGAGTGGATTCCGGCCGATCACGTGGTCCTGGCCTGCCAGGCCTACCAGGCCGGCGCGCTCCTGGGCCCGGTGGATGGCGACCTGGCGGCGCTGCTCGACTCCATCCCGTACTCGAACTCGATCACCATTTCGCTGGCCTACGAAAAGGCCGGCCTCCGGCGCCCGCTCGACGGTTTCGGTTTTCTGGTGCCCAAGAGCGAGCGCCAGCTCCTGGTCGCCTGCACCTGGGTCGGCACGAAGTTCTCGCACCGTGTGCCCGCGGACAAAGCCGTCCTGCGCTGCTTCGTTGGTGGCGAGGACCCGGCCGTTCTCGCGCTCTCCGACCAGGAACTGGTGACCGGCGTGCGCGCCGAGCTGGCGACCATCATGGGGGTTTGCGCCACCCCCGTCTTCACGCACGTAGCGCGCTGGCCGCGCTCGATGGCCCAGTACACCGTGGGCCACGCCGACCGGCTCGCCCGCCTCGAGTCCCCGTCTCAAGGAACTGGGCGGCCTGCACCTGGCCGGCAACGCCTACCACGGCATCGGCATTCCCGACTGCGTGCGCATGGGGAAACAGGCGGCCGACGCGATTGCAGCGCGCTGAAGCGAGCTCCCGCCGCCTCGCACACCGCCTCAGGCTGGCCGTACTTGTACGAGTTCCGCAATATGAAGGGTGTATGATCCGTACTTGCCGGGACCCGGATGCGCAACGGCTATTGGAGCGCAGGTTCAGCCCGAGGCTTCAGTCGATCGAAAAAGCAGCGCGCCTGCGAGTGGAATTGCCGGACGCAGCCGTTTCACTCCACGACTTGAACCTGCCGGGGCTCCGGTTGGAGGCCCTCAAGGGAGACCGCAAGGGCCAGCACAGCATCCGAATCAACGACCAATTCCGGATTTGTTTCGAGTGGCGGGACGGAGACGCGCACAATGTCAAGATCGTGGACTATCACTAAGGGGCATTGAGATGACCACCAAGAGAGAAAAGCGGCTGCCGCCCATCCATCCCGGTGAAGTGCTGCAGGACTTGCCGAACGAGGCGGGATTGACCGTGAATGCCCTCGCGCCGGCTCTGCGCGTTCCGGCGAATCGAATCGGCGGCATCGTCAAAGGTCAACGGGGGATCACCGGGGACACGGCTTTGCGCCTGGCCCGCTATTTTGGCACTTCGGCTCAGATGTGGATCAACCTGCAAGGCAAGCACGACCTTGCGGTTGCCGAGGATGCCCTGAGCAAGCGGATAGAACGGGAGGTTCTGCCTCGCCCGGCCGCGTGAAGCCGGCGCAGCCAGATCAGCGCGGACGCGCATGCCGGAGGCGGCGCCCTGTGAGCACGGAAGAAGCGTCGCGGGTGGCGGACGAACACGGCGGACGAACACGGCGTCCGCCGATGGCTGACCGCTGCTACATTAGTAGCAATGCGACTTGCAGCCTCGACGACCGTGCTGGCGCTGGTTCTCGCCGGCTGCGGCTCCGGCCGGTCACAGGCCCAGGAGCCGCGGGCGGCCGCCACGCCGCATCCGCAGCGCTACGCCGTCCTGGCCAACGCCGACGGCGCTCGCGATCATCAGACCAACGTCGCCCGCGCTTACCGCACGTTGCGCGCGCTCGGCTTCGGCGAAGAGAACATCTTCGTGGTCTCGCCCAAGGACCGCCGCAATCCGCCCGCGAAGCGCACGCCGGTCTGCAGCCCCGTCCCGGCCCACTTCGAGCAGGTGATGGACCGCCTCGCCTCGCTCACGCACGCCGGCGACACGGTGGTGATTTACGGCACCGGCCACGGCGACTACGACCGGCGCGGACCGTACCTCGTCCTGCGGCACGGCGTCCTCTGGCCGGCCGATCTGCGCGCCGAGGTCGAGCGCTTGCCCGCCAACGTGATCGTCATCATGGACCAGTGTTTTTCCGGCGGCTTCGTGGACGCCTTCGAGGGCACTCGCAGCAAGGCCATCGTGATCTCGGACGTAGACAGCGAGCACGAGACCTACTGCGCCTACTTCGCCGACACGTTCTGGAACGCCTTCCTGCGCGAGCCCAGGACTTCCGTGCGCCAGGCCTTCGACGCGGCCATGAAGGTCCACCAGAAGGAGCTTGCCGACGATCCCGATCTCAAAGCGGACGGCGAGTACCGCTCCTTCAATGGCTTCGCCGACGCCACGCTGAACTGAAGTTGACGGCCCCCGGACCGGTTTGGCTGAAAGGCGACGGCCGACGGCTCTCCGGAAACTTGTGGCCGTCTGACGGGAAGAGTTGGGGAGCAGGAGCGGCGCGGTAGCGCGGAAGACCGGGATGGCCGGTGTGGCCGGTGGCTGACGGCCGACCTTCCCTGTGCTACCGTAACAACGAATGGACAAGGGGCTGCTCATGGTCTTCACCGGGAACGGCAAGGGGAAGACCTCCGCCGCCATGGGGGTGGCGCTCCGGGGGGCCGGCCAGGGCTTCAAGGTCCTCATGATCCAGTTCATCAAGGGTTCGTGGCACTATGGAGAGTTGGACAGCGCTCCCCTGCTCGGCGGGGCCTTCGAGATCCGGCCCATGGGCCGCGGCTTCGTTAAGGTGGGCTCCGAGAAGCCCGACCCGGAGGACGTACGCCTGGCCGGGGAGGCCTGGAATGCCGCCGTCGAGGCAATGCAGTCGGACCGGTACGACATGGTGATCCTGGACGAGTTGAACTATACGATCCACTACGGCATGCTGCCCATCGGGCGGGTGCTCGAGGACTTGGCCCGCCGTCCCGAACGCCTCCACGTCATCGCCACCGGCCGCAACGCCCATCCCGAGCTCGTCGAGGCGGCCGACCTGGTCACCGAGATGAAGGAAATCAAGCATCCGTTCCACCAGGGAATCCTGGCGCAGCGAGGCATCGACTACTAATGCCCTGGTTCACCAGACAGAAGTCCTCCCAAGAGAAGCCCGGCGCCGAAGGCGAGCACAAGGTGAAGACCGAAGGCCTGTGGCTCAAGTGCGACGGGTGCCGCCAGATCGTCTGGAAGAAGGCCCTGGAAGAGAATCTGAACGTCTGCCCGCGCTGCGGGTACCACTTCCGCGTAGACGCCACGAGCCGGCTCAAGCAGCTCTTCGACGGCCCCTGGGAGACCTTCGACGCCGGCCTCGCCTCCACCAATCCGCTGGAGTTCGTGGACTCGAAGGCGTACACCGACCGCCTCGCCTCCATGCAGAAGTCCACTTCGCTGCGCGACGCGGTGATCTCGGCCGGGGGGACGCTGGCCGGCCGCCCGGTCTACATCTGCGCCTTCGAGCTGAAATTCATTGGCGGCAGCGTAGGGGCGGTGGTGGGAGAGAAGATCACGCGCGCCATCGAGCGCTCGATCGCCGACCGCAGGCCGCTGGTGATCGTGTCGGCCTCGGGCGGCATGCGCATGCAGGAAGGCGCGGTGAGCCTGATGCAGATGGCCAAGATGTCGGCCGCGGTGATGGCGCTCGACGAGGCCGGAATCCCCTTCATCAGCGTCCTTTCCGATCCCACCACGGGCGGCACCACCGCCAGCTTCGCCATGCTCGGCGACCTCAACATCGGCGAGCCCGGCGCGCAAATCGGATTCGCGGGGCCGCGGGTCATCGAACAAACCATCCGGCAGAAGCTGCCGGAAGGGTTTCAGCGGGCGGAGTTTCTTCTGAAGACGGGGATGCTCGACGCGGTGGTCAAGCGGGGCGAGCTGAAGCAGTACATCGCCAAGTCGCTGGATTTCTTCTGCGGGCCGGTGGGGTGAGGGGGCGGTCAGCCCAAGATGGCCGCGGGGGAGACGCGGTCCTTCTCCATCCCCGCGAGCGGCTGCTCGGCGCCCGCGGCGGCGGCGTATTCGTTGAACGTGACGGTGGTGCCCGACGGGCGGCTCTCGTATCTCTCCGCGTGGGCCACCGGATTGGCGCAGCCGATCGTTTCGACTCTGAACTCATGGGACGGCAGCGTGGTGGCGAACGCCGCGATCGTTCCGGCGAGCACCAGCGGGGCGATCAGCATTTACGTCACGGAGCCGACGCACCTGGTTCTCGATATCGACGGGTACTTCGCGCCGTAACCCGGGCGCGGTGGTCGCGTTACCCGGGGTTGCGGGAGCGGTCGAGGCCTAAGGCGCGGATGCGTTTGTGGAGGTTGGTGCGCTCCATGCCGAGGGCGCGGGCGGCGGACGAAACGTTCCACCTTTCGGCTTCGAGCGCGCGCAGGAGGTGCTCGCGCTCGGCGGAGTCGCGGGCGTCCTGGACGGACGAGCGCGGGGCGCCATCGCGGGACAGGCGCAGCTCCACTGGCACGGATTCGAGCGTGATGCGGTCACCGGGGGTCAGGATGGCCATGCGCTCGACGACGTTGCGCAACTCGCGAAGGTTGCCGGGCCAGGGCAGCCCTTCGAGCACCGGGAACACGCCGTCGTCGACGGTCTTGTTCTTGAAGCTGTTGCGGCGGCAGAACTCCTCGAGGAAGTACCCGGCCAGGGGGCGGATGTCGGAGGGCCGTTCGCGCAGCGGCGGCACGCGCAGCGGGACTACGGAGAGGCGGTAGTAGAGATCCTCCCGGAAGCGCTTCTGAGCGATCAGGGCGGCGAGGTCGCGGTTGGTGGCGGACAGGACGCGGACCGAGGCGTGGAGGGGCTGCTCGCCGCCGACGCGGTGGAATTCGCCTTCCTGAAGAACGCGGAGCAGCTTGGCCTGCGCGGTCTCGTGGAGGTCGCCGATTTCGTCCAGGAAGAGCGTGCCGCCGTCGGCCAGCTCGAACTTGCCGCGGCGGGCGGAGGAGGCGCCGGTGAAAGCTCCTTTCTCGTGGCCGAACAACTCGCTTTCAAGCAGTTCGGTGGGGATGGCGGCGCAGTTCATCTTGACGAAGGGGCCGGAGGCGAAAGGGCTTTCCCGGTGGATGTGGGCGGCGAGCAACTCCTTGCCCGTGCCGGACTCCCCTATCAGCAAGACGCGGGCATCGGAACGGGCGACCAGCGTGGCCTGACCGAGGAGGGTCTGGAAAACGGAGCTGGAGCCGATCATGCGGGGCGCGTCGCCCACCAACTCGCGCAGGCGCTCATTCTCCCGGCGCAGCGCGGACTGTTCGAGGCCGTTCTTGAGGGCCAGCAGGACGCGGTCGCGGGTGAGCGGCTTCTCGAGGAAATCGAAGGCTCCGGCGCGTGTGGCTTCGACGGCGTCGGCGATGGTGCCGTGGCCGGAGATCATGACCGCGGGAGCGTGGGAGTCGCTCTGGCGGAGCCAGCGGAGCACGTCGATGCCGTTGGCGTCGGGCAGCATGATGTCGAGCAGGAAGGCGTCGGCGCGAAGGACGTCGGGATGGGCGCGGAAATCGGCGGCGCTCCGGCAGACGGTGACGGCGTAGCCTTCCCGCTCGAGGACCAGGCGGAGAGAGCGGCCGACGTTCTCTTCGTCGTCGAGGACCACGATGCGGGGCATTGACAGACTGGACGATGGCGCGGGGGCGTTCGTTTCCGCGAATCGGCGGTCAGCTATCAGCTATCAGACGGCGCTCGGGCGACTGAGCATTTCGGGGAGAGACGGAGGCGCCCGGTTGGCGTTGTTCCAATAGCTGATAGCTGGCGGCCGATTGGCGCGGGAGCGTCACACGGAAGGCGGCGCCGGAGAGACGGCCCTCGGCCAGGGCGATGTCGCCGCCCATCAGCAGAGCGTTCTTGCGGGCGATGGAGAGGCCAAGCCCCATGCCCCGCTTTTTGAACGAGATAGCGGGTTCGAAGAGGGTTTGGCGGGCTTCTGGGCTGAGGCCCGGGCCGGAGTCGTGGACCTCAAGGGCTACGCACGCGGTGTCGGCGGAAGTGATGGCGAGGACGGAGCCGCCCGGGCCTGCGGCCTCGGCGGCGTTCTCGAGAAGGTTGGAGAGGATGCCTTTGAGCAAGTCCTCGTCCCCCAGAGCGGCCGGGTCGGAGCCCGCCAGCACCACGTTGTAGGCAACCTCCGGGTGCGCGGCCTTGAGCAGCACGATGCGTTCTTCGAGGACGGCGTTGACGGGGACCGCGGCGGACCGAACGGGCGGCTCGGAGGCAAACTCGGAGAAGGCCCGCACGCGGCGCTCCAGGCTTTCGACCTCGTCGATGACGATGCGTGCGGCCTGCTCGATGAAGGCGTCGCCGGGGTTGCGCGCCACGATCTCCTCGAGGGTGAGGCGGATGGGCGTCAGGGAGTTCTTCAGCTCGTGCGCCATCTTGCGGGCCAGGAGCTGCCAACTGGCGAGCTGGGTGAGGTAGACCAAGCGGCTGCGGCTGTGCTCGAGCTGGGCGGCCATGTCATTGAAAGCGCGAAGCGCGCGGCCGGTTTCATCGGATCGGCCGGCGTCCAGACGCACCGCGAAGTCGCCCGAGGCGAGGCGGCCCAGGCCCGCCGTCAACTGCCTGATGGGCCGGCTGGCATGGTGCGCCATCAAGGCCAGCAGAAGGAGCGCCACCAGCCAGAACGAGGCGGCCAGCAGAACGTAGGTGTACACGAAGCCACGGCGCAGATCGAGCGCACTCGCGCGCCGGACGGTGTCACGAGCCTGGCGGTACTCGTCCGAGATGCGGGTCATGCCCAGCGGACCGATGGGGGCGGACCAGGAGAGGACCTCGGTGCGTGGAGCAGGCGTGCGGAGCAGGTAGGTCAAGCGGTCGCCGTCGGGCTCCGAGAGAACGAAGCGCTCGGGCTCGCCGGACTCCCAGAACTGACGCACTTCGGGCGGCGCGGCGGCGAAGGCGGGCCAGCGGTGCTCGGGAGGACGGCCGGCGACGGACTCCGCCTTGAGCGAGTCGCGCACGCGCTGGTAGAGTTCGCGGCCGGTCTGTCCGGCTACCTTCGACAGACGATCGAGCTGGTCGGTGGATGAGTAGGCCAGGCTTTGCTCGAGCAAGGTGGTGGTGAGCCACCAGGTCGCTACCAGAGGCAGCACCGTGGCGCCGGCGAAAATGAGGATGAGCCGGGCGCGCAGGCTCATCGCACCACCCCAGGGAGGGCCAGCGAGGCCAGACGGAAGGGGCCCGCGTCGATGGACCAGCGGGTGTCGCCGCCCCGCGAGCGGCGGCTGAAGAGCTCGACCAGGCGGGTGAGGCTGACGCCTTCCTCGGTCATCACGTGCGGGTCCTCTGCGGGGTTCTCGGCGCGGGCCTCGAGGCGCAACCAGAAGGGCTGCCCGGGAGCGAGGTCCGCCTGGGGCAGCACCATTTCCTGGATGCACCAGGACTCGGCGGCACGCGCGGAAAGGCGGGCGACCGACCGGCGCGGGCTGCCCAGCTTGGCGATCGAGAACCTCTCCTCCCACAGGTCGTAGCTGAAGACGAAACGCTCGATGTCGCGGTGGAAGACGGTGGCCCAGCGGTTGGTGGAAAGAGCCAGTTGGAGGGCGAAGGGCACCAGCGCGCCGTTCTGCAAGCGTTCGAGGGCGCTCCCGGAGACGAAGTGAAGGCGCCGGGCGGAGACGCGAATCCGGCCGGCCTCGAGGCGCGGGTCCAGAGCCTCATCCGGGAGGGCCTTGGAAAAACACGCGCCGGAAGCGGGCAACAGGAGGTACAGCAGCTTCCGGCGCGTCATGCGATCCGGGCCGCTCATCAGAGATTCAAACCCGCGATGAAGACCGGCTCGGCGTGGCCGTTGCGCAAGGGAAAGGCCACCAGCAGGGCCAGGTCGCCCAGGCGGACGCCGCCGCCCACGGAGTGGTGGACGGTGGCGCGGTCACCGGCGTTCCAGACGGCGCCAGCGTCGTAAAAGGCCTCCACGAAGCGGTATCGGTATTCCAACGAGTTGTGGACTATGCGGCTGGCGCCCAGAGGGGCCAGATCGTACCGGTTCCAACCGCGCAGAGTGGTGCTCGTCCCGAGGACGAAACGTTCGAACATGGGGGCGGCGCCGCGAATGAAGCCGGAGGTGAGGTGGGTGGAGACGCGGTGCGCGCCGAGCCACAGGGTGTAGCAGAAATCGAAGGAATGGCGAGTGTAGTCGAAGTCGGAGGCGAGAGAAGTGGTGGCCGCGCGCAGGCTGTAACCTGCCTCCACCCGTTGCTGACTGGACCCAGTCCCCTCCAAGAGCCGATCATAGCGCAGAGTAGTAATCACGGCGTTGGAGGCTTCCGAATGCGCGGCCGAAAGCTGAGGTTGAAGCTGTTCGAAGCTGAGCCCCAGGGAGAGCTTCAGCGAGCGGACCAGGACGTACGTGGCCACAGGTTCGATGTTCCGTCGGGATCGGTAGAGCGCCTCAGTGCCGGCGGCTTCGACCGTGGCCGGGTTCCAGGAGTCGTGGAAATCCCCGAATCCGAGGGCGAGGCGCAGGCGGCCGTCCGCGATCTGGCGGTTCTCGTAGCGCGCGCGCAGGCCGGTTGGGCGCTCAACCATCGTGTCGGCATCGCTGAGGAGGCCCACGGTGACGAAGTTCGCATGGGATTGGACGGTGGCGTCGACCTCGCCGGTCCAGCCGTTGTTTGAAGCGTAGAGGGCCTTGGGGGCGGCGAGATCGAAGCGCCGCTGGTGGCTGCGGATCTCGAAGATGACCTTGATGTGCTCGGGCAGTTCGCCGCGCGCGATCCGGATCGAAACGGAGTGGCCGGGCAGTGCCTTGTCGATGAGGCGCGAAACCTCGTCGAGCTTCTGCTGGCTGAACTTCTGGCCGATGAGGGCGTGGATCTGCTGGCGCAGGTTGTGGCTGAGACCGGCCTGATCGATGCCGCTGATTTCGACTTTCTCGACGGTGTAGCGCTCGTTGACGTTGGCCTCCAGGTCCTGTGCGAGGGCGGCCAGAGCGGCCAGGGCCAGGAGCGCCAGGAGCCGGAGAACTTTCATACGGCGGGAGGAAAAGCAATCGGGCGGCCAGATGTAAGTGACTGTAAGCAGACTACTCGCTGTCGGGGAATCTGTGAACTCCAGGCACAGGTGTGCCGCCGTGGGGCGTCCGTCAGGAGGTCCGCCTACCTCCGGCCGAGTTCCACGAGCTTGGCGACGGTTGACCAGTTTCGAGTGGTAGCGGAGACCCCGAGCGCCTCTTCGACGAAGTTGTTCGGAAATCCGAAGGAGCCATTCTTCTTGCGGCGGCTGACAACGAACACGTCGCGATCGGTCATCCTCAGGGCCTCCACGGCTTCCTTGAGGGAGGTGAGGGGGAATTGAGGCTTGATCCGAGGAGCCTGGCACAAGAAGGCGACGTAGAGCTTGAGGTCCTCTCCCGGCTCGATGTCATGGAAGGGAGCCTGACGGACCAGGTTCTCGACCTCAGCGAGGGTCCGCAGGGCGATGCCGGGCTCGGCGCCCAGCAGGGTTTGGAGTTGGGCGGCGAGCTTCGCAATAATCGCCTCCGGCGACCGGGCGGGCGAGTCGAAAACCACGTTTCCACTCTGAATGTAGGTTCTGACGTTGCGGCACCCTACCGCCGCGAACGCTTCCCGCAGCCGGTCCATTTTGACGCAGGCGTGGCCGGCGACGTTGATGGCACGGAGTAACGCGACGTACGCCGGCATCTTGACGACTATTCTAGGTCACTTGCTCAAGCGCAGCACCTCCGAGGAGACGGACAGGAAGGCCTGCGAGAGCGACGAAGGGCTGGAGGAGAAGACGAAGGTGCCCTGGGGCTGGCTCGAGTTCGTGGCGCAGTTGGCCTCCTGCGAACAGGCCGAGTACAGGGCCGGCGAGTTGTAGTTGTCGCCGTTGGGGTCGTTGGCGATGCGCTGCATGAGCACGTAGTCGGGCGGATTGGTGGAAGTGCCGCCCAGGCCGATCACGAAGAAATACGCCGGAAGGTGGGAGTTGGTGCGCGCCTGTGAGGCGGCAGAGTCGGCGGCGTTGAAGGCGGCGTTGTGGAACGTCTGCCAACTGTTGGAGACGACCTTTCCGCTGGAGAGGGTGACGGCGAGGTAACCGGGGCTCAACTGGTCGCCCCAGACGTTGGTGAGCGGAAACCAGGCGATGTCGCTCGGCGGCGGGCTGGGGTTCTGGCCGCTGCCGCTATTGAACGCGCAGCCGGAGGCGGTCGTAAAGCTGCTGCTGTTGAAGTTGTTGCTGGTGGAGGTGGTCCAGTACTTGAAGAGGAGCTGAAACTTGTTGCCGTTGCCGGGGTCGTCCGAATAGACCCCGCCAATCATGCCCGCGGGGATGTCGGCGAAGTAACTGCCCGAGCCGAGGGACTGGCCCGAAGTCCAGCTCGGCAGCACGGAAGCGCTGGCGAAGCCGCCGCCGCTCCGCTTTTTACCATTCTTGTCCGTGCAGGTACTGGTGCTGGTGAGACCGGTCTTGGTGTTCGCGGAGTCCCAGAAGTTCAGGGTCAGGGTGTTGGGCAGGCCGTCGGTCTCGAACATGATAACGTTCAGAGCTCCCGGAAGGTTGACCTTGTAGAGCTCGTTGTAGGCGACCGAGATGGCCTGCGCGGTGCTGGTGCCGCCGTTGCAGACGATGCTGTCGATCGCGCCCGTCGCGCTTCCCAGGTTGTTCTTGTAGCCCAGCACGGTCTGGAAACTGGTGGTGGGCGAAGAATGGATGTAGACGTTATCGCTGAAGGAGACCAGGCCGATCTGATCGCGGCCGGCGGCGAACTGGCCGGTGAAGAGCTTGGCGGCGGTGATCATGCTGGAGCAGGCGCCGCCCATGGAGCCGGAACGGTCGAGCACCATCATCACAACCACGTCGCGCCGGGAAGCGTTGCCGGTGGCGGAGAGCGCGGTAGAGTTTGCGCCGAACCAGCGCATGAAATAACTGGGCACGTTGGTGGAGGCGGTCACCGTCACGTTGCGGACGTGGGCGTTGTTCGGATCGTCGAAGACGTTGACGGTGGAATTGCTCATGTTCGTGCCCGTCGTCCCCCAGGAGCCGGAGGGGAAGTTGGCATAGAACCAGTTGACGGCATTCTGCTTGGCCGCGGTGGCCTGGGCCGAGGTGGTCTGGCCCAGATTGAGGGCGCGGGCCGCGGCCAGGGCGGCGCCGTCGACGGCGGCCTGGAAGCGGGCCCTGACCGAATAGAGGACGCTCACATCGATCATCAGTCCCACGGCGGGGACGATGAAGGAGAGCGAGAGTCCAGCCAGGAGCAGGCTGACTCCCCTTTGGCGAGAACGGGTGCGTTGTTTCGGCATTGGAGTTCAATTCTCTAGAAAAAGGAACGTGCGTAGACGCCGCCCCCCAGAAAGCTCCCCAGGTTCAAGTCCGGCGACTGGGCGTAGAACTCGACGACGTAGCAGACCTGCCCATCCTGCAACGAGGTCTGCCACAGGTTGCTGAAACCGGTCTGCGCGGCCGCCGGGAGCTTGGCCCCGGCGTCGGTGACCGGATTGGCGATCACCCCGGCGGACGAAACCGAGGTGGCGGACGGATTACCCAGCGAGCTCGCTTTGGTGTTGGCCAGGGTCCCATTCCCGAACTGGATCCTCTGGGTGAAGACGAAGCTATTGGCATTCGTGCAATGGGAAGCCCCGACCGCGGCGCAATTGGGGTCGGTGGTGGAACCGATGTACATAACCCGCGAGAGCGTCACCAGCACGTTACCCTGATTACCGGTGTTGGCGGCGCTGTTTCCGGTAAACGCCGCGCCGATCTCGAGGTCGAGGCCATGGGCCAGCCGCTGGGTCAACTGCTGCATGGAATACGTCGAGAAGTCCGCGCCGTGAATATACATGTTGGCCACGTCGCGGCAAGCCTGGTTAACCTGTATGCTGCGAATGAGGTTCATGCCGGTAATGAAGGCGCCCACCAGCAGACCGGCCAGCAGGAGGGCCGTCATCGAGAACTCGATGAGCTCCTGGCCTCTTCCGCCTCCGATTGCGCCGTGTTTCAGCCATGCTCTATTCCCTCCCGCGCCGCGCCTTCTCAGCGCGCCACCGAGTTGACGCCGGCCGGGTATCCGCCCAGGATGTCGGAAGAATAGACGCTGAAAGTCAGCGGCGCTGCTCGAATACAGCCCGCCCGCGCCGAGGGTGCCGCTGAGCGGCGCCAGCCAGGCTCCACGACACGTTCTGCACGGAGACCTGGACGACGTTGCCGGGGATGTTCCCGCCGCTGGCGATGGGCGTGTCAGGTTGGCGGGCGAGTAGTAGTCCACGAAGATGTGCTGGGGCTGGTCGCTGGTGGTGACCACTCCCAGGGCGTATTGCTGGACCACCTGCTCGATCGAGGCATCCTGGCCGAGGGAGCCGGAGGTCTGGAAAGTGATGGCATACCGGCACCCTTCCCGGACCGCGTTTTCGAGCGTGCTCCAGCGGAACAGGAGCAGCGAGAAATCCGCAAACGCGAAAATCAGCGCCAGCAGCGGAAGAAAGGTGAGCGCACACTCGATGATGACGCTTCCGCCGGCGCGGCCCCGCCGCCGTTTCGAGACGCGAGGGGCGCCTGCCACAGCCGCCTCCCGCGGCCTGGAGGCTTCCGGAATTTGGATGGTTGGAAACACACCTAGCCTGATTGAACGGCGAGTAGCGCGGGAATGGAATCGGGTTTCCGCCTGACCGGCTTTACTCGGATGGATTACGCGGGCCGGCCGGCTGGGCCGCGCCACGTCCGCTCTTCCTCTCGGCGTCTATCGGCTAACCAGGAGGCTAGACTTACCCGCAAATGCGGTGTACGCCAGGTACCGACGTCGTTTTTGGTAGTACCGGTACGGCTAAGAAAACATTGAATTTAGTCTCGATGAAAGCGTATTCTTTTCTTAGTGCCTATGAATCGCTTGCGGGTAGGGGTGTGTTTTTGTGTGGTGATGGCTGCGGTGGGGCAGCAGACCGCCAGGATATACCCGGGGCCAAGCTCGACAAGGCCGCCACGGAGCAGGCGAAGACCAGCCCGGCCGCGCAAGCCGGACATCGAAGTGACTGTCTATACGACTGCCGACAACTTCGATAAGGTCTACGGGTTCTTCCGGAAGAGCGGCAAGGAGTACAAAGCGATCGGTAGCCGGACACGGAAACTGCCGAACGGCCAGGACCTGCGCGACGCCTTTTTCATTCTCGACGACGGTCAGGATCTGGTGTCCTCAAAGCGCTGGGTCAAAGCTACAGCGGCCGTATATCGGGCAATATGGCCTGGGGCGGAACGGCGCGGGCCAGAACGACATCAAAGACGTCACGGCCGATCGTGCTGACCAGGAAGAAATAGGCCGGGCGAGCCTGGGTTTCTCCGGGACAACCTGCCGCGACGCGCGCCCCAGCCTTCCAGGATAGGGCCTCTCGAAGCGACCGCTGCTGACCGCTATTTCCTCAGGCGGGAGGCGAAAGCCGCCGCCGTCTCAAAAGCGCGCCGCGTCTCATCCGAGGTCAGGCCTGCCCGGAGGCGCTGGAGTTCCTCGATGGCCGCGGCCATGGCGCTGTCGACCGCGGCGCGGTTGGTTTCGAGGATGTCCCGCCACAAGTCGTAGGAACTCGATGCCAAGCGGGTCATGTCGGCCAGGCCGGGGCCGGCGGCTTTCAGATGTTCGGGGGCGGAGAGGCGGGCGGCCAGCGTCGAGGCCAGCGCGGTCGAGAGCAACTGGGGCAGATGCGAAGTGAGCGAGACGACGCGGTCGTGTTCTTCGGCAGTCAGCACCAGGGGTACAGCGCCGGTCCGGCGAATCCAGAACAGCAACTCGCGGGCGGCGGGCGTGTCGAGATCCGCCGGAGAGGCGGGCGTGAGGATCCAGGTGCGGCCGGCGAACAGCGCCGCGTCGGCTTCGGCCGCGCCGCGCTTCTCCTTGCCGGCCATGGGATGGCCGCCCAGGAATTGGGCGCCGCGGATGGAGCGGCGGGCCTGCTCGACGATGCGGGTCTTGGTGCTGCCGGCATCGGTGACCAGCGTTTCGGGGCGGAGGCAGGGGCCGATGACACGCAGAGTCTCGAGGATGCGGCAGATGGTCTGGGAGAGGCAGACCAGGTCGGCGCGGGCACGGCCTGAACCAACGGGAGCGCTTCGTCGATGGCGCCGCGATCGAGCGCGTCTTTGAGTGCCGGGGGAACTGACGCCCAGAATGCGGCCTTCGAACCCGGCCGCCTTCAGGGCGAGGCCGAAGGACGCGCCGATCAGGCCGGTGCCGACGATGGCGACGGTTTCAATCACGATGAGGGCCTCGGAGTCGGGCTGTGAGTGGGGGCTTCATGGCCGAGCCGGGGCGAGGGTGCGGTTGACGGCGGGGGCGATGATGCGGAGCTGGGACATCAGCTCGGCGAACTGATCGGGCCACAGCGACTGCGCGCCGTCGCTCAGGGCGCGGTCGGGATCGTGGTGAACCTCGATGAGCAGGCCGTCGGCCCCGGCAGCGACGGCGGCACGGGCCATGGGCAGCACCTTGTCCCGGCGGCCGGTGCCGTGCGAGGGATCGGCCACGATGGGCAGGTGCGAGAGCTTCTTCACCACCGGGATGGCGGAGATGTCGAGCGTGTTGCGGGTGTAGCTCTCGAAGGTGCGGATGCCGCGCTCGCACAGAATGATGTTGGAGTTGCCGGCGGCCAGGATGTACTCGGCGGAAAGCAGAAGCTCCTCGATGGTGGCGGCGATGCCGCGCTTGAGCAGAATGGGCTTGGGCTGCCTGCCGAGCTCGCGCAGCAGGTTGTAGTTCTGCATGTTGCGCGCGCCGACCTGCAGAATGTCGGCATAGGCGGCCACCAGCGGGATCTGGGTGTGGTCCATCACCTCGCTGACCACGAGCAGGCCGGAGCGGTCGCCGGCTTCACGCAACAGCGCCAGTCCCTCTTCGCCCAGCCCTTGAAAGCTGTAGGGCGAGCTGCGGGGCTTGAAACCGCCCCCGCGGAGGATGACGGCGCCGGCGCGGGCCACGGACTCGGCGACGGACAGAATCTGATCGCGGCTCTCGACGCTGCACGGCCCGGCCATCACCGACCACGGCGGGCCCGCCGATCTCCACGTGGCCCACTTTGACGACCGTGCCCCCGGGACGGAAACTGCGGCTGGCCAGCTTGTAAGGCGACATGATGCGGTGCGCCTCTTTCACGCCGTCCAGCACTTCGAAATCGGCGGGCTCAAACTGGCCGATTGGGCCGACGCCGCCGAGGACCGTGTGAACCGCGCCCGTGGAGCGGTGCACGGTGAAGCCGAGCACGACCAGGCGGTCGATGACCGCTTCGATTTGTTGCTCGGTAGCGCCCTCTTGCATCACGACTAACATAGGAGGCTCCTGTGGTTGTGGGGCTGACCCCCTGGTCCGCGGCCGCCGCCCACGCCGGACTGGGCGTTGCGCCGATGAGCGCGGTGGATTGGCGAGAAGGCGGGTCCAGGGTGACCCGTGCGGACCAGGGGGTCCGCCCCACAACCGGGGCAAAAACCCTGCTGTGGGAGAAGACGGCACGGGGCGCTTCCGCCCGACGGGACGCGGCTGAACGAAGGGCGCCTCGCGGTCACGGCTTGTCGTTCCTCTCCAGCATGCGCAGACGCTGGACGTTGCGCATCTCGTCGATGATCCGCTCGAAAATCCGTTTGACGCTGTCGCCGCTCAGGGGTCCGCCGTTGTGCGCGGTGACGTTCTCGAAAACCGCGTCCTCACGCCGCGGCTCGTAGATGGGGAGGCTCAGGTGCTGCTTGACGCGGCCGATTTCCTCGACGATGCGCGTGCGCTCGCTGAGCAAGCCCAGGATGCGGCGGTCCAGATCGTCGATGCGGTCGCGGAACCCGGCCAGGGCTTTGAGTCCGTCCTCTGGGGTCATGAGGGCCTCGGCATGTCGAAGCCGCGCTTGAGGGCGCGGGCGAAGTCTTCCAAGCGGCCTTCGAGGTCCGGATCGGAGGCGTGTCGCTCGATGAGGTGGACGATGGCGCTGCCGACCACCACACCGTCGGCCAGCGCGCCGGCGGCCGCGACGTGCCCGGGGCGGGAGATGCCGAAGCCGACGGCAAGCGGCAGGCCGGTAACCTGACGCATGGCCTGGATCAGAGGGACAGCGGAGGCCGCCAGCGAATCCTGCTCCCCGGTGACGCCGATGCGTGAGACCAGGTAGGCGAAGCCGGAAGAGTATTCTGCGATCAGGCGGAGGCGCGCCCCGGTACTGGTGGGGGCGGCCAGGAAAACGGTGTCCAGGTTGCTCGCGCGCAGCAGGCGGACGTGCGGGGCGGCTTCCTCGACGCTGAGGTCGGTCAGCAGGATGCCGTCGATTCCGGCCGCGGCGGCATCTTTGGCCAGCGCGTCCATCCCGTACCTGAGGACCGGGTTGAGGTAGGTGAACAACAGCAGCGGGACTTCGGAAGCGCGGCGGACTTGACGGGCGACCTCCAAAACGCAGCGCAGCGAGGCGCCGGCGCGCAGGGCGCGCCCGGACGCGCGCTGGATCACGGGGCCGTCGGCGATGGGATCGGAGAAGGGAACGCCCAGTTCGACCAGATCGACGCCGCCGCGCACCAGGGCGGCGACCAGCGCCGGCGTGCGCTCGATCGAAGGATCGCCGGCCGTGAGGTAGCCGATGAGGGCTTTGCGGTTGGCCGCACGCAGGTCACCAAACAGGCGGCCGATCCTAGTCGGCATGGGACACCTGCCTTGTTGGCGGGGCTGCAGCCCCGTGCGGGCGGAAGCCCGCCCTCCTAGTCGAGCTCGGGGAAGTTCTGGCGGTAGATGTCAATATCCTTGTCTCCACGCCCGGACAGGTTGACCAGGAAGATCTCTCCCTTGGCTTGGGGCGCGCGGCGCACGGCTTCCGCCACGGCATGGGACGATTCTAACGCGGGAATGAGGCCCTCCGTGCGCGAGAGCAGGCGCGCGGCGGCGAGCGCGTCGGAGTCGGTGACAGAGGTGTACTCGGCGCGGCCCTGGTCATGGAGCCAGGCGTGCTCGGGGCCGACGAGAGCATAGTCGAGGCCCGCCGACACGGAGTGAGTGAGGGCCACCTGGCCTTCTTCGTCCTGTAGCAGGTAGCTGTACGCGCCCTGTAGCACGCCTGGAGCGCCGCCGGAGAAACGCGCAGCGTGCTGGCCCAGCGCGGTTCCCGAGCCGCCGGCTTCGACTCCGATCAGGCGCACGCCCGCGTCCTCGATGAAGCGGTGGAAAATGCCGATGGCGTTCGAACCGCCGCCGACGCAGGCGAAGATGGCGTGAGGCAGGCGCCGCTCGGCGGCCAGGATCTGGGCGCGCGCTTCCTCGCCGATCACCGATTGGAAGTCGCGCACCATGAGCGGGTAGGGGTGCGTGCCCAGGGCCGAACCGAGCAGGTAGTAAGTCGTCGAAACGTTGGTGACCCAGTCGCGCATGGCCTCGCTGATGGCGTCCTTCAAGGTGCGGCTGCCGGAGGCGACGCCTTCGACACGCGCGCCGAGCAGGCGCATGCGGAAGACGTTGAGACTCTGACGGCGCATGTCTTCGAGGCCCATGTAAACCGTGCAGTCGAGACCGAACAGCGCGCAGACGGTCGCCGTGGCCACTCCGTGCTGGCCCGCGCCGGTCTCGGCGATCACGCGCCGCCTGCCCATGCGGCGGGCGAGCAGAACCTGGCCCAGGCAGTTGTTGATCTTGTGCGCGCCGGTGTGAAGCAGATCTTCGCGCTTGATGTAGATACGCGCCCCGCCCAGGGTCTCGCTCAAGCGGCGGGCCAAGGTCAGCGGCGTAGGCCGGCCGGCGTAGTTACGGAGAAGGTCATCGAGCTCGGTCTGGAAAGCAGGGTCGCGGCGCGCGGCATGGTAGGCCTTCTCGAGTTCGTCGAGCGGCGCCATGAGCGTTTCCGGGACGTATCGGCCGCCATAGGGGCCGAAATGGCCGCCGGAGTCGGGCAGGGAGTAGCTCATGACAACGCCGCCTCGAGGAACCGCGCCATGCGGCGGAGGTCCTTCCGCCCTGGGGAAGATTCGAGGCGCGAACAGGCATCGACGCCCCAGGGTCCGGCCTCGTCGATGGCGCGGCGAACGTTGGTCTCATCCAGACCGCCGGCGAGGATCACGGGACGGCGGGCGCCGCGGGCCAGAGACCAATCGAAGCTGCGGCCCGTGCCGCCGTAAAGCGAGCCGGAAGGCGCATCGAGGACAAAGGCGTCCGCGGGCAAGAGATCGAGGGACGCGGCATCGAAGCCGGGGGCGACCGGCAGGGCGCGCCAGACGCGCAGGTCCGCGGGGATTTCAGGAGATTCGCCGTGGAGCTGAACGATATCGAGCCCGAGCCGCCCGGCGAGCGCCTTCACGGCCGCGGCGGACTCGTTAACAAAGACTCCGACCTTGAGAACGCCCGTCGGGAGCGCCGCAAGAATGGCCTGGGCCGTCTGCGGAGCGATATAGCGGGGGCTGAGCGGATAGAAGTTGAAACCCAGAGCGCAGGCTCCACCCTCGACGGCGGCTCGGGCGTCGCCGCGGTTTGTGATTCCGCAAATCTTCACCATCATTGCTTGGACGATACGAGTTGTTTCGGCCGGGAGACCGGACCCGGGAACAGATTCCGCAGAGCGTGCCGGCGGTCCTTGGACCGCATCAGGTGCTCACCGACCAGGAAGGCCTGAAAGCCCGCCTGCTGGAGCCGGCAGATGTCCTCGGCGGAGCGTATGCCGCTCTCGCTGATCTTGAGGACGCCGGCCGGAACGTGAGGCGCGAGGCGGAGCGAGGTCTCGAGATTGACCTCGAACGTGCGCAGGTTGCGGTTGTTCACGCCGACGAGTTGGGCGCCGGAATCGAGGGCGGCGGCGAGTTCGGTCTCGTCATGGACCTCGACCAGGGCGGCCAGGCCGAAGCGTGCGGCGTACTCGCGCAACTGGCGCAGCCGGGGGGCGGGGAGGATGGCCGCGAGCAGGAGGATGGCGTCGGCGCAGCGGGCGGCTGACTCGGCGACGTGATGCTCATCGAAGATGAAATCCTTACGCAGGACGGGGAGGCGGACGGCGCCGCGGGCGATATCCAGATCGTCGAAGCTGCCCTGGAAGAACTTCTCGTCGGTGACCACGGAGAGGGCGGCCGCGCCGCCGGCTTCGTAGTCGCCGGCGATGGCGCCCGGGTCGAAGTCGTGCGGGGCGATGACGCCCTTGCTGGGTGAGGCCTTCTTGATTTCGGCAATAATGGCGGGGGTGCGTCCCAGGAGCGCGGCCCTGAAGTCGCGGCGGAAGGAGCGGTTCTCGCCGGCCAGCGACTCGAGCTCGCTGCGCGTGATCACGGAGGCGGCGAGCTCCGCCCTCTTATAGTCCACGATCCGGGCGAGAATGTCAGGGACGTTGCCGGTCATCTTCTTCGAGGAAGCTCTTATCGTAACATGGAGCCGCCCGCGACGAGCGACGGGCGCAGCAACCCACGCGGTTGACAAGAGCGCACGCGATGCGCGATAAGGGCTTATTCACGATGACTTCAACTGGCCCCGTTTCCAGCCCGGCGAGGCGCGACGTGGCTGAAGGCGATGGTGTGCAACAGACGCGAGATAGGCGGTCGGGCGGCCGCCTGCACGGGAGACCCGGCGCCGCGCTTGAGAACGTTCTCACAGTCGCCGGCTTCTTCGCACTCACCGTTTTCCTGCAGTGGCTGAGCGGCGCATACGGCAGCGAACTCGCGCACTATCCGGACGAGCCTTCGCACGTTGTGACCTCGCTGATGTTCGGCGACTATGCCCGTTCGGGGTTTCCCGAGTCGCCCCTCTCGTACGCCGAAAAGTACTACGTCCACTACCCGAAAGTGGCCATCGGGATGTGGCCGCCGGTCTTCTATGGCGCGGCCGGAGCGTGGACGCTCGCGTTCGGCACGACGCGGGTTTCCCTGCTGGCGTTCTCGGCGCTGCTGGGCGCCCTGCTGTCCGCCAGCCTGGCGGTCTTCGTCAAACGCCTGTACGGCCGGGCGTTCGGCCTGATAGCGGGCGCGGCGTTCACCCTCCTCGGCCCGGTCCAGGCGGGCAACGATATGGTGATGCTCGACGTCGCCGTGTCGCTGGCCTGCTTCTGGTCGATGCTGCTCCTGGTGGAGTACTTCAGGAACGAGCGCTTGGGGACCGCCATCGCCTTCGGCGCGGCGACGGCTGGCGCGATGCTGGTAAAAGGGAACGCCAGCGCGTGCGTTCTTATGGCGTTCTTCATGCTACCGCTGACAGGGCGCTATCGCCTGCTGAAGCGGCCCGGCTTGTACCTCGCCGGCGCGGTGGTGGCGATCTTCGGTTTGCCCTGGCAGATCGTTTCGCTGAAGATGCTCCAGAGTTCGGTCCCCATGGCCCATGTGGACGGTCACTACTTCATCCGGATGATGACCGGCTACGTTGCCATCCTGGCGAAGGAGTTCACCCCGCTGGTCGCTGCGTTCCTGCTGGCGGGACTGGCGGCTGCGGCGTGGCCGGCGCTCCGCAGAAGTTCTCCCGACTCCCTCGCCGTGGCCGGCGCGGCAAGCCTGTTCCTGGCCACGCTGGTGTTTCACTGCGTCGCGCCCAATCCCGGGCCGGACGAGAGGTACATGACGGCCGCCCTGGCGCCCGGCATCGCGCTGTTCGTCGTGGGTTGCCGGTATGTCTCGCGGCTTCGAATTCCCACGAGGGCAAGCGAGGGGGTGCGGGCGGCGGTCCTGGCCGGCGTTTCGCTCGCAACGGCCTGGGCGTCGGGCGCTTTCGCCGTCCCGCATCTTCCGGCATTCGGCTTTGTCGACGCGGCCCGCTTGGCGATGGCATCGAACGCTCCGAGGAACGCCATGCTGATCTGTTCCGATTCCCAGGGGGAGGGCGGCTTTGTCGCGGAAGTGGCGATGCGAGACCGCAGGTTATCGCGGATCGTTTTGCGGGCTTCCAAAGTTCTTGCGGAGAGCTCTTGGACCGGCGGGCGCGTCAACATGATGTTCGACAACGGCGCGGGTGTGGCGAAGTATCTGGACGAGGTCGCGGTGGATCTGGTGGTGATGGATCTCTCGGAACCCTCAGGGAGCCCGACCAGGACTCTCCTGCTTGGCTGTCTCCGGGAGCGGCCGGGCGAGTGGAAGGCGGCCGCGGTGGAGGGCGTCCACGCGCGTGAGTTGGCGGTCTATACCCGCATCGATCGCTCCCGTCTGATTCCGGGGCGCATTCGCTTCGCGCTGCCGCACACCTTGGGTCGCGAAGTGCAACTGAATGCGAGATAAGGCGCTCCCCATGGCTCAACCCTATCACGTGCTCAAACCGAGGCCGGCTCCCGCCCTGTTGAGTGTCGTGGTCCCAATATACAACGAGCAGGAAGTGATCCCCCTGCTCCTGGAACGCCTGGAGAAGGCGCTCGCAACGACCGGGTGCCCCTGGGAGGCCATCCTCGTTAACGACGGCAGCTCCGACCGCGGCATCGAACTACTCCTGGCGGCCGCGCAGCGTGACGCCGGCTTCAAGGTAGTTTCCCTGGCCCGAAACTTCGGCCACCAGATCGCCGCAACGGCCGGACTGGATGCGGCACGGGGAGACGCCGTGGTCCTCATCGACGCAGACCTGCAGGACCCGCCGGAAGCCATCCATGACATGCTGCGGAGGTACCGCGAAGGTTATGACGTCGTGTACGCAAGGCGGGTGGAACGGCGTGGCGAGTCCTGGTTCAAGAAGATCACTGCCTGGGGCTTCTATCGCATCATGCGCCGCCTGGTGTACGCCGGCCTGCCCGCCGACGTGGGCGACTTCCGGTTGATGTCGCGGCGCTGTCTGAACGCGCTGAACGCCATGCGGGAGACGCACCGGTTCCTGCGCGGCATGGTGGCCTGGGTGGGCTTTCCCCAGACAGAGGTGCCGGTGGTCCGGGGCGCGCGCGCCGCGGGGAGGTCCAAATACCCACTGCGCAAGATGCTGCGATTTGCGTGGACCGCTGCGGTCGCCTTCTCGCCGATTCCCCTGCGCGTTTCGTTCATCCTGGGTCTGCTGCTGTTTTCGGTCGGCCTCATTTATGGCGGCTGGGCCATCGTGCAGCTAATGGCGGGCGCGGATCTGGTGCGGGGATGGACATCGCTGGTCGTGCTCAACTGCCTCAGCGCCGGCGCCATCATGATCGCTATCGGCGTGCTGGGAGAGTACGTCGGCAGGATCTACGAGCACGTCAAAGCGCGGCCCCTCTACGTGGTGGAGCAGTCGACCCTCGAGGACAACCCCCCGGCCCGCCCCGCGGACGCTAGTTGATTTCGAGTATTGGCCGCCGAGTGGCCGCGGGGTATTCTTAGAACGATCAGGGGCTGGATTCCGAAATGAGCCGGGCGTCTGGCGGGAAGTCCGCCCCGGGGCTGCGTGGAGGGGTCAATGGCGTCTCGCGGGCTGGGGAGGTGGGCTGCCGCCGGCCTCCTGGTTCTCATCCTGAACAGCGCCTATATCTGGGCGTTCGCCTCGCCTACGGTCTTCTACATGGCCAACGTGCTGCTGCACGTGGTGCTGGGGGTGGTGGTAGCGGCGGGCGCGGCGGTCCTGCTGCGCGGGCGCTGGCGGGAGGCGCCGGTCGAGGCGGCGGGCGCATTGGGGCTGGCGGCGGTGCTGGGACTCTTCTTGACGTTCGCCGGCGCGACGCGCGATCACAATTGGGCGTTGTGGGGCCACGTGGCGGCGGCGCTGGCGGGACTGGCGTTGCTGGCGCCGTTCGTGCGGCGGCGGACGCCGGGACTCGCACGCCCTTTCTATGCGGCGCTGGCGGTGCTGGCGCTCGCACCCCTGGCATCGCAGGCCTGGCAGCGCGCGTTCCCAGACCCTGACGACCGCATCGAGAACCCGCCCAACGCGCCGCTGTCGATGGCGGGCGAGGGCGGCGGGCCGGGGTCGCCGTTCTTTCCCTCTTCGGCCAAGACCAACGTGGGCGGCATCATCCCGTCCAACTTCTTCATGGACTCGGAGAAGTGCGGCGAGTGCCACAAGGACATCTACGAGCAGTGGAAGAGCTCGATGCACCACTTCGCGAGCTTCAACAACCAGTTCTACCGGAAATCGATCGAGTACATGCAGAGCGTGGTGGGGACGAAGCCGAGCAAATGGTGCGCCGGATGCCACGATCACGCGGTGTTCTTCAACGGCCGGTTCGATAAGCCGATCGGTCCACAGATCGATACTCCGGAGGCGCAGGCGGGGCTGGCGTGCATCTCCTGCCACTCGATCGTGCACGTGGGCGGCACGATGGGCAACGGGGACTTCACGATCGAGTATCCGCCGCTGCACAAGCTGGCCAGCAGCCGGAACCCGGTGATCCAGGCGCTCGACCACTTCCTGACGTATCTCGACCCCGAACCGCACCGCCGCACGTTCCTGAAGCCGTTCATGAAGGACCAGCCGGCGGAGTTCTGCTCGGCCTGCCACAAGGTGCATCTGGACGTGCCGGTGAACGGCTACCGCTGGGTGCGCGGGTTCAACGACTACGACAACTGGCAGGCCAGCGGAGTCTCGGGGCAGGGCGCGCGCTCGTTCTACTACCCGCCGCAGTCGATGACGTGCGTCGAACTGCCACATGCCGCTGGTGGCGTCGCAGGATCCCGGCAACATCGACGGCAAGGTTCACTCGCACCGCTTCCCGGCGGCCAATACGGCGGTGGCGTACGCCAACCAGGACGAGGCGCAGTTGAAGGCCGAGCAGGCGTTCCTGACTTCGGGCTTCATCACGGTGGACATCTTCGCCGCAGCGCCGGAGCAGCAGACCGCCGCACCCATGTTGCGCGCGCGGGCGAGGGGCCGCACCTCAGCTCGACCTTTGCGGTGGGCGAGGAGGCAGAGCAGAGCGGGCAGGCGTTCCTGCGCGACGTGGGCCAGATCACCGCGCCGCTGGACCAAGCCGGCGCGCGATTCCAGCCGGGGACGACGGTTCGCGTGGACGTGGTGGTGCGCACGCGCAAGATCGGACACTTCTTCCCGGCGGGCACCGTGGACGCCTTCGACGTCTGGCTGGAGCTTGAGGCGAAAGACGCCGCGGGCAAGACGGTTTTCTGGAGCGGCAAGGTGGAAGACGGCGGGCGCGGGCCGGTCGAACGCGGGGCGCATTTCTACAAGAGCTTCCAGATCGATGGCGAAGGCAACCCGATCAATCAAGCGCAACGCCTGGCAGGCGCGCAGCATGCTCTATGTTCGGCTGATTCCGCCCGGCGCGGCGGACGTCGCGCACTTCCGCGTGCGGATTCCACCGGACGCGCAAGGCCCTCTCACGCTGACGGCGCGGTTGAACTACCGCAAGTTCTCGCGCTACTACACCCAGTTCGCCTACGCCGGAGTGCCACGGCCGGGGCCGGTGGGACCGGGGTTCGACAGCCGCGAATGGACCTTCGAAAAGGCAAACGTGCCGGCCAACGTTTCGGGCCAGATCCGGGGCGAGATTCCCGAGTTGCCGATCACGGTGCTGGCGCGCGCCGAGACACGGCTGGAGTTGGGGGACGCGAAGACGGCGGCGGTCTGGCAGCCGGTGGTGCGACGGGAAGACCGCGAGCGGTGGAACGACTGGGGCATCGGCCTGCTGCTTCAGGGCGACTTGAAGGGCGCCGAATACGCGTTCCAGAAAGTGACCGAGGCCGAACCGGGATACGCCGATGGCTGGCTGAACGTGGCGCGCGCGCTGATCCAGGAAGGCGAGACAGACGCGGCCAAGCCCTACCTCGACAAGGCGCTGAAGATCAATCCGCGCCTGGGCCGCATCTACTTCTTCAAGGCGCTGGCGCAGAAGGCGGACGGAGATTACGATGCAGCCCTGAAGTCGCTCGGGCGAGTTGCTGCGCAGTATCCGCGCGACCGCGTGGTGCTCGATCAGATCGGCCGCATTCTGTTTCTGAAGCGCGACTATGACGGGGCGGTGCGCGCTCTGGAAGCCGCGCTGGCCGTGGACCCGGAGGACTTGCAGGCGCACTACAACCTGATGCTGGCGCGGCGCGGCCTGGGCGATCTGGAAGGCGCCGCCAGGGAGGAAACTCTGTTCAGGCGATTCAAGGCCGACGAATCGGCGCAGGCGATCACCGCGAGGCCACGCCTCCTGAGCCCCGAGGACAACAACGAGCGGCAGCCGATTCACGAGCACGAGAGCGTGCCCCTGCCGGGGGCGGCGCGATGAGGGCGGCGATGGCGGTCCTGGCGGCGGTGGCGGCGATCCTGCTGGCGGCTGCGCCGGGGGCCCCGCCCGTTCACTTCACCGACGTGACGGCGAAGGCTGGCATCCAGTTCGTCCACAACGCCGGCAAAGACGGGAAGAAGTGGCTGCCGGAGACGATGGGCGCGGGCTGTGCCTTCTTCGACGCCGACGGCGACGGATGGCCGGACATCCTGCTGATCAACGGCAAGGACTGGAGCACTCGCGGCCGCCGGTCCACCGCGGCGCTCTACCGCAACAATCACGACGGCACGTTCACCGACATCACCCGCGGGCAGCGGCCTCGATGTCGAGATCTACGGGCTGGGCGTAGCGGTGGCGGATTACGACAACGACGGGCGGGACGACGTCTACATCACCGCGCTCGACGGCGACCGCCTGTTCCACAACGAAGGCGACGGCAAGTTCCGCGACGTCACGCGAGAGAGCGGGATCCGCAACGCCGCGTTCGGCGCGAGCGCGCTGTGGTTCGACTACGACCGCGACGGCAAGCTGGACCTGTTCGTCGCAAACTACGTGCAGTGGAACGCGAAGGGCGACCTGTGGTGCTCGCTCGACGGCGCCACCAAGTCGTACTGCACGCCGGAATCGTACAAGGGCGCGTCTTCGAAGCTGTACCACAACCTGGGCAACGGCAAGTTCGAAGACGTCACCGCGAAGGCCGGGCTCGACGACGCATCGAGCAAGTCGCTGGGCGTGGCGGTGATCGACTACGACAACGACGGCTGGCCGGACCTTTTCGTCGCCAACGACACGCAGCCGAACAAGCTGTACCGCAACAACCGCAACGGCACGTTCACAGAGGAGGGCCTGCGGGCGGGCGTCGCGTTCAGCGAAGACGGCGTGGCGCGCGGCGCGATGGGCGTGGATGCGGCGGACTACGACCGCAGCGGGCGCACGCACCTGCTGGTGGGCAACTTCTCGAACCAGATGCTGGGGCTGTATCACAACGAGGGCAACGGCCTGTTCGTGGACGAAGCGCCGCGCTCGACGGTGGGCCGCTCGAGCCTGCTCTCGCTGACCTTCGGCTGCTTCTTCTTCGACTACGACCTGGACGGCTGGCCGGACATCTTCGCGGCGAACGGCCACATCGACGAGGAGATCGGGCGGGTGCAGCCGCGCATCGCGTACCGGGAGTCGCCGCTGCTGTTCCGCAACCCGGGCGGCGGCCGGTTCGAGAATGTCTCCGCGGCTGTGGGCGCGGATTTCACGCGGCCGATGGTGGCGCGCGGCGCGGCTTACGCCGATTTCGACCGCGACGGCGACCTGGACATCCTCATGAGCACCAACGGAGGCCCGGCCTGTCTGCTGCGCAACGACGGCGGGAACCGCAACCACTGGCTCTCGCTGCGCCTGGTGGGGACGCGCTCGAACCGCGACGCGATCGGCGCGGTGGTGCGCCTGGAGAGCGCCTCGGGGCGGCAGACGCAGACGGTACACAGCGGGTCGAGCTACTGCTCGCAGAGCGACCTGGCGCTGACCTTCGGACTGGGGCAGGATCCGGCGGCGACGGCGATTGAGATCGCGTGGCCGAGCGGGGCGAAGGAGCGCGTGACGGGCCTGGCGGCAAACCAGTTTGTGAAGATTGAGGAGGGCCGGGGCGTGGTGGGGCGGGGGCGGTAAGGCGCGCGGGCTCTACCGCCCCGGGGCGGGGCCGGTCGAGTCGCGGAGAATGAACTCGGGATCGATGACGATTTCCTGGTCCAGCAGGGTTTGGCCGTCCTTGGGGATCAGGCAGCGGCTGATGATGTGCCCGATCCGCTCGCGCGGGATGTGAACTGTGGTCAGGGCGGGAGAACAGAACTCGGAGAGGTTGACGTTGTCGAAGCCGGTCACCGACATGTCCTGCGGCACCCGGATGCCGCACTCGCGCAACTCCCGCAGGGCCCCGACGGCGGTCACGTCATTGACGCAGATGAGCGCGGTGGGGCCAAACCCGGTGGCGAGCAAGGCTCGCGCGGCGCGGCGGCCGCCCTCGAGGGTGTCGGAGTC
Organism: Bryobacterales bacterium; assembly: GCA_963710565.1. Taxonomy (GTDB): domain Bacteria; phylum Acidobacteriota; class Terriglobia; order Bryobacterales; family Bryobacteraceae; genus DASWZN01. The sequence continues at coordinate 581,371 of CAVQAN010000010.1, read as the reverse complement.
GGCCGCCGTGCGGACCTCGATCGAAGGATGCCGCGACACGGCGTCCAGAACCGTTTTCATACGCTCGTTGATCGGGCCGAGCATGGCATGGTGCCCGATGAAGCCCAGCTTGAGGTGGCCCAGGCTATAGAGATAGTCGACCACCTTCTCGATCCCGCGCCGGTAATTGACGCGGACGTTGGTGATATTGCGGCGGGGCGCACCGACATCGTAGAACACCACGGGAATGCGGCTGCGCTGAAGCTCGTCGATGAGCGCGGGGTCCATTTCCGAAACCACCACCGCGAGTCCGGCCACGCGGCGCCCGATCATCAGACGGATGCTGGAGACGAGCTGCTCGGAGCGGTAATCCGTGTTGGCCACGATCACTTCGTAGCCGCCGGCGTGAGCGTCGGCCTCGACGGTTTTGTAGATATCGAGGAAGAAGGGATTCTCCAGGTTGGAGACGATCATGCCGATGCTGCGGCTCTTGCCCTCGGCCAGGCTGCGAGCGTGCAGATTGGGATGGTAGTTCAACTCGGCGATGGCTTTGAGGACGCGCGCGCGCGTGGCAGTCTTGACCGTGCCGGAGTCGTTCAGCACGCGCGAGACGGTTGCCGTCGAAACCTTCGCCCTCCGGGCGACATTTTCCAGGCTCATTTCAGCTCCAGCCGGCCATGACACCGCCGCTCCCCGCCGGTGGGAGCGGGAAGAAGGGGCTCAGGCCAACGTGGCCTTGATCTGGGTGAAGGAGTGCGCCGGGAAGCGGTAGACCGCCTTGCTCCCCCGCACGCTCTCGGCACTCTTCACTGTCTTTACGTTCTCGGAACCGAAGCCGTTGGCGGTCTTGAGAGCGGGACCGTTGACGGTCGAAACGTCGAGCGCGCCCGCGAAGCGCGCGTCCTGAGGCTCGATCTCGGCCTCGATGTCCTGATCGGGGTGCCGGTTGACGACGTTGAGCACGACCGCTCCGCTATCGAGCGAGGCGGAGACATCAAGGTAGGGCACCTTGTCGAAACGCCTGGTCGCGTAGCCGGGCGAGTCGACGAAAACCTCCAGCGCGGCGCCGCGGACGTTGGCGGCGAAGAGTTGGAGCGGGAAGTAGATGGTCTGCAGGAAGAGGCCCTTCTCGTTGGTGAAGATGGGCGCGATCACGTTCACCAGTTGCGCCATGTTGGCGATCTTGACGATGTGCGCATGGTTGACGAAGGTGTTCAGCATGGTGGCGACGACCAGCGCATCCTGGAGGTCGTAGATTTCCTCGAGAATGCGCCGCCCGGCCTCCTTGCCTTCACCCCGCTCGCGATACCAGACGTTGTACTCGTCGAATGCGATGTAGATGGGCCGCCGCGACTGGGGCGAGACCACGCTGCGGATGATTCCCTCGGTGGTACGGATGCGGTCCTGGAGGTCGAGGGAACTGGCGGCGAAGCTGAGATAGTCCTTGTCGTAGTCGCCGACGTAGCTGTGGAGCGAGATGTAGTCGGCGTGGTCCTTGAGATGGGCGAGGACGGTGCGGTTCCACTCGGTCCATCCTTCCCGTGTGGCGAAGTTGGAGGAGCCGGCGGCGATGAGCTTGAGGCTGGGGTCGGTCCACTTCATCAGCTTGGCGCCTTCGAGGGCGAACTTCCCGTAGTCCTCGGCGGAGCGGTGTCCCATCTGCCAGGGGCCGTCCATCTCGTTGCCGAGGCCCCAGTACTTCACTTTCCAGGGCTTTTCGCGTCCGTTCTGGCGGCGCAGGCCGGCCATGGCGGTGCCTTCGGCCAGGTTGCAGTACTCGACCCACTGCTGGGCTTCAACCCAGGTGCCGGTGCCGAAGTTGGCGCAGACGTAGGGCTCGATGCCGAGCATCTCGACGTAGTTCAGGAATTCGTGGGTGCCGAAGCGGTTGTCCTCGATGGTCTGCCAGGCCATATCCAGACGCTTGGGGCGCTGGTCGCGCGGGCCGACGCCATCCATCCAGTGGTAGTTGGAGGAGAAGTTGCCGCCCGGCCAGCGCAAAAGCCCCACGTGCAGATTACGGACGGCCTCGATGACGTCGCGCCGGTAGCCGTTCGAGTCGGCAAGGGGCGAGCCCTCGTCGAAAATGCCGCCCTGGATGCAGCGGCCCAAGTGCTCGGCGAAGTTGCCGTAGATCTTGGAATCGATGGCCCCGATGACGCGTTCGGGATCGAAGCGGATGCGGGCGGTCAGTGAGCGCGTCTGGCCGCGCAGCAGGAAAGGGGCGGCCGCCAGCGCGGCGGAGAACTTGCGTCTGGAGATCATGAGATCGCTCCTTACTTTTGTCCGTAGGTGGCGCCGGGGCCATGTTTGCGGTGGAAATGCTTGTCGAGCACATACTGGTCGAGCCCGCGCGAGGCGGGGTCCAGCGCCAGCGTGCGCCAGGACAGTTCGGCGATTTCCTCGAGGATGGCCGCGGTGCGCGCCGCTTCTATAGGCGTTACACCCCAGGTGAACGGAGCGTGGCCGGCGACCAGAACGCCGGGGACAGCCAGCGGGTCCAGGCCCTCGAAGCGGCCCACGATGGCGTGACCTGTATTCTCTTCGTAAGCGTCGCGGACCTCTTCTTCGGTGAGGCGCTCCGTGACCGGGACGGGGCCGAAGAAGGTGTCGGCGTGCGTGGTGCCGAAGCAGGGTATCTCGCGTCCGGACTGGGCCCAGGCCGTGGCCGCTCGCGAGTGGGTATGCACTACGCCGCCGATCCCCGGGAAGGCGCGATAGAGGACCAGGTGGGTGGGCAGATCGGACGACGGGCGCAGGGTCCCCTCGACCGGGTTCCCGTCCAGATCGCAGATGACCAGATCGGAGGCTTTGAGGGTGGCGTAGGGCACACCACTGGGCTTGATGACGACCAGGCCGGTGGAACGATCGATGCCGCTGGCGTTGCCAAAGGTGTAAAGGACCAGGCCGCGCCGCACCACTTCGAGGTTGGCTTCAAGAACCTGCTCGCGCAACGATTCCAGCATCAAGACCCCTTACGCGCTTCCGCCCCCACATGGCGCAGCACCGGCAGCACCTCACCCACGGAGATGGCGTCGGAAGACTTGCGGCCGAAACCGAAGTAGAGGCGTTTGTAGAGGAGATACAGATCGTCGTAGACGCCGGCCGCGGCCGGATCCGGCTCGACGGTGCGATAGGCGGGGCACAGCGCGGCCTGGGCTTCCTCGACCGTCTTGAAGACGCCCGCCGCGAGGAAGGCGAAGATGGCGGAGCCGAGGCTGGTGACCTCCGCCTGCGGGACCAGCACCGGCTTCCCGAGCACGTTGGCGTAGACCCGGTTGAGCACCTCGTTCTTCTGGGGGATGCCGCCGCCGTTGATGACGCGGTGGATGGGGGTGCCGTACTCCTCCATGCGCTCGAGAATGATGCGGGTATGGAAGGCGGTGCCCTCGATGGCCGCGAAGAGCTCGTCCTGCGCGCCGGTGGTGAGGTTCCAGCCCAGGGTGACGCCGCCCAACTCGGGATTGACGAGGACGGTGCGGTCGCCGTTGTCCCAGGTCAGACGGAGCAGGCCGGTCTGGCCGGCGCGGAACTGATCGAGGCCTTGGGAGAGCGAGGCGACATTGGTTCCTGCGCGGCGGGCAATGGCATCGAAGATATCCCCGGTGGCGGAGAGGCCGGCCTCGACGCCGGTCTTCTGCGGGTGGATCGAGCCCGGCACCACGCCGCAAACGCCGGGAATCAGGGCGGTCTGATCGGCGATGGCCATGATGCAGGTGGAGGTGCCCACGACGTTGACCACGTCGCCGATGCGGCAGCCGGCGCCGATGGCGTCCCAGTGCGCGTCGAAGGCGCCGACGGGTATGGGGATGCCCGGGCGCAGGCCCAGCCGGGCGGCCCACTCGGGAGACAGCCGGCCCGCGAGGGCGTCGGAGGTGGCGTAGCGGCCTTTCAGCTTCCGGGCCACGCCCTTGAGCAGCGGGTCCACTTCCACCAGGAACTCCTCGGGCGGGAAGCCGCCCAGCGAAGCGTTCCACATCCACTTGTGGCCCATGGCACAGATGCTGCGCGGGACCTCGTCAGGGTCGGTAATGCCGCACAGCGTCGCGGCGACCATGTCGCAGTGCTCGAGCGCGGCCGCCATCCGGTCACGCTTGTCCGGGTTGTTGCGGAGCCAGTGCAGGAGCTTGGAGAATCCCCACTCGGAGGAGTAGGTGCCGCCGCACCAATCGATGTTGGGGAGGCCGACCCGGTGAGCGGTCTCGGTGATGAGCGCGGCCTCGCGCCAGGCGCGGTGATCGCACCACAGGTAATAGTCGTCGAGGGGCTGCAAGTCGTCGCCGACGGGAATCACGCTGGATCCGGTGGTGTCGAGCGCGATGGCCTCGACGTTCTTGCCCTGGACGCCGGCGGCGGTCAAGGCCATGCCCGTGGCCGACGCCAGGGCGCTCATCTGGTCGGCGTGGCTCTGGGTGGCGTAATCGGGATCCTCCTTACGGCGATGGAGAGGATACTCGCCGACTCCCGAGCCCAGCCTGCCTTTCTCGCTGTCCACGATCGAAACGCGCACGCTGAGCGTGCCGAAATCCACTCCCGCAACGATGGCCATAAGTCGCTCCCTAGGTGTAAGAATTCTGTAAGCGCTTGCGCAGATGATAGTATTTCAGGATGGGGGCGCTTGTCAAGAGGAATCGGCGGAGACGATGGAAGTGCTTACAGGCGGGCTTGACACGCGCCCTCGCAAGCGGTACTTAAATGGAGTTGTGGTGCGGGCGGCCATCGTCGGGGCCGGGTCCAACAGCGGGCGGGTGAGGCTCGGCGCGAGCAAGGCGCTGCGCGTCCTTAGCGAGCGGGATCCCGAATCGGTCTATCCGCACTTCGACTTCTTCGTGGACCTGCTCGGCAGCAGAAACCACATCCTGAAATGGAACGCCATGCTCACGCTGGCGAACCTGGCGCCCGTCGACCGGGAGGGCCGGCTTGACCGGATCATGGATGCGTACCTTGCGCCGATCTCCGGTCCCAACATGATCGACGCAGCCAACGCGATCCGCGGCGCAGCGGCCATCGCGCAGGCCAAGCCGCACCTCGCGCCGATGATCGCCGGCCGCATCCTGGCGGTCGAGCGCGCCTCGTACGCGACCGCCGAGTGCCGGAACGTGGCCATCGGGCATGCCATCCGCGCGCTCGATCAAGTCTTCGACGCGGCCGGCGACAAACGCCACTTGCTGCGGTTCGTCAGCCGGCAGACCGAGAACCCCCGCCCGGCGACGCGCGCGAAGGCGGATCGGTTCCTGCGGAAGCGGACATCAGGCGCCGGTACAGCCTGAGGTATTCGCCGGCCGAGCGGCTCCAGGAATAGTCGGCGGCCATGGCATTCTCCGTCAGCCTGGCCCAAAGGTCTTTCTGTCGATACGTGTCCAGCGCCCGGTCCACCGCGGCCAGAAGCGCGGCGCCGTCGTACTCCGTGAAGACGAAGCCGTTTCCCGTGCCCGTCGCCGGATCGAAATCCGACACGCTGTCCTTCAGCCCCCCGGTGGCCCTGACGATGGGGATGGTCCCGTACCTGAGGCTGTAGAGCTGGTTGAGGCCCGCCGGCTCGTAGCGCGACGGCATCAGGAAAGCGTCGGCGCCGGCCTCGATCTTGTGCGCCAGAGTTTCATCGAAGGCGATCCGCGCCGCGGCCTTGCCCGCATGACGGTCGCCGAGGGAACGGAAGAAGTCCTCGAACTGCCTGTCGCCCGCTCCCAGAAGCACGAATTGCAGGTTCCTGCCCAGCAATTCCTCGGAGACCGCCACGAGAAGATCGAGTCCCTTCTGCAAGGCCAGGCGGGAGACCATCGCCACGAGCGGGACCTCGGGCGCTTCCGGCAAGCCGAACTGCCGCTGGAGATCGGCCTTGCATAGACGCTTCCCTGAGAGGTCCGCGAGGTCGTAGGTCCGAGCGATGGCCGGATCGGTGGCGGGGTCCCAGACCCCGTAATCCGCTCCGTTGAGAATGCCGGAGAGATCCGCGGCGCGGTCCTTGAAAACCCCATCGAGTCCAAAACCATGCTCGGCCGTCTGGATCTCCGCGGCATACGTGGGACTCACCGTCGTGATCGCGTCCGCCCACTCCAGCCCGCCCTTGAGGAAGTTGATCTGGCCGTAGTATTCCAACTGGCGGGGGGTAAAGAACCCCCAGTCCAGGTTAAGCAGATGCCAGTCGTCGCGCGGGAACACGCCCTGGTATCCCACGTTGTGCACGGTGAGAACCGTCCTCAACCCCGATAGTTCCGGATACACTTCCGGCTGCGCCTTCAGAAACGCGATCGCCAGGGCCGCCTGCCAGTCATGCGCGTGGAGAACGTGCGCCGGCCCGATCTTGCGGACCGTCTCGAGCGCGGCCCGCGAGAAAAAGGCGAACCGCTCGGCGTTGTCGGAATAGTCCCCTTCCGGAGTGCCGTACAGGTTCTCCCGGTCGAAGTACCGGTCGGCCCGGACGAGGTAGACGGAAACATCGTTGCCCCGCTTCGCTCTGAGCAGCGTCGCCCCCTCAGGGCGGTTCGAAACAGGCACGGAAAAGCGGATTCCCGTCTCCTCCACGGGCATGTCGCCCCGCAGGGCGCTGCGATGAGCCGGCATGATGATGGACACTCGCTGTCCGAGCCGCTCCAGCGCAGGCGCCAACGAGCCAACCATGTCGGCCAGGCCGCCGGTCTTCGCAAACGGGACGATTTCCGGGGAGATCATCACTACATGCAGCCGGGACGGCGTGGGCGGTCGGACAACCGGCCTGGGCGCCACAACAACGGCCCGCGGCTTCGGCTGCCCGGGCACGAAATCCGCCGCGGTCCCGATCCCTGGAAAGATGTTGTCTTGGGCTTCGATGCTCGAAAGCCGGGCCCCGTCGACGTTCCCCGCCTCGATTTTCGCCGCCAGCCCGCTAAGCCGGGAAAGGTGGCTCTTCGTTCTCCGGGTGGCATACTCGGCCGTCGCTCCGGAGTGGATCATGAAGGCCCAGTCGCTGGACTGGGCCAGCAGCAGCTCACGGGCCGCTTGGTCGAGCGCCCGCGCCGTGAGGCCGCCCGGTTCGGGATGGCTGCGCCCCAGTTTCTCCATCGTTGCGGCAGCCGCGTCCAGGTGCCGGTAGATCCAATCGTTCTCGCCGTTCAGCCAGACTTCGTTGAAGCCTTTGTGTCCCCAACTCGACGCCGCCGGCGCCGCGGTCTGGGTGATGGGGTATCGCTCCAGATACTCCGACAGCGTGGTCAGGCGGATGCGGTCTTGTTCCAGGGCTATCTTGCGAATCACGTACTCGAGCCAGCTCGGCCCTTCGAACCACCAGTGTCCGAACAGCTCGGCATCGTACGGCGCGACGATCACCGGCTTGCGGTCCATCAGCGGCGCCAGGCGCTCCACCTGCCGCACCCGCTCCGCTACGAAGTGGCCGGCGTGCGCTTCCGCCTTTCTCTCCGCCCACTCGGGCACGTAGATCTCTTTGTGGTCGCCCTTGCCCGTGATCCGGTAGTACTTGATCCCGGTGTCGATCCGGATTCCGGCGGGGTGAATGTAAGGCCGGATGTCCGCCAGGTCCAGGTCATGGCCGATGTCGCGGTAGAACTCGCGATAGTCGTGGTCTCCGGGATACCCGTCGATCGAGCTCCAGACCTGGCGCGAGGACTCCGGGTCCCGCCCGAAAGCCGCCAGCCCCGAGGCGCAGTAGACCGGGGCGTAGACGCCGAACCTCGGCCGCGGGCTGGCGTGAGTCAGGCCGTGAGTGTCGAGGATCGTAAAGTGGATGCCGCTTTCCCGGAGCGGCTCTTCTACCGCGGAGCAGTAACCGCATTCCGGCAGCCAGAATCCTCTCGGCGGGCGGCCGAACGTCTGCTCGTAGTACTCGGCTCCCACCCGAATCTGGGTCCGAAGCGCCAGCGGATGCAGCGCCAGCAGCGGAAGGTAGCCGTGCGTGGCAGCGCTGGCGATCACCTCCACTTTCCCCGTCTCCTGGAAACCCTTCAGAACCTGGACTAAGTCGCAGCCGTAGCGGCCGACGAACGCGTCGCGAACCCGCTGGAACAGCCGGTGGTACATGCGCGCCAGGTGGTGGAACCCGGGCTGGCCGTTGGTTCGCGCCATCTCTTTTTCCGCGGCCTCGATGGTGCGCTCGATCTTCTTCACATACCGCGCCTGCAATAGCGGATCGAGCAGCATCGAGGCCAGGGTCGGGGTGAGCGAGACCGTCAGACGAAAATCGACGCCGTCCCGTAGGAGGTTCTCCAGGACCAAGAACAAGGGAATGTAAGTCTCGGTAATCGCCTCGTAGAGCCAGTTCTCCTCGAGCGCATCCTCGTATTCGGGATGGCGCACATAGGGCAGGTGTGCGTGCAGGATGATCGCGAGATAGCCCTGTTCCATGTTGCGCTCGGGCCTGGGCTCTAAGACCTACTTCCCGGGACGGCGCGCCCCCGCGCTCAGGGAGGAGATCCCCGGGCTGAAATTCCTCTCGCTGACTTCGGTCAGATCCGTCGTGCGGTAGCCCGGCGTCGACGTGAGCGGCTCATCGCGCAGCTCCGCCACCTCCGCGAGCCTCGTGTCGAGAACGTGCCGGGAGTCCGCCCGCGCCGGTTCCTGAGCGGCGGCCACAGGCGCGGCGTCCCGCCCCTTCTGCCCCTCCGGCGCGTCCTGCTCCACCAGCGCCGCGGCTTCATCCACTCTCACGTGCGGCCAGGCGGCTGGGGTCTCGACAAGGTTGGAGCGCACCAGGGCCACCAGCCTTCCATCCCTGCCCCGTAGCCCGATGTCCGCGCAATACCTCGTCTCCGGACTCCACAGGCGGACATACCACTTGCGCGCCTCCATGTGGATCTTGACGTCGAAGCTGCTGCGCGAGTTCACGCCGTCGAAGTCGATGCCGGTAGTATCGTGAAAGCGCAGGACGTGAGCTTCGAGCTCATCCTGGTCAAAGAGCGCCTCGGCCGCCTCAATTCTCTGGGAAGTTACGTTCCAGTAGGCAAACACCATGTAAGGATCGACCGCCATCAGAACGAGCCGGTTGTCTTCGCCCAGATCCGGGACTTCGCCGGTCTCCGCAGCCAGCGGCTCGGCGGCGCGCGCATCGCCATCCGTCATCCGTAGTCCCCTTCGCCGGCCGGCCTCGAAAGCGCACCAGCCTCACGCGCCAGGCTTATAATTCTTCCACTCCAGCCTGCAGTCGGCGCATTTGAGCGCCCCGTACACATTATAGTAGCTGGTGTAGCCGCTGCTTGTGTCGGATTTCGCCAGCGTCAACTCATCGTGCAAGTGCGCATGCTGGTGGCACAGTCCCCGGCCACACGCCGCGCAGGCCCCTCGGGCGTCATCGTCACAGAACCAGCATTTCATGGCTTCCCCCCTGTTACCGCACGGCCTCCCAATTCTTGAAGCCGATATCTTCGCTCCCAGGGTTGGGCGGCCGTTGCCTCAATTCTATCAGGCGGTCCGTGAAGACGCCCCCATGGACCGGCCCCACGGCGGACCGCCGGCCTGTCCTCCGGGTGCGTCCTGGTATGATGGCCGTGCGGAGACCCGAACAGATGCCCTACGTTCCTGAAAAGACTGAGATGCGGGAGTTTACCTTCCGCGCGGTGCTGATTGGCCTGGTCATGACCGTCGTGCTGGGCGCGGCGAACGCCTACCTGGGCCTGCGCGCCGGAATGACGATCGCCGCCACTTATCCCGCGGCGGTCATCGGCATGGCGCTCCTGCGGTTACGCAAAGGCTCGATCCTCGAGGAAAACATCGCCCGAACGATCGGCTCGATCGGCGAGTCGGTGGCGGCCGGCGCGATCTTCACCATCCCGGCGTTCGTGATGTCCGGGGCGTGGTCGAAGTTCGATTCCGTGGAGGCGTACTGGAAATCGACGGCGCTGATGGCGGTGGGGGGATTCCTGGGAATCCTGTTCGTGACACTGCTCCGCCGCGTGATGGTCGAGGACCCCGACCTGGTCTATCCCGAATCCATGGCCGCCTCGCAAATCCACATCGCCGGCCAGCAGGGAGCCCAGGCCGCGAAGATCCTCTTCTACAACATGGGCGTGGGCGCCGCGGTCTACCTCGTCGGCGCGTTCAATATCTTCTCGGCGAGCAACTCGACGAGGCTGCGCATCGGCGAGATGGGCAAGAGCGTGGTGCGCCTGGTCACCAAGGGATACACGCAGGAGGTGGGCGTCGGCGGCGTCAGCGTAGTGACGGCGCCGGCCATCAGCCCGGCCTATCTTGGTGTCGGCTACATCATCGGCCCGCGGCTGGCGGCGCTGAATTTCTCCGGAGGCGTCGTCGCCTGGGGCCTGCTGGTGCCGCTGCTGAGCTACTTCCTCGGTCCGCAATTGCAGGCGGCGAATCCGGGCGCGAGCTGGGACCAGGTGAATGACGCCATCTGGAAGTCCATTGTGAAGCAGATCGCGGTGGGCGGGATGCTGGTGGGTTCCTGCTATACCCTCTTCCGCATGCGCAAGAGCCTGGCCGGCGGTCTGCGGCGCGCCGTTTCGGATTTCCGAAAGGCGCGCTCGCAGACCGGCGCCGACCAACCGTCTGGACCGCGACCTGAGCGCGCGGACGGTGTTCGCCGGGCTTGTGGCGGCGTTCCTGTGCATGGTCCTGCTCTACACCTACTTCTCGGGAAAGCTGGGCGGCGGTGTAGTGGCAGCCCTGGTGATGGTCGTTCTGGGGTTCTTCTTCGCGGCGGTTTCCGGGAACCTGGTGGGTCTGATCGGTTCGTCGAACAACCCGGTTTCCGGGCTGACGCTGGCCACGCTGGTGGTCTCGGCGCTGCTGATGGTCGCCCTGGGCGTTTCGGGTCCCGGCGGCGTGGCGGCGGTACTGGGGGTGGCGGCCGTCGTGTGCGTCTCTTCCGCCGTGGCCGGCGAGATGCTCCAGGACCTCAAGGTCGGACACATCCTGGGCGGCACTCCGCGGACCATGGAGATCGGCGACCTGATGGGGATCGTCGTGGCCAGCGCGGCTTTGTACTTCCCGCTGCTGGTGCTGCACAAAGGATTCGGGGGATTCGGCAGCGCGGCCATCCCCGCGCCGCAGGCCGGCCTGATGGCGGCCCTGGCGAAAGGAATCGTGGGGGGCAACATGGCCTGGCCCCTGATCGGCGTGGGCGTGCTGATGGGCCTGGCGCTGATCATGCTCCAGATCCGCAGTCCGATGCTGTTCGCCATCGGAATGTACCTGCCCCTGGAGACGACCTTCGCGATGTTCGTCGGCGGCCTGCTGCGCTGGGCCACCGACCAGTTCCGCAACCGCCGCAACCTGAACGACGCGCAGAAGGCTCGCGTGGAGAACGCGGGTGTGCTGACGGCCTCCGGCCTGATCGCGGGCGAAGCCATGGCCGGCTTGGCGATCGCGGCCTACCGCTTCCGCTATGCCGCGGTCAAGAACTGGCAGATGCCGATGGTGTTCCCCGACGGCTCGCCGGTCGCGATGGCTCTGGCCGCGGTCGCGCTGGTCGGGCTGGGGTTCGTTCTGGTCAGGACGCCGCTGGCCAACGCGGGCCGCCCGGACGAGCCTGCGCCGCCGACGGCAATCATGTAGCTGACAGCCGTCAGCGATCAGCCGTCGGCTGGTTGTATCGTGAGAATCAAGATATCGATCACGCTGCCGCAGGAACTGCTCCGCCGGCTTGACCGGGTGGGGAAGAGCCGTTCCGCGGTTCTCGATCGGACCGCACTCTCCTATCTGGCCCAGATGGAACGAGCGGCGCGGCACCGGAAAGACATCGAAATCATCGACCGCCACGCCACGCGCCTGAATCGCGAAGCGATGGACGCGCTGGAATGCCAGCGACCCCATGAACCGGCGTACTATGCATGATGCGCAAGCCCGGCTCGCAGGACCTTGCGCGCCGTCAGCCGAGCCCCTACCCGACTGGATCGACGGGCGACGGGCGGCTGACGGCTGACACCCGATCGCCGATGGCTGTATCAGTCCGGCTCGCCGCTGACCCGCTCCAGGTTGGCCTCGAAATGCGCCCGCAGCGAGAGCAGGATGCGGTGCTGGTTGGCGAGCATCCGCTCCCAATCAGGGAGATACAGCCCCGGTTCTAGTTCTACGGCCAGCCACTCGATGGGCCGGCGCACGCCGGAATCGCGCAGAGCATAGTGAAGAAAAACCAGACCGCCGCAACAGTGGCTGCGCCCGAAAAGCTCGCACTGGACGCAGGCGTGGTTGGGCGCCTCGGCATCATTGATCCGCAACAGGGCGAGGCCGTCGTGCGTCTCATACCGCAGCGGCAGGGGATCGGCCGGCGGATGAGGGCTCTCCGTGCCGCGGTTTGGCGGCCGGTTCAGCAGCAGGTCCCAGCATTCCGACTGGCTCACCGGCAGGACCTGCTGCACGATACGCCTCTCGAATTCCGTTAAGGCGTCGTTAATCCGCTCGTGGCGGAGGAAGTCAGCGTCCTCGGACATATCCGGCAGGGGTAGCTTAACATAGAAGATTGCCGTCCGCTGTGATCCACATGAACAAAGCATTCCCCAGTTGGCGCCCGCTCTATACAGGCGTTGCCCTGACCACGCTGGCCACGCTCCTGCTGGAGCTGGCGCTGACACGGATTTTCTCGGTCGTCTTCTACTACCATTTCGCCTTTCTGGCGATCTCGATCGCCCTGTTCGGTCTGGGCGCGGGGGGCGTGTTTTCTTACGTGGTGGCCGGATGGGGGCGTGCGTTCTTCGCGAAGCTGGGCGCCATTGCCATCGTCAACGCCATCCTGGCGCTGGTGGCGCTGGTGGTGGTCCTGGGCTTGCGCGGGCGAGATGGGCTATGGCACCCTGGCCCTGGTCTATTTCACGAGCGCCCTGCCCTTCTTCGCCGCCGGCACGACCATCTCGCTGGTCATTGCCGAGACCATCGAGCGCGTCGACCGGGTGTACTTCGCCGACCTGGCCGGCGCCGCCGCGGGCTGCCTGCTCCTGATCCCGCTCCTCGATACGCTGGGCGGACCGAACACCGTGATCGCGGCGGCGCTGCTCTACGCGGTTTCCGCCCTGAGCTGGTTCCGCCTGGCGCAGAGCCGCCGGGGGCGCGTTGCCGCCGCGGCGGTGGCGGGGGCGTTTGTCCTGCTGCTGGCTGGGAACGCTTTCTTTCCGCTCATCGACGTGAAATACGCGAAAGGCAAAGATCTGGCCGGGGAGCGCTTTGTCCGCTGGAACAGCTTCTCGCGCGTGGCGCTCTCGCGGGAGAAAGACAGCGGGATGCCGCACATCGTCATCGACGCCGACGCCGCCACGGGCATTCCCAATTTCGATATGGCCCGGCTATCGGAAAAGGAGCGGAGCGACCTCCTCTACCAGGGCCCCGGCCTGGTCTATGTTTTGCGGCCCGGCGCCAAAGCGCTGGTGATTGGCGCGGGGGGCGGTTGGGACCTGGCACGGGCGCTGGCCTCGGGCTGCCGCGACGTCACCGGCGTCGAGATCAATCCCATCATCGCCACCACCATCATGCGCGAGCGGTTCCCTGACCTGAGCAGGCGCCTGTACTCCCGCCCCGAGGTCCGCATCCGCGTGGAGGACGGCCGCAGCTTCGTTCGCCGAACCACGGAGAAGTACGGCGTGATCCAGATGACACTGGTGGACACCTGGGCCTCCACGGCCGCCGGCGCCTTTGCCCTCTCCGAGAACAACCTGTACACCTCCGACGCGTTCTACGAGTACTTCAACCATCTCGACGACAACGGAATTCTGGTGTTCACGCGTTGGGGCCTGGAGCCGCCGCGCGAGTCTCTGCGCCTGCTCTCGCTGGCGCGCGTGGCGCTCGCCCGGTCGGGTCAGACCGACCTCACCCGCCACGTCATGGTGGTTCGCGAAGGCGGGGCGTCGGAACTGGCGAAATGGGGGGCGACCGATACGGTCCTCATCGGCCGCGGCGCCTTTCAGGACTCGGATCTGGCGCGCCTGCGGGCAGCGGCGCCGCATGGCCATTTCCGCTTTCTCTACATTCCGGACGAGACGGCGCCGAACGCCTTCAACGGCCTGGTCCGCAGCGAGGACCCGTCTGCGTTCGAGCGGCAGTATCGCTACGACGTGTCCGCCGTGGACGACAACCGGCCGTTCTTCTTCTATACCGTTCAGCCGCGAGACGTGTGGGACTTTCTCAAACACGCCTCCCGGCTGAGCGCCGATTACCAGGTCAACCGCGCCGTGCCGCTGCTGTTCGGGCTGCTCATCGTGAGCGCCCTCGCGACCGGGATCATTCTGGGGCTGCCGCGGGTACTGCTCGGAAGCCGCCTGCCCTCGGACCAGGGCGTCCTGCGGTTTCTGTGGTACTTCATCTTCCTGGGCGCGGGATACATTCTGATCCAAGTGGCGCTGGTGCAGAAGTTCGTGCTCTTTCTCGGTCATCCGACCTACGCTCTGACCGTGATCATCTTCTCGATGTTGATCTCGAGCGGGCTAGGCAGCTATTTCAGCCGGCGCATCGCAGCCGGCTCGGACGCGCGACTGGGGCGCGTGCTGGCGCTGGTGGCGCTCCTGGTGGCCGTTCTCGCGGTTTCGGTTTCGCCCCTGCTTGGGGCGGGGGTCGGCCTGCCGCTGCCGGCGAAGTTCCTGATCAGCGTGCTGCTGATCGCACCGCCCGGCTTCCTGATGGGCGTCCCCTTCCCGACCGGGTTGCGCCGCCTGGAGGAGATGCACAAGCCGTCAGTGCGCTGGGCCTGGTCGCTTAACGCAGCGGCGAGCGTGCTGGGCTCGGTGGCGGCGATCGTGCTCGCCATATACCTGGGGTTGCGCGAAACGCTGCTCGTGGGTGGCGCGATGTACCTCTGCGCGCTGGTCACGCTCGCCCTCAGCGGCCACAAGAAAGCGGAGCCAGCGTCTCCCGAGCTGGCCACTCCCCCGCTGACCGTGGCCGGCTGACAGGCTCTCCCTCACGCCGTTTCCGGTCTGCGCGACGCCGCTGCGCCAATCCTGCCAGGCCGGGTTCCCAGCCGCTCAGCCCCGGCGGGAGGAGCCGGCGCGGCTGGCCCGGATCGCGTCGGCGGATGCGGCGTTGGCCTGAGCGGCCGCGTGGGCCTGCATCGGCGTCTCGGCCAGTTCGGCCATGGCGTAGGCGGGCATGCCCTCGGCTTCCTTGAGGAACGTGATTCGCCCCGCCTGGGAATCGTAATCGACCCGGACCCAATCTCCGCCGCGCACCTGTTCGGTGGCGATCAGGTTCGACATGGGCTGCACCAGGTTGCGCTCGATGGCGCGCTTCAGATGGCGCGCGCCGTACTTCATATCGGTGCCTTCGGCCAGCAGGAAATCCCTGGCGCCCGGAGAGACCGTGAAGATGAAGGGATTCGAGCCGGCGGATTGCAGCACTCGCTGCTGCACCATGCGCAGTTCGATATCCAGGATCCTCCGCAATTCGGACTCGCCGAGAGGCCGGAAGACCACGATCTTATCGAGGCGATTGATGAACTCCGGCGTGAACTTGCGGCGCGCAGCGTCCACTCCCGCCTGCGAGATCTTGCCCGCCAGCCGCTGGTCCAGCGCGATCGTCTTCGGATGGGCCGCCCCGACCTGAAACCCCAGCTTGGGGCTCAGAAGGTTGCTCATCTCGGCAGCGCCCAGGTTGCTGGTCATGAAGATCATGGCCCGGGAGAAATCCACACGGCGGTTGTCGCCCAGCGTCAGTGTCGCCTTGTCGAGTATCCCCAGCAGCAGGTTCCACAGCGCATCGCTGGCCTTCTCGATCTCGTCGAACAGCACGAAGCTGACCTTCACGCGATCCGTGTGATACTGATTGAGGACTTCCTGGCTCAGCAGCGGGTGCGTCTCGCGGTGGCCCAGATAGCCGGGAGGCGAACCGATCAGTTTCGCGATTTCGTGACTGTGCTGGAACTCGGCGCAGTCGATTTTGATGACGGCGCGGGGATTTCCCACCAACGCCTCGGCGGTGGCTTCGACCGTGCGGGTCTTGCCCGACCCGGTCGGGCCGAGGAACAGGAAATTCCCAATGGGCCGCCCCGGGGCGTTCATTCCGGTCAGGTGCATCTGGAAGATGTTGACGATCTGCTCAATCGCCTCGTCCTGCCCGACGATGTGCCTTTTCAGATTGCCTTCCAGGGATTCCGCGTCCCGGCCGGTCTTGGTGGGATCCAGTGGTAAGTTCAACCGAACCATATCGCCCCCTCTTGCCCTCTCCGATTTTCTTCAGCGCGAACACAGTGCCAACTGGCATTCCCGCACGACTTGAGAGAATCGCCGCCTGCTGTGAGCGGTCGCGCTCCCCATTTGCGAGCGGCCCATCCCCTGCGTGACTCCGCTCTTGCCGCAGGTTCCACCTTCCGGTATAGTTCCGCCCCGGAAACCCGCGGGGCGGGCCTACCTAAGCTGGTCTGTTGGGCTATATGCTCTTAGATGCCGCGCGGCGGCGTCCGGATGCGGATGGGCGACGATTGGGCCACGGAAACGCGAGCGGCGCCAGAGCGAACGCGTCTTCTGCGCAACAGCCGGGATTCCTGATGCACACGATGGCCAGCCAGCAGACGGCCAGCGTCGATATCGGGACGAGAAACCGGCGGACGAGACGCGGCGACCGGATCTTCAACCCGGCGCCTTACCCCGCCTTGACGATGTCCCGGTGAGTGCCCTTGACCTTGTAGCCGGAGCGGAGGAGGCGGCGACGCACCTCATCGGCGATCATCACCGAGCGGTGCTGGCCGCCGGTGCAGCCGAAGGCGATGGTCAGGTAGCTCTTGCCCTCGCGGATGTAGTGCGGCAGCAGGTAGATCAGCAGGTCGGTGATGCGGTCGATGAATTCCACGGTCTGCGGGAAGGAGCGGATGTAGCGCGCCACCGAGGGGTGGCGGCCGCTGAGCTTCTTGAACTGCGGGATGTAGTTCGGATTGGGCAGGAAGCGCACGTCGAAGACCAGGTCGCTGTCGGCCGGCACGCCGTGGCGGTAGCCGAAGCTGGTGACGTAGATCATGATCTTCGACTGGTCGCGCCCGCCGCCGAAGGTTTCGCCCATCAGCTCGCGCAGTTCGTGCACGTTGAACTTCGAGGTGTTGACGATGTGGTCCGCCAGGGCGCGGATGGGCGCCAGCATCTGGCGTTCCCGCTTGATGCTGCGCAGGACGGAGCGCTCCGTGCCGAGCGGGTGCGGCCGCCGCGTCTCGCTGAAGCGCCGCACCAGCGTGGCGTCGTCGGCCTCCAGAAACATCAGCCGGGACGGAATCTGGCGCCGGATGCGGGCGTACATCTGAGGGAAGCGCTGGACGCCCGAACCTTCTCGGATATCGAAGACCAGCGCCGCGCGCTGCACCTGGGGCGAACTCTTCACCAGCTCGGCGAACTTGGGGAGCAGGCCGACCGGCAGATTGTCGACGGAGTAGTAGCCGAGGTCCTCGAGGCACTTGAGGACCGTCCCCTTGCCGGAGCCGCTCAGACCCGTGACCACTACCAGCTCCGGCGGTTTGGCCGCGCCAAGGGGAGTCTTCGCCGCGGCGGGCGGAGACTCTGGGGGGCGGGCTTCCTTCCGCGGCCCGGCTTCAGCCCGGGTCAAGCCTGGCGCGGCCTTAAGGCCGCCCTCCGCGGTTTGGTTGGGGTGCCGCGCTTTGGTGGTCACGCTTCGATCAGGTCGAAGTTGCCGTCCCGCCTGCGGATGAGCACCCTCACCCGATCAGTCTCGGCATCCCGGTAAACGACGTAATCGCGCCCGTCGATCTCGAGCAGCGCCTCTTCGAGCGTCATGGGCTTGCGCCGCTGATGGTGGTCGGGGTGGAACACCCGCGGCCCGGACTCGGCCTCGGTGTCCGGTTCGTTCTCCGGCCTCTGCTTGGCGCCACCTTTGGCTGCCGGCGCCGCCGCAGCCTCAGGCTCTTCCTTCGGGCCGCGCTTGGTATCGCGCCACTTCTCCCGGAGCTTGAGGATCTGCTTCTCCATCTTCTCGATGGCCGTCGAAATGGCGGTGAAGGCATCCGCTGCGCTCTCTTCGCCGAACAGCCGGTGGTCGTGATACTGGATGGTGATCTCGGCCCGCTTCAGGTGGCGCTGCTCCGCCAGGATGACGTGGGCCTCGCGCTCCCCGCTGGGAACATCCAGAAGCTTGGCGAGTTTGGCGAATTTCGCTTCGATTTTTCCGTTTTCGGCTGGAGTTAACGCTTCCGGCTTGCCCGTGTAGGTGATCTTCATTGCGTCCCTCCAAATTCCCGATCAGGCGCGAACGCGCCTCTGATGCGTGGACGGAATCTTCATGTCTTCCCGGTACTTGGCGACGGTGCGCCGGGTCACCTGGATGCCCGCCGACTGCAGGCGGGCGGTGATCTGCTCGTCCGTTAGAGGATGCGCGCTGTCCTCTCCTTCGATCATTTTCTTCACCATGCGCTTGACGATCAGCAGCGGGGTCGCGGCGCCCAGCGGCCCTTGCACCGCCTCCGAGAAGAAATAGCGCAGCTCGAAAACCCCTTGCGGCGTGTGGGCGTACTTGTTCGCCACCGCGCGGCTGACGGTGGACGGATGAACGCCGATCTCTTCGGCGATCTCCTTGATCATCATCGGCCTGAGCTCGTCGATGCCGCGGGCTAGAAAGTCCATCTGCCGCCGCACGATGGACTGGCACACGCGCAGAATGGTCTGCTTGCGTTGCTCGATGTTCTTCATGAGCTGGAGCGCCGACGCGTAGCGCTCCTTGACGTAGTTGCGGACCTCCTTGCTCGGCTCGTGGTTGCGGTCGAGCATGCGCCGGTAGTTGGCGTTCAGGCGCAACTGCGGCAGGTCCTCGTCGTTGAGCTGGATGATGTACTGGTCGCCATCCTTGAAAATGTGGACGTCCGGCTCGACCTGCCTCGCGCCCTGCCCCGAGTATTTCAGCCCGGGGCGAGGGTTAAGGTGGTGGATGACGTGCTCGGCAGTCTGTACGTGCTCCAGCGGCCGTCCCAACAGGCGCGCCAGTTCCCGGTACTGCTTCAATTCGACCAGCTTGAGGTGGTCCGCCACGATCTGCCAGGCCACTCCGCCCCGGCCGTTGCGGCTCTCGATCTGGAGCAGCAGACACTCGCGGACGTCGCGCGCGCCCACGCCGGCGGGGTCGAGTTTCTGAACCTCATGGAGCGCCGCGCGAACGTCCTCGATGGAATGGTCGCCGCTGGACGCAATCTCCTCGATCGAGGCGGTCAGGTAGCCGGCCTCGTCCAGATTGCCGATGATCGAATCGGCGGCGTCGCGGATGTTGTCCGCCAGCGGCACCATGCTCAACTGCGAGCGAAGGTACTCGCCCAGGGTGATGGGCGCGGAAAGGAAAGTCTCGAAGGACGGCTTGTCGACCTGCTCGGAGGACGGGCTGCGGTGTCCCGGATCCAGGTAATCGTCGAAGAAGGAACCGAAGTCGATCTCCTCGAACGGGTCTGTGGCGGCCTTGGGCTCGGCGGTGTCGGTCGCCTCTGTTGGCTCCGTCGCGGCAACGGGCGCGGCTTCGGCGGCGCCTGCGGCCGGCTCGGGTGCTTCGGAGTCCCCTTCGGGAGGATCGGTAGCGACGTAGCCGTCCCCGTCGGCGGCCTCCAGGAACGACTGGTCGGCCGGTTCGGCCACTCGCTCGTTCTCGAGCAGTTGCTGGACTTCTTCCGGGCTCAGTTCCTCGCCCGTGTCCCCCGCCTCTTCGAGGACCGGGTTCTGGGCGACCTCCTGGGAGAGCATCTCGCGTAGTTCCAGCCGGTTCAGTTGCAGCACCGTAACCATCTGAACCAGCCCAGGCGTCAGGATCTGTTTCTGCGCAACCCGTAACTGCAATCTGGGTGACAGCAAACTCATCTGGTCCTTATCATAACAAAGGATCGTCAACCTGGGGCCAGATCCACTAGAATCAATGGCTTGGGGTAGCTCTGGTTTTACCTCACTCTCCTCTCGGAAGACCACCCACAGCGGAGCCAGCGGGAGAACAGAGCCCCAAGACACTTTTCTTCTGACACGGCGGGCCTCGCGAGAACCGTACCAACGGCCGCCCGACAAACTCCACCGCAGGGAGTTTTTCAGGAAAAGGTGAAGAAGACCTTCGTCTGCCTCGCAGGCCTGACCCAAGTGGCATGGGGAATCGGTTCATGGGGAATCGGTTCATGCACCACAAGCAGGACCTCGCGGCTGTATCCTGAAAACAGCCATCGCCAGGCCATGAAACCTACTCAGGGCGCGGCACAAGTTGCGCAGAACGCCTCCCATATGCACCGGCTGCTGGAGCGTCTCAGTGAGATCGAGCAGCGGTTGCGCGCGGGCGGCGGACTCAAAAAAGTCGAGAAACAGCACCGCGACGGCAAGCTGACCGCGCGCGAGCGGATGGCTGCTCTGCTCGACTCCGGACGCCCCGTTTCTCGAAATCGGCCTGCTGGTCGCCTACGACCAGTACGACGGCCAGGCGCCGGCGGCGGGCGTGGTCACCGGCGTGGGCAGGATCGAGGGCCGGCCGGCGGTGGTGGTGGCCAACGACGCCACCGTGAAAGCCGGCGCGTGGTGGCCCGAGACCATCACCAAGATCCTGCGCGCGCAGGAAATCGCCATGCGCAACCGCGTGCCGATCGTCTACCTGGTGGATTCGGCGGGCGTCAACCTGCCGCTCCAGGACGGCATTTTCCCCGGCCAGTACGGCGCCGGCCGCATCTTCTACTACAACTCGCTGATGCGGCGCAAGCTGCGCGTGCCGCAGATCGCCGCCGTCATGGGGCCGTGCATCGCCGGCGGCGCCTATCTGCCCGCGCTTTCGCGACGTCATCATCATGGTCGAAAGGACCAGCTTCATGGGCCTGGGCGGGCCGAACCTGGTCAAAGGCGCGACCGGCCAAGTGGTCGACGCCGAATCGCTCGGCGGCGCCGCATGCACACGGCCGCGAGCGGCGTGGCGCACTACAGGGCCGCAGACGATCGCGCCTGCCTGGCGATGATCCGGCAGAAGTTCCGCGAACTGCGCGCCAGCGCCCGCGACGCCACGCGGAATCGAGCCCGCGCAGTCCGCCGAAGGCCTGTACGAGATCCTGCCGGCCGATCACCGCCTGCCCTACGACGTGCAGGAAATCGTCGCACGCATCTTCGACGCGCGGCGACTATCTCGAGTTCCAGCCCGAACACGCGCCCGAGATGCTGTGCGCCGAGGCGCGCCTGGCCGGGCGGCCGGTGGCCTGATCGCCAACCGCCGCGGATTCCTCAAGACGTCCGAAGGCCCGCGCATCGGCGGCATCGTCTATACGGAATCGGCGCGCAAGGTGGCCTACTTCGTCGAGATGGCGGAGCGGCAGGGGCTGCCGCTGATCTACCTGCAGGACGTCTCCGGTTTCATGGTGGGCATGGAGGCCGAAGCGGGCGGCATCATCCGCGCCGGCGCCGAGATGGTGGAGGCGATGGCCTGCGCCACGGTGCCCAAGATCGTGCTGACGCTGAACCACGCCAGCGGCGCGGGCTACTACGCCATGGCCGGCCAGGGCTTCGACCCCACCTTCACGTTCAGTTGGCCCACGGCGCGCATCGGGGTCATGGAAGGCGACGCCGCGGTGCAGGCGCTCTTCGCGGGCGCAGCCTGTCGTCGGAAGAACTGCAGCAGGCGATCGAGAACACGCGCGCCGATTACGAGCGCTGGCTGGACGCGCTCTACGGCGCCGCCCGCGGCCACGCCGACGCCGTCATCGACCCGCGGCGCTCGCGCGAGGTGCTGAGCTTCGGCCTCGAGATTGCGGCGTACCAGCGGCATCGGGAGCATTTGGTGTTAGAGAGCTGAAAGCTGACCGCCGATAGCTGGCGGCTGATGGCTGACCTATGATTCGCATCGCGAACGGACAGGGCTTCTGGGGCGATTGGCTCGAGGCGCCGGTGCGCCTGGTCGAGCAGGGGCCCATCGACTATCTGACCCTCGACTACCTGGCCGAGGTCACCATGTCGATCCTGCAGAAGCAGAAGCGGAAGGACCCGGCCCTGGGCTACGCGCGCGATTTCCCGCCGCTGATGGCGCGGCTGGCGGGCCGTATGCGGGAGCGGAATATCAAGGTGATCGCCAACGCCGGCGGCGTCAACCCTCTGGCCTGCGCGCGCGAAGTGCGCCGCCTCGCTCCGGAGCTGAAAGTGGCCGTGGTGCTGGGAGACGACGTCTCGGACCGCAGTCGACGACCTGCTCGCCAGCGGCCACCCGCTGCGCGAACCTCGACACCGGCGAGCCGCTTGGCCGCGATTCGCGACCGCGTTCTCAGCGCCAACGTCTACCTGGGCGCCTTCCCGCTGGCGCGAGGCGCTCGCGACCGGCGCGGATGTCGTGATCGCGGGCCGATGCGCCGACGCGGCGCTGGCGGTCGCGCCCATGATCCACCGCTTCGGATGGAGCGAGACGGATTGGGATCGCGCTGGCGGCCGGCATCGTGGCCGGCCACATCGTCGAGTGCGGCGCGCAAGCCACCGGCGGGAACTGCCAGGCCGATTGGCAGAGCGTTCCCGATCTGGCCAATATCGGCTACCCGATCGTCGAAGCCGAGCCCGATGGGAGCGCGGTCATCGCCAAACACCCGGGGACGGGCGGGCGCGTCAGCCTGGCCACGGTCAAAGAGCAGCTCGTCTACGAGATTGGCGATCCGCGGGCCTACATCACGCCGGACGTGGTGGCCGATTTCACTTCCATCCGGTTGGCCGATGCCGGGCCCGACCGGGTGCGCGTGACCGGCGCGCGCGGCTCGCCCCGCCCCGCCACGCTCAAGGTCTCGCTGAACTACTTCGCGGGGTGGAAGGCGATCGGCACGCTGGTCTACAGTTGGCCCCAGGCGCTCGAGAAGGCTCGCGCGGCGGACGGCATCGTGCGCCAGCGCCTGGCTCAATTGGGGCTCGACTTCGACGCCGTCGAGACGGAGTATTTCGGCGTCAACGCCTGTCACGGGCAGGCCGCGCCCCCGGCGTCCGATCCTCCCGAGGTCCAGTTGCGCATCGGCGTGCGCGGCGCGGACCGCGGCGCCGTGGAGCGCTTCACCCGCGAACTGGTTCCGCTGGTGCTGAGCGGGCCGCCCGCGGGCACCGGGTACGGCGAAGGCCGGCCGCAAGTCCGCGACGTTGTCGCCTACTGGCCCGCGCTGATTCCGCGCGAAGAGGTCGAGCCCGGGTTGGAGGTGCTGGAATGAAGGTCCCGCTGGCGCGGATTGCCCATTGCCGGTCGGGCGACAAGGGCGACGTGGCCAACATCGGCGTGATCGCAACCGAGGAACGCTTCTACCCGATTCTGCTGCGCGAGGTCACCGCGGAGCGCGTCAAGGCCTACTTCGGCGGCCGCGTGAAAGGCCGCGTCGAACGGTTTGAACTGCCCAACGTGGGCGCCCTTAACTTCGTGATGCACGAGGCGCTCGGCGGCGGCGGAACGGTGTCGTTGCGGGTGGATGCGCAGGGCAAGACGCTGGGCGCGGCCCTGCTCGGCTTGGAGATCGAAGCCTATGAGCACGAACTTCGAGACTAGCGTCGAAGAGCGCGTTTTGCGCGTTACCTTGAACCGCCCCGACAAGCGCAATGCGCTCACGCTCGGGATGTGCCGAGAGCTGGCGGAAACGCTCGAGCGGGCCGAGGACGATCCCGCGGTCGGGGCCGTCCTGCTGGCGGCGCGGGGCGACGTCTTCTGCGCCGGCATGGACCTTGAGGAAGCTCTGGCCGGCGATTCCGACGAGCACGCGGCGGTTCACCAGCGCATCTTCACCATCGGTTCCCGGCTGACGGTGCCGGTAGTCGCTGCGGTGGGAGGTCCGGCTCTGGGCGGGGGCCTCGGCCTGGTGGCGAACGCGCACGTTGTCGTGGCCGCGCACGGATCGAGCTTTGGGTTGAGCGAGATCCGCCTGGGAATGTGGCCCTTCGTGGTTTTCCGCGCCGTCACGCTGGCCATTGGAGAGCGCCGGGCACTCGAACTCAGTCTCACCGGGCGGGTCGTCGGCACCCAGGAGGCGCTGGCCTGGGGCCTCGCGCACGAGGTCGCCCACGGGTTCGAGATGGAAGAACGCGCCGCGGAGATCGCAGAGAGGATCGCCGCCTTCAGCCGCGACACGGTTCGCCGCGGCATGGCCTTCGTGAGGGACTCGCGCGGGCTGGATGCGGACGCCGCAAGCCGGCTGGCCGCCCAGGCGCGCAAGCCCGTCTTCGAGGGACCGGACTTCCGCGAAGGCGTGGCGGCCTTTCGCGAAAAGCGGCCCCCGAAGTGGGGCCCCCACGACCGATAGGGAAAGCTCTTTGTCCCGATCGAGGAGTGCCGGAATAGCAGCAGACCGCCGCCCGCGATCATCCCCGCCGAGACGCCCGACTTCACCAGGATGCCGCGGGTCATGCTGCAGGTTCCGTTCGGCATTCGCAGCACAAAGTGTCCCGACGGCGAGGGCGCACAGGCTTGTCGCTATGATACCCCCATTTGCGCCACTGACACCCAGTGCAAGATCGCGTTGAAGCGTTTGTGATCTCACTCTCATCTCCGCTTCTCAGGGGACAAGAGGTAAGGTCCGGCTCAACCGGAACCGTTTCCGCGGTGTACTTGACCGGCTTCCCCGAGATGAGGCCTGCCACCAGGCGAATCAACGTGCCCAATCGCAAGCGCGGCCGCGCTGACCGGCATCGCGGTCCGGAATTGGAGGCTGCCGGCGGCGCTCTCGCAGTGAGTGCTACTTCTTGTCCGCTGAAAAGCGGAACACGGTGGTGCTGCGGTAGGTCTGGCCCGGCTTCAGCTCCGTGCTGGGGAAATTCGCGTGGTTGGGCGAATCCGGAAAGTGCTGTGTCTCCAGGCACAGAGCGCTGCGCCGGACGTACACTTGACCGGCCTTGCCGGAGATGAAGCCCGCCATCATGTTCCCCGAATAGAACTGCAACCCGGGCTCCGTGGTCAGGACTTCCATCACGCGGCCGGAACGCGGATCGTGCAGGCGCGCCGCCAACGTCAAGCCGGCCTTCGGCTTGTTGAGCACCCAGTTGTGATCGTATCCGCCCCCGTACTTCAACTGTTCGTAGTTGGAGTCGATTCGCTCGCCGATGCGCGTTGTCCGGCGGAAATCCAGTGGCGTGCCCGCCACGTCCCGCAACTCACCGGTCGGAATCAACTGCGCGTCGACCGGCGTGAAGCGGTCGGCATCGATCCGCAGATCCTCATCGACCACGATCCCGGTGCCGGGACCGCCCAGATTGAAGTAGGAATGGTTGGACAGGTTGATGACCGTGTCTTTATCGGTGGTGGCCGTGTAGTCGATGCGCAGCTCGTTGTCGTCGCTGACCGTATAGCGCACCGTCGCGACCAGGTTTCCGGGGTACCCTTCCTCGCCATCTTTGCTCGCGTATTGCAGCTCGAGCGAGTGGCTGTCCGACTTCGTTGCCGTCCAGAGTCGCTTGTCAAAGCCCTGACGGCCGCCGTGCAATGAGTTCCGGCCGTTGTTGACGGCGAGCGTGTAGCGCTTGCCGTCCAGCGTGAAGCGCGCCCCTCCGATGCGGTTGGCATAGCGGCCCACCACCTTGCCGAAGAAGAAGTCGCGCTGGAGGTAGGAGTCCAGGTCGTCGAAGCCGAGCACCACGTCGCCCAGATGGCCCTGGGCGTCGAGGACCTTCAGAGACACCACCGCGGCGCCCCAGGTCATGATTCGGGCTTCCATCCCGTGGCTATTGGTCAGGGTGAACAGCTCTACCGTTCTGAAGTCGGGGAGCTTGCCAAATGGGGCGCCCGCTACCTTGAGGTCATCCGCAAACGCGCCAGGGCCCGCGAACGCGGCCAGCGCGAGCGCACATGTAAAGAGGCTGAAAGATCGCATGTTCTCACCTTGATGGAGGATAGCAGAGAGATGGGCCTAGTCGTAGCGCAGCGCTTCCATAGGATCCACTTTCGCCGCGCGGCGGGCCGGAATGTAGCTGGCGATCACGGTGATGGCCAGCAAGGCCGCCGGGATGCCGGCCAGGATCACCGGATCCGTGCTCGCGATGCCGAAGAGGAAGCTCCTGAGCATCCGGGCCACGCCGAACGCTCCGATTGTTCCCAGGCCGACCCCGATCAGGCCGAGCAGGGCGCCCCGGCCGACGATCTGACGCAGCAGGTCGGAGCCACTTGCCCCCAGCGCCATGCGGAGTCCGATCTCATGCGTGCGCTGGCTCACCGAGTAGGCGGTCAGTCCGTAAATACCCACGGAGGCGAGCCCCAGCGCCAGCACGGCAAACGCGCTGATCAAACCCATGGCGAGCCGCCGTAGCATGGTGGAATCGGAGACCACAGCTTCCATGGTGCGGACATCGGCGACGGGTTGCTCGGCGTCGAGCGCCTCCACTTCACGGCGAATGGCGGCGGCGAGGGCGCCCGGCTCCAGCCGGCTATGCACCACCAGGCTCATCACGCCGGCCGATTTCTGCGCGTGCGGAACGAAGATGGCCGGCTCCACGGTCCAGTCCAGCCCGTACAGCTTGACGTCGGCGACCACGCCCACCACCTCCCGCGCAGGTTCGTTCCAGGGCGGCAGCCGCAGCCGCTTCCCGATGGGGTTCTCGCCTCTCCACTGGAGGCGCGCCAGAGCCTCGTTGACGATCACGGCGCCCGGCCCGCCGCGCGTGTCATGGTCGTTGAAATAGCGGCCCTGGCGGAGAGGAATTCCCATGGCGGTGAAGAGCTCCGGCGTGATCACGCGGAAATCGGCCCGCGGCTCCTGGCCCTCGCGCACCGGCGGCTGTCCCTCCACGCGATATCCCCACACCGACATGCGGCTGTTCAGGAAGCTGCTCCGGAAGGGCAGAAACTCGATGGCGCCCGCCGACTCGACGCCGGGCAACCGCTCGACGCTCTGTGCGACGTTCTTGATGAACAGCGCCCTCTTATCGTCGTCCGGGTAGCGCGCCGGAGGCAACGAGAGCTGCATGGTGAGCACGTCTTTGGTGTGAAACCCGGGGCTCACCGCCATGAGCCGCAGGAAGCTGCGCGCCATCAGGCCGGCCGCAACGGAAAGGACCAGGGCGATGACCAGTTCGGCCACCACCAGCACCGAACGGAGCTTCGGCGAACCGCCGGTGAGCGTTCGCCCGGCCGCTTTCAACGTACCGTTGAGGTCCGTCTTCGAAATCCGGATGGCCGGGATGGCGCCGAACACCAGGCCGGTAACGAGCGAGACGCCAAACGTGAACGCCAGCACGCGGTTGTCGATGGCCATGTGTTGCATCAAGGCAAACATGTCCGGGATGAAGCCGCGCAGCACTCCAATCGACCAGCGGGCCAGCAAAAGCCCCAGGAGGCCGCCGGCCATGGACAGGATCACGCTTTCGGTGAGCAACTGGCGGACGATGCGCCATCGCCCGGCGCCGAGCGCAGTCCGGACGGCGATCTCCCGCTGGCGGGCGCCCGCCCTGGCCAGCAGCAGGTTGGCCACGTTGGCGCAGGCCAGCAGCAGTAGCAATCCCACCGCCCCGAGCAGCATCATCAAGGGCGTGGTGACCAGGCCGCTGACCAACTGGTGCAGGGGCACGACCCTCACACGCCAGTTCTCGTCCGTTTCCGGGTACTGCCGCGCCAGCCGGCTGGCGATCCCGGTCATCTCGATCTGCGCCTGCGGGGGAGTGACGCCGGGCTTCAGACGCGCGAACACGCCATAGCTTCGGTTGCCTCGCTCGGTGGTGGCCGGGTCCATGGCCATCGGGGTCCAGACGTCGATGCGGCCGAACACGTCGAAGCTCGCGGGCAGGATGCCCACCAGGGTCCGCGGAAGTCCATCCACGGTGAGCGGCCGCCCAAGCGCCGCCGGGTCCCCGCGCAACTTGCTCTGCCAGAAGCCGTAACTCACGATCGCGACACCGGGACCGCCCGGGCGGTCCTCGTCGGGCAGGAACCCGCGGCCGGCCAGAAGTGAGACGCCAATGGCATCGAAGAACTCCGTGGACGCCTTGCCCGCCGGAACGCGCTGCGGTTGGCGCCCGGCCATCACGTTGACACCGTACTCCGGGAGGGCGAAGGCCGTCCCCATCCGATCGAAGACCCGGTTCTGCTGCCGCCAGTCCAGGTAGTTGGCGGCCGAAACCGGGACCTGGGGCAGGCCCAGGCTGGCGTTGTTCTCCCAGATGCTCACCACGCGGTCGGCATTCTTGATGGGCAGGGGCTGGAGCAAGACCGCGCTCACGATGCTGAAAATGGCGCTATTCGGCCCGATTCCGAGCGCCAGCGCGATGACGGCGACCGCCGCGAACCCCGGGTTCTTGAGCAGGACGCGCAGGGCAAATCGAATATCCTGCACCATGCTCCGTATAACGAGACCCGTCTACCTGAAGTTCGAGGAGAAAGGCGGTTCCACCCGAGTGACGCCTACTCCCGCCGCAGCGAGGTCACCGGGTCGGCGCGAACGGCGCGGCGGGCCGGGCTGAAAGACGCCGCAAGTCCCACGGTCGCCAGCAACAGCGCGACGGCGGCGATGGTGGCCGGATCGCGCGGCTGTACCTCGTAGAGCAGGCTGGCGAGCAGCCGGCCTGCCGCCATCGCAGCGGTGAGGCCCACCACCAGGCCGAGGGCGACCGGCGCCATGGCCTGGCGCAGCACCATCCCGTAGACGTCGCGAGCCTGGGCGCCCAGCGCAATGCGGATGCCGATTTCATTGGTGCGCCGCGCCACCGAATAGGAAACCACGCCGTAGATTCCCAGGCTGGTCAGCAGCAAGGCCACGGCGTCGAAAGCGACCGCGAGCAGCATCTGGAACCGCCGCTCGGCGACCGATTGTTCGAGCACCTCCTGCATGGTCCGAACCTCGGCCAGCGGCACTTCGGGATCGACACTGCGCACCGCCGCCCGCATGGCGCCCATGATCGAGCGCGGATCGCCGGCCGCCCGCGCCACCAGTGTGACCCGCCGCGGAGCCCAATCCCAATAGGGCCGGTAGAGCGTAGCCACCGCCGGCTTGTGAGGTTCGGCGCGGACGTCGCCGGCCACCGCGATCACCTCGCGCGCGTTGTCTCCATCCATCAGGCGCCGCCCCACGGGGTCCTCTCCGTGCCACAGAAAACGCGCCAGGTTCTCGGAAACGATCACGACAGTGGCCGGGTCGGCGTCGTTGAAGGGGCGGCCCGCCCGCAGCGGGATGCCCATGGTACGCAGGTAGCCGGGGCTGATGAAGCGCACGTTGGCGGAGATCCGCTCCCAGTTCGGGCGCGTGTCGCCGGGCAGGGAGACGGTGTCGATCCAGGTCTCGCCCTGAAGCGGCAACTGCGTGCCGATAGCCGCCGAGAGCACGCCGGGCTGGGCCGCCAGGCGCTCCAGCAGGCGCCGGTAGAACTGGTTGCTCTGGGCGTCGTCACTGTACTTGGCGCGGGGAATCTGAATCTGCGCCGACAGCACGGCGGGCGCGCGGAAGCCCTTCTCGGCCCGCATCACGCGCAGGAAACTGGTCATGAGCAGCGCGCCGGTGACCAGCAGCACGCCGCTCAGACCGACCTCGGCAGCCACCAGAGCGCTCCGCAGCCGCAGGCCTCCCGAGCCCCCGGTCGCCGTTCGGCCGCCGCCTTTGAGCGCGCTCTGCGGGTCGGTCCGCGCGGCGTGCCAGGCCGGCGCCAGGCCAAACAACAGGCCGGCCAGCGTGGTAATCCCCACGGCGAACAGGAGAACACGCAGGTCCAGGCGTACTTCCTCGAGCCGGGGGATATCCGGCGGCGCGCTCGCGACCAGCGCCCCCAGCCCGAAAGACGCCACGCCCACCCCCAGCGCCCCGCCCAGTACGGCAATCAGCAGCGCCTGCGTGAGCCCTTGCCGCATGAGGCGGCCGGGGCTGGCCCCCAGCGCCGTCCGGATGGCGGCATCCCGGCCCTGACGCTCGGCCCGCGCCAGCATCAAATTGGCCAGATTCACGCACACGATGAGGAGCACCGCGCCCACCGCGCCCAGGAGCACCAGCAGGCCGCGCCGCGACTTACCGGTCATGGAATCGAGCAACGGGACCGCCGCCGCGCGCAGTTCCAGTTTCTCGCCGGACATCTTCACCAGTTGTGCGGCTATCACATCGAGTTCGGCCTGTGCGCGCGCAACCGGAACTCCCGGCTTCAAGCGGGCCACGACGCTGTAGTTGAACATGCCCATCAACTGCGCCAGTTCGTCCTTCCGGAAGACCGCGGGAACAAACACCTCGGGCCGGGCGGCAGCCGCTTTCCCCGACTCCATGGTCATCAGGTTAGGGAACCGGAACCACGACGGCATGACTCCGGCGACCGTCACGGCGCGGCTGTCCAAATGAACGGTCTGTCCGACGATGCGCGGATCGGCGTGGAACCGCCGCCGCCACAGCGAGTCGGTAAGAACGGCCACGCCACCGCGGCCTTCCTGGTCCTCGCCATCGAGGAACGTGCGTCCCACCGCGGCCTGGACGCCGAGGGTTCGAAAAACGTCGGCCGAAACGCGCATGGCGTCAAGCTGCTCGGCCTGGGCGCCGTCGGTCAGCGTCACGGTGGTCGGGTCGATGGCGGACAGCCTTTCGAAGGACGTGGTCCGCGCCCGCCACTCCACGAAGTGCCACGCGCTCACGGGCAGGGTCGGATAGGTCGCCGCCAAAGCCGGCACCACCTCACGCAACGCGATCAGCCGGTCCGGAGCGGGGTAGGGCAACGGTCTTAGGAGAACGCCGTTGACGATCGAGAAGATGGCTGTGTTGGCCCCCACCCCCAGGGCGACGGTCAGGATCGCGGCCACGGCAAAGCCGGGTTCCCGCTTCAAGGCGCGCAGGGAATAGCGGATATCGTTCCAGGTGCTCATGACAGCTCCTGAGTATTCCTACGCGCGAGGGGCGCGAGCCGTTCGCAGGGAACATGGGCTTCCCCGCGCCGAAGCGTGGAGCCGGTATTGGCAGGTCAGGCTGAAAACCGCCACGCTATGGCGGTTTTCCGAATGTCTTACTGATTCTAAAGAGTCTATTTCACCAGAACCGCCAGGCATGGCGGTTTTCGTTGCCGCCTCCAGCTTGGGTTACTTCCAGGACGCCAGCGAATCCAGGAACTCGTAGCGCCCGCGGTGGTCGTCCGCGGCGGCGCTCGGGTCGGCGCTGAGGTGCAGGACCGGGTAGCGTCCATCGGCGGTGTAGGGCGGCCACTTGGGCAGCCCGGGACCGTTCGGATCGCCGGTCTTGGCGAAGTTGCTCCAGTAGGACGCCATCAGTTCCGAGAGCTTGAAATCCTCCGGCCGCCAGGGAAGGTCCTTCGAGGCCAGCACTCCAAAGACGAACTCGATTTCAGCCGAATGATAGGCCCCGCGCGAGACGCCTCCGGCGGGAGTGGGCGGCGCCTGGCCGAACTCATACCGGTACTCCGGGGACCTCCCCGTGGCGGCCTGCATATCGAGCCATTTCCACGTGGAGAAACCGATGAACTGATCGCCGGCCAGGTCCTGCGCCGACCGCTGAGCCTGCTCGTCGGTGGCCGCCGGATAGAGCTTCAGGAAGGCGCCGGCCTTGTCCCCGTACATCTCATGCGCGCGCTTGGCGAAGTTCGCGGCAGTCGGCGGGTCGCTCTTGAAGATGGCCCGGAAGCTCCCTTCATCGGCGTTCCATCCGGCCAGCAGCGGGACGCGGCTCTGCTTCCCGGCGGCGTAGATGGCATAGGCGGTCTCGGGGAAGAAGTAGCCGTCCACGTCGGGCGCGAAGCGAATCACGGAGCCCTGCTTGAGAGCGGCCTGAAGCAGCTCGTCGGCGGGTCTCGCCCGGAGCGCCTCGATGGTGGGCGCCCCCAGCGCCTCGGCGAACTTTCCGTCGTCCTCCTCGGCCTTGGCCAGCGGCTTCAGACTGAGCGTCGTGCTGAAAAACGCGCCGCTCTCGCCGATGGCGCGTTGGAACAGCCCCTGGGCCAGCGGCGACGCCATTAACGCGCTGACGGAGAAAGACCCCGCTGACTCCCCGAAAATGGTCACGTTCCCCGGGTCGCCGCCGAAAGCCGCTATGTTCTTGTGGACCCACTGCAAGGCCGCCACCTGGTCCATCAGGCCGTAGTTGCCCGACGAGCCGTGGCCCGATTCCTGGGCCAGTTCGGGATGCACGAAGAAGCCGAACACGCCCAGGCGGTAGTTCATACTGACAACCACCACGCCCTTCTTGGCCAGGTTCTCGCCATCTTGTCGCGGTTCGGAGGCGGCGCCCGCGGAGAAACCGCCACCATAGATCCACACCATCACCGGAAGCCGGTCTTGTGAAGAGGCCGCCGGAGTCCAAACGTTGAGGTACAGGCAATCCTCGCTCGGCCCGGCATCGCGGAAGATCATGTCGTTGTAGATCCGGCCCTGCATGCAGCGCGGCCCGAACTCGGCCGCCTTGCGGACGCCGGGCCAGCTCGCCGCGGCTTGCGGGGCTTTCCAGCGCAGCGCTCCCACGGGCGGTGCGGCAAAGGGAATGCCCTTGTAGATGCGGACCTTGGAATCCGCGCTGGCCGTGCCCTCGACCGCGCCTTTGTTGGTGGTGACCGGATTGGCGGCCGCCAGCGGCAGGGCCAACATGATAGCGAACGCGAACAGCCTCACAGCGCCTCCTTGTGGACTCTTGTAGAGTAGCGCGGGGCTGAGGCAGCCGTCAGCAGGCCTGAGACCCGGGCGGCAAGCGATAGCCGCGGAATGGCTGGTGCCTGCGTGCCCTTTTTGTCCGCATGACTTCGGCAGTTGCGATGCATGGATTGGCGGAGTGCCGTGCCTTGAAAAAGGCACGGCCCGGCCCCTCTGCATAGTGCGATCGAGAATCGACGAAGCCGCACCGGGAAGCCGCCCATGGCTGATGGCATACTAGAGACTTGAACCGGCCCGCGCAAGCGTTGTTCCCCCTGCTCCTCCTGGCTGCCTGTGCTTCCGCGGCCGCGACCCGCCCTCCCCGCAAGCGCCCCGCGGCGCCCTCGGAAACCCACAGCCGCGTCGTGAAGAGCTGGATGCGCTCGATGACGCTTCAGGAGAAAGCCGCGCAGTTGGTAGTGGTCCCCTTCTTCGGAGACGCGCCGAATCCCCGTTCGGAAGAGTACCAGAAGTACCTTCGCCAGGTGCGGAGCCTGCACGTGGGCGGACTGGTGCTCACCAATCGAGTGCAGGACGGCCGCGCGCGCTCCGCCGAGCCCTACGCCATGGGGGCGTTCCTCAACCGCATGCAGAGAGCCTCGAAGCTCCCCCTGCTGGTGGCCGGGGACTTCGAGCGCGGAGACTCCATGCGCCTGGAATCCAAAACGCTCTTCCCTCACGCCATGGCCTTTGCCGCCACGCGGGATCCCAGCCTGAGCCGCTTTGAAGGCGAGGTCACTGCCCGCCAGTCCATTGCACTGGGCGTGCCATGGATTCTGGCGCCGGTCTCCGACGTGAACAGCAATCCGGAGAACCCCATCGTCAACATCCGCTCCTATGGGGAAGACCCGGAGGAGGTGGCGGCCCACGTCCGGGCGTTCATCGAGGGCGCTCACTCGGTGGGGCCCGTGCTGGTGACCGCGAAGCACTTTCCCGGGCATGGCGACGCTTCCGTCGACACGCACCTGGCGCTGGCCGTGATCAGCTCCGATCGCGCGCATCTGGACAAGATCGAGCTGGCGCCCTTTCGCGCCGCCATCGCCGGCGGGGTGGACGCGGTGATGAGCGCGCACATCGTGGTGCCGGCGCTCGATCCCTCCGGCGTCCCCGCCACGCTCTCGGCCCCCATGCTGACGGATCTACTGCGCCGGCAAATGGGATTCCACGGGATCGTCGCCAGCGACGCCCTGGATATGGGCGGCATCACGCAGCACTGGAGCGCGGCACAGGCCGCCGTGAAAGCGATCGAGGCGGGCGCCGACGTGTTACTCATGCCGGCCAACCCCGAGGAAGCGGTGGCGGCGATCGCGAATGCGGTACGCCGGGGCGCCATCAGCCGCGAGCGTCTCGATGACAGCGTCGTCAGAGTGCTGACCACGAAAGTCCGGCTGGGGCTGAATCGCCGCCGCCTGGTGAACCTGGACACGATGATGGACGATCTCGACACGCCGGAAGACATCGAGCGGGTCCAACAGATCGCCGATCGCGCCGTGACGCTGGTGCGCAACGAGGGCGGCCTGGTCCCGATCTCCCCCACCGCCTCCGTCTCGTTCCTGGTGTTGGCCGAGAGCCGCGGGTCGCAGCAAGGCCGCGTGCTGGCGGCCGAGGTCCGCAAGTGGATGCCGAACGCGCCGGTCGCGGTGCTCGATCCCGCGGCAAGCGAGACCGACCTGGCGCAGGCGGCCGCAAACGTCCAGACCTCCGCGGTGACCGTGGTAGCGGCGTTCGTCTCCGTCGCCGCCTACCGCGGCAACGTGGCGCTGGCGGGCGGGTACCCGGCGCTTTTGAACCGCATCCTCGGGAACGGCAAGCCGGTGGTCCTGGTAGCGCTGGGTACTCCGTACCTGCTGCGGAGCTTTCCCGGCGTCAGCGCCTACCTGACCACCTACAGCACGGTGCCCCCCGCCGAGACCGCCGCGGCGAGGGCGCTCTTTGGCGAGATCTCCATCCAGGGCCGCCTGCCGGTCACGATCCCGGGACTCGCGAAGTACGGGGACGGGATTCAACTGGCGGCGCGCCCGGCCACCACACCCCCCCGCACCCTCCACCCCCGCCAAACAGTAGCTATC
Source organism: Bryobacterales bacterium (assembly GCA_963710565.1). Lineage (GTDB taxonomy): Bacteria > Acidobacteriota > Terriglobia > Bryobacterales > Bryobacteraceae > DASWZN01. The sequence continues at coordinate 546,950 of CAVQAN010000010.1, read as the reverse complement.
ATCGTTTGCAGAGGGACACATGCTCGAAATCACCTGGCTTGGCCACGGCACCTTTCAATTCCGCCTCGAATCGGGAGAGGTCCTGGTGATGGACCCCTGGCTGGAAGGCAACCCCGCCTATCCCAAAGGACACGCATTCGACCGTGTGGACGCGATCCTCATCTCGCACGGCCACTTCGATCACATTCACGACGCCGTCCCGCTGGCCAAGCAGTTCTCTCCGCAGGTAGTGGCGATCTACGAGACCTGCGAGTGGCTGGCATCGAAAGGCGTGGCGAACACGGCCGCGATGAACAAGGGCGGCTCGCAGCAGGTGGGACCGGTCAAGGTGACCATGACGCACGCGGTCCACAGTTGCGGCATCAAGGAAGACGACGGCCGGATCATCTACGGCGGCGAGGCCTGCGGCTACGTGCTCCGCCTGCCGGACGGCCGCTCCGTCTACTTCGCCGGCGACACGAACGTGTTCTCGGACATGGCGCTGATCGAGCGGCTCTATCGCCCCGAGCTGGCGTTTCTGCCCATCGGGGACCTGTTCACCATGAGCCCGAAGGAGGCCGCGCTGGCCTGCTCCCTGCTTCAACCGAAGAAGGTCGTCCCGATGCACTTCGGCACCTTCCCCGCCCTGACCGGCCGGCCCGAGGAGCTGGCCGAACTGGCCAGGCCCTCGGGCGTCCAGGTGTGGCCGCTCGAGCCGGGGAAGACGGTGCGGTGGTAGCCGTCCGGTTCAACGACTACTGCTAACCTGACTCCGCTCTCCCACATCGCCGGTGCCGTGACCGAGAGTGGCAATTCTGGACGCTGCGTTGACGGGAGCGTCCAGCCTGCTGCCGCTCCCGTCGCGCATTGCCCAAAACTGCTCAAGAAACGCGTTTCGTTATCTCGTTCAGGCTCGTCTATGCTTCCGTGCGCGGCAGAGGCAAGCCATCGTCACCCTAGGGTGGGGGCCTTTCCGGCGGAGATCTGATCAGGGCGTCCCGAAGTAGCCCTGGCGCGCGCGCACTGTCCGGCCCCGAGGCGACGCGAGGACCACTTCGAGTCTGTGCCATTTCCGGGACGGATCCGGCTCGGGCTGGATAGTCAGAAGGTATCCGTGCGTTAGATCCCTGGAGATGGCTTCAAACACCGCGGCGATCCCCGAGACCTCGCGAATGGCGAACGACAATCCTCCGGTAGCAGTGGCGATGATCTCCAACCTCGACAATAGTCCGCTGTCCGTGAGCGCATCTCCTTCGGCGACCGTGTAAATCCGGATGCTGTTCTCCTTCGCGCGCCTCACGACTGTATCCGCGCCGAGCGCGCTGGCGGTATCGTTGCCGTCCGTGAACACCACGATGACGTTCTTGCCTTTACGCCCGGAAAGCTCGTGAATCAGGCGGAGCAGCGCGTCGTGCAGTTCGGTGTCTTGCATGACCCTCGCGCGCAGGAGCGCCCGCTTGGCTGCGTCTTTGTCGAGTGTCCAGGGCTGGAGCTCGGAGACCGAGTCGCTGAATGCGAAAACGGCCACCGAGTCCATCGGACGCAGGCCGCCCACGAGGCTGAAAGCGGATTTCCGGAGCGTGGCAAGCGCCCGGGTCATGCTCTTGCTCATATCCAGGAGAAGGGCCACCGAGACCGCGGAGGTGTCGCTTTCGAAGGCGCTCAAACGCACGGGCTTGCCGTTGTCGAGCATCTTGAAATCCGTTTCGCGGAGACCGTCCGTAAACCTCCCGTTGCCGTTGGTGACCGTCGCATTCGCTTCGACGACGCGGGCGCTCACCTGGAAGTCCGCTCTCGTGGTGCTCGGGGAGGTGGTTCGGACATCGGCGCGGCGCGTTTCTGCGGCCGCGTGCCGGATTCTCTCCCGCGTTGCGGTGCGCGCCGCGGCCTCAAACCCCGCAAAACCGCCCAGGAAGAAAGAAGAGCCGGCGTGCAGTTTGAATTCCGACGGGCAGAACAGTCCGCAGGCGACGTCCGAATGCGTGAACCGATGCCTCGAAAGGAGATCGGGGTCTTCCACGAGCAGCAGGCTGTCCGGATCGAGGGTCGCCGCATAAACCAGTCCGGCCAAGGCCAGCAGCGTCCTCTCGGGGGAACCTGCCGCCGACGCGATCGGAGGAACCTGCTGGAGTTCCTTCACCTCCTGAAATGCCACGCGCCGCGCCCCGTCGAGCCGCAGCAGGGCTGCCGGCACGGCTTCATCCGGGTCGGCGGGATTTCCCAGCATCTCGCGGAGCGCGGCGATGGCCGCGGTCGAATGATCAGCCCCGGAGAGCGCTGTGCAAGCCCGGCGGAACGCCCGCGCCGCCGCGGCGTCATCGAGGGAGCCGGCCTGCGCCGCCAGTTCGGCCAACTTCACCAGGGAGTGCCACTGCCCCAGGATGGAGTCTTGAGCCGGGCGCGACGCCTTCGAGACGACTTCTTCGAGTTTTTCGAGCGCCCTGAATTCGGCCGCGCCGAGGCCCTTCAGGTTCTCGAAGTAGGGGAACAAGCCGCGCCAGGCCGCATAGTGCGTGCTCAGGAGCCGGGCCGATTCGGCATCGAGCGGCGCTTTGCGAGCCTGTTCGAGCCGCGCCACCGGAACCAGCGCGCGCAAAGACGCGAGGCCCAATAGGGTCTCGTCGCCGGGCACGGCGCCGGACGTCCAGGCAAGTCTTCCGCCGGGGAATCGCACGCGGCCCGCGTCATCCAGGGGCAAACCTCGCAATAACTCCTCCTGCCAGGCGGCGCGCACGCCGAAGCGAACGTGTTCCTCGCGAAACCACCTGTAAAAGCGCGCCGCACGGGCGTTGTTCGCCGTGAAGAACCGCTGACGGGCCGGGTCGCCCTGCCATACCGCGAAGTAGAACTCGGCCAACCGGCCTGCGTCCTTCCTGATAAGCGCGCGAAAGAACGCCCTCGGATCCCGCGCGCTTGCGCCGGCGAGATCTTCCCAGACGGGCAGGGCCTCGGCGCCGCCGGGCACGGCTACGCGTCCGTTGGAAACGGCGAAAGACTCTCCGAACAGCCGGACGACATCCGCATGCTTCTCGACCAGCGACCGCAGCCCCACCGCAGAGATGACGGCGTTTGCAGCGTCGAGATTCATGACCGCCAGCCCCGCGTATGCCTTTGCGAATGCCGGCCGGAGCGCGAAGAGTTCCGCGAATCCGCCCGGCGGAAGCGTCCCCGCAAGCTTAGTCCACAGCCGGGCCTGGATGAGCTGCGCTTCTCCGGACGGTACGACAATGGTGTAGGATTGTCCGGCGGCGAGTGCATTCGTCATTGCGATCTCGTCGATTCCCAACGCGGCGCTTGCCTCCTGCCGCGAGCTGTCCGCGACTGTGTCGCCCGGTTTGATCGTAAATTCCCGGCGCGTGTCCGATCCCGCCCCAGACTCGGATCCCCCGTTCCGGGAGACGTTCCAGCCCAGCCATTCCAACGCTCGAATCGTCTTCTCGCGCTCGTTCGCAGAATCGAGCGTCAGGTGGATCCTTCCCGATTCGCGTTCAGCCAACTGGGAGAGTTCGGCCTCCCCGGCCACGTAAGAAGCCACCGATGTCACCGGAGGGAGACCGCCGCCCGCGTCGGCAGGTCCGGAAAGAGCCACGATCTCCCGGCAGTACGCCAGGAAGAATTTCTCGGGCGAGGGTACGGAAGGCAGATTGACGAATCGGGCCAGCGCCGCAAGCCCGCCTGGCACTTTCACCATATCGATGTTGGGCGAGAGGGGCTCCTCCGGCTCTTCGGGCTCCGGCGGAGGCGCCCCGGCAGGTTGCCACGCCGGCGCCGGGGTCTTTTTCGCTCCGGCCAGAGACGCCGAGAGCCAATCCGCGGCCTGCGTTCCGCTTTCGCCCGCCGCCACCGTGATGGCCTGACTCCGCGACGCCAGCCGCTGTCCTTCGGAGTCCCGGGCAACGACGCGGAGCAGATAAGTTCCCGGCGTGAGGTCGAAATCGGTACGCCAGATCACTCCGGTTTCCCGATGCTTCTCGAGTTCCTTCCCGCTGAAGCTGAGAGACGCCAGTTGGTCCTTTCCGGCCACCACGTTGCCATTCCCGTCGAACAACACCGTGACGTTTCGGACCTCGTTCGAGTACCGGTCGCCGGCCCGGCGGAAGTCGAGTGTCTTGAGGTCCAGCCGGGTGAAGACAGCGAGCACGTATTTCGGTTCCGAAGCGCCCTTGGCGTCTCCGAGGATCCTGGTGGCGACATCCACGGTCAGGTCGTTCCGCTCCCCCCGCGAGAGAACCTCGGCCTGGATTTCCTGTTTCGCCTGTTTGTCGGGATCGGGATCGCGCCTGGGAGCGAAGTAGCCTCTTCGCGCCTCGACGCTCACGCCGCGCGCGCCCTTGAGCGAGACCCTGAGGGCGTGATATTTGCCGTCCGGCGTCAGCCCCTGCGGCGCGAAGCTCAGCATGTACTGGTACTCGGGAACGGCGGCCACCTGCTGAAATCCAAGATCCAGGGCATTGCTGTTCCTAAAGAACCAGCCGCCCGAACCGCTGGTAAGCTCCACCATGACGTCGCTTGCCGAGGTCATGGCATCGGTTGCCAGGGATCTCTTGATCCGCTCGGCCTCAAAGTCGAGCGCCGTCCCGCCCGCCTGCCCCGCCGGGTCCGTCCAGAGGCCGCGCGCGTCGATCGCGTGGATGGTCACGTTCGCCTGAATGGCCCTCTGAATCGTATTGGAGACGTCCCGCTCGGAACCTGCTTTCAGAAACCCGGGCGACACAAGGACAACGTTGCGTTGTCCGGCCATCACTTCCAGCCGGCGGACGGCAGAGAGCAACGCCGAGACCGCCACGCGCGTTTCCTGCTCGCCCATGCTCAGGGCGGCTCGCGCTGCCGATATCACGACCTGTTCTGCCCTTTCGCGACTTTGTGAAAAAGCCGGCATGCAGACATCGACTTCCCGCACCGCCGCCTCCGTCGCGGCCTGGTCTTGCCTGTTGAGGATCAGGTCGGCCTGGTAATAGCTGATATCCGGGCAGGCGTTGGCCGCCTGAAGCCGGGGTACGGGTACGATCTTCGCGAGCGCGGCCTGAAGCTTGTCCTGGTCGTTGCGTGAACTCCGTCGCAGTCCGGCCCGACGTGGACAGCACGGCGGCGCGGTCCCCGGGAAGCAATGCATGCAGTTGACGGCCGGCCGCCGCCACTGCCTGCTGAAAACTGCCGGGTTCGAGGCGCAGGTCATCGATGAGGAAGACAAAGAACCTTGTCGGCTGTACGGAAGGCGGCAAGGCGACGCGAGCGGGCACTCCAAGTTCCGCGGTCGCGGGCGCGTCTCGCGACTCGACCGAGAACCGGGCGATGATCTGCTCCTTGCCATTGTCGGTTATTCGAAAGCTCTCCGCGCGAAGGCCGCCGACGGTGCGTCCCTCGCGATCCCGCACGACGACCGGCACGGTAACGACATCGACGGAGGTCTTGAATCGGGCGGGCGCTTCCTGCGGGTCCGGCGCCTGCGCAGACGGAGGTGAGTCCTGTCCGAAAAGATTGGAAACCAGACCGAGAAAGAGGATCCACCGCATGTGCTTTGCGTCACGACCGGAGTACACAGGATACCCCAGCCTGAATCGGATGCAGATCCAATCCGTTCTGCTTCAGCTTTCGATTCCTGTCTGATCGGCTCGCCTATTTCGGCAGCTCGGCCTTGGCAGTTACGTTGAATTTTCCGGTCTGAACCGAGGCTGCTTCCTGAGGCTGTGCACCGCCCAGCGAGACGACGTATTCACCAGGCACGATCGCGCGATCGCCCTTCCGATCAACCTGGCCCAAGGAGCGCGGATCGACTGCCAGACTGACGTGAGCTGACTCGCCCGGACCCAAATGCACGCGCTTGAATCCCGCAAGCACGCGCAGAGGAGTCTCAAAGGCCCTAGGCTGCGTGAGGTAGAGTTCAACGACTTCATCTCCCGCCGTTCGCGCCCGTGTTCTTCACGTCCCCTTCCACCGTGACCGAATCGCCGGCTTTGACCTGCACTGGCGTGATTTTCAGGTTGTCGTACGCAAAGCTCGTGTAGCTGAGTCCGAAGCCGAATCCATAGAGCGGCTTGCCCGCGAAATATCGAAAGGTCCGGCCACGCATCGAATACTCCTCGAATGGTGGGACCTGGCTCAGCGACGAATAGAAGGTCAGAGGAAGGCGCCCGGCAGGGTTGTTGTCGCCGGCCAACGTCTCGGCGATTGCCGTCCCACCCTCCTCTCCGGGATACCAGGCTTCGAGAATCGCATTGGCATTCTGCTGCGCCCAGTTGACGGCTAGCGCGCTGCCGTTCTGCAGCACGACAACCAACGGCTTTCCGGTAGCGGCGAGCGCTTTCAACAGATCTTCCTGGGCCGCGGGCAAATCGATCGAAGTGCGATCGCCGCCGCTGAACCCCGCCAACTTCACGGGCATCTCCTCGCCCTCCAGGGAGGGTGAAAGCCCGACGAAGGCGATCGTCACCTCCGATTGTTTTGCCGCCTCGACTGCCTGGTTGCGCAGCACAGCCGCCGGCGCCTGCCAGGTAAGGTCGATGCCGGCGCTCCCCGTTCCGTGCAGGTACTCCAGACGGATCGGGTGTGGCTTGCGTATCGCTGAAGGTCACAGGCGCTTCGATGACCTCGCCTCGCTCGCCAGTAGTCCCGCCGCGACTCTCAACCAGCAGCTTCTCGTCCAGGTACAGCCGGATAGCCTTCTGCGTTGTCGCAGGCATAGCAGTAGTTCACGCGCACACCCAGTTTGTACTCGCCGGGCGCCGGAGGAGTGAAGCTGCCGCTCCAACGCACGGAGTAATTGTTGCGCTGCAGCCCGTCTACGGGAATAACCTTGTCCCAATTGAAATTGATGTTACGGTCGGTCCGCGTGAGGACAGGCGGGCCACTCAAATCGGCCGAGGCTGAAGTACTCGCCGGTAAGTCCGTCGCCCGAACCGCCCGCGGGATGAAGCGCGGTATGCTCGATGGGCATCGCGAAACCCTCAACCAGCGTCGAGCCCTGCGCATAAGCCACCTTGGCAGAGGAGAACCGCTTTTCAATCCCGTCGAGTGGATAGACCGGCGAAGGCGGCGGTCCGTTGTAGTTGCCTTGCAGAGACTGCACCAGCTCCGCCGTGGGACCTACGACGGCGATGCGGGCGATCCCGCCTTTTAGAGGAAGTACGTGATCCTGGTTTTTCAGCAGCACCATGGATTCCCGCGCCGCGCGCAGCGAGAGTTGGCGATGATCCGGCGAGTTGACCTCACTGACGGCAATGCGCCCATAGGGAAAACTGGACGGCGGGTCGAACATGCCGAGCTGGAATCGCGCCCGGAAGAGGCGGCGCAAAGCGGTGTCAAGCTCGGATTCCTGGATCAAGCCCTGGTGAACTGCGTCAACGAGTGCCGGGAACGCCTGCCCCGTCCCGAAACCGCATTCGAGATCGGTGCCAGCCTTAACGGCAGCGGCTGCCGCGTGGGCCATGTCCGGAGCGTAGTGGTGTCCCGTGTTTACGTCAGCGACGGCAGCACAGTCGCTTACGACGTAGCCGTCGAACTTCCACGCCTCGCGCAGATGATCGCGGAGAAGCATGGTGCTGGCGCAGGCAGGCACCCCGTCGACCGAGTTATAGGCGCACATCACAGACTGCGCGTGCGCCTCGGTCACCGTGGCGCGAAAAGCGGGCAAGTAAGTGTCCTCAAGATCGTGCGGCGAGGCCTCCACATTGAAGCCGTGCCGCAGCGGCTCGGGACCGCTGTGCACCGCGTAGTGCTTCGGAGTCGAGACCACCCGGAAATGTTGCGGATCGTTTCCCTGCATGCCGGTGACGAATGCGACGCCCATCCGGCTCGTCAAGAACGGGTCTTCGCCATAGGTCTCCTGGCCCCGCCCCCAACGGGGGTCGCGAAAGATGTTGATGTTGGGCGCCCAAAACGTCAGCCCGAAGAACATCTCGTGGTGGTCATTGCGCATGGCTTCGTTGTACTTGGCGCGCGCCTCGGTCGAGACCGTCTCGCCCATCCTGTGGACAAGGTCGGTGTCCCAAGTGGCAGCCATCCCAATCACCTGAGGAAAATTCGTCGCGTAGCCGGCAAAGGCGACACCGTGCAGGCCCTCGTTCCACCAGTCGTACTTCGGCACGCCAAGCCGCGGGATGGGGGCCGCATGGTCCCGCATCTGCGAGACTTTCTCTTCCAGCGTCATGCGGCCGATCAGGTCGTTAACACGCTGTTCCAGCGGTAACGCCGGATTCATATACGCAGGCTGAGCAGTTACCTCTGGCTGGGCATGGACGGGGAAAGCGAGCGTGAGGCCGGCCAAAAGTCCGAGAAAGCCGCTCGCGAGAGGAGCGCGGAGGCTAGACATGGAGATTGCCAACTCCTTGTGCATGATGTGTCTTACAAGACGCACCATTATACCCGGCGAGGTCCGGCAGACACCCTGGCACGAGACTCCTCTGCCCGCGCAGGCGGCGAGGACCAGACCAAGCGGCTCACCACACGTGCGTGGCGAGAACCCGCGGGCGTCCCGCCACGCTCTTCACCACGGGAACACGCAGCACGATTTGCAGGTTCTTCTTTTGCCAGCCGGCGGGCAACTGCTGGGCGGCCTCCGAGAAGTACTCAGCATTGCTGAGAAACTCCCCTGCAGCCATGGTGCCGTGCTGCGTGATGCCGGCGGCGATGACCACCGGGCGGCTCGTCGTAGTGTCGAGGATGCGGGATACGATCGCGTAGTCGTTGGGAACGTCCCAGGAGGGCCAGACCCCCGTCAGCCTCCAGTCGGTCTTGTCCGGGTGCTGCTGGTCCCGGACCCAGTCGAGCGCGTTCGCGCTGTCTTTGGCGAAGGTGAAACGGAGCTGGCCGGCGGCGCGAAGCGTCCACTGGTTATTGAAGGCGCCGATCAAGACGGCGGGGCCCTCGGACAAGTCGGCAAACGACGTGGACCGCTCGCCGCGGATGCGGTAGGGCTTCCCGGCCTTCTCAAAAAGAGCCGCCAGATGTGCCAGGCACACCGCATCGCCTAGATCGACGTAGCGGTCCGACAGGATCAGCAGGTCCTTCTTGGGAATGGCATCCGCCCCGCCGGCCGTTTCCGGCGCGAGGATGCCCTGAATGGCGTCCTGAGCCTGAATCGACTTCAAATTGTAGACGATCGGCTGGCCCACGCAGATCAGGGTGGTGCCTTTGGCCCTGCAGGAGGGGCTCCCAAAGCTGTTCGAAAGCCGATCGTTTAGAGCGCCCGATCGCCAGCGCGACCGCCAGGATCAGAAGAACGGTGACAGCGGCGCCCAAGCCGATCAATATATTGCGCTTGCGGTGCCGCCTGGCCACCGCCTTGGCGTCAAAGTGGAACGCGGCGACATACGATCCGGAGAGCAGCTCGATGTGGGCTTCGGATTCGTGTCCCGGCTCCTGGTAGTACTGCGCCAGCTTCTTGCGGATCTCGGCCGCAGTCGCCCGGACGACCGGATCCTGGTTGGTGTCGTAATCCGGGGCCCGGCCGAAGACCTCGACACCGAGGCTGCGCTCCTTCAGAGACGCAGTGTCGCCGGCCAGGGTCCGCTCAGCGATGTGCCGCAGAAGGCTCTGGCAACGGCGGCCGGCCCGAAAGTGGTGGCTGCTGAGGATGCGCTCGAGCAGAGCCCGCACCTCTTCCATCCGCTCAGGCGGCAGGCGGGGCCGCTCGTCGTGAAAATCAGGCTTACGGGACATCCACCCTCGACAACGGCCATCCTAGCACAGGAAATCGGGTACTGTACTTATTTTTGCGGCTGCCGTGGAAACGTTGCACCCCACTCATTTGAAACGAGTACGGACGTACGCTCCCGTAGCAGCCTTACGCGGGCCGACCAAACTTGTGTAGGCTACCCCGAATCGGCGTGATGGGGGTCGTGCTGAAGTGCGTGACACCCGCGCGCCCAGGATTCTCTAGCTTAAGGGAGGTAGTCGTGAAACAGGTTGGTCTCCGGGTAGTCTTTCTTATCTGCGTCCTCCTGGGACTCTTCGCGTCCCAGGCCCTGGCGCAGGAAGCCACAATTGTCGGGACCGTGACTGACCCCACAGGGGCGGCGGTTCCTAACGCAAACATCGCCATCACAAACACGGACACCGGCATCGTTCGCCAGGTGCCGACCAACGACGCGGGCCAGTATCTGGCGCCGAGTCTTCAGATCGGTCACTACAAAGCCCGGGTTGAAGTAGCGGGTTTTAAGAAGGGCGAAAGGACGGATATCGTCCTCCAGGTCGGCGACCGCGCCCGTGTGGATTTCAAGTTGGAGATCGGCACCGCGCGGGAGAGCGTGACCGTCGAGGCGGCGCCTGTAGCTGTCCAATCCGAATCCGGTGAAGTCAGCGACGTCATCACCTCGACCCAGGTCGAGAACCTCGCGGTCAACGGCCGCAGCATTTACGGGTTGGCCGCCTTGACGGCCGGCGCCTCCAGCAACATGCCCGACCTGAATACCCCCGTGGCGGTCGGCGGCGACGCGACCATCAGCTTCAACGGTCTGCGCATGGGCCACAATATCTATCTGCTCGATGGCGGAGAAGATCTTGACCGCGGCGGTTCGGGAACGATGAGCATTGCACCCTCCATCGACTCCATCGGCGAGTTCCGTGTGCTTGCTTCGAACTACAGCGCGGACTTCGGTTTGTCATCCGCCGCCACGTTCACGATGGTGCTCAAGTCCGGGACCAAGGACTTCCACGCCTCCGGATGGGAGTTCCTCCGCAATGAAGACCTGGACGCCAACAGGTTCTTCAACAACGCGGCCGGGAGTAATGCCAACGGCTCGGAAAAGGCGCCCCGAGGCTTCGACCGGTACAACATTTACGGATTCAATGTTGGCGGTCCTGTGTACATCCCGAAGGTCTACAACACAAACAAGGATAAGACCTTCTTCTTCTATAACATGGAGTGGCGGAAGATCGTCTCCGGAGGTGCCTCAATCAGAGCGTTCCGCTCCCGGCCGAATATACCGGCGATCTGAGCTCTCTGTTGTCGCTCCAAAAGCCGATCAAGGTGAACGTTCCTTATGCCTGTGCCATTTCCCAGAGCATCGCAAACTCGATCGCAGCGGTTGGATTGACGCCAAGCCCCTGTAAAGACGACGGCCACGGCAATAAGGTGCCCGACACGGCCAATGCGCATTACTTCCAGAACAATCAGATCCCGGCCGGGTTGATCAGCGCGCAGACGAAGGGCCTCCTGGCCGCGAAGATCTTCCCGACAAACACCACGGTCAGCAATGGCTTGGGCTACTTCGTCGGCGGCAACAACGGCGGTCCCAAAGTGCGTGAGGAGATCGTCCGCATCGACCACCACTTTGGGGATAAGTTCTGGCTGTTTGGCCACTGGGTTGACGAATCGATCAACCAGATTTACGGCACGACCATGTGGAGCGGCGACAACGTCCCGTCGGGCTACAACACCTTCGGGAACCCGTCCTACAGCGGCGTCGTCCACGCGACCTACACCATCAGCCCCACCCTGCTGAACGAGACCGCGTTCAACTACAACGGAAACCGCATCAACATTTTGGCGGGTTCCAATGCGGTGGTCACGTCCGATGTCCGCAACAGCATCGGGAGAGTGTTCACGGGCACCAACCAGCTCAACCGGCTTCCGTCCATCGCCCTTGGGGGCGAGCTCGAACGAACTACACCCTCAACTGGGTCCCCTGGACCAATGTGGCGGACGACTACCAGATCCGCGACGACCTCTCCTGGACCAAGGGCTCCCACCAGCTCAAGTTCGGCGCTAGCTGGGCGATTTACAAGAAAGCGCAGACCTACTTCGCCAACACCGAGGGCGGCTTCACCTTCGATGGCACCTACACCGGCAGCGGCATGGCCGACTTCCTCCTGGGGTTGGCGCGGCAGCTACAGCGAGCAGGGCTATCAGGGTATGGGCCACTGGGACAACGTGTCCTGGGCCGCCTACGTTCAGGACAACTGGAAGGTCAGCTCGCGCCTGACCCTGAACCTCGGTCTGCGGTGGGATGGAATTCCGCACACCTATGACGAGAACAGCTACAGCGCGAACTTCTATCCCAACCTCTACAGTGCGTCCAAGGCCCCGATCTTCACGAGCAACGGCAACATCTGCCCGTCCAGTCCCGGACTGGGCACCAGCCCCATTCCGGCTCTTAACGGCTTCAGTTTCTATCTGAACGGCATTGGTCTCGCGGGCCAGAACGGGATTCCGAAGGGTCTGGTCAAGAATTACTGGGCCAACTTCGGGCCCCGCGTCGGCTTCGCCTATGACCTGACGGGCAGGGGCAAGACCGTCGTCCGCGGCGGTTTCGGGATGATGTACGAGCGCATCCAGGGCAACGATATGTACAACGGCGCCACCAACCCTCCGTTCGGCGGTGGGGTGAACTTCAGCGGCGTCACGCTCTCAGCCCGCTCTCCTTTGTTCAGAGCGGCGCCCAGATTACGCCCGCGGCTGCCCCCATCACGGTCAACAGCATCACGGGTATTTACCAGAACGACTACAAGCCCTCCGTGAGCATGCAGTACAGCGTAGGCGTGCAGCAGGAACTGGCCAAGAACACCGTTGTGTCGGTGTCCTATGTCGGCAACCAGAATCGGCATCAGAACTCCTACACGGAGATCAATCTCCCTGATCCGAGCCTGCTCGTCGGAATGGCCCAGGGGACCGTCAACCCGACCTACAGCGTTCCGTACCTCGGCTTCGGCAGCATCCGGCTGGCCGGAAACAACCTGAATGGCCACTACAACGGTCTTCAGGCTGAACTGCATTCGCAAATCCGCAGAGACCTGAACTTGAACGCTGCCTACACGCTCTCCAAGGCGATCGACCCGGTCACCGCCGGCAATTCCGGGGGCGACCTGGGCAACGTCTCGAATCCCTATAACCGCGCCTACGACAACGGCCCGAGCTCCCTGGACCGCAGGAACGTTCTGCTCGCGAACTTCGTTTACGATCTGCCGTTCCTCCGCGGCAACAACGGCACCCGCGCGATGCGCGCTGTCCTGGGCGGCTGGTCGCTTTCCGGTATTGTCACCGTGGAAAACGGCTTCCCGCTGAACATCACCGAGGGCGGAACCTACAGCGCCAACGGCCTCAACAAGTACGGGCCTCGGGACCAACCGGCCCGAACTTCACCGGCTCGGTTGGCTATCCGAAGTCGCTGACTGGTGGCTGGTTCACCACCACCGGCTTCTCGGATCCCACGCCGGGCCAGTGGGGCAACCTCCCCAAGAACAGCATCTACGGTCCGGGACGCAACAACTGGAACGTGTCGCTTTTCAAGGACTTCACGTTTAGCGAGTCTCGCGGCAGCAAGCTCCAGATCCGCGTAGAGACCTTCAATACCTTCAACCACACCCAGTGGAGCTCGGTGAGCACGTCGTACGGTGCCGGTGACTTCGGCAAGATCACCAACACTTACGATCCTCGGAACATCCAGCTCGCTGCGAAGTTGACGTTCTAGGACCGCGCGCCCGGGCCACAGGTCCGGGCGCGTGCGTTTTGACCCCGCCCGGCGACGCCCCGCGTCGCCGGGAAATGTCCGCGGGCGACGGACCCACCGTCCGCGTCCGGCCGGCGGCCCTGCTGAGGGTGCCGCCGGCCGGTTCTTTTTTCCGCTACTTCTGCGGCTCCTTGACCTTGACCACCCGGTCCGCCGGCCACGTTCCTGAGTTCCTGCATCATGCCCGAAGGCCAGCGGATCTCCACCAGGTCGGCCGATTTGTCCGGACCCAGTCCGAAATGCGCCGGACCGGCGCTCGACGAGGCGTAACCGGCCGCGAAAGACACCTGGTTGTACTGCGCAGCCCCTCCGGCCACCACTTTGATCCGCGCCCCGATGCCGTCGCGATTGCTCCGCGTGCCCTGCAACTGGAACTCGATCCAGTGATTGCCCGCCGGGGCTGTCGTTCATCCAAATCTCGGCCGGCGCGCCCAGCGCGGTCACGACGACGTCCAGCCGCCCGTCGCCGTTCAGGTCGCCGACAGCCGAGCCGCGGTGCCGGCTGGGTGGCTGCGCGGTCAGGCCCGCTTCCGCGGTGAGCGCCTGGAACTTCGCGCCGCCCAGGTTGCGGAACACCGTGTTGGGCTGCTCCACCTGTACGCTGGGACGCATATCCCAGCGACTGCACGTGGCCGCGCGTGACGAAGATGTCCTTCCAGCCATCGTTGTCGAAATCGGCGATGGTGGGAGAGTAGCCCGCCATGGGCGTGCTGAGCGCGGGCCATGCCGCTGGCCCGGGTGATATCGGCGAAACCCGCCCTTGCCCAGGTTGCGGAACAGCGGAAAGGTCTCGTTGTCGAGCGCCACGAAGGCGATGTCCGGGATAGCCGTCGTTGTCGATGTCGCGGAAGTCGACCCCCATTCCGGAAATGAACTCGCCGTCTCTCGCGCGAGCGCGACGCCGGTCTCGAACGCGACCTCCTCGAACTTCCCGCCGCCCTTGTTATGAAAGAGCGAGTTGTCCAGCTTGTCGTTGGTGACGAAGATGTCCATCCAGCCGTCCAGATCGTAATCCGCGATGCCGGCGCCCATCCCTTTGCCGGGTGGGCGCGGATGCCGGACTTCCGCCGAAACATCCCGGAAGGTCCCGTCGCCGTTGTTCAGGAACAACTGGTTCGGGGTCGGCTTGTAGAACTTCGGATGGCAGTAGTCGAGCTGCCCGGGCGCTGCCTCGCAGGCCGGCTCGGTGTTGACGTCCCAGGCCAGATAGTTGACCACGAACAGGTCCAGCAGACCCGTCGTTGTTCACGTCCACCCAGGCCCCGCCGACCGACCACAAAGGGCCGTACTGGCGTGTCCGGTTTGTCCAGCCCCGCCTGGTGCGTGACGTCCGTGAACGTGCCGTTGCCGTTGTTGTGGTAGAGCCGGTTGCCGTGGACGCCGCCCACGAAGATGTCCTCATAGCCGTCGTTATCGTAGTCGCCTACGGCGACGCCGTTGTCGAAGCCGGCTCCGGCGAGGCCCGCGCGCTCGGTGACGTCCTTGAAGTTGCCGTTGCCGTCGTTTTCGAAGAGCCGGTTGGAGTATTTCGGAGAGGTCTTCTGCAGCGTTCGAATGTCGGCGCCGTTGGCGAAGAAGATGTCCAGGTGGCCGTCGTTGTTGTAGTCGAAGACGGCCACGCCGCCGGCCATGGTCTCGGGCGCGTGGCGCTGCGGCGTCTCCGAACTATCGAGCCTGAAATCGATGGGCCGGTAGGCGAAATGGACCGGCGCGACGGCGTTCTGGCCCGAGAGAGCGGCCCAGAGCGTGCCGAACAGCGCCCCCGCCAGCAGAGCGTGTTTCATGGCTTCACGGTGAGGAGCGGCGGCTGCGGCTGCTCCTCCGCCAGTTCCTTCACTTTCCCGAACTCGGCCTGCGCGTCCTTCTCGCGGCCCATCGAGCGCAACAGCCTGCCAAGACGGTAGTGTGCGTCCGGGCGGGACGAATCGAGGCGGATCGCTTCGCGGAAGTGGCTCTCGGCTCCCGCTGCATCGCCGCTCGCCGCCAGAACGATGCCCAGATCCAGGTGCGCGAGCCGCAGGGCCGGGTCCAGCTTCAAGGCCTGCCGCAGATGGGCGGCGGCAGGAGTCTCATTCCCGGTGTGCATTTCGGCGTCGCCCAGGTAGGCGAGCGCCTGCGCGTGCTGGGGCTGATTCGCCAGTTCCGCCTCGAATTCGCGGCCGCGCTTCGTCGTAGCGCCTCTGCTTCCAGTAGACGTATCCCAGACCGAAGTGGACCTCGGGCTCCCGCGGCGACGCCTTGACCGCGGCTTCGAACTCCGAGGTGGCCTGCTCCTGCTGGTTGGCGGCGTCGAGCACCTGGCCCAGTAGCATGTGGACGGGCGCGGAGTCCGGATCCTTGGCGAGCAGAAACCGGAATTCGGCGATCGCCTCCTGATACTGCTTCGCCAGCAGGTAGCTCTGGGCCAGCTTCTGTCGCAACTCCACGTTGTCGGGCTGCTGGGCGGAGGCGAGCTTGAGGTTGTCCGCAGCGGCATCGAACCTGCGGCTACCGTAGTAGCTCATGCCCAGCAGCACCCGGGCCTGAAAGCCGGACGGGTCGGCTTGGACCGCCCGTTCGAAGGCGGCGGCAGCCTCGGGGAGGCGGTTCAGCTTGAAATACGCCAGGCCAAGGTTCAAGTCGATGCCGGGCAACCGAGGATCCAGGGCGATAGCCGCCCGGTAGTGGGGGATGGCGAGTTTGTATTTGCCTTCGCGGGCCAAAGCGAGGGCTTTCTCAGCTTCGGCGGCGGCCTTGGGATCGGTCGCCGCCGACAGGCACACGACCGCCAGCAATAGCGGAACGAACTTCATGACGCCGCAGCCTCAGCCATGATTCCGCCCCATGTTACCCAGCCTCGCCGCATCCACGCCCTCACCTGCCGATCCGGCCGGCGGCGCCGGCCAGCGAGGGCGCCATCCGCAGGGCCGCCTCCTGTGCATCCACGACGGCGATGGTGGCGATGTTCACCACATCCTCCACGTCGGACCCGCGTTGCAGTACGTGCACCGGCTTCGAGGTGCCCGTCAGAATCGGGCCGATGATCTGCGCGCCGCCCAACCGGGCGAGCAGCTTGTAGGCGATGTTCCCGGCCTCCAGATTGGGGAAGACCAGCACGTTGGCACCGCCCTTGAGCGTGCTGAAGGGATAGGTCTCGTCGATGATTGAAGGCGTCACCGCGGTGTCCGCCTGCATCTCGCCGTCGATCGTGAGCAGCGGCTCGCGCGTGCGCACGATCTCGACCGCGCGCCGCACCTTGTCCGCCAGAGGATGCCGCGTGCTGCCGAAATTGGAGAAAGACAGCATGGCCACGCGCGGCCAGACGTTGAAGCGGCGCGCCATCTCGGCGGCGGAGATGGCGATCTCGGCCAGGTCCTCGGAGCCCGGCTCGATGTTGACCGTGCAATCCGCCAGGAAGTAGATGTCGCCCCGCTCCGTGATCAGCATGTACACGCCTGAGACCTTGTGCAGCCCTTCGCGCACCGAGATCACCTGCAGGGCGGGCCGGATCACGTCGGGATAGTGCTCCGTCAGGCCGCCCACCAGAGCGTCGGCGTCACCCGTGTGCACCATCATGGCCGCGAAGATGTTGCGGTTCTGCATCCATTCCCGCGCTTCGCTCTGCGTGATCCCCTTGCGTTGCCGCAGGAAGTAGAGCTCCTTCTCATAGCGCTCTCGGTCCGGCGACTTCGAGGGATCGACGATCGTCGCCCCTTCCAGATGCACATGGCAGTCCTCGATCTGCGAGCAGATGACCCGCTCGCGCCCCAGCAGGATGGGCTGAGCGATCTTCTCCTCGAGGAGGACCTGGCAGGCCCGCAGGATCTTGGTCTCCTCCCCTTCGGGGAAGACCACGCGCATCGGCTTGCGCTGCGCCTTGTGGATCATCACGCGCATGATCTCGCGCGCCTTGCCGAGACGGCGTTCGAGCTCTTCCTTGTACTGATCGAGATCGACCGTCACCTGCGCTACCCCGGTCTCCATCGCTGCGCGCGCCACCGCGGCGGCCTCCCAGATCAGCACGCGGGGATCGAAGGGCTTGGGGATGATGTACTCGCGCCCGAACTCGATGCGGTCGATTCCGTAAGCCGCCCGCACCGAATCCGGCACGTCTTCCTTGGCCAGCGTGGCGAGGGCGTGCGTGGCCGCCATCTTCATCTCGTCGTTGATCGCCGTGGCCCGCACGTCCAGCGCGCCGCGGAAGATGAAGGGGAATCCGAGGACGTTGTTCACCTGGTTGGGATAGTCCGATCGGCCCGTGCACATGATCACGTCCGGCCGCGCCGCCACCGCGACGTCGTAGGGGATCTCCGGGTCGGGATTCGCCAGCGCGAACACGACCGGATTGGCGGCCATTCCCTTCAGCATCTCCGGCGCCACGCAGTTCCCGCACGAGAGGCCCACAAAGACGTCGGCGCCTTGCAGGGCTTCGGTGAGCGTCCGCAGCCCGGTCGGGCGGGCGAAGCGCGCCTTGTACTTGTTCATGCCGCCGGTGCGGCCTTGGTAGATGACGCCCTTGCTGTCGCACATGGTGATGTTCTCGCGCTTGAGCCCCAGGCGGATGTAGTGCTCGGCGCAGGAAATCGCGCTCGCCCCGGCGCCGCTGAACACCAGCTTGACCTCGCCGATAGGCTTGCCCACCAGGCCGAGCGCGTTGATGAGCGCCGCCCCGGAGATGATCGCCGTCCCATGCTGGTCGTCATGGAACACCGGGATCTTCATGGTGCGCTTCAGCTCTTCTTCGACCTCGAAGCACTCGGGCGCCTTGATGTCTTCGAGGTTGATTCCCCCGAAAGTGGGCTCGAGCAACTGGCAGGCGCGGATCACTTCCTTGGGATCCTCGGTGGCCAGCTCGATGTCGAAGACGTCGATATCGGCGAAGCGCTTGAACAGCACCGCCTTGCCTTCCATGACCGGCTTGCCGGCCTGCGCCCCTATGTTGCCCAGCCCCAGAACCGCGGTTCCGTTCGATACCACCGCCACCAGGTTGCCCTTGGCGGTGTACTTGTAGGCCAGGCTGGGATCGCGTTCGATCTCTAGGCAGGGGACCGCCACGCCGGGTGTGTACGCCAGGCTGAGGTCCCGCTGCGTCCGGCAGGGCTTGGTTGGAGTGACGGCCAGCTTGCCGGCGGGAGGCCTGGAATGGTATTCCAGTGCGTCTTGTTTCCTAGAATTCATGATGAGGTTCCTTCCTCACACAGGGTACTACCACTTCGGGCCGCCACGCGCCGGCGTGGCGGCGCGGCCTCCGCAAGGGGTTCGGGCGCCGCTGCTCGGCGCCCTCGCCCTGGCGCGGGCCTCTTCGACCCAGCAGACTTGCGCGGCTCGAAATCGAGTGCTCGCGGCAGCTCCGGTGCTATAGTTGAAACTTCGCCGGACGCGTCCGGCGCGGAGGTCCGATGAACGGAACGCGCCTGCCAGGTAAGGCCGTGCGAGCGGCGCTCGCGGCCGCCGTACTGCTGGTCGCGATAGCGGCGGCCTGGCCCAAGGGGAGACTCCTGGCAGTCTGGTCGATGGGACGCGCCAACGGATGCTCCTGCGGCGATGCCGTTCGCAGCCACGATTTTCTCGTTCATTTCAACGAGACGGCGCTGCGCATTGGCGGCGCGAGCCGTGTTCTGGAACGCGATCCGCAAGGTATGGACCTGGTGGACACGCCGCTGGGGCGCTACTGGACCGTCAAGAACGACCGTTTCCTCAAGTTCACATTGGCCGAGGAAGCCATCGATATCTATGGCCAGCAGGAAGAGGGCCCCCGTAAGGGCGATGTGGTGCTCGATTGCGGCGCCAATATCGGGGTCTTCACGCGCAAGGCGCTGGCGGCGGGAGCCGGGCTCGTGGTGGCCATCGAGCCCGCGCCCCTTACGATCGAGTGTTTGCGCCGCAACTTCCAACGCGAGATCGCCGAGGGGCGCGTCATCGTAGTTCCCAAGGGAGTCTGGAACCGGGTGGACACCCTGGAACTCGCCACAGGGGGCGAGGGCAACTCGGTGGGTGACAGCCTGGTGCTGGGGCGAGACCTCAAGGACAAGATCAAGGTTCCCCTGACGACCATCGATCTCCTCGCCACCGAGTTACATCTGGACCGGGTCGATTTCATCAAGATGGACATCGAAGGCGCCGAGAAGCAGGCACTGACCGGCGCCACCGCGGTGATCCGGAAGTTCCGGCCCCGTATGGCCATCGCCTCGGAACACCTGCCCGACGACTTCACGGCCATTCCCCAAACCGTGAAGGCGATCTGGCCGGGCTACCGGGTGACGCACTCAAGCTGTAGGGATCATCTCTTTACGGTCGAACCGGAAGTCCTTCTGTTCGAAAGACCGTAGACGCGGCTACACCGCGGCGCGGCGCACCGTTCACAAGCGCGACGCGCGTTCTCCGCGCCCATTTTCCGTGCCAGCGCCGGCCCGTCGCACCGCGGCGCGGCGTGCGCCAATCGGGGCGACTACGCGGCCCGGGACCGGTCATCCAGAAGCTCGCGAACCTTGCGCGCGAGGGAGGCGGGGCTGAACGGCGTTTCGAGAAAACGCGCTCCGGCCGCGAGCGCGCCCCGGTCGGTCACCATCTGGTCCGCGCGGCCGGACAGGTAGAGCACCTTGATGCCCGGACGGCTCCGCGTCAGCGCATCGGCCACCTCGCGGCCGCTCATCTCGGGCAACTCCGCATCGGTCAGCAGGAGATCGATCGGACCTTCGTAGCCGGCTTCCGTCCGCAGCGCCTGGCGTCCGGATTCGGCCTCGATCACGCGGTAACCGTAGTGTTCGAGAACAGCCCGCGCCAGCCGCCGTACTCCCGGCGCGTCCGCGACCAGGAGCACGGTTTCATCGCCGGAAAGACGCAGGGGGACGGGACCGTCCGCATCGGCGCTGGACGAACCGGGGGCGGCTTGCGGCAGGTAGATCCTGAATGTCGACCCTTTCCCCGGCTCGCTCTCGACCCAGATGTCCCCGCCATGCTGCTTGACGATCCCGTACACGATCGAAAGCCCAAGACCGGTGCCTTTGCCGCGTTCCTTCGTGGTGAAGAAGGGCTCGAAGATGTGGGATCTGGTGTCGGGGTCCATCCCGGTTCCCGTGTCGCTCACCGCCAGCATTACGTAGTCTCCGGGGTTCACGCCGGGGTGCGCACGCGAGTAGCTCCCGTCCAGGGTGACATTGGCGGTCTCAACCGTCAGGATCCCTCCCCGAGGCATGGCGTCGCGGGCGTTCACCACCAGGTTCATCAGCACCTGTTCGATCTGGCCGGCGTCGGCGCACACCAATCCCAGTCCAGGCCGTACGACGACCTGGAGGCCGATGTGCCCCCCGATCACCCGCCCGAGCATCCGCTCCATATCGCGCACCAGGGCGGCGATCTCGATCGCCTTCGGCTGGATGGTCTGGTGGCGGCTGAAGGTGAGCAACTGGTTGGCCAGCGCGGCGGCGCGGGAAGCGGCCTTGAGTACTTCCTCGGCGGCCTCGGCCAGTTCCGGATCGTTCTGGACGCCATCGAGCAGCATGTGACCGTAACCGGAAACCACGGTGATCACGTTGTTGAAGTCGTGCGCCACGCCGCCGGCCAGCCGTCCCATCGCTTCCATCTTCTGGGAATGCGTGAGCTGCTGCTCCAGGCGTATCTGTTCCGCGATGTCGGCGATGACGGCGATCTGTTCCCGAACCTCGCCCGAGCCGCCATGCAAAGGCGCGGTCCAGAGCCGGATGTCCGCCAGCGTTCCGTCCTTGCGCCGGCGCCGCGTGGTGTATCCGGTCAGCGCTTCCCCCCGAGCGGTTTGTTCCAGGAGAGCCTGGAACTCCCGGGACTCCCCGTTCGATATCGTGGGAAGCGGCCTGCCGAGCACCTCCTCCTCGCGCCACCCGAAGATCCGCTCGGCTGCCCGGCTCCATCCCAGGACGTTGCCCTCGGGGTCGATCCTGACGATTGCCAGCGGGCTGGCGTCGATCACTGCCTCGAGCCTCTGGTTCAGGTCGGCGAGTTCTTGCTCGGCCCGCTTACGCTCGGCAACTTCCGCTTCCAGGGCACGGTTCGTTACGGCAAGCTCCGACGTGCGCTCCGCCACCCGCATCTCCAGTTCTTCGCCCGAGCGGCGCAGATCCGCCTCTCGCCTCGCCAGCAGCGACTCAGCCTCGCTCAGAGACTGCTCCAGGCGGCCGATCTCGTCGTTTCCGGAGCGCATGGCCACTATCGGCCGGCCCTCCGCAAGGCGGTGGGAGTTGGCCTCCAGAACCTCGATGCGCCGGGCCACCGCCGAGGTGAAGAGCAGCATGGCCAGCACCGCGCAGAGGGGCGCCAGCAAAACCCCCACCACGATCACGTCATACCCTTTGGCCCGGCTCGCCCGGGCCCGCGCCTGCCGCTCGGCCAGCACCTCGTCCTCCTGGGCCATTGTCTCCTCGAGGATCGCCTGCACGGATACGAGCGCCTCCCCGCTGCGCGCGAGCGCGCGGTTCGGTCCCGTTCCCGCCGGCAAGCGCTCGGGCACCCATTCCAGGTCGTCCATCTGTTCGGCGACCAGGGCCGAGATCCGCTGCATGCGGGCCAGTTGCCGGGGGCTGTCGCGAAGCATGGTCCGGAGCCGATCAAGTACGCCAGGAAGATCCTGCCGCGCCCTCCGGTAGCGAGCCAGCCAACCGGGCTCGCGAGTCAGGAGGTATGCCATCGCGCCGGTCTGGGCTTCTTCGACGCGCGTGTGGACGAGCTGCAGCTCACTGCGGACCTCCAGCGCGTGTCCCACCCAGCGCTGGGCGGCCTCGTTTTCCCGTTGGACAAAGTAGAATGCGCTGGCCACGACCAGCAGCCACGCCAGAGGCAGGGCGACCACCGCGAGTCCCTTCGCATACAGCGGCAGATCGCGGAAGCGCAGGACTGCGCGTCTTGGCGCACTGATATGCATCTCGGGTTCTCCGTGCCTAAGATGGTGTTCCAGCGCGGGAGGTCCAGCCCCACCTGTTGCTCTTATTCTGCATGAAGGTGCGCCCTGCGGCAAGTGGCTGGCGCAAAGACGGCCAGGTTTTCTTAAGCCGGCCGGTCCAGAGTTTCGCGCACTTTGCGAGCCAGAGAGCGGGGCGTAAAGGGCTTTTGCAGGAACTGTTTGTCGACGGAAGTGACGCCATGGCTCACCACGATGTTGTCGGTGTAGCCGGACATATACAGCACCTTGATCTCGGGGCGGATCTCGGCGGCGCGCTCGGCCAGCTCGCGGCCGCTCATCACCGGCATGACGACGTCGGTCAACAGCAGATCGATGCGTTCCGGATGCTCGCGGCAGATCCGCAGCGCGTGCTCAACGTCGATGGCTTCAAGAACCCGGTACCCGTGCTGGCGCAGCACGTCGCGGGCCAGCGCCCGCACGCCGGCATCGTCTTCGGCCAGCAGCAGGGTCTCTTCGCCGCCCTCGGCCGGAAAGCGTTCGGCCGCCTGCTCGGGCTGCGGCTCGGCGTCCATCACCCGCGGTAGATAGATCTTGAAAGTCGTCCCCTTGCCGACTTCCGAATAGACCCAGATCTCGCCTCCGCTCTGCTTGACGATGCCGTAGACAGTGGAGAGGCCAAGGCCCGTTCCCTTGCCTCGTTCCTTGGTGGTGAAGAAGGGCTCGAAGAGGCGGCTGCGCACCTCGGGCGGGATGCCCTTGCCGGTGTCGCTGACGGCCAGCATGACGTACTCGCCCTCTCTGACACCGATGTGGCTGCGGCCGTATGCGGCGTCGAGCTCGACATTGGCGGTTTCGATGGTCAGCCGGCCGCCCTCGGGCATGGCGTCGCGGGAGTTGACCGCCAGGTTCATGATGACCTGCTCGATCTGCGCCGCATCCGCCCGCACCCGGGCCAGTTCCGGTCCGGGAACCGTAACCAGCTCCACATCTTCGCCGATAATCCGGCGCAGCATGCGCTCGATTTTGCCCACCACCGTGTTCAAATCGAGAGATTCGTGGCTCACCATGTGGCGCCGGCTGAAAATCAGCAACTGGCTGGTCAGGACCGTGGCGTGGTCGGCCGCCCTCAGGATCTCTTGAACCTCCTCGTCGATGGCCGGGGAATCGGCGACTCGCTCCGCGAGCATCTCGCCATACCCGGCGATCACGGTGAGGATGTTATTGAAATCGTGCGCGATGCCGCCCGCCAGCCGTCCCACCGCCTCCATCTTCTGGGCTTGCCGGAACTGCTCCTCGAGCTGCCGGCTTTCGGTGACGTCGGCATAGATGCCCATCACGCCACTCACTTCGCCCGCGGGATCGCGCAGGGGCGCCGTCCAGAGAGTCACCTCGATCTGCGAGCCGTCCTTGCGCAGGCGCCGCTTGTCGACGCCGAGGAGCGGCTCGCCACTACGGATTCGGTCCAGCAATTCCGTGCGTTCGGCTTCCGGCACGACCGGCAGCACCTGGTTCAACGCCTCGGCCGCCCTCCAGCCGAACATCCGCTCGGCGGCGGGGTTCCAGGCCAGCACCTTGCCGGTGAGATCCAGGGTCACGATCGCCAGGGGAGAGGTTTCGATGATGGCCTGGAGCTTGGCATTGGTCTCCCTGAGGGCCGCTTCGGCCGCCTTGCGGTTCGTGATGTCGTGCAGGATGCCGGTGAACATGCGGCGGCCCGGTAGCAGCATCTCGCTCACCGCCAGCTCGATCGGGAAGGGCGTGCCGTCCTTGCGCACCGCCTGGGCCTCGCGGCCGATCCCGATCACCTTTTTCTTGCCGCTCTCCAAATACGCCTGGATGTAGGCATCGTGCCGCCCGCTGTCCGGCGGCGCCATCAGGATGCCGAGGTTCTTTCCGATGACCTGTTCGGCGGTGTGGCCGAACATCCGCTCGGCGGCGGGGTTGAAGGACTGGATCGCTCCGCTCTCGTCCGTCGTGATGATTCCGTCCAGGGCGCTATACACCACGCTGCGGGTCAGCGCCTCGCTCGCGCGCAGCGCCTCCTCGGCGCGGCGGCGGGCGGTGACATCCCGGCCGATCGCGATCAGCCGGCCGTCGCGGAGCGCACGCACGCCGATCTCGACCGTGGTAGTCTCTCCATCGGAGCGCGGGAAGCGGCCCTCGTAGAGTACAGTTTCCCCCTTCCTGAGCACTCGCTCGAGCTTGGGAGGGCCGGGTGCACGCTCTTCCAGCGTCAGGAGGTCCTTCAGATTCATACGCAGCAGGTCCTGGCGAGAATAGCCGAACACCTCGGTGGCCCGGGCGTTGACCTCCAGGATCTTCAAGGCGGCGCTGGCGATCGCGATCGCGTCCGAGGCGTCCTCGAAGATAAGCCGGTACGCCTCTTCGGTCCGCCGCCAGTAGGCCACCGCGGCCATGAGCCGGTAGACGACTGCAAACAGAAGCAAGGTGGCGATCGAATAGACCACCAATCGCGCTGCAAACGGCAGACTTGCCAGCAGAGAGTGGGTGGTGACGGTGATGGCCACCGCCGCCACAACGACAGCCAGTATCCCCGCGCTCGAAAGACTGGACTTCATGCCGGCCCTGAGTTCCTCGTTATCATACCAACTTCTCCGCTTCCCTGCCCGTGACCCGTTTGCTTGGTGGGGCACCCGGACGGGCTCACCGGAATTTCGCCAGACATCGGCGAAACAGTGTGCATTAACGGTGGGAGGTGGGGCCGCCGGCCGCCGGCCGCCGGTGGGGGGCCTGCCGGAAAGCGACTTGCGCGAGCCGGACTGCGGCACCTCGATCGCCTATCTCAAGATCAACACCACGCCGGCGAGTTCGTGCGACGCCAGGGGCTGGGGCCGGGCGCGATGGAGCTGCATGCGGAAGAGGAGCCCGAACGCGCGGCCGGCCGCTTCTCCGACAGCGCCGTCTACCACCTCATCCGGGGTTACCCGCAGGCGCAGGCTGCCTCGTCCCGGGCCGTTGCCGCGAGGAGCCGGCCGGCGGCGCCTGCCGCCGGTTGATGACACGCCACAAGAGCAGCATGGCCACCAGCGCGCCGTAGAACACCGGCCAGCGGATGTCGGATTTCACCAGCCAGTAGTAGTGCGCTACCGCAGCCGCCGCGCTGGCGTAAACCAGCCGGTGCAGCGCCTGCCACCGGCGCCCGCCCAGGCGCCGGATCCAGCCTGCCGTCGATGTCAGCGCCAGCGGAACCAGGAGAACGAAGGCCGTGAATCCGACGGTGATGAACCGGCGCCTGGCCACATCCTTCAGCATCTCCGAGACATCGAAGAACTTATCGAGCCACACGTAAGTCGTCAGGTGCAGGCATCCGTAGAAGAACGCGAACAAGCCCAGCATCCGCCGGAAGCGAACCAGTTGTGGCCACCCCAGCAGCTTCCGTACCGGCGTGACCGCCAGCGTCAGGACCAGAAAGCGCAGGGTCCAGTCGCCGGTTGCGTGGGTGATGAACTCGATGGGATTCGCGCCTAGCCCGCCGTGCGTGCCCCGCCACAGAAGCAGCCCGAGCGGCGCCAGACACAGCAGAAATGTCGCGACTTTTATGGCGCGCATGTGAGTCTCGCTGATAACTGCTTCAGTAGAACTTCCTCAGGTCCATGCCGGCGTAGAGCTGCGCGACCTCGGTCCCGTAGCCGTTGAACGGGAGCGTTTTGCGCTTGAAGAATTCCCCCAGCCGGCGCTCGGTGGCCTGGCTCCAGCGCGGGTGATCTACCTCCGGGTTCACGTTCGAGTAGAACCCGTACTCGTGCGCGTTCGCGATGTTCCACGTGGTCGGCGGCTGCTTTTCGACCAGACGGATCTTCACGATGGACTTAATGCTTTTGAAGCCGTACTTCCACGGAACAACCAGGCGGATGGGCGCGCCGTCCTGGTTCGGCAGCGTCTCGCCGTACATGCCCACGGCCAGGATCGCGAGTGGGTGCAAGGCCTCGTCCAGGCGCAGGCCCTCGACGTAGGGTAGCGGAATGCCCGCGTACTTCCCTTGCGGCATTTGCCGTGGGTCGTAGTAGCTCTCGAAGGCCACGAAATGAGCCTTCGAGGCCGGTTCGGCCCGGCGGATGAGCACGCTCAGGGGAAAGCCGATCCAGGGCACGACAATCGACCACCCTTCCACGCAGCGGTGGCGGTAAATGCGCTCTTCGAGCGGGGCCAGTTTGAGGATCTCATCCAGAGTGTACGACTGCCGCTTGCCCACCTCGCCTTCCACCGAAACGGTCCAGGGTACGGTCTTGAAGTTCTTCGCCAGGTCGGCAGGCTGTGTCTTGTCCGTGCCGAACTCGTAGAAATTGTTGTAGTGCGTAACGTCGCTGAGGGACGTCTGCGGCTCACTGGTGCTGTACGGGCTCTTGGCGCCGGCCAGTTTTGCGGCGAACGCGGCCCGGCCGACCGCCAGGCCCGCCACGGCGCTCAGAAAGCGGCGTCGGTTCAGGTAGACGGATTTGGGCGTGACTTCACTCACGGGAATTCCAGAGGACCACATATCTCCTAAGATGCGCCCGCCGAGCCTCCGGCGTCAACGAACGTGTAACGTGGAGGTAGCTATGGGGAAGCACTGCCGGGCCTCTGCTGGCCCGCCTGGCGTCCGAGGGACACGACGTCTACCTGGCGGGCATCACTTCGGGGCAGAAGGGCCTTCGCCCCCACTTCAACATGCCCGCCGGGGACGGGCTCGGCGCTGTGCGCGAGGACGAGCTGCGGTGCGCTGCACGGGCGCTGGGCATTCACGAGCCGTACCTGCCCGGGTTCCAGGACCAGTGCATTTCGACCCACGCAGTGGCGGAGAAGGTGGCCGCGCGGCTGCGCCAGATCGTCGAGGAAACAAAGGCGGACGTCCTGCTGACCTGGGGGCCCGACGGCATCACGGGGCATCCGGACCATCGCATGGCGTCGAACATCGCGTCGGTCGTGTTCCAGCAACAGGGCCGCCTGGTGCACAAGCCGCGCAAGCTGTACTTTGTGGTCTTCCCGGAGTCGCGGTTCGCGGCCGATGCGGATTCGCTGAAAAGAAGACGCTCGTTCCTCACGGTGAGCGAGGAGTTCGTCACCACCGAGATCGACTGCCGCGGGTACCTGGCGCCCGCACTGGCCGCGATCCAGTGTCACAAAGCGCAATGGCTGGCCGAGCGGATGCGCGAGGTTCACGGGATGTAGGAGCGGGTGTTCGAGGGGCGGGTGTACCTGCGGCTGGCCCTGTCGCGAGTGCCGGCGCCGCATGGGCGCCGCGAAAGCTCGTTGTTCGAAGGCCTGGAATGACCGCGTCGGACGTGCTAGGATGAAGACTGCCGACACTAAGCGGGGACGTAGTTCAGTTTGGTTAGAACGCCGGCCTGTCACGTCGGAGGTCGCGGGTTCGAACCCCGTCGTCCCCGCCAATCCTTTCAGTAGTTTCCGAGCCTTCGTGCTTGCCCCCAGAATCCCCTGTGTCAGTAGCTGTGTCACTGAGCTTTTTGGCGATGAGTTCGACCGTCTGCTGTTTGAGAAGCGGCGACAGGTGCTGGTAGCGGTCCAACTCGCGGCTGCGATGGCCGGTGAGCTTGCGGATGATCGCATCGGGGATCCCGTGCAGGAACAGGATGCTGGTGGCCATGTGGCGAAGATCGTGGATGCGCAGGCTCTTGATGCCGGCACGGTCGCAGGCGGCCTGGAATGGTTTCCGCATGTCCCACTTGTAGAGCTGGGTGCCTTTGAAACGGACGTTGGACTGGTCCGCTGGAAAAACGTATTCGTTGCTTCCGAAGCTGGGGAGGCTCTTGAGCGCGGCGATGGCTTCGGCGGCCAAGGCGAGCTTCTTTGGGCATCCGTTCTTTGAGCGCGGAACGTAGAGGTGCGGGGCCTGTCCTTCCAGCCGAACTTCATCCCATCTCCGAGCCAGGATCTCGCTCTTGCGCGCACCAGTAGTCGCAGCCAGCCACATGAAGGCGTAGAGTTCAGGATCGGCACGGCATTCGTCAATGAGTCTTCTGAAGTCCTCTGGTAGAAGGAACCGATCCCGCCCGGGCCGCTCTTTCCTTTGCGGGACGGCGCTCACGGGATTGCGGTCATACTTCTCGCGACGGATAGCGAAGTTGAAGGTGCTGCACAGGATGGTGCGGTACTTGTTGATGGTCGAAGCGGCGAGCCCCTCTCTGCCTAACGCTTCCAGAAACGCCTCGACTTGGTCCGGCTGGATCTCCCTTGCCCGCCTGCCGGCGAATCGTTCCCGCACTTTGGGCAGGTGGTACTCGAAACGGCTGCGGGTCTGCTTGCCGTGCTTCTCCCACCAATCGTCCAGGAGTTCCTCAAACATCACGCGGTCAAAATGGCGGGTTCGAAAGTGCCGCCCCTCGGCGACTTCGGTCTTTCGCTTTGCGAGGAGGTCCTGGGCGAACTTGACGCTGCGTTGCTCCGTGCTCTCGCGCACGATCTTGCCATTCTGATCTTTGTAGCGGAGATACGCAGTGCCGTTTCGGAAGTAAACGCCCCGGCTCATGCCCCTACCCTGGCGACGGGTTGGTCGGCGTGTCGGCTCGGCCGCACCGTTCGCTGTTCCAGCCATTTTAGCAACTGGGGACGCAGGAATCGGACAACAGTGCGCCGCGCTCCGCGCTGCGGGAACTGGACGTACGGAATGCGCGATTCCCTCACGTAGCGCTCCAGCGTGCGCTCACTGACGCCCAGGAACTTCGCCGCGTCGGAGTAGCTCATGACAACGTCTTCGACTTGAGCAGCCATGCTTTCCCTCCTCTCACGGTTGGTCACAAAGCCACGAACTCGTGCCGGGACGACGTGGGTCGGTTCAGGGACGGACAGGTCCCTAGATGAGCTTCCGGGGATCCGGCTCCGGATCGAACTGGAACCCCGGCCGATTTGCCTCGCGCTCCTTCACATTCCGCAGAGGATCGAACAGGTCCGCCGGGCCCGGCTTCCTTTTTCGGCCGGCGGCTGCGGTTTTGGCCTGGGTTGCTGACGGCGACCTGCCGCTGCTGTCCTCCCGCCGAAGCCGGCTGACGTAAGCCGTGAGCGCCCGGTAGGAGACATCGATGCCGCAGTCGCGGAGCCGTTCAGCGATGGTCTTCAAGCTGTGGCCGCCGTCGATCGCGGCCTTGATGTCCGCCCAGGCCCGACGCACCTGGCCTGCCTTGGTGGCTGGTTCTTCGGATCGAAGGTCGCGGATGGGTGACAGATTCATTCCGGAAAACGCCGCCTTCAGACGGTTGGGACTGGCTGAGGCCGCGCGTGCCGCGATTGGCAACAGAATTCCCGGCGTTGGCAACAGAACTCACTCACAAGCCAACATTCGGCAACAATCGGCATCAGTTCCCAACGACTGGCAACGAATGGCAGCCGGGCACCGGCGGTTCCGTGCAACACAGCGGCGTAGTGGAACATAAAGGGATCGTATTACGTTGGGCCATGGGATCGGGGCTAAGCTTTTCAACGTCGATGAATTGCAGTGCACTACGAAACACGTTGACGGAGTGCAATTGTAATGCGCAGTTTTGTCTGCTGCGCGGAGTCGCCGAGAGCACGGTCGGCGTAGGCCGTGCGACATTGAGTGGGCCGGTGGAGCACGATGAGTGAGGAGGGACGAGGAGGTCGTCTGCAGGCCACTGGCCCCGCTCGCGGGGCGAACGGTCCAGTCTCCAGAAGCGGGTAGCTTCGTCAATATAGTTCCACAATGGAACTATATTGACAGCACACGCTCTTGCCGCAGCGATCCCGATCATGCCAAAATGGGTCTGTGCCCCACACACGTTTCGACGAACTTGTCGCGCTTGCCGAGGTGAACGACGGCCTCGTGACTGCGGAGCAGGCTCGACGGGTCGGATTCACCGACTCGGTGCTAGCGAGGCTAGCGCAGCGTGAGCGGATCGAGCGGACTGCCCGAGGCGTATTCCGAATCCCGCACTTCCCTCCGGGCCGGTTCTCGCAATATCGGGAAGCGGTCCTTTGGGCGAGGGCGAACCGCGGGCCGCGCGACGTGGCCCTGTCGCGTGCAACGGCTCTTGTCGTCTACGGAATCTCCGACGCAAACCCAAGCGCCATTCACCTCACAGTTCCCAAGTCCGCCCGGTTGAGGCGACAGAAGCCGAAGGGCGTTGTCGTGCATCGCGAGGACCTCACAGCGGAGGACGTGGCCGTCCAAGAAGGAATTCCGGTCACGACGATCGGCAGGACCGTCACCGATCTACTTCGCTCCGGCGGGAGGATTGACCTGGTGCGCCAGGCGATCTCCGAGGCGCGACGCGAGGGATACATCGGCGATGCTGAGGCGAGGCGGCTTCGTCGACGGGTCGAGGCGCACCTCAAGTCGCTGAGTGCTTCCCGTAGCCGGACGGAGTCGGCGGCCCGATGAGTTCCAGACCGCGGCCGCCCGAGCGGCTGGAAAAGAGACTGGCTCGTGTCGCGCGGGAGTTGGGACTTGATCAGGAGCGGTTGCGGCGATGGATCTCTTTTCTGGCGCTGTGCGGGGTGCTTGAGAGCGCTCTTGAAGAGGGCGTCCTGGGCACCTACTGTCTCAAAGGCGGCGTCGCGATGGAACTGCGTTTCGCACAACGCGCCCGCGCCACCAAGGATCTGGACTTGGGGATGGAAGGCACTCGCGCGAGCCGCCTCCAAACCCTGGCGGAGGCCCTGCGCCTGGGCTTCGACGAGTTCACATTCCGCGTCAAGGCCCAGACTCGGGACATGGAACAGGCCGATACGGTCCGCGTCCAGGTGGCCGTCCAGTATCGAACGCGTGCCTGGCAGACGATTGAAGTCGATCTTGGGGCCGCCAAGGCGGGCCGCGTTGATCTCGTGGAGCCCAAAGTCCAGGGCCTGTTGGAATTGGGGATTCCGGTGATTCCACGGGTGCGGTGTTTGGGGCTTGCCGACCAGGTAGCCCAAAAGCTCCACGCATGCACGGGCCCTGCTGCGGCGGGACGGGCACGGGATGTGCTGGACATCCTGCTGATCGACATGCTTGGGGATCTCGACTATGGGGAGACCGCCAGTACGGCGCGCCGCGTGTTCGAGCAACGCGCGACTCACATATTTCCGCCCGAGTTCACCATGCCCGAGGAGTGGCGTCCTGAGTTAGAGGGGTTGGCAGACGAACTCGGCTTTCCTCTGCGAACCTCCGCCGCGATCGAGCAGCGGTTTCTGGAAGTTATCCAGACGCTGGAACGGGCGGCGAGGGTCTGATCCACATTCTCACCGCACCGTCACAGTATACTCGTTTCGATGCTGTTAACGATCACGAACCAGACCCCTCCGGCGACGGACCTCGGCTTCCTTCTGCATAAGCATCCGGCCAAGGTCCAGTCTTTCGAGTTGTCGTTCGGCAAGGTGCACGTCTTCTACCCGGAGGCCGGGGAACAGCGATGCACGGCCGCGCTTCTGCTCGATGTCGACCCGGTTGGACTGGTGCGAAAAGGCCTGGGCGAGGGTGGCGCGTTGGATCAGTACGTCAACGACCGTCCGTACGTCGCCTCCTCGTACCTGAGCGTTGCGATCGCGCAGGTACTGGGAAGCGCCCTGGCCGGGCGAAGCAAGGGTAAACCCGAGTTGGCCGAGCAGCGTCTCGACCTCACCGCGCACATCGCCGCTGTTCCTTGCCGGGGCGGCGAATCATTCCTGCGGGAATTGTTCGAGCCTTTGGGCTATCGCGTGACGGCGCAACACCACACCTTGGACGAGCGGTTCCCGGAATGGGGCGAGGGGCCCTACTACACGGTCGAACTGCGCGGAAGTGTCCCTCTTTCCGATCTGCTCACCCATCTCTACGTGCTGATTCCTGTCTTGGACGCGGAGAAGCATTACTGGGTAAGCGACGATGAAGTCGAGAAACTCCTGCGCCAGGGCGAGGGCTGGCTGGCTTCGCACCCAGCGCGGGACGCCATCGTCAAGCGTTACCTGCGCCATCAACGCCACCTCACGCGAGAGGCCCTGGCACGGCTTACCGAGGAAGACCTGCCCGATCCGGATCGAGAGGAGCAGACACGCGCCACCGAAGAGATGGCGATCGAGGAGCCGCTTCAACTCTGGCAGCAGCGCATCGGCGCGATCATGGCCGCGCTGAAGGCCGCCGGAGCCACGCGTGTTCTCGATCTGGGCTGCGGCGAGGGCAAGCTTCTCAGGGCGCTGCTGGAGGACCGTTCGTTCCAGGAAATCGTCGGCATGGATGTCTCCCATCGCAGCCTCGAAATCGCGACCGAGCGGATGCGTTTGGATCAGCTCGCGCCGAAACAACGAGAGCGCATCCGATTGATTCACGGTTCGCTGATGTATCGCGACGCCCGCCTGAGCGGTTACCACGCCGCGGTTGTCGCCGAAGTGATCGAACACCTGGATCCACCTCGGTTGGCGGCTTTCGAGCGCGTCGTGTTCGAGCACGCCAAGCCCGGCACGGTAATCTTGACGACGCCCAACGCCGAGTACAACATCAAGTTTGCGACGCTGCCCGCGGGGCAGTTCCGCCACAAGGACCATCGCTTCGAGTGGTCGCGCGGACAGTTTGGGCAGTGGGCTGGCGCCGTCGGGGAACGCTTCGGATACTCCGTTCGGTTTCTACCGGTGGGACCGGAAGACGCCGTTGTGGGCGCACCTACGCAGATGGGGATTCTCAGCCGATGAAGATCACAATTCCCGAACTCTCGCTGGTGGTGCTGGTCGGACCTTCCGGCTGTGGAAAATCCACTTTTGCGCGACAGCACTTCAAGCCGACCGAGATACTCTCTTCGGACTTCTGCCGGGGCCTGGTCTCGGACGACGAAAACGACCAGGCCGCCACCAACGACGCCTTCGAGGTCCTGCACTTCATCGCCTCCAAGAGGCTGGCGGCCGCGAAACTGACCGTCGTGGACGCCACGAACGTGCAGCAGGAGGCTCGTGCGCCCCTGGTCGAACTGGCGCGCAAATACCACGTGATTCCGGTGGCAATCGTGTTGAACCTCTCCACCAGGATTTGCGAGGACCGCAACCAGGGCCGCACGGATCGCGACTTCGGGCGGCATGTCATCCACAGCCAGTCCCAGCAGCTCAGGCGGCACCTGCGATCCCTGGACAGGGAGGGATTCCGCCACGTCTATGTCCTCTCATCACCGGAGGAAGTGGAGGCGGCGCAGGTCGAGCGCCAGCCCCTTTGGAACAACAAGAAGGACGACCACGGCCCGTTCGATATCATCGGCGATGTTCACGGATGCTTCGACGAGCTTGTCGATCTGCTCGGGCAGCTTGGCTATCGGGTCGACGGACTCGCGGTCACTCCGCCGGCCGGCCGCAAGGCCGTTTTCCTTGGGGATCTGGTCGACAGAGGTCCCAAGATTTCCGAAGTGCTGCGCCTCGTCATGGCGATGGTGGAAAACGGAACCGCGCTGTGCGTTCCCGGCAATCACGACATGAAGCTGGTTCGGAAACTGAAGGGGCGCGACGTGCATATCACGCACGGGCTTGCGGAAACCCTTCAGCAACTGGACGGCGAGCCGCCGGAGTTCAAGCAGAAAATATCCGTGTTCCTGGACAAGCTCGTCAGTCATTACGTGCTGGACGATGGCAAGCTCGTTGTAGCCCATGCCGGGATGAAGGAGGAGATGCAGGGCCGCGGCTCAGGCAAGGTGCGCGACTTTGCGATGTACGGGGAGACGACGGGCGAGGCCGACGAGTATGGTCTCCCGGTGCGTGCGAATTGGGCCGCCGAGTATTGCGGCAGGGCCATGGTTGTCTACGGCCACACTCCGGTTGCAGAGCCCGAATGGCTGAACCGCACCGTCAACATCGACACCGGCTGCGTGTTTGGCGGCAAGCTGACAGCGCTGCGCTACCCGGAGAAGGAGCTGATCTCCACCCCTGCGCGAAGCGTCTACTATGAGCCGGCCAAGCCCTTCAAGCCGGAGGAGGCCGCCAACGTTCCGGTGTTGACGGCGCAGCAGCAGCACGACGATTTGCTCGACATCGAGGACGTCCTCGGAAAGCGGATCGTCAGCACGCGGCTGCACAAGACGGTCACGATTCGCGAGGAGAACGCTACCGCGGCGCTCGAAGTCATGAGCCGGTACGCGATCAACCCCAAGTGGCTGATCTATCTCCCGCCGACGATGTCGCCCTCGGAGACGAGCCAACGTGAAGGCTATCTCGAATACCCGGAGGAAGCGTTCGCCCACTACCGGCACGAAGGCATTCCCGGCGTGATCTGCGAGCAAAAGCACATGGGCTCGCGCGCCGTGGTGGTTCTCTGTCGCGATGAGGACGTCGTCCGTAAGCGGTTCGGCGTCGTCGGCGAGGGCATAGGGGTCTGTTACACGCGCACGGGCCGGCGGTTCTTCACCGATCCACAGCTTGAGACGGGATTCCTGGCGCGCGTTCACGCCGCTCTCGGCGCTGCCAGCTTCTGGGAGAGACTCGACACGGACTGGGCGTGCCTCGATTGCGAGCTCATGCCCTGGTCGGCGAAGGCGCAGGAGCTATTACGTCAACAATACGCAGGTACAGGATCCGCCGCTTGTGCCGCATTGCCGCAAGCCGTGGCGGTTCTGGAGCAGGCGGCCCAGGGGAACGCGGAAGTCGCGCCGCTGCTCGCGCGGTACCGTGAACGAGCGGAGGCCGCGGCGCTTTACGTCGAGGCGTACCGCCGTTATTGTTGGCCCGTTCACTCGCTTGATGACTATAAGCTGGCACCGTTCCATCTGCTCGCGACCGAAGGCGCCGTCCACTGCGACAAAGACCACCTGTGGCACATGGAGGCCCTGGCGACGGTTTGCGCTCAAGATCCCGCGCTCCTGCTCGCAACGCCTTTCCTCCAAGTGGATTTGACGGATGCGGACAGCCAGCAAGCGGCCGTCAGGTGGTGGGAAGAGCTGACCGCTGCCGGAGGGGAGGGCATGGTGGTCAAGCCGCTGGCGTTCGTCGCCCGGGGGCGGCGTGGCCTGGCGCAGCCGGCGCTGAAGTGCCGTGGGCGCGAATACCTGCGCATCATCTACGGTCCGGAATACACGGCGGCGGAGAATCTGACCAGGCTCAGATCCCGGGGTCTGAACGTGAAACGATCTCTGGCGCTCCGCGAATTCGCTCTCGGCATAGAAGGACTGGAGCGCTTCGTCCGGCAGGAGCCGCTCCGCCGCGTCCACGAGTGCGTCTTCGGTGTGCTCGCGTTGGAGAGCGAGCTGGTGGATCCGAGGCTATAACAAGCGGAGGATAGGTGTGTCAGTAGCTGTGTCACTAACACCCGCGAAAACGGGTCATTTCGTCTCAACTCGTGTCTTCACGAGCGCTCGTAACCCACTGAGCCACAACCTACTTCGTTGAAACCACGATGCTAGTCTTTGCCCCTGTCACGTCGGAGGTCGCGGGTTCGAACCCCGTCGTCCCCGCCAATTCTCTGCGGCTGTATTCGCTCCGGAGAGTTTCTGCTGCGCACCAGGCACGCGGCTTCCTACACCTACCCGTATGCGATGCTCAACTACAACTTCTTCTGAGGCATGCGAATCCTGATCGCGTCCGATTTTCACGCTAACCTCGAGGCCGTTCGCGCCCTGCCTGAGAGCCATGACGAGAGGTGGGTGCTTGGGGATCTTGTCAATTACGGGCCGAATCCCTGCGAGGTGATCGAGTTCGTAAGGACCCACGCCTCGCTGGCCGTGCGCGGAAATCACGACCACGCGGCCGGCTATAATTGGGACCCAAAGTGCTCCGAGCGGTTCCGCTGCAGGGCGGAGGAGACGGGCAGGTACACCCGTGCGGTAATCGCAAAGGACCAGCGCGAGTTTCTGCGGAGCCTGCCCTTGACGGCGGAACGTTGGGTTGGGGGCGTCCGGTTCTCGCTATGCCACGCTGCGCCGCCCGATCCGCTGTACGAGTATCGGGCTCCCGATTCTCCGCTGTGGGACGCGGAGATCGAGCGCGCCTCCGCGGATGTCCTTCTGGTGGGCCACACTCACCTCCCGTTCTGCAGGCGATTGGGCAGCCGGATGGCCGTTAATCCAGGCAGCGTCGGTCAGCCCAAACATGGGTTTGCGCGAGTCTGCTATGCCCTTTGGGAGGATGGCCAGGTCAGGCTCGAAGCGGTGGAGTATCCGGTCGAGGAGACGGTCGGAAAGATCCGGGCGTTGCCGGTCTCGCCGGAGGTGCGAGACGAGCTCATCGCCGTGCTGCGGTGTGTGCGAGAATAGCCGCATTCGGGACTCAGCGTGATTCCTCTCTCGTCGCTCTTCCTGGCGTTCCTACGCCTCGGCGTGACGGCCTTCGGCGGGCCGGCCATGGTGGTCTACATCCGCGACCTGGCCGTCAGTAGGAAGAGGTGGCTGTCGGAGGGAGACTTTGCGGATGGCGCCGCGCTGGTCCAGTCGATCCCGGGCTCGACCGCCCTTCAGATGGCCGCCTATGTCGGGCTGCGCGCCCGAGGGCCCGCCGGGGCGCTGGCAACGTTCGCGGGATTTGGCCTGCCTGCATTTGCGCTCATGATGGCCTTGTCGGCCGTCTATGGGGCCAGCCGCGACCTGCACCCCGTGGCGTCGGCCTTCCGCGGACTGCACGTGATCGTGGTGGCGCTGGTAGCGAACGCCGCCCTGAACTTCGCCCGCGTCTACGTCCGGAATTGGCGCGACGCTATCCTGGCCGGGGCGGCGGCCGCGTTTCTGTTCTTCCGCGGCAGTCCGATCCTGGCCATTGTCGCCTCCGCGGCGGCCGGTGCTCTTCTCTATCGCGGCGCGAATATGCACGTTCAGCCGCTGAGCGTTTCCAGCCGGCCCGGCGGCGGGCGTATCGTGCGCCTGGGGTTGGCCGCGTGTCTTGCGGGCGGCGTAGCGTTGGCGGCTCTCTTTCTGGCCAACCGCCACCTGTTCGACCTCGCCGCAGTCATGGTGAAAGTGGACCTGTTCGCCTTCGGCGGAGGCTTCGCTTCCCTGCCGGTGATGCTGCACCAGGTCGTCGAAGTTCATCGCTGGATGGACAGCCGGACCTTCATGGACGGCATCGCCCTGGGGCAGGTGACGCCCGGACCCATCATCCTCACCGCCACCTTCATCGCCTACCGCATCGCCGGCCCTCTGGGGGCTATCGTCGGAACGGCGGCGGTCCTCTCGCCATCCTTCCTGATGGTGTGGCTGACGGTTCCGTACTTCGACCGGCTTCAGCACTCCCCACTCTTCCGGCGGGCGCTGCGGGGCGTGTTGGCCTCGTTCGTCGGATTGCTGACGGCCGTGACCGCCCAGTTCGCCGGCGCGGTTCCCTGGACCGGCGCCTCCCTGCTGGTGGTTGTGGCGGCATTCGTAGCGCTTCGGTGTAAGATCGAAATCCTATGAGTCGTCCTCGCCGGTGCGGTCCTACCCGTTTTCGTCATGTGACCGCTTCGCCCTTGTGCGCGCCGGCCGGCCGGTCGAAGCTGCCGGGGATGAGTACGGTCATCCCTTAACGCGCCCTGTGCGGCCGGCTTGTTGTAAAGTCGAATCAGCCGATGCAGACGCGCAGCCCAACCACCGCCACCACGCCGGCGGCCCTTGGCTTTTCGATGCCGGCCGAGTGGGAGCCGCACGAGGCCACCTGGATCGCCTGGCCCCACAACCCGACCGACTGGCCGGACAAGCTGGACACGATCCGCTGGGTCTACACCGAGATCGTGCGCAAGATTTCGGCTGGAGAGACCGTGCGTATGCTGGTCAACTCGGCCTCCGCGCAGAAGCAAGCCCGCCGCTTTCTGGTTCGGGCCGGCGCCGATGCCGGGCCGGTGGGATTCACGATCCACCCCACCGACCGCGGTTGGACCCGCGACAGCGGCCCGATCTTCGTGCGGCGCGGTTCCGACACCGCCATCGTCCATTTCCATTTCAACGCCTGGGCCAAGTACCCGGACTGGCAGAAGGACCGCCGCGTGCCCGAGCGCGCGGCCAAGCGTCTCGGCGTACCCCTGTTCGACGCCCGTGCGGGTGGACGCGAGTTCGTGCTCGAAGGCGGCGGCATCGACGTCAACGGCCGCGGCACCCTCCTCACCACCGAGGAGTGCTACCTGGATCCCAGAATCCAGGTTCGCAACCCCGGCCTCGGCCGTTCCGGAATGGAGGCCGCGCTCCGGGAGAACCTGGGAGTCGCGAACGTCTTCTGGCTGGCCGGAGGCGTCGCGGGCGACGATACGCACGGGCATGTCGACGACATCTGCAGGTTCGTAAACCCCAGGACCTTGGTCCTCATCCGTGACGACAATCCCCAGGGCATTAACTATCGGCCGCTCGCGGAGAACTGGGAGCGAATCCAGGATCTCCGCCTGGAGGACGGTTCGAAACCCGAGGTGGTCGCCCTGCCCACCCCTGCGCCTCTCTTCTTCGATGGCGACCGCCTGCCGGCCAGCTACGCCAACTTCTACTTCTCGAACGCCGCGGTCCTGGTGCCCACCTTCAACGATCCCCACGATCGCCGTGCCCTTGGCATCCTCTCCGAGTTGATCCCGGACCGCCCCGTGGTGGGCATACACGCCGTCGATTTGGTCCTGGGCTTTGGAACGCTGCACTGTCTGACGCAGCAGCAGCCGCGCCCCGGTTGATCCCACGCCGTTCCCCGAGAGCGGACCGCGGCGCGCTTCCGTCTGCCCACGGTATCGCCTGTGCTAGCCTACCGGGGAGAGACGGAACATGCCCTCCACACGGTTTCTGTCGTCGCTGCTCCTGATCGCTCCGTTGGCGTGCGGTCTCTGCGGCTGCCGAACTCCGCAGCCGGGGCCCAACGAAAGCAGGCCGGCCGATCCGGATCAGCGGACCAAACCCGCGCCGCCCCCCTCCGGCGCCGTCCAACCGAAGGAACCCGGCTCGACGCCGCCCGCCAGCGCAGCGAAGAAGGCGCCGGCGCCCGGCACCGTCTTGTACCTTCACCGCTGGGTCGAACCAAGAGAGCAGGCCTTCTCCATCCTCCTCCCGGCGGGTTGGATTGCCGAAGGGGGCGTGCTTCGCATCGACCCCCGGCTGGGGCCCACCAATTCCGTCGGCGCCAAGATCGACTTCAGTGTCAGGAAGGACCGCGCCGGCTCCGTCATGATCCATTGGCTGCCTAACTTCACCTACAAAGATCCGCGCGCCTTGGGGGGCATGTTCGCCGTGGGCAGTAACTATATGGGAGCAATGGTTTACCCAGTGCTGGACCCGCAGACTTTCATGGATCAGTTCGTTTTCCGCAAGCAACGGCCGGAGGCCCGCAATGTCCGGGTTCTGGAGCGTAAACCCCTGTCCGAACTCGCCCAACGGTACCGCCAGCGCTCCGCGGTGCCCAACGCCCGCTATGACGCGGGTTCCGTTACGGTCGCCTATGACGAGGGCGGCGTGCAGTACAAGGAAAGGCTGATGGCGGTCATCGAAGACATCGAGGGACAGGGTTTGGGAATGTGGACCAACCACGAGACCCTTGCCGTGCGGGCGCCGGTGGCGGAGTTCGACCAGAGCGCGGGGCTTCTCGGTGCGATTGAGAGCTCCCTCAAGGGGAACCCGGCCTGGGTGTCCGGGGAGAACCGCGGGGCCGCTGCGCGCGCGCACAACGCCCTCGAGACCCAACGCACCCTGCAGAACCAGAGGCACCAGATGGTGGAGCGGCAGCGTGAGACGAACGCCGAAGCCCGCCACAGCAGTTGGCTCTTCCTGACCGGCCAGGACGACTACGTCAATCCGCATACGGGAGAGGTCGAGCAGGGCTCCAATGAGTACCGCAATCGCTGGGTGAACAGTGGCGGCGACGTAATCTACTCCAACGATCCGGATTACGATCCAAGTTGGGACACGAATCTCGCCGGCCGCTCGGACTACAAGCTGAGCCCCCTGCGCCAGCGCTGACTCGTGGCCAGCCGCATCTGCCCCGGCGTCAAAACGCCGGTCGCAGCCGTCAAGTGATTGATGGAGCCGCCTTTACGGGCTCCCTAGGCGCGATTGGCTCTCGACTTCGGCCGGCCGGGCCGTGCGCCGAGCCCCCTGCATCCTCCCGTCCCCAATTCGCGTCCAATCAACTGGCGCCAATGACGGAATTGTGTTCTCCGCCTCCTCTCGGGCGATAATGCTAGGTATACGGCCCCGGGATGCGGGACCGTCTCTTGAGGAAGACATATCCCATGAAAAGCTGCCGCACCGCGACGCTCGCACTGGTCGTGGCTTCCGCTCTGTCCGCTTTGGCGGAGAGTCCCCCCCAGCCACCGCGCCCGAAGGCCGGACCGACTTCCATCCTGAGGGCCGCCGAACTGCGCCCCGGCATGAAAGGGTACGCCTGGACCGTGCTCATCGGGAAAGAGCCGGAACCCATTCCCGTCGAGATCCTCGGGCTCTGGAAGAACGCCTGGGGCCCCAAACAGGACATCATCCTCGCCAAGATGGGCGGCAAGGCGCTCCGCACCGGCGTCGCGGGCGGCATGAGCGGCAGCCCGGTCTATGTGGACGGCAAGCTCATCGGCGCGGTCGCCCTGCGGCTCAGCATGTTCTCCCCGGATGCCATTTGCGGCATCACACCCGTCGAGCTGATGCTTGAAATCAAGGACTTCGACGGTACTCTCCCCGCCGACGCGCGCACGCCCGACAAGGCTGCGCCCCGCGCCGCCCTGGACTTGCCGGCCGACATGCTGGCGCGCGTGGTCTCGGCCGGCGGCTCCGCGAACCCGCCGCAGACGGCCCTGATGACGCCCATCGAGACGCCGCTGGCTTTCTCGGGCTTCGATCCGGCCGTACTCGAGCAGTTCGGGCCGCTGTTCCGGGAACTGGGCTTCACCGCAGTGCAGGGCGGCGCCGGCGCCGCGCTCGACAGCCCCAAGCCCGCCCCCGGATGGCAGCACGCGCTCCAGCCGGGCGACGCGGTTGCCGGGGTGGTGGTCTCGGGCGACATGAGCATCACCGGCCTGGGTACCGTCACTTACAACGACGGCCACCGGGTTCTTGCCTTCGGACACCCGTTCTTCGACCTGGGTCCGGTCGACATGCCCATGAGCGCGGGCGAGATCCTGTTTACCCACGCCTCGTCCTTCCAGCCCAACAAGTTCGGCAACGCAACCGAGATCGTCGGCGCGCTCCATCAGGACCGCCACAGCGGGATCATGGGCGTGCTCGGCGAGACCGCCGCCATGGTGCCCGTCACCCTGCACGTCCGCTCCTTCGCCGAAGACAACAGCATACGGAAGCAGCGCGATTTTCACTTCAACGTCTTCTTGCAGCAGAAGTGGACGCCCTATTTGATGATGATCACGTTGTTCAACTCCATATCGAGCCTTAACGACTTCATGGAAGAGGCCACCTACCGCGTGAATGCCCGGGTCGAGCTGTCGGGCCAGCAGCGGATGTCCTTCTCCACCATGCAGGCGCCCGGAGAAATGTCCGTTCCGACGCCCATGATCCTGGCCGGCTGGTGGGGCGACAAGTTCAACCGTCTGTTCGGGAACGCCGTCCAGACGCCACAGCTCGAGAGTGTGGACGCCACGGTCGACCTGCTGCCCGACCGGCGCGTGGCCACCATCGAGAACGCCTGGATCCCCACCAACGAGGTTGCCCCCGGCG
Source organism: Bryobacterales bacterium (assembly GCA_963710565.1). Classification (GTDB taxonomy): domain Bacteria; phylum Acidobacteriota; class Terriglobia; order Bryobacterales; family Bryobacteraceae; genus DASWZN01. The sequence goes on along the minus strand of CAVQAN010000010.1, from coordinate 505,197 downwards.
AGAAGGTCCCGGTCAAGGTCTTCCTGCGGCCATACCGCGGGCCACGGATCGAGCGGGTCTTCGACCTGACCATCCCCGCGACTCTGGCCAAGGGCGATCACCGCATCCTCCTGAGCGACGCCGAGACGCTCAACCGCATCCAGAACGCCGCGGCTTCCATGAACCGCTTCATCGACGTGCCCCAGATCGTCTCTCTCATCAACCAGGAGCGCAGCAACGACAAGCTGTACGTCACGTTGATCGAGTCCCGGCCCACCGTCTACTACGACGACAAGACCCTCCCCAGCCTTCCGGCTTCGGTGTTGAACGTGATGCAGACCGGCCGCGCGGCCAGCCGCCCCTTCGCCACCTCCGGTGAAACGGCCTTCGAACAGGCCGCGATTCCGTTCGACTACCTGATTAACGGCAGCTTCGCTCTCAAGGTCACCGTAAAATGAACGCCTTTTCTCTGCGCCCCCATGTGGCGCACGCACTCCTGCGTACCGCGCCGGCACTCATGGCGGCGCTTCTTCTGGTCTCCCTCCTTTCGGCCGCCGACACCAGGGTCTGGTCGCAAGCCAGCCAGGCCGAGTTCGAGAAGGGAGACCGCAGGAACCTCTCGCTCTCGAGCGACGGCCGCCTCCGCCTGGGACCGCAGTTCGAGGAGATTCTGGACAGCTCCTCGGTCTACCTCTGGGCCCTGGCCGGGGACTCCAAAGGTAACCTGTACGCCGGTGGTGGCGGCCCGGGCGGCCCCGGCGCGCGGGTCTACATCATTCCGCCCCACGGCAAAGGCAAGGTGCTGGCCGAACTCGACGGCCTCGAGGTCCACGCCTTGGCGGTCGACGCCAAGGACCGCGTGTATGCGGCCACCTCTCCGGACGGAAAGGTCTACCGCCTCTCCCCCTCCGCCAAACCGGAAGTCTTCTTCGATCCCAAGGCCAAGTACATTTGGGGAATGGGGTTCGACAGCCGCGGCAATCTGTTTATCGCGACGGGCGACCGCGGCGAACTCTTCGTGGTGACCCCCGGAGGCCAAGGCAAGGTGTTCTACAAGACGGCGGAAACCCACGTGCGCTCGCTGGCGATTGACGCCCAGGACAACCTGATTGTGGGGACCGAACCCAGCGGTCTGATCGTTCGTGTCTCGCCCAAGGGCGACGGGTTCGTGCTCTACCAGGCGGCCAAGCGCGAGATCACGGCGGTGGCGTTCGCCCCGGACGGCTCGATCTACGCCGCCGGAGTGGGGAACAAGACGCCGGGCGCCGCCCCGGGGTTTGGCGCTGGCGCCGCCATGCCCAGCGCTCCGCCGTCCGCCATGCCCGCGCACGGGGCGCAGCCCGGCTCCGGCGAACCGATGATGCAGCGGCCCGCGCCGGCAGCGACTGCCCCCGCACCGGCCGCGCCACCATCCATTGCGGGCGGCTCCGAGTTCTACCGCATCGACAAGGACGGGACTCCTCGCCGCATCTGGAGCCATCCGCAGAGCATTGTCTACGCCATCGGCTTCGACGCCGCGGGCCACCCCCTCGCGGGCACCGGCAACAAGGGAACCGTGTACCGGATCGATTCGCCTCTGGTATCGACGGAGATGCTCAGCGCACCTCCGACCCAGGTCACCGCGCTGTGGCAGGGTGGCGGCGGCAAGCTCTTCGCGGCCACCGGAAACATAGGGAAGGTCTACCGGATCGGCCCGGAGATCGAAAAGCGTGGCACGCTTGAAAGCGACGTGCTCGACGCCGGCATGTTCTCCTACTGGGGCCGTCTTTCGTTCCGCGGCGACGTCGGCGGAGGCCGTATCGCCGTCGAGACCCGCAGCGGCAACCTGGACCGCCCCCAGGATGACTGGAGCCGCTGGTCCGCCGCCATCGCCTCACCCGACGGCGCTCGCATCGCCTCGCCCCCCGCCCGCTTCCTCCAGTGGCGGGCCACGCTCGAGGTCTCGCCGGCCGGCGATTCGCCGGAACTGCGCTCGGTGGACGCCGCCTACCTCCCGAAGAACGTCGCCCCCGAGGTGCAACTCATCGAGATTACGCCCTCCAACTACCGCTTCCCCCCCCAGGCGCAACTGATCCTCTCGCCGAATCCTCCCATCACCTTGCCGGCCTTGACCAGGCCCGGGCGCACCCCCACGCCTGCGTTGAACCTGGGCGGCGACTCCGGCGCCGTCTCGATGCAGTACGCGAAAGGCCACATCGGGGCGCGCTGGATGGCGTCCGACGAGAACGGCGACGAGCTGACTTACGACCTCGAGATCAAGGGCGAGGGCGAGACGCAGTGGAAGCCGCTCAAGGACCAGGTCACGGAAAAGCGCTGGAGCTGGGATTCAACCGGTTTTCCGGATGGCGAGTATCGCATCCGCGTGACGGCCTCCGATTCGCCGTCCAATCCACCCGACCGCGCGCTCACCGCTCAGCTCGTGAGCGATTCCTTCACCATCGACAACACCCCACCCGCCATCACCGGCCTCACGGCTTCTGTCGCGGGCAACAAGATCGCCGTGCGCTGGCACACTGCCGACGCCCTCAGCCTGATCGACCGGGCCGAATACTCCGTCAACGGGGGCGACTGGACCCCGGTTGAGCCCACGGGCCGCCTCTCCGACTCCAAGGAGGAGGACTACTCGTTGACGCTCGACCACCCCAACGGCGGCGAATGCACCGTGGCCGTTCGGGTCACCGACGAATACGACAACGCCTCGCTGGCCAAGGTTGTAATCAAATAACAGGAGACAACCCATGAAACGCCTTCTCGCAGCCCTCGTCCTTTTCGCCATTCCCGCACTGTGCGCGGATGACGCGATCGTTTCCACGCTGGTCAAGCACTGGCAGACCTCGAAGACGTACACCATCGCCATCGCCGAGCAGATGCCCGAAGACGGCTACACGTTCAAGCCCACCCTGGCCGAGATGTCCTTCGGCCAGCAGATGGCTCACATCGCGGGCGCCAACGCGTTCTTCCTTTCGAAGGTCACGGGCACGGCGTCGCCGATCGGCAAGCCGGAGAAGATGGACAAGGCCTCGGTGATCAAGATGCTCAACGATTCCTTCGACTACGTCATCAAGTCGGTCCAGAGCATGACGGCCGAGCAGTTCGCCAAAGAGTCCGACTTCGGCGAAGGGAAGATGAGCGGCCTCGGCGTCGTCCTGCTGGGCCTCGATCACACCACGCACCACCGCGGCCAGTGCATCGTGTACCTGCGCGTGAACGGCATCAAGCCCGCGGACTACCGGTACTGAGCGGGCCTCTCAGGCGGGGCGCACCCCCTATACTGAGAACGGATGGCCCGGACCGGCGAGCTCACAGTGCGCCAGTTCTTCTCGCGCGCGGGCACGCTGTCGCGCTGCCACCCCAATTACGAGTTCCGCTCCGGGCAGCTTGAAATGGCGGAGGCCGTCGAGTCCGCCCTCGCCGAGCGCCGCCATCTGATGGTCGAGGCCGGCACGGGCACCGGCAAAACCCTCGCCTACCTGGTTCCGGCCATCCTCTCCGGCAAGCGCATCGTCATCTCCACCGGCACCAAGAACCTCCAGGAGCAGCTCTTCTACAAGGACGTGCCGTTCCTCCAGAAGCACCTCGGCGGCGGCATCTCGGTCTGCTACATGAAGGGCCGCAACAACTACGCCTGCCGGCAGAAGATCTACGACGCCGAGAAGGAGCCGGTGCTCGAGGGCCTCGAAGAGGTCGCCGACTTCGAGATCATCCGCGAGTGGGAGAAAACCACCGAGACCGGCGACCGCGCCGAGATCCGCACCCTGCCCGAGAACAGCACCGCCTGGGCCAAGATCGACGCGCGCCGCGACCTGTGCACCGGCCAGAAGTGCCAGCAGTTCGAGCGCTGCTTCCTCACCCTGATGCACCAGCGCGCGCACGAGAGCGACATCATCATCGTCAACCACCACCTGTTCTTCGCCGACCTGGCGGTGAAGGAGCAGGAGTACGGCGGCATCATCCCCGAGTACGGCGCCGTGGTGCTCGACGAGGCGCACGAGATCGAAGACGTCGCCGGCCAGTACTTCGGCCTCTCCGTCAGCAACTACCAGTTCGAGGAGTTGCGGCGCGATATCGGGGCCATCTCGCGGCGCAAGCGCTTCACCACCGAGGAGCTGGACCGCATTCTGATCGCGGTGGGCGACGCCGCCGCGCGCTTCTTCGCACTCTTCGAGGAATGCAAGGGACGCAGCGGGTTCCGCGAGCAGGAGCAGTTTCTGGAAAGCCACCAGGCGCAGTACGCCGACCTGCTGCACGGACTGGAGCTGATCGCGGCCCACTTGCAGCTCATCAAGGAGGCGCCGGAAGAAGTCGTCCCGCTGTTCAAGCGGTGCGCCTCTCTGGCCAAGAACCTGGAGACGTGGATGGAGGGCAACGACCGCCGGCTGGTCTACTGGATCGAACGGCGCGGGCGCGGCACGTTCCTCCAAGCCACGCCCATCGACGTCTCGGGCATCCTGGCCGAGAAGCTATTCGACAAGGTCGATACCGTTGTGCTCACCTCGGCCACGCTCGCCGTGGCGGGCAACTTCGATTACACGCGCCGGCGGCTGGGCCTGGAATCGGCGCGGACGCTGATCGTCCCGGGCCACTTCGATTACGCCAGCCAGGCCCTGTTGTACGTGCCGCAGCATCTGCCCGACCCGCGTCACCCGGCATTCGTGCGCGATGCCTCCGAGGAGATCGCGCGCATCCTCAAAGCCACCCGCGGCCGGGCGTTCGTGCTGTTCACCAGCTACCAGCAGATGCGCGCCGTCCACGACCGCATCGCATTCGATCTCGAATACCCGGCGCTGCTCCAGGGCACCGGCCCGCGCTCCGCGCTGCTCGAGGAGTTCCGCCGGACGCCCAACTGCGTTCTGTTCGCGACATCCTCGTTCTGGCAGGGTGTGGACGTGCCGGGCGACCAGTTGAGCTGCGTCATCATCGACAAGCTGCCCTTCGCCGTGCCCAGCGACCCGGTGGTGGAGGCGCGCATCCGCGCCATCCGCAACGACGGCGGCGAGCCGTTCTACGAGTACCAGATCCCGCAGGCGGCGATGGCTCTGAAGCAGGGGTTCGGGCGCCTGATCCGCAGCCGCTCGGACCGTGGCGTGCTGGTGCTGCTCGATAATCGCATCAGCAAGCAGCGCTACGGCCAGGTGTTCTTCGACAGCCTGCCGGATTACCGGTTCACGACCAAGATCGGTGACGTGGAGAGGTTTTTCGATGTTTGAAGTTTCGGTTGAGGAGACCTTCGCCGCCGGGCACGCGCTTGCGCGGCTACCACGGCAAATGCGAGAACGTGCACGGCCATAACTACCGCGTGCGCGTCCTCATCGCCGGCGACGCGCTCGACGCGGCGGGCCTGCTGGTCGATTTCGTGGACCTCAAGCGGATACTGCGCGTCATCATCGAGAAGCTGGACCACCGCTTCCTGAACGACGTGCCGCCGTTCGACGAGCTGAACCCCTCGGCCGAGAACATGGCGCTGTATTTCCACCAGGAAATGAGCCGGGGACTCGACGGCGCCGGGCGGCTGAACCCCGTGCGTGTGGCCGAGATCAAAATCTGGGAGACCGACACGGCCACCGCGACCTACCGGCCATAGAGTCACAGCGCGCCCAGCCGGCTAAGTGAACTCACCCCTCCACCGTCCTGGGATGGCCGCCGCGCAGCGCGGGCAGGCGCCCCCCGCGGTGAGACGGTACTCGAGGATGCGGTAGCCACGGCGGCGGATCAGCGTCTCGCCGCAGCCGGGGCAGTGCGTGTCCTCGAGGCCGGCCAGCTCGCCCGGCAGGTTGCCGGCATAGATGTAGCGCAAGCCGGCGGCGCGGCCGGCTTCGACGGCGCGCAACAGGTCGCCGGGCCGGGTATTGGGCGGGCCCGTCATTTTGTAGTCCTGGTGAAATGCCGTGACGTGCCAGGGAATGTCCGGGGAAATACCGGCCAGGAACTCGGCCGTCTGCCGGAGCTCCGCGGCGGAGTCGTTGAAGCCCGGCACCACCAGCGTCACCACCTCCAGCCAGAAACCCATCGCGTGGATGCGGCGCAGGCTGTCGAGGATCGGCTCCAGCCGCCCGCCCAGCTCCCGGTAGTGGCGGTCGTTGAAGGCTCTTCAGGTCGACCTTGTAGAGGTCCAGCCAGGGGCGTAGGTAGTCGAGCACCTCGGGCGTAGCATTGCCGTTCGAGACGAACCCGGTCAGCAGCCCGGCCGCCTTGGCCTCCTTGAACACCGCCACCGCCCACTCGGCGGTGATGAGCGGTTCGTTGTAGGTGCTGACGAGCGCCTGGGCGCCACTCTCGAGCGCCGCCTCGACCAGTTGCCCGGGTGTGACGCGCGCGCCCGACGCGACCGCGCGCGGATCGCGGAGAGCCTGCGAAGTGACCCAGTTCTGGCAGTAGCCGCAGTGCAGATCGCAGCCCAGCATTCCGAAACTGAGCGCCGCTGCGCCTGGGCGCACGTGGAAGAAGGGCTTCTTCTCGATGGGGTCCGCGTGCACCCCGGCTGCATATCCCCACGGGACTCGGAGGCTGCCTCCGGAATTGAAGCGGACCTTGCAGACGCCGGGCTGTCCCTCAAAGATGGGACACCGGTGGCCGCAGGCGAAACACCGGATACGGTTTTCGCCCAGCCGCTCCCAGAGCACGCCTTCGCGTGTGCTTTCAGCCAGGATCTGGGCCAAGGCGGGCATCGCTTGCCACTCCTATGTTACGCCCGCCGGGGAACAAAGCCACCGGCCATCCGCCTTCAGCCATCGGCGTGCCGGCGGCAGCCGAAGTCATGCTGACAGCACGGGCACGAAGGTCTTCCCGGGTCCCTATGATTACACCGGAGCCGCGGGGCTCGCGACAGGTTTCCGCTTCCATAAAGCGCGGCCGGGCCGCGCCAGGCCTGCTGACGGCTGCCTACCGCCCACCTTGCCCCTTCGCCTTGGGGGCGGGCGGGCGATGCGATGCCGCCGGCTTCTTCGGAGCGCCGCGCCGCAGCAGGCGATTGACGGACCGCAGAAGCTGGGGAACCTCGGTGGCGCTCTTGGCGATCACCGCGTCGGCGCCCGTGTTCTCTTCGGTCATACCCAAAGCCTCGGCGTAACCCGAGATCAGAATGACCGGGACGGTCGCGGCACGCTCGCGGATACGGCGAATCAGTTCCAGGCCGTTCATCCGCGGCATCTTGTAGTCTGTGATGACCAGATCGAACTTCTCGCGCGAGAAGCGTTCGAATGCCTCCTGGCCTTCGAGCGCGGTGGTGATCCGGTGGCCGACATCTTCCAGGACCGCTTTGCGGGCGATCAGCCCCAGTTTGTTGTCGTCGACAAGCAAAATGCGCGCAACGGGAGCGATCTCTGTGGGCGTGCCTTTCATAGAGGAGACTACGCGAAGTTAGCAGAGCTGGAATCGTCCTGTCAACGCATTTGTAACGATCTGAAAAAGTGCCAGATCAGCGCCTTGACTTTCGAGCGCCGTGCTATTCCACTTCGCGCGGCGCGGTGTAGCCGCCCTTGGCGACGATGGAATACTTGATGGGCTTTCCATTCTCGGTGATTTTGAGGGGCTCCCCGGTGGCCGGATTGACCAATTCCACTTTGAGCTTGCGAAAACTGCCGTCGCGCGCCTGGTTGGACGGGTTGTAGGCCGAGGCTGTACTGGTTGCGGAGGGCCTGCGCAATGCCCGGAAAATGCCCGGGAACTCGCCTTCGAAGCGCGGCAGAAACGCCTGTCCTCCGGTCTCGCGCGCAAATGTGTTCAGCGTGTTGTCGGCCTGCAGCCAGTCCATGCTGGTGATCGGCCCCGCGTAGTTCTCGTCATGGATGCGGATGGCCTGGCCGATGCCGATGGCGTAAATCGGAACGCCGGCGTTCTGAAGGATCTTGCGGGTCTTGTCGAAGGTCAGCTTGCTGAATGTGTCCTCGCCCGAGGTGATCGCGACGATGGCCTTGCGCCCTTCGATGCCGCTCATCCGCTGCGCCGTGTCCGCCAGCGCGTCGTAAAGATTCGCTTCCGAGAAGGCCGGGATCTGAAGGCGCCGCATCGCTTCCATGGCCTCGCGCTTGTCCTGGGTGAAATCGCAGAAGATCTCCGGGCGCATGTCGTAGGCAATGATGGCGATGTAGTCCTCCGGCTTGAGCGACTGAGAAAGCCGTAGGAGGCCTGGAGGGTGTCGTACCAGGTCTGGGTCCAATAGGACTGCCAGCGGTTGCTGAACTCGACCACCATGGCCACCGTCATGGGCGCCTCGCCCATGCTGAAGTTGGTGACCTGCTGCGGAACGCCGTCCTCGAGCACGCGGAAGTTGCCGCGGGGAATGTTGGGGATGAAGCGGCCCTTGTTGTCGAGCACGGCGACATCGACCGTGACGGCGGTAACGTTGCTCTTGAAATTGGCGTGCCTGCGGGCGGAGTGTCCTTCTTCTCGAACTTGGAGGGAATCTTGGGGCCCTCGGCCGGCTCGGTCGATGTGGTGCTGCTGCGCGGGCGGGCGACGGTCTCGCTGCCCTCCTTCTGCGGTCCCTGATCCTGGCCGGCCAGCGTGGCCAGGCTGCTGGCCAGGCACACAGCCAGCGGGATCATGATACTCCTGGAGATTCTCATAGGACGCCCCACGCCCCGACTATAGCAGAGTCCCTATACTTCACCACCAGATCTGACGCGGCGGGGTCGGGGCAGCGTTACGCCCGGCTCCGGGTCGGAGGCTCAATTCACCCAGTGGTCGCCGCCCGGCCCCCGCTTGCGCAGGTAGACCTGGAACTTGCGCCGAGCCCGTTCCATGCGCCAGTTCCGGTATTGGCGGCGCACTGCCGCGACGGGGTCGAACAAGTTGAACTTCAGCCGTCTCTTCAGATAGATGTAGCCGACCAGCATTCCCCCCAGGTGGGCCACATGGCTGACCCCGCTGCCCGGCTGCCACGACCCCAGAAAGGCGACCGCGCCGCAGATCATGGCGAAGTACTTAGCCTTCATCGGGAAGATCAGCATGAACAGGATGATGCGGTCGGGGTAAAGCACGCCGTAGGCTAGCACCAGCCCCAGAATGGCGCCGGAAGCGCCGAGCGTGGGCAAATACATCTCGACCGGGCGCAGGAGCGCTACCAGCACTACGCACACACCAGCCCCGATGCCGCACAAGAAGTAGTAGCGAAGGAAGCGCACGGTGCCCCAGTCCCGCTCCAGGTCCACGCCCAAGAACCACAGAAACAGCATGTTCAGCAGCACGTGCCCCACGCCGCCGTGCAGGAACATGTAAGTGGCCAACTGCCAGATCATGCCATGCAGCACCAGGACAGGCACCAGTTGGAAGAACTCGAACAGCCTCGCGCCGAACCAGAGCTTGGCGAAGTAGTCGACGACGAATATCGCGACGTTCAGGATCAATAGCCACTTCACCGCCGGGGGGAGGCGGTATGTGGGGAACCCGATGGGTCTATACCCAGAGCGTTGCATGGAAGGCGTGGCCCGTCACCCGTCAGAATATCAGAAACGGGCGGCTGTTTTCGGCTTCCGGCTTTGGGCTACACTGGAGCATGGCGTCGCCAAACCGAAGGCCTGCGCGCACCCGTGGCCACGGTCCAGACGCCGGTTCGGGACCGGGCCGTGGTCCCAGGTTGGATCAAGGCGGGCGCTTTTGATTCGCTGCTTTCTGACACTCCTCATCCTGACAACCTGGATCGCATCCGGCGTTGCCCGCGGGCAGGCGCCACCGGAATCGAAGATCGCAAAGCCTGCCGGTCCGGGGCAGCTCGACACCAGCCAGGCCCTGTTTACGGTCCTGGCGGCGATCAACGCCGTGGGCTACAATGCCGATCTCGAATCGCCCTCCAACTCGCCGCTGCGGGAGGCGGTGCGGCGCTGGGTCGCCGCCAAGGCTCCGCCCAGCCTGGCCGAACTCCGGCGCTTCTTTCTTGGCCACCGGCAAACCGATCCGGTCGCGGAACTGAGCCAGTACGTCTCGTTCGCGCTGTGCGTCGAGGACCCGCCGGAGTTCCGCTGGCGATACAGGCTGGCGGACTTGCCCCCGGACGTGGAGCCGCTCTCCGAACTCCGGGGCCTGCTGGCCAGGTTCTATCAGGAGGCGGACATCGAGGAGCTCTGGCGCCGGTCGCAGCCGTCCCTCGACGATGCGATCGCGCGCACCCATGGGCCGGTGGCGAACGCCGTGACGCTCGTGAACGCTTATTTGCGCGCTTCCAACACCGGACCGCTCGGGGCCCGCTTCCAGGTTTACGTGGACCTGCTCGCCGCGCCCAACCAGGTCCATACGCGCCGCTACCACAACGACTACTTCGTCGTTCTGACGGCATCGCCGGAACCCCAGACCGAGACCGTGCGCCACGCTTATCTGCATTTTATGCTCGACCCGCTGCCGGTGCGGCATGCCGAGGATCTCGAGAAGAAGAGAGGGCTGATCGACTACGCGCAAGCCGCGCCCTTCCTCGACGATTACTACAAGAACGACTTTCCGCGGCTGGCGACCGAGTGCCTCATTAAAGCCGTCGAGGCGCGACTGGCGCCGCCTCCGGCCCGCCAGGGCCTGATCGACCAGGCCCTAGGCCAGGGATATGTGATGACGCCGGCGTGGGCGGATGCCCTGATCCTGTATGAGAAACAGGAGCAGTCCATGCGCTTCTACTTTCCGAGTCTGGTGGCGGCGATCGACCTGAGGCGGGAAGAGCAGCGGTTGGACAAGATCGCGTTCGCCAAAGAGCGGCCCGCCCCGAAGATAAGATTGGCGGAGCATCCGGTTGAGCCGGCCGGGGCGCAGAAGACGCTCGAAGAAGCGGAACGGCTGTACTTCGCCGACCCACCGGATCTCCCCAACGCGAAAGCCGGCTATCTCCGCGTGCTGGACGAAACCGCGGACAAGTCCTTGCAGGCCAAGGCGCTGTACGGGCTGGCGCGGGTTGCGCTTCGTCAGAACGATGCCGACGCGGCCGAGAAGCTGTTTCGGAAGACGCTCGAGTCCCAACCTGACCCCCAGGTCAAGGCGTGGGCACAGGTGTATCTGGGCCGCTTGGCGGAAGCGGCCGGCGAACCCGAGCAGGCGATCCAGCGCTACCGGGCCGCGCTGGCCGTCGAAGGCGGGTCGGAGAAGGCCCAACAGGCTGCGCGCGCCGCGCTCGAAAAAGCCGGGCGCCATGAGTAAGGTGGGGAGCCGGAAGACGCGCTTCTGGCGCGCGTCGCACCAGGCTGCCGGTCGGAAGCGGGGGCCGGAAGCGGTTGGCCGTGTGCCGCCTGAGGGCGGCAGGGTTTTGTGACCAAGACGAGTAGAGAGACGAAGGAGTCACCAATGCGAAACGGATTCATAATGAGCGTCCTGGCGCTGGCAGTGGCCAGCGGGACGATTGCCGGCCAGCCGGCACGGAAAACACCGGCGATCAAGTCGCAGGCGGAGGGGCAGGCGTTGCAGGCCATGGGCCAGGCCACCTCGCCGGATGCGCAAATCGCCGCAGCCGAAGATTTCGTCGTGAAGTTCCCGCAGTCGGACTTCAAGGCGTTGGCCTACCTGGTCGAGGCTCAGAGTTATCAGCAGAAGAACGACTACGACCACCTGGTCGTTTCCGGCGAGCAGGCGCTCGAGTCCAATCCGGACGACGGCACCAAGGTGCAGACGCTCCTTCTCCTGGCCCGGGCCATCGCCCTGAGAACGGGCGAGTACGATCTGGACCGCGAGGAGAAACTGGCGAAGGTCGAGAAGTACACCAACACCGTACTCGACATGCTGAAGACCATGCCGAAGCCGAATCCTGCCCTCCCCGACCCGCAATGGGAGGCTGCCAAGGCGGATCTGACCGCCCAGGCCCACGAGGCGCTCGGTCTGGACCAGATGGTGCGAAAGGACTACGACAAAGCAATCGCCGAGTTCAAAGCCGCCGTTGAGGCGACCAAGGAACCCGAACCGTCCTTCCAGGTACGGCTCGCCGGCGCCTATGACAAGGCCGGGAAGTACGACGATGCGGTTGCGGTCTGTGACAAGGTGCTGGCGAACGCCACTCTGCATCCAGTGATCAAGCAGGCAGCAACGGCCGAACGAGCCAAAGCCCTGAAGCTGAAGAGCGCTCAGGCGGCCGCTCCGGCAGCCGCTCCGGCGCCCGCCCCGCCAGCCGGGAAGCCCTGATCAGGCCACGGATTCCATGCGCGCGGACCTGGAGGCGCTCGAAGCCGCAATCGGCCACGAATTCCGTGGCCGGGACCTTCTCGTCCGCGCGCTGACGCACACCTCTCATGCTTACGAAAGGGGCCAGGCCCCGTTCCAGGACAATGAGCAACTCGAGTTCCTGGGCGATGCGATCCTGGGTTTTCTCGTCAGCGAGTCGCTGGTGTGCCGCTATCCGGCCTACCGCGAGGGCCGCCTCTCGATCCTGAAAAACTACCTTGTGAGCGCCTCGCACTTGCACGAAGTGGCCCAGAAGATCGGCTTGGGCGCTTACCTGCTGCTCGGGCGGGGCGAGGAACTGAGCGGCGGCCGGGTCAAGAAAGGCTTGCTCGCGGACGCTGTCGAGGCGTTGATCGCCGCCGCTTACCTGGACGCCGGAATCGACGCGGCGCGGCAGTTCGTGATCCGGCACATTCTGGGTGCGGAGCAGGAACTGGAGGAGAACGTCGGGGCCCCGTTCACCAATTTCAAGGGCGCCCTCCAGGAGGTCGCGCGTTCCCTCAATCTGCCCTCGCCCCGCTACGCGGTTGTTCAGGAGCAGGGGCCGCCGCACGCGCGCCAGTTCACGGTCGAAGTCACAATCGGGACCGCCCATTCCGCCCAAGCCGATGGCGACTCCAAGAAGAGCGCCGGACAGAAGGCGGCCCAGATGGTGCTCAAGCGCGTGGTGGAACACGCGGAGTAGGATGTGCGGCGCGCGCTAGGGTGGTGCGTCGCAAATGTCGTCGGGTATCGGAACGAGCTGCAAACCGGGGACTGGCCCGACTTTCGCCGTTGTTGCGAAACTTCGTGTCTGTCCCAGGGTTTGCCCGTGGATAATCGTACTTCGCATGACTTGCGACGCACTACGCCAGGGCGTGTGCGGCAGTGGGCTTAATGCAGGGCAGGGTCCGGGAACTCTACGATCTACGCACCTCGCAGGGTTGGCGCTACCGCATCTGGCGGGTGATCCAGCCCCCGCAGCCGTTTCTCGCCAACCCGGCTGAGCGCCACGAGTTTCCCCTGGGCCGATGGAATCTCTACATCGGCGGGGCCGGCTGCCGGACGGACGGGTACCTGAATGTCGATCTGTCCCCGGCGCCGGGAGTGACCGTGGCGGCCGATGCGGAGCAGCTCCCGTTTCCGCCGGACCTGTTCGTGCGCGTGGAGTGCGATGCGGTGCTCGAGCATGTGCGCTGGCCCGAGCAGGTGATGCGCGAAATCGAGCGTGTGCTCGCGCCCGGCGGTTACGCCCATGTCGTCACGCCGTTCTGCCACCCGTTCCACGCCTACCCGGAGGACTTCCGCCGGTTCACGCTGGACGGTCTCAAGCTCATGGCGGGTAACCTCGAGGTGGTAGATGATGGGTGGCGGACCGGGCCCACCGCCACGTTGATCCTGTTCACGCTGGAGTACTTCAAGCTGCTCCTGCCGTGGCGCCCGTGGCGCGCCGCCGTTCATTTCGTCCTGGGGTGGCTGCTGGCGCCATTCCGCTACCTTGATCGTTTCCTGATGCGCACGGCGCGTGCGGGCCAAATCGGCAATACGTGTTATCTGTGGCTCCGAAAACCGGATCGCCCCGCGGGCGGAACCGTCTGCTAGACTCGGCATCAAATGGTGCGTCCTGAAAGACGCGTGGTTCTAGCGGGTGCAAGTCCCGTTCGGGTAAGCGCCGGAGCGCCCGGTAGCAGACTTCAGCCGGGAGGAGAAATCCAACCGAGCCGAGCGGAGTGTCGAAAGCCCTTGAAAAAGAGGGAAGCAAACCAGCGGGCCGCAACAAACATTGAACGCGATCCAGCCTCGTCAAAGTGTCAGCCGAAAGGTGTTTGGGAGGGCCGAGACGCTCATTTCACGGCGAAGGCAACAGACAGCATCCTGGGACCGGAACGGGTGCTGGACCTCCCCGGGGTAGAAGGCGGTGGCACGTTGGGACAGAACGACGCGGAACAGGAGAGACCCTCCCCGGCAGCCTCGTCGGGCAAAGACCGGGCGTATAAGGCCGGATGGCTGAAGTCGTACGGAGCCGGGAGGGAGTCCGAGAGGTCCGTAGTACCGATGAAGGCGTGCAAGACAACGCGCTGGAGGGAAGGGGCCTTGCTTTGATCATGCTTGCCAGGAGGTAAGTGCGAGGGCATGCCGGAGACGGCCAACACCCCCAATGAAAAAGTACGAGAACTCCAACGCAAGCTATATGTGTGTGCCAAGCGGAGTAAGACACGCCGGTTCCACGCGCTGTACGACCGGATCTACAGGAGTGACGTTCTGTGGGAAGCGTGGAGGCGGGTGCGCAGCAAGCACGGCGCGGCGGGGATCGATGCGGAGACCATCCAGGCCATCGAACAACGAGGCATGGAGGCGTTTCTGGCGGAGATCGAAGCGGCGCTGCGGGCAGGTCGATATCGCCCTTCCCCGGTGAAGCGGCGGTACATTCCGAAAGCGGATGGGAGGCAGCGGCCGTTGGGGATTCCCACGGTCCGGGATCGAGTGGTGCAGATGGCGGCGAAGTTGATCATCGAGCCGATCTTCGAAGCGGATTTCCAGCCGTGCAGTTATGGATTCCGTCCGAAGAAAAGCGCGACCCAGGCTCTGGAGGCGATCCGTGAAGCGGGTAACCAGGGTTTCAACTTTGTCGTCGATGCGGACATTCAAGGCTACTTCGACAACATCCAGAGGGAAACCCTGATGGAGTTGGTGAAGGAGCGGATCTCGGATCGAAGGGTATTGAAGTTGATCCGCCAATGGTTGGAAGCCGGAGTGATGGAGGACGGGACGGTGAGAGAAACGCTGGCGGGAACCCCGCAGGGCGGAGTGATCTCGCCGTTGCTGGCCAACATCTACCTGAACAAACTGGATCGGATCTGGGCGGCGCGGTGTAGCCAGCTTGGGATACTGGTCCGGTATGCCGACGATTTCGTGGCCATGTGTGGCACGGAGTCGCGGGCCAGGGAAGCGCTCCGGCGGATCGGGCTGGTGATGGACCGGCTCGGGTTGACGCTGCATCCAGCGAAGACGCGGCTGGTGGACTTGAGACGCGGCAAGGAAGGCTTCGTGTTTTTGGGATGCTCGATTCGCAAGAAGCGGAGCATCCAGCGACACCCGCGCTGGTATTTTATGCAGCGCTGGCCGAGCCCAAAGGCAGTGAAGAAGCTCCGGGACCGTGTGCGAGAGTTGACCTGCAGGCGGCAAAGCGGGAAGGACGTGAAGCAGATCATCGCGGAACTGAATCCCGTGCTTCGCGGCTGGGGGAACTATTTCCGGACGGGGAACGCCGACCGGGAGTTCAACGAGACGGATACCTTCGTGTTCCAGAGTCTGCGGCGCTGGCACTATCGGCACGGCGGGCAACGGCCGACGAAGCGTCGTTTCTACACTGGCGATCAGCTACGCGGGATGGGCCTGTACCGGTTGATGGGCATCGTGAAGTACCCGTCGCAAGCCACACCCAGAAGATCATCGTTAAGCCGTGTGCCGGAAAACGGCACGCACGGTTTGAAAGGGGATTCGATGGAAACGGGCCGGCAGCAATAGCCGGAACCGCGCCATAATCTACCAATGACCTATCTCGCGCTTTTGGCAATCGGGCTGGTGGCGGGCGTGTTCGCCGGCATGTTCGGCATTGGGGGCGGCCTCATCATTGTGCCGGCGCTGATCTTTGTGCTGAAGATGAGCGAGATGGAGGCAATCGCGACCAGCTTGGCGGCCCTCATCCCGCCGGTCGGCCTCCTGGGCGCGGCGGAGTACTACAGCAAGGGGTACATCCACGTCCGCTACGCCGCTCTGATCGCGGCGGGGTTGTTTATCGGCGCGTTCTTCGGGGCTCGCATCATGATCGGCCTGCCACCCCACGTCATTAGGAGAATCTACGCCGGGTTCCTGGTCTTGATCGCCGCACGTATGCTGATCACGGGCAAGTAGCGGGTCCCGGTTAACGGAGCAGCCGGCGAGCCGGCCCCGCCAGGCGGGCCGGCTCGGCGCGCACCGCCGCCTCTGCGGCTTCAATGGGCGGGTTGGGGAGCGGCTTCGAGGCCGGCAGTTCCCGATCCACCCAGGGCGTCAGGGGGATGTTGCGGAACGAGACGCGCTCCTGCAGGAGCAGCGTGCCGCGGCTTTCGATCAGGAACCGGCGCTCATCCACACGCACGTCCGCCAGAAACTCGTTGAGCGCCCGCCGCCGTGCCTCTTCCTCGACCGCCCGGACGCGTTCCTCCATGGCCCGGTGTTGAGTGGCCAGCAGGGCGCGGACTTCGGCCAGCGTGGCGCGCTGGCAGGCCAGCGCCGCGTCCGTGCGAGCGTTCATGAGGATGGCGGTGAGCAGCGCGGCGCCGGCTGCCACCACAAAAGGCATCGCTGCCCAGACGTATTCGGGGACAAGCCCTGCCATGCCTCATCCATCGGCGGAAGGCGCAGAAAAGTTGAGTGGGGGGGCTCCGACCCTATTCCCACTCGATGGTGCCTGGGGGCTTGTGGGTCAGGTCGTAGAAGACCGCGCAGACGCCATCGATTTCCAGCAACTCGCGCGCCATGGCGGCCTGGAGGCCGGAATCCATGGGCACCGACCGGGCCGTCATCCCGTCCACGGAGTCGACCGGGCGCAGCGCCACCGAGTCGGGCCGTCCGGGGGTCCCGAGCGGGATCAGAATTACCGGAAACTGCCAAACCGTCCGGTCGAAGCCGGAATCGTGCGAAAGGCGGCTGACGATGGCGTCCGCCCGGCGTAGGCGCGCCAGGCGTTCCGGCGTCAGGGCGCTGGTCCACACCCGCAGCGACTCGAGAGGGGCGCGGCTCTCGACCAGGGCCACCACGCGGTTGATGCCGGAGACACGGTTGATGAGCTCCGTGGCCCGCTCGTGCAGGCTGCCGTCGGGTTGCGGCGCCTCCCCCAGGGCGAGCACCGGCCGGTAGCTGCGCTCATCCCCCTGAACGCCCACCGAGTGCACCGGGAGCAGCCAGCCATCCTCGATGCGGCGCACCGGATCGTCCGTGTCCGAACACAGGCAGCGGATGGCCAGACCGGGGCCGGGGAAAGGGTGACGGTTGAGCAGCTCCGCGGGCAAGCCCAACTCCTCGCCGATCTCGCGGACCTCGTCCTTGTAGAACGAACTAAGCGGCTCGACGATGCGGCCCGCTTCGATCAGCCTCTGGACCCCTTCGACGCGGTTGTGATGAGTCTTGATGAGCGCCGCGTTCTTGGTGCCGCCGGATTCGATGGTGTCCGGATAGATGGTGCCCTGGCCCAGTATCCAATCGCCTTCGGCAAAAGGGCCGCTTTCGATGATGCTTTCCTGGACCCGCACGAACTCCTCTCCAATAATGCAACGCTTTTGCTCCGGCTCGCGAACGCCCTCCAGCGCCCCCAGGAAGCGCGCTTCGGCCTCTTCGATCAGGACCGCGCCAGGCGCGAGCCGGTCAAAAGTCGAGCGGACAAAGTCGGTCTCGCCCTCGCGCATCAGCCCGGTGTCCACGTAACGGCCGCGAACCCGCTCGGGCCCCAGTGCATGGAGACACAAGGTGAAAGCCACCGAGGAATCTACGCCGCCCGAGACGAAGAAGAACACATTCCGGTCCCCGACTGCGTCGTGGATGCGGCTCATCGCCAGCGGGATGCGGTTCTTCGGGTTCCAGTCGCGCTGGCAGCCGCAGATGCCGAAAACGAAGTTCTCGAGGATCTGGCGGCCGTGGCAGGTATGCACCACCTCGGGATGGAACTGAACGCCATACAGGCGGCGGCGGGGATCGGCCATGGCGGCGATGGCGCAGGTCTCGGTCGAACCGAGGACGTCGAAGCCGGGCGGCGCGGCCAGCGCGGTATCCCGGTGGCTCATCCAGATCTGCTCGCGCGCATGCAGTGGCAAGCCTTCGAACAGGGGCGCCATTCTCGCGAGGTCCAGAAACGCCAGCCCGTACTCGCCCTTCTCGCCGCGCTGGACGCGGCCGCCGAGCAGGTAGGCCATCAATTGCAGCCCGTAGCAGATGCCCAGCACCGGGACTCCCGCCTCGAACAGGGCGGGATCGACCGTCGGGCTTCCCTGGGCGTACACGCTCATGGGGCCGCCGGAGATTACAACGCCCCGGCGCGCCGCCAGTTCCGCCGCCGGCGCATCGCTCGGCCGGACCTCGGCATAGACGCCCAGCTCGCGCACCTTGCGCGCAATCAGATGGCAATACTGCCCACCCGCATCAAGAACGACTATTTGAGGTTCGGGTGCGTAGTTGCTCATTGGGGAACGTCCATCCGCCGCCGGCCATCCGCTGCCGGCTGAAGCCTGAGGGCTGATGGCCATTCTACCGGAGACGCCTACTGTTTTGAAACCCGCTGGGCGATGACGCGCTTCGCCTTCTCGAGCAGCGCGGTCGCCTTGGGCATCGCGTCCACCCCTTTGGCGACCTCGGGGTCGGTCTCGACAACCAGCCGCCGCGCGTCCTCCATACCGAAGGCGCTTTGGTACATCTCGCGCTTGATTTCCTGCTTGATCCAGTCCATGTGCGCAGTGAAATCCGCCTCCGTGAACTCGACCCCCTGGCTCATCAGGTAATGGTGGAACTCCTCGACGATCTCCTGGTCCGGCTGCCAACCCTTGGGCAGCTTGGCCTCGTGGGTGCCAAGGTAGTGCGAGGCGAAGTTGAAGAAGGCGTACTTGCGCCGCGCTACCAGCACCTGAAAGGTGTCCAGCTTCGGTTCTTCGAACTTCTCGTCCGGAGTGATGCCCCCACCGCCGTAGACCGTGCGGCCACTGTCGGTGGACTTCGCATCCAGCAGGTTCTTGGTGTCGGTGTCCTTGCGGAAGTAGTAGTCGTAGAACGAGATGTTCGAGTAGTCGCGCTGAATCAGCCGTCCGCTGGGGGTGTAATAGCGGGCCGTAGTGAGCGCCAGACCCGTGTTCTCCGAAAGCGGGTAAACGGTCTGCACCAAGCCCTTGCCGAAGGTGTTGTCCCCTAGAATCCATGCGCGGTCGTGGTCCTGGAGCGCGCCCGCGACGATCTCGGCCGCCGAGGCCGAGTAGTGGTTAACCAGCACGACGATCGGGAAATCGCGGATGCCGTTGCCGGTCTTGGCGACATAAGGCTTCTCCGCAGACACACGGCCCCGGTGCGACACGATGAGTTGACCTTTTTGCAGGAAGCGGCCCGCGACCGCGACTCCCTCATTCAGCAGCCCGCCGGGGTTGTTGCGCAGGTCCAGGATCAGGCCCTTGATGTTGCCTTCGCCCAGGCGCCGCAGCGTCTCCTCGACCTCACGGCTGGTATTCTCGTTGAAGGAATCCACCTCCAGGATGGCGATGCCGGGCCGGACCCAGAAGGCGTCCTGCACGGTCTTCCGCGGGATCTCGTCGCGGATCAGGTTGAAGACCAGGGGAGAGTCGCTGCCCTCCCGCGCCATGCTGACCTTCACGTGCGTGCCGCGAGGTCCCTTGAGCTTGTCGGCGATCTCGGTCAGCGTCAGCTTGTCGGTAGGCTGGTCATCGACCGAGAGGATGGTGTCGCCGGGGCGGATACCGGCTTTGTAGGCCGGAGAGCCCGGGAACGGCGCGATGACAATGGTCTTGCCGTTCCCGAGGCGACTGGGTCCGATCTGCATGCCCACGCCGTAGTAGTGCCCCGACTGGTCCTCCCGGAGCAGTTGGAAGTCCCGAGGGTCGAAGAAGTTGGAGTGCGGATCCAGCGTGCGGAGCATCCCCGGAATCGCGCCCTTATAGATGGCCTTTTCGGGATCCAGGGCGTCCGCGTTGTTGCGCTCCACCAAGGCGTAGATCTTCGTGAACGAGTCGACCGAAGCGCGGGTGTCGTCTTCCGAGGACGCAGCCACCGCGCTGGTCAGGCCCGAGCCGTAGATCCCGCCCAGCACCGAGCAGGTAACGATGATTGCGGGAAGGACAATAAGCGAACGGCGGTATGCAGCCATTGCATCTCCAGGGGCGAACCTGGCTTCAGTATAGCAGCTTGGGACGCCGCCCCTTGGATGGGACGGTTTTCGCCACGGCGTGTCTACACCGCGCGGATTCTGCGCACCGCCGGCGCCGCCTCCGCCCGCGCCGGCTTTTTCGGCGCAGACTGCAGGCGGCGGACCTGGTCGCTGACGCAGACCAGGAACATGGGCTGGCGGGCGTTCTTCAGCACGTCGATGATCCGTTCCTGGCGGTCTTCCAGGTAGATCGTCTTGCCGTCCGTGAGCAGGTGCAGCGCCGAGTCGTTCGCCAGGACGTCGCTGAGGCGCCGGCCCATCTCCCGCTGCAGGTATCGCAAAACACGGCGGATCTTCTGGAGCGAGAACCCCTTACGTCTCAGCTCGGCGATAACCGTAATCTCGAGGACCTGCTCGGACGAGTAGACCCGCTTGTGCCCGGCGTGCTCGGGCGAGACGACATGCCGCTCGTCCCACCACTGGAGTTGCCGGAGGCTGACGTTCGCAACCTTGGCGACGTCGAGGGAGGAATAGGCTTCCGCGGGAGGGACCGGAGCAGGACGTACCTTTCTTGTTTTGAACATGGCCAGGAGCTTCCGTTTAAAAGATACCAGATAACAGCCTTGCTATAGGATTGTACTTCGCCCCGCGGCGGAGTCAAAGCGTTTTTTTGAGAATTCTGCATGACCCCGTAGCGGGTAGTCGTCCGGCTGCCGGCCGCCGCAGGCCCGGCCGGCCCCGCCGGGAAGACCGCTGCCCAGCCTTCCTCCCTGCATCGGGCTGTAGCGATTCGTAACAGCCGCAAGAACCCTCCAGTCCGGGATCGGTTCCGCCCGCTCGGATTTGACACCCAGTTTCGGAGATCACTATAGTCGAATTGGAACCACGTGGAAGTTGCTGTTGGGGACTTTGCGGCCTTCGCCGTGTGGTTCGCCGGCGCCGCAGGGGCTTTTGGGAGGGCTGAGAGGCTGATGCCAGGTTCGCCAGGCTCGTACGCTGAGGTGTATTTTCCCATCCTGCTTCAGGCCGGCATCGCCATGGCGATCGCCGCGGGGATGCTCGTCACTTCCGCCATCTTGGGGCGCAGGGTCCGCAACCCAGTGAAGGACCTGCCCTACGAGTGCGGGATCACGCCCGTGGGCTCAACCAGCGGGCGCTGGAGCGTGAAGTTCTACCTGGTCGCGATGGTCTTCATCCTCTTCGACATCGAGACCGTGTTTCTGTATCCCTGGGCGGTGGTCTTTCGGGAACTGCGCTTGTTCGCATTCGTCGAGATGCTGATATTCGTGGTCCTGATCCTGTCGGGTTTCTTCTACATCTGGAAGAAGGGCGCGCTGGCCTGGTCCGTCCAGGAGAACCCCGAGGAGCTGCCGTGAGCGAAAACCTCCTGGCGGAAGCCATCCCGGGGGCCGTGCTGGGTTCGAGCGTCCACCGAGGCCAGGCGAGTCTGGAAATCGCCCCGGCACACATCGTCGAGGTCTGCCGGCTGCTCCGGCTCCAGCGCCAGTTCTTCCGGCTGAGCGGCGTGACCGCGGTGGACTGGTATCCCACCGAGCCGCGCTTCGAGATCGTCTACTTGCTGCATTCGCTCGAACGGAACGAGCGGCTCCGCTTGAAATGCCGCGTTCCGTCCGTCCGCGCCGAGATCGATTCGGTGACCGGCGTGTGGCCGGGGGCGAACTGGTATGAGCGCGAAGTCTTCGACCTGTTCGGAGTCGTTTTCCGGAATCACCCCGACCTGCGGCGGATCATGATGCCCGAGGGCTGGGACGGCCATCCACTCCGTAAGGACTACCCCGTGAGCGGCGAGAAATACGCCTACGCAGAGGAATGAGCGAGCCCAACGCCAATATCGCCGAATCCCCCGCCGACACCTCCCCCCGGCGCATGACGCTCAATATGGGCCCGCAGCACCCCTCTACCCACGGCGTGCTGCGCATGGTGCTGGAACTCGACGGCGAGACCATCACCAAGGCTGGCTGCGACATCGGGTACCTGCACACCGGCATCGAGAAGGAGTTCGAGGCCAAGCTCTACCAGCAGGGTGTGACGCTCACCGACCGCATCGACTATCTCTGCCCGCTCATCAACAACCTCTGCTATTGCCTGGCGGTCGAGAAACTGCTGGACCTGGAGATCCCGCCGGCCGCGCAGTGGATGCGCGTGCTGCTCGGCGAACTGACCCGCATCAACAGCCACCTGGTCTGGCTGGGCACGCACTCGATGGATTTGGGCGCGATGTCGGTCTTCCTGTACTGCTTCCGGGAACGCGAAGAGATCCTGAAGATATTCGAGATGTTCTCCGGCCAGCGCATGATGACCAGCTACTTCCGGATCGGCGGGCTGGCGCTCGAACCGCCGCGAGGCTGGCAGCAGGCGGTCGGGAAGTTCATCGACGCCTTCCCCAGCCGTGTAGACGAATACGAAGAGCTGCTGACGAAGAACCCGATCTGGATGCGGCGGACCCAGGGCGTGGGCCGCGCCACGCTCGACGACCTGATCGCGCACGGTGTGACCGGACCGATGCTGAGGGCGGCCGGGCTGAAGTGGGATATCCGCAAGAGCGAGCCCTATTCGAGTTACGAGAAATTCGATTTCGAAATCCCCACCCGGACCGAGGGCGACGTATACGCGCGGTACCAGGTGCGGGTGGAGGAACTGCGCCAGAGCGCACGCATCGTGAAGCAGGCGCTCGAAGGGATGCCGGCGGGGCCGTGGGAAGCGGACGCGCCGCACGTGGTGCTGCCGGACCGCGAGAAGATGAAGACGCAGATGGAGGCCCTCATTTATCACTTCAAGATCGTGACGGAGGGCTTCCGCGTGCCCGCGGGCGACGTTTACCAGGTGGTCGAGTCGCCGCGCGGCGAGATGGGTTACTACCTGGTAAGCGACGGCACCGCGCGGCCGTACCGCGTGTTCATTCATGGCCCCAGTTTCGGGAACCTGCAAGGGCTACCGAAGATGGTGGAGGGCCGGCTGGTGGCGGACGCGATCGCCGCGCTGGGATCGACGGATTTCGTGTTGGGGGACGTGGACAGGTGAGCCGTCAGCCGTCAGCCGTGAGCCGTCAGCCTTCAGCAGTCAGCTATCAGCTTCAAGGTCAGCGGCTGGCGGCAGATAGCTGGTGGCTGACGCCTCGTTTTCTATGACTTTTTCGCCCGAGCTCGAAGCCAGGTTCGACAGGATGCTGAGGAACTATCCGCCGGGCAGGGAACGCTCGGCGGTGGTTCCGATGCTGATGTACGGGCAGGATGAGATCGGCTCGGTGACGCCCGAGCTGGTGGAAGAGGTCGCGCGCCGGACCGGGATCACTCCGCTGCAGGTGGAGGAGGTCGTTTCCTACTACTCCATGCTGCACCGGCGGCCGCTGGGCAGGCATCACATTCAGGTCTGCACCAATATCAGTTGCATGCTGGCGGGCGGGGCCGAATTGTGGGACCACGCCTGCCAGAAGCTGGGCATCGGGCACAAGGAAGTCACCGCGGACGGGCAGTTTTCGCTCGAAGAGGTCGAGTGCATCGGCGCGTGCTCGTGGGCGCCGGCGCTCCAGGTCAACTACGAGTTCCATCATGGAATGACGCCGGAGAAGCTGGACCACTTGGTCGAGAGCCTCCGGAAACTCCAATAAGCGATGCCCTATAACGAACCGAGCCCGCTCGAAGTCAAGGTGCTGACGAGGCGCTTCGGCCTGCCCGATTCCGCCTCCATTGCCACCTACCTCGCCACGGACGGCTACACGGCGCTGCGGAAGGCGTTCGAGATGACGCCGGAGCGGATCCTGGACGAGTTGAAGGTGTCGAACCTGCGCGGGCGCGGCGGCGCCGGCTTCCCCACCGGCATGAAGTGGAGCTTCGTGCCGCGCGATTCCGCCAAGCCGAAGTACATCGTGGTAAACGCCGACGAGAGCGAGCCGGGCACCTGCAAGGACCGCCTGCTGATCGAGTACGATCCGCACCAGTTGATCGAAGGCATGCTGATCGCCGCCCGCGTGGTGGGCGCCGCGCGTGGCTACATCTACATCCGTGGCGAGTACCGCTACCTGATCGACATCATGGACCGGGCCATCGGCGAAGCGTACGCGCACGGCTACCTGGGCCCCAACATTCTGGGGAGCGGCTTCAGCTTTGACGCCTGCACGCACACCGGCGCGGGGGCCTACGAGTGCGGCGAGGAATCGGCGCTGCTCGAATCGCTCGAAGGCAAGCGCGGCATCCCGCGCATTCGCCCGCCTTTCCCGGCCGTGGCGGGGCTGTATCAATCGCCCGACCGTGCTGAATAACGTGGAGAGCTACTGCGCCGTACCCGCGATCCTGCGCGACGGCGGGGCGGCGTTCGCGGCGCTGGGGACGCCGAAGAACGGCGGCACGCGGCTGTTCTGCATCTCCGGCCATGTGAACCGGCCTGGCGTCTACGAGCTGCCCATGGGCTTCAACCTGCTGCGCATGATCGAAGAGGTCGCCGGCGGTATGCGGGGCGGAAAGAAGCTGAAGGCGGTGATCCCGGGCGGCTCTTCCTGCCCCGTGCTGAAGGCCGAGGAGTGCGACATCGCGATGGACTTCGATTCGCTCGCCAAGGCCAAGAGCATGCTGGGCTCGGGGGGCGTGGTCGTGATGGACGAGGACACCTGCATCGTGAAGGCCGCCCTCCGTATCATGCGTTTCTACGCGCACGAGAGCTGCGGCTGGTGCATCCCCTGCCGCGAGGGCACGCTGTGGCTGAAGAAGATCCTGACGCGGGTGCACGAGGGCGGCGGGGTGGCGAGCGACGTGGGACTGATCCGCGAGCTGGCGGGGAACATGCTGGGCCGCACGTTCTGCCCGCTGGGAGACGCGGCGGCCATGCCCACGCTGGCCTTCGTCGAGAAGTTCCGCGAGGAGTTTGAGGCGCACCTGGACGGGCGGCCTTGCCCGTTCGAGCACGTCAACCGGCTGGTGACCGCCTGATGGCCAACACGGTCAAACTGACGATCGACGGCCGGCCCATCGAGGCCGCGGCGGGGACGCTGGTGATCGAGGCGGCGCGGCGGAACGGCATCGAGATCCCGGCCTTCTGCTACTACGAAGGCCTGGCGCTCCAGGCCGCCTGCCGGATGTGTCTGGTCGAGGTGGAGAAGGCCCCCAAGCTCATGACCGCCTGCACGCTGCCGGTGGCCGAGGGCATGGTGGTGCGCACCGATACGCCGAAGGTGGCCGAGGCCCGCAAGTCCACGCTCGAGTTCCTGCTGACCAATCACCCTCTGGATTGCCCGGTGTGCGACAAGGGCGGCGAGTGCGAGTTGCAGGACATGGTGTTCCGCTACGGAGCGGGCGAGAGCCGGTTCCTCGAGCGCAAGCAGCACGCAGATGAGCGGCAGTGGTCGCCGGTGGTCTTCTACGACCGCCCGCGCTGCATTTTGTGCTTCCGCTGCGTGCGGATTTGCAGCGAGGGGATGGGCGTGGGCGCGCTGGGCATCGTCAATCGCGGCGCGGCCTCCGAGATCGCTCCCAACCACGGCGACCGGCTCGAGTGCGATGAGTGCGGCATGTGCATCGACATCTGCCCGGTGGGCGCGCTCACCAGCGGCATCTACCGCTACAAGACGCGGCCCTGGGAGATGGAGCACGTGGGCACCATCTGCACCCACTGCTCGGATGGCTGCAAGACCACTCTGGGGGTGCGGCAGAACCGCATCGAGCGCGCCAACAACCGCGACCGCTCGGGCATCAACGGCGAGTTCCTGTGCTTGAAGGGCCGCTACGCCGCGGACTTCACGGATCATCCGGAGCGGCTGCTCTCGCCGCTGCTGAAGAACGGCGCGGGCGAGTTCGAGCCGGTCTCCTGGGCCCGTGCGATCGAAACGGTGGCGGCGCGGTTCGGCGAGGTGAAGGCGCGGGGCGGCAAGTTCGGCATCATCGCCTCGAACCACACCACCAACGAGGAGAACGACTACCTGCTGCGGTTGGCACGGGCCGGTTTGGGGACGGAGAACATCGACCACCACCGCACCGGCGACGTAGTTTCTCTGAAGGCTGCGCTGTCGGGACGGCGGGATGCGCTGGCCACGACGGCCGATCTCTACAGCAGCAAAGCCGTGCTGGCCGTGGGAGCGGATCTCGCGCAACAGCACCCCTTCCTGGCCTACCAGGTGCGCGCCAACTGGCGACACCACCGCGCGGCTGTTTACGTGGTCGAGCGCGGGCCGACGCGTGAGGACGCTATCGCGAAGGGCGTGGTCAGGACCGCTCCCGGCGAGGAACTGGGCGGTCTGGAGCAGCTTCGCTCCGCCCTCGCGGCCGAGCCCGAACTCGTGATTCTGTTCGGCGACGCGGTGCGGGGCGCAGGCGTCAGGGCACTGGTGGCCTTCGGCGATTCGCTCGGCATTCCGGTGAAGTATGTCTGCCTGGTGGACTACTCCAATTCTCGCGGCGCGCAGGACGCCGGACTGCTGCCCGGCCCGGGAGGCATGGACCTGGACCGGATGCTGGCGGCCGAGGACCTGGACGCGCTGTGGGTGGTGGGCGCGAACCCGCTCAAAGGCGGCCGTGCGCTCGCGGCGGCGGGCGCGTTCGTGGTCGTCAACGAGCTGTTTCTCACCGAGACGGCGCGGCGTGCCGATGTGATCCTGCCCGCGGCGTCGCAGTACGAGAAATCGGGCACGGTCACGAACGTGTGCGGCGAGGTACAGCGGCTCAAGAAGGCCATGGAGAAGATGGGAGCGAAGCCGGACCTGGAGATTCTCAAGCTGGTGGCGCGCGGGATGAGGCTGGAGTTGCCGGCGGCCACGCCGTTCGAAGCGGGCGAAGTCCTGCCGGATGCCGTCCGCTCGGCGGGCGACACGCTGTTCACGTCCGGCACCCTGGGCCACTACTCGAAGATGCTCCATGCGCTGAAGGAAGGACCGGGGGAGTTGTACCGAGGATGAACTTCTACCTTCTGGCGGTGATCAAGGCGGCGGTGGTGGCGGGCGTGCTGATGCTCACGCTGCTCTACCTCCAGTGGGTCGAGCGCAAGGTCATCGCTCACATACAGGTGCGGCTGGGGCCGTATCGCGTGGGACCGCACGGCCTCCTGCAACCGATCGCCGACACCGTGAAGCTGCTGCTCAAAGAGGACCTGCTGCCGCCCGGCGTCAACCGCTTCTACTTCGTCCTGGCCCCGTTTCTGGCCATCTCGCTCTCCCTGCTCTCGATCGCCGTGATTCCCTTCGGTCCCGAAATCCACGTGGGCGGCGTCGATACGTGGCTTCAGCTCGCGGACCTGAACATCGGCGTCATTTTCGTACTGGCCATCTCGTCGCTCACGGTGTACGGGATCGTGCTGGCGGGCTGGTCGTCGAACAGCAAGTATCCGCTGCTCGGCGCGTTGCGCAGCTCGGCGCAGATGATCAGCTACGAATTGCCGCTGGGGATGGCGGTGGCCGCCGCGCTGTTGCTATCGAATTCTCTCAGCCTGCGCAAGATCGTCGAGACACAGAGCGGCTGGTACGGCGGGTTTTTCCCGGCCTGGAACCTGTTCCGCATGCCGTTCCCGCAGGTCTTTGGTTTCCTCATTTTTCTGATTGCGGTGTTCGCGGAGACCAACCGCGTTCCGTTCGATCTGCCGGAGGCGGAAAGCGAGCTGGTGGCCGGCTTCCACACCGAATACAGCTCGATGAAGTTCGCCGGGTTCTTCATGGCGGAGTACGCCAACATGGTGACGGTTACGTGCATGGCCACGGCACTTTACCTGGGCGGCTGGCTGCCGCTGTGGCCCGTGTCGCTGGGCTCGAACTACGCACCGGCGGCGGTGTTCTTCCTGGCCGGCGCCATCGCCGTCTACAGCGGCTCGCAGGCACGGAAGCGCGACCGGCTGAGCTTGCGTGTGTTCGGAGCGCTGTTTCTGGCGGCGGGCGCGCTGTTTCTGGTTCCCGCCGTGCAGACCCTGGCGGCGCCGTTGTTCTGGTTTCTGGCGAAGACCGGCCTGCTGCTACTCTTCTTTATCTGGGTGCGGGGCACGCTGCCGCGGTTCCGCTACGACCAGTTGATGCGGTTCGGCTGGAGCTTCATGTTCCCGGTGGCGGTGGCGAACCTGATGATTACCGGGCTGCTGGTAGCCCTGGTGGGCTGAGCTATGGACCCGATCCTGTTGCCGATCTTCGGTGTGGCGCACGTACTCGTGCGTGCCGCGTCGCCGCTCCTGGCGACGCAGGGTCGGCGGCCGGCAAAAGCGTGTCCGCAGGAGTGCGGACACGGAACGCTGAAGCGTGCGCCACGCCGACTGTTGGACTAGACTATGGACCCTATTCTGTTTCTGATCTTCGCGGCCATCGCGGTGGTCTGCGGCATCGCCGTGGTGGTGCAGACGCACCCCATCACGAGCGCGCTGTCGCTGATCGGCGTGATGGCGTCGCTGGCTGTGCTGTACCTCCTGCTGGGAGCGCAGTTCATAGCGGCCGCGCAGGTGATCGTCTACGCCGGCGCCATCATGGTGCTGTTCATTTTCGTCATCATGCTGCTCAACGCAGGGCGGGAACGAAGGACGCGCGGCTCCTTCCTGGCGCGCTTCGTCGGCCCGCCGCTGCTCATTCTCCTGCTCGGCTCGCTGACCTTCGTAATCCTGGCGGTGGTCCCACGCAACGCGGTGGTGAAGTTCGGAACCTACACGGGCGGCACGGTCGAGAACCTGGGCCGCGCCATTTTCACCACCTACCTCTGGCCGTTCGAGATCACATCCATCCTGGTGCTGATCGCCATCGTGGGCGCCGTCGTCCTGGCCTACAAGGAGCTGGACTGATGCCACATGCCGTGCCGCTTTCCTGGTACCTGGCGCTGAGCGCGGTTCTCTTCACGCTGGGCGTGGCCGGGTTCCTTTTCCGGCGGAACATCATCACGATGTTCATGTCGATCGAGCTGATGCTGAACGCGGTCAACCTGAGTTTCGTCGCCTTCTCCTACTACCTGAGACAGGTGGACGGCCAGGTGTTCACCTTCTTCGTCATGGTGGTGGCGGCGGCGGAGGCGGCCGTGGGGCTGGCCATCATTCTGATCGTTTTCAAGAACCGCGCCACGTTGCAGGTGGACGACCTCAGGACCATGAAGGACTGAAATGCAGCACCTCTGGCTCATTCCCGCGCTGCCTCTTCTCGGGTTCCTGATCAACGGGCTGGCCGGGCGGCGCCTGCCCAAAGCGGTCATCCACAGCGTGGCCGTGGGCGCCGTTGCCCTGGCCTTTCTGTGGGTGCTGAAGACGGTGATCGCGCTCCAGCCGCTGGCGACGCCGCACCTGGAGCGCTACTTCGATTGGATCCGCGTGGGCGATCTGCGCGTCGGTTTCGATCTGGCCGCGGACCGACTGACGGCGGTGATGCTGCTGGTGGTGACCGGGGTCGGCCTGCTCATTCACATCTACTCGATCGGCTACATGGCCCATGAGGGCGGCTACTACCGCTTCTTCGCCTACCTCAACCTGTTCATGTTCTTCATGCTGACGCTCGTGCTGGCGGCGAACTTCCTGCTGCTGTTCGTGGGCTGGGAGGGCGTGGGGCTGTGCAGCTACCTGCTGATCGGGTTCTGGTTCCTGCGCAAGAGCGCGACCAACGCGGCCAACAAGGCGTTCATCGTGAATCGCATCGGCGATTTCGGCTTCTCGCTGGCCATTTTCCTGATCTTTCTGAATTTCAAGTCGCTCGATTTCGGCACGGTGTTCAGCGGCCTCGCGGGCTGGCAGACGGACACGGGCGTGGGGACGCTGACCATCATCGGCCTGCTGCTGCTGGTGGGTGCGACGGGGAAATCGGCCCAGTTGCCCCTCTACGTCTGGCTGCCGGACGCGATGGAAGGCCCCACTCCCGTCTCGGCGCTGATTCACGCCGCCACCATGGTGACTGCGGGCGTCTACATGATCGCGCGCGCGGCGCCCTTGTACCTGAAAGCTCCCATGGCCATGGATTGGGTCGCCGGAATCGGCCTGGCGACCGCGTTCTTCGCCGCCACCATCGGCATGGTGCAGACCGACATCAAGCGCGTCTTCGCCTACTCGACCGTTTCGCAATTGGGCTACATGTTCCTGGGCGTGGGCACGTACGCGTTCAGCGCGGGTATCTTCCATTTGGTGACGCACGCGTTCTTCAAGGCGCTGCTGTTCCTGGGGGCGGGCAGCGTCATCCACGCGCTCGCGGGGGAGCAGGATATGCGGCGGATGGGCGGGCTGCGCAGCAAGACGCCGGTGACGTTCTGGACCATGCTTGCGGCCGCGGTGGCGATAGCCGGCATCCCGCCCTTTTCGGGTTTCTGGAGCAAGGACGAGATTCTGCTCAGCGCCTGGCATCGCTCGCCTGTGCTGTTCTGGATCGGGGTCGTGACTGCCGCGATGACTTCTTTCTACGTGTTCCGCGCCATTTTCCTGGTCTTCTTCGGGACGTACCGCGGCGAGGCGCACGCGCACGAATCGCCTCCCGTGATGACCGTGCCGCTTATCGTGCTGGCGGTGCTCTCGCTCGCGGGTGGTCTCTTTAAGGTCTGGCTTGGGCCGATGTTCGCCCAGCCGGCGCCAGAGGATTCCGCGCTGATGGCCGTTTCGATCGCGGCCGCATTGGGCGGCGTGCTCATGGCATGGGCGTTCTACTGCTGGCGCCCCGGCCTGGCGGACGTCTTCGCCAGCCGCCTGCGCTGGCTCTACGTGGCCGCGCTGAACAAGTACAAGGTCGACGAGATCTACGCCGCAACCGTGGTGCGCCCGCTGGTGGGGACCTCGCGCGAGGTGCTGTGGCGCGGGATCGACGTCGAGGTCATTGACGGTGCCGTGAACGGAGTCGGACGGCGCGCGCTCGGGATCGGCAGCCTGCTGCGGCTGGCGCAATCGGGATACATACGAAGCTACGCCGCCTGGGTGCTGCTGGGCGCGGTCTCGCTGCTGATTGCGCTCGGCGTGATGGGAGGCGTTCGATGAACCTCCTCGACGCCGTGCTGTTCATCCCGCTGGCGGGCTTTTTCCTGCTCCTTCTCGTGCCGAAGGGGCGCGAAGAGGCGATCCGGCGCACGGCCCTCGCGGTCGCGCTCATCGCCTTCGTCGCCTCGATCGCGCTGCTGCCGGGCTTCAACCGTTCGGAGGCGGGCTTCCAGCTCGTCGCGAACGTGCCCTGGATCTCCCAGCCCGCGATCCGTTTCCACACCGGAATCGACGGCGTGAGCCTGTGGCTGGTGCTGCTGACCACGCTGCTGACGCCCATCGGCGTGCTGATCTCCTGGCGCTCCATCGACCGGCGCGTCAAGGAGTTCTTCGCCCTCTTCCTGCTGATGGAGTTCGGCCTGGTGGGCGTGTTCGTGTCGCTCGACCTGTTTCTGTTCTACGTGTTCTGGGAGGTCTCGCTGGTCCCGATGTACTTCCTGATCGGCGTGTGGGGACACGAGCGGCGCATTTACGCAGCGGTGAAGTTCTTCCTCTACACGATGACCGGCTCGGTACTGATGCTGGCGGCGCTGATCTACCTCTACAACCGCACCGGCACGTTTGACTACAGTTCCCTGATGCTGATGCTCGCGAGCGGCCGCCTGGCTTTCAACCGCGTCGAAGAGGTGGTGCTGTTCCTCGGCTTCTTCATTGCGTTTGCCATCAAGGTGCCGCTGTTCCCGTTCCACACCTGGCTGCCGGACGCGCACGTCGAGGCGCCGACCGCGGGATCCGTAATGCTGGCCTCCGTGATGCTGAAGATGGGCTGCTACGGCCTGGTGCGGTTCTGCCTGCCCCTGTTTCCGGCCGCGTCGCGCGACCTGGCGCCGTCGATCGCCATCCTGGCCATCATCGGCATCCTCTATGGAGCGCTGGTCGCGCTGGTGCAGCCCAATATGAAGAAACTGGTGGCCTACACCTCCGTGAGCCATCTGGGCTTCGTGGTGCTGGGCATCTTCACGTTCACCGAGCTGGGAATGAACGGAGCGGTCTACCAGATGCTGAACCACGGCGTCTCGACCGGCGCGCTGTTCGTCCTGGTGGGCTACCTCTACGAGCGGCGCCACTCGCTCGAAATCTCCGACTACGGAGGCGTAGCGACGCCCGCGCCCAACCTGTCGGCCGTGTTCCTGATCACTGCGCTGGCGAGCATGGGATTGCCCTTGCTGAACAACTTCGTGGGCGAGTACCTGGTGCTTCAGGGGGCCGCGCAGGCGAGCTTCCGCTGGGCCGTGTGCGCCGCACTCGGCGTGATTCTCGCGGCCTGCTACATGCTGTGGCTGTACCAGCGCGTGTTCTTCGGCGAGACGCGTCCGGAGTTGGCCGGGCACATGCGCGACCTCAGCGCGCGCGAGTGGGCCGCGGTGCTGCCGCTGGTGGCGCTGATGATCTGGATGGGCACGGCGACCCAGTCCTTCCTACCGCCCATCACGAAGAGCGGGGCGGCGATTCTGGAGAGCACTACGGTTGGGGTGAGTTTCGAGGTGCGGGGGAATGAACTGCCAGCCTCCCCCGTAGCGCAGGCACTCCCGCCTGCCGCCTCGACACTCATGTCGAGGCACGGTCTTGCGTCGAGACGAGTCTCGACGCGGCAGGCTGAGAGCCTCCCCCACGCCTTCGGCACAGAGGTGGCGCGTGCCCGCTAGCTTCGTCCCCAACGCGGCCGAGTATTTCCGGGTTCTGCCCGAGATCCTGCTCGTCGCCGTGGCCACGCTGATCATGGTGCTGGAGCCGCTGACCTCGAAGCCGTCTAAGCGCGCGCTCGGCTGGATCGCGCTGGCCGGCCTGGTGGCGGCGCTCATCCCCGCCGCGCTGGGCGAACTCGCGCCCGGCACGGCTTTCAGCGGGATGGTCATCCTCGACGGCTTTGCCGTCTTCTTCCGCGTGCTCGCGATCGCGGCGGCCATCGTGGTCGCACTCATGTCCGGAAGCTACCTGCGGCGCGAAGAGGCGGAATCGGGCGAATACTACGCGCTGCTGCTCTACTCGGTGGCCGGGCAGTGCATCATGGCGGCCGCGGGCGAGCTCATCGTGGTGTTCATCGGCCTCGAGATCTCTTCCATCGCCAGCTATGTGCTGGCGGGTCACCTGCGCCGTGCCAAGCTCGGCAACGAGGCCGCGGCCAAGTACTTCCTGCTAGGCAGTTTCGCCACGGCGTTCCTGTTGTACGGCATCGCGCTCATCTACGGCGCCGCGGGGACCACCAGCCTGCAAGGAATCCGCAACGTGCTTTCCCATCCGCACAGCGCGCCGAGTGGAATGCTGGTGGGGGCGGCGGCGGCGCTGATGTTCGTCGGCCTCGCGTTCAAAGTCTCCGCCGCGCCCTTCCAGATCTGGGCGCCGGACGTTTACCAGGGCGCGCCTGCGCCGGTGTCCGCGTTCCTGGCCGCCGGGCCCAAAGCGGCCGCTTTCGCAGTGCTTATCCGGATCTACATGACCGCCTTCAACGCTCCGGGCGCGCGCTGGATCGGGGTCGTGTGGGCCTCCGCGCTCGCGACCATGGTGGTGGGGAACTTCGCCGCGCTCGTCCAGACGAACGTCAAACGGATGCTCGGCTACAGCTCCATCGCCCACGCCGGGTACGTCATGGTGGCCATCGCCGCGCACTCGGATACCGGAACCGCGGCCGCCATGTTCTATCTGACCGCCTACGTTTTCATGAACGCCGGGGCGTTCGCCGTCGTGGCGCATTTCTCGCGCGCCGGCGAGCGGTTCGTCGAAATCGGCGATTTCGCGGGGCTCGGATGGCGCCAGCCGGGGACCGCGGCGTTGTTCTCGATCTTTCTGCTCTCGCTCATCGGCGTGCCATTGACGGGCGGCTTCTTCGGCAAGTTTTACATCTTCAAGGCCGCCCTCGACGCCAACCTCGTCTGGCTCACCGTGATCGGTCTGCTCACCAGCGCAGTGGCGGCGTACTACTACCTGCGGCTGCTCGTGGTGATGTACATGCAAGAGCCGGGAGACGCCGTGCAGGCCCTGCCGCCGCTCGCCGCCGGCACCCGCGCCGCCCTGTGGATTTCGGCCGCGCTTACGCTCATCCTGGGAGTCTTCCCCTCGCTGGTGTTGAACTACGCCTCCCAATACGCGCGCCTGGGGAGGTAGCCTGCCCTCCGCCATGGGCGCTCGCTCATGCACGTTGCCGCCCCTCTATCCCGGGACTGCTGCGGTCCGCAGCCAGATGCTCGACGGGTAGTGCCCCGGCGCGTCGTCCGCGAAAAGGCCGCCCCTCATGGCGCGAGGCCGGTAGTCGGGCAGCAGAGCGCGAAGTCCGTCGGCCCGCGAATGATGCAGGGCGGACAGGCAGAACAGCGCTTCCAGCTTCGGATTGTCCGCCAGCAGCGCGGCCAGCAGCACCGTTTCCTGCCACCCCCAGAACGGCCAGGTCAGGATGTCCGGCGGGTACAGGTATGGCAGGAAGATGTCGTGAATGTGGATGAAGACGCCCGCTCGCAGGCGGGGAATAATCTCCAGGTAGATACGCGCCACTTCCGAGCCGACCTTGACTGCGTGGCTGGAATCGATGAATAGCAGGTCGCCTTCCCGCAGCTCATCGAAGACCGATAGCGGCACCTCCTGGCACGCTCGTTCCAGGAGCCGCACCCCTGCCGTCTCGCGAAGAACGGGCGACGGAAAAGGTTCGACGCAGATGAGTTCCGTCGATGCGCCTTGGATCGCGTGCAGCATACACGCCGTCGATACGCCGCTGCCGATCTCGACGACCCGCCGCGGCCGGTGAACCCGCAGGAAGCAGTGCAGCACCTGCGACTCGATGGGACCGTACCCAGGCCCCCAGCCGTCCGACGTAACCCGATTGAACAACTCCAGCCCGGCGACCTCGTGAACGTACGACGCGCAGGTGTCGCGCAGTCGCTCCATCTGGCCGTCGAGATCCCATGCCACACCCGCCAGCGTGGAGGCGCCTTCCCAAAGCCGCGCGTTCTGCCTCAGCCAACGCACATCCGGCACCGGCGTGTAGTAATGCCTTGGGGTCAGGTGAACGCCCGCCCGTTCCGCCAGGCGGAAGACGGCCGCGCACGCACGCCGCGCTCGTTGCCGCATACGAGACTATCGGCAGCCGCCTTGGCGGAGAATAGGTCCCGCACGAGGCGTCGCAAAAGCCGCTGGGCCGAGGCTGGTGGGCTAATGGGGCGAGGCGGGCAAACATGCAAGAGCGTGTGCTAAAGCCCTTCAAGGATTTCCGTTGGATTGTGGCCGATCCAGAGCTCCTGGGCGGTAAACTCGCGATTCGCGGGACGCGGTTCCCGGTGTCGTTCATCCTGTCCTGCCTCGCGGAAGGCATGAGCGTCGAGGAGATCGAGGAGACCTACGGACGGTTTCCCCGCGACGCGATCCTCGAAGTGATGCGCGTCGCCTCGGAAGCACTGGATGCCCCGAATGGGGCTGCTTGATGTCAACCTGCCCAATCGTGCTGGTGACGATTCCGCAACTCCGCGGTCCCGAGTTTCTGAAAGAGTTCCAAAGTGCGTGGGACCGCAGGCCAATTCGACCCGTCGCCGGGCAGTTGTTGTGGTGGCCCGATGACCGGTTGAAGCCGCGCCAGGTCACACCCGATCCGGCTGGGCGGTAGGAATCTCGCGCCTACCGCAGCAGATCCTCGAGCTGGATCTTCGAGTCCGTCCGCGCGTCGCGGTACTTGACGATCACCGGCGTGTACAGTGAGATGCCCCAGTCCTTCCCGCGGCCGTGCTGGATCGCGCGCGAGCCGGCCACCACCACGGCCGCTTCGGGGATCGCCAGCGGCTCGCTGTCCGTGGCGGCGTAAACCGCGCCGCGCACCAGGTCGTAGACCGGCGTCGACCGGTTCAGAACCGTGCCGGTGCCGAGCACGGCGCGCCTTTTCACTACCGTGCCCTCGTAGATGCCGCAGTTGCCGCCCACCAGCACCTCGTCCTCTACGATCACCGGCAGCGCGCCCACGGGCTCGAGCACGCCGCCAATCTGCGCCGCCGCCGAGATGTGGCAATTGCGGCCCACCTGCGCGCAACTGCCCACCAGGGCGTGCGAATCCACCAGCGTCCCCTCGCCCACATAGGCGCCGACGTTGATGTACATGGGCGGCATGCAGGTGACGCCGCGCCCCACGTAGCAGCCGTCGCGGATACTCGATCCGCCCGGAACCATGCGCACGCCGCTGGCGACCGTGAGCTGTTTCACGGGATACGTGGCCTTGTCGAAGAAAGGCTGGCGCGCCGCGTCCACCGACATGTCAACCAGCGCTCCCATGCGGAACCCCAGCAGTACGCCCTTCTTCACCCAGGCGTTCACGCGCCAGCCGCTCGCGGCGGCGGCGTCCGGCTCGGCGGCGCGCACTTCGCCCCGGTTGAGTGCTTCCTTGAAGCTCGCAAACAGACGGAAGTGCTCCTCGGTGTACGTCTCCGGCTTCTGGTCGAACAACGCTTCGATGTCAGCTTGCAGCATGAACCGGGACCAGTCCCAAGGCCGTGAGAACCTTCTCGATCCGGGCCTGGCTCTCGGGCTTGGGCGGAACCAGCGGTAGCCGCCAGACCGGCTCCATCAGGCCCATCAGCGCCATCGCCGCCTTGACCGGAATCGGATTCGACTCGATGAAGTTGACCTCGATCAGCGGCAGGTAGCGGCGCAGGATCTGGCGCGCCGTAACCAGGTCGCCGCGGCGCGAGGTGTCGACCAGTTCCGCCATCTCGGCGGGAATTTCGTTCGAGGTGGTCGAGATCAGCCCGCGGCCGCCCAGCGCGATCACCGGCAGCGCCACCGCGTCGTCGCCCGAAAGAACGTTGAAGCGGTCGGGCACCTGGGCCAGGATCGACGCGATCTGCGCCAGGTTTCCCGAGGCCTCCTTCACGCCCACGATGTTGTCGATCTCGGCCAGGCGCTTCATGGTGGCGGGCTCGACGTTGACCCCGGTCCGGCTCTGCACGCTGTAGACCACGATGGGGATCGAGACGGCCGCCGCGAGGGCCTTGTAGTGCTGATACAGGCCTTCCTGCGAGGGCTTGTTGTAGTAAGGAGTGACGGAGAGGATGCCGTCGGCGCCCGCGGCCTTCACCTCTTTGGCCAGCTCGATGACCTCGGCCGTGTTATAGCCGCCCGCGCCCCCCAGCACCGGAATGTGGTGCTTGCGCGCTTCTTCGACCGTAATTTCCACCACCCGCAGGTGATCGTGGCGAGTCAGCGTGGGGTTCTCGCCGGTCGTGCCACAGGGCACCAGGAAGTTGATGCCGGCCTCGATCTGCCGCCGCACCAGCCGGCGCAGGGCCTCTTCGTCCAGTGATTGGTCTTTCCGGAACGGCGTCACCAGCGCCGTTCCGCAGCCTGTGAACATGCTCTTCACCTCACGATGCCCGCTCACTCGACCGCCGCGTCCCCTAACCGGGCCGCGAGCGTCAGGAAGCGGTCTTCCCGGCCACCGCTTCCCAGAATACCAGGAGACTCACGACACCTTGTCTACGGTGTAGTCCACATGTATCGAGCCGTCCTCCGACTCGGCGTGGAGCTTGATCTGGTTGCCCTTGACCACGCCGGTGTAGCGCAGCTTGACGTCGACGCCCTGCACGCTGAAGGCGATGTTGAACTCGATCTTGTCGCCGTCCACCTTGCCGTCCGCGATCGTGGACTTGCCCGACAGCGAGCTCGTAGTCTCGCCCGTAAGCTTGCTCCCGTCCACCTTGAAGACGAAGGTCCTCTCGACCTTGCCCATCTGTGTCTCGGCAGTTCCCTTCCAGGTCCCAGTTACGTCGGCGGCTTGGGCCACCAACGCGAATGCAGCCGTCAGCAATAGCAGACGCATCATGTTGCCTCCCCCTTCGTTAGCGTATAACCTCTACCCGGATCGTCAGACTCCCCAGGCGGGCGCCGTGTAGTTCTTTCCAGCGACGATCCGCCGTCACGGCCACTGCTCCCAGACACGCAGCCACGGTCAGGCACAAGCAGTCACCCAACGATAGCCCGAGATCCCGCCGCGTTCCCAACAGAGCGCCACAGCGCTCCGCCTGCGCGATCCCGAATTCCTCATCCACCTCCAGATACAACCCGCGAAGAACCGCCGCGGCCTTGTCGGCCGGCATTCCGGACCTCACCAGCCGCCCGATCACCTCGGCCAGGTTCACCGCGTGGATTCGGGAACGGTCGATGATCCGGCCGACGCGGTCGTGCCCCGGCTCCGCTAGCAGGATGCTCAACACAGCCGAGGCATCCAGCACGAACTCGTCTCTCACGAGCGGTTGGCCCCCTCATCCTCGCGCTGAAGCTCGGCCCGGCGGTCCTGAATCAACTCCGCCACCAAATCCCGGCCGGCCGGGATGTACTTCCGAATCTCCTCACGCGCCTTGGCCAGCGCCTGAGACCGCGAAGTGACCCGGATTGCTCCGGATTTCTCAACCCTGACAATGACCTGAGAGCCCTCGGAAAGGCCCAATTGCCGCCGGATGGCGGATGGGATCAGTATCCTGCCGGATTTCTCGAGCCGCGTCGTGTAGGTCCCCATAACCACAATATACACGAGACCACGGCAGAATGTTGGATCTGCCGTTTATTGATTTCTGCCGCACTACCGACCGAATAGCACCTCGCTGAACTCGTATATGCCCTTCTTGCCGGCGATCCACTGGGCGGCACGCAGCGCGCCGCGGGCGAAACCTTCCCGGCTGCGCGCGGTGTGGCGCAGGGTGATGGTATCGGCCGCCGAGTCGAAGCCGATCTCGTGCGTGCCGGGGTGGCGGCCGGCGCGATTCGAGGCGGTGTCGATGGGCAGCGTGTAGCCGGCCTTCTTCATCTCCGCCACCAGCTTCAGGAGCGTTCCCGAGGGCGCATCCTTCTTGGTCGAGTGGTGAATCTCCCAAGCCCAGGCGCCGTAATCCGGCTCGCTGGCCAGCAGGCGTGCCGCCTCCGCCGCGAGGCGCGAGAACACGTTCACGCCGATCGAGAAATTCGGGCTCCAGACCAGCCCGATGCCGTAGCGCTCCACCGCCGCGCGCACCTCGTCCATACCGGCGCCCCAGCCGGTGGTGCCGATGACCAGGTTCACGCCCAGAGCCGCGATGCGTTCGACATTGGCCACCACCGCTGAAGGAATCGAGAACTCCACGGCGACGTCCACGCCCTGGAAGTTCTCCGCCGTGATGCCGGCGAAATCGGCATTGTTGAACTCGTCCAGGGTGACCGAAACCGCCGCGCCGTACTCGGGCGCAAGCTGTTCGATGAGCCGCCCCATCTTGCCGTAACCGACGATGGCCAGGTTCATAGGGACTCGCCCTTCGTGGCGACGCCCAGGTGTCGGCGCGAGTGCCGACACGGCACGCTGAAGCGTGCGCCACGCGGTTGGGGAATCAGGCCAGTCATGTCAGTCGAACACGGCCGGATCGAGCTCGGCGAAGAACTCGCCGTGCAGGAGCCGCACCGCCTCCTTCAGACTCTCCCCGGCGATCACCAGGCTGAAGTTCCACTGCGAGCCGCCCTGGGAAATCATGAGCACGTTCACCTTTTCCAGCACGCGGAAGATCCGCGCCCCGATACCGGGAGTGTAGCGGATATTCTCCCCCACCAGGGAGACGATGGCCCGGTCGTGTTCCACGGCGACCTCGGCAATCTCGTCCAGCTCGCGGCGGATCTCGGCCAGGCGCGCCGTGTTGTCGATGGTCGCAGAAACGCTGACCTCGGAGGTGGCCACCATGTCCACCGGCGTCTCGTAGCGGTCGAAGACCTCGAAGATGCGGTGCAGGAAGCCGTGGGCCATGAGCATGCGCGTCGAGTGAATGTGGACGACGGTAATGGGACGTTTCGAGGCGATCGACTTGATCGGGTTGGCGCAGGGCACGCTCTCGCGGACCACCCGCGTGCCGGGAACTTCCGGCCGGCGTGAGTTCAGAATCAGCACCGGGATGTTCTGCTCGACCGCGGGCAGCACGGTCGACGGATGCAGCACTTTTGCGCCGAAATAGGCCAGCTCGGCGGCCTCGGCGAAGGAGATCACCTTGAGCCGCCGCGCCCCGGGCACGGTATTGGGATCGGCCGTGAGCATGCCGTCTACATCGGTCCAGATCTGGATCTCTTCGGCGCCCATCGCCGCGCCCACGATGGAAGCGGAGAAATCCGAGCCGCCGCGACCCAGCGTTGTGGTCACCCCCTCCTCGGTCGAGCCGATGAAGCCGCCCATCACCACCACCTGGCCCGACTCGACCAGCGGCGCCACCTGGGCGCACAGGCGCGCGCGGGTCTCGTCGAAAAGCGGCGCGGCCTGGGTGTGCCGCCGGTCTGTGACCATCACCCGGCGCGCGTCCACGTGGACCGCGTCCAGGCCCGCCCGACGGAACCCCGCCGTGACGATCCGGCTCGAAAGCCGCTCGCCGTAACTCGATATGGCGTCCACCGAGCGCGGCGTTAGCTCTCCCAGCACGGCCAGACCCTTGACCAGTTCACCCAACTCTTGAAAGTGCTTGTCAAGCATCCGCTCGACTTCGACCTCGTCGGCTTCGCCGGCCAGCGCCAGCGCGTTCGCGAAGTGGTACTCGCGCAGAGTGCGGAGCTGCTCCAGAGCCTCGTCGCGGCGGCCGGCGACGGCGTCCGAGGCCAGCGCCAGGAGGCGGTTGGTGGTCTTGCCCATGGCGGAGACCACGACCACGGGCCGTCGCTCCCGGCGCGCTCCGACAATCCCGGCAACCCTCTCGATGGCGGCGGCCGATTCGACCGAGGTGCCGCCGAATTTCATCACGATCATCGGTCGAGGTATCCTTCCGCGCACATCAGCTCGGCGTTGAGCACGGCCGCGCCGGCCGCGCCGCGCACCGTGTTGTGGCCCATGGCGACGAACTTCCAGTCCAGCGCCGGGCAGGGGCGCAGGCGGCCCACGAAGGTGGTCATGCCGTTCTCGCGCTCGACGTCGCGGCGCGGCTGCGGCCGGTCCGGCTGGTCCATGTAGATGACCGGGTGCGGCGGCGCGCTGGGCAGCTTGCGCTCCTGGGGCACGGCGGTAAACGACGCCAGCGCGGCCAGGATCTCCTCGCGCGAGGGCTTCGTTGCGAATTCGATCGAGACCGTCTCGGTGTGGCCGTCCACCACCGCAACGCGGTTGCAGTGGGCGCTCACGCGCGCGGCCAGCGGCTCGACATGATCGCCGCGGTAGTCGCCCAGGATCTTCTGCGTCTCCTGCTGCATCTTCTCCTCCTCGCCGCCGATGAAGGGGATGACGTTGCCCAGGATGTCCAGGCTGGCCACGCCGGGGTAGCCCGCGCCGGAGACGGCCTGCATGGTGGTTACGATCACGCGCGCGATGCCGAAGCCGCGCAGCGGCGCGAGCGCGAGCGCCAGCACGGCCGTCGAGCAGTTGGGATTGGTGACGATCTGCCCTTTCCAGCCGCGGTTGCGCTGCTGCGCGGGGATGAGCTGGAGGTGATCGGGATTGGCCTCTGGCACCAGCAGCGGCACGTCCGGCTCCATGCGGTGGTTGCGCGAGTTCGAGACCACCACATGCCCGGCCGCGGCGAAGGCGCGCTCGATGTCGGTGGCCACCGAGGCGTCCATGGCCGAGAACAGCAGTTTCGGCGCGTTGCCGGGCTTGGACTCCTCGACCGTGAGGTCCGCCACGTTCTCCGGCATCACGCCGTCCAGCCGCCAGCTCGTGGCGTCGCGGTACTTCCTGCCCGCCGAGCGGTCGCTGGCGCCCGCCCACTTCATTTCGAACCAGGGATGATTCTGTAGAAAAGTGATGAATTCCTGGCCCACCATCCCGGTGGCGCCCAAAACGCCGACTTCGATCTTGTTCATAAGTCCTCAGCCCTCAGCCATCGGCCGTGCGCCGACCGCCGCCAGCAACCTTTCAACCATCGTGCAATAAACGTCGACCGCTTCGAGGAGCTGCCTCTTCGAGACTTTCTCGTCCAGAGTGTGCGCCACCAGAATGCTGCCTGGCCCGACCAGGAAGGGCTCGCCCCAGGCCGGCCCGAAGGCCGGGATGTCGGTAGTGAACGAGACCACAGTGGTGGGCAGCCCGGGAATCGAGTTGAGCCGGATCGCGGGGATGCACATGACCTCGCTCGCCTCCACGCGCCCGGCCGCCGCTTCCTGGATGGCGGCGCGGATGGGGCCGGCGTCCGCAACCAGGCGGATCATGATCTCGGCCCGCGCCTGGTCCGGGATCACGTTGGGGGCGCGGCCGCCCGAGATGGTGCCGATGTTCAGACTGCCGCCGCCCAGCACGGGATCCTGCGGCATGGGGATGCGCCGGATCTTCTCCAGCACATCGAGGAGCTTCTCGATGGCCGAATCGCCCAGCTCCGGATAGGCGGAGTGCGCCATCCGCCCGCGCGCCACGACCTCGTAGCGCAGGGCGCCCTTGGAGCCCAGCGCGAGCTGGTTCTCGGTCGGCTCGCCGTTGATCAGATAGCGCGAGCCGCGTCCGTTGCGGGCGGCGGTGAAGGCGCCGGCGCTGTTCCGTTCCTCGCCCACCACGAACAGCAGGCCGAACCCACGGCGGCCCCTGGCCAGCA
The DNA here is from genome assembly GCA_963710565.1 of Bryobacterales bacterium. Lineage (GTDB taxonomy): Bacteria > Acidobacteriota > Terriglobia > Bryobacterales > Bryobacteraceae > DASWZN01. The sequence continues at coordinate 462,831 of CAVQAN010000010.1, read as the reverse complement.
GCTTTTCGGCGGCGCCGATCATGGCGGCGATAATGCCCTTGGCGTCGCAGGCGCCGCGCCCGTAAATGTAGTCATCGTCCTCGTGCGAGGGGAAGAAGGGCGGCACCACGTCCATGTGCGAAGTGAGCGTAACCCGAGGCTCCCCCCAGGCGGCGAAGACGTTGAAGCGGCCGGGTTCGGCCTGCATGCGCTCGACGGCCCCGCCGGTCGCCGCGGCCAGGGCGGAGAGATGGTCGAAGAGCCAGGCGCCCACCTCGCCCTCGTTGTTCGTGATGGACTCGATATCCACCAGCGCTCGCGTCAGTTCGAATACGTTCATGGCGTTGACCCCGGACGGAAGCGGAAAGGAAGGGAGGGCAGACAGGCTGTCCCTTCGATAGCGCTCCATCCGGTTCGGAGACCCGAATGACAGTGGGCGGGTGTTAGCCCGGCCCCCCAGCCGGCGCGCGGAGGGCTCTCGCGGCGGCTTCGGCGGAGATTGCGAACCCCTTTCGCGCGGGCCTTCCGGAGCTCCCCGGAACCGCAGACCCGCCTACTGATGGCCTCCGCGCCTCTATCGAAACAAACTTCAGGATATAGAATCGCGAGGGGCGGGGTCAAATCGGAGGGGGGCTGAGGGGCGGATGGGGCCGGAGTTCGAGGACCGGGCTTGAGGGGCGGATGGAGCCGGACGTCAGAGGCCGGAGGCACACGTCTCCGCAGGGTCCGAGAGGTGTTGGCGGCGGGCCGTCGGAGGCGGGTTCGCGAGCTGTCCGCATTGACACGTATCCTGTGGACACGTATTATGTGTCTATGAACGTGACTCTGGCCGTGGATGATCGGGTGATGGCGGAAGCGAGGCGCCGTGCCGAGGCGATGGGCACGAGCGTGAACCAGCTTGTGCGCGAGTACCTGGAGCAGCTTGTGGGGAAGAGCGATTCCAACGCCGATGCCTGGGAGTTCGAGCGGCTCTCCCTGGCCACCCAGGGCAATTCGGGCGGCTGGAAGTTCAACCGTGAGGAACTGCACGAACGACCATGAACGGGCTCGCCTTCTTCGACACGAATGTGCTGGTATACGCCGACGACGCGTCGGCGCCGGAGAAACAGAGCCAGGCGATCGCGCTCCTGGCGGATCACCTTCGCCGTGGGACCGCGGTTGTGTCGCTGCAGGTCTTGCAGGAATACTTCGTGGCGGCGACGCGCAAGCTCGGGGTGGCTCCCGAATTGGCGCAGCGGAAGGTGGAGATCCTGGCCCGCGCCCGGGTTGTTCGTTTCGAGCCGAATGATGTGATCGCGGCGATCGAGCTGCACCGGCTGACGCGGATTTCGTTTTGGGACGCCCTGATCGTTCACGCAGCGCGGTCCGCGGGTGCGCAGGCGCTTTACAGCGAGGACCTTCAAGCGGGGGCCGTGCTGGGCGGGGTGCGCGTGGTCAATCCGTTTGCGGCATAGGCGGGCCGGGCGTGAAGAGCCGGGCCGCCGCGGACACGGCGCGAAAGCAACCGCACATGAACGCAGATCTCGGCGGCCCGGGCTTCTCGTGCTCGCTTATGGCGCGAAGTAGCCGTTGGCGTCGATGATCAGCTTCCAATTCTGGCCGCAGATGGCCGCAGATGAACGCAGATAAACGCAGATGGAGAATGAATAGGCTTATCTGCGTTTATCTGCGTTCATCCGCGGCCGATAATGCTTTGGTCGTTGAGCTTCCATGCCCAGGCCCGCCCCCCTTACCACCGCGCCGCGATCAGGGATTTCGGCAGGCCGAGCACGCGCTCGACGAGGATCCGGGAGCCAGGGAAGAGACAGCCGAGTTCCGAGCGGTGCAGGAGGCGGATCTCCCGCGCCACCGAGGCGCACAGGCTGGCATTCGGCCGGGCGATCCATCCCCACGGCGTACACCAGCGGATCGCGTGGCGGCGAAGCCCCGGCGGCAGCCAGTGAATGACCGGAGCCAGGTAGTGGGGCTCGATGGGGAAACGGAAGTCCGGCGTCTGCACCCACCAACGCTCTGCGACCCGCCGGATCTCGGCTGCGAACCGGGCCTGGCTGTCCGAGGTATGCAGGTGCTCGATGACGGAATTGCTGAGGGCCACGTCGAACGAGCCGTCTCGAAACGGCAGCGCGCAGCCGTCGCCGCGAACCCAGCGGACACCTGGGGGCAGCGCGGCTGGCGGCGGATCCAGGTTCAGGATGGTGACCCGCGGGGCCGCCAGTCCCAGTCCCGCTGCCAGCCTCCACCAGTACGTGGTGCCGCCGAGATCGAGAATGCGGGTGTCCTCCCGAATGTCGAACAGGCGGTAGAATGCGCGCAGGCGCCGGGGGCGGAACAGGCGGAAGATCCGTTCATACAGAGCGTGAATGTCCATGGCCCGGGCCCGCCTATCCATCGGCGGATCCGGGCGAAAACATCAGTGCCAGGGCTGCGGGCGGCCCATCAGCAGCACCGGCGAGTTCCCGATCGTCACCGTGGTTCCGCTCACGGGCGTGGCGTGGCCGAAGACGTCGTACTGGGAAACCTGGTGGAGCGTGCTGGGGATGGCGAACTGCACGGTCGCGGCGGGGTTCCAGACAATCACCCCGTTGGTGACTCTGGGTGGGGGCCACCCAACCTGCCGTATGCTCGATGCGGGCGCGCCGGCGAAGGCGCCGCCGTTCCAGGTCAGCCCAATCTCCCAGGTGCCGGAGGCATCGATGGAAGCGCCGGTAACCGAAGCGCCTTGCAGCCAGCCCAGCAGGATGCCGAACGCCCGGCCGGCTTCGGTCAGCAGCCGCGGATCGTTCTCCTCGGTGCCTACGCAGAAGCTGGTGGCCTTGCCCCAGGCGTACCAGTCGTAGCGGACGGAACCGAAGGCGAGATCGACCAGGTACTTGCGCACCAGGTAGGCCGCCGCCAGGTCCTCCGGCACGGTGGTGTCGCCGGAGGCGCCTTCGGTATCCCACAGAGGCATCGCCCCGGCGCCGTTCTGGGCCATCACCATACGCACATTGAAGACGGCGGCGGCAGTGGCCTCCGGCGGCGTCTCGTAGAAGTGAAACGCGATCATGTCCACGTTCGCTCCGATGCCGGCCTGTAGAAGCTGGGCGAGGTATCCCGGCGCGTAAGCCGCCGGCGAGAGGACGGTGTTGCCCGGGTCCACCGCCTTGAGGATGCGGTAGGCCTCTGCAGTGAGCTGCGCCAGTTCGGCCACGGTTCCGGTGTAGTAAGTGTTGTCGTTCGGCTCGTTCCAGATTTCGTAGTAGCGGATGCGGCCTTTGTAGCGCTGGGCGACGGCGGCGATGTAGTCGCGCCAGTCCTGAATGTCCGCGGGTGGAGCGGGAGCGCCCGCGCCGATGTAGTTGACGTCGTCGGGATTGGTGGATGCCCAGGGCGGCGTTTGGCCCAGCGTGAGCAGAATGTCCGCGCACGCCGTGCTGTTCGGCGGCCGCCACCCAGATGTCGAGAGGCTGCCAGTTCCACACGCCCTTTCAGCGGCTCGAGCGAAGTCCAGGAGGTTCCGGAGTCCCACAGCCGCAGGGTGCCGAATCTGGACCTGGGCCAGGGCACGCCGCCGGAGACCGGGGCGCCGGTGGAATCGGTGAATTGAACGTCGTCCACCCAGAACGTTCCCGCTTGCTGAGCCTGGAACATGAGCAGGAGGCTGCCCGTATCGTTCACCTGCCCCTGGGCCGTGAACTGCTGCCAGGCGCCTGAGAGCGTGGCCGGCGTGTAGGCGTAGTAGGTGTACGGCGCGCTGGTGTCCTGGAGGACCAGGTTGACCTTCATTCCGGCGTCGCCCCTCAACCAGGCGGTGAAGCGTGTAGACCTGACCGGGAATCACGGTGAGCGCTGTACCAATTGCACGGCGTCGCCGGAGGGCACTGTTTTGCACGCTCACCTTCTGCGACGCCGTGCCGCCGTGCGGGTTGCCGGCGTCCTCGGAATACGTCACCGTGGGATTGGGAACGCCCCACGAGGAATTGTCGGTCCAGTTCACCGCGATATTGCCCGAGATCGGGTTGTTGACGCCGACCGAAACATAAGGCGGCTCGAAGCCGCTGTTGAGGAGCTGGCTTTGCAGGAAGTTCTCCACGTGCATGCCGAAGAAGGACAGGGGAACCGGGCCGATGTGGGGCGTGGGTGAGATGCTGGCGGGCGCAAACGACAACGCGAAGTCGTCCGCCCACAACGTAGCGGGGACGCTCAGGGTAACCATCAGATAAGCGCCTTCGGTAGTGCCGATGTAGCCGGTGGCGGTAATCTGCTGCCAGTCCGAGGTCAGCGCGATCGAGTTCTGGACGTAGGTGGCATAGGGGGAGGCGGCCTGCTGGATCACCAGGGAAGCCTGCGCGCCGGGCGTTCCGCGCAGCCAGACCGAAGCGGTGTAGAGGTTGCCGGTCTGCAAGGGAAAGGGCTGAATGAACTGCACCCGGCCGCTGCCCGCGCTCGCGACCACCACCTTCTGGCAGGCCGATCCGCTATGCGGGTTGCCGGTCTCTTTGGAGTATTGAACGGTTGGGTTTGCCCAGGCCGAATTGTCGGACCACCCGCTGGCGAGGGCGCCGGAGATGGCGCCGCCATTGAGGTTCACGGTGTTGTAGGGCGCCTCCATACCGGGGTTCGTCAGCGGGACGGGCGTGTCGGCGCGAGCGGCGCCGCCGGCGCATATGACCGCGACGAGGAGCGCGGCCACGCCCCCGCAGCGCTGCCGGCGATCCGCGTGAGTCAAGCGACTACCCACTACTCCACCTCCGTCACGCTGCACAAACCGGCCGTAGGCAAGAGGAGGCGCCAAGAGTCCGAAAAGAGATCTCCGAGCCGCCGAGGAACGCGGCGCGATCCCGCCGTCCGGGCCACCATCGATTGTACGTCCAACCCTGTCCATGCGGGCCTTTGTGCACCGCCGCGATCCGGCAGACGGCCCGTTGCGGGCCAGCCGCAGGCTCTGCCGGGGCAGCGGCAATGGCGGCGCTACACGGAGCCGACGGGGGCTTGCGGCCGCTCACCGGCCGGGGCTTTGGCGCGGCGCGAGCGCAGGTACTCCAGGAAGACAGGGATCAGCGAAACAAAGATGATCAGAAGAATCATCTTGTCGAAATGCCGGCGCACCAGCGGGACGGCGCCCAGCGTGTGACCGAGCATCGTGATCGAGAACACCCAGGCCACCACCCCACCCACGCTGAAGGCCAGGAAGCGGCCGTAGTTCATCTCCGCCACCCCGGCCAGAAAGGGGGCGAAGGTGCGGATAATCGGCACGAACTTGGCGTACACGATGGTCTTGCCGCCGTAGCGGTCGTAGAAAAGCTTCGAGCGGATCAGGTGCTCGCGGCGAAACAGGCGCGAGTTGGGGCGGCTGAAAATGTGCGGTCCGGTGCGGCGCCCCAGGAAGTACCCTGTGCTGTCTCCTGCGATGGCCGCCGCCATCAGCAGCGGGAGGACGATGCGGAGGTCGAGGCCGGCGGCGCCGACCACCACGCCGATGGTGAACAGAAACGAATCGCCGGGCAGAAAGAACCCGGTGAGAAGACCGGTTTCCGCGAAGACGATGCCGAACAGGAGGCCGTATCCGAGCCATCCGGTCAGCACCGTCGTCAGCAGGTGAATCAGGCGCTCGGGTGTGGTAAGCGTGCGCAGGAAGTCGATGAGCGCTCCGATCATGAGAGCGTCCGGCTACCCGCGGCTGGCGGCCATCACCCGATCGACGACTTGCTGGTGGATCTTGATCTTGCCGTCGCGAATGAGCGCCGAGCGCACCGAATCGACGAACAGCTCGACGTGTTCGCGGGCCTTCTTCTCCTTGAGCGCCGCCACAATGTCGGCCCGCTGGGCTTCAAACCTGGTCATGTCGGCCGGGACCTTCTCGACGATCCGGCACACGAATTGCTGGCCTTCAATCTGGGTGGGGCCGAACACGCTGCCGGCAGGCTGATCGAAGGCGGGCTGGAGCAGGCTGGCCGAACCGATGCCGTCGGCCGCGCCATCCGGGCCGAAGGCTTGCGTCGTCTTGACCTCGAGGCCCATCTCCTGGGCGACCTTCCTGAGATCGCCGCCCGAGGCTCTCACCTTGTCCAGAAGCTGCGTGGCGGTTTGCTTGGCCGCGTCGCCGATCTTCAGGCGCGTGATCGCGGTGCGAACCTGGCCCTCGACTTCCGAAAGCTCGGCCTGGCGCGCGGGCACGACGCCGGTGAGGACAGCCACCGCCAGTTTGTCACCCGGCGCCTGCATGACGGGCGTGACCCCGCCTGAAGCAAGGCTGGCGATGGCATCGCTGAAATCGGGGTTGGGTCCAAAGACCGGAAGCGGCTGACCGGGGGCCACGTTGTCGACCGGGATCAGATCGACACCGAGCCGGCCTGCGATCTCGGCCGCCTGCTGCGGATGCCTGACCAGTTCGTCGTGGGCCTGGTCCGCAAGCTGCTGCATGGTGTCATAGGCCATCTGCTTCCTGCGATCTTGCGCGATCTGGTCTTTAACCTCCTCGAACGGCTTGACGCGCGCCTCCTGCTTTTCGAGCACCTGGACGATGTGGAAGCCGTACTCGGTCTTGATCACGCCGCTGATCTCGTTGGGCTTGAGCGAAAACGCGGCGTTCTCGAAGGCCTTGACGGTCTGGCCGCGGACGATCCAGTCCAGGTCGCCGCCCTTGGCCCCCGAGCCCGGATCTTCGGAGTACTTGCGGGCCAGATCGGCGAAATTGGCGCCGGCCTTGAGCTGCTTGAGCAGGTCCTGGGCCTTGGCCTCGATCGGGCCGACTTGGGAGGGCTGCTTTTCGTCCGTTTTCAGCAGGATGTGGCGGACGTGCACGCGCTCGGGAATGCGGTACTGCTCCTTGTTCTGATCGTAGAAGCGGCGCAACTGGTCGTCGGAGAGGACGATTCTCTGGCCGACGCGGGCGGCATCGACCACCAGCATCTGGAAGCTGCGTCTCTCCGGAATGCGATACGCCGCCTTGAGACCGTCGTAGTAAGTGCGAATCTCCACCGGGGTGATGGTGATCTGGCTGGTGAGCTTGGCGGGGGAAAGCGCGACGTATTCCAGCTTGACCCTCTGTTCGCGGCGTTGATAGTCGCGGACCGCTTCCTCCGGCGTGACCACCACGTTATCGGTGATGAGGCCGGTCAGGCGTGTGAGCAGCAGGTCCCGGCGGGACTGCGCCTCGAATTCCGGGATGGTGAGGTTCTGCTGCGCGAGCATGTCGGCGTAAGCTTGCGCGCCGACGAACTGGCCGTTGGGAAACAGTTGCGGCAGGGTTGCCCGGAGCGCCCGGACCAGATCCGCGTCGGTGATGACGATGCCCAGCAACTGGGCTTCGTAGGCCAGCGCCTCGGAGTTGATCATCTGTTCGAACGTCTGCTGCGCGAACATGGCGCCGGCGCCGGGAGGGATGGATCTGTTGCGCCGCGCCATTTCCATGCGCTGCTGGAAGTCGGTCACGGTCAGGGGTTGCTTGCCGAATTCGGCCAGCACCTGGTCCTGGCCCCCCTGGTTGCTGAAGCCGCCCGGAATCAGATACGTCACCATGGAAGCCGCAACCAGCAGCAACAACGCGCCGAGGACAATACGCACAGCTTTCGCGCGGCTACGAAACAGATCAAACATACGGAGAGCTCCTTCGGGGGATATCCGACTTTCCAGTATAGCCGAGAGGAGGGACGTGCGTTCCGCGCCGGGTAGTGGGGCGTGCGCGACATGGAAGTGCAGACTGGAGCGGTTTCCTTTTTGTGGCGCGAATCCTAGCGTAGTGATACGCGAGGCAGGGAGGCCTATGTCCCACTCCCTCACTGAGCTGGAAACCCGTCGCGCCGCCATCCAATCCGAAGTGGCCCACTGGAGCGATATGCGGGCTGGCTCCATCACCAGCACCGGCGGCCGCTGCGGCAACCCGGGCTGGAGCCGCGCGAAGAAGAAGGTCGTGCTGGGGGACGGAGCGGAATGGATCGGGAACCTGGCGCAGCAGCATTTTCCCGGCGCCGTTCAGATCGTCGATCTGTATCATGCTCGCCAGCACCGGTGGGACTTGGTGCGCAAGCTGTACCCCAACGACGAGGTCCAGCAGAAGCGCTGGATCCGGGTTCAGAAGCGTCGGCTCGACCACGGCAAGATCGAAAAGCCGGTGCTGGCGCTGCGGTCCATCGACACGGCGAATCCGGGGGTGGCCGAGAAGATTCGCAGCGAAGCGGATTACTTCGAGATCAATGCCGAGCGCCTGCGCTACCCCAAGTTCCGCGGGCAGCACCTGTTTGTCGGATCGGGAGTGATCGAGGCCGGCTGCAAGACCGCGCGGGGCCAATGCCATCCTGGCGTTGCGCTGTTGCCACCTCAACGGCCGGTTCGAGGACTACTGGGAGGCTCGCCGCGCGGCGTGACTTGCACTTCTGTGTTTCTTTTAACCGGCCAATCGTGACGTCACCGAAAATGGTGAGCGAAGCGGCTGAAAAGACACGTCGATTGGCCGGTCAAGTCGCGCACCCCGTAGTGGGCGCCCCGGCGACGGCAGGACGATGCGATAAGCGGCATCGCCAGCGCCGGCGCCCGACGGCGGGGAGCGGCCCCTACTCGGCGAGCATCATCTGCCCGTCGATGGCGAACGTCGCTTCCACGGTGGCGGAGCCCGTTCCCGGCTGGCCGCCTCCCACGCTGACCTGGTAGTCGCCGGGAGTCACGATCCGGTCGCCGGCCTCGGTCACCATGCTCAACTCGCGCACATTCATGTCGAAGTGAACGGCCTGGGTAGCGCCCGGCGCCAGGTGCACCCGCGTGAACCCCCGCAGCGCCCGCAGCGGCGCTCCCGCGATCTTGGGGAAGGTGAGGTACAACTGAACCACTTCGTCTCCTTCGCGCCCGCCCATGTTCTTCACCTCGGCATCCACACCCAGGCGCGACCCGGCAGTCAGCGTGGCGCTCGACAGTCTCAGGTTGCCGTAGATGAATTGCGTGTATCCGAGGCCGTATCCGAACGGGTAGAGCGGCTGCCCCTCGAAGTAGCGGTACGTGCGTCCCTTCATCGCGTAATCTTCAAAGGGAGGCAACTGGTCCGCGCTCCGGTAGAAGGTGACCGGCAGCCGTCCCGCCGGATTGTTGACGCCCGCCAGCGTCTCCGCAACGGCCGTCCCGCCTTCTTCGCCCGGATACCACGCCTCCAGCACCGCCTCGGCGTTCTGTTGCGCCCAATTCACGGCCAGCGGGCTGCCGTTCATCAGGACCACCACCAGCGGCGTGCCCGTCGAGTTCACGGCTTTGAGCAGGTTCTCCTCCTCGGCCGGCAGGTCGATGCTGACGCGGTCCCCGCCCTTGAAGCCCGGCACGGTGACGGTCATCTCTTCGCCTTCCAGTTCCGACGTGATGCCGACCACCGCGATCGTCACGTCGGCCTGCTTGGCCGCGGCCACGGCCTGTTCCTGGAGATGCGGGACCGGGCGCGACCACACCAGCCGCGCCACCGCGCCCCCGCCGCCCTGGAAATACTCGACCTTCAAGGCGTACTTCTGGCCTTTCTGCAGGGTCACCCTGGCGGTCTTGGTCGTGGGCCCGTGCGAAGTCCAGTCCTCGACGAGCAGTTTCCCGTCCAGCCACAAACGGTAGCCGTCATCGCCGGTCATCCCCAGGTCGTAGGCGCCGGCCTCGGCGGGCTTGAGGAAGCCCGTCCAACGCACCGAGAAGTCCTGGCTGCCCAGCCCCGGCGCGGGCTCTCCGAACTCGAAATTCACGTCCTTGTCCACGCGCGTCACGACGGGGGGGGCCTTCAGTTCCGTGCCGTTGAAATACTCGCCCCTCAGACCCGGCTTCCCGTCCGGCGTCAGCAGGACCGATCCGGGAACGGGCATCCCCGTCCGCAGGAACAGCGTGCCCGGCTCGAACGTCACCTTGGCGTTCGGGAACTGGTTGCGAATCCCGTCCAGCACCGTCACCGACTTCGAGGGTACGCCGTTGTAGTTGCCTTCCAGCGCCTGCCGGGAATCGGCCAGCGGCCCCACCACGGCGATCTTCTTCGTATCCGGGTCCAGGGGCAGAATGCCCTTGTTCTTGAGCAGCACCATCGTCTCGCGTGCCACCTTGAGCGCCAGGGCGCGGTGCGCCGCGCTGTCGTTCTCCGAGAGCGGCGTCTGCGCGTACTTGACCATCGCCGGCGGATCGAACATCCCCAGCGCGAACCGGGCCCGCATCAGGCGTTTCACCGACGTGTCCAGGTCCTTTTCCGCCAGCAGCCCCTGCTGCACGGCCTTCAGGTACCCCGAGTAGTCGTTGCCCGGCTCGTTGCAGTCCAGGTCCGTCCCGCGCTGCATGGAGATGGCATCGGCCTCGGGCAGCGTCTTGGTGAAGTGGTGGCCGCGCTCGATGTCAGCCACCGCATCGCAATCCGAGACCACGTATCCCTGGAACCCCCATTTGCCGCGCAACTGGTCCACCAGCAGGAACGTGTTGGCGCACGCCGGCTCGCCGTTGACCCGGTTGTAAGCGCACATCACCGAACCCGCTTTGCCATCCGTCACCGCGGCCCGGAAGGCGGGCAGGTAGGTGTCCTCCTGGTCGTGCTTCGATACCGTGACGTCCACGGTGTGGCGCGCCGGTTCCGGGCCGCTATGAACCGCGTAGTGCTTGGGCGTGGCGATGGTCCGCAGGTACTTCGGATCGTCGCCCTGCATCCCGGTGACGAAGGCCACGCCCATGCGGCCCGTGAGGACGGGATCCTCGCCGTAGGTTTCCTGCCCGCGGCCCCATCGCGGATCGCGAAAGATGTTGATGTTGGGAGCCCAGAAGTCCAGACCCACGCCGTTGAAGTTGCCGCGGCGCACATCGGCGTTGTGTTTGGCGCGCGCTTCCGTGCCGATCACGGTGGCCATATCGTGGATCAGCGGCGCATCGAACGTGGCGCCGAGGCCGATCGGTTCCGGAAACACGGTCGCGGTTCCCGAGGCCACGCCGTGGAGCGCCTCGGTCCACCAGTTGTACTCCGGAACCTTCAGCCGGGGGATGGCAGCGGCCTTGTGCACCACTTGAGAGACCTTCTCCTCGAGCGTCATCCGTCCGACCAGGTCATCCACCCTTTGGTCCAGCGGCAGGGAGGGGTCGAGGTAGGGAGCATCCGCCGCCCTGCCAATGCCCGCAAACGCCGTCATCAACACAGCCCCGATGGGGAGTACTCTTGCTCTCATGACTCCTTATCCTACCCCGCTCCGCCCCGGCCGCGCGCAGGCCCCAATAGGGGGGCAGCCCGCGGCCCGCGGGGGAGTCAGCCGGTAGTACTTCCAGCCCTGGCGAGGCCCACCCACTAGCCCGCGCCTGGTTTGCGCGGGTTCCCCTGGACCTGCCTTGCCGCCGGGGGATCCGCTCACCGCCGCGGCCCCGGCAGTGGGGGTGGCCGGCCGTTCAGTGCCCCGGCACGGCTGCGGCCTTGGGCGCAGGCGGCGGCGCGGTCGGCGCGGCTTCCCCAGTCTGGTACAGAACGATGACCGAGATGCGGCGGTTGGACGGATCCTCGGGGGCGGCGGGTTTCCGCAGGCGCTGGTCCGCGAAACCCCGCACTTGCGTCACCTGCGTGGCGCCCAGCCCGTTCGCTTGCATCAGCCGTCTGGCCGCGTTGCCCCGCTCGGTGGAGAGTTCCCAGTTGCCATAGGCACCGCCTCGCGCGAACGGCTTGGCGTTGGTGTGCCCTTCGATGGAGACCTGGTTCGGGAGCTTCCCCAGTTCCTGCGCCAGCTTCAAAAGCAATTCCTGGCCGCCCGCGGTCGGATTCGCGTCCCCGCTGGGAAAGAACGCTCCGGCCGCGGTCTCGAGCAGTTCGATCCGCAAGCCCTCGGCGGTGACTGTCATCTCGATCTGGTCTTTGAACTTGTCGAATACCGCGGTCTTGCGCATGGCCTGCTCCATCGCGTCCTTGATCTTGTTCATGTCGTCCTTGGAGACCGCGATGTTGTCTCCGGCGCCCTTCTGGCCGTTGCCAACCATCTTGGAGGTTCCTGTGGGGTCCTTGAAGTAGCCGCCGACCGCTTCCTGGATCTGCTTGCTGGTGTTCAGCAGCCAGAGCACGATGAACAGAGCCATCATGGCGGTGACGAAGTCGGCGTAGGCCACCTTCCAGGCGCCGCCGTGGTGACCGGCGTGTCCCCCGGTGCGCTTGACGACGATGCGGGCGGGAGCCTTCAGCCATGGCGCATCAGGCCGCCGGCGCCGCCTCGGCGCGCTTGCTGCGGCAGGCATCTTCGACCTCTCTGAACGCCGGCCGGACGTGCGGAGGAACGGCCCTCCGCGCCATCTCCACGGCGACGATCGGCGGCGTGCCTTTGACGAAGGAAGTGATCGAGACGCGCAGGACGTGGTGGCAGGCCCGCTCCTCGTCCGCCTGTTTGGACATCCTGGCCGCGAGAGGACCCACCAGTCCGTAGCACAGCAGGATTCCCAGGAACGTTCCCACCAGCGCGGCCGCCACTTTGTGCCCGATCTCTTCCGGCGGCCCTCCCAGGGCTCCCATCGTGATGACCACGCCCAGAACCGCGGCCACAATCCCCAGGCCGGGCAGGGAATCCGCCATGCTGCTCAGAGCCGCGACCGGCTCCGCAGCCGCATGGTGATGCGCATCCATATCGAGTTCCATCATCTGGTCCAGGTCGAACGGCTCGACCGCGCCGATGGCCGCGGTGCGCAGGGAGTCGCAGATGAAAGCGAGCATGTGGCGGTCGCCGAGGACGTCCGGATGTGCCGAGAAGATCTTGCTCTTGGCGGGCTCCTCGATGTCTCCCTCGACGGCCGCCCATCCCCCGCGGCGCGCCTGGTTGAACACCTGGAACATCATCTGCAGCAGTTCTCCGTAACGCTCCCGCGTATACCTCGACCCTCCGAAGACCGCCGCCAGCCCTCCCGCGATCTGCTTCAGGATGTGCGAGGGGTTGGCCACCAGCACCGTGCCGGCGGCGGCGCCGGCGATGATGACCAGTTCGGCCGGCTGCAGGAGGACGGCGATGTTGCCTTTCTCCATCAGGTACCCGCCCACCACCGCGCCGAAGACCACGAGAATTCCGATGATTGCGAACATGCCCGATCTGCCTCAGACTATCGTCACCGTCTCGGCGGCCGTGGAGAGACCGGCCGCCAGTGCCCCCTCGGCGCGGGCCACAATCGACTCGGCCGTGTCGCCCTCGAGCACGGCGCTGCCCCCGATTGAAGCCGCGATTGCGATGCGATCCCCCCACCAGGCGATCGCCGCGGCGCTCAGGATGCGCTGGAGCATCCCCGCGACCCTGGGCAGGGCGTGGGCCGGGCAGTCGGCCAGAATGACCGCGAACCGGTCCTCGGACCAGCGGCCGGCGAGGTCCGAGGGCCGCAGATTGCAGGAGAGCGTCCGCGCAGCCACACGGAGGGCGGCCTCCGCGGCGCCGGTTCCGTATGCTCTCCGGAGTTTCCCGGTTCCTTCGATGCGAATCATGAGCAGCGCGAACGGAATGCGCGAGTCGGCGAAGTCGAGCAGCCATGCCTCGAGGTGGCGCCGCGCCGACTGGCGGTCCGGGAGTCCGGTCAGGGGGTCCGCCGCGTCGCGCACGGCCTGGCTATTGGGATGCTCGTCGGTCTCCGGCAGCAGCACCCGCTCGTCGAAAACCTCGGCCGCGCCGAGGATGGCCCCGGCCGGATCGCGGATCGGCACCGCGCGCACGCGGACCGGAACCCGCTGCCCGCACTTGTGGCGAAGGAAGACGTCCGCCACCCTCGGCTGGCCGTCGTTCATCGTATCCGTCAAGGGGCAGGCCGAGCCGCACAAGGTGGTGTTGTTCCCGTCGCAATGAACCAGCAGGTCGTCGCGGCAACGGCGTCCCATCACCTCCTGCCGCAAGTAGCCCGAGATCCTCTCCGCCCCCTCGTTCCACAAGAGGATGCGCCGCTGGCGATCGACCAGGTACACGCCGTTCGGCATGCTCTCGAGCAGTGTCCGGTAGACCTCGGGATCGAATGGCACTTTGCCGCCCTTCTCACTCTCATCGGCCGGCCCGGAAGTTTCGTGGGGCGGACACCGAGTCAAAGGCCGGGGCTGGTCGCGCGTTGACCGGAGCGCCCGGGATCGACTAATCTCTAGTTGTAGATCGTTGAACTTGAGTACCGGCCTCATGCGCATCTCCGTCAAAGGCGAATACGCCCTCCAGGCCCTGTTCGATCTGGCTACGCACGATTCGGGCGTTCCCATCCGCATCCACGACATCGCCCAGCGCGAGAAGATCCCGCAGAAGTTCCTGGAGTTGATCCTGGCGAGCCTGAAGCAGGCCGGGTTCGTCGAATCGCGGCGCGGCGCCGATGGCGGTTACCTGCTGGCGCGCTCCCCCGCAGCCATCACCGTGGGAGAAGTGCTCCGGTTCGTGGAGGGCTCCGAGACCAAGCCACGAGGCAGGGGCCGCGCCGACACGCCCTTTACCGAAATGTGGCGCCGTGTCGATGAGTCCATCTCGGGGATCGTCGACCGCACCAACTTCGCGGAACTGGCCCGCCAGTGGACGGAACGGCAGAGTCATTATGTTCCCAACTGGGAAATCTAGGGTCGGCCTGCACTGCGTATTCTCGCGGCGGAGCTCTCAGAAGACAATGCGGCGACGGTCGGCGATCTCGGCGATGAGACGAAGATATCGGCTCGACGTGAGCCTCGAGGCTCCAGTTCAGCCGCGCGGCCGTGTAACAACTCCGCCCTTGGGCCGCCCGGAAAGACGCATCGCCGCACATGCGGTCGAGGGCCGCGAGCATTTGCTCCTCCGTGTCGTAAACCGCGCCCCCTCCCATCTCCTCCACGATCTCGCGCATCCCGCCCAGGTCGCGCGCGATCACGGGAGTCCCGTGAGCCGCCGCTTCAATGGCCACCAACGGCGAGATCTCGTGGAACACCGACGGCACCATCACCGCGACGGCGTTGCGGTACAAGGGGCCCATGCGTCGGTACGGCGTCTGACCCAGGAAACGGATGTTGGCGCAGCCTTCCGCCATGTGCCGCAAGCGCCGTTCGTAGCTGCCCGTACCGGCGATCCAGAGTTGAGCTTTCGGGTACCTTCGGAACAGCGGGATGAGCGTCTGCACGCCCTTCAGCTTCTCGAGGCGCCCGGCGTACAGGAAGTACGGTGAATGGCCGGGCTCTGGCATCGCGTCCGTCCGGTCCGCCGATACCTCGTCCCCGGACGGGACGAAGGAACGCAGCAGGCGAAAGGGCAGGTCCAGCCCCTCGCGCCGGTGGATGGTCTCCGTGAAAGCGGTCAGCGCCAGGAACGCATCCACGTGTTTCACCGAGCGTTCGAGCATGCCGGTGTAGCGCCACAACTGGGGAGGCCGCTTGTGAACCAGGCCGCAGGCCAGGCAGTCTCTGCGGTGGCACGGCGCGCGCTCGAACCGGAAGAGCATGTGCGTGGGGCACACCAGCCAGTACTCGTGGGGTGTGTAGAGCTTGATGGCGCTGCCATATTCCAGGACCTTCGGGCCGCCCACCAGCGACACATTGTGGTAGTGGATCACGTCGAAGCCGCCCGCCAGGATCTGGCGGATGGCTTTGCGCTCGAAGAGCGGTATCCCGGTGGCGAAGACGCTCAGGGGAGCCAGCGGCCCCCAGCGGCTCCTCAGGCCGTGGACCACGACACCGGAGTGCGGCTGGCCGGTCTCGGGCGGCAGCCCGCCTCCCAACACGCGGAAGGAATCGAGGCAGTGAATCACCTCCACGTGGTGGCCGCGCCTCGCGAGCTCGTTCGACAGCCGCTGCACAAAGACCGCGTCCCCGCCGAAGTGATAGGGCGGGTAGAAGGTCGTAATCATGCAGAAGCGCAGCGGGCGTGGGAAGACAGTCATTCGGCCAGCACCATGAGCGAGAATCCGTCGAGCAGGCGCGCCAGCCACTCGCGGTTCAAGTGGAAGCAGGCGCTCTTGAGCGACCGCAGCAGCGTCCGGCCCGGCCCGGCGCCGCTGGGGACGGGCGAGAAGGTGAGGAAAGAGTCCTTCACGACATACCCCGCATCGCGCAGCGCGGCGAGCGCCGTCTCCTTCGTGAAGTAGTGCAAATGGCCGAACTCTTCGCGCGCGCGCAGAATCGGGCGGCTCCCCAGCAGCAGCGATTGCACCGAGAGGTTCAGCGGCACGCGGAAAACCGTACAGGCTCCCTTCGGGCGCAGCCTCTGTAGAAAGCCGATATAGTCTGGGACGTGCTCGAAGACGTCGCTGGCCAGCGTCAGGTCGAAACGGGCCTCCCCTTCCGGCAGGCTGCCCAAAAAAAAGCGCAGGTTCTCGCGTTCCTTCGGACGGCACAGCGCGAGCGCCTGTTCGGAAATGTCATACCCCGTGCACTGCGCCTGCCCGAACTCCCGCGCCAGGAGCTCGAGAATGCCGCCGGAGCCGCAGCCGACTTCGCAGATGGTCGCGGGCCGAATATGGTGTTTGGCCAGCAGAGCGAGGATGTCCTTCGCCTTGTAAGCCGCGTCCTCTCCGTGCCAGGCGGGGTGCTTCCGCCCATACGTGCCGTCGCGGTACATGCCCGCCTGCTCGGGGCTCATTCGGCGGCGCTCTCCTTCATCCAGGCCATTTGGGCGCGCAACCCGATCTCCCGCGCCCACGACAACGGACTTACGTCCAGGTTGAGCGTGTAGCGGCAACTGCATCCCGGGCAGTCCTTCGCGAGCGCCTTGCGCACGGGATCGAGGTATCGCTCCGAGCGCAGCACCTCCGCCACATCTCCCGTGCGCACGTTGCCGGCGATTTCCATGGAGCAGCACGGCCGCACGTCGCCGTTGGGCCGCACACAGACCTTCCATAGGGTCTGGAAGCAGGCCGTCCTCTTCTGGTGGCGGTCGTCGAAGTACTTGCCGATCCACTCCAGGTGGTCGAGCCGGGGCATCAGGCGAGGATACTCGACGCGCTTCCGCTTCAGCCATGCCAACAGCCCGGCCAGTTCCCGCCTCTCTTCGCCGTTCAACTCGTACTGCTGGCGCGAAAAGTCCGTGTCGAAGAAGTCGTGCGTGAAATTGATGAGGTTGAAGAAGACGGTGAGGTCGTTAGCGAGGGCGAACCGCACCACGTCGCGGACCGCGGGGATGGTGCGCTTCATGATGGTCGTCGAGATACCCAGGCGCATCCGCCCGCCGCCGTTCCGGAGCAGTTCCACGGCCCGCAGCACCCTTCCGGAGGCGTCGCCGATTCCGCGGATCCGGTCGAAGTCCCCGGTCAGAGAGTCCAGGGAAACGTGTACCGATGTGATGCCCGATGCGGCCACTTCCCGCGCCACGGTTTCGGTCACGGTGAAACCGTTGACAGTGAGATGGCTCCGCATCCCGAGCCGGCCGGCGTAGCGGATCAGCTCAAAGATGTCTTCTCGCAGGAACACGTCGCCGCCCACGAAGTAGACGATCCTGACGCCCGCTTCCCGCAGGCGGAGAATCACGTCCTTGGCCGTCCGTGTGTCCATCTCGTCGCCGGGCTCCTGCCGCCACTGGGTGCAGGTCCGGCAGCGGCCGGAACACCGCGTGGTCACCCAGAAGTTGGCATAGAGGGGGCGGATTCCCAGGCGTGGAAGAACCTTGGGTACGAGGCGCGCCAGGTTCGAGCGCAGGATTTCCGCGGCAATGCGCGCCCCCGATACCTCGCGGGCGCCATGCCTGAGCGTGTAGAGCTTGCGCTTGACCGTATCCAGGGCGCCCGCGTTGAGGCGGCGCGAGGATGGTCTGGGGGCCGAGCTCCCGGATGTTCCCCAGCGCGCCCTTGAAGTTGTAGTCCCTCCAGTCGAACGCTACCGCGCCGTCGACCGACACGCACAGGTACTTCACCCGCAGCTTGCCCATAGCCGCGAAGAGGAACCGGAACAGCCGCCGCTCGTACAGCCGGCCTTCGGTCTTCCAGGGGTGGACCTTCCGTCCAATCTGCATGGTCACGTTGGGAAGGTGCCGGATCGCCGCTTCCAGGCCCGCGGTTTCGCGGGAGAACAGAACGATGTGGACGTGGTCGAACTCCCCGCTCCGTTCCAGAAGATGGTCGAGGTTACGCCGGGCGCGTTCGCCGTGCTCCGCATGGGTGTGCCGGCGATACTCGTCCGCCTGCGCATAGAACTGCGAGAACCAGATGTTTCGCAGGCCCGCAAGGCGCAAGCTCTCGATCCGCTCCGGGTCGAGGAGCACCCCGTTGGTGCACAACCACAACTCGACGTTCGGGAACGCGGCCAGGCTGCGCAGGTAGTCCTCCAGGTCGGGGAACAGCAGCGGCTCGCCCACCAGGTGAGGGTAGACCACGAACCTCTGTGCGGGGCTCGACGCGATCAGATCCAGTACCCGCCGCCGCACTTCCGGACGGATGGCGCCCTGCCGCTCGATCTTCCGAATGGGGCAGAAGTCGCACTCGTTCATACACGCGGTGGTCACTTCCGTGTAGAGCACGATATCTCCCGGCTTCGACCCCGGCATGGCCTCCAGCGTCCGCGCCATCTCAGCCCGCCCCCAGCCAGCGGGCCACGCCGAGGGCCTGCGTCTCCATCGCTGCGCACAGCCGCAGATCCGCGAGCGCGCAAACCGCGCTCGCAACCGCCAGCGCCCGCCCTCCCAGTCCGGCGCTGCCCGCCAGTATCAGCGCGAAAATCGGAGCGAAGCAACGGCAATAGCCGTAGGGATCTATCCAGAACTGCGGGTTAGTCATCAGCAGCAGCAAGGCCGTGTACAATCCGAGCGCGATCGCGACCGCCCTCGGCCATACGCGCATGCGCACTACTCCGATGGCCGCGGCGGCCATCGTGGCCGCCAGCGCCACGGAGTCCAGCAGCCGTACCATTCTTTCCACCGGCGTACCGAGCAGCGGGTATCGCGGCGGATCGAGCGCGCGCTCCAAAACGCCGAATTCGAGCTGTGGGATCCAGTGCGGAATCGCGATCTGACCGGCCGGCAGCACCGCGTGCAGGTATCCGTACCAGGCCAAGGCCGGCAGCACCGCCGTTGCGCGGACTAACGCTTTGCGGAAATCGCGCTCGGCCAAGGCGGCGGCTACGCACGCCACGGGAAGGGCCAGGCCGGTCTCCCGTGACAGGCCGGCCGCCGCGAGGATCGGCCACAATCCTCGCTCCCGCCCTGTGGAGACCTGCCACGCGAAGCCCACGGTGAGGGCCGCCAGGGCGACGTCGACGGTCATCGAGTCCACCGCCACCAGCGTTGCCGGCACGGCCAGGAACAATAATCCCAGCGCGGCGTGGCGTCCCTCCCGCGCCATGATGCGGGCCAACCAGAAAGTGCCCAGCCAGACGAATCCGCCCACCACCAGGACATAGGCGCCGTCGACGGCGCGCGGACGGCCGACCGCGAGAACCCAGGCCATGAGGGGAACCAGGATGCGACGCGAGCGCAACAGCGGGTCGTCAAGATAGCGGGCGGCGCCCTGCCGCAAGAACGGATCGTGCGCGAGGAAGCGGTAGAACTGGCCGTCGTAGCCCTCGGGATGGCGGCTGCGAAACGTGCTCGCGGCCAGGCTTTGCGGTACCGGGCGGGCGCTTCCAGTGCGGAACAGGCCGGTCCAGTTGCCGCCGTAGTTGGCATGCACGGTCAGGGCCTGCCACGCCAGGACCGCAGCCATAGCGGCCAGCGCCCACATCGCAGGCCGCTGAGGACCGACGCCTGGCATCCCCACATTGTAGCCGGTTACGGGAGTGTATCCACCGCATATCCGACCAGGGCGCCGCTCGAGCCAGGCGCGGGGCTCCTACAGTGCTTCCTGCGACCAGTTCTCGATCGCGCCCTTTAGCCTGCTCATGAACTGGTCCGCATAGGCGCCGTCGATCAGGCGGTGGTCGAAGGTCAGGCCGATCATGGCGATGGAGCGGATGGCGATGGCGTCGTCGTCGATCACCACGGGCGTCTTCTCGACCGCGCCGACGCCCAGGATCGCCACCTGCGGCTGGTTGATGATGGGCGTTCCCCACAGGCTGCCGAAGCTGCCGAAATTCGTGATCGAGAAGGTGCCGCCCTGCACCTCGTCGGGCTTGAGCTGGCGTGAGCGGGCGCGCGTGGACAGATCCACGATAGCGTGCTGCAACCCCAGCACGCTCTTCTGGTCGGCGTTCCGAATGACCGGCACGATCAGCCCGGCCTCGAGCGCCACCGCGATCCCGATGTGGAGCTCGTTGTGGAAGACGATGTTGGCGCCCTCGACTGAGGCGTTGGCCAGCGGGAAGGCGCGCAGCGCCTCGCAGGCGGCGCGCGTGATAAAGGGCAGATAGGTCAGCGAGAACCCGTACCGCGCCTGGACTTCAGCCTTGTTTCGCGCCCGGATCCTGGCCACCCGCGTCATGTCCACCTTGTGCATGGTGGTGACGTGGGCGGAAGTGCGGCGGCTGGCCAGCATGTGCTCGGCGATGCGCGCGCGCATGACGCTCATGGGCTCGATGCGAACCTTGGCCGCTTCGGCGCGGGGGAGCGGCGCGACGGGAGGCGGCGCGAGCGGGGGCGGGGGCATGACGGGCGTCGGCGCTGGCGCCGCGACGGGCGTGGCGGCGACCGGCGCCGCGCGCCGCGCCAGGTAATCCTCCAGATCCTGTTTCGTGATGCGCCCGCCGGCGCCCGAGCCGCGGACCTGCTTCAAGTCGATGTTGTTCTCGCGCGCCATGCGGCGGACCAGCGGCGACAGCGGCCCCGCGGCTTCCTCCGCCGGGACTTCGACCGCCTCGGGCTCGGGCGGCGAAGGAGGCGCCGCCGCCGTCTCCGCCACACGTTCGGGAGGGGGCGCCGGGGCCGGGGCTGCCGCTGCGGCCGCGCCCGTCTCGTCGATGCGCGCCACCACCGTGTTGATGGCCACCGTCTTGCCCTCTTCCACCAGTACGGTGGCCAGCGTGCCCGCGGCGGGCGACGGAATCTCGGTGTCGACTTTATCGGTCGAGATCTCGAACAGCGGCTCGTCCCGCTCGACGCGGTCGCCCGCCTTCTTCAACCACTTCGTCAGGGTTCCTTCGACGATGCTCTCGCCCATCTGGGGCATGACGACGTCCATCATATTGCCTCCTCGCTAACAGGGATCTCGAGACCGAACAGCTCCGCAAAGTGGCGCGCGAGCGAGGCGATCAGCTCCGCCCGCTCCGGCGCCGCGCCCAGCTCCGCCGCCATCGAGGTGACGGGCTTGGCCAGGCCGCAGGGCACGATGTACTGGAAATACCGCAGGTCGGTGGTCACGTTCAGCGCGAAGCCGTGCGAAGCGATCCAGCGGCTGATGTGGACGCCGATGGCCGCGATCTTGCGCCCCTCCACCCACACGCCGGTCATCCCGCGCTCGCGGCCGGCCACGATACCGAAATCCGCCAGCGTGTCGATGAGCGCCTGCTCGATCGCGCGCACATAGGCCACCACGTCCCGCTTCCACTCGCGCAAGTCCAGAATCGGGTAGCCCACCAGTTGCCCCGGACCATGGTAGGTGATGTCGCCGCCGCGGTCGGTGGGGAAGAACGAAATGCCGGCGCGGCTCAGCACGGCCTCGCTCGCCAGCAGGTTCTCGGGCCTGCCGTTGCGGCCCAGGGTGATGACGTGCGGGTGTTCGACGATCAGCAACTGGTCCGGCACCAGCCCCAGCTTGCGCTTCTCGACCAGCGCGCGCTGGAGGTCGAGCGCCTGCCCGTAGTCCATGCGGCCGAGGTCGTGTAGTTCGCAGGTGCGCGGTGGCGCCGTACTATGCATTAATCGCAAGCCCGTAGATGTTGTTGAACGCCTCGCCCACGGCCTCGTGCAGGGTTGGGTGGGCGTGGATCATGTTCGCTATGGTCTCGGTGGTGGCCTCGGCGGACATCGCGGCCACCGCTTCGGGGATCAGCTCCCAGGCCAGCGGTCCGATGATGTGCACGCCCAGGATCTCGCCGTGGGTCTCGTCGCTCACCACCTTCACGAAGCCGTTGTGCCGCCCGAGGATCGACGCCATGCTGTTGGGCATGAAGGCGAACTTCCCGACCTTGACCTTGTAGCCGCGCGCGCGGGCCTCGGCCTCGGTGAGCCCCACGCTGCCGATGCCCGGCTCGGTGTAGGTGCAACTGGGGATGCGCATGCGGTTGAGCCGCTCGACCGGCTTCCCGGCGATGTGGGCCACGGCGACTAGCCCTTCCTTGGTGGCCACGTGCGCCAGTTGCGGCGTGCCCGCCACCACGTCGCCGATGGCGTAGACGCCCGGTTCGGCGGTCTGCTGGTCGCCGTCCACCTGGATGAAGCCGCGGTCGGTTTGGACGCGCGTGGTATCGAGACCGATGTCGTCCGTCACCGGCTTGCGGCCCACGCCAACCAGCACCTTCTCCGCCTCGATGACCTCTTGCTTGCCGCTGGCCAGCGTGACCGTGACCCGAACGCCGGCGGCGCCGGTGCGCTCGATGTTCCCGGCGCGCGCGCCGGTCTCGACGCGAATGCCGCTCTTCTTGAACAGTCGCTCCAGCTCTTTCGAGACCTCCTCGTCCTCGAACGGGACGATGCGGGGCAGCATTTCGAGCAGCGTGACCTTGGTCCCGAAGCGATTGAACATGGACGCGAACTCGCTGCCCACCGCGCCCGACCCGATGACCACCATCGACTTCGGAATGGCGCGCATGTCGAGGATCTCGACGTTGGTCAGGATGGTTTCCGGGTCGGGTTCAAGGCCCGGCAGCATGCGCGCGGTCGAACCGGTGGCGACGATGATGTTCTTGGTCTCGACCGTCCGGACGCCCTCGGCCGTGCGCACTTCGACCCGGCCGGGGCCCTGTATGCGGGCCTGCCCGCGGATGACGTCGACCTTGTTCTTGCGCATCAGGAACTCGACGCCCTTGGAGTGCTTGCCGACGATGTTGTTCTTGTGGTCGACGACCTTGGGGTAGTCCAGGCGCGGGTTGTCGCACAGAATGCCCTCGCCACCGCTCTTGAAGTGCTCCCAGATCTCCGCCGTGTGCAGCAGCGCCTTGGTGGGGATGCAGCCGACCAGCAGGCACGTCCCGCCCAGTCGCGGATCCTTCTCGACTAGCGCCGTCTTCAGCCCAAACTGCCCCGCGCGCACGGCCGCCGAGTAGCCCCCCGGCCCGCTCCCGATGATTAAAACGTCGTAAGACATTGACCACATTCTAACAAGATGGTGCGGGGACGACTGTGCGGCGTGACGTTTAACCGGCCGGGGCGCGCTCCCGCGTGGGGGCGAGCCCCAGGCCGGGTCTTGATGGCGGTCCACGAACTACTTGGTGACGAAGCTGCGATGCACCAGCCCGCCGGCCGCGTCCGTGTCGCTGGTTTCGAAAACCAGGCCCTGCGGCAGGTCCGCTTTCAGGCTGCCGGTCCTGCGGTTGACTTGCTTGTCTTCCGTGACGCGCGCGCCATGGCCGGTGGCCGCCGCTTGCACGTCGGCCATCGGCGGCGGGTCGAACTTAGCGGCGGGCCGCGCAGATTCCACCGCGTCCACAGCCGCGGACGCTATCAACTTCGGCCACACTTTCAGGAAGAGCTCGTGGGTGGCGTAGACGTCGGATCCGGTCACCTTTCCGTTTACCGCTACCACGTAGCCCAGGGCGTCGGGATACCTGCCGGCCAGGCCGGCGAGGTCCTTCTTGAAGGCGTCCAGCCTCTCTTGCAGCTTCGGCGTCTCGATCGTGAGCTGGTAGCTGGAGGCGGAAGTCCGCGACCGAACCGAAGCATCAAGAGATCTGGCCAGCCGCTCCTGGTCCTCGGCCACCTGGGCCCATACCTCGCTTTGGTTGGCATCCGCCCGGACCGCGCGTTTCATGGCGGGGGAGGCGATCGCGCCGGGAGCCGTGGCGAAGGCGTGCGACGGCTCGGCGCCGCGCTGGGTCCAGCGCCCATTCTCGACGCAGAAGACGGATAGGTCCAGCTTGCTCGACGAGGACGGCACGATGGCGTCGTCCTTCAAGACCCGGTCCTGCTTGCCGCCCTTCACGATCTCGCCGGACTGTATGTAGACGTCCTGGCCCGACAGGTTCTCGACCTGCAACACATTCACGTTGCCGGTCTCGTAGACCACGGCTTTACGCTGCTCCAGCGCCTCGGCCAGAGTCAGGTACTTCTTCTGGAACCGGTCCTGCCCGTGGACCAGGTAGAGGGAAAGATTGTCGTGCGTGTACGGGCCGCTCAGGCGCAGCTCGGCAGCCTGCGCGGTGGCAGCGAAAGCCGCCAGCGCGGTCAAGCAAGTTAGAGTTGCTCTCATGGTGTGTCTCCTTGCCCGGGAAATGCCGCCAGGCGGGAACTCCTTTCACCTGCGATATCCTTGTCATCGAGCCATGCGACGACAATTCGTACACCTCTTTCTTTCGGCTCTGATCCCGCTGGTGGCCCATGCGGCGCCCATCGGTCCCATCCCTCTTTGGAAGGGCCCCGCCCCCGGCGACCAGGGAACGCTGGGGGCCGAACACGACACCACAACGGACAAGGACCGCCTGGTCGCCGGGCGGCGGGTGGCGCGGATCACCAACGTTTCCGTGCCTACGCTGACCGTCTATCCCGCGGCTAGAACCGGCGCGGCCTCTCCGGCGATCCTGGTGTTTCCGGGCGGAGGCTTCCGCATCCTGGCGTGGGATCTGGAGGGCACCGAGGTCTGCAAGTGGCTGAACTCGATCGGCGTCACTTGCGTTCTGGTGAAATACCGTGTGCCCGCACGCGAAGGCCGGCCGCCTTACGCTGCGCCGCTCCAGGACGCGCAGAGGGCGGTCGGGATGGTTCGCGTCCGTGCGAAGAAGTGGGGGATCGATCCCCAACGCGTGGGCGTGCTCGGCTTCTCCGCGGGCGCACACCTCGCCGCCGCGCTCAGCGGCAATTTCGAGAAGCGCGCCTACGATCGCGTGGATGCGGAGGACGACGCCAGTTGCCGGCCGGATTTCGCCATCGTGATCTATCCCGGAGGGCTGATGCGGGACGGCATATTGGGCGCGGAGGCGCAACCTCGCGCGGGCACGCCGCCCACTTTCCTGGTGCAGGCCGAAGACGACCCCGTACACGTCGAAAACAGCCTGGCCTATTACGCCGCGCTGAAGGAAGCCAAGATTCCGGTGGAGATGCACCTGTATCCGTCGGGAGGCCATGGTTACGGGCTCCGCCCCTCGCCGCTGGCCGTCACGACGTGGCCCGGCCGCGCCGCGGACTGGCTGCGAACGCTCCACGTGCTGGGGAATTGACGGACGGGGCTTCCACCCCTGCGCCCCGGTCCCGGGGCTGGCCCGTTTCGGCCGTGGTGGTGGTTTTCAACCATTCAACCGTGCCTACGGACCTTGTTAATCAGTAGTTTACGGTTTGGAGCTCGAAGTGCTTCAGTTGGTGCGAAGACGAAGGAGGCGCATCATGACGCGGACGTTGGCGCGGTTGCTGGTGGCGGGAGTCCTTCTGACCGGATTGGTGTGGGCGCAGGAGGAGGACGACAGCAACGACGGTGGCGAGATTGGCCATGGCGTCGCCCGGGTCAGCCTCATGAACGGCGATGTCTCGGTGCAGCGCGGAGACTCCGGCGGCACGGTGGCGGCGGTGGTGAACGGACCGCTGGTGGCTTCCGATCACCTTCTCACCGGGCCGGCCGCGCGGGCCGAGATCCAGTTCGATGCAGGCAACTACATGAGGCTCGGTGCGGATGCGGAGGTTCGCCTGGCGAGCCTCGAGAACAACCGCTTCCAGGTCCAGCTCGGCAAGGGAACCGTGACGCTGGCCGTGATTCGGGATTCGAGCGGCCAGGTCGAAATCGACACGCCCAACATGGCCTTCCGGCCGAGCCAGCGCGGCGCCTACCGGATCAGCGTGACGGACGACGGGCAATCGGAAGTCACGGTCCGGGCCGGCCAGGGCGACACGTACACGCCGGAGGGCGCCCAGCCGGTCCAGGCCGGCCAGACCATGATGGTCCGCGGCCCGGTATCGGATCCGGAGTTCCAGGTGGTGCAGGCGATTCCGATGGACGACTGGGACCGCTGGAACCAGCAGCGCGATCAGAGGCTTTTGAGCGCCCGTTCCTATCAGTACATGAGCCCCGACATTCCCGGCGGCTCCGATCTGGACGCCAACGGCCAATGGCAGTACGCGGCGCCCTACGGCTGGGTTTGGAGCCCGAGCGGCGTGGGACCGGACTGGGCTCCCTACCGCGATGGGCAGTGGACATGGCTGGATTATTACGGCTGGAGCTGGGTCGGCTATGAACCTTGGGGCTGGGCCCCGTATCACTACGGGCGCTGGTTCATGAGCCCCGGTTTCGGCTGGTGCTGGTACCCCGGACCGATCTACCACCACTACTACTGGCGTCCGGGACTCGTGGCGTTCTTTGGCTTTGGACACGGCGGCGTGGGCGTGGGCTTCGGGTTCGGCTCGATTGGGTGGGTGCCACTCGGTCCGCACGAACACTACCATCCGTGGTACGGAGGACACGGAGGCTACCGGGGCAGTGAGACGAACATCGCCAATATCCGCAATACTTACATCAACGCGCGTTCCGGCAATGGGATTTCGGGCATCGGAGCGGGCGCGTTCGGCCAGGGCGGGCGGCCTGGCGCGCTTCGCCTGAACGGCCAGGAACGCATGGCGGAGATGCGCGGGGGTCTTCCGGTGACGCCGACCTCCGCCAGTTTGCGGATGAGCAACCGTCCGTCGCGGGTCCAGCCGAGCATGTCAGGCCGCACGGAGTTCTATTCGCCGCGGCCGGGGCAGGGGAGCGGGAACGTTGCCGCGCCGGCCGCCCGCGGTTGGCGTCAGGTTTCGCCACCGTCCGCGGCGGGGGCTGCGCCGAGCCAGAGCGCAAACTGGCGGCAGTTCGGGCAAGCGCCCCGTACGGCAACTCCGGCAGGCGTTCCCCAGGCGAACGGGTATCGGCAGCAGTCGAGCCCGAACTGGCGAAGTTTCGGCCAGGCTCCACAGACGGCGCGCCCGCAGTACACGCAGCCGTCGCGGAGCTATCCGCAGTACCAGGCCCCGCGCAGCTACCAGAGCACACCGGCTCCCAGGTACGCCGCACCGCAGAACCCCGGTGTCCGGATCAATCCGCCCATCGTGCGCGAGCGGGCGCCCTCGAGTGCTTCGGCAGGCCGTAGCGGCGGAGGCGGCGGGTACTCCGGTGGCGGCTCCCACCCGAGTGGGGGCGGTGGCGGAGGCGGGCACGCCTCCAGCAGTCATAGCAGCAGCAGTGGTGGCGGTCACACATCGCATGGCCGGTAACCGGTAGACGGCTGTCGGTTTCCCTCAGCACCGGCCTGCTCCTGGCGGCAAACATCCGGGGGCAGGCCGGCCTTTTTGTGTGGGGCGTCTACAGGCCCCGCTTCAGTCCTCCCGCTTGGCCGGAAGTGCGGGTCGGACGGGCGCCGGACTCCCCCGCCCCCTTGCCGCTCCGGACGCCGGCGGCGGCGCTGACGCCAGAATCGCCACGTAGGACACCAGTTGCGGGACAGTCACCTGCACGCTTCCTCCCGCGTACGTGAAGCCCGCCGGCTGGTCGCTCGCGAAATCGGGCGAGGCCAGAGTCACCGCGGAAGGCTGCTGCGGCATGGGGAACGAGACCGTCACGCCGGTCTGCGTCACAAAGCCGCCCACGTAGTTGTGATTCACCAGATGCAGCACCCGGGAACCATCGGGGAGGCCTGCCAGGTTCTGCATCAGGCTGGGTGCGGAAACGGCAGCCTGATCGCCGGTGTCGGCTGCGCCGCGATAGAGCGTTGCGTGTCTCTTGTAGAAATCGCGCAACTGGCGGAACGTGGGGATCATGTTCAGGTTGTCCGCCGTGGGATCTCCGCTCAGCGAGGTGCGCAACGGCACACTGAACAGAATGCCGTTGGCATAACACTCCGCCGTGAAGGACCGCATGTAATCCTGGCGGTCCTGTTGGGGCAACTGGTAGTAACTGGTCATCAACTGCCCCGGCCAGTCGATGAACAGCGTCATCGGCATGTCGTGGCCGACCAGCTTGCGCGAGATACTCCGGAACTTCTGCAGGGCCGGCTGCCAGGAGTGCGTCCCGTCGAAGTGGCCGCCTCCCGTGAGCGGCAGGTAGTTGACGGTCGATCCATCCGGCGCGTCGGAGTTGTACTCGTACATATTCGGCATCTGGAAATCGACGAACGGGTAGATGCCGTTGGCCGTAACGAAGATCTCTTTCCCGTACTTCTGGCGCGCGTAGTTACGCAGCCGCAGCACAATGTTCTGCCAGTAAACCAGGTTTCCGTAAGTGGGGGTGAAGGCGCCCGATGTCAGGTCGACCCGCGTGTTGGCGCCGTATCCCCACTCGGCCGCGAGCGGATTGCCCGCGCTCATGGGATTATTCTGAACGCCCAGGCGGGCCATGTATGCGCGGTAGTGGAAGCCGCGGCCGCGCTTGTCGGCGGAGAGCGTGCAATCGAGGCCATCGGCGGCGGCGACGCCGAACCGGCTGGCCCACTGGTCCGCCGTCAGGCCCGGGTACTTGGCGCAGAGATAGCCGCCGAAATCCGCGATGTTGGCATCGTCGAAGCCCTCGTTTCCGTCATAGGTGGCGCCGTTGTAGGAGCCCAGTTGCTCGTCGAAGAACAGGCCATCCACGCCGCCGTCGATTTGAATCTCCCCGATTTGCACCAGGTAGTCCTGATACTGGGGTGAGGCGATGCTGCCCCGGTAGTAGGCGGGAGTCGAAGTGGTGTGGGGTACGAGTTGCCCGGCGGCGTTGCAGGTGGCGGCCTGCTGGAAGACCGGCTCATCCGGGAAGAGAACCGAGGCCGTCGTGGCGCCGATGAAAAGGGTTCCCTGGGCGTGCGCCGCGGCCGGGGCTTGGAAGTTGAAGTCCGATGCCAGGAGGCCGCTTCTGTCCCACCGGTTCCACGCTCTGGGAACGATGTCGGGGAGCACTTCCACGATTTCCGGATCGAGCGCGGCCTTGTCATCGTCGATCTGGCTGAAGGCGAAGACCGTGACCTTCGACATGTCGCCGGCGCCGTATACGCCGGGGTCAATTTGAATCTGGGCCGGCGTGCCTCCGCCCCCGGGTGGATTCGATGGGGCGGGCGTCACCAGGCACTGAGGGGCCGGCGTCGGGGTAGGCGTTGGAGACGGCGTGGGCGTGGGCGCGGCGGAGCCGCCCGAGCCGCCGCAGCCCGTCACGACCAGCGCCGGCAACAGGAGTGAGGAGAGAAAAAGATATCCCGGCTTCATGGCAAGGTACAGTATATACGCGCCGGCCACACGAAAAGCTGCTTAAATGAGCCACAGGAGGTTCACGTGACTGACACGCCACTCGCGCCCGCTCGGCGGGGGTTCCTGCGCCGCTTCGGCGCCCTGGCCGCCGTCTCCGGCGCCGCGGCGCAGGCCAAGGGGCCGGAGCCCGGCTCCGCCTCCGCGACGCCGCTTCTGCCGTCCTACGCACGCGCCCAGGACTATCGCTCGCTCAAACAATCCAGCTACGACCGCAGCGGCGGGAACGCCGATGCGCGGCCCATCCCCGCCGGCGCGACTCTCGAGGTGTTCAACGCCGGCCGGCCCCGGCGTCATCACGCACATCTGGTTCACCATCGCGGCCCAGAGCCCCGCGCACCTCAAGGAGCTGGTGCTGCGGATCTACTGGGACGGCAACGCCAGGCCGAGCGTCGAGGCGCCCATCGGCGATTTCTTCGGGCTGAACCTGGGCGAGTACCAGATCTACGAATCGGCGTTCCTCGCCTGCTCGCCGGGCAAGTCGCTGAACTGCTATTTCGCGATGCCGTTCCGCAAGTCCGCGCGGGCCACCGTCACCAATGAGAGCCGCCGGCCCGTGGGCGCGTTCTACTCGAACATCGACTACCAGGCGCTCCCGGCGTGGCCCGAAGACGCCCTGTATTTCCATGCGCAGTACCGGCAGGCCTCGCCCTGCGTGCCCAGCCATCGCGGCGACCGCAACCTGGACGGCAAGGACAACTACGTCTTCTGCGAGACCCGCGGGCGCGGCCACCTGATGGGCGTGACCCTGGGAGTGATCCAGAACGCGGACGGCTGGTTGGGCGAAGGCGACGACATGATCTTCATCGACGATGAGAACGTGCCCGTCATCAACGGCACCGGCACGGAGGACTACTTCCTCGGGAGCTGGGATTTCGGCGGGCGCGACGGCGCGCAGCCTTTCGCGCACCGCTTCTACGGCGCGCCGCTCATCGCGCTGCCGGAAAGGACCGGCGGCCGCTACTGCTGTTACCGCTGGCACGGCGACAACCCGGTGACGTTTACCAAGTATCTGAAGCACACCATCGAGCACGGCCACGCCAACGATCGCGGCGACAATTTCTTTTCGGTCGGCTACTGGTATCAGGCCGCGCCGGCAACGGATCTGGTGGCGCTGCCGGCGGTGGAGGAGCGCATTCCCGTTATCCGATCTCGAGCAGCCGGTTGAAGAAGCCGACCACGTATTTCCAGATCAGGTAATAGCCGGCGATTACGATCGCGACGCCCACCGGAAAAGCCGCCAGCACGTAGCGCGGGATGTCGAGGGCCAAAGCGTGCAGGACGGTCAGGCCGATCGGCGCGAGGATCAGCGGCACCAGCGCGCCGAACAGGCCGATCGGGATTTGCCTGCGCCGCCGCAGCGCGACGTACAGCATGTTCCAGAGACCCCACAGATTGGGCACCAGCGCCATGGGGAACACCAGGGCGCGCTCGATCGGCAGAGGGTATTGAAGGCCGAGGCGGACGACACAGAACATCGTGAGCGCCAGCACCATGAAGGCGCTCGGCAGGGTGATGCCGGCCATATAGGCCCGAAGATAGACGTGTTTAGACATGCAAGCCTCCCCCACCTACAACTGGTACAGCACCGCCGGGATCGCGGCGGGGCACACGCACAGGCACACCACCACCGCGGCGGCCAGCGCCCAATCCCACCACGGCACGCGAACTGGCGGAGCGTCGAGCCGCGCCCGCATCCGCGGCCACAGGTCGCGCTTCAACTCCGGATCGGCCACCGGGCCCACGGCCTGCCGCAGCAATTCCCGGACTCTCTCGTCAGATTCGTTCATGGTTCGACTCCGGCTCTTAGCAGACTCTTTCGAAGCAGACGCGTGGCGCGGAAGACGCGCGACTTGACGGCGGCGACCGAGATGCCGAGCGCGGCTCCGATCTCCGCATAGGGCGCCTCCTCGATCATGGCCAGCGTAGCGGCTGCCCGCAGCTTCGGCGGCAGCTTCTCAAACGCCGCAGCCACCTTCTCCCGCACATCGGCACGCAGGGCGGGATCGGCCGGGGACGACCAGGCGCGGGCCGGCGGCGCCTCATCCGAGAACTCCGTCTCGGGGCGCCGGCCGCCGAGGTGCCCCAGCGCCAGGTTGGTGGCGATCCGCCGCGCCCAGGGACGAAACTCGCAGCGCGGATCGAAGCGCGATCGCGCGCGGTAGATGCGCCAGAAGGTCTCCACCGTCAGATCCTCCGCGGCCGCTCGGTCACGGACGATCCGCACAATCCAGCCGTAGACCTCTCCCTGATACTGGCGGAACAGCGCTTCGAAGGCCTCCGCGCTTCCGCCCGCGAACTGTGCGAGCATGTCCGCGGCCGTTTCCGTCATGCCCGGCTCCCGCGCGGGAGCCCGATCCAACGCGGCACTGCGGCACGATATCGCCGGTAGGATTCGGGATCGCGCCGCCGCAGGTGGGGCTCCTCAAACAGCGTGACCACCCCATGAAAGAACACGAACATGGCTACGCCATAAGCGGCCACCAAGGCCGATGCGTACGCGATCGCCTGGCCGAACACAACCGCCAGAACGCCCACGTACATGGGGTTGCGGGAATAGCGATACAACCCCGCACGGACCAACGTCCGCGGCTCCTCTCCCAGCAGCGCCCGCAGCGGGCGGGTGAAGAAGATGGCGGGCGTGCCGCGAGCCCGCACAAAGCTCACCAGGCACCGGAGATAGACCGCCGCGCCCGCGGCCACCACGAGCCAGCCGGCGCGCCAGAGTCCCGGTCCGAGCGGTTGTGGCCCGAGCAGGCGCCGCGGCGCCCAGACGGCCACGAAGCCCGGCACCAGCACGCTGAAGACGATCGCGCGCAGCCACAGCATGGCCGCGAGTCTAGCACTTCGCGCGGTCAAGCACGCCTCCTGATGGCCGGGCCTCGAATGGCCTCTATCTGCGTCTCTCGCTTACCATTACCGAAGGGGAGCGCGGGAGGTTTCATTTTCCGCGATAATCTTATTGCAGTGGGTAGCGCTATGCAGATCTTCAACAACCATCCCGTGCCCGCCGACGGCGAGGCGATTCAGTTTCTTGAGGGCAAGTTCACCGTTCCCGAGCGGCCGATCATCCCCTATATCGAGGGCGATGGCACCGGTCCCGACATCTGGCGCGCGTCGCGGGTGGTTTTCGACGCCGCCGTCGAGCGCGCCTATGGCGGCAGGCGCCGCGTGGTGTGGTACGAGGTGTTCGCGGGAGAGAAGGCCTACAAGGAGTTCGGCAACTGGCTGCCCGACGGCACGCTGGATGCGATCCGCGCGTTCCGCATCGCCATCAAAGGGCCGCTGACCACGCCCGTGGGCGGCGGTATACGCAGCCTCAACGTGACCTTGCGGCAGTTGCTCGACCTCTACGTCTGCTGGCGGCCGGTGCGGTATTTCCCCGGCGTGCCCTCGCCCGTGAAGCACCCGGAGCGGCTGAACGTGGTCATCTTCCGGGAGAACACCGAGGACGTCTACGCCGGGATCGAGTGGCGCGAGGGGACGGCGGAGGCCCGCAAGGTCATCCAGTTTCTCAATGGCGAGATGGGCAAGAACGTGCCGGCGGATTCGGGTATCGGCATCAAGCCGATGAGCGCCACCGCGTCGAAGCGGCTGGTGCGGCGTGCAATCCAGTATGCGATCGCGAACGGCTGCCGGAGCGTGACCCTGGTCCACAAGGGCAACATCATGAAGTTCACCGAGGGCGCGTTCCGCGACTGGGGCTATGAGGTCGCGCGCGAGGAGTTCCCCGACGCCACCGTGGCGGAGGCGGACGTCGCCGGTCCGACGGATAAGATCGTCGTCAAAGACCGCATCGCCGACTCCATGTTCCAGCAGGTGCTGCTGCGGCCGGAGGATTACGAAGTGCTGGCCACCCCGAACCTGAACGGCGACTACATCTCGGATGCCTGCGCGGCGCAGGTGGGGGGCCTCGGCATGGCGCCCGGCGCCAACATCGGCGACGGCTACGGCGTCTTCGAAGCCACGCACGGCACCGCCCCCAAGTACGCGGACCAGGACGTGATCAACCCCTCCAGCGTCATTCTCTCCGGCGCCATGATGTTCCAGTACATCGGCTGGAAAGAGGTTGCGAACCTGATCGAGGCGGGCGTCACGGAGACCATCCGGCAGAAGCGCGTGACCTACGATCTGCACCGCCAGATGGAAGGCGCGGTGAAGCTCAAGAGCAGCGAATTTGCCGCTGCCATCGCCGCCAACATGGGTTGAGCCTCCGGCGCCCCTGGGGTACAGTTTTCGCAGCCAGATGCTGCCGCCGCAGTTGCGGAGGCAGAGGGGCATCCGCTCCCCCAGCACGCCGGCGAAGCGGCGTCCCGCGAAGTGGTTGAAGTAGCCGACCTGGTACCCCGGTTGTATTGCGGGAACGCGCGCAAGAGGCAGGCTTCGTTCCACGACCTTTTCTCGTCCACGATCGACTCGGGCGGATACTCGAAGGGGTAGAAAATGTCGTGGACATGGATCACCACGCCGGACCGCAGCGCGGGCAGAATGCGGAAGAAGCAATCGTTCACGTCGCTGCCCATTTTGGCCACGTGCGACGAATCGACAAAGAGGATATCGTTGGCCTCCAGGCGGGAGAACAACTCCTGCGGGACATCCTGAACGGGTGTGGCGACGATGTGCTCCCGGTAGCGGTCGTTGGGGCCCAGCAGCGACAGCAAGGTGTTGGGGAAAGGCTCGATGAAGGTGCATTCCACCGCTCCGTCCAGGAAGCGGTCGTTGGTGTCCATTGCCGCGCAGGAGGAATACCCGCTGCCCACCTCGATCAGCCGCTTGGGGCGGAGGTCCAGGAGCATGCAGAAGAGCACGATGGCGTCGCCGTACGAGTACATCTCGTTGCGATTGTAGTAGCGGAACCCGCTCCGCCTGGTCTCCGGAAACGGCACTTTGCCGTAGTGAGCGCTGAGGCGCAGAAGCGTCTGGAGGATCAGGTTCTCATCCAGCGCGAGATCCTCTCCGTACTCGAGTTCGCTCGCGGCAAACAGGCCGCAAATCCTCCGGACCCGCGGATCCTCGGGGTCAACCAGCGGTGAATAGAAGGTGCGGTTGGGGGGAGGGCGCAAGCTCTCCAGGGCGTGCTCCAACAAGGGGATCAGGTGGGGTTTCAGCCTGGTTAGGATTCCGAACATTGCCCTTGGCCCTCCCGCTCTAACACCCGATCCAGACCGTCTTGATGTTGACGAACTCGCGGAGACCGTGGGCGCCGAGCTCGCGGCCGTAGCCGGAGCGATTCACGCCCCCGAAGGGAAGGCGCGGGTCGGAGATCACCATGCCGTTGACGTAGATCAGGCCGGCGTCGATCTCGTCGATGAAGCGGTCGCGTTCGCTGGGGGAGTGAGTCCAGACGCTCGCGCCCAGTCCGAACGAGGTGGCGTTGGCCAGCGCGATCGCGGCCTCGATGTCGGGGACGCGAAAGAGGCTCGCCACCGGGCCGAAGAGTTCTTCGCAAGCGGCGGGAGCGGTTTCGGGGACGTCCGCCAGCACAGTGGGCGCAAAGTAGTTGCCGGGGCGCTCCAGCCGCCGCCCTCCCGTGAGTAAACGCGCGCCGGCCGCTATGGACCGCCGCACCTGTTCCTCGAGCGCCTCCAGGATCTGCGGCGTGGCGAGCGGGCCCAGTTCGGTGCTTTCGTCCATGGGATCGCCGGTCCGGAGCGCCTCCATGGCCTGCACGAAGCGGCGCTCGAATTCGTCCGCAACCGGCTCTGCGATGAGGAAACGCTTGGCGGCGATGCAGGATTGGCCGTTGTTGACCACGCGCGCGCGGACCGCATGGCGGACGGCTGCTTCGAGGCCGGCGCTGCGCATCACGATGAACGGGTCGCTGCCGCCCAGCTCTAGCACGGTCTTCTTCAAGTGCCGGCCGGCCTGGGCAGCCACCTGGCTTCCGGCGGGCTCGCTGCCGGTGAGGGTGACGGCCCTCACACGCTCGTCCGCGATCACGCGCGCGACCTGGTCCGAACCGATCAGCAGGGTCTGGAAGGCGCCCTCGGGGAACCCGGCCTCTCGGAAGACCTCGGCGATGGCGAGGGCGCACTGCGGAACGTTCGACGCGTGCTTGAGAAGCCCGGTGTTGCCGGCCATGAGCGCGGGGGCGGCGAAGCGGAAGACCTGCCAGAAGGGGAAGTTCCAGGGCATGACAGCCAGGATGGGGCCAAGCGGCTGGTAGCGGATGAAGCTGGAAGTCGCAGCGGTCTCGACGCTCTCGTCGGCCAGCAGGCGCTCCGCGTTTTCCGCGTAATAGCGGCACGCCCAGGCGCACTTGGCCGCCTCGTCGCGCGCGGACTGGATGGGTTTGCCCATCTCGGCGGTCATGATCCGGCCGAAGCGTTCCTTGCCTCGTTCCAGGATCTCGGCGGCGCCGAGCATCAGGCGGGCGCGCCCGGCGAACGGCACGCGGCGCCACTCGCGGAACGCCGCGGCCGCCAGCGCGAGCTTGCGCTCGACTTGCGCCGGCCCGTCGGGCTGAAACTCCCGCAGCACCTCGCCCGTGGCCGGGCTCACGCTCTGGATGGCCATATGTCCCGATTTTACGCCGTGCTGGGGCGAGCCTCCGCCGGGTGGCCGGCCGTGCCAGAGAGACCCGTCCTCAGGCGCAGACGCCCTGCCCTGCGAAAGCCCTCCCTTTGCCTTTGGACTGCGATATCTGGTAAGTTAACGTATCGATCCGCCACATTGCGGCTTGTCGGGGGTCTGTTCCGGGGATCCGCGGGGCTGCGGGTGATTATGGCCGAGAACACCAGCGAAACAAAAGAGATTGACACTTATCTCGATTCGGCGCTAGGAAGCGCGGATGAGGCGGAGCACCTGGTGCTCGGCGTGGCCCAGCAGATGGGATTCCACGAGGACGATCTGCACAAGATCGGCATGGCGGTTCGCGAGTCGATCGTCAACGCGGTGGTCCACGGCAACCGCTACAATCGGCGCAAGAGGGTTCACCTGGCCGTGTGGAACGGCAAGGATCGTGTCACGGTCCTGGTGGGCGACGAAGGCGAAGGGTTCGACCCGGACAAGCTGCCGGATCCGCTGGCGGAGCCGAACCTGCTCCAGCAGTCCGGACGC
Source organism: Bryobacterales bacterium (assembly GCA_963710565.1). Classification (GTDB taxonomy): domain Bacteria; phylum Acidobacteriota; class Terriglobia; order Bryobacterales; family Bryobacteraceae; genus DASWZN01. Next base: position 426,715 of record CAVQAN010000010.1, on the reverse strand, counting down.
GGGATTTTCTTGATCCGGGCATTTATGGACGAGTTCCAGATCCGGCGGTTGAGCCCGTCGGGAACCGAAGTCAAGTTGGTGAAGTACATCCAATAACGCAATAGTCGAGCGCCCGATCCACTCCGCGGTGCAGCCGTGGGCGAGGCGGGCCATAGAGGAGGAAAGAGTCGTGAGCGCCAAACTCAGCCCCCGCCAGGTGGGCGATGTTACCGTAATCGATGTTGCCGGCCGGATCACGCTGGGAGAAGGATCGAGCAATCTGCGCGAGGGCATCCGCGAGATGGTTGCCAAGGGCAACAAGAAGATGCTTCTGAACCTCGGGGAAGTAACTTACATCGACAGCTCCGGCATCGGCGAGCTGGTCTCCGGATTTACCTCGGTGGCCAACGCCGGTGGTCAATTGAAGCTCATCAACCTGACCAAGCGCGTCAAGGACCTGTTGCAGATCACCAAGCTCTACACGGTGTTCGAGGTCTTCGACGACGAGGCAGCCGCCATCCGCAGCTTTGCCTGAGTAGTGGGAGAACCTCCGGGAGAACCGAGGACAGTCATTTGTGTCCCGCCGCGAGTGCGCAGCGTACTGTCCCCGTTTTTCCGCACCCCATGTGCTAGAATCGGTGTTTCTCTGAGGTCGCCGTGGACAGAATTACCCGCAAGAAACTGAAGCAAGACGAGTTTGCCCAGGAGGTCGGCCTTACCGTCGACTTCTTCAGCGAGCATCGCCAGGAGGCGATCCGGTACGGCGTCGCCGGACTGGTCGCCATCGTCCTCATCGCAGGTCTGTTTTACTGGTTCCGGCACCGGGATGCCGAACGGCAGGCGGCCCTCGGCGCCGCGCTCCAGGTCTGGCAAACCCCGGTGGGGCCGCCGCGGGAAGGACAGGAGAGGTCGTTCGCGACCGATCAGGACAAGCAGAAGGCGGTGCTGAAAGAGTTCGGCGATGTCGCCGCCAAGTACTCCGGCAGCCACGAAGCGGCGGTAGCGCAATACTATCTGGGCGCATCGGCCGCCAACAGCGGCAATCTGGCGGCGGCCGAGGTCGCTTTCAAGCAGGTTATCGATTCCGGGGGCGCCAACTACGCCTCGCTGGCCAAGCTGGTTCTGGCCAACGTGTACCAGTCGGAGCACCGGCAGGCGGAGGGTGAAAAGCTCCTCCTATCCCTCATCGACAAGCCGACGGATTTCGTCTCGAAAGAGGAAGCGACGATTGCGCTGGCCCGCTATGTAGCGCCGGCCGATCCGGCACGGGCGCGGCAGCTCCTGGAGCCACTACGGAGCGCACGTGCGGCCATCAGCCGCCTGGCGATCGCCGAGTTGAACTCGCTTCCCTCCCGCTAGCGGGTGCGCCAACATGCCTGCCGGCGTAGGGGCGCTGCGGTTTCCGGTGGCCCGCTCCCGCGGCCGCCGCTTTCCCGAGCCGCCCCATCCCTATCGCAACGCTTTTCAGCGGGACCGCGACCGCATCGTGCACGCCCGCGCGTTCCGCCGGTTGGAAGATAAAACGCAGGTCTTCACCGCCGGCCTTTCGGATCATTTCCGCAACCGCCTGACCCACACGATCGAGGTCGCGCAGATCGCAGGCACAGTGGCCGCGGTCCTGGGGCTCGACCAGGACCTTACGGAAGCCCTGGCGCTGGCGCACGATATCGGCCATCCGCCGTTCGCGCACTCGGGCGAAGACGAACTCGACCGGCAGATGAGGCGCTACGGCGAGCGCTTCGATCACAACCTCCACGCGCTCCGTATTGTCGAGAGTTTCGAGCAGCGCTATGCGCGCTTCCCGGGCCTCAACCTGAGCTTCGAAGTGCGGGAAGGCATGGTGAAGCACTCGCGCGACTTCCAGCCGGGCGAGGTTCCGCAATTCGACGAGTACCTGGCCGGACTGCGCCCGCCGCTCGAGGCGCAGCTCATCGACCCCGCCGACGAGATCGCTTACAACACCGCCGATCTGGACGACGCATTCTCCGCGCGCTTCTTCAGCATGCAGGACGTCGCCGCCAGCGTTCCGGAGTTCGAGGCGATTTCCGCCGAGATCGAGAACCAGTTTCCGGGAGCGCCGGAGCGCATCCGCTTCAACGAGGCGCTGCGCCGCTTGATCGATGTGCTGGTGACAGGCTTGATCGAGGGCACCCGGCGGGCGGTCGAAGAGGCCGGCCTGGCGGACGTGGACGACGTGCGCGGCCACCCGGTTCGCCTGGCGCGACTGGCGGAGCCCGCGGGGGAGACCAACGCGGCCCTGAAGCGATTTCTGCGCCGGGGGGTGTATTTCTCCCCCGTGTTGGCCCAGGAGCGCGACCGCTCAGCGTTCATGATCGCCGAACTGTTCGGCCACTTCGTCCGGCATCCCGAGCGGCTTCCGGAATCGTACCGCGAAGGGACCGCCGGCGAGGCCCTCCACCGCCTCGTCTGCGACTACATCGCGGGCATGACCGACGGCTTCTTCCGGCGGACCTACGAGCAGGAGATGGGATAGGGGCGGGGCGGCCGTGCGGGGCAGACGCGGCCGGCGTCCTTGACGAATACGGACCAACTGGCGCCAGCCTCAGTCTCGGGGGACAATGGACAATAGGCGCAGTATCGCCGACCCCCACCATGCTGGACCGTATCACCGTACACGGAGCGCGGCAGCACAATCTGAAAAGTCTCGACGTCGAGATCCCCCGCAACAGCCTCACGGTGGTTACCGGTCTGAGCGGCTCGGGCAAGTCCTCGCTGGCCTTCGACACCATCTATGCGGAGGGCCAGCGCCGCTACGTGGAGACGCTTTCGCCTTACGCGCGCCAGTTTCTGGACCAGATGGAGCGCCCCGAGGTCGATTCCATCGATGGCCTCAGCCCGGCCATCTCGATCGAGCAGAAGACCACCAGCCGCAGCCCGCGCTCGACCGTCGGCACCATCACCGAAATCTACGATTACCTGCGGGTGCTGTACGCCTCGATCGGCGTGCCCCACTGCCCCCAGTGCGGGCAGGAAATCTCGCAACAGTCCACCGAGCGCATCCTCCAGCAGATCGCCAGCCTCAAGCAGGACGAGCGGGTCATGATTCTGGCTCCCATCGTGCGCGGCCGCAAGGGCGAGTACCGCAAGGACCTCGAGAAACTCTCCCGCCAGGGCTTCCTTCGCGCCCGTATCGACGGTACGCTGCGCTCGATCGACGAGCCCATTGTGCTCGATCGGAGGCGCAACCATACCATCGAGGTGGTGATCGACCGGCTGCTGGTCAAGCCGGGCATCGAGAAGCGCCTGGAAGCCTCCATCGCGACCGCCACCAAGCTGGCTTCCGGCCTGGTCACGGTAGCCGTCGTGAACGGAGAGGAGCGCCTGTACTCGCAGAAACTGGCCTGCCCGGACTGCGACACCAGTGTTCCGGCCATCGAGCCGCGGTCGTTTTCGTTCAACAGCCCGTACGGCGCCTGCGCCACCTGTTCCGGCCTGGGCAGCAAGTGGATGTTCGATCCGGGCAAGATCCTGGCCGATTCCTCGAAGCCCCTATTCGATGGCGGCCTCGTGCCGGCGGCCTCGTCGGAGACGATCGCGCGCGCCACCCTGGAGGCGGCCCGGCGGCAGAAGATCGACCTGGGGAAGCCGTTCGACGAACTCGCCGGCAAGGCGCAGGATTTCGCTCTGTTCGGCGGCGGCGGCCACCCCGGCGTCCTCAAGCTGCTCGAAGAGAAGTTCGAAGAGGCAACCGACGTCTACCGCGACTGGCTGATGGACTACATGTCCCCCATCGAGTGCCCGGACTGCAAAGGGCGGCGGCTGAAACCGTCCAGCCTCGCCGTACTGGTGAAGGACGTCTCTATCGCCGCGTTCACGGCGCTCCCGGTTGCCCGCGCGCTTCCCAAACTGAACGGCTGGGAGTTCACCGAGCGCGAGACCCAGGTGGCCGGGCGCGTGCTTGACGAGATACGGAACCGGCTCGAGTTCCTCAGCGCGGTGGGGCTCGACTACCTGAGCCTGGACCGCTCGGCGGCGACGCTGTCGGGCGGCGAGGCCCAGCGCATACGCCTGGCCACGCAGATCGGCTCCCGGCTGCGCGGCGTCCTCTACGTGCTCGACGAGCCTTCGATCGGCCTGCACCCGCGCGACAACGCCCGCCTGCTGGACACGCTCGCGCGTCTGCGCGACCTCGGCAACACGGTGCTGGTGGTCGAGCACGATGCCGAGACTATCGAGCGCGCCGACTACGTCATCGACCTGGGCCCGGGCGCGGGCCGCCTGGGCGGCCTGCTGGTTGCCGCGGGGACACCCGGGGAAATCGAACGCAATCCTGCGTCGCTCACCGGCCAGTATCTTTCCGGAGCCCTCAGCATACCCGTGCCGGCGCAGCGCCGCCGCGCCAACGGCAAGAGCCTGGTCATTCGCGGCGCGCGCGAGCACAACCTCAAGAACATCGATATCGAGTTCCCTCTCGGGTTGTTCATCGTCATTACCGGCGTTTCGGGCAGCGGGAAATCGACCGTGGTCAACGACATCGTCTACCGCGCCCTGATGCGTGCCATTTACAGGTCGCGCGAGGAGCCGGGCGCCCACGACGCCATCGAAGGCCTCCAGCACATCGACAAGGTCATCGAGATCGACCAGTCGCCCATCGGCCGGACGCCGCGCTCCAATCCGGCCACCTACACCGGGGTCTTCACGCCCATCCGCGATCTGTTCGCGATGCTGCCCGAGTCGCGCGAGCGCGGCTACAAGCCCGGCCGGTTCAGTTTCAACGTGAAGGGCGGCCGCTGCGAAGCGTGCGAAGGCGACGGCCTCAAGCGCATCGAGATGAGCTTCCTACCCAACGTCTACGTGACCTGCGATGTGTGCCGCGGCCGCCGGTACAACCACGAGACGCTTCAGGTCAAATACAAGGGCTACTCGATAGCGGATATCCTGGAGACGACCGTCGAGGAAGCGCTGCCGGTGCTGGAAAACATCCCGCAGATTCAGCCCAAGCTGCAAACGCTGGCGGACGTCGGACTGGGCTACGTACACCTGGGCCAGTCCTCGACCACGCTTTCGGGCGGAGAGGCGCAGCGCATCAAGCTGGCCCGCGAGCTCAGCCGGCGGCAGACCGGGCGGACGTTCTACATCCTGGACGAGCCCACCACCGGGCTGCACTTCGACGATATCCGCAAGCTCCTCGACGTGCTTCAGCGCCTGGTCGGGCTGGGCAACACGGTGGTGGTGATCGAGCATCAACTGGACGTGGTGAAATGCGCCGACTGGATCATTGACCTGGGGCCGGACGGCGGCGATGCGGGCGGCCAGGTTGTGGCCACGGGCACGCCTGAGCAGATCGTGCGCAGCCGCCGCAGCTACACCGGCCAGGCGCTGGTCAAAGTGCTGAAGAGCGGCAGAAACGGACACTCCTGGTGAGCCAATACGACATCGATCCGCTGGATTTTTCCGGCCTGAAGACGGTCCCAATACGCGAGCGCGGCGGCAAGGTGCGGCTCGAGCACCTAGCCAAGCCGTACCAAAAGGGCGGCGTGGCGGCGTGGCTCGAATCTCTGCCGCGCGTGCTGGCCGCCGACGGCTTCCGTGCGGCGGTAGAGGCTATCGAGGCCGCCCGCGCGGCGGGGAAGCCGGTCCTCTGGGGCATGGGCGGGCACGTCATCAAGTGCGGTCTGGCGCCCGTCCTGGCGGACCTGATGCGGCGCGGGTTCGCGACCGCCTTCGCCATGAACGGGTCCGCGGCGATTCACGATTTCGAAATCGCCATCGCCGGCGCAACCAGCGAGGACGTCGAGGCCGTGCTCCCGGACGGCCGCTTCGGCGTGGCCGAGGAGACGGGCCGAGACATGAACGCCGCCATCGTCGAGGGCGACCGCGACTCGCTCGGCATGGGCGAGGCCCTCGGCCGCCGGCTTGTAGGGCAAGCTTCAGCTTGCCAAGACTCCAGCCTTCTCCTGGCCGCCTACCGCAACCGGACGCCCGTCACGGTGCACGTCGCCATCGGCGCCGACACGCCGCACACCCACCCGGCGGCCGACCCCGCCGCCATCGGCCGCGCCACCCACCGCGACCTGCGCCTGTTCTGCCGCCTCGTGTCGCAGCTCGATTCCGGCGGCGTATACCTCAACGTGGGCTCGGCCGTAGTCCTGCCCGAGGTCTTTCTCAAGGCCGTGTCCGTAGTGCGCAACCTGGGCCACCGCCTCGAGGACTTCACCACCCTGAACCTGGATTTCCTCCAGCACTATCGCCCCCGCGTGAACGTGATCGAGCGGCCGCACACGCGCTCGGGCGGCCGCGGGATTGCCATTACGGGCCATCACGAGCTGATGGTGCCCCTGCTGGCGGCCGTCCTCGTCGAACGCCAGTCATGACCGACCCCTCAGATCCGCAGCAGCAGGCCCCGGCTCCGCCCGAAGCCCCGCCCCCGTTCGAACCCGTGGCCCTGTTCCAGTCCTTGCCCGCACCGGAACGGGTTCCTTTCTGGGGCTATCGCGATCTGATGTTTCTCATCGCCGTCGCCTTCGTCCTGCTCCTGCTGGTCGGCAGGGTGGCTCTGCTTTTGTTCAAGGCCCCCTTCGGCGCCGTACAGGCGCTCGCGGTGACCTTCGCGTTCGAGGGCCTCTGGTTCGCGGCTCTGTGCGGGGTGATGCGCTTTGGTTACGGTCGCCCCTTCTGGCGCTCGCTCGCCTGGGTCAGGCCGCGCCGGGGGTTTTGGGATGCCGCCGCTTGGGGCGTGCTGACCGCCCTGATCTCGGTGGCGATATCGAGCCTGCTTCCGGCTCCCCACGTCAAGACACCCATGGAAGACCTGCTGAGGGACCGATCGTCGCTCCTGCTGCTGGGGTTCTTTGCGGTGACCCTGGGTCCTCTGTTCGAGGAACTGGCGTTCCGCGGCTTCCTTCAGCCCCTGTTCGTGAGCACGTTCGGCGCCCTGGCCGGTGTGGCGCTCCAGGCGCTGCCCTTCGCGGCATTGCACGGCGCCGAATACGCCTGGAGCTGGCAGCAGCTCATCGTGATGTTCTTCGCCGGATCGGCATTCGGCTGGATGCGCCAGCGTAGCGGTTCCACCGCCGCCTCGACATACATGCACGCCGGTTTCAACTTCGTCGTGTTTCTCGGAATGCTGGGCGAGAGCTTCGTTCGAGTGTGAGAAGATCGGCTAGGGACGTGGCGCACGCACTCCTGCGTGCCGCGTCGAGACTCATCTCGACGCCCAGGTGCCGGCATGAAGTCCGCGCCACGTCATTGCGTATGATCGAGACAATCCAGTGGACTGATGCCGGCGTGGTCATGATCGACCAGACGCGGCTGCCGCGCGAAGAGGTGTACGTCACCTGCCGCGACTACCGGGAGGTGGCGGAGGCTATCCGCTCGATGGTGATTCGCGGCGCTCCGGCCATCGGCGTGGCTGCGGCCATGGGAGTCGCGCTCGGCATGCTGCACGCCGATTCGTCCCGGCTCGGCGAAGAGTGCGAAACCATCTGCGCCACTCTCGCCGCCACCCGTCCCACGGCCGTCAACCTCTTCTGGGCCATCGACCGCATGAAGAGGCTGTACGACGGAATCCGCACCCGCCCGGCCGAGGAGATTCGCCGGCGGCTGGTCGAGGAAGCCCGGCAGATGCGCCTGGAGGACATCGCCATCAACGAGGCCATCGGCCGCCACGGCGCACCGCTGGTCCCGGACGGCAAGACCCTGCTCACGCACTGCAACGCCGGAGCGCTGGCCACCGCAGGCTATGGCACCGCTCTCGGCGTGGTGCGGGCCGCCGTGGCCTCAGGCAAGCGCATCGACGTGTTTGCCGACGAGACGCGTCCGTTTCTCCAGGGCGCCAGGCTGACCGTGTGGGAGCTTCAGCACGACGGCATCCCGACGACGCTGATCACCGACAACATGGCGGGGCACTTCCTGAAGTCCGGGCGCATCGGCTGCGTGGTGGTGGGCGCCGACCGGATCGCCGCCAACGGCGACGTCGCCAACAAGATCGGCACCTATGGCGTGGCCGTGCTGGCGCACGAGAACGGCGTGCCGTTCTACGTGGCCGCGCCGCTTTCGACCCTCGACTTGTGCCTCTCCTCGGGCGACCAGATCCCCATCGAGCAGCGCCCGCCCGCCGAAGTGACCCACGTGTTCGGCGTCGCCGTGGCGCCCGAAGGCGTCCGGGTCGAGAACCCGGCATTCGACGTGACCCCGCACCGGTACGTGACCGCTATCGTGACCGAGCGGGGCGTGGCGCGTCCCCCGTATACCGAGTCTCTCCGCCAGCTCCTAGCCGACCCAAATACCCCCTTGTGAGGGTAACCCGTAAGTGGGGCCATGGCCGCGCTAAAGTGGGTATTGGCTCGCCGGCAGCGGTGGTCAGCGGCCAGTTATGTCGACCATTCTTCTGATCGAAGACGATGCAGCAGTTCGCGGCGTGCTGCGCCACATGCTCCAGGGGCAGGGCCATCGGGTCATGGAGGCCGGCAGCGCGCCCGAAGCGGTCCGGAAGGCCGCGGATTGCCCGGACCCGATCGACGTGGTCATCGCGGACGTCGTCATGCCCCATACCAACTGTGATCTACTGGTTGCGGAGATCCGGAGCACCCACCCGAATCTGAAGGCTGTCCTCATCTCCGGATACCCGGAAGACGTCCTGAGCGAGCACGGCGTCGACGCCCGTTCCCATCCCAACTTCCTGCAGAAGCCCTTCACGGCAGCGCAGCTACAGGCCGCCATCCGCGAGGCGCTGGGAACCGCCAAGGCGCGCTCCAACGGTCAGGCCAGATAGGCTGGGCCGAAGTAGTGCCGGCCAGACTCAAAGGGCCGAGAACTTGTGGACGGTCGTGCTGTGGTAGCGCTGGCCGGGCTTGAGAACCGTGGTGGGGAAGCTCGGTTTGTTCGGCGAATCGGGATAGTGCTGCGTCTCGAGGCAGAACCCCGAGCGGCGTCCGTACAGCCTGCCGCCTCTGCCCTGCAAGTTGCCGATAAAATTCCCGGAGTACAACTGGACGCCGGGCTCGGTAGTGAAGACCTCCAGGACGCGGCCCGTCCCCTGCTCGACGGCCTTCGCAACCGGGGACAGACCCTCGCCCTTCCGGTTCAGCACGAAGTTGTGGTCGTATCCGCCGCCTCGCTGCAGTTGCACGTCGTCCTGGTCGATCCGCGCTCCGATCGCAGTGGGCTGACGGAAGTCGAAGGGTGTGCCGGCCACGCTCCGTAACTCGCCGGTCGGAATGAGGGCTGCATCGACGGGCGTAAAACGGTCCGCGTTGAGCGTCAGCAGGTGGCTCAGGATGTCGCCCTCGCATGCCAGGTTGAAATAGGAATGACTGGTGAGGTTGACGATCGTGTCCCGATCCGTGGTGGCGCTGTAATCGATCCCCAGTTCGTTGTCGTCGGTCAGGGTGTACCGCACCGTCACGTCCAGGTTGCCCGGAAACCCTTGGTCGCCGTCCTTACTCAGATAGCCGAGATCCAACGACTTGGGGCCGGCGTCCTTGACCTGCCACACCACTTTGTCGAATCCACGCGGTCCGCCGTGCAGGTTGTTCTCGCCGTTGTTCTGGGCGAGTGTGTACTCGACGCCGTCGAGCGTGAACCGGCCCTTGGCGATCCGGTTCCCGTAACGGCCCACCAGCGCTCCGAAGAACGGATTCCCGCCGCCGAGGTAGCCGTCGAGGCTGTCGAAGCCCAGAACCACGTTGCCTGGCCGGCCGGTGCTGTCCGGCGTCTGGAGCGAGACCAGGGTCCCGCCATAGGTGATGATTGTGGCTTCAACGCCGCGGGAATTCGCCAGCGTGTAGAGTTCGACGGGCGTGCCGTCCGGAGTCTTTCCGAAGTCCTGTCTGTTCACTTTTCGCGCTCCTTACACTTAGGGAATTCTACCGTGTTTCCGCCGCCGGCGGAGGCCGCTGCCGGCGGGCCGCCTGCGCGCAAGCGTTTCCCTGGTGGTCTCGTTTTGGGTGCGGGCAGGCCCCGGCACCTCCTCGAGCGCGGTCGGAGGAGCAGTCGCGTTCCACCAGATCCGCCACGCCGATGCCCAAAAAGTGCGGTAACGAACGGTGGGGATGCAAAACCGGGTTATAATGCTGTTCGCTCTTTGCGTGGATTTTGGCGATTGGACCGTGCAAACCCTGTTCCACACACGCGCCGAACATGGCAGCGGGCCGGCTGGCCCCGCCAAACCTGATGAGTTTTCCCGGCCGGGCGATCGCAGGCGCCCGAGCCTCCTCTTTACGCTCGGGGTCTTTGTCCTGCTGGCCACCTTGCTGGCCACAGTGAGTTACCGGTATTTCCTCCATGAGCGCGAAGCCTTCCTTCAGAAGATCGGGAATCAGCTCTCCGCCATCGCGGACACGAAGGCCAGCCAGGTTACGGCGTGGCGCGCGGAACGCCTTGAAGACGCGCGCGCCATCATGGCGAAGGCCGCGTCGCCGTCGCCTCCACGCGTGCTCGAAGCGACGGGCAAAGCCGCCACGGTCGCCGCCGTCCGCCAGTGGATGGAAGGCTCGCACGCGGCGCTCTACGTCAGTGCCGTGCTGGCCGACCGCCGAGGGAGGGCCCTTGTTGTTTTCGGTCCAGCGGGCTCCCCGGAGCTTTACGCCCCTCTCTGCGAGCAGGCGCTCCAGACCGGCGAGGTAGTGCTGGCGGACATGCAAAAAGACCGGGAAGGCATCGACCTGGGGCTGGTGATTCCGTTGGCGGCGGCCGGCAGTTCTCCCGCGGCCACCCTGGTTTTAGGAGTCGACGCCCGCAAGTCGCTGTACCCTCTCATCGAGCCCTGGCCGGATCCAGATGGGAATGGCGATATTCTGCTGCTGCGCCGGGAGGGCGCCAGCGAACTCCCACTGGCCGACCTCCTGCGCCGCCGGAGCGGCGCCGAGCGACTCCCGGCCGGGATCGCTCTTTCTGAGCCGGCAAAGGCCGCGCTGGAACGCGGCGAGACGATGCACGGCCTGGATTACAAGGGGGTTCCGGTGCTGGCCGCCCTCCGCAAGGTTCCGGCCACGACCTGGTCCGTGGTGGCCGAAATGGATCTCGAAGAGGTCGAGCGCGCCTTCAAGCAGGAGTCTCGCCTCCTAGCGTTTCGGGTGGCAGCGCTGATCGCGGCCTCCGGGCTCGCTCTGGGCTTGCTGTGGCGTCTCCAGCGGTTGCAGTTCTACAAGCAGGCCTACGAGTCCGAGGTGGAACGCCGCGCCCTGGTGGGCCACTTCGACTACCTCAGCCACTACGCTAACGACATCATTCTCCTGAGCGATACGGCCGGGTGCATCATCGAGGCCAATGAACGCGCCGTCACGGCGTACCGCTGCCGCCGCGAGGACCTGTTGCGAAAGCGCCTCGGCGATCTGTGGCGGGTCCGCGAGGGCGGACTGGAGGGACCAGCGCCCGCCGAAACCGGGCCGGACGGGCGCATCGTCGAGACCTGGCACCGCCGCCAGGACGGGACGGTCTTCCCCGTCGAGGCCAGCACCAGAACGATTGACGTGGATGGCGTCAAGTTCCACCAGACCATCGTGCGCGATATCACCGAGCGCAAGACCATGGAGGAAGAGCTGCGCGAGGCCAAGCAGAAACTGGAGGCGGTAATCGAGGCCGCCCCGGCAGGCATTGTCGTCCTGGATCTCCAGGGGCGCGTTCAGCTCTGCAACAAGGCCGTCGAACGTATCTATGGCTGGTCCGTGAAGGAAGTTCTCGGCCAGCCGGCTCCGGACGCCATCTATCCGGAGGACGAGCGGCCACCCGGACGGCAACTCTGGAAGCAACCGATGCCCAGCAGGTCGCTGAGCGGGATCGAGGTCAGGCGCGTGCGGAAGGATGGCTCCCCGGTCGAGGTCAGCGTAAGTTCCGCGCCCCTGTTCGATGGAGGTGGATCGGAAGTCGGCGTCCTGGTGGTCATCACCGACATCACCGACCGCAAGAAGACCGAGAAATCGCTTATCGAGAGCGAGGAGCGCTTCCGGCTGGTGGTGGAAAACGCGCCCGAGGCGATTCTCATACACACCGGTGGCCTCATCCGCTACGTCAACCCGGCCGCGGTGGCTGCCTTCGGCGCCGCGTCCGTGGACCAACTGCTGGGCCGGCCAGCGCTGGAGCGCGTCCATCCGGATTCCCACCCCCTGGTGCAAGACAGGCTGCGCCAGCTCCGGGAAGACAAGCGGCGCGTGCCCGTCGTCCAGGAGAAGTTCATTAAGGTCGACGGCTCCCTCATGGATGTCGAGGTTTCCGCGGAGCCCTTTCGCTACCTCAACGCGGATGGCGCTCTGGTCTTTTTCCGCGAGGTCACGGAGCGGAAGCGCGCCGAAGAGGCGCTCCGCGAAAGCGAACGGCGATTGCAACTGGCGGTCCAGGTGTCGAAAACCGGGCTGTGGGACCACGATCTGCGTTCCAACCGGGTCTACTACTCGCCGGAGTGGAAGGCACAGTTGGGGTATGCGCCCGGCGAGATCGGCGACACCCTCGACGAGTGGGAGAAGCGGATCCACCCCGAGGACCGCGAGCGCGCGCTGGCCGTGATTCGATCTCTGGACGCCAACTCGCCGGAGTTCGAAACGGATCTCCGGTTGCGGCACAAGGACGGCAGTTACCGCTGGATTCTGGCCCGGGGTTCGCTCCTGTTCGACACCCAAGGGCAACCGCGCCGCATCATCGGTTCCCACATGGATTTCACGGAGCGCAAGAAGATGGAAGAGGAGCTCGACGCCAGCCGGCGTCTGGTTCATCGCATCCTCAACGCCACTCCGGACCTGCTCTACATCTACGACCTCGCGGAAGGACGTAACACTTTTGCGAACCGGCATGTGACCGAGTTCCTGGGATACGGCCTCGACCGCGCCCAGTTGCTGGGCGCCGACCTGATGGGCGAGATCCTCCACCCCGAGGATGCCCCGGCGGTGGCGCAGCACCTTCGCCGTTGCCGCGAGGCCGCGGACGGCGAAACCCTTGAAATTGAATATCGCATGCGGCACGCCGACGGCCACTGGTGCTGGGTACACTGCCGCGACATGGTCTTCGCCCGCACCGACGGCGTCCCCAGCAAAGTGCTGGGCGTGGCGCAGGACATCACCGAGCGGAAGCATGCCGAGGACGCTTTGCGTAAGAGCGAGGCCCGCCTGGAACGCGCTCAGAGGATTGCGGAGTTGGGAAACTGGGAGGCTTCCACGCGCATTCTCGAGACCGGATCGGCCAGCGAGCCCGTTCGCTGGTCCAACGAGCTCTACCGCATCTGGGGCGTCTCGAAGGAGTCCTTCACGCCGACTCCCACGGCCATCGTTGGCACCATCCATCCGGAAGACTGCGCTGCGGTCCAGGCCGCTATACGGTCCACGATCGAGACCGGCAAGCCGTTCCATCTGGACCACCGCATCCTGCGTCCCGACGGCACCCACAGGTGGGTCCGCCAGCACGGGGAGCTCGAAGCCGACGATTCCGGGAACCAACGCATGATTGGCACTGCCCAGGACGTCACCGAGTACCGGCGCTTGCAGGACCAGTTCCTGCAAGCGCAACGGCTGGAGAGCATCGGCCGCCTGGCCGGGGGCGTGGCCCACGACTTCAACAACCTGCTGACCGTCATTATCTGCTGCGGAGAACTGGTGCTCGAAGAACTGCCCGCCGACGGGTTCCTGGCAACCTCCGTGGGCGAGATCCGGAAGGCCGCGCAGCGGGCCGCGGCTCTGACCGAGCAACTCCTGGCCTTTGGCCGGCGGCAGGTCGTCCAGCCCAGAGTCCTGGATCTCAACCTCGTAATCCTGGACGTGCAGAAGATGATCGGCCGGCTGATCGGCGAGGACATCGACTTGATCGTCCGCCTCCAAGCGGCTGGCAAGGTGGTTGCAGATCCCAACCAGATCAACCAGATCTTGATGAACCTGGCCGTCAATGCGCGCGACGCCATGCCGCGCGGAGGCAAGCTGATCATCGAGACCCGCGATTTCAATGCCGGCGACGGCCGCCCGGAGTTGGCCGGCGGCCCCTATGTAGAACTGGCCGTCGGCGATACCGGTTCGGGGATGGATGAATACACCCGGAGCCACCTGTTCGAGCCGTTCTTCACCACCAAGGAGAAAGCTAAGGGAACGGGACTGGGACTGTCTACGGTTTACGGGATCGTTAAGCAGGCCGGCGGGCACATCTGGGTCCGCAGCGAACCCGGCACGGGGACAACGATCCACATATGCCTGCCGCGCGCCGAAGGCGAGGCCGCCTCGGCGGAGGTTCCCAAGACGCCCGCCGCCGACTTGCGAGGCAACGAGACCCTGCTGGTGGTCGAGGATCAGGCCGAGGTCCGCCACCTGGCGATGGAGGTTCTCGAAAGCTGCGGATACAAGGTCCTGGGAGCCGCCAGCGGTCCGGATGCGCTTCAGCTCTGCGAGATCTACACAGGACCGGTGGACTTGATGGTCACCGACGTGGTCATGCCCGGCATGACCGGCCCCGAGCTGGCCAAAGCGCTGGCCGCCCTGAGGCCTCGCATGAAAGTGCTCTTCATGTCCGGCTACGCGGACAAATTGATCGGCGGCGAAGGCGAGCTCGTCGGCAACATGGCCTATCTGCAGAAGCCGTTCTCTCCGCATTCGCTGGCGGCCAAAGTGCGCGAAACCCTCGGCGCGCCGGCGGAGAGGCTCGGGTAGGGGGGGCGCGGCGCCGGAGCAGACGACCGAAAAGCTCAGCCCCGCGGGGTCGCGGTTCGCCAGGCAAAGCGCAAAGTGGAGACTGTGCGGCCGGCCCGTTTCTCTCCTTGACAGCTTAGGAAAGCTGCATTATACTCCTGAGTAGATTAGGAGTGTACATGCCCGACCAGGCCCAGCTTCTTCCAGGAACTCTCGATCTTCTCATTCTGAAGGCCGTCTCGCTCGGTCCCCTGCACGGCTACGGGGTTCTCTTGCGCATCGGCCAAATCTCCGAGCGAGCGCTGCTCATTGAGCAGGGAGCGCTCTACCCCGCGTTGTTCCGTCTGGTGCGTCAGGGCCTTCTGACAGCAAGCTGGGGCACATCGGAGAACAACCGTCGCGCGAAGTTTTACGAACTCACGGCCCCGGGGCGCAAGCGCCTGCGGGAGGAAACCGATGGGTGGAACCGCCTGGCCGCCGCCATTGCTTCCGCTCTCGCCGCCGAACCGGAGGAAATATGAAACTGCTGGCCTGGTTTCACTCCGCTTGTCTCCAATTTCCTTCACCGCCCTCAGATCGAGGATGAGATGGAGGAGGAGCTTCGCTCCCACATCCAGCACCGCGCTGACGATCTGGAACGTTCCGGCCTGAATCGCGCCGAGGCGGAACGCCGCGCGCGCATCGAGTTCGGCGGCCACGAGCGAGTACAAAGAGGAGATGCCGCGAAGCGCTCGGCGGCAATTTTGTCGAGACTCTCATCGCAGGATGTGCGCTTCAGCCTTCGCGTGCTGCGCAAGTCTCCGGGATTCACGATCGTCGCGTTTTGACGCTGGCGCTGGCAATCGGCGCAAACGCCGTGGTCTTCGGCGTGCTGAACGGGCTGATCCTGCGGCCGCTGAATGTGCCTCAGGCGGAGAGCCTCTACGGAACCGAGTACGGGGACGGTTCCGGCTGGCAGTCGTATCCCAACTATCTCGATCTGCGCGATCGCAACCGCAGCTTCGAGGCTCTGGCGGCTTTTAACTTCGCTTTCGTAGGTCTGGACACGGGCAAGGATCCCTCCCGCGCCGCGGGCTACGCCACGACCGGGAACTACTTCGACGTGCTCCGGATTCAGCCCTATCTTGGCCGTTTCTTCCACAGCTCCGATGAGCACGGCCCCAACAGCGCGCCCTATATCGTGCTCACCTACGCGTATTGGCACAGCCGTTTTCAGGACGATCGCGGCGTGGTGGGCCGGGTTGTCCGGCTGAACAAGCATCCTTTCACCATCATCGGCGTGGCGCCGCCGGGATTCCACGGGACTCTGTTGTTTGTTTCTCCCGATTTCTTTATGCCGATCGTCAACCAGGAGCAGGTGAACGGCGAGAGCCTGCTGGACGCGCGCGGGAGCACCGGTGCGGTTTTCGAGGCGATAGGACATCTGAAGCCGGGAGTCACTCCCGCCCAGGCGACCGCCGATGTGAACGCCGTGGGCGCGTATCTCGAAAAGACCTATCCCAAGGAGTTCCCTCACAAGACGCTCTTCCCTGTCGCGTCAAGGCCTCACTGCGTTTCGTCGGCGCGGCGCAGGCATTCGTTGCGGGATTGATGCTGCTGGCCGGCTTGATCCTGCTGGCCGCGTGCGCCAACCTGGGCAGCCTGTTTGCCGCGCGCGCCGCCGACCGCTCCCGCGAAGTGGCGCTGCGGCTGGCGCTGGGTTCGAGCCGCAAGCGCATCCTGCGGCAGCTATTGACCGAAGCCGTGCTGATCTCCCTCGCTGGAGGCGCCGCGGGACTCCTGGGCAGCGTCGCGCTGTTGCGCCGGCTGAGCACGTGGCAGCCCTTTCCCGGGGCTGCCGTCCACGTGCCTGCGGAGCCCGGACGCGAAGGTCTACGTGGTCGCTCTGGCTCTGGCGTTGGTGAGCGGATTCCTCTTCGGGATCGTTCCGGTGCGCCAGGTGCTCAGGACCGATCCATACCAGATCGTCAAGGCGGGATCGAGCGGCGCCGCCGGGCGGCGGATGACGGTCCGCGACCTTTTGCTGGTCGTGCAAATTGCGATCTGCGCGGTGCTGGTCACTTCTTCGATGGTCGCCGTGCGCGGACTGGCGCGCTCGCTGCACGGCAACTTCGGATTTGAGCCGCGCAACACGATGCTGGTGAGCGTCAACCTGGCCATGGCCGGTTACAGCGGCGAGCAGAGTGCCCGACATGCAGAGGCGCATGATCGATGCGATGGAGACGATTCCCGGCGTCGAGCGGGCGGGATTGGTGAACGGTTATCCTCCGTTGGTCTATGCCGCCGGCAGCAGGGCGAATGTCTTCAAGGACGAGACCACGGATCTGAGGCAGTCGAATGCCGCCGCCATGCCATACCAATACGACGTCTCTCCCGGGTACTTCGAGGCGGCCGGCACGAGCCTGTTGGCGGGCAGGAGCTTTCTCTTGGCATGACGACAAGAACGCGCCTCCCGTAGCCGTAGTGAACAGAGAGTTTGCCGGCAGGATCTTCGGCTCGGTAACAAACGCCGTCGGCGGACACTACAAGATGCAGGATGGAACGCGCGTTCAGGTGGTGGGCGTTGTCGAAGACGGAAAGTACATGAGCCTCACCGAAGATCAACAGCCGGCGATGTTTCTCCCGTTCCTGCAATCGCCATCGAAGCAGGCGTATCTGGTGGTGCGCTCCAGCCGCGATCCGCAAGCAACTTGCCGCCGCCATGAGGAGCAAGCTCCGCGATCTGGATGCGGGGCTGCCCGTTGACAGCCAGGACCTGGGACAGCTTGCTGTCCGTAGTTCTGTTTCCCTCGCGCGTGGCGACGATGTCGCTGGGCGTGCTGGGCATGATGGGCGCGATGCTGTCGATCACCGGCATCTTTGGCATGGCGGCGTACTCGGTCAGCAAGCGGCTCAAGGAGTTGGGAATTCGCATCGCCCTCGGCGCACAGCCCGAGGAAGTGCTGCGGGCGGCGTTGGGACGGGCGTTCAAACTGCTGGCCTTCGGTTCAGCGGCGGGATTGGTCCTGGGAATGCTGGCCAGCCGGGTGCTGGCTTCCATCGTGTATCAGGCCACTCCCCGCGATCCGCTGGTGCTGGCCGGCGTGGTTCTGGCCATGTTGCTGCTGGGCCTGCTCGCTACGTGGATTCCGGCGCAACGCGCGCTGTCGATCGATCCTGTGAGATTACTACGAGAGGAGTGAGACATGAAGGCCGCCGTCTATCGCAGGTACGGACCCCCGGACGTCGTTCACGTTGAGGAGGTCGAAAAGCCTTCCCCCAAGGACAATGAAGTCCTTGTTCGCGTCCATGCCGCGACCGTTGCCGCGGCGGATTGGAGGATGAGGAAAGCCGAGCCGTTCTTCGTGAGGCTCATGACGGGCCTCTGGCGGCCAAAGAAGTCAGATACTGGGGATGGAGTTCGCCGGGACGGTCGAGTCGGTGGGCAAGGCTGTGACGCGCTTCGCTAAGGGCGACGAGGTATTTGGTTCGACCGGGTTCAAGTTCGGCGCCCACGCCGAATACCTGTGCGCGGTCGAGGAGAGTGCTGGCGATCAAGCCGATCAACATGACGCTCGAGGAAGCCGCGGCGGTCCTGTTCGGCGGGGTGTCGGCGCTGCATTTCCTGAGGAAAGCGAAGATCCAGGCCGGACAGAAAGTGCTCATCTACGGAGCGTCCGGGAGTGTCGGGGTTTTCGCGGTCCAATTGGCGAAGCACTTCGGGGCGCACGTCACAGCCGTGTGCAGCACCGCCAATCTGGACCTGGTGAAATCCCTCGGCGCCGACGAGGTGGTCGACTACACCAGGGAAGATTTCTCGAAAGCCGGCCGGGTCTATGACATGGTCTTCGATACGGTGGGCAAGAGCGGGTTCTCGCGCAGCCTGAGATCCCTCAAGCGCGGCGGTTACTATGTCCGGGTAGGCGGTTCCGGGCGACCTGTTGTCGATTCTGGGAGGGATTCTTCGAGGGATGTGGGTTTCCGTCACGGGCGCCGCGAAAGTCGTTGGCGGAATGGCGCGCATCGCCCCCGGGGATCAGGCTTTTCTCAAAGGGCTGATCGAGGCCGGAGAGCTAAGGACGGTAATCGACAGGCGCTATCCGCTGGAGCAGATCGCCGAGGCTCACCGCTATGCGGAGGCCGGACACAAGAAGGGCCACGTGGTCATCGTTCTCGAATAGAGGGGTAAGCGCACCTGATCCGAGGACCTGTTCGTAAGGATCTTGAGTGCAGTGGCGCGTCTGCGGCCGGCCAGCCGCCGTTCCAGGAACCCCTGCACCCTTCACGCAGCTGGTGTCAGGAGGCGGAGGCAGGTCGCTGCGCGAGCACCGCATCCAAGTCGTCACGCACCCGCCTCGGCTCGTCTTCCAGCGGCATGTTCGCCATGTCGTGTACGCCGTCCAGGGCGCCTTGGCGGTCCGCATCGAGAGGGGCGAACAGCGCGTCGAAGTCGTCCGGTGCCGGGCCGGTGGTCGCGACGAGTTCGAAGGTCTTGCGCAATGCATGATCCGAGCCGAGGCTGCCGACCAGCACCTCGGCGATCTGGCGTCGCGCAATGACTCCGTCGCTGGAATCGCCGGCCTGGCGCTTATCGCCCTGCAGGAGGACAAGCCGGTGCTCGTCCGGCCCGTTGTAATCGAACCAGCCGGGTCGCACGATCGTGTACGGCAGTCCGCTGGCGCGCACCAGCCTCTCGGAACGCCGCTTCCAGTCGTGGGCCTCCGTGGCGCGGTTGTAGGCGCCGGTGCGGTTGGTGACTCCGATGGAGGTCATCAGCGCGATGCGCGCTGTCCGCGAACCCAGGGCGCCCAGGACGTTGCGCACGCCGCCGTAATCGACACTCTCAGCCCCCACCTTTCCGGCTCCGTCCGAGCCGAGGGTGAACACGACAGCGTCGACACCGTCCACCGCACCGGGAAGCGTGTCGGGGCGGGTGACGTCACCGGGGACCACCTGCGCTTCGGGCGGAAGCTGACGGGCCCTGCCGGGGGTGCGCACCAGGGCACGCACGGCATGGCCCTGACGGAGTGCTTCCTCGACGACGAGGCGCCCGATGCTGCCGGTCGCACCAACGACCAGCACGGTCATGCGGGGAATGGTCATAATCTCTCCGCGCTTTTCGGCGCCGTGGTGACCTCATCGACGCCTTGCGGCCCTTGGATCAGGCCTTGTATTGTTCGTCGCTGACCTGTTCCATCCAGTCGGCCGCCTTGCCGTCAAGCTGTTCCTGAATGGCGATATGGGTCATCGCCGTGGTTGCCGTGGCGCCATGCCAGTGCTTCTCGCCGGGCGGAATCCAGACCACGTCACCCGGCCGGATTTCCTCGACCGGTCCGCCCCAACGCTGTGCCCGGCCGCACCCGGCCGTCACGATCAGGGTCTGGCCCAGCGGGTGGGTGTGCCACGCCGTCCGGGCGCCGGGCTCGAAGGTGACGCTGGCGCCGAAAACACGCGCCGGAGCGGGCGGGTTGAACAGCGGGTCGATCCGCACCGTGCCGGTAAAATACTCTGCCGGTCCTTTGCCGGAAGGCTGTGAACCGCTTCGTTTGATCTCCATTTCTTGAACTCCTTCGCGTGGCCGCTCAGCGGCCGGTCATCCGCTCCAGCTTCTCGGGGTACCGGGCGCCTTGCACCGTGATCTTCGAGGCGGCGTTCTCGATGTCACGGAGATCGTCGGGCGTGAGTTCGACTGAGACCGCCCCGATGTTTTCGTCCAGGCGATGCAGCTTCGTGGTGCCTGGGATCGGCACAATCCACGGCTTCTGGGCCAGCAGCCAGGCGAGCGCGATCTGAGCCGGCGTCGCCTTCTTCCGTTCCCCGATGCTGGCGAGCAGATCGATCAGGGCCTGATTCGCCTTGAGAGCCTCCGGCGTGAAGCGAGGCAGGGTGCTGCGGAAGTCGGTGCTGTCGAACTTCGTGTTCTCGTCCATCTTGCCCGTGAGGAAGCCCTTGCCCAGCGGGCTGTACGGGACCAAGCCGATTCCGAGTTCCTCCAGCGTCGGTATCACTTCCTTCTCCGGAGTCCTCGTCCACAGCGAGTATTCGCTCTGGAGAGCCGTGACCGGCTGGACCGCGTGCGCGCGGCGGATGGTTTGCACTCCCGCTTCGGAAAGGCCGAAGTGCTTGACCTTGCCTTCCTGAATCAGGTCCTTCACCGCTCCAGCGACGTCTTCGATGGGCACGTCCGGGTCAACCCGATGCTGATAGAGCAAGTCGATGACATCCACCTTGAGCCGCTTGAGCGAGCCCTCGGCGGCCTGCTTGATGTGCTCTGGCCGGCTGTTCAGGCCCGGCGCGCCCTTCATCCCGCGGGGATCGAGACCAGGACTGAGGTCGAACCCGAATTTGGTGGCGATCACCACCCGCTCACGGAAGGGAGCGAGAGCTTCGCCCACGAGCTCTTCGTTCAAGAACGGGCCGTAGACCTCGGCCGTGTCGAAGAATGTGATGCCGCGTTCGACGGCTGCCCGGAGAACAGCGGTCATCTCCTGCTTGTCTTTGGGCGGACCGTAAGAAAAGCTCATTCCCATGCAGCCCAGCCCGAGAGCCGAAACTTCCAGGCCGCCATTTCCTAGTTTGCGCTTCTGCATTCGTTCTCCTTGAACCGTTTCTCTCATCTCCAGGTTAGATCGAGCGCCCCGGAAGCGGTATCCCGATCCTTCCGATTTCTTGCCTATTCCTCTCGCACTGTTGACCCTCGCGCACAGCCGGCAATTATCCTATGGTAGAGGAGACCGAAGCCGTTAGCATGAAAAACCACAAGAGACCCGGCACTCCGCTGCCCGATCGAGCACACGAATTGCGGGCCGAGCTGGCTCGCAAGATTGCCTTGTTTGTTGGCTCCGCAGAGAGACGGGTAACCGATGTTCCCGGCTTGTCGCTCCATCGATGGACAGCCCCAACCGCTCCCTGCCCCGCGACCTACGAGCCGAGCGTGGCCGTCGTCGCCCAAGGGCGAAAGCGGGTAGACCTCGGCCGAACCACTTTCATCTACGATGCGTCGCGATTCCTGCTGGCGTCGGTCGATCTGCCGGTCGTCAGCCGGGTGATCGAGGCAAGCGACGCGGTGCCCTGTCTCGCCTTGCTGCTCAAACTCGAAATGCCCGTGGTCCGCGAGCTTCTCAGCCGGGAGGAGACTCAGGTGGCTGAGGCGCCGTCTCACAGTCCTGGCATGGCGACCGGTGAGACCACGGCGGAATTCCTGGGCGCCTGTTGCCGGCTCGTGGACCTGCTGGACACGCCGCAGGACATTCCCTTTCTCAGCGGCCTGATTCAGCGCGAGATCGTCTACCGGATCCTCCGCAGTGCGGAGGGTGCACGCCTTCGAGCGATTGCGACGCTGGGAGATCGGAGCCACCGGACGGCAAGGGCGATCGCCTGGATCAAGACGCACTACGCCAAGCCGCTACGGGTGGAAGATCTCGCAGACATCGCGGGCATGGGCGTGTCCACGCTGCACCGCCATTTCCGGGTGCTGACCGCCCGGAGTCCTCTGCAGTATCAGAAACAGCTTCGGTTGCAGGCGGCGCGGGGCCGCATGCTCATGGATGGTCTGGACGCCGCCAGCGCGGCCTTCGAGGTCGGGTACGAAAGCGCCAGCCAATTCAACCGCGAGTACAGCCGTTTCTTCGGCCAGCCACCGATGCGGGACATTCGGACTCTTCGCTCGCCAACCGCTCCGCCGTTGGAGTAAGAGCGCTTTTGCCCCCTACTCCCACGGCAGCACCGCCCGCGGGTCCATCCGTCCCGCCCGCCGCGCCGGGACGTAACTCGCCGCCGCCACCGCCGCGGCAGCGACCCGAGGCCGGGAGCCAGTCCGGCGTCCGCCGTCCCAGGGCCTGTCGTTACAATATCGATGATGCACTCTTCCCGGCGCCGCGCCGAGCTCGCACTGGTAGGCGTCACTTTTGTCTGGGGGGCGACCTTCGTGGTAGTGAAAGGGGCCCTCCAGGATTCCTCGACCCTGCTCTTTCTCGCCCTACGCTTCGCCCTTGCCACGGTGGCCCTGGCCGCGGCTTTCCGCCCGCTCGCCTTCCACCCGCTCCCCAGCCCGCCGCTGCCCGGCCGCTCCCGCCCCCGACCATTTGACAAAACGAAGCCAATTCTGGCCGGCGGCGCTCTGGCCGGAGCCGTCCTTTTTCTGGGCTATCTTCTTCAAACGTTGGGACTTCGCTATACAACCCCCTCGAAGTCGGCCTTCATCACCGGCCTGTGCGTGGTCATGGTGCCCGTCTTTTCCGCCCTCGTGGCCTGGCGCCTTCCGGGCGCCTCCGTGGCTCTGGGCGTCACCACCGCCACCGCCGGCATGGCCCTGCTGACGCTGCGCGGCGCGAGCCTGAGGATGGAGTACGGCGACCTGCTCACCCTAGGTGGCGCCGCCGCCTTCAGCATCCACATCCTGCTCCTCGGCCGGCTGGCCCCCAGGCTGGGCTTCCAGGCGCTGGCGCTGACTCAGATCGCCACGGCGGCCCTCCTCGGTCTGTCTACATTCTGGTGGGTCGAGCGGCCCACCGTGCGCTGGACCCCGGGCCTGATCGCGGCTTTGATCGTCACCGGACTGCTTGCCACCGCGGTCGCCTTCTCGGTCCAGTCCTGGGCGCAGCGACACACAACGTCCACCCGCACCGCCCTCATCTTCGCCATGGAACCGGTCTTCGCCTGGCTCACCTCCTTCGTCGTCGCCGGGGAAGTCCTCGCCCCCCGCGCCGCCCTGGGAGCCGTCCTGATCCTCGCCGGCATCCTTGTGGTCGAGCTGAAACCAGTGAAGGGCTCGTAGCGTGTAGAGCGTACCAGGAACCACGGGCCTTATAATCAAAGGAGCGCCCTGCCTTCGGAGATCTACTGATGCGTTTCTTTGCCACACTGCGTACCCAGAAGCTTCTGTCCGCCACCTTGCTGCTGTTCACCCTGTCGATCGGGATCCTGATCGGTACCCTGATCGGCACGGCGGTCCGCGCGGAGAAGGCTCAAACCGGCGCCGGCGATGCGACCCCGCTGACCATCCCCAACCCGGTCCAGCTCTCGACGGCCTTTTCCCAGCTCGCCAGGCAGCTCGAGCCGTCCGTGGTCAATATCACCGCGACCTATGCGGCACGGACCGCCCAGCAGCCCCGCGCCCGCCGGCGCACTCCTGCCCAGCCCGACGAGGAGGACGAGGATCAGGGTCAGGGCCAGGGCGGCGGCTCCGATCTGTTCCACCGCTTCTTCGGCCAGGACCCCTTCGGCGACTCGCCGCACCCGTCCCTGCACCGCCAGTCGACCGGCTCGGGCGTCGTGGTCGACCCTCACGGCTACATCCTCACCAACTTCCACGTGGTGGAGGATGCCAGCCGCATCCAGGTCAAGTTCACCGGAGACACCACCGAATACAACGCCAAGTTGATTGGCACGGACCCGGAAACCGACCTGGCGGTGATCAAGCTCGAGAGCTACAACCGGCCGCTCGTTCCGGCCAGGATCGGCAACTCGGATGGCGTTCAGGTCGGCGATTGGGCCGTGGCCATCGGTTCGCCCTTCGGCCTCGAAGCGACCGTGACGGCGGGGATCATCAGCGCCAAGGGCCGCGATATCGGTCCCGATCACCAGCTCCAGCGCTTCCTCCAGACCGATGCCGCCATCAACCCCGGCAACAGCGGCGGCCCGCTGCTCGACATACGGGGCCAGGTCATCGGTATCAACACCGCCATCGCCACCGACAGCGGCGGCTACCAGGGCATCGGCTTCGCGCTGCCCATCAACCTGGCCGCCAGCGTTTACAACCAGATCATCAAGGGCGGGCGCGTTTCCCGCGGCTCCATCGGCGTCGGATTCGACTCCAACCAGAAGCCCGAGACGCTGACCGTCTACGGGTCCACCCACGGCGTCTTCGTCACCAGGGTGGAGCCCGGCGGGCCCGCCGCCAAAGCCGGACTCAAGGTCGAGGACGTGATCGTCGGCTTCAACGGGAAGCCCATCAAGGACGGCGACGACCTAGTCAATCGCGTCTCGGCGACCCCGGTCGGCTCCCAGGCGACCGTCGAGGTGCTGCGCGGCGGTAAGCGCGTGGACTTCAAGCTGACCATCGGCGAGCGGACCGAGGTCTGGGCCGAGGATCCGCGCTTCAGCCGCTTCCGCCAGCCGCAGGCGGGCGAGGAGGAGGGTTCGACCAAGGTCAAGTTCGGCTTGCAGGTCCAGAACCTGACGAGTACCTGGCGCGAGCGGAGGGGCTTCAAGGAGCCCGGCGGAGTCCTGATCGCGGCGGTCGATCCCGGTTCGTTTGGCGACGACATCGGCCTGCAACCGAACGATGTCATCACCGCCATCAATCGCCGCCCGGTGAATTCCGTCGACGACGTGCAGAGGCTCCAGGCCACGCTCAAGCCGGGCGAACCGGCGGCTTTCCGCGTCATGCGCGGAACGCGCGCGGCGCGGGGCGAAATGGTGTGGCAGCCGCTCTTCGTGGCCGGGACCCTCCCGGCGAATCCGTGATAGCATGGCCGTGGGGCAGGCGTTTCCGCCTGCCCAGGGTAGGCCCAACGGCCCGCTACACAGTAAGGTCTAGGAGTATCGTTTGCGAATCATAGCCGCGTTGGTTCTGATTCTCTGCCTGTCCTGGCCGGGTTTCGCAGTTCAGCCCAAGAAGCACTCCTCTTCTCACGCGGCGGCCTCTCAGAAGAAGAAGGGCAAGCGGCGCCCCGCCACGCGTAAGAGCCTGGCGCAGACCGCGCCCACGCCCGCGCGCTACCAGGAGATTCAGCAGGCGCTGGCCACCAAGGGCTACGGGCCGCGGACGCCGAACGGAATCTGGGACCCCGAGTGGGCTTCCGCACTCAAGCGCTACCAGCAGGATCAGAAGCTCGAAGCGACGGGCAAACTCACTTCGCTGTCGCTCATTACCCTGGGACTGGGGCCCAGACGGGACCAGCCGGCCGGAGCTGCCGCTCCCCCGGCGCTTCCCGGAGCGGCCAGGCCGGCCCTTCCCGGAGCCACCGCTCCCCCGGCGCCTCCCGCAGCGAACACACCAGCGCCTCCCGGAGCAAGCGCTCCCCCGGCCCCTCCCGGACCGGCCCTTCCGCCCGTGCCGTCTGGAGCCACCGCTCCCTCGGCGCCTCCTGCGGATCAACCCCCAAGTTCAAGCTCAACCGTGCGAGAACTCAAATGATCATCGGTGTTCCCAAAGAAGTCAAAGATCACGAAACCAGAGTTGGATTGGTGCCGAGCGCGGTGATCGCGCTTCGCGAAGCCGGCCACCGGGTGCTTGTTCAGACCGGCGCCGGCGCGGGCAGCTCGATTCCCGACCAGGAATACGCTGAAGCCGGCGCCGAGTTGCTCCCTGCGGTCTGCGCCGTCTGGAACAGCGCGGACCTCGTCATCAAGGTCAAAGAGCCGCAGCCTTCCGAATACGGCTGCCTGCGTCCCGGCCTGATCCTCTTCACGTACCTGCACCTGGCGCCGCTGCCCGAGCTGACCGATCGTCTGCTCGAGGCCCGGGTAACGGCCATCGCCTACGAGACCATCCGCGAGCCGGACGGCTCCCTGCCGCTGCTCACGCCCATGAGCGAGGTGGCCGGGCGCCTGGCGGTGCAGGTGGGCGCGGTGTATCTGGAAGCGCCCAACGGCGGCCGCGGCGTTCTGCTGGGCGGCGTACCGGGCGTGGCGCCGGGCAATGTCGTCATCCTGGGCGGCGGCATCGTCGGCACCAACGCGGCCAAGATCGCGGTGGGCATGGGCGCGCACGTCATCATCATCGACCGCAACCTGAACCGCCTGCGCGAAATCGACGACATCTTCAACCAGCAGGTCGTGACCCTGGCCTCGAATGTGTGGACGGTGGGCGAAGCCGTGCGCCAGGCCGACCTGGTCATCGGCGGCGTGCTCATCCCCGGCGCGTCGGCCCCCAAGCTGGTGCGCCGCGAGATGGTGGCCCGCATGAAGAAGGGCGCGGTGATGGTGGACGTGGCCATCGACCAGGGCGGCTGCTTCGAGACCTCGCATGCCACCACCCACACCGACCCCATCTACTTCGTCGATGGCGTGCTGCACTACTGCGTCTCGAACATGCCCGCGGCCGTTCCGCACACCTCGACCCTGGCGCTCACCAACGCCACGTTCCCCTACCTGCTCGAGATCGCCAACAAGGGCTTCGAGCGGGCCTGCCGCGAGCGCGCCGCCATCCGCGAAGGCGTCAACACCTACCAGGGCAAGGTCACTTACCCGGCTGTGGCGGAGTCTCAGGGCCGCGAGTGGACCGAGGTGGCGGGGCTGCTCTGACGAGCGGCGCTAGTATAGTCGGGTATCGGAATGATCCGCAAACCGGGGACTGGACCGAATTTCGCCGCTTTTGCGAAATTCGTGCCTGTCCCAAGGTTTGCCTTCTGGACAATCCTACGGCCGGCATCCCGCCGCTTTGAATTTCGGGGACTGCATGTCGTATGCGGTCGCATCGGTCGCCGGCATGCCGCTGTTGTTCACCGGCGAGGATTTTGGCCGGACGGACATCGTGCAGACCTGGACTCTATAGCGGCAGCCGCGCCGCCTTGACCCGTCCCGCCAGCCGCTTCTTCAGCCGCGCCTCGCGCTTGCGCAGATGCTCGGAGTCCGCCAGGGCGCGCGCGCCGCGGACCATATCGAGCGCCATCGGGTAATTGCGCTCCCGGTGCTCGTAGTGCTTCGCCAGCGCCTCGAGCGCCTGCATACGGTAGTGGTTCGGGCTGGCGGCCAGATCCGTGAGCACGGCCAGGGACGCCGCGTCGCGTCCCAGGCGTTTCTCGATTGCCGCCAGGTCCCACATCGTTCGAAACAGCAGGCTGTCCGGCAGGCCCAGCTCGATGGCGCGGCGCAGCAAGCCGGCCGCCTGCTCTCGCTCGCCGGCGCCGGCGAACCAGCGCGCCAGGCCGACCAGGTCCGCGCCGTGGACGAAACGCGTCGTGCCCGGCTCGCG
The DNA here is from genome assembly GCA_963710565.1 of Bryobacterales bacterium. Lineage (GTDB taxonomy): Bacteria > Acidobacteriota > Terriglobia > Bryobacterales > Bryobacteraceae > DASWZN01. The sequence goes on along the minus strand of CAVQAN010000010.1, from coordinate 399,280 downwards.
GAAAGCGAAGGGCACGATCCCGGTCAGGCACGCCGTGGTCAGCAGGTCCACCGCGTTGTGGTGGAAAATCGGCACCACCTTCCAGGCCTGCTGCGTGCGCAGGTACTCGAAGTAGACGTAGGGGATCATCTCGCCCGGCAGGTCGCCCTCGCGCTCGACGCCCAGGATCTGGTTCTCCAGGTCGACCAACCGGCAGCTCTCCAGGCGTAGTTTCCACAGCCGGCGCGCGCCGTGCAGCAGGTCCAGGTGCGCCAGCCGGGCGAACGGCGGCCGCGCCCGCGCCATGCGGTAGCGCGTCTCGAGCAGCGGCTGATCGTAGGTCTTGCCGTTGTAGGTGACCAGGACGTCGAATGCGGCCAGGTGCTCGGAAAGCGCCCACAGCAGGCTCGGCTCTTCGGCGTAATCCCGCATGAAGAACTGCCGCACGCGAAACCCCTCCGGCGTGACGCGCCCGACCCCGATCAGAAACGCGTAGGTTCCCGAGCCGCCCGCCAGGCCGGTGGTCTCGGTGTCGAGAAACGCCCAACGCGTGACCGGCGACGCCGGCGCTTCGCCACCCGAGAGCGCGCCCAACAGGTCTTCCGGCAACTCGATCAGGGTCGAAATGTCCATGCTGCCGTGGCGGCGGTGGCGCTCGTAGAGCCGCTCGGTCTCGAAGTGCTGTCCCAACGGCGTCTCGACCACCTCGCCGCTCATCCACTGTTCGATGAAGTAGCGCGCTGGCCGCAGATCCGAAGGCGCAGGAGCGGGCGGGCCACCGGCATACTTCCGGTCGATGCGCGCGATCTTGCGACGCAGCCCAGCGAGTTGGTCTTGGAGATCGCTCACCGCGAATCCTATTGTAAGGCTCGGAGGCCGTCATCAGCGGACGCCATGATGAGCCCGGCAGCGCGTCCAAATCGGCCAGTTGACCCGCCCGCCGGATCGTTGCATCCTGGAGTGACTGATGGTTGCGTTCGACAGACTCCGGCTCCCCATGGTCCTCGCGGTGTGCCTGTGGGCATTCATCTGGGTCGGGCCCTACCTGTTTCAGGGGCGGCGCGCGGTGGTCACCGGCATCGAACTCCTGTCCTGCGCTCTGTTCGTGGTTCTGATTTGGCTTGAACGGCGGAGCGACTACTGGAAGGTGCTGTTCTGCGTCTTCTTCATCGCCTTCGCGATTCCCCACTTCGTGCACGGCGACGCCGTGTCCATGGCGCAGGGAGGCCTCTGTCTCTGCATCGGCGCCTGGTGGTTCTGGTACGGGAGGGACTCCGGGAGCGGAACGCTGAAGGTGACCCGCGTCAAAGCCGCCGACCTAGCCGGCGTGGCGGAGTGCGATTCGAAGCGAGTTTCCGGCGTGTGCGTAGAGGAATGCTCGGAGGACTGGAACCAGCAGCTCTCGCAGGTGAAGACCGACGATGACGGACGGTTCGCGCTGCCACGCACGGAGGGCGCCGTCCACTTCGTGAGGGTTTCGCGGCCCGAGGCGGGGACGATACACCTTCGCGTGGAACTGACGCCAGAAGCCCGGCCCCTGTTGGTCCGTCTGAAACGCCGGCGCACCAGGGCGTTCTAAGCGAGCGCCGTCGTCTCGGCGGTCCGGACGGCGAACTGAAGTTCGCCACCCACGCAGGAGCGCGTGCGCCAAACGGAAATCAGGCCCCGGCTTCGATTTCGGCCGAGACCTCTTCCCATTCGCTCAGGAGCGCTGCGAGGCTCTTGCGGCGCTCCTCGATCAGCGCCGCGAGGCGGATGCTCTCCTCGGCGCTCCGGAAGTCCGCGAGCGCGGACTCGTAACCCGCGATCTCGGCTTCGAGCCCGGCAATCCGCTCCTCCATCGAGACGGCACGCTCGCGGAGCCGGCGCAGCTTGATGGGGTTGACTCGCTTGGCGGGCAGGGCCGGGGCGGCCGCCTCCGAGAACGGCACCGGCTCCGCGCCGGCCTGCGGCTGGACGCCGGCCGCGCCGGTCTTGCGCCATAGGTAGTCCTCGTAGTTGCCGGGGAAGACCGTGATACGCCGGTCCGCGACCTCGAAGATGCGCGTGGCCAGCCGGTCGATGAAATAGCGGTCGTGCGAGACGAAGACCACGGTGCCGGTGTAGCCTTGCAGCGCTTCGAGCAGCACGTCCTTGGCGCGCAGGTCGAGGTGGTTGGTCGGCTCGTCGAGCAGCAGGAAGTTCGAGGGTTTCACTAGCAGCCGCGCCAGCGCGAAGCGGTTGCGCTCGCCGCCCGAGAGCACGCCGACCTTCTTGAACACGTCGTCGTCCGAGAACAGGAAGCAGCCGAGCAGGCTGCGCAGCTCGACCAGCGGGGTCCTGGGCGCGGCATCCGCCTATCTCGTCGAGCAGCTTGGCGTCAGGGTCGAGTTCCTTGTACTGGTCCTGCGCGAAGTAGTCCGGCTGCGACGTTGTGGCCCAGGGTGAACTCGCCCGCCGAGATCGGCTCGGTGCCCGCCAGGATCTTGATCAGCGTCGACTTGCCCGCGCCGTTCACGCCCACCAGCGCCACGCGGTCGCCGCGCTCGATGAAGAAGCTCGCGTCTTCGAAGACCAGGCGCTCGCCATAACTCTTGGCCACGCGCTTGAACTCGGCCACGATTCGGCCGCTCGGCTTGGGCTGCGGGAAGCTGAAGTGGATGGCCTTCTCGTCGGGCGGAACCTCGATGCGCTCGATCTTCTCCAGCTCCTTGATGCGGCTCTGCACCTGCTTCGCCTTGGTGGCCTGGTAGCGAAACCGGCTGATGAAGGCTTCGAGCTGCTCGATGCGGTCCTGCTGGTTGCGATAGGCGGCTTCAAGCTGGTTGCGCCGCTCGGTGCGCTGGGCCATGTACTTCTCGTAATTGCCGGGGTAAAAGAAGAGGCTGTGGTTCCACAGCTCGGCGATCTTGCGCACGGTGACGTCCAGGAAATAGCGGTCGTGCGAGATCAGGACGAAGGAGTAAGGGTAGGAGTTGAGATAGTCTTCGAGCCAGTTCCGCGCTTCGAGGTCGAGGTGGTTGGTGGGCTCGTCCAGCAGCAGCAGGTTGGGCTTCTCCAGCAGCAGCTTGCCGAGGGCGATTCGCATCTGCCAGCCGCCCGAGAATTCCTCGGTGCGGCGCGTCCAATCCTCCTTGCGGAACCCAAGACCGGTGAGCACCGCGCCGACCTGCGCCTCGATGGCGTAGCCGTCCCGCATGCGGAATTCGCTATCGACGCGCTGGAAGCGTTCGGCGACTTCGTGATACTCGGCGCCGGCGGGATCGAGCTCCGGCATGCGGTGCGCCAGTTGTTCGAGCTCTTCTTCGAGCGCCCGCACCTCCGCGAACACCGACAGGCACTCGGCGAACACGGAGCGCCCGGAGACGGTCAGGCCGTCCTGCGGCAGGTACCCGGCGGTGAGGCCGCGCATGGCCGTGCGCTCGCCGTCGTCCACGGTCTCGTCTCCGCAGAGAATGCGGAGCAGCGTGCTCTTCCCGGTTCCGTTGGCGCCGACCAGGCCGACGCGGTCGTCCGGCGTCACCAGCCAGTCGACGCCTTCGAAAAGAAGCTTGTGACCGAAGCGCTTGGACGCGCGGGAGAGTTGAACCATAGGGCGGCTACTCTCCTATCTTCGCCTATTCCGTGGGGCGGGCGCCGCGCCATACCCGCCGTCCAGATCAGGGTGCGAATGCACTACCGCGCGTGGTGGTTCAGAGGGCCGCGGCCGCGGCCCAGGCCGGGGGCGGTGCGGATGGCGGCGGTGAGGAACGCCTTGGCGTGGGCCACCGCGTCCCCGAGGCGGTCGCCGCGCGCGAGGCCGGCGGTGACGGCGGCGGAATACGTGCAGCCTGTGCCGTGGGTGTGGCGCGTTTCGATGCGCGGTGTAGTGAATTCGCGCCACGCGCCATCGGCGTAGAGAACGTCGGTGGCCGCGCCTTCGAGATGGCCCCCCTTGACCAGCGCGGCCCGCGCTCCCATGGTGCACAGCCTGGCCGCGGCCTCGCGCATGGCGCGGACGTCCTTCACCTCGATCCCGGTCAGCGCGGCCGCCTCGTCCAGGTTCGGCATCACCAGGAAAGCGCGCGGCAGCAGGCGGGCCGCGATCGCCTGGCGCGCGGCGGCGGAGAGCAGCGGCGCGCCGTTCGAGGCGGCGATGACCGGGTCCACCACCAGCGGAAACTCGAACTCCGCCGCCAGTTCCGCCAGCGCCTCGACGATCTCCGCGCTGCCGAGCGCTCCGGTCTTGGCGGCCTGCGGCGGGATGTCGTCGAGCACCGCCCGCACCTGCTCGATCACGAGCGGGGCGGACACGCACTCGACACGCGCAATGCCCTCGGTGTTCTGCACCGTGAGCAGGGTAATGACCGCCTCGCCGTACACACCGAACCGGTGGAACGTCTTGAGATCGGCCTGGATGCCCGCGCCTCCGCTGGGATCCGAGCCGGCGATGGTCAGCGCGACGGGCGTCACCCTGTCATTGTGACACCGTGCCGGTTGCGGGCGTCGAGATCCCCTGCGCGTTGGCGATCGAGACGGCGACCGAGCCGATGGAGGTGACGTCGCCCGCGACGTTGAAGGCCTGCTTCAGACCGAACAAACCGGTTGCGGCGCTCGGGAAGTAGCTCTGGAACTGCGCCGTCGCATCCACGGAGACGGGCTGGCCGATCTGGCGGCTTGCGGTGTCGTAAAAGGTGAAGGACACCGAGGACGCCGTGTGCGTGTTATCGAAACCGAGGGCCGTCACCACGACGCCGTTCGCGCTGGCGCTCACCGCCCGCTCCAGCAGGACCCGATCGATGCCCACCGCCGCCGGAGGGATGGTGAATGACTGGGAAGCCAGCAGCGTGCCGTCCTCCGCCCCGCCGCTGAGAGTGGCCCGCAAGGTCACGGTGCCCGCCGCGGCCGCGACGTCGAACTCGATCTCCTGCCAGCCCTCGAAGCGGGCCACGCTCTCGCCCGCGGTCAGGCTGAACGACAGCGGCGCCAGAATTCCACCCAGAAGGTTGCCGTTCGGCAAGGTGAAGACCGTGAACTGGTCTCCCGTTGCGGCGCCGCTCGGTGCGAAGGCCGCGCTGAGCAGGCCGAAGTGGCTGGCCGGGAGCGCGGAGTCGAACTGGATCGTGATGGACGACGGCTGGCAGTTGCCGAGCGCCGGCTGGGCCACGATGCTGGCCTTGGGCCACACGGGATTCGGAGTCGGCGTAGGCGTGGGAGTCGGCGTCGGTGTCGGGGTGGGAGTCGGAGTGACGGTGGGACCGCTGCCGGAGCCAACCAGGTCGTATTCAGCCTGGGGTTGCAGGGCAGGTGAGGGAGACGAGGCCGGCGTTGCGATCTGAACCCAGAGTTGGCCGAGGGCCGGTCCCGCGGTCAGAGGCGCAAAGGTGATGGTGAACTGGAGCGGCTGGCCGACCGGTATCTTGAGCCCCACCGGATCGCCTCCCGCCCAACTGACCTGGAAGACCGTGCCGGCCGAAAGCTGGGTCAGGACCGCGTCGTCGGGCCCGGTGTTGTTCAGCTTGAACGTAAGCGTCTTCGGGGCGGTGGTCTGGACGGCCCCGAAATCGATACTCTGGCCCGGCGCGTAGGCAGTGCCCGCGGGCAGCGCCACGAACTGCAACTGCTGTTGCGCCAGCGCGCCGGCGGCGGCCAGCAAAGAAGACAGAAAGAGGCGCGGAATCATGGCGCCTTCTCCGTCACCGGGACGCGGCAGGTGCGTTCACGCCCGCTTTCCAGGCGAAGCGCGAGAGGCGCGCCCCCGTCGGCCAGGCGCACGGCCAGCCAAACGCCGCTCATCCGGTCGATCGCGACCACCGGGGCAGGCAGCGGCATCCGCCGCTCGCCAACTGCGGGCCGCTGTTTGGGGCTTCGCCCGGTCGCGGGCCGCCCCATCGCAGGCACGGCCATCCGTTCGACTGCGGCTCCGGGCGGCCGGATGACTAGAGCCGCGCCGTCCGCAAAGACGGCCGTACCGTCGTTCAGAAGCGCCCAGGGGGTCGCCACGTCTCCAAGCGGGGTCTGTGACTCGATGGTGCCGTCCGTCACCGAGATTCGAACCAGGCGGGGTTCCGGAGTATCCGCTACCACGGCGATCAGATGGAGGGGATCTGGACTCGCGATCGCGAGTACATTGCCGCCGAGCGATTGCGAGCCCAGAACGGGGCGGGGAGGCGATTGCGCGTCCACCTGGACGAGTTGCCCGCTCGCCGGAAAGTAGGCGAAGCCCGCCTGCCCGGTGCGCGGGAGCGCGAACAGGGCCGCTCCCGAAGGCGCGTCCCATCGCGCCAGCAGTTCGAGGCCGCTGTCGCGGACTTCGATCGACCGGTCCGTCTTCACCAGCGCGAGCGAATCCGAGCACGCCGCCGAAACCACGCCCCAGGCCGCCGGCGCGCCCGCCAGCAGCGCTCCGGCAATCCCGCAAACGGGCCGTAGCGTGCCGTCGGCGCCGCGCAGGCAGCCCGCCCGGGGCGCCTCGACGGCGGATTGCGCCAGCGCGGCGCTCAGGCACAGAGCGAAGGCTGCCAGGCGTCGCGTCATGGCTAGTGCGACCCGACCGCGGGGGGGCCGGACGGCGTGATCGACGACACCGTTCCTTGCTGGGATGTTTGCCCGCTCTGCGATGCGCTTCCGCCGCCGCGCAGGCCGAGCGTGACCGCGGTGGCGCCTGCCGCCGCGGCACCGATCAGGATCCACTTCAGATGGCTGCCGCCGCCGGACGGGTGCGGTTTCATGACGACCCGGGGCCCGTGCTTCTCGTGCGGCGCCGCCGCGCGTTCTTCCGGCGCCGCCTCCGAGAGTTGCCAGGCCGCGACCGTCCCGGCGCGCAGCCGCCCGCTCGCCGCCGTGATGCGGATCTCGACCGCCCCCGCCAGGCGATTCCAGGCTATGGGTGTCGTGTGAGCGCGGCCGTCCGGTCCCGTGGTCAGGATTTCCGAGCTCAGCCCGTTGGCGAAGGAGCCGCCGGGGCCGTCGTCGGGCAGCCGCACCGTGACCACCGCTCCGGGCACGGGCTTGCCCAGTTCATCGGTGACCTCGACGGCCAGCCCGGCCGAGCGCGAACCCGCTGCCCGGGCCGCGCCATCGCTATCGACGGCGCGGACCCGCAACGAGGATTGTGCCGGCAGCAGCAGCGGGAGGAGAAGGCCAACCGTCAAGGCGCCGCGCATTTCGAAGTAGTAGTGGGGACGGCGAGGGCGGGCTCTCAGGGAGAAGCGTCAGAACGACGCATTGAGCCATTGAGCCTTGAGCGATGTCCCTGGTTCCCAGCCGCTGCGTCGTCCTACACCTCCGCGACGCCCACTCCACCTGCGTCAACAGAACGGCCTACCCCTTCGTGATGAGATCCGCCTTCGCAAGGAACTCGGTCGCCTTCCCTAGCTGCGCCTGGCTCACCGACCAGCCGAACTTCGGCAGCATTCCAGCGATGTCTTCCGAGGTCGCCTTACCGTTCAGCTTGGTGAGGACACTGCTGTCCAAGACAGCGGTGTTGGACAGATCAGCGCTCGCCTCGATGCCGGCTTTCCAGTGATGAGGCTTGTCGGAGTTGATGGGCATGGGCAACCCACCAGGATAGTGCAACCTGCATGACGCCGCACCGCCTGAACTTACGCTACAACCGAAGCATGTCTCCAACCCGCTGCGCTTGGGCCAAGAGCGAGGCCATGATCGCCTACCACGACGCCGAGTGGGGCGTGCCGCTGCACGACGACCGGGCGCTGTTCGAGTTCCTGATCCTCGAAGGGGCGCAGGCGGGACTGAGCTGGTCCATCATCCTGAACAAGCGCGAGAACTACCGCGCGGCGTTCGACGGCTTCGATGCGAGCAAGATTGCCCGCTACAAGGAGACGCGGATCGCGTCTCTGCTCGCCGATCCCGGCATCGTTCGCAACCGCCTCAAGGTGGCGGCCGCCATCACAAACGCCAAGGCGCTCCTGGCCGTGCAGAAAGAGTTTGGCAGCTTCGATGCCTACCTCTGGCGCTTCGCCGGCGGCAGGCCGGTTCCCGGCGCCTGGCGCGAGATGGAGGACGTCCCGGCGCGCACTCCGCTCTCGGACGCGCTGAGCAAGGACCTCGCCGGGCACGGCTTCCGTTTCGTGGGATCCACCATCGTCTACGCCTTCATGCAAGCCACGGGCATGGTCAACGATCATCTGACCACTTGCTTCCGGCACGCTCAACTGGTGTGATCAGACGGCGGCTGGATGGCGGGGAGGCGGGATGTGGCGCGGCCTCGCGCGCGGAGCCGGACGGCTGGCCAGGTACGCCAGCATGTGCTGGTCGCTGAGCGTGCTCGGCAGGCCGGCCGGGGCCGGCCCGGTCTCGAGCGCGCGCAGGCACAGGCCCGGGCCTTCCTGAAGTCCGACGCGGTGCTTCCGGAACAGGGCCATGTCGGCGGTCACCACAAGAATCTCGGTTGGCTCGCCCGGTCTGACCCGCTCGAACTTGTACAGGCGTGCGCTCCCCGCCTGATTGAAGCCCACGTAGCGCAGGGGAATCCGTTCCTGGTGCTTGCCTGGGGGCAGGGGGTTCCTGTGCTGCCGCTGGACGGACACGTTTACGGCCACGGGCAGGCTGCCTGTCTCCAGGTCGAAGGTGACCATCTGGCCCACGGCCAGACAGGTGACATCGTACTCGAGCACCGACGCGGACATGAAGTGGGCGCTGAGACCGTTATCCGCCGTGATGCAGCCGGATCCGTTCCCCGCACTCAAACTCTTGATGCGGCCGGTCATGAGGTCGGATCTTCCGCCCCGGCCGGAACGCGGGCATCCGCGGCCTCGCCCTCCGCCCCCTCGATGGCGTCCGCAACTTCGCCTTCCACTCCCTCGATCGCGTCGTCGGCGTCGGGAGACTTCTTTTCGAGTTTGCGCTGAAGCCGCTTAGCAGCTTTGTCGCGCTGCTTCTCCATGCGGGCTAGTTCTTTTTGACGCTTTTTGTAGGTCGTATGCGGCCGAGAAGCCATAGACTCCCTTCGCGCTCACCCGGCCGGCGCAATCTCGCCGGCCGGTCAGGATGGAACAACCGATCTACCAGCGGGCTGCGCGGCGCTCGCGCGGACCGCCGCCGCTGCCGCCGCGATCCACCTTCGGACGGGCCTCGTTCACATTGAGCGCGCGGCCGCCGAGGTTGGTGCCGTTCAATCCCGCGATGGCCTGGTCGGCCTCGTTCGCGTTGGTCATCTCGACGAATGCAAAACCCCTGGAGCGACCCGTATCCCGGTCCCTCATCAGGCTGACGCGGTCCACGGCGCCATACGGTTCGAACAGCGAACGAATCTGATCTTCAGTGGCGCCGAAATCCAAGTTGCCTACGAAAATATTCTTCAAAGTGACCTCCTTGCATTTGATAGCGGGCTATACGAGGCGAGCTCGGAATCGCAGCCAGGATATGCGCGGACAATCAAACGTTCCTTCAGTATACCAGCTTTCCCCAGGCCGCCTTCTCAAGAGTGCTCAACGGCTCAGCAGGGATCTGCCCCGGTTGGTTTGGGCCTGAAGGCTGCGTGACGGGCGAGTTGGGGTGGGCTTGCCGGGTCCCCGCCCTCGAGTGGGGGCCACAACCTCGGGAAGCTGCACAGGCGTCCGTTTGGAGGGCAGCTACTTGAGAAGAACGCCGGCCGCAGGCGCTACCGCGAGTTCGGTCTCCCTCAGGCGCTGACCGCCTCGACGGGCGCGCCCTGGGCCAGACGGTTCAGCGTGACGTAGTCCTTCTTGCCGCTCCCCAGGCAGGGGATCTCCGACAGGTGGATAATGCGCCGCGGCGTCGCCAGCTCCGGCGCGCCCAAGCCGTGGGCGGCCCGCTGCAACTGCTCCCGGGTCAGGCGCGGGTCTTCCGTAAAGAGCACGATGATCTCGCCCCGTCCGGGTTCGCGGGTTGCGGCTGAGGCGTGTTGGAACTCGGGCGAGGCGGCCAGGGCGATCCGCTCCACCAGTTCGAGCGACACCATCTCACCGGCCACCTTGGCGAAGCGGCGCACGCGGCCCACGATGGTCACGAACCCGTCGTCATCGACAGAGGCGACATCGCCGGTGTTGTACCATCCCGGCCCGTAGATCGAACTGACCGGCACGACTTCCCCAGTCTCCTCCGAGAGATACCCCTGCATCACGTTGGGGCCGCGCACGTGCAGCAGGCCGCCCTGCTCGATCCCGGGCACGGGCTCGATCCGGTGCTCGACGCCGGGGAACAGTTCGCCCACCGTCCCGTTCCGGCAAGCCATGGGCGTATTCACGGAAAGCACCGGCGAGGTCTCGGTGACGCCGTAGCCTTCCAGAATCCGGATGCCGAACTTGTCGATGTAGAGCCTCCGCACGTCGTCCTGGAGTTTTTCCGCGCCGGCCACCACCAGCCACAGGCTGCGGAAATCAACCGGGTTGGCGTACTTGGCGTAGTTGGCGAGAAAGGTGCTGGAGGCGAACAGCACCGTGCAGTCGCGGTCGTAAACCAGCTCCGGGATGACGCGGTAGTGGAGCGGAGAAGTGTAGAGGAAGGTGCGCGAACCGCTCAGCAGCGGCAGGAAAACGCCCACCGTCAGCCCGAACATGTGGAACAGCGGCAGCGCGCTCATGAGCTTGTCCTTGGGCGCGAAGTCGATTATCGAGAGGCATTGCGCGACGTTCGCCAGGATGGCATCGTGGCTGATCGCGACGCCTTTGGGCAGGCCCTCGGAGCCGGAAGTGAACACGATCACGGCGGTGTCGTCCGGGCGGCCCGGCCGCGCGACCAGCCGCGGGAACCACTGCGCCCACAACAGCAGCCAGAGCTTACTTCCCAGGCCGAACTGGCTGCGCAGGTCTTCCAGGCACACCACCCGCACCTGGCCGAGCTGCTCGACCGCCGGAGCCAGGTTGGCCTTCTCAAGAAACGCCCGCGATGTGATCAACAGACGCACGCCGGCCACCCTGCAGGCGGCGCGCAGGGCATCCGCCCCGGCCGTATAGTTCAGCATGGCGGGCACGCGCCGCGCGGCGATCAGGCCGAACAGCAGAGCCGCTGTCGTCGAGACGTTGGGCAGCAGCACGCCCACGTGCTCGTTCTCTACGGTCATCGCGGAAACCAGGCGGCCCAGCGCCAGCGACCCGCGCACCATCTGCCGGTAGGACTGCGGGTCCTGCCGGATGTCCTCGATGATGTCGCGCCGCCAGCCATGGATGGCGGCGGCGTCGATCAGGGCGGAAAAAAGCGTAGTCGGCCGGCGCGACGCGAACGCCGTCTCCTGCATCAGGCGCCGCAGAGTCTTGGCCTCCAGGCGCCTCCGCGTTTTCGCCCTGGGCGCGTCGGCCTCCGGAATGACTACTGGCGGGTGGATCGTGATGGCGATGCGGGGGAACAGGCGGCGCGGGAAATCGCCCTTCATGCGGCTGAAGATCGAGTAGACCGCACCGTCGATGTGCACGGGCACCACGGTGGCGCCGGTCTTGGCCGCCACGAACGCCGGCCCTTCATAGACCTTCATCAAGGAGCCGGTCACCGTGACCCGGCCTTCGGGAAAAATCAGCACCGGCCGGCCGCGCTCGATCAGTTCGATCACGGTCTTCATGGCCAGCGGGTGGCCCGTCTCCACAACCAGGTGCTCGAACAGGCGCATGCCCAGGCGCACGAACCAGTGGCGGACGATGGTGGAGTGCAGCACCGGAACCGGGATCATCGGCAGGAAGGCGCCCAGCAGAATTCCGTCGAGCAGCGACTGGTGGTTGGAGACGATCAGCAGGCGGTCATGAGCCGCCATGGTTCCCCGCACCTCGACCCGGAACCAAACCCGCAGGACCAGCCGTACTACAAATCGGAGAAGGACGCGGATCAGCGGCACAGCACTGTACATTATAAACGGGCGGTGACAGGGCGCAAGTCCGAAATAGGACTACTCTCCTCCCCAGGCTTGACCCACCGGAGTCGGGGCTCCCCGTAAGTTGCTGCAAACACGTGGGCGTAATCGCCGCCCATCCTCTACGGGGCGAAATAGCCGTTGATGTCGAGCACCAGGTGCGTGCGGTCCGTGACAAACACGCTGATGCCGCCGTTCTGACCCGCCGGTACGATGGCCGCGTTGGCGACCACGCTCCCGTCCCACGAATTCAGCGTGGAGACGACCGGCTGCGGCGCTCCAGCCGGCCACACCGTCAGGAAGGAGAGCCGCCCCTCCGGCACCACCGTCACATTGACCGAGTATGCCGTCGCCGTGTTGGGAACCCCGCAGCCGCTGTCGGGAATCGTGAAAGACCGCACACTCGACGCCTCCAGGATCGGGCCGCCGAAGGGTCCATCCCCATTGCGCGTGTCCGCGATCCGGCACGGCGGTAGCGGATAGAAGGACACCCCGCCGGACTGCCCAGGCAGACCGAAATAGCCGTTGAAGTCCAGGATCAAATCGGTCGGGTCGCTCGCGTAGGCGGAGATCGAGCCGTTGGCCCCGGCCGGAACGATCGCGGCGTTGGCGACAACCTTGCCGGTCCAGGAGTTCAGCGTGGAGACGTTGGGCTGCGGTTGTCCGGCAGGCCAGGTGCTGAGAAAACCCAGGTAGCCGTCCGGGACTACCGTCACGTTGAGCGAGTAGGCGCCGGCGCCGGGGGGAACGGAGCAGGAGCCGTAAGGGATGGCGAGGTCCCGGCTCTCGCCGCCGGACATGGAAGGCCCGAACCCGCCTAACGGATATCGCGTGTCGACCACCCGGCAAGGGGTCTGTGGATAGAAGGAGTAGCCGCTGGCGCCGGAGTTGCCGGCAGAATCGAAGTAGCCGTCGATGTCCAGGATGAGATCCGTTGGGTCGCTCGCAAAGACGCTCACGTTGCCGTCCGCACCAGCCGGCACAATGGCCGCGTTGGCCACCACAATCCCGTCCCAGGAGTTCAGGGTAGAAACCACCGGCTGGCTCTGACCGGCGGGCCAGAGACTGAGGAAGGACAGCCGTCCCTGAGGGACCACCGTGACATTCAGGGAATAGGCCTGGGCGGTGGCGGGGATGCCGCAGCCGCTTTGAGGAATGGCGAAGGAGCGCGTCAAGCCGGCGGCCATCGCGGGCCCGCCGAAGGGCCCCTCCGGATTGCGCGTGTCGGCCACACGACAGGGGGCGACGGGGACGAACCGTAGGCCGCCGGAGGCGCCTGCCTGCTGAACGCTGAAAGAGTCCTGTTCGCCGGAGGCGAACGACGCGAACGTGATCGTTCCCGAGCGGGCCGCGCCGTTGTTCGCCAGCACCTGATACGTGACGAGGCCCCCGTTTGTGTAGGAGGTCGAGAGGCCCACGATCCAGTCTGGAATGCTCGTAGCCAACCACCACGTGCCGGGGCACGCGCTCAGACTGACCACGCCGGGGCCGCCTTCGGCCGGGAACGACGCTGTGCCGGGGCTGAAGGTCAGGCAGGGTATGAAGGGGTCCTGCTCTAGTGTGAATTGAGCCCCTCCGAAGTCGATCGTCGCCGAGCGCGCGGCGCCGGTATTCGGTGCTATGTCGATTATGAAAACCTGGGTTCCGGTGAATGCTGTCTCGATGTATTTCGCATTGGCACCGTGGAACGCGATCCAGTCCGCCGTGACGCTCGCAAACAATGCGCACACCGCCGGGCCGCCGGTCCAGGGCGGGCCATCGACGGCCACCGGGTAGTAGCCACCCGGTGCCGGGACGTGCAGGCTGGCCTGCTCCGGGGTAAAGACGCAGGCCGGGGAACCGGAGCCGTACTGAAGCAGGGTGACCGCTTGACCGGCAATCGAGACGCCGGCCAGCCGCGGCGGACCGGGATTAGCACTCGCCACCAAGGTGATCGCAGCCGGGCCGGAACCCTGTCCGGCGCCGGACAAGACGACCCAATTCGGCAGACCCGAGACTGTCCAGGGGCACGACGGGTCGATCGCGATGTTGTACCCGAAGATGCCGCCGGCCGCCGGAATCGCGATCAACGGGTCCTCGACCGTGGCCAGGCACGCGACGGGGGTGAGGACACGAATGCGATCGTTGCCCGTATCCGCGACGTAGATGTTGCCGGAGGGTGCGACGGCAAGGCCGGCCGGGTAACTCAGTTTGGCGCTGAGAGCCGGGCCGCCGTCGCCGCCGAAGGCGTTCAACCCGTTCCCGGCAATCGTCCCCGCGCTGCTGTTCACCCACCCGTCGAAGCCCGCTGTATAGAAGTTGCCGAGTGCGTCAACGGCCACCGCGTTGCCGCCTCCCGCCGCCCGGGTGAGGATCCCGTTTGAAATCTCGTTCAGGAACCAGTAGGAATCCGTGGCATACAGGTTCCCTGCCGCGTCAACTGCGACCGACTTGGGGCTGGACAGAACCACGCTGGTTGCCGGGACGCCGTAAGGGCCGTATCCGCCTTGCTGTCCGTTCCCGGCCACCGTCGTGATCACTCCGCCGGACACCTTGCGGACGCGGTTATCCTTGCTGTCGGCGATAAAGAGGGCGCCCGCCGCGTCCAGAGCCAGACCCGTTGGCGTCCACAGAGTCGCGCTGGTCGCAGGGCCATTATCCCCGCTAAAGCCGAAGCTGGACCGTTTTCCCGCCACCGTGGTGACGATTCCTCCGGAGACCTTTCGCACCACATTGGCATCCGCTTCCGCGAAGTAGAAATCGCCGTTGCCGGCCACGGCGACAGCCGAGGGGTTGGCGAGCTGGGCGCCCGTTGCGGCCACATTCTCGTCCAGCGACGCGCCGCCGCCCGCGACCGTGGCGATGACGCCCTGCGAAACCCTGCGGATTACGTTGTTGCCCGAATCCGCGATGTAGAGGTTGCCGGAGGCGTCGAGCGCGACGCCGGCCGGCAGGTTCAGGTGTGCGCCGGTAGCGGGGCCGTTCTCGTCGGCCACGGGCCACGCCCGGTTCCCGGCAATCGTAGTCATCGTGCCGTTCGAGACCTTGCGGAGCAGGCCGGTGCCGTAATCCGCGATATAGAGGTTCCCCGTGGAATCGATGGCGATCGCGGAAGGGGCTTTCAACCACACACTGGTGGCCGGAACGTTGTCCTCGAGCGACTGGCCGCCTCCGGCCACAGTGGCGATCGTGCCGCCGGAGATCTTGCGAACCGTACCAAACCCGGCCATGTCGTCCTGTGCGATGTAGAGATTGCCCGCGGAGTCCAAGGCCAGACCATCGATGCGCCCCAACAGGGACCCTACCGCGGGGATGTTCTCGCCCGTTACCGAGCCCCCTCCAGCCACCGCGCTGATCATCCCATTCGACAGTTTCCTGACGGTGCCGGTGCACGGAGTAGACCCGCAATCGTTCATGGCGAAGTACACGGTGCCATGGGCGTCGACGGTGACGAATTCGGCGCCAACCAGGTACCCTCCGGGCGCCGGACCGTCAACGCCGGGGACATCGCATTTCCCGTCGCGGCAGCCCACGATATCGGTGACGACTCCGTTCGATGCCTTGAGAACCGACCAGTAGTCTGCGACGTAAACGCTGCCCGCCGAGTCCAGCGCGATCCCAAACGCGTGCAGTGAACTCGTCACAGTTTTGATCACTGCGCTCGAAACTTCGCGGACGTACCCGCCGGGACCGGAAACCGAGGGGCGCTCTTCACTGATATAGAGGTTGCCGGAGGAGTCGAAGGCGAGCGCGTCAACCGCACCCAGCGTGACACTGGTGGCCGGCAGTCCGTCGCCCGCGTTGAAGGCCGTTATGGCCGGCCCGCCCCCGGCAACTCGATCTAGGACGCCGGTGGGGTCCAAACGTACTACGATATTGTCGCCATAGTTCCTAAGGCCGAGGTAGAGGTTCCCTGCCGCGTCTACCGCGAGCCCGGACACAAGGTCCAGGCGGGCGGAAAGCGCCGGCACACCGACCGGCGCCCCGCCCCTGCCACCGTGTCAATCCGGTACGTCTGGCCGAAAGCGACAAAGGAACCGGCTAGAATCAGAATCTCCGTGGAAAGCAGACGCATGGCAGCGCTTTTCCGCAAAAGGCCCTCGAGGGACATGCAGATCATCGATTATATATTCACCATCGGCGTTTGAGAAAGGGCCGTGTGAAGTATGTGGATTCTGGCCGGCGGATCGCCCCTTTCGCCGCCCTGCCCCTCTACGGGGCGAAATAGCCGTTGATGCCGCCGTTCTGACCCGCCTGCACGATGGCCGCGTTTGCGACCACGCGGCCGTCCCACGAGTTCAGCGTGGAAGAGGACCGGCTGAGGCGCGGCCACCAATTCTGGCCGTGGACCCTTCGGCGGCCCAATCCTGGGCGGCGTCGGGCGTGCGGTCCTTCGCGCTTCCCGCCGGGGCGAAGAGCAAGCACGGGCAGACGATATTCGGATCATTCGCTGTGTGTGAAGCGCGCGGATTTCGAGCGGCGCGGATGCTACTCTCGTAAAGTGCGGAATGCGAAAGGTTACACCGTGGCGGCCGGCTGCCTCCTCCTGGCCATAGGCTGGTTCGTCTGGCGGCGGAGCGCCGCGCCGTCTCCCAGGCTCAAACCCGCTCCCGCCGTTAAGGCCGCTGCGGCAAGCATCCCGCCCGCGCCGGCGACTGCGACACCCTTCCCGCAACCGGCCGTGACAAAGCCCGTCACCAAGCCCGCCACCGCAAAGCCGACCCCTCCGCCAGGCCCGCCCGCCCAGCCGCTGGCGAACCCTCCGGCCAACATAAAGGCCGTGTATTTCACCGGCTGGTCGGCGGGCATCAAGCGCCGCGTCGACTACCTGATCGACCTGCACAAGACCACGGCCATCAACGCCGTGGTGATCGACATCAAGGACTACTCGGGAAACGTGGCCTATGAGGTGCGAGCTCCGGAGGCGCGCCAGTATGGCGCGGTGCGGCGGATGATCCGCGACATCGACGGGTTGGTGAACCGCCTGCACCAGGAGGGAATCTACGTCGTCGCGCGCCTGACCGTCTTCCAGGACCCGGTGCTGGCCGAAGCGCGCCCGGACTTGGCAGTCCATCGCGTCTCGAAACTGCCCAAGGACAAGGCCGGGCCACTGACCGCGGCCTCTTTGTGGCGCGACCGCAAGGGGCTGGCGTGGATCGATCCGGCGTCGCGCCCGGCCTGGGAGTACGTCGTCGCCATCGCCCGCGACGCGCTCGGCCATGGCGCCGACGAAGTGAATTTCGATTACGTCCGCTTCCCCTCGGACGGCGACCTGAAAGACATGTACTTCCCCCACTGGGACGGCAAGACGCCCAGGCACGAGGTGGTTCGCGACTTCTTCGGGTACTTGCGGAAACAACTCGGGGGCGCCCGGATCTCGGCCGATCTGTTCGGCCTGGCGACGATCAACGACGGGGACCTGGGCATCGGCCAGGTGATCGAAGACGCCTATGGGACTTTCGACGCCGTGTGCCCCATGGTATATCCGTCGCATTACGCACATAAGTTCCTCGGCTTCCCCAACCCGGCCCAGCATCCTTACGAGGTGGTGAGCTACTCGATGAAGGAGGCGCGCAGCAGGTTGGAGGACTTCAGCCGTCCCAAGCCGGCGCCGGGCAATGCTGGCACTGCGTCGGCGGCCAAAGGCGACGGCTCAGCGCCGGGCCACGGAAAGAGCTCCGCGGCCCTTGCCACGCCGGATCAGAACGGCCCTTCCGCCGCGCCCGCGGCCGAGATCAAGGCGGCCCGGCTGCGGCCCTGGATTCAGGACTTCAACCTCGGCGCGAAGTACGATGCCGCCATGGTCAAGGCCGAGATCAAGGCTGTCGAAGACGCGCTCGGCGACCGCTTCGCGGGCTACATGGTGTGGGCGCCCTCGAATGTCTACACCCGCAAGGCCCTGGTAGAGCCTCCAAAGGGGGCCGAGACGGCGGAAGCGCACGCATCGGCCGGCGCAGCGCGCTGACGAGGCTCCCGCCCCCGTGCCGTTGTTGTATTCTGTGTGCAAGGCCTCCCGGCTGC
The DNA here is from genome assembly GCA_963710565.1 of Bryobacterales bacterium. Classification (GTDB taxonomy): domain Bacteria; phylum Acidobacteriota; class Terriglobia; order Bryobacterales; family Bryobacteraceae; genus DASWZN01. The sequence continues at coordinate 381,519 of CAVQAN010000010.1, read as the reverse complement.
CATGGGGGCGGAGAGCCGAAACAGGGGGGAGTGATGCGGTCCATTGTCTTGCTGACCTTGCTGACGTCTGTATCCGGTCTTGCCCTCGCGGCGCCGCAGTCTGACCTCGATTCCCGCCGCCAAGCGTTGAACGATCTTCTCGCCGAGCGCTGGGAATACACTATGCGCGCCAGTCCCCTCTACGCCTCGATGCTCGGCGACAAGCGCTGGAACGATACGCTCGACGACTTTTCCCAAAAGGCCATCGACGCAGACCTCGAGCAGACCAGACGATACATGGCCCGCTTCGAAGCCATCGATACCACCGGCTTTCCGGAGCCGGAGGCCCTGAACAGATCCCTCATGCTTCGCGATCTGCGGATGACGCTCGAGGGCGCGCGCTTCAAGGGCTGGGAAATGCCGGTCACCCAGTTCGGCGGCATCCACATCGATCTGCCCCAATTGGTCAGCGTTTTGTCTTTCCAAAGCGTCAAGGACTACGAGGACTACATTTCCCGGCTCCGCCAGATCCCCCGTCTCTTTGACGAAGTCACGGTCCAGATGCGCAAAGGCATGACGGACGGTCTGATACCTCCGCGTATCCTCCTCGAACAGGTTGTCAGCCAGTCCGGCAAGATCGCCGCAAAACCGCCCGAGGCCTCGCCCTTTGCGCAGCCGTTCGTGACGTTCCCGAAGGAGATCCCGGACGCCGAACAAAAACGACTGCGCGAGCGAGGCCTGGCGGCGATCCGCGAATCGGTCCTGCCCGCCTATGTGAGATTCACCGCGTTCGTTCGTGACGAATACGCTCCCAAAGGCCTCGCCGAGCCCGGTGTCTGGGCCCTCCCCGACGGCCCCGAACGCTACGCTTTCCGCGTCCGGGAGAGCACCACCACCAATCTCACGCCCGAGGAAATTCACCAGATCGGCCTGGTGCAGGTGAAGGAGATCGAAGGCCGCATGCTGGAGGTCGCAGACCAGCTCGGCTACAAGAGCCTCAAGAGCTTCAGCGCTTCTCTCAAGACTGACCCCAAGGTGCACGCCCATTCGCGCCAGGAAGTTCTCGATCTGTACCGCAAGCACATCGATGAGATGTCCGCCCGGCTGCCTTCCATGTTCGGCCGTCTTCCGAAAGCCAGGATTGAGATCGTGCCCATGGAGGAGTTCCGCGAGAAGGAAGCTGCCGCGGCAGAGTACGTGCCCCCGGCCCAGGACGGCTCGCGCCCCGGCCATGTGATGGTCAATACCGGCGACCTCGAGAAGCGCACGACTCTCGAGATCGAGACCGTGGCGTACCACGAAGGAATCCCCGGCCACCACATGCAAATTGCCATCGCCCAGGAGCTGCCGCAACTTCCCGACTTCCGCCGCCACGAGTATTACACCGCCTATACGGAAGGTTGGGCGCTTTACTCGGAACGCCTGGGCAGGGAACTCGGCTTCTTCCAGGATCCGTACAGCTATTACGGCCACCTTCAAGATGACATGCTCCGCGCCATCCGCCTGGTCGTCGATACCGGTTTCCACTACAAGCACTGGACGCGCCAGCAGGTGGTGGACTTCTTCCATGCCCACTCTGCCATCGACGAGCCCGAGGTCCAGAGCGAAGCTGATCGCTATATGGCTTGGCCCGCGCAAGCCCTGGGCTACAAGATCGGTCAGTTGGAGATCCTCAAGCTGCGTCAGTACGCGAAGGACCAACTGGGAGACAAGTTCAGCCTGAGCGCCTTCCACGACGAGGTGCTCGATGGGGGTGCCCTGCCCCTGGATGTCCTCTCGATCCGCATCCACGAGTGGGCTGCTACGCAAAAAGCGAACGCACGGAGCGCGTCCCCCCTGTCGGCAAGCGCCTCGGAATGAGGGAAGGGTGCCGACGCCTTCAGCCAGCCTGGCCCTGAAATTGGTGAATGAGTATACTGTCCCCGGTTTTCAGTTCTTCCAGCGTGGCGCGGCCGGCCGCGTCGTCGAGGGACTGGATGGCATCCGTCAGGACTTCGACCGGTTTCCCTGTCTGGAGCAGTCCCCTCACGGCGCTACCCACACAGAACTCCGTCACCACGCCGTAGACCACCCAGCGATCCGCGTTCAGCCGCTCCAGAACCGAGGCCAGATTCCCGCCCGCGAACACGTCGATCCACTGCTTCTCGACGATAATCTGCTGTGCGCCGTCGATTCCGTAATGGCCCGCTGTTGAGGGGACGATCACGCGCTTGTCGAGCAGCGTGCCGCGCGGCTTCTGTTGTCCCGCCGTGCCCAGCACGCAGTGTGGCGGCCAGTGGCGGAACTCCGGATCGTCCTCCGCGTGGGCGTCCACGGTCGAAACCACGGGGATCCCGTGGGCCGCCGCATAGCGGGTGAGTTCGGATAACCGGGGGAGCAGTTTTTCCGCCCCGGGGACGTAGAGCGCCCCGGCGGGATACAGGAAATCGATCTGCGTGTCCACGTCGATGAAAACCGTCTTCATACCTGCGTCGCCTCCCCTGCGCTGCGGACCCGGTCGCGCAGGGCCAGCAACACCTGGCTGTACTCCACCCGGTGCGGCCTGCGCAAACCCGTCAGCGATCGGGCGGCGTGCGCGCGGGCGGCCGCGACGTCTGGAAGCGGGCTCGCCGTTTGGCCACCGGTCAGGACCCGGCCGAGCAGCGGCTCGCCCTCGAGTCTCTCCCGGGCCAGGGCCACGACGTCGCGGTCCGCGCCACGGTAGATCTGCTTGGCGCCCGGCAGCGTCGGCTTGTCCTCGCTGAACTTGGCGGTGCACCGCGTCGCGCCCTGCTCCTCGATCTCAACCAGCTTGTAGATGGCGCCGAGCGCCGGGGCGTCCAAAGAGGTCGCCAGCTCCGTGCCCACGCCGAAAGCGTCGATGGGCGCGCCCGCCGCTACCAGTGCGGCGATCTTGTGCTCGTTCAGATCGCCGCTGGCCATGATCTTCGCCTCACCGAGGCCGGCGCTGTCGAGGATTCGCCGCACCTCGCGCGCCAGCGCCCCCAGGTCGCCACTGTCCAGCCGTACGCCCCACAGCGGCGGGCCGAGCGATGCCGCCTTGCGGGCGCCCTCCAGCGTGTCGTACGTGTCGATGAGGTAGACGGTGCGCGGGCCGAGCAGTTTCTGGAGCGCACGGTGCGCTTCGAATTCGTCCGGAAACGCCAACACCCAGGAATGGGCCGCCGTGCCATAGACCGGAACGCCATAGCGGAAGCCGGTCAGCACGTTGCTGGTGCCAAGACAGCCGCCGACGTAGGCCGCGCGGCCTGCCAGCACGCCCGCTTCGGGCGAGTGAGCGCGCCGCGTGCCGAACTCGACCACGCCGCGGCCCTCCGCCGCCTCCGCCATGCGCGCCGCTTTGGTCGCGATGAGCGTCTGGAAGCTGATCATCGAGAGCAGGTAGGTTTCCGCGATCTGCGCCTGCCAAAGCGGGCCGCGGACCGTCATGAGCGGCTCCCCCGCAAACACCGGAGTGCCCTCGGGGACCGCCCAGACGTCGCCCTCGAAGCGAAACCGCGCCAGGCTCTCGAAAAACGACGCCGGAGCGCCGCCGAGCTGGGGCACCGAGCGCAGATACTCGATCTCGGCGGCGTCGAAACTGAGACCCTCGAGATACTCGATGGCTTGCGGCAAACCCGCGGCAACGACAAAGTCGCGGTTCTCGGGCAAGCGCCGGATCGAAAGCTCGAAGGTCGCGGTGCGGCCGGCGAGGCCGGTTTCGAAGTAGCCGGCGGCCATGGTCAGCTCGTATAGATCGGTCAACAGACCGTGCATGCAGAATTCCGCTTGCTTACGCGCGCGGCGCGGTCGCCCCTATTTCTTGGCCGTCTTGGCGGGCGCCGCCTCTTTCACAGCGGCGATTGCCTTCTGCAACTCACCTACCACGTTAGCATCGAGCTGATAAATGGTGGGCTCGTTCTCGCGCGTGGCGAACCAGTCGTTGCCGGTCTTCGCAAGCGCTACTTTCTCCACCCGCTTGCCGTCCTGTGAAGTGACGGCCAGATCGAGGGAAGACGTCGAGAAGCCTTTGTCCGCGAACCTGGCCGCGGTCAGGTCTCGCAGCTTGTCCGCCACGGCTCCCACGGAGATCGAGTCCATCTGTTTACCCGCCGAGAACCACTTCTCGCCGGTTCGCTGATAGCTCGCGGACCGGGCCCCATCGCGCACGTCGACGCGGACGGGATCGGTCCATCCGAAATCGAAGAGCTTCTTGTTGCGGAAGTCCTCGAGGCTCTTGTCGAACGCGCTGCCGACGCCCGGCGTGAGTTTGTAGACGCCCTCGACCACGCTGCTCTTGCCGTAGTAGTTGTGCTCCGCGTCCTTCTTGATCTGGATCTGCTGGGTGCCGGCCGCATCGGTGACCTTGACGACGGCCAACTGGGCGCCGCCGGCGAACGCCGATGCGGCCTTCTTCGCGTCCTCGTCGGTAGCGGAGGGGTCCATCTTGGCGTCCTGGAGCTTGCTGACCAGTTCGTCCACCAGCCCGCCATCGGCCCGCAGCGGCTTGGGCTTCACGATCTGCCACTCGTTCAGGTTGTTCTTGCCCAGTTCGAACGCCGGGCCCTTGGCCGCAATCTCGATGCGGCTGAGCTTGCCCATGTCGAAAGTCAGCAGCCGCTTGTCGCGCAGGTCCTTCTCGGTCTTGTCCAGGCTGGTCTTGCTGTAACTGGCTATCGTGAAGATCCGGGGATCGTCCGCCAGCTTGACGTAATAGCCGTTGCCGGTGACCACCTCGTCGCCGATGAGAAGCTGGCGACCCTTGCCGTCCTTCTGGGTGAACGCAACCTCGATAGCGGGCTGGGCCAGCCCATAGGAGCCGCTATCGGCGGCCTTGGCTTCGATCAGGCGGTCGGCGTTGAGCGCCGTAAGCGTCGAGAGAACGGACTGCACGGCCTCCTGGTCGGCCGCCAGCGGCTTGGGGGCCGTCAGGGCCCACCTTTCCCTTTTCTCGAGGACCGTCGTCTCTCCCCCGGTCCGCCGGATCTCGATCTTCGCAAGCTGCTCGCGCTGAAGTTCGAGGATCTTGGGCGGGGCGTCGGCTGCGGGCTTCTTGGCCTCTTCCTCCCTGGCTTTGTTCGACCAGTAGACGCCGCCCGCCAAAGCGGCCAGCACCGCCAGCGCAATCAACAGACCGCGCATGCGCAGCATGGGCTATCTCCTCTTCCACCACACCATGAATCCGCTCAGCACGATGGCGAACGGCATGATGACGATGCTCCAGTAGAACACCAGTTGGCCCTGGCGGTGGGTCATGATGAAGGACTGGTCCTCGGGCTCCTTGGGGCGGATGGAAATCAGGTCCGCGTCGGAAGAGAGCCAGTTCATCATGTTGAGGAACAGGTCGCGGTTGCCGATCGCACGCGCCGGCAGCACACCGTTGGATGCCCAGGTCGAACTGCCCACCACCACGAAGCGGCCCTGGCTCTCCGGCTTCCCGCCGGCGTAAGTGCCGGCGACGGCCAGCGTGAGCGGGCCTTTCTTGTCCTTCTTGGGATCGGGCCGAATCTCGGCGCTCGAGAGGTTCGTGGTCGCAATGCTCTCGTCGGAAGTCCCAAACAGCTTTTCGACGCTGATCTTGCCGGATGATTTCGCATCCAGCGAGCGGGCGATGGGGAAAACCGTGGCGAAGCCCTTCATCTCGCGGACGATGGGCTGCGACTCATAGCTGACCACCAGCGGGGTGGCGGGGCCGAGCCCGAACTGCTGTCCGGCGCCACTCAAATCGAGCACCAGGTCCTGGTCCACGGTCACGCCCCAATTGCCGAGCAGGTTGACGAGCGCCGGATTCTCGGCGGTCGCCTCGCGGCCGACGTTCAGCGGCGGATCGAGCATAAACAGGGCCCTCCCGCCGTCCTCGACGTTCTTCTGGATCGCGGCGACCTCGGGGTCCGTGTAATCCAGGCGCGGACCGGCCACGATCAGAATGGTGCAGTCCTTCGGCACTTCCGGCTTCTGAATGAGCGAGATGGCGCGCGACTTGTAGTTGTTCTTCTCCAGGGCCTCCCGCACTGACGAGAGACCATTGCGCTCGGAGTCGTCGATGCTCCGCTCGCCCGAGCCGTTGACGAAACAGACGTTTCGATCGCCGGTCTTGAGCGCGCGAATGAGCGCGCCGGTGATCTCTTCTTCCGTGAGGGCCTTGGCCTCCTCGCGCTTGGCGCCGGCCTGGACAAAAGTCGTCCCCAGGGTGCGCACGCCCATGGCGCGGGCCAGTTGAGGGTTCTTCTCGGGATCGACGTAAACGATTTTCAGGCGCCGCGAGAGGTTGGCGTAGCGGCCGAGCACGTCGCGCGCACGGGAGAACTCGGTGGCCCGGTCGAAGTAGGTGACGGTAACGTCTTCCTTAAGTCCCTTCGCCACCTTGGTGGTCTGATCGGATAGGCTGTAGAGCTTGTTCTTGGTGGAGTCGTAAGAGGCGTTGCGGTCGTTGGCCAGATAGTTGACCGCCGCCAGCACGGCGAGGATTACGAGGGTATAGAGTACGACGTAGCCGCCGTACCTGGTCTGTCTTGCTTTGAGCCAGCTCAGTTTCATTTATGCCCTCCACCGCAGCGATTCCATGGACCGGGCGGTCAGGAACAGCCCCAGGAAGATCGCGGAAAGGTAAAAAACCACGTCCTTCGAATCGAGCACGCCTTTTGTGAACGGTTCGAAATGGCCCACCACCGAGAGATAGCCCAGCACCTTCGAGGTCGCCGTGGATTCGAAGGCCGTAAACGAGTTCATCAGCCACAGCAGAAGCGACACGCAGAAGCCCGCCACGCCCGCAATGATCTGGTTCCGTGTGAGCGTGGAAAGGAACATGCCGATGGCCAGCAGGCAGCCACCCTGTAGCAGCGAGCCCAGGTAGCCCACCAGGACCGGCTTCCAGTCCGGCTTGCCGTAGACGAACAGGAAGGTCAGATTCACCGCCGATACCGTCAGGATCACGATGTAAAGCGCCACCGCCGCCAGCCACTTGCCCAGGATCAACTCCGCGTCGCGAACGGGCGAAGTCATCAACAGCTCGATGGTCCCGGAGCGTTTCTCTTCCGCGAACAGCCGCATGCAGATCATCGGAATGAGGAACAGGCCGATCACGCTGGTATCCATCAGCACCTGCCGCACGATGATCTCGTTGATGCTCATGGGGAAGCTGCGGCCCATCATCTGCGCCTGGCCGGCGATCTGCTGAAAGTACTTCAGGTAGTAGTTGAAGAAGACACCGAAGATGAGCGCGTACAGCGCCATGATCGTGTAAGCGATCGGGGAGGCGAAGTAACTCTTGAGTTCCTTGCGAAAAACGAGCCAGATATTCTTCACTTCTCACCTCCGGCGGCGGGGGCTGCCGCGGTTTCCGATTCGGCGGACGTCAGCTCCAGGAAGATCTCTTCCAGGCTCAAGGCGAGCGGGCGCAGTTCGTTCAGGTTCCACCCCGCTTCGACCACGGCGCGTGCCAGGTCGCCGCGGATAGCGGCCTTTTGAAGGCTCTCGACTTCGAAGGTAGCTCGCGCATCGCCGGAGTTCTTGAGCACCACGCGGCTCACTCCCGCCACTTGCTCCAGACGCCGTTGCGCGGCCGCCGAATCGAGCTTTCCTTCGCGCGATTCCACCTCGACTGCCACCGCCTCCGAACCGCGCAGCCGGTGCGTCAGGTTCTCGACCGTGTCGGTGGCGACGAGCTGTCCCTTGTTGATGATGATGACGCGCTCGCAGGTCTGCTCGACCTCGGGCAGAATGTGCGTGCTCAGAATGATGGTGTGCGCGCCCGCCTTGGCCAGGTTCTTGATGAGCTCGCGGGTCTCGATGATCTGTTTCGGATCGAGGCCGGCCGTGGGCTCGTCGAGGATCAGCACGTCGGGGTTGTGGATGATGGCCTGCGCCAGACCGACCCGCTGCCGGTAGCCCTTCGAAAGCTTGCTGATGAGCTTGTCGCGCATGTCGCCGATGGCGCACAGGCCCGAAACTTCGTCCACCCGCCGCGCGATGTCGGACTTGGGAACGCCCTTCAGCCGGCCGACGAAGGTCAGGTACTCGGAGACTTCCATCTCCGGATAAAGCGGCGGCGTCTCGGGCAGGTAGCCGATGCGCCGCTTCACTTCGAGCGGCTGCTCGAGGACGTCGTAGCCGGCCAGGCTGGCCGTGCCCTCGGTGGGCGGAAGGAAGCAGGTCAGCACGCGCATCGTGGTCGTCTTTCCGGCCCCGTTGGGTCCGAGAAAACCGACTACCTGCCCCTTGTCCACCTGGAACGAGATGTTGTTCACGGCCACAGTACGGCCGTAACGCTTGGTCAATCCTTCAACTTTTATCATCGGATGTCAGCCAGAAAGTAACTTACCGGATTCATGCGAACTGAGGTCGAAACTCCATGATAAGAAGCGCTTCGGAGCGCTGTCAACACCTACAATCCCATAATGCTGAAGCCCGAGTCCACAAACAAGTTATTGGCGGTCACGCCGCGCGCCAGGGCGCTAGCCAGGAAGACCGCCGCATCGGCCACCTCCCGCGGATCGGTGTTTCGCCGCAGCGGCGCGCGCTGGGCCACGTGATCGAGGATGGACGAAAAACCCGCGATGCCCCGCGCCGAAGCGGTCTTGACCGGGCCGGCGGAGATAGCGTTCACGCGGATGCCCTTCGGTCCCAGGTCGCTGGCCAGGTAGCGAACGACGGCTTCGAGCGCGGCCTTCGCCACCCCCATCACATTGTAATTGGGAATCACGCGAGTCGAGCCCAGGTAAGTCAGGGTGGTGATCGAGCCGCCGGCGGTCATCAGGGGCGCCACGGCGCGCGCCACCGCCACCAGCGAGTAGGCGCTGATATCCTGCGCTAACGCGAAGCCCGCGCGCGAGGTCTCGACGAATGGCCGGGTAAGGTCGTCGCGGTTGGCGAACGCGATGCTGTGTACGACGGCATCCAGCCGGCCCGGGGACTCGCCGAGCTTCTCGGCTAACTGCGCCAGTTCGGCGTCATTGCCGACGTCGCAGGGCAGAACCTGCGCGGCGGAGAGTTCCTGCCCCACCGTCTCGACCGCGTCCCGCTGCCGCTCGCCCTGGTAGGTGAGAATCAGGCACGCGCCCTCGCGGCGGAACGCTTCGGCGATGGCGAAGGCCAGGCTCCAGCGGTTGGCCACCCCCAGCACCAGCGCACACTTCCCCTCCAACAACCTGGACATGAATACTTATTGTAACCTGCCACAGGGCCGCCTTGGCTCTCGATGCGGGCGCGACTTGACCGGGCCAATCTTTTCGCGCGCACTTGACTCGTTGAGAAGATTCGGGTTGCGGCTGCGCGCGGCCAAAGATTGGCCGGTCAAGTCGCGCACCCGCTCTCGATCGGCGGTTGGCCTGCACGCGACGGTAAGGCTGTCGGCGACGGCTGGGCGCCTCGTTTCCGCCACGCGTGGAGCGGCGCGGGGCAGGGGCCTCGGGTTGCGCCGCCCGGCCTGGCTTGTGAAGATTGTGGGGTGAAGCGATTCCGTTTGGCCCGTTGGTTGTCTCTGCTGTGGCTGTCCGGGTGCCTCGCCCCGGCCGCGGAACTCAGACCGGAGACGGTGGCAGCCTTCGACCGCTATGTCCGCGCCGCGGAGGCCCGCATCGATGAGCGCCTGCACGGGCCGAACTTCCTCTGGGCGGACGATTCGCCAGCACGGCTGACGGCGGTTCGCGATGGCCAGGTCGTCGCGGAACCTCTGGCGGGGCGGGGCGACGTCGCGGTCGCCGGCGGCCTTGTCCACGACTGGATCGCGGCGGTCTTCGTGCCCGGCGCGACGCTCGGGCGGACCCTGGCCGCGGTCCAGGACTATGATCGCAACAAGGTGACGTACCGACCCGAAGTGATCGATTCGAAGCTGCTCAGCCGGGACGGCGACCGTTTCCGCGTCTATCTGCGGCTCATGAAGAAGAAGGTGCTGACCGTGGTGCTCGACACGGAACACGAGGTACGTTACTACTCCCTCGATGGGCGGCGGTACCACAGCCGCTCGTACAGCACTCGCATCGCCGAAGTTGCCGACCCCGGCAAAAGCAGCGAGCGCGAGCAGCCGGCGGGAAACGACCACGGCTTCCTGTGGCGGCTGTACTCGTACTGGCGCTTCGAGGAGCGGGATGGCGGCGTTTACCTCGAGTGCGAGGCCATCTCGTTGACGCGCGACGTGCCTGCGGGCCTGGGATGGTTGATCGAGCCGATCATCCGCCAACTGCCCGCTGAGTCGCTAGTGAATACGCTACGGGCAACACGCATCGCGATCGCTCGCGCGCCCGGAACCTGAGCCAGGAGCGCTCTCCCGCACACCGGGCGCTCTCCGCCGGGGCCATGAGCCCTCGCGCCTCAGGCCGTAGCCAGAGGACGGATGTTCTGGTTCAGATGGAAGAGGTTGTCGGGATCGTACTTCTTCTTGACCTGAACCAGCCGGGCGTAGTTGTCGCGGTAGCTCGCGGCGATCCGATCCTGGCCTTCGTCCTCCATAAGGAAGTTCACGTAGCTGCCACCGGCCGAGTGGGGATGGAGCGCGGACCAGTAGTCCCGAACCCACTGGCGGCCCTGGGGCACTTGGGAAGCGAGAGAGGGCGGATACACCGCGGCGATGATGTTGCCGAAGGCGGCGTCGCGATAACTGTAGGCCGTCTCGCTCGGGCCGACCCGGCTGACCGCGCCGTTGACGGCGTAGACGTGCATGGCCGAGGACACGGTCGGAATCGCGGGACCGTACTGAATGTGGGCGTCCGTCGCGGGACCGCCGACATCGCGGAAGTAGTCGGCCTTCCAGTAGTGGTGCAACCCCGGCGGCAGCAGCGGGTCGAACGTGCTGTTGAGGACCGGATAAGGCATCGGCCCGAGGTGCGAAAAGACGGGCGGTCCCACGCTCAGGAAAGGCTGAACCGCCTTGGCGGCCTCCTCCTCGCTGCCCAGATGGCAGCACACCACCCCGCACACCTTGGTGTTGTGCAGGTTCGCCGGGAACGGCGGGCCGGGGGGCACGATCAGAATGGCAAAAAACGCGCTGAAGTCCTCGGGCGCGGTCTTAAGGTAGTCGTTGTAGAGCCGCAGGACGTCGCGGGTCTTCTCGAGCGGGTAGAAGATGGGGCCGGCGATCACCGTGCTGACCGGGTGCAGGCGGAACTCCAGCGAGGTGACGACGCCGAAGTTGCCGCCCCCGCCACGCAGGGCCCAGAAGAGGTCGGTGTGCTCGGCTATCGAGGCGGTGAGGAATTGCCCGCCGGCTGTGACCACGTCGGCCGAGATCAGGTTGTCGCAGGAGAGCCCGTACTTGCGGGACAGGTGGCCGAAGCCGCCACCCAGCGTAAGGCCGGCGATCCCGGTGGTGGAAAGGACGCCGCCGGGCGTGGCCATGCCGAAAGCGTGGGTGGCATGGTCGAAGTCGCTCCAGGTGCAGCCGGCCTCGGCACGCGCGGTCTGGGTGCGCGGATCGACGCGAATGCTCTTCATCGACGAGAAGTCGAGGACCAGTCCGTTGTCGCAGGTGGCGAAACCGGCGACGCCGTGGCCGCCGCCGCGAATGGCGATCTCGAGCTTGGAATCCCGGGCGAAGTTCACCGACCGGATCACGTCCGCGACCCCGGCGGGGCGTACGATCAGCGCCGGGCGCCGATCGATGATTCCGTTGTAGACCCTGCGCGCCACGTCGTAAACGTCGTCCCCCGGTAGGATCATTTTTCCGCGCAACCCCGCTTGGTAGGCCAAGAGCGCAGGTGTAGTTGTGGATGTAGCCGCCATGGTGCCCCCCTTGGTAGAGATTCTAGCACGGCCCGCGCCGCGGGTCCCGCCAGCACTTCTTCGGAAGAGCCAACGCTTCCGCACCCCCTTGGCCCCTTCTCAGCGGAAAGGACCGCCCCTACGGACGGATTACGGTCCTGCTGCGCAGGCGGGCCTATGCGAGCGGGATGTGGCCGGGTTACAATGAGTTAGTCCCATGTGTCAGTGCGACACACCCCTGCGCGCTGGGTGTCGGCGTTGTGCAAGCCTGACTGTCAGTGCGTTCGCTTGCCTGATCGGGTCGGGCGCACTCCTGGCGCAAAGCCCGGGCGCCATGCGGCCCGACTGGCGGCACATCGGAAACTCCGCCGTTGCGTTGGCGCTGGCATCGCCGGCCTCAGGCCCGGTTGAGCGGCTGTGGTATTCGGCCGACGGGTCCCGGCTTTGTGTCCGGACGGCTGCGGGGACGGTCTTCGAAACGGCGGACTTCGAGAAGTGGCAGCCCAGTTCGGCGGTTCCTCCAGCCGCCGATCCGGATGCGCCGGTCGCGGCGCTCCCCGTTGGCGCGCGCGGCGTGCGGGCCGCCCCGGCGGACAGCCGGCGCCTCTACGCCTACGGAGCGCAGGTCCTCCGCGCGGACGATGGTGGCCGCGCCTGGGCCAACGTCACCGCTTTCGGCGGCCGTTCCATCATCGGGGGCGACATACGCGACCTGGCGGTTTCGCCGCTCGACAGCGAGGAAGTGGTCGCGGGAAACGAGAACGGCGTGTGGCGGTCGCTCGATGGCGGCGCGTCGTGGACCGGGTTGAACGAGACCCTGCCCAATCTGCCCGCCCGGCGCATCGCCGGGCTGCCGCAAGGAACCGACGGCCTGCGGGTAGTCGCCGGCGCCCTGGGCGTCCTGGAATGGGCGCCCGGCGAAAAGCAGGCCTGGAGGAGAGTGCAGGATGCGGCGGCAGCCCAGGACGCCGTGACGCGGAAACTGCTGTCCGAAACCCTCGGCGTCGAGATCACCGCGCTGTCCACGGCTGGGGATTTCGTGTATGCCGGCTCCGCCGATGGCCGCCTGTGGGTCTCGGCCGACAAAGGCCGAGACTGGAACGCAACTCCTCCCGCCGAGCGCGGCCCCGTGGAAGCGATCTTGGCGGACGCGCGCGAGCCGCGGCAGGCCCTGGCCGCCCTGGGTGCGAACCCGCGCGGAGTAACGGGACAGCACGTCTTGCGCACCATCAACGCGGGGCAGTTCTGGGACGACCTGACCGCCGATCTTCCAGAAGCCGCGGTCCACGGCATCGTGGCCGACCGCGCCAGTGGCGCCGTCTACGTAGCGACCGCGCGCGGCGTCTACACGGCGCGCGCCGATTTGAATGCCGCCGGGACTGCCACGTCCTGGACCCCGCTAGCGGGGTTGCCGCCCGCTCCGGCGCTCGACGTAAAGCTCGATTCCGGAGGCGACCAGCTCTTCGTCGCCGTCCAGGGCTATGGCGTCTACGCGGCGCTGGCGCCCCATCGGGTGGGCAGCCTGCGCCTCGTAAACGCGGCCGATTTCAGCCGGCGCGCCGCGGCGCCGGGTTCCCTGCTGAGCGTTCTGGGCGTCAGGGTGCGCACGGCCCGGGCGGGCGAACTGGATCTGCCAGTGCTCGCCGCGTCGGATACCGAGACCCAGATTCAGGTGCCGTTCAGCGCGCGCGGGTCGTCGCTCCCGATGGCGCTCGAAACCAGCTCCGGAAGTTTCCGCCTGGCGGTCCCCGTGGAAAGCGTTTCGCCGGCGATCTTCGTCGACCACGACGGCACGCCGCTGGTGCTGAACGCGGACACGGGCGTGCTGCTCGACGTCATGAACACCGCGCACTCGAATTCGCGGCTCCAGATTCTGGCCACCGGGCTCGGTGCGGTGCAGCCGGACTGGCCGGCGGGCATGCCGGGACCGTTCGATAGCCCGCCGCAAGTGGTCGCGCCCACGCAGGCGTTCCTGGACCGCGCTCCGATCGAGGTCACACGCGCCGTGCTGGCGCCCGGCTACATCGGACTGTACCTGGTCGAAGTGCAGCTCCCGGCGCTGGTCAACGCCGGGCCCGCCGAACTCTACATCGCCTCCGGCAGCCAGCAGAGCAACCGCGTGCGGATCTGGATCGAGCCGTAGCCCGTCGAACCTACGCTGCCGCGCGCACTACTTGTCGGCGGCGAAGGTGATGTCCGAGCTGCTCTCGAACTTGTGGTAGTTGCGGAAGTCGATGGCGTTGCGGCTGCAATTGCTGGTGCCGCGCTCGCAGGCCAGCGTCTCCGCATGCACCGGCAGGAGGAATTTCTTTCCGCCGATCAAAACCCTGTCGTAGTCGACGGCCGACTCGACCGTGTCCACCGGGAACTCGTGCGGAAGCGCGCGCGCCTGCATCTCGATGCGCAGCACCTGGCCGCTCTCGGGCTCGATCCAGACCGACCCCTTGTAGCTGGGCAGCATGGATTGGGACGCCACCTGCACGTGCCAGTGCGAGCGTGTTCGCTCGACCTGGAAATCGTAGACCCGGGTCTCCACGCCGTTGACGGACGCCCGCCGGCGGAGACGGAACTCTGCGGCCGTCCAGGGAGCGAACAGATCCAGGAGCATGGTGCCGAATTCGCCTGTCGACCAGGCGCCGCTCATGTCCTCCATGCCTTTGCGGAACGGCTTCCCGTTGACCTCGATGTCCCGGTAGCTCTCGTGCCCGCCCTCGTAGACGATGCTGGTCGACACTACGTCGAGCGCTTTCCAGTCCGCCGGCCGGCCCGAACTCGCGTAGCGCGCCATGAACTCCTTGCAGACGTAATTGGGAAGCTTCTCGGTGAATGCCGCCGTCGCCTGCCGCGCTTTTTCGATCAGCGGGTCGGCGGAGGGTTCCGGCTCGGTCAGCTCGGGCTGCGCACCGGCAGATGGGGCAGATGAGTCCGCCGTTCCCTCCGGCGCATCCGGTTGCTCGGCCGGAACACCGCGCTTCAGCCGGGGCGGTCCGGGCAAGTCGGAGTCCACGGGGGCGGGGCTATTCCCGGCGCTGCGCGCGCCACTCTCCGCGGGCGGAGCCGCGGTCTCTTCCGGCGGCGGGGGCGGTTGGAGGCTGACCTTTACGGCGTACAGGAACCCCTCGCTGTCCTGGGTGTACTCGACCGTGACGCGATCGCCTGGCCTCAGCTCGGCGGCCTTGATTTCCGCGGCGTCGCGGAAGAACTGTGTCTTGTCGGTGCGCTTGAAGGTGAGGACGCGCCCGTCCGGAACCTCGACCACAATCGACTGGTCGTCCACCTTCGTCATCTTGCCGGTCGAGCGTTCCGTGGGCGCGTTTTTGGATTCGGGACCGTCCTTCTTGGTGCGGTGCGGCCAGGGGATTCCCGGCCCCTGGTTCGGGCTTTGCACCGGAGGATAGCTGCCGGGGTACCCAACCTGCGAGAACAGCGGGACTTGCGCCGCCAGGAGCAGAAACAACGCAGCATGCTTCATTCGGATGGGCGCCTCAGGCCCCGACACCACCTGAAAGATGCGCGCGGCGGCGGGCGGGTTTCTTGAGTTTGCGCCTGCCGGCGCCGTCCTGCCCTAGCTGGCCACGACGCGGCCGGCGGCGTGAATCTCGATAGCCACCTTGTCATCCGCGTGGAGCACGAAGGTGCTGGGGTTCTTCATGCCCCAGCTCACGTAGGGGACGGCGAAGAGCGTGGTCGTGGTGAAACGGTCCGGCCCCACCTGCGCCCCGACGGGCAGCGTGGGCTCGTGCTCGACGCCGTGGATTCGGAACGACCCGTGCACCTGCACGTGCCAGGGGCCAGGGCCGGTGAGCGAGCCCGCAACGGAATCCGGGGTGAAGGCGACCTCGGGAAACCGGGCGCTCTCGAGGATGCTCTTGTGCATGCGGCTGTCGCGGCTTCCGTTCCCGCTGTCGCCGCTGGTGGCATCGACGACGATTTGCCCGCCCGCCTTGCGTGAAGTCGATCCAAGTTTGGGCCGGGTCCAGCTCCATCGAGGTTTCCTGTTCCGGCAGCAAGCCCTCTCCGCAGGCCTTATCGATAGGAGGACGGCCGGGGTCCGCCAGAGCCACACGAAAGCCTCTTCTTCTGGGCGGCAAGGGCGGCGACCAGCCCGGCGGGCCCCCCGCCGGCCACGAAAACATCGGTGTCAGGTATCAGAGTCACCACCTCAAGAGGACCAGCTCGGAGCAGAAGCCCGGGCCCATCGCCGCCAGCAGGCCCCACGTCCCTGGAGCCGGGCGGCGTCGCTCCATGGTCTCCTCGAGCACCTGAAGAACGGATGCCGATGAGAGGTTGCCGGCTTTCCGCAGACAGTCCCAGGAAACCGACAGTTCTCCGTCGCGCAGGCTCAGTGCGTCCTGCATGGCCTCGAGCACCTTGGGCCCGCCGGCGTGCAGAAGCCAGCAGCCGATGTCCCCGCGCTGGAGCCCCTCACCGGCCAGGAACTCGTCGGTATCCCGGCCCAGGTGCTTGCGCGCCATTCCCGGCACCTCCGGCGACAGGACGATGCGAAAGCCCTTCTCGGAGATGTTCCAGCCCATCACATCTTCGGTGCCCGGATAGAAGATGGATCGCGTCGCGACGATGCGCGGGCCGGACAGCCCGCACTCGGCGCCGGCCACGATCACGGCGGCGGCGCCGTCCCCGAACAAACCGGAGGAAATCAGGTTCGCGATGGAGAGATCGTCGCGCTGAATGGTCAGGGAACAGAGTTCTACGGACACCAGCAACGCCGTCTGCCCAGGGTAGGCGCGCACATAGTCCGCCGCGCGTGCCAGGCCCGCGGCTCCGGCGACGCATCCCAGTCCGAAGATCGGGGTGCGCCGGATGCGGGGAGCCAGCCCCATGCGGTTGATCAGCCGCGCATCGATGGAAGGACTGGCGATCCCCGTGACGGATACGAAGAAGATGGCGTCGAGAGCGGACTTATCGAGGCCGGCGCGCTCCAGTGCGCACGCAGTCGCCTCCTCGGCCAGATCCGTGGCCGCCTGTATCCACACGTCGTTCGTCTCTCCGAACCTCGCGATCGTTTCATACACCTCGCGGGGAAGGACCAGATAGCGGCCATCCACACCGACGTGCGCATGCAGCCGCTCGAAAAGATCCGCATCTTCGAGCTTGTCGTTCCAGTAGCGCCGGAAGGCGGCGCTGAGAACGTTCTGCGGGTAGTAATGCTTCGGGAATGCCGTAGCGGCGCTTGCTATGTTCATATTCGTTTGGGAGCCCAGCCACATACAACATACCCGATTATGGCGGCGTGTATTCCAAGACGTGTCGACGTCAGCTGATGGCAGACGCGGATGGCCGATGGCCGCGCGCCGCCTGCCTGCCGTAAAATCGAGTTTTATGATCTTTTCCAAGTTCGTTTTGGTGCTCGCGCTGACGGCGCTCGCCCTGGCCGCCGATCCGCTCGACGATGCGCGCAACCGGCAGGACCGCGGCTACATCCGGTGGGCCTGGACTCAGGCGGACGCCGCCGCAAAGAAGAACCCCAAAGACGCCGCGGCGCAGTACCGTCTTGCCATGGTCGAGTCCATTCGCGCCGAGGTGGCGCTGGAGGTGCACGACAAGCCGGTCGCCCAGACCGCGGCGGAAGACGGGATCGTCGCGGCACAGAGCGCCGTCGATCTCCAGCCGCGCGTGGCGGAGTACCACCGCATTCTGGGCACCCTGTGCGGCCAGGTGATCCCCGCCAAGCTCTGGCTTGCGGTCCGCTACGGAGGGTGTGCGCGCACGGAAATCACGCGCGCCATCGAGCTGGATGGCAGGTCCGCGAAGGCCTACCTGAGCCGTGGCGTGGGGAACTACTATCTGCCTTCGGGAATGGGAGGCGGGTTCGACCTGGCGTTGCGCGATTTCGACAAAGCGATACAGCTCGATCCCAACCTCGCGGACGCGTACCTGTGGCGGGGCATCGCGCTGCGAAAGCTCCACCGCAACGCGGAGGCGTACAAGTCCATCGCCAGATCGCTCCAACTGAACCCCGGCCGCGTCTGGGCCAAGCAGCAGCTCGACAAGACGCCGCGGCAGTAGCCGCCCCGGCCGGCTAGGCCCGTCCGAGGAGAAACCTCTCCACCTCGGCCAGCGTGGGCACGGACGCCTGCGCGCCGGCACGCGTCACCGAGATGGCCGCGGCGGCGCTGGCGAACCGCAGCGCGTCCGGCATGGGCCGCTCCTCCGCCAGGGCGACCGCCAGCGCACCGTTGAAGGTGTCGCCCGCGGCGGTCGAGTCCGTCACCTCGACCGGAAACGCGGGCTCGTGCAGCCGCCGCTCGCCGTCGTCGAAGAAGCACCCCTGATCGCCGAGCTTGAGCACGACTGCCCTCGCTCCCGATTCGCGCAGGGCGCTGGCGAGCGCGGGCGCGTCCGCCGCGGACACGCGCGCGGGCGGACGTCCCAGCAGAACCAGCGCCTCGCCTTCGTTGGGCGTCAGGATGTCCACCGTGCCGAGCAGGTCGCGGGAGAGCGGCCGCGCCGGCGCCGGATCGAGAATCGTGCGCGCGCCTTCCTCGCGGGCCAACGCCAGCAGCGCGCTTACCGTGTCGAGCGGAGTTTCGAGTTGCACCAGCAGAAAGGACGCACCGCGCAGTGTGCGCCGCAGACCCGCGACGTCCGCAGCGGCGAAAGCGTGGTTCGCGCCCGAGGCCACCACGATGGAGTTCTGGCCCTGCGCATCGACCCAGATTAGCGCCACGCCGGTGGCCGCCGATTTAGTGCCGGCGACGGCGCCGGTATCCGCGCCCGCGGCCGCCAGGCTGGCCTTCAGGTGATCGGCGAACAGGTCGTAGCCCACGCGGCCGGCCATGCGGACCGCGATCCGCGGGCCCGCCAGACGCGCCGCCGCGTACGCCTGGTTGGCGCCCTTGCCGCCCGGCGTCATGCGGAAATCGGTCCCCAGGACGGTTTCGCCCGGAGCGGGCAGGCGCTGCACCCGCACCACGAAATCCATGTTCAAACTACCCGCGACTACGATGACGGGCCTGCCGGTGTGATCGCTCATCGGGACACCTCCGCTGCCAGGATGCCTGGCCCACGCCGCGAGCCCGCGCCCGCCCTCATCGCCCCAGATCGATGCCCAGCTTCTTGAGCTCTTCCTGGTAATAGCGGCGCAGCAGGATGTCCCACTCCTCGCTGCCTTCGGGGATCTCGCGCTTCTGCGAGCGGATCTTCTGCCGGGCGGCGCGGTCGACCTTGTCCTCGGTCAGCAGCAGCTCGGTGATCAGCTTCACGATCTCGAGGCGCACTTCGTTGGGCTGCTTCTTCAGCCGCACCTGCCGGGCCTTGCGCAGCGAGGAGACGATCTTGTGCGAGATCTCGATCACCTTGTCGCGCGAGAGCTTCATGCTGTCGCCCGTGTCGCGGCCCGCGGCGCGGATCACTTTGCGCTGCGTGATGAGCGTGTTCTTGATGCGGCGGAACATCTCCTGGTAGCTGACCTCGTTCTTCCGCATGTAATCGGCGTACTGGCTCAGAATCTCGCGCACCTCGTCGTTGAGGCGGTCCTCGACCTGCAGTTCCTCGGTGATGATGGTATTGAGAAGCTCGCCGACCACCTGGGGTTCGACGGTTTCAATCGATGTGGGCGTCAGCTTCTTGACCAACTCGCGAGACAGATAGGCGACGAATTCTCTGGCTAGTAGCATGAGGCGCAACCCGCGGCGCACCCGCGGAACTTCTTCGTGCGCGGCACGGGGCTTTCAAAAACCATGACCCTCAGCTAGTGTACTATACGGGGACTTTCAGAAGTCGCCGCGGTGGTGTTCCAGGAACTCGTCGTCGATGGGTCTGCGCCCGCGGAAACCCTCCTGGGCGCCGTGCCAGAACCGGATTTCGGGCTCGCCGAGCTTCCAGCACAGGCACACCTCTTCGCCGCGGAACAGGGTCGGGAAGTCCAGCAGGCCCGTGTCCAGGTCCTTCACCACACAGCCGCCCTGCTGGATGGATTCGAGCACGTCCCGTAGATGGGAGACTGCGGTGTCGCGGCGGGAGACGGCGTCGAGGAGCCTCCCCCGGTCCACCATCGCGCCTCCGGTCATGCGGATCCGTTTCGATTCGGCGTCGAGCTCGCCGGCGGCCTCGGCCAGCGAGGCTTTCAACGAAACCGCGCGGCGCAGCCGTTCTTCCACCGCCGGAACCAAAGCCTGCGCCTGCGCGAGAGTGAAATACCGGGGCATGAGCTAGGCACTCCGGCTGTTGTACCTTCGGGCCACGTACTCTTCCACGATGGCGATGAACTCCGGGACGATCCGCTCTCCCTTGAGCGTCGTCACGAGCCGGCCGTCGACGTACACAGGGGCTTTCGGTTCCTCGGCCGTGCCCGGCAAGGAAATGCCGACATCGGCGTGCTTCGATTCGCCCGGCCCGTTGACGATGCAGCCCATCACCGCCACGCGCAGCGCCTCGGCGCCCGGGCGGGTGGCTCTCCAGAGCGGCATCCGTTCCCGCAGATAGCCCTGGATCTGCCCCGCCATCTCCTGGAAGAAGGTGCTGGTGGTGCGCCCGCAGCCCGGGCACGCGGTCACCTGCGGAGTGAAGCTGCGAATACCGAGCGACTGGAGAATCTGCTGGGAGACCAGCACCTCCTCGGTCCGGTCCCCGCGCGGCGCCGGGGTCAGCGACGCGCGGATGGTGTCGCCGATCCCTTCCTGAAGCAGGATCGAGAGCGCGGCCGTGGTCGCCACGATGCCCTTGGCGCCGAGCCCCGCCTCGGTCAGCCCCAGGTGCAGCGGGTAATCGCACTGGGCGGCCAGGGCGCGATAGACCTCGACCAAGTCCTGAACGCCGCTGACCTTCGCGCTCAGAATGATCCGGTCGTGCGGGAGGCCGTATCTCTCCGCGGCCGCGGCGGACTCGATGGCGCTGGCCACCATGGCCTCGATCATCACGCCCCGCGCGTCTTTCGGCTGCGGCGCGCGCGCGTTGTCGTCCATCTTGCGCGCCAGCAACGTCTGGTCGAGCGATCCCCAGTTGACGCCGATGCGTACCGGGCGGCCGTATTCTATGGCGGCCTCGATCATGGTGCGGAAGTTGTCGTCGTGCTTCCGGCCGATGTTCACGTTGCCGGGATTGATGCGGTACTTGGCCAGCGCGCGGGCGCACTCGGGGAACTTCTTCAAAAGGATGTGACCGTTGTAGTGGAAGTCTCCGATGATCGGGACGCCGGCTGCGCTCGACGATCTCCGGAACGGCACGGGCGGCCTCCTCGGTGTTGACCGTCACACGCACCAGCTCCGAGCCGGCGCGCGCCAGGGCCATCGTCTGGTCGACGGTGGCCTGGACATCGGCCGTATCCGTGTTGGTCATCGACTGCACCACCACCGGGTGCCCCGACCCGATTTTCACCCCTCCGACGTCGGCGACCGCGGTGGCGCGTCGTGTATGAAGCGCCATCAGCCTATTGTAACGCGGCGGGAATGAAGTCCCGCTCGGGCAGAAGCGACGGTCCCTTCGCTTTGGCGGAGCGGGCCCTTTTGGCAGCGGCCGGAACGCCGGCTGCGAGTTTCCCTGTTGAAGAGGATGAAATGTGATGATCGCACTGTCCGTTTTTGGGACTAGGTTCATGTTGCACTACGCCGCGCGCGCTTTTTTTCGCGCCGGGCCGGCATGGAGGCCCCGAATTTGCATGTCGAAAGTGATGAAATCCGATGAACCGCGGCTATTGGATCGGGCCGCTTTTTGAGATAGAACGTGTGTCGACATGGCATCAACCTGGCACGAGGGTAGCGCGCGGCAGGAGAGGCGGGGAAGGGTCAACGCCCGCAAACGATTGAAATGCGGGCAAATCTGGAAATGCAATCTGTGTGATTGAAAAAGGTTGCTTCGGCCGGGCGGCAGAGTCGCGCGAGGGCAAAGACGAACCCGCGGCCCGCCGGCCGATGCAACCGGGCAGTGAACAAAACCGCCACGTGAGGGCCGGTTATGGGGATTGAATGGCCGAGGCGGGGGGCACGGCTCGATTGGGCTTTTCGCGGGGGAAGCAGCGGGGATTAACCCTGGTGGAGCTGATCGTGGCGTTCACGATCCTGCTGCTGCTCACCACGATGGCGCATCCGCTGGCGCGCTTCAAGGTGCGCCGGGAAAGGGGGAAGGAGCGGCGCTGGGCGTTGGCCGAGATGCGCAAGGCCATCGACAAGTGCAAAGACGCCTCCAGTGCCAACCTGCTGCCGCCGGGCAAGATCGACAGCGACGGGTATCCGGGGAGCCTCCAGCAGCTCGTGGACGGGGTGCGGCCGAACGCACCTTTCTATGCGAGAGCGGGCCGGGCGACTCCGGTGCCAGAGGCGCGCACGCCGGGAACTCCGGCGGCCGGCGCAACCGAAGATGAATCGGGTCTGCCGGCGAAGCAGGGTAGGGCAGAACGGCACCTACCTATACGAGCTCGAGGCTCAACCGGGTGGACCGGAAGGGCGGCCAGATACGACAGCGGGCTCTGAGCCCATAAGAGTAATCGGCCGGCCCCAAGGCGTTCGGTCCCGCTCCGCATGGGTCACCGCAAACGCTTCTCGCCTTGTCCCCAGCCCGGTGAGACTTAGTACATCGCACCGGGCGGGTGGAAGGCAAGTTCCGCCACGGCGAGCCGCGGGGCGCCAGCATCAACCCCGGCTCCGCTCACAGTTCAATCATGCCCGATACGATCACGTGAATCGGCTGATCACGTCGAGCGAGGGCGTGAGCCCGAGCAGCAGCGGAGTTTGGTCGCGCGGCTACAGCTATGACCAATACGGCAACGGGTGGGCCACCCCTTACAGCGTATCCGTCAGACCAACCCCACTCTGGAAGGCCAGCGGGTTCGATGGTTCAGTGGAGGGATGAGCGAAGAACAGGCGAGCGTGGCGCGGCGGCGGCGGACGGCGGACGAGGCGGCGCAGTTGGTGGCGGAATATGAAGCGAGCCGGTTGAGCAAACGCGATTTCTGCCGCCAGCAGGGCGTGGCGATCTCCACGCTGGAGGCGTATCGCGCGGGGTATCGATTCAGCGCGTGGCGGAGTTCACGCCCGCGGCGTGGGCGGAGCCGCGCAGAACCAACTGCTGATCAACGGCGCGGCCTACAATGGCGCCGGCGACCAGACGGCCATCGGCGGGTACGCGAACGGCTATGACGCCGAGAACCGGCATGGTGAGCAGCACCATTGGCGGGGTGGCCACGGCGTACACTTATGATGGAGACGGGCGGAGAGTGCAGAAGACGACGGGAACAGCGACCACGGATTATGTTTACGACGCGCAGGGGCAACTGGCGGCGGAATATGCGACGCAGCCGACGCCGATGCCGTGCAGCACGTGCTACCTGACGGCGGACACCCTGGGCTCGACGCGCATGGTCACGGACGGCAACGGGAACGTCCAGTCGTTCGCGGACTACCTGCCCTCCGGCGAGGAGATCCAGTCCGGAGTGGGAAACCGCTCGGCGCTGTACTACCCGCCCAGCGATCTGGCCGTGGCGGACGGCGTGACGCAGAAGTTCACCGGCAAAGAACGGGATGGGGAGACGGGGATCGACTACTTTGGGGCGCGGTATTTCTCCGCGGCGCAGGGGAGATGGACTAGCCCGGATTGGTCGGAGAGGCCCGAGCCGATCCCGTACGCCAACCTGGGCGATCCGCAGAGCCTAAACTTGTATGGCTACGTTCACGACAACCCGCTCCTGGCACCGGACCCGGACGGGCACGGCTGCGAGGCGGACGCCGGAGGGGACACGAAGAAGTGGATGGCCTGCAAGGGCGTCTCGTCCCAGATCACGGGTTACACGGTCGAGGTCGTGGCTCAGGTCGTGAAGGATACGGTGGTCGGCGGGGTCAAAGGAGCTGCGAACCAGGTCATCGATGCCGCCAACACTACGAACAATGCTGTGAACTCGATGCTCTCCCTCACGCCGATCAGCTACCGATTTCAGCCAATTCCGGAGTTTGAGAGCTCTACTCCAGGGCAGAAGAGTGCGATGGCTGGGGTCTTCATAGTCAGTCTCTTTTTCGGGGCCGGCGAAGAGGAAACCGCCGCCAAGATTGGAACCATCACGGCGGATGCAGAGAAGCTGTACCCAAAGCTGGTCGGGAAGCTGAACAATCATCACATAGTTCCAAAATACCTGGGTGGCGCTGCGGACGGGGCAACCGTCAGCATACCGGCTGCTTACCACCAGATGATCACGAATGAGTTCAGACGGCTGGCTCCATATGGGCAAAAGGTGCAGCGCAGTGCAGCGGAGGTGGAGAGAATACTCCAGCAGGTTTACTCAAAATATCCTCTTCCCTTGGGGAAGCCATGAGCGCGTTCATGATCGACGAGGGCATCGCATGACCGAGTACGTAAATGTGAGGGCGTCTGAGACCCTGGGCCAGGAGGAGCTAGTAGCGTTCCTGAAGGTTCGGTTTGCAGGTGCCACGAGGCCCGTGGGCCGAACGATTGTTAAGGGAACGGAGTGCGTTGAGGTGCGTGTACCCTCGAACTCGCCCGAGTTCGAGGAAATCCGCGGATTCATCGATGACAGAAGGAGGCGGGGGCAGCGCGGGTTCTCTGACTTCACGATAGGTTGGTATCTCCGAAAGTACACTAGGGAGGAATTGCGGAACGCGGAGGTTCTCCGACTTGCGATCTCCCCTCACTTTGAGCCGTGCGGCGAAGAGTGCGGGACGATCTACGAGACTCTTTGCAAGCACTGTAATTGGGGACACCAGACCTCGGACCTGATTCTCGACCTGCGTCGGGTGCCCCAGCACAAGGACATGGCGGAGACCATTGCTTGGGTCGAGTGGATTGTGTCCTCGAAGTTCGCGCAGGCGTTCAGGGAGGGGAACCTGACGGGGGCGGACTTCCGGCCGATCTTCGAGTTCGGGAATCCCACGGAGCGATCTGAAGAATGGTATCAGCTGAGGGTGGCCGGAAGGGCGGGAGCCTTGGCGGAGGTGACCGCCCTTGGCAGGGATCCATTCAGCCCGTCGGAGGTCAGTTGGCGCTGTCCGCTGAGCCACGCAGTGGCGGCGGAGTTCCTCTCTGAGGTCTACCTGCGCAGGAGCGAATGGGACGGTTCGGATATCGCGGTTACCACCTCGCTCTTCGGCCAGGGCCGCAATCTCCTCAGACCGACCCCTTTAATCGTGATTTCGCAGCGTACATACCGCGTGCTGCAAGTGGCTGGCGTTAGGGGCTTCTCCTGCGAGGTGGCCCATCTGGTGTGACAGCGATGCACTGGCCGGCTTGGGACAAGCTGGCTGTGTCGATTCACTGGCTCCTTCGATCCGATGGGCCGGGTGTGGACCAGCAGTGAGCGCTACGCCAACCCCATCCTGTAAACGCGCGCTACCTGCCGCACTGTGGGGACATGACGAAGCGCAGGCGTGAGGCGCGGGCAAAGTGGCGCCGCCTGGTGGCCCAACAGAAGCGCAGCGGCAACAGCGTGGCGGCGTGCTGCCGGATCGTGAGCGATACGCCAACCACATCTTGTAAATATACCTGCGCTGCCGCACTGTGGGGACATGACGAAGCGCAGGCGTGAAGCGTGGGCGAAGTGGCGCGGGTTGGTGGCGGAGCAGAACAGGAGCGGGCAGTGCGTGGCGGCGTTCTGCCGCGAGCGTGGGTTGTGCGCGCCGCACTTCTTCGCCTGGAAGAAGAAGCTGAGTCAGGCCGCCGCGCAGAAGTTCGTGGCCGTGCAGGTGGTGGAGGCCAGCCAGCCGGTGCCCAGCCAGGCGCTCGAGATCCGGCTTGCCGGCGGCCGCGTCGTGATGGTGGAGCCCGGTTTTGACGCCGGCCATCTGCGCGCCGTGCTGGCCACCTTGGAGGCGCGCGCTTGACCAGCCTGCCGAGCCTGCGTGCGCTGGACCTGGCGCAAGGCGCGCGCATCTGGCTGGCCGCCGAAGCGGCCGACATGCGCTGCGGCTTCGACCGTCTGGCCGAACGGGTGCGCGCGGTCATCGGGCAGGACCCGCTGGGCTGAAGCGTGGGCGAAGTGGCGCGGGATTATGGCCCATCACAAGAAGAGCGGACAGAGCGTGGCGGCGTTCTGCCGCGAGCGTGGCCTGTGCGCGCCGCATTTCTTCGCCTGGAAGAAGCGGCTGAGCCAGGCGGCCGCGGCGAAGTTCGTCGCCGTGCGGGCGGTGGGCGCCTGCGAGCCAACGCCCGGCCAAGGCCTCGAGATCCGGCTCGCCGAGGCGGCCGACATGCGCCCGATGGCGGGCCTGGCCATCCTGGGAGGACTGCCGGCGATCGTGATCGTGGCGGCGGTGGCGGTGGGGCGCCACAACGATGAAACCTTTTGCGAACCTGCGATAATCCAACTGTATAGGGAGATCTGTGTTGACACTCATGCGCCGGAGGGGATGCGCTCTGGCGATCAGCGTTGTTGCGCCGGTACTTTGCATGGCCGGCTGCGGCGGGCCGCGGCCGGCGGCGGCGAGTTCGTCGCCATCGGCGGAGGCCTCCGCGCCCAGCCTGCTGACCGTGCCCGCCGAGCAGTTAGCCCACCTGAAAGTCACCGCCGTGCGGAAGACCACCTGGACCAACACCGTACACACGACCGGGACGGTCGACTGGAACGCCAACCGCACCACGCCGGCCATCACGCAGGTGAGCGGGCCGATCGTGCGGATCGTGGCGGAGACCGGAGAGACGGTCGCCGAGGGCCAGCCGCTGCTGTACGTGAACAGCCCGGACGTCACCAACGCTCTGGCAACGTACAAACACGCGCGCATCCACCAGGACCTGGCACAGAGGTCGATGGCGCGCAGCGCGGACCTGCTGGCTCACAACGCCATCGCGCAGAAGGACTACGAAGCCGCCGAGTCGGACTTCAATGACGCCGTGACCGACGTGCAGAACAGCCTGCAAGCCCTCAAGATCTTCGGGATCACGGAGCAGGAGATCGAGGCGGCGCGACATGCCGGCGCCGCCATCAGCCCGCAGCTCGCCGTGCGCTCGCCCATCGCGGGGGTGGTGGTGCAGAAGCTGGTTTCGCCGGGCCTGTTGATCCAGGCCGGCGCCACCACCTGTTTCCTGATCAGCGACGTCTCGACGGTGTGGGTCCAGGGTCACGTTTTCGACCGCGACCTGCCGTCGGTTCGCGTGGGCGATCCGGTGCTGGAGACCAACCCGTCGCTGGGCGGGGCTTTCAAGGGGACGGTGGAGTATATCGGCGCCATGCTCGACCCGGCCACGCGCACCACGCCGGTGCGGATCGTGACGCGGAACCCGGGCGGAGTCCTCAAGAAGGACATGTTCCTGGACGCGACGATCCGCACACGGAGCACGCGGAACGTTCTGGTGGCGCCGGTGTCGGCGGTGCTCCACAACGCTCAGAACGAGCCCTTCGTTTACGTCGAGGTGCGGCCCGGCGCGTTCGCCCAGCGCCTGGTGGCGGTGGACGGCCAGCAGGATGGCCTGGCGGAAATCGTGAGCGGGCTGCACGAAGGGGAACAGGTGGTTTCGGAAGGCAGCCTGTTTCTCGGATCCATCACCAGCCCGGACTAGCGCCATGACGAACACCTCCCCCTTGAGGACGCTGCTGCCGGTGCCGGCACGAGTGCCGGCACGGCAGGCTGAAGCCCGCGCCACGGCCCACCCCGCCTTATGATTGCCCGCATCGTCTCTTTCGCGCTGGCCCAGCGGTTCCTGGTCGTAGTGGCCTCGATCGCCCTGATGGTGTGGGGCGTTTGGGCGTTCTCGAAGCTGCCCATCGACGCCTATCCGGACCTCTCGCCCCCGCACGTCGAGATCGTCAGCCAGTGGCCGGGGCACGCCGCCGAGGAGGTGGAGCGGCTCATCACCATTCCGATCGAAGTGGAGATGAACGGCATTCCCCGGCTGGAGGCGCTGCGCTCGATCTCGCTCTACGGCCTCTCGTCGGTGCAGATGAACTTCCAGTACAGCGCCGATTCGTACTTCGTGCGCGAGCAGGCCTTCGAGCGCCTGGCCAACGCCACCGTGCCCCCGGGCGTGACGCCCGGCATTTCGCCGCTGTTCAGCCCCAGCGGCCTGATCTACCGCTACGTGCTTCAGAGCCCGGATCGCACGCCGCAGGAGCTGAAGACCCTGGAGGATTGGGTGCTCGAACGCCGCTACCGGGCCGTGGAGGGCGTGGCGGACGACTCCGGCTTCGGGGGCACCGTAATGCAGTACCAGGTGGCGCTGGACCCGAACAAGCTCTTCGCCTACGGCCTGAGCGTGCCGCTGGTCCTGCAGCAACTGGGCGCCAACAACTCGAATGCGGGCGGAGGATTCTACTCGCAGGGCGGGCAGTTCTACTACGTCCGCGGGATGGGCCTGGTGCGCAACGTCCAGGACATCGGCAACATCGTTCTGGCGGCGCGGGGCGGCATTCCGATCTACGTGAAGGACGTGGCCGAGGTCCAGATCGGCCACGCCGTGCGCCTGGGCCAGTTCGGATACATGGGCCAGGACGACGCCGTCGAAGGCGTCATCCTCATGCGCGTGGGCGAGCAGGCGCAGGTGGTGCTGAAGCGCGTCGAAGAGCTGACCGCGGATCTCAACCGCCACGTGCTGCCGCCCGACGTGAAGATCGTTCCGTTTTACGACCGCAGCGAGCTGGTCGGCGAGACCACCCGCACGGTCGAGGAGAACCTGCTGCGCGGCATGGTGCTGGTGCTGATTATCCTGGGGCTGTTCCTGTTCAGCGTGCGCACGGCGCTGATCGTGGCGGCGACCATCCCCTTCGCCCTGCTGTTCTCGTTCATCTGCCTGGACTGGCGGCACATCCCCGCCAACCTTCTCTCGATCGGAGCGATCGACTTCGGCATCATCGTGGATGGCGCGGTGGTGATGGTGGAGAACATCTTCCGCGAGCTGGCCGCGCGCGAAGGGCAGGAGTACCGCGTCATCGACGTAATCCGCTCCGCGGCGCACGACGTGGAGCGGCCGATTTTCTACGCCATCGCGGTCATCATCGCCGGCTACCTGCCCATTTACGCCCTCACCGGGCCCTCGCGCCGCTTGTTCGAGCCGATGGCCGATACTATGGCGTTCGCCCTGCTCGGGGCGCTGCTGTGCACGCTCACGCTGCTTCCCGTGCTGTGCGCGTTCTTCATGCGAGGCCGCGTTCACGAGCCGAGGGTGCGGCTGTACGAGGGCGTGCGCGCGCTCTACGGGAAGCTGCTGGATGTGTGCCTGCGCTTCCGCTGGACCACCGTTGTGGTGTGCCTGGCCGTGCTGGGGGCGGCCCTGGCGCTGATTCCTTCGATCGGCGCCGAGTTCATGCCGCATCTGGACGAGGGCGCCCTGTGGGTCCGCGCCACCACGCCTTACACCATCTCTTTCGACGAAGCCCGCAAGCTCTCGCCCGCAGATCCGGGACATTCTGCGGAGTTTCCCGCAGGTGACGGTGGTCGGGAACGAGCTGGGCCGTCCGGACGACGGAACGGATCCCATCGGGTTCTTTAACGACGAGTATTATGTCGGGCTGAAGCCCTATCGCGACGCGGCCTGGAAGGGCCCGATCCGCACCAAGCCGGAGCTGATCGAAGCGATCCAAAAGAAGCTGGCCGCATTTCCCGGCGTGGTCTTCAACTACACGCAGCCGGCCGAGGACGCGGTGGACGAGGCGGAGACGGGCCTGAAGAGCTCGCTGGCTGTGAAGATCTTCGGCGCCGACCTGAGCGTGATCGAGGAGCGGGCCCGCCAGGTCCGGCGCGTGATGTCGCAGGTGCCCGGCATCTCACACATCGCCATCGTGCAGGAGTTGGGGCAGCCCAGCCTGACCATCGTGCCCGACCGCGAGAAGATCGCCCGCTACGGTTTGAACGTCAGCGACATCAACGCCCTGGTCGAGGCGGCGGTGGGCGGCAAGGCGGCCACACAGGTGATCCAGGGGGAAGAGCAGTTCGACCTGGTGGTGCGCATGAAGGAGAAGTACCGCAGCGACATGCAGGCGATTCAGAACCTGCTGGTGGCCACGCCGGACGGGCAGAACCTGCCGCTCAGCCAGTTCGCCACGGTAAAACTGGAGAACGGGGCGTCGTTCATCTACCACGAGTCGAACGCGCGCTACATCGGGATTCAGTTCAGCGTGGAGGGGCGGGACCTGGCCAGCGCCGTGGGCGAGGCGCGGAGCAAGGTGGCCGGGGCGGTCAAGCTGCCCATCGGGTACCGGTTCGACTGGGGCGGCGAGTACAAGGAGTACCTGGCGGCGCGGACGCAGATGGCGGTCATTCTGCCCCTGACGGTCCTTCTGATCCTGGTGATTCTGTTCGCGCTGTACGGCAACCTGAAGCTCCCCATGGTCATTATGATCAGCGTGCTGATGACCGAACCGGTGGGCGGCCTGCTGGCGCTGAGGCTTACGGGGATGAACTTCAGCGTCTCTTCGGGGCTGGGTTTCATGGCCCTGATGGGGGTGGCGGTGCAGACCAGCGTGATCCTGTATTCGTTCATCAACAAGCTGCGCCTGGAAGGGCGCGACATCGTCGAGGCCACGCACGCGGCGGCGCTGATGCGGCTGCGGCCCATCATGATGACGGCGCTGGTGGCCTGCTTCGGCCTGCTGCCGGCGGCCATGTCGACGGGCATCGGCAGCGATTCGCAGAAGCCCTTCGCGATCGTGATCGTGGGGGGGCTGATCTCGCGTCTGCTGCTCTCGGTATTCCTCTCGCCGGTGCTCTATTCGCTGGTGGCGACAGACGGCGACGTGCTGCAGGTGTGAGGGGGGAGCTAAAGCCCAACCCCTTTGTGGCCGATAGGTTAGGCGACGCCTCATGTCGCCGCAGCGCATCCATCTGCACCGTGGCTTGATCGCCCTCCTCCTGGCGGGGGTGTGGTCCGGCGGCGTGGCGCTGGGTCTGGACCCGGCCAAGAGCATCGATCAGTACGCGCATGACACCTGGACCGCGCAGCACGGTCTCCCGGGAGAGGCCGTGTACCAGATCGTCCAGAGCCCCGAAGGGTACCTGTGGCTGCGGACCTCGGCCGGGCTGGTGCGGTTCGACGGAGTGCGTTTTGCGCTGGTGGATCCGGCGGTGGGGAAAGAGCCGCTCAACGAGCCGGTGAAGGCCATCTGCCGGAGCGCGGACGGCGACCTGCTCATCCGCACGACTTCGAGGACGGTGATCCGCAGGGACGGCGTCTTCTCCGACTACCTGCCACGCTCGCCTCTTCCCGACGGCGAGATCAAGACGCTGTTCGAGAGCCGGGAGCACGAGGTCTTCGTTGGTTCCGACGACTTCGTCTACCGGATCGAGCGCCGGGGGCCGCGGGTGCTCCGGGCGGGCACGGGCTGGATCTACTCGTTTCTCGAAGACCGGGCGGGGGTGGTTTGGATCGGGGGCGCGAAGGGTTTGTACCGGTATGACGCCGGGAAGCTCTCGGACTTTCCGTATGACCTCCTCCGGCTGGGGGTCGCCTGGCTGGCCGAAGGCCGCGACCGGACTCTGTGGGTCGGCACGCGGGAAGGGCTGTACCGCATCGGGGGCGAGCGGTCTCAATTCGCCGCTGCGGCGCGGGGCGCCATCCGGGGTGAGGTGCACGCGATTCTGGAAGACCGCGCGGGGAACGTCTGGGCGGGGACGGAGTCCTCGGGGCTCTTCCGGATCGCGGACCGCGGTTTGTCTTCGTTCGGCTCGGCGGACGGCCTGACCGACGACCAGGTGCTGTCCGTGTTCGAGGACCGGGAAGGGAGCCTGTGGGTGGGCACCTCCAGCGGGCTGGACCGTTTCCGCGATACCAAGCTCACCACATACACGGTCAGGCAGGGCCTTCCTTCCAACCGCACCCGGTCCGCCGTCGAAACTGCGGATGGCAGCCTCTACGTATTCTGCGCGGGGGGAGGAGTGGCGCGGATCAAGGATGGAGCGGTGACCGCGATCACCGCCAGGGACGGCCTGCCCGACCCGTGGGGGCACGCCATGCTCGCCGGCAGGGACGGGAGCCTGTGGATCGGAACCACCGGGGGCCTGGCCCGCTATAAGAACGGGCGCCTGACCACGTATAAGGACGCGGGGCGCCTCCCCGGCTTCATCGCCGCCATCGGCGAAGACGACGAGGGTCTGATCCTGGCGGGGTTGATGGCGGTGCGCTTCGAAAACGGGCGGGTACGCCCCTTCACGGTGAACGGGGAGACGACCCCGCTTTCGACGCCCGGCCACTACACCTTCACGATCTACCGCGATTCGGACGGGACCCTGTGGTTCGGCACCGCGCAGGGGCTTTTCAGGTTCGCCAGAGGACTCCCGCCGCGGGAGGCGCGGCAGAAACAGATCAACTTCGCGGTGACCTCGATTGCCGGGGACAGGCAGGGGAACCTGTGGCTGGGCGGCCGCACGCCCGGCCTCACCAGGTTGCGCATCCGGGACGGACGCATCACCCATTATGGGAAGCGGGAAGGGCTCTTCGATGGCTACCCCTCGCGCGTTCTCACAGACGATGCGGGGAATCTCTGGGTCAGCGCTCCGAGCGGCATCTACATGGCGGACGGAAAGGACCTGGAGGCGGTCGCCGACGGGCGCGCCTGCACGGTCAGGACCGTCCAGTACGGGACGGAAGACGGCATGCGCACCAGTGAGGCCTCCGATCCGGCGGCGGGACCGGCCGGCTGGAGAACCCGGGATGGCAGGCTGTGGTTCACGACCCAGAAGGGGATCGTGGTCGCGGATCCCAGGCGCCTGACGCGCAACGAGCTGGTCCCCCCGGTAGTGGTCGAGGGGTTGGTGGCGGACGGCCAGGCGTTGCCTCTCGATCCGGGCTGCGGATCCCGCCCGGCCGGGACCGGATCGAGTTTCAGTACACGAGCCTGAGTCTGCTGGTGCCGGCCCGAGTGCGTTTCAAGTACTGGCTGGAAGGCTACGACCGGGGGTGGGTGGACGCCGGCTCGCGCCGCATGGCCAGCTACACCCGGCTTCCTCCGGGGCCGTACCGGTTTCGGGTGATCGCCTCGAACGACGACGGGGTCTGGAACGACCAGGGCGCCTCCATGCGGTTCACGATCGAGCCGCAGTTCTACCAGACGGGCTGGTTTAGCGGCCTTTGCGTCCTGGCGTTTCTGCTTGCGGCCGTGGTTTCGCAGAGACTCTACACGCGTCGATTGCGCGTCCGGGCGGAGGAACTGGCCCGGGTCGTCGCCGAGCGCACCAAGGACCTGGCGGGGCAGCGGGCCTTCCTGCGGCAGGTGATCGATATCCTGCCCAGTTTCGTCTTCGTGAAGGACCGGGAGGGCCGTTTCACGCTGGCCAACCGGGCCATCGCCCAGGCCTACGGGACGAGCGTGGAGAACATGAGCGGCAAGACCATCCTCGATGTCGGTGGGCAGAGGGAGCAGGCGGAGAGTCTGTCCCGGTCGGATCGCGAGGTGGTGGAGACGCTCCAGGAGAAGAGCATCCCGGAACACCAGTTCACGAACGCCGCAGGCGAGAACCGCTGGTTTCAGACGGTCAAGCGGCCGCTCGTCAACGAAGATGGGGAAGTGCAGGTGCTGGGCGTAGCGGTGGATATCACGCAGCGCAAGCAGGTGGAAGAGGAGCTGCGCGCGGCCAAAGTGGCGGCGGAAGCGGCCAGCCGCGCCAAAAGCGAGTTCCTGGCCAACATGAGCCACGAGATCCGCACCCCCATGAACGGCATCATCGGCATGACCGAGCTGGCTGCTCGGACACGAACCTCACCCGCGAGCAGCGCGAATACCTGGCCATCGTGGCGCAGTCGTCGGCCGAGACGCCTGCTGGCCATCATCAACGACATCCTCGACTTCTCCAAGATCGAAGCCGGCAAGATGAGCCTGGAGCAGCGGCCGTTTCGACCTGGCCGAAGTCGTCGGCGACACGATGAAGTCCATGGCCGTCCCGCGCACCGGAAGGGGCTCGAACTGGCCTTTGCTCGACGCCCGACGTTCCGCGCCACGTGATGGGCGATCCGGCCCGCCTGCGGCAGGTGCTGTTCAACCTGGTCGGCAACGCCGTCAAGTTCACCGAACAGGCGAGGTGGTCGTGTCCACGTGCGCGTCGGGGAGCGCGAGGCCGAGGCGTGCGATGCTGCACGTTCACGGTGCGCGACACGGGCATCGGCATCGCAGCGGAGAAGCAAAGCCGGCTGATCTTCGAGGCCTTCGAGCAGGCCGACAGCTGACCACGCGCCGATTCGGCGGCACCGGGCTGGGACTGGTCATCTCCGCGCGGTTGGTGCGAGCTGATGGGCGGGCGGATCTGGGTGGAGAGCGCAGCCGGGCGCGGGCAGCGTCTTTCACTTCACCGCCGCCTCGCGACGCCGGCCGGCGCGGAGCCGAGGACGCCGCGCCGGTCGAGGACCTGAGCAGGCGTCCGCGTGCTCGTCGTCGACGACAATGCGCACCAACCGCCGCATTCTCGCGGAGATGCGACGCAGCTGGCGAATGCAGCCGCAGAGGCCGAGTCCGGTGCCGCCGGACTCGCCCGGCTGGAACATCGGCGGCCGCCGCGCCAGCCGTTCCGCCTGGTCCTGACTGGACGTGCAGATGCCGGGCATGGACGGCTTCGAGACGTCGATGCGCATGCGCCCCCATCCCTGCTGGCGCGCCGCGACCTTCTGATGCTGACTTCCACGGGCCGAGCGCCGCGCAGGACGTTGCCGGGAACATCGGCGTGGAAGCCTACCTTGTCAAGCCCGTCGCGCCCGCGGATCTCCTGCCGCCGATCCGCAAGGCCCTGGGCAAGCCTCGGAGAATCGAGACGCGGCGGCCACGCCGGCGGCCGCCCGCCGGCGGGGCGCCCCCTACGCATCCTGGTGGCGGAGGACAACCCGGTAAACCAGAAACTGGCCACCGCAATGCTGGAGAAGATGGGCCACCGGGTCACGCTGGCCGCCAACGGCCGGAAGCATGCGCCGCCTTCGACGACGGCGTGTTCGACGTGGTCTTCATGGACGTGCAAATGCCCGAGATGGACGGCTTCGAGGCCACCCGGCGCTTACGGCGTCGGGAGCGGGAGGTGGGAATCCACGTGCCCATCGTGGCCATGACCGCACACGCCATGAGCGGCGACCGGGAACGCTGCCTCGACGCCGGGATGGACGATCACGTCAGCAAGCCCATCAGCCGCAAGGTGCTGGAGGAAACGCTGGCGCAGTATGCCGGCGCCGCGGGTGTTCCCGCCTGAACGAAGCGGCCGCTCACCACAGGTGATAGAACCCGTCCCGCCGGGCCAGCGTCACGGGCAGGCCGAACAGCCGTCCCAGGCTCGCGGCGGTGAGCACCTCCACTTTGGGACCGTCCTCGAGCAGCCGCCCGTCCCGCATGAGAACCACGCGCTCCACCTCCGGAAT
Source organism: Bryobacterales bacterium (assembly GCA_963710565.1). Taxonomy (GTDB): domain Bacteria; phylum Acidobacteriota; class Terriglobia; order Bryobacterales; family Bryobacteraceae; genus DASWZN01. The sequence goes on along the minus strand of CAVQAN010000010.1, from coordinate 346,653 downwards.
GATATCGGCCAGATGGTGCGTGACCAGGATGAGGCCGATTCCCGATCGCGCCAGTTCCCGGAGAATGCGCCGCAACTCGTGCTGGGCAAGTACGTCCAGGCTGGAACTCGGTTCATCGAGCAGCAGCGCTTTGGGATCGTGCACCAGCGCCCGGCCAATCAGCACGCGGCGCGCCTCGCCAGACGACATCTCGCTCACGAACCGTGCGGCCAGGTGCGAGGCCTCCAGCCGCGCCAGAACCCGCTCCGTTTTCTCCCGCATCGCGGCGGTCACGTCCTGGTGCGGCCAGATGCCGATGCTGCTGAAAAAGCCCGAGAGCACCACGTCCCGCCCCGTGATGCCGCGCGTACAGGCGGCCATCAGGTCGTTCGAGACGATGCCCAGCACCGCGCGCAACTCGAAAACGTCCCAGCGCTCCCGGCCGAGAATGGTCATCGAGGAGCCCGGCACGGCCAGCGGATAACACTCTCGCGTGACGGTCTTGATGAGCGTCGATTTGCCACAGCCGTTCGGGCCGAGGACGGCCACGTGCTCGCCCACGCCGATCCGGAGATCGATCCGGTCGAGGACGGTCCTCGCGCCGCGCATCACCGAAACGCGCCGCATGTCGAGCAGCGTGGGCGGCTGGCTCACAGCGTCCAGCCTTCCCGGTATGGCCTGTGCAGCAGATCGTTGGCCGGGGTGACCTCGGCGAGTTTGAGGTTCTCCCCGTCCCCGTCCAGCTTTTCGCGGGTGCGCGCGACCTGGATCTCGGGCTCCTTGAGGAAATCGATCATCACGCGCAGTCCCTGCGCGCCGGTTCCGACGCAGGCGGCGGCGATGCGGTCGCTGGCTGCGGCAACGCCCCCTCCGCCGAGCGCGTTGCGGGGAAGAGTCGCAAACACCGCCGGAGCCGCCACAAACGCCCTGCGAGAGATCGCCATGCCCTAGCGGAATAGCACGCTGCGGCGGGCAGGGTCAAGCACGACCTCCGCCCATTTCAAATCGTCGCTCTCGTTGCGCCGTAGAACGCCGCTGGAGTAGAGTTTCGGAATGGCCGCTTTCACCGCCGACGACCTGCTCGGCGTCGCCTACGCGTCCGCGCTCTTCTCGTTATTCGCCTTCATACCGGGATTTGTGCTCGGCTGGTCTCTCGATCTGGCCGGCTTTCGGAGCCGCGGGCTGCTCCATCAGTGCTTATTAAGCTGCCCGCTTTCCATCGCTCTTTGCCCGGTCATGACCTACTTCTGCGAACTGGGGCTGGGGCGCACGGCAGTCTGGTGGACCTACGGCGGTCTGTGGGCCGGTTTTGCCGTCATCCAGATCGCTTCTCTGGTGGGGAGGCCTTTGCACCGCACCATTCAGCAATGGCGCCGAATGCCGTGGGCCATCCTCGTCGCGGCGGGTTGCGCCCTCGCGGTGGCTGCTTCCACGGTCGATCTCCAGATCGGCCACCGATTGTATCCGCCGATGGTTTCCTACGATTACAGCGTTCGCGTCGCCATGATCGCGGCGCTGTCGCGGCACTTCCCTCCCCTTACCCCGTTCCTGTCCGATGGCCACCCGTGGCCGCTCCAGTATCACTACTACTGGTTCCTGCTATGCAGTCTGGTCCATCGGATTGCCCACGGGGCGGTTCGGGCGCGGCAGGCGCTGATCGCGGGCACCATCTGGTCGAGTCTCGGGCTCCTGAGCACCGTGCTGCTTTATATGCGGCACTGGATGCCGTCGCCGCGCCGGCGCGCGTACGCGTTGAGTATCGCCCTGCTTGCGGTCACGGGACTCGACATCGTTCCCTGTCTCTGGTTCGGCAAGACTCTGGGCACTCCGCTGTGGACCATCGAATGGTGGAACGCGGAACAGGTCTCGGCCTGGCTGACTGCGGCTCTCTGGGTACCGCATCACGTGGCGGCCCTGGTTGCGTGCCTGACGGGTTTTCTGGCGATCTGGGTGCTTCCCGCCGGGTCTTGGACCTGGCGCCATTCCTCCGCGGCCATCGCCGCCGGCGTCGCGTTCGCCAGTTCGGCCGGCACTTCCGTTTACGTGACTCTGGGGTTCGCCGCATTCTGTGCCGTATGGCTCTGTCTGACGGCGTACAAACGGTGGTGGACGGATGCCGTGGCGATCGCGGCAGCGGGACTTGTGGCGGCGGCCCTGGCCATGCCTTACTTCCGGGCACTGGGCCCCTCGCTGGGGGGCGGGCCGATGCTGCGACTGAGTATCCGCCGGCTTACGCCGCTCCTTCCCGCGGAACAGCAGAGCTGGGTTGCCGCGCTGGCTCTTCTGCCTCTGAACTACACGCTCGAGTTTGGTTTCTTCCTGTTCGCCGGCATCGGATGGTTGCGGGCCCGCCGCCTGACCTCTCCGAGCCGCTACGAACTGTGCGGGATGGCCATGGTGGGATCGAGCCTGCTGCTGTGCACCTTCGTGCGCTCGACCAGCATCGCCTCGAACGACCTCGGCTGGCGCGCCATGCTGCTGGCGCAGTTTGTCCTGCTGGTGTGGGCCACCGAATGGCTGTTATCGCGCGGTTTTCGCGGAGGGTGGGCCGATGCTCTCCTGGCCTTCACGGTGCTATTGGGGCTCGCAGGCACGGTTTACGAGGGAGTCATGCAGCGCACGTACGCGCCGCTCATCGATTCGGGCCGTGTCAGAGCGCGTGAGGCGCTCAGCCCGGATCGCCAACTGGGCAAGCGGACGTACGCGCTGCGCCAGGTGTACGAGCGTCTGCAGTCCGTGCTTCCCGAAAGTGCGGTCGTGCAGCACAATCCCGACCGCGACACGGATGACCTCTTCTCGGAACTCTATTCCGAGCGGCAGGCAGCGGCCACGACCAGGAGTTGCGACGCCCCCTTTGGAGGGACCCCAGCCATCTGCGCCAAAGTGGTTGACCGGGTGAGTCCCCTCTTCGCAGGGCTGGCGCGTGGGGAAGAAGCCCGAGCCGTCTGCCGGGAGTTCGGCATCTCGGCGCTCGTGTTTCGGGACACCGATCCTGCCTGGCGGATGCCGGGACACTGGATGTGGAAAGCCCCGGCCCTGGCCGCGAACGATTACGCGCGGGCGGTGACTTGCGGACCGACGCCGCCGGCAGAGCGGCGATAACCGTGGGGCGCCGCCCGGGCGGGACCGCCTATCCCCCTGTGATCTCGACCATGCGCAGCGTGCCGCCCGCGCCCAGCACGAAACGGCGGCCGTCCGGAGCCACCGCCGACGGCGAGAACGCATAGGCGTGCCGTTGTTTCCGGTACCGCAACCGCCCGATCTCCTCGCCGGTGCGGTAGTTCCACACCACCCAGTGGCTCAGCCCGCCCGAGTCTTTGCCGGAAAGCAGGTTGTAGGATGAGGTGCCGTGCGTCGCCACCACGATCGAGTTATCCAGCGAAACGTCGAACGGAGCGCCGCCGATGACATACGGGTGGCTGTACTGCCGGCCGCTCGCCAGATCGTAACAGGCCAGGGAACCGTGCGCCGGGTAGTCCGCCTTGCAGAGCACGCTGCCCTTGTCGCCGAAGCGCAGCATGCTCCCCGAGCCCGCCTGCACGCGCCCGCGCTCGGCGCCGGTCCCGTCGAGGATGCGAATGTCGCTCCCCTCCGGGCGCAGCGCAATCTGCCCCGAGCGCACGCTGGTCTCGATCTCGCGCACCAGGCCGGGCACTCGCCATGTTTTCCGCCGCGCGCAGTCGTCGCCATAGATCGTCAGCGTGGAGAAATCGGCCGGGATCGACGCCGGGTCGCGCGGCGCCTCCCAGTCCGCGGCAATCACCTTGTCCGCCGCGATGAAGCCGCCGAAGACGGTGGTGCGCGGCAACTCGCAGCGCGCGCCGTCCGCGACGCGCAAAATCGCGGTGCTGAAGTTGGTGGTCTCGACAGCGATGTGCTCGCCCGAGGGGGACCAATGGACGCCCGTGTGCAGCGGCGTGCTGAGAGGCGAGCCCCGGATCTGGAGGCGGCGCGCCTTCGCAGCGTCGCCGCTCGAAGGAACCAGCAGCAGCTCGGTGCGTTCCCCTTCCGCCGTGATGCGCGAGCTCAGCGCCGCGATCCACTCCCCATCGGGCGAAAACCGCAGCGCCAGGAGGTCGGGCGCTCCCCGCTCGGGATTGGCGGTGAGCGGCGCCACGTTTAGCTCCCACACCATCCGCAAGGCGCGCTGGTTCTCGTCGGCGCCGCCGCCGGCCGCGGCGGCTGCCACCACCAGGGCGAGCAAGGGTAAGCGGAGGGGCGCCATCGCCCGATTCTATCAGGCCTCGCGCCGTGAACCCCGGACTGCCGATTCCGGGAGGCGCTTGTCCGCGGAGGGTGGTGGCTCGAAGGCCTCGCCCAGGCTGTCCAGCAGCTCGCGCCGCGTGACCGGCGCCGTCCCCAGCTTACCGACCGCGATGCCGCTGGCGTGGTTGGCGATCTCAGCCGCATCCGGCGCGCTCGCCCCCGCGGCCAGAGCCAGCGTGAACAGCGCGATAGCCGTATCGCCCGCCCCGGAAACGTCGAAGATCTCCTTGGCGTGCGTCGGCCTGTGTGCCGGCGGCCGGTTCTGCTCGAGGACCAGCATGCCCTGCTCGCCCAGCGTGATCAGAACCGTCGCGGGAGCCCACTTGGCGAGCAGAGCCGCGGCGGCTTTGAGCAAGGCCCGGTCCTCGGACGGGTCGCCGGCGGGATCGGAATACGGCATCTCGGCGAACTCGAACGCCTCGTGCCGGTTGGGCTTGATAGCGGTCGCGCCGCGCCAGCGCAAGGGATTCTTGGGGGTTGGATCGACGGTCAGAATCTTGCCCGCGCCCGCGACCGCCGGCGACACCCGATCCGCGAAATCCTGCACCAGGAATCCCTTCGCGTAATCCGCGACGATCACCGCATCGAGCTCCGGCAACAGACGCTCGAAGCAAGCCAGCGCCGCCTCGGTCTGGGCCGCCGAAGGGGGCAACTTCTGTTCCCGGTCCACGCGCACGACCTGCTGCTGGCGAGCGACGATGCGGGTCTTGACGGTAGTGCGGCGGCCGGGATCCTGGGCGAGGCAGTCGATTCCTACGCCCTCTTCGGTGAGAAGCGCGCGCAAGCGCCCGGCTTCGGCGTCGGCGCCGGTCAGTCCCATCAGGTCGACCGCGCCCGCGAATTCCCTGAGGTTGCGCGCGACGTTGGCCGCGCCGCCCGGATACCAGTTCTCGCGCGTGACCTCGACCACCGGGACCGGCGCCTCGGGCGAGACGCGCGACACCTTGCCCCACACAAACTCATCGAGCATCGCGTCGCCGATCACCAGCACCCGCTGGCGCGCAAACTTCTCGACGATGCCTGCCAGTCGCTGCGTCTCCACCGTCACGTAGGCATAAGTATAGCCGACAGCCCCGCCTTACGGCAGAGAGCCGGCGTGGGGCTGGAGTAGGGTCAGGAGGTTGCACGGCGTTGCTCCCCAACCGGCGGCGAGAGGCACTCAGCGCTGCCACAGGATCTGCGGCGCTTCCAAAGGGACGCGGGCGCCGGCGCGGTAGGGAACGACGCGGGGCGTGTAGTCGCTCGCGGGACGGTCCGCCGGGACGCGGGCGGTGTACACGTAGGCGTTCGCCGAGCCCACCAACCGCTGGCCACGGGGCATCGGATGGCGTACATCCGGATGCGCGTACAACTCCACGCGCACAGCCTCGGGATCGAGCTCGTCGAGGTACACCTGCACCTCGAAGGAATGCGCGCCGCCGGCGGTCCCGGTCTTGAGCCCGCCGAAGCGGACGTGCGGCCAGTGAGCGGCCAGGGCGCGCTGCCAGCCGAGCAGACCGGCGGCGAAATCGGAGCAGGTGACCGAACGCTCGCGATACGCCGCGGCCGCGGGCAGGTAGTGCGACTCCACGTACTCGCGCACGGTGCGGTTGGCCGAGAAGAACGGAGCGAGACGCGCCATGCTCTCGCGCATCCGGGCGATCCAGCTTGCGGGAATGCCGTTCTCGTCGCGGTTGTAGAACTCGGGGATGACTTCGCGCTCGAGCAGCGAATACAACTCCTCCGCCTCCGCCCGGTCCCAGGCGGGATCGTCGCCGTGCTCCTGGCCGTCGCCGATGGCCCAGCCCACCTCCGGCGAATAGGCCTCGGCCCACCAACCGTCGAGCTCCGAAAGGTTGACTCCGCCGTTGACGAGCACTTTCATCCCGCTGGTGCCGCTCGCTTCCCAGGGCCGCCGGGGCGTGTTGATCCAGACGTCCACGCCGTGGACCAGACGCTCCGTGAGAAGCATGTCGTAGTCGGCGAGGAATACCACGTGCGGGCGCACGTCCGGGCGGTGCAAAAAGTGGCTCCACTGCTCGATCATCGCCTGGCCATCGAGATCTGCCGGATGGGCCTTGCCCGCCAGGATCAACTGCACGGGCCGGTCCTTGTGGGTCAGGATGCGCGCCAGCCGGTCCGGGTCGGTCAGGAGCAGATTGGGGCGTTTGTAAGTCGCGAAGCGGCGCGCAAAACCGAGCGTCAGGGTATCGAAGTCGAAGATCCGCTCGGCGGCGGCGACTTCCTGCGTTCCGGCGCCTTGGCCCGAGCGCTGGCGGGCCAGCCGCTTGCGCGTTCGTTCGATCAATTCGCGGCGTGCGAGCGTGCGCAAGTTCCAGAGCTCGGCGTCGCCGGCTTGCCGGAGGCTGGGGCCGACGCACTCCATGGTGCCGTTCCAGCGCTCCTGGCCGCAGGCCCGCTCCCACACCTGGCTCGAATTCTGCGATTCCCAGGTCGGGACGTGCACGCCATTGGTCACGTGTCCGATCGGGATTTCGCTTTCCGGCCAGCGTGGGAACAGCACCGAAAAGAGCCGCCGGCTGACCTGGCCGTGAAGGCGGCTGACTCCGTTGACCGAGCCGCTTCCGCGCAGGGCCAAATACGCCATGTTGAATGGTTCCGAGCTGTCGTTGGCGTCGCGGCGCCCGAGGGCCAGCAGGTCGTGGAGACCGATGCCGAGGGCGCGATCCGCATAGTGCCGCAGGTAGCGGTCCATCAGATCGGGCGGAAAAAGGTCGAAGCCCGCGCCTACCGGCGTGTGCGTGGTGAACAGGTTTCCGGCCCGGGTGACCGCCAGGGCAACGTCGAACGGCTGTTTGCAGTCTGCCATGTAGGAGCGCGCCCGTTCCAGCACGGCGAAGGCGGCGTGTCCCTCGTTGAGGTGGCAGACCTCGGGCTTCAAGCCGAGCGCCCGCAGCAGCCGCCATCCCCCGATTCCCAGCACCAGCTCCTGCTTGATCCGCAGATCGAGGCCGCCGCCATACAGCTCACTCGTGATGCCCCGATAGGCCGGCGGATTGGCGGGGTCGTTGCTGTCCAGCAGGTACAGCATGGCCCGGCCCACCTGCACCTGCCAGGCGCGCACCCACAGCTTGAGCCCGGGCAGCGCCAGCGCCAGCCGCAGCCATTCCCCGTTCGGCTCCCGCAGCGGTTTGATGGGCAGTTGGCCGGGATCGTTGAACGGATAGAGGGCCTGCTGCATGCCATGCGCGTCGATCTCCTGCCGGAAATAGCCCTGCTGGTAGAGCAGCCCGACACCCACCGCGGGAACGCCCAGATCGCTGACGGCTTTGAGCTGGTCCCCGGCCACGTTGCCGAGGCCCCCGGAGTAGATCGGCAGCGCTTCGGTCAGCATGTACTCCATGCTGAAGTAGGCCGCCAGCGTGAGCGGCGCGTCGGGGTGCGCCTTCTGGAACCAAGCCGGGCAGTCGATGGACGCGCGCATTCCTTTGAGGATGTCGTCCAGGCGCCGCCGAAATTCCGGATCCGCCGAGACTTCCCGTATCTTCTCTCGCGAGACGGTCTGCAGGATCACCAGCGGATTCTGCGTCAGCTCCCACAGGTCCCGGTCTATTCGCGCCCACAACTCGTCGGCGGAGCGGTCCCAGGACCACCGCAAATTGAAAGCCAGCTCGTTGAGCGAGCCCAGCGTGGCGTCCAGTTCATCCATGTCCCCCCCCAGTCCGGCTCTGCGTGGCGCACGTTTCAGGCTGCCGTGCCGGCGCCTGCCGCTTCCTTCAACGCCTGCCCGACAATCGCCTGCGCCTCGGCCTGGATCCACTCCAGATGCGCGCGGCCGCGAAAGCTCTCGGCGTAGATCTTGTAGATCTCCTCGGTTCCCGACGGCCGCGCCGCGAACCAGCCTCCGGCCGCAACTACCTTGACACCGCCGATGGCGCCCCCGGAAGGCGCCTGCGTCAGGACGTTTTCGATCTTCTCGCCGGCCAGCTCGGTGACGCGAATGTGCCGCGGCGAAAGGCGCGCCAGGACGGCTTTCTGTTCCGCCGTCGCCGGCGCATCGATGCGGTCGTAGACCGGATCGCCAAACTCCCGCGTCAGGTCGCGATAGACCTCGCCCGGATCGCGCCCTAGCCGCGAAGCGATTTCGGCGGCGAGCAAGGCCGCGATCAAGCCGTCTTTATCGGTGGTCCACACGCTGCCGTCCCGGCGCAGCGAACGACGCCCCGGCGCTCTCCTCCCCGGCGAAGCCGAGCGAGCCGTCGAAGAGCCCGTCGACGAACCACTTGAAACCCACCGGCACTTCGTGCAGCCGGCGTCCCAGCCTTGCGGCAACGCGGTCGATCATGCCGCTCGAAACTACGGTCTTGCCGACGGCCGCGTCCTTCCGCCAGCGCGGGCGGTTCTGGAACAGGTAGTGGATCGAAACGGCCAGGTAGTGATTCGGCGGCAGCAGCCCCGCGCTGCGGGTGACGATACCGTGCCGGTCGTGATCGGTGTCGCACGCGAAGGCCACGTCGAAACGGTCCTTCAATCCGATGAGGCTGCGCATGGCGTAGGGGGATGACGGGTCCATGCGGATCCGGCCGTCCCAATCGACGGTCATGAACCGGAAGGTGGGATCGACGGCCTCGTTGACCACGGTAAGGTCGAGACGGTACCGGTCGGCGATCGGTCCCCAGAAGTGGACGCCCGCGCCGCCCAGCGGGTCGACGCCCAACTTCAGACCCGCCGCCCGAATCGCGTCCATGTCGATAACGTTCCCCAGGTCGGCGACGTAGGAGTCGAGGTAATTGTGGCGGTGGGTGGTTGAGGCCCGGAGCGCGGAGGCGAGCGGCACGCGCTTGACGCCGTCCAGGCCGGTCTGGAGGAGCAGGTTCGCCCGGTCCTGAATCCAGCGGGTAATCGAGGCGTCGGCCGGTCCTCCGTTGGGCGGGTTGTACTTGAAGCCGCCGTCTTCGGGAGGATTGTGCGACGGCGTGACGACGATGCCGTCGGCCAACCCCATCTTACGGCCGCGGTTATATGTGAGGATGGCGTGCGAGACCGCCGGCGTGGGCGTGTAGCCGGTCCCGTCGGCGATCATCGTCTCAACGCCGTTGGCCGCCAGCACCTCGAGTGCGGTGGCCGAGGCGGGTTCGGAAAGGGCGTGCGTGTCGATGCCCAGGAACAGAGGCCCGTCGATGCCGTTGGCGCGGCGGTATTCCGCGATCGCCTGGGTGGTCGCCAGGATGTGCCACTCGTTGAAGGAGCGCTCGAAGGCGGAGCCACGGTGTCCCGACGTTCCGAAAACGATCCGCTGGGCCGGGACCGCAGGATCCGGCTGCTCGGAGTAGTAAGCCGTAATCAGCTTCGGGACATCCACCAGCATGGACGCGCTGGCCGGGTGGCCGGCCATGGGGTTCACTTGCATCTCGGTCTCCTGTTCCCAGCAGCCTGGAGCGGCGGGGCGGCCCAGCCCAGCGGCTTCGCTTGATTTCCTTTTCAATTATGGGCGCGCGGGTGAGGACGAAGTCAACGCGGAAGAGGCCCCAAGCTGAACCATAGATCGCGGGCCGGCCGTATGAGACTGGGACGCCTGCCGCCCGGCTGCAGCCGGAGCGTGGATCATCCGATGTACTCTCAGATGAGACTCGTATTTGCGCTGGCGCTGGCCGCGGCCAGCGCCGGGCAGACTCCCGATTTTCTCGCCCGCCAGCGTGCCGCTGTCGAGCGGCAGAAGGCCGCTGCGAGGCGGCAGGTTCGGGCCTCTCCTCCGACGTCGGCATTTTTCACGGTCCCCTGGAGCGAACCGCTCTCTGTGCCGGCCGCGGCGCCCGCGCCCGCCGCCGGCGAGTGCGACCCCATTCCCGAAGATCGCATCGGGCCGCTGGTGCGGGAGATTGCTCAGCGCGAGGGCCTCACGCCCGACTTGCTGCGCGCCGTGATCGAGAAGGAGTCGTCGTACCTGCCCTGCGCCGTCTCGCCGGCCGGCGCGGAAGGTCTGATGCAATTGATGCCGGACACCGCCGCCGGTTTGGGGGTCGAGAACCCGTTCGACGCCCGCCAGAACATGGATGGCGGCGCGAAGTACCTCCGGCAGATGCTCGACCGCTACGGCGGCAACCTGCTGCTCGGGCTGGCGGCCTATAATGCCGGCCCGGGCCGCGCCGACAACGCGGGCATCTTTCCGCTTCCGGCGGAAACCACCAGCTACGTGTCGGACATTCTCCAGAAACTGGGCCAGCCGGCGAGTCCGGAATAGCGGCTGCGGTCACCCCAACCTCCGCAGTTGGGGAGTGGTCTGCTCAACGAGGGCGCAGTCGTCCCCCTTTACTGCACCCCCACTACCGCTCTGTGATGGCCGCGGGGCAGGCGGAGAACCCAGGCCCCTCCAGTCTCTCCGACCAGGTCGAGACTCTCGTCGCGGCCGTCCAGGGTGAGGCGCAGCGGCTTGCGATCTAGCGTGGCCATGGCGCGCGCGCCGCTGCTGTAGAGCAGTTCGATGCCGTTCGGCAGGCTGGCCGCGCTCTCGACGGTTCCGCTGAAATCGAGCACGGAGCCGGCCGGCTCCGCACCCGCGGGCGCGAGCGCATGCTCCCCAGGCGGCAGCCACACGAGTCCGCGGTCGCGCACCGGCCAGGGGTGGCCATCGACCGTCGCCGGGCCTTCCCATCGAACCCCCACGCCGCGCGGCGACGATACGACCAGGGTGTCGCCCCGCCGCTCCGAGTGCTCGACCGCCGCCGACGCGGCCGGGAGCAGGGGCAGATCGGCGGGATCGATCGAGCGCTCGTAGTAGAACATCACGCGGGCGAATGCTCCGGCCGCCGTGTGGAATAGTTCCAGCGCCTCCGCGCCCACCTGCCTGGCGGTCGGGTAGGCCTTAGTGCGCTCCACGATGTTGATGTCCACTCCCAAGATCTCAGGATGGCTGGTGAGCGGAACGTAGCGCTTCGCGATCTCGGCGTAGCGCGCGGGGCCGAGGCCCCACAGCGTGGCCGGGTCCTCCACGATGAACGTCGCTGCGTAGCGGTCGGTCAGCCGCAACACGCGGGCCGCGTCGGCGCCGATGTTGTCCCGCATGGTGGTGTCGAAGCGGTCATCGACGTGCGTGACGACCAGGTCCAGGCCGGGCCGCTCCGCGCGGATCTTCTCGATTTCGTCGAGCCACTCCTTGTGCAGACGCTCGATCAGGTCCACGCGATAATCCAGAAACTCGCGCAGGCGCTTCGGATCGCGGCGCCCCTGGAACAGCTCCAGGGGATCGAAACCGTGGCTCTGCTGGAACTCGCGGCGCACGTCCTGGTTCAGGGGGGTGAACTCGGAGAGGTTCTTGACGCCGCTGATCCCGTCGAAGTACACCTCGGACAGGTTCACGCCGTCCCAGTCGAAGCGCAGCATCATGTTCCGGACGGCGGTGGCGACGGCGCGATGGCAGTCCGGATTGACCAGGTTCATGAGCAGCCGCCAGTCGACGTGGGCGTCCTTCAGGCGAGCGGTCTTTTCCCGCCATTCGGGGTGCTGCTTCCAGAACGCGTCGCTCACGTGCGGCAGTTCCAGCCAGGCATAGACCAGGATGCCGTGGCGATGGCAGGCGGCGATGAAGTTGCGCAGGTATTCGTCGCTCTCCGGGTGGCTCTCGATGAAGGCCCAGGCGCCGGCGTGCAGCGCCGCAATGCCGGCGGCGCGCCACTGCCGGGCCATCTGGTCGGCGTCGATGTGGAGACGGTAGGCGGAATCGAAGAAGGCCCACAGTTGGCGGGATTCGAAGGGCGGCCTGACGCCCAGATCTACCAGCGCCTGTGGCAGGAAGGGGAAGCGCTCGTATCCGTCGTCGCCGGGCGGGAGAGCCACCCACAGTACTGCGCCCTTGCCGCGGGCGAGCGTCGCCACCAGCGGCGCGCCCGTCCCGCGCTCGCGGCAGAGCACCTTGGCGTCCTTCGGGACCGCGAAGACGCTGGTCCTGGCGGCCTTTTCCCACTTGATCCGTAGATCCGGCTGGCGCGCGTCGCTCACCGAGCGTACGCCGATCTTCTTCGCGCCTGGGACGAACCCCAGGCTCCGCGCCGCTTCCGAACCGCCCTCGAGGATCACTACCGCACCGCGATCGGCGCGATCGAGCCACCCTTGCACGGCCGCGCCCGCTGGGATCACAAGGACGCGCGCCTCCGCCTCCGGCCGCTCGGGCAGTCCCAGAGACTGCAACATGGGCGCCCACCCGCCCGCATCGGCTCCGGCGACGTGGTAACCCGGCAACTCGGGCGCGGCGGCCCACAGAGAGGCCGTGGTAAGTATAAGTGCGAGTCGAAGCATGACTTCCCGTTGTAGCATCCCCGCGCTCTGCGGCGCGCGCCTCGCAGCAGGACGACATATTGAGTGAAAGGGAGGGGGCGAGCGAAACTTGCTGGAAGGGGCAAAGCGCGTCGCCAAGGGAAAGGGCGTGGCTATGAATCAGCTCATCAACGTTGCGCTGGCGGAGAAGCTATCGGCGTTGCGCACCGCGGAGCACTTTTGCGAGCGGTCTGCCCGGGCGAACATCAACCGGGCGAAGCGCACTCGCAGGCGGTCCGGCCGAAGCAAACCCCCGGCTGCCGATGACGAGATGAGAGGTAACGGACTGGGCGCGGCGGTTGCCCGCCTACGTGTCCTCTGGCCGGTGCGGGCCCGCAAGAGCATCAACGTTGAGCGCCTGCGGATCCAAGTTTACCTGACAGGCAGAGGCCGGACCCGGTAGCCCTCCTCTTGGACGATAACGATCGCTCCGCTTTCGAGTTGCAGGCGGCAACTCCCGAGCCGTTCAAGAGCCGGGGCGTTACGGCGGCTGGGGTCTGATTGCGGATTCGAAACAGAACAACGCTCGGAACGCTCCGCCCTGCCGCGGCCAGTAGTTCGCCGAAATCGAGATCGAATGTAAGGACGATCCGCTGCTCGTCGACCGCCTTTTTCAAGATCCGATCGTCTGGCATCCGGTGAAGGCTTTGCTCGCGGAGGTGAACGACATCTTCACCCAGGTCGGGAAGAGCTGCGACTGCGACCATGGAGACGCCCATGTCAGCGAGGAACTTCACGCCGCCGGTCTCGTGAACAAATGGACTTCCTCGTTCGCCAGGGCCGAGGCGTAAGACAGGGCCTGCCGCACGTCTTCCGCTTCAAGATCAGGATACTCGCGGATGATGTCCTCGGTCGACATTCCATTCGCGACGAGGTTCACGACCAAGGAAACCGTGATCCGTATCCCGCGGATGCAGGCACGGCCCCCCATCACGCCCGGGTCAAAAGTGATCCTGTCGAACATAAATGGACTCCAGAGAATCCGCCTACGAGTCTACCAAGTCCAGCAGCCCGGAGCTGCCAGCGACGGCTCCCAGGATCACGGTTTTCGCCGGCCGGCGTGTTCGCAGTCGCTGGTTCCCCAAGAGCGCCGGAGGCACTAGCGCGGAATGCCCCTACTGGAACCGGAAGCGGCGCACCACTGCGTACCCCACCGCGAGGGCCGCCGCGACGAGAGCGCACAAGTGGGGGATCGCCGCGGCAGGCGGTGCGCCGAAGTTCACGAGCTTGTGCAGGGCGTCCATGGTCAGGCCGGTGGGGAGGAACAGCGCGGCCTTCTGCAACCATACCGGCGTTACTTCGATGGGCCACCAGCATCCTCCTAGCCCGGCGAGCAGGTTGCTGGCGATTACTCCGAGCCCGATCACCTGCGCCTCAGTGCGCCCGAAGTTGCCGAGCGCCATCCCCAGGATCGCCGCCAAGGCTCCGTATGCCGCCAGGACCGCCATGACGGCCGGCAGGTTCGGTCTCCAATGAACGTGGAAGAGCACGCTGCCCGCGATCATCGCGAACGAGAGCTGCACCATCCCCAGCACCCAGCGCGCGCCCCACTTGCCGAGCGCCACCGCCCCGCGCGACATGGATGACGATGCCAGGCGGCGCAAAATGCCGTTCCGGCGCTCGATAGTCAGAGTCACCGCACCGCTGGTGAACATGACCAGCAACGTGAACATCACCATGGTGCCGGGCACCGACTGTTCGAAGCCGATGGGCGGATCGATGCGCGTGCCTGCGGACTTGACGTCCACGCCCAGCGCGTGCGGCTGACGTCTGGCTTCGGCCAGACCTTCGGGCGTGGCCGCGCCGGCAAGCAAGTCCAGCCGCACCGTATTGAGGGCGCGCTGGATGCGGAGCCGATCATAGCCGGCTCCCATGTCGTCGCCAATGCGCGTCAGGTGAAGCGACACCGGCCCTCCTGCCAGCGTGGACGCGGTGAAGGCGGCCGGGATCTCGATGCGGCGCATGTAGCCGGCGAATTCCCCGGGCGTCTTTGTGCGCACCACACGGAAATCCGGTTCCAGCCGGGCGATCACTTCATCTGCCAGAAACCCAGAGTCCGGCGCCACGCGCACGGCCAGTGTGTCTTTTGCGCCGCCGCGGAAGTTGCCCGTGATGGCGCCGAGGAAATAGAAGAAGATCAGGGGCATTACGAAAACCCACAGGAGGGTCTCGCGGCTGTGGAGCAAGTGCCCGAGGTCCATGCGAGCCAGAAAGAACGCGTCGCGCAGCATAGGGCGCCTCATGTCAGGAAACTCCTCCGCAGCCGCGCCAGCGTCACCATGAGCGCGAGCGCGCTCGCGGCCACCAGTCCGGCCAGGGCGGCCGCAAGGCTGGCGGCGCGGGCCGAGCCCTCCAGAATGGCCGAGAACTGCGTCACCGCCCACCCGGTTGGCGTCAACCGCCCCACGGCGGCCATCCAGGCCGGCATGACCTCGAACGGGAAGAAGCAGCCGCCCACCAGAGCCAGAGGGAACATGACCAGGTTGCCGAGCATGCTGGCCCCGCGCGGCGTAGAAGCGGACATCGAAACCAGCAGCAACAGCAAATAGAACGCCATGCCCGCCAGCACCAGCCACAGGATCGCGGCCGGCAGGCTGGCCACCGGAACGCCGCCCAGCCAGCGCACCGTCACCAACCCCGTCCCGGCGACGGAGGCAAACACCAGCGCCACGGAAACGAGTTTGCCGGCCAGGAACCCCGCCATCCGCACCGGCATCGCGGCCAAGCGGCGCAACGCGCCGAGCGCGCGCTCCTTCCAGATCTCACCGGCGAGGGCGTTGGCGATCATCCAGACCGCCATGCACAGCATGCTGGGGAAGAAGAGTGCCGCGAAGCTCCTGGTGCGCTTCTTCTCTGGGATCACGGTGGTCTCGAGACCGATCGCCGGCCCGGACCGGCCCGCCGTGCGCCGCGCGCCGAGCATGTCCAGCGTGATCGACAGGCTGTCTTCGATCACCTTGGGCAGGATGCTCTGGCTCGGGTTGGTAAACAACTGCACGCGAAACGGCGAGCCGCGATTGACGGCCTGCCCGAAGCCCGCCGGGATGATGAGAAACGCGGAGGCCTCGCCATGGTCGATCCGCCGGCGCCCCTGTGCGCGCTGGACGCGTTCGAGCACAAGCATCTTGTCGAGCGGGTCGCGGTGGAACACGCCGGCCACCATCTTGCTCGCGAAGGTGTTGTCCTCGTCTGCGATCAGCAGAACGCCCTGTGGAGCGGGCTTCCCGCCGCCGAACACCACGTTCAGCAGCACGGCCAGAACGAGCGGGATGGCCAGCCAGACGGCCAGCGCGAAGGGGTCGCGGCGCCACCGGCGCAGGTCTTTAACCACGCAGATCCAGATGAAGTGCATGGCCTATTCCCGAAGCTCCTTGCCCGTGAGCTTGATGAAGAGACTCTCCAGGCTGGGCTGCGTCAGCGTGGTGCCGCGCACGTCGTTGCCGGCGGCTTCGAGCGCCGCGAAGATGGCCGGGAGCTTGTGCGAAGCGTCGACCAGCGAGAGCAGCAGCAGGTTCTCCTCCGCCTGCACTACCTCGATCCGGTCGATGGGCGCGACGGCCGTTCGCGCCGCGGCCGGCTGAAACACTCCTGTCAGGCGCAGCAGGTCCCGCTGCTCCAGCATGGAGCGCAACCCGGCCAGGGTGCCTGCCGCGATCACCTTGCCTCGATCGACGATGGCGAGGCGGTCGCAGAGCGTCTCCGCCTCCTCCATGTAATGCGTCGTATAAAGGACGCACGTTCCGGATTGCGCCTCCGCCCGCACCAGTTCCAGCAGCCGCATGCGGCTCTGCGGGTCGACGCCCACCGTGGGCTCGTCGAGGAGCAGAACCTGGGGCTGATGCACGATGCCGCAGGCGAAGTTGAGCCGCCGCTTCATGCCGCCGCTGAAGCGCTTCACCGGCTCGCGGGCACGGTCACCGAGGCCGGTCAGTTCGAGCACCGTCTGGATTCGCTTGCCGAGCAGCGGGTTTCGCAGGCCCTGCGCGCCTCCCCAGTACTTGAGGTTTTCGATGGCCGACAGCTCCTCGTAAAGCGCGATCTCCTGCGGCACGACACCCAGCGCCTGCCGCGCCGCCGTGCCCTCGCGGACCACGTCGTGGCCCATCACGCGGACGCGCCCGGCCGTGGGCCGGAGCAGACCCGAGATGCAGCCTATGGTGGTGGTCTTGCCGGCGCCATTCGGCCCCAGCAGCCCGAAGATCTCGCCCGGCCGCGCGGTGAACGATACGCCGTCCACGGCCGCCAGATCTCCGTACGTCTTGCGCAGTTGCTCGACTTCGATCATTGACCACAGGGTACGCCTGCCGCGTCTGTTTTGTTCATCCGGCGCGACGAATCGCCGGGATTCCGGACGAGCGGCGCCGCGGGCGGGATGAGCGGTGCAACGGTTGACACGCGTAGAAGGCGATATCTACTATTTAGTGGACTGGAGACAATTGATGAGAACCGTCTACCTGATGGCCTTCGTAGTTTGGACCGCGAGTGCGCAGCAAGAGCTTCACCCAGCTTACATGGACACGAGCCTGCCATTCGAGCAGCGTGCGGCCGACCTGGTGCATCGGATGACGGTCGAGGAGAAGGCCACGCAACTGGTGAACCAGGCGCGAGCGATTCCCCGGCTCAACGTACCGGCCTACGACTGGTGGAGCGAGTCGCTGCACGGCGTGGCGGTGAATGGCACGACCGAGTTTCCCGAGCCGGTCGGCCTGGCCGCCACCTTCGATACCCGGCGATCCACGAGATGGCGATCGCTATCGGCATCGAGGGCCGCATCAAGCACGAGCAGGCCGTCCGCAAGGGCCACAGCGGGATCTTCCAGGGTCTCGACTTCTGGGCGCCGAACCTCAACATCTTCCGCGATCCGCGCTGGGGCCGCGGCCAGGAGACGTACGGGGAAGACCCGTTCCTGACCGCCCGCATGGGGGTGGCCTTCGTGACCGGCATGCAAGGCGACGATCCTCGCTACTACCGGACGATCTCGACGCCCAAGCACTATGCCGTGCACAGCGGGCCGGAATCCGACGCGCCACAAGGCGGACGTCCCCGTCAGCAAGCACGACGAGCTGGACACCTACCTGCCCGCGTTCCGCGCCGCGGTGGTCGAGGCCAAGGCGGGATCCGTGATGTGCGCCTACAACAGCATCAACGGCCAGCCGGCTTGCGCCAACGAGTTCCTGCTCGAGGACCAACTGCGCGGCAAGTGGGGCTTCCAGGGATACGTGGTGTCGGATTGCGAGGCGGTGCGCGACATCTTCAACGGCCACCACTTCAAGCCGACTCAAGCAGAGGCATCGGCGATCAGTCTGAAACGCGGCATGGACAACGAGTGCATCGACTTTCTCGTCAAGGTGGCGGACGACCACGACTACGCGCCTTACCTCCAGGCGGTTCGGCAGGGCTTCCTGAAGGAGAGCGATATCGACGTTGCGCTGACGCGTCTGTTCAGCGCGCGGATGAAGCTGGGTATGTTCGATCCGCCGGAGTCGGTGCCCTACACGAAGATCGACGAGAAGCTCCTTGACAGCCCGCAGCATCGCGCCCTGGCGCGCAAGCTGGCCAATGAGTCGATGGTGCTGCTGAAGAACGATGGCATTCTGCCGCTGAAGACGGCGGGCGTGAAGATCGCCGTGATCGGTCCACTGGCCGATCAGGTCAAGGTGCTGCTGGGCAACTACAACGGGTTTCCGACCCATTCGGTCCCGGTGCTGGAAGGTCTGCGGGCCGAGTTCCCCGGCGCGCAGATCACTTTCGAGCCCGGCACGCAGTTCCTGCGCACGGATGCCTCGCCCGTGCCTGACTCGCTGCTCAGCACTGACGGCAAGCCCGGCGTGCGAGCCCGTTACTTTACGCTGGACATGATGCTTCCCGGCTCGACATCCGCGCCCAAGCCGCTCGCCAGCCGGATCGAGCCCGGCATCCACCTCCCGGAAAGCCCGCTACCGCCTGAAGTCGCCGGGAAGAAGCCCCTGGGCGTCCGATGGGAAGCGACCTTCACGCCGCAAGAGACGGGCGATTTCAATCTCGGCCTCGAGGCGCACGGATTCTTCCGCGTCTGGCTCGATGGCAAGGAAGTCACCATGGCCTGGCAGACCAATGGTGTCGAGACCAGGCTTGGCCGGGTCCACCTCAAGAAGGGCAAGCCGTGCGCATTGAAGGTCGAGTACGGCGAGGGTCAGGACGCAGGCTGGGCGGCCCGCCTGGTGTGGTCCAAGCTGGATCGGCGGCCCACGCCCGAAGCCGTTGCGGCGGCAAAGGACGCGGATGTCGTGGTGGCGGTTGTGGGTATCACCAGCGAGCTCGAAGGCGAGGAGATGCAGGTGAACGAAGACGGATTCAAGGGCGGCGACCGCACCAGCCTCGATCTGCCCAAGCCCGAGCAGGATCTGATCGAGGCAGCGGCCGCGACGGGCAAGCCGCTGGTGGTGGTGCTGATGAATGGCAGCGCGCTCAGCGTGAACTGGGCCAAGGAGCACGCGAACGCAATCCTGGAAGCGTGGTATCCCGGCGAAGAGGGCGGCGCGGCCGTGGCCGAGACCCTCTCGGGCCGCAACAATCCCGCGGGACGGCTGCCGGTGACCTTTTACAAGAGCGTGAGCCAGTTGCCTCCGTTCGAGGATTACTCGATGAAGGGCCGTACCTACAGGTACTTCGAGGGCGAGCCGCTCTATCCCTTCGGGTACGGATTGAGTTATACCAGCTTCAAGTACGGCGACTTGAGGGTTCCCGCGGAGCCTGTCGGTCCCGCGAAGCCCTTCACGGCCGAGGTTACGGTCACGAACACCGGCAAGGTCGCCGGCGATGAAGTGGTCCAGTTGTACCTCAGCTTCCCCGGCGCGCCGGGAGCGCCGCTCAGGGCGCTGCGCGGATTCCAGCGGGTGCACCTCGATCCGGGCGCCTCGCAGGAGGTGAAATTCGAACTCAAGCCTCGCGACTTGAGTATCGTCACCGAGGCCGGCGAAGTCGTGGTGCCGGAGGGCGAGCTCAGGCTGTCCATCGGGGGCGGCCAGCCCGGCGCTGGTACCCCGTCTGTAGCGGGGGCGTTCCGCGTGAAGAACAGGCTCGCACTGCCGGAGTAGAATGCGGCGAAACGCGGGAAGAATCCGGCCGGCGGTCGCGCTCTTGTGCTGCCTGCCCCTGGTGGCGGGACCGTCTTACGACGGCGCAGCCTTCGAGAAGCGGGTCGCCGCGATCGCCGCGGGGGCGGACGGCGCCGCCCGCCGTGCCGCCATCACGGCTCAACTCGACGCTCTGGGCATCCCCTACTCCTTGGAGGATTTCACCGCCGGGGGTCGGACGGGCGTCAACATCGTGGCCTCCCTCGCGGCGCCGCCGGGCGTCGAAAAGGAGATCCTCCTGGGAGCGCACTCCGACCGGGCGGATGTGGGGCAGGGGGCCGTCGACGATGCTTCCGGAGACAGCGCCGTCATCGAGCTGCTCGCTGCTTTCAAGCGTGCGCCGCTCGGGGCGCACCGGTTGAGCGCGGCGTTCTTCGACCTGGAGGAACTGGGCGCCCTGGGCTCTCAAGCCCACGTCGTGGCACACCGTCAGAACCTGCCCGAGATGTATCTCAATTTCGACGTGTTCGCTTACGGCGGCACGCTGTGGGTGGGGACCGTGAACGGGAAGTCGCCCTCCGCACGGGCCATGCGCGCGGCGGCCGCGCTGTTGCGCTTCCCCCTGGTCATGGGGCCGGACTACCCGCCTGGCGACGATCGGACATTCGTAGCCGCGAAGGTCGAGACCCTGGGCGTGGCGCTCATCGACGGCCGCGAGATCCCCGGCATTCTCGAGTTCTTCCACGGCCGGCGTCCGGACCACCTGCCCCGCGCCGTCACTATCCTGCACTCACCCAACGACACGCCCGACAAGATCGCGGGAGCCAGCGTGGCGCGCGCCCTGCCGGTGGTCGAGCGGGCCATCCGGCTGATGGACGCGGGGCGGTAGCGCGCTGGTACAATCGGTTCGAGAACACATGAAGCACGCACTTTCCACCCACCTGTTCGTCAATCACCGTCTGACCACGGCCTCGCTGGAGAGAATGCTGCACGCGGGGGTCGAACTGGCGGAGATCTTCTGCGCGCGACAGCACTTCGATTACAACAACCGCGCCCAGGTGACGGAGCTGAGTCATTGGTTCAAGGATTCGGAGATGACGCTCCTGTCGCTGCACTCGCCCATCTACACGGACGACGTGTGGGGCCGCACGGGGCCGAACTCGGTGATCAGCATCACCGAGCCCGTGAAGGCGAAGCGGGTCCTGGTGGTGGACGAAATCCGGCGCGCCATCGAAGTCGCCGAGTACGTTCCGTTCAAGTACTTCGTCCAGCACATCGGGGTGAGCGGGGAGGAGTACAGCGACCGCGCGGTGGACGCGGCGTTCTCGTCGCTCGAGGAGCTGAGCGTGTTTGCCCGCCAGAGGGGCGTCGAGGTTCTGCTCGAGAACATCCCCAACGCGCTTTCGACCGCTCAGCGCCTGGTCGAATTCCTGGCGCAGACGCACCTGCACCTGGGCTTCTGCTTCGACGTCGGCCACGCCCATATGGGCGCAGGCGTCGAAGAGGAGTTCGACATCATGCAGGACCGCATCCGCTCCACACACGTGCACGACAACAACGGCGAGGAGGACAAGCACATCTGGCCGCTGCTGGGCGAGGGCGGGACCATCGACTGGCGCCACGCCATGCAGGTGCTGAGGTCGCGCGAAGACCAGTATCCGCTCCTGCTCGAGCTCAAGGAAGTCCCCGACCGCAAACACCAGATCGACGACGTGCCGGAGATCTTCGACCGGCTGGAGAGCCTGCAATGAGAATCACCATCGAGGAGGCGGCCCGGCACGCGGGCGAGAGCGTCGAAATTCGCGGATGGCTGTACAACCTGCGCCGGTCGGGCAAGATCCTGTTCCCGCTGGTCCGCGACGGCACCGGGATCATGCAGTGTGTGGCGCTCAAGAGCGCGCTTCCGGAGGAGGTCTTCGAGAGCATCAAGAACCTGACCCAGGAATCGGCGATCGCCGTGATCGGAAAGTTGCGTGCCGAGCCCCGCGCGCCGGGTGGAACGGAGATGGACCTGGAGGCCATCGAGGTGCTCGACCGGGTGCCGGAGAGCGATCCCTATCCCATCACGCCCAAGGAACACGGCGTCGACTTCCTGATGGATCACCGGCACCTGTGGCTGCGCAGCCGGCGGCAGCACGCCATCCTGCGGGTGCGGCACGAGGTCATCCGCGCGGTGCGCGACTACCTGGACAACCACGGGTTCACGCTGGTGGACACCCCCATCTTCACGCCCAACGCGTGCGAAGGCACCACCAGCCTGTTCGAAGTGAACTACTTCGACGAGGAGAAGGTCTACCTCACGCAGTCCGGCCAGCTCTACAACGAGGCTACCGCCGCCGCGTTCGGCAAGGTGTATTGCTTCGGGCCCACCTTCCGCGCGGAGCGTTCGAAGACGCGCCGCCACCTGACCGAGTTCTGGATGGTGGAGCCGGAGATGGCCTACGCCACCATCGAGGACGTGAAGCAGGTGGCCGAGGAGCTGGTGGCCAGCGTGGTCGGCCGCGTTCTCGAAACGCGGCGCGCCGAACTGAAGGAACTCGAGCGCGACGTGGCGAAGCTGGAAAGTGTCCAGGCTCCCTTTCCCCGCCTCAGCTATGACGACGCGGTGAAGCGTCTCCAAGCGAAAGGCAGCGAGATACAGTGGGGCGGCGATTTCGGCAACGCAGACGAAACGCTGCTGGGCGAGGACTACGACCGGCCGGTGATGGTGGACCGCTACCCGTCCGCGATCAAGGCCTTCTACATGCAGCCCGATCCCGAGCGGCCGGAAGTGGCGCTGGGCGTCGACGTGCTGGCGCCCGAAGGCTACGGCGAGATTATCGGCGGAGGCGAGCGCATCCACAACCTGGACCTTCTCCTGAAGCGCATCGACGAGCAGGGCTTGAAGCGCGAGGACTGGAACTGGTATATCGACCTCAGAAAGTACGGCACGGTTCCGCACGCCGGCTTCGGGATGGGCATCGAGCGCGTGGTTGGCTGGATCTGCGGACTCGAGCATGTGCGCGAGACCATTGCGTTCCCGCGAATGCTGTATCGGACGAAGCCGTAGGACGGGGCGCGTATGGAGGATGCAGAGTCCCGGCGGGATTGGGACGAGGAGTTCGAGGCAGCCGCGCGACGGCCGCTGTGCCAGCGCTTCCGCTATGCGTTCATTCACACGTACAAGCCGGTCTTGGATGACGCGGGCTATCGCTCTTTCGACACCATGGAACAGTACCGCGCGTGGTGCGACACTCTGCCGGACTGGCTGGGCTATGGGCGCGTTTGAATACAGGCAGGCCGAGGAAATACGCGACGCGTTCGAACGCCACGTGGTGCAGTACCTCTTTATTGGGAAATCCGGCGCGATCCTGCTCGGATTTCCGGACACGACGCAGGACGCCGACGTTTTTGTGGAGAAGAGCGCCGCCAATGGCGAACGGCTCGTTTCAGCGTTGCGCGACCTCGGTTTTGCGCTGACGGAAGAGCACGCCGCGGAGATACGGCGGGGCAAGGATTTCGTGCAGTTGAAGAACGGCCCCTTCGATCTGGACCTGGTGTTCGCTCCCGATGGCATCGAGCGGTTTGAGGACGCCTGGAAGCGCCGGGTCGACGTGGAGGGTTTTCACGTTTGCAGCATTGACGACATTGTGGCCAGCAAGCGGGCGACGAACCGCGTCAAGGACCGGGAATCCCTGCCCCGCTTGCTGTCGTTCCGTGAGTGGCTGAAGAAGCAACGGTAGAACGGGTTTCTATGCGCAAGCCGCACATTGCAATCATCGGAGCGCCGCTCGATCTGGGGGCCGGACGGCGGGGTGTGGACATGGGCGTATCGGCGGTGCGGTTTGCCAACCTCGGCCAGCGGCTGGCGGAGCTCGGGTACAAAGTCGAGGACCTGGGCAACGTCGCGGCGGAACAGCCCGAGCGCGTATCGGCGGGTTCGGGCAACGCCCGCTACCTCGCGCACATCGCGCACACCTGCGCCCGGCTGGCGGAGTGCGTCGAAGCGGCGCTGGGCCGCGGCCACGTGCCGCTGGTGATTGGCGGCGATCACTCCATCGCGGTGGGGACGGTGTCCGGCGCCGCCAAGCATCTGCGGCGCGCCAGGAAGCGTCTGGGCCTGGTGTGGGTTGACGCGCACCCGGACATGAACACTCCCGAAACCAGTCCCAGCGGGAATGTTCACGGCATGCCGCTGGCCTGCATCGTGGGGATGGGGCCGCGCAAGCTCACGCACCTGGGAGGGTTCGCTCCCAAGGTCGATCCGAAAAACGTGGCGCTGGTGGGGATCCGGGACGTGGACGCGCTGGAGAGACCGCACGTCAGGGAGTCCGGCGTGCGCGCCTTCACAATGCGCGATATCGACGAGCGCGGCATGCGCGCGGTCATGGCCGAGGCGCTCGAAATCGCCGGCACGGGAACCGAGGGCTTCCACGTCTCGCTGGACATGGACTCGGTGGACCCGGAGATCGCGCCCGGCGTCGGCACGCCCGTGCGCGGCGGCCTGAGTTACCGCGAGGCGCACCTGGCGATGGAAATGATCGGCGATTGCGGGCGCATGACTTCGATGGACGTGGTGGAAGTGAATCCGGTTTTCGACGAAGCCAACCGCACCGCGCAGTTTGCGGTGGAGTTGGTTCTCTCGGCGATGGGGAAACGAATTCTATGAACAACGGCAAAATCCGGGTAGCGGTGCTGTACGGCGGCAGAAGCGGCGAGCATGAGGTGTCCATCCGTTCCGCCGAGTCCATCATCGCCGCGATGAACCTGGACCGGTACGAGATCGTCAGGATCTTCATCACGCCGGACGGCCGTTGGAACCCGCGGCCGATCCTGCCGGAGCCGGGCGCCAACCCCGGCATCGACGTGGTGTTCCCGGTGCTTCACGGCACCTTCGGCGAGGACGGCACGGTGCAGGGATTGCTGGAACTGGCCGGCCTGGCCTACGTAGGCGCGGGGGTGCTGGCCTCGGCGGCCGCGATGGATAAGGAAGTTACGAAGCGTCTGTGCCGCGAGCGCGGCCTGCCGGTCGTCGAGTGCGTCATCCTCCCGCGCGGTTGCCTCTCGGCCGAGACGGTCGAGCGCGAGCTGGCCTATCCGGTGTTCGTCAAGCCGGCGAACCTGGGGTCTTCGGTGGGGATCTCGAAGGCGCGCAATCGAGAGGAGCTCGATCGCGCCATGCGCCTGGCCGCCGAGTACGACCGGAAGATCATGGTCGAGCGCGAGATCGTGGGCCGCGAGATCGAGTGCTCGGTGCTGGGCAACGAGTTCCCGGAAGCCGCCGTTCCCTGCGAAATCCTGCCCTCGCGCGAGTTCTACGACTACGAGGACAAGTACCTTCTCGACCAGGCCGGCACGGTGGCTGCCCGCCGACCTGCCTCATGAGACGACGGCGGAGGTGCGGCGGCTGGCGGTAGAGTGCTACCGCGCGGTCGAGTGCGAGGGGATGGCGCGCGTCGATTTTCTGCTAGAATCCGCCACCGCGCGGTTGTACATCAACGAGATCAATACCATTCCGGGCTTCACGTCGATCAGCATGTATCCCAAGATGTGGGAGGCGGCGGGCCTGTCCTACTCCGCGCTCATCGACCGGCTGATCGAGTTGGCGCTGGCGCGGGACGCCGCGCGCAAGGTCACGAAGTTCAGCCGGTAGGGGCTCCGTGTAGCGCACAGGCCGCTGGACTGGCGGCTCGCGCATCGGTTAGAATCCCAATGGGGCTGGCGGCACAGCGGCCCGGCTGACCTGGAGGCGACTCATGTTGAAGGGGTTCAAGGATTTCCTGTTCAGGGGCAACGTCATCGACCTGGCCGTCGCTGTGGTCATTGGCGGGGCGTTTGGAGCGGTGGTGTCGGCGTTCGTGAAGGACCTGCTGACGCCTTTGATCGCGGCCATCGTCGGCAAGCCCGATTTCTCGGGGCTGACGTTCGCGGTCAACAACAGCAAGTTCCTCTACGGGGACTTCATCAATGCCGTGGTGGCGTTTCTGCTGGTGGCGACGGTGGTCTATTTCGTCATCGTCGTTCCCATGAAGGCGGTCACGGAGCGGATGAAGCCGAAGGAGGAGGCGGCCCCGCCGGCCACCCAGAAGTGCCCGGAATGCCTGAGCGAGATTCCGCTGGGCGCGCGGCGCTGCGCACATTGCACCTCAGTGCTCGGGGAGTAGATCCGCGGCTTACCGCGGGGGGTCCAGGCGCGGGGCTTCGGTCCCCAGGCCGGCGTAGTCTTCGCGCACCTTGATGACCTTGGCGTCCTTGAAGGTGACGAAGGTGATTTTGCCGGGGGCTGTGCCGTAGATCCAGTCCTCGGTCTCGTCGCCTTCCTGGAGATCGCGGACTTTGCGCACCGGCTTGCCCACTGCGGCCAGCACCTCGTCGCGGCTCATGCCCACGATCACCCGCTTATCCCTCACCGCCTGCTGCATCTCCGGGGGAAGGCTCTCGAGAAAGGTCTGCGTGGCCGAGTGCTTCTCGAAATCCAGGACCGTCGAGAGCATCTTCTTGATCTCTTCAGGCTTAACCGCGGGCACGGGAGCGTTGAACATAAGGACGATGGCCGTTCCCGCCGGCGCGTTCGAATTCGAGGGCTGCGAGACGGGAGACGTCGAGCCCCCCATGCCGACCGAAACGTGGTTGTACCACCTGTTCTTGCCGGCGTTGAAGCCGCCGTTGATCAGGAAGACGATGCGGTCGGTCTGAATGTCCACGGCGGTGAGCTGGACCATGTCGCCCACGCGCGCCGCCGGGCCGTAGTGACGCGCCGCCTCCGCCCAGGTGTTCCGGTCGTAGGCCCCTTGGGGATCGACGGCCAGCGCCTGCTTGGACCGCGGAAGCTCCACCTTGGCCTTGGCGTACTCGGCCGACAGCCCGCGGATCAGTTCGATGCGCTGCGCTTCGGTGAGCTTTCCAGCAGCGGCCTGCGTCCCGCAGACCGAAGCGATCAAGAGGACGATCAGCGGCAGCGAACGGCGCACGTTTCACTCCCCGGACGGCCGGCCCGGCCATCCGATATCGTCCCATCGCTCCCGGAGAAGAAACGGGGTCTGCCGCTTGACGGGGGCCTTCAGGATCAGCCACAGGAACAGCACGACCAACACCCCGGTGTTCACGACACTTGCCTCCGGGCCGTACGCTCCACCGCTCCAGCGGTCGTATCCGGCGCGCCACTGGACCGCGTAGCCCGTCACATTCATTGTAAAGCCGCTGAGGTTCGCTCCACAGAGCGGGAGGGCCCAGTTCCAGCCCAGATGCAGGCCGATGGGGAGCCACAGGTCGCCGCTGCGCCAGAACGCGAATCCGAACACCAGCCCCCACAGCGCGGTGTTGACCAGCGCCAGGGTGCTGACGTTGAGGTTGCCGGAGTGAGCCCAAGCGAATAACACGCTGACCGGCAGGATCGTGGCCACCGGACCCAGCGCGCCCATGAGTACCTGAAAACCATAGCCGTGAAAGAGCATCTCCTCGCCGATGGCGCCGAAGACCAGAACTACGAGCACGAACAGGACGCTGCCCACCTCCATGGGCGGGCCCGTCCGAACGACCTCCGCGGCGCCTTCGAGAACCGGGCCGAAGATCACGATTGCTGCCGAGACAATGCCGGCTCCCAGGCCCAGGAGGAGATTGCGCACGGCGGCCGGGTTCCAGGCGAAGCCGATATCGAGCAGGTTTCCGCGCTCCCAGATGCGCAAGGCCAGCGTATTGGCGACCGCGGCCGCAGCGAATACCGAGAGCGCGGCGACCAGGAAGACGCGGGGCTCCATCAGTTGCCAGAAGAGCTGGCCGAAGATGACCTCGCCTGCAAGCCCGAGGAACCCGAAGACCACGACTTTCACGAGAACGATGAGGTGGCTGGAATCGGGGAGCTTCACTCGAATTCCACCAGGACCTGCCCGGGTTTGACCGGGTCGCCTGCCGCGACAGACACCCCCTTGACCGTGCCATCGGCCTCGGCGAGGATCTTGGTCTCCATCTTCATGGCTTCGATCACCAGGAGGAGATCGCCCTTCGCGACCTGGCGTCCCTCGGCTGTGGCAACCGAAATGACAATGCCCGCAAACGGACTGCACAAAGCCTTGTCGTCCCCTTTGGAAGCGCGGCGGCCCCGCGCGGGCGGCGTGCCCGGCATGGGAGGTGCGATCTTGACGGTGGCGCCGGGCAGGGGCGCAGGAGAGGGCGCCTGCTCTTCGACTAGCTCGACGTCGACGTCATAGGATCTACTCTCGATCGTGATTCGAAGTTTCACGGGATCAGCGTCCTTGATGATGCTTCGGCCCGAAGCGCGCCATGCCGTCGCGGCCGGGCAGGCCGTGCGAGTGATGGATGGCGGTGCGCCCGAAACGCGCCCACGCGCCCGCTTCGATCCGGAGCGGTATAGCCCGGAGCACGCGTGCGTCCGGCCCGCACACGGCCGCCACAGCCGCTGCGATGAGAACGCGGTGATGCTCGGGAATGGTTGGGTTTTCGTCCATAAGCTATAGCGGAATGAGCCCGTGCTTCTTTTGCGGCCGCCAGTCGCGCTTGGTCTCGAGCGTGGCCAGCACGGCGGCCAGATAGGGCCGCGTCTGGGCCGGCTCGATGATGTCGTCGACCAGCCGCCGCGCCGCCGAAACATAGGGCGTAGAGAACGTGCTGCGGTACTGCTCGACCAGTTCGGCTCTCCGGACCGCCTGATCGGCGGCGGCGTCGATCTCGCGCCTGAAGACCACTTCGGCGGCGCCCTCCGCG
This sequence comes from Bryobacterales bacterium, assembly GCA_963710565.1. Classification (GTDB taxonomy): domain Bacteria; phylum Acidobacteriota; class Terriglobia; order Bryobacterales; family Bryobacteraceae; genus DASWZN01. The sequence continues at coordinate 318,403 of CAVQAN010000010.1, read as the reverse complement.
CCCATGACGGCGATTTCGGCGGAGGGCCAGGCCACCACGCGGTCCGCGCCCAGGTCCTTGGCGCACATGGCGATGTAGCCGCCGCCGTACGCCTTGCGCACCACCACGGTGACCTTGGGCACGGTGGCGGCCGAGTAGGCGAACAGAAGCTTGGCGCCGTGGCGGATGATGCCGCCGTATTCCTGCTCGACTCCCGGCAGGAAGCCGGGGACGTCCACCAGCGTGACCAGCGGGATGTTGAACGCGTTGCAGAAGCGGATGAAGCGCGCGCCCTTGTCCGAGGCGTCTATATCGAGCGCGCCCGCCAGCACCGCGGGCTGGTTGGCGAGGATGCCCACCGTGCGGTCTTCGATGCGCCCGAACCCGATAACCAGGTTGGCCGCGAAGTTGGCCTGGACCTCGAGAAAATCCTGGCGGTCCACCAGGCGCAGGATGATTTCGCGCATGTCGTAGGCGGCCTTGGGGTGCTCGGGCACGATTCCGTTCAGAGACACGTCCGCGAGCACGGCTTCGCCGCCGCGCGCCCGCGGCGCGTCCTCGACGTTGTTCGAGGGCAGGAAACTCAGGAGCCGCTTGCAGATCTGGACGGCCTGGGCGTCGTCGTCGGCTACGAAATGCACGACGCCCGAGTAGCTCATCTGCGCGTACGGGGCCGCCCAGTTCATCCGCGGTCACCACCTCGCCGGTGACCTGCTTGATCACGGAAGGGCCGGTGATGAACATGCGCGCGTAGCGGGTCTGGATAATGAAGTCGGTGAGCGCGGGGCTGTAGGCGGCGCCGCCGGCGCAGGGCCCGCAGATCAGGGAGATCTGGGGCACCACGCCCGAGAGCATGACGTTGTGATAGAAGACCCTGGCGTATCCGGCCAGGCTGACCACGCCCTCCTGCACCCGCGCGCCGCCGGAGTCGTTGATGAAGACGAAGGGCGTGCCCGTCCTGAGCGACGCCCGCATCATCTCGACGATCTTGTCGCAGTGGACTTCGCCGGCCGATCCGCCGGCGACGGTGAAATCCTGGCTGGCGACATGGACCGGGCGCCCGTCCACCCGGCCCGTGCCGGTCACCACTCCGTCGGCGGGAAGCTCCTTGCCGGCCATGCCGAAGTAGGTGCCGCGATGCTCGGCGAAGAGTCCGACTTCCTGGAAGGCGCCGCGGTCAATCAGCAATCCCAGCCGCTCGCGGGCGGTCAGTTTTCCTGCCTCATGCTGCTTGGCGATTCGCGCTTCGCCGCCACCGGCTTCGAGGTCCTGGCGCTTCCGTTCGAGCTCGCTGATGCGGGGAGAATCCGGCATTAACCCAAAGGTAACATTATAGGGCTTGTGGCCCGAGTCGAGCAGGATTTCGGCCATGCGCACCGCCGGGGGCGCCAGGTCCGCCATCTCGAGGTTGCCAGTACGGCGACGGAGAGGCCCTGGGCCGGGGACACGAGCAGGCGGCTCCGTGAGACGATGTCCGCAACTCGAGCCCGCGCGAACTGCGGGACGGGAAGCAGCGTGTCCGGTGGAAGGTCCGGCGCGCCCTGAGGGACGAGTACGATGGAGCGTTGGGGTAATCCATGCGGAAACGTCTTTGGCAATTTGTGTTTGTGGCGCTTTTGGCGGCGCCGTGCCACCCGGCGGACATGGTTTTTGGGCGGCGCGTGTACGCCGCCGCGGGGCGCAGCTACGAGCAGATCTGGACGTTCGATACGGCCTCCCGGCAGGTCGTCCAGTTGAGCCGCACCCCCAGGCGGCACGCCACGCCAGCCTGCTCGCCGGAAGGGACGCGCATCTGGTTTCTCTCCGGCGCCTTTGGAGACGACATCAACACCGAGCTGTGGTGGTTCGACCCGCGCACGCGGACCGAGAAGCTGGCCACGCGGGCCGGCGGCGGCATTGAAAGACTGCTCGGAGGAGCCGGGGGCCGCGCGTTCTTCACGGCCTACGAAGGCGACGTCTTGGGGTTGTACCGCTGGGACGGCCGCCTGACCAGGCTCGCCACGGTCACCGCGGCGGCGCTGGCGCCCGATGGGCGCGGCCTGGCGGTCGAGACGGAGACGGGCTCGGTGACCATGATGGAGCCGGGCGGCGCGCGGGGGCTCACGCTGGAGAAATGTTCGGGACCGGTGTGGTCGGCGGACGGACGAAGGCTGGCGTGCGTGGCGGGGCGGAGGGTCCGCATCCTGAACCTGCCGACCGGGGTCGAGGCGGCGCACGCCGAGTTCACCCAGCGGCCCATGCCGCCCGAGGTGGCGGACTTCTCGCCCGATGGGACGCGCCTGCTGGTGGGAACCGTGGGCTGGAATCACAACAGTACGTTTCCGCAGTCGGACTTCTGGGTGCTGGAGATCGCAACCGGCACGTGGACGTTCGTGGGGCCGGGCCAATCGGTCCTTTTCGCTGCGGGCGGCGGCGTCCTTCTGGTGCCGCCGCGCGAGCTCCGGCCGAAGGGCAAGGTGCACGAGTGGGTATCCCAGTTGCTGCTGGTGGATGCGGCAACGCGCGCGCAGATTCCCCTGGCAGCGGGCATGGCCAGCAACGTGGAGCCTTGCCGGTGCGCCGTGGCCGCGCCGGTCAAACGGCACGGGCAGCACTGATCGCCGCGCGCAGGTCGCGGGCGGCCCGCTCCGGATCGGCGGCCGCGCAGATGGCGGAGACGACGGCGATCCCGTCCGCGCCAGCCCGCGTCACCGCCGCGGCGTTTTCGCAGCCGATGCCGCCGATCGCCACCAGCACATGGCGAGAGGCGCGGCGGAGGGCGGCGAGTCCCTCGATGCCCCACGCGGGCGCGGCGTCGGTCTTGGTGGGCGTGGAGAGGACGGGTCCGACTCCCAGATAATCCACGTCCAGGGAGGTGGCGCGCTGGGCCTGTTCCAGATTCTCGACCGAGAGGCCGACGATGGCGTCCGGCCCCAGCAGGCGGCGCGCATCGCGGCATTCCATGTCCGACTGGCCTATGTGGACGCCGTCGGCGCAGGCCGCGAGCGCAACGTCGATGCGGTCATTGACGATGAGCGGGACGCCGGCAGGCGCAAGCATCGCTTTGAGCGCGCGGGCCAGGTCAACGAAGTCCCGCGTGGCGCAGTCCTTCTCGCGAAGCTGGACGGCGGTGACGCCGCCGCGCAGGGCGGCGCGGACGAGGTCCTCGAGAGAGCGCGGGGCGGCGAGTCGACGGTCGGTGACCAGGTAGAGGCTCCAGTCGCGGGGCGGCCTCATGCCTCCTCCATCTTGAGGCGCGTGCGGATGTCGGACTCCTGCAAGAGGTAGAGCGCGTCGAGAAAGTGGACCTGGAAGGTCCCGGGGCCGGCGGCGCGCGTGGCGGCGATCTCGCCGGCGATGCCCATGACGGCCATGGCGTGAGCGGCGGCCAGCAAGGGAGACGGGTTGACGGCGGCGAAGGCGCCCGTGAGCGCGGTCGCGGTGCAGCCCAGGCCGGTGACGCGTGGCATCAGGGGATGACCGTTCGAGACGCGGATGACGGCGCTGGCGGAGACGACGATGTCGGTTGCGCCGCTCACGCTGACGGCGCAATCGTAGCGTCTCGCGAGCGCCTGAGCGGCTTCGAGCGCTTCCTCGGACCCGTGCATGCTGTCAACGCCCTTGGTCGCCTGTTCGGCGGTGCAGAGGGCGCGGATCTCGGAGGCGTTGCCGCGGATGACCGTAGGCGGGGCATCGCGCAACAGGCGTTGCGCCGCGAGGGTGCGGAAGCGGGTGGCGCCGGCTCCGACCGGATCGAGAACGATCGGGCGGCCGTTCCGGCCGGCAACCCGCCCGGCCTTCACCATCGCCTCGATCCAAGGCGCGCTGAGGGTGCCGATGTTGAGGACCAGCGCCCGTGCGATTCCGGCCATCTCCTCGACCTCGTCCCCGGCGTGGGCCATGACGGGCGAGGCGCCGAGGGCCAGCAGCGCATTCGCCGTGGTGTTCATGACGACGTAGTTGGTGATGTTGTGCACCAGGGGGGCTTGGGCGCGGATCGCCTGGACGTCGCTCCAGACGGCGTCGCCGGCCAGACGTCGAAATTGGGTTCGTTTTGTCAAATCGGGCCGCTGCCTGCGCTCCCGGTTGGGGGGACCGCCCATCAGGGCCAGTGTATCGCGGAGTGGGCGGCGGGTGGCTCGGGAGTCGCGCCAAGGCGCTGAAAGGTCGAGCAGAAAAAGTCAGGATTGGCGATGACCGGCGAAAGGATGTGCCGGGTGGCGGCATTCCCCAGTGACGCAGCTCGGAACAATCGGGCTCCGGGTGGAGTCCAAGGAGACAGGTCATGAAAGCTCAGATTGGGTTCTTGTGCATCGTTGCATGCCTTGTGATCGCCTGCGCGGCGGTCGTGATCTCTTTTCAGGAAGTCCAGGCCGCGAGTGGCGAACATGCCGCCGCCACCTACTCGCAGGGCTCCGTTCACATAACGATCCCGTACCAGGCGCCGCATGTGGGCGCCGGGCAACTGAGCGTCGAGGTCCTGGATCCCGATGACAAGGTGCTGGGACACTCGGAACGACACGCGGACGTGGGTGAAGGCAGGGGGCGTTGGGAAGCCGAGATCAGGCTCGACTCCGCGATCCCGCTCGACGACCTGGTGTGGCAGCGGGTGCGGTACCGCTTTGCGTATGGCCAGGAAAAGGAGGCCGCGATCGAGGGCACGGAGTCCATCTCGGAGATCCTGCGTTTGCCGGTGGTTCACATTCTTGGCCAGACGGCCTATCTCACGGGCGGCGAGGCGGGGGTCCGGGTGATCGTCACCGATTCTCACAGCGAAGTTATTGCCGGATGGAGTACAGTGCGGATCGACTTACTCACTGGCGATCAGAAGGGGCGCACCCTTTTCACGGGCCGGCTGAATCGGCGGGGAACGACGGAAGCGCAATTCCACTTCCCTGCGGGCATGGTGGGGAGCTACCAACTGCGCTATGTGGTCGATACGCCGATCGGGTCCACGGAGCTGACCCAGCCGGTGCGCCTGGAAGACAAGGTGTCCATTCTCCTGACCACCGAGAAGCCGATCTACCAGCCGGGGCAGACCATTCACGTGCGTGCGCTGGCGCTTGACCGCGCCCACCATGCGGCAGCAGCGGCGCGCAAGCTGACCTTCGAGGTGGAGGACTCTCGCGGCAACAAAGTTTTCAAGAAGGCAACGCAGACGGACAAGTTCGGCATCGCATCGGCGGAGTTCGGCCTGGCCGATGAGGTGAACCTGGGCACGTATCACCTGCGCGCTCTGATGGGCGATGCGGAAGGCGGCAACTCCGCCGAGATCGCGCTGAACGTCGAACGGTACGTGCTTCCGAAGTTCAAGGTGGCCGTGGAGTTCTCTGGAGGGGAGAAGAGGCACGGGTTACCGGCCGGGCGACCACGTTACCGGAACCGTTCGCGCCAACTACTTCTTCGGAAAGGCGGTGGACGGCGGCGAGGTTACGGTCAAGGCGTCCGCCATGGACGTGGCCGTGTTCGATGCGGGCTCGGCGCAGGGGAAGACGGACGGCGAGGGAGCGTACCGGTTCGACCTCAAGCTTGCCGAGTTACTTTGCGGGGCGGCCGCTCAGCCAGGGCGCGGCGCGCGTGCTGATCGAGGCTACGGTGAAGGACTCGGCCGGACATTCCGAAACGCGCGGGGAGCCGATCACGGTGAGCGAGTCGCCGTTGATCGTCACGGCGGTTCCGGAGGGCGGCACACTGATCCCGAATCTCGAAAACCAAGTCTTCATCCTGACCTCTTACCCGGATGGGACGCCGGCGGCTGCCGAGCGTGAGAGTCCTGGGGCCCAGAGCGTGCGCAGCCGATGAGGGCGGGGTCGCGGTGGTGCGGCTGCAGGCCGGGCGCCGGGCAGAGACGCTCAAGATCGAGGCCAGCGACAAGGAGGGCAACCAGCGCATCGAGTAACGTGCAGCTTGAAGCCCGCGATGGCGCGGACCAGATCCTGCTGCGCACGGAGCGCGCCGTGTATCGCGCCGGCGACCGGATCCAACTGCGGGTGTTCTCGACGAAACAGCGGGGAACGGCATACGTGGACGTCGTCAAGGAAGGACAGACCGTGCTGACGCGCGACCTGGATATCGTGAACGGGCAGGCGGACCTGTCGCTCACGGCCACGCCGGAACTGGCGGGCACGGTCGATATCAACGCCTACCTTTTCGGACGCGACGCGCGGCCCGTGGGCGATCACCGGCTGGTTTTCGTGCAGCCGGCGGACGAACTGAAGATCGAGGCCACGGCGGACGCTTCCAGTCTACAAGCCCGGCGGCGAAGCGCGCATCCGCTTCCGCGTGACCAACGCCGGGGCGAGGGCGTGCAGGCCGCGCTGGGGTTGCAGGTGGTGGACGAAGCGGTGTTCGCCCTGGCGGAGAAGCAGCCGGGCTTTGCCAAGGTCTTCTTCTACCTCGAGCAGGAGGTCGATGAAGCCCCGCTATGAGATCCACTCGATCGGCATGCCGGAGGCGATCGAACCGGCCGCGGCGGACCAGTCGGAACGGCGCGACCGGGCTGCCCGCGCACTGTTCTCGGCGACGGAGATCGTAAACGGCAACAAGTTCGAGACGGAAGTCGGCCGGACGCCGCCGCAGGCGAAGTACGGGGAGTACGCCGCGAGGTATCGGGCGAAGTTCCTGCTACAGGTGCGGGAACTCGCGGGAGCTTCAGCCACGCCTACGCCGGCAACGCCGAGGGCGGCGACCTGACCAAAGTGGCGGCCAGAATGGCCGGCGAACCGGCGATGCGCGATGCCTGGGGCGGCGGGCTGCGCGTGGAGCATGGATGGGGAAGTCCGCAGCAGAGGTATTACCTCGTGCGCAGCGCGGGCCCCGACAAGCGGTTCGACACCGGGGACGATCTGGCGGCCTACCTGGAAGTTCGCAGCAGAAAGATCGCGGGCCGTCCGACTTCGGGGCCGAGCGCGATCGACGTCAACATCGAGCACGAGCGCGGACCCTTCAACGGGCGCGCGGAGGTGGTGGGGACCGTGATCGACAGGTCGGGCGGGGCCCTGGAGGGAGCCAATGTGGCGGTGAGCGAGGTCTCCGGCGGAAGGGTGCGCGCTGCGCGGGCGGACGCCGGTGGACGGTTCAGGCTGTCGGCGCTTCCGGCGGGCGAGTACGAAGTTGTGGTGTCTGCGGCGCACGGCACCATCTCGAAACGGCTCACTCTGAAGCCGCGCGACCGGGCGGTCGTATCGGTGAGCCTCAACGATGAACTTGGCGGAGGCGCGGTGAAGCTTGCCACCGTCATTCGGGAGTTCGAAGTCGTGGGCCGGGACGCCGCAATGCTTGCGCCCGGAGTCGCGGGAGGTGTGCTCGGCGGCAACCTCGCCGCGAGGCTTGCCGTTCCCGCTGCGCCTATGGCGATGGCCATGCCGGTCGCCAAGTCGCGCCGTGGCCAACACGGCTACGCTCGCCAAGGAGAAGTCGGAGGAGAAATCGGACTCCTCCGCCGCGCGCGTGCGGTCCTACTTCCCGGAGGCGCTCTACATCAATCCGGAGATCATTACCGACGGAAACGGCGGCGCCACGATCGCCATTCCGCTGGCGGATTCCATCACCACGTGGCGCATGGCGATGATGGCCTCCACGGCGCGCGGCGCGCTGGGCAGCGGCGCGTCGAGTCTCAAGGTCTTCCAGGATTTCTTCGTCGACCTCGATCTGCCGGTCACGCTCACCCAGGGCGACCGCGTCTCGATCCCGGTGGCCGTCTACAACTACTCGGGAGCGAGCGGCAGCGTCAGCCTGAAACTGCAGCAAGACGACTGGTTCCGCCTGGTGGACGACGTCGGCCGAGAAGACCGTGGCGGTGGATTCCGGCCGCGCGGGCGGAGTCGCAGTTCACGCTTGAGGCGAAGCGCATCGGGAAATTCAAGCTGACGCTGTCGGCGCGCATGAACGGCGGGGCCAGCCGCGCCGACATCGTGGTTCGGGAAATCGAAGTCATCCCCAACGGACGGGAGCAGACGCGTGGTGTTCAACGGGCGGCTGGAGAACACGGTGCAGCACGAAGTGAATTTCCCGGCGAACTCCATCGCGGACGCCAGCAAGATCTTCGTCCGGCTGTATCCCGGCCCGCTCAGCCAGGTGATCGAAGGCATGGACAGCCTTCTGCGCATGCCGTTCGGCTGCTTCGAGCAGACCTCCTCCAGCACTTATCCCAACGTGCTGGCGCTCGATTACATGAAGCGCACCAAGAAGCTAACTCCCGAGGTACACGCCAAGGCCGAGGGATTCATCGCCAACGGCTACCAGCGCCTGCTGACGTTTGAAGTCCCCGGCGGCGGATTCTCCTGGTTCGGCCAGGCGCCGGCCAACAAGATCCTGACCGCTTACGGCCTGATGGAGTTCTACGACATGTCGCAGGTGTACGACGTGGACCCGAAGCTGATCGCGCGCACCCAGCAGTGGCTGGCCGGCCAGCAGCAGGCGGACGGAAGCTGGAAGCCGGACACATCGTTCATCAACGAAGGCGCCACCAACCGCTATAACTCCGACGTGCTGCGCATCACAGCCTACCTCGCCTGGTCGCTGGAGAATACCGGCTACCAGGGGCCGGCGGTCGAGAAGGCCAAGGCAGTTCGTCGAGCGGCACATGAGCGGCAAGATGGACGCCTACACGCTGGCGGTCCTGGCCAACTTCGCCGCGGACTATGGAAAGGACCGTGAGTTCACGCGCCGCGCGATGGAGCTGCTGCTCGATGCGCGCACCGAGAAGGGCGATCAGGCCTGGTGGATCGCCGACGAGACCGGCGTCTACGCCACCGGCGCGAGCGCCGCGGTGGAGACGACGGGGCTGGCGGTGCAGGCGCTGCTGAAGTGGGGCGAGGCCTCGGGAACGGCGGCCAAGGCGCTCCGCTACATCGCCGCCAAGAAGGACGCATCCGGCACGTGGGGCACGACGCAAGCCACCATCATGGCGCTGCGGGCGTTGCTGCTCTCGACCGAGAAAGGCGCGGCCGACGTGCGCGGGACGCTCGAAGTTCTGCTCAACGGCAAGGCGGTGGAGAAGCTGGTGCTGACTCCGGAGAACAACGACCTGCTGCACCAGTTCGTGTTCAGCGGGGTGGGTTCCAGGCGAATTCGGTGGAGGTCCGGTTTGAAGGCAAGGGCGGGCTGGCCTACCAGGTGGTGGGGCGCTACTTCGTGCCCTGGAGCGAGAAGCCGGCCGACGAGCCTCTTTCCATCGACGTGGCGTACGACCGCACGCGTCTGGCGCAGGACGATATCGCCACGGCCACCGCCACGGTTAAGAACAACCTGGGCAAGTCCGCGAACATGGTGATGGTGGACCTGGGGATTCCTCCGGGGTTCGACCTGCTCAGCGAGGACTTGCAGGATTACCAGGAGAAGAGCGCGGGCCGTAAGAGCGGCCGGCTGGAAAAGTTCAGCCTGACGGCGACGCAGGCGATTCTGTACTTCAGCTCGATCGCGCCGGGCGACACGGTCCCGCTACGTTTCAGGCTGCGGGCCAAGTATCCGATCCGCGCCAAGACGTTCCAGTCGCGGGTTTACGAATACTACGACCCGGACGTCAGCTCGCTGGCGCGGCCGGTGCAGTTGGAGGTGAAGGCGCGCTGAGACGGCTGTGGCGCGCTGAAGCGTGCGCCACGCTGCGTGCTACCATCGTGCCGATGAGAGCGAACGGGTTGTTGTTCGTGGTACTGCTGGCGAGCACTCTGGCGGCCGACGAGCCGGTGGTGGCGGTTCCGGGCGGCAGGATCAGGGGCCGGCTCACGGAGGATGGCGGGGCCGCGTTCAAGGGTGTCCCGTTTGCGCGTCCTCCGCTCGGGGGGTTCCGGTGGCGGGAGCCGCAGCCCGTTGAGCCGTGGGAGGGCATCCGCGAGGCCGCGCAATTCCGCGCCGCGTGCACGCAGCTTTCCGAAGGCTGGAATCTCCACGATGTAACAGGCAGCAACGAGGACTGCCTCTACCTCAACCTGGCTGTGCCGGAATGGCCGCCGAAGACGCCGCGCCCGGTGCTGTTCTGGATCCACGGCGGTTCGAACACGGCCGGCTCCGGCGAGGCGGCGGCCTTCGATCAGCGAACGCTGGTGGCGCGCGGCCTGGTGCTGGTGACGGTCAACTACCGGCTGGGCGCGCTGGGCTTTATGGCGCATCCGGAACTGGTCCGCGAATCGGCGCACAAGGCCTCGGGGAACTACGGGCTGATGGACCAGATCGCAGCGCTGCGGTGGGTACACGACAACATCGCCAAGTTCGGCGGCGACCCGGGGAACGTGACGGTGGCGGGTGAATCGGCCGGGGCCATGGACATCGGGTTGCTCATGACCTCCCCGCCGGCCAAGGGGCTCTTCCAGCGCGCGATTGCGGAGAGCGGGGCGGTGTCCTGTTTCCGAGGCTCGCTGACGAGGGCGCGCGCCGAAGAGATCGGCCTGAAACTGGCGGCCGAGCTCAAAGCACCGGAGGGCGACGCGATCCGCTATCTGCGCACGGTGGCGCCCGAAGAGATTCTGAAAGCGGCACGGGTCGCCACGGGCGGGGATCGGGGCGGCCTCGAGACGTCGGTGGATGGCTGGGTGCTGCCGGAAGATCCCGCGGATGTCTTCATGGCGGGCCGCAGCCTGGCCGTGCCCCTTCTCATCGGGAGCAACGCGCAGGAGACGGGCGGTCCCGAGGCGGCGGAGAAGCTCAAAGACAGGATCCGGCAGACCTACGGCGACCGGGCGGAGCGCGCGCTCTCTCTCTATGGACTGGCGGGCGAGGGGGAAGGGCAGACCGATCCGCTGTATGGCCCGGCGGGCAGGCAATGGTCGACGGACGTGGAATTCCGATGCCCCGCCGTGGCGGAAGCGATCTGGAACGCCGCGGCCGGGAACCTGACGTATCAATACGAGTTCGAGCAGCCTCCGCCGGGGCAGCCGGCCACCGCCCACGCATCCGAGCTGAACTTCCTGTTCGGGACCTGGCCGCCCGGCGTCCACCTGACGGCGGCCGATGAGAAGGTATCCAACCAGATGCGCGGCTATTGGGCGAACTTCGCGCGGACGGGCGATCCCAACGGCGAGGGCCTGCCTGTTTGGCCGAGGTACAGTGTGGACAAGCAGGCCTACCTGGCATTCACGGCCTCAGGCGCCGCCGCGAAGCCGGAGATGCGGCGCGGCTTCTGCGAGCTGTTCATTGAGAACTGGAAAGCGCGGCCGGCGAAGTAGCGGGCCCGCTAGTCACACCGCTGGGCCCGTTCGTCAATTGCGGAGCCGATTGAGGCTGCCATTGCGGTAAGCTACGGGTCTGATGAGAAGTACGCTCGGACACGGGCTGCGAAGGTATGCCGCGCTTTTTGCAGCATGGACCGCGGCCGGCCTCTTCTTCTTCACCCAGAGCCTGGTGCAGAAGTTTGCCAGCGGAGAACCCACGCCGTGGTGGCACTATCTGACGTCCTGGCTGGTGGGGGTTTACACTTGGGCCCTGGTGACGCCGGGGATCCTCTGGCTGGGCCGGCGGTTCCCCTTCGCTCGAAAGAACTGGCTGCGCCGAGCCGCTCTCCATGTGCCGCTCAGCGTGGGCATCTCGATCGCGCAGCTCACCGTCGAGAGCGCCATTCTGGCTCAACTGCGAGTCTTCCCTTCGGTCATGAAGAACTTCGGGTCGACGCTAGCCTTCCTGCTGATCCTCAGCTTTCACCAGGGCGTGATCACGTACTGGACGATTCTGGGCGTGCAGGCCGGACTCCGCTATTACCGCCGTTACCAGGAACGCGAGAGGCAGGCGTTGAAGCTGGAACTGGACGCCTCCGAGCTGAAGACGCAGCTCGCGCGGGCACAACTCAGCGCACTGAAGATGCAGCTCCAGCCGCACTTTCTGTTCAACACTCTGAACGCCATCATGGTGCTGGTGCGGCAGCAGAAGGGACGGGAGGCGGAGGAGATGGTGGGGCGCCTCAGCGATCTGCTGCGATGCGTTCTCGAAGACGTGGCGGCGCAGGAGGTGCCGCTGCGCCGCGAACTGGAATACCTGGAGCTCTACCTGTCGATCGAGCAGGTTCGTTTTCAGGACCGGCTGCGGGTCGAGATCGCGGTGGACCCCGCGGCTCTGGATGCGGCGGTGCCGCACATGGGCTTGCAGCCGATCGTGGAGAACGCCGTCCGGCACGGCATGGGGCGGAGTTCGACTGCGGGCAGGCTCCGGATCAGCGCCGCGCGCGTCGGCGGTTCGCTGGAGATCAGAATACGGGACGACGGGCCCGGACTGCCGCCCGCGGACGCGATGCAGGGCCGGGGAATCGGACTGGCGAACACGCGGGAGCGCCTGCATCGGCTTTACGGCGATGCGGCGCGGCTGACGGTCGAGAACGGCGAACAAGGAGGCGCGGTGGCGCTTATGGTGGTCCCGTATCGCGATGCGCCTGGCGCCTCGGAAACGAGCGCGATGGAAGTCCATGCTGACGACGCTGATCGTTGACGACGAACCGCTGGCGCGGGAAGGCCTGCGCATGCTGCTGGCCGAGGACCCCGAGGTCTCGGCGATTCACGAGGCCAAGGATGGCCGCGAGGCGGTGGCGGCGATTCAGAGCACCCGGCCGGACCTGGTCTTCCTGGACGTGCAGATGCCGGAGATGGACGGGTTCGGGGTGGTCGCGGAGGTGGGCGCGGAGCACATGCCGGCGGTCGTTTTCGTCACCGCGCACGACCGGTACGCCATCCAGGCTTTCGAGATCAACGCCATCGACTACCTGCTCAAGCCCGTGACCGGGGAGCGATTCCGGCAGGCGCTGGCACGGGCGAAAGCCCGGCTGAATGCAAGACCCACGGACGAGGCGAGCCGGCAGATTCTGTCCCTTCTGGAGACCATCGCCGCGCCGCGGCGGTACCTGAAGCGACTGGCGGTTCGATCCGCCGGCAAGACCCTATTCGTGGAAGTCGAGGACGTGGACTGGATCGAGGCCGCGGAGAACTACGTTCATCTGCACGCCGGGCGCGCGGGCCACCTGATCCATGTGACCATGAACACGCTGGAGAAGTCCCTCGATCCGGAAATGTTCGTGCGCATCCACCGATCCGTGATCGTAAACGTCAAGCGCATCAAGGAGCTTCAGCCCGCGCTCCACGGCGAGTACGCCGTCACGCTCACAAACGGCGTCCGGCTGCAATCCGGACGGCTGTATAACGCGAAGCTGAGGGCCCTGGCGGAAAACCCGTTCTAGGCAGGGCCGTGGCGCGGGCTTCAGCCTGCCGTGCCGGCACTCGTGCCGACACCTGGGCCTCGAGATGAGTCTCGACGCGGCACGCAGGAGTGCGTGCGCCACACGGCCAGCCGGTTGGTCCCGCGGTTCGGCCTGCCTGTCAAAATCCACTTTCCCCGAGAGCCAACCAGGCCGCAGACTTGAAGGTGAGATGAAACGCACACTCGGCATTGCGGCGACGGCGGTGGTTTTGATCGCGAGCCAGGCGAAGGCCCAGGTGACGGACGCGGAAATCCGGCAGATCCTGGTTGACCGTGTGGACGCGCAACACAAGAGCGTGGGGATCGTGGTGGGGTCGTTACGCCGCGAGAATCATGCCCGTCGAGCGGGGTTTGACGTGCCCGCGCCGCGGATGGAAGCCGCAGGAGACAAACCATGACGATCGACAACAACTGTTGGGCGGAACTGAAGGGCGCCACCAAACGCTTTGGCGCTGTGGTGGCGCTGGATGGGCTCGACCTGGAAGTGCGGCCGGGAGAACTGCTGGCGCTTCTGGGCCCGAATGGCGCGGGAAAGACCACCGCGATCTCCCTGATGCTCGGCCTGTTGCAGCCCAGCGGCGGGACAGCGCGGCTGTTCGGCCAGTCGCCGCTGCGAGTGGAGGCGCGGCGACGGGTTGGCGTGATGATGCAGGAGGCGAACCCGGCCGCGGATCTGCGCGTTCGCGAGCAGATCGACATGGTGGCCAGCTACTACCCGGATCCGGCGCGGCCCGATGCCGTGATGGAGATGACTCACATCGCGCCTCTGGCGCGCCGCTACTACGGAAAGCTGTCCAACGGCCAGAAGCGCCAGGTGCAGTTCGCCATGGCGGTGTGCGGCCGGCCGAAGCTGCTGTTCCTCGACGAACCCACGGTGGGGCTCGACGTCCAGGCGCGCGAAACCATGTGGGCCACGCTGCGCCAACTGATCGGCGACGGCGCGTCCATCCTGCTGACCACCCACTACCTGGAGGAAGCCGAGGCGCTGGCGGACCGTGTGGTGGTTCTCGCCAAGGGCCGCGTGCTGGCCTCGGGCAGCGTGAGCGAGATGCGCGCGCTGGTGGTCCGCACCCGCATCCGATGCGTCTCGACGCTGGCGATCGAGCAGGTCGGAGCGTGGCCGGGCGTAGGCAGCGTCACCCGCGACGGTCCACGGCTGGAGATTACCGCCACCAACGCAGAGGCCGTCGTGCGGCAACTGCTGGCCGCCGACGCGGACTTGCAGGAGCTCGAGGTCCGGCGTGCCGGCCTGGCCGAAGTCTTCACCGAGCTCACACAGGAGGACACAAAATGAACGCGAATATCGAGGATCCCGGCGTCACGATGTCCACCGGGCGCCTGCTGAACGCTTATCTGACGGAGGCCAAGTACGAGTGCATCCGCATGCTTCGCTCTCCGGCGTTTGCCGGGCCGTTCCTGGGGCTTCCCGTGCTGCTCTACCTGCTGTTCGGGGTGCTCCTTTACGGCGACGTGCTCCGCAAGGACCCAAAGACGGCTCTTTTCATGTTCATGGGTTTCGCTGTCTTCGGGGTGATGGGGCCGGGGATGTTTGGCTTCGGAGTCTCGATCGCGACGGAGCGCGAGCGCGGCCTGTTCGCTCTGAAGCGGGCACTGCCGATGCCGCCCGCGGCTTCGCTGCTGGCCAAACTGGCGATGTCCATCTCGTTCGTGGCGATCATCATGCTTACGATGGTCGCGGCCATGCCGCTCGGGCACCTGAGGCTGACGGCCGGGCAACTCCTGAGCTTGTCGGCGGTCTGCATCCTCGGAGCGGCGCCCTTTGGAGCGATGGGGCTGTTCATAGGAACCTGGGCATCGGCCAAGGCCGCACCGGCCCTTGTGAACCTGTTGTATCTGCCGATGATCTACCTTTCGGGCTTCTTGATCCCCATGCCGAAGTCCATGGAGTGGATCGAGCGTTTCTCGCCCGCGTTTCACCTGCATCAGTTGGCACTGCGCTCGATCGGCGCTCCCAACGCGGGGTGGTCGCCGCTGTGGCATGTGGGCGTACTTGCGTATTTGACGGCAATACTCACGGTGCTGGCGGTCCGGCGGCTGGCGCGCGTGGGATAGGCCTCAGCCTGTCCCCTCCCAGCCCCCTTGGATTCAGCGCCCCGTCAGGCGCAGGTCGTCGATCCGGAAGCTGAACTTCTGCGGTTGTGGTCCGGCTGCGAAGGCAATCATCGTGATGTCGTGGCCGTCAGTGCCGTTGAACGCCGGGAGCGGGAAGGTATACTCGCTCCATTCCGGCCCGGCGGCAAAGGTCTGCATGGCCGGCATGTAGCCCCCGGCCTTGGTGTAGACCATCACGTGATAGGTCTGGCCGTCGCCCTTGGCCCTGAAGCGGATCGATTTCGCCGCGGACAGGTTCGCCGGCTGCATCGGCTGCGGCCCCGGGTAAAACGCCGCGCCGCCGAAGGGGAACACGAAGCCGGGCCGAATCTCGCCTTCGACGAGCAGCGAGTATTTGCTGCCGCCGGCTCCGCCGGGCACGACCTTGATCTCCGCCTCGGATTTGCCGCCGGCAAGCTTGTCGGCGGTGGCGAGCCAGCCAAATCCGAACGCCGCCTTCGTCGTGCCGTCTTCGAAATCGGAGACGCTTCCGGCTCCGAGCGCGAGCGGCGCTGACTGCGACGGCGGCGTCAGGGCGATGCCCGCCTTCCAGATGCCTACGATGTTGCGCGTCGCCTTGATATCGGTGGTTGGATCGCCCTCGACCAGCAGCAGGTCGGCGCGGTCCCCGGCAGCGATGACCCCGCGGTCGTCCAGATGGAACACCGTGGCTGGCGTCGAGGTCGCCGCCCGCAGAGCTTCGAGCGGCGTGAGCCCGGCCCGCACCAGCAGTTCCAGCTCATGGTGCATGGCTGCGCCGTGGGTTCCGACGTTGGGCACATCCGTTCCGGCTAGAATCGGCACCTGGGCCGCTTTCAACTGGCGCAGCGCCTCTTCGGCATTGCTGTACGTGCGGCTACTCTCGAGTACGGTGAGCGTCGGGGTCACGAACGCATGGTGCGCAGCCACGAACCGGCCTAAGTCCGGACCCGGCTGCTGGTCCGTGAAGAGATGCTCCAGTCCGTCGGCCCCGGCCTCGATCGCGTCCATCGCGCCCTGGCGCGAGTTGACGTGGACGACGGCCATCTTCCCTCGCTTATGCGCTGCCTGAACCAGCGCAGCCATGGTCTCTTTGCTGACCGTTGGCAGCGGGAGCGGAACGGTGTAGATGATCTTGATGTAGTCCGAGCCCTCCGCGATACGGGCGTCCACGAACGCCTGCGCCTCCGCGGGCGAGGTGATGGTCGGGATATCGAGACCGTACTCGGTGCCGTGGCCTTTGGGCGCCGTCGCCAGCGTGCCCGCCGAGCGCAGGTCGGCCAGGTCGGTGTCCTTGCCTTCGGCCTGTTCTTTCTTGATTTGCCGGGCATAGCGCCAGTCTGTGAACATATCGAGCTCGGTGGTGACGCCGGATTCGAGGGCCTGTTTCAGCGCGTTCCCGAAGGCGTGCGTGTGGCTATCGATCAGGCCCGGCAGCAGGGTTTTGCCGGTGCCATCTACCACGGGCAGGCCGGCGGGCGCGCTTTGCCCAAGCGACGCTATCTTCCCGTCCCTGACGACGACCGTCGCGGACTCGACGACGCGCGTGCCGTCGAAGGCCCGCACGTTCCGCATCGCGAAACTCCCGGACGGCTGCTGGCCCGCAACCGCGCAACCGGCCAAGAGCAACGACAACGCCAAACGAACCGGCATGATTCCTCCACTCGCAGAGTGCCACAGGCGCGAAGCGGGCGCCTCGCAATTCCGGCGAACGGCGGAAAGAGTGGGACGGACGCCGCAACCGGACCGGCATGTGGCGCAGACTCACTAAAGCGTGCGCCGCGGTGGCGCCTGAACGCGACAGTAGCGGAGTGCGGCGCAAATCGTGCCCCGCATGTGGTGCGGCGGAAGCGGGGCGCCTGTCCGGATTTTGCCCCTGCCGAGCGCTAGCGCTCCACGCGCTCGAAGATCAGCATGGTGCTGTCGAAATCGCCGCCGAGGCGCAGGGTCAGTCCGCGGTTCATCAGCGCGGCGCCGCTGATGGTGTCGCGGCTCTCCACCAGTTTGTCGTCGATGGTTCGGATGCGATAGACGGCCTCCGGGTCGAGGCCACGCAGCCAGACCGGCGGAGCGGGCCGGAGCAACTGCTGCGCCTGCAGGAAGGCGAACAGCACCGCCTGGCGCCCATCTTCCGAGAGATACTCATTCGCGGTGAACGTGCCTTCGCGCGGCGAGGCCAGGCGGTAGAGGCGGCCCTGCTGCACGGTTTCACGGATCTCTTTGTAGTGGCCGATCATCCGGCCGGCGAGGGAGAAATCGGCGTCGGTCCAGTCGTTCAGGTTCGCGCCGATGCCGAGCGAGCCCATCATGGCCACCAGGAAGCGGAACTTCAGCGGCGTACTGCGGCCGTTCATGTTCGGCACATCGGTGACCCAGGCCATCATCACTTTAGGCGCGTAGGCGGCGCTGAAGCCATCCTGGATGCGCAGCCGGTCGAAGGCCTCGGTGTTGTCGGAGGTCCAGACCTCGTCCACGCGGCGCAGCATGCCCAAATCGACGCGCCCGCCTCCGCCGGAGCAGGATTCGATTTCCACTCCCGGGTGCTTTTCCCGCAGGCGGTCGATAATGTAGTAGACGTTGTTCACGTACTTCACCCAGATCTGCTTCTGCGCGCCGGCAGGAGCTTCGGGCCAGCCCGGCTCGCTGAAGTTCCGGTTCATGTCCCATTTGAGGAACGCGATGTGATTCTCGGTCAGCAGCTTGTCCAGCACGCCGAAGATGTACTCCTTCACGTCGTCGCGCGCCATGTTCAAGATGAGCTGGTTGCGGCCCTCGGTGCGCGGCCGGCCGGGGAAGTTCATGGCCCAGTCGGGGTGCTGCCGGTAGAGATCGCTGTCCGGGTTCACCATCTCCGGCTCGACCCACAAGCCGAACTTCATGCCCAGGCCGTTGACGTAGTCGATCAGCCCGCCCAAGCCGTTCGGGAACTTCTGCGGGTTGACGTACCAGTCGCCCAGACCCCGGCGTGATCGTCGTTGCGCTGGCCGAACCAGCCGTCGTCCATGACGAACAGTTCCACGCCGAGCTTCGCCGCCTTCTCGGCCAGGGCCGTCTGCCCGGCTTCATTCACGTTGAAGGTGGTGGCTTCCCAGGAATTGTAGAGGACCGGGCGGGGATGCGGGTGGGCGCGATCGGGCAGAATCTGCTCGCGCAGGAAGCGATGCAGGATGCGCGAGCTCTCGCCGAATCCGCCGTCGGTGAAGCCGGCGTAGAACGGGGGCGTTTCGAGGGACTCGCCGGGCTGCAGCAGGTAAGCGAAATCGAAGTCGTTGTAGCCGCCGGTGACGCTCACCTGCTGGTGGGGGGTCTGCTCCACCACCAGTTTCCACTCGCCGCTCCAGCCCAGAGCGCCGAACCAGACGCGGCCATGCTCCTCGTCCGCCACGCCGCCCGCGTCGATGGCGAACCACGGGTTGGCTTCGTGACTGGTATTGCCGCGGCGGCTCTCCAGCACCTTCTTGCCGGGTGGACGGGCTCGCGCGTGAGCTGCGTTTCGCCGGCCCAGCGGCCCGTGAGATAGCTCAGCCGGTATCCTTCCCCGCGCGGCACGTACCACACCGCCGGACTGCGCGCTCTCGAGGGTCACCGGCTGGCCGGTTTCGTTGACGATTCTCACCTGCCGGCGGATGATGTCGTTGTCGGGATACGCCTGGTAAACGACGTCCACCAGGAGTTTGTACGCGATGTCTTTCAGGTGAATCGTGAGGGTCTCGGGGCCGATCTCGTGCGAAACATAGCGCAGCGCCAGGTCGCGAACACCGTCGCCGAAGGTGACCTTGAGGCAGGGCTCGGCGTATTGCATGCCGCCCCAGCCGGGGTACTCCTCGGGGCTCATGCCTTCCCTGGATTCGAAGGAGGCATGATTGGGAACGGTATGCGCGGGGCCGAAGTCCGCGGCGCGGCCTACCTTCCCTCCCCAGTAGATGTTCTGGAGGGCACCGTTCTCGTTCACGCCAAAGACGTAGCTGGTGTGAGCGGTTTCGAGGAGGAAGATCTTCGGCTCGGCCTCGTAGCGGACCGCGGCGGCAGCGGAGCAGGCCATGAGCGCAACGATGGCCAATGCGCGGAAGGGGTTCATAGGGCTTTGAGTATACCAGGAGGGGAGGCCGTGACCCGGGCCCGCCGCAACCGCAAATGCTGCCCGGCCTCGGGGTTACAATCGTCAAGGCGAGGGAAAGCCGCTATTCAGAGCCAACCCGATCCAAGCGCCGCTGAATACCGGTGAATGTCGGGAGCTGTGGGCGGCGCGGAGCACGAACTTGTCCAGTTTCACGGAAAAGCTCTCGCTTTGGTTGCGGATGCGTTGGAGGGTGCTTGTCCGCGGCGCCGGAAGCCGCTATGGCGATACCGGCCTGATCCAAGCCGCGGTCGATGCCGGCAGGCACCGGAACGTGGTCGGCGGCCTTTGGGAGGAAGTTGGCCGGCTTCAGTTCGAGTTCCTGAAGAACCAGGGACTGGAGCCGCGGCACAGGCTACTCGATATCGGCTGCGGCAGCCTCAGGGGAGGCGTCCACTTTATCCGCTACCTCGATCCGGGCCAGTATTTCGGCGTCGATATCAACGAATCGCTGCTCACGGCCGGATACGAAGTCGAACTGAGGAAGGCCGGTCTGCAGGAACGCCTGCCGCGGCAGAACTTACTGTGCGCAGGAGACTTCAGCCTGGACGCCATGCCCGGGTGCTTCGATTTCGCTCTCGCGCAGTCGCTGTTTTCGCATCTGACCTTCGACCGGATTCGGCAATGCCTGGAGCGTCTTGCGCCCAAGATGAATCCGGGCGGCCCGATTCTATGCCACGTTCTTCGAGTTGCCCGAAGGCCAGCTCGCCTGCGCTTCGTTTCGGCACTCTCCCGGCGACGTGATCACGCACGACGCGGGGGATCCTTACCACTACCGGTTCGCCCACCTCAGGTACGCCAGCGCGGGTTTGCCGTGGGATGCCCGCTACATCGGCCGCTGGGGTCATCCCCGCGGACAGCGGATGGCCGAGTTCGTGCGAACGTAGGCGCCGAACCGCGGCGGCGCGGGCCGGCCATCAGGCGCTGCGCGGGGGAAGGTACGTGCGCAGCAGCCGCAGCGGGGCCTCCACCACCACCGGGAACGGTGCGGCGCCGGCGGGCACCAGCCAGACCTCGCCGGGACCGATAGCGCGGCCGGCAATGGTCCCCGCGCCTTCCAGCACGATGAGGACGTCAAGGTGGCCGGGGTCCGGCTGCCAGGTCAGCGGGCAGGCCCATTCCAGAGCCTCAGCCACGAAGTACTCGCAGCGCGCCAGGAGCCGCCGGCCGTCGCCCAGGTCCACCGGGGCCGACGCTCCTGGATGCGGATCGAGCTGCGCCACTGCCACTCCCTGATCGAGATGCAGCTCACGGGGCCGCCCGTAGTCGTACAGCCGGTAGGTGATGTCCGAGTTCTGCTGGATCTCGCACCAGCGCGATGCCGGCGCCGATGGCGTGGACGACCCCGGCCGGCGTGAAGAAGGTCTCGCCGGCGCGAACCGGGAACCAGCGAACAAGGCGCTCGATCTCGCCGCTGAGTGCCGCTTCCCGCAGCCGCTCGCGCGGTAATGGGCTCGCGGAATCCCGAGCGCCAGGGTCGCGCCCGGCTCGGCTCGCAGGATGTGCCACATCTCGGTCTTCCCGTGGCCGCCCTCCGCCTGCCGGTCGTTGGGATGCACCTGAAGGGACAGCCGCGCTGTGGTGAAGATGAACTTCACCAGGATGGGAAAGCGCTCCCCGTGCATCAGCTCGGAGAGCGTGCGGCCGTCTTCGATCCGGTTATCGTCGGCGTGAACCAGACTTCGCCGACCTGAAGGCCGCTCGAGCGGAACCACGGTTCGAGCGCGCGGCGCCCCAGATCTTCTCGCGAAAGGAAGGCAGCAGGCGGACGGGATGGAGACTCATCTCATCAAGTTTCGAATGAAATCGTCCAGGCGGGCAAGGCCGCGCTCGAGCTCGTGCATCGAGGTGGCGTAAGAGATGCGAACGTGGCCTTCGAGGCCGAACGCCTCGCCCGGAACCACCGCGACGTGCTTCGTGCTGGAGCAGGCGCGCGGCGAAGTCGAGCGTGTCCCGGACGCCGTCTTGTCGCAGGGCGGAGCTCACGTTCGGATAAGACGTAGAAAGCGCCCTCGGGCTCCGTGCAGGCGACGCCCGGGATCTCGCGCAGCCGGCGCACCACGAAATCGCGGCGGCGGCGGTACTCGGCGAGCATGACGGCGACCGAATCCTGCGGCCCGCGCAGCGCCTCGACGGCGGCCTTCTGGGCGATCGAGGTCACGTTCGAGGTGCTCTGGCTCTGGAGCTTGACGACGGCGGCCACCACCGGCTCCGGCGCCGAGCACCCAGCCCACGCGCCAGCCGGTCATGGAGTACGTCTTCGAAACCGAGCCCACAACCAGCACGTTCGGCCGGGCGCCGGGAAGCGCAGCGGCCGAGAACGGCGCGCCCCGGTAGACGAAATGGCAGTAGCACTCGTCGGTGAGCAGGTATATTCCGCGGCTCGCGGTGAGGCGGCTGTATGCGCACGAACTCCTCGGGATCGACGACCGCGCCGGCCGGGTTCGAGGGCGAGTTGACGAGGACGATGCGGGTGCGGTTGCTGAGAAGCGGTTCGATCCTGGCGGCCGTCACCTTGAACCCGCCCGCTTCATCGGGCGGAACGAACACGCACTTGCCGCCGGCGAAGTTCACCACGTCCTTGAAGGTGACCCAGTAGGGGACGGGGATGACCACCTCGTCGCCGCGGATCGACGAGCACCTGCATGACGTCGAAGATGGCCTGCTTGCCGCCCACGGCGACGACGCATTCCGCCGGCGTGTAGCCGGTGCCGAAATCGGCGGCATGGCGTTCGACGATGGCCTGGCGGAGCTCGGGCGTGCCCGCCGAGGAGGTGTAGCGGGTGAAGTTCTGTTCGATGGCGCGGATGGCGGCCTGCTTGATGTTGGCGGGCGTGGGGAAGTCCGGCTCGCCCGGGCCGAAATCCACGATGTCGTGCCCCTCGCGCTTCAGGCGCTCGGCCTCGCGCGGCCACGCGCATGGTCATCGACACGCTGATGCGCGAAATGCGCTCGGAGAGCTGGCCGGGATCGAACATCGGTGTCATTGGCCGTTCAGCACGCGGCTCCTGAGCCGCACCTCGACCGAGGGCGGCACCAGTCCGGCGATGTTGCCGCCCAGACCGATCACCTGCTTCACCAGGCGGGAACTGATGAACGAGTACTCTTCCCTGGCCATCAGGAAGACGGTTTCGATGGCGGGGCACAGGCGGCGGTTCATAAGGGCCATCTGCAGCTCGTATTCGTAGTCCGAGATGGCACGGATGCCGCGCAGGATCACGCTGGCGCCTTTCTGCCCGGCGTACTGAACCAGCAGGCCGTTGAAGGAGTCCACTTCGACGGTGGGGTAGCCGCGCACCACCTCGCGCAGCATGTCGATGCGCTCTTCGACGGTGAACAGCGGCTCCTTCTCCTCGTTGCGCAGGATGGCGACGATGAGGCGGTCGCAAAGCCGCGCCCCGCGCTCGATCAGGTCTAAGTGGCCGTTGGTGATGGGATCAAAGGAGCCCGGATAGAGCGCGATTACGGAGTGCGGCGTGGGCACCGGCGAGACTCTTCCCCTTTCGTTTGAGGGATCTACTGCTGCCTTCGATTGTAGCGCAGAGGGGCGCGGGCACCGGGCCGGGCTCCGCCGCCGGCCAGGATACTGTGGCACCTTTTGATTTCGCGCTTTCCCGGGCCGGCCGGCATGAAGGCCGCGAACCTGCGTGTCGAAAGCGATGAATTGCGACATGTACAAATCTTCACTTGCCACCGGGAGCCCTACCTCCTTTATACTTGTACAAATACTCGTGGCGCCCGAAACGGCGGAAGCATATCCACGCGTCTGAAGCGACCCGAGTATTCAGACTTTCTGAGCTTGAGGAAACTCTGTGAGCATCAGCCAACTCGCACGATCCATAGCCGAATCGCCCACCCTGAAGCTGAACGAAACCGCAGCCATTCTCAGGGAGAAGGGCGAACCTGTCATCCACCTGGGTGGCGGCGAACCGAAGAGCCGCGCGCCCGTTGACGCCATCATCAATTGCACGGCCCTGCTGAACACGGGCGAGGTGCGCTACACCCCCCCGACGGCATCCCAGCCCTGAAGAAGGCTATCATCCGGTACACCGAGGAGCATTACAACAAGTGCTTCGGCGCGGCTAATGTGATCGCCTCCAACGGCGCCAAGCAGTCCATCATGGTGGCCCTCTACACCATCCTCGAGCCCAAGGATGAGGTCATCTTCCCCGCGCCCTATTGGGTCTCCTATCCGGAAATGGTCAAGCTCGCCGGCGGCGTTCCTGTCCCCGTGGTCCCGGAGGACGGCTCGCTTCTGCCCCAAGATCGAGGAGATTGCCGCGGCGGTTGGATCCTACACCAAGGCCATCATCCTCAACACGCCGAACAATCCCTCCGGCGTCGTATACTCCGACGAGTTCGTCGCAGGCGTGGTGGCGCTCTGTGAGAAGAAGGACATCTTCCTCATCATGGACGACACCTACAACCGGCTCGATCTTCGACGGCCGCACGCCCACCAATGCCTTCACCTACGCCAGCGACCACTCCAAAAGCTCGAAGCTGGTGGTCGTGAACTGCGTCTCGAAGATGTACGCCATGACCGGCTTCCGCATCGGCTGGGCGGTATCGGACAACGAGGAAGTCATTCGCGCGATGTCGAACATCCAGTCGCAGCAGACGTCGGGTCCCTCGGCGCCGGCGCAGTGGGCCGCGGCGGGCGCGCTCAACGGCGTGCAATCCTCGATCCACAGCCTGCGCCTGACGCTCGAGAACAACCGCAACATTCTGGTCGAGCGTCTGCGCGCATTCAGCGGCATCCAGGTCACCAAACCGGAAGGAACTTTCTACACCTTCCCCGACTTCAGCGCCTATCAGAAGGACTCCCAGAAGCTGGCGCGCTTCCTGCTCGACAAGGTTCGCGTGGTTACCGTGCCCGGCAAGGACTTCGGCATGGAGGGCCACCTGCGCATCAGCTTCTGCGGCACCGTCAAGGAGATTACCGAGGGCGTCGAGCGCATGAAGTGGGCGCTCGACCCGAACTCGCCCAATGAACTCTACCTCGGCGACCGCAAGCTCGTGAGGGATTGGCTATGAACATCTACCAGGACATCCCCTCTCCGGCGCAAGGCATCGCGGCGCAGAACGCCAGCATGTATGGCCTGCAAAACCATGGCCTGACCAACCTCCACCGCGTCTATTGGAACCTGACCAGCGGTCCCTTGTACGAGGAAGCGGTCTTCCGCGGCGAGGGCGGCATCGCCCACCTCGGCCCGTTTCTCGTCAACACCGGCAAGCACACCGCCCGCGCGGCCGCGGACAAGTTCATCGTCCGCGAGCAGACCACCGAGGACAAGGTCTGGTGGGGCCAGTACAATCGTCCTTTCAGCGCCGGAGAAGTTCAGCGCGCTCCTGACGCGCATGCAGGGCTACCTGCAGAGCCGCGACGTCTTCGTGCAGGACCTGTACGCGGGCGCCGACAGCGAGGCCCGCCTTCCCATCCGCGTCATCACCGAGAAGGCCTGGCACAGCCTTTTCGCGCGCACCATGTTCTCCAAGCCGCAAACGCTCGGAGGACATGAAGCACCACGTCCCCGAATTCACCATCATCTGCGCCCCCGGCTTCAACGGATCCCCGATCATCGACGCCACCCGCAGCGAGACGTTCATCATCGCCAATTTCGCCGAGCGCCTGGCCATCATCGGCGGCTCCGCCTACGGCGGCGAGATCAAGAAGACCATCTTTACGGTTCTCAACTTCCTGCTGCCTCTGGAAGGCACCCTGCCCATGCACTGCTCGGCCAACGTCGGCGACCACGGCGACGTAGCCATCTTCTTCGGCCTCTCCGGCACGGGCAAGACGACGCTCTCGGCCGAGCCCTCGCGCCACCTCATCGGCGACGACGAGCACGGCTGGAGCGAAAACGGAGTCTTCAATTTCGAGGACGGCTGCTACGCCAAGGTCATCCGCCTCTCGGAGGCTGCCGAGCCCCAGATCTACGCCTGCACCCGCCGCTTCGGCACCATTCTCGAGAACGTGAGCTTCGACCAGGTCTCGCGCCGGCTCGATCTCAACGACGACCGCCTCACCGAGAACACCCGGGCCGCTTACCCGCTCTCCTACATCGAGAACTACTGGCCGCCTAAGCAGGCCGGCCACCCGCAGAACGTCATCTTCCTGACCTGCGACGCTACCGGCGTGATGCCGCCCATCTCGCGGCTCTCTCCCGACCAGGCAATCTACCACTTCGTATCCGGTTACACCAGCAAGAT
The DNA here is from genome assembly GCA_963710565.1 of Bryobacterales bacterium. Classification (GTDB taxonomy): domain Bacteria; phylum Acidobacteriota; class Terriglobia; order Bryobacterales; family Bryobacteraceae; genus DASWZN01. Next base: position 292,854 of record CAVQAN010000010.1, on the reverse strand, counting down.
CGCCGGGACCGAGATCGGCCTCGGCGTCGAGCCCGAGCTCACCTTCAGCGCGTGCTTCGGCGCGGTCTTCATGGTGCACCATCCCTATAAGTACGCCGAGATGCTCAAGTCCAAGGTGCTCAAGCACGGCGCCACCTGCTGGCTGGTCAACACCGGCTGGACCGGCGGGCCGTTCGGCGTCGGCAAGCGCCTCAGCATTCAGCACACGCGCCGGCTGCTGAAGGAAGCGCTCTCCGGCAAGCTGAGCGAGGTCGCGTTCCGCCAGGACCCGGTCTTCGGCTTCGAGGTTCCCACGTCCTGCGACGGCGTCCCGTCCAACATCCTGGACCCCGCCAACACCTGGGGCAGCCGCGAGGAGTATTTCCGCAAGTACGACGCCCTGGCCGCGCGCTTCATCGAGAACTTCAAGCTGTTGAAGGACGGCTGCCCGCCTCACGTCGAGGAGTCCGGCCCGCGGCGGGTGCACGACTTCGCCGCGGCCGCCAAGCTGTCGGGCTAGGGACGCGCTCAGACCTGGGCCGCCGGGTAACTCGGCAGCAGCGCCATGAGCGTGGCCGCCAGGAGCGTCCCCACCGCGAGCACGGCCAGCAGCGCGGAGTACGAACCGGTCGCGTCGAAGGCCCGGCCCATGAGCACCGGCCCGATGGCGCCGGCGAACGCGTAGGCCGTCCAGGTGAACCCGTAGAGCGTCGAGAACGAGCGCAGCCCGAAATACCGCGTCAGCAGGTACGGAGTGACATCAGCCTCCGCGCCCAATCCCAATCCGATCAGCGCGGCCGCCGCGACGCCGGCCGTCGCCGACCGCGCCAGCGCCAGCAGCAGGATCCCGGCGGCGGTCGCCGCGAGCATGAAGGATCCCACGCGCGGGCCGAAGAAGCGGTCGAGCAGGAAGCCCGTCGCCAGCCTGCCGCCGAAGCTCGCCAGTCCCAGGGCCGACGCCGCCAGGGCGGCCGTTGTGGCGGGCACCGCGCGGTCCGTAAGCAATGGCGAGAGGTGCGTGACGGCGCCGTTCACGCTCAGCGAGCCAAGCAGCAAGGTCCCGGCCAGGATCCAAAACGCGCGTGACCGGACCGCTTGCCCGACCGTCCAGCCGCTCAGCGTGGAAACGGCGTGGAGGCCCGGGTGCGGGCGCTCCTTCACGAACAGCGCGGTCAGCGGAATCCCCAGCACCAGCACCGCGCCACCCAACGTAAGGTACGCGTCGCGCCATCCGTATCCGAGGATGAGCCGCTGCGCGACCGGCGGCAGCACCATCGCCCCGGTGCCCACTCCGGCCATCACCAGCGCCAGCGCCAGGCCGCGCCGCGCGTCGAACCAGGTCGAAACCGCGCGCGAATATCCCATCTGGGTGGTGCCATTCCCCACGATTCCCAGCACCACGAAGACCGCGTACAGGTGCATGAGGCTGGGGGTCAGGAAGCCGAGCGAACCGAAGGCCAGGCCGAACACCGCCATGCAGGGCAGAATCACCCGCCGCGGTCCAAAGCGGTCCAGCAGGTGCCCCAGGAACGGCGAGCAGACCGCGACCGACATCGCCGCGAAGCCGAACGCCGCGGAGATGGACTCGCGGCTCCAGCCAAACGCGCTGCCAAGCGGCTTGAGGAAGATGCCGAACGTGAACACCAGCAGCGAGCCGAAGCTGACCATGGCGCCGAAGTAAGCCGCCGTCACCACCAGCCAGCCGGGGTTGACGCGCGGCGCGGCCGGCGCCTCGAAGCGCGGGTTAGCTTCGGGAATAGCCATGCTGGGCGGTCCGTCTCCCTCCCTCGCGGTGCGCTTCGTCCGACAAGGCGTGAACGCCGCTGGCATCGATCCAGCGGTTGTAGAAATTGAAGAGCGCGCACACGGTGATGGCGAAGTAGATCGCCTCGTCGTCCCAGCCGGCCTCGTACAGCGGTTGCGTGTCCGCCGGCCGTGATGCGCGGAGAATCGCAATTCACCTTGTCCACGAACCGAAATAGCGCCTTATGCTTTTCGTCCAGAGCCGAGTTCTCCGGATCCCGAAGCGCGCCCCAGACCAGTTCCTCGCTGCCCAGCAGTTCCACCGCAACTGCGGCGTGAGACTTCAGTCAAAACGGGCAGTCGTTTCGATAGGACGTGTAGGCCGCGATCAACTCGCGCATCCCCGCGGGCAGCGGTCCCGGCCCGCGCATGATCTCCTGCGTAAAGCGGGCCAGGTGGTCGGTGGCTGCGGGCAGGTAGGCGAACAGGTGCCAGATCTGCGGATACTCCCGGCCCGCGGCCTGCATGGCGCGGATGTTGTCGTTCCACGGCCCGGGCTTGGGGTTCCGCTCCACGCCGGGCAGAAACATATGCTCCATCTTGGGTGTGTCGTCAGCCATATTCCGGATGCCCCTGGGTTCGAGCCCAGCATACGTGCAATCCACCCACCGCGGCAATACCCGAAAAAGACTAGCGAGTGCGGCCAAGCCGGCCGGCGTACCGGGCGATTGTGCGGCGAGTACCGGCAGGCCGGTATTCCTCCCCTCCGCGTCGTCCGCTACAGTGAGCGTAGATTGAGGCAGGTCATCGAAACGCTGCGCGCCGTCGCCCGGCGCCTGGGCCGGACAGAGGGCCGCCGCCCGGAGAGACCGGCCGTCATCGGGCTGCTGTCCGGAGAGCGCGACCGCGGCATCCTGGCGGGTGTGTGCTCTCGGAACCGCTGGGACGTCGTCTTCGCCGACACCTGCGCCGAGGCCCGCGGCGCGTTGGAGCGGATGCAAGCGCCCCTCGTCCTGTGCGATCGCGATCTGCCCGGACAGCGCTGGCGGGCGGCCGTGGAGAGTCTGGCGGCGCATCGCCAGCCCTGCTGTATCCTGCTCCTCTCCAAAGTGGTGGACGAGTACCTGCGCGACGAGGTGGTGCGCAGCGGCGGTTACGATGTCTTGCGCAAACCCCTGCGGGAAGACGAAGTCGCCCACGCCGTTGCGCTGGCGTGGACCTATTGGAACAGCGCGCCTGCCGGGAGGCGCCGCTCCGCGTGACCTTCACGAAATGACGCCCTTCCGCAGGGCATACAAGATCAACTCTGGCAGGCTGTGCAGGTTGAGCTTTTCCTGCAGATTCCTGCGGTGCGTCTCCACCGTGTAGGGGCTGAGGTTCAGCGCCGCCGCGATGTCCTTGTTCGACTTGCCCTCGGCCAGAAGTTGCAGGATCTCGCGCTCGCGCGGGGTGAGCAACTCGTAGCTGTCTTCCACGCCCCGCCTCCGGATCTCACGCACGTAGTCCTCGACCAGCACTTTGCTGATCTCGGGGCTGAAGAACGCTTTCCCGTCGCCTACGGCCCGGATGGCATCGATGAGGTCGGCCTCGGCGGAGTCCTTCAACAGATAGCCTTTGGCGCCCGCCTTGAGCGCACGCAGCACGTAGGCTTCGTCGGAGTGCATGCTCAGGATGACGACGGCCGTTCGCGGAGTGGCGGCGCTGATCCGTTGCGCCGCTTCGATCCCATTCAGATTCGGCATGGCGATGTCGAGCACGGCGACATCCGGCCGTGTGGCTTCTGCTTGCTCCACTGCCTGCCGGCCGTCGGCGGCCTCGCCGACGACGGTGAATCCCGCCTGGCTCTCGAGCGAACAGGCGCAGACCCCGACGCATGACCGTGTGGTCATCCGCCAGCAAGATGCGAATCGGCTTCACGTGCACTCTCCTTCCCACGGCCGCCGTCGAACGGCAATTCTACCGCCAGAATCGTTCCGGCGCCACGCTCGGAATGCACCTCGAACCTGCCTCCGAGGCCGGTCACCCGCTCCTCGATCCCGAGCAGGCCCAGCCCCTTCGACTGCCCGGCGTCGAACCCCTGGCCGTCGTCCTGGATGGTGAGCGACAGCCGCCCCGACTCCTGCCGCACCCGGATGCGGACGGCGCTGGCGCGCGAATGGCGCGAGCAATTGTGCAGCGCTTCCTGGACGACGCGATAGACGCAGGTCTTGTATTCGTCCGGCAGGTCGTCCGCGGCGAGTTCCGTCACGACGCTCACGTCCATGGCAGTGCGCTTGGCGACCTCGCGCGCCTGCCAGCGCAGCGCGGGAATCAGGCCCAGGTCGTCGAGCATAGAGGGACGCAGAAGCAGGGCCATGTTCCGCACCACGCGCACCGTGTTCTCCACCAGACCCTTGATGGATTCGACCTTCCCGCGCGACTGCTGTCCGGACAGCCCCGCCAGGTTGCGCAGTTCCACCAGCACGGCGGAGAGGGCCTGCCCCACCTCATCGTGCAGCTCTCGCGAGAGGGCGCGCCGCTCCGTCTCTTGCGTCTCCACCAGCCGCGCCGACAAGCTCTTCAACTGGCGTCTGGCCTCAGCGGCTTCCCGGTACTGCGCGCTGGCACTGGCTTCCAGGGTCAGAATCCTCCGCGCGCTGAATGCCGCCATCCCCAGGCCCAGCGCGAGGGTCGCCGCCAGAACCGCGGCCAGCCGCGTCTGGAAGGTCGACAGCAAAGCGACCACGCGGTCGTTTCCGGCATTCAACTGCCGCTCATTGAAGCCCGCAATCCTGCTGGCTGTGCCGAGCATGGCCATACGGCGGGGGAACACCTCGTCGCGCAGAAAAGCGTAGCCCCGGCTGCGGCGCTCCGCGGGGCTCCACTGGAGCGTAGGTCCGAGAGTCTCCCAGTACCGCGAGAGATCCGACTCCAAAGCGCCGAACTGGGGAGTCTCGGCCGCCGTCAACTGCTTTCCGTAGGATTCGAGCGCGGAGCGCATCTCGCCGCGCACCTGTTCCAGACTGGCCCGGTGCGCCTCGGCCCTGGCGGCGTCGGGCTCGAGCAGGTAGTCCCGGACGTCGGTTCCCGACAGATAGAGCTGGGAGCGGATGTCGTTCAGTACGTGATTTCGCGAGAGGAACTGCCGCCGGATCTGGTCGTCTTCACGCCGGATCTCGCGCAGCACCCGCAGAGCATCCAGCCCCGAGAGGGTCATGATGGCCAGCAGTCCGCCAAAACCTGCTAGCAGGACAAGACGCGTGTGCGGCACGAGCCGGTCTGACGCGCGGCGGTGGGCTGTGCTCATCTGCCTTCAGCTTAACCCCGTACCGGGCGATCCCGGCGGAAATACCCACTGCCCGGTATGGGGACGGACCGGCATCCCAGCGTACACTGCGGACAGATTGTCACCCGCAGACTTCGAAAAGCTCCGTGTGCTCGACACCTGTACCGCTTCGAACGCGATCGAGCGGTTTGGCGTGCGGCTCCGGAATGAGGGGTTCGTTTTGGGCTCGGTCCGTTGCCTGTTCCCGCAGTTGGCGCCCATGCTCGGATACGCCGCGACGGCCCGCTTCCGGTCTTCCACACCCCCCGTGAGTGGCCGGTGTTATCACGATCGGATGGACTGGTGGAGCTATCTGGCATCGGTCCCGGCGCCGCGAGTCATGGTCATTCAGGACGCCGACCATTCGCCCGGAACCGGCGCGCTGGTAGGAGAAATGCACGCCGCCATTGGGCGGGCGCTGGGCTGCGTGGGGCACGTCACGAACGGTGCGGTCCGCGACCTGCCCGCCGTCGAAGCCCTGGGCTTTCACCTGTTCGCCGGGAGCGTCGCCGTATCGCACTCCTACGCCCACATAGTGGAATTCGGGGAGCCGGTCGAGATCGGCGGGCTGAAGATCTTCCCGGGGGACCTGGTCCACGGCGACCGCCACGGAGTTCACGTCATTCCGCTCTCCATCTCTGCCGAGGTACCGAACATGGCCGCCGAGATCCAACGCCAGGAGAGCGAGCTGGCCGAGTTCTGCCGCTCCTCCCGCTTCTCTTTGGAGGCGCTGCCGCAACAACTGCGGCGCAGCTTCGCGATGCCGCGGGAGGCGGCATGAGTTCCCGCGCCTGGGTGGTTGCAGCGTCCCTGGCCGCTGTGATTGGCGCAGGGGGAGGCCTGGTATGGTGCGGCGGCTTATCGAGGACCCGCGCCAGCACGACGGCGGACGCCGGCGCGAACACCGTTACGGTAGCGGTCGCCGAGGTTGCGCCGAAGCCGCTGGAACGCCGTCTCACGGTTTCGTCCGAGCTGGTTCCCTTCCAGGAGATCGATGTCTACGCCAAAGAGTCGGGCTACGTGCGGAAGCTCGACGTAGACTATGGAACGCATGTGAAAGCGGGACAGGTGATGGGCGTGCTCGAGATCCCCGAGCTCCAGCTCCAACTGGCTCAGGATGACGCTACCGTCAAGAACGCGGCGGATCAGGAGCGGCACGCCGAGCACGCGCTCAGCCGCGTGGAGGCGCAGCACGCCGTCCTGCACCTCCAGTACGACAGGCTGCACGGCGTGGCGCAGACTCAGCCCGGCCTGGTGGCGCAGCAGGAAGTGGACGACGCTCAAGGCAAGGACCTGGCCGCCGAGGCCCAGGTCGAGGAAGCGAAGTCGACGCTCGAGGCCGCGCGGAGCCAGGTCGAGGAAGCTCAAGCGAAGCGCCAGCGCGACGGGGCCCTCTTCGACTACGCCAAGATCACCGCGCCCTTCGCGGGAGTGGTGACCGAGCGCTACGCGAACCTGGGCACCCTGATGCAGGCCGGCACCAGTTCCAGCACCCAGGCGCTGCCTCTGGTGCGGCTCTCCCAGGACAACCTGTTCCGCCTGGTGATTCCGGTGCCGGAGTCGTACGTCCGCTACATCCGCATCGGCGATCCGGTGAAGGTGACGGTGCCGTCCCTCGGTCGGGAGATCACGGGCACCGTGGCCCGCTTTGCCGTGGACGTCAAGGAGGCCACTCGCACCATGCACACCGAGGTGGACGTCCCCAACACGGGCGGAGCGCTCATGGCAGGGCTCTTTGCCGAAGCCACCCTGACGCTCGAAAGAAAGGACCGCGCGCTAGCGGTGCCGCTCGTAGGCAGTGAACCACGAAGGGGACAGGACCACCGTTTACCGGGTCGATCCGGACGGCATGGTCGAGGACCGCGCCGTCACCCTCGGCCTGGAGACCGCCGACGACGCCGAGGTGCTGGCCGGAGTGAACGCGGGCGACAGGGTCGTGGTCGGCGACCGGGCGGGCCTCAAGCCGGGCCAGGTGGTGCGCCCGAAGGCGGTCGCCGTGATGGAGTACCAGGGGCGGAAGGAGGAGTAGCGGCATGTCTCGCTTCTCGATCCGCAATCCGTACTTCATCATCGTGGTCTGCCTGGTGCTGCTGGTCATCGGCATCACCAGCGTGGCGCGCATGCCGGTCGACCTGTTCCCGCCCATCAACATGCCGGAAGTCGTGGTGGCCACGTTCTACTCGGGCATGCCGCCGGCAGACATCGAAACCGACATCACCGATCCGCTGGAACGGTTCTTCACGCTCGCCTCCGGCATCGATCACATGGAGTCGCGCTCCCTGCTGGGCGTCAGCATCATCAAAGTCTACTTCCAGCCGGGCACCAACGCCGACGCCGATGTCACCGAGCTCTCGAACCTCGCGCTGGCGGACCTGAAGCGCCTGCCGCCGGGCACGCTCCCGCCTGTTGTCCTCAAGTTCGACGCCTCCAGCCTGCCGGTCTGCCTGGTCACGCTCAACGGCCATGGCCTGACCGAAACCCAGCTTCACGACATTGGGCAGTTCACGATTCGCAACCAGATCGCGGTGGTCCAAGGCGCCGAGATCCCGCCGCCGTTCGGCGGCAAGTACCGGCAGGTGATGGTCTACGTCGACCCCTACAAGCTTCTGTCGCGCCAACTGAGCGTTATGGACGTGGTTGAAGCCATCAACCGTAACAACCTCATCCTGCCGGCGGGTGACGTGAAGATGGGGCCCGTACGACTACTACGTCTATTCGAACAGCCTGATGAACCAGGTGGACGAGTTGAACCGCGTGCCGATTAAGACGGTCGGTCAGAGCTGGGTTTCGGTCGGCGACGTGGGCGAGGCCAAGGACGCGGCCCAGATCCAGTACAACATCGTGCGCGTGAACGGCCAGCATTCAGCGTACTTGCCCATCATGAAGCAGGGCGGCGACACCAACACCATCGCGGTCGTGGACGGCATCCGCGGCATGATCGGCCGCCTCTTCGACATCCCGAAGCAGCTCCAGGCCGCGGTGGTCTTCGACCAGTCGGCGTTCGTCAAGGATGCTATCAAGACCCTGCTTGCACGAGGGGCTGATCGGCCTGGTGCTGACCAGCCTGATGATCCTGCTCTTCCTGGGCAGCATGCGCGCGACAGTGGGCGTATTCCTCTCGATTCCGCTGTCGGCGCTGACCACGTTCGTCTTGCTGTACCTGACCGGCAGCACGATCAACACCATGATCCTGGGCGGGCTGGCGCTGGCTTTCTCGCGCATCATCGACAACTCCGTCATTTCGCTCGAGAACATCTACCGGCACCTGGAAATGGGCGCTTCGCCCGAGGTCGCCGCCGAGGCAGGCGGCTCGGAAGTCACCCTGGCCGTACTGGCCGCGACGCTCACCACCATCGTCGTCTTCTTCCCCGTCACGTTCCTGTATGGCGTCAGCAAATTCCTCTTCACGGCCCTGGCGCTGGCCGTGGTGATTTCGCTCTTCGCTTCCTATTTCGTGGCGATGACCGTCATCCCGCTGTTCTGCGCGCGCTTCCTGCACGGCGCTCAGCATGCGGCAAACGCCGCCGGCGGCGCGCTTCCATGCCTGGTTCAACCGCGCGTTCGGACGCCTGCTCGATTTCTATGAGCGCTCCGTGCGCCGGGCGGTCCAGCGGCCCGGGCTGACCGTGGCCGCGCTGGCGCTGCTGTTCGTCGCCAGCCTCGCGCTCTACCCCCTGCTCGGGCCTGGCGTTCTTCCCGCGCACCGACGCCGGGCAGTTCACCATCAACCTCAAAGTTCCCACCGGAACGCGCATCGAGCTCACGGACCAGTACGTGGCGCGGGTCGAGGACCTCATCCGCCGGGAGGTCGGCCCCAGAGACCTGAACATGGTGGTCTCCAACATCGGCGTGGTCCCGGACTTCTCGTCGCTCTACACGACCAACGCCGGGCCCTACACCGCCACCATTCAGGTTTCGCTCCAGGACTCGCACAAGACGGCAGCTTCGAATACATGGACGCGCATCCGCCGCGAGATTGCGAGCCGATACCCCGAACTGCGCACCTTCTTCAGCAGCGGCTCGATGGTGGATGCCGTCCTCAACTCCGGCATGCCCGCGCCCATCGACGTGCAGGTGTCGAGCAGCAGCCTGCATCGCGCCTACAGCGTGGCTCAGGACCTGGCCGCCGATATCCGCAAGCTGGATGGCGTCGGCGAAGTGTATGTTCCGCAGGACATGAACTACCCCGCCCTGCGCCTCGACGTGGACCGCGTCCACGCCGCCGAGCTGGGATTGAGCCCCAAGGAGATCGTCGACAACGTGATTACCGCGCTGAATTCGAACACCATGATCGCGCCGAACTATTGGGTGGACCACAAGACCGGAAACGACTATTTCCTGACGGTCCAGTATTACGAGCACGGCCAGCAGGCCATTCACAACCAGGTCGACCTGAAGAACATCCCCCTGCGCGCGCCCAATCTGAGCCAGCCCACGACACTCGACTCGGTGGTCAAGCTGGTGAACGTCCAGACTCCCACCGAGGTTGACCATTACCAGATCCAGCGCGTCGCCGATGTCTACGTGACTCCGGCGGGCGAAGACCTCGGCAAGATCGCTGCGCGGATCGACAGGCTCGTCGCCGGCATGAACCTGCCCGCCAACGTCCGCGTGGATCTGCGCGGCATGATCAACGGCATGCGGGCCTCCTTCCGCAGCTTCGCCATCGGGCTGTCGCTCTCGGCCGTGCTGCTATACCTGATCCTGGTGGCGCAGTTCCGGTCCTTCAAGGATCCGTTGCTGATCATGCTGGCGATTCCGATGGGATTCATCGGCGTGCTGGTGATTCTGCCGCTGACGCACACCACGCTGAACGTGATGTCGCTGATGGGCGTGCTCATGCTGGTGGGCATCGCCGCCTCCAACAGCATCCTGATCGTCGAGTTCGCGCACCGGCTGGAGGAGCAGGCAAGATCCGTCGAGGACGCCGTGATCACGTCCTGCCGCGTGCGGCTGCGGCCCATTCTGATGACTTCGCTGGCCACCATCATCGGCATGCTGCCGATGGCGCTCAAGCTCGGAACGGGCAGCGAGCAGTACGCGCCGCTCGCGCTGGCCATCATCGGTGGGCTCACCGCTTCGGTGGTTCTGACCGTCTTCATCGTGCCCGCCGCCTACGTGCTGGTGTACCGCAACCGGCCGGAGATCCCCACAGTATGAAGCCCGCCACCGTTGCCCTGATCGCCGCCGCCCAGATGGCTCTCGCCCAGGCGTCGCCCGCCAGGCTGACGCTCAAAGAGGCGGAAGAGCTGGCCCTGAAGAACCATCCGCAGGTTCTGGCGGCGGAGAACGAAGCCGCCGCCGCGGGCCAGGGGGTGAGGGAAGCGCGTTCGGCCTATTACCCCGATCTTTCGCTCGACATCACCGCCTCCGCCGCCAACCATCTTTCGCGCATCGGCGCCGGCTCCCTCACCAATTCCCGCATGTTCAACCGCCTCGGCGAGGGAATCGTCCTCTCGCAACTTGTCACCGATTTCGGCCGCACTCCCAACCTGGTCGCCAGCTCCCGCCTGCACGCCCAGGCCACCGTCCAGGACTACCAGCGCAGCCGCTGCGACGTGTTGCTGGCCGTCAGCCGCAGCTACTTCGACTATCTGCATGCCCAGGCGCTGCTCCAAGTCGCCGACCAGACCGTCGCCGCCCGCCAGTTGCTTCTGGACCAGGTGAGCGCGCTGGCCAAGAACAATCTCAAGTCGCAGCTCGATGTCAGCTTCACCGGCGTCAACGTGTCGCAAGCCAGGCTGCTGCTGATTCGCGCCCAGGACAGCGTGCAGACCGCCGCCGCGGAGTTGATGCGGGCGCTCGGTTCCGACCAGCCCGCCACCTACCAGCTCGTCGACGAGCCGCTGCCTCCGAGCCCCTCGCAGAACGCGGAAGAAATGGTCGCCCAGGCGCTGGCCAACCGGCCCGAGCTCGCCAGCGTGCGCCTCTCCCGCGATGCCGCTTACAAGCTCGCCGCCGCCGAAACGGACCTCTCCCTGCCCACCGTCAGCCTCCTGGGCGTGGCCGGCATCCTGCCCTTACATCAGCCAGACCCGCCTCCACCCCGATTCCCGGAGTCTACGCAGGAGCGGCGGTCAACGTTGAGTTCCCGGTCTTCAACGGCCACCTGTTCTCCGCCCGCGCGCGAGGCGGCCCGCCAGCGCGCGCTCCAATCCGACCAGATGCTGCGCGACGAGCATGGAGCGCGTGGTCCGCGACGTGCGGTCCGCCTGGGCCAGCGCCACGACCGCCTACCAGCGGATCGACGTCACCGCGCAGTTCCTCCGCCAGGCCGCCCTCGCTCTCAACCTGGCCCAGGGCCGCTACAATCTGGGCCTGGCTTCGATCGTCGAGCTGACCCAGGCGCAATTAAACGTCACCCAGGCAGAAGTCGAGAATCTCAGCGCCAAGTACGACTATCAGATACAGTATGCGGCGCTCCAGTACGCGCCTTGGCCTCCTGAGGTAGGGAGGCCTAGCGCGCTGGGGCGCCTGGATATACCTGGAAAGCGGTATAGGCCCGCTGGGCTCAGCGGGCTAGGATCGAGGGGCTGATGGGCAGAATCCTACTTGCGGGATTCCTCTTGGCGGTCACCGGCGCGCCCCAAAGCGCCCCCGGTTCGAGACCCCTGCGCGCGGATTCGAACCTGGTCCTCATCGCCGCAACGGTCGTCGACGGCTCCGATCGCTTCGTTCCGGACCTGCGCAAGACCGACTTCCGGGTCTTCGAGGGCGGCATCCCCCAACAGATCGCCAGTCTCTCCACCGAAGACGCGCCGATTTCGGCCGTCATCGTCTTCGACGCCAGCGGCAGCATGGCCGGCACGATTCCCATGGCCGGTCAGGCGTTGCGGGAGTTTCTGAATACCGCCAATCCGGCGGACGAGTTCTCCATCGCGACCGTGCGGAGCCAGCCGCAGCTCAGCCTGCCTTTCGTGTCCGATCCAGATGCCGTGCTCCAATGTCTGTGTGGCCTCGCGGGAGACGGCCAGACCGCCCTTCTGGATTCCGTCTACATGGCCGCGGCCTACGCGCGGAAGGGCAGATATCCAAGAAAAGCCGTACTCATCATTTCCGACGGGGAAGATAACAACAGCCGCTACACCGAGCGCGAAGTGCTCGACGCGCTTCGGGAGAGCGACGTCGCCTTGTACTCGATCGGTGTGGGGATTCGTCTACCGGAATACTCGCCCGAACAGAACATTCAACGGACGGGCGCCGGCCTCCTCAGCGAGCTCGCCGAAGCGACGGGTGGCCGGTACTTCGAGGCCTGGGCTCCGAAGGACCTCCCCGGAATTATGCGGAAGATCGACATCCGTCAGCAGTACGTGGTCGGCTACTCGCCGGCGCCGCTGAAGGCCGACGGCAAGTACCACCGGGTTGAACTGAGGCTCACCCGCCAGGCCCGCGAGCGGCACTTGCGCACGTTCTGCCGCCCCGGCTACTACGCGCCACTGCTCGAAGCGGCAGGAGCGGGTAGCGCGAAGCCGCCGGGAAACTGACGGCTCCCCGCGAGCGCGTCTCAATCGGCTTGCCGATCTCGTGGCTTCCCCCATGACCGAACTTCGACCGATCTTTACGCTCCCGTTGCATGCTTCTGAAATGGCGCACTCGCCTTCCGCCTCCAACGAAGTGGGGAGCAACACTGGCGGCCCATGAACACCGGCAAGACAGCGCGGTTTTCGTTGCAGCGGCAGAGAACGGAGGGCGGGGAGTGGTGTCCGGTCAGCACCTGCAACTCGGTGATCTACGCCCGAATCGTGGCGGACGCCGGTCTGCGCCATCGCATGGGCGTCTGCTAACGGCTCATCGACAACCGCCGCGGCACACCCACGGCACTTCTTCCCGAGGCACGCACGAAAGCGGCCTGAGCCCCGGCTTCATTCCCCACCCGCTCGTGGCACAATATTAGGTCCATGCCCAAAATCGAGCGCGTCCTCATCAGTGTCACCGACAAGACCGGTGTCGCCGAATTCGCGCGCGGCCTGACCGCTTTCGGAGTCGAGATCGTCTCGACCGGCGGAACCGCCCGCCTGCTGCGCGAGGCCGGGCTGGCCGTGCGCGACGTCGCCGAGGTCACCGGCTTTCCCGAGATGCTGGACGGCCGTGTCAAGACCATCCACCCCAAGATCGCCGGCGGCGTGCTGGCCATCCGCGCCAACGCCGGAGCACATGCAGGCGCTGGCCGCGCACGGCATCGCGACCATCGACATGGTGGTGGTCAACCTCTACGCCTTCGAGAAGGTGGCCGCCAAGGAAGGGCGCGCACGTCGGACGAGCTGATCGAGAACATCGACATCGGCGGCCCCACGCTGATCCGCGCCTCGGCCAAGAACTACCAGGACGTGGCCGTGGTGACGTCGCCCTCCGACTACCCCGCCGTCCTCGAAGAAATGACAGGCGAGCGGCGGCTCGCTCTCGCTCGCGACCCACTGGCGTCTGGCCAGGAAGGCCTTCGAGCATCACGGCCGCCTACGACCGCGCCATCTCGACCCGCCTGGCGCGGATCGAGGTCACCGAGGAGCAGTTCGTGGACCAGCCGCCCGCCGTGTTGCCCCCCAAGCTCGAAATTCGCGCCCCGCGCGCGCTTCCGCTGCGCTACGGCGAGAACCCGCATCAGCAGGCCGCGCTCTACTCGGACCGCACCCGCGGCATCGCCGGCGCAGCGCAACTCCACGGCAAGGAGCTTTCCTACAACAACCTGGTGGACCTCGACGCCGCCTGGAACCTGGTCTGCGAGTTTGACGCGCCCGCGGCCGCGATCATCAAGCACACCAACCCCTGCGGCTGCGCCGAGCAGGCCAGCTTGCCCGAGGCCTACCGCAAAGCGCTCGAGTGCGACCCGGTCTCGGCGTATGGCGGCGTGCTGGCCTTCAACCGCTCGCTCGACGAGGAAACCGCGCGCGAAGCCGGCCAAACGTTCATGGAGTGCATTGCCGCGCCGGACTATACCCCCGAGGCGCTCGCATTCCTGACCACCAAGAAGAACCTGCGGCTGCTGCAGCGTGACCAACCCGGTTCGCGACGAACTGGTGGTCAAATCCATCGGCGGCGGATACCTGGCGCAGACCGCGGACGTGGACGTTCTCGACCGCGCCCAGTGCGTCGTCAAAACCCTGCGCGCGCCCAGCGAGGAGGAGTGGCGCTCGCTGCTCTTCGTCTGGAAGGTGACCAAGCACGTCAAGTCGAACGCCATCGTGTACGCGCGCGACGGGCAGACCGTGGCCGTGGGCGCGGGCCAGATGAGCCGTGTGGATTCGGCCAGGATCGCCGCCATGAAAGCCGCGCTGCCGCTGGCCGGCACGGTGGTCGGCTCGGACGCCTTCTTCCCCTTCGCCGACGGCCTCGAAGAAGCTGCCCGGCACGGCGCGACGGCCGTGATCCAGCCCGGCGGCTCCGTGCGCGACGAAGAAGTGATCGCCGCGGCCGACCGCCTCGGCCTGGCCATGGTCTTCACCGGCGTGCGCCACTTCCGGCACTGAGCCGGTCTGTGGCCCCCGGCCCGTGACCTGCTGATCCACTTGGATTTCCACGCCTTCGCGGCCGGGCCCGCGATCGCGGCGGCCCGTCGCGCTGGCCTCGCCTTGCACTCCAACGGCCTCCGTGCAAGCGGCCACGGACCGTATTCCCCCCCCCTTTGACCTAAGAGGATAATTAGATCATCATATCTAGAACTGGCGCCCGCCCAGTAGTTTCATTGAGGGCGGAGCGCCTGAGGAGAACGGCATATGATACCGGGACAGCACCGCCGATCATGCACCCGCTCTGCGTTGCGCGGGTTTCTCTCCGTCGCCTTGGCGTGGATACTCATTGTGGACTATGCGATTGCGAGTCCCCAGTCCCCGACCGCACCATCCCCGCCGCCCGCCGCGCGGAAGCCTGCCTTGCAGGAACGAATCGCTGGGATTCCCTCCGGATCGCTGGTGGAAGTCCGGCTGAAGACCAAGGACAGGGTCCGCGGCCGGATCACGGATGTTACAAGCGACGGCTTCACGGTCAAGTACGCAGTCCAGGACAGAGTCGAGGAGCGCAAGTTCGAGTACGTAGACGTGAAGTCCGTCAAACAGGTGAACAGCGAATCCACACGGGAGCCTGGAACCCCGGCGCCTACGTTGCAGGAACAGGTGGTTGGAATCCCCTCCGGAGCCCTGGTGGTAGTTCGACTCAAGACGAAAGAACAGATCCGCGGCCGGATGGCCGATATTTCAAACGAAGGTTTCACTGTTAAACTCGCAGACAAGGACAAGGTCGGCGAGCGCAAAATCGCCTACCAGGAGGTTAAGTCCGTTAAACGCGCGGGGAACGAATCGGGAGGCGGTAAGGTTGTCCTCTACGTTCTTGCGGGAATAGGCGCCGTCTTCGTGGTCGCTATACTGATATGGGCTGCTCGCGGAGCTCCCGTAGGAGATTGACGCCAGTAGATCGGCATTTCTAGCGCGTCTCGCGCCGCTCGCGCAAGGGGGAATCGAGGGAGAGTGGCATCCTTGTACCCGCTCGACCGGCTCTGGCCGATTCCTGCACTGAGCGCTCCGTCGCGTTGCTACGTCCAGATGTTCCCACTTGCCATGCGAATGGCAAAGCACGGTGGTAAATTGGTCTCTAGATCCGATTCCCCGAGGTGAATCCAATGAACCGAGAGCGCAGCATCGAACTGCTGAACAAGGCGGCCGCGGACGAACTGGCCGCCGTCCATCAGTACATGTACTTCCACTTCCATCTCGACGACCAGGGTTTCGGCCCGCTGTCCACGCTCTTCAAGCGGACCGCCATCACCGAGATGGGCCACGTCGAGAAGCTCGCCGAGAGGGTCCTCTTCCTGAAGGGCGAGGTGAACATGGCCGCCAGCGGCCACGTGGAGCTCATCACCGATCCAGCCGCCATGCTCGCCAAAGCCTGCGGGATGGAACAGGGGAGCGTCACCGACTACAACCAGGCGGCGCAGGAGTGCGGGGCGAATCTGGATGCCGCCACCAAGGGCGTCTTCGAGTCGCTCGTCGCCGACGAGGAAGGCCATTTCGCCGAGTTCGACAAGCAACTCGCCCACCTCAAGAGCTTCGGCCCGACTTACCTCGCGCTCCAATCGCTCGGCAAGGAGCCCGCGGGCGATCCCGCGGCGGACTAGGCGCCGGCCTAGTCCGTCACCTCGATCCGCGGGCCTTTCGGCGCGCCCAGGGCTTCGACTCGCGCGATGACGTTGCGCGCCAGTTCGTAGAAGGCGGCGGCGTGCGGGTCGTCCGGCGGGCGCAGGGCGACGGACTCGCCCATGTCGCCTCCCACGCGCACCTCGGGATCGAGCGGCACCTCGCCCAGGAAGTTCACGCCCATCTGCTCGGCCGTGCGCCGCCCGCCTCCGTAGCTGAAAACGTCCACGCGCTCCCGGCAGTGCGGGCACACCAGGTAACTCATGTTCTCGACGATGCCCAGCAGCTCGACGCGCACCTGCCGGAACATGTTCACCGCCTTGCGCGCGTCTTCGAGCGAGACGTCGGAGGGAGTGGTGACCACGATCGCGCCCGTGATGGGCGCGCTCTGCATGAGCGACAGCGCCACGTCGCCTGTCCCGGGCGGCAGGTCCACCACCAGGTATTCGACGGCGCCCCAATCCACTTGCCGCAGGAACTGCTGGATCACGTTGTGCAGCATCGGCCCGCGCCAGATGAGCGGCTTGTCGCCGGGCGCAACGAAACCCATCGACATCACCTTCAACCCGTGGCGCTCGATGGGCTGTATGCGGTCGCCGATCGCCTCCGGCGTCTCGTCCACGCCCAGCATCAGCGGGACATTGGGCCCGTACACGTCGGCGTCCAGCAGCGCCGTCCGGTGGCCGAGCCGCTGGAGCGCCAGCGCCAGGTTCACCGCGATCGTCGTCTTTCCTACGCCGCCTTTGCCGGAGCCGACCGCGATCAGATTTGTGACGCCCGGAATCGGGCTCTTGGGCATTTCGCCCGGTTGTGTGGGACCCATTAACTCAATAGTAGCGTGACCCTGTGGCGCACGCGGGAGTGCGTGCGCCACGGCCCCTACCCCGCCAGCGTCAAACTCGCCGAGGCCGCCAGCGTCATATCCGCAAACTCGCCGCGCTCGAATTTCACGAACGCCGCGGCCGCGATCATGGCGGCATTGTCGGTCGAGAGCTTCGGCGCCGGGAAGTGAACCGGGCATGGCAGGCGCGCTTGTTCAGCCGCCGCGCGCAGTCCCGCGTTCGACGCCACTCCGCCCGAAACGATGAGCGAACGCGCATCGATCCCTTCGGCGGCCGCCGCCGCGTGGCGCAGCAGTTCCTCGATCACCGTCCGCTGGAAGGAAGCCACCAGATCCAGCGTCGCCCGCGGTGTCACGGCCAGCCACTCTTCCACCGTGGGATGCGGATTCGAGCGCAGCAACTCGCGCCTCGCCTCGATCTCCGCGCTCATCCCGTGCTGCTCCACCCAGCGCAGCACGGCGGTTTTGAGCCCGCTGAAACTGAAATCGAGCGCGTTGCCTTTCATCTTCGCCAGCGTGAACTTCACCGCGTGCGGGTTGCCGTGCGGCGCCAGGGCGTCGATCACGGGCCCGCCCGGGTAACCGAAGCCCAGCAGCTTTCCCACCTTGTCGAAAGCTTCGCCCGCGGCGTCGTCGCGCGTCTTGCCGAGCAGCCGATACAAAGGACCCTCGCGGACCTCGAACAGGTGCGTGTGCCCGCCGCTGACCACCAGCGCCAGCGCCGGGTACTCCACCGGCCGCCCGCCGCCGCGGGCCTGCGAGATCACCGCGTGGATGTGCCCCTCGATGTGGTTCACCGCCACCAGCGGCAGCCCGCGCGCAAAGCACAGGGCCTTGGCGTACGTGATCCCAACCAGCAGCGATCCCACCAGGCCCGGCCCCGCGGTCACCGCGATGGCGGCTATGCCTCCCAGGTCCGTGCCGGCGCGCTCCAGCGCTTCGCGCACCACCGGCACGATGGCGCGCAGGTGCTCGCGCGAGGCCAACTCCGGCACCACGCCGCCGTACTTGCCGTGCGTATCGAGCTGCGAGGCGACCACTGAGGAGAGGATGCGCGTGCCGTCCTCGACCACCGCCGCCGCCGTCTCGTCGCACGAGCTTTCGATGCCCAGAATCTTCGCCATTGCTATCCTGCGGGTGGGCCCGCGGTCATGAATCTCTCCGACTTCAATTATCGCCTCCCCGAGGACCGCATCGCGCAGCGGCCCCTGGAAGACCGCGCCGCCTCGCGCATGCTGGTGCTCTTCCGCCAGGAGCAGCGCTGGGAGGACCGCATGTTCTGCGAGCTTCCCTCGTTTCTGCGGCCCGGCGACTGCCTGGTGCTCAACGACTCGAAGGTCTTTCGGTCGCGCCTCTACGGACACCGCGCCGGCGTGCGCGCGCTGCCGGTCGGCAGGAAGAACCCTGCTCGCCAGACGAATCTCACCGGAACGGTCGAGGTGTTCCTGCTTCGGCCTGCGGCGGAGGATCCGCGGATCTGGCAGGCGCTGGTCCATCCCGGCCGCAAGATGCACCTCGGCGAGCGCGTGCGTTTCGAGGGCGGTCTCGAAGCCGAGATCGTCGCCCGCGGCGAGTTCGGCGAGCGCACGCTCCGCTTCGACTACGAGGGCGACCTGGTCGAGAAGTTCAACCAGATCGGCCACGTTCCCCTGCCGCCCTACGTCCGCCGCTCGGACGACCCGCTCGACCGCGAGCGCTACCAGACCGTCTTCGCGTCGCACTCCGGGTCGGTGGCTGCGCCCACCGCTGGCCTGCATTTCACACCGGAAATCCTCGACCAATGCCGCGCGTCCGGCGCCGAACTGGCGTATGTGACCTTACACGTTGGCCTCGGCACCTTCCAGCCTATTCGCGAAGCGCAGGTCGAGGCGAACCGCCTGCATTCCGAATTCTACGAAATCACCCCAGAAAATACGCGCAAAATGCGCAATGCCTCGCGGCTGGTCGCCGTCGGGACCACCAGCGTGCGCACCATCGAAAGCGCCGCCCGCGGCGCGGCCCGCGGGGAGACCGATATCTACATTTACCCTGGCTTCGAGTTCCGCGCCACCGGCGCCATGCTCACCAACTTCCACCTGCCCCGCTCGAGCCTGCTGCTGCTTGTGTGCGCCCTGGCCGGCAAAGATCTCGTCCTCGCCGCTTACCGCCACGCCGCGGAGAGCAATTACCGCTTCTATTCCTACGGCGATTGCATGCTGATTCTCTGAAACCGATGTCTCTGAAACCAATGTGGATCGGTCTGACGGGCTGGCGTATACTTGAGGGCGTCATGTTGCCATACATACGCATGCTCGTCTTGGCGATCACTGCGGCCCCCGGGCTTTGGGCTCAAAACACCTACAGTGTCACCAACGTAGCTAACAATGTCCCCGATTATTCCTACAGCGCGCACGGCATCAACAACGCCGGCCAGGTCGTCGGAATGATCAATGCCACCTTTTCGCCGCTTAAAGGCTTTCTGTATAGCGGCGGAACACTCAACAAGTTCGTCCTCGGGCCGGCTGCGGCCATCAACAACAGTGGGGTAATCGTCGGTTCTTCGCCCTACTACCTAGCCGGCGTCGGGCATTGGCAAGCCTACTTGTGCAGCGGCGCGTGCAGCAGCGGGCAATCGACCCTTCTCGGCTTCCTCGGAGGCATGGACAGCGGGGCCAGCGGCATCAACGACAGTGGGCAGGTCGTCGGCTATGCGACTACTGCCTCGGGAAATGCAGAGGCCTTTCTGTATAGCGATGGTGTCATGACCGGCCTCGGCTTCCTTCCCGGCGGCACGCAGGGCGGAGCCACGGGCATCAACAACAGCGGGCAGGTCGTCGGCTACTCGACTAATGCTTCGGGAAACAAAGAGGCGTTTCTGTATAGCGGCGGAGTCATGACCGGCCTCGGCACCCTCCCTGGCTACATCGACAGCGTGGCCTACGCCATCAACGAAAGCGGGCAGATCGTCGGCTACGCCACCGATCCATCCGGAAATGCACAGGCCTTCCTGTATGGCGGCGGAGTCATGACCGGCCTCGGCACCCTGCCTGGCGCCGTCGGCAGTATGGCAGAGGCCATCAACAACGCAGGCCAGATCGTCGGCCGTTCGGGCCGATCCGACGTCTGGTATTGGGACGCCTTCGTTTACAGCAACGGCCAGATGTACGATCTCAATCTGCTTTTTAGGCCTGGCGCGACCGAGACACTAGCGGATGCCACCGCCATCAACGACTTCGGACAGTTCGCCGTCAACGGATCAATCGGATCCGTATACCTGCTGACGCCCTTACGAAGCCAAGGCCGGTTCGTCCCGGTGACCCCGTGCCGCCTGGCGGACACCCGCACGAGTGGGTGGGTCGGCGGTGGGGCCCTTGACGGCGTCTCCGCGCGTTCGTTTGCCATCGCCCCAAGCTGGTGCGGCATCCCCGCCACCGCCCAGGCCTATTCCTTGAATGTGACCGCAGTCCCCCACGGTCCGCTGGGCTACCTGACGGTGTGGCCCGACGGCATGGCGCAACCCGTCGTCTCCACTCTGAACTCGTGGCAGGGCAACGTG
This sequence comes from Bryobacterales bacterium, assembly GCA_963710565.1. Classification (GTDB taxonomy): domain Bacteria; phylum Acidobacteriota; class Terriglobia; order Bryobacterales; family Bryobacteraceae; genus DASWZN01. The sequence continues at coordinate 272,329 of CAVQAN010000010.1, read as the reverse complement.
GTGGCGAACGCGGCCATCATCGCCGCGGGCCAGGATGGCGCGGTCAGCGTCTTCGCCAGCGATCCCACGGATGTGATCCTGGACATCGACGGCTACTTCGATGCCACCGCCGGCGATTCGTTCTATCCCGTCCAGCCCTGCCGTGTGGCCGACACGCGCCGTCAGTACGGTCCCCTGGGCGGCCCCGCGCTCTCTGCCGGCGAGACCCGCAGCATCCCGATGCTTTCCGGTCCCTGCGGCTTGCCCGCAGCGGCCACCGCCTACTCGATGAATGCGACGGTGGTCCCGACCGGGTACCTGGGCTTCCTCACGACCTGGGCCGCGGGCCAGCCGCAGCCGATCGCATCCACCCTGAATTCCTGGACCGGAACAGTGGTCGCGAACGCGGCCCTCGTGCCGGCGGGGGCGAACGGCGCGACGTCGGTCTACGTCACCAACCCCACCGATGTCATCCTGGACACCAACGGCTATTTCGCCCCGCCCGGCAGCCCCGGCGCGCTCACCTTCTACGCGGTGGTGCCCTGCCGCGTGGCGGACACGCGGAATCCTGACGGTCCCTTCGGTGGACCGGAGATGGAGGGCGGAGAGACGCGCTCGTTCGCGATTCCGGCCAGCAGTTGCGGCATCCCATCGACGGCGGCGGCGTATTCGATGAACATCACGGTGGTTCCCGACGGCCCACTGGGCTATCTGATGGCCTGGCCGACGGGAGCTCCGCAGCCGTTCGTGTCGACCCTGAACTCCTGGGACGGCACGGTGGTCGCAAACGCCGCTATTGTTCCCGCGGGCGCGGGCGGAGCCATCAGCGTCTACACGTACTCGGCCCACTCCACGCACGTCATTGTGGACGTCAACGGATACTTCGCGCCGTAACGATCATCGCGAAGACCGCGTCGAGGCGAACCGCCTGCATTCCGAATTCTACGAAATCACCCCAGAAAATACGCGCAAAATGCGCGATGCCTCGCGGCTGGTCGCCGTCGGGACCACCAGCGTGCGCACCATCGAAAGCGCCGCCCGCGGGGCGGCCCGCGGGGAGACCGATATCTACATTTACCCTGGCTTCGAGTTCCGCGCCACCGGCGCCATGCTGACGAACTTCCACCTGCCCCGCTCGAGCCTGCTGCTGCTTGTGTGCGCCCTGGCCGGCAAAGATCTCGTCCTCGCCGCTTACCGCCACGCCGCGGAGAGCAATTACCGCTTCTATTCCTACGGCGATTGCATGCTGATTCTCTGAGAAGTGTTGACGGCTTCAGTTGTCAGGTTCCCCTGTTCTGGTACGGCTTCCTGTATAGCGGCGGGGCCTTGTCGAACCTTCATTCAGAATTCAGGCAGCCCTATCGCAATCAATGACGGCGGCCAGATCGTCGCCAACGCCCCGTGCGTCTACATGGGCTACCTCATGGCCTGGCCGACGGGGGCGCCGGAGCTGTTCGTGTCGTCGCTGAACTCCCGGGATGGCCCGGTGGGCGCAAACGCCGCGATCGTTCCCGCCGTTCTCGACATCCACGGGTGTTTCGCGCCATGACGATCCCCGCTCCGGGTGTATCCTGGGCTCGCGATGCAACTCGACACCTTGTTGGAGCTTCTTCGCGGCGGCCGCGCGCACGCGACCTTTGACGACGCCGTAAAGAACCTGCCGTTCGACAAGACCGGCATCCGCCCCGGCGGCGTGCCGCATTCGGCCTGGGAGCTGGTCGAGCATATGCGCATCGCGCAGAACGACATTCTCCGCTTCAGCCGGGAGTCCGACTACGTGTCCCCGCAGTGGCCGGAGGGCTACTGGCCGGCCTCCGCGGCGCCGAAGAACGAGGCGCAGTGGAAGAAGTCCATGGCCGCCTTCCGCCACGACCTCAAGGAGTTCGAGCGCCTCCTGCGCGAGCGCTTCGTCGAGATCGACACACCCTTCCCCTGGGGGCAGGGCCAGACCCTCCTGCGCGAAGCGCTCCTCATTGCCGACCACAACTCGTACCACCTCGGACAGCTTGTCCTGCTTCGGCGGCTGCTGGATACGTGGGGCGGCTGATCACCGCTCACTCCAAACTCTATCTGCAACCGCGTCCAGCGCTTCCGCAACCCGGTCACGCCCTGGGGATTCCGCCCCGGTCACAATCAACTCGGTGCGGGACAACTTCCACGGCATCAACCGATTACAGCCATGCAGACCAGAAAAACCAAACGAAGCCAATCCCAAAATCGGACACTTCCGCGCCGTCCCGAAGAGCCTCTCGGCCATCACCGGCCATCGCCGATCACTGGCCGCTGTCTGGCTGTCCTATAATGGAGTAACCGCTCCAGCGGTCGTGTGTTCGGTCCCGCCGAAAACCAGCAGTTCGGGCCCCGATCATGTTTGAGAACTTATCCGACAAGCTTCAGCGCGTCTTCAAGACGTTGCGCGGCGAAGGCAAGCTCAGCGCCGCCAACATGGAGCAGGCTCTGCGCGAAATTCGGGTGGCCTTGCTGGAGGCCGACGTCCACTTCCGCGTCGTCAAGCAGCTCATTGAAAACATTAAGCAAAAGGCGATGGGAGAAGAGGTCCTCACCTCTCTTTCCCCCACCCAGCAGGTGGTCAAGATCGTCCACGAGGAGTTGATCAAAACCCTCGGCAGCCACCAGTCCAAGCTGCGCTTCTCCAACGAGCCGCCGTCGGTGATCTTCATTGTCGGTCTGCAAGGCTCCGGCAAGACCACCACCACCGGCAAGCTCGCCCGCTGGCTCTCGAAGAACGGCCATAACCCGCTGATGGTCTCGGTGGACGTCTACCGGCCCGCCGCGCGCGAGCAGTTGAACGTCATCGGACGCGATGTGAAGCTCCCCGTTTATGCCGGAACGCCGGAGGAGACGAAGCCCGTCGAGTTGGCCCGCTCGGCGCGCCGCGAGGCCGCCAACACCGGGCGCGACGTGGTGCTGGTCGATACCGCAGGCCGCCTGCATATCGACGACGACCTCATGACCGAGCTCCAGCAGATCAAGGAAGCGGTCGCGCCGACGGAGATCCTGTTCGTGGCCGATGCCATGACCGGCCAGGATGCCGTCAAATCCGCGGACGAGTTTCACAAGCGCCTCGGCATCACCGGCGTCGTCCTCACCAAGATGGATGGCGACGCCCGCGGCGGCGCGGCGCTCTCCATCCGCTCCGTCACCGGCCAGCCGCTCAAGTTCGTCGGCATCGGCGAGAAGTTCGACGCCCTCGAACCGTTCTATCCCGATCGCGCCGCCTCCCGCATTCTGGGCATGGGAGACGTGCTCTCCATCGTCGAGAAGGTGCAGGAGCAGATCGATCAGAAACAGGCCGAGGAGATGCAGCGGAAGCTCTTCGACAACGAGTTCACGCTCGAGGACTTCCGCGATCAGATCCGCCAGCTCCGGAAGCTGGGCCCGCTCGAGTCCATTCTCTCGATGATGCCCCAGGTCGGAATGCTGAAGGACCTCAAGAACGTCAAGGTGGACGAGAAGGAAATCATGCGCGTGGTGGCGATCATCGACTCGATGACGCCCTACGAGCGCGAGCATCACATGGCCATTAACGGCTCCCGCCGCCGGCGCATCGCCAAAGGCAGTGGGACCACCGTACAGGAAGTCAACAATCTGCTGAAGCAATACTCGCAGATGCGCAAGATGATGAAGGGCCTCACGGGCGGGTTCCTGTCGCGGAAGCTCGGAAAGATGAAGCTACCGGACATCCTCGGCCAGCGCATGTAGCCTAAAAGAACCGGCCCGCGGCCGTGAGGGAGCGGACCAAGAATCTCAGGAGTGGATTATTCATTATGTTGATGATTCGGTTGGCGCGATTCGGCGGAAAGAAGAAGCCGTCCTACCGCCTGGTGGTGATTGAGAAGGAACGGGCGCGCGACAGCCGCGCCCTGGAAGTGGTCGGTCAGTACAACCCCGTCAGGCAGCCGGCGACGGTCAACTTGAAATACGATCGCATCGCCCACTGGGTGAGCCGCGGCGCCAAGCCGTCGGATACCGTGGCCCGCTTGCTTCAGAAGCACCCGGCGCCTGCGCCCGAACCGGTCGCCCAGTAGGGACGCCGGGAAGCGGGGACGGCACCCCCGGGACTGTCCTCCGTTCTGGCTCCTCTCTCACCGCTGGCCGTTCCAGATGCAACGTTCCTTGTTAACAGGGTGCTATCATCGAGGCGAATGAGGAGGCAGTGGGATGTCCGGGATGAAAGAGCTTGTGGAAGATATTGCTAAGGCTCTGGTCGATATCCCCGATCAGGTTGCCGTGCGGGAAGTTCAGGGAGAACAGGTCACAGTCCTCGAATTGAGGGTGGCGCCCACTGATTTAGGGAAGGTGATCGGAAAACAGGGGCGGACGGCGCGTTCGATCCGCACCATTCTGGGAGCGGCCGGCATGAAGTTGAACCGACGCTTCACATTGGAGATCCTGGAGTAGTTGGCGCCGGAACGTTCCGAAACCGAAGAGTCGTGGGTCACCGTGGCCACGCTGGGCCGCGTATGGGGCCGCCGCGGCGAACTGGCCGCCGACTCGCTGACCAGCGGGGCGGAGCGTTTCCACGGAGTTAAGGAAGTCTATCTCTTCGGGCCGGAAGGCGCTTCCAGTGCGGCGCGCCCTGTCGGGCTCGAGTCGGTGTGGGACCATCGGGGACGCCTGGTCTTCAAGTTCCGCGGCATCGACTCGATCTCCGATGCCGAGCCGCTCCAGGGGGCCGAAGTTCGCTTGCCCCGTGGCGAGCGCGCTCCGCTGGCCGAAGGGGAGTTTTACCAGTCGGATCTGATCGGCTGCGACGTGGTCGAGCGCTCGACCGGCGAGCGCCTCGGCTCCGTGGCGGGTTGGGTGGAGGGCGGCGGCCCGCTGCTCCTCGAAGTGCGCGGTCCGGACAAACCGATCCTGATCCCCTTCGTGAAGGCGATTTGCGTGGAAATCGATGTGCCGGGCCGGCGGATTGCCGTCGAGTTGCCCGAAGGTCTAAAGGACCTGTGAATGCCGCCGCTGACGGCCGATGGCTGACCGCTGATGATCTTTGACGTTCTGACCATCTTCCCCGAGTTCTTCCGGGGCCCGTTCGAGCACGGGGTGGTTGCGCGCGCCCGCGAGACCGGGCTGGTCGAGATTCGCGTCCACGACTTGCGGAACTGGACAACGGACCTTCACAGAACCGTGGATGACCGGCCCTTCGGCGGCGGCGCGGGCATGATCCTAAAGCCGGAGCCCGTGTTTTCGGCGGTCGAGTCGATCTGGCCCGAGCGCGCGCCAGACCGCAAGGTGGTGCTGCTCTCGGCGCAGGGCCGGCCGTTCGACCAGAGGATGGCGCGGCGCTTCGCCTCGCTGGCTGGTATCCTGCTGCTTTGCGGCCGCTACGAGGGCGTGGACGAGCGGGTGGCCGAGCGTCTGGCGGACGAAGAGGTGTCCATTGGCGACTATGTGCTGAGCGGCGGCGAACTGGCGGCCGCGGTCGTCGTCGATGCGGTGGCCCGGCTGCTGCCCGGTGTCCTTGGCAACGAGAATTCGGCGCTGAACGAGTCCTTCAGCGCGTTGGATAATGGAGAGGAGGCCAGCCTCCTCGATTGGCCGCACTACACGCGTCCGGCGGAGTTTCGCGGCTGGAAAGTGCCCGAGGTACTGGTGAGCGGGCACCATGAACAGATTCGGCGCTGGCGCCGCCAGGCGGCGTTCGAGAAGATGCAGCGCCTCCGTCCCGATTTGGCGGAACGCAGTAGGGCAGGCTTTCAGCCTGACCCGGAGAACAGGAAGGAACCCGAGCCGGTACCGAGCGGTCAGGCCGGGCGCAACAGTCATGAATAGTCAGCTCTTGCAGAAATACATCAACGGTAAGAAGCGCACGGATATGGCCGTCTTTCGGCCCGGGGACACCATCCGGGTCCACGTCAAGATCAAGGAGGGCGACAAAGAGCGCCTCCAGGCTTTCGAGGGCACGCTCATCGCGCGCCACAACACCGGGATGGGGGAAACCATCACGGTTCGCAAGGTCAGCTTCGGACAGGGCGTCGAACGCATTTTCCCCGTGAACGCCCCGGTCATCGATCACATCGACGTGGTGCGAACCGGCAAGGTCCGCCGGGCCAAGCTTTACTATCTGCGCGGATTGAAGGGCAAGGCGGCGCGCCTCAAAGAGCGCGAGTAACTTGGCCGATCGGGCGAAGCGAAACTTCCGCTGCCGGGCGACCTTCGAGCGCCAATGGCGCGCCCAGGGTTTCGCTCTGGTCGCCGGAGCCGATGAAGCCGGGCGCGGCTCCCTGTTCGGCCCGGTCTTCGCCGCCGCCGCAATTCTGTCTCCCGACCGTCCCATTCCCGGCCTGCGCGACAGTAAGTTGCTCGATCCGGCGCGGCGTGAGCATCTTGCTGTGCTCATCCGGGAGCGGGCGCTCGCCTGCGCGGTGGCGTCCGTGGATGCTTTTGTGATCGACCGTATCAATATCTACCAGGCCTCGCGGCTGGCGATGAAGCGCGCCATCGAGCGGCTCGCGCCGGCGCCGGATTCGCTCCTCATCGACGCGGTCCGGCTCGACACGCCCCTGCCGCAGATGCCGCTCGTTCACGGCGACGCCCGCTCGCAGGCCATCGCCGCCGCGTCCATCCTGGCCAAAACCGCGCGCGACGCCGCCATGCTTGCCTGGGACGAGGTCTTTCCGCAATACGGACTGGGCCGGCACAAGGGCTACGGCACGCCGGAGCACCTGGACGCCCTTGCCTTCTATGGCCCCACCCCACACCACCGCTTGACCTTCGAGCCCGTGCGCCTGGTTTGCCCGCTGGAGGCTCGCGCATGGCTGTAGAGCCAACCCCCGCGTGGGACCAGGCGGACGAACCGGAGCTCGAGCCCTCGGGTTATCGCTGGTATCACAAGGTGGGTGCGGTGCTATATGCCTTCTTCTGCCTTGAGATCGGCGTCCTGTTGATTCTCCTGCCCTGGCTCGACATCTGGAGCGCCAACTACTTTTCCCGCCTGTCTTCCCGCTGGCCCGAGGTGTGGATGAGCCCCTACCTGCGGGGCGCGGTCAGCGGCCTGGGCGTGGTCGATATCGCCATTTCGTTTATCGAGGTCTTCCGCCTGCGCCGCTTCGCCCGCCGCCCGCCGCCGGTTCGCTAGAATGGGAACTTAGCCCAAACCCCTCAGGAGCTTCGTTTGGATCGAGCCAAGACCGTCGTCGCAGAGCAGCCCCCCCAGACGCCCAAGCCCAGGAGCGATGGTCCCCGCGGCGCGATCGCCGAGTGGGCCGTAACCATCATCCTGTTGCTGTTCGGCACCACCACCCTGGTGCAGGCCTTCGTCATCCCCACCGGCTCGATGGAGGACACCCTCCTCATCGGCGATCACCTCCTGGTCGATAAGCTGAGCTATGCTCCCAGCGGTCCCGTGAGCGGCCACTTGCTGCCCTACCGCGAGCCCAGGCACGGGGACATCATCGTCTTCCGCTACCCGGTCGATATCAAGCAGACTTTCGTCAAGCGCGTCATCGGCGTGCCGGGCGACCGCATCCGGCTGGTCAACAAGCAGGTCTACCGTAACGGCGAGAAGCTCTACGAGCCGTACACCTTCTACAAGACGGACTTCATCGATCCCTACCGCGACAACTTCCCTGCCATGCCGACCATGCAGGTGCTGCCTCGCGGCGTGGACATGATCGAGCACAACCTGGTGAACGGCGAAGCAGTCGTGCCGCCCGATTGCTACTTCGCCATGGGCGACAACCGCGATTCCTCGCTGGACAGCCGTTACTGGGGTTTCGTGCCGCGCGACAACATCATCGGCAAGCCGCTCATCATTTACTGGTCCTACGATGCCTCGACCGAGGCTCTGGCCGGCCCCACTATCAGCCTCGACCACATTGTCGACCTCCTCGAGCACTTCTTCACCAAAACCCGGTGGCGGCGCACCTTCAGGCTGGTGCGCGGCTATTCGGGCTAGTGTGGTGCGTCGCAACTGTCGTCGGGTATCGGAACGAGCTGCAAACCGGGGACTGGCTCGAATTTCGCCGTTGTTGCGAAACTTCGTGTCTGTCCCAGGGTTTGCCCTTGGATCATCGTGCTTCGCATGACTTGCGACGCACTGCACTAGAGGTGCAGTCCGGCTCCGCCCGCCGCCAGTTCGCTAGAATGGTGGCTTGCGCCGAATCAAGATTCCCGTGACGAAGCAGGTCCGCGAGACGCCCAAGCCCGGGGCGGACGGACCTCGCGAAGGCGTTTCGGGCTGGGTGGTGCCGATCATCCTGATGCTGTTCGCCACCACCACCCTGGCGCAGAACTTTGTCATCCCCACCGGCTCGATGGAGGACACCCTGCTCATCGGCGACCACCTCCTGGTCGACAAACTCAGCTATGCCCCGCCCGGCGCCGTAAGCGCGCATCTGCTGCCCTACCGGGAGCCACAGGATGGCGACATCATCGTCTTCCGCTCCCCGGCCGACGTCAAGCTGACCTTGGTCAAGCGGGTCATCGGCGTGCCGGGAGACCGCCTCCGGCTGGTCAACAAGCGCGTCTACCGCAACGGCGCGAAGCTGGATGAGCCGTACACCCTCTACAAGACGGACTTCATCGATCCCTACCGGGACAACTTTCCCGCCATGCCCACCACCCAGGTGCTTCCCGGCGGCGTCGACATGCTCGATCACAACCTGGTAAACGGCGAGGTCGTAGTGCCGTCCCGTTGCTACTTCGCCATGGGCGACAACCGCGACGAGTCGCTCGACAGCCGCTACTGGGGTTTCGTTCCCCGGGACAACATCATCGGCAAACCGCTCATCATTTACTGGTCTTACGAGGCCTCCACCGAAGATCTGAGCGGTCCCGCGATCGACGTCGGCCATTTCGTCGATGTCCTCGAGCACTTTTTCACGAAGACCCGATGGCGCCGCACCTTCAAGCTGGTGCGCGGCTATTCGGGATAGCGTCCCCATGCCGCCCAAAGCCAGCACCGTCGGAAAGGCAACTCAGCCGGCCACGGCCGAACCGCGCCGCAGCGGCATCGCCGAGTGGACCACTACGGCGATCCTGTTCGTGTTCCTGATCACCACCCTTGTGCAGGGATTCGTGATTCCTACCGTCTCCATGGAGGACACGCTGCTGCGCGGCGATCACCTGCTGGTGGACAAACTGGCCTACGGACCGACGGGAGTGCCAAGCAAGTACCTGCTTCCGTACCGTCAGGTGCGCCGCGGCGACATCATCGTCTTCCGCTACCCGATCGACATCCGCCAGAACTTCGTCAAGCGCGTGATCGGCATACCCGGCGACCGCATCCGCGTCGCGAACAAAGCGGTCTACCTCAATGGAAAGCCGCTCCAGGAGCCCTACGCGGTCCACAAAGCGGCATACACCGACTCATACCGTGACAACTTCCCCAGCGATCCAAACATGGCGCTCCCGGACCCGGCCGTGCAGATGCTGGAGCACGACGTGAAGAACGGGGAGGTGGTGGTTCCCGAGGGCGCCTACTTCGCCATGGGCGACAATCGGGACAACTCCGCCGACAGCCGCTACTGGGGGTTTGTTCCACGGGAGAACATCGTGGGTAAGCCGTTGCTGGTCTGGTGGTCTTACGATGCCCCCACGGACCAGTTGGCCGACGGGAACATCGTCGGCCTCTCGCATCTGAACGACCTGGCCCGCCACTTCTTCACCAAGACGCGCTGGAGCCGGACCTTCCACCTCGTCCGCGGCTATTCCCTCCCGTAGGGCAGCCCGGGCAGGCTCTCGAGCCTGTTGCTATCCAGAAGCCGTTGTATGATATTCAGTTCGGCAGGTGAGTCTGGCGAGCGGAGGGATCTCGATGCGGAGTCTGTGGTGTGTCTGGGCCGCCGTGCCGATTCTGGCCGCCAGCGTGGCGGCGGCTCCGGGCGGCGGCAGCATCTCGGGCACGGTGGTCGACTTCACCGGCGCGCCCGCGCCGCGAGCGAGCCTGACGCTGATCCACCAGCAGAGCGGGCTGCGGGTTGGGGTTGTAGCCGACCAGACAGGCAAATACCAGGCCACCGGCCTCCCCCCAGGCCCTTATGCGGTTACCGCAACATCCCATGACGAGGACGCGACCACCCGTCTCAACGCCTTGATCCAGGAGGATGAGCCCCTCAATCTGCCTATCGCACTGCCCGCGGGGAGATCGGCTCTCCATTCGGATGGGTTGCACCAGCTCCCTCTGGAGGCTCCGAGCTACCTCGACCTGGTCCGCGCGGCCGCCGGAGTCACCCCGGGACAGCAGGGGGGCAACATCGAGGGCTACGGACCCTATGGGTTCCGCGGCAACTCGAGTCTAAACGCCAACGGCCAGCGCGGCCAGCACAACAACTTCACCATCGACGGGATCGACAATAACGAGATCTGGACCCAGGGTGCCGTACTGGAGCCTCCCCTGGAGGCCATCGACAGCGTGAACCTGACCGCGGGCTATCTCCCCGCCGAACTGGGCCACAGCGCGGGGGCCGCCGTCGGCGTCCGCACCCGGCAGGGACAGAGCCGGTTTCACGGAGCCCTGTTCGAGTACTTTCGCAACTCCGCTCTCGACGCCCCCAACCTCTTCGATAAGGGCGGCCAGCCGGGCCTGGTCCAGAACCAGTTCGGCGGCAGCCTTGGCGGCCCGGTGCACGGGAGCGGTTGGTTCTTCTTCGCCGACGCCGACATCCTGCGCCAGCGGCAGGGTCTGACGGTGACCTCGACCGTCCCCTCGGCGGCCCAGAAGGCTGGCGCCTTCGGCGCCGTGCCCATCTACGATCCCCTCTCCATCACCCAGACGAGCCCTGGCGTATTCGCGCGGCAGCAATTCGCAGGCAATCTGATCCCGGCTTCGCGCATCTCCTCCCCGTCGCGCAGCCTCATTGGCCTGTATCCCGATCCGAACCTGCCCGGCCTGGCGGACAACTACTTGTACACGCCGGATCTGATCCGCAACAGCGACCGGTTCGACGGCCGCTCCGACAAGCTCATTGGCGGCCGGAACGCGGTCTCGGTGCGCCTCAGCTACGGGCGACTGGAGGGTCGCTCGCCTTCCTCGCTGCCGGGTCTGGCCGGCAGCGACAGCCTGCAACACGCCGACGGCGCCAGCACCAGCCAGACCGCCTGGGGCGGCGGCGTTTCCCACAGCTTCGTTGTGCGTCCCACCCTAACCAACGAGCTGCGGGCCGGCATCACCCGGTTTGACCTGAACGCGAACCCTCTGGACCAGGCTCTGAATGCCTCCACCACTCTGGGCATACCCGGCCTGGGCCCCGGAGGTCTGCCCGACGTCCTGCCCACCGGATACGCGCAACTGGGCGCCGCCGAGCCTCTGCCCCTCTCCGTCCGCACCGCCGGCTACCAACTCGAGGACCAACTGCTCTGGACCGGCGGCCGGCACGCTTGGAAATTCGGGCTCCAGGCCGTCCGCAGGCAGGCCGAAGGAACCGCCTCGGACTGGTCCAGCCGCGGCACCTTCTCGTTCACGCCCGACTACACCAGCCAGCCGGGGGTCGATGGCACCGGGAACTCCATCGCGTCGCTGCTGACCGGTTATCCGTCCGAGGTGCGGCGCGAAATCCAGTATCAGCAGTTCCGGCTGCGGGGTTGGGAGTGGGCGGGATTCGTTCAGGACCACATCCGCGTGGCCCCGTGGCTCATGATCGAGGCCGGCGTTCGCTACACGCTGTGTCCCCCGGTTACCGAGGCGGACAACCGCATGGTGAATTTCAATCTGGAGAGGCTCACCCCGGCGCTCAACCAATTCGCCGGCCAGGGCGGCGTGAATGAGTACGCGGGGCGATCTTACAACACGCACGCCATCGCTCCGCGGATCGGATTCGCGCTGACGCTCTCCAGCGACGGGAGCACGGTGCTGCGAGGCGGTTACAGCACCGACTATGACACCGGCGCCTATCTCTCGCAGGGCAGCCTGGCGCGCAACCCGCCCTTCGCGGCGCGCCAGGATTTCTTCACCGGCTCGCTCCAGGTGGGTTCCAGCCTGGCCGACGGCCTGCCCCCAGCGCCGCCCATGGCCCTGACCACTCCGGCTCTGCTCAACGAGGTCGGAGGCGCCATCTATGCCGCGGATCCACGGCCTTACACTTCCGACGCCGAGCAGTGGGGCCTCTTCCTGCAGCAACGTCTCGGCAAGGCGTTGATGTTGGAGATAGGCGGCACCGCCTCGATGGGAGCACACCTGTATTCCAGCTACAACGTCAACCAGCCGGACCCCGACTGGACCCCCTTCGCCAACCGGCGCTGGCTGTGGTATGCCCCCAACGTCTCCCGTATCGACTACCTGAGCTTCGCCGGGGGTTCGACGTACTATGGCAGCCAGTTCAAGATAACAAGGCGGTCGGCCTCCGGCGTTCAATTCCAGGCCTCGTACACGTTCGCGAAGGCCGAAGACGACTCGAACGCGCCCTCGAGCGCCCAGGCCAGCCGTCCGGACGGCCCGCAGAACCTCAACCACGTGCGAGACATCCGCTCCGCGTCCTCTTTTGACGTGGCGCACCGGGCGGTGCTGACGGCGGTCTACGATCTGCCGTTCAAGGCGGGCTCGGGCTTTCTGCACGCCGCTCTGGCGAACTGGCAGACGAGCGCGATGATCGTTGTCCAGAGCGGGTTCCCCTTCACGCCCGAACTGGCGGTCAACGGTTTGAACAACGGCGGCTTCTGGCTTCCCAACCGCATCGGGGACGGCTCGCTGCCCGCCTCCCAGCGGTCCTACCTGGAGTGGTTTAACACCAGCCTGAGTCCGGCCGATCCGAACCGGGCCTTCGTGACGCCGCCGCTCTATCAGTACGGGAATGCGGGCTACAACAGCGTTCGCGGTCCCGGGATGGCCACCGTCGACGTGGCCCTGGCCAGAGGCTTCGCGCTGGGCGAGAAGCTGCGCGTGCAGGCCCGTGTCGAGGCTTTCAACCTGCTCGACCGGGCCAATCTGGCGCTGCCCAACCGCATTCTGGGCGTCTCTTCGTCGGGGGTCAGCAGCCACACCGTCACTTCCGCCCGCCAGCTTCAACTGGCCATCCGGACGGAGTGGTAGGCGAGAAGGGAGCCGTCGGCGCTCAGCCGCTAGCCGCCGGCAGAGTGTTACCCTGCTAGAGGTGGCCCGGTCCAACTACTACGCGATGATCATGGCCGGTGGCCGTGGCACGCGCTTCTGGCCGCGCAGCCGCCGCGCCAGCGCCAAGCAGGTGCTCAACGTCATCGGCTCGCGCACGCTGATCCAGCAGACCTTCGACCGTCTGCGCCCCTATCTGCCGCCTGAGCGCATGTGGGTCATCACGAACGACTACCTGCGCGGGCAGATCGCGCGGCAGCTCCCGGAGGTTCCGCGGCGGCAGATCGTCGCGGAGCCGGCGCGGGCGCAACACCGACGGCGTGCAATGGGCTGGCGGCGCACATCCTGGGCTCCCTCGATCCGAACGCGGTGATCGGAGTGTTCCCAGCCGATCAGGTGGTCTTGAAGCCGGCCCGCTTCCGGCGTCTGCTCAGGACCGCCTACCGCGCGGCCGAGCGTGGCGGCCTGCTGCGTTCTCGGCGTCCAGCCGCGGTGGCCCGAGACCGGCTACGGCTATCTGGAGTTCCCCCAGGGAACCAAGGCCGGGTCGCCCGAGCCGCTGCCCGTCGTGCACTTCCACGAGAAGCCCGACGATGCCACGGCCAAGCGGTACCTGGAGGCCGGGAACTACTACTGGAACGCGGGGATGTTCTTCTGGCGCGCGGACGCGTTCCTCAGGGCGCTGCGGAAACACCTGCCTAAGACGGCTACGCTGCTCGCCGCGCTGCCCCCTTTCGGTAGCCGCCGGTTCGCTGCACAGCTCCGCCGAGGCTTATCCGCGCTGCGAGAACATTTCGGTCGACTACGCCGTGATGGAGAAGGCCGACGAACGTGGCCGGCCTGGCCGTGGACGACATCGGCTGGAACGACGTAGGGAGCTGGAACGCCGTCTACGAGCTCCTGCCTCACGACACCGCCGGCAACGTCAGCCGCGCGGCGGAACTGCTGTCCTCGGACAGCGCGCGCAACTACGTGGACGCCGAAGGCAAGCTGGTGGCCCTGCTTGGCGTCGAGGACCTGATCGTGGTGGACACCAAGGACGCGCTGCTGGTGGCTGCCCGCTCGAAAGCCCAGCGAGTTTCCGGTCTGGTGAAGGCGCTGGAGGAGAAGAAGCGCCAGGATCTATTGTGAACGTCAGCGGCGGCGCGCGCGTATTCGATCCAGAGGAGAAGTGTGCATGAGGGATAAGCGGCTTGTGAAGGCGACGATGTTGCTCGGCCTGGCCCTGCTGGCTCCGGGGATCGGGGCGGCGCAGGATGACGTTCCGGGCTATAAGAACGCGAAGCTGCCGATCGAGCAGAGGGTGGCCGACCTGCTGGGACGCATGACGCTCGAAGAAAAATGCGCTCAACTGGCGCCGCCCGCGGGGCGCGTTCGCCCGGTGCTGGATACCACGGGCAAGTACGACGAGAAGAGCGCCGGCCAGATGGGGGCGCAGTTGTACAGCCCCTTTTCGAAGATCGGCGCGCACGACGCGGCCGTGTATAGGAACGCGGTGCAGCGCTACCTGGTCGAGAAGACGCGCCTGGGCATCCCGGACCTGCTCGCGGGCGAGTCGCTGCACGGATTCATGTCTTACGGCGCCACCAGCTTCCCGCAGGCGCTGGCCCTGGCCAGCACCTTCGACCCGGCCCTGGTCAAGCGCGTGTTCACCGCCGCCGCCGACGAGATGGCCTCCGCCGGGACCGATCAGGCTTTCACGCCGGTGCTCGACCTGGCGCGCGATCCGCGCTGGGGCCGCACCGAGGAAACCTACGGCGAAGATCCCTACCTGGGCTCGCGCATGGGTGTGGCGGCGATCGAAGGCATGCAGGGACCCAACGTCCTGATCGACCGCCATCACGTCATGGCCACCGCCAAGCACTTCGCCGTGCACGGAGCGCCGGAGGGCGGCACCAACACGGCGCCCGGCAACTACTCCGAGCGGATCATCCGCGAATCGTACCTGGCGGCTTTCCAGGCCGCTGTCGTCGAAGGCGCAGGCCGGGAGCGTCATGGCGTCCGTATAACGAGATCGACGGCATCCCGTCGCACGTCAACCCCTGGCTGCTCGACCGCGTGCTGCGCCAGGAGTGGGGCTTCCGGGGCTTCGTGACCTCCGATGGCGGCGGCCTGCAGATGCTGGTGGAGACCCACCACGTCGCGGCCGACTTTGCGGATGCGGCGCGCCAGGCGCTGGCGGCCGGTGTCGATTACGACCTGAGCGACGGCTCGGTCTACCGCACCCTGCTCGATCAGGTGAAGCAGGGCAAAGTGCCGGAATGGCAGATCGACCGCGCGGTCTCCCGGATGCTGACCGCCAAGTTCCGCCTGGGACTTTTCGAAAACCCGTACGTCGATCCCGACTACGCCGAGCGCATCACCAACTGCGCCCGAACACCGCGCGCTGGCCGAGAAGGCGGCCGAGAAGGCGGTCGTGCTGCTCAAGAACGAAGGCAACCTGCTGCCGCTCGATCTCACGAAGCTGAAGACCATTGCCGTGATCGGCCCCAATGCCGCCGACGTCCACGTGGGCGGCTACGCCCGCGAGCCCGCGCACGGCGTGAGCATCCTCGACGGCATTCGCGAGCGCGTGGGCGACGCGGCCAAAGTGGTATACGCCGAGGGCGCAAGATCACGGAAGGCCAGCAGGGCTGGATCGGATGGATCCAGAACGCCGTCAAGCTTCCGGACGCGGCATCGCAGTTGAAACGGATCCAAGAGGCCGTGGAGGCGGCGCGTGGCGCCGACGTGGCCATCGTGGTGGTGGGCGAGAACGAACGCACCAACCGCGAGGCCTGGTCGGAGACTCACCTGGGCGATCGTGACTCGCTCGACCTGATCGGCTACCAGGATCAGTTGATCCAGGCCGATCGTCGAGACCGGAAAGCCGACCGTCGTGTTCCTGATCAATGGCCGCCCGCTCTCCATCAATTACGCCGCCGAGCATGTGCCGGCGATCCTGGAAGGCTGGTACCTGGGCCAGGAAGGCGGAACCGCCGCGGCCCGGGTGCTGTTCGGCGACGTCAACCCGGGCGGCAAATTGCCCATCACGTTCCCGCACTCGGTGGGCCAGCTCCCCGACTACTACAACCACAAACCGTCCATGAACCGCAGCTACCTGTTCGTCGGGCGCAAGCCGCTGTTCCCGTTCGGCTGGGGCCTGAGCTACACCACCTTCACGTTCGAGAACCTGCGCGCTGGAGCCGGCCGAGATCGGCGCCGCGGGCCAGACCACGGCCTCCGTCGACGTCACCAACACCGGCACTCGCGAAGGGCGACGAGGTGGCGCAGCTGTACATGCACCAGCGCCTCGCTTCGGTGACCCGCCCGGTGATGGAGCTGCGCGGTTTCGAGCGCGTCACGCTCAAGCCCGGAGAGAAGAAGACCGTCCACTTCAGGATCACGCCCATCGAGTTGCAGATGCTGAACCGGGACATGCACTGGGTGGTCGAGCCGGGCACGTTCGACATCATGGTGGGATCTAGTTCGACGCAGACGACCAGCGTTCAACTGGTGGTGAAGTAAGGGGCGTGATCGAGGCACCGGCCTCGCAATCGGCCGGATAAAGGTGGCCGCAGGACGCGCTCAGAGCGAAGCCGGAGTCTGTCCGGACAATCGGTTCCGCCAAGTACCATAGGACTAAAGTTGCATTAGTACTGTAATTGCAGTTAGTACTAAGTCGGCGACGGTTGCCTTCGAAATACATTAATGACCGTTTATAATACCCAGTATGGGGGTATACTACCTGCATACGGGGGCGGTTGACTCCTTCAGGCAGAGCGTGCCGTAACCCGGTGGACATCGGCTGTAAACGGTGGTGTGTCGGCTCAGAGGGGCAGGGCTATGAACGGACTGACAGCAGGAGTCGTGGTTTTGAACCAGAATATCCGGCAGGAGGTGGCCTACTGCCTGCGCGAGATGTCGGTTCGGGTGCCGATCGACGAGGGTCTGTTTGGCGACCTGGGCACGCTGATGGAGCGGGTGAGCCTGGTGCGGCCGGACGTGATGATCGTCGAGATCGGCGGCCTGGGAGATCGGGCCGAGGAGGCGCTGCGGGCCCTAAAATCGAGCGCTTCGAATCCTGGCCGTCATTGTAGTGGATACGGTGGCCCAGCCGGCGCTGATCATCGCGGCGATGCGTGCGGGTGTCGTCGAGTATCTGTATCCGCCGCTCGAAGGCAGATTGCGGGCCGCCCTGCAGCGGATCCTGGCGACGCGGGCCGTCGATGACGCGAAGACTCACGCCGGCAAAACGCTAGGGTTCCTGTCGGTCAAAGGCGGGTGCGGCGCGACGACCATCGCCTGTCATCTGGCGCGCGAGTTCCAGCGCCAGACCGAGCGGCGGATTCTGCTGGCGGACCTGGACCTGGAAGCGGGAATGGTCCAGTTCCTGATGAAGGCCAACTCGCCGTATTCGGTGCTGGACGCAGTCGCGAACGTGCAGCGTCTGGACGCGAGTTTCTGGAAGGCGCTGGTGTCGAACGGCACGCCGCGGCTGGAGGTGATCACGGCGCCGGCCGGAGGAGCAGGGGGCCGGGTCGAAGAGGGCGCCCTCCGGCAGGTGCTGCGGTTCACGCGCAGCCAGTACGACTGGGTCCTGGCGGACCTCGGCCGCGGCCTGAATCCGGTGTCGTTGAGCCTGCTGGGAGAGATCGACGAGTGCTTCCTGGTCACCACGCTCGACCTTCCGGCACTATACAAAGCGAAGCACATGATGCAGACGCTGGCGGATGGCGGCTACGGACGGGACCGCCTGCGCCTGATCGTCAACCGAGTTGAGAAGAAGGCCGATCTGATGCTGGAGGACGTGGAGCGCATGCTGGGCGCCCCGGCCTGCGGCGTCGTGGCCAGCGACTGCCCGGCGCTCCGCGAAGCCTACACCGAGGGCCGGCTGGCCGAACCGGGCGGCATTCTGGGCATGCACTACGCCCGGCTTGCGGCGAACATCACGGGGACCGAACTGGTGACGTCGAAGCCGAAGCGCCGGTTCATCTCGTTGTTTTAATGCGGCAAGTTGCGCAACCGATACGCGGCTAGCGCGCCCGATAAGCGATGCAGTCGATCTCGATGCGCATGGGCGGCATGACCATCTGCGCCTCCACCGTGGTGCGGGCCGGCTTCGCTTCGCCGAAGAACTCCGCATAGACCGCGTTCATCGCGGCGAACTCGCGCGAAGTCGGCCAGGTAGACGGTGCACTTGACCACGTCAGAGAGCGAAGCCCCGCAGCCTTCGAGGATGCGCTGGATGTTGCCCAGGGTCAGGCGGGTTTCGTGAGCGATGTCTCCGAAGGACAACTGGTCGGTAGCCGGGTCGACCGGTCCCTGGCCGGACACGTAGATGAAATCCCCGGCGCGCACGGCGGGCGAATACGGCCCGCGGGGCGACGGGGAGCCCGCGGGCCGTATTCTCTCGATCGCCACGGCTACACCGCCTCCGGCGGCGGCGTCCTCTTGCGGGAGCGCCGGGCCGTGGGCTGGCTGGCGGTCTTCTTGGTGCGTTTGGGAGCGGTGCCGGCGGCGCGGCGCGGCGTCCGCTTCCGCTTGGGCTGCTCCATGAGGGCGGGGGTCTGGTTGGACTCGGGCTGCTTCTCCTCGAGTTCCAGGTTCTCCGGCTCTGGGGGTGCTTCGGGCGGCGCGGGCGGATAGAACTCGGCGCCCAGGTAGACCAGCAAGCCGCGCTCCTCTTCGGGCTCGACGCGGACGAGGAGCTTGTCCTGGGCGAAGTTCAGCATCTCGGCGAACTCCTGGAAGCCGAATCTCTTGGGCTCGAAGTCGGCGTGGTCGGCTCGGACCCAGCCTTCGAGGTCCTCGGCCACGCAGCCTCCATCCATCTCGATGCGGTGCGTCTCGAGCACGTCGCGCAGGAGCGGAAGGAACTCCTCGGCCTTGTGAGCCGGCTCCTCCGGCTGAGCGGCGGTCTTGCGCTCGATGACGTAGCGCCCCTCGGCGCCGCTGACATCGACGTAGCCGGCATCCTTGAGCTTCTCGACGAAATCGGTGAAGGTGCCCGCGCCGAAGGCCTTCTCGCTGAAGGTGGCATCGAGCTGGAGCATGGTGGATTTGAGCAGGCCGAGCTGCGGGGTGACCTCGCGCCGTTCGAGAACCTGCAAGGCGCGCTCGACCAGCGGCATGGCCTGCGCCAGGTCGAGCGGGTCGGGACGCCGCCGCTCGCGCCGTCGCCCATGCTGCTGCTGGCGTTGAGAGCCCTGCTGCTGGGGCGGCGCCTGCGATTGCGGTATTTGCTGCTGCTCCGCCGCTGGCGCCTGCTGCCGGAGTTGCAGCACTTCTCCCGGCAACTGCTCGGTACGCGGCAACTGCTCCGGCTGGGGCGGATGCGGCGGCTGGGGCGGATGCGGCGGCTGGGGCGGATGGGACTGCTGCCGCACATGCGGCTTCAGCTCGTCCAGCATGGACTCGAAGCTGATGAACTCATGGCAGTTCTTCTGCAGGATGGTGCTGGTGAAGGCGCGGCCTCCCACCACGAAGATGGTCTTGCCGTACTCCTTCAGCTTGTTCACCAGAGGGATGAAGTCGCTGTCGCCGCTGACGATGGCGAAAGCGTTGATGTGGTCGTGCGTGAACGCCATTTCCAGGGCATCCAACGCGAGGTTGATATCGGCGCCATTCTTATCGCCCCGAGGGGAGGGGATGCGCTGCACCATCTGCACCGCGTTCTCCGCCATCTGGCGCTTGGCGCCTTCTTGCCGGCCCCAGTCCGCATACGCGAACTTGGCCACGATCTCGCCGCGTTCCTTGAGCGAGTCGAGAAGCACCGCGATGTCCAGATCGCGCTGGAGCGTGGACTTCACGCCGATCTCGATGTTGTCGTAATCGACGAACACGGCGATTTTCAGTTTTTCATTCATACAATCCGTCTTTTTGATTTGCGAAGCGCTCGAGCGGCCGGAGCATTCATGCGGGCTGCTGCACCGAGGAGCGCACAACGCGTACGATCTCCTCGAGCGACGCCCCCGGCTGAAACACCGCCGCCACGCCTTGCTTCTTCAGTTCACCGGCATCTTCATCGGGAATGATGCCGCCCACGATGACGGCAACGTCCGTCATCCGCTTTTCCCGGAGCAACTCCATCACGCGCGGCACGATGGCGTTGTGGGCGCCCGAGAGGATCGAGAGCCCGATCACCTGTACGTCCTCCTGCAGCGCCGCGTTGACGATCATCTCCGGAGTCTGCCGCAAGCCGGTGTAGATGACTTCCATCCCAGCGTCCCGCAGCGCACGGGCGATCACTTTCGCACCGCGATCGTGTCCATCCAGGCCGGGCTTGGCCACCAACACTCGGATCTGGTCCATAGATAGCAGTCAGCTATCGGCCGTCAGCCTTCAGCTTTCAGCGCCGGGCACCGGGTGCCGGCGGCTGATGGCTGACGGCCGATGGCTTCCTCTACAGGATACTCTTTTCCTGGTACGTTCCGAAGACATCCCGCAAGGCGGCCGTAATCTCGCCCACGGTCGCATAGGCCCGCACAGCCTCCAAAATGAAGGGCATCGTGTTTTCTGCACCTTCGGCGGCGCGGCGCACGGCATCCAGCGCGGCCGCCACCCGGCTCCGGTCGCGGCGCCTGCGGAGCGCCGCCAGTTTCTCCGCCTGAAGCCCGGCGGCGCTCTCGTCGATTTCCAGCAGTTCTGTGGGCGGTTCGTTCTCCACCGTGAAGGCGTTCACGCCGACGACCTTGCGGCGGCCCGATTCGATGGCCTGCTGGTATTCGAAGCTGGCCTGCGCGATTTCGCGCTGCGGAAAGCCTTCCTCGATGGCCGGAATCATGCCGCCCATCCCGTCGATGCGGCGGATATACTCGTTGGCTGCTTCTTCGACCTCGGCGCTGAGGCGCTCGAGGAAGAAGCTGCCGCCCAGCGGGTCTGGGGCGGTCGTTACGCCGCTCTCGCAGGCGATGACCTGCTGCGTCCGCAGCGCCAGCGTGACCGCGTGCTCGGAAGGCAGCGCGTAAGCCTCGTCGAGCGAATTGGTGTGCAGCGACTGCGTTCCGCCCAGCACCGCAGCCAAGGCCTGAATCGCCGTCCGAACCACGTTGTTGTAGGGCTGCTGCCAGGTCAGCGAGCAGCCCGCGGTCTGCGCGTGGAAGCGCAGCTTCAGGCTGCGCTCGTCGCGGGCGCCGAAACGGTCGCGCATGATGAACGCCCACATGCGGCGGGCGGCGCGGTACTTGGCGATTTCCTCGAAGAAGTCGTTGTGCGCGTTGAAAAAGAAACTCAGGCGGCCGGCGAAGGAGTCGATCGGCAGGCCGCGCTCGACGGCCCACTCCACGTACTCGATGCCGTCGCGCAGGGTGAAGGCCAGTTCCTGAACGGCGGTCGATCCGGCCTCGCGGATGTGGTAGCCGCTGATCGAGATCGGGTTAAAGCGCGGGGCTTGCCGAGTCGCGAACTCGATGGTGTCGGTGACCAGACGCATGGAAGGGTGGGGCGGATAGATATACTCCTTCTGCGCGATGTACTCCTTCAGAATGTCGTTCTGGATGGTGCCGGAGATGCGGCCCCAGTCCGCGCCCTGCTGCTCCGCCACCGCCAGGTACATCGCCCAAATGATCGCGGCGGGCGAGTTGATCGTCATCGAGACGGTGACCTGTTCGAGCGGGATGCCGCGGAACAGGGTCTCCATGTCCTCGAGCGAGCCGATGGAGACGCCGCACCTGCCCACTTCGCCGAGCGACTCGGGCTGATCGGCGTCGAAGCCCATTAAAGTGGGCAGATCGAAGGCCACGGAGAGGCCCGTCTGGCCCTGATCGAGGAGGTAGCGGTAGCGGCGGTTGGTCTCCTCGGGCGTGGCGAAGCCGGAGAACTGGCGCATGGTCCACAGCCGGCCCCGGTACATGTCGCGGTGGATGCCGCGCGTGTACGGGAACTCGCCGGGCTCCTCCGCGAGGTTCAAATCGGCCACGTCCTCGGGCCCGTAGACGGGTTGGATAGGCAGCCCGCTCAGGGTGGTGACCGGCTTGCTGGTTTGCCCCTTCGTCATCTGTCCTTCAGTTTAGCGCCGGGCCGGCGCCGGTAGCGAAAAGCAGCTAAGCGTTTTAGGGTATTGTCCGTTTGCGCGGGTTTTGGCTAGCATTGTGTAGGCGCACGGTCCCCTGGGAGCAGGGTGGCCGATCGAAGTAAATCAGAGAGGCTATCCACTATGACCCAGGATTCCGCAATCCGCGCGAGGCGGCCGCTGGCGCTGGTTTGGCTGCTTTGCCTGGCGGCATCTTTCCTCGCGGTCGCGTACCCGCTGTACGTCATCCGGCCCTTTCGCGCTCAGGGGCCGCGGGAATTGGCCGCCGCCCTGGTGGTCTTGCGTTTCCGGCCCGCCATCACCCTGGTATGCGCGGCAGGGGCGCTGGCCGCGCTGGTCTTGTACTGGCGGGTGCAGGCGCGCATCGTCTGGCGCCTCCTGGCCGTTGCGGGCACTGCCTGCGTCGGGCTCCTGGCGCTGGCCGCTCGCGTCAACATATACGAGTTGATGTTCCACCATCTGGACCATCCCGAATTCGCCGCCGCCGGCAAGGTGAAGCTCGACAACGACGAGAAGGTGATCGTGGTCAAGATCGGAGACGCCGCACGGGCGTACCCGATCCGAAGCATCTCCTATCACCACGTCGTGAATGACGTGGTGGGGCAAACCGCGGTGGTCGCGACGTATTGAACGCTCTGTCACACCGGTCTGGTGTGGACAAGAGACGTAGCCGGCCTGAGGCTTACTTTCCATCTGGCCGGGATCAACAACCAGAACTTCCTCATGCGCGACGAGGAGACGGGAAGCTACTGGCAGCAGATCACGGGCGCGGCTGTCTCCGGACCCCTCAAGGGACAGCACCTCACCCTGGTTGAGTCGGATGAGCTGTTGTTCGCGACATGGAAGGCGGAGGAGCCAAAGGGCACCGTGCTCAAGGATATGCCGGCCTTCGTCCATGACTACGCGCCCAAGGATTGGGACGTGCAGATGAAGCGCGCGCGCACGGTTATAAACTTCCCGGAGCACGGCATGAAGGCGCGCGACCTGATTCTGGGGATTCAGGCGTTCGGAGCCAGCCGCGCCTTCCTCTACGACCAGGTCGCAAAGGAGAAGCTCGTCAGGGATCGCGTCGGCATGGAGCCCGTTCTCCTGGTTGTGGGCGCGGACGGCCAATCGGTGCGGGCGTTCCGGGACCGCATCCCGGGAGTCAATGGCGCGCCGGAGTTCTACCGCATCGCCGCGAGCAAGCCCGGTGCACTGCTCATGGACGCTGCCACCGGAGGCGAGTGGAACTTCCAAGGCTGCGCCACTTCCGGAAGGGCCAAGGGCGCCTGTCTCGAGCGGGTTCCCATGCTCAAGGACTACTGGTTCGACTGGCGCAACTACAACCCAAGCACGACGATTTACGGCAGGAAGTAGCAGGCCGGCTGGGGGGCTCGCTCAGCGGCACTTGGTGATCGTCAACGTGATGTCGTCGTGCTGCTCGTGCGCGCTGAAGCGCCGGACCTCGTCGACCACCGCCGATATGATGCCCTGGGGCGGCAGATGCCGGTGGCGGCGCAACGAGTCGACCACACGCTCTTCCCCGAACTCTTCGCCGGCTTCATTGAACGACTCGGTGATTCCATCGGTATAGATGGCGAGGGCGTCCCCCGGGCACAGGCTTCGTTCCTCTACAAGGCAGTCCCAATCGCGGAACAGCCCCAGCACGGAGCCCGTAGACTCGAGCCGTTCCAGAGTCCCGTCGCTCCGAAGCAGAAGAGCCGGCACGTGTCCGCAACTCGCATATCGCAAGCGCCGCCGTTCGTCGTCGTATTCGGCGAAGAAGAGGGTCGCGTAGGCGCTCTCGGTCGTATTCTTGAGAAACACGTGGTTTACGGATCGCAGCAGGTCCCGCGGTCCGTAAGGGGCCATCTCACATTGAATGCGGAGATTTGCCTGAAGGTTCGCCATCAGAAGAGCGGCGGCGATTCCTTTGCCCGCAACGTCGCCCGTCACCAGCGCGAACCGCCCTCCGCCCAGGTCCAGGAAATCGAAGTAATCGCCGCCAACGTGGCGGGCCTGGATGCAGGTACCCGCGTATTCGAGCGTTGCGATGGCCGGCAGGGTTTGCGGAAAGAGCCGTGCCTGGACCTCTCTGGCGATCTCGAGTTCCTGCGCGGTGCGGCGCTCCGATTCCAGCCTCGCCGCCGTCGCGTGCTGCTGCGCCTCGATTTCCCGAGTCACCTCATCGAACCCGGCCAGCGCGAATGAGTTGCCGTCCAAGTCCGTGAAGTGCGTGAACACTCCGCCCCAAACGGCCGGCGCTTCGGACTCGCGCTCGTACTTGACGCGCCTCAGGCGTGGCGTGTATCGGAACTGAACGCCGCGGGCGCGCCACTCGGCGTACTTGGCGAGGACGTCGTCGGTGACAAAAACGATCCCCGTGGGCCGTCCGATGAGTTGGTACGAGCGGGACTCGGGCCTGGGCGCGATCAGCGCCAGCAAGGCGCTGCCGTCGGGAGGCGCGACGGCCACCCACCGGTCGCCGTGTGGAAGCTGCGCATCGAAGGCCAGATCGAACCCGAGTTGCTCGGTGTAGAAGCGCAAGCTCCGGTCCTGATCGCGAACATAGATATTGACGGCGTGAACGCGGAGATGGGGGCTGCGGCCGGACCCGTTCGATCGCAGCGGCGAGGAGGCCCCCATGTCCGTGATTATAGCGGTGGCTTCAAAATGCCGTTGTCGGCCAGCCAGTCTGCCAGGCGCTGGGGCCAGCCCCTCAGAGTCGCCAGGCGCGAACGATATCCCATGTTGAAGCCGTGGCCTCCCTGCGTGAAGATGTGGGCCTCGACGGGGACCTTCGCGGCGCGATAACCCTCCAGCAGCTTGACGACGGGGCCGGAGCAGCACGCGTCATCGTTGGCAGCGAGGAGAAACGCCGGAGGGGCGCCGGGCGGAACCGTGTCCGGGATTCCGAGCGGGCCGGGGTAGATCATGATCAGGAAGTTGGGGCGACCGCCGAGGCGGTCGATGGGATCGGGCGCATGGGCATCGCCCTCGTCCGGAGAGAACGCCGCCAGCGAGACCACTTCGCCGCCGGCGGAGAATCCCATCAGGCCGATGCGGTTGGGGTCGATGCCCCACTCCTGGGCTCGGCTGCGCACCAGGCGCATGGCGCGCTGGGCGTCCTGGCGCGGATGCTTATCGAGGGAATACGGCGAGCCCGGCTCGCGGGCCAGGCGGTATTTCAGAGCGAAGGCGGCTATGCCCAGGCTGTTGAGATATTCGGCCGGCTCCACCCCTTCCGCCTTGAACACCAACTCACGGTGGCCCCCGCCGGGACAGATGACCACGGCGGCGCCGGTCGCCTTCTCCTTGGGTGGAAGATAGACCGTGATCGACGGGTTGTGGACGTTGCGAATCCAGTAGTCCTTGGCCTCGATGGGCTCGTTGCGCCGGCTCTCGAAGCCCGGCGCGCCGTTCGCCCAGAGCGGGATTTCGCGCGCCGGCTCCTGCGCCAGCAGCGAGCCGGCGCAGAGGATCAAGCCCAGGTCGAAGCGAGTCATGTCGTCATGTTAGCGCGTGTAGGATGATAGGGAGCTATGCAACCGCCGCCTTTGCCGGCCGCCCCCGCCGATCTGAAATACAAGGCGCTCGTAGTGCTCGGTTGTCTTGCGGCGCTGCTGTTTCTGGCTTGCCTCGTTGGGGTGCGGGCTTATGTCGTCGCGACCGGGTCCATGGAAGATACGCTGCAGATCGGGGATCGGGTCCTGGTCGAGATGTTCACCGCGCGTCTTGGCGGGCTCCCCGAGCGGGGCGAGCTTGTGGCGATGGAGTACCCGGTCGACCGCGCGCAGAGATACTTCAAACGGGTGGTGGGAATCCCGGGCGACCGGCTCCGCATCGTGGACAAGCAGCTCTATCGGAACGGCGTCGCCGTCGAGGAGCCCTATGCGCGGCACAAGACCGACTACGCCGACCCCTACCGGGACAACTTCCCCGGTCTGCCGAACGCCCAGGTGCTGGAGCCTGCCGTACAGATGCTCGAACAGAACGTTCGGGGCGGCGAGCTGGTGGTTCCGCCCGGCAAGTACTTCGTCCTGGGCGACAACCGCGACATGTCTCTCGACAGCCGCTACTTCGGTTTCATCTCCAAGGGAGACATCTTCGGCCGGCCGGTGCTGATCTATTTCAGCCCGAACGCGGAGCGTATGCTCAAGCCGCTCTGAGGGGAACGGCATCGGGGATATCCCTTGATTAGCACCTCCGGTAATTCAAGGATCGATTGACACTCGTGCGCCGAGACACCTTGGACCGCCCGGGTTGGCTACAAAACCTGGGCGAGCAGTTTCATCACGTCCGTGCCGTAGTCTGGGTCCTTGATTGAGAACTCGCCCACGCCTTCCTTCGGATTCAGATTCAGGAACACTTCGGCGTCGTCCTGGTCGGTTCCGAGGAACAGCTTGGCGGCGTCCAATTCCCGGTCGGAGAATCTGCAAACCCGCCGTCTTGGCTCCGGTTCTGATTTCGACCCAGGACGGCGATCGTGAAGCCCAATCGCTCGACCCGCTGATACGGTGACGTCGGGCAGGTCTTGGCTTCAAGAGCGCGACACATTGCCGCTACGAGCGCGCCCGGACTCGAACCTTGCACCGCGATGCGCTGCTTCCGATCCCATCCCGTACAACGCCTCGTACCTCTCCTGTTTGGCTCCGCTGGCAGGCAGCCTGCTGAGTGCAAACTGAACGCTCCCAGGCGGCGCGCCTTTTCGGGTCGCCTCCAAGACTCGCCCGTTTCGAGATCCGCAACCGGCCAAGGCCAAAAAGCAGACCGCAAACGACCAGCATCGAGCCATCGCTAGCCTGTGCATCATTGAGCCGCCTTACGCCCCGCCCGCAAATCGATCCCCAACTGCTGGCACTTCTTGTAGAGGTGGCTGCGCTCGAGGCCCAGCGCCTTCGCCGTCTCGCTCATGCGGCCGGCGTGGCGGTCGAGCTCGGCCAGCAACGTTTCGCGCTCGAAGGATTCCACGCGGGCGGCCAGGGTTCCCGCGCCGGGGACGGCGGCCGGGCCCAGGGCACGGCCCGCTGCCGGAAGGGCCAGTTCGACGGCGGCGGTGTCCACTTCGTCATCCGCCAGCAGCAGCAGCCGCTCGACCACGTTGCGCAGCTCGCGCACGTTGCCCGGCCAGGCGTAGGCCTGGAGCCTGGCGATCGCCTTGGCCGTGAAGCGCTTCTCCTTCCAGCCGTTCTGGTCGGACACCTGGCGCGCGAAGTGCGCCACCAGCGAGGGAATATCCCCGGCGCGCTCGCGCAGCGGCGGCACCAGCAGCGGGAAGACGTAGATGCGGTGATAGAGGTCCTGGCGGAAGCGGCCCTCCTGGACCAGCGCGTCCAGGTTGCGAAGCGTGGCTACGATCACGCGCACGTCCACGGCGATGGCTCGGTCGCCGCCCACGCGCTCGACTTCGCCCTCTTCGAGCACGCGCAGCAGCTTGGCCTGCATCGCCAGCGGCATGTCGCCGATCTCGTCCAGGAACAGCGTGCCCTGGTGCGCCTGCTCGAACTTCCCCGTGTGCCGCGTGGCCGCGCCGGTGAAGGCGCCTTTCTCATGCCCGAACAGTTCGGATTCGATCAGCTCGGCGGGAACCGCGGCGCAGTTGAGCGTGACGAAGGGACCGCCCGAGCGCGGGCTGCGCTCGTGGAGCGTGCGGGCGATCAGCTCCTTGCCCGTGCCGGTTTCGCCCAGGATGCAGACGCGGGTTTCGCTGGCGGCGACGCGCTCGACCTGGGCCATGACGCGGCGCATCGCATCGCTGGCCCACACGATGTGGTGCTTGCCCACGCGCTCGCGCAGTTGGCGGTTCTCTTCTTCCAGGCGCGCCAGTTTGAGAACGTTGCCGAGCGTCAGCAGCAGCTTGTCGGTGGAGAGCGGCTTCTCGAGGAAATCCGCCGCGCCGAGTTTTGTGGCGCGCACGGCCATAGCAATGTGGGCCTGGCCGGACATCATCACCACGGGCGTCGCGATCCCGGCGGCGCGCAGGTCCTCCAGCAGCGACAGGCCGTCCCTGACGGGCATCACGACGTCGGAGAAAATCAAGTCGAAGTGCGCGGAGGCGGCGAGTTCCAGGGCCCGGGCGGCATTGTCGCACACGGTGGCCTCGTGCCCGGCCAGGCGGAAGGCCCGCGCCAGCGAGGCGAGCGTGTTCACGTCGTCATCCACGATCAGCAGGTGGCTCATGGCTTCTCCGGCAGCTCGATGCGGAAAATGGCGCCGCGGCCCGGCTCGCTCTCGACCGAGATCTTCCCTTTGTGGTCGGCCACCACGGATTGTACGATGGCCAGGCCCAGTCCGGTGCCGTGCTGCTTGGTGGTGTAGTAGGGCGTGAACAGGCGCTCGCACTCCTCTTGGGTAAGTCCCTGCCCGGTGTCGGAGACTTCGAGTTCGACCCGGCCGTCCCGCCGCGCCGTGCGGATGCGCAGCGTGCCGCCGGCGGGCATGGCGTCGATCGCGTTCAGCGCCAGGTTCTGGAGCGCGCGGCCCAACTGCTCGGGATCGGCGTCGACGCACCCGGCGTCTTCCGCGCACTCGATCTCGGCCACGATGGGCGCGCGCCCCTCGGCTTTGAACTGCGCTTCGAAGAGGCGCATGGTCTGGCGGACCAGTTCGTTCACATCGACGCGCTCGATCTGCGGCGGTGGCATCTTCGCGAACTCGCTGAAGCGGCCGATGATCTTCTTGAGGTTCGCCAACTCGACGAGCAGCGTCTCGGAGCTTTCGCGGAACACCTCGTCGAACTCGCCGGGGGCCTGCTCCTTGGCGCGCTGCAGGTTCTCGATGGTGATCTGCAGAGGGAACAGCGGGTTCTTCAGCTCGTGGGCTAGGCGGCGCGCCAGCTCGCGCCAGGCGGCGACGCGCTCGGTCTGCACCAGGCGGTCGCGCTGCTCGACAAGCTGAAGCGTCATGGAGTTGAATGCCTGGGCCAATTCGCCGATCTCGTCGCGCGATGTCATTTCGACGCGGGCGCTCCAGTTGCCGGAGGCCACTGCTCGCGCGCCCGCGGCCAGCCGTTCGACCGGGCGCGTGATGCGGCGGGCGGCCCAGAAACTGAGCGCCGCGCCCAGTAAAATGCCCGCGAAGGCGGCCAGCGCGCCGGTGCGGCGGATTTCGCGAACCAGCGCGGCCAAGTCGCGCCGCGAGCTTCCCACCAGCAGCGCGCCGAGCAGTTCGGTACCACGTCCCTTGAGCGGCATGGCCTGCACTGTCTCTGGACCGTCCGGCCACTCGACTGTCTCCGTCAGGTCGCCGAGGTTGGCGCGCACGCGCGCGATCAGCGGCACGAGCGGGGCGTCATTCGCCACCGGCCCGTTGGCGTCCACGAGCTCCTGGGCCGCGGGCCGGACAACGTCCCCCGCCGGCGGGAAATTCCGATACAGCAGCGCCCGCATCCCCGGGGGCAGCGGCAGGGAGGCCAGGAACTGGCGGTCGAGGCGGTAGCCCCCCACCACGTACAGGTTTCTGTCGCCCGCGCTGACCGAGCGCACGGCAACCAGCGCCAGCGCCGTCTCTTCGGGTAACTCGACTGCCTCGAAGAAGGCGCCCTGGGAGTTCCAGTCGGCCTGTTGTGAGACCCAGTCGACCTTGTAGCCGAAGCGCGCTTGCCACTGAGCCGAAGAGACGATGGTCCCGTCACTGGAGATCAGCTCGAGCAGGTCCAGGCCGTGCGCGGCGGCCAGCGCGCCCGCCTCGTTGACGTAGGGTGCAGCGTCGGCGCCGGTACGGCTGAGGTCGATGGCCATGCGCAGAGTCCCCTCGGCGGCTGCCAGAGCTTCGACGCGCTGGACCACCTCGTCGCCGCGCCGCGCCACCTCGCGGCGGAAAAGCGCCACCAGCGCTGCCGTGCGCTGGTCGTCGCGTTGCTCGAAGGCGCGCCGGGTGGCCGACGAGACGATCAAGGTCACGAGGCCGGCCGTCAATGTGACGGCCACCGAGAACGAGATCAGGAGGCGCGTTCGAAAGCTCATGGGCGCTCCGGGGAGAGCCACACGTCTTCGAGCCGCCACTCGCCGGTCTTCGAAAGGCCGGGCGTCTGCCAGGTCTTGACCGCAGGGCGCGAAGCGTAGATCTCCGGCAGGTGAACGAGAGGGATGACGCGGAAGTTCTCGATCAGCGCACGCTCGGCCTCATAGCAGACCTCGGGCGAGGCCGGATCCGGGAAGCCCGCCGCGTCCGCCAGACCGAGCGAGACGGCGAGGCCGGCCAGCGCCGCGTCGGGCCGGATCGACGGGATGCGCACCCGCACCAGCCGCAGGTCCGGTTTCGGCGTCTGCGGCGCGATCTGGGTGCGGATACCGGCCTCGCGTGCGTTGACGGCAATGCGCTCGACGATAGGGCGCGCCAGCGGATCCGAGCCGTCGTAGCCAAGCGTCAGCGGCGCGGCCGAGGGCGGGAGGGCGGCGACCAGTTGCCGGGCACGCGCCGCGTCGCGCGGGGTGCGGAACAGGAACGCGTATCCGCTCAGCCACTCGGGCAGAAGGCCCACGGCGGGTTCACCCTGTTTCTGGAGCAGCACGCTGTGGATCGCGGCGCGATCGATGGAGAGCCCCAGCGCTTCGCGCAAGCGCGCATCCGCGCCCGCGCCGGGATCGAAGACGATCGCCAGCAGCGTCACGGGCGCCGACGACCACAGCTTCATGCCGCCCTGTGAAGCGCGCCGCACCTCAGCGGGAGAGAGTTCCACCAGATCCGCGCGGCCCAGCTCCAGATCGAGGATCTGCTGCTGTGGGCTGCGGCCCATCTGGACGGCGATGGAGTCGAGGAACGGGCGGCCGTCCCAGTACTCCTCGTTGGCGGAGAAAACGGCGCGGTGTTCGGACTCCCACTGTGCGATCCGGAAGGGGCCGGTGCCGGAAGGCGCGACGCCGGGCGCCCGCTGGACGATCGAGTTGCGCGCCGCGGCCAGTTCGGAAAGAAGGTCGGGGAGAGGATGCTCGGAGCGAATGACGACGCCGTCGGGGAGCGGCGCGGCGGTCCAGCCACTGGACGACGCGGCGAGTGAGGCGACAACCGCGGCCGGGTTGAGTGGCGACCCGTCCTGGAACTTCACTCCGGGCCGCAGATGGAACTGCCAGCGGCGCAGGCCGGGGCTGCTCTGCCAGGCAAGGGCCAGCGCGGGTTGCGGCCGGCCCCGCGCGTCGAGGCGCACCAGGCGCTCGAACACCAGGGCGGCCAGCCGCCGGGGCGACTCGGCGGGATCCAGAGCGCGCGCCGCGGCCTGCATCTCGACGCGCAGGGTGCCTCCGTAGCGCGGCCGCTCGACCGCTCCGAGGCGGACCGGAAGCGCAGCCAGGCTAACGGCTGCAAGATACCGTAAGAATGAACGCCGCATACCGTCCCGTTTTCAAGTTGCGCGAGATGACGAGGGCGGAACCCGCGCCCTCCGCCCATTCATGCATCTCCGTGATCGGGCCCAGGAATTCCACCGGCGCGCCCACGGCCACCGCCTGGCGCTCGACGATTTCGAAGGCCTGCACTTCGTCCGGGTCGTCCCAGTCGCCCGGCTTGGTGGCCAGCAGCAGCGGGCCACGGACGCACCTGGCCTCGACGCGCGCCACGTCGCTGCCCCACGCCGCGAAGGATGCCAGGGGTTCGAGCGACGCGCTGAAGAGCTGCGTCCGGCCGTCGACACCCGCCAGCACCCAGCCGTCCCCCGCCCGGGCCGCGGAGAAAAACGGCGGCAGGTTGGGCGCGGTGAAGTAGTTTCGCGATCCCCAGATTCGGGCGTTCCCGATTTCGAGCGGCCATTCGGGTCCGGCCTCGGCGCCGGGGAGAAACGCGACTGGCTCGCCGTTGTGCAGAGCCAGACGTCCCCGCAGATCGCGGGGCCCGGGCTTGGGAAACTCGACCGGCGTCTGCCTGACGCGGTTCCAGCGCCCCTCTTCCGGGCGGTAGAGGGAAATGCCGGAGGGATCGAGGATGGCCAGGCCACCGTCGATGGGGGCGATGTCGAGGATGTCCGCATCCTGTTCCCACAGCAGTTTCTTCTCCACCAGCAGCGGGGAGGCGGTCGCGGCCTGCGTGTCCGGCGCTGGACCGCGCTCGAGGATGACCGCCTCGCGCTTGCCCGCGCGCACGATCTCGGCGACCCACAGGGGGCCCAGGCTGTTCTCGGAGAGAGTCACGCTGACGGCGGCGCCTTCGGTCGCCGCGCCGCGCGTGTTCAGTTCGCCTTCGAGCGCCTGGCGGGCGGGCGCGAAGTCCGGCGCCGGCAGCGAGGACGCGTTGCGGACCGTGAACTGCACGCTTTCGCCGGGGGTGAGCGCCGCGGCGATCTTGCGGGCCAGCGCGCGTGCCGAGTCGGCCATCGTTTGGGCGGCTCCGGGGACCGCGAGCAGAAGAACCAGGAAGACGATGCGCAACACTCGCGCGCCATCATAGCAAAACCGGGGACAGTATACTCATTCCCCGATTTCATAAAACTGGCGAAATCCGTGCGTCTCCCCCGCGCCCGCCTCTCAATACAGGACACTTCCGGGGCAGGCGGACGGCCTGCCCCGCCGTCTTCATGAAATTGGTGAATGAGTATACTGTCCCGGGTTTAATTCTCGGGCTCTACGGGTTTGGTCGCCAGCGACATGGGCGCGGAGCGCAGCACGTCGTTGGCGAAGAAGAACTTGCCGTCGGCCGGCACCATCATGATCTGCACCTTGTCGGAAAGCCGTTCGGCGATGATCTTCTGGATCAGCAGCGGGTTGTTCTTCAGGACCGCCGCTTCCGACTTCATCCGCTCTGCGTCGGCCGCCGCGGTCAACCGGATGCGGGTGCCCTCCGCCTCAGACATGAGGTTGCGCTTTTCCAGTTCGGCCTTGCTGTCGATCACCTTGGCCTGCGCCTGGGCTTCGGCGTTCATCACCGTGGCTTCCTTGCGCGCCTCGGCCTCGAGGCGCGATTGCTGGATCTGCTTCTCCTTGAGAGGCAGGGTGTGCTGCATGGCGTCGGCCTGCGCCTTGGCCTGAAGGACCACCACGGCGGCCTCGCCCTCGGCTTCCTTGACCTTGCGGGCCTTCTCGGCTTCGGCTTCGAGCTCGGCCGTGCGGACCTCTTTCTGCTTGATCTCGACCTCGACCGAGAGGCGCTCGTTCTCCTGCTCGCGCAGCAGCAAGCCTTCCAGGCCCTTGGCATACTCGGGCGGCAGCAGGATGTCGCGCAGCATGACTTCTTTGACGACGATCCCGTCGGCGCCGAGCTTTTTCGCGATGGCCTCGGCCGCCTGCTTGCGCACCGTCTCGCGCGCGGTCGAGAAGACGTCGCGGACGGTGTAGTTGGGAACAATCTCGCGGAACACGCTGGCCACAACCGGCGGGACCAGTTCCTCCTCGACCGGCTGCGGTAGGTTGGCGTGGATGTAGTCGAGCCGGCGGGCGTCGAGCCGGTAGCGCACGGCGATTGCCAGGCCCACCGGCAGGCCTTCCTTGGTCTGGACCGTGAGGGCCTCGCTCTTCTGCTTCGGTTCCGCGGCCATGGCCGTGGTGAAGACCCGGTCGCGCGTGTCGTACAGCTCGATGCGCTCGAAAAACGGGAAGACGCCGTGAACGCCGGGGTACAGCGTGCCGGCCTCGACGCCGGAGAGCTGACTGATCGCCACGCCCGCTTTTCCGCTCGGCACAATCACGATGCTGAGTCCGATGAGCAGGGGCAGCCAGGCCAGCGCGGCCAGTTTGGCGGCGGGGCGCCAACGCAACTCGGTCGCCCGCCGGAAGTCTTGAACCAGAATCGCCACGGCGGCGGCAAACATGCCGGCCGCCGAAATCAGGAACAAATACTTGAGTAGCAACACGGGAGTTCTCCTTGTGAGTGGCTATCAGCCGTCAGCGGGCTCCGCCGGGGGCCACGGCGCCGGCCGCGGGCGCCGGCGCGAAGAGCCGCGCCACCAACTCGTCGCGCTCCCCGTGCAGCTCGACCACATCGCCGACTTCGACCCGCTCGAACAGGTCCACGATGTCGCGGTTGCGCAGACGGATACAGCCGTGCGAGGCGGCGTGCCCGATGGAGCGCGGCGCGTTGGTGCCGTGAATTCCGAAGCCCTTCAGGTTGAGCCCCAACCAGCGCGGGCCCAGCGGATTCTCCGTGCCGGGTCCGACCACTTTGCCGGGGTGATAGTAGGTGGGATGCGCCAGGCGGGTGACAATCTGGAACGTGCCGGTGGGGCTGGGGCTGACCGGTGCGCCGACTGCCGTTTCATAGACCTTGACGACCTGCCCGTCCTCGATAAGCGCAAGCTTGCAGTCGGGGATGCTGACCACGATCCGCCTGCCCTGCCTTTCGGGATCCTCCTGCGCCGCCGCCCTGGCGACCGCCATCAACAACAGCGCCGCCACCGTCACCGTTTTCGATTCTCTCCTGGTCTGCCGCATCGCCTTTTCCTTTCGCCGGGGACAAAGGCACACTGCGGGCCAGGAGGGAACTTGTTGGAATTACGTGAGTTGCTTGATTAGGGGCGGCGTGTGCCCGTGTCAGGCGGCACACGTTGTGGTAGCGGGAACACGCTGCATCAGCGCTTGAGCGGATCTTCCACCCAGGGCGGGGTGGCTTCGAGCAGACGGCCCATCTCGGGCTCCAGGCGGTCCATGGCCTGCTTCATCTCCCAGGCGACTTGCCGGTAGCTGAAGTGGCCCTTCACGCCGCTGCGGAGACGGCAGATGTATTCGGCCTCGGCGAAATCCATCTTGAACAGGAAGCGCGAGCGTGCGCCGAAGGGGACCAGGTAGTGCGCTCCCGGCTCGGGGAGCGCGCGCCCGGCCGCCAGCGCGTCTTCCATCGCGGCACGGTAATCGCTATCGAGGCCGGCATCCAGGATCGCCTGCGGCACCTCGTAACCCAGCCGGGCGGAGTAGGCCTGGCGGTACTGGCGGCAGCGGCGGTGGCGGTGCAGGTCGCGATACGCGCCGATGTCCATCGCGATGTCGTAGACGTAGGGCCCGCCGCGAAATGCGCGCAGCATTTCGTCGCGGCGCGTGCGGGAACCGAGCGCCACGTCGATCACTTCGCTGCGCCGGGCCGCGCTCCAGCCCGCGGCCAACTCGTACAACTCGCGGAAGGAGCGGCTAGTCACCGGGTACAGAAGGGTCGCGACCGCTTCGGCCGTGGCATCCCGAGGCCGCATCAGGTCCACGCGAGGCGGACCGGCTTCCTGGGCGGGCGGCAGATTCTCGGCGGCCCACCGTGTGAGATCCGCGCGCGAAGCGGCCATGTGCGAGTCGGGTTCGGTGTGGCGTGCGAGCGTGGGGCAGAGCGGCTCGGCGGGCGCTCCCGCGCTCCAGAGGCAATCGGGCGGTCGCGCGCAGGCTTCCGCGATTTCGAGACCCAGACTCCGCACTTCGGCGTACTCCGAGGCGCGCAGCCGGCGGACCTGCTTTTCGAGCGTGCGGATGCTGGCCACCTGCCCGACGTTCGTCGGCACGCCCCAGAACAGCAGGTAGCGCGCGACATCGAAAGCGCGAGCCGCGACCGCGCGGTCGTACGCGTCAGGCTTCATGTCCTCGGGCCGCGGCAGGCGCCCGCGGAGGTGTCCGGCGACGGCGCCGTGAATGCGCTGATAGGCCGCCAGCAGACCGGCCGCCGCGCGACGGTAGCCGGCGGCATCTGGGGCCGAAAACTCCTCGGGAACGATGAAGCCCGCGCGCGAGAAGTCCTGGTAACGGGAGGATTTCGCCTGGCCGTCCCACAGCGGCTCGTCCTCGATCTCGGTGGCGGCCAGCTCGGAGATGCCTTCGAAGCACAGCACGGTGTGGCCGAGGTCGGCGATGGATGCGTGGCCGTATTGAAAGTAGAAGTGCTCGAGGAACCTGGCGGAATCGTGCGTGCGCACCCAATCGATCGACTCGCGGATGGAATCCGGCGAGCGGCTGTAGCGCGCCAGCGCATAGGCGCACTTTTCGGGAGGCAGCGGCGCAATGCTGAGCACCCGTTGGGCCATGAATCGCTATGATAGCGCACGCCGCCGCGCCGCCGTCCCATGCGCCTGCACTACAGAGTGCGATCGTAGGTTCCTCGCCAAGAGTAAAGAGCCGTTGTAGCTCCAGCCTCAGGCGCAGCGAGCGCATCCGAGGCATCTTCCAGACTCGAACCCGCCCACTGGCAGCCGCGATACACAACGCTGACGACGCTCCGTTCGGCAAGCCGTAGGCAACTGTAATCTCCTCTTCGACGGTGGAGACATGAAGGATATGCTCGCCACCCGGTTGCGGCACAGAGACTTGCAGCGCTCCAGCCTGCGATTTCTCGTCCAGACAACGGGTTGCCGCGGCTTGGCATCACCGTATCTGATCGACACGCGTCGTTGCAGCGCCGGGTGTCGTTGCAGCGCCGGGCCACGCCGCCGCGCCGCCTGCGCTATCATTGCATTTCCAATGGAAGAGACCCCCGTCCCCCTCCGGACCTCCGTTCTGATCGTGTCCTACAACATGGCTGAGCCGCTGCGGCGCTGCCTGACCGCGCTCGATCGATCCACGGGGCGCGAGACGTTCGAGGTCATCGTGGTCGACAACGGTTCCGAGGACGACAGTCTCGGCGTCATCGACAGCTTCCCCAGCGTGACGCCGCTGCGGCTTCCGCGCAACTTCGGCTTCGTCAAGGCGCTGAACATCGGCATGCGGACCGCCAAGGCGGAGTTCTTCCTGTTCCTGAATCCCAAGACGGAAGTCCTCCCCGATACCGTCGCCGCGCTGACCGCATGCCTTGATCGGGCGGCCGATGCCGTGGCCGTCAGCCCGGCGCTCGCCAGGCCGGACGGCCAGCCCGCAGCGCTGCTGTACAAGCTGCCCAGAGCGGCGAACCTGTGCGCGATCGCTGCCGCCGGAGCGTTCGAGGCGGCGCCGCCGGGGGAGAGCGCCGCGGAAACGGCGCCGGTCGAGATGGCCGGCCTGGCGGCCTTGCTCGTGCGCGGCTACTTCCTGAAGGGCCTGCGCTACATTGACGAGCGCTACGCCCACTCGTGGACCGATGCCGAGGTCGCCATCCAGATCCGGCGCGCCGGCAAGAAGACGATTCTCGCACCCGCCGTGCGCGCCATCTGGCACGCGGAAGACGACCTCAAGGCGGGGATGCCCGGCGCCGCTCTCGATCTGCTGGCGGCGGACTGGACGCTGGCGGCGGCGACTTACGGGAGCAAGCACTTCGGCTTCGTGGCCGGACTGAAGGTCCGGACGCTGGGCGCCCTTTCCGCGCTGTTTTCGTTCCGCATGCGGCGTTTCTCTTACCTGGCCGGCGGGCAGAAGATCGACGGCACGCAGGTGGCAATGTAGGACAAGCTTCAGCTTGTCCATGACGGCTGTTGGATACTGAAGACAAATGAGCGCGGATTTCATCGTGGTCGGCGCCGGCGTGGCGGGTTTGCGCGCCGCGATCGAGCTCGCCCCGGCGGGCTCCGTGCTCGTGATCGCCAAGGACAGCCTGAAGGAATCCTCCTCCGAATACGCTCAGGGCGGCATTGCGGTCGCCATCGGCGAGGACGATGACGTGGAACTGCACGAGCAGGACACGCTGGCTGCCGGCGACGGCCTGTGCGATGGGGAAGCCGTTCGCACGCTGGTCGAGCAGGGACCGGCCGTCATCGAGGAGCTGATCGAGTGGGGCGCGGCGTTCGACCGGGAAGGCTCCAAGCTGGCCTTCGGCCGCGAAGCGGCGCACAGCCGCCGCCGCATTCTGCACGCCCACGGCGACTCGACCGGCCACGAGATCGCGCGCACGCTCTACCACAAGGCTGCCTCGCTTCCCAATATCGAATTCCGCAGCTTCGCCGCGGTCACCGATATGCTGGTGACGGACCAGGGCGAGGTGGCCGGCGTAGCGGTCTGCGACGCCTCCGTGCGCCACTGGATTCCGCTCCACGCGCGCGCGGTCCTGGTCGCCACGGGAGGACTCGGCCGTCTCTACCTGGTCACCACCAACCCCGATGTAGCCACGGGGGACGGTGTGGCGGCGGCCTATCGGGCCGGCGCCAGGATCGCCGACCTCGAGTTCATACAGTTCCACCCCACGGCCCTGCACGTGGCGGGCGCCCCGGCGTTCCTGCTGTCGGAGGCGCTGCGCGGCGAGGGCGCCTATCTCCTGAACGGCGCCGGAGAGCGCTTCATGTCCCGCTATGACCCGCTGGCGGGGCTGGCTCCGCGCGACGTGGTGGCCCGCGCCATCGTCAGCGAAATGCGCCAGCGGGGCGAGGACGAGGTGCTGCTGGACGTGCGCCACCTGGGGCGCGGTTTTCTGATGTCGCGCTTCCCGCGCATCTACGAGACCTGCCTTCAATACGGCGTGGACCTGGCGGAATGCCCCGCGCCGGTCCACCCGGCCGCGCACTACGCCATGGGCGGCATACGCACCGATCTTGAGGGCCGCACCAGTCTGCGGCGCCTGTTCGCCGCCGGAGAGTGCGCCTGCACCGGGGTCCACGGCGCCAACCGCCTGGCCAGCAACTCGCTGCTCGAAGGAGTGGTCTTCGGCGCGCGCGCCGGGGCCGCCATGCGCGAGTTCGCCGGAGCGCCGCTGGTCGATGCCCCGCCGCCGCCCGAGCCGCGCTTCCCCTCGATCACGGCGCGGGAGCTTCGCCAGATCGCCTGGGAACGCTGCGGGATCATTCGATCCGGCCGGGAGCTGGAGGAGACCTGCGAGCGCTTGAGGCGGGTTCGGCTGGAACGGTCCGCCAGCCCCAATCGCGAACTGTTTGAGCTGCGCAGCGTTCACACCGCGATCTCGATCGTCGCCCGCTGCGCCCTGGCCCGCCAGGAAAGCCGCGGCGCGCATTACCGTACGGACTGTCCCACCCCGCGCCCGGAATTCCGGAAACACTCCCTGCTCGACAAGCACCATGACGTCACCTTCGAGTAGCGTGCCTGCCCCGCGCCAGGCGCTCGCTTTCGGTCTGCTCTTTCTGGCGGTGGTTCCGCTCGAGCGCGTCGCTCCGGGCGCGGCGCTGTGGGCGGCGCCCGCCATTCTGCTGGCGGCGATGCTGATCGCCTGGGCGGCCGAAGCCGCTCAGTTCTTCATCGCCCAAGCCTTCGCGCTGGCCATCCTGGCCTGGCTCCAGACGCTGCCCGAGTTCGCGGTCGAATTCGTCTTCGCCTGGAAGCAGCGGGTGGACCTGCTGCTCGCCAACCTCACCGGTGCGCTGCGCCTGCTGACCGGGCTGGGCTGGCCGATGATTTACTGCGTCGCGGCCTTTTTCCATCGCCGCCATTACGGAAAGCCGATGCGGCTCATCCGCCTCGAAGAGCACCACTCCGTAGAGATCGCCGGCCTGCTCGGACCGCTGGCGTACATGGGGCTGATCTGGTGGAAGGCCACGCTGACGCTGTTCGACGCCGCGGTCCTCATCGCCATCTATATCGCCTACCTGGCCGTGCTGCGGCGGATGCCGACCGAGAAGGCCGAGGGCATAGAAGAACTGGAACTGGTTCCGCGCGCCCTGGCCCAGTCGCCGCGCCGCCTGCGCCCGTACCTGATCGCCGCCGTCTTCCTGGCCGGCGGGTCGCTGATCTACTTTACGGTCGAGCCGTTCCTGGGGAGCCTGCTGGCGATCTCGGTTCTGCTTGGTGTGCCCAGCTTCGTCTTCGTGCAGTGGCTGGCGCCGCTGGTTTCGGAGTTCCCCGAGAAGGTCTCGGCCTTCTACTGGGCACGCACCGTCGAGCGCGCCTCCATGGCCCTGATGAACATGGTCTCCAGCAACATCAACCAGTGGACCCTGCTGGCGGCCATGCTACCCATCGTCTACTCCATCAGCCGCGGCCGGATGTCGATGATCCCGCTCGACGGCCGGCAGGACTCCGAGCTGCTCATGACGATCGGGCAATCGCTCCTCGGCGTGGTGTTTCTGATCGACATGGAGCTGTCCTGGGAGGAGGCGACAGCGCTCTTCTGTCTGTGGGCCGTGCAGTTCGGGTTCTCTCCGGTTCCTCCGGGGCCGGGACTGGCCGGATTCATCTCGAGCCACATTCACCGCTGGGTGACGGTGGCCTACTTCGTCTGGGCCGCGGCCGCCCTGGCGCGGCTGGCGCTCCGCCAGAGCGGCCTGGAGGCGTTGCGCCTGTTCGGGGAGATGTGGCGCCGCCACATCGGGTCGCGCGGGTAGCGGCGCCTGGAATTGCTTGCGCCGGGGACGGAATCACCCTATACTTGATGTAGAATAGAAGTCCACAAGGAGGGCTCCACATGGCAGGTCAAGAATCAACCACGGGCGCGGCGCTCGCCAACACCCGCAACCAGTTTGCCGACAACTCGCTGAGCATCGGCCGGACCCCACTGGTCAGGCTGAACCGCATCCCTGGCGGCGCCCCCGCCACCGTCCTCGCCAAGATCGAGGGCCGTAACCCGGCCTATTCGGTCAAGTGCCGTATCGGCGCGGCCATGATCTGGGACGCCGAGGAGCGCGGACTGCTCAAGCCCGGCGTCGAACTGGTCGAGCCCACCAGCGGCAACACCGGCATCGCCCTGGCGTTCGTGGCCGCTTCGCGCGGCTACCGGCTCACGCTGACCATGCCGGAGACCATGTCACTCGAGCGGCGCAAGGTGCTCCAGGCCTTCGGCGCCAACCTCATGCTCACTGAAGGGAGCAAGGGGATGAAGGGCGCCATCGCCAAGGCGGAAGAAATCCACGCTTCCGACCCCGGGCGCTACCTGCTGTTGCAGCAGTTCAAGAACCCGGCCAATCCCGAGATCCACTTCCGCACCACCGGCCCCGAGATCTGGGACGATACCGCGGGCGAGATCGACGTGCTGGTCAGCGGGGTCGGCACCGGCGGCACCATCAGCGGCATCTCGCGCTTCATCAAGCGAAGCAAGGGCAAGCAGATCGTCTCGGTGGCGGTGGAGCCGGACGCCAGCCCCGTCATCACGCAGCATCTCGCCGGCCAGCCCCTGGTTCCCGGACCGCACAAGATCCAAGGCATCGGCGGCGGCTTCATCCCCGACACGCTGGACCTTTCGCTGGTGGACCGCGTGGAGAAGGTATCGAACGACGAGGCCATCGAGACTGCCCGCCGGCTGGCGCGCGAAGAAGGCATTCTCAGCGGCATCTCTTGCGGCGCGGCGGCGGCCGTCGCGGTCCGCCTGGCCCACCTGCCCGAGTTCGAGGGGAAAACGATCGTCGCGATTCTCCCCGACTCCGGCGAGCGTTACCTGACCTCGGTCCTTTTCGAAGGCCTCTGAGGCGGGGGCAGGCCGCGAGCCCTTGCCCGTTGGCGGGCCGATGGCTGGCGGCCGGTGGCCTGTTTGCTGTCGTCCCCACGCTGCCGCCGGGGGGGCCTCGCGCAGGGTGTCGCCGAGAGAGGGATAGTCGCGCGCTTTGAGGTCCGTGCTCGCGATGACGCTGGCCGCGGCGAGGAAAAAGGGACGATCGACTGGACGATCGTCATGAGACGCTCTCCCGCGAGACGTCGTTCTCATCGGCGAGGAAGCGGTCTCCTGACTTCGCGACGACGGCTTTTGCCCGTTTCCGGGTTGCGCGGCCTTCCCACTGGATGCAGGGACCGTCGCAGCCGGTTGCTGTCGCTCACAGTTGCGGGGCAGTGGCGGCATTTCACCGCCTTCCCGAACATTCCTGGGGTTCTGGTGAGGGCTGACTCCGGCCGTCGATGGGTATAGCAGATGCGTGGGCGGGGTGAGCGGCGGTGTAGCGTTGGCCGGAGCCTTTCACGGGCACTGTCCGAAAATGGGACTAGGTTCTTGTTGCACTGCGCGCCCCCCCTTTTTTTGCGCGAGGCGCGGTGTGCGGGGCGGCGGGCCGGACGGAAAAAGGGGTGATGAAGGTGATGAAATACGATGAAGGAGCGGATTTAAAAGCAGCCGCCACGTGGTTTGCCCTCCGATGGGGAGCATAGCGCGGTTGTCAAGGCGGAAGGGGGGGCTGGCGTACCGTAAGTGATGAGAAGACGGGAAAAGAACTTTGTTGTCAGAGCGTGATTCCTCTACACGGTGTCCGGTGTCACCTACCTTTCCCTGCCGGTCGGAGAGGGACCTCCGATTGTCGCCGAAACCCCAGGGTTCCTTTGAGTGGTCCAGGGTTCGCATCCAGATTGTGGATGCTCGTGCCGTGAGTCATGGAACCGGCGGCGGCACGGACGACGGCGCGTTCCTCGGCGAGCGCGGCGATGACCCGGACCTGCGTGCGGGGAACGGCGGAGCCGAGTGGGTCTGCTGGGCCCCGCCAGGCCTTCCTCGGCCACGGTGTCCGCACCGAAGCCTGGACTGCCCAAGCGATGGGCGGAAAACCCGAGGCGCGCCTGGCTGGGACCGCGGCGGCGGGCCAACTTGCCTTGCTCACGGGCGGTGAGCGCTGGTTTCCGGAACCGGCAGAAACCGCTCGCAGAAGGGATAGGGGACCGGGACGGGCGGGCCGGTCTGGGTCAGCCGGCCGGTGGTTTCGTCGATGCGGAAGACCACGGCGTTGTCGCTGCCGTGGTTGGTGACCAGCAGCCAACGTGCGGTCGGATCGAACTCGAAGTTGCGTGGCATCTTGCCCTGGGTGGGGACGTGGCCGACGACAGTGAGCCGCCCGGTCCCGGCGTCGATGGCGAACACGGCCAGGCTGTCGTGGCCCCGATTCGAGGCGTAGAGGAACCTGCCGTTCGGATGCACGCGGATCTCGGCGCAGTTGTTGACGCCCTGAAAACCGGCGGGCAGCGTGGATACGGTTTCGATTTCGGTCAGCGCTCCACGGGCGAAGTCCCAGGCGTAGGCGATCACCGTGCTTCCCATCTCGGTGACCAGGTAGACGAACCGTCCGTTGGGGTGGAACGTCAGGTGCCGCGCGCCGGAGCCGGGCGCGACGTTGACAAAGGGCGGCTCGTTCGGCTGCATCGAGCCGTCGCGGGCGTTGAAGCGGTAGACGAACACCTTGTCCAGGCCGAGGTCGCCCACCAGGACGAAGCGGTTCGCCGGGTCGATCTTGATGGAGTGCGCATAGGCGTGCTTCTGGCGCTGCGGATTGACGCTCGATCCGGTGTGCTGGAAGAAAGCGGTGCGCCCGCCGATGCTGCCGTCGGGCTGGAGGGCGAAGGCGGCGATGTTGCCGCCTTCGTAGTTGGCGACGAACAGGTAGCGGCCGGTGCGATCCAGTTCGACGTAGTTGGCATCGCCGCCGCCGCTCGGCTGCTGGTTGAGCAGCGTCAGATGCGCCGTGAGCGGATCGATGGCATAGGCGCTCACCGCGCCGACCGGCTGGCCCTGGAAGGTCTTGATGGAGTTCGAGGCGTAGAGATGCCGGCCATCGGGATGGATCACGAAGAACGCCGGGGCCGCAGCCTCGATCAGGAACTCGGGCTTGGTGAGAGCGCCGGTGGCGGTGTCGAACCGGGCCAGGGAGAAGCCGCGGCCGGGGCCCTCGGTGTGCGTGCCGAAGTAGACGAACATATCCGCCGCGGAGGCCGGCGGCACGGCCAGGGCGGCGGCGAGAAGAGGAACCAGTCTGGTCATGGTGGCATTCTACCCGCTCCGGGCTTGGTCCGGTTATCGCGAGCCACACTCTCAGCGCAATGCCAGTCAGTCTTCCGGGATGCGGAGGATGGCCCGCGCGGGTGAGCACGCGCCCCTTGCTT
The DNA here is from genome assembly GCA_963710565.1 of Bryobacterales bacterium. Classification (GTDB taxonomy): domain Bacteria; phylum Acidobacteriota; class Terriglobia; order Bryobacterales; family Bryobacteraceae; genus DASWZN01. The sequence goes on along the minus strand of CAVQAN010000010.1, from coordinate 228,825 downwards.
GCGCCCCGCCACGGGCCCCGAGATTTGGGACGATACCGCGGGCGCCATCGATGAACCAACCACGGGCGCGGCGCTCGCCAACACGGGCAACCAGTTGCCGACAACTCGCTGAGCATCGGCCGGACCCCGCTGGTGCGGCTGAACCGCATCCCCGGGGGCGCCGCGGCCACGGTGCTGGCCAAAACCGAGGGGCGGAACGCGGCGTATTCGGTCAAGTGCCGCATCGGCGCGGCCATGATCCGGGACGCCGAGGAGCGCGGACTGCTCAAGCCAGGTGTCGAACTGGTGGAGCCCAGCAGTGGCAACACTGGCATCGCGCTGGGATTTCGGAAATGGCAGTCAAGAGCCATCTCGCCAAGTGCACGGTCAGCGCCTCTGCGACTGCCGCCGGCGCCGTCCGCCCCACGCCCCTACCGGCCTTGCTATACTGGGTGTTCGCGAAGTCTGGATCTCAAAGCTCAGATTGTGTTTAGTTGAGGGTGCGGTCGCAGCGGCGGTCGCGCTTCCAGGTCGGGACGTACAATGCCAAAACGCACATTTCAGCCGAATAATCGCCACCGGGCCAAGACGCACGGCTTCCGCCAGCGCATGAAAACCAAAGATGGGCGGGCCGTTCTCTCGCGCCGCAGGGCGAAGGGGCGCTGGAAGCTGACGGTCAGCGACGAGCGCGCGGTTCGCAACGCCAACGCAGACTAATCCGATCGAACCGGCGAAGAGGGTTTTATCGTTTCCGAAGAGCGCCCGGCTCCTGCGGTCCGCCGACTTTCGAAAAGTCTACGCACAGGGATTCCGGGTTTCCAGTCCGTATTTCGCGGCGTTTTGCCTGAGGCGGCCGGAGCCGGGATGCTCGAAGATCGGGCTGACCGTGCCTCGCGCCTTGGGCGGGGCGGTGGTCCGGAACCGTTTCAAACGCCGGATGCGCGAGGCGGTGCGGAAGCACCTTCACTCTCTGGAGCCGCAGTGGGAGATCGTGATCAATCCTCGCCGGGCGAGCTTGACGGCGCCGTCCGAAAACCTGGAACGGGAAGTCGAAAAGCTATTCGCCCGGTGCAAAAGCTCGTGATCGGCCTGCTCCGCCTCTACAAGGCGTTGCTGTCCCCTCTGCTGCCCTCGGCCTGCCGCTTCTACCCGACCTGTTCGGAATACATGATCGAGGCCGTGCAGCGCTACGGCGCGGTGCGCGGCGTCTGGATGGGCCTGCGGCGGCTGTTGCGGTGCCATCCCTTCCATGCAGGCGGCTTCGATCCGGTGCGGTGAATCAGAACATGGCGGATATCAAGAACAGCCCCAACCCGTTGAACCCGCAGCAGGAGCCCCAGATGCAGTGGCGGCTGATGCTGGCATTCCTCCTGATGGGGGCGGTCCTCTTCCTTACCCCCCGTTTCTACAAGACCCTGATGCCGGATCAGCCGTCGAAGCCGGCGGCGGCGGCCGCCGAACAGGCGCAGCCGACGGCGACCCCGGCAGCCGCGGCGGAGGCGGCCGCACAGACGCTCCCGGTGATTGTGCCGCCGGAGTCTGGCGCCGCGGCGCAGACCTTCATCGTGGACACCAAGGTCTACCACGTGGTGCTCTCGAACCAGGGCGGCGTGGTGCGAAGTTGGGTGCTCAAGAAATACAAGGACAGCCTGGGCGAGCCCCTCGAGTTGGTGAACACCGCGGGCGTCGAGAAGGCCGGCTATCCTTTCTCGCTGGCCTTTCCGAAGATCAAGCCCGCGGCCGATGTGAACACAGTCCTCTATGCCGCCAGGCCCGCGCCCGACGGTCTCGGCATCGACTACGACTACTCCGACGGAACCGTCGCCGTCCACAAGACCTTTCGCTTCGACCGCGCGAGCTACCTCTCGCAGGTGTCGAGCGAGGTCACGCTGAGCGGCAAGGGCGTCGAGAACCTGCTCGTGTGGCGAGGCGGGATGGGCGACGCGGCCGCTCCCAAGCATGCGTCGCAGGAACTATCGGTGTTCTATGACGTGGCAGCGGGAAAACTGATCACCAAGGAAGCCAAGGCCGCCAAAGACGGACCGGTCGCCGATTACGGAACCTATTCATTCGCCGGAATCGAGGACCACTACTTCGCCGCCGTCTTCCTCCCCCGCGGTGAAACGAGCTTCGCGATTCGCACCGTGAGCGACAACGTGGCGGACGCGGAGGACAAGTCCGAGCAACCGCACACCGGCGCCGAGGTCGGCGGCCAGGCTCGCAATGAGTTCGCCCTCTTCGTCGGCCCGAAGGACGTGGATCTGATGCGCAAGGTGGATCCGCGCCTCGAACAGACGGTCGACTTCGGCCGCTGGTTCGGCTGGCTCGCCAAGCCGCTGTTCCTGGGGGTGAACTGGATCAACGACCACATGACCCACAATTTCGGCTGGGCCATCGTGGTGATCACGATCCTGATCAACATGGTGCTGCTCCCCTTGCGGCTTACCAGCATGAAGTCGATGAAGAAGATGCAGGCGCTCAAGCCGCAAGTGGACGTCATCAACGCCAAGTACAAGAACGTGGGCCTGCGCGACCCCCGCAAGGCGGAACAGAACCAGGAGGTCATGGAGCTGTACAAGAAGCACGGCGTCAACCCGATGGGGGGATGCCTGCCCATGGTCCTGCAGTTCCCGATCTTCATCGCCTTCTATTCGGTGCTCCAGGTGGCGATCGAGATGCGCGGCGCAAGCTGGCTGTGGGTGAGCGATCTCTCGCAGCCCGAGCACCTGGCGATCCGCATCCTTCCCATCGCGATGATCGTCGCGCAGTTCGTGATGCAGAAGATGACGCCCAACCCCTCGGCCGATCCGAATCAGCAGAAGATGATGATGTTCATGCCGCTGATCTTCGGGTTCATGTTCTACAGCGTGTCGAGCGGGCTGGTGTTATACTGGCTGACCAGTAACCTGGTGGGCATCGTGCAGCAATACTTCATCAATAAGTCCATGCCGGCGCCGGTCGAGCCTTCCGGGCCTCAGCCGCCGGCGGCGAAATCCAAGAAGCCCAACGGGGGCCGACGGTGAGTGACGGAAAATATAGTCCAAGTTCGGTAGGGCCTCGGATCGACGCCTTTCTGCGGTCCGTGGCGAAGAATGCGGGTCTGAAGCTGAAGTTCGACGTGGAGAGCGGCGAAACGCGCCACACGGATTTCGAGAACCCCGATATCGTCGTGAAGTTCTCAGGCCCGGACGTGGATCTCGTGCTCGAAAACAAGGCGGAGCTGCTCCTCGCCCTGGAGCAGCTCACCATGGAAGTGCTGCGGATGCCGGCCGAAGAGCACGCCCGGCTGTGCTTCGACGCCAACGACTATCGCATGCTGCGCATCGAGGAACTGCGGGTCAGCGCCCTCGCGGCGGCCGAGAAGGTGAAGCGCTCCCACGCTCCGTTCCACTTCAACCCCATGAACAGCCGCGAGCGCCGCATCATCCACCTGGCTTTGCGCCACGAAACCACGGTTCGCAGCGAGAGCGTGGGAATGGGCCCGCAGCGGCAAGTGGTGGTGTGCCCCGCGGACATGCCGACCCCGACGGAGCCGATCTTCGCGGCGCCGGCGCCGCCGCCGAGGCCGGAAGGCCGCGGCAGGCCGCCCATGCGCCGCGGCGGCCCGCGCCGGCGGACGTAGTCTCCGGATAGCGCCTTTGTAGTATGCTGGACGCCGTGACGCGCTCCGGCCTGGGAATTGCGCTGGCCGCGGCGGGCTGCGCGCTTGTGCTCTCGTCCGGGTGCAGCGAGCCCGCGCCGGCGTCCGAGGCCCCGCCGACTCCGACTCCCACCCCCTTGCCCGGATACGAGGCCTGTCTCTCGACGGTACCCGTGGATGCCGGCAACCCGAACGAGCCGGTCATTACCCTGATCGGTCCCCGCGCCGTCAGCCAGCCCCTGGGCGCGGCTTACGTGGACGCGGGCGCGACGGCCAGCGATCCCCACGACGGCGACATTACGAGCCGGATCGCGGTCACGGGACTGGATACACTGAACACGAACGTCGCGGGCGACTATCTGATCCGGTACAACGTGGCGGACAGCGCCCAATTGCCGGCCGTCGAAGCGGTGCGGGTGGTGCGCGTCAACGGGGGCGCCTTTACGGAGCAGACGGCCAGGGACCTGGGCACCACCGGCGCCCACCTGCCCTACTACGAGCATTTGCCGGTGAACTACAGCGCCGACCCCGCGCAGAAGTTCCCTCTCATCGTCTTTCAGCACGGCTGGGGAGGGGCACGATTCAACCCTGACGGGACGGAGCTTCAGGCCCCGCTCGCTTCGGCCTTCGGCGACATGAAGGGATTGATCGCCAGCGGCCTGTGGGACGATTCGCGTCCCTTCATCGTGCTGTCGCCACAGCGATGCATAGACCCGGGGATCGATAATTACACCGCGCTGGCGACGAAGATCTTCATCGACTATGCAATCAACACGTACAAGGTGGACACCTCGCGCCTGTATCTGGCCGGCTACAGCGCGGGTTCCTGTCTCACCTGGGACTACGTGACTCACTATCCCAACCAGCTCGCGGCCGTGGTTCCAATGTCCGGCTCCGGGGGAACGACTTGGGGATGCACGCTCAAGTTGACGCCGTCCTGGGCGTTCGAAGCGGCCGACGATCCGGCCGGCCCCTATATGAACCAGGTCGACACGGTCAACTCCATCAACGCCTGCAATCCGGTCGAGCGCGCCAGGATCACGGTCTTTCCGTCGGGAGGGCACAACACGGCGGAAGAATACCTGACGATTAACCTGACCGGTCTCGGCCAGGGTCTGCCGGCCTACGACACTTACAACCAGAACATCTACGACTGGCTGCTGGCGCACACCCGAGCGGCGCCGTCGCCTCCGTCCGCGGCCCGGACCGGAGCCGCTCGCGCGCAGGCGCCGCCGGACCGGCAGGCGCTGCAGGCGCCGGGCGCCACGTTCACGGTGACCCCGGCGGTGCTCGTGTCCGGCCGCCCGGCTACGCTCCAGTGGTCGGCTGCGGGCGCCGCCTCGTGTTTGGCGTCCGGCGACTGGGTGGGCCGGCGGCCGGCCAGCGGAACCGAGTCCATCCAGCCGCCCGCCCCCGGTTCGTACGGCTATGTGCTGACCTGTGACGAGCCCGGCGGAGCTGTCTCGAACGCGGTGGCGCTTACGGTCGAGGAGCCGCCACTTCCATCTTCTTCAGGTGGTCGTACCAGGTGAACTTGAGGATCACGGTGGTCACTGCGACGATCGCCAACGCGATCGCGGCCTTGCCGAGCTCCTGGATCACGATGTAAATCGGCAGAACGACCAGCGTGATCTGCCACACGATGCCCACCGCGACGTTGAACATGTCGCGGAAGAAGTCCGGGTTGGGCTCGAAGGCGGGATCCTCCTGCTGGACCTTCTTCAGCACCGGCCCCCAGAAGCCCCACGGCCGCACGCGGCGGTAGAAGTCCATCAGGACGGCGTCGTCCTCCGCCTTGGTCAGGAGGGTGCCGGCGACGCAGCCGATCAGCGAAATCGTGAAAACCAGGACGAATCCCAGTGAGACGCTGAGGTTCAGGGAGTGGGCCTGCGCGTAGGACTGCAAGGCGGGAATCCGGGCCATGATGCCCGGGACGGTGAGCGAAGCCGAGATGCCGGCGACCATCCCCCAGAAGTAACCGAAGCCGTTGAAGCGCCACCAGTACCACTTGAGAACGTTGGAAGCGGTGTAGCCGCCCCAGAGACCGGAGACGATCCAGATCACGACATCGTTCACGGAGGCCACATACCAGCCGATCAGGGTTCCGATCACCACCACCGCGAAGGAGCTGAGATAGCTCAGCCGGACGTAAGTCCGCGGGCTCGCGTTGGGATTGATGAAGCGCTTGTAGATGTCGTTGACGAAGTACGGCGGCGCGGCGTTCACCGTAGCGGCGAAGTTCGACATATAGGCCGCGAGCAGGCCGGCGATGAGGAACCCGAGCAGACCGGCGGGGACGAACTGCCCCAGCGCCAGGGGCAGAACGGCCTCGAAGTCCATGTGCGTTCCCATGTCGCGTATGCGGTCGCTGTAGAACGCCAGCGCCAGAATCGTCAGCCCCGTGATGAGGAAGTAGCGTGGGAAGGTCAGCACCACGTTGACCCAGCCGCTCATCATGGAGGCTTCCCGAGGGTTCTTGCAGGAGAGGACGCGCTGCATGTCGTAGTTCGGCGCAGGGCCGGCCGCGCTGATCAGCACTCCCTTGAACAGCAGCGCCATGACGAAGAAGCCGAAGAGCCCGTAGCCGTCCTCGGCGACCTTGGCGGTGGCCGAGGGGATCAGGCTGGACCAGTCCATATTCAGATGCCAACCGAAGAACACGTTGTCCCAGCCGGCGGGAACGCATTTGTGCAAGAGGCTGGGCGCCACTTTCGCCATGGCGATGATTCCCACGGCGAAGGAAGCGATGGAGAGAATGCAGAACTGGAGGACTTCGGTGACCACCACGCTGAACATGCCGCCCTTGACTACGTAGATGGTCGTAAGCGCGATCAGGATCAGCGCGTACTGGTTGGGGGACAGGCTCCAGGGCAGGAAGTTCGCGGCGAACTTGCCGATGCCCTTGAAGCCGTAGCTGAAGAACCCGATGATGCTGACGAAGGCGTAAATGACGACGATGATATGGGCGAGCTGGGCCCCGCGGCCTTTGCCGAAGCGGGTCTGAATCCACTCCGCGCCGGTCATGACGTTGGAGCGCCGCAGCCAGGCGGAGAGGAAGACCATGAGAAACACCTGGTTGAACGTCGGCCAGAGCCAGGGGATCCAGACGCTCTTGAGGCCATAGACGAACATCCAGTAGACCAGCAGCATGGTGCCGCTGATATCGAACATGCCCGAGGCGTTCGAGACGCCCAGTATGTACCAGGGCATGGTGTTGCCGCCCAGAAAGTACGCCTTCATGTCCTTGGAGGCCCGGTGGGAAACCCAGTAGCCAACCATGACGGACAGCAGCAGGTACGCGAGGATAATCGCGATGTCAATAATGTGAAGACTCACCGAGCACCTCCGGGGGCTTGGATCGAGTCACTCATTATATCCGAGTGCAGGGTGGCGACATGGCTTGGCAGGCGGACGCGGCGAACCGGAACGGCTGCCGCGCCGTTCTTGACGCCGTCGGGCGGCCTTGCAGGCGAGGGACAGGATCGCCTGCTGCCTGGGCGTGGAACGCCGCGATTGACCGAGCCGGGGCCACCGGTTGGGCGCCTCGCCGGGCACATCCGCACGCCCTTCGGACACCCCGGTTTTTAGCGCTGCTCGCGGGCCTCGATCCGCGCCGGCCGCTCTTCAAGGTCTCGATTCTGCCGCTCTAACCGGCTGCTTCTTTCGTCGGCCTGGATCACGTGTAGGGTGAGCTCCTCCACCTTCGCCAGCAGTCTGGCCTCCATGTCACCCAAACGCTCTTCACGCACTCTCCCGCCGGGCGGAACGCGTCCCGCAACCCCGCCGCCGTCGACGACCCGACCAATTCTTTCCCCGGAGCCTCGACCTTAACATCACCGGAAACCTTCTCCATCGCTCCCGATTCGATTGTGGCGACCGACAAAGACGCCCCAGGCCGTCAATGCCTCAAGTGCAAGCGACTGAGAACCAGATCCAGCACCAGCAGAGCAAGCCCCAAGAGAATCATCGCCCTGTTGCGCCATCTGCTTGACGCATTTTCGCCTCCTGCGGAGACCTTGCGCCTGACCACTATAATGTTCAGCGTTAAAAGGACTACAAGCGACAGCAGACCCCAGATCCACACCGGTGTAGTTTCGGGCACGATAAACAGGGCAGCAACGGCCCCCCCAAGCGCCCCAAGGTTGACTAGCGCTATTCGCTTCCATTTCGTCATTGATACCATCCTCTGCGCGCTACGGTTCGTGGCACATTGCCCTCCGGAGAATTTGGGTCATGGAAAATGATTATGTTGCGTTTCGAGTCGTAGTATGCAGTCCGTCCTCGTTGCAAGCTCCTTGTCTCCGTTGTCGTATCGGCCATCACGTCTGGCTGGCCGTGATCTTGCGGCCGTACAGGCCCAGCACGTCGCCTTCGAGGGAGAAGATGGGAAAAACCACGGAACCGTTAAAATGTTCGTGGCCGCTTTCGGCGCGCAGGATGCCGAGCCGCTGCAAGCGCCCGCGCAGCTCGGCGCCCTCCTTACGGTTCTTGTCCGGCAGCGTGAGGCCAAGGGTGCGATTGGCGAACCCCAGCTTGAAACGGCCGATCATCTCCGGATCGGTGAGGCCGCGCGATTCCAGGTACCGCAGCGCTTCGGGCGAGTCCTTCAGCGTGTCGTGATAGAAGGCCACCACGTCGCGCAAAGTCTGCTGATCGTCGGCGTCGAGCGCCACCGGCGCGGCCAGCTTCGCGGTGGTGCCTTTGCGCACCACGCGGCCATCGCCGGCGGCTAAAGTCAAGTGACTGTGATGTCATAGTGTATACTGACAGTATAGACATTTTCAAGCGGGACTTCTTCGGGGAGGTTTTACGATGAGCCAAGTTCAGCGTTTTCCGCCGGACTGGAATGTGACGGACTTTCATCAACGGCTCAGGCAACTCCGCACGGCCCGCAAGGTCACCCAGACGCGCGTGGCCGAACTGCTCGGCGTCAGCCCCCGCGTTTACACCCGCTGGGAAAACGGCGACGCCACGCCGCTGTTTGGCACTGTTGTCAAGATCGCAGACATCCTCGATGTCAGTCTGGACGAGCTGGCCGGGAGGAAAGAAACCAACGGCGACGCTCACATCCACAACCCGGAGCTGCACCGTCTGTACAAGAAAGTCGACCAGCTCTCGGACGAGGATCAGAAGGCGCTCATGATCGTGCTCGACAGCCTGGTGAAGCGGTCTAGGGTCAGCCGGGTCATGGCCGAGCTTTAGCGGCTAAAGGAAGAACCATGGAACCGAACGTCAATCAGGAACGCCAGCAAGCCCACGCGCTGCTGGACCTGCTGCCAGCCGAGAAGCTGAACGCCGTGCGCAGCCTGCTCGAAGTGATGGTGGAGCCGCTGGCGCGCTCGCTGGCCCTGTCCGCGGTGGAGGACGAAGAGATCACGCCCGAGACGGCCGCGGCGCTGGAGCGCGCCCGCGCTTCGCTCGCCCGCGGCGAGGGCGTCCCGCACGAAGACATCCTGCGCGAGTTCGGGCTGAGGCAGTGAGCGAAGACGCCGCGCCCGACCGAATCGCGGTCGTCTGGTCGCCGGAAGCCCGCGCCGATCTGCGCGCCATCGAGCGCGAAACCGCCATGCAGATTCTCCACTGCATCGACCGCTACCTGGCCAACCGCGCCGGCGACGCGAAAAAGCTCAAGCCGCCGCTCACCGGCTTCCGCCTCCGCTGCGGCGACTACCGGGTGTTCTTCGACCTCAAGGACGAGAGCACCATCGAGATCGCCGGCGTCAAACATCGGCGCGAAGCGTATCGCTGAGGAATCAACAGGTTCCCCCGCGGGAACCGAAAAACGGCGGCTAAAGGGAAAAGCTCGCGTTCTCCGATGGTTCCCGCAGGGGAACCAAGGTTCCTGCGCAGCATCCCAACCTGGGTTGACGTGTCATTCCTTCTGCCGATGCCGAAGGCATCGTCGTGCCACCGCAGGCGCGCGCTAGGGCTTCTCTGGCTTCGAGCCCTTTCGCTTTATCGACGTGACCTGTAGGTCTGCAACCCCTTCAAGCTCGATAATTCGCTTGGACGGCGGTTTCCAGACGAACCGTCCGGTAAACACTGCCACGACTTTCTTGTCCGCGGTTCCCGGTGCCCCGGTCTCGATCGCGCGATCAAAGGCGTCCACGTCTGGCCGTTGCTTGTTATCTGGCGCCGCGTACGGCACAATGCCCCGCTTGCAGCCTCGCTGCACGAGGATGGAGTGATCCATCCCATCGCTGACAAACGAGGCTCGAAAACGCACCAGCTTGCCGTCAAACCGATCTGGGTGCGCGGCCACTTCACATAGGGTGACCGAAATCGGTTCCGGGGCCTTAGGCGTCTGGTCACCGTTAGCGGCGGGCTGACCAAAAACCCGCCCTCCCAGTGCGACCAGAACGAACCACGCGATCCGTTGCGCGGGGCTCATTTGCAGTTGCCCCCGTTCTGGCACCAGATGCGCGTCGATGCCTTGGCGTTGTTGTTGATCGCTTTCTGTCTGTCGGCGTCGCTCATCCCCGGACTCCACACGCCCCAGCGTGATGCTACACCCAAGCCCTCTGCTACATTCGACTGGTTGCTATAGGCGTGCGTCTCCGTCGCCATCACTGCAGCCTTGGTGTCCGGATTGTGGCCCAATGGAAAGTCGTCGCGGCCGTGTGTCCCCTCATGGACCAGCGCCTCGCCAAGTGAACCTGCATCCAGTCGAACGACGCTTTTCGGGTCGAACGTGATCGTCGTGATCGTCGTGCCGGAAACATTTTCAGTGTTGGTCTCGGCGGGTGTGCCTTTCCCGGTCGCGCCAAACACCACGGCGACCCCGTTGGCCTCTCCTGGCTTTCCCAAGAACTTGAGGGTCTTGTTGATCTCCGCCTTCTTCTCCTTCGAGAGGCTCGGGTCTTTGGCGGCCGCCTGCGCTTGCTCGTAGCCGGCCTTGATCTTGGCGCACTGCTCATCGGTTCCGTTGCAGAAATAGGTGCCCGTCGGATCTGTGTATTTCAGCGGGTTGCCGCGGACATACGCATACAAGTTGAGTTGCTGCGGGTCGCCGATAAGCTCCTGAAACTTTGCCCTGTCGTCGTCGGAGCCGCTCTGCCAAAGCTGCCATACCAGCGGGTCCGCACTGGTGAATCTCCCCTGGGCGGAGGACATGTACCGAACCTCGAACCAATCCAGCCCCGTCTCGGCCTCCCGTTCTTTGCCGGTGAACCTGCCGTTCAGTGAAGGACACTTCCCAAACCGGACAAGCGCACATCCTCTCCACGGAATTCCACTCCAGGCACTCCAATTTCCACAATCTCTATCTGGTAATCGTTCGCCAGCAAATACCGAACCTGGAGCTTGTCCCCGCGCTTAAGCATCGCGGCTCCCGCGGAGCCACTTGCCCTGCATCGCGGCCCCAGTGCCTCATCCCGATGATGCTCAGCCGCCTCGTACCCACCGCGCATGTCGGCCTCAACCTGGTCCAGGCTGTCGAGTGTGTAGCAGATCGTATACGACCTTTGTGAGGCAGAAGAACCCGGAGTCGTGGGCAGGATGGATCTAGAGGTGTGAACCACGGTCGCAGTCGTGGTCTTGGCCGACTTGTGCTCAATGGAGGTCCGAATGCCGGCATCGACAACCCGGTACAGCAAACCTCCCACAACGACAACAGACACTCCGATCAGTCCCGACAGCATAATGACTCTACTCGAAATTCGCTCCATAGATCGCTCCGAGGCCGTCCTTTGGACCGCAAATGCCAAACCTCACTGGCCGTTCGTCTTCTTCTTTTCCGCCTCCTCTTGTTTCCTACGCTCTTCCACCTGATCGATGAACTTGTTCATCGCATCGAAGTGCTTGCCCGCCTCGTCCTTGTAGATCATCCCAAGACCAGGTGTCATGCCGCGGGCCTCTACGCCCCAATCCCCGAACAGGTCCTCCCATAGGCCGGTGGGCGTACGCGCCGAGGAGTCGATGTCACCGGCCTTGAGAATCTCCTCGGTCGTACTCACGCAGTCCGACTCCGTGCGCTTCGCTACCTCGTCCAGATTGGCGTGGAATGCCGGGTCCTGTTTTGTCAGAGTATCCATCTTGTTTAGCATTCGTTCTTCCGCTGCTGGATTCGACTTGATAACAACGCCGGCGTGATCGCGAAGTCGGTCGCGGGTGACGGTCCTGTGAACCGCAGATCGCCCCGGGTCTGGATAGTAATCAAAGACACCCGAACGTCCACTCCTGTCGTTGCGAACGTACAGGATCACGTGTCCGAAGTCCTGCAGAGAACTCTTCACGGGGTCAGGCGGCCTATAAAACAAAATGATCTCGCGCCCGTCTGGATCCACGAAAAGCAACGGGTTATCGCGAGCGTAACCGTACAGATTCCAGCGCTGCGGGTCCAGGAGCCGGCTATTCCCGACCACCTTCGGGTCGGCGCTCGTGAACCTCCCCTGCGCCGCACTCAGATACCGCGCCCCGAAATGGTCCAGCCCCGTCTCCACATCCCGTTCTTTGCCGGTGAACTTCAGCGTGTTCGAGGTCTGCGCCGCGTAGCAGCCCGTCGTGCGACCGATCTCGTCCCCGAACGACAAATAGTCGTGGCACTCCCGCGGCGTCGCCGTCTCGTCCGTGATCATCCGCGTCGACCCCAAAGTGTCCGCCGTCAGGTAGCAGGTCCCGCACGCCGACGCCTGCGCCGCCGCCGACGAGTACTCCGCCGCCAGTTGGCCCTGCGCATCGTAAAGAGGTAGGTGGGACTCTTTACACCTCCAGAAGCGACTGATCGTACCAGATATCGAGATAGTCTCCATCCAAAAGGAAGCCGTACCCAGGTGCCAGCCCAAGGATCCCGGTGGGTCCAGGCTGCCCCTCGTGAACGTGCTCCGCGTGCAGCGGGGAGAAGAAGTCGGGCGCGTCAGAGAACTCAGCGCCACACCAAATGTACCAGCCGTTGGTGTCGCCGACGACCGGATGCCGCAATCCGTTGATCGGACGGAGGTTCTTGGTGGACAGCGCATAACCGAGCTTGGATTCTTCTGGAGCCGGCACGTAGGTGATGCTCCGCGCACGACAGAACGCCTTCTGAATCTCCTCTATCGCCGGCGTATCGCTTACCATTGTTGCCACCCTCATAGGGCTAATCGCGACCTTCGTCACCCAGGCGAAACGGGAACAGGATCACAAAAACGGCAAAGCAGGGAAGCGTAACCAGGCACTCAACCCTTTTCCCATCGTTAGTCGTCAGACTGGAGAGCATCATCAAAACCAAGCATGCGGGAACTATGCCCCATCTCTTTCGCCAGCGCGCGAGAATGTATTTTTTCACGCGATCCATAATCTTGCAGACGAACATCCTCATTGCTTTGTGTAGAAGAGCACAGCCCTCTGGTCGGGCCTATCTGGGTTCCAGAACACCTCGACGAGGGTGCGCCCGTCGTCATCGATCCTCATAAAGCCCTGGTTCGTGATTTGGCCTCGGTACTTCCTGCTAGTGACGAACTCCTCCGTGCCGTGGTTCCTGAACGAAACCGTCACTCCGGTCGGCACTCCAGGGCCGTGCCAAACAGCATCCGAACCATCCAGTGCGGCGTCTGCATGCTGGCGTCGTTCGGGGAAGGCGTAATGCAGAGTGCGGTCGCGCAGCGCCAGCACAAGCACCTGCGGTCTTGTCTCGAGATTCTTCGTATCTTTCCACGCCCCTGTGAAGCTGGCAGGGGCTCCCGACATACGGGCGAAAACAACTTGTTTTTCCACGCCAGGTCTCTGGGACTGCGACGCCATCAGCACAGCCCTCATCTGCAGGCCATCGCTAGACAACTCCCAAGAAGAGGTCGACACTGCAACGCCACTGCGCTTGGTAGTCAAGACAATGTTTTGAGAGCTCTTCTGGACACAGGAGATGATGTTCCCAGAAGACGCCGGGTAATCACCTCCGTCGCAGAGAAACCGGTCCACGTAAGTGCCATTATCGAACTGAAACTCACCTAGGGGTGAAACGGTAATCGTGAAGGTCGGGAACGGCACGACACTCCTGGACCGGTCAAGCCTCCAAGAGCCAGTCCAAATCTGTTCGGGGCTCCGGCACCCGATGCCAGCCACCGAGACGACGATTGCTATAGTGACTCTGACCCAGTTCGCCATATCCGTTACGCCGAGGACCTGTTCCGGCCCTCTGTCGGTCGCTACAACCGCCTCCGCCGCTGTCTCACCGTGGAACCGTTTCAAGCCAAAATCGGGTCTCATCAACCATATACACGTCACCAGTTTTTGTTGCCAGCGGACCGGCATCCGGTATTCCTGGGCCCGGTTCAACCAAGAGTCCATACGACCAGGACCATCCCCACTTCCCGAAGCCAAATCCCCCTTGGATCGCCGTGTCACCGCCGGTCGTCCCGCCGGCACACCCGCCAACAACATCGAAGAAGCAGCCGCTGACGCTTGGGCCGCTGGCGAAGGAATCCGCATCGTTCGCCCATCCACCAGTCACGGAACCTCCAGTGCTCCCACCAGCGCCCGGTTGGTAATAGAGGTTGTGGCTCCCAGGGACCCAGGTGTAGCCCCCAGAGAGCGGGCCGGCTTCAACGTTCGCGCTGAAGAAGATGTGTGATGTCACCTGCGGCGTGAGCTGGTCATCGGTCTTGAAGCCTCGGCCATGAAACGCGTTCCTGAAGCGTTGACCGAGGTTCTTGAAAAAGCCGGTAGAGCTCGGCTGCGACTGCTGTTGCGCCTGGCTCTGCTTGCTCGGCGACGGCGCGACTCCCTTGCAGGACCCGACATAGACAGTGCATACCGTGTCCGGCGTCGGGCCCGTCATCTGGTCGTGCCCGTCCAGATCAACGCGGGACTGGGGATTGTTCCTCACGTAGGCGTACAAGTTCAGGGTCTGCGGGTCGCCGCGATTGGCATACGGCACCGGCTCGCCTCTAGCCGACCAGTCCGGTATCGTCCACCGCATTTGCGCGGCCGACAAGTATCTCGCCCCGAAATAGTCGTTCCCCGTCTCCGCGTCCCGCATCTTGCCGGTGAACTTCAGCGTGTTCGTGGTGTGCGCCGCGTAGCAGCCCGCCGTCCGGCCGATCTCGTCCCCAAACGGCAAATAGTCGTGGCATTCCCGCGGCGTCGCCGTCTCGTCCGTGATCATCCGCGTCGAGCCCAACGTGTCCGCCGTCAGGTAGCAGGTGAGCGTTACGTGAACCACACCCCCCAAGTCCCAGCCTACCTCGGGCTGCCCTCCGGCGGCGGAGCCAGATTCCGCTTCCACTGGTCCGGCAGCCAGGCCGCCAGCTCCCGCACCCGCACCGCCGGCAGGTTCACCAGCAACTGCGTCAGGTACAACTGCGGGTCCACCTCGTGCCGCCGGCAACTGCTGGTCAGGCTCGCCAGAATGGCCGCCGTCCGCCCGCCCCGCGCGTTCCCCACGAACAGCGAGTTCTTGCGGTTCAGCACCACCCGCTTCATCTCGCGCTCGCTCACGTTGTTGTCGATCGAAACCGCGCCGTCACCGCAGAACACGTTCAGCTCTTCCCACTGCCCCAGCACATAGCTGACCGCCTCGGCCATCGGGTGCTTGGGCAGCAACTGCTCCTTCCACCCCAGCAGCTTCTCCTTGAAGCTGGCCAGCACCGGCGCCGAGCGGCTCTGCCGCATCTCCAGCCGCGCCTCCGGCGACAGATCCTTCGCCGCGTGCTCCACCGCATACAGCAGACGCACTTGTTCCACCGCTTCCCGCGCTATCTCGGGAGCCGACTTCTCCGCCTCCACCACATGCCGCCGCGCATGCGCCCAGCATCCCGCGCGCACGATCCCGTTTCCCGCCACCACGCCGTTGTAGCCGGCATAGGCATCCGCCAGCAACACCCCCCCGAAGTCTTTCAGGAAATACTGCGGCCCGTCCCGCCCCCGGCTCAGAGTGAAGTCGAAAATGTTGTAGGGATGTTCTTCATCCCCCACGTAAACCCACATCCTTGCTTTGGCCGTCTTGTCCCGGTCGAGCATGGGCATGATGGTGTCGTCGGTGGCCACCACGTGCGAGGCCCGCACCCGCTCCCCCATCAACTCGTAGAGCGGGGCAACCAGGTCCGCCACATCGCCGCACCACACCGACTGCGTGACCCGCGAGATCTCGAACCCCTGCCGCTCGAAAATGTCTTCCAGCCGGTACAGCGGAAGATAATCGGAGAACTTACTGGTGACGATGTAAGCCAGCAGCCCCGGACCGGCCAGCCCCTTCTCGATGACTGTTTGCGGCTTGGCCGCCGTTTCGATGCTGGGGCCGGCGCCGTTGCTCTCGCAGGCCGGACAGGCGTACTTTTTGCGCAGGTGCTGGATGCGCTCGAAATGGCCCGGAAAGTACTCGATCTGCCAGCTCTGCTCGGCCCCGATTTCGCGGCGCTGGTCTCCGCAGCCCGGGCAGGCGCGCTCTTCCTCGCTCAACTCGTGAACGTGGGTGGTGACGGGAAGATGTTCGAAGGCGGCCAGATTGCGCCGTCCCCGGCGCCGCCGCACGCGCCGCAACTCCGCGGCCGGCTCGGAGGCCGGAGCGTCTTGGGGAGGAGCCGGCTTGCGGTCCAGCTCTGCGGCGAAGTCGAGCAGCATCTGGGCCACCTCGCCGGGGGAGGCGAGCCGGTCGGCGCGCGGTCCGTAATACCACTTCTTGTAGCGCGCCAGTTCCTGCTCCAGGCGCAGCTTCTCGATGTGGAGCTGGTCGGCGCGGAGTTTCTGTTGTTCGGCGCGGCGAGCGTGTTCGACTGCCTGGCGGGCGTGTTCTTCGGCGCGCTGCCGTTCGCGGTCGCGCTCCGCGATCAGCGCGCGGATCGCCGCTTTCAGCGATTCGCTGTTCTCGGGTAACCCGGCAAATTCGGCGCCCTCGACCATCAAGGACTATATTAGCAGAATAGGCTCCTAGTTACTCACAATAGTTACTCCACTTACTCACTTTTCTCGCGGCGTTCATAGCGCGGCACCCGCTTCAGCCGCGACATGTCGATTCCGTCCAGCACCATCGCCAGCTCGCTGGCGCGCAACTCCACCGAGCGCGCGCCCGCTTCCACCCGGGGCAGTTTGAACACCCCCGCCTCGAGCCGCTTGTACCAGAGCACGAAGCCGTCGCGATCCCAGAACAAAATCTTCATGCGGTCGCCCCTCCGCGAGCGGAACACGAACAGGTGGCCGCCCAGCGGGTCCTGCCCGATGACCGCGCGCACCCGTTCGGCCAGACGGTCGAAGCCGCAGCGCATGTCGGCCGCTTCGGCGGCCAGCCAGATGCGCGCGCCTTGCGCCAGGTCCAGCGCACGCAGGCTCGGCAGGCTGGTCAAGCGCGCGCCTCCAAGGTGGCCAGCACGGCGCGCAGATGGCCGG
This sequence comes from Bryobacterales bacterium, assembly GCA_963710565.1. GTDB lineage: Bacteria > Acidobacteriota > Terriglobia > Bryobacterales > Bryobacteraceae > DASWZN01. Next base: position 211,910 of record CAVQAN010000010.1, on the reverse strand, counting down.
CGTCAAAACCGGGCTCCACCATCACGACGCGGCCGCCGGCAAGCCGGATCTCGAGCGCCTGGCTGGGCACCGGCTGGCTGGCCTCCACCACCTGCACGGCCACGAACTTCTGCGCGGCGGCCTGACTCAGCTTCTTCTTCCAGGCGAAGAAGTGCGGCGCGCACAACCCACGCTCGCGGCAGAACGCCGCCACGCACTGCCCGCTCCTGTTCTGCTCCGCCACCAACCCGCGCCACTTCGCCCACGCTTCACGCCTGCGCTTCGTCATGTCCCCACACTGAGGCAGCGCGGGTATATTTACAAGATGGGGTTGGCGTATCGCTCACCCCGAAACCACCGACGCCAGCCGGCCCAGGCCGTTCGGCGATGCCGTCTCGTAGCTGTGCACAGCCGTCCGTCATCCGCGGGAGCAAACCCTTTTTCATTTCCTCGGGGATCGATCACTCCTGAACGCGAGGAGTGGCCAAAAGAGATCTGAGAGGTGCTTCTCCCTCCAAGGAGGTTCAAAGACGGCGAATGGGCCAGTCGCCTTAGTAACATCGACGCCAATCTGTGGGTGCGCCTCGGGCGGCGCGAGGTGTCCCTATCGGGTTGGGGGCGTTGGCTCTCCTGTCGCAACGATCGTGTGGAGCCGATTGACGGTCTGAGGATCTTCGTCGATATACCTCAGCGGCTCGTCGAGTCCACCAAGACAAATCAGCCCTCCCTTTGACGTGAATGCTGCGTAGCATCCCTTGAGTTTGTCTCCGACCCTGTATCGGACGAAGCATTCGTAACCGCCCGCCCATGCGATTGCAGCTCCTCGATTCGTGAAAAACTCAAGGGATTTCGCTATGACACTTGTCCAGGCTTCTGGATAGTGGAGAATGCGCACGTAGGCGAATGCTTGGTACCCCTCTCCTCCGATCTCCTTCAGAGATTCCACCCTGTACTTGAACGTTGCACAGTCCGGAGGCCAGCAGGTGGCGAATGAGTCAAAGGCCGAGACGGCTGGGGGATGGCTTCGCCACCATCCGGCAAACATAATGCCTGGCGCGTCAAGCCCCACTCGGTCGACCTCGTCCGGCCGCAGCGCCCAGTCTGTAATTCCTAGACCGTTTCTCGGAGTACGGTCCTCTCTCATCACTCTCTCCTATCTCTTCAGTTCGATCATTTCCACGATCGACCTCTTCACGACATTTCCCGCAGTTTCATCGGCGACAGCCACGCCGACGTACCTCCCGCCATATTCGCCAACGAACATCCGGATAGCTTGTCCTGAGGTTGCCATCCTCGTCATGACCATTGTGATCGGCTTGTTCAAGACGGCGCGTGCTACGGCCTCGCCACCGGCCGCAACGGCGGCGTTCGTGCCTGCCTCGATGATCCCTTCCTCTGCCAAATGGCGAGCGACGTGGTGCAGCCTGCCCGCCGCCTCGGTTAGTTCGATGGCCTCATCAATTGCCGCTTTCCCGAGAAAGACACCAGCCTCCGCTGCGACCTCCATTCCAAGTCTCGCTGACGCGACTCGCAGAAGCCTCTCTACGATGCCTCCGAGCGCGCCTCCAATCATGGCGGCGTCGATCGTTTCGGAAGCGATGTCAATGCCGGTCCGGCCAACCTTCGCCCCACCGTGAGCGTCGACCTGCATCGTGTATCGGTTGTCCGACGACGCCCATAGGCCCTGAGCCAGCTGGGGATGGGCGTTGTCGGAACTCGTCACCGTAGACGATACAGCTTTGCAGGCCAACCACTTGCCCGTATCCCCTCCCGCATCCTTTTCACATTTCCCGTGGCCGTCCGGGTCGGCAGCTGCTAACGGGTTGTTTCGAACATAGCTGTAAAGGTTCAGGGTTTGAGGATCGGCCAACCCGGCGTACGGTACCGGCATTGGAGTCGTCGACCAATCCGGCGACGTCCACCTCTCCTGCGGTGCGCTCAAATACCGCGCCCCAAAGTAATCCAGCCCCGTCTCCGCATCCCGTTCTTTGCCGGTGAAATCCGCGGTGGTCGGGCCGAGCGCCCCCGGACGCCCGAGCTTGCGCGTGGAGTCGGCTACCAGAGCTAGAAGTTGCGTGCTGGAAGGTCCGGGCCGGCTCATCACACTCATAGATTGTCCGTCGTGTCCGCCTTCCGCGTGCTTACGGCCCGTCTCTCCCCGAGGTCCCCGGATCGCTGTCAGGCGGCTGATCAGCACCGAGCATCTCCCGAATGAACTCGGCGTAGACGGCCTCAAGCGCGCCCACTGCAGAAACGTCCACATGCCGCCAGAAAATGTCCTTGCCGTCCGAAACTCGTACCACCTCGAAGTCAAATTCTCCAGATACCCACCCGTTGATTCGACCCACCGAATCGTTTCCAGTGAGATCGGCTGCGGCTGCAGGCAGGTGCTCCGACCGTTCGCGAATATCTACCATCGCTATTCCCGAACCTTCAAGCAAGCGTCGCTTCGACTGATACCACGCCACGATCTCCGTCAGCGTTAGCGGCTGTTGTGTCATTTCGACTTCACCACCTCGATGTTCTTCACCTGGGGCATTTCTGGCGCCGGGCGACCTGCAGCCGCTGCGGCTCGGCCCTCCACGCTGTTGGGCCCCGGAATCCTGGCCCAGCCCGAGCCTGCCGGTTTCGCCACGCTCGCCGGAATGTCATACTCGACATAGAGGCTCCCGGCCGGAGCACCTTTGTAGGCTTCCGAGCTCGCGGGAAACGCTACCCGAGATCCGCCCAGAGCGCGGCTCTCTTGGGCCGCGCCGGTAGCCTGCATGCTCTCCAACTCCTCCTGGCTCATCCAGCGGCCGACTCTTACCCACCCAGCCTCCGCAGCCATTTCGGTTCCCGCGGCCTCTTCAGCGCTTCCGTCGCCAGCCAGCTCGGGAGCCATTAGTAAGAGCGGGGTAGCCGCCACGATCATGCTCTGGAACTGTTGGAGTTGTCGGTTCGGGTCCCCGGTCGCAGTCCCGTTATCCTGACTCTCCGCTTCTCCCTGACAGACCACCCGGACGGTCACCTGAGTCTTCTTCTTCTTTAGATCTTCGTTGTTAATCCACCCGTTCCCGCGTGCCCAGTTCAACAACTCCTGAAAGAAGTGCCCATTTACATCCACCAGCCCCAGTGGGTCATTACGGACGTAGCCATACAGATTGAGCGTCTGAGGATCGCGGAGGTCCGCGTATGGAACGCTCGATGCGCCCGACGAAGAGTCGGGGCTGGTCCACCTCCCCTGCGCCGACGACAAGTACCGCGCCCCGAAGTAATCCAGCCCCGTCTCCACATCCCGCTCTTTGCCGGTGAACTTCAGCGTGTTCGAGGTCTGCCCTGCGTAGCAGCCCGCCGTGCGACCGATCTCTTCCCCGAACGGCAAGTAGTCGTGGCATTCCCGCGGCGTCGCCGTCTCGTCCGTGATCATCCGCGTCGACCCCAAAGTGTCCGCCGTCAGGTAGCACGTCCCGCACGCCGAAGCCTGCGCCGCCGACGACGAATACTCCGCCGCCAGTTGCCCCCCCGCGTCGTAGACGTAATTCGTGGTTGTGCCGCCCGTCACCTTCTGCACCCGCCGTCCGTCTCCATCATAAGTGTACGTCGCGGACACCACGCCGTTGCTGCTGCTCGTCAGCCGATTCTCGGCGTCGTAAACATTGTTGAAGAGACCGATCTTGGTCTGGTTCCCTCCGTTGTCGTAAGCCGAACCCTGGATGTTCAGCCGGTTGTTCGCGTCGAAGTTGCTCGCAGCCTGCGGCGTGAACGAGTTCAAGACCAGGCCGAAGTTGAGCACCTGGTTGTTGTAGCTTGGGATCCACCCGTTGCCCCAGGCGTCGTATGCCTGGTTCCGGCACCAGGTGCCAGTGTTCTGCGTGCAAATGGTGCTCGAGGTGACTGCGCTCGACGCGCCCTCCGCGGCCACTACCAACCGATTCACCAGGTCATAGCCAAACGACTGCGACGCGTTCACCCCGTTGCCCGCGATGGTGGCGCTGGTTACGTTGCCATTGTTGGTGAGGTCGGGACTGGCGCCCGTGCCATAGCCCCATCCCAGGGCCAGCAGAGTCCCGTTCTTCGCCGCCGTCAGCGCCGTGGGCTGCTTCTGCGGAGTGCCTAGGGTCCAGCTCTCGGTCACCCAGCTGTTCAAGGGCAAGAAGGTCCCCATGGGCCCGGTGGGATCGCAGACCACGCCCGAGGCGTAGGTGGTCACGTTTCCGCCGACTGTCCCCGTTACCGTGGTGATGCGCCCGGCGGCGCCGAACACGTTGCCGACCTGCCGGCCCGAAGGGTACTGTTCCTGCGTCAGGCCGCCGAGCTTGTTGTACAAGTAGGTGAACGTGTAGCTGGCGCCGGTGGTCTGCGTGCTCGTTTGCACCCGGCCTACCGGGTCGAAAGCCGTAAAGGTGGTGCTGGGGTTTGTGGGTTGTCGTAGCAGGAGGCCACCGCGGGCGTGTTGTCGCTGTACTGCTTGTTCATGAGGCGGTTCAACCCGTCCCAAGCCCCCCGGGGTTTGGCCGGATTCGCTTGTGGCGACCGACAACTACCGGCTCCCGTCACCCACCCCCGAGAGAGCGTTTCGCATTGCACGCGCGGCCGATTGAGCTTCTCCAATCGTGAAGCCGACCCGAATCGAGAACTCGAAATCGAGTTCTGATACCGTTGCTTCGACGCTCCGAACGATCAGCTCAACGTCCGCCGCACGAACTCGAACTCGACGCTCCTCGGTCTGCCCGCCCAGGTTCACACGTCCTAGCAGTTCACGAGCCGTCTCTTCGGGAGCGCCGAGCGTCTTCTCGATATCCGGCACGTTGAACCCGTTGAGAACCTCGTTAAGGCAATTATTCGCGAGCATCAGGTCGTCCCCTGAAATCTCGAACCGAAGCTCGGGGCCTTCGCAATCGATATTCTTTATCATTGCCTTTAGTGAATCTCGTTGTCAAAATAGGATCGACCATTCTGCGGACGGAAAGCTGTACCCATATCCGGAGAATTTGGGTCATGGAAAATGATTATGTTGCGTTTCGAGTCGTAGTATGCAGTCCGTCCTCGTTGCAAGCTCCTTGTCTCCGTTGTCGTATCGGCCATCACGTCTCCGATCAATCGCGCCAGCGCCTCTTTCGTGCTCACGCCAAGGTCCGCGAACTCGTGCAGGTGTTTCACCGCTGAGTGGCCAGCAGCGATAGCCCCGGCGATGTCTTCTCCACCGGCGAACAAGCCAAAGAGCGTGGCTAGCTGTGTGCCGAACTTCTCGTTCTTTGTTTCCGGATCGAGGTCCAGGAATCTCTCCGCCTGATCCACGTTCGCGTCCGGCGCGCCCAGACCCCTCAGGGTCTCGAAAACATCGGTCACGACTCCTTTAACGACGCCCCCGATGCGTTCACGGACCGGGTTCCCTTTGCTCTCCGGCATCGCGGAGATCGTCCAGCCTCCGGAGAGCGTGGGCGCGACTCCTTTGCAGGCCTTCCACTTGTCGTTGTTGCCTCCGGCAGCTTTCTCGCAGTCCCCGTGGCCGTCTAGATCGCGCTTGCCCAAAGGGCCATTCCGGAGATAGATGTATAGGTTCAGCGACTGGGGATCGCCAAGGCTCGCATAGGGAATGGGCTGGGGGGCAGTAGACCAATCCGGCGACGTCCATCTCCCCTGCGCGCTGCTCAAATACCGCGCCCCGAAGTAATCCAGCCCCGTCTCCGCGTCCCGTTCCTTGCCCGTGAACTTCAGCGTGTTCGAGGTCTGCCCTGCGTAGCAGCCCGCCGTGCGACCGATCTCGTCCCCAAACGGCAAATAGTCGTGGCATTCCCGCGGCGTCGCCGTCTCGTCCGTGATCATCCGCGTCGAGCCCAACGTGTCCGCCGTCAGGTAGCAGGTCCCGCACGCCGAAGCCTGCGCCGCCGCCGACGAATACTCCGCCGCCAGTTGCCCCCCCGCGTCGTAGACGTAATTCGTGGTTGTGCCGCCCGTCACCTTCTGCACCCGCCGTCCGTCTCCATCATAAGTGTACTGCGTGGTCACCCCGCCAATGGCGCTCGTCACCATCCGGTTCTCGGCGTCGTAGACATTGGTAAAGCCGCCAATGGTGGTCTGGTTTCCGGCCCCGTTGTAGGCCGAGCCCTGGATGAGCAGGCGGTTGTTGGAGTCGAAGTTGCTGCTTGCGGTCTGCGTGCCCAATGGCGTGAACGCAGAGGGCGTAATCCCGCTGAACGACCACACCCACCCGTTGCCCCAGGCGTCGTAGCCAAAGTTGCGCGTCCATGGCGAGCCGCTGCTCTCGCTCGAGCTCGTCAGCCGATTGATCAAATCGTACCCGAAGCTCTGCGTGGCGTTCACGTAAACTGCGCCCGTCCAATCCGTCTTGTAGACGCTGGCGCTGGTCACGTTGCCGTTGTCCGTGGCCGGGGTCCCGTAGCCCCAGCTCCAGCTCGCATTCACCTTGTAGCTCTGATCCGGCTGGAGCGCCGACGCCACCAATCCCGTCGCCTGCTTCTGCGCCGTCAAGTAGCTCCACGTCTCCGTCAGACCGTTCCCCAGCGTGAGCACGTTCACCCCCTGCGGAACGTAGCTCACGCTCGGGGCGTAATTGACGCCCGCGTTCCCCGCCACCTGGGTCACCCGCCCGGCGGCGTCGAAGCTGTTGGTCACCACCAGCCCCGAGGGATACGTCTCCGTCCACAACGCCCCCGCCAGGTTGTACTGGTAGGAGAACGGCCCGTAACTCAGGCTCCCCAGGCTCTGCGTGCTCGAGGTCACCCGCCCCATGGCATCGTAGCTCGCGTAGGTCGTGCTCGCGTTCCCCGCGGTCACCGCAATCAGCCGCGCGCACTGGTTGCCGGCGGCGCACCCCGAAGGGCTGTCATTGTACGAGTAAGTCACCGTCGGCGTGACTCCGTTGTTGACATAGTTCTTCGCGGTGATGCGATTCAGCCCGTCATACGGCGTGTTCGTCAGGTTCCCCAGCGCGTCCTGGCGCCACAGCGGGTTGCCGCTGTTGTCGTAAGAGTAGTAGATGGCGCCACTCTCCGGGTTCACCGCTTTCACCAGCCGCTTGAGGGTGTCGTAACTGAAGTTGCGATTGCGCCACTGGTTCTGCGGCGTCGTGCTCATTCCTGTCTGCGTGACCGCGGTCAAGTTACTAAGTGGATCATAAGCGTAGCTTGTGCTGTAAGGCACGTGGCTTCCGCTCAGTGGGCCGCCGTACCAGGAGGACGGATCCTCGACCACTGCCGTGAGGTTGCCGAAACGGTCGGCGGTCTGAAGCTTTGCCGCGCCCGCAGGGTCCGTGATGAGGGTCTCGTCGGCGATGTACTGGCTGGTGGTGGTCGCCCCGCCCGCCTGGATCGCCGCCGTCGGCCGGTTCACCGCGTCGAAGCTGGTGAACGTGCCGTAATTGGGCGTGCAGGTGGGCAGGGTCGCGCCCCAGGATTGGACGCACTCCACGGGTGGCGTGCCGCTCCATGCCAGCGAGGTGTAGGCCAGCCGCCCGCGCCCGTCATAGGCATACGTCGTCACGATGGCTCCGCTGTCGAGGCTGAGGCTGGTGCTGGACTTGCGCCCCAGCCCGTCGTACGCCGCCGTGGTCGTGATCCAAGACGGTGAGCGATACGCCAACCCCATCTTGTAAATATACCCGCGCTGCCTCACTGTGGGGACATGACGAAGCGCAGGCGTGAAGCGTGGGCGAAGTGGCGCGGGTTGGTGGCGGAGCAGAACAGGAGCGGGCAGTGCGTGGCGGCGTTCTGCCGCGAGCGTGGGTTGTGCGCGCCGCACTTCTTCGCCTGGAAGAAGAAGCTGAGTCAGGCCGCCGCGCAGAAGTTCGTGGCCGTGCAGGTGGTGGAGGCCAGCCAGCCGGTGCCCAGCCAGGCGCTCGAGATCCGGCTTGCCGGCGGCCGCGTCGTGATGGTGGAGCCCGGTTTTGACGCCGGCCATCTGCGCGCCGTGTTGGCTGCGCTGGAGGCGCGCGCTTGACCAGCCTGCCGAGCCTGCGTGCGCTGGACCTGGCGCAAGGCGCGCGCATCTGGCTGGCCGCCGAAGCGGCCGACATGCGCTGCGGCTTCGACCGTCTGGCCGAACGGGTGCGCGCGGTCATCGGGCAGGACCCGCTGGGCGGCCACCTGTTCGTGTTCCGCTCGCGGAGGGGCGACCGCATGAAGATTTTGTTCTGGGATCGCGACGGCTTCGTGCTCTGGTACAAGCGGCTCGAGGCGGGGGTGTTCAAACTGCCCCGGGTGGAAGCGGGCGCGCGCTCGGTGGAGTTGCGCGCCAGCGAGCTGGCGATGGTGCTGGACGGAATCGACATGTCGCGGCTGAAGCGGGTGCCGCGCTATGAACGCCGCGAGAAAAGTGAGTAAGTGGAGTAACTATTGTGAGTAACTAGGAGCCTATTCTGCTAATATAGTCCTTGATGGTCGAGGGCGCCGAATTTGCCGGGTTACCCGAGAACAGCGAATCGCTGAAAGCGGCGATCCGCGCGCTGATCGCGGAGCGCGACCGCGAACGGCAGCGCGCCGAAGAACACGCTCGCCGCGCCGAACAACAGAAGCTCCGCGCCGACCAGCTCCACATCGAGAAGCTGCGCCTGGAGCGGGAACTGGCGCGCTACAAGAAGTGGTATTACGGACCGCGCGCCGACCGGCTCGCCTCCCCCGGCGAGGTGGCCCAGATGCTGCTCGACTTCGCCGCAGAGCTGGACCGCAAGCCGGTTCCTCTCCAAGACGCTCCGGCCTCCGAGCCGGCCGCGGAGTTGCGGCGCGTGCGGCGGCGCCGGGGACGGCGCAATCTGGCCGCCTTCGAACATCTTCCCGTCACCACCCACGTTCACGAGTTGAGCGAGGAAGAGCGCGCCTGCCCCGGCTGCGGCGCCCCGCGGCGCGAGATCGGCGCCGACCAGACTTGGCAGATCGAGTACTTCCCCGGCCACTTCGAGCGCATCCAGCATCTGCGCAAAAAGTATGCCTGCCCGGCCTGCGAGAACAGCGGCGCCGGCCCCAGCATCGAAACCGCAGCCCGGCCGGAAGCGGTCATCGAGAAGGGGCTGGCCGGTCCGGGGCTGCTGGCTTACATCGTCACCAGTAAGTTCTCCGATTATCTTCCGCTGTACCGGCTGGAAGACATTTTCGAGCGGCAGGGGTTCGAGATCTCGCGGGTCACGCAGTCGGTGTGGTGCGGCGATGTAGCGGACCTGGTTACCCCGCTCTACGAGTTGATGGGGGAGCGGGTGCGAGCCTCGCACGTGGTCGCCACCAACGACACGATCATGCCCATGCTCGACCGGGGCAAGACGGCCAAAGCAAGGATGTGGGTTTACGTGGGGGATGAAGAACATCCCTACGACATTTTCGACTTCACTCTGAGCCGGGGGCGGGACGGGCCGCAGTATTTCCTGAAAGACTTCGGGGGGGTGTTGCTGGCGGATGCCTATGCCGGCTACAACGGCGTGGTGGCGGGAAACGGGATCGTGCGCGCGGGATGCTGGGCGCATGCGCGGCGGCATGTGGTGGAGGCGGAGAAGTCGGCTCCCGAGATAGCGCGGGAAGCGGTGGAACAAGTGCGTCTGCTGTATGCGGTGGAGCACGCGGCGAAGGATCTGTCGCCGGAGGCGCGGCTGGAGATGCGGCAGAGCCGCTCGGCGCCGGTGCTGGCCAGCTTCAAGGAGAAGCTGCTGGGGTGGAAGGAGCAGTTGCTGCCCAAGCACCCGATGGCCGAGGCGGTGAGCTATGTGCTGGGGCAGTGGGAAGAGCTGAACGTGTTCTGCGGTGACGGCGCGGTTTCGATCGACAACAACGTGAGCGAGCGCGAGATGAAGCGGGTGGTGCTGAACCGCAAGAACTCGCTGTTCGTGGGGAACGCGCGGGGCGGGCGGACGGCGGCCATTCTGGCGAGCCTGACCAGCAGTTGCCGGCGGCACGAGGTGGACCCGCAGTTGTACCTGACGCAGTTGCTGGTGAACCTGCCGGCGGTGCGGGTGCGGGAGCTGGCGGCCTGGCTGCCGGACCAGTGGAAGCGGAATCTGGCTCCGCCGCCGGAGGGCAGCCCGAGGTAGGCTGGGACTTGGGGGGTGTGGTTCACGTAACGCTCACGAAACGGTAGCGCTTGTCGGCAGGGTCATCTGGTCGAGGTCCCCCTGTCCGTCGTAACCGAAAGAGTAGGACAAGGAGAATCTGGCTCCGCCGCCGGAGGGCAGCCCGAGGTAAGCTGGGACTTCGGGGGTGTGGTTCACGTAACGCTCACCCTATTCAGGAACCTGCGGGGCATGTTGCAGACTGTTACGGATACATTGACCTCTTGGGGAAGGGATCGTCCGACTCCCAGAAACCATCCCCCTCTCGCTTAAATACAAGCCATCGCTCGCCGTCAGATGCATAACGTACGTAGTCGATCACAAAGCGCGAGTGGCCTGCCGGGTGGCAGGAAACCGACAGGATTTCCGTGTTCTCGCCCTGCTGCGCGATTCGCCAGTCGGCCTTGAGGGACCTCGTCAGGCGGATTTCTTCCTCCTGATGAGACCGCCCATCGAGGGCCTTCACGTCGCGAAAAGCAGGACCGGAAACCATCAACAGGGTCGTCCCGAGCCCGCTATACGATCCGAACCCTGCGGAGTAGTCCTGCGTCACCAGGAAAAGCCGATTGCCGTCCGTTGAAGTCCCCCACCGCTGCAGCTTCGCCAACGCCGCCTGCAAATCGCGAAAGGCAACCACCTTGCCCGCCGTATCTGTGATGCTTAGTCGCGCCTTGGCCGGTGGCCGCTCCGAAAACTCACGGTAGAGACTCGAATCGGGCGGAAGAACAAAACTCCAGTCTCCCCTCCCCCAGAGCTTGTCTCGTACTGGTCTCGACAATCGTCTGTCCAATGACAGAGCCAGTGTCCCCTCTATACCGTTCTCCTTTTGCGCGAGGGCAAACTCCTGGGCTGTCGCATATCCGAGCAGTGCGGTCTGCGCGCTTGCGGTCCCGGCCCCGAGAAGGATGACGAGCGACATTCCACACACAATTCTTTCGCGGCGCGACATAGAACGTCTCCTATTTCCTACCCTCGATCTCGGACACACCTGCGTACCCGGGCGACCGACTAAAACGGTGGCGAGATCGGCACTGTTTGTGTGGTCGTCGTTCCTTGAACGTTGGCCCCTTCGACATTTGGAATAACCGTGCCGCTGAGTTGGCTACGCTGCGCGCCACTCAGTGCGGAAAGCCTCGTGTCGCCGCTAGCCCCCAGAGCGTCGCGAGCAGTAGCTTGGTAGGAAGCGGTGTCGTTGCAGCAGGGAGGCGCAAATGCCGCGATCGCGTCGTCTAACGTTTTGCCTTGGTACTTTGGAGTTTGCAGAAGAGAATCCGTGGCAGCAGTACCAGTCTTGGCGTCGGGAAATATCGCAAACCCCTTGTCCGTCCCAATTGCGCCATGACTGTTGGCGAAGGCACCCGAGTTGACGTCCCCGGAGTTGTTATCACGAAATGGATGGTTCCCCGTCCGGGTTTCAGTGGTCATGGTGCCGCTCGTCGTTGCGTAGTTGACAGATTTCGTGACAATCGTCACCGTCTTGCCGCTCGCGGTGGCCCATTGCTCCTTGATTGTCGGAGGACGCAGTGGCGACGGAGGAGGCGGCGGATCGGCATTGCCCACGCATATGCCGAGGAAACAGTGCTGCGCGTGTCCATCTAAGTCCGCAAGACCCAAGGGGTTGTTCCGCACGTAGGCGTAAAGGTTGAGCCTCTGCGGATCCTTAAAATCCGCATATGGCACCGGCTGAGGCTTAGCGGCCCAATCCGGGCTGGTCCATCGCCCCTGCGCCGAACTCAGGTACCGCGCCCCAAAGTAATCCAGCCCCGTCTCCGCATCCTGTTCTTTGCCGGTGAAATCTGCCACGTTCGGACCGAGGGTCGCCAGACACCCAAGCTGACGCGTGGATTTGATGGCCGGGAGGGGCAATTGTCTGCTCGAAGATCCGGGCTGGCTCATCGTACCCATAGACTGTCCATCGTATGATCAGATCCACGCGGTTACGCACCGCCTGTCCTCGGGTTCCCTCGAGGAACTCTACTCCCGTTGAATCGCGAGCACCTCCATGGTGATTGGCACATAGTCAGTAGGCTCGACTGCAAAATCAACCTTGCCGCTTACGGTGACCCTGCGTCCTACGGAGGAGTGGACCGTGGCCGCACATCGGGGGAACTTGGTGGAATCGCAGAACAGCTGGACTTCGGAGTATTCTCTCGCCGCTTCCCGGTTGGACGGCGCGCCCAGAGACAGTCCGCCGGCTGTTTTGGGTTTCTTCAGTCTCAGCAGATAGATGGTGGTTCGCGAATCTTGTTTTGGGGTCTCACCGAAGCCAGGGGCCCCCCATACCCTCCGGGATCTGATCGTTCCCTCCAGCGCCACCATGGGCGCAGAGGGCCGATCGACGACGACATCCTGCGCTGCAAGGCCCACGCCGTGAAGCAAGAGCAGTATCGCGGACGGGAAGATCGTTCTCATTGGGTAAGCCTCACAGTTCCAGAGAGCCTGACCGTGCTTCCTTTGGCGTCATAGAAACCCTCCTTCTGCTTTACTTTCTCTACGAAGATATCGATTTGCGCGGGAGTGAGACTTGACATCGGTGCATTGACGTCAACCTGAAGTGCATCGGCTAGCGTTCTAGCGTAGCCTGCGGGATCGTTGCCGTCACTCGCAGGAGCGAACTTCCTCATCTCCTCGAGAATCGACCGCTTCTGAACGCGCGGTGTGGCCAAGAGAGCCCTGAGGGCTACTTCTCCATCGACCGAGTTCTCGAAAACACCGAAAGATCCACTTTCGTTGGTGACATCAACGCCAATCTGGCCGTGGGCTTCGGTGAAGGGGCCCGGCCTCAGATCACCAGGATTGTTGTCGCGAAATGCGATGTTGCCGTGCCGCATTTCCATACTGCCGTTTGCGTGGATGACGGTTGTGCTCCTGCCTTTCGATACGGAACGGGCTTGGCCGATGCCGTGCTCCGCATTCCAGTTGGCGATCGTCAGACATCCGATCTTCTGAGCGTTCGCGCCGCTACAATCCACTTTGTGCCCATCAGGGTCTCGAACTAAGAGCGGATTATTGAGCACGTAGCCTGTACCCTGTTCGGTCCTAAACAGGAATACTTCAACATTCCGATTTGTAACTTCAAGCCGCACGGAGTAGGCTCACAATCTGGTCGATGGCTCGATCCGCATTATAGTACGCCCGCTCGAGCTGGCTTGGCTTGGGGTAGTGTTGCGGGTCCGGCCGGTAGAGAAAGTGGCTGCCCGCCAGCGGTCCGCACAGGCGCTGGTGGAACAGCAGGAACAGGATCGCCACCCGCTGGCCCTTGCCGCTCAGCCGATAGGCGTAGCGCCCGGCTTCCCGCTCCAGCAGGCCGTGCCCTTTGAGCTTGCGCAGGTCGTAACGCAGGCTGTTCAGATTGTAGGCCTGGGGGCTGAGCGTGAAGCGCTCCAGCAGCACGGCGTGGATCTGCCGGGCGCTCCAGCCGCCCACCGCGGTGCCGGCGTGCAGCAGCACTTCCAGCAGGCGGATCATGCGCGGATCCTGAATGCGGATTCCAGGCGTGCGGACCGTGCCGCACCGCACGGGCAGGGCGATGCGGCGCAGCAGGGCAAAGTCCTCATGCACGTTCAGGTTCTCGGCCTGATGCGAGGCGAAGCGGTCCAGTACCTCCCGCAGGCGTGTGCGCACCTCTCCCAGGTAGGCCAGACCCTTGTGCAGTTTGAAGTCGCGCAGGTTGTTGGAGGTGACCTCGTTGCGCAGGAAGGTGGAATACTTTTCGTACTGCTTGACCCAGGCGTGCTTCCAGTAAGCGCGGAAGATGTGCTGGCCGCGGTCGATGGCCTCCATGATGGTCTGGAGCTTGCCGTTGATGCGGTCGCGATGGCCGCGCCCGAAGGCGCGCCAGATGCGCTCGCCGGTCAGGCGCCACAGGCCCAACTCGCAACTGCGCTCGAAGATCTTGCGGATGGGGTAGTTGCGCGCGAAGACGAAATTCTGGCAGTACTCGATCTGGTGGACGTAGTAACTGCGCTCCAGTTTGGCGGCGCGCCGGTCGCGCTTGGTGAACTTGGGTCCCAGCAGGAAGGTCCAGTAGTTGAGGCGCGGTTGAATCACTTCGGGCGAGAGGCGGTCGCAGGCGGCCTGCAGGGCCGCCGGGTCGTCCACCGCCAGGAAGGCGTTGTCGAGTTTGCGAAAGCCGACTCCGGCCGCGCGCAAGTGGCCCTCGATATAGCTGTGGCCGTTGAGGTAGTAACTGGCCTCGAAGGGGATGAAGGTGCCCAGGCGCAGGATCATGGGTCCCAGGACTTGGTCCCGGATATAGAAGTAGTAATAACGATAGCGGGCACGATGGCGGTGCAGGATGGGGTAGTCGGCGGGGCCGCCGGGCTGGCGCTGGACCAGGCGCTGGCCGGGGCGGAAGGTCCAGCCCTGCTCCATGCTTTGGAAGATGAAGTAGACGCCGTAGCGGCCGGCCCGCTCGAAGCGGCGCAGGTAAGGGGCGACGTAGTCTTCCTTGCGGACGTCCTTCTCGGCCCATTGCAAGGGGATGCGCTGGTTGGGGGCGAAAGACTCGACCCAGTGCACGTAGTCGGCGGTGCGCTGGCTGAGGACTTCCTTGGTGATGGCCTGAATGCCGAGCACGGACTGGAGCCAGTAGACGACTTGGCCGGGGCGTTGGAGGCCCATGAGGTAGCCGCTGAGGACGATGCGGTCAAAACAGTGGTATACCAGAACCAGCCAGGTTCCAAAGAGCTTGGTGAAGAGTTCCATCGGCCGCCTCCTGGGAGATTGCCTCGACAACAAGATCATGGGACAGGCGGCCGGTGGAATCAAGCCGTACTGCTGGGGAACGGGCAAGGGAAGAAAGGGTTCCAAGGGAAAGAAACCGCAGGTGTCGTTCCCTTGGAGGGTTGGCGAAGGAAAGAACCCCACGAAAGCAGAGAAAAGCAGAGCATCGCAGGTCTTCAAATCAGAGAAATTTCAAATATATTTGGCTAGGCGTATTGGATCAGCCACCGCTCGCGCAGCGACTGCGGCTCCCGCGTCACGAAGCCGATGCCGTCGGTGCGGCCGCCGCGCTTACGTTTGCGGTTGAACGCGTCCCGCGCGACCACCACCGGCCCGCGCACCAGCCGCCCTTCGCGGTACATCCGCTGCGCCCTGCGGTCCATCGGCACGGCGATCAACAGGCCGTTGAGCAGCAGCGCGCACGCCCACAGGGCGCCGTCTTTGGCCAGTTCGCCCGCCGGCCTCACGCCGTAGACCTCGCTCCGCAGAAACTCGTGCAGCTTGGCGCTGTCCGCTTCGACCCGCTGCCACCGCAGCCCGACCGCGCCGCGCTCGACCGCCGCCGGCGTCAGCCGGAACCCGCCGGGCACCGGCTCGACCTCCCGGCTCGCCGTCAGATGCACGCCGCGCCGCGTCACCGTCTCCAGCAGCCGGCACCGCCGCGCCCCCGCGCTCCACGGCGCGCCGCTCGCCACGTAGTGCGGCAGATAAAACGTTCCCAGCCCGTTCCAGTGCTGGGCGTACTCGAACGCGATCCGCCCCGGAACCGCCAGGGCGGCTAAAAGGAAAACCGTGATCGTCCAGACCGGCTTGTCAGACGGCCACCCCGTCGGCCGCCGCGCCGTCTCCTCGTGCTGCGCGTCCGTCATCCCCCACACCCCCCGCCGCTGCTCGCGCTGCCCGCACGGAGCGCAGACGTTCACCGGCCTTGGCGACCTTCTCCGCGTCGGCCGCCTCGATCAGCTCGCGCATCCGCTCTTCATCCAGCGGCTCGCCCGCCCGCTCCCCGTACAGCAGATTGATCACGATCTTCCGGAGCGCGAGGATCTCCCCCAGGATCGCCTCGACCTCCGGAACTTGAGCGGGACCTTCCGCCGCTTCGAGCAGCGCCTGGCGGCACCACTCCCCCAGCGTTAACCCCCGCCGCGCCGCCGTGCGCTCACATTGCGCATACTCCGCCTCGCTGAGCTTCGTGCCCACCGAGCGGACGCGCAACTGCCTCGGCGGCTCGCCTCTCGCGTCCATGTTTGCCCCTCTTTCGCCGCGCCCCGCGGCGCTGAGTTTCAAGCCAAGAGGATGCTACTACGGTTCCCGCGCGAGAAGCAAAAGTCTCTGGCAGGGCTTGGATTCAACAGGTTCCCCGGCAGGAACCGGCGCTCCCGCGCCGGCGCCGCCCGAGGCCTAACGTGTGGAGTTTGAAGAAGTTCCCCGCCAGCGCCGCGTAGCCGCTGCGCAGCATCCCAACCTGGGGTGACGTGTCACCCTAATCCAGCCGCCGAAGGCGGCTTGTTGCGGATTCGACCCGGGCGGCTCCGGGCGCCGCGGCGAGCCCTTGCGCTAGCGACTGTCCCCCTCGCCCAAATCGCCCGACCACTTTACGAGACCACAATGACGACACCGCCTAAGTGGCGCACCAAAGACCTCCCCACATCTTGGGCAGGACCAGGTCACGAGCCGCCACACGGACAAGGCAGCGCCAGCCATCGTCACGAGGGCGGCGACCATGCCGGGGGCAGTGGATTTCATAAGTCGAGCAGAGCAATACGCGATGCAAAGCGGCGCAAGGAGGAACGCCAGCGTCCAGCCTACGACGCGATTGCGCGCCCGCCGGTAGTCCTCCCAGGCTTCCGAATGTCGCGGCTCGCTTCTCATGTCCGCCACCACCGATAACCAAGGACTAAAACTCCGATCAACACCAGTGTGCCCGCGAGGCGCAGGAACATCTCCCGGGCTGGCACCCTCCGATTTCTTGGCCCGCCCAGATGACGCACGAGGAGCGCTGGCGAGACGACAGCCGCAACGCCTACCGGTACTAGTGCGATCAGTAAGACCACCAACGCCACGTCAGCAGGCGAGTTCACTGGCATCCCTTTCCGGTCACGCAGGTGTTCGTGGTGACCGACCAGCCCGATGCTCCTATGCCAGGCCCAACCGTAACCTGGAACACGAACGTACCGCTCGAATCAAACGAGAGGCTGACGGAGGCTCCTGCTCCGCCTCCCACGTTGCCGGATATTGTCTGGAACGGACCGCTCAGCTGGGCGCCTGATGCGGTGTTGGCGGCGAGGAGTGTGACGCCCGCCCCGGCATACGCCCCGAGCACAATCGGCGGCGCTAGCTGCGTCGGAGCCGCAGCCACATTATCGCCAGCATATGCCACAGCGCCACCGCTGGCGGCCGCTGATGCGGATGGGCGCCCGCTTGTAGAAATGGAGCCCATGACAACCGCAGATGCATTCACCTCCGCGCCCGCAGCAACCACTCCCACATCAGCGTTGCCTGCGACACCTACTCCGACGGTTAGGCCTCGCTGCGCTTGAGGCTGGCCGGCTGCCTGAGTAGTGGATGCGGGCGCGGCACTAGGAGCCTGCGGCCCCGGCTGCGCCCTAGAAACCTGACCAGTTTGCGTCACAAGTGGGGGCTTGAGAGGCGCAGGAGGCGGCGGTGGATCGACCTTGCAGGTGTTGCCGATCCCAAAGATACAGACGTGGCCGTCGGCGTCTCGATTCTTCAGCGGATTGTTCTTCACGTAGCCTGTACCCTGTTCGGTCCTAAACAGGAATACTTCAACATTCCGATTTGTAACTTCAAGCCGCACGGAGTAGGCTCACAATCTGGTCGATGGCTCGATCCGCATTATAGTACGCCCGCTCGAGCTGGCTTGGCTTGGGGTAGTGTTGCGGGTCCGGCCGGTAGAGAAAGTGGCTGCCCGCCAGCGGTCCGCACAGGCGCTGGTGGAACAGCAGGAACAGGATCGCCACCCGCTGGCCCTTGCCGCTCAGCCGATAGGCGTAGCGCCCGGCTTCCCGCTCCAGCAGGCCGTGCCCTTTGAGCTTGCGCAGGTCGTAACGCAGGCTGTTCAGATTGTAGGCCTGGGGGCTGAGCGTGAAGCGCTCCAGCAGCACGGCGTGGATCTGCCGGGCGCTCCAGCCGCCCACCGCGGTGCCGGCGTGCAGCAGCACTTCCAGCAGGCGGATCATGCGCGGATCCTGAATGCGGATTCCAGGCGTGCGGACCGTGCCGCACCGCACGGGCAGGGCGATGCGGCGCAGCAGGGCAAAGTCCTCATGCACGTTCAGGTTCTCGGCCTGATGCGAGGCGAAGCGGTCCAGTACCTCCCGCAGGCGTGTGCGCACCTCTCCCAGGTAGGCCAGACCCTTGTGCAGTTTGAAGTCGCGCAGGTTGTTGGAGGTGACCTCGTTGCGCAGGAAGGTGGAATACTTTTCGTACTGCTTGACCCAGGCGTGCTTCCAGTAAGCGCGGAAGATGTGCTGGCCGCGGTCGATGGCCTCCATGATGGTCTGGAGCTTGCCGTTGATGCGGTCGCGATGGCCGCGCCCGAAGGCGCGCCAGATGCGCTCGCCGGTCAGGCGCCACAGGCCCAACTCGCAACTGCGCTCGAAGATCTTGCGGATGGGGTAGTTGCGCGCGAAGACGAAATTCTGGCAGTACTCGATCTGGTGGACGTAGTAACTGCGCTCCAGTTTGGCGGCGCGCCGGTCGCGCTTGGTGAACTTGGGTCCCAGCAGGAAGGTCCAGTAGTTGAGGCGCGGTTGAATCACTTCGGGCGAGAGGCGGTCGCAGGCGGCCTGCAGGGCCGCCGGGTCGTCCACCGCCAGGAAGGCGTTGTCGAGTTTGCGAAAGCCGACTCCGGCCGCGCGCAAGTGGCCCTCGATATAGCTGTGGCCGTTGAGGTAGTAACTGGCCTCGAAGGGGATGAAGGTGCCCAGGCGCAGGATCATGGGTCCCAGGACTTGGTCCCGGATATAGAAGTAGTAATAACGATAGCGGGCACGATGGCGGTGCAGGATGGGGTAGTCGGCGGGGCCGCCGGGCTGGCGCTGGACCAGGCGCTGGCCGGGGCGGAAGGTCCAGCCCTGCTCCATGCTTTGGAAGATGAAGTAGACGCCGTAGCGGCCGGCCCGCTCGAAGCGGCGCAGGTAAGGGGCGACGTAGTCTTCCTTGCGGACGTCCTTCTCGGCCCATTGCAAGGGGATGCGCTGGTTGGGGGCGAAAGACTCGACCCAGTGCACGTAGTCGGCGGTGCGCTGGCTGAGGACTTCCTTGGTGATGGCCTGAATGCCGAGCACGGACTGGAGCCAGTAGACGACTTGGCCGGGGCGTTGGAGGCCCATGAGGTAGCCGCTGAGGACGATGCGGTCAAAACAGTGGTATACCAGAACCAGCCAGGTTCCAAAGAGCTTGGTGAAGAGTTCCATCGGCCGCCTCCTGGGAGATTGCCTCGACAACAAGATCATGGGACAGGCGGCCGGTGGAATCAAGCCGTACTGCTGGGGAACGGGCAAGGGAAGAAAGGGTTCCAAGGGAAAGAAACCGCAGGTGTCGTTCCCTTGGAGGGTTGGCGAAGGAAAGAACCCCACGAAAGCAGAGAAAAGCAGAGCATCGCAGGTCTTCAAATCAGAGAAATTTCAAATATATTTGGCTAGGCGTAAAGGTTCAGGCTCTGGGGATCGTGCAGGTCAGCGTACGGCACCGGCTCCCCCCTGGCCGACCAATCCGGGCTGGTCCACCGCCCCTGCGCCGACGACAGGTACCTGGCCCCGAAGTAATCCAGCCCACTCTCCACATCCCGCTCTTTGCCGGTGAACTTCAGCGTGTTCGAGGTCTGCCCTGCGTAGCAGCCCGCCGTGCGACCGATCTCGTCCCCAAACGGCAAATAGTCGTGGCATTCCCGCGGCGTCGCCGTCTCGTCCGTGATCATCCGCGTCGACCCCAACGTGTCCGCCGTCAGGTAGCAGGTCCCGCACGCCGAAGCCTGCGCCGCCGCCGACGAATACTCCGCCGCCAGTTGCCCCCCCGCGTCGTAGACGTAATTCGTGGTTGTGCCGCCCGTCACCTTCTGCACCCGCCGTCCGTCTCCATCATAAGTGTACTGCGTGGTCACCCCGCCAATGGCGCTCGTCACCATCCGGTTCTCGGCGTCGTAGACATTGGTAAAGCCGCCAATGGTGGTCTGGTTTCCGGCCCCGTTGTAGGCCGAGCCCTGGATGAGCAGGCGGTTGTTGGAGTCGAAGTTGCTGCTTGCGGTCTGCGTGCCCAATGGCGTGAACGCAGAGGGCGTAATCCCGCTGAACGACCACACCCACCCGTTGCCCCAGGCGTCGTAGCCAAAGTTGCGCGTCCATGGCGAGCCGCTGCTCTCGCTCGAGCTCGTCAGCCGATTGATCAAATCGTACCCGAAGCTCTGCGTGGCGTTCACGTAAACTGCGCCCGTCCAATCCGTCTTGTAGACGCTGGCGCTGGTCACGTTGCCGTTGTCCGTGGCCGGGGTCCCGTAGCCCCAGCTCCAGCTCGCATTCACCTTGTAGCTCTGATCCGGCTGGAGCGCCGACGCCACCAATCCCGTCGCCTGCTTCTGCGCCGTCAAGTAGCTCCACGTCTCCGTCAGACCGTTCCCCAGCGTGAGCACGTTCACCCCCTGCGGAACGTAGCTCACGCTCGGGGCGTAATTGACGCCCGCGTTCCCCGCCACCTGGGTCACCCGCCCGGCGGCGTCGAAGCTGTTGGTCACCACCAGCCCCGAGGGATACGTCTCCGTCCACAACGCCCCCGCCAGGTTGTACTGGTAGGAGAACGGCCCGTAACTCAGGCTCCCCAGGCTCTGCGTGCTCGAGGTCACCCGCCCCATGGCATCGTAGCTCGCGTAGGTCGTGCTCGCGTTCCCCGCGGTCACCGCAATCAGCCGCGCGCACTGGTTGCCGGCGGCGCACCCCGAAGGGCTGTCATTGTACGAGTAAGTCACCGTCGGCGTGACTCCGTTGTTGACATAGTTCTTCGCGGTGATGCGATTCAGCCCGTCATACGGCGTGTTCGTCAGGTTCCCCAGCGCGTCCTGGCGCCACAGCGGGTTGCCGCTGTTGTCGTAAGAGTAGTAGATGGCGCCACTCTCCGGGTTCACCGCTTTCACCAGCCGCTTGAGGGTGTCGTAACTGAAGTTGCGATTGCGCCACTGGTTCTGCGGCGTCGTGCTCATTCCTGTCTGCGTGACCGCGGTCAAGTTACTAAGTGGATCATAAGCGTAGCTTGTGCTGTAAGGCACGTGGCTTCCGCTCAGTGGGCCGCCGTACCAGGAGGACGGATCCTCGACCACTGCCGTGAGGTTGCCGAAACGGTCGGCGGTCTGAAGCTTTGCCGCGCCCGCAGGGTCCGTGATGAGGGTCTCGTCGGCGATGTACTGGCTGGTGGTGGTCGCCCCGCCCGCCTGGATCGCCGCCGTCGGCCGGTTCACCGCGTCGAAGCTGGTGAACGTGCCGTAATTGGGCGTGCAGGTGGGCAGGGTCGCGCCCCAGGATTGGACGCACTCCACGGGTGGCGTGCCGCTCCATGCCAGCGAGGTGTAGGCCAGCCGCCCGCGCCCGTCATAGGCATACGTCGTCACGATGGCTCCGCTGTCGAGGCTGAGGCTGGTGCTGGACTTGCGCCCCAGCCCGTCGTACGCCACCGTGGTCGTGATCCAGGACGGCGCGGCGTCCCGCTGGACGTTCGTCGTCGTGCTCAGGCTTCCCGGGTTGTTGTTATAGGTGAGCCAGGTCGATCCCGTGCCCGCCGGGCGTGTGATCGCCCACAGGCGGTCCAGGCCGTCCGTGTTGCTGAAGCCGCTGGGGCAAGAGTTGGGAGGGCCGGTAGGCGGGCCATAGCAGTACCCCGTGACATTATTGTTCACGTCCGTGGTGGTCAGCGGCTTGCCGAGCTTGTAACCCCACGTCAGGGTGGCCGTGAAACTGGTCCCCGAAGGCGGCGACCCGCTGGTGCTCAATCCCGTGTAGCTCCTTATGGACGTGGGAAAGGCATAGGAACAATTGGCGCAGTTAGGAGTTGCGTCGCTGTAACCCCACTGGCGCCACACCCCGCGCGGGTCCTGCATCCACACGATGTTGCCGGCGATGTCATAGCCGTACAGCGTGGAGAGCGTCCCGTAGATGTTGTTCACGGTATCCTGCAACCATTGCCCGACGGTGGTGATGTTGCCGCGCGCGGTGGTGTTCAAGGTCGAATCATAGCTGGTGATGTTAGGGGCGGGCGCCAGCGAGTTCTGGTCGTAGGCGTAAGTCGTCTGGGCCACAGCGTTGCCCCCGCCGTCGGTCACCGTCTCCTGAGTCGGCAGGGAGATCAGGTGGACGCTGCTCTGGGTGTAGCTGGCGCCGGTCTGATACGTGGTGAAGGTCTTCCGCCACGGCGTGCTCGTGTTTCCGTACGGATACTCATCCTTCTCGGTCACGTTGTTGTGTGAGCGATACGCCAACCACATCTTGTAAATATACCTGCGCTGCCGCACTGTGGGGACATGACGAAGCGCAGGCGTGAAGCGTGGGCGAAGTGGCGCGGGTTGGTGGCGGAGCAGAACAGGAGCGGGCAGTGCGTGGCGGCGTTCTGCCGCGAGCGTGGGTTGTGCGCGCCGCACTTCTTCGCCTGGAAGAAGAAGCTGAGTCAGGCCGCCGCGCAGAAGTTCGTGGCCGTGCAGGTGGTGGAGGCCAGCCAGCCGGTGCCCAGCCAGGCGCTCGAGATCCGGCTTGCCGGCGGCCGCGTCGTGATGGTGGAGCCCGGTTTTGACGCCGGCCATCTGCGCGCCGTGTTGGCTGCGCTGGAGGCGCGCGCTTGACCAGCCTGCCGAGCCTGCGGTCGCTGGACCTGGCGCAAGGCGCGCGCATCTGGCTGGCCGCCGAAGCGGCGGACATGCGTTGCGGCTTCGACCGTCTGGCCGAACGGGTGCGCGCGGTCATCGGGCAGGACCCGCTGGGCGGCCACCTGTTCGTGTTCCGCTCGCGGAGGGGCGACCGCATGAAGATTTTGTTCTGGGATCGCGACGGCTTCGTGCTCTGGTACAAGCGGCTCGAGGCGGGGGTGTTCAAACTGCCCCGGGTGGAAGCGGGCGCGCGCTCGGTGGAGTTGCGCGCCAGCGAGCTGGCGATGGTGCTGGACGGAATCGACATGTCGCGGCTGAAGCGGGTGCCGCGCTATGAACGCCGCGAGAAAAGTGAGTAAGTGGAGTAACTATTGTGAGTAACTAGGAGCCTATTCTGCTAATATAGTCCTTGATGGTCGAGGGCGCCGAATTTGCCGGGTTACCCGAGAACAGCGAATCGCTGAAAGCGGCGATCCGCGCGCTGATCGCGGAGCGCGACCGCGAACGGCAGCGCGCCGAAGAACACGCCCGCCAGGCAGTCGAACACGCTCGCCGCGCCGAACAACAGAAACTCCGCGCCGACCAGCTCCACATCGAGAAGCTGCGCCTGGAGCAGGAACTGGCGCGCTACAAGAAGTGGTATTACGGACCGCGCGCCGATAAGCTCGCCTCCCCCGGCGAGGTGGCCCAGATGCTGCTCGACTTCGCCGCAGAGCTGGACCGCAAGCCGGCTCCTCCCCAAGACGCTCCGGCCTCCGAGCCGGCCGCGGAGTTGCGGCGCGTGCGGCGGCGCCGGGGACGGCGCAATCTGGCCGCCTTCGAACATCTTCCCGTCACCACCCACGTTCACGAGTTGAGCGAGGAAGAGCGCGCCTGCCCGGGCTGCGGAGACCAGCGCCGCGAAATCGGGGCCGAGCAGAGCTGGCAGATCGAGTACTTTCCGGGCCATTTCGAGCGCATCCAGCACCTGCGCAAGAAGTACGCCTGTCCGGCCTGCGAGAGCAACGGCGCCGGCCCCAGCATCGAAACCGCAGCCCGGCCGGAAGCGGTCATCGAGAAGGGGCTGGCCGGTCCGGGGCTGCTGGCTTACATCGTCACCAGTAAGTTCTCCGATTATCTTCCGCTGTACCGGCTGGAAGACATTTTCGAGCGGCAGGGGTTCGAGATCTCGCGGGTCACGCAGTCGGTGTGGTGCGGCGATGTGGCGGACCTGGTTGCCCCGCTCTACGAGTTGATGGGGGAGCGGGTGCGGGCCTCGCACGTGGTGGCCACCGACGACACCATCATGCCCATGCTCGACCGGGACAAGACGGCCAAAGCAAGGATGTGGGTTTACGTGGGGGATGAAGAACATCCCTACAACATTTTCGACTTCACTCTGAGCCGGGGGCGGGACGGGCCGCAGTATTTCCTGAAAGACTTCGGGGGGGTGTTGCTGGCGGATGCCTATGCCGGCTACAACGGCGTGGTGGCGGGAAACGGGATCGTGCGCGCGGGATGCTGGGCGCATGCGCGGCGGCATGTGGTGGAGGCGGAGAAGTCGGCTCCCGAGATAGCGCGGGAAGCGGTGGAACAAGTGCGTCTGCTGTATGCGGTGGAGCACGCGGCGAAGGATCTGTCGCCGGAGGCGCGGCTGGAGATGCGGCAGAGCCGCTCGGCGCCGGTGCTGGCCAGCTTCAAGGAGAAGCTGCTGGGGTGGAAGGAGCAGTTGCTGCCCAAGCACCCGATGGCCGAGGCGGTGAGCTATGTGCTGGGGCAGTGGGAAGAGCTGAACGTGTTCTGCGGTGACGGCGCGGTTTCGATCGACAACAACGTGAGCGAGCGCGAGATGAAGCGGGTGGTGCTGAACCGCAAGAACTCGCTGTTCGTGGGGAACGCGCGGGGCGGGCGGACGGCGGCCATTCTGGCGAGCCTGACCAGCAGTTGCCGGCGGCACGAGGTGGACCCGCAGTTGTACCTGACGCAGTTGCTGGTGAACCTGCCGGCGGTGCGGGTGCGGGAGCTGGCGGCCTGGCTGCCGGACCAGTGGAAGCGGAATCTGGCTCCGCCGCCGGAGGGCAGCCCGAGGTAGGCTGGGACTTGGGGGGTGTGGTTCACGTAACGCTCACGAAGTATTTGTCCGTGGAGGTGACCGACTGCGAGCCGCCGGCGATGGTCTCGCTCTTCTGCGCCGCCCGCGGATCGTGCGCCGGAGCGTTCGGGTCGTTGACGCTCGAAACCGCGCCATGGTTGGGATCGCCGCCCCACAGGAACCAGCACAGGGCCGAGTCCACGGTGCACTGCCGCTGCTCCCAGGTCGTGCTCTCGGATTTCTTGAGCGCCCCCGATCCGCCATAGAAGCCGGCCGACAGTTCCTTGCCCTGCATCCAGCCGTTGTAGTCCGTGCCCAGGTTGTTCAGGCCCAGCCCCGGCGGCGAGAACGTGTGCGTCTCCGAGCCCAGGCTGTTGCCGGCGCCGTCCTGGTAGGCCACCTGCCCCGCCAGGCTGGTGATGTTGCCTTGGGCGTCCGTGGTCTTGCTGTACAGGATCACCTGCGCCGGGGTGAGATCGCCGGCTTGACGGAATACCTCCTTCTTCGTGAGGAACGGGTGCACCGAGTACGAAGGCATCAGGTTGTTCACCATTCCCCCCGATGAACATGTCCCAGGTATAGCGGTAATAACCCCCGGTGGGCAGGTGCAGCTCCCGAACGTTGCCCAGGACGTCGTATACGAACCAGTAGCTCTGGTTGTTGGGCAGCGTCACCTGCGAGACTACCGTCGGATTCAGCGTCGCGGTAGAGTTCCACTGGCAGGCGTACATGCTCTCGCCCGCGCACGGACTGTTGATGAAGAGCTGCGAGAACGGCATGTTAGGCTGCTGGCCCGGCGCCAGGTACAGGTGATTGTTCATCTGATCGTAGGTCACGGTCACCGTACGCGGGGCGGCACCCGCGCCGGGGTACTGGATCGTGTCCGTGGTGGGCGTAACCCCACCCGCGCCGCGCGTGATCGTCGTGCCTCGCCCCAGCGCGTCCGTGATGGTCCCCGTTCCCAGGCTCGGATCGTAGCCCGAAAGGTTCAGCGTGTTTCCGTTCCGGTCTTCGATCATGGTCACATAGCCGGTCAGGTCGGGAACGGTGGGTCCGCCGATGGTGTACCGTGTGCCGTCGCGCAAAGTCACCGTCCCTCCCGTGGTCAGCAGCCCCGAACTGGGCGTGCAACCGTTCCGGGGCGGGTCGGAGATGTCCGTGCTGGATGTGAAAATCGCGCCGCTTCCGTCGTACGCAATCCAGTTCCTCCCGCGGTCGAACCCGTTCGAGCCCGTCGGCGTGGTCTGCAACAGACCCCCGGTCGCCGCGTCCCGGAACTCGTATTCCGTCCCGTCCGGGGCGATGAACGTCAGCCGCGTCAGCGTGTGCCACCAGTAGGTGGTGTTCTGCACTTGCATGCACCAGTCCCCGGTGGTCCGGACTAGCATGACACCCTGGGCGTAAGTCGGACCCACCGGTTCCCACGGCCGGAAGTAGCTTGCGTAGCCGATTCCCATCAGGCAACCGTACTGGCAGTTGTACTGATAGGTGTAGCCCTGCACCTGCCACTGCGACTCCCGATGCACCACCAGCGTCTCCCTGGCGCCGCCCCGGCCCATCAGGTCCGCCAGCGGGATGCTGATCGAAAGCGACCCCGTCGCCAGGTTGATCGATTCCACCGAGCTGAGCCGGTACGCATCCGCCGGCGTCCCCGGCTGGCTCAGCGTCGGCGTGGTGCCGTCGAAGGGCGAAAAGGCGGGCGGCGTCACCTGGGTCTGGCCCCACAGGGCCGCGCCCCCCAGAAACAGCCACAAAACGAGAGCCGCCGCGCCCCGCCAGGCGCCGGCCGGGAATCTGCGGGAAGAATCGGCAACGTGAGCGTGTGTCATTCGAGTGGCTCCCCTTGGCTACTTGATCTCGATCGCCACCAACAGGTTGGGCGAGCTTTTCAGCCTCAGCCGGTATTTGCCGGCCAGGAGGTCCACCAGAACCGCGCCCCGGGATTTGTTGGGCGTGGTGTCCAGCGAATACAGCTCCGACGCGCCGTCCTTGTCCAGCGTCACCGAAAAGTGTTCGGCGTCCCGGCCCCGGTCGTCTCGTATCGCCAGCATAAACGCCCCCACCGGCCGCGCGATGCTGGCCGGCGAAATCCCAAAGCGGTCCACCAGCACCGCCTCGGCCGCCTGCGCCGACAGCTCCGACGGTTGGTAGTTCTGGCTCCTCTTCTGGGCGGCGCACACCCCGGCCACGGCCAGCGTCAGCAGCAGGATCAAGGCTGTCTTTCTTCCAGGGTTTTTCATAGGGACCTCGCTCAGTTGGCGTAAACGGTGAAAATCAGGGTCGGCATCGCGGCCACGCCGCCCACCGCCCAGTACTGCGTATACGACGTTACGTTGCCGGACCCCCAGCCGGTGGTGACCGACCAGTTCCCGCTCCCGTCCGTGGTGCCGATGACGTAGGGGTTGCTCGGGACCTGCTGCACCGTGACCGGCTGGTTGGGCGCTCCCTTCACCTGCAGGGTGAAGCTGTCGCCCACCTTGTAGTGGGTGGTTCCCGGGTGCGTGTTGTCGATGAGCTTCACCGTGGGGCAGCTTGGGCACACCCGCGTGGCGATCACGCGCCCGTTCAGCCGCACGTACTCCTTGGCCGGCTTGGTCTTGTCGGACACGCCCTGGCCCAGAGCCAGGAGAGCCGGCGCCAACACCAGCGCCAGGGAAATCACAAAGCGTTTCAAAGCGTACACGATATCCTCCATAGGCGCACCAAAACAACGGCGCCCTAATCCGCCGCAACGGACCTTTTGTTCGGTTTCAAGCAGTTTACCCCCCCCCCGATGCGGAGGTCAACAGAAAAGTGGGCGGGGTTTCAGGGTGTTCGACCCCTATTCGGTTGTTTATCCGCGTTCATCTGCGTTCATCCGCGGCCAGAGTTTCTTCCGGAGTCACCCCCAATGCCCCTAAATATTCGCCGGCGCCTCAGCCGTTTACCAGCCCCGGCCCCTCCCCTCCCCGCCCACCCGCGCTACCCTCATCCCAGGTGACGTCATGCCTTCCCCGCGAAAACCGCGATCATCACATTTCATCGTTTTCAACACCGAAATCGCGGTTCGCGCCCCGCCTGCCGCGAAAACGCCCGAAATAGTGAATTGCAGCACGGTCCCAAGCGCCATGGCCGGGCCGACACCCCGGGTCATGAGGACGGGGGTTGAGGCCGGCCTCTGTGCGGTGCAAGCTGGAGCGGTTGAGGGGACGAAGGTCGATGCGGGGCTGATGGCCGAATCGGACCTCGCCTCCCGATCTGACCCGGCTCTGCGCCGATGAATCCTGGAATAGTGCCTTGAGCCGGAAGAGCAATTCATGTCTTTCTGCGCTGGCCTCCCCCCAACACAACGGAGAGAACGAATCGCGACCCCCTGCCGCAGATCCACCTCGCGGATCGAAAAGAACTCCAGATCGATGCTGTGAATGCGGCCGCTGCGGGTTCTCCCATCCAGAAGATCCACCGTGACCGCCTCGCCGATGGGAAGGCCCGCGACCACGCGGCGAAAGCGGTCCGCATCGGGCTGGCCGCCCCCAAAGCCTGCGGCAGAATGGACGCCATCGCCACGATGGCGATCGAGCGGACGAGCGCCCGCGTCCCAGGCGCGAGTGTAGCTCGCGGCGCTCGCCTCCGCCTTCGCGCTAAACTGGCGGTCGATGCTCTTCCGACTGATCTGGGCAACCCTCTTTGCCGGAGCCGCGGCCCTGGCGCAGCAGGACGCCGCCAATCCCGAGAACGCGCTGGTGCGCGACATCCTCCGCGAACTCATCGAAACCAACACCACGCACTCGACCGGCAGCACCGGCCTGGCGGCCGAGAAAATGGCCGCACGGCTGCGCGCCGCGGGCTTTCCCGCCGCCGATATCGAAATCTCGGGACCGCGCCCCGAGCGCAACAACCTGGTGGCCCGCATTCACGGCACCGGCCAGCGGAAACCGATCCTCCTGATCGCCCACCTCGACGTGGTCGAGGCCAACCGCGCCGACTGGACCACCGATCCCTTCCAGTTCGTCGAAAAGGACGGCTTCTTCTACGGCCGCGGGGCCAGCGACATCAAGGACGGCGACGCCGTGCTGATGGCGAACTTCATCCGCTGGCGCAAGGAGGGCTACCGGCCCGACCGGGACCTCATCATGGCGCTGACCGCCGACGAGGAGGGCGGCACGGAGAACGGCATCGCCTGGCTCCTTTTGAACCGCCGCCAGTCGATCGACGCCGAGTATTGCATCAATCTGGACGGCGGCGGCCTGGAGGTCAAGGGCGGGCGCAATCTGCTCAACGAGGTCCAGTACAGCGAGAAAGGGTTTCTGACCTTCGTCCTCGAGACCAAGGACAAGGGCGGGCACAGCTCGGTGCCCCGCAAGCGCAACGCCATCTACGAGCTTGCGGAGGCGCTGGTGAAGCTGAGCCATTTCGAGTTCCCGGTGATGCTCGACGAGGGCCGGCGGGAGTATCTGCGCTCCGTGGCGATAGGGACGGGAGGCAAGACCGCGGGCGCCATCGCCAAGGTGCTCGCCACCGAGCCGCCGGACGCCGCGGCCGTCAAGCTTCTCTCCGAGAGCCCGGATCTGAACGCCGAGCTGCGCACGACCTGCGTGGCGACCATGGTGCAGGCGGGCCACGCCGAGAACGCGCTGCCCCAATCCGCCCGCGCCACCGTGAACTGCCGCATCCTGCCCGGGCAGGCGCCGGAAGAGGTCGAACGAACGCTGCGCGGCGTCATTGCCGACGACGGCATCGCCATCTCGACCGCCGCCGACAGCCCCATCGGCGAAGTCGGCAGCCCGCCCTCGCCGCTCCATCCGGAGGTCATGCAGGCGATGAAGGCGGTGACCGAGTCGATGTGGCCGGGCGTTCCGGTGGTGCCCGTCATGAGCCGCGGCGCGAGCGACGGCCGGTTCCTGCGCCGCGCCGGCATGCCGGTTTACGGCATTTCCGGGATCGCCGACGACCAGGACGACATCCGCGCTCACGGCCGGGACGAGCGCGTCTCCGTGACCGCCGTGTTCGAGGGCCGCGAGTTCCTCTACCAACTGGTGAAGGCGCTGGCGGGAAAGTGACAGACTCTGGCAGCTGGACACCCGTTCGCCACACCGCCCGCAGCGCCGTCGTTGGATCGAGCCTGGTGGCGCGGCGGACCGGGACGCAACTCGACCCGAGCGCGACGGCAATCACCGGCACTGGCACGCCCAGCACCTGGCGGAGGACCATCCCCGCCACATCGCCATCCCGGCGGAACAGGAGATCACAGCCTTCGCATCGTACCGCCGGGACCAAGATCGCCGAGGCTCGGCGGCCAAGTTCAGCAGGGGGGGCGGTGCTCGACTTTCTGAAGCAAAACGGCGCGGCCCAGCGCTGGGCGGGCAGCGCGCCGGGATGCTTCGATCACGCGATCGCGGGACGAAGCGCACCTCCCGAGCCTGGCTCGCGAGTGCCTGGCCTGCTTCCACGCCCAGGTCGGCGGGAGTCTCAGCCGCAGCAGCTCGCGCTTCAGCCCTTCGGTTCGAGGATGAACGTGGGCGCCAGGCCGGCGACGGTCGAGAAGCCGCCGTTGGCGGCGGAGAGCCAGCTCGAACAGCCCTGCACCTTGCCGAGGTAGGCATGCGGGTGGACATCCACTCTCATCTGCCGAACCTCCATCTCGCCGTAAAGCAGCAGCGGGAAGGGGGCGTAGGTCGCTTCCACCTTCTCCTGGACCACGTAAGGGATGCGCAACGCGCGCTTGAGGGCCCGGTCCCAACCCGTGTCGTCGGTCTGCCAGCCCTTAATCGAGTGGTTCTCGCCGGAATCGTCGTTGGGTTTGAGCACCAGGTTCTCGCGGTTCTTGAGGATGAAATCGAGAAGGTCGATGGTCTGGTCCTGGTGGGTGGTCTTTCCGGCCGCCACCACGCGCGTCCAGGGGATGTACTGGCGGATCGCCTTCTTTTCGGCGGCAGGGAAGCCGGCCGTAATCGCCTCGTCGGTGAGCAGATCGAAGATCGCCTTCTTGTGCGCCAGCTCGGAGCGGAAGCTGTTGACCAGGCAAACCGCGCCGTCCCGGTACGCTCGCACCAGCGGGTGCGAGAGGTCGTAGCGCAGCAAGAATTCTTGCACCTTCAGCCGCCGCCAGACTAGATCGATGGCGAAATCGGCGCGCCGCAACACGCCGCCGCGGTATTCGAGCTGATCCGGCGAAACGATCTCGGTCGGGTAGCCCTCCGCGCGGAAGAAGGAACGGAGCAGCGCGTGTTCGCCTTCCTCCGAGGCCTGGAAGCCCTGCCGGAACTCCAGGATGGCGATGTTGGGCTGCTTCTTGCCGCCGAACTGCTTGTAGGCTTTGAGCAGCGCGGAGAGCAGGTGCTTCTTCCCGCCCATCTTCTGAAGCGAATAGCGCTTGCGAAACTCTTTGACCGGCGGGCAATCGTAGAACAGGTCCGCCAGCGCCTCGGCGTAGGCCACCCCAACCGGCACGTCAGCGACGTACTCGACAAAGTGCATCGTGCCGTTGTTCAGGTGGGTGTCGAGCAGCGAGGTGACGGCCAG
This sequence comes from Bryobacterales bacterium, assembly GCA_963710565.1. Classification (GTDB taxonomy): domain Bacteria; phylum Acidobacteriota; class Terriglobia; order Bryobacterales; family Bryobacteraceae; genus DASWZN01. Next base: position 180,737 of record CAVQAN010000010.1, on the reverse strand, counting down.
GAACGGATAACCGGGGTCGATCGCGGCCAGCATCTTCTCGGCCGGCAACAGCCCGATGCGCGCCAGCAGCGCCGGGTTGGCCAGCGCCATCTGCTTGACGCGGTCGATGGCGGTGAACAACGCCTCGGCCGCCCGCACCAGGGAGTCGTACTGGCGCCGCGAGATGAAGTTGGGGCGCAGGAAGGGACAAATCAAGCGTCCACCCTGGGACAGGTGACCGGCTTGCATGCGCTCGGCCAGGGCTTCCGCCCAAGCCAAGTCCTTGAAAGCGTCGCTTTCGAGTAATTTCTGGTAGCGGCCTACGGCCTCGTCTAACTGATTCATGCGAAGTGAGTTTCTATATATCAGTATCCCACAGCGGAGGGTAATAACGGTACTTTTCATCCGGAGATTTTGTCTGTAAATGTATGACCAGCAAGCGGATATTTAGTTTGAGCAAGCTTCCGCAGGGGCCCCCCTGGCTGCGCAGATGGCCTCCCCGGCCCATCGGGCCACCAGATGCCGCACCAGGTCCGCACAAACCGAGCCAGGACAAGCGTGCGAGATCCTCTACGGCGTGCTCCCGCGCGCTAAAGTGATGGATGGCTATGAAACACCGAATCAACGCTCTTGTCGCGGTTCTCGCCACCACCCCGTTTTTCGTCGCGCATGCGGACGAGGGCTTGTGGCTTTTTAGCAGCTTCCCGAAGGAGATGGTCTCGAGCAAATACCACTTCCAGGTGACGGACGCATTTCTCAGCCATCTCCAGCTCGCCGCGGTGCGGTTTAACAGTGGCGGCTCGGGATCGTTCGTCTCGCCGCACGGCTTGCTGTTCACTAACCATCACGTGGGTCTCGACTGCATCCAGAAGCTCAGCACGGCGCAGCACGACTACACGGCCAACGGGTTCTACGCGGCCACCGAGGCGGATGAGAGGCAGTGCCCGGACCTCGAGGTCAACGTGCTGCTGCGAATCCGGGACGTGACCGCGGAGGTGAAGGGCGCCGCCAAGGACGCCGCGAACGCCGCCGAAGCGAACAAGCAGCGCAAGGCCGCCATGTCGCAGATCGAGAAGTCCTGTACCGCCGAGACCGGCCACCGCTGCGATGTGGTGACGCTCTACTCGGGCGGCATGTATAACCTCTACGAGTACAAGAAGTACACCGACCTGCGCCTGGTGTTCGCGCCTGAGTTCGACATCGCGCAGTTCGGCGGCGACCCGGACAATTTCACCTACCCGCGTTACGACCTCGATTTCGCCTTCTTCCGCGCCTACGAGGACGGCAAGCCGGCCGAGGTGAAAGACTGGCTGCGCTGGAGCCGCAGCGGAGTCAAGGACAAGGAGCTCACCTTCGTCGCGGGCAATCCCGGCACAACCGGCCGCCTGGCGACCTACGCGGAGCTGGAGTTCTCACGCGACTTCTCCTACCCCCTGATTTACGACCGGCTGGGCTCGCTGATCGCAGCTCTGGAGGCCTACCGCGCTCAGAGCGCGGAGAACGGCCGCGTGGGGAAGGAAGACCTGTTTTCCGTGCAAAACAGTTTCAAGGCCTATACGGGCTTTCTGGCGGGTCTGCGCGACCCGGGCCTGATGAAGGAGAAACTGGCCCAGGAGATGAAGCTGCGCGCGACGATTGCGCTGGCCCCCGAGAAAGAGCAGCAGTTCAGCGCGGTCTGGAACGACGTCGCAGCGGCCTTCACTCAGTATCGCGGATTCTACGCGCGGCACTGGCTGCTGGAACGCGGCCCCACGGTCGGCTCGGAGCTGTTCGTGATTGCGCGCCAGGTTCTGCGGTACGCCGAGGAGACTCGTAAGCCCAACGCCGAGCGGCTGCGCGAGTTCGCCGAGTCGAACCTTCCAGCCATCGAGCAGTCCATGTATTCGACCGAGCCGCTCACCGATTCCCTGGAGATCGCGGTGCTCGCCGACTATTTCACGTTTCTGCGGGCGCGCCTGGGCGAGAACGACGCGACGGTGAAGGCGGTGCTGAACGGCCAGACGCCGGAGCAGGCCGCGAGCGGCTACGTGACCAGCAGCAAGCTCAAGGACGTCGCCGAGCGCAAACGCCTGGCCAAAGACCTGGATGGGGTTATGGCGTCGGGCGACGGGATGATCCGGCTGGCGCGGTTGCTGGACGGGCCGGCGCGAAAGTACCGCAAGGAATACGAGGACAACGTCGAGGCGGTGCTGACGCAAAGCAAAGCCAAGCTTGCGCAGGCGCGGTTTGCGGTCTACGGCACGAGCGAGTATCCCGACGCGACCTTCACCATGCGGCTGACCTACGGCCCGGTCCTGGCCTACAAAGACGCCGGGGGACGGCCCGTCCCGTACGCCACCACGCTCGACGGCCTGTACAAGCACGCCACGGGCGTGGAGCCCTTCAAATTGCCGCAACGCTGGCTGGATGCCAAGGGCGGGCTGGACCTCTCGACCCCGTACAACTTCGTGACCACCACCGACACGCACGGCGGCAACTCCGGCAGCCCGACCGTGGACGAGCGGAACGAGGTCGTCGGCATCCTGTTCGACGGCAACCTCGAAAGCCTGCCGAACCGCTTCGTCTACACCGACACCATCTCGCGCTCGGTTCACGTGGCCAGCCAGGGCATCCTGGAGGCGCTGCGCAAGGTCTACAAGGCGGACCGGGTGGTGAAGGAGTTGGGGATGGAGCAGGGGGGCGGAGCCCGGAGATGAAATGGCCATCAGGCCCATCGTGCAGTTGGGCGACCCGCGGCTGCGCGAGGTCGCCCGCCGGGTTGAGAACCCCGCATCGCCCGAAATCGGCGCGGTCATTCAGGACCTGACCGATACGCTCGCTCACGCGCGCGCGACCACCGGGTATGGCAGAGCGATTGCCGCGCCGCAAATCGGCGTGCCGCTGCGTGTTATCGTTCTCCGGCTTCCTGGGGCCGAACCGTGGCCCTTCATCAATCCCGCAATTACGGCGCGCAGCGACGACAAGACCGTCGTGTGGGATGCATGCCTCAGCTTCCTGTGCATTTTCATGCAAGTCGAGCGCCACCGCGAGGTCACGGTTCGCTACCAGAGTCCGGAAGGCGAGGTGAGGGAACTGCGGGCCGGCGCCGAAGGAGATCTTTCCGAACTGCTGCAGCATGAGGTTGACCATCTGGACGGAGTTCTCAACGTGGACCGCATTGCCGACGTCAAGTCCCTCTGCACGCGGGAGGAGTTCGAGAAGAGGTACCGGGCGTCGAGCCCGTACGCGTAGCCGACGGCGGTCAGCGACCCGGGTGGGCGAAGCCCTGCGTGATGTCGAGCAAGGTCGCCGAGTTATTGAGGTCCACGCCTGGGAGGGTTCCGCCAGTCGAACGGGAAACGGGGAGCGTCACGGCTTACGTCTCAGTGGACGCGGGGAGAACCACCAAAGGACGGCGCTGCCCGGTCCGCGGCGCGCCCGGCACTCTGACCCTCAGCAGGCCGATCTGGCCGGAGTGATGCGATTCGTGCTCGCAGACGTGGAACCATTTGCATAGATTGTTCGTAGGGCCCCAGGGCCATGTTTTGTCGACCGCCATGAGCCACTGGTCGTCGCGTTTGCGGAACCCGGCCAGCGTTTTCGCGCGAAGCTCGTGCAGGGTGTTCAGATAGTATTCGAGAGTGTGGCCTTTGATCGTCTTGCGGGCGGGCTTGCCAAGTTCCATCGCCACGGACCAGTCCTTGAATGCCGAACCCTTCTCGAGTTCCTCCATCCCGAGGCGATCGAAGGTGTTTAGCTGATACAGCTTCTCGGTGGCTGCCAGATGAAGCAGCAGGGCGCCGATCCGATTGGCCTTATCGTCGAGGAGAAAATCGATCTGGTCCTGCGTCAGGCCTTCCACCGAGCGATGGACTGCGTCCCGCATCCAGGTCATCTCCGAGACGAGGGTGCCAATCTGCGGGGAGTAGCCCGGGACGGGGCCGAGCACGTTCGGCTCCGCAGCCGCGCCCGGCGCAGCCGGGGAGAGAATCAGTGGGGAGGCCATGGCCGACTGGAAGAATTGCCGGCGGCTCGGCACGGACAGGTTCAAGCGATCGGCGATTGGCATTGCAATTTCTCTCACCGATTGTAGTTCATGTGCAAGGGCAGCCTCGGCCCGGCCGGGGCACACTTATGCCTCGAACGAACCTTCTGTCGCAACGGACATGGGGACTTCCGGGGGCGACCGCCGCCTCGTGGCACCGAGGCGGATCGAGAAGTCCGGCCTTGTTGGGCGCCGGCGCTGACGGACCCGACCCGCCAGGCCTCAGAACATGTACAGCGGCGTGCCCTGCGCAGGCGGCTCTTCGCCCGCGCCCACCGGCACTTCCTCGCCTTCCTTGGCCGCCTCTTTGACCGGGCGGCAGTAGATGCCCGCTTCGCCGAGGTAAATCTCGAGGTCGGCCGGACGCGGCAGGCGAGCCCTGGATCAGCGCCTCCGAGAGCGGATCCTCGATGTACTTCTGCAAGGCGCGGCGCAGCGGCCGGGCGCCGAAGCTACGGTCGTTACAGGTCTTCTCGAGGATGTACTTGGAGGCTTCGGGAGTCAGGCGCAGCTTGATCTCCTTGGCCACCAGGTTCTGGTTGATCTGACCCACCAGCAGCCCGATGATCTTGATCAGGTCGTCGTCGGTGAGCGACTGGAACAGGATCACTTCATCCAGCCGGTTCAGGAACTCGGGGTTGAAGGCGCGCTTCACCTCGGCCATCACCATGTCCTCGACCTTCTGCGGGATGCCCTCGCCCGACGGGGGCCGAGAAGCCCATGCCGCCCTTCTTCTCCAGGAAGCGGGCGCCCAGGTTGGAGGTCATGATGATGATGGTGTTCTTGAAGTCCACCGTGTTGCCGATACCGTCGGTCAACTGGCCGTCCTCGAAGACCTGCAGCAGGATGTTGTAGACGTCCGGGTGCGCCTTCTCGATTTCGTCGAGCAGGATCACGGAGTAGGGCTGGCGCTTGACGCGCTCGGTCAACTGGCCGCCCTCTTCGTAGCCCACGTAGCCGGGAGGCGATCCGATCAGCTTCGAGACCGAGTGCTTCTCCATGAACTCGGACATGTCGAAACGCACCAGCGCCTTCTCGCTGCCGAACAGGAACTCGGCCAGCGCGCGGGCGACTTCGGTCTTGCCTACGCCGGTCGGACCCAGGAACAGGAACGAGCCCGCCGGCCGCTTGGGCGATTTCAATCCGGCGCGGGAACGGCGGATGGCGCGGGACAGCGCGCTGATAGCGCGCTCCTGGCTGACGATGCGCTTGTGCAGCTCCTCTTCGATGCGCAGCAGCTTGGCGACCTCCTCTTCCTTGATCGAGGTCATGGGCACGCCGGTCCAGCGCGCCACCACGTCCTCGATGTCGTCCTTGGTGACGACCCCGGTCGAGGTGTCGTCCAGGTTGTAGCGCTCGCGCAGCAGGCGCAGGTTCTCCCTCTCTTTGCGCTCCTCGTCGGAGTAGAAACGGGCCTTCTCGAACTCGTGGTTGGCGATCGCGTTCTCCATGCGGTGCACGATGAACTTGATGCGCTTCTGGATCTCGTTCGACCTCCGTGGGCAGGGTGGTCTGGCGCAACTTCACGCGCGCGCCGGCCTCGTCGATCAGGTCGATGGCCTTGTCCGGCAGGAAGCGGTCCGGGATGAAGCGGCTGGAAGTGAACACCGCGGTCTCGATAGCGTCGTCGGTGTAGGCCACGGCGTGGAACTTCTCGTAGCGCTCCTTGATGCCCCGCAGGATCAGCACCGCATCGGCCTCGCTGGGAGGGGGAACCTTCACCGCCTGGAAGCGGCGCTCCAGCGAGCGGTCCTTTTCGATCGACTTGCGGTATTCGCCGGGCGTGGTGGCGCCGATGCACTGGATCTCGCCGCGGGAGAGAGCGGGCTTGAGAATGTTGGCGGCGTCGAGCGAGCCCTCGGCCGAGCCGGCCCCCACCAGCGTGTGCAGCTCATCGATGAAGATGATGGCGTTCTGGTTCTCCATCAGCTCCTTCATGATGGTCTTCAGCCGCTCTTCGAACTGGCCGCGATACTTCGTTCCGGCGACGATCAGCGAGAGGTCCAGCGCCAGGATGCGCTTGTCGGAAAGGAACGAGGGCACGTCGCCCTCCGAGATGCGCTGGGCCAGGCCTTCGACGATGGCGGTCTTGCCCACGCCCGGCTCGCCGATCAGCACGGGGTTGTTCTTGGTCCGGCGGCACAGGATCTGCACCACGCGCTCGAGTTCGTAGTCGCGGCCGATCAGGGGATCGAGCGTGCCGTCCAGCGCGGATTGCGTCAGGTCGCGGCTGAACTCGGTGAGCAGCGAGCTCTCCTTGGGCCGGCTGGTGGTCATCTTCTCGGAGGCGGAACGGGAGATCTCCTCGCGCACCGCCGAGAGGCGCAGACCGCGCTCGTGCAGGATCTCCGCCGCGAAGCACTTCTCTTCCCGGAGCAGGCCGAGCAGCAGGTGCTCGGTTCCGATGTGCTTGTGGTTCAGGCGCTCGGCTTCCTCCGCGCCATAGGCCAGCACGCGCTTGCACTCATGGCTGAGCGGCAGGTCCACGGAAGTCGAGACCTTCTCGCGGATGGTGGTGTGCCCCTCGATCTGCTTGCGGATCGAATCGATCTGCGCAGCCGACCGCAGGAAGCGGTTTGCCAGAGCCTTGTCCTCGCGCAGCAGGCCGAGCAGCAGGTGCTCGGTCTCGATGTAGGGGCTGCCGAACTGGCTGGCCTCGTATCGCGCGAAGAAGATGACCCGTCGGGCCTTTTCCGTGTATCTTTCAAACATAGCCTTTTCCGCTCTGTACTCCTACAACATCGGCGTCCGGCGAACCGGACCCTACCCCCTCCGGGACCAGGACGCCCGCTTCGAGGCGCAGCACCCGGTCGCAGCGGCGGGCAAACGAGAGATTGTGGGTGACGTAGACCGAAGTCAGACCGTGGGACCGGTGCAACTCCGTCAGCAGCGCAATGATCATCTCGCCGGTGCGGTGATCGAGGTTTCCCGTGGGCTCGTCGGCCAGCAGGAACTTGGGATTGCCCACCAGCGCGCGGGCCAGCACCACGCGCTGCTGCTCGCCGCCGGAGAGTTCTCCGGCCCGGTGCGACGCCCGTGCTTTCAACCCGGTTTCTTCGAGTCTGGCCAGCGCCGGCACGGTCGCCTCGGCCCGGGAGATCCCCCGGATCAGCAGCGGCATCATCACGTTTTCAAGCGCCGTGAACTCCGGGAGCAGGTAGTGGGTCTGCCAAACGAACCCAATTTCCCCGTTGCGGAACCCCGCAAGTTCCTCATCCGCAAGGGCCGTGATCTCTTTGGCGCCGAAGAAAACGAACCCATTCGTCGGGCGGTCCAGCGCACCGAGCAGGTGCAAGAGGGTGGATTTTCCGGTTCCGGATTCACCGACCAGGGCCAGCCGCTCTCCCTGCCCGATCTCCAGATTCAGACCCTCAAACACCACCAACTCACCGTCGCCCGAGCGGAACCTCTTGCTCAGCCCAACGGCGCGTATGGCGGTACTTGACGGCATCGGATCCCCTCTTCTCTACGCTAGCACGGCAGTCCAAAGCGCGCCTCCGGGCGTGCGCGAAACAGGCCGCAGGCGCACCGCTGGTGAAACTCAAACCCAGATGAGACTAAGCCTATTCACCTGGTTTGATGCAGTGGAAGAGATGAACGTTGCTGACTGCAAGGCGCCTGATCGGACACTGGGCCCCACGGTCCGCGGCCGACGCCCCTGCCGGACCGTGCGCGACTGGCGGGTGGGAGGAGCGGGGAGACGAGTCGGATGCTACTTGCGTTCCTGGGCCGAGAATGATAAAGTTATCTTAACCTTTGTCTCTGGGGGGCGCCCCCAAGCAATTTAAAAGCCCCAGGCTGGGAACCTGGGGCTTCACTCAGAGGGGCTGGCGACGGGCTGGGTCCCGTCGCCGGGGATGCTATGTTATAGCTGACTGGACCCAAGTCTACTACAGATTCGCACCGTTGCATCCCATTCTTAGCGAAAATTAACGATAAAGCTGTTTAATCATCTACTTGGCTGTGCCGGCCTGCGTTCCGCCGTCTCTCGTGGCGGAGGCTCCGGGTCTTCCACCGTCCACGGGAGCCTTCCTGGCGCGCTCGAAGTCATTGAGCAGTTGGCGCGTGACCCGGTCCGCCACATCGGCGCTGGCGCCACGGAACTTGCCGCCGAGGCTCTCCTGCGTGGTGGACCAGATCACGTCGCCGTCCTTGCTCACCAGGCGCACGGAGGCGCTGGCTTCGTGCTTGCGCTCCTGCGTGTGGAGCGACTCGTTCTCTCCGACGCCCACCCCGGCGGCTGCACCGTTGTGAATCGCGCCGCGGCTGCCGTAGGCGTAACCCGACTCGTTGGCGCTGACGTTGGCCCGGGCGTTCAGCCCTTCGCTGGCCGAGAACGTGTCGGTAAAGATCAGGTCCTCGGCCGAGCCGCGGAGGATCGCGTCCGCGCGGTCCTGGTTCTCGGTGATGACAAAGAGGCGGGATCGTTCGAGGCTGCTGATGATCATGTCCCGCATCTGGGCGGCGGTTTCACCGCCGTTCAGCCGGTCCACGTAGACGCGGCGGATGGCGAGCAGTTTGGCCAGTTGGCCGCGCTCGATGACTTCGTCCCGCGGGGCGGAGGGGGCGGCTTGGCCGAGCGCTCCCGCTAGTAGCATCCAGGCCGCGATCATGTCAGCCCTTGCCTCTCTTGCGCGCCTCGACATCCTGGTACTCGACCTTCCGGCCGGTCCGGGCTTCCAGGCTGGCGAGCAGAGCGCGGATGTCGCCCTTCCCCACCCGAAAAACGAGGGCCTGCTGGCGGCCCCGGTCGTCTTCGTACCCGACCGTCAGAAAGTGGGTGCGCTTCTTGCTCAGCAGGAACAGCGGCGACAGGGTTGCCGCCAGGATGTAACGGGGACCGGCGTTCTGGCCGTATTCGAGTACGTTGATGCTCTCGTAGGGGACCTCAACGATGGCCGAGCGGGTCTCGAAGCGGAAGTACTGCTCGCCGGTGATATCGATGACGCCGGCGAGGATCTGGGCAATTCGGCGATCGTGCCGCCGACGTACTCGACGCGGTCGCCCGGCCCCCCCGCTCGCAAGGGGGCCGGTCCGAGCGCCACGACCAGAGCGCAGACCATCCAACGCACCGGAATTTCGCCTCTCTTACTAGGTGCCCCGCCGCGGCCCGGCCTCTCCGGTTAACCTGGAAGCATGGCTGACGACCCCAAGACCCAGCCGCCCGAAGTTGCCGCGCCCGAAACGGTCCCGCCCGGCGTGATCGTCAGCCCGGATACGCGCCGGCCGAACCGCGTCCCGCCCGGGCAATCGCGAACCCGCAAGTGGCCCGTACTGGACGCGAGCGGGCCGCCCGTGATCGATCTGGCGCGCTGGCGCCTCCGTCTGGAAGGTCTGGTCGCCAAGCCAGTGGAGTGGCGTTGGGAGGAGTTCGAAAAGCTGCCCCGGATCAAGGTCTTTGCCGATTTCCACTGCGTAACGCGCTGGTCGCGGCTGGGGAACACCTGGGAGGGCGTTTCGACGCGGGAACTGCTGAGCCGCGCCGGCGGCCCGCTTCCCAAAGCCCGGTTCGCGATCGCTGCGGGCTATGACCCGGGCTGGACCACCAACCTCCCGCTGGAGGCTCTGCTGGCGGAGGACGCGCTGGTGGCCCTCACCCACGACGGAGAGCCGCTCACGGCCGAGCACGGCGGGCCGGCCCGGCTGGTGGTGCCGCGCCTCTACGCCTGGAAGAGCGCCAAATGGGTGAAGTCCATCGAGTTGCTTGATCGCGATCAGGCCGGTTTCTGGGAGAGGAACGGCTATCACATGCGCGGCGATCCGTGGCTGGAAGAGCGGTTCGGCTGGGCCTGATACCACGGATGTGATCCGCGGGGGACATCGCCGCGTGCCCTTCAACCGGACGCTTCTCCAACCCCCTCCCGTAACAGCAGGTCAGCGGACCGAGGTGCGGTTTGTCTTACCCGATGAGGTCAGCATCGCGTACTGATTGGACAATGGCTGGGACTCATACCACAAGCCCCAGGTACGAACGTGTTGGGGGCAGGAATGAGGGCCCCAAGCGGCGTGCAGCCTGATGCGCGGGCACTACGCGACCGCGTGCGACGTCCTCCCCATCCTGGCCGCGAAGCGCGCCAGCCGACTGCCCGCGTAGCCGCACCCTGCGGCCCAGCTATAATCAAAGCACCGCACCCGGCGGTTCTTTGGGGGATGCTATGCCGCACCTGTTCGCCGGAACTTCCGGCTTCGCTTATCCGCAGTGGAAACCGGACTTCTATCCGCAGGACGTGCCGCAGAAGAAGTTCCTCGAACATTACGCCGCCCGGCTGAACGCGGTCGAGATCAACTACACGTTCCGGCGCCTGCCGGCCGCGGCCACGCTCGAGAACTGGACCGGTTCGACGCCGCCCGGCTTCCTGTTTGCGCTCAAAGCACATCAGCGCATCACGCACGTGCGCCGGCTCAAGGACGCGGGAGAGGCCACGGAGATCTTCCTGAAAGCGATAGATCCCCTGCGGGCCGCGCGCCGGCTCGGCCCGGTCCTGTTCCAGTTGCCGCCGCAGTTAAAGGCGGATTCGGCGCGCCTGGCTGAATTCCTCGATCTGCTGCCGCGCGATCTCCGCTGCGCCTTCGAGTTCCGCCACCCGTCGTGGCTGAACGATGAAGTCTACGGGCTGCTGGCCGCGCGGAACGCGTCCCTGTGCCTGGCGGAATCGGAGAAGGTGGAAGTGCCCCAGGTGATCACGGCGGATTTCGTCTATTTCCGGCTGCGCAAACCGGACTATGCGCCGGCCGACCTGGCCGCCATCGGGGATAAGTGCCGCGAATTGCTCGGCGCAGGGAAGGACCTGTTCGTCTTCTTCAAGCATGAAGACACGCCGGAAGGGGCGCTCTACGCCGAAGGGCTGCTGCGGACGCTCGCCCAGCCTTCGGCACGGCACGCCTCATCGTGACGCGCTGACGGTCCGCAGCGAGGTCCGGCCAGCCCGACCGGGGAATCACCGCAGTCTGGAGTTTTTTTCTCCTGCTGGGACAACAGGTTGGCGCAAGCCGATTCAGACTGCCGCCGGTTGAGGGACTACGCTCGTAGCCGGAAGAGAGAGTGCGGTCCAGCCTTTTTCCCCACGGATGAAGCCCTCCAGATTCCTCTTGGTCCCTTCCCAAACCCGCACATACTCCGGGCTCTCTCTTCCGATCCTGAGATGCAGGGAGTTCTGGCGGAGATTCCGTGAGGTCTTACTTGCGGGCGCCGCGCTGAGGGTTCTTCACGCGGGCCTGCCGCAGCTTGGTGCGCTTGCGCTTCGGTTTGCTGATGAGGAACGTGCCGCTACCCACGTACGTGGAGCTGTAAGTCTTGTCGTCTGCCAAATCGGATCTCCTTACAAGGCGTTGCCCAGCCGAAGAGCCCATTTTAGCGCACCTGGGATTATCCTGAAGGTTGGAAGTCCCGTTACCTCCCTCCCGGTTCCCGGATCAGGCCTCGCCGCCGGAACTCCACGAGTTACTCCCGGAAACGGAGCCCGCTCCGGCCGCCGGGGGCTGGCGCCTGGGTTTTCGCGCGCTGCGCCACCGCAATTTCCGGCTGTTCATCGGCGGCCAGCTCGTTTCGTTGATTGGCACATTCATGCAGACTATGGCCCAGAGCTGGCTGGTGTGGGGGCTTAGGCACTCCGAGTGGCTGTTGGGCGCGGTCTGGTTTTGCTCGCAGATTCCGGTGTTCGTCCTGGCGCCCATCGGGGGGCTGGCGGCGGACCGCTACTCCCGCCACCGCATCGTCATCGCCACCCAGACCCTGGCGATGCTGCAGGCCTTCGCCCTGGCCGCGCTGACGCTCAGCGGCCGGGTCCAGGTCTGGCACGTTTTCGTACTGGCTACGTTTCTCGGGGTGGTGAACGCTTTCGATATGCCCGGCCGTCAGTCGCTGCTCATCCAAATGACCGGCAAGGAGGACCTGCTGAGCGCGATCTCGCTGAACTCGGCCATGTTCAACTCGGCGCGTGTCGTGGGCCCGGGCGTGGCGGGCCTGATGATAGCGGCCGTGGGCGAAGGCCGCTGCTTCCTGATCAACGGGCTGAGTTTCCTGGCGGTGATCGCGGCGCTGGCGGCAATGCGTCTGCCGCGTTTCGTACGCGGCGCGGTCGCTTCACCGTGGCGGCACCTGGTGGACGGCTTCCGCTACGTGCACCGCGCGGCCGAGATCCGGACGCTGCTCATCATGGTCGGCTCGATCGCCATCTGCACCATGCCCGCGATGGTGCTCATGCCCGTTTTCGCCGACACCGTGTTCCATCGCGGATCGCAGGGCCTGGGGTTCCTTATGGGCGCCATGGGGATTGGAGCTGTGGTGGGCACGCTGGTGCTGGCCCGCCGGACCAAGACCGCCGGGCTCACGGACGTCATGTTCTTCGGAGCCCTTATCCTTGGAACGGCCTTTATCCTCTTCGCATGGTCCTCCTCGTTCTACGTAGCGCTGGCGGTGATCGCGGCCGCCGGCTTCAGCGTGATGCGGCAGAACGCCTCCGCCAACACCCTGATCCAGACTCTCATCCCTGACGATTACCGCGGACGGATCATGGCTCTCTACTCGATGACCGTGGTAGGCGTCGGTCCGTTCGGGAGCCTGGCGGCGGGCGCACTGGCCGGCCGCATCGGGGCGCGCTGGACGCTGCTGCTGAGCGGCGTGGCGATCCTCGGCGCAGCGGCCTTGTTTCGAAGCCGGGTGCGGCGACTGGCGGGCTCTTTCCGATGAGAAGACTTCATGCCTGGGCCCTTCTGGCCGCACTGTGGATCTCCGCTCCGGCAGCCGCTCAGACTCCGGCCAAGGACGCGCTCTTCGGCGAGATCGACGGTATCCTCTCGGAGCTCGGAGACATCTCCGGCCTCCAGCCCGTGGCGAAGATCCGCTGCGACCGCATCTCGCGAGAGCACGTGAAGGAGTTCCTCGATCGGCGCGTCCGGGAGTCGGTCAAGCCGCAGGAGATCCAGGCGGAGGAGGCAGCGCTCAAGAAGTTCGGCTTCGCGCCGCCGGATTTCGACCTTAAGAAAACCACTGTCGATCTGCTGACCGAACAGGCCGTGGCGTTCTACGACTTCCACAAGAAGAAGCTGTTCGTGATCGATCCGCACGGGGACCTCGAGGAACGCTACGAGCTGGCGCACGAGCTGGCGCACGCGCTCGCAGACCAGCATTTTCACCTGGAGAGATTCATCGCCCGCGCCGGCCAGAACGACGACAGCGAAATGGCGCGCATGGCCGTTATGGAAGGACAGGCGACCTGGCTCATGTCCGAGTACGTGGCGCGCCAGACCGGCCGTTCGCTCAGGACCTCGCCGGACCTGGTCAGGTTGATGAGCGCCATGAACGGGGCGGCCTCCGGACAGTTTCCGGTATTCGAACAGGCCCCGCGGTACCTCCAGGAAACGCTGCTGTTTCCGTACAGACAAGGCATGTTGTTCCAGCAGGCCCTGGTGGAGAAGATGGACAAGGCAGCTTTCACCGAGGTGTTTCGCCGGCCGCCGGAGAGCACCCAGCAGATCCTCCACCCCGAGAAGTACTTCCAGCAGGCCAAGCCGGCGCGGCCGCCGCTCCCGGCGTTCCCGTCCGAGCGGAACTACCGCGGCTTCACGGATGGCGACATGGGCGAGCTCGACAACTCCATTCTGTTGCGCCAGTACGCCGGCGACAAGGAAGCCGCCGCCGTCGCGCCCGAATGGCGAGGCGGACACTTCCGCCTCTTCGAACGAAAGCACAGTGCGGTGGACTGGCGGCGGATGGTGCTCGCGTACGCCTCCGAGTGGAGCAGCCCGGAGCAGGCCCGCAAGTATTTCGAGGCCTACCAGAAGGTGCTGGCCGGGAAGTGGAAGACCTTCGAGGCGACGTCGCGCTCGGCGGACGCCGTGGCGGGGCGCGGGGACGATGGGTATTTCCTGCTACGCCTGGACGGCGCGCGCGTCACGAGCCTGGAGGGCCTGCCGGCGGCGGCGACCGCGCGCTGAGGGCCGTGTGGCCGCGTCTCAGCGTGCCGGGGCGAGCCGCGAGGGCGCCACGAAGCGCACGCCACGATCTCCACTTTATCGTTTAAACTGAAGACGATGACTGCTCGTTCCACCTCACTCGGCCTTGGTGTAGCGCTGCTCGTTTGCGCGGGACTCCTGTACCGGACGTACCCTGCGCGGAAAGCGGCTCCGGCACAGCCGGCGGCGACGCCCGTTGCGGCCGCAACGTCCACTCCGGAAACCTTCGCAGCCTCAGTGCCCGCTCCGCCGGTCACCCTGGCATCGCTTCAGGCCGGGGAGATTCCCCGAAAAGCCCCGGAGCTGGCGGTCCAGCTTGTTACCGGAGAGCAGGTTCTGCTGAGCCAGTTCCGCGGCAAAGTCGTGATGATCGACTTCGTGCATACCACCTGCCCGCATTGCCAGAATGCCTCCACAATCGTGGAGCGCCTCTACAAGGAGTATGGGCCGCGCGGGTTTCAGCCTCTGGGCGTCGCGTTCAACGATAACGCTTCCGTGCTGGTCCCGGATTTCGTGAAGATGCTGGGGCTCAGCTACCCGGTGGGCGTCGCGACGCGGGACACCGTGCTCGAGTACCTGCAGCATTCCTATGCCGAGCCGCTCTATGTTCCCCAGATGGTTTTCGTCGATCGCGCGGGCACGATCCGCGCCCAGCACGGCGGTCTCAACGACGAATTTCTGCGGGGTGACCTCGAAAAGCACTTGCGGGACCAGATAGAGCCGTTGCTCAAAGAGCCCGCACCCAGCCAGCGCAAGAGACAGTCTTCCAGCCAGCGTGCTAGACTACCTGATCAGGCTTGAGCGATCCGACGCATCCTAATCGCATTCTCGTAGCGTGCTCGATGAAAAGTGGGTCCACTTTTATCGCGCGCGTGCTGGCGCTGTACTTCGGCGCGGAGCGGATAGAGCCGGTTCCCTACTGGGGCCGGCTCGAGCAGCACCTGGACGAATACCGGCTGGAGCCGTATCTCGATCGCGATTTTGTCATCCAGATGCATCTCCGGCCCCACGTGCCGAACGTCGAGATCATCCGCAAGCAGCGGATCTGCGTGGTTTACGTTTGGCGCAACCTGGGCGACGTGATCGTATCGTTCGACGATCACCTCTGCAACGAGGACCACCGCAACCCGGTCTGCTATGTGCACGACCGCGACCGCTACATGGGCATGCCCGTGCAAGCGCGCTACGCCTACCTGATCGAGCACGCCATTCCGTGGTACATAGGGTTCTACCTTTCGTGGCGCGCCATCCGGCCCGAATTGCCTTTCGTGGAAACGCATTACGAGGACTTGGCCCGGGACCCCTTCGCTTACTTCAGCTCCGTGATCGCCGCGCTAGGCCACCCTCTGGACGAGGCCCGGCTACGGAACCTGCTGGCCGCCAGGCCCCCCGCGACCCGGTTTAACAAAGGCGTGAACAGCCGCTCCGCCGGCCTTCTTTCGGATGACAACAAGCGGCGGCTGGAAGCTCTGCTGCGTTGCCACTTCGAGGACCTCTCCGAGTTGGTGAACGAGCTGCCGTGGCACGGCGAACGAGTTCCCGGGCGCCGCTGGACGCTGGGGCGCCTGCTGAAGAGGAGCCGTTGAGATGAGCGAACATCAGTTCGATGCGGTCGCTGCCGCGTCGGGGATTGTGTGGGCGCTCCACCCGCGCAGGGCCTCGTGCGCCGGCCCTTGCGCGGACACGCTTGCCGGCGCCCTGGGCGCTCGCGGCGTCGAGGTCGTGACGGGCAGTTCGGTCGATTTGGCCGTGATCACGGGTGCTGTCGACGCCTGGACCGCGGCCGGTCTCGCCTCCTACGCCCCCTCGATTCTGTTTGCCGGGGAGAATCTGCCGCTCGCAACCGTGCGCGGGCTGAGCGGGCTCGGGTTCCTGCCGCAGCCGGATTTCGACGCCGGCTTCCTCGGTGGCGGGGTGCTGTTTCGCAGGACGGGCGCCGCGCCGGCCGACCTGGCGGCCTTCGCTGAGGCGCTCGATAGCCAAAGGGTCGCGCTGGATCGCCTGGATGCGCACGTCGCCCTGGCTCAGCAGCGCGTCGATGAGATGCTGAACAGCCGTATCTGGCGCACGCTTTGCGCCTGCGCCGCGCCGTTGCTCAGGGTCGCCGCCCTGGCCGGCCGCCCGAGCCTGCGGCTGGTTCGGCCTGAAACGGCCCCTCGGCCGACGGTGTACGCGCGCTGGATCGAGGAATTCGAGCGGTCCGACGAGTCCCTGGTTCGCGTCAACTTCCGCGCGATGACCCACAGCCCGCTGGTGAGCGTGGTCGTCCCGGTTTTCCGGCCCGCGCCGGCCGACATCGACAGAGCCATCTCGTCCGTGCGCGTCCAGAGCTACGCGAACTGGGAGCTGTGCCTGGCGGACGACGGCTCGGGCTCGGAAGGGACCTCGACGATCCTGGCGCAAGCCGCGGCCTCCGACGCCCGCATCCTGACGACGGCGCTGCCCAGCCGGGGCGGCATCTCCGCAGCCTCGAACGCCGCCCTGACGCTGGCCCGCGGAGAGTACGTCGCCCTGCTCGATCAGGACGACGAACTGTCGCCGGACGCTCTTTTCCATGCCGTCAACGCAATCAACCGGAATCCCGGCGCCGGTTTCCTGTATTCGGACGAAGACAAGATCGACGCCGCCGGGAACCGCCGCGACCCGTTCTTCAAACCGGACTGGTCCCCCGATCTGCTGCTCTCGGAGAACTACTGCGGCCACTTGCTGGTTGCCCGCCGCGAACTCATCGACCAAGCCGGCGGTTTCCGTCCGGAATACGACGGAGCGCAGGACTACGATCTCATCCTGCGGCTTTCCGCGATGACCGCGGAGGTGGTCCACATCCCCCGCGTGCTTTACCACTGGCGCGCGGCGGCGAGTTCGGAGGCGGCGAATCCGGAAGTGAAGCCCTACGCCGCCGAAGCGGCGCGCCGGGCGCTCGAGGACTACCTGCGCCGCCGCGGGACGCGCGCCGTGGTCGTGCCGGGCTGCGGACCCGGACGGTTGCGGGTCCGCTACCCTATTCCGCCCGGCTCGCGAGCCTCCATTCTTATCCCCTCCGGCGGCCACGTGGGAGCGCTCCGCACGTGCCTCGAATCGCTGGAGGGAAAGACGGCTTACCAGGACTACGATGTGCTCGTCATCGACAATTCGCGGGGCCAGCAGATCGAAGACCTGGTGCGTTCCTGGCAGTGCCGGCACGCTCTGCGCTACCTCGACTGGCGCGGCCGGCCGTTCAACTACTCCGCCATGAACAACGCCGCGGCGCGTCAGTGCGATGCGCCGGTGCTGGTGTTCCTCAACGATGACGTGGAGGTTCTCGAGCCCGGGTGGCTCGACTCGATGATCGAACTGGGGGTGCGTCCGGAGGCCGGCGCCATCGGGGCCAAACTGCTGTTTCCCGATGGCCGCATCCAGCATGCGGGAGTGGCGCTCGACACGCTGGGGGCGGGCGGCCACGTATTTCGCGGCCTCGACAGCGGCGATCATCACTACTTCGATTTTCCGGACGTCATCCGCAACGTCAGCGCCGTGACCGGCGCCTGCATGCTGGTGCGCGCCGCCGTCTTCGAGCAAGCCGGCGGCTTCGACGAAGCCAACTTTCCGATTTCGTTCAATGACGTCGACCTGTGTCTGCGTCTCGGCCGGCTGGGGCTGAGGAACCTCTGCACGCCCCACGCCTTGCTGCGGCATCACGAATCGCTTTCGCGCGCGCCGCGCAACTTGAGGTTCGACCCGGCCGGTTACGCGGCCCTTCGCGCCCGCTGGCAGGATCTGCTGGACGCCGACCCCTATTACAGCCCAAACCTCACCCGCACCTCGGAGGACTGCTCGGTACGCCAGGCGGCCGGAGTTTAGGCCTTGGGCATTTCCGGCTACGGCGGGCCGTCGACGTCCCGGCGCGCCGCCAGCGCCGACTCGTGTTGCCACTGGCGCCAGGCCAGGCTGACCACGCGCATCACCTCAGGCGGCTCGAAGGGCATGCTCAGGACGTCGTAGCCGCCGCGGTCGAGAACCTCGGCCCACAAGTCATCGCCGGCCAGCGGCGACGTAACGATGAGACGCGGCGGAACCCGCTCGCCGGCCAGCCTCGCCAGCAGGTCCTTCCAGTTCCCATCGGGCAATTCGGCCGCGCAGATGACCACCGCCACGCCGGGACTCCGCAGCGCTTCCACAGCTTCGGCGCACGTCCGGGCCCGATCGAATCGCCAGTTGGAGTGGCTGAACACATGCGCCAGCAGCAGGTGGTCCTCTTCGGCGGGACTGACGGCCAGGATTGAGACGGGCCCCATCCGCGGCACCTCGCCGGCGAACCGGCGCGCTTTTCACAACCACTATGCCACAACGCGCGGTTTGTGAGCGCAATTTTCAGGTTGCGTATGGCGCCGGGTTCCCGGACGGCTGACGGTCGATGGCCGCGGGCTGCTCAGGGCTGGGTGAAGAAAGAGCCCATGGCGCGAAACTTCGCGTAGCGCTGCTCGATGAGTTCGTTGGCGGAGAGCCCCGACAAGTCCGAGAGCGCGCGGCGCAACGCGTCACGGACGAACGCGGCGGCCTGATCCGGGTCCGCCTGGGCACCCTCGGGCGGCTCCGGAACGATCTCGTCGACCAGTCCGAAGCTCAGCAGATCCTGCGCCGTCAATCGCAGAGCCTGGGCGGCCAAAGCCGCTTTCGAGGAATCGCGCCAGATGATGGCCGCGCAGCTCTCGGGTGAGATCACGCTGTAGACCGCGTTCTCGAGCATCAGGATGCGGTTCCCCACCCCCAGCGCCAGGGCGCCGCCGCTGCCGCCCTCGCCGATGCAGATCACGATCACCGGCACGCCCAGCCGCGACATTTCCCGCAGATTGAATGCGATGGCCTCGGCCTGCCCGCGCTCCTCGGCGTCGATGCCGGGATACGCGCCCGGCGTGTCGAGCAAGGTGAGGACGGGGCGGCGGAACTTGGCGGCAAGCTGCATCGCGCGCAGGGCTTTGCGGTAGCCCTCCGGCTTCGCCATGCCGAAGTTGCGGTAGAGCTTCTGCTTCGTATCGCGGCCCTTCTGTTGAGCCGCCACCATGACCGGCTGTTCCTCGAAGAAACCCATCCCGCAGACGATGGCGGGATCGTCGCCGAAACGCCGGTCGCCGTGAATCTCCTGGAAATCATTGAAAAGGCGCTGGATGTAGTCCAGCGAGTGAGGACGCTTGGCATGGCGGGCAAGTTGCACGCGCTTCCAGGCCGGGTTGGTTTCGGCCGCAGCCGTCGTTCCGCCTTCCGCAGGCGCACCGGACTGGGACTCCGCTTGATCGGCCATGCCTTCCTTCCAATTATGCACCAGAGTGGCCGCTGCGGGGTGTGACGGCTCATCCGGCTCAGGCCGGGTCGATGTGGACGCGCGTCTGGCGCGGGATTCCCGTTTGGGGTCGACAACCAGGTTGCGCGCCCCTAACCTGATGAAACGTTAAGGCGTAGAGAGATTAAAACCCGGCAATTCCGATTCTGGTAGGGGCAGGCCTCCCGGCTACCAAAAATCACAGGTCCGAGCGTCGGTCTTCCAGGTGAAGTTCTTAAGGATGAGTAGGTTGCGGGTTTGGCACCGAAGCTGCTATGCCCCGTGGACATGGGCAGACCCACCTTAAAGGGGGTTAGTGTATTGGCGGGGATTCTCGATGTCCGCGCAGGGGTTCTCAGGAGAGCTGGGCGCCGTGTGCCGATTTTGACGGCGAACGCCGCGGAAAGTACGCCGCGACACGTGTAAGTCATGCAGAACAGGCTTTTTCGCTATATACTCGACAGACGGATACTGTTGTAGCACCAGCACCCTGTTGTGCGAGGGAAGCCGGATCTTAGTGGATGGTGCCGGTTCGATAAGGGAGTCCGCTCGAATTGATCGTCGCGGAGCCCAGGAAGTAAGAAGACCCAGCCGGCCGCGATCAGGCGGCGGGCGGGTAACAAGGGGAAGATGAAGAGTGCAGTTGGATCTCAATCCGTTTGCGCCCACAACCGTGCTCTTCGCGCGAACGGAAACCCGACAGATTGCAGGAACCGTGACGGTTCCAAACGCGGCGATCTACGGAATCCTTAAGGAGAGGGGAAAAATGAAGACAACAATGAATACTGCGGTCAGGCTGTTCTTGCTCCTGGCTGCATGCTTGCTCGTGACCGCGACGCTCAACGCCCAAGCCATCGACGCCAACCTGGTCGGGAACGTGACCGACGCCAGCGGCGCGGCGGTGCCCGGCGCGACGATCGTGGCCGTCAATGAGGCCACCGGCGTCAAGTACACGGCAACGACTAACGCGGCCGGGGACTACCGGATCAACAACCTTCCAGTCGGAAAGTATGACATCACCGGGACCGCCAAGGGTTTCGCACCGGCCAAGACGGTCGGCGTCGCCCTGGACCTGAACCGCGTCGGTACGATCAACCTGGTGCTGCCGGTAGGCGAACTCTCGCAGACCGTGGAAGTCAGTGCGGCGGCCGCGATGATCGACACCTCCTCGGCACAGTTGCAGACCACGTTCACGACCAACGTGGCGGAGGATCTGGGAGTCGCGGCGCAAGGGTCGGGGATTTGGAATCTCAGCCTTCTCGGCGCCGGAGTGGCCTCGTCCGGCGGTATCGGACAGGGCACGGGCCCCAGCATCGCCGGGCAGCGCCCCGAGAATAACACCTTCAGCGTCGACGGCGTTGTGAACGACAACCACTATACGACCGGCCCGCAGGTGTACACACCGAACGACGCCATTGCCGAGTTCTCGCTGCTGCAGAACCAGTTCAGCCCGGAGTTCGGCGGAGCCTCGGGCGGCGTGTTCAACATTATCGTGAAGTCGGGCACGAACACCATCCACGGGTCTATTTACGAATACCTGCAGAATCGCGACCTGAACGCTCTGGACCAGATTCAGCGTCAGGCGGGGCAGACCTTCCAGCCAAGGTACGACCAGAACCGCCTCGGGGCCACGATCGGCGGGCCCGTCATTAAGAACAAGCTTTTCTATTTCGGCGACTTCGAGTACAACCCCATCGGCCAGGCGTCGCAGCCGTCCGGCACGGTGGAAGCGCCTACCGCCGCCGGCATTACGGCGCTGAACGGCATCTCCGGGCTCAGCGCCAACAATTTGGGCGTCTTCGAGAAATACGTGCCCGTGGCCCCAGGAGCGGCGGTCGACTCGACGATCGTGAAGGGCGTAACCATTCCGCTCGGCGCTCTCTCGTTCGCTTCGCCGAACTACTCCAACACCTACAATGCGGTGGTCGCCGTCGACTACAACATGAGCGACAAGGACCAGCTCCGCGGCCGGTTCGTCTACAACAACTACGCGGGCACCGACACCGCCGCTAACCTGCCGGTGTTCTTCGCACCCTATCCGAACGTCAACAAGAGCGGCTCCTTCTCGGAATTTCACAACTTCTCTCCGACCTTCCAGAATGAGCTGCGCGTTTCGTACAGCCGGAACAACAGCAACGTCACCGCTGGGAATTTCAAGTTCCCCGGCCTGGACGCGTTCCCGAACATTTCGCTTGACGATCTGAACCTTCAGATAGGGCCCGATCCGAACGCTCCCCAGGGCTCCATCGAGAACCTGGCGACGCTTCAGGACAACGTGACCAAGACCTGGGGCAGGCACACCTTCAAGATGGGCTACAGTGCGACCGACGTCATCCTGGCGGGCTACTTCATTCAGAGGTCCCGCGGCGACTATGACTACACCAACCTAGGCGAGTACCTGCAGGACCTGATGCCGAACGGCGGCAACATCGATGGCGTGACGGGCGAGCGCAGCCTCGGCGTGCCCCCTGCGCCCTTCGGGTTTCTGATGCAGGCAGGCTACTTCAACGACGATTTCCGCCTTCGCTCGAACCTGACCCTCAACCTGGGCATCCGCTATGAATACGTTCAGGTGCCGGTAGGCTCGCGCTACCAGGCGCAGAGCGCGCTGGCGAACGTTCCCGGCGTCATCACGTTTGGTGTGCCGCAGACGGGCAAGAACGATTGGTCGCCGCGCCTGGGCTTCGCGTATTCGCCTGGCAAGAGCGGCGTGTGGTCGATCCGCGGCGGTGTGGCGCGGGCGTTCGACAACACGTACATCAATCTCAACCAGAATGCGTCTCCCCCGTACTTCCAGACCACGCTGGACTGCCCGGATCAGTGCGTTGCGACCAACTTCCTGGCCAACGGCGGGCTAAAGAGCACGGGCGGCGGCGGTGGATGGACCACCCCGGCGGCTGCGCGTGCGGCGGTCGCGTCCTACACGTTCGATCAGACCAAGCGACCCTACGCCATGACTGGAACATTGGGTGTGCAGCGTATGTTCGCCAAGGACTACACGGTTGAGGCGCGTTACGTCTACACGAAGGGCGTCCACCTATGGAATCAGACTCGCATGAACATCGATTCCCGTGTAACACCGACGAACTACCTTCCGACGTACCTGACCATGCCGAGCGCCGCGACCATCGCCGGGCTGACCACTTTCCTGGGCTCCAGCTCAGCCAAGACCGGACTGTATGCGACCCCGAGCAACATCTGGGCCCAATATGGGTTCGGCAGCAACGTGGTCGGATACCATCCTTGGGGGAACTCGAAGTACAACGGGCTGGCGCTGCAGATGAACAAGCGGTATTCGAACAACTTCCAGTACATCGCTGCCTTCACCTGGAGCCATGCGCAGGACGATTCCACGGCGACCAACTTCTCGACCATTCTCTCGCCGCGCCGCGCGCAGGATTTCCAGAACATGCAAGCGGAATGGGCCGATTCCGGATTGGACCGCCGGTATCGTCTCACCCTGACGCCGATCTACGATTTCAAGCCGTTCAAGAACGGCAACTGGATGATGAAGAACATCGTCGGAAACTGGAACGTCTCGATGACGTACACTTTCCAGTCTCCGGAAATGGCCACGGTCCAGAGCGGCGTGGACTCGAACCTCAACGGCGATACCGCGGGTGACCGGGCCATCATCAACCCGGCCGGCGCGACCAACACCGGCAGCGGGGTTACCGCCATTAAGAACCTGGCCGGCCAGACCGTCGGCTATGTTGCGAATAACCCGAATGCGGAGTACATCCAGGCCGGACTCGGTGCGCTGTCGAACGGCGGCCGCAACACGCTGCCCTTCAATCATACGAACAACGTCGACTTCTCTCTCCAGAAGCGCATCGCCATCACCGAGCGCATGGGGATGGAAGTCGGCATCCAGGCGTTCAACCTGTTCAATCACCCGCAGTTCACGGGCGGGTACCTTTCGGACGTAGCCTCGCGCTCGACCGCCTCGATCGCGCGCAATCCGCTGCTTCCGGCGAACGGCGATTTCAATCACTACAACCTGTACTTCCCGAGCAACGCGCGCTACGCGCAACTCGTCGCCAAGTTCACGTTCTGACGCCGCGCTCCGTTTCGGAGCCGGTTGGGAATTGCAGCAAATTCAGGGGAGCCTTCGGGCTCCCCTTTTTATTGCCTCGGGCCTCGCCCGTCCTGGCCGCGGCCTGTGAGAAGATCGGGCTAGGAGGGCAAGCAAGCGATGAAGCGAGCACTACCCGTGCTGCTGCTGTCCGGCGCGTGTCTGCTGTGCGCCGCCGAGAAGAATTCCGACGCCGAACGGCTGGGCCGCGCGGCCGAGGTCTTCCAGGAGATCATGGCGGCGCCGGACAAAGGCATCCCGCAAGACCTGCTGGACAAATCGGCCTGCGTTGTCGTCGTTCCGGGCTTGAAGAAGGGCGCTTTCGTGTTCGGCGCCAAGTACGGGCGCGGCTTCTTCTCCTGCCGGGCCAAGGGCGGAGTGGGGTGGACCGGGCCGGCAGCGATCCGCGTCGAGGGCGGCAGCTTCGGACTCCAGATCGGCGGTTCGGAGACCGACGTAATCATGCTGGTGATGAACCAGCGCGGCGCGGACCGGCTGCTTTCGAGCAGGTTCACCGTGGGCGGAGACGCATCCGCGGCGGCGGGCCCGGTGGGCCGCACCGCCACGGCCGAGACCGACGCCTACATGACGGCCGAGATCCTGACCTGGTCGCGCGCGCGCGGCCTGTTCGCCGGGATCTCGCTCTCCGGGGCGACACTGAGGCAGGACCTGGACACCAACCAGGCGCTCTACGGCCGGACGCTCCAGAACAAGGAGATCATTCAGAATGGTGTCGCGCCGCCGGCGGCCGCCAAGGAGTTTCTTGCGACGCTGAACAAGTACTCGAGCCGGAAGGGGTAACCGGGGGTAGCGCACGCTTCAGCCCTTCAAGTCGCGGAAGGCGTCTTCGATCTCGCGCCTGGCCTGGGGTGAGAGAGGGGCCAGCGGAAGGCGGGCCGGGCCTCCGTAGTATCCATTGAGATCCATGGCGTGCTTCAGGCCGGGGACGCCGTAGCGGGCCGGGACCAGGGCGGCGGCGCGCGCGATGCGATGCTGCCAGTCCGCTGCGGCTTCGTACTCGCGGGTGCGGCAGGCCTCCCAGATCGCGATGGTCGCGTAGGGCGCAGCGTTAGCGAAGGCCAGGATCGCGCCCACCGCGCCCGCCATGAGCGAGGGCCACAGGACCGCCGCCGATCCCGCCAGCACCTGGAAGCCCGCCTGCGCCTCGCACGCCATGCGCATGATCTTCTCGATGTTCGGGGAACTTTCCTTGATCCCGACGATGTTCGGGTGATCCGAGAGCTCGATCACCGCCTCGGCCGGGATGTCGATTCCCGTCACCGCGGGGAAATTGTAGATCAGGACCGGAATCCGGGCCTGGTCGGCGACGGCGCGGAAATAGAGCATCTGCGCGGCGGAGTTGTTCAGGAGGTTCTTGTAGTAGTGCGGCGTGCGCACCAGCGCCGCTTTGTAGCCCATGGTCGGCAGCCTGGTTGGTGAGCGCGACCGTTTCCCGCACGCTCTCCGCGCCCGTGCCGGCGATCAGGGTCTTCTCCGCGGCCGCGGACTCGGCCACCCAGCCCCAAAGGCGGAACTTCTCCTCGGTGGTAAGCAGGACGGCCTCGCCGGTCGAGCCGGTGACGACATAGCCGGCCAGCGAGGTGCGGTTCCACTTCTCGACGTTGTGCCGGACCTTGGCCGCGTAGAGCTCACCGTTGCGGTCGAAGGGGGTCGTAATCGGCGGGAAGATGCCGTGCAGCTTCATGGGGAAGGGCGGAGCCGCGGTGGCCCCGCCCGAAAGGCTCACTTATCCGACTTTGGCGAACACGATAGCGAACGTGAAAAGTGCAAGCGATTCGATGAACGCCAGGCCGAGAATCAAGGCCAGGCGAATGCCGTCCGAAGCGCCGGGGTTCCGCCCCATGCCCTCGCAAGCGGCGGCGGCGACCTTGGACTGAGCCAGGCCGCACAGACCCGAGGCGAAGGCCATGGAGAAACCGGCGGCGATCCAGATCCAGTAGCTGTTACCCGCCCCGGGGGCAGCGGCGGCGGCGCCGCCTTGGGCAAAGATCGGGCTGGCCAGCGCCATCAGCGCGGCCAGGGCAAGGAACAATTTCATTTTCACGGTGGTCTCCTTCAATGATGAACTCGCTCCAGGAGGTGGTTCCCGGCGTGCCTCTGGGGGCCGCCGGTCTCACACTGGCGCGGCATTATGCCGGTACGATCAGTGCGCTTGGTGCGGCAGCACTTCGCCGACGTACACCATAGTGAGCAGCATAAACACGTAGGCCTGAACGACGGCGACGAAGATGTGCAGGCCCATGAAAGGAATCGGAACGATAAACGGGATCAGGCCCATGAACGCCATGGTCACCTTCTCGCCCCCGAACATGTTGGCGTAAAGGCGGACGGTAAGCGAGAGAGGCCGCACCAGGTTGCTGATGATCTCGATGGGGAACATCAGCGGCGCCAGCCACCAGACCGGGCCGCAAAAGTGTCCCAAGTAATGCAGGATGCCCTGCTGCCTGATGCCCACAATGTTGTAGTAGAGCAGCGTGGCCAGAGCGCAGCCGAGCGGCACTGGAGGGAACATGGTGGGCGACTCGAGCGTCGGGACAAGACCGATCAGGTTGGCAAGCAGGATAAAAATAAAGACGGTGCCGAAGTAGGCGATATACGGCTGGCCGGCGTGTCCGGCCACATCGTCGGTCTGGCCCTTCACGAACCCGAAGATCAGTTCCATGACGTGCTGGAGTTTGCCGGGCCGGTCCATCGACAACATCGGGCGCAGCAAAGCGAACAGCACCACAATGATGGCGGCGACCAGAATCTCCATCACGACATAGTTGGCCCAGGGGTGCCCTGGGCGTTCGGCCTTCATCCCGACCCAGGAGAGCATCGTGTTCCCAGGTCCGGCCAGGTATTGGTTGAACAGAGCGGTCAGCCAGGTTTCAGGTTCCATGAACTAGCTCGTAAAGGGTTTCCGAGAGCAACGCGGCAACGGGCACGAACAAGCCGGTCAGGGCTGCTATCGCATTCATGCCAAAGACCTTCACTATAACATATCCACCCAGGCCGAGCAGCAGGTAGCGAAGGGCGAAAAGGAAGTAGATGCGCTTGGGGGCCGGGCGCGCGTCGGGCCCCATCGCGTCGACAACCTGATGGAGCCAGCGGAAGTTCAGATATGCCCCGGCCGCACCCAGCAGGAAGGCCAGACCCATCCGCCAGCCTTTCCACGCTCCCGTCCCGACGGCCCCCGAAGCCGCGATCCAGGCCATGTTGAGGTATACGCGCCGGAGCGCCCGCCGATAGAACCCGGCCTCAGAGTCCATCGCGCCGGGTTTCCACTCCGAACTGACGGATCACTTCGATGAAACCCGCAACCAATCCGAGGGCCAGGAAGACGAGGTAGAGGAAGTGCGTGCGGAATAGCTTGTCCAGCCCCCAGCCTATGGCGTAGCCCACGAACGTGCTCACGGGCAGGATAAAGGCGAGGCTCATGTAACGGCTGGCCTGCACCCACGCATTCTCGTCCCGTTTCATGGCGCCTGGATGGATTGTAACGCGCCGGTCGGCTACCCTGTAGGTCAGGTGCGATGGAACTGATCTTCGACTGGATCTCGCGGTACGGCTACTTCGGCCTCTTCTCGCTGCTGGTGCTGGGCATCTTGGGCCTGCCGATTCCGGACGAAACGCTGCTCACCTTCGCGGGCTATCTGATATTCCGCGGGAAGCTCCGGCCGGCGCCAACGTACTGCGCCGCTCTGGCGGGCAGCATGTGCGGAATCACCCTGAGCTACACACTGGGCCGCGTGACGGGCTATTTTCTGCTGGAGAAATACGGGCCGAGGCTGCACATCAAGATGGACAAGGTCCGGCGGGTTCACGACTGGTTCCACCGGATCGGCGGGTTGACGCTGACTTTCGGTTACTACGTTCCGGGGGTGCGTCACCTGTCGGCCTACGTCGCGGGAGCCTCCGAACTCGAGCTGCGGACCTTCGCCCTGTTCGCGTACGCGGGCGCGGCGCTGTGGTCGGCCACCTTCATCACCCTCGGCTACCTGCTGGGAGATCGGTGGAGGCGCGTACCGGAACTGGCGGACGAGACCGGGCTGTTCGTCGCCGGCGCCGCCGTCGTGGTGTTGGGAGCCGGCTACAGCATGTGGCGGTGGAGGCGTGCGAAGCGCAGGAAGCCCGCCGGCTGATGGGTAACGGCCGATTGAGGTACACTTGCTAGTCCGGGGGGTTGGATTGATCGGACGAGTCGCGATTTTGCCGATAGTCGGGACGTTGATGGCGGGCGTGGCGCTGGCCCAGCAGGCCGAGAAGGCCGAGAAGCTGGCGCCGTACTATCCCACGCCGGAGAAGATCGTCGAGCAGATGCTCAAGCTCGGCGAGTTAAAGCCGGGCGAGAAGATGTTCGATCTGGGAAGCGGCGACGGGCGCATCGTGATCATGGCGGCGAAGAAGTTCCGGGCCGACGGGACGGGCGTGGAGTTCGACGACGACCTCTGGAAGCAGAGCACGGAACGCATCCGGAGCCTGGGCCTGGAGAAGCGGGCGCGGATCGTCCATGGCGACCTGATGGCGCAGGATTACAGTTCGGCCGACCTGCTGACCGTCTACCTGCTGCCCGGGTCGAACGACAGGCTTCGGCCGCTGCTCGAGAAGCAGCTTAAGAAGGGCGCGCGCATCGTGGCGCACGATTTCGAGTTTGCCGACTGGACCCCCGAAGCGACAAAATACATTGAGGATGACGGCCAAGGCCGCAGTCATACCCTGTACCTGTACCGCCGTTAGGGGCGGGGCGCGGGCGGCGTAGCGGCGCCGTTCTTTCAAATGGTTTACGATCCTGCAGCGCTGGCCCGAGAGTGGCGCCGGATGCGGAACGTGCTCCGCGCCGTGCTGGCATTCGCCTGCCTTTACGCCACGATGTTCCCGCTGCGGCGCGGGACGCTGGTGGTGCCCCTCCTGGCCGTCGCGTTCTCGGTGTACAGCCTCTCCGCGTTGACCTGGCACAAGCTGGACCCGCTCCACGGGTCGCTCGCCGGCCTGTTCTTCGAAGTGGTCTTCTTCGTAGCCTTTGCGGCTTATGGCTCGGATCCCAGCGGATGGATCGGCAGCTTCTTCTTCCTGTACCTGATGATGACGGCGGTGGTGAACCACGACTGGGGAGACGTTTTCATCGTGATGGGCGCCTCCCTGGGGTTCTTCTCGTTCGTGACGCCCTCGGGGGGCGAGGTGCTGCGGCGCGTGGTGCTGATCGCCGGCTTGCTGGGTTGCACCATGGCGTACCAGAAGAAGAAGCTGCAACAGTGGCTGAAGGAGAGCATCCGGCGTGAAGAGGGCCTTAGTCTGGAGGCCGAAAAGGCCCGCGACCAGGAGCGGCAGCGAATCGCGGGCGATTTCCACGACGGCCCCCTGCAGAGCTTCATCGGCATGCAGGTGCGGCTCGACATTCTGAACACGCTCTTGAAGCGGGACCCGGCGGCGGGAATGCAGGAGCTCAAGGAACTGCAGGCGCTGTCCAAGGAAATCGTGGGGGACGTGCGGTCGTTTCTGCGCGGCATGCGTCCCTCCGAGCTGGATGCCAGCGACATGGTGGCTTCGGCGCGGCGGATCGTCGAGTACTTCCAGAAGGACACGGGGATCGCGGGACGGTTCGTCTGCTCGGACACGGCCATCAAGGTCGCGCCGGAGAGCGGCCTGGAGCTGTTGCAGATTCTGCGCGAGGCGCTGCACAACGTGCAGAAGCACTCCAAGGCGGGGCGGGTGGTGGTATCGCTCGAGCAAGCGGGCAAGGCCGTGGATCTGGCGGTGGACGACGACGGAGCGGGCTTCCCCTTCAGCGGCACGTTCAACCTGGACGAGTTGGACCTGCTGCGGCTGGGCCCGGCCAGCATCCGGCGGCGGGTGAGGAGCCTGGGAGGCGAGCTCTCGATCGAGTCCCGCCCCGGCCACGGCTCGGGGATCAAGATCCGCATCCCGGGCTCGTAGGGCGGCGCCGGAGCGGCGACAGACGGGCTGTCCGCCCGCCTAGAAGTACCCCTTCACCGATTCGAACTCCGCCTCGAACTCTTCGAGAACGCGCGGCATCTGGGCGGCCACGCCCAGAGCGTCGAAGACGCTGTCGGCGCGCTCCGATCGGTCATAGTACAAGCTCACCGTGTTCCCCAACTCGTTGGCCAGCCGGTCGGCAGCGTAGACGACGTGGGCCAGATGAAGGCGGCCCTGATCGGCGCCGTCCGGATCGTGATGGAATGCCGCCGACTGCCGGATCGGCAGCGGCAGGTTCCAGCGCTCCAGCGCCATGCCGGACAGGGCGGCGTGGGTGGTCCCCAGTAGCTCGAGCTCGGCACTCGAGTTCGTTGGCGCCTTTCAGCAGCCACAGGATGCCCCCGAACTCGGCCGGCGCGGAGGTCGCGATGAGCGGTTTTCCAATGTCGTGCAGCAAGCCTGCCACGAACGCGCCCTCGGGATACGGCGCCTCGGCCCGCTGCGCCAGCAGATCGGCCAGGATGCCCACCGCCAGAGAGTGCTGGTTGAACTTCGATCCCGACCATCCCTCCGGAGTGGGCGTGTGGGTCCACATGCGGGCGACCGAGAATCCCAGCGCCAGGTTGCGCAGCCGGTCGACGCCCAGTATGGCCACCGCATGGCGCACCGAGTTGACTGCACCACGGAATGCGTACAGCGGCGAGTTGACGACCTTGAGCACGTTGCCCGCCAGGACTGTGTCGCTCTCGATCAGGGTCGCCACCTGCGCGAAGGAAACGTCCTCGCCGGCCATGGTGGCCAGCAGCTTATTCAGAACCGGGGAAAAAGGGGGAAGCTGGTCCAGGCCGCGGATCATCCGGCCCATAGGAGCGGTGTCGGCTGCCTGGTCGCGCATGGCTGCCCTCTGTATCGGCGAAGCCGGGTCAGAACTTGAGGGGGATTCTCGATTTCTCGGTACACTGTAGAATCAGGAGTCTGAAAAGCCCGTGCCTGACTTTACCATTCGACCTACCCAGAAATGGATCCGCATTCAGTACTGGACCGTCTTCCTGGTCTGCTGCCTGTGCGTGGGTTTGTACGTAAACCGGTTTGCGGACAAGCCGTCGCCCTGGGTCTGGCTGCTGGCCGTGCCCGCGCTGTTTTTCTTCTTCCCGCTGCGGGGCCAACTCCGCCGCCACTTTACGAAGGTTGCGCTGGCGGGCGACAAGCTCCGCTACGAGTCGGGCCTCTTCTCGAAGACGACGCACACCATCCCGGTGTCCAAGATCCGGGATGTGCACGCCCACCAGACCCTCGGGCAGCGGCTTCTCGGCATCGGCAACGTGACCGTCGAGACGGCAGGCGAGGCCAGTGCGCTGGCGATCGCCAACGTCGACGACCCGCAAGGGCTGATGGAAGCCATCCTGAGCGCGCAGGGAGCGACGCCGAAGGCGAAGGGAGAGCCTTCGTGAGCCGGCTGGACGGGCGCGTGGCGGTCGTGACCGGCGCCAGTAAAGGGCTGGGCAAGGCCATCGCCCTGGCTCTGACAGCGGCCGGCGCCCGGGTGGCCCTGGTGGCACGCGACCGCCGGCATCTCGACGAGGCAGCCGCCGAGCTGCGCGCCGCCGGCGCCGAGACCGAGCCTTTCGTCGCGGACGTCGCCGACGAGGCCCAGGTCGCCGCTCTGGCGGCGGCTGTGGTGGCCCGCTTCGCCGGCGTCCACATTCTGGTCAACAACGCCGGTGTCAACGTGCGGAAGAACCTCACCGCCTTCACCCTCGAGGAATGGCGCCGCGTGCTGGACACCAACCTCACCGGCGCGTTCCTGATGTGCCGCGCCTTCCTGCCGCTGATGCAGGGCCGCGGCTACGGCCGGATTCTCAACCTGACATCCATGATGAGCCACATCGCGCTCGCCGAGCGCACGGCCTACTGCGCCAGCAAGGCCGGTCTGCTGGGGCTGACGCGCGCGTTGGCGCTCGAGGTGGCGGCCGAGGGCATCACGGTCAACGGCATCAGCCCCGGTCCGTTCGAGACGGAGATGAACGCCCCGCTGCTCGGCAATCCCGAAATCAGCCGGTTCTTCACGTCGCGCATCCCGCTCGGCCGCTGGGGCAAGCCGGAGGAAGTGGGCAAGCTGGCGGTCTACCTGTGCTCGGAAGAGGCCGGTTTCATCACCGGCGCCGATGTCGTGATCGACGGTGGATGGTGCGCGCAGTGAGCGCGGCGGGCGCTCTGGTCCGGGGCCGGCCCGCCCGCCAGGCGGACCCGGAACCGAGCAGACGGCTCTCGGGGTGCGACCTGTAGCGAGGGTGGCGGCGCGGCGGTCTGGTAGAATGGCCGGGTCGGTTCCTCCATGACGCCAGACCGCGGCAGAGCCCCCCGCGTTGCAGTGATCGGCGCAGGCCCCGCGGGCCTGACGGCGGCCTACACGCTGGCGAAGGACGGCATCGCGGTCACGGTCCTCGAGGCGGACCCGCGGTACGCCGGCGGGATCTCGCGCACTGTCGAATACAAGGGCTTCCGCTTCGACATAGGCGGGCACCGGTTCTTCTCGAAATCCAAGGAGATCGAGGACCTGTGGACGGAACTGCTGCCGGAAGACATGCTGGAGCGGCCGCGTCTCTCCCGCATCCTCTACCGGGGCCAGCTCTATTCCTATCCGCTCAAGGCGGCGGAGGCCTTGTGGAAGCTGGGCTTCGCCGAGGCGTTCCTGTGCGGGCTTTCTTACCTGCGGGCGCGCTTGCGGCCGGCCCCCAACGCCGAGAACCTCGAGGATTGGGTCAGCAACCAATTCGGCCAGCGCCTGTTCCGCACGTTCTTCAAGACCTATACCGAAAAGGTATGGGGCGTGAGCTGCAAAGAGATCTCGGCCGACTGGGCCGCGCAGCGCATCAAGGGGCTGTCCCTGGCGTCCGCCATCAAGAACGCGCTCCTGCCGGGCCGGGGCCGAGGAGGACAGATCAAGACTCTCATCCAGGCGTTCCGCTACCCGCGCTACGGACCGGGCATGATGTGGGCGGCCGCCGCCGCCAGAGTTCAGGAACTGGGAGGCGAGGTCTGGATGGGGCAACGGGTCGCGGCCTGCCACTGGAACGAGGAGGCGCGGCAGTGGACGGTGATGTGCGAGCCGCGGGTCGAGGACCGTGACCGCCGACCACGTGGTCTCCTCGGCCCCCTTGGGCGAGCTGGTGCGCTCGATCACGCCTCGGTTTTCCGAGGAGAGCCTGCGCGCGGCCGACGGCCTGAAGTACCGGGAATTCCTGACCGTAGCGCTGATCGCGCGGGGCCGCAGCGATCTCGCCGATAACTGGATCTACATTCACGATCCCGGCATCCGCGCCGGCCGCGTCCAGAACTTCAGGTCCTGGTCGCCGTACATGGTGCCGGACGACGCCATTCCTGCTACGGGCTGGAGTACTTCTGCTTCGAGGGCGACGGATCTGGAGCCTGGCCGACGCGATCTGATCGCGCTCGGCGCACGAGGAAGCTGGCAACATCGGCCTCGCGACGCTGCGAGACGTGCGTGGACGGCTGCGTGGTCCGGCAGCAGAAGGCCTACCCGGTTACGACGGCGACTACGCGCGCATGTCCTCACGATCCGGCGCGAGATCGAGGAGCGCTATCCGAATCTCCACCTGGTCGGGCGCAACGGCATGCACCACTACAACAATCAGGATCACGCCATGATGACCGCGATGCTGGCGGCGCGGAACATCGCGGCGGGAAGGCAGATCTACGACCTCTGGTCGGTCAACCAGGATGCCGAATACCACGAAGCCGGGGCAGAGTCGCGGTGACCGGCGGCGGCATTTCCGCAGGACTGCGCCGCGCAAGCACTCCGGTGGCGGCCAAACCCGGCGCGATCAGGGAGGTGCCAGGACTGGTGCCAGCGAGCGTGGCGCCCGAGGAGACCCGGCGAGCGCCAGCAGGATCAACAGCCGTCTGCTTCCGGTCATCGGGAAACCCTCCATCATGGGCCCATGGGCGCTGCGGGCGGCGTCGCGATAGATCGTTGCCTCGCCACGACCCGGAGGCCGCGCGACCATCCCGCCGTGCGAATGGCCTGGATTCGCCGGCCGGCTGTCCCGAGCCTCCGGGTTCATCAGGAAAGACGGAAAGCGGCTGCCAAAACGACAAAGGAACCTGAAATAAGGGGGCCCAGTGGTATACTGATACCGCCCAAAAAGGAGCCTTCGGCCTGAGGTCCTATGGCTGCGGATGTGACCACTCTGTTGCTGGCCTGGAGGCAGGGTGATGAAGCCGCGCTGGACGGCCTGATCTCCCTCGTCTACCAGGAACTGCGCCGCATGGCGCACCACTATCTGGCGGGTCAACGCCCAGGCCAGACCCTTCAAACGACTGCCCTGGTCCACGAAACCTATCTGCAATTGGTGGACTGCCGGCAGGTGCGCTGGCAGGACCGGAGCCATTTCCTGGCCGTCAGCGCCAAGCTGATGCGCAGAATCCTGGTCGATGACGCCCGGTCGCGCCACGCCAACAAGCGCGGGGGTGGAGCCGCGCCCGTTACCCTCGACGAGAGCTTCGACTTTGCCCCGCCGAGAGCCCCCGACCTGGTAGCCCTGGACGACTCTCTCGAAGCCCTGGCGACGTTTGACCCGCGCAAGAGCAAGGTCGTGGAGTTGAAGTTCTTCGGCGGGCTGGAAACCGCGGAGATCGCCGAGGTGCTGGGGGTGTCCCCGCAGACCATTCTGCGGGACTGGAAGCTGGCCAAAGTATGGTTGCTGCGCGAGTTGAGCCGATCATGATGACGCCGGAGCGCTGGCAGCAGATCGAACGGCTTTACGAGGCTGCCCTGGAGCGGGAGGAGAGCTTGCGGCCGGAGTTCCTGGCAAGCGCCTGCGCCGGCGATCCGGAGCTGCTGCGCGAAGTCGAGTCGCTGCTCGTCCTCGAAACCCGGGCCGATGATTTTCTCAAGGAAGGGGCGCTCGAGGTGGCCGCCCGGGGGCTGGCCCGCGACGAGGCGCGCGCAGCGAAGGAACCCGTCGCAGGACAGATGCTGTCGCACTATCGGATTGTCCAGAAGATCGGCGAGGGTGGCATGGGGGTGGTCTACGAAGCCCGGGATGACCGCCTGGGACGGGCCGTCGCCATCAAGACGATCCGGGGGACCGAGGAGAGCGACCAGGCCCGGAGGCAGCTCTGGCGGGAAGCGCGGTCGCTCGCCCGGGTGAGTCATCCGCACGTCTGCCAAGTGTTCGACGCGGGAGAGGACGGCAAGACGCTGTTTCTGGTGATGGAGCTACTCGAAGGTCAGTCGCTGGCGGGCCGGCTGGCGAGCGGGCCGCTGCCGGTCCCCGAGGCCGTCCAGATCGCCCGTGAGATTCTGGAAGCACTGATCGCCCTGCACGGCCTCCAGATTGTTCACCACGATCTGAAGCCGTCCAATGTGTTCCTGACGCCACACGGGGTCAAGCTGCTCGATTTCGGCCTGGCCCGCCCGGCGGGCGCCGCAATGCCCGGCGATCGAGAGGGCGAGCCGGCGCCGGCGACCATCACCGCTCCCGGACGCATGGTCGGCACGCCCCACTACATGACGCCTGAACAGGTGGGCGGGCAGGCGGCAGGTCCGGCGGCCGACATCTTCGCGGCCGGATGCATCCTCTATGAGATGCTCGCGGGGAAACGGGCGTTCGACGGCGCGTTCGGTGGTCGATGTGCTGTACGCCGTGCTGCATCACAACCCGCCGCCGCTGGCGGGGTCCAGAGAAATCGAGGCGCTGGATCAGGTGACCCGGCGGGCGATGGCCAAGCGCCTTCAGGACCGCTATGCCTCCGCCCGCGAGATGCTCTCCGCGGTAAGCGCGGCTCTTCTGTTCTCCTCCGGCACGGTGTCGGCGGCGCCTAATCGAACCCTGACGCGCCTGATTGCCCTGCCGTTCCGCGTGCTGCGGAAGGATGACGAGACGGACTTCCTGGCCTACAGCCTGCCCGACGCCATCGCCAGCTCGCTTGCGGCCGCCGACGGCATCGTCGTACGTTCGACCCTGGTGGCCGCCCGCTTCGGGGGCCCGCCGGATCCGCGGCGAATCGCCGTAGAGGCGGACGTGGACGCCATCCTGGCAGGGTCTCTGATGCGCGCCGGGGACCGGCTGCGCCTCACCTTCCAGCTTGTGGAAGCGCCCGGCGGCGCCATCCTCTGGTCGGACACTGCCATGGTGTCGATGGACGACCTTTTCCATTTTCAGGACGAGTTGTCCAAGCGGATCGCGCAGTCGCTGATGCTGCCGCTGAGCGATCGGGAACACCGCATCCTGCGGCACGATCGTCCCGCCACGGCTAAGGCCTACGAGTATTACCTGCGCGCCAACCAGATTGCCGCGGTCCGCACCTTGGACAACATCCGCCTCGCCCGCGACCTGTATGTCCAGTGTCTCGAGGAGGACCCGCAGTACGCGCCGGCCTGGGCGCGGCTGGGCCGTGTCTACCGCTTCATCGAGAAGTTCGGCGAAGATGCCGACGCGAACTTCGAGCGCGCCGGCGAGGCGTTCCGCAAGGCGTTCGCCCTCAATCCCGACCTCTCCCTCGGGCACAACCTGTACACCCAGATCGAGTGCGACCGGGGTGGCGCGCCAGCGGCGATGCTGAGGTTGCTCGATCGCGCGCGTTTCCGGCGGAACGACCCGGACCTGTTTGCAGGTCTGGTCCAGGCCTGCCGCTACAGCGACGAACTGGAGGCTTCGGTCGCCGCCCACCATCGCGCCCGGCACCTCGATCCCAACGTCGTCACCAGCGTCGCGCACGCCTACTTCCTGCTGGGCGACTACCGCAGGACGATCGACTGCTACGGAACGAAGGGGGGCTACTACCTTGACTGTGCCGCGCTGGCGATGCTGGGCGAGCGGGAGAAAGCGCTGACACAGCTCCGCGTGCGCGAGCAATCGGCAGGCGCAACGGGTACCGTCCGGGCTATCATGCAATCTCTCAGGGCGTACCTGGAGGGGGACTTCGAAGCGTGTCTTCGCGCGATCGAAGTGGGAGAGCCCGTCACGCGCAGAGATCCCGAGAGCCTCTTTTACACGGCACGCCACCTGGCGCAAATCGGGGATGGTGAGCGTGCCGTTGAGACTCTCTCCCGCGTAATCGACGGCGGGTTTCTATGCGCATCGGCGCTCTCGCGAGACCCGTGGCTGGCATCGCTGCACTCCTTGCCCGCCTGGTCGCGCCTGCTCGAAACTGCCAATCAACGACGCAGCCAGGTGCATGCCAGCTTTCTGGAAGCAGGCGGCCCGGAACTGCTCAACATGAGTTGAGGGAGTGCGCAGGGCCGCGGCCGATGCCACACGGTCAAGGCGGCGGAGGGAAGGCCTCAGCCCGCGCCGGGCGTCAACACCGGCCAGAGGATTATTGTGCGCCCGGACCGCCCGCCCGGACCGCCCACCCGGACCGCCCACCCGCTGTGCTATCCTGAGTGGGTAAAAGACGGAGATAAGGACAGAGAAGGAGTATCTACTCTAGCATGGCCCTGGCGACTGAAGCTAAAACGCAGATTGTGAGCAAGTTCAGAGTCCATAGGACGGACACGGGCTCGCCAGAAGTGCAAGTGGCGCTCCTGAGCCGGCGCATTGCCGAGCTTACGGAACATTTCAAGACCCACCAGAAGGACCACCATTCAAGAAAGGGCCTGTTGACCCTGGTGGCCCGGCGTCGCCGGCTGATCAAGTACCTCAAGACTGAGGCGCCGGAGCGCTATCAGAAGCTCATCCAGGAGCTGGGTATCCGCCGCTAGAGTCGATCTCGAAGGCACGGCGGGCGGGAGTCCATCGAGTGCGCCGGCCGTAAAGGGCCGGGGGTTCGTTGGATGCCGCCCGGGTTTGAGGCCCGCCAGGTCGTTCCACCTTTCCAATCTCCGTCTCGGGCGCGTGCGTTGCTGCCGGCCCGAACACACACCGGACCCCCGATGGGGCCGGGATTGGAGCAGTTCATGACATACACTTCAGAGATTGACCTGGGCACCTGCAAGATTTCCCTCGAGACAGGCAAGGTGGCCAAACAAGCTAACGGAGCGGTAGTGGTTCGTTCCGGTGATTCGGTGGTGCTGGTCACCGCCTGCATGGCGCCAGAGCCGAAGGTCGGCGCAAGCTTTTTCCCACTCACAGTCGATTACCGCGAATACACCTACTCCGCGGGCAGGATTCCGGGCGGGTACATCAAGCGCGAGGGGCGCCCTTCGGAAAAGGAAGTCCTTACCAGCCGGCTGATCGACCGCCCGATCCGCCCGCTGTTCCCCGAAGGCTTCAGCCATGAGACCCAGGTGATCGCCATGGTCCTCTCGGCCGATCCCATTCGGGATCCGGGCCCTCTGGCGATCATTGGCGCCGGCGCGGCGCTGGCGCTATCGGACCTTCCGTTTCCCGAGACGCTGGGGGCCATCCGCGTGGCATTGGTTAAGGGCGCGATGATTGCGAACCCGACCTATGACGAGCAGCGCGCCGCCACGCTGGTCATCACCGTTTGCGGCACCGAGAGCGGCATCGTGATGGTGGAAGCGGGCTCGCTGGGCGCTTCCGAGGCCGAGGTGCTGGAAGCGATCGACTTCGGCCACCAGTGCTGCAAGAGGATCATCGCGGGCATTCGCGAGTTGGTTGCCCAGGCGGGCAAGCCCAAGATGCAGTTCACGCCGGTCGTGCCGAACCAGGAGCTTTACGATCGGCTCGCAGCCCAGTACCAGGCCGAGTTGGCCGACGCGCTGGACACCGAGAAGTACCCCAAACTCGAGAGCTACGAGAAGATTGCCGAACTGAAGAAGAAAGTACTCGCGGCGGTTCCAGAGGAGCAGCAACCCGAAGCCAAGAGGGTGTTCGAGGCGCTGAAAGAGCGGATCTTCCGCGACCAGATCCTGGATGCCCGGCGCCGGCCCGACGGGCGCGCGTTCGACCAGATCCGGCCGATTTCGATCGAAATCGGCGTGCTGCCGCGCGTACACGGCTCGGCTCTTTTCACCCGCGGCGAGACCCAGTCGCTGGTCACCGTGACGCTGGGGACCAAGGACGACGAACAGCGGCTGGAGCTGCTGGAAATCGGCGAGTCCTCCAAGCGCTTCATGCTGCACTACAATTTCCCGCCGTTCAGCGTGGGCGAGGTCGGCTTCATGCGCGGTCCGGGACGCCGCGAGATCGGTCACGGCGCGCTGGCCGAGCGCTCGCTGACGGCCGTGATGCCCGATGAGACGGTCTTCCCGTACACCATGCGGGTGGTCAGCGACATCCTGGAGTCGAACGGATCGAGCTCGATGGCCACCGTGTGCGGCGCAACGCTGTCGCTGATGGACGCGGGAGTGCCCATCACGTCGCCCGTGGCGGGCGTGGCCATGGGCCTGGTGATCGAGGACGAGAAGTACGCCGTTCTGACCGATATTGCCGGCGCGGAAGACCATTACGGAGACATGGACTTCAAAGTCGCCGGAACGCGGGACGGAATCACCGGCCTGCAGATGGACATCAAGGTCGCCAAGGTCACCATCGCCATCATGAAGGAGGCGCTCGACCAGGCGCTGCGCGGGCGGCTGTTCCTCCTGGGCAAGATGGAAGAGGTGATCGCGCAGCCGCGAACGGCGCTCTCGCCCTACGCACCTCGCATCTACACGCTGACCATTCCAACCGACAAGATCCGCGAGTTGATCGGCCCGGGCGGCAAGGTCATCCGGGGTATCGTGGAGCAGACTGGCGTGAAGATCGACGTCGAGGACGACGGAACGGTCCACATCTACTCGGCCGACGAGGCCTCCGCCGCCAAAGCGACGCAGATGGTAACCGATATCGCCGCCGTGGCCGAGATCGGGAAGACCTATCTGGGCAAAGTGGTGCGGCTGGTGGAATTCGGCGCGTTTGTCGAGATCTTCCCCGGCACCGACGGTCTGCTGCACATCAGCGAGATCTCGGAGAACCGTGTCAAGAACGTGCGGGACGAATTGCGGGAGGGCGACCAGATCCTGGTGAAGGTGCTGGCGCTCGAAGGCAACAAGATCCGCCTGAGCCGCAAGGCGGTCTTGCGCGAACAGCGCGAGAAGCTGAAGACGGGCAAGAGCTGAGGCGGGTGGGGGCGGGCCTCCGGGTCCGCCCTCAGACCAGGACCTTCAGGATCTGACCCAGGTTCCACACCACCAATGCCGCGAAGAAGTAGTTGACCCACTGGATCACCCTCTCCTTGCGGAACCAGAGGCAAATCCCGCCGAGCAGGAAAGCCGTGAGTTTCGAGAGGGCTACACCCGTAGCCGGCGCCAATGACGTGAGCCACGTCAGCCATTGCACGAAGGGGCTCATTTCCTGGCCGCCCATTCGCAAGCCCACCATGGTAGTCAGAAAATCCAGAAGCTGAAGGTACAGGAACACCTGCAAGTAGCCCACGCTTAGCCTCCTCTTTCGACGTATCGGCCCTCTTGCCCCCTCTATTTAGGCCGATTCCCGCCGTCCCCTCTGCCGCCAGCACGCCGCCCTTTCCGGACGGGGCGTAACTAGCCTTTAGTCTAAGAGTACCGCAGGTGTATCCTGTAACGCTGAAATCCAGTATTGGAGATCTCTTCACCAGAGAAGAGGATCGCCTTGAACCCAAAGAGAACTACTTCTATAACTGCTCTGGCCCTGGCGTCCTTGATCGCTTCGGCAGGCGCCGCAGAGGCAGCCGTCCGCGTGGGAGGCTCGGCCTTCTCGGCCAACGGGCAACTCGCTCGGGACCACGAGTATTCAGGCGTCTGCCCGGTGGACCTCAAATTCGATTGGGGCGTGATTAGCACAGCTCCGGCGACTGCCACCTATTCGATCAGCAGAAGCGACGGCGGCCACTCCTCGCACGACCGTTCCGTCAGTCTGCCGGCCAACCGATCCGTGCCCGTTCTGGAGGAGTGGCATCTGGGCGCCAATACACCGCAGTTCGCCGACTTCCACGGCTGGGTGGAGCTGAGCATCGGATCCCCCACCCCGGTTGCGAACCGGATCGGGTTCACGCTGCACTGCAGGTAGGGGCGAAAGGCGACCCTACCAGACCCGGCACACCTTCGCTCTGACCATCGGCTGGCCGGCCTTGCAGGCGAAGGCGTGAGCGAACTCGGGCATGTTGGACACCACACCGTTGACGCGGTATTCCAGGGGCGAGTGGGGATCGGTCACCGCGTGCACACGCTTGCTCTCGGGGCGCTCGTCCCCACAGGCCCATTGCGCCATGCCGATGAAGAACCGCTGGTCGGGAGTAAACCCGTCGACGGCCTGGAGATCCTGGGCGCGCGTGTCGTTCTTCCAGGCGATGTAGGCCAGCAAGGTGCCACCCAGGTCGGCCACGTCCTCGCCCAAGGTCAGCTTGGAGTTGATCTTGATGTTGTCGATGACGGTGTACTGCGCGTACTGATCGACCACGCAGGCCGTGCGCTCTTCGAACGCCGCGGCGTCCTTCTTGGTCCACCAGTCGCTGAGGTTCCCTTTGGAATCGAACTGACGGCCCTCGTCGTCGAAGCCGTGCGTCAGCTCGTGCCCGATGGTGGCGCCGGTGTTACCGTAGTTCGGCGCGTCGTCCAGCCTGAAATCGAAGAGCGGCGGCTGGAGCACACCCGCCGGGAAGTTAATGTCGTTCATCTGCGCGTTGTAGTAGGCGTTCACGGTCGGCGGCGTCATGCCCCACTCGGTGCGGTCCACCGGCTTGCCGATCTTCGCCAGATCGCGATGCATCTCGAAGGTCGCCGCGCGGCCGACGTCGCCGGCGAAGTCGTCCGGGGCGATCCGCACGGAGCTATAGTCGCGCCAGTTGTCCGGGTACCCGATCTTATTGACCAGGGTGAGAAGCTTCAACAGGGCCTGCACCTTCGTCTCCGGTCCCATCCACGGCAGGTCTTTGATCTCGCTTCCCATCGCGGTCTCGATCTGGCGGGTCATGTCCAGCGTTTTCGCCTTCACATCGGGGCCGAAAGTTTTGGCCACGAAGACCTGCCCGAGCGCCTCGCCCAGGTCGCGATCCACGTAACGAACGCAGCGTTTCCAGCGCGGCTGGAGCTGGTCGATCCCGCGCAGCGTCTTGCCGTAGAAGCCGAAGTTTTCGTCGACGAACTTCGAGGAGAGATAGGGCGCCTTGGAGTGCGCCAGGTGCCAGCGCAGGTACGTCTTCCAGTTGCCGACGTCCTGGGATTGCAGTTGCCGCTCCACCTCCTTGAAGAAGGCGGGCTCGGTCACGTTGGCCGTCGAAATGCCGGAGAGACCGGTCATGGCGAGGTACGCGTCCCAGTCAAAGGAAGGCGCCAGGGCCTTCACCTGTTCGAGCGTCATCTTGTGAAACAGGTTGTGCGGGTCGCGCTGCTCCACGCGCGTGAGGGACGCCTTGGCCAGCGCGGTCTCGAGGGCCATCACGGTCGCGGCCTCGGTGGCCGCCGCCTTGGGGTCGTCGCCGAGCAATTCAAACATGCGGCCCACGTGGAGCACGTACTTCTCGCGGATCTCCTTCATCTTCGGATCGTCCGTAACGTAGTAGTCGCGGTCCGGAAGACCAAGCCCGCCGGCCACAGCGAAGGCGATCACGCGCTCGGAATCCTCGAAGTCCTGATTCGATCCGAAACCGAACAGGGTTTCGACGCCCTCGAGTTGCTCGCCCGCCACCAGCGCGGCCAGTGCGCGTTTCGAGCTCAAATGAGCGATGGCATCGAGATCCGGCTGGAGCGGCGTCACGCCGGCCTTCCCGATGGCGCCTTCGTCCATGCAGGCGTGGAAGTAGTCCCCGATCTTCTGTTCGACGGCGCTGCGGACGTCCGTCTTCTGCG
Source organism: Bryobacterales bacterium (assembly GCA_963710565.1). Classification (GTDB taxonomy): domain Bacteria; phylum Acidobacteriota; class Terriglobia; order Bryobacterales; family Bryobacteraceae; genus DASWZN01. The sequence continues at coordinate 138,736 of CAVQAN010000010.1, read as the reverse complement.
CGGCCTCTTGGAGAATGCCCCACAGAAACAGCTCGTTGTCGTAGGCGAGCTTGGCGTAGACGTCCCAGCGCGCCTCGTCCGGGGGGATGGGGTTCTTCTTGACCCATGCTCCGCAGGCGTAACGGAAGAAGTCCGTACAGGGGTCGACGTTGCGGTCCATGGAACTGACATCCAGGCTCGGAGAGTAGGGGAGCCGGGAAATGGGCGCGGGAGTCTGCGCCAGCAGCACCGACGCAAAGCCGAGAGCAATTAGGGTTCTCACACTGCCATCATATTAAACTCGGGTTAAACTTGGGACAGTATACTCATTCCCCAATTTTCACGAAGCCGGCCGGAGCACAAGGCGCCGTGGCCCGCCAAGCCGAAGACCTTCGTGGGCTTGTGCGGGGTCCGTCCGCCCGCCCGGGCCGGATTTGCAGAACAGCCCCGGAAGATCACTAGCGTAATGCGCCGCAAGTCATGCGAAGTACGATTATCCAAGGGCAAACCGAAATTCGAGCCAGTCCCCGGTTTGGAGCTCGTTCCGACACGCGACGACATTTGGGGTTCGCGACATAGAAGTGCAAGTCACGCCGCGCGGCGAGCCTCCCAGTAGTCCTCGAACCGGCCGTTGAGGTGGCAACAGCGCAACGCCAGGATGGCATTGGCCCCGCGCACCGTCCAGAACATCCCCGAGCGTTTGAGACGCGCGCCGACGACCGTCTTGCAGCCGGCCTCGATCACTCCCGATCCGACAAACAGGTGCTGCCCGCGGAACTTGGGGTAGCGCATGCGCTCGGTATTGGTCTCGAAGTAATCCGCCTCGCTGCGAATCTTCTCGGCCACCTCCGGATTCGCCGTATCGATGGACCGCAGCGCCAGCACCAGTTTTTCGATCTTGCCATGGTCGAGCCGACGCTTCTGAACCCGGATCCAGCGCTTCTGCTGGACCTCGTCGTTGGGGTACAGCTTGCGCACCAAGTCCCACCGATGCTGGCGAGCATGATACAGATCGACGATCTGAACGGCGCCGGGAAAATGCTCCTGCGCCAGGTTCCCGATCCATTCCGCTCCGTCCCCCAGCACGACCTTCTTCTTCGCGCGGCTCCAGCCCGGGTTGCCGCAGCGGCCGCCGGTGCTGGTGATGGAGCCAGCCCGCATATCGCTCCAGTGGGCCACTACGCTAGGTTTCGCGCCACAAAAAAGAAACCGCTGCAGTCTGCACTCCCATGTCGCGCACGCATTTCCGCACCGTTCGGAGCATTCTTGCAAAGCGGCTGCTATAGTATAGGTGAACAGTTCAACTGTCTAACAGCCATGCCCATCGTCACGGTCAAGAACAAGTATCAGGTCGTCATCCCGCAAGCCGTGCGAAAACAGATAGGCGTTGCCGTAGGCGACATCCTGGATGCCAAGGTGGAGCGGGGACGGATCACGCTCACGCCGAAGTCGCTGGTTGATCGCGCGATCGCCGACGGCCTGGAAGGCGTTCGGAAGGGACGCGCGCGCGGTCCGTTCCATACCGTCGACGAGATGATCGGCTCCCTCAAGGGGCGCAAGCGCCCAACTATCCGCAAAGCATCCTGACTCCATGACCTGGACACACACCTGGCGCGCAGAGAGGGACTACCGCGGCGCGCCACTCGCGATTCAGAAGGCGTTCGAGAAGCAAGTTCGACTGTTGGCGAACGACCTCGACCATCCCTAGCTGCGTGCCAAGAAGTACGACCAGACTACCGGCCTCTGGCAAGCGCGCGTGAACCGAGACTGGCGCTTCTCCTTTCTGACCGGGCTGGCCGAGATCGCGGGCGAGGGCGGGTTTGCAGTCGAGAATGCAGACGCCTCCAGGAAAGTAAGCTTAACTTCAAGCCCGGGAGCGATGAAGTCTTCATCGATATAACGCCAAAGAGGTTCACGCACGACAAGGCGCTGATGGACGAATTCTGCCGAGGCGGTGAGGCAGGACGAGGCGTAGTGAGCTTAGGGAACGGCGTAGCAGACGCCGGATGTGGGCATGCGGCGGCGAGCTCTTGCCGGCTGACTTCGGACGCCGGTCTGTGCGTGCGCCACGACAACCGCCCTCCGGTGAGCGCATGTATACTCGCAGGGAGGGACTGTGCGCCCGCTTATGCAGGCCGGACTCATCGCCGCGCTCATGCTTGCGCTGTCCGTTTGGGCGCAGACCGAGCCCTCGCGATGGGACGCGGCCATGGAGGCGGGCAAGACGGCCTATGAACTGGGCCGCTATGAAGAGGCCGAGAAGCAGGTGCAAGCAGCGCTGGGCGAGGCGGAGAGCTTCGAGAAGAACGATCCGCGCCTGGCCGCGACGCTCGACCAGCTCATCACCGTCTATCGCACCGAAGGCAAGCCCATGCTGGCCGAGCCGCACTACCACCGCCTGCTGGGCATCCAGGAAGGCACCTGGGGGCCGATGGACCCGCGGCTGGTCACGGTCCTGAACGGCCTGGGTACCCTGTACATGGCGAACCGCCAGTGGGCGGATGCCGAATCGGTTTACCAGCGGGCGCTGGCGATCCGCGAAAAGGAGCGGGGCGGGGAACACCCCGACGTGGCGGCGACGCTCGAGAACCTGGCGGCCCTGTATGCCGTCCAGGCCAAGTTCGATAACGCCGAGGCTTACTACCTTCGGGCGCTGGGGATCCGCGAGCGGTCGCAGGGGATGGAGCATTTGAGCATCGCCACCACGCTCGATGGACTGGCAGGCATGTATCGCGACCAGGGGAAGTTCGCCGCCGCGGAGCCGCTGTTCCGGCGCGCCCTGGCCACACGCGAGAAATCCCTGGGGCCGGACCACGCGGAGCTGGTGCCGAGCCTGGACAACCTGGCCTGGGTGTGCTACGCCCAGCGGAAGTACGCCGAAGCCGAGCCGCTGTACGGGCGGTCTCTGCTGGTCTGGGAGAAGTCGGTGGGGTCCGAGCATCCCACCGTGGCCGCGGCGCTCGACAACCTGGCTGGTGTGCTGGTGGCGGAGGAGAAGTTCGCCCAGGCCGAACCGCTCTACGAGCGCGCCCTGCTGATCCGCGAGAAGACCACGCTGTCCAACTACGACAAGCTGGCCTCGGTCTACGTGGGCGAGAAAAAGTACGCGCAGGCGGAGCAGGTCTACCGGCGCGCGCTGGCTTTCGCGGAGAAGAGCATCCAGCCCGACAGCGTTCAGGTGGGTATGGTGCTGGAGCGCTACGCCGAGCTGCTGAGGCTGCTGAACCGCCAGGCGGAGGCAGAGAAGATGCGGGCGCGCGTGCGCCAGATCCGGCAGCGGCTGGCGCAGGAGGCGGCAGCGGCGGGAGGGGATCCCGCCAAGCAGACCAAGCCGTGAACGAAGGGAGAACGGGCATGCGACACAGATTGACACTCACCCTGATGATCGCCATCGCCGGAAGCGCGCTGGGCGCTTCCGACCTGGCGAAGATTGACAGCGGCCGGCTGAAAGGCGTCACCGCGCAAGGCGTCACGTCGTTCAAAGGCATTCCGTACGCGGCGGCGCCGGTGGGCGAGCTGCGCTGGCGGCCGCCTCAGCCCGTGCAGCCCTGGAGCGGCGTACGCCCGGCTTCCAAATACGGCGCCGACTGCATGCAGAAGCCCTTTCCGGGGGACGCGGCGCCGTTGGGAGTCACGCCGGCCGAGGACTGCCTTTATGCGAACGTGTGGGTTCCGGACGCGCCCCCGGCCAAGAAGCGGCCGGTCATGGTATGGATCTATGGCGGGGGGTTCGTCAACGGAGGCAGTTCGCCCGCGGTCTACGATGGCAGCCAGTTCGCCAGGCGCGGCGTGGTGTTCGTCAGCTTCAACTACCGGCTGGGCCGGTTCGGTTTCTTCGGGTTCCCGGCGCTGACGAAGGAGAACCCCAGCGAGCCGCATGGAAACTACGCGTACATGGACCAGATCGCCGCGCTGAAGTGGGTGCGGCGCAACGCGGCGGCCTTTGGCGGGGATCCCGGTAACGTCTCGATCTTCGGCGAGTCGGCGGGCGGGGGGTCCGTATTCGCCATGCTGACGTCGCCTCTCAGCCAGGGCCTTTTCCAGAAGGCGATTATCGAATCGGGAGGAGGGCGGAGCGGTCTGTTTCCCACCCGGTATCTCAGCAAGGCCAGCCCGGCAGGGACTCCTTCCGGCGAGTCGGTGGGCCTGGCGTTCGCCAAAAAGGCCGGTGTGAGCGGGGAAGGGCCGGAGGCGCTGGCGGCGCTGCGGAAGCTTCCCGCGGAGGCCGTCGTGGATGGACTGAACATGGCCACCATGATGACCCCGACCTACGCGGGTCCGATGATTGACGGCCAGGTGATTGTCGAGACCGCCGACGCCGCCTACGCCGCGGGCCGCGGGGCGAAGGTTGCGCTCATCGCCGGCGCGAACAGCCAGGACATTGGCTTCTCGACGGCGCGCACGATGGACGAGCTGCTGGGGCGGTTCGGCGCCGACCGGGATAAGGCGAAGGCGGTCTACGATCCCGGCAACACGGGCAGCGTCCGACAGGTTGGGGCTTTGGTCGCGGCCGATCAGATGATGATCGAGCCGGCGCGGTTCACGGTGCGCGCGCTGGCGGCCGCGGGCCAGCCGGCGTTCGAGTACCGCTTTTCGTATGTAGCGGTGTCGATGCGCAAGCAGTGGCCGGGCGCGCCTCACGCCACCGAGATTCCCTTCGTTTTTGATACGGTCGAGGCGCGTTACGTCAAGGACCTGGTTCCTCAGGACAAGGCGACGGCGGAGGCGGCCAACGCCTATTGGGTGAACTTCGCGAAGACCGGCAATCCCAACGGGAAGGGCCTGCCGGAATGGCCGGCCTACAACGCCAAGACCGATATGCTGATGGATTTCACGCTGGAGGGCCCGGTGGCGAAGCCCGACCCGTGGAAAGACCGTCTCGACCTGGTCGAGCGAATGGCGGAGAAGAAATGAAAGCCGCGGTCCTGTTCCCCATCGCGGCCCTTGCCGCGATGGCGCAGGCGCCGGAGCCTGCGCCACGGGACGATACCCCGACCTTTCAGTCCGGCGTGAACCTCGTTCAGGTGCCGGTGGTGGTGCGGGACCGCGACGGGCACGCGGTGAAAGGCCTCCACAAGGAGGACTTCGAGCTTCTCGACCGGGGCAAACGGCAGGAGATCGTGTCCTTCGCGGAAACCAGGCCGGGGGAACAGACCGCGCCGGACAGGTCGCAGGCGGGCGGGGGCGGGATGGTCATTCCGGAACGCTTCGTGGCCTATCTGTTCGACGATGTTTCGATTCGGGACTCGGCGGATCTCACGCGCGTCCGCGATGCCGCAACGCGCCAACTGGCGGCCTTGCAGCCCAGCGACCGGGCATCGGTCGTCACCACCTCCTGCCGGGTGATGCTGGATTTCACGGATGACAAGGCGAAGTTGCACGAAGCGGTCTCCCAGATCGCCTTCCGGTCGCCGCCGGTCTGCCGGGTGGGGCGATCGCAGGTGTTGCAGCTTTCCGTGTTGAGCTCACTGGTGCGCCGGGTGGCGCTCGTGGCCGGCCAGCGCAGCGTCATTCTCATCTCGCCCGGGTTTTTCGTGGGGCACGACCGGACAGCCGAGATGGCCGAACTGATCGACGCGGCGATCCGCTCGAAGGTGCGGATCGACGCTCTCGATGTGGGCGGGGTCGGTGGGGCTCCGCTGCGGCCCGCCGATCCCTATGGCTACCCCGACCGCGGGCCGCGCCAGGTTCCGCCGCCCCCCGATCCCGTGACGCTGACGGAGCTGGCCAATGGGACCGGTGGCAGCTACGTAGCGGCGGGCAACGACTTCGACACGGGGTTCCGCAAGCTGGGGACGCCGGAGAGCTTCTACGTTCTTGGGTTCTCGCCCGGCGACGCCAAGGCGGACGGCAGCTTCCACGAGCTGAAGGTGAAGCTCAAGGACTCGCGCAAGCTTTCCGTGCAGGCCCGCAAGGGCTACTATGCGGGGGCGCGGCAGTAGACAGGCATCGTAAAGACGCGGCCGGTTCGATTCCTGCAGTGGGCCGCGGGCGACAGACCGATCACGAGCAAACGCGCCTCGGGATGCCGAAAGACGGCACAGGAGTCCATCGACCAGTGCATCGCCATCCGCAAGGCCCAGGCGCCGAGCGTCGCCGGGCTTTTCAGGGGATACTAGGGATGTGGACGCGGTCGAGGAGCAGCCGTTGCCTGGGCGCGAGACCTACGGAACTCGAGTTCACCGCCTCGGGGCGCACCATCCAGGCGTCCGTGAGCGTCCCCAAGGCCGACCTGCGGACGGCCGACCTCCTGCCTATCCTGTTCTCGTTTTCGAACGCGCTGGTCGCTCTCGCCGCGGACGCCGCCCAGGAGGCGGGCAAGCCTGTGAGCTGTGGCGCGGGCTGCGGGGCCTGCTGCCGCCAGTTGGTGCCGGTGAGCGAGCCGGAAGCGCTCTACATCGCCGAACTGGTGCAGGCGCTGCCGCACGACCGGGCCGCTCATGTCCGCGAGCGCTTCCACGCCGCCCTGGAAGGCTTGGGCTCGGCCCTGCGCGACCGGTTGCGCGACGCCGGCAGCCTCAAGACTCTGGACGAGCGCCGCGAGCTCGGCCTGGAGTACTTTCGCGCCGGCGTGCCGTGCCCGTTTCTCGAGAACGAGAGCTGCTCCATCTACGAGCACCGCCCGCTGAGCTGCCGCGAGTACCTGGTCAGCTCCCCGGCCGGGAACTGCAAGCACCCGTCGGCGGAGACGATTGCGATGGTGCCCGTGCCGGCCAAGCTCTCCGAGATTCTCTACTGCTTCGGCGACGGCGCGGGAAACGACCGCACGCGCTGGGTACCGCTTGTCCTGGCCCTGGAGTGGGCCGCGTCGCGCACCGTCGACGAGCCCCGCCGGCCCGCCACCAGGCTGTTCGAGAACTTCCTCCGCGCTGTGGGGCCCGGCGAGCAGCCGCCGGCGCAGCCCCAGGCCGCTCTGTGACAGTGCCCGCGGGCAGGAACGCGGACGGGGAGATTACTGGGAGGCGCGCCGGCGCGCCTTCAGCTCCGCCAGCATCTGGTCGATGCGGTCCGACTTTTCCAGCGCGTTGATCTGCTCCTCGGTGTTGTCGGCCAGCATTTCGGCCTTGGCCTGGCTCACCGCCTCGCCGTGCCGGACCTTCTTCTGCATGCGGTCGAAGGCCGCCGCGCTCGATCCGTCGGCAACGGCCATGCGCGCGTCGCTGGCCTTCGAGAGCGCGCGGGAACGCCGGTGCTGCGCGATCAGCATGTCGCTCATGGATTTCGCCTCCGTCAGCTTCTGCCCCAGCTTGTGCAGCGCCGACTTGAGCTCCTCCACCTGCACCTTCTGGTCGGCGATCTGCTGCACGAAGCCCTCCTCCATCTGCTTGTAGCCGATGGTTCGCTCGAGCGCGGCCCGCGCCAGATCTTCCTGCCCTTTGTCGATGGCAACTTCGGCCTTGCGCGTCCATTCAGCGTGCTTGTCCGCGGTCTCTTTCTGCTTCTTCTCGAGGACGTGCAGGTCCGCGATCGCGACCGCGACCTGCGTCTTAACCTGCAGGAGTTGATTCTCCATGTCGAGGATCACCTGCTTGATCATCTTCTCCGGGTCCTCGGCCTTGTCGATGAGGTCGTTTAGATTAGCCCGGATCAATGTGGAGACACGTTCCAGTAGTGCCATTTCATTTGCCCCTTTCTAGCGGGGCAGGCGACCTGTGCCTGCCCCTTGTGTCGAACCGTCCCTAGCCCTTGTCGGGCTGCGATTTCTTCTCCCCAATCAACCTGATCTTCGAGAACAGCTCGGACATCTGCATACCCGAGAGCGTCTCGAACAGCGCCGGGATCTGAGCCGCCATGGCCGTCATATCCCCGGTGATCTTGTTCATGCCGGCGGCATGGCCGTCGCCGGTCGAAACGATGGTGATTTTGTCCACGTTGGCGAGCGGCGCGGCGAGCGCCCTCACCACTTCGGGCAGGCCGCTGATGAGGCGTCCACCACGGCCGCCTGGTTCCATTCCTGGTAGGCCTCGGCCTTGACGTTCATGGCCCTGGCTTCGGCGTCGCCCTTCTTGAAGATGATGTCGGCCTCGGCCTCGCCGGTTGCGCGCGTGGCGGAGGCCTGGCCTTCCGCCTGAATCGTGAGGCGCTGCTTCTCGGCCTCGGCCAGCGTCTCGATCTTGCGCCGCTCGATCTCGGCGGGCTTGAGCACCGTGGCGATCAGCTCGCGCTCGCGGCGCTGGATTTCGGCGTCCTGCACCGCGATCTGCTGCTGCTTTTCGACCTGCTGGATCTTCACCTGCTCGGCTACGAGCTGCTGCTGCATGACGTTGGTTTGGATGTCGTAGGCCTTGTCCGCCTGGGCTTGCTGCTTTTTGGTGGTCTCGAGGTACTGCGCCTTCCGGACTTCGAGATCGCGCTGTGCCTGGGCCTGTGCGGCCAGCGACTGCGTCTCCGCCAGCACGCGTTCCTGGTCGGCCTGTGCCCGGGCGATGGCGGCTTCCCGCTGCGCGATGGCCCTCCGGATCGCCGTATCGCGCTCGGCCTCGGCCGTGGCCACATCGGCGTCGCGCCGGATGCGCGCCACGTCCGGCCGCCCCATGTTGGTGATGTACTCGTTCTGGTCCTTGACCTCCTTGATGGTGAAGGAAATCACCTCGAGGCCCATCTTGTTCATGTCGTCGGCGCAGGTGGAGCGCATGCGGTCGGACACCATCTCCGGCTCTTTCACGATCTCTTCCACCGTGAGCTGGCCGATGATGCCGCGCAGGTGGCCTTCCATCACCAGACGGATCAAGCCTTCCCGCTCGCTATCGGACTTGGTCAAAAACTGCTCGGCCGCGGTGAGGACCGAGACGTCGTCCGACTTCACCTTGATCTGCGCCACCGCCTCGACCGTGACCGCCACGCCCTGCTTGGTGTACAGATCCTGCTTCGGCGCCACGTCGAACGACATCAGCTCGAGCGACAGGCAGCGCCAGTTCTCGACCATCGGAAAGATCACCGTGCCACGGCCCTTGACGATGCGGGTGCGCCGCGCGCCATAGACCACCAGGGCCTCGTGGGGACCGGCCTTGCGGTAGAGCCGCGCCAGCGTCCCCATCAGGAAGAAAATTGCGAGTATCGCGAGGCCGGCTATGACCCAAACCTCGCCGCGGTTCAGAATCTGCATGTCCATAGGGTCTCCCTCAGTCCCTTTCCACGTCGTCTGCGGGCTCGCCTGCCAGGTCTTCCCAGCGCCGGACGTAGGCTATGCCCTTGTCGAAACGCGTCACCACAACCTCGGTCCTCTTCGGTATCGCGGCATTCTCTTCGCTGCGGGCGGCGGTGCAATGCCGCGTGCCCCCCTGCGTAAACACGATCTCTCCGGTGCCGCCCTGCCGGATGGAAACGCTCAGTCTGCCCAGCACGCCGACCATGTCCGAATCCTCGGGATCGAATTCCTTCTCGTCGCGCATCAGCACCTTGGCCAGAAACAGGAAGATGATGCCGGCGCCCAGCAGGCCGCTTGCCAGGGCGATCCCGAGCGCGAAGAACGTCCACAGGTTCGAAAAGCGGACCAGCACGTAGCCCGTGCCGCCGAACCACGTCAGGAACGCGGCCAGCGTGCCCAGGTTCAGCACCGGCACCTGGTCTCCGCCCACGTGCGGCACGTGAACGTGCGGAACGTGAATGTGCGGGATGTGCAGGTGCAGGTGCGGCAGGTGCAGGTGCGCGCTTCCGGTCAGGATCGAGACGAAGCTCATCAGGAAGCCGACCAGAAAACAGATCAGGTAGAAATCCGCCCATGTCATCGGGAACGCCTCCGTTCGCCGGCCGGTCTGAGAACCTGCAACAACCGTTCGGCCAAGCCAGGGTTTTCCAATATCGCGCCAAGCAGCAACAGGCACATGCGCGAATCGTCGTGCCGCGACAGCTTGACCAGAACGCCGGACAGCTCGGCATCGTCATGAAAGCGCTCGGCGCCGGCGACCAGCCACAGATCGAGCTTGTCTTCCGGAGCGCCGAGGCTCGAAACCAGCTCGGTCGAGTACCCCTCCGGATCGTCCACCAGGTAGCCCGGATGGACCTTGAAGAAGGTGGCCAGCAGCATCCGGGTCGAGTTGGTCAGGTGCGGCCGGGCTCCATTCTCGATCTGCGACAGATAGGACTGGCTGATGCCGCGCCCCATTTCCTTCTTGAGGAGCCGCACGACCTCCTGCTGGGTCAGCTCGCGGTCCAGGCCGCGCAACGTTCCCTCGACCTCACGCAGGTAGCGGAGCTTTTCGCCGAGCCTCATATCGCTATTTGCAATATATATATCACGGATTGTGATAACATGTCAAGCCCTTTTTGGCGGGGGCGGGTTTCGACACGCCGCGGCTTCCGCCCGCGCTGCGATGGCGCGCGGATTCTCGGCGCGCAACGCCTCCGCCCGAGCCGGCGCAGCGGCTTGAGCCTTTTCGCGTCGCCGGCGCTGTTGTGCGGGCCGTGATCGAAGCGGAAGCCTGGCACGCGGATTCTCCGCCGCGGACGGCGCCCTGAGTCCGACGCGAATCGCTCCGGCTTGTTTCCGCTCTTACGATGCGGAACGGCGAGGCCGGAGCGACGGGCGGCTCTCCGTCTGATAGGATGGTTAGTTCAAGGCGAGGCCGCTCTCCTACGCTCGCGGCTCGCGGTCACCGGGAAGGAGATTCCGAATGCTACTCTCTATGCGGCAGGTCCTCGACGAGGCTGCCAAGGGCGGTTACGGTGTTGGCGCGTTCAACGTCAACAATCTGGAACAGATTCAGGCCATCATGGAGGCGGCGCGCGAGACCAAGTCGCCCGTGATCGTCCAGGCCAGCCGCGGGGCGCGGGCTTACGCCAACGACCGGTTCCTCTATCACATCATGATCGCGGCCACCGAGATCTACCCTGAGATTCCCACCATCCTGCACCTGGATCACGGCAACAGCTTCGAGACCTGCAAGTCGGCCATCGATACCGGCTTCACCAGCGTCATGATGGACGGCTCGCTCATGCCGGACGGCAAGACGCCTTCCAGCTTCGAATACAACGTCGATGTGACGCGCAGGGTGGTCGAAGCGGCGCACGCCAAGGGGGTGACGGTGGAGGGCGAGATCGGCGTGCTGGGCGGCATTGAAGACGGCCACGGCGCCGGCGGCACGGGCCTCGAGCACGTCACCGATCCCGAGCAGGCCGCCAAATTCGTCGAACTGACGGGCGTAGACGCGCTGGCCATCGCCATCGGCACCAGCCACGGCGCTTACAAGTTCTCGCGTAAGCCCGACGGAGCGGTGCTCAAGATGGACCGCCTCATCGAAATCCACAACCGGCTGCCCCATGTGCACCTGGTGATGCACGGCTCCTCCAGCGTCCCGCAGGATCTGCAGGACATCATCAACCAGTACGGTGGCAAGCTGAGGCCCACCTGGGGCGTGCCGGTGGAAGAAATCCAGCTCGGCATCCGCAACGGCGTGCGCAAGGTCAACGTGGACACGGACAACCGGCTGGCCATCACCGGCGCCATCCGCAAGGTGTTCTTCGAGACGCCGGAGAAATTCGATCCGCGCGACTACCTCAAGCCCGCGCGCGAGGCGATGAAGAAGGTAGTGGCGCTGCGCATGACACAGTTCGGCCAGGCCGGTCACGCCGGCGACTACGAAGCGCTTCCGCTTTCCGCCATGGCCGAGCGGTATACGGCGCAGACGGTGGCGTAGGCGGCGGGCTGCCGCCCGCCCTCGGCCATCATCGGTCAGCGGCGGTGGCTACCGGTCGTCGGGGTTGGGTTTCAGCGACCCGGCTCAACCCTCGCCCGGCGTGCCCAAGGGATTCCCCTGTACAAATCCGAGCGGAGTCCCGTATCATAGTAATTGAGCCGAGCGCATCCACTCCCTCTTCGGGCCGTCTGAGCTAAGTCAGACCGCCTGAGCCGACTTTTCTTAGAACAGATGAGCGCTTTCGCCCATCCCTCGGGCATCCTGCACTAAGACAGGTTGCCTCTGGACTCTCTTCTTAGCCGCGCAACGGTCCACGCGTCGAGGTGCAAGAGCAGATGCCTTTTCGGAATTGTTTTGCGCGGGTGTTCAAGGCTGCCGCCATCCGACGGGAGGCCCCGCCTTTTTCCGGAGTCTACGGCCTCTCAGATTCCAGAGGGTGGATTTACGTGGGGGAAGGCGACGACATTCGGGCCCGGCTCCTCGGTCACCTGCAGGAAACTGACACCCTCCTCGCGCGCCGAGCGCCCACCGGATTCAGCTTCGAACTGTCCCCTCCGGCTGAGCGGGTCGCCCGCCAGCGTCAGATTATTCTGGAGTTCGACCCGGTCTGCAATGACGGGTCCAGTTCCATGCGAAGGGCCTCGTGATGGTCACGTATTACGCATTGTGGCGGACCACACACCTGCTGTGCGAAGCCGGCTTGCGCGACCAGGCTTTGCTCTGTCTAGTCGCCAGGGTCCCCTTCAGTTCGCCGTCCGATCGCGACATCGCGGCCATTTCCGAGACGGGGGTGGAGACGTGCGTGATCGCGCTGGACGAGAACTTGCTTTGGTGCCGCCTGGCGGTGCCCCAGGCTGAGCGGATCATACGCTTGCTCCGCTCGGGGGAACTCGCCTTGTGCGTCCGCGCCTTTGAACCGAACAGCGACCAAGTCCTGTCCGGCGCCCGCGCCCGGCTCATGCCCGCCGGAGCCGCACCGCTTGCCGGCCTGGCAACTGCCCGCCGGCAGCCCGCTGGGGGCTTCACGACGCCGCACCACATCCGTGCCAGCCTGAAGCTCGGCCCGCACGCCGACCTGGCTGGACTCCGGCACGTGCTGAACGGGTTGACCGGAGTTCACGTTCTGCCGTAGTACGAGCAGATGCGGGCCGCTGCGGAGCGGCCCGACGTAGGTTTGCCTTCGAACGCCGCTCGGGCCGATCACCTTGCGGCAAACCGCGAGGGCGCCGGCCCGATCGGATCCTACCAGCGCTTGCCGCGGCCGGAGCCACCGCCGGAGCGGAACCCACCGCCGCCGGACCGTTCGGTCTTGGGACGAGCTTCGTTCACGTTGAGATCTCTCCCCCCGTGCTCGCGCCCGTTAAGAGCGGCGATCGCCTTGTCTCCCTCGGCGTCGTCCGCCATTTCGACGAATCCGAAGCCGCGGGGCTGTCCCGTATCGCGATCCGTTACGATGCTGACCCGTTGAACGGTTCCGTAAGCTTCAAACAGAGCGCGGAGACTATCCTCCGTGGCCCCAAAACTGAGGTTTCCAACAAATATGTTCTTCATCCGATGTTTGTCCTTTTCCGATTTGAAGGGCGGGCGAATTGGGCAGACGCGAGCGCGAAACGCAGTTGGGTCTTACCGTGAATTGGCGGGATCGATCAAATCTAGCCTCAGTCTATCACACAACAGGGCCGGCGCGCCGCAATTCTGACGCGGCTGGGTGCGGCATGCGTTTGTGGACCGTACACGAATCCAGCGCCCTGCGGGGTGTCAGCCAGAGCGGCCAACCCAGCGCCGGGACGGCATCAGTAGGCGTTGGGCGGCCGTTTCCGTGCGGCTAGGCTCGCTCCTGGTAGGTGCCCTCGGCGGTGTTGACGCGGATTTTCTCGCCCTCGACGATAAACGGCGGAACCTGCACCACCAGCCCGGTCTCGAGTTTGGCCGCCTTGGTGACGTTCGACACGCTCGCGCCGCGCAGTCCCGGCTCGGTCTCGACCACCGTCAGGTCCACGGTTGCCGGCAGCTCGACGCTCATGGGCTTGCCTTCGTAGAACTCGACGCTCACCTGAAGCTGCGGCACCAGGTACTGTACGGCGTCTCCGAGAATGTCCTTGGTCAGGTGCAGTTGATCGTAGGTCTCGGTGTTCATGAAGTAGTAATACTCCCCGTCGTCGTAGAGGTACTCCATGTCGTGCTCTTCGAGCGCCGCGCGCTCGATGCGGTCTTCGGACGAGAAGCGGTGCTCGATCATCGTTCCGCTGCGCAGGTTCCGCATCCTGGCCTGCACGAAGCCGCGGAGGTTGCCCGGCGTGCGGTGGAACACGCTGAAGACGGAGTAGAGGTCGTTGTTGAACTTGACCACCATGCCCGGGCGCATCTGTGTGGAAGCAATCATGCTGGCAAAGACTCCTTCTATCGCTCGAAGAGGCTGAAATCAGGGCAGATTTCTATTGTAGCAGAGCGCCCGCAGGCATTCGTGAAGCATCCTTCGCCCTACTCCAGCCGCAGCGCTTCCACCGGGTTGATGCGCGAGGCCCGGCGCGCGGGCAGGTAGGCGCTCAGGGCGGCCATCGCCAGCAGCGCCACCGGCACCGCGGCGAAGAAGCGCGGGTCGAACGACGGCATCTCAAAACCCAGCGTCAGCGCCCGGCCGAACGCCAGGCTCAGCAGAACGCCGATGCCCACGCCGACTCCGGTCAGCAGCAGCCCTTGCTTCAGAACCATCCTGATGACGCCGGCGCGGTCCGCGCCGATCGCCATCCGGATCCCGATCTCCCGCGTTCTGCGGCTCACCGAATAACTCATTAAGCCGTAGAGCCCCACCAGCGCCAGCGTGAGCCCGAGCAAACCCATCGCCCCCGTAACCTGGCTCAGCAAGACGAAGATCTTCCGCGCGCGCTCCTCGTAGTACTCCTCCATGGTGTGGACGGCGTAAATCGGCTGGTTGGGATCGAGCGCGCGGACCGTGTCGCGCACCGGCGCGAGCAGCGCCGCCGAGTCGCCGTAGGATTCCAGGAGCAGCGTCATGCGCGTCTGCGGGTTCTGGGACAGCGGCTCGTAAATCGCCGTAAAGGGAGGCTCCGCGAGCGAAATGTACTTGCTGCCCTTGGCCACCCCGACGATTTGCAGCGGCTGGCCCTTTCTGTCGCCGATCCAGAAGCGCTTGCCCAAGGGATTCTGTTTCGGGTAGTAGACCTCGGCAAAGCGCTGGTTGACCACAGCTACCCGCGGGGAATCCGCCCGGTCGGTCTCCTCAAAGCCACGGCCGGAAACGATCGGAACACCGACCGTCGAGAAGTAGTCTTCTCCCACCGTATTGGCGAACACCTGGAGGGCGTCCTTGTCCTTGGGCATCTGGTAGCCCTCGGGGATGACCGACTCCCCCTGGAACATGTTGGACATCGGCACCATGCGCGTCAGCGCGGCGGACTTGACGCCCGGAATCGCTCGTGCCCGCTCCGCCAGCCGCTTGAAGAACTCCTGCGTCTGCGCCGGCGTATAGCGCACCAGCGTGGGGTCGAACGTTACCATCAGCAGGTGATTGGTGCGGAAGCCGGGCGGTTCGGTCAGCAGATAGGAGGTGGCGCGGTAAAGCTGCGTCGCGCAGACCAGAAGCAGCAGCGAGCCTGCAACCTGGGCGATCACCAGCGTGTTTCTCCCCAGCAACCGCCGGCGCTTGCCACTGCCGCTCGAGTTGCCGGACTTCAACGCCGGCACCAGGCTGGTGCGGGTCGATTGAATCGCCGGCGCCAGGCCGAACAACACCGCGCTCGCCACGGCGGCCAGCAGTCCGTAGAGCATCACCCGCACGTCCATCCGGACGTCGAGCGTGATCGGGATCTCGCTCATGATCCGGACCTGCGAGAAGAAGTTGACGCCGGCCTGGGCCAGGACGAGCCCCACGGCCCCGCCCAACAACGCGACCACCAGGCTCTCCGTCAGGAGCTGCCGGACCAGCCGTCCGCGTCCGGCCCCGATCGCCAGGCGTACGGCAATTTCCCGCGAGCGCGCCCGCGCGCGGCTCAGCAGCAGGTTGGCCACATTGGCGCAGGCGATCAGCAGCACGATTGCGACCAGGCCCAGCAGCATGCCGGCCAGGACGGCGTCAAACGGCGAATTGTCGACTCGCATCTGGAACTCGGTCCGCACGGCCGCCGAGAAGTTGCGATTGGTGTCCGGGTACGCTTGCGCCAGCCAGCCCGCAATCATCCGGGCCTCGGCGTTGGCGCTGGCGAGGCTCACCCCGGACTTCAGGCGCCCTTTCACGAACAGGCTGCGGTCGCCGCGGTTCTCCAGGAAGTTGCGTTCGGGTGAGCCGGCCAGGCGCGGCCACATCATCATCGGAAGGTAAAAGGACGGGCGGTAATACTGGTCGACTCCAGTGAACGACTCGGGCGCCACACCAATGATCGTGAAAGCCACGCCGTCCAGATAGACGGTCTTTCCGACCGCGTCCGGCGACGCGGAGAACTCAGTCCTCCACAGGTCGTTGCTGATCACGACCACCGCGTCGCGCCCGGGCACCTGGTCTTCGTCGGCTCGGAAGCCGCGCCCGATCTGCGGCTCCACGTCGAGAACGTGGAAGCAGTTCGCCGTGGCCAGGAAGCCCGCTTTCATCTGCGGGAGGACGTCTTTGCTCTTGGCAAACCCGAACGAGGCGATTCTGAACCCAGCCAGGTCCTCGAACGACTTGGTCTTGTTCCGGTAGTCCACATAGTCGGGATAGGACATGTCCTGGGGGCGGTCCCCGCGATGCTGGGCCCGGACCGCAACCACCTGTGAGGGCCTGGGAACAGGGAGCGGCCGCAGCAGCATTGCGTCCGCGAGGCTGAAGATGGCGGCGTTGGCGCCGATTCCAAGAGCCAGTGAGAGGATAGCGACCAGGGCGAAGCCGGGGTTCTGCCGCAGCGTCCGGAGTGCGTAGCGAATGTCGTTAATCATATCGACCCGACCGGATGTAGGCACTCCAGGTGCCAAAGTTCAACTGCTGTAATCAGTTGGATACGGCTGGAAGCCCGTCTCGAGGCTGTCCGATTCTGGGAAGCCGCATCTCGCCGCTGGGACTCTCGACCGGCAGGCCGCCGCGCTTGCGGGTGGTCGCTCCACCCAGAAGAGCGGCTGGAACAACCTGCCCCTCCGGGTGTAGAATCATCTCCGATCCGTACCTCGCAATGCCAATTCGTGCCCGGTCGGCTGTTTCCGGGAGGAGCGCCCCAAATGACAAGACATGAACTCCAGTGGATTCCCCGGCTGGTGAGCCTGCTGCTGGTGGCGCCGGCCGCTTCGTTCGGGCAGTTCCAGCCGGCCTCAAGCAGCCCGTTCCAGGCTGGGCCGAGTCCCAACTCCGTGGCAGTGGGGGACTTCAACGGGGATGGCAAGCTGGACCTCGCCATCGCGGATGCCAGCGGCGTCGTGGTGACCGTGTTGCGGGGTGACGGAAACGGCGGGTTCACGGCGTTCGCAGGCAGCCCGTTCACGGCGGGGGCCGGCCCATACTCCGTGGCAGTCGGGGACTTCAACGGAGATGGCAAGCTGGACCTCGCCGTCTTGAACAACGGCGGGGCCAGCGTGACCATACTGCTGGGAGACGGAAACGGCGGATTTGCAGAGGCCAAGGCCAAAGGCAGCCCCTTCCAAGTGGGTTCGAATCCATCGGCCGTAGCGGTGGGGGACTTCAACGGCGACGGCAAGCTGGACCTCGTCACTGCGAACTGGGGTGGCAACAACGTGACTGTGCTGCTGGGCGACGGAACGGGTGCGTTCACGCCGGCGCCGAATAGTCCCTTCACGGCGGGAATATCGCGCCCTAACTCCGTCGCGGTCGGGGACTTCAACGGAGATGGCAAGGCGGACCTCGCCGTCGCAAATCAAATCGGCGACACCGTGGCGGTGTTGCAGGGCGACGGATACGGCGGGTTCACACCGGTCCTGGGCAGCCCCTTCCCCGCAGGATCCGACCCTTCTTGGGTGGCGGTGGGGGACTTCAACGGAGATGGCAAGCTGGACCTCGCCATCGCGAATTACTACCCCACCCACGCCGTCACAGTGCTGCTCGGCGATGGCACGGGCGGGTTCACAACGGCCCCCGGCAGTCCGTTCACGGTCGGAACGGGTCCTTACTTTGTGGCGGTGGGGGACTTCAACGGAGATGGCAAGCCCGATCTGGCCACCGCCAATTACGGCAGCAACAACGTGACGGTGCTGTTGGGTGACGGAACGGGAGCCTTCACGGGGGCCACGGGCAGTCCGTTTACGGCGGGGACAAACCCCACCTCCGTGGCGGTGGGAGACTTCAACGGCGATGGGAAGCGGGACCTTGCCATAGGCAACTGGAATAGCAACAACGTGACGGCGCTGCTGAACGTCTTCCCCACGCCGCCAACGCTGCTTTCGCCCAGCGACGGGGCGACCGGAGTTTCGCTCAATCCAACGTTGAGCTGGAGCGCCTGGAGCGGAGCGACCTCCTACGATGTGTACTTCGGGACTCCTTACCCGCCGCCGCTGGCGACCAACACGGCGGGAACGGCCTATGGCCCTCCAACGCTGACTGCGGGCACGACCTACCACTGGCAAGTCGTCGGCAAGAAGGCCGGTGTCACGGCCGGCTCCCTCACGTGGTCGTTTACGACGCAGGTACCCGCTCCGCCGGCGCCGGTTCTCACCTCTCCCGCCAACGGCGCTACCGGGGTCTCCCTGACGCCGGCTCTCAGTTGGAGCCCTTCCGCCGGAGCCACTTCCTATGACGTCTATCTCGGAACCGCAAATCCGCCGTCGTTCGTCGCCAACATCGCGGGAACGAATTACAGTTCCGGGACCCTGGCTTCCGGCGCGACCTATTACTGGCAGGTCGTGGCCAAGAACGGGGCCGGCACGGCGGGTTCCCTCACATGGTCGTTCACGACCCAAGTGCCCGCTCCGGCAGCGCCCGCTCTGGTTTCACCGGCGAACGGGGCCACGGGCGTTCTGGTCACGCCGACTTTGGTCTGGGAAGCGTCGAGCGGGGCCACTTCCTATGACGTGCACTTTGGCACTGCATCCGCACCTCCTCTGGTAATCAACACTGCCGGAACCAGTTACGCCCCGGCCACGCTCAGCCCTAACACCGCGTACTACTGGCAGATCGCGGCCAGGAACGCTTCCGGTTCGACCGGTTCCGCCGTCTGGTCCTTCACCAGCGGCGTCCCGGCAGCCGGCCTGCGCTTCGTGCCGGTGACCCCGTGCCGCGTAGTCGACACGCGGAACGCTAACGGTCCGCTCGGCGGGCCGACGATGACCGCCGGCTCCTCGCGTTCCTTTGCCGTTCCCCAGAGCGGATGCGGCATTCCAGGCACCGCCCTGGCGTATTCGATGAACGTCACGGTCGTGCCCGACGGGCGGCTCAGCTATCTGACGCTGTGGCCCACGGGCCAGAGTCAGGCCATGGTCTCGACGTTGAACTCGTGGGGCGGCATCGTGGTGGCGAACGCGGCCCTCGTACCGGCCGGCACGGGCGGCGCGGTGAGCGTGTTCGTCAGCGACCAGACCGACGTGATCCTGGACATCAACGGCTACTTCGACACCTCCAGCGGTCCGACTTCGTATGCGTTCTATGCGGCCACGCCGTGCCGCATCGCCGACACCCGCGGTCCCACGGGCCAGTTTGGCGGGCCCTACATGTCCGGCGGGCAGACGCGGGACTTTCCGATTCCGCTGAGCGGATGCGGTCTTCCGGCCGCGGCGCGGGGATACTCGCTGAACGTGACGGTGGTGCCGGGCGGCTATCTGGGCTATCTGAGCATGTGGCCGACGGGGCAGGCGGCTCCGGTGGCCTCGACGCTGAACTCCTGGACGGGCAAGGTGGTGGCGAACGCGGCGCTGGTGCCGGCTGGAACCAACGAGTCGATCTCGGTGTACGTTTCGGATTCGACGCAAGTGATTCTGGACGGGAACGGGTACTTTGCGGCGCCGGGGAGTGCGGGGGCGCTGAACTTCTACCCGGTGACGCCGTGCCGGGTGGCGGACACACGGAACCCTGCGGGCCCGTTCGGGGGACCGGAGATGGGAGCGGGGACGACACGGTCTTTTGGGCTCCCGGCCAGCGCCTGCGCAGTGCCCTCGAACGCGGCGGCGTACTCCTTGAACGTGACCGTGGTGCCCGACGGGCGGCTCTCGTATCTTTCGGCGTGGGCGACGGGGTCGGCCCAGCCGGATGTTTCCACGTTGAATTCGTGGGACGGCGCGGTGGTGGCGAACGCGGCCATTGTGCCGGCGGGGACCGGCGGGGCCATCAGCATCTACGTCTCCGACCAGACGCACGTCATCCTCGACATCAACGGCTACTTCGCACCGTAGGGGCAGCGGGGGCCGCGCCTCACTTTCGGGGCGCTATGTTCCGACCAAGGGGCCGACGGCGTTCCCGTCGCGAATCGCAATCCGCCAACGCTCTCCGCGCGAGTTTCGAAGGCGCGAAGGGCGATGGGCTGGCAAGCTGATAAGTCTTTAAGAATAATCGTCATACACGGAACAGCGCGCGGGGAAGCGTCTGCCACGCGCCATTGCTGCAAGGCTCACCGCATCCCAAAGCCAGGCACCCACGGCGCTGCCGTCTGTTTCTTATTAAGCATGGCTTAAAAAAACTTGACATGATAGCACGCATATTTTATTATGTAGTTGTGAGGAGGAATGAAACAATGCCAATCGCCAAGTATGATCCGTTTACCGAAGTCGACTTCCCAACCGGCGTCCGCCTGTTCCAGGACGCGGTGAACCGCATGTTCAGCGAACCAGTGGCAACCCGGCCGTGGGCCCCGGCGGTCGACGTCCTCGAGACCGAGAACGAGCTGGTCCTGAAGGCCGATCTGCCCGACGTCAACCTGAAAGACATCGACATCCAGATCGAGCGCGGGACGCTTTCGATCAAGGGCGAGAGGAAGTTCGAGAGAGTGGAGGGGAAGGGAACCGGCTACCATCGCATCGAGCGCAGCTACGGGGAGTTCCAGCGCTTCTTCAGCCTGCCGGAGACCGTAGACCCCGACAAGGTGAAGGCCGATTACAAGAGCGGCGTCCTGACGGTCACGCTGCCGAAGAAGGAAGTTGCCAAGCCCAAGACCATCAAGATCGACGTCGACGGCGAGTTGACGCGGTAGCGCCCCGGGGGGCAGGCTTGCGGGCCCGCCCCCGCACCCCCGCACGGGTCAGTCGGGGAAGTATCCTTCCTTCGCCCGAACCCTGTACTTGCCCTTCTCCCGCAGCCCGACTTCGATGGTGCGCCAGCGGGGTTCGGCGGCGGGCGGGGCTTTGTAAGTAAGCAGGTAGGTATGCTGCAAGTCGTGGGAGATCTCGTCGAAGACGGTGGCCACATCCGACGGCTTCCTGACCACTGACGCCGTACCTCCGGTCTTGTGCGCGATGTCGCGCAGCGTCTCGATCAGGCTCTTGGACTCGCGCGCTTCGCCTTCCGCTATGGTGTACACCGGTACGCCGATCTTGCGCACGCTGTTGCCCGCGGCGGAGGCGCTCAGCGCGCTGGCGTTGTCCTGGCCATCGGTGAAGAGAACGATCGCCTTCTTCCCTTTGCGAGGCGCGATCTCGTGGGCCGTTTGCGCCAGGGCGTCGAACAGCGCCGTGTCGCCTCCGGCGCGGGTCCGCATCACCGCGCGGCGGGCGGCGACCTTGTCGGTGGTGAACTCCTGCCGGAGCCTCAGTCCGGTGTCGAAAGTGTAGATAGCGATCGACTCGCGCGGACCCGAGGCGTCGATGAAATCCAGGATGGAGGAGCGCACGAGCGGAAGTACGGCGTCCATGCTCCCGGTGGTGTCGAGCAGGATGGCGCAGGCGAGTGGATCGGACGTCCCTCCAAACGCCACGATGGGTTGGGGACTGCCGTCGTCGCGGATCTCGAACGCTTCCTGGCCGAGCCCGTCGAGGTAGCGGCCGTGCTCGTCGAAAACGGTGGCGTAAACTTCCACCAGCCGCACATCGACACTGAACGAGGAATCGCTCTGCGCCAGAAGGCGGCGCGGCCCTCCGGCGAACGCCGCGGCCACGGTGGCGAGCAAGGCCCGGCGGGTCATCGCGATGCGAGCCTCTCCTGGAGGCGCTTCGCATCCACCGACGCCCACGAATCGAGCAAAGAACGCCAGTCGTAGAGGCCGGACATCTCCGCCCGCGAAAGAGCATCACGAAGGAGAGGCTCGGCCACCTCCCCGAGCGCCGCGGGAGGAATCCCGGCCTGGTCGGCTGCCAGCGCCAATTGCATCTTGAACTCCGCCGAGCGTTCGGCGATGTCGGTCGGGAACAAGTGCCGTTCGTACTGCTCATAGGGCGCGGCCGTGAGGAGATGGGGGTGGCTGCACCCATACAGGTGCGATGGCACCGGCCCAAACAGGTCGAGGCGATGGCCGTCGTTACTGGACGAGGCCGCGCGCAGCAGCGCCGCAACCGGGGACTCGAGCAGGGCGGCGTCGCACACGGCGGCGCAGCGGAGACCGAGAGCGTAAACATCGGATAGCGTGACGGCATTCCAGACGCGAGGCCACGAGCGCTCCTCGAGGGCGCTCAGAAGCTCGGACCGGCGGGCGGGCGACAACAGGCCGGCGGTTTCCGCGCTGAGACCGAGAAATGCGGCCGGCTGGGCCGGCGCAGCGGCGATCCACTCGCGGCCGAGTTGGACTCGGAGGTTGAACAGGCGCTGGTCGGCCTCGACGAGGCGAGCCCAGTCGGCATCGCGTATGGCGGCGATCTGAGCGGCCATGACGGAGTCAGGTACCCCTTTTCCCATCTTCAATCCCACGGCGGCCGCCAGCCCGGACGCGCTTGCGAACGTGGCAAACCCCCCGATGAAGTAGCTCCCGGCGCCTTCGGCCGTGACGTTGAAAGCGGATCCCGCATTGAACGGGGAGGACGATCCCACGGCGAAGTCATAGAAATGGTGCTTCCGCAGCAGAAAAGCATCCTCGGAAACGGGCAGGTCTCCCGGCCGCAGGTACCAGGCGTAGACCAGGCCGCTCAGCGCCAGGGTGAACTGAGGCTGCTCCTCCGCCAGCAGGTCCTCCGCGAGTCTCTGAAAGTCCTTCGGGTTCGGCTTCTTCCGCAGCGCCTTTTGGGCGATCTGGGCCGCCACTTTGGCGAGTCCCTCCGTTGCGTAGAGGGCGACGTTATCCCTGTCCCGGCCCGCGAACTTCAGTTCCTTGCCCGGTGTGAGGGAGGGGATGGAAGCGACTGCCTTCTGGAGGGCCTGTATCTGGCCCGCGTCTGGAATGCGGCCACCCTGCATGGCGACGGCCGCGTCGTGGATGGCCAGGAGCGTACCGAGCGCAGGCACCTTCTGCATCTCGAGGACCCGGTCGAAGTCGTGGTAGCGCCGGGCAACCGGATCGAGCGTCACGGAGCCGTCGCCAGAGCCGACTTGAACGGGGTGGGGATCGCCCAGCAGAGCCGCCCGGACGCGGCGGTCGGGCTGGCCAGGGTCCCCGGTGCGGCAAAGGCTCAGGATCTCCCTGATGCTGCCGGCGCCCGCGGCGGCGACCGCCGCCGGGCCGATCGTCTGGGCAACCTTGTCCGAGATAGCGCCGAACAGGGTGGCGGCCTGGGGTTCGGTCAGTTCCCCGCGCCGCTGGAGCAGACAGAGCAACTCGATCAGCGCATAGAACTCGCCCGCTACCGGATTGACGGAGACCTCCCTCTGCCCGCTCACTTTATCGAGCGCCGCGAAGAAACTCCGCAAGCCGGCCGCGCTCACGCCGGTAAGCGTGGTGAGGTGGGGGTACACGGCCGACCAGGCGCTATAGTGCTGCGCCAGCAGCAGAGCCGCTTCGTCATCGAGCGGCTCGGAACGGTGCGCATCGATGCGGCTGACCGCAAGGAAGTTGTCCACTTCGGTCAGGCCTTGAGCCTCCTGGCGATAGCGCGTCGTGGCCAGCCGCACCAGA
Organism: Bryobacterales bacterium; assembly: GCA_963710565.1. Lineage (GTDB taxonomy): Bacteria > Acidobacteriota > Terriglobia > Bryobacterales > Bryobacteraceae > DASWZN01. The sequence goes on along the minus strand of CAVQAN010000010.1, from coordinate 115,224 downwards.
ATCTCGTCCTCCTGATCTGGTGCGGCCGCTCGCGAGACCTTCTTCAGCATCTTCGCGATTCCGCCTCCAGACCGGGCGGCGCCCTTAGCCACCATCCAGACCTCCGCGGAACCCGGGAAACCGACATGACCGGCGGGGTCCAAAGGAATGTCGCGCAGAAAATCCGTGAAGGATGTGTTCCGCACCTCGCGAGAGGCCCGCTGACCTTCGGCCGAGTCGCTGAACAACCGATAGAACCGGCCGGCACGCGCCGGGGTCAAGGTGAAGAAACGCTGATGGGGCGGATCGAGCTGGGAGAGGGTGAAAAAGAACGCCAGAAGCCGGCCGTCGTCCTTGCGAAGCAGGGCGCGGAAGAAGGCGGACGGTTCGCGTGGGCTCGCTCCCGCCAGTTGGTTCCAGAGCGAGTCGGCCTGATCGCTTCCGGGCGCCACCGCCCGCCCTGCCTGAATCGAGAAGGCCGCCGAGTACTGCACCAGCAGATCCACGTGCTTGTCGTAGAGGTCCTTGAGGCTGGAGGCCTGGAGCAGCGCGTCCAGCGCGGCTTTATCGAGAACGCTCAAGGCCTTATACAGGCGCGCCAGACGCGGCAGGCGCGTCACGGTCTCGGCCAGCCCTCCGTACATCTTCTCCTTCTCGAAGAACGCCTGGCGCCACAGCGTCTCCTCCGGCCGGATCGAGATGGGCTCGTACGGAATCTCGATACGAAAGTCCTTCCCCTGAGCGAGCGATTTCGAGATCGCGCCGGCATCCACGCCCAGCGCGGCGGCAAGATCCTGCTTTCGAGCGCCGTTGGTCATCTCCTCGACGGAGAACTCGTCATGAGAAGTGCGCAGGCGCAACCCGAGCAGCGCCAGGGCCTTCTCCGCGCTCTGGCGGGCGTGCTTGTTCCGGACGGACACCACCACGACGGCCCGGTCGTTCTCGCGGCTTCCGAGACTTTCGAGTTCCTCCAGCTTCCGGAAGTAGTTCTCGATCTCGTCGAGGTACTGCTGGCTGGCCTTCTGACTTGGGCCGGCGGTGTTGTCGGCGACGGCCCGGCAATAGTCCGCGAGGAAGCGTTCCGGAGAAGTATGCTCCCTGGCGCGCGCAATAAACGCCAGCGCGTCGATGCCGCCGGGCAGCATCATGACGAAGGCCTGGCCGGCGGCGGGCCGGATATAGCGCTCGGCAAAGCCTCCCTGGCCGGCCTCACGGAGCCGTTCGACGAACCATTGGGCCTGTTCCATGTCGTTGTCGCGAACGGCCACTTCCAAGCCACGCCGCAACGAATGCAGGAGATCGTCCGATGGGGGGCCGGTGGTGGCGAGGAGCCCGCTCAGTTCACGCCATGCCGGGGCCGCGGAACCGCGGAACGCGTCCTCGCATTGCGCCGACCGCCGGTACAGATCGAGGTCCTTCACTTTCGCTTTTCCGGCTGCTAGCGCGGCGCGGGCCTGGTAGAGTCCACCCTCCGACTGGAAGGCGTCGGCCTTCAGGATGTAGAGCCGGGCCGAATCGGGGTGCGCATCGATGCCGCTGTCGGCGGACTCGAGGGCCGCCTGCGGGTTACCCGCGGAAAGCGAGAGCCGTCCGACTCGATACCAGGCGGCCTCGCTCTTTCGATCGATCTCCAGAACGCACCGCCAGGCCGTCAGCGCCTCGGTATTCGCCTCGAGGCCGTCGAGGAAATCGGCATAGGTCGTCCGAACGGCGGCGTCGGGAGGGGGCGCCGCCATCACGATGTGGATGTGGCGCAGGGCGTCGTCGCGCCGCTTCTCTTCCAGATACAGTCTAATCAGCGTCGTGCGGTACTGGATCTTCGCGCCATCGAGGGCCAGGCCGCTTTCAAGCGAGCTGGCAACCAGCCTGGGTCTGTTTGCCCGAGCGGCCGCCTCGCTCTGAAGGAACCAGATCTCGGCGCGGTCCGGCTGCGCCTTCAGGACCTCGGCCAGGAACGGCAGCGACCCGGCATCGTCTGTACGTTCCATGTGAATTCGCGCCAGCGTTTCGGCGCCGGCCGGCGTGGCGGAGCCCAGTTCGCGGGCTCGGAGGAGAGCCCGTTCGGCGGGCTCGTACTGCGCAACCCGGAACAGGTCCTGTCCCATTTCGTCGAAGACCTTCGCATCCCCGGGCGTGGCCTCGGCCAGATTCGCCAGCAAGGCAGCGGCCGTCCTGTAGTCCCGAGCTCTCTGGTATACGGAGGCGCCGGCGCGCAGGGCCTCGGGGTCGTGCGGATCGATCGACAGGGCCCTTTCCAGCGTGGTGTGAAAACGCTCGAGATCCTGCTGCGAAAGGGAGGTTTGGGCGGCGGTGCCCGCGGCGGTGGCGGAAAGCTGCCGCAGTTCCGCCCAGGCCGCCAGCGTAGGAAGCGTGGCGTCGGCGGCCGCGACAAGGTCCGGAAGGGGAGGCCGGGCCGCCGAGTCCGGCAGAACCGCGCGCGCCACCAGGAATCCGGATTTGAGGGGAGCGGGATCCCAGCTCACTTCGACGTAGGACCAGGACGGTTCGCGGAGCACGGCGCCCAGGTCGGACAGGTCGGTCAGGACCATACCGCCGGTTCCGGTGAACAGCGGCTGCCAGACGTCGAGATCGGCATGCGGCGTCCCGAGCCAGCTCACGGAGAGCTTCTGCGCGCTGAAGGTTCGAAACAGGATGGCCGCGGCGTACTCGGCGACGGGACGGTCCAGCGCGGGCAGGTCGCCGACCAACGCCACGGGGGACCAGTCGCTTCCCAACTGGGGCGCCACCGCCAGGAGCTCATTAACGAGCGCCGTGGGGTCTGTCGGCGCCCGTTGTTCCACCAAGGCGCTCTTCATCTCCCGAATGGCCGATTGCAGTTGGGCGCGCGTCTTGAAAGGGCCGGCGAACAGCACGGCGCCGCCCCGCAGGATGCCGAGCCGGATCGGAGCAGTCTGATGCAATGCCGTCCACAGTTCATTCACGCCGGAGGCGACAATTTCAGCCCGATCCGGCAGGCACGCATCCGCGACGACCAGCACGGTGACGTCCCTGGAGGGCTGCACGGGGACCGTCCGCGCTTCGCGGACGCCGGCCCAGGTCTGTACCGCCGTGATGGTCTGCGGCTGCTGCGATCGCAACAGGAGTTGGCCCGCGAAACAGGCAGGCACAAGCGCCATCGGAGCGACGAGGAGAAGGAGGCGAATCATCGCGCGGACCGGGGATGCTGTAGTGATGATTCTATCCTACAAACGCCACGAGGGCGGAGCAATGCCGCTTCGCGGCGGGTCTTGGAAGCGCCCCCGGTCCTTCTGTAAGGCGGCCGCGTGAGGGCCGATGGCTCTCGAAAAGTGGGCTAGAATGGGGATTCCCATGAAAGTCCGCGTGTTCGTTTCCTTGAAGCCGACCGTTCTCGACCCCCAGGGGAAAACCATCTGCGCCGCGCTCAATGGCCTCGGGCATCAGTCCGTCGCCGGCGTGCGGCAGGGGAAGTTTTTCGACATCCAGCTCGCGCCCGGCCTCTCGCGCGAAAGCGCCCGGCAGGAGATGGAACAGATCGCCCGGGACGTGCTGGCGAACCCGGTGATCGAAGAGTTCCAGGTCGAACTGCTCGACTGACGCCCCGACACCCTCGGCCCCCTCAAGCTCCGCGGCGCAACCGCCGATAAGACGGGTGATGCTCCTCGACGTATTGATCGTGGACGATTCGGCCGCCATCCGCAAGATTCTCCAGCGGGTGCTCCGTCAGGCGGAACTGCCCCTGGGCCAGGTCTATGAGGCCGGCGACGGCCTGGAGGCGCTGAAGACGCTGGATGGCCAGCGCGTGGACCTGGTCCTGGCCGACATCAACATGCCCAACATGGACGGCTTGCAGTTGCTGGATCGTATCAAGACCACCGAGAAGTGGAAGCACCTGCCGGTGGTGATGGTCACGACGGAGGGCAGCGAAAGCAAGGTGATGTCGGCCGCCAAGCTGGGCGCTGTCGGATACGTGCGCAAGCCGTTTTCGGCCGAGCAGTTCCGGCAGACGCTGGACAACATCTTCACCGCCTAGGGCGGGGAAGGAGCGGGATGAAAACGCTCGATCACGCAAGAGTGACGGACGCGGTCCGGGTTGCGACTCGAGAAGTGTTCTCGATGATGATGGGCCTGGAGATCGAGGCCGAGCCTGCCTATGAAGAGGCGAACTCGACCGGCACCGTGGACGGTGTGGTGGCGCTGATCGGGCTGGCGGGCCAGTGGGCTGGCGGAGGCATCCTGCAGTGCGATGCGGCGCTGGCGCGCAAGTTCTACTCGAGCCTGTTGATGACCGAGTGCGACCCCTCGAACGACGGGATCAACGAGGAAGTGCTGGATGCGGTAGCCGAGATCGCCAACATGATCATCGGGAACGTGAAAAACGCCATCGAACGGGATCTGGGGCCGATCGGGCTGGGCATCCCCAGCGTGGTGTATGGCCGGAACTTCACCACGCGCAGCGCCGGCAGCAATTGGATCGTGAGCCCGTTCCTCTGCGAGGGCGGCCGCCTGATGGTGAAACTCTGTCTCACGCCGCCAAGCACCGCCGCCGCGGGCTCCGCCGAGCTTCTGGGACGCGAGTTTCCCCGGCCCAGGCACAGCGCCGGCGCATAGGCGGGCAGGGGACGTAGTGTTGCCGGGCGCCGCCGCCGATACCCAGCCGGCTGAGGCGGCGGCCTAAAGTCCCCGCAGCCACCCGCCGATTCTAGCTGGCGAGGCCCCACACTTGGATCGCTCGCTCACCCAGGACGAGATTGACGGCCTGTTCCGAACCGGCCGGAAGACCGACGAGGAGGCCGCCGCGGCCCGTGCCATCCCCTACGATTTCCGCCGCCCCGACCGCATCGCCAAGGAACAGCTCCGCGCCGTCCACCTCCTTCACGACAGCTTCGCCCGCACCCTGGCCTCGAGCCTATCGGCGTACCTGCGCGCGTACGTGGTGGTGAACCTGGTCTCGGTCGAGCAGCTCTCTTTCGCCGAGTTCTCGCAATGCCTGCCCTCGCCCACCTGCCTGGTCTCGCTGGGGTTGAAGCCTTACGAGGGCAACGCGGTGCTCGAAATCAGCTCGGCCCTGGTGTTTCCGGTGCTCGAGATGCTGCTCGGAGGCAGCGGCAAGAGCAGCTCCAACATGCGGCGCGAAATCACGGAGATCGAGCAGGTGGTGCTGGACGGGCTCTATCGCATCATCCTGCACGACCTGCGCCAGGCCTGGCAGGGCATCTCCCCCATCGACTTCACCATCGAGGCGCGCGAGACCGAGCCCCAACTGCTCCAGGTCATGGCGCCCAATGAGGCGGTGGTCGCGATCGGCCTGGAAGTCCGCATGGCCGACAACTCCGGGATGATCAATATCGGCATGCCGTCGATCGTCATCAAGATGCTGCGGCAGAAATTCGAGCAGCAATGGAGCGTGCGGCGCGCGCAATCGACCGAAGAAGAGCAGTCGCGGGTCCTGCGTCTGCTCAAAGCCGGGCAACTGCGCCTGGATGCGCGTCTCGAAGGCCCCGTGGTGCTGGCCGAGGACCTGGGCGCCCTGGCCCCCGGGGACGTCCTGCGGTTCGACTTCCCACTCGAACGGCCGGTGTGCCTCCTGGTGAACGGGACCCGGAAGTACGACGGGCACCTGGTTACGACAGGCCAGAAGCGGGCCTTCCTGGTGGGAGAGCTCCGCCGCCCGGCCGATTAGCCCCGGCGCGCGGGCGCGAGCGCGCAGGGCTGTTGTACAATTTGAATTCAACGCTACGGGCGCGTAGCTCAGTTGGTTAGAGCGCCTGCTTCACACGCAGGAGGTCACAGGTTCGAGTCCTGTCGCGCCCACCATTCCACGCATTTCAGGCTATGCCTTCTCCCGGGGACGTTCGCGGGTTCGATCCGCCGGCTCAGACCCGTCCAGTGGACTTCGGAAGGAGAAGTGTCTGTGGCCGAAAAAGCTGAGCACCACGGTTCCGCCAGTCAGTATAGCCCCGGCGATGTATGGGACCAACGGGCTGCGCGCCAGCAGAAGTCCCAACGCCGTCACCAGAACCGGCAGCAAGGCCAGATTGATGAGCGCGCTGACGCCGTAGACCGCGAAGCACCTGGCGTATTCACGCAAGTAGTTCCCTTTGGTCCGAAAGACAAAGAACTTGTAGCCAAGGAAGGCGAAGGTGATGCTGGCCACCGAGCCGATGACGCCCGCGGCCATATAGGGCGCTGGAACCCTGCCGGTGAGGAGATAGGTCAGCCCGGCGAACATGCCGTAGCCGAATAGGGTGTTGCAGCCCCCCACTATCAGGTACCGCAGCAACTGTCCAGCGGGGATGCTGCCACGGAGGCGGCTCGCGAAAGTCATCCCAGAAACCTTCGGTAGTGCCGTTGGACGGAGAGCAGATCCTCCGGGCAGGAGCGGTGCCAGCGCCACTGGTCTCGCCGGGGCGGGTCCGACGCAGCCCGCAGAGCGGGCGCGGGGCCGGCTAGCAGGACACAGCGGAAGAGCAGGGAATAGAGGTGGCCGCGTGTCCGGACGCTGCGGTCGATCGCTTCATGCAGCATCAAAGGCTCGGTCTCCGGCTCCACCTCCGCCCCTAACTCCTGACGCGCCACGGCCCGCACCCGCTCGGCCGCGGTCTCCTGAAAGCGGACGATCCCGCCGGGGAGATGCCACCCGGCGCCGTGGTGAGCGTCGTCTCTCCAGGTCAGCAGCGTCCCCCTGCCCTCGTCCTGGATGAGCAGATCGACGTTGACCAGGGGGGTGATCCGGCTCACGAACAGGAACACCTCTTCGGGGAGGCCGTTCCGCGGGTCGGCGATTCCGGCTTCCAGCGCCTCAATCGCTCTCTGAATGTCCATGTTCTTCGGCCGGCCGGCGCGGCGGCTCATCGAAATTGATCCGTTCCTTCTCCACAACCAGAGGCCTTCGCAAAACCTGGGTGTGGATGGAACCGATGTACTCGCCCAGGATGCCGATGAACAGCAACTGCACCGAGGCGAAGAAGAACAGGCCCACCACGACCGGCGCCTGACCGACGCGGAAGCTATTCCAAAAAACAAGCTTGTAAACGAAGTACCCGAAGGCAACGAAGAGGCTCAGCGTCCCGAGCAGGAAACCAGCGAACGCCGCCAGGCGCAGAGGCACCTTGGAGTGATTGGTGATGCCCAGCATCGCTGCATCGTACAGCGTGTACAGGTTGTTCTTGCTGAACCCACGCTTTCTGGCGGGCTGGACGAACTCGACCAGCGCGCGCTCGTAGCCGATGTCGCAGATCAGGCCGCGAAAATAGGGATACGGATCGTCGATCTGCCGGAGGATCTCAATCACCGCCTTGTCGTAGAGGCCGAAGCCCGTGGCGTTCTTGACGAGTTCGATCTCCGACATCTTCGTAATCAAGTTATAGTAGGACCGGCGGAGGGCAAAGAACAGCCTGGACTCCTCGCTGTTCGTCTTGACGGCGAGCACGATCTTGTACCCGCTCTCCCATCGCCGGAGGAAATCCACGATCATCTCCGGGGGATCCTGCAAATCCGCAACCATCGGGATCACCGCATCGCCCCGCGCCTGAAGGACGCCGTGGTAGGGCGAGCGCACGACGCCGAAGTTCCTTGTATTGACGATCACCTTCACGCGGCGGTCTGCGGCGGCCATGCCTTTCAGCACCGCGACGGTGTTGTCGTGGGAGCAGTTATCGATGAAGATGTGCTCGAAGTCGTAGCCGTCCAGGCCGGCGAAGACCTGCCTCACCTGCTCGTAAAGCTGGGCGACATTGTCTTCCTCGTTGTAGCAAGGCGTTACGATGCTAATAAGCTTCATGGCACTGCTTCCGGGAGACTATAAAGGTAGACGATCTCATTCCCAATTCCGAGATCCTCTCGCATATACCGGGCGATCTCGCCCTGGTAGAGCCGGGATGAAATCAACACCGGCTCGGGCCTGCCCCGCAGATCCTGTGGGGAAACAACCGGGACACCGTGGATCTCTCGGCCGTGATATCGGGGATTGGAGTCGACAAACGCGACGATGTTGGCCTGGGACAACTGGCTGGTGGCCATGAGGCGCTGCGTGTGTGTTCCCACACCCCAGACGACGATCGGCGCACCTCGGGCGACAAGCGCGTCGATGCGCAGTCGAATCGAATCGTCCAGTTCCCTGGAGCGGCGGACATATTCGCCCAACTGGGGCCCGCACTCGGTATCCGGCACAATCTCGGCCTCCAGCGGGAGGCGCTTTTCGAAAATCGCGGAGATGGCTGGCTCGACCGTGTTCGGCCCCGGCACGCGGACGTTCCGCTCGACGTGCAAGGGGACGAAGCCCGCCCATCGCATCAGGTTCACCAGCGAGACCGGGGAAAAGAAGTTGATGTGCTCGATGCTGAACTCCTGAAAGGGCGCGTTCTGAGAGACTCCAAAACGGGTCGCGTCAGGAACCTCGACGAACAGGCGGCCCGCGCCGGACAGAGCGGCGCCGAGACTGCTCAATGCGGGGCGCAGATCCCGGACATGCTCCAGCACTCCAACCAGAATGAGGAAATCGGCGGTCCCCGCCGCGACGGGAAGATCCGACAGAGCGCCCGTCACGACGGGGACGCCGTAAAGTCGCTCCGCGGCTTCGGCGCACCGGGGGGACGGATCGACGCCGAGCACCTCCCCGAACCCGCTGTCCTTCAGCAGGGAGAGAAGGCGGGCGTTGGCGCAGCCGATATCTGCGATCCGTGCATGCGGCGTCTGAATGTACGGTGTGACTAGGGCGGCAATGTCTTTGAAACGAACCAGATCATGCGTCGACTCCTCCCCACCGTGGTGCGCGAACTCGTACTTGGACATGTCACGGTAGTAAGCGTCGAATGCCTCCTGTTCAGGCAGGCCATCCGCATAGGCGAAACCGCAGGCCTCGCAGACGACGACATCGTACCCTGTGAGGAGGCCGCCCGACATCGCCGAGAAGCGCTGCTCGAACAGCAGCCGCCTTCGCTCACAAGCGCAGACGGCACAAGTCCGCTGGCGGGGAAGGGCACCCATTTAAGCTCCACCTTTCCGAACCGGAATGAGCCGCTCCGGAGACACAGCGTAGCACACCAGATGCCAGAAGCCCTCGCGAGTCGGGCGCACGAACAACTTGTATCCGGGACAGAGCGACTCGATGAGGAGCGGTATGCGCCACAAATGGTCGTCGCGATGATAGAGGCAGGCGGCGAGGATCGGCCGGTGCGTGGCGACAACCGAACGAGCACCCGTCAGGGCGTCCAACTCGGCTCCCTCGATATCCATCTTGATTAAGGTTGGGGCGCAGTTGCGCAGGACTTCATCGAGGGGCGCGCAGTTGGCGTCCTGGCCGTCGGCGCCGGTTGCCGCAGACGCGGCGAGGCCTGTCCTGGCGAAACGGATTCTCTGCCGGCGTGCGCCCACCGCGAGTTGGAGAGCCTCAATCCGGTCGTGGACCGGTTCCGGCAGGAGCGCCAGACGAGCCTTCAGCGCTGCGAAAGTAGCCGGATCGGGCTCCATCGCGACGATTCGGCCAAAGGAGAATCCCGTGGCGCCCAGGAAGCTCTGGACGGTGTCGCCGTCGTAGGCGCCACAATCGACGAATACCTCGTCGGACCGCAACTGAAAAAGGTCGCGCGGGAAGTAGTCCTCCCCGCTTCCCGCGTCCGTTCCACCGAAATCAAGCAGGAGGCGCCAGCGCAACTGAACCAGGAATTCGCGTCGTGAATCCGCGTCGGCGAGAAGGTGAAACACCCTTCGGACATCGCCGGCGGCAGCCCGGATCCGGGTTGGCGCTCCAACCGCGTACTCCGGCAGCAACTCCGCAGCGAATTTCCAGAAAAAAGGGCACCAGGAAATGACCCTTTCGCAGCCGAGCGATTCGAGCTGACGGTGGAACGGTGCATATCCTGCGCCCCCTAGCGCCGTCCAGATGGTCACGATGAATACGGCTCGATGCCCGAACTGCCTGCTGGCGTCTTGGGGAGAGAGTACCGGGACGCCCTCGATGACCGTGTTCCACAACCGCGGGTTGTTATCGCAAAACGCGAGCGGCTCGGTGCCGGCGTTCCGCGCGCCGCGCAAAGCCTTTCGGCCCAGGCCGCCCGCTCCGAAGAATACGAGACTGCGGCGGAGTGGTCCGGCGAAGTCGTCGAACGTGGATTGTTCCCGCAACTCAACCGAGCGCGGATCCTCCGCGAGGAGTTCGTCGAGCTGGGATTCCAGTGTGTCCCGCATCAGTACGTCATCTTCTTCTGGAGCAACCGAAGGTCGATCGGCATGGTGGAGAGGACCTCCGCAATGCGCGGCCCGGCATTTCCGGCGCCGTAAGGATTCACGCACTCCCGGCAGCGCTGGCGGAAACCCTCGTCGTCGACACACCGCTCGATCGCCGCGCCAATCTCCGCCGCGTCGTATGGCACATCGAGCACGTTGTCGGAGCGAAGGCGGCCCTGCTGACGCGAGCCGACATTAACCGCAGGACACCCGAAAACGGGCGTCTCCTTAATGCCAGCCGATGAGTTGCCGACGAACGCTCCGCGCCCCAGACGGCCTATGACGTTTAGGACGCCATGAAAGCGCCACCGGCCCAAGCTCGGAACGATCGTGATGTTGGGCCGCCCTTGGGCCTGGATCTGGACCAGTTCGGCGATGATCCGGCGCCCGCCAGCGTCGTTGTTGGGATAGGTGATGAGGACCTGATAGCCGCGGCCCGCCAGGGCAACCAGGGCTTCCAGCGACGGACACACCTGCCGGTCAGCCTGGTCGAACTCGGTGGTCACCGAATGCTGGCAGAAGAGAATGATGGGACGCGCGAGGTCCAGTCCGCAGCAGGCGGCGACTTCGCCGGGAGCTGCATAGAGGCCGGCGGCAATCAAATCCAGAGCCGGCAACCCGACGTTGAAGACGCGCCAGGGCTCCTCCCCCATTCGGCGCACCCGTTCGGCGGCGTGCTCGTTGGTGGTGAAGTGCAGATGCGCAAGCTTGGTCATGGCGTGACGGACCGAATCGTCCAGGGCGCCGCCTTCCGTATAGTCTCCACCCTCGATGTGCACCGTGGGGATATTCATCTGCGTGCCGGTGATGGCGGCGGAGAAACTCTCAAACCGATCGGCATAGACGACGAGGAAGTCAGGCCGCAGCTCGTCGAGAATCCGGCTCAGGCTGAGGATGCCGGCCCCGATCGCCTGCGCAGTGGCCGACAGCGCGTCCTGGTCCATCTCCATCGCCACCCTGCGGTAGACGCGAAAACCGTCGGCCTCGATCTCCGCGACGGTTTTGCCGAAATCCTGTTGAAGGTGAGCGCCTCCGGCGAGCAGGAAGTACTCCAGTCTCGGATCGGCGGCGATGGCGCGGAGGATCGGGTACTGGAGGCCGTACTCCGCCCGGTTGCCGGTAAACACCGCGATTCTTCGTCTGGGAGTGCTCATCCTCTCCGCCTCTCCGCAAGCGTACGTTCCAATCCCTCGCGCAAGGAGACTGCCGGCACCCACCCTGTGAGCTGGCGCAAGCGCCGGTTATCGAGAAAGAAAGTCGGAACCTTCGTATCAGGTTGGCCAGTGCCGGGCAGAATCACAGGCCGCGGCAGGCCCAGTCGCTCAGCGGCACCCGCGAGTTCGTCGACGAGGGCGGCGATGGCGACACCACAGCCCGTGGACACGTTCACGATGTCGAGGCCCATTTGAGTGCGAGGTTGGCCGGCGAGCCGCATCAGCGCCTCGACGGCATCGTCCACGTAAAGAAAGTCGCGTGTCTCCTCCAGGCTGCGGAGCCGAACCGGCCCGCCGGAAAGAATCTGGTCGACAGCCTGGCCGGTCACGGTCCGGGACCCGAAGCCGGGTCCGTAGATGTTCGCCAAACGCGCAATGACCGCGTCGTTTCCGAAGGAGGCGCAGTACCCCCGGATGAGCGCCTCGGCAGCGAGTTTGCTGGCGGCATAGAGCGAGCAAGGCTCGGTCGGATGCTCCTCGTCCACGGGAAGCCGGCGCGGCAAGCCGTAGACCTGGCCCGTCGAGGCGTACACGAACCGAGGCACGGAGCTGCGCCGGCAAGCCTCCAGCACGCGGGCGGTCCCGAGGACATTCAGCTCCATGCAGCGCAACGGCTCTGACGCGCAGGCGGAGCCGTCGGCTATCGCGGCGAGGTGGAAGACCACCGTGCAGCCGCGCAGGGCGCGCTCCACCGCAGCAATGTCCAGAATCGTCCCCTGGTGATACGTTGCACCGTCCAGCGTTTCCGGCGGCCGCTCGTCGAACACCCTCACGTCGCGGACACCCGCAGCAGCCAGGTGCCTCAACAGGCGCGTTCCCACGGCGCCGCTGCCGCCAGTGATGCCGATCGTCTCGCCAGGCCGGGATGGCGTCATGAGCGGCTGACGTCGGCCCACTTCAATTGGGCGTTCTTCGGAATCGCGTTCACTGTGCGTTTTCCGAGGAGTTCTTCAAAGTGCACGGCTTTAATCTCGCCGGTACCCGGGCGCTTCACCCAGATGTTGTCCGTTGAAAGAGTGCCGCTGGCGGGGATATCGCAGAGCGCAACCACGCATGCGTAGGCGAAGTCGATGGTGGGCTGCTCCTCCGGCAGGATATTCTTCGTCCCGCCCAGTGCCTGGTAGATGGCGTGCGATCCTTGCACGAGATCCCTCAGTTCAGGTGGATCGACCGACAGCGCCACGTCCGGTCCCGGCCAGGATTTGTCGGACGTGAAGTGCTTCTCCAGGATTCGCGCACCCAGCGCGACAGCGGCAAAGCAGGTGTAGTTTCCAAGCGAGTGATCGCTCAGCCCGATGACCGCATCCGGGAAGCGGTCCGCCAACGCCTGCAAGGCTCCCAGCCGCACCTTGCCATAGGGAGTTGGGTACAGCGAAGTGCAGTGCAGGAGCGCGAAGGGGATCGAGGCTGCGCGCAGAATCGCCACTGCCGGGGCGATACTCTCCAGGTCGTTCATTCCGGTGCTCAGGATGACAGGCTTGCCGTAGGCGGCGATGTGCTGGATGAGCGGATAGTTATTGCACTCCCCGGACCCGATCTTGTACGCCTGCACGCCCATGGCTTCAAGCCGGATTCCGGCTGCCCGCGAGAAAGGAGTACACAAGTAGAGGAGCCCCTTCGACTCAACGTACTCTTTTAGCCGGCGTTCCTCGCTTTCGGTGAGGGCGCAGCGTTCCATGATGTCCCAAATCGTCTCCTTGCAGTGCCCGGGCACCACATCATTGGGAATCATCTCGTCGTCGACGACGTGGGACTGGAACTTGACGCACTCACAGCCGGCCGCATAGGCGTCGTCCACCATCCGGACAGCCTTGGCGAAGCTCCCCTCGTGGTTGATGCCGATCTCGGCGATCACCAGGGGAGGAAACCCAGGGCCGACCTTGCGGTTCGCGATCGATAGCTGCACGGCGATCTCCTTTCCATCACACCACGTAGGTTCCGGGACGGTATCCCCCAATGTTGGCCCTCATCCACTCGATGGTACGCTCCAGGCCTTCTTCCAGGCTTACGGCCGGCTCCCAACCGAGGATGGCTCGCGCGCGAGTGTTGGCGGCCACCAGGCGTTCGACCTCGCTCTGATCGGGACGGACGCGCTCGGCATTGCACTCGATGCGAATGGGCCGGCCGGCGAGGCGGCCAATGAGCTGGGCCAGGTCGCCGATGCTGATCTCGCGCCCGGAGCCCAGATTGATGGTCTCCCCAATAGCGCTGGGAGCCGAGGCAGCCAGCACATAGCCGTTCACGGTATTGGCGACAAAGTTCAGATCGCGCGTGGGCCGCAGGTTCCCAAGTCGCACGGGCTCATCCGACAGAGCCTGTGAGATGATCGTCGGAATGACGGCGCGGGCGGACTGCCGCGGGCCAAACGTGTTGAACGGCCGCACTGTCACGACCGGAACACCGAACGACCGATGGAAGGCCTCGGCCAGCTTGTCGGCGCCAATCTTGCTGGCGGAGTACGGCGACTGTCCCTGCAGGGGGTGCGCCTCGTCAATCGGGACGTAGCGAGCGGTTCCGTACACCTCACTGGTGGAAGTGTGCACGAGCGTCCTCACGCCCAAGTCCCGCACAGTCTGCAATACGTTGAGGGTTCCCAGGACGTTGGTCCGAACATATGATTCCGGCGCGGAGTAGGAGTAGGGGATTCCAATGAGGGCGGCCAGGTGGAATACGATTTCGATGTTCTCCATGGCTTGCCGCACGCTATCGCGGTCGGCGATGTCGCCGGCGACCACCTGGATTTCCCGAGCGCAGGGAAGCTGGTCCAGCCACCCCCAGCTACCCAGGGCATTGTAGTGTACGAAGGCCCGGACCCGGGCGCCCAATCCCACAAGGCGCTCGGTGAGGTGGCTGCCGATAAAGCCTCCCGCGCCCGTCACCAGGACTGACGTTCCATTCCAGTGCAATTGAGAAAACCCTCCTCGCTCCATCCGGCGCTACCAGACCGTGAACCCGCCGTCCACGATCAGGTTCTGACCGGTGACGTAGAGCGACATGTCGCTGGCCAGGTATGCCGCCGCTCCTTTGAAATCCTCTTCCGTGCCCATGCGCTGCATCGGCGTCCTCGAGACGTACTGCTGCCGGAAGGACTCGGGCTGCTGTCTCCACACGCCGCCCGGCGAGATAGCGTTTACCCGCACCCGCGGTGCGAGAACCGTGGCCAGCCATCGTGTCAACTGCAGAAGGCCGCCTTTACTGGCGGCGTAAGCTGCCGCGTTCCCCATGTCGGTGCCCTCGTAAAGCCGCATGTCCGGTCCAGCGACACCGTACAGGGATCCAATGTTGATCACGGAACCATGTCCGGATTCGGCGAGGGCGGCGGCGCAGACCTGTGTCAGGACGAAAGGCGCGGTCAGGTTCACCTCCAGGGCCAGCCGCCAGGTATCGGACTGCTGCTCGGAGAACGGCACCGTCCAGCCTTTCAGGTCGGAGGTCCCTACCAAAGCCGCGCAATTCACGAGGATATCCAGCCTCCCAAACCGCTTGAGAACGGCCTCAGGCACCTTCCGAAGCTCGCCTTCCTGCCCGACGTCGATGACGAGTGGCAAGACCGGCACATCGAATTCCTTCTGGATGCGCTCTGCGGTGTTCTGGCAAGCAGCCTGGCTGTCCAGGACTACGACCGCGGCGCCAAGCTCGGCCAGGGCTTCACCCATGGCGCCGCCAATATGGCCACCGCCCCCCGTGATGCAGGCGACCCGCCCTTTCAAATCGATCAGGGTTCCCAATCTTATCATAAGAACTCGCTCACCGCCTCCTGGGGCGGGCCTTCCGCAACGGACACATCGACAGCCTTGAGAGTGCAGGCCGATTCCTTCGCCGCCACTGCGATATCGAGAGCCCGCAGCCCGTCTTCCCCTGTAACCGCAGGCCGCGCCCCGTTCCGAACGCAGTGCAGGAAATGGCGCATCTCGGACAGGAACATCTCGTTGCGATCGAGGACGCAAGGCGCGCACAGGTCCGACCACGAGCGCGCGGCGGCTCTGTACAAGCGCACCGAATGGTCCAGGCCGTTCCAGACCAGGACGCCTTCGGTTCCGACGAGCCGGCAGGAACGCGTCATGGCAGCCTGCGTCATGTCGAGATGAATGCTGCCAAACGCTCCGCCCTGAAAGCGCAACAGGATTTCCGCCGTGTCCTCGACATCGATTTCGAGATCGCTCAAGTGCCCGACAAGGGCCATGACGGACCGCACGCCCCCAACCAGCCAACTAACATAGTCCAACTCGTGGCTCAATTCCAACAGGACGCCACCACCCAGATCGCTGCGGGCACTGACGCCGCTGCGGTAGTCGGCGCCGGGCCGCCACTCGGGGAGGTGCTGGCCAACGTCGGCGCGAATGGACATCGGGCGGCCAATTTCGCCGGCGACCAGCGTCTCACGCAGGGTTTGCAGAGGTGGATAGAACCGAAGGTTGTACCCCACCATAAGCGCCAATGCGCGTTCACGGCACAGCGTTATCAGGGCGCGAGCCTCGTCCTGCCTGTGGGAAAGAGGCTTCTCCACCAGCAGCGGGACATCGTTAGATGCGAGAGCGAGCCCGGTTTCAACATGCCGGGTCGCCGGACTAGCGACCACGGCCAGGTCCGGGTGGGTGTCCAGGGCGTCTGCGAGCGAGTAAACTACCCGATCGGCATCGGAGACGACGGCGCCTGCATCGCCGGGTTTCGCGTGCTGGCGCCACAATACGATCTCGGCCGAGGGCTCCAGCCTCCGTAGATTAGACAGGTGCCGCCGCCCGATGCTTCCGCCGCCTACAACCAAAGCGGTCAGGATCCGGCCGCCAGAGCGTACGCTCACCGGTCATCCTCTTCGAACATGTGCATGTTCAGCCAGACTTCCTCCCTCGGCAAGAACGGCGCCATGTCTTCCAGTGGCCGCGATTCCAGCGTCCCGTCCGCCCGCCGAAATGCGGACGCCTTCGGTGAGACACCCTGCTCCGGCGCTATGTTCACCTCGCACAGCGCCGGCCCGGCTCCCGCCAGCGTGGAGGCGATCCCCTGTTTCAGGTCGCAGTGCGAGCCGATGAACTGGTAGTCAATCGCGTACGCCGCGGCCAGAGCTCCAAAATCGGGGCTGCCCACCCCGGAGGTTGGGCCGGCACCGACGTAGCGGCCATCAAAGAACGTATTCTGCGTCCCACGAATGCTCGCATAGCCGCGGTTGTTGAAGACGAATACTTTGATCGGCAGGCGGTAGTGTCTGAGGGTCAGCAGCTCCTGGATATTCCACTGGATGCTGCCGTCTCCGGTCACACAGATCGTTCTTTGCTTTCCCGACCCGATGCAGGCGCCAACGCTCAGCGGCAGATCCCATCCCATCGAACCCCAGCCGCTCGTCATCGTCCGCTGTCCTTTCTTGACTCGAAAGGCCTGGTAGTAGCTGACGGTGTCCAAGCCGTTGCCGGCGATCAGAATATCGGCGGGAACGGCGGCATCCGAGAGGCTGTCCATGAAAACGTAGCTGTTCACGTGTTGAGGGTCACCGTAGAACTCTCTCACCATGACCGGGTAGTTCTCCCGCCACTGGGAGCAGGCTTCCTTCCATCTACCAGAGGGCTCCACGGGCTCGCGATCCAGGTGCCGGAGCAGTTCCCGGAGGAATTCCCCAACGTCGGCCTGCACCGCCAGATCGGGATGGACCACCTGATACCCGAGTTGGCCCTCGTCGATATCGACGATGATCTTTTTCGCTCTTGGCGCAAATCCCGCCACGTTGAAGCCGACTTTGTGGATGTTCAGACCGGTGCCGAGACTGAGCAGGCAGTCGCTGTTCTGAACGGCGAAATTGGCGCGCCGCTGTCCAGTAGGGCCAAACACACCCATATTGGAGGGATGATCTTCTTCGACCAGGTCTTTGCCCGTGTGCGGCACTACAATCGGGATGCCGGTGCGCTCCAGCAGTTCACGCAACAGCGGCTCCGCTCTGGCCGCGTGAACGCCGTTTCCCGCGGTGAGAATCGGCCTTCGGGATTGGCGCATCGCCTCCGCCACTCGCCGCACATCGTGCAGGAGCCGATCGGGAGCCGCTCCATTTGGAGCGGCAACATACGGCAGCAGCGAACTCTCATCGATCTGTGCCGCTTGCAGGTCGAGCGGGATCTCAATCCAGGCGGGGCCGGGCCGGCCCGTCGTGGCCGCGTGAAGCGCGCATTCCAGCTCGCGGCGGATCGCGCGCGGGTCCGTCACGCGGCTTGCGTACTTGGTGATGGGACGGACCATCGGGATGATGTTGGCCTCCTGTGGCGCGATCTGGCGCAGCTTGGTGTAGTCAGCCAGGAGGTCGTAGCGCATCTGCCCGGAAATGACCAGGAGAGGCACGGAGTCGTACCACGAGCCGATCGCGCCGGCCAGAGCGTTGGCCGCGCCCGGGCCGGTCGTGACCAGGCACGCGCCGGCGCGTCCCGTAACCCTTGCGTAGCCCTCCGCGGCCGCGGCGCAAGCCTGCTCGTGATGGTTGCAGTAATAGCGGATTCCGCGGTTGTTGCCGACCGAGTCGAGCAGGTGCATAATCGCGCCGCCGGAGACGAGAAAGATATCCTCGATGCCCCGGCCCACAAGAAACTGCACGACGTAGTCCGATACCTTCATAGCGTCCTTTTGGGTGCTCAACGGGAGACGGTTCGGTCCGCGTCACTCTCCGGCTTCGGCGCTGTCCCATCGCCCATTGCGCGCGTCCTCCTGTGCCTTGGCGTAATCGTCATGGCGGCCTATGTCCAGCCAGTACTCGCAGACCGGGAAGGCCGCCACCGTTTCACCGACATCGAGGAGCCGCTGTATGAGCTCGGTCATGTTCATGTAGGCCTCGGCGTGGATGTGGTCGAACACCGAGGGTTCCAGAAGATAGATCCCAGCATTGACAAACAGATCGATGCGCGGCTTCTCTTGCAGTCCCCACACTCTCACGCCGTCGCAGTCGATCACGCCGTAGGGCACCTGGAACTCGAAGCGGCGGACGGCGACCGTGAGATCGGCCTTGTGCTCCTGGTGGAACGAGAACATCGACCGGAAATCGAGGCTCGTCAGCACGTCACCGTTGATGACGAGCAACGGCGTCGTAGGTCTCGGAATGAGACCCAAGGCGCCTCCCGTTCCCAGCGGTTCCTTCTCGTTTACGTAGCTGATGGTGACGCCGAACGCCTCTCCGTTCCCAAAATGCTCGACGATTTTCTCCCCCTGGTAGTGGGTGGCAACCAGCACGTCCTGTATCCCCACTCCGCGAAGCTGCCCGATAATGCGCTCCATGAGCGGCCGGCCGCCAACCGGCAACATCGGTTTGGGCAGCTCCTGCGTAAGCGGCCGCAGACGCGTGCCCTGGCCGCCCGCCATCACGACGGCCTGCAGCGCAGGCAACTGTTGCGGCAGCAGGTCGCTGAGGATCGAGATGTCGACGATGTGCCCGCCTTCGTCCAACAGCGGCACCTGGCGAACGGAGCGGTCCTGCATGATGCGGAGCAGCGCCGTCGAGTCCGCGCCGGAGGGGGCGGTCACCGGCCGAGGCAGGGGCGTGCGCACCTTGATCCTCAGCATCTCCGTAACAGGGTCCTGGAGAGTCAGGCCGCTGAGAATGGCCCGGCGCACATCGCCGTCCGTGATCGTGTTCAACAGCCGTCGCTCGTTGTCCACCACGAGCGCCACGCTGATCCGGCCGCTGCGGTCGATGCAGGCCAGGGCCTCACCGATCGTGGCGCTTTCGCACACAAACAGGTCCGCTACGTTCACTTTTCCCATTGACGGTTCATCCCGACTTCCTCATCTCGCCTCGTGACCGGTGCCAGGCCGCCGTCCGCCGAATGCCCTCCCGTCTGGCAATCAGCACCTTCAATCCGAGTTCGCTTTCCGCGCGCGCCGTCCGGGGCACGTAGCGCTGCGGCGCCTCGCCCGGCGCCGGCGTGGAAGCGATTTCGATGGTCGCACGGGGATTCACCTCCTCCGCCACCTCCCTCGCCAGGCTCGCGATGCGGATTTCCTCCCCCGATCCCACATTGTACGGCCGGCAGGATTCCCCCCGGCAGAGGATCGTCCACAGCCAGATGGCCAGGTCCGCGGCGTACAGGTACGAGCGGAAGGGCGTCCCGTCGCCCTGGACGCGGATCGGTCCGCCGGCCGCGGCGTCGCGGATGAAGTTGCCGATGGCGTAGCCGGAATCCTGCGGCAGGTGGGCCCCCACGAAGGCGAAGCAGCGCGCGATCGTCGCCGCAAAACCGTACCGCCTGGCATGCAGCGCGCACAGGAGCTCGGCTGCCCGCTTGGATTCTCCGTACGCGGATTTCGATCCGGTTGTCGCAGGCGCCCCGGCATAGTCCTCGGGGACGTGGGTCAGGTCCGGCGGCTGCTTGCCATAGACCGCCCCGGAACTGGTGAACAGCAGCCGGCCGGCGCCGCTAGCCCGCACGAACTCCAGCACGCGCTTGGTCCCGCTCAAGTTGCTCTCGAACACCGCCGACGGACATTCCGCATCCAGGTCCAGACGCGTCTCGGTGGCGGCGTGGATCGCATGAGTGAACCCGCCGGCCGGAAACTGGAACGAGCCCATGTCCCCGCGGTGGAACTGGATCCCCGCGTTGCCGGCCAGGTGCGGCAGGCGGGCGCAAAACACCTCCGGCGCCCTCGTCAGCACACAGGCGGAGGCGTTCAGGTTCAGCCGTTCATTCGCCCAGGCGAAGGATTCCACCAGCCACGTGCCGAAGAAGCCCGTCCCGCCGGTGATGAAAATCCGGCCGTCCCGCAGCGTTTCGAATGCCGCCCGGCCGTGCGCCAGAATGTGGTCGAGATCCTCGGCCGGAAGACTCATGGTAAGACCTGCCCCGGTGTGCAGAGCGTTTCCGGGACGTACTCCCGCACCGTTTCGGCAATCCCCGGGCAGGCTTCGAGCCAGAACAGGCGGCAGGATCCTTCCCGTTCCACCTCGCTCATTCCCAGCGCACGGCTGCCTGGAACCCCGCGTCCATCGCGGCCCGGCGCGCATCTTTCAGGACGAACAATACCGCATCATTATAGCCCGAACCAGCGCGCTCGTGCTCTTCACCTGAAAGGCCATCACCCCTGGATCGGGAGCCAACTTCGGACGTCCGGCGTTCTGTCCTCTCGTCCCGCCGCGTGCTCAATCTGGGGTTGACCTGGCGGGCCGGCCACCGCTACAATCCGCTACGTGACGGTCCCCGGTTTTCTCTATCCCGGCCGGTTGGCAACGCTCGGGTGGCGCCGGTACGCGCCCGGCGCGTGCGCGCCTTCGGATGCGCCCGCGCGAGGCCGGTTAGAGACCAAGCCGGCCGCCCGATCGCGCGTTGGGCGGTGAGATCGGACTTTCGATGCTCTCTTCATGTTTGGTGTCCAGGCTGCGTGTGCCAGGCTTGCGCTGGTGGATCGCCGGCCTGATCTTCCTCGCCACCGTCATCAACTTTGTAGACCGGCTCACGATCGCGGTGCTCGCCCCCGTTATCACGGCGCAATTGGAGCTCACCAATCTCCAGTTCGCCGGCATCACCACCTGGTTCTTAATTGCCTATACCGCCAGCCAAGGGTTGTCCGGGAATCTCTATGACCGCGTCGGAACCCGCCGTGGTTTCACTTTCTCGATCCTGGTGTGGTCCCTCGCCGAGATGGCCCACGCATTCGCGCGCGGCCTGGCCAGCCTGAGCTGTTTGCGCGTGCTGTTGGGACTGGGAGAGGCGGGAAGCTGGCCCGGCGCGGCCAAGGCGATTGCGGAATGGTTCCCGGTGCGCGAGCGCGCGCTCGGCATGGCCATCTTCAATTGCGGCGTGACCGCCGGCTCCATACTGGCGCCGCCGCTAATCGTATGGTTGCAGTTGCGGTTCGGGTGGCAGACGACATTCCTGGCTACCGGCGCGCTGGGCTTCGGATGGCTCCTGCTCTGGCTGCTGTTTTATGAAACGCCGGAGCGGCACTTCGCCATAACCCCTCAGGAGTACGCGCTCATCAAGCAGGGTCAGGAGCCCGCCACGTCCCTGCCGGGCATCCCCTGGCGAGAGCTTCTGCGAAATCGCCAGGCGTGGGCGATCGTGCTGTCGCGGTTTTTCGCCGATCCGGTCTGGTGGCTCTACATCACCTGGCTCCCGCTCTACCTGTATAACGTGCGGGGTTTCAGCCTGAAGCAGATCGGGATGTTCGCGTGGGTGCCGTACGTGGCCGCGGGCGCTGGAAGTCTGATCGGGGGCTGGGCCTCCGGATTCCTGATCGGCCGCGGGTGGAGGGTGAACAAGGCGCGGAAAACCGTGATCGTCGCGGGTACGCTGCTCATGCTGGCCGGCATCCCGGCCGCCACGGCCCAGAGCCCGGTGACGGCGCTGGCGTTCATCGGCGTGGTGATGTTCGGCTTCCAGGGCTGGATCACCAGCGTGCAGACCCTGCCCAGCGATTACTTCCCGGAACGCGCGGTGGCCTCCGTGGCCGGACTGGGAGGCGTGGGCGCGGGCCTCGGAGCCATCCTGTTCACGCTGAGCACAGGATTCGTGGTCGACCATTTTCACTCCTACACGCCGATCCTGGCCGTAGGAGCCCTGCTGCCGGTGCTCGGCACGACGGCGCTATTCCTCTTGGGGGGCACGATCCGCCCGCTCGCCTTCCCCGTGCCAGGAAGGCCCTTCGACACTGGTTCCCGGCTCACGCCACCACACCTGTAATGCCGAAGGAAGGTCCGCCGCTCCACGCAGACGGGACGCCGAGCGGATGCTCCGGGTGGCGCGCGGCGCGAGTAAGCTGTTTGCCCGGGCCGGCCCGTCCCACACCCCAGGCGACACGATCGAGACGGTGGTGACGGGCGCGCTGGCGCCGGCTACGGGTTCGGGCCCGCGGGGCAACGAAGCCCATCGTCCACGGGTGATACCATGGCCTCTTCACAGGAGGCTTCCATGACGAAACCGTGGCTCTTGCTCGCCCTGCTGGCGGCGGCCCTTCAACCCCTCTCCGCCCTCGAGCGGCCTTCCGTAACCTACAAAGTCTTCCAGTTTCCTCCCAACATCATTCCCCGCGTCGACGGGGACGCCAGTGACTGGGCCATGGTCCCCGACAGCTACGCCATTGGCATGGATCAACTGATGGACACCGAGCATGGCCACGGCATGAACTACGATCCCAAGAACCTCGACGTCAAGGTCAAAGTCGGCTGGGTCAAGGGCCTCAACCGGCTCTACTTCCTCTACGAGGCCTATGACAACTACTGGGATTTCTCGCGCCTGGACCTGCACAACGACATCTTCGAGGTCGTTGTGGACGGAGATCTGTCGGGCGGACCGCTCATCGACATCTATCACCGTGACATCTGGACGCCCGAAGCCGTCGGCCAGGCGCGCTCCATAATCGACCCGCGCATCAGCCAGTCCGAGGCCCACTGGGCCTTCCACGGCGTGCACGCGCAGAACTATCACATCTTCACGCCTCCGGGTGACAAGGACTGGGCGATGGCCTGGGGCTGCGCCCAATACACCAAGGACCTGCCTTACGCCAACGCCGCCTACAAGTACGACTTCAAGCCGGGCGAGCCCGGAAAGCTGGTGCTCGAATTCTGGATCACCCCGTTCGACTACGCCCCCTGCGACGGTCCGCAGCGCGCCGTCGAGTCCCTGCTGACCGAGAACAAGCTGATCGGCCTCTCCTGGTCGGTCATCGACTACGACGACGTCAACGCCAAAGACCGCGTCGGCTTCTGGGATCTCTCCCACAAACACACCATGTACGGCAACGCCAGCGACCTGGTGGGGTTCCGTCTGATGCCCCTGGAGCCGCAGTTCCGCAAGCCGATCGCCGCGCGGTGGTCCTACACCGTGGCCGACATGGGGCGGCGGCTGGTGGCGTTTCGGGACGAGTCCGACGGCAAGATCGTGTCCTGGAAATGGGACTTCGGCGACGGCGCCTCCTCGACCGAGCAGAACCCGCTGCACGCCTATGCCGCGGGCCGGGAGTACACGGTGGTCCTGGAGGTGGAAGGTCCGGCGGGAAAATCACGGCACGCCAAGGTGTGGGGCGTCTCGGTCCGGTAGCGCCGCCTACTTCGGCGGGCCGGCCGGCCAGTAGCCGCGTTTGGCGCTGACCTGGAACTTGCCGTCTCGCACACGGACCGCAATGGCGCGGAACTTGCCATCCGGATCGGAATTGGTGGGGACATAGGCCAGCAAATAGTACTCACGGCCGTCTGCGAAGGCGCGCTGCAGACCGTTGAAGATATTGTTGCTGTTTTGAAACGCTGTGCCACCCGTAGCGGCCGCCATCTCCGCGAGCGTCTGGCCCGCTTCCGTGGCAACGCGATCCGTGGCGCTCAGCACGTCTGCCGCCCGCTCCAGACCCGCGGCGGAACCGGAGGCGTCAGCGTCTGGCGAGGCGTATAGCCCGCGCGAGTCGATCGTGTAGATCGGGATGCTGCCGTTCGCCGCCAGGCGTAGCACCGGTTCCAGGTCCGGCATGCGATCTGTCGTGCGGAGGCTGTGCAGTTCGGGAAAATAGGCCGCCAATAACTCGAAGGCCAGTCGGCCGGGCACCACCGGGAAACCATCCGAGAGCAGGATGATCGTCCGCCGTCCACCGCCCCGAAGCAGTTGCTCGACCAGCGAGCGAAACTGTCCCACAAAAGCCAGCGCATACGCACGGTCCTGTTCGGCGATCTGGCCGGCTTGCGAAGGCAGAAGCCGCTTCATGTTCTGGCATTGCGGCAGCCCGGTGTCGCAGATGTTACGCGTCTGGTCGAGCGAGCGCCGGAAGGACTGCAAGTCATCCTCCAGGGCGCTCCGGCGGCTGCCCAGGATCGACTTCTGGAATTCCTTGCTGTCTACCATCTTCAACACCGATTCAGGATCGGAGGTCGGGTTCTGGAGCACCTGAGTCGAGGTTCCGATGGAGACGACGATGTATTGCGCGTCGCCGGCTCGCTGGCCCTGGAACAGTTTGGACAGGGCCTCGCGAATATGTGCCAGGCTGGCAAAGCCAGTATGCAGGGCATCGATGCAGATCAGGTAGGTGCGCCGGACGGGAACCTGCGCCGGCGGGGTCGCCGCAGGCGCCGCGGCAATGGGCGCCGGCGAAGCGGCCGACTCGGGAGGCGGCGCGCTCGAGACCCCGGCGGTCTCGACGCTGAAGCCCGCGATCTTCTGCTCCACGCCGTCCTCGAAGACGCGGAAGTCGGCCTGGGTCAGTCCGGTGACGTGATGTCCGTCCTTGTCCCTCACCACCACCGGAACCAGCACTTGCCGCACGTCGACTTTGATGCTTGTCTCGACCGCCACGGGAGCGGGCGGAACGTTCGCCGCGCGCTCAAACTGCTCGTACCGAGCCTTCATGCCGGTATCGTCCGGCGCCAGCGTGGATGCGGTCCGGTACTCCTCGAGCGCGGCCTTCCGATCGCCCGTCCCTTCCAGCGCCCGGGCGAGGTTGTAATGCACGGTGGCGTCTTTGGGCTGGAATTGCGCGGCGGCGCGAAACTCGGCTATGGCGGATGCCACGGCTCCGCGTTTGAGCAAGAGGATGCCCAGAAGGTTGTGAACGGGGCCGCTATCGGGAGCCAGATTGACTGCTGCGCGCAGTTCCGCTTCCGCGCCCGTGAAGTCGCCGGCGGCGCGCATTGCGGCCGCCAGATAGTAGTGCCCCGCCGCCACTTCAGGATCGAGGCGCACGGCCTCGCGCAGGGGCGAAAGGGCATCGTTGGGCTTGCTGTTCTCGGCCAGCGAGATGCCGCGGTCCAGCAGTTCCCAGGCGTCTTCCGCCGGGGTTGCCATCGCCGGGGTAACGCCCGCGAGCTTTTCCGTGAGCTCCGGAGCCGCCTTGTCATCGACACCGTACAAGCGGTAGTCCGAATAGCGATGTACGCTGTCCAGTTCGCCGTTGAGATAGCGCGCGCGAACCGTGACCTGATCGGGCAGCCAAAGCGTGCATCCTATGTAGGGAAAACTCACGGGAACGAGTGTGACATCGGTGGTCAGGCTTTCCAGAGGAGAGCCTTCAGTCCGTCCCAGGAGGTCGGCGCGGAGCCGCACAATGCGATGGCTTGCGGCATCCAGCCACACGATGCCCTGCAGCGGGGAGGTGCTGCCATCTCCGGCCCCGACGTGGCTGAGCGATTGCGTGCTGTCGGGGCGCTGGGCGAACGCCACTACAAGCAAGTCCCCGCCGGCCGCGGCGGAGCGGCCCAGGTAGCGGAACGTGGACTCCTTGCGGAACTCCGGCAGCAGGTAGCGGACCAGTTTGAGGAAGTGTCCGATGACGAGAAAGTCGCTCTTGGGAGGGTGCGCAGCGGCCCCGGTTGCCGGGTCCGCGCGGAACTCCGTGAACCGCTCCCCGCTCTGGACCGTTTGCACCACGTAGCGGAAGGTCTCGCGCCGGGTGGTCCTGGCCATGCTGGCGTCGAAGTGCATCTCGCGAATCTGCTCGGTCGCGGAGACGTCCACCAGAGTGCCGAGCATCTCGTACAGGTTATCGCCGGCGGCGTCGAGCAGCGCGCCGAGCCCATCCTGTTTCGCGTCGAACTCGATGCCCGCCAGCTCCGGCGCCGCGCGCAACAGCTCGGCGCTGTCGCACTCGATCAGGGGCTTGGCGGTTGCCGGCCTGCCGGCCTGACCGGCCGCCGCGCTACAGACCAGGAAACCCAGTACCAGGGTGTTGCGCCACATAGGCAGGATCAAGCCTACATAGTGCCATACCCGCGCGCGGTATACTTCCCTTCAGATTCGGAGGTGAGTGATGGACGGCAGAGACTCTCAAATCCCAGCCCTCGACCGGCGCGCCTTTCTTCGCGTCGCCGGCGCCGGCCTGCTCGCTGCGCAACCTCGCGCTTGGGCCGATGAACCGGACCTCGGAGCGATCCGCACCGAGATCGGGAAACGGCACGGCGAAGCGGTCGCGCGCTTGCAGGAATGGATCCGGCAGCCCTCGATTGCGGCCGAGAACAGGGGCATGGAGGAGGGCTGCGCTCTCACCATGCGCTTGTTCCGCGACGCCGGCTTCGACCGCGTCACCAGAGTGCCCACCGACGGCCAGCCCGGCATCTTCGCCACGCTCGACGCCGGCGCTCCCCGCACCGTCGGCATCTACTTCATGTACGACGTCAAGCAGGTGGACCCGGCGGAATGGTCGTCTCCTCCCTGGGCCGCGGCCCTGGTCGACAAGCCCGGCCTGGGGAAGGTCGTCATGGGCCGCGGCGCGGTCAACCAGAAGGGGCCGGAGTCCGCTTTTCTGGCCGCCTTGCATGCCCTGCGCGGCGCGGGCCGCAAGCTCCCGGTCAACCTGGTGCTGGTCGCCGAGGGCGAAGAGGAAATCGGCTCCCCTCACTTCCCGCAGATCGTCCACCAGCCCGAGGTGCAGGCCGCCCTGGCGCGCACCACCGGCATCTTCATGCCCAGCGCGTCGCAGAACCTGAACGGCCAGGTGACGATCGAACTGGGCGCCAAGGGCATTATCGAGCTGGAACTGGTTTCGAGCGGTGAACGCTGGGGCCGCGGGCCCAGCCAGGACATCCACTCCAGCAACAAGGCGCGGCTCGATAGCCCGGCCTGGCACCTGGTCCAGGCGCTCCACACGCTGGTGTCGGAGGATGGCAACGAACCGGCCATCGAGGGGCTCGCCGATCGGGCCCGCCCCATCTCCCCGGAAGAGAAAGCGATGGTCGCGCTGGCGGCCAGCCGCCTCAACGAGGAGACCGTCAAGAAGCAGTACGGCGTCAGTCACTGGGTTCACGATGTGGACTGGCGCGAGGCGCTCGAGCTTCTGGTCTCGAAGCCCACGGTCAACATCGAGGGCCTGGTCGGCGGTTACACCGGGCCGGGCGGGAAGACCATTCTTCCCCACCGGGCCGTCGCCAAACTCGACCTGCGGCTGGTGCCGGACATGACCGCCGCCGGGGCGCTCGCCGCGCTCAAAGCTCACCTGGTGAAACGCGGCTTCGGGGATATCGAGGTCAACATGACCGGCGGCTACGATCCCAACAGCACTCCCGCCAGCGCCGCGCTGATCCGGGCGCAAACCGCCGTCTACCGCCGGGACGGGATCGATCCGCTGCTGTGGCCGCGCTCGGCCGGCTCCTGGCCCGGTTGCGTCTTCACCGGCGATCCACTCCACCTGCCCGCGGGCCACTTCGGCCTGGGACACGGCGACGGCGCCCACGCCCCCAACGAGTACTACATCATCGATTCGGCGAACCCGAAGGTGCAGGGCTACGACGGCGCTGCGCTGTCGTTCGTCGAGTACCTCTACGAGCTGGCGGCGGTGAGCTGAAGGACCGGGACAGACGTCCACCTCCAGGTTCCGCCGTTGCAGGGAGCTGGACGAAGACTGGCGTGGACGCCGGCCGGAGGACTGGAGTATGCGCCCGAGCCTCGTCCGGAGCATACGTCGGGCTGCCGTCGGAGACCGTCAAAGGGCGCCGCCCGAAGTATACTGACACAGGCCGAAAGGCCAGAGAGGAGAAGAGTTGTCGATGGAATCGCGAGTCTCCGACAGTGCGGACAGGCTTATCGCGCGCCTTGCCTGCGAGCTACCAAGCAAGCGCAAACCCGCGCTCTGACCCAGTACCACGCAGAAGCACGATTTGAGCTCCAACCCGACCTCTTCAGCAAGCAATACGTCGATGGGCCCCGAGCTTCTGGCGGCGCTCTACTGCGTAACCAGCTCGTCCAGCAGCCTTCCGTCCGCCGCGAACAACTGCACCCTTAGCGGGATCCGCCCCGCCGCGTGGGTCGAGCAGCTCAGGCAGGGGTCGTAGGCGCGCACCACCGCCTGCACCCGGTTGAGCATCCCTTCCTCGATCTTGCTGCCGTCCACGAACCGTTTCGCCACCTGCTCCACCGACCGGTTCATGGCCAGGTTATTGTGGCCCGTGGCGACGATCAGGTTGGCCCACACGATGAGCGCCCTTCTCGTTCACCTTGTAGTGGTGGATGAGGGTGCCGCGGGGCGCTTCGATCATGCCCACACCTTCAAGCGAGTTCACGCCCGCCCGCGCCCGCACGCGCGTGTCGAGAATGCGCGGATCGTCGAGCAGCATGCCGATGCGTTCCAGCGCCCAGGTGGCCTCGATCAGCCGCGCGTAGTGGTAGTGGAAGGCGCTCTGCACCACCGCGCCGCAGCGCTGGTGATATTCCTCGAATTGCTTCTGCGCTTCGGGCGTGCTCATCGAATCGGCCGCGTCCAGCCGCGCCAGGGGGAGAAGAGTCGTTGAATTGGGCGCCACTTCCTTGAAATCTCCGGCGAGGTCTTCCCGCCGTGCGTGCGATGCTACGCGCATCTGCGGTATTGACACCTCTATTTATCTGAATTAGTCTGACCTCATCGGGTCCGCGGCCCGTTGGCGCGGAGAAACGTGGAGGACGGATGCGCAGGGGTGCCTGGTCAATACTGCTCGTAGTTGTCGGCGGCGGAGCCGCCCTACCTCAGGTCCAGACACAGAAACCCATCCCCTACACGCCGAAACGGCTGGACGAATACACTGCCTATTGCGCCCTGTGGCGGACCGATGCAACGTTCCACAGCACGGTTCGCCTGACGAATGCACTGGATACATTACGGTGTACATGGCCGACGGAACGCCCTACGTTCTGCCGCAGGTTCACCTCGCGATGTCGGGGATCGAAGAAGTGGACCTCAACGCGGCCCTGGCTCAGGCGCCCTCCGCGGTTCAAGCGCACATTTCCAGCTTCGGCAGCGTCTCCGTGAGTTACCGGCACGACTGGCAGGGCGTGCTGGTCCCAACGATGTCCATCCTGGACGTCTCCAGGAGCCTGGGGTACGCCCCGCCCTTCGTCTTCCCAGCGAAGGCCTGGCCCGAGAACGCGGCCAGCGCGCCCCCCTGGCAGACCTACGAAGGGCTATGGTGGCGATACGGTGCGGGCTCGGCGGGTTTTGTGGCGCTGGCGAACACCACCGACAAGGCCATCGGGATCGAGCTTGGCGTTTCCGGCCTGAAGAGCCCGGCGGGCAGGAGCTTGACGCTCGGCGCGCATCGCACGGCGATGATCGACCTGAAGGACTTCTTCGCCGGCGACGACGCGCGCATCGGCGGAGTGCGCATCGTGTACCAGGGTCCCTGGGGCGCCGTTCATGTGGCTGGCGGTCTGGAGGACGCGGCCAAGGGGTTCTCGACGGACTTACCGCTGATATTGCGGGTTCCCAGTACCGAAACGCCGGGCCCGCGGCAAAGGGCGAGCGTCGGAGTCATGGTCAACCAGCAGGACCCGCTGTTGAATTTCCCAGGATCCGTGAGCTTCATTCCCTACGCCTTTTTCCGCAACGTCTCCACTGCGCCGAAAACCCTGCACTTCGGACTCTACTACATGGAGGGGCGCAACGTGAAGAGCCTGCCCCTGCCGGACCTGGCGCTTCAAGCGGGCGAGGCGCAGGAGCTGCCCATCGGGAGCGCGATGGTCAAGCAGCCGCAGATCCAGGACATCAACCTGTCGTTCTCCTACGATGGCTACTGGGGCGATATCCTGGCGGGTGTGGGGAGCATCGACCAGACGGGCAACTACGTTTTCCCGGTCCCGCCGAAGTCCGTGTACAAGGGCGGCGCCAGAGCGTCGGCCTACTGGCTGGCCGAGGGCGGCTTCGACACCATGTACACGGTGTGGAATCCGGAGCCGGAAGCGCAGGAGCTGCTGCTGACCCTGAAGTATGGGTCGACTGGGGAATCCTACAAGCTGCCGCTGACGCTGGAGCCGTTTGCCTCGGCGATGATTGACATTGGCGAGTTGGTCCGCACGCGGCAGTTGGACCAGGACGGCAGGCTCTTGCCGCAAGAGGTGAAACGCGGGAGCCTGCTGGTGAGCAGCCCGGCCAACGACCCGGGGGACGCGATCGACGTGGTCTTGAGCGGGGGCATTTACAATCCCACCAAGGCGACCTGCAGTCCGCGGTGCAACACCTGCCAGGGTTTCACGAACATCACCTGCAGCCCCACCAGTTTCACGATTCCCGTCAACGGGCAGCAGGGGCTTACGTACGGCTATAGCTATTCGAGCGGCGGCTGGTACAGTCTTGCCTACGGAGCGAGCTGGAGCAGTGGCGCCCCTGGGGTGATGACGGTGCAGAACGGGGTCGCCACAGGTGTGAGCCCGGGGAACGCGTCGTGGCTGGCCACCTCTCCGGACTGGTTGCCGCCCTACATATATCAGTACTGTAGTTGGAACATGTGCCCGACGGTGCCTGCCCCTAACTGCGGCGGAACAGGGACCGTGACTCCGCATATCGACTCCGTCGGCCCGTCGCAGGTCGGAGTGGGGAACTCGGCGGCATCCCTCACTCTGACCGGAAGCGGCTTTGGCGCAAGCCCGACCGTCAACATATCCGACCTGCCGCCGCATACCGGAAGCGGCTCTGACACATCCACCTCAGTCACGATTGACACGACGGGTGCGACTCTCGGGGACCACCAGGTGACCGTCACGGTGAACGGCCAGACGAGCAACCCCAAAACTCTGACGATCGTGTGCGCCGTGCCGACCAATTTCCAGTTGGCCGATTCCATTTGCTTCCAAGACGGCGAGTTGGATTTCCTTTACAGTTTTCAGTCGTCCACGGGCACCCAGTCCGACATCGCAGCGTGCTACGTCGGGGAATTGGTCACATACAATGGCGCTCCCCAGTCGCCTCCATTCCCGCAGAACAGCGGATACACGTCTGGAGTCAATCCCGATCTCCGCGTGATAGTCGGACAGACCAACACACTTCAGGACAGGCAGAAGGCGCCCTCGGGGTCTTTCCTCCCGCCCTACTCGAACGCAGTGTTCGTCGGAGGGCAGATCTATCGCTACAACTGCCCGTGTCAGGGTCAGCCGGGAGTTTACACGTCGTTCCCAGGTTACACCTCCGTTCCCATCACCCGTCAGGTGACCAACGCCTCCGGGGTCTGGCAATATGTCGTTTCTAAACAGGGGTACACATGCAGCCTGAACCTTCCCTGATGAGACTGAGCCTGATCTGCTCCATTGCTGGGGCTGGCCTGCTGGGGGCTCCCGGCGTCGACGCGCGGGGACCCGGTGTCCGCGCGGAAGTTAGCCTTGAAAAATCCGTCGTCGCGGCCGGCGAACCACTTACGGTCGCCGTCACGGTGGAGAATACGACCGAGCGCCACGTGATACTCCCCGAAGGTGAACTTGTCGTCGATTGGACGGTCAGGACCGAAGACGGTAGAACCGTGTGCGCTAGCGAGAGTCCGCACGGCGACACGGTGTCGCAGGCGCGCACAGTGCCCCCGGGCGGCCACTTCAGCTTCAGCGTTATCGCATACGAGACAGCTACCATCAAGCGACCAGGGCGGTACCAAATGGTGGTCCAATACGTTCCAGGATTTCGGACTCCGTCCCCGGCTCCCAGCCAGATCGCGTTCGAGGTTCTCCCACGGGACAGCGCGGCTCTCGCAAAGCGCGCGCAGGCGCTGCACGACAAGGCACTTGATCGATCCCCAGGCTGGGAAGCCGATGCCAGCGCTGCGAGGGCCGCGGAGGAGCTGGCGAGTATGGACTACGCCGGTTCCAGACCTCTGCTATGCGATGTGCTCAAGCGCAATGCCGCAGCCATGGGCCACGCTCTCCGCAGGCTCGAACGGGATCCCGATGCGGAAACCGTCAACTGTCTTGTGGAGTATTACCGCGGAGCTTCGCCGAGCATGAGCCGCGAGGCCGTCGAGTGGGCGCTGAAGGATATTCTGAGAGACCAACGCGATCCCAAGCTACGGGCTAAGATTCTCACGGTGGCGGGGGCGTTCGCCCCGGAACCCTGCCTTCCGTTGGCCTCTTCGGACGCCCCCGCGCTCGTCTCGTACCTGGACGGCCCGCAGGCGCCGCAGACCCCGGCGTGCATCGCGTTTTCCGTCCGCCAGATCGGCGCAAAGAAATACGCAGCGGGCGTTGGTGCGCTCGTCCGGTACGTGGGGTTCCGGCGCGAACCCGATTTCTGGGAGCGGGGCGATGACGTGGCGGCACTGCGGCACGATTGGTACCCGGCAACAACCGCGCTGTGTCTGATCGGCAAGGCGGCTCTGCCAGCTCTCATCGATCTGCTTGGGACCGAGGCCGCCCCGGTCGCCCGAGCGAAAGCGCTCGAGACCGTCCTGGACATATCCAGGGACGATTTTGTTTCAGCGGTGAAGCTCCTGCGAGCGGCCGCCGCCGACCAAGGGGACAAGGCGGTTGAGTCCAGACTGCTCGATGCCGCCAGCAAAGCCGCGAACATCTGTCCTCCCAGTGTCAAGCCCCACTGCGAGGATGCTCTGCGGTGAAGTTCTGCCGTTTAGAGTGAAACACGGGAGCCCGCTCGTGAGCAAGTTCTTGGCTGCGGATAGACTGGCCCGGAACAGAGAGCGCGGCGCGCGATTCCCCTGCTTGTGGCAGCGCTCTACCGCGTTGCCAGCTCGTCCAGCAGCGCTCCCGTCCGCCGCAAACAACTGCACGCGCAGCGGATCTGGCCCGCCGGCGTGGGTCGAGCAGCTCAGGCAGGGATCGTAGGCGCGCACCACCGCCGAGACGCGGTTCAGCATGCCTTCCTTGAGGCTTGTTGCCGTCGACGAAGTGCTCGGCTCACCTGCTCGACGCTGCGGTTCATGGCCAGGTTGTTGTGGCCGGTGGCGACGATCAGGTTGGCCCAGCTCGATGGCGCCCTTCTCGTCCACCTTGTAGTGGTGGATCAGCGTGCCGCGCGGCGCCTCGATCATGCCGACGCCTTCGAGCGAGTTCACGCCGGCGTGGGCGCGCACGTGGGTGTCCAGGATGCGCGGGATCGTCCAGCAGCATCTCCATCCGCTCCAGCGCGTAGAGCGCCTCGATCAGCCGCGCGTAGTGATAGTGGAAGGCGCTCTGGACCACGCGCGCCGAAGCGCTGGTGGATATTCCGCGAACTCGGCGTCCGCCTCGGGCGTGCCGCAACGGTCGGCCACGTTCAGCCGCGCCAGCGGGCCCACGCGGTAGACGCCCTCCGGATATCCCGAGCGGCTTGAAGTAGGGCGCCTTCAGGTAGGAGTGTGGCAGCGGCGGCCTCGCCGATGTAGTTGGCATATTCGCGCGCGGCGCACCTGGTCCGCCACGATCGTTGCCCTCCGGCGTCGCGGAAGCGCAGCCGGCCGTCGTAGAGCTGGAGCCCGCCCGTCGCATCCACCAGGCCGGCGTACATGCGTGGGCGCGTTGCCGAAGCTCTCGATCTCTTCCTTGAACTGGTCCAGCACGCCCTTGAAGAACTCCAGCGTGCGCCGGGTGATGGCCTTGGCGTTGGGCAGCTCGCGCAGGATGCGGTCGCGCACTTCCGGCGGAGAGCGGCGCGTTGACGCCGCCCGGCACGGTCCAGGAGGGATGGATGCGCTCCGCCGCCAGACCCTTCGATGACCTGCTGGCCGAACTTGCGCAGGGCGATGCCGTCGCGCGCCAGGTCGGGGTGCTTCTCGATCACGCCCAGCACGTTGCGCGCGGCGGGATCGGAATCCATGCCCAGCAGCAGGTCGGGCGACGAAAGATGGAAGAAGCTGAGCGCGTGCGACTGCACGAACTGGCCGCAGTGCAGCAACTCGCGCAGCAGGACGGCGGCCTCGGGAATCTCGCACGGCCATGATGGCGTCGCAGGCCTTCACCGAGGCCAGCAGATGGCTCACCGGGCAGATGCCGCAGATGCGCGCGGTGATGGACGGCATCTCGTAGAACGGCCGGCCCTCGGAGAACTTCTCGAAGCCGCGCACCTGCGTCACGTGAAGCTGCGGCGCTGGCGACGCGGCCTTCGTCGTTGAGATGGATGGTGACCTTGGCGTGACCCTCGATGCGGGTCACGGGTCGATCGTGATCTTCTTCATGACCGTTTACCACCCAGGCGCGCCTTCCGGGCGCACGTCTGAGCCGTCTTTCCCTCTGGCGCTTCATCCGAACTTGATCCTCGATCCCGAGATCGGGCATGCGCCCTTCCAGCAGCTCGCCAGCACGAACACGATGGCTGGACGCCGGCGGCGGGCAGCCCGGCACGTGCAGGTCCACCTTGACGATTTCCTGGATCGGCACGGCGCGCTTGAGCAGCTTGGGCACGCCGTCGGTCGGGACGCCAGGCGTGGCGTCGGCGCCCTCGACGTAGACCCGCTCCAGCAGTTTCTTCACCGGGATCGGGTTGCGCATGGCGGGCACGTTGCTGGTGACCGCGCAGTCGCCCAGCGCCACCACCAGCTTGCTGCGCTGGCGAACGATCTGGATCTTCTCCAGGTCGTCCTGGCTGCGGACCGCGCCCTCCACCAGCGTGACGTCCACGCGCCTCGGGAAACTTCTGGGCGTCCACCAGCGGGCCGTACACGATATCCACCTTCTTGGCCACGGCCTCGATCGCCTCGTCGATGTCGAGCAGCGACATGTGGCAGCCCGAGCAGCCGTCCAGCCACACGGTTGCGAGCCTCGTCTTCCTAGGCATGTACCCCCCGCCTGAAGCCAGCCGGCTGATGTTCTCGTCGCTCTTGATCATCTCCTCGACCGCGTAACCCTTCTCGGCCAGCGCGCCGGTCGGGCAGACCTGCACGCACTTGCCGCAACTGGTGCAGCTCTTCGACTTGCCCCAGGGCTGGTTCAGTTCGCTCACCAGCATCGATCGAATGCCGCGCGAGGCCACGTCCCAGACGTGCGCGCCCTCCATCTCCGCGCACACCCGCACGCAGCGCGTGCAGAGGATGCAGCGGTTGTGGTCCAGCACGTACTTCTCGTGCGAGACGTCCACCGGCAGCCGCGGGTAGGTGTAGGGATAGCGGACGTGCGTCAGCCCCAGGCGCGTGGCCATGGCCTGCAGCTCGCAATGGCCGTTGGAGACGCAGACCGCGCAGTTGTGATTGCGCTCGGCGAAAAGCAGCTCGAGCGCCATGCGGCGGTAGCGCGCCAGCTTCTCGGAGTTGGTGGTGACCGACATGCCGTCCTGGACCGGCGTGGTGCAGGCGGGCAGCAGGCGCCCCACGCCCGAGACCTCGACCACGCACAGGCGGCAGGAGCCGGCCGGCGCCAGGCCGTCCAGGTAGCACAGCGTGGGGATGTACTTGCCGCTGGCGCGCGCCACCTCGAGGATGGTCTGGCCTTCCCGAGCCTCCACGTATTCGCCGTCGATTCGGATCGCAATTTTCTGCGGCAAGGCTATGCTCCTATCGGTCGCGTCGTCTTGATGTCGCAGCGGAGGCACCGGCTGGCCTCCTCCAGCGCCTCGACTGCCGTGAGCCCCAGGCTCACCTCTTCGAAATTCGCCACGCGCTCGCGGGCCGGCACGCTGCCCGGCACCTGGCGCGGGCACTCGCTCGGTTGCGCGGGCGGCGTCTGGTCGTACTCGAATACCTGCGCGATCTGGGCCGAGCGCTTGGTCCCCATCAGCTGCTCGTCGATGTTGCGCGCCGCCTTCTTTCCGTATCCCATCGCGTTCGAGACGTTCGAAGCGCCGCTGATCACGTCGCCGCCGGCGTAGAACTTGGCGCGGCTGGTCTCGAGCGAGAAGCGGTCCACCTCCACCGTTCCCGTCTCCTTGATCTTCAGCCCCGAGGCCTTGGCGAAATCCATGTCCACCTTCTCGCCCACGGCCAGGATCACGGTGTCGCACTTGAATACGTGGATCTCATCGGTCGGAACCGGCTTGCGGCGGCCCGAGGCGTCGAACTCGCCCAGTCTGGTCTTCACCACCTCGATGGCCTTCACCACGCCGTGGAAGCCCACCATGCGATGCGGCGCGGCCAGGAACACGAAGTTGGCGCCCTCGGCCTCGGCGGCCTCCGTCTCCTCGACGATGGCGGGCATGTCCTTGCGCTCGCGGCGGTAGATCACGGTCACCTCGGCGCCCATGCGCAGAGCCGTGCGGGCGGAGTCGATGGCTGCGTTGCCGCCGCCGATGACCACCACCTTCTTGCCCAGGTTGACCTGCTCGTTCTTCGAGACCGCCTCCAGGAACAGCAGCGCCGGCATCACGCCCTTGAGTTCCGTGCCCGGCATGTACACCCACGCTTCTTTCCAGGTGCCGATGGCCAGGAATACGGCGTCGTAGTTGGTGTCCAGATCGTTCAGCGGCACGTCGAACCCAACCGCGGTGTTGAAAATGAACTTGACGCCCAGCTTTTCGATGAGCTCGATCTCGCGATCCAGGCTCGGTTTCGGCAGCCGGTATTCGGGCAGCGCGTAGCGCAGCATGCCGCCCGCCGCCGGGTTCGATTCGTAGATCGTGACGTTGTGGCCCAGCAGCGACAGGTAGAAGGCGCAGGCCAAGCCCGTCGGACCGGCGCCCACCACGGCCACGTTCTTCCCCGTCCGCGCCAGTTTCTTGGCCACGATGCGCTCCATCAGTGACGGGTAGCGGTCCGAGTTGTAGATCGAATCGGCGATGAAGCGGTGCACGTCGCGGATGTTCACCGACTCGTCGATGTTCATGCGCCGGCAGCGGTCGTCGCAAGGATGCTGGCACACCCGTCCGGTCGAAGCCGGCAGCGGGTTGTCCATGATCACGGACTCGAACGCTTCCTCCAGCCGGTCCTCCTTATAGAGCTGGAGGAACCGCGGGATGTTCATGTGCAGCGGGCAACTGTTCTCGCAGGGCGACAGCGCCAGGTTCTCGCACACGCCCGCGCGGCAGCGCCGGGCGCGGATGTGGTCCTCGAACTCGTGGCGGAAGTGCCGCATGGTGGTCAGCACCGGGTTGGGCGCCGTCTGCCCCAGGCCGCACAGCGACATGTCGCGGATCATGCGCCCCAGTTCGTCCAGCGCGTCCAAGTCGCTCTCCACGCCGTTGCCGTTGGTGAAGTTGTTCAGGATGCGCAGGGCCTTGTCCAGCCCCACGCGGCAGGGCACGCACTTGCCGCAGGATTCCGAGTGGGTGAATTCGATGAAGTACCGCGCCACGTCCACCATGCAGTTGTCTTCATCCATCACCACCATGCCGCCCGAGCCCATGATGGAGCCCAGCTTGCGCCAGCGTCTCGTAATCGACCGGCGTGTCGAACATCTCCTGCGGGATGCAGCCGCCCGAAGGGCCGCCGGTCTGCACGGACTTGATGTGCTTCCCGTTCGTGCCGCCTTCGCCGACGTCGTATACGAAGGTCTTCAGCGGCGTGCCCAGCGGCATCTCGACCAGGCCGGTGTTGGTGACCTTGCCGACCAGCGAGAACACCTTGGTCCCCGCGCTCTTCGTCGCTGCCGGTCTCGGTGAACCAGGCCGGACCCTTGGCCACGATGGGCGCGATGTTGTACCAGGTCTCGACGTTGTTGATGTATGGTCGGGTAGCCGTAGAGACCTTTTTGCGCCGGGAACGGCGGCCGCGGCCGGGGCCGTCCCGCCCGGCCTTCGAGCGAGGCGATCAGCGCCGTTTCCTCGCCGCACACGAACGCCCCCGCGCCCTCCACCAACTGGATCGAGAAGTTGAAACCCCGTCCCAGAATGTTCTCGCCCAGCAGGCCGTACTCTTTCGCCTGCTCGACGGCGCGCATCGAGCCGGTGTACCGCCAGCGGGTACTCCGCCCGGACGTAGATGATGCCCTCCTGCGCTCCCGTCACGAACCCGCCGATGATCATGCCTTCCAGCAGCGAATGCGGATCGCTCTCGATCTCGTTGCGGTTCATGTACGCGCCGGGATCGCCCTCGTCCGCGTTGCAGATCAGGTATTTCCGGTCGGTCTTGGCCTTGCGCAGCACTTCCCACTTCAGACCGGTGGGATACCCGGCGCCGCCGCGCCCGCGCAGCTTGGAGGCCTTGATCTGCTCGATCACCATGTCCGGCGTGTTGTCGATGAGGACCTTGTAAAGGGCCTGGTAGCCGCCCACGGCGATGTACTCTTCGATCTCGTCCGCGCTGATCAGACCGCAGTTGCGCAGGACGATCTTCTTCTGGCCCCTGAAGAACGGCACGTCGCGCCAGAACGGAATCTCGGGAAATCCGGTGCCGTACTTGACCTGGCCGGTCAGGTGATCCCACTCTTCGATCTTGCACATCGCCAGATCGGTGGTGATCTTGCCCAGATACAGATCGTCCAGGATGTGCGGCACGTCGTTGGGCTGCACGCGGTGCAGGATCACCAGCGGCCGGCCCGGCAGCCAGACGTTGACTAGCGGTTCCGCCGCGCAGAATCCGAAGCAGCCCAGTCGCGCCAGGCCCATGTCCAGCCCCCGGCGCTCGATTTCGTCGGCGAAGGCGTGATAGACGCCCTCCGCGCCGTTGCCGGTGCCGCAGGTTCCCATGCCCACGCCGACGCGCGGCTTGTAGGGCAGCAGCTTCCCCAGCCCTGCCTCTCTGACCGCGTTGAAACTGCTCAGGTCCTGGATGCGCATCTAACGCTTCTCCTTCTCGATCGCGTCGATCTCGCTGCGCAGCGCCCGCTCGTTCACGTGACCGTAGATCTCGTGATTGATCTCGACCACGGGCGCCAGCGCGCACTGGCCGAAGCAGGCCACGGTGCGGATGGTGTACTTGCGATCCGGCGTGGTGATGGTCTGCTTGCCCGCCTCGCCGTCCTCGCTGCCGTGGTCGTGCAGCCCCATCTCGAGCTTCAGGCGCTCCAGCAGGCCGCGCGATCCGCGCGTGTGGCAGGCCGTGCCGCGGCACACCGCGACCGTGTTCCTTCCCTGCGGCTCCAGGTTGAAGAGCGCGTAGAAGGTGACCACGCTGTGAAGTTGTGCCAGCGGGATGTCGGCCTTCGCGGCCACGTACTCCAGCGTCTCGGGCGGCAGGTACTTGGAAGGATGGTGGTCCTGGATGCGTTCCAGAATGGTGAGCAGCGCGCCGGGCTTGCCGCTGTGTTCCGCAATGACGCGGTCCACGAAATCCTGATCTTCCAGGCTTGGCTGTGACTGCGCAAGCGTATTCTTCATCGAGGAGCAAACCTCCCTGAATGGCTGCCCTGATTCGAACGTGCCCGGCGCCTCTGTCGCTGAAACGGGGATGCTACCCGCGAAGCGCCCGGACTGGGCAGAGTATCGAGTACGGTTATCCGAAAGTCATGCTCAAACAGAACAGCATACACCACCGGAGCGGGGTTTGTCTGCGCCTCGTGATGCGCCCCAGCCCTGGGGCAGGCGCTTCAGCCTGCCGTACCGGTCGCGCATGGCCGAGGCCTGACGGCCGATGGCCGGCGGCCTCACTTCAGGTGATACTTCGCGCGGATGGCCTTGACGTTGGTGTTGGCCAAGACCTGGAAGGGGCCCGGAATCGCGGCGCATTGCTCGCTGAACCGCAAGGCGTCGCGGGCGCGCTCTTTCTGGCCCCCTTCGGCGATGCGGTAGTTCGCCAGCCCGAGGAAGAACAGCGCCTGCGCCAGCATGTTCTTGTCGCCTTCCAGGGCGGGCAGAGCGGCGCGCAGCGACTTGTCCGCAAGCTCCCATTTGTTCACCGCGGCGTAGCTCACTCCCGCGATCCAGCCCGCGCGCCCCTTGATCTGCGTCTTCCACGTTTGCCAGTCCGCGTCGGACATGCCCTGCGGCTTCTCCTTCGTGTCCGCCGATTGGATCGCCTGCTCCGACACCGCGATCGCCTGGTCCGGCAGTTTCTTGTCCATGTCGCTCTGGGCGACCGTCAGCATCATCTCCTCCGAGGCCTGCTTGGCGCTGACGCACTTTTCGGCGAACGCCAGCGCCTTCTCGCTCTGGCCCGCCTGCAGGTACGCGAGGAAGAGCGGTTGCGCGATCTGAGGCAGGTACTGGCTCTGCGCATTCCTTGTCTGGAGGGCTTCCCCGAACTCGATCCGCTCCTTCGGGTCGGTGCTCTGCACCAGCGCCGCGTAGAGAGAGTACTCGGTATAGGTATCGACCTGCCGCGCGTAGTCGACCTCACGCTTCCACGCCTCGGCGTCGTCGGCGGTAGTGGGTTGCGGCGACTGCACCACCTTGCGCGCCGCCTCCGAGGTCATCGCCGACCACTTCATCACGAGCGCGAGGTCCTTCTTGGCTTCGGCGGCCTTGAGGCACTCCTGTCCGCTCTCGACGTCCCCCGCTCCCATGCCGAACAGCTTCTGCCCCGTCTCCAAAACCTTGTCGCTCTGCCCGGCCTTGGCGTAGGCGGCGATCAGTTGGTCGTAAGCCCATGGAACGTTCTGGCTTTGGGGATACTGCCCGGCGAACTGATCGAGCAGGGAAAGCTGCGTCGCCGGGTCCAGCTCCCGCTGGATCTGTTGCAGCACGCGTCCCTCGGGGGTGTCGGCGCTGACGCCCGTCAGAGAATGCTGCTGCGCGAGCGCCAGCGAAGCAGCCAGCGCCATCGCCAAAAGAACCGTCGGGATTCTGACCATGGGGTCTATTCTAGCCGAAACTCCGCGTCGCGCGCCGCTCGCCCGCCCGCCGAGTCTTCCACCGTGAACTCCGCCCGGTACGCTCCCGGCGCCAGTCCCGCCACCGGCAGCCGCAGCGCCACCGGTATCACCGCCTTCCCCGCCTGCACCAGGCCGCTCACGTTGACGTTGCCCGAATCCCACTTCTGCTCCCCACTCGCTCCGTCCAGCAG
This sequence comes from Bryobacterales bacterium, assembly GCA_963710565.1. Classification (GTDB taxonomy): domain Bacteria; phylum Acidobacteriota; class Terriglobia; order Bryobacterales; family Bryobacteraceae; genus DASWZN01. The sequence continues at coordinate 74,430 of CAVQAN010000010.1, read as the reverse complement.
GCGCACGCGCAGCCCCAACTGCACCGGAGTCTTTTCCTTCAGCAGAGGCTCGTATACTTCCAGGTAGACCTCCGCCAGCCCGCTCCGTTCGAACCGGTCCGCCGCCGACACCACAATCTCATTGCCCCGGAACACCAGCGGCGTTCGCCCTTCCTCGAGCACTGCGTCTACTCCCTCGGAAGCCGCCACGGGCCTGACCTCGCGGCTGAGCGCGATCGCGCTCAGGCTCAGCCGGCTGGGGTCGTAAGGATCCACCGCCAGCGGCGTTTCGACTTTTCCGAGACTGTCCTTTGCCGACCGGTAGACGGCTTTGAAGTTGTAGTTCCCCGACGCCACGTCGAACTGGTGCTCGTAGTGCAGCGGTCGCTGACAAAACGTGTCCAATTCCTGCTGCGTGCCGAAGTCGTAACCCACCTTGTCGCTGAAGCGCGCTGCCACACCCCCGGCCATGTTGTAGGCCAGGCCCAACACGTCCAGATCGGCGTGTAGTCTGCCCCCCTGCTTCCGGGTCGAGAAGCTGGGCGAAGGAATCTCCAGCGTCACGTTCACCCGCGCCACATCTTTCGCCACGAAGAAGAACGGCACTGCCACCGAGCCGCCCCCCGCGCCCCCCGCCGAGGCCGCCAGATTCTCCAGTTCCTTCTCGACCGGGTTCGTGGCGATCAGATTCACCGGCTTGGTATTGCAGTACAGCGGGCGGGCCCGTACGTTCACGCCGGGCCGCTCCACCGTGACTCTCAGAACGTGGCAACTGCCCTCGGGCGAATCCCCCGGCACGTACCCCAGGCTGTAGGATTCGTCCTGCTCCCGCGCCACCTCGTTCAAGGCAGGCAGCGGGTCGTTACCCCGGCAAATCGACTGGCCTCCGGTGGCAATCGCCAGGTTGTCCAGCCATCCTGTAGCGGTCGTGCAGCCCAGGTATCCGATCGGGTAGACCGCAACGTTCGCCTTGCGGAATGCCTGCACCAGCGGGTCATGAGAGGCATCCTCCTCTGCCGGATGGAACTCCCGGCGCGAGGGGAGCCCCACGTTGTCGAAGCTTCCCGCCCCGTTCCGTCCGCTGAAGATCGCCACCACCTTACGGCCGGGCACATCGGTGAGATTCTTCGCCACAACGTACAGGGTGGGCGGCGGGCCGGCGGGCTCGCCTACGGTCGGCTGGCCCGGCAGGAAGGACGGAACCGGTCTCGGCTTGCGCACGACCTCCTCCAGACGGCCCACATCGGCGGTGAACGTCTGGGTCAGCCGCAGGACTTGCCCGTGGGTCTCCATCACCGCTATGAACCGGTTCGGGCCGGCATTGTCCTCGATGAATTTCAACGCTGCCCGCCGGATCCACATCTGGTCGTCCATGCCCAGCGAGTTATCGTCGAAGAAGAGAACGAAGTACCGTTGCCGGGAAATCCCCGGCACGGCCGGCCCCGTCTGGGTAGAGAACCCGGCGACCGGCTGCTCCTTGCCGTCCTCGAAGATATGAAACTCCCTGGCCGCCAGGCCGCGGATGGATGCGCCCTTCTTGTCCGTGACCACTGCATCCACCACCACCAGCCGCGCCTCCGCCCGGAATGGAGCCGGGGTCTGGCTCTGTGCCACCAGGGCGGAACAAGCGCCCAGAGCCGCCCACACGCCGGCCGCGTTCATTCCGGGATCTCGGCCGACGCGTTCGCGGACGCGAGCTGCCGCCCCCCGGCGTCGCGGACCACCACCCGGATCATGTAGGCCCCGGTCTTCACGTCGAACTCCGCGCCCACGCTGACCCCCGCGCTGAGGCGCCCGGGCATGCTCTCGTCCCTGAGACGCATCTCGACCACCTTCTGAATCCCCTTCACGAAGTTGCCGTTCCGGTCGAACAAGGCGCACACCAGGGTCACGTCGTCGCGGTTCCTCCCCTCCTCCTTCCGGAAGCGGACCGCCCTCAGGTCCAGGTGCGTGATCACCTTCAGCTTGGCGTCTTCGTCCGTCGCCTTGAAGAACTGCGTGTGCACATCGATCGGAAGGTCGCGCATCTCGTCGCGGGTGAACACCGCTTCCTGAATCTCCCGCGTGGCCTGAGCGGCCTCGTCTTCCGTGTGCGAGGGAGCCCAGTAACCCTTGCGCGCCTTCAACGAGAGCCCCTTCCGGCCCGGCAGCGTCACCTTCAGCGCGTGATAGCTCCCGTCGGGTTTCAGATTCTCCGGATAGAACCCCAGGTAGTAGATGTACTCCGGGGGAGCGGCCAGGCTGTTGAACCCGGCCAGCAGGTCGTTGTTATTCCGGAAAGGTGTGCCGCCGGTGCCATCGGCGAGCTCGTCCAGCGTCAGGCCGTTCGCGATGTTCTCCTGGTCGTCGTACCTCCGGATCTGTTCCGTCAGGGCAGGGTCGAGAGCCGGACAGCCGGGGAGATCCGGCGCCGGGTTGGGGACATACAGCCCGCGCGCGTCCAGCGTATTGACGATGACGTTGGAACGTGCTGCGCGGTCGATCACCTGCGCCATGTCGGAGCGGAGGTCGTCCGCAAGGTAGAATCCGGAAGAGGCCAGAATGATGCTACGGTCCCCAGGCATGGTCGCCAGGCGGCTTGCCAGCGTCTTCAACATGAGGAGCGTGTTGCGGTTCTGCTGCTGTCCCTCTCTCTGCACCTGGCGCGCGGTCGAGCGCGCAATGCCGGGCGCCGCCTGCGCCGCGTACCCGGTTAGGCCCAGGCAGGCGATGGTCTCCCCCACCGCCACCCCGAAGGCCTGGTTGTTGGGGTCCTGATCGTCCGTTTTCTCGATCTGCTCGGCCAGGTAGTAGCTGATGGGCGGCATGTTGTGAGCGTGCGCCATCGGCATGATCTTTTGCAGGGCAGCCTCGAGCAACGCCCGATCGTCCGTGAACTCGATAGAGACCTTGTTCGAGAGCGTGTAAATCGCCGCGCGGTCGGTGGCACGCAGCGCCTGCGCCATGTGCTTGGTCGCCGCCAGCTTGGCCTGCATCAGGTCCCCCATCTCCAGGTGGATATCGTCGAAGACGTAGGCGATGAAGCGGGTCGGCAGCACCGCCGGCAGCTTGCCTGGCTCGCCGGGCTTCGAAGGCTCCCCTGGCTCCAGGGGGACTCCCGCGTCTTCGGCCGCAGCGGCCTTCGGCTTCGGCGCCGCGCTCCCCTCGGCGGAGAACTGGGCCACGCGCTGCGGCTTACCCTTGTCGTAGACCTGGAAGTCCTCCTTCCGCAGCCCGCCCACCGCCTTCCCCGCATGATCCCGAACGACGACCGGAACGCGCACCAGACTCACCCGCGACTGAAATACGGGCGTCTCCTCGCGCGTGGTGATTTCTTCGGCGCTGTTCGCCGGGGGAGGCGTGGGAGCCGGCGTCTGCGCGGCCAGGCTGGCCATGAGAACTCCCCCATACAAAAATCGCACCATCATCTCCTTTTCTCCTGCCAGAAAGGCGTCGCCTGCCTCCGGTGGGTTACGGCTCGAGGTCGAAGTCGGTCGCCCGCAACACGCTCTGGCGCCCTTGGGAGTCCGTGGCTCTCACCTCGGCCCGGTAGGATCCCGGAGCGAGCGACTGAACCTGCAGATTGAGGCCCACCGGAATCATGGGACTCCCCGCCCGGATGGCGGCAGCCACGCTGAACAGTCCGCTGTCCTGCGCCACCTTTCCGGTCTTGCGGTCGAGCACCCGAAGCTGGATCCCCACCTGCGGCGGATTCGGATCGAGGAGCAGCGGCTCATAGACCTCGACGTACAGCGCCCCGTGTTCGGTCTTCTTGACCCGGTTCGTGGCGGAGGGAACGATCTGCATGCCCTCCGCCACCAGCGGGGTCCGGCCCCCCAGCAGGGCGGCGTCGAGCCCCTCCGCCTGGTCCAGCCGGTGAATGTTCGTGCTCAACGCCACGCTGCTCAGGCTGAACTGCTTGCCGTCCCACGGTTCCACCACCAGCGGTGTCTCGATCTTCCCGAACTTGTGGCCCATGCTGAAAGCGAGCTTGAGAGTGTACGAGCCGGCAGCCACGTCGAACTCGTTCTCATAGTGCAGCGGCTTCTGGGCGAACTCCTCCAGTTCCTTCTTGCTCCCGAAATCGCGCTTCACCGTGTCGCTGAAGCGCGCCGCCGCCCTGCCATCCGCCCGGTACGCGATCCCGAGGACGTGTACCTCGGCGTGCAGCTTCCCGTTGACCTTCTCCGCCTTGACCTCGGTGAGAGGAATATCCATCGCGACGTTCACCCGGGCGGTGTTGGCCGAAATGTAGAAGAACGGATTCGCCATCGAGCCGGAGATCTCTCCGGGACCCGCCGCGGCCACCTGATTCTCGAGTTCCTTCTCGATCGGGCTGCCGGCCAGCAGGTCCTGAGGCGGAATGTTGCAGTACGCGCTGCGCGAGCGGAGCGTCGTTCCGCCGCGATTCACTTTCACCCGCAGAGCGTGGCAGCTACCCTCCGCCGTCTCGGCCGGCGCATAGCCGATGAGGTAATACTGGTCCTGGTCTTTGGCGATTCTCTGGAGAGCGCCCAGCACGTCGTTCGTGTTTGCGATTACGAAGCCGCCCGTGCCCTGCGCCACCATGTACATGACCTGCTGGTTGTTCGTCACGTTCGGGATCTGAGGAATCAGGGATGCCGACCGGTTGTACATGCCGTTGTTGAGCCCGGAGTTCGGGTTGTAGACGGGGTTGGAGGTCACGCCGGTCCTGCCCGGGTTCCCGGGGCTGGGAGTGCCACCGCTCTTTGTGCCACCTGTGTTGACGCCGCCGGACGTGGGACCCCGCGCCCCTCCGCTGTTCATGCCGCCGGTTGGCCCCCCGCGGGTGCCGCTGCCGGGCGAGCTTCCCGTCGAACTGCCCGGCGAGCTGCCAGTCGGACTGCCGCCGGTCGGGTGCTGGCCACCGCCACCCGCGGCGCCAGGCTCGGGCGTCAGGCCAAGGGCCGCCATTTGCAGGAACGGCCGCCCGCCGCCCTCTCTGCTCGCGGATAAGAAGGTGGTTCCGCCCGCCGGCGAAACGAGGACCGCCCCCGGCGTTCCCGCAACCAACCCTCGTGCGTCGATCGGGTAGACGGCGACGTTGGCTTTGTTGCACTCGCTGATGGTGGCCTTTACCTCCGGGAACTGGTCCGCCGTCAAAGGAAACCCGGAAGTGAGCCACACCAGTGTCTTGCGGCCGGGGACGCCGGCCAGTCCCTTGGCCAGGTTCCGCAAGGCCATCAGGTCGCTGCGCACGCCAAATTCGGCGGCCGCGGCGCCCAGGGCGAAGGACGGCTGGCCCGTCGAGGCTGCCTCGACCACGCTCTCCTGGTTGGGCGAAACCGCCGACATCTGCGCCCCGCTCACGGCCCGCTTCAGCCGCTCCGGATCCGTGGTGAAGTTCTGCGCAATGCGCACCGCCCCGCTGAAATTGACGACCGCGATCATGCGGTTGGCCCCGGCGTTCGCGTCAATGAACTGCGCCGCGGCCCGGCGCGCGTTCATCTGGTCGGCCATCGTCATGGTCGAATTGTCGAAGAACAGCACCAGGTAGCGCACCTGAGAATTCGCCGTAGAGGAGTCCGGCGTTTCGAGCGAGAAGCTCTTGATCTCCTGCTCCTTGTCGTCTTCCCACACGCGGAAGTCCCCGGCGGTCAGGTCGCGTATGTAGTTGCCCTTCTTGTCCACAGCCACCACATCCACCAGAACCAGCCGCGTCTCCACGCGAATGGTCGTGGTGGAGTTGGCCGGAGCCGCGCCGCCCGCCTGTTGGACCTGCGCCATCGCACCGGCCCCGTGCAGGGCGCCGATCAGGAGCGCGATAGAAGAAAACCGCACAATTGTACCCTCCCTGGCCCGCGTTGCCGCGCTGCTTGGACGCTCGCCGTCTCGGTCCGGTTACCTCATCCGGGCCTGATTCTATCACGCTGCCCAACGCAGTTCCCGGGCCGGTTGCGCCGGATCGCCGCGCAACTCCGCAATTGCGTAAAATCAGGGGGAAACACAGGCCGCCCAAGCGGCAGCCTGAGCTCGCGCCCGCTCTGCGCTGGGTCGATCTCAGCTCGGCAACCGCCGGAGAGATAGAGAAGCTTTCAGACGGACGCTGATGCCGCCGGGATTTGCAGAATACCTATATGCCGCTACTGAGTAATGAGCGGGGGGTCGGAGCGCTGCCTCAAGGGGTCTGCCTTTCCCTCGTTTTGTCCGCCTGCTCGGCCCTGGCCCAATCGCCGAGGACGATCCCTTTTGAGTTCTACGGTAATGAGATTTGGCTGGAGACCCGTGTCGCTGGCTCGCGGCCGCTCCATTTCCTCCTGGCAACCGGAGGCGGCGTGTGCGTTCTCAACCGCTCTGTTGCCGATGAGCTGAAGCTGAACATCCGGAAAGAATTCGACCAGCCCGACGCCGGGACCGGCAACAATCCTGCGCATGTGGCCCTCCTGTCCCGGGTGAAGATCGAATTGGGCGGCATTGCGCTCGATCCACGCGACTGTTACGCCATTGCGCTGGACGACGTCGCCCGCGACCTCGGCGCGGCCGTGGACGGCTTCGTTGGCTACGACTTCCTACGCCGATACGTCGTCCGCATCGACTACGATTCTCACACGCTGACTCTCTACGAGCCGAAGGAGTTCAACTATACGGGGGCGGGCAGCGTGTTGCCCATGAAGTTGCGAAGACGCCTTCCCAGCATGAAACTGCGCTTCGGTATGCCCGGCCTGGGCGCGCTCGAAGGCACGTTCCTGGTTGACATGGGCGGTGGCGCAATGGCATTCGCGACTCCGTTCATACGCAAGCACGGCTTGCTCGACGCCGCACGCGCTCTCACGCCACGCCTGATTCCGGCAACGGAAGAAGGGATCGGCGGTCCGGTCGAAGGCGAGCTCGGACGGGTCGGGTGGGTCGAAATCGCGGAGCACGCGCTGAAGCAGCCGCCAGCCGTCTACATGCATGCCAAGCGCGGGGTGTTCGCTTGGACCGGCATTGCCGGAGTCCTGGGCAGTGAGTTACTGCGCCGTTTCTCGGTGACACTCGACTACCCGCACGGCCGCATCATCCTCGAACCCGGCCGCCAATTGGACGACGCATTCGAGTCCGATGCGAGCGGCATGGACTTGACGAGCGCCGGCCCGCCTTACCGCCAGTTCCTCGTGAAACGCGTGGTGGATGACACGCCTGCCGCCGAGGTGGGGATACGGAGAGAAGACAAGATCCTCGAATTCGACGGTCGGCGGGCCGAGGCGCTGACGCTGTGGGATATCCGCACGGCGCTCAAAAAGGCCGAGGCCGACCACGTAATCAAGCTCCAACGTGGCCAGACCGAGATCACGGTTAAGTTGCGAACGCGGAAGTTGATCTGACCCGTCGCCCCCACCCGCCCCAGAGGGGCGGAGCTACGCCTCCAGCCCGTTCACGATCCCCGTAATTCCGCCGTGATCAGCGCCACGTTGAAACTGGTCAGTTACACGTCCACCGGCAACGTCATCGAGGCGTCCAGCTACGAGGATCGCAGGAGCAAGCGGACAAGGTCCAACAGTTGGCTCGAAAGACGTTTGCGGAGGAATTGCAGCGCAGATTGAAGGCAAGCGGCTTCGACATCGCGGTTTGGGCGCGCGAGGAGAGCGCACAGGAGTTGGCGCTGAATTCCCATGTGTTCACGGACACGGCCACACGGGTTGACCTCATGGTGGAGGCTGTACCGCAGGTTGTGCAACGCTGAATCGATTCCGGTCCGAAATGAGCAGTCACGACCATACGCGACGTTGGTCCACCGGCAGTTGGGGCCCACTGCCGAAGAAATCAAGAAAGCGCATAACCAGTTCGCGAAAAAGGACCCTTCGGCCAGATGGGCGGCAATCCGACACAGCCTCCGTGACAAAACGAACCAAATTCACCCAATGGAATCAACAAAAGAAGCCGGCCCCCGGGGCTTCCCCCAAGGGCCGGCTTCTCCAACCATCGGCCATCAACCATCCGCCATCGACCGGCCGCCATCGGCCATCCACGCGCAGCCAGCCCTACGCCGTCCGCATCGACTCCGCCTTATCCCCGCTGATAGCCGCCTGCGCGGCTGCCAGCCTTGCGATCGGCACCCGGTAGGGGGAGCACGACACGTAGTTCATCCCCAGCCGGTAGCAGAACTCGACCGAGCTCGGCTCGCCGCCGTGCTCGCCGCAGATCCCGACCTCGAGATCCGGCCGCGTCTTGCGCCCAAGCTGCACCGCCTGCTTCATCAGCCGCCCCACGCCGTCCTGGTCCAGCACGGCGAACGGGTCCGCCTTGAACAGCTTCAGGTCTTCGTAGCGCTTCGAGAATCTCACGTAGTCGTCGCGCGAGATTCCCAGCGTGGTCTGGGTCAGGTCGTTGGTCCCGAAGCTGAAGAACTGCGCCTCGGCCGCCACCTCGTCCGCCGTCAGCGCCGCGCGCGACCATGTAATTCTGGTCCTTCAGGCCTTGCCCCGCACACTCTTGAGCACGATGCCGGCTTCCAACGGCCGACCAGCCGCTCGGGATGCAGCGCGCAACATCCGCGTATAGGGCGTTTTTGGTCAGCTTGACGCCTACCCATTTCCGGCTGCGCGAGCGTTACCATACCGTCTGATGAAGGCAATCTTCAATGAAGTGCGTCATGCTATGCGTGCTTTAGCCAAGGTTCCGACGTACTCCCTGACATGCATCCTGGTCCTTGCGGTCGGGATTGGCGCTAACACCGCCATCTTCAGCATCATTTCGTCAGTCGTGCTCAAAGCGCTGCCCTACCCGGAACCGTCCAGGCTGGTAATTGTCAGAGAGCGTTTCCCCACCGCATCGGATCCGCTCTTTGCACACATGCGCGCCGCGCGCACGAACTACCTGGAATGGAAGCGAGCTAACAGCGTCTTCGAAAGCATGGCGGCGTTTCAGCAGCAGTCGCTCAACGAGAATGTGAACGGAGAAGTCCGCTCGACGGCGGCCGGGTTTGGGGCGGCCGACCTGTTCCCCATGCTGGGCGTGCGTGCCCGCCTGGGCCGCCTCTTTGAACCTGACGAAGAGCGCGCCGGCGGCCTGGTCGCAGTGCTCAGCGATGAGTACTTTGAGCGCCGCTTCAATCGCGCTTCCGCCGCTATGGGTGCCTCTCTCAGGCTAGGTGACTCCCTATACACGGTAGTGGGTGTCTTGCCGCCGAGCTTTCACCTGCCTTCTACTGACGGCGGCGATGACCAGCTGAAGCCGGAAGTGTGGGTCCCGCTCTCACACCTTTTCAAGACTGTCGGCGACGACGGCCAGCGTCAGCTGCTGGTCGCCGCGCGGCTGAAACCCGGTGTTACGCTCGCCCAGGCTCGGGCCGAGATGACCGCCATCGCGGCGCGGCTCGCCAAAGCGAACCCGCAGCTCGACGAGGGCTGGAGCGCCGCCGTCTCCACTTTCGAGGCTGAGGACACATCTCCGAAGCTGCACCGCACACTTCTTGTCCTATTGGCGGCGGTGGGGTTCGTCCTGCTGATTGCCTGCGCGAACCTCGCGAATCTCACGCTGGTGCGAGCCCTGTCTCGTTCGCGCGAGATGGCCATCCGCCTGGCCCTGGGGGCGGGCCGCGTGCGTATCGTGGCGCATCTGCTGACGGAATCCTTGCTGATATCGGGCGCGGGGGCGACGTTTGGTCTGGCATTCGCCTGGGGGGCGCTGAAGCTGATGCTTGCGCTCAAGCCGTGGGATATCCAGCGGCCCGAGTTGATCACGATCGATGGAACGGTGCTTGCCTTCACGGCGGCAGCGGCGGTTCTCACAGCCGTGCTGTGCGGCCTCGCGCCGGCCATCGGTGCCTCGCGATCCGATATCCAAGGTGCGCTGCGGGCTGGTGGAGGCTGGGGGGCTACGGCCGGGCACAAGCGGCCCACCCGGGTTCTCATCGCCGTGGAGGTGGCCCTGGCGCTGGTCCTGGTGACGGGCGCCAGCCTGATGATCCGCAGCTTTCGGAACTTGCTCGCCACCGGTATCGGCTTCCAGACGGCTCACCTGGAGGTTGCCGACGTCGAGCTACCCGAAAAGAGCTACCCCGACGAGCTCAGCCGCTCGCGGTTTTTCCGGATACTCCTCGAAGGAGTGAGGAACCTGCCCGGCGTGACGGGCGCCGCCCTGACCGACAACCTCCCTCTCCACCGGGTCTCGGCGGGTAACTTCTATATTGCGGGAAGGCCGGAGCCGCCTTTGAACGCTCTCCCGATTGCCGACTTCGCCAATGCCAGCCCAAACTACCTGACGCTGCTGGGGCTGCCGGTCCTCGCGGGCCGACCGCTGACCGACGCTGATCGCGAGGCCACCGAGCGGGCTCTCGCGAGCCCGAAAGGCGGCGAAGGCTTCTGCGTCGTAAATCGGGCCTTCGCACGCAGCTTTTTCGGAGGCGTGAACGCGGTCGGCCAGCGGCTGCTCAGTGGCGACAAGAGCCACGGCTGCCAGATCGCGGGAGTGGTGGCGGACTACCGGCCTCTCGGCGCCGAAAACGGTGCGAGGCCCCAGATCTTCTGGCCCAATCTGGCAAGCCGGAGCGCTTCGCTGATCGTGCGCACGACCGCCGCCCCGGAAGCCGCCGCGCGCGCGATTCGCGGGACGGTATTCGGCCTGGACCGCGGCTTGACCCTGGAAACGGTCCGGCCGCTCGATTACTGGGTGGACCAATGGCAATCGCAGCGGAAGTTCAACACGCTTCTGCTCTCGGTATTCGCGGGCCTGGCGCTCTTACTGGCGATCGCCGGCATCTATAGCGTCCTCGCGAACGTAGTGGCTTCCCGGGTGCGCGAGATCGGTATCCGGGTGGCGATGGGAGCGCGCCCGGCACAGATCGGCGGCCTGGTTCTCCGCCAGAGTCTGGCTCCGGTGGCAGCAGGGCTGGGAATCGGGCTCGGAGCCAGCGTCCTGCTGGCGAGATTCCTGGAATCTTTGTTGTTCCAGATCAGTGCACGAGATCCCACGACGCTTGCTATAGCGGTCCTGGTAATCCTGGTCGTTTCGCCAGTTGCGGCGTTCATGCCGCTGCGGCGCGCCTTGGCCGTCGACTGTTCGGTCATGTTGCGGGAGGAGTGACGTAGCGCGGTGGGTGTTCGCAACCGGGGTGCATCCGCTTCGGAGACGGCTTAGAGTATATATACCTAAGCCGTCTCCGAAGCGGATGCTCGGTTGAAGGTCGGAGCGTTTTATACCGTGTGGCGCCTAGGTATATATACCTAGGCGCCACACGGTAATAGAGGCACCTCCCCGTGACGGTAGCCCCCTGAGGTTTCAGCAGATTGCAGTGCAACAAATGTGGTAACGTAAAAGCGCTGCAGGTATATATACCTCCGGCCATTAGCCCTAGCGAGAGAAAACCTCATGAAACGTGGCAGACCGTCCCAACTGGAACTTGCCCGGTCCGCGATCATCCGCTGGTTTGAAAAGGATTCGCGGAAACTGTATCTGCGCAGCAACATCGTCGAGGTTCTGACGGAACATCGCGACACCTGGCGCTTGGCGAAGGCCACCGGGACAGACGAGTTCATGAGCTTTCTCGTGGAGCGCGGCCGACTCCATGAGATTAAGTTCGAGCCGGTCAACCACCCAAATTTGACGAGCGCCATGCGATACACATGGGGTGAGGTGTCCCCGTTCCGGTTGGCGCTGTCGTTGAAACGAGGTTCCTACCTCACGCACGGAACGGCTGTATTCCTTCACGCCTTGACCGATCAGTTACCCACCATGATCTACGTCAACCACGAGCAGAGTTCGAAGCCTCGGCCGAGTGGGCAGTTGACGCAGGAGGCGCTGAACCGCGCCTTTCGGACCGAGCAGCGGCGCTCCAATTTGTTGTTCCGTTTTGCGGAATCGCAGATGTTAATCATCAGCGGAAAGAACACTGGACGACTCGATGTCGGTCCGATAGGCTCCGAGCAGGTCGATGCCACGAAGTTGGAGCGGACGCTGATCGACATCGCCGTCCGGCCGGCGTACGCAGGCGGCGTATACCAGGTACTGGAAGCATACCGCGCCGCCAAAGACCGGATCTCCGTTGGAACGCTACTAGCGACGCTCAAGAAGCTTGACTACGTCTATCCATACCATCAGGCGATCGGGTTCTACATGCAAAGGGCTGGCTACGAGGAGCGGCGGTACTCCAGACTGCGAAAGCTCGGGCAGCAGTTCGACTTTTACCTCGCGTACGACATCCGGGACCGTGCATACGATTCAGACTGGCGGCTCTTCTATCCAAAGGGGCTTTAGCGCGTCCGCCTCGCCGACCACGAAATCGAAATAGTAGTCGAACGGGCGTGGCTGCACGGCAACCGAGGACTCGACGGCCGGCCAGTCCGGCCGATGAAACTCCCGGTGATCCTTGATCCGGGGAATCAGGGCCAGCGGGACCTGTTTTGCGCCGAAAACCGCCTGCGTCAAAGGGAGATTGTCGTCGGCACCGAGCCGCACGCCGGCGTTCGTAACCAGTTCGTGAATATCGAAGAAGTCCCGTGCCCTGGGGTGAGGGTGTCGCTCTAGCCGGTATTCCGGCATCTGCTGGCAAATTGCCCGCAGCTTCTCGATCGCGAGCATCGACGGCGAATACACGCGAATCGTGTAGTCGTCCATTTCGAGCTCTTCGTTTCCGTCGCAGTACTCGAACTTGCTGAACTCCACATTGAAGGTTCGCAAGTGCTCCGGGCCGACCTCGACAGCTTCGCGGCGAATAGCCTCGATGCCACCCCTCAGCGCGGCGTAGTGGCTACGCCCTATGAGCTTGAAAGAGAGTCGGTAACCGCCCCATTGTCCGCCCTGACCCACAGTCTGTGTCGAGGGTCTGGCTTCGAACTTGCCGTCAAAGACGACAAGGTCGACTGAGGAAAATGTCTCCTGCAAGGCACCGAACATACGTCTCGCGGCATCTTCAACGTCTGGAAAATCCTCTTCAAGTGAGAAATCGAGATCGAGCGAGGTCCTGGAACTGATCTTGTACACAAGATTGAGGGCGTTTCCCCCTTTCAGAACGATCAGGCCGAACAGCGTGTCGTCAGAGAAGAGCGCCCTGATTGTGAGGGTGCGAATGCGCTTTAGGTCCCACGTGTGCCCCATTGAACTGGCTTCGCAGCCTCCGGTAAATGCCGCCACCGACGTGCTTAGAGCTGCCAGTGACAACCCTGAGCTTCCTGAATCAACAAAAGAAGCCGGCCCCCGGAACTTCCCCCAAGGGCCGGCTCAAACTCCTGACGGCTGACAGCCGATGGCTGACGGCTATCCTACGCCGTCCGCATCGTCTCCGCCTTGTCGCCGCTGATGGCAGCCTGCGCCGCTGCCAGCCGCGCGATCGGCACCCGGTAGGGGGAGCACGATACATAGTTCATCCCCAGGCGGTAGCAGAACTCGACCGAGCTCGGCTCGCCGCCGTGCTCGCCGCAGATCCCGACCTCGAGATCCGGCCGCGTCTTGCGCCCAAGCTGCACCGCCTGCTTCATCAGCCGCCCCACGCCGTCCTGGTCCAGCACGGCGAACGGGTCCGCCTTGAACAGCTTCAGGTCTTCGTAGCGCTTCGAGAATCTCACGTAATCGTCGCGCGAAATCCCCAGCGTGGTCTGGGTCAGGTCGTTGGTGCCGAAGCTGAAGAACTGCGCCTCGGCGGCCACCTCGTCCGCCGTCAGCGCCGCCCGCGGGATCTCGATCATGGTCCCGACCATGTACTCCTGGTCCTTCAGGCCCGCCTTGGCCAGCACTTCGTCGGCCACCGCGACCACGATGGCCTTCTGGTTCTCGAGCTCCTTCACGTTCCCGATGAGGGGAATCATGACCTCGGGAATCACCTTGATGCCCTTCTTGGCTACCTGCACCACGGCCTCGAAGATGGCCCGCGCCTGCATCTCCGTGATCTCGGGATAGAGGATCCCCAGACGGCAGCCGCGCAACCCCAGCATGGGGTTGAACTCGTGCAGGTCTTCCACCACCTTCAGCAGCTCGGGGACGCGCTTCTTCAACTCGCCCACGGTCACGCCGTAGCTGGCCGCCATCTCCTTCTTCTTCTTGAGGTCGATGAACGGGAGCACGGCCAGGTCCACCATCAACTGCTCGCGCTTGGGCAGGAACTCGTGCAGCGGCGGATCGAGCGTGCGGATCACCACCGGGAACCCGTCCATCGCCGTGAACAGCCCGGCGAAATCCTTGCGCTGCATAGGCAGCAGTTTCGCCAGCGCCTTGCGCCGCGACTTCTCGTCCTCGGCCATAATCATGGCCTGCATGTGCTCGATGCGGTCCTGGGCGAAGAACATGTGCTCGGTGCGGCACAGGCCGATGCCCTCGGCGCCGAAGCGCCGCGCCGCCTTGGCGTCACGCGGGATGTCCGCGTTGGCGCGCACGCCGAAGTTGCCGCGGAACTCGTCCGCCCACGTCATGAACGTGGCCAGGATGCCGCTGCGCGGATCGGCGTCTTCGGTCTGCGCCTGGCCCGCATACACCTCGCCCAGCGAGCCGTCGAGGGAAAGCCAGTCGCCTTCCCCGAGCACCAGCGTCTTGCCGTCCGCCGTAACCACGCTGACGGTCTTCTTGTGCTCGTCCACCTGGACCGAACCTGCGCCCGCCACGCACGGGGTTCCCATGCCGCGGCACACCACCGCCGCGTGGCTGGTCATGCCGCCGCGCGAGGTCAGAATGCCCTTGGCCACTTCCATGCCGTGAATATCGTCCGGCGCCGTCTCGGCGCGCACCAGGAGCACGGGGCCCGTCTTGGCGGCGATCACCGCGGCGTCCGCCGTGAACGCGATCTTGCCCACCGCGGCGCCCGGCGAAGCCGGCAGCCCGGTGGCGATCTTCTGCAAGGTCTTCCGCGACGCGGGCACGATGACCGGGTGCAGCAACTGGTCGAGCTGCATCGGGTCGACGCGCAGAATCGCTTCCTTCTTGTCGATCAGGCCCTCGTTCACCATGTCGACGGCGATCTTCACGGCCGCCGGCCCGGTCCGCTTTCCGTTGCGGGTCTGCAGCATGTACAGCTTGCCGTCCTGGATGGTGAACTCGAAGTCCTGGATGTCGCGGTAGTGCTTCTCCAGGCTGGACGTGATCTCGCGGAGCTGATTGTAGACCTCCGGCATCAGCGTCGCCAGCTCGGTGATCGGCCGCGGCGTGCGGATGCCCGCCACCACGTCTTCGCCCTGCGCGTTGGTCAGGAACTCGCCGTAGAACTCCTTGGCGCCGGTGGCCGGGTTGCGGGTGAAGCCCACGCCCGTGGCCGAGGTCTCGCCCATGTTGCCGAAAACCATCGCCTGCACGTTGACCGCGGTCCCCAGATCGTCCGGAATCTTGTTCATCTTCCGGTAGTGGATGGCGCGCGGATTCATCCAGGAACGGAACACCGCATCGCGCGACATTTCGAGCTGCACGCTCGCGTCCTGCGGGAACGGCTTGCCGGTCTTCTTCTGGATGAGCGCCTTGTAGCCCACGATCACGGCCTGCAAGTCCTCGGCCGTCAGATCGGTGTCCAGCTTGGCCTTGGCCTTCTTCTTCTGGCCGTCGAAAACGTGTTCGAAATCCGCCTTCGGGATCTCCAGCACCACGTTGCCGAACATCTGGATGAAACGGCGATAGCAGTCGTAGGCGAAACGCGGATTGCCGCTGCGCGCCTCGTGCGCTTTCACCGTCTCGTCGTTCAGGCCCAGGTTCAGGATGGTGTCCATCATGCCCGGCATCGAGAACTTCGCGCCGCTGCGGACGCTGACAAGAAGCGGGTTCGTCACGTCGCCCAGCTTCTGGCCCATGCGCTGTTCGAGCAGGGCCAATGCCTTGGCGCTCTGCTCCTTGATCTCCGCGGTGAGCTGGTTGTCGTTCTCGTAATAGACCTTGCAGACGTCGGTAGAGATTGTGAACCCGGGCGGGACGGGCACGCCGGCGCGCGACATCTCCGCCAGTCCGGCGCCCTTTCCACCCAGGGTGTCCTTCATCTTTCCGTCGCCGTCGGCCGTGCCGCCGCCGAAGGAATATACGTATTTACTCATAAGGCTTGCTTTCTCTCCTGTAGGTGCCGCTCCTCGGAAGCCCCAAGAAGCCTGAAGCCGCAAACGAACGCCGGCCGGCGCCGGTTCTTATTGGCGTCCATCCGCGTTCATCTGCGGCCAGCGATTTCCTCACAGCTTCCTCAAGGTCGCGGCTCGTCTATTTCGGCGCCCGCGCGAGCGGACGCCTCTGTGGCAACAATCTCCGAGAAATCGGCGATGGCCGAAGACTCGCTTAACAACTGGTGCAGTAACGTAAGACGATTGCGCCGGACATCGGGGTCGGGCGCGTTGACTAGAACTTTATCGAAGAACAGATCCACCTGTGGCCGGATGGAGGCGATGGCCTCGAGCGCGGCCTGATACTGCTTCTTGCCGCGCGACCGTTTGACGCGCCGACGCAGCTTCTCGAACGCCTGGAACAGTTCGGTCTCGGGGCCCGGATCGAGCTTCGCGGCGTCGACATTGCCGCCCGAAGCCGGCGCTTCGGCCTGCCCGGCCTCGATCATCCCGGCCTGGCGCAGAATGTTCTTGATGCGCTTGAAACTCGCCGCCAGCGGCTCGAAGTCCTCGGTGGGCCGCACGGCCTGGATCGCCGCCAGCCGGCTCTCGACGTCGGTCAGGTCGTCGTGACCGGCCGCCAGCACGGCGTTCACTTCGTCGTACCGGAATCCGCGAATGTCCTTGAAATAGTACCGCACGCGGTCGAGCAGGAATTCCGTCAGCGCCTGGTCTCCTCCGGCCAGCTTGGAAACAGAGAGGCTGAGCCTCCCCTCGACCAGGATCTTCACCACGCCCTGGGCGGCACGGCGCAACGCCAGCGGATCTTTCGATCCCGTGGGCACGAGGCCGATCTTGAAGCAGCCCTGCAGCGTATCGAGCTTGTCGGCCAGCGAGAGCAGCCTTCCCGTGAGCGCGGCAGGGATTGCGTCCTCCATGCTCTCGGGCTTGTAGTGCTCGTAGATGGCACGCCACACTTCTTCCGGCTCGCCCTGCTCACGCGCGTAGAGGCCGCCCATGACGCCCTGGAGTTCGGTCAGCTCCTTCACCATGTCGGTGGTCAGGTCGCACTTGGCGAGCAGCGCCGCGCGCTCGACGGGCGCCGGATCGGTCTTCGCCATCTTGGCCAGCTTCCGCGCGAGCTTCTGCACGCGCTTGGTCTTGTCGAGGTACGAGCCTAGCCTGGCCTGGAAGGTGACGTGAGCCAGGTCCGCCACCCGATTGGCCAGCGTCTTCTGCTGGTCCACGTTCCAGAAGAAGCGGGCGTCGTTGAAGCGCGCGCGAAGCACGCGTTCGTTGCCCTGGCGGACGAGCCCCTCCGGATCGGCGCTGGTGTTCATCACCGCCACGAAGTGCGGCGCCAGGCGTCCCTCGCCGTCCTCGACCGAGAAGTACTTCTGGTGGTGGCGCATCACCGTGACCAGCACCTCGGCGGGCAGGCCCAGGTATTCCCGATCAAAGCTGCCGAGAATCGGGCTGGGCCGCTCCGTGATGTAGGCCAGCGTTTCGACCAGCGCCGGGTCTTCCTTGATGCGCAGCGCCTTGCCCTTCAGAAGGTCGTCAACCGCCGCGCGGATCCCAGTGCGCCGCGCCTCGGCCGACACGATCACGCCGTTCTCGTAAAGCTGGCGGTCGAAGTCCGCGATGGTCACCGGCACCCGGGCCGCGCCGAGCTGGCGGTGGCCCGAGCTGACCGCGCCGGAGCGCACGCCCGCGATCTCGCATGGCACCACCTCGGCGCCCAGAAGCGCCACCAGCCACCGGATCGGCCGGATGAACCGCGGGCCGCCCTTAGCGCCCCAGACCATGGTCTTGGGCCACTGAATCTTCAAGATCAACTCCGGCAGGGCCGCGGCCAGGACATCTATCGTGCGCCGGCCCGGCGTTACCCGCCTCACGCAGACGTACTCGCCCTTCTGTGTCTTCGTTCTGGCCAGCTCGTCGCCGCTGATGCCCATCTTCCGCGCGAAACCAAACGCGGCCTGCGTGAACTGGCCGTCCCTGAAGCCGACCGAGACAGGAGGGCCTATCACGAATTCATCCTTCTGAGGTTCCGCTTCGGGCACGTTGTCCACGCGAACGACCAGCCTTCTGGGCGTTCCGTCGGCACGGAGGTTCTGGTACTGCACCAACTGCCGCCCCAACAAGAGTCCTTCTATGGATTCCGCCAACTGATCGCAGGCCGGCCGTATCATCCAGTCCGGGATTTCCTCGGTGCCGATCTCGATCAGGAAGGGCACGCTCATTGCGACACCTCCGCCGCCGCTTCGACCGGCGATTGCTGATCTACCCAGCAGGCGGCCGCGCCCAGCGCCAGCTTGCGCACCCTCCCGATCACCGCCACGCGCTCGGTCACGCTGATCGCGCCGCGCGAATCGAGCAGGTTAAACAGGTGCGAGCACTTGAGCACGTGCTCGTAGGCGGGCAGCACCGGGAAGCGGGGCTTCTGCGGATAGTCCGGGTAGAGCGCCAGCAGCCGCTGGCATTCCTTCTCGTGCAGATCGAACAGGCTCCACAGCGCGGCCACGTCCGCCATCTCGAAGTTGTAGACCGAGTTCTGAAGCTCATCCGCCAGCCGTACGTCGCCGTAAGTCACTCCCGGCGCCCATTCGATGTCGTAGACGCTGTCCCTGACCTGCAGGAACGCTGGTCAGCCGCTCCAGGCCGTAGGTCAGCTCGGCCGGCACCAGGTCCAGATCGATGCCGCCGCACTGCTGGAAGTAGGTGAACTGGGTGATCTCGAGGCCGTCCAGCATCACCTGCCAGCCCACGCCCCAGGCGCCCAGCGTCGGCGCCTCCCAGTTGTCCTCTTCGAACTTGATGTCGTGCTTGCGGAGGTCAATCCCGATGGCCTCCAGGCTGCCCAGGTATTGGTCGATCACGTCGGCGGGCGAGGGCTTCAGGATCACCTGGAGCTGCCAGTGCTTGTACAGCCGGTTGGGGTTCTCGCCGTAGCGCCCGTCGGCGGGCCGGCGGCTGGGCTGCACGTAGGCGACCCGGTAGGGCTTCGGTCCGAGCACTCGCAGAAAGGTCTCGGGCGCCATGGTGCCCGCGCCGACCTCGACATCGTACGGCTCCTGAATAATGCAGCCGCGATCGGACCAGTACTTCTTCAGCTTGAACAGGACGTCCTGAAAGGTATCCATACGTCAAACGGTCGTTTCCAACAGCGGCAACGTCACCAGCCTGCGTTCGATGTGTTCCTCGATGGCCCGCACCAGCAGGCGCCGCAGATCGGCGGCGGTTTCCCGGGTCCAGGTCCTCTGGGTCAGCCGTGCCACCGGCGTGTACAGCATCTCTTCCGCAATCTCCATCGATTCGGCGGCTACTCTCAGCTCCGGCAGAATCCCCGACAGCCTGACGGCCCACAGCAGGAAGTAATTCATCGCCTGCCACACGCCCTCGGCCTCGCGCGTCCGGAGAAAATCCAGCACCGCGACCAGAAGCCGGAAGAACCGCTCGCCCGGCTCCGCCGGAGGAAGGAGCTGCTCGGAGACTTCGGCCATCGCATCGAGCGCAACCCCCGCCGCGTAATCCGGCGCCAGACTGAACTGCGAATGAATCAGCTCGCAGGAATCCAGATTGACCAGCTCCCTGGTCTCCCGCTGGAAGTAGTACAGCTTGACGTGCGAGAGGCGCTCCAGGCCGCTGCCAAACGGACTCTTCGGCCGCCGCGCGCGCCTGGCTACGCCGCGCAACTTACCCTGATCCCGGGCCAGGAAACTAACGATCAGATCCGATTCCTTGAGCGGAAACGTTCGCAAAATCAGGGCTTCGCTGACACGTGCCGGCACACGCGGATATTCCAGGGTAGCACGGTCGCGGAATTCTCGCCGCGCGCGATGGGAGCTTCGTCACGAAACCGCCGCCGGCCACGTCATGGGATTGATGGCCCGCAAAACGCTGCCATTCCTCGCCGGCGCCACCGCCGCCTGCCTGCTGCTCCTGTTCGGCTACTGCGCCCCGCTCGAGTTCACGAGCGTCACCGTCTATGCCGGATTCGCGATCGCCTCGCAGGCGCGCCTTGTGCGTCGTCAAGCCGCTGCGCTTCTTCGGGAGACGGAAGCGACGTGCAGGCGCGCTCCTGATCGCGGCAGACCCTAGGTCCCCCGGTAGGTCATGGGGTAGCCGATGCACTGCCCGCTGACGATTCCCGCCCGGTTTGAATAGTCGACGTAGGGAATCCGGTAGACGGGGTTCCCGGTGATGCCGAACTGGGAGCCTTTCCAAAGTGCCCTACGGTCGATATCGCGGTCTTGCGGGTCGTATTGAAGCTGCGCCCCCGTCCCGAGCGCTCCCACATTGTTGAAGCCACGAATGTAGACCCACGAATGCCCGGGCGCCTTGCTCTTGCCGACTACGACCATGGAATGCGCGGGCGCGGTCGGAGTGCCAAGGATCAGCACGTCGCCCACTTCCACGGCGCCATAGAGGGCGTCGCGCGATAGGATCTGCTGCGCGCCCCCGCAGAAATGGGCTCCATACCATTGATGGAGGATGGCTTGGTGCATGAACGCCGTTGGGTTGCGGCACTTGGGACACACCGCGCGGTTGATCACCGTCAGCCGTTGGTGCGCCACCGTCTGGAAATCGCCGCGATCCATGAAAGCCCAATGCATGGCGGCCATATGGCAGGTGTAGGGCAGAATGCCCACAATGCCGTCCCCGTGATCGACCTTCCATGGGTTCGGGGCGATACGCGCGCAGGCGGCGAAATGAGTGGCTGACATGGCGGTAAAACCTCCTCAGTAGTGTGTATACATCCGGTTCCCAGCTCCTGTCAACATTCAACTTGTTCGCCTGGCATGTGCTTGAACGCCGTCCGCGGCCGCGCCGAACGCAGCCCCGCTACGTCACCGGCAGCAGGATGACCAGCTCAAGCTGCGGGTTGGGGAAGTCGCCGGGCACGTAGGCCGCCAGGTTGCGCGCCCGCGCCACCGCCTCCCAAGCGCCGCCGGACTGGTTCAGGCTGAAGTACTGGCAGTTCAGTTTCACCGGGATCGAGCTGGGGGGCCGCACCACGTGTGTGAGCGTCAGGCCGGGCAGGGCCTGGCGGACCAGGTGCTCGATGTGGGTCGCCGAGCAGACCTTGATCAACTGCGGGGTCTTGTTGATCACCTCCGCCTCGTTCATCTCGGCCTGAATGGACAGGTACATCCGTGTGTTCTTGAGGTACTTGTCGTCCGAGAGCGCGGTGGCGTAGATGGACGGCTGCACCAGTTTCAGCGGCAGCGAGACGAAGTTGCTCGGCACCACGGTCTCGAGCAGAAAGCGCAGTTTCTCGTCCAGGCTGGTGAAGCAGGCCTCGAGCTCCTCGTGATCGTAGGCCGGCAGGTCGCGGGGATGCACCTTCAGGGAGAAGGTGGTCAGCGCGCCGGCCAGCGTCAGCATGGCCCCATAGAGCCTCTCCGGATGCCCCTTGGCGGTCTCGAAGATGTGCCGGAACAGGGGGAAATGCGTGTTTACCGTGTACAGCAGCCAGAAGTTGGCGATGTCGGAAGCGGTGAAGTCGGCCAGGCTCTGGTTCTTCTGGCGCCGGAGACCGGCCAGCATGGTGCTCTTTGCGGAGAGGATCTCGACCAGGCGGCGGCTGATGGCCACCAGGTAGTCGCTGGCGGAGATGTCCAGGAGGGGGGGCACAAAGTGAGGGTCCAACTGGTAGGAGCCCGCGGCGGTCCGGAGCACCCGGGCGGCGCGCAGGGCGGAGACCCCCTGGCGGTTCTCGCCTTCCACCAGCAGGCGGAAGTTCTTCTGGGCGATCTGGATAGGCTTCTCGGAGATCCCGGTGTTCTCGTCGCGGACGACGGCCACTTCGGCCAGGAAACGGGTGTCGGCGCCCTGGCGGCTCACCGAGACGTTCAGCCCGCGCTCCCGGTAGTGGGGGATGGCGAGGTAGACGTCCAGGCTGGTCTGATCCGCCTCAAAGTGTTGATCCAAAGGCTTCGGCGGCGGAGCCGGGTCGGCGTCCGGGATGTCGAAAGGCATGCCTTCCGGGAACAGGCCCGAGGCCGCATTGAGGGACAGGACGCCCCCGGCCAGCGCTTCCTGGTTGATCCCGAGGCTCGCGAAGCCCCAGGGGCGGTAATTGAGAGAGCCCAGCGTGAATCCCAGCGTGTCCTCGATGAACCGGTCCTGGATCTGGAGATGCTGGGGGGTGAGGAAGGTCCCCTTTGACCAGATCACCGGCTGGAGTCGCTTCATATGGCACAACAGTATCAGGAATAGCTGCGGAGGTAAAGGCTGCCGAATCCGGGGGCCGGTCGATATCCCTGGAAGACGCCCCTGGTGTGCCGCCACGGCTCCGGCGTGGGGAGGGCCGTCCGGCCGGGCACTTATGCCTGCTTTGGGCAGGCCAAACACCTGTCCCACGACGCGGAAGCAGGCGGGTTCGGGGACCTGCGGCAGGCGTGGACGCCCGCCCCACTGGGCTAGCCCCTGAGAATCCCATTGAAAAAACGTAAGGAGTGGGGTACAAATGGTCCTAGTCCCAACAGTACGTTGGTTGGCACGGCACTGGGCCCGTGTGCCGCGCGCCAGAAGATAAGTTAAGGGAGCGCAAATGGCTAAGGAAAGCATCCACAAGAAACTGGAACGAGTCAGACCCCCGCGCGTTCATATCACGTATGACGTGGAAGTCGGCGACGCGATCGAAGTGAAAGAACTGCCGTTCGTCATGGGCGTTCTTGCCGATCTCACCGGCCAACCCGAACAACCCCTGCCCCGGTTGAAAGACCGGAAGTTCGTGGAAGTCAACCCCGACAATTTTGACAGCGTTCTGGAGGCCATGAAGCCTCACCTGTCGTTCTCCGTGGAAAACAAGCTGAGCGAGGATCCCGACGCCGGCCAGATCAAAGTAGACTTGCGGTTCAAGAGCCTGGAGGACTTCGAGCCGGAGCAGGTGGCGCGGCAAGTGAAGCCGCTGAAGGACCTTCTGGACTTGCGAACGAGGCTCTCCGACCTGCGGGGGAGCCTGCAAGGCAACGACAAGCTGGACGAGCTCCTGCAGAAGGTCGTCCGGGATACCGACAAGCTCGGAAAACTGAAGACCGAGATCGAAGGCGATAAGGGAGGCTCCAATGGCTGACCAACAAACCTCCGGTGCCCCCAAGCCGGCCGAAGAGCAGGTACTCGAAAAGAGCTTGCTCGACCAGATTGTTGACGAGGGGAGAATGGCCCGCGATCCCGCCGCCCGGGAGCGGGGCAAGAACCTGGTGAAGGAATTCGTCAGCCAGGTTCTGGAGGGGGCCATCACGGTCTCGCCCGATACCGAGGCCATGATCAACGCGCGCATCGCGCAGATCGATCACCTGCTCTCCATCCAGTTGAACGAGATCCTGCACCATCCCTCCTTCCAGAAGCTGGAGGGGAGCTGGCGCGGGCTGCGCTACATGATGGACCAGAGCGAAACCAGCGTCATGCTGAAGATCCGCGTGCTGAACTGCTCGAAGCGCGAACTGCTGCGGGATCTGCAGCGGGCGCCGGAATTCGACCAGAGCGCCATCTTCAAGAAGATCTACGAGGAGGAGTTCGGCATCTTCGGCGGCGATCCGTTTGGCGCGGTGGTGGGCGATTTCGAGTTCGGCAGGCATCCGGAAGACATCGAGCTGCTGGAGAAGATGTCCCAGGTGGCGGCGGCCGCGCATGCGCCGTTCTTGACCGCAGCCGCGCCCGAGCTGATGAACATGGACACCTTCACGAACCTGGATCAGCCGCGCGACCTGGCCAAGATCTTCGACACCACCGAGTACGCCAAGTGGAAGTCTTTCCGCCAGAGCGACGATTCGCGCTACGTCGGGCTGTGCGTGCCGCACGTGCTGATGCGCCTGCCCTATGGCCGCGATACGAAGGTCGTGGAGGGCTTCAACTACGAAGAGGGCGTGGACGGCACCGACCACTCCAAGTACCTGTGGGGCAACGCGGCCTATGCGCTGGGGGCGCGGCTGACGCAGTCGTTCGCGCTCTACGGCTGGTGCGCTTCCATCCGCGGGGTCGAGGGCGGCGGGCTGGTCGAGGGGCTGCCGGCGCACACCTTCAAGACCGATGAAGGCGACGTGGCGCTGAAGTGCCCGACCGAGATCGCCATCACCGACCGCCGGGAGAAAGAACTGGCGGACCTGGGCTTCATCCCGCTGGTACACTGCAAGGGGACCGATTACGCGGCCTTCTTCAGCGCGCAGTCCGCCCAGAAGCCTAAGATGTACGACACCGACTCGGCCAACGCCAACGCCCGGCTTTCGGCGCAGTTGCCGTACCTGCTGGCGGTTTCGCGATTCGCGCACTACCTGAAGACCATCATGCGCGACAAGATCGGCAGCTTCATGTCCCGCTCCGACTGCGAGCGGTTCCTGAACAGGTGGATGATGCAGTACGTCACCGAGGACGACAACGCTGCGCCGGCCACCAAGGCGCAGTACCCGCTGCGCGAGGCGCGGGTGGAAGTGGCCGAGGTCCCAGGGCAAGCCGGGCGTCTACCGCGCCATCGCGTTCCTGCGGCCGCATTTCCAGCTCGACGAGCTGACCGTATCGCTACGCCTGGTCGCTGAGCTGCCGAAATCGGCCCGAGGGTAAGGAGCTACGGGCAAGGCGGGCGCCGGGACGGGTCGTGCCGTCCCGGCGCTCGGGTGCGCGCGGGCTGGGCGGCGCGCGGGACGGGCCGGCATGGCGCCGGCCCGGGGTTGTGCCGGCACGGCGCCGGCGAGTGGTACCAGATCAGTCGAATAGGAGGGTTTCTAGATGGCTATAGTCGACTATTTCCTGAAGCTCGACGGCGTCCCCGGCGAGAGTCAGGACAAGACCCACAAAGGCGAGATGGAGATCGAGTCCTGGTCCTGGGGCGAGAGCCAATCCGGGACCGCTTCCTTCGGTGGAGGGATGGGAGCGGGCAAGGTCCAGATGCAGGACTTCCATTTCCTCATGAGGGTGAACAAGTCCAGCCCGAAACTTTTTCTGGCTTGCGCTACCGGCGACCACATCAAGAGCGCTATCCTGACTTGCCGCAAGGCGGGCAAGGATCAGCAGGAATACTTGAAGGTCACATTCACGGACTTGCTGGTGTCGTCTTACCAGTCGGGCGGTTCCGGCGGCGACGTCGTGCCCATGGACCAGATCTCGCTGAACTTCACCAAGATCGAGATCGTGTACAAGGAGCAGAAGCCGGACGGCTCGCTGGGCGGCGCCGTCAGCGCGTACTATGACGTAAAGCAGCAGACTCACACCTAGCTGGTGCGGCCGGCCGTCGGCGGAGGTGTGCGCGGCGGCCGGTCGCCGGCCGCCCGATGGGGTGAGCGATATCGAAGGGAACGGTCTGAACGCCAGCGCGCCGTGGACCGAGGGCGTGATCATGCCCGCAGACCGGCAACTCAGCGATATCGCCGGTTACTTCCAGATCCAGGGAGACGACTGAGAGGCGGAGCCGATCCTGGTGGAACGCCGCGCCGGCCAGGCTCGGTGACGGCTGGGAAGCGATGGCGGATGGCAGTGGACAGGAGCTTTCCATGACTGCGAAAGAGCTGTTTCAGGCGGGAAAGCTCACAGAGGCAGTGCAGGCGCTTGGCGCCGAGCTTCGCGAGAATCCTACCGACGCGAAGCGCCGCACCTTTCTCTTTGAGCTGCTGTGTTTTGCGGGCGATTACGACCGGGCCGAGAAACATCTGGGCGTGCTCTCGCAGGCGGGACCGTCCTCGGAGATGGGCGGGCTGCTCTACCGCGGAGTGCTGGCCGCCGAGCGGGCCCGCCAGGAGACGTTCGCCAAGCGCGAGTACACCATGATGCCGCCGGCGGACCCGACGCCGTTCACGGGCACTCTGAACGGCAAGCCGTTCCTTTCGCTGAGTGACGCCGACGGGCGGATCGGACCGCGGCTGGAGACCTTCTCGGCGGGCACCTACCTGTGGCTTCCGTTTGCGCACATCGCTTCCATCCGGGTCGATCCGCCGCGCCGGGTGCGCGATCTGCTGTGGCTCCCGGCCAGGGTCCTCACCGGGCCTGGGTTCAAAGGAACGGAGCTGGGTGAGATCCTGGTTCCAGTCCTGTCACCGCTCTCCTCGCGCCACCTCGACGAGGAAGTCCGCCTGGGGCGGATGACGGTCTGGGAAGAAGGCGAGGGCGGCGAGGAGGTTCCGTTCGGGCAGAAAATGCTGCTGGTGGACGGAGAGGAAATGCCGTTGCTTGAAGTGCGCAGCCTGACGATAAACCCGGCGGCCGAGGCGGCGGAAGCCAACTGACGATGCCCCTGCGCGAAGACATACTCAACCCCATCCCCGGCGACAACCCCAGCGGCGAGAACCTCCGTTACGCGCCGGTCTTCGACCAGATCAAGGAGGCGCGACGGGAGGACGACGACGTCCCGCAGGGCGACTGGCAGGTCGCGGTCAAGAAGGCCGACTGGGTGCTGGCGATCAAGCTCGCCAGCGGGGCACTGGCCACCAAGAGCAAGGATCTGCAGATCGCGGCGTGGCTGACCGAGGCGCTGCTTCGCCGGGAGGGTTTCGCGGGTCTCCAGGCGGGGCTGGACCTGCTGCGGGGGCTGATCGAGAACTTCTGGGACACGCTCTATCCCGAGCTTGAAGACGGCGACGCGGAGCTGAGAGCGGCGCCGCTGGACTGGGTGGGATCGCGGCTGGACCGCCCCATCAAGAACGTAGCGCTGACCCGCGGGGGCCTGGACTGGTTCAAATACAGGGAATCGCGGACGGTTCCCTCCGAAGCGGACGCGGCAGCGAACGAAACGCGCCAGCAGGTGCGGGCGACGGCGGTGGGGGAAGGCAAGCTGACGCCGGAGGCGTTCGATGCGGACTTCGACGTCACCCCCACGGCCTCCTACGAGACCTGGCAGGACCAGCTCACGGCCTGCCTGGAGTCCGTTGGGGCGTTGAAGGCGGCAGCGGAGGAGAAGTTCGGCGATTCCACGCCCGGCTTCGGCGACCTGGAGAAGACTCTTGAGGAAGTCAAGAACACCGTCCGCATCCTGCTGGTAAGGAAGCGCGCGAACGCCCCGGTGGCGGAAGCGCCGGCCGCGGAGGACGCGGCGGCCCCAGCGGAGGATGCGGGTTACGAGCCCGCGGCGGCCGCGGCGCCGGCGCGGAAAGCGGCGCCGAGGAGGTCGGCCGGGCCGGAACCGGCCGACCGGGAAGACGCCATCGAACGGGTGGCTGCCCTGGCCCGGTACCTGCGCGAGCAGGATGCCGGGAATCCGGCATCTTATCTCCTGCTGCGCGGGCTGCGCTGGGGCGAGCTGCGCGCCGCCGGGGAAGGCTACGACCCGGATCCCGCGCTGCTGGATGCGCCGCCGAGCGAGACCCGCCAGGAGCTGAAGCGCCTGGCCAACGACGGAGAGTGGCAGCAGGCGCTAGATACGGCCGAGACGGCGATGGGAACGCCGTGCGGGCGGGCCTGGCTCGATTTGCAGCGTTACGCCGCGACGGCCTGCGACAACCTCGGGCACAGTGCGGCGGCTTGGGCCATCAAGAGCGCGGTGCGCGCCTTGCTCGCGGACTTTCCACGCCTGCTGGAGACGTCGCTCAGCGACGATACGCCTGCGGCCAACGGGGAAACACGGGCCTGGCTGAAGGAGTTCTGTGACCCGGCCGCGGCGGAGCCGGCCACCAGCTATTCGCGGCCGGCGTTCGAGACTTCCAGCGACGAAACGGCGGGAAGCGAGGCGGCGCCGGACGCCTACCAACTGGCGCTCGAGGCGGCGCGCTCGGGTCAGGTGCGGGACGCCATCGAGATTCTGAATCGCGAGGCGGCACAGGAGTCATCCGGGCGCGGGCGCTTCCAGCGGCGGGTCCAGCTGGCGGAGGTCTGCCTGGGGGCAGATCAGGCGGCCATCGCGCGGCCGATTCTCGAGGACATCGCCGCGGAGATCGAAAGGCGGAAGCTCGAGGAGTGGGAGCCGACCGAGACGATCGCCCGGGCGTTCTCGTTGCTGTACCGATCGATGGACAAGAGCGAAACGCAAGCGGAGGAGAAACAGAGAATCTACGGCCGAATCTGCCGTCTCGATCCCGTCGAAGCGCTGACGCTGCGGAGGTAGAGGATGGCGCGCTCGGGTCCGGAACCGAACGTCACGCTGTCGGTTCTGGACCGGCTGTTGGACCAGGAGGCGTCGCTGAGAACCGATCCGCCGCTGGGGCGCGCGCAGTCGCTGCGCCAGCTCAAGACGGCCTTGCGCCGGGATATCGAATGGCTGCTGAATACGCGGCGCAGCATCGAGGCGCCGGCAGGCACCTCGCTCGAAATCGAGCGGTCGCTCTTCAATTACGGGCTGCCGGACATCGCCTCGCTGGGCGTTCATTCGACCCAGGACCAGAAACGGCTCCTCTGGATGATCGAATCGACCATCGCGAACTTCGAGCCGCGGATTCAAGGCGCGCGGGTGAGCATGGAGCCGGTGGCCGGCACCGCGCGCATCCTGCGTTTTCAGATCCAGGGTCTGCTGCGGATCGACCCGGCGCCGGAGCGCGTAACGTTCGACACGGTGCTCGAGCTGAACAGCGGCGAGTACGCGGTGAAGGGAGACTGAGCGGGTGCGCGACGACCTTCTCGATTATTACGAGCGCGAGCTGACGTTCCTGCGGCAGATGGGCGCGGAGTTCGCCGAGAAGTACCCCAAGATCGCCTCGCGTCTGCAACTGGAGCCGGACCGCTGCGAGGATCCGCACGTGGAACGGCTGATCGAGGGGTTCGCGTTTCTGGCGGGGCGCGTCCACCTGAAGATCGACGACGAGTTCCCGGAGATCACCGAGGCGCTGCTGGGCATTCTGTTCCCGCATTACACGCACCCCATTCCAGCCATGTCGGTGGTGGAGTTCCACCTGGATCCGGAACAGGGCAAACTGACTACGGGGCTGAAAGTTCCGCGCGGATCGCTGCTGTACTCGCGCCCGGTGGACGGGGTGCCATGCCGGTTCCGCACCTGCTACGACACCACGCTGTGGCCGCTTACGGTGGCCGAGGCGCAATGGACCACGCCGGACCGGCTCCAGCCGCCGGTCAAGGGTGGAAGCGCGGTGGCGGCACTGCGGTTCGATCTGGCCTGCCTGGCCGACGTGTCGTTCGACAAAGTCGCGCTGGACCGCCTGCGGTTCTACCTGAATGGCGAGAGCAACCTGGTTCACGCGCTGTACGAGTTGCTGTTGAATAACTGCGCGCAGATCCTGGTTCGGGACCCGGCCAACCCGCGGCTACGGCCCATCGAACTGCCGGCGGGTTCGATCCGGGCGGCCGGGTTCGGCGAAGAGGAAGCCATGCTGCCGTACACGCGCCGGTCCTTCGCCGGTTACCGGCTGCTGCAGGAGTACTTCGCGTTTCCCGAGAAGTTCTTCTTCCTCGAGCTGGACGGGTTGAAGGCGCTGGCGGCGGCGGGATTCCGGGAGCGGGCGCAGTTCGTGGTTCTGATTTCGCCCTTCGAGCGCGCGGACCGGCAGCAGATGCTCGAACTGGGCGTTTCGGCCAAGACGCTGCGCGCGGACACGACGCCCATCATCAACCTGTTCGAGCACACGGCCGAGCCGATCCTGCTGGACCAGTTGCGGCACGAGTACCCGGTGGTGCCGGACGTGCGGCGGCGGCACGCGCTCGAGATCTTCTCGATCGAAGAGGTGGTCAGCGCCAACCCGCACACGCAGGAGGTGGCCAAGTTCGAGCCGTTCTTCTCCTACCGGCACGGGCGCTCGCGGGAAAAGAAACAGACCTTCTGGCACGCGGAGCGGCGCGCCTCGGCCAAGAGGGGCGACGACGGCACGGACATCTTCCTCTCCCTGGCGGATCTCTCGGGGCAGCCGGCAAAGGTGAACGTGGAAACGCTGACGGTGCGCTGCCTGTGCTCCAACCGCGATCTGCCGGCGCGGCTGCCTTTCGGCAGCGAAGCGGGGGATTTCGAGTTGGAGGGAATGCCCTCCATCCGGCGCATCGTCACCTTGAAGAAGCCCACGCCGACACTGCGGCCGGCGGTGGGCAAGGCGGCGCTGTGGCGGCTGATCTCGCAGCTCTCGCTGAACTATCTGTCGCTGGTGAGCGACGGCAGAGAGGCGCTGGCGGAAATCCTGCGCCTGTACAACTTCAGCGACTCGACGCACCTGGAGAAGCAGATCCAGGGGATCCGGCGGATCGAGAGCCGGCGGCACTTCGCGCGCGTTATTTCAGACAATGGGATCTCGTTCGTTCGGGGGACGCGGGTGGAGATGGCGTTCGACGAAGAGCAGTTCGTAGGCGGCGGCGTGTACCTGTTCGCCAGCGTGCTCGAGCAGTTCCTGGGCCTGTACGTTTCCATGAACAGCTTCAGCCAGTTGGTGGCCCGCACGGAGCAGCGGAAAGAGGTTCTCAAGGAGTGGCCTCCGCGGGCCGGGCAGGCGGTGCTGCTGTGAGGGCTCGTGGCGCACGGCTTGTAGCCAGCAGATCCGCTCGGACTTGTGCGGCTTGGCAGCCCGAGAGAGTGCGCCAGGGAAGCTCAGGGAGCCGCTAGTGGAGCCACGGGCCACAGACCACGAGCCGCCGGCCGTAACGGCCGAGGGGCAGGATGTCGAGCGGGCGATCGGAGAAGAGCCGTACCGGTTCGAGTTCTTTCAGGCGGTGCGGGTGCTCGAGCGGCTGCTGCGCGACCGCAACGCGCCGGGGCGGTTCGCCAACCCGCAGACCGAAGTGGTGAGGTTCGCGGCGCACAACTCGACCGCGTTCCCCGCCAGCGAGATCCAATCGCTCCAGTGGCGTGAAGGGCGTGCGCCGCTGATGGCAGTGAACTTCATGGGACTGACCGGCCCGGAAGGCGTCCTGCCGCTCTACTACACGCAGTTCGTGGCCGAGCGCGTCCGGGCGAAGGACACGGCCGTTCGCGATTTTCTCGACATCTTCAATCACCGCATGATCTCGCTGTTCTACCAGGCCTGGGAGCGGTACAGGTTTACGGTCCAGTACGAGCGCGGCGGGGGCGACCGGCTCTCACAGTATCTGCTGGACCTGATCGGCCTGGGCACCAGGGGGTTGGCCAATCGCCAGGCGGTGTCGGACATTTCGATGGTCTATTACGCGGGACTGCTGGGGCAGCGGCCGCGATCGGCGCAGGCACTGCGGCAGTTGATCGAGGACTACTTCGACGTGCCGGCCGAGATCGTGCAGTTCGCGGGCGCCTGGTACCGGCTGGACGTTCCCACGCAGTGCCGGCTGGAGGCCGGCGCGACCGAGTCCGAGCAACTCGCGGTGGGCGCGGTGGTGGGCGATGAGATCTGGGACGAGCAATCGCGCGCCCGCATCCGGCTGGGGCCGCTGGGTCTGGATCAATACCGGGATTTCCTGCCCACCGGCACGGCCTACGAACCGCTACGGGCGCTGGTGCGGTTCTTTGGCGGCAACGAATTCGATTTCGAAGCGCAGCTCGTGCTGAAGCGCGAGGAGGTTCCGGGCTGCGAACTGGGGCGAGGCGACCGGACGGCCCCGCGCCTGGGCTGGATCACGTGGGCGAAGTCGGCGGCTATGGATCGCGATCCGGACGATACGGTGCTGGAGTTGTGACGGGTGTTTGTCAGGCAGGCGGAACCGCCCCACGGCGCACCCGGTTCTGACAGAGAGGACTCTTCGATGAGCGTGAATCTGAAATCACTGATCGGAAAACTCAACGACGCCACGCGGAACGCGCTCGAAGCGGCGGCCGGGCTCTGCGTCTCGCGCACCAATTACAACATCGAGGTGGAACATTACCTGCTCAAACTGCTGGACGACACGGATGGGGACCTGGTGCGTATCCTCAGGCACTTCGGGGCCGATGCGACGCGGCTGCAGCAGGAGGTGACGCGCAGTCTGGACAAGCTGAAGCGCGGCAACGCCGGGCGGCCGGTGTTCAGCGTCTCCCTGGTGAACATGCTGAAGGAAGCGTGGGCCATCGGGACCATCGACTTCGGCGCCGGGCAGGTTCGGTCCGGTTTCACCATTCTGGCGCTGGCCAGCCACGACGACTTGGCGCGCCTGATGGGCGAGGTGAGCCCCAAGGAATTCGGCAAGATCCAGCCGGACGCGCTCAAGAAGGACTTCCAGAATATTGTCCGAGGCTCGCACGAGGATTCCATCGCGGCCCTGGGGGAGGCGGGCTCGGCTATGGCGGACGGC
Organism: Bryobacterales bacterium; assembly: GCA_963710565.1. Taxonomy (GTDB): domain Bacteria; phylum Acidobacteriota; class Terriglobia; order Bryobacterales; family Bryobacteraceae; genus DASWZN01. Next base: position 42,439 of record CAVQAN010000010.1, on the reverse strand, counting down.
GGGACGCCGCGCGCCGTTGGCGGAGGCAAGACGCAGAACCTCGACGCCTACACGGTGGACCTCACGGCGAAGGCCAAGGCGGGGAAACTGGACCCGGTGCTGGGGCGCGACCACGAGATCCGGCAGATGATCGACATCCTGATGCGGCGGCGCCAGAACAACCCGATTCTGACCGGCGAGGCCGGCGTGGGCAAGAGCGCGGTGGTGGAAGGCTTTGCCCAGCGGGTGGCCGCGGGCGACGTTCCGCCGCCGCTCAAAGGCGTCAGCGTCCGCACTCTGGACCTGGCTCTGCTGCAAGCGGGAGCGGGTGTAAAGGGCGAGTTCGAGAACCGCCTGAAGGGGTTGATCGAAGAGGTAAAAGCATCGCCCACGCCCATCATTCTGTTTATTGACGAGGCGCACACCATGATCGGCGCGGGGGGCCAGGCGGGGCAGAACGACGCCAGCCAGTTGCTCAAGCCGGCCCTGGCGCGGGGCGAGCTGAGGACCATCGCGGCCACCACCTGGTCCGAGTACAAGAAGTACTTCGAGAAGGATGCGGCGCTGGCGCGGCGTTTCCAGGTGGTCAAAGTCGACGAGCCCACCGAGGCCCAGTGCATGGTCATGATGCGGGGCATCGTTCCGGCGCTGGAGAAGCACCACAAAGTGCGCATCCTGGCGGATGCGGTGGCGGCGGGCGTGAAGGTCTCGCATCGGTATCTGGCGGGCCGGCAGTTGCCGGACAAGGCCGTGAGCGTTCTCGATACGGCCTGCGCGCGGCTGGCGCTGGGGCAGAACTCGGTTCCACCGGAGATCGAAGACGCCACGCGCGAGCTCGACGATCTGGCGGTCCAGCAGGGGATTCTGGGCCGGGAAGTGGACCTGGGGGCCGACCACAGAGAGGCGCTGGCGGCGATCACGGAGCGCAGGGCGGTGGTGGAAACGCAACTGGCGGCTCTGCGGGAGCGTTTTGACAAGGAAGCCGGGCTGGTGGCGCGGATTCGGGAGATCCACGCGCGGATCGAGGGCGGCGCGGCGCCGGCTCCAGCGGCGCAGCCCGCGAGCGGGGAACAAGCGGCCGCCGCGGCCGCGCCCACGCCGGGCCCGGCGGCGCTGCGGGCCGAGCTGGCGCAGCTCGACTTCGAGCTGGCGGCCCTGCAAGGGGACTCGCCGCTGATCCAGGTCTCGGTGGACGGCAACACGGTCGGCGACGTGATCTCGGGCTGGACCGGAATCCCGGCCGGGAAGATGGTGAAGGACGAGATCCAGATGGTGCTCGAGTTGCCCTCGATCCTCAAACGGCGGCTGATCGGGCAGGACCACGCGCTGGAGCTGATCAGCCAGCGCATCCAGACCTCGCGGGCCAGCCTGGACGATCCCAACAAGCCGGTGGGCGTGTTCATGCTGGTGGGGCCGAGCGGCGTGGGCAAGACCGAGACGGCGCTGGCGCTTTCCGACCTGCTCTATGGCGGCGAGCGCAACATGATCACCATCAACATGTCGGAGTTCCAGGAGGCGCACACGGTCTCGACGCTGAAGGGCTCGCCTCCCGGATACGTGGGCTACGGCGAGGGCGGCGTGCTGACCGAGGCGGTGCGGCGGCGGCCCTATTCGGTGGTGCTGCTGGACGAGGTCGAGAAGGCCCATCCGGATGTGCTGGAGCTGTTCTACCAGGTCTTCGACAAAGGCATGATGGAGGACGGCGAGGGCCGCGAAATCGATTTCAAGAACAACATCCTGATCCTGACCACCAACGCCGCCACCGACACGTTCATGAAGCTGTGCGCAGACCCGGAGACGATGCCGTCGCCGGAAGGGCTGGTCAAGGCGCTGAAGCCGGAGCTGAACAAGATCTTCAAGCCGGCGTTCCTGGGTCGCATGGTGATCATTCCGTATTACCCCATCCGGGACGAGAATCTGAAGAAGATCGTCGTGTTGAAGCTGGCCAAGATAAAGCGCCGGCTGATGGAGAACCACAAGATCGAGCTGGAGTACGACGAAGCGCTGGTGGACGAGGTGGCGCGGCGCTGCACCGAGGTGGAAAGCGGCGCCCGAAACGTGGACAACATCCTGACGAACACGCTGCTTCCGGAAGTCTCGCGGCAGTTGCTGGCGTGGATGGCGGAGGGGAAGAAGGTGCCGGCGATTCACGCCGGCGTGGGAGCGGATGGGAAGTTCGTGTACGAGTAGGGTGGCTTTTGCTGCGCCACAGTAAACTATAACGAGAGAGGAGGGAGCCTATGCCTCAGGCAGCCCGGACTTCGGATCCGGTCGTGCATCCACTGCCGCCGGTGCTGACGCCCGGCCCTGGCAGCCTGACCTGTCTGATCGGTTTCCTGCCGGCCTGGCGCGGTATCCCGCTGGCGGCGGTGGCGGCGCTCCAGGCGGCCAAGCAGGTTGCGGACACGGCAATACAGACGGCGGAGGCCGCGACGGCGGCGGCGGCCGGCACTCCCGGCGCGCCGGCGGCGTACGCGGCCGAACAGGCCACCAAGGCCGCGATGCTGGCGTCCATGTCGAGCATGATTTCGAGCGCGAGCGCGGGCGCGGACACGCACCTGTGCGTGACGCCGCTTCCGGTTCCGCCGCACGGGCCGGGAGTTGTGATCACCGGCTCGGCCACGGTGATGATTGACAACCTGCCCGCGGCGCGGCAGGGCGACACGATCCTGGAAGCGGTCGGCCCTCCGAACAAAGTCTCCATGGGCTGCCCGACCGTGATGATTGGAGGCTGACATGGCGGGCTGGACAGAGCTGAAGCGGTTTCTGAACTTCCTGACGCCGCTGGGCGCGGACAAGTTCCTGCTGCGGTCCTTCACCGGCGAGGAGGGCATTTCGCGGCCGTTCCATTTCGACCTGGACCTGTTGTCGGAAGACGGTGAGGTGAGCTTCGACGGGATCGTGGGCCAGAACGTGACCTTCTCGGTGCGCCTGGCAGACACCGAGAGCGCGCGTTACTTCAACGGGTACGTGAGCCGGTTCATCCAGTTGCCGAGCGAGGAGCGCCTGACGCACTATCGGGCGGAGGTGGTGCCGTGGCTGTGGTTTCTGACCCGGACGGCCGATTGCAGGATCTTCCAGAACATGAACGTGCTGGACATCGTAAAGAAAGTCTTCCAGGATTTCGGTTTCACGGACTTCGAGGATCAGACCAAGACCAGCTACGAGCCGTGGGAGTACTGCGTTCAGTACCGCGAGACGGCGTTCAATTTCGTGTCCCGGCTGCTGGAACAGGAGGGCATTTTCTACTTCTTCAAGCACGAGAACGGAAAGCACACGCTGATCCTGGGCGATGCCCCTTCGGTGCACCAACCTTGTCCGGTGCAATCCACGGTGATGTTCGATCGCAGCGCGTTGCTGGAGGCGCGCCACGAGGAAGACGTGGTGTTTGGATGGAAGCAGGAACAGGAGCTGCGGGCGGGCAAGTACGCGCTGTGCGACTACAATTTCGAGACGCCTTCCACGTGGCTGGGCGCGGAGGTGAACAGCGCGATCAACCAGGGCGGCAACCAGCGCTTCGAGATCTTCGACTATCCGGGGATTTACACGGAGCGGAAAGAGGGCGACAAGGTGGCCAAGCTCCGCATCGAGGCGGAGGAGGCGGTTCACGCCGTGTTCTGCGGGGAAAGCGATTGCCGCACGCTGGCGTCGGGCTTCAAGTTCGATTTGCAGGGCTATGAGCGCAGGGATCAGAACGCAACCTACGTGCTGACGCACATTACGCACCACGGAGAAGAAGGCGGCTTTTACTCGGGCCAGGGAAGCATCACGGAGTCGACATACAAGAACGCGTTCACGGCCATCGAAGCCCCGGTGCCGTTCCGGCCGCCGCGCGTCTCTTCCAAGCCTCGGATTCATGGCGCGCAGACGGCGGTGGTGGTGGGACCCGGCGGCGAGGAGATTTACGTAGACAAGTACGGGCGCGTGAAGGTGCAGTTCTACTGGGACCGCCGGGGCAAGCTGGACGAGGTGAGCTCGTGCTGGATCCGGGTGGCGCAGCCGGTGGCGGGCAAGGGCTGGGGAGCGGTGTGGACTCCGCGCATCGGCCAGGAAGTGGTGGTCAGTTTCCTGGAAGGGGATCCGGACCGGCCCCTCATCACCGGTAGTGTATACAACGCGGTCCAGATGCCGCCGTACACGCTGCCCGACGAGATGACGAAGAGCACGATCAAGTCCTACTCCTCGAAGGGTGGCGGCGGGTTCAACGAAATCCGGTTCGAGGATAAGAAGGGCAAAGAGCAGATCTTCATTAACGGCGAGAGAAACCTCGACATCCGGGCGAAGGCCGACCGCCACGAGACGTTCGGCGGGGAGAGCCACCTGACCGTGGAGAAGGACCGCCTCGAGCTGTCCAAGAAGGACCGGCACGTCCACGGGCAAGGCGACCACAACGAGAAGGTGGACGGCACGGTATCGCTCCAGGCGGGCCAGAACATACAGGTGAAGGTGGGCCAGAATTACGCTCTCGATGCGGGCACGGAGATCTACCTGAAGGCCGGCATGAACCTGGTGATCGAATCCGGGACGACCCTGACGCTCAAGGTGGGCGGCAATTTCATCAACATCAACTCCGGCGGCATCTTCATCAAAGGAACGATGGTGATGATCAACAGCGGCGGGGCGGCCGGTTCGGGGGCGGGGTGCTCACCGACGACGCCGAAGGATGCCCAGCCGGCCGACACGGCGAAGCCCGGGGAGCAGGCGCCTCCGCCGCCAGCGCCGACGCCGCCCACGCCGACGTCCTACAGCCCCATGGCGATGGTGCTGAAACAGGCCGCGGAAACGGGGGCAGCGCTGTGCGACACATGCGGCAAGTGCGGCAAGGAAAGCTAGGATGAAGAGCGCCAGCGATGAGGTAAGGGAGTTTCTGTTTGCGGGAGACGGAGGGGGCGTGTTCGCCGTGTTGGACGGCGCGTCCGTACCCGGGTTGCTCCTCAAGCTGCACCAGGCGAGTCCGGAATTCGAGTGCCTGTACCGGGGCGATCTGGCGCCCGACATGGCGGAGGTGGCGCCCTACCTGGTGCGGCTGGAGCAGAAGGCGGAATTCACCGCCTGGGTTTTGACGGAAGGATGGGGGAAGCACTGGGGGATATTCGTTTCGACCCAGGCCAACCTGCACGCGATGCGGCAGCATTTCCGGAGGTTCCTGAGGGTGCACGACAGTGCGGGAAAGCCTCTCTATTTCCGGTTCTACGACCCGCGCGTGCTGCGGGTGTTCCTGCCGACATGCACGGGCGGGCAACTGGCGGAGATGTTCGGCCCGGTGGCCTCCTACGTGACCGAGGGCGAGCAGCCGGGCGCGTTGCTGTGCTTCCGGCTCAAGGCGGGCGAACTGGCTACGGAACGGAAGGCGCTGCCTGCGGGGTAGGCTCGCGTCCCAAGTGGACACGCTCCAGGACGCGCTACTGCTTGGGTCCTCCGGCCCGCCGCAGGGCGGAGGCCCGTTGCGGATTCGCGATCAGCTTCTTCACCGCGTCGTCGAGCTGGCGCTGGTCCCCCGGCACGGTCGTGTAGGACAGCCGGATGAAGCGCTCCACGTTCGGTGTCAGCCTCTCGTCCAGCCGCCGCAGCTTGGTTTGCAGCCGGTAGTTCACCGCTTTGGCCCGGTTCTGCTTGATGGCCGTCTCGTACTGCTGGCGGGCCTGCGGGTCCTGGATCTTCGACGGGTCGACGCCCGGCGGATACTGCACCCCTCCCGACGGCGGCGGCGAGACGTTGACCCCAGGCCGGTCGTTGGGATCGAAGCGCGGATCGAGGTTCTTGTCGATCGCGGCCAGCAGCGTCAGCCAGGCCTGGAGCGTCTCGCCGCGCAGCGCCAGGCGCTTAAGGCCCTCCTCCTCTTTGGAGAGATCCACCTCGACCAGCAGGTCGGCGGCCGCCTGGAGTTTCTCCGGATCCTTTTCCTTATCAAACTCGGCGACGAGCGCCGCCGCGCGCGCAGTGATGTCCGACATAGTCTTCCCTTTGGCGCCGGTCTGCGCCGGCGAGAGTCCACCGCCAAGCGCCAGCGCCGCGATCGATATGGCCAGAACTGGAGTCACGCTCAATAGCCGGAGTCCTCGTCGCTCTGGTGGGTGGTCTCCGAGGCTCCTCCCTTGCTGGTGGTGCAGTCGCCGGTGGCGGTCACGGTGTGACGCTGCTCGAAATCCGGCATGCTTTTCGCCGCTCCGCCGCCCACTTGAAACTGCCACGTGATTGGAAAGGTCATTAGCCCGACGGACGGGGTCGGGATACCCGGGTACCCGGAGTAGATCTCGTCGTAGCAGTCCACCGGCGATCCCAGACCCTCGCAGCACTCCTGCACCGTGTACCATTCGCTCGCGAGCTGCGTTTCAGACTGATGGGTGCACCCGTCGAACGGTTTGAAGTATCCCGTGGCGGTCGAGTGCGAGTTCCGCTCGCGCACCTCGATGTTGTAGAAGGAGACGGTGGCCGGCTGGACGTAGGGGCGGGCCAGAAAGCCGCAATCGGGGTGGCCCTTCCCGTGGCGGACCAGCGAGACTCGCGACATCATGATACCGGAGGGTTCGATGACCGTAAAGGTAATCGTGCAGGAGCCCCCGGCCCCGTCGGCCGTGACCGTGGCGGAGCCGGCGCGGTCGGCGGCCCGGAACGTCACGCTCGCGCCGCTGGAAGGGCTCACGGTCCCCGCACCGCTCACCAACCACGTCGCCGGCGCCGGATCCACGGTGACCGTCACCTCCTCTCCCACCCCGACCGTCGTGCGCGCGCGGTCCGTGGGGACCGTCGCCGCCGTCTCGGAGGTGAGGGAGCAATGGGTGCAGGACGCCGACGCGTCGTCGGTGCCGCTGGAGGGAGTCGAGCCGCTTACGGGATCGCTGGAGTCGCCGCTGCAACCTGACATAGGATTAGCCTTTGCTCCGGTTTTCGAGCGCCTGCCGTAAATACGCCTGGGCGCGCACCGTCAGGCGTTCCAGGCGCGCCGGCGGCGCGCCGCCGCCTTCCAGGCTAGCCGCCACCCAGGGGAACAGCGGGTCGGTCAGCACGCCCGCGCCGAAGGCGAACATCAGCCCGAGCAGGAGGGGCGGGCCTTCCGGCGCGGGCAGACCGCACCGGGCCGAAGCCTGCTGGGCTATCTGCGAAAGGTTGGTGAGGGCCGCGGCCCCGGCGTAGGCGCACTTGCGGGGGTGCAGGCCCTGGAGCCACGGGATTGCCGAAGCCTCGAAGGACCGCCCCACCGCCGTCAACTCCTGGACCGGCGCCTTGGCCATGTGTTCGAGCCCTTTGGCCACGTGCTCGCCCTTGGGTCCATACACGAGATCGAGGTAGGTTGTGACGTGCAGGTGGAGCCGCGCGGCCTGAGTCATCTCGTCCAGGCCTTCCCGGTCCCTGAGAATATCGCTCACCCAGAAGAACATGGGATCCTGGTCGAATTCGTGCCCGAGAATCACCAGGAAGTCGAGGAACATCCGCACCGGCCCGCGCGCTTTGAACCCATGCTTGCCCGCACGCTCGGCGCCCTTGGAGATCATTTGCTTCAGGCGGGCCTCTTCCACGCCCTTGACGGCCACCGGATAGGCCTGGCGGAGGTGTTCGAGCGCCTCCGCCTCGAAGCTCACCTGGGCGGCCGCCTGGAGGGCCTTCATCTGCTCCGGCCGGATGACCATTTGGTGACGATTATACCCGCTCGCGAGCCCGGCCGGGGGGCGGGCGGGGACCGGGGACTCGAGGCCGAAGAGCCGCGGTGGTCCGGCAGTCGCATCGCCCGCCGACCCGCTCGCCGCGACGCGAGGAGAATGCGAGCGTCCGGCTGGCGCTGATCCGTTCGGTGAGCACTCCGCGGGCGGCACGAGTCAACAGTTCCTGGCGCGAGGCGCTCGGCGCGGAAACTCAGTCGTGGGGTCAGCGGTCTCACCTCCCTGATCGCACAGTGCCCCTGGCCGGGTCGCGGCGGACGCAGAGCGGCGGTTCAGCCGGCCCGCGCTATAATGAACTGGAAAGGGGGCGCAACGGATTCGACGGGATTGATTTTGGTGTGTAGAGGCGTGCCGGGTTCCGAGCTCCCGTAAAACGATCGGAAACCTAAAACTGCCAACACGCAGTTTGCTTTCGCCGCCTAATTAGTTAGGCGACGCGCTCCGGCCGGTGCTCCCGCAGCCGGTCAAGGGGCGTCATGCGCGGGATAGGCGAAAGGCTTCGGTCCGGAGCCCCCAGCCGAACCCAATCGGACTAGGCGGTCGTCGCGCTTGCCGGCTCCGACTGCGGCCGCCGAAGATAGCGAACCGGATACGCACGTAGGCTCTTGCGCCAGGCTTTCTCGGACCCGGGTTCAACTCCCGGCGCCTCCACCATTCCGTTTCCGGCAGCTCGCAGGGCGTTGCCCGCAGGCGCGCCCTACGCTATCCTGAACTCTCGCCCGAAATGAAGATCGGAATCCTCATCGTCGCCTACAATGCGGTGACCACGCTGGTCAGCGTTCTGAAGCGCATCCCCCCGCAAGCTTGGGAACAAGTGTCGGAAGTCGTCGTCTTCGACGACGCCAGCGCGGACCACACCTACGAGCTGGCGATCGGCTACAAGGCCACGACACAACTGGAGAAGCTCACCATCATCCGCAACCGCAAGAACCTGGGTTACGGCGGCAACCAGCGGGAAGGATACCGCTATTTCATCGAGCGCGGCTTCGACGTCGTGGTTCTGCTGCACGGAGACGGGCAGTACGCCCCGGAGGTGTTGCCGCAGATCTACGGACCCCTGGTGGCCAATGAGGCGGATGCGGTATTCGGCTCGCGCATGATGAAGGACTACGGGGGCCCGCTGAAGGGAGGCATGCCGCTCTACAAGTACCTCGGCAACCGGGTTCTGACGCTGATGGAGAACTGGGCCCTGGGGATGAATCTGACGGAGTTCCACAGCGGGTATCGCGGCTATCGTCTGGATTGTCTCCGCCAGATCGACCTGTCGCTGATGACCGAGGATTTCCACTTCGATACGGAGATCATCATCAAGCTGCAGCACCAGGGATTCCGCATCCAGGAAGTTCCGATCCCGACTTACTACGGCGGGGAGATCTGCTACGTCAACGGTATGCGATATGCCCGGGACGTGACCCAGGCGGTGTGGCGCTACCGGCGGACGGTATACGGGAACCGGCGCTTCCCGGAGTTCCAGGAGTACTGGCGCCACTATCCGCTCAAGCGGAGCCGGCACTCGAGCCACGATTACCTGCTGCGGCTGGTGGGCCATGGGCACACAATCCTGGACATCGGCTGCGGGGAGGGCTTCCTGAGCCGCGAACTGGCGCTGGCGGGCAACGAAATCATCGGAGTGGACCGGATCGAGAATCCGCAGTGCCTGGATGCGATGAAGGCGTACTCGTGCTGCGATCTCAGCCGGGGCTTGGACGCCGGAGAGGAACCGCTGCGCTCGGCGCATCCGGACCGGGTGCTGCTGCTGGATGTGCTCGAACACCTGACCCATCCCGAGCCGGTGCTCGAGGCCTGCCGCACGATGCTGGCGCCGCGGGGGATCGCCATCATCACGGTGCCGAACATCGCCAACATCTGGGTTCGGCTGAGCCTGCTCCTGGGGCGGTTTGAGTACACCGACCGGGGAATCCTGGACCGCACGCACGTGCGCTTCTACACGCGCAAGGCGGCGCGGCGGCTGCTGGCGGAGAACGGCTTCGAGGTGATCCGGGAACGCGCCACGGTGGTACCCGTGGAGATCGCTCTCACCGCTCCTCCGTCGCACCGTGCGATGGTCGCGCTGAACCGGGTGCTGGGGCTAGCGGCGAGGATATTCCCGACCCTGTTCGGCTACCAGCTTTTGTTCGTGGCGCGAGCGGCGCGGTAGCCCTTGGCCGGCCGCGCCCTCCGCTTATGTGGCGCTATTGGCCCTGCGGGCCGCGAGCGAGGTGGTAGTAGATCTCGTTCCAGCGCAGTTCCTTCTTGAACTCCGATTGGGAAGTCCCGTCGGCGATCACCACGCACTCGAGGCCGGCGATCTCGGCGAGGTCCTCGAACATCTCGGTAGTGGCAGCCTGCGAGAAGGAGGTGTGGTGCGCGCCTCCGGCGTTGATCCAGCAGGCGAGGGCGGTCTCGAAGTCCGGCCGGGGCTCCCAAAGCGCCTGGGCGACCGGGAGCTTGGGCATGGGCTGCTCGGGCTTCACGACGTCCACCTCATTGACCAGCAGGCGGAAGCGGTTGCCCATGTCGAGGAGCGACGCGTTGAGGGCGGGGCCGGCGGGCGTGTTGAAGACCAGGCGGGCCGGGTCGGCTTTGCCGCCGATGCCGAGCGGGTGGGCCTGAAGAGAGGGCTTGCCGTCGGAGATGGACGGGCAGATCTCGAGCATGTGGGCCCCGAGGACTTTCTTGCCGCTGTTGGCGAGATGGTAGGTATAATCTTCCATGAAGGACGTGCCGCCCGGCAGTCCGGCGCCCATGACCTTGGTGGCGCGGACCAGGGTCGCGGTCTTCCAGTCGCCTTCGGCGCCGAAGCCGTAGCCGTCGGCCATCAGGCGTTGCACGGCCAAGCCGGGAAGTTGCACCAGCCCGTGGAGGTCTTCGAAGGTGGTGGTGAATCCCTTGAAACCGCCTTCCTCGAGGAAGGAGCGCATGCCGAGCTCGATCCGGGCCGCCTCGCGCACGGAGTCGAAGTGGGCGCCACCCGGGCGCACGTCGGCCGCCACCTGGTAGGTGTCCTGATACTCCTGGACCAGCTTGTCGATGGCGGCGCCGCCCACCTTCGAGACGCTGGCGACAAGCTCGCCCACGCCATACCCGTTGACCGAATAGCCGAAGGCGATCTGGGCGGCCACCTTGTCGCCTTCGGTGACGGCCACTTCGCGCATGTTGTCGCCGAAGCGGGCAAAGCGGGCGCCCTGCCAGTCGTGCCAGGCGGCGGCGGCGCGAGCCCAGGCGCCGAGCCTGGCCTGGACCGAAGCCTCCTGCCAGAAGCCGACGACGACTTTCCGATTGATCCGCATGCGGCTCATGATGAACCCGTGCTCACGGTCGCCGTGGGCGGCCTGGTTGAGGTTCATGAAGTCCATGTCGATGGTGGACCAGGGAATCTCGCGGTTGTGCTGGGTGTGGAGGTGAGCAAGCGGTTTGCGCAGTCCCCGGAGGCCGTTGATCCACATCTTCGACGGCGAGAAGGTGTGGCACCAGGTAATGACGCCGATGCAATCGGCCGCGTTGTTGGCTTCCTGGCACACCGTGGAGATGGCGTCCGGCGTAGTCAGCACCGGCTTAAAGACCACCTTCACCGGGATGGCAGGCGAGTCGTTGAAAGCACTGGCGATCTCCTGAGAGTGAATCGCCACCTTCTTCAGAGTCTCCGGGCCATACAGGTGCTGGCTGCCGGTCAAGAACCAGATTTCTCCAGTCAGTTTCATGAGATTCGAATCCTCCTACCCGATATTGAGGTAAGCCCTTTCAGTACGTTGGCGAACCGTTCCTGGCGGAAAGCCCCTCGGAGCCGTCCGGCAGGAAGGGCAAGACCATAGTACAAGTTGCGGCGCCTCGAATCAACTGGGGCAGTCGCGCTGTCGGTGGATCAAACGGCGGGCCGTAGCGCGAGCACTGTCAGCGCTTTCAGCGCGGGGCACGGGCCCGGAGCTCCGCCGCATAGGCGTCGTAGGCGGCGCGGTCGAACAGGACGAAGATCGCCTCGCGCACTTTCGCGCTGGCGCGCTCCAGGTGGCGCGCGACGGTTTCGAGCGCGATCGAGGCCGCCTTGGCCATGGGATAGCGGTAGGCGCCCGTGCTGATGGAAGGGAAAGCGATGCTGCGGAGTTCCCGTTCTTCGGCCATGAAGAGGCAGGTACGGTAGCAGGAAGCGAGGAGCGCGGCCTCGTCGTCACGGCCGCGGTAAACGGGGCCGACGGCGTGAAACACCCAGCGTGCGGGCAGCTCTCCGGCCGTGGTGGCGACGGCTCCGCCGGCCGGACAGTGACCGATTTTCGCGCGGATCCGGTCGAGTTCCCGCATGATGGAAGGCCCGCCGGCGCGGTGGATGGCGCCGTCCACGCCCCCGCCGCCGGCCAGCGCCGAGTTGGCGGCGTTCACGATCGCGTCGGCGGAGACCCGCGTGATGTCGCCCACGACGAGCCGCAGCACCTTGCCTCCCGGAAAGGCCTGCTCCATGCATAGTAAAATAGGCGTTCCCGAAGCGGGATGCAAGCCACATGGCACGTTCACAGGCGGCGGCGCCGGCATTGGCGCTCTTCGATATCGACGGAACGCTGCTCCGGCGCGCCGGGCCGGCCCACCGGGAGGCTGTGATTGAAGCCGTCCGGCGCGTCACGGGTTACGAAACCACTACCGGAGGCATTCCGCTCTACGGGATGCTGGACCCGGACATCATCCGCGAGATGCTGCGGCGGGCCGGAGCGCCGGCCCGCGTGACCCGCGAAGCGCTACCGGGCATCGTTGCCGCGGCAGAGAGGATCTACCGCCGGAGTTGCCCGGTGCTCACGCGCCGAACCTGCCCCGGGGTGCGGCAACTGCTGAGCCGTTTTGAGCGGCGCGGCATCGTCATGGGGCTGGTGACCGGCAACCTGACCCGCATCGGGTGGTGGAAGCTGGAGCGCGCGGGTCTGCGGCGCTACTTCCGTTTCGGGGCTTTTGGCGAGATGGCCCGCACCCGGGCGGGCCTGGCGCGACTGGCCGTGCGCCAAGCCCGCCAGGAGGGCTGGAGCGGACCTGCCACGCCGGTCTGCTTGATCGGCGACGCCCCGGCGGATATCCTGGCGGCGCGGGCCAACGGCCTGCGGTCGATCTCCGTAGCGACGGGCCTGCTGGGGGTCGAGCAGTTGCGGGCGTATTCGCCGGACATCATGCTTGAAGATCTCCGCGGCCTGCGGCCGGAGATGATCCTATAGACGGCGCCGCCCACGGAACTTTTCCCCGCCCGAACCGTATACGCCTGTGAGGTGAGCCATGCGACTTCCGTTTCTGGTCTTAGCTGCCGTTTCCTTGGTCCCCTTCCAGGTGGGCTGCGACTTCGAGAGTATCGCGGATGCGTCCGACCACTATCGCGAGGACTTCCAATACACTTACAACCTGAAGCCCGGCGGCCGGCTGAGCGTCGACAACTTCAACGGCTCGGTCGAGATCCTGGGCTGGGAAAAGGACTCCGTCCAGATCACCGGCACCAAGTACGCCGGGCGCGAGCAACTCCTCAAGGACATCAAGATCGAAACCAAGGCGGACGAGAACTCGGTGACCATTCGCACCGTTCGGCCTGCCGGGTGGCACGGAAACGCGGGAGCCAAGTACTCCATCCGCGTGCCCTTCAAGGTGCAACTGGACCGCATCGTGAGCTCGAACGGTCACATCCGCGTCGAAGACGTTGAAGGCAGCTCGAACCTGGAGACCTCGAACGGCGCGGTGCGGCTGCGCAAGGTGGAAGGGCGGCTCGAAGCCAAGACCTCGAACGGGGCGATCGAGGGCGACGGCCTGATGGGGGACGCGACGCTGCATACGTCGAACGGCTCGATCCGGCTGGACGGTGTGGCTGGAGCGCTGGACGCGCGCACCTCGAACGGCGGCGTCCATATACGCCTGGGGAAGCCGAAGGCGAACGAGCCGATCCGGCTGGGGAGTTCCAACGGCAGCATCGAGCTGGAAGTCGAAGCGCTGGACAACAACGAGATTCACGCCTCGACCAGCAACGCCACCATCACCGTGCGGCTGCCGGCGTCGGTCAAGGCCCGGCTGCGCGCATCGACGAGCAACGGCGGCATCTCGACCGATTTCGACGTCACCACGCACGGCACGATGGGCAAGAACTTCCTGGAGGGCGACATCAACGGCGGCGGTCCGCTGATCGACCTGTCGACCTCGAACGGGACGATCAAGGTCCAGAAGCTGTAGGGGGGCTGAAGACGCCGGCTGCGCGGGAAAGCGTGTGAGGAGGGCGTTCGGGCTCGCGCCTACTGCGCGGCTTCCTTCAACTTCTCCTCGAAGGCGTCAAACGGCAAAGCTCCCACGAGGATCACGCCGGAGACGCCATCGCGGGTGCTCTTGCCGAGCAGGAAGCTGGGGGTTCCGGTCACTCCAAACCCCTCGGCGGTCGTGACGTCCTTGCGCACGGTCGCGGCGTATTTCCCGCTGTCCATGCAGTTCCGGAACTGGAGCGTATCCAGCTTCAGGGCCTGCGCGTAGCCGCTGACGTCGGAGGCGGAGAGCTTACTGGCGTTCGAGATGAGGCGATCCCGCATCTCCCAAAACTGGCGCTGGTCCCCGGCGCAGCGGGCGGCCTGAGCGGCGCGCGCGGCGTTGGAATGGAAGTCGAGCGGCAGGTCGCGGCTAACGAAGCGGAGCTTGCCGGTGTCGATGTACTTCTTCTTGATGTCGGGGAACGTGGCGACGTGGAACTGCTGGCAGTAGGCGCACTGATAGTCGGTGAACTCCACCAGGGTCAGCGGTGCGTCCTTGCTGCCGAGCCAGGGACCGCCTTCGAGGTTCATGCGGATTCCGCTGCCCTCTGACTCCGCCCCGGCCGGCCGCGCTCCCTGTTGGAGCAGCTCGCGGATCTGGCGCAGTTCGTCCAGAATCTCGTCCGCCTGCTCGCGCGTGATACCGGTCTCGGCGTTCTTCTTCTTGTCCGCCGCGCAAGCCGGGAACACCAGAACGAAGGCCAGCGGGACGGTAGCCAGGTACTTATTCATAGCGCGAGCCCAATATAACACGGCTCATCGGTTAGGATGGTTTCGATGCGCACGTTCTTCGGGCGGCTGGGGCGCGGGGTGGTGGCCTGCCTGGCCGCCATGGGTCTGCTGCTGATCCTGGTGACGTTCACTCCGCTGGTGGCGTGGTACGCGACGGCGCTCTCGGGGAATTGGGAGGACGGCGGGGGCGAGGTGCTGGTCGCACTGGGCGGCGGCACCATCGACAGCACCATGCTCGATTCGGGGTCCTACTGGCGGGCGGTTTACGCCCGCCTGGCCTGGGAAAGAGGAGGATTCCGCGAGATCGTCGTCGCGGGAGGCGAAGTAGCCCCGCTCATGCGGGACTTCTTGATCTGTCGGGGCGTGCCGGCCGCGGCCATTCGGGTGGAGGGCGCATCCCGCAGCACACGGGAAAACGCCTTGTACGTCAAGCGGTTGCTGACCGGGGTTCCGGGCCGCAAGGTGCTGGTGACGAGCGACTATCACATGTTCCGCGCGCGGCGGGCCTTCGAAAAGGCCGGCCTGCATGTGATTCCGGATCCCTTCCCGGATGCCCTCAAGGGCTGCACCCATTGGCAGAACCGGTGGGGGATCTTTCTAGGCCTCGGTACCGAGACGGTGAAGATCGGCTATTACTGGCTGCGGGGTTGGATCTGAAGGGCCCCGCGGCGCATCTGATGGAATATGAATCGTACAGCCACTGCTGCCTGGTATGGCAGCCTCAAAGAAGGTAAGGGGACTATTTCCACAGCCAGCGGCGTCCTGGCGGACGCCCAATACTCCTTCGGAACGCGCTTCGAGAACGGGGTGGGCACAAATCCCGAGGAACTGATTGCCGCAGCGCACGCGGGCTGCTTCTCGATGGCGCTGTCGGCGCAACTGGGGGAGGCGGGGATTACACCCGAGAGCATCCAGACCACCGCCACGGTGACGCTGGAGAAAACGGCAGCCGGCTGGAGCGTGACCGCCAGCCACCTGGAGGTGCGCGCCCGGATCCGGGGCGGCGAACGGGAGGGCTTCGAACGCGCCGCCGAAAACGCCAAGGCGGGCTGCCCGATCTCCCGCCTGCTGAACGCCAAGATCAGCATGACGGCGTACCTGGAATCCTCGGCCGCGTAGAGGGGAGGCGCGGGGGCTCAAGCCGACGGCTACCAAGGCCACTCACTTGAGGGAGTGGTGGTGCCGCCCAGGGCGGCGCCCGGCGGGCCCCCGGTTTGCGCGGGTTCCCCGGACCCACCCGCGTCCTGGAGAATTCAGGCTCATCCGGGCGGCTGCCGCGCCGACGGGGCGTGAGTTGGCGACCAGGGGTGCATTCCCCCAATCAGTCTTCCGATTCCCCGGCTTTTGTTTTGGCGGAAATTATGAGACGCTAAAGGGAGCCGGAAGCGCCGGACGCGCCAAGACGCGCGCCCCCGTGGTGGCGCCAAGGGAACGAAAATGCTGCCGAACTTCTTACTCCCGGAAAGCGTGATCCGAGAAGACGGAGAAGGCCCTGTCGTCAGCCTTGGCCCGGCGCAAGGCAAGTTGTTCCTGCTTACCCTCGGAATCACCCGTATTATTGAACAAGAGAGCCTGGACGTGTCCGTTTGGGGTTCGGCCGACCAGCAGAATTGGGGCGCGCGGCCGCTCGCCACCTTCCCGCAGAAATTCTACTGCGGAACCTACCAGCTTCTGATGGACCTGACCGGATTGCCGGAGATCCAGCACCTGAAAGCGACGTTCAAGGTGGCGCGCTGGGGCCGCGGCGAGCCCAAGCCGCTGTTCGGCGCCTACCTGTTCGCTCAGGAGACCCAGCCCCGCGCAGCCGCCAAGACGGCGTAAAGACCCTGCCCCACTACAGCCGATTGATCAGGCTGGCCACGTAGCCCGCACCGAAGCCGTTGTCGATGTTGACCACGGTAACGTTGCTCGCGCAACTGTTCAGCATGCCGAGCAGCGCGGCCAGGCCGTGGAAGCTGGCCCCGTAGCCGACGCTGGTGGGCACGGCGATCACGGGACAGGAAACCAGCCCACCGACGACGCTAGGCAGCGCGCCTTCCATGCCCGCGCAGACCACCACCACGCGCGCGCTGGTCAGGCGCTCGCGGTTGGTCATCAGCCGGTGAATCCCCGCCACGCCGATGTCGAAGATGGTCTCGACCCGATTGCCCATGACCTCCGCGGTGACCTGCGCTTCCTCGGCGACCGGAATGTCGCTGGTGCCCGCCGACACGACCGCGATTCCGCCCTTGCCGTAGATGGTGCGGTCGCACCAGACGCGCAACGCGCCCGAGAGCGGAAAGTACTCGGCCTGCGGGATGCGCTCACGGACTGCGGCGGCCGCGGCCTCGCCGGCACGCGTGATGAGCAGGTTGGGCGCGTTCTCGAGGATGCGTAGCGCGATCTCGACCACCTGTTGGGGGGTCTTGCCCTGGGCGAAGACAACCTCCGCCATGCCTTGCCGCAGCGCGCGGTGGTGATCGACCTTGGCGAAGCCCAAGTCTTCGAAGGGCAGGTGCCGCACGCGCTCGAGAGCGGCATCGATGCCCAAGGCGCCGCTGCGGACCGCTTCGAGAAGTTTCCGCATTTGATCCGGGGTCATGTACCTTCAGTCTACGCCGCGGGCGGCTGACGGGCTGGCAAGCGCGGTCCGCAGGCGGCCGGCGGAGTGGCTTTGGGGAGCCCGGCTCGCGTATAGTAGGCCTTGTGAACCTGAAATCCGAACCGGTGTTCAATCTCTTCCAGGAGACGGGCGCGTATCTACGCGGGCACTTTCGGCTCACCAGCGGGCTGCACAGTCATGAGTACCTGCAGTGCGCCATCGTACTCCAGCATCCCGACCACGCCCAGGAACTGGGCGCCGGGCTGGCCGCGGCGTTGCGCGGGTTAGGTATCCCCGGCGTGCATGTGGTGGTTTCGCCCGCGCTGGGCGGCGTGATTATCGGCCACGAGGTGGCGCGAGCGCTGGGCGTCCGGCACATCTTCACGGAACGGGATCCGGCGACCGGCAAGATGATCCTGCGGCGCGGCTTCAAGGTGGATGCGGGCGAGACGGCGGTAGTGGTGGAAGACGTCGTGACCACGGGCGGCAGCACCCGGGACGTGGTGGAGGTGCTGCGCGAGGCGGGCGCCAATGTCGTGGCAGCGGGATCCATCATCGACCGCAGCGGCGGGCAGGCGGATGTGACCGTACCGCGGGTCTCGCTGGCTATCCTGAACGTGGTGACCTACGCGCCGGACAACTGCCCGCTGTGCCAGGAAGGCATTCCCCTGACCAAGCCGGGCTCCCGTCCGGTTAGCCCGTAATGCGGCGGATCCGGATCACGCTGGCCTACGACGGCACGGATTTCCACGGCTGGCAGGTGCAGCCAGAGCTGCCGACGGTGCAAGGGACGTTGGAGGCGGTGGCGGCCGAGATCGAAGGAGCGTTCGTGCGGGTGGAGGGCTCTGGGCGCACGGATGCGGGCGTACACGCGCTGGCCCAGGTGGCGGCGTTCTCGATCGGGAATCCGATCCCGGCCGAGAACCTGAAGCGCGCCATGAACCGGCTGCTGCCCTTCTCGATCCGGGTGCTGGCCGCCGAAGAAGCGGCGGCGGACTTCCACCCCCGCTTCCAGGCCCGCGCCAAGACCTACGAGTACCGCGTCTGGCGGGGCGAGATCTGTTCGCCGTTCGAGCGCCGCTACGTGCTACACCATCCGTATCCGCTGGACGTCGAGCGGATGGCGGAGACGGCGGGCATCCTGGAGGGCGAGCACGATTTCTCGGCCTTCGCAGCCTCGGACGAGCGCGACGAGGAGGGCGCGTCGAAGGTGCGCACGATCTTCTCTTCGCGCCTGGAGCAGGCTGGAGAGCGCCTCATCTACCGCGTGCGGGGCAGCGGCTTCCTGAAGCACATGGTCCGCAACATTGTGGGGACGCTGCTGGAGGTGGGCAAGGGCAACCTGGAGGCCGCAGGCGTGCGTGCGCTGCTGGCGGCGGGCGCGACGGCAAAGGCCGGGCCGACGGCGCCGGCGCGGGGGCTGTTCCTGCTGGGGGTGGAGTACTGATTCTCGAAACCGAGCGGCTCGTTCTGGATACCTGGGAGAGTTCCGACTGGACGGCGCTGCGCCCCATCGCGACCGACGCCGAGGTAATGCGCTATATCACCGGCGGCGTGCCGTGGAACGACGATCAGATCCGCTCGTTTGTCGACCGCCAGATGAGGCTGTACGCCGAGCGCGGCTATTGCCGGTGGAAGCTGATCGAGAAATCCGCCCTGGATACGATCGGCTTCTGCGGCGTGGGCATCTGGCGCGATGGTCTGGAGCCGGAGATCGGGTGGTGGCTGGCGCGCCGCCGGTGGGGTCGCGGCCTGGCCACCGAGGCCGCGCGGATCGCCTTGCGGGATGCGTTCGAGCGCGTGGAGTTGGAGCGTATCGTCTCGATCGCGAGCCCCGAGAACGCGGCTTCCATCCGGATCATGGAGAAGCTGGGGCTCCGACTCGAAGGCGAATTCGAGAGCGACGGCGTGCGCCTGGTGCGCTACGCGATCGGGCGCGCGCGCTAGTGCCGTGCGGCGCAAATTGCGCCCCGTACGATCGGCTACGGGGCGAACCTCGGGACGGGCCGGAGTTTCGGCAGAGTAGGAGAGAGGGCGACACCGTAGGTGCGACCCACTCTCCCCTCGTCGAACCGGACAAGCGGATTTCCCGGCATCCGGCTCTCCTGAAAGGCGTATTGCCGCAGGCATGCGCAGGCAGTTGCACGGCTGCCGGCCTCTACAGACTTACCAGCCCTAATCGCTGGATGTGGCCACAGAAGCTGACCCCTTCCGGCGGTCGGTAGGGCCGTTGGCTGCGCCGTCTCAAGTGTTGCGCGAGACGGTAGCGAGCGTACGAGTTGATCTCTCGGAAAGCTTGGCGCGGATACCCAAAGTCGAAGTAGTTCTTCCAGCCCTTCCTGCACTGAGAGAAGTCCGGTAGACCGGATCCAACCAGCTCTTGACCCACCGATAGCCATCCCCCACAACGGTTACAGTAGTACAAGATCAATGGCGGACCAAAAGCTGCAAGTAATCCCGCTGGGCGGTTTCGGCGAGTTCGGGATGAACTCGCTGGTGCTGCGCTATGGCGACGACATCATTCTGATCGATGCGGGCATGATGTTCCCCGACGAAGAACTGCTGGGGGTCGATATCGTCACGCCCGATTTCGCGTACCTGGAGGAGAACCGCGACAAGTTCCGCGCGGTGATCCTTACGCACGGCCACGAGGACCATATCGGCGCCGTGCCGTTCCTGCTCTCGCAGCTCAACGTTCCGGTGTACGCGACCGAGTTCACGCTGGCGCTGATCTCGCGCCGGCTGGAGGAACACGACCTGCTCGACCAGGCCCAGCTCAACAAGGTGAAGGCCGGGGACAAGCTCGAGATCGGGCCGTTCCAGATCGAGTTCATCCACGTCACGCACTCCATCGTGAACGCAGTCGCGCTTGCCATCACGACTCCGCTCGGTGTCGTGATTCACAGCGGCGATTTCAAGGTGGACCCGACGCCGACCGACAATCTGCTTTTCGACCTGCACACGCTGGCCGACTACGGCCGGCGCGGCGTCCTGCTGCTGCTCTCCGACTCGACCAACTCGGACCGTGCCGGCTACACCGAGAGCGAGCGCGCCATACGGCCGCGGATGGAGGACATCCTGAACCGCGCCGAGCGGCGGGTGATCATTTCGTGCTTCAGCTCTTCGGTACACCGCCTGCAGCAGATCATCGAACTCGCGGCGGAGTTCGGGCGCAAGGTGGCGTTCCTCGGCCGCAGCATGCTGAGCACCACCGAGATCGCGCACTCGCAGGGGCTGCTCCACATTCCTAACGGACTGCTGGTGCGGCCGCAGGACATCATGGACGTGGCGCCGTCGAAGCTGCTGGCGGTGGTTTCGGGCAGCCAGGGCGAGCCGATGTCCGCGCTGGCGCGCGTCTCGGTGGACAACCACAAGAGCCTGTCGGTGGATCGCGGCGACACCGTGATTCTCAGCTCGCGCATCATCCCCGGCAACGAGAAGGCGATTTACCGGATGCTGAACCACTTCGCCAAGCGCGGCGCGGCGGTCCTCTACGGTTCCATGAACCCGCCGCTGCACGTTTCCGGGCACGCCAGCTCGGAAGAGCTGAAGCTGATTCTGAACCTGGTGCGGCCGAAGTATTTCATGCCGGCGCACGGAGAGTACCGGCAACTGGCCCGGCACGCCGCCCTGGCCGAGCACCTCAAGCACTCGGGTTTGGAGGAAACCTTCATTCTCGAAAGCGGCGACACGCTGGAGATCGACCGCTATGGCGCGCGCAAAGGGGCCAAGGTGGCAGTGGGCCGCGTGTGCATCGACTCCGGAGCGCTGGACGACATCGTCGAAGACATTGTGATTCGGGACCGGCGGCATCTCTCCGAGGAAGGGTTCATGCTGCCCATCATCACCATCGACAAGCACACCGGCAAAGCCGAAGGGCTGCCCGAGATCGTCAGCCGCGGTTTTATTTCCCAGGACGGCTCCGACCTGCTGGAGAAGGCGCGCGAGCTGGTGGCGCGGACGGTGGCCACCTCGACCGACGAGGAGCGCGCGGACTGGGGCGTCATGAAGGAGAAGATCCGCAGCGACCTGCGGCGCTTCCTCATCAAGCAGACCTCGCGCCACCCGCTGATCATGCCGGTGATTCTGGAGGTGTGAGCCCGTGAACCGCCGCCGTTTTCTGCTGAGCGCAGCGGCCGCTGTAGCGCCGCTCGCGGCGCAGGAACAGGTGAGGCTCGGCATCCATCCCGGTCCGCCGGGCAGGCGCATTCCCGCCAGCTATACGGGGCTGAGCTACGAATCCTCTCAGCTTGCGGAGCCCGAGTTGTTCTCGCCGCGGAACCGGGGGTTGGTGGGTTTGTTCCGGCGGCTGAGCGCGCGTGGAGTGCTGCGGCTGGGCGGGAACTCGAGCGACTTCACGTGGTGGAAGGCGAGCCGGGAGGCCGTGGCGCCGGCGATGAAGCGACCGCCAGGTCCGATTGAGGCGAACTGGATGCCGCACGAGCTGGCGGCCATCACGCCGCAAGCGATCGACAACCTGGCCGGGTTTCTGGATGCGGCGGGCTGGAAGCTGATCTATGGTCTCAATCTGGGCAGCGGAACGCCGGAGCGGGCTGCCGAAGAGGCGGCCTACGTGGCGAAAGCGACGGGTCCGCGGATCGAGCACTTCCAGATCGGCAACGAGCCGGACTTGTATCCCCGGGCCAACAACGGCCTGCGTCCTCCCGGCTGGGGCTTTGAGCAGTACCTGGCCGAGTGGATGAAGTTCGCGCAAGCTGTACGCGCGCGGGTTCCCGGCGCCCGGCTGGCGGGCCCGGACGTGGCGAGCGGCTCGGACTGGATCGAGCGGTTCGCGAGCCAGGCCCCAGGCCAAATGAGAGACGGAATCGTCGCCCTGACCGGTCACTATTACGCCATGGGCCCTCCCGACGATCCGCGGGTGAACATCGAACGGCTGGTCGGGCCGGACCCCGAACGGGCCGCGCAGATCGCGCGCATCGTCGCGGCCGCCAGCCAGGCGCGGCTTCCGTTTCGCATGGCTGAGGGCAACTCCTGCTATCGGGGCGGCAAGCCGGGGATGAGCGACGCGTTTGCGTCGGCGCTGTGGTGCGCCGATTACATGCTGATGACGGCCCAGGCCGGCTACGCGGGGGTGAACCTTCATGGCGGCGGCACGCGGCAGATTCGCGCGGCGCTGGGCCAGCACCTCCCCGGCGAGGCGGTGGCGAAGAAGCCGGGCGCGGCCCGCACGGGCAGCTTCTACACGCCCATCGCGGGCGGCGCGGAGGAGGGATTCTCGGCGCGCCCGATCTACTACGGCATGGTGCTGGCGAACCAGTTCGCCGGGGCGGAGTCGCTCGGCGTGGACTTTGATCCCAGGGGCGTGAACGCCACGGCATACGCCGCCAGGACGGACGGCGGCATTCGCGTCGCCATCCTCAACAAGGACGCGAGCCGCGACCTGCGGGTGGTGCTCTATCCCGGATTCAGGACGGAGAGCGCGCGGGTCTGGCGCCTTACCGCAGCGGCGCTCGATGCGACGGAGGGAGTCACGCTGGCCGGGCGGGCGATCCGTTCCGACGGCTCCTGGTCGCCGCAGGAAGAGACCCTGCGACCGGATGCCGGGGGGCTGGTCCCGATCGACGTCGCGCGAGCGAGCGGCGCTCTCGTGTCCTTCGCGACGTGACCTGCAACTGCGAAGGAGACACCGATGGCTGGTTCGAGATTCGTGTACGTCACTTACATTCGGACGACTGCCGAGAAACTGTGGCAGGCCCTGATCGAGCCCGAATTCACCCGGCGGTTCTGGTTCGAATGCTGGCAGGAGTCCGCATGGAAGGCCGGAGCGTCGTGGCGGTTGATGCTTCCCGACGGGCGGGTTGGAGACAGCGGCGAGATCGTGGAGATCGAGCCGCAACGGCGGCTTGTGGTGTCGTGGCGCAACGAGTTCAAACCCGAGATGCGGGAGGAAGGGCATTCGCGCCTGACCTACGAACTGGCGGAGCACGGCGGGCCGGTCAAGCTCACGGTTATCCATGAGATGGATCGAGCCGGTTCGAAACTGATCGAGGCGGTGTCGGGCGGATGGCCGCTGATCCTTGCGAGCCTCAAGAGTCTCCTCGAAACCGGCGAGCCGCTCGAAGGAACGAGCCGGTGGCCGAAGGGCGCGTGAAGTCAGGGTTCTTGCGTCGTGCGCGAGCGCTACACTCATCTTGGTATGAGAACCCTGCTCCTCTTAGCCGTGGCTGCCACTCTCGGCGCGCAGCCGTATCAGCCCACCTGGGAGTCCGTTGACAAGCGGCCCACGCCGGCCTGGTTCACCGACGCCAAGTTCGGCATCTTCATTCATTGGGGCGTCTACTCGGTGCCGGCCTACGCGCCGGTGATTCCGGGCAAGCTGGCCTACGCCGAGTGGTATTGGAACGCGATGACCGACGGGCAAGAACGACCCCAAGGCGAATCCGATTCAGAAGCCGGCACGTGGGCCTATCACCAGAAGCATGTACGGCGCCGATTTCCCCTACCAGAACTTCGCGCCGCAGTTCCGGGCCGAGTTGTTCGACCCGGACCACTGGGCCGACGTCTTCGCGCGCTCCGGCGCGAAGTACGTCGCGCTGACCTCGAAGCACCACGAGGGCTTCGCGCTGTGGCCCAGCAAGGAGGCCTCCGCGACCTGGGGCCGGCCCTGGAACGCCGTCGAGATCGGCCCGCAGCGCGACCTGCTGGGCGACCTGACGCGACGCGGTCCGGCGCAAGGGCCTGCGCATGGGCTATCTACTATTCGCTCTACGAGTGGTACAACCCGCTCTGGCTTACCGACAAGCCGCGCTACGTCCGCGAGCACATGTTCCCGCAGTTCAAAGACGTGGTGACGCGCTACAAGCCGTCCATCATCTTCAGCGACGGCGAGTGGGAGCTGCCCTCGCGCCGAGTGGCACAGCCCCGAGCTGCTGGCCTGGCTGTTCAACGAGTCGCCGGTGAAGGACGAGGTGGTCATCAACGACCGCTGGGGCAAGGACACCCGCCACAAGCACGGCGGCTACTGGACCACCGAATACACGCCCGGCATGAGCGGCATGGATCATCCCTGGGAGGAGAGCCGCGGCATGGGCTTCTCGCTACGGCTACAACCGCGCCGAGCGCCTGGAGCACTACCACACGGGCCGCGAGCTGGTCATCATGCTGGTGGATCTGGTCAGCCGCGGCGGCAACCTGCTGCTCGACATCGGCCCCGCCGCCGACGGCACGATTCCCGTTGTCATGGAGGAGCGCCTGCTGCAGATCGGCGACTGGCTGAAGGTCAACGGCGAGGCGATCTACGGCACGAAGCCCTGGAAGGCCACGCGGCAGTGGAGCGCGGGCGAAGTGCCGAAGGTCGAATACAACAAGGAGTTCGAGGCCGCCTACGACGTGGCGAAGCTGGCGGCGAAGCCCGAGCGGCGGCAAGGCGGGCATCGAAGCGTTCTTCACCGCGAAAGGCAACGACGTCTTCGCCATTCTGCCGCGCTGGCCGGGCCGGCAGTTTCGCCTCAAGGACGTGACCGGCGTGAAGTCGGTGACGCTGCTGGGATTTGCGGCGCCGGTGAAGTTCAAGGCTGGGGCGGGTGGTGTTTCGGTCGAGTTGCCGGTGTTGCCCGAGGATCTCTTGCAGCAGCCCGCCTGGGTGCTGAAGCTGAGCCGCCGATAGCGGTGTGATCGAATGAAGCGCCTCGGGATCCTCTGGCTGGTGGCGTGGGCGACGATGCCCTGCCTGGCGGCGACGCCCGTCACGGTGGTGCAACTCCGGGAGCTGCTGAGATCCACCACCGCGCGTGGCCAGTCCGACGCGGAGATTGCCGGTCAGCTTGCCTCGACAGAACTGGCGGAGCGTTTCGACCTGGGCGGACTTCCCGGCGGTCTCGGCCCGAAGGCGACGGATGCGCTGCGGCTGCTCTCGGCCGAGAGCGCCTTTCTGTCCCCAGCCGCCGATCTCATCCTTCGCGACGCACCTCCGACTGCGGCGGAACAAGCTGCGCTACTGTCACGGGTGCGGGATTACACGCAGAGTTACATTCGCAATCTCCCGGACTTCGTCTGCATGAGGACCACCCGGCGCTATGACGACAAACCGGACGTTGGACTTCCCCGCAACACAGGCCTTCACGCGCGCGACCTCACCTGGAGCGAGCTGACCTTCAGCCACGGCCAGGAGTCGGATGCGCCCCACATCGTCGACCGCCCCGTTTCGGGCGGGATGCCTGAAGGGTTGACGAGTTACGGAGAGTTCGGCAGCATCGTGGGCGCGCTGTTCGTCGACTCCGTGACCATGACGTGGAGCCGCTGGGAGCGGCTGAACGGCGTACGTGCGGCCGTGTTCAGTTACTCGGTGGATGCCGCCCATTCCCGATACTCGCTGGCATGGTGCTGCCACGGCTCGGACGTCAAGCCGCGGCAGGTGAAAACCGCATACGCGGGCGAGATCTTCGTCGAGCCCGGGTCCGGCGCGGTCGTGCGGATTGTGCGAAAGGCCGCGCCTCCACGCGGCTTTCCGACGCACAGGACCGACACGCTGGTCGAGTATCGGCCGTTCAGCATCGCCGGACGGACCTACCTGTGTCCCGCCAGGAGCGTGATCGTGTCGGAGGCACGGGCCGGCGGATCGGGATTCAGACCGATCATCCACTACGTGAACGAAGGGCAGTTCGCGGACTACCGGAAGTTCGTGACCAGTTCGGTGTTGAATTTCGCCGGGCCGGAGCCGGAAGCCACCTCCGCGCCTGCGCTTCCGCCCGCGGCCGTCGTCCAGCCGCCTCAGACCTTCACACCCCGTTGACCAATTTGTAACCTCTCTGTAATAATCGGAAGCTGGCCTGCAAGCGTGCGCGGCGGGTTCCCCCTGGCCGGGATTGTGGTGGCTGCGGGCGGGACTTCTGGAAGCCGGAAACGACCGCCGGCGCGGACGAGGACGGAAGGACGGCCCCCGGTTCCCATGCCCGATAGACTGCTGCTGGTTCTGGTGATCGTCGGGGTGGCCCTGGCCTTCGATTTCCTCAACGGATTTCACGACGCCGCCAACTCCGTGGCCACCGTTGTCGCCACGCGGGTCCTGACCCCGTTGCAGGCCGTGATCTGGGCGGCGTTTTTCAACTTCGTCTCCGCGTTCAGCTTCGGAACCGGCGTGGCCAGGACCGTCGGCAAGGGCATGGTAGACCTCAGCGAGGTGACTCCCTACGTCATTCTGTGCGGGCTGGTAGGCGCGGTCTTCTGGGACCTCATCACATGGTGGTTCGGGCTGCCGACCAGCTCGTCTCACGCGCTGTTCGGCGGGTATGCGGGCGCGGCCATCGCGCGGGCGTCCAGCTTCCACGTTCTGATCTGGAGCGGCTGGATCAAGACCCTGCTCTTCATGGCGCTCGCTCCGCTGATCGGTCTGGTGGCGGCGCACATCTTCATGACCGCGGTGTACTGGCTGTTCCAGAATTCGAGCCCCAAGAAGATGGACATTTACTTCCGCAAGCTCCAGCTCCTGTCCGCCGCGGCCTTCAGCTACTCCCACGGCACCAACGATGCGCAGAAAACCATGGGCATCATCACCGGGGTCCTGGTCGCCACCAAGTACCTGAAGCACTTCGAGGTGCCGATCTGGGTGATCCTGGCGGCGCACGCGGCCATCGGGCTGGGAACGATGAGCGGCGGCTGGCGCATCGTCCACACCATGGGATCGCGCATCACGAAGCTGAAGCCGCGGGGCGGTTTTTGCGCGGAAACCGCGGCAGCGACGTCGATTCTCCTGGCCACGTTCATGGGAGTAGGGGTATCGACCACCCACGTGATCACGGGCGCCATCATCGGGGTCGGCTCGATCCAGCGCGTCAAGGCGGTGCGCTGGGGCGTCGCCACGAACATCGTCTGGGCGTGGGTCCTCACCATCCCCTGTGCCGCTCTGATGTCCTGGATGATCTATTCGATCTTCTTCACCTGGGGGTTGGATCCGCGCTAGTGCAGTGCGGCGCAAATCGTGCCCCCGTATGATCGGCTACGGGGCAAACCTTGGGACAGGCACGAATCTCGCAAGAGCGGCGAAATCCGAGCCAGTCCCCGGTTTGCGGCTCGTTCCGATACCCGAGGATACTTGCGCCGCACTGCGCTAGTTTCCGCTGCCCCACTGCGCGTCCGCGAACTTGAGGTATTGCTCCCAGTCGTAGGCGGTAATCCCGTGTTTGCCGGCGCGGATGTGATAGGCCACGGTGTGCTGAATAGGCTGATGCAGGGCTGGCATACGGTCCGTTCCGATGCCTTGCTTGCCCAGGAGTTCGTACACCGGTGAGGCATTCACCGCAGCCAGGAACTCGCCGCGGGGGTCGGCCCACTGGTCGCCCTCCGCGCTGGCCACATAGAGCGGCCGGGGCGCGATCAGTGCCAGCAGCATGTGAGCGTCCACCGGCAGGTCGTTCTCGCGGTTGTCGTACTTCTTGAAGTTGCCGCAGAACCAGTGTGGGAAGTGGGCGTTCAGGTCCGCGATGCGCTCGCCGAAGTCCCGCCGCGTGATGGCCGCGCCGCCTTCCCCGGATTCGTTCGAGATGACGATGGAGAAGCGCGTGTCCTGCGCTCCCGCCCACAGTGCGGTCTTGCCGAGGCGGGAATGGCCGATCACGGCCACGCGGCGGGCGTCGACGACAGGGTCGCGCTCCAGGTAGTCCATGGCACGGCTGAGGCCGAAGGCCCAGGCTGCGATCGCGCCCCAGTCGCCGGGCGCCGGCTGCGTTTGTCCCGGCCGGAAGAACAGCGGCCGGATGCCGTACCCGACGCCGCCCACGAGGTCCGGTTCGATGTCGCCGTAGTAGACGGTGGCCAGGCCGTAGCCGTGCTCCAGGATCTTGTCAAGTTGCCACGCCTGGGCCGCCGAGCCGCGCGATTTCTCCTCCGCGCGCCGCTTCACGATCGCGTTCGTGGCCTTGTCGAGCGCCCACTCCTCGGCCAGGGGGACGCCCGGATCGGAAGAAACCGTGTGGTTCCCCTCGAAGCCGAGCCCCAGAAACACCGGCGTGGGTTTCTTCGCACCGGCCGGCAGGTAGAGCAGGAGGTCCATCTTCGGTCCGTCCCGTCCGGCCAGCCAGACCGTCACCCGTTTCCGAACGGCGAGCCCACCCAGAGCCCCCTTGTCCGTGGAGGCGATCTCGAAGTTCCGCTCGGCCGGTCTGCCGGGACTGCGCCCGAAGACTTCGGAGCGGTACAGTTCGAGGATCTCCGGCCGCCGCCGCTCGTACCAGGCCTTCGCATCGTGAACCCGCTCGCCGTTCCGCATGGCCAGCGGATCCGGCAGCGTGTACTTCGGGACTTTGGCTTCGTCGTAGTTCGGCGCGGGCTGCTGCGCGAGAGCGCTGAAACAAGGCAGAAGGGCCGCGGCCGCGGCCAGCATTCGAGTCATGCTGTAATCTTACATCCGCGCGTTGCGCGGGCCGAGTATGGCGTCGGCAGGGCGGGGGAGAGCTGCGGGGCCGACGATACGGTCCGCGCCCCAGCCGGATTCGATGAGCTCGCTCGGATCGGCCGTCGTGAAGAGCACCTGGTAGCTCTCTTCGTCGCCGCTCGGGACGGGCGGCTTGCCGCGCAGGGGGGAGACCGTGGCGAGATAGCGGAGAACGGCATAGACGTCGCCCATCTCGGGCATCGAGACGTCGAATTCCTGGGTGCGGAAGCGCAGGCGCGCCGCGCGCTCGGCGACGCGCCAGACCAGGAACGCGCAGGCGGCCACGGCCCGTTCGAACCAGTCGCTGTCGCCGGGAGCGACGTTGAGGTCAAGGAACAGGTCGATGAGCCGCTCCTGCTCGCGCGCAAACTCGCGAACCTCGAGCTCGCCGGTGTGCGCCGTCGCCTTCCAGTCGACGTGGCGCGCGCTTTCGAGGGCCTCGTAGGGCCGGATGCGGTAGAAATCGTGCCCGCGGCCACGCACCTGCGCGTCGATGTCGCCGCGGATGGCGGCCAACAGATCCTCGAAGCCTGGCTGTGGATCGATGGGCGGGTAGACGATGACGTCGCGGAGCAGCATGACCTCGGCGCGGCGTTCCAGGAACCCGAAGGGAAAGCCGGTCGAGAACTGGAAGCCGTTCTCGCGGTATATGCCGCGCTTCTCGAAGCGTAGCTCGATGGTCTCATCGAGCACGGTCCCGCCCGGGACGACGGGGAAATACAGGGCGGTGAGCACGGCCTCGCTCGATCCGCTGAGATGGACCGAGAAGGACGGCACCCAGCTTTTGGAATTGCGGACATAAATGCGTCCCGCCAGCTTGCGCTGCGCCGCGATGTGCTCGGGCAACGCCAGGTCCAACTCCAGGCCCGAGAGCGAAAGGCGGCTGATGAAACCGGATACCAGCAGCGTCGCGAGCATGGCGGCGGCGATGAGGAACAGGAGGTTGTTCGCCGAGGCGGCCGCGGCGACAGCCAACCAGCAGCATGGCCAGCGCGAACACGATCCCCACGGCCGTAACGGTGCGGCTGAGCGCGCGGCGGAGGAACGATCCTAGACGCTGGAGCACCTCGCCTGCATCATGTCACAGTTGGCGACGGGGCGGAGAACATTCTGTCCGCTGAGAGCGTTATCTTCCTTTTAGGAGGTGGATCTTGTTCTGCGTTCGCTGCGGTGCACAAATGCAGGAGAACCAGCCGTTCTGCGCGGCATGCGGTACGCCGGCCCGGGGGGCCACGACCCTGATGCCCGAGCACAGGGAGGATCGCCGGCCACACTCGCCTGCTGGGGATCTTCTGGGTTGCCCTGTCCGCGTTCCGGCTTATTCCTGGACTCGCCTTGTTGGTGCTATTCGGTGAAGGCGGCGGGATCTTGCCACCCGAGGTGCCTTTCTTCGTTCACGGGCTGTTGCGGGGCGTGGGAATGCTGCTGGTGATCGGGGCGGCGTTCGGCGCGGCGGCCGGTGTGGGACTGCTGCAACGGCAACCCTGGGCGCGGGTGCTGGCGATCGTGCTGGCCTTTGTCAACCTGGTGGACATGCCCTTGGGTGGGGCACTCGGGATCTACACGCTGTGGGTCCTGTTGCCGGCGCAATCCGAGAAAGAGTACGAGCAGATGGCGCGGACTGCGTAGGGGTAGGTTGGTTTTGGTTTGTGTAGTACCAGGGGAGGCCCCCCGGCCTTTTCCCCGGCCATCACCGCACGAGAGGCAGGGTCCGGCGGGCGGCGCGGACTTAGAATTGTCTCTGGAGGGCGGCGGAGCCGATCTGCCATCCTGCCTAGGATCTTGGGCTCTCAGCCTACGCACCGGCCAGCCGTCCTCCAGCTTCGCCGGGCCGGGCGATACGGAATGCCTCCGCAGGCAGCGGCGGAGCCCCGGACATAAAACCCGCCGCGGGCGCCGTAACCGTGCCGACGGCCGTCGCCACGGCCAAACCCGCACGCGAGGCCTCGCAACAACCAGCCTGCCTGCTATAATTGAGGTTCTTTAGGACGTTGGGCTTATGGCTTCTGGGGCAGCCGCGGAAAAGAAGGTTATCCTGCTGAGACCGCGAGGTTTTTGCGCGGGCGTGGTGCGCGCGATCGACGTGGTCAAGATCGCGCTCGATCTGTATGGCTCGCCGATTTACGTGCGCAAGGAAATCGTGCACAACCGGCACGTCGTGGACGAGTTGCGGGAGGCGGGCGCGATCTTCGTCGAGGAACTGGACGAGGTGCCCGCCGGCGCGCGGGTGATTTTCAGCGCGCACGGCGTCTCGCCGGCGGTGCGCGAGCAGGCGCAGCGAGCGCGACTGCAGGTCATCGACGCCACCTGCCCGCTGGTGACGAAAGTCCACCTGGAGGCGGTGCGGTTCGCCCGGGACGGATTACACCATCGTGCTGATCGGCCATCGCGACCACGACGAGGTGATCGGAACCCTGGGCGAAGCGCCGGGCAACACGGTCCTGGTGTCGAACCCGGCGGACGTGGACCGGTTGCAGCTCCCCGACCCGGAGCGAATCGGCCTATCCTGACCCAGACCACGCTGAGCCTGGATGAAACCAGGGATATCGTGGCGCGTCTGAAGGACGGTTCCCGGCGATCATGGGGCCGCCGGCGCAGGACATCTGCTATGCCACGGAGAACCGGCAACTGGCGGTGAAGGCGGTGGCGCCGCTGTGCGACGTGCTGCTGGTGGTGGGTTCGCAGAACAGCTCGAATTCGAAGCGGCTGGTGGAGGTGTGCCAAGAACTCGGGCGTGCCGGCGTACCTGGTGGACGACGTCGTCGCAGGTGGATCCGTCCTGGATCGAGAACGTGAACACGGTGGCGGTGACGGCCGGCGCCTCGGCGCCGGAGAACCTGGTGGAGGAGCTGATCGCGTACGCTGAAGGCGCGCGGCTTCGGACGGTTGGAGGAACTGGACCTCAAGGACGAGGACGTACGGTTCACTCTGCCTCCGCAATTGGCGCGCGTCATCGGGGCAGCTGGCCTCGATCACGACGCAATGACACCTGGCGTGCGATACTGCCAGAAACGCTCGCGACCCAGGCCGTCCGAAGCCGGCCGTCGCGCGGCCGACCACCTGCTGAGCTGCAGACGCCGAGGGCTACTGGCGGGCCGAGCTGACGCGCCGACAGACGCTGGAATCCGACTACATCCTGCTGCAGCTGTGGCTCCATCCGCCGGAGGACGGCGCGTGGAACCCGCCCACTCGGCCGCAGATCGAGCGGGCCGTGCAGCTCGATCCTGGCGCGCCAGCTTGCCCGATGGCGGGTTCAATATTTACCCGCACGGGCCCCGCGGACTCAGCGCCACGGTGAAGGCCTACTTCGCGCTGAAGCTGGCGGGAGTGCCGGCGCACGATCCGCGGCATGGCGCGCGGCGCGGGAGCGCGTTCTGGCGCTGGGCGGCATCCAGGCGGCCAACAGCTACGTCAAGATCAATCTCAGCCTGTTCAGCCTGTATCCGCGCGACGAGTGCCCGTCGGTGCCGCCGGAGATGATCCTGCTGCCGGGGAATTTCCTCTACCGGATGTCGTCGTGGACGCGGGCGATCGTGGTGCCGCTGGCGATCGTGCACGCGCATGACCCCGGCGCGGCCCGTGCCGGCGGGTTTCACGCTCGAGGAGCTGTTGATGCCGGGCGCGAAGTTCAGCTACCGGCATCACGAGAAGCTGTTCTCGCTGGCGGAATCTCTTCTTCATCGCGTGACCGGCTGGTCTGAAGTTCTGGGAGCGGCACGGGATCGCGCGGCGTCCGCAGGAAGGCCATCCGGGAGCGCGAACGCTGGATGCTCGAGCGGACCCGGTACACCGACGGGCTGGGGGCGATCTACCCGCCCGATGATGTACGTCATCATGGCGCTGGATCTGCTGGGCTACCCGCCCGATCATCCCGACCGCGTGGAAGCGCGAGCGCCAGTTCGACCGGCTGATGGTGGACGACGGCGGAGCGCTTCTTCTTCCAGCCCTGCTTCTCGGTGGTGTGGGACACGGCCATCGCGGCTGTTTGCGCTGGGCGAATCGGGCGCGGCGCCGCGGCAGGCGGTGGAAGCGCGGCGCGACTGGCTGCTGTCGAAGGAAGTGCGGCGCAAGGGCGACTGGTCCGTCAAGCGGCCCAACCTGGAGCCCGTCGGGCTGGTATTTCGAATTCGCCAACGAGTTCTACCCGGACATCGACGACACGGCCATGGTGCTGCTGGCGCTGGCCACGCCCGGGCGAGCGATGGCGGCGGCGCAGCGGGCAGCGCGAAGCGGGCGATCGACTGGCTGCTGGCGCATGCAATCGAAGGACGGCGGCTGGGCGGCGTTCGACGTGGACAACAACCTGGACGCTGCTGACCGACGTGCCGTTCGCCGATCACAACGCGATGCTCGATCCCGACCTGCCCGGATATCACGGGGCGCGTGCTGGAGGCGCTGTGCGCCGCGGGCGGCCTGGGCCGGATCATCCGGCGGTGCGCCGCGGCGTCGACTACCTGATGAAGACGCAGGAGCCGACGGGAGCTGGTACGGGCGCTGGGGCGTGGATTACATCTACGGCACGTTCCTGGCGCTGCGCGGGCTGAGCGGCGGCGGGTGAGACGACCGCGAGGCCGACGTTCTGCGCGGCGGCGAATGGCTGCGCTCGATTCAGAACGCCGACGGCGGCTGGGGCGAGAGCTGCGAGAGCTACCGGCACGACGCTTCGTGCGCGGCGCCCAGCACGGCCTCGCAGACGGCCTGGGCGCTGCTGGGCCTGGTGGCCGGCGGCGACACCGCCAGCATGAGCGTGCAGAAGGGGATCGAATATCTGGTGCGCAGCCAGCGCGCCGACGGCGGCTGGGACGAAGCTCTGGCCACGGGCACGGGATTCCCGGGCGTGTTCTATCTGACCTACCACCTCTACCGGGACGCCTTCCCGCTGCTGGCGCTGGCGGAGTATCTGAAGGCGCGGGAGAATTCCGAGATGCGTGGAGTGGGAGGGATCGAATGAGATTTCCGCTGTCGATGACGGCCGGGATGGCGGGCTATATCCTGAAGAACAAGCTGCGGCCGCGGCCGCGAATGGCAGCGCAACCTGGCGCCCGCCAACGGACGCCGCCGAATCCGTTCCAGATCGCTGCACCAGCACCACAACGGCAACGGAAGCAGGCACCCCATGATCAAGAAGCGGTTCCCGCTGGTGCTGATGCTCGAGCCGCTGCACGCCTGCAACCTCACCTGCACGGGCTGCGGGCGGATCCGCGAATACGAGACCACGGTCAGCAAAGCGCTTGTCGCTGGAGCAGTGCCTGAAGGCGGTGGACGAGTGCGGAGCGCCGGTGGTGTCGATCTGCGGCGGCGAGCCGCTGCTCTATCCCGAGATCGGCGAACTGGTGCGGCAGACGATGGCGCGCGGGCGCACCATCTACCTGTGCACCAACGCCATGTTCCTGCCCAAGAAACTGCGCGAGTTCAAGCCCGATCCGCGCTTCTTCATCAACGTGCACCTGGACGGCCTGGAAGAAACGCACGACCTGTGCGTCGAGCGGAAGGGCGTCTTCAAGCTGGCCATCGAGGCCATCAAGGCGGCCAAAGCGGCTGGCTTCAAGGTCTGCACCAACACCACGGTCTACAAAGAGACCGACATGCGGCGAGATCGAGCGGCTGTTCGAGTACCTCGAGCAATTCGACCTGGACGGGCACATGCTGTCGCCGGGCTATGGCTACTCGGCGGTCAACGACCGGGAGATCTTTCTGACGCGGGAGGACGTCCACGAGAAGTTCCAGGGCGATTGACCGGCTGGCGAAGCGGTTCAAGCTGAACAGCACGCCGACTTACCTCGACTTCCTGAAGGGCGAGCGGGAACTGCCGTGCACGGCCTGGGGCAATCCGACGTACAACATCATGGGCTGGAAGGGCCCCTGCTACCTGATTACCGACGCCCACTACGGCACGTTCGAGGAGCTTATGACCGCGACGCCGTGGGAGAGCTACGGTCACGGAAACGACCCGCGCTGCGAGCACTGCATGGTGCACTGCGGCTACGAGCCTTCGGCGGCTCTCGGAATCAACGCTAAACCCGGCGACACGCTGAAGCTGCTTTCGTGGGCCATGAAGTGAAGGGCCCGGTGTCACGCACCCTGGCTTCCGCCCCCGCCGGACCTGGAGGTCCAGCGCAGTCCTGGAGGACCGCCCCACAAAAGGCCGCTTCGTATGATGCCTTCTCTGGTTACCGGGGCGAGCGGGTTCGTTGGCTGGCACATTGCCCGAAAGCTCGTGGAGCGCGGCTGCCTTGTGCGGGCGCTGGTGCGCCAGACCAGCCGGCTGAGAGAACTCGATGGCGTCGAGGTGGTGACCGGGGACCTGCGCGACGCCGAATCGTTGCGGCGGGCGGTGGCGGGCTGCGGGCGGGTGTTTCACGCGGCTGCGGACTACCGGCTGTGGGCGTCCGAGCCGAAGGAGTTGTACCAGTCGAATGTGGACGGCACCCGGAACCTGCTGGCGGCGGCGCGCGAGGCGGGAGTGGGGCAGGTGGTGTACACGAGTACGGTGGGCTGCATCGGAATCCCCGTGGACGGAGAAGGGGACGAGCGAACGCCGGTGACGCTGGACGACATGTCGGGCCCCTACAAGCGTTCGAAGTTCCTGGCCGAGCAGGCCGCTTTGGAGTTTGCCGCAGGCGGCTTCCCGGTAGTAATCGTGAATCCCACGGCGCCGGTGGGGGATCCACATCCCCTGTCGCCAGAGGTTCCGAAGTCCGTCGGAAATGGGTGGCGCTGCAGGAGATCGGCCCGATACAGATTGCTTGCGGAACTGCCCAGAATGTTGCCGGAGATGTTAAGCATCACGAACATAAACAGATTCATCCCCTCGATGCTCATTGGCCGGGTTATTTGCAGCGTGGAGAGCGCGCCGTCCATTGGCCCATCGGAAAGGGCCGCGCCATCATTGGAATTAGACGCGGCGTGGACACAACGACATCACACCGGAGCCTTTCGGCAACAACGCGAAGATGCTCCAAGCCGGCACGGGTGATGGAGTCGCCCACCGTCGAAATGTAGGCGTATTTTGTCCGCAACTGGCTTAAACCGAAATTCCACGATTGGTAGAGGCCACGCGGATGCGAAAGAATGCGCAACTCGGGATGCTTCAAACGCTCGCGGAGCAATTCGAGTGTGCCGTCAGTGGAATGACTGTCCACCACGACAATTTCTGAAACGATGTCAAGCCACTCTTGCATTGACTCAAGATGGCCGGGCAGCAAGGAGGCGCAATTCAGTGTGGGCATGACGACGCCGATGGAACCATTTGCACTCATGTGATTTGATTCCTGGTCATTTCTTTCGCTGTCCGAGCGTCTGCAAGCCGCTGTTATCTTTGTTGAAGCCGTTCACGGGCAGAACATCCTCGCGCCAGAACGTCGCCGACGCGCCTACAGGTTACCCGGGCCTGCGGCGGATTGACAGAACGAATTCGCCCAGCCACAGTTTTCCAAGATGCCTGCGCCAAACGAATCTTTTCCCCGCGATGAAGTGCGTCCCGTGCGCGGCGCGAAATGGGTCTGTGCCTTGAATCGTTTTCTGCCGCTGGGGGTAAATATCATCCGTTGCTGCGGCTTTTGAACGGTTCGCGGGGCTTGCTCACAATTCCATTTGGCCAATACCGCGTGATAAAACCAGCGGCTTGGATCAAATCCATCACTTCGGACTTGGCGCTGGGCGAGGACATGGCGATTGAGTTTGAACCGCTCAAGGCGCTTTGCCAGCGGTGCATGGACGGATACCTGATTGATGTCGGGGCGAACATCGGGCTTTACACGCTGCTGTTTCGCGCCACATCGCCGCTGCCGATCATCGCCTATGAACCGCGCCCTTCCTTTTCAAACTGCTGCAATGGAACATTGCCGGCAATGAATTGCCCGGCGTTGACGCCCGCAATCTGGCTTGCGGAAACCAGCGGGGTGAAGCCGCCTTTTCCACCGGCCTCAACGGTTCGATTGTGGCGGGAAACTCCCGCCCGCGCCCGGTTCAAACCACCGGGACGTGCTGTCATCGGGCGGCTGGGTGGCCGAAGCCCGGAAAACCCTGGCGGGCGACATCGTGAATGTGCCGGTGACAACGCTGGACGAGGATTTGGCGGACATCGAAAAGATCGCTGTGTTGAAAATTGACTGCGAAGGCTTCGAATATCAGATCTTGCAAGGCGCCCGCGGGTTGCTCAAACGCCACCGGCCACTGTTGTTTGTCGAAGTCCATCCGGACCAGCTTGTGCCATTCGGACATTCCACCCGCGAGCTGCTGGAATTGATTTCGCCGGATTACGAACTCGAGTTCTGGTATTTCCAAATGGGCCGCCATGCCTCGAACCTGGCGCGCAGCCTGGCGAAATTCCGGCGGCCCAGGGCCCATCGGTGCGCGGACGCCGCGGAAATGCTCGCCGCTGCGGAAAGCACTCCCGGCCCGGCACAGGTTTATTTCATCGGAAAGCCAAAAGGCAAAGCCTGATTGTGCAACCTGGGAGCGCTGCCGTCCCGGAGGCGGGCAAATGGGGAAAGACTTCGCGTGAACCCGCCGGCGAGACGCCAGCGCTCCCAGGAAAAACGCGGACGATCCAATTTCCGGCTGCTTTCCGGCAAATCATTCACCAGGCCGGCGGTTGCATGGGATGCCAATGATGCCGCTTGACCAGTTTCCAACGCCCGAAGATGCGCCCGAAGGAAAAAGTTTTCCGTCCGGCTTGGGCCACCGGAGTAATTCTTTGCGAACATTTTCTCGAAAAAATCGAGCACGCGCTGGCGGTTGAAAAACAGGTTTGGCTGGTCGTTGTAAAAATACGGCTGGCGCAGATATTCCAGATATTTGGCATCGTCATTGTCCAACTCGATGATTTTCTCGATGAGCGCCTCGTCACTGGGAAAATCGGCCCGGTTCAGGAAGCTGCGCGGGTTGAACTGCTCATTGATGGTCGGGTCGCCCCAGTAAATGGGCAGGCAGCGAGCCACCATCGGCTCGAAAATCTTTTCCGTGGTGTAGCCGGCCAGAGAGCGGTTTTCAAAGGCAATGTTGAACTTGTAGGAGCGCAAGGATTTTAATCTCTCGCTTCGCGAGTCGCAGAGGGCTCCGCCGCCAATGTTGTTGAATATTTTTCCGGCGGAGTCCACACGCTTGCGCTTTGAGAGGTTCTCAAAAAAGGCGACGCGGTTGTGAGTTGTGCGCGGATTGGAGCCGCCAATGACAAAGCTGCAAAACCTTGTCTTTGACGCCAGGATCTTTTCCGGCCCGTCCATTCGCTGACTATTTCCTCCGGCCCGCCGTAGGCGACATAAAATGGCAGTTGCAGATGCCGCGGGTCGTCCAGTTGGATGGACGCGATGGAGTAGTCGCACTCGCGGAAATTCGGCCGGTCGGACTCGCCCGAATAAAAAATTCTGACACACGAATGGAGGCGATGCGCGTGCCCGTAGGGCGAGTAAATCAGGAAATCCGGATCGCCGGACAGTTCCAACGTCAAACCGCTCCGCCAGCAGGTTGAACAGGTAATTGTCCGTCTTGTTGGTGTTGGGAAAGCAGTCGCAGAAATCTATGCGGATTTTTCTCATTTGCAGCGGTGGCATTAAGAGTGAAGTCTCAACCTTTTCCAACGAAACAGGCAAGGATAATCGTGCTTGGAGGGGGGGGGGAAGGGGGATCTTTCACACTTTTCGATCGGGGGGGGAAGAGAATCGGGAAAGTTCTGTCCCAGCCCAGTTTTGCCGCTCCGCCGGCGCAAGCTGTATTGGGAGGGGGAGGAAGAGAATCAGCGCAGATATATATATTTCATTGGACAACTTTCCAAGAAAATTTTAATCTTCGACGACATTATATCCGACATCAAGGTCAAAAAACGTTCCTGTTACCTGAAAATCAAGAGAACAACCAGAGGACACCGCTGTGACCGGCAACGAACCGATTACCCATCCCTCCACGGCCGCCACGCCATTAATCACGGTGGCCATTTGCACACGGAACCGCGCGCGTCTTTTGAAACGCGCGGTCGAAAGTGTTTTGCCGCAAATGACCGACGAGACGGAACTTCTGATTGTGGACAACGCTTCAACGGATGAAACCCCGGAAGTTGCGGCGCGTCTGGCCGCGGACAATCCACGGGTTAAAGTCTGGCGCGAAGAGGAACTGGGATTAAGCGTCGCAGCAACACGGCGCTGCTCCGCGCCCAGCGCTGGGTGATTTTCCTCGATGACGATGCCGTGGTGGAACCGGCTGGCTGGCGGCCTACCAGCGCCTTCGTTCCGCTCCGCCCTCGGAAAAAATTGCCGTGGTCGGCAGACCCGTGTTAATTGACTATGAAGTCCCGCCTCCGAAATGGTTGAATGCCATATGAACCTGACATGGGTTCCGTGACCATGCGAATTTCCGGGAAAGTCGGCTGGGAGTGCAACATTGCTTATCTGCGCCAGGCGGCGATCGCCGCAGGAATATTCGACACGCAATTGGGGCACAAAGGCGCGATGATTGGAGCCGTTGAAGAAATCGACCTGACTCTCCGTTTGGAAGATGCCGGCTATGAAGTCTGGTGGCTGGCGGGAGGGCCAATCAGGCATTGTCTCGCGGCCGACCGCATGCACTGGGACAGGCGCTGCGAAGGAGGTTTGATGAGGGACGCGCCATCGCCACGATGCAATTGTGTAAAATTGACCGGACCCCTTCGCGGATCATTTATCGGCTGGACGGCTGGTCATCGCGCCGTTTCACGTGGCGATTTGCCTGCTGGCGGCTTTGTTCGCCCTGCCGTGTCACCACCAACAAATTTCCGCGGGCTTGTTGCTGCGCTCCGTTCGCATTGCCGGCATCGGCTGGCAAATGCTGGGGTTGGAGGAACGCCGCGGCAGGCAGCCATACCAGAACTGACCATGCGATTAGAAACGCGACATGAGCCGTAGAATTTTTGCCCGTTTTGGAGAAGCGGTTCGATTCCGGATTAAACTGGCATGCACTATTAAATCAGCGAACAAAGCTTCGTTGACTTTCTGCATCGCCCACTTCAATTCGCCGGAATTTCTGGACGCCACCCTGCACTCCATCCGCCGGTTCCATCCCGAAGCGCGGGTGATGGTGGCGGATGCGAGTTCGGCCTGGCGCGAATATCTCGCGGCGAAAGCCGTTTGCCGGCGGCATCGGGCGGAACTCCATCCGCTGGCGGGCAAACACCGGCACACCGGATTGCTCAACTACATGTTCCGGCGGATTCGAAGCCGGGTTGCCGTTTTTCTGGATCAGGATTGTGTGTTGCTGGCCCGTCTGGATCCGCTCATTCAACTGATTGAATCGGGAAAGGTTTTAATCGGTCCGCGCGACGAATTCCTGGCCACCCATTCCAACTTCTGCGCGCGTTATCCGCATGTGGCCGGACATTCGTTCCGCCATCGGCCGGAATTCGTCCATGCCAGTTTGATGGTGATGGACGCGCCGCGTGTCCGCGCATGGTCAACCAAGCCTTTCATCTGGCGCGCCGAGTGGGGAAAGCATCCCTTGGAGCGCTACTACGGTTTGACTGAATTGGTCAGACGCAACCAACCGGATGGCGTGCTGACTTTGGACTCGGGCATACCGGTTATGGCTTGGGGCACGTCTATATTTTTAACGGTTCCCCGATCGCGTATCACCAATGGTACAGCGGCCAGGTTTATGGCAAGGCCGGCAAAATGGACGCCTTGTATGATGCCGATTGGCTGTGCGACGAGATGAAACGGTTCCTTCACGATTATTGGGACGACAAAGTGGATTTCAAGCTGCCACCGACTGCGCCCGGTGGTTCCCCGTCAGTTTGAAGTGTTCACCGGCATCAAAAACCGTCATGCCTTGACCACAATTCGTGTTTATCGGATGAACACCTGCTCAAACACTTTCATCACCTTTTCCGGTGTGCAGTCGCGATACGCGCCACCATCCTCCGGCGGCAATTCTTTTGATACCAGCATTTCGATGCGACGTTTCAGTTGCGCCAAGTCGCTGTAAAGCGCTGGATGGCGCAGCATTTCGATGTGCGAGCCGTTCGCGAGATTGGGCATAAGTCAGCACCGGCTTGCCGCAAATGGCAAATT
This sequence comes from Bryobacterales bacterium, assembly GCA_963710565.1. Classification (GTDB taxonomy): domain Bacteria; phylum Acidobacteriota; class Terriglobia; order Bryobacterales; family Bryobacteraceae; genus DASWZN01. Next base: position 1,814 of record CAVQAN010000010.1, on the reverse strand, counting down.
CGCCGACCGCGATTCCGAATGTTTCTCCCCGTTCCGAGCGTGCAACATGGCGTTACAGGTGTTGATAAATCTTCGCTTTTGCACTTCGAGCGATACATCCGAATCATATATCGTCGGCAAACTTATGATCCGTTCGTGTTGCATTTTCACGTCGGTATTGGCAAACAGGAAATAAACATTTTCCCAGCGCTTCAATGAGTCAGCGATGGCTTCCCAGCCCAAGGAATGTCAAACGAGCCGCGTGCGCCGAAACGTCCGACCACAATGGCGTCCGCAGGAATGTTCAATTCCCCCCTCATATCCTGGGAATCATCGGCCACCTCGATGATGTGGGGAACAAACGGCGTGTTATGCTTGCGACCGAGCCATTGGCTGACAGCGGCATAACGGTCGCCGTGCGGCTGCGAAGCATCGAAAACGGCATGCACCCAATATCTCGTTCCCCGCGGGCGAAATCCGTCATTCATTCCATATTTTTGGTGGTATATCGCATCGAATTGCTGAAATCCGCATCCAATCGCGTTTCGATGACCGGAATGCCCTCGCGAATGATTCTGTCCGCTATTTTTTGATCATAATGCCTGGCCCTTGCTTTCCGGTGGCGGACAAGCGACAGCCCAAGTGCGGGTCAAACGGGTCCAAGTCGAATGGCCAAAAAGGTAAGGAACATCTGGATATAATATCTCAATCGAGTGTCCTAAAATGCGCTGGGCATACTTGGCGTAAAGATACGTTTGCCAAGTTCCCCACTCATCAATCTGCTGGTTCAAGAAGCCAATACGCATAAATTTTGGTGCGGTATTCGAATTTGACTTGGTTCTGCTTCCAGTCCATCTACTTTTTCCATGGTGAACCGTTTGAATTGCGATCTCCAATCAAAAGTTTGGAAAAGTCTGGCGACACCGGCCGCTTTTCGGCAAACTCAGGCCGATTAGACATTCATGCTTTTTATGACACCGAAAGTAACCCTCGAAACAAAATGCTGGGAACACGACTGGAGGCGCATTCTCGACGGCGAACGTTTGCGCCTGCTGGCGGAGCGAAACGATTATCCGTTCAGCGAAAAAATCCTGATGATCAACAACGTGAAAAAGCCCTTCGTTGTGAGCAAACACGCGGAACGCGCCATCCAGCAAGGATGGTTGACCAAATATGTCATCGTGGAAAAACACGCCGCCCGAGGCGCTCGATTTTTTTTGATCAGCCGCGAATCGCTGGGCGTCGGCTATCCCTATTCCATCGCCGAACTCGCGGGAATTTTCCTGTGCCGATCTGATTTTCTTCTGCACTATCGCCGGCGATTGTATTCCGGCCGCCACTTGTGATTGGGTGTCCAAGGCGATGCATTTGATGTCGCAGGACTCGCGCGTCAAAGTCTGCAACCTGTATTGGGACGAAAACATTGCGGCGCAAAAAAGAATCCACGAGGAAACGGACGATTTCCTATCGGTCGCGGTTTTTCCGATCAATGTTACCTCGTTCGCACGGAGGAATTTCGCCAGCGCATATACAACGAATCCCATCCCGCCTCCGCGCGCTATCCGAAGTATGGGGGCGAACTTTTTGAGAAGCGGGTGGACTCGTGGATGCAAAACCACGGCCATCTCCGGGCCACTTTCAAACACGCCCATTATATCCACAAAAACTGGCCTTTGCCGCCGCTTGCCAGCTTGCACCGCAAATTGCGCAAAACGTGGTCGCGAAAAATTTCCCCGTGGTTTGCGCATTGATCTGAAATTGATGGCTTGAGATGGAGCCATCCGTCCTTCGCCCTCCTGGGAGCGCTGGCGTCCCGCCGGCCAGTCGGGAGCCGA
>CAVQAN010000009.1:0-1591142 GCA_963710565.1 Bryobacterales bacterium | reverse complement strand
GGACCGCATCTCGCGGCCCGGCTGCCGGGTTTTCGCCGGGCACGAGGAGTCCCGAACGTTTTGGGCGGCCTTGGGATCAGTATCCTGACGACGCCCAAGGGCGTAATGACCGGCCGCGACGCACGCAAGCAGGGCGTGGGCGGAGAGATCCTCTGCCAGATCAGTTAGTGGAGTGCTGATATGTCGAGAGTGGGAAAGAAACCGATTCCGCTGCCCAAAGGGGTGAAAGTGGCCATCGGCGAGGAACTGGAAGTAGAAGGGCCGAAGGGCAAGCTCAAGGTGCCGGTTCCGAAGGGAATCCACGCCCGGCAGGCGGAGGGGCGGCTGGAGCTGGTCCGCGACGGCGACCAGTATGCCGCGCTGCACGGGCTGACCCGGGCGCTGGCGGCCAATGCCGTTCAAGGCGTTTCCACGGGCTTCACGCGCGAACTGGACATCGTGGGCATCGGCTACCGCGCGGACGTCAAGGGCCGCATCGCCACGTTCACGCTGGGCTACTCGCACCCGATCGAGGTTCTGCTGCCGGACGGCGTAGACCTCAAGATCGACAAGCAGACGCACCTGGTTCTGAGCGGCCCCGACAGGCAGATGCTCGGCCAGGTGGCGGCCAATATCCGCGCGCTGCGCCCGCCGGATCCCTACAAGAACAAGGGCGTCCGCTACACGGGCGAACCGCTGCGCAAGAAGGTCGGCAAGACGGGGGCGACCGCCAAATGATCCGAGCCATTTCGAGAGACGAGATTCGCAGCCGCATCCACAACAGGATCCGGCATAAAGTGCGGGGCACGGGGCAGCGGCCGCGGCTGGCGGTGTTCCGCAGCCTCAAGCACATCTACGTGCAGATCATCGACGACACCGAGGGCCGCACCCTGGTGGCCGCGTCTTCGGCCGAGAAGAGCGCGGTGACGGGCAGCGGCGGCAACGTCGCCGGGGCCAAGCGGATCGGCAAGGTCATTGCCGAGCGCGCCAAGGAACACGGGATCAAGCAGGTGGTTTTCGACCGGGGTGGTTATCTCTATCACGGACGCGTCAAGGCGCTGGCCGACGCGGCTCGTGAGGCGGGACTGGAGTTTTAGCCGATGGCAACGACACCGATGACGATTACCAAGCCGATCGACTCGGCGGGCCTCAACCTCAAGGAACACGTGGTCTCGATCAACCGCGTGACCAAGGTGGTGAAGGGCGGCAAGAACCTCAGCTTCTCGGCCCTGGTGGTGGTGGGCGACCCGGACGCGAAGGTCGTCGGCTACGGCACCGGCAAGGCCAAGGAAGTTCCGGCGGCCATCAAGAAGGCCATCGAGGCGGCGAAGAAGAACCTGCGCCGCATCCACGTGCAGGCACTGACCATCCCGCACCGTTGTGCTGGGCCGTTTCGGAGGCGGCCTGGTGCTGCTGAAGCCCGCGCCCGAGGGCACCGGCGTGATCGCCGGCGGTCCGGTGCGCGCCGTCATCGAGGCGGTGGGCATCGCCAACGTGCTACCAAGTCGATCGGCTCGGCACAACCCGCACAACGTCGTCAAGGCGACCGTGGCGGCGCTCGAGCAGTTGCGCGACAAGCACGCCGTGGCCGAATCCGCGGCCTGGCGGTGGAGAAGCTCTAGATCATGGCGACGGCACGATCAAAATCAAGCTGGTGCGCAGCCCGATCTGCGCGCCCGAGAAGCACAAGGTAATGGTGCGCGGGCTGGGCCTGCGGAAAATCAACCAGGTGGTGGAGCGGCCGGACGACGCCGCGATTCGCGGGATGGTGGCGAAGGTCCCGCACCTGCTGGCGGTGGGATGAGCTAGAGATATGGATCTCAGTGGATTGAAACCTCCGGCGGGGCAGAAGCACAAGCAAAGGCGCGTGGGCCGCGGCATGGGCAGCGGGCGCGGCAAGACCTCGGGCCGCGGGCAGAAGGGCCAGAAGTCCGTCTCCGGTTTCAGCCTGATGCGCGGTTTCGAGGGCGGCCAGATGCCGCTTGCACCGCCGCCTCCCCAAGCGCGGGTTCACCAATATCTTCAAGAAGGAATTCGCCGTCGATCAACGTGGGCCGGCTGGCAGAGCTCGAGGGCGATGAGTTCACGCCCGAGCATTCTGGTCGAGCTGGGCATCGTCAAGAAGCTGGGCGACGGTCTGAAGGTCCTGGGTTCCGGCGACTGACGCGGCCCATCATGGTCCAGGCACATCTGTTCTCGAAATCGGCCCAGGAGAAGATCCAGGCGGCCGGAGGAAGCTTTAAGGTGATCGAGTAGCGAGATCGTGAGTCGGACGCGGGCCCGTATCGCCTGCGCCACGGGAATCGAGTCAAGCATGAACAAGTTTTTCGATGCCGTTGCCAACATTTTCCGCATCCCGGATCTGCGCAAGCGGGTCCTGTTCACGCTCGCGATGCTGGCGGTCTACCGTCTGGGCGGCCACATTCCTACGCCCGGTATCGACGCGCAACAAGCTGGGACCAGTTCTTCCGCACGGCCGGGGCGGGCACGGTTTTCGGCTTCATCGACCTGTTCTGCGGGCGGCATTTTCCGGCGGCTCACCATCTTCGCCCTGGGCATCATGCCGTACATCACGGCGTCGATCATCCTGCAATTGCTGACGGTGGTCGTCCCCACCCTCGAGAAGCTGCAGAAGGAAGGCGAGCTGGGCCGGCGCAAGATCACCCAGTGGACCCGCTACCTGACCATCATCCTCTCCATCGTCCAGTCCTTCGGCATCGCGCACGGCGCTGCAGCCAGCGAGGGCGGCTTCGTGATGCACCCCGGCATTGGCGTTCATCCTGATGACCGTGCTCACGCTGACCACCGGCACGGCGTTCATCATGTGGCTCGGCGAGCAGATTACCGAGCGCGGCATCGGCAACGGCATGTCGCTGATCATCTTCACCGGCATCGTGGTAGGGCTGCCGCGGGCCATCGACGAGATCTACATCAACGTCTTTCAGACGCACCAGTGGAACGCGCTCCAGATGATCCTCATTCTGATCATGATGGTGGCGGTGGTCGCGTTCATTGTGCTGGTCGAGCGCGGCGAGCGGCGCATCCCGGTGCAATACGCCAAGCGCGTGGTCGGCCGGCGCGTGATGGGCGGCCAGGCCACGCACCTGCCGCTCAAGGTCAATGCCGGCGGCGTCATCCCGGTCATCTTCGCTTCTTCGATTCTCACTTTTCCGCAGACGTTCACCATGCTGCCCTGGGTGAAGAACAGCCCCTGGCTGATGTCCATGTTCGGTTCCATCCGCCACTCCCAGCCGCTCTACATCGTGCTGTACGTGGCGATGATCATGTTCTTCTGCTTCTTCTACGTCTCGATCATCTTCAACCCCAACGAGGCGGCGGATAACATGCGGAAGTACGGTGGGTTTATCCCGGGCATCCGGCCCGGCAAGAACACCGCCGAGTACATGAACAAGATCCTCAGCCGGATCACCGTGGTGGGGGGCCTTTACCTGGCGGTACTGTCCCTCATCCCCGAGATCATGATCTCGGGCATCCGTCTGCAGTCGCTGCCGCTCATCGGCAACTGGCTCGACACCTGGGTGCCGCGCTTCCTGCTGGACGGCCTGGGTGTGACCTTCTATTTCGGCGGCACGTCCCTGCTGATCGTGGTGGGCGTGGCCATGGATACCGTCAACCAGATCGAGGCGCAGTTAATCATGCGCCACTACGAAGGATTTACGCCGCGCGCCGGCAGGATTCGCGGGCGCCGGAGCGTGTTTTAGACCTTATGACCAACTCCGCATTGCTGCTGTTCGGTCCTCCCGGTTCCGGTAAGGGGACGCAAGCCGTTCTGCTCGCGGATGCCCTCAAGCTGCCCCACATCTCAACCGGGGACATCTTCCGCCAGAACGTGAAGCAGGGGACCGAGCTCGGCAAGCAGGTGAAGCAGATCATGGACGCGGGCCAACTGGTATCCGACGAACTGGTCAACACCATCGTCGCGGACCGGCTCGGCCAGTCCGATTGCGCCGCGGGGTTTATCCTCGATGGCTACCCCCGCACGGCCGATCAGGCCGGGATGCTGGATTGCTACTTGAGAAGCAAGGAGTTAGCGAAGCTGGTGGTCAGCCTTGTTGTGGACTACAATGTAATCATTGAGCGCATCACGGCCCGCCGTTCGTGTCCGACCTGTGGCGCGGTTTACAACCTGGTTTCGAATCCTCCGAAGAACGACAGCGTCTGCGATCGGGACGGTACCGCACTGATCCAGCGCCAGGACGACAAAGAGGAGGTCATGCGGAAACGCTTCGAGGCGTACAACGCCCAGACGCTTCCCGTGATGGACTTCTTCAAGGTCAACGGATACCGGCTGGTCGAGGCCGCGGGCGGCAACGGCGCTCCCGAGGACCTGACGGCCAGGATACTGGATGGACTGAAGAACGAATGATCATTCGCAAGACCGCCGCGGAGTTGGAGAAGATGCGGCGGAGCGGCTTGCTGGTGTGGAAGATCCTGCAGCGGCTTCGCGAGATGGTTGGCGAGGGTGTTACCACGCTGGATCTGGAAGCGGCGGCCGAGAAGATGATGCGGGACGCGGGCGCCAAGTCGGCGTTCAAGGGCTATTATGCGGCGGCGGCCGGGTCCAAGTACCCGTTCGTGCTATGCACCTCGGTGAACGAGGAGATCGTGCACGGAATGCCGTCCGCCAGGCGGGCTTTGAAGCCCGGCGATATCGTATCGATCGATACCGGCGTGGCGCTGGAAGGCTACTACGGGGATTCGGCCGTTACGGTGGCGATCGGCCAGCCGGATCCGAAGACGGAGCGGCTGTTGCAGGTGACGAGCGAGGCGCTGGAGCTGGCCATCGACAAGGCCCGGCCCGGCAACCGGCTCTTTGACATTTGCGGGACGGTTCAGAAACACGTGGAAGCCAACGGGTTCTCGGTGGTCCGCGAGTACGTCGGCCACGGCATTGGGACCCAGCTCCATGAGGAGCCGCAAGTCCCCAACTATGTGGACATTAAGAACGAGAATCCGCGGCTGAAGGAAGGGATGGTCCTGGCGATCGAGCCCATGGTGAACGCCGGAAAGCCGGAGGCCAGGGTGCTGCGCGACCGCTGGACGGCGGTGGCCGCCGATGGCTCGTATTCGGCTCACTTCGAGCATTGCGTGGCGGTGACGTCGAACGGGCCGTGGGTGTTGACGCGTCCCTGAGGGGCCGCGTGCTGTCAGCTATCAGCCCTCAGCGGTCAGCTAAGGCTGTCCGGGAGTGGCTGAGAGCTGAAAGCGGATGGCTGAGAGCGGATGGCTGCGAGCGAGAGCGAACGGGTCGCGACTGTACTGGAGTTGCTGCCGAACGCGACCTGCAGGGTCGAGTTGGAGAATCGCGGGCAGGTTCTGGCGCATGCCGCCGGGGCCGCCGTGAAGAATTTTGTCCGGGTCCGTCCGGGCGACCGGGTGTGTGTCGAGCTTTCTCCGCACGATCCGGGCCGGGGGCGGATTACCCGCGTTTTGAGAGAGAGATCATGAAAGTTCGGGCGTCGGTTAAGAAGATTTGCGACAAGTGCAAGGTGATCCACCGCCAGGGTGTGGTCCGGGTCATCTGCACCAATCCTAAGCACAAGCAACGTCAAGGGTGAGGGAGTAAGATATGGCGCGTATCGCGGGCGTGGACCTCCCCAACCGGAAGAGAGCGGAGATCGGGCTGACTTACATATACGGCATCGGCCGCGCCCGGTCCAACTCGATTCTCTACCGGGCGGGCGTGGACCCCAACAAGAAGATCGCCGATCTGGCCGAGGATGAGGTGAGCCGCATCCGCCAGATCATCGAGGAAGAGGGCGCGGTGGAAGGAGATCTCCGCAAGGAGATCTCGATGAACATCAAGCGCCTGATCGAAATGGGCGCGTATCGCGGGCTCCGGCACCGGCGCGGCCTGCCGGTGCGCGGGCAGCGGACCCATACCAATGCGCGCACGCGCAAGGGACCGCGGCGCGGCACCGTCGCCAACAAGAAGAAGTCGGCGTCCAAGACCTAAAGAGGCGTAATGGCCAAAGCACCTGCAAAGTCATCCAAGAAGAAGTCCTTCAAGAAGAAGGAAAAGAAGAGCGTTCCGACGGGGTTGGTTCACATTCAGGCCACTTTTAACAACACCATCGTGACCATTACGGACCCGGTCGGGAATGTGATCGCGTGGTCCAGTGCCGGTTCGCTCGGCTACCGGGGGTCCCGCAAGGGCACTCCCTACGCCGCGCAGCAGGCCGCCCTCACGGCCGCCAACAAGGCCAAGGAGAGCGGCATGCGTGTGGTCGAGGTGCGCGTGGCGGGTCCGGGCGCCGGTCGTGAGTCGGCCATCCGGACGCTGGCCACGGTGGGGCTCGATGTGCGCGCCATCCGCGACGTCACGCCGATCCCTCACAACGGCTGCCGTCCGCCGAAGAAGAGAAGAGTTTAGTAGCTCTCAGCTATCGGCTGTCAGTTGTCAGCTCTGCAGGGCGGGTGCTGAAAGCTGACGGCTGAGAGCTGATGGCTGAGAGCTGATGGCTGTAGCCCGCGGGACGAAGACCGGCCCCTCCGGTTGTAAACCGCACCCGAAAGGGCAGAAGGTTAGGAGGAAGATTTGGCACGATACAGCGGCCCGACCTGCCGGCTTTGCCGGCGCGAGGGCATGAAACTATTCTTCAAAGGGGAACGCTGCCACAGCGAAAAGTGCGCCATCGAAAAGCGCAACGTCATCCCCGGCCAGCACGGCAAGGATCGCAAGCCGAAGATCGTGGGCTATGGCCTCCAGCTCCGCGAGAAGCAGAAGCTGAAGCGTTTCTACGGCCTGCTCGAGACCCAGTTCCGCAACCTGTTCGAGAAGGCCCTGCGCATGAAGGGCGTCACCGGCGACAACCTGCTGGGGATGCTCGAGCGCCGCCTGGACAGCGTGGTCTACCGGATGGGCTTTGGCGTCTCGCATCCCCAGAGCCGCCAGGTGGTGCGCCACGGCCACATCCAGGTGAACGGGCGCAAGGTCAACATTCCCTCTTTCATGGTGAAGGTCGGCGATATCGTCGAGGTGCGCGAAGGGAGCCGCAACCATCCGACCGTTCTTGCGGCACGGGACGCTACGGCGCACCTGCCGTGTCCGAATTGGCTGGAAGTGGACCGCGAGACTCTGCGGGGCCGCATAATCGGTCTGCCGAAACGCGAAGACCTGGTCCAGATCCAGGTCAACGAACGGCTGATCGTGGAGTTGTACTCCAAGTAAGTCGCATGGGCACGGAAGGCGCGGACGCGCGAATTGCCCGCGCCCCGGCGTGCCCGGAGTGAGGATAGGACTGATTATGTTCAAAGGTTTTCAGAAACCCAAGCGTTTGGTTGCCAACACCGAAACCCTGACCGACCGTTACGGCATGTTCACGGCGCAGCCTTTCGAGCGCGGCTTTGGAACCACCATCGGCAACAGCCTGCGCCGCGTGCTGCTGAGCTCGATCGAGGGCGCGGCCATAACGGCCGTGCGCATCGAAGGCGTCGCCCACGAGTTCAGCCCCATCCCGGGAGTGGTCGAAGACGCCACCGACATCATCCTCAACCTCAAGCAAGTGCCCTTCAAGATGTCCGGAGAGGGGTTGCGCACGGCGCGCCTGCGCATCGAAGCGCCGGGCGAGGTCCTGAGCAGCCAGATCGAGACCGACCAGGACGTCGAGGTGCTGGACCGCACCGTCCATATCGCCACCGTCAGCGACGGCGGGAAACTCAACATCGAGATGCGACTCAAGCTCGGCCGCGGGTACGTGGGCGCGGACCGCAACTTCGACGAGGATCTCCCCCTGGGCTACATTCCCATCGATTCCGTCCACTCGCCCGTGCGCAAGGTCAACTTCTCGGTAGAGGCCGCTCGTCTCGGCCAGATGACCGACTACGACAAACTGACCCTGGAAGTCTGGACCAACGGCGCCATTTCCCCGCAGGACGCCATCGGCCAGGCCGCCAAGCTGATGAAGGACCACCAGACCATCTTCATCAACTTCGAAGAAGTCCCCGAAATGGCCGAGGAACAGGCCGAGCGCGCCATGGATCAGATGAACGAGATCCTGAACCGCTCCGTGGACGAGCTCGAGCTCAGCGTTCGGTCCTACAACTGCCTCAAGAACGCTAACATCCAAACCATCGCCGACCTGGTGCAGAAGACCGAGGCCGAAATGCTGCGCACCAAGAACTTCGGCCGCAAGTCGCTGAACGAGATCAAGGAGATCCTGTCCAGCATGGGCCTGCAGTTCGGCATGAAATTCGATGCCACGGGCCGGCTGATTTCGGGCAGCGGCCTGCCGGTCACGCCGACGCCGCCCAGCGGGAGGCCGCGCGACGAGGACGAGGACGCCCAGGCGGCCGAAGACCGGCTCGAGAATGAGGGCGAACCCGAACCCGCCGACGACGACAAAGAGCAGTTCGACGAAACCTTGAGCGAGTAGGAGAGACGACACCGTGAGACATCGGGTTGATGGATACAAGCTGGGGCGCTCCTTAGCCGCCCGCAGGTCGCTGCTGCGCAACTTGGTCACCAGTGTGATCGAGCACGAGCGCGTGATTACCACGGTGCCGAAGGCCAAGGCTACCAAGCCGCTGGTCGAGCGGATGATTACGCTGGCCAAGAAGGACACGCTCGCCGCGCGGCGCCAGGCTGCCGCGTACTTGCAGACGCCGGCGGCGGTCAAGAAGCTCTTCGATACACTCGGCTCCCGCTTCGGCCAGAGAGCCGGCGGCTATGCCCGGATCGTCCGCTTGGGCCCCCGCAAGGGCGATGGCGCCGAGCAGGCCATGCTCGAACTGGTCGGCTCCGAGCTCGTCAAGCGCGCCGCCGAGCGCGCCAAGCGCAAGGAAGAGCGCCTCAAAGCCATCCACGAGGGCCGCGAAGGCGCCGAAGGCGCCGAAGAGAAGCCCGAAGAATAGCGTTTTCGAAGTTTCCGCGTCGTTGCCGGGGGCGGGTGAAAGCCCGCCCCTTTTGTTTGTGCCCCGCGGCCCGCCCTACGGCGCGAAGTACCCATCGATGTCCAGCACAACCTGCGTCGGCTCCGTGACGTAGACGCTGATGGCGCCGTTCACCCCGGCCGGCACGATCGCCGCGTTCGCCACTACCGTTCCGCCAAACGAGTTCAGCGTGGAAACATTGGGCTGCGCCGATCCGGTGGCCCACGCCGTGAGGTAGCGGAGCCGCACATCCGGCACCACCGTCACGTTCACCGAATACGCCGCCGCCGTCGTGGGGACCGAGCAGGCGCTGACCGGAATCTCGAACGAGCGCGTCTCCCCCATCGCCATCTCCGGGCCGCCGAACGGGCCGTCCGCCGTCCGCGTATCCGCCACTCGGCACGGCGTCATCGGATAGAACCGCAGCGCGCCCGGGTTCCCAGGCGGACCGAAGTAGCCGTTGATGTCCAGGACGACGTCGATGAGGTGGAGCGACAGCACGAAGATGTTGATGGATCCGTTCGTCCCCGCCGGAACGATGGCTGCGTTCGCCAGGACCCTGCCGTCCCATGAGTTCAGAGTGGAGGCATTCGGCTGCGGCGCGCCCGTTGGCCACGCCGTGAGAAAGCCCAGCGGACCTTGCGGCACCACAGTCACGTTGAGCGAATAGGCCTGCGCCGTGCCCGGAATGCCGCAGGAGCCGTAGGCGATCGGAAAACCCCTCGTTTCGCTGGGGAACATGGAGGGCCCCCCAAACAGGCCGGCGGGGCCGCGCGTGTCCGCGACGCGGCACGGCGTCGCGGGATAGAACGCGTATGCGTTCGCATTGTCCGCCGAATCGAAGTACCCGTTGACGTCCAAAACTACGTCCGTGGGGTGGAGCGAGAGCACGAACACACTGACGGCGCCGTCCGTCCCCGCCGGAACGATCGCCGCGTTCGCCACCACGGTGCCGTCCCACGAGTTCAGGGTGGAAGCGACCGGTTGCGGCGAGCCCGTCGGCCAGACCGTGAGGAAGCCGAGCGGACCCTGCGGCACCGCCGTCACATTGAGCGAGTAAGCCTGCGCAGTGCTCGGAATGCCGCATCCGCTTTGGGGAACGGCAAATGAGCGCGATGTGTAACCGGCCATCGTCGGTCCGCCGAACGGACCAACCGCGTTGCGCGTGTCCGCCACGCGGCACGGAGCCACGGGTATGAAGCGCAGTCCGGTCGACGGGACGCCTGTGGTGAAGGAACGCGTTTCGGAAACGCCCGAACCGAGGCTGTTCTGCGCCACGATCCGCCAGTAGTAAGTGGTATTCGGGCTCAGCGTGCCTGGAGAGTAAGTGGTGCCGACGATGCTCCCCACTAGCGGCGGCACGGGGATGGTGCCCAGGTAGACGTCGTAGGAAGTGGCCCCATTCGAGAGTTTCCAGGCCAGCGGCGGCGCAACCAGCGTGCCGCGAGCTCCGTTCGCTGGAAAGGCCAGAACCGGCGGCGCCGGAGGGCCTTCTTGCCAGAACCACCAGGTGTCGGAGCTCCCTAGGGCAAAGCCGCCCTTGGCCACGATCCGCCAGTAGTACGTCAGGCCCGCGGTCAGCGTCCCCGTAGCGTAACTCGTTGCCGTGGTGTTGGCCACCAGCGGCGGCGGGGATGAGGTCCCGAAGTACACGTCGTAAGAGGTCGCCCCGGCCTCGGCGCTCCATCTCAGGGTCGTTGTCGAAAAATAGCCGGTCGCCCCATTTACGGGCGACAGAAGGACCGGCGCAATCGGGGTGGTCGAGCCGTTGAGGAGCACGGTCACGGTGTTGTCGTCGGGATTTGCGATGGCGAGGTCCGGCCTGCCATCCCCGTTGAAGTCCCCCGCCACGACGGCAACAGGATTCCTTCCCACCGCGAACCGGCCGCCCCCCGTCGCGAACCCGCCCGTCCCGTCGCCGAGCAGAACCGATACAGTGCCGTCGCTATTCCCGACGGCCAGGTCCAGCTCGCCATCGCCGTTGAAGTCCCCCACTGCCATCGAAGTGTGCGCTGTCCCCGCGGAGAATGGGCTGCCCGGAGCCGCGGTGAACCCGCCCGCTCCGTCGCCCAGCATCACCGCTACCGTGTTGAGTTCTTGGTAATTCCATATGCGCCCCACGGGACCCCACCAGTACGCCGACGAAAACGCGATGGCGAGGTCCAGCTTGCCGTCCCGGTTGAAGTCCCCCACCGCCAGGGCGGCGGGATCCCCGTACAAGACCGGGATGCTCTGGGCTGCACCGAACCCGCCCGTTCCATCGCCCAGCAGCATCCATTCACCGAAGGAGTATCCTCCAGGCGACGTCAACGACGTCGGGGGCGTCCAACCCCCAATGACGAGGTCCAGCTTGCCATCGCCGTTGAAGTCCCCCGCGACGGGGTTGGTACTGTACGTTCCGCCCGCGGGGTGGCCGGGCGGACCCGTTGTGAACCCGCCCGTTCCGGTGCCCAGAAGCACGGTGCCCCCATTTACGACGGCGAGGTCTGGTTTGCCGTCCCGGTTGAAGTCTCCCACCACCAACGAGCCGGCACTAGCCGCAAACGGGCTGCCCGGGGCGGCCGTGAATCCAGCCGCCCCATCGCCCAGGAACACCGTTACTGTGCCGTCGCCCCAGTTCGCAACGGCGAGGTCCGCCTTGCCGTCCCCGTTGAAATCCCCCACCGCGACGGACCTAGGGCTCGATCCCACCCTGATGAGGCTGCCCGGCCCCGCCGCCAGACCGCCCGCCGCGGTGCCCAGCAGCACCGTTACGGTGTTGTCGAACGAATTTGCGATGGCGAGGTCCGCCCTGCCGTCCCCGTTGAAGTCCCCCACCGCCAAAGACGCAGGCACCCACCCCACCGGGAACGGGCTCCCCGGAGCCGCCGTGAAGACCGCGGGCGGGATCGGCGTCGGCGCGGGCGTCGGGGTCGGCGTCGGAGGCGGGGTCTGGATGCCGTTCAGCAGCACCGTCACGCTGTCGCTGCCCTGATTTGCGACGGCGAGGTCCGGCTTGAGATCCCGGTTAAAGTCCCCCACCGCCACGGAGCTGGGCTGGGAGCCCACCGTGAAGGGGCTACCCGAGGCCGCGGTGAACCCGCCCGCGCCATCCCCCAGCAGCACGCTCACGGTGCCGTCGCTTTGATTCGCGACGGCGAGGTCCGCCTTACCATCGCCGTTAAAGTCCCCTGCTGTAACGGACACCGGACCGCCTCCCGTCATGATGCGCTGGCCCGGTGCCGTCGCAAAATAGCCCGTTCCGTCGCCCAGCAGCACGCTCACGGTGCCGCTGCCGGAATTGGCGATGGCGAGGTCCGGCTTGCCGTCGCCGTTGAAATCTGCCACCGCCACAGACTGGGGATTCCATCCGACGGAAAACGGGCTACCCGGAGCCGCCGCGAACCCGCCCGCGCCGTTGCCCAGCAGCACCGTCACGTTGCTGGTGCCGTAGTTGGCGATGACGAGGTCCGTCTTGCCATCTCCGTTAAAGTCCCCCACCGCCAGCGATCGGGGTTGCGATCCCACCTTGAGCGGGCTGCCCGGGGCCGCCGCGAAACCGCCCGTCCCGTTGCCCAGCAGCATCGTCACGGTGCCGTCGTATTCATTGGCGACGGCGAGGTCCGCCCTGCCGTCCCCGTTGAAGTCCCCCACCGCCACGGACGAAGGCCACGACCCCACCGTGATGGGGCTACCGGGGGCCGGCGTAAATCCGCCCGCTCCGTTGCCCAGGAGCACGGTCACGGTGTTGTCGTTGTGATTGGCGATGGCGAGGTCTCGCTTGCCGTCTCCGTTGAAGTCCCCCACCGCGACCGATACAGGCCACGCCCCAACCGCGAACGGGCTGCCCGGGGCCGCCGTAAACCCGCCCGCGCCGTCGCCCAGAAGCACCGTCACGCTGTTGCTGCCGTAATTGGCGATGGCGATGTCCGGCCTGCCATCCCCGTTGAAGTCCCCCACCGCCACCGAGGCGGGCTGCGCTCCCACCACGAACGGGCTGCCCGGGGCAGCCGTGAACTGGGCGTACGCGGAGGCCGACAAAGCCAGCAGGATGCCGAGCGTCCGAGGAACCCACCGCAGTCTGTGTGTTGTCATAGGGAGAGCCCTCCTGCCGGACCGGTCAAGCGCGAGTCGGCATTGAGAGGTTTCGGTCGGCAATCATTCTACACCCGGCAGGGGTAAGGGGGTGTCGGAATCTGGGGCGCCAACGCAGCCTGACGATCCCAGAATACACCATCGTATCCAGGACGACCTGCTCGCCCGGCCGGCGTCGGCTGCGGCCGGCGCTATCGCTGGGCGGTTCTGACAGAACTGGCGGCTGAAGACCAATGACTTAGCCTTTCAGTCGCGCCCCAGAAGTGCGGGAATTCTGCGGGAATTTGGCATTCTGTGGGAATTGTGCGGGAGACAAACCCACGTCTCGACGGCGTTGACTCAGCTCCCGTGGCGATCCCGAGATGCACCGCGGCTCTCAGCGTATCCTGGTGTCGATGACGGTCCACCTCACGCCTCACGGGCAGGAGTTGCTCGAAGCGGCGCTCGCTCGCGGTGTAGGCCGTTCGCCCCCTCGCGCAAGCGCCCTCCGCCGGCTCCGCCTCGGCAATCCTGCCGCAGTCTTGCCTTGCGGGGCGAACGACCGGAAAGACCCAAGGACCTCAGTCACGCCCTCAGCAACTATTTCTTCCGCCCGTTCTCCTGCACTTACGCCGCCCTCGCCCCTCCCCCAGCCTCCCGGCCGTGGTACGCTCCCAATCGGAGGCAAGGCTATGCGGCAGGTGTCGGATCTCCGGGCGCACGCATCGCGCTTCATCACAATTCATCGGATTCTACACCCCTGAGGGAACCGCCCACCCTTACCGGCTCAGCTCCTGGCAGATCTCCGCCGCCACGCGGCGCGCGTGCTCGACGTCGTCCTTCTCGAAGCTGATGGCGCCCACGCGCGGATGGCCGCCGCCCCCATAGCGCTCGCAGATCGAGGCCAGGTTGTGTTCGAACGGCTCGGTCGCCCAGGGGTTCGATCCCACCGAAACCTTGGTCCGGAAACTCGCCAGGCTCACCGAGACCGTGTACACCGAATCCGGAAACAGGTAGTACGGGATGAACTTGTTGTAGCCTTCCAGGTCGTAGCCGATCAGGTCGAAAAACACCACCTTGCTGCAGCAGCGCGCCTCCTTGCGGATGATGTCGATCGACCGCAGGTGGCGCTCGTAAAGCGGCTCGTACTCCTGCCGGACTTCCGGCCGCGCGGCGATCTGATCGAGCCGGCAGTGGCGCATCCAGCGGATGATCTCCTGCACCATCCCCGATCCCTTCACGCCCTCGATGACCAGCGTCAGCTTCATCGCCGGAGCGCCCAGCTCGACCGCCGAGCGCGCATCCGAGTATTGGGCGCCGTCGATGATCTCCGCCCATTTCACCAGGTCGTCGAGATCGGGCGCGTGGAACCCCCACTTCTGGCGGGCCATGGTGGCGATGAAGTTGGTGCACGAATGGAAGCTTGGATCGTACATCTTCTTCTCGTTCCGCTCGTGCTCGAAGTGCTCGGCGTCTTCGGCGCTCAAGAAGGCGCTCTGGTGGTGGTCGAACCACCAGGTCAGGCGCGGGTTCGGCGAGTACTTGAAATCGACGATCGCGTTCTCGTCGCCGTCGAACATGCTGTCGTCGAAGAGATGATTCGCCTTGTGCGCCAGTCCGGTGAACGCGAACTCGGCGCCGGGTTGGAACCTCTCTTCGACGAACCGGCTGAAGAATGCCGCCGCGGCAGCTCCGTCGAAACAGTGGTCGTGGTAAAGGATGCGTATCCGCATAGGCAAAGCCTTACAGCTTCCCTCAAAACGCATACCAATTGCAACTCCCCCGAAAAAGGCCGGAAATAGTGGGGCTGGCGAGAACCACGTGGCGCAGGCTTCAGCCTGCCGTGCCGGCACTCATGCCGGCGCCGGCGCAGGGTGCCCTAGGAGCCCGGCTCCGAGGGCAAGGCGAAATCGACGCCCCTGCTCTCGTTGAGCTCGGTCGAGCGCGCCCGGTCCACCATGCCGATTGGGACCCGGTGCTGCTCCCCGTTCGCATCGACGTAGTACAGGGTTCCGGACATCGCCCAGTACGACACGGCCGTGTGCGTCGTGCCGTTCTTCAACGCGATCGAGAACTGCATCCGGGGCGCGGCAGGGGCCGCAGCGCTCGGGGCCCGATAGCGCATCGGGGGCGGGCTGCTCTGAGGATAGGCGGGCGGGTCGGCTGGTGGATCGGCCGGTGGATCGGCCGGCGGATCGTTGTAGGCATAGCCGCTGTAGCCGCTGTAGCCGCCGTCCGGAGGGTCGTAACTGTAGCCGTAAGACGGCCCGTAGCAGCCGTATCCGGTATAGGGATCGCAGGTGTACCCGTAGCCGTACGGATACCCGTAGGCCCACGGATAGCCGTAGCCGTAGTAGGGATAGAAGCCGCCGTACAAGCCCCCGTAGTAGCCCCGGTTGCCATAGTAGCGGCGCCCGCCGTAATAGCCGCCGTGGTACCCGCTCCCGCCATGGTAGCTGCTCCCGCCATGGTAGGCGCTCCCGCCGTGGTACGCGCCGGTGCCGCCACGGTAGGCGCCGGTCCCGCCGCGGTAGGCGCTCCCGCCCTGGAAGCCGCCACCGCCACCGCGGAAGGCGCCGCCTCCGCTGCTGAAGCCGCCGCCGTGCGAGCTGCCGCCTCCGCCGTGGGAGCCGCCCCCACCTCCGCCGCCGCGATGCTGCCCGAAGGCGGCCACCGCCAGAACCAGGCAAAGGACCGAACCACGCACCAGGGTTCTCATACTCGTTCCCCCGGCTCTAGGGTAGCTCCGCAATCTCACGGCGGCAAGCCCCTCGCGCGAGCACCGAACAAGGCCTTTTCTTCTAAAAACCGCCGCCGGAGGATTCAACCTCGTCGCGTCCTGGAATCGATACACTGGAAAAACGAGGAGCTTGAACCCACGATGCCATCGGATCCCGCTGCCGAAAACCTGCCCGCGATGCCCCTGACGCTCGAAGGCGCGAGCGTGCTGCACCAGATGTTTCGCTTCCGCTGGCCGGCCTGGCGAGCGCTCGCGGCCGATCGCCGCGCCGCCATCGGCGCCGCAGCCACCGCTCTTCTCGAAACCATGGGGCGCGATGAGGACCGGCCCTCCGCCGTGTTCTCGCTCATCGGCCACAAGGGAGACCTGCTGTTCCTCCACTTCCGCAATTCGATGGAGGACCTGAACCGCGCCGAGTTGGCCATCGCCCAGCTCGAGCTGGCGGAGTTCCTGGAGCCCACGACTTCGTACCTCTCCGTGGTCGAGCTGGGGCTCTACGATTCGAGCGTCCGCCTGTACCGCTCGCTCGCCGAGCGCGGCATTGAGCCGCACAGCGCCGAGTGGAACCGGGAAGTGGAGGAGCAGATGGCCACCCAGCGCAAGGCCATGGCGCCCCGGCTCTATCCCAAGATCCCGCCCCATCGCTACTTCTGCTTCTACCCCATGGACCGCAAACGCGGCGAGCAACGGAACTTCTACACCGTTCCCATCGCCGAGCGCGGGCGCATGATGCGCGAGCACGGCCTGGTAGGCCGCCGCTACGCGGACCAGGTCCAGCAGATCATCACCGGCTCGATGGGCTTTGACGACTGGGAGTGGGGCGTCGACCTGTTCTCCGCCGACCCGCTCGCCTTCAAGAAGCTGATCTACGAAATGCGCTTCGACGAGGTCAGCGCCGTCTACGCCCTCTTCGGCGCCTTTTACGTGGGGGTGCGGCTTCCCACCGGGCGGCTGCCGGAGTGGCTCGCGGGCGAGTTGCCCGGCGCCAGCTAGCGTAGTGTGTCGCAAATGTCGTCGGGTATCGGAACGAGCTGCAAACCGCCGCCGCCTGCCCTTCGAGCGATCCCATAGCGCGCGGCTAGCGACGCACTGCTCTATCCCACAACCAGCTCGCGGCGCTGTAACATCTGGTAGATGTGGTGCGCCTCGTGATGCATCAGATACTCGACCGCGAATTGCACGTCGTAGTGGCGGTACTCGGGGTGGATGCCGCGATGCCGCCAGTCCGCCGGGGAGAGCGAATCGAGCAGCGCCGCCAGTTCCTCGCGATCGCCGAAGAAGCCGGCCAGCAGGTCTTCGCAGGCGTTGTTCAGCTTGGCTCCAAATTCCAGGTCCCCGGCCGGGTCGTAGGGCGTCAGCGCGGGCTTGGTCTGCGTGAGCATCGCCTCGATGCGCGATTCGAAGACCTCCTGCACCCGCCACAAATGGGCGACCTGCTCCTTCAGCGACCACTTCTCGGGGATCGGACGGTGGGCCAGGGCCTCTTCGTCCAACCCCGCAGTCAGGCGCCGGATATCGTTGGCTTGATCTCGGAGGCGCGCCGCCAGCCGGGCGTGCACGCCGTTCGGGCCGCCGGGTTCCGTGTAATCGGGCATGCCCTGAGATTATAGAACTGGAGGGAATTATGCAACGGCTTCGAAGCCGGCTCGCTTTGGCCGCCGCCTGCCTGGCCGGTTACGCGGCGGGCAGTTGGAACAGCGGAGTGGCCGGCGCGGCTCGCGACCCTTCGAAAGATCTGATGGCGGCCGACCGCGAGTTCGACAGTTCTACGGCCGCCAACGGCGTCGAGGGATGGGTTTCCCACTTCCTCCCGGACGGCCTCATGTTGCCCGCCGGCAGCGCGATCGTGACGGGCCGGGATGCGATCCGGGAGTTCGTTTCGAAGACCATGACGCCGGACTCCTCCATTCGCTGGGAGCCGATTGACGGCTTCGTCTCCGGCGATCTTGGTTACACCTATGGGCTTTCGAAAGCGGTGCGCCTCGGAGCCGGCGATAAGCCTGTGGTGTCCTGGGGCAAGTACGTTTCCGTCTGGCGCAGGGCGCAGGATCGGGCCTGGAGAATCGTCGTCCACATTGACAACGCGACCCCGGCCCCGCCGCCCGCGGCCAAGAAGGAGTAGGCGTGGAGGACGAGGAGCCGGTTCGCATTCCTGTCGCGGACGTCTTCGATCTGCACAGCGTGCCGCCCAGGGACGTCGAAGGCGTCGTCGAGGCGTATCTGGAAGAAGCGCAGCGCCTGGGGCTGAAGGCCCTGCGCATCGTCCACGGCCGCGGAATCGGAGTCCAGCGCGAAACCGTGCGGCGCGTGCTGGCGCGCACGGCGTTCGTCCTCGCCTACGGCGACGCTCCCGCGCAGGCCGGCGGCTGGGGCGCCACCCTGGTCACGCTGCGATAGCGGTGCGCTGTGGCGCGGGCTTCAGCCCGCCTTGTCGGCGCTCATGCCGCCACAAAAACCACGGAAGCGCGCGGGAGTGTCTGGCGCGGTGATAAAATCGCTTCCAATGAGCCGCCGAGCGCTCCTGATGGGCCTGGCGCTTTTCCCGGCAATCGCTTCCGCCGAGCCGGCCTGGCTCAAGGCGACCTCGGCGAATTTCGAGGTATACACGACCGCCGGCGAGAAGACGGCCCGTGCAGCCGTCCTCTACTTCGAACAGGTCAACGGCTTCTTCCAGAAGGCCGTCCGCACGGCCCGATCCGCCAAAGGGCGGGTGCGGATCGTCGTCTTTGAAACGGAAGCGGAATACCGGCCCTATAGGTTGAGCGAGACTTCGCCGGCCTATTCCGGTGGCGACGCCGAGCGCGATGAGATCGTGCTGGGAAGCTTCTCGGCTGAGGACTATCCCGTTGCCATCCACGAATACGTTCACGTTCTGCTCAAGCCGGTCAAGAACGTACCCCTCTGGCTGAACGAAGGAATGGCAGAGCTGTACTCGAGCCTCCGTCCCGAAGGCAGGCAGGTTCTGGTCGGCACGCTGCTGCCGGGGCGCGTGCGGGCGCTCCAGTCGAGCGGCTGGATGGACCTCGAAACGCTCTGCGCCGTGGGACTCGGCTCGCCGTACTACACCGCGGATCACACCCGGCAGGAGATCTTCTATGCCGAGAGCTGGGCGCTGACCCACATGCTGGCTCTCAGCGATCGATACCGGCCGAAGTTCCCGGAGTTTCTGCAACTGACGACGAACGGCGCGCAGCCGGCCGAGGCGTTCCGGAAGGCGTTTGGCAAGGAGATGGGGGATGTCCTCGCGGATCTCCGTCAATACATCCGCGGAGACAGGTTCACGGGTTTGCTCTTCGACGCCGCGCTCGCGGCCTCCGCCGAGGATCCCGAGATCCGGCCTGTGACTGCGCTCGAATCCGGGCTGGTCCTGGCCAGCCTGCTGGTGGACATCCACAAGACGGAGGAGGCCCGGCAGGCCTACCGGAGGCTGGCGCAAGAGAACCCCGCCAGCCCCGAGGTACCCGAGGCGCAGGGATACCTCGCCCGGCAGACGGGACAGCTAGACGAGGCTCTAACGCGGTTCGCACGGGCCGCCGAGTTGGGCAGCCGGAACGCGCGGATGTTTTACGACTCCAGTGGGCTGCTGGGCGATGCCGGCGCGGTTCGCTCGAAGCGCATTACGCTGCTGCGCACGGCGCTGGCGCTCGACCCGGGCTTCGAGGACGCGCGCTATCATCTCGGACTCCTGCTGCTGGCCGAGGGCGAATACGACAACGCGCTGGCGCAGTTCTCAGGCGTCGGGAACCGCCCGCCGGAGGAGTCCTTCGAGTTCTTCCGCGCGCTGGCGTATGCCGCCTACCGGACCGGCGAAGACGAGAAGGCGCATGCCGCCGTCCGGCGCGCTGCCGAGGCTGCCCGGGACCCGGCCCAGAAGGCTTCGGTGGCAGAACTGGCCGCGGCGATCGGGGAGAGCCTGGGCGGGCAACCGCAGGCTCCGGGCCCGCCTCCCAGCGTGCCCGGCCCTGCTTCAGAGCCCACTCTCGATGTAATCTCCTCAGCCACCCCGGAGACGATTCAGCAACCCCTGCCCAGCAGCGTGGAGGGCACGCTCGACCGGATCGAGTGCCTGGAGCATGCAACCCGCCTGCACGTGACGGTGGAAGGGCGCGCGATGCGGTTCCTTACGGACCGGCGCCAGCCCGTCGAAATCCGCGGTCGGAAGGGCCGCCCCTTTGCGCTGGTCTGCGGACCCATGAAAACGCGGCCCGTGGTCGTGGTCGAGTACGAGCCGGAGGTGAATGCGAAGCTCGGCACCGCCGGAGTCGTGCGCGCGATCGAGTTGAAGTAGACTGGCGTGGTATGGAGCACCGGATTCTCCTGGCTTTGTTTGCGCTCTCCACATTGGCGTCCGCCGAACAGCGCTGGCTGAAGGCGACCTCGACGAATTTCGAGGTGTACACGACCGCCGGCGAGAAGAAGGCGCGCGAAGCCGTCCTCTATTTCGAGCAGGTCAACAGCTTCTTTCAGAAGGCGGTCCACGCGGCTCGATCCACGAAGGGCCGGGTGCGGATCGTCGCGTTCCAGTCGGCTAGGGAATACAAGCCTTATCAACTCTACGAAGGCCGGGTGGCCTATGCCGGCGGCGGCCAGGACCGCGACGAAATCGTGATGCAGAGCATTTCGGCCGAGAACTACCCCGTCGCCATCCACGAGTACGTCCACATCCTCCTGAAGCCTCTGAAGAACATGCCGCTTTGGCTCAATGAAGGACTGGCCCAGGTGTACCAGACCCTTCGGCCGTCCGGCAGGAAGGTCCTGGTCGGGGATCTGCTGCCGGGTGGCCTTTACACGTTGCAGCAGAGCAACTGGCTCGACCTCGCGACGCTTTGCGCGGTGGATCACAACTCTCCCTACTACGCCAACGACCAATCCAAGGTGAGCATTTTCTACGTCGAGAGTTGGGCCTTGACGCACATGCTCGTTTTCAGCGAACCGTACCGGCCCAAGTTCCGGGACTTTGTACAACTCATTCTCGGAGGCGCTGAGGCGGCGGACGCTTTCCAGAAGGCCTTTGGCAGACCCATGCGTGAGGTTCTGGGCGACCTCCACGCCTATGCTCGCGGAGATAGGTTCATGGAGCGTCTGTTCGACGTCAATCTCGAGAAGTCAGCCGAGGACCCCGCGATCGCGGCGGTTGGGCCGTTGGAGTCGGGCCTGCTGCTGGCCAGCCTCCTCGCGGACACGAACAAGATGGCCGAGGCCAAACAGGCCTACATGAAGATCGCCGCGGAAAGCCCGGCCAGCCCCGAGGTGCCCGAGGCTCTGGGGTACCTGGCGTGGCGCCAGGGGAAGCAGGACGAGGTGCGGGCGGACTTCGCCAAAGCGGTCGAGCTGGGGAGCAGGAATGCCCGCATGGTTTACGAATACTGCGCCATGGTGGGCCAGGCTGGGGAGTCCGCCAAGGTGCAGATCGCGCTGCTGCGCAAGGCGCTCCAGCTCGATCCGGACTACTACGAAGCGCGCCTTCATCTCGGTTTTCAACTGATGTCGGAATCGGACTACGCAGGCGCACTCGCCGCGTTCGCCCGCCTCAAGAGGGTCGAGCCGGAGCACGCCTTCCAGTTCTTCCACGCGGTCGCGTACGCGGCCTACCGGACCGGCGACAAAGAGGGCGCCCGCGCCAACGCCAAGCGCGCCATCGAGGTCGCCCAAGGGCCGGGCGAGAAGGCCTCCGTCGAGGAACTGCTTGCGGCGCTCGATCGGCACCCCGGCGAGCGGCTGCGGGCGATGGCGCCGGAGCCACTGCCGGAGCGGGAACCGGAGGCGGAGAGCACGCCGCGGCCCGCCCTCAAGCACCGCGACGATACGAGCATTCCCGAGTTGCCCAAACGGAGCCCGCTCAGCGCGGTCGAGGGCACGCTGGATCAAATCGATTGCCTGGGAAACACGGCCCGCATCCGGATGACCTCGGCCGGGCGCCCGGTGCGGCTCCTCATCGACAAGCCGAACGGGATCGACGCACGCGGCGCCAAGGGCGGCGCCTTCGATCTGACGTGCGGGCCGCAGACGCCGCGCCGCACGATCCGGGTCGAATACGAGCCCAAGGTGAACAACGATCTCGGCACCATCGGCCTGGTGCGCGTGATGGAGATGAAGTAGCGATCGGCCTTCGGCCGACTCCTGCTGACAGCCCTACTGCCAGCCGCCGCCCAGCGCCCGGTAGAGCTGCACGAAGGACAGCACTTCGCCCAGCCGCAGTTGCGCCAGCGCCAACTGGCCCTGGAACAGGTTGCGCTCCGCGTCGAGCACCTGCAGGTAGCTGTCCAGCCCGCCCTTGTAGCGCAGTTGGGAGAGCCGGGTCGTCTCCGAGAGCGCGGTCACCAGCAGCTCCTGCTGCGCCCGCTGCTCGCGCGTGCGGCTGTAGCCGACCAGCGCGTCGGAGACCTCGCGGAAGCCGCTGTAGATGGCCTTCTGGTAGGCCGCAGCCATCTCGCGCTTCTGCGCTTCGGTGAGGCGCACGCCGGCGCGCACCAGGCCGGCGTTGAAGACCGGCAGCGTCGCGGCCGGGGCCGCCGGTCCACAGGCGGGCCGGACCGGTGAACAGCTCCGTCAGCGCCCGGCTCTGCCCTCCCAGGAAACCGGTCAGCGAGATCTGCGGGAAGTACAACGCCTTGGCCGCGCCGATCTGCGCGTTGGCGGCGATCAGCGTCTGCTCGGCCTGCCGGATGTCCGGCCGCCGCTCGAGCAGCGACGACGGCAGGCCCGCCGGAACCTCGGGAGGCAGCGCGAACTGGTCCAGCGGCTTGCCGCGCGCGATCTCGCCCGGCGCCCGGCCCGCCAGCAGGCTCAGCGCGTTCTCCGTCTGCTCGACGTCGCGCTCGGCGCTGGCGATCTGGGCGGTGGCGATGTAGAGAAACTGCTCGGCCTGGTGGACGTCCAGGCCGGTGGCCGCGCCGCGCTGGTGGCGCAGCTCGGACCAGCTTCAGGTTGTGCTCGGCGATGTCGCGGGTGCGGCGCGCGATCTCCAGTTCCAGGTCGCGCTCCCGCAGCGTGAAGTAGTCGCCGGTCACGTCGCCGATCAGCGATACCACCACGCCGCGGCGGCCCTCCTCGGTGGCCAGGTACTGCGCCCGCGCCGATTCGGTCAGCCGCCGCAGGCGGCCCCAAAGTCCAGTTCCCAGTCCAGCGCCGATGCCGGCCTGGGTGTAGCTCGACGTCCATGGTTCGACGCCGCGCGGAACGACGGTGTTCGCGCCGATGCGAGGACGACCGCGAGCGCCGTGAAGGAGGCCTGCGCGATCAGGTTGGGGAACCGCTCGGCGCCCGCGATGCGGAACTGGGCGCGGGCCTCGATAACGCGCTCGGCGGCGATGCGCAGATCGAAGTTGTGTTCGAGCGCCGCGGCGACAAGCTGCTTGAGCGCCTCGTCCTGGAACAGATCGGACCACTTGGTCGGCGAGCGACGCGGCATCGCCGCCGGGCGCCGCGCCGCGAAACTGAGGCGGCGCGTCGACCGCGGGCCGCTTGTAGTTCGGGCCCACCGCGCAGCCCGCGGCGAGCAGCAGCGGCAAGAAGAACGATCCAGGACTCGCTCGCGCTGTCATCGGGCTCTCGCTCCGCAACGGGCTCCGTCGCCGGCGCGCCGGCTGCGCGCTTTCCTTCGGACGATGCGCTGGATGACCACGTACAGCACCGGCACGATGAAGATCGCCAGCAGCGTGGCGGCGTTCATGCCGCCGAAGACCGCCGTGCCGAGCGAGCGGCGCGAAGCCGCGCCGGCGCCGGTCGCGAGCAGCAGCGGCACCACGCCCAGGATGAACGCGAACGACGTCATCAGAATGGGCCGCAGCCGCAGCCGCGCGGCTTCGATGGCCGCGTCCGCGATCGAGTGGCCCTCCTCGCGCCGCATGCGGGCGAACTCGACGATCAGGATGGCGTTCTTGGCGGCCAGGCCGATCAGCGTCACGATCCCGATCTGGGTGTAGATGTCGTACGGGTAGGAGCGCAGCCAGACCGCGGTCAGCGCGCCGAACAATCCCAGCGGAATCGCCAGCAGCACGGCGAACGGAATCGACCAGCTCTCGTAGAGCGCGGCCAGGAAGAGGAACACCAGCACGGCCGCGAAGCCGAAGATCACGCCTTCGTGCCCCTGCGCCTCCTTCTCCTGGTACGTCGTGCCGGTCCATTCGTAGCCGAAGCCGGAGGGCAGCGTCGAGGCCGCCAGTTCCTCCATCGCGCCGGCTGGCCTCGCCGCTGCTGTAGCCGGGCGCGGGCCGGCCGAGCATCTGGATGGCGCGGAAGCGGTTGTAGCGGTAGACCACGTCGGGCCCGGCCGTCGGCCGTGACCGTCGCGAGCGTGCCCAGCGGCACCATGTCGCCGCCGCCGGTGCGCACGTAGAAGCGGTTGATGTCGTCGGGCTTGCTGCGGAACTCCGGCTCGGCCTGCACCAGCACCTGCCAGGTGTGGCCGAAGGCGTTGAAGTCGTTCACGTAGAGGCCGCCGAGAAAAGTCTGCAGCGTGTTGTACGCTTCCGTGACGGGGATGCCCAGGGTCTGCACCTTGTCCAGGTCCACGTCGACGTTGTAGGCCGGGACGTTGGAGCGGAAGGTGCTGATCACGTTGGCGAGCTCGCGGCGCTGGCGCGCGGCATCGACCATCAGGTCGGCGGTCTGCGCCAGGTCGTGGACGCTGCCGCCCGACGCGGTCCTCCAGCATGAACTGGAAGCCGCCGCGTGGTGCTCAGGCCGAGAATGGGCGGCAGGCCGAAGGCGAAGGTGATGGCTTCGGGCACGCTGGGCGAACTCCCGCTGCATCCGCGCCAGGATCGCGGCGAACTGCGTTTCCGGCGTGGTGCGCTCGTCCCACGGCTTGAGCCGGCAGATGAGCGTGGCGACGTTCGAGCCGCTGGTGCGGGTGGCGATATCGAGGCCGCCCAGCGCCAGATGCCCGCCGACGCCCGGCAGACCGCTGACGATCTTCTCGATCTTGCGCGTGGCGGCGTCGGCGCGGTCACGGAAGCGCCGTCGGGAAGGCGAATGGCGACGATAGATCGTGCCCTGGTCCTCGTCGGGCAGGAAGCCGGCGGGCAGGTGGCGGAACAGCGCGCCGGCCGCGAGCCAGAAGCAGAACAGCCCCACCAGCGCGAAAGCCGACTTGCGGATCAGGGCCGCCCACGCCGCGCCAGGTACCGGTTCCGGGCCCAGTCGAAGGCCCGGTCGAAAGCCGCAGAAGAAGCCGCGCCAGCGGGCCGCGCGTCTTCATCTTCGGGCCGCAGCAGAATGGCGCTCAGCGCGGGGCTGAGCGAGAGCGCGTTGAACGCCGAAATCAGCACCGAGGCCGCGATGGTCAGCGCGAACTGCTTGTAGATCTGGCCGCTGATGCCGCCCAGAAACGCCACCGGGACGAAAGCCGCCGCCAGAATGCAGGCGATGGCCACCACCGGCGCCGACACTTCCTCCATGGCGCGGATGGCCGCCTGCGCGCGGCGTCATTCCTTCGTCGATGTGGCGCTGCGCCGCCTCCACCACCACGATGGCGTCGTCCACCACGATGCCGATCGCCAGCACCAGGCCGAACATGCTGGTCATGTTGATGGAGAAGCCCAGCAGCGGGAACAGCGCGAAGGTCCCCACGATGCGCCACCGGCACCGTGAGCAGCGGAATCAGCGTGGCGCGCCAGTTCTGCAGGAAGACGAACACCACCAGGATCACCAGGCCGATGGCTTCGAACAGCGTCATCTGCACGTCTTTGATGGCGGCGCGCACGAACACCGTGGAGTCGTAGGGGATGATGTAGTCCATCCCCTCCGGAAAGCTCTGCTTGGCCTTGCTCATGAACTCGCGGACGCGCTCGGCCGGTGGCCACGGCGTTGGCGCCCGGAGACAGGTAGACGATCAGGTTGGCCGCAGTTGCGTCCGTTGACGCGGCTGAAGCCGGAGTAGGTCTGGGCGCCGAGCTGCACGCGGCCGATGTCGCGGATGCGCAGCAGCGAGGTGTCCGGCTGCGCCCGCAGCACGATGTCCTCGAACTGGCTGGGATCGACCAGCCGGCCCGGCGCGCTCACCGAATACTGGAAATCGGTTCCGGTGGGCGAGGGCGGCTGCCCGAACGTCCCCGCCGGGTTCTGCCGGTTCTGCGCCGTCAATGGCGTTGCTGACATCGGTGGCGGTGATGCCCGAACTTGGCCATCTTGTCCGGGTTCACCCAGACGCGCATGGAGTAGATCTGCGGGGAGCCGAGGCGCGCTTCGCCCACGCCGTCCAGGCTGGCCGATCTGGTTCAGCAGGTTGATCTGCGCGTAGTTGGTCAGGAACAGCGAATCGTAGCGGCTGTCGGGCGACATCCAGGCTGATGGCCATGAGGAACGCGGTCGAGACCTTCTTGACGATCACGCCCTGGCGCTGCACCTCGGCCGGCAGGCGCGGCATGGCGATGTTCACGCGATTCTGCGTCTGCACCGTCGCCATGTCCGGGTTGGTGCCCAGCTTGAAGGTGACCTGGATGTTCAGCGAGCCGTCGTTGCCGCTGCTCGACAGGAAGTAGAGCATGCCGTCGAGGCCGATCAACTGCTCCTCGATCGGCTGGGCCACGGTCTTCTCGAGGTCCTGCGCGTTGCCGCCCAGGTAGCTGGCGCTGATCTGCACCACCGGCGGCACCACCTCGGGATACGCCGCCACCGGCAGGTTCGGAATCGCGACCGCGCCCAGGATCACGATCACGATGGCGACCACCATCGCGAAAACGGGATGGTCGATGAAGAATCGCGCCATGGCTCAGTTCCCGGCCTTCTCCGCCGCCGGCTGGGGCGCGACCGAGCGACGCCCGGCCGGACCCGCAACTGGCCTTCGACGATCACGCGGTCGCCCGGCTGGAGCCCCTGTTCGATCACCCAGTGCCGCCCACGCGGTCGCCGGTGGTCACCGCCCGCACGGCTACCTTGTTGTCCGCGGCCCACGACGTACGACGGTCTGCATGCTCTGCAATTGCTGCACCGCCTTCTGCGGCACCAGCAGCGCGCCCTTGCGCTCCTCGACCTGCACGCGCACGCGGCCGAACTGGCCCGGCAGGGCGGTGTGCCGCGGATTGGGGAAGCGCGCCTGCAGCTCGAGCGTGCCGGTCTTCGGGTCCACCTGGTTGAGCGCGTTCTCGATGCGGCCCTTCCAGGGGAACTCGGAATTGTCGGCCAGGATCAAGGTGAGCGGAAGCTCGCCGCCCGGCAGGCTCCGGCCTTTGCCTGGTCCACTTGAGAACGTCGGATTCGGTCACCTTGAAACGCACCCAGATGGGATCGAGCGGAACGATGGTGGTGAGCGGCTGCGGCGAACTGGGCGTCACCAGGCCGCCGACCGGCACCAGCGTATCCCCGATCCGGCCGCCGATCGGCGCCCGGATGGTGCCGTACTCCAGGTTCAGCTCGGCGGTTCGCACCGCGGCCTTCTGCGACTCGACCTTGGCCTGCATCGAGTCGATCTGCGTGCGCGTCGAGAGCGTCGCCTGCTCGACATTGGCCTTGTAGCGCGTTCACGTTCGCCTCGTTGGCGCGGAGCGCCGCTACCGCGGCGTCCAGGTCCTGCTGCGAAGCGGCGTCGGCCTCCACCAGCGGCTTGAGACGCTCGTCGTCCTGCTGGGCCTTGACCAGGTTGGCCTGCGCCGAAGCGAGATTGGCCTGCGCCTGCAACAGCGACACCTGGCGCCGGGCGAATTCCAGGTCCGCCTCGCTCTGCTTGAGGTTCGCCCGGGCCTGCTGCGACGCTGGCCTCGTAGGGCCGCAGATCGAGAACGTAGAGGACCTGGCCGGCCTCGACTTCCGCGCCCGGCCGGAACAGCCAGCGTTCGATGTAGCCCTCCACCCGTCCCCGGACCTCGACCATGTCGCGCGCGTAGGTCTGCGCCGCGAAGTCCGCGAAGATCGGAACGTCGGCCGGTTGCACCTCCACCACGACCACCGGGACCGCGGAAGAGTGGGCCGCATCCTGCTTCTGCCCGTCCGCCGCGCAGCCGGCCAGAAAAGCCAGGGCCGCCAGACCGGTCAGACCGCAGAGAATCTGCCTTCTTGAATTCGTCATGTTGGTCGCACGCGCCCGTCGCTCAGGGTTCGTAGCCCGTCGTTGGTTGATCACACTCCGCTCCCGCCTATGGCCGCAAGAATGATGGACGCCGTAGCCTCGTCTCCGCTCTTCGAGCTGACCAGCAGATCGTAGAGGTGCCGGTCCGCCCAGTCCTGGCCGAAGTTCAGGCGCACGTAGCGGGCGCGCTCGGCATCCATCTGCCGCATCATTGCGGGCCCGTCGGCTCCCTCGCCCGCGCGGCGGCTGACGCGCGCCACCTTGTCCTCCCACGGCGCGTAGACGAAGACGTGAAACGCCCCCGGATGCGCCTGGAGAATGCACTGGCCGCCGCGGCCAACCACGACGCACTTCCCGGCCTCGTAAGCATGCTCGATGACCGCCCTCGTCAGTTGGGCCATGGTCTCGGCATCGAATACCTCCGTCGTCGCGGGCGCCGCCGCCCCTTCGAAGGCTCCATACCACAGACCCCGACGGCTCAGCCGGTGGATCCACGTGTCGACGCGCTCGTCGAACCTGCGCGCCAGAGCCGGATCCACGTGCGCCGCCCTGGCGATCTCGTCGATCAAGGCGCTGTCGAGCAACTTCCAGCCCAGCCGCACGGCCACCAGGCCGGCGATGCGGGCGCCGCCACTGCCATATTCCCTTGCCACCGTCAGGACTCGGTACATCCCGCCAAACCTCTCCAAATCATATCGAGCAGAAACTCGATATCGTTGGCGACGCTCTCCCGCGACCACCCGAACAGGCGCTGCAGAATGAGCCCGCGAACCATCTCCGAGATGGTGAAGGCCGCCGCGCCGGTGCGCACGGGACGAATCCGGCCGCTGGCGGCCGCCTCCTCCAATACCGATTCCAGCATCTTGACCTGCTCGAGGTACAGGCTCCTGCACTCCTTGTTGACGTGCGCCGCGCCGAAGTTGCCGAACTCCGAATGGTAGATCTTCACCAGATCCCTGTGCTCCTCGGCGTAGCGCACCCGCGTCTCGATGAAGGCCCTGAGCTTGTCCAACGGCGCGGGGGCGGCGGCCACGTTCCGTTTCATCTCCTCGACCAGCCGCGAGATGCCCTGTCTCAAGGCTTCCAGGTAGATCTCGCGTTTGGAGGGGAAGTAGAGGTAGACGGTGCCCTTGGCTACGCCGGCCGCTTCGGCGATCTCATCCACCGTGGCGCCGTCGAATCCGCGCCGGGCGAATACCCTGCGCGCCGCCTCCAGGATCTCCGCGCATCGAAACTCCGAGACCACGGCCTGCTTGGATTTGCGCGCCACCGTCATGGGAAATGACTAATGGGTCAGTCTACCATACGGGGAGGTCAGCGTCGGGCCAGGGCCCGGCGGCCGCTCGCCGCCCGGCGAGGCGTCCCGTCCCTCCCCGGCCGCGAGCGCCTGCCACGGCGGCGGTGCACGGGCCCGCCTTATGATGAGAGAGGAGTCCATGCGGCTGGAATTCGGGCGGTTTCACATCCACATTCCTGCCTGGTCGCTTCCGGCCGCCGGGTACCTGTTCTCCCTTAGCTGCCTGGTCTGGGTTCTCCAAGGGGTTGACTACCACGAGATGGCGAGCGATATACGCTCCCTCCACTGGGGATGGCTGGCCTTCGGCGTCGTGGCCGACCTCGGGGTCTATCTCTACCAGGCCTGGCGCTGGAACCTCCTGCTCGGACCGGTGTGCCGCCCGTCCTTGTGGCGTTCCGTGCAGGCGATTTACGTGGGGCTCTTCTCGAACGAGGTGCTTCCGCTGCGCCCCGGAGAGCTGATCCGGTCGTATTTGCAGGCGTATTGGTGCAAGGTTCCCTTCTCGGTGGCCTTTGCATCCGCGATCATCGAGCGGCTGTTGGACGGCGTCTGGCTGGTGGCGGTGTTCCTGCTCGTGGTTTCGCGCCCGTCCCGCGCCGGCGTGGCGCTGCCCCGCGACGTGACGGACCTGGCTCGAGCGCTGGGCATCGTGGTCGCCGTCTGCGGAGCCGCCCTCGCGCTGGCGATGTTCTGGAAACACCGGGCGTATGCGGCCATCCCCAAGACCCGCTGGGGACTGAAACTCCGCGTGCTCGTCGAGGACCTGCACATCATGGGCCGCTCGCCATCCTTCTATGCGGCGGCCCTTGCGAGTCTGCCGTACCTGCTGCTACAGGTGGTTCCGGTGTACGCCCTGATCCGCAGCTATGACCTCGATCTGGGGCTGGCGCCGGCGGTCGTCGTGCTGGTGATCTGGCGCCTGGCCACGGTGCTCCCTCAGGCCCCCGGCAACATCGGCGCCTCTCAAGCCGCGCTGGTTGTCGCGTTGGGGTTGTTCGGGGTGGACAAGACCACCGCCAGCGGCCTTTCGCTGGTCATGTGGGCGGCTATCACGCTTCCGCTCCTGTTCGGCGGGTTCCTTGCGCTGGCTCTAACGGACGCCAGGCTCAGCGAACTCCGCGCCCACGCCACGGCAAAGGCGGCGGCTCCGACGGCCGCCGGAGGGTCTCGTGGCAGCGAAGGCGTCTGAGCGACCTCGGCCCTGCCTGCGCTCCCCCAACCGCCTCCTCCCGCCAACCTGCTGCAAACACGGGGATGCAAACACGGGGACGCGAATCTCATCCGCTTTCTGGTAGAATCAACTGAAAGGACTCTTCCCTACATGAAGGCCGGGATTCACCCCGCTTATAACGAAATCAGCATCATCTGCGCGTGCGGCAACCAGTTCCGCACCCGCTCGACGCACAAGGGCGACATCCGCGTGGAAATCTGCTCGAAGTGCCACCCGTTCTTCACAGGCCGGCAGAGGCTGGTCGACACGGCGGGCCGGATCGAGCGATTCAACAAGAAGTACGCGGGCAACCCGAAGCCGGAAGCGAAGCCCGCGCCCGCCAAAGCCTGACCCGCATCAACAGCCGGGCGTGCGGGGGTGCTTCTCCGAATCGAACTTCTGCCGCTCCTGGCGCAGTTTCTCGTACTCGGCCCGCTGCCGGTCGTCCAGGATGGCCCGTATGCTGTCGGCATGCGCGTCCTGGATGACCTTCACTTCGGGCTTGTACTTGTCCCGCAGCGCCACGAACCGGCTGTGCGTGTCATCCAGGATGACGTCCAGCTTCTTGAGCTGGTCGGGCCCGAGCTGCAGCCGGGTTCGCAGCTCTTCGCGGTAGCGCTGCCGGAGCGCCTCCGGGCTGCACGGTTCGGTCTTGTGACCGGCCGCGCGCGAGTTATAAAGGCTGAAACCGACACCGCCGACCAGTGCCCCGCTCAGAAAAACCAGGACCACGTATACCACTATGGAGAGGTTGGCCCGCTTCATCGAGGGTTCTCGTACGCCGACTGCACGATCTCCGTATCCGCGAGATTGTCGTGGGACTGGCCCGCGGCCAGGAGCTCGAGGTAGGAGGGCGACGTCGTGCGCTGCGCCGCCGCCAGCAGGATAGCCATGGCCAGGGACGCGGCAGCAGCAGCCGTGATAATACCCCTCGCCATTCGCTTGAGGCTGCACGAGAAGGCCCGTCTGTCTTCGATTTTCTGCCAGAGCTGGGGCATGAAACTGGCGCCCGGCTCCGGGTCGGGGCAGGCTTCTCGATAGGCGGCAAAGAGCCCTTCGAGCCCGTCTGCCGGCGCTTCTCGATCCTGCGGCATACTATCCCCCAAATCTAAACCCCGGCAACGGTGGTCCTTCGCGCCGATGCCTCGAACACCTTCAAGACCCGTTGCCGGGCCCGGAAAAGCCTCACCTTCAGTGCATTCTCGTTCACGCCGTAGACTTTTTCAAGCTCTTTCAGCGAGAGACCTTCAATTTCCTTGAGCGTCAGCAGGATGCGGTCCTGCTCGGAGACGGCGCTCATCAACGCCCCAACCATGTCCCGAATCCGCCCCCGCCGTTGTTCGTCCTGGTCCAGCCTGCTCCCCGCGGCCGCATCGGCCATGACAACCTGCTGCTCCGAAAGGTCGGCCATGCGCGCCTCGGGGCGGCGCCGGTGGCGGCGGAGATAGTCGTATGCCGAGTTCACGGTGAGCCTGTACAACCACGGTTCGAAGACTTCGGGAGAGCGCAGTTGGCGGAGGGAGTAGTAGAGCCGCAAAAAGACTTCTTGCCCAACGTCTTCAACATCTTCCGGGCGACCGATGAGCCGCGCGATGGTGCCCAGAATACGCTTCCGGTAGGCCTGCACAACTTGGTTGTAGGCGCCATCGTCACCCTTTCGGGCACGTTCTATCACCTCGGGATCTACCAGCATGCCGAACCAACAGCGGCATCCGGGAAGCCATTCCTATCCTCAACAGAAAGGCGAACCGGCGAACTATCAGGTTACACCGATGTTAGACTGAACGCGAAGAGCATGGACGCC
Organism: Bryobacterales bacterium; assembly: GCA_963710565.1. Taxonomy (GTDB): domain Bacteria; phylum Acidobacteriota; class Terriglobia; order Bryobacterales; family Bryobacteraceae; genus DASWZN01. The sequence goes on along the minus strand of CAVQAN010000009.1, from coordinate 1,559,160 downwards.
GGGATCAAAGAGGCCATCGCGTGTGGGGTCGGGCGGGAGCCGTTTGCCCAGGCCCTCAAAATGGAGCTGAAGGAGCTGGAGACCGGTTTTTCCGCGGTCGAGATGGCCTACCAGCCGGCGCTGATGGACAACCTGTTCGGGCGGGCCCACGGGGGGGCCATCTTCGCGCTGATCGACGAAGCGTTCGAGGCCGTCTGCCAGAGCGAGGGCATCGTGACCGTGGGGCTGAACGTCAGTGTGACCTACGTCGCGAGCCCCAGGCCTGGGGCTCGGCTGCGGGCCGAGGCGAGGGAGGCGTGCCGTACCTCCCAGACGGTCACCTACAACATTCTGGTTCGCGACCAGGACGGCCGGACGATCGCCACCTGCCAGGCCCTGGGGTTCCGCACCGGCAAGCCGCTACCGTTCCTGGACGGCGCAAGCGGCGCCCCCCCGGTCTGACGGGCCGGTGCTCCACAGGCGCTGCCAGAGGGGTCTCTCCCGGCGGCAGGGAGGATCTGACTGGCATGACCGATGTCTCGTGCCGCGCCCGCAATCACCGAATCTACCCTGCCGCAAGCGTTTCGCCCGCACGTATTTGGACGTCCTCGGTGAGATGGATCTCCCACAAGGAGGCGTCATTCCGTCGCACTTCGAACCTCAGCTCGCGATCTGCGAGCGTGACCTTCTGCGGCGGAGGGGAGGCGGCCTTCGCCGGCAGCAGCAACTCGCGCAGGCCGATCGCGCCGTGCTCGATCTCCAGCGCGAAGGAGGCGCCCTGCCGGAAGGTGCCCCAGGCGGAGGCCGTCGACCAGATGCACTGGAACGGCTGATCGAGGCGCGGCGTGACGCGCAAGGCGCGGCGCGGCGCGTCGTAGTGGAAGCCGCTCAGCGCCAGGACGCCGGTCCAGGCGGCCATGGCGCGGGCGTAATGATGGCCGCACTCGGCCTCGTCCCAGGGATTGCGGAATTTGCCGTCGTAGCGGCGGCGGATGTTCTCGATGCACTCGATCCCCTGGGCCACCATGCCGCGATAGATCATCAGCGTCGCGGCCTGGTACTCGAAGCCGGTCATCACCTCGGCGTAGTAGGGGAACGGAATCGCCGGCCGCTCGGCTTTGGCGTAGTCGCAGATGAGAACCGCCGCCTCGTCGTTCAACGCGAAGGTGCGCTGGACGCAGTTGTGTTGCGACAAATCGCGTTTGTAGTTGTAGCGATAGATCGATTCCAGCGTCTTGCGCAGGTGCGCCTCGTCGACCAGCGGTCCGAGGCCGCAGACCTCGGATTGATACTGCCCGACGAGCTGATCGACCAGGCAGCCCGCACCGACCTGATATTCGGGATGCTCGCTGTTCTCGGATCCCATGTCGCCGACGATCGTCGTGGCGATCTCGTCCTTCTTGAAGCCGCGGACCTTCTGGACGTAGAACTCGCCGTTGAAGAGATTCTCGTCGATCCACCGCGAGCCCTTCTGGAATAGCGCGTGGCATTCGTCCGCGAAGGGCGTGTCGCCGGCCGATCGGGCCATCGTCTCACAGGCGCGCAACGCGCCGAGGTAGTAGATGCCGCACAGCGGGTTCGGTCCATAGAACTCGACGTCGTAGGTGTTGTGCTGGGGGGCTTGCAGCACGCCGGTGCGCTCGGGATCCCAGCCCTTGGCCATCCAGGCGAATTCCAGCGCCTTGCGGGTTTGCGGCCACATCTGCTTGAGCCAGGCCGAGTCGCCCGAGAGCCGCCAGTCGAGATAGACCTTCATGATCTGGCCCATCTGGCCGTCGGCCGCGGCGAAGCCCGAACGGCCTGTCCCGGTGGGCAGCGTCTCGCGGAAACGGATCGCGCCGCTCTCGTCCATCATCGGGCCGAAGGCCGCCTTGCGGAGGCTGCGCGCGAGCGTCGGGAACAGGTGCGCCGTCGAGGTCTCGTAGTTCCACACATGCGTGCAGGAGCCATGGCAGCAGCCGCCCTTGTCGTTGGCGCCTTCGAAGCCGTGGAACTCCCCATCGGCGGTGCGGAAGCAGACCTGCGTGGCGAGAGTCGAGAGATTGCTCATGGCGGCGTCCTTCACGGCGCCGGGCAGTGTCGAGTCGCGCATCGCCTCAACGAAGCGGCGGGTCTTTGACTCGAGCGGCGCCAGGTTCTTCGCGAGATGCTCGGCCGCGGCCCAGGAGTCCTTGTACAGGGTGCAGTAGTAGTTGCCCACGACCGTGTTCTCGTACCCCTTCTCGGCGTGCCAGCCGGCGCGCTTGGGCGTGCGATTGGGGAAGCGCCAGGCGAGCACGAAGGTAATCTCGGTCTCGGCGCGCGGGGCGATTTCTTTGTGGACACACACGGCGCCGACCGCGCTGCGCGGATCGGGTTCGCCTTCCAGGCGGCCTTTGAGGGAGAACTCGTCCCAGAATTTCATCGGCGAATTCCACCAGCGGCCTTGCGGCCAGCCACGCCAGATGCTGGCCTCCCCGTCGCCAAGCGCAGCCAGGGTGAAATCGCCATAGAGCGGGTGATCCGCAGCCAGCGCGGGGTTGGTCATCGTCAGACCGCGCAGCGTGCCCGAGTCGCGGCGTTCGTTGGTGCGCTGGTCGATAGACGGATGCGCCATGTCAGCGCCGACGGATTCCCGCAGTGGATTGTCGATGGAGAAACACAGTCCCACCTGCGCGGCCACCGGGTTGGGGTTGACGATCTTGTAGCGCAGCACGGCCACGGGCAGGCCGGAGGCGTCGGCGTCGAGGGGAAAGAAGGGCGAGAAGGCTTCGAGCGACAGCTTCACCGGCAGGCGGCGGTCGGTGAAATCGATGTGCGCCATCGGGTAGGCCCCGGTGAAGACGGCCGAGTCGAGCCTCGGAAGGCCCGGCGAATTGTTCGAGCCCAGGCCGGACGCGCCTTCATAGGGCGCGCCGATGCGCGACTCGGCGACCCTCGCCACCGGCTTCCTGCCTTCGAGTTGAGCCCAGATGGAGGCGTAGGCGTAAGCCGGCGCATTGCCTTTGTCGGGCTGGTTGAAGATCTCCCAGTCGCGCAACTGGCCCCGGCCGCCGAGCGCGATGGAGCCGGCCGCTATGCCGCCCAGCGGGAAGGCGATCATCGAGAGCCGGTCGCCGGTGAACTTCCGCGGCCAGCTCACGGGAGCTGGCGGCGTGACGGGGCTAGCGGCCGGGCTCTTCGCGGCCGGCGGCGCGGCCTGTGTCGGCGCCTGCGCGGAGACGGCGGCAGCGACCGGCGTGGCGCTCGCGATCTTCAGGAACGTACGGCGATTCGAGGGCATCGTGTTCAAGATATCGAATCGGAACGCCCGGCGGGATTCGGCAGGGCGGGACGGAGAGCCCGGAACGGAACTTCAGAGCGGCGATCGCAAGCGTCGATCCACGAGAGCTCCGATCGAGATTGCCAGCCAGTAGGCGATCAGATCCCAAACGGAGAAGAACCGGCCCAACAACACGACCCCGGCGAGTGTGTGGCGAAAGGCGTCCAGTGGAGGCGAGTGAAAGAGCTTCAGGAACTCGATGGCGGTGGCCAATGTTGCGGCGAGCAGGGCCACGGTGCGGATGCGCCATGATGGCAACCGCGTCGAGACCACCCAGTAGATCATCAGCGCCCAGAGTGTCGAGCCGCCGTACTTGACGACAGCAGGCGGCAGGCCCAGCGGAACGAAGCGGACCGTCAGGCCCGCAATGACGGTTCCAAGCAGGAGCGCCACGGTGAGCGGGAGGCGACGAGGGAGCACCGGCTCCAAGGGTATCAGATGAGCCGCGGACAGGCGGGCGACGCCACCCACGCGGCAAGCCGCAAGTGGACGAGTGGTCAGCATACGCTGGCCCGCCGCGGGTTCGCGAGGTCTGTCCCGCGCTCCGTGCTAAAATCAACTGGAAGCACGCGATAGCAGCGAGCGGCCACGCTTCCCGGCGGCAACTCCCAGATATTGATGGATTTCCTCGAAGGTCTCAATCCGCAGCAGCGCGAGGCCGCCACTTACCACGGCGGGCCGCTGCTCATTCTGGCCGGCGCCGGCAGCGGCAAGACCAGGGTGATTACGCACCGGATCGCTCACCTGATCCACGCTTGCGACGTCCCGCCCGCGGCCATCGTGGCGGTGACCTTCACCAACAAGGCCGCCGACGAGATGCGGCAGCGCGTCGAGAAACTGCTGGGGGGGCGGTACGCGCTCTCCGGCCTCATCGTTTCGACGTTCCATTCCTTCTGCGTGCGCCTGCTCCGGCGCGACGGCCAGTCGCTGGCTGACATTCGCCTGGGTTTCACCCGCAACTTCACCATTTACGACGAAGACGATCAGCTCGCCATCGTCAAGGCCATCTACCGCCAACTCGGCCTGGAAGAGAAGCAGTTCCTGCAGTATCGCGCCGCCCTCTCGCGCATCAGCCACGCCAAGAGCAAGAAGGAAGCCCCCGAAGACGTCCTGCGGGATTCCAAGGACCCCAAGACCACCCGCCTGGCCTCCGTCTACGAGCACTACGAGGGCCGTCTCCGGCAGGCCAACGCGCTCGACTTCGACGACCTGCTGCTCGAAGCCGTGCGCCTGCTCCAGTCACGACGACCGGTTGCGCGAGGCGTGGAACCGGCGCGTCGTGCACCTGCTCATCGACGAATACCAGGACACCAACCGCAGCCAGTACGAGCTGATGCGGCTGCTCACCGAGGTGCACCAGAACGTGTGCGTGGTGGGAGACGAGGACCAGTCGATTTATAGCTGGCGCGGCGCCGACATCCACAACATCCTCGATTTCGAGCGCGACTATCCGCGGGCGCGCACCATCAGGCTGGAGCAGAACTACCGCTCCACCAAGAACATTCTGGAAGCGGCCAGCGCCCTGGTCTCCCGTAACAGGCAGCGCAAGGGGAAATGGCTGTGGACGGAATCGGGTGCGGGAACGCCCATCGGCCTCTACGAAGGCGTACGACGGCGAAAACGAGGCGCTCTTCGTTGCCGATCAGATCGAGCGCGTCCTTCGGGAAGATCCGCGCCAGGGCATCGCGGTGCTCTATCGCACCAACTTCCAGTCGCGCCAGATCGAAGAGGCGCTGCGGCGCTACGGGCGCAAATACCAGGTGGTGGGCGGATTCAGCTTCTACCAGCGGGCCGAGATCAAGGACGCGCTGGCATACCTCAAGCTGCTCGCTTCGCCGCAGGATTCGGTCAGCCTGATGCGCATCGTCAACGTGCCTGCGCGCGGGATCGGCAAGACCACGGTGGAGCAGATCGAGCGCTATGCGGTGGAGCACGGGATCGGCATGTGGGACGCCCTCGGCCGCATGCTCGACGAGAACGCGTTCGCGACCCGGGCCGGCGCGGCGCTGTTCGAATTCCGGAAGCTGATCGAAGAACTGCGCGAGACGGCGGCCAAAGAGAAGCTCCAGGAGACGTTGCGGCAGATCCTGGATCGCAGCGGGTACATGAAGATGATCGAGGCCGGAAAGGACCCCGACTCCGAGGCCCGCGCCGAGAACCTGAGCGAGTTGGAGAACGCCGCCATCGAGGCCGCCGAGCGCGGCGAGGGGATCGTCGAGTTCCTGGACCACGCCGCGCTGGTCTCGGAGGCCGACACCATCGACGATGCCGCCCAGATCCGCCTGATGACCGTGCACAATGCCAAAGGCCTCGAGTTCCCGGTGGTGTTCGTGGCCGGCCTCGAGGACGGCCTCTTTCCGCACAGCCGCTCGGTCGAATCCGAGACGGCCATGGAGGAGGAGCGGAGGCTGTGCTACGTGGCCATGACGCGCGCTCAGAAGCGGCTCATCCTCACCTGGGCGCGGCAGCGGCGGCGGTTCGGAGGCGGCATGGCGGAGCCGTCCATCCCCTCGCGCTTCCTGAGCGAGATTCCCAAGGAGCGCACCGAGCGGCTGGGCGGGGCGCCCGCCGCCCGCGAGCTGGATCTCTACAGCGACCGCTACGTGGTGCGCGAGGCGGCGCGCAAGAACACGTACACCGGCAAGACGTATAATTCTCTAGAAAACATTTCCGAGTTTTTTGCGGCCCGCGGGTTGGGCAGGATTCCCCCGCCGGCGGGCGCGGCCCAGGCCAATCCGCCCGTGGCGGTCCCTGTAGCGCCGGGGCCCCGTGTTGTTGCGGCGCCGCGTCCCAGGAAGAACGCGGTCGGCTCGACCATCGACCACCCGCGCTATGGCCGCGGGACTATCGTCCGCCGCGAGGGCGAAGGCGAAGACGCCAAGGTCACGGTCAGCTTTCCGGGCTACGGCCTGAAGAAGATTGTCGAGAAGTACTTAGGATTGAAACACGAATGAACACCAAGAAGATCGAAGACAGAGCGGAACGGAAGCAGGCCAAACGGGTGGCGCGCAAGAAGGCGGCGCCCAAAGCCAAGCGCCCCACGGGCGTCGCACGCGGCTCCCACAAACACAAAGTGAAGAAGATGGTCAAGGGCCAGCGGAAGCGCTAGCGCTTGCGCAGCTGTCAGCCCGGAGGCGTCAACCACCACGTGGCCGCCTACCGTGGCTGACGGCTGAGTGCTGGCTGGTTTGTGTATTAGCTGACGGCTGACCGCTGACGGCTGAGAGCTGCCCTTGTCCCAGCTACTTCGCACCAAGAACATCGACGCGCTCATCGCCGAGTCGGAAGCGCCCGACAAGCGGCTGCGCAAGACGCTTGGCCCGTGGAGTCTCACCGCCCTGGGCATCGGCGCCGTCATCGGCTCCGGCATCTTCACGGTCACCGGCACCGCCGCCGGGGGCAAGATCACGCAGGTTCTCGACCGGCTGCACCCCGATCACTGGGTCTGGCTGAAGGTCACGCTGTTCGACTTCATCGCGAACGGCTTTCACGTGCCCGAGCAGATCGGCCGTCCCGGCGCGGGGCCGGCGCTCACGGTGTCCTTCGTGCTGGTGGCGGTGGCCTGCTGCTTCGCGGCGCTGTGTTACGCCGAGCTGGCCTCGATGATCCCCATCGCCGGCAGCGCGTACACGTACGCCTACGCGACGCTGGGCGAGATCTTCGCCTGGATCATCGGCTGGGACCTGATCCTGGAGTACGCGGTCTCGAACATGTCGGTGGCGGTCGGATTCTCGGCGTATCTCCAGGACCTGCTCGATAACGTCTTCGGCTTCCATTTGCCGCCCCAATTGGCGTTCCCGCCCTTCCCTGCACCGGGCGGGCAGGCGGGGTGGTTCAACGTCCCGGCGCTGCTGATCACGCTGGGAGTCACCTGGATACTGGTGCGCGGAGTGAGAGAGAGCGCGAAGGTGAACACCACCATGGTGATCATCAAGATCGCCGCCATCGCTGATCTTCTGCATTGGCGCGGCGCACGCCATCAACCCCTCGCGCTGGCATCCTTTCGCGCCCAACGGCTTCACGGGCATCCTGACCGGCGGCTCCATCATTTTCTTCAGCTACATCGGCTTCGATTCCGTCTCCACGGCGGCCGAGGAGTGCAAGCGGCCGCAGCGCGATCTGCCGTTCGGAATCATTGCGACTCTGGTGATCTGCACGCTGCTGTACGCCTCGGTATCGCTGGTGCTGACGGGCATCGTGAGTTGGAAGGACCTGGACCCGGATGCGCCGGTGGCGGAGGCGCTGAAGGCGCTGGGCATGAACCGCCTGCGGCTGATCGTGACGGCGGGCGCGCTGATGGGCATGCTGTCTTCGCTGCTGGTCTTCCAGTACGGCCAGGCGCGGATCTGGTTTGCGATGTCGCGCGACCGCCTGTTGCCGCGCATGTTCTCGACCGTGCACCAGCGCTACCGCACGCCGCACGTCTGCACCTGGATCGCGGGCTTTTTCGTCGGCATTCCGGCCGGCATCTGGGACATCGACACTTTCGCCGAGCTGTCGAACATCGGCACGCTGTTCGCGTTCATCGTCGTCTCGGCGGGCGTGATCGTGCTGCGCCGCACGCAGCCCGACCGGCCGCGCGCCTTCCGCGTCCCGCTGGTCCCCCTGACGCCGCTGCTCTCGATCGCCTGCTGCTTGCTGCTGATGGTGGGCCTGCCGCTCGAAACCTGGATCCGGTTCTTCGTCTGGCTGGCGATCGGGCTGGTGATCTACGGGGTGTTTGGGAAGAAGCGGGCAGGGGCGGCCGGATACTGACGGCGGCTTGGCCCAGGGGGCGGCGCCTCAGGGGCCGGCGAATCGCAGCTCTGGTACTCCGAGGTAATCGGATCGGTTGTGAGTCAGGAGTGGCGCATCGTAGAGGAGAGCGGTTGCGGCGACCCATGCATCGGCCGCTGCGATGCGTCTCCCGGCACGGCGCGCCACCACCATCGCCTCCGCCCACTTCAGGACAAGGTCATGAGACGAGGGCACGATAGCCATGCGGCGCAGAAAGATGCGGAGCCACTCCGTCCGTTTGGAGCTCCAGTCGGCGAAAAGCGCCCATTGCTCCAACTCCGCCTCGGTCATAAACGAGATCAGCCACTGGCGGTCACCAAGATGCGGAAGATAGATCTGTGCTCGAGTATCGTCTTTGAAGGAAAGACACCACATCGGTGTCGAGCACGATGGAGTTCATGCGGCGGGATCGGTTCTCCTGCAGCCGCGCCACTCACGCAGGGCATTCAAGAAATCGTCGATGGGTTCTTCTTCTGGCCAGAAATTGCCGAGCAGGTCTTGCGGGTCGCGGGAAACGTCAAACCCTGCGCGGCAATAAGCTCCTCCACGGCCGGGTGACCTTGGTGTGCATACTGGCGAAGCAGATTATCCATCGTTTCTGGCATCTCGTGGATTTATTGTAGCGTCCCGGTCCGCGCAGAGGCGGGAGCGGTGGTCGCGCTCGCTGATCCCCCTGACGCCGCTCCTCTCGATCGCCTGCCGCTTCCTGCTGATGGTGGGCCTGCGCTCGAATTACGCGACGCGTTGCGGATGACGCAACAGGAACTCGCGGCGGCTCTCGACGTGGACCAATCCGCCATTTCCAAGCTCGAACACCGGACCGACATGTACGTCGGCACGCTGCGGCGATGCATCGCCGCCAGACCTTGGTGTGCATACTGGCGAAGCGGATCATCCATCGTCTGTGACGACCGTTCGATCCACCATAGCGTGGCGATCCATGCCCCGCTCGGCGCCCGCAGGCCCTCGCTAAGCCCTACGGAGCGAAGTAGCCGTTGATGTCGAGAATCACGTGAGTCGGTTCCGAGGTGTAGAGGCTGATCCCTCCGTTCGTCCCCGCCGGCACGATCGCCGCGTTGGCCACCACCGCGCCATCCCACGAGTTTAAGGTCGAGACGACCGGCTGCGAGGAGCCCGTCGGCCAGGCCGACAGGTACGACAGCCGCCCATCGGGCACCACGGTGACGTTCATCGAATAGGCCGCCGCCGTCATGGGTATGCCGCAGCCGCTCTCCGGAATCGGGAAGGATCGCGTCTCTCCCGCCGCCATCTCCGGACCGCCGAATGGGTTCGCTGGATTGCGGGTGTCCGCCACGCGGCACGGCGTCACCGGATAGAACGAAAGGGCACCCGGATTGCCAGGCAAGCCGAAATAGCCGTTGATGTCCAGGATCACGTCCGTTGGGTTGGAGACGTAGACCGAAATCGACTCGTTTGTCCCTGCTGGAACCAGCGCGGCATTGGCCACAACCTTCCCCGTCCAGGAGTTTAGGGTGGAGGCGACCGGCGCCGGCTGTCCGGTCGGCCACGTCGTCAGATAGCCCAGATACTGGACCACGGCATCCGGCACCACCGTGACATTCAGCGAGTAGGCGCGCGCGGTGGTTGGAGTGCCGCAGCCACTCAGGGGAATCGGGAAGTCGCGGCTCTGCCCGCCGCCCATCGTGGGCCCGCCGAAGGTGCCCAGAACTCCCCGCGTGTCGGCCACGCGGCACGGCGTCGCAGGATAGAACGAATACGAAGTCGGACCAGTGGAAGTGTCGAAGTAACCGTTGATGTCCAGGATGAGGTCGGTCGCATTCGGGACATAGACGCTCACCTCGCCGTCCAAGCCCGCCGGTACGACGGCCGCATTGGCCACCACGATGCCGCCGAAGGAGTTCAAAGTCGAGACTTGGGCCTGGCTGAAGCCGGTGGGCCACAGCGTCAGGTAGTAGAGCGGCCCTTGAGGCACCACCGTAGCGTTTAACGAATACGCCTGGGCCGTGTTCGGAATGCCGCAGGCACTCTCCGGAACCGCGAACGAGCGGGTGGAGCCCGCCGCCAGGGTCGGCCCGCCGAATGCCCCTACCCCGCCGCGCGTGTCCGCCACGCGGCAGGGAGTCACGGGCACGAACCGCAGGCCCACGACCGGCGCTTGCACGGTGAGGCTCACCGGCACCGTCATCGCCATACTACCGGACTGCGAGGTGAAAACGATTTGAGCGGTGTAGGTTCCAGGCGCCAGCGTTGGGCTCGCGCTCACGGTAGCCGTGCTGACGTGGGGCGTAGTGGCGAGGACCGTGGGCGAAACGGAGAGCCAGTTGCCGCCGGTGGAGGTCGCGTACGAAGTTGAGAAATTGAAGGCGGTGCCCGTGCTGGCTACCGCGAGCGTCTGTGCAAGGGCGTTTGGACCGCCGAACGGCTGCGAGAAGTTAAGCGGAGCGAGTTGGACAAACACGTTACTGCCAACTACGACACTCACCGGGATACTCACGGTGTTGCCCGCGCTTTGGAGCACCAGTTCGCCGGTAAACGTCCCCGCAATCAGCCCCTGGCCGGGGAGAGACGCTGCCGTTATGCCTACCGTAACGGTTGTGGGCGCCGATCCACCTGAGGCAGACGTGGTCAACCAGTTGCCGCCGTCCGAGGTGGTTGCCGCCAGGCTCCAGCTCAACCCGCCGGTGCGGACCTGGATAGTCTGCGCGGGGGGATTGCCTGCGGCTGTCACGAACGAAAAACTCATCTGGCCCGGAAGACTGTCGAGGAAGGGGCCTGCCTGAGCAATGGTCAGAGTGACGGGAATCGTGATGGACATGCTGCCGGACTGGGAAGTGGCGACAATCTGCGCCGTATAGCTTCCCACCGCCAGAGTCGGGCTGGCGCTCACGGTGGCGGTAATGACATGCGGCGCAGCGACGAGAACGGTGGGGGAAACGGACAGCCAGTTGCCGCCGGTGGCCGTGGAATAGGTGACTGCGAAATTGAAGGCCGTGCCTGTGTTCGCTATGGTCAGGGTCTGCGGAAGCGGATCGGTGCCGCCGAACGGCTTCGTGAAGCTGATGGCGTTGACCTGGTTCAAGATACTGTCCCCGACCACCACGCTGACGGCCACCGTCACGCTGCCGCCGCCCGACGACCGAAACACGAGTTCCCCGACAAAAGTGCCCGCGACCAGGCCCAGGCCGGGGAGGTTCTGTTTCGACAAAGATATGCTCACGCTGGAGGGCGCGGTCCCACTCATCGTCGAAGCGCTCAGCCAGTTGCCCCCGTCCGAGGTGCTGGTCGCCAACGTCCAATCCAAGGTTCCGCCTGCGCCGTTTCGAATCTGAATACTCTGGGCCGGCGGGCCGTTCGTGCTGCCTGTAGTGAGCGTGAAGCTCATCTGGCCGGGCACATTGTCGAAGAACGGCAGGCCCGCCGCTACAACCGTCAAGCTGACGGGAATCGTAAGGGCCATATTGCCGGACTGCGAGGTGACGACAATCTGGGCCGTATAGGTTCCGACAGCCAGCGTCGGGCTGGTGTTCACCGTGGCCGTGACTACCCGCGGAGTGGTGACGAGTACGGTGGGCGAAACGGACAGCCAGCTACCACCGGTGGCGGTCGAGTAGGTAACCGCGAAGTTGAAGGCCGCCCCCGTGCTGGCGATACTCAGGGTCTGTGGAAGCGGATCGGCTCCGCCAAACACCTTGGTGAAGGCGATCGCATTGACCTGGCTAAGAATGCTGTCGCCCACCACTACGCTCACGGGAACGGTGACGCTGGTGCCGGCTGCCTGAAACACCAACTCGCCCACAAAGGTCCCGGCGATCAGTCCTCCGTTGGGAAGATTGGGAACGGACACTTGCACGGTTACGAACGAGGGTGCCGTGCCGGCAGGCGTGGAGACACTGAGCCAAGGGCCCGCGTCCGAGGTGCTCGCGGTCACAGTCCAGTTCAAGTTACCCGATCCGCCATTCAGGACTTCTATTTCCTGTGCCGTCACGGCATTGCCTGCCGTTTTGAGAGAAAAGCTCATCTGGCCGGCAAGATCGCCGAAGTACGCGCTGCCCACCGGCGCCACGGTCAACGCGACCGGAATCGTGATGGCCATGTTGCCGGATTGCGTCGTGACAACAATCTGCGCCGTGTAGGTTCCCACTGCCAGCGTCGGGCCGGCGGTCACCGTGGCTGTGATCACGCGTGGCGCAGTCACGAGTACCGTCGGGGAAACGGACAGCCAGTTGCCGCCAGTTGCCGTAGAGTAAGTCACCGCGAAGTTGAAGGCGGTTCCCGTACTGGCGATGCTCAAGGTCTGCGGTAACGGCTCGGCCCCGCCAAACACCTTGTTGAAGGCAATCGCATTGACCTGAGTAAGAATGTTGTCGCCCACCACTACGCTGACTGGAACCGTGACGCTGCTACCGGCCGTCTGGAACACCAACTGACCGACGTAAGTCCCTGCGACCAGTCCCGCCCCGGGCAGATTTGGAACCGAGACGCCCACGGTGGTCACCGAGGGCGCCGTGCCGCTGGAGGTGGAGACGGTCAGCCAGTTTCCCCCGTCGGACGTGCTTTTCGTCAGGGTCCAGCTCAGCGTCCCCGATCCGCCATTGCGTACCTGGATATCCTGGCTGGTAAGGCTCGTACCGCCCGTCTTGAGGGAAAAACTCGTCTGGCCGGGAAGGTTGTCGAAGAATGGCACGCTCTGCGCAACCGTCAGGGTGACAGGAATCGTCATGGCGGCCGCGTGGTTCTGTGACGTGACGACGATCTGCCCCGCATACGTTCCCGCCGCCAGCGCTGGACTGGTGGTCACAGTAGCCGTGAGGACATGCGGCGTTGTGGCCAGTACCGTGGGGGACACGGACAGCCAACTGCCGCCGCTCGAAGTGGAGGCGGCGCTGCTGAAATTGAACGCGGTTCCGGTCGTGGCGATAGTCAGGGTCTGGGGAAGCGGGTCGGCGCCGCCGAACGGTTTCGTGAACGCTAAGCCCGGCACCTGGTCGAACGTCTGAGCCTGGAGCGAACCGGAAAACGAGGCCAAGAGTGCTAACACTCCGAAACAACCTGAGACAAAGCGGAAATCAGCTTCCAACATGCGCATGGGAATCCCCCCCCCTCGTTGTTTACAAGTATTCTGCCAGGAGGCTGAGTTTGTCAAGGTAAAATGCGGAATCTGGCGCCATGTTAGCGCCAGCGGGCATCTCCTCTTTGTGCCAGATCAAGTAAGGGTCTGACTAAGGTCTCCCGCACGAACGGCAGGGAGGATGTTAAGACCGGAACGAAGCGCTGGGCCGGCGCTCACTCTGGACGTCGCGACACGGCATCCGTGAGGACAACGTGGAGCGAGCGCCGCGCTCAGACCGCGGCGGATGCCGCTCGCGGGCGGCAGACCGCCTTGAGCGCACGGGCGTCGCGAGCGCTGCGCCAGGACAGGCCGATGACGCGGCGCACCTCGTTGGGGTCCAGCGGCTTGGTCAGCAGGTCGAAGGCGCCCGCGCTAAGCACCTCCATCCAGAACGCGTCGTCAACGGTGCGGGTCGCGACGATCACCGGCGGAACCTCCTTCATCGCCGCGGCCTCTTCGAGCAGGTCGCGCCAGCCCAGCCCGCCCGGAAAGGAGCGCTCCGTAAGGATCACGTCGATGGGGGTCTCGTGAAGTACTTTCCAGGCCTCCTGGCAGCTCGATGCGCAGTGCAGCCGCCATTGCGACTGGTCCAGGATGCTCTCGAGGCACTCGTGGTCGCGCCGCGACGGGCTGACCGAAAGGACGGTAATTGCGGCCACTCTGTTCGCCATAGTCCAGCGTAGGCGCGGGCCGGTTACATGCTGATGACGGCGGCATGAAATGTCGGTCTCAACCGGACAGCCGGACGCACTCTTTGGCGATCTGCCAGTCCTCCTGGGTTCGGATCACCAGGACGCGCACGGTGGAGCCGGCCGCGGCGATATCGGCGTCCGGGCGGCAGACGGCGTTGACCGCCGCGTCGATCTTCAGGCCCAGGAACGGCAGTCTCTTCGCCACGGCGGAGCGCACCCGCGCCGAGTTCTCGCCGATTCCCGCCGTGAACACCAGGACGTCCATGCCCCCGAGCACGGCCGTCATGGCGCCGATCTCCTGCACCAGGCGGTGCACGAACACATCGAACGCCAGCCTGGCCCGCGCGTTCCCCAGATCGATGGCCCGCTCCAGGTCCCGCATGTCGCTCGAGACGCCGGACAGTCCTTTGAGGCCCGACTTGCGGTTCAGCAGGTCGTCCACCTGGTCCGGAGTGAAGTCGCGGTGATTGAGCAGGAACACCAGAATGCCCGGGTCGATGGAGCCCGAGCGCGAGCCCATCATCAAACCGTCGAGCGGCGTGAAACCCATCGTGGTATCGACGCTGCGCCCGCCTTGCACCGCCGCCAGCGAGCAGCCGTTGCCGAGATGGCAGGTCACCATGCGCAGCGAGGCGAGGTCGCGCCCCAGCATCTCCGCCGCGCGCGCGGAAACGTACTGGTGGCTGATGCCGTGGAAGCCGTAGCGCCGGATGCCGCGCTCGACCCACTCGTAGGGGCCGGGATACACGTACGCCGCGGGTTCGAGCGTGGCGTGGAAGGCCGTATCGAAGACCGCGAACTGCGGCGCTTTTTCGCCGAAGATGCGCTCCGCCGCCCGGATCCCGTCCAGCTCGAGCGCGTTGTGGACCGGGGCGAACTCCGCCATCCGGGCGATGGTCTCTCGCACCTCGGGCGAGATGCGCGTGCTCTCGCGCAGCGCTTTGCCGCCATGAACCACGCGATGCCCGATGGCGTCCACAGCCTCCGGTCCGCCGATCGCGGCCGCGCTCCCTGACCAGAGCGCCTCGAGGACCGGGCCGAAGACATCCGCCGGCTCGCGGATCGCTTGCTTGCGCTGGAACTCCGCTCCGCCCGCCTTGCGGATCTTGACCTCGGCCTCGCCGGCCTCGCGGCTCCAGTCCCCCCGCGCCTCCCATCCCGGGGCGGGCGCCGCGGCGGGCAGAGCCGCCGGGTCCGCGTCGAACAACTGCGCTTTGAGGGTACTCGAACCCCCGTTCAGGACCAGAATCTTCATGGCGGGTCTCAGTGCGTGGCGCCCACCTCAATACGGCCACTTCCAATCGCGGATTTCCGGCATGTCGTCGCCGTGGCGCGCGATGTAGAGCTTGTGCTCGATCAGCCGGTCGCGCAGATACTGCTTGACGTGGGCGGCCATGTTACGCAAGCGCGGCACACGATCGATGACGTCGCCGGCCAGGTGGAACCGGTCCAGATCGTTCAGGACAGTCATGTCGAAGGGCGTGGTGGTGGTGCCTTCCTCCTTGTAGCCGCGCACGTGGAGATTGTCGTGGTTGGTGCGGCGGTAGGTGAGGCGGTGAATCAGCCACGGGTATCCGTGGAACGCAAACACGATGGGCTTGTCGGTGGTAAAGATCGAATCGAAGTCGCGGTCGTTGAGCCCGTGCGGATGCTCGCTCGAAGGCTCCAGCGTCATCAGATCGACGACGTTGACGACCCGGATCTTGAGGTCGGGCAGCCGCTGCCGGAGCAGATCGACCGCCGCCAGCGTCTCCAGCGTCGGAACATCGCCGGCGCAGGCCATCACGACGTCCGGCTCGGAGCCCTCGTCGTTGCTGGCCCACTCCCAGATGCCGATCCCGGCGGTGCAGTGCCGGACCGCCGCGTCCATATCCAGCCATTGCAGGGCCGGCTGCTTCCCGGCCACGATCACGTTCACGTAATGCCGGCTGCGCAGGCAGTGATCCGTCACCGAGAGCAGCGTATTGGCGTCCGGCGGCAGATACACGCGCACGATGCCCGCCTTCTTGTTGATCACGTGATCGATGAAACCCGGGTCCTGATGACTGAATCCGTTGTGATCCTGCCGCCAGACGTGCGACGTCAGGAGGTAGTTGAGCGACGCAACGGGCCGCCGCCACGGAATTCCGCGGGTGACCTTCAACCACTTGGCGTGCTGGTTGAACATCGAGTCGATGATGTGGATGAAGGCTTCGTAGCAGGAGAACCAGCCGTGACGCCCGGTCAGCAGATAGCCCTCGAGCCAGCCCTGGCACATGTGCTCGCTCAGCACCTCCATGACCCGGCCGTCGTGCGTCACGTGATCGTCGTCCGGAATCAGGTCTTCCATGAGCACCCGGTCGGTTACCTCGAAGAGCGCATCCAGCCGGTTCGAGGCGGTCTCGTCCGGCCCGAAGACGCGGAAGTTGCACGCGTCGCTGTTCAGCTTCATGACGTCGCGCAGCATCCGCCCCGCCACGCGCGTGGCCTCGGCGATCACCGTGCCCGGCTTGGGAACATCGACGGCGTAGCCGCGGAAATCCGGCAAGCGCAGATCCTTCAGCAGCAGACCGCCGTTCGCGTTGGGATTGGCGCCCATGCGGCGGGTGCCCTGGGGCGCCAGCTCCGCCAGCTCGGCGAGGAACGTCCCGTGCTCGTCGAACAGCTCCTCGGGGCGGTAGCTGCGCATCCAGTCCTCGAGCAGCTTCACGTGAGCGGGCTTTTCGGCGAACCCGGTGAGCGGCACCTGGTGCGCGCGGAAGGTGCCCTCCATCTTCTTGCCGTCCACCTCCTTGGGCCCCGTCCAGCCCTTGGGAGAACGAAGGACGATCATGGGCCAGGCCGGCCGCTCCGAGTGGCCGCGCTCGCGGGCCGCCGCCTGGATCGCCTGAATGTCGCTCAACGCCTGGTCGCAAGTGCCCGCCATGAGCTGGTGCATGGCGGCGGGATCGTCGCCCTCGACGAAATACGCCTTGTAGCCGTAGCCGGCGAAGAGCCGATCGAGCTCGTCATCGTGCATGCGGCCCAGCACCGTCGGGCCGGCGATCTTGTAGCCGTTGAGCTGAAGGACCGGCAGCACCGCTCCGTCGCGCGCCGGATTGAGGAACTTGTTCGAGTGCCAGCTCGTGGCCAGCGGCCCGGTCTCGGCTTCTCCATCGCCCACCACGCAACACACCAGAAGGTCCGGGTTGTCGAACGCGGCGCCGTAGGCGTGCAGCAAGGCGTATCCGAGTTCCCCGCCTTCGTGGATCGATCCCGGCGTCTCCGGGGCCACGTGGCTGGGGATTCCGCCTGGGAAAGAGAACTGTGTGAACAGCCGCTTCATCCCTTCCGCGGTTTGCGGAATGTTGGGATAGAACTCGCTGTAGGTTCCTTCCAGGTAGGTGTTCGCAACCAGACCCGGCCCGCCGTGGCCGGGACCGGCGACGTAGATCATGTTCAAGTCCTGCCGCTTGATGAGGCGGTTGGCGTGAACGTAAATGAAGTTGAGTCCCGGAGTGGTCCCCCAGTGGCCGAGGAGCCGCGGCTTGATGTGTTCCAATTTCAGCGGCTCGGCCAGCAGCGGGTTGTCGTACAGGTAGATCTGACCGACCGACAGGTAGTTCGCGGCGCGCCAGTAGGCATCCATGCGGCGCAATTCTTCCGCGGAAAGCGGGCTGTTACGGATCACCGTGGGCATGAGTTCCTCTAAGGGTAAAGATAACAGACCCGCCCGGGAAACCTACTCCAGGAGAACGCTGCGAGTGTCATGCGTTTGTAACTCCGCCAGGAGAGGCCGCCAGATTGACGGCGGCCGGGCCCTCCCGTATGCTGGCACTAGCGCGGTGCGTCACAAATGTCGCCGGGTATCGGAACGAGCCGCAAACCGGGGACTGGCTCGAATTTCGCCGTTGTTGCGAAACTTCGTGCCGGTTGTTAGGGGGCCTTCGGGCCGTGGGGCCCTAATCGTACTTCGCATGACTTGGGACGCACTACACTAGCAAACGGCGATGGAACAGGAACGAATGGCGGTTTGTGCCACGCCTGAGGGCAACGCCCCGGGTTCAGGACCGTCCATCCGGTCGAGCGCCGCGGCAGTGCTGGTTTGCATGGCGCTAGGCACCGTAATCCTCCACGCAGCGGTGGGGAACCGGTACGGGTTCCACGCTGACGAGTTGGCCACGCTTGAAGACGCACGCCACCTGGCGTGGGGCTATCCGGCGTACCCGCCGGTGACCCCTTTCTTCGGGCGGATCTCGCTGATGTTGTTCGGCACTTCGCTCATAGGGTTCCGGCTTTTTGCCTCTCTGGCGCATGCGCTTACGGTCGTGCTTGCCGGACTGATGGCGCGCGAACTGGGCGGGGCGCGCGGGGCGCAACTCCTGGCCGGGGCGGCCGCACTGCCCTTCTGTATCGGCGGCGGGGCGCTGATGCAGTACGTATCCTTCGACTACGCCGCGTGGGTGCTCACCGCATACTTCATCGTGCGCCTGCTCAAATCCGGCAACCCGCGCTGGTGGGCGGCGATCGGAGCCAGCATCGGCTTCGGCTTGCTTTCGAAGTACACCGTGGCCTTCTTTGTCCTGGCCATTGTCGCAGGCCTGCTACTTACCGACGCCCGTCGATACCTGAGAAACAAATGGCTGTGGGTCGGGGCGGCTACCGCGTTTCTGCTGTTCTTGCCGAACCTGCTGTGGCAAGTGCAGCACGGTTTCGTGTCGCTCGAGTTCCTGAAGTACATTCACGCTCGGGACGTGCACAACGGCAAAACCGGAGGCTTTATTCCCGATCAGTTGGGGCACACCTTCATCCCCCTGGTTCTGGCCGGTCTCTATTTCTACCTCTTCTCCCGCGAAGGCAGGCGCTTCCGCATGTTGGGCTGGATGTACGTGGTGACCTTTCTGCTCTTTGCGATCTCCAAAGGCAGGAGCTACTACATGTTTCCCGCGTACCCCATGTTGTATGCCGCCGGGGCGGTCTGGTGCGAGGGCTGGTTGGAGGCGATGCAACGACGGCGGCGGGCAAGGACGATTTGGGGGATCGCATGGGCGGCGCTTGCCTGCGGCGTCATCGCCGCCATAGCCTTCTTTCTTCCGATCGCGCCGGTGAACTCGGGCTGGTGGGAGACGGCCTGTGCGCTTCAAGAAACCTACCGTGGCGAAATCGGGTGGCCCGAGTTGGTGCAGGAGGTGGCGAGGATTCGCGATTCGCTCGCCCCGGAAGAGCGAGCGGGGTTGGGAATCCTGGGAACGACTTACGGCGAGGCGGGCGCGATCGACCTGTTTGGTCCTCAATATGGATTGCCGCGCGCGATCAGCGGGATCAATTCGTTTTGGCAGCGAGGGTACGGCGACCCAGCGCCGCGGACGCTGATCGTGATCGGGCTGAGCCGGCAATCGGCGGTCGAGCACTTTGAGGCATGCAGGCTGGCAGGCCACATCTGGAACTCGTACGGGGTGCTGAACGAGGAAACCGTCCGCAACCCGGAGATTTTCGTGTGTGGCCCGCCAACGCAGGGCTGGCCGAAGTTCTGGAGGGGTTTCCGGTACTACGGCTAGAATGCGTCCAGGGCGCACCCGGCCGCGGCCTGGCGCATCAGATCGAGGGCGCGCAGGATCCGAGGCGCCTCTTCGAAACCATACGAGAGCCGCAGTTGGCGCCGGCCAATGGAAGCCAGATCGCCTCGCGGGTGGACGCAATACTCGCCGGGAATATACAGCACGCGCGGCTCCCCGGTGTCGCGGGTGAGCGCCTCGAAGAACGCCGATACCGGATGCGTCTGGAGGTTTCGAAAGGTCAGGTAGTAGTAGAATCCCGCACTGCCGCCGCGGCACTCCTGAAGAAACGGACCCAGGTTGCGGTCGATTCCGGCGCGGACTGCGACTGCTTTCTCCCAATACCCCGCGTTGACCGCGCGCAACTGGTCCTCGATGCCCGCGCCGAGCAGATAGCCGGCCATCTCCTGCACGAACAAGGGCGCGCTGAAGCCGGCGTCGCTCGTTCGCTGCACCATGGCGTCCATAAGCGGCCCGTCCGGCCCCAGCAGGTATCCGATGCGCAGCGCCGGCGCGAGCACCTTCGAGAGCGTGCCGACCTCGTAGGCGATGTCCAGCTCGTCTTCGGGCAGCACCGAGGCGAACGGCTCGGCGCCGGGGTCGTGCAGCAGCAGCTCGTAGGCGAGATCGAAGACGATGGGGACCTTGCGCCCCTGCTGGCGCGACAGCCGGGCCGCCGCTTCGAGCAGGGCCCTGCGCCGCGCGTTCGAGAGAACGGTGCAGGAGGGGTTGTTCACGGTGACCACGTAAAAGAAGGCCACGCGGCCGGCGCGGCCGCGCAGCTTGCGCTCTAAAGCCGCCAGCTCGATTCCTTCCTCGTCCTCCGGCACGGCGAGAACTTCGAAACCCCGCCGTTCCAGGGCGTCAGCGTAAATATAGTACAGGGGATCGGAGGTCACGACCAGCCCGGGCGCGAGCACCTGCGCCAGAGAATCCAGAACGCTGGTCGCGCCGCAGGGGCCGACGATCAGCCGCTTGCGCTCGAGCGTGGTCTCGTCCAGACGTCCCATGCGCGTGCGCAGCAGGAACCCGCGCAGGGCCGCGATCAAGTTCGCGGAGCCGTCCGGAGCGCCGTAGTTGAAAGCCTGCCGGTACTTCACGCCGTCACCCGCAACGGCGTGCATGGCCTCGTTCAGCGAGGCGACGGGGATGGTCTTCTCGTTCACGTAGCCCACGCCGAGGTTGATGTCCACGCCGTCGCGGAAGCCGCGGGCGAAGGCCGCCATCATCCGGTTGACCGGGGACGGCGTTGTGGACGCCTGGCCATAGCGCGAGAGTCGAGTTTCCATTACCGTCAGTATGCTCCCGTTTGTCCCGCGCTATTTCGCGATCACCACGTGGACCTCGGTGGGCCGCACCTCCAGACGCTCGACGTGGTGCGCCAGGGGAAACGGCCGGCCGATGGCGGCATCGGGGTAGTAGGGCAGCACGAAGTTGCGAATGACGTAATCGAGGGTAGAGCCGCTGATCGTGACGCCCGAGACCTCGACCCGGTCCAGGTTTACCACGGCCCGGCCGGCGCCCGAACGGATGTGTGCCTCCACCTCGACGCGGCGCTCTCCCGCCAGCAACCACGACAGGAGCCGTCCCATCGGCTTCCCCATCGCCTGCTGCAGCTTGGGAAAGTCGATGTAAGCCGAGCCGGTGGCCCGGCCGGCGCCCAGATCGAGCCGCGCCCCGCGGATGCCTTCCCGGAAAGAGCGGGCGATCTGGTTGCGCACGTAGAGGTTTAGCTCGTCGGCGCGCAGCACCACCACCGATCCCCGCGGCACGCCGTCCTGCTGGATCAGATCGATCTTGCGCTGGGCGCTGTCGGTCGCGGCGCCCGCCAGGAGTGGGCACGCGGCAACCAATGCGGCCAGAGCGAGGCGCGTCATCCCTATCCCATTAGACGCCATCGGGCGCGCCCGGTGACGGGAAGTGTATACTCTCGTGAGGAGCGGATCGAACATGCGTAGCCTTTACAGAGCAGTATTCGCGGTTGCCCTGTCGGCGGTCGTGCTTTGCCCGCTGGCCGAAGGTCAGGGCGGCGACGACCGGGACGACCGTCACGAACACCACGGCCCGTACGGGCGGGCACTCGGGCTGATCGACCGCGTCCAGCGCGATCTCGATCGGGCGCAGCAGATGGCCCCGGTCGCGGGCCGGCAGCGTGAACGCTACGAGAACGCGCACCGACACCTCGCCCAGTTCAGCGAGAAGCTGAGCCGCGACGACTTCGATAAGGGCAAACTCGACGTAGCGATCGACGACGTCAACAACGTGCTCAAGGGCAACGTTCTGTCGTCGCAATCCCGCGACAAGCTGAGAGACGACCTGGACGACTTGCGCGCCATGCGGTCGGCCCGAGGCAGGATCTAGCCCCCGAGCCTGGCCGGAGCCGCTAACTCTGGTACACCCCCACCACGATCAGCGCGATGGGCCGGTCGCCGATGGCGCCGTAGAGCACCCAGTCCGCGCCTTCCTGTTTGAGCGCGGTGGGGCCGGCCGAATCCGGCTTCCAGCAGTTCAGAACCGCCGGGTGCGGCGCGCCGGAGGCCTTTTTGCTCATGGCAACCAGTTGATCGAAGGAGGGGGCCGCGTTCAGGTCGGTGTCGGTCGCCGCCGGAGACAGCAGCACGAAATCGCGCGTCTGCGCAACGCCCTGGTGCGCGCCGTCGGCCGGATAGAAGCTCAGGCGCAGGGTGTAGACCCCTGGCTGGATCGGCTGGCCGCGCCGGTCGGCGCCCTTGACGGGGAAGCGCACCACGCCCAGCAGCGTGCCCTGCGCGATATCGGTGAAGGAGACGTTCTGTTCGGAGTTCGCCGCGCTGGGCACCTGCGTTCGGAGCCACACTTCCAAGACCGCGCCGCTAGCTCCGGCGATCCTCGCGCCGTCCTTCTGAAGCGCGTCGCGGATAGCGGGGGCCACCTCGGATGGCGGTGCGCCCGCCGATTCGAGTTTGTACTGTGCGGAAGCGCACATGGCGGTCAGGCAAAGCGTGAAGAGCAGTCTTTTCATGGAGGGTCTCCTCTGATGATCCCAGTCTAGCGCTACGGAAAGGTACCCCAGAGATCGCCGGCGGAGCGGTCCTGGGACGGAAGGTCGAGGCCCGGACGCGCGTAGAGCTCAAAACACCGGTCGGTATACACGCGCTTCCAGCCCGCGCCCGGCATGAGGCGCGCCACGGCGGCGTTGCGAAGCGTCAGCACCAGGTCGGTGGGGTACTTCGTCAGGGTCTCCCGCCAGCCCGGCTGGGCCCGGTAGAAGCGGAAGTTCTCATCCACAAGCGCCGGTGGAAACGCGATGTCGTACCGGCTGTCGACGGATACCTTCACCGCCGGGAACAGGCGCCAGCTCACGTAGGCTCCCTGCTCGAACGGAGTCATGACGTTTCCCCGGAACCGCTGGTCCTCCAGGTAGTGGACGGCCCCGACGGGGAAGAAGTCCCCGGGGACGGTGAGCTGCCAGGGGCCGATCGCCGCCAGCATCACGCCAAAGAACACGGTTGCGATCACGCACACGGCGCTAACGGCCTCGCGCCTCCGGAACAAGCGCGCGATCCACTGGCCCAGCGGCGTCGCGGTCACCCAGGCGGGGACGTAGGCCGCCCAAACCACGGCGTAAAACGACAGCACGCGCATGTGCAGGATCGTGCCCGCAGCCAGCGCCGCCACAATCAGCGCGCCCTGCGACGCACGCAGGCCTAGTTTCGCGACTGCGTATATGGAGATCGCCAGAGTGATCCAGAACGCCGCCACGTAGGCGGGCGGAAGGCGCCAGACCGGCATCCATTCGACGAGCTCCGGCCGGGGCATTCGCAGGGTGACCCACATGTGGCGGTAGTACGCCAGCCCAAACGGGTTCACCGCCATGGCCGCGAAGGACAGGGCTATCGTCCCCAGCACGTGCAGGTGCGGCCGCCGCCGCGCGACCTGCTCGACCCAGTAGAGGGCCAGGACCACGATTCCCATGATGCAGCCGCCATGGATGTTGGCCCACACCACGAAGAGCAGCGCCCAGAGCGGAATCCAGCGCCTCTGGCCGGCGGAATCGAGTTCCAGGAAATACAGCAGAAGGGCGACCAGGAGAAACGAGTAGGCATGCGCGCGGATCGTGCTGGAACTCAGGCGGAACAGGACCATCGCGAGCGGCGCCAGAACGCTCACGTTCTCAAAGGACGCGCCCCGCAGGCGGGCGCACTGGAACGCCAGCGCGGCTGCCGCCAGCGCCAGCAGGTACTTTAGGGCCACGATCGGCCAACTGCCCCCTATCGATGCGAGCGCATACAAAATGGCCCCCGCGCCCCATTCGTGGTCGACCATAGGGCTGACCGTGGGAGTGTAGGCGAACCGGTCCTGGACCAGCAGGTGCCCCGTCGCGAGGCTCTCCCGGATAAGCGCCATCTCGTGCCAGACGTCCAGGTCCACCGGCGGAGAGGCGACGCAAACCAGGAAAAACGTCGTGAGGCAGCTCGCGAGCGCGATCTTGAGCGCGCGCAGCTTGACGGCGTCGTCGAGTGGGGCGGATGGTGACGTCATTTTCGGCCACCCTCCGTGTGGAAGTGGTCGTACCCCCTCGGCGGAAGCGGACGGCCTCCGAACTCCACGTGGCCCGGCCGGCCTTTGCGGATGGCGCCGATGTGCGCCAGCGGCAGTCCCTCGAACGAGGGCGGAACCCGCGTGCGCGGGCGCACCGTGAAAAGCAGTTCGTAGTCTTCGCCGCCGTCGAAAGCCTGCGCGAGGGTGGCGCCGCGGAAGACCGGGAGGGTGCCCTCGATCTGGGCCGCGACTCGCGACGCAAGGCACAGCCGGTAGAGGTCGAGCGAGAGGCCGTCGCTCAGATCCATGCACGCCGTGGCGCGCAGGCTCTCGCGGACGAAGCGGCCCAGTGCGATCCGCGGCTCGGGCTTGAGGTGCTTCTTCCACGCTGCGCCCGCACCCGCTGCGAGGCCCAGTGCCGATCCGCCCAGCCGTCCCGAAACGTAGATGCGGTCGCCCGGCCGCGCGCCATCGCGCCGCAGCGCCTGGCCGCGAGGCACGCTGCCGCAGACCACGATGTCGCATGCCACGCGCTCCGCGTGCGCCAGGTCGCCGCCCGCGAGCGCGACGCCGTGCTTCCGCGCCAGGCGCAGCAGCCCGCCGTAGAACCGGTCGATCCAGGGCTCGCCCGCCCACGGCGCGACGGCCAGCGAGAGCAGGCAGAAGCGCGGCGCGCCGCCCATGGCCGCTATGTCGCTCAGCCCGCGCGCCAGGGTCTTCCAGCCGACCGCCTCCGCCGGATGCGTTTCGCGGCGGAAGTGGACGCCCTCGATCGTCATGTCCGTGGTGAACAGCAGGTCTTCGGTGGCGCCGCGCGGGCGGTAGATGGCGCAATCGTCGCCGATGCCCAGCGTCAGGCCGGTTCCAGGAGCTCGTGCCGCGGATGCGCTTAATCAGATCCAGCTCGTTCATTGGCGAACACCAGGCCGGAGGGCAGCTCTTCGCCGAACATGCGGTCGAGCGTGCCCGAATCGAGCGCCTCCTCGCCTTCGAGGATGGCGCCCAGCCGCTCGGCGTCCGGCCTCTTGGCGACGCTCTGCCGCACCTGCTCGACCACCACCGGCGAGAGGTCGCGCACGGGATCGCCCGTCTGCCGCGCGATGGTGACCACGGCCTCGGCGGCCCGCTCGAGCGGCAGCAGCGCCTGCACCCAGCGCGCCGCCGCGGTCGCCGGGAGCACCTGGTTCGCGGGGCCGTAGAACAACTGACGCGCGCCCAGGCGGGTCAGGCACCAGAAATCGCTGTCGCCGATCTCTCCCGTCTTGGCGCGCCCGGCCAGCGCGTCGCCCAGCTCGACCTTGGTTTGCATCGGCAGCAGTTCCAGGCTCGCCGCCGCGCGCCACATCTCGCGCAGCAGGCTGGGATTCACCCGCTGCGCTTCTTGCGCCGCGGGGCAGCAGGGTGGCGACCAGCCGCTGGAAAACGTCGGTCTGCTGGTTGCGGTTCAGCCCGCCCGCCACGCGCCCCCAGAAGATCCACCACTCGATCTCGTTCTGCACGCTGGTTGGCGAACGCGAGGCCTGCCGCGTAGACGCGCCGCGCCTGCTCGATGCGGAAATCGTCGCCCGGATAGCCGAAGCCCGGGCCGCAGGCAGAAGCCGCACAGGTTGAGCCAGCGCAGTTCGTGCGCGGCGCTGCGCCTGCGGCCCTCGGCCGCTTCGAGCAGCACGTCCGCCAGTTGCCGCACCGTTCGCCAGCGGCCAGGATTCCTGCCCAGCCCGAGCGCCTGTTCCAGCCTCGCGGGCAGCTCCGCGGGCGGCGCGGCGCCTCGCGCTCGCGCGAACACGGCCGCGGATCAGCGCTTCGGCGCTCTCGCCGCGCTTCCTCGCTGATCACCGCCGCCGGCCGCCGGCGACACGTCGCTGCTCCGCCGCCTTCTTTCGCAGCTCGAACTGCAGCCGCCAGCGATGCTCGCTGATCTTCGAATCCGCCCAGATCTCGAGCGTCCCGATCTCGGTCAGCCGCGCGCCCAGCTTCACCGGCACCAATCTCTCGCCCGCCTTGCCGAATCGGATCACCGCGTTGAGCGGCGCGTGCATGTGCAGCCTCCGCTCTCGATCTCGCCGGGCGCGAACTCCACCATCTCGGCCGAGCTCGTCCTCGGTGCGCACTGAGCGAGCTGTACAGCCGGAACGAAACCGGCTTGTTGGCCACCAGTTGCAAGTTCCTCGAGATCGAGCTCGAGCGTCGCGCCCTCTTCCGTGCCGCGCGGCACCAGGCACACCGCGCGCGCTCCCGGCGCCCGCCTCCGCGCCGATCCCGATGTAGTAGGCGCGCGGCAACCCGCCGCGCACCAGCACGCCCGCTCCGTCGCTGCGCGACGAACGAGTAATACGCCGCGCCCACGGCGACCGCCAGATCGAGATCGCGATTCTCGAAAACCGCCGGCCGCCGTCCGTACCAGCGCTCGACCACATCCGCCACGCGCTCGCGGCAGATCTCCGGAATGAAGAACCCGCCGTTGAACAGGATCGCATCGACGCCGTTCGGCGCGTACTCGGCCGCGCCGCTCAGAAATGCCGCCAGGTGCCGCGTCACCGCGGGATCGGAGACATAGGGCAGCCCCAGCTCGCGGAACAGGCTGCGCTTCTCTTCCTTGCCGGTTTGTCGCCGATGTCGCAGAACGGCAGGAATCCTTCGAGCGTCAGCTCCAGCGCTTCTTCCCGCAGGATCTCGGCCTTCTTCACGTCCGCCCATCAGCGACGTTCCCGCGCCCAGCACCGTCACCTCGACGCTCGGCAGGTTCGGATCCGCAAGCAGCCGCTCTTTCGCCGCCGCGCACTGCCGCCGCACCGCGCTGCGCTGCCGGATCGAGAGCGGCGCGCCGAGCTTCGCTCTCCACCAGCCACGCCAGCGTCAGATCCAGGTTGTCGCCGCCCAGCAGCAGGTGCCGGCCCACCGCCGTGCGCGTGAACTCGACGCGATCCTCCGCGCGCGCCACGCGGATCAGCGTGAAATCGGACTCGTGCCGCCGCCGACGTCGCACACCAACACCATCTGGCCGTCGAACAGGTTCTTGCGCGATTCGCGCCAGATCGTTCGCGATCCAGGAATAGAACGCCGCGGCGGGCTCTTCGAGCAGCGTGAGCTCTCGCAGGCCCGCCTGCGCGCGCCGCCTGCACGGTCAGTTCGCGCGCCTCTTCGTCGAACGAGGCCGGCACCGTGAGAACCACGTCCTGCTCGGCGAACGGCGTGCCCATCTTGCGCTCCCACGCATCGCGCATGTGCGCCAGGATTCTGGCCGAAACTTCCACCGGCGACAGCACGCGGCCCGTCTCCTGCGAGTCCCACGGCAGGATCTTCGCGGTGCGGTCCACTTCCGGGTTCGACAGCCAGCTCTTCGCCGAGTGCACCAGCCGGGTGGGCACCAGCGCGCCCTGATCGCGCGCGTAAACGCCCACGTATTCCCGATCGCCCAGAAACAGAAACGACGGCAATGTTCGCCGCTCCTCCACCGTCTCCGGCGCGACGTACTGCGGGATGGGCAGGATGTGGATGGGCGGGAAAGCGGAATCCTCGGCCTCGCGCGGGTCGATATAGGCCACCGCCGAGTTGGTGGTCCCCAGGTCGATGCCGATTTTCATGCCGCCGAGACGCGCTCCCTCACGTTGAATTCGAGTTTCCAGCGCCGGCCGTCGCGCGCCACGCACCACAGTTGCAGCAGGCCCGTCCCGGTGACCTCGGTCTCGAGCGACACCGGCACCACCTCACCCGCGTTCGCGCCCTCGGCCGGAAGCGTCACCTCCATCGGCGCCAGTTCCTCGAGTTCCTCGCGCGAGATCCTCGATCATCGCGCCGACGGCGTCGTCCTTGCGCGCGGTCGAAGAGAAGAAGCGGAACTCGGCCGGCTGGCCGATCGCCAGGCCGAACTCGCGGTCCGGGATGCGCGCACCCGTGCCTTCCTCCATGCCGAAGGGGACCACCGTGAGCGCCTTGACGGAGCGGGCATTCCGGGCACCGCCGGCATCGCGCTCTCGATCCCGACGTAGTAAGTTCGCGGCACGCCGCCGCGGATGCGCACTCCGCGGCCCTGCCGCGCCAGCCCGTAGTAAGCGCGCCCCGCGCGCCACCGCGTGCATCAGGTCCTCGCCCGTGAGCGGCTCGACCGCCGGCATGCCTTCTTCCTTCAGCCACGCATTCAGCATTCGAAGCAGGCGCTCGCGGACCAACTGCGCGCGCAGCACGCCGCCGTTGAACAGGACGTGCGTCGGGCAGGCCAGCCCGCTCGGCCCGCGCCGCACGGCGCTGTGCTGCGCCGCCGAAGCCTGCTGCCGCAGGAACCGCGCCATGTGCCGCGTTATCGCGGCATCGGCGGCGTACGGCAGTCCCAGTTCCTGCAAGCCGGCGCGCCGCGCCCGCTGCGGGCATCTCGCTGGCTGGAAACCGCCGGGAGGAATCCGTCGAGCAGGATGCGTTCGAGATCCGCGCGCTGCAGTTTGGCGCTTGATCGTCCCGCCGACCAGCCCGTGCCCTTGCCCAGCACCGTCACCGGGTAGCTCGGCGGCTTCGTTTCCTTCATCGAGCAGCTTCTCTTTCGCCGATGCGGCAGTTGTTGCCACAGCGCGTGAAGCTGGAGCATGTCGAGCCGCACCTTCTTGGCCGCAAGCTGCTGCTCGATCGAGCGCGCCAGCGCCAGGTCGATGTTGTCGCCGCCCAGCAGAATGTGCTCGCCGACAGCCACGCGCTCGAGTTCAGCTCGCCCTCGCGCTCCGTCACCGCGATCAGCGTGAAGTCCGTGGTGCCGCCGCCGATATCGACCACCAGGACCAGATCGCCCACCTTCACGCGCTCGCGCCAGTCCGGGTGCCGCTCGATCCAGGCGTAGAAGGCCGCCTGCGGCTCTTCGAGCAGGCTGACGTCCTTGATGCCCGCGCCGTGGGCCGCCTGCTCGGTCAGTTCGCGCGCCACCGCGTCGAAGGAAGCCGGCACCGTGACCAGAACCTGCTGCTTTTCGAACGGCGCGTCCGGATCGGCGCGTTCCAGGCGTTCCGCATGTGGTCCAGGTAGCGCAGTGAAGCCTCGACCGGCGAGATCTTCTGCACGCCGTCGGGCGCGTTAGCGGCAGGATCGCGGCGGTGCGGTCGACGCCCGAGTGGCAGAGCCACGACTTCGCCGACGACACCAGCCGCCCCGGATTCTCGACTCCGCGCTTCTGTGCCAGAGCCCCAACCACGAAGTCCTGGTCCGCCTTCCACGCCAGCGCCAGCGAGCCGGCGGGAAAATCGGCCGCGCCGGGCAGAAACAGGAACGACGGCAGCAGCGCGTCCTCGCGCACTTCGCCCGGGTTCACCACCTGCGGGATCCCGAACAGACTGGCCGGCGTCACAGCGAACGGGTCGGCGCCTTCCGCCAGCGGCACGAACGCCAGCGCCGAATTGGTGGTCCCCAGGTCGATGCCGATGACGAACTGCGCTTTGGTTGGCTTGGCCACTCTGCCTCTATTCAACCTCGATTTCAGCGGGAGCGATGACTCGCGCGCCCCGGCGCGGCGCCGGAAGCCCGGCCTTCTCGACGCGCCAGCCCTTGTGCCGCAGCGTTCCGCCGTCGGGCGGCTGCGCCGGCACGTTGCCGATGAACTTCACCAGCCACGACCGCTCCGCCGCCGGCAGCGCGCCGACGCTCGTGTATGCGCCCTCCACGGCGTCGATGACCGGCGTCAGGCTCACGTAGCGGAGCAGGGAATCGCGCGACTGATCGTGCACGGTTCGGACCGCGGCTCCCACCTGCTCGTCGTCGTACCCTGAGACGTCCTCCATCAGAAAATCCACCAACCGCGCATCGCGCTGGAGAATCCCCAGGAGTCCTACCGCGCCGTCGACGTGATCGGGCGGCGGCTCAGCCGGCTTGGGCGGCGGGGCGGCCTTGATTAGCCCGAGCGTCTTGGCGACGTCGGCCGGAAGCGCGCCCTGAAACAGAATCCCGAAAAAGCTGCGAAACGCAAGCAGAATACGGGCCAAACAGTACCCCCTTGTCCTACCCCACCAGGATACGACGCCCGCCGTCGGGCGTCAGCGCCGTTGGGCGTCAGCCGCGGCGGGGGTGGCGAAGGAGTGCCCGTTTATGGGATTGGCTTCGTTTGGTATTTCTGGTCTCGTTTGTTGTAACCTATTGATGGCGTTTAAGTTACCTCGCACAAACCGATTGTCACCGGGACGGAGCCGGCCCGACGAGGCTGGCTCGCGGAAGTGCTGGAGCGGGTTAAAGATTGAGTTCGGAGCCACCGGTGAACACCGAGACTACCCGTCGGCGGGTGACGAGCGACGGACGACGGCCGGGCCCCCGGCGGCTCCCGGCAGCAGGGCCGCGCGGCGCAGTTTGTCGAGCTCTCGCCTGGCGATCGCGGCCCACGAACTGGCGCCATCCAGCTTCAGGTAGGCCTTCCAATGCCGCACGGCCTTCATGACGTCACCGCGCGTTTGCGAAAGCAGCGCCAGGTTGTAATGAGCGTCCGCGTAGTTCGGGTTGATTTTGAGCGCCGCCTGGTAGTGACGCTCGGCGCGCTCCGCGTCACCTCGCTCGTCGAACAGGTTGCCCAGATCGAAGTGGGCCAGCGCATACGTCGCGTCGATTTCGAGCGCGCGCATGTAGGCGCGTTCGGCCTCCTGCCAGCGCTTCAGGTGAAAGAAGACCGTGCCCAGGTTGACGGCCGCTCCCGCCGAGGTCGGATCGAGTTCCAGGGCGCGCTGGTAGGCCGCGACGATGTCTTCCGGGGGCGCCCCGGTCTGCTCCAGTTCGAGCCCCTTCTCGAACCATGCCTCGGCTTCCCGCGCCTTGGCGTCCGAAACGGCCGGGCGCCCGCGTCCTTCGGGCGGGAACGAGAGCAGCGTCGTGAGCTCCTTGCGGTCGAAATCCAGCAGAAGCTGGCCCGAGTCGGCCTCCATCTTCTGCCCGTCGACCAGGACCGCGACCTTGCGTCCTTCCAAGAAAACCTTCACTTCTTTGAGGGGATTCTCGACGCCGTGCAGTTTCTCTCGGAGTGCGCGCACTGCGCTGCGGATGCGAGCCGGAGCCACGCGGTCCGCGCGCAGTTTCTGCAAGGAGCGGAGCGCGATGAGGTCCGAAAACGCGAACTGATCGAGGTGCGGCACCAGTTCCTGGCGCTCCCACGCACGCAACTGCCTCTCCGAGATTCCCAGAACCCGGCGGGCCTCCTCGCGCGAATACGACTGCTGTGGGCTTCCCGCAAGCATCGCAGGAATTCTAGCAGAAAAGAGCCATCAGCTATCAGCTATCAGCCATCGGCTGTCGGCCATCGGCGGTCAGTGCGGACCGCTGACCGCCGAGGGCCGGACCCCCACCTGCAACTCCATGTCATCTCCCGGTACCCCCGGAGTTTTCGATCTGCTTGACAGGGCGGCCCTGGGCAGGTCATACTGACGTCTGATGCAACTGAGTGGCAACGGCCGTCCGAGCCTCATCGAACTCCGCCGCGGCGAGCGCGGCGTGCTCGATCGCATCGATCTGCCCGCGGACATCTCGCAGCGGCTGATGGAACTGGGATTTCTCCCCGGCAGCGCGGTTGTGGCGGCGGGCAGCGCTCCGGGAGGCGACCCGCGCGTGTTTCGGGTGGACGGCGCCGAAATCGCCTTGCGGCGCGAGACGGCGGCGCGCCTGATCCTCCGCGGTCCATCCCCCGAACCATGAGCGGTTGCGATGATTGCGCACTGGTGGGGCTACATCCCGCCGCGACCGGCAGCGGCGCCGGTGTAGTCGCGATCATCGGCCCTCCGAACTCTGGTAAGTCCACGCTCTTTAACCGGCTTACGGGCCTGCGGCAGAAGGTCGCCAACTACCCCGGGGTGACGGTCGAGCAGCGGGTGGGAAGCGCCACGCTGCCCAGCGGCCGCGAGATCACGCTGGTCGATCTTCCCGGCGTCTACAGCCTCACGCCCCGGTCGGAGGACGAGCAGGTCGCCCACGACATCCTCACCGGCGCGATGCCCGACTTCCCGCGGCCCGACGCCGTGCTGCTGATCCTGGATTCCACCAACCTCGGCCGCCATCTCATGCTGGCCGCGCCGGTGCTGGCGCTGGGACTGCCGACCATCGTCATCCTCAACATGGCGGATGACTTGCGCGCCCGTGGCGGCGAGATCGACGTCCAGGCGCTCTCGCGCCAGCTCGGCGCGCCGGTCGTGCTGGCTAGCGCCGCGCGCGGGGAAGGTATCGAGGGAGTCTGGGAATTCCTGGCGGAACGCTGCGCGCCGCCGGCGCCGGTCGAGGCCTCCGCGCTCGACGACCATTCCGAAGTGCCGGGCCTGGGCCGCCCGCCTGGGAAAGCACGCCGGCTATCAACCCCCCGCGCCGCCCCTGTGGACGCGCCGGCTGGACGCCGTCTTCCTGCACGCCTTCTGGGGCCCGCTGATTTTCGTGCTGGTCGTGGTCACGGTCTTTCAGGCCATCTTTTCCTGGGCGCGCCCGCTGATGGACGGCGTGCAGACATTCATCGCGTGGTCGGGCAACGTGGTGGGCTCGGCGCTGCCGGCTTCGCCCTTCCGCTCGCTGCTCATCGAAGGCGTCTGGAGCGGCGTGGGTTCGGTTTTGGTCTTCCTGCCCCAGATCCTGGTGCTGTTCCTGTTCATCGGGATTCTCGAGGATTCGGGCTACCTGGCGCGCGCCGCGCTCATCGCCGACCGCACCATGGCCCGCGTCGGATTGCAGGGGAAATCGTTCATCCCGCTGCTTTCTGCATACGCCTGCGCGGTGCCGGCGATCCTGGCCACGCGCACCATCGAGAACAAGCGCGACCGCATCGCCACCATCCTGATCGCGCCGCTCATGACCTGCTCGGCGCGCCTGCCCGTCTACGCGCTCATCATCGCGGCATTTCTGCCGGAGCGGCCGGTGCTCGGTCCGCTGCTCGGCACGCGCGCCGCCGCCATGCTGGGCCTTTATGTGCTCGGGTTCGTGGCGGCCTTCGCCACCGCGCGCGTGCTCAAATCCTCGATTCTCAAGAGCGAGCGGGGCGCCTTCGTGCTCGAGATGCCGCCCTACCGCCGGCCTACGCTCCGATCCCTCGGCCTGCGCCTCCTGGACCGCTCCAAGATCTTCCTGCGCCGCGCCGGCACGGTGATTCTGGCCGTGGCCATCGTTCTGTGGATCTTCGCGCACTTGCCGCTGGTTCACGGCCAACTTCCCGCGGTCGAGCACAGCATCGCCGGCCAGGTGGGCCACGCCATCGAGCCCGTGATCCGGCCGCTGGGATTCAACTGGAAAATCGGCGTCGGGCTGATCACGTCGCTAGCGGCGCGCGAAGTGATCGTCGGCACGCTGGGCACGCTCTACGGCATGGAGCCGGACGCACGGTCTCAGCGGCTTGCAGCAGGCGCTGCGGCACGACCTGACGCCCGCGCGGCGCCGTCGCGCTGCTCGTCTTCTTCGCCTTCGCCATGCAGTGCATGTCCACCATCGCCGTGGTGCGCCGCGAGACCGGCGGCTGGAAGTGGCCGGCCATCCAGTTCACCTACATGACCGTCCTGGCGTATGGCGGCGCCTTCCTGGCCCAACGCATCGTCTCCGCGCTGATGTAGTTTCCGCAGGCTTCGCCGCGGTTTCTGACCAACCCGGGTCTGTCGGCCAAGGAGAATGGATCGTTGACAACGGTATCTTGAGTCCAAGTTCCAACGGTCTCGTTGCCCGTTCGTTACACTGGAAGTCGGATCCCCCTTCACCTATGCGAAACGTGGTCATCATTGGCGCGGGCTGCGCCGGAAACACAGCCGCCGTCTACGCGGCGCGCGCGAACCTGAAACCGCTCGTCGTCACGGGGCACCACCCGGGCGGCCAACTCTCGCTCACCACCCTGGTCGAGAACTTCCCCGGCTTCCCCGAGGGCATCGACGGCCCGGTACTGGTCGACAACATCCGCAAGCAGGCCGAGCACTTCGGCGCCGAGTACGTGCACGGCACGGTGGTCGAGGCCAGCCTATCGCAACGCCCCTTCCGCCTCAATATCGACGGCGAGTGGATCGAGACCCGCACCGTGATTATCGCTTCCGGCGCCTCGGCCCGCTGGCTGGGCGTGGAGGGCGAGCGGGAACTGGTCGGCCACGGCGTCAGCACCTGCGCCACCTGCGACGGGTTCTTCTTCCGCGGCAAGAAGATCATGGTGGTCGGCGGCGGCGATTCGGCCATGGAGGAGGCCAACTTCCTGACCCGCTTCGGCTCGGAAGTCACGCTCGTCCATCGGCGCGACCAGTTCCGCGCCTCCAAGATCATGCTCGACCGCGCCCGCGCCAACCCCAAGATCCAGTGGCAGACCGCGCACCGTGGTCGACCAGGTCGAGGACGTAGCCCAGGGCCGCGTCACGGGCGCTCCTGATGCGCGACGTGAAGACCGGAAGGCAGTGGCGGCAGGAGGTGGACGGCTTTTTCGTCGCCATCGGCCACGACCCCAACACGGCGCCGTTCCGTGGCCAGATCGAGCTCGACGCGGAAGGCTACATCGTCTCCCACGGCGGCGCCCGCACCAACCTCCCCGGCGTCTTCCATGCCGGCGACGTCCAGGACCGCCACTACCGCCAGGCCATCACCGCCGCCGGCGCCGGCTGCAAGGCCGCCATCGAAGCCGAGCGCTTTCTGGAAATGGAAGGAGCGTAGCCCGGCGGTCGCATTCTTGGTACAGAGTGTGGCTTTTAGGGCACAGTCAGGCGCGCTGTGGGTTCCTTAGAAACAATCACTTGTGTTTGGGGCAGCGATTGCCTTAGTATCGGTGCTTTGCGATTTGAAACCACGGTTCAACGGCCCGTCGAGACCAGCGGCGTAGGCCTGCACAGCGGCGTTCCGGTAAGCATCCGGATCCTTCCGGCGCCCGCCTCGACCGGGCATCGTCTTCGTGCGGACGGACCTGGACCGTTTCCCGATCCAGGCCAGCTGGGAGCATGTCGCGCGCGTCAGCTATGCCACCAGCCTGATGCGGCAGAGGCGTGCTGATCTCGACCACCGAGCACCTTGCTCAGCGTGTTCTACAGCATGGGCATCGACAACGCCTACGTCGAGATCGACAACCTTGAGGTGCCCGATCCTGGACGGCAGCGGCCAGCCTTTCGTCGAACTGCTCGAGGCGGCCGGCAGTCAGAACCACCGGCGGCGCGGCGCTATCTGCGGATTCGCCGCCCGGTCGAGGTCGAGGACCGCGGCAAGCGCATCTCGATCCTTCCGGCCGACAGCTTCCGCTTGACCTGCGAGACCGATTCTTCGCCCATCCGCTGGCGGGCGCGCAGTCGCATCGATCTGGAAGTGACGCCCGAGCGCTACGCCGCCGAACTCGCGCCCGCGCGCACTTTCGGCTTCGAGACGGATCTGGACCAGATGCAAGAACATGGGCCTGATCCGCGGGCGCTTCGCTGGAGAACGCGGTGTGCTTCAACGGCAGCACCGTGCTGAACCCCGGGCGGCCTGCGCTTCGCCGACGAATGCTGCCGCCACAAGGCGCTGGACCTGATCGGCGACCTGGCGCTGATCGGCACGGCCGCTGCTGGGCCACGTGATCGCCGAGCGCGCCGGCCACGCCATGCACGCGGCGCTGGTCGCCGCATCATGAGCGACAGCTCGCTGTACGAGATTCTCACTTTCGACCAACTTGCCACCCGCGTCGCCGGCGCGCTGGTATCCTGATTGAGACCACCGCGCGATGCGGAATCTCAATCTCGCCAACATACTGACCGCTGTCCGCCTCGGTCTCACCCCGCTGGCCGTGCGCGCGATCGTGGCGCAGCGGTTCCG
Source organism: Bryobacterales bacterium (assembly GCA_963710565.1). Lineage (GTDB taxonomy): Bacteria > Acidobacteriota > Terriglobia > Bryobacterales > Bryobacteraceae > DASWZN01. The sequence continues at coordinate 1,523,562 of CAVQAN010000009.1, read as the reverse complement.
CCTGGCGTTGGCCATCTTCTTCGTTGCAGCCGCCACGGATGGCCTGGATGGGCTCGCCGCCAGGCGCCTGAACCTACGGACCCGGCTCGGCGCGTACCTCGATCCGATCGCCGACAAGCTGCTATTGAGCGCCTCGTATCTTGCGCTCGGCGTCTCCGGCGCGGTCCCGTGGTGGCTGGTGCTCTTGATCTTCGTACGGGACCTGCTGATCCTGGCGATGGCCGGCGCCGCGCTGGTTTTCACCGCGCAGCGCGATTTTCCTCCCAGCATCTGGGGAAAAGTCAGCACCGCTTGTCAGGTTCTGGCGGCGGTGGTCACGCTGGCAAAGGGCGCTTTTCCCGCCGCGGATATGCTCCGGCTCCGTTTTTCTGGCTGGCGGCGGCCGCAACCGCATGGAGCGGCGCAGGATATCTCTGGCGCGGCGTCAGGCTCGCCCGCCGCCGTCCGGCCCGCCCTCCGCAATAATTGTGCGGGATCACCCGTGGTTGCGTGCGCACATTGACGCCCAAGGAAGCGTGGCGTAGTCTTAAGATGGAGAGAAGGGGGAACCGCAAAGTGAGCCGGTACGTGCCTTCGCGCCACTTTCTGCAGGCGGGGCTGGCCGCGATCCTGTTGGCGGCTTTCACCGTGTGGTGCGGCCGAAGCTGGATGCCGGCCTACGCTGCCGGCGCGTTGTTCCTGCTTACTGCGGCCGTGCTTTTCGCGCTGGCTTCCCGGCCGCCCGTCGAGATCCAAGAGGCGTACCTGGGGATCGGCCGCCGGCGCATCCCTTGGGCGGACATTCGCCGCGTGGACCATACGGGATGGCTTTCGCCGCTGGTCGTTCGCCTCACGCTCGCCGACCAGTCGCGCGTCCTGCTGATCTATCCGGGCGATGTCGATTCCGGAAACAGTCTCCTGCATCATTTGCGCCGTTACCCGCGCCAGGCACTCATCGACGGCCATGGCTACCGGAAGTTCTGGAACGAAGAGCCACCTTCCCGGAACGAAGGAAGACCGCTCGCTTCCCCGCGCTACCGGCTGCTGCTGCCCGAAGACGAGGCCGAGGTCGAGCGCCTGTACCAGCGCCTGAAGGCGGTTCGCCGCCTTGACCCGGACGACACCGCCGACGAAGAATAGTTCTTGGAGTCGCCGAGAGTCCGCATCCTGAGCTGGGCTGCGCCCGCCACGTTCCTGGTCCTTGCCGTTCTCACGCACCAGGTGTGGCTGCGCGCCCTCGGCGGCTTCCTGGTCTCGGCTCAGGAGCCGTTCCACGCCGGCATTGTCGTGGCGCTGGCGGGAGACGATCACGGCGACCGCATTCTCGCGGCAGCCCGGCTGGTGCAGGAGGGCTACGCTCCGAAGATCCTGGTCAGCGGGCCCCCGTGCTGCTATGGCCGCCGCGAGAGCGAACTGGCCATCGAGTTCGCGATCCGGCGCGGAGTCCCCGCCGCGTGGTTGATTCCGTTTCCGATCGAAGGCCTCTCGACGGTGGAGGAGGCGCGCGAAATCGTCCCCGAACTCGACCGCCTGCGGGTGGGACGGTTTATCATAGTGACCAGTAACCATCACACGCGCCGTGCCGCGGGCGTCTATGCCCGGCTGGCGCCCCGGGATCGCTTCCGTGTGGTGGCCGCGCCGGACTGGGCCTTCCGTCCGGAAGACTGGTGGCGCAGCCGCGCGGGGCGGAAACAGTGCTTTTTGGAATGGAGCAAAACACTCGCCAACTGGGCCGGCTTGTGATGCCGGAGACGTTACGGCGGCTGTGGCCGTATTATCGCCGCCACCGCCGTGGCCTGGTGCTCGGCTTCGGCGCGCTGGTCCTCAAGGATCTGACCGCCGCCAGTCTGCCTCTGGTTGTCCGCGACGGCATGGATGCCCTGACGCGGGGCGCGCACCTGCGCGTTGTCTTCGCGCTTTGCGGGCTCCTGCTGGGGCTGGCCGCGGTTAAAGGCCTGTTCCAGTACTGGATGCGCGTGATCCTCATCGGCATCTCGCGCGACATCGAGTACGACCTCCGCAACGACCTGTTCCAGCACCTCGTAGAGCTGTCTCCGGATTTCTACTCGCGCACCCGCACCGGCGACATCATGGCTCGCGCCACGAACGACCTGAACGCCGTACGCATGATGCTCGGCCCGGGCGTGATGTACTGGGCCGAGACGGCTCTGACGGCGTTCTCGACCGTGGCCGTCATGCTGTAGTACGGACTGGCGCCTGACCCTGATGGCGATCCTGCCCGCGCCGCTGGTGAGCGTGGCGGTGAGTTACTTCGGCCGCATCATTCACGACCGCTTCGAGCGCATCCAGGCCATGTTCTCCGATATCAGCAGCCGCGTGCAGGAGAACCTGTCCGGCGTGCGCGTGATCCGCGCCTACGTGCAGGAGGAGGCCGAGATGCGCCGGTTCGAGCGGCTCAACCGGGACTACATGGCGCAGAATCTCGGGCTGGCCCGCGTCTCCGCCATGTTCATGCCCATGCTCCAGATCCTGATCGGCATCACGTTCCTGATCGTGCTGTGGGCGGGCGGCTACGGCGTCCTCTCGGGGAAGATCTCGCTGGGCGGTTTCGTGATGTTCAACCTGTATATGAACACGCTGGTGTGGCCCATGATCGCGATGGGCTGGGTGGTGAACCTGATGCAGCGCGGCAGGGCCTCGCTGGGCCGCATCTGCCAGATCCTCGACGAGCGCCCGACGATCGCCGCGCCTGCTTCTCCCCTCCCCGTGCCGGCCCGGGGCGCGATCGAGTTCCGCGGCGTCGGCGTGCAGGTCTCCGCCGGACGCGCGCTCGACGGCGTCGATCTCGAGATCCGCGAGGGCGAGACCGTGGCCGTGGTGGGCCACACCGGCAGCGGCAAGACCACGCTGGTCCGCCTGATTCCGCGCCTCCTCGACCCAACCCAAGGCTCGGTCCTCCTCGGCGGCGTCGACCTGCGCGAGTTGTCGCCTTCCGATCTGCGCCGCCAGATCGGCTACGTCCCCCAGGAGACGTTCCTGTTCAGCGCGACCCTCGCGGAGAACATCGCCTTCGGAGTCGAGGGAGCCACCGAAGAGCGGATCCGGCGCGCCGCCGAACTGGCGGGCCTGGCTCCGGACATCGAGGCCTTCCCCGAGGGCTACCGCACCCTGGTGGGCGAGCGCGGCATCACGCTCTCCGGCGGCCAGAAGCAGCGCACCGCCATCGCCCGCGCCATTCTCCGCGACCCGCGCATCCTGATTCTCGACGACGCCCTCGCCAGTGTCGACACCCTGACCGAGGAGCGCATCCTGGCGGGCCTGGCCCAGGTCATGCGCGGCCGCACCAGCGTTCTCATTTCGCACCGCGTCTCGACCGTGCGCCAGGCGGACCGCATTATCGTTCTCTCGGCCGGCCGCATCGTCGAACAGGGCGCCCATGCCGCGCTGGTCGAAGCCGGCGGGTACTACGCGGGCTTGTATCAGAAGCAGTTGCTCGAAGAGGAGCTGGAGACGATCTAGTCGCGCGGGGGCTTGACCGTAACATGTAGCGAGCGATGCGCGTCCTATAATCGCTCCAAGGGTTAGTGAGTCCTTCCGAGCTGGAGGTTACGAATGAAGAGAATCCTCGCAGTCGCTCTCTCCTGCGCGGTTCTAGGCTATGCCCAAGGCAACGCCTTCACCCGCGTTCGTTATAACGGCGGCTCGGTTCCGTCGAAAGTCGATCCAAAGAACTGGGATAACAAACTCACCGTCTCATCGGACGCGATTGTGCTCGAGATGAAAGACAATCAGAAGGTCGAGATCGCCCCCAAGTACGTCACATCGCTCAGCTATGGCCAGGAGGCCCACCGCCGAGTCGGGACCATGGTTGCGCTTGCGATTCTCGTCGCGCCGGTAGCGCTATTTGGCCTCTTTCACAAGACCCGTTTGCATTTCATTGGCATTCAATACGGCACTCCGGATGGTAAGTCCGACGGAATCCTTCTCCAGGGCGACAAATCCAACTATCGGGCGATGCTTGTCGCCCTCCAGGGTGTCACGGGCGCTCCGGTAACGGTCGCCGAAAAAGAGAGAGAGTTTATACCTGTGGGCGTCACCACCAAAGTCACGAAGGGAACGGAGGAAAGCGGCGCCGCGCCTGGGACCGGGGCGGGCGCGCCGAAGACCAATTGAAGCACTCGTCGACCATCGCACCCGGCGAAGTCCACGTCTGGCGCGTTGACCTCAGCCGATCAAGCGGCTCCGCCGCCGAACTCTCCGCGGAGGAACGCGACCGCGCCGCGCGCTTCCGTGGCGAGGAATCGCGGCGACGCTGGACGGCGGGCCGTGCGGCTCTGCGCCGGCTCCTGGAGCTCTACACCGCCATCCCCGCCGCCGAGCTCCGCTTCGCGCGGGGCGAGTACGGGAAGCCGTATCTGGCCGGCTCGCGAGTGCGTTTCAATATGTCCGACTCGGGGGACGTGGCCCTGTACGCCGTCACGCTCGATGCGGAGATCGGCGTGGACATCGAGCGCGTTCGCGACATCGACGGCGCCAGCATCTCCCGCCGCTTCCTGCCCGAGCCGGAGGCCACCGCGGTGCGCGAAGATCCGGCTTCGTTCTTCCGCATCTGGACGCGGCGGGAGGCCTATCTGAAGTGCATCGGGGTGGGACTGCGCCGCATCAACCTGCCCATCGAGCCCGGCTACTCGATCGCCGATCTCGAACCGGCTCCCGGCTACGCCGGCGCGGCCGTCTGGGAAGGGGCCGCCCGCAGCATCGTGGTGCGCGAGTTCCAGGCCGGCGCTCCTCACACAATCCGGTAGGGCGTCTCTTCCGGCTGCGATTCCACCACCGCCGGCTGCTCCCGCACGAGCGTGGTCACATCCAGGGGGATCAACTCGCCCTCGACGCCGCCGATCACTTCCGCCGTGTGCTTGTAGGCCATCACGTCCCCCGTGACGTAGTGCGTGATGCGCCCCGGCGCGCCGTTCCGGGCGGGCAGTTTCCCCCCCAGCGCCTCCTTCACCATCTCGGCCGTGACCTCGGCGCTCGATACCAGGGACACCGAGTCGCCCGTCACCCGCCGGATCACATCGTGCAAAACGGGATAGTGCGTGCAGCCCAGGATCAGCGTGTCGATCTCCGGGCGCCGGCCGAGGTAGTAGCGCGCCACCAACTCCGCCTCGGGCGAATCCGCCAGGCCCTCTTCCACCAGGTGGACGAACATCGGACACGCCTGCGCCCACACCTTCAGGCCGCGCGCTTCGAGGCGCTTCTGATACGCGCCGCTGGCGATGGTTCCCTTGGTGCCGATCACGCCCACGCTGCCCGTGCGCGTCATGCGGCAGGCGGCCTCGACGCCCGGCTCGATCACCCCCCAGACCGGCGCCGGCGTCCGCTCGGCCAACTCCGGCAGCGCGCAGGCCGATGCCGTGTTGCAGGCGATGACCACCGCCTGCACGCCTTTCTGCAGCAGGAACTCGACCACCTCGCTCGCGAACTCCTGCACCATCTCGCGCGGCTTGCGTCCGTAGGGCACGCGGGCCGTGTCGCCCAGGTATAGGAAGTCCTGATGGGGAAGCCTCTGGCGGAGCGCTTTCAAGACCGTCAGGCCGCCGACCCCCGAATCGAAAACGCCGATAGGCCGGCCCGGTTCGTACTCGTGTTGCATCACTTCTTCGAGTATAGGCGCGCCCGTCCGTGAGCCGCGACTGCGATAGAATTCTCGCATGACCGACCTGCGTTATCCCATTGGACCCGAGACCCTCGACACACCGGTCGCCGATGCGTTCCGCGACCACGAGGACGCGCCTGCACGCTTCCGCGAAGCCGTGCGCGGGCTCGATGACGCCCAACTCGACACCCCCTATCGCCCCGGCGGCTGGACCGTCCGCCAGGTGATTCATCACATGGTGGACAGCCACATGAACGGCTACTGCCGCACGCGCTTCGCGCTCACGGAGGACACGCCGGCCGTCAAGTCCTACGACGAACAGGCCTGGGCCGAGTTGCCCGACGCCCGCACGCTGCCGGTCGAAGTCTCGCTCGGCATTTTCGAGGGACTGCAACGCCGCTGGGTGGAATTGTTCCGCACCCTCACGGCGAAGCAATGGAAGCGCGCCTACCGCCACTCCGAGCGCGGCCTGGTGACCATGGAACAGCAGGTTTCCAGCTACGCATGGCATTGCCGCCACCACGCCGCGCACATCACGAGACTGCGAGAGAGGATTGGGTGGAGGTGAAATGCGAACCGCCACGCTGCTGTCGATTCCGGGTGTCGCCATCATCGCGCCGCTGCTCTCACTGGCCGAAACCCCTCCGCCAAAGGGAATTGAGATCTACACCACGGCGCTGATCGAGACCTCAAAGGAGATGGAGAGGCAATGGGGCTACCTCAAGGAGAACCCCCTGAGCAACGAAACTCCGACCGACTACAAACATCTTTTGGTGTGCAGCGATGAGTCTGTCCCTGGGGACTACCCATCTCGGGTTGAAGGGCGGCAGTTCGACTATCTGACCAGGGGCGAGCTTTTCTCGCGCCGCAAGACGGCGAAGAAGGACTTGTCCGTCTTGATCATCAACCTGGCGAGGATCGAGGGAAGCAGAGTCAAAGTGGTCATCGAGCAACGCTCGGTTGGTGTGTACGATGGGAAGCCGGCGCTGGCTGTCTCGGATTGGGGCGCAGTGTTTTTCCGATTCGACTGCGAGAGAAGAGAATTCATCTTTGACGAGGTGAAGCTGGGAGGCATCTAGCGGCGCGCTGAGATTTGTGGCTACAATCCGCAGATGACCGACCTCCGTTACCCCATCGGCCCCGAGACCAAAGACACTCCGCTCGCGGACGCCATTCGCGATCTGGAGGAATCCCCGGCCCGCCTCCGAGAGGCCGTGCGCGGGCTCGACGATGTGCAGCTCGATACCCCGTACCGCCCGGACGGCTGGACCCTCCGCCAGGTCGTCAACCACCTGGCGAGCAGCCATGCCCACGGATACTGCCGCTGCCACCTGGCGTTGGTCGAGGATACGCCGGAGGTAAAGGGCTACCACCGGGAGCTGCCCGACGCCGCTGCGCTGCCCCTCGAAGTCCCTCTCGATTTGTTCGAGGCCCTGCAGCGGCGCATGGTGGCGCTGCTCCGCACTCTCACGCCGGAGCAATGGAACCGCACCTTCCGGCACTCCCAGCGCGGTCTCATGACCGTGGAGCAACTTGCCGTCTTCCTGGCCTGGCACTCGCGCCACCACACCGCGCACATCACCGGCCTGCGCGAACGCATGGGCTGGAAGTGAGCCTCAGATCGCAACCCCTCCCGGCGCCGTGAAGGTCTCGTCCGTCACATCGCCGGTATTGAGCACCGCGGCGGGCTCGAAGCAGATGACGTGCGCCTCTTCGTCCGCGCAGGTGCGGTGCTCCACTCCACGGGGCACCACGACGCACTCGCCGGCTTCGAGTTCGACCACACGGTCGCGGAATTCCACGCGGAACCGGCCCCGCCAGACCAGAAAGAACTCGTCCTCGGCTTCGTGACGATGCCAGGGGAACTCGCCCTGCACCTTGACAAGCTTGACTTCCTGGCCGTTCAGCCTCGCGATCACCTTCGGCCGCCAGTGCTCGCTGAACAGGCCGAACTTCTCGTCCAGGCTGATCCTGTCGGTCATGAGGGGCTCCAGAATGGCTCGGGCTGATAGCTGACAGCTAACTCCTCACATCTCCCTGCGGTTCTCGAACGACTTGGTGAGCGTGACCTCGTCCGCGAACTCGATGTCGCTGCCCACCGGTACGCCCATTGCGATCCGCGTCACCTTCACGCCCAGCGGCTTCAGCAGCTTCGAAAGGTACGAAGCCGTGGCTTCGCCTTCCACGGTCGGGTTGGTCGCCAGGATGATCTCTTGCGTCTGGCCCGATTCCAGCCGCCGCAGCAGCCCGTGAATCTTCAACTGCTCCGGGCCGATGCCGCGCAGCGGCGCAATCGAGCCGTGCAGCACGTGGTACAGCCCCGGATACTGGCGCGTAGTCTCGATGGGCAGGATGTCGAACGGCTCGCTCACCACGCAGATGACCGACGGGTCGCGCCCCGCGTCGCGGCAGAACGGGCACAGTTCGCTATCGCTGATGTTATTGCAGACCTCGCAGAGCCCCAGTTTATCCTTGACGTCCAGGACCGCCCGCGCCAGGCGCTCCGCGTCGTCCCGCGGCACGCGCAGCACGTGAAAGGCGAGGCGCTGCGCGGATTTCTGCCCGATGCCCGGCAGGCGCTTAAATTCCTGGATCAGGCGGGCGAGCGGTTCGGCGTAGTCGGGCATGGGCGGGCCGCTAGAACAGACCGGGCGGCAGACCCAACCCGCCCAGCATTCCGCTCATCTTCTGCCGCGCCTCTTCGTCAACCTTCTTGGCGGCTTCGTTGAATGCGGCCATCATCATGTCCTGGAGCATCTCGACGTCGCCCGCCACCTCGGGGTCGATCTTCACGCCCAGCACGTTCTTCTGGCCGTCCATTTTGACCGCGACCATTCCGCCGCCGGCCGTCGCCTCGACGCGGATCAGGGCGATCTCCTGCTGCATCTTCTCCTGCATCTGCTGGGCCTGCTTCATCATGGCCTGCATGTTCCCACCACCGGGCATTTTCATGACAGTGCTCCTGATTCCTATCTTTACCGTACCGCCGGCGTGCCGGGGGCGCGCCGGCCTCCACGCCGGTGGCTTCGGCGGCCTCCGCCCCGCCACTGCGCCGGAGGCGCGCCGACCACCACGCCAGTGACTATTCTTTCAGATTCCGCGCCACGCGCACCTCGGCATCGGGGAAAGCCTCGCGAAAGCGCTGCACCTCGGGATGCGCCAGCGCGCGGCGCATGGTCTCGTCCTCGCCGGGCCTTGCTGGCGCCGGCGGAGGCGAGGGTGCAGCCTCGCCCGTGCTAACCTTGATCCGCCGCTGGCCCGCCTTCAGATGATCGAGAGCCTTCTGAATGTCCGCCGGGCGCATGGCCAGCTCGAATTCCTGGGGCGTCGTGAACTTGAGAAGTCCCGCCGATTCCTCGAGCGCGGAGTGCTCCACCGCATCCGCCGTGAACGCCATGCCGAGCTCGCGCATCGCCGCCGCCAGCCGTTCCTTCAGGCTGCCCGTCGCAGGGGTGGTGGCCGGCGGGGACGCGGGCGCGGGTGGGGCGCTCGCCTTCCCCGGCGCGGGCGCGGCGGGCGCGCTCACTCCTCCGGCGCCAGCGCTCGCTAGCGCTTCCTCGATCGAGATCAGCCTTCCCGCCTCCACCAGCCGGATCAGCCCCAGCTCGAAGTGCAGCCGCGGCTGCAACGAGAACTGCATGTCGCGGAACAGGTCCAGCGTGAGTTGCAGGTAGCGTGTCAGATCCTGCTCGGAGAACGCGGCCGCGATCTCGGCCAGCCGCTTGCGCTCCTCCCGCGACGCCGCCACCAGCCGCGGATTGCCGCCGGCGATCTTGGTGACCAGCAGGTTCCGGAAGTAGCGGGCCAGCTCGCGCACGAAGTGCTGGAGATGATGCCCGTTGCGCACCAGCGTGTCGGTGATCTCGATCATCCGCGCCGAGCTGGACTCGCCCAGCGCCTGCGTCACCTGGTCCAGCGTATCGAGGGAGAACGCGCCCAGCAGCGCGCGGATCTCGGCCGCTTTCAGCGTGGCGCCGCAGCAGGCGATGGCCTGGTCCAACGCCGAGAGCGAGTCGCGCACGCTGCCCTCGCCCGCCTGCGCCAGCACCGCCAGCGCCTCCGCATCGGCCTGGATGCCTTCCTGGCGGCAGATCCACTCCATGCGCGCGATGATCTCGTCGAAATCGACCGACCGGAAGCTGAAGTGCTGGCAGCGCGAGGAGATGGTCGCCGGGATCTTGTGGGCCTCGGTCGTGCACAGCACAAAGACCACCCACTCGGGCGGCTCCTCGAGCGTCTTCAGCAGCGCATTGAAAGCCTCGCTGGTGATCTGGTGCGCTTCGTCGACGATGAAGACCTTGTAGCGGTCGCGGGCGGGACGGTAGCGCACGTTCTCCCGCAGTTCGCGCATTTCGTTGATGCCGCGGTTCGAGGCCGCGTCGATCTCGATCACGTCGACGGCGTTGCCGGCGGCGATCTCGGTGCAGCTCGAGCACACGCCGCAGGGCGCGGTGGTCGGTCCCTGGATGCAGTTCAGACAGCGCGCCAGGATACGGGCCACGGTTGTCTTGCCCGTGCCCCGCTGGCCCGAGAAGATGTAGCCGTGGGCGATCCGGTTCTGCTCGATGGCGTGCGCCAACGTGGTCTTGACGTGCTCCTGGTTGACCAGTTCGGAGAAGTTCTGCGGGCGGTATTTCCGGGCAATAACCTGGTACATGCGACGGGTGTCAATCGACGGGCGATCCAACCCAGGCCCCAGGTGATCCGCGGCACACGAGCCGCACCACTACCGTTGCTTCCTTCCGGACCTGGCGGGGTTTGCAGCCGCTCATTGCACGGAGCCCGGAGCCTGGAATCATTATCGTAGCATGGAGGGGGAGGCAGCCCATGTTCACAACGATCGACGATTTCCTCAAGAGCTGGAAGCGCGAGTCCGACGCGACCCTGAGGGTGTTTCGCAACCTCACGGACGCCTCGCTCGCCCAGCGCGTCGACCCGGAAGGCCGCACGCTCGGCTTTCTGGCCTGGCACATCGCAACATCCATCCCCGAAATGTTCGGGCAGGCCGGCGTTCCGTTCGCGGTGAAGGCGGATGGCGCGGCGCCATCGAGCGCCGCGGAACTGGTAGAGAGCTACGAGAAATGCGCCCGGGGCGTGGCGGAGGCCGTACCGGCGGCCTGGACCGATGGGCAGCTCCGCGACGAGATCCCGATGTACGGGATGACCTGGACTAAGGGCGGCGTGCTGGTCTCGCTCATCGTGCACCAGGCCCACCACCGCGGCCAGATGACGGTCCTGATGCGCCAGGCCGGCCTCAGAGTGCCCGGCGTTTACGGCCCGGCCCGCGAAGAGTGGGCCGCCATGGGAATCCCCGCGCAGCCGTAAGCCGCCGCTCGGAGCCGGGATCATGCCACCGCGTTTTTCTTGACGCCAGGGTCGCGCACTTGGAAGACCGTGGCAGAAGCGCACCTATGCCTGCCCCGTTCGGAAGACCCTTGTGGGCTCGTCTACTGCCTAACGGCGGGCGTCGGGCGCGCCCGGCGCCTACGGCCCGGCCCGTGAAGAGTGGGCCGCCATGGGGATGCCCGCGCAGCCGTAGTGGCGCGTGAGTTGTGGAGCACGCCTTCGGCGTGCCGCGTCGCCACTCATGGCGACCCCATCTGCACTATCATCGGTCCAGTGACGAAACTACTGAGGCTTTTGCTCGCGCTCGCCTTGCCTGCCCTGGCGCAAGGCCCGGCCGCCTATGTCCCGCGCCTCGAACGCAACCTCCGGGACAACATCGTCGCCTTCTGGTATCCGAAGTCGCTCGATAAGGTCAACGGCGGATACGTCATCAGTTGCGACGCCCAGGGCGTCGCGAACCCGCGTGCGTCGAAGACGCTCGTCACCCAGGCGCGCCAGGTGTGGCTGTTCTCGCGCCTCGCTCGCGAGGGCGTCCGGCCGCCGGAAATGCTCGAAGCGGCCGCCCACGGTTTTCGCTTCCTGCGCGACAGAATGTGGGACCTGCGCTACGGCGGTTTCTACTGGGAGGTAGACGCCACGGGGACCAAACCGCTGAAGCCCAAGAAGCACATGTACGGCCAGTCCTTCGCACTCTACGCGCTCTCCGAATACTACGCCGCGTCGAAGGACCCCCAAGCCCTCGATCTTGCCAGCCGCCTCTTCGCCCTCTTCGAGCGGCACGCCCACGACCCCCGGTACGGCGGATACATCGAGTCCTTCAACCAGGACTGGTCGACGCCCCCCGCGGGCGAGATCGGCTACATGCAGGTGCCGCCGGATATGAAGCTCATGAACACGCATTTGCACCTGCTCGAATCGATGACCGCCTACTATCGCGCGTCGCACTCGCCGGTGGCGCAGGACCGCCTCATCGAGCTCGTCGCCATTCAGTCGAACGCCGTCGTGCGCAAGCCGCTCACCGCCTGCACGGACAAGTACGACCGCAACTGGACCCCGGCGCTGGGGCGCGATCCCGGCTGGGATCGCGTTTCCTACGGACACGACCTCGAGAACATCTGGCTGCTGACGGATGCCTCCCAGGCCGCCGGAATCGCGGCCGCGCCCTTCCTGGACCTCTACCGGCAGCTCTTCGCCTACTCGCTGAAATACGGCTTTGACTCCGCGCACGGGGGCTTCTACAACTCCGGAGCATTCGGCCAGCCTGCCCATGACCGGACGAAGACCTGGTGGGTGCAGGCCGAGGCCTGCGTAAGCGCGCTCTATATGTACCGGCTCACGCGCGACCGCGTCTACTGGGACGTGTTCGCCAAGACCTACGACTTCATCGAGCGCTATCAGACCGACTGGCAGACGGGCGAGTGGTGGGAGTCGGTGTCCCCGGATCTACAGCCCTCGGGCGCCAAGGCGCATGCCTGGAAGGCCGGCTACCACAACGGCCGCGCCATGCTGGAGTGCCTCCGCGTCCTGCGCGAGATCGAGTAGCGGCTAGTTCCCCGCTGTGCTATCGGCCGCCGACCGATCTACCGGCAGCGGGCACGGTCCCCAGTTCAAGCGCGGTCATTCGCAGAACACCTTGACCTTGGTCTGGCCGTGGCGCTCATCCACGTCGATGGTCAGGTCATTGAGCTGGTCGATCAGCTCCTCGAGATTCTCGGGCTTGATCTGGCTGAGGTCGAACGGCACGCCGCGCTGGCGCATGGCGTCGTTGACCTCTTCGCGTGCCTGGGGCGGGATCAGGCTCGCCAGTTTCACCCCGGCGCGCAGCAACTGCATCGGCACGCGGATATTCACCGAGGTCGGGCCGTGGTATCCGTGGCTGTTCTGGGAGTCCACCACCACGCGCAGGTACTTGGGTTTGGACTTGGGGCCCGGCTCGGAACCGCCATTGTTGGAGACCGGGGGCTCGTTGTCGAGCGCCGCGATCAACCGCTCCGCCTCGTCGGCCGTGATCTTACCCTCGGCCAGCATCTGCAGAATCTGCCGTCGGTGTTCACTCATGGTTCCCCCTTAGAAGACGTGGATCAAAACGGACGACCCGCGACCGTCGAACTGGACGTTGGCGCCCTTCAGGCTGCTGAGAATCTCCCAGAAGACCGAGAGGGCCTGAAAGGGATCGATCCGGCCCACCCAACAGGCCACGAACACTACCGGTAGCAGCAGCAAGGCTACCGGCAGCAGCAGCAGCCATACCAGAACCAGCGGAATCCACAGCCGGAAGCCGCGGCTCCGTGTGTTGCGTATGCTCACGGATGCGACCAGTGGAATCATTTCAGCGCCTCCAGTTCCCGGATTGCGTCCTGCGCCTGGATCTCTCCGCGTTTAAGGCGGTCCAGGATCTCGCCTCGCGACGGGGTCGGATTGCTCTCGACGAACTCGAGAACCGTTCCGAGCCGGTTGAGCCGGCTCTTGATGGTCGGGTAGCTGACGCCGAAGGTCTGCTCCATCTCTTTAATCGACCCGTGAGAGCGCACGAAGGCGGTGATGAAGACCTGGTCCTCCATGCTCAGTCTGGCCAGTTGCGGCAGCTCGAAGGACCCTTCGATGACGATATCTTTCCCGGCCAAGCGGACGCGCTCGACGATGATCGGCTGGCCCTGGGTCAGTTGCGTCAGCTCTTGCCAATCCGTCATCGTCCGTCCTCAGGCATGTTCATTTATTCAATGTATAACTCAATTTTGTTAAGATTGCAATATGCTTTGCGTAATTTTATGAACTCCAGCGCGACTGCGGCTCAGGACGCCGGCTGACGGCTTGCAGCCGGTGGAAGGCTATCCTGCTGAGCGGGGAGGGCTTGCGGTTCGTTGTCGGCTGCTAGCGTCCGGGGCCGTACGGCGCCGGTTTGAACAGGGTGGACTGGACCACGCTTACGATCTGGCCGTGTCTGGCGACCGACTCGTTGCGCACCTTGATCCACTCCGGGTTGGCCGCAAAGACGCTCCAGGCCTTCTCGCGGGCCGCCAGATCGTCGAATGGGATCAGGTAGGTGAGGTTAGGCAGGTTGGCGCCGAAGACCGTGGAGGCATAGAAGAGGGGACGGATTGCGGAGCGGTGGAAGATGCGGATCTCGGGTCCGGCGAAGCGCTCGTTGAGCGCCGCCAACTGCCGCCACGTGGGTGCGTGGTAGGTCCGCAACTCGAAGACTCGCGGCGCTTTGCCGGGCTCGGGGGCCTGGATTGCGGGAGAGTAGTCCGCCGCCTCCAGGAGCGTGAGGGAAGTCGATTCATAGGGCTCGTTGGGCCCGCTCTCCCAAGTCGCGACGGCCTCGCTGTAGCCCTCCTGCTGATGGAGTCTCGTGTACAGCGACAGCGCCTCGCCGGCCGACCCAAACCCCATGATCGTGACGAACTGGGGGACATGCGCCGCCACGACGGCTTCCAGGAACAGCATCGGCCCCGGATGCGCCTTGCGCGCCGCCGGCAGAAACCCCTTGGTCATGAAATCGGCCAGACGCCCGCCCTGGTCGCCGTTCCTGAGAAACAGGGTCTCGATGGTGTAGTAGCGCGTCTTCTCACCCGCAGCGGAGGCTGCGGCAGCCGTCGCGCCCAGCCCGCCCAGAGTCTGGAGGAACGATCTTCGTATCATGTGGTTCACCCGGTCACCCCTCATGATACGCCGGCCCGCCCCCGGCATGCCGCAACTTCGTAAGGCGCGCACCTTCACAGCCGATATGGAGCAGAGGAAGGCTGATGCCTGGTAGCTGCGGCCGCATCGCGCGCCACAGCAGGTCACCGGTGAGAAATGCGGACTAGATCGGCATGGCGTTGGGGGGGGGGCATCGGAGCGGCCCTGGCGTTGTTGGGAGCGGGGTGCGTCAGCCGCGGTCCCGCAGGCCCGCTCGAGCGTATCGAACAGATCGTCAGTCTGCCGGCCCAGGCCTACGAACGGCGTGTGCCGGTCCACCTCATCGGCTGGGTAACGGTGCCGGAGGCCAGCCTGAATGTGCTGTTCATGGAGGACGGAACCGGCGCTGCCCGTGTCGACCTTCCGTTCGCTCAGCTCAACCTCGCGCAGGGAGACCGCGTCGAAGTCACCGGGCTGGCGGGAGTGGGCGGCGCGGCCCCAACCGTGGTCGCGGCGCACGTTCGAGCGCTGGGCGGCAAACAGGAACCCCGCCCTGTTCCGGTCTCGATCGACGATCTGCTCAGGGGCCGGACGGGCTTCCGGTACATCGAACTGGCGGGCGTAGTTCGGCGCCGGTATCACGACCGGGCGGGCCGCGCCATGGTCCGGATTGGAGCGCGCGGCGGATCGGTCGATTGTGATCTGGGCTCCTCGGAACCCCGGCTCGCCGCTGGCGACCGGGTTCGCGTGCGCGCCGTTGCCAGCACAAGCCCCGATGTCTACGGCAACACCGGCCGGGTCCAACTCTGGACCGCCAGTGCCAGCGACGTGATTGAGGTGGAGGCCGTCCCCCCCGAGATCCCTCTGGAAACCGTTCGGGAGGTCGCGTCGTTTGACCGTGCCCTGCTGCCCGAGCGTATGCTCCACCTGCGCGGGAGCCTGCGCCGGGACCCCCTGAGCGAGGGGCTGGTGCTGACGGACCGGACGGGATCGATTCGACTCAAACGAAGGCCGGCGGCGGTCCTCGAACCCGGGGACAGCAGCGACGTCGCGGGGTTTGCCGAGGCGGGCGCCGGCGGCATCGAGGTCGTGGACGCGGTCCTGCTCCCCGCACATCCAGTGTCCGCGCCCGCGAGCGGTGGCCGCATCCTCACCTCGATTGCGCAGGTCCACGCCCTCAGCGCCGAAGAGGCCGCGCGCTCGATCCCGGTTCGGGTTCACGCCGTGGTGACTTACATCAATCCGCTTTCGGGAGTGTTCTTCCTGGAGGACGAGACGGGCGCCACCTACGTCAACGCTTCCCACATCCAGGAAGTGCGCGCAGTGGCCGGGGATCGCGTGGACGTCACCGGCGTTACCGGCCCGGGCAATTTCGCTCCGGTGATCCTGAGGGCCGCGGTGACGCGAGTCTCCGCCGGTTCGATGCCCGACCCCTCGCCTGCCGCCTTTGACGATCTGTTCTCCGGCAACGAGGACAGCGCCTGGGTCAGAACGGAAGGCGTCGTGCAAAGCGTCGACACGGGGCGCGGGGCGCCCGAAGACGGCATATGGCTGCAGTGGGGGCAACATCGCTATCTGGCGCTGGTCTCGAACCCCGCCGCAGAACCGCTGCCGCCTCCCGACACGCGGGTGGAGGTGAGGGGCGTTTGCGGCACCCTTTTCAACACCAAGAGGCAAATCCTGGGAATCCAGGTCTACGTCCCATCGCCCCGCTTCATCCGGGTGTTGACGCGGGCCCGGGATGCGGCCAGTCTGCAAGCGCGCCCGATCAACGACCTGCTCCGGTTCTCGACTGTGGACTCTCCCAACCAGCGGGTTCGCGTGCGGGGCATCGTTACTCTGACCAACCCGCGCGGCCCCACCTATCTCCGGGACGCGGAGAGCGGCCTGAAGATCCGCGATCACGCACCTTCAAACATCGAGCCCGGCGACGTTGTGGACGTGCTGGGCTTCGCACACCCAGGCGAGTTCTCGGCGGAGATGTGGGACGCCTCGATCACGCGCGTCCAGGCAGGAGGTCCGCCACAGCCCGCGCGCGTGACCGTCGATCAGGTCTTCGAAGGCACCCACGACGCCGAACTGGTCCGGATCGACGCATTCGTGGTGGATGAACTGGCCGGGTCGGATCAGAACTCGCTGCTGCTGCAGGCGGGGGGTAGACCCTTCCGCGCGACCTTGGACCGCGGGCTGCTTCCGCCGCTCGAACGCGGCAGCATCGTTCGGCTGACGGGCATCTGCTCGGTCGAAGCCGTCAGCAATCTGGCCTACCAGGTTCCGAGATCCTTCACGATGATCCTGCGCAGTCCATCCGATGTCCGCGTGGTGAAGGCCGCGCCGTGGTGGACTCCGGGGCACCTGCTGGCGGTGGTCGGCTCGATGGTGGCCTTCCTGCTGGCCGCGCTGGCCTGGGTCGCGGTGCTCCGGCGCCGCGTAGACCACCAGACCTCGGTGATTCGGGAAAAACTCGACCAGGAAGCCGCGCTCAAGGAAGCCGCGCAGCAGGCCAGCCGGGTCAAGAGCGAGTTTCTGGCCAACATGAGCCACGAGATTCGGACTCCATTGAACGGCATCCTGGGCTTCGCGGGACTGATGGCTTCCAGCGCCTTGACCGAGGCCCAGCGGGAGTACAACGACGCCGTTCGGTCCTCGGCCGAGTCGCTGCTGGTGGTGATCAACGACATCCTGGATTTCTCGCGCATTGAGGCCGGCCGGCTGGTTCTGGAATGCGCCGATTTCTCGATCCGCGCCTGCGTCGAAGGCGCGGTCCGGTCGATCGATCCTCTGGCCGCCGGCAAGGGTCTCCAGGTTCGCACGGAGATTGCCGGCGACGTTCCGGATTGGGTGCGCGGCGACTCGCACCGGCTCCGCCAGGTCCTCCTGAACCTGACCGGGAATGCCGTCAAGTTCACCGGGGCCGGCCGGATCTCGATCCGGGTGTCACTGGACGAGGCGAACCGGAGCCCGGCGGGCGAATCGTCCGCGGCCAGGATTCGATTCGCGGTCTCGGACACCGGTATCGGCATCCCCAAGGCCCAGCAGTCGCTGATCTTCCAGCCGTTCCGCCAGGCCGACGGCTCGATCACGCGCCGCTTCGGGGGCAGCGGGCTGGGACTGAGCATCAGCAGGCGCCTGGTCGAGATGATGAACGGCGGCATGTGGGTGGAGAGCCGCGAAGGCGTGGGCAGCACCTTCTTCTTCACCATCGCCGTTCCTCCTCGAGGCAAGGCCCCCGCGCCCGGCGCCACGGACGCTGCGCGGCCCACCCGGTCCCCCCAGGAGACCCTCTCGATCCTGGTCGCCGAAGACAACGCGATCAATCAGCGGCTCATCCGCCATCTTCTCGAAGCGCGCGGGCACCGGATCGCAATGGTGGGGGACGGAGCAGCGGCACTCGAAGCGTGGCGCGCAGGCTCGTACGACCTGATCCTGATGGACGTGCAGATGCCGCAGATGGACGGGATCGAGGCTACGCGCCACATTCGCGCCGGAGAACGATCCACGGGCGCCCACGTGCCGATTGTCGCTCTGACCGCCCACGCCATGAAGGGCGACAGCGACAAGTGCCTGGAAGCCGGGATGGACGCCTATATCTCCAAGCCGATCCGCGTCGAGGATCTAGACCGCGTGCTGGTCGATCGCGCCCCCAGCCTGGCACGGGCCGCCAGCCGGGAATGAGGTGGCGCGCCTCTGCCGGCTGCGGCGAGCTTCCTCTCGCCGTCCCCGTCCGCCCCTCATCTGGCCAGAACTTCGTAGGCCTCCGCCCCGCACAGCCGGGCGACTTCGGCCTGGAACTCGCGGTCCGGCCGCACCTTCTCCGCCACGTCCAGCAGGAGCGAAAAGTCCCGAGCCTTTTCCAGCCTCAGCCGGACCGACGTCTCGCCGGGCTTGCGCCGCAGCAGTTCGCCGAGCGCGCCTGCGACTTCGTCGGACCGGCCCAGCGGGACGCGGATCGAGACCAGGCTCGGGAACGACAGCCCGGCCAGTTCGAGAGGCACCAGATCCTGAATGGAGATTTTCGGCGGCGCGCCTTCCTCCGGCAGCACAAGGCCCTTGAGGAGCACGGCCTTGTCCTCCACCAGTTGTTCCGTCAGCCGCTCGTAGCTGTTGGCGAACAGCACCGCGTCGATAGCGCCGGAGAGGTCCTCCAATTGCATCGACGCCCAGATCTTGCCTTCCTTGTTGCGCCGCCGCTGGATGCCGGTCAGGATCCCGCACAACGACACCTCGACACCGCGCTCCAGGCCTTCCAGACCGTCCGTGGCGTGCGAAGCGAGGTCCGCCATTTTGGCGCGGAACTGCTCGAGTGGATGGCCGGTAACGTAAAACCCCAGCACTTCCTTCTCACCCGCAAGGCGCTCCTGGGAGTTCCACTCGGGCAGGTTGGGCAACGGCTTCTCGGGCGGCGCCTCGGCGAACATCGCCGCAAAAAGGCCCGCCTGGCCGTTCTGCCGGTCACGCCAGGCCTTCTGGCCCAGCTCCATGGCGCCCTCTACCGCCGCGTGCAGTTGCGCGCGCACCGGCGCCAGCGAATCGAGCGCCCCCGCCTTGATCAGGCTCTCGATCATTCGCTTGTTCACCGCGCCCAGGTCCACCCGTTCGCAGAAATCGTATATCGACTGGAACGGTCCGCCTTGCTGACGCGCCGCCAGGATGGATTCCACGGCCGACTGCCCCAGGCTCTTGATCGCCCCCAGCCCGAAACGGACCGCGTTGCCGTCGGGCGTGAAGCTCCAGTCGCTCTTGTTCACGTCCGGCGGCAGCACCTGAATGCCCATGTCGCGGCACTCGTTGATGTACTTCACCACCTTGGCCGTGTTGCCGGTTTCCGAAGTCAGCAGCGCGGCCATGAATTCGAGCGGATAGTGCGCCTTCAGGTAGGCGGTGATGTAAGCCAGGTAGGCGTAGGCCGCCGAGTGCGACTTGTTGAATCCGTAGCCGGCGAACTGCTCCATCAGCTCGAACAGCTTCTCGACCTTCTCGCTTGTTGTGCCCCCGCGCCAGCGCTCCTTCCAGGAATCGCTCGCGCTGCTTGCCCATCTCCTCGGCCTTCTTCTTGCCCATGGCGCGGCGCAGGATGTCCGCCTCGCCGAGCGAATACCCGGCCAGGCGGTTGGCGATCTGCATCACCTGCTCCTGGTAGACGATGACGCCGTAGGTTTCCTCCAGGAGCTCCTTCAACTCCGGAAAATCGTAGGTCACGGCGCGGCGGCCGTGCTTGCGCTCGATGAAGTCGTCGACCATGCCGCCCTGAATGGGTCCGGGCCGGTACAGCGCGTTCAGCGCGCACAGGTCCTCGATCCGGCTGGGCTGGTAGCGGCGCAGAATGTCGCGCATGCCGGAGGACTCGAACTGGAAAATGCCGCTGGTGAAGCCCTTCGAGAAGACCTGGTAGGTCGGCCCGTCGTCGAGCGGCAGATCCTCGATGACCAGCGTCTCCCCGCGGTGCTTCTCGATCAGCCCCAGCGCGTCGTGGATCAGCGTCAGCGTCGTCAGCCCCAGAAAGTCCATCTTGAGAAGCCCCAGCTTCTCGAGACCGTTCATATCGTACTGGGTGACGATTTCGTCCTTGCTGGTGCGGTAGAGCGGGACCAGTTCCTTCAGCGGCTGCGGCGAAATGACCACGCCCGCTGCGTGCACGCCCGCGTTGCGCGCCATGCCTTCCAGCTTGCGCGCCACGTCCAGCACCTGCCGCACCCGCTCGTCCTTCTGCGCCGCCGCGGCGAAGCCCGGCTCCATCTTGAGGGCGTCCTCGAGCGAGATGTTGAGGACGTTGGGAACCATCTTGGTGAGCCGGTCCACCTCGTTGTAGCTCATCTCCAGCACGCGGCCCACGTCCTTGATGGCGGCCCGCGCGCCCAAGGGTGCCGATGGTGATGATCTGCGCCACCTGCTCGCGCCCGTACTTCTCGGTGACGTACTGGATCACCTCGCCGCGCCGCCGGGTGCAGAAGTCGATGTCGATATCGGGCATGCTGATGCGCTCCGGGTTGAGGAAGCGCTCGAACAGCAGCCCGTACTCGAGCGGGTCGATATCCGTGATGCCCATGGCGTAGCTGACCAGGCTGCCGGCGGCCGAGCCGCGCCCCGGCCCCACCGGAATCCCCTTCAATTTCGAGAACCGAATGAAGTCCCAGACGATGAGGAAGTAGCCCGCGAACCTCATCTGCTCGATCATGCGGATCTCGCGGTCCAGCCGCTCCAGGTACTGCGGCAGCGCGTGCTTCAGGCGGCCCGCCGCCGACAGAGCTTCCAGGCGCGGCCGCCGGCGCTCGAACCCGTTGCGCGCGACGTACTCGAAGTAGGTGTCGGTGGTGTGTTCCGCGGGAACTTCGAACTTCGGGAACGGCTCCTTGACCTGTTCGAGCTTGATGCGGCAACGCTGTGCGATCTCCCAAGTGTGGTCGAGCGCTTCCTCCACCTCACCGAAGAGCTGCATCATCTCGGCCCGCGATTTCAAATAGAAATCTTGCGTCTTCCAGTGCATCCGGCTGGGATCGTTGATCGTCTTGCCGGTCTGTATGCACAGCATGATGTCGTGCGAGAGCGCGTCTTCGCGGTGCAGGTAGTGCGCGTCATTGGTCGCCACCAGCGGGATGCCGGTGTCGCGCGCGAGCCGCACCACTTGCGGCAGCAACGCCTTGTCCTGGTCCAATCCGTGGTCCTGAAGCTCCAGGAAAAAGTTGCCGCGCCCGAACAGGTCCGTGTACTGGTAAGCCAGCCGCCGCGCGTCCTCGTAGCGGTCGCCGAGCAGAGTCTCGTTGATGTCTCCCTTGAGGCAGGCCGAAAGCGCGATGAGCCCTTTGGAGTGGCGCGCCAGCAGGTCCTTGTCGATCCGCGGCTTGTAGTAAAAGCCTTCCAGGTAGGCGGTCGAAACCAGGTCGATGAGGTTGCGATACCCGTCCTGGTTCTCGCACAGAAGGATGAGGTGATTGTAGCGGTCGGACTCCGAGCGGACCAGCCGGCCCTGCTGGGACACGTAGACTTCGCAGCCCAGAATCGGCTCCACGCCGTGGTGTTTGGCGGCGTTGTAGAACTGCACCGCGCCGAACAGGTTGCCGTGGTCCGTCAGCGCGACCGCGGGCATCTTCTGCTCGGCCACCGTCCGGACGAGCTTCCCGATCTCGCACGCGCCGTCCAGCAGCGAGAAGTCCGAGTGGAGATGCAAATGGACAAATGGAGTGTCGGCCATCTGGGGTTAAGAGTTCATGGTAGCACCCGCAGCGCTCGGCACCGCTCGAGTGCCACCGCTCCGCGACCGAACTGCGACCGCCAGGGAGCCGGCACCAAGCCGCACTTTCCCCCAAACCCACCCCGTCAAAGGCGCCTCCGATGGAGCGATGCGACAGTGAAGGCTGATCCATGGCGGTCTTGGCAGAGACTTTCTTTCAAGGCGCGTGTGGAACGGCTGTTCGATCTAGCGGAAGCTATCGAGAAGATCTTCTCTTCCTCCAGGCTTGAGCATCGAATTGCCGGAGGTCTGGCGGCTTACTTGTACGTTGAGGAGGCCGATCCTGAGGCCGGGCGCCTCACGAAGGACATCGACATTGCCGTGCCACGCGAGGATCTGGAAAGGATCGCAAAGGCAGCCCAGCCGTTTGGCCTCCAGCATCGTCACGTGGCCGGGTCGACAGCTGGTCCAGACCGCGAACCCGTACGCCAGACGCGCAGTCCACCTCGTCTTCGCGGGCGAGAAGGTCCGGTTGGAGTATCCGGAACCGGCGCCTGCGCTGGGGACCTGTCGAACAGTCAAGGGGCTGGGGCTCATGCCGCTGGAGGACCTGGTTCGCATGAGGCCGACGAGCTTTCGGGCCGAGGACGAAGCTCATCTCAAGGACCTGGACGAGGCCGGACTCATCACGCCGGGAATGGGAGTCCGTCTCTCGCCGATCCTCGCCCAGCGACTGGCGCAGGTCCGCGCGCGCGGACAGCCTCCTACGCCTACGCCAACGAGGCCCTGTCCGGCTGCCTCGCTGGCACGAATTGCAGCGGCTTGCACCGGGCGGCCGGAGGCGCGAGCGGCTGCCACGTACTCGGGTACGGCTTGCTCACCGTCCGAACGCCGATTCCCGTGCCTCCCGACTCCCCGGCCGCCGCGCCGCGGCCCTCAGATCGAGGGCCGCGGTCCGGGAAGAGCAACGGCCTCCGTCCTAATGGTGCGAGATGCGATGGGCAACCATGAGGTCGACACCCGTGCCGGGGCCGGCGCCCACCAGGATCCCGTCGAGTTCCAGGCTCCCCCACGGCTCCTCCGGAGTCCCCCGGATCACGAGAAGACGGGAGGACGGCCCGATTACAGCGCCGCCCATCTCCTTCACCTTCATAGAGTAGGTCACCTGTACGGAACAGTCTGCTTGAACCGCGTAGGTCTTGTTGACAAACTCGAAGTTCAATTGGACTCCGCCGGCGTTTGCTGAAACCCAGCCGGTGGCGCCTCCGTGTCCGTCCAGGCGCTCCAGACCCACCCAGGACATCGGGGTGAGTCCCGCCGGCAGGCCCGGCGCCACCTTGGACAGGTCGATCCAGCCGCTGCCGGACATCGTGTAGGTTCCGCGAAGATCCCAATTGGTCCAGTTCCTGCACTCCTGAGCCCTGACCACCGGCGAGAGCGCCACAAGCCAGATGGAGAACATCGCGAACGAAACAAACCGCTTCATAAGCTTCCTCCTTGTCTTCGAAGTGCCCGCCGGTTCTCGGCGGCCTCGAGATAGGAGTTAACACCTTTTGCACGCCTCGGACACCGGCAAAAGACGGCGCACGTGGCATTGTCGCGTATTGCCGCCCTTGGCGACGTGCGGACAGTGCAACGCTGGGAACGAACCCGAGGCCTCCCGGTGCGGAGGCTTCCCGGCGGCGACATGGCCAGGGTCTACGCCCTGAGGTCCGAGTTGGACGCCTGGCAGAGCGGTCGCGGCATCCATCTCTTGCAGGAAGGGCCGCCGCGGGCACCCGTGGCGGCATCGGCGAGGAGAAAGGCCTGGCTGGCCGGCGCGGCTGTCGTTGCCGCGGTCGCCGTTCTTGCTCTTGTCTTCCGGTTGCCCAGAAACGTTGCGCCGCCACGAATCTCTGGCAACCGGGATGACCGAGTCGCTGGGGCGAGTGCCAAAGTCATTCGGCCGTTCCATGGCCGTCTCCCCGGACGGCCGCTGGCTGCTCTTTCAGGACTTTCCCACGCGCCGCGGCGATGTCATGCTGGTCGAGAGTTTCCGCTGATTACTCTGCATCGAACGAGGGCGGAAGTTCCGTCGTCCCCGTGGCCCACCGCTTGTTCGGCTGCGTCCCCAGAACAAACTCCAGCCGATTGCTCCCTGCCCCCGAGAGCCTCCAGCGGCAGCCATGCGCTCGGATGCGGCTTCCCGTTCAGCTTCACCGATTGCACGTAGATTCCGTCGCCGCTGGGAAACGATCTCCAGGCGTGCGCCCATCGCCCAGCCGCACGTCTGCGCGCGGGAACATCGGCGTCCCCAGCACCAGTCCGCCGACTCCGGGGATCACCGGATACATGACCGAGTGCGTTCCACACGTAGACGCCCGACGTGGCGCCGAGATCGTCGTTGCCGGGCAGGCCGTCCGGCTTCGTGGTAAACGTCTCGCGGCGGATGCGGTCGATGACCTCCTGGGTCTTCCATGCGATTTCCCGGCCCAGACATAGGCGTAGGGCGCGCAGAAGTCGGGCTCGTTGGCCACCGTGAAGTTCGGCAGCGCCCAGCCGCTCGACCTTCTGGAAAAACTGGTCCAGCTTGGGCACGACCTTTTGTTCCCGCCCATCGCGCGGAACAGGCCGGCATAGTTGTGCGGGATCATCCAGGTGTACTGCCAGGTCGAGCCCTCCTCGAAGCCAATCTGGTTCGTCCTTGTCCCAGTTCGTGTGGTGCGGCATGAGCGTGGTCGGGATCCCAATCGCCGAGGAATTTGCCGTCGGCCGTGCGGGGCCGGATGAATCCGGTCTCCGGGTCGAACAGGGTGCGCCAGTTCTGCGCCGAGCGCAGCAGACTTGGCGGCATTGCGCCCGATCGCCCAGGGCGGCGGCGAATCGCGAAACGGCAAAGTCGGCGCTCGCATATTCGAGCGTGACCGACGCCCCGGTCTCGTTGTCTCGCCTCCGACCGGGGACATAGCCCCGGCTCAGATAGTCGGCCAGCCCCGGGCGCTCGGACTGGCCGTGCGGCCCCGTGCCCGGCTGGGTGGCGCCCTTGAGCATGAAATCCAGCGCGGTTCTGGCGGTCGAACGAGCGCGCGCCGAAGGCGTAGGCCTGGCGAGCAGGATGGCCGGCGAATCGCCGCCCATGACGTAGCTCACATCGTTGGCCACCGGCCAGCGGGGCAGCCACCCGCTTTCCTCGCGCGTCGCGGACCAGCGACTGCATCATCTGGCTGGCCTGCTGCCGGCAACAGCAGGGCGTGCAGCTGGACGACATTGCGGTAGATGTCCCAATCGGAGAAGTTCGCGTACTGCGCCTTCTCCCGGCGCCAGGCGCCGGCACCTTGCCGTCGAAGCCGATATACTCGCCGTTGCTGTCGCTGAACAGATTTGGCGACAGCAGCATGTGGTACAGGCCGGTGTAGAAGATCGTGCGCTGCTCCGCCGTGCCGCCTTCGACTGAACGCGCTCCAGCAGTCGCTCCAGCGGCGCTTGCGCGGCGGCGTGGACCGCCTCGAAATCCCAGCCGGGAATTTCCGCGCTGCAGATTGGCCCGCGCGTTGCTGATGCTGACGAACGAGACGCCAACCTTCATCGACAATCGGCTCCGCGCCGTGCGGGAAGGACACGATACGCGCCTACCTTGTGTCCCGGGGTGACCTGCCCAGTCACCGGACGGCCACGGAGGCAAACGGCTGGTCGAACGTCAGGCACGAAATACAGGACATAGTTGCTGTCGCTGCCGCAAAAGCCGCCGCTGTGGACGGATCCCACGATGGTATCCGTTGCCGCGAATTTCCACCGCGCCGTGTCGGCCTTGCGTTTCGCCTCATCCACGGTGGCGCTGTCACTGGCCTTGATCAGAAACGTCCGCGCCGCACCGGCCGGAAAGATGAACCTGCCGATCCCGGCCCGCGTGGTGGCCGTGAGCTCCGTTTTCACGCCGTTGTCGAATTCCACTGCGTAGTACCCCGGATGCGCCTGTTCGTGATCATGGGAAAATGCCACAGCGTAGTCGGGGGAGGAACCCGGGCCTGTCACGTCCCCTGTCCAGGGCAGGATGGGCACGTCCGCATAAATGGGGCATCCCGCGCCGCTGATGTGCGTGAGGCTGAAACCGCGGATCGTCTTATCTGCGTAGTGATACCATCCATCCGCCCGCGTGTCCGGTCCCCACTGCAGCAGGCCGAAAGGCAGGGTGGCCGCCGGGGAAGGTATTGCCATCGGCCGCCGTGCCGATGAACGGATTCACCGCATCGTAGGGCCCTGCGGCGCCGAGAGCAGAGCAGAGCATCATCGAACACACGATTGCGCGCATGATTAAAGCCACTCCAGAATCACCTTCGCCGCGTTGCCGGAACGCATGGCCTCGAACCCCATTTCGAATTCCGTGTAAGGGAACCGGTGCGTGATGACGGGGTTCAGGTCGAGCCCCGATTGCAGCATCACCGTCATCTTGTACCAGGTCTCGTACATCTCGCGGCCGTAGATGCCCTTGATCGTGAGCATGTTGAAGATAACCTTGTTCCAGTCGACGCACATCTGGCGCGGCGGAATGCCCAGCACGGCGATCTTTCCCCCGTGCGACATGTTGGCGATCATCTCGCGGAACGCGGCTTCGTTGCCCGACATCTCCAGGCCGACGTCGAAGCCCTCGTTCATGCCCAGCTGCTTCTGCACCTCGGCCAGCGGGGTTGTGCGGGTGTCCACCGCCCGCGTCACGCCGAACTTCCTGGCCAGTTCGAGGCGCCTAGGATTCACGTCGGTGATGACCACGAACCGTGCGCCGGAGTGGCGGACGACGGCCGCCGCCATCATCCCGATCGGGCCTGCGCCCGTGATCAGTACATCCTCGCCCAGCACCGGAAACGAGAGCGCGGTATGCACCGCGTTGCCGAACGGATCGAAGATGCAGGCGATGTCCCGGCTCACGCCGGGGTGATGGTGCCAGACATTGGCCATGGGCAGCGCGACGTACTCGGCAAAGGCGCCGGGGCGGTTCACTCCTACGCCCATAGATCGCGCGCACAAGTGCCGCCGGCCCGCCAGGCAGTTACGGCAGCGGCCGCACACCACGTGGCCTTCGCCGCTCACGAGGTCGCCCGGAAAGAAATCGGCGACGTTCGATCCGGTCCTCGCTACTTCCCCGACGAACTCGTGCCCAACCACCATCGGTACCGGAATGGTCTTCTGGGCCCATTCGTCCCAGTCGTAGATGTGAACGTCGGTGCCGCAGATCGCGGTGCGGTCCACGTGAATGAGGACGTCGTTGATGCCGATCTCGGGGATCGGCACCTGATCGAGCCACAACCCCGGCTCCCGCTTGCTCTTCACCAGTGCTTTCATCGTGTCAGGCATTTGTATCAATGCTACAGCTATCGGCCGTCAGGCGGCAGCTATCAGGCGTCAGCTATCAGCTATCAGCTATCAGCCGTCAGCCATGGGCCGGAGTTTGCTACGTTGAGGATATGGCAAGACTCGGATTCCTGGGTTTGGGCATTATGGGCCGCCCGATGGCGCGCAACCTTCTCCGCGCGGGGCACGAGGTGGCGCTTTGGTCGCACACGGCCGCCAAGGCACGTGAACTCGCCCGCGAGGAGAAGGGCGTTTTTTGCCAGACTCCGCGCCAGGTGGCCGAGTTCGCCGAGTGCGCGTTCCTGTGCGTGGGGAACACCGCCATGTCGGACGAAGTGCTCCTTGGAAACGAAGGACTTGCGGCCGGTGGCCGGCCCGGAATGGTTATCGCCGACGCCAGCACCGTCTCTCCCTCGCGCAGCCGGGCCATCGGGGTCGAGCTGGCCCAACGAGGCATCCATTTCCTGGATGCCCCTTGCACCGGATCGAAGCCAGGCGCCGAGGGCGGGACGCTCACCTTCATGGTCGGCGGCGACGAGGATGTCTTCGAGCGCGTCAGGCCATACTTCGAACCCATGGGCAAGCAACTCTACTACTGCGGGGGGCCAGGCCAGGGACTGTACGCCAAGCTGACTCAGAACCTGATTCTTTCCAATCTTCTGCAGGCGTTCAACGAGGGCATTGTGCTGAGCACGAAGGCCGGCGTCGATCCCGACGCTCATGCTCGAGATCCTCAACAACAGCGCCGCCCGCTCGGGTCTGATCGCCTTCAAGGCGCCCTACGTCTTTGACCGCAATTTCGAGACCAATTTCTCCGTCAAGTGGATGCACAAGGACATTGAGCTGATGCTGGAGGCGGCCAAGGACCTCGAAGTGCCCCTCCGGCTGACCGCTGTGACGGAACGGATGTTTCAGCGCGGCCCTGGACGCTGGGCTCGGAGATGAAGATATCTGCTCTACAATCAAGGTGTTAGAGTCTGAAGCGGGGATTGAGGTCAAAGCGCCGCTGAGGGCTGCCGTCAAAAAAATACAGAAATCTGTTGCAATCCGGCGAATGATATTCTATTATTGGAATAGGCCGGGGAGGCAACTCCCACCAAAGCGAGACTAACCTCTAAATAAAAGACCCCTGAAGCAATCCTCCCCGGCACCCCAAAAAAGAGGATTCACCCCCAAGGGAAGGGCATGTCGTTGGATGGCCCCGGAGAGCACGGCGTGTTATGATTCCTATGCTGTGCCGTCGCCAGGCAGCCATGAAGAACCTCACAATTCTCGGTTCCACAGGCTCAATCGGCTGTAACACCCTGGATGTTCTACGGCGCCGGCAGGATTGCCGGGTCTTCGCCTTGGTGGCCGGCCAGAACGCCGCCCTTCTGTCCGGGCAGATTCGGGAGTTTCGACCGCGCCTCGCGGTTGTCGAAACTGAGAAGGTCCGCGCGAGTCTAACAGACAGGTTACGCGAGTCGGGTCTGCCCGTCTCGGAATGGCCCGAACTGGACTACGGGCCGCAAGCGCGGGTTGCGACGGCAACGGCGCCGGAAGTGAGTTTCGTGATGTCGGCTATCGTGGGAGTGGCGGGCCTGGAAGCGACCTACGAGGCTGTAAGACTCGGCAAGACGGTGGGTCTGGCGAACAAGGAAGTCCTGGTGGCAAGCGGGGAACTGGTGACCGAGGCGGCGCGGACGTCCGGCACCGAACTGATCCCGGTCGATAGCGAGCACAACGGCGTGCATCAGTGTCTGAGGGCAGGGAAGCGGAGTGAGGTGGCGCGGGTCATCCTGACCGCCTCCGGCGGGCCGTTCCGCCAGACCCCGGCCAGCGAGTGGGCCCGGATCACACCGGCCCAGGCACTGAACCATCCGACCTGGAAGATGGGGAAGCGCATCACCATCGATTCCGCTACGATGATGAATAAGGGATTCGAGGTGATCGAGGCGTGCTGGCTGTTCGGCTTGGCGCCCTCGGAGATTGGGGTGGTGATCCACCCGCAGTCCTCGGTTCACGCCATGGTCGAATACACCGACGGCAGCGTCATTGCCCAGGTCTCGGCGACGGATATGCGCATGCCGATCCAGTACGCCCTCACCTACCCCGCCCGCGAATCCGCCCCCATTCCCCGGCTGGACTGGACCGCCGCGCGCCACTGGGACTTCCTGCCCCCGGACTTGGAGAAGTTCCGGCTGCTGAAACTGGCTTGCCAGGCGCAGGAGACCGGCGGTTCGGCTACCTGTACGCTGAACGCTGCCGATGAGATTGCCGTGGGAGCGTTTCTGGAGGGCCGCATCTCGTTCCCCGGAATCGCCGAAGTCGTTGAGGAAACGCTCGCTAAGGTTCCCCTCGGTCACCCGCGTTCGATTGCCGAGGTGCTGGAGATCGATGCGCAATCGCGCTCGGTGGCCCGGGACGTGGCGGCGCGCTCGGATCGCCCGCTGGTCAAGGTTTGAACTATGATTGGCTTTCTCGAGAACTTCGCCTGGCTCATGGTCCTGATCGGGGTCATGATTCTGGTTCATGAGGCCGGTCACTACTGGGCCGCGCGGCTTTTCGACGTGCGGATCGATGTCTTCAGTTTCGGCTTCGGTCCGCGCCTGTTCGGATTCAAGCGCGGCGAAACCGACTTCCGCTTCTCGGCGATTCTGTTCGGCGGCTATGTCAAGATGGCGGGGGAGCAGCCCACCGACGAGAACGTCGACGACCCTCGCGCCTTCCTTGCCAAACCCCGCTGGCAGCGGCTGATCATTGCGTTCGCCGGCCCCGCCATGAACGTGGTGCTGGCGGTGGCCCTGCTCACCGGTATGTACATGGTGCAGTTCCCCAAGACGCTGCCTTCGGAGCAGGAAGGCATGGTCGGCTCCGTGACTCCCAACACTCCCGCGGCCAGGGCGGGGATCCGCGAGGGCGACCGTATCGTGACCATCGACGACCAGCAACGGCCGTCCTGGGACGACATCAAGAACAAGGAGTTCTCGAGCGCGAACCGTCCCCTGGCAGTGCGAATCGAACGCGAAAAGCACGAGTTCTGGACCACGGTGACACCGGCCCTGGACGAGCACTCGGGACTGGGCACCGCGGGCTGGCAGCCGGGTGGCGAGATTGAGGTCGCGGAGCTTTCGCCGGGTATGCCTGCCCAGAAGGCCGACCTCCGCAAGGGCGACATCCTCCTGCTGGCCAACGGCAAGCCGCTGC
Source organism: Bryobacterales bacterium (assembly GCA_963710565.1). Taxonomy (GTDB): domain Bacteria; phylum Acidobacteriota; class Terriglobia; order Bryobacterales; family Bryobacteraceae; genus DASWZN01. The sequence goes on along the minus strand of CAVQAN010000009.1, from coordinate 1,493,320 downwards.
GCTCGCAGGACGGGCTGCGGCGGATCGTCGAGGCGGCCGACGGCAAGCCCGTGACCCTCGAGTACAGGCGCGACGGCCGCACGCTATCGGCGACGATTCAGCCGATCTTCGATAAGGAAGGCGGTCCGGGCCGCTGGATGATCGGCGTGTACGCGAGTTTCCGGGTGGTGGTGATCCAACTCCCGTTCCCGCAGGCGCTGGCGGAATCCGTCCGGGAGAACGTCAAGGGCGCGACGCTGATCTACCAGTTCCTCAGGGGGATCGTCGAGAGGCGCATGTCACCCAAATCGATCAGCGGTCCGATCGGCATCGCGCAGTACGCCGGCGCGGCCGGCGCGGGAAGGCGTGATGCCGTTCCTGGGCCTCATGGCCATGGTCAGCCTCAACTTGGCGGTTATCAACCTGCTGCCTATCCCGATTCTCGACGGCGGCGTGATCCTTATGCTGCTCATCGAGATGACCATGCGGCGCGACCTCAGCCTGCGGGTAAAAGAGACGCTGTTCAAGCTGGGCTTCGTCTTTTTGATGGTAGTCATGGCCTTCGTGATCTACAACGACATCGCCAAGAGCCTGCCGGGGTAGCGCCTTCCTTTCCAGCGCTGACTTGCTCTAGCGTGTAGCGGCGAGCCTCGGTGTGCGCCACTGGGGCGTGAGAGGTTGGATATCGTATGAGGACACCGGAGAGGCACTGGTTGCTGGGGGCGGGGATGACCGTGGCCGCGATCGCCGCGGTCAAGCTGCTGGTCCATCTGTATGCCGGCCGGCACTACGGATACTTCGTCGACGAGCTCTACTACATGGCGTGCGGGCAGCACCTGGATTGGGGCTACGTGGACCAGCCGCCGCTCGTCGCCTTCGTGGCGTGGGCCGTGCGCGCCGTGCTGGGCGATTCGCTGGCGGCGATCCGGTTGGCGCCGGCGCTGGCCGGGGCGGGTCAGGTTCTGCTGACTGGCCTGGTGGCCCGAGAGTTAGGCGGAGGGCGCTTCGCGCAGGGACTCGCAGCCCTGGCGACGCTGCTAGCGCCGGGCTTTCTGGCGTTCGACAACTTCTTCTCCATGAACGCCTTCGAGCCGCTGTTCTGGACTGGCTGCGCCTACTTGCTGCTTCGCATCGTCAAGACCGGCAACCAGAAGCTGTGGCTGTGGTTCGGAGTGCTGGCAGGCGTGGGCCTCGAGAACAAGCACTCCCTGCTGACGTTCGGCTTCGCGCTCGTCGCGGGCGTCCTGCTGACACCGGAGCGCAAAGCCTTCCGCTCGCCGTGGATCTGGCTGGCGGGCCTGGTCGCATTTCTCATCTTCCTGCCGAACCTGTGGTGGAACATCCAGCACCATTTCCCGTTCCTGGAGCTCCAGGCGAACATACGGCGCTCGGGACGCAACGTGCCTCTGCCGCCGCTGGCGTTCCTAGGCCAGCAGGTCGTCTCGATGCTGCCCCTTTCGCTGCCAATCTGGCTGGCAGGGTTGTGGTACTACCTTTTCGCGGCGCAGGGCAAGCCGTTCCGGGCTTTGGGATGGGCCTGGCTGATCACGGCAGGCTTGATCATGCTCTTGAACCCGCGCACGTACTACCTGTGGCCGGCCTTTCCGATTCTGCTGGCAGCGGGCGGCGTGGCCTGGGAAGGATGGCTGGCTCGCCCGCGATTGCGGTGGGTCAAGCCGGTCTGGTGCACGCTCATGGTGGTGCTCGCCGTCGTCGCGGCGCCGTTGTTCCTTCCGGTGGTGCGGCCCGAAACTTACGTGCGCTACGTGAAGGCGATCCACTACGAACAGCCGGCAATCGAACGGCACAGGCTCGGCCCCCTGCCGCAGATCTTTGCCGATCAGTTTGGCTGGGAAGAGATGGCGGCCACGGTGGCGCACGTGTACAACGCCTTGCCGCTGGATGTGCGAGCCAAGACCGCAATCTTCGGCCAAAACTACGGACAGGCCGGGGCGATCGATCTGTTCGGCCCGAAATATGGTCTGCCGCGAGCCATCAGCGGGCACCAGAGCTACTTCCTGTGGGGGCCGCGCGGGTACACAGGCGAGAGCGTCATCGTGATGGCTGACAGGCAGGACAGGCTGGAGCAGTTGTTCGCCTCCGTCGAGAAGGTGGCGCGTGTGGAGCACCCGTATTCGATGCCCTACGAGCACTTCGACGTGTTCTACTGTCGCGGCTTGAGGGGGAGCCTGAAAGACCTCTGGCCGCGGGTGAAGAACTGGAACTGAGGGTCCCGCTTTTCGCGGCTGTCGGGGCTTTACCGCCTTTCGCGGTCAGGCAGACCGCGGCTACGATGTGCGGGTAAGTGCCGCATCGGCAGGTGTTGCCCCGAGCGCCTGGTGGATCTCCGCCTCGGTGCATGGCCCCGGCGTGGAGAAGCGCCTCCTGCACCGGGTGCAAGCGACCAGCAGGGATGGCCTCGCGATTCGAAAGCGGTCGAATGGGCGGGAAATGCGGTTACGTATGCGGAGCTACTCGCAATTCGACGTTGCGCATTGGTCCTTGCGGAAGTCGTCGAGGTAGATCGTCATCGGTGTCTTCATCAGATCGCGATATAGGCCCATCTTGAAGAAGAAGAACCCGTGCGAGGGATATCCGTGCGCAGCGCGATATGCGGTGACCCCACGGTATTGAACAATCTGCTGCCCGTTCATCCATCCATCGACAGCGCCGTCATCTCGCTGCGAAAACCGGGTCACAAAGCGGAAGTCCAGCCATCGCCCGCGCATCTCGCCTTGGGATTCATAGACCGTCGCCTCGCCTGCGTCATTCTCGCGTGTGACGGAGAGGACGCCAGCGACGTACCGAATCGCAAGAACCGGGTTATCCGGACGGCAGCTTCCCCACTCGCAGAGCTGTTTCCACTGCGCGATGACGAGCCGTGTCCTGACGATCGGAAAGTCTCTGGGAAGGTAAAGACTGAACGCGTAATCGTAGGTCCTCCCCGACTGGGACCAGAAGCGCGGTGCTTCCATCAGCTCATCGCGCTCACTTGCGGCGCCGTCGTCACTCGCCGCTTCCAAGCGATCGTTCGCCCGGAGCGTAATCCGCGCCGCGCTATGGCCGCTGTGGACGATCTCTCTCTGGATCGAAAAGGCCTCTGGAACCATTCTCCGCGCAGTCCAGATCGAGCTCAGCTTCGGTTCTTCAAAATGATCGCGTATATGTACGGGCCGGTGCAGCAACCAAGCTAAACGGATGCTCTCGGCTGCAACGAGCAGCAAGACTAGCGCCCCGGCGACCCACAAGACGCGATGGAAGTGCAGTCTTGACACCGCAATCGTCTTATCACCCCGTTCGCCTGACATTATACCGGCGCATCTCGCCTTGCGGCAGGGGTCGGCGGGCTCCGGCCCTATGCGCAGCGGGCGCGATGCCAAGCCAGGAAGCGCGCCGCCTCTTGTGGGGGCATGTAGCGCGCGAGTTTCGCCAGTGGCGTGTTCCGCAGGTCGACCAGCATCAGGCCGTCGAGGGCGTTGGAGAACTTCGCGTCCACGTTGAAGCCCAGCATGCGGCCGCCCAGCTTCATGTACTGGCGAATGAGGATCGGGACGCCCTTACCGTCGGGCTCCAGGTCGGCGATCGGATCGGCGAGGTCTTCCAGCTCCGTGAGGAAGCGGCTCAGCACTTGGGCGTGCCATTTGCCCGACGCGCCGGGATGGAACGCCCGCCTGGGCTTGACCAAGCGGGCCAGACCCGGGTCCGAATGGCGCTTCAAGAAACTCACCAGCAAGTCGCGTGAGACAGGATTGTAGTCGTTGCTCACGCTCACGGCACCGAACAACGTGGGGCAGTCCGGCCGGCTGGCCACGTAGTGGCCGATCCCTTTCCACAGAAGAAACAGGGGCGCGATCTGCCGCTGGTACTCGGGGCGCACGAAGGAGCGGCCCAGTTCGAGCGCCGGGCCGACACGGCGGAAGAACTCCGGCTGGTAGTGGAACAGACTGCTGGTGTAGAGCCCGCGGATGCCCCGCATGGGGAGCACGTCGGGCGTCGCGCACAGACGGTACGCCCCGGCGATTTCCTGCTTCTCCCGGTTCCACAGAAACAGGTGCAAGTACCAATCGTCGAAGCCGTCCAGGTCGAGGGCGCGTCCGGAGCCTTCGCCCACGGCGCGGAACGTCAACTCGCGCAGCCGGCCGATCTCGCGCAGGGTGTTGGGGATTCTCTCCCCGGTCGCTATGTAAACGGCCAGTTCGTTCACCTCGCACAATCTCTGCCGGGGTTCCAGGCCCTGGACTTCCTCGCGCAGCGCGCGCGCCGGCGTCTCGGTCGCCACCGGGATCCGCACGGCCGGTCTGGGAGCGGGAAACGGGATGGGGATGCGGCGAGGCGCGCGCGGGCGCAGACCGCGGCTTGCCAGCATATCCGTGCGGCAGCGCAGATACAGCATCGCGGCCTCGTCGCTGGGGAGACTCCCGAGAGTCTCCGCCGAAACGGATCGGCCGATTCGCAGCTCGACCATGCGTCCACGCTTGTTGAGAAGCTCGCGCGGCAGGGCCGCGGTCCCCAGCAGCGGATGCAGCAGACCCAGCAGTTGGAACGAGAGGCTGTTGGAGCCCTCGAAGAAGACGGGCAGCGCGGGGCAGCCCGCCATGCGGATGAGCCGGGCGACGGACGGGTTCCACCGGCGGTCTACAGCCGCCCCGCGCGAAAGGTCGAAGCGCGCCACCTCCCCGGCCGGAAACACCGCTAGCGCGCCGCCGCCACGGAGCCATTCGATCGAGCGCCGCAGAGGGATGCGGTTCGCGAGCGTGGCCGCGCGGCCTCCGAAAGGGTTGACGAGAATGCACCGGTCTCGCATCTCGGGAATCGCGGCCAGAATGGAGTTGGCCATGAACTTCACGTCGGGCCGGGCGCGCGTCAGAATGTCGGCGAGCACGGCGGCTTCCAGCATCCCAAAGGGATGGTTGGCGACGATCGCCAGCGGCCCCGCGGCCGGGATGCGTGCCAGATCGTCCGGATGGACGTGGTACCGGACGCCCAGTTCGACCAGCAGCGCCCCGAAGGCGTTCCCGTCCGGGACGCCCCCGAGCGATGCGCCGAACGCCTCCCTTAGACGGTCCAACATGAGGAGGCGTTCGAGCGCGGGTGCGACGGGGGCCAGGAGGGAACGCACGGAGGGATCTAAGAACGTTGTGAGGCTAAGGGCGGGAACGGGCGGCGGGCTTTGCATCAGACATAAAATGACAGGCGAATGTTACGGGACGATGAGGCGGCGATCAATTTACCGTGGCGGATGCCGGAAGCCGCCTCTAACCGCAGAGAGCGGCCTGGTCGCGGCCGACCGGCCGCGGAACCAGCCGCAACGCGGGCCGATGGCGGGCGGCCAACTCGCACGTTCTCCAGCACAGGTAGCCCGCTGCCTCGTCGTCCCGCGTGAACAGGGCCAGCCGCCGAAAGCTGACTGGCACGCCGAGGCGCAGTTCGATCGCCGCGTTCTCCGGCAATTGCGTTTGCGCTTGCGCCACCGCTGCCGGCACAATCGTGCCGGCCGCAAGGCGCGCCAGGCGCGCGACCGCGGCCCAAGACGTGTCCTGTTCCACGAAAGCGGCCAGCAATCCTCCGGAACGGAGCCAGGCCAGCCCCTGACGGAGAGCCCCCACGTTTGCCGGCGCTGCCCGCCGGCGATCCCAGGGGTCCGAAGCCACGAAACGCGGCCTGAGGTTGGGCGCTGCCGCGAGGAAGCGGTCGGCTACGACCTTGACGTCGGGTCGGATCTCGTCGAGCAGGAAGGAGGCTGCTAGCGCCTCAAGCGCGCCGTACGCCGCCCCGACCGCGACAAGGACCGGACCGGCCGGGGGGATGTTGTCCAGGTCCGCTGCGCTCGCCGTGGGCCGGACGCGCGCAGCGCCGAGCAACAGGCCGGGGTCCGGCTCGTACCCGCCTGCCAGCACGCCCGCGCACAGGTTTCGAACAAGCCGGTACGTCGCCAGACAGCCGGTCCCGGACGGATCCGGACTCGGGCTGCATCCTGGCTCGGGGATCGTCATGCCTCAAATCTGACACGCTGAGGTTGCAGGCAAGTAACCCCCAGGTTGCGCCAGCACGAAACTTCAGCAGGTCACGCCCTGACGATGGCTGGGACGATCCAGATGAATATCGCCAGGCTGAACAGCAGGAGCACCGCGCCGATGCCGGGCAACACCAGCGCCGCCGAGGTATTCCCAGGCTCGATCACCGCGACGTCGGGATCCGTCGGGAAGTAGGACACCTTGACGTTCGCTCCCTTGCGGTAGGTGGAAGCGATCCGCTCCGCGTCCTCGGAGCTTCCCCCTCGACCTGTGCGAACTGGCGGACATTGTTGAAGTGCCTGGCCCCCGCCACGTCGTATTGATAGACGAGCTGTGAGTAGTAGGTGGGATCGCTGGTATCATTCGGCTCCGCGTTCTCACCGTTCATGGAGAAAACGACGACGCCTTTGGTCGTGGGCCAGTTCTGGCTGGCAGAGCCGCGCCACATCCGCTGCAGGCCTGTGGTAAGCGCCAATAGTCCGAGGCCGCAAGCGACGGCGCCGAAAAGCACGGCGACCACGGCAGCCGCCATGTCGCCACCGGCGTCCGCAGGCGGAGGGATCGTGCGGTCGGGCAGCTTGTGAGTCAGCGCGGCCTCTTCGATCGCGCTGTGAACGGAGTTCGCAAAGGTCTTGTCGTCTCGGGTGAGGCCGCGCACCATCGTCCATCCCACCATGAAGCACAGAAGGGCCGGCACGAGAAACGCCAGCCCGGCGCCGGGCAGCCAGAAGGCTTCCGCGTGCAGACCCGGCTTCAGCACCGCGATCGACGGGCTTCGGGGATTGAACGAAAGCAGCACCTTCTTGCCCTCCGGGTATCGCATGTGTTGGAGGGCGGCCACGGATTTGTCGTCAGACCCCAAGGTCTGGCCGAAGTGGATCACGTCGGTGGTGTACGCCTGGCGGCTTATGACGTACCGGACGAGGGTCTTGGTGGAGAACGAAACCGAGCCAGGGCTCGATCTGGTGCTCGGGGTGACGCTGCGCGCGGTCTCGGAGCGGATCACGATGCCGGAGGTCTGAGGCCACTTCGTGCTCGCCAGGGACAACTGCACATTGCGCACGCCCTTCAGAAACAGATAGAGGCCAAAGAGGGCGACCAAGCCGATTGCCAGGGCGCCAATCGCGACGGTAAGTTTGACCATGCTTGGGGCCCGGTGCCCCTACCGATTCTACATGGTCCGGAGCCACACCTCGACGCGCCGGTTTTTCTGCCGCCCGTCCTCGGTTTCATTGGACGCCACTGGACTGACGGCCCCAAAACCGGTCACCGCGGCCGGGACGATGCCCCTGCGCCGGAACTCGTCGGCCACGACGTTGGCCCTGTTGAGGGAGAGCGCCTGGTTGGTCTGAGCGGATCCAACCGAATCCGCAAACCCGCACAGCACGACGCCGCCGCGTTTGCGGCCCGGGTTAGAGAGGAAGCCCGCCACACGATCCAGGTCCGCCAGCCCTCTGTTGTCGAGGCCGCTGCTTCCCGTCCGGAAACGGAAGTTGAGCGAGAGCCGCTCCGCGCCGGTGATCGCGCTCATGTATTCGGGAGCGGCGTCGGCGGCGGCGGCGGCGGACTCCGCCTTCACGTTCAACTCCACAAACCCGATCTGCGCCACGATGTCCTGGCCGTCGGTCCCCAGCGCGAACTCGACAAACCTGCGCGCCAGCGCATTGGGCGAAGCCGCCGTATAAAGGAACAGGCGCCGCGACAGCAGGTAGTCTTCGGTGGCCACCGTCAAGCGGTTGGGCACCAGAGGTTTCGTTCCCGGCTCCCAAACCGCGACCGCTTTCGCGCTGCGTACGTAAGGCAGGCCGATGAACCCGATCGCGCCAGGGTCGGCCGCGACGCGGTCGGAAAGCTCGCGGCTGTCCTCGACGCGCACTGCGCCGGCCACGAGCAAGCGCTTGCCCAGGACCAGGGACTTGAAGGTGTCGTACGTGCCCGACTTGTCGTCGCGCGCCAGCACCTTGATCGGACCGGCCGCTCCTCCGGCATCCTTCCAATTCGTGATCTCGCCGGTGAAGATCTTCGCGATCTGGCTTACGCTGAGAGACGCCACCGCGTTGCCCTTGTTCACGATGACGGCTACGCCGTCCAGTCCCACCACGTGCTCGCACTCGGGCGAGAGCATGTCGCCCAGCTTGGCGAGGAGGGCCGCCTCTTCGGGTTTAGCCCGGCGCGAGGCATTTCCGATGTCGCACTTTCCCGCCGCCAGATCCTGGAACGCTGTGGCCGAGCCGTGGGCCTGGATCTCAATCCGCTTGGGGCGCGCATCCCCGGGCATGCTCCCCAGCACGTTGAATTCATCCGGGTGCGGCCCCGCGACAGTCCTCACTGCCTGCGCGCCCTGCCGCTTCAAGAATGCCTCGGCCAGCGCGCCGGCCAATTGCGCGCCGATCGTATTTGAGCCGTGCATGCTTAGAATCGTTTCGGGCTGGAGGGCAGCGCCGGTGTTTCCGCCGGCGGAACCTGCCGGATGGAGCCGCCACCAAGCGACTCCCGCGCCGATCAGGAAAAGGACCACGGCCGCCAGCACCAGGAGGCCGGATGAAGAACGATGCGTCGATACGTTTTCTTGTGGCATACAGACCTGTTTAGCAGCCGAGTGTTACGGCTTCGTTGCGTTACGGTAAATTATCGACCCGATTCTCTGTTTGAATCGGGTTCATCCACATACAACGGGGCTGTCATGAAGACGTAACCTGCGCCAGAGAGAATCGAACAGAACCCACTACGAGGCGGTTGAAATCCGTGGCCGGCACCGCTGACCCAAGCCGCACCCAACCTGCCGTCAGATCCCTTGACGTCCGCCGCGGTGCGGACGGCGGTGCCCGTTGCGAGCTTGTCAACCCGCTTCCCGACGGAGGCATGGAGCAAATGACCGCATGTGAACCTGAGACCACCAACGAGGTTGCAGCTCTGTTTTCCAAAGATCTGGAGATTGAAGAAGAACCGCCGGAGACCGCACCTGCCCAGCGCCCTCGCCGCCGCTATCTCTGGGTGCTCGCCGCCCTGCTCGCCGCCGCCTGTCTGGCCGCGGGCTTTTTCCTGACCGGCATCGTAGCGGGCCCAAGCCGCGTCGAGCCACTGCCCTTCGGATTCCATGCCGAACAGCGCGTGGATCACGTGGTCCTCGCCTGGAACCCAGCCGCGCCGGCCGTGCGCGAGGCCACGCGGGCCACGCTCACCATACAAGACGGCCCCGAAACCGAAGAAGTCGAGTTGAACCTCGCGGCTGTCCATTCGGGCGGCCTTCGGTATTACCCGGTTTTCGGGAACGTCGCCTTCCGCCTCAGCCTGACCACGCCATCGCGCCGGAGCGTCAGCGAGGAAGCCCGGCTGAGCCTGCGCCCCTAGCGGCCCGGCGCGGGGCTCCCCTCGGGCTATAATTCAGGAGTACGGGTTATGACTGAGGGGACCGAGGTGCCGATTTCCGACGAAACCGGTCCGTTTGCCGTCGAGCAGGCGGGCGGACTGCTGCGCCGCCTGGCATACCAGGTCAGCCGCACCGCCAAATCGCCGCGAGCAAGCGAAGTGCACGACCTTCGGGTCGCGATTCGACGATTCACACAGGCCCTGGCCGCCTTCGATTCCTGCTTCTCCACCCAGGAAGTGAAGAAGATCAAACGACGGATGAAGAAGCTCATGGGAATCGCCGGGGAGCTGCGGGACTGCGACATAGCCCTCGACTTGCTGTCGAGGTTCAAGTCCACGCCGTCGGCGCTTGTCGCCTCAATTCGGAAACGGCGGCAGGAGGCGGAGGGGGACCTGACAGCGGCGCTTAGGCGCTGGTCGCAGCGCAGGACGTACTCCAAGTGGAGAGCCGTTCTCGAGCGCCCTGGCCGGAGCAGCATCGGCCACGATCCGATCGCGATCACGGTCGCGCACACTCTGCAGCCGATGCTGCGGGAGTTTCTCGACCGCGGCAAGCGGGCGCTCAGTCCGACGGCATCGGTCAAGAGTGTGCACCGGCTGCGGATCGAAGCCAAGAAACTGCGCTACACCGTGGAGCTGTTTGTGCACGTTGACGACGCATCCCTCGATGGCTGGCTGGAGCGCCTCAGGGCTCTCCAGAACGTGCTCGGCGTTGTCAGCGATTGCGGAGCGGCTTTGGCCATGATCGAGCGCGAAGGCGGCGACCGCAGGATACAGTCCGCGCTGCGACGCAAGGCTCGCAGGAAGCTCGATGAGTTCCGCCGGCTGTGGGCCGACTCGTTCTCCGATGCCTGGATGGACCTGAAGCCCAGGAAGCCTGCGGCTTCCGGTGGGCCGCGCGCATTGCGGCTGGCCGCGGGCTAGGCAAGTGCGGCGGGGCCAGGGTTTCAGGCTGCCCGGCGCGGCGCGCAGGAGAGCGGGCGCCACGTCCCCGGCAGCTAGCCGTCCTGTTGTAGGCTGACGGGTAGTGGCGTTGAAGATCCTGATTTCCGCCGGAGAGGCATCGGGCGACCTCTACGCGGCGAGCTTGGCCGCCGAGTTGTTGCGCCGGCACGCGGACATCCAGTTGTTCGGGTGCGCGGGGCCGCGGATGCGGGCGGGCGGCGTGCGGGCCGTGGTGGACGCCGAGAGCCTGGCCGTGGTGGGGCTCATCGAGGTTGTCGCACACATCCCGCGCGTCTGGCGGGAGTATCGCAAGCTGCTGAAGGCCGCGCGCGCCGAACGGCCGGCGCTCGCCATCCTGACCGACAGTCCTGACTTCCACCTGCGTCTGGCGCGGAAACTGAAGCGGATGGGAATCCCCGTGGTGTACCTGGTAGCGCCGCAAGCGTGGGCGTGGCGGAAGGGGCGCCTGCCGTCCATGCGCCGGACCATCGACCGGTTGCTGTGCATCTTTCCGTTCGAAGAGCCGTTCTTCCGGGAGCATGGCATTCCGGTGACCTACATTGGTCATCCCCTGTCGCGGCTGGTCCGGCCGACGTTAGACAGGAAGGAATTCTTCCGGAAACACGGGCTGGCAGAGGACCGGCCGCTGGTAGCGCTGTTGCCCGGCTCGCGCCAGGCGGAGGCGGCGCGGCACATGCCCGCGCTCGAGGCCGCGGCGGCCGAGATGGCGCGACGGCTCCCGCTGAACCTGGCGTTGGGGCTGCCAGCGGGCGCGGGAACCGGGGACAGGGCGTACGGCGCCCGGCTTCTTGGGGAACGCCTTCCGGGGGAAGTCATCCAAGTAATTGAAGGTGAGACCTGGGACCTGCTGGCCCACGCCACCGTGGCCTTGGCCGCCAGCGGCACCGTAACGGTTGAGGCGGCTCTGCTGGGGACGCCGACGGTCACCTTCTACAAGGTCACCGCGCTGAGCTGGGTTGCGGGCAAGTTTCTGGTAAATGTGCCCTTCTACTCGATGGTGAACCTGATCGCGGGCCGGGCGGTCATTCCCGAACTGATGCAAAATGAAATGACGGGGGAGCGGCTGGCCGCGGAGGCTCTGAGGCTTCTGAACAGTCCCGGGGCGAGAGAGGAGATGCGGCGGCAACTAGAGGCCGTCGGCCGCGCGCTGGCCGGCCCGGAGAACCCGATGGAGAAGGCGGCGGGAATTGTGGATGAGATTCTCGCAACCAACCAAGCACGGCAGACTTCCAAGAGTTAGAAGAGTATTCGGGGAGAGACGGAGAATGGCTCGTAAGTTCGCGTTGGCGCTCGCCCTACTGGGCGCCGCGGCGGTGTCGTCTGCCCAGCAGCGTCCCGTGCGCATCGACGTTCAGCACTACGGCATCGACGCGGAGGTGAATCCGCGGATGCAGACCTTGAGGGCGAAAGCGCAAGTGGAATTCGTCCCGCAGGATGAAACCAGCACCGCCACCTTCGAGTTGAATAATGCGCTCGACGTTTCCAAGGTCGAGGACGAGGGCGGCCGGCAGGTGGCCGCGACGCGCCAGCGCCAGAACTTCTCGGTCGTCTTGAACTTCACGCAGCCCCTGCCCAAGGGCAAGCCCGCCCGCGTGGTGTTCTACTATGACGGACGCCTGACCGGCAACGAGGACTCTCCGGTCTTCGGCATCCGATTCGCCGCGCTGCACGAGGATCACGGGTTTCTGCTCTATCCGGCGCGCTGGTTTCCGGTCGCGGGTTACGCCACCAGCCGTTTCACTGCCGATTTGCGGATCGCGGTTCCGGGCGGCTACACAGTGCTGGCGCCCGGGATCGAGCGGCGGGAAGCGTCCGGCGACGGCGTAGCGTACAGTTTCAAGTACGACCATCCTTCTTTTCCCGGCAGCGTCGCGATTGTGCAGGGCGAACCGAACCGCGTCTCGTCGGAGGGCGTGACCACCGCGCTGTATTTCCGCGGGGCGCAGAAGGCGATGGCCAGCGCGTACGGGCAGGAGACCGCCCGGATCATGGTATATCTGACCGGCCTCTACGGGCTGCCGCCGCAGGCCAATCTGACCCTGGTGGAGACCGAGGATGGTGCGGCAAACGGATACTCCGCGCCGGGACTGGTGTTCCTGTCGCCGCAGGGGATCGGCAAGCAGGTGTCGGTGCGGCTGCTGACCAACCAGGTGGCGCGGCAATGGTGGGGCGCGCTGGTGTCGGCGGCGGCGCGCGGCGGCTTGTGGCTCACCAACGGCATGGCGCGGTACTCGGAACTGCTCTATCTCGAGCACATCAACGGGCCCTCGGCGCTCGAATCCGAAACGCGCGACCTGTACATCGACGCCCTCACGATGAACGACGTGCCCATCAGCCAGACTCCGCGTCTCGACGACTACTCGCCCGAGTTCTGGTCGCTCACGGCCGGCAAGGGCGCGGCCGTGATGAACATGCTGCGCTACGTCATGGGCGACGCCGGGTTCGAGAAACTGGTACGGGAGTTCCCGGGCAAGTACGCTTGGAGCGCCGTGAAGACGGAAGACTTCCAGAAGGCGGCGGACGCCATCTACGGCCAGAACCTACGCTATTTCTTCTTGCAGTGGATCGAATCCAGCGGCGCGCCCGAGTTCAAGATGGAGTACACCATCTATCGCACGCAGAAAGGCGGGCCCAAGGGCGAAGGCGGTTTCCGCGTCATGGGCAAGATCTCCCAGGACCTGGACACGTTCCGCATGCCGGTGGATTTGAAGATCGAGACGGAAGGCAATCCGGAGCAGCAGCGGATCGACGTGATGGGGACCTCTACCGAGTTCTCGATAGACACGTTCGGAAAGCCGAAGACGCTGACCATCGATCCGCTGAACAAGGTGCTGCGGTTCAGCGATCCGATCCGGGTGCAGGTGGAGATCCGGCGCGGCGAGCAGTTTGCCGAGATCGGGGAGTTCAACGAGGCGCTGAAGGAATACCAGAAGGCGCTGGAGGTGAACCGTGCCAGCTCGCTGGCGCACTACCGCATCGCCGAGACCTTCTTCCTGCAGGACAACTACCAGTCGGCGGCGAACGAGTTCCGGGAGGCAATCAACGGCAACCTGGACCCGAAGTGGACCGAGGTCTGGTCGCACATCAACCTGGGCAAGATCTTCGACATCACCGGGCAGCGGGAGCGCGCCGTGAGCGAGTACACGCAGGCGGTCCGCACCAAGGACAACACTCAGGGCGCGCAAGAAGAAGCCGCGAAATACCTGAAGACCCCGTACGAGAAGAAGACCACGGACCAGTCGTAGGGGGGCGCTCAGTCCCCGAGGGGCAGGGGAGAAGCAGCGGCCGTCAGGGCGGAGGCGTCTGTCGAAATCTCGCTCGGACTACACTGGAATCGTGTCTAACTTGGCGGCCGGCTCTCTGTTGTGCTCTTTCTCGCTTGCCTGCGCATTGGCTGCGGCTCCAATCACCGCGATCGAGGGGCGCATAGACGAACTGCTGGCGCGGATGACGCTGGATGAAAAGATCGGCCAGATGTCCCAGAGCTCGTTTCTGGGCAGCCCGGTTTCGGAACGTAGCCGGCAGCAGATCCGAGAAGGCCGCTGGAGCTCGTTCCTCAATACGATCAGGTTCGAAGACCGCGCCGAGGCCCAGCGTATTGCGGTCCAAGAGAGCCGGCTGGGCATCCCGCTGATCTTTGGGCGGGACGTCATCCACGGCTATCGCACCATGCTTCCCATCCCGCTGGCGCAGGCGGCGACGTGGGACCCCGGTCTGGTCGAGCAGGGCGCCCGCGTGGCCGCGCGGGAAGCCTCGTCAGTGGGCATTCATTGGACGTTCGCCCCCATGATCGACATCGCCCGCGACCCTCGCTGGGGGCGCATCGCCGAAGGGATGGGCGAGGATTCATACCTCGCCAGCGCACTCGGGGCCGCGATGGTGCGCGGGTTCCAGGGCGCGTCGCTCGATGCCCGCGGCTCCATCGCGGCCTGCGCCAAGCACTATGTGGGCTACGGTGCGGTGGAAGGCGGGCGCGACTACAACAGCGCGTGGATTCCGGAGATTCTCCTGCGCGACGTATACCTGCCGCCTTTCCAGGCCGCCCGCGATGCGGGCGTGGCCACCTTCATGAGCGCGTTCGAGGACCTCAATGGCGTCCCGGCTACCGGCAACGAGTTCACCCTGCGCCAGATCCTGCGAGACGAGTGGAAGTTCGACGGATTCGTGGTGAGCGACTACAACTCGGTGGGCGAAATGGTCGCCCACGGCTATGCCGCGGACCACAGCGAGGCGGCCCTCAAAGGCGTGCGGGCGGGCGTCGACATGGAGATGGGGACCCCCGACTACCACGATCACCTGAAGGCCCTGGTCGAAGCCGGCAAGCTGGACCCGAAGCTGATCGACGAGGCCGTGCGGAACGTACTGCGGGTCAAGTTCCGCCTGGGCCTGTTCGACAAGCCCGTGCCGGCGGAGGCGGACCCGACCGCGCTGCTCGCGCCCGAGTCGCTGGAGGTCGCGAAGAAGCTGGCTATCGAGAGCGCCGTCCTGCTGAAGAACGATGGCGGCGCGCTGCCGCTGGCGCGGTCGATCGGCAAAGTGGCCGTGATCGGGCCCCTGGCCGACAGCCCCGCGGACCAAATGGGCTGCTGGACCGTTGACGGGCAGCGTGGGGACGTGCGCACCTTCCTCGCGGCGCTCAAAGAGAGACTAGGCGCCGCCCGTGTGCTCTACGCTCCGGGCCTGAAGTCGGTCCGCGATATCAGCCCGGACGGGTTCCCGGCCGCGACGGAGGCGGCCCGCGCCGCCGATGCGGTCCTCCTTTTCATCGGCGAGGAAGGGAACATGGACGGGGAGGCGCGCTCGCGCGCGTTCCTGGACCTGCCGGGCGCGCAGGCGGCCCTGGCCCGAGAGGTTGCGCAGGCCGGCAAGCCCGTTATCGCCGTGATCGTCGCAGGGAGGCCGCTCACGTTCCAGGAAACGGCAGCGCAGGCGAAGGCGGTGCTGTACGTCTGGAATCCGGGCACAATGGGCGGACCGGCGCTGGCCGATCTGCTGTTCGGCGACGCGGTGCCATCCGGGAAACTGACCGTAAGTTTTCCCCGCACGGTGGGCCAGGTTCCCATCTACTACTCCCACCTCAACACGGGGCGGCCGGCCGGTCCTAAGGACCTGGGGATCCCGCCCGGGACCCCGATCAACCCGCGCGGTTTCGTCTCCAAGTACATCGACGTCGACTTCACGCCTGAGTATCCCTTCGGCTTCGGGCTCTCCTACACCACCTTCGAGTACGCGAACCTGCGCCTCTCCGCGCCGGCGATTCCACTGGGCGGCAAGCTGACGGTTACGGCCGACGTGGCCAACACCGGCCCGCACGAAGGCGAGGAAGTTGTCCAGCTCTACGTTCGCGATCTCGCCGCCAGCGTCAGCCGCCCAGTCAGAGAATTGAAAGGCTTCCAGCGCGTCCACCTCAAGCCCGGCGAAAAGCGGAGCGTTGAGTTCACGCTGGGCACGGCGGACCTGGCTTTCCACAACACGCGGATGCAGCTCGTCACGGAGCCGGGGGCATTTCAGGTGTGGATCGCACCGGACTCCGACCGCGGTCTCCGCGGCGAATTCAGGGTCACCGAGTAGCCTCGATGCGCCGCAGGAGCCCGTAGACCTTGGCTACCGGCAGGCCCACGACGTTGAAGTAGCAGCCCTCGACGCGGTCGATGAACTTCGAGGCCAGGCCCTGGATGGCGTAGGAGCCGGCCTTATCGAGCGGCTCGCCACTGGCCACGTAGGCATCGATCTCCTGCTGGGATAGCGGCACGAAACGCACCCGCGTGGCATCCGCGTCCTCGAGCGTGGCGGCGGGGCCGCGGAGACAGATCCCCGTCATCACGACGTGCTCACGGCCCGCGAGCCGCCGCAGCATGCGCCGCGCATCGCCGTCGTCCACGGGCTTGCCGAGGATCTCGTTCTCGATCACAACCACGGTGTCGGCGCCCAGCACCACGTCCTCCTGACCGGCGTCGACGGCTTCCGCTTTGGCCCGAGCCACGCGCTTCACATATCCCTCGGCGTCTTCTCCATCCCGAATCGTTTCATCCACTTCGGCCGGACGCACCAGGTGGAGAATGCCCGCGGCGGCCAGAATCTCCCGGCGCCGCGGAGATCGCGAGGCGAGAATGAGCATACTGACATCGTAGCTTGGGCATCGCAGTGCTAGAATAGCGTCTTCGACTCACATGGACCGGGCTGGGAAGGTCATCCGCGCGCTGAACCTCCAGGGCGGGGCAGTGTCCCCGGCGGACCTGGCGCGCGCGGCCTGGCCACAGGCGGTCGGCAAGCGAATCGCCGCCCATGCGCGCGTGGTGGGGTTTCGCGACGGCTGCCTGGTGGTTGAAGTCGAGGATCCCGTCTGGCTACAGCACTTACGGACGCTGGCCGGTCAGCTCGTGGGATGCCTGCACAGGATCGCGGCCAGCGATGTGGTTTCAAGGATCGAGTTTCGCCCCGGCGTGCCGCGCCGCGAGCCGCAGCGCTCGGGCAAACTGCGCGCCGCGCCGGACGAGGCGGACGGCATCCAAGACCCCATCCTGAGGCGGCTCTACAAGGCCTCGCGCGCGCGGTCGGCGTAACGGAGAGAACGTGAAGCTCACGGAACAGGAAGTCCGCTACGTGGCCGCTTTGGCCAACCTGAATCTCAGCGATCGGGAAGTGGCGAAAATGTGCGAGGATCTGGGCGAGGTTCTCACCCACATGGAGAAGCTCAACGAACTCGACACCGCCGGGGTCGAGGCGATGGCGCAGGTCCTTTACGAGGCCAGAGAAACGGCCACGCTGGCCGACGACGTCGACCGCCCCGGCATCGGACAGGCAGCGGCGCTCGCCAACGCTCCCCTGGGCGGAGCAGGATTCTTCAAGGTCCCCAAGGTGATCGAACGCTCATGACCTCCTCCGAGATCCCTTCTCTCACGGTCGCGAAGGTCCGCCGGGGGCTGGCCGAGCGCGAGTTCAGCGCCGTGGAACTGGCCCAGGAAGCACTGCGCTTCGCCCAGGCGGAGAACCCGAAGACCAACGCCTACCTGCACTTCTGCCCCGAGCGGGCGCTGGCGGCCGCGCGCCGCGTGGATGAGAAACTCGCGCGCGGCGAGGATGCAGGTGCGCTGGCCGGCGTTCCGGTTGCGGTCAAGGACGTGATCCTGACCGAGGGCGTGCGCACCACTTGCGGTTCGAAGCTGCTGGCCAACTACGTCCCTCCTTACGACGCTACGGCCGTCATGGCGGTGGAAGCGGCGGGCGGCGTCGTCCTCGGCAAGACCAACTGCGACGAGTTCGCAATGGGTTCTTCGACCGAGAATTCGGCCTTCGGCCCGGTGCGCAACCCGGTGGCGCCGGACCGCGTGCCGGGCGGATCGAGCGGCGGCTCGGGAGCTGCGACCGCCCAGGGCACGGCCGTCGTGGCGCTCGGCTCCGATACGGGCGGGTCGATCCGCCAGCCGGCGTCGTTCTGCGGCGTGGTGGGCGTGACTCCGACGTACGGCCGCGTGTCGCGCTACGGCCTGACGGCGTTCGCCAGTTCGCTCGACCACATCGGTCCGTTCGCGCGCAACGTGCGCGATGCCGCGCTACTGCTCCAGGTGATCGCGGGCCGCGACGAGAGCGATGCGACCTCGGCGTTCGCGCCGGTTCCGGACTACACGGCCGCTCTGGATGGCGAAGTGCGGAGTTTCAAAATCGGCCTGCCGAGCGAGTACTTCCAGGGTCTGGCCCGTGAGACGGGCGACCTGATTGCGAAAGGCGTCGAGGCGCTCAAGAGGCTCGGCTGTGAGGTGCGCGAGATCGGCCTGCCCCATACCGAGTACGCCATCGGCTGCTATTACATCATCTGCACGGCGGAGGCCAGCTCGAACCTGGCGCGTTACGACGGCGTTCGCTACACGTCGCGGACGCCGCGCTCCGAGACGCTGAGCGACATGTATCGCAACACGCGCGGCGAAGGCTTCGGCGCGGAGTGCAAGCGCCGCATCATGCTGGGCACCTACGTGCTAAGCGCGGGCTACTACGACGCCTACTACCTGAAGGCGCAGAAGGTGCGCACCCTGATCGCGCGGGATTTCTCGCGAGCCTTCGAGGAAGTGGACGCCATCGTGACACCGGTGTCTCCTTTCCCGGCCTTCAAGCTGGGCGAGAAGCTGGACGATCCACTGGAGATGTATCTGTCCGACATCTATACGATCACCGGCGACCTGGCGGGCATTCCGTGCATGAGCGTTCCCTGCGGCCGCACCGCGGCCGGCCTGCCGGTGGGCATGCAGATTCTGGCGAACCATTTCAACGAGGCGGGAATGTTCCGGCTGGCGGGCGCGTTCGAGGCGGCGGGAGGATTTGAAGGATAGCCTCCGATGCGGGCAGCCCATTCGAGCGTTGAACTACCCCCGAGCGGGGGAAATGGTCCTAGGACCAGTGGAGGGTGGGTTGGTGCCATACGTCATTGCAGTACCATAACCTCTTTATCTCCTTGACTTGCGTACACTCTACGCCTACACTTGATAGCGCAGAACCCCTGGTACTCAGATGAAAGCCCCCAGAACAACGGGAGCCCAGCTTAGGGGATCGGCGGATCCTTTATGGTGGGTACTGGCAGCACTCCTCAGCCTAGGCTCGGATCGGCTTCCTGGATTCCTCAAGCTTGACGCCAGCGAGCTCACTCACGCGATGGTGGTGGGGTGCGCGCTGTTCTTCTCCGGGGCGCTGGTCGGATGCGCGCGCCGCGACCGGCCATGGCGCTGGGCCATAGCGTGCTTCGCCGCTTTCGCCGTGCGCGATCTGGTGGTTTTGCTCAGCACCACGGGCTTGGGGCGCCTGGGTGCGCTCGAGATCATGGTCTTCGAGGTGAGCCACTTCGGCGACTATTGTCTGTACGCCCTTCCGGTCCTGCTGGGTGCGTTTCTGGGCGCATCGATGATGAACGCCGGTCTGGAGTAGGGCTCACCGTGCTGACCGCCGCGGCCCGGTAAGGCGCCGCGCGCGCCGGTTCCGAGGCGGCACTTAGCGCGGGCCAGACTCGGGCGCCGGGGCTTTCTGAAACACAAGCACGTATTGGCTTCCGGGGATGTGGTCGTGTTTCGAGACCAGTTGGAAACCGCCCGCCTCGACCTCCCCGATCACCTCGGGCTGGTCCGCGCGGATGTGTTCGAGCGCGTCGTTCGAGGGCATGGCGCCGCGGCGGCGGTGGTAGTCCACGATCACGAGCCGCCCCCCGTTCTTGAGCGACTCGCGTAGGTGCGCGAGCATCGGGCGCGGATAGTCGAAGTGATGATAGACGTCTAGCAGAAAGGCCAGGTCCAGGGACCCCACTGGCAATTTCGGGTCGGTTTGCGTTCCCAGGACCAGAGTGACGTTCGCCAGGTTCGCGGAGGCGGCGCGCTTCCGGGCGGCTTCCAGAAAATCGGGAAAAATGTCTTCGGCGAGCACGCGGCCGCGCGGTCCCACGGCTTCGCTCAAGAACGGCAGCATGTAGCCGGGTCCGGTTCCGACGTCGGCCACCGCCATGCCGGGCGAGAGGGCGAGCGAAGCCACCAGTTCGCGGGGCTTCTCCTGCCGGTCGCGAGAGGGATCGGCCATCCCCCGCGCCAGCGCGCTGCGCTGTTCTGGCGTGGCGTAGTGGGCGTTGGCCTTTTCGGCGACCTGTGCCGGCGCGCACGCCGCGGCTAGCAGAACGAGGGCGGCGAGACTCGTGGCGACGCATGGGTGGCGGGCGGAAAGAGCGTAGGCACGAGCGCCGACACGGCACGCTGAAGGGTGCGCCACGTCGGTTGTCACAGGGGCGGCTCGATGGGCAGCGCCAGAGGCGGATCGAGCAGGAAATCGAGCGGGGCCATTTCCTGGACCGCCTCGCGCACGGCCTGCTCGGTGGTGGGCTCGAGCGTGATGACAAACGGCAGGTCGTCCTTGCCGGGGTAGGGCAGTTGCAGCACCGCCTCGAGGCTGATGTGCTTCTGGGCCAGGATGCCGGCTAGCGTGGCGATGATGCCGGGCCGGTCCACCACGCGGAAACGGAGATAGTACGGGCGCTTCTGAAGGGTGACGGGGATGGGATTGTACTCGCCCAGGCGCTCGTGCGCGAAGGGCGACACGCGCTCCGGGCTGCCTCGCCGGATCTCGCGCGCCACGCGCATCAAATCGCTGACCACGGCTACTCCGGTGGGCCGCGGCCCCGCCCCTTTGCCGTAGTAGAAGGTGTCTTCTCCGTACAGGCCCTTCACCCAGACCGCGTTGTAGGACCCCCGCACACCGGCGAGAATCGTCGAACACGGGATCAACGCCGGACGCACCGAGAGGATCAGGCCCTGGTGAGTCTGCCGCGCGGAGCACAGCAGCCTGATGGTGTGATCCAGGCGCTGCGCGTACTGGAAATCGATAGGCCGGATGCGGCGGATACCCTCCGTGAAGATGTCCGACGGCGTGATCCTCTCGCCAAAGGCCAGGGCCGAGAGGATGGCCAGCTTCGAGCGAGCATCGAATCCATCGATATCGTTGACCGGATTGGCCTCGGCATAGCCGAGCCGCTGCGCCTCCGCCAGCACCGCCTCGAGCGTGCCGCCGTGCTTCTCCATCTCCGTCAGGATGTAGTTGCAGGTGCCGTTCAGGATGCCGAGGAGCGCCACCACGCGGTCGCCCGAGATTCCCTCGCGCAGAACGGCGTGAATCGGAATGCCTCCGGCGACGCTGGCTTCCATGGCCAGGTTCGTCCCGGCGGCGATGGCGCGATCCCACAAATCCGCGCCGCAGAGCGCCATCAGCTCCTTATTCGCGGTGACCACGGACTTCTTGTTGGCGATGGCCGTGTGGATGATCTCCGCGGCGACCGTGGTGCCGCCGACCAGCTCCGTGACGATATCGATTTCGGGATGAGCCGCCACCTCGCGCCAGTTGTCGGTCTTGATGACCGGGCCGAGCGCCTCGGGAATCCGCTTGCTCGCGATCGCCAGGTCGCACACCGCCCGAACGCGAAGCTCGAAGCCGAGCTTGAGCTCGATCTGCTCGGCGTTCTCGGCCAGGATGGTCATCGTGCCGCCGCCGATGTTGCCGAGCCCGACGATACCCACGTTAATCCGCTGCATGAATGCCATGATAACCGCACGGACGCAGGCGGCGCAGAAGCGGCTACAGTAGACGGTATGGATGCCTATACGCCTACCGAGCGAACGCAAGTCAAACGCCTGCCCAAGCGCGCCGTGTATGACAAGGCCGAGGTCTGGTCGATTCTCGACGCGGGCTACGTCTGCCATATCGGTTTCGCCTTTGACGGACAGCCCTACGCGATCCCGGCCGGGTATGCGCGCGCCGGCGACCGGATTTACATACACGGATCTCCGGCGAGCCGGATGCTGCGAGCGCTCGAACAGGGCGCCGAGGTCTGCTTGACCGTGACTTTGCTGGACGGATTCGTGCTGGCGCGCTCGGCCTTCCATCACTCCATGAACTACCGCTCCGTGGTGGTGTTCGCGAAAGCGCGCCCGGTGACCGACCGCGCCGAGAAACTGGAGGCGCTGCGGGCGTTCACCGAACACGTGTGGCCGGGACGCTGGGCGGAGGTCCGGCAGCCGAACGAGCGCGAGTTGAACGCCACGAGCGTGCTGGCGATCCCCCTCGATGAGGCATCGGCCAAAGTGCGGACGGGGCCTCCCATCGACGACGAGGCCGACTATGCGCTGCCGGTCTGGGCGGGCGTGGTCCCGGTGCGGATGGAGTTTGGGGAACCGGTAGCGGACGAGCGCGTACCGCCGGGGGTTGCGCCGCCGCGGCGGTGAAGCGTGCGCCACGGCTTGCAACTGGGGCCGCGCGGTGCGAATCATCGTTGTATATGGAAATCGTGCAACTCGGCGCGAAGCCGCGCGAGACGGTCGAGGATCCGGTGTGCCGCATGCGGGTGGATCCCAAGACCGCGCGCTTCCAGCACCCGCACCGGGATCAGACCTACTACTTCTGCTGCCAGGGCTGCCGCGACAAGTTCCGGGCCGATCCCGGGAAGTACCTGGCCGCGACGCCGGCGCAGCCCGCGCCCCCCAGACCCGGCGTCCCCTACACCTGCCCGATGCATCCCGAGGTGCGCCAGATGGGGCCGGGCGCGTGCCCGAAGTGCGGCATGGCGCTAGAACCGGTAGAGGTCACGGCGAGCGAGGAGCCCAACGCCGAGCTGGCCGACATGAACCGGCGGTTCTGGATAGGGCTGGCGCTCACCGTGCCGGTGGTCGTGCTCTCGATGATGGGGAGGCTGGTCTGGGTGCAGCTTGTGCTGACCACGCCTGTAGTGGTCTGGGGCGGGCGCAGGTTCTTCGAACGCGGCTGGGCGTCCATTGGGAGCCGCAGCCCGAACATGTTCACTCTGATCGCCATCGGCACGGGCACGGCGTACGTCTACAGCGTCGCGGCGGCGTTCGTCCCGGGCGCGTTCGTCTACTTCGAGACCGCCGCGGCGATCACCGTCCTGGTGTTGCTCGGCCAGGTTCTGGAGTTGCGAGCACGCGGGCGGACATCCAGCGCCATTCGCGCCCTGCTCAGCCTGGCGCCCCCGGTGGCGCGGCTGGTGCGTGGGGACGGCGCCGAGGAGGACGTGCCGCTCGAGCGCGTGCATCCGGGCGACCGGCTGCGCGTGCGGCCCGGCGAGAAGGTCCCGGTGGACGGCGTGGTGACGGAAGGCGCGAGCGCGGTCGACGAGTCGATGCTCACCGGCGAGCCGCTCCCGGTCGAGAAAGCCGCGGGCAGCCGCGTGACCGGCGGCACCGTCAACGGCACCGGTGGTTTCCTGATGCGCGCCGAGCGCGTGGGCAGCGAGACCCTGCTGGCGCAGATCGTCCGCATGGTGAGCGAGGCGCAACGGAGCCGCGCGCCCATCCAGCGCCTGGCCGATAAAGTGGCGGCGTATTTCGTCCCTGCGGTGGTGCTCGCGGCCGTGGTGACGTTTGCGGTGTGGGCCCTGATCGGTCCCGAGCCGCGCCTGGTACACGCGCTGGTGAATGCGGTCGCGGTCCTCATCATCGCCTGTCCGTGCGCGCTCGGTCTCGCCACCCCCATGGCGGTGATGGTGGGCGCGGGGCGCGGCGCGGCGGCTGGCGTCCTCATCAAGAACGCCGAAGCGCTCGAGGTGCTGGAGAAGGTCGATACCCTCGTGGTGGACAAGACCGGCACGCTCACCGAGGGCAAGCCGCGCCTTGTGACGCCGCCGCCGGATGACGTCCTGCGGCTGGCTGCGAGCCTGGAACGGGCGAGCGAACATCCGCTGGCGGCCGCCATCGTCGCGGGCGCCGCGGCGCGCGAGCTGACGCTCGCGCCGGTCACCGAGTTTCAATCGTTCACCGGCAAAGGCGCGGTGGGAATGGTGGACGGCCATCGCGTGGCCGCCGGAAGCCGCGCGCTGCTCGAACAGCTCTCCATCGACCCCGCGCCGCTGGCCGCTCAGGCGGAAGAGTTGCGGCGCCAGGGACAGACGGTGATGTTCGTGGCCGTGGACGGCCAACTGGCGGCACTGGTCGGCGTCGCCGATCCGATCAAGCCGTCCACGCGCGAGGCCCTCCGCCTGCTGCGGCAGGACGGGGTTCGCGTGGTCATGGTGACGGGCGACAGCCGCGCGACGGCCGAGGCGGTGGCGCGCGAGCTGGGGATCGAGGAGGTTCACGCCGAGGTGCCGCCGGACCGCAAGGGCGAAATCGTCAAGGAACTGCAAGCGGCCGGGCGCGTGGTCGCCATGGCGGGCGACGGCATCAACGACGCGCCGTCGCTGGCGCTGGCCAACGTGGGGATCGCCATGGGAACCGGCACGGACGTGGCCATCGAGAGCGCCTCGGTCACGCTGGTGCGGGGCGATCTGCGCGGCATCGTGCGGGTGCGCCGCCTGAGCCGCGCCACCATGCGGAACATTTGCCAGAACCTGTTCTTCGCGTTCGTCTATAACACGCTGGGCGTGCCCATCGCCGCGGGCGTCCTGTACCCGGTTTTCGGGCTGTTGCTGAGCCCCATTCTGGCCAGCGCGGCGATGACGTTCAGTTCCGTGTCGGTGATCACTAACGCGCTGCGGCTGCGGCGGGTGGAACTTTAGGGCAACTGGCTCGCCCATCCTCGTCCCGACGGGGCTGCGACAGAGAGAACACGTCGGCCCCTCGTCTGATATGCTCGACGTACAAACGGATGGATCGGGAATTGAAACGGCTAGGAAGCGCGGAGATCAAACCTGAGAATCGGTTCCGGGGAATCGTCAGACACACTCGCATGAGTTTCCTGAGTTCGTACGTTTGGAAATAGCTACCTACGGGCCGGAAAGCGGCTTCTACCTTTTTCATATATGCGCAGATGGAAGCGGAACTGACACCTGGCATCAGACGTTGGATGATGCTTTTCACCAAGCTGAGGTGGAGTTCAACGTCCGCCGGGACGAGTGGCACAGTACCAGGGACAGTGGTTGATCAGGCGAACGCTTCTAGAGAGGCCAGCCCAGGCCCGTTCCACTCCGCTGGGTTTGCGCGGGAGCGGCTGGCACGATGGGCACCGGCGGCGCGGCGTGGCTGAAATCGAGTTCGCCCTCTTCGAACGTCAGCGGGCGGTCGAGGACCATCTCGAGCGTGGTGCCTCGCGCCAGCACGGCGTCCGGCCCTCGGGTCAGCAGGACGGCCATCAGACCGGCCGCGGCCCCGGCTGCGGCGCCGGCTCCCAGGCCCAGGCCGGGGCGTCCCCCAACGGCGCCCGCGATCGAGCCCACCGAAGCGCCGGCGGCCGTGGTCTCCGCGACGGTGCGCGCGTCGCCGCCCTTGTTTCCCGACCCCTCGATTTTACCCTCCGACTTGTCCAGTTTTTCATTGCGGTCGCCGTCGAGGCCGCCGATGCGCGCGCGGAAGTCGCGTGAAACCCCATTGGGCAGGGTCAGCGAATCGAACCGCAGATAGATCTCGCCGCGGCCCTTCACGCGCCCCGGCCGCTTGATCTCCGTCAGGGTTCCTTCGACATAGCTGCCGGGCGGAATGACGATCCGGTTCTGAACCAGGATCGGGTAGGAAGTCTGCAGATAGATGCGGTCGCCCTCGGCCGAGTGCTTGGTGCTGACGCCGTTGATCAGGGTCAGCAGGACGCGCGTGCCGGAGGCGACCACGAGCCCGTTTGGCTTGGTTTCGACGGCCTTCGCCTCCTCGACTCTTCGCCAGCCGGGCGCGTTCGCGTCAGTCCCCGGCGCCGGAGTCTGCGCCACCGCAATCGAAGCCGCTCCCAACACGATCAAACCGAGAACGCCGCTTCCGAGCCGCATAGTCCCCCTCAACATTGTAGATCCGCTTGGCCCTTCTTCAGGTTAAACGCGGCGGCGGGGGAATGAGTTGCGGCCTATTGGACAGGAAGGCGAGTCCCCGGGGGGCTGACGCGGTCGCCGAGAGCGATGCGGATCTCGGGATTCGGCCCCACCCAGGCGGGCAGTTGGAGGTTGATCTGGAAGACGCCCACGGACACCGGCGACGCGCCCACGAAGTAGACCAGGCTGCTGTCCACCGCCAGGCCGTTTAGCAGCACCTTGAACTCGGCCGCGCGCGCGATCCAGTCCTGCGCCGGCGGGCGATTGAAGTCCAGGACCGGTGTCTGATACGGACCGAGGCCGGTGGCGAAGAGCACCACCAGCCCTCCGGCGCGCGCCGGCGTTTGCGCTGTTACCAGGCTCCAATCCCCGTGCAGGGCGATGGCCGTGACGGCGTCCAGTTCGACGAAAAGCGCGGGGGCCGAATCGTGTACCGTGAGCGTCACGGCGGGGCCGGCCAGGGAATCGTGCACAAGCTGGACCGTGGCTGTGCTGCCGGTCAGGTCAGTGGGGATCACGAAGTTGACCTGGTACGGCGAAACGTAGGAGACATACGCCGGCTCGGCGTTCACCAGAACGCGCACTCCCCCGATGGCGCCGGTCGGGTCCTGGGAGCCTGGGGAACTGCTCACCGTTGCGTCCGCCAGGTTCCAGCCGAAGATGCTGGCAAAGGTGTTGGGGGCCAGCCATCCCGTGGCATAGCTCGCCGAGTTCACCACGCTGGCGGTGGCGTAACAGGGCATGCCGGTTTTGCAGGCGGCGCCATCGGCCCCGAGCGGCAAGGCCGAGACAAGCGCCGCCAGGGCGCAGCGCGCGAGGGCGGTCATGGGTTCTATCAGGAATAGTGGGCCGGGGGCGGGTTTTGTCTCGGGGCCGCGGCGCGGAGGGCTTTGCCCGCCAGGGTGCTCAGCGGCAGCGTGCTGAGGGCGGATTCGGGAACCCAGACGAAGCCGCGCGGAGCCCGGCCCACCTCGGCGCGGATCACGGTGACTCCGTAGCGATGGTCCATGATTGAGTGTCGGACGCGCCCGAGGATCTCGCCCCGCGACGCCTGCGGCAACTGGTCCGCTTCCGGCAGTTCCCAGAAGCCCGCCATAGGACCGGAATCCGACGGCCGTTGCCAGAGCAGACAGTGCCCGCGGCGGCGGATCACGAGTAGCTCGCGCTCGATCACGACCGCCTTGGCCCGGGGCGGCTTGACCGGCAAGCGGTCCGCCAGTCCGCGCCGCCGCGCCTCGCACATCGCGGCCACGGGACAGGCTGCGCACTGCGGGTTCCGCGGCAGGCAGACCGTCGCGCCCAGCTCCATGAGCCCCTGGTTGTAGTCGCCGGGACGCTCGCGGTTCAATAGCCGATCGGCCAGCGCGCGCAGGCGGGCCTTGGCGGCGGCTGAGGCGACCGCCTCTTCTTCCGCCGAGAGGCGCGCAAGCACGCGGATCACGTTTCCGTCGAGAACCGCGTGGGGCAGGCCGAAAGCGATGCTGGCGATGGCCGCGGCGGTGTAGTCGCCGATGCCCGGCAGCGCACGGATGGCGTCGTAGTCGTGCGGGAATCCGGCCGCCGCGATCGCCTTGGCGGCTCGGTGCAGGTTGCGGGCGCGCGAGTAGTAGCCCAGGCCGGCCCATGCTGCCAGGACCTCGGCTTCTCCGGCCGCGGCCAGCGCTGTCGCATCCGGGAAGCGCTCCAGGAACCGCTCGAAATAGGGGACAGCCGCCGACACGCGCGTCTGCTGCAGCATAATCTCCGACACCCAGATGCGGTACGGGTCGCGCGTGCGCCGCCACGGCAGGTCGCGCCGCACGGAGCCGTACCAGCGCTCGATCCGCGCCTGAAAGCGCGCCACCGAAGCCTGCGAGCCGAAGAGGGTTCGCCGCGTCACGTTAAAATGAAATGATAGCGGCTACGCGCTCTGTGGCGCACGCTTCAGCGTGCCGCGTCCCGACTCATCGGGACGCGTTTTGTCCGCACGAGTGCCGCCACGGCGGGCTAGTGGAAGATTTCATCGTCATTCGGGGAGCGAGACTCCATAACCTGAAGAACGTCTCGCTCGAGATCCCGCACGAGAAGCTGACCGTTGTGACCGGCGTCTCGGGCTCCGGGAAATCCTCGCTCGTCTTCGACACCATCTACGCGGAAGGGCAGCGGCGTTACGTCGAGTCGCTCTCCGCATACGCCCGCCAGTTCCTGGAGCGTATGGAGAAGCCCGAGGTCGACGAGATCGACGGCATCGCCCCGCCCATCGCCATCCGCCAGAAGAACACCACGCGCAATCCGCGCTCGACCGTAGCCACCTCGACCGAGCTCTACGACTATTTGCGGCTGCTGTGGGCGCGCGTCGGCCGGACCTACTGCCCGAAGTGCGGCCAGGTGGTGGTGCGCGACACGGTGGACCAGGTGGCGCAGCGCATGCTGGCCGAGCCCGCGGGCTCGCGCTGGTACGTGTTGTTCCCGGTGCGCTACGGGGAAGGGAAGGCCGCCGAGCTGCGCGACCGGCTCTTCGAGCTGCGCAAGAAGGGCTTCAATCGCCTGTTTCAGAACGGGCGCACTTTCGAGTTCTCGAGCCCCGAGTCATTGCTCGAAATCGATTTCGCGCAGCCGCTGTGGGCGCTGGTGGACCGCATCGTGCTCGCGGCGGACCTGCACCAGCGCCTTGTCGATTCCGTCGAGATCTGTTACCGCGAGAGCGGTGAGGTGGTGTTCGAGCGGGCCGGGGCCGAGCCGGAGCGCCGTGTGCGGTTCAGCGAGAAGTTCTCCTGCAAGACCGACAACATCGAGTTTCTGGAGCCCGAGCCGCCCCTGTTCAGCTTCAACAACCCTTTCGGCGCCTGTCCCCGCTGCCAGGGCTTCGGAAACACCATCGACTACGATCCCGGCCTGATCGTGCCCGACAAAACGCTCACGCTCGACCAGGGCGCCATCGATCCCTGGACCAAGCCGCAATACACCGGCTTCCTCGACGCGCTACGGCGCTACGGTCGCGGCCGGGTACGCTTCGACGTACCCTGGTTCGAGCTGACGCCCCAGGAGCGCGATTTCGTTCTGGACGGCGAAGCGAAGTACGGCGGCGTGCGCGCCTTCTTCGAGCGGCTCGAAACCAAAAAGTACAAGCTCCACGTGCGGGTTTTCTTAAGCCGGTACCGAGGCTATGCCGAGTGCCCGGTCTGCCACGGCGCGCGCTTGCGTCCGGAGGCGCTCTTCGTGCGCGTGGGCTCGAAGACGATGGCCGAAGTGGTGCGCATGAACATCGCCGAGGCACACGTGTTTTTCGGCGGCCTCGATCTGACGCCCGAGGAGCTGGGGATCGCCGAGAAGGTCCTGGTCGAGATCCGGCAGCGCCTTAAGTTCCTCAACGACGTGGGCCTGGACTACCTGACTCTCGACCGGCTCTCCTCGACGCTCTCGGGCGGCGAGGCGCAGCGCATCCAACTGGCCACCTGCCTGGGCTCGCGCCTGGTGGGCGCGTGTTACGTTCTCGACGAGCCGTCCATCGGCCTGCACAGCCGCGACACCGGCCGCCTCATCCGCATCCTCGAAGAGCTGCGCGACCTGGGCAACACCATAGTGGTGGTGGAGCACGACGCCGACGTGATGCGCGCGGCCGACTACATCGTGGACCTGGGCCCCGGCGCGGGCGAGAACGGCGGGCGGGTCATCTTCGCCGGCACTTACGGGCAACTGCTGGCGGACGGCGCCGGTTCGCTGACCGCGGCCTGGCTAAGGGGCGAGCGCGACAGCCCGCGGGCGCGGTCGCCGCGCGCGGTGAATCCGAAGCGCGTGTTGAAGGTCTACGGCGCCCGGGCGCACAACCTCAAGAACATCGACGTCGAGATTCCGCTGGGCATGATGGTGGCTGTCACCGGCGTCTCGGGTTCGGGGAAATCGAGCCTGGTGCACGAGGTCGTCTACAAGGCGCTGGCGGCCGCGCACAAGACCGGGGCCGAGAATTTGGGACAGGATACTCTGTCCCGGTTCTCTCGGGACTGGCCCTGAAGCGCATCGCGGGCGCCGAGAAGCTTGCGCAGGCGGTGCTGGTGGATCAATCGCCCATCGGCCGCACGCCGCGTTCTAATCCGGTCACTTACTTGAAAGCGTTCGACATTATCCGCGAACTATTCGCTTCGACGGCCGAAGCTCAGCGGCGCGGCTACACGGCGGGCCATTTTTCCTTCAATATTCCCGGCGGACGTTGCGAGACCTGCCAGGGCGACGGCACCGTGACGGTCGAGATGCAGTTCCTGGCCGATGTCGAACTGGTGTGCGACGAGTGCAAGCGCACGCGCTATAAGAGCGGCATCCTCGAGATCCGTTACCGCGGCCTGAACGTTCACGAGGTGCTCGCGCTGACGGTGAAGGAAGCGCTGTCGTTCTTCGGCGACGTGCCGCGGCTGGTGACGAAGCTGAAGGTGCTGGCGCAAGTGGGACTCGGTTACCTGCGGCTGGGCCAATCGGCCACCACGCTCTCGGGCGGCGAGGCGCAGCGCGTCAAGCTGGCGGCGCACCTGGCGCAGGCCTCCTGCGAGAACACGCTGTTCATCTTCGACGAGCCCACCACCGGCCTGCATTTCGAAGATATCGCGCAATTACTCGGCGCTTTTCAGAAACTGATTCAGAACGGCGCCAGCGTGGTGGTGATCGAGCACAATCTGGAAGTGATCCGCGAGGCGGACTGGATTATCGACCTGGGCCCGGAGGGCGGCGAGCGCGGCGGCCGCATCGTGGCCCAGGGCACGCCCGAGCAGGTGGCGGCGGTGGCGGAGTCGTATACGGGGCAATTTCTGCGGCCGGTGGTGCGGACGGCTTCGTAAGCCCCCCAGAAACCGCCATCTGCCCCTACGGCTTGCGTACGCAGGTGTATCCCAGATGCAGGTCCTTTTTGCCGGCCGCAGCCGCACTCTCGGGATCAAACATGGCCGCGTCACTCGGCGTCCCCGGGTCATCGAAGTGTGACGGATTCGCCTGCGGCGTCCCAAACACCTGATCGACAACAAAGCCCTTGGCACAGGATCCGTAGAGGACGAAGCCGCCTGTCAGGAAATAGTCCGCATAAGCCTGCCACGGCTGCAATTCCCTGCCGGCACTCGACACGCTGAAGAGGACTGGATGATCTCCAGCAGCATAGTCGATGTGCATCTCGACCCGATACGCACGGATTGTCCTATCCGGCCTCGCTTTCGAATAGTCGGGAAATGGCAACTGCCTCACACAGGCGCCCACAGACTCGACCTGCTGCGCGTCTTGGAACATATCGAGCGAGTAGTAACCGGTAGATGAAAAAGCGATGGCGCCCCGCGATCTGATGCGGCAGCCTCTGAGGACCTCCAACGGGGTCCATTTGCGATCAATCGGTCCCACCAGTTCGATGGAGGCTTGCCCGCATTGCGGTTGGTCCAGCTTCAGTTCAAACCACTTTCGGAGACCGTCATGAAAGACGAGCGTACCTTCCAACGTTCGTACCTGCGACGGGGTACCAGCCCCGCTGGCTTGCGGGCATTGTTGTCCGAACGCGGGCAAGGCCGCGCAAGCGGCAAGAGCGAGCCCTAAACACGTCCCTGCCCATGCGCCGCGTAGAAGCCTCAGCAGCACGTTAGGAGTCAACCCGCTCCGGCTCCCACTCGTCGGCATCGCCGCGGTCGATCCGGTCCCCGCGGTCCGATCGCTTTTCCTGCTCGCGGCGCTTCTCAAGTTCGTCGCGCTCCTCGCGGCCGTCGCTCATCGGTCCTCCTCCCATCAGTATAAGAGGCCGAGTCCTTCGGCCGGATTCGAGCCGGAGATCCCCGCAGGCCCTCCGCACCCTTCAAACGCAGTAGAATCACCCCATGACGTCCCAATTGCTGCTGCCGCTGCTCGTTGCCAACGCGTTCGCGGTCGCTTTCCTCGTGCTCGCACTCTACCGGCCCAACGCGGCGCGGATGGTCGCCGGCGGCGGGTTCATTGTCGCCAGCCTGGTGAACGGAACGCTCGCCTTGCTCGCCCCGCAGATCTACGTGAGAGGCTTCGGACCTCTCGCCGTGGGAGTGTACAAGACCTTCATCTACGGCGTGCTGGCCCAGGCGCCGGGCCGGCTGATCCTGGCGATCGCCGTGTGGCAACTCATCGTGGGCGCGGCCATCCTGGTGAATGTCACCGAATACGTGAGGCTGGGGTTAGCGGCCGCAGCGGTCTTCCTGGTCGGCATCAGTCCCCTCGGAGCGGGCTGCGGGTTCCCCAGCAATCTGATCCTGGCCGGCGCGCTCGTGGCGCTCATCCGTTTGCGGTGGCCTCTGGAAGCGCGGGCTAGAATGTAAGCATGGTGCGGTGGCTTGCCACGGTCCTGTGGCTGTTCCTGTCGATGAGTGCCGTTGCCGAAGATCCCGCCGCCGACGGGCTGAAGGCGCTGGACGCGAAGAACTACGGCCTCGCCGCGCAGGAATTCACCAAGGCCGTCGAGGCCGATCCCAAGGATTACACCGCTCATTTCAACCTGGCGCTGGCCAACACCATGCTCGGCAAGTCCGCCGAAGCGATCGCGGGATACAGGAAGGTCCTGGAATTGCAACCCGGCGTGTATGAGGCCGAGCTCAACCTGGGCATCTTGCTGCTGGGGCAAAAGCGCGCGGCCGAGGCGCTGCCGGTTCTCGATGCCGCCGCTGGTCAGAAGCCCAAGGAGCCGCGCCCGCGCCTGTATCTCTCGATGGCGCTGCTCGAGACCGGGGACCTCGAAAAGGCCTCGCAATCCTACCAGGCCGTGATCGAGCTCGATCCCAAGTCGGCTCCGGCGGAGTTGGGGCTGGCGCGGGCGCTCGCCCGCCAGAACCGGCTGGCGGACGCGGATCCGCATTTTCGCCGCGCCGCCGAGCTGACTCCGCAGTACCGGGACAGCCTGCTCGAACTGGCGGACCTTTACGAGAAGGCGGGCAGCAAGGCCGAGGCCATCGCACTCTACCGGGAGTTTCCAGAAGACGCCGCAGCGCGCGAACGGCTGGGCCTGTTGTTGATCGAGTCCGGCCAGGCCGGCGACGCGATCCCGCACCTGGAATTTGCCGTGAAGCAGTCGCCGACTTCGGCCAACCGGCTGGCGCTGGCCCAGGCCTATCGCAAGAATCGCGAGCCCGATAAAGCCGTACCGGTGCTGGCGGCGGCGGTGGCGGCGGCGCCCGCGGACCTCGATCTGCGCATGTCCTACGGCCGCGAACTGCGCGATCTGCGGCGTTTCCCGGATGCAGCCGAGCAGTTCGGGCGCGTGGCTCAGGCCAAGCCCGATTGGGTGCAGGCGTGGAACGAACTGGCCGGCGTCGAGGTCGTGCTGGAGAGCTATCCGCAGGCGCTGGCGGCGCTGGACCACGTCCGGGCGCTGAATGCCGAAGTCCCGGGTGACTATTTCCTGCGCGCCATGATCCTTGACCGGATTCAGGATCGCAAAGGCGCCATTGCCGAATATCAGAAGTTCCTGTCGGCGAGCAAAGGCGAACTGCCAAACCAGGAGTTTCAAGCGCGGCAGCGCATCCATATCCTGGAGCTCGATCTCGGGAAGAGGTGAGAATCTTGATCTGTCTGATAGTGGCGTTGGCGGTCCTGGCGGCGGCGCCCGCACGGGTCAGCCTGGACGCGGCCAAGGCCGAGCCGAATCTCGAAAAGCGCTCCGTTCTGGCGCTGGACAACGCCGCGCGCGCACTGAAGTCGGCGCGGGAGGCCTACCTCGCGGAAGGCGACATGAAGCAGGTTGGCGCCTCGCTCACAGAGGTGTCGGAGTCGGTCGATCTGGCCTACGACTCGCTCCAGCAGACCCACAAGACCCCCAGCCGGAGCCCGAAGTACTTCAAGAAGGCCGAAATCGACACGCGCGAGCTGTTGCGGCGAATCGACGACCTCCGGGAACAGATGAGCGTGGACGACCGCGACACGATCGAGAAGGTGCGCGCCGTGGTGCAGAAGGTGCACGAGAGCCTGCTCGAAGGCATCATGGGCGGTAAGAAGAAGGAGTAGCGTCATGACCAGGCTTTTGCTCGGCGTGGTTCTGCTGTCGGCGGCGTCGCCGCTGGCGGCCGAGCGCGACTTTCTGACCAACAGCGAGATCGAACAGGTGCGGCTGGCCCAGGAGCCCAACGAGCGGCTCGCGCTCTACGTCGGTTTTGCCCGGCAGCGGCTGGACCAGTTAAAGCAGCTCGTGAAGGAACCCCGGCCCGGGCGCGCCGCCATGATGCACGACCTGCTCGACGAGTACGGCCAGGTCATCGATGCCATCGACACCGTCGCCGACGATGCGCTTTCCCGGAAGGCCGATATCGCCGCGGGGAACAAGAACGTCGCGGCGGCGGAGAAGGAGTTTCTGCCCGTCCTCGAGAAGATTCGCGACAGCCAGCCCAGCGACCTGGCCCGCTACGAGTTCGTGCTCGACCAGGCCATCCAGGCCACCAGCGACTCGCTGGACACCGCCACGCAGGACCTCGGGAAACGCTCTTCGGAAGTCGCCGGCCGCCTGAAGAAAGAGAAGAAGGACCGCGAGGCGGCGATGACGCCCGAAGAGGCCGACGCCAAGACAAAAGAGGCCAAGGACGCCGCCACAAAGTCGAAGAAGCCGACGCTCCTCAAGCCCGGCGAGACGGTTGTCGGTCAGGAACCTCCGTCGAAGTAGGATGTGCCTCAGTCTGTCCTCGTGTAGTGCCGCGGGCTTTTTGTGGCGCACGCACTCTTGCGTGCCGCGTCGAGACTCCTCTCGGCGCCCAGGTGTGTGCACGAATGCCGACCGGGCAGGCCGAAGGCCCCGCCGCGCGGTTGCGTTAGAGCATGTTCACCGTCAGCGCAGCCGACTGCGTCACGGTTCCCCCAGCGCCGGTGCACGTGAGGGTAGCCGTGTAGGCGCCGGGGAGCATGGGGTTGAAAGTCATGGCGCCCCTGACCGGCCGGGCTCCCGGCAGATCGTCCGATCCCGTGCAGGAGGCCGCGTTGGTTGCCGACCAGGCGATCCGGGCGGATTTCCCCAGCGTGATGGTGGCTGGCGTGACCGTCATGGAGATGGCCGGAGGCTCCGGCGCGGTTTCGAAAACGAAGGGAACCTCGGGCGAGCCGGGCGCCTCCGCGGGCCCGGCCGGCAGCGCATGCGCAGGGGCCGGGCTGAAGGTCAGAAAGGCCGTGCCATAGCCGCCCAGCCGGACGGCCATCTGGGAGGCGGGCGCGAAGTTGGTGGCAGCGGGGCCGGCGATGGGGTCCGTGTTCGCGTCCAGCGTCATCCGCGTTCCGCCATAGAATGGCCCCAGTGCCGAGATATCCACCACCACGCTGCGCGGCTGCCCTGGGCCGTTGTTGTCCGAAGCCGCGTTCACGGCGTGATCCGCCACCATCACCACCACCGAGGCATCGGCATTCTTCGTTGCCAGCAGCTCGACGCTCTGCGCGCCCGCTTGCTCCGTGGTCGTCGATTGCAGGATGGTCGAGCCGGAGCCGAAGCAGCCTGGCGCGCCCGGATCGCAAAAGGGGAAGTACCGCGTGAGGTAATAGTCCACCCAATAACTGAGGTACGTCTGCCCGTTATTGAAGTTCACCTCGCCATACTGAGCGTCGGCGTCGAAGTCCCAGTGATAGAGGGACTCGATGCCCGCCTGTCCCAACTGGGAGAACAGGTACGGCCGCCAGGCCGCGAAGAACGCGCCGGTCCCGCGGCGATCCAGGACGAAGAGCTGGCCCGGGTTGCACTGGCTGTACCCGTTCGCTCCCTGCCAGTCGGCGTTCACATTGTTTTCCGTCACCCACACCGGCACGCCCGCCAGCTTGGGGACGCTCTTCAACTGCTGGTAGATGTACTGGACATGCGGCACGAACTGGGTGGGAATGCTCGCAAACAGCGTGCTGTCGAGATCCGATTGGTTGCACGAGGAGTAGTAGTGCGTGCCGAGCACATCCACCTGCGCCGTGACGCCATTGACGAACGTCGGGAGATAGCGCTGAGGCTCGTTCCCCCAATCCGACAGCTCGACCGCCACAAACTTGATAGGGACGATCGAGCCGGCGGACAGCATCGCCGGCACGACGACGTTGTACAGATTCAGGTAGTCGGCGGGAAGCAGCCCGTTGATGTTGGGCTCGTTGAAAATGCCCCACCAGGTGACAGCCGTGGGATTGGCCGCCGAATGAACGTGGGCGACGCCCTGGGAATCCTGGAATCCGGTGGCGGTGTTGTAATACTTGACCATGTTCGCGGCGTAGCTGGCGAAGTCGTTGAAGTGCGCGGGCATCAGGTGGCCGCTCGCATCATTCATCCACGCCGGCGCTACGGCGAGTTGCAGCTCCGGACTCTTGTCGCCGCCGGCGATGACGGGATTGAGGATGGCGTCGAGTACCGTGAAGTCCCAACTCTGGTCCGCTTTCTGCGGCGTTCCAGCGGACACCGGCTGGAGGCGGATGTGCTCGGCGCCCAAAGCGTTCAGGGTAGCGGCCGCGCCGGGATTGCTGACGAAGAACTGGTAGTCCCACTCGGCCGGCTGGAAGGAGGTAGCCATGAAGTTCTGGAGCGTGCCGTGGAAGCCGGCATTGGTGTTGGTGAGGGCTTTGACGGTTGCCACCACCGCCACATCGACCACCAGTGACGCGGAGGCGTTCGTCGTTCCGTCCGTGGCCTGAACCGCGACGGTGTACGGTCCTGCGGCGGCGCTCTGGACGGTGAACGTCACCTGCCCCGTCGAGGCCGCGCCGGGCGAGGTGATCTGGGCAGCCAAGCCCAAGACCGGGGTGACGCTGAGGGTGACGGCGTTGGTATTGCCCGCCGGCCGCTGGACGGTCACGCTGACCGAGGCGGGCGTGCCGTCCTGCCGAGCGGTCAACGAGCTCGTGGAGAGCGAGATGGAGATCGGGTCCGGCTGGGCCGGCGCCGCAGAGTCACCGCCGCATGATGCCAGCAGC
Source organism: Bryobacterales bacterium (assembly GCA_963710565.1). Classification (GTDB taxonomy): domain Bacteria; phylum Acidobacteriota; class Terriglobia; order Bryobacterales; family Bryobacteraceae; genus DASWZN01. The sequence goes on along the minus strand of CAVQAN010000009.1, from coordinate 1,456,858 downwards.
AGCGACAGGGAAAACGCAACCCACCAACCTGGTGTACGAACGACGATTCGCATTGGCAACCCCCAAATCGAGTCATCATACCGCTTGCGACCGGTCCGATGCTCCGGCGCTGGCGCGGGGGGTGCCCACGTCAGTTGCGGGCGGCCTGGGGACCCTGCCAGTCGGTGGGAACCTGGCCCTCGGGCAACAGTTCGGCCTTCTCGAGGTGGCGAACTTTCGTGGCGAAGTGCGCCGCGTGGGGGTCGTGCGTCACCAGCAGGACGGTCTTGTTGAACTCCCGGTTCAAGCGCGCCAGCAGGGTGAGGACTTCCTGGGCGGAGGCGGCGTCGAGGTTGCCGGTGGGCTCGTCGGCCAAAATCAGATCGGGATCGGTCACGATGGCGCGGGCGATGGCGACGCGCTGCTCCTGGCCGCCCGAGAGCTGCTTTGGCAGGTGATCTACGCGGTCTTCGAGACCGACCAGCTTGAGCGCGGTCATGGCGTGGTCGATGCGCTCCTTCTTCTTGAGACGGGTGAGCTTGAGCGGGAGTTCGACGTTCTCCAGGGCGGTCAGCACCGGGATCAGGTTGAACGACTGAAACACGAAGCCGATGTGCGCGTTGCGCCAGCGCGCGATCTGGCTGTCGTTGAGACGCTGCAGATCCTGTCCGAGCACCAGGATGCCGCCGCCGCTGGGCCGGTCCATGGCCGCGATGAGGTGCAGCAGGGTCGATTTGCCCGAGCCGGAGGGGCCCATGAGCGCAACGAACTCGCCGCGGATCACCTCCAGGTTGATACCCTTCAGCGCCGCCACCCGCAGCCCGTCGTGCCCGAATTCCTTGTCGAGGTTGCGCGTCTGAATGATGATCTCGCTCATGCTTGTGCCTTTCTCGTTCGTACGCGGTCGCCGGACTTGAGCCCCGCGGGCGGGCTCGCAATCAAGTCTTCGCCTCCGATCAGTCCATTCTCGATGCGGACACCCTGGTTCGTGGCGGCGCCTGTCTTTACCGCGCGCCGGACCGCGCGGCCATCGAGCACCACGAAGACCGCTCCATCGTGGACGGCGGATGACGGAACGAAGACGACGGGTTTGGGCGCGGCAGTGGTGTCTTTCTCCTCCGAATAGAAGGCCACGCTGGCGTTCATGTCCGGCCGCAGGTAGGCGTCGGGCTTGAGGATCTTGACCTTCACCTGCACGGTGGCCTTCTGGCGGTTGGCTTCGGGCGAGATCTGCCGGATGTAGCCGTCGTAGCGGCGATCGGGATAGGCGTCGGTGGTGACCCAGCCGCGCTGATCGTGGGCGAGCTTGGCAAAATCGTTCTGGCTGATGTCGAGCTCGACTTCGAGGTCGTTCAGGTCGGCCAAGGACACGACGTAGCCCTTGGCGCCGCGGTCGCCGACGAAACCGGTGGTGACAAACTCGCCCTTCTCGACCTCGCGCTCGAGGATGGTTCCGGTGACCGGAGCCTTGATGACGGTGTTGTCGAGCTGGGTCTGGTAGAAATCGACGGTGCCCTTGGCCTGCATCACCTGGCCGCGCGCGGCATCGATCTCCTCCTGCCGGGGGCCGAGTTCGGTCAGCCGTGAATCGTTCCTCGAGCGAAGCGACCCGGGCGACCGCGGCGTCATACTTGGCCTGAGCGTCGTCGAGGGTTTGCGGCGCCATGACTTTCTGGTCGGTGAGCTGACGGGTTCGATTGAGGGTGAGGCGCGCGTTGATCATGTCGGCGCGGGCCTGCTCCAGGTCGGCCTTGGCGCCGGCGATCTCCTGGGGCCGCGAGCCGTGTTCGAGCTCGGACAGGCGCGCCTGGAGGTTGAGGTACTGGCCGCGAGCCTGTTCGAGCTGGGCGCGGTACTCTTCGTCCTCGAGCCGCACGATTACCTGTCCCTCTTTGACGCGGTCGCCCTTATCCACTCCGATCCAGGCGACCTTGCCCATGACCTTCGAGCCCACCTCGATCTTGTGCGCCGCCACGATATAGCCGGTGGCGTTGAGAATGACTCCGGGCGCGACGGAGGCGCCGCCGGCCGCGGCGACGCGGACCGTCTCGACCTCGATGGCCGAGCCCAGAGTTCTGTAGGCGTACGCGGCCGCCGCGAGGAGCACGATGACGGCTGCCGCGGCGATCCACACGCCGGTGCGCCTGGCTGTGGGCGCGGCCGAGTCGCGCGATTCGCGGTCGATGCGCAGATCCTGAAGATTCGCCACCCTCAAGCCTCCCTCAGAGCGTTCAGGATTTCCTTCCGTGCCGCGGCGCGGGCAGGGAAGAATCCGCCCAGGGCGCCCATCAGCAATGAGAAGCCGAGCCCCAGCGCCATGATGGAGGGACTGATCCGGAAATCGAACGCGATCTCACTGAACGTGGCGAAGTTGCCGATGCCGGTTTCGAAGCCGTTGAGCCACATCACGGCGATGCAGCCGAGCAGCCCGCCGATACCAGCCAGCAGCAGCGACTCGAGGAAGAAACTAAACAGGATGGCGCTGCGTGAGAAGCCCAGTACCCGCAGAGTCCCGATCTCGCGGGTGCGCCGCGCCACGGCGGCATACATGGTGTTCATCGCGGCGAAGCAGCTTCCCACGGCCATGATGATGGCCACCACGACGCCCACGTACTCGACCGGCTTACCGGAATTAGTTTGCAATTCGTAGTAGTCGCGTTCGGTTTGGGCGGTGCAGTTAAGCCGGCGGTCGTCGTTGACGCCGTTGATCAGGGCGCGCACCGCCACCGCGTCGGTGGCGCGCACGAGCGCGGAGCTGACCACCGGGGAACGGTTGAAATCGCGCGCTGATCTGGTTGACGTCGCCGAAGATCTCGCTACCGGCCGAGGTGTGGCCGGCATCCATGACGCCCACCACGAGCCAATTGCCGTGCCCGAAGCGCAGGGACTTGCCGAGGCCGGCGGTGGGGTAGCGGCGCGCGATCGACGCGCCCACGACGACTTCGCGCCGGCCGGTCTCAAACCAGCGCCCAGCGGCCAGCCTCAACTGGTCGCGCATCTCGATGCCCTCGGGCGATAGTCCCCGCAGCGTAACGTTGGCTCCATCCGGGTTCGCGTCGCTCGGGAGATTGATGACGGTGACCATCTCAAGCGAGGCCAGGGGTCCGCCATTCCGGCTGCGGGCGATGCCGGGCTTCACTTTGAGCTCCTGGTAAGCGGCGCGCGTAAAGTTGCTGGCCAGTTCGGAATCGGAGCCCTTGCGCAGGACCAGGACGTTGAGCGGGTGGCCGGAGGCCTCGAAAGCCGTCCGCAGGCCGTTGACCAGCGCCAGGATCGCCAGCAGGACGGCGACCGTAATGGCAATGCCCAGCGCCGTCATGATCGTGGTTGTCTTGCGCACGGCCAGGTTCCGCAGGTTGTAAGAGATCGGGATCGCCATGTCTGTCTCCTAGCCGTTGTCGCGGATGGCTTCGATGATGGCCGTCCTGGAGGCGCCGAACGCGGGAATCAGGGAGCTGGCCACGCCAATGCCCGCGGCCAGCGCCAGCGAAATCGCGATAATCACTGGCTGGATCGTCAGGTTCTGAAACGCCGGAACCGCTTGGCCCACGCCCCCGCACAGCAGCGCCGCCAGCAGCAGGCCCAGCACCGCGCCGGCCTCCGAGATCAGCACCGCCTCGCCCAGGATGATGCCCAGGATCTGGCCGGTGGTGAACCCGATCGTCTTCAGTATGCCAACCTCGCGCGCCCGCTCGCGGACCGACATGGCCATGGTGTTGGCCGAGACCAGCAGAATGCTGAAGGTCACCGCGCCGCAGATGCTCAGCAGGAACGCCTTCACGTTTCCCAGGAATGCTAGAAAGCTGAGGCCGAACTGCTGCTCGGATTCGGTCTTGGTCTCGACCGTGGCGTTATGGAACATGTCGTCGATGGCCTTGGCGACACGCGGCGCGTCATCGATGCTGTCGGCCAGAATGGTGAAGGTGCCGGCGACGGAACGGCGCGCGGGCGAGATGCTCTCCTCAAGGTACTTCCAATGGAAGTAGGTGATCGAGTCATCCTCCGGCAGTTCAAAGATACCGCGGATGGTGAGTTCGATGTTGACGGGGTAGATGTCGCCGACAAAGGTGATGCGGTCGCCGAGTTTCAGGTTGAGCCGCCGGGCTAGGTTCTTGCCCATGAGGCAGGCGGTGCGGTCCTGCTGAAAGGCCTTCTTCTGGTCCTCCGGGATCTTCATTTCGCCGACCAGGGCGAACAGCTTCTCCGGCTCCACGGCCAGACGCGCAAAGAAGTTCTTGGGGTCGCGGGCGTCTTTGTAGGTGCCGCCGAACCACTGCGACATCATGACCACGCGCGCGCCCGGGACTTGTTCGATCTTCGGGCCGTAGAAGATCGGCATAGGAAGAGTCAGCGAAACCCGGTTGCGCGTGACCAGGCGCAGAGCCTGGTACTCGTTGGCCTGAGTGTAATAGAAGGCCTTGTACATGGCCATCACCACGCCCAGCAGACACAGCGAGACGCCGATGCTGAGCACCGTCAGAAGCGTGCGGCGGTGGTTGCGCCAACTGTTCTTCAGGATTAATGGAAGGAACCGGCCCATTGCTTTCATTCTAGCGAAGGGTCCGGCGGCGCAAACCCGGAATCGGTGGGCTGCCGTGGCCGACCGCTCAACGGCGCGCGGCGACCGGCGAATCGCGGAGAGACCCCCGGCCGCGCTACACTGGCCCCGGTGAGTGACGAAGACTGCATGCGCGAAGCGGTGGCGCTGGCACGCGAAGCCGAGGCCGCCGGCGAGGTGCCGGTGGGCGCGGTGGTGGAGCTCGCCGGCGCCATCATCGGGCGAGGCCGCAATTCGGCCGTCACGCGCTGCGATCCCACTGCCCACGCCGAGATGCTGGCGCTGCGCGAGGCCGCGGCGGGCATGCGGAACTACCGCCTCGAAGGCGCGACCCTCTACGTCACGCTCGAGCCGTGCGTCATGTGCGCCGGCGCCCTCGTGGCCGCACGCATCGGACGGCTGGTCTTTGGCGCCCGCGACCTGCGTTTCGGGGGCGTTCGCAGCAAGTTCCGCATCGCCGACTCGGACCTCCTTAACCATCGCGTCGAAATCGCGGAAGGCGTGCTCGCCGCCGAGTGTCTGGATCCGCTGCTGCGCTTCTTCGAATCGCGGCGGGCGCCGCGCCGGGCCTAGCGGCGAACCCAGCGCCCTTCGGGCGGCCCGCTTCGATGCGGCGAGGTTCTCGACCGGCAACGGCGCACTCCCGCGGACATGCTTCCGGCGTCGGCGGGAATGCCTGCCCCGCGCACCCTTCAGGCGCCCATTCCGGGGGCCGACGCAGGCCGGTTTACGCGGATCGCAAAAGAGCGGGCCGCAGAGGGCTCCGGGTGGGGGCCGAAGCGGACCGGAGCGGAACGACGGTGGGCCGAATGACGGCAGGCTCCGCGCGGACAGAGCCGTGGAAGTATTCGTCCAGCGGAAACAAGCCGTACGGCTCCAACTCACGGAACACGCGGCCGAGGGACCGTTCGATGCGGTAGACGGCGTGGAAAAAGATGCCCCGGTCGAGGGCCAGGCGGCGGCAGCAGAGGTTCCAATCCGCCCCCAGAAGAAAATGAAACTTGAAGATCCTATATTCCAGCTCGGAGAGGGTTCGTCGGCTCACCAGGACGAAGTCCGCGATGTACTCTTCGTCCTTGCGGCCCCAACTGAAGCTCCGTTCCCGCCCGCAGACGAACTCGAGCGAGGCCTTACTCATATACTTCTCCTTCGCGACGCAGTGACGGAAGCGGGCATAACACACGCGGAAGATGGCGCGCAGAACGCAGTTGCAGGGGATCGTCCGCCCCTCGCGGCCGAGATGCAGCCCGAGTCCGTGGCACAGTGTGCAGGTATTCTTGGCAAGCGCTACTGTCTCTGATCGGCTCCATTCCATTTCGATGTCCTCTTTTGACGGGCGCCTCAGACATGTGAGGTTCGCCCCAAAAACCTGTCCCAAGAGTACTGCGCATCGAAAAAAGGGTCAATTCGGAAAGACAGGGTCTCACGGCGGCTACGAAATGAAAGAACCACCACAAGCAGTAGGAATTGATCCGAATAAGCATAGTTAAAGTGGTTTAATACCGTGAGATAGACATGAGTTTACGTTCACCTATTTCAGTGAGGAATCGCGCCTCGATGGCGGCGCCATGGATTTCGAGACTCTGAAGCTCAGACTGCTGGCGAGCGTCAGGACCCGCGTGCAGAACGGCGAGCTGACCGAGAGGGGACTGGCGCGCATGGTGGGAATCTCGCAGCCGCATATGCACCACATCCTGAAAGGCGTGCGCGCTCTGTCTATCGAAAATGCCGACCGGATTCTGCGGCGGCTCGATTTGACCGTGCTGGACCTCATCGAGGGACGCGTGCCTCTCGCTCAAATGCCCGAGATGGCGGAGGCCGTTGCGGGGATAGCGGGGAACGAGGAGATGGATTTCCGGCAGTTGGGCGAGCCTGGGGTACGGGTGCAGGAGGTGTTCTGAATTGCCTCAGGTTCCGGTCGCGGCGACTTCCTGGTAGATTTCGAGGACCTGTCGAGCGGCGGTTGCCCAACTGAAACGGCGGACCTGCTCGTGACCCCTGCGGATGAGTTCGGCCCTCTGCCGCTCGTCCAGCAGCACGTCGCGGATGCCGCGCGCGATATCGAAGACGTTCTCCGGATTGACGAGCATGGCCGCGTTCCCGGCCACTTCGGGCAGCGAGCTGACATTCGAAGTGACTACCGGCGTACCGCAGGCCATGGCCTCGAGCGGCGGCAGGCCAAAACCCTCGTACAAAGACGGGAACACGAAGGCGGAGGCCGCCTCGAAAAACACCCGCAGCGTGTCGAGCGGCACGAAACCCAGGAAGCGGACCAGTTTCTCGACGCGGGTCTTGATGACGGCCCGGCGGAGAGCAGGGTATTTCGATTGATCTCGTCTCCGATGATGATAAGTCTCAGATCCTTGTAAACCGGGTGTTGCTCGAGATCGCCGCGCAGGACCGCGAACGCCTCGACCAAGCGGGGAATGTTCTTCTGCGGCCGGACGGCGCCGGCATAGAGAATAAACGGGTAGTCGATCTGATAGCGCTCCAGGGTCTGCTGGCGCTCGGCCGATTGGGCGCCGTCGTCGGGGGCGCGCAGGAAGTGCGGGTCGGGCGCATCGTAGATCTGACGGATGCGGCTGGGAGGAATGCCGAGGACATTCTCGACATCGCGGCGGGTGGCCGTCGAAACCGCGATGACACGCTCGGCGCGCAGCAGCCCCCGCCGGAAGAGGAACATGCGGAAACTGGAGCGCATCTGGGCGCGGTTGCCGAACAGGAGGCTGCCCATGTCGTGGATGGTGACCACGTAGGGCTTGGGCATCAGCAGCGGCACCAGGTTCAACGGCATGTGGACGAGATCGGCCCGAATGGTCCGCAGGAAGAAGTAGAAAGCGAACTGGTCCATCCAGTCCGTATCCGGCCTCCGGTAGACGGCAATCTCGAAATTGGGGGGCAGGTCGGCCAGCTCGGGTTCGTCGGCGTTGAGCGCGACCAGGACGTAGTGGTTCTCGTGGTCAAGCGCCGCCAGTGCGTGGACCAGGTTGCGGATGTAGGTCCCGATGCCGAAATCGCGGGTGCGCCGGACGTCAATGGCGATGCGGATGGGCATTCACTGCGCCATCACCGGGCTGAGCTTCCAGGCGTACAGAGGGAACCTGTCGGTCAGCACCTTTACGCGGGCCCGGACCGCGGCGCAGGGCTCCTGGGAGCCGATGTTGTTGAGCACCTCGGCAATGAGCAGGGCCACCTCGCGCATCTCCGGCTCGCCGAAACCGCGCGTGGTCACCGCCGGGCTGCCCAGCCGGATGCCGCTGGGGTTGAACGGCTTGTTGATGTCGAACGGAATGGTGTTCTTGTTGGCGGTGATGTAGGCTTCGTCGAGCGCCTGCTCGGCCTCCTTGCCCCGGATGCCCTTCGAGAAGACGTCCACCAGCAGCAGGTGCGTGTCCGTGCCGCCCGAGACCACCCGGAAGCCGGCCTCGGCCAGGCCCGCGGCCAGCGCGGCGGCATTGGCCAGCACGCGCTTCTGGTACTCCACGAACTCCGGCTGCATGGCCAGCAGAAAGCACACCGCCTTGGCGGCGACGATGTGCACCAGCGGTCCGCCCTGCGTGCCGGGGAAGACCGACTTGTCGATGGCTTGGGCGTGCTGCGCGCGGCAGAGAATGATGCCGGAGCGCGGCCCGCGCAGCGTCTTGTGGGTGGTCGAAGTCACGATGTCGGCGTACTCGCAGGGATTGGGATGGACTCCCGCCGCCACCAGCCCCGAGAAGTGCGCCATATCGACCAGCAGGATGGCCCCGGCCGAATCCGCGATCTCGCGCATGCGGCGGAAATCGATGATGCGGGGATAGGCGCTGCCGCCGGCCACGATCATCTTGGGGCGGTGCTCGGCGGCCAGCGCGGCCAGTTCGTCGTAATCGATCCGCTCGGTTTCGCGGTTCGACGCCATAGGGCACGATCTTGTACAGCTTGCCCGAGAAGTTGAAGCGGGCTGCCGTGCGTGAGGTGGCCGCCGTGGGAGAGGTTCATGCCCAGGATGGTGTCGCCGGGCTGCAGGACCGCGGCGTAGGCGGCCATGTTGGCCTGCGCGCCCGAGTGCGGCTGCACGTTGGCATGCTCGGCGTGGAACAACTGCTTGGCGCGCTCGATGGCCAGCGTCTCGACCACGTCCACGTACTGGCAGCCGCCGTAGTAGCGCTTGCCCGGATAGCCCTCGGCGTACTTGTTGGTGAAGACGCTGCCCGCGGCCTCGAGCACCGCTTCGGAAGTGAAGTTCTCGCTGGCGATCAATTCGAGCCGCGAATTCTGCCGCAGCAACTCCTGCCGGATGGCGTCGTAGACCTGCGGATCGACCTCGGCCAGCGGCCGGGACATCGCTCTCCCGCTCGTTCATGATTGCTTTGCCTCCGGGCTCGTTTCGTCCCGCTCCAGGGCCGCGATCTTCGCCACCCGCAGGCCGTGACGGCCGCCGTCGAAGGCGGTCGCGAGGAAAATGTCCACCAGGGCCTCCGCGGCGGGCTCGTCGATGAAACGGGCACCCAGAGTCAGGATGTTGGCGTCGTTGTGGGCGCGCACCAGGCGGACTTCTTCCGGAACGGTGCCCAGCGCGGCGCGAATACCGGCGATCTTGTTCGCGGCGATGGACATGCCGACGCCGGTGCCGCAGATCAGAATCCCGCGGTCGGCGCGCCCCGCGGCGACATCGTGCGCCACCGGCGGCCGCGAAATCGGGATAGTCGCACGATTCGGCGGAGTGCGTGCCCTCGTCCAAAACCTGGTGGCCCTCCTGCTCCAGCCGGCCGCGGAGCTGCTCCTTCAGGAGAAACCCTGCATGGTCGGCTCCGATGGAGACTCGCATAAGCGGTAGAGCAGCCATTCTAGCACGCGAGGATCGTTGGCTTGACGGCTGGGGCAGGGAAGGCGCCGGCCAACCAGGGAGTGGATCTTCTCCAGTTTGCCCGGCTGGGCCAGGCCCGTAAAGAGGGCGCCCTCGTCCGCGGCTCGCCCCACCGGCCTGAATCGGGCGGAAACGCCTACCCCACAGCGCACACAGGGGCGGTGGTAATGTAGTGTGGACGCGGGCGGTTAGGCCGCCCATCCGAGAGGAGCTGCTATGGCCCACTATCAGATCCCGGCCTCGTCACGCCGGCGCATATGGCCCCTGATCCTGATCGGCGTTTTCATTCTTGTCCTGATCGGCGCGCGATCGATCGCCGGTTACATCATCGAGTACCATTGGTGGAGCGAGATGGGGCAGGTCCCGACCTGGCTCTCGCTGCTCGCTTACTCAATCGCCCCGCTCGCCATCGTCGTGGCGATCGTATTCGTGGTGCTGTTTGTGGCGCACCAGCTGGGGATGAGGTTCGGCGGCGCTCGGCTGGGGCAGTATCCGCTCTACGCGAAGATCTCGGCCGCCGCGATCCTGCTGCTCTCGATCCTGATCGGCTCCGGCATCGTCGACACCTGGACGGTGGTGCGCTACTTCGGCGGACGGCATCTTCCCAGCGAGGCGACGGCGTGGACCGATCCCGTCTTCGGCCACCCGCTGAAGTTCTACCTTTTCGACCTGCCGTTCTACGGCGTGCTGCGGCAGTTCCTGCTCGCGCTGGCGATTGGCGCGGCATTGGTCTACTGGCTGACCGCGCGCGCATGGCAACTGCGGGACACTTTCCAGGAAGCCCTCCGCGACCGTACCCAGGTGGGGATCGACTTGCGCGCTTTCGGCCTCGCGGGCGCTCTCAAATCGCGCTTCCTGCGCGTCGTCGCATCGGTGTTTCTGGTCGCCCTGGCGTTCCGCTTCTTCCTGGGCCGGTACGAGATGCTGTGGAGCGACCACGGGTTCATGGTCGGCATCGACTACGTGGACGAAACCTGGCGGCTCCCGCTGCAATGGCTGCTCATGGGGACCTGCCTGGTCTCGGCGGCGGCGGTTGTCTTCGGCCGCTGGTTGTGGAGCCTGTCGGTGGTTGCGGCGCTGCTGATTCGTGGCCTCGTGCCCGCCGTAGTGGAGGCCGCGTACGTGCGACCCAACGAGATCTCCATCGAGCGGCCGTACATCCAGCGGCACATTCAGGCGACGCGCAGCGCGTTCGCGCTCGGCCGGCACATCAAAGAGGGCGAGTACAAGGCCAAGCTCGAATCGCGTTTCGACCCGGCTAAGAACCAGGCCATCTTGAGCAACGTGCGCTTGTGGGACTGGCAGGCGTTTCACGATACCGTCACACAGATGCAGGCGCTGCGCTCTTACTACCGCTTCGCGGACACGGACGTCGACCGCTATATGATCGACGGCCAGTTACGCCAGCTACTCCTCACGCCGCGCGAGCTCGATATCACCCTGTTAGTCGCCTCGGCGCAGCAGGGCTGGCCGAACACCCACCTCATTTACACGCACGGCTACGGTCTGGTGGTGGCGGAAGCCAACCGAATTACCGCGGACGGGCTGCCGGAGTTGTTCATCCAGGACGCACCGCCGGTGGTAAACACTCCCAGCTTGAAGCTGACGCGGCCGGAACTGTACTACAGCGAGGTGGCCCACGAGCCGGTGTTCGCCGACACCAAGGAGAAGGAGTTCAACTACCCGGCGGGCGCCGACAACGTCTTCGAGCGCTACCAGGGGAAGGGCGGGTTCCCGGTCTCCTCGTTCGGCATGCGCCTGGCGGCCGCGGTTTCCGAGGCCGACCCCAACATCCTGCTCACCGGCTCCCTGACCGAGGGCAGCCGCATGATGATCCGCCGCACGGTGCGCGAGCGCGTCGCGGCGCTGGCGGGCTTCATCACCTGGGAGACCGATCCGTACCTGGTGATCGCGGACTCCGGCCGGCTGGTGTGGACCATCGACGGCTACACCACTTCCGACGCGCATCCGTACTCGCATCGCGTGGATCTGGGCGACGTGGGCGAGGTCAACTACATGCGCAATGCCGTCAAGGCCACGGTGGACGCCTACGACGGCGAGACGCACATCTACGTCTTCGACGGCATCGGATCCCATCATCCGCGCCTACCGGCAGCTTTTCCCGCGGCTGTTCCAGCCATTCTCGGAGATGCCCGCGGACCTGCGCCGGCACGCGCGCTATCCCGAGATTTTCTTCCGCACGCAGGCGGAGATCTACCGCACCTTCCACATGCTCGACCCGCAGGCCTTCTACAACAAGGAAGACCTGTGGGACGTGGCGAAGACCGCGCGCACGCTGGGCAAGGACCCGGAAGCAGATGTCGCCCACCTACGTGGTGGCCAGCCTGCCCGGCGAAGACAAGGCCGAGTTCCTGCTGATCCTTCCGTTCACGCCCCGCAACAAGGACAACATGATCGGGCTGATGGTGGCGCGCTGCGACGGCGAGCACCTGGGCGATGTCGTGGTCCTGCAACTCTCCAAGCAGGAGCTGATCTTCGGGCCGATGCAGATCGAGGCACGGATCAACCAGGAGCAGACCATTTCGAAGGACCTCACGCTGTGGAACCAGCAGGGCTCGCAAGTGCTGCGCGGGCAGATGCTGGTCCTGCCCATTGCGGATACGTTTCTGTATGTGGAGCCGCTCTACATTCAGTCCTCGGCGGCCAAGATGCCGCAGTTGAAGAAGATCGTACTGGCCATGGGCAACCTGCTCATTTACACGGACACTTACGACCAGGCTCTGGCGCAGTTGAGCAACGCCATGCAGAGTGGAGCGATCGCCGCTCCTCCGCCGGCCCCGGGCGCCGCGGCGGTGAAGCCGGCGGCTCCCGCTTCCGATCAGCGGGTGGAGGCGATCCGCGAGCACCTGCGCCGCTACCGCCAGTTTGCCGGGGAGGGCCACTGGGCCGAGGCGGGCAAGGAACTCGAGGCGATCGAGACCGAGGTGAACCGGCGGTAGCCTGGGCCGGCGCTGCGAAGCAGCGGTGCCGGGGCTGACCTTACGCCGCAGGGCCGCGTTCACCGGCGGCACTCAGGGGGTCTGCCACTCGAGGGCGTAAACCTCCTGGACACTGATGTCGCGGTTGACCAGGACCGACCCGCCGGGGCCGACGCCGGACCAGGTGCCGAACCGTCTCCCCGCCTGGCTCCCGAAGTCGCCCAGGCCCGGGCGGCGCTCGATCTTGCGGTCGCTGACGCGGATGCGGAGGAAGCCGGGTTCACCGAAGACCGCGAAGGACACATACTTGCTGTCCGGGGACCAGTCCGGATAAGCGGAGCCGATCGCGATCAGGTCCTCCCATTTGCTGGCGGCGACATCGTAGATCTCCAGCTTCTTGTAGTCGGCGGTCATGGCGAGGATGTAGCGGCCGTCGGGAGACCACCGCGGAGAGAACAGCCCGGCGGAGCCCGGGAGGGAAACGACCTTCCTGGTGGCCAGGTCGACGGTGTGGAGAGCGTCCTCCTGGGAAGCCCGGACGGAGGGGGCATCTCCGCCGAAAACGATAGACGTGCCGTCGAGCGACCAGCTCGGGTCGAGCTCTTCACTCTCCCCGGGCAGGAGTTGCTCCGGATCGCCTCCCTCGGCGGAGACGACGTAGATTCTCCATGCCCGGCCGGGAGCGTGGCCGCTGAAGGCGACTTGCCTGCCGTTCGGCGACCAGCGCGGCAGCCCGCACTCCATAGGCGGAAAACTCAACTGGCGGCGTTCGCTGCCGTCCATACGGGCGCGCCAGAGCGTCCCGTCGGGGTCGGCGACGTAGGCAATCCATTGGCCGTCCCTCGACAAGCTCAGCCCGTCCGCCGAAAGCCCGGGCATGAAGGGAACCGGCTGATGGCCGCTCCAGTCCAGGCGCAGGACCTCGGAGCGAAGCTGGGTGCCGATGAAGAAAACGCTCTTGCCGTTCGAGCTGGGCAAAGGCGAATAGCAGTTCATCTGTCCGAAGGTCAACTGCACCGGTTCGCGGGAGATCTTGTGCCACAGGGTCCGTTTCTCGCGCACGGCCCAGACGCTGGCCAGACCGTGGCGGGTGGACTGGAACACGAAGTACGCGCCGTCGGGTGTCCAGGAACCGCAACACTCTTGTGAAGGGCTGTTCCATCCGGCGAGCAAGGGACGAAGGCCCGTTCCATCGGCAGCCATCTCCCAGAGCTCGGACCGATTCACGGCCCGGTCCACCACGGTGAAGCGGATGCTGCGTCCGTCGGGAGACAGGCGCAGCCACAGGGGTGTTCCGTTGAGGGTGGCCAACCGGTGCGCCTCGCTGCCGTCGCTCCTGGCCCGATACACGTCGTGGCCGCTGGCAAAGAAGATCGCCTCTCCGTCCGGCGACCAGGCCGCGTCCTGGGCGGTCAGCCCACCGAGTCGACGCGGCTGTCCGCCTGGGACGGCCATCGACCAGAGTGGATAGATCTCCCCCACGCCGGGCACTGCGGTCGTCATGCGGGCGGTGAAGAGAAGCTCCGTGTTCTTCGGAGAGACGCCGGCGAGATTCCAGGCCTGGAAGGGAATAGCAATCGTGACCGGCTCGCCGCCTCCGACGGGAACCTGCTCCAGAGCCGGAGGCTGCTGCTGCTTGAAGTAGATCCGCGATCCGTCGGTGACAAGGGGCTCCAGGTTGGGGTCTGCCAGGTTGAACTTCTGCCGGCCGTCCGCGGTGAGCTGGGCGGTTCCGACCACTTTCGGGGGCGGCAGCGCCGGCCGCAGAAAGAAAGCGAGCCCGAGCAAGGCTGCCGCTGCGGCGAGGGCCAAGGGCTTCCAGCGGACGGGCGCGGCTGGCGCGGCCGTCGTCGCAACCGTGCGGTCGGTCCCGAGCCGCAGGCGCTTCAGGTCGGCGCACATCTCCGCTGCACCCTGGTATCTTACGTCCCGACTCTTCTCCAGAGCCTTTGCGACAATGCGGTCCAGCTCGGCGGGCAGAGTGGGATTCAGACGCGCCGGCGGGGCCGGAGTCTTATGGAGGATTCCGTCGAAGACCGCGGGCGCTGTGTTCCCGGCAAAGGGCCGCTGCCCGGTGGCCATCTCGTAGAGGACCACGCCAAAACTGAACAAGTCCGCGCGCCCGTCGAGTTCCTCGCCCAGGGCCTGTTCCGGCGACATATAGGCCACGGTGCCCAGGGCCACGCCGGGGCTCGTGAGGAGTTCCTCGGGCTCGCTCAGCGTGACCAACGAGGTGGCCCCGACGCCTTCGGCGACGCGCCGTCCCGCCACCAGTTTGGCCACGCCGAAATCGAGGATCTTGGCCTGTCCGTGGGCCGTCAAGAAGATATTGGCGGGCTTGATATCGCGATGGACGATGCCCTTGGAGTGTGCGGCTTCGAGAGCGCCGGCAATCTGAATCGCCACCTCCAGCAGCTCATCCGTTGCCAAGGGGCCGGCGGCGAGGCGCTGCCTCAACGTCATGCCTTCGAGCAGTTCCATGGCGATGAAGGGCCGGCCGTTGTGGTCCCCGATCTCGAAGACGGTGCAGATATTGGGATGACTGAGCGCGGCGGCAGCGCGGGCTTCGCGCCCGAAGCGCTCCAGGGCTTGGGGATTGGTGGGCCAACTCTCAGGTAGGAACTTCAAAGCGACGCGGCGTTCGAGACGCGTGTCCTCAGCCTCGTAAACAATGCCCATGCCTCCGCCGCCGAGTTTCGCTAGAACGCGATAGTGGGAGACACCTTCCCCGACCATGGTGGAGAGCCCCTGTGTACTTGATCGTACCATGCGCGCTGCGTGCGACCGGTCTTCGCGCTCCTCAAACGCACCTCACACCGCGCGCCGGATCTCGGCGGGGAGCGAACCGGCCTGTTTCCGGCTGGTGACGGCCTCTGCGGCCCCCGCCCCGCCACGCTAATCTTGTAGCTTGCCTGAGAACAGGAAGCACGAAGCGACCGGCCGTTCCGCCTTCCTGGTGGCGGCTGGGATCCTGCTCAGCCGCATCGTGGGCCTGGTGCGCCTGCGCATCTTCTCCCACTACTTCGGCCTCGCATCGGACGCCGCCGACGCCTTCAATGCCGCCTTCCGCATCCCCAATTTCCTCCAGAACCTGTTCGGCGAGGGCGTGCTCTCGGCCTCGTTCATCCCGGTCTACGCGAACCTGCTTGCGCGCAAGGACGAGGAGGAATCGGGCCGCGTGGCCGGCGCCGTGTTTGCGATCCTGGCGCTCACCGCCTCCGTGCTGGTCGCTGGCCGGCGTCCTCGCCACGCCCTTCCTGATCGACGCCATCGCACCCGGTTTCAGCGGCGCCAAGCGCGAGCTGACCATCCGCATCGTGCGCGTCCTGTTTCCCGGCGCGGGGCTTGCTGGTGCTCTCCGCCTGGTGCCTGGGGATCCTGAACAGCCACCGCAGGTTCTTCCTCTCCTACACCGCCCCGGTGATCTGGAACGTGGCCATGATCGCGACGCTGGTGGGCTTCGGCCGCCGCATGGTGCTGGACCGCCTCGCGGTCGCGCTGGCCTGGGGATCGGTGGCGGGCAGCGCGGCCGCAGTTCGCCGTGCAGCTTCCCTGGGTGCTCCGGCTGGCGCGCCGCCTGCGGGTTCCGCTCGATGCCGCGTCCGCCAACGTCCGCACCGTGATCAAGCAACTTCGTCCCGGTGTTCATCAGCCGCGGCGTGGTGCAGATCAGCGCCTACGTGGACGCGCTGCTGGCCAGCCTGCTGCCCACCGGCGCGGTCACCGGCCTCACCAACGCGCAGCTTCTCTACACGCTGCCGGTGAGCCTGTTCGGCATGTCGGTTTCGGCGGCCGAGCTGCCTGCCATGTCGAGCGCGCTGGGCAGCGACGAGGAAGTGGCCGACTACCTGCGCCGCCGCCTCAATTCGGGCCTCCGCCAGATCGCATTCTTCATCGTGCCGTCCGCCGTTGGCATTCCTGGCCCTGGGCGACGTGATCGCGGCCGCGCTGTTACAGACCGGCCGCTTCACGCACGCCGACTCGCTCTACGTCTGGGGAATCCTGGCGGGCTCGACCGTGGGCCTGCTGGCCACCACGCTGGGGCGGCTCTACTCCTCCACTTACTACGCGCTGCGCGACACGCGCACCCCGCTGCGCTACGCCATCATCCGCGTCGCGCTCACCACCGCGCTCGGCTACCTGATGGCGATTCCGCTCCCACCCGCCATCGGTCTCGACCCGCGCTGGGGAGTGGCCGGGCTGACGGTCTCGGCCGGCCTCGCGGGCTGGGTCGAATTCGCGCTCCTGCGCCGGACGCTGAACCGCCGCATCGGCCGCACCGGTCTGGCGCTCGGTTACACGAGCCGGCTCTGGATTGCCGCCATCGCTGCCGCCGCCGCGGGCTGGGTCGTCCGCATCGCCATCGGCCACCGCAACCCGATCCTGGCGGCAGCCCTGATCCTGCCGCCCTACGGCGTGGTCTTTTTCACCCTCACCGCCGCGCTGAGGCTGGAAGAAGCGCGGGCGCTGCTGGGGAGGCTCCGCGCGATCGCTCCGCGATCTTGAATGGGAGGTCCGCTCGGTTGTTGTCGTTGAGGGCAACCGCCGCCGCAGTCACGTCAGCCGCGCGAAGCGGCGGTTGGACTCCGGGAAATCCACGCCCATGGCGAACGCCGTGAGCAACCCGAAACACGCCGCCGGAACCAGCAACCCCCAGTAGAACTGCGGCGGCGGCGCAGGGTCCGAGCGCACCATCGTGACCCCGATTCCGGCCAGCACCGTGCCCACGGCTATCCACTGATACAAGCGCAGCCGCGCGAAGATCGGCGTCTGCGGCTCGCCGCGGTACGCTTCCTCGACGAAGCGGCCGAGCCCGCCGAGGATGAGGTACGTGCCGCCAATCAAGCTCAGGGGCGCGTGTAGAGTCCACAGCCGCACGGTCGCCAGCGCCACCACGGCACTCCAGAGAATCGAGTAAAGCGGCGTGGGGTGCAGCGGCAGGCCCCGCCATTCCGTCAGGCGGCATACTCGCGAGCGCGGATGGGTGTGCCGTATGCCGATTTCCTTAGGCGCGGGCCGCCCGTGGCAGCAGCCCTGCACCAGGCAGCGCAGCCTCCCCAACGACTGCACCCACGGACCCGCCACCGAGAACGCGGCCAGCGGGAGCCAGGGGCTGACGGAAAACAGCGGCGCCGCCAGCGAAACGAGCACCACTCCCAGAACGCCCCCGTAGTAGCCGAAGGGCCGCAGCAGGCGCGAAGAGCCCTCGATGTGCTGCGCCCAGAGCCCGGCGAACAGCAGCCCGGAACACGCGCACAGAAGGATCAGGCCACCGTTCCGTTGGCCGGCGAACGTCCCCGCAATCGTCAACCCGACGAAGCAACCTAGTCCCACGTAGACGCCGTGGTTAATCACGCGGACCGGCCCGATGCGCCACTCCTTCCACGAGTTCGCGATCGATTCGGCGGCGGCTCGCAGCCCCCTCCATACGGCCTCGGCGCGCATCGCCAACGCGGCGACCGCGAACCCCGCGAGCACGTCGGCGAGGGCGTGCATCCCCGTGGCGACGCAACTCGCGGCGACCGCCGCTGCCCATGCCCGCCAGAGAATCTTGAGGCGGGGCATGCGCGCTGCGAAGACCTCGGCCGCGAGGATCGAGAGGATCACGTCGAAGGACGGGAAGGCCTCGGCCGCCTTGTGGATGTGCAGTCCGCGCTCCCAGGCCAGCAGCAATCCGAGTGGCGTATGCGGGGAGAACGCGCGCGGCGACGCCGTCAGCGGCAGCGCGAGATAGATCGGAAAGACCAGCGCCATGGCGACAAGCACGCGCACCGAGAAGCGGCGCAGGTCCCGGCTGCTGGCGGCTGCGAGTGGGGCCAGTGCGGTCAGCGGATACGCGCTAACGTAGAACAACTCGGTCCACTCCATGACCGGAAGGCGGTGCTCGAAGGCAAGGAACGCCGAACGCGCGTCCGGCGCCGCGCCGAGCCCGGCAAACGCCGCGTGGAGCGCCACCCTCGGCGCGAGCACAAGCACATAGCAGGAGATCCGTTCCCAGGCCGTGGGCGCCGCTGGTCTCCCGGCGGCCAGCCGCAGACGCGGCTTCGCCATGGCCTCCCCGAATCTCGCCCGGAGATCCTGTCGCTCGTAGCCGAGCACCAGTGCGGCCGATCCGAGCGCCGCCACCGGCGCGACCAACCAGAGGCCGCTGGCAGAGCGCGCCAGGATGGCCACGCCCGTGACCGCCCCGCAGAAGCCAACATAGACCGGGTGCGCCAGCCAGGCGTACACCCCGCGATCGACGTATCGGGGCGGTGGGAACGCGTTCATCGGCAACCCCCCGCCGTGCCGCCACAACGCGGCCATGCCCGCCAGCATGAACGCCGCACCCGCCGCGGTGAGCGGCACTCCCCAGCCCCAAGGCACAACCGCCATCCGCACGGTGCTTTCCGTTCCCCGCGCCCACAGCACCAGCGCCGCCGGCAGCAACACAACAAAGACCGCGCCATACAGGACTTTCTTCACGGCCACCGCACCACCTCGTGAATCGCCCATCCGCTCGCGCCGTCGAGCGAACCGCGGCTGCGCCACTTCGTTTCCCTGGCGCGCAGGATTCGCCAGGGGAACAGCCGCTCGACTTTGGGAATCGCCGCGAGCGCGGTCTTTCCGAGCGCCCCGTCGCGAAGCACCAGCCCCTGGTCCAAGTCGATCCGCGCCAGAAGTTCCGGCTCCGTCGGCACGCCGTTCCGAAGGACGAGTTGCTTGGCGTACGGGCCGCGCCAGTCGATCCAGACCACCGAGCCGGCCTCGGTGAGGAGCCGCCCCCAACGTAGTTCGTCGATGGGGAGGCGCCACGGCGGCACGGTCATCGTCAGCCGCTCCACGTAGCCCAGGCCGCGCAGGCATTCACGGCCGACGTGGACCTCTGTCCGTCCTCGCGGCTGCCGGCAGTTCCACTCCACCGTTCCGTCCGCATCGTAGAGCGTTTGCGAGACCGGAGCCTCAAGCGCCTGCCACTCCCCCTCGACGCCCACCTCCGGAGCGCGCCATCGGATGCGATCGCCCGAACAATCGGGCGGGGGGCACTCTTTGAGACAACTCCGGCCGCCCAACACGCTGGTGTAGTCGAGGGTCAGCGCGCGCCACCGCAGCCGGGCCGAGTAAGCAACGAACACCCGCCCGTCCCCGGTCACGCAGTCCAGGTACCACTTCGACAAGTGAAACATCGCGGGCATGGAGCATCATACAATGGATCTGACTATGCCCTGCTGCGTCCTGGCTCTGCTCACCGTCCTGACGCCCCGGGTGGTGCTGGTGTTGATGTTTCTGTTCACCCACTACCTCGGGCGCGCCTATCACGGCTTCCTGATCCCGCTGCTGGGATTCTTCTTTCTGCCGCTCACTACCATCGTCTATGCCTGGCTGGTGAATACGGGCCATCCCGTCGAGGGCATCTACCTGGTGGCGCTCGTCGTCGCCGTCGTCATCGACCTCGGCGGCATCGGCGGTGGCCACTACAGCCGACAGCATCGGAGCTGAGCGGGCTGGCGGCGAGTGACGCGGCTGACCATCGGAATCGACGAATTTGCGTGGGCATCTTCGCGGGACCACCCTGCCATCCACCCAGCGGCCGGGGCCCAGCCCCTCCTGTGCTACCATGATCGTTTCACTGGACATTGATGATTCGCGCCTATCGCGGCATACTGCCCAGGATTGCCGCATCCGCATACGTCGATCCCAGCGCCCAGGTCATCGGCGACGTCGTGATCGGGCAGCGGTCCAGCGTCTGGCCGAACGTGACCATTCGCGGCGACGTCAATTACATTCGCATCGGGGAAGAAACGAACGTGCAGGATAACTCCTGTCTCCATGTCGAGCACCTCACCAACCCGCTGATCCTCGGCAAGCGCGTCACGGTGGGCCATTCGGTCACCCTGCACGGCTGCGAGATCGAGGACGGCTGCCTGATCGGGATGGGCGCCGTGGTGCTCAACGGCGCGCGCATCGGCCGCGGCGCGATCGTCGGCGCCGGCGCGCTGGTGCCCGAGGGCATGGATGTGCCGCCGGACAGCCTGGCGATGGGAGTCCCCGCCCGCGTCCGCCGCGCCCTCACCGATGCCGAGCGCGAGCGAGTTGCGGGCGGTCCCGGCCACTACGTCCGCCTGGCCCAGGAATACAAGGAAGAGTCGATTTGATCCGAGCCGTCAAAGGTACGCGCGACCTGCTACCGCCTTCCACCGAATTGTGGAACCGCGTGGAAGCCGAAACGCGGCGCGTCTTCGGGGCCTTCAACTACCACGAGATCCGCACCCCCATCCTCGAGGAGACCCAGCTTTTTGCCCGCGGAGTCGGCGAAGAAACCGACATCGTGACCAAGGAGATGTACACCTTCGAGGACCGCGACCAGACCTCTCTGACGCTGCGCCCGGAGGCTACCGCCTCGGTCATCCGCGCCTACATCGAGCACCGGCTCGACCAGCGGCCCGGCGTGCAGAAGCTCTACTATATCGGACCGATGTTCCGCCGGGAGCGCCCGCAAAAGGGCCGTTACCGGCAGTTCTACCAGATCGGCGCCGAGGCCATCGGGTCCGAATCGCCGTTCGTCGACGCGGAAGTCATCGAAATGGTGGTCGAGCTGCTGCAATCGCTCGGGCTAAAGGACTTCAAGCTGTTACTGAATTCCGTGGGAGACGCCCATTGCCGTCCCGTCTTTCTGGCCAGACTGCGCGAAGAACTGGCCAAAGTCGCCCCCTCGATGTGCGCCGATTGCCGGCGCCGCGCCGAAACCAACCCATTGCGCGTCCTCGACTGCAAGGTCCCCGAGGACCAGCCCGTCATCGAGAAGCTGCCCTCGATCCTCGACCATCTCTGCGCCGCTTGCAGCGCGCATTTCAACGCCGTGCGCGGCTACCTCACCGAGCGGCAGATTCCGTTCGAGATTCGCCCCCGCCTGGTGCGCGGGCTCGATTACTACATGCGGACGACCTTCGAAATCGTCCACGGCGCGCTGGGCGCGCAGAACTCGGTCCTGGGCGGAGGACGCTATGACGGACTCGCAGAGTCCCTCGGCTCGAAGGTCCCCGCACCCGGCATCGGCTTCTCGATCGGCGAGGACCGCCTGGTGATGACCCTGGAGCAGGCCGGCGGCGAACCGGCCCTCCATCTCGACCTGTTTATCGCCCCCCTGGGCGAGGCGGCCCTGAGCCACGCCGCCCTTCTGGCGCGCGACCTGCGCCGGCTGGGGATCGCGGTCGAAATCGCCCCCGCGGGACGCCTGAAGAGGGCCATGGAACTGGCCGACAAGCTGGGCGCGCGGCGCACCCTGATCCTCGGCGACAATGAGATTACGGCCGGCCTGTACGCTCTGAAGGACATGGCCAGCGGCGAGCAGCAGAGCCTCAGCCGCGAAGAACTGATCGCAAAGCTCACGAACTAAAATGGCGGATACCGTACCCCTCGATTTTCTCGGCAACATGCGCCGGACCCACACCTGCGGCCAACTGCGGGCTGCGGACGCCGGCCAGCGGGCCATCCTCATGGGATGGGTGTACCGGCGGCGCGACCTCGGCGGCGTCATCTTCATTCACTTACGCGACCGTGACGGCGTCACGCAGATCGTCTTTCACGAGGACGCCGACCCGTCCGTTCACCAGAAGGCCGAGCTGCTGCGCTCGGAGTACGTCATCGCCGTCGAGGGCGTGGTGAAGCCACGCACCGCCGACACCGTGAACGCCTCGATCGCGACCGGCGAGGTCGAACTGGTGGCCGGGAAGCTCTGGATCTTGAATGAATCGCGCACGCCGCCCTTCCCCATGGAAGAAACCGTGGATGTGAGCGAGGACGCGCGCCTGAAGTACCGCTACGTGGATCTGCGCCGGCCGCACATGCAGCGCAACATCGTGCTGCGCTCGAAAATCGCCTTCGCCGTACGCGAGTGCCTGACGTCGATGGGTTTCCTCGAGATCGAGACGCCGTTCCTGACGCGCTCAACGCCCGAAGGCGCGCGCGACTACCTGGTGCCAAGCCGCGTCCAGCCGGGCTCCTTCTATGCGCTGCCCCAGTCTCCTCAGCTCCTCAAGCAGTTGCTCATGATCAGCGGTTTCGACAGGTACTTCCAGATCGTGCGCTGCTTCCGCGACGAGGATCTGCGTGCCGACCGCCAGCCCGAGTTCACGCAGATCGATATCGAGATGTCCTTCGTGCAGGAGGAGCGCATCTTCGAGGTTGTCGAGCCGCTCATCCAGCGCGTTTGCGGCGTCGCCGGGTTCCAGATCGGATACCCGTTCCCGCGCCTGACCTGGGAGCAGGCCATGTACGGATACGGCACCGATAAGCCCGATCTGCGGCTGCCGCCGTTCCACGCCGTCGGGGACCTTTTCCAGGGAGCCGGCCTGACCGGTGAGGGACTACCGCTGGTGGCCATCGTGGTCCCCAAGGCCGGCGCCGCCAGCCGCAAGGAACGAGACGAGCTGAAGCAGTACGGCCTCGAGCGCGGCCTCCGCGTCTATGACGACGTGAAGCGCCTGGATCGGGACTTCCCCGAACCCATGAAGACCGTCCGCGAGCGCTCCGGCGCCGGCGCGGAGGATCTGCTGCTCCTGGCCGGCTGGCCTGGCCCGCCCCAGGGCGAGCGTCCCGAGATGACCGTGCTGCGCGCCTGCGGCCAACTGCGCCTCTTTGCCAGCCAGCGCTATGCCGCTAAGCACGGCCTTCTGGACAGCCGCGACCTGCGCTTCCTGTGGGTGCTCGAGTTCCCGATGTTCGAATGGAACGAAGAGGAGAACCGCTGGGAGGCGGCGCACCACCCCTTCACCTCCGTGCACGATGAGGACCTGGAAAAACTCACCAGCGACCCCGCGCATTGCCGCGCCCGCTCCTACGACCTGGTGCTGAACGGAGTCGAGCTGGGCTCGGGGTCGATTCGTATCCACCGCCAGGACGTTCAGCAGAAGGTCTTCGGTGCGCTCGGCTTTTCGGAGGAGGAGGCGCGCAAGCGCTTCGGCTACCTGCTCGAGGCGCTCGAGTTCGGCGCTCCTCCGCACGGCGGCGTCGCCCTGGGCCTGGACCGGCTGGTGATGATCCTGGCCGGAGAGACCTCCATCCGCGACGTGATACCCTTCCCCAAGACTGCCCGCGGGACCGACCTGATGTGCGACGCCCCCTCGCCCGTCCCCGACCGCCAGCTCCGCGAGTTAGGCCTCGCGTTGCGGAAAGGACGGTAGGGCACCCTTCGGCATCTGCCTCACGCACCTGCCACGGGCAGTTACATGAGAAACTCGATCTAGTGACGCTCCAGGAACAGCTCGTTATCCGGCGCTGTCAATGGGCCGAGTTTCATCTCTGGGAAGCCGCCCAGCCCCTTGTCGAGAGGGATCCCGCGGAGATTCTCGCCGACCTCGGGGCCATCTGGAGCTGGCTGCCACCCGAAGTGCGCACCGAAGATCCCGACCCCGGCAAACTGGGAATTCAGAAGATGCGCGCCGCCCTCGCCCACTTGCGGCTATGACACAGCTCGAACTCGCGCTCATCGAAATCACGACCATTCTCGACGAGATGCAAGTTCCTTACACGCTGATCGGCGGTCTGGCGGTCTCCCTATGGGGCGAGCCCCGGGCGACGCTGGACGTAGACCTGTCGCTGTGGATCGAACCGGCCAACTTCGAAACCACGGTGTCCGCCCTTTGCGCGCGGCTCGCCGCCCTGCCGCGGAACGCTCTCGCGTTCGCCACCGAGACCAGGGTCCTTCCCGTTATCAGTGCCGCAGGCGTTCGCGTGGATCTGGTCCTTGCAGCCTTGGATGCCGAGAGGCAGGCGATCAGCCGCGCGATGCCCAAACAGGTCGGCGGCAAGACCGTGATGGTCAGTTCCGTCGAGGACCTGGTCCTGATGAAGCTGATCTCGGAGCGAGAGAAGGATCTGGAGGATGCCCGGCGGCTCCTGAGGCGGTTCCGCGGCTCGATCGACCGCGCCTATCTGGAGCCGCGCCTGACCGAGTTGGCCGAGGCGTTCGCTCGGCCGGGCATCGTCGATCTGTTCCGGCGCGAGGTACAAGGTTAGCGAAGGCTTCTGGACTTCGGCGCCCTTCCGAAATCCTGCGGACAGTCCCCGTGCGGTGTAATGGAGGCGGGGAGAGGTTTGTGGGGACCAAACGGGTCCCGATGCCGGGAGTCTGGAAGGGAGGCGTGAGATGCGCGTCGTACTGGGTGCGGATCATGCGGGCGTCGAACTGAAGCGGAACCTGCTGGATTACGTTCGCGGGCTCGGCCACGAGGTTCAGGACGCAGGGACGGACAGCGTCGCGCCGGTGGACTATCCCGACTACGCCGAGGCCGTCGGCATGGCGATCCGGAAAGGCCAGGCGAACCGCGGAATCCTGGTATGCGGGAGCGGGGTGGGCGCTTCGGTGGCCGCTAACAAGCTGCTGGGGATCCGCGCGGCGGTCTGTCACGACACCTACTCGGCGCACCAGGGCGTGGAGCACGACGACATGAACGTTCTCGTCCTGGGTTCCCGCGTGATCGCCTCCGAGCTGGCGCGGGAGCTGGTGCGGGCTTATCTCGGCGCGGAGTTCTCGGGCGAAGAGCGGCACCTGCGGCGGCTGGCGAAGATCCGGAAGCTCGACAGCGCGCGGGGGGCGGGCGTGGTCTAACGGGCTCGCTGTGTCCCTCGCACCGCGGCCGTGAGCCGAATCGGAAGAGCCCGCCGCCGGGGACTTCGCCGCAACTCTAGAGACAGGACACTAACGCCGCGGCTCGGGTCCGCGACTTACTTTGGGCGCCACCACGCGATCGAGTTCTCCGTCGGTCCAGTCCGTCACGTGGACGTTCTTGTGGAGCGACCAGTGCTCGGTGTGTTCGGTGGTTTGGCCGACTCCGACCGATTTGAGCGGGCCCAGCGTCTCCATCTCCAGGAAGTCGGCGTTGGTGAAGGTCTCGAGCGAGCAGCCCATGTCGGGGTAGGTCTCGGGGCCCCCCAGCGCCGTGGTGGACTTCACGAACAGTTCCGAGCCGAGAAGGTAGGCCTCCCAGGTGTCCTTGTTCCACAGGCCCGCCTTAACCGGCACGGTCGCTTTCGGGTCCTGGCGCAGGATCACGTATTTCTCCGTGATCTTCCAGCGCGGGTCGGTGAAGTTCGTGTATCCCCACATGACCAGCGGATTGGTAGGCTGCAGCATCTTCGTGTGCGTGCCGCGCGGAGGGAAGCCGGTGACCGCGGTGCCGCCTGGCGCCATCATAGTAAGCGCCCAGGAGGCGATCTTTCGGGGGAAGCTGTTGTTGTTCGTCACGCGATGGGTCACTTCGACATCGGTACCGGAGACGGCCAGCCGGACGTGCATCGATTTCTGGAAGCCAGTTTCTTTCTCGACGGGTTCGGTGAGTTCGAGGGAGTTCTTGCCGACAAAGATCTGGACCGGCACATTGTCTGGCGCGTACGACATGGGCACGGCTTCGGGAGCAACCCAGACGCGGTGACCGCCGCGAGCCTGCCATTCGGCCTCGCCCGACTTGCCGAGTTGCGCCGCGAATTCCGCGAACAGGTTCTGTCCGCCCACGAAGCCGTAGCGGATCACGCGCGGGCCGACGTTGGTGGTGACGATCAGCTCGACTTCGCCGTTGGTCACGCGGTAGCAGTTCGGCCAGCCTGCGTAGGCTACTTTCTCGATGGTGACGCCGAGGGCAGAATGGGCAGTCATTAGAATCGCACCTAGAAACAGAAGGAAGGTCCTCACGGCACCATGTTATCGCGGCTGGAAAGCCGACCCGGCCATCTGCTTTCGGAGCAGTCGCACTGTATTATTGGGTGATGGGACCCGACATCCCTATCAGCCTGGCTCGTGTTCGCGACAAGCGGGCTAGACTCCAGAAGCTCGACAGCGCGTGCGCTCTCTTCGGGGCGAGTTCCCACGGGTACCGGTTGGGTCCTGCCTCGGCCGAAGCTGAGCTGGCCAAGTTCGAAAGCTGATTCGGAGTGAGACTTCCGACCGCGTACCGCGAGTTTCTCGTGGAGTTAGGGTACGGCGGTGCTGGGCCTTATTACGGGCTCTTCCCGCTCGATGGCAGCGACCCCGAGGACTTCACGAAGATCGAGAGGATACGTAAGCCCTTTCGCTGGACAGAGGCCTTCAATCCCGCCCAGTGGGATGACCCTTGTAGTCAGGAAGATGTTTGGTGCGATGAGGGCGTCGACGAGGGCGAGAATCCCCAGGTCATCCTCGAGGTGCCCGGCGCTCTGTACATCTGCCGCTACGGCTGTGCACTTCGGTTTTTCTCGGTCGTCAGCGGCTTCAGCCTGGGCGAGGTTTGGATGGACCGGCAGGCGGACGATGGCGGGCTCCATCCCGTACGCGGCGAAGACGGCGGCCGACGCGGTTTCGTCGAGTGGTACGAAGAGTGGCTTGACGAAGGGATCTCGTCCATCGGTCGCCGCTGACAGCGCAACGCCCAGGCAGCTACTACTCACGCTGGTCGAGGAAGTGGACTTCAGAAAGCTCGCGCAGGCGCGCGGCGGCGGTCTCGGGAGTGATGTCCCTCTGCGGCTCCGCCAGCATCTCGAAACCGACCATGAACTTGCGCACGGTGGGCGAACGGAGCAGCGGCGGATAGTAGTGCGCGTGCATGTGCCACAGGCCCCCGTCGGCGCCGGCCGGACGCTGATGGAAGCCCATCGTATAGGGGAACGAGGCACTGAAGAGATTGTCGTAGCGGGCGCCGGTGCGCTTCAGGATTTCCGCCAGGTCGTTGCGTTCCGCGCCGGTGAGGACATCGAGCGCGGTCGCGTGGCGCTTCGGGATCAGGATCGTTTCGAACGGCCACACCGCCCAGAACGGCACCAGGACCGCGAACGACTCGTTCTCGCACACACTGCGCTCGCCCAGCTTGAGTTCCAGGGCCAGGTAGTCGCAGAGGAGGCAGGAATGATGCGCGGCGGCGTGTTCGCCGAGCGCGCTCTGCTCTTTGGCGGGCTCGTTGGGCAGCGTCTCGGCGGCCCAGATCTGGCAGTGCGGGTGCGGATTGCTGCAGCCCATCATCTCGCCGCGATTCTCGAAGATCTGGACGTAGCTGATGAAGGGCTGGGCGAGCAGGTCCTCGAACTGGGCCGCCCACGTGTCCACCACGCGGCCGGATCTGCTCCGGAGTCATGCGCGCCAGCGTGAGGCTGTGGTCCGGCGAAAAGCACACCACGCGCGAGCAGCCGCGCTCGCTGTGGGCCACCAGCAGACCGCCCTCGTCGCGCCGGCCCTCGGGGATATCCGGCAGGAGCGCCGCGAAATCGTTCTGGAAAACGAACGTGCCGGTGTAGGACGGATTTCGTAAGCCGCCCGCGCGCAGATTGCCCGGGCAAAGGTAGCACGAGGGGTCGTAGGAAGCGCCAGCCGCCGCTGCCACAGCCTCGGTCTGGCCCTGCCAGGGGCGCTTGGCGCGGTGCGGCGAGACCAGCACCCATTCGCGCGTCAGCGGGTTGAAGCGGCGGTGCGGATACTCCTTGAGATCGATCATGCGGGGAGGGTGGAGTAACCGTTCGGGTGGCGCCGATGCCATTCCCAGGCCGAGGCGATGATGGATTCCAGGCCGGTGTACCGGGGACGCCAGCCCAGCTCCTTCTGAATCCGGGCGGAACTGGCCACCAGAATCGCCGGATCGCCCGGGCGCCGCGCGGCCTCGACCGCCGGTATGGGATGCCCCGTGACGCGGCGGGCCACCTCGATCACCTCGCGGATGCTGAAACCCTGTCCGTTGCCGAGGTTATAGACCAGGCGGTCGCGGGTGGCCAGCGCGTCCAGGGCGGCCAGGTGCGCGGAGGCCAGATCCAGAATGTGGATATAGTCGCGGACGCACGTGCCGTCGGGCGTGGGGTAGTCCGTACCGAAGATGGATACCCGCTCGCTCTGCCCCAGCGCCACCTGGAGAACGCGCGGGATCAGATGCGATTCGGGCTGATGGTTCTCGCCGCGCTCGCCGGCCGCGCCCGCCGCGTTGAAGTAGCGGAGGCTGGCATAGCGCAGGCCGTGGCACTGGTGGAACCACGCCAGCATTTTCTCCGCCAGCAGCTTCGACTCGCCGTAGGCGTTGGTCGGCTCCAGCGCGTCGTCTTCCTCGATGGGGACGCGTACCGGGTTGCCATAGAGCGCGGCGGTGGAGGAAAAGACCAGCCGGAGGACGCCATGGTTCAGCATCGCCTCGAGGAGGTTCAGGGTGTTGGCGGTGTTGTTGCGGAAATAGCGCTCCGGAATCTTCATCGACTCGCCGGCCTCGATCAGCGCGGCGAACTGCAGCACGCCATCGAAGGAGCCGGCGGCGAAGAGGCGATCGAGGGCGGCGCAATCTGCAAGGTCGCCCGTGACGAGCCGGGCCGCGGCGGGCACGGCCTGGACGTGTCCGCGGCTCATGTTGTCGAAAACGGTGACGCTGTGGCCCGCCTCGATCAGGCCGGCGGCGACCACGCTGCCGATGTAGCCGGCGCCGCCTACAACCAGGACGTTCACGCCGGGGTTACCTCTTCGGCGCCCGCCACGGCGCTGGTGACATAGATCACCGGGGTCTTTCCGGTGGCCTTTTCGTAGCCGGGCGCAACCGTGGCCTTGAACTCATCGACCTGCTCCGCCTGGACCAGATTGATGGTGCAGCCGCCGAAACCGCCGCCGGTCATGCGGGCGCCATAGACGCCCTTGACCCTGGAAGCCAGATCCACCATGACGTCGAGTTCCGCGCAGCTCACCTCGTAGTCGATGCGCAGGCTGGCGTGCGACGCGTACATCAGCTCCCCGAACGTCTCGAGGTGACCGCCGTTGAGCGCGACCGCGGCCTGCTCCATCCGGCCATCTTCGCTGACTACGTGGCGGCAGCGGCGGTAGACGACTTCCGGCAGGCCGTTGCCATGGCGCTCCAGGTCGGCGACCGTCACGTCGCGCAACGCTTTGATGCCGGGAAGGAACTGGGCCAGGTGCTTCACTCCGGCTTCGCAATCCGCGCGGCGCTTGTTGTACTCGCCGCCGGCAAGCGCGTGATGGACCATGGTGTTGCAGATGACCAGGCGTGCGTTCGGCGGCAGCGGGAGCAGCCGGTAATCGAGCGAGCGGCAGTCGAGCATGAGGGCGTGGTCGGCCTTGCCGTGGCAGGAGATGAACTGGTCCATGATGCCGCAGCGCATGCCCACAAACTCGTTTTCGGCCGCCTGGCCGAGCAGCGCGATCTGCTTCTTGTCGAGCGAGATGCCGGAGACCGCCAGCAGGGCGAGCGCGGTGCTGACCTCAATGGCCGCCGAGGAGCTGAGACCGGAGCCGATGGGCACCTCGCCTCGGATGTACAGGTCGGCGCCATGCACTTTATGGCCGCGGCGTTCGAGAGCGACCGCCACGCCCCGCACGTAGTCGCTCCAATGCTTATCGCCGTGGGCCTCGGGATCGTCCAGCGGGAACTCGCGGCTCTCGGCGAAGTTCTCCGAGTGAATGGCGAGTTTGCGGTCGGAGCGCGCGGCGGCTCCCACCCACGTAGAGAACTCGATCGCGGCCGGCATCACGAAGCCGTCGTTGTAGTCGGTGTGCTCCCCGATCAGGTTCACGCGCCCGGGCGCCCGAAACACGCGGGGCTTCCGGCCGTAAAGGGCCTCAAACGCCTTGCTGACTTCCACAGCCTGCTTCATTGTGGTTGCACCTTTCAAAAGGCGGCGCCAAGAGAGAGGGATGCGCGGCCTGAAGGCCCATTATACGTGAAAAGGTTTCCACGGCAACAATCTTCGCCCGGGGGGGGAGCCGGGTGGACAGTTGGGGAGACAGCGTCGCGGAGCGGCCCAATCCCGGCCACGGAGTGACTTGGGAGCAAGCTCTCCGAAACGGCCGTTCCCGTTGTATGATGGGTCCGTTCTGGCCAAGACATGAAACACAAAACAATCGGGATAGCCGGCGTCGGAGCAGTGCTGGTGGTCGCGGTCGCGGGGCTCTGGCTCGCGCGCCCCGGGAAGTCCCACGACCCGGCTCTCGACCGGGCCCTCGGCGGGATCACGGACGGCTACCGCAAAGTCATCGTCCTGATGGACGGCGCCGAAGCCTTGGATGACGCCGCGCGGGCTCGCGCGACCGCGGCCGGCGCATCCTTTTCTACCAAAGGCAGCACGCGCTGGACGAACTCCGGCGCCGTCTCGAGGGGAACGCCCCGGCCACGCGGCAGTTCATCGAGTACGTCTCCAAGAATCCGCGGCTGCACGACGCCGACAAGCTGGCTTTCTTGGACCTGGTCGAAGACCTGGAGTCTGGGCCGCCGGCGGCAGGCTTGAAGGACCTCAAGGAGAACCTGGAGGCCATTCAACTCGCCTACCGCGAAGAGGTCGCCCGCATCTTCTCGCAGTTCGCCACGCGTGGTGCATCGGGCTCGCGCGAGAAGTGGGACGCGTATGTGCGCTACCTGCGGACTCTGACCAGCCGCGAGAAGATCCTGGCCGAGTTCGGCGACGCCACGGTCCCCGAACCGGAGACGGGTACGCGCGGCGCCAACAAGGACGAGTTCTTCGGCAACGACTTCCCCGTCAAGACAGTGGCCTTGACCTTCGACGACGGGCCGCACCCCCGCTACACCGAGCAGGTGCTGGCCCTTTTGCGCAAGTACAACCTGCGCGCCTGTTTCTTCGAGCTTGGAGAGAACCTGGGAACCGTAGACGCGGCGAACCAGGTGAAGCTCAAGCCGACGGCAGCTATTTCGAAGAAGGTGCTGGAGGCCGGCCATGTGATTGCCAACCACAGTTACTCTCACCCCGTGCTGGTCAAGCTGACCGAGGAGCAGCGTAACTCCGAGATCGACCGGACCAACCTCCTGCTGGGAAACATCCTGGGGCACAAGCCTGACCTGTTTCGCGCTCCCTATGGCGCGCGGAACAAGCAGATCCTGGACCAGATTGTCGCCGACGGCATGAAGTCGGTCATGTGGAATATCGACTCCCTCGACTGGGCCGATCCCATTCCCGAGTCCATCGCCATGAGGGTGTTGCACGAAATCAGCCAGACCCACAAGGGCATCATCCTGTTCCACGACATCCACAAGCAGAGCGTGCTGGCGCTGACTCCCGTGCTCGAGGAACTGGTGCGCCAGGACTACACATTCGTGTCCTACCAGGACGGCAAGTTCGTGCAGTCCGCGCCGCCGCCTGCCCCGCAACGGGCCGGCGAAACCGCGCCTGGGTCGTCGCCGGCGCAGGCCGTTCCGGAAGGCAAGAGCAAGTACTACCGCGAGAGCTGGGCGGTGATTGTCGGCATCAACGACTACCAGAACTGGCCCAAGCTGCGCTACGCCGTGAACGACGCCAGCGCGGTGGAAGAGATACTAGTCGCCAAGTTCGGTTTCCAGCGCGACCACATTCGCAAGCTGATCGACCATGACGCTACGCGGCAGCGCATCATGGAGGTGCTGGGCGACGAGTTCACCGATGGGAACAAGGTGCAGCGCGAGGACCGCGTCTTCTTCTTCTTCGCCGGCCACGGCGCCACGCGCACCGTCGCGGACGGGCGCCAGGTGGGCTTCATTATTCCGGTGGATGCCGATCGCGAGAACTACTATTCGACCGCCATCAGCATGACTGCGCTGCGCGACGCCTGCGACCTGATCGCCGCCAAGCACATTTACTTCGTCATGGACTCCTGCTACAGCGGACTGGCGCTCACGCGCGGGGCGGGGAACTTCTCTCGCGACCGCAGCTACCTGGAGGAGGTAACGCGGCGCGTGGCGCGGGAGATCCTCACGGCGGGCGGCGGCGACCAGCAGGTAGCTGACGATGGGCCCGGCGGCCACTCCGTCTTCACCTGGGCTCTGCTGCAGGGCTTGCAGGGGCAGGCGGATCTCGACGGCAACGGCGTGATCACCGCCTCCGAGCTGGGCGCCTACGTCAGCCCGGTGGTGGCGCAGTTCTCCAAACAGACGCCGATGGTGGGCAACCTCGTGGGCAGCGAAGGCGGTGAGTTCCTCTTCGAGCTGCAGCCGGAGCCGCTCACCTCGCTCAGCGAGCAATTCGAGGGCAAGGCGTTCGACCTCAACAAGGAGCTTGCGTCACTCGAAAAAGAAGTTGCCGCCAGGCAGGCCGAGCTGCTGCGGCTACAGCAGAGCATCCGATCGGAGGGCGAGAAGTACGCCGAACTGAAGCGCTCGGGCGCGGCGGCGCCGGCGCCTGAGGCCAAGCCCAAACCGGTCCGAGCCTACGATCTCGACCGCCAGGGCCGGCAACTCTTCCGGGAGCATAGGTACGACGAGGCGATCGACAAGCTCGGACAGGCGGTTGCGCTGAAGCCGGGCGACCCGGTTCTGCTGAACAATCTCGGCTACCTCTACTACGTGGTCGGTAACTTTGACGACGCAACGAAGTACTTCGAGAAGACCCTGGCCGTCGACCCGAAACGCAAGGAGGCCCACGGCAACATTGCCGACGCTTACATAAAGATGGGTCGCAAGCAGGAGGCAAAGGAGCACTATCGGCAGTACCTGGCGTTGTACCCGAATTCTCCGCGAGCGGCCGAGGTGAAGAAGATCCTGGAGACGCTGAATTAGGAGCGGAACTGAAGCCCGCCCCCCAAGCGGGCGCTTTGTGGCACACTGACGCCTATGGGCGTATTCGGCGGGATTGAAGCCGGCGGCACTAAGTTCGTCTGCGGCGTCGGGACGGGACCGCATGACCTGGAGACGGTGCGGATTCCCACCACGTCGCCCGAGGAGACGGTGGCGGCGGCTGCTGCCTTCTTCCGGGAGCGCAGCGTCGGCGGCCTCCGGGCCGTCGGCATCGCCTCATTCGGGCCGGTCGACCTCGATCCGGGTTCGCCAAGGTTCGGCCACATCACCTCGACGCCCAAGCAGGGGTGGCAGAACTTCGACCTGGCGGGCGCTGTCCGCAGATCCCTGGACGTGCCGGTGGGCTTCGATACCGACGTCAACGGCGCGGTGCTGGGGGAAGCCCGCTGGGGCGCGGCGCGCGGCCTGGCGGATGCGATGTACCTGACCGTGGGCACCGGAATCGGCGGCGGCGCCATCGTCCACGGCCGCGTGCTGCACGGTCTGATGCATCCCGAGATGGGCCACATACGCATTCCCCACGACCTGGCGGCGGATCCGTATCCCGGCTGCTGCCCCTACCACGGCGATTGCCTGGAAGGGCTAGCCTCGGGGCCGGCCATCGAGGCGCGTTGGGGCGGGCCGGCCCAGGGGCTAGGCGCCGGTCACCCGGCCTGGGCGCTCGAGGCGCGCTATCTCGCGCTGGCGCTCACGGCGTGGGTCTGTACGCTCTCGCCGCGGCGGATTGTGTTGGGTGGCGGAGTCATGGAGCAGCCGCAACTGTTCCCCCTGATCCGGATGGAGCTGGCGCGGCTGCTGAACGGTTACATCCGGATGCGCGACCTCACCGAGGGGCTGGACCGCTACGTGGTGCCGCCGCAGCTCGGCGGGCGGGCCGGAGTGCTCGGCGCGCTGGTTCTGGCCGAGCAGGCGCCCGGCGCGTGAGATCAAGCTATGCCCATTCGGTTTGACGACGACCCGCGCATCGTGATGACGCTCGACGCGGGCGGGACCAATCTGAAGTTCTCCGCCGTCCGCAGTAACCAGGCGCTGGTGGGCCCGATCTCGATGCCGTCCGATGCCCACGATCTGGGGCGGTGCCTGGGCAACATTGTCCGCGGCTTCGAGGACTTGCGGCAGGTCCTGCCGGCGCCGCCGGCGGCCATCAGCTTCGCTTTTCCCGGGCCGGCCGATTATCCCTCCGGTGTCATCGGAGACCTGGGCAACCTGCCGGCATTCCGGGGCGGCGTGGCGCTGGGCCCCATGCTCCAGGAGCGGTTCGGCATCCCGGTCTTCATCAACAACGATGGCGACCTGTTCGCCTATGGCGAGGCGATCGCCGGGTTCCTGCCCTACGTCAACGGTCTGCTCGAGAAGGCCGGCAGCCCCAAGCGGTACCACAATCTGTTCGGAGTCACGCTGGGCACCGGCATCGGGGGCGGCATCGTGCGCCACGGCGAACTGTTCCTGGGCGACAACTCGGCGGGCGCCGAGGTGTGGCTGCTGCGAAACAAGCTCGACCCGTCGCTGAACGCGGAGGAAGGCGCCAGCATCCGCGCCGTGCGGCGCGTCTACGCCCAGCAGGCCGGCGTCCCCTTCGAGGAGGCGCCCGAGCCCAGGACCATCTTCGAGATCGGGATGGGACACAGTAAGGGCAACCGTGCGGCGGCGGTCGAGGCGTTCCGCCGCTTGGGCGAGGTGGTGGGGGATGTGCTTGCGCAGGCGCTGACGCTGGTGGACGGGCTGGCGGTGATCGGCGGCGGCATCGCCGGCGCGCACCCTCTTTTTCTTCCGGCGCTGGTCGACGCCATGAACGGGGTCTTCGAGCGCGACGGCAACCCGCTGCGGCGCCTGATTCCGCGGGCGTTCAACATGCAGTGTCCGGACCAGACCGAGGACTTCCTCGGCAGCGAGGTCCGCCAGATCGTCATTCCCGGTTCGGCGCGCAAGATTCCCTACGACTCGTTCAAGCGTACGGCCGTGGGCATCTCGAGGCTGGGCACCAGCCAGGCCGTCTCCATTGGGGCGTACGCATTCGCGCTGAACCAACTCGGGCAGGCTTGAATGCCGAATCTCCGTGGCGCCCCACGGCTGCGCGCTGCAGCGTGCGCCACCCTAAGAGTTCACTCCGGAGGCCAAATAGCCGCCGTCCACCGCGATGCACTGGCCGGTGAGAAAGCTGGCGGCGTCGGAAGCCAGGAGGACCGCCGTGCCGACCAGTTCCTCGGGCTGGCCGAAGCGGTGCATCGGTGTGCGCGTCAGTATCTCGCGTCCCCGTTCCGTGCCCTCCAGCAGCATCAGGTTGAGTTCGGTCGGGAACACGCCCGGGGCGATGGCGTTGACGCTGATGCCGTCGGCCGCCCACTCGCAGGCCAGACTGCGCGTCAGCGAGAGCACGCCGGCCTTGGCCGCGCAGTAGGCGGCCACCTCATGAAACGCCAGGAAGGAGCCGAGCGAGGCGACGTTAACGATGCGCCCGCGCCCGCTCGCTTTCAAGAGCTGGTAGAACGATTGGCACGCCCGCAACACCCCGTGCAGGTTCGTGTCGGTGAGGGAATCCCACTCGGGTTCGCTGATTTCCGCGGTCGGTTTGCGGAACGTGTAGCCTGCCGCGTTGACCAGAATGTCCACGCCGCCCAACGCCCGGGCCACGGCGTCGCGCAGGGTGTCGATCGATTCCCGCGAGTCCACATCGACGACGTGGCGAACGGTCCTGCGGCCGAGGGCCTCAATCTCGAGGCTGGTCTCCTCGACCGCCTGCTCTGTGCGCGCGCTTGCGGCCACGGCAGCGCCGTGTGCGGCGAGGCCTAGCGCGATGGCCTTGCCGAGTCCCGAGGTCCCGCCGATGACGACGGCGATTCGCCCGTCGAGGTCAAGACAACTCTTCATCTTTGTTGGCCATTTCCGCCGTCGCGGCGCAGGGAAGGCGTGCGGCCGTCCCTGGGATCGGCCCAGCGGTCGTTGGGAACCAGCGGAGCCCAGCCGGGCCGCAAGGGGTCCTGATCGTACGGATAGCTTCCGAGCTCCTTGTATAGCTCATTATACTGGCGCACCTTCTCGCGATTCAGGCGCACGCCCAGGCCTGGGCCGTCGGGAACGGCTAGGGAGCCGTCCTGGTAGTTCATCAAGCCTCCCTCGATGACATCGTCCGTGAGGTGATGGTAGTGGGCGTCGGCGGCGAAGGACAGGTTCGGCAGAACCGCGCCCAGATGCAGCATGGTGGCCAACTGAATCCCCAATTCGCCGGAGGAGTGGACCGCGACGCCGAGCTGGAACGTCTCGCAGACTCCCGCCGCTTTCACGCAGGCGCGAATGCCGCCCCAGAAAGTGGTGTCGAGCAGGATCACGTCCACTGCGGTCGAGAGCGCATTCGCCGCGAGCTGTTCGAAGTTCACCACGACGGTATTGGTGGCCAGCGGCACCCGGACCATCTGGCGCGTGCGCCGCATTCCGTTCAGGCCAAAAACGGGGTCCTCCAGGTAGTCGTTGCGGAGGCCCTCGATGGCCTGGCCGAAGCGAATGGCCTGTTCGGCGGACCAGACCCCGTTGGGGTCGAACCGCACCTGGTCGTCCGGGAACGCCTTGGCCAGCGCGCGATAGGCCTCGAGTTCGTACTCGGGCGGGAACACGCCGCCTTTCATCTTGTGCGTCGTGAAGCCGCAGCGGGCTTTGAGAGCGCGCGCGTTCTCGACCACCTGGTCGATGGTTCGAACCTCTCCCGCGCTCGTATCGGGGTTGGCGTAGCGGAAGAAACAGTAAGACGCGAACGGCACCCGGTCGCGGAGTTTCCCGCCCAGGATGGCATGCACCGGCACGCCCCAGGCCTGTCCCAGGAGATCGAGGCAGGCGAACTCGAGGGCGGCCAGGACCTGCGTGCGGTTGTTGTAAAGCGACGCGGTCGGATTGGCGATGCGGAAGCGCATCTCCTCGATGCGCGCCGGGTCGTGGCCGGCCAGGGTGGATTTCAGGGACCGGAAGACCGCTTCGGCGGACTCCCCTCCGCCGCCCATTTCGCCCAGGCCGACCAAGCCATTGTCGGCCTCCACCTCGACGAGGGTCCGCACGAAGCGGCCCCAGTGACAACCATTGGCGTGGCGCAGCGGGGCTTCGAGGGGTACGGTGACGGTGGTGGCGCGGAGATCCCGGATCTTCATGTCTCTTCCCCGTGGTACCACGAACCTGGAGGCATCAAAAAATACGGGTGGAGCGGATCTGCAAATCCGCTCCACCCAAGAACAGCGTCACTGCACTGTGGGAGCTCTCAGAAAGTAATCTTCGCCGAGAGCCAGGTCTGGCGTTCGCCGCCGGTTCCCGCTCCGCGTCCGGCACTGTTTAGAGTCGAGGTGATGACCCCGAACGTGGTGGTGTTGCTCGGGTCGAGGCCCGGCGCGGCGAGGTGCGGAGTGTTGGTCGGCGCCGAACATCTCGGCCCGAACCTGAAGCTTGATGTTCTCGCGGATACTGAAATCGCGAGAAAGGCTCGCGTCCAGGTTGAACATGCCCGGGCCCCGGATGATGTTGCGTCCGGTGTTGCCGAAGCGGATCTGGGTCGTCGGAACGATGGCGAACGCGCTGGGGTCGAAGTAGTGGCACGCCAGGTTGGTGGGCGCGCACGTGGTGCCGGTTCCGGGCGTGGCTCCGGCATTGCCCAGGATGGACACCGGACCGACCTGGTCGGCGGTCTGGGTATTTCCCGGAGCGTTGATGGCCCCGCTGTAGCTGAGGGTGAGCGGCGGTCCGCTGTAAGTGCTGAGGGCCCAATTAACCTGCCAGCCGCCAGCCACTTTGGCGAGCACGCCGCTGGTTGCCAGTTTCTGGTTCTTGCCGAAGGGCAAGGCGTAGATTCCGTAAACTTGCAGGTTCTGCGGACGGTCGTAGCCCGCCAGCGCCTTGTTCCGGGCGCGGTAAGTGGGATAGGGCCAGAGCAGGTTGCCGGTCGTGATGAGGCCGCCATAGTTGCCGCCGGCCTCTTCGTTGTCGTCCCAGTTGATGGCCTTCGAGAACGTGTAGACGGCTCCAATCTGGTTGCCGCTCTTTGATCGCCACGTCAGCTTGGTCTGCAGCGCGTCATAGTAACTGTTCGCGTCGGGGCACAGGCAGTTGACGTCGTTCGGATTGTTAATCTGCGGGTACAGGGCGCGGCCCGCGTTGCCCCCGCCCGGGTAGGAGGCGTTGATGTTCTCGTTGGTGAGCAGGCGAATGCCGCGGGTGCCGACGTACCCGGCCTCGGCCACAAACCCCGCGAACTCCCGCTGGATGGTCAGGTTATACGAGTGGATATATCC
This sequence comes from Bryobacterales bacterium, assembly GCA_963710565.1. Lineage (GTDB taxonomy): Bacteria > Acidobacteriota > Terriglobia > Bryobacterales > Bryobacteraceae > DASWZN01. Next base: position 1,418,789 of record CAVQAN010000009.1, on the reverse strand, counting down.
GCGCCGGAAGTTGAACGGCACCACGTTGCCTGGGGCGACGTTGCTGGGCAGGGGAATCGCTCCCGAACTGATGTCGGGTATCGCCACGACAGGAATTCCCGCGCTGAGGCCCGGGAAGGTGCCAAGCGTTTCACCCGTGAGGCTGGCAGCAGGGGCATACCCGCCGCCACCGCCTGCGCCCGTCACATCCGAGTTCGTTGTGGCCGGGTAGTTGTTCCGGAAGAACCGCCAGTTGTTGTTGTCCGCGTTCATGGCGTATCCGGCGCGGATCACCATCTTCTCTCCCAGGCGGTAAGCGAGTCCCGCGCGAGGGAGAAGTTGACCATGCCCCACGTTCACGCCATCGTCCAGCGGCGTGTTTCCGTATCCGCCGATCAGGACTTGGTTCGTCGCGATGTTGAACAGCTTTACGCCGCCGTGGTCGGCGGTAGCCATGGGATAGTATTCCCAACGCACGCCGTAGGTGAAGGTGAGCCGGGAGCTTACCTGCCAGGCGTCGCGAGCGTACAGGGAGTAAGTCTGCCAGCGGAGCGAGTTCGGAACTCGCGTTCTGGACCGCTTTTCCGACCTCATCCGGCAGGCCCAGCAGGAACTGAGCCATGGAGTTGGTCGGAGTGGACGCCGCTCCGCCCTTCTTAGCGGTGACGTTCCCGATGAACCGGAAAGAGCCGCGCGGAGTCTGGAAAGCTCCTCCCTGCGGCTGGAAATGGTTCATCCCGTCGCGCCCGTTCTCGAAACCGAAGCGCAGGCTGTGCGGACCCTTGGCCCAGCCTAGATTGATGTTGTAGAGGTACTGGTTGTCCCGGAACAGGAAGGGGTTGCCGGTGTCCGAATTCCCCATCGAGTTCCAGCCGGTGACGATGAAGGCCGGCGTGCCTTGGGCCAGATAGGTGTTGCCGTTGGTGCCCGGGATGTGCAGACCGTGTTGACGCCGTAATTGCCCAGGCCAAGATCCGGGTCATACTGAGCGCCCAGTCGCTGCCGGATGTATCCGGCGTTGGCGTCGACCAGGAGCGTGGGGCTGAGTGTGTAAGTGCCGCCGAGCGCCGACGTTCTGGATGCGGGAGGGCGCGGTGCCCACCTGTCCGCCGCCGCTCGCGCCGCCCATGGCCGGGCCCAGCGCCGGCGGGTCAACCAGGAGCGCTTGGGAAATACTGTAGCGGCCGAACAGCGTGCTCTTGCTCGTTCGGCACGAAACTGATTTTGGCGTCGCCGGTGTCACGGTTCATCTGCGTGGACCCGCCGGCAAGGTAGTTGCTGGTGGCGCCCGCGCCGACACTGTTCAGGAAGCCGCCCGTGCTGATGCGGCCGAGGATCGTTTTGGCCGCCGGATCGATCCGGGCGGCGGGGACGATGTTGCCCGGAAACGGCGTGCGCAGGGTTCCGTCGGCATTGCCGGTGGCGGGGTCGTAGACGCAACCGGCGCAGGTAGTGCTGTTCGTGATCCCGGATGCGAGATTAGCGTTGCCCGAGGCATCGAATATGCCGGCCGGGATTGATCACGGTCTTGGTAGGCTGCCGCATTCTGCCGCCGCTTGAGCCCCTCCCAGTCGCCGAAAAAGAACAGCTTGTTCTTCCGGATGGGGCCGCCGAGGGAGGCGCCGTACTGGTTGAAAATGTACGCGGCTTCTTCGATGCCCACCGTCTGAAACAGGTTCTGGGCCTTGAGCGATTTGTCGGTGTGGTCTTCGAACGCGCTTCCGTGAAACGAGTTGGTGCCCGACTTGGTGATCACATTGACCGACGCACCGGCCACATTGCCGATCTCAGCGTCGGGCGAGTTGGTGACGATGCTGACCGACTCGATCCCTTCCGTGGGCGGCGACATAGGCGCTGTTGAAGGGCAGCCAGATGTAGCTGTTCGACACGCCATCAATCCTCACGTTGTTGCTTTGAAACGAGTTCCCGTTGACGTTGCCCGTCATGGTGCGCTGCGGATTGCCGCCATCGGAGCTGATGCCTTCGGTCACCAGGCTGAAGCCCGGAACGAACTTGTAGAGCGCTCCGGAAGTTCCGGCCCGCCGAACTGGTCATGGGGAGGTTGGCGAGTTGGATGGCGTCGATGTGCGTGTTGACGTCGGTGCGGTCCGTCTGAAGGGCGATGGCCGAAGCGGACAACCTCCACTTGCTGGGTGGATTGAGCCAGAGCCATCGCCACATCGGCGCGCCGCTCTTGGTTGGCTCAGAAGCGTGATCGACTCCTGCTCATACTTCGCGAACCCCGACGCGGTCACAGTGAGGGTGTAGGTGCCCGGCAAGAGGTTGGTGAAGAGGAAGCCGCCGCGGTCATCGGTGGTCATGTTTCTTCACCATCCCGGTGCCCGTGTTGAGGGTCTGGACGGTGGCATTGGGGAGCGCCGCCCCGGTAGGGTCGGTTACCGTTCCCGTGAGAGAACCATAGAGCACCTGCGCGGTCGCGGGCTGGGTACTAAGCACCACGCCCAGCAACAGGCACAGGAGAGAAACAGCGGCGACAGACCGCGCGATCCGTCGCGTCAGCGGCATAGGAGGCATCGTTTCTGGCATGAGGAAACTCCTGGCGATAAACGGAATTGGTTTTGTTTCCGGTGAGGGAAGCCGCGCGCCAAGGGACACGCTACTCTCAGTTCTGGAACTGCGGGACATCTCCGACGCAAAGCAACACGGCTGAACTAGCGACCCCCTACTTAGCTCACAAAGCGTATTTGTTGCAACATCGAACTATATACTCGAAAAAGACGGTGTCAAGCCCCTTTTTTGGAGAGCTTCAAAACGGGGCCCACGGGACTCAATTCCCTTCAACGGGAGCGGGCTCGCCCTGGGACGCGCGCTTCGGCGTACCGCGTCCCGCTCGGCGGGACGCTTGGCCTCCAGACGACCCGGACGCTGCACACGAATGCTGCGGGAGAGCTAGGCCGGGGTTTCGTGCGCCGGCGGCGAAGTCGTTCCACAGCACCAGCGCGATGGTGCCGCGGAGCCGGGCCATGCCGTCCTCGTGGGCCGGCACCAGCACAGGCGGGCAGCCGCCGGGAAGCACCTGCGCCCGCACTTCGGACTCGATCACCGGCCCGAAGCGCTGCCAGGAACGGGTCAGGTCGCCGATCACAATGATCCGCTCCGGCGCCAAGCCGGCGACGATCATGCGCATGCCACGGCCGAGGTAGTGCGCCATGGTCTCCAGCGCCCGGGCGGCGCGGGCGTCGCCCTGATCGGCGAGCCTGAGCAGGTCCAGGAAGCCCAGACCGTCCGGCTCGGCGCTGGACTCCAGGTAGTAGCGGAGGGCGGCGCGGTTGGAGGCGAAGACCTCCCAGCAGCCGCGGCTGCCGCAGCCGCACAGGGGCCCGTCGGGGTCCAGCGCTACGTGGCCGAATTCTCCCGCCATGCTGTTGAGGCCGCGGGCGAGCTGGCCGTTGATCAGGAGCCCGGTGCCGATGCCCTCCGAGACGGTCACGGCGGCCAGGTTGCGGCACGCCTCCATGCGGTCGAACCATACCGCCGCCAGCACGCACGCGTTGGCGGCGTTCTCAAGCTCCACCTCCAGACCCGTGGCTTGGGCAATGGGATTGCGGATATCTACGTCGCGCCACTTGAGGTTGGGAGCGAAAACCAGGCGGTCCGTGTTGCGGTCGTAACGGCCTGGAAGGCTGATTCCGATCCCTTCGATCTTCTTCCCCTGGCACAGCCCGACCACGCGCTGGATGCGCCGCACCAGTTCGTCCATGGCCTGCCGCGGGTCCGCGGGCGTCAGCATCACTTCCTGAAAACTGAAGCGGCCGTTCACGTCGGCCAGGGCCACCGTGGTCTGAATCGGTCGCAGATCTACCCCGATGATGACGCGCTCCTCGTTCAGGCGAGGAAGGTGGGACGCCGGCCCCGCGGCAGCCGCCCGGTGGGACCCTCCAGCACCCAGTTCTCTTTGATGAGCTCCTCGACAATCAATGAGATGGTGCTGCGCTGGAGACCGGAAACACGAGCCAGGTCGGCGCGGGAGATGGGCTGGCGGGTGCGGATCAGATTCAGCACGATGCGCCGGTTGATGTCCCGAACCACCTCGCTCGAGGCCGCCTGAATCCGCTTCAGATCAGTGACGGGCATTTTGTTCTAGGCTCATACTAACGGTTCAGCGCCAAGATATCAAGGTCGATTTTACGACCTCCAGTACTAATTGCCCCCTGCAGCCTCTCCCCGCATCTTGTTTCCGGAGACCGTAAAGCCGGACACGCTCGGGATCGAAAACCCGGCTCGCCGCCGCGACGTCGTTGTTTACGAACAGGCCCAGCCCCGAGACCTCCGAAAGGGAGAGAAACGTCCCGGCGCCCGCCCGCGCGACGCTGTCGCGGATCGAGACAGCGCTGCCATTGCGGAGCAGGATCACCGCGTGGGGCGAGTCGGGTGCAGCCTGGCGAGCGGAGAAATCCTCCAGGTCGAGCCCGGCGAAATCTTCGCAGGAGAGGGCGTTCGAGAAATATCCGGGCAGGTCCCGATCCCATTCGATATCCAAGCCGCGCACCTTCAAGCCTGCCAGATAGCGGCCGTACACGGCTGGAATGTCGTGCGCGAAGACCGCCCCGGCCAGATTCGTCGCCGTCCAGCGCAGGTCGAAATTGCCGCCGGCCCCGCGCGCGACCGCTTCGCGGGGCGCGTGGATCCGCAGCCTGAGCCGTTCAAACCCGATGTCGCGGACGGGGTTCTCCTTGGTCCCGTAGATCACGACGCCGCCCTCGGCGTCGGCCAGCGACGTTCGAGAAGCGCACGTTGTGCACACCCTGCGCCGGATTGCCGGGGCCGGCCGAAGCGATGTAGATCGGCTCGCCCTTGCCCCACCAGTGGCCCGCCAGCAGGCGCGTCTCGATGACCAGGTTCGAGAACAGCACCTCGGACGTCAGCCCGCCTCCGCGCTCGAACACGCCGATGCCTCGATTGGCATGAATGGTCAGGTTGCTGAAGGTCGCGAAGCGGGTGTCCTCCAGCCGGATTCCGGAGGAGTGCGAGGTGAGCGAACAATCGGCCACCGTCACATCCTGGCTCCCGACGATGGCGAAATCGTCGTCGCCGGCCTCGATGCCACAGTCGGAGAAATGAACGTCCCGGCAATCCATGCAATCGACGCCGTCGTTGTTGGGAACGCGCAGGTCGTTGGCGATGCGGATCCCTGTCACGACGGCGTGCCGGGCGTGCTGCAGGTGCAGCGTCCAGTTGGGGGCATTCCTCAGCGTCACGTCCCGAATGACGATGTTCTGCGAGTTGGCGAGAACGATCAGCGTGCCGGGCCGGCCGGCGGGCTTCATTTTGACCGGGCCGTCCTCGGTCGAGCGCATGACCTCCAGGAACGCCTTCTCGTCGCGCGTATAGCGGGCATCGAAGTCGAGCCCGACGTGCGGCGTGTTGAAGTCGAAGAACTCGGCAGAGTTTCCGTCGATCGCGCCCTGGCCGAAGATGGCGATGTTCTCGGCCTGCCGGGCCACGATCAGCCCCACCTTGTCGCCTTCGCCGGTGCTGTTGACGCCGTAGACCTTCGCGAAGCCGTAGTCGGCGATCGAGGCGTAGTCGGCCAGGTTCGCGCTGCCCTGAATCACGGCGCCCGCTTCTATGTCGAGCGAGACGTTGCTAAGCAGCTCGAAGGTGCCGCTCAGGTACCTGCCCGGTGGGAAAACTACGACGCCCCCGCCCGCCGCCGCTGCCGCCCTGATCGCCGCCGCGATGGCGGCGGTATCGAGATGCCGCCCGTCGCCCGCCGCTCCGAAGTCCCTGATGCTGAACGTACCGGCCCCGCGCAGGGTCCCGGTTTGCGCCGCCAGGGCGGGGCACAGCGTTAGCAGCGCGATAGCGCAGGCGGGGACGTACAACCGTGTCGAGGTCGGCATTGCGCCATTGTAGCTCGGGGGGAACGGGTAACGTCCCGTAAACGTCAGATCCGCCTGTCACGCCGACCTGCGTTGACGATGAGTGCGCGGACGCGGTTGCCAGGAGTAATCGGACGGGTTATGCTCATTTAGAGCCGCGATTTGGCCACGGAATGGACCCCGCAACCGAGCGATACTACCGAGTTCTCGAACTCGAACCGACAGCCTCACCCGACGAAGTGTACCGGGCATACCGGAACCTGGTCCGGATTTGGGATCCTCAGCGCTTCGCCACTCAGCCCCAACTGGAGCTGATGGCGGAGGCGAAGCTGAAGGAAATCATCGAGGCGTACAACGCGCTGACGTCGAAAACGGACGTGATCGCGGCCCCGGCGCCTGCGGACCGCCCCCAGATCCTCACTCCAGTGCCCGACCACCTCGTCGATCGAAACGCTCCGCAGCCGGTCTTTGCCCCGGGTGCGTCCGTCGCGCCCGAACCCGGCCAGCCGCCCGAGGAAACGCCGGTGCCGATGCCGCTCAGGCCGTGGGAGCAGGCGCGCCCCGCCTCGTATCCGAAGCCGGAGCCTCCCGCCACGCCGGCGATCCACTTTGCGCCTCCTCCTCCGCCGGCAGCCAATCCGATCTCGCGGCTTGCGGCGCAGTTCGGCGTTTTCCTGATCCCCGTTTTGTTGGTCGCTGTAGGGCTATACCTCTACGACTCCGCGCCGAGCCGTTCGGATCGCCAGGACCAGGCGCTCTCGAAGCCGGGGAGCCCCGGCCAGGCGAAGAACCAGTCTGCACGCGCCGGCAATGCCGCGGCCGCCAAACACGCCCCGAAGAAAGCCGCCGAGCCGGTGGCGGAGCAGGCGGAGGCCGCTCCGATCTCGCTGCCCAACGGAGCCCAGTTGATGCCGCCGCTGGGGCCCAGAGGCGCCGGCAGGTTCCGGATCGCCAACCGCAGCGGGCAGGACGCGGTGGTGCGGGTGACCTTGCAGGCGGCCCCGGGCACGCCCTTGCGCATGGTCTACGTGCAGGAAGGCACGGAGGTGCCGATCGAGGGCATCGGCACCGGCGTGTACATGGTGGGCATCAGCCTGGGCCCCCTGACTAAGGCGCCCCGCAGGTTCGCTCCCCCGCTCGGTCCGTTCCAGTTCATGCAGATCGAATCCGTTGAGGGGCCGCAGTCCGACGATTACCAGCTCGTGCTGAAGCCCACGCAGTAAAACCGCCCGTGAGCGAAATCCCAGACAATCCTCGCGCGGAGTACGCACGGCGCCTCGAGGCGCAGGGCCAGGTGGTCTCGGGCCTCGAGCGGCGTCATGTGGCACTCGGGAACGCGCAACTCGCCGTGGCGGTCGCCGGAGTGACGGCGGCCTGGATGGCCGTAGGGCGCCACTGGTTCGCGTCCTGGTGGCTGCTCGTGCCGCTGACGGCGTTCGCGGCGATGGCGTTGTTGCACGAGCGCGTGCTCCGCATCCGCAAGCGCGCGGAACGCCTGGCTTCGTTCTACGAGAAGGGGATCGCGCGCCTCGAGGACCGCTGGGCCGGCCAGGGCGATGGCGGCGAGCGCTTCGACGATCCCGCGCACCCCTACGCGGAGGACCTCGACCTGTTCGGCAAGGGGTCGCTGTTCGAACTGCTGTCGACGGCGCGCCTGCGCTCGGGAGCCGAGACGCTGGCGGGCTGGCTGCTGGAGCCTGCGGCGCCGGCGGAGGTTCGCGAGCGACACGCCGCGGTGGGCGAGTTGCGCCCGCGGCTGGATCTGCGCCAGGATCTCGCCATGCTGGGCGAAGACCTGCGGTCGGGCATCAATCCGGGCCTGCTGGCGCGCTGGGCGGAGAAGCCGCTGGTTTTCGACTCGCGCCGCTTGCCCATCGCGGCTGCGGCGATGGCGGTGCTGATGGCGGGAGCGTTGGCGGTCTGGGCCGTCTTCGGCATCCCGGAGTTTTTCCTCGTGATCGGGGCGGCGGAGGCGGTCCTTTCGCTGCGCTTGCGGGCGCGGGTCCAGAGGGTGGTCGATGGGGTGGGGGATCCGGCGTACGGACTGGCGCTGCTGGCCGAGATGCTGGCGCGCTTCGAACGCGAGCCTTTCGCCAGCCCGCGCCTTGCGGCTTTGCGGAAAGCGTTCGAGACCGAAGGCGTCCCGCCGTCGCGGCGCATCGCCCGGCTGAATCGCCTCATGGAACTGCTGGATTCGGCCGATCATTTGCTGATCCGCACCCTCAACGTGCCCTTCCTGTACAAGATGCAACTCGCCTTCGCCATCGAGGCCTGGCGCAAGGAGTCCGGCGGGCACGTGCGGAGATGGCTCCTGGCGGCGGGCCAGATCGAGGCGCTGTGCGCGCTGGCGAACTACGCCTACGAGCACCCGGCGGATCCCTTCCCCGAGTTCAGCGAGGGCGGCCCGTGCTTCGAGGGCGAGGGCCTGGCCCACCCGCTGATCGCGGCGAGCCGCGCCGTCTCGAACGACGTCAAGCTGTGCGGCGAGCCGTGCGTGCTGGTGGTCAGCGGCTCCAACATGTCGGGCAAGAGCACGCTGCTGCGGACCGTGGGTGTGAACGCCGTGCTGGCGATGGCGGGGGCTCCCGTGAGGGCGCGGCGGCTGCGCCTGACGCCGCTGGGGATGGGGGCGTCGATTCGCACGCTCGACTCGCTGCACTCGGGCACCTCGCGGTTCTATGCCGAGATCACGCGCATCCACCTGCTCGCGGAACTGGCCAAGGGCCCGCGGCCACTGCTGTTCCTGCTGGACGAACTGCTTCAGGGCACCAATTCGCACGACCGGAGGATCGGCGCCGAGGCGGTGATCCGGACGCTGGTGGACCGCGGCGCGATCGGCCTGCTTACCACGCACGACCTGGCCCTGGCGGACATCGCCAATGCGCTGGCGCCGCGCGCGCGCAACGTTCATTTCGAGGACCACCTGGAGGGCGGCAAGATCACCTTCGACTACCAGCTTCGGCCGGGGGTGGTGGAGAAGAGCAACGCGCTCGAGCTCATGCGGTCGATCGGGTTGCAGGTGTAGGGGGCAGGCGGGAGGCGCAGGCCGGGAATGCGTCGCCAGTCATGCGAAGTACGACTATCCAAGGGCCAACCCTGGGACAGGCACGAAGTTTCGCAACAACGGCGAAATTCGAGCCAGTCCCCGGTTTGCAGCTCGTTCCGATACTCGACGACATTTGCGACGCACTACCCTAGTGTCCCAGCGCCTTCATGACATCCTCCACCCCGATCCCTTCCATCGTCCCGCCCGGCTGCGGTGTCGCAACCACCGAGACCCGCTCCCCGCGCGGCGCCCAGATGGCCGGATCGGTCGGGCCGAACAGCGCGACGACCGGCGTCCCCACCGCTGCGGCCAGGTGCGTGATGCCGGAATCGTTCCCGATGTAGAGGCGCGCCGAGGCGAGCCAGCGGGCCAGGTCGTAGAGGTCGCCCAATCGCACCGCGTCCTCGAGCGGCTCTTCCGGGCCCGCGCACCAGCGCACCGGGTCATCCAGGCGGCGAGCCAGCTCGCGGAAGCGATCGAGTGGCCAGTTCTTCCTGGTGCTGCCGGAAAAAGGGTGAATCGCTACGAAGCCGGCACGTTGCACACGCGGACACGGGATGCGCGGAATGGCCGGACCCGAGCCCATTCCCGCCTGGCTCAGGTAGAAGTCCGCCGCGTGCACTCCGGGCCGATTGGGCAGCGCATCCAGAAACCGGAATGGCAGGCCGGCCACGGCGGCCCGGAAGTCGGGGCGATTGGTCCCATACCAGGAGATGATCGAGTCGAACGCCGCCAGTGTTTCCAGAACGCGGGGCGGCGGCTCGCGGTCCGGAATCCCGACCAGGTCCAGCCCCGTCGAGGCGATCGAACGCACAGAATCCGCAAAACGGATCAGGGGCGCGTTGACGGAGGCCACCCACAGTTCGGTAGCATCCGCGCGCAGACGCTCCATGGCCGGGAGCGCGAGGATGCAATCGCCGATAGCGCCGGGGCGGATGACGAGGCGCTTCAACGGATCTCGTAGGGGAGGCGGATTTCGAGCGTCGCGGGCCGGTAGCAGGTGTCCTCGCTGCACGCCTGGTAGCGCAGGCTGCCGACGAGAACGCCGGGGCCCACGCGCGCGCTGCGATCCACCTTGAACCGGGTCACTACCTCGAACGTACCGGAGAACACGGAGACCGGCTTGGATGAGAACGGGTAGCGCCTCTCTTCCGGCTTCGGGTAAATCACCTCGACCGGCGCGAGCGGCCCGGATTCCCAGCGCAGCCGAAGGGGGATCAGGTAGTCCTCGTTGGGGGTGTTGCTGTTGGCGTGGTAGCCGCCGCGAAGCTGAGCAAAAACCCGCGCCTCGACCGTTGCGCCGCGTGCGGCGGTAATTCTCTCCGGCGGGGCGGCGGTCAGCAGCGGGCTATCCTGTGCCCCGGGAGCCTGCGCGAAGGCGGCGAGCGCCAGCGCCAGCAGTCTTAGCGGGGGCCTCGAAAAGTTGCTGAAGATCATCCTCGTACCTGCTCTTGCTCACCAACCCGATATGAACGGCGGCGATGCGCCCCTGGCGGTCGATCACGAAGGAAGTAGGGAGTGAGTCGACTCCGCCGTAAAGCTCCGCGATCTTGTCGTCGCCCAGCAGGATGCGGTAGTTGATGCTGTTCTCGGAGATGAACGGCTTCACGGCCTGCCATCCGTCCTCGTCCATGGAGACGCCTACGACCGCAAAACCCTGCCCTTTGTGCCGGCGCTCGAACTCGACGAACCAGGGAATCTCGATGCGGCAGGGATCGCACCAGGTGGCCCAGAAATTCAGCAGCACCACCTTGCCGCGATAGTCGGAGAGCTGCACGAGTTTGCCGTCCGCGTCCTTGAGCGAGAAGTTGGGAGCGCGCTGGCGGGCCGCCTCGGCCTTCAGGCGCGACTCTGCCGCTCTCTGCGGCGGCGAGCACCCGGCCAGCAGCGCGGCGGCCAGGGCGGCGGAGTGCAGTATCGATCTTCGAAGGGCAACGTGAGGCAAGGGGATTCTGTCCCAATTATATCGAGATCTCTTCCCGCGCGAGCGTGCGCCGGAACCACTCGCGCCGGGCGCGCCGGTGGCGGAGCGTGAGGGTGAACTCCTCGTGCGCCCGCAAACCTGCCAGCAGCCACGCCGCCGAGTCGCAAAAACTCTCGCACACGTATTCCCGCCAGCGGCGCGAGCGGCGCAGGCGGTCCCCGACTTTCAGCGAGCGTTTCCTGGATTCGGCCGACCAGCCCAGTTCGCCCCAAGCCTGGCGGACCGCCTCCGTCTCGAGAACACGCTCGTAGGAGCGCCGTATGGGATTGCCCGCGTGCAACCAGATGAAATGGAACAACTCGTGCGCCACCACCCGCGCCAGCTCGCTGGGATGAGCGGCCAGTCCGGATTCGAGCACAATCTCGCGCTTGTGAATGAACGACGCGGCGTGGACTTCCTGGCCTGCATCGCCTCCCGAGCGCAACTGCCCCTTCTCGGTCCGCAGTTCAGGCAAGAAGCCAATCCGCAGCGGGCGCCCGAGGAGCCGCGGTATCGCTCGCAGGATTCTGTCCAGGACCTGCCTGCAAGCCGCTACTTCTGCGGCGGAGCCGCGGACGGAGATGGGACCGCAGCCGCCGGCGTGGCGACGGGCTCCTGTTCCAGCTTGACCTCGACGTTCTTCTTGAGCTCGTCCAACCATTGCTTCAACTGTTCGTTTTGAAGTTCGCTTTTGATCGATTCCTGAACCTGATCGAGCGGCTGAGCTCCACTTTCCACGATGCGGAAAATGTAGAACCCTCTCGCCTGCCGGACCGGATCGGTTACCTCGCCCGGCTTGGCCCCAAACAGCGCCTTTCGGATGTCGGCTGGAACCTGCATGTCACTCTTGTGGACTGGCGGAAAGTCGCCGTCCTTGGCGACCGAGGTCGGGTCTCCGGAGTTCTCCTTGACCAACTTGACGAAGTCCGCGCCGGTGCGGGCTTGCTTGACCAGATCCTCCGCCTTCGCCTTCGCCTCCGCCTCGTTGGGAAGCGCCTTGCCGCTGGTGTCCGGCGCCGATGTGGGCGTAGGGTTGAACGGAAGGTAGATGGCCTTGAACTTGACCTGGGCGTACTTCTCCTGGTTCGCGTCGTAGTACTTCTTGATGTCCTCGGGCGAAACGGTCAGACCCTTGCTCTTTCGCTCGACGACGGCGCCCTGGAGGACTACCATGGTCTGATAATCGATGGCTTCCTTGTACGGACTCTGTTGGTCGAGCTTCTCATTCCGCGCCATGTCCACCAGGCGCAGCAGCATGCCGTACTGGGTGATGAACTCCTTCCGATCGCCCTCGATCTTCTGCTGGACCTGGGGAGGCATGTTGCGAAGAATGGCTTGCAGTTGCCCGGCCGTGATCTTCTGCCCGTCGACCGTCGCCACGACGGAGGCGGCGGGAAGCTGGATGAGCGGAACGGCTTTAATGCCGATGTTGAAAGTGTTCGGGGCGGAGCCAGGAGTGACCTGGATGCCCGGATTCGCGACTGGGGCGGGAGCGGCCGCCGGGGTGGTGGCTGGGGCCTGAGTCTGCGCCGAGAGGCTCAGAACGGAGACGATTCCAAGAGCGAACAAGATTCTCATTCGGGTAAGTTCCTCAAAAGTGGCCAAGGAAGCATTCTAGCATTTTGCGCGCGGCCTGCCGGTTGCATTTAGCTCGGCAGCGAGACTGAAGAGATCGGCCCTCCGAGGCGCCGGCGGCGCCGGCTGGCCTGCTGGGTCCCGCCGCGGGTCCGGAACGCATCCGACGGCCCCACTTGCGCCCGCCCCCGGAAAAGAGCGAACCTGAAGCACTTGCCCGATCACGAAGAGAAGGAAGTGGCTACGGAGCCCGGCCCTACCGGCGCGCTGGCTGGAGGACCTTGCCCGGCGTGCTCGAGCCCGGACCTGAACGTGTTGTTCGAGGCGCGCGACCGGCTGTATAAGAGCGCACCGGACCAGTACCGCATCGTCGAGTGCGCCCAGTGCCGGCTGATTCGCCTCGATCCGTGCCCGAAGGGCCCCGCCACGCTCGATCACCCCACCCGCTGGCCCCTCGGCAACTCGGCAGCCGACCGCTTCGAACGAGCCTACCGCCGCTTTGTCCTCGCCGATCACGCCGCGTTCATCCTGCGTGCGATCGACGAGGCGGGCGACGGCGGTCCGGTGCTGGATCTCAGCCCGGAAGGAGGATTGCTGCGCGCTATCCTGGTCGGACACGGCTTGCTCGTGATCGGCCTGGACCATTCGGTTGAGGCTGCCGCCGCGAATTGGAAGACGCACCGAACGCCCTCGGTCTGCGCCGGCCTGACGGCCGCTCCTGTGGCCCCCGGAAGTTGCCGGGGCATTACGATGCTTCAGGTGCTCGAGCACCTGAATAACCCCTTCGCCCTGATCGCCGCCGCCTACGCGCTGCTGCGGCCGGGAGGCCGGCTGATCCTGCAAGCGCCCAACGCCGCCTGCTGGGAGTTCCTGCTGCTCGGGGAAAGCTGGAGCGGGCTGGACGTGCCGCGGCATCGCATCGACTTTCGAGCCTCCGACCTGGAGGCGCTGCTGCATGCGGCGGGCTTTGAAGTGCTGCGGCGGAAGCATTTCTCGCTCCGCGACAACCCCTCCGGGCTGGCCATGAGCCTGGCGCCCTGGCTGGCCCCCGGCGTGCGACGGGCGCGGGGCGCCGTGGAAGGCCCGGCGACGAAACTGGTCAAGCACTTGCTCTGGGGCGCTCTAACCCTGGCGGTGGTGCCATTCGCCGTCCTTGAAGCCGCCTGCCGCGCGGGCTCGACGGTGATGATCGAGGCACGGAAGAAGGCGTGAACCCCTTCGCATCCAGGCGCGATAAGATGCCGGTGGACCGCAGCGGTCCCCGTTCCCGCAGCGCCGTCACGGAGCGCGGAGCGATCCTGGCGGGAGCGGCGATCCTGCTGGCGGCGGCCCTTGCGGCGCTTGGCGCTCCGCCGTTACGAGGACCGGCGTTCAGCGGCGCCTCCGCCCTGGAACTCACCCGCAGGGCTGTTTCCATGGGACCGCGCCCGGCCGGCTCGGAGGCCAGCCACCGGCTCGAGGCCCTCATCCGCGCGGAACTGAAACCGCTGGGTTGCGAGGTGGCCGAAGACTCCTTCCGCGCCTCGACGCCGCTGGGCCCCATCGGCATGAAGAGCGTCATCGCCCGGTTCCACGGCTCCTCCGGCCAGATTGTCGCCATCACGGGCCACTACGACACCAAGTCGATTCCGGGATCTTACTTCGTGGGCGCCAACGACGGCGGCTCCTCGACCGGCTTCCTGATCGAGATGGCGCGGGCGGTGAGCCGCATGCAACACAAGAACGACATCTATCTCGTGTGGCTCGACGGCGAAGAGGCGATCGCGCAGTGGTCGGATACGGACGGCACGTACGGCAGCCGTCACCTGGCGTCCCGGTGGGCCGCCGACGGGACCCTGTCGAAGCTCAAGGCGCTCATCAACGTGGACATGATCGGCGACCGGGACCTGCATCTTCTCGAGGACGGCAATTCCACCGAGTGGCTGCGCCGCATGGTCTGGGACACGGCCCGCGCGCTCGGCTTGGGCCAGCATTTCTCCACCGGCCCCGGCGCCATCGAGGACGACCACATCCCCTTCACTCAGGCGGGAGCTAGCGCCGTGGACCTGATCGACTTCGATTACGGGCCGCGCAACTCCTGGTGGCACACCGACCGGGACACCCTGGACAAGCTCAGCGCGGACAGCTTTCAGGTTGTCGGGGACGTGGTGCTGGCGACCGTGCGCCGTCTGGAGCCTTGAGGAAAGCGGGGACGGGGCGTTTCCCGCCGCAATCCGCTGCAACTTCCGGCGCCGGATTTCATCTACTCAGGAAGTACTCGGAGGAGTCACGAGGATGCCCCACAAAATCGAAGCCAAGAAACTCGACACCATCATGAAGGATCTGGACGGCATCTCCGCCCGGACCATGACGGAGCACTACAAGCTCTATCAAGGCTACGTCAACAAGTACAACGAGGTGATGGGAAAACTGGCGACCGCCGACCGCGCCTCAGCCAATCAGACCTTCAGCGATCTCCGCTCCCTGAAGGTCGATCTCACCTTCGCCATCGGTGGGGTCAAGAACCACGAACTCTACTTCGGTCACCTGGGCGGCAAAGGCGGCGAGCCACCCGCCGAGATCAAGCGCGACATCGAGAAGTGGTTCGGCTCAGTGGAGCAGTGGATGGCCGACCTCAAGGCCACGGGTATGTCATCCCGCGGTTGGGCCTGGACTGCCTGGGACCAGGATTGGAACTACCTGTTCAACTACGCCGGAGACGCCCAGAATTCCTTCCCGGTCTGGAACGCCACGCCCATCGTCGCTCTGGACGTGTACGAGCACGCCTATTACTTGGACTACGGGACCGCCAGGGCGAACTACATCGACGCGTTCTTCAAGAACCTCGAGTGGACCGCGATCGGCGAGAACCTGGATCGGGCTCACGGCCGGCGCGCCTCGCACGCCTAGGCTCGGCACGATTCCCAGCCTCTGGTGCGGCGCTGGCGGCCGGCACGCTGCGTTCACGGCAACTTCCCTGCGTACACGCCGTAGGGCGGCAGCATCAGCCTCGTCACGTCCTCCTGCTCGCCCTCCTTGCTGAAGGTGCTGATCAGCGTGGTCGCCTGCCGAGGGCCCACGTGGTAGCTGGCTTCCTGCGGACCGGAAGTGAAGTTCAGCGCCACCAGGACCGTCGGCGCCCCCGCCACCCTCCGCAGGTAGGCGAGCACCCCGTTGTGGCTCGGGTCGATCGGTTCGAAGCCTCCCGATTGCAGCGCGGGATTCTCCTTCCGCAGCCGGATCAGCGCCTTGTAGAAGTTCAGGAGCGAACTCGGATCCTTCTCCTCGAGGGCGACGTTCCGCTTCTGGTAATCGGGGGCCACGGGCAGCCAGGTGGTCTTCGCGGCGCTGAACCCAGCGTTGAGGCCGGCGTCCCATTGCATCGGCGTGCGCTCGCCGTCCCGGCCCTTTTCCTTAGGCCAGCCACGCCTGCCAATAGGGTCCTTCACATCCTCCACGCGCTTGGGATCGTTGTTCTCCATCCCGATCTCTTGCCCGTAGTAGAGCAGCACGGAGGCGCGCGGAGTCAGCAAGAGCGCTGCCAGCAGCTTGGCGATCGCCAGGTCATGCACGCCGTCGCCATAGCGGTTCCAACTGCGCGGGTTGTCGTGATTGTCGAAGACCAGCAGCGGCAAGTGGCCGCCCAGTCCCGTTTCGGCCTCCCCCAGCCGGGCGCGGAAGTCCGTAACCGAAAGGCGGTTCGTCATCCCGAACTGCATGTCCATGGGCAACTGCAACTCGTCGCCGTTGCGGCCGTACATCTTGAGCAGTTCCGCAACGCTGGGGAGGTACGTTTCCCCGATCAGCACGCAGCCGGGGGACTCGTTCGTCACGCGGCGCAGCTCGCGCAGCACGTCGTGAACTTCGGGCAGGTTGTCGGTGTATTGCTCGTTCAGGATCGGCCCGCCATAGGCATTGCGGCCGGGATCGAGCACGGGCTCATCGCGCAGCTCCGGGTCCTCGAACAGCCGCGAGATCGCATCCAGGCGGAAGCCGGCGACCCCGTGCTCCATCCAGAACCGCGCCACGTCGTACATGGCCCTCCGAACGTCGGGGTTGCGCCAGTTCAGATCGGGCTGCTCTTTGTAGAACTCGTGGTAGTAGTACTGGCCGCGCTGCGGGTCGTATTCCCAGGCCGAGCCGCCGAACAGCGACTGCCAGTTGTTGGGCGGCTGATGGTTCGCCTTGCCCATCGCGCCAGACGTACCAATCGGCTTTCGGTTGGTCGCGCGAGGAGCGCGATTCGACGAACCAGGGGTGCTTGTCCGAGGTATGGTTCAGGACCAGGTCCGCGCAGGACGCGGATGTTGCGCTTCCTCGCCTCCCCCACCAGCCGGTCGAAGTCCGCCAGCGTCCCGTATTGCGGGTCGATGTTGCGGTAGTCGGAGATATCGTAGCCGAAATCGACTTGTGGAGAGGGATAGAACGGCGTGATCCAGATCCCCTCGACGCCCAGGTCGCGCAGGTAATCGAGATGGGCCGTGATGCCGTTGAGATCGCCCACGCCATCGTGGTTCGTGTCTCCGAAGCTGCGCGGATAGATCTGGTAAATGACCGCCTGCTGCCACCATTGGGCGGCCGGCTGGGCCGGCTGGGGGGCCCGGCTGCAAGCCGCTCCGGAGAGCAGAAGAAGAACCAGCGTCAGAACGCGTGTCCGCATGGCTCAATTATGGCGAAAGCCGCAACCCGGTTGCTGTGGGGCAGACTCAGCCGGGCAACTCCGGCTCGCCTTTGTCGTTCTCGTCCGGAATCGTGTACTCGATCGTGGGTTGATTCGTGGAGCGCATGAGGTCCTCGATTTCTTCAGGGCGCATCGGCACCCCGCCAAGTACGCCGGCAAGAAGAGTCATGCACAACAAGATTGAGCGGAACTTGGATTTCATGAGCATAGTCCTCCAGGCGTCGGACAGAAATGCCGGCTGCGGGGATTATGCGATGGGAGGCGCTCGCGAGGCGAGAACCGGAAGGAACGGAAGAGGCCGCGGGGCCGAATCCGTGGCCTCGCGGTGCATCGAGAGAACAACGACGGCCGCGACGAAGAGCCAGAGAGGAGCGAGGACGGCGCGGGGCAGGCCGGACGCGGTCGGCGTCAGCGCGGCAACCAACACCACCGCGAGACATAACAACGCGACGAGCTTGCGTGCGTGCAGCACCTGTTCCCGATTATAGGGGGTGCATCAGTACTTCGGCACGCGCGGATCCACCTTGTCGCTCCAGGCGAGGATGCCGCCCGCCAGGTTCGAGACGTTGCCGAATCCTGCCCTCTTCAGGAACTCGACGGCCTTGGCGCTGCGGACGCCGCTCCGGCAGTGCACGACAATCTCGGACGCCGGGTCCCACTCGCCGGCGCGCTTCGCCAGTTCCCCCAGCGGGACCAGGAGTGAGCCGGGAATCCGGCAGATCTGGTGCTCGTAGGGCTCGCGCACGTCGGCCAGGATGAACCGGTCGCCCCGCTCTATCTTCGCCTTCAGTTCCGTCACGTCCATTTCGCCCTCTCTGGCCGCCGCCGGCGCCTGCCCGCCGCGCGGAACCCCGCAGAATTGGTGATAGTCGATCGGTTGCCGCATCGTGGCATGGTCGCCGCTAACCCTCGTCGTTGACGTAGATGTTCACAACGCTGCGCAGCTTGCCCTCGCCGCTGTAGACATGATGGCGCAGCTCGCCATGCTGCTGTGACAAAGCTCCCAACAACTCGGCCACCGTACCGCCATCAAGCTCGACCTCGCTCCGGTTGCCGGCATACTGCCGCAGCGGCGCGGGAATCAGAATCCTTGGCATGCGCTCTCCACATTCGGATGGAGAAGCTTCTCCGGCTCGGCGGCCGTTTGATCGGCGTCGACCCGCCAGCAGGTCGCGCGATCGAACCGGCCCTCGCGGACCGAGACCACCACGAACGAGTACCAGGGGCAGGAGTTCTTCAAGTCGGTCGCGGAAAAATACGCGTCACAGTCGGGATGCGAGTGGTAGATCCCGATCAAATCCATGCCCGCGCTGCGCGCCTGCCGGTCGACCGCGAGCAGATCCTCCGGCCTGATCTCGTACCGGTCTCTCTGCGAGCCTTGGTAAGCGTTCGCGAGAGGCACCGCAGTCAAGACCGACGTGCCGCCGCCGTTGCCGCGGCCAAACATCGCCCCGCAGCATTCGTTCGGGTACGCCCCTCCGGCATGGTCCAGGATGGCGGCCCACGCCTCCTTCTCTATCCTTATCATTCCAGAACCGTTCCCTGAGGTATCTCTCTCCACCATCGCACAGGACAGTGATCTGTTGCAGGCTCCCGCGGACCGGCTGCAAAGGACGTCGTCGCGCCCGTCGCCGCTACAAGAGCGGCCGGCCGCTGTGCCACGCCAAGAACGCGAAAGTGAGGGCGAGAATGGTGAGGATCGCCGCCACCACGCGGTTGTCCACGCGGTAGAGGCGGCTGGAATTCGGAGTTTCTGCAGGTCGTTTGGCGCGGAGCACGAGAAACGCCAGCGCCAGGCAGCCGAGCGACAGGAGGGCCATCGGGACTCCTTGCCCCATCAGACCGTCATAGACACGGGGCAAGGATATTCTAGCGTATTCTCGACGATCCGCTGCACCAGGCGGGCTTCGAAGGGCGGTGCGCAGTAGTCGCATGCCCCGGCATCCATCGCATCGAGCCAGTCGCCGGTGTCGGGTAGACGGCTCACCACAACAACCGGGACGGTCTGTCCGCCGCGGCGCAGGTCTTCGAGAAGCGTCTCGTACTGCTGCCGGTTGGTGCCGCAGAAAACCAGGTCCGCTCCCGCGCGTTCAATGGTCGCCAGGCAGTCGGCCGCCGACGTAAACGCTTCCGACAGAACGCTGTGCCGCAGGTCCCTCAAGGCACGGGCGAGTTCGCTTGCCAGCGGCTCGTCGAGACCGACTATGAGAATGTTGGCCCGCAAATGACCTCCCTGTCCGCTCGGTTCCGGGGTGCATCTTCAGCCTATGCGGCCAGTATTGCCCCGGCATTACATATCGGCGAAGAGACGGTTTTCCTTTAGCGCAGGGACCGGCGCTGGCGGGCCTGCACATTTCAACCGACCCTTAATTCTGCTGTAACGCTACTGCAACAGACCTCGGGTAGCCTTGTGTTGGGTCAGAGCCACCCAAAAGGCGCTGCCATGAAGAAAGTTGCATTAATTGAAGACGACACCGACCTCCTCACGCTGCTGAAATACAACCTCGAGCGGGAGGCATTCCGCGTCGTCACCGCCAGTCGCGGCGACGGCGCGGTCGAATGGTGCCTGCGCGAGCGGCCCGACCTCATCCTGCTGGATATCATGCTGCCGGACTGCGACGGGCTGCAGATTTGCAAGCTCCTTAGGCAGCACACGCAACTGGCGGCCACACCGATCGTCTTTCTCACCGCCAAGGCCTCCGAGGCCGACCGGGTCGTGGGGCTCGAAATGGGGGCGAACGACTACATCGTAAAGCCCTTCTTCATGGGCGAGGTGCTGGCGCGCATCCGGGTTCAATTGAGGCCGCGCACCGAGCTGCCGGTATCTCTCAAGGCCGGCGGCATCGAGCTCGATCCGGTCGCCTGCAAGGTGCGGCGCGACGGCTGCGATCTCGATCTCACGGCCACGGAATTCCGCCTCCTGGAGGTCCTGATGGCCCGTCCCGGCGTCGTTTTCGCGCGGGGCCAACTATTGGACACGGTGTGGGGCTACGAGCGCGCCGTGAACGAACGGGCCGTGGACGTTTACATTCTGCGGCTGCGCCAGAAGATCGAGGAAGACCCCGCCGAGCCGCGCCTGATCCGATCCGTGCGCGGCTTCGGGTACAGCTTTCAGGCCGAAGCCGTCACCTCATCGTAGGCAGGCTGCCGGACCGCGGACCCGCGGTAGCTGCGCCAGCCGTCGGCCGCCAGCCGGCACCCCCGCAGTGGGCCGTCCGGCTAAGGACGCGTTAGTTCCAACGGCATCTGGACCGTGGCGGACGCCTGGTTCTCGGGCTCGGCATCGTCGACCACTTTGAGGCTGTAGTCGCCGGTCGGGGCGTCGAACAGAATGCGACCGTGCAGGGTCTCGGCGGCCCTCACGCTGCGGATGTAGCCCAGCCACTCCGGGAGGTCCTTGGCATCGTCGATCTCGGTGAAAGTCACTCCGTGGCTGTTGGCGATCGTCAGCGGCGGAAGGCCTGACGTCGCCGAGCCGGCGTTAGTCACCGAGAGCCGCACGCTGAGAAAGTGGTTACGCGGCAGCCGCGGGGCGGCCGGGTCGCCGAGCTGGTCGAACCATTCGGTGTCGAGCACGGTGTAGACGAGCGGGCCCGTCCTGACCGGTTCCCCCATGTGGTACGCCTTCGTGTCCTGCCGGGAAGCCCATGGGGACGGACAACCGCCCAGGAATGCGCATAGCGCCAGCGCCACAGCGAACCAGCCATGCTTCCTCATAGAGAACTCATCCTACCAAAACGCGCGGGAGCTGCTGCGGGGCCCCAATCCCCGGGCGCTTCAGGACCAGCATGTGGACATCGTCCCGGCCCCGCTATGCCGGCAGGCGAAGCCTGGCTTCGCAGCCGCGCGCGGTCCCGCGGTTGTGCAGGGCCAGCGAACCGCCGTGGGCTTCGGCGATCTGGCGGCTCAGAACCAGGCCGATGCCCGAGCCGCCCGGCTTGGTGGTGAAGAAGGGGACGAACAGGTTGGCCGTGCTCGGCAGGCCCGGTCCTTCATCTTCGATCACGATGTCGACAAAGCCGGCGACGCGCGTCCAACTCACCTCCACACCGCCCCCGGCTTCGAGCGCGGCGTCCACCGCGTTCTTTAGCAGGTTGATGAGCAACTGCTCGATCTGGTCCGGATCGGCCTGAAGGGTCAGCGCCGGGCCGGCCGTCACGCGAATCGGGATGCGTGCTTCCAGGCTCGCCACGCGGTGGATGCAGGCGCCCAGATCGACGGGCTGGAACTTGGGCTGCGGCAGGCGGGCCAGGCGCGAATAGGCCTGCATAAAACGCGTCAGCGCCTCGGCGCGGGAGCTGATGACGGCCAGCCCCCCCTTGACGTCCTCCTGCCAGTCCGCGGGGAGCGGCTCGCGGCCGATCAGGCTCTCCAGGCTGCCGGCAATCGAGCGTATGGGCGCGAGCGAGTTGTTCAGCTCGTGGCCCAGCACGCGCAGCAGGCGCTGCCAGGCCTGCCGTTCCTCCTCGCGCAGCGCGCGGCTCAGGTCGGCCATCACCAGTAACTGGTGGCGCATGCCTTCCTCGCGGAACGTGGAGCGGCTGATGCCCCAGCGCCCGATGCCGCCCGGGAAGACCATTTGCGCCGTGCGCGGCACCTCTCCCTCGAGGCACTCGGCCAGCCCCAGTTCGGATGCCCGCCGCCCCAGCAGCCGCTCCGTGGGCTGCGCCAGCAGGCGCTCGCCGGCGCGGTTCACCAGTCGCAGACGCCGCTCGCCGTCGAAGGTGAAGATGGCGACGTCGATCTCGGTCATCACGGTGCGCAGGAGCAGCGCCGCCTCCACCGCGCCCAGGCGCTGGGTGTGCAGCGTCTCGCCGAGCGCATTC
Source organism: Bryobacterales bacterium (assembly GCA_963710565.1). Classification (GTDB taxonomy): domain Bacteria; phylum Acidobacteriota; class Terriglobia; order Bryobacterales; family Bryobacteraceae; genus DASWZN01. Next base: position 1,396,897 of record CAVQAN010000009.1, on the reverse strand, counting down.
ACCTCCGTCAGGACGTCGCCGAGCGCGTCGTCGCGCCGCGCCCCGCGCGCGCGGATAGAATAGTCGCCCTCGCGCAGCGCCGCCAGCAGGTTCGAGAGCGTCTGCAGCGGCCTGACTACGCTGCCCTGAGCCGCACCCGCGAATCCCAGCCAGCACAAGCCGATGACCGCGGCCAGGGTCCACTGCGCCTTGGGAGTGAAGTCGCCCGTCCACAGCAAAATGATCGCCACCAGTGTGCCCGGGAAACCACAGGCCAGGGCCAGCAGGAGGATGCGGCGCTCGTGGCGCAGCGGGCCGGGCTTGCGGAGCTTCATAGAGCGCTCAGAGGCCGTAGCGCTGGATGCGGCGGTAAAGCGCGCTGCGGCTCAGGCCCAGCGCTCCCGCGGCCTGGCTTACGTTGCCCTGGTAGCGCGCCAGCGCCTTCTTGATCAGGAACGCCTCCACTTCCTCCAGGCTCATGTCGTCCAGGCGCGGCGCGCCTTCGCGGCCGCTGGGGCGCAGCGCCAGGTCGCTGGCCTTGACGTGCGCGCCTTGCGCCATCAGCACCGCGCGCTCGATGGAATGGTCCAGCTCCCGCACATTGCCGGGCCAGGGATGGTCGAGCAGCACCTGCAAAGCCGACGACTCCAGCCCCGTGACGGCCTTGCGGTAGCGCTGCGAGTACAGCCCGAGGAAATGCATCGCCAGCAGCGGGATGTCCTCGCGCCGGTCCCTCAGCGGCGGAACGCGGATCTCGATGGTGTTGAGCCGGAACAGAAGGTCTTCGCGGAAGCGCCCGCCCGCCACCTCGGCGTGCAAGTCCGAGTTGGTGGCCGAGAGTATCCGCACGTCCACGTGATGGGTCTTCGAGGAGCCCACGCGCTCGAACTCCCCCATTTCGAGCACGCGCAGCAGCTTGGCCTGCTGCGCCGGCGTGATGTTGGCGATCTCGTCCAGGAAGAGGGTGCCGCCGTCGGCCAGCTCGAAACGGCCCACGCGGTCCGAGCGCGCGTCGGTGAAGGCGCCCTTGACGTGTCCGAACAGCTCGCTCTCGAAGACGCCTTCGGGAAGCCCGCCGGTGTTCACCGTGATGAGCGGCTTGGGCGAGCGCGCGGAGATGGAGTGCAGCGCCTGCGCCACCACGCCCTTGCCCGTGCCGTTCTCGCCGGTGATGAGCACGTTGGCGTCGGACGGGCCGATGCGCTCGATCATCTCGAGCACCGGCCGCATCGAGGGCGCGCCCGCGATGAGCGTCGAGCGGCCTTCCTGGCGCAGCAGGCGGTTCTCGGCCTCGAGGCGCTGGCCCCGCCGCAGCGCGCGCCCCAGTTCCATTTGGGTCCGCACCACCGTCAGCAGCCGGGCATTCTCCCACGGCTTCTGGATGAAGTCGCGGGCTCCACGGCGCATTGCTTCCACCGCCACTTCCACGCTCCCCCAGGCGGTCATGACGATCACCGGCAAGGCGCTGTCGAGCGTCTGGATGCGGCACAGCAGATCGAGCCCCTCCTGGCCGGAGGTGGTGTCGCGCGCGTAGTTCAGGTCCATCAGGACGGCGTCAAAATCGCGGTTCTCAATGGCCGAGAGAATCCCTGCCGGCGAACTGGCCGATTCGGTCTCGAAGCCCTCGCTCTTAAGCAGGAGGCGCAACGCCATCAGCACGTCGGGCTGGTCGTCGGCGATCAGGATTCTGGGGTTCGAGCTTGCCATGCCGTTTAGTGTCCGTTTATGGGATTTCTTGTTCCGCCAATGAACGGTGGACCGGCAGGCAATACTGCCCGCCCCACGCTTGGCTCCCGGTGTCCTGCGGCATGGGGATTCACGGTTACTCGCAACCCACTGGGGCGGCCTTCAGCCTGCCGTGCCGGGACTCGTGCCGACACCCAAGCGTTGAGAGAGTCTCGACGCGGCACGCAGGAGTGCGTGCGCCACAATGAACTTCGTGTGTGGCGTGCCACATGCCCCTAATCCTTCACGATCCACCCGTCGAACAGTTTGATGATGCGATCGCCATAGGCCGCGTTCGCCTCCGAATGGGTGACCTGGATGATGGTGGTGCCCTCGTCGTTCAGGCGTTTGAACAGCTCCATGATCTCCTTGCCCTGGCTGGAGTGCAGATTGCCCGTCGGCTCGTCCGCCAGGATCAGCTTCGGATTCGCCACCAGGGCCCGGGCCACCGCGACAAGCTGCTGCTGGCCGCCCGAAAGCTGGTTCGGATAGAGGTCCTTCTTGCCCACGATCTGGAAGCGGTCCAGCATGTCGCAGACGGTGCTGGCACGCTCGGAAGCCTTGACATTGCGGTAGGAGAGCGGGATCTCCAGGTTCTCGTACACGGTCAGGTTGTCGAGCAGGTGGTAGCTCTGAAACACGAAGCCGATGTACTTCTTGTTGATCTCGGCGCGCTGTCTGGGGTTGAGCTTGTGGACAGGGTGATCGAGGAAGTAGAACTCGCCCGTCCAGGCCCCGTCGAGCATCCCGACGATGCTCAGCAGCGTCGACTTGCCCGCGCCCGACGGCCCCATGACCGTCACGAACTCGCCTTCTTTGATTTCCAGGTCGATCCGGCGGAGCACGAAGGTCTTCATGTTGCCGGCCGGGTACCACTTCTCCACGTTCTCGAGTCTGATCATCGCCTCAGCCATATCGCACTCATTCTATGCCTTTGGAGTGGTGGTCCGTTGCATGCCGGGGGCCAAACTACCTGTTCGCCCGCTTCACCAGCCCTACTCCGGTGAAGATGACGATCATCGCCGCCGTCTCCCTCAAACCGAAGGGCTCGCGGTAGAACCACCACCCCAGAAAAACCGCGACGACGGTGTTGACGTAGGGATAGATGGAAACCACCGCGACGCGCAGGTGGCTCAGCGCGTAGATGTAGGAGCTGTAGCCTACGATCGAGCCGAAGATGATGAGGTACACCAGGCCCGCCACGCCGCGGAAGGTGGGCGTGATGGGGTGCTCGGGAACCACCAGCGCCGCCAGCGCCAGCACCAGCCCCGCCGCCAGCATCTGGATCGCGCTCATGACGATGGGGTGTGCCCGGGCCGGCTGCTTGCGATAGTAGATCGACCCCAGAGCCCAGCAGGCGTTGGCCAGTTGCAGCACCAGGAACCCGTGCAGCAGAAGCGGTCCGGATCCATATCCCTGGCCAGGAGCGCTGCGCACGACCAGCAGCGCCGTTCCGCCCAGCCCCACCAGCATGCCGAGAATGGTGGGGCGGTGCAGGCGGTCGCCGCCCATCAGCGCCTCGGTCCCCACCAGCCAGAACGGCGAGATCGTGATGAACAGAGCCGCCATTCCGCTGGGGATCCACGTCTCGGCGATCACCAGCCAGGTATTGGAGCCGCCGAGCATCAGCACGCCGGCCAGCGCGCCTCCCCACAGTTCGCGGCCCTTCGGCAGACGCGCACCCTTGAGAATGGCCGCCAGCAGCAGGATGGTGCCGGCAACCACGAAGCGGATCGCCACCAGCGTCAGCGGCGGGAAGGACTCGAGCGCCATCCGGATGGTGAGATAGGTGGTGCCCCAGAACAGGCAGACAGAGGCCAGGGCGCCGTAGGACCGCACGGCCTGCGCGCGCGCGGACAACGATGGCGGCGATCCCATTCAGTCAGGGTAACATCCACCCGCGTGCCGCACCCCTCCTCCAGCGCGCCGCGGTCCCGGCGCCCCGCGGCGGACCTCGGTTCACTGTCCCGTCCGGACCGTGAGCCCTTTCATCGGCTCCAACCGGCCGCGCCGAAAAAAGCGGGCTAGAATGAGAGCTTGATCCTGACTCTCACCATCAATCCGGCCATCGACCAGAACATCACGGCCGACCGCCTCGTGTTCGAGGACCGCGCTTATATCGTGGCCACATCGGAATCGGCCGGCGGGCGCGGGATTAACGCTTCCTGCGTGATCCACTCCTTCGGCGGCAAGACGCTGGCCATCGTTCCCTCCGGCGGCCGGACCGGCAAACGGTTCCAGCAGTTGCTGTGCGGCTGCGGCTTCCCCACCGAGATCGTCCCCGTGAAGAAGGGCATCCGGACCAACTTCACCATCACGGACCGTCAGGGCCTCACCATCAAGCTCAACCAGCCCGGGCCGCGGCTGAGCAAGACGGAGTTGAGCCGGCTGGGAGAAGTCGTGCACAAGAGGCTGCCCGGCGCGAACTGGCTGATGTTGTGCGGCAGCCTTCCTCCCGGCGTGCCTGGAACGTTCTACTCCGAGCTCATCGAGCTGGCGCACCGGCATGGAGTGAAGACGCTGCTCGACACCGACGGCGAAGCGCTCATCGAAGGCGTTCGCGCCGGTCCGACCGTGGTGGCGCCGAACCAGCAGGAAGCCGAACGCCTGCTCAACACTGCGCTCATCACGCGCAGTCAGTTCCTGGATGCTGCCACCCAGATCCGTCACATGGGAGCCGAATCCGTGATCCTCTCGTTGGGAAGCCGCGGCGCGGTGGGCGCTTCGGCGCGTGGCGTGATCGAAGTGGTGCCGCCGCGCATCGACGTGGTCTGCCCCATCGGTTCCGGCGACGCGCTCGCCGCCGCGTTCACCTGGGCGCTGGCGCGCGACGGCGATTTCGCCGGCGCGCTGCGCTGGGGCGTGGCGGCGGGGACTGCCTCGGCGGCCCTGCCCGGCCTGCGCTTCGCCGATCTCGATCAGACGCGGGAGATCCACCAACGCGTCGAGGTCCACGAAGCTCCGCATTAGGGACAAGCTGAAGCTGGTCCTACACGCTCTGAATGTAATTGCGCATGTGCCGGATTTCTTCGGCCTTCTGCTCCAACTCGTCCAGCATCAGGTCGCGCATGGAGATGAAGCCGACCACCTCGCCCGAGCGCATCACCGGCAGGTGCCGGCAGCCGCAGCGGTGCATCAGCTCCATGGCTTCCTCGCTGGTGGTCCGCTCATCCGCCTTGGTGAGATGGGTGGACATCACGTCGCTGACCAGTGTCCGCTGCGGATCGCGGCCCGCCACGACGACCCGCTTCATGAGGTCGCGCTCGGAGAAGACTCCGCGCAATTCGTCGTTCTCGATGACGGGTATCGCTCCCACGTTCAAGGCCGCCATGCGCGCGGCCACTGCAGCCACCGTCTGGTCCGGCTGGACCGAAAACAACTCCCGGCCGTGCAGGATATCTTTGAGTTGCGGCATTCGGAACCTCCGCGGTTGCGTTAAGAGTAGCATACGCGTGCCTGATGCTCAAACGACTCAAACTAAATGAGTTATTAGGGCCTTGTGCTGCGGCTACGGCAGCACGAGCGAAGACCCTGGTGCGGGAGCGTCGGGAGCCGCCAGGCCCGCCTGCTCGCGCAGCATGTCCAGGAAGGCACGCCCGCGCTTGCGGCCGTTGTCGATCTGGTACTCCACGCGCTCCAGAAACACAAGCACGCCGAGGATATCGGTGTCGCGCAGCGTCTCCATCCCAGACTGCTTCGCAAGCGCCTGCTTGAAGTCTCCGAGGCTCTTCTGAATGCGCTCGAGGACGGCGGCCGCGATCAGGTTGGAAGGCCGGGTCTCATAGTAGAGGCCGGACTCCCGCGTCCGGTAGGTCCGCACCAGCGAGTCCAGGGCCTCGCGCACGTCGGAGTCCACCGCGCCCGCCGTCCCCAGTCCCGCCTCGGCTACCGCCCCAATGAGAGCGGCCAGCAGAACCTCGTTCCGGTTGAGGAAGGACTCGCCGACCTCGATGTCGTTGTTCGGGATCTCCTTGGGATCGACGGGTTCGCGCTTCTCGTGGCTGCGGGCCTCGCGCAAGTAAGGACAATCGAGCGGGCAGCTTATGGTCTCTTCGCGCCCGGTGCCGCAGCATACGGCGCAAATGTCGCCTCCGACGCCCGGACACGCGCGCCGCGACCGCCGAACCTGGCACAACTTACAGGGCATAATAGGCGATAGGCGGGCTTGCCGCCGGCTCTTGGTCCCATCATCTCACATGCCCCGCACCGATCTGTTCATCAAGGTTGAAATCGAGCACGACGAGAGCGAGCCGCCGGAGCGCCTGGCCGCCGAGATCTGCCGGCGCGTTCTGAAGGTCTACGGCGTCCGCGCGGCCGAGCTTTCGAGCGCCGTGGTGCGACCGGAGGAGTGAGGGCGGGGCGCCCTGAGTACTAGCCGTACCGCCCGTGCTGTTTCGGCGCAAAGGGCCACTTTCTCCCGCATTACGGCGGCGTCTGAGGTAAAATCCATTCGTGTTGCGGCACGGTGCCGGCAGTGTGAGGAACTGCGGAGGATAAGCGACATGCATAAGATTCTTGCGGCTGTGTTGGGACTCCTGACGGCAGTCGGGGGGACGGTTTGGGCGCAGCAGTATGTGATCACCACGGTGGCGGGCGGCGGGCTGCCGCCCTCGGGGATTCAGGCGACCAGCGCGTCGTTCCCGGCTCCTTACCAGGTGGCAATGGACGGCGCCGGCAATACGTACTTTGGCGCCGGAAGTCTCGTATACAAGGTCGACGGCGCGGGCACCATCACGCGCCTGGCGGGCGGCTCGCAGATCGGCTACTCGGGAGACGGCGGCCCCGCAGCCAGCGCCCTCCTCAACCAGAACCGGGGTCTGGTCATGGACGGCTCCGGCAACCTGTTCGTAGCGGATAGCGGCAACAACGTGATCCGCAAGATCGCGGCCAACGGCATCATCACCACGGTGGCGGGCAACGGGATGGCGGGGTCTTCGGGGGACGGAGGTCCGGCCACGGCGGCCCAGCTTAACTTCCCCTACGGGCTGGCGGTGGATCACTCCGGCAACCTCTACATCGCGGACTCAGGCAACCACCGGATTCGCAAGGTCTCGGGGGGCACCATCACGACCGTGGCCGGCACGGGAACGCCGGGGTATGGGGGCGATGGAGGTCCGGCAGCCAGCGCCCAGTTGAACACGCCGTTCGGCGTGGCAGTGGACGGCTCGGGCAACATCTACGTCGCGGACAGCTACAACAACCGCGTCCGCGTGGTGGCGCCCGGCGGCACGATCACAACGTTCGCGGGCAACGGCGCCAAAGGCTACTCGGGTGACGGCGCGCAGGCCACGGCCGCGAAGCTCTCGACCCCGTACAGCGTGGCGCTGGACGGGTCGGGGAACCTGTACCTCGCGGACAGCGGCAACCAGAGGGTCCGTATGGTGGCGCCGGGCGGCATGATTACGACGGTAGCGGGCAACGGCGGCCGGGGCTTCGCCGGGGACGGAGGACCGGCCACAGGCACCCAGCTCTCTAGTCCGCGCGGGGTGGCCGCCGATGGGGCCGGCAACCTGCGCATCGCGGACACGAACAACAACCGGATCCGCAGCGTGACGGCGGGCACGATCCAGACCCTGGCAGGCAACGGCCAAGCCGCCGTGGGAGACGGGGGGCCGGCGACCGGCGCACGGCTGTACTTTCCCTCGGCCGCCGCGCTGGCAGGCAACCTGTACATCGCCGACGGCGCCGACAACGTGATCCGCGAGGTGGGCGGGAACGGCATCATCTGGACCGTGGCCGGCATGGGTACCCCGGGCTACACGGGCGACGGCAACGCGGCCGGGGGCGCCAGGCTGAGTTACCCGCAGGGCGTGGCGGTGGATTCCGCGGGCGACCTGTTCATCGCGGACAGCAACAACAACGCGATTCGCATGGTGGCGCCGAACGGCATCATCAGCACCATTGCGGGCAACGGCACCGCGGGCTATTCGGGCGACGGAGGCCCCGCCTCGGGGGCAAGGCTGAACCTCCCGGCGGGCCTGGCGCTATCCTCCGACGCCCTGTACATCGCCGACGAATACAACCACGCGATCCGCAAGATGACGGGCGACGGCAAGATCAATACCGTCGCGGGCACCGGGGCCGCGGGTTACTCGGGCGACTCGGGCCAGGCCACCAGCGCCACGCTCAATTTCCCTGGCGCGGTGGCAGTCGACGCGTCCGGCGTCCTCTTCATCGCCGACACCGGCAACAACGTGATCCGCAAGGTGGCGCTGGACGGCACCATCACGACCTTCGCCGGCACGGGCGCCGCCGGCTACTCGGGCGACGCCGGGCTTGCGACGAGCGCCCAGCTCAACGGCCCCATGGGAGTGGCGGTCGACACGGGCGGCAACGTCTACATCGCCGATACGAATAACAACGTGATCCGTAAGGTGACCGGCGATGGCGTCATCGCCACTATCGCAGGGGAGGGCACGGGGGCTTTCTCCGGAGACGGCGGACCCGCGCGGAGCGCGCAGCTCTTCTCGCCGGGCGCCGTCGCGGTGAACGCCCAAGGCGTTGTGGTGGTCACCAACACGAACAACAACGCCATCCGGCTGCTGTTCCCGCAGGGGGGGACCCCGGTACTGAGTGTCACGCTGTCGCACAGCGGCAACTTCCAGCAGGGGCAGACGGTGGCAACCTACACCGCGACGGTGAGCGATGCGGCGGGCGCGGGCGCGACGAGCGGCACCGTGACGCTCACCGAGAACGCTCCCGCGGGATTGACGCTGACGACTCTGTCGGGCGACGGCTGGAGCTGCTCCGCCAACCGATGCACACGCAGCGACGTGCTGAATCCCGGCTCGAGCTACCCGCCCGTCACCATCACCGTGAACGTGGCCATGGACGCGCCGGCGCAGGTCACCAATCAGGTCGCCCTGACCGGTGGCAGCGCGCCACCAACGACAGGCAGCGATTCCACCAACGTTCTCCCAATGGCGCCGATTCTGATCCTGCCGGCGAACGGGGCCACCGGCGTGGTCACCGCACCGGTTCTCTTCTGGGGCGCCATGCCCGGGGCGACATCCTACGACGTCCACTTCGGCACGGCTGCCACACCGCCCCTGGTCATCAACACCACGGACAACTGGTACGTCCCAGGCACGTTGGCGGCAAGCACAACGTACTACTGGCAGATCGCAACGCACAACTCCGCCGGCGCGACACCGTCCGCCGTCTGGTCCTTCACTACGGGCGCGGCGGCCACCGGGCTACGCTTCGTCCCGGTCACGCCCTGCCGCGCGGTGGATACGCGCGGCGTCTCAGGGACCTTCGGCGGGCCCGCCATGAGCGGCGGAACGTCACGTTCCTTCCCCATCCCTCAGAGCACCTGCGGCATCCCCGACTCGGCGCTGGCCTACTCGATGAATGTCACCGTGGTGCCCCAGGGGCCGCTACCCTACCTGACGCTGTGGCCCACCGGCCAGACGCAGCCGAACGTCTCGACTTTGAACTCTTTCGGTGGAATCGTGGTGGCCAACGCGGCCATCGTGCCGGCGGGCAGCGGCGGCGCGGTGAGCGTCTTCGTGAGCGGGACCACGGACGTGATCCTGGACATCAACGGCTACTTCGACACCTCGAGCGGGCCGAACTCGTACGCCTTCTATCCGGCGACGCCGTGCCGCATCGCGGATACGCGGGGGGCGACGGGTGAGTTCGGCGGGCCCTCGATGTACGGCGGGCAGACGCGGGCCTTCCCGATTCCGTTGGGGGGCTGCGGCTTCCCGGCGACGGCACGCGGGTACTCGCTGAACGTGACGGTGGTTCCGCAGGGGTATCTGGGGTACTTGAGCGCGTGGCCGACGGGAGAGGGGGAGCCGCAAGTCTCGACGCTGAACTCCTGGACCGGGAAGGTGGTGGCCAATGCGGCCATCGTGCCGGCGGGGACGAACGAATCGGTCTCGGTGTACGTCTCGAACCCTGCCGACGTGGTTCTGGACGGGAACGGGTACTTCGCGGCGCCGGGCAGCACGGGAGCGCTGACGTTCTACGCGGCAACGCCGTGCCGTATCGCGGACACGCGGGGCGGGAAGGGCCTGTTCGGCGGGCCGGAGATGGGCGCCGGGGAGACGCGATCCTTCCCGATCCCGGTCAGCGCCTGCAACATCCCGGCCACGGCGGTGGCATATTCGCTGAACGTGACGGCGGTGCCGGACGGGTACCTGGGCTATTTGTCGACGTGGCCGGCGGGCGCGGCGCAGCCGGTGGTGTCGACGCTGAACTCCTGGGACGGCTCGATTGTGGCCAACGCGGCCATCGTGCCGGCGGGCGCGCTCGACGCCATCAGCGTGTACGTCAGCGCCCCGACGCACGTGATTCTGGACATCAACGGATACTTCGCGCCGTAGGGGGCGAAGGAGGAGAATCCGGGCCGTGGGCGCGCGGCCCGCAGCGCTTCGGTACGAGTGCCGCTTCCCGATTGCCGCGGCCCGGCGTTCCAGATAAGATCATTCAGTACGTGGAGTGGAGGCGACGGTGACGACAGCGTTTCAACGCGGGCGTCTTGGCGGAGCGGTTTGCGCCTTCCTGCTGTGGGCGGCACAGGCCCACGGCGGTACTTTGTTGAGCGACAACGGGACGTTTTCGACGTCGACTGCCCTGCCCGCGGCGCCGGTCCTGGTCTCGCCACCGGACGGCGCGACCGGTGTTTCGATGGCGCCCACGCTGACCTGGAACGCAGCCGCAAACGCCGATTCCTACGACGTGTATTTCGGGCTCTTCTCGCCTCCGCCCCTGGTGGGCAATACTACGGGGACCAGTTACGCCACGGAAATCAAGAATCCCGGCACGCCTTACTACTGGCAGATCGTGGCCAGGAACGCCGCCGGTACAGCCAATTCGGAGACGTGGTTTTTTTACGCCCTCACCGCCCCGTTTTCCGGCCTGCGGTTCGTGCCTGTGACGCCCTGCCGGGTGGTCGACACGCGCAACGGCTCGGGCACGCTCGGCGGGCCCACCATGAGCGGCGGAACGTCACGTTCCTTCCCCGTTCATCAGAGCACCTGCGGCATCCCCAGTTCGGCGCAGGCCTACTCGATGAATGTCACCGTGGTACCGCAGGGGCCGCTTCCTTACCTGACGCTGTGGCCCGCTGGCCGGACGCAGCCGAACGTCTCGACCTTGAACTCGTTCGGTGGAATCGTGGTGGCCAACGCGGCCATCGTGCCGGCGGGCGCCGGCGGCGCGGTGAGCGTCTTCGTGAGCGGCACCACCAACGTGATCCTGGACATCAATGGCTACTTCGACACCTCGAGCGGGCCGAACTCGTACGCCTTCTATCCCGCGACGCCCTGCCGCATCGTCGATACGCGCGGCCCCACTGGCCAGTTCGGGGGGCCCTCGATGTACGGCGGGCAGACGCGGGACTTCCCGATTCCCGCGGGCGGCTGCGACTTCCCGGCGACAGCGCGCGGGTACTCGCTCAACGTGACCGTGGTTCCGGCTGGCTACCTGGGCTACTTGAGCGCCTGGCCGACGGGACAGGCGGCGCCCAACGTCTCGACGCTGAACTCCTGGACCGGGAAGGTGGTGGCCAACGCGGCCATCGTACCGGCGGGGACCAACGAATCGGTCTCGGTGTTCGTTCCGGACCCGACCGAGCTGATCCTGGACGGCAACGGGTACTTCGCGGCGCCGGGCAGCACGGGAGCGCTGACGTTCTACCCGGTGGCGCCCTGCCGCGTGGCCGACACGCGGGGCGGGAAGGACCTGTTCGGTGGGCCGGAGATGGGCGCCGGGGAGACGCGCTGGTTCCCGATCCCGGTCAGCGGGTGCAACATCCCGGCCACGGCGGCGGCGTACTCGCTGAACGTGACGGTGGTGCCGGACGGGTACCTGGGATATCTGTCGGCGTGGCCGACGGGCGCGTCGCAGCCGGTGGTGTCGACGCTGAACTCCTGGGACGGCTCGATCGTGGCCAACGCGGCCATCGTGCCGGCGGGTGAGCTCGGCGCCATCAGCGTGTACGTGAGCGCCCCGACGCACGTGATTCTGGACATCGACGGGTACTTCGCGCCGTAGGGCGGCCTTCGGAAGCACGGGTTTCCGGCACCGGCACACCGCCTGAGCTGGGTCCGATTGGCGCCGCTGCCGGCGAGCCCAGCGGCATCCCCGCCACCGCTCACGCCGCCAAGCGCGCCAGTTGGTCCGCCAGGGCAGCGTGGCCGCGCTCGGTGGCGAGATCGGCGGCGGTTTTGCCGTCGGCGGTCTTCACGCGCGGGTTGGCGCCATAACCGAGCAGCAGCTCGGCGATTTCGCGGTCGCCGTGGTAGGCCGCTTCGTGCAGGGCCGTGATCCCGGCGCCCTGCTCTGCGTCCGGATCGGCGCCTCGCGAGAGCAGATCCCCGACCATCCGCGTGTTGTGGCGTGCCGCGGCGGCGTGCAGCGGGGTCACGTGCTGGGTGTTGCGCGAGGCCGCGTTCACGTCGGCGCCGCTTTCGATCAGCATCCCGGCGATGGCGTCATGACCGAAGAACACCGCCAGGCCCAGAGGCGGGTAGCCGTCGTCGGAGAACTCGCGAAGCAGTGAAGGGTTGGCGTCGATGAGCGCGGCGACGCGCTCGCGGCGGCCCGCGGCGCAGGCCTCGAACACGTTCAACACCACGCCCCGGCCCTCGAAAAGCCCCACCATTTCCGGATGGCCGCAGTAGATCGCAAACAAGACCGCCGAAGCGCCGTCGGGCGCCCTGGCAACGGCCATGCTCGGGGCCGCCTCCAGCAACTCGTTTACACGCGAGGCGTCGCCCGCTCGAATCGCCTCGAATAACTGCGGTTCGGATTTCGCCACCGGTTGTGCAGCGCTCATGCCCCCTCCGCTACCCAAAGGGTAACATGAGCGCGGCGCTCTATCGCAGGTACTTATCGAACCAGGCCAGTGCGCGCCTCACAACATCGCGCTGGTGCTCCGGATCGACGAAGGCGTGGCCCTCGTTGGCGTAGATGACGAGCGCGGTCTCGACGCCAAGCGCCTTCAGAGCGTGCCAGAACTCGCGGGACTGCGGCGCCGGGCACTCGGCGTCGCGCTCGCCGACCAGCACCAGCGTGGGCGTCTTCACGTTCTTGATGAAGGTGATCGGCGAGCTGCGCGCGTACACGGCGGGATCGTCGTAAACCGACGCGCCGAAGAACGGAATCAGCCACTGGTCGATGCGGTTCTCGCCATAGTAGCTCTGGAAATTCGCGAGGCCTGCGCCGGCCACGGCGGCGCGGAATCGCTGCGTCTGGGTGACCGCCCACATCGCCATGTATCCGCCGTAACTCCAGCCGACGATGCCCAGGCGCGCCTTGTCTATGGGCAACTTCTCGACCACGGCGTCCACGCCCGCCATGATGTCGCGGAAGTCGCCGTAGCCGAAGTCGCGGACGTTGGCCTCGGCGAAGGCTTCGCCGGCGCCGAAGCTGCCGCGCGGGTTGGGCATGAAGACGAAGTACCCGCCGGCTGCGAGCAGTCCCTCGAAGCCCGCGCCGGTCCAGTGCGAGCGCTCCATGGCCCCCGGTCCGCCGTGTGGCGCCACCACCAGCGGCCAGCGCCGCGCCGGATCGTACCCGCGTGGATAGAGCAACCAGCCCTGCACGCTGCGGCCTTCGCTCGGCCAGTGTATGCTCTCGGCCTGGCCCCAGGCGGGGTGAACGTCGCGGTTGACGCGCGAGATCCGCTGCCAGGCCCCGATCGGCCCGGCCCACACCTCGGGCGGCGCGTCGAACGACTGGCGAATCACCGCCGACGTTTTCCCGTCGCGCGCCAGCGAGACGTCCGGCACCCAGCCATCGCGCGCCACCGAGCCCGGCCCGCGCCACAGCGTCTGGAGCGGTCCGCCGCCCAGGTCCAGCACGGCGAAGCCGGAGTCCCCGTCCACTTGTTCGGAGATAAGGATGCGGCCGGCGTCGAGCCAGGCGATGGCGCTCGCCGAGGCGGGCATGCCGGGCGTCAGGTTGCGCGGCTCGCCGCCCGCGGCCGGGACGACGAACACATCGCCGCCGGTCGAGCCCTCATCGCTCATCAGCCCGGAGATGAAGGCTATGCGGGCGCCGTCGGGGGACCAGCGGGGCACGGCGATCTGGCGGGTGGGCGTCGCCACCAGGCGGACCTGGCCGGTCGCGGCGTCTACGGTGTATAGTTTCGCGACGAACCAGTTGTCGTCGCCCGGCCCCGGCGCCGCGGTCGCAGTGAACGTCCTCCCGTCGGGCGACCAGTCGTACTCGTAAACGTTCAGCTCCGGCGGCGAGAGCGGGCGAACGGCGTGCGTGGCCACGTCCACCGCCGCGATCCGCTGGTTGTCGAACCGCTCGCCGATCACCCCCGTTTCAGACGGCGCCGCATGGAGCGGGCCCGCCGAGGCCGGGGCGTTGCCGGAGAACAGCACCGCAATCCTGCTCCCGTCCGGTGACCAGCGCGGATCGGATGCGCGGCCGGTCAGGTCGGCAAGTTTCTTCGGGCTGCCGCCGCCCGCATCCACCGTGTACAAGCCCGAGAGCGACAGAAACGCCAGCTCGCGCCCATCCGGCGACCAGGCGATGTCGTGTCCTTCGGCGAGCCGCAGCGGCGCCGCATCGACCAGCCCGGAGACGAAGATATCCGAGACGTCCTGCACCCAGGCGGCGCGCTTGCCGTCGGGGGAGATGGCGGTCTCGGCGATGCGCCGGGCAGCGGCGAGCGCGTCATAGTCGCGATCGAACTGAGGCCGGCTCGTCTCCTGCGGCGCATGCTTCAGCACGCCGGCGCGAGCTTCGGCACAAGGCGCCGCCGCAAGCGCGGCAGCAAGGAGACAGCGGCGAAGGACTTTGCGAGGTTCCAAATGAGCAGTGTACCGAACCGGGCTGTGCAGCACGCGGAACAGGAAATCGTCCGAGCGGTCGCCCGTGAAGACGCGGCCGGTGCGATTGCCGCCGTGGGCCGCAGGCGCCAGACCGATCACGAGCAAACGCGCCTCGGGATCGCCGAAGGAAGGCACGGGCCGCCCCAGGAATCGCACTCGCGGTAAGCGCGGCGCCTGGTGCGCGCCACCAGTGCGCGCCAGGCGGTAAGGCGCGGGCACTTGCGGCAGGCGACGAGTTCCTGCTCGACGCCCACTGTCCGTTTTTGGGACTAGGTTCATGTTGCACTGCGCGGCGCGCGTTTTTTTTCGCGCCGGGCCGGCAAAGAGGCCGCGAATTTGCATATCGAAAGTGATGAAATGTGATGAACGGCGGCTGTTTGGACTGCCCTTTTTTGAGACAGAGCGTGTTGAACGCATGACATCACCTGGCACGAGAGTAACTCGCGGCAGGCGATGCGGGGAAAGGTCAACGCTCGCAAACGATTGAAATGCGGGCAAATCTGGAGATACAGTCTGTGTGATCGTGGCGATCACGATCCTGCTGCTGCTCACCACCATGGCGCGTCCGCTGGCGCGCTTCAAGGTGCGGCGGCAAAGGGAGAAGGATGCTGCGCTGGGCGCTGGCGGGGATGCGGAAGGCCATCGACAAGTACGAGGACGCCGCCAGCGCCAACCTGCTGCCGCCGGGCAATATCGACAGCGACGGATAAACCCGGAGAGCCTTCAGCAGCTCGTGGACGGCGTGCGGCCGAACGGCAGCAAGCATGCGTGCCGACCCGGACTCGGCGGGCTGGGGTGGGTAGAACGTGCTCGACGTGCCTTACGCGGAGTGGCAGGTCAGGGGAGCAGGTCTCGGTAATCGGGGCGGGCGCCGGTGGCCCGGATGGCTTCGGCGAGGGCCTGCCGGGCTTCCTCGGGGCGGTGCTGATCTTCGAGGACCAGGACCAGGTTGCGGCGGGCCTGAACGAGAAGCGGGTTCAGCTCGACGGCTTTGCGGATCAGGGGTTCGGCCTCGCGAGTGCGGCCCTGCGAGGCGAGCCAGGCGCCGGTGTCGTTCACCAGCGTGGCGATGGTCGACGGCGGGGTGCCGAGGCGTGAGGCTTGATCGAAGTAGCCGAGCGCGGCGCCGTAGTCTCCCCTGCGGAGGTGAACCATGCCCGCCGGGTCGGGTGAGATCCAGCGGCCCTCGCCGGCATGATACTCGCGGGCCAGGAAATCATATAGCAGGCTGGTCAAATCCTGGTTCTGACCCGTGAAGCTGCGGTCTACCGTTCCGGTTTCTCCGTAACTCTCGCCGAAGGGCTCGTAGGAGCCATCGTAGTAGACCGTCCGGCTCGGCGTCGAGGCGATCCGCGAGGACCCCAGCCAGTCCGGATGGCGATACCAGGCCAGACTCAGGGGGGAGCCGCCGTACACCGCCGTCGCCCCGCCGGACAGGGGCACGAAGGCCTTGGTCACCAACTGCCCGCTCAGCAGCGCCAGCTTGCTGCCGTCCAGCCCGTAGAGGATCTGGGCGCCGGGCTGCTCGGCGCGGCGGCCCAGAGCGTCGTAGACCAGCGCGGCCCCGCCGTTGAACTGGCTCAGGTTGCCTTCCGCGTCCCAGGTGTAGGTGTTCCATCCGTCGCCGAGCAGGTTGCCGTTGTTGTCGTAAGGGCAGTTCGAGCACGAGAAGTGGTTTGTGGACGCGGTGTAGCCGGGCCAGAAGTTGCCACCCTGACGCCCCTGTATTCCCGTCTTGGTGATGTTGCCCCAGGCGTCAAAGGAGAAGCTCTGTCCCCACTGGCCGCTGCCGCAGTCCACCTTGTTGATGCGCGCCAGGTCGTCGTGGGTGTAGGCCATTTGCCGCCGTTGATGCAGGTGAGCTGGATTCAATTCCCACCCTCACGGACACTTCCTGCTCAGACTGGCATAATGCCTTGCGGTGTCTCTCTCGCCGAGATACTCGCATGCCCTCGAAAGGAGGCCATAAACATTCTTAAGGGAAACGGTCACATCTGCTCTCGTGTACACCCCATAGTCAGTCAGTGTCTTCTCGAGATGATGTCTCGCCTGAGCGTATGCACCGTGCGTAAAGTACGAACAAGCGGCACGATAACGGGCTTCGGCTTCGTTCCAGTTCAAAAGATTGAAGGAGATCGTGCGGAGGAGTTCCTGCATTGCGCGGTCGCCTTCCTGCCGTTTCTCGTAGCACAGCGCCAGATACAAATGCGCTAGCTGTTGATCTTCAACCGAGAGGGTCCGAAAGGATGCGGCCTCTTCCAGAAACGGAACCGCTTCACCGAGTCGGTCCGAAGCGAACAGTTCAAGGGCCCTCCGGAGGCAGATATCCTCCCGGAACTGCGGAACTGCTTCCAGGAGTTGAGCGTATTCCGTTAAGATCCTCCCGAATTGAAGTGCAGCCTTGTCGTGCTCCCCTCTTAGCGCTGACACGCAGGCAATCACGAAGGAGACGTCGAGTCTGACGTCCAAGTCATCGGGCGTCACTCCAGCAATCTCCCGCAGCACCCGGTCAGCATCGTCGACATGCCCCAGGTCTACGTGGCACCTAACCTCGCCAAGTAGACAGGCAGCCCTGTAGTCGCGGTCAGTGGTCTCCTCAGCCATCAGGCGAAACTCGCGGCTTGCCTCTTCGAAGCGGCCGCAGTCTCGCAGGGCGGTCGCGTCTTCAACTCGGCCCATTCGATCCTCCACCGCAGGATTGAAGCAAGGAAGGATTAAGCACGCACGGGTCGGGCATGATGACCACCGGAAGAACCACCTCGGTGCTTCCAGTCGACACATTCTGCAGACCCCCTCCGATTAACTTCAACAGCCTCACCCACCACGGCATGGGCTTGTAAGTCGGCGGGATCTGTCGAAAGTCGGGGCCAGGAAGGAGGGGACGTGGAGGAGTCTTCCCCGGGTAAGCGCCATTTCGACTCATGTTGTCGGCCAACTGCTTGGCGGCCTGGGCCGCCGGGTTCATTCCGGGAGGAATAACAACGACCCACGAGGTCGGAGCGGAGGTCTGGCTGGCGTCGGACGGGGCGTAACTCAGCGTTGCCGACACATCCGATTGAACGCCGTTGAGCATCGCAAACGGGACGCCGTTGTCGGAGAACACCGTGGAGAAGCCGTAGTATGTGAAAGTCGTCGTGATCGTGAGTGTGGTCTGGGCCGTGACAGCTTGCGATCAGAACGCGCTATCGGTCCCGTTCAGCGAGAAGTCATAGCTGCCGGCGCCGAAGGGCGAGGGGTTGCCGGCATGATCTGCGCACGCGTTGTGTGCGGTGCACTCCGCCGGCGTGTAGCCCGTCATCGGATCGAGCCCCAGAGGATCCACGCTGTTGAGCGAGCTGCCGTTGACGTACCCGTAGCGATTCCAAGACTGCGGGTTGGCCGGATTCACCGCAGCCAGCCCCGCCGGGTCGGGCGAGAGCCAGCGGCCTTCGCCGGCATGATACTCGCGGGCCGGGAAATCATATAGAAGGCTGGTCAAATCCTAGTTCTGACCCGTGAAGCTGCGGTCTACCGTTCCGGTTTCTCCGTAACTCTCGCCGAAGGGCTCGTAGGAGCCATCGTAGTAGACCGTCCGGCTCGGCGTCGAGGCGATCCGCGAGGACCCCAGCCAGTCCGGATGGCGATACCAGGCCAGACTCAGGGGGGAACCGCTGTAAACCGCCGTCGCCCCGCCGGACAGGGGCACGAAGGCCTTGGTCACCGACTGCCCGTTCAGCAGCGCCAGCTTGCCGCCGTCCAGTCCGTAGAGGATCTGGGCGCCGGGCTGCTCGGCGCGGCGGCCCAGAGCGTCATACACCAGCGCGGCCCCGCCGTTGAACTGGCTCAGGTTGCCTTCCGCGTCCCAGCCTGTACCCTGTTCGATCCTAAACAGGAATACTTCAACATTCCGATTTGTAACTTCAAGCCGCACGGAGTAGGCTCACAATCTGGTCGATGGCTCGATCCGCATTATAGTACGCCCGCTCGAGCTGGCTTGGCTTGGGGTAGTGTTGCGGGTCCGGCCGGTAGAGAAAGTGGCTGCCCGCCAGCGGTCCGCACAGGCGCTGGTGGAACAGCAGGAACAGGATCGCCACCCGCTGGCCCTTGCCGCTCAGCCGATAGGCGTAGCGCCCGGCTTCCCGCTCCAGCAGGCCGTGCCCTTTGAGCTTGCGCAGGTCGTAACGCAGGCTGTTCAGATTGTAGGCCTGGGGGCTGAGCGTGAAGCGCTCCAGCAGCACGGCGTGGATCTGCCGGGCGCTCCAGCCGCCCACCGCGGTGCCGGCGTGCAGCAGCACTTCCAGCAGGCGGATCATGCGCGGATCCTGAATGCGGATTCCAGGCGTGCGGACCGTGCCGCACCGCACCGGCAGGGCGATGCGGCGCAGCAGGGCAAAGTCCTCATGCACGTTCAGGTTCTCGGCCTGATGCGAGGCGAAGCGGTCCAGTACCTCCCGCAGGCGTGTGCGCACCTCTCCCAGGTAGGCCAGACCCTTGTGCAGTTTGAAGTCGCGCAGGTTGTTGGAGGTGACCTCGTTGCGCAGGAAGGTGGAATACTTTTCGTACTGCTTGACCCAGGTTGCCGTTGGCGTCGTAGCCGCCCAGACTCTGGAAATGATTGGTACCGGCGTTGTAGGGCTGGGTAAACTGCGTGTAGCCAGTCCAGTTCACGTTGCCGAAGCCGTTCGAGCCGTAGCTGTAGCTCCAACTTTTTGAGCCGCTGTTGGCCGCGGCGATCCGTGCCAGGTCGTCGTGCTGGTAGGTACAGATCTGGGCGTTGTTCGGGTTGTAAGTGTCGGTGATGGCCAACTGCTGCAGTGAGCCGTTGGCGTTCCAGGTCGGCGTGCCGGTCATCGAGGAGCTGTGCACAACGGCTCCGAATTGCGTCATCCGGCCGGTGGCGGCGTCATATTGGAAGGTGTCGTAGTCGGTGGAGCCGAAGGTCATGGTTGTGGGCAGGCCGTAGAGGTTGTAGATGGTCGGGGCCACCAGCGTCTGGTTCGAGTCGGACACGTTAGAGGCGCGACCCTCCCCCTCTGGATTAATTCTTGTTCCGATTTCGGAACAAAGAGGAGCATTTTATCCGATTTCGCCCGTCGCCAGGTGTGGCGACGCGGGTCGCTGAAGCGTGCGCCACGGGGGGCGAGTCCAGAGGGCCTACGGCGCGGCATTGAGGACTTCGACTCCGCGGGGCGGGAGATCGAGGGCTTCGACCGAGGTCCCGCCTCCGAGCAGGGGCTGCATGCGTTGCGGAAGGGCGACGTGCTGGGGCTCGCGGGTGTGGTTGACCAGGATGTAGATGCGCTTGCCCGCTCCGGTGCGGCGGCACACCTCGACGCCATCCGGGACGGGTCCGAAGGCCGGCTCGACGCCGCTGGTGCGGAGCATCCACTGGGCCGCGGCGCGCATGAGGTCTTCGTCCAGCCAGGCGGCGATGTAGGTGATGCGTCCCTTGCCGGCCTTGCGCGTAACCGCGGCCGGCTGTCCGTCCAGCCAGCCGTTGCTCGCGCCATAGGTGAGGAGCGTTTCGACATCCGCCCCGCCCGGTTTCAGTTGCTCGGCCCAAAGGGTGGCGCGGCCCGATCCCCAGACGCCGCTGGCCGGAACATTCTGGTCAAGCGCGTAGAACTGCTCCACGCGGCTGCCTAGTAGCGGCACGAGGGTTCCCGGCTGGCGCGCCGTCTGAAGCGCGTTGTATTCGTCCTTCATCGCCGAGCGCGGCCCCAGCACCAGGTGTCCGCCCTGCTGGACGTATTCGATGAGCCGCTGGGCTACGCCGTCCGGCAGCACGTTGAGTCCCGGCGCCACCACCAGGCGGTAGCCCGCGAGCGGCGCGTCGGGACTGACGACGTCCATCTGCTGCGCCAGTTGCCGCAAGGGGCGGTAGTAGCTGACCAGCAGCGCCACGGGATCGAAGTCGCGGTTGTGGCGCTGGAAGTTGATGGCCCAGCGGCTGTCGTAGGAGTGCAGCATGGCGACCTCGGACTGCGGGCTGGTGCCGGCCAGCGCGTCGCCGGCCTTCTCGAATTCCTTCCCAAGTTGCGCCACCTCGTCATAGAGCGGTACGGGCGTTCCGTCGGCGCCAACCAGGGTTCCGTGATACTGCTCCTGCCCGCTCAGCGCGCTGCGCCACTGCCAGTAGCTGACCGTGTCGGCGCCGTGCCCGACGGCGTGCCAGGCCATCTGGCGCACCTCGCCGCGGTCGAGGGCGTTGTTGACGGGCGACCAGTTTACGAAGCCCGGCTGGGTCTCCATCACCCAGAAGTTCTTGCGCTTGAACCCGCGCGTGAGGTCGTGCACGATGCCGTTGCGCAGGGGGTCCAGGTGGCCGCGCCCGATGTAGTTGTCCCAGGACGCCAGGTCCAGTTCCTGGCTGAGCTGGTAGTGATCGAAGACGTCGTACCAGCCCATGAAGTTGCTGGTGATGAACTGGCGGGGATCGCTGTGGGCGCGGATGGCTTCGACCTGAATGTGCTGGTAGTCCTTGAACGTGTCCGTGACGAAGCGCTGGAACTCAAGCAGCAGGCCCGGGTTCATGCCCGGCGTGCCGAGCGGGATCTGGCTCCAGTCGGTGTAAGTCTGGCTCCAGTAAGTGGTGGTCCAGTGGTCATTCAGATTGTCGAGAGTTTTGAACTTCACCCGCAGCCAGTCCTGGAATTGCTTGCGCGCCACATCGTCCCAGGAGAGGGAGCCGTACTCGTTGTCGATCTGCCAGCCGGCGACGTTCGGGTTGTGGCCGAAGCGCATGGCCATTTCCCCGGCGATGCGGCGGCAGAACTGGCGGTAGCGGGGGCTGAAGGGAGAGGCCTGCGCCCGTGCGCCGTGAGTGGCCTTGCGGCCGTCGCTTTCGGTCTTGAGGGTGTCGGGATACTTCTGCGTAAGCCAGGCCGGCGGGGCCGCGGTGGGCGTTCCCAGGACCACGAGGATGCCGCGCTTGGCCGCGAGCGAGACGGCGCGGTCCAGCCAGTCGAGGTCGAAGTGCCCTTCCTGGGGCTCCATGCGGCTCCAGGCGAACTCGGCCACGCGCACCATGTGAATGCCGGCGGCCTGCATCAGCTTGAGGTCCTCGTCCCAGCGGGATTCGGGCCATTGTTCGGGATACCAGGCGGTCCCGAGCAGCAGGGCGGGCGGGTTGGCGGGGGCGGCCTCGGGCGTCGCGCCGGCGGGCGCGAGCATCAACGAGCACAGGGCCGCCGCCAGCGTCGTTCCACTTCGTAGAGTCACGGCTCCTCCTCGGATTTCAGGACCAGGATGGCACAAACGAGCTGCAACCGGGCGGCGGGATGAGGCGTCGAAATGCCGGGCCATCCGCTGACAGATGCGCGCGATGACAAGCCAGAGGCCTGTCTCACTTGCTGCCTGCCCGCCGGCGCTTCCCGAGCCCGTCGTCGCGGAAACGCCCCCAAACGAGACGCAACTTTGCGGAGGGTTGCGGCGTCGAACTGCCGGACCTTCCGCTGAGCGACAGCGCGGCAGGACGCCACACACAGGTGCATAACTTATGCGAAAACCAGGCCGACTTACTTCGCTGTTACTTCTCGGTTCGGCGTCTATGTACCCGGCGCAAGACCCTCCACATACTTCCGGATGGGTAGTGATACCCGTTCCCGACTACAAAGAACTCCGCGACAAAGCGTTTCCCGCCGAACCTCAGCCCGAGCCGCCGCCAGTGGAGGCCACCTTGACGCGGGTCGAGTACGACCTGCGCGCGCCTAACGGCGATCTGGCGGAAGGCCAGGCCCGTCTTACGGTGGACGTTCTGAAGGAGGGATGGGTGCGCGTGCCGATTCCTTCCGGCCTCATGGTTCGCGAGGCCAGGCTGGACGGCCGCGCACTGACGCTCACTTCCGGCGGGCCGGGCAAGAGCGCCGGCCAGTCGGCGCTACTGTCGAAGCGCGGCCGCGCGGTGCTGCAACTCGAGGTGGGCTTCCGGATCGCGTCCACTCCCGGGGAGGAGACGCTCACGCTGCCGCCCGGCTGGTCGGGCGTTACGCGCGCGTCCCTCACCTTGCCCCGTCAGGACGTCGAGCTGAAGCTGGCGGGCGGCTTTCTGTCGAGTAAGTCGGTGTCTTTCGCGGAGACGAAGTGGGTGGCTTACGGCCGCGGCGCCGAACCGCTGGTGTTCACCTGGCGTAAGAAGATAGAAGACCATCGCAACGCCCTCCCGCTTCGGCTTCGCGGAACGCTCACCGAATTGCTCGGTCTGGGCGAGGACTCCACCTCCGTGTATGCGGAAGTGAGGGTGGATGTGGTTCAGGGCGAGGCGCGCGAAGCGAGAATCCAGTTGCCGGACAAAGTAACTGTCAACCAAGTTCTGGGCGCTACCGTCGTCGATTGGGAGATGAAAGCCGGCCAGCTCGAGGTGACGTTCCTGGAGCCGGTCCAGCAGACGGCCAGTTTCACCGTATCGGGCGAGGCGCGCCTGGCTCACGATGGGTCGATCGGGATGCCGCTCCTGCGCCTGCTCGGCAGCGAGCGCGACGGGGGCGGGGTGGCGGTCGAGGTTCTGGGCGCGGGCGAGATCAAGGACTTCAAGTCGCAGGGGCTGGAGAAGACCGAGGCGAACGAGCTGGGTCCGACGGTCGCCAGCCGCGAGTCTCCGTCGCTGGCCGCCTTCCGGTTCCGCCCGGGCCCCGCGGCGGCGCGGTCGCTCAACGTGGAGGTAGCCCGTTACGCGCAGCAGGCGGTTCTGACGGCCAACGTCGAGGAAGCGCGCTATCGCGTCCTGATGAGCAGCGAAGGGAAGACCCTGGTGCAGGCGCGGTACGCGGTGCGGAACAACCAGCGGAACTTCGTGAAGATCGCGCTGCCCGCGGGCGCGGCGGTTTGGAGCGCCTCGCGATCGGGCCTGCCGGTGCGGCCGGGCCAGGCGCCCGACGGCGGCCTGCTGTTCCCGCTCACCAAGGCGCGCGCCGGAGAGGAAGCGCCGGCATCCGGCATCGAGGTCCTGTACCTTGTCAAGGGAGCCGCGTGGGACGACAAGGGGCAGGCCAGACTGGCGCTCCCGGCGCTGGATCTGCCGATATCGCGGACAGGTCTCGCGCTGTATTACCCGCCGGTGTTCCGGGTGACGCCGGAACCGGGCTCTTTCCGCGGGCAGGCCTATGTCGAGCCGTCCTCGCCCGTTCTGAAAGGGGATGGAGTCTACTTGACGACGGAGGCAACGAGCGGCGCCGCCGCGTCCCCGCAGCTCAACTCGAATGCGGCGCAGGCCGCTCTCCAGTCCCTGGCCTCGAGTTACCGGGCGCACACCGAAGGCCGCAAGACGGCTGCGCCCCTGCCCACCGGGGTTTCCTTCCCCGCGGTGGGCCCGTCGCTGTTTCTGGTTTCGGAGCTGACCGGAGAGAGCCAGAGCCCGACCATTGACCTGAGCTACCAGAGAGAGAAAAACGGAGGTGTGAAATGAAGACCGGCCTGTTCGTTCTGATGCTGTCGGTTCCGGCCGCCATTCTGGGGCAACTCCCGCCTTCGGGGAACGTCGCGGTCTCGCTCGAGGACTACAACAAGCTGGTCGAGTTGGCCGCGAAGCCGGTCAATAAGCCCGAGGCGCCGCCGGTTCCTTACACCCTGAATCGGGCCGATTTGAGGGTGCGCGTCACCGGCGAATCGGTTTCCGGGACGGTGCAACTGGAGGGCGAGGTTTTCGGCAAGGGCGGCGTCAAGGTCCCGCTGGTCGCCGGCATGACCGTGGTGGACGCGCAGGCGCAGGGCCGGCCGCTGCCGCTCGAACAGATCGACGGGACGCACATCGCCGTTCTGAACGGGCCGGGCGAGTTTACGGTCACAATCGAGGCTGGAATCCAGTTGAGCGTCGAGCCCGGCCGCGCATCCTTCAAGCTGCCCGTCCCCGTGGCGGGCGCCGTGCGGCTCGCGCTCGTTGTCCCCGGCGACAACACCAACGTGGGGATTTCCCCCGGCCTTATCACGAGCCGGGCCTCGAGCGACGGGCAGACCACGGTCGAGGCCACGCTCGTGCCGGGCCAGCCATCCACCGTCGGGTGGACGACGCGCGAGAACGCCGCGCCGGTGGTTCCGCGCGAGGTGCGGTTCCTGTCCGATGTGAAGACGCTGGCCTCGGTAAGCGACGCGCAACTCGGCCTTGCAGCCCTGGCCGACATCACCGTGGTGCAGGGCGAACCCGGGCAGTTCGAGCTGGCCATCCCCGCCGGGTACGAAGTCACGGACGCCACCGGTGCGTCGCTCGAATCGAGCGAGGTGCAATCCGGCGTGTTGATCCTGAACGTAGCACGTGCAGCCCAGCGCAGCCACCAGTTCCTGGTCTCGATGGAGAGATCGATCGACGCTCCGAAGGCTGAGGTTCCCATCC
This sequence comes from Bryobacterales bacterium, assembly GCA_963710565.1. Classification (GTDB taxonomy): domain Bacteria; phylum Acidobacteriota; class Terriglobia; order Bryobacterales; family Bryobacteraceae; genus DASWZN01. The sequence continues at coordinate 1,372,090 of CAVQAN010000009.1, read as the reverse complement.
TCAGTTTCAAAGGCGCGCAGCGCGAGACCGGCGAGATGCTGGTTGACGCGGAAGGGACCATGGAGCTTACGGCGAAGGAAAGCGGCGGGCTGAAGCGGATGGACCTGAAGGAGGTCGATCCCTCGCTCCGTTCGCTGGCGCGGCATCCGCTCCAGGCCGCGTTTCGGTACCACCGGCAGCCCACGGAGCCGGTCGGGCTGGCGCTCGAATGGTTGCGCTTCCCGGATAGCAGCGTGCTGGCGGCGGTGGCGCAGCGCGCGGTTGTGACGACGCTGGTGACCTCCGAGGGGAGGTCGCTCACGGAAGTCAGGCTGGTGGTGAGTAACCAGGCGCAACCGTTTCTGAAGGTCGCGCTGCCGGCGGGCGCCAGCATTCTCTCGGCCGATGTTGCGGGCGAGAAGGTCAAGCCCGTAGAAGGCGCGGACGGCAGCCGGGTGCCGCTGCTGCGGCCGGGGTTCCGGCCGACGGGGTCGTACACGGCGTCGTTTGTCTTCGTGCACTCGGGCGCTCCGTTCGCGAAGAAAGGCGGTTCGGAGCTCGCGTTGCCGAAGATGGACGTCCCGATCGGCCTGGTGCAGTGGGAGGTGTTTCTGCCGGAGCGGTACAAGGTGAAGGATTTCGGCGGAGATGCGATGTCAACGAACCTGCTGCCGCCGGTGGATCAAGGGGCGGCGTGGCCGCTCGCCGCGACCGCCAATCCGGAATCGCCCTACGGGGAAGTGGGGGGCGTTGTATACGATGCCAGCGGCGCCGTGATTCCCAACGCCAAAGTCGTGTTGAAGAATGACGCGTCCAAGTCCATCCGCGACACCGTCACGAACAACAACGGTCTTTTCGATTTCCAGGCGATTTCCCCCGGCACGTACACGGTTACCATTACGGCGCCCGGGTTTACGAGCTGGGAAGGAAAAGGCATCGCGATCGCCCAGGGCGCCAATGCCACCCTGCCGGCCATCACGCTGAACGTTCGCGGCGCCAGGCAGGAGGTCACCGTGGTGTCGGCTTCCGAGATGGTGGTTCCGACAGACGGCTCGACGTCCACGACGCTGAATTCGCAGATGATCTCCAACCTGTCCCTGAGGGGCCGGGACGCGGCCGAGACCATCAAGATCATGCCCGGCATGGGGTTTAACCACGGGCTGAGCGCGGGCTCGCAGAACGCGGCCTCGGCCAACGTCGCCAATCTTCAGCGGCGTGTCGCGGGCGTTCTGCCGATCGCGGTCGACGTGCCGCGCGAGGGGAATTCGTACCGTTTCGTGCGGCCGCTGGTGGTGGACGAGGAAACGAAGGTGACGTTCAGCTACAAGACCCGGTAGTCGTTCCGCCCGTTGCGGAATCTGGTACGCTCTCAGGGTATGACTGGGCGCGGCCCGATCCTGTTCGTTGCGGCCGCCGCCGTGGCATGGGCGCAATGCGGTGCGGAACAGGCCGGCCGGGCGGACTCGCTGCTTGCGCGTCACGACCTTGGCGGGGCCGAGGCGATCGCGCAGGCTTGCGACTCCAAAGCACCGTTCAAAATCGTTCTGGGCGAGATCGCGCTCCGGCGCGGCAAGGTCGAGGACGCCGAGCGGCAGTTCCGCGACGCGATCGCGATGGAGCCGGGCTCCGCCCGGGCCTGGTTCCGGCTGGGTCAGGTCTCCGAGTGCACCTTCAACCGCAAAACCGCGCAGGGCTGTTTTCGACGGGCCCACGAACTGGCGCCAAGCGCGGCGCCGGCCGTACTGCTCTGGGCTATGACGCTGGAGGGTGGACAGGAGGTGGCTGCGTTCGAGACTTTTCTCGGTCTGGCGAAGGACGAAGATCCGCGGCGCATCCAACAGGCCCGCGCGCTGCTGGAGATCCGGCGGGTGCTCGGAGACCGCAAGCCCTTCGGGCTCGTCTCGTCGTACCGGCGCGCCCAGATCCGCCTGGAGCCGGTGCTGCACGGCCGCGAGCTGCACGCGTACCGCGTCCCGGTCAGCATCAACGGGGCCGAGGCGGCGCGGTTGCTGCTCGACACGGGCGCCGGCGGCATCGTCATCAACGCCAGCCTGGCGGCGCGTTTCCGCATCAAGCGGCTGGCGGCGGCGACGGTGAGCGGTCTCGGCGAGGGCGGCGATACCCGCGGTTACGTGGGAGTGGCGGAGCGCGTCCGGGTGGGTCCGGTCGAGTTCCGCGACGCGGTGATTACGGTCAGCGAGGGTCCGAGTGTGGGGGGCGAGCAGGGGCTGCTGGGCACCGATATCTTCGAGCCGTTTGTGGTGACGCTGGACCTGCCCGACGGCGTGATGCGTCTGGAGCCCTTTCCGGGGGTGGGCGATGACCGGCCCGCCGACCGCGGCTTCCAGTCGGATCCGGAACGGGAGCGAATCTACCGGATCGGTCACATGCTGATGGTCCCGACATCGGTCAGCGGATCGGAGCCCGCCATGTTCGTCATCGATACCGGCGCCAGCCAGACGCTGATCGCGCGCGATTTCGCGGCGGAACTGGCGCGCATGCGCTCCGCGGCCGGGATGCCGCTCGGCGGGATCTCGGGAAAGATCAGCGAGGTGGAGGCCGCCGACGACTTGAAGTTCAAGTTCGGCGGGTTCAGCGTGCGCTGCCTCGACACGCTCTCGGTGAACCTGAAGCGGCACGGCGAGGACATGGGGATGGAGGTGGCCGGGTTTCTGGGGTTCCCCATCCTGAAGCTGTTCTCGATTACCCTGGATTACCGGAACGGGCTGGTGAAGTTCGAGTGCCCGACGGCGGTGAGCAGAGGACGGTGAAAGACGGCGGGGCTCGGGCAGGGCGGATGATGTGAGGGCATGGACTTCGTCGAACAACTGAAATCGGCCATCGACATCGTCGATGTGGTGGGCCAGTACGTGCGACTGCGCAAGGCCGGCACGCGCTGGGTGGGACTGTGCCCGTTCCACACCGAGAAAACGCCTTCGTTCGGCGTGCACGCCGTGCACCAGTTCTACAAGTGCTTCGGCTGCGGCGCCTCGGGCGATGCCATCAAGTTCGTGATGGAGATCGAGGCGCTGACGTTCTACGAGGCCATGAAGGTCCTGGCCGGGCGCTACGGCATTCCCATGCCCAAACGCGCCGAGTACAGCGACCCGGAAACGAAGCTGCGCGGGGCGATCTACCGGATGCACGAAATCGCGCAGCAGATTTACCGCGGGGCGCTGGGATCGGGGGCGGGAGCGGAAGCGCGCGCCTACCTGGAGAAGCGGGGTCTCACGCCCGCGCTCGGCGAGGAGTTCGGGCTGGGCTACGCGGACCGTTCCGGGCAGGCGCTGGTGCGCGCCTTCGACAAAGAAGGCTTCAGCGAGGAGCAGAAGGAGCAGTCCGGCCTGGTGCTGCGCAGGCAGGAGGGGGGAGGCTTCTTCGACCGGTTCCGCGGACGCTTGATGTTTCCCATCCACAACGAGTCGGGCGCGATCATCGGCTTTGGGGGGCGAGCGCTCGGCGCGGGCGAGGAGCCGAAGTACCTCAACTCCTCGGAGAGCCCCATCTATCACAAGGGCCGGGTGCTGTATAACCTGCACCGCGCCAAGACCGCCATTCGCGCCGCATCGAGAGCCGTGCTGGTGGAAGGCTACATGGACGCGATCGGGGTGTGGGCGGCGGGTGTGCACGAGGTGGTGGCGTCCTGCGGCACCGCGCTGGTGGTCCAGCAGGTGCGGGCCATCAAGCGGCACTCCGAGCGTATCGTCGTGAACTTCGATCCCGACGAAGCGGGGATGAAGGCGGCCGAGCGCTCGATCGAGATTCTGGTGGAAGAGGGCATGCAGGTGCGCGTCCTCGAGCTGGAGGGCGGCCTCGACCCGGACGAATACGTTAAGGCCAACGGGGCCGAGGCCTACCGCGTGCACGCCGACAAGGCTCCGGGCTACTTCTACTGGCTGGCGGACCGCGCCCGCGGCAGGTTCGACATGCGGACCTCGGAAGGACGGGTGGCCGGGCTCAAGTTCCTGCTGCCCGCCGTGCAACGGATTTCGGACAAGCTGGAGCGCGCCACCGTGGCCAACGATCTGGCCAACTACCTGGGCATCGAGACCGGGCTGGTGCTGGAGCACTTCCGCAAGGCAGCGGCCGAGCGGCGCGAGAAGACGCTGCCCGCCGTGGAGCTGGAGGTGAAGCCCGTGGAGCGGATGCTGCTGCACGCGGTGCTCTCGAACGCCGACGTCCGGCACTCGATTCTGCCGCGGCTCAAGCGCACTCCGCAGCTCGACCAGTTCCGCACTGTGCGGGTCTTCCAGGCGCTGATCGCGATGGAGGAGAGCGGCGCGCCGTTTCGCGTGGCCGACGTCCAGGCGCGCCTGGACGAAGCCGACCAGGACTTGTTTGCCACCCTTCTTTTCGCCGATAAGGGAGATGACGAGCACGCGACCGGCGGAGACGCGGAGGCCTGTCTGCGAGAGCTGGAGCGATCCGCACTGGAGGCCCGCCGCGCGGCCCTCAAGAGCCGCATCAAGGAAGCGGAGCGGGCTGGTATGCTGGAGGAGGCGTTGCGCTGCACAGAGGAACTGGGCCGGCTCGACCGGACCTAGGGGTCGTTCTGGGGTGTTGTAGAATAGCGGGGATCGGTCTCGCAGTTGTCCGCGGGTGGGGTTGACGGTGGCGATCGACGACAAGTACGACCGTCTCAAGCAGTTGATGGATGCGGGGAAGGAGAAGGGCTACGTCCTGTACGACGAAGTCAGCGAACTGCTTCCCGACGATATCGCGCCCGGTCCGGAGCTGGACGACATCCTGGTCAATCTGGACGGCGCCGGCGTCGAGATCCTCGAAGAGCCGAAGATCGGAAAGGCCGAGGATGCCGAAGAACTCCTGGAGGTAGACCTCGCCCAGGAATTCGGCGACAAGACCAACGACCCGGTGCGCATGTATCTGCGCGAGATGGGCACGGTGCCGCTGCTGACGCGCGAGGGCGAGATCGAGCTGGCCAAACGCATCGAGCGCGGCCAGCGCGCGGTGCGTAAGTCGCTGGCGCGATCCCCCCTGATCACTCAGGAGGTCCTGACGTTGGGGGGAGACATCCGGCGCGGCACGATTCCGGTGCGGGACGTTTTGATGCTGCCGGATCTGGTGGCCAACGAGGATTCGCTCGACACGCAGCGGCAGGAACTTCTGCAATCCATCGACGGAATCGACCGCCATTATCGCAAGGCCCAGCAATTCCGGCAGAAACTGCTGGCAATTCCGCGGACGACGAAGCCCAAGCAGCACCGCGCGCTGCGCAACTGCCTGGCGCGGACGACGGTTAAGATCTCGCAGATCATCCGTTCGATTCCGTTCAGCGGGCTGGTCGAGCGCCGGCTGGCGGACCGGGTGCGGCGGGCGGTCGAGGAACTGAAGCCGATCGAGCGCGATATCGCCAAGATCCAGCGCCGGTTCGAGGAAGCCGGTTCGGCGGGGCAGGCGCTCCGGGAACTGCGCAAGGAACTGCGCCAGTACAACCTGCGTCTGCAGGAGTGGGAAGAGGAGTGCGGCGCCAGCGCCACCGAACTGCGGCGCACATTGCAGATCATCGAGCGGGGCGAGGTCGAGGCCGAGTGCGCCAAGAAGCAGCTCATCGAAGCCAACCTGCGCCTGGTGGTCTCCATCGCCAAGCGGTACACCAACCGGGGCCTGCAATTCCTGGACCTGATCCAAGAGGGCAACATCGGCTTGATGAAGGCGGTGGACAAGTTCAATTACCGCCGGGGGTACAAGTTTTCCACCTACGCCACCTGGTGGGTGCGCCAGGCCATCACGCGTGCCATTGCGGACCAGGCGCGCACGATTCGCATTCCGGTCCACATGATCGAGACCATCAACAAGCTGGTGCGGACACAGCGCCGCCTGCAGCAGGAGCTGGGCCGCGAACCGAGCACCGAGGAGCTGGCGCGCCGGATGGAGCTGCCGGTGCCCAAGATCCGCAAGGTGCTGCGCATCGCGCAGGAGCCGATCTCGCTCGAGACGCCGGTGGGCGAGGAGGAGGAATCGCACCTGGGCGATTTCATCGTGGACCGGCGCGTGGTCTCGCCTTCCGAGGCCGTGATCAATCTCAACCTGCGGGAGCAGACGGCCGAGGTTCTCAAGACGCTCAGCCCGCGCGAGGAGAAGATCATCAAGATGCGCTTCGGGCTGATGGACGGCAGCGAGCACACGCTCGAAGAGGTGGGCCAGCATTTCGCGGTGACGCGCGAGCGCATCCGGCAGATCGAGGCCAAGGCGCTGCGCAAGCTGCGCCACCCCAGCCGCAGCCACCGCCTGAAGGCGTTTCTCGACGCCGGGCTGCAGGAATAGAGCCAGCCGCCTGGCTCGCGCCGGGGGCAAGCGGCTCGCCGGGGCGCTGACTCCGGAGTCCAGCGGCCTCACCTGGCCGAGAGTTCGAGGCGGGTCCGTGAACGATGGCTTCCACACGCGGGCTGGTAAGCTGTACCTATGCTGAAATCTGGATTCCTGATCCTGTTCTCTGTGTGGGCGTGTCAGGCGGAAGTGTACACGCTGGGCCTGCGGGAAGCGGTGGAGCGGGCGCTCAAAGAGAGCCCCGACGTGGTGCTGGCGCGCTTGGAGGCGGAGCGCGCCGCCAGCGCGGTCCGGCTGGCGCACTCGGTCTTCGTTCCCAAGGTCGTAGTGGGCAGCGGGCTGGCATACAGTAGCGGCCTGCCCATGAGTATCGAGGGGGCGACGCCGTCGCTCTTCCAGGCCAACGCCGTAGGCAGCGTCTTCAACCGGGCCCAGAGCCTGCGCGTAGCGGCCGCGAAGGAGAGCCGGCGCGGAGCGGAGATCGATGCCGGCGCCAAGCAGGAGGAGGTCGTGTATCGGACGGCTGAGATGTACCTCGACGCCGAGAACGCCGCCCGGATCGCGGAGGTGAGCCGCCAGGAGGCGGATGGGCTGGGGCGCGTGCTCGAAGCGGTTCGCGCGAGGGCCGCCGAAGGCCGGGAACTCCCTCTCGAAGTGAAGAAGGCGGAGCTGAACCTGGCTCGCGCTCGATACCGCTCCCAGGTGCTGGAGTCGAATGCCGAGGCAGCCCGGATCTCGCTGGCGGCGCTGCTGGCGTTTGAGCCCGGCGACCAGGTGCGGCCAGCGCCGGGGGAGCGGACGGCGCCGGCGGTCCCGGAGTCGGCGGATGCGGCGGCCGAGGCGGCGCTCGCCTCCAGTAAAGAGATCCGGTCGCTGGAGTCCAAGCTCCTGGCCAAGCAGCTCGACGTGCGCTCGCAGCAGGCTGAGCGCCTGCCGCGGATGGATCTTGTGGCGCAGTACGCCCTGCTGGCCAAATTCAACAATTACCAGAAGTTTTTCAACTCATTTCAGCGGAATAACGGCCAGATCGGTGTGTCTTTCCAGGTTCCGTTGTTCAGTGGGCCGGCCGTGAGCGCGGCCGTGGCCCAGGCGGGGACGGAGGCGGCCGAGGTCCGCCTGCAGCTTCGCGCGGCGCAGAACCGAGTCGCTGCCGGCGCGCGCCGGGCCTACGCCGACATGCGCCAGGCGGAGAGCGGCATGGCTGTTTCGAGAATGGACCTGGACGTGGCCCGCGATCAGGTGTCCGTTTTGCTGGCCCAGATGGAGGAGGGGCGGGCTTCCCTGCGGCAGGTCGATGAGGCGCGCAACGCCGAGACGGAGAAGTGGATCGCCTTTTACGACGCGGCCGCCAACGCGGAGAAGGCGCGCCTGGCGGTCCTCCGCCAAACGGGGGACCTGATTGCCGCCCTAAGATGACGGAGGGGCGGGCATGCAGAGGGCCCGGCCCCGCGGGCCGCCGGACCGGCCGCCGGACCGGAGAGTATCCCGAGAAACACCGGAGGTTCGGCCCACGCCGGCGCCGAATTCGGATAAAGGGGCATCCGCAGAAATGTCGCGGGGCCGGTGTGGAGGCCGGTCTTCAGGATTGCGGCGGGCCTCGCTTTGTGGTTAAGTAACCAAAGAGGAGTTCCATGTTGCGCCGCATTCTTTGCGTTGTCCTGATCGTGTTGGCCGGGGTCTCCTGTAGCCGAGATCCCGAGGTGGTCAAAAAGAAGTACCTGCAGAACGGGAACCGGTACCTGGACAAAGGCAAATACAAGGAAGCCTACATCATGTACCGGAACGCGCTGAAGAAGGACCCCCGGTTCAGCGAGGCTTACTACCGCGTGGCGATGACGGAACTGCGGCTAGGCCTGCCCATGGCGGCGTTGCGCGACATGCGCCGGGCGGTCGATACGGATCCGAACTTCACCATCCCCGACGCGCGCGTGCAGGCGGGCAATCTGTTGATCGGGGCGTACCTGGCGACCGACAGCCGCCCTCCCGCCCTGAAGGATGAGCTGCGTGCGATGTCCACAGAGTTGCTGAAACACAATCCCAAGTCGGCGCCGGGACTGAGGCTGCGGGGGTACCTCAAGCTGATGGGCGAAAACGATCCGCATGGCGCGGTCGACGACTTCCGACTGGCGGATCAGATCAGCCCCTACGAAACCGAGACCGTTCTGCCTTTGGTGCAGGCCCTTCAGAGGATTGGCCAGACGGCCGAGGCAGAGCAGTTAGGGAAAAGCCTGATCGAGCGGCACAAAGACTTCATCGCCATGTATGACGTGCTCTACATGAGCTATCTGCGAGCGAATCGGACGGACGACGCGGAGGCCATTCTGAAGCTGAAGGCTGCGAACAATCCCAACGAGCCGAACTTCCTCTTGCAGCTTGCCCAGCACTACTACCGCTTTGGCCGGCGCGCGGAGATGCAGCAGGCGCTGGACCGGCTGCTCGCGAACCGGAAGGCCTACCCGATGGGCCCCCTGCAGGCGGCCAAGTTCTACTCGGCAACGCGCGACTTTGACAGTGCCATGAAGCAGCTCCAGGAAGGCGCGCGCACGGACTCCGAACACAAAGCGGACTACCAGAAGGAGATGGCACAAGTCCTGGTGGCGGAGAACAGGAAGGACGAAGCGGTCCGGCTGCTGGAGCAGATCCTCAAAGCGAACCCCAAAGACGAGCGGGCCCAGGCCATGCGCTCTTCGCTGCTGATCGAAACGGGCGATCCGCACCAGATCCAGCAGGCCATTGCGGAGCTGCAGGCGGCGGTCACACAGGACAGCAAGAATCCGGTCCTGCGCTTCAATCTGGGGAAGGCGCTGGTAGCCAAGAGCCTGTTCGAGCAGGCGCGGGTGCAGTTTCAGGAAGCGCTCAAGATCCGCCGCGAGTACGTCCCAGCGCGGCTGGCGCTGGCGCAATTGTTCCTGATCAACCATGAATTCGCGAGCGCGGTCCAGACGGCCAAGGAGGTTCTCGAGTTCGATCCGCACAACCTCACGGCAAGACTGGTGCGGACCGGCGCTCTGGCGGCCATGGGAAACAGGGCCCAGGCTCGCGCCGAACTGGGCGACGCCATCGCGCAGTTTCCCGCGTCGGCCGACGCGCAACTGCAGTTGGGGCTGCTGGACCTCGGGGAAAAGCGTTACCAGGAATCGGAGCAACGGTTCAGGCAGGTTTACCAGGACCACCCGGCCGATCTGCGGGCTCTCATGGGGATCGCCGAGAACTACATCCAACAGGGCCAGTACGACAAAGCCATTGCGCTACTGGAGGGCGAACTGGCCAAGAATCCCGCGCGGCTGGAGCTGAAATACGCACTGGGCGCCATTGCGGTCAAGGCCAAGAGATGGGACCTCGCGATCGAGCAGTTTCAGGCGATCCTAGCAGTCAGGCCCGATGCCGGGGACGTTTATGTGAAGCTGGGCCAAGTGCTCGCGGCAAAGGGCGAGGGCGCCGCGGCGATGCGGACCTTCGAGAAGGCCAGACAGATGCGCCCCAACGATCCCGACGCTCACCTCCAATTGGCGCTCGCGATGGAGCAGACGGGCAAGCGGACGGAGGCGCGGCCGGTCTACGAGCAGGTTCTGAAGCTGCAACCGGACAGCCCGATCGCGCTGAACAATCTCGCCTATCTGCTGGCGGGGACCGGTTCGTCGGCGGACCTGGACGAGGCGCTGGAGCTCGCCCAGAGGGCGCGCCAGAAGCTCCCCGACAACCCGAACATAGCGGATACGCTGGGCTGGATCTATATCAAGAAGAACCTGGCCGGGAACGCGGTGGACGTGTTCCGCGATCTGATGGCGATGGAATCGAAGCTCCCGTCGACCTACGATTTCGCGACCTTCCACTACCACTACGGAATGGCTCTGGTCCAGCGGGGAGATAAGCTGCAGGCGCGCCGGGAGCTGAAGGCCGCTCTGGACCGGAAGCCGCCGGCGGACGAAGCCGCGAAGATCAAGGAGCTGCTAGGGAAGATCGGCTAGTGTAAAAACCCGAAGAGGTCCGATCACTGTGACACACGCCTCGGCAGTCCGCAACGGAGCCCGCCGGCCCTCGCCTGCGTCCTCTCGCCGAAGCGCGACCGTCAGGGAGCGGACGCGCAGGGCTGGGTCACGACGCTAGTGCTCCCCACGTCTTTCGAACTCGAGACCCGGCACCCGGCGCGCGGCGGGTCGGACTGGAAGCCGTACGCTCTTCCATTCGTGACGCTGGTCGTCCTGCTCGGGCTGGGGCCCTACCTCGGTATCGGTGCTCCGTTCGCGCTTGCGTTGCGCACCGTTGCGGTTCTGACGACGCTCCTCGTCTTCTCCCGAAAGGTGATCGTGCTGCGGCCGGCATTTCCGGCGTCGAGCGTTCTGCTCGGGCTTGCGGTCTTCGGTATCTGGATCGCCCCCGATCTGCTGTGGCCTGGATACAGGCATGTGTGGCTTTTTGAGAACGCGCTGATTCACCGACCGCCGAACGCCCTTGCGGCGATGACGCTGAGGACAAGTGCGTGGTACCTGTGCCTCCGGGCGGGAGCGTCGGCGCTGCTGATTCCGGTGGTCGAGGAGCTCTTCTGGCGCTCGTGGATGATGCGCTGGCTGATCTCGCCCGAGTCGGGGAAGGTCCCGCCCGGCACCTACAACGCGCGGGCGTTCTGGCTCACCGCCGTGCTGTTTGCCACCGAGCACGGGGCCTTCTGGGACGTCGGTCTCGCGGCAGGCGTCCTTTACAACTGGTGGATGGTTCGCACCCGGAGTCTGGCCGACTGCATCCTGGCGCACGCGGTCACGAACGCCTCGCTCGCGGCCTACGTCCTGCTGAGCGGCCGGTGGCAGTACTGGAACTGAAACGCCGTTCGCGCGGTTCCTGCGGCAAGAAACGAGCGAGTTGCGCCGCGAAGTGGATTGCATCTCCTGGAGGCGTCTGCTACTATGTGGATGGACGGACGCCCACGAGTTGCTCCCCCAATTCCCAACCAACGGAGTGAATAACACTAAGGAATGAGTTTCACAGTCTTTCTCGGCAATCTGCCGGCTTGGGTGACTGCCGACGATATTCAGTCCTGGCTTAACGCGGAGAGCTTGGTCGCGGACGCGATCAAGGTCATCCGTAACCCTGAAACGCAAGAGTCGAAAGGCTTCGCCTTCATCGACGCCCCGAATCAAGAAGAGATGCAAGCGATCATACGCCGGTTCGATCATGCACCTCTCGAAGGCAAGCTGCTTCGCGCCAATCCAGCACAACCGCCGAAGCCGAGAGTTTACGGCAACGGCAAGCCCGACGACCGCGCGCAGAAGCGTCACACCGGCAAGAGACCCAAGCCCGGCAGCGACGCACCGAAAAGCGCCTTTGCCGCCGAGTTGGCGAAAGCTCTGTAGTTCGTAGTCCGACCTTGGGTGGCCCGCGGTGTCCTGCACCGGGCGCACCGTCTTTTTCAGCAGTTCTCTCTCGCCAAGCGCCCACGCTTCCCGCGTCCTTCCTATCATCCTTTTCTATCCAGTTGCGCAGCCGCCGCGAGCACCGGTCTGCCTCGCCGGCAGGCTCTTGGCTGCCGTCCTGTCCGCACCGGACCGCCGCCACCGACCTTGACGCCCGGCGATCCGCCAAGCGGACCGCGTTGCCTGGGAACGGTTGCGTTTGAATGGGCCGCCGCACGGTTCTCTTCGCGCGCGTTGAATGGACGACCTTGTCGTCCCGTTTCGCCGCGAGATCCGTCAGTAGAACGGGCGCGAAAACGCGGGGAGGAACGGCGTTTCGTGTTATGCTGCAACCAGCACCGTCCGGTGCCCCGGTCAGTTGTTGGCCCTTCTGGTAGGGCAAAGGTGGAATTATGATCAACATGCTGATACTACGCGGCTTATTTGTCGTCTTGCTGGGTTGTGCGGGTTACTTCCTGTCTCCGTTCAGCGACTTCCAGTCAGCTGCGGTTGCGTGTGGGGGTCTCGCGGGGCTGGTCGTCGGGCTCGGTATCGTCTTGTTCGAAGTGAGGCTGAAAGAGGTCAGCCTGAAGCGGCTGATTGGAGCGGCCATCGGGTCCACCCTGGGAATCATGGGTGCGTTCCTGATGGCCATGGTTTTGAACTGGGCTCTCGCCGGCCACCCCACGTCTCCTGCGTTTCCTCCAGATCCTCCTGCTGCTGTGGATGACCTACATTGGGCTGGTCGATCGGCGGTAACAAGGGCGACATGCTCAACCTGGCGGCGTCTGGGCGGCGTCTTCGGCGGCGAGATGACCGGCAAACAGGCATTCAAGATCCTGGATACGAGCGTCATCATCGATGGGCGCATCGCCGACATCGCGGAGACCGGCTTTCTGGACGGCACGCTGGTGATTCCGCAGTTCGTCCTGCGGGAGCTGCAACTGGTGGCGGACTCCGCCGACTCGATGAAGCGCAACCGCGGCCGCCGCGGCCTGGACATCCTGCAGCGCATTCAGAAGATGGGACATCTGAACGTGCAGATCATCGAGGACGATTTTCCGAATGTCCGCGACGTTGACATGAAGCTGATCGAGCTGGGCAAGGTGTACGAGTGCAAGGTCGTCACCAACGATTTCAACCTGAACAAGATGGCCCAACTCCACGGCGTCGAGGTGCTGAATATCAACGAGCTGGCCAACGCGCTGAAGCCGATCGTGCTGCCGGGCGAAGTGATGCGCGTGTTCATTCTCAAGGAAGGCAAGGAATACAACCAGGGCGTGGCGTATCTGGACGACGGCACCATGGTGGTGGTGGACAACGCCAAGCGGCTGATCTCGAAAACGATCGATATCAGCGTGACCAGCGTGCTGCAAACCACGGCGGGGAAGATGATCTTCGGCCGCTTCGACGAGCGCGTGCACGCGGTGTACGATAAGCAGCAGGCGGCGGGCCAACACGCGGACAAGCACGACCGTCCGCATCGGGAGCAGCCCGCGGCAGCCTCGCTGCCCCCGAGCAGCTAGCGGATTGGCGTCGCGCGTTTGGGGATGCGGCGTTCGGCTTCAGCTTGGCGCCTGCGCCGCCAGAAGGCAGGCTGAGAGGGCCCAGCGCGGAGCCGCGATCGGGGATACAATCAAAGCTCCACTATGAAAGTCGCCGTGATCCTGCCCGCCGCGGGCCTCGGAACCCGGATGGGCCGCCATGCCGCCGAGAAAACCGGGACGAGCCGCAAGCAGTTCATGCTGCTGGAAGGCTCGCCCATCCTTTTGCACACGATCCGGAAGTTCGTCGCCAGCCCGTTGGTGGACGAGATCGTCGTAGCGCTCCGCGCCGACGACCTGGGCTGGGTGGGCGAGATCCTCGCCCCAGAGGCGCTGGGAAAGCCGGTGCGGCTGGTGCAGGGCGGTGAGTCCCGGCAGCAATCCGTGGAGAACGCGTTAGCGGTGATCGGGCCGGAGATCGACCTGGTCGCGGTGCACGATGCGGTGCGGCCTTTCATCGACCTGGCCACCATCGACAAGGTCATCCACGAGGCGGCCCAGACCGGCGCCGCGATCGTCGGCATCGTGCCCGTAGATACGGTCAAGACCCTGCACAAGAACAAGATCAGGGGCACCGTGCCGCGCGAGGGCCTGGCCCTGGCGCAGACCCCCCAGGTGTTCCGCTACGCCCTTCTGAAGCAGGCCTTCGAGAAGGCCCGCGAGGACGGCTTCATCGCCACCGATGAGTCGAGCCTGGTGGAGCGCCTGGATCAGGTCGAGGTCAGCGTGGTCCTGGGCAGCGACCGCAACCTCAAGATCACCAAGCCCTCCGACATGGACCTGGCGCGGCTGTTCCATGCGGAGGACCTGGCCGGGCGCAAGGCGTCGTGAGCGAGTTCCGGACCGGCATCGGCTGGGACGTCCACCGGCTGGCGGCGGGCCGGCCGCTGATTCTGGGCGGGTGTGCGCATCCCCTGCGACTGCGGTTTCGAGGGACACTCCGACGCCGACGTTCTTTCTCACGCCATCACGGACGCGATCCTCGGCGCGATCGCGGCAGGCGACATCGGGACGCATTTTCCGGACACCGATCCGCGCTGGGCCGGCGCGGACAGCCTGGCCTTCATCCGTCACGCTGTGGCGCTCGCTTCCGAGCGCGGTTTCCGCCTGGTGAACGTGGATTCGACGGTGATTCTCGAGCGACCCAGGCTGAAGGAGTACCGCGATTCGATCCGGGCGACCCTGGCGGATGCGTTGAGCCTGGGGCTGGACGGCGTCTCGGTGAAATTCAAGACCGCCGAGAAGCTGGGGCCGGTGGGCGAGGGGCGCTCAGGCGAAGCGCAGGCTACGGTCACGATGGAGCGGTGAGAGCGGAGGCCTGGAGCGGAGGGACTATAATGGCTGCGGCTGACCCGCAATGTTCCGGCTAGTGTGGTTGTCCCTGTTAGCCGCTGGGCCGTGCGCCGAGTCGCCTGCGGTGCTGGCAAAGATCCGCGAGAGCGTCCTGGAAAACCTCCGCAGGCTCCCGAATTACACGTGCGGCCAGACCATCGAACGTTCGTACCGTAGCGTCGCAACCCATCTCTTCGAAAACGTCGATCGAATCCGCCTCGAAGTTGGATACATAGACGGAAGGGAAATGTTCGGGTGGCCGGGCGGCGAAAAACTCGCCGAGGAGGACCTGAACCGGCTCGTCGGCGGCACGGTCACCAACGGCGAGTTTGCTCTGGCAACTCGCGCCTTGTTCGCCGGCCGGAGCGTCGTCTTTGGAGACATGCGGGAAGAGACCCATGCCGGACATGCAGCGCTGCGCTTCGATTTTACCGTCCCGCGCGAGGGTACCGATTGGATCCTGGTCATCGGAGGACAGCACACGCCCACCGGGTACCATGGGTCGTTCTGGGTGGACAGCGACTCTCTCCAGTTGATCGAGGTCCGGATCACGGCGGACGACGTTCCTCCCGATGCGGGCTACTCGGCGGTTGCGAGAGACCTGCAGTTCCTGCCGGCGCCGATCGGGAACGGCGAGTTCCTGCTTCCATCGCGCGCCGAGTTCTCGGCCACCGAAGCGACCGGCGCGGAGGACAGGAACGAAACCCGCTTCCACGACTGCCGCCAGTACACCGCCGAGAGTGTCGTCAGCTTCGGTCCAACGGACGCGGGCGCCCGCACCAAAGCCGGCCCCCGGAACGGCGCTCCCGCTGCGGGCCTGGATGCCGCGCTGCCCGATGAATTCGAAACCAGCCTGACGCTCGATTCGCCCATCGATTCCGACATCTCCGCCGTCGGCGATCCGATCACGGCGGAATCGCGATCTCGTTCTGGCGCTTGATCCACGGGAGAATCACGCGCCTCGAGCTGAGGGGCTGCTGCCGTCAGGCCGATCTCGCGTTCACCTGGTTCGAAGCCGGCGGCAAGCGCGTGGAGATCGGCGACCGCAGAAATGAACTCGAAACGGTGGCTCCCGGCTCCAGCATCGGCCGGCCGCTTCTGTCCGTTTCCGGCCCCATTCTGGCCGAGGGCAGCCATCTCTTCCTGCCGCGCGGGTTCTCGTTCCGCTTGAAGAGCGCCGCGGCCGGCGAGCACAAGGCGGCTGCGCCGGCGGGGAGGTGAGTTACGGGCGCACGCCGCTCTTCTCCCGCGCCGCAAGGAACTCGTCGCCCTTGTTCCATGTCGGCATCCCCTCCAGGTTGGCGGTGTCGATGCCCAGCGCCACCGTGAAGCGCGTCAGTTGCTCCAGGCCCGAAAAGTCCCAGTCGTCGTGGTACTCGTCGGAGGGCTGGTGGTAGTTCTTATCGTCATAGGCGTGAATGGCGGCCCGTCCGAAGCCGGCCGGCTTGCCCATCACGTCGTCGCCCTCTGCGATCGAGAACGACGGAACGCCGGCGCGCGCCAGCGAGAAGTGGTCGGAGCGGTAGAAGTGCCCCTTCTCGGGTTCGGCTTCGGGTTTGATGACGTACTGGAAGCGCCGGGCCGCGTCCTGAACCAGCGGCCACAGGGTGGTGCGCTGGGCGCCGGTTACGACGATGTCGCGCGTGCGTCCGTAAGGATAGACGGCGTCCACGTTGAAGGCGGCCGCGGTCTTTCCCGTCGGAACAATGGGATGGCCGGCGTAGTATTCGGAGCCGCGCAGGCCGGCCTCCTCGGCGGTGAAGGCGATGAACAGGGCGCTCCGCCGGGGCTTCTGATCGAGGGCCGCCCAGGCCCGCACCATCTCGAGGAGCATGCCGCAGCCGGTGGCGTTGTCCACCGCGCCGTTGTAGATCGAATCGCCGTTGACCGCAGGGCCGATTCCCAGGTGGTCCCAGTGGGCGCTGAAGATGACGGCTTCCGACTTCAGCTCCGGGTCGCTGCCCGGCACCATCGCCACCACGTTCCGGGTATCCTCGTCGCGAACCTTCGAGTCGATCCTGCCGCGCAGGTGGAAGCCCAGCGGAATAGGGCGGAAATCGGGCGAATTGGCGGCCGCCAGCAGCTCCGCGACGGTGTGGCCGGAGAGCGCCAGAACACGCCCCCCGGCTTCCTCGGTGACCCAGCCTGCGAAGGCCAGCGCCGGCTCGCCCGCTCCCAGGCGGACGTAGGATTGCTCGCGTCCCCAGGAATTCCGCACCACGTTCCAGCCGTAGGTGGCCGTGGGCGTAGTGTGAACGATGACCACGCCCAGCGCGCCGTGGCGCAGGGCCTCCTCGTATTTGTAGGTCCAGCGGCCGTAGTAAGTGAGGGCGCGGCCGTTGAAGAGGCTCGCATCGCTCGAATGGGGCTCGTTGGTGAAGAGCACGAGTATCTTCCCGCGCACGTCGGCGCCCTTGAAGTCGTCCCAGTGGTATTCGGGGGCCACGATTCCGAAGCCCGCAAACACCGCCTCGGCATCGAATTCTTCCCGCGGGCGTTGGCGCTCGTTGGCGCCCACGAAATCCTGCAGGTACTTCAGGGGGACGGTGCGGCCCGCGCCCACGGCCGCCAGCTCGGAATCGGGCTGTGTTTCGACGCCCTCCAGCGGGACCTTCTGGAAATAGGTGCCGTCATCGCCGGCGGGCTTGGCGCCCGCCAGAGCGAACTCGGTGGCCAGGAACTCGCTGGCGAGTTGCCCGCCGCGTGTGCCCGGGCCGCGGCCCTCCAACAGGTCGCTGGAAAGAAACTTCACGCCGGCGCGGATGCGCTCGCCGGAGACGTTGGGCATCTGGGCGGCGCAGGCGGCTGCCAGGGTCAGGGCTAACAGTGGCGTTTTCATATCGAACTTCCAGTGTATGACGGTCCGCCCTGGGGCATCATGGACACAGTCGCTCCGAGGGGGCGACACGGCCGCCCGATCGTAGCCTTGCGCCGGCAGCCTGTTCAGCCTCCCGGCCGGCTCACTGCGCCAGTCTGGCCATCACCAGCGCCAGCGCCTGGTCCGCCGGTGAGACGGCCGGCCCGCACTCGCTGCGGCGTGCTTGCCAGAGCCGTTCCGCCAGATCCAGGTTGGCTTCGAGACCGGCGCCCGGCTTCATTTTCATCAACTCCGCCATCGGCTGCGGCGGGGTGACGCCGGCACAGGTTCGGGCTTCTTCGAGCGTCATCTCGACCAGTTTGCGGCTGCGCTGGAACTGCTCGCGCGGTCCAATGCCGCGGCGCATCGGGTCCAGGGCCAGAACCTGGCTCGATAGATCGAGCTGGGCGGAGATCTGCTTATCGCTGGGGCGCAGGCGCGACGCAACCAGGAAGTCCGTTTGTGCCGCGCGGTAGTTGCCGAGCGCGAACTCGGCCTCGCCGAAGCCGGCGTAGGCATCCGCATCCTGCGGCCCGTGGCGCAAGACCGAACGGAACACCTCCGCCGCGCGGTTCGGAGCGCCGGCTGCCAGAAACAGGCGCCCGATCCGCAGGCGCGTCTCGAGATCCGAGGGCGCTTCGTCCTGGAGCGGCAGCAATTCGGCCAGCAGCTCTCTCTTCCGATCCTGCCGGGCCAGCAGGTCGACCAGCTCGAAGCGCGTGCTCACGCGATTCGCGGCGGAGTCCTCCTGCCACTCCCCGTAGATCGCCCGGTGGTAGTACGAGATCGCTTCGGGAATCCGCCCTTCTTTGACCAGCAGGCGCGCCATGGTCAGGTTAGCGGCGCTGTCCATCGAGTACTTCTCCAGGAGTTCGGCCAGGCCCGCTTCGGCATCCGAAACCCGCCCTGCAGCCACCAGGGCCTGGGCCAGCGCAAGCTGGTACCGCCGGTTGCCGCGGGCGTTCGAGAGCGCGCTTCGGAAAGTTCCGACGGCTTCGGCCGGCTTGCCCTGCGCCTCGAGCCGCTGGCCTTCCAGGAAGAGCCGTCGGGCTTCCGCCCGGGTCTCCGCCTGTTCCGTCTTCGCCAGAAAGGTGTCTATCGCGAGAAGCGCGGCCATCGCCGCGCAGACCAGCAGGACTGTTTGGGCCACCGATGGGGAGGGTGTCTCCATCATTCCCCCGCCGGCCGCTCGGCGGCGGTCTTGGCGACGCCGAGCGTCGCCAGAATGTCCTCGAGCGTGACCACGCCGACGATTTGCCGGACGTTGGCCCGGCTCACCACGGGGAGCGCCTTCTGGTCCGCGGCGCCCATTCGTTCGAGTGCCGTGCCGAGAGTGTGATCCGGATGCAGGAGAGGCAGAACCGAAGCCTGGCGTATGAGTCCGTCCTCCAGAAGGTCCTCGAGTGTCTTGTCGGCCCGGCCCGCGGCAGCCGCGGCTTCCAGGTCCGCGAGACCGGCCATCCCGCAAAAGCCCGCCGCTCGAAGGATCGGCCAGGCCGCCAACCCGCTCTCCCGCACGCGCTCCAGGGCCGCGCGCACCCGAGTCCGTGCCGCCAGCGCCTCCGAAGCGGGCTTCATCGCCTGGCTCACCCGCATGCGCCCGAGCACCTGGCGCGATTCACCGCTGGGCAGGTGGACTCCCTCTTGGAGGGCCAGCGCTTCGTAAATAGGCTCCTTCTGGAGCTTGGAGGAAATGACGAAGGCGATCAGGTTGGAGATCATGAGCGGCACGATGATCGTGTAGTCGCGCGTTACCTCGAAGACCATGATCACCGAGGTGAGCGGCGTCCGCACGATGCCGGCGAAGGCGGTGCCCATACCCACCAGCGCGTACGCGCCCGGCCCCGCGGTGTGGCCTGGCAGGAGCGCGTGCGCCACGCCTCCCACCGCGGCGCCGGTCATCGCTCCGATGAACAGGCTCGGGCCGAAGATGCCGCCCGCGTTCCCGGACGCGTAGCACACCGAGGTGGCCACGATTTTCAGAAGCGCCAGCAGCGCCACGAACCGGATCACGAGGTCGCCGTTGAGGACCTTCTCCACGTACTCGTACCCGACCCCCATCACCTCGGGGCGGAAGTAACCCATCAACCCGACCGCCAAACCTCCGACCACCGGCTGAAACCAGACCGTCCACTTGGGCATCCGCAGGAAACGTTCGCGCAGCCCCAGCAGCAGCTTGACGAACGACACCGATGCCAGGCCTCCCACCACGCCGAGCAGGGCATAGACCCCGAATTCGACCGGGTGAACCAGGTGGTACGCGGGCACGTGGAACAGGGGCTCGTCGCCGAGCACGAGGTGAAGCACCATCCAGGACGTCGCCGAACTGACCACCGCCGCTCCGAGCACGGAAGCGTGCAGGTCGCCCATGATCTCCTCGAGCGAGAAGAGCACCGCCGCGATGGGCGTGTTGAACGCGGCCGCGAGCGCCGCCGAGGAGCCCACCGCCACCAGGGCCTTCACCCGCTCCTTGCCCAGCCCCAGACGGCGGCCGATTACCGACGCCAGGCCCGCCCCCACCTGCACCGAGGGCCCTTCACGTCCCAGGGCGATGCCGCTGGCCAGCGACGCGGAGCAGCAGAAGAACTTGCCCAGCACGGTGCGAAACGAGATACGCCCGTCATTGATGAACAGCGCGAACTTGGTTTGCGGAATCCCGCTGCCGCGTGCAAAAGGGAAGTACCGGTACAGGAGATAGCCGGTGGCGAGGGAGCCTAGCGTGGGGACGAAAACCCGGCGCCAGCCCGAGCCGCCCGCCGGATACATACGCGCCGCCAGGCGCCCGGTAAGGAGAATGAAGGCCACTACCACCAGGCCGACCAGAGCGCCGATCGCCAGGCTCAGGGCGAGCGACAGGTGGGTCTCGCCCTGACGGAACTCATCCAGCCACAACCGCAGTCTGGCTCTCACGCCACCATTATCGCCGTGGCGCACGCTTCAATGCGCGGCGGCAGGTTAAAACGCCCGCAGCGCCAGCACGGTGATGTCATCGCCCTGCACCGGGCCGCTGGCCAGCGCCGCTTCGATCAGCTTGCCAATAAGCGCGTCGATGGGCTGGTAGCGGTGGCAGCGAACGACCTCCAGGAGCCGCTCTTCGCCGAATTCCTCCCCGCCGTCGATGCCGGCTTCGGTGACGCCGTCGGAGTAGGCCACCAGAACGTCGCCGGGAGCGAGTTGGACCGCGCGCTCTTCACAGTCCCACTCGCGAAATGCACCGAGCACGGTGGCGGTAGTGCCGAGCCGCTCGACGCTGCCGCCGGCGCCTGCGATCACGATCGGCGCGGGGTGGCCGCAGTTGACGTAGCGCAGCCGGCGCGTTCGCTCGTCGTACTGTCCGAAGAACAGAGTGGCGAACTGCTCGGGCGGCGTGGAGTCGTAGAAGAGCCGGTTCACGGCGCACAACAGCGAGCGCGGGCTGTCGAGCGCGATGGCGGCGTGGCTGCGGAAGCAGCCCTGAAGGTTGGCCATCAGGAGCGCGGCCGCGATTCCCTTTCCCGAAACGTCCGCCAGCACGAAGCCCAGAACGCCCGGGGCGAGGTCGAGGAAATCGTAGTAGTCGCCGCCCACCTCTCGCGCGGGTGCGCAGCGGCCGGCATAAGCGGTCGAAGCCAGATGGTTGCCGGGTGGGGGAAAGAGCCTTTGCTGAACGTTGCGCGCGATCTCGATCTCGGTGCGCGCGCGTGACTCGGCCCGACGGCGCAGAGCGCCCTCCCGGGCCTGCCTCTCGACCATACCCAGCAGCCTTTGGTTGTCCCATGGCTTCTGCACGAAATCGACGGCGCCGCGGCGCATCGCCTCCACCGCCAGGTCGATATTGCCCCAGGCGGTCATCACGATGACCGGAGGCGGGCTTTCGGCGCCGTGCAACTGAGCCAGCAGATCCAGCCCCTCGCTGCCCGAGGTCGTATCCCGGGCGTAATTGAGGTCCATGAGGATGAGATCGTAATCGGCGCCTCCGGCCGCGCGCAGCAGACCCTGCGGCGAGTCCACAAGGTCCGCCACGTGCCCGGCGCCCTTGAGCAGGAGTCGCAACGCTTCCAGCACGTCGGGGCGGTCGTCGGCCACCAGCACGTGCAGCGGTCCGATCTCTACGCTCGTGGTCATCCCGGATTCCAGGTTTGCACGTTGGCTGCCATCAGGCAACTGCATGACGGCGATGACCCTGAAGCGGGCTGTCTGGAGAGCGGTGTTCGATTTTGGGACGCTGTCCTTCCGGTTTCGGGCGCTCCTGGAGCCTAGCGCGCAGAGGCGCGGCGTTTCTCGTAACGCTCCAACCGGTCGCGGTAGCTTTCGAAGCCGGCCCGGCCCATCAGGCCAAAGGTGAATTTCTTCCCCGCCTCGACTCCGGGCTGGTCGAAGGCGTCGATTCCCAGCAGTTCGCCCACAAACGCGGTCTGGAACTCGAGCAACTGGAAGAAGGCGCCGATGTGGTCCTCGTCCACCCGGCCGAGCGTGAAGGTACAGTTCGGGCGGCCCGCCTCGGTCAGCGCCGCGGCGGTGGAGCGCCGCTCGGCATCGATCAGCCTGGCGAGATCCTGGCCGGCCAGGTAGTCGAACGCCTCGAGTCCGAGGCGGGTCTTGGGGATACGGCCCGGACGGCGTTGCCCCTCGACCGCCCAGAAGGTGAACGTCTTGTCGTTGGGTCCCTCGATGTAAAGCTGCACTTGCGAATGTTGGTCCGTGGCGCCCAGCGCGGCTACGGGCGTCTGTCCGATGTTGATGGCCTCGCCCGTCCGCAGCCTGGCTTTCCCGAGCGACTCGGCCCAGAGCTGCCGGAACCAGAATGCGGTACCCCACAGCCGGCTGGAGTAGGGGAACGCGACCTGGATGGGCTTGTTCTTTCGGTTCCAGATCAGCCACTGAAAGAGCGCCGACCGCAGCGCGATGTTGCCGCCCAGGTCCTCCCGCCAGCAGGACTCCGTCATCCGGGCGGCGCCCTTCAGGATCTTCCGGATATCGATGCCGATCAGCGCCGCCGGGACCATTCCGACCGGCGTGAGCACGCTGAAACGGCCTCCGACGTTGGCGGGAATCTCGAAGGTGCGGTACTTCTCCCGCGCCGCCAGCGTGGCCAGGTCGCCCTTGCCCGCAGAGGTGACGGCCACAATCCGCCGGCTCGCCTTGGCGCCCAGTTTCTTCCCCATCCAGTCGCGCACGATGAGGAAGGTGGCCACGGTCTCCGCCGTGGCGCCCGACTTGGCGATGACGAGCGCGATGGTCTTCTTCGGGTCCATGGAATCGAGTGCGCCCTCGACGAAAGAGGGGTCGACGTTGTCCAGAATCACCAGCCGCGGGTTCTTCCGGGAAAATTCGGGCTGCACCGGATGCGGTCCGCGCAGGGCGTTATCGATCGCCCAGGCGCCCAGCGCGCTGCCGCCGATGCCCACCACGCAGACCGTTTGGTAGGAGCCCCGCACCTGTTCGGCGAACTTGAGAATGTCCTTGGCCGTCCGGTTGTCAAACGGCAGGAGGGGAAAGCCTTGCCGCCCGGCGTCGCCGATCTTCCGGAAGCCCTTCAAAGCCTCGATCGCTTTCGAGGAATGGTCCTTGATCTCCGCGCGGGTGAGACCGTGCTCGCCCACCATTTCCGCTGACAGGTTCGTTGCGTCGAATTGGATGCTCATAAGCCTTCGTCAGCTCTTAAGCTACCAGCAAACGGCGCGCGAAGCACGGACCCGCAGGCGCAGCAAACGGATGCCGGACGACTTCACTCGGGCGGAACGGGCCTCACATGCCGGCCTATCGACGCCGGAGCGTGCTCGGGTGGGGGTCGTGTTTGGTAGGGAACGTTTTCGACATGTGGTCGTGCATGGTTAGCGCTTCCTCGTCGATGAGGGCCCACAGCAGGCCCAGGGCGATCGCCACAATCCCCAGGCAAAACAAGGCAAAGCGGACCGTGAGGCGATCCCAGCGCGGCGGCTGGCCGTCGAAGGTCAGCAAGCGCAAGCCAACGCAGCGCATTCCGGCGCTCTCGCGTCCGATTATGGCCGGCAGGACGTGGTAGAACGCAGCCAGCGCCAAGGCCGCACCGAGGTAAGGGGCTGCGGCTTTCCCGCTCCATTCAAACCGCCCGCCCGCGAAGTGGAAGACCAGCGCCGCGAGGGCCAACCCGGAAGCCACGAAAGCGGCGTCCAGAAGCGCGGCCTGGAGGCGGAGGATGGGAGGGGCCACGGGGGCGTCATCGCGGACCGCCCGCTTCTCGGGGGGAGCGGGCGAACGCAAGTCGAGCGGGGCCTGGGTTCCCGGCCGGACGGGCGCGGTCCGTTCCGCCGGACGAGACTCCCGGCGCCCCACCGTGCGCCGCCCTGCGCCGGCCTTGCGGCGGGCCGGGTCGAGGGGGAAAGGAATGATCTTCGGCCGGTCGTCAAACAAGGGCGCCTGCCTCAAGGGTCCGCTATCCACGGAGCACTGCTCTTCAGGAGGCGCGGGCGCCAGCGGCTCAAGCGCCGGGGCGACCGCGGAGGTCTCCACGGGAAACGCAGTCGGAACGCGGCGACCGCAGCGGTCGCAGCGATGACCGCCCTCCGCAATCATGGAACCGCAATGCCGGCAGCGCACGTCTCTCCCTTCATGCGCGGCGAGCCGGGTGGAGCGGGCCCTCCGTGCTAGCATTGTCCCTTGGGACGGGACACACCACCGCGCAAATCCTCTCATGGAGTAAGTACCATACTTAAAGCGCTTTGTCACTACCTTTTCGCGCGCGGAGCGGCACTTTTTTTCGCGATGGCCGTCCTGGCGCCGGCGGTGGGGGCCCAAACAGGACGTTTGCCTTATGTTTTTGGCCCCACGCCCTCCCCAACGCCCACCCCGAGGCCGCGGGTCAACAAGGTGCAGCCGCCCGTCCCGCTCGGTGAACGGGAAGTGCTCATCCAGGGGGTCAAGCAGATGAAGGAGGGGCCCTGGTACCGTCTCCGGGGCGGATCTCAGGTCCAGACCAACGCCTTCCTGCTCAAAGCCGACGACATCGACTACAACGAGGACACCGGCGACGTTCAGGCGCGAGGGAACGTCTACCTGCTGCACTTCGAGAACGGCGAGGAACTGTGGGCCGACCACGCCGACTACAATCTGGACGACGAAACCGGCAAGTTCTGGGACGTGCACGGCACATCGCACTTCAAGATACCGCCGCATCAGAGGCTGCTGACCACGACCAGCCCTTTCTATTTCCAGGGCGAGTGGGCGGAGAGAGTGAAGGAGAAGTACATTTTGCACGACGGCTTCATCACCGACTGCAAAATGCCAAAGCCCTGGTGGATTCTGCGCGGCCCCAAGTTCACCATCATCCCCGACGACCATGCCATCGGCTACAAGTCCGTCTTCCTGATGCGCCACGTGCCGCTGTTTTACTTTCCGGCGATCTACAAGCCGCTGGAGGAAGAACCCCGGCGCAGCGGGTTCCTCACGCCCAACATCGGGAACAGCACCCAGCGCGGCCAGATGGTGGGAGCAGGCTTCTACTGGGCGATCAGCCGCAGCTACGACGCCATGTACCGGGTGCAGTACTTCACCCAGCGCGGCTTTGCCCAGACCGTCAACCTGAACGCCGATCCGCTCCAGAACACCAAGATCAGCGCCGAAATCTTCGGCATCAACGATCACGAAAACCAGGGCGGGTTCACCGTCGACGCGCGACTCATCTCGGAACTGCCGCGTGGGTTCTATGCCCGCGCCAATGTCAACTACCTGAGTTCGTACCTGTTCCGGCAGGCCTTTACGGAGTCCTATAGCGAGGCCATCAGCTCGGAGGTCCACTCCACCGGCTTCGTTGCCAAGCCCTGGCAGTCCTACTCGCTCACTTTCGTTTTCCAGCGGCTGGAGAATTTCCAGAGCCTGAGGCCGGGCGACGAGATCGTGATTCGCAAGCTGCCCGACATCGAGTTCAACAGCCGCGAACACCTCATCTGGGCCAAGGTGCCCCTCTGGGTCTCCTGGGACGCGTCAAGCGGGCTGCTCTCGCGGAGCGAGCCGGACTACCGGACCTCCAACTTCGTCGAGCGCGCGGACGTGTACCCCAGACTCACCTCGGCCCTGCAATGGAGGGGATTCAGTCTGGTGCCCAGCATCGCCGCTCGCGGGACTTTCTGGGCCGAGAGCGAGAACGAGAGCCGGAACGGAACGCAGATTGTCAACAAAGACCTCCACCGCACAGCCGGCGAGGTGGATGTGGACTTCCGCCTTCCCTCGATGTTCCGCACCTACAAACCGCCCAAGTGGATGGGCGACAAAGTGAAACACGTGGTCGAGGCCGGCGCCAGCTACAAGTACGTTACCGGCGTCAACGACTTCACGAGCGCGATCCGGTTCGACGCCACGGAGATCTTCTCAAACACCAACCAGGTCGTGTTGTGGATCACCAACCGCCTGTACGCCAAACGGGGCGACGACGTGCAGGAGATTCTGTCGTGGGACGTCCGGCAGGCGCGCTACTTCGACCCCACATTCGGAGGCGCCGTGACGCCCGGATGGTGCGGGCAGCCCGCCTGCCGCAACGTCGTGTCCAGCACCATCGACCTGACCGCCTACGCCTTCCTCACGGGCCCGCGCTCCTATTCCCCGGTGGTGTCCACTCTCCGCATGAGTCCCAAGCCCGGACTATCGGTGGAGTGGCGCGCGGACTATGACCCGCTGCAGAACAAGATCGTCGAGAACACCTTCACCGCGCTGTACCTGTTCAAGAAGGTGTACACCATCGGGATCGGCCAGGACTCTCTGCGCTACAACGCGGCGCTCGAGCCCGTGGCCAACCAGATCGATGCCGGGTTCAACTGGGGCAGCGACACGCGCCGCGGCCTCAATGCCGGCGTCAACGCGCTCTACGACCTACACTACAACTCGCTGCGCAACGTCATGAGCCAGGTCACCTACAACACGGATTGCTGCGGACTGAGCGTCCAGTACGGCAAGTGGAACGTGGGTGTACGGTTTGACACCGTTTTCCGGTTGTCTCTGTCCATCGCCAATATCGGCTCATTCGGGACGCTCCGCAAGCAGCAAATGATGTTCTGAGCGGCGGCGGGCGCCGGGCAGGGGACTGGCGGCGGCCACGGCTACGAGCGGCGCGCGTCGTCCTTGTCGGCGGAAAGCAGCTCTTCCCAGATGTCGCCGTGCTTCTTCCACTCCGAGGGCTCCAACCCGGAGATCTGAAGCTCTGCGACCAGGAGCGTGCCGTGCCCATAAGGGCAGATGTACTCGATGCGCGGCCGCCCGAACTGGAGCATCTGGCCCCAGGAGCCGGATGCGACCGGCATGCGCAGCCGCCGCGCGCAAACCCGGCAGCGATAGCGCTGATCCAGGATCGAAAGATAAACAAGACCGCAGGAGATCAGAAAAACCAGTCCGGCCGCCAGGGTCCAGGGCAGATCGAAGCCCAGGAACTGACCCCGGTAGAGGTGAGGGCGCGGCAACAACAGGGTGATGCCAAACCACAGGGCGCCCAGGAGCAGGCCGGACACCGCAAGCTTCGCTGCCAGCAAGCCCCAATAGCGCATACCTATTAGACTACGCTGCGGGGCCCTTGGTTCCAGCGCTCAAGTCGTTGCTTCTATTGGCGCACGAGCACGACCGGGGCCGATTCCGCCCCGTAGACGCGCTCGAAGAAGGCGCGCACGGACTTGTATTCGGACGCCGGCGCGGTAATCTCCTTCACTTCGAACGACTGGCGGAACAGCACCTCGCTTCCGCTGGGAGTCCAACTCGCCTTGTACGTCCCGTACGGTCCCTCGATGGCGACCGGATCGGGAACCTCGTCAATCTTGAAGCCGTCGGGCAGGTGCAGCCGCGCTGTGGCGTGGTACTCCGACGCGCGCAGGACGATGGGGAGCTTGCGCTGCTCGGCGGGGAAGAAGTAGTGCCCGGAGGCGACCAGCGTCGCGGGCTTCATCACCAGCAGCCGCCCCTGCATGGACTGGGCGAACTGCTCCGCGGTGTACTCGAGGTGCGTCGTCAGCCGGCCCTCCTCGCGGTCGTCCTTGTGCGTAAAGGCGCCCAGTTTGACCGTTCCCACGCGCCGCGCCAAGTTGCGTTCCTCCGCGTTGCGCACCTCGGATGCCGGCTCCCCATCGAGGCGCGCCCGCAGGCGGCGCGCGCTCTGGCCGAAGTGCTCCGCGTCGTCCACGACCTCGATTGCGCCCTGCGCGGAGACCTTGGCCTCGACCACGGTCTCGGTCCGGCTGGCCGACGCCGGCAACAGCGGCATTCTGAGCAGCGCGCCCTGGTCTCCGGCGTTGACCAGCGCATAGCTTCCCTGCTCCTTCTGGGGCAAATCGCCGACCGGGGTGTAGGGATCGGTCGGATCGAAGATCAGCAGGCGCCCCAACTGAGGGTGCGTTACCACGGACGGCAACTGGATCGAGTCCGAAATCTTCACCGCGATGATAGCGTGGTTGAACTGCTGGGGAGAAGGCCAGTCGGGACGCACGTAGGACGGATCGCCGTAGTAGATCGTGGTCAGGTAAGCGGGTATCGCGACCGCTTTGAGAAGCGCGCGCATCAGGTTGGCTTTGTCCTTGCAGTCTCCGTACTGCTTTTCGAGGACCAGCGAAGCCAGGTGCGGCTTGTATCCCCCGCCGCGCCCGATGCCGGTCGCGATCTCGACGTAGTTGATGCTCTGAACGAACTTCGCGATGGCCTGGATCTTCGCCAGGTCCGAGGGCGCGCCGGCCGTGAGCGCACGAGCGCGCTCGGTGATGCCGCCCCCGGCGTCGGCTTGCGGGTCCGCCAGCTCGGAAACCCACCGCGAAACCCCTTTCCAATCCGTCAGAGTGCGCAGGCCGGCCGGATTGCCTTCGGGCGGAAGGTAGGTGATCACCAGGCGCGGCATGACCGCTTCCAAAAAGGGGCAGTGCGGCTCCTCCTCGATGAACGCCAGATCGCGCAACTCCCAAGTGTTGGTTGCCCCCTCGGCCCGAGGTTCGACCGGAGCGTGGTTGTACGTGATGCTCCGCACTTCCCAACCCGCCGGCAGGGTCAGCGAGTAGCGCGAGACGAGCACCGGCAGGCCCACTTGAAACAGGTGCTCGAATTGCGTGAAGACCGACTTGCTCTCCATCGACATTTCGAAGCCGAAGACGCTGCCGTCCTGCGCGTCGTCGCCGGCGGCGAAGAGGCGGATGCGCGCTTCGTTGTAGACATCGTTCTGAGCCAGGGCGGCGTCGATCAGGCGGTCCTTCTTGTACCGGATCGGGGCGCCACTCGAAGGCAGCATCCACCCGTGGAAGTCCTTGATCTTATCGGTCGATGTAATGTAGACCATGCTCACGGCGGCGTGCTTACGGCCGTCCCGGTTCAGGATCCGGATGGCGCCCCGCTTTACCGTATCGGTCCGCCCGCTCGCATCCACCGCGACCTGCTCCTCCTGAAGGAGCACGACCGCCGGCACCTTGCGGTCGTAGGTTCCTTTTGGGGCCGCCGCGGCGTCGCGCAGCCATTGCGGAACGTCGTCGGCCGCCCGCACCGCTCCCGCGGCCAGCAACAACCCTACCGCCACGCCGGCCGCGCGCTTCATTGGCCCGCTCCCGCCGCCTGCTGGCGCAGTGTGAGTGTGTGCTGGTCCTGCTCGTGAATGGCGTCGAAGG
This sequence comes from Bryobacterales bacterium, assembly GCA_963710565.1. GTDB lineage: Bacteria > Acidobacteriota > Terriglobia > Bryobacterales > Bryobacteraceae > DASWZN01. The sequence goes on along the minus strand of CAVQAN010000009.1, from coordinate 1,343,127 downwards.
CCTGCTTGACCGCCGGGTACACCTTCTGCTGATAGGCCAGCCGCCCGCCTCGCCCGAACACGAGCTTGCGGTGATAGATCAGTTGCCCGTCTCCCACCTTGACCGAGACGTCGTAGCCTCCGATCTCGCCCATGGGGAAGGAACCGGGCGCCTCGGGGCTCTCGAGGGCGAATCCCGCCGGAACTTTCACGGTGACGTCGTCCTCCTCGGCCCAGGGATACTCGAACATGACGGGATACTTGCGGTTGGTGGCGGTGAACTTGGCCGGCACGCCGTGCTCGAAGTAGGCCAACTGCAGGAACATCCTCTTTCCGGTTCTCTGCGCGTAGCCCGGCACTTTCACCCGGTAGGAGAACGTCAGCGGCTTCTCGGCGTCGTCTGCGTTTTCCACCTTCACCTCGGAGACCACGGCGTTGCTGAACTGGTTCCGGACCATGCCGCGGACATCCTCTTCCTGCTGCGCGGCGGACGCGCTCGTCTTGTCCAGCCGCCGTTGGGCGGCCTCGTGACCGGTATAGGCCACCTTCACGGCGCCTTCGAGCGTTCCGTCCTCGCTGAGTTCGAACGCCCCCTTGCGCAAGACCACGGACTTGTCCGGCTCGGAAATCGGAGTCTGCAGGAACACCGGATCCTTCGGATCGGAGATCAGCGCCTGCGCGCCCTCCTCCTGCCAGCGCAGCATCCCCGAGGGCAGATCCCTGGCAGCGGCATCATAGAAGCGCCATTGCTCCCGGACCTTGACCGCGATGTCCCAGGTCCGCATGAAATAGTCGTCCGGAAAACTACGGTCGAAGGGGAGATCGCTGCGATCGGCCATCCTGGCCAGACGCGCCTCAAAGCCCTCGGCTGTGACCATGGCGGCGAACAGCATGTTGACATCGAAGCCCGTACCCATGCCGCGTTTCAGGGTATCGGCGGGGCTGTGGTTCTCTTTCGCCTTCGCGCGCTGCTGCTCGGTGACGTCGTCGTCGCTCAGCCGCTTGATTCGGGTCCGGCAGTACTGCATCAGTCTGGCAACCTTCTCCTCGGGATCCTTGGCCCCCGCGCAAGCCTCGTCGGACGCCTTCCGGACTTCGTCGCTGAGCTTGAGGTAGGGTTTCAGGTTCCCATAGATGGTCCGGCCCAAATCCGCCCAGTACTTGTCGGGATTGACTTTCTTGTCCTCGGCGTAGTACAGCAGCGCCCAGGGCCGCGCGATCCACTCCGAAGGCATCAGCGGCTCATCGCCGTAAGCGGGCAAACTGGTCACCACCGTGCTGCTGAAACCGTCCCTTTCCGGGGTTAGGGGTGACAATTTGACGTGAAACGGCAGGAGCCTCATGGGTGGGAACCGGAACCCGGGGATCAGCAGCGGCCGGATGAAGTACTTCACCTCATGAATCGGGATGTTGCGCCAGAACGGCAGGCGCACGTATTCCGCAAGCTCGTTGTGGCGCCGCTCCCGCCAGCGATACTCGATGATGACGCCGGGCTCGACCCCCGGCATGGCGAAGGACACGGCCTTGAGTTTGCGCCCCCCTGCCTTGACGATGTCGCGCTGGAAGATCGAGTCCTTGCCCAGTTCCAGAACGGTGCCGTCCGGCTTGATGGTCCTTCCGGCAATGTTGGTGATCACGCGTCTGCCCCAATACTCGATATTCTGAGTGCCCTGCGTCTCGCACCCACGCTGGTTGAAGACCTTGATGCGGATGTAGTTGAAGAGGACCGCTTCCGGATCCTCCCCCCGGAGTTCGTCCATCACGTAAACCCGCCAGAACAGCGCTTCCGCGCCCGCGTCCGGGTCTATGCTCGGGCTTTTGAGGTTGCGCTCCTCGTCGGTAATCGGCAGCCATTGTGTGATGGCGACGATATTGACGGAATTGTCCGCGCGGGCGGCTGGGCCGACCAGCAGCGCCATGGCGGCAATCCCCACGCAACGGCGGAGAACGGAAGTAGGTATCCGGGTCATCTTCAGGAGTATAGTTCACCCCCGGCCCAAGATTCAAAGAAAAAAGAATGTTCTTCTGCCGCAATCCGGCTATTGGCCCGCCGTCGCACCCGCCCCGCCGCCCGGTGCCGCACCGGCCGCCTGCTGGCGCAGCGTGATCGTGTGCTGGTCCTCATCGTGAATCGCGTCGAAAGCCTGCTTCAGCATGGGGTAGTTCTCGAGCGGGAATATCAATCGGCCGCCGCGTCCGAACACGAGTTTGCGCTCGTACACCAACAGCCCTTTCCCCGCCTTGGCGGAAACCCGATAGTCCCCCACGTCGCCCAGACCGAACGAAGCCGGCGACTCCGCGTTCTCCAGCGCGAAGCCCGGGGGAATCTTGATGGTGACGCGATCCTGCTCCGCCCAGGAGTACTCGAACCAGATGGGGTACTTGCGGTCGCTGGCGGGGAACCTTGGCGGCTGGCCGTGCTGAAAACTGCTCAGCGGTACGAACAGCCGCTTGCCGGTCCGTTGCGCATAGCCCGGCGCCTTCACGCGGTAGGAATACGTGAGCGGCTTATCGGCGTCTTCGATGTTCTCAACCTTCACCTCGGACACCTCGGCGTTGCCGAACTGGCTCCGCGCCACATCGCGGACTTCGTCTTCCTGCTGCGCAGACGATCTCCGGGCCTGTTCCTCGCGACGGCCGGCCGCCGCATGGCCCGTAAAGGACAAACGCACCTCACCCTCGAGCGTCCCGCTTTCGTCAAGCTGGAAGATTCCCGTCCGCGACCGAAGCGACTTTTCCGGTTCGGAAAACGGGGCGTGCACGAACACCGGCTCCTTCAGGTCGGTGACCAGAGCATCCGAGCCCTCTTCCTCCCACCGCAACATTCCCGTGGGAAGCCATTTGGCCGCGGCGTCATAGAACCGCCACTGGTCGCCAACCTTCACGGCGATGTCCACGGTGCGCATGAAGAAGGTATTGAGGAATGCTCGATCGAAGGGGTGGTCGCTGCGGTCCCCCAGCCTCGCCACCCGTGCGTCGAAGCCTTGCGCCCTGGCCATCGCCGCGAACAGCATGTTGACGTCGAATCCCGAACCGATCTCTCGCTTCAACGTGTCCGCGGGCTTGTTGTTCTCTCTCGCCTTCTCCCGCTGCCGCTCGGTCACGTCTTCGTCCCCCAAGCGCTTGATCTTGCTCCGGCAGTATTGAAGCAGCTTCTCCAGCTTCTCCTCCGGGTCCTTCGCCCCCGCAACCGCCGCGTCCGCGGCCTCCCGGACCTCGGCGGTCACTTTGAGATACGGTTCGTTCTGGGAGTACATCCTCTTGCCCTCGCCCGCCCAGAACTTGTCCGGGGCCGGTTTGATATCGTCCCCGTAGTACAGCAGGGTCCAGGGCCGAACCACCCACTCCGACGGCATCAACGGCTCTTCCTTGTATGCCGGCACATCCTTCAAGAACGTGCTGTAGAAGCCATCCCTTTCCGCAACGATGGGGCTAGGCCGCGCTCCGAAAGACACCCGCTTCATGGGCGGGACCGCGACGTACGGGAGATCGAGCGGCTTGATGAAGTACTTGACCTCGTGGACGGGGATCTCGCGCTGGAAAAGCATCCGCACGTAGTCGGCCAGCTCGCCTTCCCGCACCTCGCGCCAGCGATACTCGATGATTACGCCGGGTTCGACCGCGGGCATGGCAAACGACATCGCCCTGACCTTGAGACCGCCCGCTTTCACGATGTCCCGCCGGAAGATGGCGTCCTTCTTCAATTCCAGGATCGTGCCGTCCGGCTTGATTGTCCGTCCGGCGATGTCGGAGATCGTGCGTTTCCCGGAATACGGAATGTCCTGCGTGCCCTGCGCTTCGCAGCCGCGCTGATTGAAGACCTTGATGCGCAAGTAGTGGTAGAGGACGGTCTGGCTGGCCCTGGAACGAGTCCACGACATGGACCCGCCAGAAGAGGCCTTCCGCCCCAGCCTCGGGATCGATCTTCGGGGCCTTGAGATTACGCTGCTCTTCCGTCACCGGCAGCCATTGCGTGATGGCGACGAGGTTGACGGAAGCACCCGCGCGGGCGGCTGGGCCGAGCAGCAGGGCCAGGGCGATAATCCCCGTGCAACGGCGGAGAATGGAGGTCGGTATCCGGGTCATCTTCAGGAGTATAGTGCACCGCCGGCCCAAGATTCAAAGAAAAGCGGACGTTCTTCTCTCGCAATCCGGGTTATTGGCCCGCCGTCGCGCCCGCCCCGGCCCCCGCCGCCTGCTGGCGCAGCGTGATGGTGTGCTGGTCCTGCTCGTGCATGGCGTCGAAAGCACGCTTGACTTTCGAGTAGGACGCGACCGGGAATACCAGCAGGCCCCCGCGTCCAAATACCAGCTTTCTCTGGTAGATCAGTTGCCCGCCTCCCGCCCTGACGGAAGCCTCATAGCCCCCCAGATCGCCGAACTTAAATGACGCCGGGGCCTCCGCATTCTCCAGGACGAAACCTGGAGGAGTCTTGACGGTGACGTCATCCTCCTCGGCCCAGGGATACGGGAACCAGACGTCGTACTTGCGGTCGCTGGCCGGGAGTTTCGCCGGCTGGCCGCGTTGAAAATAGCTCACCGGCACGAACAGGCGCTTACCGGTCCGCTGCGCGTAGCCCGGCACCTTCACGCGGTAGGAATACGTGAGCGGCTTCTCGGAGTCGTCGATGTTCTCGACCTTCACCTCGGACACTTCGGCGTCGGCGAAGCGCCGGCGAACCATGTCGCGAACATCGTCTTCCTGCTGCGCGGCCGATTCCGCGGCCTTGTCCTCCCGGCGCTCGGCGGCCGCATGTCCCCGATAGGTCATGCGCACATCGCCCTGAAGCGTGCCCTGGTCGTCAAGCTCGAAGGCGCCGATCCGCGCGCTGAGCGATTTGTCCGCGTCGGCAAACGGCACCTGCACGAAGAGAGGGTCTTTCGCGTCGGAGATCAGCGCCTGGGAACCTTCCTCCTGCCAGGGCAGCATTCCTACGGGAAGCCTCTTGGCCGCCGCATCGTAGAGCCGCCACTGGCCGGCCACCTTGACCGCGACGCGCGTGGAGCGCAGGAAATAGGCGTTGAGAAAAGCGCGCTCGAACGGAACGTCGCTGCGGTCTCCCAGCCTGGCCACCCGGACCTCAAAGCCCTGGATCCTCGCCATGGCGGCGAACAGCATGTTGACGTCAAAGCCAGTACCGAGGCCGCGCTTCAAGGTGTCCGCCGGCTTGTTGTTCTCCTTCGCCTTTTCCCGCTGCTGCTCGGTGACGTCCTCGTCGCCCAACCGCTTGACTTTGGTGCGGCAATACAAGAGCATCCTGGACAGTTTCTCTTCCGGATCCGTGGCCCCTGCGACCGCCGCCTGCGCGGCCTCCCGGACCTCGGCGCTCACCTTTAGATACGGTTCATACTGGGAGTAGACCTTCTTGCCTTCGCCCGCCCAGAACTTCTCCGGGGTGGATTTGACGTCGTCGGCGTAGTACAGCAGCGTCCATGCCCGCACCACCCACTCCGACGGCATCACCGGCTCGTCTTTGTAGGCCGGCACGTTCTGCAAGGATGTGCTGTAGAAGTCGTCCCTTTCGAGGGCGAAGTCGCTGGGCTGCGGTCCAAAGGACACCCGCCTCATGGGCGGGATCCCAACGCCCGGAATCGTAAGGGGCTTGACGAAATACGTGACCTTTTGCATGGGAATATCGCGCTGGAACGGCAGCCGCACGTAGTTGGCCAGCTCCTGGTCCCGCACTTCGCGCCAGTGGTACTCGATGATGACGCCGGGTTCGACCGCGGGCATGGCGAAAGAGACCGCTTTGAGTTTGCGGCCGCCGGCTTTGACGATGTCCCTGCGGAAAACCGCGTCTTTGCTCAATTCCACGATCGTGCCGTCCGGCTTGATGGTCCTTCCCGCGATGTCCAGGATGGCGCGTTTTCCGAAGTAGGTAATGTCCTGGGTGCCCTGCGTTTCGCAGCCGCGCTGATTGAAGATCTTGATGCGCAGGTAGTGGTAGAGGACGGTCTGGAAGTCCTCGCCCACGTACTTGTCCAGCACATGGACCCGCCAGAACAGAGCCTCCGCCCCGGCCTCGGGATCCACCTTCGGCGCCTTGAGGTTGCGCTCCTCCTCCGTCACCGGCGACCACTGCGTGAGCGCAACGAGATTGACCGGGGAACTGGCCGCGGCGCTCGCCGCCAGCAGCGCAGGCAGCGCTGCCATACGAACGAATCGTGAGCAAGTCATCCTTGCGAGTATATTTCACAACGGCCGGCAATTCAAAGAGAGAAAAGAGGTCCTTCCGGCGCAATCCGGTTCGTTAACCGGCTCTCACATCACGCTCGCGGATGAGCCCCGTCTTTGCAGGCCCAGGCCGGCGACCGCCAAGACCGCGCCCAAGACCGCGAAAGCAGCGGCGCCGGGAAGGGCGTCGCCGGCGGTGGGCCTCTGATGGATCGGGAGAAGCGCCGTCACGAGCAAGTCTCCTGGGTTGGCGGGGTTAGCCAGGATGGGCAGTTCCACGCCGGGGTCTGGCGTGAGACCCAATCCCGGATCTCGTCGCGAACCCCCAGCGAGCGGGTGACGGTGGTATTGAGAACGGCGCAACAGGGAGCGCCCTTGAACCGGTAGTCGAGACCGCACAAGAAAGAGTAGATCGTCCTGTCGTCGGGCTGGGGGAACGGGTGCAGGTCTCTCAGCGAGCAGGTCCGGAGGCGCGCGATCGCGGGCAGCCAATTCGAGCGCATCTCGCGCGCTCGCCACGACCTCCACCCGGCGGCGGCGAAGAGAAGGAGCGAACAGAGGAGGAAGAAATAGCCCAGCAGCGTGGCCAGGCCGAGAACCCTGCTCGGCAGAGCCGCCGCCGGGTCCAACAACCAAATGCCTGGAACCGGGAATCGGATAATCGCGTCTTGATGCCATATGGTGGCCATGGCTGACCTGACGATCGCCGCGGCCCAAGCGACCTCGATCGGGGGCGACATCGCCGCCAACGTGGCGGAACACGCCCGCTGGGTGGCGGCCGCCGGCGATCTCGGCGTCCAGTTGCTGGTGTTTCCGGAGTTGTCACTGACCGGGTATGAACCGGCCATCGCCCGGGCAAGAACGGTGGCCACGGATGACGCCCGCCTCGATCCCCTGCGGAACCTGGCGGTGAAGCTGCGCATGGCGATCGTGGCCGGCGCTCCGATGGCGTCGGGGAACGGGCGCTGCCGTCTGTCCGCGCTCGCGTTCCTGGCAGATGGCAGCGTTTCGATCTACTCCAAGCAGCATCTTCATCCCGGCGAGGAGGTCTTCTTCGAGCCGGGCGGCGGCGGCGATCTGCTCGGCGTCGGGGGTGAAACCGTGGCGCTGGCGATCTGCGCAGACGCCAGCCACCCTAAACACGCGGCGAACGCCGCCTCCCGCGGAGCCAGCGTCTACGCCGCCGGGGTCCTGATCACGGAGAAGGGCTACGCCCCGGACGCCGGCCTGTTCGAGCGCTATGCCACCGAGTACGGCCTGACCTGCATGATGGCGAATTACGCGGCCCCCTCCGGGGGTTGGTACCCGGCCGGCAAGAGCGCCATCTGGCGCGCGGGCGGCCAGCGGGTGGCGGCAGCCGAGGGGACGGAACGGGCGTTAATTGTCGCGACTCGCGAGAACGGCGCCTGGCGCGGCGCGGTGGTGATGGTCCCGGAACGCTGACGTGCGGGCGCGTGTGAGATGGTGTAGTTGAATGGCCCACGATCCCGCCGTCATCGACCTCGCCGCCGAGCCGGATGCGGTCGAGGCGCGGATTGCCCAGACGCCCGACCGGCCGGCAGTGTTCCTGATCTGGCCGCGCGGGGGTGCCCCCTACCTGGGGCGGACGGGGGCGCTGCGGCGGCGCCTGAAGCGTCTTTTGGGGGAGCGGCCGGGCCTTTCGCGATGGCTGAACCTGCGACCGGTGGCAAGCCGCGTCGAGTACTGGCTGGCGGGCTCGGCGCTCGAGACGCGGCTGCTGTTCTACGAGCTGGCGCGGCGGCACTTCCCGGAGACGTACCTGGAATTGGCCAAGCTCCGGATGCCGCCCTATGTCAAGCTGATCCTCTCCAACCCGTTCCCGCGGACACAGGTGACCACTCGCCTGGGCGGGCGCGGCCTCTACTGCGGGCCGTTCCGGACGCGCGGCGCCGCCGAACAGTTCGAAGCCGCCACCCTCGAACTGTTCCAGATCCGGCGCTGCCAGGAGGACCTGACGCCGTCCCCGGATCATCCCGGGTGCATCTACGGCGAGATGAGCAAGTGCCTGCGACCGTGCCAGCAGGCGGTGACGGCGGATGAGTACCGCGCCGAGGTGGATCGAATGGCGGCGTTCCTGCGCACGGACGGGCGCTCTCTGGTCGAGCCTCTGGAAGCGGCGCGGGAGCGGCTGAGCGAGGAGCTGCGCTTCGAAGATGCGGCCCGGGAACACTGTCGGATCGAGAAGGTCCTCGAAGTTCTCCACCTGCGCGAGAGCCTGGCGGCCGATATCGATCGGTTGTGCGGCGTGGCCGTGACCGCGTCGGCCGAGCCCGGCGCCGTGGAGCTGTGGTTCGTGGTCGCGGGATGCTGGCAGCCGCCGCTCCGGTTGGGCTTCGAGGCGGTGGACGGAAGGGCGATTTCGATAGACCATCGCCTGCGCGAAGCGGTGGCTGCGATCCAGCCGCGACGGCCGGGCGTGGAGGAGCGGCAGGAGCACCTGGCGCTGCTGGCGCGCTGGTATTACTCAAGCTGGCGCGACGGCGAATGGCTGGCCTTTCCCGACCTGGGCCGCGTTCCCTACCGCAAGCTGGTGAACGCAGTCTCGCGGGTGGCGGGCGCCTGAAATGCCTGGCGCGCCCTAATAGGCCCAGCGCCAGAGGTTTGCGCCGACGGTATAGCCGGCGCCGACAGCGGCGAACAGGACCAGATCGCCCTTCTTGATCTTGCCTTGCGACAGCGCGTCGCGGGTCGCCAGGGGCAGGGTCGCCGAAGTCGTGTTGCCGTAGCGGTCGATGTTGATGATGACCTTGTCGCAATCGATGCCCAGCCGGTCGGCGCAGGCGGTGATGATGCGGCGGTTGGCCTGGTGCGGGATCAGCGCCGCGATTTCGTTGGGCTGGACATGGTTCCGGGCAAGCAGGTCGCGGCAGACTTCGTACATGCGGCGCACGGCGAACTTGAAAACCTGCTGGCCCTCCTGGTGGACGAAGTGCTGCCGCTTCTGAACGGTCTCGAAAGAAGCGGGCAGGCGGCTGCCGCCGGCGGGCATATTCAGGAACTCGCCTCCCGAGCCGTCGATCTCGTTCATGAAGTCCAGGAACCCGAGCGCATCGTCTGCGGAGGGCTCGACCACGAAGGCGCCGGCGCCGTCGCCGAACAGAATGCAAGTGGAGCGGTCCGTGTAGTCGACGATGCGCGACATGGTGTCGGCGCCGATCACCAGTACCTTGCGGTGCGTTCCGGCGGCCACCAGGTGGGCCGCGGTCGTCAGGCCGTAAAGGAAACTCGAGCAGGCCGCGATCAGGTCGAAGCCCCAGGCGCCCTTGGCGCCCAGTTGGTGCTGAACCAGGCAGGCGGTGGAGGGGAACAGCATGTCGGGAGTGACCGTGCACAGCAGGATGGCATCCAGGTCCGTGGCCGGGATGCCGCGCTCGCCCAGAGCGGCCTTCGCGGCTTCGACGGCCAGGTCCGAGGTGGCAACCTCCGGCGCGGCGATGTGGCGCTCGGCAATGCCGGTCCGCTCCAGGATCCACTGGTTGTTGGTGGCGACCATCTTCTCGAGATCGAAGTTCGTCAGCACCCGCGGCGGCACATAGCAACCGAGGGCGCTGATTTTGGCTCTAGGCACGAATCCTCCACTCTGCTGTCGATTGCGCGGGTGCGTCCGCGCGGCCCCAGTCCGCCGCGGGCGCGGAAAAAGGAAGCCTAACCTGCTATGGTAACTCGATCCGCACGAATTGAAGCTGGAGCCTATGCGAAGATCGAGTCAGGCCGTCATGCCCGTCGAGAGCGCCCTGCTGTTCGAGACGCCGGAGGAGATTTACCTGCGCGTTTTCCGCGAGATGAAGCCGCGGACGAAGCCCCCCAGGATCAGGGTGGAATTCTGCCGCTTCGCCAATCCGGACAGCTACGCGCGCATCGACGAGGAGGGGCTCGGGATCCGCATGAGCGACCTGCTCCAGGCGGCGCCGGCGCCGATTCTGGAGGCTCTTGCCCACATCCTGCTCGCCAAGCTCTTCCGGAAACGGGTTGCGCCCGCCTACACCCACCGCTACCGGCTATTCCTGAACCGGCGCGAGATGCGCCGGCAGATGCACCTGGTGCGGCAAATCCGGGGACGCAAGTTCGTCTCGGGCCCGCAGGGCGAGCGGTACAACCTAGAGACGACGTTCGAGGAGCTGAATCTGCGCTATTTCCACGGACTGATGGCGCGGCCGCTGCTGGGTTGGAGCCGCGTAGCTTCGCGGACTACGTTAGGGCATTACGACCCCTCTCACAACGCCATCATCATCAGCAAGCTGCTGGATGGCCCGAAGGCGCCGCGCCTGGCGCTCGAGTATGTCCTGTTCCACGAAATGCTGCATCTTCGCTACCCGGTGGACACACGCGGCGCGCGGCGGCGCGTCCACACCCGCGAGTTCCGCCAGGCGGAGAAGGAGTTCGCGGAACTGAAAGAGGCGAAAGAAGCGCTGAAGCGGCTGTAGGGCCGCCCGTCAGGCGAAGAACCTCTCAACCTTGACCTCGCGCCGGCCGGCCACCAGCGGAGCGTTCAGGAATTCGACGAACGGCGTCATGGCGCGAAACCGCTTGATCAATTCCTGGTAGAGCTTTGGCGTCGTCGCAAGACCGGGATCGAGCTCAATGTCGAACAGCCACTGCTTGCAGCGCACCAGGCCGGCCGCTGGATGCTCCGCGTCGAAGCCCTTGGGGACGCGCGCCAGCTCGGCGCCCATCACTTCGCCCATGAGCGTCCGCAGCGTGCGGCCGCGCACAATCCGGCGGAACTCCTCGTGGCGATCCACCAGATACAGGCGGATCGCGCGGAGCTCGTCCGGGGTGGGCATGTAGACGCCGCCCGCGATCTCAATCGTCTCCGGGGACACGCTGAAGTACAGCGCGGCGCAGGCGTGCTTGTCGAGGCCGCGCCGCGGAAAGATGGCCGCGACGTGGGTCTTGTACGGCGTCTTGTCCGGACTGAACCGCGTGTCGCGGTAAACCCGGTAGACGGCGGCCTCCGGCTCCCGCACGTAGTCCGGCGCGAACTTCGTCATGGCCCCGGTCAGCGTCGAGACCAGGGCCAGCATGGGCGCGCGCACCTTTTCGTCGTAGATGTGCTTGCGCGGCTGGAACCAGTCCCGGCGGTTGTTGCGCTTGAGACCGCGGAGGAAGGCCAACCCCTCGGGTGGGAACCCTGGAAACGGGGCTGTCCGGCCGCTCGCCGTGCCTATAATGGTTTGTTTCATGACGGCCCTCGATCGAACTCTCGGCCTTCTCGGCCGAATTCCCAATTTACAGGTTGCCGAGGGCACCGTGCTGGCGGGCTACACCCGCTTCGGCATCGGCGGGCCGGCCGACGTCTATGCCGAGACCGCATCGGCCGAGACCTTCGTCGAGGCGCTCCGCCAGGTGCGCGCCGGCGGCCTCCCCTATGCGATCATCGGCGACGGCACGAACCTGATTGTCTCCGACCAGGGGTTCCGCGGCATCGTCCTGCGCTTCACCGCCGACGGGATCGCGAGCGCAGGCAGCCTTGTCGAAGCCGATGCCGGCGCGGAACTCGGGGCTGTTGTGGACTACGCGATCGCGCACGGTCTGGCGGGCCTCGAAACCCTGGCCGGAATCCCCGGCTCCCTGGGCGCCGCGATCTACGGAAACGCGGGCGCCTACGGCCACTCGATCTCCGAAGCGGTGGAAACGGTGCGCACCTTCGATGGAGAGCGGATCTCGACGCGCACCGGCATCGAGTGCGAATTCCAGTACCGCAAGAGCATTTTCAAGCGCCACAAAGACTGGATCGTCTTTTCCGCGCGCCTCGCACTCCGCCCCGCCGCCGCCGGGGAACTGCGGCGTGCCGCGGACGCGATTCTCGCCGAGCGCAACCGCAAGTTCCCGCCCACCATGAAATGCGCGGGCAGCATCTTCAAGAACCTGATCCTGGCCCAGCTTGCGCCCGCAGTCGCGGCGCAGGTACCGGAGCGGGTCGTGCGCGAAGGCAAGGTGCCGGCCGCCTGGTTCCTGGAACAGGCGGGCGCACGAGGCCTGGCGCGGGGCGACATGCGCGTGACCGACTACCACGCCAACCTGATCTACAACGCCGGCGCAGGTACCGCACGCGAACTGCGCGAGCTGATTGCCGACCTCAAGGCGCGCGTCGCCACGCGCTTCGGCCTCGAACTCGAAGAAGAAGTGCAGTACGTGGGCTTCGCCTGAGCCTCCCATGCGCGTCGCCCTGGTCAACACCAACCGCATGCGGCCGCCCATCGCGCCCATCGGTCTCGATTACGCCGCCGAGGCGCTGAATGCCGCCGGCCATCATGTCGAGCTGCTGGACCTGTGCTGGGAACCCGACCCGCTGGCCGCCATCGCCGCGTTCTTCGGACGCGCCGAGTACGGCCTCATCGGCGTCACGCTGCGCAACACCGACGATTGCGGTTACACGAGCCGGCAGTCGTTCGTTTCGGAGTTCCTCGAAACGGTAGAGACCATCCGCCGGCACGCCGCCGCCCCCCTCGTGCTCGGCGGCGTCGGGTTTTCCGTCATGCCCGAGCAGATCCTGCGGCTCGCCGCGGCCGGCGCCGGAGTTTGGGGAGAAGGCGAATTCGTCCTGCCCGCGCTGGCGGCCAGACTCGAGAGCAATCTGGAGTGGCGCGACCTGCCCGGCCTGGTCTGGCGCTCGAACGGGACGTGGCGCCGGAATCCGCCCACGGCCCCGCCCCTGGCGTCGCTCCCGCCGATGCGCCGCCGCTGGCTCGACAATGCGCGCTACTTCCGCGAGGGCGGCCAGGCGGGGTTGGAAACCAAGCGCGGCTGTCCCGGCCGCTGCGTGTATTGCGCCGATCCCGTGGCCAAGGGCGCGCAGTCCCGTTTGCGGCCACCCGTGGCGGTGACGGACGAGATCGAGAGCCTGCTCGATCAAGGCATCGACCACTTGCACACCTGCGATGGCGAGTTCAACCTCCCGCTCGCGCACGCTCTCGAAGTCTGCGCCGAAATCGCCCGCCGCGGCCTCGCCGGCCGGCTGCGCTGGTACGCCTACTGCTCCCCCGCTCCGTTCTCCCGCGAGCTGGCTCTAGCCATGCGCGACGCCGGCTGCGCCGGGATCAACTTCGGGGCCGACAACGGCGACGCCGGAATGCTCGAGCGTTTGGGCCGCGGCTTCACCCCCGAGGACATTGGGAATGCCACGCGCTGGTCGAAGGAGGCGGGGCTGGCGGTCATGCTCGATCTCCTGCTCGGCTCGCCGGGCGAGACCGCGGAGTCGCTCACCCGCACGGTGGAACTCGTCAAACGGGCGGGTCCGGATCGCGCCGGCGTGTCCGTGGGCGTGCGCCTCTATCCGGGGACCGAACTGGCCCGCCGCCTGGCCATGGAGGACCAGGACCCGCGCCAACCGCTCTTCTTCCTCGAACCGGAAGTCGCCTCGTTTGTTTTCGACCTGCTCGACCGGCTCATCGGCGAGGACGGCCGCTTCCTGTTCTTCGATCCCGCCAGGCCCGGCCGCAACTACAACTACAACGAGAACCAGCGGCTGATCGACCTGATCGCGGAGGGCCACCGCGGGGCATACTGGGACATCCTGCGTCGCTGCTAGATTCCCGAAACTCCGGCAGAGCCCGCGCGCCTCGCCCGGCGAACAAACGGCCGGTCGAAGGAGACAAAGGCAGCGCCAAGCGGCCTGCTGCTCAGGTGCAGCGCGTCGGCAAGCTCGATCCCGCTGGCCGCCAGGGCGAGTGCGGCTGCGACGCACGATTCATCCTCTACGTGCACGTTCTGGAGCCCAAGCAGCTTCGTGAACGCGTCACGGATCGCGTTTTCGTCAAACCCGTACAGGCTGCGCAGGACCCAACCTGTCTCGAGCAGAACTGTCTTAGCGATCCAGATCGGCCCGGCTCGAAAGAGGGACCGCGTGGCGGCGGCCTGTTCGGGGTCGTCCCCGGTCAGCAACCGGACCAGGACGTTAGTATCTACCGCGACCATGACGCCGGCCCACCTCGCGTTCAGCGGCGGCGCCCATCTCGGCCGTTTTCGATTTGCGCTTGGACCTGAGACAGCCGGCGACGTCGTCCAGGTCGACCAGGGGGAAACGCGCGGCGGGACGCAGTAGAACGCCATCGCCCGCCTCTTCGACTGTGAACTCGGTACCCGGTCCCCAGGAACGGGCAATCCGCATGGTCTTCGGCAGGATGATCTGGCCCTTGGTGGACAGCCGCGTGGTTTCCATCGGTAAGACTCCAGTAAGATTATGGCACAGCCTGCCCTCATCCCGCGGCGTCGGGCTCGCGCAGAAGTTTACGAACCCGGTCGTCATCCCACCCTCACTTCCCCAGCCGGCCCGTGCGCTCGAGCCAGTTGCGGAACATGCGCGAATAGTCGGCCGCTTCGCCGGCGCGGAGCCGCTCCACCGTATAGCGCACCTTGCGCCGCCAGTTGGGATGCTCGGAGGTGGTGGCCGGCAGGTTCTGCTGCTCGGTTTCCTTCAGCAGGTCCTCGAAGCTGATCACCATCATGCGCGAGGACGCCCGGGCCAGCCAGCCGACCAGGGCGTTGTGCAGCTCGCCCGTCAGGTCGGGGACCTGGTCGGCGTTGCGCGGAAACCAGTCCGGCAGCAGCCCCTCGACGAACAGCGCGTTGAGCAGCTTCTGCTTGTCATGCCGCCTCTCGGCAAGCGCGTCGCAATAGCGGCGAGTCGTCGAGCAACCCCGCCTGCCGCCGCGCCTCGATGTCCGCGCCCGATCCAGTACCCCGCCAGCGTCGGCAGGTCGTGCGTGCTCGACGAAACAAGGGCGTGCGGCGTGTACTGCCCCGGCGCCCGGAACTCGTTGCCGTCGACCTTCTCGAAGAACGGCACCCGGTAGCCGTAGAGCCCGAAACGGTCGAGCCCGTGCCGGGTTTCGGCGGTCACCGTGCCCAGGTCCTCGCCCACCACCATCACCTTCTCGCGCACGCTTTCGAGCGCCAGCACGTGCATCAGATCCTGCCAGCGGTCGCGGACATAGGCCCCCTGCGCCGGGTCCATCGATTCCGGAATCCAGTACAGCCGGAAGAAGCGCATGACATGATCGATGCGCAGAGCGCCGCCGTGGCGGCAGTTCTTGCGGATCGCTTCGGCAAAAAGCCGGTAGCCGGTCTCGCGATGGTGCTCGGAATTCGGCGGAGGGAACGACCAGTCCTGGCCCTTGGGCGAGAAGTTGTCCGGAGGCGCACCCACCCGGCAGCCGTTGACGTAGAACGGCCGCCAGCCCCACAAGTCCGACCCGCAGCGGTCGGTGGCCAGCGCCAAGTCGTGATAGAGGCCGATGGAGAGCCCGCGCCCACGGGCGTGCTCCTGCGCCCGGGCCAGTTGCCGGTCCGCCTGCCATTGCACCCACTTGTAAAAGAGCACCCTGCGCTTGCGCCGGGCGGCGAACTCGGCGACCGCGGGCGAATCGGGCTCGCGGTATTCCGCCGGCCAGTCCTGCCAGATCCAGACGCCCGGGTCGCGCCCGTGCGTCCACTCATCCAGCGCGCACCAGGTGGCGAAGCGTTCGAGCAGGACGCCCTCCCGCTCCGCGTACTCCTCGAAGGCGCGGTCGGGCGGCCGCCGCAGGTACGTGGCGAAGGCCAGCTTGAGGGCCGCGAGCTTCAGCGCCCAGACGCGCTCGTACTCCACCAGCGGGCTCGAACGCACCGCGCACATCTCCGCCGCCACTTCGGGCCGGCGCAGCCACTCCGTGGCCCGTTTCGACTCGCGGAATTCCGGGATGCGCTCCACATCCACATAGATCGCGTTCTTGAAGAAGGTCGAGATGGGAAGGTACGGGCTGGTGTTGAAGGGCTGCCGGTTGGGAATGGCGTGCAGCGGATTGAGGCCGATGAAGGTCACGCCAAGTTCGGTCGCCGCCCAATCCGTAACGCCCTCCAGATCGGTGAAATCGCCGCAACCCCAGTTGCGCTCCGAGCGCAGCCCGTAGAGCGCGATCGCCAGCCCCGCCGTCCGCCGGCCCTCTCGGATCGCGTACGGAATATAGCAGCGGTCCGGGCACAGAATGAGCCGCATGGACTCGCGCCGCACCCCGCCCTCGGTCCGGATCGAGATCTCGACGTCGTGGTAGCCCAGGGGCGGCGCCGCCGGAAGCGGCACCTGTTTGCGGACATACGCGATGTCGCGGATCTCCGCGCGGCCCGACGTCGCCAGTTCGCCCAGCGGCACCTTGCGACGTTCCATCCCGCCGCCTTCCCAGCGGATGATCAGCGCCGCCTCCGCCTCCCCCAGCGCCAGCGGAACGCTCACCGGAAAGCCCTTCGCCGAGGCGCTTTCCCCGGCCACGAAGACCGGCGGCAGCAGCCGCTCCCATTCCCGGGCCGCGCGCTGTTCGACCGCCCGGTCCAGGCTCTCCCGAGTCCCCGCGCTCACGCCCAGCGCGGATAAAATGCCCCGTTCGATTTCAGGCGAGGTGGCGTGCCGGTGCCCCCAGGTGTCCCAGAATTCCGATTCGATCCCCCACTGCCGGGCGGCCCGGTCGAGCGCCTGCTCCAGGCTGCCGGAGGCTTTGAATGAAGTCGTTGTATGAGTCATTGCCCCACATTCTTCCCTTGATTCTAACAGGCAGCGCCGGGCGGGCTCCGGCAGACCAGGGCGGACCAGAGCAGGGCGCCGGGAGCTAACGCTTTCGTTTGGGCAAGAGGCGGAGATCAAACACGAAGGCTGCAAGGGATACCGAACAGGAGCAAATGGATGCATCTGCGCCTGAAGACACAGCATGAATACACAGGCGGGCAGTTTGATCCTGCGCATCGCGTTGTCGGCCTGGGCGGGCGGCAACGTTGCCAGAATGTTTCCCGTGGCCTTGCCTCGTCCATCATCTTGCTCGGCCAGGCGCGATCCGGCAGCGTGCGCAGGGCCGCCGTGTCACAATAAACGTATGGAAGCCGGGGAGCCCGCCGGCGGGCTGGCGCGCAGGGAGCCCGATCTTTTCTGCCGTATCGACCAGGACGACTATGCCTGGCTGAGCGACGCCGTCCTCACCACCCGCCTGGACCGCGCGATCAACTGGGCCCGCAAGAACTCCATCTGGCCCATGAGCTTCGGCTTGGCCTGCTGCGCCATCGAGATGATGTCGATGGGCGCCTCCCGCTTCGATGTGGCCCGGTTCGGTGCCGAGGTCTTTCGCGGTTCTCCGCGACAGTCGGACCTTATGATCATCGCCGGCCGCGTGTCGAACAAGATGGCCCCCATCATCCGCCAACTCTATCAGCAGATGCCGGAGCCGAAATGGGTCATTTCGATGGGTGCCTGCGCTACATCCACCGGCGTCTTCAATAACTACGCCCTGGTTCCCGTGAACCAGGTCGTGCCAGTGGATGTGTATGTTCCCGGGTGCCCGCCGCGTCCCGAGCAGTTGATCTACGCCCTTATGGCGCTGCAAAAGAAGATCGAGCGCCACGCCGGCACGGCTCGCGAGGTTCTCAACCTCAAGTAGGGTCTGGCGGCAGAATCCCCGCAGCCTTCCCCCCAGCGGGCCGATAAGTCATACGAGGCAGGGTTTCCCGCCGCGCCTAATGCGAGGTGACGGTGCGGTGGGACCCCCTGCCTCCGAGGAGACTGTCATGAACAGCGTCGGTGGAGTACCCAGCGTAGGACAAGCCGCTCCGGTCAATCTGTCTCCGACTCCGCTCCAGAGGCCACCCGAGCAGCGCAAGCTCATTCAGGCCGTTAAGGCCCTGAACGGCGCGGAGGTCTTCGGTGACAAGAACGAGGTGACGTTCGTACTGGATCGGCAAACGCGCCGCCCGGTCGTGCGCATCGTGGACCGCAAAACCAACCAGGTGATTCGCCAGATTCCGCCCGAATACGCTCTGCGCATGGCGGAGGATTTGAAGCCCGGACCGCACACGGGAGACGAAGGTCTCTGACCCCGCAGGGCGCGAGGGCTCGCGCGGCGGAGGGAGTGCCTGGGGAGAAGCAAGAACGGGTTCACGGACATCCCGGGCTGCTCTCCACCATTTCCGGTCATGTCGAGTTCAGCGACGGGCCGGATGGTTCGCTCAACGGCGTCGGCGTCGAGACCGCGCCCAAGCCGCAAGCCGTGGTTCCGGGCGCGCCGGACTGGCCCTTACCGGGATACTCCGCCGGCGTTCGTTGCCGGAGGCCCGCTAGCGGCCCCCGCGCTGCCGGCCGCGGCATCGGCACGTCTGAGCCCGCTCGCGATCAATCCCGCCAGTCCCAGCCCGCCTCGCGACGCCATCACCTGTGCCAGGTGCTCCTCCGCGAGTTCCACCATGGAGCTGCCCGCCTGGTCCTCACCGCTGCCGAGCCACCCGTCCGAGCTTTCATCGTGCGCGCCCTTGAGCAGTTGGGCCAGCAGCAGCGCCTCGAACTGTTCGGCGGCCTGAACCGCGTTGCGCGGCTGGGGATCGCCCGTCCCCGGAGTCGTCGCCAGATTCGCTACGCCCGGAACCATCAGATCACCTCCAGTTCGGCCTCGAGCGCCCCGGCTGCCCGCATGTTCTGGAGAATCGCGATGACGTCCCGCGGCGTGGAGCCGATGGCGCTCAGCGCCCTCACCAACTCCTCCACAGTGGCGCCCTGCTTGAGCACGATGTTCCGCGTCTTCTCCTCCTTGACCCCCACGCCCACCTGCGGCACCACCTCTGTGGTCCCGGTCCCGAGCGGCGCCGGTTGGGAAACCTGGTAAGTGGTCTGCACTTCCACGGTGAGCGATCCATGCATCACCGCCACCGGGGCGATCCGAACGTCTTTGCCCATCACGATGGTCCCAGTGCGTTCGTTGATCACCACGCGGGCCGGCCGGTCGGCTTCCACCGTGACGTTCTCGATTTGCGCCACGAACTCGACCGGCCGCTCGGCATAGGAGGGTGGCAAATCCACCGCGACCAGCGCGGAGCTCTCCGCCGCCGCCACCGGCGCGCCGGCCGGGCCGAAGGCCCTGTTCAGGGCCTCGACGATGCGCGCCGCGGTGGTGAAATCGGCTTGTTTCAATTGCAGGCGCAGCCGCCGGCCGGGTGGGGGGGTGGGCGCCGGCCGCTCGACAATGGCTCCGTTGGGCACGCGTCCCACCGTGGGATGGTTCACCGTTTGTTGCGTGCCCGAGCGGCCGGCCACAAAACCGCCCGTAACCACCGGCCCCTGGGCCACCGCGTACACGCGCCCATCCGCTCCCCGCAATTCCGTCAGGATCAGCAGGCCGCCTTGCAGGTTGGGCGCGTCGCCGACCGCCGCCGCCGTGACGTCGATCTTCGAGCCGGGCTGCGCGAAGGGAGGAAGCGTCGCCGTGACCATCACCGCCGCGGTGTTGGCCACGCGGATCGCGGTCGGCGAGACGGTGACTCCCATGCGCTCGAGCATGTTGGTCAGGCTCTGCGCCGGGAACATGGTCTGGCTGCGGTCGCCGGTGCCTGCCAGGCCGACCACCAGGCCATAGCCCACCAACTGGTTCTCGCGCACGCCTTCGATCGTCGCCAGATCCTTGAGCCGGGTCGCGGCCGGGGCCGTTTCTAAGAGCAGGAGGAGCATCGCCAGTGCGCGCATAAAATCAGAATGGCAGCAGGCCCATCAGCAGCCGGTAGAGGATGAAGGGTCTTTTGATGGCGTCGTTCACCACGCCCTTACCGTTGATTCGGACCTCCATTTGCGCCAGGTGGTCGGAGCTGACCTCGTTAGCCGGCGTGATATCGACCGGCCGCGCCACGCCCCGCACCGTCACCAGGTGCGTTTCCGAATTGATCACCACGCTCTTCGAACCCTCGAGCACCAGGTATCCGTTGGGCAGGACCTCCATCACGCGCCCCGACAGCGTGGTGGTCAGAGTCACATCGCGGGAGGTAGTGCCCTGTCCCGTTAAAGCCTGATTGCCCGACGTGGTCAGCAGGTTGGCGAGCGCGCCGGTGGCTTTCGTTGGTTTTAGAAGAGAGGCGATCGAATAACCGGAACTGGATTGGCGCGAGGTCTTGGTGACCCCGGTCGAAACCGCCGAGGCGCTCTCCGCCACCACGATCGTCACCAGGTCGTCCACTTGCCCCGCCTTGGGGTCGCGCGCCAGCCCGCCCAGCGGCGCGCCCGGCTGCCAGATCGAGCCCGGAAGCCGGAAATCCGAGCGTCCCCGCTCCTCGGCTTCTCTCGCATAGACCTCGAAGGGCGTGGGCGCCGGCTCCTTGGGAGGCTTCTTCTTGTCAGCGCCCGGGCTCACTGCGGCCGCGAACAACAACACCGCGACCGGCATCCACCAACTGAGTCGCATCCACCAGCACCTTGCCTTTCGCCACCACTCGGGCGCGGAACCGCGCCCCGTTGGCCGGATTCCGTACCAAGACCGCCTCTCCGGTTTTCCCGCCCGATTCCGCCGGGGCCTCGAACTTCAGCCGCGCCGCGCCGCTCGAGACCTCGACCGCTACCACGTCGCCCCGCTCGACCTCCCGCGGCGGCGCCTCCAGCTTCACGCGCGCCCACACCGTAACGCTGCGGTTCAGGCCGTAGTTCAGCCGGCCGCGCCAGATCACGGGCTGGGGACCGTCGATCGCGGGCGGCGGTCCGAACTCCAAAGCCCCGTGCGGCAGCGGATAGCGACTGAAATCGAGCACCGTGATGGCCACGCGGGGATCGTGGGGCGTCCGGCCCAGCGCCTCCGAAACGCGCGCCAGGTCCAGCACCTCGGAGACGCCTTCGAAACACGCCACCGCCCTCGGCGGAACCTGGATGCCATGCGCTTTCCCCAGCCGCTCGATCTCGGGCTCAAACAGCGTCCGCCGCACCCGCGGCGCGGGCGCCAGGGCGATCGCTTCCTCGCCCGGCGCGGCCGAAAACTCCGCGATGGCCTTGGCCAGGTCGGACATCAGAATCCGCTCCCCCCCGACCAGAACACAGGAGGCGGCCGCCCACAGCGCCAGCGGAATCATCGCAGGTTATTCACCTCCGAATACATCTCGTCGGCCGCCTTCACCACCTTCGAGTTGGCCTCGTAGGCGCGCTGGCTGACGATCAGGTTGATGAACTCCTGCACCACGCTCACGTTCGAACTTTCCAGGTAGCCCTGCAGAAGCGAGCCCATGCCCTCCTGGCCCCCCGGGTTGCCGATCACCGGATCCCCCGAAGCATCGGTCGGCCGGTACAGGTTCCCTCCCAGCGAGTTGAGGCCGGCCGGGTTGGCGAACATGGCGAGCTGAATCTGGCCGGCGATCTGGGCCGCGGTCTGCCCTTGGCGGGTATAGCTGACGGTGCCGTCCTGGGCGATGCTCACCGACTGCGCGTCGTTCGGAATGGTGATCTGTGGCTCGAGCGCGTCGCCCTCGGCCGTCACCAGGTTCCCGTTGCGGTCCAGATGGAAGGCTCCCGCGCGCGTGTAGGCGAGGTCGCCCGAGGGTTGGCGGATCTGGAAGAACCCTTTGCCCTGAACCACCACGTCGTAGGCGTTGCCCGTCTGCTGGAAATCCCCCTGGGAGTAAACGATCTCGTTCGAGACCGGCCGCGTGCCGAGGCCCAACTGCAAACCGCTCGGCACCACCGTCTGCGACCCTGCCGCCGCGCCCGGCTGGATCACACTCTGGTACATCAAGTCCTGAAACTCGACCCGCCGCGCCTTGAAACCGACCGTATTGGCGTTGGCCAGGTTGTTGGCGATATTGTCGATGTTCAGCTCCTGCGCGTTCATCCCGCTGCC
The DNA here is from genome assembly GCA_963710565.1 of Bryobacterales bacterium. Classification (GTDB taxonomy): domain Bacteria; phylum Acidobacteriota; class Terriglobia; order Bryobacterales; family Bryobacteraceae; genus DASWZN01. Next base: position 1,321,360 of record CAVQAN010000009.1, on the reverse strand, counting down.
CGCGCTGAACAGTGCCCGGATCATTCCTTTTCCTCCCTCGCAACCGCTTCGCTCACCACAGCCCCGCTCATGACACTCGGGCGACCTGCTCGATCGCCTGCCGCCCCATGTCCCCGTCCATGGCGATGGCCTTCTGCAGCATCTCGAACTGCCTCATCAGGCCGATGAGGCGCACCGCCGACTCGGGCGCCGCCACGTTGGAGCTTTCGACCTTGCCTTGCTCGACCTGGGCCGCCGCGGCCGGCTGGGGAGCGGCCGATTCGTCCGCCTGGAAGTAGTTGCGCCCGAACTTGGCCAGCGCCTGAGGGCGATCGAAGTTCACGACCGCCAATTGGCCCACCTCGGTCCCGGCCTGTTTCACGGCGCCCTCCGGCGTGATCTCGAATGGCAGGTTTGGCTGGAGCTGGATGCTCCCGCCTCCGGCCTCGCGCAGCGTATACCCTTCCGATGTGGTCACGACTCCGGCGGGCGATAGACGGAAGCTCCCGTTGCGTGTGTACAGCGTGGAGCCAGGTCCGTTGACGGCGAAAAACCCTGGGCCCGAGATGGCCACATCGAGCAGGTTGCCCGTGGCCACCAGGCTGCCTTGCGTGAAGTCGGTCCAGTTCCGCTCCACGACCGGGAGGGTTGAGGGCGCTGGCGAGTCCGGATCGTCAGCTTCCGGCGCGATATAGAGGTTGTAGGACTCGCGGTCCAGTTTGAAGCCCGTTGTGCCGGCGTTGGCGATGTTGTTCGCAGCCAAGTCGAGCGCTTCCAGGCGCGCCCTCATCCCGGAAGCAGCCGCTGTGAGCAGTCGGTCCATGGAGAGACTCCGGAGAATGCGGAGCAAGCGGGGGGCCGGAGACGGAGAAGCGGCTAACGCCTTGAAGAGGCCGGTCGAAAAGGGAAGTGAGGGGGCGCGCGAGCGGCGCCAATAATTGGTCACGCCCAGCGAGGCGCCAAGTTCTTGCGCTCCCTCGCCATCTCTAACCGATTGAAACCGGAAGCGCCGGCGCTCGGGCCTCAAACTGCACAGCTACGCCGCGTGACCGCGGCTCTCTTCTCCTTAGCACCGGCCGGCCCGCCGCTGGCGGGGCCGGCCGGCCTCCCGCAAGCCTCGGCCACCGCGCCCGGAGTCCCCGCCGGCGCTTCGAACGCTCCGGCGGGGGACTTCACCGTCTTGTTTGCGTCCCTGTTGGCGGAGGCGCCCGCCTCAGGCCCGCCTCTGACCGCTCTCCAGGCTAAGTCCGCGGCTGTGCGTCCGGCGTCGAAGCGCCAAGCTGGCGATGACCTCGCGCTGGCGCCGCTCGCCTCCGCAGCCGTCCCGCCTCTATTCCCGCCACCTGCGCCGACCACGGTCGGAGACGATGCCAAAGGAACCGGGGCTCCCGGCGCGGCCAGCCAGCCGGCGCCAGCGCCGTCGGGCGCCGCCGAAGCGCCCGCCGCGGCCGTGCCTCCGCGTTCGCCGGACGCGCCAGGGGCCCCGGTCCCATTTCAGCCGGAGAACGGCCTGCTCGATGACGCTCAACCGGCAAGCGCCAAGGAACAGGACGGCCAGCCGGCGCCGGTCGCCGAGCCGCAACAAGACCCTCAGACGGAGAATGCCGCGCCGGAAGAGACCCCTGAAGACGTTCCGCCGCTCGAGGGAACCAGGCTGGCCGAGGCCGGGCGAGACGTCCTGGCGGGGAGACGCGAACAGAAGTTGGCATTCGCGGTCCGGTTAACCGAATCCGCCGCGCCCGTTGCTCCAAGGCCCGCAGCGGCGGATCGAGCGCCCGCCAGCGGGGTCGGTTCGGCACTGCCTGCCACGGAGGAACGATCGCCCGCCGGCATGATTCGTTCCACTCCGACCGCACCGCTGGAACAATCACCCGCCAGCGGGATCGTCTCGGCCGCGCCCGCCCCGGCGGAACGACCGCCCTCCAGCGGAATCGGCTCGGCCGCGCCCGCCGCGGCGGAACGACCGCCCGCCAGCGGGATCGGTTCGGCCGCGCCCGCCGCGACGGAACGACCGCCCTCCAGCGGGATCGGCTCGGCCGCGCCCGCCGCGGCGGAACGACCGCCCTCCAGCGGGATCGGTTCGGCCGCGCCCGCCGCGGCGGAACGACCGCCCGCCAGCGGGATCGGTTCGGCCGCGCCCGCCCTGGCGGAACGACCGCCCTCCAGCGGGATCGGTTCGGCCGCGCCCGCCGCGACGGAACGACCGCCCGCCAGCGGGATCGGTTCGGCCGCGCCCGCCGCGACGGAACGACCGCCCGCCAGCGGGATCGTCTCGGCAGCGCCCGCCGCGACGGAACGAGCGCCCGCCAGCGGAATCGGCTCGGCACCGGCCGCCGCGACGGAACGACCGCCCTCCAGCGGGATCGTCTCGGCACCGCCCGCCGCGACGGAACGAGCGCCCGCCAGCGGGATCGCCTCGGCCGCTTACGCCGCGACGGAACGAGCGCCCGCCAGCGGGATCGCCTCGGCAGCGCCCGCCGCGACGGAACAAGCGCCCGCCAGCGGGATCGCCTCGGCCGCTTACGCCGCGACGGAACGAGCGCCCGGCAGCGGGATCGGCTCGGCCCCTCCGGCCCCGGCTGGAGGTCCTGGGGCCAGCGATTCTCCGGCTGGCCGCCCTGTGTTCCCCGTGACCCGGAATCAGCCGCCGGTCGTCGCCGGAGCCCAGGCAGACGATCCCGGACCGACACCCTCCGCACCGCCGGAGCAGAGCATGGCTCCTGACCCTAAGGTAGGACACCCCGGCTCTTCGCAAGGAACCCCGGTCGATTCGCGTGAGCCCGAGAGCCGGCGACCTCTTTCCGGGACAGTCGCGTCTCCGGAGGGCGCTAACGTGGGTGCGAGCGCCGCCGCTCCGCCCGCTTCCGGCCCCATGTCCCCGGGCGCCCGCGATCGCACCGCGGAGGCGGCCGCGCCGCCCGCCAGGACGCCGTCCGAAGCCCCACGCGACCAGCTTCGAGAGCCCGCCGTGCGGGAGCTTTCGGTCGCCCTTCCCGCCCCCTCCGCGAACGGCCGCCAGGCGGAACAGGTTTCACTGCGGGTGGTCGAGCGCGCCGGCGAGGTGCAGGTGGCCGTGCGGACGGCGGACCCGCAGCTAGCCGACGCCTTGCGGCAAAACCTCGGGGATCTGGTCTCGGAACTCGCCGGCCGCGGATACCGGACCGAAACCTGGCAGCCGCTGACGGCCTCCGGGACGGAGGCGAGCGCTTTGCCTCCTGCCGCCGGCGTTGCTCCGACCTCGGACGCCGGACGGGGTTTCTCCGGCCAGGCCGGCGACGGGTTCCGTAACGGCGGAAATCCGGCCGGCCAGCAACAACATCAACAGCAGCGGCAAGGGCAGGATCCGAACGAGCCTTCCTGGCTGCAGGCTCTGGCCCGCAGCGCCGTTCAAACCGGGAGTATCACCTATGATCGCACCGATTAGCGCAATGAGCCCGAGGGCGGCGGCATCGGACGCATCCACCCCATCCGCCACCCAGGCCGATCCTCTGGCCCAGGAGCAGACCTTTCTCAAGCTTCTGGTCGCACAGGTCCAGAACCAGGACCCCATGAACCCCGATCAGGACCCCACCCAGTACGTCACGCAATTGGCCGAGTTCAGCTCGCCTCGAGCAGTTGACCCAGATGCGCACGGACCTGGACACCCTGGTCTCCGCCACCCAGAGCGCGGCAAGCGGAACGAATTCAACCCAGGAGACCAGCTAGCATGTTCACCGCATTCTCGACCGCCCTTTCGGCGCTGGACGCCAACACGACCGCCATCGACGTGGTCTCGAACAACCTCGCCAACCTGAACACCACCGGTTATAAGGCGAGCGTGGTCTCCTTCCAGGATCTGGTCACGCGAATCGATCGGGGCCGGTCTGGGCGCCACGCAGGTGGGTTTCGGCACGGGCACGCCCGTTCACGGTGCGCGGAGTTCACCCAGGGCGCCACGCAAGTCTTCACCGGCCTGCTCGACGGCGCCATCCAGGGCGACGGCTTCTTCATTCTCAAGGACAGCCAGGGCGCCCAGGACTTCACCCGGGCCGGCAATTTCCAGGTGGACGATTCGGGCTACCTGACGACCATGGCCGGCCAGCGCGTCCAAGGATGGACCCAGGATGCGAGCGGCGCGGTCGATACCAATCAACCCATCGGAGACATTCCGGTGCCGATCGGGACGCTGAAGGCGCCCATTGCGAGCCAGGCCTTCTCGGTAAACCTGAATCTGAGTTCGGCCGGGGTGGCGGGCCAGCCCTCCGGGACGTTCTCGACGCCTATCAACGTGGTCGATTCTCTCGGCAACACGCACACCCTGACGCTCACGTTCACCAAGGAGGCCCCCAGCGCCGCCAACGGCGACTCCAACACCACCTGGGATTACACGGTGACCGTCCCGGACGCCGATCTGACGACCGCTCAGACGGCGCCGCTCGCCACCGGAACGCTCGTCTTCGACGCCAACGGAAACCTCGCCACGCCGGATTCGACCAATCCGGACGTGGCCTTCACGATCCCTGCGCTGGCCGACGGCGCCGTAATCGGAAAGCAGTCCGCGACCCCGCCCACCAACGACATGACCTGGCACCTGTACGACTCGACCGGCTCGCCTCGCATCACCGAGTACAACGCTCTGTCGGCCCCGTCGGCAACCCAGGTGGACGGCTCGGCCGCGGCCTCTCTGACCAACGTGGCCCTGACCGACGGCGGCAAGATCGTGGCCAGCTACTCGAACGGCACGCAGGTCACCGTCGGGCAACTGGCGCTGGCTTCGATCCCCAATCCCCAGTCGCTGATCGCCATCGGAAACAACTCCTTTCAGGCCAGCGCCGTCACCGCGCTGCCCTCGATCGGCCTGCCAGACTCGGGCGGCCGGGGCAAGGTCGCTGGGCAAGTCCCTGGAAAGCTCGACGGTCGACATCGCCAAGGAGTTCACCAACCTGATCGTGTTTCAGCGCGCCTACCAAGTGAACACGCGGGTGGTCACAACGGTCGACCAGATCAGTCAGGACACCGTGAATCTGAAGCAGTGAGGCGGCGATGACGGTACTCGAACAATTGGTAACGATGGCCGACGTGCCTATCGAGCTGGATATGGAACTGGACCGCAAAGTTATGCCGCTGGCCGAAATCCTCGAATGGGAGCCGGGGCGCGTGGTGTGGCTGACACGCTCGGCCGGGGAAGCGATAGACATCCACGCCGGCGGCGCCTTGATCGGGTTCGGCGAGGTGGTGATCATCGAAAGCACCTTCGGGGTGCGCATCACGGACTTCAACCAGGGGGTGTAGGGAGGAATGAATCTGGCGCGCGATCTGAGTGGGGTTCTGCTGGTGCTGGGGGTCCTCGGCAGCCAGCCTGTGGGCGCTGCGGAGAGCGGGCGCGGTGCGCTGGCGCGCGCCCGGCCGGGTTCGCACCCGCGGCCGCGTCGAACTGGTCGAGCGCGTGACGCTATCGCCCCAGCACGTTCTGCACCTGGTCCGTCTGGGAAGCCGCGCCCTGCTGATCGCTTCGCACACCGGGGGCTGCACGCTAGTCGGCAGCGTCGCCTGGCAGGATTGCAGAGTGGCGCCTCCGCGGGAGGACCCATCGTGAGCGCGCTTCCAGGGGCCGCCCGCGCGGCGCAATCGGACCGGCCCGCCGCTGCTCGCGAGGGCCGGTCGTGACGGCTCTTCTTCTGTTGCTGGGCGGGCCGCTGGCCGGCGGGGCCGAGCCGCTGATGGGGGTGTCCCTGGGCGGCGCCAAAGGCGCCCAGAGCCTCAGCGTCCCCATGCAAATCGCGATCCTGCTCACGTTGCTGGCGGTGCTTCCCGCGGTGCTCATGTCGCTGACGCCGTTTCTGCGCATCGTGGTGGTGCTGCACTTCCTGCGCCAGGCGCTGGGCACGCAATCGACGCCCTCCAACCAGGTGCTGATCGGGCTGGCCCTGTTTCTGGCATTCTGATCATGCAGCCGGTCCTGGGCCAGATGTACGCGCAAGGCTGGGAGCCGGTCGAGAAGGGCCAACTCACCCTCACCCAGGGCCTCGAGCGGGCGGGCGCGCCGCTCAAAGCGTTCCTGATCCGTTTCGCGCGGGAGAAGGACGTCCGCTGCTGGTCGAGATCACCCACTCGCCGCCGCCGCGGAGGCCCGCCGACCTGGATTTCAGGATCCTGATGCCAGCCTACATCCTCTCCGAGCTGAAGACGGCGTTTCAGATCGGCGCGGTGCTGTTCCTGCCTTTCCTGATCATCGACCTGGTGGTGGCCTCGGTGACGCTCTCGATCGGCATGATCCAGTTGCCTCCGGTGATGCTTTCGGCGCCCTTCAAGGTGCTGCTGTTCGTGCTGGTGGACGGCTGGAACCTGGTGGTCGGCTCGCTGGTTCGGAGCTTCTATTGACGGACCATGACACCCCAATTTGCGATCCAGATCATTCGCGACGCGCTGATGACGGCCTTCTGGCTGAGCGCGCCGCTGCTGGCGGTCGGCTTCGCCGCCGGCGTCGCTGATCAGCCTGGTGCAAGTGGTCACCTCGATGCAGGACTCGGCCTTCAGCACCGTTCCGCGCCTGGCGGCGTTTCTGTTGGCGCTGCTGCTGGCGCTGCCCTGGCTGCTGCGGCAGATGATGAGCTACACCGCGGGACTGCTGGGAGACCTGGGGCGCTATGCACGCTGAGCCGGTCTCTCTTACGCTGCCGGTGGCGGGACTATACGGCTTCCTGCTGGTGCTGGCGCGCGTGGCGCGGGGCGCTGAGTCTGGTGCCGCTGCCGGGCTTTTCGAGCGGCCCGGAAGCGGCGCGGATCCTGCTGGCGCTCGGCCTCACGGCGGCGCCTGGCGCCGCTGTGGCCGGCGGTTCCCCTGCCGCAGCCGCTGGTGGCGGGCATCGTGGCGGGTGTCGCCGCGGAGGCCGCCTTCGGGCTGACCGTGGGAGTTGCCGTCGCGATTCTGATCGAGAGCCTGCTGGTGGCGGCGCAGATCTTCGGGCTGCAGGCGGGCTATTCCTATGCCTCGACCGTCGATCCCGGCACGCAGGCCGACAGCAACGTCATGCGGTGTTCGCGCAATTGGCCGGGGGCCTGCTGTTCTTCTCGCTGGGGATGGACCGGCAGGTGCTGCGCGTATTTGCCGCGAGCCTGGCGGCGCACCCGCCGGGAACGTTCTTCCTGCGCGCTTCTTCGGCCGAGGCGATCGTCGGCCTGGGCGCGGGGATGTTCGCCACGGGAATGCGGCTGGCGATGCCCGTGGTGGCGCTGCTGGCGTTGATCGACATCTCGCTGGCCCTGCTGGGGCGCATCCACCAGCAACTGCAGCTTCTGACCCTGGCCTTTCCGATCAAGATGCTGGCGGCGCTGGCCTTTCTGGCGACGATTTTCGCGTTGTTCCTGCCGGTGTACCGGGCGGCGGCGGAACGTACGGTCGGCCGTCCTGTACCGGCTGCTGTGAGGAGCGATGGCGGACCGCGGCGCAGGGCACCGAACAACCGACCGAAAGACGGAAGCGAGAAGGCGCGCAGCGAGGGCAAGTTCCCGGTCAGCCGCGAGCTGGTGGCGGCGCTGCAGTTCTTCACCTTCGCCGCGCTGGTTTCCGCCGGCGGCGGAGGCTGGTTTGGCCGGGATGGCGCGTTCTTTTCGCTTCCTGCTCGGGCGGGCTTTCGGGACCGAGATCACTGCGGCCGAACTGGCGCATCTGGCCTCCCGGATCGTCCTCCACGACCTGGCGCCGGTGGGGACGCTCTCGGGCGCGTCTGCTGCTGGTGACGGCGGGCTCGCACCTGGCAGTAACCGCATTCGGCGTCTCCGCCAAGAACCTGGCGCCGCAGTTCCAGCGGCTGAGCCCGGTCGCCAAGCTGCGCGAGCTGCCGCGGCAGAACCTGCCGCTGTTCTTCCAGGCGTTGGTGCTGCTGCCGGTCTTCGGGATTGCGGTGTGGGGCGTGGTGAAGGACAACCTGAACGCGCTCGGAGCGATGCCGCTCGAAAGCGTCCAGGCGGGCGCCCGCCTGGCGGGCGCCTCTCTGTGAGAGTTTGCTCTGGAAGGCGGCGGCCGTCTTCCTGGCCCTGGGGGTATTCGACTTCTGGCGCCAGCGCCGGCGCTATACGGCCGATCTGCGCATGACCAAGCAGGAAGTGCGCGACGAGATGAAAGAACTGGAGGGCAACCCGCAGGTCAAGGCGCGCATCCGACGCCTGCAGCGCGACCTGTTGCGGCGGCGGATGATGCACCAGGTGCCGAAGGCCACCGCCGTGATCGTGAACCCGACCCACTACGCCGTGGCGATCCGCTACTCGATGGAAGCCATGGCGGCCCCGCTGGTGGTGGCCAAGGGGAAGAACTACCTGGCCCAGCGCATCCGGCAGGTGGCCGTGCAGCACCAGGTTCCGATCGTCGAGAACCCGCCGCTGGCGCAGGCGCTCTACAAGTCGGCCGAGGTGGGGCAGGAGATTCCGGCGCACCTGTACCGCGCCGTGGCCGAAATCCTGGCGTACATCTACCGCCTGATGGGAGGCCGCCTGCCGGCATAGGGAATGGCTCCCGCACCCGTCAGCCTGGCGCACACAAGCGGCGCGCCCCCTTTGCGGGCCCGCGTGCGGGTGCGGCCGCGCGCCCCCGCGCCGCGGGCGCTCCCGCTCCTGTTTTCTCCCTCCGCGGCCGCCGAGATGGGCGTTCCGCTGGCGGTGCTCGGGATCGTGCTGGCGCTGGTCGCCCCGCTTGCCCCCGTTTCTGATGGACCTGCTGATCGTGGTCAACATCACGGTGTCGGTGGTGGTGCTGCTGGTGGCCATGCACATTCTCAAGCCGGTCGAGTTCAGCGTGTTTCCGGCCGCGCTGCTGCTGCATGACGCTGTTCCGGCTGGGCCTGAACGTCTCCTCGGCGCGTCTGATCCTGCTGAACGGCAACAGCGGGACGGCGGCGGCGGGTCACGTCATCGAAGCTTTCGGGAGTTTCGTGGTGGGCGGCAACTACATCGTGGGCGTGGTGATCTTCCTGGTGCTGATCGCCATCCAGTACGTGGTCATCAACCACGGCGCGGTGCGCATCTCGGAAGTCACCGCGCGCTTCACCCTGGACGCCATGCCGGGCAAGCAGATGTCGATCGATTCGGACCTCAACGCCGGGTTGATCGACGAGGCCGAGGCGCGCACCCGGCGCCGGCAACTGGCCGGAGAGGCCGAATTCTACGGCGCCATGGACGGCGCCTCGCGCTTCACGCAGCGGGACGCGGTGGCCAGCATCCTGATCACGGCCATCAACATCGTGGCCGGCTTCCTGATCGGCGTTTTCCAGCACGGGATGGACTTGACGCGGGCGCTTCAGACCTACACCGTGCTGACCATCGGCGACGGCCTGGTGACGGTGATGCCGGCGCTGATGATCTCGATCTCGGGGGGCCTGGTCGTCACCCGCGCCAGCGCCGAGGCGCGCCTGGGAACCGAGTTCAAGCGGCAGGTGTTCGGCAACGCGCAGCCGCTGATGCTCGCCTCCGGGGTCCTGTTCGTGCTGGCGGCATTTCCGGGATTGCCCATGCTTCCGTTCCTTATGTTCGGCGGCGGTCTGGCCGCGCTGGCGTGGCGCCTGAGAAAGACCGCGGCGGCGGCCGAGCAAACCTCCTCCGCGGCGGCGCCGGCGGGGGCGCGCGAGAATCTGGACGCGCTGCTGAGGGTCGAGCCGCTGGCGGTCGAGGTCGGCCTGGGTCTGGTGAGGCTGGTCGAAGGCGGTGTGCAGTCGCCGCTGCTCAAGAAGATCGCCGCCATCCGGCGGCAACTGGCCGGCGAACTGGGCTACCTGCTGCCCCCCGTGCGCGTGACCGACAACCTGTCGCTGCGCTCGCGGGAATACGTGATTCTGCTCAAGGGCGCCGAGGTGGCGCGCCACGATCTGCCGCAGGGCTGCGAGCTGGCCATCAACGCCGGCAAGGCCGCGGCCCCGATCGAGGGCCTGGCGACCCGCGAGCCCGCCTTCGGAATCCCCGCCGTCTGGATTCGGCCCGAGCAGGCCGAGGCCGCCCGCAAATCGGGGTACACGGTGGTCGACGCCACCAGCGTACTCGGCACGCACCTGGCCGAAATCGTCCGCCGCTACGCCCACGAGATCTTCACCCGCCAGGACGCCAAGAAGCTCCTCGACCGGGTCACCGAGGACCACCCGAAAGTGGTCGAAGACCTGGTGCCCAAGCTGGTTCCTCTGGCTTACGTCGAGCGCGTTCTGCGGAACCTGCTCCGGGAGCGCGTCTCGATCCGGGATGCCGTGTCGATTCTGGAGGCGCTGGGCGAGGCGGCCAACATGACCAAGAACCAGGTCCTGCTGACCGAATATGTGCGCCAGGCGATCCGCCGCACGCTGGTGAAACCGTACCTGAACGCGAGTGGCGACCTGGCGGCTTACCTGGTCGATCCGGCGCTTGAGCAGGTGGTCGAGAGAGCGACGGAGCACGGCGAACACACCAGCCATTTGAACCTCGCGCCAGCGGCCATTCGTGATCTCCTCGACCGCGTCCAGCGGGTCAGCGGCGTGCCTGAGTCGCCGGTGGCCGCCGTGGCGGGTCCGGGCGCGCGGTACTTCCTGCGGCAGTTGGTCGAGCCGGTGCTCTACAACGTTTTCTTTATTTCTCACAATGAGATACCTCCAGGAGTGAAAGTAGTTTCGATGGGAGTAATCGGCTGAGGGTGGGGACATGACACTGAGATCCTTCTTCGGGACCGGAATCAAGGCGGCGCTCGATCAGGCACGAATGGAGATGGGGCCGGAGGCCATGTTGGTGAGCTCGAGACCGGCGCCGCCCGAAGCCCGCCATCTTGGCGACTACGAAGTGGTGGTGGCCTCGGAGCGGCCCGAGTTCGCTCTCGCCCCGCCGCCGGCAGCCGGGCCGCCCGAAGGGCTCGCCTCCGGCATGGCTCAGCTCGAGAAGAAGCTCGACCAGGTGGCGGCGGCGATTAGCAGAGCCGTGCTGGGCCCGGCGCCGCGGGCATGGGCCGCCGAGGTTCCGGAAGCGTGCAAAGTGCTGCTTGCAAACGAGGTGGATACGGAACTGGTCAGGGAGATCGCCGCGCGCCTCGGTGCGCTCGGTCCGGACGTCCCCCGCGCCGAGCTCGATCTGGCACTGCGGGCGGAAGTGGCTGGGCGCCTCAAAGTGGATGCCACCCTGGGCCGGCCGGAGGGACGTCCGCGGGTCGTGGCGCTGGCCGGGCCGTGCGCCTCCGGCAAGACCACAACGCTGGTGAAGCTGGCCGTGCGTTACGGGCTGGGAATGCACCGCCCGGTGCACATCATCTCGATGGATTCCTACCGGGTGGCAGCCTCCGAGCAACTGCGGTCGTACGCCACGATTCTCGGGGTCGGGTTTCAGGCCCTGGAAACCGCGGCCGCGCTCTCGCAGGCGCTCGAGGAGCACGGCAACAAGGACCTGATTCTGATCGACACGCCGGGTTATGGCCCGCGCGACCTGGACGCGGCGCAAGACCTGGCGCGATACCTGGCCTCGCGGCCGGACATCGACACGCACCTGGTGCTAACGGCTTCGATGCGTTCTGCCGATGTATCGCGGGTGGTGGACCGGTTTGAAGCATTCCGGCCGGCCAAGCTGCTGTTCGCCAAACTGGACGAAACCGGGACCTTCGGTCCGATGCTGAACCAGGTGGTGCGGACCGGGAAGCCGCTCTCGTTTCTGGCTGACGGCCAGCAGATCCCCGAGGATCTGGAGCCGGCGACGGCGGAACGGGTCCTGGACCTGCTGACGCGACCGGCCGGGACCGCCCAAGCTGTTGCGGCCTGACGCCGCGGGGCCGAAGCCGGCGGAGGTAACGATGCTAATGGCACACGCCTATCCGGTCGCCGAAGAGTCGGCCGCCGTGGAACGGGAGCGGCTCATTCTGGAGCACCTGCCCCAGGTGCGCCTGATCGCCCGCCGAATTCACGACCGTCTCCCCGGCAGCGTGAATCTGGAAGATCTGATCTCGACCGGTGTCGTAGGGTTGATCGGGGCCATCGACAACTTCGACGCCAGCCTGAACGTCAAGCTCAAGACATACGCCGAGTACAAAATCCGCGGCGCGATCCTGGACAGTCTGCGGGGTCTCGATTGGGCGCCGCGCCAGAAGCGGAAGAAGGCCAAGCAGATCGAGGCGGCGATAGCGGCGGTGGAGCAGCGGTTGCAGCGCACGCCCACCGAAGAGGAGATCGCCCAGCACCTGAACCTGAGCATCGAGGAGTTCCACGCCTGGCTGGTGGAGGTTCACGGCGTCGATCTGGGCAGCCTCGAGCACGCCTCGGAGGACGGCGGGCGGGACCTGCTGAAGTACATCTCGGACGACCATGAAAAATGGCCTTCCGAGATCGTCGAGCGGGCCGAACTCGAGCGCCTGCTGGCGGCGTCGATCGAGAAGATGCCGCACATCGAGCGGACGGTGCTGAGCCTGTACTATCGGGACGAGATGACGCTGCGCGAAATCGCCAAGATCATCGATCTGCACGAGTCGCGGGTTTCGCAACTGAAAACGCAGGCGATCCTGCGGCTGCGCAGTTACCTGAAAAAGCGCTGGCCGATGGAGCGGGGAGCCTGACTATGGGCGAGCCTGTCGGGTGCGGCGTCGCCGGCTGGGTTGCCGAAAGCTGGAGCGCCAGGCTGGCCGGCGCCATCGAGGCTATGACTGGCGACCTCCCGGCGGTCCTCTCGAAACCGGCCTTGGACCAAGCCCCGTCCGGACTGCTGTGGTGGCAGCACCCTCTGAGCCTAGGCCCAAGAGCGGTCATCTGGATCGGAGCCCCGGAGTCCTCCTGGCTCGCGATCGGCCGGCACCTGCTGACCAGCGCCGGGATCGAAGCGAGCGAGCCGGCCGATGCCAGAAACACCTTCCTCGAGATTTCCAGCCAGGCGGTTTCGGGTCTTTGCCAAGCGATCTCGGAGCGTCTTGGAAGGAACGTATCGAGCGAAGGCGGTGCGGAGTCCGGACCGGACTCGAGGGCCGACCTGTTCGAGGTTGACTTGAAGCTGGCAGCCGATTCGCTGCCGCTGTACGCAGCGGTCGCGCCGGGTCTGGCGGAGGCTTTCGAGGCCGCGGGAACCGCGACCGAAGTCGCGACCCGGCAGAACGCCGAGGCTGCCCGGCCGGCCCCGGAGCGAGAGACCGGACCGAGAAGGGGGAAACCAACCCGCTCGAGCTGGTGATGGAGGTCGAGCTTCCCGTAAGCGTGTCTTTCGGACGCGCCGAACTCGCGCTCAGAGACGTCCTGAAACTGACGACGGGCTCCATCGTGGAGTTAAACCGCAGCCTCACAGATCCTGTAGAAATTATTGTAAACAATCGCGTTATAGCACGTGGAGAGGTTGTCGTCATCGACGGGAACTACGGTGTCCGAATCCAGGAAATCGTGAGCCGCGACAAGCGCATGGGTACCTCCCGATGAGCGCGCACGTGGCGCTGGCGGAGTCTCTGATGGTCGTGGCCGGGATGGCGGCCTGCGTGTGGCTGTTTGTTCTTATGAAAGCGGAGACGCGCGGCGGGGAGAAGCGCTCCCGGAACCGTGATGCGGCGCTCGATGCGGCCATGACCGCGGTTCGGGCGTCCGTGGCGAGCTTGAGTGAGCGATTGGAGGAGACCGAGCGGCAAGCAGGCCTGCTGGTACCTCCGCCCGCCACGCGCTGCGGCTTCAACCTGAGCAAGCGGAGCCAGGCTATCCGCATGAGCCGGCGGGGCGAGGCCCCGAGCCGGATCGCCGCGGCTCTGGAATTGCCTCAGGGTGAGGTCGACCTGCTCCTCAAAGTGCACCGGATCGTTGTCGGCCTTCCGGCCGCGGCGGCCAAGGGTCCCTGAGGCAGGGTTGCGCCGAATCGATCCGCTGCCGCGCGGCTTGGCTGGAGGTCTGGGCGGGGGCGGCTGCGTTTCAAACTTGTTTCAGTTCGCTGGGTCTTGAATTAGGAGCCCCGATAGCGTACGATTCTGGAGCGGAGACTTCATGAAACCAATCCGGGTTTTCAGCGTGATTCCCTTGCTTCCGGCACCCATCGAGGGGTTGCGGCAGATCGCCTACAACCTGCGCTGGGCCTGGAGCCACGAAGCGATCGAGTTGTTCCGCCGGCTGGACAGCGACCTCTGGGAGTCGAGCGGCCACAACCCGGTCGCGATGCTGGGCTTGATCGACCAGACCAAGCTGGACGCAGCCGCCGCCGATGACGCCTTCCTGGCCCATCTCGACCGCGTCCATCGCAACCTCGAGAGCTACATAAGCAGCGAGTCCTCCTGGTTCCGCAAGACCTGCGACGGCCGCAAGGACTGCCCGCTGGTGGCCTACTTCTCAGCCGAGTTCGGGCTGACGGAGTGCCTGTCGATCTTCGCTGGGGGTCTGGGTATCCTGGCCGGCGATCACCTGAAGTCGGCCAGCGACATCGGGGTGCCGCTGGTGGGGGTTGGCCTGCTCTATCAACAGGGCTACTTCCAGCAGCATCTGACCCAGGCGGGCTGGCAGCAGGAATCTTACGACGGACAACGACTTTCACAACCTGCCGCTCAGCCCTGCGCTGGGACCGGACGGCAAGCCGGTGGTGGTCGAGGTCTCCTATCCCGGGCCGGCCGGTGCGCGCCCAGGTGTGGCGGGTGCTGTGGGCCGCGTCTCGCTGTATCTGCTGGACACGAACCTGGCGGCAGAATCGCCCGGAGGACCGCGACATCACGGATCAGCTTTACGGCGGCGACCGCGACATGCGCATCCGCCAGGAGATCCTGCTGGGCATCGGAGGCTATCGCGCCCTGGCGGCGCTGGGCCTCGATCCGACGGTCTATCACATGAACGAAGGCCACTCGGCCTTCCTCGGCCTGGAGCGCGTTCGCCGGCTGATGGAGAAACAAGGGCTGTCGTTCGCCGAGGCGCGGGAGCTGGCCTCGGCCAGCCTTGTCTTCACCACGCATACCCCGGTCGAGGCCGGCCACGACTACTTCCCGCCGGAGCTGGTCGAACACTACCTGGGCGAGTACGCGCGACGGCTGGGCCTGTCGCGCGACGAGTTCCTGGCGCTAGGGCGGCGCGGCGCCTGGGACCAGGGCGAATTCTGCATGACGGTGCTGGCCCTGCGCCTGGCCTCCTTCCGCAACGGCGTCAGCAAACTGCACGGCGCGGTGAGCCGCCGCATGTGGCAGTCGCTGTGGCCGGGCGTGCCGGTCGAGGAGGTTCCGATCCGCCACATCACCAACGGGGTGCACTTCCGCTCCTGGATTTCGGCCGAGATGAACCACCTGTACGACCGTTACCTGGGGCCGAGCTGGCGGGACGAGCCCTCGAACAGCGACGTGTGGGACCGCATTCACCAGATTCCGGCGGAGGAACTGTGGCGCACCCACGAGCGCCGGCGGGAGCGGTTGGTGGCCTGGGCACGGCGCCGCGTCCGCAACCAGCGCGTGCGGCGCGGAGCGCCCCAGACCCGAAATCGAGGCGGCCGATGAGGTTCTCGATCCAGACGCTCTCACCATCGGCTTCGCCCGGCGCTTCGCCACCTACAAGCGCGCCACGCTCATGCTGCGCGATCTGGACCGGCTGAAACGCCTGCTGACGGACGAGTCGCACCCCGTGCAGCTCATCTTTGCCGGAAAGGCGCACCCCAGGGATACGCAGGGCAAGGAACTGATCCAGCAGATCGCCAGCCTGGCACGCCAGCCCGAGCTGGGCCGCCACCTGGTGTTCCTGGAAGATTACGACATGGCGGTGGCCCGCTACCTGGTCCAGGGCGTGGATGTCTGGCTGAACACGCCGCAGCGGCCGCTCGAGGCCAGCGGCACCAGTGGAATGAAGGCCGCCGCCAATGGCGCGTTGAACCTGAGCACGCTGGACGGCTGGTGGGACGAAGTGTGGCGCGATCCGCACCGCCCGCCCGGCATCGGCTGGGCTATCGGGAGCGGCGAAGACTACGAGGACCACAACTACCAGGACCAGGTGGAGGCCGAGTCCCTCTACGAACTCCTGGAGCGCGACGTCGTGGCGGCCTTCTATGACCGCGGTCCGGACCGCGTGCCGCGGCGGTGGGTCGGCCGGATGAAGGCGTCCATCGGGACGCTGTGCCCTTTCGTCAACACGCACCGCATGGTCAGTCAGTACACGCGCGAATACTACCTGGTGGCGCACGCCCGCGCCCGGAAACTCGAGGCCGAGAACGCCGCGGACACCCGGGCCTTGGCCGACTGGATGGCGCGCATCGAGCGGGAGTGGCCGCGCGTGCGGGTGGAGGAGATCGGAGGAGACCCCGCCGCGGCCTTCCCGGTTGGGACCAGAATCCGCACGCGCGCCAAGCTGGAGCTGGGCGGGTTGTCGCCGGAGGATGTCGCGGTCGAGCTTTACTGGGGCCGCGTGAATGCCGCCGGCGAGATCTCGGAGGGCGCCAGCGCGATCATGAAGGCCGCCGGGCGCGACGAGCGCGGCAGGCACGTCTTCGAGACGGAAGCGGTCTCCTGCGCGCGCAGCGGCCTGCACGGTTACACCGTCCGCGTGCTGCCGCACCACCCCGATCTCGCCTCGCCCTTCCTGCCGGGCCTCATCACCTGGGCCGACGCGGGCGCCGCGGCGGGAGCGCAAGCGGGCAAGTAGGGGGAGCCAAGTCCGAGCTGCTCCCAGGAGCAAAGAGATGCTCGAAACGAAGGCGATTTCGAGCCGCCGATCAACGCGGATGGGCGCCGATAAGTCGCCTGCGTTCACATCGGCGTTTATCCGCGTTCCTCGGCGGCCGGTGACGTTTGTGCCGCACGGCCGCCCCCCGTCACCGGCGGACCGCGGGTTGCATCGCGTAAACTGGGAGAGAAACATGCCTCTCTACGAATATCGGTGCGCCAGTTGCGGTTCCGCCTTCGAGCGGCTGCGACGCATGCAGGAAGCCGACCAGGACCAGGAGTGCCCGCGCTGCGCTTCCCACGAGGTCAAGCGGCTGCTCTCGACCTTTGCCCCGCACATGGCAGGTTCCCGCGCCAGCGCGGGCGCGCTGGCGCCTTGCGGCCAGCCGGCATCGGCCTGCGGGAACGGCCGCTTCACTTGAGGGTAGGGCCGGGCGGCGGTCCGCTGCCCTATTCAGGCTAGTATCGAAATCCCGTTCCTGCCTTGCGTCTTCCGTGACAGAATAGATCGCAGTGGTGCGAACACAACTGCCAGGAGAAGCCAGATGCAACTTCGCGTGCTCGCCTTCGTGCTCGCCGGCGGTAAGGGAACCCGGCTCTACCCGCTCACCAAGGAACGCGCCAAGCCGGCCGTGCCCTTCGGCGGCAAGTACCGCATCGTAGACTTCGTACTGAGCAACCTCATCAACTCGGGCATCTACTCGATCTACGTCCTGCTCCAGTTCAAGAGCCAGTCGCTGCTCCAGCACCTGCGCGATGGCTGGCAGTTCGCCGGTCTGCTGAAGAACCAGTTCATCATTCCCGTGCCGGCGCAGATGCGGACGCGCCGAGACCTGGTACCAGGGCACCGCCGACGCGATCTACCAGAACATCAACCTGATCGAGCAGGCGGACCCGCACATCGTGGTGATCTTCGGCGCCGACCACATCTACCGCATGAACATCCGCGACATGATCGAGTTCCACGAGCAGAAGCGCGCCGACGTGACCGTGGCCGCGATTCCGGTGGAGAAGCGAGTTCGCCGCTCGAGTTCGGCGTGATCGAGACCGAGTCCGACGGCCGCATCACAGGGCTTCCACGAAAAGCGGGCCGACGCGCCCTGCCTGCCGGGCAACCCCGACCTGGTCTACGCCTCCATGGGCAACTACGTTTTCTCGACCCGCCTGCTGCTGCAAGAGTTGCACGCCGACGCGGACAACGAGCAGAGCACGCACGATTTCGGCCGCGACATCCTGCCCGGCGTCTGATCGGCCGCGTGCCCATGTACGCCTACGATTTCCAGACCAACGCCATCCCCGGCGAGCCGCCCGACAAGAGCGCCCTATTGGCGCGACGTGGGAACCATCGACGCCTACTACGAAGCCAACATGGACATCCGCAGCGTGGAGCCGGCGCTGAACCTGTACAACCGGCAATGGCCGCTGCATCACCGCGGGCTACTCCGATCCGCCGGCGAAGTTCGTCTTCGACGAAGAGGGCCGGCGCGGCCAGTCCATCAACTCCGTGGTCGCCGGGCGGCACGATTCTCTCCGGCGGCACGGTGCACGACTCGGTGCTCGGCCGCTACGTGCGGGTGCACTCGGGCGCGCTGGTGGAGGATTCCGTCATCTTCGACAACTGCGACATCGGCCGCCGCGCCAGGATCCGCCACGCCATCCTGGACAAGAACGTCCGCGTGCCCGAGGACGCCACCATCGGCTACGACCTGGAGATGGACCGCCTCCATCATCACGTGACCGAGAGCGGGATTGTGGTGGTGGAAGGCCCCCGCTCGCGCGTCGAGCTTTCGACGCTTACGATCTGAGCGGCGGCGCCGTACCAGAGGCTCGATCGCGCTAGGATGACGGTGATGAAGACGAGAATCGCAATCGCCCTCCTGTTGGCCGCAGCCTCGGCCTCGCCCGCGTTCGCGGCGACCCATTGGGTCGCCACCTGGGGTCCCAGCCCTGCGCCGCAACTCCCCGATCCGGCCCAGATGCGGGCGGCAGGGCTCGTCTTCGAGGACCAGACGCTGCGCGAGATCGCCCACACCACCATCGGCGGCGGCATGGTGCGCGTGCGGCTCTCGAACGTATTCGGGAGCGACGACGTCCAGGTCGCGGCAGCGCATATCGCCTTGCGCGCGAAACGGAGCGGATATCGTCGCGGCTTCCGATCGCCTCCTGACCTTCAGCGGTCGGCCGGTGGTCACCATCCCTCCGGGCGCGGTGGTCCTGAGCGATCCGGTTAGGCTGGAGGCGCCGGCCTCCGGCGATCTGGCCATGAGCTCTATCTGCCCAAGGCTGCCATCGGCGCCGGCATACACTACTCGGCGCAGCAGACTTCGTATGTGGCCAAGGGCGACCTGACGGGCGCGGCTTCCCTGCCCGCCGCGGCGATGCTCACTTCCTGGGTGTTCCTCGCGGGCCTGGATGTGCTGGCGCCGGAATCCATGGCCCTGGCGGTGGCATTTGGAGACTCGATCACCGACGGCGCGCTCTCCACGTTCGACGCCAATCACCGCTGGCCCGACTTTCTTGCGGCTCGTCTGCTGGCCCGGCGCGGCGGCAAGACGGTCGCGGTGATCGACGCGGGAATCGGCGGCAACCGCGTGTTGCGCGACGCCCACAGCGACGTGCGGTATGGCGTCAGCGCGCAGGCCCGTTTTGAGCGCGACGCCTTGGCGCAGCCGGGCGTCAAGTGGGTGCTCCTCCTCGAGGGAATCAACGACCTCGGGCATTACGACCCCGCCGGTCCCGAATCCGAGAAGCCCTCCGCGGAAGACGTCATCGCGGGCCTGCGGCAAATGGTCGAGCGGGCGCACGAACTCGGGATCAAAGTCTATGGCGGGACGCTGACACCGTTCGAGGGAACCGCGTTCGGGCATTACTTCACACCGGAAAAAGAGGCCAAGCGAAAAGCCATCAACGAGTGGATCCTCACCAGCGGCTCTTTCGACGGAGTGATCGATTTCGACAAGGCGGTGCGCGATCCGGACCATCCGGACCGCATGCTGGCAGCCTACGATTCGGGCGACCACCTACACCCCAAAGACGCCGGCTACAAGGCCATGGGCGAGGCGGTCGGCCTGGCGCTCTTCAGGTAGGAGAGCGCCAGACCCATCAGCACTACCACGATGCAGCCGAGCGCGTTGTACCACAGGAACGAGATGCCCGTGGCGAAGTGGGCGTAGAAAATCGCCGCCTCGCCGGCCAGGACTCCCGTAAACGCGGCGGTCCCGCGCACGCGCGGGAAGGCGAAGGCCAGCACGAAGACCCCCAGCATCCCGCCGTAGAAGAGCGATCCCACCATGTTCACCGCCTCGATCAGCGAGCCGAGCCGGTGCAGGGCGTACTCCGCGAAGGCCACCACGTAGCAGCCCCAGAACGCGCTGGCGAGGCGCGACGCCCAGCAGGTAGTGCCGGTCCGAGCCGCTCTTGCGGATGTGCCGCTGGTAGATGTCGATCACGGACACCGTGGCCAGCGAGTTCACCTCGGCGGCGGTCGAAGACGTCGCCGCGACAGAAGATGACGGCGATGATCAGGCCCACGATTCCGGCGGGCATATAGCGGGTGACGAACGAGAGAAAGATGTAGTTGGTGTCGGTAAAGCCGGCGCCGGTGGCTTTCTCGACCAGGCGCACGCCGTCGGAGCGGGCCTGGTCAAATTGCGCCTGCGCGGCGCGAAACCGCGGCCAGGCCGCGCGCGTGCAGGGGGGCGTCTGCCGCGCGGCGCGATTCCACCAGTTCACCAGCCGCGCGCCGGCGCTCTTCGAAAGCGCCGCGGTACCGCTGGTCCACGGACCGGTAGGCGGGATCGGTCTCGATGCGCTTCAGCTCGACGGGATCGAACAGCAGCGGCGGCCGCTCGTAAATGAAAAACACGAAGACCATCGCACCCGTCACCAGGATCAGGAACTGCATGGGAATCTTGGCCACGGCGTTGAACAGCAGGCTGAGCCGGCTTTGCGCGATCGAGCGGCCGGTGAGATAGCGCTGCACCTGCGACTGGTCGGTTCCGAAGTAGGCGAGGAACAGGAACGTGCCGCCCAGCAGGCCGCTCCAGATGTTGTAGCGGTTGTTCCAGTCGAAGCTGAGATCGATGGCCTTCAGTTTGCCCACCGCGCCGGCCAGCGAAACGGCGTCCCGAAGACCCACGCCGCGAGGCAGGAGCCAGATGGCGGTGACGAGCGCTGCGGCCAGGCCGACGAAGATGATCACCATCTGCTGGACCTCGGTCCAGGTGACGGCCTTGATCCCGCCCGACGACCGTGTAGGCGACCACGAGGGCGCCCATGATCACGATGGTGACGCGGTCGGCCAGCCCAGCACGACGGTGAGTACGATGGCCGGAGCGCACAGAGCCACGCCGTCGGCCAGGCCCCGCTCGATCAGGAAGATCGCGCTCACCAGCGCGCGCGTCTTGGCGTCGAAGCGCTTCTCCAGGTACTCATAGGCGGTGTACACGTTGGCTCGGTGGAAGATGGGCACCGCCGTCGCCGCGAGGATCACCATCGCGATGGGCAGGCCCAGGTAGAACTGCACGAAGCGGATTCCGTCGGAGTATCCCTGGGCCGTGGTCGAAATGAACGTGATGGCGCTGGCCTGGGTGGCCATGATCGAGAGCGCCATGGCGTACCACGGCATGGTCTTCCCCGCCAACAGGTAGGAGTTGACGGTGTTGCTGCCGCGCCCCCGGTAGAGACCGTAAGCGACGATGGAAAACAGCGTGCCCCCGAACACCGCCCAATCGAGCGCTCTCATGACGCGTACACTCGCGTGAAGAAGTAGAAGGCGGCAATCAGCAGGGCAAGATAGATCAGAACGGCGGCGTAGACACGACGCCAGGACCTGAGGAAAGGCGGCGGCTCATCCGTCATTCCCCCACCTTGCCGGCGCTGAGCAGGTTGGCCAAAACGCGGTACGCCCCCGGGACGCCGGCAGGCAACTGGCGGAACCAGGAATACGCCGTGAATACGTAGGCGCCTTTACCATAACGCGTGTAGAGCGTGCCGCCCGGGTGGGGCGCTTCGCCGGGATCGTGCGACTCGAACAGCGTCTTGTAGTGCGGGTCCCAATCGCTGGCGAAGTAGAGCCCGCGCTCCTGCACCCAGCCGTCGAAATCCGCCGAGGTGAGGATGTTCGGCGCGCGCAGAAGCAGGATCGTCCAGATTGGTAAAGAAGACCGGCGCTTCCTCCACCGAAACGCGGTCGCGGCCGACATGTATGGGATAAGGCCCTATGCGCGCCAGCGCCCAGAGCGGAGCGTTGCGCTCGAGCACGTTGTACTGGACCACCAGCGTTCCGCCGTTCGCGACATACTCGAGCAGGCGGTTCTGGCTGGCTACCAGGTCCGCCCGCACGTTGTAGGCGCGCACTCCGGTGAGGATCGCGTCGAAACCGCCGAGGTCGCCCGTGGCGAGATCCTCCTGGCCGAGCAGAGTGACCTGGCAGCCGAGCTGGCGCAGAGCCTCGGGCACCTGGTCGCCCGCCCCCATGACGTAGCCTATGCGCTTCGCGAGAATCCGTATGTCCGCACGCACCAGCGCGGCCTCGGACGGCGGGAAGACGACCTGGGGCGGGAAGTGCGTGTAGGAGATGACGCGCATGCCGGAAGAGATGTCCCGCCCGCCAACGCTCGTGGCGGCACGGATCTGGCCGCGCGCGGGGCCGTTGGTGGGCGTCAGCTCGAAGGCAAGCGTGGCCTCATCGCCCGCATTGGCCAGGGTGTAACTCCTCGCCGGGGGACTGGCGCGCCACCCGGCAGGCACTTCCAGACTCACCTCGCCGGAGACGTTGGCCGAGTTGCTCTTGGCCAGCACATCGAGCTTCTTCGGCTGCGCGTCAGGGAACACCAGCACCGGCTGGGAGAACTCCAGCACCACCGGCGGAACGACGGCGACAGGCCGCACCAGTTCCCCCCGCGAGCCATCCGCGTACCGGAAAACGACCGGCCGCAGCAGCGTCAGGCTCTCTTTCCCGATTTCGAGGACGAAGGCTGCCGTCTCGACAGGGGCATTCTCCGGGTCCTCGCCATGGCCGGCGGTGTCGTAGAAGTCTCCGTGAGGCTTGACCAGCCAATAAGGCTGAGAGTAGGCGTGATCGGGCCGGATGGTCACGCTGAGACTGCGCACTTCGGGCTGGTTAAACGCCAACGGGATACGATCCGAGAGCACCGCGCCTCCCGCGGAGACCCCGGCCACAGCGATGGGAACGTGCGAGCGGTTGAGCGCGGTGACCCGGACGGAAAGCGTGGAGCCCGGCGTGACAGCCCAGCGGTCGGCGGATGCGTCGAGCCACAGCCCGGAGGCCAGCGCGATGGTCTCATCGATCTCGCCGAGCTTGGCGGCCGCCCAGGGGTTGTTCAGCTCTTTGATGCGGCCGCGCGCTTCGAGCAGCAGCGGCACGATACGGTCGGGATGTTCGTCATCGAAGGTCCGGGCGGCGCGCTGCAGAAGGCGCCCAACCTCTCCGCCCCCGGGCACGCGGCCCCAGGTTGTGTCGATGCCGTCGAACAGGTCCTTCGAAGCGGGCTCGCCGGCCAGCGGGACGAAGGAGGACGGAGAAGTGCCGCGGCGGCGGATAGCGCCCGTGGCCTGGCTGCGGTGCATGTTGCGGCTCAGGACCGCGATTTCCAGATAGGAATACCCCAGAACCGGGTTATACTCGCCAGTGTCGATATGGACCTGGCCCGGCTCGTCGGTGGCGCCCCAGACGCCCCATACCAGACGCTTGGCCTGCCAGGTGTGGACCGACTGCAACTGTTCGGGGAAGCGGGTCTTGTCGGCGGCGGCGGAAAAGGCCTCTTTGCCCAAAATGGACGAAGCCTGATGGTGCCCGTGGCCGTCCCGCGAGGTGCCGGAGAAGCACAGCACGATCACGTCCGGCCGGAAGCGGCGGACGACCCACACGATGTCCGAGAGGATGCGATCGCGTCCCCACTTCGAGAGCGTCTCCTCGGGGGTCTTGGAGTAGCCGAAGTCTACGGCGCGGGTGAAGAACTGCTCGGCGCCATCGATGCGGCGGGCGTCCAGCATCTCCTCGGTGCGGATAATGCCGAGCAGGTCGCCCTGCTCCGGACCGATGAGGTTCTGTCCGCCCTCTCCGCGGGTGACCGAGAGATAGGCGGCGCGCATCGACCGGCCGCGGGCGAAATAGGCGAGCGTAGCGGCCTGCTCGTCGTCGGGGTGCGCGCCGATCATCAGCACGCTGCCGATGACATTGAGGCGGGCCAGCGCCAGCCGTGTCTGAATCGCCCCGGCGAGGCTGTCCTCACCCTTGGCAATCGCGACAGCCAGAGAAACAGGGAGCAGAACCAGAAACTTAGGCCGAAATGACAGCATCCAAATTCATAGTAGACCATTTAGGCGGGAGCGCCGGAGTCGCGCGCAGGATGCGGGACTGGGTGGAGGGGATTCGGCGCTGGGCGCACGCCAGCGGCCGGCCTGGGGACCCGGTTATCGGCCTGGCGCTGGGCGGCGGATTCGCCCGAGGCATCGCGCATCTCGGGGTTCTTCGCGTTCTCGAACAGCACCGAATTCCGATTGGGCGGATCGCCGGCGTCAGCGCAGGCGCTATCGTGGCGGCCGCTTATGCCAGCGGCGCCAGCGTCGAAGAGATCGCCGAGGCCGCGCGGGCGATGAAGTTCAAGGACGTGGCCCGGTGGAGACCGGGTCTGCTCGGTCTGGCCGGTAGCGAGCGCATGGCCGACTTTCTGACGCGCTTGCTGAAGGTCTACCGCTTCGAGGACATGCGCATCCCCCTGGCGGTGGTGGCCACGGAACTACGCACCGGGTATCCGGTGGTGTTCCGCGATCGGGGCGACGTACTGCTGCCGATTCGCGCCAGTTGCTCCTATCCCGGCCTCTTCCGGCCCGTACGTTGGCAGGGCCAGCACCTCGTGGACGGTGCCATGACCATGGAAGTGCCTGCGGCGGCCGTGCGCGCGCTGGGGGCCACGCAGGTCGTCTCCGTGTACCTGCCGATGGACGGGAGATTCGACCCACGCAACATGTTCCAGGTTGTGAGCCGTTGTTTCCAGATTATGCAGCGGCGGACCGAACCCGAGTGGCGCCGCGCTTCGAGCGTCGTGATCGAACCCAACGTCGATGGCATGTCGTGGGACGGTTTCGACAGCGCCGAGCGGCTGATCGAGCGGGGCGAGAAGGCGGCCCTGGCCGCCCTGCCCCGCCTCCACTCCTGGCTGGAGCACCCGGCCGCCGCCGGCCAGACCGCGGCCTGAGGCCAGGCTTGATCGAGCTTCCGGCGGCCCGCCGAAGCGTGGTGCACGAAAGCCGACCAAGTCCCCCTCCTTTCGGGCTATGATGGCTGTTGCCCCGATTCAGAAGAGTGATCCTCTGGTTCCTGATCGCCTGCGTCGCCGCGCTGGTCGTCTACGCGGCCGCGGTCCGGCCCTGGTTCCTCCGCTGGGGCGCCACGGCGGAAGAGACCCGCAAGACGCTGCCCGGCGATGCGGTGCTGCCCCATGCGCCGTCGGCGGCGACGCGCGCCATCACGATCCACGTCCCGCGCGAGCGCGTGTGGCCGTGGCTCGCGCAGATCGGCCAGGGGCGCGGCGGACTGTATAGCTACGCCTGGCTGGAGAACCTGGTCGGTTGCCAGATCGTCAATGCCGACCGGATTCACCCCGAGTGGCAGGACGTCAAGCCCGGCGATGGCGTGCGGTTGCATCCGAAGGCGCCGCCCATCCCCGTGCTCCTGGTCGAGAAGAACCGCGCGCTTGTTCTCGGCAGCGCGGCGGCGAACGGGCCGTTCCCGCCGGTCACCTGGGCGTTTGTACTCGAGGAGGCTCCGGGCCACGCCACGCGCCTGCTCGTCCGATGGCGATCGCAAACACCCCCCACGCTGCGCGACCGGCTGATGAACAAGTATCTGCTGGAGCCGATCCACTTCGCGATGGAGCGGCGGATGCTGCTGGGCCTCCGCGAGCGCGCGGAATCGGCCCGGTGACCAGCCCTTCCTACTCCTCCTTGCGGATCTGCTGGGAGAGGTAGCGGTCCAGGCCGACTTCGCCGATCTGGTGCAACTGCGTCTCGAGATAGTCGACGTGGCCTTCTTCGTCGGCGAGCAGATCCTCGAACAGCTCACGCGAGGCGGCGTCGCCCGCTTCAGTACACACCTTGATGGCGGCATTGTAGGCGGCCACGGCGTGGAGTTCTAGCGAGAGGTCGTTCTCGAGTTGCGCCTTGACGTTGCTACCGATGTTCAAGGGCAGCAGCGCGTCCATCTTCGGCGCGCCTTCGAGGAAAAGCAGGCGCTCGATGAGTTTCTCGGCGTGCTTCATCTCCTCGATTGAGTGCTTCTTGGCGGCTGCGTGGAGCCGGGGGTAGCCCCAGTCCTCGCACATCTCGCTGTGCAGGAAGTACTCGCTGATGGCGGTCAACTCCTCCTTGAGACCGTCGTTCAGGACCGCGATTACGTTGTGGTTCCCTTGCATGAAGGATTCTCCTCGTGAGTGTGGTATTCGGACTGCCATTCAGCATAGTACCCTGTTTTGTATGGAGACGAATTCGGAGAGGGGAACCGGAAGGGTCATTGGCATCGGCGGGGTGTTCTTCAAGTCTGCCGATCAGAAGGGGATGACGGCCTGGTACGCCGAGAACCTCGGAGTGGCGGCCGGAGAGGACGGATACGCCTTCAGGTGGCGCACCCTCGACGCACCGGAGGCGGAGCGAGGGACCACCTGGTGTGTCTTCAAGCGCGAATCGACATACTTCGACCCGAGCCCTGCGCCGTTCATGATCAACTACATCGTAGACGACCTGGACGCGATCCTGGCGAAGCTCGCCGCCAAAGGCGTGCGGATCGAACCCAAGCGCGAGGACTACGACTACGGCCGCTTCGCGTGGATTTACGATCCGGATGGGAACAAGATTGAGCTTTGGGAGCCCCGTGGAACGTGATAGGCTACAGGGTTGATGGCCGTCCCTGCGCCGCTCAAGCTCACCCCGCTGAATTCGGTCCACCGCCGCCTGAGAGCCAGGATGGTGGATTTCGGCGGCTGGGAGATGCCCGTGCAGTACTCGGGCATCCTCGATGAGCACAACGCCGTCCGGAACGCCGCCGGGATCTTCGATGTCAGCCACATGGGGGAGATCGAGATCCGGGGGCCGGAAGCCCTGGAGCTGGTCGAATTCGTCAGCACGAACTCGGCAGCGAAGCTCGCCCCGGGCAAGATCCAATACGCCGGGCTGCTGTACGATCACGGCGGCTTCGTGGACGACATCCTGGTTCACCGCGTCTCCGAGGATCGCTTCTTCCTGTGCGTGAACGCTTCCAACCAGGAGAAGGACTACGAGCACATCCGCAACGCCAATCGGTGGCGCGCGGAGGTTGAACTGGCGAGCGAGCGCTACGCTCAGATCGCCATCCAGGGACCCCAGGCGCTGGCGACGCTTCAGAAGCTGACGGCCACGCCCCTGGCGGGAATCCGTTACTACAATTTCGTCGACGGAGAGGCGGCGGGAACGCCGGCGCGCATTGCGCGCACGGGCTACACGGGCGAGGACGGCTTCGAGATCTACATCGATCCGGCCGCGGCCGAGACGGCCTGGGACGCAATGATCGAGGCGGGCGCCGAGTACGGCGCCAAACCGTGCGGGCTAGGCGCGCGCAACACGCTGCGCCTGGAAGCGGCGATGGCGCTCTACGGCCACGAGATTCACGCTTCGATCACGCCCTTCGAGGCGGGCCTGGACTGGATCGTCAGGATGGAGAAAGAGAGCTTCCTCGGGCGCGCGGCACTGGAGCGCCAGCGCCAGGCGGGCCTGCGCCGGAAGCTGGTTGGGTTCGAAATGCGCGGGCGCGGCATCGCTCGCGACGGCTACGAGGTATTTAGCGGTGGCGAACCGGCCGGCTGGGTGACGAGCGGGGGACCTTCGCCAACTCTCAACAAGAACATCGGGCTCTGTTACCTCCCGGTTGAAGAGGCTGCCCTGGGACAGCCCATCCAGATCCCGATCCGCGGCCAATTAGTCGACGCTGTCACCATCCCAACACCCTTCTATAAGCGAGCGAGGTGAGCATGTATCCCGAGCAACTGCGCTACACCAAAGAACACGAGTGGATCGGCATCGAGGGCGAAATCGCCACGGTCGGCATCACCGATCACGCCCAGGAGGAATTGGGCGACATCGTTTATGTAGAACTGCCGAAGCCGGGCACGCAGGTGGAGAAGGGCAAGACGCTCGGCTCGGTCGAGTCGGTGAAGGCGGTCTCCGACATCTACTCGCCCGTCTCGGGCGAAGTGGTGGAGGCGAACGACACGTTGGCCGACGCCCCCGAGAAGATCAATCGGGACCCGCACGGAGAAGCCTGGCTGGTGAAGATCCGGGTGACCGCTGCGGGAGACCTGGGCGATCTGCTCAGCGCGGCGGAGTACGAGAGTTACATCGCGGCCGAGAAGTAGGGCTGCCACCAAGCCGCGACCGTCAGGGAGCGGCGGGCCATAGGGGGGCTATTGCGCTATCTTCCTAAGTCCGATTCGGAGCGGCGGGAAATGCTGGCGGCCTGCGGCGTAAGTTCTCTGGAGGACTTATTCGCACACCTGCCGGATGAAGTCCGGCTCAAGCGCCCGCTGGCCATCGAGAATGGCAGGTCGGAGTACGAGATCGTCGAGTACTTCCGCGCTCGGGGCGCCCAGAACGCGGAAGGCTACGCCTGCTTTCTCGGGGCGGGCTCGTATTCCCACTACCGCCCGGTGCTGGTCGACGCCGTGGTGTCCCGGGCCGAGTTTCTGACCTCGTACACGCCCTACCAGGCCGAGATCTCGCAGGGCACGCTCACGGGCATCTTCGAGTTCCAGACCATGATGTGCCAGCTCACCGGCATGGACGTGGCCAACGCGTCCATGTACGACGGCTCGACCGCCATGGCGGAAGCGGCGCTGATGGCGGTGCGCGTCAGCGGCCGGCGCAGGCTGCTCGTGGCGCGAACCGTCCACCCCGAATACCGGCAGGTGCTGGCCACCTACGCCAGGAACCAGGACCTCCTTGTCGAAGAGTTCGAGTACGACCGGGAGACCGGCGGCGCCGACCTGTTGGATCTGGGGGCGAAGCTCTCGAAGGACGTGGCGGCCGTCATCCTCCAATCGCCGAACTTCTTCGGCATCGTCGAGGACGTTGCCGCGGCTGCCGAAGCGGCTCACGCCGCCGGCGCGCTGCTGGTGGACGTCTTCACCGAGGCCGTTTCGCTGGGTCTGCTGAGGCCGCCGGCGGAGGCCGACATCGTGGCGGGCGAGCTGCAATCGTTCGCCCTCCCGCCGAGCTACGGCGGGCCCTACGCCGGGGTGATCGCGACCAAAGACAGGTTCGTGCGGCAGATCCCGGGGCGGCTGGCGGGCGAGACCGTCGATACGAACGGCAACCGCGCGTTCTGTCTGACGCTGGCCACGCGCGAGCAGCACATACGCCGTGAGAAGGCGACCTCGAACATCTGCACCAACCAGGCGCTCATCGCCTTGATGGCCACGGTTTTCATGACGGTTTACGGCAGGCAGGGCTTGCGCGAGTTGGCCCAGCAGAACCTGGCGAAGGCGCACTACCTGGCCTCCAAGCTGCCGCTGCGCTTTTCCGGGCCGTTCTTCAACGAGTTCGTCGCCGTCGCGGACAACGCAGACGCGGCTAACGAGGCGCTGCTCGAAAGGAAGATCATCGGCGGGCTGACGATCGAGTGCTGGTATCGGGAGTTGCCCAACGCGACGCTGCTCGCGGTCACCGAAATGAGCCGGCGCGCGGATATGGATGCAGTCGCCGAGGCACTGGCGCGGAAGGCGGGTGCGCAATGATCCGCAAGGCGCGAACGCACATCAGCCAGAACGAGCCGCTGCTGTTCGAGATCAGCTCGCCGGGCAAGGCCGGCTACCAGTTGCCGGAGCTCGACGTGCCCGCCGTAAACGCGGAGGAGGCCCTCGGCGCAGCCAAAGTACGAACCGGCATCGACGGTTTCCCCGAGGTCAGCGAGGTGGAGGCGATCCGCCACTTCACGCGGCTCTCCACGTGGAATTACGCCATCGATCTGGGCATGTATCCGCTCGGCTCCTGCACCATGAAGTACAACCCGCGTGTCAACGAGGAGGTGGCGCGCATCGACGGCCTGGCGTGGCTGCACCCCTACCAGCCGCAACGCCTCGCGCAGGGCGCCCTGGAAGTGATGGCTCGGCTGGAAGCGGCGCTGGCTGAGATCACCGGGATGGACGCGGTCACGCTCCAGCCCTCGGCCGGGGCGCACGGCGAGATGACAGGCATCCTGCTGGTGCGCGCCCTGCTCGAATCGCGCGGCGCCGCCCGTAAGAAGATCCTTATTCCGGACTCTGCCCACGGCACCAATCCGGCGACGGCCGCGATCGCGGGCTACCAGGTCGTCAACATCCGCTCTAACGACCGCGGCATGATCGACGTCGAGAGCCTGGCCGCCAGCGTGGACGAAGACGTGGCCGCGCTGATGATCACCAACCCGAACACGCTGGGGGTTTTCGAGCGGAATGTCCGGCGGATCGCGGACATTCTGCACGCCAGGGGCGCGCTGCTTTACATGGACGGCGCGAACATGAACGCGCTGGTGGGAATCACGCGGCCGGGAGACAGCGGCGTCGACGTGATGCATCTGAACCTGCACAAGACGTTCTCGACGCCGCACGGAGGTGGCGGTCCGGGCAGCGGACCGGTGGCGGTGAAGGCCGAGATCGAGCCCTTCCTGCCGGCGCCGCGCCTGGCGCGGGTCGGCGGCGAGTGGCGGTTCGACAACAACCGGCCGCACTCGATCGGCCGCATCCGCGCTTTTTACGGCAACTTCGGCGTGATGGTGCGCGCCCTGGCGTACATCATGGCGCACGGCGGCGAAGGCCTGCGGCGGGCCACCATGGACGCGGTGCTGAACGCGAACTACATCCGCAAAGCGCTCGAAGCCTACTACGACCTGCCCCACGACGCGCCCTCCATGCACGAATGCGTCTTCAGCGACTCTCGACAGGCGGCGCGCGGCGTCCGCACGGGCGATATCGCCAAGCGCCTCATCGATTACGGATTCCATCCGTACACGGTGAGCTTTCCGCTGATCGTACACGGCGCGCTGATGATCGAGCCCACCGAGACCGAGAGCAAGCGCGAGCTGGACCTCTTCATCGAGGCGATGATCTCCATCGCCAAGGAAGTGGAAGAGAACCCGGAGCTCGTGCTGAAGGCGCCGCACCACACGCGCACCAGCCGCGTGGACGAGGTGGCGGCCGCCCGCAAGCCGGTCCTGCGCTGGAAACCGTGAACGCGCCTCAGCGGCCCTCGACAGACCGGGGCGGGCGCCCCCACCTGACAAACCCCGGTCCCGTGTGGTAGATTGAGGATTCCAACGTATCTCAGTGGGAGGCAGGGACATCGTTCCTGCCGCTTGCACCAATGAGGAGTTATGGCCCGCAAACAAGGAAAAAAGTACCTTTCTGCCGCCCAACAAGTGAAGCCGCAGCCCTATCCTCTTGAAGAGGCTGTGCCGCTGGTTCAAAAAGTCAAGTTCGCCAAGTTCGATGAAACCGTCGAGCTGCACCTGCGGCTGGGCGTCGATCCCAAGCACGCCGACCAGATGGTGCGCGGCACGGTGGTGCTTCCGAACGGGCTCGGCAGCTCCAAGCGCGTGCTGGTGATCGCTTCGGGCGATAAGCAGCGCGAGGCCGAAGAGGCGGGCGCGGATTTCGTCGGCGGCGAAGACGCGGTGCAGAAGATCCAGGGCGGCTGGATCGACTTCGACGCCGTGATCGCCACTCCGGACATGATGCGCTCGCGTCGGCCGGCTCGGCAAGGTCCTCGGCCCGCGCGGGCTGATGCCCAACCCGAAGACCGGCACGGTGACCATGGACGTCAGCCAAGGCGGTCAGGGAAACCAAGGCCGGCAAGGTCGAGTTCCGCGTGGACAAGACCGGCATCATCCACGCTCCGGTCGGCAAGACCGGTTTCGCCACCGACAAGCTGCACGAGAACGCGCTGCACGCTGATCCAGGCGGTGGTGAAGGCCAAGCCGGCGGCGGCCAAGGGCAAGTACGTCAAGAGCGTCACGATCTGCTCGACCATGGGGCCGGGCGTGAAGCTGGACGTGACCCCGTACAACGCCAAGGCCGTATAAGCCGGCGGAGGTGAACGTCGTGAAAAAGAGAGCGGACAAGAAGAAGGAAGTCGAGGCGCTGCGCCAGGAACTGGAGCGGACCTCCCACCTTTTCGTGACGAGCTTTGAGAAGCTCACGGTGGCGCAGGATTTCGAGCTGCGGAAGGCGATCCGCGGGGCCGGCGGCCGTTACCGGGTCATCAAGAACAACCTGGCCGCAAAAGCGGCCGAGGGCACGCCCGCGGAGACCCTGCTGGGCGGCCTCAAGGGCATGACCTCGCTGGCGTACACAACCTCGCGACCCGGTGGCGCTGGCCAAGTCGCTGACGGCGTACGCTAAAGCCAATCCCGCCTTCACGTTCAAAGCAGGTATGGTGGAAGGCCGGGTGATCGAAGTGCGATCGATCAGCGAACTGGCCAACATGCCGTCCAAGGAGCAGTTGATCGGCAAGGTGATGTGGCTGATCAATTCCGCTTCGCAACGGCTGGCGGTGAGCCTGAATGGCGTAGCCAGGAATCTGGCGGTGGTTCTCGATCAGGCGATCAAAGAGAACAAGTTCAACGGATAACGGCCTGTGGCTTGTGGCCGGCGGTCTCCTGGTTCTGGGCCGCCCGCTGCGGGCCGCGAGCCACAGACTAGAAGCAACGAGCTAAGGAGTTCGAAAGAAAATGGCGGACGTAAACGCGATTCTGGAACAGATTAAGGGTCTGACGCTGCTCGAGGCGGCGCAGCTCGTCAAGGGGATTGAAGAGGCCTTCGGCGTGTCGGCGGCGGCAGCCGCGGTAGCGGCGGCTCCGGCGGCGGGCCGCGGCGGCAGCGGCTCCGGCAGCGGAAGAGAAGACCGAGTTCTCCGTTGTTCTGACCGTAGTGGGCGCCAACAAGATCAACGTGATCAAGGCCGTCCGCGAGGTCACCAGCCTGGGCCTGAAGGAAGCCAAGGACCTGGTCGACGGCGCGCCCAAGCCGATCAAGGAAGGCGTGAACAAGGACGAGGCGGAAGCCATTCGCAAGAAGTTCACCGACGCCGGCGCGACCGTCGAAGTGAAGTAACGCTGCTATCTTTCTGACAGGGCGAGGCTTGCGCTCGCCCTGCCCGGACCGTTCCCTGTGCCGAGGGAAGGTTCGGTTGGGTCATTTGACGCCCGTTGACGAGTTCTGCTAGACTCGTTCCTGGGCCTATTCCACATCGAGTGTTCGTGAACCTCGCAGCCGATTTCTGTGTCTTCAGTCCGCTTGAAGCAAGGCAGAGGGTGTATCTACTCGATCCTATCTCTCGTCGAGCCGCTGAATGCCCTTGCTGCGATTGGGTTTCCGAGCCTACTCGGCGCATCACCCCGTTCAAGAATTCCTGGACACAGCACCACTCATGAAGTCCCTGCACGGGCCAGCTCGATCGGCCGCTCACGCGCACGGCTCCGGCACGCCGGCGCGCGCTTATTGGCACTTGCGGAGCCGCGGAAAGCCCCTGCATCCGCGCCCGTGCTTGACTGTTTCATAAGTTTTGTTCTGTAGCCTTTCGGCTTTCAGGAGTCAACAATGCAGACTGCGGCAAACGGCGTCTCGGGAGCGGGTCGACTTCTCCCGGATCAACACCTCGATCCCGATCCCGAATCTCATCGAAGTACAGAAGAACTCCTACGAACGATTCCTCCAGATGGACCTGCTGCCCAGCGAGCGGGAGGACGTCGGACTTGGAAAGCGTCTTCGACAGCGTGTTTCCGATCTCGGATTTCCGCGGGCTGAGCCAGCTCGAGTTCGTCGATTACGCCATCGGCAACTGGGAGTGCAAGTGCGGCAACCTGAAAGGGCTGCACCACCTGCGTTCCACCTGCCGCAACCCGAGCTGCGGCGCCACCATCCAGACCGATCCGTTCCACGCCGGCGACGTGCTGTGCCCCAAGTGCGGCACCTTCAACAAGAACATCGTCACCTTCTGCAACCGTTGCGGCGACCCGGTGGGCCTGCAGCTCAAGTACGACGTGCCGGAGTGCGAAGAGCGGGGCATGACCTACGCCGCGCCGCTCAAGGTCACCATCCGGCTGACAGTGTTCGACAAGGACCCGGAAACCGGCCAGCGCTCCGTGCGCGATATCAAGGAGCAGGAAGTCTTCTTCGGCGAAGTGCCGCTGATGACCGACAACGGCACCTTCATCATCAACGGCACCGAGCGTGTGATCGTTT
This sequence comes from Bryobacterales bacterium, assembly GCA_963710565.1. GTDB lineage: Bacteria > Acidobacteriota > Terriglobia > Bryobacterales > Bryobacteraceae > DASWZN01. The sequence continues at coordinate 1,287,568 of CAVQAN010000009.1, read as the reverse complement.
CGCAGTTGCACCGCTCGCCGGGCGTCTTTTTCGAGAAGGTCGCCGCCCAGGGTTACTATCTGGGCAAAATCATCCCCTACCGGGGAAGCTGGGTCGAGTTCGAGTACGACAACAAGAACCTGCTGTACGTCCGCATCGACCGCAAGCGCAAGTTCTACGGAACGGTGTTCCTGCGCGCGCTCGGTCTGAAGACCGACGAGCAGATCCTGCGCACGTTCTATCGCGTCGACAAAATCGCCATCAAGAACAAGAAGCTGTATTGGAACGTGGCGCCGGGCCTGCAGGGCATGAAGCTGTCGCACGCCGTTCTCAACCGCTCCGGCGAAACCGTCGTTCCGGCGGGCCGCAAGATCACCTCCAGCCTGCTCAAGGAGATCCAGAAGGCGAAGATCGAGCAGGTGGAGGTCGCTTCCAACGATCTGGAAGGGGCCTTCATCGCCGCCGACGTCGTCGATATGAGCACCGGCGAGGTGCTGCTCGAATCGAACCAGGAGCTGACGACCGCCGGCATCGGAAAGCTGCTGGAGAGCGAAATCGAGAGCTTCGAGGTCTTCTTTCCGGAGCGGGACGACGCCGGTACGGTCATTTCGGCGACCCTCAAGAAAGACCCGGTCAAGTCGCAGAACGAAGCGCTGCTGGAGATCTACCGCAAGCTGCGTCCCGGCGACCCGCCCACCCTGGACACGGCCACGCAATTGTTCCAAGGTATGTTCTTCGACCCGCGCAAGTACGATTTTTCGCGCGTGGGACGCATGAAGTTCAACATCAAAATTCACGACGACGCCGAGTACGCGCCGCCGAGCTGGCGGTCGAACCCGGAGAACAAGGACCGGCATCCGCTGGATCGGAAGATCCTCGACGCGGACGATTTCTACGACGTGATCCGCTACCTGCTGAAGCTGCGGCGCGTCAGCAGTCTTTCGGTGGACGACATCGACCATCTGGGCAACCGCCGCGTGCGCGCGGTGGGTGAGCTGCTCGAGAACCAGTTCCGGATTGGCCTGGTGCGCATGGAGCGCGCCATCAAGGAGAAGATGTCGGTGTACCAGGAAATGTCGACGGCCATGCCGCACGACCTGGTGAACGCCAAGCCGGTCATGGCCGCCATCCGCGAGTTCTTCGGGTCGAGCCAGCTCTCGCAGTTCATGGACCAGACCAATCCGCTCTCCGAGATCACGCACAAACGGCGCCTTTCGGCCCTTGGGCCGGGCGGCCTTTCCCGCGAACGGGCGGGATTCGAAGTCCGCGACGTGCACCCCACGCACTACGGCCGCATCTGTCCCATCGAGACGCCGGAAGGACCGAACATCGGGTTGATCTCCTCGCTTTCCTGCTTCGCGCGGATCAACGAATACGGCTTCATCGAGAGCCCCTACCGCAAGGTGGTCGACGGCTTCGTGGTCGAAGAGGTCAAGATCCTCAACCCCGGCGATACCAACTTCAAGGTGGGCGACGTCCACCGCCGCCCCGACGTGGAGAAGGCCGGCGGCGATATGACCGCCAAGAAGAAGCAGCCGGCCGAGTTCGAAGCCCACTGCGAGTACCTCTCGGCGTGGGAAGAGGACAAGTACGTGGTCGCGCAGGCCAACGTCGAGCTGGACGAGAACCGGCGCATCGTGGGGGACCTGGTGAACGCTCGCCAGGCGGGCAACTTCGTGCTCAAGCGCCGCGAAGAGATCGAGTACATGGACGTCAGTCCCAAGCAGCTCGTCTCGGTGGCGGCCAGCCTGATTCCGTTCCTGGAGAACGACGACGCAAACCGGGCCCTGATGGGATCCAACATGCAACGCCAGGCCGTGCCGCTGCTCCGGGCCGAGGCGCCCTTCGTCGGCACCGGCATGGAGCGGGTCACGGCGCGCGACTCGGGCGCCGTGGTGATCTGCAAGCGCACCGGCGTGGTCGATTCGGTGGATTCCGAGCGCATCATCGTGCGCGTCGAAGGGAACGTGCACGAGGGGCAGCTTTCGCGCGAGGTGGGCGCCGACATTTATACGCTGACCAAGTTCAAGCGCTCGAACCAGAACACGTGCATCAGCCAGAAGCCCATCGTGAAGAAGGGGCTCAGGGTGAGAAAGGGCGACGTGCTGGCGGACGGCCCCTGCACCGACTCGGGCGAGCTGGCCCTGGGCCGCAACGTCCTGGTAGCGTTCATGCCCTGGCGCGGGTACAACTTCGAAGACGCCGTGGTGGTGAGCGAGAAGCTGGTCAAGGAAGACTACTACACCTCGATCCACATCGAAGAATTCGAGATCGAGGCGCGCGACACCAAGCTAGGCCCGGAAGAGATCACGCGCGACATCCCCAACATCGCCGAGTCGTTCCTGCGCAACCTGGACGAGAGCGGAATTATCCGCATCGGCGCTACCGTGAAGCCCGGCGACATCCTGGTGGGCAAGGTGACGCCCAAGGGCGAGACGCAGCTCACCCCCGAGGAGAAGCTGCTGCGCGCCATCTTCGGCGAAAAGGCCGGGGACGTCAAGGACGCCTCGCTATACTGCCCGCCCGGCATCGAGGGCACCATAGTGGACTGCAAGGTGTTCTCGCGCAAGGGCGCGGAACTGGACGAGCGGTCCAAGATCATCATGCTGGAGCAGGAAGAGAAGCTGCGCCGCAACCTCGAGGACGAGAAGCGCATTCTGAACGACGAGCGCGCCAAGCGGCTGGCTCTCTTGCTCGAGGGCAAACAGCTTCAGGCCGACCTGCACGACGAAAAGACCAACAAGCGCCTGCTGGCCAAGGGCGCCGACCTGACCCGCGAGACCATCGAGAAGATGCGCGCCCGCGACCTGAAGCGCATGAAGCTGAAGGAAAAGGACCCGCGACTCAACGAGCAGATCGACGAGATCGAGGAGATGACCTCGCGCCAGATCGCGGTGCTCGAGAAGATCACCGAAGAGAAGATCGCCAAGCTCAAGAAGGGCGACGAGCTGCCGCCCGGCGTCATCAAGCTGGTCAAGTGCTACATCGCCATGAAGCGCAAGCTCTCGGTGGGCGACAAGATGGCGGGACGGCATGGCAACAAGGGCGTGATCGCGCGCATCGTTCCGGAAGAGGACATGCCCTACCTGCCGGACGGCACGCCGGTCGAGATCGTGCTCAACCCCCTGGGCGTTCCTTCCCGAATGAACGTGGGACAGATCCTGGAAACGCACCTGGGTTGGGCGGCCAACAAGCTGAGCCGCTATTTCTCGACCCCGGTCTTCGACGGCGCCACCGAGCGCGACATCAAGAAGGCGCTTGAGGAAGCCGGGCTGCCGAAATCGGGCAAGGTCAAGCTATGCGACGGGCTGAGCGGCCTGCCGTTCGAGCAGCCGGTGACGGTGGGCTTCATTTACATGCTCAAGCTCTCGCACCTGGTGGACGACAAGATTCACGCCCGCTCGATCGGGCCGTACTCGCTCATTACCCAGCAGCCTCTGGGGGGCAAGGCGCAGTTCGGCGGCCAGCGCTTCGGCGAGATGGAAGTCTGGGCGCTGGAAGCCTACGGCGCCGCGTACATCCTGCAGGAGCTGCTCACCGCCAAGTCCGACGACGTTTACGGACGCGCCAAGATCTACGAAGCCATTGTGAAGGGGGAGGCGGCCGCCGAGCCGGGCGTGCCCGAGTCCTTCAACGTTTTGATCCGGGAGCTCCAGTCCCTGTGCCTGGACGTGGAGCTGATGAAGAAGCCGCAGGAGCTGCTGGACACGGCGCTCGCGGCGGATTAACGGCTGATGGCTGACGGCTACTTAAGGAGACAAAGCCTTGTATCGATCCTCTCCGTACGACAGAGCTAATTTGATCGCGGACTTCGATTCGATCCGAATCAGTCTCGCTTCACCCGAAAAGATCCGGTCCTGGTCCCACGGGGAAGTCACAAAGCCGGAGACGATTAATTACCGCACCTTCAAGCCGGAGCGCGACGGCCTTTTCTGCGCCCGCATCTTCGGTCCCATCGCCGATTGGGAGTGCGTGTGCGGCAAGTACAAGCGCATGAAACACCGCGGCGTGATCTGCGACAAGTGCGGGGTCGAGGTGACGCTCTCGCGCGTCCGGCGCGAGCGGCTGGGGCACATCGAGCTGGCCAGCCCCTGCTCGCACGTGTGGTTCTTCAAGGGCCTTCCCAGCCGCATCGGCTACCTGCTCGACATCACGCTGCGCGAGCTCGAGCGAGTTCTGTACTTCGAAGCCTACGTCGTGGTCGATCCGGGCGAGGTTCCGAATCTCTCCAAGGCCGAGGTGATCAGCGACGAGCGCAAGCGCGCGCTGGACCAGGAGTTCCCGGGGAAGTTCGTCGCCATGATGGGCGCCGAGGGCATCAAGGAGCTTTTGAAGCAGATCGACATCGAAGCCCTCAGCCTGGACATCCGCGAGCGGATGAAGACCGAGCAGTCGCAGCAGAAGAAGCTCAAGTATGCCAAGCGCCTGCGCGTGGCCGAGTCGTTCCGCAAGTCGGGCAACAAGCCGGAGTGGATGATCCTGGACGTGATTCCGGTGATCCCGCCGGAGCTAAGGCCCCTGGTGCCGCTGGATGGCGGCCGGTTCGCCACCTCCGACCTGAACGACCTGTACCGCCGCGTCATCAACCGCAACAACCGGCTGAAGAAGCTCATCGAACTGCACGCGCCGGACGTCATCGTGCGCAACGAAAAGCGCATGCTCCAGGAAGCGGTGGACGCGCTGTTCGACAACGGCCGCCGCGGCCGCGTGCTGCGCGGCGCCAACAACCGGCCGCTCAAGTCGCTCTCCGACAACCTGAAGGGCAAGCAGGGCCGCTTCCGCCAGAACCTGCTCGGCAAGCGCGTGGATTACTCCGGGCGCTCGGTGATTGTCGTTGGCCCGGACCTGCGGCTGAACCAGTGCGGGCTGCCCAAGAAGATGGCGCTCGAGCTTTTCAAGCCGTTCATCTACCACCGCCTCGAGCAGCGCGGGCACTGCACCACCATCAAGCAGGCCAAGGAACTGGTAGAGCAACAGGACCCGGTGGTGTGGGACATCCTGGAAGAAGTCATCCGCGACCACCCCATCCTGCTCAACCGCGCCCCTACGCTGCACCGGCTGGGCATCCAGGCCTTCGAACCGGTACTGGTCGAGGGCAAGGCCATCAAGATCCACCCTCTGGTGTGCACCGCTTTCAACGCCGATTTCGACGGCGACCAGATGGCGGTCCACATCCCGCTCTCGCCGGAGGCCCAGATCGAGGCGTCGACGTTGATGCTGGCTTCGAACAACATCTTGTCGCCGGCGCACGGAACCCCCATCGCCGTTCCCACCCAGGACATGGTCCTGGGGCTGTACTATCTGACCAAGTCGCGGCCCGGCACCAAGGGAGAGGGCAAGAAGTTCGCTTCCAAAGAAGACGTTTTGATCGCGCTCGAGATGGGAGAGGTCGAGACCCTGACCCCCATCACGCTGCGCTACTCGGGCCGGGTGATCGACTTGACCAAGGCCTTCGACGACCAGAACATCCTCCACACCGAACCGGCCGTCTACGAAAAGGTCGAGATGGCGACCACCGTGGGCCGCGTCATTTTCAACGATGCGCTGCCGGAGGACATGCCGTTCATCAACGGCCTGCTTAAGAAGAAGGGCCTCTCGCAGATGGTGCAGTATACCTACCTGCGCTTCGGTTTGCAGACCACGGTGGCGATGCTGGATCGGGTCAAGGATCTGGGCTTCACGTACGCCACCCGCGCCGGCATCTCCATCGGCATCGACGATATGGTGGTGCCCGAGTCCAAGCCCGCGCTGGTGAAGGACGCCGAGCGCGAGGTCATCGCCGTTCAGAATCAGTACATCGAGGGCGCCATCACCAACGGCGAGCGCCTCAACAAGATCATCGAGATCTGGTCGCGCGTGACGGAGAACGTCTCGAAGGAGATGTTCAAGGTGATGGAAGAGGACGACCGGACGGGCCGCTACCTCAACCCGATTTACATCATGGCAGACTCCGGCGCCCGCGGCTCCAAGCAGCAGATCCGCCAGCTCTCCGGTATGCGCGGCTTGATGGCCAAGCCCTCCGGCGACATTATCGAGACCCCCATCACGGCTAATTTCCGAGAGGGTCTGAACGTGCTGCAGTACTTCATCTCGACGCACGGCGCCCGCAAGGGACTGGCCGACACCGCCCTGAAGACGGCTGATTCGGGCTACCTGACGCGCCGCCTGGTGGACGTGGCTCAGGACGTCATCGTCACCGAGAGCGACTGCGGGACCACCAAGGGAATCTACGTGGAGCCGATCGTGGAGTCGGGCGAGATCATCGAGGCCCTGCGCGACCGCATCGTGGGCCGGGTGGCGCTCGAGGACCAGATCGATTACGAAGGCAACGTGATCGTGGCCGTCAACCAGGAGATCACCGAAGAGCTGGCCGCGGCCATCCAGACCGCGGGCATCGAGCGAGTAAAAATCCGCTCGGTGCTCACCTGCGAGTCAAAGCGCGGCGTCTGTCAGCTCTGCTACGGGCGCAACCTGGCGACGGGCCGGCTGGTGGAGCGTGGCGAGGCCGTGGGCGTGATCGCGGCACAATCGATCGGCGAGCCGGGCACCCAGCTCACCATGCGCACCTTCCACATCGGCGGCGCGGCGACCAGGGTCAGCGAGCAGAACACCCAGGACACCAAGTCGGACGGCCTCGCCAAGTACATCGGGATCTCCACGGTGCGCAACAAGGCCGGCGAGCTGGTGGCGATGAACCGCAACGGCATCCTGGCGGTAGTAGACGAGAAGGGGCGGGAGAAGGAGCGCTACCAGGTGGTTTACGGCGCCAAGCTGCGCTTCGAAAACGGCGCCCGGGTGAAAGCTAACGACATCCTGGTGGAATGGGACCCCTACACCTTCTCGATTCTGACCGAAGTGAGCGGAGTGGTTCACTTCAAAGACCTCATCGAGGGCATCTCGCTCCAGGAGCAGATGGACGAGATTACCGGCATGTCCCACTGGGTGGTCACGGATTCGCCCGATGAGAAGCGCATGCCCACTTTGGTAGTGCGCCCCGCCGGCGGCGGCCGCGGCGAAGAGAAGCGCTACCTCATGCCCACTCACGCTCACCTGACGGTGAAGGAGGGCGAGGAAGTTCACGCCGGCGACGTGCTGGCGAAGATCCCGCGCGCCACCACCAAGACCAAGGACATCACGGGCGGCCTGCCGCGCGTGGTGGAACTGTTCGAAGCGCGCAAGCCGCGCGAGACCGCCATCATCGCCGAGATCAACGGCACGGTGAAGTACGGCGAGGTCGTGAAGGCCCAGCGCAAGGTGATCATTCGCGGCGACGACGGCCAGGAGCGCGAGTACCTGATCCCGCGCGGCGTTCACATCAACGTGCAGGAAGGCGAGCGCGTCAAGGCCGGCGATCCGCTCATGGACGGCCCGCGCAACCCGCACGACATCCTGGACGTGCTCGGCGAGACCGAGCTGCAGAAGTACCTGGTAAACGAAGTCCAGGAAGTGTACCGGCTGCAGGGCGTGAACATCAACGACAAGCACCTGGAGACCATCGTGCGGCAGATGATGCGCTGGGTCCGGGTGGAGGACATCGGCGACACCGAGTTCCTGCCGGAGGAGGTCGTCGACAAGTTCAAGTTCCGGGAAGAGAACGAGAAGGTCATCATCGCGGGCGGCCGGCCGGCGCAGGGCAAGGCGCTGCTACTGGGCATCACCAAGGCCTCGCTCTCGACCGATTCGTTCATCTCCGCGGCCTCCTTCCAGGAGACCACGCGCGTGCTCACCGAAGCCGCCATCAACGGCAAGGTGGACTACCTGCGCGGCCTGAAGGAGAACGTGATCATGGGCCGTCTGATTCCCGCGGGCACCGGCATGGAGTACTACCGCCGGGTCAAGATCGCCGGTGAGGAGATCGAGGAAGAGGCGATGGCGGAAGCCGAACCGCCGGTCCCCGAAGGTCTGGAAGGCTACGCCGACGAAACCCGTCTGCACTACGCGGGCGGGCTTTCGGAAACCGAACCGGGCGTGGAACTCGAGCCCTTCGACGCGGAGTAGGTGGCCCGGGGCCCCGGGAATCATCTGTCGGTGGACGCCAGGCCGGAAGGCCTGGCGTTTTCTTTGAGGCCAGTGCCCTGCGGTCCAGGACTCTGTTGCCTCGCCTGGCCTTCCCCACTACCCTGTCCAGCCTGCCCATGCGCCTCGGCCCCCGTGCGCCGCGAGCCTCGGCGCTGTATTCTTAAGATCGTGCCTATGCTCACACCCTCCGGCTCGATCGGAACTGCCGCCCTCGCCGCGGCACTCGCATCCGCCCTCACTCTTAGCGCGCAACTCGCTCCGCCCGCCAAGCCCCCGGCCGGCCCCTGGATGGACAAAAGCCTCTCGCCCGACCAGCGCGCCGACCTTGCGATCGCCCAGATGACCCTCGACGAGAAGATTCAACTCGTTCACGGCGCCGGGTTCCCCTTCTTCGGTCCGGCCGATCCTTCCGCTGTCCGCTCGAACGGCGGCGGCGGATTCGTCCCCGGCATTGACCGCCTGGGCCTCCCGGACCTCAACATGAACGACTCGGCCGCGGGCTCTGCGGGTGGCGCCCGCAAGGGACGCTATTCCACCGCGCTCCCATCCACACTGGCGCTGGCCTCGACCTGGAGCCGAAGCCTGGCCGAGGAGTACGGAGCGCTGATCGGCCGTGAGCTCGCCGACCAGGGCTACAACGTCTCACTCGGGGGCGGTGTCAACCTCACCCGCGAGGCGCGCAACGGCCGGAACTTCGAGTACCAGGGCGAGGACCCCATCCTGGCCGGCCAGATGGTGGCGCAGTGGATCAAGGGACTTCAGGCCCAAGGCATCATCGGCGACATCAAGCACTACACGGTCAACGACCAGGAAACCGGCCGCTACTTCGCCGATGCCACCATCGGCAAGAGGGCCATGCGCGAGACCGATCTGCTGGCCTTCGAAATCGGCGTCAAGCAGGGCAAGCCGGGTATGGTGATGTGCTCCTACAACCTCATCAACGGCGTGTATGCCTGCGAGAACGATTACACGCTCAACCAGGTCCTCAAGAAGGAATGGGGCTTTGAAGGATGGGTGGTCTCCGACTGGTGGGGCACTCACAGCACCGCGAAAGCGGCGCTGGCGGGTCTGGACCAGCAGCAGCCCGGCGGAGAGTTCTTCGGGGCGCCGCTGAAGAAGGCCGTCGAGGGCGGGGAAGTCCCTATCGAGCGGCTGAATAACATGGTGCACCGCATTCTCCGCACCGAATTCGCCAGCGGTATCGTCGACAACCCGCAGCCCACCAAGGTGCCCGACATCGAGCGCGGCTTCCGCGTGGCGCAGCGCGTCGAGGAGGAAGGCGCCGTACTGCTGAAGGACGCGGGTGGGCAACTGCCTCTGAACGCGGCCCGTCTGAAGTCCATCGCCGTGATCGGAGGCCATGCGGACGTGGGCGTGCTGTCGGGCGGGGGATCGGCGCAGGTGGACCCGGCCGGAGGGAACGCGTACGTGCCCCCGGGCGCGAAGAACGACATGTTTTCGGTGTTCACCCGGCCCGTCTGGCATCCCTCGCGCCCGTTCGAGGCCATCCGGGACCTGGCTCCGAATGCCAAGGTCACGTACGATGCAGGGACCGACCTGGACAGCGCCGTGAATACCGCCAAGACGGCCGACGCTGTGATCGTTTTTGTCGCTCAGCATACGCATGAAGGCAACGACGTCCCGTCGCTTGCACTGCCGGACAACCAGGACCAACTGGTAGCGAAAGTGGCCGAGGCGAATCCGCACACGATCGTCGTGGTCGAGAGCGGAGGTCCGGTCGCGATGCCGTGGGCCGGCAAGGTCAGCGCGCTTCTCGAGGTGTGGTACCCGGGCATCCGCGGTGGCCAGGCCATCGCCAACCTGCTGTTCGGGAAGACGAACCCGTCGGGTAAGCTGGCCGTCACGTTCCCCGCCTCGGATGCCGATCTTCCGCATCCCACCTTGCCGGTTCCGCCAGGACGGCCCCCAGGACCGTTCGACGGGCTGTTCCGGCCCAATCCTCCCTTCCCGGTGCCATACGACGAGGGCCTGTTGGTCGGGTATAGGTGGTTCGACGCTGAGCGCAAGACGCCGCTGTTTCCCTTTGGCTTCGGCCTTTCCTACACCACGTACGCCTACTCCGACCTCAAGGCGACGGGCGGCCACGCGCCGGCCGTGAGCTTCGTCGTTCGCAACACCGGCGAGCGCGCCGGCTCGGAGATCGCGCAGGTATACGTGGCCTCGCCGGAGAAGGCCGGCGAGCCGCCGAAGCGCCTGGTCGCGTGGGAGAAGCTGCAACTCGCGCCCGGCGAGAGCAAGACCGTCACGCTGAACGTCGATCCGCTCTATCTGTCGGTCTTCAACGCCGAAAGAGACAAATGGGAGATCGTTCCCGGCGAGTACCGCTTCCTGGCCGGCCCCTCTTCGGCGGACCTCCCGCTGACGGCGGCCGTGTCGCTGGAGTAGGGCAGCTCCCGACCGGTCAGGGAAAGGCAGGACCGCCTGCCCTACGCGGCGCAGGCGATTCCGCCTGCGCTCCGCGGGGTCGAACCCCGCCGCCGATTTGCCTCGCGCTCTTTTGCGGGTCACAATAGAAGACAGCAAGAGGGCACAGGGATGCCAGTTCCAACCGCACTGAAAACGGCGCTCGCCGCCGCGCGCGCCAACACCGATGCCTTGTTCGCTCTGGTTCGCCCCGGCTCGCTTTACGAGCGCCCCATCGCTGAGCGGCACCGCATCGTCTTTTACATCGGCCACCTGGAAGCCTTCGACTGGAACCTGCTGCGGGAACCGCTCGGCCTCGAAGCGTTCCATCCCTCGCTCGACGAGCTCTTCGCGTTCGGCATCGATCCGCCGGTTGGCCAAATGCCGCAGGACCGGCCCTCGGACTGGCCCCTGATCGGCGAAGCGCGCGCCTACAACCAGCGCGTCCGTGAGCGCATCGACGCGGAGATCGAGCGAGCTTCCGCGCAATTGCTGCACGTCGCTATCGAGCACCGCTTGATGCACGCCGAGACCTTCGCCTACATGCTGCACAACCTGCCGCCCGGTGCGAAGACCGCTCCCCCCGCCGGCCCCACATTTTCGGGCGAGCCGCCCGCCGCGCGGATGATCGAGATTCCCGCCGGAACAGCCACGCTCGGCCGGCCCTCGGGGGACGGCTTCGGATGGGACAACGAGTTTCACCAGTGCGCCCTCTCCACGCCCGCCTTCGCCATCTCTAAGTACAAGGTCACGAATGGCGAGTACCTGAACTTCGTGCGCGCCGGAGCGGCCCCGCCCCATTTCTGGATCCTGCGCAAGGGCGCCTGGTATCACCGCGGCATGTTCGGCGAGACGCCTCTCCCAACGCACGCCCCGGTGTGGGTGACCGAGCGGGAGGCCGAAGCGTATGCCCGATGGGCCGGCAAGTCGCTGCCCACCGAAGCGCAGTTTCACCGCGCCGCATTCGGCACGCCGGAAGGCAGCGAGCGGCCCTACCCCTGGGGAGACGAGCCGCCCGGACCGGGCCGTGGGAACTTCGACTTCGCTTCCTGGGACCCGGCGCCCGTGACCGCCACCCCAGGCGGTGACAGCGCCTTTGGAGTCTCCCAACTGGTCGGCAACGGTTGGGAATGGACCTCGACTCCGTTCGCGCCCTTCGCTGGTTTCGAGCCGTTCCCGTTCTACCCCGGCTACTCGGCCAACTTCTTCGACGGCGCGCACTATGTCATCAAGGGCGGCTCCCCGCGCACCGCGGCGGCCCTGCTGCGCCGCTCTTTCCGCAACTGGTTCCGGCCCGACTACCCCTACGTCTACGCCGGTTTCCGCCTGGTGGAGAACTGAGTGGGCACTGTCGCCTTCGATCGCGCCGGTTCGGCGTTCGCACGGGACGTGCGCGCCGGCCTCACGCGGCCGGGCCAGAAGGAGCTGCCTTCCGTCTACCTCTACGACGCGCTCGGCTCGGCGCTCTTCGAGGCCATCACGCTGCTTCCGGAGTATGGCCTGACGCGCGCCGACGAGCGCATTCTGCGTCAGCACGCCGCGTCCATCGTCGAGCGGCTACCGGTGCCCCTGGTAGTTACCGAACTGGGCTCCGGCAGCGGCCGCAAGACGCGCTGGATTCTGGAAGCGCTGGCGCGCGGCGGCCCGGCTACGTATTATCCCATCGACATCTCGGCGGCGGCGCTGGCCCGTTGCAAGCTGGAACTGGCCGCGATCGGCTCGATCGGGGTGGTGGGCCTCGAACAGCCCTATCTCGAAGGCCTGGGCGAGGTGGCCGCGCGCCGTTCAGCGGGTGAAGCGCTGCTGGTGCTGTTCCTGGGCAGCACCATCGGCAACTTCGAGCGCGGCGCGGGCGAGGAGTTCCTGCGCGCGATTCGCCGCTCGCTTCGTCCTGGCGACGGGTTGCTGCTGGGCGCGGACCTGGTGAAGCCGCCGGCGCGCCTCATCGCCGCCTACGACGATCCCACGGGCGTGACCGCAGCCTTCAACCTCAACCTGCTGGCGCGCGTCAACCGCGAGATGGGAGCGGACTTCTCACTGCGGCATTTTGCCCACGAGGCGCGCTACGACGAAGGGCGCCAGCGCATCGAAATGCACCTGGTCTCAACGCGCCGCCAGACGGTCTCGGTTCCGGCCGCCGGCATCACGGTGACTTTCCGGAAGGGCGAGACCATCTGGACCGAGGCCTGCCACAAGTTCCGCCTGCGCGAGCTCGACGGGATGGCGGCGCGGTGCGGTTTCCGGTCCGAGGCGCAGTTGGTGGATCCGGAGTGGGCGTTCGCGGAAAGCCTCTGGATCGCCAAGGGGTGAGGCGCCTGACGACGCGCCACGCAGGGGCGCCTGCGCCGCGCTTCCCATGACCCACCCGGATCAGCCCTCCCCGCCCAGTACTACTATGATCGCGTCAGCGTGGACATTAGGACCGGCAAATCGTACCCTGGACCTGTGCGGCCGACCCGCGGCCGGCCGCTCTATGGCCACAGGCGGGCATGATCGGAACTACGGTTTCGCACTATCGCATCCTCGAGAAGCTGGGCAGTGGAGGGATGGGGATCGTCTATAAGGCCGAGGACACCAAGCTGGGGAGGATGGTGGCGCTCAAGTTTCTGCCCGAAGACCAGGCCAAGGACGATCAGGCTGCCCGGCGTTTCCGGCGAGAGGCCCGAGCCGCGTCGGCGCTGAACCACCCGCACATTTGCACCATTCACGAGGTCGACGAATCCGGCGGCCGAACCTTCATCGCCATGGAGTATCTGGAAGGCCAGACCCTGCGGCAGCGGATCGCAGCCGGCCCCTTCGTAATCGAAGACCTCCTGGACCTCGCCATACAGACGGCGGACGCCCTGGATGCGGCCCACCAGAAGGGGATCATCCACCGGGACATCAAACCTGCGAACGTCTTCGTTACGCCTCGGGGACAAGCGAAGATCCTGGACTTCGGCCTGGCGAAATCGATTCGGCTGGGGCTCAACCCCGACAGCCTGCCCGTCGAAGAAAAGCCCACGGTGCTGATCGACGCCAATCAAGTAACCAGCCCCGGTATCACCATGGGGACGGTAGCGTACATGTCGCCCGAGCAGGCCCGCGGGGAGGAACTCGACGAGCGCAGCGACATATTCAGTTTTGGCGTGGTCCTCTACGAAATGGCCACGGGCAGAGTGCCCTTCGGCGGCAACACCCCGGCCGTGACTTTTGGCGCGATCCTGCACGAGACCCCCGCCCCGGTAACCAGCCTGAACCCCGCACTTCCGCCCAGGCTGGAGGAGATCATTCACAAGGCGCTGGAGAAGGATCGGGACCTGCGCGCGCAGAGCGCCGCCGAGCTGCGAAGCGATCTTAAGCGCCTCAAGCGCGACCTCGATTCAGGCCGCACGGTGGGAGCCACGGTGGCGCTTCAAGGCACCATCGCCGCACCCCTGGCGAGCCGCTCCACACCGGCGCTCCCTCCCGCACATCGGTGGCGGCGGGGCGCTTTCGGCGCCTGCGCGCTGGTGGGACTGGCGGCGCTCGCGTTTGTCCTGCGCCCTGCCTGGCCGCCGCCCACGGTGGTCAGTTCGATACAGGTCACCACGGACGGACAGGAGAAGACCGGGGCGGCGACCGATGGCGCCCGGCTCTATTTCTCCAAGGGTGGCCGGATCTATCAGGTCTCGAAGGCTGGCGGGGAAATCGTCCCGCTACAGCAATCGACCGCCGACCTGTTTCCCGTCGGTGTATCGCGGGACCGGTCCCAGCTTTTGGTGTTGACCAGCAGCTTCGTCCCGGAAGGGGGCCCCGCCTGGACTCTGCCGGTTCTGGGCGGCGCGGCGCGGCGATTGGGCGGCGTGCTGGCGACGGATGCGTCGTGGTCTCCGGCCCAGGACAGGTTGGCGTATACATCGGGTAAGGAGATCTACGTCGCCCAGAGCGACGGGACGGAGCCTCACAAGTTGGCGGGGCTGGCGGGTGTCACCTCGTGGCCGCGTTGGTCTCCCGATGGAACCCGATTACGCTTCACCTTGAACGGTCAGAACGGTTCGGCCATTTGGGAGATTGCGCTGGATGGAAGCGGGCTTCATCCACTGCTGACCGGCTGGAACCCAACCCCGGCGGAGTGCTGTGGGAGTTGGACGCCGGACGGGAGCTATTTCCTCTTCCAGTCGTCCCGCGGTGGAACGGCCAATATCTGGGCGATGCGCGAAAGCGGCAGCCTGTTCCGGCGAGTGAACCACGAGCCCGCGCAGTTGACGTCCGGGCCCACGCCCACCCTGGCTCCGGTGCCGAGCACGGACGGGGATCAGGTGTTTGTCCAAACCATCCAGCCGCGGGGTGAACTGGTGCGCTTCGACCCGAAGTCGCGCGAATTCCGCCCGTTCTTCCCAGGGGCGCAATCCGGGATTCAAGCGACGGCGGTGGGCTTTTCCAGGGACGGACGGTGGATCGCTTATGTGAGTTACCCGGATGGGGGCTTGTGGCGGAGCCGGCCCGACGGCACTGACAGGCTGCAACTGACCTACCCGCCCCTGTTGGCGAACATGCCCCGCTGGTCTCCGGATGGAAGCCAGATCGCGTTCATGGGGCAGACTCCAGGCAAACCGTGGCAGGTTTACCTGGTGAGCACGGAGGGCGGCGCCGTCGAGAGGCCCATGCCGGAAGAGCGTGACCAGGCCGATCCCACTTGGTCGCCAGACGGCAGTTCGCTCGCTTTCGGCGGCCAGGCGGTGGCCGAAACGGATGCTCCCAGGGTGAATGCCGTCCGCGTGCTGGATGTGCGCACCCGGTCGGTCTCCATTCTGCCCGGGTCGGAGGGACTGTGGTCGCCGCGCTGGTCGCCCACCGGACGGCACATTGCCGCCATGTCCAATGATGGGAATACGCTGTTCCTCTTCGACACCGGCGCCCGCGCGTGGACGGCGTTCGTGCAGATGTCGCTGGGGTACCCGCAATGGTCGCACAGCGGAGACGCCATTTTCTTTCTGGGTCACCCGCCCGGGGCGGATAAGCTGTTTCGCGCCCGAGTCGTCGGCCACAAGATAGAGGAAGTGGTGGACCTGAAGAACTTCCACCAGGCGCCATTTCTGACTGGGAGTTGGGTGGGTCTGGCTCCGGACGATTCGCCCATGCTGATGCGCGACGCCGGAACCCAGGACTTCCACGCCCTCAGCTTGCGGCTTCCATAGAAGGGCAGTGGACACGGGCAGGGGGCTCGCGCTGAAGGAGGCCGCACCCAAGTGGAGGCGTTCTCCACGGCGGAAAGCGATGACCGCCGCGAAGCCGGTCCGCTCTTCACGCGAATCGGTCGATGCGGGCGCGCACGTCGCCGCCAAAGCGCCGGATGAAGCCATCCACGTACTCCGCCGGATCGAGCGTTTCGTCCCGTATCAGCGGCGTAAGGTCCATGCCGAAGTTGATCAACTGGCCCGCATCCACGGCGTGGCTCTGGTGGTAAGTGGCGTGGGCGCGCCGCCGCGCCATGGTCGCCAGGTCGTAGCGCTTTCCGCCTGCGATCTGCGAATCGAACACTCCCACGAGCGAGGTCTGGATGTTCTGGTGGCCATCCACCGCGAACACGACTTTGTCCGAGTCCACCAGCCAATCCAGATCGCGCCACACCTCGCATCCGCAGAGCCGGAGCGGGCGCAACCCGGGCGCCAGGCCCCGAATCGCCGCGATGGTGCGCAGGGCCACGCTCACGTGCGTATCGTGCTTGTCGGCCAGGTTGTGCGTATAGACGGTTGCGGGGTGCGTGGCGGCGAGCAGAGCCTGCAAGTCGTTCACCGGCCCCGGGAGGGCGGAGTCCTTCACTGCGGCGCTGCTGTAGTCCAGGAACGCGACGGCCGCATACTCGCCCACAAAGGCGGCCTTCTTCTGCTC
Source organism: Bryobacterales bacterium (assembly GCA_963710565.1). Taxonomy (GTDB): domain Bacteria; phylum Acidobacteriota; class Terriglobia; order Bryobacterales; family Bryobacteraceae; genus DASWZN01. The sequence goes on along the minus strand of CAVQAN010000009.1, from coordinate 1,271,293 downwards.
CAGGCGACGCACGGCCTGCATGCGCTCGTCCGTGTAGCCGGCATAGATGCCGTCGCGCGGGCTGCCTGCGCCGTTGGTCACGATCACGGCCATAAACCGTTTCTCGGGATTGCCGAACCCGGCCAGGATGCCCTCCATGGCCATGATCTCGATATCGTCCTGGTGCGCCGAGACTCCGAGCGTGTCCACCCGCGCCAGCGCGGCCTCTTCGGCCTCTCCGCCGGGAACCCAAATCTCCGCCGTCTTCTCCGTCAGCTTCATGACCGTCCTCCGGGGATGGCCGGCAGGCTGGCGGCCGCGATGGACTGTCCCACGCGCCGGTTCGCCTCATCCGGCAGCGCCATCGAAATGCGCGCGGCCAGTTCCGGGCACTCGGCGCGCAGCACTTCGAGGCTCCTGTTCAAGATGATCTCGCCACCCTGGCCGGTTGTCACGCGGCCCAGGATCAACACGTGCTTTAGCTCGTAGAAATCGGCGTACTGCGCCACCGCGTAGCCGAGGTAGGTGCCGAGGGTCTGGTACACTTGCGCGGCCAGCGGGTCGCCTGCGGCCATCTCCTCCTGCAAGCGCACCAAACGCCCGGCCTGCGGCAGGGCGGGGTCGAACTCCATGCCGGCCGCCGCGGCGAGGCGGCAGGCGGCCTGCTGGGAGAGGTACTGCACGCCGCAGCCGGTGTCGCCGGACCACTCGTCGGCGGGCGCGTCCGGCCGGTAGTCGAGGGGCGCGAACGCCAGTTCGTTCAGCCAGTTCGTGATGTTGCCCTGGCGGTTCACGTAGCCCGCCGCCTGGCTCGAACCCAGCGCAATGCCCAGCACGGGATTGTCGCCCAGAGACATCGACCCCGCCAGCGCCGTCACCTCGCCGTCGTTGACCACCTCGAGTGGCACGCCCAGCTCCTTGCGGATGCGCACGAACAGTGGCGCGATTCCGGCGGCGAAATCCGCGGCCGGCACGCCGCGGTAGAGCGAGCCCACCCGCACACGGTTGTCGATGTAGATGCCGGCCGCGCTGCCGCCGACGGCGTCGAGCCGCGGCAGGTGAGCGGCCGCGCTTCTTATCGACTCCATCACGCCGCGGTAATGGTAGTCGCGGATCGGCGGAGTGGCGGGGGTCCCACGGCACTTCTTCGCTGAAGAGGGCCTGGCCATCGATCACCGCGCTGGCCTTGCGGTCGCTGGCGCCGAGATCGAAACCCACGCGGCAACCCTCCAGGTGGCGCCCGAGCGGCATGCTGGCCTCCCTGGAGTCGGGGACCGCCTCGACGGTGGTGAGGAGCACCTCGAAGGGCCGCTCATAGACGCCACCCATGAACTCGAAATCGAACCTGCGCGCGCCTGCCGGTGCGTAGACGCGCCGGATGTGCCGGCCAATGTCCGCGGGGCCGCCGAGGTGGACTCTCCACCCCCCGCGCTGCCACAGCAGGAACTTGACGATACGCTCGACGTAGAGTGGCGTAGCCTCGAGTCGGGGGGCCACCGTGGTCGAGAAGGTAGAGATGGAGCCGTCTGCCCTCTCGACTGCCAGGCGCAGGGGCACGCCACCCCGCGCGAGCTCGCGGTACGCTCGCGAGAACAGCCAAGCCGGCAGAAAGCCCGGGTCAAGCGGCGCCACCACGGCTGGATTGACTTCGATGCCTGCGACTCGAAGGCCCATGTCGCCGTCGATTATCGTCGATCTGCGCGCCGGTTCGCAACGGCGAGGGGCGCTGCCGCCCGGGGGCCGGAGGCGAGCGCACCCCGCCTAGGGAAGGCTGAGATTCGCTCGCATGAAGAACAGCTCGAAGCCGGCCCGCTCGTAGTTGCGGTGCGAGGCGCTGCCTGGGAGAACGCAGGCCATCGCCAGGTCGCAGCCGGCTCGCCCGGCGCCGGCCAGGCGGGCGTGGATGAGGGCCGATTGCACACCGCGCCGCCGCGCCGCCAGGACCGTGGCATCGCCATGAAAACAGGCAATTCCCTGCCGGATCGACATGCCGGCGCCGCCCACCGCCTCCCCCTCCCGCCAGGCCAGGTAGCGCTGGCCGAACTCAGACACGCCCGCGAGCATATCGAGGAACGCATCGTCGATCTCGTCGCGCTCCTGGAAGCCCCGGGCCACGGTCCGGTTCCAGGTGTCGAGATCCGGCCCGCCTGCCACCGACACCGTGACCAGGTCCGCGAGGACCCGCGGCAAAGGCTCCTCGGGCGAGATGCGCCGGACCAGCACGTTGTTGAACTCGATGACGCGGTAGCCGCGGCTGAATATCATCTCCAGCAGGCTCGTGTCCGCCAGGGGACAAAGGTCGATCAGGACCGGACTGCCGCGCTCGCGGAAGAAGGCCTCCATCCGGTCGAGTTCTTCCCCTGTCGCCGGGCCGTTCATCCCGATGCCGAGCGCGTGGGTCATGGGCGACCCGACGCCGCCGAACAACGCGCAACCGCCCAGAAATGGTTCTGCCATGGCGCCGATCCCGGGAGACGCCTGCGCTACCGCGCGGGCCAGGCTGAAGCCGTTGGCGGCGTCGGCGGCTTCCACCCGGCGCGCCAGTGCGAGGTCTGCTGTGGAATTCGTGCGCGTCATCGTGGACCGACCGTAGCCCATCCTAGCCCGCCGGGCGGCCGGCGCAGGCGGCCCGCTAAACCCGGTCCAGGGACAGGAACTCCTGGATGTGCGGGTGCTCTGACTGCTCCAGTTCCGCGGTCGGGCCGAAGTAGATCACCTGCGCCCTCGTACAGGAACACCACCCGGTCGGCCACCTTGCGCATCAGATCCAGGTCGTGCGTCACCACCACCGAAGTCAGCTTGAGCTGCTGCTTCAGGCGCAGCATGATGTTGCCCAGGTGGTCCGACATGATGGGGTCGACCATGGTGGTCGGCTCGTCGTAGAGGATGCACTCGCGGCTGCGCCGCCAGGGCGCGGGCGATGGCGACCGCCCGCTTGTAGCCGGTCGAAAGGTCGGCGGGATAGGCGTCGCGCGTACTCGGCGAGATCCACCATTCGTCAGCAGCCCGTCGACCACGTCTTCCTTGTTTTGCTCGTTGTAGTCCTCGCGCAGTTCGAGCGAGAACAGGATGTTCTCGGCGACGGTGAGCGAATCGAACAGGGCGCCGGACTGGAAGACCATCGTCACCTTCTTGCGGATGCGGCGCAGTTCGGGCTCGGCGAAGTCCGTGATGTCCTCGTGCGCCACGATGACGCGGCCCGCGTCCGGCTTGAGGAAGCCCATGATGTGGCACAGGGTTACCGACTTGCCCACGCCGCTGCGGCCGATGATGGCCACCGTTTCGCCCGCATTTACGTGAAAGCTCACATCGACTAAAACCGGGTCGATCGAACGTCTTATAGACGTGGCGGAACTCGATGTAGTGGGGAAAGCTGTCGGTCATCGGCTTGGCCGCCCGTCCAGAGGCTCCACGAAGATGATAACATTGATGAAAACGCGCGCTCGCCGCTGGCTTCGGGTTCCGGAGAGGACGGGCGGCGCTCTCCCGGCGTGGTCGGCGCCAATTCCCCTAAGCAAAGCGGCGGTTTTAGGCGTAGAATGGTTTAAAACAAAGACATGCGTTTTTGTTTGATAGTCGGCTGCTGGCTCCTGCCCGTTCTGGCGGCGGAGAATGCCGCAACCGTCCCCGCCTCGCAGATCTCCTCGGTGGTCCGGGTGGATGCGCGCAGCGGAAGGCTGGTGCGCACCGTGGCCATGGCCTCTCCTTCCGGGCGAGTGGCTTTCGGAACGCGCGCCTGGGGGGAACTCGCCGGGGCCATCGACGACTATGTCCGCCAGACCGCCGCGCGCTACCAGGTGGACCCCTTGCTGGTGCGCTCTGTCATCGAGGTCGAGAGCGACTATAACCCGGCCGCCGTTTCCCCGAAAGGCGCCCAGGGATTGATGCAACTGATGCCCCAGACGGCGCGCCGCTTCTCGGTCCGGAACCCCTTCAATCCGTGGGAGAACATCGACGGCGGCGTGCGTTACCTCAAGTACCTGCTGGATCTGTTCGGCGACCGGCAGGCGCCCGAGACTCTGGCCATTGCTGCCTATAACGCAGGGGAGGGCGCGGTGATCAAGCACGGGGGGGTGCCGCCGTACCAGGAGACCACCGACTACGTCAGGAGGGTGGCGAAGAGCTGGAAGGACGCCCGGGCCGCCGAGCCAAGCTCCGCCGCGGTGCCCGCTCCCGAGGCCGCTGCCTACCGGCCCGTCGAGCAGTACACGGACGCACGGGGTGTCCTTTACATCCGCACCCGGCCTAACCCATGAGACTCATCGGCCAGACACTCGGCGCCTGGTTTCGGCCGGCACGGCTGCCGGCGCTGAAGGCGCTGGCACTGGTGGGCGCTCTCGCCGCATGCGCTCTGGCCGCCTCTCCCCAGATCAGGGCGGTCCGGTACTGGTCGCTCGGGGAGGTGACGCGGGTCGCCATCGAGACCAGTTCCGAGGCGCAGTATCATGTCGAGCGGATCGACAAGCCCGACCGGGTCTTTTTGGACCTGGCCGGCGTCCGGCGGCAGCCCGGCACGCGCGGGCTACAGGTGATTCCGGTCGACGACAAGCTGGTCAAGCAGATTCGGATCGCGCTCGTCGAGGCCGGCACCATCCGTGTGGTGCTGGATCTGGCGGCACCTGTGGACTACTCGATCTCGCAGCTCACCAACCCGGACCGCATCATCATTGAGCTCCGCCTGGCGGGCCACGCCGTGGCGGTTCCGCCGGCCCACAGCGTCACCGGCAGCCACGTTCTTGCGGAGCCGTCTTCCGAGCCTCCGCCGGCGGAGGCTCCCACACCCGCGCCGCGAGTCCCTGCGCCGCCCAGAACCACGCCGGCGCCGCTCCCGCCGCTGAAGGTGGCGCCTGCCTCGGCACCCGAACTGCCGGCTACCAGCGCCGCGGGAGCCGAACCTCGCGCGTTGACGAACGGTCACGGCGCCAAGCGAACCGAGCCGCTGCCGGAACCGCCGGCTACCGGCGTCGCCGGAGCAGAGCCCCGCGCATCCGTGAGTGGAGACGCCAAACCAACCCCTCGCCCCCCCAAGCGGGCAGAACCGGCGACGGTTTTCAAACCGGAGCCGGCTGCCGCCAGAGCCGAGACGGTCGCTCCTCAGCCGCCAGCCAAGCCCCAGGCGGCCCCCGCCGCGGCGCCGGCCGAGACCGCGCTTGCGGCCAGGCGCGACAGCCACGGCGACCGGTCCCTCATCCGCGCGCTGGGTCTGAAGCTGGACCGGGTGGTGATCGATCCGGGGCACGGCGGGCACGATACGGGCACCATCGGTCCCACCGGGCTGATGGAGAAGGATCTGGTGCTCGATGTGGCCCGGCGCTTGGGCGCGCTCATCACCCAGCGGCTCGCGAGCGAGGTCGTCTATACGCGTTCCGACGACACGTTCATCCCGCTCGAGGAGCGCACCCGCATCGCGAACGACAAGAAGGCGGACCTGTTCCTGTCCATCCACGCCAACTCTTCGCAGATCCCGCGCATCGCCGGCTCGGAGACGTTCTATCTGAACTTCACGACCTCCGAGGATGCGCTCGAGGTCGCGGCGCGGGAGAACGCGACCTCACAGACGTCGATTCACGAGTTGCAGACCCTGGTTCAGAGGATTGCGCTCAACGAAAAGGTGCAGGAGTCTCGCGAACTGGCGTCCATCCTCCAGAAGGCGTTGTACGCCAATCTGCCGCGCAACCGGTCTTTCAAGAACCGCGGCATCAAGAAGGCGCCCTTCGTGGTGTTGATCGGGGCGCAGATGCCCTCGGTGCTGGCCGAGATAGCGTTTCTGAGCAATCCGAAAGACGAGAGCCTGCTAAAGAAGCCGGAATACCGGCAGAAGGTGGCGGAGGCGCTGTTCCGCGGCGTTTCCCAATATTCCGACGCGCTCAGCCATCTCCAGGTCGCCCGACAGCGGCCGCCAGACTCCCCAGCGCAGTAGTCCCGTCCCCGGCCTCTGCCCACTCGACGCGGTTTCGTCCCTTCTCCTTGGCGCGATAGAGCGCCTCATCGGCCAGACGGATCAGCGTCTGCGGGTCTTCGGCAGGCGCCTGCCCGGCGGCCGTGACGCCGAAGCTGGCAGTGACGCCGATGCGGAGAGCACCGTGGGTGACCGGCTCGCGAGCGACGGCGCCGCGCAGGCGCTCGGCTAGGGGCACGGCGTTCGGCGCCCGAGGTGCCGGGCAGGACGATCAGGAACTCCTCGCCGCCGTAGCGTCCCACATGGTCGTAAGGCCGCACGACGCCTGCATCCGGCCGCGCGGTCTCCCGCAGGATGGCGTCGCCGGCCAGATGGCCGTAGGTGTCGTTGATGTGCTTGAAGTGATCGAGATCGGCCATGATCACCGCCAGCGGCGTCCCTTCGCGGACGGCGCGGCTGTGCTCGCGTTCGAGAGTGTCGAACAGGGCGTAGCGGTTCCAGAGGCCGGTCAGAGGGTCGTGGGTGGCCTGCACGCGCAGTGCCTCGCGGGCCCTCACCAGGTCGGCCTGGAGGTCCAGAATCCGCCGCCCGGCGCGCAGCCTCACCTGCAGCTCCCTGGCCTCGAACGGCTTGGTGACGTAATCGTCGGCGCCGGCGTCAATCCCTTCCACCACGTCCTGCTTGTCGCTGCGCGCCGTGAGCAGCAGCACGTAGGTGTAGGGTTCGCGCCTCAACTCCCGCAGCTTGCGGCATAGCTGCCGGCCCGGTCATCCCCGGCATCATCCAGTCCAGAATCGCCAGCCGCGGCGCGTCGGGCCGTTCGAGAATGCGCCACGCTTCGTCGCCATCACTGGCGGCCACCACCTCGTAGCCGCAGGCGCTCAGCATCCGCGCCAGCATGCGGCGCGACACCGTCTCATCGTCGGCAATCAGGACAAGCATGGTCTGAATTGCTTATCGTCCGGTCCGACCGCCGTTTGAGGGAACGCCCTGCGCTCCGGTAATCTGAAAGGGATGCAGGTGCTGGTTTTCCGCCATGTCCCCTTCGAGGATGTCGGGCTGATCGCTCCGGCGCTCCAGGCACGCGGGATCGAGCTCGTTTACGCCGACGCTTACGGGGCCAGCGAGACGCAGCCCGACTGGCGCACGGCCGCCGCTCTTCTCTTCATGGGCGGTCCTATGTCGGCTAACGACGACATGCCATTCATTCGCCGCGAGATCGCCATCATTGAAGCCGCGCTGGCCGAGGAACGGCCCGTTCTCGGGATCTGCCTCGGGGCGCAGCTTCTGGCGCGTGCTCTGGGGGCTCCGGTCTTCCCCAACCCCGTCAAGGAGATCGGCTGGGCGCCCGTCTACTGGACCGAAGCCGCTCGCCGCGACCGTCTATTCGGCGAGCTGCGGTCCCCGGAGACCGTTTTTCACTGGCACGGCGAGACATTCGATCTTCCCAAAGGCGCCGAGCGGCTGGCCTGGTCCGACGCCTGCCGCAACCAGGCCTTTCGCGCCGGCTCCAACGCCTACGGGCTCCAGTTCCATTTGGAGGTTAGCCCCGCCATGATCTCCGCCTGGTGCCGGGAGGACGCCAATTCCGGCGACGTGAGAGAACTTTCGGCGCCCATCGATCCGTATGCCAACGCGACCGGACTCGCCCGTCTGGGAGCGGCGGTTTTCGGCCGTTGGGCCAGCCTGATCGCCGGGCCCGGAGACGTGGCGTAGGGTGGCCGCCCGCAGTACTGGAAGTACTCTCGCAGATTGAGCTTCTGCGCGCGCTCCACTTTGGTATAGAATGGCCTATGGCTTCCAAGAGCGGAGCTCACTTCGCCCCGATGTGCTACACTTTAGAGGAGAAAAAGCGAGTCGGCCGTTCTAAAAGCTGCAACGGTTGGCCTCGCTAAAGCGTCTATTCAGGCGAGACCGAGGCGCGCGAGCGCCGAAGGAGCGCCGTAAGTGACGACGAAGATGGAAGGTAAAACACCTCAATCCCCCCAGCCGGTGGCAGCGCCGGTGCCCCTCAACCTCCCCAGCGCCCCTTGGCGATCATCTTGACCGGCTTCTGGTAGCCGAAGTGGAAGAGCCGTGGTACCGCTCTTTCTATCACAATCTTCACAGAAGCCGTCCGGCCCGCCAAACTCCCTCCTCTTGAGGTGACCTCCAAGCCGGTTCCCGTCAAGGACATCTGGGGCGAATACCGCTACGGAAAGCAGTCCGCTCTCGACTCGACGCGGCGTCCACGTTCTGGTGGTGGTGCTCCTGTTCACGCTGGGCGCCAGCAAGCCCGTCCGAACGGCCGTGCAGAAGGGCGTTGTGCTGATCAACCCCAATCTTGCCGCTTACATGCCCGACCTGAAGCCCAAGGACAGACCGGCCCAGGGCGGCGGCGGCGGTGGCGACCGGTCGCCTTTGCCCGCCAGCAAGGGACGCGCTCCGCGCTTCGCCGCAAGGCAGTTCGTTCCGCCTGCGGCCGTGATCAACAACTCCAACCCGAAGCTCCTGATGGAGCCCACGCTGATCGGCCAAGCCGACATGAAACTCCCCAGCGTGGACATGAATCATGTGGGGCGATCCGCTGGCTAAGATCGGTCCTGCTTCGAACGGCCCCGGATCGGGCGGCGGCATCGGGAGCGGATCGGGCGGCGGCATCGGTCCCGGCAGAGGTCCCGGGTACGGTCCCGGGCGAAGGCGGCGGCGCAGGCGGCGGCGTTTTCCGCATCGGCGGCGGCGTTTCCGCTCCGGTCGCGATCTACAAGGTTGAACCGGAGTACTCCGAAGAGGCCCGCAAGGCCAAGTTCCAGGGCACCGTGGTGCTTTCCATCGTCATCGATGAGAAGGGTCTGCCGACGAACTTCAAGGTTGTCCGGCCGCTCGGCCTGGGTCTGGACGAGAAGGCCATCGAGGCTGTGCAGAAGTGGCGCTTCCTGCCCGGCAAGAAGGACGGCCATGCGGTAGCCGTCCTGGCCACCGTGGAAGTGAACTTCCGGCTCCTGTAGCGCAGTCCAAACCTCGTCCGAAGGGGCGCATCCGCCAGCGCTGACAGCCGACGGCTGAACACCTTTTATGGAACCCTTCTCTGCGCCCGCCGTCTGACAACAGGGGAGAGCGGAGGCGCCCTGAGGAGCCTCCATGGACGAAAGACCCCGGCCCTTGTTCGCCGCCGCCACCAACGTTCCCGGCGGTTACCGTTACGGCGCCCAGGCGGGCGCCGCTTCCGTACTGATCCACATCGGCGTCGTTGCCTTGCTATTCACCCTCACCGGCGGCCGCCCGTCGCGAACACCAGCCAGGGAGCGTCCCTGGCGCGTCACCCGCCTCGTGCTGCCCGTCCCGTACCAGTTTCCCGCCAGGGACGACGGCGGAGGGGGCGGAGGCGGCAGAACGGCGCTGCCGGCCAGCCAGGGACTCCTGCCGCGATTCACAGACCGCCAGTTCGTTCCGCCCCGGCCCGTGGCGCGCGACGAGTCGTTCGCCTTCCTCATGGAGCCGACACTGGTCGGTCGCGCCGATGCGCAAACGCCGAAGGTCGACGCCGGAATGTGGGGCGAGCCGGCCGCGCTGCCCGGCCCGCCGTCACCGGGGCCGGGCGATAACGGTGGCATCGGGAACGGCGACAACGGCGGCGTCGGATCCCATCGAGGGCCCGGATGGGGGCCGGGCGAACATCCCGGAGGTTACACCGGCGTCGTCGTCCCTGGCAGGGGCGGCGTTTCGGCGCCGATCCCCATCTACAAGGTCGAGCCCGATTACTCCGAAGAGGCGCGAAAGGCGCACTTCCAGGGCACGGTCGAAATCGAGATTGTCATTGACGAGCGCGGGTACCCGACAAACTTCAAAATCCTGAGCCCGCTCGGGCTGGGGCTGGACGAGAAGGCCGTCGATGCGGTCCGGCAATGGCGTTTCCGCCCCGGCATGAGGAACGGCAAACCCGTGGCGGTAGTGGCCAGGATACAGGTCAGCTTCCGGCTGCTGTAGGGCCGGCGATGCCCGCGCATTCCGCGCAGGGGCAGATGCGCCGGAAGTGCTCGTAGGAATAAATGCCGGTGCTGTGGCCGTCGCTCCAGTGGAGCCGGATGGCGTAATTGCCGACCGCCTCGACTTCCAGGATCTTCAGTGCCGGCTGGAAGAGCTCGAAAAGGACTGGCCGCCGGAGGCGTTCCGTGCGCGCCTGTGCATTGCGCGCAGGGGCATCGGTCGCGCAGGTAGCGCAGGGTGTACACGCTGCGGTGCCGTCCTTCCAATCGATCTGAATCCCCTTCGAGCGGGAAATGGCGATGTGTCTCGCGGAGGCTCACATGCGTTCGACATCGCGATCGCCCGAGATGCGGCGCATGGCGGCGACGATGCGCTCGAGCTGCTTCTTGTCGCGCACTTCGACCGTCATGTCGACCACCGCGCCCTCCTGTCTCGCTGTCTGCTTCGGCCTCCAGGCTGCGGATGTTGCTGCTCTCGTGGAAGAGCACCGAGGTGAGCTGGTTCAGCATGCCGGGGCGGTCGTCGGTGTAGACCACGATCTTGCACCGGGAAGCGACTCGGTGGCGGCGCGCGCCCATTCGACGTCGATCTTGCGCTCCACCTCGTACATCAGGTTCTGCACGTTGGAGCAGTTGGTGGAGTGCACGGCGACGCCCTTGCCGCGCGTGACGTAACCGACGATGGCCTCGCCGCGAATCGGATTGCAGCACTTGGCGCGATAGACCAGCAGGTCGTCCATGCCCTTCACCTTGATGACCAGGTCGCCGGCGTCGGGCTGGCCCGGGCCGGCGGCGAGGGGCGGCCGCGGGGCGCAGGCTTCTGGTCTCGCTGGCTCTTCGAGACCGGCCGTCTCCGGGCGCCAGCTTCTGCAGCACCTGGCGCGGCGGAGAACTTGCCGTAGCCGAGCGCGGCGTACAGGTCTTCCATCTTGCCGAAGCCGTACTCGGCGGCCACCCGCTCAGATCGGCCTTGGCGATGCGCGCCAAGCTGCACGCCCAGGCGGCGCGCTTCCTTCTCGAGATACTTCTGGCCGATCTCGATGGCCTTGGCGCGCTCGCTGGCGTTGATGACGTGCTTGATCTTGTTGCGGGCGCGCGAGGTCTTGACCAGCGCCAGCCAGTCCTTGCTGGGCATGTGGCCGGGCTGGGTGAGGATCTCGACCACGTCGCCGTTGCGCAGCGTGTACTTGAGCGGGACGATGCGGCCGTTGACCTTGGCGCCCACGCAGGTGTTGCCGACGTCGGTGTGGATGGCGTAGGCGAAATCGATGGGCGTGGCATCGCGCGGCAGGACGATCACCTTGCCGCGCGGGGTGAAGGTGTAGACCTCTTCCGGGTACAGGTCCACCTTGAGGGTGGACATGAACTCGCCGGAGTCGCGCATCTCCTGCGCTGCCACTCCACCAGCTGGCGCAGCCAGGCGATGCGCTGGTCGTCCTCGGCCGGCGCCGCCTTGCGTCCTTCCTTGTACTTCCAGTGCGCGGCGATGCCCTCCTCGGCGATGCGGTGCATCTCCTCGGTGCGGATCTGCACCTCGAAGGCCTGCCCGCCGGGGCCGATCACGGAGGTGTGCAGGGACTGGTACAGGTTGGGGCGCGGAATGGCGATGAAGTCCTTGATGCGGCCCGGAATGGGACGCCACTCGTTGTGGATGACGCCGAGCGCGGCGTAGCAGTTCTTCACCGAGTCGGTGATGATGCGCACGGCCGAGCAGGTCGTACACCTGGTCGAGGGCGATCTTCTGCCGCTTGAGCTTCTGGTAGACCGAGTAGGCGCGCTTGACGCGGCCCTCGACGCGGGCCGGGATGCCTTCGCGCGCGCAGATCCAGCTTCCACGTGCGCGCGTGATCTCGTTGCAGGAACTCCTCGTTGGCCTGGCGCTTGCGATTCGATCTCGCGCGACGATTTCGGCGTAGGCTTCCGGCTCGAGATAGCTGGAACGCCAGGTCTTCGAGTTCGCCGCGGATCTTGCCCATGCCCAGGCGGTGGGCGATGGGCGCGTAGATTTCGAGCGTCTCCTGCGCGATGCGCTCCTGGCGTTCGGCGCGACAGCGCGCCCAGGGTGCGCATGTTGTGCAGGCGGTCGGCCAGCTTGACGATGATCACGCGGATATCGTTGACCATGGCGAGCAGCATCTTGCGGACGCTCTCGGCCTGGCGCTCCTCGCGCGGAGTAGAAGTTGATCTTGCTCAGCTTGGTGACGCCGTCCACGCAGCGGGCGACTTCGTCGCCGAACTGCTTCGCGGATCTCGTCGACGGTGACGCCGGTGTCCTCGACGACGTCGTGCAGAAGACCGGTCTCGATGCAGACCAGTCCATGTTCATGTCCGGCCAGGATGTGGGCGACGTTCAGGGGATGGACCATGTAGGGCTCGCCGGAGGCGCGCACCTGGCCCTGTGGCACTCGACGGCGAAGCGGTAGGCCTTCTCGACCTGCGCCAGATCCTCGCGGGGGCGCAACGCTTGGATCCGGGCTTCGATCTCACGGAAGAGGCCCTCGACCATGGCGGCGCGACCGGCGACGTCTTCCGGGGCTTGAAGTGCCTGGGTGGGCTCGGAGGACATAAACAAAACAGGCGGCGCTCGGACGCCGCCTGTCTTCAGTATACCAGTGGCCAGTGCTGCGACTTACCGTGGCGAGCGCCCCACGGCCGGGCGTGCTACTTCGAGCCCGCCGAGGCGGGGGTGACGCGGCCGTCATGCCAGCCTTCTTCTTGCGATATCGAGCGTCTTCTGCATCCAGGTAGTCGGCCTGGGCGATGTCGCCCTTGTACTCCTCGGGCGTCGCGGCCAGATCGGCCCGTTCGCGGTAAAGCAGGTTCAGGTAGGCCATCGCGTCGTCGTACTCGGGATCGATGTCGAGCGCTTTTTGAGATTCTCGATGCCGGTGTTGATCATGTCCCAGTACTTGGTGCGCAGCTCCTCGCGGGCCTTCTTGTCCTTCAGGGGACCGGGATCTTCGGGCTTCATGCCGGCCTTGGCGCGGGCCAGGCTGAGGGTCGGATACCACTTGGTCCAGGCGATCACGCCCAAGCTGTAGAACGCTTCCTTGTTCTTGGGGTCGATGTCGGACAGTTTCTGGTTCCATTCCTTGGCCTCGTCGAGCTTGAGAGCCTTCTTATCGAGATCCTTGATGCCCTGCGTCTCGCTGTAGTTCAACTGGGCCATATACTCGATGGCGACGGAGTTCTTCGGGTCGTCTTGCAGGACCTTAGTGGAACTGTTCCTTGGCCGCCTGGAGCATCTGCTCGTTTTCCGGAGAGTCGGAGCCCGGAATCCACTGCTGGATGTAGGCGATGGCCAGATAGAGCCGGGCGGTGGGGAACGTCGGATCCAGCTCGATGGCCTCCTTGAAGCTGATCCACGGCGTCGGAATACTTGCGCGTTGCGGAAGGCCTGCACGCCCTTGTTGAGGTCGTCGCGCGCTTTCAGCTTCTCGCAGCCGGTGCCGGAAACGAGAGCCAATGCCATGGCGAGCGCAGCTACGAGATAAGTCCATTTGCGGTTCATGCTAGCTCCTGATCCAGGCCTTCGACGCTATGCCCGGCCTCGACCTTCGGCGTCATCAGGCCGACCTTGTCGATCCCGGCGCCGTGCGCGATGTCGATCGCCTTGGCGACGGTTCGAAATTCGAGGTCCGGATCGCCCTTGACGAACACCACGCGCTCGGCGCGGGTCTTGAAGATTTCTTCCAGCCGCGTCCTGAAGGTCTGCCTCGCTGAGTCGCGTCCTGGTTGATCTTCAGGACTTGTCCTTGTCGATCGACGATGACCACGGTCGCGGTCCTGATGTCCGGCGGCTGGTTGGGCTTGGCGGCGGCGGTTGCGGAACCAGCGCCTCCAGCCCTTGCGGCGTCAACGGCGTGATCACCATGAAGATGATCAGCAGCACCAGCAGCACGTCGATCAGCGGCGTCATGTTGATGTCGCACTTGCGGCCCTGCCGAGCCACCCACTGCCATTGCCATATAGTATCTCCTTTGTCATTCTCGCTTGAACTAGACCTGCCGGCCGCCGCCTGCGACCGCTTGCTTCTTCTCCGCGACTCTGCTCGGTCAGCAGCCCGATCTGATCGACGCCGGCCGCGCGCAGGTTGTCCACGACTTCCACCACCTTTTCGTACTTGGCGCGCGCGTCGCCTTGATGTATACCGTCTTGTCCGAGCTGTTGGTCTAGCAGGTCCTTCACCTTCTGCGGCAGCTCGGTCCGCGGCGTCTGCGTAGTTTCCGGGGCTCAGGTAGACCTTGCCGTCGCGCGTGACGGCGACCAGCACGGCGTCTTCCTTATCGGCGGCCTGCATGGCGATCGGGTTCTTGGTCTTCACCATGTCCACGCTGACGCCCTTGGTCAACATAGGCGTGATGACCATGAAGATGATCAGCAGCACCAGCATCACGTCCACCATGGGCGTGACGTTGATGTCGGCTACCGGCGGCGGCGCCTTTTATTTCTGCATTATCGGTTCCCTCCTGAACCCGGCCCAGCCGTGCGCGCGACGGGCCGCGTACCGGCCCTCGTCCGCACAATTCAACTCGCCAGGTCGAATTCCGTAACGTTACTTCTACTTGCGCCAGCCTGCTGCGACCGCTTCAGGAAGTAGTCGATCAGCTCGGAGCTGGAGTTGCCCATCTCCACGTCGAACGCTTCCATGCGGCCGGTGAAGTAGTTGAACATCCAGACGGCCGGGATGGCCACGAACAGACCGACAGCGGTGGTCACCAGGGCTTCGGAAATACCGCCGGCGACGGCGCCGAGACCGGTCGACTTCTCGGTCGAAATGCCCTTGAACGCGTTGATGATGCCGACGACCGTTCCGAACAGTCCGACGAACGGAGCCGTGGAACCGATGGTCGCCAGGCTGCCGAATGCCGCGCTTCAGTTCGGCGTGCACGATGGCTTCGGCGCGTTCCAGAGCGCGCTTGCGAGGCTTCGATCTCTTCGCCCGGAATCTCGGAGCTCATCTGGTGCGCCCGGAATTCCTGCAAACCGGCCACGACGACTTTGGCCAGGTGGCTCTTCTTGTAGCGGTCCGCAATCTTGATCGCTTCGTCCAGCTTGCCTTCGCGCAGCGCGCCGGCCACCGCCGGAGCGAACTGCGCGCGACTGCTCGCGCGCCGCGTTGAAGGCGATCAGGCGGTCGATCATGACGCCGATCGACCACGCCGACATGATGAACAGAACGATGACCACCGCCCTGGCGAGCCAGCCCATCTGGCCCCACATGGACGCGAGGATCGAAGCTGACTGCGGCGCCTGCCTTCCTGAAGCAGCATAAACGCCCAAACTTGCAACTGTAACAACATGTTTTTTCTCCTGCGAGTTGAATTTGACTTAAGCAGGGCGTCCCGCGGCCCGTCACCGCGCCGTCTTCGTGAACCTTACTGGCTCAACGTGAAATTCACGTCGATCTGAGTGACCACTTCCACCGGCTCGCCGTTGAGCAGAGTCGGCTTGTAAACCCACTGCTTCACGGCTTCCGTGCGCCGCCGGCACCAGCAGCGGATGACCGCTGACCAGCTGCAGATTCTGAATCGTGCCGTCCTTGCCGATGATGGCCGTGAACCGCACCGTGCCCTGAATGCGCGCCTGCTTGGCCAGCGGCGGATAGACGCGGCTTCGACCTTCCGGATCAGATTCGCCGCCTGCACGTTGCCGCCGACGCGGATGCGCTGCGGGTACCGGCTTGACTTCCTTCACCGGAGGAGGCGGAGGCGGAGGCGGCGGCGCGATGCGACCGAACTGATAATGCCGCCGATGCACGCCGCCCGCCGACGCCGCCCGGAACGCCGCCCGGCACGCCGCCGACCACGCCGCCGCGCCGAAGGCGGAGGCAGCTCGTCTTCCTTGATCATCGCGATTTCTTTCGGGATCGACTTTGGGCGCCATCAGCCGGCCGGCGTCGAACTGCCGCGGGATCACCTTCACCACCTTCACGGCGGGCGCCGGCGGGAGGAGGCGGAGGCGGAGGCGGCGGCGGAGGCGCCACCAGGAAGCTGGTCAACTGCGCCTTCGGCAAGCGCGTCCGTAGTAAATCAGCGGGATCAGCACCACGACGCCGATCAGCGAGCATCTGGATGAGGAACGAAACCACGACCGTCCAAGGCTTGTTCGTCTTTGCCCTGCCGTCGACGAATGTTTGTTCAAACATACTCGATCACCCTTTCGCCGTCTGTCCGCTGACCGGCTTCGCCGGGTCCGACACTACGCCTACCTGGCCTTGCCTCGCACCGCACTCGCCGCCGCGCGGCTTGCGCCGCCGGCAACCGGGCGCCGCGACGGCTTCTTCCGCTTCTCCACGAAATTCTGCCAGAATATCACAATCGGGCTGGCGATGAAAATCGACGAATACGTTCCGATAATAATCCCGACCACCAGCGCAAACGAAAAACCGTTCAACACCTGGCCGCCGAACAGGAACAGCGACAGCGACGGTCAGGAACGTCAGGCCGCGACGTCAGGATGGTCCGGCTCAGCGTCTGGTTGACGCTCTTGTTGATCAGCGCCTCCAGCTTCTCCCGCCGCATCATCTTCAGATTCTCCCGGATCCGATCGAACACCACGATCGTGTCGTTCATCGAGTAACCGACCAGGGTCAGCAACGCCGCGATCACCGTCAGCGAGATCTCTTTGTTGAACAGCGAGAACAGGCCGATCGTGATGATCGTGTCGTGGAACACCGCGATCACCGCCGCCACGCCGTAGATCCACTCGAACCGGAACGCGATGTACACCAGCATTCCGGCCAGCGCGTACAGCGTCGCCTGACGCGCCTGCCAGCGCAGATCGGCGCCGACCTTGGGACCGACCATCTCGACGCGCTTCATCGTGAACGGCGCCAGGGTGCATTCCTGCTTCAGCGTCGCGATCACCTGCGGAGTCGACGCCCGGAACGCCGGAAAGCTGGTCGAAGCTCGTCAGCAGGCCGGACTGGTCGCGGTCGCGGAAGTGCGACCATGGCGGCCGACCAGTTCCTGAAGCTGCTGATCCGAGAGCGACACGCCACTTGCGGACAGCGGATCCCGCAAGCGGTCAGCCAGCGGCCCCCGCGCCGGCGTTGTTGAAGTCGAGCTTGCCCGGGCCTGCGCGGCGAGAAGGTCGCTTCGAGGTGTCTGCGATCATCTGGCGGTTCGCGCCGCGGCGAGTTCCTGGTCGCTCTTCAACTCGGTGCCGATCAGGACCTCATGGGAGGCGCCGCCCACGTTCTGGACGGAGATTTCGCCGGTGATCTTGCCGGAGAGCGCGATCGCGGATCTTCTCGATCCGGCGGCGTCCTGACGAACCGCACGTCCATCAGCGCGCCGCCGCGGAAGTCGATGCCGTAGCGCGGGCCGCCCTTGATACGCCAGGCTCGACGAAACCGGCCACCGTCAGCACCAGCGAGGCGATGATGAAGGGCCACTTCTTGCCGAGAAAGTCGAAGTTCGTGTGTCTTAAATATTTCCATGCAGTACGCCTGCCGGTGCCCAAAAGAGTTGGACACCGGTTCAGAATCCTAAAGTTCCCGGGCTGGACCAAAAAAAATGGCCTGCAGCCCTAAATGCTCAAACTCGCAACCTGCCGCTGGCGGCCGAGCGTCCAATCGAACATCGTCCTGGACACGAAGACCGCCGTAAACACGTTCGCTATCAGACCGATGACCAGGGTCACCGCGAATCCCTTCACCGGCCCGGTGCCGAACATGAACAGGAAAGCGCAGGAGACCACCGTGGTCACGTGCGTGTCGATGATGGTCAGAAACGCCTTGCTGAAGCCCGCATCCACCGCGGCGATGACTCGCCTTGCCGGCCCGCAGCTCCTCTCGAATGCGTTCGAAAATCAGCACGTTGGAGTCGACCGCCATACCGATGGTGAGAATGACACCCGGCGATGCCGGGCAGCGTCAGCACGGCGTCGAAGTAGCTCAGCGCCGCGATCAGGATGATGGCGTTCAGAATCAGCGCCAGCACCGCGTTGATGCCCGGCCTTCCTGTAGTACACCAGCATGGCCAGAACAACCGGCCAGCAGCCCGACGGCGCCCGCAGTCAGCCCCTCCCGGATGGAATCGGCGCCCAGCGACGGGCCCACCGTCCGCTCCTCTTCGATACACGATCCCGGCCGGCAGCGATCCGGCGCGCAGGACCAGCGCCAGGTCGGAGGCGTCCTGCTGGCTCGCCATGCCCTCGATGACGCCCGAATCCTCGATCCGGCTCTGGATGACCGGCGCGCTCATGACCTGGTTGTCGAGGACGATCGCCAGCCGGTTGCCGATGTTGGCCTCCGTGAAGCGGGCGAAACGCCGCGGCGCCATCCTGAGTCAGCGTGAAAGTCGGTCTCCCACTTGTTCATCTGGTCCCGGCTCGGGCTTGGCGCTGCGCAGATCGCGGCCGGTGATCACCGGGGTGCGGCTCACCAGGTACCAGACTTCACCCTGCTCGCCGGCCCGTGGATTCTCCTTGCACCAGCTTGGTGTTGAGCGGGAGTACGCCGCCGTGCTTGGACAGCGCCTCTTCCTGGCTGCGGAACGGGCCGTCCTTGACCTCGCCGAGCTCCAGCAACGCCGCCGCCTGCATGATCTGCTTGACGCGCGCCGGATCGTCCACGCCGGGCAATTGCACCAGGATCTCGTAGCTCGGCTTCGGCGCGGCCGCGCTGCTGCATGGTGGGCTCGGTCAGGCCCAGGCCGTTGATGCGGTTCTCGATGGTCTGGATGGACCGCGTCACGGTGTCCTTCTTCAGGGCGATCAGCTCGGTGGGCTTCAGGTTCAGCCTGTAGTCGGTGGAGCTGACCGGCGTCAGCATCCAACTGGGGAAGTTGGTGGTCAGGAGGTCGCGGCAAGTCGCCGGTCTTGGCCGCGGGCACGCCGTGGATGTTGATCTGGATGGAATCGGTCTGCTCGACGGTCGGAGGGTCGTTGCGATCGATGCTGGTGTAGTCGATACTGCGCTTCCGCAGCTCGTCTTTGAGGGTTTCGATAGTCCGGTCGGCCTCCGCCTTGACCGCGTCCTGCACCTGGACCTGCAACACCAGATGGCTTCCGCCCTTCAGATCCAGCCCCAGATGGATGTTCTTCTGCAGGTTCCCGTGCAGCTCGGCCTGTGATCCTCGGAAAGCCGATGATGCCGTATACACACCAGCAGGAGTACGCCCAGGATAATGATTGCGCGAGTCCTAACGCCTTTGGTCATCTCACCTTCCCACTCGAAACTACTTCTTGGCTTCTCCGGTTCCGGAGAGCACGCTCGTCACGGCGCTGCGGGCGATGGCAACTTGATGCTGTCGGGCTTGACCCGCAGCACCATGGTGTCGTCCTCGTTGATCTCCGTGATGGAGCCGATGATCCCGCCGCTGGTCAGAACGAGCTTCCGTTCTGCAACTCCCGCAGCATCTTCTGCTGCGCCTTCTTCTGGCGCTGCATGGGGAGGAAGAGCAAAACATAAAAGATACCGAAGATCAGGACAATCGGCAAGAAGCCCACCAGGGGATTGGAGGACTGGGGAGTCGGGGCAAGGTTCTCAAGAAGAAAAAGATCGAAGAGCACGCGTTAACCTCTCATCGCCACTCATTCCGGCGCTATAGCTGCGGCAGCAAGCTCAACTCTAAGGAAGAGACGCCGAGGACTGCGGAACCTATTCCTCTTGGACCGGCGCGGAGCGGACAGACTCCAACCACCCGGAATACGTTCCTATCATAATACAGTGCCTGATCTGCCGCATCATGTCAAGGTAATGCTTCAGATTGTGGATGGTAGCCAGGGTGGCAAAGAGCATCTCCCCGGCCTGGAACAGATGGCGAAGATAGGCCCGCGAGAAGTTCCGGCAGGTGTAACAGCCGCAGGCCGCGTCCACGGGTTCGCGCCATCGTCCTTGTAGCGCGCCTGCTTGATGATCGACGCGGCCCTGGGAGGTGAACAGGCACCCGTTGCGGGCGTTGCGCGACGGCAGCACGCAATCCATCATGTCCACGCCGCGCGCCACGTACTCGGGCAGTTCCTCGGGCATGCCGACTCCCATGACGTAGCGGGGCCGGTCGCGAGGCAGAAGCGGGGCCACGGCCTCGACCATTTCCAGACTGAGCGGGCGCGGCTCGCCGACCGACAGGCCGCCGATGGCGTAGCCGTCCGCATCCAGCTCGGCCAGTTCCGCGGCGCACGCGCCGCGCAGATCGGCGTACATTCCGCCCTGCACGATGGGAAAGAGCGCCCCCGCGGGGCTCTCGATCTGCCGGTAGTGATCGAAACTGGTGCGCGCCCAGCGGACGGTCCGCTGCATCGACTCGCGTGCCGCTTCCTCGGTGGCGGGGTAGCCGAGGCACTCGTCGAGCATCATCATGATGTCGCTTCCGAGCGCAATCTGGACGTCCACGGTGGATTCGGGCGTGAACAGGTGCGTGTCGCCGTTCAGGTGCGACTGGAACAGCACGCCTTCGTCGGTCACCTTGCGGAGGTCGCTGAGGCTGAAGACCTGGAAGCCGCCGGAATCGGTCAGGATGGCGCGCGGCCAGGACATGAAGCGGTGCAGGCCGCCCAACCGCCGGATCGACTCGTGGCCCGGACGCAGGAAGAGATGGTACGTGTTGGCCAGGATGATTCCGGCGTCGAGCTCTTGGATGAGATCGCGCTGGGTGACGCCCTTGACGGTGGCCTGCGTGCCCACGGGCATGAAGACCGGCGTTTCGATGTCGCCGTGCGGGGTATGGAGCACCCCGGCGCGGGCGCCGGTTTTCGGGCACTCGGCGAGGATTTCGAACGAGACGGCGCGCAAGAAACTATTCTAGCGGGACGGCCGGCTGAGGCGGCGGCGGAGTTCCTTCGGCTCCTGCGGCCGTGCGGGCGCCGCCAGCCTGTGATATGCTGCGTTGCTGGTGAAGGAGATGACCCCATGAGAAGGCCGCTGGTATTCGCTTTCCTGCTGCTCGCGTCGGCGTCCGGTTACGCGCTGGCGCAAAAGCCCTGCGAAGAGTTGAAGTCCGAGATCGCAAAGAAGCTGGACGCCAACAACGTGAAGTCGTACTCGCTCGACATCGTCGACAAGGCCAAGGAAGTGGAAGGCAAAGTCGTCGGCACTTGCGAGGGCGGGACGAAGAAGATCGTGTATAGCCGCGCGGCAGCGCCGGCCGAGCGCCCGGCGCCGGAAGCGGGCAAGAAGTAGCCGCTCCAGTTGGCGGGACAGAATTGCTGCGGTGAGCCCGCCGCTCCGGCGGCGCGCCCTAACCCTCAATCCAGCCGCCGCCCAGCACCAGGCCGCCCTGGTAGAATACGGCCGCCTGGCCCGGCGTTACGGCGCGCTGCGGGTGGTCGAAGCGCACTTCGACCCGGCCGGCCTCCGTGCCCGGGAGGATCGTCGCCGGCGCCGCAGCGTGCTTGTTGCGGATCTTCACTTCGGCGCGCGAAGGATCCGTCAGGCTCTCGAACGCGATCCAGTTCACCTCACGAACCGTCGCGCTCGCCCGCAGCAGATCCTCATTTCGGCCCACAGTCACGCGGCCCGTCGCGGCGTCCGTCGCGATAACGTAAAGCGGCTCGCCCACCGCGACGTTGAGCCCGCGCCTCTGGCCGACCGTGAAATGGTGCACGCCGTCATGCGCCGCAAGGGTGCGGCCATCCGTAGTGACGATCTCGCCCCGCGTGCGTTCCCGCGCCGTGCCCTGCTCGCGGAAGTACGCGTCGATGAAGGCTGCGTAGTCTCCGTTGGGCACGAAGCAGATCTCCTGGCTGTCTCCTTTGGCCGCCACCGCCAGCCCCATCTCGGCGGCCATCTCGCGCACCTCCGACTTGCGGTGTTCGCCCAGCGGAAACAAGGTCCGCGCCAACTGCTCCTGCGTCAGCCCCCACAGGAAATAGGTCTGGTCGCGACTCTCGTCCGCCGCGCGATAGAGCAGGTAACGGCCGGCGCCCCCGTCGAACCGCAGCCGCGCGTAGTGGCCCGTTGCGATGCGCTCGACGCCCAGCGAGGCGGCCATCTCCAGGAACTGGTCGAACTTGACGAAGTTGTTGCACAGCGTGCAAGGAATCGGCGTGCGCCCCGCCAGGTACGCGTCGATGAACGGCCGCACCACCTCGCGCTCGAACCTGTCCTCGAGATTAACGACGTAGTAGGGGATGCCGAGCTGCTCCGCCACCCGCCGCGCATCGTAGACGTCGTCGAGCGAGCAGCAGCGGCCGGTGACGGCCTCCGAAGCCAGCTCGGGCAGCCGCCGCTGATTCCACAATTGCATGGTCAGCCCGATCACCGGCACTCCCTGGCGGTGCAGCAATCCCGCCACCGTCGAGCTGTCCACGCCGCCGCTCATCGCGACGGCGACCAGGCCCTCAGGCATGCGCCCGCTCCGCTGGCGCGATGCGCCGCAGTTGCGCCACCGCTGCGGCGACGGATTCCACCAACGCGTCCACCTGCTCACCGGTATTGAGCCGCCCGAGCGAAAAGCGGATGGTGCCGCGCGCACGGTCCGCACTGAGCCCGATGGCCGTGAGCACGTGCGAGGGCTCCACGGCGCCGCTCGAGCAGGCCGCGCCGCTCGACACCGCGAACCCCCGCAGATCGAGCGCGATCACCAGCGCCTCGCCGCGGATGCCGTCGAAGTACATGCTGGAGGTGTTGGGCGTGCGCGCCGCCGCGCCGCCGTTGACGCCCGTTCCCGGCAAGCGATCGAGGAGCGCCGCCTCCAGGCGGTTCCGCAAGCCTTGCAGCCGCTCCGCCTCCGCCTCTCCGTTCTCCGCCAGCCACGCCGCGGCGCGCCCGAGGGCCACCGCGCCCGGGACGTTCTCCGTCCCCGGCCGCCGGTCGCGCTCGTGGTGGCCTCCGAATTGAATCGCGCCGATCGGCGTTCCCTTGCGAACGAACAGAGCGCCCTCGCCCTTGGGCGCGTACACCTTGTGCCCGCTTACCGAGTAGAGGTCCACGCCCAGCGCCTCGACATCCACCGGCACCTTACCCAGCGCCTGTACGCCGTCCGAGTGGAACACCACGCCGGCCTCGCGGGCGATGCCTGCGATTTCCGCGATGGGCTGCACGGTCCCGAGCTCGTTGTTCGCGTGCATGACCGAGATGAGAACCGTTTCGGGCCGCAGCGCGCGCCGGACGGCGTCCGGTTCCGCCACGCCTTCCGGGGTAACCGCCAGGCGCGTGACCTCGACGCCCTCGCGCTCGAGTTGCGCGCAAGCGCCCAGCACGGCCGGGTGCTCGATGGCCGTCGTGATCACATGCCGGGCCGGGCGCGGCGAGTTGCGGACCACGCCGAACAGCGCCAGGTTGTCGGCCTCCGTGCCCCCGCTCAGGAACACGATCTCTTGCGGCTGCGCGTGAATCAGCCCCGCCACCTCCCGCCGCGCCGTCTCCAGGTGCTGTTTCGCCCGCTGGCCGTAATGATGGATACTGGAGGCGTTCCCGAAATCTTCGCGCAACAGCGGCGCCATCGCCTCGAACACCTCGGGCGAGACCGGCGTGGTGGCGTTGTGATCGAAGTAATATCGGGTCATTGCCCAGCCTCTTTCTATTATGGCGCGACCGGTCGTTACGCTGACAACGGACTTCGGTCTCTCGGATCACTTCGCCGGGACCATGAAGGGCGTCATCCTGCGCATCGCACCGGCGGCCGAGATCGTGGACATCACGCACCAGGTCAGCGCCTTCGAAATCACCGAGGCGGCGTTCGTCATCGGCGAGGCGTATCGCTATTTCCCGAAGAAGACGGTACACGTGGTGGTGATCGATCCCGGCGTGGGAACCGCGCGCCGGCCCATCCTGGTCGAGGCCGCCGGGCAGTTCTTCGTCGCGCCCGACAACGGCGTGCTCTCGATGATCTACGCCCGCGAGAAGCACAAGGTGCGCGCCGTCGCCTCGGACCGGCACTTCCTCCAGCCCGTCAGCCGCACCTTCCACGGCCGCGACATCTTCGCGCCCACGGCTGCGCACCTGGCCGCCGGCGCGCGTCCGGCCAGCTTCGGCCGCCTGATTCAGGACTACTGCCGGCTCCGGTTCGCCGAGCCGCTGCGCATCGGCAAGCGTGTCTGGCAGGGGACGATCCTCAAGACGGATCACTTCGGCAACCTGATCACCAACCTTCACATCGCTGAGTTCCCGGCCCTCGAATCCCGGCCCTTCCAGCTCCTCTGCGGCCAAGTCACCATCGCCCACCTGAACGCCACCTTCGCCGAAGGCGCGCCCGGCGAGCCGCTCCTCATCGTGGGCAGCTCGGGCTTCCTCGAAATCGTCGCCAACCAGGGCTCGGCGGCCAAAATCCTCGGCTGCGGCACGGGCTCGCCGGTGGATCTGACGATCTGGTAGGGACACTTTGGGGGCACGTTTCAGCACGCCGCGCCCGCAGCGTCGTCGCGCGCGGCGGCGGGGAAGGGTCGCCGGACGAGCGGCGCGGAGCCGAGATGCGATGGCCACCTGCCGCACCGGGCGTGTGGTGCGTTACGGGGAGAAGCATTCCCAGGGAGGCTGTTTATGAACGTTTCGCTCACCCCCGAGCTGGAGAAGTTCGTCAGCACCAAGGTTCAGACAGGACGCTACAACTCCGCGAGCGAAGTTGTGAGGGAGGCCCTCCGCCTTCTGGAAGAACACGAACGGGCACGTGCCGCCCAACTTGGCCCGTTCAACAGGGAACTCGGCCGGCGCTTGGCCACGCTCGATCGTGGGGAGCGCGTGGATCCCGCCGAAGCCCGCGCTCGGCACCGGCAGAAATCCGAAGAACGCCGCAAGAAAAGCGCACGAGCGCTTACGTTCTCAGCGGCGATGCGGCCTCCGACCTGGACGAAATCTGGGAGTACATTGCCGCCGGCAGCGTTGACGCCGCCGACCGATGGGTAGGCAGGGTCCTGTTCTGGCCTGTTGGCTCCTTCCTCGTCGTCTATCGAGCTGAGCGCTTGCCGATTGAGGTTGTGGCCGTGGCGCGCGGTTCACGCGACATCCCGGCATTTCTGCACCAGCGAGCTTGCCAGGTGCCCTGGCCCCGCTCAGTATGAGGCTGTACGGGGGGGGGGAAGGACCTTCAGGCCACCCCCACGGCACGGAGAGGAGTGTCTGTCGCCGAGCACACTCCCAGCCCGGCCGGCTTCACCGCCGTCTCGCCTGCGCCCGCCCCTTCCAGGCCCCACCGCGGCCCGTCCAATACTCCACCGCCGAGAACACCGTCGCGCCTGTATAGAACAGCGCCACCAGCGGCAGCGCGGGCGCCCACAGCAGCGATCGCCGGTAGAGCCGCAGCACGGGCGCGTATGCGGCCATCATCACCAGCCAGGCCAGCGCCGCCGGCCACGAGCGGAATCCCAGCGCCAGCACCGGCGGCAGCGCGTAGATCGCCAACATCCCCAGCAGCGTTCCCGCCAGCAGCAACGGCGAGTAGCCGAGCTGGGTGAATGCGGTGCGCGCGATCACGCGTCCCACCTCGCCGAAGCTGTTGTACTCCCGAATGCTGTGCGCGGACGAGGTCAGCCCCAGCCAGACCCTCCCGCCGCTGCGCTTCACCGCTTTAGCCAGCGCGCAGTCGTCGATGAGCTCTCCGCGAATCGCCGCGATCCCGCCGATGCGTTCGATAGCGTCCCGCCGTACCAACATGCAGCCGCCCGCCGCTCCCGCCGTCGCATGCGTGGCGCTGGCGATCCACCGCGGCGGGTACAGTTTCAGGAAGAAAAACACGAAGGCCGGGATCAGCGCCCGCTCGGCCAGGGTCTCGCACCGCAACTCGACCATCAATGATGCCAGGTCGTACCCTCCGGCTTCCGCGTGCGCCACCAATCGCGCCAGGTTCCCGGGCTCGTGGACGATATCCGCATCCGTGAGCAGAAAGTAGTCAGGGCATGACGCTGCGGCCGCGCGAACGCCCTCCGAGACCGCCCAGAGCTTGCCCGTCCAGCCCTCCGGAAGCGGCCCGGCTTCGAGGACTTGCGCTCCGCGCGCGGCTTCCGCCGTCCCGTCCGTGCTGTGGTCGTCGACCACCAGGATATCGAGCCCGCCGCCGTAGTCCTGCGCAGCCAGGGACGCGACCGCTTTCGCAATCACCGGGGCCTCATTGCGCGCCGGAATGACGGCGGTAACCCGGCGCGGCGGCGCGGCGCCGCCACCCAGTTCCGCCGCCCGCACCAGCCAGAAGAAGCCGCGGCCCAACAGCAGGTAAAGCCAGATCAGGAGAGTCAACGCCGCTGCGACTTCCACCGCCGCCGCCATGCGGATACGATACCTACTGCCCGCCGTCCGTCGCTTCGCAGCGGCCGGCGCGGACCTCGGCGTATGCGTCCCAGTCTTGGACCGCAAGCTGCTGGAGACACACCCCGTGTCTGGCGGCCATGGCCGCGGCCAGCTTGCTGTATTCCAGGATTTCCGCCGCCTGGCGCGGCGGGCCCTTCACCTGGCCCACCCGAAAGACGTCGATGGCCCGCAGGCCCTCCGCACGCATGCAGGCCGCCAGATCGTCGTAAAGGGTGGCGTCGTCGTACTCGAGAACCCAACGCGAGTTGTCGGCGAGTACAAAGACCCGGCGGCCGGCCCGGCTCAGCCGGTAGACGTCGACTCTGGGCGCGGAACGCGCCCGCCCTTGGAATTCCCATGTCCAGTCATCGTGGTGTATGAAGAACGCATAGAGATTGAACCGATCTACGTACACTGCGGCCGGGGCCGGAAACAGGCGGTCGAATCTCTGCATCTCCCCGGACATGAGAGCCTCACTTGCCCTCGGGTAGGCTTCGAACCCCCGATAGCCGACCACCACGATTGCGACGCCGAGGATCCCTGCCAAAGCCCAGGCCGCCCGCTGCGGAATGGCGGCAGCGAGGCGGTCCAGAAGGACACACGCGCACAAAATCAGGAACGGGAACAGGAGGAATTGGTGCCGCAACTCGCCCCCAAAGGGATACTTGTCCAGCACCCCGACCAGCATGAGTTGAAGCGTCATCAGGATGGTGGCGAGCACCGTGGCGGCGGCGGTCAGGTTCTTCGGTTCCCGCATACGGCGCACCAGCCACAAGGTGGCGCCCGCCGCCAGCAGCAAGGAGGCCAGAATCGCCAGGAAGACCGGCTGGCTCTTCACTTTCCAGGGTGAAAGAAGGTTGAAATCGTTCTGTAAGTTGCGCAGCAGGAATTCGCCGATCGATTCGGTCCCCGTCTCATCGTAATAGTAGGACCGCAAATGTCCCCAAATCCCCGCCTTGGCCTCCGTGTGCGTGAAGTAGAGGAACGCCATCACCGCCAGCACCGGGGTGGAGGTCGCGGCCTCGCGGGCCAGGGCCTTAACCCGGGAGCCGGGGTTCCTTACCACGGCAAAGACCGCGCCCAGGAACAGAACCGCGGCGACATAGAAGAATGAGTAGTAGTCCGCAAGGCACGCCAGCGCAGCGGTTGCGGCGAAGGCGATCCTCAGCCTGAGCGTGCCGGCCGGTTCCTGGCTCGTAAGGACATCCAGAAACCAACAGTAGGACAGCAGGAGAAAAAACGTGCACAGCATGTACCCGCGGACCTCGAGGGAAACCGCCATGGTGGGTGTCGCCAGACCGTACGCCAACGCTGCCAGCGCCGCCAGCGCGGCCGCCAGGGCCGAACGCGTCAGCCTCGACGCCGCCGCACCCACCAGGTAAACGGTCCCGAGGCCGGCCAGCACCGAGACGGCCCGGTACGCCAGGTGCGACCTCCCGAACCACAGCCCCGCCCTGAGGAAGAGGTAATACAGCGGAGGGTGGGGGTTGGCCTCATACTGCGCGATCAAGTTCTGCCACCGGTCTTGAATGGAGATGAAGGCGTTCCAATAGCCGTCGAATTCGATACGCTGCGTTACCGCCAGATAGAACAGGGGAAGGGCGCTTACGAGGACGATTCCCGAGAGCACAAAACGGAGCGGAATCGCATTGAGACCGCCCTCTGGGGGAGCAGTGGCCGGGGCGTTTTGTCGTGGCATAAGGTACTATGCTAACATCCTAATTCCCTGCCAGCCCCCATGCTGGAGGCCTCGCGCTGCGCGAGGTGGCAGGTGGAGGAGCGAATGCACAAGTCGATACGGTACACGATCCTTGCGGCGGGCGTCGCCGCACTCTTCGCCGCGGGCTGGGGGTGCAGCAAACCGCAACAAGCGGAGCAGGTGGCGAGCGGCCCCCTCCTGAGTTCGTTCGCCGTGGCACAGCCGGCGGCCGAGCGCCAGCTCGTGGACGGCTTCTGGCTGGTCGAGAACAAGGCGTGGCGCTGGACAAAACACGAATTCACGGTGCGGCTCATGCCGCCGCCGGGTGCGGCGCAGAAAGGCGCAGTGCTGGTATTCCGCTTCTCGCTGCCGGAAGTCGTCATCTCGCGGCGGGAATCGGTCACCCTGTCCGCCTCAGTCGGCGACCTGAGCCTTCCCGCGGTGACCTACACCGCGACGGGCGCCCAGTCGTACAAGTCCGATGTGCCGGCGGCCGCGTTTGCCGCGGGAGGTCCGGTGAAGGTCACTTTCACTACGGACAGGTATCTCCGTTCGGGCGAGGTGGAGTTCAGGGAACTGGCCCTGATCGCCCAAAGCTTTGCCCTCGTTGCCAAGTAATCAGCGTCCCGCTGCCACGTAGCGGTACACCTGGAAGATAGGCCGATGGTTGCGGTCGGCGATCACCTTGAGGACCTCGGGGTGGAGCCCCGCCGATCGCGCGAGGGAGTCCAGACGGGCGTTCACTCCTGGGAATGCCTCTTCTCCCTGTGTGTGGGCGATGAAAACCGCGGCAGGCGCTTCCAGCAACTTCACGGCGCCGGCGTGACTCTTGACGTTCCCAGGGATTTCCTCCGGCGCCAGGTCCAGCGGCAGTTTCCCTGCGTTCAGAATCCGGAGGCAGTTGATGATCCCCCAGTCCACTACGTACATGGGGCGCGCCGGAGACGCCCGCAGGTAGCCCGACAGCGGATCGATGGCGTCCGTCCAGACGGTCGTGGGGCCGTTCTCGAGCAGTTGCGCGAGGTGCTGGTTGAGCACCACCATACCGGATCCGCAGACCGCAGTCAGGACCGCCAGCAGCGTGGGCAGGCCGGCGCGACCGAGTTTTCGCGAGCCCTCGGCCAGGCCCACTCCAGCGAACAGGTGCGGGAACGGCCACAGCAGGACGGCGTGATGCGCTCCCGTTCCAGCGCCTTTCGTGAAGGCCATCTGCAGCCAGACCACCACCATGAACACGGCCGCAAACGCCATGAGCTTGCCCGCCGGTGTGCGCCGGAACGAGGGCAGCAGCGCCAGCGCCAAGATGCACGCCCATGGCAGCAAGCCAGTCTGCCTCCGCCCGAAGGTCTCGCTCAGCCGGACGGAGAGAGCTTCCATCCCGCTGTGCGGCGGGGCGGGTTCCGGAGGCGGGTCGTTGCGCACCATATAGCCGAACAAGCTGCCGCCTTCTAGCGTTCTCCACAGCACGGTCGCCTTCTGGCCGACGTCCTCCGAGGAGAACCGGGCGTTTCCGCGGAACGTCTCCAGCCGCCGCTTGATGTTGAAGGAGACCAGCGGCGTCGCGCCAACCAAGAGCGACGCCACGGCGATGGCGAGGTTCCGGCGTGTCAGCCGCAAGCGCAACGCGCGCGGGAACACTACGACCGCCCCAGCCACCATCCCGGCCAAGGCCCAGGAAAACAAGGCTTTGTCCCACAGCGCCAGGCCGAAGAGGAAGAAACCGCCCGCCAGGAGCATCGCCGTCCCCGATTGGCCGAAACGCCACAGGAGCAGCAGGCCGGAGAGCAGGAGAAGGTGCTGGATCGCGACCGGTCCCCAGTCCATGCAAGTGGTCATCACGAAGGCCGCGTCGGCGGCGACCAGCGCCGCGGCCACCAGCGCGCCCCGCGCTCCGGCAATCTGACGTACCAGGACAAAAAGCAGCCACACCGTGGCCACTCCCGCCAGCAGCACGGGTATGCGCATCGACCAGAGGGACGGCCCGAAGAGTCCGAAGATCGGCTTATAGATCCAGGCCTTCAGGGTGCCCAGGTAGCTGGTGATCATGGTCGGAAACCGGATCTGCCCGTAAATGCGCATGGCGTGCAGGATCGCCAGGGGAGGGTAGATGGTCCCCGAGATAATCGCTTCGTCGTTCTGGAGGCCGACGTATGGGATGAAGACGAGTCCTTCCAGGAAGAAGAGAGCGCAAAAGATCGCCGCCAGCAGGCTGGATCCCGCGCCCGGACGCAGTCGGCGAAAAGGCGTCTTGTCCGTCATGTCGTAGAAAAGACTAATTATGGCACTTCCCGCAGATGGCGCGAGAGTCCTGGTCGCCGGCGGGTACTATGTATCCGGTGCCGTCCCTGCGCCCCACCGCAGCCGAGGGCTCATGCCGACGGGGAATCGGTCGATGAGACAGTCTGTGTTTGGTTGGTGTGAGGTCTCCGCGCTACTGCCGCTGCCGGCTTGCCGGCGAGGGCGCTTCTGGCGTAGACTAGGACGCCTTGAGCAGGGCAAGGCAGGAAAAGTAGGAGGTTTCAGAAACTTTCGGCGAGAGGTCGCGTCCAATTGGGGGTTCGGGCACTGGAGGGCATAAAAAGATTTTTTGGAACCGGGATTGCTCCAGATGAATCTGTCATGGGTATGGGATGCAGGGCGAAAGTCGCTCGGGATCGGAACCTGGGACCCGACCGGTGGCGGAATCTTAGCGGACAGCGCGCAGATCCGTTGGAACTTTCCTGCGTTGATCGCGTCTACCATCCATACACAACTTTCCGCTGGACAACGGGCACACGTTGATGGATACTATTTAATAACGTTGGCACTGATTAAACATGCTTAATGTAAGCGAGGAGGGGAGAGGCAATGACCAAGACCGAGTTGAACAAGTTCAAACAGATCCTGGAGGCAAAGCGGGCCGAACTGGCCGACATCCTGAAGCGGCGGGATGAGATCGCCATCGAGAAGAGCCCGGATGCGATCGACGAAGTGACCCGCGCGGCTGAGCGCGAGCTGGCAATCCGCAACCTGGACCGGGAGTCCAACCTGCTGCGAAATGTGCGCGCCGCGCTGAGGCGGATCGACGACGGCTCCTTCGGAGTGTGCGCGCACTGTGAAGAGGACATCAGCCCCAAACGGCTGGCGGCGGTTCCGTGGGCGCCGTTCTGCATCCGGTGCCAGGAAGCTGCCGACCGCCACGAGCAGGATGCCACCGCAACCCTGGAAGGGTTGCTGATGAACGCGGCTTAAGCCGCACGGGACTGGCTGTGACAGGGCGCGGGCTCCCGCTCGCGCCCTCTGTGTTTTCAGCGGCGGATGGCCACCGCGGACACCATGCGTCCAGTCTTCACGTGGTCGCGCCGCCAGGAGTGGAACTCGCCGGGCAGGCAGCACGTACACGGCGCTCCCGAGAAGATCCGGGCCTCGTCCACGCCCTGTTCGATGAGCTGGCGGCGGTTGATTTCGCCCAGGTCCAGCCTGGTCCGGCCGGCCAGACCGAACTGAATAGCGACTTCAGGGCCCACCTCGTAGCAGCGCTCGCAGATGCCCGGGCCAATCGCCGCCAGCAGATCCTGAGGCCGGCTCCCGAACCGCTCGCCAAGGCAGCGGACCGCCGCAACCGCAATCTTCTGGGCAGTGCCCCGCCATCCAGCGTGGACCGCGGCGACCGCGCGCCGGCGCTCGTCCACCAGAAGGATGGGGATGCAGTCGGCAGTGCGGATGGTCAGGTAGCAGCCGGCTTCGTCGGTCACCAGGCAATCCGCCTCGCCCAGGCAGCCGAACACGCCCTCCGCAGGGACGCAGCGCACGGAGTGAACCTGCCGGACCCAGGCCGGGGGCCCGGGCGTCCAGGAGCCGGCCAGGCGCGTGCCGAAGCCGTGATCCAACCACGACAGTTGCTGGAGTTCCTCCACACGGTACACGTCGCCCTTGTCTTTGTAAAGCATGCGGCAGTGTTCCTCCCGTGATCGAGCGCCGGACCGCGACCGTCAGAAGCCGTCAAATAGCATTTTTGGACCGCGGATGAACGCCGATAAGACGCGTATTCTCAATCTGCGTTCATCGGCGGCC
The DNA here is from genome assembly GCA_963710565.1 of Bryobacterales bacterium. Lineage (GTDB taxonomy): Bacteria > Acidobacteriota > Terriglobia > Bryobacterales > Bryobacteraceae > DASWZN01. The sequence continues at coordinate 1,239,530 of CAVQAN010000009.1, read as the reverse complement.
TGAGCGACGCTTACGTGCTCTGCTTCATCTGCGCGATCATGACCTGCTTCTTGAAGTCCTCGAGCATCGACTCGTCCAGCCGGACCTCGGTGGGCCGCCGCGCCAGGGTGGTCATCCGGTTGATCTTGTCCTGGAGCTTGAGGAGCCCGTAAAAGAGGTTTTCGGGGCGGGGCGGGCAACCGGTGACGTAGACATCGACGGGAATGATGCGGTCTACCCCCTGCAACACCGCGTAGGTGTTGAACGGCCCGCCGACGCTCGAACACGCGCCCATCGAGAGCACCCACTTGGGATCGGCCATCTGATCGTACAGGCGCTTGATGACGGGCCCCATCTTCAGCGTCACCGTGCCGGCCACGATCATCAGGTCCGCCTGCCGCGGGCTGGGCCGGAAAACCTCGGCGCCAAAACGGGCGATGTCGTATCGGGGGGCGCCGCTGGCGGCGATCATCTCGATAGCGCAGCACGCCAACCCAAAAGTGAGTGGCCACAGGGACGACTCTCGGGCCCAGTTGAAGACGTAGTCAACGGATGTGACCAGGACGTTTTTCTCGAATTGGTTCTCCAGAAAGGGCATCGCGTGCTCGAAGACCCCCATTGTAGCATCGGCGCTTGTCCGGCCAAATTGGCGCCGCGAGAATCTCCAGGTTCGTACCACTAAGGTTTCGTGGGTCTCCGGCTGGCGATTGCTACGATTTGTCTCCTTCCGCTGCTGCGCGCCCAGACACCGCAGCCGGCCGCAGGCGCCTATGAGGCGCTTCGCGCCCGGGACTACGATGCCGCCATCGCGCTGTTCCTGGAAGCGATCGAAGGGGCGCCCGCCAACGCGACCCTGCGCCAGGACCTCGGCTACACCTATCTCAAGGCCGGCGAGAACGAAGCCGCGCGCGACCAGTTCGCCGCCGCGCTTCGCCTGGATCCCAGCGCCGAGCGCATCGCGCTCGAATACGCCTTCCTTTGCCACGAAACCCGGAAGACGGCGGAGGCGCGCCGCACCTTTGACCGGATTCGGAAGAGCGGAAGCCCCGAAGCGCGCGTCGTGGCCGCGCAGGCCTTCGAGAACATCGACCGGCCACTGGCGGATGGCATCGCCCGCTGGTCCGCCGTTTTGGCGAAATCGCCCGAGGATTTCAGCGCTCACGTGGAGCTGGCGCGGCTGGCTGAGGCGCATGACAACCCCGGGCTCGCCGCGGAGAACTACCTGGCGGCCTGGGAGCTGCGGCCGGGCGAGAGGGAATTGCTTCTCGACCTGGCCCGCGCCTGGCAGGAAGCGGGCCGGATCGAAGATTCCCGCGCCGCGCTCATTGCGGCGGCGCGGGGGTCGCGGCCGTGGGTGGCCGAACAGGCGCGGGAACGGGCGCCCCAGAGGTGCCCCTACGCCGTCGAGTTCCGCCGCGCCCTGGACCTGGACCCCGCCAACTTCGGGATGCGCCGCGAGCTCATCTTCCTCCTGCTCGAGGTGCAGCAGACGGACGAAGCCGAGCGCGAGCTGCGGATTCTCACCGACATGGCGCCCACCGACATGCTGGCGGCGGCCCAGTTGGGCTTTCTGCTGCTCGCGAAGCGGGACCGCGCCGGCGCCATGGTCTACCTGGACCGCGTGCTCAAGTCCGGCGATCCCGAGTTGGTCGCGCGCGTGCGCGCCGCCCTCAAGGCCGCCCCGGCGCTCAAGGAGCGCAGCGCGGCGCCCGCTCAGGCCATCGGCGCCAAGGAGATGGGCGAGCGGAGCTATGCCAAGGCGTATCTGAGGGACGCCGTGCGGTACCTCCAGGCCGCGCACGAGTCCGACCCCGCGGATGCCTCGGTGATGCTGCAACTGGGCTGGGTGTACAACGTCCTGCGCCAGGACGATGTCGCACTCGGTTGGTTCGACCAGGCGCGGCGCAGCGCCGATCCGCGCATCGCCGCCGAGGCCAACCGCGCCTATCGCAACCTGCGGCCCGGCTTCGCCCGCTGGCGGTTCACGGTCTGGGCGCTGCCCTTCTATTCTTCGCGTTGGAACGACCTGTTCACCTACGGGCAGGCCAAGGCCGAGTACCGGCTGGGCAACCTTCCCGTCAGGCCGTATCTCTCCCTGCGCTTCATAGGGGACACGCGCGGCGCCCAGCCGATCTGCTGCTATTCCGAGAAATCCTTCGTAGCTGGCTTAGGCGTGATGACCCGCTACTGGCACAATGCGATGGCCTGGGCCGAGGCCGGCGCCGCCATCCGCTACAGCGCCAGCCCGCAGACCGCCTTCCAGATCCAGGACTACCGCAGCGGCGTCTCCTACGGCCGTGGCTGGGGCCGCCTGCTGGGGAGCGAGGAGCCCGGCTGGTTCGCCGAGGCCCACGCCGACGGCGTCTTCGTCAGCCGCTTCAACAACGACCTGATCGCCTACTCGCAGAACCAGGCCGGCTACACGCTGCGGTCCTTCGCGGGGCTACGAGTGCAGGTGTACTGCAACGCCAACCTCACTGCCGACACCCAGCGGCAGGGCTGGGCGAACTTCGCCGAAGCCGGTCCGGGTGTGCGTTTCCGCTGGGCGACGATGGCGCCGGGGCTGGTCTTCTCGGTGAACGCGCTGCGGGGCGCCTATCTACAGACCGGCAAGCAGTTCAACGACGTGCGCGTGGGGTTCTGGTATGCGCTCACCCGCTAGCCTTGTGCAGAACTCCGTCCGCTTGTGCGGCCTCGGCCTGCTGGCCAGCCTGGCCGCGGTGGCCGCGCCACGGCTGACCTTCTCCCTCATCGGCGGCGATCCCGGCGGCTGGCCCCAGGTTCTCTCTTCGATGGGATTCCAGCCGGCGGCGGGCGACGCGCAGGCCGGTATTGTGGTCTTGCTCCAGGGCTTCAAGGGACAGGGTGCGGATTACCTCGCGCGTGCGGACGCGGGCGGGTTTCTGATTGTCGAGGGGCCGTCCGAGCTGGCCGAGTCGCTCGGCTTTCACGCCACAGGCCGGCGCGTTCACGTGCAAAGCGTCGAGGATCTGCGGCGGCCCGAGCTGCCCATCGTCTGGGAAGAAGCGCTCGACCTGCCTGTACCTGAACTTCCCGCCGGCGCCCGCTTGTTCACGCGCGAGCGCTGGCAGAAAGCGCCCCTGGTGGCCGGGATCCGGCGTGGCGCCGGGGCCATCCTCTGGGTCGCCGCGCCGCCCGGCGCGAAGGGATACGAGCGCCTGCCTTACCTGCCGCAGGCCTTGCGCGACCTGGGCCTCGACCCGCCGCTCGAATCGCGCCGCCTGTGGGCCCTTTTCGACTCGTCCTACCGCAGCCGGGCCGACCCAGACTACCTGGCGCGGCGCTGGCGGCGCTCGGGCATTGCCGCGCTTCAGGTCGCCGCCTGGCACAACTTCGAGCCGGACGCCGGGCGCGACGACTACTTGCGCGGGCTGATCCGCGCCTGCCACCGCAACGCCATCCTTGTCTACGCCTGGATCGAGCTGCCGCACGTGAGCGAACGCTTCTGGCAGGATCATCCGGAGTGGCGCGAGAAGACCGCCGTGCTCCAGGACGCCGCGCTCGACTGGCGCAAGCTCATGAACCTGGCCAACCGCGACTGCTTCCGCGCCGTGGCCGGCGGGGTCCGCGAGCTGCTGGGGCGCTTCGATTGGGACGGCGTCAACCTTGCCGAGCTGTATTTCGAGTCGCTCGAAGGGGCCGCCAATCCCTCGCGCTTCACGCCTATGAACGACGACGTGCGCCGCGAGTTTCGCGCGCTCAAGGGCTTCGATCCCATGGAGCTGTTCGCGGGCGGCCAGCCCACCGACGCCGGTCGCCTGCGCGCCTTCCTCGATTACCGCGCCGCCCTAGCCCAGCGGCTTCAGACCGAGTGGATCGCGGAGCTGGACGCGGTCCGCCGCGACAAGCCCGACCTCGACATGGTGGTGACGCAGATCGACGACCGTCTCGACACCGGGATGCGCGACGCGCTCGGCGCCGATGCCGCGCGCCTGCTGCCGCTGCTCGACCAGCGCGATTTCACGTTTGCGATCGAGGATCCAGCCACGCTCTGGAACCTGGGGCCGCAACGCTACACCGAAATCGCGAAGCGCTACCAGGGTCTCACCCGGCACACGGAAAAGCTGGCCGTGGACATCAACGTGGTGGAGCGCTACCAGGACGTCTACCCCACCAAACAGCAGACCGGCACGGAACTGTTCGAGCTGGTGGCGTCCGCTTCGAGGGTCTTCCCGCGCGTGATGCTGTACTTCGAGAACTCGGTGCTCGCGCCCGACCTCCCGCTGCTGGCGGCCGCGGCCGCTAGCGCGCGGATCGAGCAGGCCGGGCCGCGGCTCACGGTCGAATCCGCGCAGGGCGTGGGCGTGGTGTGGAAAGGACCCGCGCTGGTGGACGGCCGCGCCTGGCCCGTGACCGATGGCGGAGTGGTGTGGCTGCCGGCGGGCGCGCACACCGTCGCGCCCGCCCAGGCCGCGCCGCCCGCCCGCATCCTCGATTTCAACGGGAATATCGAGGGCGCTTCGGCCACGGCGCGCGGCCTCAGTTTCGGATACGTGGCCCTGTCGCGAGCCGTGGCCGCGCTCGACCGCAAGCCGCTCCGGCAGCAGATTGACGGCGCCCCGGCGCCCATCGAGTGGGCCGGCGCGGGGGGTCCGCCCTACGTGCTGCTGTTCCCTCGAGGCCAGCATCTGGTCGAGCTGGAACTGGAATGACGAAAGGGGTTGGCGGCCCCCGTTACCGAACCGCGAGCAGTTTCGCTTCCGTCGAAGCGGGAAGGGCGACGTACGGTCCGCGCTTAAAGGGCGAAGGTGCGGGGATCGCCTGGCGATTCTCCACGTAGCCCATCAGGGCGGTTTCGAGGGCGTCCGCGGCGCGGGCGAGGGCCTCCGCCCGATCGTGCCCGAAGGTATGCGCTTCGGGCAGGTCCGGGAAGCTGACCAGGATCGTGCCGTTGGTGTCGCGTTCGAGTTTGACGGGATATCGCAACATCTCGCCCTTGGCCCAGGCGAACGCCTGCCTCGCGCTGGCGAGGAGCCGCCGTCCCGCCGCAGTGTGCTTTGCAGCCGGTCGCTTCTTGGTCATATTGTCTTCCTCCAGCGTATCGCGACGGGCGGCCCCTGTTTGGTCGTTGCGAAGCGGCCCAGCAATCTTGGCGCGAAGCGGCTACAATCGGAGAGTACGCGCCCGTAGCTCAGCTGGATAGAGCGCTTGCCTCCGGAGCAAGAGGTCGGGTGTTCGAATCACCCCGGGCGTACCACTCTTTTCAACAACTTACAAGAAACTGCTCTAATCACTGGAGTCCAAATGGAGTCCAAACTACCTTCCTGTCCGATCCTGTTGTTTGGGATGGTTGGTTTGTTCCCTGCTAGGATAACCCCTGTTTTTTCCTACATCTGGGAGGTTGGGAGGATGGGAGGTTGGTTCCCTTGATTTCCTGTCCCTTCCCTTCAGAAGGGAAAGGACAGGTTTTTGGAAACCCCTATATAGAGCGAAGGGGGGAAGGGGCGACTTGACGCGGATGAGATCCGGCGTTCGAGTCGCCGCGAGCGCGCCACCCCCTCGAAGTATCCGGTGGGAGGCCATTGGCGGCATCCCGCGTAAGACTGCCCAGGCTACTGGAGGTTCGTCGCCGTCGAGAGTACTCCGGTGGTGGCCTGCCCCGGCGCGATCAGGGAGGTTCCGGGGTTGGACCCGGCGAGCGCACCGCCCGTGATGACGTAGTAGGCCGTAGTGTTGCCCGACAGCACGCAATGTGCAAAGTACAACTTCGCGCTGTTCTCCACCTCGATGCCCGTGCCGTTTAGACTGACGCTGTCGTTGTCGAGTACAATCGTGCTGCTTCCGTTGGCCCAGAAGCCCACGCCATTGTGTTGCGCGGAGGAATCTGCGATGGTCAGGTTGGCGGCAGTGGAAATCGCGCCGGCCCCTCCGTTGTTGTCGAAGGCGGTGTTGTGCACATACGTCGGGGGGGAAAACGTGATGAGGCCGCAACCACCGTTGTCGTTCACCTTGGAATCGTAGATTGACGTGGCGGTGCCGGCGTCGGCCTCGATGCCGTGGTTCGCGAAGTTCTGTACTTGCATACTACACAGGCGTAGACTGCCGACGTGCGTCACCAGGATTCCGCAACTGCCGGTCCCGCCCCCATTCAGATTGAGCCCGGTGATGGTCACGTTTCCAGTGGTGTTTATCGTGATCGCGTTCTGGCCGGACGTCGTCTGGGTGACGGCGGCGTCGATGCCGATGGCGGTAATGACCACCGGCTGCGTGATCGAGAAAGGCCCGTAGCCGCCGGAGTTCACCACCACGATCTCTCCACCCGAATTCGTCATGGCCAGTGCCCGGGCGAAGGTGCGGCAATAGGCGGCCGAGGTGCAGGTGTTGGCGTCGTCGCCGGTGGTAGCGACAAAGCTCCTGTTGTTCAGAGCAATCACGTTAGTCCGATTCTGAGTCCGTGCGGTGAACGTAAGAGCGAGCGCAACCGCGGCGCCAGCTATGACCTTGAGCGTGAGTCCGTAGCGTTTCATTTGGTTGAGTTCTCCTTTTCCATCGTTTGGCCGAGCAACGCACGTGCTGGCAGACGAAATGGCTTCGTGAGGGCATGCGCGTCCCTCATTCTACGCCCCTGGTCCGTGCAGGGGGCGCGCTCAAGACGACCCTCCTGCTGTCCGCCTCCGGAAGACCGCCGAGCTTGGACGCGAAGCCCTGGAGTCACCTCCAACTCCGCATAGCGCGGGTGTGGCGCCCCTACGCCACCCGCCTACGCCGGCGTGCTATGCCCATCGCTGGCTTCTCCATCGCGTCGCGCCGCTCTGTGTCAGGCCATGCCGATCGCGCAATTCTCCATCGCCCGCCGCAACGCGCCCCGCCTCTTTCTGGGCGAACCAGAGTGATCTACGGTCGCTCGCCATGCTGGGCTACTGGAGGTTGATCGCCGTCGCGATCGATCCGCTTGTGAGTTGCCCCGGCGCGATCAGGGAGGTTCCGGGGTTCGACCCAGCGAGCGTGCCGCCATTTGTGATGAGGTAAGCGTAGGTGTTGCCGGATATGGCGCAATGTGTGAAGTACATGTGCCCACTTGACTGTGGAGACAGGCCATACGTGTTCCCACCAACCTTGTCGTTATCGAGCACAACCGTGCCTCCGGTAGCGGCAATGCCGTAGTTGGTGTTGTTCTCCGCGGAGGAATCTGCGATCACCACATATCCTCCCTCAACGTCAGCGCCTAGTGACGAGTTGTTGTCGAAGGCGGTATTGTGCGCATACGCCTTCGAACCGTTGAAGTCGAGGCCGTAGTAGTTGCCGCTCACCTTGCAATCGTACATGGACAGGGCATTGCCGGAGCCAAAGTAGATGCCGTGCGCGGCAAAGCCCTGTACTTGCATGCTGTACAGGCTCAGAACGCCGACGTTCTGCACGGAGATGCCGTCGTGGCCGGTCCCGCCCCCATTCAGGTTGAGCCCGGTGATGGTCACATTTCCGGTTGTGTTTATGCTGATCGCATCCTGGCCGGACGTCGTCTGGGTGATGGCGGCATCGATGCCGATGGCGGTGATCACTACCGGCTGCGTGATCGAAAAAGGCCCGTAGCCGCCGGAGTTCACCGCCACGATCTCTCCTCCCGAGTTCGTCATGGGCAGCGCCCGGGCGAAGGTGCGGCAATAGGCGGCCGAGGTGCAGGTGTTGGCGTCGTCGCCAGTGGTAGCGACGAAGCTTCGGTTGTTCAGAGCAATAACGTTAGCGCGATTCTGAGTCCGTGCGGTGAACGTAAGAGCGAGCGCAACCGCGGCGCCAGCTATGACCTTGAGCGTGAGTCCGTAGCGTTTCATTTGGTTAAGATCTCCTTTTCCATCGTTTGCCCGAGCGACGCACGTGCTGGCAGACGAAATGGCTTCGTGAGGGCATGCGCGTCCCTCATTCTACTCCCCTGGTCCGCAGCTTGGACGCGCAGCCCCGGAGTCACCTCCAACTGCGCATAGCGCGGGTGTGGCGCCCCTACGCCACCTCAGTACGCCACTTCCCTACGCCACCTCACCACGCCACGTCTCTACGCCAGCGCCCTACGCCTGCCTCACTGCGCCCGGCCCCGTGATCGCCTGCATCGCCGCGCCCCGCGGCGCTGCGCCGCCTCCGCTGATCGCCGACTTCTGCATCGCCCGCCGCAACCGATAGCCCCGCCGTTTGGTGTTCGCTCTTTAACGTAAGCGGGCCGCTTTCTTCGTTGACTCCTCGCCGAACCAGAGTGATCCATGGTTCACCGCCAAGAACGCGGAAACAAAGGAGATGCAAATGGCACGCCACCAAAAACGGCGATATCCAATCGGGTCGATTTCGGAAGGTACGATGCGGCCCGAAGACCTAATCCCCGAGTTCCTCTTGGAGCTTCGCTATCGGATGCGCGAACGTCGCATCAAGGGCCACGCGGCCCTGTACCGCGAGATTGACAAGCGCTCCGATGCGGCAGGCTACTACGAGACCGAGGAAGCCGATTGGGATCTCGAAGCCCTGTTCGATGCGCTCGGCGAGTACGCAGGGCCGTACTTTTACTTCGGCGCGCACCCAGGCGATGGCGCCGATTATGGGTTCTGGCTCAGCGAGACGTTCGATGAGCAATTCGACGGGCTGAAGGTCAACGATCTGTCCGAGGTGCCTGCCAAGTACCGAGGCGGGGTGCTTCACATCAACGACCACGGCAACATGACCCTGTACGTGAAGACCTCGCGCGCGATGCACGAGGTGTGGGGGATTGTGTAGTCGGGAGGAAAGCGATGAACACCACCAGGAACATCGACGACCTCGCGACAGAGCAGGCCCTGCTCGCGCACGCCAACGACATAGACCTGGACGCCGACGACGCGGTCCAGATCAATCGCGCTGCCCTGCCTACCCAGGCCACGCAGCGCTGCTTCAAACACGCCTTCATCCGTCACGCGCGCAACATCGCTGAAGGCAACCCGTTCTACGGGGTCACCGATTAGGAGATTCAGCAACCCGGTGTCAATTGCGCCCGCGGACTCGCCAAAAATGGTGATGTTGTTGGGATCGCCGCCGAAGTTCGCGATGTTCTCGCGCACCCAGCGCAGGGCCAGAATCTGATCCATCAGGCCGTAGTTTCCCGAGCCATGGTGAGCCGATTCGGCGCTCAATGCGGGATGGGCAAAGAAGCCGAAGATGCCCAGCCGGTAGTTGATCGTGACCAGCAGGACGCCGTGATTGACCAGCGTTCCGCCGTTGTAGAACATGCTCGAGGCCGAGCCGCCCTCATTGCCGCCGCCGTGAATATCAGAACATGACCGGAAGGGGCTGTTTTGCCGGCCAGGCCGCGGTCACCACATTGAGAAACAGGCAATCTTCCTTGCCGGTCTCTGCGTCGTGCCGGTTCCAGTCTGCCATCGGCGGCTGCGCGCAGGGAGCGCCGAAGCTGTCGGCCGCGCGAACTTCGGTCCACGGCTTGACGGGCACCGGCTCATGCCAGCGCAGATCGCCCACCGGCGGCTGCGCGTAGGGAATCCCAAGAAACTCAGCGCCACCATCCGGCCGCGCAACGCCCCGCAGTGGGCCGCTGGTTGTCCGCACCAGGAACTCGTCGGGCTGCTTCTCCGGTCTGGGCCGCACAGGTCGAAATCTGCGTGAAGCATGCGATCGCCAGCAAAATCGGAGCTAAAGGGCGAGACGGGAAGCGCTCTCAATCGATTTGAATCCTGGCTCACACGATCTCCTCGAACAGCGCCAATCATCGCATATCTCCTCGGCAATGGAAGTTGGCTCGGAGATACTCGAAGGTCAACGCTACCGGCCTTTGCGCCGGCGCCGAGAGGCGATGCTTCAAACACGCCTTCGCGCGCCACGCGCGCAATCGGGACCAGGAGGCGGCGCCTTCTGGGCCGCCGGAGTGGGTCGGGCCAGGGTAAATGGGACAAACGGCTCCAATGGAAGAGGCGGGGAGTATACTTGCTGTTGGCCAGGAGCCCAATAGGGAATCCTGCCCGAAAGCTCCATGGAGGACCGAGGATCAATGATCACCGCATCTCCCCACATGACCGCATCCCGCCGGAAAGCAATCCTGCTCACCGTCGCGTTGGTGTTTCCCGCCTCTCTGGCTTGTGCAGCCACTACTTACGTCCTCAGCGTCAGGGAACTGCAGCCGAAGATTCTGAGCTTGGGGAAAGGCGTCAAACTGGTCTTTCAAAACCACGTTGTCCACTACACCATCCCGGCGCTCAAGTGGGACATCGCATGTCAATGGAACGATCCGCTCCCGGCAGCAGTCACGCCCGACCTGCGCCTTTCGCTCGCAATGGGCTGTTCGGTTCAACGCGCCGGGTCCGGGGTTCTGACGCCGTCCATCCTCACCGAGACGACCGGTCTTGCCAACTGGCATATCCTCCATCAGGGAGACGCCTCGGCGGGCCGCGCCAGTAGCGGAAGGCTTTCCAACGGAAGCGACGTGTCCAAGTACGACCCCTGCAAATACGGTGACGCCAAACCCACGGTGACGATTGACGTGGTCCTTAGCGATGGCGGAAGCACCCGGGCGCTCCTGGCCCGGTACATCTACCAGCGGCGGTAGGATTAATCCCGCCTGCACCCGTAGGACTGCAAGAAGTTGCATCGGGCGGCGGCCCGCCGCTTGGTCTTCGCCCGCGCCCGGCCCCGCCGCCCGGCCGATGGGATTCACCGCGGGGCGTCCCATTTTTTCTCTCTCTTTCAAACACATCGGATTTCTCTACCCTCCGAGCGCCAGGGCCGCGTGCCTATATTGGGCGTGTGGTTTGAGCGAGGCCCGCTATGAGATATTGCCTGTTTCAACTGAACCTGATTGCGTCCCTGCTGGCGGTTTCCGCCGCCGGGCAGACACAGATTGATCTGCGAACCCAAGCCAAGGACGTCGACTTCTCGGGCGCAAGCTCGACCAAGCCCATTCAGACGGGCACGTCGCTGCCCGCCGTGTGCTCCGTGGGCCAGACGTTCCTGCTGACCAATGCGTCGCTGGGGCAGAACCTGTATGTGTGCACGGCTCCCAACGCTTGGACGCGGCAGGGCGGCGCCGCCACGCTGACGCAGTTGGCCGACTTTGCGGTGACGTGGACCGATGTGCAAACGCTGACGGTGGGGGCGAATTGCGGCCAGACCACGCCCTGCAATCTGCGGCTCGGCAGCACGGTCACCAGCTTCACGCAGGGCTGCACAGTTTCGCTCGAGGACGGCACCGGAACGGCCTACGTTTACTTCGACCCGACGGGCGCGCTGACCGTGGGCCATAACCTCACCGTTTCGACCTCGGACGGGTGCGTGGCCGAGAGTGGCGTTTCGAACTTCCCGCCCGGCTCGATTCCGCTCTACACCTGGAGCGCCGTTGACGGAAGCTGGGACACGCAGGGCGGTCTGGACTATCGAGCCATGCTGGCCGCCAAGGGCATCGCGGCGAGCACCGGTATCCTCAGCGTGGATTCTGCGACGAGCACGACCATCTCCCTGGACAGCGCCGTGGTGCCGACGTATCTGAAGACGGCCGCGGTGCTCGAATTCCCGTCGATTCCCGCCGGGGCGTGCGCCGACGACTTGTCGTTCACGCTGGCGGGCGCCGCGGTGAACGACGCCGTCGCACCCGGCTGGCCGGCTGCGCTCGAGGCGGGGCTCATCGCCAACATGCGCGTCTCGGCCCCCAGCACCGTCAGCGTCCGCCTGTGCAACCTCTCGGGCAACGACCTGACCCCCGCCGGCGCCTCCTACACGGCGACCATCGTCAGGAGTTTCTAGCCCGGATGTCTTCCTCACCGCTTCGGAAACGCGGTTAGCCGGCGCCGGCGGCTCGAAGCGCACGGGGGCAGGACCGAGGCGCCGGCATCCTTCCCAACCCACCGTCAACCTGGTTTCTGCCGAACCTGGCCCGGCCAAGGCCATCCAATCCCCACAACAGTCCTCGCGTTGCGGTTTCTGTCCGCCGCGCTGGGGGATCTACCTCCAGCTTGCCAAACCTGTCAAGCCCGACCCGTTTTCATCCGTCCCCCTGAGGGCACCAGGGGGGGGCCGTGTAGGGGAGTGAACTAAACCGCTTCGCGGTATCCCTCTTCGACCGAGCCTGCGCTACAGGTCGCTCCTGAGAAACGCTGGATGAGGTTTATCTCCCAGTCACGCCGTTGGGAGAGAAATTAGTTCTTTTCTGACTTCCACTTAGAGCCTTCTCAGGGGCAGGCCGCCAGCGCCGGCCCCTCTACACTGAAGCCGGTGTTGCATGGCGTAAGGGCTCGAAACCTGGGCGGGTCCGGGCCCCTTTTTCTACAGGAGGCTGAGGATGTTCGCGTGCGGCTGGAAGTTCCGCGTGCTGGCGGGGATGGCATTCGGCCTGGCTCTGGGATGGGCGGACCCGGCGCTGACGACTGTTCAGGATACTCTTTTCAAGGCCAACGGCGCTCCGTTCAGCGGTTTCGCGCTGATCGAATGGCAGAGCTTCGAGGCGGCGGACGCGTCGAACATCGCGACCAGCAGCCTGACGGTTCCGATCGTCAACGGCGTGATCTACGTGCAACTCGTGCCGAACGGCAGCGGATCGAGCTATGCCGTGCGCTACGTGAGCGACGGAAAGGCCCAGTTTCAGGAGATCTGGGTGGTCCCGGCCAGCCCGACGCCTCTGGGTCTGAAGGACGTTCGCGCCACGGCGGCTCCGTCATCCTCGGGATCGGGCAGCGGCGGGTCGGGGGGCGCGGGGCAGGATACGCAGATACCGGAGTCCTCGGTGGTGGGCCTGTTGGCGGACCTGGCGATGCGGCCGCAGAGGGGCGCCGGCTACGCGCCGGCCCGGGCCGTGGGGATCGACTCGGCGGGCCTGCTCCAGGCCGTCGGGGGCAACCTCACGGACTGCGTGCGGGTGAATGGCACGTCCGGGCCGTGCGGGTCGGCCGGCACGGGCCCCGGGTTCGTGGACGGCGAAACGCCGGCGGGGTTGATCAACGGCAGCAACGCGGTGTTCACGGTGGGTAACCCGCCCGCACCCGCGGGCAGCCTGGCGCTCTATCGCAACGGCCTGTTGCAGGCACAGAACGTGGATTACTCGGTGGCGGGCAACGTGATTACGTTTGCGCCGGGCTCGCTCCCGCTCACTGGGGACACGCTCATGGCGACATACCGTCTGGCGGATGCCGGCAACCCGGTGGGAGTGGCCGGCGGATCCCTGAGCGGCTACTTCCCGAACCCCACGCTGGCGGCGGCTGTCGTCACGGACGCCAACGTCTCCGCGACGGCCGCTATCCAGGAGTACAAACTGGCCCTCAATTTCGCGACGCACTCGAACGGGAACGACCCCAGCGCCGGCCAGAAGGCGGCGCTGGCGGGAACCGCCGGCTCGCCGGCGGACACGAACCGGTTTGTTACCGCGATGGACTCCCGGCTCACCGACCCACGCGCGCCGCTGACGCACAGCCTGCTCGGCTCAGCCCACTCGGACACGGCGGCGGCCTCCGCCACGCGGGGAGACTTGATCGTCGCGCAGGGGACCACGGCGGCCCTTTGGGCGCGGTTGCCGCTGGGTGCGGCCAACCGCTGCCTGATGTCGAACGGCGCCGATGCCGTCTGGAATACCTGCCTCTACACCGCGTTCCCGCAGGGATCGATTCCCTTCGCCGATGCCAGCGGCAACCTGGCGCAGAATAGCAGCCAGTTGTCGTGGGACAACGGGAACCGAAAGCTGTCGGTCGGCAACAACAGCGACTCCGCGACGCTGTATCTGTGGGACGCGCAGGTCTCGGTGGGCCTGACGGCGCTGGTTGTGCGCGCCGGGCAGGGGCAGGGAAGCGTACCGCTCGGCCGCTGGCTGGACCCCTCCGGCAACGAGCTGGCTCGCGTAGACCCGGACGGGCGCGTCCTGGGGCCGTCGTTTCACGCTGCGACCTCGGCGACGCGCGCCGCCTGGGAAGATGCGGGCAGCGCCACCGATCCGAGCGCCCGTAGCGACGGCGACGCCTGGTACAACACCTCCTCGCAGGCGCGGAAGACGGCCGAGGGCGGCCAGGCGCATACGGCGCCGCAGGTTCTGTGCGGCAGCGCCGGAGCGGCAACCAGTTCCACCTCGCTCACTTCTCTGGCCACCTGCACAATCCCGGCGGGGTTTCTGCAGGCGGGCGACCGCGCCGACATCCGCTTCGACTATTCCCACGAAGGCACGGCGACGGGCTTCACCTTCGAAGTGCATTGGGGCTCGACCACGCTGGTATCGCGGTCCGCCACGGCCAGCGAAACGGCTGCCGGCGGACGGGTGGATACGGGCGTCCACGTCGAGCGGAGCCCAATGGAGGGCGGAGAGCTGGGGCGCGTCGCTGGCATTCGCGGCGTCGGCCGGCAGCGCCTCGGATTCTCTGGCGGCGCCGCTGACCGTGTCGTTCCTGGGCCGCATGGCCGGCTCCACCGCCGACACCGTGACCCTGCGAAACCTGACCGTGGTTCGATATCCCGCGCAGCAGAATCCGTAAAGCGCGCCCGCCGGGGCAAGCGCGCGCAGTCCCCTTGCGTCCACTTGCGTCCGCTTGACCAGCCTGCCGCCGCAGCCGTACCATGAAAAACAAAGACGTCGCGATTTGTTTTCGTGCGGCAGCGGCGGCCGCGGACCAAGGAGAAACGCATGGCAGACCAGATACAGCAGGTGAATTACTACATCGGCGAGATTCCGAACAAAGTTGGAGAGGGGGCGCGTCTCCTCAACGCAGTCAAAGATGCCGGGGCGAACCTGACCGGGTTTCTGGGATATCCAAAGTCAGCCCGGAAGTCGGAGGTGGTCCTGATCGTCGACGACAAGGCCCCCAACCTGGGGCCGGCCGGTAAGAAGGCGGGAGTGGCGCTCGGCAAGAAGCAGAAAGGCTTCCTGGCGACTGGCGACGACCGGCCGGGCGTGGGCGCCGAGACGATGGGAAAGCTGGCCGCGAAGGGCATCAACGTGGTGTCGCTGCACGCGCTGTGCGGCGGAGCGGGCCGTTACGGGGCCCTGATCGTCGTAGCCGAGGCCGATTTCCGCAAAGCGGCGAAAGCGCTGGCGTAGCGCAGCGGCGGTCCGCGTCTAGGGGCGGGCCGCAGGCCGGATGAGGGCGGCGGCCTGCTTGGCGAAATAGGTGATGGTGATGCTGGCGCCGGCGCGGCGGATGGCGGTGAGCGATTCGAGCATGGCGCGCTCGCAATCGATCCAGCCGTTGCGCGCGGCGGCCATGATCATGCTGTATTCGCCGCTGACCTGGTAGGCGGCGATGGGCGCCTGCCAGCGGTCGCGCGCCTGGCGGATGATGTCCAGGTAAGGCATGGCCGGTTTGACCATGATCATGTCGGCGCCCTCCTCGAGGTCCAGTTCGATTTCCCGGAGCGCTTCCCGGCCGTTAGCGGGGTCCATCTGGTAGCTGCGCCGGTCGCCGAACTGCGGCGCGGACTCGGCCGCGTCGCGGAAGGGGCCGTAGAACACCGAGGCGAACTTGGCGGCGTAGGACAGGACGGGCGTGTTCGCAAAGCCGGCGGCATCGAGCGCGCGGCGGATAGCGCCCACACGGCCGTCCATCATGTCCGAGGGCGCCACGATATCCGCGCCGGCGCGCGCGTGCGACACGGCGGCCTTGGCGAGCCACTCGAGCGTCGCGTCGTTGTCCACATCGCCGTTCACCACCTTCCCGCAATGCCCGTGGCTGGTGTACTCGCAGTTGCAGACGTCGGTAATCACCAGCAGGTTGGGCGCCCCGAGCTTGATGGCGTGGACGGCGCGCTGGACGATGCCGTCGTCGCAGTAGGCCTGGCTGGCGTTCTCGTCCTTCTTCTCCGGGATGCCGAACAGGAGGACGCCGCCCAGTCCCAAATGCGCCGCCTCGGCGGCCTCGCGCACCGCTTCCTCCACCGAAAGCTGGGCGTGGCCGGGCATGGACGCGATCTCGCGCCGCACACCGTTTCCCGGGACGACGAACAGCGGCAGGATGAGCTGGGAGGGCTCCAGGTGGGTCTCTCTTACCAGGCGGCGCATGGGCTCGGTGGAGCGCAGCCGCCGCATGCGGTGAATGGGGAAGGGCATAGCTCGATTCTAGCGCCGGGGGTGGGCGTCGCCGAGGGGCTGCCGCCGAGAGGGAGGGCAGGGCCGGTCCGGACGGCGTGGGGGAGCAGACATCAAGTCTCAGCCGGCCGGCGGCTCGGATGCAGGTTTCCCGATCGGCCCATCCGTCGCGCTGTTCCGGACGATGTGCGTCACGCCGGGACTGCACCTGGGCCGAGAGGTGTGGCTGGGAGGGGGATACCGCCTGGGAGACCCGGTTCAACGGGGCGGCGGCGCTGCGGCGCGCTCCCTTCCGCGCGCGGTCGAGAGCGCCATTCCTGCCAGGCAGAGGGAGGCCAGAAGGAGGCTGCCGTCGCGGACCAGGGAGCGGATCGAGATGGCATCGCCGGCGCCGAAGCAGCCGCATTCGATCTGGAGGCCGCTGGCATATGTGCGCGCCATCACCGCGAAGAAGCCGAGCAGCAGGGTCGAAGCGGCAATCGATGAGAGACGGAGGAACCAGCCCGAGATGAGCAGGAGGCCGAGGAGCAACTCCGCCCAGGGCAGAACACGGGCGACAAACTTCACGGCCCACATCGGCAGGAGGCCGTAGGCGTCCACCACGCTCGCGAACAGTTGCCAGGGTTCGCGCACCTTGGTCCAGGCCGCATAGAGGAAAATGGCGCCGAGCGCCAGGCGGAGGAACAGCCGAAGCCAGCGGGACATGTTACTTGGCCAACTCGCTGTCGAGATAGCTGCGCAGCAGTTCGTAATTGACCGCGCCGGCCCAGGGGTACACGGCGGAGCCATGCCGGATCAGCATGGTAGGAGTCTGGTGGACGGGGACTTTCTGGCCCAACTCGAGGTCGCGCTGGATCTCGGCGGAAATGCTCGGGTCGTTGACCAGGGCGCGCACGGTTTTCGCCTCCTCGGAAGTGAGACCGCGGCAGACCGTTTCATCGACCTTGCCGCTCTGGGACCAGTCGGCCTGA
Organism: Bryobacterales bacterium; assembly: GCA_963710565.1. Lineage (GTDB taxonomy): Bacteria > Acidobacteriota > Terriglobia > Bryobacterales > Bryobacteraceae > DASWZN01. The sequence continues at coordinate 1,222,607 of CAVQAN010000009.1, read as the reverse complement.
TGCAGGAACAGCCGATCGGCGACCTCCTGGTACCTGCCCACGCGGGCCGCGGCGCTGGCGTAGGCGGCGGCCAGGCGCCCATAGGCGTGCTGGGGCAGGGGGAACGCGCGGTGGATGAGGTAGACCCTTCCCGTAGCGACGTAGTCCCGGACCAGCGGAACCAGAGCCTGGTCGTGGAGGGCCTTGCAGGCCGGGCACTGGAAATCGCTGAACACCTCGACAACGATGGGGGCGGCGGGGGAGCCGATGGCCTTGGGATCGGGGCGCGGTGGACTGGCTGCCCACGCCAGAAGGCCGGCCAGCAACAGGACGGGAACGTGCCTCATAAAACGATTAGACCACGGAGGAGAGTTCCGGTTACGGGTTCAGGGCATAGAAGCGGGCCGGAATCGGGCGTCTTCGCCCGGTCCCGCGGTACGAGCTACAGTTGAGTTCATGCCGTCCTCATTCCGGTGACCGCCGGGGCTGCGGCGATTCGTCTGCCGCCACGAACGCGTGTCGGTGGCTCTGCTCTCATTGATCTCTACCTGGCTCTTCTTTTTCGAGTACTTCCCGCCCTTCCGGCGTGTCCATTTCCCGTTCGATATCGAAGGCTTCCACTATCCGCTCTGGAACTACGCATTCCATTCGCTGCGCGCGGGGCGGTTTCCACTGTGGGATCCCTCGATGTACTGCGGAAGCCCCTTCGCGGGGAACATACAGGCGGCACTGTTCTACCCTCCCACGTGGCTGCTGTTTGCGGTCAACGCCGGGCATCGACTGATTGCCTATGTGTGGGTGGAAGCGCTGGTCGCCGCGCACATCTGGCTGGCGTTCTTTCTGGCCTGGCTCTGGCTGCGCCGGCGGTTCTCGCTTCTGACGAGCGTGCTGGCAGCGGCGGTCTACGCTTTCAGCGGAAACACTCTGTACCAGATTCAGCACGCCGGCATGATCATGGGATACGCCTGGGTTCCGCTGGCCTGACTCGGTATCGACGAGGCCACGACACGGGGAGCTGGCGCCCGTTCTGGAAGGTCGCGGCGGCTTCGGCCCTGTGCCTGCTGGCGGGCTATCCGTCCACCTGGGTGGTGCTGTGCTGTTCGGCGACGGCCTACGCGGCCGGCACGCTTCGCCCGCGCGTGTTGCTGGGAGCGCTGGGAGCGCTGGGCGCATCGCTGCTGCTGGCGGCGGTGCAGGTTCTTCCCACCGCGGAGAGCAACCCGCTCAAGGTGTTCGACCCGAAGTATGGCGGCGGCATCCAGACTCTGGAATACTACGCGGCGCTGTTCATTCCCAACTATTTCAAACTGGGAGGACGCGCTTACGGCTGGGGCCGTCCGGCGGGCACCTACCTTTACCTCGGGGCCCCCGCGCTGTTCGGCGTGTACTGCCTGGTGCGGGCCCGGAAACTTCGCCCTTACCTGCCGGTCCTGACGATCGGCACAGTGTGCGCGATCTTCCTGGGGAACCCCTTCGGCCTGACGGACGAGTTGCTGCGAAAGAGCGCGCTGGCGTATCAGGTCGTCCGTTGCGTCAACTTTCTGGATCAGATTCCCCTGATGGCCACGCTTCTGGCGGCCATCGGAATCGAGGGCTACCTGCAGGCCCGGCCCTTGGGTGTCTCACGCCGCTGGCTGATCGCGGGGCTGGTCCTGCTGCCGCTGTGGCTGGCGCGCCAGATCTACGTGGGCCTTCCCGGAGGGCCGGATTTCGCGTCGCGCTGGCACGGCGCGATTGAGGCCGCCATCACGTTGGCGCTTTTCGTTTTCCTGCTCCGTGCCTGGCGGGCGGCCGAGGGCCGCAACCGCGCCTGGGTCGCCCTGGCCCTGTTGTTCCTGGTCTGGAACGACTACCGGGTTTACGGAACCGACCGGGGCTTCAATTCCAGTCCGGGCCACGCAGGCGAGGACTACCGGGGCCCGTGTTTTCCCGGCGTCTCGGCGGAAGCCTGCCGCGCCCTGCACGCCGACCCGGGAGCCCGCCTCGCAATCGAGGTGAACGGAGACCCTCACGTCAGATACCTGCGCCACTGGGATCTGAACACTCCGCAGGGCTTCGATCCCTTCCTCACCACCCGGTACAAAGCACTGATCGAACGGGACACGCCGTTCGAAAGCGACCGCCTGTTCACTTTCAGCCCGTTCAACACCCGTCTGATGGACCTGCTGGCGGTGCGGTACGTGGCCAGTTCCGAACGCGATCCGCGCCACCGGGCGCTGGAGGCCAGTCCGCTCTTCCGGCGGGTGGGCCCGCCCGGCTCCTATTTCTCCATCTACGAGTACTTGAACGCGAAGCCCCCCTGCCGCTGGGAGCCTGAGGGCAGCGCGCGTATGCGGACTTTGCTCTGGACTCCCGAGCAGCGCTGTTTCAGGGTGCGGGCCGAGTCAGCGGGCCGCCTGGCGCTGGTCGAGGAGCTGTTTCCGGGCTGGCACGCCACGGTAGACGGGCGGAGGGTCCCGATCGGGCTGTGGGAGGAGGCATTCCAGTCCGTGCCGGTGGCCGCGGGTGAGCATGTGGTCAGGTTCGAGTACTCGCCCGTCTCGATCCGGATCGGCGCGCTCGTCAGCCTCTGCTCGGTTGCCGGACTGATCGTGGCGCTGTCGTGGCGCCGGCAGCGCACCCTCCGATCCGCCTAGCGAGTCAAGCGCCCGCGCTGCCCTGCAATTCCCCCGCCTCCATTTCGTCGATGTAGCACCACACCCAGCTCTCGCCGGGCTCGATGGAGCGCGCCAGGGGATGGCGGGTGCCGCGGAAGTGTCCGGTTGCGTGCTTATTCTTCGAGGAGTCGCAGCAGCCGACGTGGCCGCAGGAAAGGCACATCCTCAGGTGCACCCAGCGGTCGCCCGTCTTCACGCAGTCTTCGCAGACCCGCGTGGAGGTTTCGGTAAACCGGATGCGGTCAAGATGCGTGCATTGCGCCATCGCGCCAGTCCCTCCTTTCCCCCAGCTTATCGCAACGGTGTGGGCAGGAGTTTCGGATGGCACAGGCCGTCCGATGGGCCGGCCGCACGAAAAGCGGTCTGCAAGAGCACCTCGGCTCAAGAGGAGTTCAGTCAGTCCGATGAGGATACTGTGAGCCGGTTCTTCGATGACGCAAGAGCGATCTTCGAAGCCGCGGAATCCGCGTACCGGTCCGGCCAGTGCCTCTCGGATACTACCGTGCTCATCGGGCCTGATGGGGCGATCCAGATGCTGGCCGGATCGGACTGGCCACTGGACCGGCTGGCGGCGGAACGCGGGGCCGAGTGCGCCTATCGGGTCGGCGAAACCGGAGGGCGGGTGCTGGTGGAGGCCCGAGCGGGCTCGCGGAGGTGCCGTCTGGAGTCGGAATCCCCTCGGAGCATCGCGCGGCAATTGCTCGGCTTCAGCCCAGCCCGGCCTCGCGCAGAAACCTTGCGGCTTCCTCCGGCGGCGTCGGATTGATGTAGAAGCCCGTCCCCCACTCGAACCCCGCCACTTTGGTCAGCTTCGGTATCAACTCGATGTGCCAGTGATAATACGGCAGGCCCGGCTCCTGCAGCGGCGCGGTGTGGATCATGAGGTTGTACGCCGGGCGTTCCAGCACCTTGTCGATCTCGCGGAGCACGAGCGGCATGACCCACGCCAGGTTGTGGAACGCCGCCGCGTCGGTGTCCTCGAAATGCGAGAAGTGGCGCCGCGGCAGCACCCATATCTCGAAGGGAAACCGCGCGGCGTATGGGGAGATGGCCACAAACTGCTCGGTCTCGACGCACCACCCGGCTGCCGGTGTTGATCTCCTGCCGGATCATGTCGCAGAAGATGCAGCGGTCGCGCAGCTCGAAGTACTTCTTGGAGCCCTCCATCTCCTCGACCACGCGGCGGGGCACCACCGGCAGCGCGATCAACTGCGAGTGCGAGTGCTCGAGCGACGCGCCGGCCCCCTCGCCGTGGTTCTTGAAGACCAGGATGTAGCGCATGCGCCGGTCCTTTTTCAGATCCAGGAAGCGGTCGCGGAAGGCCCAGAAGACGTCCTCGACGGCGCTGGTCGGTCATCTTGGCCAAGGTCAACTGGTGGTCCGGCGTCTCGATGACGACCTCGTGCGCGCCGATGCCGTTCATGCGGTCGTAGAGGCCCTCGCCCTGGCGGTCGAAGTCGCCTTCGACGCGCAGCGCCGGGAACTTGTTGGGCACCACGCGCAGCGTCCAGCCGGGCTCGTTGGCCGCGCCGCTCTGGCGGTAAGCGAGCAACTCGGGGGGAGTCTTCGTTTCGCTGCCGGGGCAGAACGGGCAGAAGCGGCCTCCCTTGATGACAACCTGCTCGCGGGAAAAGTCCTGGGGCCGATGTGCGCGGTCGGTCGCGATGATGACCCACCTGCCGGTGATCGGGTCTCGACGGAACTCTGGCAATCGGAGATCCTCCACTGCCCTTGAGGGGTCTGAAAAGAGAATCCCCAATTATAGCGTCCGATTCGGGCGGAAGGCATCCTTGCGGTGCGAGATTTCGGCGGGATGGCCTAGGACCACGCTGACGAGGTCGAACCGCACCCTCTCCCAGGCCACGCCGGCCCGCCGCGCGTAGTTGCGCGCGGCGCGCGTCGAGCGCCTCGCGTTTCCCCGCGTCCACGTTGCGCTCCGGGGCGCCGAACTGGTCGCCGGCGCGGGCCTTCACCTCTACGAAGACCAGCCGGTCGCCTTCCCAGGCCACCAGGTCGATCTCGCCTTGGCCCACGGAGGGCTGCCAGTTCCGCGCTACGACCGTCATGCCACAGCGCTCCAGATAGCGGTGCGCCAGGTCCTCTCCGCGCCGTCCCGCGGCGCGATCGGCGGGCCAGCACCGCGTGCGCCCGCGGTCGCGGACCGCGTCGGAAAGCCGCAACAGCCAGCCGATCACTTCAGGACCTCGAACTCGAACTCCATCACTTTCCCGCGCACCACGTAGCAGAGGTAGTATTCCCAAAACCGCCGGAAGCGGCGGGAGCGGTTAACCAGCATTTCGAACCCCAACGCCCGCCAGAAAGCCAGTAGGCGCACGTGGACCGAAATCTCGCGGAACTTGACCGCGGAATAGTAGCCGAAGCCGCCATGATCCTCGCCGAAGGAGCGGAACGAGAAGCTGTTCAGGTGCCAGCGGTGCGTGGGATCGCAGAACGAGCTGAAGTCGGTGTAGTGGGGCGTGACGACATGCACGCGGCCGCCCGGCCTCACCAGGCGGTGAAACTCTTCCATGGTGCGGATGACGTCCGCCACGTGCTCGATCACGTGAGTCGCTTCCAGGCGGTCGAAAGATCCCTCGGCGAACGGGTAGGGAGGAAGATCGAGGTCGCAAAGCACGTCGGCTGCGCTGGCCGGGTTGCGGTCGATTCCGATCGCGCCTGGCGCCTTCCGGATGCCGCAGCCGACGTCGAGGACTCTCACGCAGCCATGGTACCTGAAAACGATAGCGGGGCAGGCGAATCTCGAGGCCGTACGCGGACTTGGGCCGGCGCGATATCCTCGTGAATGAAGCATGCACGAGATGGGTATCGCCAGCTCGGTGCTCGAGACGGTTCGGGCCGAAGCGGAGCGCCATCCGGGCGCACGAGTGACCAAGGTGGGACTGCGCATCGGCGAACTGGCGGGCGTAGACCCGGCATCCCTGACCTTCTGTTTTGAGGCGCTGGTCCAGGGCACCGAACTCGAAGCCGCCATTCTGGCCATCGAGGACGCCGGCTGCGACGAGCTCGACCTCACCTATCTCGAACTGGAGGAATGATGGAGCGGGTACCGCTGGAACGCAAGGTCTTGAGTGAAAACGACCGTATCGCAGCGGAACTGCGCGAGCGCTTCGCTGAGCGGGGCATCCTGGTCCTGAACTTCATCAGCTCGCCCGGCTCGGGCAAGACGGCGCTGCTGGAGCGCACGCTGGGGTCCTTCCCCACAGGGACGCGGGTGGCCGTGCTGACCGGCGACATCCAGACCGACAACGACGCCCAGCGCTTGGCGCGGTACGGCTTTCCGGTGCGGCAGATCACGACCGCAGGCGCCTGCCACCTTGACGCCCGCATGATCGAACGCGGACTGGAGGGATGGGACCTGGAGCGGCTCGACCTGCTGCTCATCGAGAACGTGGGGAACCTGGTTTGCCCCACCAGCTACGACCTGGGCGAGCGCGCCAAAATCGTGGTCCTGAGCGTCACCGAAGGCGAGGACAAGCCCCTGAAGTACCCCGGCATCTTCCACAAGGCGGAACTGATGATCCTCAACAAGATCGATCTTCTGCCTTACGTGCCCTTCAAGATCGAGCTGGCGCGGGAATGCGCCAACCGCATCCACCCCGGCATCGAGATCATCGAGGTTTCCTGCACGACGGGGGCGGGCTTAGCGGAATGGCAGTCGTGGCTCGGCGCGCGGCTGCGCGCGGCCTGAGTTTCACAGTCCCCCGTGGAACCTCCCGAAGGCGCGGGCAAGCATGAGCGACATGACCAGGATGCCCGCCCCCAGGGCGACGGCGTGCCGGGTCCTGCGCAGATCGAAGCTGCCGACGCGACAGACGAGCAGGTAGCCCACGGCCAGGTTGAAGAGACCCCATAGGACATTGACCATCGAGGAGGACAAGCCAACGCCGGGAGGCGACGCGAAAGGACTTTGGAAGGCACGCCCCGAGATTCCGTTGCCGAAATGGGGCAGGGCATTCGCCAGGAATGCGCCCCCGAAGAAGTACGAAACGTAGTGGCGCCAGGGCATGGTCCCTCCTCCATCTGCCAGATCGATGGTAGCAGGTTCAGAACCCGATCGACCCCAGGACCTCGGAGGGCTTTTTGTCGAACGCCTGGCAGATGGCCAGGAAACTGTCGATGCTGGGCAGGTGAGTGCCGCGCTCGATCGAGCTGATCTGGGAGATGCTGAGCTGGGCGGAGGCGGCCAGGTCCTTAAGCGACCAGCGGCGCTCGACCCGCAGCATCTTTATGCGGTGTCCCAGGTGTTCGCGCAGCCGGTCCTGCGGGGACCGGCCCAGACCGTAGGCGGCGGCCGCGTTGGCCAGCGTCTGGCGAAGCTGGGAGAGCGAGAAGGGCTTGGCGAGGTAGTCGAAGACCTTCCGCTTGAACGTCGCCCGCATATCTTCGAGCGAAGGGTAACCGGTGACCACGATCACGCACATCCCGGGATGCCGCGCTTGCAGTTCTTCGAGCACGGTCTCGCCGCGGAACTCGCCCATCTTCATGTCGAGCAGCACGATATCGGGCGCCCGCTTCTGGGAAGCCTCGAACAGATCCTCGGGGCGCGAGAAACAGTGCACGGAGTAGCGGTCCTCGTCCTTGAGGACATCCTCCATGTAGCGCAGGAAGTCGGCGTCGTCGTCCAGAACGGCGACATGGATGGGAGGGATGGCTGGGGAGCTCATACGCCGCCTCGCACCGCGACGGCCTGAGCGGCCGCAGGCAGACGAACTTCGATTCGGGCTCCGCCTTGCGGACGGTTGGAGGCTTCGATGGCGCCGCCGTGCTGCTGCACGATGCCCGCGGCCACCGTCAGACCGAGGCCGGTGCCCCGGGCGTCCAGCCGGCTGGTCACGAAAGCCTCGAAGATCTGGGGCAGGACCTCGGGCGAAATGCCCGGCCCGTCGTCATCCACGTCGATGACCGTCCAGAAGTGGGAATCGACGGCGACCCGGTGCGAGTGCACGCGGATGCTGCCGCCGGTCTTGACCGCACCGAGCGCGTTACGCAGCAGATTCACGAATACCTGGACCAGGCGGTCCCCATCTCCAGTTACGACGTCGCCCTGCGGAGCCGCATCTTCGAACCGGACGGCAGCGGCTTTTTCGTCGATACTTACCAGTGCCCAGGCCTCCTCGACAATGCCGCGCACCGCGACGGGAGCCATGACGTACTGCGGCGGGCGGGCGAAGTCGAGCAGGCTCGCGCTGATCTTCCGCAGGCGCTCGGTTACCCGCTGCATACGCGCCAGGCGCTCGAGCGCGGCGGCGTCCGTGACCGTCTCGAGCAACTTCTCGACCGAGCCGTGCAGCACCGTCAGCGGGGTATTGATCTCGTGCGCGACGCTGGCGCTCATCAGGCCCACCGAGGCCAGCCGGTCCTGGTCGGCCAAGTTGCGCCGGGCGGCGTCGAGCAGCTCATTCTTTCGTTCCAGCGCGGCCAGGGCCTCGGCCAGGTCGCTCTCATGTTTCCGCAGCTCGGTGATGGCCGCGTTCCGCGAACGCATGATCTGACCAAGCTCGTCGTCCGAGATGAGCGCGCTGTCGATCAGCTCGTGGTCGCGGTCGCCCTTGCGGCTGGCTTCGTCGGCGCTCAGAAGCAGTCCCAGAGGGCGGTAGACGTAGAGCGGCATGATGAGGAGCTCGAGCAGCAGCACGGCCAGCCCGTAGCCAGCCGCCAGCACGGCCAGAAGCCCCAGCCGCGTCCGGGTGAGCGCCACCAGGTAGACCGCATACGACAGGCCCAGGAAGAACAGGTTGTGGAGAACGATGAGCTTCGAGCGGACCCTCAGATCTCCGAAGGCTTTACCCAACCCTATCAACGGCTTAGCGTTCTTGTTCGGTTCCACAGCTTGGTCTCTTCGACAGGCCGCGGGGCCTGTCCCGCGGGCCCAGAAAATGTGCATCCCCGCTCAGGTCCCGGCATCCAATTGGATGAGCGAACGCACTACTGTGTCGCAGGAAATTGTGCTGTGAGCCCGGAAGTATTGGGGCGGTTCCGGAATGGGTGCTAGTAAGTCGCATCTGGGATGAAGCCAGCGTTCTCCAAGTCGGCCGACCGAAACCTGCGAATCGCAGTCGCTGCGATGTTAGTCGCCGGTGCGGCGGCGATTACACTCTCAGCGTATCTCTTTCGGCCGGAGCGTGCGGACACTGGCTATCAGCCAGTGCAGCCGGTTCCTTACAGCCACAAGCTGCACGCGGGCAACCTGGGCCTCGATTGCCGCTACTGCCACTCGACCATCGAGCGGTCGGCCTACGCCGCCATCCCGCCGACGGAAACCTGCATGAACTGCCACACGCGGGTCAAGGCCGAGAGCCCGCAGCTCCAGTTGGTACGAGAGAGCTATGCCACCGGCCGGGCGATTCCCTGGGTCCACATCCACAAGCTGCCCGACTACGTCTACTTCAACCACCGCGCGCACTTGAATGCCGGAGTGAGTTGCGTGACCTGCCACGGGCGCGTCGACCAGATGGCGGAGGTGCGGCAGGTGAAGCCGCTCAGCATGGCGTGGTGCCTGGAATGCCACCGCAACCCGGCGCCGGAGATTCGTCCGCGGGAGCTGATTACAAAGCTCGACTGGGTGCCGGATCGCGATCCCGCCGAGATCGGCCGGGAGCTGATCGCCAAGAATCATATTCACCCGCCGACCAACTGCTCGGGGTGCCACCGATGAGCGAGAAGAGTTCCTGCAATCCAGTTCCCCTGCCGGGCGACGAGTTTCCCGAAGGCGCCTCGGTTCTGGACGACCCGTCGCGCCGCACGCTGCTCAAGCTGATGGGCGCTTCGCTGGGGCTGGCGGGACTCACGGCGTGCAGCCGTCCCGTCGAGAACATCCTGCCGGCCGCCAAGGGCGTCGAAGACCAGATCCCGGGCAACCCGCTGTTCTACGCGACGGCTATGTCGCTCGGCGGGGTAGCCACGGGCCTGCTCGTCGAGGCGCACGACGGGCGCCCCACCAAGATCGAAGGCAACCCCGACCACCTTTTCAGTCGCGGCGCGGCCTCCGCTTTTCACCAGGCCTCGATTCTCGGGCTGTACGATCCGGATCGCTCGCGCGAAGTGATGCACGACGGCCAGCCCTCGACGTGGGATGAATTCGCCGGCTTCGCGAAAGACCACTTTAGCGCGGCGGCGAGCGAGCGTCTGCGCTTCCTGAGCCAGACGGTCAACTCCCCGTCACTGGAAGCGGTCAGAGCGCACGCTCTCAGCCGTTTCCCGCAGGCGAAGTGGATCGAGTACGAGCCTATCTCGGAGGACCAGGTCTTCGCCGGGTCCGAACTGGCCTTTGGCCGCGTCCTGCGGCCCATTTACCACTTCGACCAGGCGGACGTGATTCTGTCCTTGGACGCGGACTTCCTGGCGCTCGATTCTCCCGCGGTCGCCTACACCAAGGAGTTCTCCGCCCGCCGCCGCGTCGCCGCCAGGAAGGACTCGATGAACCGGCTCTATGCCGTCGAGAGCCAGTTCTCCGTAACCGGCGCTATGGCCGACCACCGGCTCCGTTTGCGCGCGGGCGAGATCGCGGAATTCGCGGCGGACCTGGCGCGCGAGCTGAGCCTGCTGCCCGCCGGGCTCAACATACTGAATAACGATCCGCGGCGGAAATGGCTCGCCGCGCTCGCCCGCGACCTGAAGAAGAGCGCCGGCCGCTCGCTGGTCCTCGCCGGCCCGCGCCAGCCGGCCGCCGTCCACGCGGCAGAACACTGGATCAACCACGCGCTCGGCAACTCCGGCAAGACGGTCACGTACGTGGAGACGGCCCGCCGGCCGCAGCTTCCCGCTCTGGAAGAACTGGCCAGCGACATTTCGGCCGGGCGAGTGGAGACGCTGGTCATCCTGGGCGGCAACCCGGCCTACGACGCTCCGGCCGATCTCGAATTCAGCCGGGCCATCCAGAAGGCCCCGACGACCATCCACCTGGGCGCGGAGCGGAACGAGACCGGAGTGCTGGCCAAGTGGCACCTGCCCGAGGCGCACTACCTGGAATCCTGGGGCGACGCGCGCGCCGTCGACGGCACGGCGTCGATCCAGCAGCCGCTGATTCAGCCCCTGTACGGAGGTCAGCACCGGGGCGGAGATCCTCGCGCTCATCTCCGGCTACAAGGACCAGCGGGCCTACGACATCGTTCGCAACTACTGGCTGGCCCAGTGGCCCGCCGCGCAGGGAGAGAAGACCTGGCGCAAGTGCCTGCACGACGGCGTTGTCCCTGGCACGGCTTCCTCGAAGGCGCAGCCGGCGCCCGACGCGAAGCGTATTGCGGGGGCGCTTGTCGCGCGGTCTTTCGCTGCCGGGATTCGAAGTCAACTTCTATCCCAGCGCCAGCACCTGGGACGGCCGGTTTGCCAACAACGGCTGGCTCGAAGAAGCGCCCGACCCGATGACCAAGCTGACTTGGGACAACGCGGCGCTCCTCAGTCCCGCGACGGCACGGCAGCTTGGCCGTCTCGAACGGCGACGTGATTTCGATCGCCACCGCGGGCCGGGGAATCGAGATGCCGGTGTGGATCCAGCCCGGCCACGCCGACGAGTCCATTTCGCTCGCGCTCGGCTACGGCCGCGCCGCCTGCGGGCGCGTGGGTCACGGCGCGGGACACGACGCCTACCCGATCCGCACCACCGCCGCTCTCGATACCGTCCCCGGCGCCACGGTGACAAAGACGGGCCGCACGTACAAGCTCGCCACCACGCAGGAGCACCACTCCATGGAAGGCCGGCCGCTGGTGCGCGAGGCGCCGCTCGACGAGTACCGCAAAGAGCCCGCTTTCGCCAAGAAGCCGGACGAGAAGGTCGAGCTGTTCCAGCTCTTCCCGCGCTTCTCTTACGACCAGGGCAACCAGTGGGGCATGGCCATCGACCTCAACTCCTGCATCGGCTGCAACGCCTGCGTGCTGGCCTGCCAGGCCGAGAACAACATCCCCATCGTCGGCAAGGAGCAGGTGACGCGCGGCCGCGAGATGCACTGGATCCGCCTGGACCGCTACTACGACGGCGCCGAAGAGGACCCGCAGGTGGTGACGCAGCCGGTGGCCTGCCAGCAGTGCGAGAACGCTCCCTGCGAATCCGTCTGCCCGGTGGCGGCCACCAACCACAGCCCGGAAGGCCTCAACGACATGGTGTACAACCGCTGCGTCGGCACGCGCTACTGCGCCAATAACTGCCCCTACAAGGTGCGCCGCTTCAACTTCCTCGACTACCACAAGGACGTGCAGGAAGTGGAGAAGATGGCTTTCAACCCCGACGTGACCGTGCGCATGCGCGGCGTCATGGAGAAGTGCACCTACTGCGTGCAGCGCATCCAGGAAAAGAAGATCCAGGCCAAGGCCGAAGGGCGGCGCGCGCTGCGCGACGGGGAGATCGTCACCGCGTGCCAGCAGACCTGCCCGGCCGATGCCATCGTCTTCGGCAACATCAACGACCCGTCGAGCCGGGTAGCGCAACTAAAGAAGCAGGACCGCAATTACACCATCCTGACCGAGCTGAACACGCGGCCGCGCACCAGTTACCTGGCGAAGCTGCGAAATCCGAATCCGGAGCTGGCCTGACATGGCAGATCTCGCCATATCGCAAGAGCTGAACCCGGCGCTGGTGCTGGGCGAGCCGGGCTACGCCGACGTGACCCGCAAGGTCTCGGGCATCGTCGAAGGCCGCATGCCGCGCGTCTGGTACATCGCCATCGCGTGCACGGGCACGCTGACGCTGGTGTTTGCCGCGATGCTCACCTACGTGGCTTTCACCGGCATTGGCGTCTGGGGCAACAACTCGCCCGTGGGCTGGGCCTGGGACATCACGAACTTCGTTTTCTGGATCGGCATCGGACACGCCGGCACGCTGATCTCCGCCATCCTGTTCCTGTTCCGCCAGCGCTGGCGCACCTCGATCAACCGCTTCGCCGAGGCCATGACGCTGTTCGCGGTGGCCTGCGCCGGCATCTTCCCGGTCTTCCACACCGGCCGCCCGTGGCGCGCCGTCTACTGGCTGTTCCCGATGCCGAACCCGGCGCTGCACATCTGGCAGAACTTCCGCAGCCCGCTGCATGTGGGACGTTTTCGCCGTGAGCACCTACGCCACGGTCTCGCTGCTGTTCTGGTACACCGGCCTGGTGCCCGACCTGGCCACGTTGCGCGACCGTGCCAGAACGCGCGCACGCAAGGTTGTTTTCGGCCTTCTGAGCCTCGGCTGGCGCGGCTCCGCGCGCCACTGGAAGCACTACGAGCTGGCCTATCTCCTGCTGGCCGGCATCTCGACGCCGCTGGTGCTTTCGGTCCACACCATCGTCAGCTTCGACTTCGCGGTCTCCGTCATCCCCGGCTGGCACACCACCATCTTCCCGCCCTACTTCGTCGCGGGCGCCATCTTCTCCGGGCTTCGCCATGGTGGTCACGCTGATGGTGATCGCGCGCCAGGTATTCGACCTCAAGCAGCTCGTCACCATCAAGCACCTGGAGAACATGAACAAGGTCATGCTTGCGACCGGCCTGATCGTCGGCTTCGCCTACGCCACCGAGTTCTTCATCGCCTGGTACAGCGGCAACCGCTACGAGCGCTTCGTGTTCCTCAACCGCGCCTTCGGGCCCTACTGGTGGGCCTACTGGACCATGGTCTCCTGCAACGTTCTCATCCCGCAGTTGTTCTGGTTCAAGCGCGTGCGCACGAGCGTTCCCGCCATGTTCGTGATCTCCATCCTGGTCAACGTCGGCATGTGGTTCGAGCGTTTCGTCATCATCGTGACGTCGCTGCATCGCGACTTTCTGCCTTCGAGCTGGGGCTACTTCCGGCCGACGCCCGTCGACATGCTGACGCTGGCCGGCAGCTTCGGTCTGTTCCTCACGCTGTTCCTGCTGTTCGTGCGCTTCCTGCCCATGATCTCGATGGCGGAAGTGAAAGGCATGCTCGCGGCAGACGCCGCGCATCCGGGGGACCGGTCATGAGCCAGATGGACGGCGCAGAAGCCGGCGGTCTATGGAGCCGTCGCGGAATTCGCCTCGCCGGAAAGCCTGCTGGCGGCCATTCGCGGCGCGCGCGCGCGCGGCTACTCGAAGCTGGACGCCTTCACGCCCTTTCCGGTGCATGGCATCGACGAAGCGCTCGGCGCACCGCGTTCGCCGCTGGGCTGGGTCGTGCTGGCCGCGGGCCTGGCGGGCGCCGCCGCGGCGTTGCTGCTGATCTGGTGGACCGGCGCCGTCAACTACCCGCTGGTGATCGCGGGCAAGCCGCTTTTCGCCTTCGAGTTCTCGATCCCGATCACGTTCGAACTGGCGGTACTGCTCGCCTCGTTCGGCGCCGTAGTTGGCATGTTCGTGTTCAACGGTCTGCCGCGACTTTACCACCCGGTGTTCCAGCATTCCCGCTTCGAGCGCGCCAGCGACGACCGCTTCCTGCTCGCCGTCGAGGCCGACGGCGAGGCTTTCGACGCGGCCGGCGCGGCCGAGCTCCTGCGGGCGCTGGGCGGCGAGCACGTGGAGGTGATCGCCGAATGAGACGCACCGCCATCGCGCTGTTTGTTGTGCTGCTGGCCGGCTGCGGCTCCCGGCGGACTCCGCCCCTCCAGGTCTTCCCGGATATGAAGGACCAGCCCAAGTACCTGCCGCAGACCGCCAGCCGGTTTTTCGGCGACGGGCGCGAGTTGCGCCGGCCGGTTCCCGGAACGGTGGCGCGCGGCTACCTCAAAGACGACGACGCGTTCTACACCGGCAAGCGCGACGGCGCCTTCGTCGCGAACCCGCTTCCGCTCAATCGCGAGACGCTTTTGCGCGGCCAGGAACGCTTCAACATCTACTGCGCGCCGTGCCACGACCGCACGGGCTCCGGCCGGGGCATCGTCGCCCTGCGCAGTTCCTGGCTTCCCTCCGACCTCACGGAGCAGCGCATTCGCCAGATGGCCGACGGCCAGGTCTTCGACACGATCAGCCGCGGCCAGCGGCACCATGCCCGGCTACCGGTTCCAGATCGACGAGCGCGACCGCTGGGCCATCGTCGCCTACGTGCGCGCCCTCGAGCGAGCCGCCGCCGGCGCCGTCGGCGACGTCCCGCAGGAGTTGAGGAGCGAACTGCGATGACTGCGCATCGCGATTCCTACACCATCGACGAGCGCCTGTGGCGGCGCGGCCGCAACACGCTGGCCGCGATGACGGCGGGGGGCTGGGCCGCCTGCGCGGTCGCGCTGCGCCTCGATCCCGCGCGTTTCCACGCTTCGTACCTGGTCGCCTACGCCTTCTTCCTCACGCTCACGCTCGGCGCGTTGTTCTTCGTGATGCTGCAACATCTGACCGGCGCGGCGTGGAGCGTCACCATGCGGCGCATAGCCGAGAACGCGATGGTCACGATCCCGCTGGGCGCTGTCTTGTTCGTCCCGATCGCTTTCGGACTGCCGTCGCTGTACGAGTGGGCGCGCCCGGAGGCCGTCGCGGTGGACCCGATCCTCCTGGGCAAAGCGGCATTCCTGAACCCGCTGTTCTTCCTCCTGCGGACGGCATTCTACTTTGCGCTGTGGAGCTTGTGGAGCTGGAGGCTTTACCGCAACTCCGTCCGTGGGATGGGCCTGGCGGCCTGTCAATCTTCCCAGCGCTGGAGCGCGCCGGGGATGATCATGCTGACGGTCACGGTGGCGATGGCAGCCTTTGACTGGCTGATGTCGCTGGACCCGCACTGGTACTCGACCATGTTCGGCGTCTACGTGTACTCCGGGGCCGCGCTGGCGTTCATCGCCGCACTCACCCTGATCCTTCTCGCGTTCCGGCGGGCCGGCGTGCTGCGAGCTTCGGTGAACCATGAGCACTACCACGACCTTGGAAAGTGGCTCTTCGCGCTCACGGTCTTTTGGGCCTACATCGCCTTCTCGCAGTACATGCTGATCTGGTACGCGAATCTCCCGGAAGAGACCGTCTGGTTCGGCGCCCGGCTGGTGGGAAGCTGGCGCGGCGTATCCGCGCTGCTGGTGGTCGGGCATTTCCTAGTACCGTTCTTCGTGCTGATTTCCCGTGGCGCCAAGCGTAACCTCGGCTTGCTCGCCGGGGCGGCGGTCTGGGTACTTTTCATGCAGTACACGGACCTGTATTGGATGGTCATGCCCGTCTTCTCGAAAAGCGGCGCGACCCCGCATTGGATCGATCTGGCCGCGCTGGCTGCCGTGGGGGGCGCCTTTGCGCTGGCTTTCTGGTGGCGGCTGCGCGCGCATCCGCTCGCGCCGGTCGACGACATCCGCTTCGAGAAGGCGCTGGAGTTCACCAATGTCTGAGAAGACCGCGGGTTTCGAGACAACCGAGCCCCGCAGCGGAGCGGTGGCGCTGGTGGGCGCCGCCACCGTTATCCTGCTGGTGCTGATCATTCTCGGAGTTCAGGCGTACTACGACAGCGCCCGGGACCAGCAGATCTTCGTCAAGCAGTTGCAGCCGGTGTCCGAGGACCTCAAGGCCCTGCGCGCTCGAGAGGACGCCACCCTGAACTCGTACCGCTACATTGACCGCGCGAAAGGCACCGTGCACCTGCCCATCAACCGCGCCATGGAACTGCTCATCGAGGAGGCCCATGCCAAGCGCTAGAACGGTGCTGTGGCTGCTAGCCGCCACGGCCGCGTTCGCAGCCGACCAGCCGTTGCCGCCCGAGTTGCGCGGCGTCGGGGTGGACGAGCGCCTCGGCCAGAGCGTCGACCTGAACCTCACTTTCACCGGCGAGGACGGCTACCCCGTCCCGCTCCGCAGCTTCTTTCAGCAGGGCCGGCCCGTTTTGCTCAACCTGGTGTACTACTCCTGTCCCATGCTCTGCACCCTGCTACTGAACGGCCAGACCGCCGCGCTGAAAGAAATCCCCTGGACGCCGGGGAACGAGTTCGAGGTGGTCACCGTCTCGATCGATCCCACCGAGACGTTCGACCTTGCCCAGCGCAAGCGCGCCTCGTATCTGGAGAGCTACGGCCGCCCCGCCGCCGGGTGGCATTTCCTCACGGACGACCACGGCAACGTCAAGAGGCTCGCCGACCAGGTCGGCTTCCATTACCGCTACGACGAGCGGCAGGCGCAGTACGCCCATCCCGCCGTCGTCGTGATCCTCACGCCGGAGGGCAAGGTATCGCGGTATCTCTACGGGATCAAGTTCAACCCGCGCGACCTGCGCCTGGCTTTGACCGAGGCGTCGGAATCGAAGTTCTCGCTCAGCACCGACCGCATTCTGCTCTACTGCTTCCATTACGACCCGCAGGCTCACGGCTACGTACTTTTCGCCACCAACATCATGCGCGCCGGCGGCGTGCTGACCGTCCTGATCCTGGGCTTCGTTCTGCTGCGCCTGTGGCGGCGCGAAGGAGTGCCGGCCGCATGAACGCCTGGATCCGCTCCATCCTGATGCCCGTGCAGGGCACGGCCTACGCCGGCCGCGTCGACCACCTCTACCTGTTCCTGATCTATGTGAGCGCCTTCTTCTTCCTGCTCGTTGCGGGTCTGACGGGCTACTTCATGATCCGCTACCGCCGCCGGGGGCCCGGCGACCGCACCCCGCACATTACACATCATCACGGCCTCGAAGCCGCCTGGACCGGCATTCCGCTGGCCATCGTGATTCTCATTTTCTTCTGGGGCTTCCACAGTTACATGGACGTGACCGTCAGCCCCGCCGACGCGCTGGAGATTCAAGTGACCGCCAAGAAGTGGCTGTGGCAGTTCGAGTATCCCAATGGAGTCCGAACCGTCAACGAGCTGCACGTTCCGCTGGGCAAGCCGGTGAAGCTGGTCATGACTTCCGAGGACGTGATTCATGGCTTCTTCGTCCCCAGCTTCCGCATCAAGCAGGACGTGGTCCCCAACACCTACACCCAGCTCTGGTTCCAGGCGACCGTGCCGGGCATGCACCAGCTCGAGTGCACGCAATACTGCGGCCAGGGCCACTCCGACGATGCTGGCCAAGATCTTCGTCGACGATGAGAAGAAGTACGACGACTGGCTGGCGACCGGCGGCGACCTGGGCAAGAACATGCCGCTGGCCCAGTTCGGCGCGCTGCTTTATGCCAGCCGCGGCTGCAGCACCTGCCACTCGCTCGACGGCGTTCCCGGCCAGGGGCCGAGCTTCAAGGGCATTTGGGGACACCCGGTGAAGCTCTCGGACGGCAAGTCGGTGATGGTGGACGAGAACTACGTGCGCGAGTCGATCCTGCTGCCGCAGGCCAAGATCGTGGCCGGCTTCGAACCCATCATGCCCACTTTCCAGGGCCTGCTGCGCGAGCGCGAGATCCAGGCGCTGGTGGAGTTCGTGAAGGCACAGAAATGAGCGACAACTATCTCAGCTCGCCGCGCGGCGTCTGAAGTCCTGGCTGACCACGGTCGACCACAAGCGCATCGGCGTGATGTACCTGGTGCTCGATTCTGTTCGCGTTCCTGCTGGGCGGGATCTTCGCCATGCTCATCCGCATTGAGCTGCTGAAGCCCGGCCATAACATCATGAGCGCCGACGCTTACAACCGCGTCTTCACGCTGCACGGCGTCATCATGATCTTCCTGTTCATCATCCCGTCGATCCCGGCGGCGCTCGGTAACTTCGTCCTGCCGCTCATGCTGGGCGCCAAGGACGTCGCCTTCCCGCGCCTCAACCTGGCCAGTTATTACATCTACGTGGCCGGGGCCCTGCTCGCGATCGGCGCCATGGTCACGGGCGCCGTCGACACCGGCTGGACCTTCTACACGCCGTACTCGACCACCACCAACGGCTCGGTGGGCATGATGACCCTGGCCGCGTTTACGCTCGGCTTCTCGTCGATCTTCACGGGCATCAACTTCATCGCGACCATCCACAAGCTGCGCGCTCCGGGCATGGGCTGGTTCCGGATGCCGCTGTTCGTGTGGGGCATGTACGCCACCGCCATCATTCAGGTCCTGGCGACGCCCGTGATCGGGATCACGCTTCTGCTGATCGTCATGGAGCGCGTTTTCAGCGTCGGCATCTTCGATCCCCAACTGGGCGGCGATCCCATTCTGTTCCAGCACTTCTTCTGGTTCTATTCGCATCCCGCCGTGTACATCATGATTCTGCCGGGCATGGCCATCATCTCCGAAGTGATTCCCTGCTTCTCGCGCAAGACCATCTTCGGCTACAAGGCCATCGCCTACTCGAGCATCGCCATCGCCGGCGTGAGCTTTCTGGTGTGGGGGCACCACATGTTCGTGAGCGGCCAATCGCCGCTTGCCAACGTGATCTTCTCGTTTCTGACGTTTCTGGTGGCCATCCCTTCCGGGCGTGAAAGTCTTCAATTGGATCGCCACCATGTACAAAGGCTCGATCTCGCTCGAAGCGCCGATGCTGTACGCCATCTCCTTCCTGCTGCTGTTCGCCATCGGCGGACTGACGGGGCTGTTTCTGGGCGCGCTCGCGACCGACGTCCACCTACACGACACTTATTTCGTAGTGGCCCACTTCCACTTCGTCATGATGGGCGGCACGGTGATGGCGTTTCTGGCGGGGCTGCACTTCTGGTGGCCGAAGATGTTCGGTCGGATGTACTCGGAGAAGTGGGCGCGCGTATCGGCGGCGCTGATCTTCGTCGGTTTCAATGTTACCTTCCTGAGCCAGTTCGTGCTGGGCAGCCGCGGTATGCCGCGCCGCTATTACAGCTACCTGGACCAGTTCCAGCCGCTGCACGTGTTCTCGACGGTCGGCTCCTGGGTTCTGGGCCTCGGTTTCTTCATCATGGCGGGATACCTTCTGGGCGTCGCTGCGACGGCCGATGGATGCCCCGGCGAATCCCTGGGGGGCGACCGGGCTGGAGTGGCAGACGCCTTCTCCGCCGCCCGAGCACAACTTCGAGAACGTCCCCACGGTGACGCACGAACCGTACGACTATTCGGCGCCTGAAACAGCGGAGGTCGAGGCATGAGCACGGCCGCGGCGCCGCACGGCGAGTTCCTCCAGCATCATTTCACGACCGCGGAACAGCAGGCCGACGCGGGCAAGATCGGCATGTGGCTGTTCCTGGTCACCGAGATTCTGCTCTTCGGCGGGCTCTTCGTCGGCTTTGCCATCATGCAGTCGCGCCACCACCGAGGCGTTTCTGGAGGCGCACCATCACCTGGACCGCATCCTGGGTTTCATCAACACCGTGGTTCTGCTGACGTCCAGCTACACCATGGTGATGGCGGTCGACAGCGCCAAGACGGACCGGCGCCGGCGAGTTGTCGTCTACCTGCTGCTCACACTCATCTGCGCGGGCGTCTTTCTCGGCATCAAGTACGTCGAGTACGCGCACAAGTTCCACGAAGGGCTGCTGCCGGGCCGCTTCTACTCGCATCAAGGCGACATGGTGCCCGGGCAATTCATGTTCTTCAGCTTCTACTTCATGATGACCGGCCTGCACGGGCTGCACATCCTGGGCGGCATGGCGGCGATCGCCTGGGTGCTGCGCCGCGCGGCCCGGGGGGATTTCTCGCACAGTTACTACACGCCCGTGGACCTGGTGGGGCTGTACTGGCACCTGGTGGATCTGATCTGGATCTACCTGTTCCCGCTGCTGTATCTGATCAAGTAGGAGGGCGAGCATGGAAGCGCACGCGACGCAGGCGGGTACGTATGCGAAGGTTCTGGGAGCGCTGCTGGCATTGACCGTGACCACGGTGCTGGCGGCGGGCTTCAACTTCGGGTCCTGGAATGTCGTCATCGCGCTCGGCATCGCGACCGTCAAGGCCTCGCTGGTGGCCCTGTTCTTCATGCACCTGCGGCACGACAAGCCGATCAACGCCATCATCTTCGTCACCGGTGCGGCCATGCTGGGCGTGTTCCTGGCGATCTGCGTGCTGGACAGCGACGCTCGCGTGGAGAACGCGGTGCGCCCGGCGACGCGGGAAATCGCCGCGCCGGCGGTCAGCGTGCCCCCAGTGCCTTCAGCATCCACAACACGCCGATAAGGGCTCCGCCCACTCCCAGGAGCCCGGCCAACGCCCATAGCAAGGTCTCTGTCGGAGTCAGCTCCGGAGGTTGAACGGCGCTTTGCGCCACGGGCTGGGGCGGAGGCGGGGCCGGTTGCAGAATGACGGCTGTTTGCGACTCAGGCGCGGGCGAAGGCGGTGCTGCCTGCGGTTGTGCCGGCTGCGGCTGGGCGGCGGCTTCCGCCGCGGGCTGCGGCGCCGGTTGCAGAATGACGGCTGTTTGCGACTCAGGCGCGGGCGAAGGCGGTGCTGCCTGCGGTTGTGCCGGCTGCGGCTGGGCGGCGGCTTCCGCCGCGGGCTGCGGCGCCGGTTGCAGAATGACGGCTGTTTGCGACTCAGGCGCGGGCGAAGGCGGTGCTGCCTGCGGTTGTGCCGGCTGCGGCTGGGCGGCGGCTTCCGCCGCGGGCTGCGGCGCCGGTTGCAGGGTGCTGGCTGTTTGCGACTCAGGCGCGGGCGAAGGCGGTGCTGCCTGCGGTTGTGCCGGCTGCGGCTGGGCGGCGGCCTCCGCCGCGGGCTGCGGCGCCGCTGACGCGGCCTCGGGTGGGGCTGGCGGCTTCGCGGCTGACCGCGCGGTGGCGGCTGCCAAAGCTGCCGCCTCCAGAGGCGGTCCTGCCACAGCCGGCGGGGCCGGCGCCGCCGCATGGAACACCTCATCGGGCGTCAGAGGGACTTTCTCGAGCCTGGCCGCGCGCGAGATGTAACCGAAAGTCCGATCCGCGGTCAGCACCTGCATCATCCGGGAACGGTACTCAAAACCCACCAGGAGCGCCCCGGGGGGCAGTTCGGCGATGATGCGAGACTGAGGCTCGTCACTCTCGTACAAAGCCACGGGCGCCGTGCCCAGCAAGCGGAAGACACGGGATCTCGTTTCCGCGTTGCCCAGGACCATGGAGTCACCTTACCTAACGAGAGTGAAATCACACTATTCTAGCCGGAATGGGCCGGTCTGCCAACCGTGGTCTTCCACGATTCTCCGCGATGAGAGCTCCCGCTTCTCCGGCACAGGCGCCTCCGAGAACAGTGGCGTCGCCCGGCTGCCGGCCAGAGAGGATTAGGGCGGGCCTGTTTCTTGTCCGGAATCACCCACAGGCAGAGCTGGCTGCCTTCCACCAGCACGGCTTTGTCGGGCGTCCAGTCGTCTATATCGAAGCTGTGGGAGACGGTCCGCGTGCAGGGCTTCAGCTCATTCTGCAACCGCGAGCGCAGTTTGAGGTTAACCGACGGTAGCAGGTACGGCATCACCACGGTCGCGGGGCGGATGTCGGCCGTGAACAGGTCGCCGTCGATGAACTTCACCTTGTCGGTGACGCCGGCCCGGCGGGCGCCCCGAACTGCTTCGCCGCCGCGACTACGATCGGCGTCCGTGGAGCGCTTTGTGCAAATAGCACGGCGCCAGCGAGCAACGACATCCCCGCCACTCTGACCTTCAGGTTCATCCGGCCCCCTCCCCAAAGCAAAAGACAGTGCCACCATAACCAGACAGCCGGGCGCCGTGCAACCGCGGCGATGCGACGCTCAGACCATTACGGTGAACGTGGTGTCGCTGCGCGTGACGGGGCGGTAGAGCGTGTCGCGCTCCAGGGGGTCGCGTCCGGATTCGCGGATCAGGTGCAGCAACTCGCCGCGCCGCAGCGACTGCGCCGTGGTCGCCCCCGCGTCGTGGTAGATCTTTTCCTCGACGATGGTGCCGTCGATGTCGTCCGCTCCGAAGCGCTGAGCGATCTGGGCCATCCGCGGCGTCATCATCACCCAGTAGGCCTTGACGTGCGGGATGTTGTCGAGCAACAGGCGTGCGACGCAGATACTCTTGAGGTCGTCGAAACCGGTGGTCTTGGCCACGTGCTGGAGCGGCGTATTGTCGGGGTGAAACGCCAGGGGGACGAAGGTCTGAAAACCGCCCGTCTCGTCCTGGAGGGCACGCAGCTTGAGCAGGTGATCCACGCGGTCCTCTTCGTTCTCGATGTGGCCGTAGAGCATGGTGCAGTTGGTCTTGAGGCCCAGCCGGTGGGCCGTGCGCGCCACCTCGATCCACTCTTCGCCTGCGATCTTGTGGTCGCAGATAATGCGCCGCACGCGCTCCGAGAAGATCTCGGCGCCGCCGCCGGGCAGGGAATCGACGCCGGCTTCGATCAGGCGCCCGATGACTTCCGCATAGGCGGCTTTGGTCCGCTTCGCCAGGTAGGCGATCTCGACCATGGTGAGCGCCTTCAGGTGCACGCGCGGAAAACGCCGCTTGAGTCCGCGGAACATCTCGCAATACCAGTCCAGCGTCAGCTCCGGGTGCAGCCCGCCCACGATGTGGAACTCGGTGACGGCTTCGCTCCAGCCGCGGCCTGCCGTCTCCCACGCCTGCTCGAGCGACATGGTGTAGGCGCGCGGATCCCTGGCTTTCTTGCCGAACGCACACAGGCGGCAACTCGCCACGCACACGTCGGTGGGATTGATGTGCCGGTTCACGTTGAAGTAGGTGACGTTGCCGTGCAGCCGCTCGCGCACCAGGTTGGCCATGTAACCTGCGGCGAGCAGGTCCGGCGTGCGGTAGAGCGCCAGGCCGTCTTCGTAATCCAAACGCGCCCCCGCGGCGGCCTTCTCGAGTATCGGCTTCAGACGCTGGTCCTCAATCGCGATTTCCATTTCAAGCCCCAGAGCGAAGAAGTAAGATGTCGGCGGCCCAGAACCCGAAGAAAAGCACGCTGACGTAGCCGTTCACGGTGAAGAAGGCCGCGTTGACGCGGGATAGGTCGTGCGGCTTCACCAGGCTGTGCTCGTACGCCAGCAGGGCGGCCACGGCCGCCACGCCCGCAAGACTGATCGGTCCCAGGCGAAACGTATAAACCAGTCCCAGCAGGCAGACCAGCATCAGGAAGTGGAAGCCGCGCGCGATCCGGAGCGCTCCGGCGACGCCGAACCGCCGCGGGTAGCTGAACAACCCCTCGGCGATATCGAATTCGTAGTCCTGGCAGGCGTAGATAATGTCGAAGCCCGCGGTCCACAGCGCAACCGCGGCGGCCAACGGCAGAATGCGCCAGTCGAGCGATCCGCGCAACGCAATCCAGGCCGCGGCGGGCGCGATGCCGAGCGCCAGCCCCAGCACCAGGTGAGAGAAGGTGGTGAAGCGCTTGGTAAAGGAGTAGCCCCACAGCACGACCAGTGCGGCCGGCGCCAGGGCCAGGCAAAGCGGGCTCAGCATGCGGGCCGCGGCCAGAAACACCAGCGTTGCCCCGGCCAGGAAAGCCCAGGCGAACGGCTTCGACAACATGCCCGAGGGCAGGTGCCGCGAGCGCGTGCGCGGATTGCGCGCGTCCACGTCCGCGTCCAGCAGGCGGTTGAAGGCCATCGCGGCCGAGCGGGCGGCCACCATCGCCACCGCAATCCAGGCCATTTTCGCCGTCAGGCCCGCCACCCGGTAGCCGGCGTCCCGGACGGCCAGCAGCGCGCCCACGCCGGCAAACGGAAGCGCAAAAATCGAGTGCTCGAACTTGATCATCTCGAGTGTGAGGACAAAACGCTTCCAGATGCTGCCCATGGCGGCGAGACGCTGCTTCTCGCTATCATTTTAGTCCATGCGCTCTGTCGCCCTGTCCCTGCTCGCCCTGGCGCTCGCCGGCTGCGCTCCCAAGCCGGCCACTCCGGAGGACTTCGACACGCGCCTGGTCACTCTCCCCGGAGGCCGGCAGGTCCGCGCCGAGGTACTCGCCAACCCCCAGGACCTGGCGCGCGGCATGATGTTCCGCGATTCCCTGGCGCCCGACCGCGGCATGCTCTTCCTGCATCGCGATGCGGGGGAGTATCCGTATTGGATGCACCAGGTGCGCATTCCGCTGGACATCATTTGGATGGATGCGGAGCGCCGGGTTGTCGAGATCGCACCCTCAGCGCCGCCGTGCAGGACCGAGCCGGCCCAGTGCCCCACCTACGGCGGGCACTACCGCGCGCAGTACGTCCTCGAGTTGGCGGGCGGCATGGCGGCGAGATACGGGATCGTGGTGGGCGACATTTTGGAGTTCTGAAGGCGCTCCGCGCGCCAGCGCCCCTAGAAACTGGTCTGCGCCCAGCCCGCGCGCAGGCCGGTGGGCGCGCTGGGAGCCATCGAGGCGCTGGCGGCGAATTCACGGGCCAGAACCTTGGCGGACTCCGCCGCCGCCGAAGATACGATCTCGCGGGCCAACGTGCGGATCGATTCGGCCTCGCCGAACCGGGCTTGGCCTTCGCACACCTCGGCCAGTTTGTGGAGCGGGGGTGTCATCTCATCGGCCCGCTCTTTGCCCGAGGTCGCGATACCGTACCTCAGCAGGCGCTCCGCTTCGGGGTATCTACGCTGCGCCGCGTACATCGTTCCCAGGGAAATGAAGTACTTTGCCAGAGCCGCAGATCCTCGGCCCAGGACCGCGGTCCGGATTTCAATCGAGCGCCACAGCAAAGGCTCGGCCTCGTTGTAACGGCCCATGGAGTGATAGAACTCGCTGATCTTGTCGAGGGTGACGGCGACGTCCCAATCGTTCGGGCCGAGCGTCTGCTCCTTGATAGACAGCGCGCGCCGGTAAGCGTAGAGTGCGGCCGTTGGTTCGCCCTGCGCCAGGTGCACGTCGCCCAAGCCGTCCAGAGTCCAGGCCACCATCGTATGCTTGGGCCCGAGAGCGCTTTCCGCGTTCTTGAGCACGGACTCATAAAGCTGCCGCGCGGTCTCGTATTGCCGGGTGGCCTTGTAGACGCCAGCCAGGTTCGAGAACCTCGAGCACGGATGGATCCGCTTCGCCAAGCGCGCGCTCCAGAATCTTGGCGGCCGTCTTCAGGGAGCGCTCGGCCTCCGCATGCCGCCCCTGGTGGCACTGCACCACGCCCAGCCGGTTCAGCGACCGGCCGTAACGGAGATCGCCGTCGCCGAACGAACGGGCCTCTTCGACCGCCTGGGCCAGGTGCCTCGCGGCCAGGTCGTACTGCCCGCTCCGGAACGCCGTCTCCGCGTTGCGTGACAGCGCCTCCCAGGCGGCCTCGGGCGACACGGCGCCGCCGTCCGCGCGTCCTTGCGCAACCTGCCGCACCTTTCCCAGCAGTTTGCGGAAACCCGTCATCACGCCGCTCACGGCCTCCGGCGCCTGGACCTCGACCGGCAGGCCCGCCACGCGCCTGGCGAACGTCGCCAACTGCCTGCTGATCTGCGCTCTCTCGGAGATCAGGCGGCTGTCCGCCAGCGCGTCGCGTAGATCGTCCTCGGCGTCCACCAGGGTGGCGTACACATCCAGGCCGGTCAGCCTCTCCATCTCGACCACGGCGGCGGCCGGGCTGCGATTGACGATCAGGCGCACGGTCCGGAAACTGAGACCGTGCCGCAGGCAGTCCGCCACACGCTTGGCCTGCGCGAGCGCAATCCGGTCGGGTGTCGCCACCACGTAGATCTCGTCGAGACGCTCCAGCAAGGACGCGGGGAAGCTGTGGATTCCGCGTCCCAAGTCCACCAGGCTCCACGCGTACCGGGACCGCATGAAGTCCAGCACAGCGCCGAACTGCTCCGCTTCGGGATACTGCTTCACAGCCAACGGGGGCGGCGCGGTGAGCACTTCGATGCCGGAGCATTCGGTAACGAGCGCACTCCAGAAGCTCTCATCCAGCCGGTCCGCATTCACCGCCGCATCCAAAACCGTGTACTGGCCGCGGCTGTTGGTGAGGAACTTCAGCATCCCGCAGCTCAGATCGAAGTCAGCCAGGCCTGTCGGCTGGCCGCTTTCGCGTGCCATGCTAACGGCGGCGTGGAGCGCGACCGTGCTGGCCCCGCATCCGCCCTTGGCCGACAGGAAACCGATCACGCGGCCTCTCGGGCGCCGCACGCCGGTCTGCGGCTTTGGGCGCGACGCCTGGAACCGCGCGATGACCTTCTCCAAGGGTTCCGCGAACGGGGGGTACAGATAATCGCGGGCGCCAGCACGAACGGCTTCGAGGATCGCTTCCGCATCGGCGCTTCCGTTGATCAGCACGATCGCGGAACTGGGCGACGCTTTGGCCACGGTGCGCAGCAGAGCCTGAATCGAGCTGCGGTCCGCAGGCTGCTCGACCAGGACGAGATCGGGATGCAGACTCTGCAAACGGGACAGGAGCTGTGTATCGGGCCGGGCCACCCGCTCATCGAGCACTACCTGCACGGGTAACTGCCGCAGACACCCCTGGAGCTCGGAGCACACTGCCGGCGTGGCTGCCAGCACGCCAACTGTTACTCGGTCGCTCGCGCTCATACCTCGAACCTGTACAGCGTCCACAAAACTACCGACACTGCCGCCACACAGTCGTCGTCTACTTAAAACATTATAGTATCGCTCGCAACTTGTTGTAGCACCTTGATTCTCCACTTAGTAACATTGGTACTGCCCAGTTCAGACTCGCCTGGTTGATAGTACTAGTACCTTGGTCCGGCGCGAGTTGGGAGACGCCCTTGGCGGGCTGGCTCACTTCTGGGCTGCGGCCTCAAGTTCCGCCATGCGCTGGCGCACCGTGTCGGCATCCGTCGCCTTTGGCGAGAGCTGCAAGTACTTTCGATAGTGCTCGATAGCTCCGGAACGATCGCCCTTGGCGGCCAGCACCGTCCCCAGCAGGCTCTCCGCGACCGGAATCTCGTGATTGGAATCGAGTTCAGTGGCTCTGCGGGCGCTCCTTTCGGCGTCGTCGACGCGCTTGAGCCTAAGATCGGCTACCGCGTCGTAATAGTACAGGCCTGGAAACTCGACCGGATTGAGCGCCAACGCCCGGGTCGTGACCTGAAGCGCGTCCTCGGTCCTCCCCTGGGCCAAGGCCAACCTGGCGAGCTGTAGATAGGGTCTGAGGTACTTGGGGTCCGCTTCGAGCGCGTGCTCGCAGGCGGCGCGCGCCTCCCGAGGCTTGGACTCCTGCAGGAGGACCTCGCCGAGGTCGCTCCAGGCGGGCGCGTATTGAGGATAGTCCGCGACGGCTCGCTCAAGTTCCTTCTGCGCCACATCCCACTTCTTATGAGCCATGGCCGCGACGCCGTTCTCGTAGGCCTTCCTGGCGTCCTTCGGCGCATTGACGGCGGTGATGGAGACGGTAGAACCCTCGTTGTCGCCCAGGCGCTTGAGGACGATCACCGCGCCCTGGTGCAGAGTCACCTCGGCCGTCCGGTAGCCCGCCAGCCGGATGCGGACCGGGCAGGAGTCCGTGGCCTGCCCATCCAGACAGTCCAGTTGCGTCCGGCAGAAGGGATTGCCCTGGCTGCGAACGATGTACTGCACCGTGCCGCTGCCAAAGGTGTCGAAGACGCAGGCCGGCACGCCCTGATGATTGAGCGAGGGGACAATCTCGGGCGTTGTCTTCAGCGGGGTGCCGTCTTCAAGCACGATCTTTGCGGTGTGCTCCTGGTTCGGCCCGCGCTGCGCCGTACACGCGCTCGCCAGCGCCAGCGCGCACAGTCCTGTCCTCGTAAGACATCTCATTTGAAATCCCCTCCACCGCAGTATAGCGCCGCGCCCGGCGGCGGCCTATTTCGTCTCCGGGCCGTCGCGCTCGAGCTTCTCCGCGAGTTGCTGCACGTCCGCCGCGTCCGTGGCTTTGGGCGAGAGCTCCAGATACCTCCTCAGGTGCTCGATCGCCTCCGGGCGCTCGCCTTTGGCCGCCAGCACGGAGCCCAGCAGGCTCTCCGCCAGAGGGATCTCGCGCGGATAGTCGAGCTTGATGGCCCGGCGCACAAGTTTCTCCGCCACGTCGAGATTCTTGAGGTTGTAATTGGCCACGGCGTCGTAATAGTAGATCCCCGGGAACTCGACCGGATGCAGGTCCACGCCCAGGTCGGCGATGCGCAGCGCATCCTCGTTGCGCCCCTGGTCCAGAGCCAGCTTGGCGAGTTGTTGATAGGGCCGCAGGTACTTGGGGTCCGCCTCGAGCGCACGCTCCCAGGCGGCGCGCGCCTGTTGAGGCTTGGACTGCGCGGTCAGAACCTCCCCCAAGTCGCTCCACGCGGGGGCGTATTTCGGATAAATGGCAACGGCTTTCTCGAATTCCTCCTGCGCCAGCTCCCACTTCTTCTTCAGCATGGCTGCGACGCCGTTTTCGTAAGCCTTCCGGGCTGCCGGCGGAGCTTTGAGAGCGGTCATCGAAATGCTCGAGCCCTGCGCCACTCCGAGGCGCTTCAGGACGATCGTCGCCCCCTGGCGGAGAGTGGCGTCCAGGGTCCGGTAGCCCTCCAGCCGGATGTGGATGGGACACACATCCACCGTGAGCGGATCCTCGGGACGGGCGGCCAGATCGACTTCGTATTGCACGGTTCCGTTGCCGAACACGGTCAGGATGGAGCAGGCCGGCAACCTCCACACCGTGCGCCCTGGAGTGATCAGCGGCGCCTCTGGGAGCGGGATGCCGTCTTCGAGCGCGATCCTGGCGGTGTGCCGCTGCGTCTCCGCCGGGGACGCGGCGGCCAGCGCCAGCACCGACACTCCCAACAGCGCGGCTCGTCCCACTTACGGCTCCCACAGACCCGTTCTGCCGCCAGTATAGCGCCGGCATCACCATGACTGGACGCACCGCGCGGAAAAAGGGTTTCAGACCTGCCGGGACGCAAAGGCCTCCCTGCGGGCCGCCCGGCGCGTCACAACTGCCCAACGCGCGCCAGGACCGTAGCCCGAACAGCCTCGGCCAGACACTGGACCGGCTCGACGCCGCTCACCACCACGTCCGCAAACTCGCGGGCCGGCAGCACGTATCGCCGCGCCATGGGCCTGGTCATCGCCGCCCATTGCGCCGCCACCGACTCCGGCGAGCGCCCGCGCTCCCGCAGGTCGCGCGCCAGGCGCCGCTCGAAGCACACGTCGTCCGGCGTGTCCACATAGACCCCCGTTCCGAGCAGGCGCCGGATGTCCTCCCAGTAGAGCGCCCAAAGCCCTTCGAGCACGCCGAATTCGCCGGCGCGCACGGTCTGGCTGCGCTCCGCTCTCGAGTGGCGTGCGAAGTCGTAGACCGGAATCTCCACGCCGCCGCCGCGGGCCAGCGTCCGCAGATGCGCGAACAGCAGCTCGTGCTCGATCGCCTCCGGCACGTCGAAGTTCGACCGCGCCCGCTCCTCAAGTGGCAGGTGCGGCAGGTCGCGGTAATACGAATCGAGCGAGACGATGGGCGCGCCGAGCGACTCCGCCAGCGCGCGCGCCAGTTCCGTTTTTCCCGAGCCCGACTGGCCCCGCAATCCCGATCCAGGTGCATGCCGGAGTCCAGGGTACACTCATATTGAGTGCCACCTCAAGACGAGTCCCGCCCCGATCCCGACCGCCTCTTCGCCAGGCTATGGCGGAAGCGCCGGGCAGCCGCCCGGAGCGGCTGAAAATCTTCCTGGGTTACGCCTCCGGAGTGGGAAAATCGTTCCGCATGTTCGACGAGGCGCGCCGCCGCCACGACGCGCGGCCAGGATGTCGTGGTGGGCGCCGTGCAGCCCCGGCGCTCGCCCGAAATCGACGAGACTGCTCGCCAGCCTGGAAGCGATCCCGCCGAAGATCGTCGACGGCGTCCCCGTGGTGGACGTCGAAGCCGTTCTCCGCCGCCGCCCCCGCGTGTGCGTCATCGACGGCCTGGCCTACAACAACCCTCCCGGCAGCCGCCACCCCTACCGCTGGCAGGACGTGCAGGAGCTGGTCGACTCCGGGATCACCGTGATCGCCTCCGTGAATCTGCAATTCATCGAGGAAGAACGGGAGAGGGTCGAGGCCATCACCGGCAAGCGCGTCACTCAGACCGTACCCAAGGCGTTCCTCTACGGCGCCGACGAAATCGTCGTGGTGGACGTCGCGCCCCGACGATCGCCGGCCGCGCGGCCGAAGCCGGCGGCTCCGAAGAGAGGGTGGCGCAGGGCCTCTCCGCTCTGCGCGAGCTGGCCTTGCTCCTCACCGCCGATATCGTCGATCGCCAGCTTGAAACCTACCTCGAAACCAGGGGCATGGATCAGCTCTGGGGAGCGCACGAGCGCTTCCTGGTCTGCGTCACGCCGCGCACCAACGCCGGCAGCATGATCGCCGCCGCCAAGCGCTCGGCCGACCGCTTCCACGGCGAGCTGTACGCGGCCTACGTCGAGCAACCCGAGCTCTCGCCGCGCGACCGCCAGGCGCTCGAAGCCAACCTGGCTGCGGCGCGCGAGGCCGGCGCTAAGATCGCGATGCTCGACGGGGAGGACTTCGTCGTCCAGCCATCGTCGACTACGCCCGCTCCCAGCGCATCACCCAGATCCTCATCGGCCACAGCCTGCGGCACTCTTGGTGGGACCGCCTGCGGGGCGGCCCCATCGACCGCCTCATCCGCGCCGCCGAAGGCATGGACCTGCGCGTGTTTCCGCACTGAGAAACCGCATGCCCGACCCTACCCCAATCCGCCGCGGCCGCCTCAAGGTCTATCTCGGCTACGCCGCCGGCGTCGGCAAGACCTACCAGATGCTGGCCGACGCACAGGAACTGGCCCACACGGGCGCGGACGTCGTCGTCGGCTACTTCGAGTCGCACGGCCGCAGCGACACCATTCTCAAGGCCCAGGGCCTCGAAGTCATTCCCCGCCGGCAGATCGAATACCGCGGCGCCATCTTCGAGGAGATGGACGTGGATGCCATCCTGCGCCGCGAGCCCCGCGTCTGCCTGGTGGACGAACTGGCCCACACCAACGTGCCCGGCTCCGGCCGCGAGAAGCGCTGGGAGGACGTGCTGGCGCTGCTCGAACACGGCATCGACGTCTTCACCACCGTCAACATCCAGCATGTCGAGAGCCTCAACGACCAGGTCTGGAACCTCACCGGCATCCGCGTCCGCGAAACGGTTCCCGACTGGGTCATCAAGGAGGCGGCCGAGGTAGTCATGGTGGACGCCACGCCGCAGGCGCTCATCAACCGCCTGCTGCGCGGCGCCGTCTACGCGCCGGAAAAGGCCCGTCGCGCGCTCGAGAATTTCTTCAGGGAGTCCACCCTGGTCGCCCTGCGCGAGATGGCTCTGCGCGAGACCGCCCACGAAGTCGAGGTCCGCCACGTCACGCCGGCCATTTTCGACGAGCCCTACGGCGACTGCGGCCGGGCCGCCGGAAAGGCCTGCCGCAACGCCCGCCGCACGAATTCTCGTCTACCTGACCGCCGATTCCTCCACGCCGCTCCTGATCCGCCGCGCCCGCCGCGTTGCCGACTACTTGGAGGCGGAGTGCTATGCCGTCTTCGTCTACCGCGAGGGCGAGTTGGCCCGCACGCCGCCCGAGCGCCGCGCCGAAACCGAGCGGCTTCTGAACTTCGCTCGCAACCTCCACATCGAGACCCGCACCCTGGAAGGCTCCGATGTGGCCAACACCCTGGTTGAGTTCGCGCGTCTCCAGCACATCACGCGCATCTTCGTCCCCCGGCCGCGCTACGGCCGCTGGCGCTGGTTCCTGGCCCGCAATCTGATCCACCGCATCGTCCGCAAGGCCTCGGACATGGAGATGGTCGTTGTCGCCGACCGCGGCCCCGCCCCGCCGCGCTGATAGCTGATAGCTGCTAGCTGCTACCCTGGAATCAATGCGTCTCGCGCTCCTCTCCGACATTCACGACAACATCTGGAAGCTGGCGGCCGCGCTCGAGGCCGTGCCTCCTGCGACGTTCTGATCTGCTGCGGCGACCTCTGCTCGCCGTTCATCATCCACCAGCTCGGCCGCGGCTTTGCCAGTCCCATCCACATCGTTTTCGGGAACAACGACGCCGACCTGTTCCGCATCACGGCAAACGCGCAGAAATACCCGCAGATTCGCATCCACGGCGAGTTCTTCCGCGCCGAATTCGACGGCAAAGCGGTGGCGGTCCAGCACTACGACAACATCGCCCGCCCGCTGGCCCTCTCGGGCGAGTTCGACCTGGTCGCCTTCGGCCACAATCACGTCTTCGAGATCGCCCGCACGGGCCGCGCGCTCCTGGTCAACCCCGGCCCCATCATGGGCGCGACGTTCGGGCCCGGGGGCTCGCTCGACGTTCCCTCGACCTTCGTCATCTACGACACGGATGCCAACGCCGCCCAGGGGTACGAGCTGGTCCAGTGCCCCGGCGACGGCTTCCAGGCCCGGCTCTTGGAAAAAGGTTCCTGAAATCGGAAACCCGCCGCGATAATCCCGCGTCCAATCGACCGGTTGAGGTGATAGTCTCATGCGGATTATGACGTTCAGCCGTACCCTGCCTGCATTTCTTCTTCTCCCGCTCCTTTCAATGGCGGCTTCTCCCGCCCTGCGGCTCGATAGCGCCAGGATCAAGGCCGTTTTGAAAGATGGCCAGACCGCCATCGTTCTGCCCTTCGAAAACCCAGCCACCACGCCCGTTCGCGTCCACGCGGCGCTCGAGTGGCTCAACCCCGCCGGCGCCGTGACGGCGACCATCGAATGCGCCACGGATGTCCCGCCCGGGCCGGGCGAAGTGGTAGTTCCTTTCCCGCTGCCCGCGAAGTCCGATGTCTGGGACCGCCTCCGCTACCGCGTCCGCGCCGAAGGCCTGGACCACAGCGGAATCTCCGCGCTCTTCCAAATCGCCGACTTCGTGTTCGAACTGAACGTGCTGCACGGCCCTGAGCTGGGCCCCGGCAACGTGTACCGCTTCGTGGCAAGCGCCGTGCATCCCGTTACCGGGAAACCCCTAGCCGGCGTCGCAGTCCGCGCGGGCTTCGACCCTTCGCACGCCGTCGAAGGCTTCACCGACGGCCACGGCCTGACAAGCCTCGAACTGCCCGTACCACCAGGCAGTGCGGAGGACGAGTTGGATCTGAGAGTCCAGGGCACGCTCGGCGGTTTCACCCAGGATGTCGCGGTCCGCGTCCCGCTCGACCGCTGGATGCGTGTCAGCATCACCCCAGACAAGCCCATCTATCAGCCCGGCCAAACGCTGCACCTGCGGATTGTCTGCTTCACGCCGGGCGGCGGCGCGGCCTCCTCGTTTCCGATCAAGATCGAGATCGGAGACCCCGAAGATACCGCCGTATTCTCGATTCGCCTGCTGACGAACCGCTTCGGCGTCGCAGCCACCGACTGGCAGATCCCTGACACCATCCGCCTTGGGGACTATGGGATCGCCGTCACGGGAGACGAGGGGCAACGGACATACCAGGTGCGCTCGTCGCTTGCGGTCAGGATCAGCCGCTACGATTTGCCCGAGTTTGCGGTCAACGCGAAGCCCGACCGCCCATACTATCTGCCGGGGCAGGACGCCTCGGTCGACGTCCAGGCCGACTACCTTTTCGGCAAACCAGTCTCGCGCGGCCATGTCCGCTTCGCCGAGGAGACCAGCCGCGAGTGGGATTACCGGCTTCAGAAGTGGGACGTCAAGGAAGGCCAGGTGCAAGCGGGCGACGCCGACGGATCGGGCCATTTCCGCGCCACCGTCAAGCTGGCCGAGGCGCAAAAAGACCTCGCCGATGACGAGTACCATCGCTACAAGGACCTGCATTTCGCGGTTTCCGTGCGGGATCCCTTCACCGGCCGCAGCGAGGAGCGCCGCTTCGATCTGCGCGTCACCCGCGATGTCATTCACGTTTACCCGGTCAATTTCGGCAACAGAAGTTCGGACTTTAACGGCCCCTACTATGTCTCTACGTCGTACGCCGACGGCACTCCGGCCGTCTGCCGCGTCAAACTCAACAACGCACTCGAAGTCACCACCAACCGCTACGGCGTGGCCCGCCTCTCGCGTCTTCCCGCAACCGACGAAGACGACAAGATCGTGCTGGTCGCCGATGACGGCCACGGCGGCAGCGGCCGCTGGGAGGAGCGGATATATGGCGAATATCCCGAAGATGACTGGGTGTCGCTCCGTACGGACAAAACGCTCTACCACCCCGGCGAGACGATTCATGTTGAGGTGGAAACCGGCCGGCCAGAACCGGCGCTCGCGCTGGGAGTCTTCCGCGGAAACCGGTTGCTCTTCTTCGAATGGCTGACGATGGTGAACGGGCATGCGGCAATCGAGCTTCCATGGCGTCCCGACTATGTCGGTTTCGTTTCGTTAGCGCTTGCCACCGGCGATGAGGTACTCTTCACGTCGAGCAAGGCGGTGCTCTTTCCGCACGCTATGGGCCTCAGAGTCGGGCTGCGCCCTGCCCAGACCGAGTACCGTCCCGGTGGGGAAGCCGCGGCAGCTATGGATGTCCTTTCCCCCTCCGGCCATCCGGTCGAGAGCGCGCTGGGACTCGCCGTAGTCGACGCCGCCGTCGGCGAGAGGGCCCAGGCGGACTCTGGATCGCGCTGGGCGTGGCAGCAATGGGGAGCTCGGGCGGACGAGCCGGACGGAGGGGCGGCTTTGGGCGGCGTCAGCTTGGATGAACTCTCACACCTTGACCCCGGCAAGCCTTTCCCGCAAGACTACGATCTGGTGGCCGAAGCCTTGCTGAACGGCAGTGGCCCGTCCCTCATGTTCCAGGGGAGCGGAACCTATTCCGGTGGCCCCGAAAAGCAGTTCCACCGTTTCTTCGAAGCCCAGTTCACCAGCCTTGAGAAAGCGCTGGACGCGCGCTACAAGCAGGACTGCACCTTCCCGCGCGACCTGGCCGAACTGAAACGCGTCCTGGCCTCCGCGCGCATCGATTTCGACAGCTTCCGCGACCCCTGGGGTCAGCCCTATCGCGTCGAGTTCGATTCCCGGGGCGCTCAGGATCGAATCCTGATCTTCGCCCCCAACCCGGCCAAGGCCCGCGACAGCGCCTTCCTGGTTCGGTCGATTCAGCGCAAACACATCCAACCGCTGCATGACGCCGTCGACCGTGCCTTCAAGGCGCTGCCTGCGTTTCCATCGAGCGAGCGGGAGGCCCGCACGGCCCTCACGGCGGCCAACATCGACGTCGATCATGCCCGCGATTCCTGGGGCACCGTCTACAATCTCAGGTTTCAGATCCAGCAGGCCAACGCCGTGGTCTCGTTTGTTAGTGCGGGCCCCGACCGCAAGTTCGGGACTTGGGACGATTTCGAAACGGGCCAGGTCGAAGGTCCGTACTTCACGGCCACAGAGAAAACGCTCGCCCAACTCGTTGCGACCGCGAAACGGTTCCCTGGCAGCGACGTGGAATGGCAGCGTCTTCTCCGCGGAGCGGGTCTTCCGCCGCTGGAGGACCCCTGGGGACGCCCACTCTATGCCGTCTTCGGCACGCGCTCGGACCGCAGCGGCGTCATCCAGTTCTACGTCGCGGCCGAATACGGGGCTAGACCCGAAATGCGGAAGGCTCTCGTCGCTGCGACACAGCGGAGCCTGACCGTCACGCTTCGCAGCGCCGGTCCGGACGGCATTGAGGGCACTCCGGACGACTTCACTTTGGCGGTCCTCAGCCGCACCGAAAGCTACGTGACTGACAACAAGGAAGTGGATCGGCGCCTCGCGTCCGGGAGAGCGCACGGGGGCTCGATCCGAGGCGTAGTTACCGATCCATCGGAAGCCGTGATTCCCAACGCGCGTGTCATTGCCTCACTGAACTGGAGGGGCGGACGCAATGGCCTGCAGTTCGAGGCCGAGACGGACAACAACGGCACGTACATGATTTCCGGGCTGCCCGCCGGCCGCTACGAAGTACATATAGGAGCACTGGGTTTCCTGAGCTACGTGACCAGCGGGGTGCCCGTGGCTGCGGGCAAGGCTGTAACAGTCAATGCCGTGCTGCAAGTGGGCGGGAGCGCAATGCAAATGGTCACGGTGGAGGCGGCGGCGTTACAACTCCAGACTGCCTCGGCACAAGCGTCCTCGGTTGTCTCCGTCTCCCCCTGCGCCACCCCGCGCCTCCGCGAGTACTTCCCCGAAACCCTGCTCTGGGAGCCACTGCTCGAAACCGGCCCGGACGGTCGCGCGCAGGTCCGCTTCAAGCTCGCCGACAACATCACCACCTGGAAGCTCTCCGTCATGGCCTCTACGGTCGACGGAGAGACGGGAACGGCCACCGCCGACATCCGTGCTTTCCAGCCCTTCTTCGTCGATCACAACCCGCCCCGCATCCTCACTCAGGGCGACGAGATCCAGCTC
The DNA here is from genome assembly GCA_963710565.1 of Bryobacterales bacterium. GTDB lineage: Bacteria > Acidobacteriota > Terriglobia > Bryobacterales > Bryobacteraceae > DASWZN01. Next base: position 1,186,106 of record CAVQAN010000009.1, on the reverse strand, counting down.
CCGGTCACCGTCCGCAACTACCTCGACCGCGCGCAGGCTGTCACCGCCGCCATCAAGCCGGAGTCCTGGTTCGCGCTCGAAGGGCCGCGCGAGCGCCAGCTCGGGATCGCCGCCGGCGAGTCCGCCAACGCGGTCTTCCCCATGCGTGCCACCGCCTCCATCGCGGACGGCAAGCAGCGCATCACGGCCACCAGCGCCGAGGCCGGCGACGCCATCGAGAAGCCCGTCACCGTGCATCCCGATGGCAACCAGCTCGCCGAAACCGTCAACGACATCTTCGGCGAAACGTCTTCTATGAAACTCACCATCCCCGCCGGTGCGATCCCGGGTTCCACCCGCGCCGAGCTGCGCATCTACCCCAACCTGGTCTCGCACCTGGTCGAGAGCGTCGAGGCGATCCTGGAGCGCCCGTACGGCTGCGGCGAGCAGACCATCTCCTCGACCTACCCCAGCCTGCTGCTCCTCAAGTACCTCAAACCCGCCGGACGCGACGATCATCCGCTGGCGGCCACGGCGCGCCGCTATCTACAGCAGGGCTTCGACCGGCTGCGCGGCTACGAAGCCGCGGACGGCGGCTTCACTTATTGGGGCCACGGCGACGCCGACCCAAGCCTCACCGCCTACGCCCTGACCTTCCTCAATGACGCCGGCGAATTCCTGGCGGTGCCTGACGAGCTGCTCAAGCGCACCGCCGCTTTCCTCGGGAAGCGGCAGCGGCCCGATGGATCGTGGCCGGCGCTCACCTGGGACAAGCGCGAGGACCCGGGCCGCACAGCGGAGCAGACCGCTCTGATCGCGCTCGCGCTCTCCGGTCTCGACGATGCGCCGGGGCTCGAACCCGCGCTCGGCTATCTGTCGAAGCGCACTTCCCAGATGGACGAGCCCTATCTTCTGGCCGCCTTCGCGCTGGCGGCCCAGCGCGCCGACGAACCTGAGATGGCGGAGAAGCCGCTGGCGACTCTCCGCCGCCTGGCGCGCAGCGAACGCGGTCTGGCCTACTGGGACCTTCAGGCGAACACGCCCTTTTACGGCTGGGGCACGGCCGGCCGCCTCGAAACCACTGCGCTGGCCCTGCGCGCCTTCGAGATCGCCAACCAGCCGGAAGACCGCGACCTCTCCGCCCGCGCTCTGCTCTTCCTGCTGCGTAGCAAGGACCGCTACGGCGTCTGGTATTCGACGCAGGCCACCATCCGCGTGCTCGATGCGATTCTCGAAGCGGCGACCGCGGATCGCGGTACGGGAGGCCCAGACACGGCCGAGATCCGTGTCAACGATCGCCTCGTCCGGACGGTGCCTCTGCCCGGCCCGATGGCGATCGCGCCGCCTATCCGCATCGATCTCTCGCGCGAGTTCCGCCCCGGTCCGAACGCGGTCTCCCTGCGCCGCACTTATGCCGGACCACCCGCCCAGGCACAGCTCGTCTCCACCTACTACCTGCCCTGGCCGCGCAAGCCCGAGGCACAGGAGGGCCCGCTGCGCCTGAGGGTCGCCTTCAACAAGACCGCTGTGGCCCAAAACGACGTCGTCACCTGCCACGTCGAAGCCGAGCGTGTCGGTTTCCGCGGGTACGGAATGCTGCTGGGAGACATCGGCCTGCCGCCGGGCGCCGACGTGGACCGCCAATCGCTCGAAAGGGCCATGACGGAGTATGCCCTGGACCGGTACGACATTCTGCCGGACCGCGTGATCGTCTACCTGTGGCCTCGAGCCGGTGGGACGAAGTTCAGCTTCAACTTCCGCCCGCGCTTCGCCATGCGCGCCAAAACGGCGCCGTCGTCGCTATACGATTACTACAACCCCGATGCGCGCACGGCCGTGCCGCCGATCGGCTTCAGCGTGCGCTGAATCCTCACGCCCCGGGCAAAGTGCGCCGCAGCCTGGCCGCGAACTTCTCGCGAAACTTGCGCACCTTGGGCGCCACCACATAGGCGCAATAGGCCTGCTCCGGGTGTCTCACGAAGTACTGCCGGTGGTACTCCTCGGCCGGATAGAAGGCCGCCGCCGGGCGGACCTCGGTGACGATCGGCCTCTCCCAGATCCCCGCGGCATCCAACTCCCGGATGCCCGCCTCCGCCGTCTCCCGCTGGCGGTCCGAGTGGGTGAAGATCAACGACCGGTATTGCTCCCCCACGTCCTCGCCCTGGCGGTCCCGGCTGGTCGGATCGTGGACCGCGAAGAACACCTCGAGCACCTCGCGATAGCTCAGGACCTCGGGATCGAACGTCACCTGGACCACCTCGACGTGCCCTGTCGTCCCCGTGCATACATCGCTGTAGCTCGGGTTCGCCGCGTGCCCGCCCGCGTAGCCTGATTCCACGCCGAGCACGCCTTCCAACTGCTGGTAGACCGCTTCCAGGCACCAGAAGCAGCCCCCGCCCAGTGTCGCCGTCTCTCGTTTCGGCATAGCTACCTCTAACCTACGATATCCGGAGCGGCCGCGTGAGGGCCGTATTCCCCAAGTCCCAACGCGGCGACGGCCGCCAGCACCAGCACGGCGAAGGCGCAGGCGAGCGGCGTTGCGTAAGATCCCGTGGCGTCAAAACCCGCGGCAAAGAGGTATCGGCCCGCCGCGTTTCCGAGCGTGAAGGAGCCGAAGGCACATCCATACAGCTCCGCCATCGAGCGCATCCCGAAGTATCGGCTGACCAGAAACGGCATGACATCCGCCTCCGCTCCCATCGCGAAACCCAGCAGGGCAGCCGCAAGGAATGCCGCATGTCCGGTGCCACCGCGCCACAGGATGGCCACGCCGCCGGCTCCTCCCGCAAACAGAGCCGCGGCCACGCGGGGAGCGAAGAAGCGGTCCACCAGGTAGCCGTTGCCCACGCGGCCGGCCATCGACGCCACTCCGAAAATCGAAGCTGCGAGCGCCGCCGACTGCCCGGAAACGCCATGATCGGTCAGCAGCGGGGCCAGGTGCGCGGTGGCTCCGATCACGCACGCCCCCACCCCGAAGAAGATGCCGCACAACTGCCAGAAGGTGCGGGTCCGCAACGCCTCCGACACCTTCATCCCCGCGGGAGGGGCGGCGCGCGGCGCGGGCGTGCCCGGCGCAGTGGCGCCATCCTGAACAAGACCAACCTCCTCCGGGGTTCCCCGAAGAAAGATGGCGACTACCGGCACGGCAATCAACAGGGATGCCGACGCCAGGCCCAGGTACGCTCCGCGCCACCCGGCTTTGCCGATCAGAAACTGCGCCAGTGACGGGGTGATGAACGCACCCAGCCCCACCCCAGTGCTCGCGAGGCCGAGCGCCAGGCCGCGCTTGCGGTCGAACCAGTTCGCCACCACGCGCCCATACGTCACGGGGGCTGAGGCCACTGCCAATAGTCCGGCCAGCAAGTACAACGCGTGGAGATGCCACACCGGAGGCTGCAGAAGGGAAAGGCCCGCAAGGCACGCCACCAGCGCGAGGAGCGAGGTGACGATGACACCGCGCGCACCATAGCGGTCCACCAGGCGTCCCGCCCCGGGCGCCGTGAATGTCACCATCAGGTCCAGCAGCGAAACCGCGAGCGCAATCGAGCCCCGGCTGGATTGGAACTCCGCCGCGAGCGGCTTGGCGAAAACGCCGAAAGTATACACCAGCATCGTCGGCAAACTGAAGGTTTGTCCGACAATGGCTACGCCGACGATCCACCAGCCGCGAAACAGACGGGAACGCCCGTGCTTCTGAAGCTCCGTATTCGTCACGCGGGCCGTGGGCTACTTAGCCAGCTTCGTCGATTGCGACGCCACCACCCGCCACTTGCCGTTCTGCTTGACGAACACGTCGGTCCAGACATACTTCCCGCTGGTGTCTTTCCCGTTCTCCGCGCTCTTCTCGGTGTCGCTTCCAGTCACGATAGCGGTGCTGCCGTAGGCACGCACCGTCATGGGGCCCATGTCGAAGCTGTCCAGCGAAGTGCCGGGCACCTTCAGGTCCGCCAGAGCCTTGGCCTTGGTCGTCTTCTTTCCGTCCCAGCCAATCGACACCCAGCTATCGGCCAGAATCTCCCCTAACTTGTCCGCGTTCCTGGCCTTCACCGCATCCACCCAGTCGTTTTCGATCTGCTTGAGCTCGTCCGCGACGGCGCTAGCCGAAGCCGCCGGCTTCTTCGCATCCGCAGCCGCATTTGGAGTCTGTGCGAGTAACATTCCAGCGCTCAGCCCCATCATCATGAGAGTAACCGTCAGTCGCTTCATTGGGATCTTCCTTTTGGGTCAGGGTTGACGGAGGTGCCCCACTGCCGGCCCCCCGTTGGACTCAGTATACACAGAGCAAGACCGGCGTGTCCGTATTGGACCCGCTGAGTCATGTCCGCGCTTGCTGGCGTGCCCCCTCTACCGCCCCAGCAGCTCCAGCGGCCACGTGGTGAACCACGGCACGTAGGTGATCAGCAGCACTCCCAAAAGCAGAATCACGTAGAACGGCAGCGTCGAGCGGTACACGCTGGTCATGGTCTGCTTGAAGCGCACCGCCGAGAAGCACAGGTTCATCCCCACCGGCGGCGTCAGGTACCCCAGCTCCCCGTTGGCCAGGAAGATGATCCCGAGCTGCACCGGGTCGATCCCGAAATTGGCCGCCAGCGGCTTGATCAGCGGCACGATCACGATAATCGCCGAGAACACGTCCATGAACGACCCCTTCACCAGCAGGAAGACGTTCAGCAGGAGCAGGAAGACGTACTTCGAGTGGACGTGCGCCTGCACCCACGCGATCAGCATCCCGGGGACCTGCGCGTCCACCAGGTAGTTGGTGAACCCCATCGCCACCCCGATCACCAGCAGCACCGCGCCGATCACCACCGAGCACTCGACCGTCACCCTGGGGTAGTCCCGCCGCAACGACAGCCCGCGGTAGATGAAAACCTCGGTCAGAATCGAATAGGCGACCGTGATGGCGCCGGCTTCCACCAGCGTCCCGAACCCGCCGAACAGACCCACCAGCACGATCACCGGCAGCGCCAGCTCCCACTTCGCCACCCACATCGCGCGCCGCGCCTCGGCCCACGAGAACCGCTCGCGCTCCGCGCCGCTCCTCTTCGCCTGCCACACCCCGTAGGCCGATACCATCGCCACCATCATCAGCCCCGGCAGGAACCCGCCGATGAACATGGTGTCGATCGGCACCTGCGCGTAGATGCCGTAGAGAATCACCGGCACGCTGGGCGGGAACAGCAGCCCCAGCGACCCCGAGCGCGTTGATGAGCCCGATCGAGAACCGTTCCGGGTACTTGGCCTTCACCAGCATGGGCAGCAGCAGGCCACCCAGCGAGAGAATCGTCACGCCCGACCCGGCCCACGTGAAAATGGCGCAGGCGACGGCCGTGGTCACCGCCAGGCCGCCCGGCATCCACCCCAGCAGCGTGCTGTAGACCCGCAGCAGGCGCTGGCTCGCGCCGCCCTCCGCCAGCAGGTAACCGGCAAAGGTGAACAGCGGGATCGAGGGCAGCACCGGCGACGCTACCTGCCGGTACGTCTCCACCGGCACCGAAGCGATGGGCACGCCCTCGTTCCAGAACAGCACCAGCGCGATGCCGCCCAGCGTCGCGAAAATCGGCAGCCCCAGCAAGGCGGCCGCCAGAATCACTCCGATGAGGGGCCACACCAGCCCCCCGCCGGCCGGTCCCGCCAGTTCGAGCGCCAGCGGAACCAGCAGCCCCGCCGCGGCCAGCGTCCGCAGGGTCATGCGCGGGGAAGCGTTCCAGACGGCGCGCAGCGCAATCGCCAGGAATCCCACCGGCATGATCGCTTCGGCCACCCACTTGCCGATCCCCAGCGCCAGGATCGTTCCGCCTTCGCGCTCCGCCAGGACGAATTGCAGGCTCGCCCAGGCCAGCGCCAGGGCGACGGCGGCGGCCACAGTCGAGGTGAACACCCGCACCCGCGGCAGCCAGCGCGCCGGCAGCAGCGTATTGGCCGATAGCGCCAGCAGCCGGTCCGACCGCGCCGCCACCGTCGAGCCCACGAACGCCACCCACAGCGTCAGGTGCTGTACGAAAACGGCCGACCCGGGAATCGAGGGCAGCCGGAACTGCCGTGCGATCAGCTCCAGCACCGGCAGCAGCGACATGGCGGAGAGCAGCGCCACGGCCAGCGCGTCCTCCGCCGCCGCCAGTTTCGCTGCCAGCGTCTTCACTTGGCCCCCGCGGCTGCGATACTCGTCCCGCAGGCGCCGCACCTCGTCGAACAAATCGGCGGGCACCATGCGGCCGCGAATCTTCGGATACACGCCCTCGGCCTGCTTGCGCCAGTCCGCCACCGTCGCCGCGTCGGCGTGCACCACCGTGAGCTTGCGCTTCTCCATGGCCACGACCGCGTCGTCGCCCATCTTCCGGATGCCGCCCCGCAGCTCCTGCCCCGCATCCTGCGCCGCTTTGAGCATCTGCGCGCGATCGGCCGGCGCCAGCTTCTCCCAGGTCGCCTTGGTCACCACCGTCGCCCCCACCAGCGGCGCCCATTTGACGTCGCACATGTTCCGCGCCAGGCCGAAGGACTGGTTCAGGAGCGCGTACAGCGGCGTCGTGGGCACGGCGTCGATCAGCCCCGTCTGCAGCCCGCTCAGAATGTCCGTGGCCGCCAGCGGGACCGGCCGGAAGCCGTTCGCCTGCCACAGCTCCAGCGCGTCGCTGTCCCCCGCCCAGGTGAACAGCTTCATCTGCCTCAAATCGTCGGGCCTGGCAGCCGGCCTGCGAGTGAAGAAATACACCCAGCCCGCATCGCCCCAGTTCAGCACCAGGAACCCGCGCGCGTCGATCATCTTCTCGAGGCGCGGCGCAATCCGGTCGCGCACGTAGTCCAGCTCCTCGTAGGAGGTGAACATCATCGGGATCTGCAGGCACATCACGCCCGGCTCGATATCCGCCATCCCGGCGCCGGACAGCGCCACCGCCTGGATCTGGCCGATGCGCATCTTCTTCACCAGGTCGGGCTCGTCGCCCAGCACTCCGCCGGGGTAAATCACCAGCTTCACCTTGCCGCCCGAGATGGTGCGCCAGCGCTCGCCCACCTGCTGCAGCACCTGGTGCCAGGGCGAGCCCTCGGGCGCCAGCGTGCCCATCTTGATCACGGTCTGCGCCGGCGCCAGAACGGCGGCGGCAACGAGCAGGAACAGGATCTTGCTTTTCATGAGATTGGTTACTTGGCCGTTTCGCTTTCGAGGAACAACTCGTCCATCCGTCCCAGCAGCCAGCGCGCCCGGCGTTGCGCGATCAGGTTGGCCAGCCGCGTCTCCGGCTCGCGGTCCGGATCGATGGCCAGCGCCTTCTCGATCAGGACCTTGAACTGCGCCTGGTTCTGCGCCGGCACCATGGCCTTCTCCGCGTAGCTCACATACAGGCTGGCCCGCTTGCCCCCGGAGAGCGCCTCGGCGCGCTCAAACAGGCGCCGCATCGTCTCCTGCTGCTCCGCCGCCTTCACCCCGGAGCGCGCGCTCTCGACGCTGATCAGGAACTCCTCCAGCGCGCCGCCGTTCCAGCCCTGGTCGAGCTCCGAGGCGCGCTTGACCATCGCCTCGACCTCCGGCAACTGCGCGATCATCTCCGGATCGTTCTTCGACGCCGAGATCGCCAGCCCGTGCGCGGCCGCCGTCCAGTAGAGCATGGGAACATCGCGCTTCTTCACCCGCGCCAGACCCGCCGCCGGGTCGTCCGCGATCGCCGCCCCGATCCCCGGATAGGACACTTCCAGGCCGCGCATCCCGTAGCGGTAGGCCCGCAGGTACAGCCGCCGCGCCCGCGCCCGCATCGCCGTGCTCCGCTCCAGGCTGCTGGCGGCTTCTTCGTCCGCCTGCTCCTCGACGTAGGCGTACCCGTATTCGGAGAAGCCGCTCGCCGCCGTCAGCAGCAGGCCGCGGTGCTTGGGCGACTCCGCCAGCAGGCTCTCGACCATCTTCAGGCTGAAGGGCAGCGCGCTGCCCACGAGTTCGATGTCGTCGTCGCTTTCGTACGAGGATCCGCCCGAGGCGAGCGCGTCCCCGACTTTGTTGACCGCGAACTTCCGCACCGAGCAGCCGGCCGCCGCCAGCGCCGCCACCACCGCAACCAGGAGCCATGTGAAACGCATGGGGTAAGAGCCAGATTACCCCATCCGCGCCGGCCCCGTCGCGCGCTTCAGCAGCCGGCCGCGCGCGGCGCGTGGTCCCTGGGATCGGCAACCCGCCTGCCCACGGCCCCGTGGGTATCTGGAGAGCGTGTCTCGGCGGGCATCGGCCCGCCGCCTGCGCGGCAGGGGCCGCCTGCATCCAGAACGCTACCTCACGCTCGCTCGCCGTGCCTGCCGTGAAGGATTTGTCCTGCCAACTGTCGTCTGCCGCCAGCCCGTTCCACGCTTCGTTGCCTTTCTGTTGCAGCGTGAACGCCAGCGGTAGTGGTCGTAAACATCCATGCCGTGCGAGGCGTACGCTTCGGCCAGCGCCCGGATGCCGCGAAGGAAGGACTGCGGCCCGCGGCGGCACGCCGCGCTACCATGGGTTGATGAATCTCCGTGCCGCCGCACTCCTGGTTTCGCTGGCCGCCCTCTCCGACCAGACCATGCCCGACCCGTGGACCGCCGCCGACCTCGTCGAGCCCGCCCGCCTCGTGCCGCGGCTCAAAAGCCAGACGGCAGCCAGGCCGCTCCTCTATTACGTGGGTTTCGGCGTCCTCTACCGCAGCAAGCACATTCCGGGCGCGGAGTTCGTCGGGCCGGCCAGCAAGCAGGAAGGCTTGCAGGCGCTACGGGAGGCCGCCCTGAAGCACCCGCGCACCCAGGAGATCGTTATCTATTGCGGCTGCTGCCCGTGGGACCACTGCCCCAACCTGCGCCCCGCGTTCATCATGCTGCATGAGCTGGGGTACAAGCGCGTGCGGGTGCTTTCGCTTCCGACCAGCTTCCCCAAGGATTGGATTGACAAGGGCTACCCGTTCGAAGCGGGCCACTAACCGGACGCCCCTATTGCCCGCAGCACTTCTTGTACTTCTTGCCGCTGCCGCAGGGACACGGATCGTTGCGGCCGACCTTGACCTGCTTGGCCGGAGGCGGCGGCGGGGCGTGAACCTCGTCTTCCGGCTCCCGGTCCTCCTCGACATGGAACACCGGGGCTTGTTGGTGCGCTTCGAGCCGGTCGTCGAGCGCCTTGCCGACGATGGTCCCTTCTTCCTCGTTCAGCCCACCCGCCAGGTCCTCGATTCGTGCGTAGAGCCCTCGCATGCGGGTCGGGGTGACCGGGCCGGGGGCCGCCAGCGCGTACGCGTAGAGCGCCGTATCGCGAAGGTCGTGGTCCTCGAAAAGGCTCTCCAATCGGCCGAGTTGCCCCACCATGCCGAACATTCCGGCGGCGGTGACCGCCTGCCGCCGTACGCCTGGATCGGGATCGCCGAACGCTCCTGGAATCCGGCTCTCGAACCGCCGGTCCCCGGAGTGCCACATGGCCCGGACCGCCCGCTCGCGCGTTTCGGGCCGCTCATAGAACTCCAGAATGAGCCGATGCAGCGCCTCGTCGTCGCGCGCCTCTTGAGCCAGCGCCACCAGCGCGCCGGCCCGCTCTTCGATGGGCGCCGCCGTGTCTTCGAGCCGGGCGCGCACCGCCTCTTCGATCTCCTCCGGCTCGTGAATCCCCTCCAGGCACTCCCACGCCGTCGCCCGCACGCCCGTATCCGGATCGGTTCCGGCCACTTCCAGAACCCGGCGCGCGATTTCGGGCGGCGGCTCCTCGAAAGTCAGCATCTTCACCGCGCGCAGACGATACTCGGGAACCGGGCTGGCCAGGAACTCCAGCAATTCGGCCGTCTCGAACGCGGCAAAGAAAGGCGTGTCCTCGTCAGGATAGAGCGGACCGATGTCGAACGGCTCCGGATGCGTCTCATCCGCGCCATCGATCTCCTCGATCGCCCCCTCGATCTCCTGCCGCAGCCGTTCGTCGTCCGCGGCCGCCAGCGCCTTTTCCAGCGCCGGCTTCGCCGCCGGGTCGCCGTACAGGCCCAGCATCATCGAGCCCTCTGCCGGATCGGCCTGGAACAGATCGAGCAGCGTCTCCAGAATGCGCGGGTGCCGCACGCCCAGCCCGGCCATGGCAAACCGAACGTCGGGAGCGCCCTCGCTTTCTTCATACAGCCCCAGCAGCGTCTCGACCGAGGCCTCGCCCAGTTCCACGAACGCCTCGGTCAGGCCGTCGGGAAACTCGAAGTCGTGCAGGCGCGCATGTTCCGCCAGGAAAGGCAGCGCCGCGGGCGTCCGCATCAGCCTCGCGACGTCGAGGGTGAACAGTTCGACGTCCTCGTCCAGGCGCCCGTCCTCGCACGGCTCTTCGAGATAGCGGATGAAATCCGGAAAAGCCGAATCGCCCCGCCCGGCCAACGACCGCACCAGCCGCTGGTCGAGCGGGACGTACCCTCTTCGCGCCTCCGTCAGCAATTCAGCGACGGAGGCGCCCTCATACCCCTCGGGACTCAGGATCACGTTGCCGCTACTCTTCCTCTTTGAGCACCTGCACCGTGATTTCCACCGTCACCTCGCGATGCAGGCGGACGGGAACCTGGTACTGGCCCAATTGCTTGATCGGCTCGCTCAAGTGGATCTTGCGGCGCTCGATGTGGTAGTCCTGCCGCTCCAGCGCCTCGGCGATGTCCTTGGCGGTGACCGAGCCGAACAACTGCTCCTGCTCGCCCGCCTTCTGTGTGAAGACCACCGTTACCCCGCCCATCATGTTGGCCAGGTCCTGGGCCGCCGCCTTCTCCTTCGCCTCGCGCCGCAAGTGCGCCAGGCGCTCCTGCTCGACGATCTTCTTGTTGGCCTCGGTCGCCGCTACCGCCAGATTTCGCGGCAGCAGAAAATTGCGCGCGTACCCGCCGGTTACTTTCACCACCTGGCCGCGAACGCCGAGTTTCTCGACATCTTCTCTGAGAATGACTTCCATCTCGCTCCTCCTTCGCGTCCAGGGCTACTTCGGGCTGTAGGGCACCAGCGCTATGCTGCGCGCCTGCTTGATGGCCTCGGCCAGCCGCTTTTGATGCGGAGTGCACACGCCCGAAAGGCGCCGCGGAATGATCTTGGCCCGCTCGGTAAGGAACGAGTTCAGCATGCGAACGTCCTTGTAGTTGATGTCGTCCACCTTCTCGACGCAGAACCGGCACACCTTCTTGCGCCGGAAATACTGTTTCCTGGTGGCGTTCGCCTTATCCCCTCCGGTGGGCTGCTGCGAGCCGGGCACCGGCCTTCCGCCTCTCTCTCCTCTTTCGCCTCTTTGTTCCGCCATGGCTTATCCCTCCCTCTCCGTGCGCTCCGGCGCGACCGGCTCGCCCGGAGCCGCGGGCGCCGCCGGCGACGGGGCAGCGGCGGGACGGGCCGGACCCGCCGACATAGGCGCCGGCCTGCGCTTGGCCCTCTTCTCGCGTTCCTTCCGGCGCTTCTCGATCTTCTTCAGCTTCTCGTCGATCCGCACCGTGATGAACTTCAGCACCAGATCGCTCACTCGCAGACGCCGTTCCAGTTCCTTCACGGCGTCCGGTCCGGAGGTCACCTGCAGCAGCACATAGTAGCCTTCATCGCGCTTCGCGACGCGGTAGGCGAGCTTGCGGATGCCCCACTTTTCCGTCTTGTCGACGACACCGCCGGCCGAGGTGATGACCAGTTTCATCTGTTCGATGAAGGGGTCGATCTCTTCCTCGGTGGCGTCCGGCCTCACAATAAAGAGCTCTTCGTAGATCCTCATTCTTCCTCTTTTTCACCTGGGGCGCGACGATTGAATCTCGTCATGGCCTTCTCGGCGCCTTCGGAGACGATGGAGATCACCGCCTGGGCCGCAGTGCCCAGGAAGTCCTCCAGTTCTTTCAGTTGCCCTCGCCGCAGCGGCTTGAGCAAATACTCGGGCTCGGCCCGGACTGCGCCGGGGTTGATCCCCAGCCGCACCCGGATGAACTCGTCCGTCCCGATGGCGGCGATCACCGATTCCATCCCGTGATGGCCGCCCGCCGACCCTCCCGGGCGTATGCGCAACGACCCCCACGGCAGGTTGTGGTCGTCGTAAACCACGATCAAATTGCCCGGCCCCAGCGCATTCTTCTCCAGCAGCGGCGCTACCGCGTGGCCGCTCAGATTCATGTACGTCTGAGGCTTCGCCAGCAGGATTGCCTGGCCCTCCAACTGCGCCTGCCCTACCAGCGCCCCGGAGTCCTTCCGTTTCACTTTCGCCCCGCACTGCCCGGCCACAAGATCGACCACCATGAAGCCGAGGTTGTGAGGCGAAAGCGCGTACTCCGGATCCGGATTGCCCAAGCCGGCTATCAGCCACGTTACCATTCTTCAACCAAGAGGCTCCGCGACGGCGGGCTGCTACTTCTTCTTCCCCTTGGCCTCGGGCTCTTTCTTCCCCTTCGCATCCGGCGCCGCGCCCTCTTCTTCCTTCTTGCCCTTCTTGATGACCTCGGGCTCCGCGGCAGCGGCTCCCGCTACCGGCGTCGCCGCGGCTTCCGGCGCGGCCTCGGCGGGCTTCTCTTCCTCGACGATACGCAGCGCCACGACGTGCGCGATCACGTTCTCGGGCGCGCTCACCAGCTTGATCGCAGGGGGCATGGCGATCTCGCCCGCGCGAACGGCCTGGCCCATCATCAGTTCGGTCACGTCTACCGTGAAGTGCCCCGGGATGTCGTCCGGGAGGCACTCGATTTCGATCTCGCGAGTGACCAGCTCGAGCAGGCCGTCCTGCTGCTTGACGCCCTTGGCTTCGCCTTGCGTCACCACGGGCACGGAAACCCGAATCAGCTTGGTCAGGTCGATGCGCTTCAGATCCACGTGCAGGAGCGTGTCCTTCACCGGATCGTACTGCCAGTCCACAACCATCACCGGCGTGGGGTCGCTGTTCTGAATGTTCACGTCGAAGATGGTGTTGTGGCCCGTCCTGCTGTGCAGGATCCGCTCGACTTCTTTCGGACTCACAGCCACCGCCACCGGCTCCTGGAAGGCGCCGTAGACAATCGCGGGGATGAGGCCGCGTTCCCGCAGCCGCCGCGACTCGTTCTTGCCGCGCAAGGCGCGCGCTTCCGCAACAATGGACTTCTCTCTTGCCATTCCCGAACTCCTTTCAACCCCGGTTCGCAAGTCCGCCCTCAGGACGTGGGTTGCGTGGACCGGCAAAAAAGGCCTTCAGCCTTCAGCCGTCAGCCCTCAGCCAACGCAGCAACGGCAGGCTGCGAACGCTGAGGGCTGACGGCTGATCGCTGACGGCTCTTCTCACACAAACAGCCTGCTGACGCTCGTCTCCTCGTGAATCGATTGGATGGCCCGCGCCAGCAGCGGGGCCACCGAAAGCGTCCGGATCTTCTCGCACTGGCGCGCTTCCTCGCACAGCGGGATCGAGTTGGTCAGCACTACTTCCCGTATTTCCGATTGCGCGATGCGCTCTACGGCCGGCGGCGACAGCACCGCGTGCGTGGCGGCCGCGATCACGCTGGCCGCACCCGCCTTCAGCAGCGCCGCGGCGCCGTTGATCAGCGTGCCCGCGGTGTCGATCAGGTCGTCGACCATCATGCACTCGCAGCCCTCGACCTCGCCGATAATGTGCACCACCTCGGCCACGTTCACGTCGTCGCGGCGTTTGTCGAGGATGGCCAGCGGCACGTTCATCCGCTTGGCGAACGCGCGCGCCCGCTCCACGCCTCCCGCATCCGGCGAAACGACGATCGTGTTCGAGGTCTGGCGCGCCCGCATATGCTCGATCATCACCGGCATCGCGAACAGGTGATCCACCGGAACGTCGAAGAATCCCTGAATCTGTGCCGCGTGCAGGTCCAGCGCCAGAATGCGGTCCGCGCCGGAACGCTCGAGCAACTTGGCCACCAGCTTGGCCGAAATCGGCACCCGGGGCTTGTCCTTGCGATCCTGGCGCGCGTACCCGTAGTACGGCAGCACGGCCGTGATGCGGTCCGCCGACGCGCGCCGCAGCGCGTCCATCATCAGCAGCAGCTCCATGAGGTTGCGGTCCACCGGCTTGGAGGTCGGTTGGACCACAAACACGTCGGCGCCGCGCACGTTCTCCTGAATTTGCAGGTAGATCTCGCCGTCCGCGAAGTTCTTCACCGAGGCGGCGCCGAGCGGCAGCGCCAGGAACTCGCAAATCTCCCTGGCGAGCGGTGCGTTGGCGTTGCCCGTGAATATCTTGATGCGTTCAGGATCCATCATGCGTACCGGCTTTGCGGCGGCCATACCTTTTCCGCGAGGTGCGCTCCCAGGTCTCGCCACCACCCGGCGCGATAACTGGCTCGGGTTACGAACCGAATCGGAAGCGACTGCTCCTTTCCCAAAATCTCACGCGCGCGCCCGGCTTGCTCCCGGTCGCGAAAAACGCCAAACAGCGCAGAGCCGCTCCCACTGAGCATAGCAGGGGTTGCACCGAGCCTTTCGAGCTGCCGCTTGAGAGCCTTCAGGCGCGGATACCTGGCGAAAACTACGGCCTCAAAGTCGTTCCAGCCCAGGCCTTCGGAGGCACACTCTACCCCGTTCCAAACGCTAGACTGGAAAACACTTATGATACTTTGCGCAGCGCCGGAAGTCAACTCCGGCCGGGCCAGGTCACGGTACGCCTCCGCCGTCGAGACATGAATGCCGGGCGCGACCAGCACTCCCCACGCCGCCGGCCGGTCGGGCAACGGGTAGAGTTCCGTGCCGCGCCCCAGGCCCACCGCGCTCCCGCCCAGCAGGAAGAACGGCACGTCGCTGCCGAGCGCCGCAGCCACGTCCACCTGTTTCTGCGGCGTCAGCGCCTTTCCCGCCAGCACCGGGAGCGCCAGCAACACCGCCGCGGCGTCGCTCGATCCGCCGCCCAGCCCCGCTCCCATCGGGATCCGTTTCTTCAGGCGCATCTCGACCCGGCCCGCCGCCCGCATCGCTTCCAGCGCCAGCCCGGCCGCCCGCTCCATGATGTTGCCGCCCGGAATCTCGACGTCCGCCGTCACGGAGATGGCGGTTCGCCGCGCGGGCGTGAAGGCGATGTCGATCGTGTCGGCGAGCGAGATGGTCTGGAAAACCGTACGCAGCTCGTGATAGCCGTCGCTGCGGCGGCCCAGCACCCGCAACTCGAGATTCACTTTCGCCGGCGCCCGCACGCGCGCGCTTCGCGCCGTCATGGTCACTTCTCGTAGGCCAGCAGCGAGAAGACGTCGTAGCCTTCGAGCTTCGCCCGGCCGTTGAGGAACAGCAGTTCGATCACGAAGCCCACGCCCGCCACGCGTCCGCCCAGGCTCTCGATCAACTGCGTGGCGGCGCGCGCCGTCCCGCCCGTGGCCAGCAGGTCGTCCACGATCAGCACGTTCTCGCCGCTGTGGACCGCGTCCCGGTGGATCTCCAGGCTATCCGAGCCGTATTCGAGATCGTAGCGGACGCTGGCCGTGGCGGCCGGCAGCTTCTTCGGCTTGCGCACCGGCACGAAACCGGTGCCGAGGGCGTAGGCGAGCGCCGGGCCGAAGATGAAACCCCGCGCTTCGATCCCGATGATCGTGTCGATTCGCGCGCGCTCGTAGTGCGCCTTCATCGCGTCGATCACCGCCCGGAAGCCGTCCTTGTCCTTGAGCAGCGTCGTGATGTCGTAAAACAGGATGCCCGGCTTGGGGAAGTCCGGCACCTCGCGAATTAGTTTCTTCAAGTCGGGAACAGCCAGAAGTTCGCTCATGAAAAGTACTCGATTCGAAATCCGCTCAGGTCCTGGACCGGCGCCTCCGTCTCCTGGACGCCGTGCACATCCGCCCCGCGCGGGCCTCTCCACAGGTAGCCGGACAGGGCGGACAGTTGATCGGACGTGCCCACCGCGTATACCTCGACTCGTCCGTCGTCGAGATTCCGCGCGTACCCGGCCACGCCCACTTCTTCCGCCACGCCCTCGGCGAAGTACCGGAAGCCCACGCCCTGCACCCGCCCCTGGATGAGGTAGCGCCGCGCCACCACCGGACCTGGCTTCTTCGCTCGGGCCATAGAGTCCTATCGTAGCGTGGCTCTCGACCGCCAACAAGGGAATGGTCGTCTGCCCGCGTTTGCCGGCAGGTCGGCAACCTGCTGTCTACTCGACGACAACCTTGACTACGGGCTATCAGCGACGAGCGGCGGGCGCCGCGCTCACATCCGCTTGAGGTACTCGTGCACGAATTGCACCGCCATCGCGCCTTCGCCGACGGCCGAGGCGACGCGCTTGACGGAGCCGGAGCGCACGTCGCCGGCCGCGAATACCCCTGGCCGGCTCGTCTCAAGAAGAAACGGCTGACGAGCTTGAGCCGAGTGCCGGGAGAGCGCGAGATCGGCCCCGGTCCGGACGAAACCCTTCGCGTCTCTCTCGATCTCCGGAGGCAGCCACCCGGTTCTCGGGTCCGCACCGATGAAGCTGAACACGCCGGGGGTCTCCACGGTGCGCTCCTTTCCGGTCTTGCCGTCGAGAATGTCCACCGAGGCGAGGTGCCCGTCGCCGTTCATCCTGCGGATCTTCGTATTGAAAAGCACCTCGATGTTGGCGGTCTGCTTGATCCGCTGCGCCAGGTAGCTGGACATGTTCTTGTACAGGTCGTCTCCGCGCAGCAGAACCATCACCTGCCGGACGTGCCCGGCGAGAAAAACCGCGGCCTGGCCGGCGGAATTGCCGCCGCCCACAACGACGACATCGGCTCCCTCGCACAGCCGCGCCTCGGCGGGAGTCGCGGCATAGTAGACACCCGTCCCCTCGAATCGCTCGCACCCCTCCACGTCCAGGCGGCGGTACTCCGCCCCGGTTGCGATCAGCAGGCACTTGGCGGTCACGGTCTCGCCGCCGTCCAAGTGCACCACCGTGTAGGCGCTGTCGAACGCCAACCGGTGCACCGGAGTGGGAACCGACAAGTGAGCGCCGAACTTGTTGGCCTGGAGAATGGCGCGGCCGGCCAGTTCCGTGCCGGTCAATCCCGTCGGAAAGCCCAGGTAGTTCTCGATGCGCATGCTGCTGCCGGCCTGCCCCCCGGGCGCCGACGTTTCAAGCACCACCGTCCGCAGCCCTTCGGAGGCTCCGTAGACGGCGGCCGCCAACCCCGCCGGACCGGCCCCCACCACCGCTAGATCGTACACCCGATCCTCGAGCGGTTGCCGGATGCCTATGGCGTCGGCGAGTTGCCGGTTCGAGGGATTCCGCAGAAGCAGCATCTTGCCGCACGCAACGACCGGCGTATCCGACTCCGTCACCCCAAACCGCTTGAGCAGCCGGTCCACGTCCGGGTCGGTTTCGATGTCCACCCACGTGAACAGAATGCGGTTCTTCGCCAGGAAATCGCGCACCCGGAAGGTGTCGGGGGAGTAGCGGGACCCGATGACCCGCAGTCCCGTGAAGTTCGGCGACTCGCGCAGCAACTGCCGCCGCGCGATGAACGCCTGGAGAATTATGTCGCCGATGCCCGAGCACTGGTTCAGCACGCCCCGCAAGGCTGCGCCTGAAATCTCCAGCACTTCGCAGTCGCCTCGGGCGACGCCGCTGACCACCGCCGGCAGGCCGGTCAGATGCGAAATGTCCCCCGTAAACTCGCCCTTGCCATGAACGGTGACCGTCTTCGGCTCGTCGCCCGAACGATCGATGATCTCGACCTCGCCCGACTTCACGATGAAGAAACTCATGTTACGCTCGCCCACGGCAAACAGGGTTTGCCCGTCGCGAAATAGCCTGGGCGCGGCATCGGTGCAGCGCGCCATCTCGTTGATTTGGGTCCCACCCAGAATCGGGAATGCGACCGCCCGGAGGTTGTTCTCGCTCATACGCCCCTCTCTGCGGACTCCGCTTACATCGAGGGTACCGTCTTGCCGGTCGTTATGTCCAGACCCAGGGCGGCCCAGGGTCCCGTCACAGAGGCGACCCGTAGCGGCGGAGCTTTCATCGCCGCCAGGCCGCGCGGAACCAGCAGGCGCGAGTCAGCGCGGCGTTTCCGCTACCAGCCGGATGATATGGCTCCTGCGACCAGGGGCCCAGTCGGCTGGGCCTGAAGATCCTCGCACTGCAGGATTCTGAGCCCGTCAAAATCCCGCAGCAGCTCGTTGGGATGGAGTACTTGGATCGCCGAATTCCCCGTTCCAGAAATCGCGGTCGCGCGGATCGGTGCTTTGCGAGCGGCTGAGCGCCGCGCAGAGGAGCAGGCGGAAAACTCCCACGCATGCGCCAATTCCGATCCTCGGCGGACTCTTCAAGTCAGAGCGCCCGGTAGCACGGACGCGCGGGACTGCACTCGTGGCGATCCACAAGCCTCCCGTCGGGACCGATGCCGATCTGGGTCGTAAGGCACCAGCAGATGGAATCCGCCTGCGGGGCCTCATCGCCGAGAAAGACGCCCTTCCAGCGCAGGTTCTCGCAACGTGAGCCGCCGGTGCTGAGATCGGGTTTCTGCTCCATTGGCTAAGCCCTCCCGCGCGCGGCTTCGAGAAGCGCGCGCTTCACCGCCGTGCGGACAAGTTGAACCTTGTAGGCATTGCCGCTGAGCGGGGTCGCGCCCTCGCCCGCGGCTTTCGCGGCTTCTGCGGCCACCTCGGCCGTGAGCGAGCGGCCCGCGATCGCCTTTTCGGCTGCGGCGGCGCGCCAGGGCACCGGCGCCACGTGACCTAACACAATGCTGGCGGAAGCCACCGTGCTGCCGTTCATGCGCAGGACCACCGAAGCGGTTGCCAGCGGCCAGTCGAGGGCAGTCTTCTGGCGGATTTCGCAGGTCGCATTGTGACCCGCCCGCGGCACCAGGATCTCCGTCAGAATCTCGTCCGGCGCGAGCGCCGTCTCCCGCGCACCATCGCCACCGGGGGTGACGAAGAACTTCTCGGCGGGAAGCACGCGGCTGCCCTTGGGAGAAACGAGCTTGACGCTGGCGCCGAGCGCGGCCAGCGGCGGGCCCAAGCTCGACGCGCTGACGAAGTAGGCCGGCCCCTGATTGCCGAAGATGGCGTGGTAGCGGTTGTCGCCGTTGGGCACCAGGCTTTGTCCCTTCGCATCCCGGGCCAGCAGGCCGTATCCCAGGCGGAAGTACCAGCAGCGGGGACGCTGGCAAAGATCGCCTCCGGCGGTGCCCATGTTGCGGATCTGGGGGCTGGCGACGCCCTGCGCGGCGCTGGCGAGCGACGGATATGCGGCGCGCACGGCCGGGTTTTTCCCCACCTCGTCGAGCGTGACCAGCGCGCCGATCCGCAGACCCGAAGCTGTCTTCGCGATGCCTCCCAGTTCTTTGACGCCCTTGAGACTCACCACGCGCCGGGGCGTCTCGAGGTCGTCTTTCATGAGCGAGAGAAGATCGGTGCCGCCGGCCAGAACCGCCGCTTCTCCCCAGCCTTTGCCGAGGAGATGGACCGCCTCTCGAAGCGTTTCAGGACTTGCATACTCGAAGGGTTGCATCAGGCGTTCCTCCCTTCCAGGGCCGCCAGCACCCTGTCAGCAGTCATGGGCAGCATCGGAACACGGACTCCGATCGCGTTGGCGACGGCGTTCCCGATCGCGGCCAGGCCGCCCACCGTGGGCGGTTCGCCCAAGCCGATAACCCCGCGTTTGTCGTACTCGGGCTCCGTGTTGAGGTAGACGACGATCTCCCCGACGTCGCCGATGCCGGCCAGTTTGTAGAACTCCATGTCGGGATTGAGCACACGGCCGGTCTGGGAGTCGAAGACCTTCTCCTCCGTGAGGGCGGCGCAGATGCTCATGATGCAGGCGCCGAAGACCTGGCTTTCGGCGGTCTTGGGGTTGACCACCATGCCGCAGTCCTGCACCGCCACCATGCGGTTCATGCGGACGATGCCGGTTTCGGTGTCTACCGAGACGTCGGCAATCTGGACGCCGCCAACCCCGCCGCTGATCAGGCCGCCCGGACCGCGCTGGGCGTTGGCGCCCATCTCGGTGATGGTGCGCGTTCCGAGCTTGCGGCAGGCGGCGGCCCAGGTCAGGCTCTTGGCGGGCGTGCCTTTGACCTGGATTCTGCCGTCCACGGCTTCGAGCTGATCGGGCGTCGTTCCCAGAGCGGGCGCTGCCGCCTCGTAGAGCTTTAGCAGCGCATTCATGGTCGACTTGCGGGTGGAGGCTGAGACCCCGCCGACCGTGGTCGAGCCGCCGGACGGTCCGGACTCGGGATACTTGTTGTCGCCGATGTTGACGGTGATGGCGCGCACCGGCAGACCGAGCGTCTCGGCGGCCACGATGGCAATGACGGTGCGCGTCCCGGTTCCCAAGTCCTGGCTGCCCAACTCGACCGCCACCGAGCCATCGGAGTGGATGGTGGTGCGGCAGTTGCTGGCGTGGCCCAGGCCGAACCAGGTGCAGAATCCGATGCCCATGCCGCGCTTCACCGTGCCGTCTCCGGATTGCCCGCGCGGATGCCACATCTTCTTCCACTCGGCCAACTCCGCGGCTTTGGCCAACTGCGCGCGGTACACATCCGGCGTGTTGGTGTAATTCGCGTTCTTCGTGAAGAACTCGACCGGATCCATGTTCAGCTTGGCGGCGAGGTCTTCCATGGCGCAGCAGGTCAGGTAGGACGCCTGCGGATTGTTGGGCGCGCGCCACGCCTTCTGCTGAGCGCCATTGGTAGACACCGAGACGTGAGTCAGACGGCGGTTCGGCACCGTTCGGAAGACGTAGGGCAGCGGGGGCATGGTCACGCCGCCGAAGCCCCCGGTGCCCCAGGACTCGGACTGCCAGACCGTCATGGTCCCGTCCTTCTTGGCGCCGAGCTTGATCTTGGCGTAGTAGGAGGGGCGGTTGCCGGCCATGATCAACTCCGTCGCGCGATCCAGGAAGAGCTTCACCGGCCGGCCGCCGCTTTTCTTGGAAAGCTGCGCGCAGGCTGGCCCCCAGCGGTCGGGAGAGAACTTGCTGCCGAAGCCGCCTCCGACATAGTCCATGTGCGTGTGGACGTTGGTCGCGGGTATGGAAAGCATCTTGGCGAGATCGCCGCCCAGCACCGAGACGCTCTGGGTTGACGGCCAGTAGTCGAGCTGGTCTCCCTTCCACTGGATCACCTGCCCGTGGGCTTCGAGGCAGGAGTGGTTGATGACCGGGAGTCCGTAGACTCCTTCCGCAATGGCGTCGGCGTCCTTGAAGGCCTGGTCGGGATCGCCCGCCGTCTGCTCGCCCGAAGGCTTGGCATTGGCGCCTGCAGTTTTCAGGTCCTGCTCGTTGACGAAGTGCGGCAGCACCTCGTATTCCGCCTTGATCTTGCGGATGGCGTCGCGAGCCTGATCTTCGGTTTCGGCGGCCAGCGCGACCACCTCATAGCCCGCGTACTGAATCTCCTCGCCCGGTTTCGCCATGACCTCGATAGAGGCGACGCCTTTGGACTTCTCGGCGGCGCTGGTGTCCAGTGCCGTGAGCCGCGCGTGAGCGTGCGGGCAGGTGAGAATGACGCCGTAGAGCATCCCGGGCCTTTGGAGATCGTAGGAGTACTTCGCGCGGCCGGAAGCCTTGGCCGCGCCATCCAGGCGGCTCTGCCGCTTTCCGATGACGCGCCGTTTCTCGGGAGCGGGCCAACTGTAATCCGGTGTGTCAGGCATGGGAGCCTCCTTGCCGCGCAGCCTGGAGCACAGCTTTGCGCATGCCGATATAGGTGCCACAACGGCAGATGTTGCCGCCCAGGCCCTCCCGGACCTGTTCCTCGGTAGGGTTGGCGTGCTCGGCCAGGAAAGCCTTGGTGGCCATGACGAAGCCGGGCGTGCAGAAGCCGCACTGCGAGGCGTCGTTGTCGACGATGGCGGCGATGACGGGGTCGCGCTTGCCTTCGCCCGTGAGGCTCTCGATGGTCTGAATGTCCTTGCCCTGCGCCTCGATGGCGAGCAGGTTGCAACTGTAAACCGCTTTGCCTTGGACCAGGACGGTACAGGAGCCGCAGGCGCCGCGGTCGCAGACCTTCTTCGCGCCGGTCAGGTCCAGGCGATCGCGCAGGACGTCCAGAAGCGTGGCGCGCGGCTCGACCGTGAGCTGGTACGGTTTCCCGTTGATCTGGAGCGTGATAGGAACGGGGCCGGGGCCGGCCAGCTTGGGGGTCGCCACCTGCTGGCCGTCGGCCGGGCCTTCCAGCAATCCCGTTCCGACGACGCCGCCTATCCCGGCGCCGCTAATGAACCCTCGCCGCGAGAAGCTGCGGCCGGTCCTGGGCCCAGGCTCAGGTTCTTTAGTTGAACTCACGAGGTCCCTCCTTATCGTGCGTCGCTGTTGTGAATGAGAACCCGGCGACAAAAGAGTCGCACGGGATGCAGTTGCTCTGAATATAGCAAAGCCGAATGCAGGCGGGAGAGGCGGGAGGAAGCTCTTTTGGGGGACACGCGCCTTCCCCTGGCGTGTGTCTCCCCTCAAGAGGCTAGAGGCTCAGGGACGTGGCGCGGGGTAGCCAGGCAGGATTCAGCTCTGACGTGATGCTGATGCGTCTTGGTGGGACGACCGGGGTCCAATCCACGATTCCCTGAGCCCTTGCTTCGGTAACATCACGCTTGAAAATAGAGCAATCTTCACGCCAAAGCGGTAACGTACAGATTCTGAATGAAGATCGTTACAAGCTGCGAAAAGGGAGGTCGCCGGAATTGCATGATCCGCGATGCTGCGAGGCAAAAAGTAGGCGGAGATCAACGCTGCGCCTGCCGTTCGAGCCTGGCCTGGGCGCGCAGCGTGGCTTCCCGCCGCGCGGTCAGGAACGGCGCAAAACGCTTGCGGACAGCGGCCACCAGGTCCGGGCCGGCCGACTCGGGCGAGCCGGCGTCGAAGGGCGGTTGGGGATTGTATTCGATCTCGAGCTGAATGCGCTTTGCCTCCGGGTCGCCACGCAGGAGCGCGGCCAGCCTCAAGCCGAAATCGATGCCCGCGGTGACGCCTCCTCCGGTGACGACCGGCCCGTCAATGACGACGCGCTCGGCCACCGGAGTTGCGCCCAGCAGCGCCAGTTCGTCGCGCGACATCCAATGGCAGGTGGCCCGGCGTCCTTTCAGCAATCCGGCCGCGCCCAGCACCAGCGCGCCCGTGCAGACCGAGGCCACATAGCGTGCCGCCGCGGCCTGTTTCGTCAGGAAGCCCAGAACAACCGCGTCGTCCATTAGCGCAACCTGCCCGGCGCCTCCCGGCACGACGATCACGTCCAGGGCGGGGCACTCCTCCAGAGTCGTGGTGGGCAAGAGGGTGAGGCCCCGGTCGCTCGCCAGCGGTTCCCTGGTCTTCCACAACAGATGGACCCGGGTATTGGACATGCGGACGAAGACTTCAAACGGCCCGGTGAGGTCGAGTTGGGTCAGCTTGGGATAGAGTAGCAAGCCGATCTCGATCCGGGATTCGGCGGGCACGGCAGGCGCGGCGCTCATGGCAGCGATTCCTTTCAGGACGTCGCGGCGCGAAATCATCGGCCGCGGATGAGATCTTTCAGCGCGTCGATTTGCCGGGCCGTCAGACCGGCGAGAAGCAAGTCCGCTTCCATCGAGTACATGGACCCGTACTCGGCCTGCTTGTCCTCGGCCGGAAACATCGCGTCGAGGTAGGCATCGCGGTAGGCGACCCAGGCCCGTTGGGCTTTCTTGATTTTCTCGGCTGCGGCCGGGTCGTCCTTGTTCTGCGACGGCAGCTCGCGATAGACGCGGTTCAGTTCCGCGTCGACTCGCTTGGCCTGGAGACACGGGGCTATCGCCGCAACCGCGATCATCCAGGCTGTCGATCTCATTTGTCCGGCTTCTGCTCCGGCGGCAAGGGGGTGGGCGGACGGGAGACGCGGCCGCTCGCAGCTTCTCCGATGTCGATGTTGTAGGTTCCGAGGACCGTGCCCAGGGAGTTGTCGAGCTGCACCTTGGCCTTGGCGTAGGCGCTGATGGCCGTAACTTCGTTAGACCGGGCCTGCGCCAGGTCGCGCTGGTACTGGATCACGAAGAAGATGGTCGAGGCGCCGAGCGCGTATTTCTTCTGCTCCGCGTCCAGGGTCTGCTCCTGCAGGATGCGGGCCTGAACCGCGGCGTGGTAGGAGGCGCTGGCCTGCTGTACCGCAATCAGCGCGTTGCGAACGTCCACGCCGATGCCATTCACCATGCGCTGGTGCTGGAGTTCCTGCGTCCGCAGGGTCAGAGCGTCCAGGACGTAGTCGGCCTGCGCGGAGCGGTTGCGGAGAGGGATACTGAGCTGCGCTTGCAAAGAGTAACTGGGGAAGTTGCGCTTGAACTCCTGGCCGAGCACCTTGCCGGCCCCTCCGATGAAGTACTGGTTGGGCGTGGCGCAAAAACCCGTCTGCGCGCAGTCGGGCCCGTAGGACGGATTGAGCGGGTTGACCTGCCCGGCCAATCCGTTGTTGGTCAGGTTGGCAATCACGTCGAAGGCTGGCAGCAATTGGCTGCGATCGCCCTTGAGCCCGATGCGGGTGCTTTCGATGTTCAGCTTCGACTGCGGCACCTCGGGACGGTTATCGAGAGCCTTGGCCACCAGGTCTTGCACGGGTATGACCGGTTCTCTTTCCGGAACCGTGATGGCGTCGGTCGGAATAATGTGGGCCTCGGCCGCCGAGGGGCTCAGGAGGCCGGTCCTGCTGAGAGCGTTCTTCAGGGCCGTCTCCTGCTGGAGCACCTGGGTCTGCGCGTTGACCAGGTCCTGCTGGCGCGAGGCCACCTCGGCCTCGGCGCGGACGATCTCGATGGGCGCCAGGGTGCCGATCTCCACCTGCTTCTTGTTGTCCTCGTAGAGTCGCTGGGAGAGGGCCAGGGCCTGCTGCTTCACTTTCACGTTCTCGTTGAAGCTGACCAGATCCCAGTACGCCGCGACGATCTGCGAGACGGTGGTCATCACCTGCTGTTTGAAGAGCAGGTCATTCACGCGCATGTTGTTCTTGGCAATACGGATGTTGCGGTTATTGACCGCCAGGCCGAATCCCTGCAGCAGGTGCTGCGTGACTTGCAGGTTCAAACTCCCTTGTGTGTAAGGGTTCAGGTCTAGCGTGGTGGCGTTCGCCTTGGCCGTGCTCTGCTGCCAGTTGAGGTTCACGTTGGTGCCCGTCAGGAAGCCCTGCTGGTATCCGGTAGCGTACACGTCATTGCGGTAGATGAGGTTCGTGGTGCCGGTGGTGAAAGAGTTGGACTGCGGTGTCGTGCTGTGTCCCCAATACCCCACCAGGTAGGCCGATGGATCCAGGTTGGGGATCGTGGTGCCCGTGGCGGTGATGATGGTTCCGCCGGAGCCTCCGCTGGATGTGCCCCCGCTGTTCCCGGCCGTGCCGAACGCGCCGCCGCCGGTTATCTGGGACAGCGCGGCCGTAGTGGAGGTCTGAACGGAATTGGGCAGGCCACGCAGTAAGCCCCCGGCCTTGGCGCGCAGCAGGTTGGCCTCGGCTTCGGACCGGCCGTAGCGCTGGATATGGATGTCCAAATTGTTCTCGAGCGCCAGCGCGATAGCATCCTGGAGCGAGAGATAGATGTTGCCGGCGCGGACCAGCGAGTCGAGCCGGCCGGAGTTCGACACGTCTACCGGCAGAACGTTCTTTGGCTCATACACTCGCGTGAAGCCCGAGAGGAAACCGCCTTGCGGGTTCTGAACATACTGAATCTGCTGTGCTTCCGCCAACGGCAGCAGCATCAGGACAACGCAAAGCACCGCAATTCCAGACTTTAAGCGTCCCATCGTCGATAGACTCCTGGTGATCGGCCTTTTCGAGGCCCTCAAGCGTATGAATACGGGGTCACACCCCGGTCTGTTCCCGGAATCTCAATGTTAGCGCGGCAAGCCGGCTCGCGGCTTGGTCCCTCGAGGGTGGCGAACAAGGTCGCGGCCGCCAGGTGCAGCGCCGGCTGTCCCGGACGGGCCTTCAGCAAGGCCAGTGATCCTGCCTCGCTATAATCAAGAGTTCATGCACGCCGAACTGGTTTGCTTCTCGCCGCCTTGCCGCGCGCGCTTCGCCGTCACCGAGGTCCTCTACAACTGCCCGCGCTGCGGAGGCCTGCTCGAAACCGCCTATCCCGATTGGAGCTACGACCCCGCGGCCCTGAAGAGACTCTGGCGCGAGCGCCGGATGAGCAATCCGCCGCTCGACGCCAGCGGCGTCTGGCGCTACCGCGAGATCATTCCGTTCCTGGACCGAATCCGATCGCGTGGTCTCGCTGAGGGAGGGTAATACGCCGCTGCTCGATGCGCCGCGCGCGGCGTCCTACGCCGGCCTCGATCGCCTCGACGTTCAAGCACCAGGGCTTCAACCCCACCGGCTCCTTCAAGGACAACGGGATGACCTGCGGCGCGACCCAGGCGCTGCGGCTCGGCATGCAGCGCGTGGCCTGCGTCTCGACCGGCAACACCTCGGCGTCCATGGCCGCCTACGCCAGCGCCGCCGGCCTGGATCCCATCATCTTCATCCCGCACGGCAACATCTCTTATGGCAAGCTGGCCCAGGCGCTCGAATACGGCGCCCGGACCCTGCAGGTAGAGGCCAACTTCGACCAGATCCTGGCGCTGGTGCGCGCGCTCGCCGAGCGCCTGGGCATCTACCTGCTGAACTCCATCAACCCGTTCCGCATCGAGGGCCAGAAGACGATCATCGTCGAGATGATGGACCAGCGCGACTGGCGGGCGCCGGATTGGATCGTGCTGCCCGGCGGCAATCTGGGCAACATCTCCGCTTTCGGCAAGGCCCTGCGCGAGATGCGGGTGCTCGATCTGATCGATCGCATGCCGCGCCTGGCGGTGATCCAGGCCGAGGGCTCCGCGCCGTTCTACGATCTGGCGCACTCCGCCAGAGGGCGCTTCGCTCTGCCCGGTCGAGAGCCCGGAGACGCTGGCCACGGCCATCCGCATCGGCGACCCGGTTTCGTGGCCCAAAGCGCTCCACGAAGTGCGCTGCTCGAGCGGCGTGGTCGAGAAGGTGAGCGAACAGGAGATCGCCGACGCCAAGGCGCAGATCGGCCTGTGCGGTATCGGATCCGAGCCCGCCTCGGCGGCGACGCTGGCGGGCATTCGCAAGCTGCGCGCCGCCGGCCTCATGCGCGCGCGACGCCGACGTGGTCGCCGTGCTGACCGGCAACCTGCTCAAGGACCCCGACTACATCTACCGCTACCACACCGGCCAGCTCGCGACGCCCAGCGGCGCGAAGCTCCGCTCCACCTTCGGCAACCAGCCCACGGTCGTCCCCAACGACCCCGACCGCATTGCCGCGCTGCTAAACGAGTAGCGCACGCCAGGCAGGCCCCACTCAACAGTCCGCTAAAGCGGCAGGCTCCACGTCGATTCTGCCTGCGTCCTCCGGCAGCATCGAACACTCCATCTCGAGTTCCCCGGCGGCCTGGCGTGCGTAGTTGACGAAATGATGTCCCGACAGGAGAATCGTGAACCCGAGCCACATCCTGGCGGGCTGGCGTGACCACTTCCAGAGCAGCGTCCCCAGAAACCGCCAGTAGGCCAGCCGGTAGTCCGAGCGCACGCCTTGCCTCCACATCGACACGCAGAAGAGGCGTAGCTCGCGGGTCCAGGGCAGTTCCGGTGGCCGTTGCGCCGCGGTCGGGCGCCACGCCTCCAAAGAGCGCAGCGAGCGTCTGAAGTAGGACTCCGGCGCATACAATGAGGCCAAAAGGCCGCTCAGACCCCGGAGCAGCGTCGGCCACGGCAATGCCGTGCGGAAATTGGGAGGGCTGAAATTCGTCAGCGCTTCGCTGTCCTCGATCAGCCGTCCCTCACGGCCGAGCCGCTCGAACAGAGCCGTGGTGGGAGGCGCCTGGAGTACCCCTACCATCGCCCAAGGGATGGCGGTCCGCTCGATGAACTCGCGCTGCCGCTCGAAGATGGTCTCGTCGTCCGAATCGAAACCGACGATGAAGCCACCCGCCACCCATAGCCCACTCTGCTGGATGACGCGAATCTGCTGAACGTTGTCCTTGCGGAGATTCTGGAACTTCCCGGACTCCTTCAGGGCCTCCTTCGATGGCGTCTCGATGCCGATGAAGACGTACATGAAGTTCGCCTCGACCATGGCCGCGAGCAGCTCGGGGCGGTCCGCCAGATCGATGGAGGCCTCCGTGCAGAACAGGACGGGATGTCCGTGCACCTTCTGCCACTCCGCCAGATCGCGCGCCAGTTGCAGGGCCTGGCGGTCTGTTGCCGATGAAGTTGTCATCGACAATGAACACCTCGCCCCGCCAGCCCAGCCGGCGCAGCGTGTCGAGCTCCTCGATTACCTGCGCGGAGGTCTTGGTCCTTGGCCGCCGTCCGTAGATCGTGATGATGTCGCAGAACTCGCACTGAAACGGACACCCGCGCGAGAACTGCACCGACATCGACGCGTATTTGTTCAGGCGCAGCAGGTCGAAGCGCGGCGCCGGACTCAGCGTAACATCGGGTTTTTCCGAGACGCGGTACAGATTTTCGCGCCGTTCCCTGTTCGAGCTCCGCGGCGATATCCGCGAAGACCTCTTCGGCCTCGCCCACCAGCACGTGATCGGCGTCGCGAAGCACCAGGTCCGGTTCGCTGCTGGCCCACGGACCGCCGATGAAGGTCCGGCGCCCAAGGGACCGCGCCCGGGCGAGGGTTGCCACGGCGTCCACTCGCTGGGCGCGCATGGCGCTGACCATCACCAGGTCGGCCCACAGCAGGTCCTCATCGCGCAGTTCCTCGAAGGCATGATCGACAAGACGCACCGTCCACGTGGCCGGGCAGAGTGCGGCCACCGTGACCAGGCCAAGGGGAGGAGCCACCGCCTTCTCGGGCACCATCTCGAGGACGCCCTCGAAACCCCAGAACGACGGCGGAAAACGAGGCCAGACCATCAGTGCCTTGATGTTCGGACCCAAGGGCGGAAATGGTTCCAGCACACGCTCGAAGGGCGGAATGGTCATTAATGAGGGCTTTCCCAGGAGCTGATGCCAGTATATGCCCAATCCGCCTAGGATCTTTGAGGAATTCCGGTTAACGTGGCTTAACGCAGACCCTTGCCGCCAACCGGAACGAGGCGGACGCTCTCGAAACCGGCCACCAGCGGCTTGGCCTTGGCGATTACCGCCATGACGCTCTCCATCTTCAAGGACGCGTCGTGATCGGCTTCGCTCCGCCCGCGACGTACATCAGGCAGCCCGGCAATGGCTCCAGCAGCCGTGAGGCCGCCCAGAGGACCTCGACCATCGCGTCGCGCCGGCCGGCCTTGGCCACCACCTTCGCGTACATCCCAAACATGGTTCCCCTCAGAAACCTTCCCACACAAACGCCGGGAAGCGCCGCACGGTCTCGAAGCCCACTCTCTCGTAGAGTTCGACGGCGTGGGCGTTGGCGCTGGTGACGGTCAGGCTGGCCTTCACGGCGCCGGCTTCGGCCAGAGCGGCCAGCGAGCGCCGTAGCAGCTCGTAGCCCACGCCCTGGCCGCGCACGGCCGGCGAGGTGCAGATCTGCGTGACGTGGCCCACGCCCTCCGCCACCATACTCGTGAGTGAGATTCCCTGCACTCGGCCGCCGAAGCGGTCCAGCGCCACCCAGGACGCCGGCTGGAAGAAGGTCCCGCAGCCGGGGTACTGCACGATGTTGAACAGGAAGCGGCGCGCCCCCTCGGCGGAGCGGTACTGGTCGTTGATCTCGCCGTCGATGTGTGCGCGATAGGACGCCGCGATCACCTGGGCGGCTTCGTCCTGCCGCCGCTCGGTCCAGCGGTCGAAGACCACGCCGTCGGTCCGGCGTGGGGTCAGCTCCTTGACGCCGCCCAGGTCATACATCATGAAGTTCCGGTGGTGGGTGCGCGCGCAGTGGGCCGCGGGCAGCGGGCGGCGATAGCCGGCGCGCGCCATCATCAATTGCGATTCGATCCGCCGCACCCCGCGCGTGTTCATAAGCTGATCGACCACGGCCGCCAGCAGCTTGTGCTCGAGCTCCGGCGTGCGGAATTCGTCGCGCACGAAAAGATCGCCTACCAGCCCCTTGTGCTCCTCGCACACGTAGTAGGCGTAGCCGACCGCCTCGTCGCCCACCAGCAGCGCGAACCCGTTGAGCGCGTGGACCTCGACGAACCGCCGCACCAGCTCGGCCGAAGCGCTGAAGTTCCAGTCGAGCTGCTCGCGCCAGGCGGCGATCTCCTCCGCCAGCATCGCCGCCAGCTCCGCCGGCCGCACCTGCCACAGATCTGCCAGGACCGGAACCCGAGCCTCGGACGCCGCGGCCATAGACCGCATTATACAGGCAAGCGGGCGGCGGGCCCGGACAATTGGTTCATTTCACGCGACGGTACACTTCCTTGCGGTCTCCCAGCTTGACCACGAGGACGAGCAGGACCTCGTCTCGAATCTGATAGATTACACGGTAGTTCTTCCCCGGCCCCAGGTGGATGCGGTAGAGTCTCTCCTTCGCCTCATCTTCAACACACCGGGAGGACGCGGGTTTTCTTCCAGGCGGAGAATCTCTCGGTTCACCTGCCCGCGGACATGAGGATCGAGCTTGCGAAGGTCTCTCTCGGCTGCCGGCGTGACCTCATGCGGTAGGCCAGAGATCAGTCCCCCAGTTCCCGCATGAGGTCCCGGAGAGGCCTGGTTCCCTTTTCTTCGGCCTCCTTCAGAGCAGCGCGGGCGTCATCGAGGTCCAAACGATCCATTTCCTCCTGGGCAAGTCGCTCCAGGAGGCGGAGGTCATCTATGGGAATGACGGCGGCCAGGTCCTTCCCGCGGCGGGAGACAATGGTCCGCTCTTTTCCGTAGGCGGCGCGGTTCACGACATCGGGAAACTCTTCCCGCGCTTTCGAGACATTGAGGCGTGTCATGGCGATGTACCGTTCGTACATTTAGTACGGGTCCATTTCCGGTATCGAGCAGGAATGGCGGGCTTTGCAAGGCGGGCTGTGCAGACCTGTGCAGAGCCTGGCACGCTCCGCAGCGTGGCCGGTGCGGGCCGCCGGGCGCCGCGGCGTTCGCCCCGCCCCCTACTGCCCGCCCGACCGCAGAAACCGCAGGAACTCCCCCGCATCCCGCGTGAGGCCGGGGAAGCTCGCGACCACCTTCTCGTCCGGGTCCAGGATCGCGTAGTACGGGATGGCCACGGTCGAGAACTTCGTGTTCTCGAGCGCCTGGTTCTGCTCCGAGGCCGCGTCCGTGCCGTTGGTGTATAGCTCCACCAGCACGTACTCCTTGAGGGCCGCCGCAATTTCGGGCCGCGGGAACATGTTGGATTCCATCCAGCGGCAATTCGTGCAGGCGTGGCCGGTGAAACTGACCAGGACGCGTTTGCCTTCGCTGCGCGCTTGGGCGAGCGCTGCACGGTAGTCGCCCGTCGCGGCCAGCGTCGACGCCGCGGGCGGCGGGACGTAGGCGTCCAACTCGCCCAGGCGCGCGCCGTTCAGACCCGGCAGCAGGCTGACCGCCAGCGCCACGAAGGCCGCGCCGGTGAGCAGACGGGCCGTCCCCGGCGCGTCGCCGGGATCGCTCCCGCGCAGGCGCAGGATGCCGAGCAGGTACAGGCCCGCCAGGCCGAACAGCACCATCCAGGCCGCCAGGAACCGCTCGCGCGTCAGCAGATTCCACTGCATCACCTGGTCCACGTCGCTCAGGTACTTGAACATCGCGGCCAGCACCAGGAAGCCCATCACCACCTTGACGCGCTCCATCCAGCCGCCGCTGCGCGGCATGCGCTTGAGGTAGGAGGGGAACAGCGCCACGAAGAAGAACGGCGTGGCCAGGCCGATGGCGAACGCCAGCATTCCCGCGAACGGGCGCGCTCCCCCGCCGGACACGGAGGCCGCCAACAGCGTGCCCACGAACGGTCCCACGCAGGCGAAGGCGCTCAGTGAGAACGTCAGCCCCATGAGCAGCGTGCCCAGGATGCCGCCGCCCTGCGAGGCCATGGTCAACCGCGTCAGCACGCCCGACGGGATCGTGATTTCGAACGCGCCCAGCAGGCTCAGGCCGAAGGCCAGAAACACCAGCGTGACGAACCCGTTCACCCACACGTTCGAGCCGAGCTGTACCACTCCGAACGGTCCCAGGACGGCCGTCGCCGCCAGGCCCAGCGCCGAGAACAGCACCACGATTCCCAGCGAGAACAGCAACGCATCCGCCAGGCTGCGGGCGCGCGAGCCGGCGGGCTTGTTCAGGAAGTAGGAGACCGTGATCGGAATCATGGGGAAGACGCAAGGCGTGAAGATCGCGGCCAAGCCGAAGCCGAAAGCGACCAGGATAAACCCGAGCAGTCCGCCGGATGCCTGTGCGGTCGGAGCGCTCCCGGAGGCAGCCGGCCGGGCGTTCGGATCGTAGAGCGTGTATCCGGGCGGCAGGGGCGCGCCGCCTGCCGGCTGGGCCGCCGCGTCGATCAGCAACGTGGCCGCGGACTCCACCCGCCGGGGCGGCAGGCACATCTTGGCGTTGCAGGCCTGGAAGCGTGTCAGAAACTTGATTTCGAGCGGCCCGGACGGTGCGTCCTTGGCCAGCCCGAGCTCGATGCGGAACACAGCCTGCCCCTCGTAGCTATCGACCTGGAAGCCGAAGTTGGGATCGAAAGCCGTGTGCGGCTTGGGCTGATAGATCTCCACCGAGGCGATGGCCGCGTTCTCGCCGATCCGGATACCGGTCGAAATGATCGGCTTGGGAACGTTGAGCGCGTAAAGATGCCAGCCCTGGTCGAGCCGCGCGGTGAGCAGGCAGACCACCTTGGAACCCGGAGGCGCCGCCGTCTGCTGCGGCTCCACGCTCCACTGGACGGGGTTCAGCTTCTGGGCGCTCCCCACCCCCGCCAGCAGCAGGAGCCCCAGAATGACGCCCCGGCGGTTCATGTTACGCCTGTATGGTTTCCCAGCGCTTCAGTTCGTTCTCGATGCGCTGATTGATCCGTTTCTCGGCGAATTGGGCGGCGATGTGGATGGCGTTCTTGATGGCGTTCGCGTTCGAGCGGCCGTGGCAGATAATGCACACGCCCTTGACGCCCAATAGCGGCGCGCCGCCGTATTCGGAATAGTCCAGCCGCCTCTTGAACCCTTTGAGGGCCTTGCTGGCGAGAAGGTAGCCCATCTGCGCCGGGATCGAGCCCTGAAGCGACTCTTTGAGCATCTTGACGATGACTTCGATCACACCCTCGCTCGTTTTGAGCGCCACGTTGCCGATGAACCCGTCGCAGACGATGACGTCGGCCTTGCCGCTGTACAGGTCCCCGCCTTCCACGTTGCCGATGAAGTTGATGGGCAGGGTCCGCAGCAATGGCCAGGCGGCGCGGGTGAGGTCGTTTCCCTTGTGCTCCTCTTCGCCGATCGAGAGCAGGCCCACGCGCGGGCTTTTGTTCTCGAAGATCACGCGTGAGTAGATATCGCCCATGACGGCGAACTGCGCCAGCATCTGGGGGGAGCAATCGACGTTGGCGCCCACGTCCATCATGACGACGGGAGTGCCCTTGACGGTGGGGAAAACGGCGCTGAGCGCTGGCCGGTCCACGCCATGCACCATTCCCTGGACCGTCTTTGCCGTCGCCATCACAGCGCCTGTGTTCCCGGCCGAGACCAGGCCCTGCACCAGGCCGTCGCGCACCAGGCGGGAGGCCACGCGGATGGAGCTGTCGCGCTTGGAACGCATCGCGCGGGCGGCGCTGTCCTCCATGGTCACGACCTCGGAGGCATGCACCACTTGGATGGGCAGGCCCATCGAGTCCTCGTAGCGGGCGAGCTCCTTCTGAACCAGCTCCTCCCGGCCCACGAGTACAATCTGGACGTGATAAGCTTTGGCGGCTCGAACGGCGCCTTCAACTTCGGCTTCGGGGGCGTGATCGCCGCCCATCGCGTCAACAGCGATGGTCACCATGGCCGTTTCTGCACGCTAGTCTTCGCTGACCTCGATCACTTCGCGCCCTTTGTACTGGCCGCAATGGGGGCACACCCGGTGCGGCAGCTTCGGCTCGTGGCAGTTGGGGCACTCGGCGTGGGCCGCCGGCTTGAGGAAGTCATGGGCGCGGCGCTTGGCGCGGCGCTGAGCGGAATGTCGTCGTTTCGGATTCGGCATGGCAATTTCCTATTGTAGTAGATCGGGTTACAGATCCCGCAGCCCGGCCCAGCGGTCGTCGCCCACCTTCAGGTGGCAGTGGCATTCCGCCTGGTTCCGGTTTTGCCCGCAAACGGGGCAGATTCCTTTACAGTCCTCCCGGCACACCCGCTGCATCGGCAGCAGCAGGAGGATCTCCTCCCGCAGAATATCGCCCAACTCGAGACCGTCGCCTTCGTAGAAGCCAACCTCCAGCTCGGGGCCATGGATGGCCGACTCACCGGCCTTCGGAGCGCTGGCGGCGGGCCGGTATGAGAGTGTAAACTCCGCCTCGATCGGGAACGCCGCAGCCTCCAGGCAGCGATCGCAGGCCACTTCCATGGTGGTCGAGAAGCGGCCGCTGACGGCGATCTCCTGGGTGGCTGCACTCAGTTGGGCGGCCCCGGCGGCCACGATGGGCGCCGACTGCCGGAGTTGCGAATCGAAAAAGTCGATCGCGCCCGGCGCGAACGTCTCGCTGAAGCGCACCTGGCCCAACTGCATTTCGTTGACGCTCAAGAACATGCGGCACCCGGATTCCGCGGCCGCCCGCCTAGACCGTCAACCGCGACGACCGGCAGGAGCGGATTCGAGGAATGGAACGACTATTATAGCAGGCGCCGCCACACTCCCGTCGCGCCTCGCGCACCGTCCCTTAATCCCTGAAAGAACGGCACTTGTTTGGAATTGGGTTCGTTTGGTCACGGCCCGGCAGGAGGTCAGCCCGGGCGCCGTGCCTGGAGAGGCTAACCAGGCACGGCCCAGGTTCAGGGCGGAAACCCGCTCCAGGCCGGGAAAACCGGGTCCGGGCTTGAACACGCGAGCGCATTTTGACCGCATGGACCAGGAGTCTCCCCAACCGGAAACGAGCTCGTTCCGTGTAACTTCTACGGAGCGACCACCCCAAAACTACACAAAGCACCGCGCAGCTTCGGCAACCGGTACTGGAGGATGCGCATTCGACGATGGCGGGAAGGGCCGAAGCTCGGAAATGGCGATTTTCACAGTTCAATCTCGCAATTTGGGCGCCAGATGGCCGGGCCCGCTCCGCGATACACTGAACCTAATAGCTCAGAGGAGGGCGGACGGATGCTTTCAGCCAACCTGGTTCGATTGATCTCAGACCATTGGGAAGAAATCGCCGAGCGGGTTCTACAGCGCGTGCGGCGCGACTCGAAACTGTTCGAGTTCGGCAAATTGCCCGAACCCGAGCTGCGCGAGCGCGCACGCGACATTCTGCAGAACCTGGGCAACTGGATGGTCTCGCGGGAAGAGGACTTGGCCCAGCGCTATGAGAGGTTTGGCCGCCAGCGCTGCGAAGAGGGCATTCCGCTCCACGAAGTGGTCTACGCGCTGCACCTCCTCAAAGAGTGCATGATCCAGTACGTGCGCGACGCCGGCCTGCGGCAGACACACCTCGAGCTCTACGCCGAGGACGAGCTGCAGCGCGGCGCGGACCGTGTCTTCGACAGGCTCGTCTATCACTTTGTCCGCGGCTACGAGCGCGCCATGAGGGCACGCGCCGCGCAGGCCGCTTAGGCCCCCGCGTGGGGCGGTCCCCAGGCTGACACCAGGCATGCCGGGCCGTGGCATGATGAGGAGCAGCAGCCATGTCTTCCGCGCCGCTCTTCGACGAGCGCCCGCCGTTCGACCGCGAGCGGCTGGCGGCGAAGCTCTCAAACCTGGCCGCGCGAGGGGTCCTTATAGGCGCCAGTTCCTGGAAGTACCAGGGCTGGATGGGGCAGATCTACGCGCGCGAGCGGTACCTGACGCGCGGCGGCTTCTCGGCGCGGCGGTTCGAGGCGGAGTGCCTGGCCGAGTACGCACGCACCTTCCCGATCGTGTGCGGAGACTTCTCGTTCTACCAGTTCCCGTCGGCGCAGTACTGGCGCCGGCTCTTCGGTTCGGCTCCCGCCGCGCTGCGGTTCGGCTTGAAGGTTCCCGAGGAAATCACGGCCAAGGTCTTTCCCGCGCATGCGCGTTACGGGCCGCGCGCAGGACTGCCGAACCCATCGTTCCTGGACGCCGCCCTCCTCGAAGAGGCCTTCCTCAAACCGCTCTCCGCCTGGCGCGGGCAGATCGGGGCCCTGATCTTCGAATTCGGTGCATTCTCGCGGAAATCGTACCGAGAGCCGCGCGAGTTTGTCGCAGATCTGGATCGGTTCCTGGCGGCGCTGCCGGAGGGGTTCCGCTACTCGGTCGAGGTCCGCAACCCGGAGTTTCTCCGCTCCGAGTATTTCCAGTGTCTGAAGAGCCATGGCGCGGCGCACGTTTTCAACGCCTGGGCGCGTATGCCCGAGCTGGCCCGGCAGATCCGGATGCCGGACGCCTTCACCGCGGACTTCACGGTCTGCCGCGCCCTGTTGCGCCACGGACGGGACTACGCGGACGCGGTTGAGCTGTTTTCGCCATACGAGGAGATCAAGGATCCCAACCCCGAGGGCCGGCAGGCCATTCGCGACCTTGTGGAATGGGCTCGCGACCAGCGCCGGGCCGCTTTTATCTTCGTCAACAACCGCTTCGAAGGCAACGCGCCGGGAACGATTGAGGCCATTGTGGAGTGAGGGCGTGTGGTATGATTGAGCTTCCAACCCCGCGCGGACTTTCTCAGAGGATCTGGTGAAGAAACAGTGGCAGATCAACGACTTGCAGTCGATATCGCCGCCCGCCTGACCACCCGAACGGCCCTCGGGAGGGCCGAGGTTCGCTGATGCCTGCCGTCACTTCCGCCGTCCGCTTCCGCCAGCGCTCCGAACTGCTGGACTTTCTGCTGGAAGTGTCGGCGGCCACATCGGAAACGCTGACCGACCTGGACGGCCTGCTCGCCAATGTGGCCGAGATCATTCGTAAGGTGGTGCCCTACGAGCTGTTTGCCCTGATGCTCTACCACGAGAAGCAGAAGACGCTGCGCATACGGTACGCCATCGGCCATCGCGACGAGGTGGTCAAGAACCTGGTGGTGAACCTGGGCGAGGGGCTCACGGGCACCGCCGCGGCGACGCGCCAGCCGGTGCTGGCGGCCGACGTTCGCAGGGACCCGCGCTACCTCAACGCCCTGGATGCGGTGCGCGCCGAGCTGGCCGTGCCCATGGTGGCGCGGGGCAAGGTGGTGGGCGTCATCGACGTGCAATCGACACGCACGGGCGCCTATACCGAGTACGACCGGTCGCTGCTGCGCGTGATCGCCGCCCGCGTGGCCGTGACCATCGACAACGCCCGCCTGTTCCGGCGGGTGGACCGCCAGAACCGGACGTTCAAGCTGCTCTCGCAGGTCTCGCAGGAGTTCTCTTCGATTCTGGATCTGAACGAGCTGCTGGCGCGGATCGCGGCTTCGGTGAAGACGCTGATCAACTACGACGCCTTCAGCATCCTGCTTCTGGACCAGGGGGCCGGCCTGCTGCGGCATCGTTTCAGCGTGCGCCACGACCAGCGCGTGCGCATCGACAACGTCCCGCTCTCCAAGGGCATCACGGGCCTGGCGGCGTCCTCGCGCAAGGCGGTGCGCTCGCACAATACGCTTCAGGATCCGCACTACATCCCCACCCACCCGGACGTGCGCTCGGAAGTAGCCGTCCCGCTCCTCTCCCAGGACCGCGTGGTGGGCGTGATGGACATCGAGAGCGACCAGTACGCCTACTTCACGGACGACCACGTGCGGATGTTGACGCTGCTGGCGCCGCAGATTGCCAGTTCGGTGGAAAACGCGCGGCTCTATGGAGAGGTGGCCGAGCGCGAGCGGCGCATCGAGCAGGACCTCGTATCCGCGCGCGAGTTGCAGGCGGCGCTGCTGCCCTCGGAAGCTCCGCAACTCCGGGGTCTCGAAGTCGCTATCGGGTACCGCCCGGCGCGCATTATCGGCGGGGACCTGTACCATTTCTTCGAGTACATCGACGACACGGCGCTGATCACCATGGGAGACGTGAGCGGCAAGGGCGTGGCCGCCGCGCTCTACGGAGCGCTGGCGAGCGGCCTGCTGCGCACTCTGGTGCCGTCGCGCCGCGATCCCTCGCTGCTGCTGCGTCTGCTCAACCAGGCGCTGATGCAGCGCAGGGTGGAGGCGCGGTTCGTGGCTTTGCTGGTGATGCTGTGGCAGGCGGGCACGCGGCAACTCACCATGGCCAACTCGGGCGCCATGCCGCCGGTCATCTGCCGGGGTGCGGAGATCATCAAGCCGCAGGTGGAGGGCGTACCGTTGGGTTTGCTGCCCGACCGGGAATATGACAACGTCGTCTTCCAGGCGCGGCAGGGGGACCTCATCGTCGTCTTTTCGGACGGGATTACGGACCAGCTCAATCCGGCCGGCGCCGACTACGGCCGAAGGCGGCTGCTCGAGTTGCTGAAGAGGGTCTGCCCGGGATCGCCCCAGTCCGTGATCGACGCCGTGTTCGCCGACCTGGACCGTTTTGCGGAATCGAGCCCAGCCTTCGACGATCAGACCTTGCTGGTAATGAGAGTGATCTGAGCGGTCCACCATGCCGGCCTCCTGTCACTACGATCAAAACGACCTGTATTGCGAAAGCGTCTCGCTGGCCGACGTAGCGGCCCGCGCGGGGACGCCGTGCTACGTGTATTCGAGCCGGGCGATCCTCGACAACTACCGGGCATACGACGAAGCGTTGGAGGGCATCCCGCACCGCATCTGCTATTCCCTGAAGGCCAACTCGAGCCTGGGGGTGGCGCACTTGCTGGCCCAGGCCGGCTCGGGTTTCGACATCGTCTCGGGCGGCGAGCTGTACCGGGTGCTGAAGGCGGGCGGGGAAGCGGCGGGGGTGGTTTTCTCGGGCGTGGGCAAGACCGCCGACGAGGTCGAGTACGCGCTGGCGGAGGGCATTCACAGCTTCAACTGCGAGTCGGAAGCGGAACTGGCGCTGATCGACGCGCTGGCGGCGCGCCGGGGGGTGCGGGCCCGCGCCGCGGTGCGTGTGAATCCGGACGTGAGCCCGGAAACCCACCCCTACATCGTGACGGGCCTGCGGGAGAACAAGTTCGGGATCGATATCGCCGAGGTGGAGGAGGTCTACGAGCGCGCGCGGGCGCTCGACAACGTGGCGCTGGAAGGCGTGAGCTGCCACATCGGGTCGCAGATTCTGGACGCGGGGTCGATCCTGGAGGCGGTGGACAAGATGGTGGCCCTGGTAGAGCGCCTGCGCGCCCGGGGCATTGCGATTCATTCGCTGGATCTGGGCGGCGGCCTGGGCGTCGCGTACCGCCCCGGCGAGCAGGCCCCGGGGATCGGGGCTTTCGTGGCGGCGATCCGGCCCAAAGTCGAGGGCAGAGACTTGTTCCTGGTGCTCGAGCCGGGCCGCTCCATGGTCGGAGAAGCGGGCGTGCTGCTGACGCGCGTGCTGTACCGTAAGTGCAGCGCGTCGAAGGAATTCATCGTGGTGGATGCGGCCATGAACGACCTGATCCGCCCTTCTCTCTACCAGTCGCACCACGAGATCGTGCCGGTGCGCAAGGCGGCGCGGGGAAAGATTCTGGCCGACGTGGTGGGGCCGATCTGCGAGAGCGGCGACTTTCTGGCGCGCGACCGGGAGATCGGCGACGTGCTGCCGGGGGACCTTCTGGCGGTGGCCACAGTGGGGGCGTACGGCTTCGTGGCGGCGTCGAACTACAATGCGCGCGTCAGGCCGCCCGAGGTTCTGATCGAGGGCGGCCAGTGGCGCACCATCCGCGAACGCGAAACCTACGAGGACCTCATCCGCGGCGAGCGGATCTGAGGCGTCCCGATGACACGTGTGCGCGCGCCCGGCGGCCCACGTCCGGCTTGGCCGGCCGGGACTGCCCCTGGATTCTTCTGCGGAGGTACTCTTAGGCGAGGTCACTATGCGAAAGACCCTGTTTGTTCTGTTCGTTCTCCTGCTGGCGTCGGTCCTCCCCGCCTGGTGCCAGGACGATTCCAACGGATACTTCTCGCCCGAGCAGCTCGACAACCTGCTGGCGCCGGTCGCCCTGTATCCCGATCCCCTGCTGGCGCAGGTTCTGCTGGCCGCGACTTTCCCGGACCAGATCGACGAAGCGGCTCGCTTCGTGCGCGCCAACAACGATCCCGACTACATCGACCAGGCGGCCTGGGATGTGAGCGTCAAAGCTGTCGCCCATTACCCGACTGTGCTGTTCAGCATGGCCGACAAGCTGGATTGGACTACGGCCCTGGGGCAGGCCTATGTGAACCAGTCCACCGACGTGATGACGGCGGTGCAGCGGCTCCGGGCCGAGGCGCAATCCGCCGGCAACCTGGTGACGACGCCCCAGCAACAAGTGGTCGAGGACGGCGGGTACATCCAGATCTGGCCGGCCCAGCCGCAGTACATCTACGTGCCGGTCTACGATCCCGGATTGATCTACTACCGCCAGCCCGGATACTTCGTGGGCATCTCGTTCGGACGCGCCTTCTTCATCGGAGCGTGGCTGAACAACGACTTTGACTGGCGCGGCCACCGGGTCTACTACCACGGATGGGGTGGCGGGACGGGCTGGATCGTGCGCTCCCGCGGATCCATCCACATCAACGGCGTTTACGTGAACGTGAACTACCGCAACGTGACGGTCAACCGCTCGGTGGTGAACCGGAGCGTGAACTACAACACGCTCAACCGGTATCAGAGCGTGCACCGCGACGTGCACTACGATAACGTCCGGGGGAACAACTACAACCGGACCGTCAACAACAACAACTACAACCGGCCAGTAGACAACAAGATCATCGAGCGCAACATCAACGTAAACGACCAGCGGATGGATTCCTACCGCGGCCGCACTCCGCAGGTGACGCAGCCCAGCCGGCCGGAGCCGAACCGGCCCGACTTCAATCCGCAGCAGATGAACCGGCCCCCGGTCAACCGGCAGGAAACCAACCGGCCCGAGGTCCGGACGCAGGAGCGGCCGGATAACTCCGCCTTCGGCGGCGATCACGGCGGGTTCGGCGCCCAGGCGGCCAGCCAGCGCGGCCAGTCCAGCCGCGCCGAGGCTGCCCGGCCTGCACCTGAATCCAAAGCTCCGGCTCCTCGTAACGAGAACAACAACAAAGGAGGGAAGCGGCAATGAGAACGGTCATGAATTGGCGTTGCATCTGTATCGCGATGGCGGTGCTGCTCTCGGCCGGCCTGCTCGGGGGCGCGGGACAGCAGACGCTTTTCGCCACTCCCGACGATGCCGTCAGGGCTCTGGTCAGTGCCGCGCAAGCGAAAGACCAGGCGGCGATGAACGAGGTGCTCGGGTCCGACCGCGAGAAACTGATGTCGGGCGATCCGGTCGAGGATGCCAACGCGCTCAGTCGCTTCGCTGCGAACCTTCAAAAATCCGTCCACATCGAGCGCGTGAACGACTCGAAGTTCACGGTTGTGATCGGCGACGACAAGTTCCCGTTCCCCATCCCGCTGGTCAAAGAGGGGAACCAGTGGCGGTTCGACACGGCGGCAGGCTTGGATGAGATTCTAAGCCGCAAAATCGGCCAGAACGAGCTTTCGGCGATTATGACCTGCCGCGCTTACGTGGTGGCGCAATGGGAGTATTTCACGCAGCCGCTTGACACCTCGGAAGACGGCCTGGCCGTGTACGCGCAGAAGTTCACCAGCACGCCGGGCAAGCGGGACGGTCTGTACTGGGAAGTGGCCGAGGGCGAGAAGCCCAGCCCGATGGGGGCGCTGGTGGCGGACGCGCGCGCGGAGGGATACCCCATGGCCCGGCCGCGGACCGGCGCTGCCGGCGACGCGCCGGTCGCCCCACGCCAGCGCTCGCCGTATCACGGATACTTCTTCCGGATCCTGAAGGCACAAGGCGAACATGCGCCGGGCGGGAAATTTGGCTATGTGATCAACGGCCACATGATCGCCGGCCACGCGGAGGTGGCGTATCCCGCCAGGTGGGGCAGTTCCGGCATCATGACGTTCATCGTGAACCAACAGGGCCGCGTCTATCAGAAGAACCTCGGTCCCGGGACCGCAGAAATCGCCGCGGCGATGACCGAGTACGACCCCGATCCGAGCTGGACGCTGGTGAAGGAGCCGTAGGGGGAGCGGCAGCCGCCGCCATCAGGTGTCAGGGGGTCAGAGCGTCGTCCCAGCGCGGGGTGCGCGCAGGCTGTGGGAAACGAAAACCGCCGAGGTCCGGCGGTTTCTGTTTTTCTGCACTGATGCTAAAGGAGTTATTTTGCGGAACCGCCTGACTTCGGCGGTTTTCGTTTCTATGCGGTTGTGACGGCCGGCGCCTACTTCGCAGCAGGCCGGGCGAATTTGGTGTCTTCGATGGGGACGTTGTTCTTGAGCTCCGTGGTGAGGAAAACGATCTCGCCCACGGGCATGACCTGCCTGGTCCGAAACGGCGTTTTGATGCCGTCGACATCGCGGTAGTCGGAGAACTCCGCCGCGATGACCATGTCGCCCTGCGGCGTTGCGTACATGGCCGTTTCGCGGAGCAGCAGGTACGTCTCGGCATCGTAGTAGCGGGTCGTAACCTTGCCCGACTCCGCCGTGAGCTTCACCACCAAGGCCTCGCGGTCGCCCACTGCCCCTTTTCCGGCCAGCTCGGTCTTGCGGTAGAGGTCGCGCCAGTTGAGAGCGGTATTGAAGGACGCGCTACGTTTGAAGTCCTCGATGCGGCTCCGGTCAGCTCGGTGACTTGGCCGGTGGCGTCCTGGCTCCACGCGACCCGGCCGTCAAAGCCCTGGCGGGATTCGCCGACTCCTTCGAGGTAAGTGACGGTCAACTGCTTGTTGGGCGCCTTGGAGTATCGTTCGATGATTCCGTGGGCCTCGGCCGCCGGGAAGTCCATGATCCCCTTGGCGTAGCTGCTGGTGAGCTTGTGCATCGCTTCGCGGCCGCCGGTGGCCGCGATGGACTTCTCGATCACCTGCTCGGCGGTAATGGCCGGCTTGGTGGGCTGTTCGGCCGGCGCCGCGGCCGCCAGGACCAAGACCGCCGGGAAGAGGATGGCTCGCATGACCATAGCCTAACCCAAACCAGCCGCCGGGCGGCGCGGCTTTGATATTCTGTGCTTGACCGTGGCGCCCTGCGGTTGCACGCTAAAGCGTGCGCCACGGCAGAAGGAGGAAGTCCCGTGAAGGTTGGCGTGTTCACTGCGCTGCTCGCGGATCTCTCGCTCGATCAGGTCCTGGCGAAGCTGAAGGCCCTGGATATTCACACCGTGGAGCTGGGCACGGGAAATTATCCCGGCGACCCGCACTGCAAGCTCTCGATGCTCGAGGACGCGCGGGCGCTCGAGGAGTTCCGGGACAAGATCGGCGCCGGCGGAGTCACCGTCAGCGCGCTGAGCTGTCATGGCGAGCCGCTGCACCCCAACGCGGAGATCGCGGAGAGGAGCCGCGAGACCAGCCGCCGCACGGTCCTGTTGGCCGAAAAACTGGGCGTGCCGGTGGTCGTCGATTTTTCAGGATGCCCCGGTGACAGCGACGACGCAAAGTACCCGAACTGGGTGACCTGCGCCTGGCCTCCGCACTTCGGCGACATCCTGGAGTGGCAGTGGCGCGAGAAGGCGATTCCGTACTGGAAGGAACGCGCGCGTTTCGCCGCCGACCACGGCGTCAAGATCGCGCTCGAGATGCACCCCGGCTTCGTGGTCTACAGCCCGGAGACGATGCTCCGGCTGCGCGCGGAGGCGGGTGCGAACCTGGGCTGCAACCTCGACCCGAGCCACCTGTTCTGGCAGGGCATCGACCCCATCCAGGCGGTTCGCATCCTGGGCGACGCCATCTTCCACGTGCATGCCAAGGACACGCAGATCTACGACTGCAACCTGCCCCGGACCGGCGTGCTCGACACCAAGAAGTACACGGACGAACGCCACCGCTCCTGGATCTTCCGCTCGGTGGGCTACGGCCACGACGCGGGCTGGTGGCGCGAGTTCATTTCCACGTTGCGCATGTACGGCTACGACTACGTCCTGTCGATCGAACACGAAGACAGCCTGATGTCGAGCGAAGAGGGGCTCACCAAAGCGGCCGCCTTCCTCCAGAGCCTGGTTATCCGCGAGAAGCCCGGCCTGGCCTTCTGGGCCTAGCGGCAGCGGGCGGACCCGGCTTCGGATATCCTGTAGGGATGCCCGCGGACAATGAGCTGGTTACGATCTTCCGCACTGCCGACGCCGACGCCGAACAACAAGCGAGCGTGGTGTGCGACATGCTCGCCAATGCCAACATCCCCGGCGAGGTCTTCGACGATTCGGCGCCCGGTGTGCCGGAGGGCGTCATCGAAGTCCGGGTGCCGGCGCAGCGCCAGGCGGACGCCGAGCGGCTCATAGAGATTCACAGGGACTTCAACCCCGGCGCGCTCGACCTGTCGGACGATCTTGACATGGTCACGGTGTTCGCCTCGGATGCGCCCAATGCCGAGATGATCGCGGCCGAGATGCGCAGCATCCTGGAGTCGCAGGGCATCCCGTCGATGCTCGTGAGCGGGACCATGTTTCCCAGCCTGCCCTTCGAGGTGCGCGTGCCGCGGGCGCAGTTGGAAGAGGCGCGGGGCGCCATTGCCTCGGCCGCCGAGGCCGGCCCGGAAGCCGCCGACGAGGCCGAGCTCGAGTCGGAAGAGGGCGGCGGGTAGGCTCCTCCGCACGCGGGCGGATTCGTTCGGGTCTTCCGGCGCGGCCATCCCCCTAGAACGGATCGTACAGTCCCGGCGGCCGCCCCGCCGGGCTCTCAGGAGTCTCGAATCGAATCTGACGTCCGTCCGACCGTACCGATGCCAGCCCCTCCCGGTCCGTTCGCAGCACGGCGGCGTGCAGGTTGTCGAGACGCTTGAGGACCTCAGGGTGCGGGAAGTTGAACTGGTTCTCGAAACCCGCCGAGACGATCGCGAAGGCGGGCCGCGCCAGGTTGAGAAACGGTTCCGTGCTCGAAGTTTTGCTCCCGTGGTGCGCCACTTTGAGCACGTCCGTGCGTTCCAGTATGCCGGCCTCCACCAATTGCCGCTCCACGCGCCGTTCGATATCGCCGGTCAGCAGAAACGAGCGGCGGCCGTAGCTGACGCGCAGCACCAGAGAGTCGTTATTGGGCGCATCCGCAGAAGGCTCGTGGTCCGGCAACGGGGCCAGCACTTCAATGCGGGCCCCGCCGTAACGGAACCGCTGGCCGCACTCGAGCCGCACGATGCGAACG
Organism: Bryobacterales bacterium; assembly: GCA_963710565.1. Taxonomy (GTDB): domain Bacteria; phylum Acidobacteriota; class Terriglobia; order Bryobacterales; family Bryobacteraceae; genus DASWZN01. Next base: position 1,141,121 of record CAVQAN010000009.1, on the reverse strand, counting down.
TGCCGGCGCCGGGCAGTGTCCTCCAGGCGCCGCCACTCCGGAGTGTCCGCCACCGCGCCAATCCACAGTTCCTTGGGGCGGAAGTTGTCGACGATCGCGGCCAGGCCGCCGATGTGGTCCTCATGGGGATGGCTGAGCGCCACGGCATCGAGCGCGCGGATAGAGCGTGACCAGAGGTAGGGCGAGACGACGTCTTCCCCGATGTCGAGGCGCGGTTTACGGGTGCTGCCGTGGACTGGTAAGCCTCCACCGTCGAGCATCATGAGTTTGCCGCCGGGGAAGGCGAGGAAGAGACCGTCGCCCTGTCCTACGTCGATGGCGGTGACCTCCAGAATTCCAGGCTCAGTTTTCGGCGGGAACGGATGCCACACCAGCAGGACCAGCAGCACAGCGTTCGCACCGAGCGCACACAGCGCCGCGCGGCGCCGCTTGAAGAGCAGTGTCAGCGCGACCACCGCGGCCACCAGGGCAGCGGACAGCCACAACGGCGGGTCCGGCACCCGCCAGTCCGGCTCCCAGCCCACGTGCCACAGGGCGATGCTCTCCGAGATCCTCAGCAGCCAGCCCGCGATCGCGGCGGCGAATCTCCAGCCCGTGAACACCGCGACGAATCCCACGGGGATGACGGCGGACATCAGGGGCACGATGAGCAGGTTGGCGCTCAAACCCGTGATGGACACCCGGTGGAAGTAGACCGCCATGGGTAGGGCCAGGCCGAACTGCATCACCGCCGAGACGATCGTCAAGTCCCAGCAGAAGACCGCGATGCGCGCGGCCGGACCGAGCACCCGCAGCCAGGCGGCGGGCGAAACTGCCCGCCGGACCGCGAACGACAGGGTCTCGGACAACAGCCTGAGCTCGACGCGGAAGTGCGCGGCGCGTGGCGGCAGGTGCAGGTCGCGGTCGCGATCCGCCAGGGACGCCAGACCGAAGGCGAGCGGACCCGAGGTGCGCTCGATGATCGGAACCGCCAGCGCGCCGATCAGCGCCACGGCCGCAAACGAAAGCTGGAAGCTGGCGTCAAAAAGCTGCTCCGGGTCGAGGACCGCGAAGGCCAGCGCCACGGCGGCCAGGATGTTCAGGAGCCGCGAGCGGCGGTAAATGGTGCGCAGAAAGACGAACAGCGCGAAGCCCGCGGCCGAGCGTACCGCCGGCGCCTGCCATCCCGCGACCAAGGCGTAGAGCCAGGCCGCCAGCATGGTCGCCCCCAGCGCGACCGGCTCCGGAACGAAGCACACTCGCAGCAGGAACAGGAGGAACCCCGCCAGCACCGTGACGTGCAATCCGGAGATCACGATGGTGTGGTACGTCCCGGTGCGGCGGAAGTGCTCCGTCCAGACCTTTTCGACATTCGACGATTCGCCGATGAGCACGGCCTGGGTCATGGCGGAGGCGTACGTATTGCCGGGGTACAACCGGTCGAGGCGGTGGAGCGCGGCGCTGCGCAGGTCGAAGATGACCTTCCAGAAGCGCGAGCCGCAGTGGCCCGGCAGAAAGCGTAGCGCCGCCGCCCGGCCCGAGGCGCTCCAGTAGATGTCCTGGCGGGCCAGGTAGGCAACATAGTCGAAGGAGCCCGGGTTGCGGAAGTTGTGCGTGCGCCGAACGCGGGCGTCGAGCTCCACAATCCGGCCATAGCCGAAATCCGGCAGGCGCTGGCCAGGTTTGACGTAGAGGCTGACGCGTGCGCGCGCGTGGGGAGCGAGCTCCAAGGTGAACTGCTCGCGATCCGCCGAGAACACGGGAGGGTTGACGACGCAGCCGCTCAGGATGACGACCTCGCCGGCGGCCGCGTCGATCTCCGGCGGCGGACCGGGGCGGTGGACGGCGGCGATCCACGCGCCGGCGCAGAAGAACGACGCCAGCGCGGCGGCGAGCGCGGTGCGGCGGGTGCTCTTCCAAAAGGCGAGCGCGGCCAGGGCGGCCAGCGCGGCGATTGCCAAGCCGAGCTCCGTGAGGCTGAACGACACAAACCGGGCGGCGACGACGCCTCCGGCGAGGGCGAGAAACGGCGGCAGCAGCGGATGTCGCAATGTGTTTCCGGAAGGGTAGTGTGGGGGAGGCGGGAAATATCACACGGCGTTGCGGCCACGCACGCCAGGGACTGGCGCGGGCGCCAGCGCCGAACTTCAACTCGCGGTGCCTGAGCCGGTCTCCAGCGCCGCCAGCGCCCGCCGGCAGACCTCAGCGTGGCGGGCGCGCTTGTCGCGGCGGAGGCGCGCGTGCGTCTCTTCGTCGAGCGGAGGGAGCAGGTCGAAGGTGATGTTGGCGGGCTGGTAGGCGCGCGCGTCCGCGCCGGATACGTAACGGCACAGCGAGCCGAGCGCGGTCTGGAAGGGAAACGGCCGCGGTTCCTCGCCGCGCGCCAGAGCGGCGGCGTGGCGGCCCGCCATAAGCCCCGTCGCGATCGATTCGACGTAGCCCTCGACGCCCGAGATCTGCCCGGCGAAGAGGATACGCGGATCGCGCTTCAACTGCAGCGTGGCGGTGAGGAGCGCCGGAGCGTTGATGTAGGTGTTCCGGTGCACCTGGCCGAAGCGGAGGAACTCGGCGCGCTCGAGGCCCGGGATCATCCGCAGCACGCGCGCCTGCTCGGCGTACCGCAGATGGTTCTGGAAGCCGACCAGGTTGTAGCTTGCCGCACGCAAGTCCTCCTGGCGCAACTGCACCACCGCGTAGGGACGCCGGCCGGTGCGCGGGTCCGTCAACCCCATCGGTTTCATGGGCCCGAAGCGCAGAGTGTCGCGGCCGCGCCGGGCCAGCTCCTCGACCGGCAGGCAGGCTTCGAAATACGGCACGTCGTCCGGAACGTGTCCCTCGAATGCGGCCGCCGCGAGAAGGGCATCGAGGAAGCGATCGTACCGCTCGCGGTCGAAGGGGCAATTGAGGTAGTCGTCGCTGGCGTCCAGCGACTTGCCGTAGCGCGAGGCGCGAAAGGCGACGGAAAGGTCGACCGAATCGGCCTCCACGATGGGGCTGATGGCGTCGTAGAAATAGAGCCCCCCGGAACCGGTGAGCCGCGCTATTTGGGTTGCCAGCCCGTCGCTGGTGAGCGGCCCGCTGGCGACCACCACGATGCCGTCCGGGATCGCGGTCACTTCCTCGCGCCGCAACTCGACGTTCGGCTCCGCGGAGATGGCGGCGGTGACGGCGTCGGCGAAAGCCTTGCGATCCACCGTCAACGCGTGGCCCCCCGGAACGCGCGCTTGGCCGGCCACCCTCAGCAGGAGCGATCCCGTCCGGCGCAATTCCTCTTTCAGGAGCCAGGGGGCGGAGTCTTCCTGCTCGGTCTTCAGCGAATTGCTACAGACCAGTTCGGCCAGTCGTTCCGTCTTGTGCGCAGGGGTCGAGCGGGCCGGCCGCATCTCGTAAAGCACGGTGCGGCAACCCGCCTGCGCCGCCTGCCAGGCGGCTTCCGATCCGGCCAGGCCACCGCCGACGATGTGAACCGTCTCAGCCAAGGTCCCATTGTAGCGGCAAGCCCCCAACGGGGCTGCCCTATGCGCTTTGGGTGCGGTTGGCCATCCGGGCCATCTCGATGTCGCCGCGCCGCTTCATCTCCGCGGGGCTGACGTCCTCCATGTGCGTCGCCAGCGCCCAGACGTGCCCGAACGGGTCGGCGACGTGGCCCGTGCGGTCCCCCCAGAACTGGTCTTTGCAGCGGATACTTGACGGTGGCGCCGGCCTGGACCGCGCGGTTGAACAGCGAATCGACGTCCTCGGTGTAGATCCAGAGGGTCGTGGTGGTGCCGCCCAGAGATTCCGGCGTGCGGCAGAAGTAGAACGGGAACTCATCCGACAGCATCAGCCTCGAATTGCCGATCTTCACTTCCGCGTGGGCGATCTTGCCGTCCGGAGTGGGGAACCGCCCGACCTCGACGGCGCCGAAAGCGCGCTTGTAGAAATCGATCGCTCGCGCGGAATCGCTGACCACGATGGACACTGTGAGCGAATTATAGCCTGCGGGAATCGGTTGTACTTTTTGAGCCATGTTTGCCCTCCTGAGTGAACTCCTTCCCCCTGTATAGCACAAGCCGGGCGGTGCGGCAGGATTTCCGACTGCTCGGGCGGGTGTAAAATGAGCCAATTCGGGCCCTGTCGGCTGCTTGAAGGAGGAGTCTCCCTGTGAGAACACGTAGACTGCCGTGGATTCTGCGCGCGAGCGGCCTCCTGGCGGCGCTTGCCGCCCCCGCGTGCGCCCAGTTCATGGCGGCACCCGGTAGCCCCTTTCCCGCCGGAACAGCTCCTTTTTGCCTCGCGGTAGGGGACTTTAACGGGGATGGCAAGCTGGACTTCGCCATCGTGAACGAGACCGGCAACACCGTGACGGTTCTGTTGGGCAACGGAGCGGGCGGGTTCACGGCGGCCCCGGGCAGCCCCTTCCCGACCGGAACGATCCCGGACTCGATAGCGGTTGGGGACTTCAACGCCGATGGCAAGCTGGACCTCGCCATCGCCAATGCCGGCAGCAACGACGTAACGGTGCTGCTGGGCGATGGAGCGGGTGGGTTCACGGCGGCCCCGGGCAGCCCCTTCCCGGTTGGATCGACCCCGGACTCCATAGCCGCGTGGGACTTCAACGCCGATGGCAAGCTGGACCTCGCCATCGCCAATGCCGGCAGCAATAGCGTAACCCTGCTGCTGGGCGATGGAGCGGGCGGGTTCACGGCGGCTCCGGGCAGCCCCTTCACTGTGGGATCGGGTCCGGTGTCTCTGGCGGTAGGGGACTTCAACGGCGATGGCGCGCCGGACCTCGCCGTCGCGACCCTCGGCGACAACGGCGTGACGGTCCTGCTGGGCAATGGGACGGGCGGGTTCGCGGCGGCTCCGGGTAGTCCCTTCACGGTGGGGACATACCCACTGTCGGTGGCGGTGGGGGATTTCAACCGCGATGGCAAGCCGGACCTCGCCATCGCAAACTACGGCGACGGCACTGTGACACTGATGCTCGGCGACGGAACAGGCGCGTTCACGGCGGCCCCGGGCAGCCCGTTCTCAACGGGACCGACTCCCGACGCGGTGGCGGTGGGGGACCTGAACGGGGACGGCAAGCCGGACCTGGCCATCACGAACTACTCCTACGGCACGGTAACGATCCTGCTGGGCGACGGAACGGGCGGGTTCGCGGCGCCGGGCACACTGTTCGTCGTGGGCGCGGGCCCCACCTTCGTGGCGCTGGCGGACCTCAACGGGGACCGCGAGACGGACCTCGCCATCGCAAATAGCGCCAGCGGCACGGTGACGGTGCTGCTGAGCAACGGAACAGGAGGGTTCACGGCGGCCCCGGGCAGTCCCCTCCCGGCGGGATCGGGTCCGGTGTCCGTGGCGGTGGGGGACTTCAACGGAGATGGCAAGCCGGACCTGGCCATCGCCAATGCGCGCGGCAACAACATAACGGTGCTGCTGGGCAACGGAGCGGGCGGCTTTACAGCGGCCCCGGGCAGTCCATTCGCGGCCGGATCTACCCCGCACTCCGTGGCGGTGGGGGACTTCAACGGGGATGGCACGCCGGACCTCGCCATCGCCGATTACGGCGGCAACAACGTGACCGTGCTGCTGGGCAACGGAGCGGGCGGGTTCAGCGCCGCCCCAGGCAGTCCGGTCGCCGTGGGAACGGCCCCTGACTTTCTGGCGGTGGGCGATTTCAACGGGGATGGCAAGCCGGACCTTGCCATCGCGAATTACGGCAGCAACAACGTAACGGTGCTTCTAGGCAACGGGGCAGGCCGATTCACGGCGGCCCCGGGCAGCCCGTTCGCGGCGGGAATCGGCCCGACGTCTTTGGCCGTTGGGGACTTCAACGGCGATGCCAGGCTGGACCTCGCCATCGCCAGCGCAGGCAGCCAAAACCTGACGGTGCTGCTGGGCAACGGGGCGGGCGGGTTCGCCGCCGCCCCGGGCAGTCCGGTGACGCTGGGAGCCACCGCTGTTTCGGTGGCGGTGGGTGACTTCAACGGCGATGGCAGACCGGATCTCGCGGTCGGGTGTTACGAGGGCGCCCTGGCGCTGCTGCTGGGCGACGGCACGGGAGCGTTCACGCCGGCCCCGGGAAGCCCGTTCGGGCTGGGAGGACCTCTTAACTCCCTGGCCGTGGCGGACTTCAACGGCGACGGCCGGCCTGACCTCGCGGTCGCGAATCACGGCGCAATCGTGACGGGCGGCAGCGATACCGTGTGGGTGCTTCTGGGCAACGGGAGGGCAGGGTTCGCGCAGGCCGCAGGCAACCCGTTCGGGGTCGGGATGGTACCTACCTCCGTGGCGGCTGCCGACTTCAACGGCGACGGCAAGACGGACCTGGCCGTCGCAAACGGGGGCGACGGCACCGTAACGGTACTTTTGAACGGTTCCGCCCCGCCGCCGCCGGCCCTGCTGTCGCCGGCAAACGGGGCGGCCGGGATACCGCTCGCCCCGGCGCTGATGTGGGGCGCCTCGAGGAGGGCAGCCTCCTACGACGTGTATTTTGGAACCACCTCCCCGCCGCCCTTGGTCACGAGCACCGCGGGAACCAGCTACGCTCCGGGAACGCTGGGGACGGGAGCGCAGTACTTCTGGCGGGTGGTGGCCAAGGACAGCTTGGGCTCGAGCGCCTCCGCCGCCTGGTCCTTCACGACGCAAGTGCCCCCGCCCGCGGCGGCGCTGACCGCGCCCGCCAACGGCGCCAGCGGAGTCGTATTCACGCCGGCGTTGCTGTGGGGCGGTTCGAGCGGAGCGTCCTCCTACGACGTCTACTTCGGCACGTCCTCCGCGCCGCCTCTGGTGACCAGCACGGCGGCAACCCGTTACTCTCCGGGCACGCTGACCCCGTACACGACCTACTACTGGCAGATCGTGGCCCGGAATACCGCCGGCGCGGCCAGTTCCGCGACCTGGGTGTTTACGACGGGCGCTAATGCGGGCAGCCTGCGGTTCGTGCCCGTGATTCCGTGCCGTGTGGCGGACACACGGGGTGGCGCCGATCCGTTTGGGGGGCCGTCGATGACAGCGGGCTCTTCCCGCTCTTTTGCCATTCCGCAGAGCGCCTGCGCCATTCCGGGCACGGCGCTGGCGTATTCGTTGAACGTGACGGTGGTGCCCGCGGAGCCGCTCCGCTTCCTGACGCTGTGGCCGACCGGACAGGCCCAGGCCAACGTCTCGACGCTGAACTCCTGGGGTGGCAACGTGGTGGCCAATGCGGCCCTTGTGCCCGCGGGCACGGATGGCGCGGTGAGCGTGTATGTCCCGGATGCGACCGATGTGATCCTGGACATCAACGGGTACTTCGACACGTCGAGCGGGCCGAACTCGTATACGTTCTATCCCGCCACGCCGTGCCGCATCGCCGACACCCGGAATCCCGCGGACCAGTTCGGCGGGCCCTCCCTGTCCGGCGGCCAGAGCAGGGACTTTGCCATACCCTTGAGTCCATGTGGATTGCCGGCCACGGCGCGGGCCTACTCGCTGAACGTGACGGCGGTGCCGGACAGCAGCTACCTGGGCTTTCTGACGGCGTGGCCGGCCGGTGAGGCGCAACCGGTCGCCTCGACGCTGAACTCATGGACGGGCACGGTGGCCGCCAACGCCGCCATCGTGCCCGCCGGGAGCGGCGGATCGATCTCCGTATTCGTCTCCGACCAGACCGACTTGATTCTGGACAGCAACGGCTACTTCGCTGCTCCGGGGAGTCCGGGCGCGCTGACATTCTATCCGGTGACGCCGTGCCGGGTGGCGGACACGCGCTGGCCGGAGGGCCCCTTCGGCGGACCGGAGATGGGGGCGGGGGAGACTCGGTGGTTCACGATCCCGGCAGGCGGCTGTGCGGTGCCGGCGACGGCGGCGGCGTATTCGCTGAACGTCACGGTGGTGCCCGACGCGCGGCTCTCGTTCCTGTCGGCCTGGGCAGAGGGGGCGGCGCAGCCGAACGTGTCCACGTTGAATTCGTGGGACGGTTCGGTGGTGGCAAACGCGGCGATCGTGCCAGCCGGGACGGACGGGGCGATCGGCGTTTTCGTCACCGACCCGACGCAAGTGATCCTCGATATCAACGGGTACTTCGCGCCGTAGGGCAAGGCCGTGGGGAAGGGCTCCGCGCCCTCCGCCTCATTCCCTGGACGTGAACTTGAAGGCCGACAGGTGCACCTCGTCCTTGCCTTCGATCAGGACGCCGAATCGCCGCTCCGCGAAGTTGATGTCGGGCGCGGACCAGGAATCCAGAACCGCCCACTGATTGTTCTGGGACAGCCGCGTGACGATCAGGCCCGGCCCCACTTCCACGCGGATCGTCGCCTCGATCTCCTTGGATTTCAGGCCGATGCCCTCCTTGAAGAGGTCGTTGCGTTTCCCGTTCGCGACCTGGATGCGGTGCAGCGCGTCTTTGTCCATCCGGAACAGGATGTAGTTCTTCGAATCGGCATAGCCGGCGAACCACTGCAGGACCTTGCCGTGGAGCAGTCCGTGCGATGCCGTCGTCAGGGTGAACTCGTAGGTTCCGGGCTTGCCGACGGGCCGGTAGAGAACCAGGCCTCCACCGCGGCGGACCCAACCGCCCTCTTCCGGCTGCCAGGCGTCCGGCTGCTCCCAGCCTTCCATGCCCATGGTCACGGGTTGCGGCTTGTGCTGCTCCCGCGCGAGCGCCAGCGTGACCGTAATCGTCTGCCCGCCGGTCACCTGCACCTGCTGGCTGCGGTCCAGGTACCCGGCGCGCGTGGGCCGCAACCAAGTAAGAACCCTCTTCGAGTTCGATGGCGCTGCCCGTCACCGGCTGCGGCAGCCCGGCCGTTGCGAGCCACCGAGACGCTGGCATTGGCGGGCGTGACGGACAGCCGCAGCGTGCCGTTCCCGCCCAATAAGGCAAGCTCGTGCGGCGCCGACGTTCACGGTCTGGCCCGCCACGAACGTGCGCCGGATGGGTTCGGAGGCTTGCTTCTCCTTACGCAACTCGAGGGCGTGCTCGCCGGGGCTGAGGTTCGAGACCATGGAACGTGCCGTCAGCCAAGACCACGCCCACCGGCGTCCTGGTCGACCATCACCTCCGCGCCGGGCGTGCCCTCCAGCGTCAAGTGGGCCGTTGTAGGCAGAGGAACGAGCTTGAACACCAGCTTCTTCTCCTCTCCCTTGGCGATCTGGACGGTCTGTTCCGGCGCTCCTGGAAGCCCTGCTTGGCCACCCGGACGTGGTATTCCTTGGGCGCGCGCTGGATGCGCAACTGGCCGCCGCGCGAAGTCGGGTTGCGGAACTTCTTCCCGTCCACGAAGACGTCCACTCCGTCCTCGCCTGCCAGCACCACGATCGTTCCCACGTTCTGGTCGGATTGGAAGAACGCCGACAACTCCGGCGCCGTGCCCACCTGAACCACCCGCTTGATCTGGGTCTGGCCGCTCACGATGGCGATCTCGTGCGTGCCCGGCGCCAGGTTGGTCAGTTGCAGGCCGCCGGGCGCCGCGTCGCCGGCCGGAGCGCCGTCGAGCAGGACCTTGGCGGGCGGAAGGCGTCATGTACACCCGCGCCTGGCCGTTGAAGGCGCCGATGATCACGCCGCTGGTGTTCTTCACCGTGGGCGGCGGCCAGTTGCGGCACGGCTCCGGGGATCAGCTCGAAGTCGAGTTGAGCCTCCCCCAGCTTGCTGCAGCAGCTTCATGCTGTGTTTGCCGGAAGCGACGGCGTCGAAGGTCAGCAGGCCGTCCTGGGCCGGGCGCGGCTCCTGGTCGTCGAGCGCCACCTTGGCGTCGTTGAAGTCGCTGACCAGCCGCACGGTCTGGGGCAGCGGTTGCAGCGTGAGCTCAATGGGCGTGGCCGAGCCGAGCTTGCAGTTGCGCCGCTGCCGAGGCCGGCTGATAGCCGTCCAACTGGGCGTCGACCTGGTAGGAGCCCGGCTTGTCCTCGAGCTCGAAGTTGGACGTGCCGCGGACCTTGCCGTTCACGCGGATCACCGCTCCGGGCGGCCAGGTACGCACCTGCAGGCGAACCATCGTCCCGGCGGGCGGCCCCTTCTTGAAGAGCTTGGGCGCCAGCAGCGCAATGGCCGCCAGCACCAGGATGAGGGCCAGCGCCGCGGCGCCCACCAGGATCGCCTTCGTGTTCACGGGGCGCTTGACGCGAGGCGGAGCCGGAGGCGCGCCGCCTGCCGGGGGGCGCGGCGGTTGCCCTTGGGCGGGCGGCGGCGGGGGCGGCAGGCTGGGAATCGCGAACAGCGCGCTCTCCGGGGGCGGCGGACCCTCCATGGGGGGCGCCATCGCCGCGGTCGGAATGTGCCCGCCCGGGACGGGCGGGGGCGGCCAAGCCGCGGCCGGCGGCTCGGGGGGAAGGGTAGGAGGAGGCGGCGGAACAACCGGCAGTTGAGCGGTCGGCATTTCCTCGAACGGCCGCTCGACCGGCGGGGCGATATGGGTCGCCGTCGCTTCCAGAGCCGCGTCGGCGGGCGGCTTGGGCGCCCGCCTCATGGCGGCCAGCCGCTGCTCCAGCCCGCGCACGATCTGCTCGAACTCGGCATCGTTGGCGTAGGCGCCCGCCACGGCGCGCGCGCGGTCGAGCGCCGCGCTCACGTCGGCCGTCTCCGCCGCTCGCTCCGCCTGCTGCTCGATCTGGCGCAAGGACTCCAGGTCCACGGGCCGCGTCCTGGCGCGGCGCGCGTCCCCCAATTCCTTGGCCAGAATGTCGCGCAACTGTGCGAGGCGCGGGTCGAGCGGGTACGCCGTCAGGCACTTCTGCGCCTCCGCCAGCGCGCTCTCCAGATCGCCCGAGGCGCGGAACTGCCGCGCCTGGGTGAAGCAGCTATTGACCGCCTCGTCGCGCTTGCGGTCCTGGGCGATGATGCGCAGGTTCTTCGCCAGCAGGTGCGACGGGTCGATTTCCAGCGCCTGCTGGATCAGGGGTTCGGCCTCCCGCCAGTCGCTATCCACCACCGCCCGCGCGCGCTCCACCAGCGCCTCGACGATGGCCGACTTGATGGTGTGGCTGCGGGGGTTGAGATCCAGCGCCCGGCGCATGGTCCCGATCCCTTCGTCGAACGATTTCTCCTGGCTCAGCGCTTGTCCTTCCGAGAGCAGCTTGGCGGCTTCCTCGGCGCGCGCCGCCGAATCGGACGCCAGCTTCCTGAGCTGGGCAAGCTCGGGGTCGTTCGGGTGCTCCGCCTCCGCCGCTCCGCACAGCGACAGCGCCTGCACATAGTCGCCGGAGGCCATGGCGGCATCGATCTGGCTGGTCCACCGGTTCTTGGCTTCCGAGAGCGCCTGCTGCTCCTTCTTCTTCGCCACGCGCTCCATCTCGAAGGCCAGACCCGGATACTGGCTGTAGATCGTATTGAGAATCTCCCACTGCGCCAGCGCTTCGGCAAACTGTCCCCGCTCTTCGTGGTACCGCGCCTTGGCGGCGATCGAGTCCACCAGGTCGCGCTTGTCGCGCATGGGCCGGATCTGGCGCTCGAAGTGCGGCTCTCCGGGGTACTCCGCGACGGCCTGCTCGAGGATGCTCACGCGCCGGTCCAGGTCCGGCTCGGTCTCCACCTGCCGGTCGATCTCGGCGATGCGCGAAGAAAGCTCCTGCCGCTGGCGCTCCTCGATGTCGAACTTCAACGCCTGGAACAGGGCGTGGCCGGGGTACTTCGCCAGCCACTCGTTGGCGATCGCCAGCGCCTGGACGAAGTTCCGGCCCTCCAACAGTTTCTTGCGCCTCGTCGTAGGAGTTCTTGATGGACTCGTGCTCGGAGCGCACCTTGTTGTAGAAGGTCTGGTAGGATGCGCGCCCGGTCCGGCGCCGCGGTTTCGGGCGCCTTGTGGTCCAGCTCCACCACCTTCTCCATCTTGCTCAGCGCGGTGGTGACCTCGCCCGCGTTCCAGGCCTCCAGCGCCGCGTGGTAGAGTTCCTCCTTCTCCTTGCGTATGCGCAGGAACTCCTGTTCGCGCCGGTCCACTTCGGCGATCAACTGCAGGGCGCGCGGCTCGCTCGGCGGAGCTGGAGCAGATTGTGCGAGCGCCTCGCGGGCATGGCTCCAGGACTGATTGTCCAGGTGCTGCTGGGCCAGCCGGAACCACTCCTCGATCTTGCGCGCGCGTCAGTTTGTTCTCGATGCTGGCCTTGAGCCCCAGCGCCGGGGCATTGCCCGGGTCCAGTTGCAGGATCTCCTGGATCTTCTGCAGCGACAGCGGATACTCGCTCTGCTCGAAGCGCGTGCGGGCGCTCTGCAGCAGCTGCGGCGATGGTCTTCTGCTTGCCGGCGCTCTCGATCTGCCGCTTCAGCGGCACGATGGCCGGATCGATATGCCCTTCGGCCTCCAGCTCGCTCAGGATCTCGGAGGCGAACTGCAGATCGCCCTGCTCGAAGGCCTCGGTGGCGCGCTGCGATGCGCGGCCGCAGCAGCTCGGGATTGAAGAACTCGATGGGCTCGTTGCGCAGCCCTTTTTGCAGCGTGTCGGCGAACTCGCGCGCGCTCGAGTAGCGGTGCCAGGGCTGCTTGGCCATGCGCCTTGTGGATCACGCGGCTGAGGGTCTGGCTGGCCGCCGGGTTCAGGTCGCACACCGGCGGAGGCACGGTTTCCAGAATCGCGTCCGCGATCTCCGCATCCTTGCCGCCTTCGAACGGCCGGCGGCGCGTCAGCGCTCTCGTAGCACACCACGCCCAGCGAGAAGACGTCCGAGGCGGGCGACGCCGGCTTCATCTGGATCTGTTCCGGCGCCATGTAGAGCAGCGTTCCCTTGATGCCCACCGAGAGCCCCGTCTCGGCCATGTGCGCCACGCCGAAATCGATGATCTTCACCGAGTCGTCGTCCATCACGAAGATGTTGCTCGGCTTGATGTCGCGATGGACCAGCCCGCGCTCGTGCGCCGCCTGCAGGCCCCGGCAGGCCTGGCAAATGATGTCCACCACCGCTCGACCGTCAGCCGCTGGCTCGCCACCTTGATCAGCTTGTCCAGCGTCGAGCCCGGCAGCAGCGGCATGACGAAGTACGGCTTGCTGTGCCGTCGTCCTCGAATTCCCCGATATCGAAGATCTCGACGATGTTGGGGTGGCTCATGGCCGCCAGAACCCCGCACTCCTTCTGGAACATCTGCAGCGCCGAGCGTGTGGGCGCGTCGCGCAGCGTCTTCACCGCAACGTCGCGTTTGACCGTCGCGTCCCAGGCGCGGAACACCAGCCCCATCCCGCCCTGGCCGAGAACTTCCTTGATCTCGTAACGACCCATTCAGCTTGTCGGGAACCGCCATGAATGCCGTCCTCCCTTGCGCGGTGAGCCCCGCCCGCACTTGTTCCACCCGAGAATAACACGGAAGGACCTTGTTTTTGCAGTCGGTTACCGGGGTGAGCCGCAAACCTGGGAGCGCCGAGGATCGGCATGGTGCGCGAACCGGAGACTGGCTCGGCCAGGTTGTGGACGAGCCGAGCGAGGCCGGGACTTGGAACGAAACGTCGGGTGCCCGCCCAACGCGCGTACGCCCGTACGTCCTCGCAGGCGACGTGGACCACAGGGAGACATGCGGACCGGTTCGCGCGGCGAGAGGGAGCGGTGCGCATCGCGCCGCGCCCTAGCACGCGTCTGGCGAGGCAAGCGCGCGAGAGAAGCGGGCCACGAGTGGCCTTCGAGCGCGCCGCAGTGCCATGCTGGAAAGACATGGCCGTTCTCTTGAGTGGCGCCGCTCTCAGCAAGTCGTTTGGCGCGCGAGTCCTGTTCGAGAACCTCTCGTTGAGCCTTTCCGAGGGAGACCGGACCGGTCTGATCGGACCGAATGGCAGCGGCAAGACCACGTTGCTGGAGATCCTCGCCGGGCGGGAGGCGCCGGACGCCGGAGTGCGGGCGCTGCGCAAGCAGACCCGGCTGGCCTACGTCCCCCAGGATTCGCTGTTCGGGCCGGACGACACGGTCGGCTCGGTGCTTACGGCCGCCTTGGCGGACCTGCCCCTGGAGGAACAGGAGAAGACGGCTCGCAAAGAGACGATGCTCGGCCGGGCCGGCTTCGAGACGCCCGCTACGCCGGCCGCGGCGCTCTCCGGCGGATGGAGGAAGCGGCTCGCCATCGCGGCGGCGCTGGTCACCTCGCCGGACGTGCTGCTGCTGGACGAGCCGACCAATCACCTGGACCTGGAAGGCATCCTGTGGCTCGAGAGCGCGATCCGGGCCGCCAACGCCTGCCTGGTGGTCACCCACGACCGGTACTTCCTCGAGAACGTCGCCACGCAAATGGTGGAGGTCAACCCCGTCTATCCGCAGAGCGCGTTCCAGGTGAAGGGGAACTACAGCGAGTTTCTGGAGCGGCGGGAGGAGTTCCTGGAGGCGCAGGCCAAGCAGCAGGATTCGCTGGCGACGAAGGTGCGGCGCGAGGTGGAGTGGCTGCGGCGCGGACCGAAGGCCAGGACCGGCAAGTCGCGCGCGCGAATCGACGCCGCCGGCCGGCTGATCGAGGAACTCTCGGCCGTCACGGCGCGCAACCGCACGGCCACGGCCAAGATCGACTTCACGGCCTCCGATCGGAAGACCAAGCGCCTGATTGAAGCCGAGGGCATCGGGAAAACGCTGGGCGGGCGGCGGCTGTTCCAGAATCTGAACCTGACTCTGTCGCCCGGCGTTCGGATCGGCCTGGTGGGAGCGAACGGGAGCGGGAAGACCACGCTGCTCAAGATCCTGCGAGGCGAGCTGGAGCCCGACGAAGGAACCATCCGGCGGGCGGACCGGCTGCAAATCGTGAGCTTCGCGCAGGACCGTGGCGCGCACCTGGACCTGGAACTCAGCCTGCGCCGAACGTTGTGTCCGGAGGGCGACTCGGTAATCTACCGCGGACGTCCGATCCACGTCGCCGGATGGGCCAAGCGCTTCCTCTTCCGCGACGAGCAACTGGAGACGCCGATGTCGCGGTTCTCGGGCGGCGAGCGCGCGCGCGCCATGATCGCCCGCCTGATGCTGGAGACGGCGGACGTCCTGTTGCTCGACGAACCGACCAACGACCTGGATATTCCGACCCTGGAGGTGCTCGAGGACAGCCTGCTCGAGTTCTCGGGCGCGGTCGTCCTGGTGAGCCACGACCGGTATCTGCTGGACCGCGTGTCCACGGTCGTGATCGGCCTGGACGGGGGCGAGGGCGGGGTATTCGCCGACTACTCGCAGTGGGAGGCATCGCGAAACGAGCCCTCTGAGCCGGCACCGGCGGAGAGGGAGCCGCGCGCGCCGCCGGCGCCGGAGGAAGGGTCCCGGAGAAAGCTGGCCTACATGGAGCAACGCGAGTGGGACGGCATGGAAGCAAAGATCCTCGAAGCCGAGCGGGAGTTGGCCGCATGGCAGCGCGAGCTTCAGGAGTCCGCATCGGATGCGAGACGACTGACGGAGGCTTGCGGACAAATGCAACAGGCCCAACGCCGGGTCGAGGATCTGTACGCGCGCTGGGCGGAATTGGAAGCCAAGGTGGCCCGGTGAAGCACGTTCCCTCGCCTGGTGCGCTACAATAGGAAGCGACTGGAAGTTGATCCGCAACCCCCTCTCCCCTAAGCGGTAGTCGGCTCGCTGATTCTCCTCCTCAAAAACCTAAATGAAAAGTTTCTCTGAACTCTCACTCTCCGCTCCCCTAAAGAGCAACCTTGTAAAACATGGCTTTACCGAACCGACGCCCATCCAGGCCCTGGCCATAGAGCCCGCGCTGGCCGGACGCGACATGGTCGCCACCGCGCAGACGGGCACCGGCAAAACGCTGGCCTTCGTCCTGCCCATCATCGACCTGGTGGGAAAGCAGCCGTCGCATTCCGGCGTTCGCGCCGTTATCCTGAGCCCCACGCGCGAGCTCGCCATCCAGATCGCCGAGACCTTCGCCCAAATGGCTGCGGGCACCTCCGTTCGCGCCGCCGTCGCCGTGGGCGGGCCTCAGCGAGCGCCCGCAGTTGCAGTCCATCCGCAACGGCGCGCAGGTGCTGATCGCCACGCCGGGCAGGCTGTGCGATTTCCTCGGCCGCAAGCTGGTCAACCTCGCCGGCGTTCGCATTCTGGTTCTGGACGAGGCCGACCGCATGCTGGACATGGGTTTCCTACCCTCGATCAACAGAATCCTCGGTGCCATGCCCACCGATCGCCAGACGCTGTGCTTTTCGGCGACCCTGGATAATTCGGTCAAATACCTGGTCGAAACGCACGTTCGAAACGCGGTGCGCATTGCGGTCGGTTCCGTCACGAAGCCCATCGAGCAGGTCGAGTTGCATCTCTACGAAGTCGAGCAGGACCGAAAGCTGGGCCTGCTGGAGAACATGCTGGGACAGGAACAGGGTTCGTTCCTCGTGTTCGCCCGCACCAAGCACGGGGCCGAGCGGCTGTCGAAGACGCTGGCGCGGGGAGGCGTGAAGTCCGCGGCCATCCACGGCGACCGCAGCCAGAATCAGCGCAACCAGGCGCTGCGCGGCTTCCAGGAGGGCTATTACCGCGTCCTGGTGGCGACCGACGTCGCGGCCCGCGGCATCCACGTGGAAGGCATCTCGCACGTGGTGAACTACGATCTTCCGCAAGCTCCGGGAGACTTCATTCACCGCGTGGGCCGCACGGGGCGAGCAGGCGCGCGTGGAACGGCATCGACATTTGCGACCCGCGCCCAGCGCGCGGACGTTGCGCTCATCGAGCGGACGCTGGAAACCCGGCTGGTGCGGTGTCAGGTCTCGCCCGATGTTCCCCGCGAGGAGCGGCACCCGGCGGCGGTCGCGGTCACGCCCTCGGCCACGCCCCTTGCCCGGCGGCGGGTTCGGTCGTTCTCGCCCCGAGGCAGAGCCGGCCGGCGCGCGGTGTAGCAGAGAACGGACCGCCGCCTCGGCGCCCCCCGGCGGCGGCCGGATGCTCCGGCGGCTGCCCTGAGCTGCGGCTGCGGTCCGCTTTACACCGCAGCGGACCGGGGTTTATTCTGGTTATTTCGCACGTCCGTTGGGAGAATGGGCATAGAAAGCAGTCCTGACAACGGCCATGGCGAGGGCTCCGCCTGGATCGTTCCGGCCCCGGCCAATCGCTGGGTCATCGTTCACTACCACATCTTCAAGAACGCCGGCACCACCATCGAGTACACGTTGCGCCGCGCTTTCGGGGACCGGTTCGCGACCGTGCACGGTCCCACGCCCGACTCCAGCCTGCGCCAGGAGGATCTGGTCTCGTTTCTGACCTCTCATCCGGACATCGTTGCGGTATCGAGCCATCATTTGAACTACCCGAAGCCATCCGTCCCCGGGTTGATCGTGTTTGATTTGTGTTTCGTGCGCGACCCGATCCAGCGTCTGTGGTCGGTTTACAACTACCTCTGCAGAGTGGAGTCTTTCGACGAGCTGAGCGCCTGCGCGAAGTCGATGCCGGTGCGGCAGTTCTTCGAGTTGATGATCGAGGAGCATCCGCAACTGGTGAACGACGTCCAGGTGAGCCTGATCGCCAACGGGGGCGCCTACACCCGTCCACCTGCGTTCACCGATCTGCGCGCAGCCGTCGAGGTGCTCCGCAAGATCTCGGTTCTCGGCCTGGTGGACTCGTTTGACGAGAGTCTTGTGGCGGCCGAGTACTTTCTTCGGCCGGCCTTTCCGCGACTTCAATTCCAATACGTCAAGCAAAACGTCAACCCCGCCATGAGTCCCAACGACGGCGACACCAACGTGCAGCCCGAGGAGCAGCTTCGCGAGCAAATTGGCGAGGTCTTGTACCGCCGTCTGGAGCAATTGAATCAGCTCGACTATCAACTGGTCGCTCGCACCAAACAGGAGGTCCGGCGGCGTTTTGAGCTGACGCCCCGATGCGAGGAACGCCTGGCCGACTTTCACTCCCGTTGTGAAACGTTGCGCCGCGTTCATCTGCAACAGGTCTCCGGCGACTGATCTGGGCAGGCGTCCGTGCGGGCGGAGCGGCGCTGAGCATCGGCCGCTATCGGTCCGCGCCGTGCGGCCACGGCCGCCCAGGCCGTTCTCCCAGAGGGGGTGCGAGGCGTCGCATCGGCGGTTTCTGCGTTCACTACGATGGGGGGATACAGTGCCAAGTACAGTTGGTACGCCGCTCCGGAAGGCCTGGATCGGACCGAGGCGGACTCAGCCCATCGCGCCCTGTCGAGCCGATCCACCCCTGGCTGGAGACCGGCCGGATACGGGCTCCGCCCGCGTCGCGGCCGCTTATTATGGTGTAGCGCGTGACACCGGCAGGGCAACCCGCGGTGAACCCCATCTCGATCCAGCACAAGGGAGAGCGACCGCCATCTCCTAGACACCGTTGACGAACGAGGTCATGATCGGGCTCCTTCTTGCGGGCGCTGGGACCGCGGGAGCGCGACGTCCCGCCTCCAGAGGGGCCCCTACCGGTAGGCACCCGCTGTGTGGGCCGGGGTGGTACTCAACGGTACTAGTAAGTTGAAAGCCGCCTCTGTCCTGGGGCGGCTTGTAAACGGTTTCCAGGTCTCACACGAGGGGACTCGCCCCTCCCCGCGTGGGCCGCGCCCACGCTTGTGCGGGGGTTGGCCGCCTGCCTAGTACAGGCCTAATTCACGCAAACGTCAGGCGAAATTGAACCTTGCTTCTATGATCGGAGGACTTATAATTCCATCATCCCCGCGAATAAGCGGGGGAAAATATGGCACACCAATCGACCGTGTGGGGGAGCCTGGAAGCCGGCGCTCCACGGAAAGCAAGTTCCCGGAGACGATCGGGCTGGGCGATTCCGATCGTGATCTTCGCCCTGCTAGGGGCGGCCGCGTTGTGGCACTTTTTCCCTGCGTGGAACGGCCAGAGCGCTTCTGCGGCTTCGATTTCCATCGAACTAGAGCGGGCTGGGAGCGACTATCGCGTCACGTGGGATGGTCATTCGCCGGCGGTGCAGGCGGCAAAGCGTGGGACGCTGCTGATCAAAGACGGCAGTTTCGAGAAAGAACTGGTGCTCGATCACGAACAACTCGTCACCGCGGGCGTGGTGTATGAGCCCGCGACCACGGACGTTTCGTTCCGTCTGGAGTTGTTCGGCGCGGGTCCGGACCCGGTGGTCGGCACGGTTCGCCTTCTGGCCGGCAGCAGACCCCTGGTGGCCGCAGCGGCCTCGGCGGAAACCGTATCGCAGGTCGTGACGGCGCCACCCGCGGTTCCGGAGCAGCCCGTCGAATCGGCGGATCAGCCCGCCACGGATGCCCCAGCCACCATCGCCGCCGCGCCGAAGCCCGACGACATTCCGACGCCGGCCCAGTAAGGGAAGCTCAGCGGCGTCCTTGGCGATGCTTGCCGCTCCCTCACGGACGGAGTTCTGCACTTCGGCGCGGCCACACAACCGGGCCGCCGGCAAGGGGATGCCCGCCGGAGGCGTCAGCGGATGCTGACCAGCGACTCCGTGCTCTCGAGGCCGAAGCCCTCCAACTGCTTCTCGAAGGGCATGGAGTACTTGCGCTCGATCTTCTCGCGGTAGGTGGGGCCCGAGTTGTAGGCGCAGAACGGATAGATCAGGCCGTTGGGCGCGGCGTAGTGGATCACGCAGCGCTTCACGCGCTCGATGTCGTAGTTGTAGACATCCATGAAGTGCATGCCGGCCACCATCAGCGTCTTGTAGGTGTAGCCCAGTTCCTCGCCCTTGCCGCGGCCATACTCCTTGTCGGTCAGCCCTTGCAGCGTCTCGACGAACTTGGTGAAGGTCAGACCCTCGGGCGCACGGTCCTCGTGGAAGTGCCGGCGGATGGAGTGCCAGGTCTTCACCTTGGACCAGAACTTGAACGACTGGCGGCCGGTCTTGCGCCCCAGCATATCCAGGTCCTGCATGAAGCCGCCGATGTCGACGAACCGCGTCACCGGCGTAGCCTTCTTGTTCTTGTCCACGAACATGTAGGTGCCGATCGAGCAGTGCGGATTGGGGCTCAGCGTGGGAATCTGCTCGCCCGCGCAGCGCGCCGACGAAGCGGGAGAACGGCGCCACGCAGGAGAGCGGGAACCAGTCCTCGTACATGTCGCAGATGCCGGTCTGGTCCTGTACGCAGCGCGCCACGTCGGACATGGTGAAGCGCTTCTCTTCAAGTTCGTGACGCGCGATCCGGCCCGTGAAGGCCACCGGCTGAAAGCTGATGGCGCTGACCACGTCGATGTTCTCGAGCGCCAGCCGTACGATGTCGCCGATCTGGTCGTCGTTGAAGCCCTTGACGATGGTGGGCACGAAGCAGATCTTCATTCCCGCCTTGCGCACGTTCTCGATGGCGAGCATCTTCTTTTCGAGCAGCGACTCGCCGCGCACGCGGCATGTAGGTGTCCTCGCACACGCCGTCGAACTGCAGATACAGCGTGTGCAGCCCGGCCTCCTTCGCCTGCATGGCGAACTCGAGGTCGGTGAACATGATGCCGTTGGTGGCGGCCTGGAGGTGCGAGAAACCCATCTCCTTGGCCATGCGCAGCACCTCGAAGAAGTGCGGGTAGATGGTGGGCTCGCCGCCCGAGAACTGCACGATGCGGTTGGCCACCGGCTGCTCGCCGCGCAGCGCCTCGAGCATGCGCCGGACCTGCTCCAGGCTCGGCTCATAGAGATAGCCGGCGGCATTGGCGTTGGCGAAGCAGACCGGGCAGGTCAGATTGCAGCGGTTGGTCAGGTCCACGTTGCTCAGGACGGTGTGGCTGGTGTGCATCGAGCACAGGCCGCACTGGTCCGGGCAGCGGGTGGCGTTCGGGATGGCGGGGTTGCTGACGCCGCGGTTATCGCCGAAGCTCCAGTTCTCCATCTTGAGGTACAGGCGGGTGTCGGAGAACACGCAGTCGCGGAAGAAGCCGTGCTGCGGGCAGGTCTTCTCCATCATCACCCGGCCGTTCTCGTCGAACACGCGCGCCTCGATGACGCGGATGCACTCCGGGCACAGCGACTGGGTGATTTTGGGGAGCCCGCGGTGGACCGGTTCGATGCGGGAACCGCTGAACGTGGTTTCGGGCTGAACGATCTTGAAGTCTTTCGCGGTCGTCGGCGAGAACGTCTGCGTGCTCAAGGTGGCACTCCTCCCGGATGAACAGGCCTAAAACCAACCAAAAGGGATTATAAGGGGAAGGAGGCCAGCGGCACATCGGATGGCAATCAAACTGCTTGCTTCCATGGTTGTACGGTCGTTTTGAGGGGCCCAACGGGGGCGGTTGAGGGGCCCGAGGGGACCGGGGCGCCCGGAGGGTACTCCCGGCAGGCGCGAACCCCGGTCCGCGCATAGGGCTCAATCCAGCGCGCGAGCGAGCCGGCGCCTACTCGTAGCGGTAGACGGTCACGCGCAAGACCTGATTGGGACGCACGGTCAGGATCTCGCCTTGACCGGTATCGTCGCCGCCCAACTGCCGGACGACACGCCATTCGCCTTCCACGAATTTGCCCTGCTGCACGTCGCCCAGTCCGACAATCGGAGGTCCTGGCGTCGGCGGCGGCAAAGGCGATTCGTATTCCGCCGCCCACCGCTGCGAAGTAGAACTCGTCCGGCCCCGCCGCAATAAGGATCGCCGCCGCCGGCGGCCCCTGCGGCGCCGGCGCCGGCCGGCCGGCGAGGGGCGCATCCGGAGCGATCGGAACGCGGCCGGTGCCGACGTAGACGATGTTCAGCGTGTAGTCCCCGAACTTGACGTCTGAGCGGAGCATCGCCCGAACTCATTCGAACGGCGGTAATCGTCTCTTTTCCCTGCTGGGCCACGATGGCCGGAGCCAGTTGCGCAACCACGCGATACGCGCCGGCCAGTTCCGTGTCCGGACCGGCCGATCGTTCGATGAAGAACGGAGAGAATCCAATGGCGTTGAACTTGCCGAATGCGGGCAGCACATTGGCGGCATTGTCGCTGGTTTCTGGGATAAACAGCGGGTTTCCGTTGCGCGTGAACCTGGCGGCGACCTCGTCGAAATACTCCAGATACAGATCCGGCGCGAGTATGTCCACGGCGGGCGCTCCGGCTCTCCAGACGTCGTGAACCTGGGGCAGGGGGCCGCCGCTCGGATAGGTGCCGGGCCAGGCGTGGTCCGGTTGCTGCAGCCAGGCGTTCACGAACATCGGGATGCCGTATTCCGCCTTGCCCTCCGCCACCACCTTATTCAAATAGCGGGCATAGTTCCAGGCCATGAAGATCTCGTCCACGGGCCAGTGCAGCTTACGCCAGCCTGTCGCGTGCTCTTCGGGACTCATCGGCGGGCTCGTGGTCTGGATGGGCATATCGATGCTTTCCGGCTTGCCCGGGCCGAACACCTCTTCCCACGATCCCGAGGCCTTGAAGCCCTGTGCGGCCCACACCTCGCGAAGCTCCGGGCTCAGGGTATCCTTATGGCGCTGGAGATAGTCCATCAGCTCCTTCGGCACGGGTCCGGCAAAGGCCCTGTTGGCGGGCTCGGATCGGTCGCGCGAATCTCGGAGCACGCCGACCTCGTTCTCCACCTGCATCATCACGACGGTATGCCGGTCGCTGTCGACTTCCTTGATGTGCCGCATCAAGGCGCGGTACGCCCGCGCATCGGCATCGCGGGTGGCATCGCCGAAGGTGCTGAGCAGCTCCATGCTCCTCCCGTTCTGGAGCCGAATACGCGGGAAACCGTTTGTAGTCCTTCTTGACCCAATAAGGAGCGTAGCTCGACAGACCGTTCTTCCAACTGCCGAACCACAGAAAGACGATTTTGAGGTTGTTGCGCCGGGCCTCCTGGATGAGACCATCCACCAGGGCAAACTCGTACTTGCCCTCGGCCGGCTCCATCTGCGCCCACGATATCGCCACCAGCACGCAGTTGAGATTGCCGGAGGCCAGTTTGGGCCAGATCGGCTGCATGTTCTCGAGGCTGGTAGCGGTGTTGTTTCCCAACTCTCCCGCCAGCGCGAGAAACGGCTTGCCATCTACGATCAACTGGGTGGCGGCGCCCTGTTTCTCGAGGCGCGGCATGCCGGAGACCGTCTGGCCGTAGCACGGGACGGCGATCAGCGTGACACACGATATAAGCAGAACTCCCGATTTCATTTCTCGTTCACCTCGATTGCCTTTTCGAGCCGCACATCGGCGGAAGATGCTCCCAACAGAGCTAGGATCGCGGAAGGGCTCAGCGGTGTCAACCGCTGCGGCGGGCCGGCGGCCAAGAGCAGCGGGAGTACCGCACGCATGGTGCAATTCACGGTTCGATTCCTCTCCCTCGACGGCAAACATCGATTGTACGCCGATGTACGCCGAGCGAGCGGCAAGGGGACGGGCCGAGCTCTCGACCCCGGCGCGGTCCACGAACCTGGGCGTGGTGCGGGCCGGGGTGTTTGAGGCGGCCAGGCGGCATCCGGAGAGGCGGCTCTTACAAGCGGGTCCTGGCGATCCACTTGTCCACGTATGGCGGCTCGTGGCTGAGTAGCCTGTCGATGAGGGGCCCGGCCTGTTCGTCGGCCAGTACCAGGGCGCGGTTCTCGGGGCGAAGGAAGCGCTCCTGCACCGCGTGGTCGAGCAGCGCCAGCAGGCTGTCGTAATAGCCGCAGACGTTCAGCAGGCCGCAGGGCTTACGGTGCAGGCCGAGTTGGGACCAGGTCACGGCCTCGAGGAACTCCTCCAGCGTGCCAAAGCCTCCCGGAAGCGCCAGGAAGGCGCTGGATAGCTCGGCCATGAGCGCTTTCCGCTGGTGCATCGAGCCGACCACGCGCAGGTCAGGCAGCCCCCGGTGGGCCACTTCCTTGGCCACCAGAGCCTCTGGGATCACGCCGATCACCTCGCCGCCGCCCGCCAGCGCAGCCTCCGCCACCGCGCTCATCAGCCCGACGTTGCTCCCGCCGTAGACCAGGCCCAGCGCCTTTCCGGGCGACGCAGCGCGCCCACCTCGACAGCGGCATGGCGGTATTCGGGCCGCGACCCGAAACTGGAACCGCAGAACACACAAATCCGGCTGAAGGACATGCTTGGCTTTTCCGCTGACGGCTAACGGCTGACCGCCGACGGCTACCTCAGCTCCAGGACTTCCTTTTCCTTCGCCTTGGCCGCCTGATCCACTTTCAGCATGTAGGCGTCGGTGAGCTTCTGAA
The DNA here is from genome assembly GCA_963710565.1 of Bryobacterales bacterium. GTDB lineage: Bacteria > Acidobacteriota > Terriglobia > Bryobacterales > Bryobacteraceae > DASWZN01. Next base: position 1,117,215 of record CAVQAN010000009.1, on the reverse strand, counting down.
CCTCGTCGATGGCGCGCCGCTCGTCGTCCTCGCTGATGAGCTTGTCCTTGAGGAGCTTCTTCAGCGCCTCGTTGACCTCGCGCCGGATGTTGCGGACGCTCACCCGGTGGTCCTCGGCGACGCCGTGCAGGTGCTTGACCAGCTCCTTGCGGCGCTCCTCGGTGAGGGCAGGGATCGGGACGCGGATCAGCTTGCCGTCGTTCGAAGGGTTGAGGCCCAGGTCGGAGGCGCGGATGGCTTTCTCGATGACGCCGATCTGCGAAACGTCCCACGGCTGCACCGTGATCAGCGACGGCTCGGGCACGTGCAGGGTCGCCACCTGGTTCAGCGGCGTAGGCGTGCCGTAGTAATCGACGCGGATGGGGTCGAGCAGGCTGATCGAGGCGCGGCCCGTGCGGATGATCGCCAGCGCGTGCTGCAGGTCGGAGAGGACCTTCTCCATGCGCGCTCTGCCGCTGGCCTCGGCTTCTCTTACCGTCTGGAACGTCTGCGGACTTGGTGCGGACTGTCCTGGTTTCATATGACTCCCCACGAATCAGTGAATCAGGGTGCCAACCGGCTCCCCCATCGCTATTCGCATTATATTGCCGGGCACGTTGAGGTTGAAAACGATCATGGGCAGGCGGTTCTCGCGGCACATGGCGACGGCCGTCGCGTCCAGCACGCCCAGCGCCTTGGCGAGGACGTCCGAGTAGGAGATCTCCTGGTAGCGCACGGCGTCCTGCGGGGAGAGCAGCGGGTCGCGGTCATAGACCCCATCGACGCGGGTGCCCTTGGCGATGACCTGAGCACGGATCTCCAGCGCGCGCAGGGTCGCCGCCGTGTCGGTCGAGAAATACGGATTGGAGGTGCCCGCGGCGAACACCACCACGCGGCCCTTCTCGAGGTGCCGCATGGCCCGCCGGCGGATGTAGGGCTCGGCGACCTGGCGCATCTCGATGGCGGTCATGACGCGCGTCGCGACGCCCTGCTGTTCGAGCGCGTCCTGGAGGGCCAGGGAGTTGATGACGGTGGCCAGCATTCCCATGTGGTCCGCCGTGACGCGGTCCATCTCCTTGGCGGCGGCGGCCACGCCGCGGAAGAAATTCCCGCCGCCCACCACAACGCCCATCTGGATGCCGGCGCGCACCACCTCGGCGATCTCTCGGGCCAGAGCGCGCACGCGCTCCGGATCGATCCCGAAACTGCCCTGGCCGGCCAATGCCTGGCCGCTCAGCTTCAGCAGGATGCGGTCGTAACTGGCCACGCTGCCTCTTTCCGGGCTACTCGGCCTGGTCGCGTTCGCCCAGCTTGAAGCGGCAGAAGCGCGCCACCGCGATGTTCTCACCCGTCTTGGCGATCTTGGTCGCGATCAACTGACCGACGGTGAGCGTGTTCTCTTTGATGAAGGGCTGATCGAGAAGGCAGATCTCCTCGTAGAACTTGCTCATCCTGCCCTCGACGATCTTGTCGACGATCTTCTCGGGCTTGCCTTCGGCCAGCGCGCGGTCCCGCTGGATCTCGCGCTCTTTGTCAAGCACGGCCTGGGTGACGTCTTCCCGGCGGATAAACTGCGGGTCCGCCGCGGCGATCTGCATCGCGACGTCGTGCACCAGCTGCTGGAACTCCTCCGTGCGCGCGACGAAGTCCGACTCGCAGTTGACCTCCACCAGCACGCCGAGCTGCGAGCCCGGATGGATGTAGCTGGCGATGAGTCCCTGCTTGGTGGCGCGCGTGGCCTTCTTGGCCGCCGAAGCGATGCCGCGTTTCCGTAGCACCACTTCCGCTTCGGACAGGTCGCCCTTGGCTTCCTGCAACGCGCTCTTGCATTCCATCATGCCCGCGCCGGTGCGCTCGCGGAGCTGTTTCACTAACTGCGCGGTAATTTCCGCCATAGTTCTTGTACCGTCCCCAAATAGATCTGAGCGGGGACCGCCGGCTCCGACCACGGAGGGAGAGAGCGGACTGTCCCCGAGTCTCCTAAGAACGCTCTTCGCGCGCGCCGGTCTCGGCTCCGCGAGCCGCATCCTCGCCGCTCTCGATCGCCGGCCCCTTGCGCGGCAGCGACATCGAGGGCAGATCCTCGTCCGGAATGCTCTCGCTCATGAGCTGATCGGCGTACCGCGGGTCGACGTACTGCGTATACTCGGGGATTTCCTCGAGCGGCGTCTCGTCGCTTACGATCTTCTCGGCCGCGAACTCCTGCTCGGTGGCCAGAGCCTTGCCCTCGATCACGGCGTCCGCGATCTTACTCGAGAACAGCCGGATGGCGCGCAAGGCGTCGTCGTTGCCCGCGATGGGCAGATCCACCATATCGGGGTCGCAATTGGTGTCCACGACGGCCACCACCGGAACCCCGAGCTTGCGCGCTTCGCGCACGGCAATCTCTTCCTTGTTCGAGTCGATCACGAACAGGTAATCGGGCAGCCCCGGCATTTCCTTGATGCCCGCCAGGTACTGCTGCAGGTGCTTGCGCTCGCGCTCCAGGCGCGTGATTTCCTTCTTCGAGCGGCCGGCGTACCCGCCGTCGGTGGCCATCAGGTCGAGCTCCTTGAGCCGCTTGATGGACTTCTGAATGGTGATGTGGTTGGTGAGCAGCCCGCCCAGCCAGCGCTGGTTGACGTAGTACATTCCGCAGCGGGTGGCTTCCTCGGCGATGGCTTCCTGTGCCTGCCGCTTGGTCCCCACGAAGAGAACGTTCTTGCCTTGCGAGGACATCTCGCCCACAAAGCGCATGGCCTCTTTGAAGAGCTTCAGCGTTTTTTGCAGGTCGATGATGTAAATGCCATTGCGTTCGCCGAAGATGTATTCTTTCATCTTCGGATTCCAGCGCTTGGTCTGGTGCCCGAAGTGAACGCCCGCTTCGAGCAATTCCTTCATCGAAATTGACGGCAAACTACCTCCTGTTCAAGGTTGTGTAGGACAAGCCCGGCTTGTCCCGGTTGCCCGCGGCGCCGGCGGTCCAAAGCGAGATTTGCCTGCGCCCGGGATAGGGAGAGAACTGCGATGCATGAAGCGCGGTGGATCTGCCCTTCGCGCCACTCATTACCGCTTGGAGAACTGGAACCGCTTGCGGGCGCCTTTTTGGCCGTACTTCTTGCGCTCGTGCTTGCGGGGATCGCGCGTCAGCAGCCCGGCCGCCTTCAGCTTGGGCCGAAGCTCGGCGTTGAACTCGACCAGCGCGCGCGCGATGCCCAGCTTACATGCGCCGGCCTGTCCCACCATTCCTCCGCCATCGGTCAGGACCAGAACGTCGAAACGGTCGGCCGTTTCGGTGGCGAGCAGCGGCTGCCGCACCGCGGTACGGCAGGCTTCGGTGACGAAGTACTCTTCGAACGACCGGCTATTGACCGTGATCTGCCCTTTGCCCGGCCGCAAAAACACGCGGGCCACCGATCGCTTTCTCCGGCCCGTGCCTAGATGTTGAACTTGAGCTGCCACTCAGAATCCTCTCTCAGATATTCGTCAGTGTCATCGCCACCGGCTTCTGGGCCTGGTGAGGATGCTTGTCGCCCGCGTAAACCCGCAGTTTTCGGATCATATGCTTGCCGAGCTTCGTCTTGGGCAGCATGCCCGCGACGGCCTCCTCGACCAGCTTGGACGGCCGCGTGGCCCGCACTTTGCGTGCAGCCACCTCGACCAGCCCGCCCGGATACCCGCTGTGGCGGCGGTAGAGTTTTTGGTCTTCTTTGCGCCCCGTCAGCCGCACCTTCGCGGCGTTCAGGACGATGACATGGTCCCCCGTATCGAGAAACGGGGTGAAAATGGCTTTGTGCTTGCCCATCAGGAGCATGGCGGCGCGGCTCGCTAGGCGTCCCAGGGGGACGTTCTCGGCGTCCAAAACGTGCCACGCGCGCACAATGTCCTTCTCGGACGGAAATCGGGTGTTCATGGACAGACTGGTCCGCTCCTTCGCGTTTGAAAACTTTAGGTTACCAATGCGGAGGGGCGGTGTCAAACGAGAGGCAGGGCTGGATCAGGGCGCATGTCCACGTTACACTGGCTGTATGGGACCGTGGAACCGCGGCAGTCGAAAGGTCGTGATTCACTACCACGTGTTCAAGAATGCGGGCACCTCAATTGACCGCCTTCTCGTTGAACTCTTGGGCTCGTCGTGGTTCGAGTTCGATACAGGGATCCAACCGCTTCGACCGGATTTTGCGGCCCGGCTCTTGAACGACCGCCCGCAAGTTGAGGCTCTTTCGTCTCATCTTCTGCGGCCACCGGCGCCGGAGGGATTCAGCGTCTTCCCCATCGCTCTGGTGAGGCATCCGTTGGACCGGGCATACTCCTGCTACAGCTACTCCCGGCGCACGGAACCGATCTTCGAGAGCCTGCTCGTGGCGCACCGGTCCAGCTTTCCGGAGTATGTTACCTGGTGCCTGGACCATCCGGTCCGGGGAGGCATGGTGATCGTGAATTACCAGACGATCCACTTCTCTTCCGCCAGCTTCCGCGGAGACGACGTTCTCGAGGCCGTCGCTTCGGAGTCGGATCTTGAAGAAGCCTGGGCGCTCATTAGCAGCTTGCCCGTTCCGGGTGTTGTCGACGGTTGGGAGACGTATATCGAGAGACTTCGACCGCGGTTGTCCGAGTTTGTGGGCAGAAGGATCGAGGCCGCGCCCGTCAGGGCGAACGTGTCAGCGGAGCGGCCGTTGCTGCCGTTGCCGCAAGCCGTGTCGGAACTCGGCAGCTTGCTGGGTCCCGGATTGCTGAATCGGTTCAGGGAAGCGAACGAGTTCGATTACCGGCTGCACGAACGGACCGCGAAACTGGCGGCGGGCGGGACGGACGAACCCAACCCAGGGTTGCCGTGGCCCGTTACCGCGCGAAATACCCGTTGATATCCAAAATCACATGCGTCTGGCCCAGCGCGAAAACACTGATCGCGCCGCCTGCGCCGGCCGGGACGATGGCCGCGTTGGCCACCACCGTGCCCTCCCACGAGTTCAGAGTCGAAACCACCGGCTGCGGCAGGCCCGCCGGCCAGGCCGACAGGAAGTAGAGCGGCCCGTCGGGCACCACCGTCACATTGAGCGAATAAGCCGCGGCCGCCGGCGGTATCTGGCAGGCGCCGGCCGGGATGGTGAACGATCGCGTGGTCCCGGACGCCACGATCGGCCCGCCGAAGGGACCGGTGGGATTGCGCGTGTCCGCGATCCGGCAGGGCGTCACCGGGTAGAACGAGAGCGCGCCCGTCTGCCCCGGCGCGCCGAAGTAACCGTTGATGTCGAGGATCACGTCGGTCGGGTCGCTGGCGTGGACCGACACCGATCCGCCGGCGCCGGCGGGCACCAGGGCGGCGTTCGCCACCACGGCGCCGTCCCACGAATTGAGAGTCGAGGCGTTGGGCTGGGTCTGTCCGGTGGGCCACAGGGTGAGGTAGGAGAGCACGCCCGGGGGCACCGCCGTGACGTTGAGCGAATAGGCTTGCGCTGTGGCGGGAATGCCGCAACTCGAGGACGCGACCGCGAAGTCCCGGTTCACGCCAGCCGCCAGCGAGGGTCCGCCGAAGGGGCCCACCGGGCCGCGCGTGTCGGCCACCCGGCAGGGCGTTGCCGGATAGAACGCGAAGGAACCCGTGCCGGACGGGGCGAAGTAGCCGTTGATGTCCAGCACGAGGTCGGTGGGGTCGGTGACGAAGACGCTCACCGCACCGCCCGTGCCCGCAGGCACGATGGCGGCGTTCGCCACGACGGAACCTTCCCATGAATTCAGCGTGGACACGTTGGGCTGGGCTTGACCGGTGGGCCACAGCGAGAGGAAGGCCAAAACGCCTTGCGGCACCACGGTGGCGTTGAGCGAATAGGCCTGGGCCGTGGCCGGAATACCGCATCCGCCCTGGGGAATGGGGAAGTCGCGCGTGGTTTGGCCCACCAGCGCCGGCCCGGTGAAGGTTCCCGCGGGATAGCGGGTGTCCACAACGCGGCAGGGCGTCACGGGCACGAATTGCAGGCCCGCCGCGCCGGTGGGGGAGCTCGTGGTCTGGAACGACCAAATGGCGGAACTCGTGGAACCGGCGCTGTTGACGGCGGTGACGCTCCAGTAATAGAGCGTGCCGAGACTCAGCGTGCCGGGGTTGTAGCTTGTGGCTGTCGTCGAGGTCACCAGGGGAGGCGGAGAGGTAGCCCCGAAATACACGCTGTAGGAGGTAGCGCCCGTCGAGGCTTGCCAGCTCAGAGTCAGCGGGATGGCAAGCGCTGTGGCGCCGTCAGCGGGTGCGGTCAGAACCGGTGCAGGGGGCGGAGGGATCGGAGCCAGCGCGGTCTCGGTAAACTGGACAACCGGGTGTCCCAGCGCGTACGGCCCCTCGGCGGTCACGTGTACCGTGCCCGCGGTCGCCGGAAGCGTGAGCTGCACACTGGCGACTCCGTTGGCGCCCGCCTTGGCGATCTGCCGCAAACCTGCGGCGGCAGGATAGGCCCCGCCCGAGAGAGACCCCGCATCCACGGTAAACAGCACGGAGGCTCCCGCGGCATACGAAGGCCCGCAGGCGGCCGCGCTCGAGCACACCGGAGAGGAGATCGCCGCTCCGGGCGTCATCGTCACCGAGAGCGTGACCGGCGTGCCCGTCATGCCCGAAGCGGAACTGGTGCTGTTGGCCAGCGTGGCGGCCGGGTTTCCGACCACGATCCAGCCCCTCTGGGTTTGCGTCCCACCCGCGCTGTCCTGAGCCGTGACGCTAAAACGGCAGAAGCCTGGAGCGCTGCCGGGGCTGACCGCGATCGCGCCGCGCGCCAGAGGGCCCGTGGTCAACTGCGCCCTGGCGATGCTCATCGAGCCGCCGTTTGCGGCGCAGGTCGAGCCCGAGTCGAACTGCGCCGTGGTCAGCGCCACGCTGCCCGAGCCCGCGACAATCTGCGGAGCCAGGGTGACCGAGCCGTTCGCCGGAACCTGAATCGTATCGGGGTTCAGGTCCCACTCGACCGTGGGCGTGCTCGGAAGCGTTCCGGTCACCACCAGCAAAGTCACGGTGTAGGGCTGGAAAGTCTGCGTCGCATTCCAGGACTGGCTGGAGGAGGGCGTAATCACGCCGGTCGCGCCCAGAGTGTAGGTGGTGACCGAACTCGGAGAGAAGTTGTTGAAGGCGAACGTCACCTGTTGCGCGTTGACGGGATCCTTGTTGAGGACCATCATCTTCAGCGCGGTGGCCGTAGACGCCAGGGACGCGTACACGCTGAACAGGTTCGGGTCGGCGTTGTGAGTGGCCGCGACCGAAGTCGTCCCGAAGGTGCTGTGGTTGCCGTCGTAGTTCCGGTACAGTTTCAACGTCTGGTAATTGGCGTTGGGCGTCACGGGAGCTCCCCAGCGGGACGCCAGGTACACTCGGTCCCGGCCCAGGATCCCGTAACCGTCCGCATCGGCCAGGGCGGTCGAGAAGTCCCCTTCGCCGACGAACGCTGCGCTCCATTCCGTGACAGCCAAAGGGGTGCCCGGATAGATCATGTTGACCATGGCGCGCATGCGCGGAATGCGGAACGGGATGGTGCGCAGGGGCTGGGTCGACGTGGCCCATTGCTGGTTGATCGTGCCGGACAGGCTGACGTAGGCCGGGTCCCAGTAGTCGCGATAGATGCTCGCCGTAAGCGCCTGGGCCTGCGCCACCGTGTAGCCGGAGGTGTCGGGTCCGTCGGGATAGGCGTGGATGTCGAACAGGTCCACCGAGCGGGTGCCGTCGATCTGGTCGTGCCAGGAGACTTCATTCAGCCACCACGGCAGCAGGTCGATGTTGCCGTGGGCGGCTCTTGTCGCTTGCATTCGCGCCGTTCCAATAGAACCACCAGCAGCAGCTCACCGGACCCAGGCGGACCGCCGCCGGGTCCCAGCTTTTCAGGTTGCGCGCCTGCTTCAGGTAGACGTCGCGCCACTCCTCGAAGCCGGTGGGATTGGGGTGCATGTCGCGGTGGGTGCCGCCCCAGATGTCCACCTCGTTGTCCATGTCGTAGAAGTGCTGCGCCGAGCCGAAGGCGGCGGACAGCGCCGCGGTCCAGTCCTGGCGGTCTACAAAGCCCGTGCAGTCGCCCGCGCTCGCCGGGCAGGGAGTGGTGGCCGTGTCCAGCAGCGGCACGTAGGCGTCGTGGGGATCGTTCGTCGTGATATAGACCGGACTGCTCGAGCAGTTCGCGCCGGCCTTCACGCCGTTGCCCGCGTCGCCGTTGCCCGGGCGCGTGGTGCATTGCGCGCCGTACTTGCTGACCGAGAAGCTGTAAAGTTGGCCGTTGGCGGTGCCGTTGGCGGACGAGCCCTTCGAGACCCAGTCCACCATGGGCATCGTCATCAGCGGGTTGCTGCCCGCCGAGACGGTGTTGCGGACGAATTGCGTCGAGTCGGGGGTGCCGATCTCGCTGTAGCTGTAGTCGCTGAAGAAATAGTCGTTGGCCGAATTGCTGGTCTGGGTTTGCCAGTTGTAGTTGGTGGTGGCATTGCCGCCCCAGCGAACCACGGTCATGCCGCTGTCGGTGATGTGGGCGGCGTCCTGCGGATAGCTTCCGCCGTAGACGTAGGGACTGATGGCGTGGCGGTCGGTGAGAGTGTCCACGGTGACGGCGATCGAGGTGGCCGCAGCGGCGGCCGCGGGTGAATTGCCGCTCTGGCCGGCCGAATTGGCAGCGAAGACGAGCGCGCCCAATGAGAAGGACACTCGACGAACCGTCTGGATTGAGAACCGCATTTGAAACCCCCAACGAAGCTGTGGACGCCAAGAGGCCGAAGGCCGGCTTGTGCCCCTGGCCGCGGGCGTGCCACCGTTTGGCCAGCTTCTCATTATAGTGCGCCGGCCGGATTCAGGGCCGCTTCCCGCGCGGGCAGCAGGCGATCGCGTTGAAACAAACCGGGCCTCACCGACCCGCGGCGGACACAGGGGTTCTGGGTCTCGCTTGTGAGAAGATGTCGGAGATACCTACCCCCATGCCCGACACCATCGGAGAATTCACCCTCTTGCTGGAGCAGGTCAAGAACTACGAGTTCGTCGTTCGGTTCGACGGCCTCCCGGAGACGGTCCTGATGGACGCGCCGCCCGGGATGGGGCGCCACGCGGGGCCGTGCCCCACGCAGATGCTCGCGGCCGCGGTGGGCAATTGCCTGACAATGACGCTGGTTCTGTTCGCGCGCAGGGCGGGGGTGGAACTGACCCACGTCGGCGCCGGGGTGAAGGCTCAGCTTGTGCGCGGCGAGGACAACCTGCCCAGAGTCGGGGCGATCGACGTGACGCTCGATCCGGGCTTTGCGGCGGCGGACCAGGCTCGCGCCGCACAATGCCTGGCGGCGTTCGAGAACTATTGCGCGGTCACCGAGAGCGTGCGCGCGGGCATCGAGGTCCGGGTCGCGGTGGAGCAGGCCCCCTTGTCGCCTGAGGGCGGCGCGCGGCATCCGGTATAATCGTAGGGACTTCCTTAAACCGCTTGTATTCTCAGGAGCTAATGGCTATGAAGAGGATTGGAATCTTGACCGGCGGCGGCGACGTCCCGGGTTTGAACTCGGTCATCAAGGGTGTGGTCTACCGCGGTCACGACATGGGCTGCGAAGTGATCGGCATCCGGCGAGGCTGGGAGGGCTTGACGCACGTCGACCTGGACGATGCCGACAGCCGGGGACGGTATGTTCTGCCGCTGAACCGCGAGAACACGCGCACGGTGGACCGCACGGGCGGCACCTTCCTGCACACCAGCCGCACGAACCCGCTGAAGATGAAGGCTGTCCCCGAGTTCCTTGCGGGGAAGGAGTTCCCCTCCGCGCAGGCGACCAAGAAGGGCGTCACCTCGACCGTCTTCGACATGACGTCGCAGGTGCTGAGCAACCTGGACCGGCTGGGCATCGAGTACCTGGTGGCCATCGGCGGCGACGATACGCTGAGCTATGCCGCGCACCTCGACAAGTCGGGCGTCAAAGTAATCGCCATCCCCAAGACGATGGACAACGACGTGCGCAACACCGAGTACTGCATCGGCTTTTCGACGGCCATCTCGCGCGCGCACAGCGCCATCGAGCGGCAGCGCACCACGGTGGGGTCGCACGAGCGCATCGGGCTGTTTCGCGTTTTCGGCCGGGACGCCGGCTACACGTCGCTCTACACGGCTTACGTGACCGCGATCCGCTGCGCCATTCCCGAATACAAGTTCGACCTGGGGCAGATGATCGACCTGCTGATGGAAGACAAGAGGAACAACCCCAGCAACTACTCGATGTGCGTGCTCTCCGAGGGCGCCGAGTGGGCAGGCTACAACGTGCGCGAGTACGGCGAGGCCGATGCGTTCGGCCATCGCAAGAAGGCCAATGTCGCCGAGGACCTGAGCGACGAGATCAAGAAGCGCGTCAAGGAAGAGACCGTCATCAGCGATCTCACCTATGAGCTGCGCAGCGGCGAGCCGGACTTCATCGACAAACTGGTGGCCGCAACCTTCGGCAACATGGCGTGCGACTGCCTCGAGGAGAACACGCACGGCGTGATGATGGCCGTGGTGAACGGCTGCTTCGCGCGCATGCCGATCCCCGATCCCAAGCTGGGGCCGCGTACGGTGGATCTGCCGAGCATGTACAACACCGAGCGCCTGCGCCCGAATTACGTCGGCAAGACCGGCTTCCCCATTTTTCTGACGCGGGCTTAGGGTGGAGCTCGTGGGGCAGGCGGTTCCACAGCCCATGGCGGGCCAAACGGCTTGCCCCACGGGCGTTCTCTGAGGTTCAGATGAGCGGCGCTTTTCACGAGGTCGTCGAGGCCGAGGGCCACCTCATCGACTCGCACATCATGGAGCGGATCTTCGACACGGTGGTCGAATACGGCGGCCGTTTCGAAGTCGAGCAGTTCCGTATCGGGCGGACCAACAGCGAAGCGTCCTACCTGCGACTGAGACTCGAGGCGCAGGAGGCCGGCCAGATGGAGCGCATGCTCCAGCAACTGCTCGGTCTGGGCTGCTCGCCGGCGGACCCGGCGGACGCGGGGCTGGCCGTGGTGGAACGCGACCGCTGCGCGCCCGACGATTTCTACTCCTCCACCAACTACCGCACGCTGGTGCGCCACGAACAGCGTTGGATCGAGGTGGAGAACCAGCGCATGGACGCGCTCGTCGTTCTGGCCGGCGGGCGGGCAGAGTGCCGGCGCCTCCGCGACCTCCGCGCCGGAGATCTCGTGGTGGTGGGCATGCGCGGCATTCGCGTGCTGCCGGAATCGAAGGAGCGCGACCGGCTGGCGTTCGCTTTCATGTCCAACGGCGTCTCCTCCGAGCGCCAGGCGGAGACGGCGGTGCGGCAGACGGCGGCACTGATCCGCCAGACGCGCGCGCTGGAAAAGAAAGTCCTGGCAGTGGCCGGGCCGGTGGTGGTGCACACGGGCGGAGCGGCGGGCCTGGCGGCGCTTATCCGGCGCGGCTTCGTGCAAGGCGGTACTGAGCGGGAACGCGCTCGGCGTGCACGATATCGAGGCCGCGTTGTTCGGCACCTCGCTGGGGCTGCGCCTGTCCGACGGCCGCCAGGAAGAGCACGGCCACCGCAACCACATGCGGGCCATCAACGCGATTTACGGGTGCGGAGGCGTCGCCCAGGCGGTGGAGAGCGGCAGGCTGAAGAGCGGCGTGCTGTACGAATGCGTCCGGGCCGGCGTGCCTTTCGTCCTGGCCGGCAGCCTGCGCGACGATGGCCCGCTGCCGGAGACCATCACCGACATGAACCGGGCTCAGGACGCCTACGCCGCCGAGTTGAAGGGCGCCGGGCTGGTGCTGTGCCTGGGCTCGATGCTGCACTCGATCGCCACCGGGAACATGGCCGCCGAGCTGGATCAAGTTCGTGTGCGTCGACATCAACCCCGCCGTGGCCACCAAGGTCAGCGACCGCGGCACGGGCCAGGCGGTCGGCGTGGTGGCCGACGTCGGGCTGTTTCTGGACCTGCTGGCCAAAGCGCTGGTGGAATCATGAGCAAATACGGCTACACGGACGAGCACGCGGGCGCCGGAATCGACGCCGAACTACCCGAGCTCGAGACCTGGCCCAACCAGTTCGCGGGCTACGAGATCGAGATCTCGATTCCGGAGTTCACTTCGGTCTGCCCCAAGACGGGCTTACCCGATTCGGGCGAGATCACCATCCGCTACGTGCCTCGGGCGCGCTGCCTGGAGCTGAAATCGCTCAAGATGTATGCGCTGGCCTATCGCAGCCTGGGCATCTTCCAGGAGAACGTGGTCAACCGCTTCCTGCGGGACATCGTCGCCGCGGCCAAGCCGGTCTCGGTTACGGTGACCGGCGAGTTCGCCCCGCGGGGCGGAGTGTACTCGAAGATGACCGCCACCTACACGGCGTCCCGGGGAGGCCGCGGCCGCGCGCCGCGGAACAGGGAACGTGGCCGAAGAGCCTGAGCGGGACCCGGCCGGCGAGGAACTCGCCGCCATGATTGCCGAGATCCGTGAGCGTGTGCGCTCCCGCTATCCGGAGGGCCGCGCCGTGGGCGGACTGGAGCTGCCCGACCTGGCTCCGCTGTTGCACGCGCGCGATGCGGCCGAGGCCAAGGTAGCGGCGATCGGTTCGGTCAACCCCCGGCCCGCCGGCCCGGTGAGCCGCGCCATTCAAGTGGCGAAACGGGTCATTGCGCGCCTGCTCGACTGGCATGTCCGCGAGCAGGTGGAGTTCAACCGCGCTTCCCTGGCGGCGATCGGGGCCGCCATCGAAGCCCTGAATGAAAACAACCGGGCGCTGGCGAGACTCGCCGTACTGAGCGGGCCCTGGGACGAGTGGCGCTCGCGGTGGGAGAAGCGTCTGGCCACCACCGAGAACCAGTTGCTGCGCAGCATGGCCGAGATCAAGACCGGCTTCGACCTCCAGATCGGCCGGACCGCGGAGGAGATCCAGCGGAAAATGTGGCACGATCTGGAGATCCTGCGCGGCGACTTCGAGCGCGTGCGGACCGAATACGAGCGTCTCATCCATAACGAGCTGCGGCTGGTCCGCCAGCGGGAGGCAATCCCGCCGGCGGTGGCGCCGGCGCCCGCCGGTGCGGCCGGAACGTCCCCTCAGCCCCGGCTCGACTATGCCGGACTGGCGGAACGCTTTCGCGGCAGCCAGGAGTACGTGCGCGAAAGGCAGCGTTTCTACCAGCCGTTCTTCGCGGGATGCCAGGATGTGCTCGACCTCGGTTGCGGCCGCGGCGAGTTCCTGGAACTGATGCGCGAAGCGGGCGTTGCGGCGCGTGGGATCGAATTGAGCCCGGAACTGGCGCAGTTCTGCCGGGCCAAGGGCCTGCAGGCCGAATGCGGGGATCTGATGACCGTCCTGCCCGCCCTGCCGGACGAATCTCTGGGCGGGCTTTTCTGTGCCCACGTGGTAGAGCATCTGCCGCCGGAGGCCCTGCCGGAGGTGATCCGCGGCGCCGCCGCCAAGTTGCGGCGGGATGGCGTGCTGGCGATCGAGACGCCGAACCCGGAATGTCTGGCCATTTTCGCGACGCACTTCTATCTGGATCCGACGCATGTGCGCCCGGTGCCGCCTGGCCTGCTGGCCTTCTACCTCGAGGAATCCGGGCTGGGACGCATCGAGGTGCACCGGCTGTCGCCGGCCGTGGAGGGCGCCCCGTCGCTGGCGTCGCTGCCCGAGGACTTCCGCGAAGCCTTCTTCGGCGGCCTGGACTACGCCATCATCGGGCGGAAGCTGTAGACCCGCGGCCGGGTAAGGGCCAAGAAAGCGTTCAGCGTTGAAGTGAATCAAAACGACGCGTCGGCTACCGATGCTTCCGTCTCCCAGGCATCTTGCCAGGGCGGCGGCTCGCGACCGCCCTCCTGCCCGCCCGGTTTGGGAATGCGGTGAGGTAGAGCGCCTACCGTCGACCGGGCCGTGACTCGTCACAGATTCGATCAAGAGCAGCCAATCGCGGTTCGGGCGGAACAGCACCCCGTCCGGCATCTGCGCCGAAGTAACCCCACTTGTCACCGCTGGCGCTCCCGTGTAGATCTGTACGCCGGGTACGAAGCGTGCTGCAAAATCCTCAACGACGGCGTGGATCAGCCCGCTGTGCTCGCCCGGGCGCGCGGTTTCTTTGCCGGGCGTGCGTAACCGCCGGCCTGCCGCGTGCGTCTCCAGACGTCAGGCGGGCCGCGACGGGGATAGCGGCCGGAAACAGTTGTTATACTGAGAGATCCGAGTTCCGATATATGAATCGTCTTGGCATCCTTTTCTTGGCTGTGAATTCGTTGTTCGCAGCCGACTTCCTCAACGGGCAGGCGGCCCGCGCCGTGATCGGGCAGCCCCATTTCACGGCCCAGCTTGCGGGACCGGCGAGCGCGCTGTATCCCGGCAATATGCTGCTGGGCGCGGTGAGCGGCCTGGCCTGGGCCAACGGTGTGCTGGTGGTGGCCGACTCGAGCGCGTTCCGCCTGGGTGTCAATCCGCAGAACAACCGAGTCCTCATCTATTACAACCTCTTCGGCCCGGGAGATCCCAGCAGCACCACTGGCCCGACGCAATTGCCCCCGGCGTCGGCAGAGCCCGTGCCCAACGCCAACTCGCCCTACTGGTGGTGTCCCGTGTGCGGCGGACGCGCGGATGTTGTGGTGGGGCAGACGGACTTTAACGGAACGGCCTACGCGGCCGGCGCCTCGGGGTTACGCACGCCCACGGCGGTGGCGACCGACGGCACGCGCCTGGCCATCGCCGACACGGACAACAACCGCGTCCTGCTGTGGAATCACCTTCCGACGGTGAACGGGCAAGGCGCGGATGTCGTGCTGGGACAGCCGGATTTCACTACCATCACTCCCAACACCGGGACCGCTAACGCGCTGATTCCGGCCGCGAACACGCTGCGCGGTCCGGAAGGCGTGTGGATACAGGGCAATCGGGTTTTTGTGGCCGACACGATGAATAACCGCGTGCTGATCTGGAACAGTTGGCCCACGTCAAACGGGCAGCCCGCGAACCTGGTGCTCGGCCAGCCAGACTTCACCACGCAGCAGGAGAGCGACGTGACCAAGGGCCAGCCTCCCGCGACGGCCTCCAACATGCTCAACCCCGTTTCGGTCACTTCGGACGGCACGCGGCTGTACGTGAGCGACCTGGGCCAGAACCGGGTCCTGATCTGGAATACCATTCCGACGCAGAACCAGGCGGCGGCGAACGCCGCACTGGGCCAGCAGGATCTTGTGACCGCCATCCCGAACAACTCGTACACCGCGGACGCAACCACCGGCGTGCAGACGCCGGTGATGTGTACGGTCTCGAACGGAACGGACAGTAACGGGAATCCCACCTACCCGCCCCTGTGCGCCAGCACGCTGAACTTCCCGCGGTTCGCTCTTTCCGACGGCACGCGCCTGTTCGTCGCCGACGGCGGCAACGATCGGGTAGCGATCTACGAGCCGATCCCGACGGCCAGCGGCACCCCGGCGAGCGTGGTTCTGGGACAGGCCGATTTCATTACCAACCACACCACCGACAGCACCGCCGACACGGTCAACTCCGCCCGCATCGCGTCGGCCGATTCGATCCGCACCCCGGCCGGGCTGGCGTGGGACGGCACCAACCTTTTCGTCGCCGAGGCCTTCAGCAGGCGCGTTCTGGTGTTCACGGTGGCCGCGTCGCCCTCGCTGATTGCGCCCCGCAACGCGGCCAGCATGGAAGTGTTCGCGGGCGGGTTGATCACCCTCTCGGGGACGCCCAAAGCGGGCGACGTGGTGACGGTCACCATCACCCCCCCCGCCTCGGCCCTCAACTCCACTCCCACGGCCGTCGATTACACCTACACCGTGGTAACCGGCGACACGCTGGCCAGTTCCTCCACGGGGGTGGCCAAGGCGGTCAACTCCAGCAACTCCGGCGCCGGGGACCCTTACGTCAACGCGATCGCGGTGCCCTCGAATGGCACCGTCACGATTCTGGCCAGAACGCCGGGGCCGGACGGCAACAACGTCACGCTGGCCGTATCCACGTCCTCCGGCGCCTCAATCACCGCCGCCAGCAGTACCATCACCGGCGGTTCGGACGCATCGCACGTGGCGCCCGCCACTCTGGTGGCGATCTTCGGGCAAAACCTGACGGATGCGGACACCGTCTCGGCCACGGCGGACGGAGTCAGCCCGCTGCCGGTCCGGCTGGGAACCGCACCCCGGTCCGTAGAAGCGTTCGCCAACGGCATCCGCATGCCCCTGCTATACGTCAGCCCGACCCAGATCAACGCCGAGATTCCGTATGAGATTGCGCCCGCGACGAGCATCAGCGTGTATGTGCGCACAACCTACCGCGACGGCACGGTCGCGATTGCCAACGCGGTGGCTCTGCCCGTGGCCCTGGGTGTCCCGGGGTTCTTTGCCTACTCTCAGGATCCGGCCACCGGCCAGGTTTTCAAGGATCCCCGGCCGGCCATCGCCGTCCACTATGCCAGCAGCGCCATGGGCGCCGTCGACCTGGAGTTGACGTCCGTCACGCCGACGGCCGGTGACACGGTCGCCATTACGATCGGAAGTAACACCTACACGTATACGGTCCTGGCGACCGACACGACGCTGGACAACGTCCGCGACGGGCTGATCAATCTGATCAACGCCAGCGATCCGCTCGTCTACGCATACGCGGGCGCGCAGTGGGATCGGATCATCCTGGTGGGCCTCACGCCCGGAACCTCCGCCAACGGCGTGGCCTACAGCGGGACCAACTCCACCACCGCAACCGTTACCGCGACGGGGCTGAGTTCCACGCTTTGCTGTGCCAACGTGCGGGGCTCTTTGGTCACGGCCGACAACCCGGCGCAGCCCGGCGAAATCGTGACCCTCTATGCGACGGGTCTGGGCCTGACCGACCCTCCCCCCGTGGGCGGCTTCGTGACCGGACTTCCGTATCCTCTGGACCCCACGAGAGGGCCCTATCCGAACAAATCCGCCGACTTCTTGAACAATTTCGTGTCCGGGACATTCGGTGGCGAGACCGTCCAGATTCTGAACGCGTCCCTGATGCCCGGAACCGTCGGCCTTTACGAGATCGACATGATGCTCGGTTCGGGCTTGACGAACAACCAGTTCACCCAGGGGACGGTTGCCCAGCAGCTCAATATCACCAACATCGTCACGATCCCGGTTTGCGTCCCGGGCAGCGGGGGATGCTAAACTGAAAGTTCTCGCCGCCCGCGTGGTGGGTGTAGCTCAGCTTGGTAGAGCGTCGGATTGTGGTTCCGAACGTCGTGGGTTCGAATCCCATCACCCACCCCAAACACATTCAATCCAGCGCAGAGCTCGCCCTTCCCAGACAGGTCCGGACCGCCACCCAGCGCGGGCCACGGGGCTCCGGTTCCAGGCTATCGGGCTCCCCAAGTCCTGTGCCGCAAGCTGCGCGCCGAGGGGTGTAACATGGTTTGCAGTCGCCGAGGATGGGAGGCAGCAGTGAAATGGCCGGGAGTGCTGGGTATCTGGGCTGCGCTCGTGGTGGCGGCGGTGCTCGCCACCGCACCTTCGCCCGCCTCGATCACTATCGATTATCCGGCGGACGGCTCCATTTTTCCGCCCGATTTCGCGGCCCCGACCTTCCTATGGCGCGACGCGGCCGGGGGGGTGGAGAACTGGCGGATCGAGGTGGCGTTTTCCGATGGTTCGAGGCCTCTGCGCATCCAGGCGCCGGGCGAACCGATGCGGGTCGGCGAGATCGACCCGCGCTGCATCTCCCCCACGAACGAACCGCCTAAACTGACGCCGGAGCAGGCTGCTTCGCGGACTTGGGCGCCGGAGGCGGGCGTCTGGGCCGAGATCAAGCGCCGCTCCGCGGAGCGGCCAGCCTCGGTGACGATCACCGGCCTGAGAAAGGACACGCCCGTCTCGACCGGGCACGTCACGATTCGGACCTCGAAAGACCCCGTTGGAGCGCCAATCTTCTATCGGGACGTGCCGCTCATGCCTTCGGAGACCGAAAAGGGCGTGATCAAACCTCTGGCCGCCTCCGCGGCGCCCTTGATCGCCTGGCGGTTGCGCAGCGTCAGCGAGACCGGCAGCCGCGTAGTGCTCACCGGCATGCACATCTGCGCCAATTGCCATTCGTTCTCACTGGACGGCAAGACGCTGGGCCTCGATCTGGACGGCCCGCAGAACGACAAGGGGCTGTACGCGATCGCCTCCCTGAAGCCGGTAACGACGATCCGCAACGAGGACATGATCTCCTGGAAGTCTCCTCAGCAACGCCAAACCTCACCCGATCGGGTGGGCTTCATGTCGCAGGTTTCGCCCGACGGGCGCTACGTGCTGACGCGGCTCAGCGGGGTCGGTCAGAAGCTCCGCAGCAGCTACTACGTGTCCAATTTCAAGGACTACCGCTTTCTTCAGGTGTTCTATCCGACGCGCGGGATCCTGGCGTGGTACAACCGCGCAACCGGACGCACCCAGACGCTGCCCGGGGCGGACGATCCGCGCTACGTTCAGACGGACGGCGTCTGGAGCCCGGATGGGAAGTACGTGGTGTTCGCGCGGGCGGAAGCCAAGGACCCCTACCCTCCGGATGGCAAAATGGCCGAGTACGCCAACGACCCGAAGGAGTTGCAGATTCAGTACGACCTCTACCGGGTTCCGTTCAATGGGGGCCAGGGAGGCGCGCCGGAGCCGGTCGCCGGCGCCTCGCGCAACGGCATGAGCAACACCTTTCCGAAGGTCTCGCCCGATGGCCGCTGGATCGTCTTCGTCAAGTGCCGCAACGGCCAGTTGATGCGTCCCGACAGCCAGCTTTAGATCGTTCCCGCGGCGGGCGGCGTGGCAAGGCGGATGCGGTGCAACACGCCGCTGATGAATTCCTGGCACAGCTTTTCGCCCAACGGGCGGTGGCTCGTGTTTTCGTCGAAGAGCCGCTCGGTGTATACGCAGATGTTCCTCACGCACCTGGGCGAGAACGGCAACGACAGCCCGCCCATCCTGATCGAGAACGCCACGGCGGCCAACCGGGCCGTGAACATCCCAGAGTTCGTCAACATCGCGCCGCAGGGGCTGACGAAGATCGACGTGCCGGTGGGGGAGTTCTACAGGCAGTTCGACCTGGCGCTGGCGCTGACGAACAAGCGCGACTATGAGGCTGCCCTCCCCGCCTGGAAGAAGGCGGTGGAGATGAATCCCGAGGATGTCAGGTCGCAGATCAACCTCGGGGCCGCTCTGGCGAAAATGGGCCGGACCGAGGAAGCGGTCGTGGCCTACAAGAGAGCGGCGGAGATCGACCCCGCTAACCCCGACTCGTACTCTCAGCTCGGATTCGTCCTGGCGCGCCAGGGGAAGCCGGAAGAAGCGATTCCGGTCCTGGTGAAGGCGTTGCAGATCGATCCCGCCGATGAGGCCAGCCAGCGCGCTTTCTGTGGGGCGCTCTCCCAGAGTGAAAGCAGAACCAAACAGGCCATCGAATTCTGCAACCTGGTGCTGGCCGGCCGGCCCGACGATGCCGAGGTGCATGTGAATCTCGCGGTGGCCCTGGCCCGCGGCGGCAACGGGAAAGAGGCGATCTCGCACTTTGAGAGGGCAGCCGAGATCCTGCCTGGGGATGCTACCATCCAAGGCAACCTGGGTGCGGCGCTGGCCCAACAGGGACGGCTGGCGGAAGCCGCTCCGCATTTCGAGAAGGAGCTCGCTCTCGACCCGAAATCGGCCGAGGCGCACTACAATTTGGGAACCCTGTACTATCTCAGCGGAGAGCGCGCGAGGCGCTGGCCGAGTGGCGGCAGGCGGTCCTGCTCGATCCGAGGCATGTGCAGGCTCTGAACCGGGCCGCGCTGTTGTTGGCCGCCAGCTCTGATTCGTCCCTCCGAAACGGCGCCGAAGCGGTGGCTCTCGGCGAGCGGGCGGCGCGACTCTCTAGCGGGCGGGATCCAGCGGTTCTCGACACCTTGGCGGCGGCCTACGCCGAAGCGGGACGTTTCCCGGAAGCCGTCAAGACAGCGCGCCGGGCCCTCGATCTCGCCAAACAGCAACGCGACTCCGAGTTAGCGCAGGCCCTCAGCAGTAGGATCGCCCTCTACGACGCAGGAACGCCGTTCCGCGAGAATCCTTAGCTGCAGCGGTCTTCGAGTCCAGGCAGGGTTTGAAGCCTATTCGCGGCCGTCGGGAGGAATGACCCCTACCATACCCAGCGTTCCGCCCGGTTTCCGGAAGATGTCCCCTGGAGAGTGGCCGGCGGAGCGCGCGGCCGCTTCGTCCGGGTAGACAGGGATCAGGTCGGTGTCGATGTCCACCTCGCCGGGATACGAACTCGGCGATGTTGTATGTAAAGGGCGGCTTCAGGATCGGTTCAACCACAACCCCAAGTGTAACCCCGAGAAAGCACGAGGGGAAGTCCTAAAATAGTACTATTCCTGTCGCAGTAAGGGGGGGGTCCGAAGGCCTAGGCAGCCATCGACGTGAAGCCGCTCGCTTCGGCAGGCGGAGCCTCGATGTGGAGGGGCGGTGCGACGAAATTCGGAACGGCGGCCTGGGTCCGGCGGTAGCGGGGGCCGCCGAAACGGACCTTCGATTCGCGCTCCGTACCGCAGTCCGGACAGAACTGTATGTCCTTGCCGCCCCTCCTCCGGGGCCAACTCCAGTTGTGGTCGAACAGGCAGCTCATACTCGTCAACCCCCTCCTCCTATGCAACCAGCCGGTGGCCGGGGGTTGCACCCCAGCCGCGACGAAGCCCATGCCAGCCCCAACGTCTTCACCGGTTAATAAATGTTAACTCAAACAAGCGGGAGTTTCAAGACCCAGTTGTGCCGCGGCTCGGTTTGCCACAGCGAAGGTGCGGGGTCCGAGGATGTGGCGGCTGGAGAGGGCGTGGCCACCTAGTTGCCGACAGCCACGGCCTCCGGCTCGGGACCGGTCGCAGGCGGGGTGGCGCCGGCTGACGGCGGCTGGTGGCGTACGGCTTCTCGAAGAAGCGGTAGAACAGGTAGGCCAGCGGCAGCGTTCCCGCGATGCACATGAGGCTGGAGAACGTGCCCGGGCGCGGCAGCCAGGCCCTGACAGCTGCCGTGACGAGCGAGACCAGGGGTACGTGGATCAGGTAGAGGGAATAGGACATCTTACCCAGGCCGGTCATCGCCCGGGTAGCCAGCAGGTCCTTCGATACGAGGGGTTCCACGCCGCTGGCCGCCCACAGAATCACGCCGCAGCAGAAGGCGAAAAGCGTCTGCCTTTCCAGCGTTTCGCTGGGGTAGTAGACGGTGAATCCCAGTGTGGCGGCGATCAGAGCGGCGGTGAGGGCCATGCTGGCCGGCCCGGTCCAGCGGCCGAAGAGGCGGGACGGGCCGGAGGCCCTTATCGAGGACGGTGTAGAGCAGCAGGCCGAAGGCGAACATGGCCCAGTACTGCATGAACAGCCCGGAAAGAAACGGTCCGCGCCGCCACCACCAGACGCCACCGACGGTGGCCACCGCCAGCACGACGAGGAAACCACGCCGCCAGAGCACGGCGAGCGCCATTACCAGGTAGAACTGCACCTCGATCGCCAGGCTCCAATAGACCGAATTCACGGGCGCCCAGGGTTTGTGCGTGGCCCCGGTGGTGGCCAATCCCTTGGTGAGCGTGACCAGGCCCAGCCAGTCCGCTATCGAGAGCTTGTACCAGGGCTGGCTGGGAAAGCGGAGCACCCCGAACCGAAGCCAGATGATCGCTGCGCCGAAGAACGGCGCCGCCAGGCAGACCGCAATCGATGCCCAGAAAGGCGGGAAGATGCGCCGCAGCCGGCGCCGCAGGAACGAGCCCGCGGTCTGCCCCTTGACGATCGTGCTACGGCTGGAGGCCATCATGCAGTAGCCGGAGATGACGAAGAAGGCGGGGACTCCAAGCAGGCCGCAATCCGCAAACCGCCGGAACAGGCCGGGATCGAGGTTGAGCCGCATGTGGTACAGAAAGACCCACAGCGCGGAAAGGCCCCTGGCGATCTCGAGGCTCTTGCTCAGCATGGCGGAGGCTTCATTGTAATACGCGGGCGGATCGGCCTGCGTCAGATTGGCTAGCCGGCCGCGCGCGCGATGGCATCGATCTCGATGCGTGCATCGCGCGGCAGGCGCGCCACCTCGACGGTCGAGCGCGCGGGCGGTGCCGCCGGGAAATATCGCGCGTAGACCTCGTTCATCCGCCCGAACTCGCCCAGGTTCTTGAGGTAAACCGTGGTCTTAAGCACCTGATCGAGCGACGAGCCGCTGGCCTCGAGCACGGCCTTAAGGTTCTCCAGGACCCGCGCGGTCTGGAACGCGATGTCTCCCTCGACGATCTGCCCGGTGACCGGATCGAGCGGAATCTGCCCGCTGAGATAGGCGAGGCCATTCGACACCACGGCCTGCGAATACGGTCCGATGGCTTGCGGGGCTTGTGCGGTCGCAATGGTTTGTTTCATGCCGGCACGCCTTCGCGGATCAGCTCCCAGGCCCGCTCCACGTCCTCGCGGCTGGTGCCCAGGTTCCCGATCGCGAGCCGGATCGTGAACTGCCCGTTGAGCACGGTGTGCGACAGGAACACTTTGCCGGAGGCGTTGACGGCATCGAGCATGGCCTTGTTTTCCTCGTCGGTGCCTTTATAGCGGAAGCAGACCACCGACAGGGGCGCCGGAGCCATGCGCTCGAAGCGTGGGTCGGCGTCCACCCAACCTGCGAACTTCCTGCGCCATCCCCACCTGCGAGCGAATGGCCGTGCAGATGCCCTCGCGGCCGAAGTAGCGCATGACGAACCACAGCTTCAGGGCGCGGAAGCGCCGGCCCAGCGGAATGGCATAATCCATCAGGTTGATGGCGCGCGGGTCTTCCGCCGTTTTCAGGTACTCCGGAACCAGGGAGAAGGCGCGGCGCAGGACGTCCGGCCGCCGCGTGTAGAAGACGCTCAGGTCGGACGGCGTGAACAGCCACTTGTGGGCGTTCACCACGATCGAGTGCGCGCGGTCCACGCCCGCGAAGATATAGCGGAACTCGGGCACGATCGCCGCGCCGCCCGCATAGGCCGCGTCCACGTGCAGCCACAGGCCGTGCTTGTCGGCCAGGTCCGCGATGGCGGGCACCGGATCCACGCTGGTTGTGGAGGTGGTGCCCACGGTGGCCACCACGCAGAAAGGGCGCTTGCCCGTCGCCAGGTCGCGCTCGATGGCCTGCTCCAGCGCGTCCACTCGCATCCGGAAGTGCGCATCCACGGGGATCTTGCGCACGTTGCGGCGCCCGATGCCGAGCGCGATGGCGTCCTTCTCGATCGATGAGTGCGCCTGTTCGGAGGTGTAGAGCGTGAGGTACGGCGCGGCTGCCGTTCTCGCGCGCGTCCGGGTCCGCCAGTTCGCGCGCGGCGGCAATCGCGTGCAGGGTGCTCACCGAAGCCGTGTCGTAGATGATGCCGAAGAACTCGTCGGGCAGCCCCAGCCATTGCCGCAGCCAACCTAGTGTCACCTGCTCCAGTTCGGTCAGGGCGGGCGAGGTGGCCCAGTGGATGCCGTTGGTGTTCAGCGCGGCGATCAGCATCTCGGCAATGACGGCCGGCGTCGAGCCGGTGCAGCCGAAGTAGGCCATGAACCCGGGGTGGTTCCAGTGCGTCACGGCCGGGACGATCAGTCTTTCGAAGTCCTTGAGGATGACGTCGAACGGTTCGCCGGTCGCAGGCGCGGACGGGGGCAGGGAATCGGTGAGATCGCCCGGCTTCACGCGTGGAAATACCGGATAGCGCCGGGGGTCCTCGAGGTACTTGGAAACCCAGTCCACCGCGTCGCGCGCGGCGATGCGAAAGTCCTCAACGTACTTGCTCATTGGATAGGAACGGCTCCTGAATCGAGCGATCGGCAGCCACGGATGCACACCGATCAACGCGGATGTGAGCGTCCAGCGATTTCCTGGACATTACACTAGGGTACTGCTATCGGCCCTGCCGCGGCATCCCGCCTCTGTCAGCCGCCCCTGTCAGCGGGTGGCGCCGCCGCCGCATTCGCGCAGCACTTCGGGCAGCCAGACGCGGAACCACTCCGCGAATTCGGCCAGCTTGCGCCTGGCTTCCGGTCCCGGTGGCGAGGCCGGCAGGGCCAGGACGCACGCCGCGCATCGCCACGGCCTCGCGTATGGCGACCGGGGCGGGGAACTCCGCCGATCCAGGCGCACAAATTCCTGCAAGCGGCGGTCAAGCAGTTCGGCGCGCTCCGCTTGTCCGGCGAGGAGGGCGCGGTCCAGCGCCACGTGCAGCTCAGGAATGGCCGAAGCGATTCCGGAGACCACACCGTCGGCGCCCGCGAGGCGCGCCCTTGCGTACAGCACGTCCTGCCCAGCCATCAGGGTGAACGGGCTCCGCAGCCGCGCCGCGCGCAACGCCTCGAACTCGTCCCAACTCGCGGTGGAATCTTTGATGCCCTCGAACAACCCGGTCGAGAGCAGCTCGACGGCAAGCGGGGCGGAGATAGCGGTGGTGTGAGCCGGGAGATTGTAGAGGAAGATGGGCACCGCGTCCTTCAAAGCCTCGGCGAATTGCAGGAAGAACTGCCGCAGGTCGTCCTGGCCGTAGGCGAAGAAATAGGGCGGCATGAGCAGCACTCCGGCGGCGCCCGCGACGGCGGCCTCGCGGGCCAGGGCGAGCGCGCCGTCGAAGGTCGAGTGGCTCACCCCGGCCAGGATCGGCACGCGGCTGCGACGGACGGCCAGCGAGATCAGACGGCAGCGCTCGATGATGGGGAAGTGCAGGAACTCGCCCGTCGAGCCCATCAGCACGACGCCATCGACTCGGGCGCGTCCCAGGAAGTCCAGCAGATCGAACACGCCGGCCAGGTCGATCCCCGGGCCTTCTCGCCGGGGCGTGACTGCGGCGGCATACACACCCGAGACGGCACCCATCAGACCTCAGCATACGACAGTGCCGTGGCGGCGTCGGGGATCGCGCGCTTCTTCAGTGAATGGCGGCCGCGGCGGCGTAGCCCAGCAGGCTGCCGATCACGGCGCCGGCCACCACGTCGCTCAGGAAGTGCATGCCCAGCAGGACGCGCGAGACCGCCATGCTCACGGCGCAGAACAGCAGGCCCGCCAGCAGGACGGGATAGAATGACGGCGACCGCGATCGCGACCGCAAAGGCCGTGATGGTGTGGCCCGAAGGGAACGAGAACTGGTCCGGTGGCAGCAGCGTCGCCCAGCAGTGCGGCTCGATGGCGCAGGGCCGCTTGCGCCGGTCCAGCGCTTCAGCTTGAGGAACACCACGATGCCCGAGCCCGCCGCCAGCTGCGCCCGCGCCCACCGCCTCCAGACGCAGCCGGCCCGCCGAACAGCAGCAGCAGCGCGCCCAGCATGTACCACAGCCATCCGTCGCCGCCCCGCGTCGCGCAGATCATCCACAGCCGCACCCAGCGCGGCGCGCGCCAGCGGTTGACGCGCCGCATGAGCCCGTGGTCGCCGGCGACGATCAAATCGAACAGCGGTCTCGCGGTTGTCAGGGTCATGGTTACACCGCCGGAGAAGCGCCCGGTTCGCTGTCGAAACTGCGCGCGCGGCCGCGTCCATCCCAGCTTGCGGGTCCAGTGCCGCAGGAACAACGGCCTCGAGCGCGTAGTTCACCGCGATGGCGGCCGGCACCACGAGCGCCAGAGGCGCCAGCAGCAGCGTCGCCGGATTCTCCTGCGACCATCGCCGCAAAGATGCGGAGCACGTCGCGCCGTCAGCTTCCAGAACGTCCCCGACGCCCCGTTGCCCGCCCGCGGCCCGCGCCGCACTCCTTCGAGATACTCGGCCTTGGTTCGAGCGCCCGGAACTGAGGTCCACGCCAGACCCGAAGAGGCCAGCGTGTGCGCGTCGCTGCCTGCCACCGGCGCCTTCGCCAGCAGTTCCGCCAGTTCCGCCGAGCGCCGGTTCATGCTGCGCAGCATGTGGCCGTTGAGCGTTTCAAAACCGCGAAAGCGCGCGGCGAAAAGCTCGAAGTCGGAGACGTGCCGACGCCCCGTGAGGCAAGAGAAAAGATGATTGATGGTGAAGAACAGACCCTGTTCATCGAGGTACGCCGCCAGCGATTCGACGTCTTTTCGCCGCCGCTGGATCTCGACGTGCTGCCGCTCCGTGATGTCGTACACGCCCAGGTGGATCTCGGTGCCGCTGGGCATGCGGCAGGTCACTTCCTCGCTGAGGAAGAAGTCGTTGTGGAGCCGTAATGCCTCCGCGGCATCGATGGAGTCGTGGTCGGTCACCGTGACCAGGTCCATGCCAGCGCGCTTGAGGCGGTCGTAGAGGGCATCGGGCTGCGTGTAACTCTCCCGACACACTCTGTTCAGCACCGGAAGCGTGCACATCCCGGAGTGAATGGTATGCACATGCATATCGCAGCGCATGATTCACTTGTACCCGCCGCATATTACGGGCCCGTGAATATCACAAAAAACAATGGTTAAGAAGGATGTTCTTTCGATCTAAGGGCCTGCAAGTGTGGAAGAATCGTTACAAGGCCCCATGAAGCGTGTCGACTTCCTCTACTTCGACGCCGGCGGCGGCCATCGCAGTGCCGCGAACGCCCTCAGCCTGGCCCTCGAGCGCAGCGGCCGCTCCTGGGAGGTCCGGCTCATCAACTTGCAGGACGTGCTGGACCCGCTTGACATCTTCCGCAAGTACTTCGGCGTGCGCCTCCAGGACGTCTATAACCTGCTCCTCAAGAAAGGCTGGACGCTCGGCTCCGCGCAACTGCTCTGGGTGATGCACCAGCTCATCCGTCTCTATCACGCCAAGCAGGTGCGCCTGCTCGAGGGCTTTTGGCGCGGCCGCGATGCGGACCTGGTCGTTTCGCTCGTTCCGAACTTCGACCGGGCGCTGGCCGAGAGCCTTCGCAAGGCGGCGCCCGGCGTGCCGTTCGCGACCATCCTCACCGACCTGGCGGACTACCCGCCGCACTTCTGGATCGAGCGCGAGTCGGACTACCTGATCTGCGGGTCGGCCAGAGCCGTCGAGCAGGCGCGCGCGCTGGGCCATGCCGACGATCACATCTTCCGCGCCTCAGGCATGATCCTGCACCCGCGCTATTACGAACCGTTCGAGGCCGATCGAGAATCCGAACGCACCCGCCTGGGCCTCGACCCCGCGCTCGCCACCGGCCTGGTGCTCTTCGGCGGCCAGGGCAATTCGGTCATAGTCGAGATCGCCGAGCGGCTCGATCGCTCCGGACTGCCGCTCCAGCTCATCCTGATCTGCGGCCACAACCGCAGGCTCTATGAGAAGCTTCGCGCGCGCCAGTTCCGCATGCCCTGTTTCGTCGAGGGTTTCACGACCGAGGTGCGCCACTACATGCACCTGAGCGACTTCTTCATCGGCAAGCCGGGCCCGGGCTCGATCAGCGAGGCGCTGGCCATGAACCTGCCGGTGATCGTCGAGCGCAACGCGTGGACGCTGCCGCAGGAACGTTACAACGCGGACTGGGTCGTGGAGCAAGGAGTCGGCCTGGTGCTGCCCAATTTCCGCGGAATCGCGAACGCGGTCCGCGAGCTCCTCGAACCCGCCACCTTTGCCCGCTACCGCGCGCGCGCCGAGGCCATCGACAACCGCGCCGTCTTCGAGATCCCGGAGTTTCTGGAAAAGATCATAGGGCGGGAGTAGAATTGGAACCATCCAAATACAGGCTGCGCCGGCATGGGCCTGTTGGTCGCCCGTAAAGGCATATGCTGGCGTCTCAGTGAAAGGCACGCGGTGAGACGATGTCGACGACGAACAGGAAGACCGTATCCCTGGTTCTCGGAAGCGGCGGCGCTCGAGGTTTGGCGCACATTGGCGTCATTCATTGGCTCGAAGAAAGCGATTTCAAGATCAAGTCGATAGTCGGCTGCTCGATCGGCGCCGTCATCGGGGGCATATACGCCGCCGGAAAACTGGATGAGTACGAGCAATGGGTGCGTTCCTTGACGAAAGTCGACATCGTCACACTGCTCGATCTTTCGTGGGAGAAGAGGGGACTGGTGAGAGGTGAGAAACTCGTCAACACCCTGATCGGCCTGGTGGGGGAGAGGTTGATCGAAGACCTCCCGATTTCCTATACGGCCGTCGCCACTGACCTGAGAGGCCAGAGGGAGGTTTGGATACGGTCGGGCAGTCTCTTCGATGCCATGCGCGCCTCTTTCGCGATACCGCTCTTCTTCACTCCGTTCGAGTACAAGGGGGTCGATCTTGTCGATGGAGGGATTCTGAATCCGGTGCCCATAGCGCCGACGTCTGGAGATGAAACCGATATGACGATCGCCGTGAATTTGAACGGACCCGCTGGGAGTGCGATAGAGCCGGTTGACGTGAGTGCCGCTCCGGAGTCCCCTTCGTCCCCGTTCCGCGAGAAGATCGATCGCTTCATCCGCCGCCTCCGACCATCCATGACAAGCGGCGGGAGTCGGGATTGGGGAGCGTACGAAATCGCCATTCAGGCGTTCGACGCCATGCAAAGCACCATAGCCCGCCAGAAGCTGGCCGCCTATCCACCGGACACGGTCATAGACATCGCCAGGAACGCATGCCGGACGTTGGAGTTCGACCGGGCAGCCGAGATGATCGCATTGGGATACAGAAAGGCCAAGATGTGCGACTTCACGACTTCGGCTGGCAGGCGCTAGCGTAGTGCGGCGCAAGTTTCGTCGGGTATCGGGATGATCCGCAACCCGGGGACTGGCTCGAATTTCGCCGTTGTTGCGAAACTCCGTGCCTGTTGTTGGGGGGCCTTCGGGCCGTGGGGGCCCCGATCTGTTTCTGAATGCGGCGATCGAAGAGGCTGAGCGCGGTCTGACGGGGCGGCATTCCCATCGGCTCCGTCCTCGCGCATTCTGGGTAGGATGTATCAATCAGCATGCGCCCCATCCTGACGGTGCTTGTTTTCGGGCTGGCGGAACTTCCGGCGAATGGGCAGACGGCCACCTTCCGGGCGGGCTCGGCCCTCCGGAAGATCCCAAACTCCGCGCCGAGGCGGTGCGGCTGGTAGAACGCGCGAACCACTTGAGCACGCCGGCCGTTTGGCCTCCCAACGTGCTGACGCTGCGCTTCCACGTGCCCAACCCGGCGCCGGGCGACCCTTACGACGGCGAGTACAGTAGATCGCGCCATTCGGGCGTCTCAGCCACCTTCCGCATAGAACTCGCGCTCCGGCACCACCGGTTGACCGGCCGCCTTGCCCGCGGCGCGGGCCCGCGTGCGTGCGGAGAACATCGATCCCATCGCCGGCTTGACGGGCGCGAAACGGGCGAATCCCGCCGGCGAGCGCATGTCGATGTACACGGCCTCCATGCCGCCGCTCCGCAAGTAGGTCTCGTGCCAGAATCCCGTGCCGCCGCTGTCTTGAAGGAAACCCCGCCACCACAACTTGTGCGGCGCGGAGCGCGTCCACGCCTCGAGTGAGTCGAAATCCCGCCAGTATTGCCGCATCCCGACGTGGCGCAGCGAGTACACGATGGGTTCGTGCAGCAGCAGGCCATCGGGTTTCGCCGAGACCGCTTTCGAGATCTGGCCGTTGAACCCCAACACGGTTCTGATTCCGGTCAGGGTGTTCACGCGCATCCCCAGGTAAACCACCACCATGTCGGGATACTGCGAAAGATCGACGGTTTCACGTTTTGGCCGCCCAGGCATAGCCCCCCTCTCTGGCCTCCATTGTGAGCGGTCCGGGGGGGCTGTGCAAACCCGGCTACCATAGAGAATGCTCGCTGCTCAGCCTCACTATCTCGTTATATGGGGAGTGAGCTCGTATTGACGGCGGAACCCGTGGCGGCGCCCGAAACATTGCCGGTGTACTGTGATGTGAGCCTGCCCGTGCCGCTCGACCGGGCCTTCACCTACGCCCTGCCGGAGACGCTGCGGCACCGCGTCCAGCCGGGCTGCCGCCTGCTGGTGCCCTTCGGAACGCGCAAGATGACCGGCTTCGTCCTGCGCTGCCATGCCGACCCGCCCGAGAACGGCACGCGCGAAGCGCTTCGGCTTCTGGACCCCGAGCCAGCCCTCACCGCCGATATGTTGTCGCTCGGCCGCTGGATTGCGGACTATTACTGCGCCCCGCTCGGCGAGGTGCTGCGCGCCATGGCGCCCGTGGGTGGCGAAATCCGCCACGGTAAGGTCTACACGCTAACAGACACCGGCCGCGACGCCCTGCGCCAGCTCTCGCTTGTGAATTCGGCCGAGGACCCGGCGGTCCAGCTCATGCGCGCGCTGGAGTTCCGTTCGGTTCCCATCTCCCAGCTCGTCCGCAAGCTGCCCGACGCCGCGCGCCTGCTGCGAGGCCTCGAAAAGCGCGCCTTCGTTCAGATCGAGGACGTCGAAGCGCAGCGCGATCCGTTCCGCTCGCCCTCCGCCCGCCTGCGCGTCGAGACGGCGGCCCGGCCGCCCGAGGGCAAATACAAGAAAGCCGAGCGCGAGCTGCTGGCCTATCTCGATCTGCATCCCGGTTCGCACAACCTGAAGGACCTCGAGGCCTCGGTGAAGAACGCCGGCGAGGCCGCGCGCGCCCTGGCCCGCCGCGGCATCCTGACCCTGCGTCCGGAGCTTTCCCCCATCTCGACCGTCTACGCGCGCGCGCCGCACCTGCTCAACCCGCACCAGCAGGCCGCTTTCGGCGAGATCCGTGCCGCCATCGAGGCGAAGCAATTCCGCACCTTCCTGCTGCAAGGCGTCACGGGTTCGGGAAAGACGGAGGTTTACCTGAACGCCATCGACGCCACGCTGGCCACGGGCCGCGGAGCCCTGCTGCTGGTGCCGGAGATCGCACTCACGCCCGCGATGGCCGGCCAGTTCCTCCACCGCTTCGGCGACCGCGTGGCCATTCTGCATTCGGCTTTTGGCGACGCCGAGCGCGGTGAGCAGTGGCGCCGCATCCGCTCCGGCGCCGCGGGCGTGGTAGTGGGGACGCGCTCGGGAGTCTTCGCGCCGGTGGCGGACCTGGGCCTGGTGGTGGTCGACGAGGAGCACGATTCCAGCTACAAGCAGGAGGAAACGCCGCGCTACAACGGCCGCGACGTCGCTATCGTCCGCGCGCGCGCGGCCGGCGCCTGCGTGGTCCTCGGCTCGGCAACGCCCAGCCTCGAAAGCCGTTACAACGCCGAGCGCGGCAAGTACACGCGCCTGGTGCTGCCGGAACGCATCGAGCAGCGCCCGATGCCGGTGGTCGAGCTGATCGATATGCGCGTCGAGTTCCTGGCCACGCGAAAGCAGAGCACCTTCTCGCGGAAGCTGACCGAAGAGATCCGCGCGCGCCTCGCCGCGGGCGAGCAGACCATGCTGCTCCTCAACCGGCGCGGCTTTTCGAGCTTCGTCGCCTGCCGCTCCTGCGGCGAGCGCATCCAGTGCGTCAACTGCGCGGTCACGCTCACCTACCATCGCCGCGACCAGCGCCTGTTGTGCCACTACTGCAACTACGCCGAGCGCGTGCCGAGCCATTGCCCCAAGTGCCACAGCGAGCACATCTACTTCCTGGGAATCGGCAGCGAGCGGGTCGAGGAGGAGCTGCACCGCATCCTGCCCGAGGCGCGCGTGGCCCGCATGGACCGCGACACCGTGACCGGCAAGCGCCAGTACGAAACCATTCTGGACGGCTTCCGCGAAGGCGCCTACGACATTCTGGTGGGCACCCAGATGATCGCCAAGGGGCATGACATCCCGAACGTCACGCTGGTCGGTGTGATTTCCGCCGACGTCGGCCTGGGAATGCCGGATTTCCGCGCGGCCGAGCGGACGTTCCAGTTGCTCACGCAGGTGGCGGGCCGCGCCGGGCGCGGCGACATCAAGGGCGAGGTGCTGGTGCAGACCATCAATCCCGACCACTACGCCGTCCGCTTCGCCGCCGCGCAGAACTACGACGGTTTCTACGAAAAGGAGCTGCAGTTCCGCCGCCTGATGCGCTACCCGCCGTTCAGCGCGCTGGCCAACGTGCTGGTCCGCAGCGAGAGCAAAGAGGACGCGCTACGCATGAGCGGCGAGCTGGGCGTGCTGCTCACCCCTCCGCCCGACCACATCAAGATGCTGGGCCCGGCCGAGGCCCCGGTGCCGCGCCTCAAGAGCGAGTACCGCTACCAGCTTCTGATCAAAGCCGCCAGCCGCACCGCGCTCAAGGAAACGCTCGAAGCCGTCCGCCGCCACGCGGAGACCCGCCGCTGGCCCGCCACCGCCGTGGTGATCGACGTGGACCCGCTGAGTTTGCTTTAGACGACAGCCCTACTTGTTCTCCGCCGGGGCTTGATAAATCAGCGACTTGGCCGATCCCCGCACCAGGCAACCTACGCCTGCTCCGACCAACGCAAACAGCACCACCGTTCCTGCGACCGCCGCGCCGTAACCGGTCTCATGTTCCATGATCTTCGGCGCCACCGCTCCTCCCACGGCTGCGCCGGCCCCCGCCCCGATCAGAACCGGTAAGGCCCAGCCCTTCTTCTTCGTCACAGAGAGACGGCTGATCTCGTCGCGAGGTATTGCGGTCGCCGCCTTCTCGTTTTTCAGGTACACCGCCTCGGGAGTCACATGGTCGATACTCCCCTTGACGGTCTTCCCGGCCTTGAGGTCGAGCCGAACGTGCGCGCCCGCAGCCAGTCCTTGAACTACGGCCCACCCGTCCGGGGAAGCGGCCGAAAGCTGCCCCGCGAGGCAGGCCAGCGACACCAAAACGCACAGCATTCTGGAAGTGAACATCCTGGTGCGTCCTCCTTTGCCCTGCGTCCGTTCAGGAATTATACACCACAGTTGACAAGGAGATCGTTTTTTCTTTAGGACCGCCGGAATGGCCCCGGTAAGCAAGCTGCTCCGCGGTTGGGTCCGCAATCCATTTGCCAAGCTCTCGGGTTCATGACATACTACCCAGATCCACCGGGTCGGCCTTCGCGGACCTCGCGGAGACGGGTTTCGGCCCGCACCAATCGATAAGGAGGCCATCCTTATGGCTTCGCCAGCTACACAACTGGCTATCTCGCGTACTAAGTACGCCGTGGCGCCCATCCTCATGCAAGTGCTGCTGGGCATGCTCTATTCGTGGTCCGTTTTTCGCGGGCCGCTGGCAAAAGCTTACGGGTGGACGAATGTCCAGACCAGCGACCCGTTCAGTTATTCCATTCTGGCCCTGGTTGCGGGAACGATCTTAGGCGGTCTTTGGCAGGACCGCTCGGGACCGCGCCTGGTGGCGAGCGTCGGAGGCGTGCTCATCGGCGTGGGCTGGGTGCTCTCGGCTATTCTGGGCAGGAACCCCAACGCGCTTATTCTCACTTACGGCTGCGTGGTGGGGCTGGGCACGGGGTTTGGCTACGTCGCGCCCATCGCGACCCTGGTGAAGTGGTTCCCGGACAAGCGCGGCATGATGGTCGGCCTGGCGGTCATGGGGATCGGGGTAAGTCCGCTGGTCTTTGCACCCCTGATCGAGCGGCTCATCGGAAAGGACCCCGCCCGCTTCGCTTCCACGATCCCGAGCACGTTTGTCGTGATCGCGCTCATCTCGGTGATCGGGGTTGTAACTGCGGCGCAGTTCTGCAAGGCGCCACCGGCAGGCTGGCGGCCGGCGGGATGGCAGCCCCGCGCGGCGGCGGTCTCGGCGCGCGAGAACACGCCACCCGGCGGGATGCTTGCTACCTGGCAGTTCTACGCCCTCTGGGTGGTCTACTTCCTCGGCGCTTCGGTCGGGTTGACTGCCATCAGCCAGGTGGCGCCGCTGGCTGGAACCATGCCCAAGACAGCGGTCTCGGCCGGCGCGGCGGTCGGAATCGTCGCCATCTTCAACGGGGTCGGCCGACTGATCTGGGGCAGCGTCTCGGACCGGCTGGGGCGCGTCCGCACCATGCTGACGATGGGCCTTTGTGCGGCCTTTGCGTGCGGTTTCCTGGTGCGGGGAGCGAGCGGCCTGGGGCAGCTTCTGGCGGGCCTCTGCCTGGGCGTGTTTGCCTTCGGCGGTTACCTGGCGCTCATGCCTTCTCTGACCGCGGATTACTACGGTCCGAAAAACGTGGGGGCCAACTACGGCCTCGTATTCACGGCTTTCGGGGCTTCCGGGTTCCTGGTGCCCAAGTACTTCGCGCACCTGGTGGACCGGGCCAAAGCCGCGGGGAACATCGCCGCCGGGTACAACCAGGTGTACCTGATCCTGGCCGGCATGGCCCTGGTGTGCGCTCTACTCGCCCTGGGGCTGCGGCCCCCGCGCGCCCGCACGGCGGGCTGAACCTCGCGGCGCTTCCGGGTGGTCCCAGCGTGGCGGCAGGGGACGAATCGGCCGACAGCGGCTATTTCTTGGTCAGGAAATAGAGCAACAAGGCCAGCGCCGCCACCAGCACGATCACGCCTACGACCACCAACGGCCAGAGCGGCATCTGTGGCTTGGCGACCGGGGCGGGCGCCGCGGCCGGGGGTGGGGCGGCACTCTGGGACTGCGGCTGCTGCGCCATCGGCTGCTGCGGCGCGACTCCGGTTGCCTCATAGCTCGACTGCGCCCCGAAAACCCGGGTGTACTCACCCGGGCCGGAGGGCCTCGCGGCCAGGGGCGAAGGTCCCATAGCGGGAGCGGAGAAAACTCCCGTCGCCCCCTGCGCGTGCGAGGGTGGAGGCGGCGCGGAGGGTACCCTGGGAGCGGCTCCCCCCGGCGCCCCGAAAAGTTGCGTGAATTCCCCGGCCGGCCTCCCGCCCATCGACGGCGCCACAGACTCCGGGAAGGGCGACTCTTGGGGCATTCCATACGCCGGCGGCGCCGGTGCTGGGGCTCTGGGTCCGGACGCCGGTGTCTCGAAGAGGCTGGTGAACCCGCCCGGCTGGGATGAAGCGTGCGCTGGCGCCGGCGGCGGAATGGGAGGTCCACCGGCTGGCGGCGACGCCTGGAACATACGGGTGAACTCTCCGGCCGCGGGGTTGGCCTGCGGAACCGGCGGCGCCTGGGCAGAAGCCACGGCGGGGATCGGCGACGCGTTCGGCAAAGGCCCCGACTGGAACATGCGGGTGAATTCGCCCGCAGCGGAGACGGCCGGGGCCGCCGGGACAGGCGCGGGAGGCGGTCCCGCTTCGGCCGCCGGCGATGCGGAAGGGCCAGCCGAAGGAGGAGCGGCCACGGGCGCTTGAGGAAGCGGAGCCGCCGGCGCAGGCGAGGCTGCCGGCGGAGTGGGCGCGTGTGCCGGAGCCGGCACAGGCGCGGTAATCGGCGCTACCGCCGGATAGGCTGGCGGCGGAGCGGCTGCCGGCATTGGGGGTGGCGGTGGAGGATGGACAGGCGCGGCGGCAGGCGGCGGAGCCGGAATGTCGCCTATCGTCGAGCGAAACAGCCGCGTGAACTCGCCTTCCTGATGCCCGCCCGCGGGCGGTGGCGGCGGGGCCGGCGCCACGGGAGCGACAGGCCGCGGACTCTCGGCGGGCGCTTGCGCCGCACCGAACAGGCGGTCGAATTCATCCTCCGGAGCCGCCGGAACGCTCGGTGCCGCGGGCGGGACGGGGGTCTTCCACACCGCGGCTTTGACCTGGCTCTCGGGAGCGGGAGGGACCGGCCCGGGCTGTGGCGCACGCTCTTTCTCGACCCAGTCCCTCATGCCCTGGAAGCCGGCCAGGACCGGCGTCACAGCGATGGGCATGCTCTTGTAGTCACCGATTTCGATGACCTGGGCGCGCTTTGCGGGGTCCGGATCGCTCAGCCGGCTGACCAGAATGTTCAGCAGCGACTCCCCGCCCCGGGGCGGCTTTCCGCCGAACAGAATGTGAACGAACACCTCGCGTCCGGTCTCGGTCTCCCGCGCCCGGAAGGTCTTCGACTCGCTGTCGTTAGCCGCCACCGCGCCCAATTCGTACTTGCTGTCAAGATCCATCGCCCACCGCAAGCTCAGTGTACACCCAACCGGAATGCGGGGCCACAGAATAGCGCGGGCGAGGGATGCGCCAGGTGAAGACGCCTTTTATGTTGGCTTTGCTCCGTTTCGGCGCATATAATCTGAATGACGCTGCTGGCGACCGCGAAATAGGGCCGGGGGCCGAAGACGGGTCCGCTTGCCCGCAACTGGGGCGGGCCGGCCTTTTGAGGAGCCGTGACCATGAAGCACCTTTCCAGGCTGGTGTGGTCGGAAGGTATGTACCTGGGCCCTCACCACTTCCAGGCCCAGAGCCGCTATTTCGAGGACTCGGTTCACTTTGCCGTGTCGAGCCTTCTGTTCGCGCCTTACGGACTGGGGGGGTACGAACTGGACCAGGAGGCGCTCGGGAACGGCACGCTGTCCCTGATTCATGCCCGAGGTGTTTTTCCCGACGGGCTGGTCTTCCAGATGCCGGAAGAGGATCTCCTGCCGGGCGCCCGTAACATCACGGACCTGTTCTCGCCGATCCGCGAGAGCCTGACCGTTCATCTCGCCATCGCCGCCCGTTCCGCCAGCGGCCCCAACTGCGCCGTGGAGGGCAACGGCGACTCCTGCGCTTCGCGCTACATCGGACAGCTCGCCACTCTCTACGACGAAAACACAGGCCGTGACGAGAAGCCGGTCCGCCTGGGCCGGAAGAACATCCGCCTGCTACTCGACACCGAGATCGCCGACAACCTGGTCACGCTGCCCGTGGCGCGCATCCGGCGAGACGGCTCCGGGCATTTCGTCTTCGATCCGAATTTCGTTCCGCCTTGCCTGGAGTTCTCCGCCAGCATGCGGCTGATGCTGCTGCTGCGCCGCATCGTGGAGATCCTCGAGGACAAGAGCGCCAACCTGACCCAGGCCAAGACGGGCGGGGCTAAGTCGGCGGCCGGCTGGTCGAGCCAGGAAGTCGCTAACTTCTGGTTCCTGCACTCCGTGAACGCTGCGCTGGCGCCGTTGCGACACCTGTCCTTCTCCAAGCGCGGTCATCCCGAGGAGCTGTTCGCCGAACTGTCACGCTTGGCCGGCGCGCTCTGCACCTTCTCTCTGGATTCGCACCCGCGCTCGCTGCCGTTGTACAATCACGACAACCTCCAGGAGTGCTTCGACGCGCTTGACGATCACATCCGCAGGCATCTCGAGACCCTGATGCCGACCAACTGTCTGCCCATTCCGCTGGTGTCTCTGGGGGACTATTTCTGGAGCGGGGAAGTTACGGACCAGCGTTGTCTGGGGCCCTCGCGCTGGATCTTCGCCATCCGCTCGCCCATCGGAGAGGCGGAACTGATCGAGCGCGTTCCGCGGCTGGCGAAAGTCTGCTCGCGCGAGTTCATCGTCAAGCTGGTGCAGAGGGCCATGCCGGGCCTGACGCTGACGCAGGTGGCCATTCCGCCGGCCGCGGTCTCGCCGCGCCTGGAAACGCAGTACTTCGTGGTAAACCGGTCCGGTCCGTGCTGGGAGAGTATCCTCAAGACGCGTCAGGTGGGCGTCTACGTGCCCGGCGAGTTGCCCCAACCGGAAGTCGAACTGCTGGTGGTTCTGGAGTCCTGAGGAGCTTATGGGAACTTACTCACCGGATGCCGGCGGCGCAGCCGCTTACTCGGCCGAACGCCGCCGCGACAACCTGGCGCTGGTCTTTCAGGAAGCGCTGACGGCCATCGTGCGGCTGCGCACCAACCGGCAAGTGGTCACCGACGCGGAGCTGTTCCGCGCGCAGATGCGCCAGGCGCTCCAAGCCGCCGGCCAGGAAGCCCGCAAGCGGGCCTACACCGGCGAGCAGTGCCGTCTGGCGATTTTCGCGGCCGTGTCCTTCCTGGACGAGTCGATTCTGAATTTACAGCAGCCGGTCTTCTCGCAATGGCCGCGCAAGCCGATGCAGGAGGAGCTGTTCGGAGAGCACAACGCCGGCGAGACCTTCTTCCGGCACGTTCAGCAGATGCTCGCCGACCGCGATTCGCACGACTTGGCGGACCTGCTCGAAATCTACCAGTTGTGCGTGCTGCTGGGATTTCGGGGGCGATACGGCCTGGCGGGCCAGGCGGAGCTGCGCAACGTCATCGACTCCATCTCGGAGAAGATTGCGCGCATCCGCGGTCTGTCGCCCGATCTCTCTCCGGCTTGGGCCATTCCTCCCGGCGCGGCGCCGGTCGCGCGGACGGATCCCTGGGTCAGGCGCCTGCTGTGGACCGCCATCGGCTGCTTCGCGCTCCTGGCGATTCTGTTCGGCGTCTTCGAGATCTCGCTGGGGTCCGGCGCCGGTGACATTCGCGCGGTTCCATCTCAGCTCAGGGGATAGGGGCTCACATGAACTACATGGTGGTTGCGATCGGCGCCCTGGCGGGCTTTTACTTGTTCGCGTTTTTGGCCACCTCGATGCTCAAGCTGACGGGCGTCGATCTGTGGGTGGTGCGCGGATTCCTGGCCCTCTTGGGCCTCTCCGGCTTCGGTGTTTTCCTGTGGTGGAAGAGCCGGCGCGAGCGCAAGGCGGCCGCCGCGGCGGAGGGAGCCGGAGCCGCTCCCGCGGCTGGCGGCGCGGATGAGATTGACGTCCTGCTGCGCGACGCCGAGGGCCGCCTTACTGCGTCGAACCAGGGCAAGTTGGGCAACCTGCCTGTGGTCCTGGTCGCCGGCCTGCCCGGCTCGGCCAAGACCAACACGCTGGTCCACTCCGGGCTCGACCCGGAACTCCTCGCCGGCCAGGTCTACCAGGACAACGCCATCGTCGCTACGCGCTCGACCAATGTCTGGTTCGCGCGGCAGACGATTTTCGTGGACGCGGGCGGGAAGGTGGTTCAGGACCCGGCGCGCTGGATGCGCCTGGTGAAGCGGCTCCAGCCGCGCAAGCTGGCGTCCGTGGTCGGCAAGGGCCAGCAGGCTCCGCGCGTGGCCGTGGTGTGCTTCGATACCGAAGAGTTTCTCAAGCCGGGCTCAGCCGACGCGGTGGCGGTGGCCGCTCGTACGCTCCACGCGCGCCTGGGCGACATCTCCCAGGCCCTGGGCATCAGCCTTCCCGTCTATGTGCTGTTCACCAAGGCCGATCGCATGCCGTTCTTCCTCGATTACGTGCGCAACCTCGGCAACGAGGAGGCGATGCAGGTCTTCGGGACCACGCTCCCGATCGAGGGCGGCCAGCCGGCGGGCGTCTACGCTGAGCAGGCGACGCAGAAACTCAGTGCCGCCTTCGACGCCCTGTTCCATTCTCTGGCGGACAAACGCACTGTCTTCCTGGCCCGCGAGCATGCCGGCGAGAAACTCCCGGGCATTTACGAGTTCCCCCGCGAGTTCCGCAAGCTGCGCACGCTCCTGGTGCAGTTCCTGGTGGATCTCTCGAAGCCCAGCCAGTTGAGGGCCGCCCCGTTTCTGCGCGGTTTCTATTTCTCGGGAGTGCGGCCGGTGGTAGTGACCGAGATGTCGCAGCCCCAGGCGCCCCGGCCGGCGGAGCGGCAAGGCTACGAAGGGCCAGCCGGCGCCACCGGCCTGTTCCGCGCCGGACAGCAGCAGCAATCCCAGGCGCCGCAACCGCAGGCGGTGGGAACGCGCCGGGTTCCGCAGTGGGTCTTCCTCAGCCATTTCTGGAACGACGTCGTGCTGGCGGACCGGGCGGCCAGCGCGGCCAGCGGGTCGAGCGTTAAGACCAGCGGATTGCGCCGCGTGTTGCTGGCCTCGGCCGCCGGACTGTGCCTTCTGTACTCGCTTCTCCTGGTAGTTTCCTATGCCCGGAACAGGGCCCTCGAAGGGCGCGTCCTCAGGGCGGCGCAGGGCGTTTCCGCTGTAGCGCCCGGCGATCAGGGACTGCCGTCGCTCGACTCCCTGCAAAGGCTGGAGGTGCTGCGGCAGGAACTGGCGACGCTGGCCGGATACGAGCGTGACGGCGCGCCCCTGAGCATGCGCTGGGGCCTGTACAAGGGCGGCGCAATCTACCCCGAGGCCTACCGGCTGTACTTCGCCAAGTTCTTCACCACGCTCTTCGGCTGGACCCAGGCCTCGATGCTCGACACGCTGCACCGCCTGCCGGGCACGCCGGGACCCAACGACACCTATGGCCCGCCGTACAACACCCTCAAGGCATATCTCATCACGACCTCCGAGTGGCGGCGCAGCACTCGGGCGTTCCTCTCACCGTTCCTGCTGAACCGCTGGTCGGAGAACCGCAGCGTCGAGCCGGACCGGATGCAACTCGCGCAGAAACAGTTCGATTTCTATAGCGAGATGCTGCACGACAAGAACCCCTTCCCGACCGATGCCGAAGCGCCCACCGTCTCGAGCGCCCGCGAATACCTGAAGAAGTTTAATGCCGACGAGCGCATCTACCAGGCGCTCCTCGAAGAAGCGTCCAAGCACGCGTCCTCCATCAACTACAACCGTCTGTTCCCCAACGGCGCCGTTTCCGACACCCGCGAGGTGCGCGGCGCCTTTACCAAGGACGGTTGGAGCTTCATGCAGGCGGCCTTCCTCAAGCCCGACCAGCTTTTCGGCGGCGAAGACTGGGTGCTGGGGCCGCAGACCTACGCCGGCCTCGACCGCGCCCAACTCGCGCAGCGCCTGCGCGGTTTCTACCTTCGCGACTTCATCCAGGAGTGGCGGGCGTTCGTGAAGGCCGGGGCTGTGGCGCGCTATTCCAGTCTGGCGGATGCTTCGGCCAAACTCGCATTGATCTCGGGTGGGCAATCGCCGCTTCTGGCGCTGTTCTGCCTTGTCTCGCAGAACACCAGCGTGGACGCCCCGGAGATCCGCGCCGCGTTCCAGGCGCCCCAGTCGGTGGTTCCGGCGGCCTGTCAGACGCAGTATGTCGGCCCCACGAATCAGGCTTACATGGGGACACTCCTGAAGCTCCAGAATTCCGTGGCGCAGATATCCACCACGCCTCCGGGACAGAACGACGCGGCCGCGCAGGCCACCATCTCCCAGGCCAACGACGCGCTGCTGACGACCGGCCAGATCGCGCAGACGTTTGCCATCGACAAGGACGGGAACCTTCCGCCCGTGGTCAGGAAGCTGATGGAGGACCCCATCACCGAGGTCGAGCGGCTGCTCAAGGGGATTGGACCCGCCGAGCTCCACGCCAAGGGACAGGCGTTGTGCGGCCAGTTCCACCAGCTCATGTCCAAGTACCCCTTCACGCTGCAATCCACGGTGCAGGCGACACTGGATGACGTGAACCACTTCTTCCGGCCCCCGGACGGCGCACTGTGGGACTTCTATTCGCAGAGCCTTCAGAACCTGGTGCAGAAGCAGGGGACGCTGTACGTGGCCAAGCCTTCGGCCATGACGGTGACGCCGGCCTTCCTGAATTTCTTCAACCGCGCCGCGGCGTTCTCGGATGCCGCCTATCCGGCCGGCGCGCAGCAGCCCCGCCTGGCCTACACCCTGCGCTCCGATCTGAGCGGCACCAATCAGGCGATCGGCATCTCGCTGGATGGCCAGACGTTTACGAACTCCGGCGGCAAGGCGGCCAGCAAGCAGTTCGTCTGGCCCGGCAATCCGCCCGGCGCTAAGATGGACGTGAAGTTCGGCGGCGATTCTTTCCACTGGCCGTCGTTCGACGGTCTGTGGGGAACCTTCGAGTTCTTCGGCGACGCCGAGGAGCGCGCCGGGCACCTCGAATGGATGCTGAAAACGGGGAGATCCGAACGGACGGTGACCACCGCCACCGGGCAGCCCGTCCTGGTGCGTTTCGATCTCGACATGTCCCCGCCGGTCTTCCGGAAGGGGTACTTTAGCGGGTGGGCTTGCACGGCGGACGTGGCTCGATAACCTATGGAACTACCGGCGCGAATCGGAAAGTACGAGTTGCAGGAGCTTTTGGGCGGCGGCATGTCGCGCGTGTACCGCGCGCGGGATACCGTGATCGGCCGCACCGTCGTGGTCAAGATTCTTACCGAACAGGCAGCCAAGGATGCCGAGGCCAAAGCGCGCTTTTTGCGCGAGGCGCAGGTGGCGGGAAATCTGACGCACGACAACGTCATCAGCGTGTACGATTTCGGCGAGGAGCAGGGCCAGCCGTACATGGTCATGGAGTTCCTGCGCGGCGAGGACCTGCGTTCGCTGATCAAGTCGGGCCGCACCGGCGACCTGAATTTCCGCGTGCGCATCGCGCTCCAACTGGGGCGCGCGCTCGAGTACATTCACTCCAATAAGATCATCCACCGAGACATCAAGCCCGAGAACATCCACGTGACCGGCTCGGGCCTGGTGAAGCTGATGGATTTCGGGATCGCCAAGGCCGAGAACACCCAGCTCACGCGGCCCGGCTTCACGCTGGGAACCCCGTTCTACATGGCGCCGGAGCAGGTGCGCGGCCAGGCGGTCACCAACCGCGCCGACATCTACTCCTTCGGCGTCCTGCTGTTCGAGCTGCTCACCGGCGTGCGGGCCATCGAGGGCGAAACCGTCGAGCGCATCTTCTACGAGATCCTGTACAAGCCGCTCGACTTGAAGCCGCTCGAAACGGCGGGCGTGCCGCAGCCGCTGCCGGAACTGGTGGCGCTGTGCACTGCCAAGGATCCCGCCCAGCGCCCGCAGAGTTTCGGGGACGTTTGCGCCACCCTGGAGCGGATCCAGCGGCGGCTCGATCGGGGCGCTGTCAGTCCTCAGACCGCCACGGTTCCCGCGGTGAACCCGCCTGCGCCCGCTCCCGCCGCTGCTTCCACTCCGGTCGCGCCGGCGCCCGCGCCTACGCCCGCGCCCCCTAGGCGCACCGGCGTCCTGATTATCGCCGCCTCGGCGGCCGCCGTGCTGCTCCTGGCGGCTGCCTGGTTCTACCTGAGGAGTTCCGGCCATCAGGCTTTGGCCCCCACCCTGACTACACCCGCCGGCGAAATGGTGCTGGTTCCCGAAGGACCGTTCCTTTCCGGCAGCGACCGGACAAAGGTCACCTTGCCCGCCTTCTACATTGACAAGACCGAGGTCACCAACGCCGCCTTCCTGCGCTTCTGCACCCAGCAGGGCCGCACACTGCCGGAGAGCTTCCCAAAGGCCCGTCCGGACTACCCGGTGGTCAATGTGTCCTACTTCGAGGCCCACGCCTTCGCGCAGTGGGCCGGCAAGCGCCTGCCCACGCCGGCCGAGTGGGAAAAGGCCGCCCGCGGCACGGACGGTCGCGTTTTTCCCTGGGGCAACCCGCACGATCCTTCCCGCGCCCGCGTGCGCGACAACCCGCAGGGCGGAGAACCGCAGTTGGCTCCGGCCGACTCCATGCCGCAGGGAGCGAGCCCCTACCATGCGCTCAACATGATCGGCAACGTCTGGGAGTTCGTCGAAGAGGACGCTTCCCCAACGCCCGCCGCGTTGCAGGCCTTCGCGGGTCTGCTCAAGCCGCCACCCACCGCCGACGAGCAGTGGTGTGGTATCCGCGGCGGCGCTTACGATCTGCCGCTGCTGGACCAGGGCCTCTGGGACGACAACATCGTCCCCGCCCGCCACCGCGCCTACAACATCGGCTTCCGCTGCGTCAAAGACGTGAAATAGGCATCGGCAAGACTCCAGTCTCACCGGCCGTGACAGCCCTTCGTTCTATACCGCCGCGGAGAGCTCGCGCAGAAGGCCGCTCGATCTCGCGATAAAACTTGTCGAAGGATGGAGCGCGCCGGTGTGTCCGGGATCGGGCGATCGCAGATCCTGGCTGGCTTGGTGAATTTGCGTTCCTTATATCAATCCAATCCTCCATAAATTCCACTTGCATCTCTCCTCGAAACAGGTATACTCAGGCTTTGGAGCTGGACTGGGCGGGGCGTCTCAACCGCGCCTGCCCGAACAAATCCCGGAGAGCGTCATGGCTGCCACTGAACTTCTGGCACTACCCGGGGCCAGCCGGCTGTTGGAGGAAGTGCCGGACCCCAACGCTGAGCTGGCCCAAAGGTTTCACACCTACATGTTCCTCATGCGGGAAGTCGAGGAACGAATCGAAAAGAAGCTCTACCGGCAGGGCAAGATCGTGGGTGGCGTTTACGTAGGCCGCGGCCAGGAGGCAATCTCCACCGGCGCGGCGATGGCCGCCGATCCCGAGGATATCCTCTTCCCTTGTCACCGCGACATGGCGGCGTACTTCATCCGTGGCGTCCACCCCCGTCAGGTCTTCGCGCAGTACATGGGACGTGTGGGCGGTCTCACCCAAGGGCGCGACGGCAACATGCACATGGGCGACCTGCGATTGAAGATCGTGGCCATCATCAGCGCTATTGGCGCCGCCATCCCGGTGGCCGCCGGCGCCGCGTTCTCCCAGAAATACCAAGGCAACTCCGGGGTAACGCTCTGCTTCTTCGGCGACGGCGCCACCAGCCGTGGAGATTGGCACGAGGGCGTCAACTTCGCCGCCGTCCTGCGCCTGCCGCTGGTCCTGATCTGCAACAACAACCAGTACGCTTACTCGACCCCTCTGGACCGGCAGATGACCTGCGCCAACGTCGCCGACCGCGGCCCCGCGTACGGGATTCCGGCCGAAATCGTGGATGGCAACGACGCATTCGCGGTCTATGAGGCGACGCAGCGCGCTGCCCAGCACGCCC
This sequence comes from Bryobacterales bacterium, assembly GCA_963710565.1. Taxonomy (GTDB): domain Bacteria; phylum Acidobacteriota; class Terriglobia; order Bryobacterales; family Bryobacteraceae; genus DASWZN01. The sequence goes on along the minus strand of CAVQAN010000009.1, from coordinate 1,073,054 downwards.
GCGCGGGCCTGGGTCCGTACCTGATCGAGTGCAAGACGTTCCGGATGACCGGCCACGCCGCGCACGACGCCGCCAGCTACGTTCCGCAGCACCTGTTCGCGGAGTGGGCGGCCAAGGATCCGATCCTGCGTGTCGAGCGACTCATGATCGAAAAGGGCTGGAAGACCCGCGCGGAGATCGACGCCGCCTGCGCCCGCATCCGCCAGGAAGTCGACGAGGCCATCCAGTGGGCCGAACAAAGCCCCTACCCGGATCCGGCCACGCTTCTGGACGACGTCTACGAGTAGGCCATGCCAACCACCTATCTGGAAGCCATACGCCAGGGGATCTGGGAAGAGATGGAGCGGGACCCCAACGTCTTCCTGATCGGCGAGGACATCGGCGCCTACGGGGGCGCCTTCAAGATCACGGCGGGCATGCTGGAGCAGTTCGGCGAGCGGCGGGTAGTCGACACCCCGTTGGCGGAATCTGCGATCGCCGGCGCCGCCATCGGGGCGGGTATGTTCGGCCTGCGTCCGGTCGCCGAGATGCAGTTTTCCGACTTCATCACTTGCGCCTTTGACCAGATCGTGAATTTCGCCGCCAAGTGCCGCTACCGCTGGAATGCTCCGGTGCCCATCGTGATTCGCGCCCCCTCGGGCGGCGGCAACCGCGGCGGTCCGTTCCACTCGCAGAACCCGGAAGCGTGGTTCACGCGCGTGCCGGGCCTGAAGGTGATCACTCCCGCCACCGCCTACGACGCCAAGGGGCTGATCAAATCCGCCATTCGGGACAACGATCCCGTGCTCTACTTCGAGCACAAGGGGCTCTACCGCCGGATCAAGGAAGACCTGCCGGAAGGGGAGTACACCGTACCGATCGGCAAGGCTCGCGTGTTCCGCGAGGGTACGGACGTGTCGATCATCACCTACGGCGCGATGGTCTACGTCGCCCAGGACGCCGCCGAGACGCTGGCGGGCGAGGGTATCTCGGTCGAGATCGTGGACCTGAGGACCCTGGTGCCGCTGGATGAGGAAGCGATTCTGGCCAGCGTGCGCAAGACCTCCCGCGCCATCGTCCTGCACGAGGATACGCTGACGGGCGGATTCGGCGGGGAGATCGCCGCCCGCATCACCGAGCGCGCCTTCGATTGCCTGGACGCCCCAGTGGTCCGCATTGCCGCCCCGGATACGCCGATTCCTTACAGCCCGCCGCTCGAGGACGCCTTCCTGCCCAACGCGGACAAGGTTGTCCAAAAGGCGCGCTGGCTGTGCGCGTACTGACGGCTGGACAAGCTGGCCCTGGTACTACTTGCGGGCGAGCAGGCTGCGCGGGTCGAAGAGGTGCTTGGGGCGAAAATGCCGGCGGTCCCACCGGAACCCGCCTTCGAAACGCACCCCGATGAAGTACCCCGTCTCGCGGTAAACGCAGTAGCGCACCCGCCCTTCGAAGTTGGCCTTGGGGTGCACAATGTGCAGCAGCGTCTCCGCGGGTACGGGTGCATCCACCTGAAGGCAGGCGCCGGCACTCGATATGTCCTCCAGATTGGCAAGGCCTTTCTGGGGCCGACCGGCGCAATCCACCCACCACACGTCGATCAGGTCGGCGCACATCCAGCGCGGTTCGAGTCGCCTGTCCTCCATGTTTAACCCATCGGTCTCGCGCCTCCGCCCGTTTAGCGAAAACGCCAGTAGAGCGGCCTTCCGATGTCCCCGGCCCACCGCTGGGAAACCACCCAGCCGCGGGGCTTCCTTCGTCCAGTGTACTGCCGGCGGCTGCTTCGCGCTCCTCTTGTTACGCTAAGGAACGCCCGGGGTGCCTTCGCGGTACGCTCCGGCGTCATAGTCCAAGTCATATACGAGGCGATTTCTGAAAAGCCCGGTGTCGACGGCCTCGCAGCCGGCCCCCCCTCCGTCCCGTATTCTATGCGGGTACCCCACAAATCGGAGGAACGCGCCGGTGCGCCGTCATCAGCTTTTGCTCCTGCTCCTGCTGTTGGGCATCCCGATTCGGGCGGTCTGGGCCCAACCCAAGCCGTTTACAATTACAAAAGGGCCTTATCGGTGGGTTAGTGGTTTCGGGGGTTACCCGGCCATGAACGTACAGGTGACCGTGACGGTGTCGAGCGATCCCAAGACCTTCCCGGGGCTTTACCTGTGGCATTACAGGGTCCAGCCCGACCCGAGCTTCGCCTGTAGGCCACCCCAGGACCAAGGCGGCAACCCGGGTCCGCCGGGCGGCGTCAATTTCCGGGCAGCGCCCCTGCCGAGGTCGGCGTCCGGGCCCGTTCGGCCAAGGCTCGCCGGCCGTGCCATGCAGCCGCTGGACGAAGAGTACTCCGGAGGCCTCGACGGCGAGTATTTTCAGGTCTACCTCCCCGGGGACACGCGGGATATGGGCAACGAGAGCCCGGCGAACCTCTACCCGTCCACACTGCCCGACGACGGATCGGTTGTCGGTTTCGGGTTCACTCAAGACTGCCAGGGCACAAGCGCTTTCGAGTTTCAGTTCACGACCAAGCCCCGCGCGGTGGTCGAACTGGGGCCCTGCAACTCGGCCGGCGACGGGAATATCGATCTCTATACGTGGGACCGCTACTGTGGCCGCTACTACGCGACCCGGGACTTGCCGGGCGATTGCACTACTACGGTCTACCCAGGCGACTGCCACAATCTGACCTCGACGGGGCGTCTGGCCGTTCCGGGGCCGCAGGTCCGGCTCAAGTCGTTCAAGTGGGATGCGGTGGATTCCGGAAGCTGGGTAGGGCTGCAGCCGTTCTGGAAGACGAATGACAACTGGCAGGATGACCAGTTGGCCGATGAGGGCACTCAGCCGATCACGCATCCGAAGTGGGCCGACTCCAACGGGGACAGCGAGCCGGAGAGGTCCGACCCGGTTGCCTACAGGGGACCGGCCAAGCCGGTGTTGACGGAAGCGACTCTGAAGCAGGGGGGATCGGGCCCAGCGGATGCGGTCCTGCGGGTTACGAGCGCGGATTCCTCGGGCACCGCCGTGCCGTCCCTCGTGTTCCAGGACGTCCAGGTCCACTTCGCGGGCGGGAAGGCTACCATGGACAGTGTCGTGAGCCAGCAGGCGTTCCCCACCGAGATCCAGAACATTGACGTCACGCTCACATGGAGCATCTCGTTCGACGGTGGCCAGACCTTCACGGACTTCGCTACCACTCAGCACAAGATCTTCGTGACGATAGGCACGGCACGGGGTTTCGATGGGAAGGAGCAATTGCCGCCGCGGCCTAACGTTACGGCAGCTAGGCTCAATAAGGCGACGGGGGACCTGAACGGTGTGACCAACCGAAAGGCCGCGGCCGCGCGGGAGTGCTCTCGCGTGAACGCTCAGGTTCGACCAGGAGGCAACAACCTGTGGAACCCGGGGCCAGGCTGGCAAGAAGTCTACAGCAACCCGTGGGCTGTCCTCGACTCAGGGCTAACGGGGTTCGACTGCGTCTCCCTGGCGCTTCTGGCCGCGGTGCAAGTCAGGCAGGTTGGCATCGACGCCGACGTCTCGATGGGGTACCCGACGTCGGACGGGAACGCTTCCACGCCGGAATACAAGCGCTTTCTCCAAACCGCGAAAAGGCCGAGTTGGATTGAGGCTCCGCTCGATTTCTTGGCTGGCGATAGCTGGAATCGCTACGAGGGGTATCTTCTTGCCAGGAAGCAGGGGCAGGCAGTCGACGCCTTCACAGCGTACCCTGTCGCCGGACCGATTCCGCCGTACACTGGCAGACCGGTCCCGGGTCTGCCACCCGACCCCGAAGGGCGGCTGGATTTCGCGGTGATCTACGAGACGCTTAGAAGCCTTGTGGCCACCGCGGGATCAGGCTCGATGAGCGGTCAGCAGTGGTGGGTTCTCGATTACCGGACGGTCAAGGGGGGACCTGTGCCGTTTCCGCTTCCACTCCAATGAAACACATACTTCGAATTGCACTCTGTGTTCTCGCCGCGCTGCTCCATTGCGCGTCTGCGCCCGGCCAGAAGGTGTCCAATACGACCGTCAGGATCGCCTTCGAGCGCGCCGAGGTTTCGCCTTCGGAGTTGCCCGAAGATCGAGGGCCTCTTGAGTTCGACACCCAGGCCCGTCCCGATCTGGTTTTCGAGGGGATCGAGGAAAGACTGGCCGGGAACGCGTTCGATCCACTGGCCGAGCACTTGCTCCGGGTTTCGACTGACGTGACCCTGGAGTTGTTTCGCATTTCCAACCTCAAGCTGGAGAGGGCGATCACCTACCGGGACGAGACCGGCGACAATCTTGTGATTCGCTGGGCTGTCGACGAATCCTTCGGAAAGGGCACGGTGATTCTCTGGAACAACCCCTACGCTTGGCTTTATGCGATGCGGCTTGAGGGATGTCGGATTGGCTCGCGCCAGCAGCTTTCGGCTTTCCTGAACGGGTTGGTGAACTGGAGCAAGGTTCCCAAGGGCCGGCCTTCCTACACGGTTGAACTCGCGAATGACGACCCCGGATTGGGCGGCTTCCGCGGGCACAACAGCGCCCCAATGTACCGGGGGCTGCGCGATTTTGACATTATAGGGGTCCCGCAACGCGAAGCGTGGTTTCTGACGGTGGGAGCGGGGCCAGCCGCCACCTATCATCGGGATGGGAGTTGGACCAATGTTCCGGAGCGGTTTCCACCGCTGACCGAGTTGATCAAGAAGTGGAGCTTCGATCAGATCCGCGCGCAGGTCGGAGCGCCCGTCGGTCCCAAGGCACCCTCCGAACTGGTCGGCTCCGCGGACGGCGAGATCTACTTCGTTCCCACCGCTAACCGAGACCGGATACTGGTTGCCGAACTGGCCAGGCGGGGCCTCACCGCCGAACAGGTAGTCGAACTGCTCACCGACGTAAAGCCCAAGTACCTGTTCGAGCGCCTGGGGGTGGTCGAAGAGGCACTGAGGCAGGCTGGCAAAGGACCGGATCCGGACAGCTACCTGAGTCCGGCCCTGCAGGTGTATCGCCGCATTGGACAGCCGGCCGAAGAGGCAGCATCTTCGCTATACAGGACCGTCGGCCTCAAATGCTCGCCGGCCGAGGAAGCCGAGGCGCTCAAGGACCTGAAACAAGGCATTTTTCAGGAGGGGCCCATGACCTATCTCGGCATGTGCTCACGCTCCCCGGGAAGTCTTCGCGCTCTGGAACAGACCCCCGTTCCGGACCATCTCGTTTCGGACAAGGCGCGCCATCTTGAGGAGATTCGGCACCGGCTGGGCATGCCGCCCAAGGAGAAGCCGCCCGAGAATCCCGTTCCAAGCGAAGACGGGCCTGACTGAACGAGGCAGCTTCCCACCCCCCGTACCCCCCCGTCTTGGGGGGCCTTGACCGGGGGTGCCGGGAGTGTGTTACAGTTCAGTGTTCGGTCGTTGGCGAGTTCTTAGCCGTCTTGTAGATCTTTGATCCTGCGTGGGAACCACTCCCAGCCCGGAGGCCGGCCTGTTCGGAAGCTGTTGAATGGCCGATCAAAGAGGGGTGGTCTGAACGATAAGGCTCAATGAAGCAGCAATATTTCATACTGGTAGTCGCGCATTCCCTTCACGGCCGGCTTCGCAGAATCCATGTGCCTCAGCGGGTTCTGTACCTGGTAGTCGCGCTGGCCGTGGTGGGGCTGTTCTCCGTAGTTGGCTTCATCTCCAGTTACGCGCGGATGGCGTGGAAGGTTGCCAATTATAACGCCCTCCGGCAAGAAATCACGACCCTTCGCGCCCGGTATCAGAGGCTCCAGACCGACGCCACCCAGACCAACAACCAATTGGCCGAGTTGCAGGTCTTCGCCAGCGAGGTTTCGATGGCCTATGGGCTGAAGCAGAAGCTCGAAGGCCCGGAGGACATCTCCCGGGAAGGACGGCTGATTCCGACCGTTCAGGAATCGTTCAAGGAATACGATTTCCTGCGGACGGCCAACCTCTCCGCATATTCTCACCGCTATCCGCGCTCCTGGCAGACCAACATCATCCCGTCGGTTTGGCCGGTCGATGGCAGGCTGTTGAGCGCCTTCGGAAGACGGATGGACCCGTTTTCGGGTGAAGGCGCGCTGCATCGTGGCGTGGACATCGGAGCGCCGTTCGGCACGGCGGTGCATGCGACCGCCGACGGAGTGGTGGTGTTCGCCAGCGTGATGAACGGATTCGGGCGGGTGGTTGTGGTCGACCATGGCAACGGATTCCAGACCTACTACGCGCACCTCTCCCGGCTGGCGGTGGTGGCCGGCCAGGAAATCCGGCAGGGCGGGGTGGTTGGCGCTTTGGGAGCCTCGGGACGCACAACCTCGCCCCACCTCCACTACGAGGTGCGCCGCTTCGGTACGCCCCAGAACCCGGCGCGCTATCTCAACGCCAGCCTTACGGCGCGGGCGGTCCACCGCGATTTCCCGTTTTAGGCCCGCGGCGTGGCGTCCCCTCCCCGCATTGTCCTGATCCACTGGAGCGAACAGGAGGCAGCGGCGCGGGCGGAGAGTCTGAGGCCCGCGGGATTTGAGTCCACTTGCGTGGTCCCGCGCAGCGGTTCGGATCTGCGTTCCCTCCGCCAGAACGTGCCCGACGCCTTTGTAATCGACCTCAGCCGCCAGCCATCCCAGGGCTGCGCGATTGCGGTGGAATTGCGGCGCCAGAAAGCCACCCGTCCGGCGCCGATCGTGTTCGCCGGCGGAGCGCCCGACAAGGTAGACCGCATCCGCAAGCTTCTGCCGGACGCCACTTACACCGCATGGGACGAGATAGCGCCCGCGATAAGATCCGCACTGGCCAACGCGCCGCTCACCCCCGCCGTGCCGTCCGCCATGGACTTGTATGCCGGCGCTTCTCTCGCCAAGAAGCTGGGCGTCCGCCCCGGAATGGTCGTCGCGCTTCTCGAAGCCCCGGAGGGCTTCGAGCGGAAGATCGTGCCCTTGCCGCCGGATGTCGAGATCCGCCGTGGCTCACGGGGGCGGGCCAGCCTTGTCCTGCTGTTTGCGGCGTCGGTACGCGATTTGCGGAAGCGCTTCGCCGCCGCCGCGCGTCTGCTGGAGCACGGAGGCAGCGTCTGGATCGCATGGCCCAAAAAGGCGTCCGGCGTCTCGAGCGACCTGGGAGAAACGACGGTGCGGTCGTTCGGTCTGGCCGAAGGATGGGTCGACTACAAGATTTGCGCCATGGATGAAACCTGGTCCGGCCTGCTGTTCACCCGGCGGAAGTGACGGCCGATCCGGCCGTCTGAGGCTTGACGGCCAGCAAGCATGTAGTGACGCTAAGATGCCATTCATGACCGGCAGAGAATGGACCCGGCGCGGCTTCATCGCATCGCTGGCGGCGGGCGGCGCGCCCGCGGCCGAGAAGAAGGTCCAACCTCTCACGCCGGAGCGCCTGCGCTACGCCGACCCCGCCACCGAGTTTCCGGTCACACGGCTCACGTCACCCAAACACGCGAGCGTTCTGCCGCCGGCCAGCCGTCGCGTGGTCGCGCGGAGGGGAACGTTCCTGGTCTTCTCGAGCGACCGAACCGGCTCGCACCAGCTCATGCAGATGTTTCTGAACACGGGCGAGGCGCGGCAGTTGACCGAGGCCGCCGCGCTCGATCCCTTGTCTCCGGCGCTCTCGCCCGACGACCGCAGCGTGTTGTTCTTCGATGGTCCGGTTTTGAGGCAGCTCCTCTTTGCCAGCATGCGCGAGATGGAGGTTTACCGCGTGCCCGAGGGCTGGGCCAGAGGGCGAGGCTTCAGCGTCTGCCAGGATGGCTCACGGGCCTGTCTGGTCGAGACACGGGAGGGCCGCGCCCGGCTACGCATGGCGCCGCTACGCTCCCACGGAGGCGAGGCGGCGACTGCGTTCGAGGCACCGGGGCCGCTCGGCGATCCGCTTCCGCGCCCGCGGCACCCGGACGTTCTCTACCGCGACGGAGAGGACTTCCTGGCGCTGGCGGAGGAGGGCCAGCGGAACGGCCGCCGGCTGCCTCTAGCACCCGGCCGCACGGGGCCGGCGTTCTGGTCCGCTGACGGCGAGAGGCTGGTTTACCTCAGCCTTCCGGCCGAGCACGGACAGCTTAACACCATCCGGGAGTGGGCGGCCGGAAACGACAGCGAGAGGCTGGTCGCCGCCACCAGCCAGTACGCTTCGTTTGCGCCCAACGCCGATGGCTCCATCTTTGTGGGCGCCAGCGCCAGCAAGGCGTCGCCCTACATCCTGCTGCTGCTGCGAGCCACCCGCCGGGAGTTGCCGCTGTGCGAGCATCGATCGAGCGACGCGGCCGGGGTTTCGCCGGTCTTCTCGCCCGACAGTCAGCGGGTGTTCTACCAAAGCGACCGCGACGGCCAGCCGGCCATTTACACGGTCGATGTGCAGAGGCTCGTGGAACGGACGGAAACGTAGAACGCCCGGAATCCGTCGCTCTGCTCCAGCCTGTCCGTCGCGGCGCGGTCCCGCGTGCTACGCGGTCCTCTCCGCGCTCCGAGCTTCGTTCCAGATGGCCAGGTAGGGTTCGAGCTGCTTCATCATGGCCTCGAACTGCGGGATGGTGAGCGACTGGGCGCCGTCGCTGACCGCCTTCTCGGGCCGGGGATGAACCTCGACCATGATCCCGTCCGCGCCGATGGCCACCGCCGCGCGCGCCAGCGCCGGCACCAGGCTGCGCTTGCCCGTCGCGTGGCTCGGGTCCACGATCACCGGCAGGTGCGTGAGCTCATTGAGCACCGGCACGGCCGAGATGTCGCACGTGTTCCGCGTGGCCGTCTCGAACGTGCGAATCCCGCGCTCGCACAGGATCACGTTCGGGTTGCCGTGCGCCAGGATGTATTCGGCCGACATCAGCAGCTCCTTGATCGTCGAGCTCAAACCGCGTTTCAGCAGAATGGGGCGCTTCGTGCGGCCCAGGCTTTTTAGCAGCGCGAAGTTCTGCATGTTGCGGGCCCCGATCTGGAGCACGTCGGCGTACTCGGAGACCAGATCCACGTCGCGGTCGCTCATGATCTCGGTCACGATGTCGAGACCGGTCGCTTCCTTCGCCTTGCGCAGCAGCTTCAAGCCTTCTTCCTCCAGCCCCTGGAAGTCATAGGGAGAGGTGCGCGGCTTGAACGCTCCGCCCCGCAGGATCTGCCCGCCGGCGCGTGCCACGGCCTCGGCCGTCTCCATGATCTGGCGCTCGGACTCCACCGAGCATGGGCCGGCCATCACGATGAAGTCGCCGGCCCCGACCACGGTCCCGTTCACCCGCACGCGGCTGCGCGCCGGCTGAAATTCCCGGCTGACGAATTTGTAGGGCGCCGAGATGCGTACGGCATTCTCGACCCCGGGCATGGCCTGCAGGTGCTCCAGGCACTCGGTGACGTCTCCCACCCCCACCGCGCCGATCACCACCCGCTCCTCGCCGTTGATCGTATGGACCTTGTAGCCGAACTCCTGGATGCGCTCGCAGACGGCGTCGATTTCCTCTTTGCTGGCGTGCTGTCTCATCGAGATGATCATGGTTGCGCTTCTCCTCTCAAAACAAAAAACCCACTCTTTCGAGTGGGTTGGTTTCTTCTAGCCGGCGGTCTCGAACCAACGCCACTCTACCCGGACCGGGTAAAGCCCCAGTACCAGTAGCTAAACGACTTGGCGTCGAAACGGGACATCGAAACAACCAGTATACCGGCGGCGAAGGCGAGGAATCAAGCACCTGACGAAGGTGTATAGTCCACCCCGTGCCGCGCCAGCTCCTGGCGCAACTGGCCCGCGGACTGAAACCGGATGGTGCGCATCCCCAAGGAGGCCGGCGCTTCCAGATTCTCCTGGCGGTCGTCGATCATGAGGCACTCGGCGGCATCCCGCTGGGTGAACTCCAGAGCCCGCTGAATGATGCCGGCGGAGGGCTTGCGCACGTCCAGAAAGCACGAGCTGTAAAACGCGCTGAACTGATCGCGCAGCCCGAAGTGGCGGATCCGATAAGCGTTCAGCTCCAGCGACTCGTTGTTTATCGTGGCCATCAGGTACCGGTGAGTGCGAGCGAGCCCGTCGGCGATCGCTATCGACTCAGGAAAGGCCTCGGACTGGGCGAACATGAATTGCCGCACGTCCTCCGGCGAGAACGGGCGCGGGCGGTAGAAGACGGTCTGCTGCAGGTATTCGTCCAGGGAGATCTCGTTGGTTTCGCAACCGGCAACCAACCCCTCGTGGCGCGCTTCGAACTCCGCGGGATCGAGCGCAAATCGGTCCACCGCCCTCATTCGGCGCGTCTCGTCCCAGCCGTTGGTCAGCAGCACGCCGCCGACGTCCCAGAATAACGTCGTGAGCTCAGCCATTGTTCCCCGCCCCCGCCCCTATTCTATCGACCGGTCAACTAACATTGGGTGTTGGAGGTTCCCGTGCCGCGCTCGCCCGCCCTGCTGCTGCTGGCACTCACCCTGGCGACGGTTATCGGGGCCGAGACGTTGGAGTCGGCCCTCCGATCTCGACACGTTCCAACCAGCCAGTTCTCGGACTCGGAACTGGCGGGACAGATTACCAGTTGGGCTGCTTCGAGCGACGAGGAGCCGTTTCTCCTCGCGTACTACATCGATGACGGGGCGGGGATCCTGCATGGGCCGCTCCACGTAGTCCGATACCACCCGGCCAGTCACGATCTGCGGCGCGCAGGTTTTTGGGAGACGAAGTGCCAGGGATCCGTGCTGGCGATCGGCGAGTGGCACGGCATCGTCCACATCGACACGCACTTGACTCCCTCGGCGGGATGCCTTCTGCTCCTCTCTCCGCAACTAGCCCTAAGAGCCGCGCTCTCCGGCTGGTTTCTGGGCATGCTGGGAGCGGATTACGCCATCGTGCAGAACAGCGAGATCCACTTCGCGGCGGTGCATCCTCTGCGGATTGCGGTCTACGATCTCCGGCGCAATCAACTGACCCAGGTATACCCTCCCGCCGAGGACCCATACCGCCAGCAGTTCTCGCGAGCGCTTCAGGCGCACATGCCCGGCGAAGATTGGTGCCGCATCCAGAACGCTCCGTGCGATCCGCGGGACTTCGATGCCGAACTGGTGGGCCAGGTAGCCGTTAACGAGGCCGCCAAGGTCTTCGGCTTCGTCGCTCAATATGATGCCGGCGGGTTCGGGGCGCAGGCGGGCAGGCTAGTCCAGCCCCTGGCGGCGGTCTATGTCTATCGCATGCATGGCAGACGCTGGGAGCACCGCGAGTTTCCACCCGAGGGACTCACGAACCTGTTCGGGGTGGAAACCGTGGGCGAACTCGTCAGCCGGAAGCCGCAGGCAGCGTTCGCGGAGCCCGCTGCGCCGTAGTCCGAACGTCTATGGTTCGGCCAGGAACGCCCGCGTATCCCGAATCGTCTGGGCGGGGATCTCTTCCATCGGCATGTGGCCCGCGCCGCGGTAGACGATCAACCGCGAGTTGCGAATGTCGCGATGAAAGCGCTCGGCGAACGACACCGGGATCGTGCGATCCTCCGAGCCCCACAGGATCAGCGTGGGAACCGCGATGGCCTGAATTTGAGCTCTCGAATTCGGAATGGCACGAGCGAGGATCCCGAAAGTCTCGCGGTTGCCCTCCCTGAGAATCATGTCATCGTAGCGGTCGATGAGGGCGTCCGTAAGGCGGCGCGGGTCGCCGTAAGTCTGGCGTATGGTCATGGCCACGAAGAAGCGCGGCGTGAGGTGGCCGAGAATCGGTCCGATCACGGGCATCCTGGCCAGCCGGAGAGCGAGGACCTTGTCGTGCGGCGCCGGGTATCCGCTGGCATCGATCAGGATGAGTTTCTTCACCCGCTCGGGATGGCCCGCGGCGAACCCGACCGCGATGCGCCCGCCGAAGGAGTTGCCCGCCAGGTAACAGGCGGGGACGTTCAGCTTGTCCAGGAATGCGTCGAGGAAGCGGGAGTGCCAGGCCATGCTGTAGTCCTTCGTCGCATTCGGGCCGGTGAGCCCGAACCCGGGCAGGTCGTAGCAGATGACGCGATAGTCCCTCGACAGGTCCGCCGCCCAGGCGTCCCAGGTGAACAGCGACGAGCCGGCGCCATGGAGCAGCACCACGGGGAAGCCCTGCCCCTCATCGCGGTAGTGGACCTGAAGCCCGCCGATATCCACGAACTTCGAGGGAGGCGTGGCATACTTTGCGCGCAGCCGCTCCGCCGGGATATCAAAGCGGATGAGCGACGCCAACCCGGCCGCCAGCAGCAGCAATACGACCAGAAGCGCCTGGACGGTTCGCTTGAGAGCACGGGACATGATTATCCGATCTTAGCAGCCTGCACCCGGGCGCCGTCTCTCCGCCACCGCCGTTGCCGTGAAGTCCGATGGCGGATCCTATAACTTCTCGTACCGCGCCGCGAAGCTCGTGCGTCTGTCAGGGTGAAGAGCGGCTTTGAAGAAGTAAGTCGGACAGAGCGGCTCGGTAATCATAAGTATCGATAAGGAGGGTCAAGTGCGACTCGCAAAGTTATTCTCTTTGATTGTTCTCCTGGCGCTCGGAGCGATGTCCGCAGCCGCCCAGGCTCCGGACACGCTCCAAATCGCGATCCCTTTCGCGTTCACCGTCCACAACGTCGCCATGCCTGCGGGCGACTACCGGATCAGCCGCTCCGTCGATGGCAATGGCCTTCTGGCGATCGAGAACATCGACACCCGCCAGACCGTACTCTTTCTGGCCAGTCAGACCGGACACGGCCCCGCGCCGGACCAATCCAGCGTGGCATTCCGCTCGGAAGGCGCCGGCTATTCGCTGGCTGACATCTGGTGGGCGGGGTACACCTCCGGAGCCCGGTTACGGGCCCTGCGGGAGCCGGTCCTGACAGCCAGCGCGGGGATGGCGATCCTGCTCCGCTGACCACGCTTGAGACACCGGGCGCGGGCCGTCTGCCTGCGCCCGCATTCTCAGCCCCCGTTTGACCACGATCGAATCTGAGCTGTCCCCGTCGGCAAGGGAGGCCGCTGCCCGAGAAGAATTCAGACTGCCGATGACTGCAGATTGAGTAAGCTTATCGGCGTTTATCGGCGTTCATCCGCGGCCCAAAGTGCTTTCTTCACATCCTCTAACGATCGTGCCTCCGCCACCGCTCCACTTCCTTGTCGCGCACTCACGGGCGACAAGCGGGGCGCGCTCCGCCGCCGTACAATGGAGCCGAGATGACTTCTGAAAACACGCACGCGTCGCTGGCGTATCTCAGCGCCGAGATCGAATCCTGGCGGCAGGCCGGCACCCACCAGCGGCTGCGCGAGCTCGAGAGCGCCTGCGAGCCGGTGTCCCGCTTCGACGGCCGGGAGGTGATCAACCTGGCCTCGAACAACTATCTCGGCCTGGCCAACCACCCCAAGCTGGTCGAGGCGGCCATCGACGCCACGCGGCGTTACGGCGCCGGCTCGGGCGCGGTGCGCACCATCGCCGGCACCATGACCATTCACATGGAGCTCGAACGCCGCATCGCCGCTTTCAAGAAGGTGGAGGCCTGCGTCGTGTTCCAATCCGGTTTCGCCGCCAACGCCGGCACGGTCGCCGCCATCCTCACGCCCGAGGACCACATCGTTTCCGACGAGCTGAACCACGCCAGCATCATCGACGGCTGCCGGCTGTCGAAGGCCAAGATTCACGTCTTCCCCCACAAGGATGCCGCCGCCGCCGGCCGCATCCTGGGTGAGCTCGAAGCGCAGCCGGGCCGCAAACTGCTCATCACCGACGGCGTCTTCTCGATGGATGGCGACATTGCGCCCCTGCCCGCCCTGGTCGAGGCGGCGCAGCGCCATGGCGCCATCATGATGATCGATGACGCCCACTCCTCCGGCGTCCTCGGCCGCAACGGCCGCGGCACCGTGGATCACTACGGCCTGCACGGCCAGGTCGATATCCAGGTCGGGACGCTCTCCAAAGCCATCGGTGTGCTAGGCGGCTATGTGTGCGGAAGCCGCGACCTGATCGACTACCTTTACCACCGCGCGCGCCCGTTCCTGTTCTCGACCTCGCATCCCCCTTCGGTGGCCGCTTCCTGCCTGGCCGCATTCGACATTCTCGAACAGGAACCCGAGCGCATCGAGCGCCTCTGGGAGAACACGCGCTACTTCAAGAAGGGTCTAGGCGCCGCCGGTTTCGACACCGGATCGAGCGAAACCCCCATCACGCCTCTCATGGTCGGAGAGGCCAAGCTGGCGCACCAGTTCTCCGCAGCCCTGTTCGAGGAAGGGCTTTTCTCAACCGGCATCGGCTTCCCCACCGTGCCCAAAGGTAAGGCTCGCATCCGCACCATCGTTACCGCCGCCCACACCCGCGACCACCTCGACCGCGCCATCGCCATTCTGACCCGTGTCGCCCTCCGTCTGGGCATTCTGGGCTAGAAGACTAGTAGCGCGCTTCAGCGTGCCGTGTCGGCGCTCCTCCTGCCGGCACTGCGAGGGTTGGGAATCGGCGCCCCTACGCACGCAGCCCCGCGGCCAGCCATCTTAGTCTCCCCTCTAGGTCTTCTCCCCGATTCTCCTGACGCCCATGGGCTGTTAAGTTCGTAACGTCAGGCCACTGCTGGGCGCGGGAAGGAGAGCGGATGAATCAACTGCTATCGGCGTTTTGCAAAGACGACCAGGGCCAGGACCTCATCGAGTATGCACTGATGGCCGGGTTCGTAGCCGTGGCCGCCGGCGCGCTGATGCCGAATGTGGCAAGCAGCATCAGCACGGTGTTCAGCAAGATTCAATCCCTGCTGGCCAACGCAGCGGGATAAAGGACAACCGGGCGTCCGCCGCTTGCCGGGACGGACGCCGCTTCAATTCACCCTTCGGGGCGAGCTGTGCTGAAATCGCAACTCGCCCGTTCTTCCCCCCGCCGAATCCTCTTCCAACCCGTCTCCCTCTGAGCTGTCTTCCCCCTCGGTTCTAAGTCTTCTCGCCGATTCTCGTTCTGGCCCGGGACTGTTACTGTCAGAACGTCAGGCCACCGCTGGGCGCGAGAAGGAGAGCGCATGAAACAACTGTTATCGACGTTCTGGAAGGACGACCAGGCCCAAGATCTGATCGAGTATGCATTGATGGCCGGGTTCGTGGCTGTGGCCGCTGGGGCGCTCATGCCGAACGTTTCGAGCAGCATCAGCACGGTCTTCAGCAAGATTCAATCGCTGCTGGCCAATGCGGCGTCGTAGGGCCAGCGCGCCGGGCGCCCGTTGCGGGTACGGGCTCCTTTCCACTTAGTGGATGGGGGCGGGTTCTGTGGGCTGGAGCAGCCAACTGACCAGGTTGCCGTCCTGGTCGAACTCCAGCGGACGCGGCTCGCCCACTTTTTCCAGCGCCGGGTTCTCCCGCAGCTCCGGCCACAGGTTCTCGCTGAACACGATCGAGCCCAGCTCCATCGTGTTCCGGATCCACCCGATCGTCACCTCCGCGGGGTCGAACCGGCCCACGGTGGTCGCGATCTTCTCCAGGCACTCGCGGTCGGTCGCGAAGTGAATCGGCGTGCGAATCGCCGAAGGCGTCGATGCCGTCAGCGAGTTGATCTGCGTCGGTTGCCAGTCTACCCGGTTGACCAGCCGGTCCGTGGCCACATCGGCCATCCCCAGCCCCACGCCATTGTTGTACGTCAGGGCGCTCAAGTCCCGCACGAAGATCCGCTCGATACGCGCCAGCTCCGGCCAGGGATTGTAGTGGCACTGGATCGACCGGTTGATCACTTTGGTGTCCATCCCCGCGCCGCTGATGTTCTTCCCGATTTCATCCACGATCAGAATGTCGAGCTGCCGGACCGGAATCCTCCCCATCCACGACTTCGCCAGCGCCTGCAGCTCTTCTTCCCGCCGCTCCATATTCTCCACCGGCACCGCTTCGAGCTTGCCCGTGCTGTGGTTGGCGTCCTCTACGATAGCCAGCCCTCCGAGAATCTTCCCCGAGGTCAGCACCTGCCGCCCCACGCTGCGGATCACCTGTTCCAGACCCATCCGGTAGGCGTGGGTGTGGTACCGCTGTGCGCCCGCGAACTTCCCCAGACCGATCGCCATCATTTTGTACAGGCCGCTCTCGATCCTGCCCGAAAAATCCGTGTGCCACTTGACGCGGCCCACCAGCATTACGCCTTCGCTCTCAAAGGCGTTCCGGTCCATGAAGGTCTCGATGCCTTCCGGAGTTCGGCCCAGCGGAACCACCTCGATCGAGCTCACCACCGGACAGCCCATCCCGGCCTCATGAATGCCGTAATGTGCGAGCACGTCGGCCTGGCCCTCCGCCGTGGCGGCGCCGTGGCTCCCCATACCGGGGAAAATGAACGGCCGCATTCCGGCGTCCTTCCAGAAATCGACCACCGCACGAACGATGGTGGCGACGTTCGCAATGCCGCGGCTGCCGGCCCCGATGGCCACGCGCGCGCCCGGCTTCAGCCTTTGGGCGAACCTCGCCTCGTGCAACTCGCGGCGCACCGTGCCGGCGATATCCGCGATACGTCGATCGGGGAAGTTCTGGCGGACCAGCAGCATCTTCGAGAATGGCATGGACCAATTTTAGCGCGCCGCCCTTGGGGCGCGCGTCCATGCCTGCGCGGGACGTCGACGCGCCGGCCTACCCTGTGCCCCACTCCTGCTCCAGCATGCGCGCGTACTCCCCCGAGGCGTAAAGCTGGAAGTCGAAACTGTGCGACGGGATGCGCGGAAAGCGGAACAGTTGCTGCCGGCAGGCGAACAGGCCGTCGGCGAAGTGGTGGTATTGGCGCATGAAGTCCGGCGCCAGAACCTCGCGCGAGGGCAAGGACTCGAAGATCGCATGCAGCCCCAGCGCCCTTGCGAAGATCGACGTGTACTCGTGAACGCCCCAGGCCCGCAGCTTCTCGCGCACCTCCGCCGGTGTGTCCTCGAGCAGCAGCACGACGAAGCTCTCGGGCCGCACCCCGCTCTGCTGCAGTTCCTCGTTCCGCTCGGCGAAGTCCATGCACTGCATCACCCACCGCAGCAGATCCTTGCCCAGGTAGAACAGCATCGAGATCTCGCAGTAGCGTCCCACCAGCAGCCGCTCCTCGAGCCGCCCCGGCGCGTCGGCATCCGCCGGCAGCAAGCCATGCATCATCAGGCTCGCACGGGAGGCATCCACGAGTTTGCCGGGGCCATTCGCGTCCGCGAACGGATGCAGGATCAAGGGAGGCAGTTTGCAGGCCATGTGGTGGCGGAGCCGGCGGGCCCCTCTACCTGGATCGGCCGGATGCGGGGGAACTTTAACCTGTCTTTCCCACGGCACGTGCGCCTGAGGCGCTACTCATCGGCGCGAGTCGAAATGAGCTAAACAGTTCCTCGCCGGCGCGCGAAATGCGGCCCACGGAATCGCGGCGAAGTAGACGGCGCTTCAGCTCGCGCGGGCCGCCTACATCGTCCACCGGATCGCCGTCACGAACTGGTTCGTCCGGAATCCCTCGTATGTGTAGAACGGCTGGCTCAGGGCGTACCAGCGCCATTCCGTGTAGAACTGCGCGTGCTCTCCGATCGGGAATGCCACCCGCGCCACGGGCTGGTAGTAGCGTGCCGGGCGACTGCCTGACGATAGGAACAGCGAACCTCCGAACGACGCCTTCGGAGCGATCCTCCAGTGCGGCGACGGCATGTCCGCCAGCAGCGTCGCGGTGTGCGAGTTCTCGCGGTAGTCCGAGATCGCCGTCTGGAAGGTGCTCGGCGCCAGGTAGTCGATCGTCGAGTGAATGGTGCTTCTCGTGTACTCTCCGGTTACCCCCAAACCCTTCCACTTCTCCGGGTTCCAGGACACCGCCAGCGAGTTGTCGCGGGCCAGCAGGCTGTAGCGGATCGAGGGATCCGGATTCTGATTGTTCAGCACCGTGAACCGCGCCGTGAACTCCAGGCCGGCCAGCGGCGTGTAACGGGCCATCATTCGCGCCCGCTGGTGATCGTTCAGGCTGGTGCGGAAGTAGCTGCGGTCTCCGGGCGACGCCTCGAAGTCGACCGTCCCCCGGAACCTTGCTTTCGTCCGGAAGCTCACCCCACCGATTCCCACGCTGCGCCGTAGCTGCCCGCTTTCGGTGGTGCCCCCGGTCGAGCCCTCGATTGTGAGCGAAGCCGGCGCCAGCGCCTCTCCCCAAACGTACCGGTACCCCCCTCGCAGCGTCAGCATCGGGGTGACGTCGAAGAGGACGTCGGTCTCCTGCTGGTTGTAGGTAGCCACGAATCGCTCCGCGTCCAAGGCGCTGATGGTGAGCGGCGTACCTCCGGTCGCGCCTTGCTTGCTAACGAGCAACTGGTCCGTCAGCATCGCCGAGCCGGCATCGTGCAACTGGTCCGTCATCCACGACTCCAGAATCCGCAGCCTGCCGCCCCACGGCTTCAACTCGAGGCTGGCGCTCCCCGCCGGGTGCGGTTGCTTGGCCAGCGCGTCGATCACGCTCGACTGCGAGCCGTAGAACGACGGGATCGAGAGGTAGATGAAGTTGCCGACGTTGGCCTGCGCGAAGTTGGCCGTCATGTGCGGCTGGCTGTAGAGAAACTGTGCCGAGATGTCCGCCCACGGCACCGGGTTGGCCGTGCAGAGCGCGCGGCTGAAGAGCCCGTCGCCCCGCACGGCGTAATCCTCGACGCCGCCGTTGAAATACAACTGCTGGCCGAGAATCGGCGTCAGCACGTTCCCCAGGTCGGGGAGATGTGTGCCGCTTTCGAGGCCTTGGTTATTCTGAGACGTATAGCCGCCCTGCTCGATCGTCACATGCCAGCGCTTCAGCTCGAACCGGACGCCGGCGCGGTATTCGTTCGTGTAGTCGCTGTAGTTGATCGGCACCGTGTACTCGTTCGACTCCAGAACGAAGTTGATCGTCCCGTCGCCGCGCCCGCCGTTACGGCTGTATGCGAAGTAAGGGACGATCCGGCTCCCGGGAAACAGGTCCAGCCGGACGTCGCTGGTTCGCCTCCAGGTGTCGAACCCGTACTGGTCGAGGAAGGGCAGAGCACGGTTCACCGTCCCCGGATCGGCAAACGAGGGCAGGAAGTTGAAGTACGCGATGTCCCGGTAGTCGAAGCTGAACTCGTAGAGCCCTTCTTTCCGGGCATCCACGCGCGCGGTAGGGTACGGATCGCCCCAGGAGTTTATCGAGACGTCGATCCGGTCCACGTAACGGTTCTTCGCCGGCTGGATCGTGAAGTTCGCTCCCAGCAGCTTGGGCCCGCTGCGCAGGTTAACCACGCTGCGATACGTGTTGTAGTCGCCCCCCACGCCGCTGATGAAGCGCCAGCCCGCGTCCAGCGTGCCCGACAGCCATTTATCCCCGGGGGTGGCAGGCGGCGCTGCCGGAGCCGCCTCGGGCGCCGGCGCCGGCGTTGCCGCGGGCGCGGCCGATGCCGCCTCGGGCGCCGGGGTCGGCGTCGCCGCGGGCGGCTCCTGGGCCAGGAGCGGTAGCGCAACAGCGAGAAGCAGGAGGTTTCTCATCCCTATCGCTCCAGTGTCGCGTCCACGTACGATCCGTGGATCTTGGTGTGGCACACGTTGCAGTTCTGGTATCGTGCCGAGCGCAGATCGTGGAACGCCGGCGGCACGCCGCCGATGTGGTTCTGCACCCCTATGTTGGCGTGGCACTCCAGGCACACCAGCCGCACCTCCTGGCGGATCAGCATGCGCGGGTTGGCCGAGCCGTGGGGCTCATGGCAGGCCGGGCATCCGTCCGTCTTCATGGGTGGGTGCTCGAAGGGGAACGGCCCGCGCTTATCGCTGTGGCACCGAAAACAAGACGGCTCGTCCGCTGCCACTGTCCGGATCTGGAACGGCAGGACGCTGCCGTGCGGGTTGTGGCAGTCCACGCACGACATCGCGCCTTCCGGCAGCCGGTGCTTGTAAGGCTTCTGGAATTTGGCCCACACCGATTTATGGCAGCGGGCACAGTTCTCGTTGATCGACGAGGCCCGCGTCGGTCGCAGCGACTGCGCGCCTTTGTGGACCGCGTGGCAGGCCGTGCACGACACCTGGTTCTTCAGATGGCTGCCCTGGATGCGCCCCACGTGTGTGGGCTGGTTCAGGTGGCACTTCAGGCAGATCTGGTCCGTTCGGGCCGCGGCCAGCTTGGAGGGGTTGAGGATGTCGTCGGGCGACGTGCTCTCCGCATGCTTCCCGCCGGGCCCATGGCACGACTCGCAGGCCAGCCCCTTCCAGCCCCGCGCCATCTGGGTTTCAACTAGATGATGTGGATTCCTCTCGAACGCCTTCGACAGATCGTCGTGGCAGACTTGACAGGTTTCCGAGCCCGCGTAGCCGGCCGGCTTGTCCTGGGCTGAGGCGAACGAAGCGGTCAGAACAACGGCCGCGGCGGCTGTGAGGATGAGGTCCCGCCCCTGAGCAAACACAGTCTCATGTTACCCGAAAACGAGAGATGTCATAGCATCGAGCCGCGGCCGTGAGGGAGCGGGCCCGCCGCTCCCTCACCTGGCCCATAGCTCTAGCGGGCGTGCACCGACCCCACCGAGAAGTCGTCGTCCGAACCGTGGCACACCGAGCAGGCCTCGCCCAGTTGCGTGGTCGTGTTCGAAAGCGCGTGCGACGCCGTCGCGATGTCGGTGTGGCAGCCCGTGCAGGCTGCGGTGGTCGGCCCCATGGGATTCAGCACCCCGCGCGGATCCGTGACGTTCAACAGTTTCGGGCTCAGCGGGAGCTGTTCGGAACCGTTGACGTGGCACACGGCACAGTCCCTGGTGTCGCCCGGGAAGCGGATCTTCGTGAAGTCGTTGACCGAGCCCCCGAAGCCGTAAATCGTGTATTCATCCGTGCTCGTGTTGCCGGTATGGATCCGGTGGATCATGTGAGCGAAGTCCACCGTATGGGTCGGCGCCAGGTTGGCCGGACGCGTCGGCGAGTCCGTCTGGTTCGGGTTGTGGCACAGCACGCACTGCTCGATCTGGTTCCGGTTGCCACCGTGCAGGCTCAGGAAGGAATGGCACATGTTGCATTTCGCGACGTCCACCACTTTCCTCCGCGGCTGCACCGGCGAGCCATCCACCGAGAAGTTGAAGACCTTATTGATGCCGGCTTCCCGGATCGTCTGCGCCTGTTCGGTTCCCGGTAGGAGGGTGGTGTTCTGGTATCCTTCGATCCCGATCGACCAGGTTCCCGTCGCGTTCGCCGGGATGGCGTTCTTCATGGTCCAGAAAGCCGTGCCGTCCATGATGCCCTGGGCCTTGCTCACGCTTTCCGAAACGTAGCTGGGATAGTCCGTCGTCGGACCCGCCATCACCAGCGACACCGAGTCCTGCGAGATGTTGATGCCCTGACCGGCGTTGTTCCGCACCGTGAAGGTAACGTACGGATGCTGGCCCGGGGCGGTGCTGGCGACGCTGACGATATTGAGGTTGAACCCGGTCAGCGTCTTGGAGGATGTCGGAATCGTGTGCGCGCCCACGATGGAGGCGTCAAATTCCAGCTCGCCCTGCGGGAAGTGGCAGCTTGCGCACTGGTTGTCGGAAACCTGCGGTAGGTTCACGTGATTCTGGCCGGTCACGAAGTTGACGTCATCGTGGCAGGAGCCGCAGGCGGCCCGGGTGGGGTTCAGAAACGCCGCGGCCTGCGCCGCGCCCGTGTTCTGCTCGTGGCAGAAGGTGCAATTCCGCGGATCCGCTGGGAAAACCACCGTCGAGAAGTCGTTGACCGAGTTCTGGTAGCCGATGATCTGGTAGGGAGTGCCCGCGATCACGCTCGGCAACTGCGAGCCCATGTGGATCTTGTGGATGAACACCTTCATGTCGAGCGTGTTCCCGCTGCTGGGGTCCGAGGTCTGCGGCTGGTGGCAGATCACGCACAACCCTATCCCCTTCCGCTCGTCGTGCGCCTGCAGCGGGTCGTGGCACTTGTTGCAGCTCTGGGTGCGGATCACATCGCGTGTGACCGTGACCGCGCTGCCGTCCGGCACCCAGGAGTAGACCGCCGAGGTCTGGTTGATGATCGAGGCCATGTTGAACGAGCTCAGGTCGCGGTTCGCCCATATGCCGATGGTGTGGGTGGCATGCGGGTCAAACGCCGCGGTTGCCGCTGCGGCTGCCGCCGGGGTCGCGTCGGCCTCCTGAGCATCCGCCCCGTCCGCCGCCACGGCCAGGGGCCGCCCGCCGGCCATCCCCGCCACGGGATCCATGGCCGGGCCGCGGGCTGCGGCCGAACCACTCGAGGCCCGCGCGCCGAGCGCACCGGCCGGCATGCTCAAAGCCAGGCCGCGCGCCGGGCGGGCCGTGCTTTTCACGGTCGGTATCTTGTACCCGAACGTGTAAACGTACTCCCCGTTGCCCGTTTGCTGGTACGTCCCTCCCGAGTCGGACGTCGCCTGGATGGCCTGTGCTCCGCTCGTCCCCGTCACGACTCTTGAGAGGTAGGAGACGTACTGTGTCTGGCCCGCCGGAATCGTCCCGATCACGAACTTCGTCGAGATCGGACCCGGGGTCGTTATGCCGGCCCGGTCGAGCGGCAGTGTCATGGGGTCGGTCAGCAGAAACTTGACCGTGATCGTACCGTCGTTGGCGATATTCGCCCCTTCGATCGTTAACACCAGACCGGGGCGAACGAAATTGACCACTGCGGCGGAGGCATAGTGCGCCTTTACCGATGCGTCGTAGACCGGAACATCCGAGCTGCTGAAAAGCAGCGCCGAGCCTACCACGACGGTGAGCGCCAGCACCACCCGGATTGCCGTCCGAACCCAACCACCTACCCCTGCTATACGCATAAGTTCAACTCTCCTCAAGGAACACGCTTGACAAACAAACCCACTCCCCTCTTGCAGTCATCTGGCCAAACCGTCCAGGAGATCCGTCTCCGCGCCTCCGGTCGATTGGCGCGGGTTACCCCTCAGGCGCCGCATCACCCTTCTGACGCCTATTGCCCTGGGGCTATGCGAAAGCGCCTGAGCGCCGGGTGAAATCACCCACGATGCGTTTATTAACGCTGTTGCGAATAGCAACATTCAGGCCACTGGAGAATAGCGCTGAGGAGCGTCGCCCTCGGTTCCGCCTACACGATCCTCGATCTCACCGAGCGCAAGCGGGCCGAACAGGCGCTGCGCGAGAGCGAGGAACGCTTCCGTACGATGGCGGACAGTTGCCCCACGATCATCCTGGTGACCGCCGCCGACGGTGGGAATCGGTTCGTCAACCGCGCCTACCGCGAGTTCTTCGGTGTCACAAACGAACAGGTGGAAGGAGGCAAGTGGCAGCCGCTGCTTCACCCGGACGACGGACCGGAGTACGTGGGAGCGCTCCTCGGCGCGGTTCGCGGGCATGCGCCCTTCCGGGCTGAGGCGCGCGTGCGGCGGGCCGACGGCGAATGGCGCTGGATCGCGGCCTACGCGGAGCCGCGCTTCTCGCCCAGCGGCGAATTCCTCGGTCATACCGGGATCTGTCACGATATCACCGAGCGCAAGCAGGCCGAGAGGGCTCTGCGGGAAAGCGAGAAGATGTATCGGGCCATTGGCGAGTCCATCGACTACGGCGTGTGGGTGTGCGCACCCGATGGCCGGAACACGTACGCCAGCGAGTCTTTCCTCAAGCTGGTCGGCCAGACGCAGGAACAATGTTCGAATTTCGGCTGGGGCGATGTGCTGCACCCGGATGATGTCGAACGGACACTGGCGGCGTGGAAGGAGTGCGTCCGGACCGAAGGACTGTGGGACATCGAGCATCGCTTCCGCGGTGCGGACGGCGAGTGGCATCCGGTTCTCGCCCGCGGCGTGCCCGTCCGTGACGAACAAGGCCGGATCGTCCGCTGGGCGGGGATTAACCTCGACATCGGCGCGCTGAAGCGGGCCCAAGAATCGCTGCGCGAAAGCGAGGCCAAGTACCGCACTCTGTTCGAGAACATGGCTGAAGAGGTGCATTTCTGGAGGCTGGTCCGCGACGAGGATGGCCGCATCCGGACCTGGAGGCTGGTCGATGCCAACCCGTCGGCGCTGAAGACCTGGGGCAAGAAGTTCGATGACATCAAAGGCAAAACCGCCGATGAGATCTTCGGGCCGGGGCCGACGGATCACTACATGCCCGTCGTGCAGAAGATCATGGCCGAAGGCGCTCCGTGCTCGTACGAGGACTACTTTCCCAACTTGGACAGACACTTTCGGTTCACGAGCGTTCCGCTCGGAGAGTACTTCATCACCACCGGTGCGGACATCACCGAACACAAGCGCGCCGAGGCAGCGCCTCCGGGACGCCCAGAAGCTGGAGAGCCTCGGATTGCTGGCGGGCGGCGTCGCCCACGACTTCAACAACCTGCTGGTCGGCGTGATCGGCAACGCCAGCCTGGCCCAGGATATGCTCCCGCCCGATCACCCGGCCGCCGAACTGCTGGACGGAGTCCTCAAGACCGGCGAGCAGGCCGCTCACCTGACCCGGCAGATGCTGGCCTACTCGGGCAAGGGCAAGTTCCTGGTGGAGCCGCTTAGATCTCTCGGCGCTCATCCCCGAGATGAGCGGCCTCGTGCGGCCGTCCATTTCCAAGAAGATCGCGCTGCATTTCGATCTGGAGCCGGATCTGCCGCCCATCGAAGCCGATCGCGGCCAGATGCAGCAGGTGTTCATGAACCTGGTGCTCAACGCGGCGGAAGCGATCGGCAGCCACGACGGGCTGATCACGGTCAGGACGGGCGTCGAGAAGGTGGACGACCGGCTATGCCCGGCGGCATCCCGGAAGCGGCGCATATTCGCGCCGGGCGAGTACGTCTGCCTCGAAGTGCGCGACACCGGCTGCGGCATGGACGAAGCGACCAAGGCCAGGATCTTCGATCCGTTTCTTCTCGACCAAATTCACGGGGCGCGGGCTGGGACTGGCGGCCGTGGCCGGCATCGTGCGCGGCCACAAGGGCGCGATCGTGGTCGCCAGCGCGCCGGGCAAGGGCAGTTGCTTCACGGTGCTGTTCCCGGCGGCGGCGCGGGCGGCCGAGGAACCGTCGGTTACGGCTCCCGCAGCGCCGCGCTCAAGGGCGCCGGAGTGATCCTCGTGGTGGACGATGAGCAAGTCGTGCGCGAGATGGCGAAGAAGGCCCTCGAACGGCACGGGTACACGGTTCTGCTGGCGGACAGCGGGCCGGCGGCCATCGACGTGTTCGCGAGCTACCCCGGCGAGCATCGCGCTGGTGGTCCTCGATCTGAGCATGCCGCTACATGAGCGGTGAGGAGGCGCTCCCGGAGACTCAGGAAGCTCCGGCCCGAGGTCAAGGTCGTGGTCTCGAGCGGCTACAGCGAGGCCGAGACGATGACCCTGTTCAAAGGCCAGCGCGTTGCCGGCTTCATCCAGAAACCTTACACCGCGAGGACGCTGGCGGACAAAGCGAAGCTCTGCCTGGGGTAATCGGACTGCTCAGGCCAGCCCCCGATGCGCAGGCTAGGCGGCCCGCCCTCCGGCGATCGCCTGCCAGAGCGCTTCACGCAGTTCCTGGAATGTAAACGGCTTACCTATGCACCCACGGATGGCCGCCATAGCCGGGCCGGTGATCTCGGCTTCTCCCATCCCCGTGCACACGAGAATGGGTATATCCGCGCGAACCGCCAGGAGGCGCCGCACCAGATCCTGCCCTCTCATCCCCGGCATGCTCCAGTCCGTTATCACAGCGTCGAAAGAGCCGGGAGCGGCTCCAAACGCCTCCACCGCCTCCTTCCCGCTGTGGCACACGGTGGCGGAGTAGCCGAGGCGGGTGAGGAGCAGCTTCCCGAGCCGGAGTAGCGCTTCATCGTCGTCGACGAGAAGCACGTGGCAGCCATCCGGGGCCTGCAGCGGCTGACTCGTAGCCTGACCGCTTGCGACCACCGCCGCCTTCTCGCGCGGGAGAGAAAAGAAGAACCTCGTGCCGTGCTCTTCGTCGGAGGCGAACCATACGCGGCCCTCCAGGTACCGTTCACCGTACAGCTTCATGCTGTATGTGCCGATGCCGCGGCCCTCTGGCGAGCGGGTGCTGAACGACCTCTCAAACAGCCGCGCCTGGACGCTCTCCGGGATGACTCCGGAATTCTGCACCACGAACGTGGGGGTATCGTCGTTCCACTCGAACCGGAAGCGCACCACTCCACCGGGGTCCGTCGCTTCGAAAGCGTTCTTCAGCATATTCACCAGGACGCGGATGACCATGGCCTCATCGGAGACCAGCTTGGCCCGGCTTGGCAACGGCGACACGGAGAGCGCTTTGCCCTGAGCGATTGGATGATGCCCGAAAATCAGTTCCAGCTTGGCGGCCACCGCCGCAACCTCGAACTCGCGACGTTTGACGACCAGTTCCCCACGCTCCGCCGCCAGAAGCGTCCGTTGAGAGACGACATCTTCCTTCAGACCTTCCGCCAGGGCCGCGATTTCACGCGCGGCGGTGCCTTCGTTGGTTTCTTTCAGGAGCTCACACCAGCCCGAAATACCCCCGATCGCGTTGAGAAAATCGTGCAGAAAGATCTGTTCCAGCACTTCGCGGCGCCGCAGCGGGCTGACATCGTGAAGAACGAACGCGGTGAGATGGCAGCCGCCGATATCGAGCGGAGTGGCTCTTACCTTAAGATCGACTGCCGTCAGCTTGCCGTCACGCCACGTCGAGAGCCGGCACTCTCCCTCGGCAGGGTGGCTGCTGGATTGGGCGCTCAGGATCGCCAGCACGGCGCCGCACGTCCTGCACTGGTCGGAGGTTCCGCACCCGTCCGTGCCCTCCGAAAAATGAACGCAGTTGAACGCCTCTCCGGGCCGCAAGCCGGCAACACACCCAGGGTTTTGCCGGTTCAGGGCGTCCAGGAACTCCTGGTTCGCCGCGAGGATCTGGCGGTTCTCATTGAGGATCAGGACGAAGCCGTTGACCGCCTCCAGCACGATCTTGACGCAGGGGTCGTCCAGACTTCGACGCATCTGGTCGGCAAGCTGCGCGTGGCTGGCTCTGCCCGCCTTGGCAAAAAAGGTCGCGTTTTCCGCCGAAGGGGAACCAGTATCGCCCATAACCCGCCTCAAATCTGACTCAGTATACTCTGGATACGCCCCATTTACCAGGGGCTTTTCATGCGTTTCAAACGGCTTCTCTTGCGCCGGGTCTCCGGCGGCATCGGCGGCAAGCTCCTCAAGTGGCAAGGCACCCCCGGGATCTATGGACAGACCGCGGCTCGCGCCACCGCCGAGGGCATCTGTTCGGCCCAGTCTGCGATGACCGGCCGAGTGTCCTGCTACCATAGGGGCAACTATGAGAAGTTCCACCATCACTCAGGGCCGGGACCGCGCGCCCGCGCGGGCGATGCTGAAGGCCATCGGCTTCACCGACGAAGACCTCCGCAAACCCATCATCGGCATTGCTAATACATGGATCGAGACCATGCCGTGCAATTACAACCTGCGCGAGCTGGCGGTGAAGGCCAAGGAGGGCGTGCGCGCCGCGGGCGGTACACCCATGGAGTTCAACACCATCGCCATCAGCGACGGCGTGACCATGGGCACGGAGGGGATGAAGGCCTCGCTGGTCAGCCGCGAGGTGATCGCCGACTCGATCGAGCTGGTCGCCCGCGGCCACATGTTCGACGGCATCCTGGCGCTGGTCGGCTGCGACAAGACCATTCCCGCGGCGGCCATGGCCATGCTGCGGCTGGACGTCCCCGGCCTGGTTCTCTACGGCGGCACCATCCTGCCGGGACGCCACAACGGCCGCGACATCACCATCCAGGACGTATTCGAAGCCGTGGGCGCCAACGCCGCGGGCCGCATCTCGGACGAGGAACTGCTGGCTATCGAGAACTCCGCCTGCCCCGGCGCAGGCGCCTGCGGCGGCCAGTACACGGCCAACACCATGGCCACCGTGATGGAACTGCTCGGCCTCTCTCCGATGGGCACGGCTGCGGTTCCGCAGGTCGATCCGCTCAAAGACGGCGTCGCCTTCCGCTGCGGCCAGTTGATCGTAGAGGCCGTGCGGCGCGGGCTCAAGCCGCGCGCCATCGTCACCCGTCAGGCCATTGAGAACGCCGTTGCGGGCGTGGCCGCAAGTGGCGGGTCCACCAACGCCGTCCTCCACCTGCTGGCCATGGCGCGCGAGGCCGGCGTGCCGCTCTTGATCGACGACTTCCAGACCATCAGCGAGCGCACGCCCCTGCTTTCCGACCTCAAGCCCGCCGGCCGGTTCGTGGCCGTGGATGTGCATAAGGCGGGCGGCATTCCCGTCCTCGCCAAGCGCCTCGCCGACGGCGGATTCGCCTACGGTGGCGCCTTGACCATCACCGGGCGGACGTTCGCCGAGGAAGCCGCCGACGCCCGCGAAACGCCCGGCCAGGAAGTGATCCGGCCGCTCGCGAACCCCATCAAGAGCAGTGGCGGGCTCGTGATTCTCAAGGGAAGTCTCGCGCCCGACGGTTGCGTCATCAAGGTGACCGGACTGGCCCGCAAGGAGCACCGCGGGCGGGCACGGGTGTTCGACTCGGAGGAGGCTGCCATGCAAGCCGTCACGGGCGGCGGCGTCAAGGAAGGCGACGTTGTCGTGATCCGCTACGAGGGTCCGCGCGGAGGGCCGGGTATGCGCGAGATGCTGGGAGTAACGGGCGCCATCGTCGGCGCGGGCCTGTCGGAAAGCGTGGCGCTGGTGACCGACGGCAGGTTCAGCGGCGCCACCATGGGAATGATGGTGGGCCACGTCGCTCCGGAGGCCGCCAGCGGCGGCCCGATCGCCCTGCTGGCCGAAGGCGACCTGGTCACCATCGACCTGGCCGCACGGCGCATCGATCTCGACGTCGCCCCCGCCATTCTCCACGACCGCCTCGCGCGCTGGACGCCGCCTCGCCCGCGGTACACCACCGGCGTGTTCGCCAAGTACTCCGCGCAGGTCTCCTCGGCATCCGACGGCGCCATCACGTCCGCCGTGTGGAGGTAGGGCTTCGACAACCGGAAGGTCCGCGAGGCCGTGAAGCTGCCCGCGAACTTCGTGATACATTCGTTAAGGCGCATCCCGCCGCTGCCGCTTGGGGGCCCTTAGCTCAGCGGTTAGAGCAGCGGACTCATAATCCGTTGGTCGTAGGTTCAAATCCTACAGGGCCCACCAGCAAAGCCAATCGGTTTGCAGGCCACCGGACTTTGCCGGACTCGGTGGCGCAGGGACTCTCGCGCGCGCCACGGCGTCAGGCGCGCTATTGCGACAGCGCTCTGGCCGTAGCCGTTTGGCAGCATGGCCGCGATGCCCACGGCCGCCTTCGCGGAGGCACCCGGAAGCAGAGTTTCGTGTATCATAACCCTCTAGGGCCTCGAACCTGCGGCCCCAACCAACGGAGAACCCGCACCCATGCGAAACCTCGTACCAGTTGCCTGCCTGTTGCTGGCGGTTCCGTTCTTGCTGCCGGCGTCCGACGCCGTCCTTACCGGGGACACATACGTCAGGTCCTCGGCCCCCACAACCAACTACGGCGGTGCGGCCACCCTGGTGGTCAACTCCCAGAGCCGGGCGCTGCTGAAGTTCGATCTCTCGACGCTGCCGGCGGGAACCACCGCCGCGGGCGTCGCCAAAGCGACGCTGACGCTGTGGGTTCTGAGCCCGTGTGAGAGCGGCTCCGACACGTACGGATCGGGATACTCGGACCCGGATGCGTGCGCCTATGCTCCGGCCCCGGCTGGATCGTTCGACGTGCGGCGCGTGACGAGCGCCTGGAACGAAGCGACGGTGACGAACAGCAGCGCGCCGGGGATCGGGACCGCGGTGGTTTCGGCGGCGCCGGTGGGGGCTGCGAACGCGTATCTGGCGGTGGACGTGACGGCGGCGGTGAAGGAGTGGCTGAACGGGACGGCCAACAACGGCCTGGCGCTGGTGGCGAACGCGGCCGGAACGGCGGTGCGATTCGACTCCAAAGAGAACACAGACACCAGCCACCCGGCGGAGTTGGAGATCGCACTGATCGGGCTGCAAGGGCCGGCGGGGCCGACGGGCCCGCAAGGAGTGCCGGGGTTGCAGGGGGCGACCGGGGCGCAAGGCACACAGGGCGTTCAGGGGCCGACGGGTGGGACCGGAGCGGTGGGGGCGACGGGAGGGACGGGGCTGCAAGGGCCGCAGGGGCAGGTGGGTGCGACGGGAGCGACGGGGGCGACCGGGGCGACCGGAGTGCAGGGGCCGACCGGAGCGACCGGCGCAACGGGGCCGACGGGATTCACCGGAGCGACGGGAGCGACAGGGCCAACCGGACTGACGGGATCCACGGGGGCCGTGGGACCGGCCGGAGCGGTGGGGCCGACCGGAGCGACGGGAGCGACGGGGCCGACGGGAGTGACGGGGTCCACGGGGCCGGCGGGACCGGCCGGAGCGGTGGGGGCGACCGGCGCGGCGGGAGACACCGGGGCCACCGGAGCCACCGGGCCCACGGGTGCGACGGGGCCGACGCAGCCCGGAGTCACTTTCCTGAGCTCATACTTGGTGACCTCCGCGGGCGGAGCCTCGGGGCTACTGAATGCTGCGACCCTAGCCTGCGCCAACGCGACGTCTTCGACCCCTTTCCTCCTCAAGATCGAACCGGGCACCTACGATCTGAGCACGTCGACCCCGTCCTACCTTCCTCTGTGCCCCTATGTGGACGTGGAGGGCTCGGGCGAAGATGTCACCACCATCACGTCGAGCGGACTATATACGTTGTATGCGGCCGTAGCCGCTGCTCCGGTTGGAGAGGTACGACTCCTTACCGTCACAAACACGCGGTCGGACTCGAGCAGCGCCTCCGGGGTGTACTTCGACAGCGGCGATTCCTGGCGCCTGCGGCAGGTGACGGTCTCCTTTACCGGCACTACTTCGGGCAGCGGCAACATCGGGGTCTGGAGCAACGGGCCAGGTATCATGGACCACGTTACGGTAAACGTGCTGGGCACCAGCTACGGAGCGACCGGGCTGGCGGCGGCCGGCACCGGGACGGTCGAAGTCTCCGACTCGTCGTTCACCCTCGGCACCTACGGCACGGGAATCGAGATCGCCGCCACCGGCTACATCCGCAACTCGACGATAGCCAGCGCATTCACGGGCATTATCGTATCGGGCGGCGCGGTTCAGGTGCATGGATCGAGCGTGGCAGGAAGTAGCTACACTCTGTCGATGGCCTCTGGCACGATCGCCTTCTATAGCAGCACTTTCGGCGGCACGGTTAACGTGAGCGGCGGCACCGCAAGCTGCTATTTCACCGTCGGCAGCGGCGGCACGCAGGTGAACCAGTCGACGTGCCAATAGCGGCGGAGGAACCCGACCATGCGAAACCATCTCGTAGTCGTTGCTCTGCTGCTGCTGGCGGTTCCGTGGCTGCTGCCGGCCTCCGACGCCGTGCTCACCGGGGACACGTACATCCGTTCCTCGGCCTCGACCGCCAACTACGGCGGGGCGTCCGCGCTGGTGGTCAATTCCCAGAGCCGGGCGCTGCTGCAGTTCGATCTCTCGACACTGCCGGCGGGCACAACCGCCAGCGGCGTCGCCAAAGCCACGCTGAAGCTGTGGGTCTCGCAGCCGTGCCGGCCTGACTTCGATATTTACGGACTATGGGCATATTGGACCCTGAATCCGTGCGACCCTGGCCCGGCCCCGGCCGGATCGTTTGACGTGCGGCGCATCACGAGCGCCTGGAGCGAAGGGACAGTGACGGGCCAGACCGCGCCGGCGATCGGGAGCGCGGTAGCTTCGGCGGTGCCGGCAGGTGGGGCGAACCTGTTTGTGGCGGTGGACGTGACGCCGGCGGTGAAGGAGTGGCTGAGCGGGACGGCCAACCACGGGCTGGCGCTGGTGGCGAACGCGGCCGGGACGCAGGTGCAGTTCGACTCCAAGGAGAGCACGCAAAGCAGCCACCCGGCGGAACTGGAGATCGCGCTGGCAGGGCCGCAAGGCCCCGCAGGTCCGACGGGACCGCAAGGAGCGCCGGGGTTGCCGGGCGTGCCCGGAGCGAAAGGACCGCAGGGCAATCCGGGGCCGGCGGGCGCGACGGGAGCGCGTGGGACGACGGGAGCGGCCGGCGGCACGGGGCCGGTGGGTGTGGTTGGGGCGACTGGAGCGACCGGGCCCGCGGGTACGGCGGGCGCAATCGGAGCGGCAGGGGGAACCGGAGCGACTGGAACGACCGGGCCGGTGGGAGTGGACGGACCGGTGGGGGCGGCCGGAGCGGTGGGGCTTGCGGGCGCGACGGGCCCGACCGGATCGACGGGGGCAACCGGGTCGACCGGAGCGGTGGGAACCGCAGGAGCGGTAGGGTCCGCGGGGGCGACGGGCGCGACCGGATCGACCGGGGCAACCGGGCCGACCGGTTTTACGGGGCCGGACGGCGTGGCAGGGTCGGCGGGAGCGGTGGGAGCGACGGGCCCGGTGCTCGTGACTACGCTCTTCGTGATTCCTGTACCTGGCAACCCGGCAGCGAGCGGCGGCGTGCTGCTAGGCCTCGCGGCCTTCGCCTGCGCCAACGCTTCCTCTTCGAACCGTTACCTCCTCAAGATTGAACCGGGCACCTACGATCTGAGCAGCTACGCCCCGTCCTACCTTCTTTTGTGCCCCAATGTTGACGTGGAGGGCTCGGGCGAGGACATCACCAATATCACGTCGAGCCAGACCCTGGAGGTCGTTGCGCTCGACTCCTATACTTGGGTTGGAGAAGTGCGGCTCCTCACCATCACAAACACCAGTGCGAATGGCACCGCCTACTGGGATCAGGGTACGTCCTGGCGTTTGCGGCGCGTCACAATCTCCGCCACCTACCTCGGGCTCGACACTTCCGGGTCAGGCGTCATGGATCACGTCACGGTGACTGCCGGAACGTGCGGGCTGTACGTGGAGTTAGGAGCGGTTGAAGTCGACGACTCATCGATTATCGCCCAGGGCTCATCGGGCGTAATTGGAATCTACGTAAACTTCGCCAAAGTCTACCTCCGCGACTCGACGTTGAACGCGATAGGTCCGCAAGGCACCGTCGGGATTCACCTCGATGTCGGCGGAACCGTGGAGGTCCATCGATCGAGGCTGTACGGGCCTACGCTCGAGGTACAGAGCAGCGCCGGGGGCGGCACGGCTACCATCTACAACAGCATTCTCAACGGCACCGCTGCCAACTCTAAGTGCTATTTCACGGTCGGCGTCAGCGGCACAGTGCGGAACAGTTCGTGCAACTAGCGTTGGCCGCGGCGTCGCGTTAGCGCCGGCGCGGGTCCTCCGAACCCCCAAGTGCGGAGGGTTCCCCCGGAAACGCATGGGCAGGCCGTCATGGCAGGCCCAGAAAACCCGCCCCACGGAAAACCCGCTGCGCAAAGCGGGTTTTCGTATACCATGATCTCTTGGCCCGCTGCCGGGGCCCCAACCAACGGAGAACCCGCACCCATGCGAAACCTCGTACCAGTTGCCTGCCTGTTGCTGGCGGTTCCGTTCTTGCTGCCGGCGTCCGACGCCGTCCTTACCGGGGACACATACGTCAGGTCCTCGGCCCCCACAACCAACTACGGCGGTGCGGCCACCCTGGTGGTCAACTCCCAGAGCCGGGCGCTGCTGAAGTTCGATCTCTCGACGCTGCCGGCGGGAACCACCGCCGCGGGCGTTGCCAAAGCGACGCTGACGCTGTGGGTCTCGAACCCGTGCGAGAGCGGCTCCGACACGTACGGATCGGGATACTCGGACCCGGATGCGTGCGCCTATGCTCCGGCCCCGGCTGGATCGTTCGACGTGCGGCGCGTGACGAGCGCCTGGAACGAAGCGACGGTGACGAACAGCAGCGCGCCGGGGATCGGGACCGCGGTGGTTTCGGCGGCGCCGGTGGGGGCTGCGAACGCGTATCTGGCGGTGGACGTGACGGCGGCGGTGAAGGAGTGGCTGAACGGGACGGCCAACAACGGCCTGGTGCTGGTGGCGAACGCGGCCGGAACGGCGGTGCGGTTCGACTCCAAAGAGAACACAGACACCAGCCACCCGGCGGAGTTGGAGATCGCACTGATCGGGCTGCAAGGGCCGGCGGGGCCGACGGGCCCGCAAGGAGTGCCGGGGTTGCAGGGGGCGACCGGGGCGCAAGGCACACAGGGCGTTCAGGGGCCGACGGGTGGGACCGGAGCGGTGGGGGCGACGGGAGGGACGGGGCTGCAAGGGCCGCAGGGGCAGGTGGGTGCGACGGGAGCGACGGGGGCGACCGGGGCGACCGGAGTGCAGGGGCCGACCGGAGCGACCGGCGCAACGGGGCCGACGGGATTCACCGGAGCGACGGGAGCGACGGGGCTCATTGGAGCGACGGGGTCCACGGGCGCAACGGGAGCGACGGGGTCCACGGGTTCCACCGGAGCGACGGGAGCCACGGGGCCGACGGGAGTGACGGGGTCCACGGGGCCGGCGGGCGCGACCGGCCCCACGGGGCCGGCCGGCGCGACGGGAGCGACGGGAGCCACCGGCCTGACCGGGATCAAGGGAGCGACGGGGACGACAGGCGCCGGAAGCACTTTCCTGACCACGATCTTGGTGCTCTCCTCGGAAACCGGCGCGAACCTGGTGGATGACGCGCTCACAGCCTGCGACAACGCTTCCTCTTCGAACCCTCAGCTCCTCAAGATTGAAGCGGGTACGTACAATCTGGGTACGGCCTCCCTTCCCCTGTGCCCGTACGTCGATGTGGAAGGCTCGGGCGAAGATCTCACCACCATCACGTCGAGCGGAGCACGTACAATGTCTTCGGCCGGTTCGGGCGGTTCGGTTGGCGAAGTGCGGCTCCTCACCGTCGCAAACACAGCTTCTTCGGGTACCAGTTTCGGCGTCTATTTCGGCGTCGGCGATTCCTGGCTTCTCCGGCAAGTGACAGTCTCGTTTACCACCGGTGCCTCCAATACCTACGGGGTTTCGAGCGACGGGCCAGGGATCATGGACCACGTCACGGTAAACATGCAGGGCAGCGGCTTCGGCTACGGCCTCGGTGCCTCGGGCACCGGGACCGTCCAAGTCCTCGAGTCGTCGTTCACCGTCGCCACGTACGGCACTGGAATCAGCCTTGGCGCCAACGGATACGTCCGCGGCGCGACGATCACAGGCGGGGGTACCGCCATCAATGTCGCCAGCGGCACTTCCGAGATCCACGAATCGAGCCTGGACGGGGCCGCCAGCCTGGACGTGAGCAGCGGCGCCCACGTCACCGTCTACAACAGCGTTTTCGGGGGCAGCGTCACGGTCGCCTCCCACACCACTGCCTGCTATTTCACCGTCGGCAGCGGCGGCACGCAGGTGAACCAGTCGACGTGCCAATAGCGGCGGAGGAACCCGACCATGCGAAACCATCTCGTAGTCGTTGCTCTGCTGCTGCTGGCGGTTCCGTGGCTGCTGCCGGCCTCCGACGCCGTGCTCACCGGGGACACGTACATCCGTTCCTCGGCCTCGACCGCCAACTACGGCGGGGCGTCCGCGCTGGTGGTCAATTCCCAGAGCCGGGCGCTGCTGCAGTTCGATCTCTCGACACTGCCGGCGGGCACAACCGCCAGCGGCGTCGCCAAAGCCACGCTGAAGCTGTGGGTCTCGCAGCCGTGCCGGCCTGACTTCGATATTTACGGACTATGGGCATATTGGACCCTGAATCCGTGCGACCCTGGCCCGGCCCCGGCCGGATCGTTTGACGTGCGGCGCATCACGAGCGGCTGGAGCGAAGGGACAGTGATGGGCCAGACCGCGCCGGCGATCGGGAGCGCGGTAGCTTCGGCGGTGCCGGCAGGTGGGGCGAACCTGTTTGTGGCGGTGGACGTGACGCCGGCGGTGAAGGAGTGGTTGAGCGGGACGGCCAACCACGGGCTGGCGCTGGTGGCGAACGCGGCCGGGACGCAGGTGCAGTTCGACTCCAAGGAGAGCACGCAAAGCAGCCACCCGGCGGAACTGGAGATCGCGCTGGCAGGGCCGCAAGGCCCCGCAGGTCCGACGGGACCGCAAGGAGCGCCGGGGTTGCCGGGCGTGCCCGGAGCGAAAGGACCGCAGGGCAATCCGGGACCGGCGGGCGCGACGGGAGCGCGTGGGACGACGGGAGCGGCCGGCGGCACGGGGCCGGTGGGTGTGGTTGGGCCAACCGGCGCGGCCGGGCCTACGGGCGTGGCGGGCGCAATCGGGGCGCAAGGAGCAACGGGAGCGATCGGAGTGACGGGGCCGGTGGGAGCGACGGGCCTGACCGGAGCGGTGGGGCCCATTGGTTCAGCGGGCCCGACCGGAGCGACCGGGGCAACCGGAGCGAAGGGTCCGACAGGGCAGGACGGAGCGGAAGGGTCGACGGGCGCGACGGGAGCGACGGGCCCGCATCTGGTGACCACGATCTTCGTGCATCCAGGGTTTACCAATGGACAGCCGGACGCCGTTAAGAGCGGCACCGCGCTGGTTTCCGCTCGCAACACGGCCTGCAACAGCGCCTCCGCTTCGCAGCATTACGTCCTCAAGATCGAACCGGGCACATACAATGTGGTTACCCCCACCACGGACGACCTTGGGTTGTGCCCCTACGTCGACTTCGAAGGCTCCGGCGAAGATATCACCACCATCACGGGGAGCAAGGTCTATACGGTGACTGCGTTCTCAACCAATGTTGCGCTGGGCGAAGTGCGGTGCCTCACCATCATAAACACACAGCACTCTAATAACGACGGCGGAACCCCCGTCTATTTCAACAGCGGCAATTCCTGGAGTCTCCGGCACGTGACGGTCGTTACCGACGACAGTTACGCTTACGCTGTTGACAGCTTCGGGTCGGGCATCATGGATCACGTCACTCTGGTTTCGAGCGGCATAGGGCTGCACGCTGAGGGCCCCGGGACGGTTCAAGTCCTCGAATCGTCGATCACGAGCAGTGCCATTGGGATCCGGTTTTACGAAAACGGATACGTCCGCAACACGGCGATAAACGCGAGCACACCCATCCGGGTCGTAAGCGGCGTTACTGAGGTCCACGGATCGAGCCTTTGGAATACCAATGGCGGTACATCGAGTCTGATACTCGACCCAGGGGCAACGGCGACCGTTTATGTCAGCGTTTTCGGGGGCGGCGTCGTACAGAACAGCGGCAGCACCGTCGCCTGCTACTTCACGACCGGTCCAAGCGGCCCTGTGGACAGCTCATGCCAGTAGCGCTGGCCGCGGCGTCGCGGTGACGGCAGCATGGGCAGGCCGTCATGGCAGGCCCAGAAAACCCGCCCCACGGAAAACCCGCTGCGCAAAGCGGGTTTTCGTATACCATGATCTCTTGGCCCGCTGCCGGGGCCCCAACCAACGGAGAACCCGCACCCATGCGAAACCTCGTACCAGTTGCCTGCCTGTTGCTGGCGGTTCCGTTCTTGCTGCCGGCGTCCGACGCCGTCCTTACCGGGGACACATACGTCAGGTCCTCGGCCCCCACAACCAACTACGGCGGTGCGGCCACCCTGGTGGTCAACTCCCAGAGCCGGGCGCTGCTGAAGTTCGATCTCTCGACGCTGCCGGCGGGAACCACCGCCGCGGGCGTTGCCAAAGCGACGCTGACGCTGTGGGTCTCGAACCCGTGCGAGAGCGGCTCCGACACGTACGGATCGGGATACTCGGACCCGGATGCGTGCGCCTATGCTCCGGCCCCGGCTGGATCGTTCGACG
The DNA here is from genome assembly GCA_963710565.1 of Bryobacterales bacterium. Classification (GTDB taxonomy): domain Bacteria; phylum Acidobacteriota; class Terriglobia; order Bryobacterales; family Bryobacteraceae; genus DASWZN01. Next base: position 1,035,654 of record CAVQAN010000009.1, on the reverse strand, counting down.
TGCGGCGCGTGACGAGCGCCTGGAACGAAGCGACGGTGACGAACAGCAGCGCGCCGGGGATCGGGACCGCGGTGGTTTCGGCGGCGCCGGTGGGGGCTGCGAACGCGTATCTGGCGGTGGACGTGACGGCGGCGGTGAAGGAGTGGCTGAACGGGACGGCCAACAACGGCCTGGCGCTGGTGGCGAACGCGGCCGGAACGGCGGTGCGATTCGACTCCAAAGAGAACACAGACACCAGCCACCCGGCGGAGTTGGAGATCGCACTGATCGGGCTGCAAGGGCCGGCGGGGCCGACGGGCCCGCAAGGAGTGCCGGGGTTGCAGGGGGCGACCGGGGCGCAAGGCACACAGGGCGTTCAGGGGCCGACGGGTGGGACCGGAGCGGTGGGGGCGACGGGAGGGACGGGGCTGCAAGGGCCGCAGGGGCAGGTGGGTGCGACGGGAGCGACGGGGGCGACCGGGGCGACCGGAGTGCAGGGGCCGACCGGAGCGACCGGCGCAACGGGGCCGACGGGATTCACCGGAGCGACGGGAGCGACAGGGCCAACCGGACTGACGGGATCCACGGGGGCCGTGGGACCGGCCGGAGCGGTGGGGCCGACCGGAGCGACGGGAGCGACGGGGCCGACGGGAGTGACGGGGTCCACGGGGCCGGCGGGACCGGCCGGAGCGGTGGGGGCGACCGGCGCGGCGGGAGACACCGGGGCCACCGGAGCCACCGGGCCCACGGGTGCGACGGGGCCGGGGGGTGCCGGCGCCGCTTTCCAGAGTACGATCCTGGTGCCCCCGGCATACAGCGGCGCGGACCTGGTGACCGCCGCGACAAATGCCTGTGCCACCGCAACCTCGGCGAGCCCTCAGCTCCTCAAGATTGAAGCGGGAACGTACGACCTGGGTACGGCCTCACTCCCCCTGTGCCCTAACATGGACGTCGAAGGCTCGGGCGAAGATGTCACCACCATCACGTCAAGCGGAGGATCCACGATGTCTTCTGCCGGTTCAGGTGGATCCGTTGGAGAGGTACGATTCCTCACCGTCGTGAATACAGGTTCCGGCTACGGCATCAACTTCGGTTTGGGTGATTCCTGGCACCTGCGGCAGGTGACCATATCCACTGCCAGCTACACGGGGGTCAACGGCCAAGGGCCAGGCATTATGGACCACGGCACCGTGAACGTGCCGAACGCGGTCGGGCTGTCAGCGGTGGGCACGGGGACGGTTCAAGTCACCGACTCGTCGTTTACGACCGGCATTGGTGGCGCTGGAATCGGCATCTCGGTCACCAACGGATACATCCGCAACACGACGACCGCAGGTGGCTGGCTCGGAATTCTTGTAGGGGGCGGCGCGACTGAGGTCCACGACTCGCTCCTGCCAGCCGGCCTAGGGATCACCTCGGGCTCGGTCACCGTCTATGGCAGCACTTTCGGGAAAAGCGCCATCTTCTACGGTGGCGCCGCTACGTGCTATTTCACGATCGGCTGGAATGGCAACCAGGTGACTAGCGCCTGCGTGGACCAGTAGCGGAGGAACCCGACCATGCGAAACCATCTCGTAGTCGTTGCTCTGCTGCTGCTGGCGGTTCCGTGGCTGCTGCCGGCCTCCGACGCCGTGCTCACCGGGGACACGTACATCCGTTCCTCGGCCTCGACCGCCAACTACGGCGGGGCGTCCGCGCTGGTGGTCAATTCCCAGAGCCGGGCGCTGCTGCAGTTCGATCTCTCGACACTGCCGGCGGGCACAACCGCCAGCGGCGTCGCCAAAGCCACGCTGAAGCTGTGGGTCTCGCAGCCGTGCCGGCCTGACTTCGATATTTACGGACTATGGGCATATTGGACCCTGAATCCGTGCGACCCTGGCCCGGCCCCGGCCGGATCGTTTGACGTGCGGCGCATCACGAGCGGCTGGAGCGAAGGGACAGTGATGGGCCAGACCGCGCCGGCGATCGGGAGCGCGGTAGCTTCGGCGGTGCCGGCAGGTGGGGCGAACCTGTTTGTGGCGGTGGACGTGACGCCGGCGGTGAAGGAGTGGTTGAGCGGGACGGCCAACCACGGGCTGGCGCTGGTAGCGAACGCGGCCGGGACGCAAGTGCAGTTCGACTCCAAGGAGAATACCCAAAGCAGCCACCCGGCGGAACTGGAGATCGCGCTGGCAGGGCCGCAAGGCCCCGCAGGTCCGACGGGCCCGCAAGGAGCGCCGGGGCTGCCGGGCACGCCCGGAGCGAAAGGACCGCAGGGCAATCCGGGGCCGGCGGGCGCGACGGGAGCGCGTGGGACGACGGGAGCGGCCGGCGGCACGGGGCCGGTGGGTGTGGTTGGGGCGACTGGAGCGACCGGGCCCGCGGGTACGGCGGGCGCAATCGGAGCGGCAGGGGGAACCGGAGCGACTGGAACGACCGGGCCGGTGGGAGTGGACGGACCGGTGGGGGCGGCCGGAGCGGTGGGGCTTGCGGGCGCGACGGGCCCGACCGGATCGACGGGGGCAACCGGGTCGACCGGAGCGGTGGGAACCGCAGGAGCGGTAGGGTCCGCGGGGGCGACGGGCGCGACCGGATCGACCGGGGCAACCGGGCCGACCGGTTTTACGGGGCCGGACGGCGCGGCAGGAGCGGCGGGTACGGTGGGCGCGACGGGCCCGGTGCTCGTGACTACGGTCCTGGTGCATGCTGTCGGCAATGCGCTGCTGGAGGCCGCGAGCAACACCTGCTCCTTGGCCTCCTCTACGAACCGTTACGTCCTCAAGCTTGAACCGGGCACCTATGATCTGAGCTTCTTGTCCCCGCCCTACCTTTCTTTGTGCCCCTATGTCGACGTGGAAGGTTCGGGCGAAGATATCACCACCATCACGTCGAGCGGAAGCGTAACGGTCCAGGCGAGCAGCCCTTACACCTCGGCTGGAGAAGTACGGCTCCTCACCATCACAAACGCACTCCCGTTTGGGATTTCCAAGGTCATCTACTTCGATGGCGGCGTTTCCTGGCGCTTGAGCCATGTGACAGTTTCGGTCCCTTCTGGCGTCTTCTATGGGATCTCCACCAACGGGACAGGCGTCATGGATCACGTCACTGTGAATCTGTACGGCAGTGGAATCGGTCTGCGCGCGACCGGCGGGACAGTCGAAGTCGGCGACTCATCGTTCAATGGCGTCTCTGGCGCAGCCACCACTGGAGTTTTCTCAAACGTCAGCCTGTACATCCGGAACACGACGACCACGAACCTCGACGGCTCAGCCATTGACCTTAGAGGCGGCGCTAGTGTGATCTACTCCTCAAGCCTGGGAGTGGCAAGCGGTTGCGCGAGCCTTCGGGTGTCAGGAGGGAGCGCCACCGTCTACAACAGCGTTTTCGGCGGCACTGTTTTGGTCGTCAGCCCCGGGACCGCAACCTGCTATTTCACGATCGGTCACACCGGCGCGCAGGTGAACCAGTCGACGTGCCAGTAGCGTTGGTCGCGGCGCCGTCCTGCTCGATGGAAGGGCGCGATGCCCGGTCGTGGGAGAATGAGGTCTGAAGCCAGCCGTGCCGCGCCCCGCGATCCCGATTCTGATCCCCGCCTATAAGCCCGGCGAGCCCCTGGCCGCGCTCGTGGCCGGTCTCCTGAAACTGGGCGCCGAAGCGATCGTCATCGTCAACGACGGCAGCGGCCCGGAGTTTGACGAGTGCTTCGCAAAAGTTGGGGCATTGCCGGGCGTCTTCGTGGTCCCCCACGCCGTGAACCTCGGAAAAGGGGCCGCGCTGAAGACCGGCCTGAACTACGCCCTGGCGCGGTTTCCCGCCTGCCTGGGCGTGGTCACCGCCGACGCCGATGGGCAGCACGCTCCGTCCGATATCCTGCGCCTGGCGGAAGCTCTCCGGCAGCAGCCGAATGCGATGGTCCTGGGCACGCGGACCTTCGACGGCGGTGTTCCCTGGAAGAGCCGGCTCGGCAACCGCGTCACCCGGGGATTGATGCGGGCGCTGGTCGGGCAGAGCCTTGCGGACACGCAGACCGGACTACGGGGGATTCCGGCGTCGCTGATCCCGCACCTGCTCCGCATGCCCGCCCTCGGATACGAATTTGAACTGGACATGCTGATCGCCTGCAAACATCAGGGGCGGGCGATCGTCCAGGTTCCCGTCGAGACCATCTACGTGAACGGCAACCGGAGCTCGCACTTTCATCCGCTGGTGGATTCGATGAGAGTCTATTTCCTCCTGCTCCGTTTCAGTGTTCTGTCCCTGGCGACGGCGGCCCTGGACAACGTCGTCTTCGCGGCGGCGTATTCGGCGACGGGGAGCATCGGGCAATCGCAGATCGCCGGCCGCCTGGTGGCGATGATCTTTAACTATCTCGGGGCCCGGCAGGCGGTGTTTCATTCGCGGCAGCGGCACGCGGTCGTGCTGCCGAAGTACGTCCTCCTGGTGGTTTCGAACGGCCTTCTTTCCTACGTCCTGATCCAGTTCCTGCACCAGCGCATGGGCGTGGCCACCTTGCCGTCGAAACTTGTGGCGGAAGGAGTGCTCTTCATCGCCAGCTTCGCCATTCAGCGGGATTTCGTGTTCACCAGAATGCGGCGAAAGCCCGGGCTGAAGGCCACCGATTGGGATCGCTATTATGCCCACGTCCCGTTCACGGCGAAGCTCACGCGGCGGTACTCGACGGCGGTGTTGTTGGACGCGGTCAAACGCTACGGGGCGCCGGGCGGCGCCGATGAGCGCCTTTCCATCGTGGAGATGGGTGGGGCGAACAGCCACTTGATGGATCGAATCCTGGCGGCGGTTCGCTGCCGCGCCTATCACGTCGTCGACACCAACCGCTACGGCCTTGAGTTGCTGGCCAAAAGAACGGGGCCGGGCGAGGTGGTCCGGCTGCATCGGCGCAGCGTGCTCGATCCGCAACCGGAGATGGAGGCGGATGTCGCCTTCAGCTTGGGCCTGGTGGAGCATTTCGATCCCGCTGGTACACGCGGGGCCGTGCTCGCTCATTTCGACGTTCTGAGGCCCGGCGGCGTCGCCATCATCGCCTTCCCCGCGCCGACGCTACCGTACCGCGTGGCGAGGGCCGCCATCACCGCGATCGGGATGTGGAAGTTCCCGGACGAACGGCCGTTGAAACCCGCCGAGGTGCTGGCGGCGGCGGGCGAGCGGGGCGAGATCCTCGAGCGGAAGACGATGTGGCCGCTGATTCTGACTCAGGAAGTGATCGTCGCCCGGAAAGTGCCGGCGAGCCGGCAGCCCTGAGATCACTGGCCGCGCCCGGCCGTTTTCTGCTTCTGCGAAATCGCCCAAGCCAGGTTGTTCTTCGCCAACTGGTAATCCGGCTTGAGCCGAACCGCTTCCCGCGCCGCCCGAATGCCCTCATCCCACCGGTTCATCGAATTGTAGGCGGCGGCGATGTTGTTATACGCCTCCGCATAGTCGGGCTTGCTCTCCAGGGCCTTCCTGGCTGAGGCGATGCAGTCCTCGAACCGGCCGGCCTGGTATTGGTGGAGCGAACGATCGAGCAGCATCGCGGCGGCCTGGTCCTTCTGCGCCTGCTCCGCGCGCGCCGTCTGTCCGGTCTGGAACTGCCGCGCGGTGGGATCGTTCGGGGCCAGCCGCAGGGTTTCCCGCACCAGCGGTTCCAGCGCCTGCCGGTTCCCCTGCTGCGAGTAAATCTCGATCAGCAGATGGCGCGAGTCGAAGGACAGCGGATTGACACGCAGGGCGGCCTCGATGTGCGCCGCGGCCTCGACGGACCGGCCGCGGGAATTCAGCCAGCGCGCATAAAAGAAATGCGGATCCGCCATGGCCGGGGCCAGCGACACCCCGCGCAGGAAATGCCGCTCCGCCTCGCCATCGCGGCGCAGCGCTCCGTTGGCCACCGCCAGGTTGGTTTCGAGCGCCCAATAGTCCGGCGTGTAGGCCTGGGCGCGCTCAAAGTAGGAGAGCGCGGTAGTGTAGTCGCCGCGGCCCATGAAGATCAGGCCGTAGTTCATCAGGCCGCGCCCGTTGCGGGGACTCTTGACCGAGACGTCCTGCCACAGGGACGCCTCCGTGCGCCAGACCCGGTTGCGCTCCCGGGTGCCGGCGGCGAAGGCGGCCAGCACCGCGACGGTTCCGATGGCGGCGGCACGCGCCCAGATCCGGTTGGCGGCGAGCCGGCCGCGCAGGCTCCAGAAGACCGTCAGCGCCAGTCCCACGAAGGGGAAGAACATGCGATGGTCGTTGGTCACTTCGGCTAGCGGCATGATGGAGGTCGGGACCAGGGCCAGCAGAAACCAGGCAATCCCGAAAGCAACTGGCCGGGTCTCAAGCCTGCGCGCGGTGTAATAGGCGGCCGCCAGCAGGCCCAGCACAAAGACGTAGCCGGCGACGGCCTCAGTGCTGAGCGGGGCCTGGATGGGGGTCCAATCGGTGTCCGCGCTCAGCTCGGTTGGCAGGAAGAAGGACTTGAAGTAGTGCAGCGCCACCCAGGGTTGCGTCAGCCGGTATAGGGCCGCGGAACCGCCTCCGGCGTTGAAGCTGGCGGGGGTCATCCTGGCGGTGAGAATCGCCGCCGCGCCCGTCACCGCGAACGCCGGCAGCGCGGCGCGAAGGCAGTGGCCCGCTCCCTTGCCCCCGGCTCCGTCCCGCTCGAACAGGAAGAGATACGCCAGCAGGAGCAGCGGGAAAACGAGGGCGGGAGCTTTGGATAAGAAGGCAGCCACCGCCGGAAGCAGATACCATCCCCATTTTCGTTGCGCGGGATAAGCGGCGAACCATAGCAGGCTGGCGACAATTCCCAACGTGCCGTAGAGGTCGGCGCGCTGGATGACGTAATTCACCGTCTCCGCGTTGGCTGGATGCAGGCCGTAGCAGGCCGCCGCGGCCAGCGCCACCCAGGTGTTCGCGGGATGCGGGTCGGACAGGTCCATGATTCTCCGGAACAGGAAGAACATCAGAATCGCCTGAACCATGAGCCAGACCAGCGTGGAAATATGGAAGTACAGGGGGTTGAGGCCATGCCCCAGCCAGTAGTCGAAGGCCAGTGACGCCATGACCAGCGGCCGGTAGACGGCATGGTCCGGCATGGTGCTGGAGAGCGTCGGATCGGCGAAGAAGCGCGGCACGTTCCGCAGCTCCCGGATGAACGGATTGCCGGCTACGGTGTGGAAATCGTCAAAGTGGAATTCGTTCTCGAAGGAGTTACTGTATGCCGCCAGGATGACTAGCACTAGGGCGGAGCAGAGAAGAAACCGTTGGCTGATCGAGCCCCGCATTGCCGAGAAACGCCATGATAGCATCCCGTTCTGCCCACCCGTGGCGCCGGCTGGCATAGCCCGGAGCCTCTCCGCGGCCTTTTCGCCGGCCCGTGGACACGCGGGGCCCGGCGGGCCGCTTCGGCTCTCCTTACCTGTCCGGGGGCCAGAGCGGAACCCCCTCCGTGTGCCGGCTCGCCGTTTCTGTCGAGACCTGAAAGCCCGATGTCGCTATTTCGGCCAGCCCATCCTCTTGCGAAGGGCGCTGAAGCGCGGGTCGCCGTGCAGGCTGTCGAAGGCCGGATCGACGTCCAGCCACGCCATGTCGCTGCCGTGCTCGGCGAAGGCCTTTTCGAGCAATCCGAGGGCGCCGGGGCGGTCCCCGGCCGCCAAATGCAGATAGGCGAGTTCGTACGATGCGCCGGGCAGCGGATACAGGGCGGCGATCGCTTCCGGGATGGCGCCGGCGCGGCCCAGCGCAGCCTCGACCACGGCCAGGTGGGCGCGGGCGTCGGCATCGCCAGGATATTCGGATACCGCGGCCTGAAGCGCTGCGCGCGCCTCGGAAAGGCGGCCTAGCTCCTGTAAACTCGCGCCCAGGAAGACGTGCGCCGCGAAAAAGTGCGGGTTGATGTCGAGGGCCAGGTGCGCCTGATGGATGGCGTCGCGGTAGCGATGCGCGCAGTAGTAGATGACGCTGAGATTGGAGCTGACGCGGTAGTTGAGCGGGTCGAGGAGCAGCGCTTTCCTGGCCTCGGCCACGGCCTCGTCGAAGCGGCCGGTCGCAGCCAGTTCCTGCGACAACCAGTCGTGCGTCCGGGCAGAATTGGGGCCGAGCTCCAGGGCGTGCCGCAAGCCGCGCTCGCCGTCCGCCCAGTTCCAATCGTAGAAGAAACCGATCCAGGCTCCCAGCGCGTGCGCTTCGGCCAGCGAGCCGTTTAGCTGCAGGGCGCGGGAGGCCTCGGCCTTGGCTTTGGCGATGAGCGTCCGGTCCGGGGAGAGCTGGTGGTAAGCCAGAGTGGCGCAGGCATCCGCCAGGGCGGCGTGGGCGGCCGCGAATCCCGGGTCGCGCTGGATAGATTGCTCGAAGAACCCGATGCTCCTGCCCAGGTCCTCCAAAGTGATCCGCTCCTTGAAGTACTGGCCCTGGAGATAGAGATCGTAGGCTTCGAGGTCCGGCCTCTCCGCCGGGGTATTCGTCCCTGCCGCTACGGCGAGACCGAGCGCGGCCGGCACCGCGCTTGCGATTTCATCCCGGATCGAAAAAACGTCTTGTGCCGTGCCCTCGTAAGTATGCGACCAGAGGTGAAAGCCGTCCTTCGCATCGACAAGCTGTACCGTGAGCCGAACCGACTTGCCCGCCGCCAGGACGCTCCCTTCGAGAAGGGCCGCCACGCCCAGTTGCCGGCCCGCCGCACGGACATCGGGGCTCTTGCCCCGGAACTGGAAGGCGGAGCTGCGGGCCACGACGTGCAGGCCCTTGGCCTGCGCCAGCGACGTGGTCAGCTCGTCCACGAAGCCGTCTACAAAGTAGTCGCTGCCCGGATTCCCGGTGAAATTCAGAAACGGCAGGACGGCCAGGGAGCGCGGGCCCGCGGCCGGCGAGAACCGGCGCTGGACGACGATAACGGCGAGGGCGCAGGCCAGCAGGAGGATCAGTATGGAGAGGGCCGCACGCCGCCGGGTCCATACCGCGGCCCTGGCCGGCGGCGCGGCGGCTGTCGGAGCGTCGTCCGCGGCAGCCGCCGGCGTGGCGGTCTGGAACACGGGCACATAACTGCCCGAGGGCAGATCGAACCGCATCGGTTCGTCCCGGCCGTCCTGCTCGTAGTAGCTGCGGAGCTTGGCTCGCAGGTTGCGGGCCTGGACGCGCACGACCGAGTCCGTGCGCGGATCGAAATCCGGCGCCCGGCCGAAGACCTCCACGGCGATGACGGACTCCTTGATCTCACCCCCGTGGCCGCAAATGGCCTGTTCCACGATAAAGGCCAGAAGCGCGCTCAGGCGCGGCGCGTCCACGAATGCCGCAGAAGCCAGCACCTTTCGGAGGTGCTCCCTGACGGTTTCGAGGGGCGGAGCGGAATCGCCGCCGACAACTCCACTGCTAGGTGAACCCATTCGTCAATCGCCGGTTCCAGGGCAGCTTAACACATGTGAAGACAGTGCGGCAAAAGCGCGCTAAGGTGCTGAGTTTACGGAGATGTCCTCCGCGTCAGCAGGTGTCGGCCCTTCTTCCGCCAAAGTGCGGACACGGATCGTCCATTGTGCCAGCCCCGTGACGCGCGGCGCGGGAGTTTCGCAACGCCACCTTTAGCCGGTGTACCTCACGCACGCTGGCCTGGCGGCTCGGCTCGCGGGAGTGCGGTTTGGCTGGTTGCAGGCGGCAGCGCGGGACGGCCGGGCGCGAACTGGTAGGATAAGGTCCATGAGGAAATCCGCGGTATTGCTCCTTGTGGTGCTTGCTATGGCATCCGCAGCCGATCTTCCCTTCAGGAAGTCGTTGAACCTCGCCGCCATCAAGACCATGGTGGGCGCGGCCGAGGCCGAGGCGCAGAAACGCAACGTGCAGGTCACCATCTGCATTGTGGACGACAGCCTCAACCTCCTGTTCCTCCAGAAAGCGGACGGCGCGGCGTTGAATACCATCCAGTTCGCGCAAAAGAAGGCGCGACACTCGGCGTTCTACAAAAGCCCGTCGAAGAACGGGGCTGACGACCTCAAGCGCGGCAACATGGAAGTGCTGGCCTTCCCGGAGTTCTTCCCCAACCAGGGTGGCCTGCCGATTCAGGTTGACGGCCAGACGATTGGCGGGATAGGGGTCAGCGGCGCGGCCTCCGAAGTCGACGAGGCGATCGGACAGGTGGCGCTCGACGCGCTGCTGAAGAAGTAACGGCCTTCTGGCCTACGGCTGGGCCACCACCAGCCGCCTAGGGCCTGACTGAACGGATCCACGCCGCGGAGGCGCGCAGCACAAAGCGGGGCGCCTATATATACTCGGACCATGGCGCAACTTCGAGTCTGGAGTGTCGGTCTGCTGCTGGCGGCCGTGGCCTGGGGACAGGACAACCGGGGGTATTACCGGTTCCCCGCGCTCTCCGGAAACACGGTCGTGTTTACGGCTGAAGACGACCTGTGGGAGGTCGGGGTTGAGGGTGGCCCGGCGCGGCGGCTGACGACTCACCCCGGCGAGGAGACGCATGCGGCGTTCTCGCCCGACGGCCGAACCATAGCTTTCTCCGCCAATTACGAAGGGCCGACCGAGGTGTACACGATGCCGGCCTCCGGCGGGCTGCCCGAGCGGCGCACTTTCGAGGGCGGCTATGCGCGAGTCGAGGGCTGGACGCCGGATGGCAAGGTGCTTTACAGCACGCGCAGGTATGCGACGCTGCCGGACCGCCAGTTGGCCACCATCGACCGCGACAACCGCGTCGAACTGGTTCCGCTGAGCCAGGCGGCGCAGGGCGCGTTCACTCCGGACGGCAAGACGCTGTTCTTCACGCGCCTGGATTTCCAAGGCAGCCAGACCAAGCACTACCAGGGCGGGACCGCCGAGAAGCTGTGGAAGTTCGCGCCCGGAGCGGAGGCGGTCGCGCTGACGGCGGACTTCGCGGGCACCAGCAAGAACGCGATGTATTGGAACCGGCGCGTCTATTTCCTCAGCGACCGCGACGGAACGATGAACATCTGGTCGATGGACGAGAGCGGAAAGGGCCTGAGGCAGCACACTCGCCACAAAGGCTGGGACGCCCAATCGGCGTCTCTCTCGAACGGCCGCATCGTCTACCAGCTCGGAGCGGACCTCCGGCTGTTCGATATCGCCAGCGGCTCGGATCGCGCGATCCCCATCGAGCTCGTCTCGGACTTCGACCATCTCCGCGAGCGCTGGGTGAAGGAGCCGAACGAATACGGCATCGCGGCGCACTTCTCCCAGGACGGCAAGCAGGTGGTGCTGATCTCGCGCGGCAAAGTGTTCGTGGCGCCGGCCAGGCAGGGGCGGTTTGTGGAGGCCACCGCGCGCCAGCCGGCGCGGTTCCGCGACGCGCGCCTGACCGCCGACGGCAAATCGCTGGTGGCCCTCTCGACCGAGAGCGGAGAGGTCGAGATCTGGAAGATTCCGGCCAACGGCGTGGGCGATGGCGAGCGGCTCACCACCGACGGCCACGTGCTGCGCTGGGAGGCCATCCCCTCGCCCGACGGCAAATGGATTGCGCACCACGACAAGGAGAACCAGCTCTGGCTGCTCGATACCGCCACCAAGACCCAGAAGAAGATCATGACGGCGGCCGACGTAAGCGGGAGTTCCTTCCCCGTGTTCGACAGCCTGTGGTGGTCGCCGGACAGCCGCTGGCTCACCTTCTCGCGCGACGCCGCGAATGGCTATTCGGTCATCTACCTGTACGGCATCGAGAAGGGAACGCTGACGCCCCTCACCACGGATCGCTACAACAGCACCGCCGCGTCCTGGTCCCCGAAAGGCGACTGGCTGTACTTCAGTTCGGACCGCTCTCTGCGAAGCGTGGTGCGCTCGCCCTGGGGCCCGCGGCAGCCGGACCCCTTCTTCGACCACACCGACAAAATCTACCGGCTTGCGCTGCGCAAGGGGTTGCGGTCCCCTTTCGAGCCGGCCGATGAGCTGCATCCCGACAAGAGCGAAGAGGCCAAGGAGGGCGAGGAAAAGAAGGACAAGCCCGACCCGGCCGCGGAGAAGAAAGCCGAGCCGGCCGGGAAGAAGGCCGAGCCCGTGAAGGTCGACATCGACCTGGACGGCATCGCGGAACGCATCGAGGAGGTCCCGGCGCCCGCGGGCAACTACTCCGGCGTCGCGGCGCTGGACAAGCGCCTCTGCTGGCTCAGCCAGGACCGGGACGATCGGGAGACTGCCGCGCTCGAGTGCCTCGACATCGCCAACAAGGGCGACAAGCCCGAGAAAGTGATGGAGGGCGTCGCCGGCTTCGAGGTCTCCGGCGACGGCAAGAAGATGCTGGTGCGCAAGAAGGACGATTTCTTCGTCATCGACAGCGCGGCCAAGGCGGACGCTCTCAAAGTGCCGAAGGCCATGGACGACGCCAAGGTCGATCTGAAGGACTGGGCCTTCACGATCATTCCGGCCGATGAGTTTCGCGAGCTGTATCTTGACGCCTGGAGGCTGCACCGCGACTATTTCTACGACCCCAACATGCACGGCCTGGATTGGCCCGCGGTGCGGGACAAGTATCTGCCGCTGGTCGGGCGGGTGCGCGACCGCGAGGAACTGAACGACGTGATCGCGCAGATGGTGAGCGAACTCGGGGCCCTGCATACGTTCGTTTTCGGCGGCGACATTCGCAAAGGGCCGGACCAGGTGCAGTTGGCGTCCCTCGGCGCCCGGCTGGAGCGGACCGCGGGCGGGTACGTGGTCAAGCACATTTACCGGTCCGATCCGGACCGGCCTGAGAGGCGCGCGCCGCTGGCCCGGCCGGGAGTAGAGGTCGCCGAGGGAGACGTGATCGTGTCGGTGAACGGGCGCCCGGTGCTCTCGGCCGCGGACATCGGCGCACTGCTGCGCAACCGGGCAGGGAAGCAGGTCCTCCTCGGCGTACTGCCGGCCGGCAAAGGACAGCCGCGCCAGGTGGTGGTAAAGCCCGTCACCATCCAGCAGGAGAACGACCTGCGCTACCACGAGTGGGAATACACGCGCCGGCTCATGGTCGAGAAGGCCGGAGGCGGCGCGATCGGCTACGTGCACTTGCGCAACATGTCCGGAGACGATATCGCCCAATGGGCGCAGGAATACTACCCGGTGTTCCAGCGCCAGGGCCTGATCGTCGACGTCCGCCACAACGGCGGGGGCAACATCGACAGTTGGGTGCTGGGGAAACTGCTGCGCCGGGCATGGTTCTACTGGCAGCCCCGGATCGGACCCCCGACCTGGAGCATGCAGGGCGCCTTCCGCGGCTACATGGTGGTGCTGTGCGACGAGCATTCCGGCTCCGACGCCGAAGCGTTCTCGGAGGGATTCCGGCGGCTGGGGCTGGGCAAGCTGATCGGCACGCGGACCTGGGGCGGCGAGATCTGGCTGACGGCAAGCAATGTGCTTGCGGACCACGGAATCGCGACGGCGGCCGAGATCGGGGTCTACGGCCCGGAAGGCAAGTGGCTCATCGAAGGCCACGGCGTGGAGCCGGACATCACCGTGGACAACCTGCCGAACGCGACCTTCAACGGCGCCGACGCGCAGCTCGACGCGGCGCTGGCCTACCTGCAGGGGCTCATCAAGGCAAAGCCGGTGACCGTGCCTCCGGCGCCGCCATATCCGAAGAAATAGGGGCGGCTGTTTCGGCTTGGAAAACGGCGTCTTCGAGATCGAACGCGATGCCGGCGGGGCCGCCCCCGCTATCGCCGCTGAACACCGCCTGGAACGCGGTTCCGGCCCGTTATCGTTGTGATATAAGGGAGGGGGGTAAATGTCAAATGACCTTGCCTCGAAACGTCCTTACGTTCCTGCGTTGTGCAACCTTGTTCACGACCCTGACGCTTGTCGCCAATGCTCAGCCGCGGGACGGGCAGACGCGTTTCTTCAGCTATGGCCCGCGCATGACCGAATTCGCCGTCATCGGCGCGCCATTCACGAGCGAGTTGGCTAGCGAAACGGTCCAGACTGGCACAGACGGGACGCATTTCACTCGCGAGCGGGTGCTGTCCCAGGAGTCCCGCGATTCGCAAGGCCGCGTGCGAACCGAGCGGGAGGTGTTTGCGGGCCATCCGGATCTCAAGCTGATCACGATTTGGGATCTGGTGGGCGGCTACCAATACGTCCTCGACACGCAGCACCGGGTCGCTCACCGGCAGGCGATGACCATCGCGGCCTCGGAGCCGCCGCAGGAAGTCTATGAGCTCCGCAAAACTAGATGGCAGCCCAGTGCTCCGGGGGCCAGCGTGTTGGTGACCAGGGAAGCGCTGGGAACGCAGACCATTGAAGGCGTGTACACGGAGGGGTGGAAGTTCATTCGAACCGTGCAACCCAAGGTTGCGGGTAACGACCGGCCCTTCGAGGTCACCGAGGAGCGCTGGGCCGCCCCGGATATGGCGCTGGCGTTTCTGGTCAAGCGTTCCGATCCCCGCTTCGGAGATGAGACCGTGCGCCGGACTAAGCTTGTTCGCGCGGAACCCGCCCCGGAACTGTTTCAGGTGCCCACAGACTACAGCATCGTAGAGGAACCCGGCGCCTTCAAGGTGGTCTTCGAACTTCCCCTCAGACCGGTAAAGGTGGCGCCCAGCGGCGCCGGTGGTGGGAGTGCCGCACCCAAGTAAGTGCCATGACCAAGCCCGGCCGGCGGCGGCTCGACTGCAGTGCCTCCGGAGCAGCGCGACGCGGAGCGCGCACCCTTCAGCTTGCCTTCCTCAGGACGTCCTCCACCGCCTCGGGGTGCCTCGCGATGACCGCCAGCAGGACGCGCGTGGGCGCGTCCGGACTCGAGCGGCCTTGTTCCCAATTCCGCAGCGTGGCTGGCGGGAACCCAAACTTGGTGGCGAATTGCGTTTGGCTGAGTCCCATCTTCGTCCGTACTTTGCGAACGTCCACGTAGGGGACATGCACCAGCGTCACGCGGACGTTGTCGTCTTTCCCCTTGGTCCACGCGATGGCCTGCTCCAATCCCTCCACGATCCGCGCGCCCACACGCGGCCTTTTTCCTGGCACACCCGCCGCCTTCTTCGGCGCTCGCGTGCTGTTCGTCTTCGTGTTCACTCCTCACCTCCTATCGCTTGCGCGGATATCCTGCCGCCAGGATCGGAACCAGCCGCCGCATGGCATTGCATTCAGCTTTGCTCAGGTTCGCCTTGTCGGTCTACGCGTAGGCTGTTAGCCATCGGATCTTCCTGATGCCGCCGGTTTCGGGGACGATCTCGCCCGCCTCCGGATTCGCCGTCACGAACGCGATCAGTTCCGCGCGTTCCTCGTCGGACCACAGCGGACGGGCGTCCTTCAGGAAGCGCTCGGTTTCCACGACGGCCATGGGGACGTCCGCCACGCTATCCCACTGTACGCAATCTGCGTATAGGAATCAAGGGCTGGACCGCGCCGGCCAGCGGAATTCCGCCGCGGCCTGACTGCGGCTGGAGGCGTCCCAGATCAGGACGACCGGCTTCGATACCCGCCAGCGCAGCGCCGCGGGGTAGATCATGGCCGGGTCCGGGAACGAGCGCATGTAGATCGGACCGCCGGTTTTCTTTGCCAGGGCAACGAGCGCTTCGACCGGTGCGGCGCGCTCGGCAAACTGCTGCCGCTTGCGGGTCCACAGGTACCCGATGTTCGAAGCCAGCACCACGGTCACCACAGCGGCGATGACGGCCGAACGGTGCAGCCGCAGCCGCGATTGCAGTGCCCAGAAGGCGGCGGCCACGATCCACGCCAGTCCCAGGCTCGCCAGATAGGTCTGCCGGCTGGGGACGCGGTGCATGTAGGTCAGGAAGCTGTAGGGGATCAACGCCAGCGCGATCCACAGCGCCGCCACCCGCACCACCTGGCGCTGCTGCTTGGCGCGCAGAAGGAGCAGGACCACGGCCGCGAGCCATCCCCAGGGCCACAGCAGGCGCGCGCAGCTCACCGGGTACGTGATCCAGAACGGGGCCGTGAGAGAGAAACTCCCGTCCTGAAACCGGAAGGAGGTGGCGCGGGCCGAGAAGATGAGCCAGAAGTCCGCCGCCGCCAGCGCCCCGAACGGCAGCCACCACAGCAGCGCGCGCCGCGGCGCCTGCGCCCCCAGCAGCGGCAGCAAAAGCAGTGCCGCGAACACCACCGCCGATTCCTTGGATACGAGCGCCGCGGCGAACGACGCCAACGCGGCCACGTACCACCACCAGCCGCTCTTCTTCTCCACCACCCGGGTCCAGCACAGCAAGCTCAGCACGCCGAACAGGAACATCAGCAGCTCCACGTTCGCCGAGACCCACATCACCGCTTCCTGGTGGCCCTCATGGACCGCGAAGAACGCCGCCGCTGCCGCCGAGATTCGCCAGCCGATCAGCCGCCACCCGCCCAGCGCGTACACCAGCCACACGCACAGAATGTGCAGCGCCAGGCTCACCGCGTAGAGTGCCGCCGGCGCCTGGAACCGCCGGTCCACCCAGTAGGTCAGAACATACCACGTGGCGCGATAACGGAAGACTCCGCTCGAGACCAGAGCCGGCCATCCCGAGACCGGCCCGAACTCCCGCGCCTGCTCGATGTTCGGATAGTCGTCCTGGATCAGCGGCTGCTGGAACATGGGCAGGTACGCAAGGATCGCCAGCACCGCCAGCCCGACGAGGATCCCCGCGTGGTTTCGACGCATGGTCTACCCGCTAGGGCCTCAGCTCGGCGACCAGGGCATCCAGGGCGATATTCTTCTGGATGTTGCGCCGCACCAGTTCCGCCAGCTCGTCCACTTTCGCCACCGCCCGGCGGATCCAGTCGAAGTTGACGCGGCCGGCCAGCGCCTCGATCTGGGGCCGCACGTCCGCGTTGCGGATCTCGCTTCCGCCCCGCTCGAGCACCAGCACGTCCTCGAGGAGCCCGTACAGAATCCGCAGCAGCGTGTCGAGCTTCTCCTGCCGGTTCGCCGCGGATTCGGCGTACCTCACCCAGGCGTTGAAAGGCGCCAGTCCCGCCGCCGCTTCGAGCAGCGCCAGCATGGACTCGCGCCGCCGGTCGTAGACCTCCAGATCGAGCGACATGGCCAGGCCGGGGCTGCCGCAGGCCAGCGCGATGCGGCGCTCGGAATCCGCCAGGCGGCGCACCTCGGCGAACTCGCGCATCTCCTCCTCGCCGAGCGGCGCTAGCTGCACCCACACGGCGCGCGAGCGGATGGTGGGCAGCAGGTCGTAGGGATTCGCGGCCGTCATGAACAGAACCAGATGGTCCGGGGGCTCCTCGAGGGTCTTCAACAGCGAGTTGGCGGCCTGCTCGTTGGCACGGTCGATCTGGTCGATGAGGAAGACGCGCCAGTTGCCCCGCAGCGGCCGGAACGGGGCACGCTCCTTGAGCAGGCGCATCTGGGGGATGGAGATCTGCCGCAGCGGGCCGTCTGGCGCGAAGGTGACGAAATCCGGGTGCGAGGAGAACAGCAGCGGGTCCTCGTTACGCCGGTCGGCGGGCCACTTCTCCCGCTCGGCGGTGTGTTCGAGGTTGTGCGGCAGGCTGAGGTCATCCTTCTCGATGCGGTCGCCGTCTCCGAGCAGGCGCGCGGCGAAGCGCCGCACCAGGGTCGCTTTTCCGACGCCTTCGGGGCCCGCCAGCAGGATCGTCTGCGAGATGCGCGAGCCGGCGATCATCCGATCGAGCTCTTCGGCGGCCGCCCGGTTGCCGTAGAAGTTCTCAAACACGCAGCTTCTCCAGGGCGGGCGCAAAGGCCTTCCACACGGCTTCGGCGACGCCGGCGGCATCGCCGCGCCCGTCCACAACCCGGAAGCGTCCGGGCTCCCGCGCGGCCATCGCAAGGTAGGCTTCCCGCACCCGGTCGTGGAACTCCACGGCCTGTTCGTCCATGCGGCTCTCGGTCAGGTCCAGGTTGCGCTGGCGCGCACGCGCGAGGCTGGCCTCGAGGTCGATATCGATCAGCAGCGTCACATCCGGCACCAGGCCGCGCGACGCGATGCGGTCCAGATCGGCCACAACCTGTTCTCCGAGGCCGCGTCCGAAGCCCTGGTAGGCCAGCGTCGAATCCGTGAAGCGGTCCGTGAGCACGATCTGGCCCTCGCCTAGGGCGGGCAGGATCAGCTCCTCGACGTTCTGCGCGCGGGAGGCGAAATAGAGCAGCAGTTCGGCCGTGGGACAGAGCTCCTGATGGGCCGAATCGAGGAGAATACGGCGGATCTGGGCGCCGATGCGCGTGCCGCCCGGCTCGGTGGTTTCGACCACCGCGCATCCCAGCGACCTCAGGCGCTCGGCCAGTCGCCGCATCTGCGTGGTCTTGCCGCAGCCGTCGCCGCCCTCGAAGCTGACGAACAGGCCACGCCGCGCGCGCTCAGTCGTAGACATAGTGCAGCACTTTCTTGAGATCCTCCCACGCTTCGCGCTTGGCGTCCTGGTTGTAAGGCCGCAGCAGGTAGGAAGGATGGTAGGTCACCATGACCGGGATGCCGCGCCAGTCGTACCAGTTGCCGCGCAGGCGGGTGACGCCTTCCTTGCGGTCGAGCAGCGCCTTGGCCGCGGTCCCGCCCAGCGCGCAGATCGCCTTGGGGCGGATGGCTTCGAGTTGCTGGAACAGGAACTGGCCGCAGATCTCCATTTCGTCCGGCTCGGGCGTGCGGTTGCCGGGCGGACGGCACTTGACCACGTTGCAGATGTAGACGTCCTGCCGCAGGAGCGGAATGCCTTCCTTGCGGGCGGTGTTCTCGATCATCTGGGTGAGCAACTGGCCCGCACGTCCGACGAAAGGAACGCCTTGCGCGTCCTCATCCGCTCCCGGGCCCTCTCCCACGAACACCAGGCGCGTGGCAGGATTGCCCACTCCGAAAACGATCTGCGTGCGCCCCTCGCTGAGCCGGCAGCGGTGGCAATCGCCGATCTCTTCGCGGATGCGCTGCAGGGCCTCTGCGGACCCGGGCGAGACCGGGGACAGGATACTCTGTCCCTCCGCGGACAGAGTATCCTGTCCCCGGTTTTGGGGTTCTCCCGCCCGGTAGAGCGTCTTGAACCCCAGGTCCTGGTAATAGCACAGATAGCGGCGTAGCAGATCCGGGTTCATCGCAGCTTCAGCAGCTCGTCGAAAATGCGCCCGGCGATGGCCCTCTTGGGAGCGCGTGGGAGATCGATGGTCTCGCCGTTCCGCAGCACCAGCACGACCTCGTTGTCGTCGGCG
This sequence comes from Bryobacterales bacterium, assembly GCA_963710565.1. Classification (GTDB taxonomy): domain Bacteria; phylum Acidobacteriota; class Terriglobia; order Bryobacterales; family Bryobacteraceae; genus DASWZN01. Next base: position 1,016,639 of record CAVQAN010000009.1, on the reverse strand, counting down.
CCGAACCCGGTCCCATCCAGGCCCACGCGATTCCCCACGACCATGTCGCAGTTCTTCGCCGTGAGCTTGCGGCGCGCCTCCGCGGCGACGTCCCCGGTCTCGGCGGCGAATCCGACCAGCAGCCGCTGGCCCTTCTGGCGGCCCACCTCGGCCAGGATGTCGGCGGTCGGCTCGAGCGCCAGCGAGATCGCGCCACCGGTCTTCTTGATCTTCTGAGCCGGCGGCCGGGGCACGTAGTAGTCGGCCACCGCGGCCGCCTTCACCACCATGGTCGCCTCCGCCAGCCGGTCGAGCACAGCCGTACGCATCTCCGCCGCCGTGCGGACCGGGACCACCGTCACACCGGCCGGTGCGGCCAGACTCACCGGTCCCGAAATCAGAACGACCCGCGCTCCGCGCTCTGCCGCCGCCTCCGCGATGGCGTAACCCATCTTGCCGCTCGACCGGTTGGAGAGGAAGCGCACCGGGTCGATCGGCTCTTCGGTCGGTCCGGCGGTCACCAGCACGGTTTCTCCTTCGAGGTCGCGCCGCGGATGAAGGACGCCCATGACCGCTTCGGCGATGCGCTCCGGTTCGGCCAGCCTGCCCCGGCCCGACCGTGCCGCAGGCGAGCAGGCCCTCCTCGGGCTCGACAATGATATGGCCGCGCCCCCGCAGCGTCTCCATGTTGCGGCGCGTGGCCGCGTGCTGCCACATGCGCGTATTCATGGCGGGCGCCAGCACCACGGGTCCGGCAAAGGCCAGGTAGAGGGTGGAGAGGAAGTCGTCGGCCAGGCCGCTGGCGAACTTGGCCAGCAGATCCGCCGTCGCGGGCGCGACCACCAGCAAATCGGCCTTCTCCGCCACGCCGATGTGCTCGACCGCGCTGGCCAGCGTGTCCTCGCCCGCGCCCGCCGAAAACAAGCCCGTGATCACCTTGCGGGCCGTCAGGGCCGCGAACGTGAGCGGCCTCACAAACTCCTGGGCCGCCGCGGTCATGACCACCTGGACGGAAACGCCGCGCTCCATAAGAGAGCGCGCCAACTCCGCGGCTTTATAAGCCGCGATGCCGCCGCCGATGCCGAGCACGACGTTCATGCAGGGAGCGCCTCAGATGTTCTCCGGCGGCGTCTCCAGAGCGGGCTCCACGGCAGCGGCCGGGTCGTCGTACTTCACCAGGCCGCGGCGCACTTCCTCGACCGCCGTGATGGTGGGCTTCTTCGACGTTGTCGGCAGGAACGGGCGGGCGCCGCTCTGAAGCTGGCGGGCGCGCTTGGCCGCCACGATGATGAAGCGGTAGGTGCTCTGCTCCGGGTCGTCCGGAATCGAGGCATTGATGTTGTTGCGCGGTGCAGACGAATCAGTCATGCGGAAAACCTCTCACTTGTCGAACGTCCCCAGGATGGCGCGGACCTCGCCCTCCAACCGGGTGCGGCGGACGCGCTCGGCTTTCACGATCGAGGCCAGCGCGTCCACGGATCTCTCCAGGTCCCGGTTCACGACGACGTAATCGTACGCGCCGTAGTTGCGGATCTCGGCCGCCGCCCCGTCCAGCCGCCTGGCGATAACTTCTTCGGAATCTTCCGATCGCGCCCGCAGGCGCTTCTCGAGTTCAGCGCGGGATGGGGCGAGCACAAATATAGTTACAGCTCCCGGAACCTTACCCTTCAATTGTCGCGCACCCTGGACGTCGATGTCGAGCAGCAGGTCCCGCCCCTCCGCCCGCGCGCGCTCGAGCATGCCCCGATGGGTTCCGTAGTAGTTGCCGAACACCTCGGCGTGCTCCAGAAACTCGTCGCGCGCGAGGGCCGCCTCGAACTCCGGACGCGAAAGGAAGTGGTAGGCCCGGCCGGGGACCTCCTGGCCCCGCGGGGCGCGGGTGGTATACGAAATCGAAAACAGCAGGCCCGGATCCTGTTTCAGGAGGCGATGCACGAGCGTGGATTTCCCGGACCCCGACGGGGCCGAAATGATGAACACGATACTCATTCGAGGTTCAGTCCCTGTTCCCGGATCTTCTCGATCTCGGCTTTGGCATTGAGGGCCAGCTCGGTGATCTCGAGGCCGGTCTCGCCCACGCCGGTTGACTTCGAGAGGACGGTGTTGGTCTCCCGGTGCATCTCCTGCAGCATGAAATCGATCTTCTTGCCGACTTCGCCGCCCTCGACGAGCAGGTCGTCCAGTTGCACCGCGTGAACTTTCAGGCGAGTCAGTTCCTCGCTGATGTCGGTCCGGTCGACGAGGTAGGCCACCTCCTGGGCCAGACGCTGGGGGTCGAGCTCCAGGCCGCGGAGCAGCTCGCCGAGCCGCGTGGCCAGCCGCGCCTGGAACTCGGGCACCGCCCGCGAGCGGAATTCCTCCATCTGCCGTGCGCAGTGCAGCACCGTGGCGTTGCGGCCGCGCATCTCCGCGGCGATCTCGGCGCCTTCCCGTTCGCGGAACTCGTTGAGCCGCTGGAGCGCCTCTTCGAGCGTCTCCACCAGCAGACGCTCCGTATCCGGCTCGGGTTCGGCGTCCTCCGGGGTGAACATGCCCGGCATCTGGAGTGTCACGTTCAGGTCCGGCTCGCTGTGCAGGCCGTGGATCGCCGAGATCCGATGGAACGCCCTCAGGTAGGCTTCCAGCAACGGCTGGTTGACCTCCGCCGGCGCGGTCGCGCTCCCCGCGCTGTGGCTCATCTGCACTTGCACGTGCCCCCGCGACAGATGGCGCTTCACCGCGCCGCGCAAGGCGGTCTCGAACGGATCGAGCGCCGGGGGCATGCGGAAGTGGATGTCCAGCCCGCGGTGGTTTACGGTCTTCACCATGGCGACCGCCTCGCAGTCGCCGGAGGCTTTTCGCGCGCGGGCAAAGCCGGTCATGCTGCGCGGGCTCACAGGCGCACCTCGCCGGCGGCTCGCCGCTGGTCCGCCCCTGTCTGCCAACCGAACATTCCGCTTGTTTTCGTCTTCATGTATTCACGACCGAATCCGGTTCGAGGAACTGCAGGGCGTGCAGGCGCTGGTAGATGCCGCCGCCACTGACGAGCTCGTCGTGCGTGCCGATCTCCGAGATCCCGCCCTGGTCGAGCACCACGATCTTGTCGGCGCGGCGGATGGTGGAGAGCCGGTGGGCGATCACGATCACGGTGCGGCCGGCCATCAAGTTGGCCAGTGCCTTCTGCACCAGCATCTCCGATTCCGTGTCCAGGTGCGAGGTGGCCTCGTCCAGTATCAGAATGGGCGCGTTCTTGAGCAGCGCCCGTGCGATGGCGATGCGCTGGCGCTGGCCGCCGCTGAGCTTCACGCCGCGCTCCCCGATCACGGTGTCATATCCCTGCGGAAGCGCGCCGATGAACTCTTCGGCCAGGGAATTGCGCGCGGCTTGCTCCACCAACTGCATGCTGGCCCCCGGCCTGCCGTAGCGGATGTTATTCGCCACCGTGTCGTTGAACAGGAAGGTGTCCTGCGCCACGATGCTCACCTTCTCGCGCAAGGACGCCAGATCCAGGTCGCGCACGTCCGTGCCGTCGATGAGCACCCGGCCCTCCGAGACGTCGTAGAACCGCGGCACCAGGTTCACCAGCGTGGTCTTACCCGCTCCGCTCGGCCCCACCAGCGCCACTACCTCGCCGGCCTTGACGTCGAGGTCGATCGACCTCAGCAGGAAACCGTTCTCGGCCGTAGGATAGCGGAAGCTCACGCCGCTGAAGGCGATCCCCTGTCCGAACTGGGCCAGGCGGCGCGCGCCCGGTTTGCTGCGGATGTCATCGGGCCGCACCAGGTATTCGAAGACCCGCTCGGAAGCGCCCAGCGCCTGCTGGAAGATGTTGTGAATCCCGGTGAGCCGCTTGACCGGATCGTACAGCAGTAGTAGGGCGGAGATGAACGTCATGAACCCATCCGCCGTCATGGTGTGCGCCTTGATCCGATCGCGCGCGTAGGCCAGCAGACCGACGATCGTCACAGCGGCCAGAAACTCGATCAGCGGCGAAGACAACGCCTGCTGCAACGTGTACTTGAGATTGCTCCGCTTGAGCCGCCGCGCCGTGTCGAAGAAGCGGCGGGACTCGTACGACTCGGCGCAGAACGATTTCACCACCTGGTGCCCGCTGAGGGACTCTTGGAGGATCTGGTTCACCTCCGCCTGGTGATCCTGCGCCCGCCGCGTGGTTTTACGGATGCGCCTGCCGATGCGCGCCGTGGGGATCAGCACGAACGGGAACAGGGTGAGGCTGATCAGGGCCAGGCGCCAGTCGATGGACACGATGACAATCAGGAAGAACGCCGCCGAGAACGACTGCCGCAGCAAGTCCGCGAGCATCTGCGAGCAGGCCAGTTGCATCTTGTCGACGTCGTTCATGATGGACGACATCAGGCGGCCTGTGGAATGCGTCTCGAAGAACTGCGCCCCCTGCCGGAGGACCTTGTCGAAGACTTTCTGCCGCAGGTCCGTCATCGCCGAGAGGCCGGCATAGTTAATCAGGAAGTTGCCGGCGTAATCGCACAGGCCCTTGGTCAGGAAGGTGGCCAGGATGGCGAAGGCAATCATGGTCCACACGTTGTGAATCACGCCGGGCGTCAATTGTTCGAGATAGAGCGGCCTCCCCAGCAGCGGGATCTTCTTCAGCAGCAGGACGGGGACCTCGGCCGATCCGGGATTGAGAACCCGTCCGATGACCGGCCCGATCAGCAGCGGCACCATGCCGTGCATCGCGCCGGCGCCCAGCATCATCGCGGTCCCGCCCAGAAGGGCGAGCCAATGCGGCGCCACAAAACGAAGCAGGCGCAGTCTTTCCTTCACGCCGCCACCCTCAGCCGTTCGAGAGCCGCGATCACCGTCTCAGGCCGCACCCCCGAAATCGGGCCCTGCGCCGCCACCACCTCGGCCGGCGCTTTCCACGGCCGCCACAAATCCAGATCCGAGTTCCCGAAGATCACTGCCGAAGGGATGCGGAAGGCCGCGGCCATGTGGGCCGGGCCGGAGTCGTTTCCCACGAAGACCGAGGCGCGCGCCATCAGCGTCTTCAGCTTGGGAAGCGGCGCTCCCACTACGACCCGGCAGGCGCGGAATGCCGACAGGTCGTCTTCCACGCCGCCGACGAAGACCGGATCGAGGCCCCACTTTTCCTCGAAGTGGCGTGCCACCGCCAGGAAGCCTTCCGCCGGCCAGGTCTTGTCCGGAGCCGAGGCCACGGGGTGCAGCACGGCGTAGGCCTGTTCCTCGCCGTTCGGCTGGGCGAACAATTTCGCGCGCGGGATCTCGCACTGCCCGGCGCCCAGGTAGAAGACTGCCGACGCCAGGTGCTCCACCGTGTGCGCCCGCCGCGAGAAGCCCAGAATCGGCTGCGGCGGTGGGATCCGGACGTTGTATACGAAGGAGTACCGATGGTGGCCGAACCCGGCGCGAAACCGTGCGCCCGAGGCGAACGAAAAAGCCATGCTGCGTGGTCCGCCGTGCAGGTTGAGCGTCAGCGTCGGCGCCCACCTCCGCAGGGCACTTAGGCTCGGTGGCAGGATACGGTCGATGTCCGGATTGCCCTCGAAAACCCCCCCGAAGCGGTCCTCGACGACCACGCCGACCTGGAGATCCGGGCGGCTGCGTTTGAGGATTTCCAGAGCGGGCGTGGTCAGGATACAGTCCCCCAGCGAGCGCAGGCGGATCACCGCCACTCGCGCCCCGCAGGGTACCTGATCGAGTATACTCTCCATGCCCGCGGGCTATTCTTCGATCTTAGCCTCGTCGACGAGCATGACTGGAATGTCGTCCCGTATGGGGTAAACCCGCTTGCACTCGGAGCACTTCAGTCCGCTCTTGTCCGGCGTAAGGTGCACCGGCGCTTTGCACAGCGGGCACACCAGAATTTCGAGCAAGTCCTTGCTAATGGCCATAGCTTCAACTGGATTAACAGTTTACCAGTTTCCGGGACGTCTCACTTCCGGCCCCGCTCCCTGGGCTTGCGTGCCGGGACGGGAACGGTCGCGCCGGGAACGTCGAGCGTCAGGAACGCCAGCAGAAGGAAACTGGGCCACAGTTGCCCATAGAGCCGCGGAAGCGATGTTTGCAGGTGCCAGGCCAGGTCACTCGGAGTAATCAGGTAGACGCAGCAGTATGCCGCGAACACCAGCCCGAGGGTGAAACTCGAAACGCGCAGCGCTCGCGCCCCGGCCGGGTCGATGCGGAACCGCACCGCCAGCGCCAGGATCGCAAGCAGCAACAGCGGATGCGACCAGGGTTGGCCGAGATGAGCGGCTTCGACCACGAGTTCCTTCCCGATCTGCGCGTAGCGGGTAGGATCGGCGACCTTGTGAGCCAACTGCGCGGCGCCTTGGTTGAAGACCGGCTCGGAGGCCGGGGCCAGGAACAACTTGAAGCAGACGACCACCAGGAGGACGGGCGCGGCGCCCGTCAGGAAACGTCTCGACCGCTCCAGCGCGCTCCGGAACCCCGCGGCGCGCCAGTCCACGGCCAGGACTGCCAGCGTCAGGAAGAGCGCGAACGCCGCGCCCTCGTTCTTGGTCCACGCCGCGAAGGACGCGAATGCGCCCGACAGCGCCAGGCAGGCCGGCGCGGACTCCGCCAGCAGCAGCAGCGTGAGCGAGGCCAGGTAGTAGAAGCTCAGCGGGAGGTCGGCGTACTGCATCGTCGCCATGAACAGGAAGGATGTGCTCGAAAGTACGACCAGGCCGGCGGCCAGCGCGCTGGTCAGGCTGCGCAGTGCGGCGAGCGCACCGGTCAGCAGTGCCAGCACCAGCGCCATGAACAGAAACCCGGTCACTTGCGGCACCCACGGCGCTGTTTCGCCCGCGGCCTTCCACACCATGGCGACGAAGCCGGACAGCAGCAGAGGGTAGTCGGGATGCCCGAGTGCCTCGGGCAGCGTCGAGAGCGCGCCTCTCCAGGCGTCCCCGGGGCCCGCCAGGAACTTCGCGCGGAGGTTCCAAATGCTCCAGGCGTCCCATTCGCCGAGGGGACTGGCGTTGTCGACGGAAACGAGGCCATAGGCGACCGAGACAAAACCCGCCGCGAGCGCCAGCCCAAGCAGCCAGTTCCAGCGAAAGGCGGACGGCACGGCGGATGCGGATCGCCCGGCAGTTTCCCGTCGCCGGCGCAGGAAAGCGAACACGCCGGCCGCGACCAGCGCGGCATCCAAGACCGGAATAGCGCCTCGGGGCGCGGCCCCGGCCACCGTCAGGAGAAAGAACGCCACCGAAGAGATCGCGATACCGGCGCCGCCGCCGAGGGCGCCCTCGAGAACACGCGCCGCCCACACCGGCCTGACGGGAAGCCCGGCCAAAGCCGCGACGGCCAGGCACCAGCCCGCGGCCAGGGGAGCGACAAACGCCAGCAGTCCGATCACTGTCGCGCCTCCCGCCGGAAGACCGCCACACCGTCCCCGTAGTCGGAGACGATGGTCAGACCGCTTTCCGCCGCCACCTCGGAGGCTTCGTCCGGGCGCGTGAAACTGCCCACCACCCAGCCGCCTTTTCCCAGGCGCTTCAGGGGCACGAGGATACGCGGCGCAAGCGCGTACTGCGCCGCGCCGAGCATGACCTGGCCCTGCGGGTCGCTGGACGGGACATCGGACACGTAGCCCTCTGTGCCGCCCTCCGGCAGCGCGGCGAGCGCCTCGCGAAAACGGGTCTCCTGGGGTCCGATTTGGAGCTGGTCGGCCGACCGGCTGTATTCCAGGAGGAACTGCGAGTAGTCCAGCGCGCCGGCCAGAGCGAGTGCGGCGACCACCGCAATCCCCGCCCAGGCTCGAATCCGAATGGAAGGCGATGCAGACGGCATTCTTCGCATGATACCTTGCGGTGCGGATACTCGGGGACAGAGCATCCTGTCCGGGTTCTCCTCAATAGCGCAGCACTTTTTCCGCTTCGCGGACGATGGTGTCGACCTGCGGCAGGATCTCGGCTTCGAGCTGCGGGTTGTAGCCGACCCAGGTGTCCAGCGCGCCGACGCGGCCGACCGGGGCGTCCAGCCGGTCGAAGAGCTGCGAGGCGATGCGCGCGGCGATCTCCGCGCCGTAGCCCCAGGAGAGGCAGTCCTCGTGCGCGATCAGCACGCGGCTGGTCTTCTCCACGCTGCGGCGGATGGCTCTCCCAATCGTACGGCGCCAGCGTTCGCAGATCGAGAATCTCGACGCTCACCGAGGAATCGCGCTTCTCGATCTCGATCGCCGCCAGCAGCGATTTCTGCACCAGCGCGCCGTAGGTGACGATGGTGAGATTGCGCCCGCCCTTGACCACGTTGGCGCGGCCGAAGGGGATCAGGAAGTCCGGGCCGGGATGCGCCGAGCGGTTGTACGGCTCGCGGTAGAGGCGCTTGTGCTCCAGGAACAGCACCGGGTCGTCGGCGCGCAGCGCGGTGCGCAGCAGCCCGCAGGCGTCCAGCGCGTTCGAAGGGAAAACCACGCGCAGGCCGGGAATGTGCGTGAATTCGACCTCGCCGCACTGGCTGTGGTACACGGCGCCGCCGCTCAGGTACCCCCCGATCGCTACTCGCAGCACGGCCGGGCAGGAGAAGCCGCCGTTGGAGCGCCATCGCAGAGTCGCAAGCTCGTCGCGGATCTGCATCATCGCCGGCCAGATGTAGTCGAAGAACTGAATCTCGGCCACCGGCTTCATGCCGCGCGTGGCCATGCCGATCGGCGCGTCCGACGATGGCAGCCTCGGCCAGCGGAGTATTGAAGACACGCTGGGCGCCGAACTTCCGCTGCAGGCCGTGAGTGGCCTTGAAGACGCCGCCCTTTCCCTTCAGCTTGCGCAGGTGATCCTCGCGGCTGCAATCGGCTACGTCCTCGCCGAAGACCACGATATGCGGGTTGCGCCGCATCTCCTCCGCCAGCGTCAGGTTGATCTCGTCCACCATGGTGCGCGGATCCCCGGCGAACTGCGGCGGGGTCGCGAAGGCGTCCGAGCACGGGTCGACACGTTCGGAGTACAGGTGCAGTAGCGCCGAGCCGCCGGGGGGCGGGGCGGCGATGAGCGCGGCGTCCGTGGCGGCTTGAATCTCCAGGTCGATTTCGTGCACCATCACCTGCAAGCCGTAGCGGTCGAGAACGCCTTCCTCCACCAGCCACTCGGGGAACTTGACCACCGGGTCGCGCGCGGCCTCTGCGGCCCGCTCCTCGTCGGTCTTGTACAGCTTTTCCTCGTCGGACAGCGAGTGCGAGTACGGCCGTATGCAGGTGGCGTGTACCAGCGCGGGCCCTTGCCGGGAGCGGGCATACCCGGCGGCCTGCCGCAGGGCGTGATAGGAGGCCACGAAATCGCAGCCATCCACTTCCTCGACCGCCAGACCGGGAAAACCTGAAACAAGGCGTGCGATGTTGCCGCCGGCGGTCTGCTTCTCGAGCGGCACCGAGATGGCGTAGCCATTGTCCTCGATCACGAACACCACCGGCAGGCGGTCCAGGCAGGCGGCGTTCAGCGCTTCCCAGAACTCGCCCTCGCTGGTGGCGCCGTCGCCGGCGGTGACGAGCGTGACGGCGTCGCCCTCAGGATCGAGATGGCGGTTCGCCTCGGCGCAGCCGATCGCTTGCAGGAACTGAGTCCCGGTGGGCGACGACTGGCTGACGATGTTCAACCGTGGCGCACCCCAATGGGAAGGCATCTGGCGCCCGCCCGAGGCGATATCCGCGCCCGCGCCCACGGCGGTCAGCAGCATCTCGGCCGGCGTAACCCCCAGCGCGAGGCACAGCGCCCGGTCGCGGTAGTAGGGATAGAACCAGTCGTGCCCGGCGCGCAGCGCCATGCCCGCGGCGGCCGAAATGGCCTCGTGGCCGGCGCCGCTGATCTGGAAGAAGATGCGGTTCTGACGCTTCAGCAGAATCTCGCGGTCGTCCAGGCGGCGCGAGGTGTGCATCGTCTTGAAAGCCCGAATCAGGGCCTCGGGTTCGAGGCCTCCGTAGCGGGCGGCGAGGCCGGCGGGAGCCTGCACTCGGGTGTGAGTGGCCATGGGAAGGCGTCCTCCAGTCCAAGTGTATCCGAGGGGCCCGTGGCTTGTGGCCCGTCGCGCGTTGAGCCAGTCAGGGCTTTCCCGGCTTCGCCCTCGGATCGGCGGGCGACGAGTGAATCGACGAGTGAATCGCCCGGCCCGGCACCGGGCTCGTGATATACTTCCAGGCGAACTCCGGACCGGGTCGTGTGATATGGCCCCCATCGCGCCGACTACCGAGCTGCCGCGCGAGGGAATTCGAGCCGTGCTCGATCGAGCCCTCCCGATGGTCTGCCCGGAACTGCGCTGCGTTCGCTCGCGCGACCACGACCTGACGAGAAACCATGCCGGCTGACGCGCGCTGGGAGAAGGTCGAGCGGATCTACAATGCCGCGCTGGAGCGGCCCGAGGCGGAGCGCGCCGCGTTCCTTGGCGATGCCTGCGGCGGCGACGAGGAGTTGCGCCGCGATGTGGAATCCCTGGTCGGCAAGGCGCAGAGCGCGGCTTCGGGAGCCCACGTGCTGGCTGCGGGGCGACAGATCTCGGCCTACCGGGTCATCTCGAAGTTGGGCGCCGGGGGGATGGGCGAAGTCTACCTGGCCGAGGACACGCGGCTGGGCCGCCGCGTCGCGCTGAAGGTGTTGCCGCGCAAGGTGGCGGACGATCCGGCCCGCAAGGCACGGCTCATTCACGAGGCCCGCGCGGCTTCGGCGCTGAACCACCCCAACATCGTCACGCTCTACGACATCGGCAGCGAGGGCGGGATCGACTTCCTGGTGATGGAATACGTGGCCGGCAAGCCGCTGACGGAGCTGATCCCGCGCCGGGGCATGCCGGTGAAGGAAGCGCTGCGGTGCGCGTCTCAGATCGCGGACGCGCTGGCTAGCGCGCACGCCGCGGGTATCGTGCACCGCGACCTCAAGCCGGGCAACGTGATGGTGACGGAGGAAGGGCTGGCCAAGGTTCTGGATTTCGGGCTGGCGAAAAAGTTCGTCGTGGGGCCGGAGGCGGAGACAGAGACCGAGCTGACGACCGAAGGCGCTGTGCTCGGCACGGTGGCCTACATGTCGCCCGAGCAGGCCGAGGGCAAGCCGGTGGATGCTCGTTCAGACATCTTCAGCTTCGGCGCGCTGCTGTATGAGATGGTGACGGAGCGGAGACCCTTCGAGCGCGACTCGAACCTCTCTACCCTGGCCGCGATTCTCCACCAGGAGCCCAAGCCGGTGCGCGAGGTGGCGTTGCACATCCCGCCGGAGTTGGAACAGATCATCGCGCGCTGCCTGCGTAAAGATCCCACGCGCCGGTTTCAGCACATCGATGACGTGAGAGTGGAACTCGAGGAGTTGCGGCAGGAGGCGGGCACTCCGGTCCCGCAAACCGCGGTGCCGCGCTGGCGGCGATGGTTGTGGTTTTTGGTAGACATCGCTGCGGTGCTGGCCCTTTCGGTGGTCTGGTGGTGGCGTCAGCCGCCCGCCGCGGGCGACCTTCGGGCGGTTCCCCTAGTCTCGTTCGCAGGCCGCACGTGGGGCTCGTCGCTGTCGCCAGACGGCAACCGGGTGGCGTTCGTGTGGAACGGCGAAAAGCAGGACAGCTCTCAGATCTACGTCATCGAGATCGGCGGTGGCGCGCCCGTGCGGATCACGAATCAGGCAGGGGCGCCCTGGGGTCTGGCGTGGTCACCGGACGACCGGCATATTGCCTTTCTGCGGCAGGTCGAGGATGATCGGTTCGTCGTCTGGCCTCAGGAGGACTGTCAGTCGTCCGAACTGATGCTGGTTGACAACTTCCGGTGACCTGGGCACGGATCAACGGGCGACGAGCGCCTGTGCGATCATCGTAGCTTCAAACCGTGCACGATCTGAACTTCTTTCGATCCAATCTGGACGCGGTCGCCTCGCGCCTCGCGACGCGCAACTTCACGCTGAATGTCGAGGAGTTTCGCGAGCTGGACACGCGCCGCCGCGCCGCCGTCACCGAGACCGAGCAACTGAAGGCCGCGAAGAATGCCGAGAGCGCCGAGGTCGGCAAACTGCGCAAGCAGGGTATCGACACCTCCGAGCGCCAGCAGAAGATGCGCGAACTGGGCGACCGCCTATCGGCCCTCGATGCGCAGGTCACGAAGCTGGACGACGAGTTCCGCCAAGCGCTGGCCAGCGTCCCGAACCTGCCCCACGAATCGGTCCCGCTAGGCGCGGGTGCGGAGGCCAACCTCGAAGTCCACCGCTGGGGCACTCCGCGCGAGTTTGACTTCCAGCCCAAGGCGCACTGGGACCTGGGACCGGAGCTCGGCATTCTGGACCTCGAGCGCGCCGCTAAGATCACCCGCGCGAGATTCGCCGTCTATTGGGGCCTGGGTGCGAAGCTCGAGCGCGCGCTGGCGAGTTTCATGCTCGACACGCATACGCGCGAGCACGGGTACACCGAAGTCCTGCCGCCGTTTCTGGTCAACTCGGCGAGCCTTTTCGGCACCGGGCAACTGCCGAAGTTCGCCGAGGACCTGTTCAAAATCGAGAACTCGGACCTGTGGCTGGCGCCAACGGCCGAAGTGCCGGTGACCAACTTCTACCGCAACGAGACCCTCGACGCCGACCGGCTTCCCATCAAGCTGTGCGCCTTCACCGCCTGTTTCCGCAGCGAGGCCGGCTCCTACGGGCGCGACGTGCGCGGCATCATCCGCCAGCACCAGTTCCAGAAAGTGGAGCTGGTGAAGTTCGCGCGCCCGGAAGAAAGCTACCGGGAACTGGAAGGTCTGACCGAGGACGCCGAGGACATCTTGAAACGGCTCGGGCTCCCGTTCCGGCGCATCGCGCTTTCGACCGGCGATATGGGCTTCGGCGCGGCCAAGACCTACGACCTGGAGGTCTGGCTCCCGGGGCTCGGCGAGTACAAGGAGATCTCCTCCTGCTCCAACTACGAAGCCTTCCAGGCGCGGCGGGCCTCGATTCGCGCGAAATCGGCCAAAGGCAAGGCCGAATTCCTCCACACGCTGAACGGCAGCGGCCTGGCCATCGGCCGCACCTGGGTCGCGATCCTGGAGAATTACCAGGAACGCGACGGCAGCGTGATTGTGCCAGAGGCCCTGCGCCCCTACATGAACGCCGAGCGGATTACAAAGCGGGGCGAGGCGAAGTAGAGGGCCCGCCGGCCCCTCGCAGGGCCGGCCCGGCAGAGGCTTCGCGTCCGGCGGGCTAGGGTGCGAACGTGACGTCAACGCGCGCGCTGGCCTCGACGCGCTTTCCGTCAACGACCGGCGGGTCGAAGATCCACTCCTGCACACCTTTCGCGGCGATCCAGCGCAGCATCTCCGGACCGCCGATCGCCGCCGCCTCACGCACACGGCCGTCTGTACCGACCCTGACTTCCACCGTGACCGTGCCACTCACGCGAGCTTGCCGGGCAGCCGGAGGATAGAGGATGGCGGTGGTTCGGAGAACCCTCAGCGAGCTCACCCGCAGCGGACCGGACGTAGGTTGAGGAATGTCCGCGACCGGAACCTCGGTGGGCGCTCGCCGATCGCTCCCCGCCTCAGTCGTGGGCACCGCAGGTTGAGGCGGCGTCGGAAGGGCTGTGGCCGCTAGCGTCTGCTCGCCTACAGGAAGGGGTTGCGGCTGTGCGAGAGCCACTTCCACCCGCGGAGTCACCCGAGTTGCCCGGAGAACGCGCACCGATTCGATTGTCTCGGCGGCGCCCTCCGAAGTGACCGCCAGCCGGAATGTCACGTCTTCGGTGATGGGATCGTAGATCAAGCTGCCCTTTCGGAACTGGGGCAGGTACAACTCGACGTCCTCGCTGCGCTTGCCGTCCGTGATGGAGAGCATCGCTCGTTGGGCCGTCCTCACGGCCGTGGAGCTGGCATCCCAGGTCAGCAGTAACGCGCCCTCATAAGGACGGACCGAGAACGCGAGCGACGGGACGGGTACCGATGCTGCCACGGGATTCTGAGGCTGCGGGTGGCGACGAGAGAGCAGGTAACAAGACGCCGCCGCCAATCCGCACACCAAACATGCGAGCCAAAGCCACAGGTGACGCCCGCCGTGGGCGGCGGCCGCTTGCTCGGGGACGCTGGCGGGTTCTGAAGGCGCCGCCTGCGCCTCCGGGTCTGATTCGACGTCAACTGGCAGTTCGAATACGGGCATAGCCTGGAGCTCCTTGCCACCGCGGCGACTCGTAGCCGTGGCACTAACGGACACACCAAGCTGCACCCTGGCTGGCAGCGGGGCTGTGCCACATGCGGCTGGGCGGTGACATTTTCAGAGTGCCGCATCTGGGTTAACCGGCCATGACCCCCGTGTGAAGACTGCATTGTGGCTGGCCGTGATTCTCCCCTCCCGCGTTCCACCAGCCAGCCCCACCCGTCCCCACAAAAGAAGGGGTTGACCTGGTCCCTCCTTTCGCAGAGTACAAAAAATGCGGCAGGCTTCGACGCGTCCGCCGCCTCGAAGCTCTGCCATTCGATCCGCGCGCGTAAGCAGGCCGCCTACCCGGCCTTCACGGCCTCCAGCGGTTCGGCCGGCTGCGGGAACGCTGCCGCCGAGACCTGCTCGATGCGATCCACGAAAACAAACTCGGTCTCCCGGAGCACCGCTTCGGAGAAATCCTGCAAGTCCTTCTCGTTTCCCCTCGGTGCGATGATGCGATGGATGCCGGCGCGCCGGGCGGCCAGCACTTTCTCCTTGAGCCCGCCGATCGGCAGGACCAGCCCGGTGAGCGTGATCTCGCCGGTCATGGCCGTGTCGCGTGCGCACCGGCGTGCTGGGTGTAGACCGACGCCAGCGCCGTCGCCATGGTGACGCCCGCCGAGGGCCCGTCCTTGGGAATCGCGCCCGCCGGCACGTGCACGTGGACGCCGCAGCTCCTTGAAGAGCGCCGGGTCGATGCCCAGCTCGCCCGGCGTGCGACCAGATGTAGCTCTGCGCCGCGCGCGCCGATTCCTGCATCACCTCGCCGAGTTGGCCGGTGAGCGTCAGTCCCTTGCCGTCCGGGCAGCAGCGTGGCCTCGACGTAGAGCACTTCGCCGCCGGTTTCGGTCCAGGCCAGGCCGGTGGCCACGCCCGGCGGCTGCTCCTTGCGCCGCTCGTCCTCCGGAAAGAACGCTCCGGTCCCAGCAAGGTCCGCCAGTCTCCGGCGGCGGACGGTCACGGCCGCCAGCGTTGCCCTCGGCGAACCGTCAGCGCGACCTTGCGCACGACGCGGCCGATGGCGCGTTCCAGTTGCCGCACGCCCGCCTCGCGCGTGTAGCGGGCAGATGATCGCCTGCAGAGTCCCGTCGCCGAGCACGCACTGCTTCGGCCGTCAGGCCCGCTTGCTTTCAACTGGCGCGGAATCAGGTACCGCCGCGCGATCTCGCGTCTTCTCCTCTTCGCTGTAGCCCGGCAGCCGCAGCATCTCCATGCGGTCCAGCAGCGGCCGCGGCACGCGTGTCCAGCGTGTTGGCCGTGGTGATGAAGAAGACCTTCGAGAGGTCGAACGGCAGATCGAGATAGTTGTCGCGGAAAGTCTTGTTCTGCTCCGGGTCGAGGATCTCCAGCAGCGCCGCCGCCGGGTCGCCGCGGAAATCGCGCCCGAGCTTGTCCACCTCGTCCAGCATCAGCACCGGGTTGTTCGCGCCCGGCGCGGCGGATGGCCTGGATGATCGCGGCCCGGCATGGCGCCGATGTAGGTGCGGCGATGGCCGCGCAGTTCCGCCTCGTCGTGCAGGCCGCCCAGGCTCATGCGCTCGAACTTGCGGCCCAGCGCCCGCGCGATCGACTGGCCCGAGCGACGTCTTCCCCACTCCGG
Organism: Bryobacterales bacterium; assembly: GCA_963710565.1. Classification (GTDB taxonomy): domain Bacteria; phylum Acidobacteriota; class Terriglobia; order Bryobacterales; family Bryobacteraceae; genus DASWZN01. The sequence goes on along the minus strand of CAVQAN010000009.1, from coordinate 1,000,961 downwards.
GAGGCCCGACGAAGCACAGAATCGGCGCCTTGGCCTCCGGGATTCAGCTTCAGCACGCCGAGGTGCTCCAGGATGCGCTCCTTCACCTCCTTCAGGTCGTAGTGGTCCTCGTCCAGGATCTGGCGCGCCCGCGCGATATCGAGGTTGTCCTCGGTGCACTTGTTCCACGGCAGCTCGAGCACGAATTCGAGATAGGTGCGGATGACCTGGTAGTCGGGCGCGCCGGGCGGCAGCCGCTCCAGCGCGCGAAAGCTCGCGCATCGGCCTCCTTGCGCGACTTCCTCGGGCAGGTCGGCTTTCTCGAGGCGCTCGCGCAGCAGCTCGACTTCGGCCTGCTGCGGGTCCTTCTCGCCCAGCTCCTGCTGGATGGCGCGCAGCTGCTGGCGCAGCAGGTACTCGCGCTGCTCCTTGCTCATCTCGGTCTGCGGCCTCGCTGGCGATCTTGTTGCGCAGTTCGCAGCACCTGCGTACTCGCTGGTCAGGTAGCCGTGCATGAGGCGTGAGCGCCTCGGCGCGGGTCTGAGCCTCCAGCAGCGCCTGCTCCTTGGCCAGCTCGAGGCTCATCATGGAGCCCAGCAGGTAGACCAGCCGCAGCGGGTCCTCGGTCTGGGCGAGCATCTGCGCCAGCTCGGCCGGGGCGTTGGGCTGGGCCAGCGCGACGACCTTCGCCCGCCAGTTCCGCGACGGCGCGGTGCAGCGCTTCGACTTCGGGCGAGTGGTCCTCCGGTAGCGGCAACGGTCGCACTGCGGACGCGCAGGATAGGGCTCCATCTGTTCCAGCTTCAGGATCACCACCCGCTCGACGCCGAGCACGATCAGGTCCATCTGGCTCTCGTTCGGCCGGGCCATCTTCTTGATGACCGCCTTGGTGCCGATCGAGTACAGGTCCTCGGCTGCGCCGGGCACGTCCTTGCTGGCGTCGCGCTGCGCCACCACAATGATCTCTTTGCCTTCGGTCGACAGCGCAGCCTCGGCGGCGGCGAGCGACGCGGTCCGTCCCACCGCAAGCGGCATAAACAGATACGGAAACAGCACGCTGTTCTTCAGCGGAAGCAGGGGTAGCGTCTGGACGTTTTCGACGTCGGCCATTGGTTACGCCTCCGTTATGCGGATAATCAGAAGACCGTTCTTGTTCTCGAGCGCCACGCGCGGATGCTTGAAGTGGCAGGGCAGCTCGATGGTGCGCTCGAAGCGGTTGTAGGCGATCTCCATCGAGTAGTAGCTGGCGCCCTCTTCCACCAGCCAGTCGCGGCGCACGCCGCTGACCGTGATGCGGCAGTCACGGACCTCGACGGCGACGTCTTCCATGTCCACGCCGGCTAGATCGAACTTCAGCAGCCAGCCGTGCGGGACGCGGTAGACGTCGGCCGCGGGCCGCCAGCAGCTCTGCGCCCCGGCCGGCGAGGCGGCGAAAAAAAAGACGGGCGAGTGCTTTCGTTTCTCCATGCTGGGCCACGCTTGACTCAATTGTAACGCCGGGGGCAAAACCGCTCGTGGCCCGCCGTCGCGGCATGAAATAGCGACTCCATTACTGGCCGCCGATGAACGCCGATAGACGCCGATTGAAAACGAGTGACCGTATCTGCGTTCATCGGCGTTCATCCGCGGCCGAAAACACTTCGATCGACCTTCTTGCGGTCAACGTTAACCCGCCGCGGGGGCACGCGGGGCGAACTTCAACTCGCCGCGGGCGGGGTCGAGATCGACGTCCACCGTCTGGCCGTCGCGGACCTTCGCCGCCAGCACCAGCCGCGCCAGCGGCGTTTCGATCTCCTTCTGGATGGCGCGCTTCAGCGGCCGCGCGCCGTAGGTCGGATCGTAGCCGCTGCGCACCAGGTGGGTGCGGGCGGCGTCCGTCAGCTCGATCGCGATATGGCGGTCCGCCAGCCGCGCCCGCAAACGCCCGAGCTGGATCTCGACGATCTGCTTCGAGTGCTCTTCCGAGAGCGAGTGGAACACGATGATCTCGTCCACGCGGTTGAGAAACTCCGGCCGGAAATGCTCGCCGCATCTCCTCGAGCACGGCCTCCTTCATGCGCTCGTACGGCTCGCCTTCGAACGCGCCGCGGTATTCCAGGATGCGGTGGCTGCCGATGTTCGAGGTCATGATGACGATGGTGTTCTTGAAGTCCACCGTGCGGCCCTGGCCGTCGGTCAGCCGGCCGTCGTCCAGAATCTGCAGCAGCACGTTGAAGACGTCGTGGTGCGCCTTCTCGATCTCGTCGAACAGGACCACCGAGTACGGCCGCCGGCGCACGGCTTCGGTGAGCTGGCCGCCTTCCTCGTAGCCGACGTAGCCCGGAGGCGCGCCGATCAGCCGCGCCACGGTGTGCTTCTCCTGGTACTCCGACATGTCGATGCGGATCATGGCGCGCTCGTCGTCGAACAGGAACTCGGCCAGCGCCCGCGCCAGTTCGGTCTTGCCGACGCCGGTCGGCCCCAGGAAGATGAAGCTGCCGATGGGCCGGTTGCGGGTCCTTCAGACCCGAGCGCGCGCGCAGCACCGCCTCGGCCACGCGTCACCGCTTCGTCCTGGCCCACCACGCGCTTGTGCAGCTCCTCTTCGAGGTGCAGCAGCTTCTCCAGCTCGCCTTCGAGCAGCTTCGAGACCGGAACGCCGGTCCAGCGGCTCACCACCTCGGCGATGTCCTCCTCGTCCACTTCCTCTTTGAGCAGCCGCGGCGCGCCTTCTTTGCTCGACAGGTCTCGCTTCCTCGGCTTTGAGCTGGCGTTCGAGCTGCGGCCAGCTTGCCGTACTTCAGCTCGGCCGCGCGGTTCAGGTCGTACTGCGCGCTCGGCCTGTTCGATCTCGAGCTTGGTCTGCTCGATCTGCTCGCGCAGGCTGCGCAGGTGGGCCACGGCCTTCTTCTCGGTCTGCCAGCGGGCCTGCAGCGCGTCGGCCTCGGCCTGCAGGTCCGCCAGTTCCTTCTCGATCTTGCCGAGCCGCTCTCGCGAGGCGGCGTCGTTCTCCTTCTTCAGCGCTTCGCGCTCGATTTCGAGCTGCATGATGCGCCGCATGCGCTCGTCGAGCTCGGTGGGCATGGAATCGATCTCGGTGCGCAGCCGGGCGGCGGCCTCGTCCACCAGGTCGATGGCCTTGTCGGGCAGGAAGCGGTCGGTGATGTAGCGGTTCGAAAGCACCGCGGCCGCGACCAGCGCGCGCGTCCTTGATGCGCACGCCGTGGTGCACTTCGTAGCGCTCGCGCAGGCCGCGCAGGATCGAGATGGTGTCCTCGACCGACGGCTGATCGACCAGGACCGGCTGGAAGCGGCGCTCCAGCGCGGCGTCCTTCTCGATGTACTTGCGGTATTCGTCGAGCGTGGTCGCGCCGATGCAGTGCAGCTCGCCGCGCGCGAGCATGGGCTTGAGCAGGTTGCCGGCGTCCATGGCGCCTTCGGCCTTGCCCGCGCCGACCACGGTGTGCAGCTCGTCGATGAAGAGGATGATCTCGCCTTCCGAGGTCTGCACTTCCTTGAGCACGGCCTTCAGCCGCTCTTCGAACTCGCCGCGGAACTTCGCGCCGGCGATCAGCGCGCCCATGTCGAGCGCCGACCACGCGCTTGTTCTTGAGGCCTTCGGGCACGTCGCCGCGCACGATGCGCTGGGCCAGCCCCTCGACGATGGCGGTCTTGCCGACGCCCGGCTCGCCGATCAGCACCGGGTTGTTCTTGGTGCGGCGCGAGAGCACCTGGATGACGCGGCGGATCTCGTCGTCGCGGCCGATGACCGGGTCGAGCTTGCCCTGCGCGGCGAGCTTGGTGAGGTCGCGGCCGTAGCGCTCCAGCGCCTGGTAGGTGGCTTCGGGATTCTGTGAGGTCACGCGCTGGCTGCCCGCGGACCTCCTGCAAGCGCGCCGCAGGAGCCGCTCGCGCGTGACGCCGAACTCCTTGAAGAGCCGGCCGGTGGCGCCGCCGTCGTCGGTCATCGCGAGCAGTAGATGCTCGACGGAGATGTATTCGTCCTTCAGCTTGCGCGCTTCGTCCTCGGCCTGAGTCAGAACGCGGTTGAGGCGGCCGGTGACGTAGACCTGGTCGGGCGCCCCGGAGACGCCCGAGACCTTGGGCAGGCGCTCGATTTCCTGGACGGTGCGGCGATGCAGGCCCTCGACGTTGACGCCGGCCTTGATGAGGATGGCGGGAGCGAGGCCGTCGGCCTGTTCGAGCAGCGCGGCGAGGACGTGCTCGACATCGATCTGCTGGTTGCCGTAGCGGACGGCGGTGGACTGAGCGGCGCGGATGGCCTCTTGGGCCTTTTCGGTTAGGCGATTGAGATCCATGGGCGTTTGCCTCGTAATCTTAGTGTATAACTATCAACTAAGATTAGTGTAGCACATTCAGATACAGCGCGCTCGTGCTTTGGGTTATGAGGACCCGCTCCCTGCCTCCCCCGCGGTGGATGCCCTCAACAAAGCAAGAAAGGACGAGCCACTTTCAGGGACCCCCTATGTGGATTATACTGTGGAGGCGAGTCCACATATGGAGACGATCCAGATCGTTCTCGACAAGAAGCTGCTGGGTGCGGCCGACCAGGCTGCGCGCAGGACGAACCGCAGCCGGTCCGCTCTGTTTCGTGACGCCCTTCGCGAGCACCTGGGGAGACTCGAGACGCGAGCGCTGGAAGAACGCGACCGCGAGGGCTACGCGCAGGAGCCGCGAGCGGTGGATGATGCGCTCGCGTGGGAAGGGGAGGCGGAGTGGCCGGCGGAATAGCCAGGGGCGACGTTCGTCTCTATCAATTCGCTTCTCCCGACAAGAAGAGGCCGGTAGTCGTGCTCACTCGTGACAGCGCCGTGGCGTACCTCGCAACCGCAACGGTAGCGCCAATCACTTCGACGATTCGCGGGGTGCCATCCGAGGTCGTGCTGAGCGAAGAAGATGGCATGAAAGCGCCCTGTGCCGTGAACCTGCACAGCGCAGTTACCGTCGCTCAGCGGCGCTTGGGGAAGCGAGTGGCCCGGTTGAGTTCTGCGCGAATGGGCGAAATCTGCTCGGCCCTGCGCTTCGCGCTCGGTTGCGATCCGCATTAGCCGGCGCCGCCATTGGTCACGGGCTCGGCGGAACGCTCCACTGCTTTTGCGCTCTCCAGAAACGCGCTAGCTGGCCAGCCCGCTGACGGCTGCCCTCCGATGGCTATAGAATGCAGTTTATGCTGCTTGTCCTGTTGATCCTCGCAGTCGCTGCGCCGGCCCTGGCGCAGAAGCCGTTCGATGTGGACGCGCTCATGAAACTGTCGCGGGTGAGCGATCCGCAGGTTTCGCCCGATGGCAAGATGGTGGCTTTCACTGTGCAATCGGTCGATCTCGCCGCGAACCGGAAGCCGACCAACGTCTACGTCGTCCCGCTTGCCGGGGGCGAGCCGGTCAGAATCACCACTGCCGGCGGCGTGAACGAGCGCCCGCGCTGGTCGCCCGATTCTAAATCTATCGCGTTCATCTCGGACCGCGCCGGATCTCCCCAGGCCTGGCTCATGGGGCCGGACGGCAGCAACCCGCGCCAGGTCACGGCGCTCGCGACCGAGGCGGGCGGCGTGCTCTACTCGCCGGACGGCAAGGTCCTGGTCTTCACCAGCGAGGTCTATCCGGATTGTCCGGACGATGCCTGCAACAAGAAGAAACTCGACGCCGAGAAGGAATCGAAAATCCATGCCCGGGTCTACACTTCGCTGCTCTATCGCCACTGGACCGAGTGGCGGGGCAACCGGAGGAGCCACCTCTTTGTCGTTCCGGTCAGCGGCGGCGCACCCAAGGACCTTACGCCGGGGAATAGCGACGTTCCGCCGTTCTCCTTGGGCGGCCAGGACGATTATGCCGTCTCGCCCGACGGCGCAGAGCTGTGTTTCGTTATGAACGCGGACCCGGAGCCGGCCCTCGGCACGAACTCGGACCTGTGGGTGGTGTCGACAGCGGGCGGGGAAGTCCGGAAGATCACCTCGAATCCGGCCGCCGACGTTTCCCCCGCCTACTCGCCTGACGGCAAGTACCTGGCGTGGCGCGCCCAACAACGGCCAGGCTACGAGAGCGACCGCTGGCGGCTGATGGTGCTCGAACGCGCTACCGGCAAGCTCACCAACCTGACCGAGGGCATGGACCGCTGGGTGACCGGCTTCACCTGGTCCCCGAATTCGGCTCAGCTCTTCTTTACCATCGAGGACCGCGGTCGGCAGCTCTTGCAGATGGCGCCCGCCCACGGCGGCGGAGCGCGAAACATCTTCTCCGGCGACAGCTTCGTGGATGAGCTTCAGCTCAGCCCGGACGGCAAGACGGTGGTTTTCACGGAACAGACCGGGGCGCGGCCGTCGGAGATCTTCGCGGCCCAGAGCGGCGGCGCGGTGCGGGCGCTGACGCATTTCAACGCTGCGCTGCTGGCCGAGTTCGCGCTGCCGAAGCTGGAGGAATTCTGGGTCGAGAGCACGGACGGAGCGCGGGTGCACAGCTTCCTGCTGAAGCCCCCAGGCTTCGACGAGAGCCAGCGCTACCCGGTCCTGTTCCTCATCCACGGCGGGCCCCAAGGCGCCTGGGGCGAGGACTGGGGCTATCGCTGGAATGCCCAGGTGTTCGCCGGCGCTGGGTTCCTGGTTGTAATGCCAAATCCTCGTGGATCAACCGGATACGGGCAGAAATTCATCGATGACATTAATGCGGACTGGGGCGGCAAGCCCTTCGATGACATCATGGCGGTTGCCGATTACGCCGCCAAGCTGCCCTACGCCGACCCGGAGAAGATGGCGGCCGCCGGCGGCTCCTACGGCGGCTACATGGTGGACTGGATACTGGGCCACAGCCAGCGCTTTAAAGCGCTGGTTTCGCACGCCGGCGTGTTTGATCTGCGCAGCATGTTCGGCGCCACCGAAGAGCTCTGGTTCCCGCTCTGGGAGTTCCACGGCGCGCCCTGGGACAACCCCGACCTCTACGCCAAGTTCTCCCCGAGCTTCTACGCCCACGACTTCCGCACGCCGACGCTGGTGGTGGGCGGGGAATTGGACTTCCGCGTTCCGTACGGGCAGGCCCTGCAACTGTACACCTCGCTCCAGGTCCAGAAAGTGCCGTCCAAGCTGCTGATTTACCCCGATGAGGGCCACTGGGTGCTCAAGCCGCAGAACAGCGTGCTCTGGTACAAGACCTTCATCGATTGGGTCAAGGAGTGGGTCAACAAGCCGTGGACCCCACCCGCCGCTCCGCCGCCCGCGGCCGAACCGCCGAAGCCGTAGGAGAGGCCTACTCCGCCGGCGCGCTCCGGCCGGCCTTCTTCTGGAGACGCTCCAGGTGCTCCAGGTCGCCCGTGCGGCCGGCTGCCCGCTTGTTGGCGATCAAGTCCTCCAGCGAGATGAGGTCTACGGGCACGCCAAAGAAAGAGCTGGCGACCCGTTTTCGCCACGCGTCGGAGAACACTACGCCCGTGATGCCCGTCAGAATGTCCACGCGGACCGGGGCCACTCCGATCTGGTATACCGTGTTCGCGTTCGTGAACGTTTCCGGCGTCACTCCGTCGTGGGCCAGGGGAGCGCCGAACGCGGCAAGCGCCCGGCACACTCTCGCCGAGTTCTCCGATGAGGGGTTCACCCAGAGATCAAGGTCCTTCGTGAATCGTGGTTCGCTGTACTTCATCACAGCGTATCCCCCCACGATCAAGTACTCGACCTTATACTCGTTGAAGCTTCGTAGAAGATCTCTGTAGTGCGGGCTTGCGGCCATCTCTGGCTTCCTCCGCCAGTTCCACCATCTCCCAGGCGGCCTGGAAGATCGCCTCGTCGCCCTGTTCCTGCCAGAACTCGATGTCGAAAGCCCGGTCCGGGAATCCACCCTCGACCAGGCGGGTCTTCCATTGGGGATCGCGAGGACCGTTCATGGCGCTCTCCGCCCATTGTAGCGGGAGCGGGTCGAGGAGTCACGCACTTATGGGGGGAACCGGCCCCGGCCGCCGCCGGTTCCGCAGAAACCGGCGGCGGGACGCTGAAGATCGGAGACTAACGATTCTTGCGAAGCTTGAACAGAACGGGCGCCAGCAGCAGGACCGCGCCGATCATTAATGCGGACACCGCCGGGGTGCTCGCAGCCAGGATCACGAGTGCTGAGGCGAAACGCATGCCACTCTACTGTAGCCGAAAGTTCTCACAAAATAAAAGACCAATAAGTCCCGGTACCCAGGTACCCGGTTTTCACACCTCACGGGCGTGGTGCTGGTACGTGCGAGTGGGGGGACGGGTCAGGACAGTCGCAGGCGAAGCCGGTCCAGCGCCGCTTGGGTGGCCAACGTGCGCACTCTCTCGCGGTCGCCGGGGAAGATCGCGCTGCGTGTGGCGCCGCCATCCGGACCGGCCAGCCCGATGATGACGGTTCCCACGGGCGCGGCCTCGGTCCCGCCGCTGGGGCCGGCAACGCCGGTGACTGAGAGCGCCCACGTCGAGCCCGTGCGCTCGCGCGCGCCGCGCGCCATCTCGCGCGCAACTTCCTCGCTCACGGCGGTGCGCTCGCGCAGGAGGTCCGCGCTCACGCCGAGCAGTTCTGTCTTCATGCGGTCCGTGTAGACCAGAAAGCCGCCCAGGAAGTAGTCCGAACTGCCCGGAACCGAGGTGATGCGCTCGGCCAGCATCCCGCCGGTGCAGCTCTCGGCCACGCTGACGGTCTCGCCCCGCTCGCGCAGCTTCTGGCCGAGGACCGCTTCGAGCGGGTCGCCGTTGCGGGAGTAGATGCGATCGCCCAGGATGGACTCGATCTGAGGAGCGACCTCCGCCAGCAGGCGCTCGGCCTCCTCCGCGGTCGCCGAACGCGCCCGCAGATGCACCTGGATGTCGCCGGCCGCCGCCAGGATCGTGGTGACCGGGTTGGCGTAGCGCGTGTAGACCGGTGCGATGCGCTGATCCACTGCGGACTCGGGCATGTTGGCGATGCGGAAGACGCGGGTGCGGATGACCTGCGGCGGCAGGACGCGCTCGAGCCGGGGCAGGCACTCGGCGGTGAACATCGGCTTCATCTCGTTGGGCGGACCGGGCAGCAGCATGATTGCGCGGCCACCGGCGGCAATCCACTGGCCCGGAGCGGTGCCGTTGGGGTTGGAGAGCACCTCGGCGCCGGTCAGGACGTAGGCCTGGCGACGGTTGATCTCGGGCATGGGGCCGCGCAGGCGCCGCCGGAACCGCTGCTCGATGGCGTCGCAGATCTCCTGGTGGAAAACCTGCTCGCGGCCGAGGGCCTGGGCGACGGCGTCGCGGGTTACGTCGTCCTCGGTGGGGCCGAGCCCGCCGGTCAGGATCAGGATCTCGGAGCGGGCGAGCGCGGCGCGAACGGCTTCGGCCAGCCGGACGCGGTCGTCGCCGACGATCAGTTTCGCCACCACCTCCACGCCCAGCGCGTTGAGCTGATCGGTCAGGTAGAGCGAATTGGTGTCCTGGCGCTGGGGCGTGAGGAGCTCGGAGCCTACGGCGATAATCTCAGCGTTCATGGGTGTAGCGGCGCTAAGAAGAGGCAGTCCGCGCCGCTGATAAACGCGGATGAACGCCGATAGGGCTGTTGCTTTCGATCTGCGTTTCTCGGCGTTCATCTGCGGCCTGACTTCCTTCGTGCCCTGTGACGGTCGCTTTTCGGCGCTCCCTGCGGTCGCGGCTCAGTCAGGTCACTCACGGCGGATGGCCGATTGCTGACTGCTGACGGCTCTCATGGCAGCGGCTTGCCCTTGATGCCGGCGTCCACGCGGTAGAGCACGCTGTTGGTGGCGACCACGATGGAGCGCGAAGGCGTGAAAGCCAGCCCCACGATGTTGGGCCCGGAGAGGAACAGCTCGGGCGTACGGTCCGCGCCGATACGCACGACCCCGCGCCGCCCGCCGAGCGAAGCCGCGACGTAAAGCCGGCCTTCGGCGTCGAAGGCCATCCCTTGCGGCCGGCCCAGGCCGCGGTAGAACGTCTCCACGTCGCCCGTCGGCGCCACGCGGTAGACCGAATCGAAGCTCGATGTGGTGGGGCCGGTGACGTACAGGTGCTGGTCCGGACCGAAGGCCAGGTGGTAGGCGGCGATGGAGGGTTCCACCGTGGCGAAGACGTAGATCTGGCGCGAGCGGCTGATCTTGAAGATGGTGCCCTGGCGGTCGCCGACGTAGAGGTTCTCGTCCGGGTCGAACGCGAGGCCGGTGGCGACGCCCATGCCCTCGACGTAGACCGACATCGAGCCGGCTCGGCGTCACCTGGTAGACGATGCCCTCGTAGCGGCTGGAAATGTACAGGAACCCCTCGCGGTCGAAGGCCAGCGCCGTGGCGTTCATCAGGTCGGAGAGGAACGGCTTGGTGTCGTAGTTCAGGTCGGTCTTGTAGACCGAGACCGGCGTCTTCTGGCCGCGCGAGCCGCTGAAGGTGGTGAAGATGTTCCCGGCGGCGTCGACGGCGGGGTTGGCCACGGGGTGGACGCCGTCGGCGATCTGGACGCCGATTTCGCAGGCCCACGCCGGGCTGGCGTCCTCGCCATTGCGGATCACCAGCTCGCCCACCGAGGCGGTCTCGGGCACGCGAGCGATGACCAGGGAATCCGAGCCGATGACGACCGGCGCCTCCACCTCTCCGAAAGAAACCCGCGGCCGTGCGGACTTGGCGAAGCACTTCCCGCGGATCTGAAACTCGCCCCCCGCAATGGCGGCAACCGGCGTCACCTTCGAGATCTGCGGCCTCACGTCACCGTTCTTGCGATTCGCCATACTCAATAAAGATTGAAGCATCCCGCCGCCCATAAAACAAGCGCCGCATAAATTCCGGCCATTACGTCGTCCGCCACGATGCCGTAGCCGCCCGGCAGCCGCTCGAGCTGGCGCACCGGAGCCGGCTTCCAGATGTCCATGACCCGAAACAGCGCAAAAGCAGCGAGCCAGACCGGCCAGCGGATCTGGCGAAGCGAAACCGCGCCGCTCAGAGCGATCCACTGACCCACCACTTCGTCGATCACCACCTGTTGCGGGTCCTTCTTGCCGAGGCTCTGCGCGGTCCGGTTCGCGGACCAGACCGCCACCGGCAGCGCGGCGATCGCCAGCGCCACGAAGTGCAGCGGCCGCCATCCGGCACGCGCCAGCAGAATCGCGGGCACGAGTGCGCCGAGCGAGCCGAACGTGCCCGGCGCAAAGGGCGCGTAGCCGCAGCCGAACCATGTCGCGATGGCCTTTGCCAGCCGGTCCGCGCGCTCAGGCTTCACGGTCTCGATCCTCGTTCTCGTCGTTTGGAGCGGACTCGGCCGGCGCCGGAATGCGGTACTTCCCGGAGGCCCAGTTGCCGAGGTCGATCAGGCGGCAGCGGTCGCTGCAGAACGGCGCGTACGGCCCGCCGGGCTCGACCTCCTTCTTGCAGGTAGGGCATCTCATAGGATCGCGAACGGGTTCGCGGTTGGCCGCGGAGACTGCTCGGTCAGCGGCAGCAGCGTGCCGACCAGGTCGTAGTCCTGCGCCTCGGTAACGCGCAACAGGCGCATCTGGCCAGGGACGGGCGGCGCGCCCTCGACGTCGTTCACCAGGCAGACGCCGTCGATCTCGGGCGCTTGCGTGCTCATGCGCGCCTGCCAGAGCAGGTCGGTCTCCTCGGACGGACCTTCGACCAGGACCGGAACCTCGCGGCCGCGGAGACCGCGGTTGCGGGCGCGGGAGACCTTGCGCTGGATGGCCATCAGCCGCCGCTTGCGGTTGTAGATCGTGCGCGCGTCCACCTTTCCATCCAGATGATAGCTCCGGCTGGTCTCCTCGTCGGAGTAAGAGAAAACGCCGAGCCGGTCGAACCGGGCCGCCTGGACGAACTCGCACAGTTCGTCGAAGTCCGCGCCGGTTTCGCCGGGGAAGCCCACGATCATGCTGGTGCGGATGGCCACTCCGGGAATGGTGCGGCGCATGCGCTCGATCAGCTTAAGGAAGATCTCGCCCGAGCCGCCACGCCGCATGCGCCTGAGCACCTCGCGGCTCGCGTGCTGGAGCGGCATGTCGATATACTTCACCAGCGAGGGATGAGCGGCGATGGTGTCGAGCAGCTTCTGTGTGACCTTGTTGGGATAGGCGTACAGGAACCGCACCCATTTCTCCCAGCGGCGTCTCGATGCCGGCCAGCCGCTCGAGCAGGAGCGGCAGGCCGTCCTCGAGGCCGAGGTCCTCGCCGTAGCAGGTCGTGTCCTGGCCGATGAGGTTGATCTCGCGAACGCCGGAGTCGAACAGTCGCGAGACCTCCGCCACCACCGATTCGAAGCGGCGGCTGCGGAACTTGCCCGCGGAACTGCGGGATGACGCAAAACGAGCAGGGGTGGTCGCAGCCCTCGGCGATCTTGATGTAGGCGTAGTGGCGCGGCGTGGCGAGCACGCGCGGCGTCAGATCGTGGTAGAGATACGGCGCCGCTGCGCCGCCTCGCGGCCGGCGCCCCGTGGCAGGCGGCGACGATTTCCTCCAGCTCGTTGGTGCCGACGACCGCGTCCACTTCGGGGATGTTGCGGCGGATCTCGTCGCGGTAGCGCTCCACCAGGCAGCCCGCCACGACCAGCCGCTTCAGGCCGCCGGTCTTCTTGTACTCCGCCATTTCGAGGATCGTGTCGACCGATTCCTGCTTGGCGGGGTCGATGAAGCTGCACGTGTTGACGACGATGACTTCGGCGTCCTGTGGGCGCGGAGTCAGCTCGATGCCCGTGAGCGGCGAGTTGCCCCATCATGACCTCGGTGTCCACCAGGTTCTTGGGGCAGCCCAGGCTGACAAAACCGACTTTCAAGGTGTGTATCCGAGAAGGAGCGAAGCTCGACTCCAGGATAGCAGGAGGCTCTTGGCACGTGGCCGGCCGCGCAGCTACAGCGTCCGCGCGTGCACCGAATCCACCGAGAAGGTCTGGCCAGGCGCGTGGCAGAAGCCACAGCCCTCGCCGGCTTTCGGGTCGGTTTGGGTGGCGGCGTGGGCCGAAGCGGCCTGCTCGATGTGACAGGCCGTGCAGGCGGCGGTGTTGGGCGGCGTCGGGTTGATGTAGGCCCGCGGGTTGGTGACCGCGATGCGCGTCGCGGGCACCGGCACCTGCTGGGATTCGTTGACATGGCACTTGGCGCAGTCACGCAGGTCGCCCGGGAAGCGGACGCCGCTGAAGTCGTTGGCGCTCCCGCCGAAGCCATAGATCACAAAGGGCGTGAATTGCACCGGCCCCGCCGCAGCCTCAGCCTGGCCCGAGGCGCCGAAATGCAGCCGATGGATCAGCACAGGGAAGTCTATACCTTGCGCCGGGGTCTGGCTGGGAGGGCGCACGGCCGCGTCGGTCTGGGTCGGGTTGTGGCATAGCAGGCAGTACTGCACGTTCTGCCGGATCGAGCCGTGCGCGGAAATCGCGAAATGGCAGGCGTTGCAGTTCGCCTGCGTAATCTCGACCGGATGCGGCGCCACCACCGAACCGTCGACCGAGAAGCTGATCACCTGGTTGAAACCGACGTCGCGAATCGTCTGCTGGGTCGGCGTTCCGGGGAAGAGCACGATGTTCCGGTACCCTTCGATGCCGATCGAGTAGGTGCCCGTGGCATTGGCCCCTATCGCCGCGTTGAACTTGTAGGAGTAGGTGCCGCTCTGGCCGGTGGAATTCGCCATCGCGCTTTCCGGGATCACCGTCTGGTAATCGGCCGTCGGCCCGGCCAGGACCAGGTTCAAGAGGTTCATCTGGGAGGGCAGGATCGGATTCCCGGACTTGTCCGCGATGGTGTAGGTCACGGTCGGCGATTGGCCTGCCACGCCGTTGTCCACCCTCACCAGGGAGAAAACCACGCCCGGCAGGCCGGGGGCAAACTGCGCGATTGTGTGCGCGCCGGCGATCGAGGCGTCGAACGGCAGCTCCCCCTGGAGGGTGTGGCAAGTCGAGCACCGGGAGTCGTCGATCTCGGGCAGACTGCCAGCGGAGTGGTTGCCGCCGCTCGCAAAGTTGACATCGTCGTGGCAGGCGCCGCAAGCCGCCCGGCTGGGGTGAGTTGTCCAGGTATCGACTGCAGTGGCGGGCCAGGGCGCAAGATCCGGATTGCAGCCGGGGTTGCCGGAGCTGCCGCACGCCGCTCCCGCAGGTAGCGGCGCGACGCCGCCCTGGCCGGGCTGGCCGGAATTAGGCGGCGGAACCAGGCCGCCTTCGTGGCAGTAGGTACAGTTGTTGGGACCGATGGCAGGGAACACCACCGTCGAGAAGTCGCTCACCGCTCCCCCGAAGCCGATGATCTGGTAAGGAGTGCCCGCCTGGACGCTGGGCAGATCCGCACCCATGTGGATCTTGTGGATGAAGATCTTCATGTCCAGGACATTGCCGGTGTCGGGATCGATGTTCTGGGGCTGGTGGCACAGCACGCACAACGGCACGCTGCGCCGCGCGCCGCCGTGGGCGCTCAGGGGGTCGTGGCACTTATTGCAGGTGAGCGTGCGGATCTCGTCGTGTACGTTGGTCACGGCGCTCCCATTGGGCACGAAGTTGAAGATGTCGTCGTCGGAATTGGTTCCGAGATTGAATGCGGTCAGGTCCCGCGTGGCCCACATCCCAATGGTGTTCGTCGCCGTGACATCGAAGCCGGTGGGCGCCTTGGTATGGAACGTATACGTGTACTGGCCGGCGCCCGTCTGCTGATAAACCCCGCCGGAGTCCGACGCCGGTTGCTGCACGCTGAGACCGCTGACGCTGCTGGAAGCGGCCCGCGTGGTGTAGGCCGTGTAGTCGTTCTGGCCCTGCGGCAGGAACGCGGCGACAAAGCTGGTGCTGACCGGGCCGGCCGTGGTGATCCCCGTTCGGTCGAGCGGCAGCCCGAGCGGGTCCGCCAGCGTGAACTGCACCTGGATCGTGCCGTCCTGCGCGAGACTGGCGGCCGTGATCTTGGCCACCAGCCCGGGACGGACAAGGTCGAGCAAACGCGGCTCGGCGAAGGCTGCCCTGCCTTTTGGGCCGCTGCTGGGGACCAGGGGCCTGATGGTGCTGCTCAGGAGCACTGCCGAGCCGAGCACGAGAGAAACGGCAAGAACCCTGCGCACCGCCACTGCCGGAGGAAACATAGGAATCCCTTCCACGATTCTGGGTCAATTCTACACGAATCCCGCTAAGGAACACAGCCGGCCCCGTCTTGAAGACTGAGATTCCGCCGCGCTTGCCCGCACAACTTCTTAAAGTGCCTACGCTTGCCTCGAACCTCACACAGCAGGAAGAACTGAACTGGCTGGCCCTGAAGATGGTCCCGGGCCTGGGGGCGCGCACCGCCGCCAGGCTGCTGGAGCGTTTTCGCACGCCGCAGGCCATCCTCACCGCCACGCGCAGCGAGCTCGAGGCGAGCGGCATTGCGGGCGGAGTGGCGCAGAGCGTCGCCAGCGGCTGCGCTTTCGACGAAGCCGTCCTCCAGCAACAAAAGATGCGCGAGTGCGGCGCGGACCTCATCGCTTTGACCGACCCGCGCTATCCGCAGCCGCTGCGCGAGATCTTCGACCCGCCCTTCGCGCTCTTCGCGCGCGGCCGCGCCGAACTGCTTACCACGCTGATGCTCGGGGTCGTCGGCACGCGGCGGCCCACCCCGTACGGCCTGGCAGCGACCGAGCGTCTCGGCGGAGACCTGGCGCGGGCCGGGCTCACCATCGTGAGCGGAATGGCCCGCGGCATCGATACGGCCGCCCATCGCGCGGCCCTCGCCGCCGCCGGCAACACCATCGCCGTCTTTGGGTGCGGCGTGGACCTGGTCTATCCATCGGAAAACCGTAAACTCGCCGCCGAAATCGCCGAGCAGCGGCTTGATGATCTCCGAGTTCCCCATGGGCGCGCCGGCGTTCCCGCAGAACTTCCCCATCCGCAACCGCATCATCAGCGGTTTGGGCGTGGGGGTGCTTGTCGTCGAGGGCGCCCAGTACAGCGGCTCCTCGATTACGGCCCGGCTGGCGCTCGAACAGGGCAGGGAAGTTTTCGCGGTGCCCGGCAGCATCATCTCGAAGGTGAGCTGGGGACCGAACCTGCTCATCAAGCAGGGCGCCAAGCTCGTGCAGGACTGGAACGACGTGGTGGTCGAACTCGGTCCGGATGCCCGGCGGGCGCTTGCGGCCAGCGCCCAGGGCCGCCTGTTCCTCTGCAGGGGAAACTGCAACCGAAGCGGCCGGTAGTGCATCTACCGTTCAGCAGACGGACAACCCCATCGCCCGCAAGCTATTGGAACAAATCAAGATCGAAACACCCACGCACATTGACGAACTGCTCGATCGCATCGAAGACGTCTCGTCGTCGGAAATCGTCGCCGCCCTGTTCGAGCTCGAGATGCTGGGGGCCATCCGTCAACTTCCCGGCAGGAATTTTGTTAAAGTGTGGTGAGACCTTCGGGAACCGCACCCTTCGCAGACTATAGGTAGGGTGAGTGTCCCGATACGGTCCACGGACTCATAATCGATATGCCAACATCTCTCGTCATCGTCGAATCGCCGGCGAAGGCCAAAACGATCGGCAAGTACCTGGGCAAGAACTTCGTCGTCAAGGCCTCGCTGGGACACGTGAAGGACCTTCCCAAGAGCGACCTGGCGGTGGATCGTCGATCACGGGTTCGAGCCGACCTACGTGGTCATCGAAGGCAAGAAGAAGCTCATCGGCGAGCTCAAGCAGGCGGCCAGGAAGTCCGACACCGTGTACCTGGCGGCCGACCCGGACCGCGAAGGCGAGGCCATCTGCTACCACCTGAAGGAAGAGCTCGAGGACAAGAAGAACGGCGAGCCGGCGATCGTCCGGGTGATGTTCAACGAGATCACGCCCAACGCCATCAAGCGGGCGTTCGACAAGCCGGCCGACGTCGACATGCACCTGGTGGACGCGCAGCAGGCGCGGCGGGTGCTGGACCGGCTGGTGGGCTACAAGATCTCTCCGCTGCTGTGGGACAAAGTGCGCCGCGGTCTCTCGGCCGGGCGCGTGCAGTCCGTCGCCGTGCGCCTGATCGTCGAGCGCGAGCGCGAGGTCCGGGCGTTCCAGAAGCGCGAGTACTGGACCATCGACGTGCACCTCGGCGCCAAGAAGCCGCCGGTGCTCGACGGCGCGCTTCACCAAGCGCAACGACGAAGCGATCGAGATTCCGGATGAAGCCGCGGCGCAGGGCGCTCGTCGCGCAGCTGGCCGGCGGCTGAGTACGCCGTCAAGTCCGTCGTCACGCGCGAGAAGAAGCGCAACCCGGTTCCGCCCTTCATCACCTCGACGCTGCAGCAGGAGGCCTCGCGCAAGCTGCGCTTCAGCGTGAAGCGCACCATGGGGCTGGCGCAGCGGCTTTACGAAGGCGTGGAGCTGGGCAAGGAAGGCCCGACCGGCCTGATCACCTACATGCGCACCGACTCGACGCGCGTCTCCGACGAGGCCCTGGCGGAGGCGCGCGACGTTCATCGCGCGAGCAAGTTCGGCGCCGCAGTACGTTCCCGAATCGCCCAACGTCTACAAGAGCAAGAAGGGCGCCCAGGACGCGCACGAGGCCATCCGCCCGACCGACGTCGATGCGGACGCCGGAATCGCTCGAGAAGTTCCTCGAGGAGGACGAGCTCAAGCTCTACCGGCTGATCTGGATGCGCTTCGTCGCCTCGCAGATGATGCCGGCGGTCTTCGACCAGACCACCATCGACATCGCGGCGCCAGGGCGCGCGACGGCGCCGAGTACCTGTTCCGCGCCACCGGGTCGGTGCCGCGCTTCGACGGCTTCCTGGC
This sequence comes from Bryobacterales bacterium, assembly GCA_963710565.1. GTDB lineage: Bacteria > Acidobacteriota > Terriglobia > Bryobacterales > Bryobacteraceae > DASWZN01. Next base: position 983,315 of record CAVQAN010000009.1, on the reverse strand, counting down.
GGTCTACGAAGAAGGCAAGGACCAGAAGGACGAGGAAGACGAGGAGCTCAAGCACCGGCTGCCCGGCGGTCAGCCGAGGGCGAGCGGCTGAAGTTCCGCTCCATCGATCCCGAGCAGCACTTCACCGAGCCGCCGCCGCGCTACAACGAAGCGACGCTGGTCAAGAAGCTCGAGGCCGACGGCGTGGGCCGGCCCGTCCACCTACGCTTCGATCATCTCCACCATCCAGGACCGCGGCTACGTCAAGAAGGAAGGCGGCAAGTTCCTGCCGACCGAACTGGGCATGGTGGTCACGGACCTGCTGGTCGAGGCTTTCGACGACATCCTCGACGTCAGCTACACGGCGCGCATGGAGGAGGAACTCGACGAGATCGAAGAGGGCAAGCATCGACTGGCGTGCCGCCATCGCGGAGTTCTACGAGAAGTTCAGCGCGGACCTGAGCCACGCCGAAGAGCACATGACCGACATCAAGCGGATGGAGAAGCCCACCGACTTGATCTGCGACAAGTGCGGCAAGCCCATGGTCATCCGCTGGGGCAAGCACGGCAGCTTCATCGGCTGCACCGGCTATCCCGAGTGCACCAGCACGCGCGAGCTGACGGTGGATCTGCCCGACGTCGATAACGTCGACCTGACCCAGGACGAGGGCGACGAGTACTGCGAGAACTGCGGCCGTCCCATGGTTCTCAAGCGCGGCCGCTTCGGCACCTTCTGGGCCTGCTCGGGATATCCGGACTGCAAGACCACCCGGCGCATCGGCGGAGAAGAGAAGAAGGCCGGACGTGCCGCTGGACGAGAATTGCCCGCAGTGCGGAAACCAGCTGGTCCTCAAGTACGGCCGCTTCGGCGAGTTCACGGCGTGCAGCAACTACCCGACCTGCAAGTACGTCAAGCAGAAGACCATCGGCGTGAAGTGCCCGGATTGCGACGAGGGCGACATCACGGAGCGGCGCTCGCGGCGCGGCAAGACGTTCTACGGCTGCAACCGTTATCCCGAGTGCAAGTTCGTGGCGTGGTCGAAGCCGCTGGCGGAGCCGTGCCCGGAATGCGGGAGCCCGTACCTGCTCGAGAAGTGGCTCAAGTCGGGCCGCGTGGCGCAGTGCCCCAACGCTGAGTGCAAGTACAAGTACGAGATGGCCCCGGTCCAGGCCACGGCCTAGCATTCTGCAAACCGGGAACTGCAAACCGGGGACTGGCTCGAATTTCGCCGCCGTTGCGAAACTTCGTGCCTGTCCCAAGGTTTGCCCTCTGAGGCCTCCCCGGCCCTCCCCGCCCACTGTGACGAAAACGTTTCCGCTGCGTTGCGGAATCGCTTCAAACATTTGATCCGCAAATGTTTTATGGGCCGGATCGAAAGTTTTTGTGCCGGAGGGGCGGTTTTTGCGGCTGCCGTGGCGCGCCTTCTGCTAAAATAGTGGAGAACCCAACTCGGGAAAGAGGGAAATCAAACAATGGCTAGAAAACGCAATGAGGCTAGGTCTATCATCTCTGCCGAGGGAGGCGCGGCCGCGCCGGTGACGCATCGCAGAAGCGTGCGCGCCAGCGTGACGCCGGCTGCTGTATCCGCACCCGTTTCCGCAACACCCGTCGAAACAGTCGCTCCGCCGATGTCCGAGCAGGAACAGATCGCGCAGCTCGCATACTCTTACTGGGAGGCGCGTGGCTGCCAGGGCGGCTCGCCCGAAGAAGACTGGGCCCGCGCCGAGCGGGAAGTCCGCGCCAGGTAGCGCACGCCGTCACGCGTACTTGCGCAGAACCGCCAGCACGCGGCCCTGAATTCTGAGATCCGCCAGCGGCACCACGATGGGCTCCATCTGCGAGTTCGCCGGTTGCAGGCGGGCGTGTGTGTCGGATTCCCTATAGAAGCGTTTCAGCGTGGTCTCGCTGCCCGCGCATGAGCGCCACCACGATCTCGCCGTTGCGCGCCTGCTCGCCGCTCTCCACCAGCACCAGGTCTCCATTGCAGATGTGGTCCTCGATCATGGAGTCGCCGCGCACTTCGAGGGCAAAGACCTTCTCGTGGTTGGCGAAATCCGCCAGGTCCAGCCGGTCCGTGCCGGCCAGCGCTTCGACGGGCACTCCGGCCGCGATGCGGCCCAGCAGCGGCACGTCCAGCGGGCCCGGCCCCAGGCGCGTGCTGCCGCCGCACCTCCTGGTAATACTTGAGCGTCATGTCGAGCGAGCGGCTCTGGTTGAAGCCGCGCTTGAGGTAGTGCTTCGACTCCAGCGCCGCGATGTGCTTGTGCACGGTGGCCAGCGAGGCCAGCTCGAGCCCGTGCGCGATCTCCTCGTAACTTGGGCTGTAGCGGTTCTCTTCGATGAAGGCCGCGATGAAGTCGAGCACCTGCTTCTGCCGCCGGGTGATAGCCATGCCCTCATTGTGGGCGAATAAAAGGGGAAAGTCAATAGTTGACTTGCGCCTCCCCGCCAGCCACATTGGGAAGTATGAGGATCTTTCTGGCTTCTGTCTTGCTTGCCCTGGCCGCCCTGCCGCTTCTGGCGGTCGTCCAAACCTGGAACCACGTGACCCTGGTGGATGCCATGTGCGCCGCCAGCATCAAAGCGAACCCCGACGCTCACACCACCGAGTGCGCCCTCCATTGCGGAGCCGACGGCATGGGCCTGCTGACCGCCGACGGCACGTTTCTGAAGTTCGACGACGCGGGCACCAGGCAAGCGCTCGCGGTGCTGAAGGCCACGAAGAAGAAGGATCACCTGCGGGCCACGGTAGTAGGAGAGCTCAAGGGCGACAGCATCGCGGTCCAGTCGGTGAAGCTCGACTGAGCGATGGGCGTGCCTAGCGCGGGCAATCCGCCCCTTGAGCCGAGGACGGTGAAGGTCACCTTCGAACGACAGTGCCGACAGGTTAATGGCTCTAGCTGGAGCCCCTGACGTGTATTATTCGGAGGAAAGCGGAGGCCAGCCCATTCATCAAGACATCCTCCGTGATGGACAAAGCGTTTCTCACCTGCACTCAGTTCGGGGCGACGCGCCCTTCTACACTGCAACGGTGGCATCCGTGCTCTTCCTGGACCACACCAGTGTAGGAGACCCCGCGGCCATCGCCGCGATCCGGAAAGACTGGCGCGAGATTTACTTGCCGGCTTACCAGGAATCGGTGGACGTCCTAAGCCAGTTGCAGGCGCTCGACTACAAGGACGCAGGTCGCCAGCTCCTGGAAGGCCGCATCAAGGCCAAGCGGACAAACGCTCCGTGGCTGGGCACACTGGCGTTTTGGTTCCCTCGTGAAGACGAGTCGTCCTGGCGGAAGCGAGTTCAGGCCCAGCTCGATCACGACAAGAGGTTGGTTCAGGTGCTCCGGGAGCACAGCGCCGGTGAGGAGGAGGAATCCGCCGTCACCGCGCCACAGTGAGACTGGACGCCCGGATCTGCCCGGCATATACCAGAAGCGCGTGACCAGAACACCGCGGTCCGTCGAGCCGACGATTTCCTCGATGGCTTTCACCCCAACGGCGGGAAACTGACAACACAGACCCGTCCGCGATGCCAGACGGCTGTCTTGCGCTGGCCACTTTCGGTAAAGCCGAGAAACTCCGGAAACGGTAGCGGCTCCAGAGGAGGCCAGATCGATTCCGTGTAGCTTCTTTTTGCCGCACGACGGGCGATCCCGCGGGCCGCCTGCCCCCAGCGGGCAGGTCCAGATGCACTGGATCGGCTCCCTGTTTGTTGGACGGCCGAAGCCAACGGGACATTTCGCCCGCATTGCTTTTGCATGAACATGGCATTGGGTTTTAATGTTGTAGGCAGCGGTGGCCCCACGGGAACCATCAAGAAAAAAGATTCTCAATGTCCTATGTACAAAAAAAAAACGACTGGCGTTTAATGTAAAGAAGTTCAATTCTCCGTGTTTGGGAGGCCGTATGCGCTTGGCGTTCACGTCTTTGACCGCCGTTGCCGTTCGCACGTTCCCTTCCGCTCGCATCCGTCGCACTTTACTGGTTGCGGTTTTGTCGTTGGCCGCCCTTCCCCTCCTGCAGGCAGCCGCCAGTGGCGGACCACAGCCGGATTGTGTCCTCGCTACGGTGGGCGTGCCGAGTGCGGGCAATCCGCCCCTTGAGCCGAGGATGGTGAAGGTCACATTTACCAATACTTGCGGCAAAGATATCACCGCGGTTGGCTTCCGCTTCGAAGGCCCCGGAGTCAAGCCCTGGAGCGACAGTGCCGACAGGCTAATGGCTCTAGCTGACGCCCCTGACGTGTATTATTCGGAAGAAAGCGGAGGCCCGCCCATGCATCAAGACATCCTCCGCGATGGACAAAGCGTTTCTCACCGGCACTCAGTTCGGGGCGACGCGCCCTTCTACACTGCAACGGTCACATGCGTGCTCTTTCTGGACCACACCAGCGTGGGCGACGCCGCAGCCATCGCCGCCATCCAGAGAGACCGGCGCGAGATCTACTTGCCAGCCTACCAGGAATCGGTGGACATCCTAGGCCAGTTGCAGGCGCTCGACTACAAGGACGGAGGCCGCCAGCTCCTGGAAGGCCGCATCAAGGCCAAGCGGACAAACGCTCCGTGGCTGGGCGTATTGGCGTTTTGGTTTCCTCGTGAAGACGAGCCATCCTGGCGGAAGCGAGTTCAAGCCCAGCTCGACCACGACAAGAAGGTAGTTCAGCTACTCCGGGAACAGAGCGCCGGCCAGGAGCAGGGGAAATGAACGCCATGAGCCCCCACTCGGCAGGACGCAAGAACGCCCATAGATCCTGTTTGCTGCTGTTCGCCGCAGCGGCAACCGCCCTGAGCGGCGGCACCGCCGCAGCCCAGCAGCACTGTGAGCGACAGGAAGGGCTCCAATACCCGAATCCCGATTCTAGAGAAGGAACAAAGGGAAGTCAGGTCAACACCAGCGTCACCTTCCAGACGACGTATCCCGTGAGTGCCACCTGGAACAGCATGGCTTACCAGGTGGCTACCCAGACCGGTTGGGTGCAGTGTGCAAACTCCCCGGCATACACGGCTACGGAGGCTACGGGACAGTGGGGGGCCGTCCAGGGAACCGTCACGTACGGGAACGCAATCGCCTGCGACCCGCAATACTTCAGCGGCGCTCTCGTCGAGGGGGAGACGCCGACCACTCGCGCCACATTCCAGAGCGCATACCGGCAACTCTGTTCTGGGCGTGAGCGGCGGCACTGCATCGATTTCGGGAGCGAGCTGGTTATTGCAAACCTATTACGGCGGTGTTCCCTCCGGTACTGCGACGGACTGTTCGCTCGGCGGTACGACATTGACCGTGAACGCGCCCCTACCTCCGCCCCCGCCCGGCCCAAATGGCTGCGCCGGCGGGCCTCCGTACTGGATTGAGAACTGCCTATGTGGGGGGGGCTGCACTGGCGGCAACTGGGCGTGTAATAGTTGTAGCCCGATCATTATCGACACCAAGGATCAGGGCTTTCACCTTACCGACGTGGCGCACGGCGTGCAGTTTGCTTTTCTCCCTGGCAAGCCGCCGGCGCAGGTGGCCTGGACCGATCCGGCCTTCAGCAACGGTTTCCTCGTTCTCGACCGGAACGGTGACGGCATGATCGAGTACGGCACAGAACTCTTCGGAAACCTGACGCCGCAGATGCTGTCGGCGACGCCAAATGGCTTCCTTGCGCTGGCCGAGTTCGATAGGCCCGAAAACGGTGGGAACGGGAACGGCTTCCTGGACCCGGGAGATTCGGTGTACCCCCGCCTGCGGGTCTGGATCGACGCGAACCACAACGGGATCAGCGAGCCCGGAGAGTTGCATACGCTCAAGGAACTGGGGATTGTGCGGATCGATTTGAAGTATCGGCTGTCGCGCTACACGGACCCGTTCGGGAACCAATTCCGGTACCTCGCGAAGATCTGGGACGACAAGGGTCGGGATCGCGACGTCTGCTACGACGTGTTCCTGGAGACGGCGCCGGCGGCGCACTGAGCAACCGCCTTCCTAGAAGCCCGTCACCTCGGTGAAGTTGAAGTCTCGCACACGCATGGCGGGCGCGACCATGTCGAAGGACTCTTCGCCGCTCACGCGCTCCGCGGGCGACATCGCGTCCACCTTGTTCAAAAGCTCGATGAGACTCTCGTTGAAGCGGAAACTCTTCACGCCGCAGACGATGCGCCCATTCTCCACCAGGAACGTGCCGTCGCGCGTCATTCCGGTCATGATCTTCTGGTAGGGATCGACCTCGCGGATATACCAGAAGCGCGTCACCAGGATGGCGCGCCCGGTCGAGGCGATGATGTCCTCAATGCTCTGAACGCCGCCTTCGATGACGATATTGAGCGGCGCTTCGCCTTCTTCGTTGGGCAGGGGAAAGCCGTGCCCCGTGGGCTCGGCTCCGTCACGCGCGGCCGCCTGCCGGGAGCGCGCCACCTCCCTCACCACGCCGTTGTCGACCAGCGCCAGCCGGCGCCGCGGCATGCCCTCGCCATCGAACGGCGCGCCCGACTGGAGCGGATGGCGGACGTCGTCGGCGATGTCGATTCCATCGCCGAACAGCTTCGTGCCCATACGTCCGGTCAGGAAGCTGCGCTGATCGCGCACTGCCGTGGCACTGAAGTCGAAGCACATCTGGCCCACTAGGTCGCTCACCGCCGCGGGTTCGAGAATCACGGTGTAGCGGCCCGGCGCAAGCTCGCGCGGGTGGGAGGCAAGCGCGGCCTTGTTCGCCGCACGCCGCGCCAGCGCCAGCGGGTCGAACGCGCCGCAATCGGGCGCGCTGGCCTTGGCCCACCCCGAACTGTCCGCGCCCATGGCCGTGATCGAAAACTGAGCGCCCGTGTCGAAGTAGTAGCCGAAAAGACCGCGGGAATTCAGAATCGCCTCGGCGGATTGGCCGGTCGAGAAGATGCCCGCCGCGGTTCCCGCTGCGCTCTCGACAATGCGGATCGCCTCGGACACGGCCGATGCGCGCTCCCGCGCCGTCACGGCTGCCGTGGCGGGAGAGAAGCGGTCCACGTCATCGATGCGCGCCGGCGAGGCCAGCGGCAGCACTTCCGGGTCCGGCGACTGGGCCCGAGTGATATCGAGCGCCGTGGCGACCGCAGCGCGGATGGAATCCTCGTCGAAGCGGTTGGTCGTCGCGCGCGCGGTGCGCTGGCCCAGCAGGGTGCGGATCGAGGCAAACCGCCGCTCCTCGGCCACGTTCTGATGGATGGTGTTGTTGGCGAACCGAGTGAGCGCGAATGAGGTGACGCCGAGCAGGACCTCGACTTCGGCGCCGGCCGCGCGCGCCGCCCGCTCGGCGCGCTCGAAGATCTCCCGGCATTGCGCGCGCGTCAACAGTTCCGATTCCGCCATGCCGTCATCCCCCGTATGCCGAACCGATCTTCACTTTGCGGAAGCGGGCCGGGCTCGCGCCGTGGCCCGTGCCCATCACCTGTTCGGGCTGGCCCTTGCCGCAGTTGGGCGTTCCCCAAAGCGTCCAGTGACGGCGGTCCGCGATGGCCGCGCAGGAGTTCCAGAACTCCGGCGTGACACCGCTGTAACTCGGGTTCTTCAACATGCGCCCGCGCTTCCCGCCGCGAATCTCCCAGCCGATCTCGCAGCCGAATTGGAAATTCAGCCGCCGGTCGTCGATCGACCAACTGCGGTTGGTCTCCATGTAAATGGCGTCGCCGTCGAAGACCGCTTCAAGCGGCTGCTCACCGGGGAGCAGGCTGACGTTGGTCATGCGGATGAGCGGGATCCGCGCCCAGCCCTCCGCCCGCATGGCGCCGTTCGAGCGCGGCTGGCCGATGGCGGCGGCCGTCTCGCGCGACGTCAGGTACCCGGTGAACAGTCCACCGCGGATGATGGGCGTGCATTGCGCCCTCACGCCCTCGTCGTCGAAGGCGAAGGTGCCCAGGCCCGGACCGTGATCGAGCCGCGCATCCGCCACCACGTTGACGATCGGCGAGCCGTAGCGCAGCGAGCCCAGCTTGTCGAGCGTCAGGAAGCTCATGCCCGCGTAGTTGGCCTCCGAGCCCAGGACGCGGTCCAGTTCGATCGGGTGCCCGATGGACTCGTGGATTTGCAGGCCGAGTTGCGAGCTGTCGAGAATCAGGTCGAACTCGCCTTCCGGGCACTGCGCCGCCGAGTGAAGCGCGACGGCCTCTTCGGCCACGCGGGGCGCGTTCCCGAGCAGGTCCAGTTCCGCGATCAGCTCGTAGCCTTTGAGCTGGTGCTGGCCGCCGAACGAGTTGGGGTACGAGCGCTTCTGGATCTCGTCGTCCTTGTAGCTGTGGGCGGCGAAGCCCGCACCGCTGGTCGTGCGCGTCTGGTCGATGCGGCTTCCGAGCGAGGAAGCGAAGACCTTCCGCTCGCGCGTGAAAACCAGTCCCGCCTCGGCCAGCGTCACGCCCGGGTTCTTCCGCAGCTCGGCGTCGATGGCCAGCAGCAATCCCAGGTTCTCCTCCACCGGGACCGTAAACGGATCGATGGCGCAGGGCGAGACCCACACCGCTTCGTGCTTCTCCTCGGGCGCGAGCTCGACGTCTTTCTTCCGGGCCAGCGCGCTGGCGCGAGCGATCTCGACGGCGCGCGCGGCGGCGCGCTCGATCCCCTCGCGCGAAAGATCGTCCGTGGCCGCGAAACCCCAGCATCCGCCCGCCAGCACGCGGATACCGGCGCCCGTGGACTCGCTCGCCGAGACCGTCCCCATCTTCCCGTTCTTGGTGGAAACGTGCCGGTCGCGGTGCTCGACGACGCGCACGTCAGCGTACGAAACGCCCGCCCGCGTCGCGGCATCCAGGGCTTGCTCGGCAATGTGCCTCATGCATCCACAAGTTTACCGGACGCGAAGAGGCGCTGCCTCCGCAGCACGCCGCGCGGCCGGGAAACAGACACCGGTGAAGCCCCGGGATGCTATATCGGATTAGTGTTGATCGTGTCGGGGATTTCGCCCGGACGGCAGGTTTCGCCGTGCCGCTGACGGGCGCCGGAACCAAGACGACGGGAGTTGTCCGCTGCGACCAGCCCCGCGCTCTCGATCTCGCCGCGCGCGGCGGCAGGAAACTGGAGAGCCTCCCAGACGAATTCATGGACGAGGTGCTGGCGAGACTATCGCCCCTATTTGAGTGAACGGCCCCCGCCCCGCCGGACACCGCGCCATCCGTGATATCCTGCCGGACAACCCCACGATGGCGACGACTCACGATCAGACGGCGGGCCCCGGCCTGCTGAAAAGCCTTGGGCTGGTGGACGCGACGGCACTCGTCGTCGGATCGATGATCGGCTCGGGAATCTTCATTGTCTCGGCCGATATCGCGCGCCAGGTGGCCTCTCCCGGCCTCCTGATCATGACCTGGGTGATCACCGCGGTCATCACCATGATCGCCGCGCTCAGCTACGGCGAACTGGCCGCCGCCATGCCCCAGGCGGGCGGGCAGTACGTCTACCTGCGCGAGGCCTTCGGCCCGCTCAGCGGGTTCCTCTACGGCTGGACGCTATTCCTGGTGATCCAGTGCGGCACCCTGGCGGCAGTGGCGGTGGCGTTCGCCAAGTTCGCGGGCGTGTTCGTCCCCTGGATCTCGGCGCACAATCGCCTGGCCGGCGTAGGACGATTCGGCGTCAGCTCGCAGCAACTGGTAGCCATCGCGGTGCTGGTCCTACTGAGCTGGGTCAACACCCGCGGCGTGCGCACAGGCGCGCGGGTGCAGAACGTGTTCACCTTCGCCAAGGTGGGCACGCTCCTGGGACTGGTGTTCCTGGGACTGGCGGTCGGGCGCCATCCCCAGGCGGTCGCGCAGAACTTCGGCCATTTCTGGGGGAACGCGGACTGGAGCCTCTCCACCCTGCGCCTGGTGGGCGTGGCCATGGTGGGCGCGCTGTTCTCCTCCGAGGCGTGGAACAACGTCACCTTCACCGCCGGCGAGACGCGGAACCCACGCCGCAACGTTCCGCTGGCGCTGGCGCTGGGCGTCGCCATTGTCTTGACTCTGTACGTCTCCTCGAACGTGGTCTACCTGCGCGTCCTGCCGCTCGATGCCATCCAGCACGCTCCCGAGGATCGCGTGGGCACCGCCGCGGCCTCGGTCATTCTGGGGCCCATCGGCGTGCAGGTGATGGCGGCGGCGATTATGGTCTCCACCTTCGGCTGCCTGAACGGCATGATCCTGGCCGGCGCGCGCGTCTACTACGCCATGGCGCTCGACGGCCTGTTCTTCAAGCCCGTGGCGCGCCTTCATCCCACGCGCCACACGCCCGTGGTTTCGCTCGTCGTGCAATGCGTGTGGGCCTGCCTGCTGACCCTCAGCGGCACCTACAGCAATCTGCTCGACTACGTCATCTTCGCCGTGCTGGTTTTCTACATGCTGACGATTGCTGGCGTGTTCGTGCTGCGCCGCACCCGGCCCGACATGGAGCGGCCCTACCGGGCGTTCGGATATCCTGTGCTGCCGGCCGTGTATATCCTGGTAGCGGGGGCCATCGAAGTTCTGCTGCTGATCTACAAGCCGAACTACACCTGGCCCGGATTGATTATTGTGCTGTTGGGAGTGCCGGTCTACTACGTCTGGCGTGCGCGATCCGCTCAAGGAGAGTGAAGTGGGGAATCCACTGTTTGCGAGAAAGCCGCTGGACCGGCTGCTGAACGAGGCCAAGGAATCCGGCTCCCACACCTTGCACCGGACCCTGGGACCCTTTCAGTTGACGGCCCTGGGAGTGGGCGCCATCATCGGCGCCGGCATCTTCGTGCTTTCCGGCCTGGGCGCGCACTACGCCGGTCCGGGGCTCATGCTCTCCTTTGTCCTCTCGGGAATGGGATGCGCCTTCGCGGGACTCTGCTACGCCGAGTTCGCGGCCATGATCCCGCTGGCCGGCAGCGCCTACACCTACGCCTACGCCACGCTGGGCGAGCTGTTCGCCTGGATCATCGGCTGGGACCTCACCCTCGAGTACGCCATGGGCGCCAGCACCGTCTCCTCCGGTTGGTCCAACCACTTCATCGAGCTGCTGGACATGTTCCACATCAAGATGCCGCTGTGGCTGGCCTACGATCACTGGACGGCGCTGCGGACCGCCGAGAGCGTAGTGGCGCGGCAAATGACCCACGCGCTCTACCCCGGACTGGCGCCGGGCACGCAACCCTACCTGGCGCGGGTCACCGAGATCATGGCGGCCAAGCCGGCCGAGTTGGTGAGCCGCGCCCACCAGTTGGTGGGCGCCCCGACCGTCTTCGGCGTCGAGATCGGCTTCAACCTTCCGGCCTTCGTGATCGCGCTCGTGATCACGGCCATTCTGGTGATCGGCATTCGGGAAAGCGCGCGCTTCAACGCCACCATCGTGGTGATCAAGGTATCGGTGGTGCTGTTCGTGATCGGGCTAGGCGTCCGGTACATCAACGTGGGGAACTGGGGACACGGCTGGAGCTCCTTCGCACCCAACGGCTTCTCCGGCATCGGCGCGGGAGCGGCCTACATTTTCTTCGCCTACATCGGCTTCGATGCGGTCTCGACCACCGCGCAGGAAGCCAAGAATCCCCAGCGCGACCTGCCCATCGGGATCATCACTTCGCTGATCGTATGCACGGTTCTGTACATCCTGGTGGCCGGGGTGCTGACCGGCATGGTGCCCTGGGCCGACGTGAACATCGAGGCGCCCATCGCGCGGGCCTTCATGGACCGGGGCCTGACCGGCGCGTCCCACATCATCACGCTCGGTGCGCTGGCCGGCCTCACCAGCGTGATGCTGGTCATGCTGCTGGGCCAGACGCGCGTGCTCTACTCGATGGCCAACGATGGGCTGCTGCCGCGCAAGTTCTTCGCCGCCGTTCACCCCCGGTTCCGCACCCCCTGGAAGAACACCATGCTGGTGGGCCTGCTGGCCGCCATCGTCGGCAGCGTCACGCCCATCGACGACATCGGGAAGATGGTGAACATCGGAACGCTCCTGGCGTTCGTGATCGTCTGCATCGCGGTCATGGTTCTGCGGCGCTCGAATCCCGCGCAGCACCGGCCGTTCCGCACGCCCTGGGTGCCTGTTGTGCCGATCCTGGGGATCGTCTTCAACGGCTACATGATGTACAAGCTGGGCTGGATCAACTGGGCGCGCCTGATCGTCTGGCTGATCATCGGCCTGGTGGTCTACTTCACTTACAGCCGCCACCACAGCCGGGTCACGCACCCGGAGGCGTAGCCGCCAGCGCCGACTTGCGTTCAGCCTCCGGTGCGACTTCGCCCCGGGCCCCTTGGTCCGCCAGCGCCAGCGCAATCCGGTCGATGTGAGCGGCGATTTCGCGTTGCGCGAAGAAACAGGCCGCATTTGCCGGTGCATTTGGAGTATTAGGAGTAGAATTGTCTTCTGAGTTCCCAGCGGTTCCCGGTCATGCAGCGACGTGGAAGGGAGACTGTGCGCGATGAAGCGATGGCTTTTGCTTGGATCGGTTTCTCTGTTGGCCGGCGGGACGGCCTGGCCGCAGCAGTACCTGATCACAACCGTGGCCGGGGGCGGGCTGCCGCCCTCGGGGATGGCGGCGGTGAGTGCGGCGCTTCCCGCTCCCGGAGGCGTCGCCGTGGATGGGCACAGAAACACCTATTTCAGCGCAGGCAACTGTGTCTTCAAGGTTGACGGCGCGGGAGCACTGACCCGAGTGGCAGGTTCGGCGCCCGGCGGCTACTCGGGCGACGGTGGCCCAGCCACGAGCGCCTATCTCATGCAGCCGCTGGGCGTCGCGATAGACGCAGCGGGCAGCCTCTACATCGCGGACTACGGCAACTACCGGGTCCGGAAGGTGGCGGCGAACGGCACTATCACGACCGTAGCCGGGAACGGAGGGGCGGGATACTCGGGCGACGGCGGCCCGGCGACCGGCGCCCAGCTCAACAGCCCCGAAGGGGTGACCGTGGATGCCGCCGGCAACCTCTACATCGCCGACACCTGGAACAACCGGGTCCGCAAGGTGACGGCCAATGGCACCATCACGACCGTGGCGGGGACCGGAACCTATGGGTACTCAGGCGACGGCAGCCCGGCCACCAACGCCCACATTCGCCGCCCTCGGGGTGTCGCGGCAGACTCCGCCGGCAATTTCTACATCGCGGAGAACGCTGCGGTCCGCAAAGTGGCGACCAACGGCACCATCACGACCGTGGCGGGGACCGGAACGGGGGGATCCTCGGGCGATGGCGGCCCGGCCACCGCCGCCCGGATCGAGGGTCCCCGGGGCGTGGCGGTCGACGGCGCCGGCAACCTCTACATCGCGGACTTCAGCGACGGCCGGGTCCGCAGGGTGGCGGCCAATGGCATCATCACCACCGTCGCGGGCAACGGAGGGGCGGGATACTCGGGCGATGGCGGCGCAGCGACCGGCGCCCGGCTCTACTGGCCCACGGGCGTGGCCGTGGATGCCGCCGGCAACCTCTACATAGCCGACAGCGGGAACAACCGCGTCCGCACTGTGGCGGCCGCGGGCACCATCAGTACGCTGGCGGGGAACGGAAGTGCATACTCCGGCGACGGGGGCCCGGCCACCAGTGCGCAATTGAACGGACCCTGGGGTCTGGCGGTTGATGCCTCCGGTGACGTCTATATCGCGGCCACCAGCGACAACGTGATCCGTAAGGTCGCGGCGAACGGCATCATCACGACGGTGGCGGGGACCGGGACCTGGGGATACTCGGGCGATGACGGCCCGGCGACCGGCGCCCAGCTTTACGAGCCCGAAGGCGTGGCGGTGGATGCCGCCGGCGACATCTACATTGCGGACGCCTTCAACGCCGTGGTGCGCAAGGTGGCGGCGAATGGCATCATAAGGACGGTGGCGGGGACCGGAACCTGGGGATACTCGGGCGATGGCGGCCCGGCGACCGGCGCCCAGCTCTCCGAGCCCGAAGGCGTGGCCGTGGATGCCGCGGGTAACCTCTACATCGTGGACACCTCCAGCGTCGTGGTGCGCAAGGTCGCGGCGAATGGCATCATCACGACGGTGGCCGGCACCGGCGCCAATGGCTTCTCGGGCGACGGGGGCCCAGCGGCCAGCGCCCAACTGACCTGGCCTCAAGGTGTGGCCATGGATGTGAGCGGCAACCTCTACATCGCGGACAGCGGCAACAATGCGATCCGCAAGGTGGCAGCCGATGGCACCATCACGACGGTAGCCGGCACCGGCACGTTGGGCTATTCGGGCGACGGCGGCGCGGCTACCAGCGCCCAACTCAACTGGCCTCAAGGTGTGGCCGTGGACGCCGGCGGCAACCTCTACATAGCGGACACCTACAACCAGGTGATCCGCAAGGTGGATGCCAATGGCAAGATCACAACAGTGGCGGGGAGCGGAACCGCTGGATACTCGGGGGACGGAGCTTCGGCCACCAGCGCACAACTCAACTGGCCCGGCGCGATAGCGTTTGACGCCGCCAGCAACGTCTACGTTGCGGACTTCGGCAACAATGCGATCCGGATGCTGGTGCCGCAAGGGACCGGTGCGCTGCTGAGTGCCACCATGACGCACTCCGCCAGGTTCGTGCGCGGACAGGCGGGAGCGACGTACTCGATAGTCGTGAGCAACGCCTCCGGCTCCGGACCAACCGGCGGCACGGTGACGGTGACCGACGTCGTCCCAACCGGGCTGACACTGATCTCGATGGCCGGCTTGGGCTGGGGTTGCTCAGTGAACACCTGTACGCGTGCTGACGTGCTGAGTCCCGGGTCCAGTTATCCCCCCATAACCGTGACCGTGAACGTCGCGCCGGACGCGCCTTCGCTGGTGGTTAATCAGGTGACCGTCTTGGGCGGCGGCTCGGCTGCGACCGGCGCGAACGATGCGACCAGCGTCGCCGCCCCGCCTGCAGCTCCCGGTGTGCCCTCTCCGGCGAACGGCGCTACCGGCGTCGTCCTCGCGCCGGCTCTGAGCTGGGTCGCCTCCGGCGGGGCCGCGTCCTACGACGTGTACCTTGGCGCCTCATCTCCACCACCCATGGTGACAAACACCACGGCGACCCTTTACGTTCCCGGCCTTTTGAACTCCGGTACAACCTACTACTGGCAAATTGTGGCCCGGAACGCGGACGGGACGGCCAGTTCCGCGACCTGGTCGTTCACGACGGGCGCGCCGCCGGTCGCCGTGCAGTATCTGATCACGACAGTGGCGGGCGGCGGGGTTCCGCCCTCGGGGGTCCCGGCCGCGAGCGCGCCGCTTTCCGCTCCGCAGGCCGTCGCCGTGGACGGGCAAGGCAACGTATACTTCAGCTCCGGAAACTGGGTATTCAAAGTGGACGGCTCGGGAGCTCTCGCCCGCGTGGCGGGCTCAGCAGTCGGGGGCTACTCGGGCGACGGCGGCCCGGCCATTGACGCTCGACTGGATAACCCTCGCGGGGTGGCCGTGGACGCCGCCGGCAACGTCTACATCGCGGACTACTGGAACTCGGCGATTCGCAAGGTGGCGCCGGATGGCACCATCACGACGCTGGCGGGACAGGGAACCTACGAGCCTTGGGGCGTCGCGGTGGACGTCGAGGGCAACGTCTATATCGCGGATCTCCCCGACAACGCGATCCGCAAGGTGGCGGCCAATGGCGCCGTTACAACGGTAGCGGGGACCGGAACCTTTGGCTACTCAGGGGACGGGGGACCGGCCACGAGTGCGGAACTCGCCGTTCCTTCAGGCGTGGTGGTGGACACCGCCGGCAATCTCTACATCGCGGATTCCGTCAACAACCGGGTCCGCAAGGTGGCGGCGACGACGGGCATCATCACGACGATAGCGGGGCCGGCCGGAATCGGTCAACCTTTGGACCTGGCCCTGGACGGCGCCGGAAACCTCTACATCTCAGACGGCTATATCCGCAAGGTGGCACCCAATGGCATCATCACGACCGTGTGGACCTCAGCCTTGGGCGTGGCGGTGGACGGCGCCGGGAATCTATACGCAGTGGACACGAATGCCAACGTGATCCGCAGGGTGGCGGCCAATGGCACCGTTACGACCTTGGCGGGGAACGGCAGCGCGGGATTCGGCGACGGCGGCCCGGCCACCAGCGCCGGCCTCAGCAACCCTTACGGTGTGGCGGTGGACGCCCGCGGGAACCTCTATATAGCCGACAGTAAGAACGTCCGCATCCGCAAAGCGGCGCCTGATGGCACCATCACGACCGTGGCGGGAGCCGGTGACCCTTACAGCGTGGCGCTGGATGCCGCGGGCAACGTCTACTTCGATGACGGGCAGTTGGTCCGCAAGGTATCCGTCAATGGGACCATCACAACCGTGGCCGGAGGTGGCACGTCTGGATTGGGGGATGGCGGCCCGGCCACCGCGGCCCAGCTCGATTTCCCTTCGGCCTTGGCGGTGGATGCAGCCGGCAACCTTTACATTGCGGAGCAGTTCGGCAACCGGATCCGCATGGTGGCGGCGGCGACCGGCATCATCACGACGGTGGCCGGGGGTGGCACGTCGGGGCTGGGCGACGGCGGTCTGGCTACCAGCGCCCAGCTATTCTCCCCGACCGGCGTGGCGCTCGATGCCGCCGGCAATCTCTACATCGCGGACCTCTACAACTATCGGATTCGCATGGTGGCGGCGGCGACAGGCGTCATCACTACCGTGGCGGGCGGAGGCTCGGCGTCTCCAGGCGACGGAGGTCCGGCCACCGCCGCGCAGATCTGCCCCGATGGTGTGGGGGTGGATGCGGCCGGCAATCTCTACATCGCGGATCCCTGCTATAGCAGAATCCGCAAGGTGGCGACCGATGGCACAATCACGACGGTCGCGGGGAGCGGAACGAGAGGCTACTCAGGCGATGGCGGCCCGGCCACCAGCGCCCAGCTTGATTCTCCTTATGGCCTCGCGGTGGACGCCGCCGGCAGGATCTACATCGCGGACCCCTCGAGCAGTGTGATCCGGCTGCTGGTGCCCCAGGGGACGAGCTCACTCTTGAGTGTCAGCGTCACGCAGCCCGAAGCCTTCACACCGGGACAAACGGGGGCGACCTACTCCGTGGTGGTGAGCAACGCCGCGGGCGCCGCACCGACCAACGGCACGGTGACGGTGACCGACCCCACCGGCCTGACGCTGGTCTCCATGTCGGGCACGGGCTGGAACTGCTCGGGTAACACCTGCACCCGCAGCGATGTGCTCCAGCCAGGGGCCAGCTTTCCGCCCATCACCGTAACGGTGAACGTCGCGGCAGACGCGCCTTCCCAGGTGACCAGTCAGATAAGTCTGTCGGGGGGAGGCTCGGCGCCGACCAGCGCCAGCGCTACGACCAACATCGTCGCCCCGCCCGCGGCGCCGGGTCTGACTGGTCCGTCGAACGGAGCCATCGGCGTGGTGACAGCGCCGACCCTGGCCTGGAACGCCTCAACTGGGGCCACGTCCTATGACGTTTACCTCGGCGCTTCATCTTCGCCGCCGTTGGTGACCAACACGACCGCTACCAGTTACGCTCCGGGCGCCGCGTTGAACCCGGACACTACCTACTACTGGCAGATTGCGGCGCGGAACGCCGGGGGGGCGGCGAGTTCCGGCACGTGGTCCTTCACGACGGGCGCGCCCGCGGTGGGACTGCGGTTCAATCCGGTGACGCCCTGCCGCGTGGTGGACACGCGGGGCCCCGACGGTCCGTTCGGCAGTCCCTCGCTCGCGGCAGACTCCACCCGGTCCTTTGCGATTCCGCAGGGAGGCTGCGGGATACCCAACACCGCGCAGGCGTATTCCCTGAACGTGACCGCGGTGCCCGAGGGGCCGCTCTACTACCTGACGCTGTGGCCGACCGGGCAGAGCCAGGCCATGGTATCGACCTTGAACGCCTGGGGCGGGGACGTGGTGGCCAATGCGGCCATCGTGCCTGCCGGTTCGGGGGGAGCCGTGAGCGTCTACGTTCCCAATGCGACTGACCTCATCCTGGACATCAACGGCTACTTCGATACGTCTACGGGGCCGACTTCATATTCGTTCTATCCCGCCACGCCGTGCCGGGTGGCCGACACGCGGATGCCCGCCGGCACGTTTGGCGGACCCACGATGCCGGCCGGTCAGAGCCGCGACTTCCCCATCCCCCTGAGTGGCTGTGGCACTCCGGCGACGGCGAGCGCGTACTCGCTGAATGTCACGGTGGTGCCCGAGGGGTATCTGGGGTACTTGACGGCGTGGCCTACCGGACAGGAGCAGGCGAACGTCTCGACGCTGAACTCCTGGACCGGCAAAGTGGTGGCGAATGCCGCGATCGTTCCGGCAGGGAACAACGAGTCGGTCTCGGTTTTCGTTCCGAACCCGACGGACGTGATCCTGGACATCAACGGCTATTTCGGCCAGCCACGGAATTCGGGCGCGCTGTCGTTCTACCCGGTAACGCCGTGCCGCATTGCGGACACACGCGGGGCGGCGGGCCCGTTCGGTGGACCGGAGATGGGAGCGGGGGCGACGCGGTCTTTC
Organism: Bryobacterales bacterium; assembly: GCA_963710565.1. Lineage (GTDB taxonomy): Bacteria > Acidobacteriota > Terriglobia > Bryobacterales > Bryobacteraceae > DASWZN01. Next base: position 964,972 of record CAVQAN010000009.1, on the reverse strand, counting down.
CCGATTCCGGCCAGCGCCTGCAACATTCCCACGACGGCGGCGGCCTACTCGATGAACGTCACCGTGGTGCCGGATGGGCGGCTGTCGTACCTATCGGCTTGGCCGGCGGGCTCGGGGCCGCCCGCAGTCTCGACTCTGAACTCGTGGGATGGCGCGGTGGTAGCCAACGCGGCCATCGTGCCGGCGGGGACGAACGGCGCGATCAGCATCTACGTGACCGACAGCACGCAGGTGATTCTGGACATCAACGGGTATTTCGCGCCATAGCGGCTCTTACTCCGCCAGGGCCAGCGCGATCTGGTCGATGAGAGCCGGCAACTCGGCCGCCGGAGCGTGGTAGTCGTTGGCAGAATCCAGAAGGCCAGGGTCCTGCGGCCCGCCAACTGTGCGATCGTCTGCATCGCGGTGATGGTTCTGCGGCGCTCGAATCCCGCGCAGCACCGGCCGTTCCGCACGCCCTGGGTGCCGGTGGTGCCCATCCTGGGCATCGTCTTCAACGGCTACATGATGTACAAGCTGGGCTGGATCAACTGGGCGCGCCTGATCGTCTGGCTGATCATCGGCCTGGTGGTCTACTTCACTTACAGCCGCCACCACAGCCGGGTCACGCACCCGGAGCCTGCTCCGCCCGCGCCGCAATCCGGTCGGTAGAGAGCCCGCAGGCGCGAACGCGCGCTTGTGTTCCCGCGGCGGTCGGGTATATATTGCCCCAGAATCGCCGAATCCCACTTGGACCTGCTCGACAAAGGATGCTCATGTTCCAGAGACTGCTCTTGTGCGCCTTACTGACCGTGGCCTTGGGCGCGGCCCAGAACCTGCCGTTCCCCGCCGGCGACATCCCCCCGTTCACCTCCATCTACTACGTCACGCCGCCCGCGGCGAACGGCGACAGCGTGGTCGAGGGCCAAATGTCTATGTCCACATGGATGGCGATCATGCAGTTGCCGCTGCCCTCCTCGCCCGGCCAGTTGTTCTCCGACGCCCCCCTCGAGCTGGCGCCGGACAGGTTCTTCACGCAGGTGTATCTCCCCACGGCAGCCGAACGGTACGGAGATTTCTCGGCTTTCCCGGGCCAATTGCGCGACTCGCTGGGGAACCCGTTGCCGGCGAACATCATCCCGGCTTCCATGTTGCCCTCTCTGTACGCGTTTCGAATCAAGGGCACGGAGGTGCCTTGGGTCGCCATCGGCAGATCGAGCCAGACTTTCCCCGCCGTGGGCGGCACGGGAACGGTCGGCATCACCGCCTGTTCGACCTGCGCCTGGACCGCTTCGAGCCCGCTCGATTGGGTGACCCTCACCGGATTGACCTCCGGCACCGGCAGCGGCAGTGTGAGCTATAGCGTGACTCAAAACACCGGCGGCCCGCGTTCCGGCACCTTCACCGTCGCCGGGTTTCCCTTCGAGGTCCAGCAGATCTCCGCCGCCACCGCCTTGCGGTTCGTCCCCGCCGCCCCCTGCCGTGTGGCGGACACGCGCATGCCGTCCGGCCCCTTCGGCGGTCCCACCATGAAGGCCGGCTCCACCCGCTCCTTCGCCATTCCGCAGAGCGCGTGCGGCATCCCGCCCACCGCCCAGGCCTATTCCCTCAATGTCACGGTGGTGCCCAATGGCCGCCTCAGCTTCCTGACCCTGTGGCCTGCCGGGCAGTCGCAGGCGCTCGTTTCCACCTTGAACTCGTGGGATGGGATCGTGGTGGCCAACGCGGCCATCGTTCCGGCCGGCTCGAACGGAGCGGTGAGCGTCTTCGCCACCGACCCGACCGACGTGATCCTGGACATCGACGGCTACTTCGACTCCTCCGCCGGTCCGTCTGCCTTCATGTTCTATCCCGCCACGCCGTGCCGGGTCGCCGATACCCGAGGCCCCATCGGCCAGTTTGGAGGGCCCTCCCTGTCTGGCGGACAGGCGCGGGACTTTTCCATTCCTTCCTCTTCCTGCGGAATCCCGCCCACCGCGACCGCATACTCGCTGAATGTCACTGCACTTCCGCAAACGAACTACCTCGGCTTTCTGACCGCCGGGCCGTCCGGGCCGTTTCTCCCAGCCGTCTCTACGCTGAATTCCTGGACGGGCAAGGTAGTCGCAAATGCCGCCATCGTTCCGGCCGGCGCGAACCAGGCGGTCTCCGTGTTTGTCAGCGACCCCGTCGACTTAGTCCTGGACATCAACGGTTGCTTCGGCCAGCCCGGAGGCGCGGGCGCGCTGTCGTTCTACCCGGTGACGCCGTGCCGCGTGGCCGACACCCGCGGCGCCGCCGGCCCGTTCGGCGGCCCCGAGATGGAGGCAGACAGCACGCGCTCATTTGCGATCCCGGCCAGCGGCTGCTGGGTGCCCTCGACGGCGGCCGCCTACTCGGTCAACGTGACCGTCGTTCCCGACGCTCGGCTGTCGTATCTCTCGGCCTGGCCGGCGGGCTCGGGCGCGCCGGCGGTTTCGACCCTGAACTCGTGGGACGGCAGCGTGGTGGCCAACGCCGCAATCGTCCCTGCGGGCGCCGGCGGCGCAATCAGCATCTACGTCACCGACCCGACGCACGTGATTCTCGATATCAACGGCTATTTCGCGCCGTAAGGCGAAGCGGATGAGCCAGAGCGTTGAACCGCGAAAACCGCCGAGGCTCGGCGGTTTCTCCTTTTTGCCGCTGATTTTAAAGGAGTTAAGTTTGCGAACCGCCGAGGCTCGGCGGTTTTCGCTTTTCCAGCGGTTTCGTGTCGAAGGCCGGCGCGGCGATATTTCGAGCCGACCGCCAGGCCGGGCACCACGACCCACGGCGCCGGGGAGCGCGCGGGTCCGGGCCGGGCTGAACCTGGAGCTGCCGGTCCCACTTGTACCGATCGGGTCCGCACACTGCCGCACCGGCCCGGAACGCCGCAGTGGCCAGAGCGACGCGTCATTGCTGGCCTACTCCGCCAGCGCCAGCGCGATCCGGTCGATGAGAGCCCGCACCGCGGCGGCCGGCGCGCCGGAGTTGTTGGCGAGAATCGAAAAGGCCAGCGTCCCGCGGCTCGCCGACTGCACGTAGCCGGAGAGGGCCGAGGCGTGCGTCAGGGTTCCGGTCTTGGCGTGAACGCGGTGCGCGGCAGCCGCGCCACCGAAGCGCGCGGCCAGCGTGCCGTCCTCGCCACCCACCGGTAGCAGGGACATCCACGTTTCGCGGTACTTCGATGCCTGCATGTATTGCAGCAGCTTCACGACGGCTTCCGGCGTGACCAGGTTCGAACCGGAGAGGCCGGAGGCGTCGGTGAAGGTGTACTCTTCCGCGGCGATCCCCGCGGCGGCCAGGAAGAGGCGCATCTTCTCGATTCCGGCCGCGCGCGTGCCGTCTCCGTGACCCTGGCGGGCCACTTCGCGCAGGAACATCTCCGCAAACAGGTTCTGGCTCACCTTGTCCATGATGCGCAGCAACTCGAGGAGCGGGGGCGAGGTGCGCCGGGCGAGCACGACCGCCTCCGCCGCGCCCTGGGGTTGATTGGGATAGCGGTGCAGCGCCACGGGCCTTCCCGCGACGGTGACGCCACGGCGCACCAGGGCGTCCGCCAGGGCGAAGGCCGCGTAGAGCGCCGGGTCGTCGATGGCCAGCGGGAACTGGGTCTCACCGGGGGGATTCGAACCCAGCGTGCCCCACAGGCGCAACTGCCGCGATCCCAGAAGCCGCTCGAAGCGGACTTTGTTCTCCTGGTTCGGACCGGCCTGAACCCGGTTGTCCACGGCGTAATAGTCGAGCGGTGGGGAGAATGTGACCGCCGCGCGGCCGCCGGCGGCGCGCACGCGCAACGTGACGAGGTTGTCGTTCACCGCCAAGGCGCTCACCGGGGCGCCGTAGTCCCAGATCGTATCGTCCTGGTCCCAGCCCTCCGGGTACGGCTCCCAGACATACGCCGTGTCGTCGCCGACGATGTCGCCATCGATGCGCCGCACGCCGCGCGCCACCACCTGATCGGCCAGGGCCTCGATAGGTTGCAGGGGGTCGCCGTTCGCCGGACCCTTCTGGTAAGATGCGGCGCGGGCTGAGAGCAACGGGTCGCCGCCACCCACCAGGCGCAGGTCGCCCACCACTTTGCCCGAGGGGTCCGGCGCGCGCTCGCACCGGATCGTGGTCTCGAAGCGGTAATCCGGCCCCAGTTCCACCAGCGCCAGGGCGGTGGTGAAGAGCTTGGTGTTCGAGGCCGGTGTGAACAGGCGGCGCTGGTTCAACTCGACCAGACGCCTGCCCGTGGTTGTTTGCACCGCTTCGACTCCCCAGAACGAGCGCTCGGCCAAAGCAGAGGCGCGGATCATGCTCTCGATCCGCCGCTCCAGGCTGGAGGGTTTGGGACCTGCGGCGAGGGCGGCAGCCCCGGCGAACAATATCGGGAACCATTTCATCGGAAGCCGCATTATACTTCATGCATGCCGCGAGCCTCCGGGATTTGCGTCGTCGCGTTGGCGTCTTGCGCGTGGGCCGGCATCGAGCCCAGGGCGAATCCCGGCGACTACCCGGCTCACGCGCGCGTGGGAGACATCGAGATCGCCGCCGAGTACCTGGTGCACACACTCCCCGGCGAGGGCACCAACTTCCTCGCCGCCGAGCACCTGGTGGTGGAAATCGCCGTCTACCCCCCGAAGGGGCGGGCGGTGACGGTCGCTACCGGCCAGTTCCGGCTGCGGGTGAACGGGAAAAAGGAACTGCTTCCGGAGACGCCGGAAATGGTGGCGATGTCGCTGAAGTACCCCCACTGGGAGGGCGGCAGGGGGATCGAGCCGCAAGTGGGACTCGGGCCGGTGATTCTGGGCCGAACGCAACCCGCCGAGCGCTTCCCGGGGGACAACCGGCCGGGCATCGGCCAGGGTCCCAGGCCGCCCACCGCGCCGGTGGACCCGCCGGCAAACGCAGGCCGGCAACCGCCCCAGACCGCCCCGGAGGCAGCCGTCGCCGGGGCCTTCCCGGACGGCGAGTGCCGGCGCCCCGCGAGCGGCTATGCGTACTTCCGATACGACGGGAAGGCGAAGTCGATCAAGAGGCTCGAACTGGTCTGGCAGCACGGCGAGGAGCAGACCCCGATCCGGCTGTTTTGAGCGTTACGCCTCCCGGAACTTGGCCTCGGCCCAGATCAGCACCAGCAGCACGAAGACCATTAACGTCCCGAGCAGCGGCAGTAGCATGGCTACCCAAATGCCCCACCAATCGGTGAAGTAGCCGAGGGACCAGGGAGCCAGCAGCCCTCCGGTCAAGGCGAACGAGAAGATCCCGTTGAAAAAACCGGGGTGGTAGTAGGGGAACCGGCTGCCGATCTTGCCTACGACCAGCGGGTAGACCGACGCAAAGCCTCCGCCGACCAGCAACACGCCCGTGGCGGCGCCGAAAACGTTGTCGGTTTTCAGCAGGATGAAGCAACCGAACAGGGCCGCCAGGATGCTGCCCATGAGCAGCTTTCCCCGGCTGATGGAGGGGAGCACCGCAATCGCCGCCACCCGCCCGACCAGCAAAGAGAGCCAATAGGCTGCCAGCAGGAGCAGCGCGGATTCCGGGCTCTTCCCGAGCCGCTGAATCAGGAACAACGGCAGCCAGCCCGCGATCGCCCACTCGTTGCCGAACTGGAAGAACAACAGCAGGGCGAACAGGACCGCGACCAGGCTGCGGAAATCCGCGAATGCCTGCCGTATGGTGGGCTCCTGAACCGGCGACTCGGCAGGAAAGCGCGTGGTCGCATACATGATCAGGAAGAGGCCCGGCAGGACGGCGAGGATGATCAGGATGGTCATTACCGAGTAGACATAGAACGTCCCGGCGACAAGAATGGTCATGACGACGCAGCCGGCGCCGAACATCGCGCCCGCCAGGTTAACCGTCGCGGCCGCATCGCGCCGATAGAGCGGGGTGATGGCGCGGAAAATGCCCAGGTTCAGCAGCCCGGCGCCGCAGCCCAGCAGGAAGATGCCGGCCGTTCTCCACCAGGGATTCGTTCCGGGAGGCAACAGGGCCAGATACAGCAGAGCCAGGCACGCAAGACCGCAGGCCAGCGCCAGCGGCGTGGATAAGGTCTTACGCCGCAAAGACCTGGAGATCAGTGGGGCGGTCAGTATCCCCAGGTTCAAGGCCAGGAAGTAGTAGCCGACGGTAACAAAATCGCCGCTGATGTGGTGCTGCCAAGCCGGCAGGATGACTCCCAGGAACGAGAACAGGAGGCCGGATAGGAAGAAGCCGGCGAGGCCCTTGCGCGCTGTGCCGGTTTGCAGCAGGGAGGAGGAAGAGGACGCGCTCGCCATTTTGTGTATCTACCCTTGTACCACCTTTTCCAAAACCCGTATGTGCCCGCGGCGGCGGCTATGGAAAAGCGGAGCGGAGTCCGTCTAAGCCCCCACGTTCTCAGTGGCTTCACTTTGGCGGGCGGATTGCAGTCTCGAATGTGGGGTTAACAGAGGTTTCTAATCGCTTTGGGGGGGCTGCCTTCTGCCGGTAGTACTCTCTCCCCACCCCGCGGTTTCGCGGGGTCTTTTCTTGTGCGCCCGCAAATGACCTCCCCGCGCTTCCAGTGTTACAATGTTCTCCTTTGATGCCAAGAATATACGCGCGTTGGATCGATCACTGGGAGAACCGTCTCGCCAATCGGGATTCGAACCGGATTGTGCGACCGTTCGACTGGGGTTTGGACTGGCTGGGGATCCCCCCCAGCGGCGACCCCGCTGGGGCGATCTGCGAGTACGCGGCACGGTCGGTTAAGGACTCCGACGCCTTCTTTTCGTACCGCTCGCCCTCCGATTTCCGGCTTGAGGGAGGTCATCTGACCTTCACGAGCCCTCTGGAGAGCCCCCACCCCGAGAACAACACGGTGCACGGCGAGTTCTTCCCCTGCCGGCGGGCGGGCGGCAGGGCGCTGGTGGTTTTGCCCCAGTGGAACGCGGACGAGAAGGGGCACCTGGGCCTTTGCCAGTTGCTGAACGGATTCGGCGTCGCGGCGCTGCGGATGAGCCTGGCTTATCACGACCGGCGGCGGCCCGCCGAGATCCAGCGCGCCGACTATCACGTCTCGAGCAACGTGGGGCGGACCATCCACGCCGGGCAGCAGTCGGTCATCGACGCCCGCGCGTGCCTGGATTGGCTGGAGTCTCAGGGCTACCAGCGCCTGGGGATTCTGGGGACGAGCCTGGGATCGTGCATCGCCTTCATCGCGGCGATGCACGATGCGAGGCTGCGGGTGGCGATCTACAACCACGTCTCCACCTGGTTCGGCGATGTGGTGTGGACGGGGATCTCGACGCGCCATGTCCGGGAGGGGTTCGGCGACGCCATCACGCAAGACGAGCTGCGCGCGTGCTGGGCGCCGATCAGCCCGGCGAGCTACTTCGACCGGATCCGCGGCCGGGACTTGCGCACACTGCTGATTTGGGCGCGCTACGACACGACCTTCCTCCCGAGATTCTCGCAGCAGGTACTGGATGCCTTCCGCAGCCGCGGCGTCCGCCACAAGATTCTGGCATTGCCCTGCGGCCACTACACGACCGGCCAGACGCCTTTCAAGTACATCGACGGCATCGCCATGGCGCGTTTCGCGGCCAAGAGCCTGTAGGGGCAGGCGGCGGCCTCACTCCCAATCGCACAGCGATTCGGTGCAGGCGGCAGAGCCGTCGCGGAGCCAGCCGTCGAGTTGGGCGGGCTCCTTGAGCTGCTGGCCGCGCGCGCGCGGCACGACGACGAAGCGGCAGTCGAGGTCGGGGAGCGCGGTCATGTCGCCCCAGAGCTTCTCGAACTGGGCCACGGGGAAGATGTCTTCCTGTCCCTTGCCCCAGCGTTTCCGCACGTCCTTCAGCGTGATGTAGGTGGGCATGCGGGCGGCGAGCGCGCGCACGGCCTGCGAGACCTTCGCGTCGTTGCCCAGACTCGCCGCGCGTCAGGGAGAACGCGGCCAGCAGCGCATCGATGTCGATCCACATGGTCAGGGAGTTGTAGTAAGAGAGACGCGACTCGATCTCCTCGCTGGGCAGCGCCAGCCCTTCGACCAGGCGCAGGCGGCCATCGACGCGCGCCAGGCCGCCGCCGCGGTCGTCGATGTGGCGCGGCACCACCTCGGTGGTGAGCGCGGCGCCGGACTCGATGTGATGGCCCAGAATGGCGGGATCGAGGTCCGCGCCGAGCGTGTCGATGTTGTGCACCATCAGGGTGCGCAGCGACGGCCGCTGCGCGAGCAGGCGCGCCAGCACGCCGTTGCGGAGCATGTTCGGTACTTCGTACCAGTGGCCCACGGGGTGCAGGCACTGCGGAGGAACGTTGTCCGTGTAGTCGCCGGCCTCGCCCGCCTGCTCGGCCCAATGGATGAGGGCGGCGTGGAGGCTGTGGCGCATCTTCTGCGCCTGTTCATCGAGCAACTGCTGCGGCATCTCCTCCCAGGCGAAGCGCAGGTCGCGCACGGTGGGGACCATGCGCAGGCCGATGGCGCGGCCGGGCGAGAGCAGCAGCGGGCCGGGGTAGCCGTAGTTGCTCTCGGCGCGGAGCCAGTCCTCGATGGGCCCGTGGGTCAGGTAGCTGGTGGTGAGCACGTGGGGCAGGGGAAGGCCCGCCAGCCGGCCGGTGCGGCGGCTCTTGGCGAGGTGAACCTCGATGAAGCTGCGGTGCCGCCCGCCGAGCTTGGTGAACGGGTTCAGCGCTTTGACGCATCCGGCGCCGCGCGTCCAGCGGCTGCCCGCGCCGCCGGCCAGAGAAACCACGGCGACCTGGCCAGCGGCGAGCGCCTCCATGCCGAGCGCGAGATAGCGATCCGGGAGGCCGGCGACGGCATCGCACACATCGCCGGGCGCGGCGTCCTCGATCAGGCTGCTGGGCGGAAGGCGGTTCTGCGAAAGGCCGATGCGTCCCGAGCGCAGGTCGGCCTGGATCTGCTCGTGCTGCGCGCGGTCGAACCCGTGCCGATCGAGCAACTCCTGCAGGTTTCCGGCCTGGCTTGCGCCGGCCGCGGCGGAATGGGGAATCAGGTGGTCGAAGAGCTTCTGAACGCTGCCGGCCAGCTCGGGGAGATCGCGGCAGGCCTGGCCGAAGCGATCGAGCTCGGCGCGCCGTGATCGCGGCAGCAGACGGGGCTCGATGCGCAGCAGCGCGGGGACCATCAGCGTGTAGTAGCCCGCTGGCATCAGGCCCTCGCCGGCTCGCAGCAAGGACGCGTGCGTTCCGCGCTCGTTGATGGCGAAGTCGTAGACCACCGGCTCCATAGCGAACGGCGCAGCGGTCTCCAGACGCCGCTTGGTGGCGCTCATGATTTCCTGGAGGCGGTCCTGGGCGCGCGGCTTGGCTTGAGGATCGAAGATGAAGCCCATGCCGCCGCCGGCGGCGCCGCCGAGCATCCAGAAGCCCTGGAAGGCCGCGCCAAACTCCGCGCGCGCGCCGTCGATGAGGGCCTCGGTGTAGAAGTTGGTGGCGCCGGGGATGATGGTCTGGATGGGGCCGAGGAAGTTGCGCTCGGTAGCGCCACCGATGCGCTCGACGTGACCCGCCTTGAGGAGCGCGACGATCTCGTCGAAGATCCCCATGGCCTGAAGGCGCGCTTTCCACTCGACCTCCGAGCGCAGCAGGTACTTTTCGGTGACCATTTCGAGGATGGGGCCAACGTCCTGCGCCATACCGCCGTGGACCAGCACCAGGCTGTCCTCGAGGCGCTGGCGGGTGGCGGGCGAAACCTCGTCGCGGGTGAGGACATGATGGCGCGGCAGCAGGCAGCCGCGGCTGATTCCGAACTCGGGATCGCCCGCGGCGGCCTCGACGCCCTGAATCAGTTTCATGCCCGGCCACAGGCCGCCGGAATCCTGCCAGCCGCCGCCGGAGCCGGCCAGCCATTCGCCGAGGATGGCGCGGGCGGCCACGGTCCGGCGGTCGTCCTCGGTGAGCGAGCCAGTGAGGCTGTGAATCTGGCCGGTGGCGCGCATACAGGCCGCGATGAGGCACGCCAGCAGGCTGGTTGAGACGGCGAGGCGCGAGCCTTTGGGAATGTCGTTGACGCGGCTGACCAGCTCGATGCCGAGTCCCAGGCGTCCGGTAAGGCGGGCCAGGAGGTCGGCCAGAGGCTGGTGCGCGCCCTCCATGGCCTGCGGCACCAGGCCGGAGGCGATGGCCGCGGCTTTGAGCAGGCCCAGGTAGTCGCGTGCAAAGTCGAAGACCTCGGCGAAGCTTTTGACATCGGCGGTCGCGCCGAGGTCCACGCTGGTCAGGCGCAAGACCGGCTCATCGATCACACGGAAGTAGGCTTCGACGGGCGGCCGGGGGCTTCCACCGCCGGCGCCGCGGACGGCGAGGTCGATGGAAACGTTGAGCACCCGAGCGCCTTCGGGGAAATCCATCCCCAAAAAGAAGATATCGCTCCAGCCGCTGTGGCTGAGGTCCATGCGGACGGGCGTGGCCTCGCGCAGGATGGGATAGAGCGCAGCGTCCGGGGCCAGCAGCTCGGGCCTGACGGACAGCGGATAATCGGCCGGGTGGCCGATGCGCGCCAGCCACTGGTTGCCGCGCACGGAGCGGACACTGCGGCGCACCTGGTTCGCGAGGGTCTGAAAGCCCAGACCGCGATAGGCGGAGGCGAGGCCGCTGGAGATGGCCGCGCTGGGGCCGTCCGCCGCCTGCGCGTTGAGCAGGATGTCGACCGTCTCCTCGAAGCGGCGCTTCATGAGGGTCTGGTACGCGGCGAACGGGATCAGGCCCGCGGGCCGCACTCCGGGCTTGGCCGGGAGGTGAAAGCGGTGGATGGCATAGAGAAAGAACTGCGCCCGCACGCGCTCGTAGAGGTTGTCGCTGGTGCGGCGGAAGCGCTCGAGCGCTTCGCATTCGGCCAGCAGGCCGGCGGTGTCCGCGTGGCGGCAGAAGGACTCGAGCGGCCGGTTGCGGACTTCGGGGTCGCGGGAGGCGATGATGCTTACCAGTTCGCTCATGCCGCTTCCACCGTGCGCAACGCCAGCAATTCGACCAGTTGCGCGAGCACCTCGGTGCGGTCGCGTCCGGCCAGGGCCAGGGCCACCTGGGCCGCCAGCAGGCCGTACTTCACGCCCAGGTCGTAACGCCGCCCTTCGACCTCCAGCGCCAGGTACTGCTCGCGCGCCGCCAGCTCGGCCAGGGCGGTCGAGAGCGTCACGCCGGGCCGCGATTCGGCGAGCCGCCTTTCGAGGATGTCCATGATGGACGGCGTGAGCACGTGCATGCCGAAGAAGCAGAGGTAGTGTCCCGTGCGCAGGCCGGGGACCATGACCTGCTGTTCGGCCTCGGTCGGCGTGGGCTTTTCGAGGACGCGTTCGATGCGGTAGAGGTCGGGGCGGCCCGAAACGCGCTGGCCGCCGACCGTGCCGTAATGGGGCAGCAGGCTCTCGCGCGTGGGCTGCACGGCGGAGACCGAGCAGGATTCGGCCTGGGCCACCTCGACCAGGTGTTTGGCGCCCGCGCCGCCGGTGTGGACGTGGTCTCCGACCAGGTGGAGGAAGGGGCCTTGGCGGGTGAAATCCCGGGTGGAGTAGACGGCGTGAGCGTAGCCGAGCGGCTCGGTTTGGGGCAGGAAGCGGATGCGGCCGGCCTGGTCGCCGGCGGCCTTGGCATAAGCGGGCTCGTCGCCGGGGCAGACGACGACGCAGATCTCCTCGATGCCGGCGGCCAGGACCTCATCGACGATGATGCGCAGGACGGGCTTTTCGACGCCATCGCGGTCGATCAGGGTCTGGAGCGGGAGGGTGCGCTGGTTCCGGCCAGCGGCGGTGATGACTGCTTTTTGGATTCTCATGGGCGCTGTGGATTGATGATAGCGGAGAGGGGGGCGGGATGGGAGGGGCGCAGGGGCGGGCGCCGTTCGGAGGGGCTCACGGGAAGTGTCCGAAAATGGGACTAGGTTCATGTTGCACTGCGCGCCCCCCTTTTTTTGCGCGGAGGCGGTGCGCGGGGCAGGGAAAAACGGTGTTGAATATGATGAAATTCGATGAACGAGCGTGGTGAGGTTTCCGTTTCTCGAAGTGGTTGGACTGCGGGTTGCGCGTAGGCTTGCCCTCCGATGGGGAGCATAGCGCGGATGGGGAGGGGAAAGAGGGGGAGGGGTGCTGCAAGTGCATGAGAATGGGCGGAAAGAACTTGTGGCGGGGACGTGACTGAAAAAGGCCGCATCGGCCGGGCGGCGGAGTCGCGGGCGAAGACGAACCCGCCTACCGCCGGACGATGCAACCGCGCGGTGAACGAAGCCGCCCCACGAACTGACGGGGCACGAGGACGATCATGGTAGAAATCGCGGACCCTTCTCTGTCATATGGGGAGTATCCCGGGCCAATCCTCCTGCTCGCAGGTCCGGGCACGGGCAAAACCTGGCAACCGTCAGTGAAGCGGTCTACGAGGGCTTGCACCGGACCGTCGGGCGGCGCCGCATCAGCCAGTTCCTGGAGCGACTGGCCCGGGCGCACGTGTTGTCGCAGGACATTGAGGCTGCCTACCGCGACAGGGCTTCCGACGAGGCCCTGGCGTGGTCCGAGGGCCTGACCGGCGGCGTCCCTGGAAACGAGCCAGATGCTTCGCGCTGAAGTCCGGCGGGTCGACTTAGATCCGTCGCTTGGCGGGGCGATCCAGAAGACGCGCCACATTCCCGGTAATGGGGACCACTTGAAGCCGGTTCAAATGCCTGCCGGCACCGTTCAGCGCAATCGCCGTCCGGCACGGAGCTTGCGACGGTTGCCGAACAGCGCTTGAAGTCGAAGATCGGAACGTTGTGTCCCGCGGGGACAGGCAGCCGGTCGAGCGCGCCGTCCGGCCTCAACCTGGTCTGAGCGGGCCGTAGCCGCCCCCGCCAGAAGTGGAAGTTGCCGCCGCAGATCCGAACCGGCGGCATGAAGAAGGAATGCTGAAACGAACCAGGGTGACCGTCGAAGTGCGGCATAGAGAGCTTGCGGCAGATTCTCCTGGCCAGAAGGCTGGCGATTACCCAGCCGCCGGAGGTGACGGAGGCAAACGGGCAGCCCATCGGGATCTCAATTGAGATACACTGGACGGGGAGCATTCCATGCGACGGCAAACTGCAAAGACCCGGATGATTCACGCTCGGATCGACCCTGAGTTGAAGAGGCGCAGCGAGCGCGTCTTCTCCAAAATCGGGATCACGACTACGGAGGCGATACGGCTATTTCTGAAGCAGGTCGCGTTGCACCAGGGGCTTCCGTTTCCCATCGCGATTCCCAATGCAGAAACGCTCGCCGCGATGACGGAGGCCAACAATCCGGCAGCGTTGAAGCGCTATCGCTCATTGCGCGAGTTGCGCGAGAAGCTCTGATGGCCCTCGCCCTTCTCGCCACGTCCGCTTTCGAAAGGGATGTGCGGCGAGTTGAGAAGAGAGGCAAAGACCTGAACAAGCCGGAGGCGATAGCGGACCTCCTTCAAGCGCAGAACACCTTGCCTACGCGCTGCCGCCCCCACGCCTTACGCGGTAACTGGCTGGGGCATTGGGACTGCCATGTCGAGCCCGACTGGTTGTCGCTCTACAGAGTGACGCAGACCGAGCTGATCCTCGTGCGAACCGGGAGCCACGCCGAGTTGTTCGGGTGAACCAGTCCGGAGAGGGCTCCTACCTTCCTGGTTGGAAGTGGCGGTGTAGCAGTGGCGGGCCGAGCCGTTCCAGCATTCATTCTTCATGCTGGAGGCTCCGGGATGGAGAGCTTGCGGCAGATTCTCCTGGCCAGGAGGCTGGCAATTTCCGAGTGACGAGGGATAGCCTCGGCGTGGCCGGTTTGGGGGTTTTCCCAGAGTGAATGCTCCTTGCCCTCCCTACGTAACACGCAGCCGTGCCGCCGGAGGTGACGGAGGAGTCCGGAGCGCCTCATCCAACTACTACGAGTTGCTGCTCGGCTTCCGGAGGCAGCGCGCGGAGGGTATCTTCCCGCCTCTGGTCGAGAATGAGCACAATCGCTTCCCGAAGGTTCGCCAGGCATTCTTCGCGCGATCTGCCCTGGCCGTTTGCGCCCGGGACTTCGGCGCAGTATGCAACGTACCACGGGCCGTCTTGTTCGACGACTGCCGTAAACTCGTTCCGCATCCTTCTATTTTAACCCCGCCGCGCCCGCGCCGACCGCCGCACCCGCACACCGGTGGCTGGTGTAGTGCGGCGCAACTCGTGCGCCGTATGATTGCCCAGAGGGCCAACCTTGGGACAGGCACGAATTTCGCAAAGGCGGCGGAACTCGGTCCAGTCCCCGGTTTGCGGCGGGTTCCGATAGCCGACGGAACTTCCGCCGCACCACACCAGCAGCGGTGATTCAAGTGCGCGATCGCTTCCGGCCGATGAAGTCCCGCGCCGCTTTGGAGAGAAAGTACCGGTACGTCGGACCGAACACGCGCTTGCTCAGTCTCTCGCGAAAGCCCTTTGGCGCGACTTCCCTGAACTCGAAGTACTCGCGCCCGGCGAGTTCCGGAGGCCCCATGATGCGCGATTTCCATTCGGTTGAGTTGGCAAGCCCCAAGTCGATGTTCACGTGCCATTGTCCGGCCAATTGCTTGATGACCTCGTCACGCCCGTCGGAATAGAAACTTGCGGCAGCAAAGAGGACTTGCCCATCTTCGATTGTTACAAAAACCAGGAAGTAGTCGTCCCCGTATGGCCCTTCGTTGGTCGTGTATTCGGCCAGGAGGACGATATCAGCCACGGGGCACGTCCACAGCGACTTGTTCCCGGCACGGCGGCATTCGAGAAGGCTTCGATCAGCGTTCAGCGCGAGCGTGGGTTTCCGTGAAGGCGACATTTCAGAAGTGGAACCCGCCGCCGCAGATGAGGACTTCGCCGGTGACGTAGTCGGAGAGCGGGGAGCAGAAGAAGAGCACGGCGCCGGCGGCTTCTTCGGGGGTGCCGAGGCGGCCCAGGGGCGTGGCCTGGCGGGCGGCTTCGAGGGCCTGGGGCCGGACCCCGAGGACGATCTGGCGGCCGAGGATCTCGACGGGGGCCGCCAGCGGCTGGACCAGCCGGGTCTCGATCAGGCCGAAGCCGACCGCGTTCACGTTGACGTTGTAGCGGCCCCACTCTTTGGCCAGGGTTTTGGTCAATCCGACCACAGCCGATTTGCCCGATGCATAGCCGCTCTGGCCCGCGTTCCCATCGGTTCCCGAGATGGAGGTGATGTTCACCACCTTGCGCATCACGCGGCGGCCTTCGGCGGTCTCGCGTTTGGCGGTCTCGCGGATCCAGCCCGAGGCCGCGCGCAGAATGCGGAACGGCGCCACTACGTGGATGTCCAGCATGGCCTGAAACTGCTCGTCGGTGGTCTTCTGAATGACGCTGTCCCAGGTGTAGCCGGCGTTGTTCACGATGATGTCGACGGCCCCGAAACGGTCGAGCATGGCGGCGACGAGGCGCTCGGGGAACCCGGGCCTGGTGACGTCTCCGGCGAGCGATTGCGCGCGCGGCAGGGCGGCTGCGGCTTCCCGCGCGGCTGCTTCATCCAGGTCATTGATGAGGACGGAAGCGCCGGCGGCGGCGAGCCGGGTGGCAATGGCGCGCCCGATGCCGCGCGCCGCGCCCGTGACTAAGGCGCACTTTCCTTGCAGCGTGAATGGCACAGATCACCCCTCGATCCTGAGCGGAACGGGCGCCGAACTGACGCCGGCGCACTCGACACGAAACGGATGCCGGCCCCGCGGGAAATCGCGCGGGACGATGGCGTTGACTTGAACGTGGGCCCGGGCGTCCGGCGGGCCGACCCAATCGACGGCGAGCGGCGTTTCGGCCAGGAAGACGCGGGTGCTGGCGCGGTCGCAGTTCTCCGGAAGGCCGGTCACCCAAGCGCTGACGAATCCCCCATTGGCCATCGCGAGCCGGTCGAACTCCCAGGTGATGCCGTCGCACACGCGCTCGATCCGCAGCTCGCTTACGCGGAGAGGCATGGCGACGGCGAGCCTCAGTGTTTTGCCGAAGCCGGTGTCCGCGAGCCTCAGGCGCGCCGTGTGCCAGCCGGCTGTCAGGCCGGGCGGCGCCAGGAAGTTGGCCTGCCAGCGTGGGCCTTGCTCGCGCCGGACGAAGAGCGCGGGGCTGCCGAACCCTCCCACCTCGAGCCGCAGGTCTTCGCGGCGAATCGCCGGGGTATCGGAGTTGAACCAGCAGACGAGCTGCTCGTCGCGCTTTCCATCGAGGTTGATTCCGAAGGTGCGATTCTTGCAGACAGCGAGCAGCTCGGGGGCGGGCTTCGCGTCCGCGGGAGGCGGTTCCCAATGGCGGTGGCAGGCCACGAGGGCGTGACTGCCGACGATGTGAAGCAGCTCGACCCGCGCAAAGCCGGCGGCGCGGCAAAGAGCGAGGAGACAGGAGACGGTGGGGCCGAACCAGTTGTCGAGCAGGCCGCCCAGCTCGGTGGTCTCGTAGAACTCGAGAGAGGGGAGCTGGTCGGGGTGGCTCTGCCAGGCGCCGGCGTCGGTGACAAAGGAGTCGACCAGGGCCAGGCCGGTGGTCAGGCGGCAGACGATTTCCAGGGCGAGCAGGGGATGGCGCACGTGGTACAGGACGCCGAGGAAGAAAACGACGTCGAAGGCGCCGAGACCCGCTTCGGGCAGGTCGTAGAGGTCCACGACGCGGTAATCCACCTGGGAACCGATCTGCTGGTGCACCCAGCGGAAGTGGGGGACTTCCACGCAATCGACCGCCGTCACGGAGGCCCCGCGCTTTTCGGCCTCGAAGGCGAACCAGCCGTCCCAAGCGCCGATGTCGAGGACGCGCCGGCCGGTGAGGTCACCGGGGATGGGGAAGCGGGCGTAGCGGTCTTTTTGCGCCTCGAGGCTGAGAACGCCATCGATGAGGGCGCCGCCGGGCAGCTCGAAGCTGTGGTACCAGCCCTTTTCGGCGAGCTCGCGGCTATAGTCGACGCGCCTGCGTGCCTCGCGAACGAAGATGGGTTCCATGCGCCTCTGGAGAAGATTCTCTCAGATCGGCGCGCGCCACGGCCGGCACAATCCGGTTACACTAGTCTTCACCGTAAACTCGCGGTCGGGGAGGGCCAGTATGGACTGGTATTATGCGGCGGGCGGGACGCAGGCCGGGCCGGTTTCGGACGCGGCCCTGGCGGATCTGGTGCGGACGGGCGTGGTGAGGGCCGAGACGCTGGTCTGGCATGCGGGCCTGGCAGGCTGGGTTCCCTACATCCAGTTGGCGGCCCCGGCGCCCGCTCCGGAGGCGGCGGCAGCAGCCGGTCCGCTGGCGGTGGGCGGCACGACGTTCTGCTCGGAATGCGGGCGGCCGTTCTCCCCCAACGACCTGGTGCGGTTCGGCGAGCGGTGGGTGTGCGGGAATTGCAAGGAGCTCTTCGCACAGAAGCTCCGCGAAGGAGTCGCGCCGCGGGGAACGATGGAGTACGGGGGCTTCTGGATCCGGTTTGTGGCGGTCCTGCTCGATGGGATCATCCTGTTTGTGGTTTCGCTGGTCGTGAACAGGCTTCTGGCCGTAGGTCTCACTCCGGGCGACATCGGCTCGGCGATGGCGTTCGCGGGGCTCGGGGTCCTGATTCAGATGGCGATCGGCGCCACGTACGAAGGCGTCTTTGTGGGGCAGTTCGGCGCCACGCCGGGTAAGATGACGATGCGGCTCAAAGTTGTGATGGCCGACGGATCGCGGGTCTCGATGCCGAGGGCCTTCGGAAGGTATTTCGCCAAACTGCTCAGCTCGCTGACGCTGTTGATCGGTTACATCATCGCGGCGTTCGATCAGGAAAAGCGGGCCCTGCACGACTATATCTGCAACACCCGCGTGATCCGCACCGTTGGATAGGCGCATGCGGGCCTGGGACGTTTCGACACCCATCCACTGCTGCCGCTGCGACGCCGAACTGCCGAGAGAGGCGATCGAAGCGCGTGACGGGGCGATCTGCCCGGCCTGCAACTCGGAGGTGATGGTGCGGGCTTTTCCGGCGATTCTGACCAAGCCCGAGGTCGTTTCGCCGGCCGCCATCCAGGCGGGGGAGGGAGAAGCGACCTGTTTCTTCCACCCGGGCAAGACGGCGGCGGTGTCGTGCAGCCGCTGCGGCCGCTTGGTGTGCCAGTTGTGCCGGGTGGAGTTCCGGGGAGAGGACTGGTGCCCGGAGTGCCTGTCGTCCGGCATCCAGAAGAAGAAGATCGCCACGCTGGAGAACCACCGCACGCTCTACGATTCCATCGCGCTGGGGATGACCATCCTTCCGTTTCCGTTCTTCTGGCCGTTCACGATCCTGACCGCACCCGCAGCGTTGTACGTGGCGGTGCGGTATTGGAAGGCGCCGTTGAGTATCGTGCGGCGCACGAAGATGCGCTTCATCGCGGCGATTCTGCTGGCCCTGGCCCAACTAACGGCCTGGGCCTGGTTGATCGTGTACCTGGTGGCGCGGGCCGGGCTGAGGAGATAACCGATGGCCGGCGAGACGATCAAGTACAAGCGGCTGCCGGGCAGGATGCGAGGCATCTTCCATGGCGCCAGCCTGTGGCTGGGGGACGATCACCTGCTGGCCGTGAGCGGCTGGCGCTTCACGGAGGACTACAAGCGCTACTACTATCGCGACATCCAGGCGCTCGTCGTCACGCGCGAGCGGCGGTTCGTGGCGCCGCTGCCCTGGGTGCTGGCGGTGGTGGCGGCGGGCGCGACCTATTTCATCGCCAAGGCCAGCTCCGCCGGCTGGCTGGCGGACGGGTGTGCGGAACTGCTGGCGGTGCTGTTTCTTTACCTGGCGATCGTGAGCGTGGCGCAAAGTTGCCGGTGCCGCATCCAGACGGCGGTCAGCCGCGAGGAACTGCCGTCGCTGTACCGCATGTGGTCCACGCGCAAGGCCCTGGCCCTCATCGAGCGCAGGATCGGGGAGGCGCAGGGGATGCTGGTAGAGGGTTGGACGGCTTCCGTTCCGGAGTACTCGACGCCGTCGCCGGCGGCGGCGCCCGACCCAACGCCTTCGGCGGGCCGGTTGGAGGAGAAGGCGGCGGGGCCGCGGCGTAGAATGCGGGTACTGGAGCTGGCGTTGTACGCCTGCCTGGCGTTGAGCGGCGTCCTGTTGCTGTACGGGCCGACGGGCGCTTTCTGGCCGGTTTTGGCGGGACAGATTGTGCTCGGGGCGGGGGTGCTTGTCGGGCGGCACTTGTACGGAGGCCCGCGATCGGTGAGCGTCCTGGCGATCCTGATGATGGTCCTGGCGGGTGGGGTGGCGTACTCCGACAATATCCTCTCCGCGTTGCGTCAGGTCCAGGCCCATCCACGTACGCCGGTGTTCACGGTCAACTCGGAAGAGATGGGGAGAACCCCGGTCCTGAACGGGATCTATGCGGGCGGCTGCATTACGCTGGCCGCCGCGGGCGCGCTTTCGGCCCTGCTCAGGCGCAAGGAGTAGCCCAGCCATCGCTCTGCTTCGACACGAGCGCTGTTGGAACCACGAAGGCCGGGAAGCGGCGGTGCGCTGTCCGGGGTGCGGGCGGTTCTTCTGCCGCGAGTGCGCTACGGAGCACGACGAGCGGCTGCTGTGCGCCGACTGCCTGAAGCGGCTGGCGAAGAAGCGGGTCCGGAAGGGCGGGCGGCTGGCCTGGCTCAAGGGGGCGCTGGCGGGCGCGATGGGACTGCTGCTGGCTTGGCTGTTCTTCTATGGGATGGGCCAGATCCTGGTGCAGATCCCGGCCGCACAAGACGAGGGGAGCGCATGGCAACGCCGATAAGGACGGGCGGACCGGTGGAAATGCTCGAGGAGAGCGTTCACCTGCTCCGCAACGCGCCGGCGGGGGCCATCGCCGCTTACCTGGCGGGGAGCGTACCGTTCCTGGTTGGGCTACTGTTCTTCTGGACGGAGATGAGCCGCAGCCGGAACGCGGAGGCGGATTCCTTTCTCGAGGCGCTGGGCATGGCGGTGCTGTTTCTCTGGATGGCTTGCTGGAAAGCCGTGTTCGCGGGCCGGTTGCGGCGGCAACTGGAAGGGGCGGCGGAACCGGCCTGGACGTGGCGGCGCGGCTGGCGCATTTTCGTCGTGCAATCGAGCGTGCAGACGCTGAAGCTGGTGGCGATGCCGATGGCGGCGGTGGCCGTTCTCCCGGCCGCAACGGCGTGCGCCTTTTTCCGCAACGTGACGGCGCTGGCGGACGGCGAATGGCAGCGGCCCGGTGAGGTGTTGAGGCAGGCGCGCCGCCAGGCATCGCTGTGGCAGCGGGACAACTGGCTGGCGCTGGCGATTCTCTGCGCGTTTTCCCTGGTCGTGTTTGTGAACGTGGCGCTCACGCTGGCGTTGGTGCCGCAGTTGCTGCGCATCCTGACCGGCTATGAAAGCGAGTTGGCCCGCAGCGGGCTGAATTTCGCGCTGAACGGGACGTTTTTCGCCGTGGCGGGCGGCATCACGTGGCTGTGTGTCGATCCCTTCGTGCAGGCGTTCTATGTGCTGCGTTGCTTTCTGGGGCAGGCCATCGGAACGGGTGCGGATCTGAAGGCGGAGTTGCGGGGATTGGGCCGGGCGGCGGGGGTGGTGCTGCTGGTGGCGTTGTGTGGCGGAGGCCTCAACGCCGGCACGCTGAAGCCTGCGGGACAGCCGACGGTAACCGCCCTGGACCGGTCCATCGACGAGGTGCTGGCGCAGCCGCAGTACCGGTGGCGGTTGCCGCGGGCGGCTCAGGCGGGGCGCCCGTTCGGAGCCTCCATCGTTAAGTTCACAGAGCAGGTGGTGGAGTACATGCGGCGCGGGCTGCGTTTCGTGGGCAAGTGGGCAGACCGGGTACTGCGCTGGCTACGCGCGTTGCTCGGATCGCCGCAACCGGCCGACCAGCGGTCCGGGCCGGCGCCTTCGGGGTTGTTGCGGGTGTCGCTGCTGCTGCTGGCGGTGCTGGCGGCCGGCGCTGCGGTCGCCCTGTTCTTGCGGTCGCGGCGGAGGCGGGCCCGCCAACCGATAGCGGCGCCGGGCATTGCGGCCGTGGATTTGAACGACGAATCGCTGGTGGCGAGCCAGTTGCCCGAGGAGACATGGCTGGCGCTGGCCGAGGACTGGATCGGCAAGCAGGATCTGCGCATGGCGCTGCGGGCGTTGTATCTGGGCACGCTGGCGTACCTGGGGCGCACCGGCCTGGTCGCGATTCACGCCTGCAAGTCGAATCGGGAATACGAGAACGAGCTGCGGCGCAAGAGCCGGGCGGCGCCGGAAATCCCGCCCCTGTTCCGGGAGAACCTGGGGAGTTTCGAGAGAAGCTGGTACGGCAGGCACGAGGTTTCGAGCGAGGACGTGGGCCAGTTCCGGGCGAACCTGGACCGGATGAGGTTGCCGGCGGCGGGGGGAGGCGGGCAGTGAAGCGGCCGGGTGTGGTGGCAGTGGTGGCGTCGCTGCTGATTGGGGCGGGCGGCCTGGCGGCCGTCGCGCTCCTGTTCGAGGCCCGCTTTACGGCCGGCGACGTGTACCCGAGGTACTCCTCGCTGCGCAGCGACCCGGTGGGAGTGCGGGCGCTGTACGACAGCCTGGCGCGGCTGCCCGGGCTCTCGGTCCAGCGCAGTTTTCTGCCTCTGGACCGGCTGCACGGGGGTCCTGCCACGGTCTTTTACCTGGGCGTGAGGTTCGAGGAGCTGGCGGCGGCGAAGTCCGAGCTGCGCTTCCAACTCGACCGGGCCGCCAAACGGGGCAACTACGTCGTGGTATCGCTGGCGCCATTCAGCCGCGATCCGGACGACAAGTCGGCGCTGGCCATCAAGGGCTGGGACCTGCCCGTCGAGCGGGCCGCGAGCGAAGGCGGGGACGGTGCGCTCTGGTTCGGGCAGGGCAAGAACTGGACCGTGCTGCACAGCGAGAACGGCAAGCCGGTGTTGGTGGAACTGGCCTTCGGCAACGGTGCGATCGCGCTGGCGGCCAACACGTACCCTTTTCTGAACGAGGCGTTGGCCGAGAACCGCCAGACGGAGCTGCTGGCCGGCCTGATCGGGTCTCGAGCGCGGATCGTCTTCGATGAGGCGCATTTTGGGGTGGTGGAGCAGGGAAGCCTGGCCGCGCTGGCGCGCCAGTACCGGCTAAGCGGACTGGCAGCCGGCCTTCTGCTGCTGGCCGGGCTGGCGATCTGGAAGCAAAGCGCGGGGTTTCCGCCGGCTTGGGAAAGCGTCGAGGCGTCGAGCGGACCAGTGGCGGGGCGGGATTCGCTCTCCGGCTTCGCCAGCCTGTTGAAGCGCAACGTCCCGCCGCGCAAGCTGATGGAGCTGGGTTGGAGCGAATGGAAGCGGACGCACGGCCGCGGTCTCAAACCGGAAGACGCCGCTGCCGTGGAGACGGTTCTGGCCACGGAAAAGGACCCGCTGCGGGCCTATGCGAAATCACGCAGCCGCCTGCCGGAAAGGAAGCGCACTTGAACGAGACCCTGGAGCAGTTTCAGTCCACGATACGAAGCGTCACGGCCGAGGTGGAGAAGGTAATCATCGGCCAGGCCAACGCCATACGGCAGAGCCTGATCGTCATTCTGTCGAACCAGCACGCCCTGATCGAAGGCGTCCCGGGCATCGCCAAGACGCTGCTGGCACGCACGCTGGCGCGCGCGATGGACTGCGAGTTCGGGCGCATCCAGTTCACGCCCGACCTGATGCCGGCCGATATCACGGGGACCAACGTGTTCAACCTGCAGCGCAACGAGTTCTCGCTGATCAAAGGCCCGCTGTTCACGACGTTTCTGCTGGCCGATGAGATCAACCGGGCGCCGGCCAAGACGCAATCGGCGCTGCTGCAATCGATGCAGGAGCGGCGGGTGACGATCGACCGCGAGACGTACACGCTGTCGCCGAACTTCACCGTGTTCGCGACGCAGAATCCGGTGGAATCGGAAGGCACGTACCCGCTTCCGGAGGCGCAGAAGGACCGCTTCATGATGAAGATCGTCATGCCGTGGCCGGAGCGGGGGGACGAGATCGGCCTGGCGCAGAGAATGCTGGCGGGGGGCGCTCCGGAGACCGTTCTCGAACGCGGCGAGGTCGGGACGGTACTCCGGGAGGCGGACTTGCCGGCCCTGCGGCGGGCGCTCGACGAGGTGGTGGTGCGGGAAGAAATCGTAGCCTACCTGGTGGACGTGGTGAGGCGGACGCGCGGGCACGAGAACATCCTGGTGGGGGCGGGGCCGCGCGCCATGCAGGCGCTGCTGCTCTCCTCCCGGGCGCTGGCGGCCATGGACGGCCGGGACTTCGTCACCCCCGATGACGTGCGGGCGGTGGCGCTGGCGGTGCTCGACCACCGTCTGATTCTGCGGCCGGAGGCGGAGATCGAAGGCGTGCGCACGTCCGAAGTGGTGGACGCCATTCTGCACGAGATTCCCGTTCCGCGATGATCGCGCCGCGCACAAGACTGCTGCTCGCGGCCGCGGTGGCGGTGGCGCCGCCAGGGGCGCTGGCGAGCCTGGTACCGGCGCTGGCTCCGGCGTGCCTGGCGGCGATCGCGGCCGTGTTCGCCGCGGCGGCGTGGGACGCGGTCAGGGGAGTGCTGGCGATGGACGCGCTGGGGCTGCGGCTGCCGGCGCTGTTGCGCGCGACGAGGGATGTCGAGGCGCAGATCCCCGTCGAGGTCATCAACAGCGGTCAGGCGGGGGTGGCTGTCCAGGTGGCGCTGCGGCTGCCTGCGGATCTGGTGTCGGAACGCCTTGCCGAGAGCGCCGTGGCGGGCCCGGGCGTGACCCGGGTCGCGTGGCCGTTCGTGCCGCGCGAGCGGGGCGACTACCGCATCGATGCCGCCGATGTGGAGCGGGCCTCGCCGTGGGGGCTGTGGTCGGTGCGCAACGTCGTGCCGGTCGAGTGCGAGGTTCGCGCGTATCCCAACATGCGCAGCGGCGCGACCCGGGCGCTGTTGCTGGCCCGCGAAACGCCGGGTACGCGGCGCGAGCGCCAGGTGGGGCGGGGAAGGGAGTTCGAGAAGCTACGGGATTACGCGCACGGCGATTCGTTCGATGAGATTTACTGGAAGGCGACCGCGCGGCGCGGCAAGCCGATCGTCAAGGTCTTTCAACTGGAGCGGACCCAGGAACTGTACGTGGTGGTGGACGCTTCGCGGCTGACGGCGCGCCGGGAGACGCTCGAGAAGTACGTCACCGCGGCGCTGCACCTGGGACTGGCGGCGGAGCGGCAAGGGGACCGCTTCGGACTGGTCACCTTCAGCGACAAGGTGCACCAGTTCGTGCGCGCGCGCAGCGGAAAGGCGCACTATCGCGCCTGCCGCGAGGCGATCTACAAGCTCCAGCCCCGGCGCGTGTCGCCGGATTTCGGCGAGCTGTTCGGGTTCATCCAGACGGTGCTGCGGCGGCGCGCGCTGCTGGTGGTGCTGACGGCGCTGGACGACCCGGTGCTGGCGGAGAGCTTCGCGCAGGCGGTCGAGATCGCCTCGCGGCGGCACCTGGTGCTCGTGAGCGTGGCCGGGACGCCGGGCATACAGCCGCTGTTCGAAGGGCCGCCGCCCGAGGCGTTGGACGATCTGTATCGGGGAGTGGCCGGCCAGCTTTTCTGGAAGAAGCTGCGCGAACTGCGCATGACGCTCGAACGCGCCGGGGTGCGGTTCTCCGTGCTCGATCCCGCGCGAGCTCGAGACCGAGCTGACGTCGCTGTACCTGGACGTGAAGCGGAGGCAGGCGCTGTGATCCTCGACCTGCCGCGTTTCGTCGCCACCGAGCAGCCGTTCTGGCGGGAACTGGAGGCGATCCTGGACCGGATCGAGAACGATCCCGCCGTGCGCATGACACTCGATGAGATGGAGCGGTTCCATTACCTCTACGAGCGCTCGTCGGCGGACCTGGCGAGGATGGCGACCTTCTCGGCCGAGGGCGAAGCGCTGGAGCAGGTACAGTCGCTGGTGGCGCGCGCTTACGGCGAGATCCACTCGGCGCGAGAGCGGCGCCAGCGGCCGCGCCCGCTGCACTGGTTCTTCGCAACTTTTCCGGGGACGGTGCGCAGGCACGCGCGGCTGTTCCGGATCACCGTGGCCATCACGCTGCTGGGCGCCGCCTTCGGCAGCCTGGCCGTGCTGAAGGACCCCGCGTCGAAGGCCGTGATCATGCCGTTTCCGGGCCTCGAAGGGAGCCCGGCCGAGCGCGTGGCCAAGGAAGAAGGGGGGCTTTCGGACCGGCTCAGCGGCCACCGCGCGACGTTCTCCGCGCAGTTGATGACGCACAACATCCGCGTGTCGATCGCGACCTTCACCCTGGGCATCACCTGGGGTGCGGGGACGGTGGCGGTGCTGTTCTATAACGGGGTGACGCTGGGCGCGGTGTCGGCGGATTACGTGCGGGCGGGGCAGACGGAGTTCCTGCTGGGCTGGCTGCTGCCGCACGGCGCGATCGAGATTCCGGCCTTTTTGATCTCGGGCCAGGCGGGCTTGCTGCTGGCGAGCGCGGTGATCGGGTGGGGCCGCCGCAGCACGCGCCGGGAGCGGATGCGGGCGATCCGCGGCGATGTGGTGACGCTGGCGGGCGGCGTGGCGGTGATGCTGGTCTGGGCGGGGCTGGTGGAGGCGTTCCTCTCGCAATACCACCGGCCTGTGGTTCCCTATGGGCTCAAGATCGGGTTCGGGGTGGCCGAACTGATTCTGCTGGGGCTGTTCCTGGGGCGCTCGGGCGGGAAAGAGGCCGCGCGATGAGCCGCCGCAGCCGCACCATCGAGATCGAGACGCCGGAGGGCGTGCGCTTCTCGCTGCTGCTGGCGGGGCCGCTGGTGCGGTTCGTGGCGTGGCTGATCGACGCCTGCGCCGTGGCCGGGATTTCTCAAGCCATCGGCCGGCTGCTTCCCCTGGCCGGCGTGATCAGCGCGGACATCGTGCAGGCGTCGACCGTCGTTCTGTATTTCGTTGTTTCCATCGGCTACGGGATCGCGCTGGAGTGGCGCTGGCGCGGCCAAACCATCGGCAAGCGCCTGCTGCGCCTGCGCGTGATGGACGAACAGGGACTGCACCTGCGTTTCAGCCAGGTGATCATCCGCAACCTGATGCGGGCCGTGGATGCGGCGCCCGCGTTCTACATGGCCGGTGGCCTGGCGTGCCTGCTGAGCGCCAAAGCCAGGCGGCTGGGCGACCTGGCGGCGGGCACCATCGTGGTGCGCAATCCCAAGCTGCCGCACCCGGACCTGGCGCAGTTGCTGGAAGGGAAGTTCAATTCGATGCTGGCCTACGATCACCTGGTGCGGCGCCTGCGGCAGCGCGCCTCCCCGGAGGCGGCCGGCATTGCGATCCAGGCCCTGGTGCGGCGCGATCAGTTCGCGCCGGATGCGCGGGTCGAGGTGTTCCGCGAGATCGCCGGCTACTTCCGCTCGCTGGCGGCATTTCCCGAGGAGGCGGTGGGGCAGATCACCGACGAACAGTACGTGCGCAACGTGGTCGAGATCCTGGCCGGACGGGTGCGGCGGGCGGCTACTTCGACGTAGGGACGGGCCCGACCTTCACCTTCGAGAAGACCGCCGTTTCCATGCGGCCGGCATCGTGCGCGCACACGGCCAGGCCGACATAGACGGGGTCGTGCAGCGTCAGGTCCTTGGACCCAACCTTGCGCGGCTCTTCTCCCGGAGTGGTGGCGAGCCACATCTCGAAGACGCCGCCGTGGCGCTCGAGGCGAAGCAAGGCCGGCGCGGATGCGGAGGAGACGACCTCGTCGGTCACGCCGGCCGGCTCGGTGCGGAACTGCATGGCCGTGAGGCCGTTGCCGTGCAGGATCAGGTCGATGTAGGGCGATTCAGGGGCGAGGCTCTGGCGCACCACGAGGCCGGCCTTGCGGTGCTCGTTGCCGCCGCCGGCGCCGGTGGTGATGTGCACCTCCGCGGTGATTGAGAAATCGCCCGAGAGCTTCTTCCAGACGAAGTGGAAGGCGTCGGCGTTGGCCCACATGTTGAGGCCGCCGCCGGTGACGGTGTAGGCGCCCTTGGCGGCATCGAACTCCGCGGCGCCGGGGCGCAGGCTGGCGCCGATATCGGTCTGTGCTTCGAAGACGCCAATGGGGGCGGGGGGATCGGCAGCGAGCGCCAAGGCGGCAGAGAGCAGGAGGAATGCGGGGGTGCGGGTCATGCTTCCGATTCTCGCGCAAGTCTGGGCCGATGTGGCGCACGCTTTCAGCGTGCCGTGTCTCCACTCTTGGGGACAGGCTTTGGCGCCAGGCGCCGGGAAGAGTCGCGATGCGGCTGAAGAATGCCAAAGCAGTGTTGGCCGCCGATGAACGCAGATGGACGCCGATACGACTGTTTGTTTTCAATCAGCGTTTATCTGCGTTCATCGGCGGCCAACATTGTGTTCCTGAAGTTCTTCAGAATCCCCTAAACCGTGCGCCACGGTATTAAGTATTGAGAAATCTAAAGTTGTAGTTTATATTTCTCACATGCGATTCGTGCCCCGTGCGCTCCGGCGAGTGCTGGCCCAAGCCGTGCGCAGCTTCCCCGCGGTGGTCCTCACCGGCCCGCGGCGTGCCGGGAAGACCACGCTGCTCCGCCACCTGTTTCCGAAGGCCCGCTACGTGCTGCAGCTTACGGAGCCAGGGTGCAGCCGAACGAGTCTGTGGCTCTTGCCCAAATGGTTCCGCCCGACCCGTCGTGATTCCTGCCTCACGTACCACGGTGACCCGTCTCGCTGGCGGAAGCTGAAAACTGGCGTGATGCTCAAGGCGGCGGGCAGGGGACAGGAGTTTGTTCTGGACTGCGACGACTACCCAGAGGCGGTGAGTTGGCTGAGTGAACTTTTGATGCTGGCGGCTCCGTGACGATGGTTCCTGTTAAACCGGCAAGTCAAACCGGCAGGAGTCCCTTCGGAATTTGTGCCGGGGAGTCCAGCCGGGAGATTCTCCAGGAGTCTCTAGCCCGGAGCCCCGGTTCAGTCTGGTTCGGGGTTCGGGCGCATCCGAAAATCTGTTGGAGTCCGGGCCTGGAATCTTGCGGGGAGTACCTTCGCTGAGAATTTCACCGGCCTGTTTCTCCCGATCCCCCGAACGAGTACTGCCGGTTATTCTATAACGGTCGCAGATGGATACCTTAAACCGCTGAACACTGGGTGAAGACGTTGACCGTTCACCTCGGCGGCGATCCGCCACTGTCAGAGTGCGAGTCCAGAGACATCGCCGGTTCGGTGAATGAGCGCAACCTGAACGCCCGTGCGACTGAAGCGGGGTGCGGATCGAAACTCAACAGCCAAGCGCTCGAACTCCGCACTCCACGGAACTGCTGCCGGGCAAACATCGCCTTCGTTGCGGACCTTCGTTGTGACGATCTGGCCTATCGCGGCCTGCAACCGGGTTCGTTCAGTGCGTGGCGTCAGTGGCACGAGCGGCCCGCCCTTACTCTCCACCAAGACACGGTGCTTTCCCTGAACGGCAACAACGTCGCAATGTCCGCTCCGACAATGAATTGAGACCTCTTTGCCGTCCTGGATCTTCGGCACCCATTTGCCAGACCACTTTTGCGGGTCAGTGATCGCCCGGACCCACCCCTCTGCTTCCATGAACGAAGCTAATTGGAATATAGTCCTGCCTCCCACGGCTACTGATTGCCGCAACTCTTCACATGCTGTCGAGTCGGCCTCAGCATGGCCGAATTCTACGACCGTCAGCGTTAGGCAATCATGAGAGCGGCTTGAAGTGGCCGATTCTTTACTGATTCTCAAGGACCTATTTGGTGAGCCGGGCGGGACTCGAACCCGCGACCCTCTGCTTAAAAGTTGCTGAGATCCGCTTACCGCATTTTCCCTCCCTGTAACACGTTCATTTTCAGTTGCAATAACTTAGCGCCGTGGGTATACTCGGAGCTACCGGGCCGTTTGGGGCGAAAAAGTACCGCCCGCAGTACCGCCCGGAGAATCGAAGGGAGCGTCTAACAATGAGGCAGAGGGTCGTAGCGATCAGCACGGCGCCACCACGCCGGCAACCCAAAACGGTAGGGGCGAGCCAAGCGGAGCTCGAGCGGCTGCCCCTGAACAGCGGAACGTGGGCGGTGCGCGGAATCTCCGGGCTGTACGTGCGCTGCCGGGCCGAATCGAAGTCGTTCTACATTCAGCGGCGCATCCGGGGCGCCCTGGTGAAGAGGACGCTCGGTGAGTTGACGTTGAAGGCCGCCCGGGCCGCAGCCATGCGCGAATGGGCGCGGCTGAAACCCAGGCCGGCCGGCGGCCGGGTGACGTTCGCGGAGGCGTTCGCAGAGTTCCTAGAACAGCGGGACCTCAGCCCGCGGACCCGCGAGATTTACCGGTACAACTGTTCGCACCACCTGAGCGATTGGACAGGCCGCGCACTGGAGGACATTGGGCGCGATCGAGCCGGCGTGCGCGCGCTGTACCATCGGCTCGCCCACAAGCACGGTAAGGCGGCGGCCTCGCAGACCATTCGGATGTTCAGCGCGGTGTACCGCTACGCGCGCCGCGCTGATGGCGACCTGCCGGAGTCGCCCACCGTTGCCGTGGACCTGCCTGCCATCAAGGCGAGGGATTGGGCCCTATCGCCCGACGAGTTGAAAACGTGGTGGCAGAGCAGGGAGATTGACGACGAGGGCAACGAGACAGCGCGCGGCGTGAAGGCGCTCGGGCCGATCAAGCGGGCCTGGTGGATGACCTGCCTGCTGACGGGCGCCCGCCGCGGCAGCATCGAAGGGATGAAGTGGGCCGATATCGACTTCGACCGGAAGGTGATTCGGTTCGAGGTGGCGAAGGGCGGCCGCACCTACAGCGTGCCGGCTGCGGATCGGCTGATCGAACTGCTCACCGCATACCGCGATGGTGGCGAGGTTCCGCCGTCGGATTGGGTGTTTCCTTCAGCGATGAAGCCCGAGCACCATTTGGTCAACGTGCGCGACGACAAGCGCGGCGTGGCGAGCGCGCACCACTTGAGGCACAGTTTCAGAACCCAGTTAGCCCAGCTGGGCGCCTCGCCGGATCAGGCCAGAATGCTCTTGGGGCACAGTATGGGCGGCGACGTTTCGCGGGGATATATCAGCACGGCCTTGGTGTTGGAGTCCCTCAGACCGATTGCCAACGCCGCGGCGGAGGGATTGTGGGGCATGTTGGAGGCGGAGGCGTGAGCATCCCATACATCCCGCCCCGAAGCGAGATGGACCCGCCCGCGCCTGAACTGGTGGTTTTGTTCCTGGAGGCCGTCGCTCGCGTCACGCCGGCTTTCCAAGAACTGCGGGAACGTGCGCTCCCGCGGTGCGACTTCTCGCGGAATTACGTACCGCTTGATGACCTGCGCAGATGGTGGGCCCGATGGCACCTGGACTTCGAGAACTGCGAAGCGCGCGAGATGGCAGAGTCCTGGACCGTAAACGTGCTGAGAGACTGGGCGCACGATCCGGCGCACGCGGCCGGCCTGAAGGTGGATTGCGGCTGGTGGGAGCACCTGAAGGACCCAAGGCTGCGACTCATCAGCGACCGCCCCATCCTGGCGTGGAACCCAGACCGGGAACCCCTTGATGCATGGAACGCGCGCAGCGAGGAAATGGTGCTACGGCAACGCAAGCGCCTGGAACAGTACGGCGCCGAATCGTATCAACCTGAGACTCTGTTCGCCTTCGAGTACCTGGCCTTGAGGGTCTGCTGCGCCCTTTCAGACGTGCGTATAGCCGAAAAGTGCGGGGCTCGCACAGTAACACCCGAGTCCGTAAAGAAGGCACGCACGCGGCTTGCCAAACTGCTGCATATTTAGCCCTTTAATGGGACATTGAAACCCCTCTGTAATGTCCCGTGGCTTCCCTCTGTTTGGATTTTAAATGGAGTCATGGGTACGGTATCAACGACAAACGCACCGCGGGTCAAGTGGGTCACTGCCCAAGTTTTTGCCGAGGTCTACGGCCTACGCTCGCAAACTCTGAGCAACTGGCGGTATCAAGACCGCAAGGCCGGCCGCACCGAGGCCGCGCCCGGTCATCCGGTTTATCGGCGGTTTGGGAAAGCCGTCCGCTACCCCCTGGCGTCCGACGAGCTGGTATGACGCCTCCCCCTGCGACTCCGGCACAACTCGAAGTCGCTCGCACCCTGACGCGCGCGGCCTGGGCCTGGCGGGTGGGCCGCCTGGCGCAGCTCGCCGAACAGAAGGCGGCGCTCGGCGCCGCGGAGAGGATAGACGGGGCCGCCTTCGTCGCGGTAGCGAATGAGCTTCATCGGCTCGGGCAGCTTGACGGCGAGGCTGTCTTCGCAGAGTTCATCAAGGCTGCCGATGCGGACCCCGACTCGGTTGCGGACCTGCTGAGTAGCGACTCCTGGAATCAGGCCAACGAGACGATGATGGGCGCGGCGCTGGCCAAGATCGTGGCCCAGGATGCGCGAGAACGGGCCGCGGCGGGAGGCGGCGCCCGGTGATGGTCCCAGGCCAAGCCTTCGGCGTGCGGCACTTGGTCTGCGGGTTCCGTCCGCTGGACTACGTGAGGAAATGTCCCGAGCTGACGGCCGGCCAAAAGCTGCTCCTGGATCTGCTATTCCGCCTGGCCTCGAAGACCGGAAAGTGCTTCGCCTCTGCGAAATGGTTGAGCGAGGAGCTGGGGAGAAGCCTCGCCCAGGTTAAACGCGACCTGCTGATCGTTCAGGCCTTCGGCTTCATTCGGAACGAGCGGCGCGGCCCGCGCGGGCGCAAAGCCTCGGAGTGGACGTTCCCTTTTCACGTGCTCTACCGCGACGGAGTACCGGCCTCCGACGTGCAGTTGCCCGCGTCATTTCTGGAGCCGCTTAAGGTGTCATCGGTGACACCTTTAGACGGTTCCGCTAAGGTGTCATATTCGGCCGTTAAGGTGTCATTTTCGTCGCGTAAAGGTGTCACGGGTGACACCCCATCAGTAGAACTCAAGAACGGGAGGGGAAAACCGCGCAGGTTGAACGCCTCATCATCATCGTTCGAAAGTGTATCCGATTTGGAAGTTTCCGTTGCCGGAAACGGCAAAGAGGTCGGGCCTACGTTTACCCCTCCCCAGCCATCCGAACCGGAAGCTGCAAAACCTCTTTCTTTGAACGCTGATGATGAAAAAATCACTGCTGCGACCGCACCGAAGCCCGAGCGCGCCCGAACACTCAAGGCCCCCGATGAGTTCGGGGCCCGACTCAAGGAGCGGCACTCGGATCTGATCGCGGCTGGAACGTTCGACCCCGAGCAAGTCCTTGCGGACGTCAAGGCGGACCTCGGGAACACGCCCCTGTCTGCGTTCCTGGAAGCCGACGCGAAGGCCACCACGAACCCGGCAAAGCTCGCGAACCCTCACGGCCACTACAGGCAGTTGGCCCGCAAGACCGCACGCCGGGAGAACACCGTCCCTTGCCTCAGACGGGCGGACTCGCTTCAGGCCGATATGGCCGCGGCCGCCCGGAAGTTCGAGGCCGATGCGAAGGCCCGCGCGCTGGCGAAGTACCCGTGCTGTGCGGGGACGGGCCACTCCCCCGATGACAACGCCTATTGCGCGTGCGCTTGCGGGGACCTGCTGCGGCAGTGCGACAAGCGCGCCGCGGAGGCCGCGGCACCGATTGAGGCGGCGGGATGACGCGCGAACTTTTTCCGCCGGGTTCTATTCTTTCAGGGCCGGGGGAGGCGCCCGCGGCGCAACTCGCCGAGGCGCTCGAAGACCTGGCCCGCACGGCCGATTCTCTGCGTGAGGCGCGCGAGCGGTTCTGGCAGGATGGCGAACCCGCGCGGCCAGCCTTCGAGGGCGCCCTGAAGGCCTGGGAAGCGGCGCGGGGCATTTTGGCGAAGATCGAGGATGCACTGCGAGAACGGCGAGAAGTGGCAGAACCCCAGGCGGCGATCACGGAGGCGGCATGAGCAGCGAGCCACGGAAGGCACGACCGGCGATGCGGCGCGAAGCGGCGGCCTGGTTCAGGCACTTGCAGGCCGCGGCGCCATTGGGCCCGCGGGATTGCCTGCGCACAAGCCGACTCCGTGGCCGGTGTTCCGCGTGCGGGGCGGACTGCGGCGCGCTGGTTCACGTGCCGACCGCGATATTCCCAGGGATCTACTGCGCGCGCTGTTGCCCATGCTGCGCGGGAAAGGCTTCGCCAGTCGGGGCGCCGGCGAGGGAAGGGGGTCGAGTGGTTTGGTTTGACGACAACCTGGGCTACGGAGACGACCGCGACAGACGCGCCTTTAGGCGCACGAGGTAACGATATGAGCAAAAAACAACTTGAAGTTCGCACCAGCAAAATCGAGACAAGGGTAAAGAAGGCCGACGACGGGACGCCACACTTGGAAGGGTACGCGGCCGTGTTCAACCAGGAAACCGACCTGGGATCGTTTCATGAAATCATCGCGCCCGGTGCCTTCAAGCGGTGCCTCTCCGAGAATCCCGACGTGCCCCTCATTTTCAACCACGACCCGAACTACATTCTCGGCAGGACGATCAGCGGGACGCTGGCGCTCACAGAGGACGCCAGGGGGCTGAAATTTGACGTCACGCTTCCGGGCGGCCCGATGGCGGGGCATGTGGCGGAAGCAGTCGCGCGTGGTGACGTGGACGGCGCCTCGTTCGCCTTCGCGGCGCTCGAGGAGAGCTGGAGCGACGTGAAGGACGCGGCGGGGCGCGTCGTCAGGAGCGTACGCACGATCATGGACGCCGATCTGTTCGACGTCAGCCCTTGCGTCTTCCCCGCCTACGGAGGAACCTCTGTGGCGTTCGCCGTGCGCGCCCTTTGGCCGAACGGAATGCCGCAAGAAATTCGGCGGCGGCATGGCGTGGAGGAGGCGGTGGACACGCTGCGGAGGCAGGCGGGCGCACGGTTGCGCGTCATCCGGGCCAGTTTGGACTGATCGAAGAGGGCATGGGGGTAGGCAGGTCGAAAAACCCCGAGCCTTCCCCGGGGACCGTGGAACCAGCCAAACTCCCATGCGTGCGGGGCGAAACATTTTGAACGGAGGCTGAATGGCGACGAAACGGCCCGCTAACCTGAGTCCGGCCATGCGCCGGTTCTGGAAGCAGATCAGTGAATCGTTCGAGCTCCTGCCCGACCATCAGCGGACGCTCGAACTCGCCTGCAGATCCTGGGACCGCGCGGAGGGAGCGCGCCTGGCCATCGAGGCGGGCGGCATGCTGATCGCCGGCAAGCGCCACCCGTTGATCGGTGTCGAGGCGAAGGCGCGCGAGGTGTTTCTCCGGGCGCTGCGGGAGCTGGGCCTGGGGGAACAGCGGCCGGCGCCGCTCACTCCCAGCGATGCGGGCCGCCGCGCGGCCAATGCGAGGTGGCACGGTGAGGCCGCCTAAGCCGAAAAGGGCCCCGAAGGCGCTGACCCGCGAGGCAACCATCGCGGAACTGCTGGCGGACCCTTGGGGCATCCTGGCGGACGGCGAGAACCACCCGCTGCTCGCCAGCTATGCCGCGGAAGACCGGCGCGAGATCATGCGCGAAGCCGAGCGGGCGCAGTGGGCAAAGCGCGAGCGGGTGCGGCGGACGGCGCTGCTGGAACGTCTCGAAAGCTGGGACGTCTCGCAGTGGGGCCGCATCTTCAGCGAGCGGCCGGACCTGGAAAAGGAGTTGACGCCCGAGCAGGCGGCGGAATGGGCGGCCTGGCTGCGTCGGAACTTTCTTGCGGAGCCTTCGATGGTCCGCACTTAGTCAACTCATGCGCTCGGCGCCCGAAAGCCGAGCGGCGAACAGAACACGGCAGAAAGCGGCGGTTCTTCAGGGACGCGGCCGCGAAGAGGAAAACACATGCCCGATACGAGAAATTTGCGAGAGCAGCACGCCGGTTTACTCAAAGAGGCCCAGGCGTTGGCGGATGGCGACTTCGGACCCGCGGAGCGCGCGCGGTTCGAACGGACGATGGCCGGGGCCCAGGAAATGGCCCGACAAATTAGATTGGAAGAGGTCCGTTACGGCGGGCCGCCGCAAGCCGGGTTCGGCGACTACAACACCAGCGGCGAAACCCAGGAGCAGCGCGACCACAAAGCGGCGTTTTCGGCGTATCTCCGCACGGGCATCAACGAGCTCGGGGAGGACCACAGGCGGATACTGGACCGCTATCGCGTGCGACTCGGGGCCGAGTGGCGCGACACGACGGCCACCATGGGAACCGGCGGCGTGGCTGCCTGGCCGGGCTCGGGGGGAACGGCCGGCGGCTACCTGGTTCCGGTCGGATTCCAGCACGAAATCGAGCAGGCGTTGAAGTTTTACGGCCCGATGCTCGACAGCAACGTAACCCGCCTCGTTCCGACCGCGACCGGCCAACCGTTGCCTTGGCCAACCGTGCAGGACACGTCGATTGAGGGCGAGATCGTCGGCGAGGGAACCGAGGTAACGCAGGACGACGTTACCGTTGGGATGAGCCTGTTGGGCGCCTACAAGTTCTCCAGCAAGCTCGTTAAGGTGAGCCTGGAATTGATGACCGATTCCGCCTTCGACTTCCAGCAGTTCCTGACGGAGATGTTTTCTATCCGTCTGGGCCGCATCCTGAACCGGAAGTTCACTCTCGGCAGCGGAACCCTCGAACCCACCGGCCTGGTTACGGCCGCGCTGGCCGGCGGCAACACCGTGACCGCGGTTGGCTCCTATGCCAACGATTCCACGGGCGCCGCGAACACCATCGGCAGCGATGACCTAATCGCTCTAGAGCATGCGGTGGACCCGCTTTTCAGACTGGACAAGTCGTGCCGCTACATGCTGGCCGACGGCACGTTGCGCAGCATCAAGCAACTGAAGGACAAGTTCGGCCGCCCGCTGTGGCTGCCCGCAATCGCTGGGGGCGCGCCCGAAACGATCAACGGATATCCCTTCAGCGTCAATCCGTACCTGGACGAACTCCAGACGCGCTCGAGCTCGCCGGCCGTGACGAAGAACACGGTCCTGTTCGGGCCGATGCAAAAGTACATCGTGCGGCGCGTGAAGGACATGGCGGTGCTTCGCTTGTCTGAGCGCTTCGCTGAGTACGGCGTTGTCGGATTTATCGCCTTCGCCCGCTACGATGGCAACCTCCTGGCCGCCACCGGCAGCACGCCGATTGCGGTCCTTCAGAACACTTACTAAGTGACCCATCGGCACTTAGTCTCGCTTTCGGCGCGCGGGGCTACCTTTCACCCGTGCGTCACCGGGCGCGCTCACACCTCCTAGGGGCGCGCCCGCTTTTGAGATGCAGCCCGGTATAGCGGGCTTGGTGAGGTACATAGCGGCCCGCAAAGCGGGCTGGTTACCCGGCAGTTATGGGCCGCTCTCCTTCAGGGGCGCCGGACAGCCGGCGCCCCCGTTCTTTCGAGGTGGCCGAGTGCGGAAACTGCTCGCGGTTCTCTTGCTCGCCTTGCTCTGTGGCTGCGGCAGGCCCTCAAGCGACGACCGGGAAGACGGGCGCCCGAAGCCTCCCCCAGGACCGCTCGGAGCGGGCCTGATGCGCAGAGCACCAGCGGCGGGCGCTCAGTGGCCCTTGCGCGCGAGACGGACTTGGCGTAGGATGAGCTAGGCGGTTAGCTGAATGCGAGCGAATGAAGTACGGCGGGCCATGAGCTTGATGGGGCGCAAGGGCGGCAAAGCCGCGGCCGCGCGCATGACGAAAGCCGCGCGCACGGCCCGCGCGAAGAAGGCAGCGGCGGCCAGCGCGAAGGTGCGAAGCGCGAAGGCCGCGGGGAAGCGGGCCGCGGCGAAGAAGGCGGCGCGGAAGCCAAAGGGAAGCGAATGAGGCCGCCAGCGAAGGCTTCCAAGGCCGTGCGCAACAAGCGGCTTGAGGAGATCGCCTACCATGAGGCCGGGCATGCTGTCGTGGGCTGGAAAAGTGGCCTGAAGGTCCGGCGCGTCACAATCGAGCCGGACGCCGAAGATCGCACTTTGGGGCACGTTCTGTATGCCAGAGCGCGCGGCTTTCGGCCTGACATCAGGCTCGACGACCGCGCGCGTTGCCGCGCGGAGCGGCATATCGTCTGTTCATTCGCCGGCCAGCTCGCCCATGCGAAATTCTTGGGCAGGCGCGGTTGGGGGATGGAGCAGGACGATCGGGAAGCCGTGGGCTACGGCCTATACCTGCGCTGCACTTCGACGGAAGCCCGGGAGGCGTACCTGCACTACTGCTTTTTGACGGCGCGTGACCTTGTGAAAACGCAGTGGCGTGGCATACAGGCCGTGGCGCGGGCGCTGCTGCAGCGAAGCACGCTCACCGGGAGCGAGGTCATTGAGGTGCTCTCACCCGGGAGCGCAGCCCTCCGGGAAAGACTGCGGGCCGCGGCGCAAAAGAAGGGCCGAGCAAGCCGGCATCAGGACCCTGCCTGAAACGATGCCCCGCAGTACCGCCCGTGCTGAATTTCCTGAGTTTTGTTTTGTGGTTATCTCTTTTAGAATCAATTGGTGAGCCGGGCGGGACTCGAACCCGCGACCCTCTGCTTAAAAGGCAGATGCTCTAACCACCTGAGCTACCGGCCCCCTGGGGGGAACTTCCGGGCGGACTATCACCCACGATAGCATAGGGATGGCCGCCGGCTGGAACATCGCGCCCGAATTCCGCGTACCATAATCTGAGCCATGCCACGCGACGAGCGCGCCGTTCTAGCCCGGCTTCTGAAGTGGTGGCGCGAGGCCGATCCGGCGCCGCCCGCCTTCCTGCCCTCCTATTCCGCGCGCGAGCAGGCGCGCCGCGAGGCGCAGCTCGACCACTACCTGGCCATCGTCGAAGCGGAGTTGCGGGCTACTCCCAGGACCAGGGCCGAGCAGGCCGCAGCGGAGGAGCGCCTGACCGGCGCGTTCCGCGTGTTCGCTCGCGAGGCGCTCGATTTCGAGGACCGCCATCTCGACCTGCTGCTCACGGGCGGGTTCACAGGGACGGGCAGGGAACTGGCCCGCGCCGCGCGCCTGTTCGATCCGTCCATGAGCGCCGGCGACATCTTCCAGGCCAGCCGCAATGCGTGGACGGCCAACGGCCTACAGATCCTGCTGGGCGTGCCGGCGCGCCTGACTCCCTCCATCTTCGGGTACAGCATGCTCTACCCCTGCACCGACAACTACCTCGACCAGCCCGGCGTCTCGAAGGCCGATAAGCACTCCTTCAACCGGCGCTTCGGCGCGCGCCTGGCGGGCGACGGCCTTCCGCCCGCCGGCCGCCATGAGGAGCAGGCCTGGGCCCTGGTCGGCCTGATCGAAAGCCAGTATTCCCGGACCGAGTACCCGGAGGTCTTCGCCAGCCTTTGCGCCATACAGCGCGCGCAGGAACGGAGTCTGGAACTGCACGGCAAGGCGGGTGCGGGCGATGTGCTCGAAATCGGGTTCGAGAAGGGCGGGACATCGGTGGTCGCGGACGCGTGGCTGGCCGCGGGCGCGCTCACCCCGGAAGAGGCCGGCTTCGCGTTCGCCTGGGGAGTCGCGCTCCAGCTTGGCGACGATTTGCAGGACGTCGCCGCAGACGCGCGGGACGCCATTCGAACGGTGTTCTCGGAGGCGGCGGGGCGCGAGCCCCTGGATGCCGTGACCAACCGGACCTTCGCGTTCGGCGCGCGCGTGCTGGCGGGATTGGACGGAATCGGCGCGGCCGCCCCGCCGGCCATCAAGGAGCTCATCCGGACCAGCTTTTTCACGCTCTGCACGGGCGCGGTGGGCGAGGCGCGGCAGTGCTATTCCCCGGCTTACGTGCGGGAATTGGAGCGCCGGTCGCCGTTCACGTTCGACTTTCTCGAAAGCCGCCGCCGCCGCTTCACGCGCAAGCGCGGGATTCTGGAGCGCCTGGCGGCCGCGTTCTCGGGGAGCGAGGCGAGCAAGACCGATGCGCCGGAAGCGCGCGCCGCAAGCCTGCCCTGCTATACTTTCCAGTTCTAGGAATGAACTGGACCACTCTGAAAGTGCCCGCCTCGAGTGCGAACCTCGGTCCCGGCTTCGACGCCCTTGGACTGGCGCTGGGGATCTATCTCGAGTGCCGGTTCCGGCCCAGCGCGGAACTGATCATACGCGCTTCCGGACGCGACGCCGCCTGCATTCCTTTAGATGCCACCAACCTGATCTGGCAGACCGCCCAGACGGTTGCCGCGGACGTGGGCAGCGCGCTGCCGCTCGTCGAACTGGAGATCCACAACGACATTCCCATCGGCAAGGGACTGGGATCGAGCGCGGCGGCGCTCACCGCGGGCGTGGTCATCGCCGATCAGCTTCTGGGACTGGGGTGGAGGCCGCTGCGCGTTCTGAATGAAGCCGCGCGCATCGAGGGCCATCCCGACAACGTCGCGGCCTGCGTGCTTGGGTCGATCGTGGCCAGCGCGATCGATTCGGGCGGCTCCGCGCGTGCCGTGCGACTGGAGATCCCGGCCAAGTTCGGGATCGCGGTCGTCGTGCCGGATTTCGACCTGCCCACCGCCAAGGCGCGCTCGGTGCTCCCCGACTGCTACTCGCGCGCCGACGCGGTTTTCAACGTGCAGCGGGCCGCGCTGCTCGTGGCCGCGATGGCCGCCGGGTCCGCCAGCGCGTTCCCGACCGCGCTCGAAGATCGCTTTCACCAGTCCTACCGCGCGCCGCTGGTGCCCGGTTTGGAGGAGATCGTGAAGCTGCGGGCGCCCGGCCTGCTGGGGTGCGTGCTGAGCGGCGCCGGCCCCTCAATTCTGGTCTTCTACGAGCGCGGCTGCGAACAGGTTTGCGACCTGCCGCGGCAGGTGTTCGCGATGCACGGGCACGCTTCGGAGATCTACTGGACCGAAGTGCCCGCGCAGGGGTACGAACTGGCATTACAATAGGCCATCTTGTCCGTGACGATTTCCTTGGACGACGCACTCGAACAGGCGCGCGCGGGCGCGACCCTGGTCAGCGCCGGCAAGCGCCTGGCGCGAGCGCTGCGGGAGAAGTCCAACGCGATTCAGCGCGCGGCCGGGCTTGACGTTTGGGAAGCGCCCGCGATTCTGCCGTGGTCCGCGTGGCTGGGCGAGTTGTGGAACGAGCTGGTGGATTCGGGCGAGCCGGCGCCGCTCAGGCTCGACGCGCAGCAGGAAGCGGTGGTCTGGGAGCGGGTGATCGCGGCCTCGCCGGGCGGCGACGGATTGCTTCAACTCGCAGGGACGGCCCGAGCTGCCGCCGAAACGTGGGAACTGGTGCGCGCGTGGCGGCTTGACACCGAGAGACTCGAAGCCGCCGCCACAGACGACACGCGGGCGTTCCTGGATTGGTCGCGCGAATTCGAATCCGTATGCAGAGGCGAAGGCTGGATCGATGCGGCCAGCGCCACGGATTACCTGGCCGCCCGCCTGGCGAGCGTGCGGCTGCCGGAGCGGATCATCCTGGCGGGTTTTGACGAGTTCACGCCACAGCAGCGGGAGTTCCTGGGCACTTGCCGGACTCGCGTCCTGGTTGCCGGCGTGGGACAGGCCCCGGTCCCGGCAGGCGCGCTCGCATGCTTCCCCGACAGCGAGCACGAAATTGCGGCCGCGGCGGATTGGGCGCGGGCGCTCCTCGATGAGGGCGCCAGCGGAATCGGGGTAGCGATCCGGGGCCTGGACGAAGTACGGGAGCGGGTGGAGCGCGTTTTCGCGGGCATGCGGCCACTCTTCAACATCTCGGCGGGGCCCGCGCTGGGCTCCTTCCCGCTAGTGCATGCCGCACTCCTGATGCTCGATCTGGGGCCGGAGGGGAACGATTTCGATCTGGTGAGCCGGCTGCTGCGCTCGCCTTTCCTGGGCGCCGGGCGGAGCGAGTGGACGGGGCGGGCGGCGGTCGATGCCGCTTTGCGCCGGGGCGGCAACCGGGTTTCGGCAGCGCGGGCCGGGCGGCTCGCCGCCGCGGGCGGGTGCCCGCAGCTCGCGGCCTTGCTGGGCGCCTGGCGGCGAGAACGCGAAGCGCTCGCCGACGAGCAGGGGCCGGCCGAGTGGGCGCGCGCGTTCTCGACTCTGCTCGCGCGCCTGGGATGGCCGGGCGACGCTCCGCTTGCGAGCGCGGACTATCAGACCGTCGAGGCGTGGCGCGACCTGCTGTCGGATTTCGCGAAGCTCGGGGCGGTGCTGCCCCGGGCGACCTACGGTGACGCGCTGGCGCGATTGAAGAGCATGGCCGCGGCGAAGATCTTCCAACCGGAGACGGAGCCAGCGCCGATTCAGATCCTGGGCCTGCTCGATACGTCCGGGATGCGGTTCGAGCACCTGTGGATCGCCGGGCTGGACGATGAGCATTGGCCCGCGCCGCCCCGGCCCGCCGCGTTCCTGCCACCGGCGCTGCAGCGCGCGCGGGGATTGCCGCACGCTTCGCCCGATCGCGAGCTGGCTTACGCGCAGAGAATCACCGCGCGCCTGCTCGCGAGCGCGCCCGAGGTGGTGGTGAGTTACGCGGCCCGCGATGGCGATTGCGAGCTTCGGCCGAGCCCGCTCGTCGCCGGCTTGCCGCGGATCGAAGGCCCCGAGCCGGCGAAAGCGGAAGGGCCGTGGGAGCCGCTCGAAGAGATCCAGGACAGCATCGCGCCACCGCACGAAGGGGAAACGGCGCCGGGTGGCACCCGCCTCTTCCAGTATCAGGCACAGTGCCCGTTTCGCGCTTTCGCGGAGCTGCGTCTGGGGGCTGAGCCGCTCGAGGAGCCCGCGCCAGGGCTCAGCCCAAAGGACCGCGGCACGCTGGTGCACCGCGCACTCGAGACGGTTTGGGACCGGCTCGGCAGCCACGCCGAGCTTTGCGCCGCCAGCGCAGCCGAACTGGGCGCGGTGGTCGAAGCGGCGGTGTCGGATGCGCTCGCTGCGATCGAGGAGCGCCGCCGCGAGGCGCTTCCGGAGGCGTTCGCGGGCCTGGAGCGGCAGCGTCTGGAGGCGCTCCTTGCCAGGTGGCTGGACCTCGAAAAAGAACGCGCGCCGTTCACGGTCGTGGCTGCCGAGAAGAAAGGGCACGTCGAGGCGGGCGGGGTGCGGTGTGAAGTGCGCGTGGATCGCGTGGACCGCTTGAACGACGACCGCCTGGTGATCATCGACTACAAATCGGGCCGGCCATCCACCAGCTCGTGGGGGGGCGACCGGCCCGACGAGCCGCAGTTGCCGCTCTACGCCGTGAGCCAGCGGGGCGAGGTCGCAGCGGTGCTGTTTGGGCAACTCCGAAGGGGCGAGGAGGTTTTCAAGGGACACGCCGCGGAGGAAGGCCTGGCTCCGGGCGCCCGCGTCGAGCAAGTCGGCGCCGAGATCGAGGAATGGCGCCGCGTTCTGGACCGCCTCGGCCGCGACTTCCGCGCCGGTGTCGCCAACGTAGACCCCAAGAAACCCGCCACCTGCCGCCGCTGCACGCTGCTGGCGCTGTGCCGTTTCTCCG
Source organism: Bryobacterales bacterium (assembly GCA_963710565.1). Classification (GTDB taxonomy): domain Bacteria; phylum Acidobacteriota; class Terriglobia; order Bryobacterales; family Bryobacteraceae; genus DASWZN01. Next base: position 922,946 of record CAVQAN010000009.1, on the reverse strand, counting down.
AGTCTGAGGTACCGGCCGCGGCGCTCGAGACGGAGGACGGCGATGCCTGAGGTGCGCGACGCCGCCCAGCGTACACGTGCGCTCGATCCCAGGCGCTCGTATATTGTCCAGGCGCCGGCCGGCTCGGGAAGACCGAGCTGCTGATCCAGCGCTACCTGGTGCTGCTGGCCCGTGTGGAAGCGCCGGAATCCGTGGTCGCCATCACCTTCACGCGCAAGGCGGCGGGCGAGATGCGCCGGCGCGTGCTCGTTGGGATCGGAGAGGCCGCCGGGCCGGAGCCGGTCGAGCCGCATAAAGCCGAGACCTGGCGCCTCGCCTGCGCCGTGCGTGAACACGATGCCAGGCTGGGGTGGAACCTGGTTCAAAACGCCAGCCGGCTGCGCATTCGGACTATCGATTCGCTGTGCGACTCGCTGGTGCGCCGGATGCCCTGGCTGTCCCGCCTGGGTGCTGCGCCGGAGATCGTCGAGATTGCCGACGGGCTGTACCGGGAGGCGGCACGCCGCACCATCGACCTGGTTGAAGACAGCGCTCACCGGGCTACGCTCGGCCGGGTGCTGGAGCACCTCGACAACGACTACGCGGCGTTCACGGAGTTCCTCGTGGCGATGCTCGCGCGGCGCGACCAGTGGCTGCGTCATCTGGCGGGCGCGGAAGACGCCGCGGCCGTGCGTCGCGTCCTCGAGGAGGGGATGCAGCACGTCATTGGGGAGGCGCTCGCCGCGGTCCGCGCCGCCGCGCCGGACTTCCTGGCCGCGGAGCTTGGTCCGCTGGCGCGCTATGCCGCGACGAACGTGGAGGACGACCACGCTGTCGCGGCGTGCGCCGGATTGCGGGATCTGCCGGAGGACTTGCCCGCCTGGCTGGGGATTGCCATGCTGCTGCTCACTCAGAAGGGAGAGTGGCGCCAGTCGGTGGACAAGCGCTTAGGCTTCCCGCCTTTGGCCCGCGCTCAGAAGGAAGCCTTGTCGCAACTGCTGGCCGAACTCGAGGGGCGGGACGGGTTTCGGTCGCGCCTGTCCGCTCTCCGCGACCTCCCGCCTGCGGTTTTCGACGAAGAGCAGTGGGAAGCAGTCGCCGCACTGATCCCCGCGCTCAAGCTCGCCGCCGCTCAGTTGGATATGGTCTTCCGGGAGCGGAGCCAGTCCGATTTCATTGGGATCGCGCTGGCGGCGAAGGTGGCGCTCGGCGGCGAGGAGGATCCGACGGACCTGGCGCTGGCGCTCGACTATCGCATCCAGCACCTGCTGGTGGATGAGTTCCAGGACACTTCCGTCACCCAGTTTCGGTTGATCGAGCAGCTCATCGCGGGCTGGGAACCAGGCGACGGGCGGACGCTGTTTCTGGTCGGCGATCCGATGCAGTCGATCTTCCGCTTCCGGGAGGCGGAGGTCAGCCTGTTCCTGCAGGCGGCGCGCGAGGGAATCGGCCCGGTCAGGCTGGAGCCGCTGCGGCTCGAGATGAATTTCCGGTCGGAGCAGGGAATTGTCGAGTGGGTCAACGGGGTGTTCGAGAAGGTGCTGGGTTGCGACGACGATGTCGCGGGCGGGGCCGTGAGTTTCGCGCCCTCCTCCGCGATGAAGCGGGCGGGAGATGGACTGGCGGTCTCCGTACACCCGTTCTTCGACAAGGACGACGAGGCCGAGGCTGCGAAGGTGGTCGAAATCGTCCGCGGCAGCCGCGCGGACGGCGCGAAGGTAGCCGTGCTGGTCCGCGCCCGCACGCATCTGCCGTCGATTCTGCGCGCTCTGCGCCGCGCCGAGTGCAAGTATCGCGCCGTCGAGATCGATGAACTGGGCGAGGTCGCCATCACGCAGGATCTACTGGCTCTGACCCGGGCGCTGCTGCATCCGGCCGACCGCGTGGCGTGGCTCGCCATCCTGCGCGCGCCGTGGTGCGGCTTGACGCTGGCGGACCTGCACGCGCTGGCCGCCGATGCGCAGCACGACTCGATTTGGGACCTGCTTCATGAAGAGGAGCGGATCGGGCGGCTGAGCGAGGATGGGCAGGCGCGGCTGGAACGGGTCCGCCCGGCGATCGAGGAGGCCGTGGCCCAGCGAGGGAGGCGCCTGCGTCCCTGGATCGAAGGCTGCTGGAGGGCTCTCGGCGGGCCCGCCTGCGCCGTCGAGCCCGGCGAACTCGAGAATGCCACGGCGTTCCTGGACCTGCTGGAGAAGCTGGACGAGGGCGGCGATGCCAGCATCGAAATGCTGACCGGGGAGGTGGGCCGGCTGTTTGCCGCCCCCGATCCCGAGGCGGGCGAGTCGCTCGAGGTGATGACCATTCACAAGGCCAAGGGGCTGGAGTTCGACGTGGTCATCCTGCCCGGCCTGGGGCGCAGAGTGAAGGCGGATGACCCGAAGCTACTGGCCTGGCTGGAACGCTCCGAGGACCTGCTGCTCGCTCCCGTGAAGGCCGCCGGCAAGAACAAAGACCGGCTCTGCGAGTACGTGAAGAGCGTCGAGAAACAGAAGCGCAAGAACGAGGAGGCGCGGCTGCTCTACGTGGCGGCGACGCGCGCCGCCAGGCAACTCCATGTGCTGGGGGCGGCGTCCCGCACGCGCAGCGGGTTGAAGGCTGGCGGACTGCTGGCCCATCTGTGGGAGGCGGTCGAGAGCGACTTTGCCCGCGCGGAGCGGGCGCTCGCGCCGGGGGAGGAGCACGAGGCCGCGGCCGGCGGGATTCCGCCCGCGCCCCTGCGCCGCCTGCCGTCCGGCTGGGCGGCGCCCGCACCGCCGCCGTCCGTGGAGGCGGAGGGTTTCCCGGAACCGCTCCCCGAAGAGTCGCCGACCTTCGAGTGGGTGGGCGACACGCTGCGCCACATCGGCACGGTCGTGCATCGGATGTTCGCGCAAATCGCCCGCGATGGCGCGGCGGTTTGGGACCAGGCGCGGATCGAGGCCAGCGGGCCGGCGATCGAAACGGCATTGCGCACGCTGGGCGTCCCGGCATCCGAGATGGCCGTGGCCGCGGCCACGGTGCGCCGCGCGATGGCAGCCACGCTGGCCGACGGGCGCGGCCGTTGGATCCTCGACAACGCCCACGCGGACGCGCACTCCGAATACCCGTTGATCGGCGTCGCTGGCGGCCGCCTGCGGGCCGTTCGCGTGGATCGCACGTTCGTGGATGCCGATGGCGTCCGGTGGATTGTCGACTTCAAGACCAGCGAGCACGCCGGAGGCAATGTGGAGGGTTTCCTGGATGCCCAACGCGAGAAGTACCGCAGCCAAATGGCGGGCTATCGCGCGCTCTTCGCCGTCCTGGACCCGCGTCCCATCCGCATGGGCCTCTATTTCCCGCTTCTTGCCGGCTGGCGCGAATATCTGGAAGCCGCGACTGCATAGAGTGTTAGAATCTGGGTAACCGACAAATTCAGAGGGAGCGCGGGAGGCTCACCCCGTCATGGAAGAACAACGCCGAGAAACCGTCTTGCTGGTGGACGACGAACCGCGGGTCGTCGCTATGGTCAAGAAGATGCTGCTCCGGGAGGGATATGCGGTTCTCAGCGCAACGGATCCGGAGGAGGCGATCCACGTTGCGCAGGCGCACGAGGGAAGGATCGACCTGCTGTTGACGGACCTGCTCATGCACCCTTCGGGCGGCCGTGAGCTGGCGGACGGCCTCAGGGCGATGCGCCGCGGTCTGCGGGTCCTGTACACGTCCGGCTTCATGAAAGAGGCCCTGTTGAAGTACTACGGTGTCTCGATTGCCGGCATTCCTTTTCTCCAGAAGCCGTTCACGCAGGCGACGCTGGCGCGCAGGGTGCGCGAGGTGCTGGATGCTCCGGCGGTGGAGGCGGCCGGACGGGGCGGCGAGATGCGCTAAGATTCCGATATGGCCAAGACGAAGGGAACGGGATTGTTCGATGTGCTCTGCCCATGCTGCCAGGCCGAGCTGAAGCTGGACCCCGTCACGCGCGCGGTTATCACCTTCAAGGCGGCGGAGAGGCCGCGGGAGCTGGCGGACATCGAGACGGGCCTGGAGCGGCTGAAGGGCGCGGCGGCACGCCGGGAGGAAGCGTTCCAGCGATCCTTCGAGACGGAGCGCAATCAGCCCCAGATCCTGGCGCGCAAGTTCGACGAGCTTTTCAAGAAAGCGAAAGAGACGGCCAACGAGCCGCCGCCCAAGCGCGACATCGACCTAGATTAAATCCGGGACAGCATCCTCATTCACCGATTTCATGAGAATCGGCCACACTGGGCGTCACTACCCGGATGCATGCCCCGCCTGCCGCGAGTTGTCGTGCCCGGTCTCCCTCACCACGTGACGGCGAGGGGGAACGGCCGGCAGGTTACGTTCCAGTCCGACCAGGACCGTTGTGTCTACCTCGATATACTGGGGCGGAAGCGCCTCCAATTCGACCTCGGCCTGTGGGCCTACTGTTTGATGCCGAACCACATCCATCTGCTGGCCGTGCCCGCGCGCGCCGACTCTCTGGCCCGCGCTCTGGGACGGACCCACGCCGAGTACGCCCGCTACTGGAACGCTCGCCGGGGAAGCTGCGGACACGTGTGGCAGGCACGGTTCTACTCTTGCCCGATCGAAGACGGCCATGTCTGGGTGGTGGCGCGATATGTGGAGGCGAACCCGGTCCGCGCGGTGCTGGTGGACGGCGCCGAGTGCTGGCCGTGGTCGAGCGCCCTGGCGCACATCACGGGACACGACCGGTCGGGTCTGCTCGACATGCGGGCCTGGGCGGACAACTACGACGGCGTCCGCTGGCGTCGCGTCCTGGAAACCGGCGTGGATGAGGAGGGCTGGCAGCAGCGCCTCAAGGAGGCCACGCTCACCGGGCGGCCCTTCGGCTCCGACGGATTCGTGGAAAAGCTCGAAAGCGCTCTGGACTGCCGGCTGCGTCCCCGGCGAGCGGGACGGCCGCGACAAACCCCAGCGTGAAATCGGTGAATGAGGATACTGTCCCGAATTTAATCTTAGTTACCACTTGTATCCGATCTTTCGCAGGAGCTGGCGCCGCCACTCGATGTCGGCGTCGTGCTCGATGCCACTTGGGCGCGGAGCCATCGACCACGCCCAGGACACCGCGGCCCTGCTCGGTCTCGGCCACGATCACCTCCACCGGGTTGGCGGTGGCGCAGAAAGATCGAGCACACCTCCGGGAACGTCCTTGATCCTGTTGAGCACATTGATGGGGTAGGCGTCTCGCAGCGTCAGCCGACGAAGTATGGCCCGCGCCGATGGCCGGCCGCGTTCCGCGACGGCCGCGGCCTTGAGCTCTTCGTCGTTGCCGTCCAAGCGCGTCAGGCAGGCGCCCGAAGCCTCGTTGAACGCCACGCCGAACTTCGCCTGCGGCACCGTGTTCACGATGGCCTCGCAGATGTCCTCCACCGTTTTGATGAAGTGCGCTCTGGCCCGCAATCAGGTTGCCGTCACGGGGCATCTCGAGTCGAATCGCTTTTAGTTCCATGGGATTTCTAGGATACTGTATTGTGGTACCTCCCATGGACCCTGCCACGGAACGGCCGGAGACGGTGCGCGAGTCCGTCCTGGCCGCCCTGCGTGAAAGGATCGTGGCCTACGCGGCATCTCGTCTATTGAGGGACGTTGCGGAGGATCTGGCGCAGGAGGTGCTGCTCGTCATCCACGAGAAGTACCATGAGGTTCGCGATGCCGAGGAACTCCTTCCTCTGTCGATGCAGATCCTGCGGTATAAGATGATGGCGCACTACCGCAAATCCGAGCGGCACGGCGATGAAGTGCCCGTGGAGGACTACCCGCTCGCGGGCGATGGCGACAGCCCGGAGGAGTACGCCCGCAAGCGGGAGATTTCCGAGCGGCTGGCGGCGGCGGTGAAGAAACTGGGCGCCGAGTGCCGGAAACTGATGCGGCTGAAGCTCGAAGGCCGCACTTTTCCGGAGATCCAGACGCTGCTGGGCGCCCGGTCGATCAACACGGTCTACACCTGGGATTTCCGTTGCCGCAAGCACCTCCTGGAGTTGATGGGCGGCGGCTGGGAGGGGCGCAAGTGACACGCCCCAACCTTGAGAAACTACTGGGCGCCTATGCCGCGGGCACGCTGACCGCCGAGGAACGGCGCGCGCTGTTTGAAGCCGCTCTGGCCGACCAGGCCCTGTTCGACGCTGTTGCGGATGAAGAGGCGCTGCGCCAAGTGCTGGCCGATCCGGCCTGCCGCGAACGCGTCCACGCGGCGCTCCTCGAACCGCCCGGCAGCATCTTCGGGACCCTTCTCGCATCGCTGCGGAAGCCGGCGGTCTGGGGGCTGGCTGCCAGCGCAGCGGCCGCGGTTGTGCTCACCGTCGTCGTGGTCCGCACCAAACCTGTTCGCCCGGTGGTCCCCGCGCCGCAGCAGATCGCTATGGCTAGAAGATCGGCCGTTCCCGACTTGGCTCCCTCGGCTGCGGGGAAACCGCCCGCGCCCGAACGACAGGCTGTCAGCGAGGCAAGGCCGGCCTCCCGCGCGATGGCCGGAGCCGCGCGCCCGGCCGCCCCTTCCGCGTTCGCGCCTGCGGCGAGCCCGGCCCCAAATGGACCGGCACCTCCAGCCCGGCCGGCAGTCGCCCCAACGGGCGCGGGCGCGTCCGGGGCTCGAGCGAACATAGCCATGCATGGGCCGGCTGGGGCGGCGCCGCATAAGGAACTCGCCACGGCGCCGCGCGCCCGGCCTGGCGAACTGCCTGCCGATCGCGTCGCCGCAGACAGTTTCGCGTCCAGGCTTCGGGCCGCCGAGCCGGCTGTGAATGCCCCCGCTGCGCCGGCCGTCGCGGGCGGCATCGCAGCGCCGCCCGCCGCCGGGCAGGATGCCGGCTCCGGGCGGCAAACTGGGCGCTCGAGACCGCCAGAAACTCGCAGGCCCTCGCCGGCCGGGATGCCGCGGAGCTGCTGGACTCCGAGAAGGTTCAGGCGCTGCCTGCACCCGAGGCCAAAGCCAAAGTGGACATGGCGTTCGGGCTGCGCTACACGCTTCTGCGCCGCGGGGCCGAGGTCCCGCCCGATACGCTCTTCGCCCCCGGCGAATCCGCGCGCCTGCGCATCGAAGCGGACCACAGCGGCTACCTTTACGTGCTTGCCGGCAAGCACGCCCTGTTCGCGGGATCGGTCCTCGCCAACCAGCCGGTCCTGATCGAGACCAAAGAGAGAACCGTGCACTTGATCCTGCTGCCGCAGCCCGACTCCGGGACGCTTTCCACGCTGGTCGACCGCACGCGGCAGCAATTCGCCGGCGGGAACCAACGCGTCGAGGTCCTTGCCGCCCAACGCCGCGGCGATCCGTCGGTCGCCGTCCGGAACGCGAGCCCGCCGCCGCAGGCCGGCGTCCTGACCGACGTGTCGATCAGCTCGCGCTGACCGCCTGCCCGATCGCCCAATCGGTCGGAAGCGCCGTTTCGCCCGTGGAGGCGAGCGGGGCGCCGTCCAAGATCGCGCTCACGAAGTTCTCGACCAGTGGATAGTGCAGGTTCGTGTGCGCCGGCCATGCCTCGGCGCCGCCAGGATAGACCAGTTGCGGATCGTTCAGCGGGCTGAGGTCGATCTCGCCCTGGGCGCCGTAGATGCGGAATTCATCGCGCGTGACGTGCGAGTGCCGGCGGGCGTCAACGATGCCGCGGACGCCGCTCCGGTAATCGACGAGCACGGTGGCCGCATCTTCCACCTCTCCAGGGAGCACTACGTTCGAGAGCTGCGCCGCGACCGAGGCCGGCTCCCCGAACAGCAGATTGAAGAGGTCTATCCGGTGACACGCCGTGTCATACAGCGGCCCTGCGCCGGCGAGCGCCTTCTCGAGCAACCAGGCGCGGTGGCCGCCGTCCGCATTGAACCAGTTGTGCGTGGTTGCGAACGCCATCAGCGGACGCCCGATCACGCCGGAGGCAACCATTTCCACCGCCCGCCGCACCTTCGGATAGAAGCGCCGGTAGTAACCGATGCCGAGCAGCCTGCCGGATTCGCGCGCAGCCGCCACCATCCCGCACGCGGCGCTATAGTCCAGCGCCATCGGCTTCTCGCACAGGACGTGTTTGCCTGCGCCCAGCGCCGCCACCGTGAGAGGCGCGTGCAGCGCCACCGGCAGCGCAATATACACGGCATCGACGGTTTCATCCTGAAGCGCGCCGTCGAAATCGGTCCACACCTTGCCGCCGAACCGCGCCCCCTTGGCCGGATCGCGCGTCACCAGCCCGTACAGCCGGCTCCGCGGCTCCGACCGAATCGCCGGAATCACCCGCCGAGTCGCGATATCGCCAATCCCGGCCACCACCCAGTTGACCATGTCTCTAGTATGATGACTGTTTCTCCCATGCGGGTCCTGCTCATTCTCCTGGCGGCGCTCGCCGCCCAGTGCGGCACGGTCGGTTCAATCCATGTGGAGGGCAACTCCCGCCTCCCGTCCGCCGCCGTCATCGCCGCTTCAGGCTTGAAGCCGGGCATTTCCGCATCGCCTCGGGATCTTCAGGCCGCGGCGCAGCGCTTGATGGATACCGGGCTGTTTTCATCGACGAACTACCGCTACAATCCCGGCGGCTCCCGTGAGAAGCCGGTCATGGATGTGACGCTGATCGTGGGCGAGATTTCCGAGCTGCGCCCATGCCGCATACAGATCCCCGGCGCCGACGAAGAAAGCGTATGGGCCTGGTTGGCGCGGAATGAACCCCTGGTCGAGAAGCGGATTCCAGCCAACGACGCGGCAGAGTCCTTCTACCAGCGGGCCATCGAGCGCTTCCTCGCCGAGCGGCTGGGGCGCCAGGAGAAGGTGATCGCCAAGCTGTCCACCCCGCGGATCGGCAGCGACGTTGTGGTCTGCGTGTTCCGGCCGGAGATTCTGCCGAGAGTGGGCGCGCTCCGCTTCGAAGGCAACCAGTCGATTCCAGCCGCCGATCTGGCCAAGGCCCTGGGCCCCGTCGCGACCGGTGCGGAATACACGGAGCTCGATTTCCGCGATTGGGTCGAAAGAAACCTGCGGCCTCTCTACGAGAATATCGGACGCTTGCGGGTGAGCTTTCCGCGAGTGGCCGCGGAGCCGGACGCCTCCGGCGGCTTGATTGTCACCACGACCGTCGAGGAAGGCACCCTCTACCGCATCGGGGCCTTGGAGATCGAAGGCGGGGAACTCCCGCCCGCGGTGCTGCAACTGATGGAACCGAAGCCAGGCGACGTGGTCAACGCACAGGCCATCGTCGCCTGCACGTGGAAGATGGAATCGGCGCTGCCCCACTACGGTTACTTCCACCCCTCATCGAAGATCGATCGGACGCTCGACGATCAGCAGCACCTGGCGCGGGTTGCGGTGACGATTCGCACGGGCCGCCAGTCGAGGATGGGGGAACTTCGGTTCGTGGGCCTGGATCCGCAATCGGAGGAGCGCAACCGGAAGCGCTGGCCTCTCGCTCCGGGCGCGCCGCTGGATCGGGACGCTTTCTTGTCCTTTCGCCTGGATTTGCCCGGCGGCGCCGGAGCCCTCAAAGTCCAGCGGAGCCTCCAGCCCCGTTCCGACAGCGACCTGGTGGACGTAGTCTACACAGCCCAGTAATTCCGGGCGCGGCTACGCCCGAGCGCGCGGCGTCCTCCGAATCATTAGAACAGTACTTGACACTGTCTAGTTATTGGGCTAGGCTCGAGGAGCATGAGCGAACACCTCACGCTGGCCGAACTAGCGGAGGCAGCGGGGCTGCCGGGGCGCACCATCCGGTTCTACATTGCGCGCGGTCTCCTCGACGGGCCCTTGAAGGCGGGCCGGGGCGCAGCCTACACGCGGGAGCATTCGAGGCGCCTGGAGCGGATCAAGGCTCTTCAAGCGGAAGGCCGGACGCTGTCCGAGATCGGCCGCGTTCTGAGCGGTGTACAGCCGAAACACGTAGCCGAGCCCAGCGCCTGGTGGCAACATGCGGTGGCGGATGACGTTGTGGTTTGGACGCGAACGGACATGAGTCCCTGGCGGACGAAGCAGGTTCGCGCGGCCATCGCCGAGTTGGCGCGCGTTCTTCAGGATGAAAGGGAGGAGTAGGAGATGAGCACGAAGGCAGTGGACTTCGCGCCGGTTGCGGCGCGCACCGGAGAACCCTTACGCCTGGCCATGCAGAGGCTGTGGCTAACGGGGCACGTCTTTGCCGCGGGCGCCCGCCTGATAGTGCAGCACGTGTTTCGCTCCGGCGAAGACAGGCCGCTGGAGGCGATCTACGCGTTTCCATTGCCTCGTGACGCGGCGTTGCGCGCATTTCGGATCGTGGGTGAGGGCTTTGAAGCGCACTCGGAACTGAGGCAGACCGAGGAGGCTGTGGAGGCTTACGAGCAGGGCATCGCGGACGGTTCGCTGTCGGCCCTGGCCCGCCAGTACGGCGACGGCGTGGTGAACCTGACGGTCGGCAACATCCGTCCCGGGGAGACGGTCACCGTGTACCTCGAGGTGCTGGCCGGAGTCGAACTGCGCGACGACGGTTTCCGGTTCCGGTTCCCGTTCACCCTTGCGCCCGCGTATCGCTCGCGGATGAAGGCGGCCGTTGTGGCGGAGGGCGAAGGCGAGATCGAGGTGCCGCCCGGGGAGTTCGGCGATGTGATTCTACCGCGCTTTCGGGAGGGTGTGGATTCTCTGCACGAGGTGGGATTCGAGGTGTCCGTGCTCCATCAGACCCGGATTGAGGAGATTGGATCGCCTTCGCACCCGATTCGAGTGAGACAGGATGGGATCGCGCCCGCGCGCGTGGCGCTGGCGCCGGAAAGGGACGTCCCCAATCGCGACCTGGTGCTCGATGTCCGGTACAAAGAAGCCGCCGCGCAGATGTTCGCCGGCCCGTCCGGCGAGGGGAAGCGGGCCTTTGCCGCGATCGTGCCTTCCACGCTGTTTGGAGCGAACACGGAAGCGCCGCGGCGCACGGTGATTCTCCTGGACCGTTCGGGATCGATGCAAGGCGCGCCGATCGCGCAGGCGGGCAAAGCCATCGAGGCGTGCCTGGCGGCGCTGTCCGAACGCGACTCGTTCGGCCTGGTGGCGTTCGACGACCGGGCGGAAAGCATGTCCGCGGCATTGCTTTCCGGGACCCGCGAGAACCGCCAGAAAGCGCGCGAATTCCTGAGCCAGGTGGATGCGCGGGGCGGAACCGAGCTGGCACAAGGGTTTCTGGAGGCCGCCCGGCTGCTCGACGGCGGTGGCGACGTGCTGATTCTCACCGACGGCCAGGTGGCCGGCACGGAACGGATCCTGGCGCAGGCGCGCGCCGGGAGCATCCGCCTGTCCTGCCTGGGCATCGGCAGCGCGAGCCAGGACCGTTTTCTCGCCTTGCTGGCCCGCGAGACCGCCGGAGTCAGCCGTTTTGTGACGGCACGCGAGCGGGTGGATCTGGCCGCGGTGGATCTGTTCGCGAGCATCGGGCGGGCGGTCGCCACCGGGCTCAAGGCCTCGAACAATGTGCAGCCAGAGGCTCCCGCGGCGGTGTTCGCCGGCACTCCCGTTCTTATGTTCGGCGAAACGGAGGAGCCCGCCGGCGTGGTCGAGTTGACGTGGGAGGGTGGCCGGCTGGACCTGGCGCTGCCTGCGGGGGACGGCGAAACCGGCCGGACCGTCCGATTGCTGCAGGGCGCGCGGCTGATCACGGATTGGGAAAGCCGGTATCCGAGCGAAGAAGCCGTGGCGCCGCTTGAGAAGCGCCGCCAGAGCAGGGTGGGGGCGCGGCTGCTGGCACTGAGCCAGGCCTACGGGCTGGCCAGCCGCGAGATGTCGCTGGTGGCCGTGGTGAAGCGCGCAGGCGATCGGGCCGGCGAACTCCCGGAGACGCGCGTCGTGCCGGTCGGCATGCCGCAGGACGTCCGCTTCGACGCCTACTTTGGCGCGTCGTCTGCCAGCAGCCTGATGGCGATGCTGCCCGCCATGCCGGCGCCGCCTCCGCGAGTGGAAGCGCGCAGAATGTCCCGGCGGGGTGTGGAATTCGTTGGAGCTCTCTTTGGCTTGCGGTCTCCCCAGGTTGACGCCGAACTGAGCGGCGATCCTCTGGTGAGCCTGGCTTCGGAGATGGAACCGGACGGCGGGATGCCCGGCGACAGCGCCCCGGCGAGGGCCGCGAGGTCGGTAGCGGCAGTCTTTGCCTTCGTGGCGGGAGGGCATACGCTGACCCGCGGCGCGTTCAGGGCCCACGTCGCACGCCTGGTGGCGTTCCTCGAGTCGCTCGGCGGGCTCTCAGATCGCGAGTTGGCGTGCGTCGGCCGGGCCATTGCGGCCGCTTCGACCGGCAGCGCGCCGGATGAGGATTGGCTGGCGCTCAGTCGCTCTTCGGGCATGCTGTGGGGGAGGATAGCGGAGGTCCTGAAGAGCGGTGGCCGCTGAGGGAGCGGGCCGGCGTCCACGTGGCCCGGTCATGGAGCTTCCAGCGGCCCAGTCTGCCGGTTGCAGTATCCGGGAATATGCCATATACTCTATAGACATATTGTAGATTCTCCGGACGCCGGACTTCGCGGCACCCAGGAAGGCTAAGACTCGGGAGGAAACGGAATGTCGAATCAGCAAAATCAATACAAGTTGGGCACGCTGGCTTTGCACGCGGGCCAGGAGCCGGACGCCAGCACGAATGCGCGTGCGGTACCGATATATGCGACCTCGAGCTACGTCTTCCGCTCGACGGAGCAGGCAGCCAATCTGTTCGCCCTCAAAGAATTCGGGAACATCTACTCGCGGCTGATGAACCCGACCAATGACGTGCTCGAAAAGAGGCTGGCCGCGCTGGACGGGGGCGCCGCCGGGCTGGCTTTCGCAAGCGGGCAGGCCGCCGAGACCGCCGCGATCCTCACCATCACGCACGCCGGGCAGAACTTCATTGCGGCCACGAGCCTCTACGGCGGCACCTGGACGCTGTTCACGCAGACGCTAAAGAAACTGGGGATCGAGGTGCGGTTCTTCGACCCGCAGCATCCCGAGGAGATCGACAAGCTGGTGGACGCCAACACGCGGCTGGTCTACCTGGAGACGATCGGCAATCCGAAGAACGATGTGGCGGACTTCCGCCGTATCACGGACATCGCGCACAAGCACGGGCTTCCGGTGATTGCCGACAACACGGCGCTGACGCCGGCGCTGTTCCGGCCCATCGAGCACGGGGTCGACATCGTGGTTTACTCGACGACGAAGTTCCTGGGCGGCCATGGCGCGCATGTCGGCGGCGCGATTGTGGACAGTGCCCGGTTCGCCTGGGCGGACAATCCGGAGAAGTGGCCGGAGTTCACGGCGCCGGACCCGGCCTATCACGGGGTGGTGTTCACGGAGGCGCTGAAGCCGATCGGCAACATCGCCTACATCATCCACGTCCGCACGCACTGGCTGCGGGACACGGGAGCGTGCATGAGCCCGTTTGCGGCGTTCCTGTTCCTGCTGGGCATCGAAACCCTGCACGTGCGGCTGGAGCGGCACGTCCAAAACGCGCAGGCGGTGGCGGAGTACCTGGAGAAGCATGCGGCGGTGGAGTGGGTGAACTACCCGGGCCTGCCGAGCCACCCCGACTACGAGCGGGCCAAGAAGTACCTGCCGAAGGGGGCGGGGGCCATCGTCGGCTTCGGAGTTCGTGGCGGCGCCGAGGCGGCCGTGCGCTTCATCAACAGCGTGAAGCTGGCCAGCCACCTGGCCAACATCGGCGACGCCAAGACGCTGGTGATTCACCCCGCATCGACGACGCACTCGCAGCTCACGCCGGCCGAGCAGGCGGAGACCGGCGTCACGCCGGAGTACATCCGCATCTCGGTGGGAATCGAGGACATCGAGGACATCCAGCGCGACCTGGAGCAGGCGCTAACCGCCTCGCAGGCGTAGATTAAACCGGGGACAGTACACTCATTTCCCAATTTCATAAAGGGCCGCTGTGCGCGGGCGGGCTCTCCGGGTACTCGACGTAAGCTGCTGAATCCACGTATGTGCGTGTGCCCGAAGGTTGGCTTCCTGGTGCGCGGGGAAAATCGGTGAATGAGTATACTGTCCCAGGTTTAATCATTCGTAGTGGAGGGCCTCGATGGGGTCCAGGCGGGCGGCCTTGATGGCGGGCAGGAGGCCAGCGACCAGGCCCACGCTTTCGAGCAGCAGCGTCGATGCCAGGATGGCGAAGCGCGAGATGGCGAGGTGGATGTCGGCCGAGCCGCTGGTGTCCCGGAAGAGCGGGCCGAGCAGGGGCAGGGTATCGATCACGGCGGTCACCGCGTAGCCGACCGCCACTCCCAGGATGCCGCCCAGAGTGACGATGGCCATGGCCTCCAGCAGGAACTGGAGCAGAATCGAACGGCGCGTCGCGCCAATAGCCTTCAGGACGCCGATCTCGCGCGTGCGCTGCGTCACCGACACCAGCATGATGTTGGCCAGCCCCACCCCGCCGATGGCCAGCGTCAGGCTGCCGATGAAGGCCAGCACGATGCGCAGCGCCAGGCCCATCGTATCCACCAGGCGCATGTATTGGTTGAAGACGAAAACGCGGACGGCCCGCTCGTCGTTGGGCGAGAAGTTGTGGATGCGGCCCAGCGTGTCGCGGATCTGCCCCAGCGCCTCGTCGCGGAAGACCGGATTGGCCGGCGTCCACACCAGGTCGTCGATGTACTTCAGGTCGCGGTAGAGCGAGCCGGTCTCGAAGGGGATGAACACGCTTTCGTTGTCCGGAGTGCCGTAGTTGGCGACCTGCGCCTTGGTCTTGAGCACGCCGACGACGGTGAAGCGCAGCCCATTGACGGTGATCTCCTCCCCATCGGGCGGAATCTCGCCGAACAGCAGACTGGCCGCCTTAGCGCCCAGGACTGCGACCCGCTGCTTCTGCGCGTCGTCCTCGGGGCTCAGCCAGCGCCCGGCGGCCATGGCCATGTTGCGGATGCGGCCATAGGAGTAGTTGACCGCGCGCACCATGGTGGTGTCGGTCCGGTAGCCGCGGACCACGGTCATGCCGCCCATCATCATCTCGGGCGAGATCGCCGCCACCATGGGAGCGGACTCGCGAATCGTCGCGATGTCGGTGCGTTCCAGACGGACGCGCCGGCCTGCGCGCTCGCCTCCGGCCTGGGCCGAGGTCTGCCCCCCGAACATCAGGATCAGGTCCTGTCCAATGGTGAGGAAGGCCGTCCGCAAAGCCAGGTGGAAGCCGTCGCCGTAGGACCATAGAATGACGAAGCAGGCCACGCCCCAGCCCAGGCCAATCATGGTGAGGAGGGTGCGCTGACGATTGAAGCGCAGCGCCTGGGCGGCCTCGCGGAGAATTGAGTCAGCGCTCATAACGCAGCGCCTCCACGGGCGTGAGCGACGCGCCGCGCCAGGCCGGCCACAGCGCGGAGAGAACCGCGGTCAGCCCCAGCGCGCCAAATGCCAGCATGGTGGTCGAGCCGTGCACCGGCAGGCCGCCGAACATCTCCCGCTTGGGCAGCGAATTCACCGCCGAGGCGAGGCCGTAGGCGCACAGCCAGCCGAATACGCCGCTGATGGTGGCCAGGAGCGTGCCCTCCAGAAGAAAGTCGATCAGGATCCGCCGCCGCGTGGCGCCGACGGCCTTGCGCAGCCCGATCTCGCGCGTCCGCTCCGTGACCGAGACCAACATGATGTTCATCACCCCCACCCCGCCGAGCGACAGCGTCACCACGGCGATGGTACCCAGGAAGGCGGTCATGGAAGTGAACATACTGTCGGCGAGCTGGGCCTCTTTCACCGTGTCCCAGATGCGGATGGCGCTGTCGTCGCCGGCATCGAAGCGGTGATTGCGGGCCACCACGCGGCGCACCTGGCGTTCGGCGGCGTCCCACTTGGCCACCGAGGCGGGGACGTAGATGATGTCGGTCACGATGCCCGGATGGAAGTTGGGGTCGGTGAGGGGAAGGTCGCGCACCATGCTCGAGTACGGAATGAAGACCTTGTCGGTATCGAGGCCGTTGTAGCCGCTGTTCTGATCCTTGGGCGGCATATAGCCGACTACGCGATAGGGGAGGCCGGCGAGGTAGATCCGCGCGCCCAGAACCCCCGCGCGGTCTCCGAACAACTGCTTGCGGACGTTGTCGCCCAGGACCGCGACGCGCGCGGCCTCGTCGTTGTCCTGGTCCACCAGAAAGCGCCCCCCATCCACCGGAATGTTGCGGATGCTGGAGTACAGGGGCTCGACGCCGAGCACGGCGAAGGTGCCGCTGTTGTATGAGCTGACCGTGCTGGTGAAGTTAAGCAGTTCGGCCACGACATCCTTGACGAGGAAGCACTCCGTGGCGATGTCGCGCACGTCGTCGTGCGTCAGGCGGATGCGCCGGCCTGCCCGCTGGCCGCCCGGCTGCTTCCCCGTGCGCCCGGCGAAAACCACCACGATGTTGTCGCCGAGCTGCCTGGTGCGGTCGCGCTGGCCGAGCTTGAAACCGTCGCCCATGGCGATGATCAGGACGATGGAGGCGATCCCCCAGGCGATGCCGCCCATGGTGAGGAAGCTGCGCAGCTTATTGCGCAGCAGGCTCGAAACCGCCTGTTCGAGAATCTCCCTTAGGTACGTCATGGGGCGCTACTGGAGCACGACTTGCTGCCCCTCGCTCAGGCCCTTGACGATCTCCGTGCGCGAGCCGTTGCTGATGCCCATGGTCACGGGCACGCGCCGCTTGCCGGTCTTCTGCCCGGGATCGGGAATCTCGACGGCGGTGGACCGGTCCTTCTTATAGATGACCGCGCCTTCCGGGATGGTGAGCACGCGCGCGTGCTCTTCCAGCATGATCTCGGCGTTGGCCGTCATGTCAGCCATCAGCTTGCGCGATTCGTTGGAGATGGAGACCCGCACCTCGAAGGTCGTCACGTTGTCCTTCTCGACGCCCATGGGCGAGATCTTGGTGACCTTGCCGGTGAACTTCTGGTTCTTATAGGACTCGACGGTGATGCGCGCCGGCTGGCCGAGGTAGACCTTCCCGATGTCGCTCTCATCCACCTTGCCCTTCACGTAAACTTCGCTGAGATCGCCGACGGTCATGATGAGAGTGGCGCCGGCCCCCATGACCAGGATCGAGCTGACGGCGTCACCCACCTCGCGGTCGCGCGAGAGGACCACTCCCTCGATGGGGGAGCGGATGGTGGCGTTGCGGACGTCCTCCTCGGCCTGCTCGACTTGAGCGCGCGACTGGTCCACCTGCGCCTGCGCCTTGGTAATGGCGGCGTCCGCCACGCCCAGGTTGCCCTGCGCCTGCAGTTGGCGGTTCAGCGCCAGCTCGTAGTTCTTCTCGGCGTCGTCGCGGGCGTTCTGCGCGATCAACTTATCCGTGAACAACTGGCCGGCGCGCTCCAGGTCGCGTTTCAGAAAGGGGACGTCCGGGCCGGCGGCCTCGATCTTCGTGCGCGCGTACTCGGCGCGGGCGCTCTTGAGGGTGGCTTCGGCGACTCCCAGGGCTGCCTGCGCCTGACGCAAACGGGGCAGGAGGTCATTCTGATCGAGCTCGCAGATGACCTGGTCCTGGCGCACGCGGTCTCCCACGTTGACGGGCAGCTTGAGGATGATACCGCTGGCTTTGGACTTGATTTCAACCTTGGTGGTGGGCTCGATCTTGCCGGTGGCCACCACCGAACGCGCCAGGTCCATGCGTTCAACTCGCACGAGCTTCTCCGGCTCGATTTTAGGGGGCTCGCGGCCGAGCTTGTTGGCGACGAACAGGGCCGCCGCTCCGAGCGCCAGCAGGACCAGCACCAGGAGCACATAGAACGAGGGTCTCTTACGGTTGGCCATGAACCTTCCATGTTAGTACGCCGGTTCGGCCCCGCTGGTTCCGTGGAGTGGGGAGGCCGCCGGGCGGACCTGGCAGGGCTCGCCCCGGGGAGCAGAGAGCCGGCCCACGCTTCACACGGTGCCGGTATCGGACGCCCTTCCGCTATTTGAGGGCGTGGGTGCCATGGGTGATCGCCGCCCCGGCCCGGAGCGCCGCCGCGACCGCGACCACCTCGGCGATCTCCTGCTCCGAGGCGCCGGCCTGGCGGGCCTTGCCACTGTGGATCTCGATGCAATACGGGCACTGCGTGGTAAGAGCGACGGCCAGTGCCATCAGCTCCTTGTACTTGGCGGGAATTGCCCCAGCCGCGAGTGCCGCTTTGTCGAACGCCCAGAACGCCGCGATTGCCTCCGGCGCGTTGGCCTCGAGGTTCTTGAGCTTGCCGAGATTCTGCATGTCGTACATGGGTTGCTCCTCTGTTGATTCCGTCTGTCGTGAGTGTAGCAGACCTCTCCGTGGCGCTCGCTTCCGCGTGCGGCCGCGGGCTTCAGGCCCAGGGACCGGGGTCACGGCCCGACGCGGAGGGTGCCGCTCAGCGGCAGGTCGCGCGAGGAACCGCCCACCTGTACCGTGTATTCGCCCGCAACGAGATCCCAGCCGTTCTTGGCTTCGTTGAAGATGGACAGGTAGTGCGGGTTCAGATCGAGAGTGACCGTTTTGGACTCCCCGGGCGCCAGCGCGATCTTCTTGAATGCCACCAGGCGCTTGAAGGGCTCGCCCGCGGCTTGGGGCAGAGTGGCGTATACCTCGGCGATCTCGGCTCCTGCCCTGCCGCCGGTGTTCTTCACATCGAATGTCACTTGCGCCGGCGACACCTTCAGGTCCGAGTAGCTGTAGGTGGTGTAACAGAGCCCAAAGCCGAACGGAAACAGCGGCTGTTTGTTCTTGGCGTCAAACCACTTGTATCCGACCAGCAGTCCTTCGTCGTATTCGATGTCGAATTGCCTCTTGTTGACCCTCCACGGAGCGCCGGGGAACGCCTCGACCTCCTCGCCCGGACGCGGTGCGGGCTGCGCCATCGCCGTCGGGTGCGGGAGGTCCGCGTCCGTTTTCGCGAAGGTGACAGGCAGTTTGGCCGACGGGTCCACGTCGCCGAATAGAATACTCGCGATGGCCTCGCCGCCTCGGGTGCCCGGATACCAGGCCTCGAGAACCGCGCTGACCTGGTCGATCCACGGCATGCTCACTGGGCCGCCGGACTCGACCACCACGACGGTGTGCGGATTGGCCGCGGCCACGGCGGCGACCAGCGCGTCCTGCTGGCCGGGAAGCGAGAGACTGGGGACGTCGGCGCCTTCGCTGGTGGGCTGATTGACGAACACCACGGCCACATCCGACGCTTTGGCCAGGGCCGCGGCCGCGCTCCCATCCGTACCGGGATCGTATTCCACCTTCGCGCCCGGCGCCTTAGCGCGAATCGCCTTCAACGGCGACGAGCGTTGCCAGATGACCTGATTGAATGGGCCCGCTTCCGGCTGCGGAGCCGCGTTCCCGCCGATGGCATCGACCTGTGCCGAGCCCCCGCCCGAAAGCACGCCCACGTCCGCGTGCGATCCGATGACGGCGATCGAGTGGACGTTCGACGCGGCGAGCGGCAACTGACCGTTCGCGTTTTTCAATAACACGATAGTCTGTTCCGCCACGCGCTCAGCCACTTCGAGGCCGTGAAACACGTCCGGCACGCGCCGGTCCGGCGGGTTGTCGAACAGCCCCACCGCAAACTCGCTGCGCAGCACCCGGTGCAGCATGTTGTCGAGGCGGGCGAGCGGGACCTCGCCGCTCTGCAGCGCCTTCTTGAGAGCCGCGCCGAAGTAATCGGATCCGGGCATCTCCATGTCCAGCCCGGCCTTGGCGGCCTTGGCGGTGCTGTGCGTGGCGCTCCAGTCGGAGATGACGAAGCCCTGGAAGCCCCAGTCCTTCTTGAGGACCTGGTCGAGCAGGTAGTCGTTCTCGCAGGCGTAGTCGCCGTTGACCAGGTTGTACGAGCACATCACCGCACCCGCATTCGACCGCTTGAGCGCGATTTCGAACGCCAGCAGATCGCTTTCGCGCATGGCCCGCTTGCCGACCTTGACATTGACGAACGAGCGGCCGCTTTCCTGATCGTTCATGGCGTAGTGCTTGAGGTCGCCGACGATGCCCTGCGCCTGAAGCGCGCTCATCTCCTCGCCCACCAGCGTTCCCGCCAGAATCGGGTCTTCTCCGCGGTACTCGAAGTTGCGGCCATTGCGCGCCTCGCGCGTGAGGTCAAGGCCGCCGCCGAGCGACATGGTGTAGCCCTGATCGCGCAGTTCGCGGCCGATGAGCGCCCCGTACTCGCGGGCCAGTTCGACGTCCCAGCTCGAGGCCTCCGCGATGCCCGACGGCAGGGGCGTGGAATACCGGCCGAACACGGAGGAGTGAGTGACGCCGACAGCGGCGTCCGCCATCTGCAAGTCGGGAATCCCGAGACGCGGAATGCCGGGAATGAACCCGGCGTTGCCCAGGGCTCTGGCCGGCAGCCTGTCGGGACCGCCGAGCAGCTCCCCCCACCCGTTTCCGTGAAGCAGCGAGATCTTCTCATCGAGCGTCAGCGCCTGAACCACCAGGTCGGCGCGCCGATCGGGGGAGAGAGCCTTGTCCATCCAGGGACCGGCGGGCTTTTGCGCCGGCGGCGCCGCGGCCAGCGTCACTGCCACCGCAGCGGCGCTAAGGAGAGTCTTTGTCGTTGTCATGGCATGAGTACCTCCGTCATTATCGCGCAGCACCGTCCGTGCAGCGGGTCTCGGGACGCGATTCCCTCCGGGCGGGAAGAGCGGCAGGAGGGTGAAGGTTCCTTAAGCGGCGCGCGCGCCGCTTCGTGCTAACATCACAGTGTCCGCGGTGCACGCCCAGACGGAGACGTCTCCATGTGGTATCCGAGCAAAGTGCAGTGGTTTGTTATCTGGGCGGTCACTCTGTGTTGTGTTGTCTGCTGGCTCCTCACCGATCCTGCTCCCGAGTCGTTCGTCATGCCTGCCATGCTGATCGGCGCGCTGTTCGTCTGGCACGTTTCGGCCGACTTCAGGGAAACCAAGGACTGACCTTCTTCGCCGCGCCCCTAAAGGTCCTGCCGCTCGCGACGATTCTAATGGCTGTGCGTTGGCGGTAGAAGTGCCGGGGCGCGTTGGCGGCCTTGGCGCTCCGGCAGTGCAGCCATGCGGATACTCATCGAGCCGGGCGGCTACAAGTGCCGTAACATGGGCGACCTGGCCATGTTTCTCGCGGCCGTGGAGCGGTTGGAGCGGCAATGGCCCGAGGCGGAGATTGTGACGTTCTCGGGCGCCCCGGACCGGCTGCGGCGGCACGCCCCGCGCGTGATTCCGTACTCGTTGCAAGCTCGCGAGGACCTCCTCGCCGCCCACCACCCGGATTGGGGCCTGCCCCGCCGTCTGCCCCTGGCTGCCCGTGCCGGCTTGGATCTCCATCGGTTTCTGACTTCGGTTGCATCCTTCAACTGGAAGCAGGTCTCCCGTGCGGCCCGCCGGCGGTTCGCGCAGGTCGCCAGCCCCGCCGGTTCCATGGCCGGGGGAATTGAACGACCGGACAAGGACGAGTTGCGCAGGGTGTTCCGGTCCCTTTCGTTGGTGCTCGTTTCCGGAGCGGGCGGGCTGTGCGACCCGTTTCTAAGGCACGCCTGGTCCGTCCTGGAGTTGCTGGAGATTGCCGTTGCCAACGGAGTGCCCGCGGTCCTGATGAGCCAGGGCATCGGGCCCATCGAAACTCCCCTTCTCCGCTCCAAGGCGCGGGCAGTGCTCCCTCGCGTGGACCTGGTGGGCCTGCGCGAAAGCAGGGAGGGGCCCCGCCTGTTGGGCGAACTGGGTGTTTCCGCCGAGCGGATTCACATCGGAGGAGACGATGCCATCGAAATCGCCTACCGGGTTCGCAGACCGCTGGCGGGGGATTGTCTGGGGGTGAACCTGCGCCTGGCCGGGTACGCCAACGTGCATCGCGCGCTCGCTTCTTCGATCCTGCGTGCGGTCAATGAATTCGCGCACGCGCGCGCCGTCGAAGCGCTGCCCATACCGATCTCCTTTCACGATCGCGAGGCCGACTTGGACGCCGTCTCCGCCCTGCTGGGCCCCTCCCGCGCCGCGCCCTGCCGCGACGAGCCGGCCGCGGTAGCGTGCCTGGTGGGACGGTGCCGCGTGGTGGTAACCGGAAGCTACCACGCCGCCGTGTTCGCTCTGGCGCAGGGCATCCCGGTCGTGGCCTTGAGCAACTCCCTGTATTACGACAACAAGTTTCTGGGGCTGGCAGGGATGTTCGGCGGCGGCTGTCAGTTGGTGCGCCTGAGCGATGCGGGGGCGGCGCAGAGTCTGCGGGCCGCGCTCGAGGGACTGTGGGCGACCGGCGCCGGTCTGCGCGAACTCTTGTTGCGCTCGGCTCGTGAACAGATCTTCGCGAGTCAAGCCGTCTACCGGAGGGTGTTCGAGATGGTCTCCACGCCGCTGCGGCCGTGTGGCGCTGAGCCGGTTCGACGGCAGGCCGTTCTCCGTGCGCTGTGAAACGCTCTCCGAGGGCGGCGTTCAGCCGAGCGGCGGGCTGGACTGCGACGGACTTGCAGGCCGAGATCGGCCAATGGCTTCCGGGGGCGCACGCGTCTTTCTACGGAGGCGGCCCTAAAGATCTGGCGGCTGGCGACGATGTACTGGTTGTGCGCCGCCTGTAGTACAGGGCCGTCGCCTCCCGCTGCTGAGCGAGAGCTCGAGAATCCGCACCAGGGGGTAGCGGATGGCGCATGGCCGCATTGTGGTTTCCGGAAGCGCTGCGGGACTCACGGAGCGTGAGCTATGCGCGGAGAAGCCACCGCGCGGGCCCGCGCCGGCGGGAATGGCCTACATGTCCGGTTTGAAGCCTCGCAATCGCTTGGTGAACTTCCGCTTGACGGAAGAAGAGTACGGCCGGCTGGCCGCGGTCTGCGTTTGCAGGGGGTCCCCCAGCATCTCGGATTTCGCCCGGGCCGCCATCTTGCGCACCGTCGAGGCCGAAGCGGTCCGAAAAGGGCCGGTCGACACGCTGCTGGCCGCGCTCAGTCAGCGGCTCAGCGACCTGGAACGCGGCTTCCGGAGCCTGGCCGAACCGCCCGCGGACGGCGCCGTGCGAAGTCCGGAGAAGTGAGGATACGCCATGATTCGCTTCCTAGCGTTTTTTTTGGTGTGCGGGGCCGCGGCGGCGCAGACGCACGCGAACTTCACGGACCTTTCCGCCCCCAACCTGCCCGCCCAGAGAATCGGCCCGGACGACCTGATCGCGGTCAGCGTCTATGACGCGCCGGAGTTCACGCGCAGCGTGCGGGTGGGAGCCGACGGGATGGTCCGCCTCCCCATGACCGACCGTCGCATCAAGGCTCAGGGTCTGCTTCCCGCGGAATTGGAAACCGCGATCGCCGAGACGCTGCGCTCCGGCGGTCTGGTGGTCGAACCGCTGGTCACGGTCACCGTGATCGAGTATCACAGCCGGCCCATCAGCGTGGCCGGAGCCGTCAGGAGTCCGGTGACCTTCCAGGCAGTGGGAACCGTGACGCTGCTCGACGCGCTGACCCGCGCCGGCGGCCTCAGCCCGGACGCCGGTCCCGAACTCCTGGTGAGCTGGCCCCAGCCGGCCGCCAGCGGCTCTGCCCCGGCCCTGGTGCAGCGCGTCCCGGTCAAGGGGCTCATCGATGCGGCCGATCCGGAGCTCAATCTACGTCTGACCGGCGGGGAGGAGATCCGCGTGCCGGAGGCCGGCCGGGTGTTCGTGGTGGGGAACGTAAAGAAACCGGGTGCGTACGCGCTTCAGGATGGGGCGGAAACCAGCGTGTTGAAACTCCTGGCGCTGGCCGAGGGCCTGACTCAATACTCCTCGAGCACCGCCTACATCTACCGCCGGGACGCCGACACGGTCACGAAGCACGAGATTGCGATCCCCCTGCACAAAATCATGGAACGTAAGTCGCCCGACATTCCCCTGCTCGCCAACGACGTCTTCTATATTCCCGACGATTCCGGGCGCCGGGCCGGTATGACCGCGCTCGACCGCATCTTAGGCTTCGGCTCCGCCACCGCCTCCGGCGTTCTGGTCTGGCGGCACTAGCCCGCTTCCGCCCCGCGCCAGAATGCCCTGGCCCCCTGGTTGCGCGCGCCTGGCATCCACGGCTCTCTCGCGCGTCGGGCCGCGAAAGCGGAATGGAGAAGAGGACTCGAGGAAAAGAAACATGCTTGAACCACTCGTCGTACGGCCCCTGCCCGCTCCGGCTTCCTGGCCGGTCCAGCCTGCGGTGGAGAGCTGGCGCATCTCCGCCTCTCCACTCGAGCCGGCGGCCGCGGCCTCGATTTCGCTCTCCGAGTACCTCTGGATCGTCAAACGCCACCGCTGGAGGATCCTGGCCTTCGTGATGGCCTCCGTCGCCGGAACGCTGATCGTCTCCTCGCGCATCACGCCGGTGTATGAATCGACCGCTACGATCGACATCGACCGCCGCATGCCCAGCGGCGTGCTGGGCGAGGAGGCCGTGCAAAGCGGCGTCAACGACGCGGACCAGTTCCTCGCCACCCAGGTGAAACTGGTGCAATCGGACTCGGTGCTACGCCCCGTGGCCGGGCGCTTCAAACTGCTCGAAAACGGCGATGCGAGCGTTCCGGACGACGCCCGGCCGGGCGACGCCGTGGAAGCGCCCATCCGGCTCAGGAAGCTGAAGGTCACGCGCCCCGCCAACACCTACCTCATGCTCATCAGCTACCGCTCGACCGACCCGCACCTGGCGGCCGGGGTCGCCAACGCCATCGCGCAGTCGTACATCGACCACACCTACAACATCCGCTACCGCTCCTCGGCCAGCCTCTCGGCGTTCATGGAGAAGCAGCTCGAAGAGCTCAAGGCCAAGATGGAGCGCTCCAGCGCCGCCCTGGCCCAGTTCGAGCGCGAGCTCAACGTCATCAACCCCGAGGAGAAGACCAGCATCCTGTCGGCCCGGCTGCTGCAGCTCAACACCGAGTACACCACCGCGCAAGGCGACCGCGTGCGCAAGGAGGCCGCCGAGAACTCGGTGCGCGGCGGGAGCCTTGAAGCGGCGCAGGTCTCCGCCCAGGGCGAAGCGTTGAAGAGGATGTCCGAACGCGTGGACGAAGCGCAGGTCCGCTTCGCCGACGTGGGGGAGCACTACGGGCCGAATCACCCCGAGTACCGCAAGGCGGCGGCGCAACTGGCCGAGGCGCGACGGCTGCTCGACAGCGCGCGCCAGAACATCGCCCAACGGGTCGAGGTGGAGTACCGCCAGGCGGTGGCGCGGGAGCGGATGCTCGAAAGCGCCGTGGCCCAGACCAAGGCGGAATTCGACCGCCTCAACGCCCGCTCCTTCGAATACCAGTCGCTCAAGCGCGAGGCCGAAGCCGACAAGAAGCTCTACGAGGAGCTGGTGCGAAAGATCAAGGAAGCCGGCATCAACGCCGGCTTTCAGAACAGCGCGATCCGCGTCGCGGACCCGGCCCGGCCGTCCGTCCAGCCGGTGTTTCCGATCGTCCCGCTCAATGTCGCGCTGGCGTTCGTCTTCTCGAGCCTGCTGGCGACCGGCGCCGCCGTTCTCACCGATGCGCTGGACACCACCATCCGCGATCCCGAGCAGGTGGCGCGCGCGCTCAAGGCCGAAGTCATCGGCAACCTGCCCACGGTGAAGTCCTGGCGCGGCCGGCTGGCGCTGGTCGGCGGGGGCGGCAAGGACGACGGAAACGGGCGTCGCGAGCTGGTGCTCGCCTCCGAGTCCGGGACCGAGCAGGCCCGGCACGGATACGAAGACGCCATTCGAAGTCTGCGCAATTCGATTCTGCTGGCCGATTTCGAGCGCAACCTGCACTCGCTGCTCGTCACCAGCGCCTCGCCGGCGGAAGGCAAGTCGACGGTGGCGGCCAATCTGGCGCTGGCCCACGCCCGTCAGGGCCGCAAGACGCTGCTGATCGACGCCGATCTGCGCCGCCCCTCGCTGCACAAGCGTTTTCAGATTCCGTCGGCGGGCGGCTTGGCGAGCGTGTTGCTCGAGGGCGCGGACTGGCGCACGGCGGTGGCGGCGGCCGAGGGGGTTCCGGAACTGGCCATTCTGCCGGCCGGCGCGCCCTCCCGGCGGGCGACCGATCTGATCGGCAAGGGCCTGGTGCACCTTCTCGACGAAGCGGTCCAGACCTACGACCTGGTGATCGTGGACGCCCCCCCCACTCTAGGCTTCGCCGAGCCGCTCGAAATCGCCACCATCGTGGACGGCGTCATCGTCGTCGCGCGCGCCGGAGAGACCGAGCGCAAGGCCGTCAGTTCGGTGCTGGCCGCGCTCCAGCGGCTGCGCGCCAACATCGTCGGCGTGGTGCTCAACCAGATCCAGAAGAACATGAGCGACACCTACCACTACTACGGCTACTACGGAAAGTACTATCGCTATCGGGAATCGGAGACCCAGAGCTAGGCCCGGCGGGCGCCATGACGGAAGCCAGGGACGAAGTACCGCGCGCCAGCGCCCCGGCCCTCGGCGGACGACGGTCCATCGCCCGCTGGGCGGGCCGCGGCCTCCTCAGTTGCGTGGATCAGGGGGTGGTTTCGGGCGCCAACTTCGGCGCCAACATCCTGCTGGCGCGATGGCTGGATCCGGCCGAATACGGGGCCTTCGCGGTGGCATTCACGCTGTTCCTGGTTGCCTCCGGATTCCACAATGCCCTGCTGGTGGACCCGGCCTGCGTACTGGGTCCGGCGCGCTTTAGAGACGGCCTTTCCGGGTACTTCAAGAAGCTGGTCTGGCTGCACGCCGCCTGGAGCGCGGCGGCATCGCTGGGAATCGCCGCGACCGCCCTGGCGGTGAGCGTCGCCTCGCTGCGGCGGGCGTTGTACGGGCTGGCGGCGGCGCTCCCCTTCCTGCTGCTGCTGTGGCTGTTGCGGCGCTTGTGTTACGTGCAGGCCGGTCCGGCCGCGGCGCTACTGTCGAGCGCCGCCTATGCGGCGTTGCTGGTCGCGGGACTGTTCCTGCTCCGGCGCTGGGGCGCTCCGTCGCCTTGCGGCGCTTTGCTGGTGATGGCTGCCGCCTCCGCCACGGCCTCGGCGACCGTGTGGAGCGGCCTGGGCCTGGCCGGCGCGGGGAGCGGAGTGCGGACCACGGGTCTCGGAGAACTGGCCCGCACTCACTGGCAGTACGGAAAATGGCTCAGCGCCACCTCCGTTCTGAATCTCGGCGTGACACAACTGCAGACGTTCCTGATTGCGGGTTGCCTGGGGCTGGCGGCCGCCGGCAGCTTCCGCGCGCTGTTCAACTTCGTGCAGCCCATGAACCAGCTCACGGCGGCGGTCGCTTTCCTGTTTCTGCCCAATTTGAGCGCCGATTTCGGCGCGGGGCGGAGCGGGGCGCTGCGCGCCAAGGGCGCGCTGATCACCTCCGCGCTGACGGTCTTCGCGGGGGTCTACGAGATCGCGCTGTTGTGCTGGGGCCCGTGCCTGGAGGAGGCCCTGTACGGGGGCAGGTTCCGGACTTACGGCTGGCTCATCCCGGTCATGGGGCTGATGCCGCTGTTCATTGCCCTCGCCTCCGGGCGCTCCCTGGTCCTGCAGGCCATCCAGAAACCGCAGCACTATCTGATCCGGGGCGCCGTGACAGGGTCCGTCGGGGTCGCCTCGGCCTTGGTCCTGACCGCCTGGGCCGGCCTGGCCGGCGCGGCGGCCAGCATGGTGTTGACTCTGGCGGCTTCCGCTGTGGTCACGTTCCGGCTGTACCGGCGCTTCTGCCCGGCCGGCCAGGAGGGGCGGACATGAGTCCACCCCAGACGCGCGGCCCGGCGGTCTCGGCCCTCATAGACAACTTCAACTACGGGCGTTACCTGAGCGCGGCCATTGAGAGCGCGCTCGCGCAGTCGTATCCAGTCCGGGAGATCGTGATCTGCGACGACGGTTCGACCGACGACTCCTGCCAGGTGGCCGAACGCTACGCGTCCCTGCACGACCGCATCCGGCTGCTGCGGAAGCCGAACCAGGGACAAGGATCGGCGTTCAACACGGCTTTTGCGGCCAGCACGGGGGAGATCGTGTGTCTGCTCGATTCCGACGACGTGTGGGGAACGGACAAGGTCGCCCGGGCGGTGGAAGTCTTTCAATCCCGGCCCGAGGCCGGATGGATGCGGCATCGGATGCGCTGCGCCGACGAGTCGCTGCGGCCCCTGGAGAGGCTGGTCCCGGCGTACCGCGGCTCGCGGCCATCGGGCAACGACCGGTACGCCCACCTGGAGAAGACCCTCACCTTTACTACCTCGGCGGTCTGTCTGCGCCGCGGGTTGGCGGAACGCCTGTTTCCGATTCCCCGGGCCCTGAGCCGGCTGGGGCCGGACCTCTACCTCGACTACATGTGCGGCGTGACAGGGGCGCCCGGATACTCCCTGGACGAGGAACTGGGACTCTACCGGCGTCACCCCGCCCAGGTATCGGGATGCGGAGGCGACTACGGGGCCATCCTGGAGACCGAGATCGCCATGACGCGCGCGTTTCTGGAGGTCGAGCGCTGTCAGGGTTACGTTCCCACGCACCTCTACAAGCACGAGCTGATCGCGGCCTACATGCGCTCGGGCCGCGTTCTCGACCGGCGGCGGCGGCGCCTGTGCGCGGCGGGCCTGGGGAGCGTGAGCCTGCTGGCGAGGGAAGGCCGGGGGCGGCTGGCGCTGCTCCAACTGGCGAAGCTGCTCTACGGATTCCTGCTGCCGCGCTGCTGGATCCGGCGGCAGATCAAGCGCAACGCCTGGGGCGCGGCGTAACGCGCTTCCACGGGAGGTCCTATGGCGCGAAGGTTCTGCACGCTGGTTCTGCTGCTGCTCGGCTGCGTCGACCTGCTGGGCGGCATCGACCTGGGCACGCGTTTCTCCGGACAGGGTCTGCTGACCATCCTCTACGCCATCGTCGCGCTGGGACTTCTGCTCGGCTCCGGACAGATCTCCAAGTCCGGCCTCAAGATGGTCTGGCCGTTCGTCGCGCTGGCGATCTGGGCCCTGACCACGATGTTGTGGTACACCCCCAGCATCGGCGGCACGCAGAACGTGCTTTGCCTGGCGGGCTTCATCGGTTTGGCCGTTCTCGCGAGCGGCCTGGCCGAAACCTGGGAAATCCAAGCCTCCATCGATCGCTTCTTGCGCTGCGGGATCTGGTGCGCCGCCGCCGCCTACGCGTGGTGCTTGTGGACGGGCGGCTTTGGAACGGAGGAGACGATCGGCGCGCGCAGTTTCGGCATCGCGGCCCTTTTCGGGGTCGCCTGGTACGCATCCCGGTGGCGGTTCGGAAAGAGCGGTGCGTTTGTCCTTACCGCCGCCCTTCTGGTGGAGATCGGCGCCAGTCTCTCGCGGGTCGCTCTGGTCACCGGCCTGGTCATGTTGACGCTGGGGCGTGTGTCGGCCACCTTCAAGGGCTGGCTGTGGGGCTTGCTCTCGCTAGGGCTGGCTATCGCCAGCTTCTGGTGGATGTTCAACACGATCGAGCCTCTCCGGGACCACTTCCTTTCGGGCGACGTCCGGTTGCGCGTGGGGGAAACGGCCATCAACGTTTCCGGGCGGGCCAATCTCTGGCGCGTCACGTACGAATCGTTCCTCGACTCGCCCTGGGTGGGAAAAGGCGCCGGCTCGGCGGCACATCTGGTGCTGAACCGCTTCCGCACGATCGGGCACCCGCACAACGACTACCTGCGCGTGCTGCACGACTACGGAATCGTCGGGGCCGGTCTCTGGATTCTGGGCTGGCTCCGGGTGCTGCGGCGGCTCTGGGAGCAGGCGCGCTCCAGCGAAAGATGGAACAAGCCGGACGCGCAGCTTCAATTCGCGGCTTTCCTGGCAGCGCTTGGAATGTGCCTGATGATGATCACCGACAACCCCATGACGTACATTTTCGCCATGGCGCCGCTGGGCGTACTGATCGGAGCGGCCACCGGGGCGGCAGTGGCAGTTCGCACCGTGCCGTTTCCGGAGGCCTGCCGGGCGGCGCAGCCGGGGAGCCTCGGCGGCGGCGCTGCGTGCGCCGGAGGCGCCTGATTCCGGCTCGGAGAAGAGCTTTCCCCGCATGCGGATACTGACGGCCCACAATTCCTATCTGGAGCCCGGCGGAGAGGACCAGGTGTTCCGCTCCGAGGCCCGTCTGCTCGAAGAGCGGGGACACGCCGTCGCGCGGCACCTGGCCGACAACCGCCGCATCCTCGATATGAGCCGCCTCGGGCTCGCGGCCGGGGCGATATGGAACCGGACTGCCGGCCGCGAGCTCGGTTCCCTGATCGCCGGGCACCGGCCGGAGTTGGTCCACTTTCACAACACCTTTCCGCTGCTGTCGCCGGCCTGTTACTACGCGGCCAGGCAAGGGGGCGCCGCCGTGGTGCAGACGCTGCACAACTACCGTCTTCTGTGCCCGGGAGCGCTGCTGGCGCGCGAGGCCGCTCCCTGCGAAACCTGCCTCGGCCGCCCGCTGGCCTGGCCCGGAATCCTGCACGGATGTTACCGCGACAGCCCGGCCGCCACGGCCGCCCTGGCCGCCATGACCGCTCTGCACCGGGTCGCGGGCACGTGGAGCCAGGCGGTGGACGTCTATGTAGCTCTGACCCGGTTCGCCCGCGCGCGGTTTGTCGAAGGCGGCTTGCCCGCCGCCAGAATCGTGGTCAAGCCCAACTTCGTCTGGCCGGACCCGGGCGCCGGAGCGGGGAAGGGCGGATACGCTTTCTTCGCCGGGCGCCTGTCCCGGGAGAAAGGCCTTCCAGTCCTGACCGGAGCCTGGAAGCTCCTCGACGGCATGCTGTTCCTCAAAGCCGCGGGCGACGGGCCCCTGGCGGGAACCCTCGAAGGCGTCCGGGGCATGGAACTGCTGGGCCGGCGGACCCGGGAAGACGTCCTCGCGCTCATGCAGGAAGCGTCCTTCCTGGTGTTTCCGTCGGTGTGCTACGAGGGGCTCCCTATGGCCATCCTCGAGGCCTTCGCCTGCGGGCTGCCGGTGATCGCCTCGCGTCTGGGCGCGATGGCGGAAGTAATCGAGGACGGCCGCACCGGCCTGCTCTTCAACCCCGGAGACGCCTCCGACCTGGCCGCCAAAGCCACGTGGGCGGCCTCCCACCCGGCCGATCTCGCCCGCATGCGGCGCGAGGCGCGCGCCGAGTTCGAGGCCCGCTACACCGCCGGCCGGAACTACCAGGCCCTCCTCGAAATCTACGAGCTGGCCCGCTCCATCGGGAACTGAAGCCGTGAATCCGTCGTGCGCCATCGAATCCCGCTCCATTTTGGGGATGCGCGCGGATGCGACCTCGTATCCCGAGGCTTCATCCCAGGTTCTGAACTGGGCCCGGGCGCGCCAGTCGCGTTACGTGGCCGTCGCCACCGTGAATAACGTGATGGAGGCCTATGACTCGCCTCACTTCCGCGCCATCATGAACGCAGCCGATCTGGTCACGCCCGATGGGATGCCGCTGGTGTGGGGGCTGCGGCTGCTGGGCATCCGCGGGGCGTCGCGGGTCTACGGTCCCGACCTGACCCCGTGCGTGCTCCAGGCGGCCGAGCGCGAACGAGTTCCGGTCGCCTTTTACGGCGCCACGGATGCGGTTCTCAAACGCCTTCTGGGCGCAGTGCGCCGCCGCTACCCCGGTCTCGAGATCGCGTACGCGTGCGCGCCGCCGTTCCGCCCGCTGAGCGAAGAGGAAGACCGCGCCGCGACCGCGCGCATCAACGCTTCCGGCGCCCGCATCCTGTTCGTCGGGCTGAGCACACCGAAGCAGGAGGTCTGGATGGCGGCGCACCGGGGCCGGGTCGCGGCCGTGATGCTCGGCGTCGGCGCCGCCTTCGATTTCCTGGCGGGCGTCAAGCGCCAGGCGCCGCGCTGGATGATGGGCGCAGGCTTGGAATGGCTGTTCCGCCTGGCGAGCGAGCCGCGCCGCCTGGCGCGCCGGTATCTGAGGCACAACCCCCGCTTCCTGGTTCTCTTTCTGGGGCAACTGTGCGGCCTTCTGGAATTCCGATGAATCCGACACTGCATCTCTGCGACACGCGAATTCGCGGTCAAGTCCGCGTCGAAACTCACGCCTGCCCGGTTGCGACAGGACTGGTCCTGGCCGCCGCCGACGCCGCGGGTCTGGTCGCCGCGGCCGTTCTGGCCACCTCGCTCTGGCTGCTGGTGAACCCGGCCGCGGGCGGCTACTACCGGATGTGGTCCACCGCCCCGCTGTTCCTCATCGCCTACGCCGTCCTGGGCCTGTACCCGGGGGTGGGGCTCAGCCCGGTAGAAGAACTGAGGCGCCTGACCGGCGCCAATGCGATCGTGTTCCTGGCCCTGGCCGGCTCCATTTTCCTGCATAAAGACGTGGCCACGTTCTCGCGCGGGGTTTTCGTCCTGAAGTGGCTGTTCTCGACGACGATGGTGCCGCTGGCGCGGGCCGCCGCACGCGGCCTGTGGGCCCGGCGGCCGTGGTGGGGAGTGCCGATTGTGGTTTTCGGCGCGGGCCGGGCCGCGCACCTCGTCATCGGCACTCTCAAGAGCCAACCCTCGCTGGGGCTGAGAGCCGTGGCCTGCCTCGACGACGGAGAGGACTCCCACGCCGGGGATTGCGCGGGCGTCGAGATCGCGGGCCCGCTGGCCGCGGCGGCCTCCATCGGCCGCGCCTATGGCATCCGGTACGCCCTGGTAGCGATGCCGTCGCTGTCGGCCCGCCAGTTGCTCGAGGTCCTCGAGCGCCGCGCCGCCGTATTCCCGCACGTCATTATCGTTCCGGACCTGTTGGGGATGGCCAGTCTGTGGGTGACGGCGCGCGACCTGGGCGGCGTGCTCGGCCTCGAGCTCTGTCAGAACCTGCTGGTGCCGCTCAACCGGCGGCTCAAGCGCGCCCTCGACCTGGCGCTGTGCGCGGCGTTCGCCCTGCCGGCGGCGCCGCTGGTGGCGCTGGCGGCGCTGTGGATCAAGCGCGTCAATCCGGGGCCCGCGTTTTACGAGCAGGAGCGCGAAGGCGAGGGCGGAGCGACCATCCGCGTTCACAAGCTGCGCACCATGTATCTGGATTCTGACGCCCTGCTCCGGGAGCGCCTGGAGCGCGACCCGGCCGCGCGCGAAGAGTGGCGCCAGCACTTCAAACTGAAGGACGATCCCCGCGTGCTGCCCGTGGTGGGCCGCCTGCTGCGCCGCACCAGTCTGGATGAGCTGCCGCAGTTGTGGAACGTCCTGCGCGGCGAAATGAGCCTGGTGGGGCCGCGGCCGTTTCCCTTCTACCACCTCGGTCAGTTCGACGCCGAGTTTCGCCGCCTGCGCGGGCAGGTGGCTCCCGGCCTCACCGGTCTGTGGCAGGTGGAGGCGCGCAGCGACGGCGACCTGGCCGCCCAAGAGAAGCTCGACACCTACTACATCCGCAACTGGTCGCTATGGCTGGACGCCTACATCCTGGCGCGCACGGTGAAAGCGGTGCTCACGGGCCGAGGCGCCTACTAGGCGTGGAGCATGCATCCATGCTGCCAGCGGGTCTCCGGACACGCAGCCCCATCGCCAGACTCGATCCGCCGCCCCCAGGCCTGGTCGGCTTTTCCGCCGCGGCTCTGGCCGCCCTGCTCGCCTTTGGGGTATTGACCGTATCCGCATCGGGCCGCTGGGCGGTCGCCATCCTCGATACGGGCCTGTTCGCCCTGGGAGCGATGTGGGCGCTGCGCCTGCTCGCCCGGCCGTACGCTTTCCGGGCCAGCCCGCTGGCGGCGGCCCTGGCGATGGCGGCCGCCTGGCCGCTGGTGCAGCTCTCTGCCGGCGCCACCGTCTACCGCTTCGCAACCTGGAGTGCGGCGCCGGTCTGGGCGGCGCACCTGACCGTCTTCCTGCTCGCCCTTCAGCTTTACGGCAATGCGGCCACGCGCGAGCGGTTTCTGGACGCCTTGCTCTGGTTCGGCGCCGCTATTGCAGCGGTGTCCCTGGTCCAGTTGTTCACCTCCGGGGGGCGCATCTTCTGGCTCTTTCCGACGCCTTATAAAGACCTGGTTCTGGGGCCGTTCGTCTATCGCAACAACTACGCCGCATTCGTCGAGCTGGTGATTCCGCTGGCACTGCTCAAAGCCCTGGCGCAGCCCCGCACCGCTTTGGCCTGGCCGGCCGCCGCCGCGCTGATGGCCGCCTCCGTGGCGGCCGGCGGATCGAGAGCCGGCACGGTTCTGGTGGTCCTCGAGACGCTCGCGGTGCTGGCCCTGGACGGGCGCGGCCGGGCGCGCCACCTGGTCTGGAAACTGGCGGCTGCGACGGCGGTCCTGCTGGCCATTGCCGGCCCGGGGCTCCTGTGGTCCCGCTTCCACCAGGACCCGCTAGGGGTGCGGCGCGAGCTGGCGGCTTCCTCTCTCGCCATGTTCCGCGAGCGGCCCTGGCTGGGGTTCGGGATCGGCGCCTGGCCCACGGCCTATCCCGCCTATGCCACGTTCGATCTCGGCGTCCTCGCCAATCACGCCCACTGCGACTGGGCGGAGTGGGCGGCCGAGGGAGGACTGCCGTTCCTGGCGGCCACGGGCGCCCTGGCCTGCGCCGCCCTCTTCTGGTCCGCGCGCCGCCGCTGGGGAATCGGTGTGGCCGCCGTCTTTCTGCACGCCTTGGTGGATTACCCTCTCCAGAAACCGGCGCTGGCGGCCCTCACCTTCAGCCTTCTGGGCGCGTTGGCGGCGGACGCCGCGAGTTGCGGCGCCTGCATCGCACGCGGTCGCCGCGGCCGCGCAGTCCGGTGCGCCAATCCGGCCTCGTGCTCCCCCGCGCTCAAGGTGTCGTGAGGCCGCGGCGCCCCTGGCGGGCGGATTTCAAACCCGTGCGTCCGGATCCACTCGCAGCCACGCCGCCGACCCGCCCGCCACCAGAGCCGCCGCCACCAGGAACGAGGCGGTCCAGCCGAAGCGATCGGCAATCCACGGCGTCAGGGAGGCGGTTACCGCGCCGCCGATCTGCCCCCCCATGTTCATGAGGCCCGAGGTAAAGCCCGCCCACGGGCCGGCCATGTCCGCCGTCACCGCCCAGTACGCGCTCTGCGAAAGGTACAGAGCCCCTGCGCCGCCCGCCAGCACGACGCTGGCCAACTCCGCGCTCCTCACCTGTGTCGCCAGCGCCAGGAAGACCCCCGCCAGCCCCATTCCGAACGCCGCCACTCCGCATCGTCCCGCGCGCCGCCCGCAGCGTTTGACCAGAACGTCAGCCACCCATCCCCCCAGCGGCGAGCCGATGGCCATGGCCAGGAACGGCATGGTGGAGTACAGCGCGCTCGCTTTGAGGTCCAGGCCGCGGACCCTGTTCAGATAAGTGAAGAACCACGTGAAGAAGATGTAGGAAGCGTAGCCGAAGGTAAAGTAAGTCAGCGTCACCACCTGCACGTTCCTGTTACACACGATGCGTCTCCAAGGCGGCGTCTCGCGCGTATCCATCTCCTGCGCCTTCACGGGCAGCCCCGCCTCGATGTGCGCCATCTCGCGCTCTCCGATCCAGGGGTGCTGCCCTGGAGCGTCGCGCGCGAGGAAATACCACACCGCCCCCGCCGCCAGGCCGATCAGCGCGCTGGCATAGAACGACCAACGCCAGCCCCAGTGGACCATTATGTAAGCGATGAGCGGAGGCGTAACGCCCGCTCCCGCTCCCACGCCGGCAAAGATCAGGCCGTTGGCGATTCCGCGCTCGGTCGAAGGAATCCAACTGGCAACCAGCCGGTTCGACGACGGATACATCACCGCTTCGCCGTTCCCGAGCACGAACCGCACCACGATCAGCGACGGCAGCGCCAGTGCGAACCCGCCCGGAACCAGCGCGGTCAATGCGGTAAACGCTCCCCACCACACCACACCCAGCGCAAGCACCCGCCGCGGCCCGAAGCGATCGGCCAGCCGCCCGCCGGGAGCCTGAAACAGCGCGTAGCCCAAAACGAACGCGCTGAACACATAGCCGAGTTGCTGATTCGAGAGCCTGTATTCCCGTGCCAGCGCCTGTCCCGCGATCGAGATGTTGACGCGATCCAGGAAGGCGATCGCGCTCATCACGAACACCCATAGGATCAGCACCCACCGCAGCCGGCCTTCCAGGAGTTTCCGCACCACGACTCGCATCATTCCACACGCCGCCCGGCCGACGCTTCATTTCGCCGCCCGCCGTCATCCACCCCTACCAGATGGCCGCCAGAGTACCAGATGGCCACTAGAGTGCTGCGTTCCGCTGCGAAAATCCGCCACCCCCATCGTACCGATATCGGGGTTTCAGCATCTGTTGTCGCCGACCGGTGCAACAGAGTGTAAAGTTAGCGCGGCCGCTCTGTCGTTTTTACACGCGAGCGGCCAGTCCCGGCGGGAAGATCTCCGATCGCCTTCGTGAAGGTCTTCGTGTGTCCGCACTGCCCGTGCGGCCGCCCCCGCTAGCGCGCGGCCCAGTGCCGTCCAGAGCATCCAAGGAGTACAGGAATGAAGCATCGGTATGTCGCTATCGCGTTCGTGGCCCTGATGGCCGGCGTGGTCTGGACGTTCGCGGCGCGGACCGTCCAGGCCCAGGAAGACGGAAACCGCGGTCTGACTCTCAGCGCCTCTTCACTCACCTTCCAGGCGACTGAGAGGGGTCCCGTCCCGCCCACACAAACCCTGACCGTGAGCGCTTCCCGCTCCACGGCTTTCAGCGCCACCGCCTCCGGTCAGACCGGCGGCAGGACCTGGCTGACTATCTCTCCCTCCGGCAGCCTCACAACCAACCGGAACCTCACCGTTTCGGTCAATCAGTCACGCCTTTCGGCAGGCACCTACACCGGAAGTATCTCGATCGCCTCTCGCTCCAGCACGAGAACGGTGGCCGTGTCGCTGGTGGTGAGCGCCGCCACTCGCGGCACGCTCACCGTGAGTCCCACCTCGCTCTCCTTTAGTGCGACGGCCGGCGGCGCCGCGCCCCCCGCGCAAACCGTGACCGTAACCGCCGGGTCGCCGACGCCCTTCACCGTCACCGGCGGAGCCGCCTGGCTCGGCATCTCGCCCTCGGGCGGCCACACCACGAATCAAACCCTGACCGTCTCGGCCAACCCGGCGGGCCTCACCGCAGGGACCTACAACGGCACGATCTCGGTCGTCGCCGGCTCCGCCAGCCGCAGCGTCGCCGTCTCGCTCGTGGTGAGCTCCGGTAGCGGCGGCACGCTTAGCGTCAGTCCCACCTCGCTCTCGTTCAGTGCGACGGCCGGCGGCGCCGCTGCGCCCACGCAAACCCTCGGCGTGAGCGCCGGGTCTCCGACCGCATTCACCGCCAGCGCCGGAGCGGCCTGGCTCGGCATTTCGCCCTCCGGCAGCTTGACCACGAATCAGACCCTGACCGTCTCGGCCAACCCGGCGGGCCTCACCGCCGCCACGTACAACGGCACCATTTCGCTGGTCGCCAGCGGCGGCACCCGCACCGTGCCGGTGACCTTCGTGGTGACGGGTTCCAGCGGCGGCGGCTCGACGGCCGGCTACAAACTCATCGGATGGAACGATCTCGGAATGCACTGCCAGGATGCCAGGGACTACAGCATCTTTGGAGTCCTGCCTCCCTATAACACCATCCACGCCCACCTGATCGATTCGACCGGCAAGCTGGTCACGGTCCCCAGCGGCTACACGGTCACCTATCAGGCCGTCGCCGATCCACTCACCAACACTCTCAACACCTCATCCATCGCCAAGACCAACTTCTGGCAATACGCGCAGGCGCTAGGCTTCGGCGCGCTGGCGCCCGATGTGGGCCTCAAGGGCAACGCCATGCCGGGCGCACAGAACACGCCGCAACCCATGGGCTTCAGCGCCACGGACAACACCTGGCTCGCGGAGGGCATTCCCATTCTGCCCTACGCGGACGCCCCCGCCGCCCCCTACCCCGTCAACTATTTCCCCATGATGCGCCTCATTGCCAAGGACTCGACCGGCGCTGTCCTCGCCACCACCGACATCGTGCTGCCCGTCTCCGATGAGATGACCTGCTCCGTCTGCCACTCCTCCGGTTCGCCCTCGGCGGCGGCCCAGCCTGCCGGCGGATGGGTCTACAACCCGGACCCTGCCAAGGATATGAAGCTCAACATCCTCCGCAAGCACGACGACCGCTTCAAGAGCACCAGTCTGTATCGGACCGCCGCTACGCTGGTGGGCTACAGCTCCTCGGGGCTCGAGGCCACCACCGCCACCCAGCCGGTCTTCTGCGACGGCTGCCACGCTTCCAACGCGCTTGCCAAAGCCGGAGTCACCGGAGTCCCGCCGCTCACCACCTCCATGCACAGTCTTCACTCTCAGGTCGTGGACCCGGCCACCAGTCAGACCCTCGACGCCGGCGCCACGCGGGACACCTGCTATCGCTGCCACCCCGGCCCCAACACCAAGTGCCTCCGCGGCGCCATGGGGACGTTGCAGGCTGCCACCGGCGGCAACGCCATCGAATGCCAGAGCTGTCACGGATCGATGAGCAATGTGGCGGTCGCAACCCGGAAGGGCTGGCTCGATGAGCCCAACTGCCAAAGCTGCCACACCGGCACCGCGACTTCGAACGCGGGCCTGATCGTGTACACCACTGTCTTCTCCAGCGGCGCCACCGTCCGCACCGCCCCCGACCAGACCTTCGCCACCGTTCCCAACACGCCCGCCGCCGGCGTTTCGCTGTACCGCTATTCGAGCGGCCACGGCGGCCTGCAGTGCGAGGCCTGCCATGGCTCCACGCATGCCGAGTTCCCCACCCCCATCGTCAACGACAATGTCCAGAGCATTGCTCTTCAGGGGCACGCCGGCATGCTCGCCGAGTGTACGGCCTGCCACGCCACCGTTCCCAGCACCGTCAATGGCGGGCCCCACGGTCTCCATCCCATCGGCGCGTCTTGGGTGAGTTCACACCAGGATGTGGCCGATTCCGGCGGAACCGCCGCCTGCCAGCTCTGCCACGGCACCGATTACCGTGGCACGGTCCTGTCCCGAATCCAGGCCGACCGCACTCTCGCCGGCCACACCTTCACCAGGGGCACCATCATCGGCTGCTACAGTTGCCACAACGGGCCCAGCGGGGGCTAGCCGCGCAAAACGAAAGCCGGGGACAGTACACGCTGTCCCCGGTTTCCTCAAGACCCTGCTCATGGTCGCCCGAGGCGGCCCACATCCATCACCTGCAGCGAATTCGACCCGAAATTGGTCAGGAACAGCGTCCGCCCGTCCGGCGACACCCGAAGCTCGCGCGGGAATGCGCCTGCCGGTAGGTTGCCGATGGCCGCATCCTCATTGCCGCGGAACTTCGCCGCATCGAGCAGGGTCAGGCTCTGCGGCGAGCTGCCTCCGCCGAAACGGTTCGAATTGCCAACGACCACCATCCGGCCGCCGTTTACGACGGCGATCGGCACTGGGGCGGCGCCCACCGGCGCCATTCCCAGCCTGCAATGGGCTGGATCGGAGATCAGTCTGCCCGCATCGAAGGCCACGGCCGCGTTGCTGTTGCGCGCCGTGACGTAAACCCGATCGCCGGAAGGCGAGATCGCCATGCGCACCGGACTGCATCCCGCCGGAACCCGCCCCGCCACCGCGTGCGCCGGGTCGGTTTTCGCGCGCCCCACGTCGATCGTCACCACCGCGCCCTCCGGGTTCACCGGGTCCGGCAGGTTTGTGCGGCCCTCGCGCTTGCAGGCCGCCGGCCAGCCCCACTCCGGCAAGGCCACCTGGCTGGTAGTGAACAGCCAGCGTTCGTCCGCTGAAAAGGTCAGGGCGATGGGCGCGCGGCCCACGGGCACTCTTCCGACGATGGAGTCGGCGCCGAATCCCGTCCTGCGGGCATGCTCGAGGTCGATGACGGTGACGGCCGATGCATTCTCCTCACTGACGAACAGGAGCTTGTCATCGGAGGTCACGTTGGCGTACATGCTCTCCATGTCCTGACCGTCGGAAAAGGATCCCGATACCGGGTCGCGGCAGCCCGAGATCAGGCACGCCACGTCCAGGAACACCACCTTGTCCACGGCGGCCGCGATCAGCAGTTCTCCATCGCGCGTCAACGCGATGCCGATGGGCCGCGTGGCCAGGGGAAAGGTCCGCACCAGATCCACCCGCCCGCGGTTCCGGCTGAGGACGGCGATGCCCGCGCCCTTCCCCTCGCCCATCATCGAAACGAACACCCAGCAGCCGTCGCTGGAAACCGTCACTCCGAAGGGCGGCCCCGGCAACGGGACCGTTGACACGGGCGCCGCCAGGCGGTCGTTACAGCGCGTCTGAGCGTGACACGCCGCCGCCAGCAGCGCGGCCACGAAAAGCGCCCTCGTTCGCACGGGCCCTCCGAAACCCGGGACACTACACTCCGTCCCCGATTTCCCCCTACCTCGAAACCAGCACCACCACGCTCCGTCCCTCGACCCGGCAGACCGGCTCGACGAACGGCGCCTCCTGGCCCGGCTCGGCGATGTCGTTCGGAGACGGCTCGGCCGTGTTCACCGCGATGAACCACTGCCGCCCCGGCGCCGCCGGCGCCTCGAATTCGAGCGGCTCCCAGTACATGTTCATCATGACGTGGATGTCCGCGTCGCCGTCGAAACCAGCCAGCGTGAACGCCAGCGCCCGCGCTTCCGGATCCTCCCAGCCCGGAGCGTTCAGAGAGGTGCCGTGCCACGCCACGTCCAGCAGGCCGCGCTGGTTCACCGCGCCATCGAAGAACTGCCCGCGCCGCAGCGCCGGGTGCGCCTTGCGGAACGCGATCATGCGCTGCCAGAACCGCAGCAGGCCGCTGTTCTTCTCCACCAGCGCCCAGTCGAACCAACTGACCTCGTTGTCCTGGCAATACGCGTTGTTGTTCCCCTTCTGCGTCCGCCGGACTTCGTCGCCCCCCAGTATCATCGGCACGCCGCGCGACAGCAGCAGGATCGCGGCGAAGTTCCTGACTTGCCGCTCCCGCACGGCCTCCACCGCCGCATCCGCGGTCTCGCCCTCGGCGCCGTAGTTCGAGCTCAGGTTGTCGTCGATCCCGTCCCGGTTGCCCTCGCCGTTCGCCTCATTGTGCTTCGATTCGTAGGAAACCAGGTCGTTCAGCGTGAACCCGTCGTGGCAGGTCACGAAGTTGACGCTGTTGATCGGCTGGCGTCCGCTCGGCTGGTAGAGGTCCGCGCTGCCCCCGATCCGCCAGGCCGCGGCGCCCACCACTCCCGCGTCGCCGCGCACGAAGCGCCGCACGTCGTCCCGGAAGCGCCCGTTCCACTCCGCCCAGCGGTCGCCGGGGAAATGCCCGATCTGGTACAACCCTGCCGCGTCCCACGCCTCCGCGATGACTTTGGTATCGGCCAGAGCGTCGTCGAGTTCGATCTGCCAGACCACCGGCGGATGCGCGCTCGGCGCTCCGTCTTCCCCACGCGAAAGCACCGAGCCCTCGTCGAACCGGAACCCGTCCACGTGCATCTCCTCGCACCCAGTAGCGCAGGCTCTCGACGATCAGCTTCTGCCCGATGGGGTGGTTGCAATTGAACGTGTTCCCGCACCCCGTGTAGTCCATGTAGTACCGCGGATCCGCGGGCGACAGGAAGTAGTAGGTGCGGTTGTCGATGCCCTTGAACGAGAACACCGGACCCAGCTGGTTGCCCTCGTCGGTGTGATTGAACACCACGTCCAGGATGACTTCGATCCCGGCCTTGTGCAGCGCCTTCACCATGTCGCGAAACTCGTTCAGCTGCTGCCCCTGCTCGGGGCTGACGCAGTACTGCGATTGCGGCGCGAAGAAGCCCATCGTGCTGTAGCCCCAGTAGTTCGTCACGGGTATTCCGTCCACCAGCCGCAGCACCGCCGTCTGGTCGAAGTCGAAGACCGGCAGCAGCTCCACCGCGGTCACGCCCAGCGCCCTCAGATACGGGATCTTCTCGATCAGCCCGGCGAACTTCCCCGGCGCGCTCACACCCGACGACGGCGACTTCGTGAATCCGCCGGCGTGCGCCTCGCAAATCACGGTGTCTTCCATGGGCCGGTTGAGCGGCCGGTCGCCTTCCCAGTCGTAGCCCGCCATATCGATCACCACCGACCGCATGGACGTCGCCACGTTGTCGTCCGGCGTGCAGGCATCCGCCCGGCGCCAGACCGCATCCGTGTTACCGCGCGCATACGGGTCTATCAGGACCTTGTTGGGGTTGAAGCGATGCCCGGCGGTGAGGTCGGCCGGCCCGTCCACGCGATAGGCGTAGTGCGCTCCCGCGCCCAGCCCGTCCACCTGCGCGTGCCAGA
This sequence comes from Bryobacterales bacterium, assembly GCA_963710565.1. Lineage (GTDB taxonomy): Bacteria > Acidobacteriota > Terriglobia > Bryobacterales > Bryobacteraceae > DASWZN01. The sequence goes on along the minus strand of CAVQAN010000009.1, from coordinate 881,082 downwards.
AGTGGAACGTCTTGTTGACGAATGGATCGAGGCGGATGGTCTGGTACGGTTGCGGAGAATCGTGCTCCGCGAACAGCAGCAGCTCCACTCCGGTCGCGTTTTCCGAGAACAGCGAGAAGTTCACGCCGGCCGCGTTCACCGTGGCCCCGAGCGGGTGTGCCCGCCCCGGCTCCACCTGGTGCTGCGGCGCCGGCCCAGAACCGACAGCCATGGCAAGCCCCCTTATGCCGTCTCAGATCTGCGCGTCGAACGCGCTGCCCGCCGCGCGCTGCCAGTGATCCTCGAACAGCCCCTTCATCGCCTCGCCGAACCCTTCGTGGTCGAACACTACCGAAGTCCAGGCCGGCCGCGTGATCACCGGATCGAGCAGCGCGATCATGCCCCGCCGGCCGTCGAAGAGCGCCAGCTTCAGCGGCAGAGACTCCGCCACGCGGATCTCGACTCCCGCCTGGCGGTACTCCTCCAGCCGATGCTTGTGTTCTTCGTCGAGCGCCCCCGCGGCGCGCAGCAACCGGCACCGTACGCCCCGCTCGCGCGCCTGCTTCACCAGCCGCTCGTCGAGCGGATCCACGGCGTAGGGCGAACGCGAGAACTCGAGGTACTCCGACTCCGACTTCCGCCAGCATGCGCTGAAACTGCGCCGCCGTTGCGAGGGCTCGCCGACGATGCGCAGGTAGTCCAGCGTGCCGCGCTCGCCCCGCCCCTCCGAATACGCTTCGTTCAGGTCCTCGACCAGCGCGGTGGCGTTGCGCGCCTGCTCCGCCAATTCCTGCTCCGCCACCTTGCGCTTGCGCGCCAGGTACCCCGGAACCGCCAGCACGGGCTCCACCGCGGAGAACAGTTTCGTCTTCTCCTGCACTACCAGGGCGAAGCCCTTCTCCACCAGGCTGTCCAGGACCTCGTAGACCTTCTGCCGCGGTACGTGCGCGCGCGCCGCCAGTTCCAGCGCCTTGAAGCGCGGGTGGCCCGACAGCACCATGTACGACCGGGCCTCGTACGCCGTGAGCCCGATCTGCTGCAGCCTGCGCCAGAACCTCTGAAACGCCGTTTCGGGCATGATTCCCCAACGATACCAAAACCGGGGACAGTACACTCCGTCCCCGATTCTCTACCGCGGGTCGCCGTAGACCGTGCCCCGGCCGTGCGTGCCGACGTACACGCGGCCGTATCGTTTAGGATCGCCGGTGATGTGCAGCAGGAGGCCCCATTGGTGTTGGTCGTCGTTGATGCGGACCCAGGCGCGCGCCGTGTCGTCGGACCGGAAGATGCCCCGCACGCCGCCGACCACGCCGATCAGGTACAGCGCCGGGTAGCTCGCGCCAGGCGCCGCTTTGCCAAAGCCGAAGGCGTGGATCTCCCCGACGCCGCTCCCCCGCGCGAAGGCCGCGCCGCTGTCGGTCGAGTGGTAGAGCCCGTTGAAGGCGGCCAGCCACAGATCTCCTTCCTTGCCCGGAGTGGCGTAAATGCGGTCCTGCCCGCCGCGACCGTCGCCGCGTTCGCCGCGCTGCGGCAGGCCGCCGGGCAGGCTCAGCGGCCGCTCGGCGAAGGTCGCCGCTCCGTCGCCGCTCGTGAACAGCTTTCCATCGAACAGCGCGATCGCGTAGAACTTCAGCGGATTGACGCGGTCGGCAATGACGCGCGTTTCGCGCGGTATTCCCTGGGACTCGGTCCAGGTGGCGCCGCGGTCCCGTGTGAAGCTGACCGCGCCGCGCTCGGGCGTCCAGACCCAGGTGGCCCCGTCGGACGACACCGCAATGTGCCCCAGCATGCTGTTCCGTTGCGGCGCCGAAGCGGTGGGCTGCCAGGTCTTGCCGCCGTCGAGCGAGTACCCGATGTTGCCGCCGTCCCGATTACCGGAAGCCCTGCCCACGCGCACGATGATCTCCGGTTTGTCCTCGGCGCAGGCCAGACCGTTGGTGTTGCCGAAGTGCGGACGATCGTAGTTGCCTTCCGGCGCCGGTCTTATCCAGGTCCCAGTGCACGAACCCGCCGTAGTCGCCAATCGCGGTGAGCAGCGGCGCGCCCCGCGGAGGACTGAGCAGCTCGAGAGCCACCGTCTCCTCGATGCCCGTGCTCATGACGCTCCACCTGGTCGGTTTGCCGGAATCGACGTCCGTCAGATTGAAGGTCTCGTACCCGCCATAGCCGGTGGTAAAGACGGCGTGAGTCGGATTGGCCGGATCGATCTCGATGTCGAACAACCAGTGAATCGGCGTGTGCGCGACGTAGGGCGCGAGCGAGAAATCGTAAGTGCCGCCGCCGGCGAAGACCGGCTTCCATGTGGCGCCGCCGTCCGTGCTGCGGAAGATGTCCTCGCCGCCCGGGTGGTAGAACGAGCTGACGATGAGCGCCTGCGGATTGTGCGCATCCACGGAGACCCCGGCGTAGCCGAACGGTTTCTGAACGGTAGGCTTCCTGGGGGTGATGTCGGTCCACCCCCCGGTCTTTGTGTCGAACTTCCACAAACCGCCGTTCGTCATCCTCCAGGGTCCGGGATCGGTGCCGTAAGTGATGTAGAGCATCCCGTCCGACGCGAGCGCGGCGCGCAACGGCCGGTACTGGGTCGGTTGGCCCGCGACCGGCTGCCAGGTCTGGCCGCCGTCCGTGCTACGGAACAGGCTGTTGGTTCCCATCAGGGATGCGGCTGCGTAGATCGTCGAGCTGCCTTTGCCGGGCGAGCCGCTGCGCGGATCGAAAACGACGAACACGACGCCGTTGGGGCGCTTCCACCATTCCTGCGGCGCGGGAGGCGGGACCCGGCTCCGTCACGTCGGGAAAGCTCTCGACCCTGCTCCAGTTCGCGCCGCGGTCGGCGCTTCTCCACAGGCCGGCCTGGCGCGTGCCGAGATAAATGACTTTGCCGTCGTTGGGATCGACCGCTCATCCGCTCGCCGTTGCCGCGCCCGTTCTCGTTGCCGCCCATCTTGAACGGCACGTTCGTGCGCTGGAAGGTGTGGCCGCGGTCGCTCGAGCGCAGAATGGCGCCGTTGGGCGTCTTCTCGTTCGTGTAGGTGCCGCAGGAGAGGTACACGCGGCCGGGGTCGTTGGGATCGACCGCGATGCTCTCGACGCCCATCAGGTTGAGGTCTTCGTAAGGCACCCAATCCAGCAGCGGCTCCCAGCGTTTGCCGTCCTCGTTCCACCGGTACGCTCCGCCCATGTCCGTGCGCGCGTACCGCACTCCCTTTGCCGTGGGATGAAAAACGATGCCATCGACGAACCCGCCGCCCACCATCTGCACGTTCTTCCAGACGTAAGGCTGCTGGGACGGCGCGGCCGCGGCCATGCACGGTAAGCCGCCGGCGGCCAGAACGGCGGCAAGAACGATCCTGTCCACGAGTCTCCCTTCAACCATCAACTCCCTATCTTAGCCCGCGCCCATCCGGCCGACGCCACGCTACCTCGCGAAGTACCCGCTCTTGGCCCGGACCGCCAGCCCGGGCCCTTTCGCGCGGATCGCGATCTTGCGGAACGTGCCGTCCCGCACCGGATTGGTGGAGTGATAGGCCAGCTCGTAGGAAGACCGCAACACGGTGCCTATGTCCTCGAAGTGCTTCCGCAGGTCCCCCTGCCGCGCGTCGAAGTCCAGAGCGCCGGTCTCGCGCGCCATGCGGTCCATCACGCTGGCGCCGTATTTGTTCCGCGCCGTCAGGCGGCCGTGCGGCGACTCGGTGTAGCGCAACGCGAAGCACAGCACGTTCTCGGCCTGCGCCGCCTCGATCGCATCCAGCATGTGGTGCGCGCTCGAGTTGTCCTCACCGTCGCTGAGCACGATCAGCGCCCTCCTGCCCGCGTCGGTTCGGGCCAGCTTCTCGGTGATCGAGTAGTAGATGGCGTCATAGAACGCAGTCCCGAGCTCGCGCTCCTCGCCTCGCGGACCCAGCTCGGGAAGGTCGTAATCGCCCTTTTCGAACCGGCTGAGGCGGTCTACGATCTCCGCGCTGTCCCCGGTCAGGTCGCTGGCCAGGCGCAGATGGTTCCCGAAGCAGACCAGGAAGGCGCGATCCCGCGGGCCCAGAACGCTCTTGAGGAACGCCAGAAGGTCGCGATGATGCTGTTTGGCGAAATGCTCCTGGCTGCCGCTGAAATCGACGATGAGCCCCACGGTCAGGGGGACGTCCGAACTGCGCGCGAAGAAGGAGATACTCTGCGGGACCGCGTCTTCGAACACCTCGAAGTCGTCCTTGTTGAGATTCATCACCAGCGCGCCGCCCGCGTCCCGAACCGCGAACGCCACGTTCACCAGTTGCACATCGACCTGAATCGTAGTCTGGCCGGCCAGGAGCGCCGCCAGAACAGCGGGCAAGGAACGGCGCAGCATCGTTTGCACCCCTTACCGATCTTCTCTCTCGCGGGGCCGGCGTCCACGCCCAGGCGCGGATCGCCAGGACAGGCCTTCGGCCTGGTGCGGGAGGGGCCCCGGTCCCGCGCACTTCGCGGGCAAGGTGTGCGAACGTAAAGACAGGCCTCCGGCCCGCCGTGGAGCCGGCCGGTTGCGAAAGACCGTCAACGGATTGTAGGAGGCTGCGGGCTATGTGCAGAACCTTCGCGCTTCTTTGTTGCCTGACCGTTTGCGCGCCGCTCCTCGAATGCCAGGACGAGAACGAGGAGAATTCCTTCTCGCCCGACCAGTTGGACAACCTCCTCGCTCCCGTCGCCCTGTATCCCGATCCGCTCCTCGCTCAGTTGCTGGTGGCCGCGACGTTCCCGGATGAGATCGACGAGGCGGCCCGCTTCCTGCGCGCCGATCCCGATGCGGAAGGGATCGACGCCCAGCCCTGGGACGTCAGCGTCAAGGCCGTCGCCCATTATCCCGAAGTTCTCTCCTGGATGGCCGACTCGCTCGACTGGACGACCGCCGCCGGCCAAGCCTACGCGGCGCAGCCGGAGGACGTGATGGCCGCCATCCAGCGCCTCCGTGCCCAGGCGCGTGGCGTGGGCAACCTCGAATCGGGGCCGCAGCAGGAAGTTGTCGACGATAGCGGCAATATCGAGATCTGGCCCGCGGAGCCCGCCACCGTCTATGTGCCGGTGTATGACCCGGACCTCGTGTACTTCGGCAGCGGGGGGATCGGCTACGTCGTGACCTTCGGTCCCGCTTTGCCCATCGGCGCCTGGCTGAACCGGGACTTCGACTGGCGCTATCGCAAGATCTACTATCATGGCTGGGATCACGCACCGCTTTGGGCCAGCCGCGCCCAGTCGCACATCAAGCTGAGCCCGGTGTACGTCAATAGCCGCTATCGGCAGGCGGCGACCGGCCGGGCCGCCGTCAGCGTCAACACCAACCGGGCGGCCCTGAACCGGTATGCCAGCATCCACCGCGATCTGACGTTCAGTCGCGCGCAGCCGGGCGGCGCGCCGCCAGCCGAAAGCGTGCCGGCCGCGAACAAGATCGTCCAGCGCAACTTCGACACCGGCGATCCGCGGATCGACGCTTTCCGCGGCGTTGAGCCCCCTGCGGTCCGGGCGAGCGAACCGGAGCGGCGCCCGCCCGCGCCCGCGTACCAGGCGCCGCCCCAGCCGGCAGCCCGGCAGCCCCAGGTGGTCCACGCGCCGGCCCCGGAATCCCGCCCTCCAGCGCGAGAGGCTCACGAGCCGGAGCGGGTGTCCCAGCCTCCGCGCGCGGCGCCTGAGCCGCCGCAGCCCCAGTTGTCCCACGACGAGGCTTTCGGCGGCAACCGCGGACCCTTCGACCCGCAGGCCGCGAGCCAGCGCGGTCAGGCCAGCCGGAGCGAGGTGTCCCCGCCGCCGGCCCATCAAAGCGCCCCGCACCCGCCCGTGCCGGAGATTCGGGACGGGGGCGACAAAGCACACCGCTGAACCCGCGGCGCACCCTCCCGGGGGCTGCGTGCCGGCTCTTCGAGACGCAGTCGCGTCACCCCGCCTTCAGATCGTTTTCTCGGCGATGCATTTCGCCTGGAGGAACAGGAGCAGGTAATCCGGGCCGCCGGCCTTCGAATCCGTGCCGGACATGTTGAAGCCGCCGAAGGGGTGGGCGCCCACCATGGCGCCGGTGCACTTGCGGTTGAAGTAGAGGTTGCCCGCAAAGAACTCGGCGGCCGCGCGGCCGATCTTGTCGCGGTTCTTCGTGTAGACCGCCCCCGTGAGCCCGTACTCCGTCGCGTTCGCGAGTTCGAGCGCCTCGTCGAAGTCCTTCGCCCGAGTCACCGCCAGCACGGGGCCGAAAACCTCTTCCTTGAAAAGCACCGCGCCCCGCGACACGTCGGCGATCACCGTCGGCCGGATGAAATAGCCGTCGCCTTCCGCCGGCCCGCCGCCCGCGATCAGCCGGCCTTCGCCCTTGCCGGTCTCGATGTAACGCAGAATCGACTGCCGGGCGCGTTCGTTGATGACCGGCCCCATGTAGTTGGACGGGTCCTCGGAGGGGCCGACCGCGATTGCGTCCACCTTGGGCGCGAGTTTTTCCAGAAATTCGTCGTAGACCGCCGCGTCCACGATGGCGCGCGAGCAGGCCGAACACTTCTGGCCCTGGTAGCCGAATGCGGAAACGAGCACGCCCGTCACGGCCGCATCGAGGTCCGTCTCGTGGTCGACAATGATGGCGTCCTTGCCGCCCATCTCCGCCACCACGCGCTTGATCCAGATCTGCCCCGGCTGGGGCTTCGCCGCCAGCTCGTTGATGTGCAGCCCGACCTCCTTCGAGCCGGTGAAAGACACGAAGCGCGTCTTGGGATGCTGGACCAGCGCATCGCCTACCACCGCCCCACTGCCCGCCAGGAAGGAGAAGGAACGCTCCGGGAAACCGGCCTCGCGCAACACCTCGGCGAACTTGGCGGCGATGGTCGGCGTATCGCTCGAAGGCTTCATGACGACCGTGTTGCCGGTGACCAGCGCGGCGGCGGTCATCCCCACCAGGATCGCCAGCGGGAAGTTCCAGGGCGGAATCACCACGCCCACGCCCAGCGGCAGGTAGATCAGTTCGTCGCGCTCGCCGGGCAACTGGACCAAGCTCGGCGGCGCGGCCAGCCGCAGCATCTCGCGCGCGTAGTACTCGCAGAAGTCGATGGCCTCGGAGACATCGGCCTCGGCCTCGATCCACGTCTTGCCGGCCTCATAGACCAGCCAGGCATCGAATTCCATTTTGCGCGCTCGCAGGATGGCGGCCGCGCGCAGCAGCATGCCCACGCGCTCGCGGGCCGGCGTGCGCCTCCATTCCGGAAAGAACGCGTACGCCTCCTCGACCGCCCGGCTCGCCAGCTCGGGCGTGGCCTTCTGATGAATCCCGACGGCTTCGGCGGGATGCGACGGGTTCAGAGATCTCAGCTTGCCGCCGGTCCGGATGCGCTCGCCGCCGATGGACAGCTCGTACTCCCGGCCGAACTGGGCGCGGACTTCCGCCAGCGCCCGTTGCATGGCGGAACGGTTCTCCGCCCCCGAGAAGTCCGCGTAGGCCTCGTTCTGGAAGGAGGCGAGGCTATCGGCGGGAACCGCGGTTTCCACGGTCATCGAGGCGCCCTAGAGCTTGGCCGCCCGGCGGCCGGCGTCGATCACGTCCGCTGCGCCCGCCGCCATGGCCGCGCCCTTGCGGTAGACGCCGCGCGCCGCTTCCGCCACGGACTCACCGGCGCCGGCTGCCCGGTGGCGAACCTGCGTGCCCGCCTCCGCTAGCGTCTCCCTGACGTCCCCGGCCTTTCGGCCCAGCAGTTTCCGGGTTTCCTTGCCGGATACGGGAGCGTACAGGAGGGCGATCCCCGCGCCGAAAGCGGCGCCGATCAGTAACCAGCCAACGCGTTCTATGGTCTTCATGTTGCGCTTATCCCCTCGGATTCATTCTACACCGCGGCTGGGGCGCGTCTGCTGTTTGGCTTCCGGGCCGCACCCTTGCAGTCGCTGACTCGTCCCTTTCTCCCCGGACTTCAGGCCACCGCCGTCGCCCGAAGGCGCGCCAGATGCAGTCGCCGGTGAGGCGCCACAGGCCCAGTTCGCAACTGCGCTCGAAGATCTTGCGGATGGGGTGGTGGCGCGCGAAGACGAAGTTCCGGCAGTACTCGATCTGGTGCACGTAGTAACTGCGCTCCAGCTTGGCGGCGTGGCGGTCGCGCTTGGTGAACTTGGGTCCTAACAGGAAGGTCCAGTTGAGGCGCGGTTGAATGACTTGGGGCGAGAGGCGGTCGCAGGCGGCCTGCAGGGCCGCCGGGTCGTCCACCGCCAGGAAGGCGTTATCGGGCTTGCGGAAGGCGATTCCGGCCGCGCGCAACTGGCCCTCGATATAGCTGTGGCCGTTGAGGTAGTAACTGGCCTCGAAGGGGATGAAGGTGCCCAGGCGCAGGATCATGGGTCCCAGGACTTGGTCCCGGATATAGAAGTAGTAATAACGATAGCGGGCACGATGGCGGTGCAGGATGGGGTAGTCGGCGGGGCCGCCGGGCTGGCGCTGGACCAGGCGCTGGCCGGGGCGGAAGGTCCAGCCCGTTCCATGGCCTGGAAGATGAAGTAGACGCCGTAGCGGCCGGCGCGCTCGAAGCGACGCAGATAAGGGGCGACGTAGTCTTCCTTGCGCACGTCCTTCTCGGCCTATTGGAGAGGGATGCGGTGGTTGCGGGCGAAAGACCCGACCCAGTGGACGTAGCCGGCGGTGCGCTGGCTGAGGACTTCCTTGGTGATGGCCTGAATGCCGAGCACGGACTGGAGCCAGTAGACGACTTGGCCGGGGCGTTGGAGGCCCATGAGGTAGCCGCTGAGGACGATGCGGTCAAAACAGTGGTATACCAGAACCAGCCAGGTTCCAAAGAGCTTGGCGCCCGAACCCCCACCGCGAGCGCCCGCATTGCTTTCCGGCCCTTCAAACGCCACAATGGGAATCTGAGCCGCTCGTTCTGGGTTTCTTCCTGCTGATCCGAGGTGCAAGACGATGAATCTGGTTGTCAACGGCGCGCTTCATTCTCACCAAGGGCAGGGAACTGTCGCGGAGCTGCTCGAGGAATTCCACGCCCTGCCCGCCATGACCGCTCTCATGATCAACGGCGAGGTCGTGCGGCGGAGCGGTTGGGAATCGGTCCGGCTGGCCGAAGGCGACGAAGTCGAGCTGATCGTGGCAGCGGCAGGGGGCTGAGTAATGGACGACGGCCTTCAATTGGGTGACCGTGTCTTCGGGTCGCGGCTGCTCCTCGGCAGCGGCAAGTTCTCGAGCGTCGAGACCATGCTCGGCGCGGTTCGCGCCTCGGGTGCTGAGCTGGTGACCGTCGCCCTGCGGCGGTTTAACCGCGAGCGGCCCGACGACGACATCTGCGGTCCGCTGGCCGCCCTGGAGGGCATCACCCTGGTGCCCAATACCTCGGGCGCCATCAACGCGCGCGAAGCCGTGCGGGCGGCGCTGCTGGGCCGCGAAATCGCCGGCAGCCCGTTCGTGAAACTCGAGATCCATCCCAATCCCCACCACCTGATGCCCGATCCGATCGAGACCTACGAAGCGGCCGTCAGTCTGGTGAAAGAGGGATTCTTCGTCCTGCCGTATATATCCGCGGACCCGGTCCTCGCCCGGCGCCTGGAGGACGTCGGCTGTGCCGCGGTCATGCCGCTCGGCTCCGCCATCGGCAGCGGGCAAGGGCTGGCCACGCTTTCCATGCTTCAGGTGATCATTCGCGACGCCGGTGTTCCCGTCATCGTGGACGCGGGCCTGCGCGCGCCCTCCGAGGCCGCCGCGGTCATGGAGATTGGAGGCTCAGCCGTGCTGGTCAACAGCGCCATCGCCGCCGCCGAGGACCCCGCACTGATGGCCGGGGCTTTCGCGGCCGCCGTCAGGGCCGGCCGGCAGGCGCGCATGGCCGGGCTGATGCCACGCACTGAAACCGCCGTCGCCACCAGCCCGCTCACGGCGTTTCTGTCCGGAGAGGGCGCGTGACGGCGAAGGACCTCGACGTCGCCCCGTGGTTGGGCCTGGCTCGCCGCGCCAGCCGCGACATGGTCCGGCAGGCGCTCGCGGCGGCCGATCCGGGCGTCCGCGAGTTCGCCCTTCTACTGTCTCCCGCCGCCGCCCAGGAACTGGAGGCGATGGCCGCGCGGGCCCAGACCCTCACCCGCCGCCACTTCGGACGCACCATTGCCCTTTACGCGCCGCTCTACCTATCCAACTACTGCCCCACTAAGTGCGCGTATTGCGGCTTCGCGAGCGACCGCCGGATCCGCCGGCACAAGCTCACCCCCGCCGAAATGGACTCCGAAACCGCCGCGCTCAAACGCCTCGGCATCGAGGAGGTCCTGTTGTTGAGCGGCGACCGGCTCGCCACGGCGGACTACGAATTCGTGCGCGGCGGTGTGGCCCGCGCCGCTGCCCGCTTCCACAACGTCACCGCCGAGGTCTTCGCCATGACCACAGCGGAATACGCCGGCCTCGCCGCCGCCGGATGCACGGCCGTGACGCTCTATCAGGAGACCTACGATCCCGCCCGCTATGCGCTGCTCCACGAATCCGGTCCCAAGGCCGACTACGCGGGGCGTCTGGATGCGCCGGCGCGGGCGCTCGAAGGGGGCATGCGGTCCGTCGGGTTAGGCGTGCTGCTGGGCGTGAGCGAAGCGGTCGAGGACGTCCTCCGCCTTTTCCGCCACGCCGCCTGGCTGCGCCGGCGATTCCGGAGCGGGGGCGTCTCGATCTCATTTCCGCGCGTACGGCCGCAATCGGGCGGCTACGCGGCCGATTTCCCGGTCGCCGAGCGCCAACTCGCCCAAATCGTCTTTGCCTTCCGCATCGCGATGCCCGAGGTTCCGCTGGTCCTGTCGACGCGCGAGAGCCCGCGCTTCCGCGACGGAATCGCCGGAGCCGGCGTCTCAAAGATGAGCGTGGCCAGCCGGACCACTGTGGGGGGCTACGCCGGCGACACCGCGCCCTCATCGGCCCAGTTCGAGACCGACGATCACCGCGGCGTGGAGGAGTTCTGCGCCGTGCTGCGCGCCAAGGGCCTGCAGCCGGTCTTCAAGAACTGGGATGCGGTCTACCGGGAACCCGAATGCCTGACGTCTTCGGCCTCTACCTGATCCTCACCGATCCCGTCGCCGGATACGAGCGCGCGGCGGAGGCCACCGTCGAAACCGGGGTCCGGTACCTGCAACTGCGCATGAAGAAGCGCCCGCCGGAGGAGGTGCTCGAGACGGCGCGCCGTCTGCGGCGCATCACCGCGGGCAGCGGGACCCGTTTCATCGTCGACGATGACGTCGAGATCGCCCGCGAAGCGGATGCCGACGGCGTTCATCTGGGCCAGGACGACATGAGCATCGCGGAAGCCCGCCGTCGCTGGCCTGCCGCGGGCAAGATCTTCGGACTCTCGACGCACAACGAAGATCAGGAACTGCGCGCGCGCGACTGCGCGCCCGACTACATCGGAGTCGGCCCCGTGTTTCCCACCCCGACCAAGGAGCGTCCGGACCCAACCCTGGGGCTGGAGCGCATGGGGCGCATCATCCGCAACTCGCCGCTCACGACCGTGGCCATCGGCGGCATCGACGCGGACAACCTGTCCGACGTGCTTCGCCACGGCGCAGCGAACTTCTGCATCTTGCGCGCAGTGAACCAGGCCTCCGACGCGGCCGCCGCCATCCGCTGCCTGCAAGAGATTTGGCACGCGACCACTGGCGCGTGAGCAAGCGGCGATTCGTGCAACTCGGCCGGGTTGATTGCGGTTCCGCGGCAGGGCGGGTTACAATCGTGCGTTCTCCCGGGAGATGCATGGCGCTGCTTCGGATCGCCCTGATCAACATCGCGCGCCGCAGGCTGCGCACCAGCCTGACCCTGTGCGGCATTGCTGTCGGCATCTCGGCATTCGTCGCCCTGGTGGGGTTCTCGAAGTCATTTGAACGGGAATGGCTGAGGCTCTACCAGAGCGAAGGCACGGACTTGGCGGTGGTTCAGAAGACCTTCCTGAACACCACGGTGGACGAGAGCGCAGGCGACAAGATCCGCTCCTTGCCGGTCGTTGCCGAGGTCTCCCCCATCGTCATCAACCTGATGGACCTGACGCCCGACGTCAACGCACTGGCCTACGGACTGGCCGAGGACTCTTACGAAATGGCCCCGCTCCAGTTCCTGGAAGGACGGGCGTTCCGCAGCGGCCGGGCAGAGGTAATCCTGGGCGAGGTCCTGGCGGGCAACCTGGGCAAGAAGGCCGGCGAGACCATGGAGATCCAGGGGGCTTCGTTCCGGGTGGCGGGCGTGTTTCGCGGCGGCTCGGCGCTGGAAACGGGCGCCGTGATGATGCCCCTCCGGCAGTTGCAGAAGCTGGCGGACCTGAACGGGAAGGTCACCGCATTCCATGTGCGCTTGCGGCCGGCGCCGGCCGCACAAACCGCGGAGCAGTACCTCCGGCAAGCCCGAGCGGCCATCGAACAAGCCGTGCCGGGGCTGAAGGCCGTGCCGGCTGGCGAACGGGCGCACAACAACCAGTTCGTCTCCTTCGCCCGCTCGATCGCCTGGGGCACTTCCCTGATCGCGCTGCTGGTGGGCGCGTTGGGAATCGCCAATACCATGGCCATGGCGGTGTTCGAGCGGACCAAGGAAATCGGCATCCTGCGCGCTCTGGGATGGAGACAGTGGCGCGTGCTGGCTCTGATCCAGTGGGAGGCCGCCGCGCTGGGCCTGATCGGCGGGGTGCTGGGGCTGGCCGGCGGCTGGGGCGCGCTGCGGTTGCTGGCGGCGCTGCCCATGACCGCCAACATCGCCGTGGGGTCGATTTCGCCGCTCCACGCCGGGGAGGCTCTGGCGATTGCCTTTGTGACCGGACTCGCGGCCGGAGCGCTGCCGGCCTGGCGCGCGGCCCGGCTGTCTCCCGTGGAGGCGCTGCGTCATGACTGACGAACCTCTGCTGGAGGCGCGCTCCGTGACGAAGGAGTACGACCAGGGCCGCATCCAGGCGCTGCGCGGCGTGGACCTGGCAGTCGCCCCAGGCGAGTTCGTCACCATCAGCGGGCCGAGCGGAAGCGGCAAATCGACGCTGCTCCAATTGCTGGGCGGTCTGGACCAGCCTACGAGCGGCGAGGTCCTCTACCGCGGCGACAGCCTGGCCGGTTCTTTCGACCTGGATGTTTATCGATCGGGCCGCGTCGGTTTCGTGTTCCAGGCTTTCCACTTGTTGCCGGCGCTGCGGGTTCTGGACAACGTCTGGATTCCGATGCTCGAAACCGGCTGCGGGGTGCGTGAACGCCGCCAGAAGGCCGAGGCGCTGCTCCAGGAGGTTGGAATGACGCACCGCCTGCGCCAGTATCCTAACGAGCTTTCGGCGGGCGAGCGCCAGAGGGTAGCGATCGCGCGCAGCCTGGCGAACGATCCGGAGATCCTGCTCGGCGACGAGCCCACGGGCAACCTGGACAGCGAGAACTCGGTCAAGGTCATGGCGCTGCTCGCCGGAATTCAGTCCGGGCGGAACATGACCATCGTTGTGGTGACGCACGAGGCGGAGATTGCGCGCATGGGCGGCCGCAACATTCACCTGAGAGACGGCCGCGTGGTGCGGGAATGAGAGTGGGCTTGATGGCGGCCGTTCTGGTCCCGGCGGCGATGATGGCGCAAACCCGGACGCCCGTGACCATCCAAGACCTGATGACGCGGCTGGGCGCTATCCGCGCGGCTACGGATTTCCGCGCCAGCGGGCGACTGGTGCGCGTGGCCGCCTCGGGCGAACGCCGGAGCTATCAGCTTTCCTTGCGCGCGCGCTGGCTGGCGGGGACCGTGAAGGTCTTCTGCGAGGTGACGGATCCCGCCCCAGCCCGGGTCCGGTTGCTCCTCGAAGCCTCCGATGCCGGTCCGGCCTCGATCCGCAAAGGCCATGCCGGCGACCCGCGGCCGGTGGCGCTGCCGCCCGAGAAGTGGGGAGAGGCCGTACTCGAGAGCGGCTTCACCTATGAGGACGTGCTGGAGAACCACTTCCTGTGGCGCCACCAGGCGTTGGCCGACGAAACCGTCTATGGTGCGCGGCGGTGCTATCTCGTCAAGAGCCGGCCGGGCCCGGACGACCGGTCGCAGTATTCCCTGGTGACGTCGTGGCTGGACCGGGAAGGTCTGTTTCCGGTGCGCGTGGAGAAGACTCTGAGATCTTCGGGGGCAGTCAAGGAGTTCGTGTATTATGGCTTGCGCCAGTCCAAGGGGATCTGGTCGGCCAGTCAGATTCAGGTCAAGACGGCCGGGCAGCCGGGGTCGAGTCTGCTGATCGTCACCCGCGGTTCGGAGAAGGCGCACGTGCCCGCCGGCGAATTCGACGTTGCGCTGCTGACAAAACCGTGAGGCTGCCCTACCATGGCCATTACTCCTATTACCCCGGCGGAGCTTGACGAACCGGCTGCCACAAGGTATCTTCTTCGGGAGCACTCCATGACCTCCGACCTGAAAGCGTGGCAACGAACTGCGATCCGGGAGACGATGGCCAACTACCGCCATGCCCAGGACAACTACTACGTCGGCGGGAAACCGCTGGTCGAACTGGAGGGCGGCTACAAGGCCTTTTCGCTGCTCACCCCGCCGCTCGGCTCTCCGGCGGCCAGGCGGCGGGTCAAGCTGATCATGGAGAACATGCTGCAGCCCAACCGGCCGGTTGCAGCCGCGGTCGATTTCTCCCTGGCTGGGCGCACCCCGCACGTCATCACGATGGCGGTTACATACAACTGCCAGTGCGACTGCCTGCACTGCTCGGCGGTGGACTACCAGGAGAGGACCCGGCGCGAGAGCAGCGCGCTTACCTTCGAGGAATTGAAGAGCGTCGTCGACCAGACCCTCGATCTGGGGACCACCTGCGTTGTCCTCACCGGCGGCGAGCCCCTGCTGTACGAGAAAATCTACGACCTGATCGCCGCAGTGGACAAGCATCGCAGCGTGTGCACGATCTTCACCAACGGCGAGTTTCTTCTGGAACACACGGTGGCGAAGCTTAAACAGGCGGGTGTCTACGGCGTCTTCGTCAGCCTGGACCATTTCGACCTCGAGCAGCATGACCTCCACCGGCGGCGGCCGGGTCTGGCCGAAAAGGCACTGCGCGGGCTGAGACTCTGCCAGGACGCCGGAATCCTGACCGGCATATCCACCTACGCGACCAAAGAGAAGATCCGGGACGGCGAACTGGACGCCATGATGGACCTGGCCCGCTCGCTCGGCGTGCTGGAGGTGTTCCTGTTCGACGTCATCCCCACGGGGCGCCTCTCGGCGCAACGCGAGTGCATGCTGAGCGAGGAGGACGCCCGGCAGATCGTCGACTTCCGGGCGAAGTACACGGAGAAGCCCGACTACCCGCGCATTATTCACCAGACGATGTTCTCGAGCATCGCCTATCCCTGCGTGGCGGAGGGTTGTCCCGCCGGGATCGTGCAAGTTCATCTGCGTGCTAATGGCGACGTCTGCCCCTGCGACTTCACCCCGCTTTCGTTCGGCAATATCCGGGAGCAGCCGCTCAAGGCGATTTGGGAGTCGATGTCCGCGCATCCTCTCTTCGCCGAGCCCTCGGCGCGTTGCCGCCTCTCGCAGCCCGCGTATTGGGTGAAGCTGGCGGAACTCGCTCCGTGTAGCTGAGCTACCGCGCGTCTTTCACACAGCGGAATCCCAGGGTGCCGGCGCGGTCCTTGGAGGGGGCCATGAGCAGGTACTTGCCGTGCTCGTCCAGCCGGTAGGCGAAAGGGAAGTACCAGCGGGAGCCGGCGGGGCGGTAGTATGCGCCACCGCGAACCACGGCCGCGCGCGTATGCTGGTCCTGGAACTCGTCGGTCCATTGCCAGATGCCGCCGGTCATGTCCATCGCGCCGAAGGGGCTGGCGCCTTTCGGAAACGCGCCGGCATCGGGGAGCGCGCGCAGTTGCGGGCCGTGCTCCTGCGGCGGGACACAGTCGTCGCATGGTTTGTCGCCCCAGGGGTAGATGCGGCGGTCCGGGCCCTGGGCGGCATACTGCCACTCCCATTCGTGGGGAAGGCGTTTGCCGGCCCAACTTGCGTAGGCGCGGGCGTCTTCGAGCGAGACCCAGGTGACCGGCTTGGCGTCCCAGCCGGCGGGGTATTGGCCATCCTTCCAATCCTTGAGGAAATTGTGGTCGTCCGCCGGGCGGTAGCCGCTGGCTTTGAGAAAGGCCGCGAACTCCCGGTTCGTCACGGGGAACTTGTCGATGTAAAAAGCCGCGATCGGGATCTTCCGGGAGTGATAGCGGCGGGGCGAATCCTCCCAGGGATACTGCACGTCCACTCCGATGTCGTCGCCTCCTTCGATTTCGACGCCGTGCACCTCGAATAGAAACCCGGCGGCGCCAGGCACGCGAATCATGCCCTCAGGCGTCTGCGCAACCGCAGCCGTGGCCGCGATGGGGACGATTCTCTGCGGCAGGAAATGCCAGGCTTTCGGGAAGGCCGACAGCGGCCGGGCGGTCAGGTCGCGCATTTCCTTGAGAAAGCCGGCCAGAGCGGGGTCCGCAGGCTCCGGCTGCGCGAGGACCGCTCCGTAGCCCGAGGCCTCGATGGCGAAGGACAGCGTCGCCATGCCGTCCTTGACATCGGGCGTGAGCTCGACGCCGTGCCACAGATCGAAGTAGTGCATGGCGGGCTGCATGGGGATCTCCAGTTGGGGACCGGCGATGTTGTAGACGGTCCGATTCACCAGGGTCCAGAGAGTGCGGCCGGCCGCGGGCCACTTGCCGGCGAACACGCCGTACTGAACCGCCGGCGTGTGCGGCTCCCAATCCGCGCTGACCAGGAACGCTGAGAAGCGGCGCTCGATCCTGGCCACGCGGCGGATGGCCTCGGCGTCGCGATCGGTAATACCGTTCCAAATGCCCCAGATGTTCTCCCAGCTTTCGTATCCGACCCCGTTGAAGAACGCGGATTGCAGGTTGTCGGTCTTGTCCTTGTTCCAGCGGTCGCAGACGTTGACCATGTGGCGCGGCTCGAGCCACTTGCCGCGGCTGACCATGGGCACGAAGGGATATTGCCAGTAGCCCCACGACATGCTGTCCCAGTTGAGCATCTCGTCGCCGTCCGGGATAGCCTTCGGGCTCGAGGACCAGGGGATGGCCGGCCGCGTCCGACGCCGCGCGATAAGTACGCGGCATGCCGCCGAAGGTGTCGCCGTTGACGCCATCGGCGCCGATCTCCTTGAGCAGGCCGGCAATCGTCTCCGGCATGCCGAGCGGCTCGGGCCGCGTGCCCGCTTCCCACGGCATGGTGGGAAAAAGCACGCGCACGCCGTGGCGATGGAAGTCCGCGACCATGTCTTTGAGCGCCGGGAGTCCTCCCGGCATGTCTCGCAGCATGTCGAACTGGTTGCGGTTGTCGATGCCGATGTTGGGATAGACCGGCCACAGCAGCACGCTGTCGATCCCGCCGTAGCGCTTCTCGAGGTCTTCGAGAAAGCGGTCCACGGTGTAGCGCCGGGCGGCCGGATCGTAGAAATAGCGGTCCTCGACCATAGACTGCGGCTGGATGAAGCTGCTCTGCGCCCACTTCAACTCGGGCCGTTCGTAGATGTCGCCGCTCAGGCCGGCGCGGACGCGGCGCTCGGCGCGATATTGCCGCATCTCCTTCAGCCATTCGGCGGTGTCGGCTTTGGTGGGCGGCCCGGGGAACTGCTGCCATTGCGGCGGGTACTTGGTGTCCTGAGCCAGAAGCAGTCCGGAGATGGCGAGGGCAACGGCGGCCAGCCGCGCGATGCGCATGGTCGTTCCTCCTTCGGTCAGTCTACGAAAACGCGACGGCGGTTGAAGAGCCCGCGGCCAGCTTGACGCGCGCGCGCCCTTCGCTGAGGGTATCGAAGGCGATCGCGCGACCGGCCTGGCGGAGTTCGTGGACGGTCTGACCCAACGGGGACCGCAGGACGAACTCGCCGTCTCGCGCCGCGTCGAGTTGAGCGGAGACGGCTTGCCCCTGCTTCCACTCGAGGCCGACGGTGAGGCCGCCGCGCGCCCGCAATCCGCGATAGGAACCGGAGCTCCACGCCGGAGGCAGCGCGGGCAGGAACGAGATCTCGCCGTCGTGGCTTTGGAGCAGCATCTCGGCGATGCCGGCCGTTGCGCCGAAGTTGCCATCGATCTGGAAGATGGCCCCGCCGTCGCCGGTAGGGTGCGTGTCGAACAGGTTGGAGTTGGTGCTCTGGGCGAACAGGCGGGAGAGGGCCGCGCCCGCTTCGCCGCCCTGGCGCAGACGCGCGCGGAAACAAACGATCCAGGCGGCGCTCCAACCGGTGTGCCCGCCGCCGGACTGGAGGCGAAGATCGAGCGAGCGCCGCGCCGCCTCCAGCCACTCCGGCGTCCGCGTCCAGGTGAACAGCGGCGACGGGTAGATCGTGTAGAGGTGCGACATGTGCCGGTGGCCGGGCTCGGGCTCGGCGAACTCCTGGGACCATTCGAGAAGCTGGCCCTGGCTTCCCTTGCGGAACGGCGCGAGACGCTTCAGAGCGGCTTCGAGTTGCGCGGCGAAGTCGCGGTCGCGGCCCAAGGCGCGCGTGGCGGCGATGCAATTGCCGAACAGCTCCCGGATCAGGGCACGGTCCATGGTGCAGCCCGCATCGACGGTGGCGACCTTGCGGTCCGTGCCCGGCGCGTAGAAGCCGTTCTCGGGCGAGATCGAAGGGCAAGTGGTGAGGCCGCCCTGGCCGTCATCGACCAGCCAGCCTAGAAGGAACTGCGCGGCGCTTCTCATGAGCGGCCAGGCGCGTTGCGCGAGGAAGTCGCTGTCGCCGGTGAAGAGGTAGTGTTCCCAGAGATGCTCGCAGAGCCAGGGCGCGGCCATCGGCCAGTTGGCCCAGCGCGGGTCGCCGGTGTTCATGCCGACGGCGTTGCTGAGCCGCCACAGATCGGAATTGTGGTGCGCCACCCAGCCATCCAGGCCGTAGGCGACGCGCGCGGTGTGAGCGCCGTTGCGGCTGACATCCTCGATGAAATCGAACAGCGGCTCGTGGCAATCGCCGAGGTTGGCGGCCTCCGCCGGCCAGTAGTTCATCTCGACGTTGATGTTGGTGGTGTAGTTCGCGCTCCAGGGCGGCATCAGCGTGTCGCTCCAGATGCCCTGTAGATTGGCCGCCTGCGACCCGCGCCGCGAGCTCGCGATCAGCAGGTAGCGGCCGTACTGGAAATAGAGCGCGGCCAGCGAAGGATCGGGTTGCTCCTTGTTGCGGGCCAGCCGCTCGCCGGTGGGAAGCGCGGATGCCTCGGTGGCGGGGAGGTCGAGCGCGACGCGGCGGAACAGGGCGCGGTGTTCGCTCACGTGCGCTTCGCGCAGCGCCGCGTAGGGTTTCTTGCGGGCGGCATCGAGCGTGCGGAGGCAGCGCGCGTGGATTTCGTCGGCGCCGAGATCGGGGAGTTTGTCGAAGCCGCGGAAGCCGGTGGCGGCGGCGAGGAGCAGCGTCACGGCGGTGGCGCCCTCGAGGCGCAAAGTGTCGCCGGCGGGGGTGACCGATCCGTTCTCGGCGATCGCCAGGAGCAGAGCCTCGGCGCGCATCCCTTTGCCCTCGGCCTGGTCGTAGCGGATGGGCTCGGCCGTGTTGCGGTAGTTCGGCTCGGCGTGCGCCGGGGCCTTGGCAGTCAGGCGCAGCCAAGCTCGGTCGGCGGCCGCGTGGAACGGCATCAGGCTCTTGAGACGCAGCGTGCAGTTCAGCGCGCCCGCCGCGCTCGATTCCAGGCGGACGGCCAGCACCTGGTCGGGGGCAGAGACGAACGCCTCGCGCGTGAACGAGGCCGGCCCGACGCGATAGGTGCAGCGGCAGATGGCCGAGTCGAGGTCGAGATCGAGGCGGTAGTCCCCGGCGCCGGCGTGGCCGTCGAATTCGACGTTCAGCTCGCCGAGCGGCTGGTAGCTCTCGGTGAACGGGCCTTGGAGCTTCTTGGCCGCCTCGCTGCCCGCGACGTAGTCCTTCTGTTGAAGGATGAGACGGCGCACTGCGGCCAGGGCGCCCGGCTCCGGCGGCGTGTCCCGCCCGGTGGGGAAGCCCGACCAGAGCGTGTCTTGGTTGAGGTAGATGCGCTCGCGCTCGAGGCCGCCCGTCACCATCGCGCCCAGGCGGCCGTTGCCGAGCGGGAGCGCATCGGCCCAGCGCGCGGCCGGCTGCCGGTACCATAGCTTCAGCTCGGGGGAAGCCGGGGCGGCGGAGGCCGGTGGACTCGTCTTGAGCGCCGTCGCCAGCGCCGGAACCGCAGCAAAGAAATCGCGTCGTCGCATGGGTGGTTCACCCGATCTTCACACACTTCGGGGTGAGACGCGATGAGGCGGCGCCGCCGCGCGTGGGGCGCGCGCTCTCGGGGCTCCGGGCCCGACTCATTGTTGGCCTGGGCGCCGGACCGGACGCAGTTTCCATGTAGAAAGCGATGAAATGTGACGATTGCGCACTGTCCATTTTTGGGACTGGGACCCTGTTGTACTTTTTTGATTTCGCGTTTTTCGTGCTGGCCGGCATGATGGACGGGGGTTCCTCCGGCCCTGAACGACGATGCGGGGGATTGCGATCGTCGCGGGGCGCGGGCGTGTAGACATGACATCACCTGGAACGAGAGTAACGCCGGGGGTAAGAAAGGGGGAAACATCAGGGCTGGCAAACGATTGAAATGCGGGCAAATCTGGAGATACGATCTCGGTGATTGAGAAAGGTTGCTTCGGCCAGGCGGCGCGGCCGGGCGCGGGCCGTTCTTGGTGGCGTGCCATTTTCTTCACTGGCGCGGACACGGCGGCGGCCCGGCCGGTGTTTGGCGGGGGCACGGCCTTGAGCCGCGCGCACCGTCTTATCCGGTGGCGTCGCGGCGTCTTTGATGGTCTTGACTTCCGTTGACGCGGTATATACACTGTCAACGGTGGACTTCGAATGGGACGCGGTGAATACGAAGCACCTGCGGAGGCACCGGATCACGCAGACGGAGGCAGAGGAAGCCATCCTGATCGACAGCCTCGAGACGGGTATTCAGCGGCACCCCCGCGAAGACCGCGTGCTCTGCACCGGCCGCACCACGAAGGGGCGGCTGCTCGATCATCTACGCGACGCGCGGCGACCGTATCAGGGTCGTCACGGGCTACCGTGCGACCCGGCGGCAGCAGCGCATCTACTTCGAGGGAGAATAGCATGCCAAAAACGCCTAGGCCGATTACGATTCCGACCTTCCGCAACGCCGACGAGGAAGCCACCTGGTGGGAGAGTCGCGCCGGTAAGCGTGCCGCCACGGAACTGATGAAGCGTGCCGCCACATCCGGCAACCTGAAACGCCGGGCGGTTCCGCTCAAGACCGTTAGTATGCGGCTGCCTGTCGCCGACCTGGAAGCCGCCCAGACCATCGCCGCGACCAAGGGCCTGCCGTACCAAACCTACATCAAGATGCTCCTGCATGAGGCGCTCCAGAGAGAGCGGCGCCCGGCGTAGCTACGCAGCTTTATCTCAGGGAGATCACCCGCGACTTGCGGTGGACCGCGAGCACAACGCTCCGCAACTGCAGAGGACTGGGCTGCTGTTTCGGACAGGATGGGGGTGTTGGAGTGTACAGGGACAGCAAATTGAGGAAACCAACCTCCCATCCTCCCAAATGCCGCTGGCCATGACGAACGCGGGAGGAGAGATCGTGGTGGTGAATTCTGGCGGCTACGGGCCGTTCTCGATCACCCAGCCGGTGGTCCTCACCGCCATCGGCATCGATGCCGCCGTCACCCGGACGGCGTCCGGCCAGAATGCGATCACCATAAACACGACCGGAAACGTGACCCTCACAGGGCTCAACCTGAATGGGGGCGGGACCGGCTTTGACGGAATCTACGTGCAGAACGTCGGCGCCGCCCGTCACCATCGCGCCCAGGCGGCCGTTGCCGAGCGGGAGCGCATCGGCCCAGCGCGCGGCCGGCTGCCGGTACCATAGCTTCAGCTCGGGGGAAGCCGGGGCGGCGGAGGCCGGCGGACTCGTCTTGAGCGCCGTCGCCAGCGCCGGAACCGCAGCAAAGAAATCGCGTCGTCGCATGGGTGGTTCACCCGATCTTCACCGCGCGTGGGGCGCGCGCTCTCGGGGCCCCGATGGGGCGCCAGAAAGATCTCCGGCCGTGCCCTTTTCCGGTATGTGCTCGAACCCTGTTTCGCGGAGTCCGATCGCCCGGCCTGGGCGAGGTAGCGTGGTTGAGGATTGTTCTTTCAATACCCGCGCGCAGGCCGGTTTCCGGATTGGAGGCTGAAGCGCCAGCGATAAACGTATGCCAGATTCAGCGGCAATGTCCACCACAACTGGACCGGCGACCGTGACAGGCGCCGGGCGGCGCCGGCGAGGGAATAGAAACGCTCATTGACAGAGGCGAAGCCCGCCAGCAGCTCGGCCGAACTCATCCGCTTGGGCTGGAACACAACGCTCTCGCGGCCGTTGTACTGCCGCCAGTCGCGGGTCAGGATGCGCCCTTCGGCTTCCAGCCTCCGAAACAGCGGCGTGCCTGGGAAGGGGGTCAGAATGTTGAAGGTCGCATTCTGGACGCCCGCCTGTTCCAGGAACGCGATGGTGCGGTCGAATATGTCCGGAGTATCGTGATCGAACCCGAAGACAATTCCGGCTTGGACGGCAATCCCGTGGGCATGGATGCGCTCGACGATCCGCAGGTACTCGTCGGTCCGATTGAACGCTTTATGCGCTTCCGCCACACTTTGCTGGGAGAGCGACTCGAAGCCCACAAACAACTGCTTGCAGCCGCTTCGGGCCGCCAGTTCCAGGAACTCGTCGTCGCGGCCGGCATGAACGCTGGCCTGGCTGCTCCACCATTTCCGATGGGGCGCGATGGCGCGGAAGAGCCTCTTGGCGTAGTCCATATCCCCGGCGATGTTGTCGTCCCAGAAGATCACCACGTTGCCCTTGAAAGAGGCGTACTCGGCGGCGACCTCAGGGACCGGCCGCATGCGGGGCCGGTGGGGATACATCACCGGGATGGCGCAGAAAGCGCATTGGGCAATACATCCCCGGGTGGCAAACAGGACTCCGCCGCTATGGTCGTGCCTGTGGAACAGATCCTTGCGGGCTTGCGGCGCGTTTTCAAGAGAAGGCGCGGCGGTCTGTCGATAGACGGCACGAAAAGAACCGGCTTCAAAGCCCGCCAGGAAGTCCTCCCACAGTCCTTCCGCCTCTCCGATGAACAGGACGTCGGCGTAGCGGGCGGCCTCCTCGGGGAGCAGAGTCACGTGCGGACCGCCCAGCGCGACGCGCACTCCTCGCGAGCGGAAGCGGGTGGCGATCTCATAGGCGTGAAAAGCGCTGGGCGTGTGAAAGGTGATCCCGACCACGTCCGCCTCGGCCATCCAGTCAATCTCTTCGGCTTCTTCATCGATGTGCGTCACGTCCCAACCCGGAGGAACCCGGGCAGCCAGGTAGGGCATGGTGACCTGCTGAAAGTTGAGAACCCGTGGCGCCCGCACTCTGCGGATGGCGGGAGAAGAGGCGGTGATCAGGAGGAGCCTGCGCATGTGCGTGAGACCTTCCGCCGGACTCACACGTCGAGCGCCCCTTCGGCGATCAGGGCTTCCGCGCGTTCGATGGCGGCGGTGAGGGGCTGGTCGCCTTCGATGGGGGGGAGGAGGGCGCGGACGGCTTCCAGGGGTGCGCTGGTGCGGAGGGGGCGGAGGAAGTCGAGGGCGCGGGCGGCGGCGAGGGCTTCGATGGCCAGGACGAGGCGCGTATTACGGACCACGTCCTGGAGCTTGAGGGCGGCGGTCATGCCCATGCTCACGAAATCCTCCTTGTTGCCGCTGGTGGTGATGGAGCCGGTGGAGGCGGGGTTGGCGAGCACGCGGTTCTCGGCGACCAGGGCGGCGGCGGTGACCTGGGCCATCATGAGGCCGGATTCAAGACCGGGGCGCGCGGCCAGGAAGGGCGGCAGGCCCTCGTTGAGGAAGGGATTGACGAGGCGGTCGATGCGGCGCTCGGAGATGCCCGCGAGTGCGGTGAGAGCGATGGCGAGGTAGTCCAGGTGCAGGGCCAGGGTCTGGCCGTGGAAGTTGCCGCCGGAGAGAATCTCGCCGCCGATGACGAGGGGGTTGTCGGTGGCCGAGTTGAGCTCGATCTCGAAGACGCGGCGGGCTTCGGCCAGGGTGTCGCGGACTGCGCCGTGGACCTGGGGCGCGCAGCGCATGGAGTAGGCGTCCTGAACGCGGCCGCAGCCGAGGTGGGAGGCGCGGATTTCGCTGCCCTCCATGAGGCGGACGAGGCGGGCGGCGCTGCGGGCCTGGCCGGGATGGGGGCGGGCGCGCTGGATGGACTCGTGGAAGGCGCGAGGGGTGCCGCGCTGGGCGTCGGTGGTCATGGCGCAGACGACGTCGGCGGCATCGGCGAGGCGTTCGGCGGCGGCCAGCTCGAGACAGCCGAGGGAGAGCATGGCCTGGGTGCCGTTGAGGAGCGAGATGCCTTCCTTGGGGGCCAGGGTGAGGGGTTCGATAGCGGCACGGCGGAGGGCTTCGCCGCCGGGAAGGCGCGCGCCTTCGAACTCGGCCTCGCCTTCGCCGATGAGGACCAGCGCCATGTGCGCCAGCGGGGCCAGATCGCCGCTCGCGCCGACGCTGCCGCGCGAAGGGACCACGGGCGTGACGCCGGCGTTGAGCAGTTGGCAGAGGCGCTCGGCCACGAGCGGGCGGATCCCGGAGAGGCCTTTGGCGAGGACATTGGCGCGGATGAGCATCATGGCGCGGACCTCGGCGCGGCGGAGCGGTGCGCCGACGCCACAAGCGTGGGAGCGAACGACGTTGCGCTGCAAGCGCTCGAGGTCGGCGGCGGGGATGCGGATATCCGAGAGCTTGCCGACGCCGGTGTTGACCGCGTAGACGGGCGCGTCGCCGGCGGCGAGGCGCTCGACCACGGCGCGGGAGACTTCCATTCTGGCGATGGCTTCCGGGGCCAGCGAGACGGGGGCGCCGGCCTGGGCGACCGAGTGAACTTGTTCGATGGCAAGGTGCTCGCCGTCAAGGAGGATCATAGAACCTATGGTAGGGCGGGCGGTTCCGTCCGCGCTGGGGCGGTCTCGGGGAGCGGTGGGTTCGTTTCGAGAGGGGGAAGTGGCGTGGGCTGTTGAGGATCGGCCTCCACGATGGCTTCGTTCGGTAAATCTGTGCGTAGGGCGCGGAGGCGGTCGAACTCCTCGACGGCGCGGCGGTAGAGACGCTCGGTTTGAGCCTGATAGCGCAGGAATAGAGAGAAGGCGGTGGATCTGCGGGCATGCCGTTGGAGACCCTCGGCGAGGGCGCAGGCGCGGTTCTGGGCTAAACCGAAGGGGAGGGCGCGGTCTCGTATGGGGTCTGGTCTGCGCGGCCGGTGCGGGTGGCTGTGCCGGAGGGGGCGAGGAGAGGATGGCGGCGGCTCAGGAGTAACTTGCGGGACGGATCCGAGACCGGGTCACACATCAAAGCCGTCGATGGCCCTGTTTTCTGCCGGCCCACAGACTAGCTCGGCGGATTACTGTCGAAATATCCCCCGGCCCTATGGATACCTTCGGGATCGCCCGCGATCCGACGGGAACGCCAACGGGCCGCTGGAGGCGATGGCAAAACGGCAGGCGAGAGCGGCCAAGGGGCCACGACTCGGCCGGTTACCGTCGGCGAGCCGAGTCGTCGGCTTACCGCTGCGGAGTTTACGGGACGCGAAGTTCGGCCGTACCGCGCTTGCTGGGTCTTACGACGATCTCTACATCGTGCCCCAGCGCGACCAGGAAACGCATGAGGCGCTCGACCGAATATCCCCGGAACTGACCAGCCAGCATGGCCGAGATCTTGGGCTGATCGATGCCCATGAGCTTGTGCCGCGGCTGCCTGGGTCAGCTTTCGTTGGCGGATGGTCCGGTCGATCCGAACCACCAGTCCAGCTTTGATCAGGTGTTCGCCGGCGTCGGCCAGGCCGAGGTCGGCGAATACGTTGCCCGTGCTGGGCTCCTGTTTAAGGGCCTCTCTTTTCGGCATTCTTCACCTCACTTCTCAACTGTTTGAGCCGCTGCCGGATCAGGTCCATCTCCGACTTCGGCGTCGCGATCCCGGCCTTGGACTTCTTCTGGAAGGCGTGGATCACGTAAATCGATTCTCCAATCGAGACCGTATAGACCGCGCGGTAGGTTCCGCTAGCGTCATACGCCGCAATCTCCATCACCTGGCCGCCAAGACCATGCAGCGGCTTGGCCTTAACACTCCGTTCGCCCAACTGCGCAGCGTACAACGCATAGCCGATGTCGTCTTGAACGCCAGCCGGAAACGACTTCACGTTGGAACGGGAATCGGCGAGCCACGTGAGGTTCTTCATTCGCTGGTACATGCCTATATTGGCATAAGTCGGGTGGAGGGTCAAACGATGTCCGGGAGGCAAGAGGTGAACAGCCCGGTTTCGAGAGAGACGGAGCGAAGGAAAGCCTGTTGGGCGAGGGCGATGCGCTCGATGGCGAAGAGCTCCTGAGAATTGACGGGCTGGTAGGCGGCCACGAGGTCCTGTTTGAGGCGGGCGACGGCGTCGAGCTCTTCGAGGCGGATGACGGCGAAGTTGGCGGCGACGAAGCCGTGCTTGCGGGCGTTTTGTGCGGGGAGGGCCTTGCCCAGGGGAGAGCGCGGTCCGGTGGAGCGGGCGGCGTTGGCGCGATTGGCGGCGAGGCGCCGGGGGGAGACGTTTGCGGTTTTTGGCATGGCAGTTTCCGGATTCAGCAATAGCATGGGGTGGGGTGGCGTTTGGGGCTGGGTTGGGGCTGGGGGTTGAAAAGAGGGGAGATATTTGGGGCGGGAGCGTGTGAACGCGATCCGCGCTCATTGTCCGGGTTGCCCACCATCCGCCCGCTATCCGCAAACGGCGAAACCAGCGGTCTTCTCGTGTAAGGTGTTAGGTTAACCGTAGAGGTCGAAAAAGTGGAGCGGCGATGAGAACGGAATTGCTGCGCTTCAACGGCGCTGTCGAGCGGGATCCCACCATCGATGCGTGGATGAAGGAGCACGCAGGTGAATTGGGAGCCATCGCGCATCAGTGGTTTGACGTGATGCGAAAATGCGGAGACGAGGTCCGGGAGCTTTTGCATGACGGCTGCCCGGTTGCATGTTTGGGAGATGCGCCCTTCGGCTACGTCAATGTATTCAACTCGCACGTGAACGTGGGGTTCTTTCACGGCGCAGCGCTGCCGGATCCTGCTCACTTGTTGCAGGGCGCCGGCAAGTTTATGCGCCATGTGAAGCTGAGACCGGGAACGGCCACAAACGCCGTGGCGCTAAGCAGGCTGATCGACACGGCGTACTCGGATATAAAGGCGCGCGTCGAAAACGGCTAGCTCACGGAAACACCTCAAGATGCCGACGCGGATGGGAACCGCCGAAGCCGAATATATACCGATCGCGGGCGGATCACGCGCAAGCCGGAAGTTGGGCTGTCGCAAGCCGACTTATCGTTCCCTTCAGAGGGGCAGCACCGGGTTTGAAGAACGGGTCTGGTCGGAGGCATTCGCGAGCGGCCCTCTTGACCCAGAGGTAAACCACCGAGCGTCAGGGGTCGCCTTGGGCGCATTGATGAGGGAGAGACCGCCATTGAGAAGCTCGAGTAGGGCTCAAGGAGCGCGCCGGGGCGGAACTTAGGCTCCATGATCGCCAGAAGTTCTGTGCCAGGCTCAACCCCGCTAACGAAGGTGGGCGCCTCCGCCTGTGAGGACACGAACGGGCACGTGCCCCACCTTTGATGCCCTAGCTCGACCACCGGACCATCTGGCGTGGCGCAGCCGGAATTACTGGAGGGCTATCGGTGTCGAAAGCGACCCAACGGTCGCCTGCCCCGGCGCGATCAGGGAGGTCCCGGGGCTGGACCCGGTGATCGTACCCGAATTGATTTGGTAAGCCGTAGCGTTGCCGGTCACGACACAGTGCGCAAAGTAGATCCATCCGACGTCCGTCTGCAGGCCGACGCCGTTAAAACTAACGGCGTCGTTGTCGAGCACAAGCATGTGTAGGTAGGAAGCATCGAAGCCTATGCCGTTGAATTGCGCGGAGGAATTCTTGATTGCCATCCATTGTCCGTAGCCCATGACGCCGGCGTACTTGTTATGGTCGAAGGAAGTATTCTCCACGTATGTCGGGGCATCGGTATAGAGTCCAATGTAGCCGTTTCCGTGTACTGTGGAATCGTAGACGGACAGGGCCGCTCCCTGTTCGAACGCGATGCCATAGTACGCAAAGTCCTGTATTCGCATGTTGTACAGCTTTAGAGTGCCGACGTTCTCGGCGATAATCCCATTCCCGCCGGTCCCGCCGCCCCCACTCAGGTTGAGCCCGGTGATGGTCACGTCTCCCAAGGTGTTGATGCCGATCGCGCTCCCGCTGAGGTTCGTGTAGGCGATGGAGGCATCGACGCCGATAGCGGTGATGACCACCGGCCGAGTGATCGTGAAAGACCCGTAGCCGCCGGAGTTCACCACCACGACCTCCCCGTTGGGATTCGTTACAGACAGCGCCCTGGTGAAGGTGCGGCAGTTGGCAGTCGCCGTGCAGTTGTTCGCGTCGTCGCCAGTCGTTGCGACGAAGCTCCTGTTGTTCTGAGCCCGTGCGGTGACGCTAAAAGCGAGCGCCATTGCAGCGGCAGCTATGACATTCAACGTGAGTTTGTGTAGTTTCATCTTCGTGAGTTCTCCTTTTCCCCGGAATCTCCGTTTCGGCTCCCGGTTGCCTGGCAGTCTAGCACGGGCCAACAACGGAATTTGATGGCTTAAGCGTTCTATATCTGGAGGCCGTATGATGGCGGGCCAATCGCCAAGCCCGCCCCGGACCGGGGCGTTCGGGGCCACGCGCGGCGACGCGCTGCTGCAGGATCGTGATGGAAGGGGCCAAGCCGGCGGCCAACGGAGTAGCCGCAGAGCCGACGGCCCCTTCGCCACGACGGGCCTGGCGCAAGTGCCGTACCCTGGAGGGAAGTGCCCATGAGGAAACTGGCGGTCGGTTTTCTGTGCGCGGCGGCGGCGTTCGGGGCCGATCCGGAGCTGCTGAGGCTGGCCATGCCGGAGGCGAAGATTCTGGCCGGCATCGACGTGGCGAAGGTGAAGGACACGCCCTTCGGCCGGTTCGCGGTGGCGCAGTTCTCGGCGGCGCAGGACCAGGAATACGATGCCTTCGTGAAAGCGAGCGGGTTCGATCCGCGGGAGAGCCTGGACGAGATCCTGCTGGCGAAGCCGGACGCGGGAGAGCGCAGGCTGCTGCTCGGGCGCGGCCGGTTCGACACGGCGCGGATTCTGGAAGCGGCCGGCGCGGCGGGAGCCGGGGTGGCGACGTACCAGGGCGCGCAGGTGCTGGTCAGCCCCGAGGTTTGGCTGGCGTTCCTGAGCGGCTCGATCGTGGCGATGGGCGACCCGGCCAGCGTGCGGGCGGCGGTGGAGCGGCGGGAGAGGAGCGCGGGCCCGGGTGCGGAGATCGCCGCGCGGGCGCAGGCGGCGAGCAAGGCCTACGCGATGTGGTTCGTCGCCGCGGCGCCCCTATCCGAGCTGATGCAGGACCTGCCGGGCGGAGGCGCCGCCGGCGATGCGTTGAAGGGGGGCGCGCTGCGCGCGGTCCAGGAAGCCAGTGGAGGCCTGAGTTTCGGCGGCTCCGTGAGTCTTTCGGCCGAGCTGACCGCAGCCAGCGCGGAGGACGCCTCGAAGCTGGCGGCGGTGCTGAAGTTCGTGGCCGGCGCGGTGGCGCACGCCCCAGCGGATGTGACCTCCCAGGGCAGCGTGGTGAAGCTGGGGCTAGCGCTCAGCGAGCCGCAATTGGAGGCGCTATGGAAGCAGGGCCAGTGAAGCGCCGCGGATGTCTGTATAATCGTCCCCATATGCGGAGACTGATGGCAGTTGCCCTTCTGAGTTACGCGGCCTCGATTCCGGCTGCGTTGGCGGCGGATTCGAGCCTGCTGGGCCTGGCTCCGGCCGGCTCGGACGTGCTGGCCGGCATCAACTTCAAGCGGATCCTGGAATCGGACTTCGGGAAGATGCTTTCGGCACAGATGACGGCATCCGCCAATCCCGAGTTCAAAGCGTACGTCGAGAAGGCGGGGTTCGACCCGCTCAGGGATCTCGACGAGGTGCTCATCGCGGCGCCGGCCAAGCAGAAGCCGAGCGCGTTTCTGATGCTGCGGGGCAACTTCGACGCGGCCAAGCTCGCGCAACTGGCGGCGGCAGGCGGGATGAAGGGCAGCGACTATCACGGGGTCCAGATCCTGGTGAAACCGGGGCCGCAGGAGGGGCTGTCGGCGGTGGCGGTGATGGACGCGCATCTGATTGTGGGCGGTGACGAGGCGGCCGTGCGCGCGTTTGTGGACCGGCGCGGCGGGGGTCCGGGCCTGAGCGCGGCGATCGCCGCAAGGGCCAGCGAGGCCTCGAAGGCGAACGACATCTGGGTGGTCATGCACGCGGCGCCGGCGGCGTTCGCGCCGCCGAGCGCAACCGCCGGGCCGATGGGCGAGCTGGTACAGTCCATCGAGCAGGCGAGCCTGGGGATCAAGTTCGGCGCCGAGATCGTGATCTCGTTGCAGGCGGTGACGCACACGCCGAAGGACGCCGAGGGCCTGGCCGCCGCGGTGCGCCTGTTCAGCGGGATGGCGGCGGCGGGGCAGAAGAACAACCCGCAGGCGGCCGCGATGCTGCAGCGGCTCAAGGTGGATTCCGAGGGCAGCACGGCGAGGCTTTCTTTAGCGATTCCGGAGGTGGAGGCGGAAGCGGCCATCCACGCTGCGATGGCAGCCGGGGCGAAGGGCAAGGAGGCGGCCTCCGCGCGCACCTCGCCGGGCGACTCTTCGCCGAAGGACTCGGGCGGGGTCACGTTCAACGAAGCGGCGCCGGCGAGCGGTCCCCAGCCGAGCGGGACGCCGTCGCAGGATACGGGCGTGGTCACGCTTCCGGCGCCGAAGCGGTAGCGGGATTCACTCCTGGCGAGGTCCTGTCCGGCAGGTGTGCAGGGAATGCAGTTACGGACTGGAAGGGGAGTGAATCGGAGGCTGGGGGCGGTTGCGCTCCTGGCCGCCGCCGGCGCAGTGCTACCGGCGGCATTTGGGCAGGCGGCCGGCAGCGCGAAGATCGATCCGCGGGTGGCCGCACGGGCGCAGGCCGAGGCGAGGATCCCGGTTTTCGTCGTCCTGAAGACCCAGCCGCAGGCCGCGATGTTCCAAGACGCGGAGGCGGCCCAGGCGCTCTCGCAGCAGATCGCGGAATCCCGATATCAGAGGCTGGCCGGACAGGCGTTCCCGGACTCGGAGGAGCTGAGCCGGGCCCGGGCCGCGGCGGAGGCGGTCACTCTGCGGACGCGGCAGCAGGCGTTTCAGGCCATTGAACAGGCGATCGGGCCGGAGCAGGACGCGCTGGAGAGCCGGCTGGCAGGCTGGGGCGCGAGCCGGATCTCGCGGTACAAGGGCATCAACATGCTGACGGCCGAAGTTCCGGCGGTGGCCCTCGCCGCGCTGGAGGCCGATCCGTCCATCGCGCGCGTGTTCCCGGTGGAGGTTCAATACCCGCAGCTTGCGACCAGCGTGCCGGCCCTGGGTGCGCCCGCGTTCTGGACGGCGGGGTATACCGGCCAGGGCCAATCGGTAGGGGTGCTGGATACGGGTGTCAGGACGAATCACCCGGCGTTCGCGGGAAAGACCCTCGTCAGTCATGTGTTTCTGACTTACGGCCAGACGTACCCCTGTTTCGGCGACAACGCCAGTTCGGCCGAGGACCAGTACGGCCACGGAACCCACGTCACGGGAATTGTCATGAGCCAGGGATCGACCGGGTGGACGAACTACCAGGGCGTCGCCAAGGGCGTTGGCACGCTGTATAACCTGAAGATCGGTTTCAAGCTCCTGACGACCGGATCTTGCGGCGGCGGGGCCGAGTCGGATTCGCGCGACGTGATGACGGCGATCGACTGGGCGGTCGCGAACACGCCCCTCCGGGTACTGAATTACAGTTACGGCGGACCAGCCAGCGGCGACGACGACGGCTTCGCGCAGGCAATCGACCAATACACGGATATTTATGGGCTGACGATGGCCATTTCCGCGGGCAATTCCGGTCCCTCGGGGCAAACCGTCGGCAGCCCCGGGATCGCGTACGACTCGATCACCGCGGCGAACTGGTCCTCGCGGGGCACCATCAACAGCTCGAGCAGCCGCGGTCCGACCCTCGGTGGACGGTATAAACCGGATTTGGCGGCCCCCGGGACCTACGTCTACTCGGCGGCGTACAACTGGGACAACTTGCCGGACACGAGCGACGATTTTGTGGCGATGACGGGGACGAGCATGGCGTCGCCTCACGTGGCCGGCTCGGCCGCGGTGCTTCGAAGCGCGGGAGTTCCCAACGCTCTGGCGGTCAAGGCGGTCCTGGTCAACACCACGGACAATACGGGCTGGGCGGCAGACCGGGGATGGGGATATGCCAACCTGACGCAGGCCTGGCAGGAGTTGAACTACGCCACCGGCAGTCTGGCAGCCAGCGCTTTCCAGCTTTACAAAGTGACGCCCGCGGGATCGTTTCAGGCCAGCGTTACGTGGAACCGGCACGTCAGCGGGGTCACGTCCTATTTCAACAACATCGACCTGTATCTCTACCGGGCGGACACGGGGGCTCCCCTGGCGGCGTCGGCTTCGACGATCCAGAACGTCGAGCAGGTGGCGGCAAGCTATAGCGGAGGTGCGGTCGTGGCGGTGGACATGGCCAGCGCGTCGCTCGGCGGCGTTAGTTCCGAGCCCTATGGAGTCGCTTTCAGCAGTCCGGCGACCGCAGCGTCCGGGCCGAGCATCAGTCCGTCGTGCAGCCTGCCGTCTTCGATTTCGTCCGGTTCGCAGTTCACGCTGAGCTGCAGCGCGATCAACGGCGGGGACCTGACGGCGTTCGCGGTGGGCGGGCAAGCCACATTGCCTTCCGGGTTCTCGGGCGGGACGCAGATGGCGCTGGGCGACGTTCAGGCGGGGCATACCTCCGCGGCGGGCAACCTGAGCCTGACCGCTTCGTCCACTCCAGGAACTTACGGGATCCCGTTCACCGTGAGCAGCGCCTCGTTCGGCCAGGTGTTCAGCGCCACGTCCAGCTACAGCGCGAATGTCGTTGCGCCTCTGCCGGCGCCGGTCTTGAGCGCGCCGGCGAACGGAGCGACCGGCGTTTCGGCGACGCCTGTTTTGAGCTGGAATCCGTCGAGCGGGGCGACGTCGTATGACGTGTATTTCGGAACAGCTTCCTCGCCGCCGCTGGCGACCAATACGGCCGGCACGGCGTACTCTCCCGGAGCGCTGGCGGCAGGCACGCTCTACTACTGGCGGGTGGCAGCCAAGAACGCGGGCGGATCGAACACTTCGGGGACCTGGTCCTTCACAACGCAGGTGGCGGCTCCAGCGGCCCCGGTGTCGAGCGTGCCCGCAAACGGAGCGACAGGGATTGCGGCAACACCTACATTAAGCTGGAATGCGTCGACCGGCGCGACGTCCTACGACGTGTATTTCGGGACCGGGTCCTCGCCGCCGCTGGTAGCCAACACGGCCGGCACGGTCTGTTCTCCCGGAGTGATGGCGGCGGGCACGCTTTACTACTGGCGGGTGGTCGCCAAGAACGCGGGGGGATCGAGCACTTCGGGCACATGGTCGTTCACCACCCAGGTGGCGGCCCCTGCGGCCCCGGTCCTGAGCGTGCCCGCCAATGGAGCGAGCGGGGTTTCGGCGACGCCCACTTTGAGCTGGAATACGTCAAGCGGTGCGACGTCGTATGACGTGTACCTCGGGACCGCGTCCTCGCCGCCGCTGGTGACCAGCACGGCTGGCACAACATACTCCTCCGCCTCGCTGAGCGCGGGCACTCTCTACTACTGGAGGGTGGTGGCCAACAACGCGGGTGGATCGAACACATCGGCCACCTGGTCGTTCACGACGCAGGTGGCGGCTCCAGCGGCCCCGGTCTTGAGCGTGCCGGCGAACGGTGCAACCGGGGTTCCGACCACGCCCACTCTGAGCTGGAATGCATCGAGCGGGGCGGCGTCCTATGACGTGTACTTCGGGGCCGCATCCTCGCCGCCCCTGGTGGCCAACACGGCGGGTACAGTCTATTCCACCGGCGTGGTGAGCGCGGGCACTCTCTATTACTGGCGGGTAGTGGCGAAGAACGCGGGTGGATCGAACGCTTCGGCCACGTGGTCGTTCACGACGCAGGTGGCGGCTCCTCCGGCGCCAGTCTTAAGCGCTCCGGCGAACGGGGCGACAGGGGTTTCGGCGACGACGGTGCTGAACTGGAGTGCTTCGAGCGGAGCGACGTCTTATGACGTGTACTTCGGGACTGCGTCCTCGCCGCCGCTGGTGACCAACACGGCGGGCACAGTCTATTCGACCGGGGTGCTGAGTGCGGGCACCCTGTACTACTGGCAGGTGGTGGCGAAAAACGCGGGGGGATCGAACGGCTCGGCGACGTGGTCGTTCACGACGCAGGTGGCGGCGCCTCCGGCTCCGGTCTTGAATGCGCCGGTGAACGGGGCGACCGGGGTTTCGGCTACGACGGTGCTGAACTGGAGCGCTTCGAGCGGGGCGGCGTCTTATGACGTGTACTTCGGGACAGCGGCCTCGCCCCCGCTGGTGACCAACACGGCGGGCACAACGTATTCTCCAGGAGCGCTGAGCGCGGGGACGCTTTACTACTGGCGGGTGGTGGCGAAGAACGCGGGGGGATCGAACACGTCCGGGACGTGGTCTTTCACGACTCAGGTGGCGCCTCCTCCGGGTTCGGTTCTTAGCGCGCCGGCGAACGGGGCATCGGGAGTTTCGGCCACGCCCACTTTGAGCTGGATTGCGTCGAGTGGGGCGAGCTCATACGACGTGTACTTCGGGACCGCGTCCTCGCCGCCGCTGGTGACGAACACAGCAGCCACAACGTACTCCCCCGGAACGCTGAGCGCAGGCACGCTCTACTACTGGCGGGTGGTTGCGAACAACGCCGGAGGATCGAACACTTCGGCGACCTGGTCGTTCACGACGCAGGTGGCGCCTCCGGCCGCGCCGGTGCTGAGCGCGCCGGCCGACGGCGCCTCGGACGTCGCGCCGGCGCCTGTGTTGAGCTGGCTGGCTTCGAGCGGGGCGGCGTCTTATGACGTGTATTTCGGGACCGCATCGCCTCCTCCGCTCGTGACAAGCACGACGGGAGCGAGTTACGCGCCCGGCGCGCTGGCCGGCGGGACGCTGTACTCGTGGCAGATGGTGGCCAGGAACGCCGGCGGCTCGACGCCGTCCGCCCTCTGGTCGTTCACGACCCAGGTGGGCGCGCCCGCGTTGGTTTCCCCGGCCAACGGCGAGATCGGAGTCTCGCTGACGCCAACCCTTACCTGGAACGCTTCGACGGGCGCAGGCTCGTACGATGTGTATTTCGGGACGCAGGCCGCGCCGCCGCTGGCGACCAACACCGCTGCCGCCAGCTACACGCCGGGAACGCTCACGGCCGGGACGCTGTATTTCTGGCGGGTGGTGGCCAAGGACAGCGGGGGGGCGAGCGCCTCGCCGACCTGGTCGTTCACCACGCCGATGCCGTCGCAGCCGGTGGTTGCCCTGCAATTCATCCCGGTGACGCCGTGCCGGGTGGTGGACACGCGCGATCCGGAGGGGCCCTTCGGAGGGCCGGCGATGGCCGCCGCCTCGTTGCGCTCGTTCGCGATTCCGCAGAGCGGCTGCGGCATTCCGGCCACGGCGCAAGCGTACTCGCTGAATGTGACGGTGGTGCCGCAGGGGCGGCTATCCTATCTGACGCTGTGGCCGGCCGGTCAGCCGCAGGCCCAGGTCTCGACGCTGAACTCCTGGGGTGGGATCGTGGTGGCGAATGCGGCCATCGTGCCGGCGGGGGCGGGAGGAGCGGTGGACGTCTTCGCCAGCGAGGCGACCGATGTGGTCCTGGACATCAACGGCTACTTCGCTTCTGCAAGCGGGCCCAATGCCTATTCGTTCTATCCGGCTTCGCCGTGCCGCATCGCCGACACGCGGAATCCGGCGGGCGCGTTTGGCGGGCCGTCGATGTCCGCCGATGAGAGCCGGGACTTCGCGTTCCCGTCCAGTGGCTGCGGGCTGCCGGTGGAGGCGAAGGCGTACTCGCTGAATGTCACGGTGGTGCCGGAGACCAGCTATCTGGGCTATCTGACGGCGTGGGCGGCGGGGCAGGCGGCGCCCATCGCTTCCACGCTGAATTCGTGGACGGGCAAGGTGGTGGCGAACGCGGCGCTTGTTCCGGCAGGGACGAGCGGAGCGATCTCGGTGTTCGTCTCGGATCCGACGGATGTGATCCTGGACACGAATGGTTACTTCGCGGCGCCGGGGAACGCGGGGGCGCTGTCGTTCTATTCGGTGGCGCCGTGCCGAGTGGTGGACACGCGCGGGCTGGACGGACCCTTCGGGGGACCGGAGATGGGGGCGGGGGAGACGCGCTCGTTCACGATTCCGGCGGGCGGCTGCGGCATACCGGCGACGGCGGCGGCGTATTCGTTGAACGTCACGGTGGTGCCGGACGGGCGGCTGTCGTATCTGACGGCGTGGGGCACGGGGTCGGCGCAGCCGGATGTTTCGACGTTGAACTCGTGGGACGGCGCAGTGGTGGCGAACGCGGCGATGGTGCCGGCGGGCACGGGCGGGGCGGTGAGCGTGTTCGTGACGGAACGAACGCAAGTGGTGCTGGATATTAACGGGTATTTCGCGCCGTAGGGCGGGACGGCGTCTGGTAAGTTGGGGTGATGGAACGAACAAGGCTTGGGCGGTCGGGGCTGGAGGTGTCGAAGGTCTGCATGGGGACGATGACCTTCGGCGGGCAGACGGACGAAGACGCGGCCCGGCGGATGGTGGACCGGTGCCTGGAAGCCGGGGTCGATTTCTTCGACACGGCCAACGTCTACAACCAGGGCAGGGCGGAGACCATCCTGGGGCGGGCGCTGGCGGGGCGCCGGCAGCAGGTCGTGGTGGCGAGCAAGGTGCGCGGCGCGATGAACGGGGCGCCAGAGGAGAGCGGCCTTTCGAAGCCCCAGATCCTGCGGGCGGCGGAGTCCACGCTACGGCGCCTGGGAACGGACTACCTCGACATCTACTACCTGCATCAGCCGGACTACGGCGTGCCGCTCGAGGAGACGCTCGAGGCGATCGACGAGTTGGTGCGCGCGGGCAAGGTGCGCTATCCGGCGAGCTCGAACTACGCGGCGTGGCAGGTAGTGCGGATGCTGTGGCTGGCCGCGGAACACGGCTATCGGCCGGCCTGCGTCACGCAGCCGATGTACAATCTGCTGGCGCGAGGCATCGAGCAGGAGTACCTGCCGATGTGCCGGGAATTCGGCGTCGCGACGGTGGTCTACAACCCGTTGGCGGGCGGACTGCTGACGGGAAAGCAGAACCTGGAAGCGCCGCTGGCGGGCTCGCGGTTCGACGGGAACCAGATGTACCTGGACCGCTACTGGCACCCGGCGTGTTTCGAGGCGGTGGAGAAGTTGCGCGCACTGGCAGGGCGCGCGGGGCGGCCGCTGGCGAGCCTGGCGCTCAACTGGCTGCTGCACCACACGGCGGCGGATTGCGTCATCCTGGGCGCATCGCGCATCGAGCAACTCGAAGAGAACCTCACCGCACTGGACGATGGGGCGCTTTCGGAAGAGACGCTGGCCGGATGCGAAGCGGTCTGGAACAAGCTGCGCGGCATTACGCCGAGGTACAACCGATGAACACACGGCTGCTGGTCCCCCTGTTGCTCGGTTCCGTTCTGGCGCCCGCGGCGCCCATCCGGCTGCACCCGGACAATCCCCATATCTTCCTGTTTCGCGGTCAGGCGACCGTGCTGATCACGTCGGGTTCGCATTACGGCTCCGTTCTCAATCCGGACTTCGACTACCGGAAATACCTGCTGACGCTGGCGGCGGACGGATTGAATTACACGCGCATCTTTTCGGGCTCGTATGTCGAGGAGCCGGGCGCTTTTGGGATCGCGCGAAACAACTTGGCGCCGGCGCGGGGGCGGTTTCTGGCGCCCTGGTCGCGCAGCGGCACGCCGGGATACCACAACGGCGGGAACAAGTTCGATTTGGACCGATGGGACGACGCCTATTTCGTCCGGCTGAAGGACTTCGTGACCGAGGCCGGGCAGCGCGGCATCGTGGTCGAGATGACGCTGTTCTCGTCGCAGTACGACGACAAGAACTGGGCCCTTTGCCCGCTGAACCGCGACAACAACGTCAACGCCACGGACGCCATCGACCGGCGGCAGTTGCACACTCTCGCGAACGGGAACATTCTGGGTTACCAGGAGCGGCTGGTGCGCAAGATCGTGCGCGAGCTGAGCGGATTCGACAACGTCATCTACGAGATTCAGAACGAGCCGTGGTCGGACCGCACGGTTACGGTGGAACCGATCAACCCGTATCTGCCGGCTCCGGCGCTGAGCGTATTCCCGAACGCGGTGGACCTGGCCGACGGGGAGTCGATGGCGTGGCAAGCCCGGGTGGCTTCCTGGATTTCAGGGGAGGAGGAGGGGCTCGCCGAACGGCACCTGATCGCACAGAATTACTGCAATTTCCGCTACCCGGTGCTGGGGGTGGGGCCGGGCGTCTCGATCATCAACTTCCACTACGCCTACCCGGAGGCGGCCAAGCTGAACTACGGGATCGGCAAGCTGCTGGCGTACGATGAAACCGGCTTCGCGGGCCGGTCGGACTCCTTCTATCGTAAGCAGGCGTGGAACTTCCTGCTGGCGGGCGGGGGGACGTTCAACAACCTGGACTACTCGTTCTCGGTGGGCCGAGAGGACGGCACCGACACGGAACCGAACGGCCCGGGCGGCGGGAGCGCGAGGCTGCGGCGGCAACTCGGGATACTCAGCGAGTTCCTGCGGTCATTCGACCTGGTGAAGATGCGGCCCGACCCGCTGGCGGTGACGAGCGCTCCGGGCTGTTACACACAAGCGCTTTCCTCGCACGGCGCGCAGTACGCGGTATACGCGACCGGCGCCGGCCACTGCCCGCTGGCGCTGGCGATTCCCACGGGAGTATACATGGCCGAGTGGGTCGACACGAAAACGGGAACCGTCATCAAGCGCGAGCGGGTGGCGAACGGTGGCGGCGTGGCTGTAGTCGAATCGCCGGCGTTTGACGAGGACGTCGCTCTGCGACTTCTGCGGGAGTCGCTGCGCTGAGGGGCTGCGGCCGCGCCCTCCGGGGTAGAATCTTACAGTGCGCAAAACGCGGAGCCGGCCGAGCCATAGACCGCAGTATGCCTTGCTGGCGGCGTTGTTTCTGGTTGCCGTGGCCTGCCAGGTGCGGTTCGGCATGGACGCCGCGAGAGATCTCGCGAACCAATATACTCGTGCGCCGTTGGGGCTCGGCTCTCCGTGGCCGACGGTGATCTGGGTTACGGCCGAGGCGGGCGCCGCCGGTCTTCGGAAGGGCGACCACGCGGTTACGGTGGACGGGCTTCGGCCGGCGGGGCTGGCGGACCTGATGCGCGCCGTGCGGCGAAGGGCGCCGGGGGACACGTTGCCGGTGGAGGTTCGCCGAAACGGCGCGGTGGTCCCGGCGGCCATCCGGCTGGCGCCGACTCGGGAGCGAACGTCCGGCTTCGTCTGGGCGTTTGCAACCGTTGTATGGTTCGTGCTCCCGGCGCTTTCTCTGGCGCTGGGTTTCTGGGTGGCCGCGATTAGGCCGGGCGACGCCAGGGCCTGGATGCTGTTGGGGCTGATGCTGGGCTTCGTCCAGTTTCTGGCGAACGCGGGCGCGAGGCTCCTCGATCCGCAAGGCTGGCCCGCATTCCTCGGCCTGCCCGCGCTGGCGTACACGAACCTGGCCCTGGCGACGTGGCCGATCTGGATGATGCTGTTCGGCATCTACTTCCCCGAGCGCTGGAAGCTGGACCGCCGCGTGCCATGGGCCAAGTGGATTCTGATCGGCCCACTGGCGGCGCAGGCGGTGTTGAGAACCTGCTGGGCGATCGGGCAGGCCGAGCGCTTCGACGCGGTGGCCTTTCTTGGGCCCCTGGCCGAGGCCGCGAACGTGGCTGCCGGGTTCCTCTGGGTCGCTGCGCTGCCGCTTTTCTTCTTCGGACTGCAATCGAAGGTGCGTGACCCCGCGACGGAGCCGGATGCGCGGCGGCGCCTGTTGCTGCTCCACACGGGCTCCACGGTGAGTTTCGCGCCGCTGACCTTGGTTTGTGCCTGGGCCATGTTCGCCTGGCGCTGGATTCCCGAAGGCCCTGCGCTGACGTTCGCGCTCGTGTGTCTGTTCGGGTTTCCGCTGACGATGGCGTACGTGATCGTGGTCCAGCGGGCGCTGGACGTGAGGGTGGTGGTTCGGATGGGCGTGCAGTACGCGCTGGCGCAGGGCAGCTTGCGTACTCTGCAAGCGCTCCTCTCGGCCGGCGCCGGCGTTTTGGCGCTGCTGCTGGCGCTCGATCCGGATACGAACCGTCCGCGGAAGATTATGTTGATCGCGGCGGGCGTCGCGGCGGTCGTTCTGATCCGGCGGTTCTCCGGGAGTGCGCGGTCGTGGGTGGATCGCAGGTTCTTCCGGGAGGCATACGAGGCGGATCGGATTCTGAGCGAGCTGAGCGAGGATGTGCGCAGCGTGACCGAGACGGGGCGGCTGTTCGAGATGGTGGCGCGGCGGATCTCGGAGTCCTTGCACGTCGAGCGCGTGGTGGCGCTGGTGCGGGCCGATGGGAGTTTCGTTCCGGCGTTCGCCCTGGGATATCCGTGTGCGCCCGCGGTGCGGTTCGCCGCCGGCGGCACGGCAGCCGAGGAGTTGGCGCGGCAGCAGGCGCCGCTCTACGTGGACTCGTGGGTCCAGGCGGAGCGCGTGAGCGACGAGGATCGCGGGGCGCTGGCGGCGCTCGAATCCCGATTGCTGTTGCCGCTGGTGGGGAAGGACGTGCTGCGCGGTTTTTTGAGCCTGGGGCCGAAGCGGTCCGAGGAGCCCTACTCGAAGACCGACGTGCGGCTGCTGCGGTCGGTGGCGGCGCAGGCCGGACTGGCGCTCGAAAACGCGCGGCTCATCGCGGAGGTGGCAGCCGAGACGGCCAGGCGCGAGGTGCTGAACCGCGAGATGGAGATTGCGCGGGAGGTGCAGCAGCGGCTGTTCCCGCAGACGCTGCCGCCGGTGGAAGGCCTCGAATACGGGGGCGCGTGCCGGCCGGCGCTGGGGGTGGGCGGCGACTACTACGACTTCCTGGCGCTGAGCGGCGGGAGGCTGGGGATCGCGATCGGCGACGTTTCGGGAAAGGGAGTGCCGGCGGCGCTGCTGATGGCCAGCCTTCAGGCCTCGGTGCGGGGGCAGGCCCAGAGCGGCTCGGCCAACCTGGCGCGGCTGATGGAGACCGTGAACCGGCTGGTGTTCGACGCCTCGCCGGCGAACCGCTATGCGACGTTCTTCTACGCCGAGTACGAGGCGGGCGCGCGAAGGCTGCGCTACGTGAACGCGGGGCACAATCCGCCGATGCTGTTCCGGCGTGAGGATCTGGTCAGGCTGGAGACGGGAGGGCCGGTGGTGGGGATCTTTCAGGAGGCACGCTACGAGGAAGCCGAGGTGCAACTCGAGGCCGGCGACACGATCGTGATGTTCACCGACGGCATCAGCGAGTCGATGAACGCTGCCGACGACGAGTGGGGCGAGGACCAGTTGGCGCAGGCGGCACGAGGCTCATTGGGCCGGCCGGCCGCGGACACGATCGCGCGCATTATGGAGGCGGCGGACCGGTTTGCCGCGGGCGCCCCGCAGCACGACGACATGACGCTGGTGGTGATGCGGGTGGGGTGATTGAAGACAGAGGTGAGCTGCGCCCGGCCTCCCAGCCCCTCCTCACGGTTTGAACGGCTCCACCAGCGGCGGGGAGCAGGCGAGATCCGCCAGCGCTTCGAGCAGAATGGCCACGCCGCGGTCCAGGTCGGCGACGGCGATGCGCTCGTCCACGTCGTGGCCCGGGTAGGGTTTGCCGGGCAGCCACATTCCGAAGGCGATGGCGTGGGGAAGGCGTTTGGCGTAAGTGCCGCCGCCGGAGATGGCGGGCGGAGCGCTGCTGCCGGTGGCGCGCGCATAGTCGGCCAGCAGGCGCTTCACCAGCTTCGAATCCGGGTCGAAGGCCAGCGGCTCGTCCTTGAAGTAGCCGCCGAACTGGAGCGCGGAACCGTGCGAGCGGTTGAAATCGGCGACGAATCGTTCCAGGTAGGCCTGGATGTCCTGGTGCGTTTTGGGCGGAATGCGCCGCAAGTTTGTGGTGAGAACCAGGGCGCCGTGCTCATCCGGTTTAAGCGTGGCCACGTTGACGTTGTAGCGGCCCCAGAGCGGGTCGGCCTGGGTCAGGCCCAATCCCGCCCCGTGTATGTCGCGGCCCGCGATGGCGGCGAACTCGAGCAGGTCGCGCGCGCCGCTGGCCGCGAGTTTCGCGCTGAGGACGTTGGCCATCAGCACCAGCGCGTTTCGGCCGCCCTCGATGTTCACGCCGGAGTGGGCGGCGCGTCCGGTGGTGGTCAGGATCACGTCGGCGCCGTCGCGCTTGATTTCACAACCGTACCCTCTGGGAATCGTGGGCGGGCAGAGCGCGCCGGCGGCCCGATCGAGCGCGGAGAGGTCCGGAGAAAGCCAGTGCAGGCGGGCGGTGGCTCGGGGCGGCACGATGCTGGCGGCGATTCCGGACTCCAGTGCGGTGACGGCCCAGCGCGCACCCGTCCGGGCGCGAATCTGGAAGGGATCCGGCGCGGTGAGTTGGAGGGCGTCCCAGGCCTTCTCGCCGACCACAACTGGGAACGCGCTGTCGAGTACGAGGGTCAGGGGCGGCGGCGCGTGCGAGGTCAGGTAGGTTGCCATGTCCAGGTTGTTGCTCTCCTCGTCGCTGCCTACCAAGAGGCGAATGGTCTGGGTGCAGGCGCGGCCGCTGTCCCGCAGCGCGGCCATGGCCAGAAGAGCCTGTACCAGGGGGCCCTTGTCATCCGCCACGCCGCGGCCGTAAAGGTCGCCGTTCCGGAGAGTGCAGGTGAACGGCGGCAGGGTCCACTCCGATTCCCCGGCAGGCTGGACATCTCCGTGGACCACCAGACCCAGGACCGGCGCGCTTTCGGGACCGGGGAGGTCGATTTCGGTGACCGGTCCGGCGTCATGGTAGACAAAGCCGAGCTGGCGGGCCTTCTCTTCCAGCCAGCGCGCCTGCTGGAGGACAGCCCCCGTGTTACCGGGCTCGGTGCGGAACTTGACGGCTTCGCACACCAGCGGCGTCATCCGCGCGGCATAGCGCTGGCGATAGATGCGGACGCACTCGGAGGCGGTCTGGCCGGGAGCACCCATGGGTGCAAGCAGGAGCAATGCGAGAAATCGTGCGCGGAGCGCGGGAACGCAACCCATCCTTAACTTGTACCACCCGAGAGGAGGGGGTGAGCCGGCCAGAACCGTCAGCCGTCCGCCCTCGGCCGTCAGGGGGCTCCTGCAACAGCCGACGAAAGTTCGCGTCTGGAATTCCTTGACTGGCTGTGGTACAGTGTAGCTTGAGGCGGGTTTCCGAACCTGTCGCTTTGCAGCGCCTCGGTTCCCCGCAGAATCCCTTCTGTCCCAAGCTGTAAGAAAGTTTGTATCTGCCTCCCACGGCTGGCAAGCCCGAATCGTTCTGCGGCTGGCCGGATGGCTCGTCGGGGGCACGCCCACTTGATGAAGAATCCCCTAAGGAGATCGTGAATCCTGTTTATGGAAGACGATCGGAAGTATCGACAACGGGGCTACATGGACTTCGACCGCGAAAATGGCAGCCGGAGACCCGAAGAGAGGCCCAAGGGCCCTCGTCCACCACTTGACATCACCGGGCCCAGGCTACCGCGCCTGGTGCAGACGGTCGTCGCTTCCAGGTGTTACAACTGCGCGACGGCGCTGCCCAACGACGCGGACTTCAAGGGCAACTGTCCCAAGTGTGGGGTGCCGCTCCACTGCTGCAAGCAGTGCGCTCACTTCGAGCCCTCGACCCGGTTTCAATGCCTGAAACCCGTCCCGGTGCGGATCGCCTCGAAGGACCAGGCGAACGCGTGCGCGTCGTTCTCGCAGCGCGTGACCGTGGCGCGCGACACGACGTCCTCGGGCCCCTCCGCATCGCCGGCGCCGGCCGCGCCGCGCAGCTCAAACGACGCCCGTGCAGCGTTCGACCAGCTATTCAAGAAGTAGCCGCCACGTCCCACCCATGCGCGTTGCCGAACTCTATGAGCCTCGCCGTTTCCGCCTGATTGAGGCGACCCCAGCCGAGCCCGGCCCTGGGGAGATCCAGGTGAAGGTGGATGCGGTGGGCATCTGCGGATCGGATCTCCACTATTTCAGCGAAGGCGGAATTGGCGACCTCGAGTGCAGGTACCCCATGGTGCTGGGCCACGAGCCGGCGGGCACGGTCAGGAAGACGGGTGCTGGCGTCTCCGGCTGGCATCCGGGTGACCGCGCCGCACTGGAGCCCGCCATCTACTGCTATCACTGCGAATTCTGCCTGACCGGCCACCACAACGTCTGCTCGAACATCCGTTTTCTGAGCATGCCGCAGGACCCCGGGTTCTTCCGGGAATGCGTGAACCTGCCGGCCGCGAACCTGCTGCCGCTGCCACGCGAGCTGAGCATGGAGGAGGGGACGTTGTTCGAGCCCCTGGCGGTGGCGCTGCACTCGATGCAGTTCGCCGCCATCCGGCTGGGCGAGACCGCGGCGGTCTTCGGCGCGGG
The DNA here is from genome assembly GCA_963710565.1 of Bryobacterales bacterium. Classification (GTDB taxonomy): domain Bacteria; phylum Acidobacteriota; class Terriglobia; order Bryobacterales; family Bryobacteraceae; genus DASWZN01. The sequence goes on along the minus strand of CAVQAN010000009.1, from coordinate 836,524 downwards.
CCCGATCGGTCTGCTGACTATCGCCGTACTTCGGCTCTCCGGCGCCGGGCGGATCTGGTCCGTGGAGCCCGTGGCGGCACGGCGCGACCTGGCATTGAAGATGGGCGCCCACGCCGCCATCGATCCGGCCGCGGCCGACCCGGTCCAGGAGTTGCTGCGCGAGACGGGCGGGCGAGGAGTGGATGCTTCCATCGACTGCGCAGCCCGCGGGGAGTCTTTGAACGAAGCCATTCGCGTGACCCGCAACGCAGGGCGCGTGGTGATGACAGGTATCCCGTCCGCGGGCCGCGTGGCGCTGGACTTCCACACCATGCGGCGCAAGGAACTGGCGATGCTGAACGTGCGCCGCTCCAACCATGAATCCGAGGGGGCGCTGGAGCTTCTGCGCGAACGGCGAGCGCTGTTCGCGCCGCTGCTGACCCACACCCTGCCTATCGAGCGGATCGAATCGGCGTTCGAGATGCTGGAGCGCTATGAGGACGGCGCGGGCAAAGTGGTCATCAGGCTGTAGCGAAGGCCTCAGGGCATCCCTACGCCACGCCGTACCGCTTGAACCAGTCCAGCATCTTCTTCCAGGCGTCCTCGGCGGGACCCTGACGGTAACTGGGCCGGTAGTCGGCGTTGAAACCGTGCGGCGCGTCCGGATAGACGATCAGCTCGGACGGGTTGCCGGCGGCCTTGAGCGCGGCGCGCATCTGCTCGATGGAAGCGATCGGGATGCCCTGGTCCTGCCCGCCGTATAGGCCCAGCACCGGCGTTTTGAGCGAGGCCGCTACATCGATCGGGTTGCGTGGATGCAACTCCTCGGTGGGCCCCACCAGCCGGCCGTACCAGGCCGCGCCCGCCTTGACATCGGGATTATGCGCCGCATACAGCCACACGATCCGGCCGCCCCAGCAGAAGCCCGTGATGCCCAGCTTGGCGGGGTTGCCTTTCTGGGAAGATGCGGCCCAGCGCGCGGTGTCGTCGAGGTCCGACAGGACCTGGGCATCGGGCACCTTGGAGACGACTTTCGAGATGATCTCCTGAATGTCGGTCACGGCGGCGACGTTGCCCTGCCGCGCGTACAGTTCCGGCGCCACCGCCAGGTAGCCCCGCTTGGCCAGGCGCCGGCAGAGGTCGCGGATGTGCTCGTGGACACCGAAGATCTCCTGAATGACCAGGACGGTGGCGAGCCCGCTGCCTTGGGCCGGCCTGGCCCGGTAGCCCGGGATCTCCCCATCTCGCACGGGGATCTTCACTTCCGACGCTTCGAGGCCCTCGGCATCGGTGGTAATCGTCCCGGCGGCGATCGGCTGGACCGCGGCCGCAAAACCCGCCGCCAGCTCGGTTACAAGGAACTGTCTGCGATTGATATCAACCCGGCTCATCACATTACCCCTCTTTCCTGCGTCCATTGTAACGCTGCCGCGTAAACTTGTGTAACTCGTGAAGCGCAATGCCGCGCCGGTGCGTCCATGGTAGTGAAAGAGGAGGGGAAAACAGATGAAGCCACTAACAAACGGGGTCCGTTGGGGGCTGGCGGCCGTGCTGCTCGTAGCTCCGGCGCTGGTGGAGGCCCACGCTCCGAGCGTCCCGCCAACCCTCGACCAGAGGGTTCACCATGAGTTGGTGATGTTACCGTACTACAACGTCTTCGACAACCTGGAGTATCAGGTCGAGGGCGACAACGTGACTCTGTATGGCCAGGTGACCAACCCGGTGGTCAAGTCGGACGCCGGAAACGTCGTGAAACGGATTCCCGGCGTGCAGAGCGTGACCAATAATATCGAAGTCCTGCCGCTGTCGGGCATGGACTACCAGATCCGTAGGGCGGAGTTCAGCGCGATTTACCGCTTCGGCGACCTGGGCCGCTACGCCATGGGGCCGGTACCCTCGATTCACATCATCGTCAAGAATGGGCACGTGACCCTGGAGGGTGTGGTGGCGAACGCGATGGACCGGAACATGGCCGGCATCCGCGCCAATGGCGTAGCCAACGTTTTCTCGGTGACGAACAATCTCGTGGTCGGCAAGTCGTAAAGCAAGCGCCGATCCCGAAGTGGCCGCCCGCCTCAGGAGTGGGGGTGGGCGGCCAGTTTCTTCTTCACCTCTCCGGTGCGCTTGTCTTCGGGCGCGAGTTCCAGGAACTTCGACCAGGCTTCCCGGGCCGCCTTTCTGTCCCTCAGCTTTTCTTCGGCCTCGCCCAGCCAGAAGTAGGCCTCGGCAAAACCGGGGTTCCACTTAGTGGCCTCGAGGAAGCGGCTGGCCGCCGCTTTGTAGCTTCCTTTCTTGAGGTAGAAGGCGCCCGTCTTGACCTCTTTTTCGGCTTGCAGGGGATTGAAGGCGTACTCCTTCTTGGGCTGTAGCGTCTCGTCCTCTTCGGGCGGGGCCTGCTCCTGGGGCGGAGCCTGCTCTTTCGGCGGAGGCTGCTGGGCTGCCAGGGCGCCGCAGAGCAGCGTCAAAACCGCGATCAGCGCTCGGTTCCGTGGCACAATTCAAGTATAAGCCGCGCCTTCCGTGAAGCGCGCCCCAGCGCATGGACCTGCGAGAAACAGCCAGCCAGTTGCCCTTGCTGCCCGGCGTCTACCTCTACCGGGACGAGGCGGGGACGGTGCTCTACGTCGGCAAGGCGAAGAACCTGCGGGCCCGGGTGCGCAGCTACTTCTCCGACGAGCGGCTGGCCGATGCCAAGACGGACACGCTGATCGCGCACGCGCACGACATCGAATACATCCTGGTCGATAACGAGAAGGAAGCGCTGGCGCTCGAGAACAACCTCATCAAGCAGTGGCAGCCGCGGTACAACGTCCTGCTGCGCGACGACAAGACCTATCCCTACGTCAAGCTCACCCATGAGAAGTACCCGCGGGTCTATGTCACGCGCCGGATTCTGAAGGACGGGGCCACCTACTTCGGCCCCTACTTCCCGGCGAACCTGGCCTACCGGCTGGTGCATTTCATTCACCGCTTCTTTGGCGTGCCGTCGTGCCGGGTGGACCTGACGCGGCGCCATCCGCAGCCGTGTTTGCAATTCCACATACACCGCTGCAAGGGGCCATGCGTCGAGGGCCTTGTGACGGATGAGGCATATGCTCTGGCGGTGAAGGAAGTCCGCCTGTTCCTGGAGGGCCGGCACCGGGACCTGGCGGCGGAACTGCGCGGGCACATGGAGCAGGCCTCCCGGGAGATGCGATTCGAGCAGGCGGCGGTGCTGCGCGACCTGATCGCGACGGTCGAGGAGATGGAGCAGCGGCAGAAGATGGCCGCCGCCGAGGGCGACGACATCGATATTTTCGGCATGGTACGCGGAGCCGCCGCTGGTGGCCGCCAACGTGTTCCACCTGCGCAACGGGCGCATCGTGGACCGGCGGGAGTTCTTCTGGGAAGACCGCCCCGAGTTCGAGCCGCCCGAGTTCGTCTCGCAGCTCCTCAAGCAGTTCTATCTCGACCAGCAGTACGTTCCGGCGGCTGATCCACGTGCCCGCCGAGTTCGAAGACCGCGAGGTGATCGAGGAGGTGCTCTCGGAGAAGCGCGGTCGCAAGGTGGAGATCCACACGCCGCAGCGGGGCCAGAAGAGGGCCATGCTGGCGCTGGCCGAGACCAACGCGAAGCACCTGTTCGAGCAGCGCTTCCGCGTGCTGAAGCCGTCCTCGAAGGCGATCCAGGGAGGCGCTCGAGAACCTGCTGGGCCTGCCCAACGCGCCGTCGCGGATCGAGTGCTTCGACATTTCCCACATACAGGGCACGGACAAGGTGGCCAGCATGGTGGTGTGGGAAGACGGCCGCATGAAGAAGGCGGACTACCGCAAGTTCATCATCCGGGAGGTGGAGGGCAACGACGATTTCGCCTCGATGCGCGAGGTGATCCGGCGGCGGTACGGGCGGCTGCTTGAGGAGAAGAAGCCGATGCCCGACCTGGTACTGGTGGATGGCGGCGTGGGGCAACTGCACGCGGCCGCGGAATCGCTCGAGTCGCTGGGCCTCGTGGACCAGCCGCTGGCGTCGATCGCCAAGCGCGAGGAATGGATTTACGTCTCGGGCCAGGAGGACGAGCCGGTGGTGCTGGACCGCTTCTCGCCGGTGCTGCACCTGATCCAGAGCGTGAGAGACGAGGCGCACCGCTTCGCGGTCACGTTCCACCGCTCGCGGAGCGACTCGCAGCGCCTGACCTCGGAGCTGGAGCGGATTCCCGGCATCGGGCCGAAGACGGTACGCAAGCTGCTGCTGCGTTTCGGAAGCGCGGAGAGCGTGCGGAACGCGCCCTTGGAGGAACTGTCGGCCGCGCTGGGACCAGCGGCGGCGCGGCGGGTGGCGGAGCACTACCGGGCGGTGGTGGGGGAGGGCTGAAGCGCTGCGCTCGGATCACCGGTGGGCGGCGGAGCGTGGTCCTCTTTGGCGGGAGGGCCGAGCAGTTCGCGTGAAGATGGGCTTCAAGCGCATCCGCCCAGACCTGATAGCCCTTGAGGGTGGGATGCAGCTTGTCGCGAGCGTTCATCATGCCGTCGAACAGCTTGCCATCCGGAGTCGGCCAGCTTGTCGTTGATGTTCAGATAGCGGATTCTCTTGCCGTCGGCGAGCTGGGAGAGATTGGCATTGATCCTGTCGATGGCGGGCATCAGCCGCCATGTTGTCGTTGCGGGGGAAAATGCCGGTGACGATGATGGTCGCGCCGGGCGCCTTGGCCTGCGATCACGCGCAGGATTGCCTGCAAGCCCGCTGGTGATGTCGGCCACCTTGGCGTCGTCGCCTCCGGAGGCACGCGTATTGCCGACGTTGTTGGTGCCGGCGAGCAGAACGATGACCTTCGGATTCACTCCGTCCAGTTCGCCGTTGTTCGAGACGCCAGAGGATGTTCTGGATCCTGATCGGCGCCCCAGCCGAAATCGGCCGCATTCCAGCCGAAGAAGTTCCGCTTCCAATTGGCCAGCAGGTCGGGATAGTCGGTCGCGCCCCAGCGGCGGGTGATGGAGTCGCCCTCGAAATAGATGTCGATGCCGCCCTTCTTGGCCTTTTCGAGCAATTGGGCGTGGGCGAGCCAGGGAGTTCGGGTCGGTGCGGGCAGCCGGGTCATCGTCGGCCGGGGAGCTGCCAGGCGGCGCGGCTTCCGGTTGAGGAACCTGTCGGCCCAGGCGATGAAGTACTTCCAATTGGGGCCGTCGGTGTGGCCGCCGTCATGCTGGCGCCAGGCGAGTTGGCCATCGAGCAGGCCCACGTTGACCGGCGGCATTTTGGCGGTGTGTAGTCGTCGGCGACTCCCAGGTCCTTCGCGCCCAGCAGCCGGAAGACCGGCCCGGCGGCGACGGTGGCCATGAAGCTGCCCTGCTGGTCCAGCCACTTCGCGTCGCCCTTCTCGGGCACGCCGTAGCTGATGAAGGTCAGGCGCGGCGCGCACAGCGCGATCAGTTCGTGCGCGTCCACCGGCAGGTCGCCGGCGTTCTTGCTGCCGAAGGCGGCTTCGGATGCGCCGTACTTCAGGAAGTTGCCGGCCATCCAGTGGTATTCGCCCGAGCCGGTGAGGTTCTCGACCGCTTCGCCCCAATTGCGGCGGTGCAGTTTGGCGCCGCCTTCGCCGGAGGAGCCGACCAGCACGACGGCGAAGCGGGTGTCGAACGCCATGGTCACCAGCGCGGCCTTGCCGTAGCGCGAGACGCCTTCGATGCCGACGTGCTTCGCGTCCACGGCCTTGTCGGTTTCGAGGTAATCCAGGCCGCGGGAGGCGCCCCAGGCCCACGCCCGCAACGCGCCCCAGTCATCCGGCTTGCGCGGCTGGCCCTGGTTGACCAGGCCGATGATGCCCTTGGTCAGGCCCGCGCCGTTGTCCGCCTGAATGCTGCCGGGATTCGATGAAGGCGTAGCCCCAGCCGTCGGCGATCAGCTGCTCGGTGGCGGGCGGATCGCCGCCCGTCATGCGGCGCGGTCTGCGGACCATGCGCGGAGGCATGCCGCGCTGCCGAACATCATCATCACCGGCACCGGGCCGTTCGCGTCGGCGGGCGTCACCAGCGTCATCTGGATATCGACGTCGATGGACGGGATACGAGCGAATTGTCCACGTGGCCGACGAGCTGCTTGCTCGATGACGGGATACGAGCCCGACCGTCGGTGTTCTCGGTGCTCGTCACGGTCCAGGTCACCTTGGGCACGTTCTTGGGAACACGGCCGAGACTTCGCGCTCGAAATCCTCGACGATCTCGGGGCGGCGCTGGTTCCACCACATTTCTGGCGTGGTGACTTTCTTGCCGTTCTTCAGCGTCAGGGCATCGGGCAGATTCGGGAAAGGGATTGGCCTTGGACTCGTCGTAGTTGGCGTGGTTGGGCGCGTTCTCGTTGCCGCTCGGGCCCGGGCCGCAGCGCCTTGATGCCAAGCTGATCCATCATGTTCCGATGGTCTTCGGCGGCGGTCCAGTTCACGGGCGGCGGCGGCGCGACCGCCAGCAGCCCGACCGCAACCAGCCATGCAAATGTCGATGTTCGACCCCCGGACAAAATGATATTCTATTGGCTCGGCAACCGTCGAGGACCTCATCATGATCCGTCTCACGTTGGCACTCGCTTGTGCGTTCATCGCCGCGGCTCCGGCCCAGCAGTTGAGCTTCACGCCCTTACACAAGAACGGAATTTACGATATCGGCGAGAAGGCCGGCTGGACCGTGACGCAGGGCGCCGGCGGAACGGTGACCAAGTACGGCTACGTGATCCGGAAGAACAACCTCGAGGTGATTCGAACGGGGACGCTGGACCTGTCCTCGGGCGTGGCGACGATTGAGGCCACGCTGAACGAAGCGGCGATGCTGTACGTCGTGGTGGCCGCCGATCAGCCGATCCATCTCGGCGCTGCGATCGCACCGGCGAAGTTGCAGCCTTCCGTTCCTCGCCCCGCCGATTTCGACTCCTTCTGGGACGCAAAACTGAAAGCTCTGAGCGAAATCCCGATCAATCCAGTACTCACGGCCACGGCCACCACGGTGGCGGGCGTGGAGTTGTACACCGTCAGACTGGACAGTCTGGGCTCGCACGTGCAGGGCTACCTCGCGAAGCCATCCAAGGAGGGGAAATTCCCCGCGCTCGTCATCTATCAATATGCCGGCGTGTACGCGCTGCGGCCGGAGACGGCGACGGATCGCGCGGCGGAGGGCTGGCTTGCGTTCGACGTCGATTCGCACGACCTTCCCCCCACTGAGGGGACGGGCATCCGCAACACTTACCAATCGATCGGGAACACCGACCGGGAAACGTCTTACTTCCTGAACATGTATCTGCGCGATGCGCGCGCGCTCGACTACATCGCGAGCCGGCCCGACTGGGACGGCAAGACCATCGTCGTCACCGGCACCAGCATGGGTGGCCAGCAGAGCCTGGCCGCGGCCGGCCTGAATCCCAAAGTGACCGCAGTCCTCGTGAACGAACCCGCGGGCGCCGATTCCAACGGCGATCTGCACGGCCGCAAGGCCGGCTACCCCAACTGGCCGGCCGACAATCCCAAGGTCATGGAGACGGCGCTCTACTTTGACACGGTCAATTTCGCATCGCGTATTAAAGCGCCCGTGCTCTGCGCCCTGGGTTTTATCGACACGCTCGCCCCGCCGGCCGGCATCTGGACTGCCGTGAATCAGATCCCCGGACCCAGAGAAGTCATCCCCATGGTGGATTCCGACCACAACAACATCACGCCCGAAAAGCAAGGCGCTTGGGACGCCCGCGCGAAGGAGGTGCTGAGCCTGATCCTCAGCGGCGGCGAGTTCAAACCCAATCAGGACCTGGCCGGGAAGATGAACTGAGACTCGGGTATGGTGGAGTATATGGCCATGCTTCGGGTGCGGGCTTGGGCGATCGCCGCGGCGCTGTTCGTGCTGGGTTCTCAGGCCTGGGCGCACCACTCCTTCGCTTCGACCTACCTTTCGGACAAGATCGTGACGATTGAGGGCAGGGTGGTCGAGTTCCTGTTCCGCAATCCGCATTCGGTGGTTCTGGTGGAGACTCCAGGCGAAAGCGGGCAGCCGATCACCTGGGCGGCCGACTGGGGCGGCGGCGGCCAACTGAGCCGTCAGGGGATCGACGAGGAAACGCTCCGGCCGGGCGACCGGGTGGTCGTGACCGGCCATCCCAGCCGCAACCCCGGCGACCATCGGCTGCACATCGAGAGCATCAAGCGGCCATCCGACGGTTGGAAGTGGAGCAGTAGTCCCGAATAGGCGGAGCCTGGGCTCAGTGCGGGCGAGCGGCCTTCCACTCGGCTACCCGGCGCCGGGCCTCGGCCACCTGTTGGGGAGTCATCCGGGCGGCCAGCGCATCGCGCGCGGCGGCGTATTTTTCGCGAATGGGGCCGCGGGCGCGAAAGACCGCGAGATCCATCCACTGGCAGGCCGCGGCGTTATCCTGCGGCACACCCAGGCCGGCCGAGTAGGCCAGGCTCAAGCCGTACTGCGCGGTGGCGAGACCCTGGTCGGCCGCTTTGCGGTACCAGCGGGCCGCTTCGGCGGGATCGCGGGCGACGCCCCGGCCGTCAGCGTACATCGAGCCCAGGTTGAGCGCGGCAATGGCGACGCCCTGCTCGGCGGCCTTGCGGTACCAGCGCGCGGCCTGGGCGCAGTCCCGAGAGACGCCTTGCGCCCGCTCGTACATTACGCCGAGGTCAAACTGCGCGTCGACGTCTCCCCGGTCGGCAGCCTGGCGATACCAGCGTGCGGCCTCGGCGTGGTCCAGGGGCACGCCCTGTCCAAGGTCGTACATCGAACCGAGGTTGAACTGCGCTTCGGCGTAGCCCTGGGCGGCAGCCTTCCGATACCAGCGGGCCGCTTCGTCGTGGTCCACGGGAACGCCGCCGCCGTAATCGTAGAGGAAGCCGAGGCAGTTCTCGGCCTCGGCATAACCCTGCGCCGCCGCCAGGCGGAACCAGCGCACGGCCTCGGGGAGGTCCTGGTGCGTGCCCTGGCCGTCGCGGTATATCTTGCCCAAGGCGGTTTGAGCCTGCGGGACGCCGTTGGCGGCGCGCTCCCGGAGGGCCTGGAGCGGCTGCGGCGCGGGCGCCTGCGCCCCCTGGCACGCGAGACCGATCAGGGCCAGGAGGGCGGCGACTGCCGATTCAGTCATGAGTTGGCCCCTTGGCGCCAGCATACCGCATACGTTGCGCTAGTGTAGTGCGTCGCAAGTCATGCGGAGTGCGATTATCCGAGGGCAAACCCTGGGACAGGCACGAAGTTTCGCAACAACGGCGAAATTCGAGCCAGTCCCGGGTTTGCGGCTTGTCCCGATACCCGACGACATTCGATATGCGAGGGCAAACCCTGGGACAGGCACGAGGTTTCGCAACAACGGCGAAATTCGAGCCAGTCCCGGGTTTGCGGCTTGTTCCGATACCCGACGAAGTACGATTATCCAAGGGCAAACCCTGGGACAGGCACGAAGTTTCGCAACAACGGCGAAATTCGAGCCAGTCCCGGGTTTGCGGCTCGTTCCGATACCCGACGACATTCGATATCCAAGGGCAAACCCTGGGACAGGCACGTCCCGGGTTTGCGGCTCGTTCCGATACCCGACGAAGTACGATTATCCAAGGGCAAGCCCTGGGACAGGCACGAAGTCCCCGGTTTGCGGCTCGTTCCGATACCCGACGACATTTGCGAGGCACCACGCTAGCACAGTGCCAGAACCTGCTTTACAATAGTCCGGAATGGCCATGCCGGGACCGAGCCTCGCTTATCTTTCCCAGAACAAGCTGCACTTGTGCGGGGGTGGCGCCAGCGGGACGATTGACAGCAAGTTCGGCCGCTCGCTGAGGGAGCGCGCCTCGGAGATCCACCATCGGCACGCCTGGAAGACGGCAGGCCGGGGGGCGCGGTTCATGAGCGGCGCGATGTGGGGAGGGCAGCCGGGCGGCGATCCGGGCGAGTTTCGGATCGCGATCACGAGCGTGGCGCGCGGGCGCAACCCGGGCGAGCTGCTCTATTCGCTGGAGACGGATTCGATCAGCGGCATCTTCGCGGTTGACGCCGCGGGGGTCGAACAGCGGCTTTTTCACACCGCCGATTTCCGCGTCCGCCACATGGCGCTCAGCCCGGACGGCGCGAGCATCGCGGCCTCCATCGTCCACAGCGACTTCACGGCCAACATCGCGGTCTTGCAGGTGGAAGGTCCGGACTTCTTCGAAGCCTCCGAAGGCGACTCCCTCGACCTGGCGCCACGATGGGCTCCGGGGCCGGGCCGGCGATTGGTGTTCCAGAGCGCCGGAGTGGGACGGGACGCGGGGGGCCGGTTCTCGGGCCTGGGCCCGTTCGCCATCCAGCAGATCGATCTCGATTCGGGTGACATGGAATGCCTGGCCGAGGATCCGGAGCACGATCTGCTGGCGCCGCAGAAGGACGCGGGCGGCGCGCTCTACTACATCCGGCGCCCTTTCGGCGGCGGCCGGCGCAAGGTGAACCCGCTGCGGGCGCTCGCCGACGCCGTGCTGTTCCCATTCCGCCTGGTGCACGCGATTTTCCAGTACTTCAACTTCTTCTCGATGCGCTACACGGGTAAGCCGCTGGCGACGTCGCAAGGCGGAGCGCAGCGCCAGCCCGATCTCAAGCAGATGATGGTGTGGGGCAACCTGATCGACGCCGAGCGGGCCGCGCGCGAGGACCGACTCGGCGATCCCGACGCGCCGTCTCTGGTGCCGTCCTCATGGCAACTGGTGCGGCAAACGCAGAGCAGCACCGCAGAAGTGCTGGCCAAGAGCGTCCTCTCGTTCGACCTCGCTGCGGACGGCTCTCTCGTTTACAGCAACGGCAGCGCCATCCACCGCATTGCGGCCGATGGCGGACCGAGCGAGCGCGTCGTGGTGGGGAGCCTGATCGAGCAGGTGGCGGCGCTGTAAGGGGCGAGGGGCTACGGCGCAAAGTAGCCGCTGACGTCAAGAATCACGTGCGTGCGGTTCGTTACGTAGACGCTGATCTGGCTGTTCGAGCCCGCGGCGACGATGGCCGCGTTCGCCACCACGGTTCCCTCGAAGGAATTCAGCGTCGATACCAGGGGCTGCGTCGAGCCTGCCGGCCAGACCGTCAGATAGGGCAGAGGTCCGTCCGGCACCACCGTGATGTTGACCGAATACGCCGCGGCCGACGCCGGCACGAAGCAGCCGCTGAGAGGGATGGAGAAGGAGCGCGTCGTCCCGGCCGCCATCTCCGGCCCGCCGAACGGCCCCGCAGGATTGCGCGTATCCGCGACACGGCAGGGCGAAACCGGGTAGAAGTTGAGCGCGCCCGCGCCTCCCGCGGCGCCGAAATAGCCGTCGATGTCCAGGATGACGTCGGTCGGGTTGGTGACGAACACGGAGACGGATTCATTCGACCCGGCCGGCACGATGGCCCCGTTGGCCACGACATCCCCCGTCCAGGAGTTGAGGGTCGAGACCATGGGCCGCGGCTGTCCCGTCGGCCAGAGGGTCAGGTAGCTGAGGGTTTGCGCGGGGACCACGGTCGTGTTGAGAGAGTACCCGCGGGCGGTCGGCGGAATGCCGCAGGAACTCAGCGGAATCGGGAAGTCCCGGCTCTGGCCCGCCCACATCGCCGGCCCGCCGAATGTGCCGGCGCTTCCACGCGTATCCACGGCGCGGCATGGCGTCGCGGGATAGAAGGAATAGGAATTCGGATTATTGGCCGGGGAATCGAAGTAGCCGCCGATGTCCAGGATGACATCGGCAGGGTTGGTCACGAAGACGCTCACGGCCCCGCTGGTCCCGGCCGGAACGATGGCCGCGTTGGCGACCACATTGCCTTCGAAAGAGTTCAAGGTCGAGACCATGGCCTGGCTCTGGCCGGTGGGCCACAGCGTCAGGTAGTAGAGCGGGCCTTGGGGCACCACGGTCACATTCAGGGAATAGGCCTGGGCGGTGCCGGGGATTCCGCAAGCGCTCTGGGGGATGGGAAAGGAACGGGTCTCGGCTGCGGCCATCGTCGGACCCCCGAACGGGCCGGTCGCCCAACGCGTGTCGGCCACCCGGCAGGGGCTGACCGGAACGAACCGCAAACCCGCGGCCGTGGCGCCGACTTGCTGGACGGTGAAGGGAAGCCCCGCAACGGTCAGGATGCCCGAACGCGCGGCGCCCGCGTTGACGCCGACCTGGTAGGTCACCGTCCCGGCGCCGGCGCCGGTAGCCGTTCCCGTGAAGGTCGCCCAATCCATCGTCCCCAGGGCGGACCAGAGGCAGCCCTGGCCGGCGATGATGTTGACGCTCCCCGTGCCCCCGGCCGCTGGGAAAGCCTCGACCGTGGGATCGAGCGCGTAGATGCACATGCCTTGCTGCTCGACCAGGACCGGCTGGCCGGCGATGGAAATCGTGGCTTGCCGGGCAGCAGGGCCGTTGGCGTCCACGAACAGGGTGACGGTGCCAGGGCCCGTTCCGTAAGTCCGGCTGGCGATCCAGCCCGGCAATCCGGAGACGATCCAGGCGCAGGACGGCGCGGTGTCCACCATGACCGGCACGCTCGCGCCCGCGACGGGAACAGGAACCGTCGTCTGGTTCACGCTGTAGGTGCACGAACCGCTCACCGGCACCAGGGCGCGCACCCGGTTGTTGCCGGAGTCCCCGAAGATCACGTTGCCGAAGGCGTCTACCGCGATCCCGATAGGGAAGGAGAGCATGGCGGAGGTGGCCGGTCCGTTGTCGTCCGCGTAGCCCTCCACGCCGGTCCCGGCGATGGTGGCGATCGTGCCATCCGGAGTCACCCTGCGGACGACGTAGTTCCAGGTATCGGCGATATAGAGGCTGCCCGCGGAATCCACGGCGACGCTATACGGCTGGTTGAGGCCGGCGTTGACGGCGGGTCCTCCATCGCCCGAGTAGCCAAAACTCCCGCCGCCGGCCACCGTGGTGATGATGCCGTCTAGCGACACCTTGCGAATGCGATTGTTGGCCGTATCCGCGATGTAGACGTTGCCGGCGGCGTCTAGCGCCAGGCCGTAGGGGGGGGTGAGCATGGCGGAGATGGCCGGTCCGCCGTCGCCCGTCGAACCAATGTCTCCGTTGCCGGCAAACGCATGGATGATGCCGTCGGTCGTTACTTTCCGGATGCGGTTGTCCCAGGTATCGGCAATGTAGAGGTTGCCCGCGACGTCCACCGCCACGCCCTCGGGGCCGGAAAGTCCCGCGCTGGTGGCCGGGCCTTCATCACCGGCGCCGCCCCGCATTGCGCTACCGGCCACGGTGTGGATGATGCCGTCGGTCGTCACTTTCCGGATGCGGCTGTTCCCGGTATCGGCGATGTAGAGGTTGCCCGCCGTATCCACCGCGACGCCAAACGGCTGCCACACCGTTGTGACGATGGCGAGAACGCCATCGCCCGAGTAACCGGTATTCCCGTTGCCAGCGACGGTGGTAATGGTGCCGTCCGGAGCGATCTTGCGGACCCGGTTGTTGTCTGTGTCCGCTACGTAGACGTTTCCGAAGGCGTCCAGCGCCACGCTCTCCGGGTCGATCCGGGCCCGAAGGGCCGGCCCCTGGTCGCCCAAGTAGCCAGTGTGGCCAGGGCCCGCCGCCGTCACAATTGTGTACTGGGTCTGGCCCACCGCGAGGCTGGCGCACAGAAGTAACGAAGCGGCAACAACGGCCTGGATTTGATCTCTCATCGGTTCCCTCCATTCCGCCGCTTCATCCGCGGAGGCGGCAAATGGCAAATCACCGAGGTTCGGTCAGCCCTATGTGCGTGCCGGCCGAGCGGAGATCGGTCTGTGTCATTGGTGTTTCAGTTGTACGAAGCCGAGATCGCGCGCTTCCGTCTCATGATACAGCCGAATCTCTTGTTCCGATTACACCTTAATGTAGAAACAAGGCTCGATTATCCGTATTCTGCGTATAATTAGGGTTTCGGAACAACCAACCGGCCGTGCTCCCTCCGCAGCCTACGGGTTCGAGCAGAGGAGTCGCCCCAGACGGCGTGCGAGGAAGCCACCGCCCGGCTACGCTAGCCGCCCAGGTGGCCGGTGGCGGCGGCGATTACGACCACGACCACCAGTACAAGAGCGGCGGTCAGGGCAATCGAGACGCCGGTTCCGATGCCGCGATGCACCTTGGCGGGCGTCGATTCAACCCAGAGACTATCCACCGGCTTGATGGACTCGACGTCCGCAAAACGAAGCGTCTGCGCTTCGATCGCGCCGGACCGAAACACCTGGATCTGAAAATCCTCGCCGCCGGCCTGGCCCATCCGTCCGCGAAGCCAGTTGGGTTTCCGCTGTCCCGGAAACCGAACCTCAACCAGGGCGCCTTTCGGAATGGCGCGCGCCGCCGCCTGCGGGGTCGAGCCGGGATCGAGCGGCCCGTTCCGCACGCTCTTCACCACCTTCAGAGACTTCACCTGGTCGAAGAGGATGCTGCGGGGTTCGCCGCCGGAGTTCTCGACGGCCAGTTCGAAGGCCTGATTGTCGAGCAGCCCCATCCGGCCGCGGAGCTTGTTCGGCCGCTCCTTGCCGGTGAGACGGACCTCAACCGTCGAGCCGGTCTGAGTTCCCAGGGCGATTTCGCGGATGGAAACCGTGTCGGCTCGGGCGGGCAGCGCGAAGACAGCCGACAAAATCACGGCCATTGGTTTTTGGATCTGCATATACCCTCCTTCAGCCGGGATTCCAATTTCGGAGTTCCGGATGGGATGAGTATACACCCAGACGTCTACTCCCTGGCCGGCTCGAAGACCAGAGCGTCCTTCACATCCACTTGGTTGAACTGCATGGGGAGGCTGCGGCCGGAGTGGTAGGTCTCCCACTGGTCTTTGTAGTGGCCGGAGAGAATGTGGCCGGACTGGCCGGTGACGATGTTCATGTAAGACCGGTCCAGGTCGGAGAGATCGACTCCCATGCGCATCGATGGGCCGAGACGATGGGTGGTCTGCTCGACGGTGAACGGCGAACCCTCGTGGGCCACCGGACCGATGTTGAAGTACTTGGCGACGAGCGGGAGATGGCTGCCCACGGCGTGTGCGATCAGCAACTGGTTGTACCAGCCGTAGTCCCACTTCGCCATGTTGGAGCCCTGCAAGCGCCGCGCCTCGTCGAGCGCATCCACGAAGCAGCGCAGAACGAGTTGATCGTAGTCGGCGAACCACTCGGCGGGCTGGTTCCGCAGCAGATCCTCGACGGCCTGTGGCGCGGCCATGTAGGCCGCGCCCCGCGCCTCGGCGCCTCCGTACAGCAGGGCGTTCGCGGGTGAGGCGCGCTGGGCCATGGCCTGGCGTAAGTGATCGTAGGTGAGAACCGCAATCAGCGGCGCCGCGCCGCTTGTCATCCGGCCGTCCCAGGAACGCAGCAGCGCGAGAGCGGCGGCGCTGTCGCCCCCGGCAGCGACGCGGCGGCCGGCGGCCTCGACGACGCGGCGCGCCACGTACTGGGCGAACGAAGAGTAGACGTCGGTCTGCACGCCGATCATCTGCGCGGCGGTCCACTTACTCCGGCCGGTGAGCAACGCGTAGATGCGCTCCGCCCGGTAGGGCGCGGCGAACCCGCCGTGTACCGCGTAGGGATAGTCCGCCGGGAACGGATTCTGATTCGCGGTGACGATGAGACCCGAGGGCGGGTCGTAAGTCTGCGGTAACTGCTCAAACGGGATGTAGCCATCCCACTCGTAGTCGCCCGAGCTGCCATCGACGGGGACGTCTCCGACGTATTTCCTGCGGATGGGAAGCCGGCCGCCAATGTGGTAGCCGATGTGGCCGGCCGTGTCCGCGTACACGAAGTTCTGGGCGGGGCCGGGAAAGCGCGCCAGCGCGGTCAGAAACTCCGGCCAGTCGCGGGAGCGGTCCAGATCGAGGAGGGGATAGGACAGAGCGCCGGGCTCGTCGGCGGCCCATCGCAGCGCCATGGCGCGGCCGTGGTCAGTGAAGACCGGACCGTGGCGCGTGACCCACTGAGCGAACTCGACCGGCGGAGCGCCCTTGACGGGGATCAACTCGCGCTCCCAGCGCGCCTGCTCGATCTGTCCGCGGAAGACGTACCGGCCCGTGCGCAGGTCGATCTTCTCGAGGTAAAGATCCTGGACGTCGAAGCCCACATTGGTCTCGCCCCAGGCGATGCGATCGTTGTGGCCAATGATGACGCAGGGCAGTCCCGCCAGCGAGACTCCGGAGACATTCAACCCCGGCGCGCGCAGATGGACCATGTACCACATGGAAGGAATCGAGTACGGGAGATGGGGATCGTTGGCCAGAAGCGGACGGCCGGTCCTGGTGCGCGAGCCGGCGAGTGCCCAGGCGTTCGAGCCGGGGAGAATGCGGCCGCTCATCCGCGGCGGGAACAGCGCCTCGACCTTGGCCGCGTCGCCGCCCTCCAGCATGGCGCTCTTGGTGAGCTTATCGCGCCAGGAAACCGTCATCTCGCGATACATGTAGAGCGCCACCAGGACGGAGTCCTTGATGGTCCAGGGCCGGGGATCGTAGCGCAGCAGCGTAAATTCCAGGGGCAGGCGGCTGCGATGCGTCTCGATGAAGTAGTTGACGCCGCGGACATAGGCGGCCAGCACGGCGCGGTCGGCGGCGGGAAGCAGCGCGGCCTGCATCTCCGCGATGCGGTCCATGCGCAGGCGGCGCGCCTCGCGATCGGAGTCGAGGGGCGCGGGTCCGAACACTTCCGCCAGAGTGCCGCCGGCGTAACGCCGGAAAGCGTCCATCTGGAAGAGGCGGTCCTGGGCGGTGACGTATCCCTGGACGAACAGCGCATCATCCACGGTGGCGGCCACGATGTGAGGGACTCCGAGGGCGTCGCGCGCGGCTATGACGCGTTGCGCGATAGGAACCGCGATATGGCCCGCAGTTTGCGGCAGCGGGCGCCACGCGCACCAGTAGACGGCGATCGCAGCCAGAAGCAGTACGATGAGTATGGTCAGATTGAGATATCGGAGCGCCCGCTTGAGAGTCACGTCACGATTCTACTGGAATTGCGGGCGCGCCCGTCGCGGCGAGGTGCGCTTCTATGGATGAGACCTACATGGGCTACCAGCTCCTGCTGCTGGCAATGATCATCGGTTTCAACGCCTTCTTCGCGTCAGCCGAACTGTCGCTCATCTCGGCCCGGCCCTCACGGTTGCGCGAACTGGCAGCGGAGGGCAATGTCGGGGCGCAGGCGGCGCTCAACCTGCTTAGCCGCCCGGAACGGCTGCTCGCCACCGTTCAGGTTGGCGTGACACTGGCGGGGATCGGTGCAGGCTGGGCCGGCGAGAACACCCTCTACCACCTGATCGCGTCGGCGGTGCATCCGCTGGTCGCCCAGCGGGCCGAACCCTGGGTGCACGCGGCCGCCCTGGTGGCCGCCTTCCTGATGCTCACCTTCTGCATGGTCGTCTTCGGCGAGGTCGTGCCCAAGAACTTTGGAATCAAGCAGGCGGAGGGCTACGCGGTGGCGGCGGCGCCGCTGCTGCTGGTGTTCTACCGCGTCTCGCAGCCGTTCATCTACGTCCTCGAGCGCTCCTCGACGGCGGTATCGCGGCTGTTCCGGCTGGGCGCGGCCGGCCAGACCACGCACTCGCTGGAAGAGCTGAAGCTGATCGCGAGTTCGGTTCGCGCGGCGGGGCGGATCACGGCCTTCGAAGAGGTGGCGCTGGGCCACCTTCTCGACTTGCAGAGCCTCTCGGTGCGGGAGATCATGGTGCCGCGAAACGACATCGTCTCGGTGTCGGCGGAGGCGTCGCTCGACCACGTGCTGCGCACCCTGATCGAGAACCAGTACACGCGGGTGCCGGTCTACGAGCACGCGCCCGAGAAGATCGTGGGGATCCTGCACTACAAGGACCTGCTGCCGGCCTGGCAACGGCTCCGGCTGGCCGCGCGCACGAACACGCCCGCGCCGCCGTTTCAACTGCGCCCCCTTCTGCGCAAGCACCTGGTGGTGCCGGAAAGCAAGCCGCTCAACCAGATGGTGGACGAGTTCCGGACGCATCACGCGCACATGGCGCTGGTGGTGGACGAGTTCGGCACTATCGCCGGCCTGGTGACCATGGAGGACGTCTTCGAACAGATCTTCGGCGAAATCGAGGACGAGCACGACGTGCGGCGGCCCAAGCCTTCGCTGGTCAGCCCGGTGGTCGAGATCGAAGGCGCGGTGTCGATCCGCGACCTGGAGACGCAGTACGCGATCGAGCTCCCCACCAACGCCGGCTTCGAGACGCTGGCGGGGTTCCTGCTTTTCCGGCTCGGTTACATCCCCAAGCCGGGCGAATCCGTCGAGGACGAGGGCCGCCGATTCACGATCCTGGAAATGGACCACAACCGCATCGCGCGGGTGCGCATCGAGCGGGAGGCGTGAGCAGGTTGTGGGACCAGCCATGACCGTTTCCGAAGTACTGGCGTCGATCCGAACGGGGCTGCGGGTGCGGGCCGAGGCGGAGTTCAAGAAGGGCGTCGAGAACTTCTTCCGCGAGCCTGTGGATGCCTACGGAGTGCGGGCGCCGCAGGTCAAGGCGGTGGCCCGCGAGGCGTGGCGCGAAGTGAGGACGTGGCCGGAGCCGGCGCTGGAGAAGCTGGCCACGGAGCTCTGGAAGAGCGGCAAGCTGGAAGAGGCCGGCATCGCGATCCTGATCTACCGGCGGCGCGCGAAGCTCTGCGGCGCGCGCGAGTTCAGGCTATTCGAGCGCTGGATCGACCGCTACGTCCACAACTGGGCGAATTGCGACGGCGTGGCCTCGTGGCTGCTCGCCGCCTCGATCGGCAACGAGCCGGGGCTCATCGCAGAGCTCGATAACTGGGTCCGCTCGCCCAACCGCTGGAAGCGCCGTGCCGCCATGGTGGCTCTGCTCCAGGAAGCGAAGCAGGGGCGCAACAGCGCGGCGATCTTCCGCATCGCCGGCGCTCTGCTCGAGGACCCGGACGACATGGTGCAAAAGGGTGTGGGCTGGGTCTTGAAGGAGACCTATCCCAAGAAGCCGGCGGAGGCGATGAGGTTCCTGCTGCCGCGCGCCGCCCGCACGCCGCGGCTGATCCTGCGCCTGGCGGCGGAGAAGATGACCGCGCCAGATCGCGTTCGGCTGCTGGACCGGTCTTGATGGTCCGCCAACACGGAGCCAATCCTGCGGCGGACGTCTGGTGGCGTAGTACTCCTGGTACTAGCGCGCCGTGCGTTGCTTCATTTTTGGCTTGAGAGAACCCGCCTGGGCGGGTATGCTATCAATCGTCGGGTCGGACCGTGTCGAACGGGAGAAAAGACCGATGATTGCTCTGTCCGGGATGCCGGAGCGCCCCGGGACGGCTCGCGGGTCGGTCAACATCGGTTCGTAGGAGCATCCATGAAACACACACGCTTACGGAAGAGCACTCGCTTGCTGGTCGTGGCGATGGCGTTGGTCCTCACAGGCTGTGAAGAGTGCGATGGAGATAAGGATAAGGACCAAACAGTCAGGATGGCCGGCTTGAAGCCGGTCAAGACCACACCGGCAAAGGCCGCAATCTCCACAACCGGCGGCACGCCGGAGGTGCGCCAACCCGATGGCACCTACAAGGCACTTCAGTTCTCCAACACTCGGCCGTTTAGATTGATCGGCCCAGCCGACGGCCTGGCCGCGATCCTGGCGGAGGGAACCACGGCCTTCCTCGGCGGTTCCGCGGGACCGGCCGGTGTCGGCCGGGCCTCCCAGCCCGTCGCCCTGGGCGATTTCAAGGGCGACGGCTCTCCGGGCGCTGCCTACCTTCCCTTCTCCAGCAACACTGGCCAGGTCATAGTTGTCTTCGCCACCTCTCAAGTGACCTACGCCAGTTCCAAGTCCTATACGGTGGGGGCCAACGCCGCGGGTATCCTAGCGGCGGACTTCAACGGGGACGGAAAGACGGATCTGGCCGTCGCCTACAGCGGCGACGGCACCAATCCGGGCGGAGTCGCGATCCTGTTGAGCAACGGCGACGGCACGTTTGCCGCGCCCGTGAACTACTCCGCCGGCGCTTCGCCGGTTTCGCTCGCTGCCCTGGACCTGAACCACGACGGCAAGCTGGACCTGGCGGTCGCCGACAACGGCGGCGCCTCGTCCGGGAAGGTGTACATCCTGCTCGGCACCGGCAGCGGGACCTTCACGACGGGCGCGAACTACTCTGCCGGGAACCACCCGCTCTCGGTGACCATCGCGGATTTCAACGGCGATGGGAATCCCGACCTCGCGGTGACAGCCCAGGACAACACCGTCAACATCCTGCTCGGCGCCGGCAATGGCACCTTCTCCGGCGGCTCGTCGTACGCCACGGGGGCACAGCCGCAATACGTCGCCGCAGGCGACTTCAACAAAGACGGCAAACTGGACCTGGCCGTGGCGAACTCGTACGCTCAGACGGTATCGGTCTACATGGGCAACGGCGACGGCACGTTCCGGACGGGCGCATCCTACGTCGTCAGCTACGAGCCGGACAGCCTGGTCATTACGGACTACAACGGCGACGGAAACCTTGACATTCTCCAGGGGTCAGGCGATGCGCGCGCGATCGGCGCCGGCATCGAAAGCGGGATGATCGATCTGCTGCTGGGCAACGGGGACGGCACGTTCCAAGGCGCCGTCTCGGTGTCCGCTCCAGGCACGTCGGTTGGCAGCCTTCTTGTTGCGGGCGACTTCAACGGCGACGGCAAGACCGACGCGATTCTGAATGACAAGCTGTTCGCGGGAGACGGCCACGGCGGATTCCAGGCGCCGGTGACGATCGACGCGCTGACCTTAGCCGTGGGCGCGGCCGCGGGGGACTTCAACGGGGACGGTCGCCTCGATCTCGCGGCCACCGAGCCATTCGGCGGCCAGGTTGCGGTGCTTCTCAACTCGGCTTCCGGCCTGCAACTCTCGGGGACGTTCTCCGCAGGCGGCACGACCCCCGGCGCCATCGTGGTGGCCGACTTCAACGGCGACGGCAAGCTGGATCTCGCGGTGGCGAACGCCGCCGTCCTGTTTCCCTTCGTGCCCGGCAACGTCACGGTCTTCTTCGGCGACGGCCACGGCGGCTTCACGCTGTCTCACACGTATTCCGCGGGCAACTGGCCCGTAGCCCTGGCGGCAGCGGACCTGAACGGCGACGGCAAGCCCGACCTCGTGGTGACCGATTATGGCGGAGACCCGGAAATATCTCCCAGGCCCGCAGGCGCCGTGTACGTGTTCCTGAATGACGGCCACGGGGGCTTCCAGACGCCCGTCACAGTGCCGGTGGGTGCGTACCCGTTCGGTGGTGTCTGTTGGCGACCTGAATGGCGACGGCAAGCCCGACCTCGTGGTAGGAGCCGAAAACGCAAACGTCACGTACACCCTTGCGGTCCTTCTCGGCAACGGGAACGGGACCTTCCAGACACCGGTGTCGGTCTCAAGCCAGTACGGCCCTTCCGGCGTTGTCATCGGAGATTTCAACGCGGACGGCAAGGCGGATCTGTTCGTGAGTCACTGCTGCGGCGAGACGGACATGACTTACATGCAAGGCAATGGCGACGGAACCTTCCAGACGGAATACCACTTCAACAGCGCCGCCAATTCGTTTTCCGTGGCCGCCGCGGACCTCAACGGCGATGGCAAGCCGGACCTGATCGTCGGGGGCACTCACCCGCTGTCCGTCACGGCCTTCGTGAACAACGCGGCCCCGGCACTCGGGGTCACGATGACTCATGCAAGCGCCTTCGCTGCGGGTCAAGCCGGAGCGACCTACTCGGTGGTGGCGAGCAATGTTGGAAGCCAGGCGCTCGGCGGCACGGTAACGGTCGCGGACACCCTGCCCACCGGGCTGACGCCGGTTTCGATGGCGGGCACGGGCTGGAGTTGTTCGAGCACTTCCTGTACCCGCAGCGACGTGCTGAACCCAGGCGCCAGCTATCCCACCATCACGGTGACGGTCAACGTGGCGGCGGTTGCGCCCTCGCTGGTGACGAACCAGGTGGGCGTCTCGGGCGGCGGTGCTGCTTCGGCCTCCGCCAGCGACCCCACCACCGTCCTCCAGCCGCCCGCGGCCCCCACGCTCGTCTCCCCGGTCAACGGAGCCACCGGCGTCGTGCTCTCGCCGGTTTTGTCCTGGAACGCAGCGGCGGGCGCCACTTCCTACGACGTCTACTTCGGCACGTCCTCCACGCCGCCGTTGGTGACGAACACGGCCGCTACCAGTTACGCCACTGGGCCACTGACCGCGGGCGCCACATACCACTGGCAGGTCGCGGCGCGGAACGCGGTCGGCCCCACGGCCTCCGCGGTCTGGTCCTTCAGCACCGTGTCCGCCGCTCCCGCCGGCCTGCGGTTCGTGCCGGTGACGCCCTGCCGTGTGGTGGACACACGGAACCCCAACGGCCCCTTCGGCGGCCCCACCCCGACGGCCGGCTCAACGCGCTCTTTTGCGATCCCGCAGAGCCCCTGCGGCATTCCCGGAACGGCGCAGGCCTATTCGTTGAACGTGACGGTGGTGCCGGAGGGTCCGCTCTATTACCTGACGCTGTGGCCCACCGGGCAGGCGCAGGCCAACGTCTCCACGCTCAACTCCTGGGGCGGGATCGTGGTGGCCAACGCGGCCATCGTTCCGGCCGGTAGCGGCGGGGCCGTGAGCGTCTATGTCCCCGATACCACCGACCTGATCCTGGATATCAACGGCTACTTCGACACCTCCACCGGCCCCAGTTCGTATGCGTTCTATCCCGCCACACCGTGCCGCATCGCCGACACGCGGATGCCCGCGAGCACGTTCGGCGGACCTACGATGTCGGCCGCCCAAAGCCGCGACTTCCCGATCCCCCTCAGTTCCTGCGGTCTTCCGCCAACGGCGAGCGCGTACTCGCTCAATTTCACGGTGGTTCCGGCAGGCTATCTGGGCTTTTTGACCACTTGGCCGACGGGATCGGCGCCGCCGGTGGCGTCGACGCTGAACTCCTGGACGGGCAAGGTGGTGGCGAACGCCGCGATCGTCCCGGCGGGGACCAACGAGTCGATCTCGGTGTACGTCTCGAATCCGACAGACGTGATTCTGGACGGCAACGGCTATTTCGCGCCGCCGGGCAGTACGGGCTCGCTGACGTTCTACGCGGTGACGCCGTGCCGCGTGGCGGACACACGCAACCCCGCGGGCCCGTTCGGAGGGCCGGAGATGGCGGCGGCCACGACGCGCTCTTTCGCCATTCCGGCCAGCGCCTGCAACATTCCGTCGACGGCGGCGGCGTATTCGGTGAACGTGACGGCGGTGCCCGACGCGCGGCTCTCGTTCCTCTCGGCGTGGGCGGCGGGGTCGGCGCAGCCGAACGTCTCCACGTTGAACTCGTGGGACGGGAGCGTGGTGGCGAACGCGGCGATCGTGCCGGCGGGGACGAGCGGGGCGATCAGCGTCTACGTGACAGACCCGACGCATGTGATTCTCGACATCAACGGGTATTTCGCGCCGTAGAGGCCCGGGATCCGGGGCGGGCGGAAGCGCCCGCCCCCCAAATTTGCCATTCGTCTCTCTGTTTTCTGTTTTGCCCGGCGCTGTGCGGTTGGCGTAGACTCGGATGCGGCGCTAACAGGGTTGCTCGTGTCGCTATAGAATGGGTATCCAAACATGATCCTCAAGTTCCCAACGCGAGTGTTCGCGACGGTTGTACTTGTGGTGTCCGCGACCGCCGCTTGGGCCCAGTCGTACCTGATCTCGACGGTGGCGGAGGGGGCGGCACCGCGCACACCGGCTGCGGCTGTGAGCGTGGGATTGCTCAACACGCAGAAGGTCGCGGCCGACACCGCCGGAAACGTGTATCTCACCGCGGGCCGCTGGGTGTTCAAGGTCGACGGCACGGGGCTTCTGACGCGCCTGGCGGGGAGTGCTACGCCCGGGCCGGATCCGGGCGACGGAGGGCTGGCTGCCGACGCCCAATTGACATGGCCCAACGGCGTCGCTGTGGATGTCGCAGGGAATGTGTACTTCACCGACCCCGGGGCCAACCGCGTTCGCAGGGTGGGTGTCGACGGCATTATTACGACGGTGGCCGGCAACGGCACCTATGGCTATTCTGGTGACGGAGGTCCCGCGCCCAGCGCCCAGCTCGGCTGGCCTCAGGACGTGACGGTGGACGCCGCTGGCAACCTCTATATTGCCGATGAGGGCAACAACAGGATTCGCAAAGTGGCGGCCAACGGCACCATCACCACGGTGGCCGGCAACGGCACCTATGGCTATTCTGGTGACGGAGGTCCAGCGCCCAGCGCCCAGCTCGGCTGGCCTCAGGGCGTCACGGTGGACGCCGCCGGCAACCTCTACATTGCCGACGAGGGCAGCAACAGCATTCGCAAGCTGGCGGCCAACGGCACCATCACCACGGTGGCGGGCAACGGAACCTATGGCTACTCGGGCGATGGAGGCCCCGCGGCCAGCGGCCAGCTCAACGGTCCCCAGGGCGTGGCGATGGATGCCGCCGGCAACCTCTACATTGCCGACACGAACAACCAACGGATTCGCAAAGTGGCGGCCAACGGCACCCTCACCACGGTGGCCGGCAGCGGTACCCGGGGCTTCTCGGGCGACGGAGCTCCGGCTGGCAGCGCCCAACTGGATTACCCGGACGGCCTGGCGGTGGACTCGGCCGGCAACCTCTACCTGACGGACTCGGGCAACGCACGGATTCGAAAGGTGGGGGGCAGTGGCGCCATCTCGACCGTAGCGGGCAACGGGATGTTCAGTTACCCCGGCGACGGAGGTCCGGCGACCGCCGTTCCGCTGGGCGGCCCCACTGCCGTGGCGGCCGATGCCTCCGGCAATCTATTCATCGTGGACGTTGTCGCGTACCGGGTATTTAAGGTAGCCGCAAATGGCACAGTCGCGGTTGCGGCGGGCAACGGCACGAGGGGCTACTCGGGCAACAATGGCCCGGCCACCTCCGCTCAGCTCGACGACCCGTGGGGTATAGCGGTGGATGCCGCCGGCAACCTCTACATTGCCGACGAGGGCAACAACAGGATTCGCAAGGTGGCGGCCACCGGCACCATCACCGCGGTGGCCGGCACCGGCAACTGCTATGGCTCCTTGGGCGATGGAGGACCCGCCACCAGCGCCGAACTCTGCGCGCCTCTGGGTGTAGCAGTGGATGCTGCCGGGAATGTCTACATCGCGGACACCGGCAACTCCAGGATTCGCAAAGTAACGGCGGGCGGCATCATCACGACGGTGGCCGGCAACGGTACCCAGGGCTTCTCGGGCGACGGAGGGGCGGCCACCTCCGCTCAGCTCAAATACCCGGAGGGTGTAGCGGTGGACGCCGCCGGCAACCTCTACATTGCCGACTGCGGGAACAACGCGATCCGCAAGGTGTCGGCCAACGGCACCATCACCACGGTGGCCGGCAACGGTACCCAGGGCTACCGGGGCGACGGAGGGCCGGCGACCGCCGCCAGCCTCAACTCCCCCGTGGCCGTGGCGGTGGATGCCTCCGGCAACATTTACATCGCGGACTGCAATAACGAGACGATTCGCAAGGTGGGTCTCGATGGCAACATCTCATCGCTGGTGCGCGGAGGGGGGTACACGGGCGATGGAGGCCCAGCGGCCAGTGCCACCATCCAGCAGCCCGATGACGTGGCCTTGGACACAGCCGGCAACGTCTACATCGCCGACGAGCTCAACGGCGCTGTGCGGGTGCTGACGCCGGGTGGATCGCATGCCCTTCTGATGGCCGCCAAGACCCACTCCCGAAGGCTGGGGGCGGGGGCAGAATGCGACGTACTCCGTGGTGGTGAGCAACGCCGCCGGGGCGGGGGCCACGAGCGGCACCGTGTTGGTGACGGACTCGCTCCCCACCAGTCTGCTGCTGGTGTCCATGAGCGGCACGGGCTGGAGCTGCTCGAGTTCCTTCTGCACGCGCGCCGATGTGCTGAGTGCCGGCTCCAGCTATCCTCCCATCACGGTGGCGGCGGCCGTGAGCGCGGTCGCGACCGGGGGTACGCAGGTGGTGAATTACGCCTCCGTGTCGGGCGGTGGCTCACCGGCAACCGGTACCAGCGATTCGGACAACGTCATTCCACCGCCCGCCGCGCCCGTTCTGGTGTCTCCGGGCAACGAGGCTGGCGGTGTCGTGCTCGCGCCGATGATGGACTGGAAGGCCGCAAGCGGCGCGACCTTCTACCAAGTCCACTTCGGAACATCCTCTCCGCCACCCTTGATCGGGACCACGACCGGCACCAGTTACGCACCCGGGGCGCTGCTCCCGGGCACGACGTACTACTGGCAGGTGGTGGCCCAGAACGATGTCGGATCTACTCCCTCCGCGACGTGGTCCTTCACGACGGGCGTCGCGGTAGTTGGCCTGCACTTCATTCCGGTGACCCCATGCCGCGTGGCGGATACCCGGGGCGGGGCCGGGGTGTTTGGCGGGCCGACCATGACGGCCAATTCTTCGCGCTCGTTTCCCGTTCCCCAGAGCCCATGCGGTATCCCGGGCACGGCTCTGGCGTATTCGATGAACGTGACGGTGGTGCCGCAGGGGCCGCTCTACTTCTTGACGCTGTGGCCCACCGGGCAGGTGCAGGCCAACGTCTCCACCCTGAACTCCTGGGGCGGGATCGTGGTGGCCAACGCCGCCATCGTTCCGGCCGGGACGGGCGGGGCAGTGAGCGTCTTCGTCCCCGATGCGACCGACGTGATCCTGGACATCAACGGCTACTTCGACACCTCCAGTGGCCCGACTTCGTATTTGTTCTATCCCGTCACGCCGTGCCGCATCGCCGACACCCGAAGCCCCACCGGCCAGTTCGGAGGGCCTTCCATGTACGGCGGCCAGACCAGGGGTTTTCCCATTCCCATGAGTTCCTGTGGCTTCCCAGCCACGGTACGGGCCTACTCGTTGAATGTCACGGCGGTGCCGGACACGAACTATCTCGGTTTTTTAAGCACTTGGCCAACGGGGCAGGCTCAGCCCAACGCCTCCACGCTGAATTCCTGGACCGGCAAGGTGGTGGCGAATGCCGCGCTTGTGCCGGCGGGGACCAATGGATCGATCTCGGTGTTCGCCTCCGACCCGACGGACGTGATTCTCGACGGCAACGGGTACTTTGCCGCGCCGGGGGGCGCGGGGGCGTTGTCGTTCTACCCGGTGACACCGTGCCGGGTGGCGGACACGCGCAATCCCGCCGACCAGTTCGGCGGTCCGGAGATGGCGGCGGGGACGACGCGCTCGTTCGCGATCCCGGCCAGTGTCTGCAACATCCCCTCGACGGCAGCGGCGTACTCGCTAAACGTAACAGTCGTGCCCGACGGGCGGCTTTCTTTCCTCTCGGCCTGGCCGGCGGGTTCGGGCGCGCCGGTGGTTTCGACCCTGAACTCGTGGGACGGCAGCGTGGTGGCCAACGCCGCCATCGTGCCGGCGGGGACCAGTGGAGCGATCAGCATCTACGTGACGGACCCGGCGCACGTGATTCTCGACATCAACGGGTACTTCGCGCCGTAAGGGATAGCCGACCACGATCCGCTACGCGCTTCGATATCGTGCGGTTCGCGGCGAGCCTCCTTTCCGGGTCTTTTGCTACCTGACCTGCTCCTGCTTGGCTGGCGGCGGGAGAGCGACAGCCCGACCGCCGGAGCGGCCTGGTCTCCGCGTCTTCCAAACAAGCAAACCGCCGTCGGAGCTATGGGAATCCCGCCAGTCATTGGCGGGGTTTCCAAGGGGCGATGGGAACTCAAGATGGGCGGCTTGTGATAAAGTGACTCGAAGCCGGGAGCCAAAATGGAAGTCCCATTTCACTCTCGGAGCGACAGGAGCATGATGTCCACACGCACTTCCCGCACAGCTCTCTCGCTCGTTCTTGGCGCGCTGGTGTCGCTAGCCGCCTCACCAGCCGCAAAGGCCGGCGCCGTAACTTACGCGTACACCGGCAACCACTTCAACGACTTCAACAACGGCAACCCCGGCATCAACCACTACCCTCTCACGAATGCGGACTTCATCACTGCCTCGTTCACGTTTGCTAAACCTCTGCCGGCCAACCTTCTGCAGCAGCCCGTTGTCCCCGTCAGTTGGGCGGTGTCCGACCAAGTGACAACTTACTCCTCAGGCGGCGGGGACATCGGCAGTCTCGATGTCACCACCGACGCGTCTGGCGGCATCATTGGTTGGGATTTCGGCGCGCAATACCCCGCCGGCGCATGCTCTGGCGCGTACGGTGTGGTTTGTCCATACCCGCTATTGTTTAGCGAATACGGATTCGTCTCCACCGGCACCGACTCGTCCCAGATCTGGTGCGGCGGCAGTGTTCCATGTCAGGAGGCCTCCGTGTCGGGGGCGCCCGGGACCTGGACTGAGACCGGCAATTCCGCGCCGTTCCTCACGGCGCCCGCCAACGGCGCTACTGGCGTCCCCCTTGCGCTTTCGTTGAGTTGGAGCGCTGCTACCGGGGCTACTTCCTACGACGTTTATGTGGGCACCGCGACTCCTCCGTCTTTCGTCACCAACACGACGGGGACGAGTTATAGTCCTGGGACGCTGTCCGCGGGCACGACCTACTACTGGCAGGTTGCGGCCAGAAACAGCGCGGGCACGGCGAGTTCCGATACCTGGTCGTTTACGACGCTGGTCGCAGAGGCAGGCGCCGTGATTTACACGTACACCGGCAGCCACTTCAACGACGTCAATAGCGAAAACTCCGGCATCAATTCCTACCCTCTCACGAATGCGGACTTCATCACTGCCTCGTTCACGTTCGCTAAACCTCTGCCGGCCAACCTTCTGCAGCAGCCCGTTGTCCCCGTCAGTTGGGCGGTGTCCGACCAAGTGACAGATTACTCCTCAGGCGGCGGGGATGTCGGCAGTCTCGGTGTCACCACAGACGCGTCTGGCGGCATCATTGGTTGGGATTTCGGCGCGCAATACCCCGCCGGCGCTTGCTCTGGCGTGTACGGTGTGGTTTGTCCATACCCGCTATTGTTTAGCGAATACGGATTCGTCTCCACCGGCGCCGACACGTCCCAGATCTGGTGCGGCGGCAGTGTTCCATGTCAGGAGGCCTCCGTGTCGGGGGCGCCCGGGACCTGGACCGAGA
The DNA here is from genome assembly GCA_963710565.1 of Bryobacterales bacterium. GTDB lineage: Bacteria > Acidobacteriota > Terriglobia > Bryobacterales > Bryobacteraceae > DASWZN01. Next base: position 807,605 of record CAVQAN010000009.1, on the reverse strand, counting down.
CTGGCAATTCCGCGCCAATCCTCACGGCGCCCGCCAACCGCGCTACCGGCGTCCCCCGTACGCCTTCATTGAGTTGGAGCGCTGCTGCCGGGGCCACTTCCTACGACGTTCATGTGGGTACCGCAACTCCTCCGTCTTTCGTCACCAACACCACGGGGACGAGTTATAGTCCTGGGACGCTGTCCGCGGGCACGACCTACTACTGGCAGGTTGTGGCCAGAGACAGCGCGGGCACGGCGAGTTCCGATACCTGGTCGTTTACGACGCTCGTACCGGCTCCGGTAGCGCCAGTCTTGAGCTCCCCAGCGGACGGAGCCACCGGCGTGGCGCTCGCGCCGGCTCTGGTGTGGAACACTGCGAGCCTGGCGACGTCCTATGACCTGTACTTTGGCGCCTCATCTCCGCCAACCATGGCCTCTAACACGACGGCGACCACTTACACTCCGGGCATCTTGAATTCCGGTACCACCTACTACTGGCAGGTTGTGGCCCGTAACGTAGCGGGGACGGCCAGTTCCGCAACGTGGTCGTTCACCACGGGTGCGCCAGTCGCAGCCGTGCAGTATCTGATCACGACGGTGGCGGGCGGTGGGCTGCCGCCCTCGGGGGTGCCAGCCGTGAGCGCGTCGTTTCAGCCGTGGGGCGTCGCGGCGGACGGGCAGGGGAACTTCTATTTCGCTGCGGCCAACTCTGTGTTCAGGGTTGACAGTGGGGGAGTTCTCACGCGCGTGGCAGGTTCAACCGGCGGCGGCTATTCAGGCGACGGCGGCCCGGCCACCAGCGCCCAACTCGGGGACCCTATAGGCGTGGCGGTCGATGGCGCCGGCAACCTCTACATTGCCGATACCGAGAACAGCGTGATCCGCATGGTGGCCCCCAACGGCACCATCACGACCGTGGCGGGGAACGGAACCCAGGGCTATTCTGGCGACGGCAGCTCGGCCACCAGCGCCCAACTGTCCCGACCCTGGGGCGTCGCGGCGGATCGCGCGGGCGACCTCTACATCGTGGACTACGGCAACAACGTGATCCGCAAGGTGGCGGCCAATGGCTCGATCGCGACTGTGGCGGGGAACGGCGGCTATGGCTATTCGGGCGACGGGGGCTTGGCCACCAGCGCCCAGCTCAAGAACCCTTTGGGCGTGGCAGTGGATGCCGCCGGAAATCTCTACATTGCGGACAGCAACAACGAGGCGGTCCGCAAGGTGGATGTCCATGGCATCATCACGACGGTGGCGGGCGATGGGAAGTGCTGCCACTCAGGCGACGGCGGCCCGGCTACAAGCGCCGAACTCGCCAGCCCTGACAGCGTGGCGCTGGACGCCGCCGGCAACCTCTACATAGCGGAAAGGGGCGCAGACAGGGTTCGCAAGGTCGCGGCGAATGGCATCATCACTACGGTGGCGGGGAACGGCAAGCGGGGCTACTCGGGTGACGGCGGCCCGGCCACCAGCGCCGAACTCCACCCGGATGGCATTGCAGTAGATACCGCCGGCAACCTCTACATCTCGGATGGCGCCGACTACGTGATTCGAAAGGTGGATGTCCATAGCACCATTACGACGGCGGCGGGGAGCGGAAGGGAATACTCGGGCGACGGAGGTCCAGCCACCGGCGCGCAGCTCTACGGGCCTGAAGGCGCGGCGGTGGATGCCGCTGGCGACATCTATATCGCGGACACCGTCGACAACGTGGTCCGCAGGGTGGCGACCGATGGCACCATTACGACGGCAGCGGGTGGCGTGAACTGGGGGTACTCTGGCGACGGCGGCCCGGCCACCAGCGCCGGGATCGACCTCCCAGCCGGCGTGGCGACGGACGCGGCCGGCAACCTCTACATCGCTGACGAGCTCGACAACGTGATTCGAAAAGTGGCCAATGGCACCATCACGACCGTGGCGGGGACCGGCGACTATGACTTCTCGGGCGACGGCGGCCCGGCCACCAGCGCCGAACTCAATATGCCGCAGGGCGTGGCCGTGGATGCCGCCGGCAATCTCTACATCGCGGATACCTACAACTACCGGGTCCGCAAGGTTGCGGTCGATGGGACGATCACGACCGTGGCGGGGAACGGAACCGCGGGATTCTCGGGCGACGGCGGCCCGGCCACCGGCGCGCAGCTCAACGCGCCTGCAGGCGTGGCCGTGGATCTTGCCGGCAACCTGTTCATCGCGGACTGTGGCAACAACCGGGTTCGCGAAGTGGCGCCCAATGGCACGATAACGACCGTCGCGGGGAACGGAACCGGGGGCTACGCGGGAGATGGCGGTCCGGCAATCAGCGCGCAACTCAACTCCCCTTCGGGCGTAGCGGCGGACGGCGCAGGCAGCCTCTACGTCGCGGACACTTGCAACCATCGGATCCGCAAGGTTGCGATCGATGGGACGATCACGACGGTAGCGGGGACCGGAACCGCGGGGTACTCAGGCGACGGCGGCTCGGCCACCGTTGCCCAACTCAATTACCCTTATGGCGTCGCGGTGGATGCCGCCGGCAGGATCTACATCGCGGATACCGACAACAATGTGATCCGGTTGCTCGTGCCGCAGGGGACAAGTTCGCTGCTGAGTGTCAGTGTAACCCAGCCCGCTGCCTTCACACCGGGGCAGACCGGAGCCACCTACTCAGTGGCGGTAAGCAACGCCGCGGGCGCCGGACCGACCGGCGGCACGGTGACGGTGAGCGAGATCGTACCCACCGGTTTGACGCTGGTTTCCATGTCGGGCACGGGCTGGAACTGCTCGGGCAACACCTGCACGCGCAGCGACGTGCTCCAGCCCGGCTCCAGCTTTCCACCCATTACCGTGACCGTGAACGTCGCCGCGGATGCTCCCTCCCAGGTGATCAGTCAGATCACGTTGTCGGGGGGAGGCTCGGTACCGACCGGCGCCAGCGCTACGACTAACATCGCCGCGCCGCCCGCGACGCCTGCGCTAGCTTCGCCAGGGAACGGAGCTGGGGGCGTTGTGTTAGCGCCGACTCTGGTCTGGAACGCCTCAACCGGGGCTGCGTCCTACGACGTCTACTTTGGCGCCTCATCCCCGCCGCCCCTGGTGACGAGCACGGCGGCGACCAGGTACGCTCCCGGCACGCTGAACGCGGGCACTACGTACTACTGGCAGATCGCGGCGCATAATGCCGCCGGTTCTGCCGTTTCCGCGACCTGGTCGTTCACGACGGGCGCGCCGCCGGTCGCCGTGCAGTATCTGATCACGACAGTGGCGGGCGGCGGGGTTCCGCCCTCGGGGGTCCCGGCCGCGAGCGCGCCGCTTTCCGCTCCGCAGGCCGTCGCCGTGGACGGGCAAGGCAACGTATACTTCAGCTCCGGAAACTGGGTATTCAAAGTGGACGGCTCGGGAGCTCTCGCCCGCGTGGCGGGCTCAGCAGTCGGGGGCTACTCGGGCGACGGCGGCCCGGCCATTGACGCTCGACTGGATAACCCTCGCGGGGTGGCCGTGGACGCCGCCGGCAACGTCTACATCGCGGACTACTGGAACTCGGCGATTCGCAAGGTGGCGCCGGATGGCACCATCACGACGCTGGCGGGACAGGGAACCTACGAGCCTTGGGGCGTCGCGGTGGACGTCGAGGGCAACGTCTATATCGCGGATCTCCCCGACAACGCGATCCGCAAGGTGGCGGCCAATGGCGCCGTTACAACGGTAGCGGGGACCGGAACCTTTGGCTACTCAGGGGACGGGGGACCGGCCACGAGTGCGGAACTCGCCGTTCCTTCAGGCGTGGTGGTGGACACCGCCGGCAATCTCTACATCGCGGATTCCGTCAACAACCGGGTCCGCAAGGTGGCGGCGACGACGGGCATCATCACGACGATAGCGGGGCCGGCCGGAATCGGTCAACCTTTGGACCTGGCCCTGGACGGCGCCGGAAACCTCTACATCTCAGACGGCTATATCCGCAAGGTGGCACCCAATGGCATCATCACGACCGTGTGGACCTCAGCCTTGGGCGTGGCGGTGGACGGCGCCGGGAATCTATACGCAGTGGACACGAATGCCAACGTGATCCGCAGGGTGGCGGCCAATGGCACCGTTACGACCTTGGCGGGGAACGGCAGCGCGGGATTCGGCGACGGCGGCCCGGCCACCAGCGCCGGCCTCAGCAACCCTTACGGTGTGGCGGTGGACGCCCGCGGGAACCTCTATATAGCCGACAGTAAGAACGTCCGCATCCGCAAAGCGGCGCCTGATGGCACCATCACGACCGTGGCGGGAGCCGGTGACCCTTACAGCGTGGCGCTGGATGCCGCGGGCAACGTCTACTTCGATGACGGGCAGTTGGTCCGCAAGGTATCCGTCAATGGGACCATCACAACCGTGGCCGGAGGTGGCACGTCTGGATTGGGGGATGGCGGCCCGGCCACCGCGGCCCAGCTCGATTTCCCTTCGGCCTTGGCGGTGGATGCAGCCGGCAACCTTTACATTGCGGAGCAGTTCGGCAACCGGATCCGCATGGTGGCGGCGGCGACCGGCATCATCACGACGGTGGCCGGGGGTGGCACGTCGGGGCTGGGCGACGGCGGTCTGGCTACCAGCGCCCAGCTATTCTCCCCGACCGGCGTGGCGCTCGATGCCGCCGGCAATCTCTACATCGCGGACCTCTACAACTATCGGATTCGCATGGTGGCGGCGGCGACAGGCGTCATCACTACCGTGGCGGGCGGAGGCTCGGCGTCTCCAGGCGACGGAGGTCCGGCCACCGCCGCGCAGATCTGCCCCGATGGTGTGGGGGTGGATGCGGCCGGCAATCTCTACATCGCGGATCCCTGCTATAGCAGAATCCGCAAGGTGGCGACCGATGGCACAATCACGACGGTCGCGGGGAGCGGAACGAGAGGCTACTCAGGCGATGGCGGCCCGGCCACCAGCGCCCAGCTTGATTCTCCTTATGGCCTCGCGGTGGACGCCGCCGGCAGGATCTACATCGCGGACCCCTCGAGCAGTGTGATCCGGCTGCTGGTGCCCCAGGGGACGAGCTCACTCTTGAGTGTCAGCGTCACGCAGCCCGAAGCCTTCACACCGGGACAAACGGGGGCGACCTACTCCGTGGTGGTGAGCAACGCCGCGGGCGCCGCACCGACCAACGGCACGGTGACGGTGACCGACCCCACCGGCCTGACGCTGGTCTCCATGTCGGGCACGGGCTGGAACTGCTCGGGTAACACCTGCACCCGCAGCGATGTGCTCCAGCCAGGGGCCAGCTTTCCGCCCATCACCGTAACGGTGAACGTCGCGGCAGACGCGCCTTCCCAGGTGACCAGTCAGATAAGTCTGTCGGGGGGAGGCTCGGCGCCGACCAGCGCCAGCGCTACGACCAACATCGTCGCCCCGCCCGCGGCGCCGGGTCTGACTGGTCCGTCGAACGGAGCCATCGGCGTGGTGACAGCGCCGACCCTGGCCTGGAACGCTTCAACCGGGGCCACGTCGTATGACGTTTACTTCGGCGCTTCGTCCGCGCCGCCTTGGGTGACGAACACGACCGCCACCAGTTACGCTCCGGGCACGCTGAACGCGAACAATAATTACTACTGGCAGGTCGCGGCGCGGAACGCCGGCGGGACGGCCAGTTCCGGGATGTGGTCCTTCACGACGGGCGTGCCGGCGGTAGGCCTCCGGTTCATCCCGGTAACTCCCTGCCGCGTGGTGGACACGCGCGGCCCCGGCGGGCCGTTCGGCAGTCCCTCGCTTGCGGCGGACTCCACCCGATCCTTTGCGATTCCGCAAGGAGGCTGCGGCATTCCCGAACACGGCTCAGGCCTATTCGTTGAACGTGACGGTGGTGCCCGAGGGTCCGCTCTATTACCTGACGCTGTGGCCCACCGGGCAGGCGCAGGCCAACGTCTCCACGCTCAACTCCTGGGGCGGGATCGTGGTGGCCAACGCGGCCATCGTTCCGGCCGGTAGCGGCGGGGCCGTGAGCGTCTATGTCCCCGATACCACCGACCTGATCCTGGATATCAACGGCTACTTCGACACCTCCACCGGCCCCAGTTCGTATGCGTTCTATCCCGCCACACCGTGCCGCATCGCCGACACGCGGATGCCCGCGAGCACGTTCGGCGGACCTACGATGTCGGCCGCCCAAAGCCGCGACTTCCCGATCCCCCTCAGTTCCTGCGGTCTTCCGCCAACGGCGAGCGCGTACTCGCTCAATTTCACGGTGGTTCCGGCAGGCTATCTGGGCTTTTTGACCACTTGGCCGACGGGATCGGCGCCGCCGGTGGCGTCGACGCTGAACTCCTGGACGGGCAAGGTGGTGGCGAACGCCGCGATCGTCCCGGCGGGGACCAACGAGTCGATCTCGGTGTACGTCTCGAATCCGACAGACGTGATTCTGGACGGCAACGGCTATTTCGCGCCGCCGGGCAGTACGGGCTCGCTGACGTTCTACGCGGTGACGCCGTGCCGCGTGGCGGACACACGCAACCCCGCGGGCCCGTTCGGAGGGCCGGAGATGGCGGCGGCCACGACGCGCTCTTTCGCCATTCCGGCCAGCGCCTGCAACATTCCGTCGACGGCGGCGGCGTATTCGGTGAACGTGACGGCGGTGCCCGACGCGCGGCTCTCGTTCCTCTCGGCGTGGGCGGCGGGGTCGGCGCAGCCGAACGTCTCCACGTTGAACTCGTGGGACGGGAGCGTGGTGGCGAACGCGGCGATCGTGCCGGCGGGGACGAGCGGGGCGATCAGCGTCTACGTGACAGACCCGACGCAGGTAATTCTCGATATCAACGGCTATTTCGCGCCGTAGCACGCCCGGGCCGTCCATCTTCGTGACCAACGACGCCCACGCGATCCTCGACGTCAGCGGGTGTTTCGCGCCGTAGGGCAAGCAGCCGCGGGCGCTTCGCTGGAGACTCGCCGACTGGCTCAAGACCGGGCCGTTACGCATCGGCCCTCGCGTCCAATGCGTCTATGTCGAGTAACCCGGCCGCAAGCTACCGGAAGTTCTCCACCAGCATCAGGTCACCGCGGCGCGCCGGGTAGTCCTGGAAGAGCAGCCAGCGGCCGTCCGGAGAGACCGACATGGAGCGCCCAAACGGTTTCTCGACTCTTCCCAGAATCTCGGTGGCTCCGGTGGCGAACGAATAGAACCTCACCTCGAAGCCGGCCAGCGGATTCGTGGTCGCCGGGGTGTAGATCCCGCCCGCGGTCACTGCGAAGTTCCATGGAACCCGGAAAGTCTCGACCGCGGGACCGACGGGCCGCTCTTCCCCGCCGCCCGCGGGAACCTGCCAGATCGGCGCTGGGCCCCAATCCTTCGCATAGTACAGGCTTCGACCGTCCACGGACTCGAACCCACCGAAACAGCCGTTCCTGGTGATCTGGGTGGCGGCGCCCCCATCGCTCGGGGCCTTCCAGCATTGGAAGCTCCCGCTGCGGCCACTGGCGAAGTAAACCCACTTCCCGTCCCGGCTCCAGGTGGGCGCTATGTTACCCCCGGAGGCCCGCGTCAGGCGGCGAGGAACTCCACCCTCGGCGCCGACGACGTAGACATCCCGGCTTCCATCCAGGTTGGCGTTATAGGCGATCTGTTTGCCGTCCGGCGACAACCTCGGCAGCAGGGCGGGAGGGCCACCCAGCGCAGTCACCTGCACCGCGCCGGAGCCATCCGCCTCTGCCAGCCAGACTTCGAACGTCCCCGACCGGTTCGAGCCGAAGGCCACCCGCTTCCCGTCCGGCGAAATGTCCGGAAAGGCCTCCATGCGGCTGGAGGAGAGCACCCGCCGCGCCGCGAGGGTCGCGCCGGGAACGCCGTGCCTTGGAAGCTCGACGCGCCAGAGGTCGGAATCCGTCTGGCCGCCGACGTAGACCAGTCTGTCGCCCTGCCGGGAGATCGCGAGCTGGTTGCCCATGGCGCCGATGGTATCCACGATCCGGGGCTGCCCGCCCGGGTGCGCCGGAATTCGGTGTAGCGTCGAAATGTCCTGGTCGCTGGTGAGGTACAGGATCTCGCTGCCGTCGGCGGTCCAAAGCGGATTCACGGCGCAGCATGCCTCGTGGGTCAACTGTTGAGGCTCGCCTTGCGCGCTGTAATCGCGCCTGAGGTTAAGCAGAAAGACATTGCCAGATTCGACACCGTTCCGCCGTATGAACGCCACCTGGCGTCCATCCGGGCTGAGCACGGGGGAATCGTCCCCGTCCCATCCCTCGGGTGGCGAGGTCAGGCGCCGCTGTTCACCGGTCTCGACCGATAGCAGGACCAGCGAGGTGTGAGTCGTGGCGCCGGGGAGACCGCAGATCAGCCACCGGCTATCCGGAGTCCAGCTCGCCGCCGGAACCGGCCAAACCTCAGGGACCGGACGTTCCGCCAGGAGCCGGTCCGTTCCGCCCAGCGCCGGGATGACCCGGAGCTCCAACTTCGGCTGCCCGATTCGCCAGCGAACGAAGGCGATCTGCCGTCCATCGGGGGACCAGGAGGGCCAGGAGTCCATGGCCGGGTCCCTGGTGAGGCGCAATGGTTCGCCCACCCCGATTTGCCGGACGTACAAGTCGTGGTTGTCCTGTTTCTCTCCGTTCCAGACGAAGACCACCTGCTTGCCGTCCGGCGAGAACGACGGGTAACCGACCTCTCCGCCCAAGCTGGTGAGCGGGACGACCCGGAGGGGCGCCGATACGCCAGGCTTCCGGTGCAGCCCCCAGACCGTCAGCGCCGCCAGCACAGCCAGCCCCACAGCCACTCCCGCCCAAATCCGCGCCGGGCTGCGCGGCGCGCTTGCCGGCTCCACCGCCGCGCCCTCCGCCCCCGGGGTCAGGTGGATTCCCCGGCTATTCCACCAGGCGTCCAACTCCGAGCGCAGGGCGTAGACCCGCGCCATATCGCCGCCGGGCAGTCGCCGCACCGGGAGATCCTTGCTCTGCTCCCAGCGCTGCACGGTTCGGACGTCGCGATTCAGGTGCCGGGCGATCTCCTTCCAGGATTCAAGCCGTTCACCGGCTGGGTCCGGCTGCACCGGCTGTTTCGCCCGGAGAGGCTTCATATGTGAGTCCCGCGATTATCGCAACAAGGATACCCCTCCCGGCAGAGGACGGCAATAGACGACATACGGCGTGGTGTCGCATTTTGCCTAACTTCAGCCACGGCAGAGGGTAGTAGAGCTTACTGTGTGGCCCGCGTGGGACTTCCGGAACTGAAAAGGAGGAACAGGCTGTGAAACGCGTTCTAGCGGTAGCGATGCTGGTCTGCATACCGGGAACGGCCGCCGTCGGCGGCGCCCCGGCGAACGCCGAAACTGCCGGCACGGGAACGGGAGTGTTTCAGTTCGTACGCACCGTTCAGGTGGCGCCGGATGGGACCTTTGGAACGGGCGGTTTCGCGCGGGTTAACTACGTCCCCGCGACGGATCGCCTGGTGGTGACATTCGGCACCAAGCCGCCCTCCTCCGCGGCCGATCAAAGAGCCGGGTATGCCTATAAGGAATACGACCTGGACATGAATCCGACCGGCCAAGCGGATTACTTCGTCCGGGACCACGCCGCCGGGTTCGAGGCAAACGACTCGGGATCGGTGATGGTCGGGAACGATTACTACTTCGCTTGGGCTCCCGACTACGTGCCCGAAATCCCCGGTTTCCATGGCTGGAAGCTCATGAAATTCGACGCCGTGAGCTGGCAGATCGAATCCGAAATCTACCTTTCCATCGTGGATCCGCAAGAGGCCGAGAACGATCCGATGGTCGCCTTCGTCAACGGACAACTGGACGTCAGCTCGCAATACAACAACAACGCCTCGGGAACGCCCCCTGATTTCTTCACCGGAGCCGCGACCTACCACTACTTCTTCTCCCCCGCGTTGGTGACGGAGGGCAGGATGATACTGGACAACCCACCGCAGATCTGCGGATCGTCCATGATCTTCGTCAACGGGGTCTACCATTTGGTTACCGGCAGCGCGTTCCTGGGCGAGGTGGACGTGATGCACTACGACACGAGTTGGCGCCTTCTTGGCAAGCAAACGTTGCGGCCGTACGGCGAGTTTTCCGAGGGCCTGGCATTCGACGGCGACCGGTTCTTCGTCGCCTACCTGGACGACAGCCAAACGCGCCCCGCTCCCCAGTACCTCCCCCCGGCATTCAATGTACACCTGGCCGCATTCGATCTTAACTGGAATCTCATCGACGACGTGGCGGTGACCAACTACAGCCTCGCGAACAACACACTGGCGGGGCGGCCCTGGCTTATCCTCCACAACGGGCGCGTCTATGTCTCCTACGACGTCGACACCGTCGATCCCGCGACCCTGGAGGAAACCAGACAGTCCCAGGCCTACGTCAGCGTGTACGACGTAGCCCCTTCGGGCGCCAACTGCAGGTACTCCGTTTCTTCCACCTCGATCCAGGCTGCAGTGGCTGGGGGGAGCTATCCGCTCACCATCGCCACCGGCATCGGCTGCCCATGGGCCATCTCGAACCTGCCGGATTGGGTCACTCTGGCGGGTCCGGCCAGCGGCGCCGATTCGGCCACCGTCACGCTCAACGTGGCCGCCAACCCTGGCCCTTGGCGCTCGGCGCAGATCTCCGCCGGCGGCCTGACGATTGCAGTCAACCAAGCCTCGAACCAGCCAGGGGGAGGCGCGACGGCTCTGCGCTTCGTCCCCGTGACGCCTTGCCGCGTGGTGGACACACGGAACGCCCCTGGGCCGTTCGGCGGTCCCACCATGACGCCCGGCTCTACTCGCTCCTTTGCGATTCCGCAGAGCCCCTGCGGCATTCCCGGAACGGCGCAGGCCTATTCGTTGAACGTGACCGTGGTGCCCGAGGGGCCACTCTACTACCTGACGCTGTGGCCCACCGGGCAGGCGCAGGCCAACGTCTCCACGCTGAACTCCTGGGGCGGGATCGTGGTGGCCAACGCGGCCATCGTGCCGGCCGGGACCGGCGGGGCGGTGAGCGTCTATGTTCCCGATACGACCGACGTGATCCTCGACATCAACGGCTACTTTGACACCTCCACCGGCCCCAGCTCGTATGCGTTCTATCCCGCCACGCCGTGCCGCATCGCCGACACGCGGATGCCCGTTGGCACTTTTGGCGGACCTGCCATGTCGGCCGGCCAAAGCCGGGACTTCCCGATTCCCCTCAGTTCCTGCGGTCTTCCGCCAACGGCCAGCGCCTACTCGCTGAACGTCACGGTGGTGCCCGCGGGGTATCTGGGCTACCTGACGACGTGGCCGACGGGACAGGCGCCGCCGGTGGCGTCGACGCTGAACTCCTGGACGGGCAAGGTGGTGGCGAACGCCGCCATCGTCCCGGCAGGGACGAATGAGTCGATCTCCGTGTACGTTTCGAACCCGACGGACGTGATTCTGGACGGCAACGGCTACTTCGCGGCGCCGGGGAGTACGGGGGCGCTGACGTTCTATCCCGTGACACCGTGCCGGGTGGCGGACACGCGCAACCCCGCGGGTCCGTTCGGAGGGCCGGAGATGGCTGCGGCCACCACGCGCTCCTTTGCGATCCCGGCCAGCGCCTGCAACATTCCGTCGACGGCGGCGGCGTACTCGCTGAACCTGACGGTGGTGCCCGACGCGCGGCTCTCGTATCTCTCGGCGTGGGCAACAGGGTCGGCGCAGCCGAACGTTTCGACGTTGAACTCGTGGGACGGCAGCGTGGTGGCGAACGCGGCGATCGTGCCGGCGGGGACGAGCGGGGCGATCAGCGTCTACGTGACCGACCCGACGCACGTGATTCTGGACATCAACGGGTACTTCGCGCCATGAGTTGTCTTCAATCGGAGAGCCTCAATGCAGATTCGTGAGGGAGGAGCTTAGCTGTGGCCAGGCTGTCATCGGTTGCTAGGACCGCCGGCACTCTGCTGGCGCTGTCGGGCGCCGCGAGCGCTCAGTTTACGGTGGCCACGGGCAAGCTGTTATCGCTGCCCAGGCTGCCCGCGGGACCGCGGTTCCTGGCCGGGGACGCTGCCGGCAGGCCTCAGGTGGCCGAGGGTTACGGGAAGCTGCCGCTAGCGTTCGAGCCCAACCTGGGGCAAACCGATGCACGGGTGCGTTTTCTGGCACGCGGCGGCGGGATGACGGCCTTCTTCACCGATACCGAAGCGGTGCATGCTGCTCAGCCGGGGGAGCGGCGGGATCCCAAGGCGTTGCCGCACGAGCGGCGGCAAGCAGCCAAGTCGAGCAGGCAGTGGTGCGGATGAAGCTGGCGGGAGCGGGGCAGCCGCGGCAGGTGATCGGGTTGGAGAAGCTACCTGGCATCAGCAACTATTTCATCGGCAACGACCCGAAGAAGTGGCGCACGGACGTGCCGCATTACGCGCGCATCCAGTACGAGGGCGTGTACCCAGGCATCGACCTGGTGTGGTACGGCAACCAGCGGCAGTTGGAGTACGACTTCGTGGTGGCGCCGGGAGCGGATGCGAAGCAGATCCAGGTGGCCTACGAGGGAGTGGAGTCGCTGGGAGTGGAGGCGGGCGGCGACCTGGTGCTGCGGACGGCGCTGGGCGAGGTGCGGCAGCAGAAGCCGCGGGTGTATCAGGAGATCGGCGGGAAGCGGGTGGAGGTGGGGGCGCGGTACGCGATCGTGGCGCGCAACCGGGTGAGCTTCGAACTGGCGAAGTACGACCGGAAGCGGGAGTTGCGCATCGACCCGGTGGTGCTGGTCTACTCCACCTACCTGGGTGGCAGCGACTATGAGCTGGGCTACGGGATCGCGGTGGACGGGGCGGGCTCGGCCTACGTCACGGGGAGCACCGGCTCGACCAACTTCCCCACCCAGTCGCCGTACCAGGCGACATACGGGGAGCGGCAGCACGGCTTTCGTGACGAAACTGACGCCGGCGGGCAACGCGCTGGTCTACTCCACCTACCTGGGTGGAAGCGGCAGTGACCAGGGCGACGGGATCGCGGTGGACGGGGCGGGCTCGGCCTACGTCACGGGGTACACCTCTTCGACCAACTTCCCCACCCAGTCGCCGTACCAGGCGACAAACCAGGGAGGAGGCTTACGACGCTTTCGTGACGAAACTGACGCCGGCGGGCAACGCGCTGGTCTACTCCACCTACCTGGGTGGAAGCGACGACGACATGTGCCCAGGGGATCGCGGTGGACGGGCGGGCTCGGCCTACGTCACGGGGCGCACCGATTCGACCAACTTCCCCACCCAGTCGCCGTACCAGGCGACATACCAAGGCGGATATGCCGACGCTTTCGTGACGAAACTGACGCCGGCGGGCAACGCGCTGGTCTACTCCACGTACCTGGGTGGAAGCAAGGATGATGAGGGCAACGGGATCGCGGTGGACGCGGCGGGCTCGGCCTACGTCACTGGGTTTACCTATTCGACCAATTTCCCCACCCAGTCGGCGTACCAGGCGACATTCCAGGGAGGCGATTGCGACGCTTTCGTGACGAAACTGACGCCGGCGGGCAACGCGCTGGTCCTACTCCACTTACCTGGGCGGGAATGGGAGCGATCAGGCCTTCGGCGATCGCGGTGGACGGTGCGGGCTCGGCCTACGTGGCGGGGGAGACCACCTCCACCAACTTCCCCACCCAGTCGCCGTACCAGGCGACACTCCAGGGAGGAACCTGGGACGCCTTCGTGACGAAACTGACGCCGTCGGGTAACGCGCTGCCTGTACTCCACGTACCTGGGTGGAAGTGACCATGATGAGGCCAACGGGATCGCGGTAGACGGGATGGGCTCGGCCTACATTGCGGGACAAACCGCTTCGAGCAACTTCCCCACCCAGTCTGCGTACCAGGCGACATTCCAGGGAGGCGCTTGGGACGCTTTCGTGGCGGAACTGACGCCGGCGGGCAACGCGGTGATCTATTGCACGTATCTGGGTGGGAACGGCGATGACGCGGGTCTAGGGATCGCGCTGGACGGACCGGGCGCGGCCTACGTTACGGGGCACACCCAATCGACCGACTTTCCCACTCAGTCGGCGTTTCAGACGACAAACGGCGGCGGAGAATACGACGCCTTCGTGACCAAGCTGTCAGCCTATCCCGCCCTTGCCGCGCCGGTTCTCACTGCGCCTGCCGACGGCGCTACGGGCGTCTCCTTGGCGCCAACCCTGAGTTGGAACGCTTCGCCCGGAGCCGCTTCCTACGACGTTTACCTGGGCACTACGACCCCGCTGGTCTTGGCCTGTACCGCGATGGGAACGAGTTGCAGCGTCGCGGGGCTGACGGCGGGCACTACCTACCGCTGGCAGGTCGTCGCCAGAAACGGAACCGACTCGGCGAGTTCGGCCACATGGTCGTTCACGACGGAAATACCCGCTCCCGAAGCACCGGTTCTGGTCTCTCCCCCGAACGGAGCTACCGGCGTTCCGGTCGCCTCAGCTTTGCTGTGGAACCCCTCGGGTGGGGCCATGTCCTACGACGTCTACTTTGGAACCGCGTCTACGCCGCTCTGGGTGGCCAACACGACGGGCACCAGCTACGCCCCGGGCACGCTCAGCCCGAACACCACCTACTACTGGCGGATTGTGGCCCTGAACAGCTTCGGTTTCGGCAATTCCGGGACCTGGTCCTTCACGACCGGCACTGCGCCGGCGGGCCTGCAGTTCATACCCGTAGTCCCTTGCCGCGTGGCGGACACGCGGGGCGCGGTTGGGCCGTTCGGCGGACCGGCCATGACAGCCGGTTCCTGGCGTTCCTTCGGCGTACCGCAAAGCGGATGCGGCATTCCGGCGACGGCCCAGGCGTATTCGTTGAACGTGACCGTGGTGCCCGCCGGGCCGCTGGTCTACTTGACGCTGTGGCCGCGGGGCCAGGTCCAACCCCTGGTCTCGACTCTGAACTCCTGGGGCGGGATCGTGGTGGCCAATGCGGCCATCGTGCCGGCCGGTTTGGGTGGGGCGGTTAGCGTGTATGTCACTGATCAGACCGACGTGATCCTGGACATCAACGGCTACTTCGATTCCCCCAGCGCCGTGATCTCGTATGCGTTCTATCCCGCCACGCCCTGCCGCATCGCCGACACGCGGGGCCCCACGGGCCAGTTTGGCGGGCCGTCTATGTACGGTGGCCAGACCCGGGACTTTCCCATTCCCCTGAGTTCCTGCGGCCTTCCGGCCACGGCGCGGGCGTACTCGCTGAATGTCACAGTGGTACCCGCCGGGTACTTGGGCTACCTGACCACCTGGCCGACGGGGCAGGCGCCGCCGGTGGCGTCGACGCTGAACTCCTGGACGGGCAAGGTGGTGGCGAACGCCGCGATCGTCCCGGCAGGGACGAATGAGTCGATCTCCGTGTACGTTTCGAACGCGACGGACGTGATTCTGGACGGCAACGGCTACTTCGCGGCGCCGGGGAGTCCGGGGGCGCTGAACTTCTATCCGGTGACGCCGTGCCGCGTGGCGGACACGCGCAACCCCGCGGGTCCGTTCGGAGGGCCGGAGATGGCTGCGGCCACCGCGCGCTCATTTGCGATCCCGGCCAGCGCCTGCAACATTCCGTCGACGGCGGCGGCGTACTCGCTGAACCTGACGGTGGTGCCCGATGCGCGGCTCTCGTATCTCTCGGCGTGGGCAACAGGGTCGTCGCAGCCGAACGTTTCGACGTTGAACTCGTGGGACGGCAGCGTGGTGGCGAACGCGGCGATCGTGCCGGCGGGGACGAGCGGGGCGATCAGCGTCTACGTGACGGACCCGACGCACGTGATTCTGGACATCAACGGGTATTTCGCGCCATAGGGGCCAAGAGCGGAGCGCAGAGCCCCGGCCACAGCCGGTGGTGTAAGCTTGTTGGGGTTGATGGAGAACGAGAAAACCCTGCTGGCTGTGCAGAACCCGGATGGCGGCTGGGGATACCGGGACGGCTCGTCCTGGACCGAGCCCACCGCCTACGCGCTGTTGGCCCTCGATGGGCAACCCGATGCCGGGCCGGCTGCCGGCCGGGCACGCCGGTTTCTGGCGGGCAATCAGCGCGGAGACGGCGGCTTCGCGCCGCGGCCGTCCGTTGAGGAGAGCACTTGGGTGACGGCGCTGGCGGTCCTGGCCGGGACCGGTCCCGAAGACGCCGCCCGCCGCGCCGTGGATTGGCTCCTGGCACAGAGCGGCGAAGAATCGAGCTTCATTTACCGGCTCCGGAAATGGATGAACAACGACCGGCCCCAGGCCATGGAGGAAGGCCTCCCGGGCTGGTCGTGGTATCCGGGCACGGCCGCTTGGGTGGTGCCAACTTCGCTCACCGTGCTGGCGCTCCACAAGATCGAGCATCGCTACCCGGAGCCCCGGATCCGCCAGCGGATCGACCAGGGCCGTCACTTCCTGCTGGGCCACGTCTGCGGGGATGGCGGCTGGAACCACGGCTCGACAGGGGCACTCGGCTTCCAGGCGGTCTCGTATCCCGAGACCACCGGCATCGCTCTTCTGGCGCTGCACGGCGCCGACCCGGCCCTGCTCGCGAAATCCGTCGCCAAAGCCGAGGAGCACTTCCGCAATTGCCGGTCGCTCGAGGGGCTGAGCTGGCTTCAGCTTGGTCTGATGGCGCAGGGCCGTCCCGCACCCGCAATTCCGGCGGACATCCCCGCCCGCACTCTCCTCGACACGGCGCTCGCCATCCTGGCGCGCCGCGCGGGCGAGGGCCGGAACGCCTTCCTGGAGGCCGCCCCATGAGCGCTCCGACCCGGCGGCAGGTTTTGGCGGGCGCCGCGGCCGGGGCTCTCGCGGGCTGCGCGCGGATGCACGGCCCCGCGCCCCTGGTTTCGATCCTGCGCGCCGCTTCGTATTCCCAGGATCTGCTGGATCCGATCCGGCGGCTTCTGGCCGAGCACAAGGTCGAGGTCCGCGGCAAGCGGGTCGTGCTAAAGCCGAACCTGGTCGAGTTCGACCCCGGCACCACCATCAACACGCATCCGGTAGTGGTGGCCGCGGCCCTGGAGGCATTTCGCTCGCTTGGTGCAGCCGAGGTGCGCATCGCCGAAGGCCCGGGCCACCGCCGCAACACGCTCGAACTGGCCGAGGCGGCGGGATACTTCCAGGCCATCCCGCGGTTCGAGACCCTCTTCACGGACCTCAATCTCGATGAGGTGGCCCGGGTGCGCGTGTCCGGCGCCCGTTCACGCATCAAGTCCTACTACCTTCCGCGGACGGCGCTGGCCGCGGACCTGCTGGTCTCTATGCCCAAGATGAAGTGCCACCACTGGGTGGGCGCCACGCTCAGCATGAAGAACCTCTTCGGGCTCGTTCCGGGAGGCGTCTACGGCTGGCCGAAGAACGTGCTGCACTGGGCCGGGATCGAGGAGTGCATCGCCGACTTGCACGGCTTGTTCCCGCGCACGTTCGCGATCGTGGACGGCATCGTGGGCATGGAGGGGAACGGCCCCATCCAGGGGACCCCGAAAGCGGCAGGCGTGATCGTCGGAGGCGCGGATCGCGTCGCCGTGGACGCCACCTGCTGCCGCATCATGCGCATCGACCCCAAACTCATCCCCTACCTGCAGATGACCGAAGACAACGGGCAAGCCCAAGCGGCGAATGTGCACCAGATCGGCGAGCCGGTGCGCGCGGTCCAGACAGAGTTCCGCCTGATTCCGATGTTCGAGGCGTTGCGCTTGCGGGCGTAGCGCCCCTGCCCGAGCACGTTCCCACCCAGCGGCATCTGACTCGGCTGTGGATGGGATATACTCGGCTGGAGCCGAAAGGGGCTCCCGAATATGGAACCGCTCAACCTGTCGCAATTGCTGGTCAAGGCCGCGGAAGCGGCGGGAGTATTCGTCGTTCTGTTCCTCTTCTTCAAGTCGATTTACAGCATCGGGCCCACTGAAGTCGGTTTGCTCCGAAAGCGATTCGGCGCGAAACTCCCCGGAGACAACCCGATCGCTTTACGCGGAGAAGCCGGCTACCAGGCGGAGATGCTGATGCCGGGGCTGCGATTCCGGTTCTGCCTGCTCTACGCCGTGACGAAGCATCCCTGGGTGCAGGTCCCAGCCGGGCAGATTGGCGTCGTGATTGCCCAAGTAGGACAGCCGCTGCCGATCGGCGCCAAATCGGGGGTGTTCCGGCCCGAGTTCGGCAATTTTACGGACCTGCGGGCGTTCGTCGAGATGGGCGGACAGAAGGGCGTTCAACGGCCTGTTCTGTCGCCCGGAACTCTCGCGCCCATCCATCCGGTGGCGTTTCTCGTCATCACCAAGCCCCACGTTTTCGGCGTGCCCGTTTCCTCCGAAATGCGCAAACTCGCCGACCGGGAGGGCGGGCTCAGCTTCGTGGCCTTCGGCCTGGAGCACAGGCAGCTCGATGTGACGCGCATCTCGCCCAGCCCCGCGGACGGCGGCCGGGTTGTGGACATCATCGGCATTGTCACCACGCTGGAAGGCCAGCCTCTGCCCGCCGGCGACATCGCCAGCCGCCTGGGCGTCTATACGGACGTCGAGAAGCTGGAAGCCGAAGCGGGCCCGGAACAGCCGATCGATGCCCGGCTGATCGAAACGATTCTGGGCAGCCAGAACGACAGGCACAACGGGTATCAGGATTTCCAGCGCTTCCTCGACCTGGGCGGCAGGATCGGCTTGCAACACGACCCGCTTCTGTACGGAGCCTACAACCTCAACCCGTTTCTGGTTCGGGTGGAAGAAGTTCCGATGCTGGTGGTGGAGCAGGGCCAGGTTGGCGTCATCAAGGCCTACGTCGGCCTGCCGACTCAGGACACATCCGGCGCCGAATTCAAGTTCGGCAGCCTGGTGCGGCCGGGCCATCGCGGGATCTGGGAAGAGCCGCTGCGGACCGGGAAGTACCCCATCAACCCGCGCTGCTACCAGGCGGTCATCGTTCCGACGTTTATCATCACTCTCAACTGGGCGGACGTGGTCTCGCAGGCCCACAACCTGGACGCGCAGCTCAAGCAGATCGAGGCCAAAAGCAGCGAGGGCTTCGCGTTCGCACTGGATTTGCAGGTGCAGATCCACATTCCCGACACCCAGGCTCCCTACGTGATCTCCATGGTTGGCAGCGTGGCGAACCTGGTCAACGAGATCCTGCAAGCGGCCGTGGGGAACCATTTCCGCAACAAGCTGCAAGGCATGCCGGCAGTGAAGTTCATCAGCAGCCGCGAGTCGGTGCAGCAGGGCGCCTTCGAATACGTCAAGGAAGAGCTGGCGAAGTACAAGGTGGAGACACGCGGGGTTTACATTCAGGCCGTGGTGCTGCCCGAACAACTGGTGCAGGTGCTGACGGAGCGCGAAATCGCCAACCAGGAAGTCGAGACCTTCAAGATGCAGCGGGCGGCCCAGGACCAGCGCATCGAGACGGAGAAGGCCAAGGGGACCGCCGACATGCAGGCCGATCTGGCGAAATCGCAGGTGGGCGTCGGCATTCAGGAGAACCGGACGGCGGCGCGGAAGAAAGAGGCCGAAGGAGAGGCGACCTTCATCGAGCGGACCGGCGCGGCGCAGGGCGCCCAGGTCCGGGCGGTCGGGCTGGCGAAGGCGGAATCCTACGAGCGGCAGGTTGCGGCGTTGGGGCAGAGCGCTACGGCGCTGGTGAATGCGATCGATGCCCTGGCCCGGAGCAGCGTTCCGTTCATGCCGAGCACTCTGGTGATGGGCGCCAACGGCGGTGGAACGCTGGAGGGAGTAGCGGCGCTCTTCATGCGCCAGCTTGCGGGGAAAGACAAAGCTGCTGAGAATGTTCCCGGCGCATAGACCGGGTGGCCTGCGCGGCTACTCGGCGGATCCGCCGTCCCACTCGTGTTGTGGATCGGGAACGAACGTCAGGTTATCGTGCGGGCGCACGGCCAGGAGCCAGCCGCCTGGGACCTTGGCGCGGTAGATGGTGAAGTTGGCAGACGTGGTGTTGATTCGATTCGGAACCAGCTCGAAGCAAAGCAGCTTCTTCTCGAAGGCTCCTTCTCTCATCCGGTGCCACGTGTTTGAGTCCCGCTCCAGAAGATCCAACATGAGACCGACCCGCCTTTCGCTATCTTCCGCGAACCTTTGAAACTCCAGTTCCTCACGATTGTGCTTTTATGTCAATCACTTGGGGTACTGTGAGAGTCACGGTACCCAACCCCCTGCAAATGCGGAGCCCGCTACCGGCTCCCCGATCCTGGGACAATAGTGAGAGCGGACCAATTATGATCGCTGTCCTTGCCGACCTGCTGTTTCGATGCCCGCATCGGCGGCTCACTCGCCCCATCACTCCAGTGAGCAAGCCGGGGGGTCCGTCGGGCGAAACCTACGTCGTCTGCCTGGAATGCGGGAAGCAATTCTACTACGACTGGGAGAAAATGCGCCTCGGAGGACCGGTCGAGAGGGATCCGGCCAAGGGCGTACTGCCACCGGAGCCGCCCCAACGCCCCAAGAGCAAGCTGAAGTATGCCCTACTGGGTTCCGCGATCCCGCTGGCGTTCCTGCTGGGTAAGACACTGTTATCGAAGCCGAGGAAGGAACCGCCGCCGGGCAAGCGCCTCAACGAGCGGGAATAGCCCTCTGTGCCGGCCAGAGCGCCAGCCCTCCCCTGAACGCGCACGGCGTCACTTCTGACCTGACGCCTCATCGCCCACCGCCGCTTCCTCCACTGCGCCCATCGCGAGCCGCGACGGATCTGTCGCCACCCCCCGCCGCTGTAGGACTCATGGCGGGTAACTGTGGGCATTTTGGCTGAGAAAACGGCGACTTCAAATGTACTGCCAAAGTGATACGCGAAGCAGTGATTCGCCAATGGCATTCAATGAGGACATTCCGCCGGTGCCGGTTCTGAGGCAACGGCGCGGAGGTTGAGGGACTATGCTCAAACGATTTTTCCATTTCTCGCTTCACGAAGACGACGCGTCCTCGAATGGATCGCATCGCAACGGCTCGGCCGCGTACGGCACATCGCAGGGTGCAGTGGCTCGGACCAAGGAAGACGGGCTGGCTCCGGAACCGGCCGGCCCCGCTTCAAGGCCGGAGGGCGCCGGCGCTGCCGTTGGCCATTTCGTGCCCTTCGAGGAGATCTACCGGAACGCGTCGTTCAAGCAGCCCAAAGTGGCCTACGACATCCTTAAGGTCGCCGAAATGGTTCACAGCACGCACGTCTCGGGGCTTTCGGTCGAGGCCAAGCGCTGCGCGGTGCTTATGGCCCTGGACGTTGCCGGTGTCGAGACCGAGGATCTCCTCCAGGACGCGATGGCGCGCCAGCGCGCCCTGAACGACTATGAGGAAGCGCTCCAGAACAGCCTGCGGGAGTTCGAGGCCGCGAAGAACCGCGAGAACGCGGAGATTCAGGCGGAACTGGATCGCCTCACCGCCCGCTACATGGCCCGCACCCAGGGGAATGTCGATGAGGTGGCGCGCCAGCAGGACGCCTACCGCGCCTGGCAGAAGGAGAAGCAGCAGGAATCCCAATGCATCGCGGAGGCGGCTTCGTTCTGCACGCCCCAGAGCGGCGCGAACAGCGGCAATAGCCTGTCGTCCGTGTTGGTGCGCTGTGGCGTGGAGGCGGCCGGCAAACGGTCATGATCGCCGGCGCCGTTCTCGTCCTTGTCGCACTGGCGGCGGGCATTTGCCTGCGCGCCAGAAGCGACAAAGCGCCCCTGACGCGCGACGAGCTGTTGAGGATGAGACAGTACTACGAACGCATCCACCGCGAAGAGGTGCTTCCGTTCGAGTAAGCAGGCCGGGCGGCAGGGGGACGCGCCATGAACAACGCCGAACTGGACCGCACGCAGCCGCTCGGTCTCGACATCGGCACCAGCCGGATCGTGGTGGCCCGGAGCGTGGGCGGCCGGCCGCAATTCGACGCGCAGCTCAACGCTTTTGTCACCCTGCCTCAGTCCCGGCTCACCGAGAGCCTGCTACGGCAGGAGGGCGTCTATTTCGAGGTCCAGGGCCGTGAGATCGTCGTGGCGGGGAATGACGCCCAGCGGTTTTCGGACGTCCTCCACGTGGATGCGCGCCGCCCCATGCTCAACGGCGTGTTGAACCCCCGCGAGCCGCATGCCATCGCCGTCATCCGCTCGATCCTCGCCAAGCTCCTGGGCAGGGCCGGCGGCCAGACCCAGAGAGTGACCTACAGTGTGCCGGCGCCGCTGGCCGGCGGCGAGGCCAGCATCGCCTATCACGAGGCGTCGTGCCGGCAGGTCCTGGCCGAACTCGGCTACGAAGCGCAGCCCATTGTCGAGGGGCTGGCGGTGGTGCTCGGCGAGATGGAATCGTCGAACTTCACCGGTATCGGCGTCTCCTGCGGGAGCGGCCTGTCGAACGTGTGCCTGGCCGTGCTGTCCCTGCCGGTGGCGAGCTTCAGCATCGCCAAAGGGGGCGACTTTGTAGATGCCCAGGCGGCGCTCGCCACGGGCGAGCTGGCCACGCGCCTGCGCATCCTCAAAGAGCAGTCCTTCGAGCTCGACGGCTTCTCCGGAGACCGCGTCCAGAATGCGCTCACGGTCTACTACGACGACATGATCCGCACCGTGGTGGAGGCGCTACGCGAGGGGCTCACCGCCGGCGGACGCCTGCCCAAGCTCGATCGCGCCATCCCGCTGGTTCTCACCGGCGGAAGCGCCATGCCCCGCGGCTTCCTCGAGCGCTTCGAAAAGGCTCTGCGGCCGCAAGAGTTCCCCCTGGAGCTTTCCGAGATCCGCCTGGCGGCCGATCCTCTCAATTCGACGGCACGGGGGGCCTTGCTGGCGTCGCTGTGCTGAGGCCCCATGGGGCCCGCACCGGATCGGCCGGCATTCTGCATGCATGTGCATGTCATACTGAACCCACGCTGCGTCACAAAGACGTATTCTTCTAGCGCGGCCCGGAGCGGAGAGATTCGCGCCCGTCGTCTCGGCACGCCGGCACGACTCGCGCCATAAACCAGCGTCCCTGTACCTCAACCGGTCCCTTGCGGGAAAGGGGTTGGCCCCCGGCTAGCCCGGAATGACGAACGCGGAGGGTATTCGTTCGTCCAGCGTCGCAAGCACGGAATCGTGCGCCCGTGCCAGCTCCGCCAGATGGCCGTCCGTGGTCTGGCGCCCCGTCTTGACCCATGCAGGAAGCCGCGAGATGTCGTGATCGTCGGCGATGAAGCTGAAGGGAACCATTCCCTGCTTCTTGAGTCTGACCAGGAGGGTCCTCGACTGCGCGACGGTCAATCCATATTGCGGAGCCTGGCACAGAACGCGGACGAACCCCAACTCCGTGATCGCGCAAGTCAGGATTTCATTAGCTCGTTGCCTTCCCGAGACGCCCGGCGCAAGCTCGGACTTGGCGCCGGCGATGCCCTGGACGCTAGCGTGAAGAGCGGGCAGATCATCCTTACCCCCCGCCATCCACGGCCCGCCAAAGCGACCGTCGGGCGTGATGCCGTTACCGCCGGGGCTTTGAGGCACAAGACGGCGGTCCTCTGCAAATCCGCTTCCGGACCGCTCGCTCGCGCTCGAGTACCGAGCCGCGGGCTAGTGCCTCACCGCGCCTGCAAGAACCCAACCAGCCGCTCCATGGCGGGCTTGAGGATCTCGCGCTCGGCCGCGTAGCAGATGCGGATCGAGCCCTCGCCGCCCGCTCCGAAGGCCACGCCGGGCGCCAGGCCGACGCTGGTCTCTTCCAGCAAGCGGCGGCAAAAGTCGAACGAATCGGTCATTCCCTCGATGCGCGGGAACAGGTAGAAGGCGCCCTCCGGCTCAGGCACGGTGACACCGGGCGCCTCCTTGAGCATCGCCAGACAGTAGTCGCGGTTCTCTTTGTAGCGCGCCAGCATCTTCTTGATCTCGATTTCGCCCCACACCAGCGCGGTCTCGGCCGCTCGCTGGGAGAAGCTGGGCGCGTGCGAAATGATGAACTCGTTCAACTGCGCCGCCTTGGCCGCCAAATCCGGGCGGGCCACCAGCCAGCCCACCCGCCACCCGGTCATGCAGTAGGTTTTGGAAAACGACTGCGCCACGATCACGGCGTCCTGGCGCGTCGCCTTCTTGAGAACGGAAGGCGCGGGCGTGCCGGGCTTCGGGTGGTAGTACAGGCGCTCGTACACTTCGTCGGCGAGCAGCCACAGCTCGTGGCGCCGCGCGAAATCGAGCAGGCGGTCCTGGTCCGCGGAAGTGGCGACCCAGCCCAGCGGGTTCGAAGGCGAAGTGTAAATCAGCAGCCGCGTGCGCGGCGTGACGGCGGCCTCGAGCGCATCGAAATCGATCTCGTAACGCCCGCCCGAGAGCACATGGGGAATCATGCGCGGCACCGCGTTCGCCAGCGCCACGTTGGCCGCGCCATTGGGCCACGCCGGCGTCAGAACGAGCGCCTCGTCGCCCGGATCGAGCACGCAGCGGATCGAGACGTTCAGCGCCTGCACGCCCGAAGCCGTGACCACGATTTCCCGTTCGGGATCGAGATCCACGCCGTGCAGCGTGCGGTAGGAATCGGCAAGCGCGCGGCGCAGCGACGGCAGGCCGGCGTTCTCCGTGTAGAACAGGTAGCCGTCGGCCATCGCCTTCTGCGCGGCGCGGCGGATGTACTCGGGCGTGGGCGTGCTCGACTCGCCGAAGTAGAGCTTGAGCACTCCTTCCATGCCCATGGCGATGTGGGCCAGCTCGCGGATGCGCGAGGGCTCGACGCGTTCGGCGGACGGCGCGATGCGGGCGGGCATTACCCGCGGCGCTCCTTGGCCGTCATGAGCTCTTCGATGTTGACCAGGTCGGTGGGGTAGTCGCCGGTGTAGCAGGCGTAGCAGTATTCGTGGCGGCGGTCGGCGACGGCTTCGCGCAAGCCTCCCAGGGACAGGTAGCCCAGGCTGTCCGCCTCGAGAAACGTGCGGATCTCCTCGACCGTGTTATTGGCGGCGATCAGCTCGCGCTTGGTGGGCGTATCCACGCCGTAGAAGCACGGCGAGCGGGTGGGCGGGCAGGAGATGCGCACGTGAACCTCGCGCGCGCCCGCGTTGCGAACCATGCGCACGATTTTGCGCGAGGTGGTTCCCCGCACGATCGAGTCGTCCACCAGCACCACGCGCTTGCCTTCCAGCAGGTGCCGCACCGGGTTGAGCTTCAGCTTCACGCCGAAGTCGCGGATGGCCTGCGAAGGCTCGATGAACGTGCGGCCGATGTAGTGGCTGCGGATCAGCCCGTGGCGAAACGGCGATGCGCGACTCGGCGGCGTAGCCGATGGCCGCGGCCACGCCCGAATCGGGGACCGGTACCACGACGTCCGCCTCCGCCGGGTGCTCGCGCGCCAGCAACCGCCCCAGCATCTCGCGCGATTCCTGCACCGAGCGGCCGAAGACGATCGAGTCCGGCCGCGAGAAGTAGACGTGCTCGAAGACGCACTGCGCCCGCGGCTGTTCCGGACAGTATCGCTCGCGCGTCAGCCCGTCCGGTCCCGCAACCACCATCTCGCCCGGCTCGACTTCGTTCAGGTACACCGCGCCGATGAGGTCGAAGGCGCAGGTTTCCGAAGCGAACACGTAGGACTTCCTGCCGCCCGATAGCTCCATCTGGCCCATGGCCAGGGGGCGGAAGCCCTGCGGGTCGCGGGCCACGATCACGCGGTCCTGTGCCAGGAACACCAGCGAGAAGGCGCCTTCGAGCTGCAGCAGCGCCTCGCGCAGCGCGCCGGCCAGCGTCCGCTCGCGGGAGTGCGCCACCAGGTGCAGGATCACTTCGGTATCGCTCGAAGCCTGGAAGATGGAGCCCTCGCGCTCGAGTTCGTGGCGCAACTCGGCGGCGTTGGTGATGTTCCCGTTGTGGGCCACCGCGATGAGGCCCTTGTTGCAGGAGACGGCGAACGGCTGGGCGTTCAGCAGCACGGTGGTGCCGGCGGTGGAATAGCGCGTGTGGCCGATGGCCGAGTGGCCGCGCAGCTTGCCCAGTTGCTCGGGCGTGAAAATGTCGGCGACGTAGCCCATCTCCTTGACGGTGTAAATCTCCTTCCCGTCGGTGGAGCACATCCCGGCGCTTTCCTGGCCGCGATGTTGCAGGGCGTACAGCCCCAGGTAAGCGAGATTGGCCGCCTCGGGATGTCCGTAGACCGCGACGACGCCGCACTCTTCGTGCAGTTTGTCGGGCATCGTTACCCTGGTCGCAGCCCCGAGCGCCGGTTCGCCGCATCCGCACTGTTCGTACAGCTTGTCGAACATCGCTAACCCCGCAGTGCCGCCTCGAGCGCCCCTTCCCAGGTCTCGCGGAGGCGCCGCAGTTCACAGTCTATCAGCGTCCGTCCCCGGTTGCGAATCGAGAGGCGGCCGGCCACGGCCGTGCCCGCCGGCAGCGCCGGGACGCCGTGCTGTTCGGCGATCCGCTGCACCTCGCCCGGCCGTTCCGTCGAAACGAGTATGCGCGACGGCCCTTCGTGGAACAGCAGGAACTCGGGCCGCAGGTCGCTCGACAGATCGAGCGCGGCGCCCACCCCGGCCGGGCCGAAGGAGCATTCCGCCAGCGCTACGGCCAGCCCGCCGTCGCTCAGGTCGTGTGCGGACTCGGCCAGTCCGGCGGCCACGATGGCGCGCATGGCCGCCTGCACGCGTTTCTCGTATTCCATGTCGAGCGCGGGGGGCAGACCCCAGAGCTGCTTCAGAACGATCTTGGCGTACTGGCTCGACCCGAAGCGCCTGTCATCGCAATCTCCCAATCCGCCCAGCAGGAGCACGGAGCGGCCCGGCGCCTTGAAGTCGATCGTCACCGGCGCGGCCGGTCGGCAGCAGGCCCACCACGCCCAGCACCGGCGTGGGATACACGCCCTCTCCGAGCGTTTCGTTGTAGAGGCTGACGTTGCCGCCCGTAATGGGCGTCTCGAAGAAGCGGCAGGCCTCGGCCATGCCCTCGATGGCCTCGACGAGCTGCGCCATGATCTCGGGCTTCTCGGGATTGCCGAAGTTCAGGCAGTTGGTCGCGGCCGCGGGCACCGCGCCCACGATCGAGAGATTCCGGCAGCATTCGGCCACCGCGAGCCTGGCGCCTTCGCGCGGCCCCAGGTACGCGTAGCGGCCGTTGCCGTCGAGCGCCATGGCCATCGAGGCGCCCGTCTCCTTGA
The DNA here is from genome assembly GCA_963710565.1 of Bryobacterales bacterium. GTDB lineage: Bacteria > Acidobacteriota > Terriglobia > Bryobacterales > Bryobacteraceae > DASWZN01. The sequence goes on along the minus strand of CAVQAN010000009.1, from coordinate 780,693 downwards.
TGCGCACGATGGCGGCGTCGCCGCCCGGCCCCTGCGTGGTGTTGGTGCGGACCTGGTGGTCGTACTGCTCCCAGATCCAGCGCTTCGAGGACAGGTCGCCGGAAGCCACCAGCGCCAGCAGATCGGCTTCGGAATTGCCCGCGGGAATGGCCGGGCCGTCGATGGGAGCCGTTCGGAACGGCAGCGTGTGCGGGCGGTCGTAGAGCGGCGCTTCGTCTGCCAGCTCGCGCGCCGGAATCTCGGCCACCACCTGGCCGTGATCCCTCACCCGCATCTTGCCGTCGTCGGTCACCACGCCCACGGCAACCGCGTCCAGCCCCCACTTCCTGAAGACGCGGAAGACCTCCTCCTCGCGCCCCTTGTCGACCACCAGCAGCATGCGCTCCTGCGACTCCGACAGCATGATCTCGTACGGAGTCATGCCGGTTTCCCGCTGCGGCACCCGCGCCAGGTCGATCTCGATGCCCGTGCCGCCGCGGCTCGCCATCTCGCAAGTCGAGCAAGTCAGACCGGCGGCGCCCATGTCCTGAATGCCGACCACGGCGCCGGTGTGCATCGCCTCGATGCAGGCCTCCAGCAGCAGCTTCTCCATGAACGGGTCGCCCACCTGCACGGTAGGCCGCTTCTGCTGGGATTCCTCGCTGAACTCGGCCGAGGCCATGGAGGCTCCGTGGATGCCGTCCTTGCCCGTCTTGGCGCCGACGTACACCACCGGGTTGCCCACGCCGCTGGCGCGCGCGTAGAAGATCTCGTCCTTCTTGAACACGCCCAGAGCGAAGACGTTGACCAGCGGGTTGCCGTTATAGCACGGCTCGAAGATGCACTCGCCGCCAATGGTCGGCACGCCGAAGCAGTTGCCGTAGTGCGCGATGCCGGCGACCACGCCCCCGAGGATACGGCGGTTGCGCGGGCCGCATTCCGGGTCGTCCAGCGGGCCGAAGCGCAGCGAGTCCATGACCGCGATGGGCATCGCATCCATGGTGAAGATGTCCCGCAGAATGCCGCCCACTCCCGTCGCCGCGCCCTGGAAAGGCTCGATGAAGCTGGGGTGGTTGTGCGACTCGATTTTGAAAGCTATGGCCCAGCCCCCGCCGATGTCGATAATGCCGGCGTTCTCGCCCGGCCCCTGCAACACCGCCGCCGAACGCGTCGGCAGCTTCTTCAAGTGCAGGCGCGAGCTCTTGTAGGAGCAGTGTTCGCTCCACATCACGCTGAAGATGCCGAGCTCGGTGTAACTCGGTTCCCGCCCCAGCAGGGCGACTATCTTGGCGTATTCTTCGGGAGTGAGTTGATGAGTGGCGATGAGGTCGGGAGTAATTGTCATGAAGAAGCCATCCGCCGTGAGCTTTCAGCCATCGGCCTTAAGCCCGGCGCGTTTCGGCGGCCAGCGCCGCGACCATCGATTGCAGCACCACCAGGCCGTCGGTCGATCCCATCAGCGGATCGGCGGCGCGTTCCGGGTGCGGCATCAGTCCCAGAACGTTGCGGCCTGCGTTCAGAACTCCGGCGATGTCCCGGAGCGACCCGTTTGGGTTATCGAGATAGCGAAAGACGACCCGGTCTTCCGCCTCGAGCCGGTCCAGCGTTTCTTCGTCCGCGTAGTAGCAACCCTCGCCGTGCGCGATGGGGAAAGTCAGAACCTGCCCCTTCCCGGCGCAGGAGGTGAAAGGCGAATTCGTGGTTTCCGTCCGCAGCCGCACGGGACGGCAGATGAACTTCAACCCGCGGTTGCGGATGAGCGCCCCGGGCAGTAATCCGCTTTCCACCAGGATCTGAAAACCGTTGCAGATACCCAAAACCAGCCCGCCCTCCTGGGCAAACTTCCGCACCGCGCCCATGACCGGCGAAAACTTGGCGATGGCGCCGCAGCGGAGATAGTCTCCGTAGGCGAACCCGCCCGGCAGGATCACGGCATCGACGTCGCCCAACTGCGGCGCATCGTGCCACAGGAACTCCGCCTTTTGGCCCAGGTTTTGCGACACGGCATACCACGCGTCGTGATCGCAATTGCTGCCAGGGAAGACTACGACTCCGAATTTCATGACAGGCTTCCAGTGTAACACTGCCGGGCCCGGACACACCTCAAGCGGGGCCGGAAATGAGCCGGATACGGACCCGCTTGCGGGTTAAACCGCGGCAGCCGGGGCGGGCGCGGAGGGAGCGGCGGAGGGAGCGGCTTTCGGCTTGCGGCGCGCCCGCTTCTCGACCGGAGGCTGCCGGTCGCTTTTCTTTAGCGCCGTCAGGACGATGTGGGCCAGGAACTTCTTCTCGCCGAAGTCGTCGAACTTGATGACGATGTATTCCTCGTTGGCGGAGAGCACGGCGCCGAGGCCAAACTTCTGGTGCTCCACCTGGGCACCTTGGGGGTAAGGAGTTCTAATTCCCATGGATAATCATAGGATAGCAGAGCGCGAAACCATTGTCGAATCTAGCTGTTTTGGCTCGTAGGATCGCCGTTTCCGCCTCCCCGCGCGCCCGACCGCCGGTTCCCGCGCCGATCTGTGCACCCCCGCCAGCGCGCGCTCCCGCCCGCCGTGCTCTATAATGAGCAATCGAGGAGCTGGCTTCCCGGCATGGAGGACTTCAAGAAAAAGCTTCAGGACGAGATCGCTGCGCTTGAACGCGAGTTGCGCACCGAGTTGCCGCGGGAGATCCTGAAGGCGCGCGCGCATGGCGACCTGAGCGAGAACGCCGAGTACCACGCCGCCAAGGAGCGCCAGCGCTATGTCGACGCGCGTCTGCAACAGCTCCAGAAGCGCATGACCGAGTGGGCCATGGTGGACCTCTCCCGGATTCCGCACAATAGGGTGGGTCTCGGTTCCCGCGTGCTCGTGCTCGACATCGGCAAAGACGAGCGCATCGCCTACCGGCTGGTCACCAGCGAAGCCGCCGATGTTTCCAAAGGCCTGATCTCGACCAATTCTCCTATCGGCCGCGGCCTGCTTGGCAAGGAAGTCGGCGACGTGGTCAAAATCCAGATTCCTGGTGGCACGCGGGAGATGGAGATCCTCGAAGCTCACCACCATACACGACGAGGGAAGCGAAGGCCTATGACTTACACCCGCGCCATCGGCGTTGGGTGCAACGCCGTCATCCGGTTGATCGTCCGCGCCCTCGCCCTGTCGCGGATCCATCCCAACGCCCTGACCTTCATCGGCCTGGTCATCAACGCCGTCGCGGCGGTTCTGCTGGCGGCCGGCCGCTTCGTGCCCGCAGCCCTGGTCATCATCGGGGCCGGCATTTTCGACATGGTGGACGGGCGGGTGGCTCGCGCCACCAACCAGGTGACGCTGTTCGGAGCCTTTTTCGATTCCGTGGTGGACCGCTACTCGGACCTGGTGTTGTTGATGGGTCTGCTGGTCTACTACGCCTCCATTAACCGCTTCTTCTACGTGGTTCTGACGGCCGTCGTGATGACCGGTTCGGTGATGGTGAGCTACACGCGGGCGCGCGCCGAATGCATCATTCCCAAGTGCAAGGCCGGCTTTATGGAGCGTCCGGAGCGCATGGTGCTGCTCATCATCGGAGCGCTGTTCAACCGCATGGCGCCGGTCCTGTGGGTGATCGCCGTCATAGCCAACATTACTGTCGTTCACCGCATGTTGTTCACGTGGCGTCAGACTCAGCCGCTCGAGCGGAACCAGGCGCCCGTGGCGGCAGGCGCCCGGCAGCAGGCCTGATCTCTACGCCCCGGCGCCGGCTCGTGCTGCAAGCCCCTCACACCCGCCGCTCCGCCCCTTCCCGGACCCGCCCGGCCAATTCGTCGCGAATCGCGTCGCGGAAACCCTCGGGCGGTTCTTGTGTCCCGCCTGCCCATGAGGTCTTCGAACTTCTTCAATAATTCCGAATCGATGGCCACGCCAATCCGGCCCATTTGTGGTTCATTATGGGCGTGGGCGGTAACCGGAAAGGCGGCGCCGCCGCCCTGAGTTTAGGATGGACTCGGCTGTTTCGGAGGATACCGATGCTTCAACTGAGATGGTTGGCGGCGGCCGCGGCGGCGGCGCTGGCGGGCCAGGTCGAGTCGCCGGTTATCCGGGTCACGGTCAATCTGGTTCAGGTAGATGCGGTGGTGACGGATTCCAAGGGCCGCCAGGTCACGGACCTGAAAGCCGAGGACTTCGAGATCACAGAGGACGGGCGGCCCCAGAAGATCACAAACTTCTCGTACATCCGGCTGGCTCCGCCCTCCTCACCGGCCGTCCCGCCGGCGCCGCCTGCGCCGCCACGGGGCGCCGTTCCCCGCCTCCTCCCGCGCACTCTGCGGTCATACGCGAGGAAGTTCGCCGCACCATCGTTCTGGTTGTGGACGACCTCGGCCTTTCATTCGAGAGCATGGGCGAGGTGCGGCACGACCTCAAGCGGTTCGTCGAACGGCAGCTTCAGCCGGGCGATCTGGCGGCCATCGTGCGCACCAGCGGCGGCATGGGTGCGCTCGATCAGTTCACCAACGACCGGAGCCTCCTGCTCGCCGCCGTGGAACGCCTGCGGTGGTACCCGGGTGGCCGCGCGGGCCTTTCGGCGATGGAGCCGGTCGCTGCGGGCCCCGGCGCGGGCCTGAACGCCCGATCGCAAGAGGCGCAGTTCCGCCGCGTCACTTACTCTCTCGGAACCCTCGGCGCCCTGAGTTACCTGGTCGACGGCATGCGTGAGATGCCGGGGCGCAAGTCGCTCATCCTCATCTCCGATGGGCTGCGGCTGCGCTCGATTCTGGGCCCCAGCGAAACCGTGGCCCCTCGCTACGCAGGCCAGCCCGCGTGGGCGGCGGACGAGCGCGTCATGGAAGCGGTTCGCCGGTTGGCGGACCAGGCCAATCGCGCCGCCGTGGTGCTCTATAGCATCGATGCACGGGGCCTTCAGCCCCTGTCGCCCAGCGCGGCCGACCGGCTCACAAAGGACGACATTCGCAACCTGGGCCGCGCCGGCAGCCCGCTCGCCGGCATGCTGCTGGATCAGGAGGGACTCCAGGTCCTGTCCCACGAGACCGGCGGTTTCCTGGTCCATGACAACAACCGCATTGACTCCGGCTTGGGACAAATCCTGACGGATCTCGAAGGCTACTACCTGATCGGCTACAAACCCGATGCGGCGCGTTTTCAGCCTCGCAACGGCAAGCAACCGGACTTTCACGCCATCAGGGTGCAGGTCAAGGTTCCCAAGCTGCACGTTCGTTCGCGATCGGGTTACTACGGCTACGAAGATTCTCCTAAGCGCACGGACGACGAGTTTGCCGCCGCTCTGTTCTCGCCCTTCAAGTCCTCCGCGGTTCGCCTTCGCCTCACCCCGGTGTTTGCCCAAGCCGCGGACGCCCGTACCGCCATCACGCTGCTGCTCCATATCGACGCCCGCGACCTCACCTTTTCGCCCGAAGCCGGCGACATGCAGGCAACCGCCGACCTGCTCGCGTTCACCGTGGATGAGCGTGGCCAGCCGGTCGACAAGGCGTCCTACAAGGCGATCATCAAGCTGAAGCCGCGCCGGTACGAGTACGCGCTCGGCGCCGGTCTGGTCTACACCAGCTCGATTCCGGTGGTTCGGCCAGGACCGTACCAGGTCCGCGTGGCCGTTCGCGACACCGCCACGGGACGGATTGGAACTGCGAGCCAGTTCCTCGAGGTGCCCGATCTGAAGAAGCGGCGGCTGGCCCTGTCCGGGCTTGTCCTCGACACCCCGGCCGGCCAGCCGCAGGACCGGGAGGCCCCGGGCGTTCCGGCATTCCGTGTGTTCCGGCGCGGCAGTGCGCTCGATTTCACCTGCCAGATCTTCAACGCGCGATTGGACCGTAAGACCGGCAAGCCGGCCATCGACACCGAGGTGCGCGTGTTTCAAGGACAGCGGCAGGTGCTCGCCACGGACCCAACGAGACTAGAGGTCGGGGCGGCCGGCCTCGCCGCGCACCACCGCCAAGGGAAGCATGCGCCTGGATTCGTTCGAGGCAGGCACCTACGCGCTTCAGTTCGTCGTTCGGGACACGCTGGCCAGGGGACAACAAGGCGTCGCCTCGCAGTGGATCGACTTCGACCTGGTCCCCTGAGAGGCGCTCGCTCCACGCCCCGCGGCGGGGGTCGTCCAGCGCTTCCACCGGCATGCCGCCGCGCCACGCGTTTCCGCCGCGCCGCAGAACTGACTTTGCTACTCCTTCGGCTTCTGCCTTCTTGCGGTACTCCGCCCAGCGCCGTTTCTGGGCGGCGGCGATCCTCTTGCGAGCGGCGGCGCTCAGTTTCCTCGTGCCGGCGGGCTTCTCCGCGGCGGGCGCGGCTGCCGCGGACGCGGGCGGACGTCCCCGGCGCCGGCCGAGCATGGCCTGAACCTGGCCAATCTGCTCCTCGATCCGCTTCTTCTGCGCTTCCAGCCCCTCGAGCGCCGCTTGTCAACAACTCGGAATTCTGCACGGTCTTGTGTCTCGGCATAGTTCACCCCCACTACACGATAGCATAGGAATACTTACTGCGATATCGCGCTTTCTCCGACTCACAGATAATAGTTACCGGCCCGTCGTTGGTAAGCTCGACCGCCATCGATGCCTGGAAGATACCGGTCTCCACCGGCACTCCCCTGTTGCGGCACGCTTCGACGAAGTACTCATATAGAGCGCGGGCCTCCTCCGCCGGCGCGGCCATGTCGAATCCCGGCCGGCGGCCCCTCCGGCAGTCGCCGTACAGAGTGAACTGCGACACAATCAGCAGCGCGCCTCCGGTCTCGATCACGCTGAGGTTCATTTTGCCCGCCTCGTCGGGGAAGACACGCAGCCCGGTGACTTTGTCCGCCAGATAGTCCGCATCCGTGCGGGTATCGTGCTTGCCGACGCCCAGGAGTACGACCAGGCCGGACCCGATCGTTCCGGCGGTCTTCCCATCCACTACAACCCGCGCCCGGCTGACTCGCTGAATGACAACGCGCATATGAGCTAAAGTGGTGCGTCGCAAATGTGGTTGGTATCGGAACGAGATGCAAACCGGGGACTAGCTCGAATTTCGCCGTTGTTGCGAAACTTCGTGCCTGTTCCAGGGTTTGCCCTTGGATAGTCGTACTTCGCATGACTTGCGACGCACTACAAGTGTAAAGCTTGGCCGGCGCCGTGGGAAGCCGTCCGCGGCCCCGGCGGGTCTCCGCACCCGCCTCGGCACACCCCACTTACAGCCGAGACCGTTCGATGTCGCGGCCCGGCCGCGTTTCCCGGCTATACTGTAGGTTCCGACGATGGCATTCCCAAAATCAGTGCGCTATAGAGACGCCGGCGTCGATATCGACGAGGCCGACCGCGCCGTGGATCACATCAAGCGACTCGCGCGCGCTACCTTCACCGCGAGGCGTGCTTACCGATATCGGCGCCTTCGGCGCCGGTTTCCAGCTTTCCGGATGGAAGAAACCGGTCCTGATCAGCTCGGCCGACGGCGTGGGCACTAAACTCAAGATCGCTTTCGCCGCCGGCCGCCACGATACCGTTGGCCAGGACCTGGTGAACCACTGCGTGAACGACATCGGCGTGCTGGGCGCGAAGCCGCTCTTCTTTCTCGATTACTACGCCACGGGGAAGCTCGATGCGGAAGTGGCGCGCCAGGTCGTCTCCGGCCTGGCGCACGCCTGCCGCGAAAACGGCTGTGCGCTGATCGGCGGAGAAACCGCGGAGATGCCGGGCCTCTACGCCGCGGGCGAATATGACTTGGCCGGCTTCATCGTCGGCGCCGTCGAACGCAACCGCATGCTCAACGGCACGACGATCTGCGCCGGCGACGTACTGCTCGGCCTGCCCTCGACCGGCCTGCACACCAACGGGTACTCCCTGGCCCGCAAGCTGCTGCTCGAGGTGGCCGGCTACGGCGTCAACACCTATCTGCCGGAGCTCGGCGGCACGGTCGGCGATGAGTTGCTCAAGGTCCACCGCAGCTACTTGCGGCCCCTTCAGGCGCTCGCGGCCAAAGGCCTGCTCGAAGGGCGCGGCGCACATCACCGGCGGCGGGATCACCGGCAACACGCCGCGCATCCTGCCACGCCGCGTGGCGATCGAAGTCCAGACGGCGGCGTGGCCGGTGCCGCCCATCTTCGAGTTGCTGCGGCGTCTCGGCAACATTCCCGATGACGACTACCGCCGCACCTTCAACCTTGGCATCGGCATGATCCTGGTGGTGGCGCAACGTAACCTGGCGCGCGCCAGGAAGCTGCTCGACGGCCTGGGCGAGCCGTGCTACGAAATCGGCCGCGTCGTTCCCCTCAAGCGCGGCTCGAAGACGCGGGTGGTCTACCTATGAAGAAGCGGCTCGGAATCCTGCTCTCGGGACGCGGCTCGAACTTCGAAGCCATCGCCGACAGCGTCGAGGCCGGCCGCATCGACGCCGAAATCGCCGTCGTCATCTCGAACCGGCCGGACGCTCGCGGCCTCGAAATCGCCCGCGGCCGCGCGGTCTGAACGCGGTCTTCGATTCCCTCCAAGGGCCTGGACCGCGAAGTCTACGACCGCATGGTGGTCGCCGAGCTGCGCAAGTGCGCGGTGGATCTGGTTTGCCTGGCCGGTTACATGCGGCTGCTCAGCGCCTACTTCGTGCGCGAGTTTCCGCTGCGCATCCTGAACATTCACCCTTCGCTGCTGCCGTCGTTTCCGGGCCTGGAAGCGCAGCACCAGGCGCTCGAGCACGGCGTGAAGATCAGCGGCTGCACGGTGCATTTCGTGGACGAGCTCCTCGATGCCGGTCCGATCGTCATCCAGCGCGCGGTCCCCGTCTTCGACGAAGACACCGAGGAGACGCTCGCGGCGCGCATCCTGGAGCAGGAGCACCAGGCCTACACCGAGGCCATCCGCATCGTGCTCTCCGGGGAGTTTCGGATCCAGGGTCGGCGGGTGCTGATGGGGCGCTAGGGCGCCACCTCGAGCCCGCGTTTCAGGTAGCCCGCCAGGCCCCGCCGCAGTTCCCCGACATTCACGCGTCCGGCCCCGCGATGTCCGCCGCCACCCTCTCGGCCACGTTTCGCGCCGCGCCCATGGCCTCGACGTCGGACTTCCGCCGTCCACGGCGCTCCACCAGTTCCACCAGCCCCTGCGCGAGCTTCTTGCCGATCACGATGCGGTAGGGCACGCCGATCAGGTCCGCGTCCTTGAACTTGACCCCCGGCCGCTCGTCCCGGTCGTCGAACAGCGCGTCCACACCCAGCGTCCGGCAGCTCTCGTAGATCCCCATCGCGGCCTGGCGCTGCGTCTCGTCTCCAATGTTCACCGGCGTAATGACTGCCTGGAAGGGCGCGATGGCCGCCGGCAGCAGGATCCCGTCCGCATCGTTGTACAGCTCCACCGCGGAACTCAGGATGCGCTCGATGCCGATCCCGTAGGAGCCCATCGCCGGAGTGCACTCCTCGCCCGCGGCGTTCTGCACCCGCAATCCCATGGGGCTCGAGTAGCGCGTGCCGAGCTTGAAGATGTGTCCGACCTCGATGGCTTTGCCGAGCGCCAGCGGGCTCGAGCACCGCACGCACGCGTCTCCTGCCGCGGCCTGCCGCAGATCGCGGTACTCCGCCCGGAAGTCCTCACCCGGCGTCACGCCGCGCAGGTGCTGGCCGTCCTTGTTCGCGCCGCTGATCATGTTCTTCCGGCCGCGCAGCGCCTCATCGGCGAGTATGCTCATCCCGCTGACGCCCACCGGACCGAGCGAGCCCGCTGCGGCCCCGAACCAGCCCACGATCTCTTCCGGACGCGCCGCGCGGAACTCTCGCGCGCCCGTTGCCTGCCGGAACTTGGTCTCGTTCAACTGGTGGTCGCCGCGCACCAGCGCCAGCACGGGCTGGCCGTCAGCCACCAGCACCAGGCTCTTGATGAACGAGCTTCCGGGGTGGCCCGTGAACTCCGTCAGTTGCTCGATGGTCTTGATGCCCGGCGTGAGGAAGGATTCGGGCGTCACTTCGCCCGCCGGATCGAAACGCGCCGGAGCCGTAGCGCTCGAGACGGCCTTCTCTAGGTTTGCCGCGTAACCGCACTGGTCGCAGGTCACCACCCAGTCCTCGCCGGCCTCGGACTTCACCATGAACTCGCGCGACTGGCTGCCCCCCATCGCTCCCGAATCGGCTTCCACCGCCAGGAACTCGAGCCCGCAGCGGCGGAAGATGCGGCCGTAGGCCTCGTAATGCTTGCGGTAAGCCGCATCGAGCCCCGCGGCGTCCATGTCGAAGGTGTAGGAATCCTTCATCAGGAACTGCCGCATCCGCATCAGCCCCGAGCGCGGCCGGGGCTCGTCGCGAAACTTGGTCTGGATCTGATACCAGATCTGCGGGAGCTGCTTGTAGCTCCGCAGTTCGGTGCGCGCGATCGCGGTCATGACTTCTTCCGCGGTCATCCCCAGGCACATCTGGCGGCCGTTGCGGTCCTTGAGCCGGAACAGGTCGTGCTCCATGCTCTGCCAGCGGCCCGTCTCCTGCCACAGCTCGGCAGGGTGCAGCGCAGGCAGCAGGAATTCCTGCGCGCCGATGGCGTCCATCTCCTGGCGCACGATCGCGACGATCTTGTTCAGCGAGCGCTGCGCCAGGAACAGGTAGCTGTACACCCCCGCCGCCAGCGGGCGAATATAGCCCGCCCGCAACAGCAGCCGATGGCTGACGGCCTCCGCCTCCGCCGGCTCCTCCCGCAAGGTGGGGATGAGAAGTTGGCTCCAACGCATGGTTCAGGATAGCGCGCCCCGAATCCCAGACGCGGACGAGGGGTACCAGCCAGTCTCAGCAGCCCCCCTGACGGTCCGTGACGGGTTACAATGGTCGAATTCCGTTTTGAAGGAGACCGCGTGGCCGACATTACGAAGTTCATTCTTACCGACAATGAGATCCCGACCGCCTGGGTGAACGTCCTGCCCTTGCTCAAGCAGCCGCTCGATCCGCCGCTCAATCCCGCGACGCGTCAGCCCATCGGGCCCGAAGCGCTGGCGGCGATCTTCCCCATGGCGCTCATCCAGCAGGAGTTTGCCCCCCAACCGGAGATCGATATTCCGGGCGAAGTGCTCGACATCTACAAGCTCTGGCGGCCGACGCCGCTCTACCGCGCCGAGCGCCTCGAGAAAGCGCTCGATACCCCCGCGCGCATTTACTACAAGTACGAAGGCGTCAGTCCGGCGGGCAGCCACAAGCCCAATACCGCGGTGGCGCAAGCCTTCTACAACAAGCAGGCGGGCATCAAGCGGCTGGCCACCGAGACCGGGGCGGGGCAGTGGGGTAGCGCGCTCGCGCTCGCCTGCCAGATGTTCGGCCTCGAGTGCACGGTCTACATGGTCAAGGTCAGCTACGAGCAGAAGCCCTATCGCCGCATGATGATGAACACCTGGGGCGCGGAGGTCTTTCCCAGCCCCAGCCCGCGCACCAACTCCGGCCGGGCCGTTCTGGCCGCGCATCCGGATTCGCCCGGCAGCCTCGGCATCGCCATCAGCGAGGCGGTCGAGGACGCTGCCACCCACGACGACACCAACTACGCTCTCGGCAGCGTGCTCAACCACGTGCTCCTGCATCAGACAGTCATCGGCGTCGAGGCCAGGAAGCAGATGACGCTCGCCGGCGACGAGCCTGACGTCCTGATCGGCTGCTTCGGCGGCGGCAGTAATTTCGGCGGGCTGGCGCTGCCCTATATTCCGGACAAGCTGGCCGGCTCCAAGGTCCGTCTGCAAGCCGTCGAGCCGGCGGCCTGCCCCACTCTGACCAGGGGACGCTACACCTACGATTTCGGCGACATCGCCAAGCTCACGCCGCTTCTCAAGATGTACACGCTCGGCCACGATTTCGTCCCGCCCGGCATTCACGCCGGCGGATTGCGCTACCACGGCGCTTCCCCGCTGGCCAGCAACCTGCTCGCCAACGGCTTGATCGAGGCCCGGTCCTGCCTGCAATTGCCCACCTTCGAGGCGGCGGTGCAGTTCGCTCGGCTGGAGGGCATTCTGCCCGCGCCCGAATCCGCCCACGCCATCCGCGCGGCCATCGACGAGGCAATCCTGGCCCGCGAAGAGGGAAAGCCGCGCACCATTCTGTTCCTTCTGAGCGGCCACGGCCACTTCGACCTGGCTTCCTACGACGCCTATCTTAGCGGCCGCTTGCAGGACTACGAGCATCCCGGCGCCGAAATCGCCGAGGCCATGGAGACGCTGCCGGCGTAGCAAGCCGCCGGCAAGATCAAGCGCTCTGTAGATTAGCGTCGTCCGGTATCGGAACGAGCTGCAAACCGGGGACTGGCTCGAATTTCGCCGTGGTTGCGAAACTTCGTGCCTGTTGTTGGGGGGCCTTCGGGCCGTGGGGCCCCGCCCCTACCCATGATCGTCTTCCGCCCTCTGACAGGTAGCCGCTTTGGACGCTGCCCCCGTGGCGCGGCCCCACGCGCTCGTCTCCCAGTTATGCACGGCCCGGCGCTCCGGCGCCCATTCCGGCAGCCGCATCGCGAGGTACTGAGATAGCGCGTTGACGTACGGCTCGTAGAGGCTGCGCAACTGGGCCAGGCGGGCCACGGTCTCGTCGCCGTCCGCGAGGTGCAGGCCAACGGCCGCCAACTCCCCCTGCAGGCGGCGGAACGCCGTGGGCGGCAGACGGTCCGGTTCCGGCGCCCGCGGCGCTCTGCGCAGAATCTGCGCGATGTCCACCACCGCGTGGCGCGCCATCGCGAAGGTGAGCTGCGCCTGGCGCGGAGGGATTTCGCGGATGCCGGCCATCACCAGCGCGCAGGCATCCAGGATGGTGGTGGTCGCCCCCAGCCAGGATTGGTTGTCGTGCTGCGAGCGGAAGTGGCTCAGCACGGGATAGGAGATGTGGCTCTCGAGCAGCTCCGCCGTCCAGCGCTCGGCGTCGTGCAGCGAGAGATCGAGCTGGCCCAGGGCGCCCGTTTCACTGAAATGCCGCAGCAGCTCGAGCGCGCTTGAAGGCGACCCGGCGCGCGCGTCGAGCAGCACGATGTTCACTTCGCGGCGCGAAAACGCCTGGTAAAGCACCGGGAAGTATCCGATCACGATGGCCAGGAATCCGAATCCCAGCCCGGCCTCGAATACCGTCAGCGCCCGTCCCGGGCCCGCGGCGGCGGTCACGTCGCCCAGACCCAGCGTGAAGTAATCCGTGCCGCTCATGTAGAGGTAGGTCCAGAAATCCGGGTGCCTGTCGGGCGAGACCAACCGGGTCCCGATAGCCCAGTGCAGGCCGGCGAAAGCGAAGATCATGCCCACCGTCCAGACCGTCAGCAGGAGCAGCACCGAGAGCGGGCCAAAGTAGCTCAGCACCGCCTCGGTCCGGCGCGGGCGGCGGATGCGCCGCGCCATGGCGGACCAGGGGCGCCAGGTGAGGCGGTAGAACCCCGAGGTCAGCCGGATCCTGCGCGTGACGCGGCGCGGCAGGATGATCGTCTCGAAGGCGTCCCAAAGGACGATGAGAATGACCGCGCCGCTGAGGATCCCGGCCAGCGTATGCACGTTAGCCCCCCGCCCGTGGCGTCCGTCTTAGGGGCTGCTGAACACTCCTAACGTGGTGCGTCGCAAATGCCGTCGGGTATCGGAACGAGCCGCAAACCGGGGACTGGCTCGAATTTCGCCGTTGTTGCGAAACTTCGTGCCTGTCCCAGGGTTTGCCCTTGGATAATCGTGCTTCGCATGGCTGGCGACGCACTACACTCGTGTGCGGAATCGTCACGCTATGCCTCGTGAGCGTGGCGCTGCCCGTTGGGGATGGGGCAGCCCGGGCAGTTGACATACTCGAATTGCACGGTGGTGTGCTGTATGCGGAAACGTTCCAAGAGCACTTCGTTGAGGCTCTGCAGGATCGAATCGCTTTCCGAGAGCGGCAGGTCGTCGATCAGCACATGGCAACTCAGCGCGTGCGTGCTCGATCCCAGGCTCCAGATGTGCACGTCGTGGACGTCGAGAACGTCGGGAACGCCGCGCATGGCCGAGGTCACCTGTTCCAGTTCCAGCCCGCGCGGCAGGCCCTCCAGGAGGATGTTGAGCGTCTCCTTGACGACGTCCCAGGCGGTCCACACGATCAGCAGCCCGATCAGGCCGGACAGCAAGGGATCCGTGCGCTGCCAGCCGGTGTAATGAATCGCCACCGCGCCGGCCACAATCGCCAGCGAGCCCAGCGCGTCGCCCAGCATGTGAGCCCAGGCGCTGCGGATGTTGACGTCACGGCCGCGCTCCATGCGCAGGCCCCACATGATCGCGCCGTTGACCAGGACGCCGCCCGCCGCCACCACCAGCATGGTCATCTCGCCCACCGCCTGCGGGCGCAGCCAGCGCTGGTAGCTTTCGAAGACGATGTAGCCGGCCAGAATCAGCAGCGAGAGAGCGTTGACGAAGGCGGCCAGGACGCCGGCGCGGTGATAGCCGTAGGTCTTGACGCTATCCGCCGGCTTGCGTCCGAAGAAGACCGCGAGCCACGCCAGCAGTAGCGCCAAGGCGTCGGTGAAGTTGTGGGCGGCGTCGGAGAGCAGCGAAAGGCTGTGCGCGTGGATGCCCGCGGCGGCCTCCACCATGACGAACAGCAGGGTTCCGGCCAGGGACCAGACCAGGACTCTTCCCATGTCGTTGGCGTGCTGGTGCTGGTGCAAGATGGGCCCTTTCAAGACCAGTGTAACGCCGGGTCTGGCAGCGGGGCAGCGCGGCCCTTGCAATCCGCAACGGTTTGGCCCAAATTGGAGGGGTGAGATCGCCGTTTCCGATCCAGTTCCTGCGGGTCCTGCTCGGGCTGCTGGCGATGTTCTTCGCCTACGCGCTGGGCCGCGCCGCCACCCGCCTCCACAACGCCGGCCAGCCCATGACAAGGGCCTTAACGTGGCTGCTGCGCACCGTGGTGTCGCTGGGCGCCATCCTCTGGATCCGTGGCCTGGACCTGGTAGGCGCCACCATGCTCGCGCTCGCCGCGGCGAGCCTCGCCGCCGGCGTCTATCTCGAATCCCGCCCGCACAAGACGGACGGGATTCATCTGTTTACAGAGGAATAGCCGGCGCCCGCGACGACTGCGCCTCAGAAGTTCACGATCGCCGCAAACGAATCCGGCGTCAGGCTCGCGCCGCCCACCAGCGCGCCGTCGATGTCTTGCTTGGCCATGAGGCTCGCGGTGTTGTCGGGCTTGACGCTGCCGCCGTACAGAATCCGCAGGCTGGAGGCCGCGGCCGGGCCGAACGCCGCTTCGGCCAGCGCGCGGATGAAGCGGTGCGCTTCGGAGGCGATCTCGGGTGTCGCCGTCTTGCCCGTGCCAATGGCCCACACCGGCTCGTAGGCGACGACGATCTTCGCGAACTGCTCGGGCGTCAGCTTGGCGATGCCGTCCCCGAACTGCTTCGCGAGCACGGCCTCGGTGTTGCCCGATTCGCGCTCTTCCAGCCGCTCGCCCACGCACACGATCGGGTTCAGCCCGGCCAGGATTGCCGCCACGGTCTTCTTCAGAACCGTCTCGTCGGTCTCGCCGAAATACTGGCGCCGCTCGCTGTGACCGATGATGACCCACTTAACGCCTACCGCTGTGAGCATGGGGGCGGACACCTCGCCCGTGTACGCGCCTTCGTTCTTCCAGAACAGGTTCTGAGCGCCGATGCCGATGCGCGTTCCCGCGGTGGCCTCGACCGCCGCCGGCAGGTTGGGGAAGGTGGGACAAAGCACGACGTCCCCGGCCCTCGGCCACCAGCGGGCCGAATTTCTCGAAGAAAGCGCGGGTTTCCTGGGCCGTCTTGTACATTTTCCAGTTGCCCGCCATCAATGGTGTTCTCATAAGATCTTCTCTAGAAAACTAGTTCCTTTCTCAAGATGAGTTTCAAAATTCTCGGCCACGGTCTGCCCGATATCGGAGAGCGTGCCGCGGGTGCCCAGGTCGCGGCCCCGCCGCGCGCGGGGGCCATAAACCAGCAGCGGCACGTACTCGCGGCTGTGGTCCGTCGAGGGCGTAGTGGGATCGTTGCCGTGATCGGCGGTCACCATCAGCAGATCGCCGTCGCCGAGCCCGGCCAGGAGTTCCGGCAGCCAGGCGTCGGTGGCTTCGAGCGCCGCGGCGTAGCCTTCAACGTCGTTGCGATGCCCGTACAGCATGTCGAAATCGACCAGGTTGGTGAAGATCAGCCCGCGCTCCGCTCGCCCATGGCCTCCAGAGTTCGCCGCATGCCGTCGGCGTTGTCCTGGGTCTTGGCCGAATGCGTGACGCCGCGGCGCAGAAACATTCGGCAATCTTGCCCACGCTGACCACACCGGCACGCCCCGCTCGGCCAGCCGGTCGAGAAGCATGCCCGGCGGCGGGGGCACCGCGTAATCGTGCCGCGCCGCGCCGTCGCGCACAAACGCCCCCGGGCTGCCCCCAAACGGCCGCGCGATGACGCGCCCCACCTCGTGCGGGCCGCGCAGGATCCCGCGCGCGATTTCGCACATCCGGTAGAGCTCCGCGAGCGGAATGATCTCTTCGTGCGCGGCGATCTGAAACACGCTGTCGGCCGAAGTGTAGACGATGGGCGAGCCCGTGCGCAGGTGCTCCGCGCCGAGCCGCTCGATGATCTCGGTGCCCGAGGCGGGGCAATTGCCCAGCGCCCGCCGGCCCACCTGCCGCTCGAACTCGCCCAGCACCTCGGGCGGGAATCCGTGGGGATAAAGCGGGAAGGGCTTCTCGAGGTGGATGCCCGCGATCTCCCAGTGCCCGGTCGTGGTGTCCTTGCCTGGGGAGGCGAGCGCGCACTTGCCGTAGCAGCCGATTGGCGCGGCGGCCGGCGCCAGGTTCGCGAACGGCCGGATGTTCGCCAGCCCGAGGGCGCACAGGTTCGGCAGACGCAGGGGCCGGCTGGCGGCGATGTGCCCCAGCGTGTCGCTGCCCGCGTCTCCGTACTCGGCGGCGTCCGGCATCTCACCGATCCCCACGCTGTCGAGGATGAGCAGCACGATGCGGCGCGGGAGCGTCATTGTCCCTGCGCCTTGGGCGGCGGATTGCGGATCGTGTCGGCCAGCGCCGCGGCCCGCTCCCGCGCCATGTGCATGTAGCGCTCGCTCCCCGCGATCCGGTCCAGCAGCGGCAGGAACTGCGCCAGCGCCACCAGGCGCTTGCGGTCGAACGAGGTTTCCAGGTCGAGCAGCGCCTGGTTGACGCCGAGTTTGTCGAAGTGGGTCGCGCTGTCGAGGACTGCGAACCGCTGTTCGGTTTCGCCGATGCGCTCGAACCACTCCCAGAGCTGCTGGGCCTCGAGGTGCGCCGAGTAGTTGAACTTCACCTCGTGCTTCTCGCTGCCGTTCTCCCAGCGGAAGGTTTTGTCGCCCATGAAGGCGACCTTGAGGGGGGACTCGAGCGGCTTGGTGAAGTGGTCGAGCTTCGCGGCCAGGTCGAAGATCGCCTCGGTTTCCGCGGGCGCGAGCTGAAATTCCATCGGGCTGTCGTCGGTCTTGCCTTCCCGGTACACCACGTGCCCTTCCTTGTCCACGCTGGCTTCGACGTAGTCCGGAGTACTGCCGGGGAACGACTTGGTGTACGTGATTTTGGGCACGTCGGCGGCCAGCAGGGCGGATGCGGCGGTGAGGAGAAGCGCGGCCGGGAGCTTCACCGTGCCAGCTCCCGTTCCACGGCCGCTCGCGTGGCGTGGCAGATGGCGACCGCCAGCGCGTCGGCGGCGTCCTCGGATTCAATTTCGCGGTCGAGCTGCAACAGGGACCGCACCATCATTTGGACCTGCGCTTTCTCGGCCCGGCCGTAGCCCACCACGCTGGTCTTGATCTCGAGCGGCGAGTACTCGCCCAGCTCCAGGCCCGCTTCCGCGATGGTCAGAAGCGCCACGCCCCGAACCTGCGATAGCTTCAGAACCGTGCGCACGTTGGCCGCGTAAAAGACTTCCTCGACGGCGGCCGCGGCGGGGCGATGGTCGCAAATCAGGGCCCGCAGACTGGCGGCAATCCGAACCAGGCGCAGATGCATAGGCTGCTTGGGGCTGGTGACGATCACTCCGGTCGAAATCAATTGATGGCTCCGGCCATCGCTCTCGATGATGCCGTAGCCGGTTCGTTCCGTCCCGCAGTCTATGCCCAGAACCCGCATGGGCCGCCTGGCGCTTAGAGTGCCAGGGCCTCCATGACGTGTTCGTCGATATCGAAGTTGGCGTAGACGTTCTGCACGTCCTCGTGCTCCTCGAGCGCCTCGCTCAGCTTCAGCATGGTTCCGGCGTCTTTGCCCTCGAGCTTCACCAGGATGATGGGAATCATGGCGATCTGGGATTCGGCGGGCTGTATGCCGGCCTTGTGCAGCGCTTCGAGCACGGGCAGGTGCGCTTCCGGCGGCGAGACGATCTCCCAGTTGACGCCGTCGTTGCGGATGTCTTCGACGCCCGCGTCGAGCGCCGTGTCCATCAGTTTCTCCTCCGTGGTTTTCTCCACTGGGATCAGGACCTGGCTCTTGCGCACGAACAGGCGCGACACGCTGCCCTGTTCCCCCAGCTTGCCGGCGTACTTGGTGAAGAGGTGCCGGATTTCGCTCACGGTCCGGTTGCGGTTGTCGGTGGCGACCTCGACCAGGACGGCGGTGCCGCCGGGCCCGTAGCCTTCGAACATCACTTCGTCGATCTGCCCGCCTTCCAGTTCGCCGGTGCCGCGCTGTATGGCGCGCTTGATGTTGTCGGCGGGCATCGACACCGCCTTGGCTGCCAGGACGGCCGTTCGCAGGCGCGGATTCGCATCCGGGTCGCCGCCGCCGCTGCGGGCGGCAATCGAGATCTCTTTGATAACGCGCGTGAAGGCCTTTCCGCGCTTGGCGTCCGTGGCGGCTTTCTTATGCTTGATCGTCGCCCATTTTGAATGGCCTGACATGCGAACCTCTGGTAGGAAGAAGAATCGTTGGGAAACCCAACACAGAGCATAACAGAATACCGGTGTGGGCTCAACTAAAGGCCGCTGGCTCCGTGAGTTCGAAGGAGTGCCAGGGCTGTTTGGGCGGCCTTTCCCGGTGTCGGAGTGGGCCGCCGCGCGCCTACTGCACGCCCCCGTGCATCGCCAGTTTGACGAACTCTCCCGACGGATTCAGCGTGTACTTCCAGTCCCCGATGAGCGTCGGCCCCCATTCCGGGTCGAAGCACCAGGCGATCCAACTGATGCCCTTGCCCTCCAGGTACTTGATGATCGCCGGTCCGAAGGGCGACTGCGCCGGGAACCCGCCGAACTCGGTCGCCACCACCGGATACTTCGCCGCCGCGAACCCGAAATCCTCCTCCCACCGCCCCTCCCACGGCTGCGGCCGCTTGTTGGCGTACGGATGGACCGAGTACCCGATGCCCTCCGCCGCGATCGGGCTCAGCCGCAGCGGCGTCAGATCGTACGCCCAGTCGAACCCCGCCACCAGCGGAATCGCCTGCGCGTTGTACGCCCGGATCAGGGTGATCAGGTCTTCGTTGATCTTCTTCCACTCCTCCCAGGACACCGGCCCCAGCTTGTTGTAGAACGTGCTCGGCTCGTTGAACAGCTCGAAGAACGCCACCGTGTTGTGCCCGGCGTAGTGCCGCGCCATCGTGCGCCAGAACCCGAACGTCTCCTGCGCAGAGGTATCGTACATCGGGTCCTGAAACAACCCCCGCGGCAGGTTGCCGATCGAGTGCCAGTCCAGGTCGATATACATCTCCAGCTCCGTGCACCAGTCCACCGCCTGGTCCAGCAGTTTGATGTACTCCGCCGGCGTCCGCTCCCGCCACGCCACCGGATGCACCGGGATGCGCACCACGCGCGTGCCCATCTCTTTCACCTTGACGAAGTGTTCCCGGTTCCAATGGCCGTCCATATCCAGCTTGTCCGGGTCGGCAATGGCCAGCCCGCGGAACAGCACCGTGTTGCCCGCCGCATCGACGAACTTGTTCCCCTTGACCGAGATCAGTGGCATCTTCTTGGCGCCGGTGGTGTACGGCCTCGTCCCAGGAGACCGGTCCGTCCACCAGCGGTGCGCCGGTTTCTCGGGAGCGGCCGTCTGCGCCACCAACGCGCTCGCGGCCGCGAGCAGGACAAGGAATCGGATTGGCATGATACATCTACCTATACCGCAAGCCGCGAACCGGGGACTGGATCGAATTTCGCCGCTCTTGCGAAACTTCGATCCTGTCCCAAGGTCTGCCCTCTGGGGAATCGATGCCCGGGCCAAGCGCCGTCTCCGCTTCGCGCCCGCTGCGGCGTCCCCGTGGGTTGAGAAAACGCGAACTGAAACTGGCCGCAGATGAACGCAGATGAACGCGGATGAAGGCCCACACGGTTCAGAAGAAAGCGGACCCGGGACAGGCCGCTTGCGTCTCCCGCTAATGAAGGCCACCCGCGACACAGAGACTCAGAATGGGACCGCGCATGTCGCGCACCCACTGCCAGTCGGCGGGATCGGCGAGGGCTCGGGGTTGCCTCGCGGCCCTGTAGGCCCGAATAAACTCTCGGACACGATTCTTCGTTAGGTCAGATGCCAAGAAACCGTCCTGAACGAGTTCCAGCAATTGTGGGCTGGCGTCCCGATGCATCTTCGCCAACCCACATTCCAGACGGGCCTGTAGGTTCTTACAACTGCTTATCTCCGTGGCGGCATATGCGACACAGGTAGGCCATTTGATAAATGGGTGCTCTCCAGCCAGGAGAACCACGGTTTGATCCTTAGATCCCCTAAGGGATGTGAAGCTCACGGTTGCAAACAGTCCATCTGCATTCGGCTCTGTGGCTATGACCCACAGGTGCTCTTCTTTGGCTTCGTCGAGAGGATACAGAAAAGTCTGGCCGACATGAAATGTCACCGCGCACTATGCCGCCAGACTAGAGGCGGCTCGTTGCGCTTCAACGAGCGACTCTATACCAGCAGCCTCCTCTTCGGAGAGGCCAAGAGCGGAGACAATATCGGCAAGGTTGAGCACGGACGAACTTTCTCCAGGATCGCTCCACTCGGGATAGTCCCTATGGGATTCTTCGACGAGGGTGGCATAGTCCTTGTGCCCGTGTTCAGCAAAAACCTCTTTGATGAGCCCCTCTTCTGCCTTGGACAACTCCGAAGCTCCAGGGTCGGAAGACAGAACCACTGCATAGGGGTCGCCAGGAATCCTCTGGATATGGGTTGACCAGAAACTCGGATGTGCACTTACGTCCGCACTTGCCTTGATGCGGTCATAGATCCTGCTGGTCACGGGACCCATCTTCATATTCACGTACCGATCGGTCGTGATGGGCAATCCCCACCTGCGGAGGGCTTCTCTGTCTGCCCTGTAGAGCAACTTTATCAAGGCAGTGTAATTCAGCGTGGCCCCCGACAACTTCAAAAACAGCGCTGAAGCTTGGGTGGCTTTTACCTCGTCAAACGCAAGCGTCATTGAATCCTTAACCGTGAGTATACCCCAGTAAGCCTAGCGCTGTCAATACTTTAAGCCGCCGACAGTCTATATATCGGCAAAGACAGCACCTTTCAATAGCTCCCGCCTATCCCAAAAGTTCAGCGATTTCCCAAACCTGATCCGTGATCCCCGCTTCCATGGCTGGCGTGACCCGCAGGCTGCGATGGATGCGGCAGAGGTTGTAGTAGGCAAAGTGCCGGCAGAGGGCGGCCCACAGGTTCTCCCATTTCTTGCTGAAGGCACTCGTCAAGCGGGTCAGCCTGCGAATCTGCATCCGCATCGTGAGGTTCTGGCGCTCCACAATCGAAGTGCAGATGCGTTCTGGATCGGAAGGCCCGAACTCTTCCAGGCGCTGGCCTCACTCGAGCGCGAAGTAGCCGGTGATGTCGAGGATCGCGTGCGTATCCTGCGTCACATATAGATCGATGGATCCATTGATCCCCGCAGGGACAATCGCCATGTTCGCCACGACGGTCCCAGTCCACGAGTTATCGGTGGAGACGTAGGGAAGCGGGGGCCCCGTCGGCGCAACGGTCGCGTAGCCCAGGTACTGTGTTGGTGCCAGCGTCAGATTGAAGATGTACGCCGCGGCCGTGTTAGGCACGTTGCACCCACTCGCCGGGATCGCGAACGAGCGCGCCGTCCCGCCTTTCAGGATCGGCCCGCCAAAGGGACCATCGGGGTTCCGCGTATCCTCGACGCGGCACGGCGTCATCGGATGGAAGAGGAGCGCGCCCGGACTCCCGGGGAGAGCGAAGTAGCCGTTCGTGTCGATGATCGCGTGCGTCTGGTTTGTGGCGAACATATTAATGCCGTTCGTGCCCATGGGCACAATCCCCGCGTTCGCAACCACACGGCCATCCCACGAGTTCAACGTAGAGACGTTTGGCTGGTCCTCCCCAGTCGGCCACGTGCTGAGATACCCCAAGTACCCGGACGGCACGACCGTGAAATTGAACGAGCCGGCCGTCGCTTCCGGCGGGATCCCGCAGGAGCTGTTCGCGATGGGGAAGTCCCGGGTCTCGTCATCAGCCAAGGCTGGTCCACCAAAAATTCCGACCGGCCAACGTGTGTCCGCGACGCGACACGGAGTCACCGGGTAAAACGAGTAGGCGGTCGTCGTGCTCAGCGTGTCAAAGTATCCGTTGACATCAAGGATGACATCCGTCGGGTGGCTGGAATAGACGCTCACCTCCCCGTTGGTACCTGCTTGTATGATGGCCGCGTTCGCAACCACACGGCCATCCCACGAGTTCAACGTGGAGGCGTTGGGTTGAGCTTGGCCGGCAGGCCATAGGGTGACGAAGCCGACCGGCCCTTGGCTCACCGGCACGATCGTCGCATTGAACGAGTAAGCTTTCGCTGTAAAAGGAATGTTACAGCCGCTTTGCGGGATGTTGAAGATGCGCGTGTCGCCGCCTTGGAGAGCCGGTCCGCCGTAGGGGCCGTTGCCGTTGCGTGTGTCCTCGACGCGGCACGGCGTGACGGGGACGAAGTAGAGGCCGCCTGTTACGGAGTCTCCGAGTTCTACAATCTTGATGGTGGTGCCGGCGATGGTGAGCGTGCCGGTACGCGTGGCTCCGGTGTTCGGCGCGACTTGGAATGTGAACGTGCCCGGTCCCTTGCCGGAGGTCGCGCCGGTTGGCGTCGTCCACGTAACCGGGTCGGAAGCGCTCCACTGGCAATAGCTGGCCGTGTCAATGCGAATGGTGCCCGTCCCCCCGGGGGCAGGAAACGTATCCCTGATGGGGGTGAGCCTGTACGTGCAGAGCATGGGGTTGTACGTCGGGTCGAGGACGGGGGTGTCCTCGCCCGGGTTCGAGTAGGAGAGCGCGTTCGTGTAGTAGTCAACGCCGTCCACCGTGCCTACTTTGAGCGGCATGTCATAGAGTATTTGATTCGCGTAGCGCTGCACCCGGTTCGCTCTCCGACCGTTCGCCTCCCACGTATTGGAGACAGTTTCAAAAAGATTCGCATTCATAATCAACGTGTCGTCCTCCACGCCGTTCACCACGTTTGGGGGCGTGTGGATTTTAGCCAGGCCGTGACCGAGCTCGTGCTCGCTACCGGCACCTAACGCGGTCGCGTTTGCTCCCCAGGGCCCGACGAGAATCTGCACGGATCCGAGTAATTGCTGCGCACCACACATCTTCCCATCCGATTGAAGCGGTTGATAATCCCCGCCTTGGGTGTAATCGAAGAAGATGCCGTAGCCTGTCTGCCGAGGGTCTTGTGACGTCTCGATATAGTACTTCTTATTACCTATGTTCCACCCGTTGACCATGGCGTGTTGGGCAGCTTGCGCGTCGCCGTCCAGGATGGGGGCTGACGCCAAATTCGCGAAGACTGGTACGGGGGTCGTGGGCCATCGGGAACCGCGAAGATCGCCGCGAGCGTAGCGTGCTGAACCGGGGTGGACCGTCGGGTCATCAACGACAAGGAATTGCGGGCCGTTGGGTGTCGGAATGCACAAATTCGTGGGTCCTCCTCCGAACCCACTCCACGGAGCATTTTGCGCTGTTGCTTGGAAGTCGTCGAGTGCGTGGAAGGGCTCTGTCCCGACCACTAATCCCGCGCCGAACGCGGAGATCATGTTCTGAGGGTTGGAGTCATCCACCATGTCCTCGGGGATCCCGAAGGTGAAATTCGCGGCTGAGCCGTCGCTCGGCAAGGGCAGCGTGCGCTTAACGTTCGAGTGCACCTTGTCACCGGGCACATAGGAGTTGCCGAGGCACTCCATCGTCACCATCGTCGCCGTCGCGGGGATGCGCACCTCGTACGACCCGTCCAGGATTGAGGAGATGAAGGACTGGTTGAACGAGGCGCCGTCGGGCGTTACGCCTGACGCGGTGCACGCGAAGCTTCGCGGCGTGATCGTGTCGACGGGGTTGTACGCCGAGTCCTCGGCCGGGGCAATCTGTACGAGGACGCCTTTCACCACGCGCGTATCGGCTTGGAGGATCGTAGGGAGGGCGGCGAGGGTGAGAACTGGGAGGGCCTTAGTGACGTGGCGGACTCTCTGGAAGAGCCACTCAGCAAGCGAGTCGAGACTCACACAAAACACCTCATTGGTTATTATTTAGTAGTGACAATCCGCGATATTAGGGTGTTCGTGTTTATATAGTTTTCGCCCGCCACGTTTATAAACCCCTTCATATGTACGGGACGTCTTTGTGCACGGTGCTGTGCTTATCCCGCCTCACGCCCGCTCCGCCTTCTCCCCCTTCCGCTTCACCTCGATGTTCAGCCGCTTGATCTTCTGGTTCAGCGTCGACAGCGGCACGTGCAGGCTCTCGGCCGCTTCCGTCTGGCTCCAGTTGCAGGCCTCCAGACGCTCCATGATCACCCGCCGCTCGTACTCCGCCACGATCTCGAACAGCGAGGCGTCCGGCGGCAGGCCGCCGCTCTCGTCGTCCCGCCGGATCCGCACCCCGCCCGCCCGCAGCAGGTCCTCCGGAAGCGCGTCCGCGGCCACCGTCGGTTTCGACGCCAGCACCACCGCCCGCTGCACCACGTTCTCCAGCTCGCGCACGTTGCCCGGCCAGTTGTGATCCATCAGGATCTGCATCGCCTCCGGCTCGAAGCGCAGCTCGGAGCGGCCGTTTGCGTCCAGCCACTTCTCGTCTTCCTGGCAGTACCGGTTGAAGAAGTGCTCCACCAGAAGCGGGATGTCTTCTTTCCGCTCGCGCAGCGGCGGCAGCGCGATGTTGATGACGTTCAGCCGGTAATAAAGGTCCTCGCGGAACCTCCCGTCCTCCACCAGCTTCTTCAGGTCCGCGTTCGTGGCCGCCAGGATCCGCACGTCCACCCGAACCACTTCGGCCGAGCCCAGCGGCATGAACTCCCGCTCCTGGATCACGCGCAGCAGCTTGGCCTGCGTCTCCACCCCGATCGTGCCGACCTCGTCGAAGAAGATCGTGCCCTTGTTGGCGATCTCGAAATAGCCCTTGCGCGACGCGATGGCGCCCGTGAACGAGCCTTTGACGTGCCCGAAGAGCGTCGATTCGAGCAGCTCCGGCGGAAGCGAGCCGCTGTTCACCGCGATGAACATCTGCTCGGCGCGCTGCGAGTTGGCGTGAATGGCCTTGGCGATCAGCTCTTTGCCCGTGCCCGTCTCGCCCGTGATCAGGATGGTCGAGCGGCTGGCCGCCACCTGCGTCACCAGGTCCAGGATGCGCTGCATCCGGTCGCTCCGGCCCACGATGTTGGGGAAGCTGTAGCGCTGCTTGAGGGCGCGTTTGAGTTGCCGGTTCTCGGTCTCCAGGCGCCGCTTCGAGATGACCTGGCCGATCTCCACCAGCAGTTGCTCGTTCTTCCACGGCTTCTGGATGAAGTCGTCGGCGCCGCACTTGAGCGCCTCGACCGCCACGTCGATCGAGCCGTAAGCCGTCATCATGAAAACGGGGTCTCGCGGTCCCGCTCGCGGATGTCGCGCAGCACGTCCATCCCCGAGCGCTCCGGCATCATCAGGTCCAGCAGGACCAGGTCGTAGCTCTCTGGAGTCGAGCTTGCGCAGGCCCTCGGCGCCGCTCGGCGCCAGGTCCACCGCATACCCTTCCAGCGTGAGGAGAGCGTCCAGGCTCTCGCGAATATCCTCCTCGTCGTCGACTACCAGGATGCGGCCCTCGATCGCTGTGCCGGGGCCTCGTCCGCCAGATGGCTTTCAGGCATGAACCGCTTTCCTCGCGGCCGGGAACGCCAGATGGAATCGCGTGCCTCCCCGGGCTCGCTCTCGACTTCGATCTCGCCGCCGTGCTCTCGCACAATGCCGTAGCTCACCGAGAGTCCGAGCCCGGTCCCCTTGCGGGCCGCCCTTAGTGGTGAAGAAGGGATCGAAGATCCGGGTCAGGTTTTCGGGCGCGATGCCGTGGCCGGTGTCCGCCACCTCGACGCCCACGTATCTCGCCGCTCTGATATGTACGCACCGACAGAGTGCCCCCCGGCCCCATGGCGTCGCGCGCGTTCAGGAAAAGATTCAAAAAGACCTGCTGCAGCTTCCCGGCATTGCCTTTGATGGCCGGAAGTTGCTCCTCCAGATCCAACTGTACACTTGATGCCCGCCTTCTCCATCTGGTGCTCGATCAGGGTCAGGCTCTCGCGAACCACGCGATTCAGGTCCAGTCTCGTCGAACGCGGTGGGCGAGGTGCGCGAGAAGTTCAGCAGCGAATTGACGATCTCGCTGGCGCGGAAAGTCTGCTTGGCGATCTTTTCCAGCAGGCGCGACTTCTGGTCGTCGCCCGAAACCTGCTTGGCCAGCATCTGCGCGTAGGTGGAGATCACCGCCAGCGGCGTGTTCACTTCGTGCGCCACGCCCGCCGCCAGCAGGCCGATCGAACTGAGCTTGTCCGCCTGCACCAGGCGCCGCTCCAGCTCGTCGCGCTCGGTCATGTCGTCGAAGATGATCAGCCGGCCGATCTGCTCCAGGTCCTTCGAAATCAGCGGCGCCACGGCGATGTTCAGGATCGTCTCCCGCTGCGTTTCGGGCTCACGCCCGTTTCCGCCCTCCGCCGGCGCCGGCTCCGTCGCACGCCCGTTCGCGCCTCCGGCCCGCAACTCGATCGACCTTGCTCTCCATCTTCGGCCGCAGGGCGTAACGGTAGATGTGGTGAATCCCGTTCTCGCCCCGCACGCCGCCAAACTGCAGCACCAGGTCCTCGGGCAGCAGCTCCGAGAGCGGGCGGCCCACCGCCTCGTCGCGCGAGATCCCGGTGAGTTGCTCCATCTGCGAGTTCCAGCTCTCCACCCGGTCTTCCAGGTCCGCCGCCAGAATGCCGACGTTGATCGATTCGACGATGTTCTCGCTGTACTCCTTCAGCCGCTCGTACTCCTCCATCTTGCGCGGCCAGCGACCGGTACAGCCGCGCGTTCTCGATGGCGATGCCCACGTAGCCGGAAACCGTGACCAGCAGTTCCAGGTCGTCGCTGGACAGGAAGTCGCCGCCCTCGGTGCGGCTCACGCCCAGGTAGGCGATGGTGCGGCCGCGCACGATGCAGGGCAGGTAGTAGGTCAGATCCAGATCGGCGATGGTCTGCCGCACCGTCGCCGGCCAGTTCTTCGAGACCACGTCCAGCAGGTGCCGCGTCCGTTCGAAGAACAGGTACGGGTGGTCGGGCTCGGCGGCCAGGAAGCTCGAGATCGTACGTGACGCGCGGTCGTACGCGCCCGTTCTCGGCGTCCCGCAGCCGGAAGCGGCCCGTCGTCGTCCAGAGGAAAAAGGCCACCCGCTCGATCGCCAGCGTCCGCATCAGCCGGTCCGCCGCCGAGCGCAGCATCGCGTCCAGGTCCGTCTCCGAGCTCAGCTCGCGGGCGAACTCGATCAGCGTCAGCCGGTAGTCGTACCTGTCCTTGTAGAAGTACGTAGCGGTCCAGCTGTTCCTGGATCCACTTGCGGATCGGCTGGAAAACGAACGCCGCGATCAGGATCAGCACGCCCGCCGCGGTCGGCGCCGATGTCCTCCAGGCCTCCCACCCAGAAAATCAGCCCGTAGAACACGGCCAGCACGCAGATCGTCGCCAGCGTGTAGACGTAGCCCTGCTGGAAGATGATGTCCACGTCCATCAGGCGGTAGCGCACGATGGCGTAGGCCCAGGTGACCGGGATCAGCACGAAGAAGAGCACCGCCGCGTCCATGTACGTGTTGGGGATCGTCGCCCAGCAGGCCGTACGGGATCGCGTACAGGACGGCGAACGGCGCGGCGCCCAGCACGCGCGCCCGATGCGCAGCCACTTGATCTGCTGCCGGATGATCGGATCCTCCGCCCGGCGGTAGGCACGGTGCAGCACCCAGCCTCCGAACAGGTACGTGACGGCCAGGAACACCACCAGATCCGGTCCAGAAGCCAGCTCAGTCTCCACCGGGTCGACCGCCACGAGCAGCATTCCGGAACTGATGCCCAGCACAGACCGCCGTCATCACCACCGCCGGCACGTAGACCACGAGCGATCCGCGCCGCGCCGCCGGAACCAGCCCCGCTTCTCCGGAAACGCCAGGCAGAAATGCAGGAAGATGGTGGGCGCGAACAGGCCCGCCAGCACATTGCCGTAGTACATCGCCTTGTCGAAGCTGTTCAGCTTGCCCGTGTAATGGAACGCGGACAGGATGAACGACGCCAGGCAAAGCGTATAGAAGTGCAGCGAGCGGGGCGCATTGCCCCGCCGGAAGAAGACGAACAGCCCCACTCCCAGGTACACCATGCCGACGGCGTACTGCCAGTAGAGCGCCGCGTAGTTCGCTGCAGCGCCGTTCCCACGATCAGCGGCGCCTCGAATTCGACCCCGCCGCGCCGCAACGACGTAGGTGGCCTTGTTCCACGCCCCCACGCTGACCAGGACCTGGCTCACCTCGATGGCCTTCTGGATCGGGACGCCGGCGATCTTTACCACCACGTCGCCGTTCGCGCCGCCCCGGATTCCGATTCGGTCGGCAGGGCTCCCCGGCGTGACGTGCAGGGCCTTCACGGTCGCCGTTGCGGTCCACCCAGGTCACGCCGTCGTCGGGCAGCTTGAACCTGCTTTGTTGTTGGAAGTTGATGAAGGCAGACACCGCGGCCGCCACCGTGAGGATCATCAGCAGCGCGCCCGAGAACTTGAATTGAGTTCCCTCATGGGGGTGTCTCTGCCTGCTTACACCAAGAACCTACAGGGCTCCCCAGCGTCATGCGCTAGCAAGTTGGATGCCACTGCCGGACGACCCGTTACATCAAAGAATACCTTATTCTTCTGCTACTTACAAATAACATCCCGGCCCCGGCTCCTCATTTTGGGAGACGTCCGCTATGCGTAAGTGTAACAAGGCGGCAGGCTCGCCCCGGCGCCCTTTGCTTGCGGTGGACCCTGCCCCGGCCCGACCCGGCCGCGGCGCATCTGCGATAATAGAAACTCATTCGATTGCAAGCAGTTGAAAGGAATCTGCGGTCCGGCCGCCGCGCCTTCGGCCGCCTGCCGGTTTAGAGATCGCCGGGTACGAAAATCGGGATGAGCTCCACATTCATCTTCCATGACCCGTCCGGCCGCCGCTGGGCGCGCGTCCGGCGCATCGCCGGCGCGACCGGCGTTTTTGGGCTTTTGGCGCCTCAGCGTTTTCCTCCTGAGCCTCTTCATCAGTCCGCAGTTGCCCAATCTCGGTCTGCCTGCCGTCGAGCACCTGGTCCGGTTCTCCGAAGTGCCGAGCGTGATCCGGGGTGAAAAAGCCGCCAAAAACGTGCCATTCAAGCTGCAAAAAGCTGTCAAAAACGTCAAATATGTGCGTTCTGCGTCGCCCGTCATCCACCCCAAGACCGCCGCGCGCACCGGCCCCGCCCAGCCGGCGGTGTTCGGTTTCTATGTCAACTGGGACCCCGCCAGCATCGTTTCCCTGCGGCTCAACCTACAGCATCTGACGCACCTGGTTCCGGAGTGGCTCGTGCTTCAAAACGGCAAGGGCGATCTGGACGACCAGACCGACCCTACGGTGGCCCGCATCGCCAGCGACGCCAGGCTGCCGGTGCTGGCCATGGTCACGAATTTCCGCGACGGCTGGCAGGCCGGCGACTTGCACCGCGTCCTGGCGAACGACCAGGCGCGCGCCAACCTGGTGGATAACATCCATAGCAACCTGGTGGAGCACAAATTCGCCGGGGTCAATATCGACTTCGAGGAATTGCGGGCCGCGGACCGCGGGCGGATGGTCGCGTTTATGCGCGCGCTCCGCGCCCGGATCGAGCCGGCGGGGATGCTGGTAACCCAGAGCGTTCCGGCGGGCGACTCCGCCTACGATCTGCGCGCACTGGCGGCGCTGTGCGATTTCATCGTGCCAATGGTCTACGACGAGCACTACCAGTCCGGCGTGCCCGGCCCGGTTGCCTCCCAGGAGTGGTTCGACGCCCAGCTAGGGCAACTCGCGAAGCTCCTTCCACCGGGAAAAACCGTGATCGGGATGGGCGGGTATGGCTACGACTGGCTGATCGGGGGGCGCGGTTCGGCGGAGGTGGGCTTCGGCGATGTCATGTCGGGGGCGAAATCGAACCACGCGGCCATCGTATGGGACCCCGGCACGGAGAATCCGGTACTGCGCTACACGGCGGGCGGCCAGCAGCACGAGGTGTGGTTCCTGGACGCCGTCACCGGGCTGAACCAGCATCAACGCCATCGACGACGCGGGCTTCCGCGGCTACGCCCTGTGGCGCCTGGGCGCCGAAGACCCGGGCCTCTGGACGGTCATGAAACCCGAGACCTGGCCGACCGCAGCGTTCGACCCGGCGCGCCTGGCGCCTCTCTCCGCCCAGCAGTCCGTGAACCGCTACGGAGACGGCGAGGTGCTGCGCATCGTCGAGACGCCGCAGGAGGGCCGCCGCAACGTATGGCGCCAGCCGGACGGCGATTTCGCGGAGCACTACGAGCAGTATCCGTCCTATTACGTCGTCGAGAGCACCGGGAAGCCGCAGCAGGGCAAGGTGCTGTCGCTGAGCTTCGACGACGGTCCGGATCCGAAGTACACGCCGGCCATTCTGGACATCCTCAAAGCGCGCGGGGCGCCCGCCGCGTTCTTTGTTGTCGGGGTGGAAGCGGAACAATCCCCGGACCTTGTTCGCCGCGAGTACGCGGAGGGCCATACGATCGGCAACCACACCTACTCGCACCCGAACATTGCCATGGTGGGGGTCGAGCGTACGCGTCTTGAGCTGGCCGCCACGCTGCGCATCATCGAACACACCACCGGCCGCTCGACGAAGCTGTTCCGCCCCCCCTACAACGCCGACAGCGAGCCGCAGACCATCGATGAGATCGTCCCCATCCTGCGCGCCCAACAGGCGGGGTACCTGACCATCGGCGAGCGCATCGACCCGCGCGACTGGCAGCCGGGCTCGACTCGCGGATGCCATTCTGGCGAGATCCTGGCCGAAAAGGACGAGGGGAACATCATCCTGCTGCACGATGGCGGCGGCGACCGCTCGGCCACGGTGGCCGCTCTGCCTCGCATCATCGACACCCTCCGCGCCGGGGGCTATCGGTTTGTCTCGATCGGCGAGCTGATCGGGAAGACGCGGGACCAGTTGATGCCGCTGCCGCCGGCCGACGAGTTGCGGTGGGCGGAGATCGAGGGGGAGGCGTTCGGAACCAAGAGCAATTTCAAGACGATCGTCGGCATCCTGTTCCTCTCGGCCATCTACCTGACCGCGCTGCGGTCGCTGGTTTATGGCGGGCTGGCCGTGGCGCAGAAGCTCAAAGCGCGGCGGCGCGCCTTCGACTCGGCCTATCGGCCGCAGGTGTCGGTTGTGATCGCGGCGTACGACGAGGAAAAAGTCATCCGGAGAACGGTCGAGTCCGCGCTTGCGAACGGCTACCCGGAGATCGAGGTGATCGTAGTGGATGACGGCTCGCGGGATGGGACCCTGCGAGTCCTGGAGGAGGCTTTCGGAGGAGATGCCCGGGTCAAGATCGCCACCCAGCCGAACGCGGGCAAGGCAGCCGCCCTGAATCACGCCATCTCGCTGGCTTCCAACGAGATACTGGTGGCGCTCGATGCCGACACCCTATTTCGCTGGGGCACTATCGAGAAGCTGGTCCGGCACTTCGCAGATCCCCGGGTCGGCGCCGTCTCCGGCAATGCGCGCGTGGGCAACCGGAACAAGTGGATCACGCGCTTCCAGTCGATCGAGTATATCTATGGCTTCAATCTGGACCGCCGGGCGCTTGATCTGCTCAACGCCATCACCGTCGTGCCCGGGGCGGCCGGCGCCTGGCGGAAGGGCCTGGTCCTGGCGGCGGGCGGGTTTGACAATGCAACGCTGGCCGAGGACACCGACCTGACGCTGGCGATCCGGCGGCTCGGTTACCGAATCCGTTACGAGGAAGACGCCGTCGCCTATACCGAGGCGCCGGAGGACACCCGCAGCCTGGCGCGCCAGCGGTTCCGGTGGTCCTTCGGGACCCTGCAAGCAGCCTGGAAACACCGCGACGCCACGTTCGACCCCCGTACCGGCTCCCTGGGGCTGGTCGCGCTTCCCTCCATCTGGTTGTTCCAGGTGCTGTTATCGATTCTCTCGCCCTTCGCCGACCTGGCCATGATCATCGCCCTGTTCGCGGGCAACTGGAAGGTCGTGCTGGTCTACTATGGCGCGTTCTTCGTACTGGAGCTGCTGACGGGTCTGTTGGCGTATGGGCTGGAGGGGAAGTCCCCGAGGGACTTGGTACTGCTTTTCTTTCAAAGGGTTTACTACAGAATACTCATGCAATGGATACTATTTCGGTCCGTCCTCTACGCGGTTCGCGGCCGCATGGTGGGCTGGGGGAAGATCGAGCGGCGGGCATCGGTGCGGGAGGGTTGAGGGGAACCTGGGGGTCGGGGATCGGCCGTCGGCCGCTTGGTGGGGTGGGGGGAGATCGAGCTGGCGGGCGTCAACCGGGGGGCGGGGAGCGGCCGTCGACCGAGTCGCGAACCGGCAACTGACGGCGGATGGCCGAGGGCTGACGGCTACTAGAGCCCGGCGGCGCGGGCGTATTCGGGCGCGGTGATGGTGCGGGCCACGAGGCGCTCGCGATCGTTCTTCCAACTCAGCCAAGCCAGGCTGACCACCCGGAAAACCTCGGTCGCATCGAAAGGCTTCATCAACACGTCGTAGGCGCCCAGGTTCAAGACCTCGGCCCAGAACGACTCGTCGGCCAGGCGCGAGGCGACGATCAGGACCGGCCGTTCGGGCAGGCCGGCAAGCGCCGCCAGCACTTCCTTCCAGGTGGCATCGAGCAACTGGCTTTCGCACACGAGGATGGGGATGCGCTGCCTGTTCAGCATTCCGAGCGCCTCCCGCCAGGTGTGCGCCGCTCGAAGCTGCCAGTTGGTGTGACTGAATATGTTCGCCAGGAACAGATGATCGTCTTCGATAGGGCTGATTGCGAGGACGGTAACGGTTCTCTCCGGCAGGAACGTTTCTTCACGCGGCGCGACTGCGGACTGACAGTCCGTGTTCGAGCCACGGTTGGTGGACGCTACGCCGACGTTCTTCTTGTGGTGGTCTGCCATAGCTCCCTCCTCGTGGGGGGGCCCTGCCCGTGTAGTCACTCCTGGGGGGAACGGGAAGTGAGGCTGGGCTCCGACAGGTTCTTCTTTACCCGGGTCCTTCACCAGGCATCCTGGCAGGAGAGCGAGTCGAGTACTGGTCATATTGTCCCACCTCGGGGCGCGGAATTCAAGACCCATGCGGTCAGAGCACTAGTGGGATTCGCCTGGCGTTTCTCTGCATTTGAGTTGAGAATTGGACCGGTTGCACGCGGCAGAGGCGAGGGGATGCTCCAATCGCCAGATCTTCGCAGAGCTGGGTGACGGACTCGTGCGGTAAATTCTAGCGGGATCTCCCCAGTACTAACATATAGTCCGTACTCAAGTACGATGCAGTACCTAGAAGCTGTACAAGCTATTGGTTTAGTTGTATTTGAGTGGTATTATGGCACAGTAATGCTTGTATCTGCAGAGAGATGTAAAGTACCAGTTATTCTACGGTTGTTCATCCCGTTATCTATGGCGTGTGGCATTGCCCAAGCCGACTCAATCACGGTTACGGGTATTACCGGAAACCTCGGAGAGAACATACACTTCAGCGAGAACGGCGGTGCGGGTGATGCCGGGTCGCAATGGGCCGGCGTGATCTCGCTCAACCTCACCAGCGGGGGCACAACGCAGAACAACCTCTCGGCTCTCTGTGTGGATTTGTTCGTCCAGATCGGCACCGGGACCTACAACACGACGATTTACGGTCCGGCCAACACCCCCAACCACAATGCGGCCAACCTGGAAAGGGCGGCGTGGCTGGTGCAAGGGGCGCTTCTTCCCGAAGTGTATACGTCGGTCACGACGACCGCGATACCGAAGGCGGACTGGGCGACGACAAACGCGCAGATGGCAGGGCTTCAGCTTGCGATGTGGGACATCATGGTGGACGGGGGAGACGGACTCAGCGCCGGGACGGTCCGGTCGGACTCGCAAACGGATGCGACGGTACTAAGCTGGGCCAACACGTATCTGGGACTGAGCAGCGGGCAGGCCAGCACCCTCGGTTACGTGTTGTACAACAACAGCGGGGCCGCCCAGACCCTGATCGTGCCCGAGCCACCGGCGCCCACGCCGGAACCCTCCACGTTCGCGCTGACGGGGGCGGGGTTGATCGCGGCCGTGCAACTGGCGCAGCGTGTTCGAACCGGCGTGAGACCGCGATAGGAGTCGCTGCCGCAGTACGGTGCTGAGCGGGGCCGCTCTCGCTACCGATCCCGGAAAGCACTCCCAGCCTCGTAGGCGGCGATGCGGAGTGCGATGGAGTCGCGGCGCGCGGGCGCCAATGCGAGCGCCCTGCGCGCGGTCAGCACGGCGTCCGTGAAGCGCCCCGTTTCGGCGTACGCCGCGGCCAGGGTGTCCAGGACCGCGGCGTCCTTTCCTCCGGACGCCTCTGCCGCGCGCACGGCCAGCGCGAGCGCCTCGCGGCCATTGCGCAGCGATGGGTCAGCGGAGGTGGCCAGAATCCAGGCGGCCCCGCGAAGAGCGGCGGCGTCATGCGGGGCGAAGTCGATGGCAGTGCGCCAGTGCGTAAGCGCCTCAGCGGACTGCCCTTCGGCGTAGAGAGCGCCGGCCAGAGCGTCTTGGGCCTGGGGGTAGTCGGGATCGCATGTCACGGCTTCCCGCCACTGGCCGATCGCCTCGACGGTTCGGCCGCGGCCGGCCAAGGCGACTCCCAGGTAGTAGTGGGCTGGCGCGTAGCCGGGCTGGATCGCGATGGCCCGTAGGAATTCCGTGAGAGCGCGATCCCAGTCTCCCTGGGACGTCAGAGCGCGGCCCAGGTTGGCGTGCGCCGGAGCGGAATTGGGCTCCAAACCGAGTGCCGTGCGGAACTCGACGATGGCGTCCTCGGGGCGGCCGGCATCGAGGAGGAGGACGCCCAAGGCATTGTGCGGCGCCGGGTCACTGGGGTTGTCCGCCGCCGCCTTGCGGAGTTTGAGCTCGTTCGTTCTCCGCAACTGCGCGGCCGCTTCCTCCCGGCGGCCGGTGGCCAATAGCGCGGCCGCCAGGTTGCTGTTGGCTTGCAGATCTTGCGGGTCGACCTCGATGACCCTGCGCCAAGCGGTGGCGGCTTCCCCATAGCGCCTCTGCTTCTGGAAGTACATCGCCCTGTCGTAGAGCCGGTAGAAGTCGATGGCCGGCCCGCCGATCTGGCGCAGGCCGTCCGGTGCGACGTTCACAAACTCGGGGATGTTGACGGCGCGGTTGGCGGCGGTGGTGTTGTCGACCAGGATGGGCGGGCTGTCGTTGCCGTCCGGGTCGAGATGGGTCAGGTACAGTTGGGTGTACGGAGAGCGGGCTTTCGAGGAGAAAGCGAGCCAGCGGCCGTTGGGCGAGAAACTGTGCCAGGAGTTCATGAGCGGGGTGTTGCAGCGCATCCGCCGTGCCTGGCCGCCCGCCGAGGGTACGATGTACAACTGGCTATCGGGGCGCATGAGCAAGCCGTTTCGGCACCGTACGAGCACGATCCATCTCCCATCAGGAGAGACCTTTGGGAATGTATTGCTCATGTTATTTCGAGATGCTCCGGCGAGGGGCTCCGGCGTCCCGCCGCGGCCGGCGTTGAACGGGATCCGGTATAGGTCGTACTGAATCTGGCGCTCGCCCGGATCGTTAGCGAACTTGGCCAGCGGTACACCTGGCGGGTTGGGGTCGACGGCCGACGCGCGGGCGAAGACCAGGTAAGCGCCGTCGGGACTCCAGGTGGCGTTGGTCTGGACAAAGCGCGGGTCGTCGGCGCCGGGCAGGGGCTGGAGCAGGCCCGTCTCGCGGCTGTACCAGCTCAGAATGCCGCGCGTGGGATAGAACACCTGCAGGAAGCGATAGTCCTTGAAATTGGCCACGTAGTAGTTGCTGGGACGGGGCGCGGCGGGCGCATCGAGATCGGCGGGATTGAGGGTGGTCACGACGCAGCGGCCGTCCGGGGAAACCTGGGACATGAAGCCGACCCTCAGCCTGCCTTTCAGATCGGCCTGGGCGGTACGCCACTGAATCACGTTCGCTTTGCCGATGGAGGTCTGGGCTGCGACGGGGGTGAGGGTGTAGAGGCCGCGGTTGTTCTGAAGGCCGTCGAGGTCCATCCCCAGGGTCTTGCCGTCGCGCGAGAAGGAATGGCAGTTGGCGCACATGGGCACGTTCTCCATCACCACGCGGCTTTCGGGCTCGGCGATGTTGCGCAGGCGCCAGCGGATCAGGCGCACGGCGTCCGCGGCCAGGGGCTGGATGACGCCCTTCTCGGTCTCGGTGGGCATCAGGGGCACGTCGCGATAGAAGATGGGCGCGCCGACAGGGTCTTTCGAGGTGCGGATGGTGACGCGGCCTCGCGAGACGGCGCGCTCGGCTGCGAGACCGGTGATGGTCACCGTCGCGGGCGCCGCCACTGAGTGCTTCTTGATGGATTCCCACAGTGCGGGGCCGGGGGTCCAGGTGTGTGCGGTGGCCTGCTGGGGCGTCAGCCGGGGCGGCTGGTTGGTCTCCGAGACACAAGCCGGATCAGTCTTGCCAAGGCGCATGCGCGGGCCGCGCGAGGCGACGTGAATGGCAGGCGAGCGGTCGCCGAACGAGATGGAGATGCGCCACTGAGCGGCGCCTTTTGCCGGGTCGCGCCAGAGGAAGGTGGGTGGCGTGATCTCAGGCGGGAAAATGGAGCCGTCCTCGGGGTAATCGACGGTGATGGCTGCAGGCGGGGCGGCCAGGGCTACGGCGGCAAGGAGGAAACCGACGAGCGCCCAGGGGGAAGACCGCACAGGACCATTATCGCGCCGGGGGAGGCCGCCTTCGGCGCGGCGCCTGGCCCGGCGATAACCGACGCGGTCCCCTCAGCCTTTCAGGCCGAGCTTGCGCAGGGAAGTCATCGCCGGACACCAGTTGGTGAAGGCCGATTGCAGGAGGTTGGCGCCGACGAAGGCGGCTGACTTTGGCGTTACCGGGCGAGCAAACCGGTTCCCCGACACTCCGTCGTCAGGCCGGATTTGTCGCTTGGAGCGCACAGATGACAAGCCGATCTATGGTTACGATAACAAGAATCCAAATCTCCACGATGGCGCTTCAAAGAACACCCGCCGGAAGTATACTGAGTTGTCCGGGGCCACCCATGATGGGAATTCCGGCTCGGAACCCGGCAACGGGCCGAATTATTCCGGAATTGCGGGCGTGGCCGGTCGCACCTCAGGCTCATGTTACAGAGCTTCACGTATTAAACTCAAGGTCAAGTGAGGAGAAGGAGATGACAGACTCTCGAAACTGGCTCGTGGGTATCGCCGCGGCACTGGTGGCCGCGGGCTCCGCCAGCGCGGGCACTCAGATCGATTGTTCCATGTCGGTCCAGCCGCCCATCGTTCGGGATGGCGGCGTGACGGAGTACGTCGGCGAGATCGACCTAAAGTGCGACTCGACGGTTGTCACTAATGACGTGACGGCGGACTTTGCCCTGTCGCTGAACACCACCGTGACGAATGCGACACAGCCGAACGCGATCGACAACCTCGGCCCGCTCACGATGGCGGGTCTTGCCGTGCAGAATTACAGCGCGCCACAGACGGTTCTCCAGACGGTGCAGGGCAGAGTGGGGAACAACGCCTTGGGCGTGAACAACACACTGCGGTTTCCGAACGCTGTGCTGCCGCACGGGCAGCAGTTTGTGGTGCACCTCTTCAATACGCGCGCGATGGCGCTGCCGTTGACCGCCGGGTTCCCCGGGACGCAGATTTTCGCCTTGGTGACCGTGAGCATCAAGAACCCCGCCGGATACACGTTGGCCATCACGAATCAACCGGCGGAGGGTATTTTGGCGGGCTTTGTTCAGCCGGCGATGAAAGTCGCGGTGACGGACTGCACCGGACAGCCCCCGATCCTCAAGCAGCCAAGCTTGCCCGTTTGTGTCGATGTCCCTCCGGCCAAGCTTCCACCTCCAGGCGGCAAGGAAACGATCCACGTCTACGGTGTGACCTTCACGGAGTTGCAGCAGGTTGCCTTCAAGAACATCGTGGAGGAAGACGGCGTGACGCTTCAGGGAACGTCGACGTCGCATCCAAACCCGCAGATCTGTGACACCGCTCACGGCGGGTCCGGGGACGAAGCGGTCATAGGGGAAGGCTCATGGGTTCCCGCTTGCGCGTCTCCAGCCTGGGTTTCAAACGCCACGAGGCTGATGGCGCAGTTCCAGGTTCCACCGAAACTGGTTGGCAAAATCCACATCCTGGTGAGCCGGCTCCAGACCGCCAGCCACAGCGCTTGCACGGCCAGACTGGCGACGGTAACGAACGGCCAGGGGTGGGGCAAGTCCGCCTACACGCCCACCACCACCGCGGTCGCCTGCAAAGGGAAGGGCGGCGCCCCGAACAATGTCTGGGTCGAGCTTCCCGACGGGGCGACGGAGACCGCCACGTGGGAAGTCACCAGCGACGACATGGGCGTTATCGACAGTATCACCTTCGCCTGGACTATTGCGATGAGCGACTCGAGCGCCTTGAATCTCCCGCAACCGGGAACGGTATGGCCGTCCGTCGCCCTCAACGGCATGATGGCT
Organism: Bryobacterales bacterium; assembly: GCA_963710565.1. GTDB lineage: Bacteria > Acidobacteriota > Terriglobia > Bryobacterales > Bryobacteraceae > DASWZN01. The sequence goes on along the minus strand of CAVQAN010000009.1, from coordinate 741,861 downwards.
CCCGTCTCCACGCAGTCAACTCCGGCTCCGGCGGCCCTGACGGACCAGCCCGTGGTGCGCTTCAAGGAGAAGTCGATGGGTACGAAGCTCACGCCGGGAGTCTGCGCGCAGTAGCGGCTCGACGCGAACCTATATGCGGCCGGGGTCAGGGTTTCTGGCCAGCAATGGCGGAACTTCACCTCCGGGAAACCGATTGGCTTCGCCCGGACCGACCAGGTCAGGAATGAGAAACGCGCCAGGGTCCGCCGGTCCATTTGAGCGAGAAGTCCTCCGGCGCGCGGAAGCGCCCACGAGCTGCGCCTGGCCCGGCGATAACCGACGCGGCCCGCTCAGCCTTTCACGCCCAGCTTGCGCAGGAAGGTCATGGCCGGACACCAGTTGGTGAAGGCCGATTGCAGCAGGTTCAGGCCGACGAAGGCGGTGAAGAGATACCAGTAGGGGCTCACCCAGTAGCCGAGCGCGAGGCTGGCGAGGACGAAAACGCCTGCGATGAGGCGAACGTAACGGTCGACGGTCACACATTCCTCCGGTTCTTAACCATGTAGTAGACGATGGGGACGGTCATGCGCGAAAGGGCGAGCGAGGCGATCTCGCCGGCCATCAGCGCGATAGCGAGGCCCTGGAAGATCGGGTCGAACAGAATCACGGCGGCGCCCACCACCACCGCGCAGGCGGTGAGGAGCATGGGGCGGAAGCGCACGGCGCCGGCGTCGATGACGGCCTGGCGGAGCGGCGATGCCCTGGCGCAGGCGCAGCTCGATGAAGTCCACCAGGATGATGGAATTGCGCACCACGATGCCGGCGCCGGCGATGAAGCCGATCATCGAAGTGGCGGTAAAGAAAGCGTGCAGCAGGCCGTGGGCGGGCAGAATGCCCACCAGCGAGAACGGAATCGCGGCCATGATGACCAACGGGGTGATGAAGGACTCGAACCAGCCTACCACCAGCACGTAGATCAGCACCAGGACGGCGGCGAAGGCCAGGCCGAGGTCGCGGAAGACCTCGTAGGTGATGTGCCACTCGCCATCCCACTTCATTGAGTAGCGGGCGTCGTCGGTTGGCAGGTGCGCGGTGTACTGCTCGATGGCGTAGCCTCCGGGCACCTGGATCTTGTCGATGCCGGGGGCGAGGGCGAGGATGGCGTAGACGGGGCTCTCCATGGCGCCGGCGACGTCGGCGACCACGTAGGTGACCGGCATCAGATTCTTGTGGTAGATGCTCTTGTCCTCGATGACCTGGCGGGGAGTCACGAGCTCGGCGAGCGGGACGCCGGCGAGCTTGAGCGATTGCATACGTTCCAGGTCGCTGCGGGTGGCGCGGTCCAGACGGAGCGTGATGGGCACGTCCTCCTTTTCGGAGTCGACGTGGAGGAGGCCCGCGGTTTCACCGGCCGAGGCGATGCGCAGGGTGCGGGCGATGTCGTCCTCGGCGATGCCGTGGAGGCGGGCCTTCTCCTTGTCGATCAGGAGCCGGAACTTGGGCTGGTCGTCTTCGACGTACCAATCCACGTCCACCACGCCGTCGGTGCGCTGGAAGAGGTCGCGGACCTGGCGGGCGACGTTGATGCGGCCTTGCTGGGAGGGGCCGTAGATCTCGGCCACCAGGGTCTCGAGAACCGGCGGCCCAGGAGGGACCTCGGCGACCTTGATGCGGGCGCCCCAGCGCGCGGCGATGGGGAGAAGGCGGTTACGAACGGCGCTTGGCGATGGCGTGGCTCTGCTGACTGCGGTCGTGCTTGCCAAGGAGGTTGACCTGGATGTCGGCGATGTTCGAGCCGCGGCGCAGGTAGTAGTGCCGGACCAGGCCGTTGAAGTTGTAGGGCGAGGCGGTCCCGGCGTAGGTCTGGAGGTCGACCACTTCGGGCTGCTTGAGGACCTCGTCGGCCAGTGCGCGGGTGGCGGCGGCGGTCTGCTCGAGCGTGGTTCCGTTGGGCATGTCCACGATCACCTGGAACTCGCTCTTGTTGTCGAAGGGCAGCATCTTGACCTTGACGAATCCTACGTAGACCAGGGCCATGCCGAACAGGAGCAGCCCCACGACCCCGGCGAGGAATCCCCAGCGAAGGGCGGGGCGCTCGAGCAGAGGCCCCATGAAGCGGCGGTAGAGGCGGGTGAGGCGGTCCTCGCGCTCGCCGTGAGGGTGTGCGCCCTTGAACTTCAGAATGCGGACGGCGGCCCAGGGGGTCACCAGGAACGCCACAATGATCGAGAAGATCATGGCGGCCGAAGCGCCGATGGGGATGGGCCGCATGTAGGGTCCCATGAGGCCGCCGACGAAAGCCATGGGCAGGATGGCGGCAATCACGGTGAGCGTGGCGAGGATGGTCGGGTTGCCTACCTCATCCACCGCTTCGACGGCCACCTGCTGGATGGGACGGCCATGGTTGGAGGGCATGCGGGCATGGCGGACCACGTTCTCGACCACCACGATGGCGTCGTCCACCAGGATGCCGATGGAGAAAATCAGCGCGAACAGCGTGATGCGGTTCAGGGTGTAGCCGTACAGGTAGAAGACGGTCAGGGTGAGCGCCAGGGTGACCGGGATGGCGATGAAGACGATCAGCGATTCGCGGAACCCGAGTGTGATCCAGATGAGCACGCTGACGGAGATGACGGCGATCAGCATGTGCAGGAGCAGCTCGTTGGACTTTTCGGCGGCGGTCTCGCCGTAGTTGCGGGTGACGTGCATCTCGACGTCGGCGGGAATCACGGTGCCTTTCAGGGCCTCGACACGGGCGAGGACGCTGCTGGCGACGTCGATGGCGTTGGTGGACTTGCGCTTCGAGATGGCCAGGGTGACGGCGGGAGAGTAGCGGCCGTGAGCGGCGTACTCGACGTACTCGGAGGGCTCGCCGCCGCCATCGGCGACCTCGGCGAGGTCGCGGACGAAGACGGGCCGGCCGTTGGCGACGGCCACCACGACGTCGCGCACGTCGGCGGCGGTGCGAAGGAACTCGCCGGTTTCGAGCAGAAACTCGCGGTTGGCGCTGGAGAACTTGCCGGATTCGAGACGGCGGTTCGAGACGGCCAGCGCGCCGTACACCTGCAAGGGCGAAAGGCCGTAGGCCGCGAGGCTGCCTGCATCGAGCGTGACGCGCAGCTCGCGAGGGTTGCCGCCGATGATGGCGACGGCGGAAACGTCGGGCACCTGCTTGACGGCGTCGTGGACCTGGGCGGCCACGCGGCGCAGCTCGAAGGGGCCGTAGCGGGCGCTCGAGAAGGTGAGCGCCAGGATGGGAACGTCATCGATGGAGCGCGGCTTGATGAGGGGCTGGGTGGCGCCTGGGGGGATGAGGTCGAAGTTGGCGAACATCTTCTGGTTGAGGTTGACGATGCTCTTCTCCTCGTCCTGGCCGACCTTGAAGCGGACGATGGCCAGCGAGCCGCCGGGGCTGGAGGTGGAGTAGATGTACTCGACGCCGGGGATTTCCCAGAGCAGCTTCTCCATGGGCTTGGTGACGCGCTCTTCGACCTCGCGGGCGGAGGCGCCGGGCAGGCCGACGAAGATGTCGATCATGGGGACTTTGATCTGGGGCTCCTCCTCACGCGGGAGCTTCCAGACGGCCAGCGCGCCCAGGGCGATGGAAGCGACGATGACCAGGGGCGTGAGCTTGGAATCGATCCACATGCGGGCGAAGCGGCCCGCCACACCGAGCTTGGGCTGATCGCTCACGGGCGCACCTCCACGGGCGCGCCGTCGGCGAGCGAGGGCGGGGCGGGGAAGACAACCTGCTCGCCCGGGCTCAAGCCGGAGAGGACCTCGACGGAATCCTGCCGGCGCTGGCCGAGGGTAAGGAAGCGCGAGCGGGAGTGGCCGCCATCGGCTACGAAGACCGAGGCGAGCTGGCCGCGCTCGGTGACGGCGGCGGCGGGAATGGCGAGCACCGGGCGGGTTCCGAAGGCAAAGCGGGCCCGGCCGAACAGGCCGGAGCGCAACTGCGGGATGGGTGGCAGGTCGATTTTCACGGTGAAGGAGCGGGAGGCGGCGTCGATGGAGGGGACGATCTCGGAGACGTGGCCTTCGATGGGGCGCTGGATGGCGTCGAGCACCACCGTGACCGGCTGGCCGGCGCGGATCAGGGGCAGCTTCGATTCCTCGACGGCGGCCTCGAGACGGTAGGCGCCTTCGCGCTCGAGGGTGAGCAGGGGCGTGCCGGGCGCGGCCAGGGCACCGGGATCCACGCTCTTCGCCGTGACGGTGCCGGCGAAGGGAGCGGTGAGCTGGGCGTAGCTGCGCATGACTTCGGCCGTAGCGACGGCTTGAACGGCCTGGGCGATCTTCGAATCGAGCTGGGCGCGGCGGCCGACCGCCATCTCGTGCCCGGTCTGGGCCAGCTTCAGACGGGCGGTGGCCTCGTCGAATTCCTGGTTGGAAATGGAATCCTTGTCGAAGAGGTCCTTCATGCGCTTGTAAGTGGCCTGGGCGAGGTTGAGGCTGGCCTGAGCGGAGGCGACGGCGTTGTCGGCCTCGGGCACAGCGCTGCGGGCCTCGGCCTGGGCGGCCTCGGCCTGGCGGCAGGCGGCGTCGAGATCGCGGGCGTCGAGAGCGACGAGGAGCTGGCCCTGGCTGACGCGATCGCCGGCCGAGACGTGGACTTCGCGCACATAGGCCATCACCTTGCTCGAGATCACGGCGGAGGCGCGGGCGCGGACGGTGCCGGTGGCTTCATAGAGGTTGGGCCAGGCGGCGGGGGCCACGGTGAGAGCCTGGACCGCGAGGGGAGCGGCCTTGGCGCCGGTTTGGGTGGGGGCCGGGGCGCCGCATCCGTTGAGGAGCAGGAGAGCGGCGGAGGCGAGGGACAGGAGTGAGCGAAGGGACATTAGTTGAGTACCTCGGATTTGTCGGACAGAGTGCCGGTGGCCAGTTCCAGGCTCACGGCGGCGAGGCGCTGGTCGTAGATGGCGGCCAGACGGCGGTTGCGGGCCTCGAGCAGCGCGGTTTCGGTGCGGAGGAGGTCGGTCACATTGCTGAGGCCACTGTCGTAACGGTTCTTGGTGATGCGCAGGCTTTCCTCGGCCATGGATACGGCGGCCTGGGCGACGTCAATGCGCTCGGCGGCAGAGCGGAAGTCGGCGTAAGCACGGCGCACCTGTAGTTGAATCTGAGAGCCGGCCTGGCGCTCCAGAGCGCGGGCGCGTTCCTGGCCGCAGGCGGCCTCGTTCATGCGAGCCCGGTCGGCGCCGCCATTGAAGATGTTCCAACGGAGGCTGGCGGAGACCAGCCAGCTTGCGCCTCCGCGGTCGGCGAAGGTCTGGCGGTCCGCTTCAAAGCCGGCGTGGAATCCGATCTGCGGCAACAGCGAGGAGCGGGCGGTGGCGCCCTGGGTCCGGGCGAGGTCCGAAGCGAGGCGGGCTTCGGTCAACTCCGGGCGGGAGACGCCGGCCTGCTTCTCGTAATGATCGAGAGACTGCTGGTTGAGGGAAGCGGCGGTCAGGGGGGTAGTGAGGTCGTGGGGTTGGGTGAGCGGCAGGCCGAGCGCCTCGTTGAGCACCGCCTGTGCCACGTTGAGATCGGCTTTGCGGCGGATTTCTTCCTCGCGCATGGCGGCCAGGTGGACCTGGATGGAAAGGACGTCGGCGTTGGTGGACATGCCGGCCTCGCGGACGGACTGGGCACGCTTCAAGTCGGCCTCGGCCGACCGCACGGCCCCGGCGGCCACCCGGGCGCTCTCGGCGGCGAGGACGGCGCCGTGGTAGGCGCGGACCACGTTGGCGATGGCGTTCATGCGGGTGAGGCGCTCGTCCTCGGCGCTGAGGTCGCGGCCCAGCGTCGCCGCCCTGACGGCCAGCTTCGTCTGCCCGCCATCATAGATGCTCTGGTCCAGAGCGAGCTGAGACTGGAAGTTGTCGAGGGGGGAGGGGTGATTGAGTGCGCCGAGGGCGAAGTTCGCGGCGGTGAACTGGCGTTGGTTCAGCAGCGACCCGAAAACCACGACGGGATTGTCGCTGCGCAGCACCGATTCGGTGTAGTTGAGCTTAGGGAGGTAGCCGCTGCGAGCTTCCACGATGCGCATTTCGGCTCCCTTGGTGGCGTCGCGGCCGGCTGCGACGGAGGGGTGGTTCTCCTGGGCGAGATGGACGGCATCCGTCAGGGAGAGGGGGCTTTGGGCCGCCAGGGGCAGCACCGCGAACACGAATGAAGCCAACGTCTTTGGCATGTCACGGGGAATGATGCAGGCCGGTAGAGGAGGTTACGGGGTTTTCTCTGTCACCTGACGAGAGTGGTTGCATCTTCGAGAATGGAATCTTCAATATGGAAACCACGGTCCGGTACCTTGATGGAGTGAAGTTCACGGCTGCTTCCCGGGGTCACGAGGTGGTCTGCGACCAGCCGCCCGGCAACTCGGGGCAGGATGCCGGGATGACCCCGCCCGAGTTTCTGCTGGCCTCGCTGGGGACCTGCGCGGGGTTTTACGCTGTGCAGTATCTGAAGGCGCGAGGGCTGGCGGCGGAGGGACTGACGGTGCGGGTGTCGGCCGAGAAGGCGAAGGCGCCGGCGCGGCTGGGGGCATTCCGCATCGAGATCGCCGTACCCGGACTGGAGGACGAGCGGCACAAGGAGGGCGTGCTGCGGGCGGCGAAGTCCTGCCTGATCCACAATACGCTGCTCAACCCGGCGGTCATCGAGACGGTTATCAGCCGGGCCGCTGCGGCGGCCGCAGCGGAGTAGCTACAATGCGAGCGGGGACCCAATTTGGCAGCTTCCGATACCAGGGACGAAGTCGCACTGGCGAGAGAGCTGATTGCCGGCGAGCCGGGTGCGTTCGACCGCTTTGTGGAAGTGTTTCGCTCGAAGATTTTCCACTACGCGCAGACGGTGTGCGGGAGCCGGGAGGACGCCGAAGAGGTGGCGCAGGACACGCTGTTGAAGGTGTTCTCGAACTTCGGGCAATTGCGCGAGCCGGAGCGGGTGAAGGCGTGGGTGTTCCGCATCGCCCGGAACGAGTGCCTGATGCGGCGGCGCAAGAGCGTCTTCGCCCCAAGCCAGGAGCTTTCGCTGGACGACTTCCTGCCGCACCAGGATCAGGGCGATGGCCGGCGGCTGGAGATTGCGGACTGGTCCGCGCTTCCGGACGACCAGGCGTTGCGCGCGGAGCTGCACGAGACGGTGCGCGCCGCGATCGGGAGTCTGCCGGAGATCTACCGGGCGGTCATGACGCTGCGCGATATCGAGGAACTGAGCACGGAGGAGACGGCCGAAGTGCTGGATATCAGCCTGGAGGCCGTCAAGACGAGACTGCACCGGGCGCGGCTGGCGGTGCGGCAGAAGCTGGACGAGTACATGCGGGGAGCTAAGGCCGGGGGGAGGCGGTAATGGGCGCCGGCAATCACGACAAAGGGAAGTGCCACGAGGTCTTCGCGCTGCTTTCGGAGTATCTCGACAAGGAGTTGACTCCTCTCACCGGCGCCGAGATCGAGGCCCACCTGGCAGGGTGCCCGCCGTGCATCGAGTTTCTGAACAGCCTGAAGCGGAGCGTGCGGCTGTGCCACGACTGCGGCGGGGGCGAGAAGCCGCGGCCGCTCACGGCCGAGCAGCGAGAGAAGCTGATGGCGGCGTACCGGGGGTTCTTGGGGTCGAGCCGGGGGTAGGGGCGCCGCTCGTGGCTCGTGGCCACAACGGCGGTCAGGACTTGGATTCTTCCAAGTAGAACTCCACCCGATCCGTCGTCCAGGTCGCCACGCCGCACCCGAAGAAGTTGGTGTCTTCGGTCCAAATCGGGCAGCGCAACGCGAGTGCTGACGCCAAGGTCGGCCAATCGTCCTCGTCCCGGCGGTCGATCCGTTGTCGGGCGAGAGCTTCAAAGCGTGGGTAGGTCTCGGATTCCACCGTTTGTATCAACTCGGCCCGAGAACCCATGAGCGCCATGGCAGGAGCGAGTGGGACTCCGCGCCGCTCCAGGATGCCTGGAAGGTGTTCGCGCGCTTCCTGGAATGCCGTATCCGGCGCTAAGAACTCTACTCGCTCGGAGTACTCGCGCAGCAGGGAGAGTACGCGCGAGCCCAGCACCGCGCGAATGAGGATATTCGCGTCGAGCACGAGCATGGTCAGATCTTCTGCATGCGGCGTTCGTGGCGCATCCGTTTGAAGTCCTGCATGAGCTGTTCCTCGGTCGTTCCCGCCGCGGCGATCAGTTCCTGCATCTTCTCACCGGCGATGCGAAGAGCCTCGATATCGGCCTGGCTCGGCTTGGGCCTGGTCGGGACATAGATGCCAATGGTCGCGCCGTGCCGCGTGATGGCGATGGGCGTCTTCGACTCCAGGTAGCTGGACAGGTTCTCTCGAAACTCACGAATTCCGACTTTCGTGGCCTGCATGGTTGTTACCTCAATTGCGTACACAATGATACCACATTTTTGCCGCCCGCGGACAGGGCTCGCGGGCCAGCCGCAAGCGTGCCGCTGCGGGGTGGCCGGCGCGGCGGACGGGCTGAATCCTCACCTGGCCAGCTCGACCCTGGCGACGTACGCGGGTGAAGGGCATCGTGCCGCCCTCGAGCGAGAAGAAGAAATAGAACTCACGCGGCCACGAGCGCGCAGACGGCCACATCGAGCAGCGCGTTGAAGAGGAACAGGTGGCGGCCCGTATCGATTCCGTCGAACAGGACAAACGCCGCGGCGAGCGCCACCATCCCGGTCAAAGCGCCCACCAGGCTGGTGGCGCGGGGGCGCTGTTCGGCCGGCCGGCGCAGGGCCAGCACCCACAACGCACTCAGCAGGCCCGCGGCGTAGGCCAGGTAGAGGAGGGGGCGGCCGCCGAAGAGCGCGGCCTTCAGCTCGCTCCACCAGTCCAGAAAGTGGCTCTGCGCCTCGGGCAGGCGTCCGGCGCTCCGCTCGTAGTTGCCCAGCCGGTACTCGCGCCTGCCGATCTTCATTCGCACGCGCTGCAAGGAACCCTCGTCGAGCGCGTCCAACAGGACCAGCGCCGCCACCCGTGGATGCGACAGGTAGTAGGCGACCATCTTGGAAGTCGAGATCTGGCGTCGAAACTGGTCTAACCGCTGCGGGTCCTTCATCGGCGAGCCGGGCAGGAAGGAGTGCTGGCCGACGTAGGGCAACAGGGCCGGGTCGACGCCGAGTTGCGCCAGATCCGCCGCTGGGTCGCTGGAGCGGGGCAAGCACTTGTAGAACAGGGCGTTGTATAGATTCACCGGCCGATACCAGGGTGGTTGCGCGGAGAGAGTGAGCCAGGCCGCCAGCCCGATCGCCGCGCACACCGCCGCGCGCAGCCAGCGCGCCGGGAACCGGAGGCGGCCGAACGCGCACCACAGGCAGGGGAGCATCGGAAGCGCGAGCAAGGCATGTTGCGCCTTGGACGCCGCGAACAGGATCGCGCAGGCGGCGGTGAGCAGGTATTCCCATAGTCCAACTTCAGGCCGCCAAACCAGCCGGCAGACCGCCACCGCGGCGATCATCAGAAAGACATAGGAGGCCGTGTCGAAGTAGAACGAATTGAACCACGGCACGTAGGACGCGCCGCCGAAGATGAGTAGCGCCACAGGGGGGAGGAGCGCCCTGGCGGGCGGGCGCAGGCGGCGGGCCAGCCGCTGGAGAGCGTGGAAGGCGCCGAGAAACAACAAAGCGTAGACCGCGCCCAGGAGCCGCATGTCGAAGCGTTCCGCGGGTAGAACCGCCTTCGCCCCGAGGATCGCGATACGCATAGGAAGGACGGCCGAGGTGCCCAATTCGCTGTCCCAGCAGTAGCGCTGGCCGTAGGAATAGGAGAAGCTAACGTATTCGAAAAGCGGGTACTGTTCGGGCGCAGCCGGTCCCAGGCAGAAGCGGCCGATCAACTTCGGAAAGTCGTTATTGTCGGCGACGCCGAGTGCGGGCGGCACGAAGAGCTGCCAGGCGATCAGTCCGGCGCACAGCAGCAACAAGGCCGCCTCGTAGAGCGGCCAGAACCGTTGTGAAGTTCGAGGTTCTGCGCGCACATCCAGCAGTGTACTGCATGGCGGATTGCGGCGACTCTCAGGCGGGCGAGGCGGACGGGGCGGCCAGATGCGGCTAGCGGTAGGTCACCAGGGCCGGGTCGGCGAGGTGCGGGACGGCGTTGAAGCCCAGCAGGGAGAAGCGGTCGCCCGAGAAGAGGAACTCGGAGCAGGCGGAGTTGCGGACCAGCCAGGCGAGCTCGAGAGTGGGGAGCGGATGAAGGCCGTGCGCCACCTGCACGGCGATGGCGGTGGGGCCGGCGGAGGAGAAAACCACCACGCTGGCGCCCCCCGCGCCGTGGTCGCGCACCTGATCGAGACCGCGCCGCACGCGGGCCTCGAACATCTCCCAGGTTTCGACGTCGGAGGCGTCGAATTCCCGGCGGACCCACATGGTGGTGAAGGCGCGGAAGAGGAGTTCGATGGCGCGGGCGTGTTCGGGGCGGCCCCGTGCGGCGCGCAGGTCGCGATCGAGGGCGCCGATGCGGGGATTCGTCGCGGCCAGCGGTGGCAGGTAGCGGCGCGTCAGCGCCTCGCCGGGGAACTCGTCGAGATCGGGCACGACGAGCGGCTCGGGCCATGCGAGACCGGCTCTCCGGCACGCGGCGCCCGCCAGTTCGGCGGTCCGCAGGTGGCGCCTGGCGGGGCCGGAGAAGGCGCGGTCGAAGACAGTTCCCCGGCGGGCCCAATACTCGCCGAGGGCCGCCGCCTGGCGCTCGCCGAGCGGCGAAAGGCGGTCGTAGTCCACCTCGAACAGGGACGCCTGCCCGTGCCGAACCAGGGTCAAGGTGCTCATCTGGGCGCCGGTTCGACATGCACCAGGACGTCGGCGATGAAGTCCAGGCTCTCGTTGAGACGGATGCGCACCGCGGTGGCGATGTCGTGGGAGGCGCGCACGGTGATCTCGGGGGCGACTTCGAGATGCAGATCGACGTGATATTCGAAGCCGGTCTTGCGGGCGTAGCACTTCTCGACGCCCTCGACGCCGGGAACGGCGAGGGCCACCGCGCGGATCTGGTTCATCAGGGCGCCGTCCGGCATGGTGTCCACGAGTTGCAGGGAGGTCTCGCGAACGATGCGCGCGCCGGTGAAGACGACGATGACGCCGACGGCGACGCCGCCGTATTGATCGGAATGGAGGAACCGCGAGGGATCGAGGAGAGTGAGGCCGAGGGCGACCAGGGCGGCGGCGCCGGAGAGGATATCGACGGTGTCGTTCCAGGCATCGGCGATGAGCGCGCCGCTGCGGGTGCGGCGGCCGTAGTGGAACTTGAGCGTCGAGAGGCCGAGTTTGATCACGATCGAGACGATCAACGGCCAAATCGCGTAAAACGCGGGGGTCGCGCGGCGCTCCGAGAGGTGATCGAGAGCGTGGACGCAGATCCCGGCGCCGGCGGCGGAGAGGAGAATGCCGACGGCGAGGCCGCTGAGCATCTCGAACCGACCGTGCCCGTAGGGGTGCTCCGCATCGGGGGGCCGGGAGGCGGCCAGCAGTCCCAGCAGGACGATGGTCGAGCCCACCACGTCGCCGGCGGATTCGAAGCCGTCGGCGACCACGGCCGTCGAGCCCGCCATCCAGCCGATGAGCAGCTTGCTGAAGGCGAGCGCACCGCTGACAGCGACGCTCAACAACGCGATGCGGACGGCCGTGTGGGCTCTTTGGGTTTGGCGCGTGCGAGGGAGCAAGCGGGCTCCTCCGTCTATGGTAGCGAAGCGGCTCGGCGCGCGGACGGACGATGCGAACAGCGACGGGCGTCGCGGCTCTGCTAAACTCGAATTTCGCCATGAGTTCCAAGCAAGAGAAGCCCAAGGAGCCGATGCCGCCGCTGAACGTGTGGGGACCGGCGGTGGCGCTGGCGTGGTTCATCCCCGGAGGCGGCCATTTTCTGCTCAAGCGGCACGGGCGCGCCGGGTTGCTGCTGTTTGCCGTGCTGGCGATGTTCCTGCTCGGGCTCATGATGCGCGGCGAGCTGCTGAAGCCCCAGGGCGGCGACCTGCTGACCGTCGTGATGTACTACGGCGGCTTTCTGTGCAACGTTCTGACCGGTGTGCCGTACATGATCGCGGTCTGGTTCGGATACGCGCAACCGGACGTAGCCGGCGCGGTGCACGATTACGGAACCAAGTTTCTGGTGACCGCGGGCCTGTTGAATGTTCTGGCGATGGTGGACGCGTACGAAATCGCCATCGGGAAGAAAAGCTGATGCCGAAGGTGAATCTCTCGCACTTCGAAGCCGCCCTCCTGTTCTCCTTTTGCGCCTCGCTGGTTCTCGGCGTGGTCACGAAACGCACGGACAGCGAGCGCCTGAAATACGGCGCGTCCTGTTTCGCGTGGTTCGTGGCGGTGCTCTTCGGCCTGGGCTGGGTCATGTACCTGGGGCACGGGTAGGGGAGAACCGAGGGGTTAGGACCGGGGACAGTGTGCTCTGTCCACCCGATGGCTGAGGGCGGCATGAAGACGTTCTACATCGAGACCTTCGGCTGCCAGATGAACGCGCACGACTCCGAGAAGGTGATCGGCACGCTGCTGGCCCAGGGCTATACGCAGGCGCCGGAGCCGGAACAGGCCGAACTGGTGCTGTACAACACGTGCAGCATACGCGACAAAGCCGAGCAGAAGGTCTTCAGCCGTCTACAGCAGTTCAAGCGCGGGGCCGGCAAGGGCAAAGTATTCGCGGTGCTGGGCTGCGTGGCGCAGCAGGAAGGCGAGCGGATTTTCGAGCGGGCGCCGCACGTGAGCCTGGTGTGCGGCTCGGCCAGCTACAACAAGCTGCCGGAGATGCTGGTGCAGCTCGAGGCGGGCGAGCGGCGCCTGACCGGCCTCGCTCTGGACACCGACCTGACCTTCGAGACGCCGCTGACCCGCCGCGACAATCCGCACCGGGCCTACATGACCATCATCGAGGGCTGCGACAAGAGCTGTGCGTATTGCGTGGTCCCCTTCACGCGGGGGCCCGAGCGCAGCCGCACGAGCCAGAGCGTGCTGGAGGAGGCGCGGGACCTGGCCGGGCGGGGCTACACGGAAGTCCAACTACTGGGACAGAACGTGAACAGCTACCGCGATCCCTCGCCGGCGGGCCTGGATTTCGCCCGGCTGCTCGATCGCGTCGGCCGGATGCCGGGGCTGCGGCGCGTGCGCTTCACGACGTCGCATCCGCGCGACTTCGTCAAGGAGATCGTGGACGCCATCGATTCGAACCCGGTGCTGGCGAATCATGTGCACTTGCCGGTGCAGTCGGGGTCCACGCGCGTGCTCGAGCGCATGCAGCGGCTGTACACGCGGGAACAATACATGCGAGCGCATCGCCTGGATCAAGAACGCCCGCCGCGAGATTGCGATCAGCACCGACATCATCGTGGGCTTCCCGGGCGAAACCGAGGCGGACTTCGAGGAGACGCTTTCGCTGCTGGACGAAGTCGGGTACGACTCCGTGTTCAGCTTCAAATACTCGCCGCGGCCCAACACGCCGGCGCTCGGTCTGGACGGCCAGGTGCCCGAGGAAGAGAAAGCGCGGCGGCTGACGATCGTGCAGGAGAAGCAGCGCGCGATCCAGCTGCGGCGCAACGCGGAGTTGGTCGGAACGGTCGAGGAAGCGCTGGTGGAGGGATACAACCAGGCCACGGGGCAGTGGATCGGCCGCACGGCGCAGAATCGCGTGCTGAACTTCAGGCATCGCGCAGAACGGGCATCCGCTCGAGGGAGAGTACTTGCGCGTGCGGGTGACCCGGGCGGGCCCGAATTCGCTGGCGGGCGAGGCGGAGGGAACGGGCGCAGAGGCAGTATGATGGAAGCTGAAGGGGGCCAAGCCATGGAAGTCGAGATGAAGATCCGCGGCCTGATGATGGATCCGGTGACCAACATGCCGATCGTCATTCTGAAGGACGTGAGCGGCAACTCGATCCTGCCGATCTGGGTCGGAGTTTACGAAGCCAACGCGATCGCCCTCGAAATCGAGAAGGTGAGCACGCCCCGCCCCATGACGCACGACCTGATCAAGAGCCTCCTGGCGGGTCTGAGCACGGGCATGCAGAAAGTCGTGGTCAGCGAGCTGAAGGACGACACTTTCTACGCCGTGATCTGGCTGGAGCGGGACGGCGAGATCATCAGCGTCGATTCCCGGCCGAGCGACGCCCTGGCGCTGGCGTTGCGGCTGGATTGCCCGATCTACGTCGAGGAATCGGTGCTGAAATCCTCCAAGATGGCCTCCACGGTTTCCGACAAGGTGAACCAGGAGGAGATGCGGCGCTGGCTCGAGGGCCTCAACGACGAGGACCTCGGGCGGTACAAGATGTAGCTGACCCAGGTGGCGGCACGAGTGCCGCCACGGCACGCTAACGCGTGCGACACGGCCTCCCACGAAACAAAGCCCCTTCTTGTCCGTCTACAGGGGTATGAGCGGGGCGAACAGGGCCAAGCGGCTGAAACGGGTGGGGGGGACGATCGTGCTGGCCGCGGCCGGCGTGGTGGGGATAAGCGACCCGTGTGTGGGGCACGCCTACGCCTCGGCGCGCGGGTTTGGAGCCTACTTCCGGTCGATCGAGAAGTCGACCTTGCAGCACGGCCTATGGGAGAGAGTGGCGCTCAGCCTGGTGCTGGCGAGCGCCAACTCTCCGGAGCCCGTGTGCGCGAACAAGGCCCGCAAACGACCGCCGTCCCTGTGAGAGGGACGGCGAAACTAATCGGCCTTCTTTTTGTGCACCACGGCCTTCTTGGGCGGGGGCGGTGCAGGCCAGCCGGTCAGGTTCTTCTTCTCCACGTCGAAGCTCACAGTGAAGGGCTGCTTGGTGAATGCCGTAGGCACTCCACGGAACGTAACCGTGGTTCCGGGGTCGGCCGGGCGCGGCAGAGGCGGATCGAACACCAGGGTGGCGTCGGCCGTCTTGCCGTCCTCGATCGAGACCTTGACGGTCTTGGGCGCGCGCGGCGGGTCCTGACTGATCACCTTGGCCTGGAAGGCGGGCTGTGTCTCTCCCGGGACGAGCGCGTCTTTCATGCCCGCGTTGAAGTAAGCGTCGCCGCCGTCGCTGGTGAGTTGTCCCTTGATGGTGACCCACAGCGCAAGTGAGGGACTGGCCGCGGCCAACTCGTGGAGCTTCTCCGCCTTGACCTCGTCCTCGCTCAGGATCTTGAAGCCTTCGGGAGGGACGGCGCTAGCCTTGGCGGCTGCCAGCAAGGCCTGGAAGCCTGCGGGGTCGTCGCCGTGGAACTTGGTGTAGTTTGTCTGGACGTAGGTCTGGGCCCGCTGGCGCATGGCCGGGTCAAGGGCTCCCGGCCCGTCATAGACTGCCGCGCGCGCGTAACAGAAGAGCGCCTGCGCAAGCAGCTCGGGCTTGTTCTCCGCTCCCGCTCTGGCGGCCAGTGCGCCCGCGAGCCAGTAGACGGCTTGGGAATCGCCGGGGTTGCCCTTCAACTCCGTCTTGATCTCCGTCTCGGCAGTGGGGAAGTCCTTGCGGGTGTAGGCGACCCATCCCAGGGTCCGGTGGCCGATGAGGGCCATCTGGGCCTGGGTCTGTTTCCACTGATCGTCCGTAACCGCCGCGGGCTTCTCGGCGCTGAGCAGGCCATTGGCGGCCTTCTGGGCCAGATCCAGTCCATCGGGCGAGGTCTGGCCCGGGACGGACAGCACGGCGATCCAGAAGAGCGCCTTCAGGTTTTTGGGATTGAAGGCGAGCAGCTCTTTGGCCGCCGCGAGCATCTTGTCCGGCTGGTTGAGAGCCTGGTAGGCGACCACGAAGTCTTCAAGGCGCTTCTCCTTGAAGTCGGTTTCCGGGTACTTGAGTTTCCACTGATTGAGAAGATCCAGCTTCTTCTGGGGATCCTTCTCGGCATCAGAGGACTGGACGAGATCGTACTCGGCCCGGTCTTTCCAGTTGGGTGCTTTCTGAGCCGTCTGCGATGCCGCTGGTTGCTGGTTCTGCCCCCAGGCGGACCCGAGGCCCAAAGCGGATGAAATCGCAATGGCTACAACAAACGATAGTTGAACGCGCACTCACGCCTCCTGTACTGCCCTTTTCTGTTCTGCATCCTGTAGGCCGACCCGGCAAGCCAGCGCGCACCGACCCTCACCAACGGTATGGCGCGGCGCGACTTGCACTTTGCGGAGTATAGCGGAATCAAACTCCAGGGCGCAACATGAAACCCGCCAGCTTGTTGACGGAGCCGCGGGCGAGGCTGTTTCGAGAGAGCACGGCGCCAGGGCAAGCGCCAGGGACAAACTGAAGCTTGTCCTACTATGTATCCTGGGATCTGGTCACGCATGCGGTACGCCGACTGGGCCGTCATCGCCGTCTACCTGGCCGGCATCACCTGGTTCGGCGCGCATTTCCGCGCGGGGCCAGAAGAGCCTGAAGGACTATTTTCTGGGCGGCCGGACGGCGCCCGTGGTGGGCCATCGCGCTTTCCATCGTTTCCGCCGAAACCAGCACGCTGACCGTTATCGGCACGCCCGGCCCTGGCCTTCGGCGGCAACTTCGGCTTCCTGCAGGTGGTGCTGGGCTACCTGCTGGCGCGCATCGTGATCTCCACTCTGTTTCTGCCGCATTATTTCCGCGGCGAGATGTTCACCGCCTACGAACTGATGCGGCGGCCGCTTCGGCGAGCGCGTCCGCGACGGCTCACCGCGGCGACTCTTCCTGTGCTCCGCGCGCTCGCCGAGGGCGTGCGCGTCTTCGCGATCTCGATCGTGATTTCGATC
Source organism: Bryobacterales bacterium (assembly GCA_963710565.1). GTDB lineage: Bacteria > Acidobacteriota > Terriglobia > Bryobacterales > Bryobacteraceae > DASWZN01. The sequence goes on along the minus strand of CAVQAN010000009.1, from coordinate 725,238 downwards.
GTGCTCGGCACCGGCGAACTGGCCTCCATCGTGCTGATCGTCTGCCTGACGCTGTTCTACACGTTCGAAGGCGGCATGACGGCGGTGATCTGGACCGACGTGGTGCAGATGTTCCTCTACGTGCTGGGCGCGGTGGTCAGCTTTCGTGATCCTGCTGCATCAGATTCCGGGAGGCTGGGCGCACGTGGCGGCGGTGGCCGGCGCCGCTCGGCAAGTTGCGCGTCTTCGATTTCCGCTTCGCGCCGACGCCGGAGTTCTTTCCGCGCCGCTACACGTTCTGGGCGGGCGTGGTGGGCGGCTGCTTCCTGACCACGGCCAGCCACGGCACCGAGCAACTGATGGTGCAGCGGCTGCTGGCGGCGCGCAACGAGCGCCAGAGCCGCGCGGCGCTGTTTGGCGAGTTGGGTCGGTGATCTTCGTTCCAGTTCAGCCTGTTTCTGCTGATCGGCGTCATGCTTTTCGTGCTGCTACCGGACGCGCCACCTGCGCCGCCCCGCAGGATGCAGACCGGCATTTATCCGGAGTTCGTCTGGCACTCCCTGCCGCCGGGCCTGGCGGGGCTGGTGATCGCGGCCATCCTGGCGGCGGCCATGTCGAATCTGAGCGCGGCGCTGAACGCGCTGGCTTCGACGACCATCATCGACTTCTGGCGACCGCTGCGGCCGCAAGCCGGCGGAGGCTCGACGAACTAGGCGTGGCGCGCGGCGCGACGGTGGTCTGGGGCGTCGTGCTGCTCGGCGATCGGGATGCTTCGCGCGGCACTGGGGCACGGTGCTCGAGGCCGGGCTCGACCATCGCCTCGATCGCCTATGGCGGCCTGCTGGGGGTGTTCCTGCTGGGGTTGCTGCCGCGGCGCGTCGCGCGAAAACGCCGCCATTGCGGGCATGGCCGGCGGGGTTGCCACGGATGTCTATCTGAAACTCGCGACGCAGCATTGCCTGGACCTGGTTCGCGGCGATCGGAACGGCGGTGACTTTTGTGTCGGCGTGGCTGGCCGCTCCGCTGTTCGAAAGGAATTCGGGTGAACGAAGATAACAAGCCACAAGCGGGTCTGAGGCGCGACCTGGGCATCTGGAGCGCGGTGGCGATCGTGATCGGCACGGTCATCGGCAGCGGGATCTTCCGCGTGTCCTCAAAGATGGTGGCCGAGGTGGGATCGCCGGGGGGCGTATTCGCTGGTCTGGGTCTTCGGCGGCATTCTGACCCTGTTCGGCGCGCTGAGCTACGCCGAACTGGCGGCGGCGATGCCCGAGGCGGGCGGCGAATACGTTTACCTGAGGGAGGCATACGGTCCTTTCTGGGGCTTTCTTTACGGCTGGACCCAGATGTGGGTGGCCAAGAGCGGCTCGATCGCGACCTTGCGACGCTGTTCTTCGTGTATTTCGCCAATTTCGGCCCGATTCTGGACGGGGTGATGCTGAGCGTGCCGCTGCCGCGTCGGGCCCGCAGGGCGGTCCGCTCGAAATCCGCTACGGCCAGATCTGCTGGCGATGGCGCTGATTCTGGTGCTGGGAGCGGTCAATTACGCCGGGGTGAAGTTTGGCGGCGACGGTGCAGGTGGCGGTCACGGCCCTGAAACTGGCGCTGATCGGCGGGATTATCGCGATCGGGCTAGTGGCCGGGGAGGGCAGCGCAGCGAATCTGGCCTCGTCGATTCCGCGCCGCCGGGCGGAGCAGCCGGTTTTTTCACGGCTCTGGTGGCGGCCCTGTGGGCCTACGACGGCTGGAACAATGTCAGCATGGTGTCCTCCGAAATCCGCCAGCCGCAGCGCAACCTGCCGCGCGCGCTGATCGCGGGAACGGCGGCTGTGATCGCGATCTACCTGCTCACCAACCTGGCCTACTTCCGCGTTCTTCCGGCGCGAGAGGTAGCTGGGGCGCCGCGCGTGGCGGCGACTGATGATGCAGCGTGTTTTCGGGGCCGCAGGGGCCAGCGCGGTCAGCGTGGCCGCGATGGTGTCGATATTCGCGGCGCTGAACGGGTCCGTCCTCTCGGGCGCCCGCGTGCCCTACGCCATGGCGCGAGACGGGCTGTTTTTCCGGAAGGTGGCTGCAGGTTCACCCGGTTTACCGCACCCCGGGGGTGTCGATTCTGGCGTTATGCGGCTGGGCCGCGGTGCTGGTATTGAGCGGGCGCTTCGAAGAACTGTACACGTACGTGATGTTCGCCAGTTGGATTCTGTACGGAATGACGGGCATCGCGGTGCTGGTGCTGCGGAGGCGGCGTCCGGACATGGCGAGGCCCTACAGGACGCTAGGATATCCGTGGGTGCCGGTACTATTCGTACTGGGGGCGGCCGCGGTGGTGTGGTCGACGTTGTTTCAGTCGCCGCGGGAGTCACTGCTGGGGTTGGGGATCATTCTGGCGGGCTTACCCTTTTATTTTCACTGGCGGAAGAAATCGCGGCGGGAATCGGGACATTTTCGCGGGGGGTTTCCGGGTACCATCCCCCCAAGCGGCTAAAACCGCAAAAAACCACAGCCTCCATCTTTTTGTTCCGATTTCAGAACAAACCACTTGAAACCTGAGCAAAAGTGCGATAAAACTGCTCTAGTATTCAAAGTGCGATCGCCTGGCTGTTCCGATTTCGGAACAGGGACGAGCCGCGGACGAAACGTAGAGGAGCAGAACATGGACGTTACCAAGATCATCACGGACCTGCGACAAGAACGAGAACAGATTGAAGAAGCCATCATCAGCCTGGAACGGCTGGCCCGAGGGCGGGGCAGGCGCCGGGGCCGGCCCCCAGCCTGGCTAGCCATGGCGAAGAAGCGCGGCCGCCCGCCGGGGAGCAAGAACAAGACCAGCACGCCCAAGCCCGCAGCGTCATAGATCCAGGCCCGAGTTCGAGCCAGTCGAGGAAGGGCGCAATGCCCGGTGTGGCTCGGTGCTGGGGTCTTCCCCGGCACCGGCTGGCCCGGAAGCCGGCGGCGCGTGGCCGGTGGCGCGGGCATAATGGGCGCCGCCGCAGGTGCGCCAGCCGGAGCTATCTGTAAAGCAGGTACTGCTCACGCAGTCTCAGGAACGCATCGAGAGCGTCCTCCCAGGCCCCCTCGATGCGTGGGGGATCTTCCCCCTGGTCGAGAAGGTCGATGGTCTGGCGATTCCCAATCAGCCAACGGTTGTCCTCGAGGACAATCTTGGATGGGTGCAAGCGGCAGATTGCGGAAGCCAGTTCGAGTCCCAATCTCGCTGAATCGAAAGCCTCCCGGTCCGTTATCACGAGGCGGATGCCTTCGATCTGCCGTCCGGAGAAGGTCCCTGAGGAGGGGCGAAAACTGGTGGGATAGGTCCGCACGCCGGGGATGAACCGGGCGTTCAGGTAGGCCGACAGCTCAGGCCCATGAATCCAGTCCGCTCCGACCTGTTCGAAAGGCGCATCCGTGCCTCGTCCCACCGAGTAGTTGCGGGAAGCCTCGATCATTGCCACGCCGGGGTAGAGTAGCGCCGCGTTGAGGCTGCGCATGTTGGGCGAAGGGTCCGTCCAGGGCAATCCGGTCGAGTCGAACCAATCCCCCGGCAGCCAATCGCGCATGGCGATGACGTGCAGGTCGGCGCCGAGTTGCTTGCGGGCGTTGAAAAGACGGGCCAGCTCGCCGGCCGTCATTCCATGCCGCAGGGGAAGCGGCAAGTAGGTGACGAACGAAACGAGATCGGGGTCGAGGAGGGGGCCTTCGACGTGCGTGCCGGTGATGGGGTTGGGGCGGTCGAGCAGAAAAAGAGGGATGCGGTGCGCCGCCGCGGCCTCCAGACAGTAGCCCATCGTGGTCATATAGGTGTAAAAGCGGGCGCCAATATCCTGGATGTCGAAGACCAGGGCGCCGATGCCGTTGAGCATTTCGGCCGTCGGACGGCGGCCGGCGGCGGAATAGAGGCTCCAGATGGGAAGGCCGGTGGCCGTGTCGGTCGTGCTGGCGACGTCGGGCCGGTCTTCAGAGCCGCTGATTCCGTGCTCGGGCGAGAACAGAGCTTTCACCTTGACGCCGGCGGCAAGCATGAGATCGACGTTGCGCCTGCCCTGCCGGTCCACCCCCGTATGGTTGGTGATCAGTCCCACGTTGCGGCCCGCCAGGGGCTCGAACTTCTGACCGGCGAGCACTTCGAGGCCGCAGAGTGTGCTGGCGTTTCGCGCCACCACCCGGTGAAGTCCCGGGCCGCCGATAGTCTCGTTATAGCCGGTGATGACGACACCCGGAGCGGTCACGCCCAGGGCGGAGGCCACGGCGGTCGCGATGCGGCCCCGTTCGGAAGTGATGGCCGGCCGGATATGCGGGTGCACGCTGTTGGCGAAGAGAATGATATAGGTCGTCGAAGCGGGATCGATCCAAAGGGAAGTTCCCGTGAACCCGGTGTGGCCATAGGAGCCGATGGGGAACAACTCTCCGCGGTTCCCCGAGAGCGGCGAATCGATATCCCAGCCCAGGCCGCGTAATACCGGCTGGTTGGCCGGCGACTGGGGAGTCGTGAACTTCCTGACCGTGAGAGGGCTGAACAGGCGCACACCACCGTACTCTCCGCCGTTCAGCATCATCTGCGCGAAGCGCGCCATGTCGCCGGCAGTCATAAAGAGGCCGGCGTGGCCCGCGATTCCGCCCATGCGCCGCGCCGTAGGATCGTGGACGATCCCGCGCAGGATTTCCCCCTTCACCTCTTCGGTGGGCGCGATACGCGAGTGCCAGGACTCGGGCGGCTCGAATGCGCTGTCGCGCATACCCAGGGGCGCGAAAACTACCGCTTCCGCCACGGCGGCCAGGGATTTGTCGCACAGCCTGCGCACGATCTCACCGAGCAGAATGAAGTTGATATCGCTATAGGAGAACAGCGTTCCGGGAGGCAGGGTGCATTTTGCCGCGAGGGCGAGGCGGATGCCGCTCACGGAGCCGCTCCAGGGGGGATCGAGATCCAAGTCGGGCGGCAGGCCGGAGAAATGCGTCAGCAGATGGCGCAGGGTGACGTCGCTTTTGGCGCCCTGGAATTCGGGTAGATAGTCGGTAACGCGGTCATTGATCCGGATCCGGCCGACTTCGAAGAGCTTCATCAGGGCGGGCGTGGTGGCGATCACCTTGGTGAGCGACGCGACGTCGAAGACGGTATCCAAGGTCATGGCCTCGCGCCGCGGCTCGAGCGACCGGAAACCGTAGGCCTTGCGGTGGAGGATGCGGCCCTGGTGGCCGACGATGAGCACCGCGCCGGGGAGGCGGTTGGCGCGGACGGCTCGATCCAGAATGAAATCGAGTTCCGGCGATGCGGCAAACGCAGTGTCCGCCGGGGCGTCGCCGAGGGCGCCCAGGATGGCCGGGGCGCCAGCCACGCCGGCCATCCAGATGCGCCTGGAGATCTTCATTGCAGTTTACGCGCGATTTCCTCGAATTGGCCGGCCAGGCGCAGATCGCTGGCGGTGATGCCGCCGGCGTCGTGCGTGACGATGTCGACGGTGACCCGGTTGTAGACGTTGGACCAATCGGGGTGGTGGTTCATGGCCTCCGCGCGCAAGGCGGCGGCAGCCATGAACTCGAACGCCTGGACAAAGTCGCTGAAGCCGTATTCGCGGTGCAGCCTGCCCTCCACGACTCGCCAGCCGGGCAAGTTGTGAAGCGCGGATTCGATCTCGGAATCGGGAATCCTCGCGGGTGACGCCATGCCTTCATGGTAGCGGAGCGGGGACAAGCTGAAGCTTGTCCTACGCGCCGTAGATCGGGATGACGGCGCCGTTGACGTCCGCGGCTTCTTCGGAGGCCAGCCACAAAAGCAGGCGCGCGATGGATTCGGGCTTCACCCAACGGGAGAAGTCGGCGGCAGGATCGGCGGCGCGATTGGCGGGTGTATCGATGACGCTGGGCAGCACCACGTTGGCGGTGACTCCGGAGCGCTTGACCTCGAGAGCGATGGTGCGGACCAGCGCCACCAGCGCGGCTTTCGATGCGCCGTAGGCGGCCAGGGTCGCAGCCGGCTCGAGGGCGGTCTTCGAGCCAATCGCGACGATACGCCCATAGCCAGCCTCGATCATGGCCGGCAGCACGGCGCGGGCGCAGTAAAACGCCGCGTTCAGGTTGAGGTTGAACATGCGGTTCCAGACGCTGTCGGCAGTCTGGGCGACCGGGGCGCCGCCCTCGAAGCCTCCCGCGAGGTGCAGGAGCACGTCCAGGCGTCCGAACCGGGCGCGCACGGCCTGGACCGCTCGCGCCGCCTCATCGGGCCGCGTCAGGTCGGCAGCGACCTCGAAAGGCCCGGCGGCCCCGGCGGATGCGGAACGCGAAACCGCTGCCACAACCGCGCCCGCTTCGAGGAAGGCCTGCGTTACGGCGGCGCCAAGTCCGCCGCTCGCGCCGGTGATCAGGACTGCTCTCCCAGTGAATTCGCCCATATTCGAAGGGTAGCGCAGGCAGCCATGAGGCATCAGCCATCAGCTCCGAAACGGGCAGCCGGCGCCGGCGTTGCCGAGGCCCGACGGAGGATCGCTGAAGGCTGATCCATAATGATAGGACGTGCCGGAGACGCTGCCTCGCCTCAGAATGGATCTCGATTTCGTGCCCTCGCCGCTGCGCGAGCGGCCGGGGCTGCTGATCCGCGATCCGTTTCGCTATTCCGAGGCGACGCTCATCGTCCCGCCGGCGCTGGTCCAGTGCCTCGAGTTCTTCGATGGGCGCCAGACGGACCTCGACCTGCGGGCGGCGCTGGTGGAGTTGACCGGCGACCTGCGCGTCGGCGAGGCCGAGCGGCACCTGAGGCAGGCGCTGAGCGAGGCCGGGTTCGTCGAGGACGATGTTTACCGCCGCCTCCGCGCGGAACAGCACGCCGCGTTCGCGGTGGCCGAGCGGCGGGAGGCCTCGCACGCCGGCGGCGGGTATCCCGAGGAGCCCGACGCGCTACGCGCGACGCTGGGGGGCTACATGTCGGCAGTGGCGTCGGCGCCGCTGGGCGGGTTGGTGGGCCTCGCCGCGCCGCACATCAGTCCCGACGGCGGCTATAGAACCTACGCGGCGGCCTATGGCGCTCTCGGCTCCGAGTACAAGGACCGCGTCTTCGTCATTCTGGGCACTTCGCATTATGGCGAGCCGCAGAAGTTCGGCCTGACCGTAAAGCCCTTCGTTACGCCGCTGGGCGAGGCGCGAACCGAAAGGGACCTGGTCGAGCGGCTGGCGGCCGCGGACGGCGAGGCAGTCAACCTCGAGGACTACTGCCACGCGGTGGAACATTCGATCGAGTTCCAGGTCGTCTTCCTGCAGCATCTCTTCGGTCCGGACATCCGCATCGTGCCGGTGCTCTGCGGATCTTTCGCCGGCTCGATCCGCGCGGGCGGCAAGCCGGAGGATGAGGCAGGCGTGGCCCGATTCTTCGAGGCGCTGGGCGACCTGGCGGCGCGGGAGGGGCCGCGGCTATTCTGGGTAATGGGCATAGACATGGCCCACATGGGCAGGCGTTACGGCGACCCGTTCCCCGCGCGCGCGAGCGAGGGGCGCATGGAACAAGTGGCGCAAGCCGACCGGCGGCGCATCGGCCTGCTCGCAAGCGGCGACGCAGCGGGCTTCTGGGCCGCGATTCAGGAGGACGGCGATCCGCTCAAGTGGTGTGGCTCGGCGCCGCTCTACACGTTCCTGAAGGCGGCGCCCGCGGCCCGCGCGCGCCTGCTGGGCTATGAGCAGTGGAACATCGACGAGCAGAGCGTGGTCAGCTTCGGCGCGCTGGCGTTCGAGGGGACACGCTGAAGCTCATCCCACCGCGCTCGCGCGGTGCGGCGGAAATGGGGACGCGTACGGAAGACCATGCTCAGGCGGTCTTCTGTGGCGTCCGCACTCGTGCGTGCCGCCTCGAGACTCCTCTCGACGCGCAAGTGTCGGCACAAGTGCCGACACGGCAGGCTGAAGCCCGCGCCCCATGGTTGCGAACAACTGTCGATCTGCTTGCCGCACTACGCTAGCGCAGCACCCACCGAAGCGGCTTGCCGGGGCCGCTCGCGCCCTGGAGCACAATCGATCCGTCCGGTCCGCGATCGACGGGCACGTGGACGTCGTTGACTACGGCGGTCGTCACCCGCTCGGGCGGCAGGCTCACGCGGATCTCCCACGTACCCGCTCGCGACGGCGCGTACCAGCCTTCGTACCCCGCGGCAGACTTGAACACGCCGAGCAACGGCGTGTCGAAGCGATAGGACGCCAGGGGCAGCCCAGGCGCGACGCGCAGGCCGTCGGCGGTGAACTCCACTCCCAGCAGCTTCACGAGCGAATAGAGCGAACAGGCATGTGAGTGGACGTTGAAAACGGGGTAATCGGTGTAGTGCAGGTAGCCGGTGGTGACGGTCTCACCGGGGTGCGGGCTGAGCGTGGAGTTGAGCGTGTCGGGGCCGCTCCAGGTGTTGTACCAGACCTCCGGGTACACCTCGGCGTGCCGGGCCAGCGAGTTCTTGCGCCACTCGTCCCAGGCCAGGGCCGGGTCCACCAGGGCCAGCGCCCAGATGAGCGTGGCGTTGAGGGACGGCCAGACGCCGCCGTTGATGGCCTCGCCCGGCTCCGCACACGCCGCGCGCCAGCATGTCCGGGCTCTTGTTCATCTGCACGGCGCCGATGGGCGACGGACGGCCGCAGCATCTCATCGAGAGTCTGCACCAGTTCCCGCGACTGCGCTGGCGTTGTGACTCCGCCGATCACGGCCCACGGCTGCGGCTCGAGCCACAGTCCCTTCTCTCCGAGCCATCCCAGGGTGGTACCGAGCCAGGCGCGGCGCAGCCATTTGCCGGTCCACTGCGCGCCGGCGGCCTGGCGGTGCTCCCCGGCTTTCTGCGCGAGCGGGTCCGGGGTCGCTCGCCCGCGTAGGCCAGCAGGCGGGCGTAGTAGTCGAAGACCTAGGCCGCCATGGCCGAGTTGAGAACGCTCTCGCCGCGCTCGACGCACTCTGTGCGCACCCGCTGGGCCCAGGCGGTCACCAGCGCGTCGTTCCAGTCGTCCTCGAGCATGCGCATCAGGCCGTGCTCGCCGGTCGCCCACGTCTTCCACCAGGTGGCGGTAGCAGCGCGCCAGCAGCTTGCGGACCGATTCCTTGCCGGCCGTGGGTCCGTAGAGCGGGAAAGTGGGGACCTGCTCGTCCAGAAACGCCACGTCGCGCGTGGCCAGAACGTACTCGCTGGCGGCCCACAGGAGCCACATTGGGATGTCGCTGGAGTTGTCGCTCGCCGCCGGCATGATCTGGCCGTGGCCGACGATGCCGTAAGGGATCGAGCCGTCCTTGCGAACCTCTTTCAGCGTGTAGCGCAGAACCTCCTTGATGAGGCGCGGCTCGGTGAAGATGAAGGGCAGGGCGTGCTGGAGCGGGTCGCGCGCTGCGCCCTGAAATCCCATCACGTACTGGTAGATGCCGGCCTGGTTGACGATGTGCTCTTGAAAGTAGTCGTCGTAGGTGAAGCTGCTGCGGACGTAGTAGTAGTTCCAGGCGGTTTCGCGGGCGATCCAAGGCTCCGCCGGCGCGTCGAAGGCGAAGGCGTCGCGTTTCCACTGCTTGCTGGAATCGGCCCACACTCTCGGGGCATGGGCCCGGTACTTCCTCGAGCAGGGGATCGAGCTCGGCGCCCTTCGGGAGGTAGCCATAGAGGAAGTACAGCGTGCGCCGCTCGCCGGGTTTCAGAGTGAAGCGGCGTTCGAGGAGCAGCCCGCTTTCCGGACCGCTCGCGCCAAGATCGCCGTCGAGCGCGCTGGCCGAGCCCGGTGGGGTTGGCGGCGCCGCCCTCTCCGAAAAAGTTCCTGGCGTTGGTGGCGAGGGCGCCGGCGGGGGCATCGAGCGACACCAGGAAAACCGGCGGAGGATCGAGATCGTCGAAGGACGCTTCCGCAGCCGTCTCCTGAACCGGCCCCAGGAACGGATTGGGATGCGTGGCCAGGTTCGTTTTGATCCTTTCGAACGCGGCCTCTTCCTCCGGGGGCCGGCCCAGGAAGCGCTTGGTCTCGAGGAGGCCGGCGCCGGTGTCGAGGGCGCGGAACTGGTGCGCGAAACGGTCTCCCAGCTTGCGCCGCAGCGCGACCGGGTCGCCCGCGCCGGCAAACGTGTCCATGAACGACCGGAAGGAGAACTGATAGACCTGGCAGCCCCAGTATTCGATCCAGCGCAACTGGGCGGGCGAGTCAGCGTGGTTGGTCGACCGTCACCTGGGAGAGCAACACGGGATCGTCGCCGAAGGGCGCCGAGATCGTCTGATCGAGCGAGTAGCGGCCGCCGGTCACACGCTTGCGGAAGTAGCCCGCGCCGAAGATGCGATCGAAGCCGGCGGCGCTGCCCGGGTAGAACGTGCTCAGCATCTCCGTTGCCGTCGGTCAGGTAGCCGATGCCGCCGCCGTATTGGCCGCGCTCGGGAGCGTAGTCGTTCAGGAATTTCGGGCGCGCCCTCGTCCTGGCGCACCTGCACGACTCCGTAGTTGGACACCACGGCGATCAGCCGGTCGTTGCCCACCTGGTGTACGTGATCGGTGGGCGAGAGGATGCCCGGCTTCACCGCGGTGACGGCCTTGGGATCGTGCACCTGGTCGCAGGTGTAGCGGAAGGCGGGAAGGCCGAACTCATCCTCGATCCACTCGCCGAAGTAGCCGGAGCCGTAAGGCTTGGCGCCTGTCTGCCCTTGTCCGAGGAGCCGCGGGACGGCCAGGGCCGATCCAAGTGTGGTGAAAAACGATCTGCGGTTCAGGTCCATATTGGGTACCAGCTTGCATGGTAGCTGAATCGGCACCGGGACCCGCGGCATCATCGGATCGAGCTGGCGATCTCGTGGTAAGATCGCCCTGAAATGCTCAAATTGGGCTTTCTTTCAGTCGTTCTTGCGCCGGTCTGGTCCGCGGCGCTTCTGGCGCAGCAGACCGATCCGGGCTTTGAAGGCTCGATTCCGAACACGGTGGTGTTCGGCGGCTCGCTCGATGACTACGCGGATGCCGCGTTTGTCGACTCTGCGGGCTACATTTCCGTGATCGGCAGGTCGTACTCGGAGGAGTTCCTTGGGCTGCCGCCGGACGGGCAGGAGTACGGATTCGTTGCCAGGTTTCGCCCGGACGGGACGCGGCTGTCGGTCAACGTGATTCCGGTTGCGAGCCAAAGCGGCACTCCCTGTGCGGTGGACTCGTCGGGGAACCTGTATAGCGCCTCTTTCGGACCCGTGACCAAGCTGAGTCCGGATGGATCGACGACGCTCTACTCGCTGCCGCTCGGCGGGTCTCCGGCGGCGATTACCGTCGACGGCAATGGACGCGCCTACGTGGCTTTCAGCACGTCGGACGCTTGGTACGTAGGCCGAATCAGCGCCGCCGGGGATCGGATCGAGCAGCAAGTGGCGTTCGCCCCGGCCAGCGGCGGTCTTTCAATCAGCATGGCTCTCGATCCCGGCGGCACAGTGTACCTGGCGGGAAGCACGCAGTGGAATTTGCCGGCGACGCCAGGTGTGTTGCGGCAGAGCTGCAACGCCAACACCGGTTCGTGCGGATTCGTGGTGAAGATCCCGGCGTCGATGGACAAGGTCGAGTACGCGACCCTTCTTCGCGGAGGGAACTGGACGAACATATTTTCCATTGCGGCGGACAAGAACGGCAACGCGTATGTCGCCGGAGATTACAGTTACATCGACGGCAGCGACAGTGACATTCCTTCCTCCGCGGGCCCGAACTGGCCGCCGCTGGGACCAAACCCAACGGTGGCGTTTGTGGCCAAGCTGAATCCCACGGCTTCGGCATTGGTCGAGACCCACGTCATCGGACCCGGTTCGGCCAGAGCGGTAGCGCTCGATCCGGATGGCTCGATCCTGGCGGCCGCCCAGCTCTATTTCGGCGGCCAAGGGGTGGGGTTATGGCGATTCAGCCCTTCCTCTGCACAGCCAGAGCTCCTGAGCCGGATTCCAGCGCGTCTCCCCAATCTGATTCCCGGCGCGTACAATAGCGTGCGCATCGCGGTGGACCAGGCGGGCAACCGTTTTCTGGCCGCGTCTGTGACGGGCGGGTTCCCGAGGACGGACCTGGGGTGGCCCCAAGATGCCGTGCTGGTCAAAGTGCCCGCGAAGCCAGCCCAGGCGCATCTCACGGTGACGGTCGACGTCCCTCCGACGTGGGAGTATGAGCAGATTCTGAACGGCGCCGACATGGGGCTCGGGCACTACGTCGGGCATTTCATTCTGAAGAACAACGGTCCGGATCCGGCCGGTCCGTTGTGGCTCAGGGCCGGCACGACCGGTGTTCTCCTGGTGGACGACTACGCGTTGGACGGGACCGGTGCGCGTGACGGCGCCGGCTTTCGCATCCGGGAGCTCGCTGCCGGCGCCGAAGCTCAGTTCGAACTGAAATACGGAGCGCGCGACGTCGGAGGCAACGCCAACTCAGTCTGGGAAGATGTCCTCTCCGCCACGGCGGACCCAGCAGCGGGTGGCACCTCGGCGGCAATTCTGGTGCAGCCTGGAAGCGGAGGCACCGTCGTAAATGTCAGCACCGACCCCGGGATTCCTCTGCAGTACTTCCGGAGCGATATCGTGGGCACCCTTACGTCGACGCTGGCGCCGCACGCGACCACCTATGGGAAGACCGTCTCGGTTTGGTTTCCGCCGGTCCAGTACGCAACGGGGATCGCCTGGGAGTTCAAAGGTTGGTCGGACGGGAGCAGGGACCCCGTGAAGACGGTAACCACCAACGGCGGGACCGTGCAACTGGTGGCGAAAGTCGCGCCCCGCCTGCCAGCCGAGGCCAACCCTCCCGTGGTCTATTTCGTTTCGATTGCGGGCAGCGCACCGGCGCCGAAGGATGTGACGATAACGGCGACCTGGGCGGGACAGTACGCAGTCTCTCCTCCCGCGGTGCCGTGGCTGAGCGCGAGCCCCACCTCGGGCTGGGGGAATCCGGTTACGGTGGCCGTCAATGTGGCTGGGCTCGCACCTGGAGAATACAGGTCCTCGCTCCAGGTAAGCGTTACGGGAAGCGGGGCCCTGGGGAGCGGTCCGGCAGCGATCACGATTCCGGTGGTTCTGCGTGTCCTGGCGCAAGCGCCTCAACTGAGCGCGGACAGGATCGTGGACGCGGCCAGTCACGCACCCGGCCTGGTAGTGCCCGAGCAGCTCCTGGCCATCTTCAGCGCGGGAGCCGGGCCGAGCGAGCCGGTGGTGGCGGACACGACCTGGAATACCGGCGAGTTCGGATCGGTGGGCGGCATCGACGTATGTGTTATGGGCTATCCTCCGCAGACCGCAAAAGTCTTGTACGCGGCCGCGAACCAACTGAATGTCGCGCTGCCAGATCCCACCGCGCCGGATTCCGGCCGGGCGGGTGTGGTCTGCCCACCCTACGACGGCAACGCCGACCGGAGACTCGCGTTGGTGGTGGACGGGCGGGAGATTTCCTCCGCGCCGATCTCGTTCGCCATGGGCGGCGCCTCGATCTTCACTCTGGACATGTCCGGGGTCGGGAACGCCGTCGCGCTCAACGCCGACGGCTCGGTGAACTGGGCGGGGAATCCGGCGAAACAGGGGGATCTCGTTCACCTGTACGTCACCGCCGGCGGAGGATACCCTTCCCAGTTGCCGGCAGCGGTCGAAATCGCAGGCGAGGAGGCGGACATTCTACGGATCAGCCAACCCGAGGATCCCGGGCAGAATCTGCCGGGCCTTCAAGTGGTGGACGTATTTATCCCGAATGACGCGCACGGGGGGCCCTCGGCGCCAGTTCTTTTCGAGTTGATAGGCGGCAATGACAACGAATTCACATCTCAACAGGGCGTGACTCTGGCGATCCGGGAGAACCCGGCCGGTAACGGTCGGGCTGAAAAGAGTTCTTACGGCCGCCCTCTGCCGCGCCGGTCCGGCTCGGGCTCGCCCAGCGAGGGCTCGTGGGAGGTGCTGTCGCCGCCGATCTTGCACGTGTTCCCGTGGGGGCCATAGCGGTCGCGCACGCCTGACAGCCCGGAGAGCTGTCCCGACTTGTCAGTTCTGTGCGGCGATCCAGTAGCCGGGGCGGGTGCGGACCTTGACGTTGGGACGGTCCACGGTGACGACGATATAGTGGAACCCGCCTTCCTCTTTGTTGGTGGGCACGTAGCTGATCAGGTACTGCGAGTGCAACTCGTCGCCAATCGCACTCATAGCATGCTCCAGGTCCTTCTGGCTGATGAACGCGCGCTCATCGCCGCCGGTGAACTTGGTATAGACCTCCACCGGGTTCTTCACGAAGATGGATTTCGAGGCGCGGAAAATCTCGGAGAAAACGGGCACGAAATCGGCCGAGTTCCCAGGATTGCCGTAGAGCTGGGCGGCGTTGTCGGGCGTGGGCGGAACGCCCGCCGGCATGTGATGCGCCGTAGCCGGTATGGGATCGGGTGGCGGCGGCGGCGCCTTGGTGCGGAACGCATTCGCAAAGTGGTTGATGTTGACCGAGTACACGCTCACGTTGGCGAACTGGAGGTCGGTCAGGGCTTGGCGAACCTTGGCCTCGCTGCCGTATTCGCGAGCCTCGCTGATGAGAAGCAACACCCGGCGCCGGGTCTCGGGCCTGGTCTTCAGCATGCGGACGCCCTCGACCACGGCGTCGCTGAGGCGGCTGGTGCTGGATCCGGCGCGCAGCTTGGCGAGGCCCTCCTCGATCTTCCCCGAGTCGGTGGTGAAATCCTGCAACGTCTGGATGCGGTGGTCGAACGCGAGAAGCGCGACTTCGCCCTGCTCCCCGGTGACCAACCCCTGGAGCACAGTCCCGATCTTGCGGACGGCCGGCAACACCGGTTCGGCGGTGGCGTTGGCCTGAATGGCCACCACCAGCGAGATGGGGACGTAGGTGACGTCCACCTTGATGTTCTGGGGCTGGCCATTGTCGGTGAGCTGAAAATCGTGGCTCTGAAGCCCGTTGATGTACTGGCCGTGGTGGTCGAGGACCACCGCCGGCGCCACGACGACTTTGGTTCCAGATCGGAAGATCGGATTGCCGGTGTCCTGCGCGGGCGCGAGGCTCGCAGCGAGGAGAGCGGGCAGCATCAGTCTCGTCAGCATCATAGTTTCAGACGCCCTCAACGTCCCTGCCGTTTCGTGTCCGTGCCGTGCGCGGTCTCGCCCCGCAGCAACTGCAGGACATGCGGCACTACATCAATGATACCGTCCAGAGACTCGACCGCGCCTCGCGGCGAGCCGGGAAGATTCACAATCAGAACCCGGCCGCGGGTGCCGGCCACGGCTCGGGAGAGCGCGGCCAGTGGCGTCGACTGGCGGCCGTGGCTCCGCATTAGCTCGCCGATGCCCGGGATTTCGCGCTGGATGACGGCGCGGGTTGCCTCGGGGGTGACGTCGCGGGGGGCCACGCCGGTTCCTCCGGAGGTGAAGATCGCCGCGATCTGGTTGCCGTCGGCCAGAGTGGCCAGGCGCGCCGAGATGAGATCGGCCTCGTCCGGCAGCACCTCGATGGCCGAGACCGACCAGCCCAATTGCTCGAGCCGCTCGCGCACGGCAGGCCCCGACAGGTCCGCCCGCGTGCCGGCGTACGCGGAGTCGCTGATTGTCAGCACGGCGGCGTTGATCACTTCTTCTCCGATCCCGGCCGCCGGTAACGGCCGCTCTTCCCCCCGGTCTTCTCGAGCAGCACGATGCGGGCGATCTCGATCCCTTTGTCGAGGGCCTTGGTCATATCGTAGACCGTGAGGGCGGCCACGGCGGCGGCGGTAAGCGCCTCCATTTCGACGCCGGTTGGGCCCACGGTAGAGACCTCGGAAACGATGCGCACGCCGCGAGTCTCGACGCGGACCTCGACATCGGCGTGGGTCAGCAGCAGCGGATGGCAGAGCGGGATCAGCTCCCAGGCGCGTTTGGCGGCGGAGATGCCGGCGATGCGGGCGACTTCGAGCGGGTTGCCCTTCGGATTGTCCGGCAGCTTGCGCAGGACCGCCGCCCGTATCCGCACAAAGGCCTCCGCGCGCGCGGTGCGGACGGTGCCGGGTTTCGCCGAAACGTCCACCATGCGAGCGGCGCCGGCCTGGTCGAAGTGAGAGAGCTTCTTCATGGCAGCAGCACCCGAATCCAGTCGCCCGCACGCCAGTTCTCACGCTCCGCATCGGCAACCAGGAATGCGTTCGAGCGGGCCAGGGCAGGGATGTCGCTCGAACCGTGCCAGGGGACGGGCGCGACCTCCGTTCCATCGACGCTAAGGCGGGCGGGGAGGAAACGCGTGAGGCCCGGGCTTGTGGCGGACATCGGCCGTGAGACGGGCGAAAGGCATGGGCAGAGCGGTCTCCGCCTGGCCGGCGAGAAGTCCCAGGGCCGCGCGGGCGAACAGGCCGAAGGTCACCAGCGTGGACGCGGGGTTGCCCGGAAGTCCGAAGAAGAACGTGCCGCGGGCGCGGCCGAATACCAGGGGCTGGCCCGGCTGAATCGAAACGCGGTCGAAGTAGAACTCTGCGCCGAGAGCGGCGAGAACGTCCTCGACCAGATCGTACTTGCCGGCCGAGACGCCTCCGGAAACCAGCAGCAGATCGGCGGCCAGCCCGCGCTCGATGAGGGCCAGGCTCGCGCCACGCTCGTCTCTAGCGACCGGAAGAATCTCGGCAATGCCGCCCGCGCGGCGCACCTGGGCGGCGAGCGAATGCGCGTTCGAGTTGCGCACCTGGTGAGGCGAGGGAACGGCCGAGACGTCCACGATCTCGTCTCCCGTCGCGAGGATTGCGACCCGCGGCTTCTCGAACACGCGCACGGTGGCGCAGCCGGCCGACGCCAGCGCGGCAATCTCGACGAAACCGAGCCTGCGCCCCAGGGGAATCAACTCCTCACCCGAACGCGCGTCGGAGGCTTGCGGGCTGACGGACTTTCCCGGTTCGACGGCGGGCGCCAGCACGAAGTCGCCGTCGCGGCGCGCGTGCTCGACCATTACCACCGAGTCGGCGCCTTCGGGCATGGTGGCGCCAGTCATGATCTCGAGGGCTTCGCCGGCGGACACCCGGCCCACGAACGGCCCCCCCGCGCGGGCTTCGCCGATCACACGGAGCCGGCCCGGCGTGTCGGCGGCGCGGAGCGCGTAGCCATCCCGCACGGAGCGGGCCGTGGGCGGGTAGTCACGGTCGGCGAGGACCGATTCGGCAAGCACGCGGCCCTCGGCGTCGTCGAGACACGCCTCCACGACCGCGGGCAATGCGCGCAGGCTGGCGACCTTCTCCAGAACGCAGGCGCGCGCCTGCTCGAAGCTCATCCTGGCCACGAGTGAGATTCTAGCAGGGTCGCGGTCAATCGAGCTTGAGGGACTCAACCTTGATGGCGCCGTTGGCCACCTCGCCGGTGACGGTAGCGCGCAGGTGATCCGGCTTCTTCGATGCTTTGAGCGCGGCCAGGGCCTTCTTGCTGCCGGCATCGTCGAGCTTTAGGAACTTGCCGTCCGAGGTCAGGATGCCGAAGCCGCTGCCGGCGCAGGACAAAGCGCAACTGCGCGTGTGCGTGTCCGCATCCTTGAGCGTGAACTTGGCGGAGCAGTTCTGGTCGACGAGCGGCACGTTAGTCCATGTTTCGGCGGCCGCGGCCAGCGGAAGCAGCGCGGCAATCAGTACGCAAGCGAACAGAAGTTTCATAGAGCCTCTTTCTGAACACATCATAAAGCCTGCGGGGCGGGACGATCAAAGACCAGCGCCAGGCGGGCCAGCGCGACCGCGCCCAACGAAAGGCCTAAGTCCCGCAGCACGGTGTCATAGAAACCGGCCGCGGCGAGCAGGTTGATCATGATGAGCCAGAGCCAGATGGCTACAGCCCAGGCTCCGATCCTGGGCCTGAAGGCGACCAGGAGCCCCGCGGCGATCTCGATGCCGCCGCCGATCATCATGATATGCTGCGCCGAGAGCGGCACGATGCGGGTTGCGGCGGGTGCAAGGTACATACTCCAATACGCCAGCTTGTTGAGGAACTGGTCGATGCCGGAGACGATTGGAATAACGGTGAACGCAATCTGGAGCACCCGGTAAGCCTGGCGGGCAGGATCCATAGTGTAGACTTCCCCCTCTAGCCGACATTATCGCGCGGGCGGCTGTGCGATTCTGGAGGATCATGCTGAACCGGCTGACACTGACCCAAATGGCCGCGGAGGTGCGCAGCGGCCGCGCGTCCTCTTTGGAGGTCGTAGAGGCGCACCTGCGGCAGATCGAAGCGCAGAACCCGCACATCAACGCGTTCGTTTCGGTGTGCGCCGAGGAGGCGCTGGAGGCGGCCAGGGCGGCGGACGAGGCGCGCGTGAGCCAGACCGCGCTCGGCCCGCTGCACGGCGTGCCGCTGACCATCAAGGACAGCTTCGATGTCGCGGGCCGGCCCACCTATTGCGGCAGCAAGCTGCGCCTGGACCACCGGGCCGCCGCCGACTCGACCTCCGTGGCCCGGCTGCGCGCGGCTGGGGCGATCGTCCTGGGCAAAACGAACTGCCCGGAATTCCTCTACAACTACGAGACCGACAACTACATAGCCGGCCGGACGAACAACCCGTGGGATGCTACGCGCACGTCGGGCGGATCGAGCGGGGGCGAAGCGGCGGCGATCGCGTCGTTCTGCTCGCCCGGCGGGATGGGCAGCGACGGCGGCGGCTCGATCCGCGTTCCGGCGCACTTCTGCGGCATCGCGGGCCTGAAGCCGACGCCGGGGCGCGTGCCGGCGGCCGGGCACTTTCCGCTGATCGCCCATCCGGGCGGCCTCCTGGGCGTCGGCGGGCCGATGGCTCGCACGGCCGAGGATGTACGGCTGCTATTCGAAATCACGGCTGGGCACGACGACCAGGACCCGTTCTCGGCGCCCGTGCCCGTCCGGAGGCCGGAGCTGGCGGGTTTGCGAATCGGGGTGATGGAGCGGTTCAACCGCGTGCCCGTCCAGGCGCCCATCCGAGCGGCGGTCGCCGCGGCTGGCCGGGTGCTGGCGGCTCTGGGCTTCGCGGTCGAGCCGTTCGAGCCGCGCGGCATCGAGCGCGCTCCCAACCTGTGGTGGTTCTTCTTCGGGGAGGTCGCCGCGCCGTTCATCAAGCAGATGATCGCGGGGCGCGAGCAGGACGTTCATTGGACCGGCATGGAACTGGTCGCGATGGCGCTCGAGAAGCCCGCCCCAACCTTCGAGCAGGTGGTGGAGAACCTGGGCGCGCGCGACGCCATGCGGGCGGCGCTGCTGCGGCAGATGCGCGAGTTCCCGGTTCTGCTGCTCCCGGCATGCGGCGTGGCGGCGTTCCCGCACCGCACGCGCCGGTGGCAGACGGGCGAAAAGGAAATCGGCCTGTTCGAGGCGATGATGCCGCTGACCTTTTCCAACCTGCTCGGGCTGCCCGCCCTGGTCATCCCCTTTGGCCGCACGGAAGAGGGCCTGCCGGTGGGCGTCCAGCTTGTCGCCGCGCCGTATGGCGAGGAACTGCTGCTGGAACTGGCGGTGCGGATGGAAGAGGCCCGCGGGCCGTTTGGCGGCCCGCGAGTCTAGCGGCCTGCGGGGAATCAGCGCAAGTTGTGGACGGCCGCGCCCGTGGTCAGGCCGGCGGCGGCCAGGTTCACGAAGCCGAACGGCTTCTCCAGCTTCTGGCTGTGGCGGCGCAGCGCGATCCACTGAACGGCGATGCCCGCGCCTACCAGGGCGGACTTGATCTCGATGCTGCGGGCGCTGAAGCGGCCGTTAGGCCCCTGAAGAAGCGGGTTCAGTTCCTGCCGGCCCCAACTGGAGCGGGCGTCGAGGACCGAGGCGGCGGCCAGGGCGGCGACGCTGGCCCACCACAGTTTCTTGCCGGGTTTGTCGGGCGGGGCGGACTGGACCAGGCCGCCGGCGAAGGAGAGCGAGGCGGCGAGGGTTGCAAGAGCGACGAGTTTCTTTAGCATTCGATATCCTGTGTCGCATTCAGAATATCTCTTAAGGCATTTATTTACTAGCGGTTGGAGTACTACGGCGGACCCAGGACCGGAGAGCTAAGATGGTGGGACAAACTGGGGTGGGGCGGCATTTTCTATCGGCGCGCGTCGATTTCCGCCTGGAGCGAGATCCAGATGCGCTCGTCCGGATCGCTTTCCCGTGCCATGCGAAGTCGAGCCGCCGCTTCCTTGAGATCGCCACGCTTCAGGTAATCCCGCACCTTACTCACCGCCGCCGCGATCTCCGCCTGTCGCTGGAGCCGCGCCTGGCGCGCGTCAATCTCGGCTTGGACGCGGGCCCACAGCGCCTGATTCTGGAACTTCGCGCGCGCCTCGGCCAGTTTGGAGGCGGCCTGCCGGATATCGTCGCGGCCAAGGGATTCCCGCACGCTGGCGGCGAGCGCCGTCTGCTGGCGCAACAAGTCCCGCCGCGCCTCGATCTCCGATCTCAACCCGGCCCACAGGCTGTCGTCCGGGTATCTGGCGCTCGCGGCGCTGAGTTCCGCAAGGGCCTGCTCGATGGCATACCGCTCCAGGTGCTTGCGCACCGCCGCAGCAGCATCCGAGAGTTCTCGATCATGAGCCGACGCCCGTTGCCGCCGCACTTCCGGCTCGTCCCGACACTGATTTGCGGCTCTGGCGAGCGGCCCCGGGGCTGCGCTGACCATTTCCCGGGCGCGCAACAGAGCGTCCAGCCGTTCGCGCAGGGGCGACAGCGCCTCGGCCATGGCGGGATCGGAAGCGAAGTTCGTGCTCAGGTAAGCGAGCATCTGGCCGGCGCGCTCGAGATCTCCGGTCTCCAGGGTCTCGCGAGTCCGGGCGAAGGCGAGGTTGAACCTGCCGGTTCGAACACGGCGTTCCTCCGCAGCCCTCTCGCGCTCGATCTCCTGGCGCAACCCGGCGACGCCGGCGCCGCCGGGCTGCTCCCGGTCCAGTTCGTTGAGAGCCGCCAGCGCCTCGGCATATCGCTTCGCAGCCAGGTGCCCGGCGGCTGCCTGAACGGCCTGCTGCCGGACCTGGTCGCGCCGGTGCAGCGTCAATCGTTCGGTTACTCTGGTGCTCAACCGTCTGGCCTCGATGTGTTCCGGATCGATTTCGAGCGCGCGGTTGAGCCGCTCCAGCGCTTCGGCGAGTTCGCCTCGGTGCTGCCGGGCCCGCGCGTCTTCCACCAGGCGGTTCACCTGCACCGCGGCCTCCAGCTTCTCTTTAGCCGCCGCCAGCGATCTCTGGACCGCCACATTGCCGGAATCGAGCTTTGCCGCGGTCTCGAGAACGTGAACGGCTTCGGCGAAGCGGCGCTCGGAGAGGTGCTGTTCGGCTTCCTTCAGGCGCGCCACGATGCGGTCGCGATTGAGCTTCTCCTGCAACTTCTGGTCGATGGTTTCGAGAAGCTGCCGGGCCTGCCGGTTGCCCGGCTCGAGCTGTTGAGCCGCGCGGACCTTGGCGCGGGCCTCCTGCAAGTCTCCGGCGGCGACCAGCGCCGGCGCCTCGCTCAAGATCGCGGCTGCCTCGTCGTGCTGCAAGTCGACCAGTATGGACGCGCTGTCGAGCCGCAGCTCCTCGAATGTCTGGTACCGAAACTCCCGTTCCTTGGCCAGGCACCGGTGGACCAGGAGTTCCAGGGCTTCCGGACACTCGGGCGCCAACTGGCTCACCGCGGGCGGATCGTGGGTGAGGATAGCCACGGCCAGCGCGTTCAAATCGCGCAGGAACGGCTCGAAAGGGTGCTTGCCGGTGAGCAACTCGTAGCAGACATCTCCGAACGAGAAGATATCGGTCTGCTCGTTGGCCTTGGCATCCGAGTTGAACTGCTCCGGCGACATATAAGGCGCGGTTCCCACCACCAGGCCCTGCATGGTCATGCTGGCGGTCCGCCGGTTGGGCGCCAGCGCGATGCCAAAATCCATGATCTTGACCGACCCATCCGGCTGCAACATGATATTGGCGGGTTTCACGTCGCGGTGCACCACGCCCTTGGAATGCGCGAAAGCCAGCCCCTCGGCGGCCTGCGTCATGATGCGGACTTTTTCCGTCAGGGACAAAGGGGCCCGCTGCTTGATGATCTGGCTGAGAGTCTGCCCCTCCAGGAGCTCCATCACCAGATACGGAGTGCCGTCCTCTTCGCCGCTGGCGTGGATGGTGACGATGTTCTTGTGATGCAGGCTGGCGGTGGTGACGACCTCGAGATGAAAACGCTTGAGCAGATCGGGGTCACCCTCGGCGAGGAGCACTTTGATGGCGACCGGCTGGCGCACGTCGGGATCCCAGGCTTTGTACACCTGTCCGAAGCCCCCGCGCCCCAGTTCCGCCTCGATTGTGTATTTCCCGATCCGGGATACCATTTAGCAACACCGCACCGGCCGGCGTGAACGGCACGGCGCCCCGCTGAGTCCCTCTGGCTATAACATCGCACGGAATCCGGGATCTTGTCTTTGTGCTCTGAAAGACCGGCAGGAGATGATCCCATGGGACTATGGGCGCGGGTGGGGGCCTGGCTCTCTGCGCAGTTACCGGTTTTCGAGAATCCGCCGGGGTGCTTGCCTTTGAGATGCAACACTCCCCTCCCTCCGTGCAGCGGCGCCCGCAATCCTCCGCCCCCGTCCCGCCTGCTACAGATCGTCTCCAAGTCCGGTCATCACAGCATAAGGCGAAGCCGGGTGCCGGAATGACTCACGCGGCCGGACGGAAAATCGAAACAGGACTCTCTGGCAGAACTAGTATCGGCGCGTTCCGCACACTCTTCCGACCCCGCCAACACGGAGGAACAGAAGACTGGAAGCGTTGAGGCTCGATTCACACCGATCAGTTTCGGGGACGGTTTTCCGTGAGCCTTGTCGATGTTCTGAAGGGTAGCGGAGTGGTGGTATACGTGGCCGTTGCGGGCTATCTGCTTGAGCATCTTTCGTGGAACCGTGTGAGATCCGATTGCCGGTTTGCCGCAGACCTCCCCGGCAGTCCCCACCACATGCAGGCACGTCCCGTTGTCCCGCTCTGATCTGAGCAGCGCATCCACTTCCCAAGTGCGTGGGGCGGGTTGGCCCTCCCTGTCGGGATGGCACCTCTTGTACTTCTTCCCAGACCCGCACCAGCAGGGTTCATTCCGTCCGATCTTCGCTGCCGCCTCCGCCATACTCCGTCCCTGGTTTGAGAGTTACGTCACAAATGACGTCACAAGGCCCCGCTTCGTCCGCTGAGAACTGATACAAGTTATTGATTTTATTGGTCGGGGCGGGCAGATTCGAACTGCCGACCCCCTGCGCCCAAGGCAGGTGCGCTACCAGGCTGCGCTACGCCCCGACAGTCCTATCTTACGACACCGCGCGCGGCGCCCCTACTTGTCTTCGAAGGTCCCGCTGACCGAAGAGCCGCCGCTCTCCGCAATCACGTTGATGGTGGCCTTGCGCCCCCCGGTCTGGCCGCTCAGGAGCGCGCCGTCGGGGTGCTGCATCGTCTGCACGGTGAAGCCGGCCTTTTCGAGCGCGTCCTTGTAGAACGCGACGACCTTGTCGAAGGCATCATTGGCCTTGAAGGCGAAGGTCCCGGCCGACCCGCCCGCCGTCTGGCTGGAGAACCCCTGGACGCTCGCGCCGCCGTAGGTGGGCAGCCAGGCGGGCATCTTCACGGCTCCCGCGCCGAACTTGGCCGTGCCCTCGTCGGTCTTCACGGTGAAGGAGCCCGTATCGCCCTCGCCGTGGCCCTCCATCTCGAGCTTCTTTCCTCCCGACTCGAAGCTCATCTTGCCTTTCTTGATGTCCGCGAAGTTCATGGTGACCGTCTCGCCGGTTTTCTTGTTCCGGACGGTGACGATGCCGCGGTTCTCGTCGAGAGCGACGATCTCGGCGTCCGGGTTGGCCGCCACCATCATCTTCACCACCGCCACCTCCGGGTGCTTCTGCATCAAGTCGGGGTCGAGGCCGGCCTGCCTCGCCTTGTGCGCGATGAAAAGACCGCCGAGCATCAGCACCACCACGAGCAGGACAACCAGGACGGCGCATCCGCCCAGAATCCAGACCACGGGGCTGACCTTCTTGGGGGCGGGCAGGCCCGCGCCCGGCGGGGGCGGAGGCGGGGGCATGGGAGGAACGTTGCTTGCCATATCTCTTCACTCCTTCAGGGCAGAATAGGACTGCGTGCGTCGATTATCGGCGGCGGGCGCGCCGGAAGTCAAGACCGCTGGCGGAGGCCCCGCTGGCGGAGGTACTGAATGAGCCCCGCCGGGTCATCGCTGATGATGCCGTCGACGCCGGCGCGGATGAGGCGCGCCCAATCGCGCGGCCGGTTGGCGGTCCACGGGACCACGCGCAGGCCGACGGCGTGGGCCCGCGCCACGGCCCCGCGCGTGAGCAGACGCTGGTAGGGACCCACCGTCGTGGCGCCCACCTGGCGCGCCCGCCGCAGGAAGTCCCGGCCGGCGAACTGGCAAAGAGCGGCCAGGGGCAGCGTCCGGTCCAGAGCCGAGATCGCGCGGAGCACGCGCAGATCGAACGACTGCGCCTCGACGCGAGGGGCCAGGCCGCGGCGGTTGACCGCCTCGACCAGCAGCCCGGCCAGCGTCTCGGGCGGCGAGCCGCGCCGCGGCCTCTGTGGGAACGTCTTCACCTCGATGTTGAAGCGGAAGCCGCCGTGGCCGGCCAGAGCCAGAACCTCATCCAAGGTCGGAACCCGCTGCCCGGGGACGGCGGCCTGGCGCGGAAAGCGGCGGTCGGTGAGCGATCCGCAGTCGAAGCGGCGCAACTGCTCGAGAGTCAGGCGGCCGACCTCGCGGCTGCCCGGCGGGCCTTGGCAAAGGCGGCGCCGGAGCACCGGATCGTGGCAGACGACCAGCACGCCATCGGCAGTGGCCTGGATGTCCATCTCGATGTAGTCCGCGCCGGCGTCGATGGCGTAGGTGAACGCGGCCAGCGTGTTCTCGGGAAGCACGGCGCGGGCGCCCCGGTGGCCATGCACGGCGATGCGCTGGCCAAGCATCGCTATCATCATAGCTGCGCCGGGCGTAAAGTGCCGCCCCTGGCACGCCGATAGAGAGGGTGTGGAATCGGACAAACCCCGTCAACCCCTGGACAGCGCGGCGATCCTAGACCGCGTCGGAGGCGATGTGGACTTCCTGGAGGAGATCGCCGTACTGTTCGCCGAGGATTGCCCCAGACTCCTGACCGACATCCGCTCGGCAATTGCCACCGGGGATTCTGGAGCGCTGGAGTGCGCCGCCCACACGCTGAAGGGATGCGTCGCGAATTTCGGGGCCGAACCCGCGCGCGAGGCGGCTTTCCGGTTGGAGATGCTCGGCCGCAGCGGCGATCTGCGGCCTGCGCCCGAAGTGTGCGCCGTTCTCGAGCGCGAGGTCGAGCGTTTCACGGCAGCCCTGCTGGCGCTGGCCCGGCAGCTCAAACTGGCGTAGCTTCAGCCGGCCTCCGCCTGCGGGCTCGAGGCCGGGCGAGGGGGCGGCCCGTGCCGGCCGCGGAAGCGATCGACGCCGGTCGCGTCACCGGGCGGTTTGGTATAGTGTGTGAAGCCGCCTTCCTATGACGTCAACTGGACCCGTTGAAATCGCCTGTGCCCACAGCCCGGATTCCGACGACGCGTACATGTTCTACGCGCTGGCGACGAAGAAGATCCGCTCGCGCCTCGTCTCCTTCCAGCACCTGCTGCAGGACATCGAGTCGCTGAACCGGAAGGCGGAGCAAGGCGTGTACGCTCTCACCGCCATTTCCTACCACGCCTACCCGTACGTCGCCGACAAGTACGCCCTGATGGCCAGCGGATCGAGCGTCGGAGATGGCTACGGGCCCATGCTCGTGGCTTCGTGGCCGCTCACAACGGCGGACATCAAAGGCAGGCGCATCGCCGTGCCCGGCCTGCTCACCACCGCCTACCTGGTTCTCAAGATCTTCGAGCCCGATTTCGAGCCTGTTGTCACGCCGTTCGACAAGGTGCTCGAGGCCGTCAGCGAGCATGTGGTGGACTTGGGCTTGGTGATCCACGAAGGCCAGCTTACCTACTCCCGGTCCGGCTTTCACAAGGTGCTGGATCTGGGAGCGTGGTGGAAATCCAGCTACGGACTGCCGCTGCCGCTGGGCGCCAATGCGCTCCTGCGCTCCCTGCCGCAGGAGATCCGCTCGGAATGCTGCCGGCTGATGCGCGAGAGCATCCAGTATTCGCTCGACAACCACGAAGAGGCGCTGAACTACGCCCTCCAGTTCGCCCGCGACATGGAGCCCCGGCTGGCCGAGAAGTTCATCGGGATGTACGTGAATCACTTCACCGTCGACGCGGGGGAACTGGTGCCGCGGGCGGCCCAGAAACTGTACGACGTCGCCTTCGAGCGGGGCCTCATCCCGGACCGCGTGACGGCCGAATTCGTTCGTTGAGCCCCCACCGCGCGTTCAGGTGCGTCCGAGCCAGACTTGAGGGCGCTCTCAGGCCTCCAGCTTGAATTTCGTCGAGGCCAGGCCGTAGAGGCGCCGCCAGACCAGGCGGTTCATTGTGACCACCACGGCCGCCATAACGACGGTCGCCGCCAGGAGCACGCGGAAATCCCCGCTGTCGGTGGCTTGACTGATCATGGCGCCCAGTCCGGTGACCGAGTACGTGCGCCCCTGGAAGCGGAAATACTCCGCCACGATGCTGGCGTTCCAGGCCCCGCCGGATGCCGTCACCAGGCCGGTCACCAGGTACGGGAAGATGCCCGGCAGCAGTAGCCTGCGCCAGCGCTCCACGCGGCTGAGATGGAACACGTCGCAAACTTCCTTGAGGTCCGTGGGGATGGCCGTTGCGCCCGCGATCACGTTGAACAGGAGATACCACTGGGTGCCCAGCAGAAGCAGGACGATGGAGCCCACGCCGAGTCCGCCGCCGGCGCGGATCAGCAGCAGCAGCACGATCGGAAACAGGGCCGTGGCGGGCACCGAGGCGGCCACCTGCGCCACCGGCTGCGCGACGGCGGCGAGCCGGGGCCTCAGGCCGATGAAGACGCCCACCGGAATGGTCCACAGAGCGGCCAGCAGCAGCGTGAGCTCGACGCGCAGGAACGTCGCGCTTGCGCCCAGCAGAATGCTGCGCAACTCCCGCCAGGAAGTCGCCGAGAGCAGCAGCGTCATCTTCGCCAGCGCGTAGAGCAGGCTGAGAACCGCCGCGGCCAGCACCGCCCGCCCCGCCCACCTGGCGGCCGCTGGGACAACCCTCGCGCCTGACGCGCGCCGTTCGCGGCGCGCGAAGAACAGCGTCAGAGCCTCGCGGGCCGGGATCAGCATCAGGCGCGCCGCGCGGGGCAGAATCTTCGAGCGCCGCAGCAGATCGAGGACCCGCGAGCGGTGCGTTTCGGAAGCCTCGACCTGCTCGACCTTGAACTTCTCGCTCCAGGCGATCACCGGCCGCCAGACCAGCGCGTCCATCAGAACGATCACCGTCACCATCACCGCCACGCCCCAGAGGATGGCCCGCGTGTCCCCCGCATTGGCGGCGGTTTGCAGGTACGAACCGAGGCCCGGCAGCCGCAGGTCGCGGTTCCCCAATACGAACATCTCGCAGGCCATCAGGAAGAACCAGCCGCCGGCCGCCGACATCACGGAGTTCCAGACCAGGCCGATGGCGGAGCAAGGCAGTTCGAGTTGCACGAACCTCTGCCACCAACTCAGCCGGTACACCTCGGCCGCCTCGATCATTTCGCGCGGAACGTTCTTGATCGAGGAGTAGAGGCTGAAGGTCATGTTCCAGACCTGCCCGGTGAAGATCAGCAGGATGGCGCCCAGTTCAAGGCCCAATTGCCGCGTGGGGAACAGCGCCACCATGGAGACCATGACTCCCGGAAGGAAGCTCAGGACGGGAATGGACTGCAGCGTGTCC
This sequence comes from Bryobacterales bacterium, assembly GCA_963710565.1. GTDB lineage: Bacteria > Acidobacteriota > Terriglobia > Bryobacterales > Bryobacteraceae > DASWZN01. Next base: position 697,577 of record CAVQAN010000009.1, on the reverse strand, counting down.
AGCAACGGGATCATGACGCGCTCGGCCCGCGCGTTGTGCGCGGCCACGTACGCGTAGACCATGGTGAACGCGAGGCTGAGGGCATAGGCCACGCCGATGCGCGCGACCGAGTAGAGCGCGTATACCGGCAGCGCGGACGGGGCGAGGCGGATCTCCGGCGACGGGTTGACCGGGCCGGCCCAGTAGCGCGCCAGCGACAGCAGGCCGAAAAACAACGCCAGCCCGGCCGCCACGACGGGCAGGTCCGTCACGAGGGAGGGAACCCGCACCGGAAGAGCGGCCCACGGCGGCAAGCGGGGGCCGGATTTGCCAGACCCCATCAGTGCAGCTCCACGGCCGAGGCGCCGGGTTGATACAGAAACACTCTCTCGCCGCTCGAATCGAACGTGAGGATGTCCCCGTAACGGCCCCAGTTCAGCGCCGTCTCGATCTGGCGCTGGACCTCGGCCCCAGGGAAGTGTTCCTCGAGAACGTCGCGGAAGAACTCCAGCGGCAGGGCGTGGTCGGACTTGGCGGCCAGCGCGCTTTGCATCTGCTGCAACAGAGCCACGTGCGCCAGGGCGGCTTGGCGGAACAGCCGCTTCCGGGTCGCGATATCGGCCTCGGCAAAGGCCTTTCCCGCCGGGGTAATCTCGACGTCGCCGCGATCCGACCGTGCGAACGCCAGGAGGGCGGCGGCCTCGACGATCGGCAGCAGGTCGTTCACGTCCATGCGCAGTTCCTCGGCCAGGCGATACAGGTCCTGGCTGCCGGGGCGATCGTTCAGCATCTCGAGGAATCCCGCGATCGCGCCGCGCCGCGCGTGGGGCAGCATCTGGTACGCCGGTTTGGCCCCGCTCGGGGGCGGTTCGGCCTTGCTGTCCGGCTGGGTCATGAGCTTGTAGATGTAGTCCACGTAAACCAAAAAGCCGGCGGACTTGCGGTCGCGAGGCTGCTTGAGCGGAAGCCGAAAGTCGGCGCGCACGCGGGCCGGGTTGCGGCCGATCACGATGACGCGGTCGGCCAGCAGCACGGCCTCCTCGATGTTATGCGTCACCAGGAAAATGCTGCGGGTCGGGATGCGCTTGCCCAGCCACAGCTCGAGCAGCTCACCGCGCAGGTTCTCGGCCGTCAGCACGTCGAGGGCCGAGAAGGGCTCGTCCATGAACAGAACCTCGGGCTCGACGGCCAGGGCGCGCGCGAATCCCACGCGTTGCTTCATGCCTCCGGACAACTCCTTGGGGTAGGCGGTTTCGAAGCCCTTCAGTCCGACCGAATCGAGGACCGCCATAGCGCGGCGATGGCGGTCCTCGTGCTCGATGCCCCGCGCCAGCAGCGGGACTTCGACATTCTCGATCACGGTCAGCCAGGGGAACAGCGCGAAGCTCTGAAAGACGATCGCTACGTTAGGTGCGCACTCGCTGGCCGGTTCCCCGTGCCAGAGGACCTCGCCGCCGGATGGGACGCTGAGTCCCGAGAGCATCCGCAGCAGAGTGGACTTGCCCGAGCCGGATGGCCCCAGAAGCGCGACGATCGCGCCCGGTTCAATCGAGAGGTCGGTGGGTGCGATCACCTGCACGTCGCCGCCGTCAGCACTCCGGAAGCTCTTCTCGATCGCGCGCGCCACGATGATCGGCTCCAGGGCGGCGGGCGCGGCCGTGGGCGCCGCTTCGAAGACGGCCACCGGCGCCTTGCCCGCGAGTTCGTCCATCAGCCTCTGCCAGGCCTCCTCCGGCAGTTCGTCGAAGAACTGCATGCGAATGCCGGGGTCCATGGCATCGACGACGGCGTTCATTTCCTCGACCGGCCGCGTGTGCAGGAAGACGTAAGTCTGGTAGTAGGGGAGGCCTTCCGCGAGCCGTGCCGCCGCTTCGACCGGCAGGCGGCGGAAAAGACTCTGCTGCTGCTCGAAGGGTACGCTCAGGAAGAGCTCTGCGGCCGCCGCAGCGCCCAGGCGGTCGAACAGTGCGCTGGCCTGCTCCCACTTCCCCTGGGCGAGCGCATCTCTGAGCTTCTGGGCCGTCGCGGCGTTCATCAACAAACCAATGTAGCGCGCGCCGCGCGGGCCGCGCCGCCCTAGAACACCTCGGAGTTGTTCTTGAGGTACTCCAGCACTTCATCGACCTGGCAGAACGCCAGCGCGGTATAGGTGTCCGCGGCGCCGTAGTAGAGGACAATGCGGCCGGTCGGCGCGTCCGCGACGGCCGCGCACGGAAACGCGACGTTGGGCACGAAGCCCACCGTCTCGTAGTCCTTCTCGGGCGTCATCAGGTAGTCGCGGGTGCGGTAGAGCACGCGGCTTGGATCCTCGAGGTCGAGAAGCACCGCGCCCGTGCTGTATACGTAGCCGTTACAGGTCGTCGTGACGCCGTGGTAGAAGAGCAGCCAGCCGGCGGTGGTCTCGATCGGCACCGGGCCGGCGCCGATCTTCGTGCTTTGCCACCAGCCCTTGCCGCCGCGGCTCATCACCAGGCGGTGGCGTCCCCAGTAGGTCAGGTCCGGGCTCCAGGAGAGAATAATGTCGCCGAAGGGAGTGTGCCCGCTGTCGCTGGGGCGGCTCAGCAGAGCGTACAGGCCGTTGATTTTCCGCGGGAACAGGACGCCGTTGCGGTTGAACGGCATGAGCGGGTTCTCCATCTTCACCCACGTGCGGAAGTCCTTGGTGCGGCCCATGCCGATCGAGGCGCCGGGAAAATCGTCGCACCAGTTGATGTAGTACGTGTCGTCGATCTTCACCAGCCGCGGATCGTAGCCGTAACTGTTGGGCTTCGGGCGGCCGTCCTCGTCCTGCCAGGGAATCACCTCGGCGTCGATGTCCCAATGGATGCCGTCGGCGCTGCGGCCGAAGTGGAGGTCTGCGCGACCGTTGCGGTGGTCCGCCCGGAACACGCCCGCGAAGCCGCCCTCATACGGAATCGCGGCGCTATTGAAAATGCGCGCGACACGGCCCACGGGATTCCACCCGATGATGGGGTTGCGGCTGTAACGCCATACCGCGTCGCGACACTCGGCGGGGCGGTCCTCCCAGGGAAGATTCGGGACGGCGGTACCGATGATGGTGTGTGAGGATGGCATGTGTTTTTCAGTTCGCAGCGGGGGCGGCGGCGTCGGCTTCCGCGCGCCGTTCTTTCAGTTCGACTGCGATCGTCTTCTCCATCCTGGCATTCAGGCCGTAGAGCAAAGCGACGGCGGCGGTGAGCACGCTGGCCGCGGCCGGCAGCAGGCTCACCATCATGCGGATCCCGAACACCACGTTGGGCGTCTGCGCGATGTTCGGCCTGAATCCGTAGAACGCCAGCAGCCATGCGGCCACCGCCCCGCCCAGCACCCCGCCTTGCTTCGAGGCAAAACTGCCGGCGGAGAATACCAGGCCCGTCGAACGCCGTCCGAACCGCCACTCGCCGTAATCGGCGGTGTCCGCGAACATGGCCCAGGTAATGGGGTTCAACGGCCCGGCAACCAAAGAGCCGAGAATCTGCGAGCCGTAGATGAGTACGAAATCGCGCGGCCCGGCGAAGAACAGCACCGCGCAGCAAGCCGCGTTCGCGAGCGACAGCCAGATATAGGTCGTGCGCTTGCCGCCCAACAACCTCAGCGCCCAGGGCGCCGACAACACGCCCAGCAGGCTGAACAGAGTGCCCACGAACATCCAGGAGGATGCCATGTCCTCGTTGCCCACCACATACTTGAAGTAATAGACCTGGCCCGCCAGCTTGATGCCCACCCAGACCTGGAACATAATGTTGATCGCCGCCAGAACGATCCAGGGCTTATTGCGGCTGAGGTCGCCGAGGTCTTCGCGGACACTGGATTTCTCCCTCTTGATATTCTGCACGCGCTCACGGGTCGAGCCGAACGTAAAGAGGAACAGGGCCATGGCCGCAACGCCGTAGACGGCCAGCGCCAGCGGGTAGCCGACCTTCTTATCGCCGTGCCCCAGATGCTTGACCAGGTAAAGAAGCGTGCCCTGGACCACCAGGTTGCCCGAGAACGCGCCGATGAAGCGGAACGAGGACAGGCGGGTCCGCTCCTCACCCTGGTTGGTGATGACGCCCAGCAGCGCCGCATAGGGGACGTTGAGCATGGTGTAGAAGAGCATCAACAGCGACACGGTTACGTAGGCGTAGACCAGCTTGCCGGTCGGCGACAGATTCGGCGCCGAGAACGCAAGAACGCCCGAGATCGCGAAGGGGAGGCACATCCATAGCAGCCAGGGACGGAACCTGCCGAAGCGCGACCGGGTCCGGTCGGAGACCATCCCCATGATCGGATCGACGAAGTTGTCCCAGGTGCGTGTGACCAGCAGCATGGTGCCCGCGGCAGCCGCGCTGATCCCGAAGGTGTCCGTGTAGAAGATCAAAAGGAAGATGCTGAAGGTGTTCCAATAGAGGCAGAAGCCGAGATCGCCCCCGGCGTAGCCAATGCGTTCGATCCAGCCGACGTGTTCCTGATCCGATTTGAGTGGCATTCAAGATACCTCAGTATAAAAAGGGAGTGCGCCAAGCGCGCCCCTCAATATACTACAGTTGCTCCCATGCCCGACGTTGCGCTGGGGAGCCGGTGGGAGCCGGAGTTTCTTCACGCCAGGTTCATCGGGCCGTAACCTTGACAAAGCAAACTGTGAAGTGCAGTCCTTCTCCACCCTTCTTGCCCGCTACTCCCGGATTCTGAGCCGCTGCTTCAACTGGAAGGTGGCGCTTCTGAGCGCGGTGAACAGAGGCACCATCTTCTTCGCAGTCAGTCTGGTTGCCGGCTGGAGAGAGGCGGCAGGCGCGCTGGCAGTCGAATTCGCGTTCCGCGGGGTGACCTCGGGCCTGGACGGCGCCCTGTCCGAGGTCCTGTGCGACGCCCGCCCGGGTTGGCTGGCGGCCGCTCTGATCGCAGGTGTCATTCCCCTGGCGGAAAATGCGCTCGAATACGTAATCCACTGGAGCCGCGGTACTCAGAACCTGAGCCTGGGCGCGGGGGTCTCGCTGGCGGTTACGGCCCTGTGCGCGCTGTTCAACTGGTACGCCATGCGGCAGGGCGTCTTGCTCACGGCGAAGGCGCGGCAGTCCTTCGCCGCCGACCTGCGCAGCCTCCCAGCAACCGTGGCCGGGTTTCTTCTGGTAGTTCCCCGCGTGCTGTCCCGGCTGGCAGCGGCTCCTCCCCAATCGCGCCCGGCGGAAAGCGATATTTGATACCGATCAGCCATTGACTCGGCGCCGATCTCGCAGGCAATAGAAAGTGTTGTTCCTATTCCGCAGGTTGAGGGAAAACCGTGAAACGACAACTGCTCCGAGTGGGCCCGTGGCCAGCCCCGGGGCTCCAGCGCACCCGAATTCACCCTGAAGGCGGTTAAGAATACTCAACTTGGTGTATACTGGCCTCAAGCCGGGATACTGGAGCTTGAAGTCCCGGTGTGGCCGCTCGGCCGCCTTTCCGGGCTGGAGTTCACGACCAAATTAGGGGGGATCACTCATGAAACAGAGCGTAGTTCGTTGCGGAATCGTTGGGATCGGTATGTTGTCACTAGCTGGTGCGGGCGCCATGAGTCTGCGGGCGCAAGGCGTGCCGGCGCCATGGCCTGCCCGCCAAGGGGAGCGCTGGGAGGGTCGCAGGGCCGTGGAGAGCGCTAACGCGGGCGAAGTCCGGCCGCATTCATGGATTCGCGGCGCCTACATAGGTCCGGAGGCCAGCCGGCCCGTGGCCCGATCCGGCGGACCGAACGGTTTCTGGCCCGTCGACATGCAGACTGCGTACGGAATCAACGCCGTCCCCGGAGTTGGATTTCTGCCCAACGGTCTGGCGGCCGGCGGAGCGGGCGTGACGGTGGCTCTGGTGGATGCCTACGACTCTCCGAATGCGCTGGCCGACCTGAACACGTTCAGCACACAGTTTGGACTGCCCACGTTCCCGGCTGCCGCGGGTTCGGTCTGCACGCCTACCTTTGCCAAGGTGAGCCAGACCGGCAGCACATCCAGCCTGCCCAAACGCAACTCAGGCTGGGAGGTGGAGATCAACCTGGACGTGCAGTGGGTCCACGCCGTCGCGCCCTGCGCCAATATCCTGCTGGTAGAGGCGACTTCGAGCAGCACGAACAACCTGCTGGCGGCGATCACGTATGCCGGCGCGCACGCCCAGGTGGTGTCCATGAGTTGGGGAGGCGGCGAATTCCGCGGCGAATCCAGCTATGACAGCTACTTCCAGACCGCGCACGTGGCGTTCCTGGCTTCGTCGGGAGACAGCGGCGGGATTGTCGAATGGCCCTCGGTGTCGGCTAACGTGGTGGGCGTCGGCGGGACGAATCTGCCGGTCAACAGCTCGACGGGAGGGTTGGGGAGCGGGGCGGAAACGGCCTGGAACGGCTCCGGGGGCGGCTGCAGCGCCCAGGAGCCCAAGACCTCCGTGCAGGCGGTCACTTTCCCCAGTGCCTGCTCGCGCCGGGGCGCGCCGGACGTGGCCGCCTCGGGCGGGCCGAACAGCGCCGTGGCGGTCTACATTTCAAAACAGGGGGGGTGGTTCCAGGTTTACGGAACGAGCCTGGCGTGCCCCATGTGGGCGGGCATGGTCGCAATTGCAGACAAGCTGCGCGCCGCCTCGGGCAAGGCGACCCTCACCAACGCTACGCTGGCGGATGTTTACAGCGCCTATGCGTCCTCCTACTCGGCCAACTACACCGACATTACCTCGGGAACGGCGGGGAGTTACTCCGCGGGCCCGGGATGGGATTTCGTCACGGGGCTGGGCAGTCCCAAGATGCAGAATCTGGCGCCGTATTTGGTGACGCTGCTGCAGTAGCGCTCCGCCGGTCGATCGCGGGGCAGGCAACTCCTCCTGCCCCGCGAGGCCGTCCCCCTGCTTCGGCTCTGCGCCGCCACCCTCATGGCGGGCGGGGCCAACCCCCACGACGTTCCTGTTTCCTCACAAAGGGGGGATCGAATCCCCGCGCGGGTTCTCGTTGAAATGTTAATTCCTCATGAATCCTCCATGAATCTTGAAAAATTGAATTGCGGAGGGTTTGGAAATATCCAACTCGGTGTATACTGACTCCACGCTGGCCTTGAACCGGCAAGCTGGAGTTAAGGTTCCGGTGCAGGCACTCGGTTGCCCTTCTGGGTTCGAGGTAAACGCCAGGTTTGGAGACGGTCTACCGGCGCGGTCCGGTGTCTCCATTCGTCTCGCCACTGCGAGCTAGCGCGGTGGCAAGGAGTTCTCGGTTATGCCACTAATCGAACCACCGGCAGACGCCGATTCAAGCCCGGCCGCGGCGAGGCCTTCTGAGCCCGCCAGCGGCCAGGAACTAGCCGTCCTGCCACGCCGCAGCCGCGATCTGTTGCTTCGCCTCGGAAGCCTGTTGTGCGGATTGGCAGCGGTATCCTCTTGCCTGTACTTTTCCGGCCCCGCGCAGTTTGGGGGCGTGGTTGCCGCATCCGGCCCGTCCCAGCCGCTAGGTTTCTCGGCCCGGCCCGAGAACGGCAAGCTGCTGTTGACCTGGAATGCCGATTCGGAGGCCGCCAGGAAAGCAAAACGCGTGGTTCTGTCCATCACGGATGGTGACCAAAAGGAAGATGTCGATCTGTCGCTGCCGGTCTTTCGGAAAGGAGCGCTGGTCTACGAGCCCGTCACCGGACGTGTGACGCTCCGGCTGACGGTCAGCGAGGATGGCGCCGCCGACACCGTCGAGTCCGTCCAACCCACGGGATCGAAGGGAGGGGACGTTCCGGCTGCGGGAATCGCGGCTGGAGGCCAGACGGCCAATGCAGGAACCGACGCGGCGGCTGCCGCCTCGCCGCCGAGCGATCCCCGGCCCTCCGCTGCGCCTGCGCCGGCCGCTCATTCTCCGAGCATTCGCGACATTCCAGAACCGCAGGCTATGGACGCCCAGGTAAAGCTGGTACCCGTCACAACCGGACTGGGGGGAGGGCATTTCCCGACACCCGCCCCCTTGCTCGGTCCGCCGGCGCCTGAAGCGAAGCGCGATCCGGTTCCGGTCAGCACGTTGGCGGTTGCGGCACCCGCCCCTCCGCCGGCTGCGCCCGAGCCACAGGCAAAGCGCGATCCGACTCCGGCCGGCACGCTCGCTGTTGCGGCCGCGGCTCCCGTGGCTCCCGCGCTCACCCCTGAGGTCAAGCGGGATGCGGCTTCGGCCATCCCGGTTCCCGCCGCGGCCGGCCCCCAAGCGTCCGCCGGGCCGCTGAGGGTCGCGTCGCTGAAAGTTCTGCACAGCACGGCCATTCCCTATCCGAAGTTTGCCCGGCGTGTCGATGTGAGCGGTACGGTTACGGTTGAGGTCAGGGTCGGACCCGACGGCCGCGTCCGGGAGGTTGCCGTCATCAGCGGTCCGGAAATGCTGTGGATGGCGGCCAGAGCCGTCAAAGACTGGGTTTTCGAGCCGCCGGTGGTCGATGGGAAACCGGTCGAGGCCGTCACCCGTGTCGGTGTGACGTTCAAGCCTCCCGACAAGCGTTAGTCATCGCTCGCCCCGCGGCGCGCGAGGTCTTTCAGAGTCCGAAAGCGGACTGGCGAGCCGCCGGAGGCTTCTTTCCCCCGGGACCTTGCTTACGATCGCAGTCCGGCGCCGCGATGTGACCGGCAAAGAACCATCCCGCTAGCGGGCCTCCGGAAAGACCTATAATGGCCTGCGGGGAGTGCGAATGGGCGCAATCGCGATCGACAACACGCCGCGGAAACGTCTGGCGTTCTTCGAAGCTTACATCGGAAAGAAAGTCGTGATGGCCGCAAGCGGGGCGATGCTGGTCCTGTTCATCGTCGGCCACCTGATCGGGAACCTGCTGGTCTTCCTGCCGGCACAGAGCGACGGCTACCAGACCGTGTATCCCATCAACTACTACACGCGGATTCTCCACGGGCACCCGAACCTGCTCTCGGTGGTGGAGGCCTCGCTGATTGCGCTGGCGGCGCTGCACATCTGGTCGTCCTTCCTGCTGTGGTTGCAGAAGCGGCGGGCGCGCCCCTTGGGGTACGTCAAGAAGGATAACGTGCCGGCCAGCTACGCCTCGCGCACCATGATGTGGAGCGGCCCCATCCTGGCCGCTTTCGTGGTCTTGCACCTCCTGCACCTCACTACGGGAAGCGTAGGCCTCCACTATCAGGGGCCGATGATCGCGGGCGGGGAAGAGCGGTACTACACTTACGAGAACATCGTCCACGGCTTCCGGTATGTACCCGTCTCGATCGCCTACAGCGTGGCCATGATCCTGCTCTCGATGCACCTCTACCACGGGGCCTGGAGCATGTTCCAGTCGGTGGGCGTCAGCCACCCGCGCTACACGCCGATGCTGAAGTGGGCGGCGCACATTTTCGCCTGGATCGTCGCCGTCGGCTTCATTTCCATTCCCCTTGCGGTACTGACAGGACTGGTCGGAAGCGAGGTGCTCTAGATGGCGCTGGATTCGAAAGTCCCCTCCGGCCCCATCGAGCAGGCCTGGCAGAAGCGCAAGTTCGAGATGAAGCTGGTGAACCCGGCCAACAAGCGGAAGTACCAGGTGATCGTGGTGGGCTCGGGCCTGGCGGGCGCCGCAGCGGCGGCGACGCTGGGCGAGCTCGGCTACAACGTCCTGTGTTTCTGCTTCCAGGATTCGCCGCGCCGCGCCCACTCGATCGCCGCGCAAGGCGGCATTAACGCCGCCAAGAACTACCAGAACGACGGCGACAGCGTTTCCCGCTTGTTCTACGACACGGTGAAGGGCGGAGATTTCCGCTCCCGGGAGCCGAACGTCTACCGGCTGGCCGAACTCAGCGTGAACATCATTGACCAGTGCGCCGCGCAGGGCGTGCCTTTCGCGCGCGAGTACGGCGGGTTGCTCGAGAACCGCTCCTTCGGAGGCGCGCAGGTTTCGCGCACCTTCTACGCGCGGGGCCAGACTGGCCAACAGCTTCTGCTCGGTGCCTACCAGGCCCTGGAGCGCCAGGTCGCGGCCGGCCAGGTGCGGATGTTCTCGCGCCACGAGATGCTCGACCTGGTGGTGGCCGACGGCAAGGCCCGCGGCATCGTCACGCGCGACCTCATCACTGGCAAGATCGAGTCCTGGGCCGCGCACGCGGTCGTGCTCGCCACCGGCGGCTACGGCAACGTTTTCTATCTTTCCACTAACGCCAAGGGATGCAACGCGACGGCCATCTGGCGGGCGTACAAGCGCGGGGCGCTGTTTGCGAACCCCTGCTTCACGCAGATCCATCCGACCTGCATTCCCGTGACGGGCGACTATCAGTCCAAACTGACGCTGATGAGCGAGTCGCTCCGCAACGACGGGCGCATCTGGGTGCCCAAGAAGAAGGGCGATGCGCGGAAGGCGAACGAAGTTCCGGAAGACGAACGCGATTACTTCCTCGAGCGCAAGTATCCTGCGTTCGGCAACCTGGTGCCGCGCGACGTGGCTTCGCGCAACGCGAAGGCGGTCTGCGACGACGGGCGTGGCGTCGGTCCCGGCGGCTACGGAGTCTATCTGGATTTCAGCGAAGCCATCGACAGGCTGGGCCGCTCCGTCATCGAAGAGCGCTACGGCAACCTGTTCGAGATGTACGAGCGCATCACGGGCGAGGACCCTTATAAGGTGCCCATGCGCATTTACCCCGCCAGCCACTACACCATGGGTGGCCTGTGGGTGGACTACAACCTCATGAGCACGATCCCGGGCTTGTTCGTGGCCGGTGAAGCGAATTTCTCCGACCACGGCGCCAACCGGCTCGGCGCCAGCGCGCTGATGCAAGGGCTGGCCGACGGCTACTTCATCCTTCCATACACTCTCGGCGACTACTTGGCCGGCGAGAAATCCGGCAAAGTGGAACCCAGCCACGGCGCGTTCAGAGAAGCCGAAGAAGAGGTGCGCTTCCGTGTGGCGCGCCTGCTGGACATAAAAGGCACGCGATCGGTGGACTCTTACCACCGCGAACTGGGCAAGCTGGTCTGGGAATACTGCGGCATGTCGCGCACGGCCGCAGGGCTGCGCCATGCGCTGGAGAGGATCCCCGAGCTGCGCGAGCAGTACTGGCAGGACCTGCGCGTGCTGGGGAGCGGAGAGGAGCTCAACCAGTCGCTCGAGAAGGCCGGCCGCGTGGGCGACTTCTTCGAACTGGCCGAGCTGATGTGCCTGGACGCGCTGGAGCGCAACGAATCCTGCGGGGGCCATTTCCGCGAGGAGTATCAGACCCCGGACGGCGAGGCCCTGCGCGACGACGAGCGTTACGCTTACGTCGCCGCATGGGAATTCCGCGGCGCCGGCAATCCGCCCGGGCTTTACAAGGAACCGCTGTCGTTCGAATACGTGCACCCCGCGCGACGGAGCTACAAATGAACCTCACTCTTCACGTATGGCGGCAGAAGGGCCCGGGCGAGCGGGGCGGCATGGAGCGCTACGAGGCCCGCGACATCAGCGAGCACATGTCGTTTCTGGAGATGCTGGACGTGGTGAACGAGAGCCTGATCGGAGAGGGCAGGGAACCCATCGCGTTCGACCACGACTGCCGCGAGGGCATCTGCGGCATGTGCGGGTTCATGATCAACGGCGCGGCGCACGGTCCGCAGCGCGGCACTACTGTCTGCCAGCTCCACATGCGGCATTTCCAGGATGGAGACACGCTGTACCTGGAGCCCTGGCGCGCGCGGGCATTCCCGGTGGTGAAGGACCTGATCGTCGACCGCAGCGCCTTCGACCGGATCGTCGCCGCCGGCGGCTTCATCTCGGTCTCGACAGGCTGCGCGGTCGAGGCCAACGCCATCCCGATTCCCAAGGAGAAGGCCGATTTGGCGATGGACGCCGCCGCCTGCATCGGGTGCGGCGCCTGCGTGGCCATGTGCCCCAACGCCTCGGCGGCGCTGTTCACGGCTGCCAAGATCTCTCACCTTGGGTTGCTGCCACAAGGGCAGGGCGAGCGCGACCGCCGCGCCATCGGCATGGTCCTGCAGATGACGCGCGAGCAGTTCGGCCAGTGCACCAACATGGGCCAGTGCGAAGCTGTGTGCCCGAAGAACATCAGCATCGAAACCATCGCCCGTATGCACCGCGACTACATCTCGGCGTCGCTCTCGAGCCGCCGCGGAAAGCCGCTGCGGGTGGAGACTCCGGCCTAGGTTCCAGAAGTTGGCGAAGCCAACCTACGGATAGAGGCCGCGCAGTTTGGTGGCCTCCGCGACGCGGCTGATGCCGACCATGTTGGCCGCCACCCGCATTCCCACGCGCCGGTCCCGATGGACCTTGTACACTTCGTTGAAGGCCGTCTTCATGACGCGTTCGAGGCGGTTGTAGACGTCCTGTGCGTCCCAGAAGAGGTGCTGTTCGTCCTGCACCCACTCGAAGTAGGAAACCGTGACGCCGCCGGCATTGCACAGGATGTCGGGAATGATGACGGCGCCCCGGCTCTCCAGGATGGCGTCGGCTTCGGGCGTGAGAGGGCCGTTGGCCGCTTCGGCGACGATCTTGGCCTTCACCGTGGCGGCGTTCCCGCGGTCCACCACGTTCTCCAGCGCGGCGGGGATCAGGATGTCGCACTCGAGCGCGAGCAACTCCGCCGCGGTGATCGGCTCGGAGCCTGGAAATCCTGTCACGAGCCCGGTGGCCTCCTTGTGCATCATCAGCTTGGGAATGTCCAGGCCGTTCTTGTTGTAGACGCACCCTCGGGAGTCGCTCACGGCGATCACGTAGGCCTGATGGCTGTCGAGGAGTTGCGCTGCCACCGAACCCGCGTTGCCGAATCCCTGGACCACGACCCGGGCGCCCTTGATGGGCAGTCCCAGGTGTTCGGCCAGACTGACGGTGGTGTAGAACACACCGCGCCCGGTCGCCTCGTTGCGCCCGAGAGACCCGCCCAGGCAGACCGGTTTGCCGGTGACCACGCCCGGTATCGGATACCCCTTGGTCATGCTGTAGGTATCCATGATCCAGGCCATGATCTGGGGGTTGGTGTAGACGTCCGGGGCCGGAATGTCCTGACCGGGCCCGATCAGGGGAAGGATGGCGCTGGCGTAGCGGCGGGTGATGCGTTCCGTTTCCCCGAGGGAGAGATCCTTGGGATGGCAGGCCACGCCGCCCTTGCCTCCGCCGAACGGGATGTTGACCACCGCGCACTTCCAGGTCATCCAGGTGGCCAGGGCTCTCACCTCGTCCAGCGTGACGTTGGGGTGGTAGCGGATGCCGCCTTTGGCCGGTCCGCGCACGGTGTTGTGCTGGACCCGATAGCCTTGAAAGCGGCGGATGTGGCCGTTGTCCATGCGGACGGGAAGCGTCACTAACAGCTCCCGTTCCGGATACTTGATCATCTGGCGGATGTCGTCGGACAGATCGAGCGCATCCGCGGCGATGTCGAAATTCTGAAGCGCAAGCTCGTAAGGGTTCTCTTGAGCCGCGATTTCGGTGGCGATCATGGTAATGACCTCCTGCTGGCAGCCACCACATCGCGGTGGTGCTACCCCACCAGCAGCGTATCCGAACGCCGGGCCGGAGGCAAGGGGGGAGGAGGCGCGCGGGCTTCGCCGGACGGCCGGCGGCGGGCGGAAGGGTGGGGGTCCCGGGGCCCTCGACGCGGGCTGGCGGAACTCGCCGAATCGTTCAGTTTCTCTAAAGGACTCGTTCACGAAATACGGTTTGACACGCCTCTCACCGTTCCTTACGCTACATCCTGGTCTGTTACTCGCTTGAACTGGCGCAGCAACGTCCGAACCGGTGCGGGTAGCTGCCCGTATAACCGGTGGTGTACGTGACGCGATGGGGTGTGAGGACGGGAGAGAAAGGGAAGGCCAACCCCTCCTCGGGGCCGGGATCACGGACCGAGAAAAGAGCTCCGGCGAAGGTGGTTGGGGGTATAATCTGGTGCTACCCAGGGTTGCAGGAGAGGGATCCTGGATGAAGAAACTTTTAACGTGACTCTGTGGGAGGAGGATCGATATGTCTCGCTTGGTGATAATTCTCGCGCTGTTCCTTTTGGCGGCCTCTGCGGTATTTGGGCAGGCGGTAGCCATCGGCAGCGTCAACGGTGAAATTACGGATCAGAGCGGCAGCTCCGTACCGGGCGCTACCGTGCTGCTTACGGAAACGAACAAAGGCGTCGTCCACACGGTGACCTCGAACGCCGACGGCCACTACGCGGCACTCAGCCTGCCGGTCGGACCCTATCGTCTGGAGGTAAGGGCGAAAGGCTTCAAGGATTTCGTGCAGACTGGCATCCTGCTGCAGGTGGCGGAAAACATCACCCAGAACGTTTCGCTACAGGTGGGCGCACTGACGGAGACGGTTCAAGTAAACGCCGCCGCCAGCATGGTGGAGACCAAGGACACCTCGATCTCTCAGGTCATCTCCCAGCAGCCGCTCGTCGATCTGCCGCTCAATGGCCGCAATCCCGCCGACCTGCTTACCATCTCGGGACTCGCCATCTCGAACAACGTGTCGGGGATGACACTGAACTCGGGCGATCTGACAGGCAGCAAGAACATCCAGGGATCGAACGGTTCCGGCCAGTATTCGATTGCCGGCGGCGCGGCCAACGGAGTGAACTTCCTTCTGGATGGCGGCGATAATAACGATGCTTTCAGCAACGTGAACCTGCCCATTCCTTTCCCGGACGCGCTCCAGGAATTCAGCGTGCAGACCTCAGGGCTGCCTGCCCAATACGGGCTGCACCCTGGCGGCGTGGTCAACATCGTGACCAAGTCGGGAACCAATTCCTTGCACGGCGACCTCTTCTACTTCCTGCGCAATGCCGATCTCAACGCCCGCCAGGAAGGAACGCCGGTGCGCGATACCATCAAGCGCAACCAGTTTGGCGGCACAGCGGGCGGCCGGGTCATCAAGGACAAGCTGTTCTTCTTCGGCGGCTATCAGGGAACGCGGCAGCGCAGCGACCCGCAGAACCAGCCGGCTGCCTACGTCGCCACCCCGGCCACGTTGCTAGGCGACTTTAGCGTGGTGGATTCCACTTCGTGCCTCAAGACCGCGAGGACCCTGAAGGACGCCAGCGGCAAGCCGTATCCGGGCAACCAGATTCCCACTTCGCTATTCGACCCGGCCGGTCTGAAAATGGCATCCACGTTCCTCCCGGCCACCACCGACCCTTGCGGGAAGGTTTTCTTCGGCTACCCGGCCAACAACCCGGACGACCAGTTCATCGGCTCGCGTCGACTACAACCTGAGCAGTAAACAGGTCCTCTTCGCGCGCTACTACCTGTACGACTTCACGGCGCAGACCGTTTTCGATGGCCGTAACTCGCTGACTACCGGGGCGCCTGGCAACCTGGACCGCTCGCAAACCGCGACCTTCAGCGACACTTACACATTCAGCGGCACGGCGCTCAACACGTTCCACGGCACCTACGACCGCCGCCGCGACAACCGGTCGGCCGCGCCCAACCTGTTCAGCCCGGCAACCCTGGGCGTCAACATGTTCATCAACCAGCCGAACTACACGCAGCTCACCGTCAGCAGCTACTCGGGGGGCGGATTCAATGTTGGTTGCGGCACCTGCGCCCTCGCGAATTTTGACATCAACACCTACCAGGTGGCGGACGATTTCCTTGTGGTCCGCGGTAAGCACGAGATCGGTTTCGGGTTCGATGGCCGCAAGGACCAGTTCAACTCGTACAACAACCAGCAATCCAACGGTCAGTTCACCTTCAACGGCGCCTCGAGCGGCGACGGTTTGGCGGACCTTCTGACGGGCCACTTCTCCGGGTTGACGGACGGCAATGTGATCTCCGACTACCTCCGCCAGACGGTCATAGCCGCCTACGTGCAGGATTCCTTCAAGATCACACCGCGCTTCAGTATGAATTTCGGCGTCCGCTGGGAACCCTCGGTGCCGGCCTACGACAAGTATGGTCGCGGCAACCAGTTCAGTTGGCCGCTCTTCAACCAGGGTTGGCATACGGCTGATCCCCGGTACCCCTTAGCTCCGGCCGGGCTGATCTTCTCGACGGATACAGCCCAGAACCCGTACGGCAAGGCCTTCACGGCTTCGCACTGGGCCGTATTCTCGCCCAGGATGGGGATGGTGTGGGATCCAAAAGGGGACGGCAAACAGACTCTCCGGATGTCGTTCGGGCTCCTGCACGACACCACCGAGCTCTTCTATCCGGAACGCTGGACCACGAACGCCCCCTATGTCTCCTCGATTACGCTGACCAGCGGGCCGTTCTCCGATCCGTTTAAGAACTACGTTTCCCCCAGCGGGGTGCCCGGAGACCCGTTCCCGGGCAATTCGATCTTCCCCAATCAAGGCGCATACATCAGCGTTCCACCCAACCTGAATGTCACCTACATGATGCAGTGGAACGTCAGTTATCAGCGCCAGGTAAAGGACTGGCTCCTGACGGCGAATTACATAGGCAATGTCACCAGGCACATCTGGGGCTCGGTGGACATCAACTATGCGATCCCGATCGCCGGCGCCACCACGGGGAATACCAATAGCCGGCGCCTGACTTATCTCACGAATTCCAAGACCGGCGCGGCCTACGGCGACATCCAACAGAGCGACGACGGCGCCAACGCCTCGTACAACGCCCTCGCGCTTAGAGTTGAGCACCGCATGGGCCACAACATCCAGGTCCTGGCCAATTACACCTGGAGCCACTGCATCAGCACGTGGGATTTCGCGGGCGAGCTGGCAGGCACGGTTTACCAGAATCCTCTCAACCGTGACCCGGGCGAGCGCGGCAATTGCGGCTATGACCACCGGCAGGTCTTCAACGCTTCGGTGGTGGCCATCAGCCCCGGGCTCAGCAGCGGCGTCGTCAAGACGATCACCAAGGACTGGCAGCTCTCGCCGATCGTGGCCCTGCTCACCGGCAACCCGATCCAGATCACCGACGGGAAGGATATCTCCCTCAGCGGCCAGGGTCTGGACCGCCCGCAGGTGATCGCCCCGGACCAGGTATATCCCTCCCAGAAGACGCCCCAGGAGGAGTTTAACCCGGCCGCGTTTCAATGCGCCGGGTCGAATGCGGCCTGCACCGTCTTCAGCGGCATTTTTGGCAACCTCGGGCGGAACTCCGTTTATGCCCCCGGCCGTATCAATTTCGACGTGGCTGTGAGCCGGCCCTTCCAGTTCCACGAACGGTGGAAGCTCGAGATCCGTGCCGACTTCTTCAACATCATGAACCACGGCAATGCGAACACACTAGGCACCTCGCTCAGCAACTCCGGGACGCTGGGCACCATCACCCAGTTCACCGCGCCGAGGATCATCCAGATGGCGATGAAGCTGTACTTCTAGGCAACGCCAATTCGGGGCAGGGCTCCCGTGAGCCCTGCCCCGCACTTCAGAGGTTCCCCCGTAATCCCCCCGTCCGGCTTGGCCGCTCGCAACCATGTCACCGTTGCGTCCCCCTGGCACGCCCGCTTGGTCGCCGACGAATGGAGCCGGCGGTCCGCGCAGGCGCGGCGGGGACGGCTGCGGACCACGGATCCGCCCACAAATCTCTCAGATCCACGAGGTTGGGAACTGGCCAGAGCCCGGAGCCGCGCCCTCCTGGCACGCGCCACGGGGCGGATCGGCGATAATTGAGTGTAACTCCCGCATATCCCGCTACGTCGTAGAAGCGACTGGAATAATAGGGGTGTGGAAGGAAGGAGACGTGTAATGATGAAGGGGCTTTGGGCTGGATTGGGGCTGGTGCTCGCCAGCGGGGCGCTCCCGGCGCAGCAGTACGTGATTTCGAGCGTGGCGGGAGGTGGCGGGTTGCCGGTCACACCGGCTTCGGCCTTGAGCGTGAAGTTCCCGCCGCCGACGGCGGCCGCCGTGGATGCCTCAGGCAATGTGTATTTCAGCTCGGGCAACTTCGTGTTCAAGCTCGACGGGTCTGGGATTGCGACCGCGGTGGCGGGTAACGGGAGAGCGGGCTATTCGGGCGACGGAGGCCCGGCCACCGGCGCCCGGATCAACTTTCCCCAAGGCGTGGCCGTGGACGCGGCCGGCGATCTCTACATCGCGGACACGAACAACAACGTGATTCGCCAGGTGACGGCCAGCGGCGTCATCACGACGGTGCCCGGCACCGGAAGCGGGCTGCTGAGCGGGCCGTACGGCGTGGCGGTGGATTCCGCGGGCAATCTCTATATCGCGGACACTTACAACTACGTCATCCGCAAGCTGGCCGTGAATGGCACCATGACCACGGTCGCTGGGAACGGGGCCCAGGGCTACCTCGGCGACAACGGGGCTGCGATCTCCGCCGAACTGGACACCCCCCAGGGTGTGGCGGTGGATTCGGCCGGCAATCTATACATTGCGGATACGCACAATTCCGCCATCCGCAGGGTGGCGGTGAATGGCACGATCACAACCGTAGCCGGAAACGGCAACGCTGGCTACCTAGGCGATGGCGGGCAGGCTACCCTGGCTGAGCTTTATGGACCCTACGGCGTAACGGTGGATTCCGGCGGGAGCCTGTACATCGCGGACTCGTACAACTCCGCGATCCGGAAAGTGGCCTCGAATGGCGTCATCACCACGCTGGCGGGCGCGGGAACCGGGCTGAACTTCCCGGAAGGCGTGGCGCTGGATGCCGCCGGCGATCTTTACATTGCGGACACCGGCAATTGCCTTCTTCGGAAGCTGGCGCCGGGCGGCAGCATCGCCACCGTGGCCGGCGCCGGTCTTTGGGGCTATGCGGGCGATGGAGGGCCCGCCACCCAGGCCGAGCTGTTTCAGCCGCAGGCGGTAGCCTGGGACAGCGCAGGCAATCTGTACATCGCGGACAGTTTCAATTACGTGGTTCGCAAAGTGACGCCGAATGGAACGATCACCACGGTGGCCGGCAACGGTACACAGTTTTACCCGCCGAATGGCGGTCTGGTGGGCGATGGAGACGGAGGCTTGGCTACCAGCGCCAGCCTGGGCACCTGCTATGGACTGGCCGTGGATGCCGCCGGGAACATCTACATTGGGGACTACGACAACAGCGCGGTTCGCAAGGTGTCCCCCAACGGGATGATCACGACCGTGGCGGGAAACGGCCTGGGAGGGTACAGCGGCGACGGCGGTCTGGCCACCAGCGCCGGGCTGGGATGGCCGACGGGCGTGGCGGTGGATGCCGCCGGCAGTGTCTACATCGCGGATACCTACAACAACGTGATTCGCAAGGTGACTGGAGGCGTCATCACGACGCTGGCGGGCGATGGCTACATTTACGGAGGGTTCTACGGGGATGGCGGTCTGGCTCTCAACGCCGAGCTGAACTCGCCGGGCGGGTTGGCGGTGGATGCGGCCGGCAATGTCTACATCGCCGATAGCAACAACTCCGCCGTTCGCAGAGTGGCCACCAACGGCACCATCACCACGGTAGCGGGGATCGGCGGGTACTGGCAGTATTACGGCGCGGGCGACGGCGGTCCGGCTACCAGCGCCTATCTCGTGTATCCGACAGGTGTCGCGGTGGATGCCACGGGCAACCTCTACATAGCGGACTACTACGATTTGCGGATACGCAAGGTGGCCACAAACGGCATCATCACGACCGCGGCCGGATCGAGCCTGGCCGGGTATGCGGGCGACGGGGGGCCGGCGAGCCAGGCCCAGTTCGAATCCCCGGCCGGCGTGGCGGTGGACCCTGCCGGCAACGTCTACGTTGCCGACGACTTGAACAACCTGGTTCGGATTCTCGTGCCCGGGGGCACGCATGCCCTGCTGAGCGTCGCCAGCGCGCATTCGGGCAGCTTCACGGCGGGATCGGCCGGCGCGGTTTACTCGCTGGTGGTGAGCAACACGGCCGGGGCCGGGGCGACTTCCGGCACGGTCACGTTGACCGAGACGGCGCCGGCGGGACTGACGCTGGTCTCGATGGCCGGCACGGGCTGGAACTGCTCTGCCAGCGCCTGCTCGCGCAGCGACGCGCTGGCTGCCGGATCGAGCTATCCGCCCATCACCGCGACGGTGAACGTGGCGGCGGGCCTGTCTTCGTGGGTGGTGAACCAGGTGGCGGTATCGGGAGGCGGTTCGGCGGCGGCCAGCGGCACCGATCCGACCCTGGTAGTCGCCGCGGTCCTGGCGGCGCCCGTGCTGGTTTCGCCGGCCAACGGAGCGACCGGTGTGGCCGATGCGGCCGTGCTGACCTGGAACGCCGCCACCGGGGCTGTGTCCTACGACGTGTACTTCGGCACGTCGTCCGCGCCGTCACTGGTGACGAACACAACGGCGACGAGTTACGCTCCCGGGACCCTCACGGCGGGCCAGACGTACTACTGGCAGATCGTGGCGCAGAACGGCTCCGGCTCCGCCGCTTCCCCAACCTGGTCCTTTACCACAGTGGCCCCTGCGGCGGGTCTGCGGTTCGTTCCCGTGACACCGTGCCGGCTGGTGGACACGCGCATGGCCGACGGGCCATTTGGCGGGCCGGCGATCGAGGGCAGCTCTTCGCGGTCCTTCGCCATCCCGCAAAGCGTCTGCGGGATTCCCAGCACGGCACAGGCGTACTCTCTGAACGTGACGGCGGTGCCCGACGGCCCGCTCTACTTCCTGACGTTGTGGCCGACCGGGCAGCCGCAAGCCAACGCCTCCACGTTGAACTCGTGGGGCGGGACCGTGGTGGCAAACGCGGCTATCGTTCCGGCCGGCACGGGCGGGGCGGTGAGCATCTACGCCAGCAATCCCACCGATGTGATCCTGGACATCAACGGCTACTTCGACTCGGGCACGGGCGCCACTTCGTTCTGGTTCTATCCCGTGACGCCCTGCCGCGTGGCTGACACCCGGGGCGCAACCGGGACCTTCGGCGGCCCCGCGATGTACGGCGGCCAGACGCGCGGTTTCCCGCTTCCTTCGGGCTCCTGCGTGCTTCCGTCCTCAGCGGCGGGATATTCGCTGAATGTCACGGTGGTGCCCGACCCAGTGATCAAGTATCTGGGCTTCCTGTCGACGTGGCCGACGGGGCAGGCGCAGCCGGTGGTTTCGACGCTGAATTCGTGGACCGGCAAGGTGGTGGCGAACGCGGCGATCGTGCCCTCCGGGACGAACGGGTCGATCAACGTGTTTGTCACGAATCCGACCGACGTGATCCTGGATACGAACGGCTACTTCGCCGGGCCGGGGACCGGGGGGCTGTCTTTCTACCCGGTGGCGCCGTGCCGGGTTGCGGACACGCGCGGTCCCAACGGCCCATTCGGTGGGCCGGAGATGGCGGCCGCCGAGACGCGCTCGTTCACGATTCCGGCCAGCGCCTGCTACGTCCCGCCGACGGCGGCGGCGTATTCGCTGAACGTGACGGTGGTGCCGGATGGGGTGCTATCCTATCTCATTGCGTGGCCAACGGGATCGGCGACGCCGCTGGTTTCGACTTTGAACTCGTTCGACGGCAGCGTGGTGGCGAACGCGGCAATCGTGCCGGCGGGCACAGGCGGTGCGATCAGCGTGTTCGTGTTGCAGCAGACGCAGGTGATCCTGGACATCAACGGGTACTTTGCGCCCTAGCGGCGGGCGCCGGCATAGAGGTTCCTGGAGCGCGGTGGGGCCCTGGCCGCCCTCTCGCGGTTCTCAAGGGGCTTTGTTCGCTTAGCTCGGTACCGATCGAGACCGCCGCTTGCGTCTAGAATAGTCTGTTCGTGGCTGTGATGGGGAGGAAGCGCGTAATGCGAAAGAGCGCATGGGCCGGCCTCGGGTTCCTGCTGGCCGGCGGCACGGCGTGGCCGCAGACGTACCTGATCTCGACGGTGGCGGGGGGCGGCGTACCCTTTACGCCTGCCGCGGCGTCCGGCGTGGGTCTCGCGCCGCCCGTGGGGACCGCCGCGGACGCCTTTGGCAACGTGTACTTCAGCTCGGGCAACCTGGTGTTCAAGGTTGACGGGTCGGGGATCCTGACGCGGGTGGCCGGCAATGGAAAAGCGGGATACTCCGGCGATTCGGGCGCCGCCACGGAAGCGCAGCTAAACCTCCCGCAGGGTGTGGCGGTGGATGGGAGCGGCACTCTCTACATCGCGGACACGGGAAACAATGCGGTCCGCAGGGTGACTCCCGATGGCGTCATCGTAACTTTGGTCGGCGCCACAGCTAAGAGCGTCCAGCTCAACGCCCCTCAAGGCGTGGCGATCGATGCCGCCGGCAACCTATACGTCAGCGACACCAAGAACTCGGTGATCCGCCAGGTCACCTCCGCGGGAGCTATCACAACCGTGGCCGGCAACGGAACCAGGGGTTTTTCCGGCGACGGAGGCGCGGCCACCAGCGCGCAGCTCAACTTGCCTGCCGGAATCGCAGTGGACGCGGCCGGCCGGCTCTACATAGCGGATTCCGGCAACAGCGTAGTGCGCCGCGTTACGGCCGGTGGCAGCATCGCGACCGTGGCGGGCACGGGCGGGGTGTCCGGCTACTTCGGCGACGGACAGAAGGCCACTATCGCTCAGCTCAACGCGCCCTCCAGCGTGGCTTTCGATACCGCCGGCAACCTCTACCTCTGCGACAGCGGCAACAACACGATCCGCAGGGTGGGGTTGGACGGAACCATCGCGACCGTCGCGGGCAACGGGACCGTGGGTTTCTCCGGAGACGGAGGCGCGGCCACCAGCGCCCAGCTTTGGTCTCCCTGGGGCGTGGCGACGGACTTGAACGGCGACGTGCTGATCGCGGACTACTATAACTACCGGGTGCGCAGGATCGCGCCGGACGGCACCATATCGACGCTGGCCGGCAATGGCGCCGGGGGCTACCATGGCGACGGCGGCCCGGCCACCAGCTCGCAGCTCTTCCAGCCGATGGCCGTGGCGGTGGATACGGCCCGCAATTACTATATCGCGGACACGTTCGGGAACTCCGTGCGCAAAGTGACGCCGGATGGAACGATCACGACGCTGGCGGGCGCGGCCGGCGTGCGCGGCTACGCGGGAGATGGAGGGCCGGCCGCGACAGCCCTGCTCAACCGGCCTCGAGGCGTTCTGGCGGATTCTTCGGGCAACATCTACATCTCGGACAGCGACAACGAGCGCGTGCGCGAGATCACGGCTTCCACCGGCAACATCGCAACGGTGGCGGGCACCGGCACGGCCGGCTATTCGGGCAACGGAGCGCTGGCGATCGATGGTCAGGTGACCTCGCCGTGCGGCCTGGCGCTCGATTCCACGCTGGATCTGTTCATCGCGGACTTCGGCAACAACGTCATCCGGGAAATCACGGTGAACAACTCCTACATCGTGTTCGCCGCCGGCGTGTACAACCCGGGCTACTACGGCGATGGAGCCGGGGCCACTAGCGCCTATCTCAACAGCCCGAGCAGCGTGGCCATGGATTCGGCCGGCAACACGTATATCGCGGACTCCTACAACAACGCCATCCGCAAGGTGGACACCGCCGGCATTATTACGACAGTCGCCGGCAACGGCACGGCCGGCTACACCGGAGACGGCGGCCCTGCCACCAGCGCTCAGCTCTTCCAGCCGTGGGGCGTGGCGGTAGACGCATCCGGCAACCTCTTCATCGGGGATACGGGCAATAACGCGATCCGCGAGGTGAGCGCCAGCGGCACGATCGCGACCGTGGCTGGCGGCCACGGCGCGGGCTACTCGGGCGACGGAAGCGCGGCCCTCTCGGCCCAGCTTAACGGGCCGGCTGGGGTGGCCGTGGATTCGGCCGGCAACGTCTACATCGCCGACTCGAACAACAACGCGATCCGGGTTCTTACGCCGGCGACATCTCATGCCGTGCTGCGGGTAACCGCCACGCATGCGGGCTTTTTCCAGCCGGGACAGACCGGAGCGGCCTTCTCAGTGGTGGTCAGCAACGCCACCGGTTCGGCGGCGACCAGCGGCGCCGTAACGGCGACCGTCACGCTCTCGACGGGCTTGGCGTTGGGTTCGATGTCCGGCCCGGGCTGGAGTTGCTCCGCCAACGCCTGCTCGCGCAGCGATGCCCTGGGCGGCGGTTCGAGCTATCCGGCGATCGCGGTGACGGCGAGCGTGGGAGCGGGCACGGCTTCGCCCGCTGCGATTCAGGTCGCCGCGGCAGGCGGCGGCTCGTTCCCGGCCAGCGCCAGCGACGCGGCAGCCATTCTGGGCCCGCCTGCGGCGCCGCTGCCGGTTACGCCGGCCAACGGAGTGGGCGCCGTTTCTCCTTTGGCCGTGCTGCGATGGGGCTCGACCGGGGCCACTTCCTACCAGGTGTACTTCGGCACGTCGTCCGCGCCGCCGCTGGTCGCGACCACGGCCGCGGCCGGCTATTCTCCGGGGACTTTGAACGGCGGGACTACGTACTACTGGCAGATCGTCGCGCAGAATTCGCTCGGCACGACTCCCTCGCCCGTGTGGTCCTTCACGACCGGCTTCTCAGTGGCCGGTTTGCAGTTTGTCGCGGTGGCGCCGTGCCGCGTAGTGGACACCCGAACCGCGGCCGGAGCCTTCGGCGGTCCGGCGCTGCTGGCCGGCTCGACGCGGTCGTTTGCAATTCCGCTGGGCGCCTGCAATATTCCGAGCGCGGCGCAGGCCTACTCTCTGAATGTGACGGCGGTGCCGCAAGCCCCGGTGCCCTTCCTCACACTCTGGCCCGCGGGCCTTCCGCAGCCCGCCGTCTCGACACTCAACTCCTGGGACGGCACCGTGACGGCGAACGCGGCGCTGGTTCCGGCTGGTTCGGCAGGAGCCGTGAGCGTCTACGTCAGCGGCACGACGGACCTCATCCTGGACATCAACGGGTATTTTGTAGCGGGCAGCGGAGCCTCCTTCTACGCGCTCACGCCGTGCCGCATCGCCGATACCCGCTTTCCGACAGGGCCGTTCGGCGGCCCCTCACTGTACGCAGGCCAGACCCGCGACTTCCCGCTGCCTTCGGGCACGTGCGGGCTCCCGCCCGGCGCCAGTTCCTACTCGCTGAACGTCACCGCGGTTCCGGATCCGACGGTGGACTTCCTCGGCTATCTCACGGCCTGGGCAACCGGGCAGCCGCAGCCGGTAGCATCGACGCTCAATTCGTGGACAGGCACTGTCGTGGCCAACGCAGCCCTGGTCCCGGCCGGAACGAACGGATCGATTTCGGTGTTTGTCACGAACCCGACGGATGTGGTTCTGGATACGAACGGGTATTTCGCCGCGCCGGGGAACGCCGGCGCGCTGTCGTTCTACCCGATGGCGCCGTGCCGGGTTGTGGACACGCGCGGTCTCCCCGGCCCCTTCGGCGCTCCGGAGATGCAGGCGGGCGAGAGGCGTTCCTTCTCGATTCCGGCCAGCGGCTGCTACGTGCCGCCGGGGGCGGCCGCATATTCGTTGAACTTCACCGTTGTGCCGGATGGCGCGCTGTCCTATCTCATCGCCTGGCCGGCGGGATCGGCGATCCCGGTGGTCTCCACCCTGAACGCGTTGGACGGAAGCGTGGTGGCGAACGCGGCGATCGTGCCCGCCGGCGCCGGCGGTGCGATCAGCGTGTACACGTCGAACCCAACGCAGGTTATTGTGGACATCAACGGATACTTCGCACCCTAGTGCGCCCCGCCGCCAGCCCCAGCCAGGCGGTTGACATGAGCGCGGGATTGCGGTATCCCGGAATCTCAAACCCGCTTTCGAGCGCGGGCCGCCTCAGATGAGCGTCGAAGCAGCCGCGCCAGCGATCGCCCGCCTGGAGTCGACGGGCGCCGCTCGCGAAATCAATCCCTGGGCCATAGCCCTGACGGTGATGCTGGCCACCTTCATGGAGGTGCTCGACACCAGCGTCGCCAACGTGGCCCTGCCCCACATTGCCGGGAACCTCGCGGCGACCGTCGACGAGAGCACCTGGGTCCTGACTTCCTACCTGGTTTCGAACGCGATCGTACTGCCGCTGGCGGGATGGTTCTCGACGCTGTTTGGCCGCAAGCGCTTCTACATGATCTGCGTTGGGCTGTTCACGGTCAGCTCCTTCCTATGCGGGCTGGCGCCCAGCCTGGGCCTGCTGGTGGTGTTCCGGACCCTGCAGGGGATCGGCGGCGGCGCCATGCAGCCCATCTCGCAGGCCATCCTGGTGGAGAGTTTCCCCAAACACAAACAGGGCATGGCGATGGCCGTGTACGGCATGGGGGTGGTGGTTGCGCCGATCATCGGGCCGACGCTGGGCGGCTGGCTCACCGACAACTACAGTTGGCGCTGGATCTTTCTGATCAACATTCCGGTGGGCCTGCTGTCGCTGACGCTCAGCGGCATGCTGCTCCGCGATCCGCCCTATCTGGAGCGCAAGAGCCTGCGCAATCTGCGGATCGACTACATCGGCCTGGGCCTGATTGCGGTCGGCCTCGGCTTTCTCGAGGTGATGCTGGACAAGGGCCAGCGGGAGGACTGGTTCGCTTCGCACCTGATCGTGGCCGCGGCGGTCGTCGCGGCCGCCGCCCTGGTAGGCGCCGTCGTCTGGGAGTGGCGGGACAGCGATCCGGTTGTGAGCGTCCGGCTGCTGCGGGACCGGAATTTCTTCATCGCCACTTCCGCGATGTTCCTGCTCGGATTCGTCCTCTACGGCAGCACCATGCTGTTGCCCGTCCTGTTACAGACGCTGCTGGGCTACACGGCCATGATGAGCGGACTGGCGCTGTCTCCCGCGGGCGTGGCGAACATCGTGCTGCTGCCGGTAGTGGGCAAGCTGATCTCGAAAGTGCAGGCGCGCTGGCTGGTGATTTTCGGCCTGGCGGTCTCCGCCATGGGCCTCTTCCAGATGGCCGGGTTCAACACGCAGATCGATTTCCGCACGGCCATGCTCGCGCGGCTGGTACAGAGCGCCGGGCTGTCGTTCCTGTTCGTTCCGCTCAACACCATCGCCTTCTCCTACATCCCGAAAGAGAGGGTCAACCGCGCCACCGGGATGATCAACCTGGCGCGGAATATCGGCGGCAGTTGCGGCATCGCCATGGTGACCACAACGCTGGCGCGCCGCGCGCAGTTTCACCAAAACATCCTGGTCAGCCACCTCACGCCTTACGACTTCGGTTATCGCGAAATGCTGAGCCGCGCGGGCCGGATGACCGTGGGCCACGGCACGGCGGCGGCTTTGGCGCAGCACCAGGCGCAAGGAATGCTCTACGGCCTGGTACAACGGGAATCGGCGATGATGGCCTTCGTCGACAACTTCTGGCTGTTGGGAGTGATGTTCCTGGCGCTGATTCCGGTGATGTTGATGGTGAAGAGCACGACACACCACCGGGCGCCGGGGCGTTAGCGCCGCGGCTACACTAAAAGCTCAAGATGCCCGCTCCGGAAACAGGCGCCGTTGCCGTGGTGGCCGAGAAGCCTTCGGTCGCGCGCGACATCGCCCGCGTGCTCGGAGCGAGCCAGCAGGGCGCAGGGCTACCTGCACGGCAACGGGTACGTGGTCACCTGGGCGATCGGCCACCTGGTGGCGCTGGCGCAGCCGCACGAGATCCACCCGGAGTGGCGGCAGTGGCGGCGCGACCTGCTGCCCATGCTGCCCGGTTCATTGGCCGCTGGTGGTCTACGAGAAGACCAAGGACCAGTTCGAGGTGGTGCGCAAGATGCTCACCTCGCCGAAGATCGCGAGCGTGGTGTGCGCCACCGACGCGGGCCGCGAAGGCGAGCTCATCTTCCGCTACATCTACGAAGCGGCCGGCTGCGACAAGCCGTTCCGCCGCCTCTGGATCTCGTCGCTGACGCCGGAGGCCATCCGCAAGGGTTTCGCCGCGCTGCGGCCGGGCAGCGACTACGACGCGCTGGCCGACGCCGCGCGCGGACGCAGCCGCGCCGACTGGCTGGTGGGCATGAACCTCTCGCGCGCCTACTCCCTCCAGTACCGCGAAGAGCTGTCGGTGGGCCGCGTGCAGACGCCCACGCTGGCCATGCTGGTGGAGCGCGAACTGGCCATCCGCAGCTTCGTGCCCGAGGACTACATCGAGGTGGTGGCGACGTTCCGGCCGTCGGGAGTCCGGGCGACGCGACCTACCAGGGCACGTGGTTCCGCGAGCGGAAGGGCGAGAACGCGACGCGGCTCGCCGCCGATGGCGCGGAGGCCGAGCGCGATCGTCGACCGCGCCCGCACCGGGCGGCGGCAATCGAATCCATCAAGGCCGAAACGCAGCGCTGCGCCGCCGCTGCTCTACGATCTCACCGAACTGCAGCGCCACGCCAACCGCCTGTTCGGCTTCAGCGCGCAGAAGACGCTCGATCTCGCGCAGGCGCTCTACGAGCGCCACAAGCTCATCAGCTATCCGCGCACCGACAGCCGCCATCTCTCGGAGGATGTGGCGCACACGCTGCCGCGCGTCGTGGCGGCGATCGAAGCGCCATACCGCGAGCACCTCGCGCCGGGCACCGGCGAGCGGCCGCTGGGCCGGCGCTTCGTCGACGACGCCAAGGTGACCGATCACCACGCCATCATCCCCACGGTCACTTCACCCGAGCAGAGCGAACCTGCCGCCGGACGAGCGCAGATCTACGACCTGATCTGCCGCCGCCTGCTGAGCGCCTGGCACGACGACCACATCTGGCCGGTCACCACGGTGATCACCGCCATCGCCAGCGTCGACGCCACCGACCGCTACCACACTTCAGGGACCGCGGTCGAGCAGGTGGGCTGGAAGGTGCTCGACCTCGCAGGCCGGAGCGGAAGACAGAAGCAGCGACGCGGAGGACGCAGAGCGCTGCCGCCGGACCTGGCGCAGGGACAGCCGCAGGACGTCGTCGATGTCGAGGCGCTCGAAGAAGAAGACGCGGCCGCCCAAGCGGTTCACCGAAGCACGCTGCTCACCGCCATGGAGACCGCGGGCAAGACACTCGACGAGAAAGAACTCTCGGACGCCATGAAGGAGACCGGGCTGGGCACGCCGGCCACGCGCGCCGCGATCATCGAGGTGCTGCTCAAGCGCGGCTACATCGTGCGCGACGGGCAAGACGCTCGAAGCCACCGAGAAAGGCATCCAGCTGATCGAGGTGGTGCACCCGGAAGTGAAAAGCCCGGCGATGACGGGCCAGTGGGAAGCGTACCTCAAGCGCATCGAGCGCGGCACGGCCGAGCTTGCTCCGTTCATCAAGGGTATCGAGGACTACGTGCGCGAGGTGGTGGGCAAGGTGGGGCGGACTCCCGCGCGCAGAGCCGCCGCGCGCGCCGGCGCGCCGCGCCACCTCGCCCCGGTCGCCGCTCTCTCGCCCAACGGGACGCAGGCCGACCCCGACGTCCGCTTGCGGAGCTTCTGCACAGCGCGCTTCGGCTTCGCGGCGTTCCGCGCCAACCAGGAAGAGGTCTGCCGCGCGCTGATCGAGGGCAAGGACGTCATTGCTCGTGATGCCCACCGGCTCCGGCAAGTCGCTGTGCTATCAGTTGCCCGGCATCGCGCGCGGCGGAACGACGCTGGTGATCAGCCCGCTGATCGCGCTGATGGAAGACCAGGTGGCCGAGCTCAAGTGCGCGCGGCTTCGCCGCCGAGCGCATCCACTCCGGCCGCGACCGCGCCGCCTCGCGCCAGGTCTGCTTCGACTACCTCAACGGCAAGCTGCAATTCCTGTTCATCGCGCCGGAGCGCCTGCGCGTGGCCGGCTTCCCGGAGATGCTTGCCAAGCGCAAGCCCTCCCTCATCGCCATCGACGAGGCGCACTGCATCTCGCAATGGGGCCACGATTTCCGCCCCGACTACCGCATGATCGGGCAATACCTGCCCACATTCCGGCCCGCGCCCGTCATCGCCCTCACCGCCACCGCGACGCCGCTGGTGCAGGACGACATCGCGACGCAGTTGGGCCTGGAGCAGCCGGCGCGCTTCATTCACGGCTTCCGCCGCGCCAACATCGCCATTGAGGTGGTCGAGGCGGCGCCTTTCCAGCGGACGGAACTGGCCCGCCAGGTCCTCGAGGGCGAGGGCCGCCGCCCCGCCATCGTCTACACGCCGACGCGCAAGCAGGCCGAAGCGGTGGCCGCGACCCTGGCTGCGGACTATCCCGCCGCAGCGTATCACGCCGGCCTCGACGCCGAGCGCCGCAAGCGCGTGCAGGAGGCTTTCCAGAAGGGCGAAATCGAGGTCATCGTGGCGACCATCGCCTTCGGCATGGGAATCGACAAGCCCGATATCCGCACCGTCATCCACACCGCGCTCCCGGGGAGCGTCGAGGCGTACTACCAGGAGATCGGACGCGCGGGCCGCGACGGCGAGCCGAGCCGCGCCATCCTGATGCACTCCTATGCCGACCGCTACACGCACGACTTCTTCTTACGAGCGCGACTATCCCGACCCCGCCGAGCTGGACCGCATCTTTGCCCGGCTCGGCCCTGAACCGATCGGGAAGGAGGCGCTCAAAAAGCAGGTTCGCATGGACGCGGAGGTATTCGACAAGGCGCTCGAGAAGCTGTGGATTCACGGCGGAGCGGTGGTGGATTACGCCGAGAACGTCACGCGAGGCGAGGGTGGATGGCGGGCGCCTTACATTGCGCAGTGCTCGAGCAGAAGCGGGCGCAGATCGACCTGGTGATCCGCTACGCCGAGAGCAACCAGTGCCGCATGTCTTCCCTGGTCCGCCATTTCGGCGACCTGGCGGACGCGGGCAGCCCCTGCGGCATTTGCGATTTCTGCGCTCCGGACGAGTGCGTCGCGCAGCGTTTCCGCAAACCGACCGGGGAGGAGCGCGCCGCGGCGGCCCGCGTGGTTGCGGCGCTCGGAGCCGGCGCGGCCAAATCGACCGGCAAGCTGCATCAGGAGCTCTGTCCCGATGGTGAGCCGAGCCGCGACTCCTTCGAGGAAGTGCTCGGGGCGATGGCGCGCGCGGGCTATCTGCGACTCTCCGAAGAAACCTTCGAGAAGGACGGGAAACAGATCCCGTACCGCAAAGTCTGCCTGGCGCGAGGCCGCCCCGCCGCGGACGAAATCGACTTCGTGATCAAGGCGGCGGTTCACGTCGCGGCAGCGCAGAAGCGCACCAGGAAGAAGAGGCCGCCCTCCGCTCCGGCGCGGGAAGCAGCCCCACCGCGAAAGCGGAAACGAGCCCGTCCGGCAGCGTCCGAGGCCGAATCCGGAGCGCGGCCGTCAGGAAGCGCTACCGGCGCGGCCTCGCGCCTCGAGGAGGCGCTTCGCGCCTGGCGCCTCGGCGAGGCCAAGCGCCGCGGCGTGCCGGCGTTCCGCATCTTCCCCGATACCACGCTGCGGGCCATCGCCGGCGCGCGTCCCCAGACCGCGGGCGAACTACTGGCCATCCCTGGCATCGGCCTGCATACCATCGAGAAGTACGGAGCGCAGATCTACCGGCTTGTGGGCTTGAACTGAGCGTCTCTGCCGCGGCGCTCAAGGCAGGTAGAAGTCGAAGAAGACGGTGTTGAAGTAGCGCTCGAAGAGGGCGGCCTCGCGGACCGGAACCAGGGCGATGGCCGGATGGGTGGCGACCTCGCCGGGATCGAGCACCGTCTCGGAGGCTCCGCGCCGCAGGTCCAGGCGCCCCTGGGAGACGGTCACGGAAACGTCCTCTTCCGCATGATTCTGGTCCGCGCCGCGCAATTGCCAGACGCCTTCAGCGTTTCGCCTGCCGGTGAAGCGCCGGACGTAGTTGGAAGAGGGTGCCCTCGCCGCAGCGAGGATCAGGGCGTATCCTGTCCCCCGGCTCTCCCAGAACCAGACTTGAGTGAGGGCAGGGTACACCGGAGGTGCGGGGGCTTCGACGAGGCTGCCCCACGCACCCAGGAAATGGACCGGCGGATTGATCGGCGCGGGGCAGGAGCCGAGTTCCACGCGGCGCAGGCTGTAGGTGTCGGTCCTCTTCAAGTAGTCATTGCGGATGCGCGCCTCACAGGCGCCGCTTGACGCCGGCCGGAGTTCAACTGCCGGCTGGCGGGCGGACGGGTCGCTTTCGACGTGCAGGCTGCCGTTCGGGCCGGGCTTCAGCGGACCAAACGGAGCGGCGCCCGGCGGGTTTGTGTCTTCCGCGCCGTTGGTCTCCGCCACCAGAAGATAGAACTCGGCACTGTCGTTGACCACCACGCGCGAGTAGGGGTACCCGCTGTCGCTACGGGACAAGACGGCCAGGTTTCCGACGCAAGGGGAATCGCGCCGCTGGAGCGGCCCGAAGCGCTTCTCGAGATTCGCCTGGCAGCGCATGGCCTCCTGCCAGTACAGCGCGCGCCCTTCGTTGCGCGCCAGATCGATGAGGTTCGATCGCGCCATCCAGCCTGCCAGCGACCACCCGCACCAGCCCAGGGTAATCGCGCCCGCGGCCGTCAGGAGGGCCCCGAGCGCGCGCGCGGAGAAGGGCGGTCCAAGCATGGCCAGCACTCCCACCGCAGCCGCCGTCAATGAGATGAGAGGCACCGTAAACAGGAGGTCCACGCGAATCGAGGTGCGCACCGATGCGAGCTCGAACGCCAGGAGCGCGGCGGCGAGCGCGGCCAGCATCAGCGCAGCGACGGCCATCCGGCGGTGGTGAGTGAACCACTCCAGAAGGGCCAGCAGGAGGGCCAGGGCCAGCACTCCGCCGAACAGCATCGTGAAGGGGTCGGACGGCATGCGTTATAGTCTACTGCCAAACGGGGCCGGTGGCGCCGCAAAGGTTATAATACGCTCTTGTCGGTGCTGTGGCGCTGGATTCCGATTGTCCTCTGGCCGGTGGTGGCTTGTGCGCAGACGGAGTGCGTCGACTGTCACGCGGCGATCGCCGCCGCGTTGAAGAAGCCGGCAGTGCATCCGGGCGGGTGTTTGTCCTGCCACACCGACCACCGGTCCACCGGATCGCAGGGCGTTCCGCCGTATCTCAAGGCCCGTGAGCCCGCTCTGTGCCTGAGCTGCCATGAGGCGAGCGCGGAGAAGCTCGCGGCGGCCCACCAGCAGCAGCCGTTCCAGACGGCGCTTTGTACCGGGTGCCACGATCCGCACGGCTCGCGCGGCGCCAAGCTCCTCTACGAGAGCCAGCACGGGCCGTTCGGCGGCCGACATTGCGACGAGTGCCATGCCGAGCCGGTGGGAGGAGAGATCCGGCTGAACGGCGGCAAAGTGCGGGCTCTGTGCCTCACCTGCCACGTGAAGGTGGGGAACGAGGTGGCGGACAGCAAGTCGCCGCACGCGGCGTTCGACTGCACGGCCTGCCACACGCCCCACGCCAGCGACTACCGCCCGCACCTGAGGGAGCCGCGCGAGGGCCTGTGCCGCTCCTGCCATGAGGATGCCGGGGCGAAGTTCGGGCACTGACGGGAAGGCCGCCCGTCGGCGGCAACTTACCGCTGACCGCTGATGGCTGGCGGCTGACAGCCGTTTCACCCCAGCGAGCTGCGCGCTTCCGCGTGGTGCCGCACGTCCACGCCCTGGACCAGGTACAACACGTCTTCGGCGATGTTGGTGGAGTGGTCGGCGATCCGCTCCAGGTTGCGGGCCACGAACATCAGGTCGACCGCGCGGGACACGGTCCGCGAATCGCGTTCCATGAAGCCGATCAGCTCACGGTAGATGGCGTCGCGCAGTTCGTCCACCGCATCGTCGGAGAGCAGCACCGCGCGGGCCAGCTCCGGGTCGCGCTTGACGAAGGCATCCAGGCTGCGGCGCACCATGGACTCGACCTGCTTGGCCATCTGCGGAATGTCGATGAGCGGCTTGACCGGAGGCTGGTACATGAGGGAGAGGGCGCGCTCGACGATGTTCACGGCCAGGTCGCCCATGCGCTCGAGATCGGCGTTGATCTTGATGGCGGCGGTCAGAAACCGCAGGTCGCGGGCCATGGGCTGATAAAGCGCCATCAGGCCCACGGCGAAATCGTCAACCTCGATCTCCATCTGGTTGATACGTGCCTCGTTGCGCAGCACGTCCTGCGCCAGGCTTTCGTTGTGATCGATAAGCGAGAGTACGCTGTTGTGGATGCCGGACTCGACCAGCCCGCCCATCTCGAGCAGCTTCTTCTGCAGCTCGTCCAGTTCCTCTATAAAGTGGCGCAAATCGGCTCCCGCGTTTCAGTCTACCCGAACCGGCCCGTGATGTAATCCTCGGTTTCCTTGCGGCTGGGGCGTTTGAAGATGACCTCGGTCTTGTCGAATTCGATCAGCTTGCCCAGCAGGAAGAAGCCGGTGAACTCCGCGACGCGCGCGGCCTGTTGCATGTTGTGCGTGACGATGACCAGCGTGCAGTTGTCCTTGAGCGTGAACAGCAGCTCCTCGATCTTGGCGGTGGCGATGGGGTCCAGCGCCGAACAGGGTTCATCGAGCAGCAGGACCTCGGGGTCCACGGCCAGCGCCCGGGCGATGCAAAGGCGCTGCTGCTGCCCGCCGGAGAGGGCGTAGGCGGACTCGTGCAGGTGGTCCTTCACTTCGTCCCAAATGGCGGCGCGGCGAAGGCTGCGCTCCACGGCCTCCTCGAGAGCCGCCCGGTGCATCCCGCCGCTCAGGCGCGGGCCGTACGCGACGTTGTCGAAGATCGACTTGGGAAAGGGGTTCGACTTCTGGAACACCATCCCGACCCGCCGCCGCAGTTGGACCACGTCCATCGTCATCACATCTTCGCCGTCCAGCGTGACCGCGCCCGTGGCGCGCGCGTGGCGAACCGTCTCGTACATCCGGTTCAGGGTCCGCAGGAAGGTAGATTTGCCGCAGCCCGAGGGCCCGATCAGCGCGGTCACCTTGTTGGGCGGGATCTCCAGGCTGACGTCGTGCAGAACGTGGGCCGCTCCGTAATAGAAGTTCAGACCGGCCACGCGGAGCTTCGGGTCCGGCGCCGCGGCCGGTTCCGGACGGCCGGCGGCCGCGTTTTCCTTGGGAGCGTCGTCCATACGGAGAGGGTTGGTTGCCATGGCTGCCATAATCAAGCGTGTTGCGCTCCTTTCGGAGACAGAATCAGGCGCGCGGCGACGTTGGCCACGAGCATCATCGAGAGCAGGACCAAGCCCGCGGCCCAGGCCTGACGGTGCCAGTCCTCGTAGGGCGAAATGGCGTAGGTGTACACCATCATCGGCAACGAGGCCGTGGGCTGGAACCAGCCGGGGCTCCAGTAGCGGTTGCCGAAAGCCGTGAACAGCAGCGGCGCGGTCTCACCCGCCACTCGGGCCACGCCCAGGATGGTCCCGGTCAGGATGCCGCGCATGGCGGCTGGGATGACCACCGTCAGCACGGCTTTCCACTTGCTTGCGCCCAGGGCCAGCGCGCCTTCCCGCAGGGTATTGCGGCACCGCCCGCAGAAATTGCTCCGTACTGCGCAGGGTGATGGGGATCACCATCAGGCTCAGAGCGAACCCGCCGGCAAACGTCGAGAACTGCTTCGCCCGCATGACGACCAGCGCGTAGGCCAGGATGCCGATGACGATTGACGGCACGCCGTTCAGAAGGTCGGCCGTGTAGCGCACCACGGAGGAGAACGCCGCGCCGCCGAACTCGGCCAGGTACACGCCGCCGATGAACCCGACCGGCACGCCGAGCAAGACGGTCAGCAGAAGCAGCTTGCCGCTGCCCACAATCGCATTCGCCATGCCGCCGCCGCTTTCGCCGACCGGCGCCGGCAGCTTGGTGAAGAAGTCCCAGTTGAGAGAGCGCCCGCCGTGGTAGACCAGGTAGCCCGAGAATGAAGAACAGCACGGAGACGGTGACCACGGTGCACAGCGCCGGTGAGCGCGAACATGAACGTGTTGACGAACCTTCGCCAGATCATGACTGCGCCGTTCCTTTGCGCGGTGGTGGTCGAGAATCAGAAGCCGGGCGAGGCCGTTGATGACGATGGTGAGCAGGAACAGGACCAGCCCCAGCTCGACCAGCGCGCTCAGGTGGATGTCCGCGGTGGCCTCCGTGAACTCGTTGGCGATCACGGCGGCGATCGAGTAGCCGGGCGCGAGCAGCGAGGCCTGGATGCGGGGGTCGTTTCCGATCACCATGGTGACCGCCATCGTCTCCCCAAGCGCGCGGGCCAGCGCCAGAAACACCGAACCGATGATGCCCAGGCGGGCGAACGGCACCACCGCCTGCCAGGTGGATTCCCAGCGCGTCGCTCCGACCGCCAGGGCCGCTTCCCGCTGCTCCCGCGGCACCGCCATCAGAGCTTCCCGCGAGATCGACACGATGAACGGCAGGATCATGATGGCCAGCACGACGCTCGAAGTGAGGACGCCGACACCATAGGCTGGGCCGCGAAACTGCGGCAGGAAGCCAAAGCTCTTGATCAACGCCGGCTCCACGTACTGACGCATGATGGGGACCAGAAAGAAGACTCCCAGCAAGCCGTAGATCACGCTGGGGACAGCCGCCAGCAGCTCTATGACGAACGTCAGCGAGTCGGATATCCGGCGGCGGGGCCATCTCGGAGAGGAAGATCGCCGCACCGAGACCGAGCGGAACGGCCATCAGGAGAGCCAGGAAAGACGTGATCAGCGTGCCATAGATGAACGGCAAGGCGCCGAATTCCCCGGCCACCGGATCCCAGGTGCTGCCGCTGAAGAAACTCAAGCCGAACTTGGTCCGGGAAAGCCCCGACTTCCCCCACAGTTCCATGATGAGCAGGACGGTGATCAGGAGGATGCTGGCAGCGAAGGTGAGGGTAATGCCGTGCGCGACCAGGTCGCCCGCCCGGAGGCGCAGCAGGAACTCGCGCACCCGGGCCTTTCCGGCCGGACGCGCCGGCAGCGAGGGAGCGGCAATGCCAGTGCCTGTCATGAAATCAGCCTGGGCAGGCCAAAGGCCTGCCCAGCGCCAAACTGTCTACTGAATCTGCGAGAGAGCTTTCAACTCTTTGGACACCACGCTCTTCGGCAGCGGAGCGTAAGAAAGAGCTTCCGTCATCTTCTGTCCGGGACCGAGCATCCACTGAACGAACTCTACGAGACTCTTTCTCTTCGTCGCGTCCTCGATTTTGGTGGGCACCAGGAGCCAGGTGAAGCTCGCGATCGGATAGGCGGCCTTTCCGGGGCGTTCGTAATCGAGACCCGGAAGTCTTCCGGCATGCTGGCGGCGGCGCCGGCAGCCGCGGCGGTCACACTGGCCAGATCGGCCTTTACGAACGAGCCCGCCGCATTGCGAACCCGGCCGTAGTCCATGTGGTTGTTCACGGCGTAGATCAACTCCACGTAGCCCACCGAGTTGGGGGTCTGTTTCACCAGGCCGGAGACACCCTCATTGCCCTTGGCGCCCAGCCCAACGGGCCACTGCACGGAAGCGCCTGATCCGACCTTGCTCTTCCAGTCCGGACTGACCTTGGACAGGAAATCCGTCCAGATGAACGAGGTCCCGCTGCCGTCGGAGCGGTGCACCACGACGATATCCTCGCCCGGCAGCTTCACGCCCGGGTTGGCTTTCGCCAGATGCAGGGTCATTCCACTTCTTGACCGTACCGAGGAAAATGCCTGCCAGCGCTTCCTGGGTGAAGTTCAACTCCGCAGTCACACCAGGGATGTTGTAGGTGGGGACCACGCCGCCGAGCACCGTGGGGAGGTGCAGCGGCGGAACCTTCTGCTTCGCCAACTGCTCCGCGGTCATCGGCACGTCGGAAGCGCCGAAGTCGACCGTGCCGGCCTCGAGCTGTCGGATGCCTCCGCCCGAGCCGATGGACTGGTAGTTGATCTGGACGTCGGAGTGCAGCTTGTGAAACTCGTCAAACCACTTGGAATAGATCGGATACGGAAAAGTCGCGCCGGCGCCATTGATGAGCGTCTGGCCAAAGCCGGACACGGCGAGCGCCAGCAACACTAGGGCGATTGTCAGGGTGTTCCTCATGTGGTCGTCTTTCTCCATTCTTTGCGTCGTTTGTTACAGAACTGTTAAGGCCGGGTGAAATCTCAGTAACGTGGGCGGTCCCCCTGACCGCCGCCCAACGCCCGCCGACCTCTCGCGGGCGTCGAAGGCGGGGCCAGGGGGACCCAAAACAGAACTCGCGCCGTTCGGCGTGTTCTAGGGAAGCGCGTACCGCAGATTCGTGAAGAGCATGTACGAATGCGCGTTGACCGGTGGGGTTCCCGGGAGAGCCCACGGCGCGCGATAGACGTACGCGAACTGGTTCATCACCTGCAGAGCCCCGTACTTGGGGTCTTTCCAGATGGTGTAGGTGAAGCCGCCTGCCCCTTCCTCGATCACGCGGTTGTTGCTCGTGGGCGAGTTCGGGTAGCCGTAGCCGAGCAGCGCCGTTCCGGTGGCGGGGTAGCCCCAGTTCTTCTGTACGTAGACGGCACTGTAGTAGCTGTAGAGCAGGAACTTGGGAGTAAGCTGGAGTTCGAAGCCACCAATCCCTGAGGCCGAGTGCACGGGCGAGAGATTGCCATTCGAGCGCACGACAACGTCGGGAGCCGGCCCGGTTCCGATGTACCGCCCGCCGGCGTCACTGTAGTAGCTGGTGGCGACGATGCGGAAGTTCTTTACTGGCTCGACAATGGCGTTGACCTCGCCGCCGCCGCCGTAGATCGTCGAGTGCGACAAGTCGGCCCGGGCGATGCGGAAACCCCGGAACACGCCGGCCGCTTCGAGGTGCAGAACCTGGCGGCCGCCGGAGGTGGCGTCATAGGCGATCTTGGCTTGCATGTCGGGGAACATGTTCGGTGTCGCTGTGGTCGAATTGTTGTCCAACTGAGTGCCGACAAACGACGGCACAGTGACCGCGGCGCCGATGTACTGCTCGGGGTTTTCCAGCGCGAAGCCAACGGCAAGGGACTTGCTCGGGTGGTAGACCAGGCGGAACTGGGGAGCCCGCGTCCAAACGAGGCCGATTTGGTAGTTCGTGTCCACGTCCTGCGAGTAGAAGATGTCGGATGGGTTCGGGGATATGCCCTTGCGGCCCGGCGTCATCATGCTCCAGGACTGCCCGCCCAGCACTTCCCACTTCCCTTTCATCAGATCCACCCAATACAACCGCATGCGAAACGTGTTCCCGTTGCTGGTCACGTAGGGGTTGGCCGGAGCATTGCCAAGAAAGTCGGCTTCGAGATAGCCGGTGACCGCCGTATTGAAGACCTTGCTCGTGATCTTCAGCGTCAGGCGCGAGTTCTGCGCGCTGAGACGATCCTCGGTGTTCACGCCCGCGGCCGTGTTGCTGTATGGGATCCCGCTGAACGACGTTCCGATGCCGCTTCCGACGTCGGTCGAACGGAATACGTTGGTCAAATCCATGAACCCTCCGGGTGTCCACTCGGAGTCGCCAATTTTAAACGACAGGGGTGCGGAGACCTTGGCGCCTTCAGCAGGCTTGGCAGGAGCCGCTTCCGCCGGAGCCGGCGCAGGCGCTGGAGCGGCGGTAAGCTGCTGCAGCGTCTTTTGCTGCGCTTCGAGAGTCCGCTGCAAATCCTCGATTTGTTTCTGTTGCGCCGCGATCTGCTGCCGCAGCGTGTCTACATCGCTTTGGGCAAAGCAGGGCAGCGTGAATATGAGGGTAACAAACGCACACAAAAGTCTTTGTTGCATGGCTATCAGCCTATCGGGAGCGAATGAAGCGAGGATTACGTCAGCATTACAGGAGTGTGAAACCTTAGCGTACGGTTACTCGGCAAGTGGTAGTAGTACTGTGAAGGTGGAGCCCTTTCCTAGCTGCGACTCGACCGTCACGCTGCCGTTCATCCGTTCGATGACGTGCTTGACGATGGACAGGCCCAGTCCGGTCCCGCCCACCTCGCGCGAGCGGGCTTTGTCCACGCGGTAGAAACGTTCGAAGATCCGCGGCAGGTCCTCCGAGGGGATGCCGATGCCGGTGTCGGCGATCGCGATGCGGACCTTCCCGTCGCTGGTCCGGCTGGTTTCAATCCGGACTTCACCGCCCGGCCGATTGAACTTCACCGCGTTATCAAGCAGGTTGACGAAAGCCTGCTCGAGGCGAATGCGGTGGCCGATGACGCTGCCCGCCGCCCAGATCCCCGACTTGCACCGACACGCCGCGCACGCGCGCCTCCGATTCCAGGGTACGCATGGCGGCCTCCAGCGCGGCGTGGACCGGCACCGGCTCGGGAGCCGCGGCGGCCTGGCCGGATTCGAGCTCGGAGAGCACCAGCAGGTCCGAGGCGATGTTGTTGAGACGGATGGCATGCGCCCGAATGACCTCCAGGAACCGGCGGTTGTTTTCCTGGTCCTCGAGCGCGCCGTCCAGCAGCGTCTCGGCATAGCCGCGGATGGCGGTCAGAGGCGTGCGCAACTCGTGCGACACGTTGGCGACGAAGTCCTTGCGGATGCGCTCCAGCCGCTCCAGGTCGGTGATGTCGTGCAGGATGGCGATGGCGCCGCGCCGCGAGCGCAAAGCCAGCGGAGCGGCCTGCACTTCGAAGGCGCGCCCGTCCGCCGCCGCCAGTTGCATGCGCTGCTTGAAGGACTCGTGGGTGACGATCACCCGGCTCAGCAAGTCCAGGAACGCGGGATCGCGCACCAGGCCCAGCAGGGGCAGGCCCTCCGGCACGGGCAACGGCGCCCCCACGGCGCGCGCGAAAGACTCGTTGCAGAAGGTCACGCGCACCTCGTTGTCCACTGCCAGCACGCCTTCCACCATGCTGGACAGGATGGCTTCCCGGCGCGCCGATTCCAGGCTCAGCTTCTCCACCAATTCGCGGAGCTGGACGGCGGTGGTGCTGAGCGAGGCGGCCAGCGCGCCCAGCTCGTCATCGGCGTCGCGCTCGAGAACTTCGGAGGCGCGCGCGCCGAGCAGGCTTCCCGCGAAGGCCTGCAGCCGGCGGATGCGCTTCGTGAAGGTTCGCGAGAAGAAATAGGCCATCGCGAGAGCGGCTAGAGCGGCGGCCAGGGATGCGCCGTAGATCCGCCAGCGCACCGTGGCGATGACGGCGTCGAGCTCCTGGAGCGGGAGAGCCAGCCGCAACACCGCGGGCCTGGCCCGCAACGTCGGCTGGGATAGCGACGTAGCAAAGATCGCGGTCGAGCGTGGCGCTATGGCGGATGGAAGCGCCGGTGCGCCCCTGAAGCGCCTCCTGGATCTCGGGCCGGTCGGCGTGGTTCTCCATGGTTTCGGGGTCATGTTGCGAGTCGGCCAGGACCTTGCCGTCCGAGGCGATTACGGTGACGCGCGCCTTCTGCGCCCGGCTCTCGGCGGTGTGCGCCCAGTTCTCCAGACCTCCGGTATCCACGGTCGCAAGTTCGCCCGCCAGCACGCGCGCCTCGGCGGCGAGCAGGCGCTCTACCGAGACAGTCTCGCGCCGGGCCATGTCGCGGGTCAAGTAGAAATCGAGAACAAGGATGGTGATCGCGATGAGCGCGAACGCGCTGACCAGCAGCTTGCGGAAGATGGGGCTGCGGAAGGGCACGCTAGGGTCCTGTCTCCGGCTGGGGTCGTGGCGCACGCTTGAGCGTGCCAGCCCGGGCTTCAGCCCGCGGAGCGGCCACGACGGACTGACCACTGGCCAGGCTCGGCACTAAGTCTCCTCCGGCTCCGCCAGCAAGCGATAGCCGGCCCCGCGCACGGTTCCGATGTACTCGGGGCTCTCGGGCTGCGCCTCGATCTTTTCGCGCAAGCGCCGGATGTGAACGTCCACGGTGCGCAGCGTGACGGAGCAGTCCCGGCCCCACACCTCGTCGAGCAACCGCTCCCGGCTGAAGACCTGCCGCGGGTGGGCGGCCAGAAAGTGGAGCAGCTTGAACTCCAGTGCGCTGAGGTCGACGGCAGCGCCGCGCACGCTCACGTCCTGCGTGCGCGCGTCCAGTCGCAGCTCGCGGATCTCGACTACCTCGTCCGGTTCCGCTGCGCCGCGCTCCTGCCGCCGCAGAATGGCCTTGGCGCGGGCCACCAGTTCGCGGGGGCTGAAGGGCTTGACCACATAGTCGTCGGCGCCGATTTCCAGGCCCACGATGCGGTCGATCTCCTCGCCCCGCGCCGTCAGGAAGATGACCGGCAGGGAACGGAGACGCTCGTCCGCCCGCAGCCGCCGGCAAATGGAGAAGCCGTCTTCGTCCGGTAGCATGATATCCAGCAGCAGCAGGTCGGGCGGAGTTCGGCGCACCGCTTCGAGCCCCTCTTTGCCGCGGGCGTAGCTCTCTACCTCGAACCCCTCTTTGCGGAAATTGTAGCGGACCATCTCGACGATGTCCGCCTCGTCCTCGATAATGATGATCCGCTGCCGCATCCAATGGGATTGTATCTCAGGGGAGCCAGCGCATGTGCGCAAGGCATCCAATGCGGGCCCAGCGCCGGGAGGGCGGGCAAGGGGGCAGCATGAGGACAGACCGGCCGGATTCGCTCGTCCTGCGGCTCAACCGCTTCGCGGACGAGATAGGAAGCACCGGGCTGGAGACGGCAGACCACCGTCGCCTATTACAACAACGATATTCCGCTATGGGTGTTACGAAGGCAAGAATGCTGGAGCGGCGGGGGTCAGGAACTCCGGCCTACGGCTTGCCCCACGTCACGAGGCGCTGCCGGCGGAGCTGGTCGAAAACGAGCGCGCCAAGCCGCTCCCTTCCAATATCGCGGAGATCATCGCCGGGCTCCAGTTCCTCCGCCACCCGGTCCAGAGTCCGGCCATCGCACAGTTTCAGGAACGCAGTGGACAGCGGCGTCAGTTTCACCACGTCGGTACCGCTCGATCTTCCGGTCCGCGTTGCCAGCGTCACGCGGCGCACAGAAGGCCGCGGCAGTCCGGCGCCGCGGCGCAGGTGATCGAAGATCTCGCTCACGTCCACGTCCAGG
The DNA here is from genome assembly GCA_963710565.1 of Bryobacterales bacterium. Classification (GTDB taxonomy): domain Bacteria; phylum Acidobacteriota; class Terriglobia; order Bryobacterales; family Bryobacteraceae; genus DASWZN01. The sequence goes on along the minus strand of CAVQAN010000009.1, from coordinate 655,192 downwards.
TCCAACAATCGGACCCCGTAGGGCAGCATCGGAACGATCTCGCGCGCGGACCGGGTGGCGGCCGCCGGCCGTGGGTGGAGCGCGGCGTCCGGGGGCTCGTCCGAACCGGTCGCCGACATACACTCGGCGAGTTGTACGAGGGCCTCCAGGGAAGCGTCGGATTCGGCGCCGGACAGGAACCTCGCGCGTACGAAACCTGCGAGATCCCGCCCGAAGTCGGCCGAGGCATAGTAACGCGCCCACGCTTCGCCGCTCCTGGTGGCCGCGGGAAACTCCTCTTCCCACGCCTCGAAAAACGCCCGCACACCACCCCGAGACTGGTGCACTGCAATGGCCACCCATCGGAACGGACCTAGCGCGTGAAGCACGAAGCCGCGGATACGTTTCAAGCGAGGGCGGTCGAGCGCTGGGGCTGGTACGCCGTAAAAGCTGCAGAAGACTTCGGGGAACGAGGCGATCAGGTCCCGGTCGGGGTCTTCCGTCTTCCATCCCTGGTACGAAATGTCGGAATGCACGTCGTCCAGCAGGAGCCGGCCCTGGAACCTGACCTGCAGCGGTGTCCCAGCCAGCGGCGCCACGATATGCAACTGGGGCTCCGCCAGTTCGTGCCGTGCGGAATCGATCAGGAAGGTAACGGTCTGCCACATCTCCTCTTCGGTCTCTTCCGGAAACCCCGTGATCAACGAAACCGTAGTGTTGATTCCGGCTTCGGTGCAGGTTCTTATTCGCCCCGCGGCTGCTCCGAGATCGAGGTCCTTCTCGATCGAGCGCTGCAAACGCGGAGAACCGGTTTCGATCCCGAAGAAGAGGCTCCGGCACCCGGCCCGATACATCAGGTCGATCAGCTCGTCGTCGACGCAATCCGTACGCGCGCTGCAACCCCACTCCATTCGTTCCCCCGAATCGATCATGGCCTGACAGAACGCAACCACGCGCTTGCGGTCCACGGTGAACATGTCGTGCACCAGGTCGAACCGGTCGATGCCGTGCTGCCTGCGCACCTCCGTCATTTGTGCCAGCACCGCCTGCGGCGACTTCAGGCGGAAACGCCGCCGAAAGAAATCGTTCGTCGAGCAGAAAGTGCAAGAAAACGGGCAACCGCGCCCTAACTCGATCGGGAAGTAGAAGGGCGGCTCGGTCCAGGGCAGAAGGTCGAACGCCGGAAGCGGCAGCGCATCCAGGTCCGTTATGAGCGGCGGGTCGGGATTCCGCTCTGCGGTTCCGCCGTTGCGGAAGGCGATCCCAGGAACCGAGGCCAGAGCCGGCGGCCGCGCGCCTGCGCTCAGCACTTCGAGCAGGGTCTCCTCCGCTTCCCCGCGAACGATCAGATCGACGAAGGGAAACGCCTCGAGGTAGCTACGTCCACGGCGGACGCCTGCGGACCGCCCAGTACGACGACCGCGTCCGGGTGGTCTCGCTTGAGCCGTTCGGCCATTCGGATGGTCAAAGGGTACGAGCTGCAAATGGTGCTCAACCCGATAACCTCTAATCCGGGTGGGACGCGGGCACAGGCGTACGCACAGAAATCGATCTCCGCGCCAGCGGCGGCGTCCGCCAGATACTCGTAGTAGATCCGGTTCAGGTCCAGGATCAGCGGCGTGGTCAGGCGCTCGCGTAGAACGGCTGCCAGCGTGAGTATCCCTAGCGGCGGATGCGTCGCGGTGTCGCGAATCGACTTATTCGCCGCATACTCTCCGTGGTCCGTAACGGTCGCCGCGCTGATGAGACAGATACGCATCCTGCGTGCCTGGGTGCACTCGCGGGGATCGTGCGACTCTACTCGTGTTTAATGTCGCTGCACTCGCCGTCCTCGCTGCGCCAGCTCTGAGTGCCTTCGCTGCACACCACCGGAATGTTGGTCGTCCCCACGTCGTACCGCAACCAGGTGACCACCTGATTGCCGACGTTCGCAAGCAGCCGGCACACCTGGTCGCGGGTCAACGCGACAGGCGCACTCTTGAGCGGCTCGAGGGAAATGTCCACCTTGACAGACGCAGGCGAAGCCGTCTGTGCGTCTTGGTTATCGGCCATAGGCTCCTCCATTACAGGAAGTATAACCGATTACAGCTTCGCCGCGAGCCAAGTAAGACAGCCGCCCGTCGGGGAAGCGTTCTTTTGCGGCGCCTGGAGCGCGGGGGCGGGACAGTTACGGCCGCGCACCGTCCCGGGGACCATGGTCCAGCATCCAAATGCTTCCGGCCGACTCGAGCGCGTTGAAATAGATCCGATTGTTCGCCAGGGACAGCGACTCCATGCGAAACGGTAGCTCGCTGAGCGAGAGGCGGCCGCTATGGAACCCCAGAACTTCGGACGGTTCCCCCTCCGGCCGCTTGGTTATGCGGTTGACGGCCTGGCGCCATATACAGCCGAATCCGTCGCGCCTCGAGTAGAAGAGCAGAGCGTCGCCGCCCTCCGTCCAGACCGGACTGTCGTTCCACGAGTCCCCGCTCGCAACCGCCACCCAGCCGGACTCGGGCGCCGGCTTGCCTTCCGTTAGGGGAACCGCGAAGATCTGTGCGCGGCGGCCCCGCGTCTGCGCCGCGGTCAGGGCGATCCAGGCGCCATCTGCCGAAAGCTTCGCATTGGCCAGGTTATTGCCCGGACTGGAGAGCATCCTCAGCGACCTGGAACTCAGATTCAGAATGCCAAGCCGCACGGGACTGGAATGATCTGCGAATAGGATCGAGTCGCCCGCCCGGGACCAGTCCAGCGCGCTGCCGCAATCCTCGCACACCTTTTCCGGCAACCGCACGGAAAAGTCGGAGTTGATGGTGGCCGTGTAGATCGCCTCCCGGCCCGGGCCGCAGACCGACCACGCAACCCGGGAGCCGTCAGCCGAAACGATGGCGGAACATTTGTCCGCGGCGTCGATATCCACACCGACTTGCCGGTCTGTCGCCAGATCGCGTATCCACACCCTTCTCCTCGGACTACGGCCCAGAAGAAAGGCCAGCCGTCTGCTATCGGCGCTCGCCGAGATGCTGGAGTGAAAAGCGGCGCCGGAAGTGATCCTCCGGCCTTCTTTGTTCCTTGCACGGCCGCTTCCGTCGAGCTCGCCCGCCCAGATGTTGACCCCATATTGGTAGCTGGTGAAGGCGATGGCGCCGCCCGGCGCCGGGTAGGGCCCTCCTTCGATGCCCGACCCAAAAGTAAGGGATTCGGGTGGAGACTCGATCTGCCACGTCCGGGTGTTAATGGGCACCGCCAACACCGACCGTGCCGTGTCATCCTGCGCCGAGAACACAACCCTGCCGCCCTGCCAGCCGCCAGGCCGGTAGATGAAAGAAAGCCCGGCTCGGTGGAATGACGGCCACGCTCCCGTTTTCACCGCTGGCCCCGAGTCCAACGGCGTTACCCACCAGTCGCGACTCGGGTTCTTGTCCGAGTCCACCCCCTCGAAGAGAATGTGGGAGCCGTCGGGCGTCCAGACCGGGAAGCGAGCGTCGGCGAAGGCAGGCTGCACTTGCCGTGGAGCGCCGCCGGAAGCGGGAACCACATACATGCGCGCGGAGGGCATCGTATTCGCACTTTCGCCCACCCAGTAAGCGATCCAGTTGCCGTCAGGTGAGAAGCGCGGGTTGTTCCCCCCCGGCGCAATCAGGCGCTCCTGTCCTCCCAGGCTCGGCACGATGTAAACGCCGCCGCCCCGCCGCTCGGAGCGGAAAGCGATCAGCCCTCCATCGGGCGAAAACGAAGGGTCCTCGTCGTCGGCTGGGTCGCTGGTCAGACGAATCGGCTCTCCTTCCGCCGTGTGGCGGACAAAGATATCCAGGCTCGTCCCATCGGCCCGATCGGAAGCGAAGGCCAGGAGGCGTCCGTCGTTGGACAGCGCCGGCGATTCGGCCAATCCCGCATCCCAGGTGATACGGCGCAGGAGAGGCCGCGGGCGGACATGTTCGCCGCGGGGCGTCACGAGTGTCCGTGCGGTCCAACCCGCGATGAGGGCCAGAACCAGCGCGCCGCAGGCAACCAACCGCCGCCGCCGGAGGCGCGGCGCCGCGGCGGCAGCCGTGTCCGGCCGCTCAAGCGTCCGCTCAGCCGACTCCAGCATGTGAGCGACGTCGAACATGGACTGCGCGCGCTCTTCCGGCTCTTTCCGCAGACAGAACCGGACCACGTCGTCCAACGCGCCGAGCACGTCTGCCGCAATCTGTCTGACCGGCCGGGGCTCGGAATGCAGAATATTGGCCGTCGTTGCGTACTGCGATGTGGCCGCGAAGGGATGTACGCGCGTCAGCATCTCGTAGAGCACGATGCCGAACGAGAATATGTCCGAGCGTGCGTCCACGTGGAGGCCCCGGATCTGTTCGGGTGACATGTAACCGGGCGTGCCTGCCGCACACCCCTCCATGGTAAGAGCCGCATCCCCAGTTCCAGTCTGGGTCTCTTCGGTCCGGCCAGGTTGCAGCGGACCAAAAGGCCTGGCAAGGCCGAAATCGACCACCTTGACCACGCCCCTGGCGGCGATCATGATGTTCCCCGGCTTCACATCCCTGTGCAGCATACCCGCTGCGTGCGCTGCCCCGAGGGCCTTGGCTATCTGAATGGCATACCGGACCGCCTCCAACGGGCGGAGGGCGCGTTCCGCAAGGATGCGGCTTAGCGCCTGGCCTTCCACATACTCCATCGCGATGTACACATTTCCGTCCAGGTCGAATACATCGTAGACAGCCACGACGTTGGGATGCTGGAGGGTGGATACCGCACGAGCCTCTCGGATTAACCGAAGAGCCTGCGATTCGGGGCCGCTGGCGCCCGCACGGAGCGTCTTGAGGGCGACGTCGCGGCCCAAAACGAGATGCGTCGCCTTGTAGACCTCTCCCATGCCGCCGGCGCCGAGCACCCGATCAATTCGATACGTTCCGATCACCGTGCCGCAGGCGAACGACATACTGCGAAAAAGTTAGCACACTTCTGACGTCCTCTGGCGCAAGCCGGGGCGCGCATAGGCTACTCAGGCTCTAATATGGCCCAACCGATGGCTGACGGCTGATGGCGGACCGCTTTGGACGCCGGACTCAATCGTCCGCGAAGCGGCTGCGGCTTACCCGCTCCGCGGACGAGATAGGAAGCACCGGGCTGGAGACGGTATGAAATATGAAGATTTGGAGTCCGCGCCTGTAAGAAGTATGAATCCCGGGAGGGGAACCAGGGTGGCGTGACGGAACCCGGTCTCCAGCGGTGCGTGAACGCTTGACAACGGGTGGATGGTGTCGGTCAATCGCCTCACATCCCGTGGGACGGGGCGCGTCGCCAACGAGTTTCAGTTGAATTGATCGGAATATCTCTGAGCGCCGCTCAGTGGATGAAAAGCACGGTCAGGGCAGTGCCTCCACCGATCAGCGTGAGCACGACTCCGGCCGACCAGAACCAGCGTCGGCGCGTCAGCAGGGACAGCGAGCAGAAGACGATGGCGATTTCAAGGAACACCTCGGCGAAGTGGAAACGTAGCGCATGCTTGCCCTTGGTGTCGCTTTCGTGCTCGAACTCGGTCGCCTTGTCCTTGATCTCTTCGGCGTCCTTGCGGTACTTGTCCACGTTGGCGTCGTACTTGGCGGCGGTCCCCGCCGCGCCGGGCCCGCTGAGCGCGCGCAGCACATCGGCGGCGGATTCCGACTGGTAGCGGCGGATGGACTTGCTCTGGTAGTAAGCCCATTGGTCCGACGCCTTCTGCTGCGCCAGCAGTTCCTCGGTGGTGAAGATGTGGCCCAGAACGGAGACCAGCGCCAGGGCCGCGGCGACGATGGCCATGGTGGCGCCTACCGTGCGGTCGAAAGGCTCGCGCGCTTTCTCGATGGCTTCTTCCAGTTCGTGTTCGGCACCCATCGGTTCCTCCAGTGGCCGCGGCCAAGCGCGGGCATCTCCTCTAAAGTATCATGGCACTGATGCCGGAAAACGAGTTGCGCACTTATAAGAGCACGGTTCTGGGGCGCACGGGTTTGCGCGTCGGGCGGCTGGGCGTAGCCTCCAGTTATGGAGTTCCCGCGGACGCGGTCGAGCGCGCCTTCGACCGCGGCGTCAATTACTTCTATTGGGGAAGCGCGCGCACGGAGCCGTTCGGAGAGGCGCTCCGCCACCTGGCGCCGCAGCGGGAGCGGTTCGTGCTCATGATCCAGTCCTACACGCGCGTGGCGGGGTTGATGGCCCGGAGCCTCGAGAAGGCGCTTCGCGCCCTGAGCTTCGACCATGCCGATCTCCTGCTGCTGGGCCTCTGGAACAAGCCCGTGCCGGAGCGTATCCTGGACGCCGCGCGGAAGCTGAAGGAGCGCGGGCTGGTGAAGCATCTGGCGGTCTCCACACACAAGCGCATCCTGGTTCCCCGGATCGCCGCGGGCCCCGATTTCGACGTGGTCCACTTCCGTTACAACGCCGCCCATCCCGGAGCGGAGCAGGACATCTTTCCTCATTTGCCGCCCGCGAACCGGTCCGGCCTGGTGGCGTACACGGCCACCAGTTGGGGCCAGTTGCTCGGCAAGAAGACCTTCCAGTCGGTCATCGCGCGCACGCGCCCGATTCCTCCCGGCGAGAAGGCGCCCACCGCGGCGGACTGCTACCGTTTCGTGCTAACGCGGCCCGAAGTGGATGTGTGCATGACCGGCCCGGCCAGCGGCGCCGAGATGGACCAGGCCCTCCAGGCTCTCCGGCTGGGTCCCATGTCCGAAGACGAGCTGGTCTGGATGCGACGCGTGGGCCGGGCGGTGCTGGGGAAGTGACTTATCTGGCGACCTAGTGTGTTTTGCTGCTGATGGGAGCTGGCGTTTCGACAACGCTGACGACACTGACGATCCAGGACCAGGTTGAAGACGCTCTGGATCTGCCGTTTGAGCAGCGCCCGTCCTGGACGCCGTGGAAGCAGCCCTTCGACCGCGGGCGCCGCTGGAAGGAGTACCTGCGAATCCACCGGAAGATGTACCAGCGGAGTCGGCTGAGGACGTGGCTCTGGATCTCGATGGCGACTGGAGCCGCGGGCCTGGCGGGCCTGCTGTTCCTCGCAATAATGGCTTGGCGGAGGTGAGGCCCCCGCTCTAAACCGCGACCGCCTTGCTCGATTCGCGAGCGACCAGGTCGAAGGGAACGATCACGCGCTCGGGCGGTACCGGCTCCTTCGATTCCAGCATGCGGAGCATCAGTTCCGCGGCGCGCTCGCCCATCGCGGTGCTGCTCAGGTCGATGGTCGAAAGGGGCACGCGAAGAATGTCCGAATAGTGGACGTTGCCCGCCCCCACCACTTCGATGTCGTAAGGGACATCGAGGCCTGCCTCGAGAATCGCCTTGATGGCGCCGACCGCCACGGCATCGTTGAAGCACACCACGCCGTCCAGGCGCGGATTGACCGAAAGCAGTTGCCGCATGGCCTCGCAGCCTGAGGCGTCGCTCGATCCGCCGCGTACGACGTAGCCGGGCGCCGATTTCAGTCCGTGCCCGCGCAGAGCCGCGACGTAGCCCTTCGAGCGGGCCTCGCCGCTGGAGGTCTCCGGACCCTCGATCTGAGCGATGTGCCGGCAGCCGCGGGCAATCAGATGCTCGGTGGCCACCGTGCCGATCTCCTCGTCGTCGGCGCCGACGTAGTTGGCCGCGATGGCGGGGAAGTCGCGGTCCACCAGCACGAAGGGCATCTTGTGCTTTTCCATCTGCCGGAACAACGCCGTCTCGCCGGGCGCCTGGGCCGACGCCAGGATGATCCCGTCCACCTGCGAACACGATAGCAGCAGGTGGACCGCCTGCCGCTCGCGCTCCGCGTCACCCTCCGAGTTCGAAATCAGGACCGTGTAGCCGCACGGCTGCATGCTGCGGGCGACGCCGCTGGCCACGCGGGCGAAGTGCGTGTCCGTCAGGTCCGGAACCACCAACCCGATGATATGAATCCTACTTTCCACTGCCGTACTCCTTAAAGTGCGCTCTGACAAAGGATACAACATTAAACCTGGGACAGTATACTCATTCCCCAATTTCATGAAGGCGCGAGCCCGGGGGCTCCGGGGTGCCCTTCGCCTCCGGCGGCGAACGAACTGCGCCAGCGGTTCACGGGCGATGGCCGAGGGGCGGCGCCCTCCGGCCTGCGTTCATGAAATTGGGGAATGAGTATACTGTCCCAGGTTTTCCACGCGATACTGTAGGGTTATGCCGTTTGCTTCCATCTCCGAGGCGATTGACGAGATACGCGCCGGGCGCATGCTTGTGGTGGTCGACGACGAGGACCGGGAGAACGAAGGCGATCTCACCGCCGCCGCCGTGAAGATCACCCCCGAGATGGTGAATTTCATGGCCAAGCATGGTCGTGGGTTGATCTGCCTCGCGCTGACCGGAGAGCGGTGCGAAGAGCTGCATCTGCCCCTGCTCGCTGCCCGGAACACCTCGCAGTTCGGCACCGCTTTCTGCCAAACCGTCGATGCGCGCGAAGGCACCACCACGGGCATCTCCGCCGCCGACCGCGCCCGCACCATCCGCATCGCCATCGACCCCAAGACGCGGCCCGCGGACCTGGCGCGCCCCGGTCACGTTTTCCCCCTGCGCGCCCGCGATGGCGGCGTGCTGGTCCGCGCGGGCCAGACCGAGGCGTCGGTGGACCTGGCGCGCCTGGCCGGTCTGCCTCCGGCGGGAGTCATCTGCGAGGTCATGAACGACGATGGCACCATGGCGCGGGTGCCGGAACTGGTGGACTTCTGCCGCCAGCACGGCCTGAAGATGATCTCCGTGGCCGAACTGATCCGCTACCGCCTCGCTCACGAGCGCTTCGTGCGCCGCCTGGCGGAGGGCTGTCTGGAGACCGAGTTCGGCCCCTTTCGCACCATTGCCTATGCCAGCTCGACCGATCCGGAGACGCATCTGGCGCTGGTCCACGGCGACGTCGCTGGCGGCGAGAACGTCTTGGTGCGGGTGCACGCGCGCTGCGCCTTCGGCGACGTCTTCGCGGCCACCACCTGCGATTGCCGCCGTATCGTACAGGCGTCGCTCCGGCGAATCGCGGCCGAGGGCGCGGGCGCGCTGGTGTACCTGCACCACACCGGGCCGGGCGTCCGCATCGCCCCCTCCGAAACCGGCCTCGACCAACTGGTGGCGCACTTGCGCGAAGCGGCCAACTACACCACCGCCGATGGCCAGCGGCTACTCCAATACGAGACCGGCATCGGCGCGCAGATACTCTCCGACCTGGGCCTGCGCACCATCCGCCTGCTGACCAACCATCCGCGCAAAGTGGTGGGGCTGGAGGCGTTCGGAATCCGTATCACGGAGCGGCTACCCGTATGATTTCGGCCAAAGGCGAAGCCCCGCGCTACCGGACCAGCTTCTCGAACGGCGCTCAGGAGGCGTTCGCGGACACCACGCCTGTCCGGGGCGGCGGCGCCGCGGGTTTCCGGCCGCACGAGTTGCTGGAAGCCGCGCTGGCGTCCTGCGCCAACATGACCGTCAGGATGTATGCGCACGACCACGCCATCCCGCTCGATGCGGTTACGACCCAGGTCCGCCTCGAACGCGAATCCGCGGGCGCGGTCTTCCACACGGAGATCGAGCTCCACGGAGATTCGCTCACGCCGGAACAGCGCGAAAGGCTGATCCAGGCCGCCCAGAATTGCCCGGTCCGCCGCACCTTGTCCGCGCCCGTCCGGTTCGACAGTGGAACGCCCGATGGCGCCACGGTTCAGGCGGGCGGCCAGGAGCCGAGCCCGGCGCCCGCACTCCAGCGGGACGAGCCCGTTGCCGTCGGCGGCGTCGGTGGGAGCGGCACGCGTCTGATTGCCGGAATCCTCCTCCAGCTCGGCTTTTACTTGGGCAGCGATCTGAACGAGTCGCTCGACAATCTGTGGTTCACGCTCCTGTTCAACCGGATCGAGGCGTTGGACTGTTCCGACGAGGATTTTGGCGCGCTCTTCTCGGTATTTCGGAAAGTTATGTGCGGCTCCAGCGCGCTGGCTGAGGCGCAGGCCCACCTGCTCCGGGCGGCCGCCGAGTGCTCCCCGTCGCCGGACTATTGCGTGTGGTTGTCTCAGCGAGCCGAATCGTCCATTCGCGAGTGCGCCGCAGGCGCCCGCCGGAATCCGCGCTGGGGATGGAAGGAGCCCAACACGCACGTCGTGCTACCGCGCCTGCGGAGCGTGGCGCCCCACCTGCGCTATATCCACGTCGTAAGGAACCCTCTCGATATGGCGTACAGCCGCAATCAGAACCAGCTAGGCGCGTGGGGCCCGCGATTTCTCGGCACGGATTCGCTCACGCCCACCCCCCGCTTTTCCCTGAAGTACTGGCTGGCCGCCCATCGCAGGGTGCTCGATACTGCCCAGGCAATGAACGGCCGGTTTCTGCTGGTCTATTTCGACCGGCTCTGCGCCGATCCCATGCGTGAGCTTCCGAGCCTGCTGGAATTCGTCGGTCTTGAGGCGTCGCCGGCCCGCCTCGACGCCGCCGCAAGCCTGGTTCGCACGCCTGACAGCGTAGGCCGCTTCAAGGCGTTTCCGAGAGAGGACTTTGACCCCGACGACGTGGCCCTGGTCGCCGGCATGGGGTTCGATACGGACTGGCCACTCTCCAGTACCGCCGTGCCGGACCAGTAATCTCCGGATCGGGATCGGCTGCCCCAATCAGCGCGGCAGCGGGTCAGTGCTTCTCGATCTCCGGCTGGATGTGCTCGTCCGGCGGCTTCTCGTTGTGAGCCGCCAGCGGCGCGCCCGAATCCTTGCGCACGGTGACAGAGCCGCGGTCGGTCTCGACCACGATCGCCGGGCCTTGCCCGATGGCTCCCTCGATCGATGCCGCCGCCCTGCGCCGCGCTCGTCCGAGACCGTCTTGAGCCCGTCGCCGTAATCGTTGCTAACGTCGCCGTGACTGGTGGCCGCCTTGAGGTCGAACGCGGCCTTCTCCGGCAGGGTCAGCTCCACCTGGCCGTTATGCGTGTGCGCATTGATCTTCGAGAGCGGCGTCTCGCAGAGGCCGCAGCGTGATGTCGCCGTGATCGAGCGACACGTCGAGCGCCTGGCTGAACTTCTCGATCTCGACGTCGCGGGCCCGGCTGCTGGTCAGCCGGATCGGCCCCACCAGGTTCGTGGCCTCGAACTTGCCCAGATCCATGTGGATCTCGCCGGGCGTCCGCTCGACCCTCAACTCGGCGTTCGGGCCCCGCCAGGCGCAGCGGCTTGGCGAGGTTCTTCAGCTCCAGGTCGCCCGAATAGGAGCCGTCGATGACGACCTCGCCGGCGATGCGTGTCCAGCTCGATATCGCGGCCGTGGCCGCCCTGGATATCGACGCGTGCCTTTGACGTTGGCGGCGCGGATCAGATCGCTCTTGCGCACGTCGGTCAGCCGCACGTTGCCGCCGATGCCGTCCAGACGCACGGAGGCGCTCGTCGGCCACCACCTCGACGCTGCCGTTCACGGCGTTGACCTCGATGCTGTCGTTGTTCCGCCCGCGGACCTCCACGCTGAAGCCGCGGGGAACGGTCACCTCGACATCCGTCGTGATGCGCTGCTGGCCGGTGAGACGGTCCTGGTTGGTGCGCACCACCACCATGTCGCCGTTGACGGCGGCGTCGACCGGGTCTGCCGGTCGGCCTCGTCGGCATCCTTGTCCTGAAGGGCGCGGATGCTCTTGCGCCCGCCCACCGTGACCTCCTGCACGTCCGCGCCCGTGACCCTCACCGTGCCGTGCAGGTTCTCCACCAGCACGCGGGTCGCTTTGCCCGCCGGGACCTTCTGCTCCGGAATCGTGTAGTCGAACGAGCGGCCGAAGATCTCGACGCGGTTGGCGCCGATCACAAAGCGGCCCCAGGGCCGGTCGAAGTTGACCCAGTAGAGCCCGGAGCCGATCAGGCACAGGAAGACCACCAGCGTCCACTCGCCCCCGGCCAGGCCGGAGCGCGGCACCGCCTGGCCGCGCACGGCCCACACCAGGATCTCGAGCAGCCGCAGCGCGCCCCAGCCGATCAGTACGAACGGCCAGAAGCGGGCCGCCAGGTCGAGCAGCGGCAAGTCCGGCCGCAGCGTGCTCATCAGAAACCACACCCCGATCAGGATGAGCAGCAGCGGTCCCGCCAGCGATCTTCGTTTCATAGCGAGCCTCCCGCCGGCGTGCGGCTGTCCGGCGCCAGGTGCTCCAGCAGCTTCAGCAGGCCGTACACGATCAGCAGTACGGGCCAGGTCTTGTAGAACGGAACCTGGCTCCAATACTCGGCTACGAACAGCAGGCCGAGCACGATCAGCAGAATCGGCCCGCGCACGGCGCGGATCATGTCCCCGCTACTGACGCGCATCGCGGGCCTCCTCGTTGCGCCGCTCGCCGTTGGACGCCGCCATCCGGCAGTAAAGCATGTACGCGCCGAGCACGATCAGGCCCACCGGCCACCAGCGGACGATCTGCTCGAAGCGGAAGATGCCCATCGTGTTCATCAGGAATATCCCGCCCAGCACGATCAGGACCACCGGGCCCATCGGGAATCCCGTGCCCTGCGCCCGCAGCGGGAAGCACGCTCGAAAACTCGTCTACCGGTTCGCCGAGCTGCCGTTTCCGCGCCGTGTGATAGGCCTCGAACGGCATGTAGAAATACCAGATTGCGATCAGCAGACCGAACAGCGGTTCGTAGCCGCCGATCGACCCCGAGCTCGTGATGCTGATCAGCAAACCGAACACCACCACGTGCACGATGCCCTTGGCGTACTGACCGTTGTAGATCGCGCCGACCCCGGGGATCAGCCCGAGCACGAAAGCCAGCCCCGGAGAGATATCGTGCCCGGGCGCGGCGGAGGCGGCGGAGGAACCACGATCTGCTGGGGTGCGTGGTCCTCGCACACGACCGTCCCCTCCACTGCCCGCTGGCAGCTCTGGCAAAGCGGCTTGCCGCAGGTGCGGCAGAAAGCGACTGCCGATACGTCGGGATGCTTGTAGCAATTCATGGCCTTTGTCTCCTATTTCTGTGAAGCGTTCGCGCCGGGTGGCTGGGGCGCCGGCTTGGCGTCCTTCCGGCTATCGCGCGCTGGGGCGGGGCGGTCCTCGCCTGCCACGCGCGCCCGCAGCTCCTGTTCCTTCTGCTTCCATTCCCGAAGCTGCGTCTGAATCTCGTAGACAAAGCGAAGGTTCTGGTAGAACTTCGCCGTCCGCTGCCAGGTCCGGTAGGCTTTGTCGTCGATCGCCTGCCAGACCTTGGCCGGGCGTAGATCGTCGAGCGTGAGCTGGCGCGGCGAAATCCCCGCGTACCGGCCCAGGAGCGAGAACGAAAGAATCGTCATCGCGAAGCCCATCGCGAAGCGCGGTTGCAGGATGGGCTGAACCCAGCGGTGCAGGAACTCCCGCAATCCACCCGCTGTGCGCCCGCGCGTGGTGCGCCGAAGGCAGATTGAACAGGATCCGCGTCAGAAGCTCGGGCGGCGGCTCGACATCCGCCGCGCGCCTGATGAAGCCGGCTGCGGCCGTCACGTCCCGCGCCAGCTCCGCGCAGTTTGCGCACTGCGCCAGATGCCGTTCCAGCTCGCCCCGGGCATCGGAAGCCAGCGTGCCGTCCACGTAGTCGCAAAGCAGAATTTCCAGATCCGCGCAGTTCATATCAGGATCCTCTGCTTTCGCAAGATGCGGGCCAGTTCGGCCCGCCCGCGGTTGAGCCTGGACTTCACGGTGCCTTCCGGCACCTTCAGCACCTGGGCGATCTCCTTGTATTCCAGTTCCTCGATGTCCCGTAGGATCACGGTCTCGCGCAATTCAGGGGACAACTTAGCCAGGGCGCCCTGGAGCAACTCCCCGGCCTCGCGCCCCGCCAGCATCCCTTCGGTCCGGGTGCTGGCGCTGCGCTCTTCGATCATCGGCAACTGCTCTTCGATCGAATCCGTCGCCCGGTCGAGCCGGCTGCGCCGATAGTGATCGATCAGCAGGTTCCGGGTCAGGCGCGACAGCCAGACCACGAACGTGCCTTCGCCTGCCCGGAAGGTCTTCAGCGTCCGGAACACCCGCAGGAAGACCTCCTGCGCCAGGTCCTGCGCCTCGGAGTCCTTCCCGGTGAAGCGATAGCACATGGAGTAGACCCGTCGCGTGTGGGTTTTGACCATCTCTTCCCAAGCGGCGTCTTCCCCGCGCAGGCACCGCTCAACCAGGCTGTAGTCCGGATCCAAGGTCCTTCCCGGTATCCTGGAGGTCAGGGAGCGAATGGCAGGCCAGGCGTACCCTGCCCGCGAGCCCGTTGTCCCGGGCAGCAGAGCTTGCGACGATTGTCGCACTGGCTGCCATAAGCTTGCCTCGCACGGTGAGCCTTTCCGCGCCCATCCGCCCTTCGGATCTTGCCCGCCGGGCGGTGCGCTTCAATTCAGGCTTCCACTTGGAGTTACGAGGCCTTATCATAGGAAGTTCGCTCGATTCTGACCTTCCGGAATGCAAGGTTCCATTCTAGCCCGATTAGGCCTAAGGCGAAACGGAAACCCGGTCGGCAGCGTCCTCTTCCCCGGACGCGGCCGGGGCCTCGGCGCCTGGCCGCGAAGGTCCGGCCAGAAGCCTGGCCCGCTCGAGCAGCTCCTGCTGCGCTGGCTGGTCTTGGCCGCCTTTGGCGCCTGGGTGGTTCACGGGCACTGGCGCCACACCAGGTTCGAGTGGCGGACCTTCGCGGCCAGCTTCCTGCGCCTCGACTGGCGCTGGATCGCGCTGGCGCTCTTGCTGTCTCTGGCGACCTGTTACGGGCGGGCCCTGCGTTGGGCGGTCATGCTGCGCCCTTGCGGCCCCGATCCGGACGTCTGGGGCATCTTCAAGGCTACCGCGATCGGCTTCACTGCGGTCGTGCTGCTGGGACGGCCGGGCGAGTTTGTGCGGCCCTATCTCATCGCGCTCAAAGAGAAGGTCCCACTCTCCTCGCAACTGGCGGCGTGGATGCTGGAACGCCTTTGCGACCTGCTGGCGGTGCTTCTGGTGTTCGGCTTTGCCGTGAGCCAGATCCAGGCTTCCCGCGCCAGCCTGGGACACACCTTTCGCTGGGCCCTCGAAACCGGCGGCTACGCGGTCGGGATCCTGGCGGCCGTCTGCCTGGTGCTGCTGGTCATGGTGGCCCGGTTCTCCGGCGTCATGCGCAAGGCTGCGTGGCCGCTCTGGGCTTCCTGCCCCAACGGCACCATGAGCGGGCGGCGCGGGCCGTCGGAGCGTTCATGGACGGCACGGCGGCGACCCAGACCCATGGCTCGGCCATCCGCTTGTGCCTCTACACCGTGCTCGAATGGGCGCTGATCGTCCTGTGCTTCGTCTGCATGTTCAAGAGCTGTCGTGAGACGGCGGCGTTCACGTTGCAGGATGTTGTGATCTTCATCGGCTTTGTCGCCGTTCGGCAGCGTCGTTCAGATTCCGGGAGTCGGCGGGGGCATGCAGTTGGTCGCGGTCGTGGTGCTGACCGAGCTGTATGGCATCCCGATCGAGGTGGCCACCAGCATGGCCATCGTGGTTTGGGTGGTGACCTTCGTGTGCATCGTTCCAGTAGGCCTGGGGTTTGCCTTCCACGAGGGAATCAACTGGCGTAAATTGAAGGACTTGGAATACAGGGCCGAGCGCGCCCAATCGGCGCCTGGAAGCGGGAAGCGCGGACAGGCCGGTAGGCGCTGTCCGCACGGAGGCCGGGCCAGCCATGACTTGCCCATTTTGCGGACACCTGGAAGACCGCGTCGTCGACTCCCGCGAAGCCAAGGAAGGAGACGTCGTCCGGCGGCGGCGCGAGTGCCTGAGCTGCCAGCGGCAGGTTCACCACCTACGAGCGGATCGACGAGATTCCATACATGGTTATCAAGAAAGACGGCCGCCGCGAGAAGTTCGACCGCCAGAAGGTCCTGGGCGGCCTGTTGAAGGCCTGCGAGAAGCGGCCGGTGGCCATGGGGAGGCTGGCCGAGATCGTCGACGAAGTGGAGGGCGTGCTCTTCAACAGCCCGGAGCGGGAAATCTCAACTACCTCCATCGGTGAACTGCTGATGGAGCGGCTGCGGACTCTGGACAAGATCGCTTATGTGCGTTTCGCCTCTGTCTACCGGGACTTCCAGGACGAAGAGGCCTTCTTCCACGAGCTCAAGGCCCTCATGCGGCAGAAACGGACCTGACCTGGGCTATCGGCGCCGGGCCCCGCCGATGAGAATAAAGGACGCAGCGGTGTCACTCCCCTAGATGTGGCGCCGTTGGAAACCACAGTATCCTGTAACCAAAAGCGTTCTGACACATCTTCCAATATTAGGGCTTAACTTCTTAGCAGATCGATGATAAGATCGAAAGACGGCACCAGGCCCCAGAGGTGCAGACGTCGACAAAAGGCCGGAAGTGACCGGTAACCGAATCAAGCAGCACTCAACCCCCGAGGAAAGGCAGCAGTCCGACTTTGACCCTGATCGGGGAGGTGAACCAGACCGTGGATCATTTTGAAGACCAGTTCTTGACCGAGGGTCAGGAGCCTCTCGGCCTTCCGTTTGACGAAGAGGCCGCCAAGTTTTTTGACGCCGAGGCGGAAGACTTCCATTCGGTCCAGCAGGCCGAGGAGTCCATCTACACGGACGACCCGGTACGGGTGTACCTGCGGGAGATGGGCGCCGTTCCTTTGCTGACCCGCGAAGGCGAGGTCGATCTGGCGCGCCGCATGGAACGCGGCAAGTTGCGGATGCAAAAGGCTATCAGCCGCTCCGCCCTGGTTCAGCTCGACGGTCGTGGATCTGGCCGAACAGTTGAAGAAGGAGCCGGCGGAGCTCGACGACATCGTCGATCTGGGCTGGGGAGATCGAAGAGGGCACGGCGGCCGACGAGAAGAAGCGGGCCGACACCCGCCAGCTGTTCGCCGACATTGTCACCCTGCACAAGAAGCAGCAGCAGACTGCGGAGAAGCTGGAAACCATCCCCGCTGACCAACAAGAAGGCCCGGCGCCGTTGCCAGGCCAAGCTGGCCCGGGCCAAGGTGGAGACCTCGCTGGCCATCCGCAAGGTCCCCTTCCAGCTCAACAGGTGGAAGGAGTTCACCAAGGAGATCGAGCGCGCCGTCGAGGAGATGGCGCAGCTCGACGGCGAGCTGAAGAAGCTCCTGGAGCGCAACGGGCAGGCGTCCCAGGCCCGGGTGAAGGAGCTGCGGCGGGAGATCAAGAAGCGCGAAGCGATCGCCGGCGCGCCCCTGGCCGACCTCAGGCACACGCTGGCCGTGATCCGCCACGGCGAGATGGAGGCCGAGCGGGCCAAGAAGGACCTGGTCGAGGCCAACCTCCGCCTGGTGGTTTCGGTCGCCAAGAAGTACGTCAACCGCGGGTTGCATCTGCTGGACCTGATCCAGGAAGGCAACATCGGCCTGATGCGCGCCGCCGACAAGTTCGAGTACCGGCGCGGCTACAAGTTCTCGACCTACGCGACCTGGTGGATCCGCCAGGCCATCACGCGCGCCATTGCGGACCAGTCGCGCACCATCCGCATTCCGGTCCACATGAACGAGAGCATGAACAAGTTCCTGCGAGCCAACCGGGAGCTCGAGAAGGAACTTGGCCGGGCGCCGACCAATGACGAGATCAGCCGGCGGATGGACATCTCGGTCGAGAAGGTCCAGAAGCTCAAGACCATCTCGCGCGACCCGGTCTCGCTCGAGACGCCCGGTTGGCCGCGACGGCGAGTCCGCCCTGGGCGACCTGATCGAGGACCGCTGGGTGGGTTCTCCCGTGGACTCGGTTATCGAGTCCAACGTCCGGGACGAGACGGCCAACATCCTCAAGACCCTCTCCCCGAAGGAGGAGAAGGTGATCCGGCTGCGGTTCGGGATCGGGTGCGAGCGCGAGCACACGCTCGAGGAGATCGGCCAGGAGTTCGACGTCACCCGGGAACGCATTCGCCAGATCGAGGCCAAAGCGTCTGCGGCAATTGCGGTCCCCGGAGCGCGCGCGCCATCTGCGGGCGCTTCTGGCCGCACGGTAATCGCGTTCGGAAGTCTGCCAACGAAGGCCGGGGCCGGGTGGCCCCGGCCTTTTGTGCGTGCTGCCCCGCTACTTTGGTGTCCCCTTCAGCGCCTTCCCGATGACCCCTTCCCGGTCCCCCCGGCTCCAGGCGGCTTCGATGTCCTTGTCCGTGAAGCCGGCGATCCTGCCGACCAGCACAAACGCCGCGTGAGCATGCGCCGGGGTCTTCCAGCGAGCCATATCGACCAGTGCGGGCAGGGCCCTGTCTCGCACGTGGTCGAGCGTGCCTGGCTCGCGGGATTCGGTCAGCTTGACGAGCGCCGCGGCGGCCTCGTAGCGGTCGTCCCAGACCAGCGAATTCAGCAGCTCGACAAACCAGGTGAGTTCCACCCGAATCCCCAGGTCGGGGTCGCGGGCCGCGCCCGAAGCCAACGTCGGCAGTGATCGCATGGCGCTGGCGCGAACCGTCTGATCCGGATCCAGCATGGCGTATTGGATGTCCTCGACCACGGCCCGATCAAGCGGCGCGTAGCGTAGCATGCAGACGGCGATGGCCCGCTGCTCCGCGTCGTCGGACTCCCTCAAGACCCGATGCAGGCTGTCCATGTTGAATCTGGCCAGGTGTTCGAAGTTCTCGAAATAGGCGTCCGCGGCCGGTCCTGTGGGATTCCCGGAGCGCGCCGCCTCCCCGAAGTAGTTCAGGAAGTCCCGGTAGATGTCAGCCACCACCCGCGGCAGGTACACATTCCCCGCCGGCGGCGGGTGGAACTCGACGTGGGGCGCTTCCCGCTCCTCGATTCCGATGTAGAGGACCGCGCCCTCCCCGGCGCAGCACACCGCCTGCACACGGGCCAGAACGACGCCCGTGACCTTCTCGATGCGCTCCTGGATATCGGCCTTGGAGGCCGGGAGCGGATCTCCCGCCCGCACTGCGACAGCGTTGCGGAGCCGTTCCTCCGAGACTTTGCGCACTCCGTAGAATTCGACCAGGCTAACTCGCGGCGCCTGGGTGAAAGCCAGGCCCGCCGCGATCAGAGAGACAAATAGCAGCCGCACTTCTCTAGAGACGCAACCGCCGCGCCGGATGGCTATGTCTTTCTACGCCTGCTTGTCGGCGATCGCCCCGATGACGGGCAGCATGAATTTCTGGCCCTGGTACGCCTTGATCATCAGGAGGATCCAGAGGACGAAGAACCCGAGCCCAACCAGCATGTGCAACAGGCCCATCAGGCTCGCCGCCGTCCAGAAGCCCAGGATGACGTGCAGGATCGCGCTGAAAACAGCGAGGACGATCCAGACGCCGATCCATGCCACGAAGAGAAAGATCGACTGGAAGGCATGGAAACGGACGAACTTGCTCTTGTTGTACGGCTCGAGTACCAGGAACAGGATGCCGGTCATGATCCCTACCAGGTAGCACAGCAGCCCGGCGACGTTGTCCGACATGCCGGCGGCCGCCGGCGCCGGCTGGGCAGGGGCATCGTAGCCGGGCTGGGCGTAGGGTTGGGCCGGTGGGGGTTGGGGGGGCGGCGGGGCCGCTCCAGCGGGCGCCGACATCGGCGCTCCGCATTTGGCGCAAAACTGCCCGTCAACGGGCGAACCGCAGTTCCTGCAAAAGGGCATGTGTCCTCCAGATCCTCCAACTGTAGTCGAATCTCGCCGCTACAGCAATAGCCTTCGCTGGCGCTGAGGGTCAGACGCGCCCCGCCAGCGCGAAAATCCAGTTTGCGGCCAATATGAGGCCGAACATCGCGCCTTGGGCCACCGCCAGCAGCCTGACCCAACGCCGGTCCGCCACCGCCCGATCCGCTACCCGGTACCGCTCCCGCCAGGCCAGCCAGAGCAACGCCGCGGCCAGCGTGAGCACCGCCAGCACCCAGGCGGGTCCGGCCAGATTGAGCCGAAGCGCCGCCCCAAGGTGACCGTTCAGGGTGAGCACGATACTGCGCGTCATCCCGCAAGTCGGGCAGGGCACGCCAGTCATACGGCGGAACAGGCACGCACCGCCCACGGGGCGCCCGAGGAGCCATACACCGTCCTGGGTGGCCCGCAACAAAATACCGAGTGCCGCCATCTGCGCCAGCATCAAGACTGCGACGGCGGCGCTGGCGATCCCCGGCCGGGCTGGCTGCCGCATGTCCATCACCCCGCCGGGTTCGTGATCACGTAAGAGCCAACTGCCTTGTCGTGCAGGGTCTGCCTGCGCTCATCCCACAGCGGCCACAGCAGATCGATGAGGCCGACCATGGGCACGAAGCTCAGGCCCACGTGCGCCAGCAGCCGCAACACCGCCTGACCCATGGTGAGCAACTGTCCCTGGGCGTCGACCACCTTGACCTTCATGACGCCCTGTCCGATCGAGGAGCCGCGCTGTGAGACCAGGTATGCCTTATTCCAGAGCCCGACCAGCAGGCTGGCCAGAGGGAGCAGCATCAGGGCGCAACAACATCCGCCCCCTCCGTAGCCCCCCAGCCCTCCCGGCCTCAAGCTGCTGCCGAGAGTGGCGAGGCTGCCGAAGAACAGAACCGCCACCAGAAGCAGGGCGCCTCCGGCGACCGCAACGAGCACGTAGTCGATCAGGAATCCGGCGACGCGGGTTACCCAAGGTGCGTACTCGACTCCGGGCGCAATCATGGGCGGAGGAGCATATGCGGGTGTGAACGGCGCGGGCTGTGAGTATGCCTGGGCCGGTGGAGGTTGTGGAGCTGGTTGTGGTTGTGGGGGCGGCGGGGTATACGCCGCTCCAGCCGGCGGCTGCGCCGGCGTACCGCACTTCGTACAGAACTGCCCGTCAACGGGCGAACCGCAGTTCCTGCAAAATGCCATGTGGCCTCCGCAATTGTTCAACTCTACTGGAACTGCGGGGGCTTGGCAAGTGCGGTCTTACTGGCTCGCACGCTCGGACCGTTTCTCGCTCCGTTTGACCTGGACGCGCCTTCGGCCCTGGGCCAGGTTAGCCTGGGCGCGCTCCTTGGCGGCCTCGCTCAATTCGACCCGGTTGACCACCTCGCGCGCCCCGGCGGCTTTCGCCAGACGCGTCGCGGTCCCTTTGCGCTGAATGACCTCCGTGTGGCCCTCGATGGTTGCCACTCCGCCCTGCACATGCACCTGGAAATGGTCCTCATTGATCTTCGACCTGGCGAAGCGAGCCCGGACCGCGGCCTCGATCTCCCGATCGCTCAACGCCGTCTGGCCCCCAGTGGCGGACGGCCGGGCATGCGTCGTCGCGGGCGCGGGCGTAGCGGCCTGAACCGCTGACCAGACCGCGAGCATGGAAAAGAACACCGCCAGCCGCACTCTGCACGACATGGTTCGCCTCCTGGATCTCTCCCAGATGTAGTGTGGTGGCAGGCCGGGAAACTCTCACGCTCCGGCCGAGACGCAGCCGGGCGTGCTCTTCGATCACGGCCGTCCGTGCGGCCGGTCGCACGGGAGGCAAAACCGCCGAGGCCAGGCGGTTTCCATAAACAACCCCTTTAGAATCAGAGGAGAAAAATCGCAAACCGCCTGAGCTCGGCGGTTTTCACGCCCGGGGTTCCAGCGGGAGTTTGGCCGGCAAAGGGGGCGCTTCTGTCGGGCGCCGGCGCGTCCTGCCAGAGAGGCGTCTTACGCCTCGGCGGGCGGGTCCAGGTTCGGCTTAATGGAGAGGAATCCGCTCACGTTCTCCCACAGCAGACGCGGGAAACTCTTGTCGAGATAGGAGCGGATGGAGACGTAGCACTGGTCGCAGGTATTGGTCGCCGTGAACTCGCGGACCATCCTGGCCTGGCCGTCCAGCGGGTACTTCTGGAACTGCATCGAGCAGGGCTGCAGGAGGCCATCGGCGGTCACCACCAGGAAACGCAGGCCGGCCTGGCATCCCGGCGCGCCGGCGTGCTCGAAATAGCGGCGCGTGGCCTCGAGAGTAGTGGTCGAGTTGACGATCCAGCGGGTCTGGTCGCGGCGCCGCTCGACGCCGTCCAATTGTTCGTTCAGCGTGGCGATCTGCTCGGGGCTGTTCAGGAAGTAGTCGCGGCAGCCGGTGCGGCGGGCGGAATAGGCGCTGTAGCAGAGGTTCACGCCCCAGGCGCGCGCCATGTCGGCCAGGGCGTTGATCTCCGAGACGTTCTCGCTGGTGATACAGGAGTTCAGGACGATGTCGTCGTGCCCGAGGGCGGCCAGGCGCGGCATGATCTGGCTGAGGTGGTCGAACAGGCCCGGGTGGCCCCGGAACACGTCGTGCCGGTCATCGGGGAAATCCAGGCTGACGGAGAATTGATCGATGCCCACCTCGCGCAGGGCCAGATACCGCTCCTCGGTCATTTCAGACCAGTTCGACACCAGGATGGTGTAGGGGACGGTCGATCCGTTCTTGATGGAGCGGACGATCTCGACCAGATCCGGGCGCATCAGCGGCTCGCCACCCGACACTTGCACGACGCAGGGTTTCAGGGTCTCCATGTAGCGCCGGTAGTCGGCGGGCTTGAGGTTACGGGACTCGTCGCGCGGTCCGCCATGGTCGCAGTGCTTGCAGTAGCAGGTGCAGGCATCGGTGACTTCAAACGAGACGCAGATGGGCCGGTGGGAGACCCAGTTCAGGGAGCCGCGGCCAATGATCCTCAACGAGTCGAGCAGGGGAACTTTGCGCATACTCCTACACGGGGCTTAAGGCCTTATTAGATCATTACATAGGGCCAAGGCCGAGGCAATCGGACCGTGCGGTGCGTTTTCCGCCCTAAACGGTTGAATCCGGGGGTCGGACGGGGCCGGGGGAGATCTCCGGCGGCAGCCCCGCAGCCCAGGCTGAACGGACGCACACTGGCCTACGGCTTGTTCGGCTCCGGTTTGGGTTCGGGCTTCTTCGGCTCGCCGCTTCCCACCGCATCGCCATACTGGATGTGCACTTCGCTCTTGAACTGCTTGTAGTTCCTGTAGGTCACCAGCATGCGGATGCCCTGCGGCCCGGACTGAAATGCCAGCACGTCGTCGGCGTGGGTGTAGGTTGGGAACCAGTACTTGCCGTCGATCTGCTCGCGATACGTCTCGAACTTGGGGAACTGGTTGTCGCCGCGGACGATCCCCACGCCCCGGCCGTACGTCTTGACGATCTGGAGGTCGCGGTCGTCCACCCAGATCTCGCCCTGGAAATAGCGCTGGCCCTTCTCCAGTTTCTTCGGCTTGACCGCAAAAACGTAAGCCGGAATCTCGTCAACCCTCTGCTTGCCAAGGTAGCGGACGTTGTACTTCGGGATCTCGGACGTGGTGAGAACGAAGGGCTGGACGTTACGGAGGTCCTGTTCGTCTTCGGGGGTAAGCTGAATGTTCTTGAGGGTGTCGAGCGGGGCACGGACCACGTGTTCGGTGCGCTTGCCGTCTTCCGTGAAAATGATGTCGGAGACCACTTCGTGCTGGCCCGTGGCTCTGCCGTCCGGATCGACTTCCTGGACCTTCACCGCCTGGCGGTAGGTGTAATTCTCGCGCGCTCTGGCAAACTCCGCCTCTTTGGCCGCGAACTTGGCGATGATCTCCTGGACCTGAGCGTCGTTCAGGTCGGTCTGTTCCGCCTTTCGCCAGCCCGTGTCGTCGGCCGCCAGCATGGCGCAGGCCAGAATCGGCAATATCGCGTAGCGCATTTGTCCCCTCGTAACCATTGTAGACGTACGGGCTTGCGGCTGAGTTGCCGCAACGGGCGGATCACGGGCGCGCCCCTGGCTCAGATCTCCGCTTGCATTCCAGGAGATTCGGGTCTAGCATCTTCTCTTGGAGGCGTTGACCAGATGAGAACGTCTGTAATTGCGGGGCTCCTCCTCGCCGCACTGATCGGTTCGGCAATTCTCCTTGCTCAGACGGCCATGCCGCAGATCCGGAACGTGGACCCGCCGTCGGTAAAGGCGGGCGATGTGGTGACCTTGGAAGGAGAGTACCTCGACCAGGCGTACGTCTCCGGTATCATCTTGACTGACGGTACAACGGATTTCAAGGCTCCCATCACGGAGCAGGCTGCCGGCGCGATCAAGATTAAAGTCCCCGCTTCACTGAAGCCGGGGCGCTTTGGCGTGGTCGTGCGCCTGAAGAAGGACGCGACCAAGGAGATCGAGCAGCCTGTCAAGGTGACGGTCGAGGAGTAGGCGGCCTGCTGCCGCGCCGCGCCACGATCCTGCCAAGCTAGCCCTTCGCTTTTCGCTGATAGGGGCTGCCGAGATACCGCCGCGACTCCCGCGCCACCTCCGAATCGGGTGCGAACGCGATGGCACGCCGGTAGGCATCGATCGCCAGGCTGCGCTGTCCCTTTAAGTCGTAGATCTGGCCGAGGCGCATCCAGGCCAGGACGCCGGTGTTGAGGTCCAGCTCTTCAGCCCCGGCCGCTGCCAGACGGATGTTGGCCAGCGCGGCATCGAGATCGTTGTACCAGAACTCGATGTTTCCCTCTGCATAGTCCATCTTCTGGACGGGCAGGCCGACCAGCCGGGGGCGGCGGCGTTCTTGAGCGCGCGCAGCCGTTCCAGCGCCGCCAGCGCCTCGGTCTCTTTGCCGATGTCGCTGTACATCTGGGCCAGCTCCATGCGGAGCAGGTAGTTGTCTGGGAAGCGCCCGATCAGATCCTCGAGCAAGGGAATGGCGCGCCCCGAACTTCTCTCCCGGCGGTAGATCGCGCACAATAGGAACTCGGCATCCAGCCGGTTGATCTTCCCATAGCGGGCCACTTTCTCCACCATCCGGATGCCCTGTTCCTTGTTGCCATGGAAACCTGCCAGGAAGCCCAGCAGACGCCACTCGAGCGGCAGGCTTCCCACCACGTAGTCGTGCAGCCCTTGCACCATCCGGGCATCGAGGAACGCCGGGTCGATCTCCGTCGCGCGGTCATGCGCCTTGCGAGCCGCTGTGGCGTCTCGCAGCGCCTCGCGCCAGGCCTTCGTCACCAGGAACTCGTAGTTCGCCCGCAGGCCGTAGGAGACGCCCAGCGCATAGAGCGCTCCGGTGTCGCGGGGATTGGCCTTCAGCCGTGACTGGACCAGCGCAAGGGCCCGATTGATGCTCGAGTCGAATTCGCGCTGGTCCTCGGGGCTGGCATTCACCTTGGCGCGGCGGAGAAACGGGTTATTCCCGCTGACGAGTTCGGTTTCCAGGGCGCCGGCGCGGAACATGTCGCGGTAGAGAACTCCCTCGGCGACGTGGTTGAAGGCGTTCGGGTCGCCGGGCGCCACCGCTTCGTAGCGCCGAAAATCGGCCAGCGCCTGGTCGTATTGAAGGTTGTAAAAGTGCTGGTAGCCTCGGACAACAAGGTCGTCCTGTGCGGCCAGGGTGGCCGCCCAAATAAGCAGGAGGGCAGGGAAGCGCATCTCCAAGGCCCATTGTACGCCGCCGGTCAGCGCACCCCCCTGAGATTGGCCATGGCGATAGCCGCGTTGCGCTGGAAACCCTCGAAGCGCGCGCGCGCGACCGGCGTTCCTCCGAACATCTCCCCAAACTCCTCCGCGCTGAGCGCCGCCAGTTTCTCGATCGGCGGTGCGAAGTGGCGGGACTGGAAAGCCGGCTCCTGCGTCACCGGCGCTGCGCGGTTCCAGGGACACACGTCCTGGCAGATGTCGCAGCCAAAAACGTGGCGGCCCACTCCCGCCTGCAGCGGGTCCGGAACCGGCCCGCGCAGCTCGATGGTGAGGTAGGAAATGCAGAGCCTGGAATCCAACGTCCAGGCCGGCTGCTCGCGTCCGGTGGGCACCAGCGCCCCGGTCGGGCAGGCGTCGATGCATCGCGTACAGGCGCCGCAGCGGTCCGGAGGAGGCGAATCCGGCTCGAGCGCGAGCGAGACCAGCAGTTCGCCCAGGAAGAACCAGGAGCCGGCCCCTTCCCGGATCAGGCAGGTGTTCTTGCCGATCCAGCCCAGGCCCGCCCGCCGCGCATAGGCCCGCTCGAGTAGCGGCGCCGTGTCGACTGCGGCCTTCCACTCCAACCGTTCTGCCGAGCTGGCCTCCAACCGCGCGGCGAGCCGCTCCAGGCCGTCGCGCAGCACATCGTGATAGTCGCCGCCCCACGCATAACGCGAAATCCAGGCGCGCTCAGGCTCGCTGAAGCGGGTCGAGTAGGGCTCCGGTCCGTTGTAAAGTTTGCCCACGCAGACGATGGAACAGGCGGATGGCAGCAGGCTGCGCGGATCGGCGCGCAGGGCGCCCCGGCGGTCGGTCAGGTATCGCATTTCGCCCGCCATGCCCTGCCTGGCCCAATCCGCATAGAACCCGGCCTCGGGCAGGGGTACGGCGGCGGCTACCCCGGCCAGGTCGAAGCCGCAATCGAGGGCGAGTTGCTTGACTTCTTCGGCGTGCATCCTGGTCCCATTGTGCCAGGGGAAGGCCATGGCACGCGCCCGCTGTTGGAACGCCTGCCGCGCAGCCCGTGCTATTTTCAAGAACGTGCTCGCGAGGCGCCAGGCCTGTTTTCCGCTTACGTTGCTGCTGCTGTCGGCCGCCCTGAGTTGCGGCACCGGGGCGAGGCCGGCGGTTGTCGCGGAACCGCCGCCTGGCCACTTCTACCAGGGCGTCTTTCCCGGCGGCGAAAACGGAATGGGCAGCGACATCACGCCCGCGGACGTGGCGGTCTACGAGCGGGCGGTTGGGAAGCGCCCCACCTGGGTCTACTTCTGCGACAACTGGTACGAAGGCCGCGATTTCCCCTGGCGCACCGCCTCCTGGATCCGGCAGGGCGGCAGCATCCCTTACATCCGGCTGCTGGTGTTAAGCGGGAATCCGATCCCGAGGCCCGATCCCGTCTTCAACCTCGCCAACATCAACCGGGGAATGTTCGACGCGGACTTTCACCGCTGGATGCGGGGCGCCAGACGATTCGGCTCCCCGCTGATCGCCGAGTACGGGGTCGAGGCCAACGGCTTCTGGTTCCCCTGGAACGGTCTCTGGAACAAAGGCGCCGGTACGTACCCGGACGCCGTGGCGAGCTTCCGCGAGGCCTACCGCCGCATCGTCCGGATCGCGCGGGAAGAGGGAGCGCTGAATATCCGCTGGGTGTTTCACATCGACCCGTGGGACGAGCCCGTCGAGTCGTGGAACCGGTTCGAGTACTACTATCCGGGCGACGAGTGGGTGGACTGGGTCGGAGTCAGCGTCTATGGCCGCCAGTTGCCCAAGGACAAGTACCGGCCCACGTTCCGCTACCAGATGGACTGGGCCTACCGCCGCCTGATGGCGATTACCGGCAAGCGCGTGATCGTTTGCGAGTTCGGCAACGTCGTCGAGGACGGGCAGGAGGCCTGGACGCGGGCGGCGCTCTCCGATCTGATCGGCGGCCGCTGGCCCAAAGTGATCGGCTTCGCCTGGTGGAACGCCGCCTTCTACAACGATCCGGCCGACCCCTCGCGCCAGTCGGACATGAGGATTCAGAACAGCCCGGGACTCCCGTCGCTGTTCCGGACCATGGTGGGGGAAGAGGCGCGGGTTCTCGGCACACCGCTTCTGGCTCCGGCGCGGCGCAGGTAGCGCGGCTCGCGGTTTGTCGATGGGACCGGCCACAGCCGCGGGCCCCGTTTCACGCGATAATAGTAGCTCGCTGATTTCGAGAGCCGAACAATGCCCACTTGGATGTCACCGCTCAGCAATCTGTCCGCCCAGCTCACCGTGAGCGCGGTGGTCGACATCCTGTTTGTCGCCGTCCTGATCTACCAGCTCATCATGGTGGTCAAAGGGACGCGCGCGGCGCAGGTTCTGGCCGGGATCGGAGTCCTGCTCCTGGTGTACCTGGTGGCGGCGTGGGCGCACCTCGAGCTGCTGCGGTCCGTGCTGGCGATGGTGGTCCCCTATACCGGCATCGCGCTCATCGTCCTGTTCCAGACCGAGATCCGGCGCACGCTGGCGCGCATCGCGCGGCGCCGCTGGCTGGGCTTTGGCGGGAACCTCCAGCGGCGCGAATCGACCGACGATATTCTGCTCGCCCTGGCCCGGCTCGCCCAGCAGAAGATCGGAGCGCTGATCGTCCTGGAGCGCGACACCGGCTTGCGGACCTTCATCGAGAGCGGAGTAGCGCTGAATGCGGCTCTCTCGCGAGACCTGCTGCTCTCGATCTTCCACACCGGCGGCGCCCTGCACGACGGCGCCGCGATCGTCCAGGGCGAACGCGTTGCCGCCGCGGCGTGCTTTCTCCCGCTAAGCATGAATCCCCTGCTGGCGCGCAAGCTGGGCACGCGGCACCGGGCCGCGATCGGGATCACCGAGGAGGCCGACTGTCTCGCGCTGGTGGTTTCCGAAGAGACGGGGCGGATTTCCGTGGCCGCGTTCGGCGAGTTGGAAGCCGATGTGACCCTGAATCGCGTGGCGGAGCGCGTGGCGCAGCACTTCGGCCGCAAACGGCGAGAGGACTGGCGGCAGGCGGCGCGGGAGCCGGCCTGGGATGCGGAACCGCCGGCTGACCGTTCCGCGCCCGACTGGAAGCGTGTGGGGCGCGCATGAAGCGGCTCGTTCTGTCGAGGATCGGCTGGCAGGTGCTGGCTCTCGCGGCGGCGTTCGTTCTTTGGCTGGCGTTCACAGGAAGCCCGCAGGTGGTGACCTCCATCTCGGCCCCCATCGAGTACGAGAACATGCCCCAGGACCTGGAGAGCACGGCGGAGCTTCCCCGCCGCGTTGCACTCGAAATCAGCGGGCCGGCGGCGCGGCTGCACGAGGCGGATCTCACAAACCGCCGGGTGGTCCTCAACCTGGAAAGCGTGCAGCGGCCCGCGGAACGGACCTTCACGATAGGGGCGAGGAATATCGATCTGCCGGCCGGGCTGACCCTGATCCGCGCGATTCCGGCCCAGGTCCGGCTGATCTTCGAGCGCAGCGTTTCCGCCAGCGTACCCGTGCGGGTGCGGATTGCCGTCCCCCCACCCGACGGTTATCGCGTGGCGAAACAGCAGGCTCTGCCCAATACGCTCAAGATCGTGGGGCCGGAAAGCCGCGTGCGCATGGTGGGATCTGTCGAGGCCGACCCCATCGACCTTTCCCGCACGGTGGGAAAGGCCAGCTTCCAGGTGCATGCCTTCGTGGCCGATCCGCAGGTCCGTTTCGTGTCGTCTCCGCTGGTTGAGGTCAGGATCTCGCTGGAGAAGACCGTCCGAGGAGGGATCCCTTCGAGTGGTTCGTCAACTGTTCGGAACTGACGGTGTTCGCGGTGTCGCGGGCGAATATCCGCTGGACGCGCAGGACCGTCCACGCGCTGGGGGCGGCCCTGGGAGACGTAGCCGCGCGGCTTTCGCCCGATCCCCAGGTGGTGGTGGGCATGGACACGCGCGAATCGGGGCCGTGGATCGCCGGCGCAGGTCGCCGGCGGCCTGGCCCGCCGCGGCGTCGAGGTCCGCTTTGCGGGCATCACGACCACGCCGGGCGTGGCCTACCTGACGCGCACCGGGCCCCTTCGTGGCCGGGCGTCATGATCTCGGCTTCGCACAATCCGTATCGCGACAACGGCATCAAGCTCTTCGGCCACTCGGGCTACAAGCTGCCGGACGCCGAAGAGCATGCCATCGAGCAGGAGACTCTTTGCGCTGCTGGAGTCCGGCCTGGAACCCGCGCCCCTGGATCTGGTGCAGGACCCCGAACTCGACTGCCACTATGTGGATTCTCTGGCCGCCACGATCACGTGCTCTCTGGCGGGCCTGCATGTGGTGCTGGATTGCGGCAACGGCGCGGCTTCGCGCCTGGGGCCCGAGCTCTTCGAGCGCCTGGGCGCGCGGGTCGAAACGATCTGCGCCGCGCCCGACGGCCGCAACATCAACCTATGCTGCGGCGCACTCCACGTCGAGAAGTTGCGCGAGCGCGTGCTCGCCGCGGGCGCCGATCTGGGCGTGGCCTTCGACGGAGACGCCGACCGCGCAATCTTCGTGTCCGCGGCCGGCAACGTGGTGAACGGCGACGGCGTGCTGCTCATGGTGGCGCGGCGCCTCCACAGCCTCGGCCGGCTGCCCGGGCCGGAGGGTGTGCCCACGGTGGTGGCGACCGTGATGTCGAATCTGGGCCTCGAGCGCGCGCTGGCGGCGCACGGAATCCGGATGATGCGCACGCCGGTGGGCGATAAGTACGTGCTCGAGGAAATGCTACGCACGGGCGCGGTGCTCGGCGGCGAGCAGTCCGGCCACGTGATCTTCCTCGACTACGCCACCACCGGCGACGGCATCCTGACCGCCCTGCGCGTGGCCGAGATCATGCAGGAGTCGGGCCAGGGCCTGGACGAGCTGACGGCAGAGCTCGAAATCTATCCGCAGCTTCTGCTCAATATCCGGGTGCGCACCCGGCGGCCGCTCGAGGAGATGCCGGCGGTCACCGAAGAGATCCGCGCGGCCGAAGCGTCGCTTTCGGCGACGCCGGGCGCGTTCTGGTACGGTTCTCGGGCACCGAGCCGCTGGCCCGCGTGATGGTGGAAGGCCCCGAGCTGGCGCAGGTGGAGGCGTTCGCGTCACGCATCGCGAGCGTCATCGAACGTGAGCTGGGCTGAGGTTCACCAGCTCATCTGGACCAGCGATACGGCCTGCAGCGGAAGGGCGAAAACCAGTTCGACATGGCCGGATTGGGTCGCGAGCCAGCGCGGGGAATCGAGCAGTTGCAGTTGTCCCGCCGCCTCCAGCCGGGTGTATTGCCCCGGCGCCGGGTTTTGCGGCGAGCCCATCTGCCTCCAGACCGTATAGGCGTTGCTGTGGTCGCGATCGATGCGATAGTGGCGCACCTGAACGCGGGAGACGCCGGGAGGCAGGCCCGCAACCATGAGCCGCACCGGCGAGTCCGGCGCTTCGACATCGTCCTGGTTGTAGTTCCACATCATGACGGAGACCTCGCGCACGGACCGGGTGGCGAGCGCTTCGCCGTCCACGGCAATCCGGTCGCCGCCCATCAGCCCCGCCATCCGGAAGAAGTTCAGAACGGGCTTGTCGATCCCGTTGGTCGCCAAGGTGCGAAAGCCGGCGAAGTAGGGCTGATCCTCGAACTCGAAAGCCCAGGTGAGCATGCCCTCGAGGTTGGCTTTGTAGCGCGCGGCGAGGTCCAGAATGCCCTTCATGGCGGCCGCTTCGTAACAGGCGTAGAGGGGGCCATTGCGATACGCATTCTGGGGGTGCGTTTGCGCCGAACAGGCCGCGCAGCCCTCGGGGTCGGATTCGCTGAGGATGATCGGCAGGTTCCGGAACTGGGGGAAGGACGTGACGATCTCCATGCCCCGCGCGACGTCCTCGAGGTTCTTGGCCAGGCCCATCCGGACGTGCCCATCGACGACCTCGGGCCGCCCCTTGGCGTGGTAGGTGACGAAGTCGAGCGGCGCGCCCGTGCCCGCGCAGTGCTCCAGGAACTGCCGCAGGAACCGCGCGGCTTTCTCGCCCGCCGGGCCGGTCGTCGCCGGGCCGCCGCAGCGGAGTCGTGGCGAGACGCATTTCACCGCTGCGGCGGCGAAGTCGTACAGCTTGTCGTACTCTTCCGGCGTGCCCTGCCAGTACTCGATATCGGGCTCGTTCCAGACTTCCCAATACCAGGATTCGACCTCCGCCTGCCCGTAGCGCGCCACTGCGTGCCTCACCCACTCGCGCACCAGGTCCGCCCACTTGCGGTAGTCTTTCGGCGGATATGCCCATCCGGCCGCGATGCGCGTTTTCGGCCAGTCGTGCCGGTACGGTTGCGGCTTCGCAGATAGCGCCTCCGGCATGAACCCGATTTCGACCAGGGGCTTGATCTTCGCCTCGACGTAGGCGTCGAAGATGCGGTCCACGATGGTCCAGTCGTACACCGGCCGGCCGGCGGCGTCCTGGGAGTAGGCATTCGTCGAGCCCCACTTGAGAGCGGGGGTCCCATCTCCGCTGGTCAACATATTGTGGGTGCGTATATGGACGGGGACGGGGCTGAGCGCCGCCAGCTCGCCGATGAGTTTGCGCCCGTTCCTGGCGTAGGTGTAATTCGGCTCGTCGTATCCGAACCAGGCCCAGATGGGCTTGGACGGGGCGCTGGGCGCAGCCGCATCCACCCGAACGACGACCGGCTCCTGCGCGGCAAGCAGGGCCGGCAGCGCGGCCAGGGCTACCCTTGCGAGCCGCATCATCGGCCTACTGCGAAGGCTGTTCCGCCGCCTTCACCAGCTCCCAGCGGCCGCGGCCGCACTTGTTCTTGCAGGAGGGC
The DNA here is from genome assembly GCA_963710565.1 of Bryobacterales bacterium. Classification (GTDB taxonomy): domain Bacteria; phylum Acidobacteriota; class Terriglobia; order Bryobacterales; family Bryobacteraceae; genus DASWZN01. Next base: position 623,228 of record CAVQAN010000009.1, on the reverse strand, counting down.
AGATCCTGGTCCTTCGTGAACTGGGCCGGCGTTTTGCAGACGCTGCACCAATAAATGCCTGTCGTGGGGGCTTTCGTGCCCGGCTGATGAGTCATGGCTGGATCGCACCTCGGGGTTTTCGTTCGCGCCCCGCGAGTTCCTCGGGCCGATTCACTATCATATCCGGCGGATCGGCGGCGAAGCTCTCCGGCTGAAAGCCATAGGTGACGCCGCACACCCTGACGCCGGCGTTCCGCGCGGTTTGCACGTCGACCGCGCTGTCGCCGACCATCATCGCCCGCTCTTTCGCGACGCCGGTTTCCGCAAGCAGGGTTTCGACGCCGAGCGGGTCGGGCTTCTTGGTCTGGAAGCTGTTGCCGCCGTAAACCCTTGCGAAGTACTTCGATAGCCCCAGACCGTCCAGGATCCCGCCGCTGATGCGCACCGGCTTGTTCGTCAGCACGGCCATCCGCACGCCGTCGCGGTGCAACTCTTCGAGCGCCTCGGGGATTCCAGGGTAGGGGCGTGTGTTGTCGAGCTTGTGGTCCCCGTAGTAGGCCAGGAAGAACGCGAGCGCTTTCTCGATGTCGGCTTCGCTCGCCTCGGAACCCATGGCGCGTCGGATCAGGACCGGCGCGCCGTTCCCGATGTAGGTCCCGACGGTTTCCAGGTCCAGGGGCGGGAGGCCGAAGTGCGCTCGGGTGGCGTTGACCGCTAGCGCCAGGTCGAGCTTCGAATCGATCAGCGTGCCATCCAGGTCGAAGATGAGAAGGTCCATTGCCGGGAGTTGTGCCACTCCTCATTGTCCGACATCTGTTGGGGCGAGAGCCGCCGGGCTCAGATCCGGGCCCGAATTCGGTCCATGAACGTCCTCCGGGCTGGCGTTGAACGACCGCGCCGCCAGCCGAGGCGGTCCCAGTTGGCGGGATCGGTGCGGGCTTGCACAATGGCGGTATCGACAACTTCCCCCGAGCGTCGCCCGAACTTGACGTGGCTACCCTTCTGGCCGGCTTCGACGAAACCGGCCGCTTCGAGGCGGCGCTTGACTTCCCGGTAAGGCTGGGGTCTAAGCCGCCCCAAGCTCGACCTCGATCACGCGGACCTGTGGCGGCCGCGTCGCCCGCGGCGGTTCGAAGTGCAGTTCCAGCGCTTCCTTGCGGTTGGCGAGAGCCTCTTCCTCGGTTGCACCTTGGCTGGCAACATCGAGATCGAGGCATTGGGAGACGTACCCCTTGCCCTCACGCCAGACCCTCGCTGCGAATGGTCGCGTCATGACCCTGTTCATTCACACGCAGGGATCCGCGGCCAAAAGCATCCCACGACTCGAAGACCGTGGGCTATGGCAGGAGCGCCAGGGTCGCTTTTCCGGCCGGACCGGCGTAAATCAGCTCCATCGAACGGATGCCCTGGGTTTTGCCGTGGAACTGGAAGAAAATCAGCCCTGCCACGGGAAGGGTGCGATCGCCTTCCGGAAGCGCGGCCTTCTGAGCGCGCTGTGACCAGGCGCGCTGTATTTCGAAAGGAATCCGGACCGGCGTGGGAGTGGGCTTGGGCCCGGCAGTCTGCTGCCCTTCGTCTCCGCCGCTGCTCAAGCTGCTGCTTTTCGATTTCGATTCGGCGGCCTCGGGCGGCAGCCACTCGGGGTCTCGGACGGACTTGATCGCCAAGCCGAAGGGCTGGCTGGGCAAGGGCGTCTTCTTTCCGTTGATGCGGAGCGTGAAGTCGTCGATGGACAGTTTGAGCCGCGCGCCCGCCGGGCCGAACACCGCAACTTCGATCACCGCGTAGTCTTCCGTGGACAGCGTTCCTTCCATGCCGGGGATCGAGTGTCCCTCGAAGTCCGCCGCAATTGTCACCCCGCCTGCCTGAGCCTGAGCCTGGTAGTCGGCGGGAGTCGCTCTGGCGGGCATGCCCTTCGCCGCCATCGGCACGTCCTTGCCTGGCGTGGCCTGGCCCTGCAAACTCAGGCAGACGACGGCGATCAGAACGGCGGTCCTCAACGCGGGATAGAGTCGCATTCCAGCTAAGAAGCTAGCATAGTCGAAGGTTGCGGTGCCCGGCCGACGCGAGTCTACAGCTCGTCCGTCTCCGGTTTCTCGTCCTTCTTGTGCGTCACGTCTTCCCACAGCGCGCGCAGCTTCTCGTAGCTTCGGTGGAAGCCTTCGCTGAATTCGTGGGGGGCCGCGTAGACCACGATGCGTGCGGTGCCCATCACGTAGGGTGCGAGGCGCGAGCGGGCCACCGAGCCGGGAGGCGGCTTGGGGGAGAACGCCATCATCACCGCCACGATCACCGCGCACACGAGTGCCCCGCGCAGCACTCCGAAGGCGCCGCCCAACAGGCGGTCCAGCCAGGAGAGGTGCGCCAGCTTGAGCAGTTTAGCGATCAGCGCCGCCAGAAGAGCGCCCAGCAGGATGAGGCCCACGAAGACGATCAGGAACCCCAGCACGTTCGCCCACGACCGCACCACGTGCGTCCCGAAGAACGCCCCCACCGTTCCGTAGAACCACAGGGCGCAGGCCAGGCCCACCAGGACCGACGCCAGGCCGATGGCCGTGCGCGTCAGCCCCTTCTTCAACCCTTCCACCACGGACGCAATCAGCAGGATCGCGAATACGATGTCCAGCCAGTTCAGCATAGGTCGCTCCGTCCGCTACAGCGCCCGCCCGGTCAGCGCGCGGAACGCTTCCTTGTACTTCTCGCTGGTTCTGGCCGCGACTTCGGGCGGCAGGCCCGGCGCCGGCGGCTGCTTGTTCCAATGGATCGATTCCAGGTAGTCGCGCACGTACTGCTTGTCGTAGGATGGCTGGGCCCCGCCGGGACGGTAGGTCTCGCTGGGCCAGAAGCGCGAGGAATCCGGCGTCAGCACTTCATCCGCCAGCACCAGCTCGCCATCCACGAAGCCGAACTCGAACTTGGTGTCGGCGATGATGACGCCGCGGCCCGCCGCGTAGCCGGCGGCCTTGCGGTAGATCGCCAGCGTCCGCTCGCGCAGCGTGCCGGCCAGCTCGCTGCCCACCATGTTCACCACGGTCTCGAACGACACGTTCTCGTCGTGCCCGGCCTGCGCCTTGGTCGAGGGCGTGAAGATCGGCTCCGGCAGCTTGTCGCTCTCCTTCAGCCCAGCCGGAAGCGGTATGCCGCACACCGTCCCGCTCTGCCGGTACTCCTTCCAGCCCGAGCCCGCCAGGTATCCGCGCGCGACGCACTCGACGTCCACCATGCGCGCCCGCTTCACCAGCATGGAGCGGCCTTCGAGCTGGTCGCGGAATCGGGGCAGCGGGGCGGGATACTCGTCCACATCGGCGGTCAGGAAGTGGGTGGGCGTGAGGTCCTTGAGAAAGTCGAACCAGAAAACCGAGAGTTGGGTCAGCACCCGGCCCTTGTCCGGTATGCCGGTGGCGAGGATGTAGTCGAACGCGGAGATGCGGTCGGTGGCCACGATGAGGAGCCGGCCGTCCACCGCATACACGTCGCGCACCTTGCCCCGCCCGTGGCGCTCGACGCCCGCCAGATCGGATTCCAGAAGAGTGTTGTTCATAGAGCTGTCAGCGGCAACTGACTATTGTTACCACGACTCGATGGCGGCGGTCATCTTCGGTTTCCCAAGTTGGGGCTCGTTGACACTGTCGCGACTATACTCGGGGGAGGGATGCGTGACCAGAGCCTGCATCGTGCAAATCGGCGCCCAATCGAACGGCGCGGCGCCCGGTGTCTCTGCCCAATTGCCGCCTCAAGCCCGGCGGAAGGCAGGAGTCATCAAGAGGGTCTCCCCGTGCAGGTCGTGAAGCTGCCTACAAAGCGTGCGGGCACGATCACGTCCATGATCCTCATCGTGGCGCCGGCATTCGTTGCCAGCCTGCACGGCCAGGCGAACCCAGGCATGCCAGAAAAACAGGCTGAGGGCTTGCTGAGGACCTATCTGCGTAGCAGAGGCTATGACACGAAAGGCGTGAAGCTCGACATTGAGCTTGAGCAGGGAGCTGAAACGGGAGCGGCATCGGGTTTCTATCTTTACGACGTCTATGTTGACACCCCGCAGCGACTGGTGACGATAGGATCTTACGGAGTGGGCCGCAGGACGGGCGAGCTGTGGGAGCGAACAGAATGCAGGCGGATCCAGTCGGATGCCGTCGCTCCTCTGCAGAAGCGGATGCGGGAGTCGAGCGGACTCTCACCGGGCGAGCTGAAGCACCTACAAACCTCCAATCCCTGCTTTGACGCCGCGCGCCGGCATGGGCGAAGTTCTCGAACCCAGTGAGGGCCACGCCGCCGCCGCCCCGACTATACTAAGTTGTACCCCATGAAGCTTTCCGTGCTCATGCCCGTCTACAACGAGCGCACGGTGGTCGAGCGCTCCATCGCTCAAGTGGTCAGCGCGCCCCTCCCCGAACAAATGGAGCGTGAGCTGGTCATCGTGGACGACCGCTCGACCGACGGCACCTGGGACATACTGACCCGCCTGGCCGAAACGGTTCCCTGCATCCGCCTCTTCCGCCACCAGGTCAACCAGGGGAAGGGCGCCGCCGTCCGGACCGCCATCCAGCAGGCCTGCGGCGACTTCTGCCTCGTCCAGGACGCCGACCTCGAGTACAACCCCTCCGAATACCCGCGCCTGCTGCGCCCCCTGCTCGACGGCCACGCCGACGCCGTCTTCGGCTCGCGCTACCTGGCCGGCGAGCAGATCCGCGTGCTCCCCTTCTGGCACTCCATGATCAACAAGGGGCTCACCGTCATCTGCAACATGTTCTGCAACTTGAACCTGACCGACATGGAGACCTGCTACAAGGTCTTCCGCACCGACCTGCTCAAGAGCATCCCCATCCGCTCCGATCGCTTCGGTTTCGAGCCCGAAATCAGCATGAAGTGCGCCAAGCGGAAGCTGCGCATCTACGAAGTGCCCATCAGCTATCACGGCCGCAGCTACGAGGAAGGCAAGAAGATCGGCTGGAAGGACGGGATCAAGGCGCTCGGCACCGTGCTGCACTTCTGGGCCATCGACGATCTGTACGTCGAGCCCTACGGCCGCGGCATGCTGCACAGTCTGACCGGCACGCCGCAGTACCTGAGCTGGCTGACGCGCATCCTGCGCCCGCACCTGGGGGACACGGTGCTCGAAGTCGGCGCCGGCCTGGGGAGCCTCACCGGCCGGCTCATGGCCAAGCGCCTCCGGTATGTCGCGGGCGAGCGGGATCCTCTCTACCTGCACGCGCTCCGGAACCGCTTTCTGCGCACCCCGAACGTGTGCGTGCGGCCGCTCGACCCGGCCGTGCCAGCGCAGTTTGACGAACTGCGCGAGAGCTTCGACACGGTGCTGTGCGTCAACGTGCTCGAGTGCCTGGAGGATCCCGCTGCCACCGTGACCGCGCTCTACGGCACGCTCAAGCCCGGAGGGTCGCTGCTGGTGCTGGTTCCGCAGAGCCCGATGCTCTACTGCCCCATCGACCGCAAGCTCGGCCACCTGCGGCGTTTCCGCGCAGCCGACCTGGCGGCGATGATCGAGAAAGCCGGATTCCGGGTGGAGGACCTCTACCAGTTGAACCGGTTCGGAGCGCTGGCCTGGCTGCTCTACGGCGGCCTGCTGCGCCGCGACCGGATCAACAAGGTCACGCTGAAGCTGTTCGACAAGTCGGTGTGGTTCTGGCGGCGCGTGGATTCCATCATGCCCTGGCGGGGGCTTTCGTTGATCGCCCTGGCCCGTAAGCCGGCATGAGGCAGGCGCCGTGGCGCACGCATCCGCGTGCTGCGGCGAGCTTCAGCCGGCCGTCCGGACCGTGGACTGAAGACCACGGCGCACGCTGAAGCGTGCGCCACAGGGAGGACCTGTTTAGCCCATGCGCGTGGCGGGACTGGATTACGAACACCGTGAAGTCGTCGTGCGCGACGCCCCGGAGCCGCGGCTCGCCGGCCCCGGCGAAGTCCTCTTCCGCGTCCAGGAAAGCGGAATCTGCGGGAGCGACCGCGAGCTGGCCGCCTTCCGCCACGGCTACCCGCCGCCCGGCGAGGACTTCCTCATCCTCGGCCACGAAGCCCTGGGGCAGGTTGTCGAGACCGCATCCGCCGTCGCCGGCCTCGCGCGGGGCGATTGGGTGGTCCCGTTCGTGCGGCGCCCTTGCCATCCGCCCTGCGCCTCTTGCGCGCGCGGCCGGCGCGATCTATGCGTGAGCGGCCGCTACACCGAAACCGGCATCTTCGGCCGTCACGGCTACCTGCGCGAGTATGCCGTCGATGCCGAAGCGGACCTCGTCCGCGTGCCCGCCGGACTGGCTGGTTGCGCCGTGCTCATCGAGCCCTTGAGCGTGGTGGAGAAGGCGGTGGAAACCGCGCTGAGTATTCACCAGCCCGGCGCATGCACCACCCTGGTCCTGGGCGCTGGACCGGTGGGAATTCTGGCCGCGCTGATCCTGAACCTGAGAGGCTTGGCCACGTCGGTCTACTCGATCGAGCCGCCGGATCATCCTCGGGCGCGCCTCGTCGAGCGTGCCGGAGTGCGGTACCTGTCGCGGCTGGACGGCGTTCGCGCCGACATCGTCATCGAAGCCACCGGGTCCCCGGCCGCGGCCTTCGCGGGTTTCGGCGCGCTCGCGCCGCTGGGCGTGTACTGCATTCTGGGCAGCCCGAACGCCTCGGGCGAGGTGCCGTTCACGGAACTGATGCGCCACAACAAGACCGTCTTTGGGAGTGTCAATGCAAGCCCGGAGGCGTTCACCCTCGCCGTCGCGGACCTGGCCCGGCTCGACGGCGGCGTGCTCTCCGCCATGATCCAGCGCGCCCCGCTGGCCACCCTCCGCCAGACCGTCACGGCGCCCCAGCCAACCGCCGTGAAGATTGTTCACGTGGCCGCCGAGTGAGTACACTGTAGGGTCATGGTGCGTCCTGAAAGACGCGTGGTTCTAGCGGGTGCAAGTCCCGTTCGGGTAAGCGCCGGAGCGCCCGGTAGCAGACTTCAGCCGGGAGGAGAAATCCAACCGAGCCGAGCGGAGTGTCGAAAGCCCTTGAAAAAGAGGGAAGCAAACCAGCGGGCCGCAACAAACATTGAACGCGATCCAGCCTCGTCAAAGTGTCAGCCGAAAGGTGTTTGGGAGGGCCGAGACGCTCATTTCACGGCGAAGGCAACAGACAGCATCCTGGGACCGGAACGGGTGCTGGACCTCCCCGGGGTAGAAGGCGGTGGCACGTTGGGACAGAACGACGCGGAACAGGAGAGACCCTCCCCGGCAGCCTCGTCGGGCAAAGACCGGGCGTATAAGGCCGGATGGCTGAAGTCGTACGGAGCCGGGAGGGAGTCCGAGAGGTCCGTAGTACCGATGAAGGCGTGCAAGACAACGCGCTGGAGGGAAGGGGCCTTGCTTTGATCATGCTTGCCAGGAGGTAAGTGCGAGGGCATGCCGGAGACGGCCAACACCCCCAATGAAAAAGTACGAGAACTCCAACGCAAGCTATATGTGTGTGCCAAGCGGAGTAAGACACGCCGGTTCCACGCGCTGTACGACCGGATCTACAGGAGTGACGTTCTGTGGGAAGCGTGGAGGCGGGTGCGCAGCAAGCACGGCGCGGCGGGGATCGATGCGGAGACCATCCAGGCCATCGAACAACGAGGCATGGAGGCGTTTCTGGCGGAGATCGAAGCGGCGCTGCGGGCAGGTCGATATCGCCCTTCCCCGGTGAAGCGGCGGTACATTCCGAAAGCGGATGGGAGGCAGCGGCCGTTGGGGATTCCCACGGTCCGGGATCGAGTGGTGCAGATGGCGGCGAAGTTGATCATCGAGCCGATCTTCGAAGCGGATTTCCAGCCGTGCAGTTATGGATTCCGTCCGAAGAAAAGCGCGACCCAGGCTCTGGAGGCGATCCGTGAAGCGGGTAACCAGGGTTTCAACTTTGTCGTCGATGCGGACATTCAAGGCTACTTCGACAACATCCAGAGGGAAACCCTGATGGAGTTGGTGAAGGAGCGGATCTCGGATCGAAGGGTATTGAAGTTGATCCGCCAATGGTTGGAAGCCGGAGTGATGGAGGACGGGACGGTGAGAGAAACGCTGGCGGGAACCCCGCAGGGCGGAGTGATCTCGCCGTTGCTGGCCAACATCTACCTGAACAAACTGGATCGGATCTGGGCGGCGCGGTGTAGCCAGCTTGGGATACTGGTCCGGTATGCCGACGATTTCGTGGCCATGTGTGGCACGGAGTCGCGGGCCAGGGAAGCGCTCCGGCGGATCGGGCTGGTGATGGACCGGCTCGGGTTGACGCTGCATCCAGCGAAGACGCGGCTGGTGGACTTGAGACGCGGCAAGGAAGGCTTCGTGTTTTTGGGATGCTCGATTCGCAAGAAGCGGAGCATCCAGCGACACCCGCGCTGGTATTTTATGCAGCGCTGGCCGAGCCCAAAGGCAGTGAAGAAGCTCCGGGACCGTGTGCGAGAGTTGACCTGCAGGCGGCAAAGCGGGAAGGACGTGAAGCAGATCATCGCGGAACTGAATCCCGTGCTTCGCGGCTGGGGGAACTATTTCCGGACGGGGAACGCCGACCGGGAGTTCAACGAGACGGATACCTTCGTGTTCCAGAGTCTGCGGCGCTGGCACTATCGGCACGGCGGGCAACGGCCGACGAAGCGTCGTTTCTACACTGGCGATCAGCTACGCGGGATGGGCCTGTACCGGTTGATGGGCATCGTGAAGTACCCGTCGCAAGCCACACCCAGAAGATCATCGTTAAGCCGTGTGCCGGAAAACGGCACGCACGGTTTGAAAGGGGATTCGATGGAAACGGGCCGGCAGCAATAGCCGGAACCGCGCCATAATCTACCAATGTCCAACCAGTACGTTGTGACCGGAGGGGCAGGTTTCATCGGCTCGGCCCTGGTAAGGAAACTGCTCGATCAGGGCGCATCGCGCGTCGCGGTGATCGACAACCTGTCCACCGGCCACGAGCGCAACCTCGAGGAAGTGCGCGGCCGGGTGGACCTCCACCCCGTCGACATCCGCTGCTATGACGCCATCGAACCCGTTGTCCGCGGCGCCGAAATCGTGTTCCACCTGGCCGCGATTCCCTCCGTGCCGCGCTCGATCCAGGACCCCGTGCCTTCTCACGAAACCAACATCGACGGGACTTTTCAGGTCTTCCGGGCCTCGGCGGCCGGTGGCGTCAAGCGCGTCTTCTACGCCGCCTCGTCTTCGGCCTACGGGGACACCGAGGTGCTGCCCAAGGTCGAGACCATGACCCCCCGCCCGAAGTCCCCCTACGCGCTCCAGAAGCTGGTCGGAGAGTATTACGCCGCGGTCTTCGCCGGTTGCTTCGGCCTGGAGACGGTGGCCGTCCGGTATTTCAATGTGTACGGCCCGCGGCAGGACCCTTCGAGCCCCTATTCGGGCGTGATTTCCCTGTTCATGAAAGCGCTCATCGAGCGCCGTGCGCCGGCGATCTTCGGCGATGGCGAGCATTCGCGCGACTTCACCTACGTCGAGGACGTGGCCGATCTCACCCTGCGCGCCGCCCGCGCGAACGGCGTCTCCGGCCGGGTCTACAACGGCGGCAACGGGAACCGCTACACGCTGAATCGGGTCTGGGAGACGCTACAGAGAATCGAGGGCGTCTCGATCCCGGCGAACTACGGCCCGCCCCGCGCCGGAGATGTGCGCGACTCGCAGGCGGATACCACCGCCGCCGTCCACGACCTGGGCCACAGCCCCCGCTTCAGCCTCGAGGAAGGCCTGCGGCTCACTCTGGAGTGGTACCGGCGCCAGGGCGGCTGAACTACAGTCGCTGCGGGCGCAGGCGCCGGTCGCTACCGGCCTGGCGTCTGCTTGCCAAGCGGCGAGGGCAGCTTGACCTCGCAGCCGCAATCTTCACCGGCGTTTTTCGCCGTCTTCTGGTACCCGATCTCGTAGTCGATGATTTCCTTCAAGTTGGGCCACGGGATCTGGCCCTCGATGCGCCGCCCGTTGATGAACATCGTGGGCGTCGCGCTTACCCGCAGGTCCTTGCCTTCGGCCATGCTGCGGTCCACCTCCGCTTCGGTCGCCCGCGTGTCGAGGCAAGTGGTGAGCTGCATCGTGTCGATCTCCTTCTCTTTGCTCTTCGAGAACTCGAGCAGCTTGGCCTTGAAGGTCTCGGGGGTAATGTCCGCCTGGTGCTCGTAGATCCAATCGTGGTAATCCCAGAAGCCGGCCGGGTTCTGGCGGAAAATGCAGCGGCCTGCCATCGCCGCCGCCTTGGCCCACGGATGGATCGACACCAGCGGGAAATCCTTGAAGTACAGGCGCGCCTCCTTAGGGAATGCGCTCACGAGATTCTGGCGAAGCATGGTCGCCTCCTGCTTGCAGACGGGACACTCAAAATCGCTGAAGAGGACAAGGACGACCGGAGCGCCTTCGGTCCCCAGGCTGGGCTGGAACTGCGTTTTCAGCTTGTCCAGGTCCGGCTTGAAAGGGTTCTGATTGATGTCGAAGATTACCGCTCTCATGATCTTGAGGCCGTCGTGCGTGACCAGAAAGCTCTCCACCTGGCTCGCCTCGCCGGCCGAGGCCCGCACGTCTATGGTGTAGAAGCCCGGCAGGTCGGGCGACTTCTTCGCATCCAGGACCTCGACGTGGATGGCGTCTCCCCACACGAAGAGATGGCGCACGTAGGATTCCATGGTGGCCTTGTCGAAAGCGGATGCCGGGGCCGCTTTCTTCTCTGGCGCTTGGGAGAACGCCGCCATTCCGGCCCAACACAACGTGAGTGCAGCACGAGAGATGAATCCCATAGACGCCCATTCTATCAGCCTACGAATCCCTGAGAACCTTGGACCCCCGCACTGACAATTGTATTCAGGGAATGAGACGAATGCGCCTCGCTCCCCGCGTCCAGATCAAGGTATGGGAGTGGAGGGGCGGTAGCCCGCGAGATCGATGAGTCTCCAGGGCCGCCAGCAAGAGGCGGCCGGGCAGGCACGCCCACACGGAGTACTTGCGTGATCCAGTTGGCTTCGATTAACACGGAATCGGGCTTGGAGATCCCGGCCGGAGAAGACGCCCCCTGGTTCGCTCTCCACGTCCGGTCGCGTTGCGAGAAGGTGGTGGCGGCATCCCTGCGCTCGAAAGGATACGAGGAGTTCCTTCCCTTCTATCGCAGCCGGAATCGCTGGTCGGATCGCCAGAAGGACGTGGACCTGCCGCTGTTCCCCGGCTACGTCTTCTGCCGTCTTCAACTTGCCCGGCGTCTGCCGGTGCTAACCACCCCGGGGGTGGTCTCGATCATCGGCGCGGGGAAGTCTCCTCAACCCGTGGAGCCTTTGGAACTGGCCGCCGTACGGTCGTTGGTGAGGTCCGGGCTGCCTGCCGTCCCCTGGCCGTATCTCAAGGCCGGCGAACGTGTGCGGATCGACCGTGGGGCGCTGGAGGGTGTCGAGGGGATTCTCACTGCCGTCAAAAAAGAGCTGCGCGTCGTCCTGTCGGTAACGTTACTGCAGCGCTCGGTCGCGGTTGAGATCGACCGCGACTTCATCCGCCCCATTCTTTCCGGGAGTTCCGTGCATGTCCGTGATCAGAAGGAAGACCCGAACCATCAGCATTCGACTGTCCGATGACGAATATGGAGCGCTGCGCGGGGTATGCGAATCCCAAGGCGTGCGCAGCCTGTCGGACTTCGCCCGCGTCGCCATCGAGAAGCTCATTGTTGGCGGCGGCCTGGAGGCCCAGGTGACCGTGACAACGCGTCTCGACGCCCTGAATAGCCGCGTAGACGTGTTGGATCTCGCCGTGGAACGCCTGGCGGGGATCTTCGATGTCAACGGCCGGAGCGGCGGGACGGTGCCGGAGGAGTCCCTCCCTGCCTGGCGTCCATGAATGGCGAAGATGGCCAGTCCGCGGCGCACCCTCCTCCGCCGCGGGACCTCGCTGTGCGGGCGCCGGACCGCGAAGGTCCCTTCGGCCGCCGTGACGGCCATCCCGGTTACTACGGCTCCGCCGAGGCGGCCGTCACGCAGGGTTTCGGTCCGGCGGAATACTGGCGCACCTTGCGCCAGCGCAAGGGTACCGTCGCCCTGGCGGCCCTTGCCGGACTGCTGGGCGCGTGCCTGTACACACTCCCGCAGACCCCGGTGTACCAGGCCCGCGCGGTCCTGGAGTGGCACAGCCTGAACGAGAATTTTCTGAACATGCGTGAGGTCAACCTGGTGCCCGACGCGGGGAACGCGTCTTCCCCCGACTACGACATCCAGACCGAGATCCGGATTCTCGAAAGCGGCTCTCTGATCGAGCGAGTCGCGGCCAAGCTGGACCTGTCCCACAGGCCCCTGGCTGTCAAGCAGGATCGCCTTTCGGCCTGGCGCAGGATCCTCGGTCTGGGCCCGCCCGAGTCGGGCGGGAGCACGGATGCGGCGCTCGACATGGCGGCCCGCAACCTGAGGGTTCGCAGCCAGCCCAATACCCGGCTGATCGTGGTCTCCTGCGACTCGACCGATCCCCGCCTGGCCGCCGAATTCGTCACCACCCTGATCGCCGAGTACATCGAGAGAAACCTGGATTCGCGCTGGAAGACGACGGAGAGCACCGGCGAATGGCTGGCCCGCCAGATGGAGGACGTCAAGATCAGGCTGGAGAAGTCCGACGAGGCTCTTCAGGCTTACGCCCGCAGCGCCGGGCTGGTCTTCACCTCGGAGAAAGACAGCGTCGCCGAGCAGCGGCTGCGGCAACTACAGGAGGAACTCTCAAGGGCGCAGGCGGACCGGGTCGCCAGGCAGTCCAAGTATGAGACGGCCTTGCGCGCCGCGCCCGAATCGCTGCCGGAGGTGATCGACGACGGCTCGCTCCGGGACTACCAGTCCAAACTGGCCGAGTTGCGGCGGCAGATGGCCGAACTCACCACCGCATTCACCGCTCAGCACCCCAAGGTGAGACGCGTGCAAGCCCAGATATCCGAGCTGGAGGCGGGGCTCGAAAAAGAACGCGCCAACATCGTCCGCCGCATCCGGAACGAGTTCGAAGCCGGCCAGCGGCGCGAGCAGCTCCTCGAAGCGGAGTACGCGGCACAGGCACGCCTGGTCGGCGAGCAGGCCGACAAGGTCACCCACTACAACATCCTCAAGCGCGAAGTCGACACCAACCGCCAGCTTCACGAGTCCATGCTGCAGCGGGTGAAGGAGGCCGGGGTCGCGTCCGCTCTGCGAGCGAGCAACATCCGAGTCGTGGATCCCGCCAAAGCGCCCCCGGCGCCGTACAAGCCGGACGTGAGCACGAACTCATTCCTGGGGATGTTGACGGGTTTCTTGGCCGGCGCCGCGTTCGTCGTGATTCGGGAGCGCGGGGACCATACGTTGCGCCAGCCCGGCGACGCTCAGGCCTGCCTCGAAGTGGCCGAACTGGGCGTGGTCCCATCCGGAGCCGTCGGGATTCGGCGCCGCCTGCAGCTCCGCCCGGAGTGCCGGCGCCCGGCTGGAGAATTCGCCCTGGTCACCTGGGAAAGCGGTCTTTCGCCCATCGCCGAGTCGTTTCGGGCTATCGTGGCCTCTTTGATTCTGGCCGCAGAGAACGGCAGCCGGCCCCGCGCGGTGGTCGTATCGAGCCCTAATGCGGGGGAAGGGAAGACCACGGTGGCGGTGAACCTCGCCATCGCCCTCAGCGAGATCAACCAGCGTGTGCTGCTGATCGACGCCGATCTCCGCAAGCCGTCCCTGCACGAGATCTTCTGCCTTGAGAACCGGGTCGGCCTGACCGGCGTCCTGACCGGTCGGACGACGGCCTGGGCATCGAGCGGTGCGGTGGAGACTACCCACATCCCCGGGCTCAGCGTTCTGCCTGGCGGCGCCTCGGCGGATCGGGCGCCGCGGCTGCTCCACTCCCCCCGTCTGGGCGAGCTTCTGAGGTCGGTGCGGCTCCAGTTCGATACTGTGGTGATCGACACGCCCCCGGTTCTGGCCATGCCGGACGCGCGAGTGGTCTCGCGCCTGGCCGACTCCGTGGTGCTGGTGGTCCGCGCCAACCGGACCACGCGCGCGGCGGCCGCGCTCGCCTGCCAGCGCTTCGCCGACGACGGCGCCCTGGTCCTCGGCGCCGTCCTCAACGATTGGAGCTAATCTTGAAAAGCCAGTTACGCGCCCTGCTGGGCCAGAATTCGCCCGAATGGAGGCTGCTGCACGGCCTGCGTCTGCGCTTCGAGCGCGTTCGCCCGCCTCGGCTGGAGCCCGCCCTGCCGCTCCAGGAGTGGATGGACAGCGGCAGCCCCGCTCCTCCTCCGCATGTCGTCAAAGAGCGCATCGTGACGGCCTACGCGCTGGCCTTTGGCGCCCGCGCGCTGATCGAAACCGGAACCTACGCCGGCGATATGGTCTGGGCCATGCGGGACCGCTTCGACCGGATCTTCTCGATCGAACTGAGCGAGCGGCTCGCCAGCCGGGCTCAGCGGCGGTTTCGGGCCTTTCCGCACATCCGCATTCTGCACGGCGACAGCGGCTCCCTGCTCCCGGATCTTCTCGCCACCCTCTCCTGCCGTTGTCTGTTCTGGCTCGACAGCCACTACTGCGCCGGCGTTTCCGCCAAGGGAGACACCGCCACGCCGGTCGTCGAGGAGATGAAGGCGATTCTTCGGCACGCCGTCCAGGACCACGTGATCCTCGTCGACGATGCGAGGTTGTTCGGCGGCACGGGGGGCTTTCCCTGCGTTCCCGAACTTGCCGGCCTGGTCCTCTCGCGCCGGCCGGGCTGGGATTTCTCGGTGCGTAGCGACGTGATTCGGATTCATCCGCGCCAGGACGTCGCCTCCGGGTTCTGAGTATGCTACGGCGTCGAATGTGCGTCCTGGCCGGTAGCGGTCTTGTAAGCCGCCCAGGAGTAGTTCGTCGCGCCCCACTGCACATGCGCCCCTGCGTACACGGCGTTATCGTCGCTGTTCATGGCGGTCGCCGCCGGGTTGATCCAGAAGAGGTAACTGGCGCCGGACGGCACGTTGTTTCCGAGGAACGTAAAGCGGAATCCCGGCGCGCTGTCCGCCGACAGCAACTGGAACCCGGTCAAAACCGAATCGGCGATGCTGACGGTGACATTGCTCATCCCGTTGAGATACACCCCACAGGCGCCGTTCGGGGAGCTGACGTCGAGGCCGCTGGCCGAAACGGTCCCTCCGTTCGGGATCGTCTGGAGCAGGCGATTGGTGATCGAATCCGCGCGGAGGCCCGAAATGCTCACATTGGCCGCGCTGTTGACGGACACTCCGTAGCGGCACGGCCCCGCGATATGGCCGCCCGCGACGACGAGATTCTGTGCCAGCGTTCCTTCGAAAGCCTCGTCGCAATTCTGCACCACGCAGTTGTTGTATGTGATCGTGCCCAGCGTACCGCTCCCGAACCCGCCGAAGCCGGACCCCACGCCTGTAACGTAGGCGCCCAGCAGTGCCTGGCAGCTCTCGAAGTAGAGGGTCTCGCCGGAGAACGCGTCGTACCAGTAGAACAAGGTGATCGAGGTGGGGTGATACGCGCCGCTTGCCACTACGCCGATCGCTTTGCAGTCCCGGCTCACCCAGACGCTATGGTACTGGCCATCGGCGGCCAGGCAGTTCGCCGCCAGGCAGGAAGCGCCCAGCACCAGGCTCCCGTCCGTGTGCAGGTTGCGCCGCGTATGGATGCCGCCGAGGCCGCAACCGCTCGCGCTCTTCGCCGTCAGACCATAGTTGCGGCGTGCGTACTCGTATTCCTTTCCGTTGGACGCCGGGTTCGAGCCGTCCGAAGCGCTCACGTAGATCGTGATGGGGGAGGCCGGCGAGTTGCTCGTATCCGACAGCGTGTACGAGCCGGGATTCGCGTCCACCGCCGCCACCGTCGTCTGGTAGGTCAGACGAATGTCGTTCTCCCAGCAGCCTACGAAGGTCTTGGCGGGCGGTGCGTCGATCGGAACGGCGACCTGGTAGACGCTGGCACGCCCGCCTGTCTTCGACCATGCGCCGGCCGGGACCGGGTCGGAGCAATCGAGCAGGGGCTGAGCGCCGCTGCCGTACGCGACTACGCCCACCCCGTTGACGGAGACGGTCAGTTGTTCGCGCCAGCGGGAGCCGCAGGCCAGCCCGAGGTTTTGTCCGGCCTGCAGCACCGATTGAGCCTTGGCAATGGTGGCGAAGGGCTGGGAGGCGCTGGTTCCGGTGTTCGAGTCGCTGCCGTTGATGGAATCGACATACCAGTTGAGTTGGTGCGCCTCCTGGCCCGAAACCGCGAGGTACTGCGGCCAGGCGATGTTGTTCGGCCCCCACTGCACATGTGCGCCGCTGTAGACCTGGTTGTAGTCCGTGTCGATGGCCGTCGGCACGGGGTTGATCCAGAACAGATAGCCGGCCCCCGACGGGACGCTGTTTCGGAGGAAGGTGAAGTCGAGTCCCGGCGCGGCGTCCGCCGAGAGCAACTGAAAGCCGGTCCAGGTCGAGTCGGCGATGCTCAGGGTGACGTTGCTCGCCCCGTTGACGAACACCCCGCAAGCCCCATTGGCGGACGCCGCGACGACATTTGCGATGGTCAGCGCGCAGTGGTTCGCTATCGAACTGATGGCGCGGTTGGCCGTGTTCGCAAAGGTGCAGTTGGTGACCGTCAAGCTGGTCGTGGCGGCGCTGTCCGCGAGGACGTTGTAGGAGCAGGCGCCCAGCGTGGCGCAGCCATCGACCACCACGGTCGTGGCGAGGCCTGCCCCGAAGCCGATGTCGCAGTTCTGCGCCGTGCAGTTCTTGAATGTGACCGTCCCCAGCGCTCCGGTTCCGTGCCCTCCGAAGCCCCCGCCCATCCCCGGCCTGTAGCTGGCGAGCAGCGCCTGGCAACTCTCGAAATACAGGTCTTCGCCGTTGGCCACCGGGTCCCAGATAAACAAGCCCATAGCCACGGGGTGGTAGGCGCCGCTCGCAACCACGTTCGTCAGGCGGCATCCCTGGCTCACGAACACGTTGTGGTACTGCCCGTCCGACGCCACGCAGTCGCTGGCAGTGTTGAAGGGACCCAGCACCAGGCTGCCGTCGTTGTGCAGGTTGCGGCAGGTCTGAATGCCGCGGATCTGGCAGCCCGTTCGACCGCTGGCGCTCAGCCCGGAACCGCGGCTGGAATACTCGTAGGTCCCCCCGTTTGCCGCCGGGTTCGAGTGATCCAGCGCGTGCACATAGAGCGTGACCGGCGAGGCCGGGGAAGCGCTGGTATCCGAGAGCGTGTAGGACCCGGGCGCCGAGTCCACGTCCGCCACGCTCGTCTTCCATTGCAGGAGGGCGGCGTTCTCCCAACAGCCGATGAAGGTCTTTCCAAGAGCCACATCGTGCGTGACGCTGCATTGGTAGACGGCGGTCTGGCCCGGCGTCTTGCCCCATGCCTGGCTGGGAATCGCATCGGAGCAGTCGAGCAGAGGCGGGTTGCCCGCGCCGTAGGCCAGCACCTGCACGCGATCGGCCGGGACCGTGAACTGTTCCCGCCAGTGGGAGCCCCGCGCCAGGCCGACCGAATCGCCGGCCGCGATCCGAGGCAGCACGGCGCCGACGGTGCGCAACGCCGCCCCGGCGAATCTGCCGCTGTTGGCGTCGTTCCCCGCGACGGAGTCGACATACCATTTCGGTCCCGGCGCACGCCGGCCGGTCAGCGTTCCAATTCCTGCGATCATGCGGCCCCCCAAGTGTAGTATTGCGACCCTGTGGCGCGGCCTTCAGCGCCACAAAGAGTTGCTGGCATATCGCCCCCCATGGCTGTCCCTAGATGGCGGGCGTGATGTACAGGCTGCCGGCCGACGAGTCCTGGATGACGCCCACCTGGTCGGTGGTCGCGCAGGCAAAGTACTCCGGCACGTTCCCCGGCAGGAACAGGCAGGTAGCATCCGCGGTCGGATTGGTCCCCAATGCGATGTGGCAGTCGGCAGTCGCGAGCAGCCGCGCTATGCCGCCGCCCACCGGGGCGCTGGCGGCCGAGGCCGGCCCGAAAGTGACCTTCTGGGTTGCGCCCGGCCGGATGACCGGAAGGGCGCCGAGTTCGTAGAGTTTCGTCAGGTAGCTGGACATTCTGTGCCTCCCGGGCGGCCTTGGCCCGGTGGCCCCTTCCGCCCGCCTCGAACGTAGCAGCGTCAGCCCGTGCCCGAAGCCCTCTCAACGCCGTAAATCGAAGCTACGCCATGAGAAACTGTTTGGCCAACCGCGTGAATGGCATTTCCGCGGTGTTCGCAAGGGGCCCCGGCAGCGCGCTGCGGCGGTCGCGGTTCCACACCGAGAAGGGACAGTTCGCCGTCCGAGGCGTGCAAGACGCCGCCGACGCCGCATCCGCGTTCCTGACCGCGGCGCTGCGGGTTGTTTTCGGGCATCTGCGCGCTCAACCCTGGATCGCGGCCAACGCATTCCGCTACCTGAGCGCCAGGCTCGGCCCTTCGGCGCGGGTTTTTGAATGGGGCGCCGGGATGTCGACGCTGTGGTATGACCGGAACTGCGCCGAAGTCCACGCCGTGGAGGAGGATGCGGCCTGGAGCCGCAGGGTGCAGGAGCGAGCCCGCCGCGCCACGGTATATCTGCTGCAGGGCGCTGCCTACGTCTCCAAGATTCACGACTTCCCGGCCGGGTACTTCGACCTCGTTTCGGTGGACGGCTCCCAGCGCCACGAGTGCTGCCGGGCCGCCCTGGGACACCTGAAAACCGGCGGCCTGCTGTTGGTCGACAACACCGACAAGGACCGCACTACCCGCGGCGATCTGTTCCGCGCGGATGAGCTGTTGCTTTCCACTCCAGGCCTTACGCTGATTCGTTTCGTGGGCTGGGCGCCCGGAACCTTCTCCCCCCAGGAAGCCACCGTCTGCATCAAACTCCCCGGCGCTTCCGGGAGGGCCAGGTGAGCGATCGAGCCGCCTGGCGCAGCGCCCAGGCCCGCCGCAGCGCGATGGCCGCGGTCGCTGCGACGGCGGCGGTGTTCGGCTTTCGGCTGGTGACGATCCCGCTCTCGCTGCGGATCGCGGGTCCCGACGGTTATGGTTTATGGCTCACCGCCAGCTCGCTGATCGCTTGGGCAGGTCTGGCTGACATGGGTATCGGCTCCGGGGTGGTGCACTGCGTGGCGAGGGCCCGCGCCGCGGAGGATTGGAGCGCCGCCCGGAGCCACGTCTCGGCGGCGGTCTTTCTCTTCGGGTTGCTCGCGCTGCCCGTAGCGTGCGCTGCGGCTTGGGCCGGGCATCATCCCGCAGCTCTGACGGCGCTGGGATTGGCCCAGAAACCCGCCCTACAGCCCCAGGCCGCCGCCGTCATTCTGATCGCGGGACTGGCGTTTGCGGTCTCCTTCGCGCTGAACTGGGTGGGGCCGTTGTGCGCCGCGCTGCAGGAGGGATACCGGGCCTCCATCGCCTCGGCGGCGGCCGGGCTGGCGACGGCCGTTTGCCTCTACTCGATGCGCCGGGGGGCCACACTGGCCGGGTTCGCCTTGGCCAGCGCGCTCCCTCCGGTGACGGGCACAATCTTGGTGGCGCTGGGGTTATTGGGCGGCCGGCATCGCGCCATCGCGCGGCCGTCCCTGGCGTTGTGCAACGTCAGGAGCATCCGGACGATCATGGCGCAGGGCGCGCCCCTCTTTCTGATCCAACTGAGCGATCTGGCGATCATGAACACGGCCAACCTGTTCATCGCCCACGCGCTCGGTCTGGCCGCCGTGGCGCGCTACTCGGTCGCCCTGGCCCTGTTCTCCATCGTGTCGAGGATCTGCTACGCGGTTTCCACCGCATATTGGCCCGCTTACTCCGACGCATTCGCCCGCGAGGATTGGGCTTGGCTCCGCTCCGCGGCGAGAGGAAACCTGGCACTGGCCTCCTCCGCCATGGGCCTGGCCGGCGCCTGCTTCGTTCTGATCGGACGCCCTCTCATTCTGTGGTGGGCGGGTGCGGCGGCGCTTCCCCCCACGAGCTTGCTGCTGGCGCTGGCGTTTTACTTCCTGGCCTCGACCTGCTCAGCAACCATGGGCGCCCTGCTGAACGGTCTGGGCCTGGCGCCGCTGAGAGCTCGGCTGCGCGTGCTCGTCGCCGCCGCCCACCTCGCGGGCGGCTGGTTGCTCCTGCCCCATTTGGGACTGGCCGCCATTCCACTGGCGGGCGGGCTGGGATTCCTGCTGGATTTCCTGGCGGCGACAGCGAGCGCTCATCGTCTGGTCGCCGGCGCGGCGCCCGGGCCGATCTGCACTCGAGCGTATGCGGACGAAAGTGCCTGACGTAGTGTTGGCGGGCATCCCGCCCGGCGCGCCCTGCTCCGGCTTGCGAGCCTGATGGATACCCTGGTCGCCGTTTTCGTCGCCTTGTTCGGCGCCGCGTGCCTGGCGCTGCTGGCGCCGGCAGTGCGCCGGCGCACCGGCATTCTCGAGTTCCCCTTTGCGGCCGGTTGCGGTTTGTTGGGGTTCCTCTTTCCCCAGGCGGTCGCTGTGGCGCAGCACGAAGAAGCGGCGCCTCGCGACGGGGTTCTCAGGGTGCTCCTCATGTGCACGCTCGTGGCGCTGGCCGTCTACACGGGCTGGCACGAGGCTGCGCCGGCCCGGTGGAGCGCGCCCCGGCAAGTCCGGTATCCCGTTCGGCGGCTTTACTGGATCGGGATGGCGGCGCTGGCGGTGGGAGCGGCCGGCTACCTCAAGCTGACCTCTCTGAGCGGCGGCATCCTGGCGCACTACTCCACCCACGGCAACTATGCTCTGCAATGGAGGGGCTTGCCGGTCATCTACGACTTTTTCGTCCAGTACCTGACGCCCGGGTTGGTGCTGTGCGGGCTAGCGGGACTGCTCCTGGGAGGCAAGCTCCGTCTCCTTCCGCCTGGCGCGGCGCTGGCGGTTCAACTGGCCGGGATCGTCTTCCTGGGCCGGCGATCCGTGCTCGTTTCCCTGGTGACCTCGGTAGGATGCCTGCTCTATTTCGGGAAGGGCTGGCTGCCGCGCCGGGATCTTGTGCTGTGCGCGGCGCCGCTTGTTGCGCTGGCGATGTTCGCCTTCCCGGAGTACCGCAAACACAGCCAAATCGGCGGCGACATCGAGCGCATGCGCGAAGTGGACTTCGGGACGCTTGTTGGTGCGCAAGCCTGCGGAGGCCAGCCGGAGTTCTGGGGGGCGGCGCACTTCGTTCAGACCACCTCCGAAGACGATCTCTACGAGTTCGGAGCGGGCGTCTACAACACCCTGGTTGTTTACTTCGTCCCCAAAGTCATCGTGACCGAGGCGGGAAAGGCCGCCCTGATGATCCCTACGCGCGAAGCCCGCGCAAGTTGGCGCATGCCCTATGGCATGGTCACCACCGGCGCCGGATCGGCCTATCGCCAGTTCTGGTTTCTCGGCTGTCTCTGGTTTTACGGGCTGAGCCGTCTGATGCGCTACCTGTGGCTGCGGGCCAGCGGCGGGGGCGATCTCATCGCGCAGGCCGCGTACGTGCTCCTGCTCACCCCCGCCGTCGCTTCCGTAGTCAACGACATGTTCGCCATCTACATGCCGGTTTTCATGTTCTGGATTCCTTTGGTCGTTCTGACCTGGGGAGTGTTCCCGGGGCCACGGTCGGCGCATGCCCGGCCAGGAGTTCCGGCGGAGTCTTGGGGGACCGCCCCATGAACGACGCTACGCCGGACCGCAGCGTGGTTTTCATCACCACCGCCAATCCGGATACCACTCCCCACGCCGAGTGGATTCCCTGGACTCTGGAGAAGGCCGGGTGGCGGGTCACCACTGTGACGCCGGCCGGAAAGGGCAGCCTGCTCCGCGACGTTCTGGGGGCGCGGTGGACCCGCCGGACCTTCCCCTTCGGGCGGGGGAACCGCCTGATTTCCGAGTTCGCCCTTTTCCGTGAGTTGCTCAAGGCGAGGTTCGGGTCCGAGGGCCTCATCTACCTGCATTCCCAGGGGCTCGGCTGGCGCGCCGCACTGGTCTTCCTGGGGCCACGGTTCGGCAAGCGCCTGGTGTATCACGATCCCGACTACTACGATCCGATCGCCTACCCCATCCGGGCCGCGCTCGAGGGGTTGCTGGCGCGCCATTGCGACCTGGTGGTCAGCCACGAGTTCCACCGCGGGTACATCATGCGGGCCGCCTACCGGCTGCGCTGTCCGATCCTGGTCTCGCCCCCCCACTTGAGTATCGGGTGGCCTATTCCGGCCCGGTCCCAGGAGCGGCGGCGACAGATGGACGGCGGGCGTGAAGACGCCTTCCTCCTGCGCCTGCACAGCGGCTTTCACCCGCGGCGAATGGTCCCCCAGCTTTTCGAAGCGCTCTCCACGCTGCCGGAGCGGTTTCGCCTGGTGATGACGGGCGCGCGGGATGGCAGCGTCGATCCGGACGCCGCGTGGCTGGCGCGCAAGCTGGGCATCGCCGGCCGGGTGATCGCTCTTCCCCGGCTCGACTACCGCACCATGCTCGAGTACACCGCCAGTTCGGACGCAGGCGTTCTTCTTTACGCCAATAACGACCTCGGCAATTTCTTCCAGGCGCCCGGCCGCCTGACGGAGTACCTGGCCTGCGGCCTCCCGGTGGTCGCGTCGCGCTTCACGGGCCTCGAGAACCTCGTCCTGCGTTACGGGATAGGCCGTTGCGCCGAGCCCGGCGACCCCACCAGGCTGGCGGAGGCGATCCTGGCCCTCGAAGACGATACGCGCGCGGGCCGCCTCTCCCCCGCGATCGTCCGCCGCCGTTTCGAGGCCCACTTCGCATACGACCACTGGGAAAGCAGGGTCCTGAGCGCATTCGAGCGCGCCCTGCTGGCGGGCCGCGGAACGCGCCAGGCGCCTCCACCGGAATACTGGTTCCCGCAGCCGGCGTCGCGATGACCACCTGGCTGGTCGCACAACTCGGCGCGCGGATGCACTACGCCGTTCCGCGCATCCTCCACTCGGCCCGCATGCTGGAGACGCTGTACACCGACCTCTGCGCCGGCCCTTGGGCGGAACGGCTTGCGCGCCTGCCGCTGGGACTTCTGCCGGGGCCGCTGGTACGGCTGGCGGGGCGGGTCCCGCACAGTGTGCCGCGCTCGCGCATACGCTCCTTTCCCCTGTTCGGTTTCGGATACGCCGCCCGGCGCGCCGCGGCCCGGACTTCCGCGGCGCTCACCGCAGTCGACTTGCGGGCGGGCAGCGCCTTCTGCGACGCCATCCTCCGGGCTGGTTTCGGGGAGGCGGGTGGCGTCTACACCTTCAACTCGGCCGGTTTCCGGCTGTTGAGGCGCGCCCGCGAGCGCGGTCTGACGACGGTGGTCGAGCAGACGCTGGTCCCGGCGGCGATCGAGGATGCGCTGCTGACGGAGGAACACGAGGCTTTCCCGGATTGGCAGCCTTCCCCCGGATGCGACCCCAACCGCGCCGCGTTCGATGCGCGGGAGCGCGCCGAGTGGGGGTGCGCGGACCTGATCGTGTGCGGCTCCGAGTTCGTATGCGACGGCATCCGGCGGTGCGGCGGTCCGGCCGCCCGCACGGTGGTCGTACCCTATGGCGTTGACGCGCAGGCGCCGCCGAGAGTCCGCTCGCGAGCGCGGCAGCCGCTGCGCGTTCTGACGGTGGGTGCGGCCGGTCTGCGCAAAGGAACTCCCTATCTGCTGGAAGCCGCCCGCGCGCTCAAGGGCGCCGCTGTGTTCCGGCTGGTGGGCCATCTCGGCGTCTCGCCGGGGGCCGCGCGCCGGCTGGCGGATTCGGTCGAACTCACCGGAGCGTTGCCTCGGGCCGCGATTGCCCGAGAGTTGGCGTGGGCCGACGTCTTTCTTCTCCCCTCCATCTGCGAAGGCTCCGCGACCGCGTGTTACGAGGCACTCGCCGCCGGCCTGCCGGTAGTCGCGACGCCCAACGCAGGCAGCGTGGTCCGCCATGGGATCGAGGGGTTTATTGTGCCCGCCCGTGACGGGGAGGCCATCGCCGCCGCGATCGAGAGCATTCGCTTGTCTCCCGGGCTCCTGTCCGGCCTTTCGCGCAACGCCGCCCTGCGCGCGCGTGAATTCACCGTGCAGAGGTACGGTGAGCGCCTGTTGGCGGCTCTGGCGCGGGATCGGCGAGCCCGCCACCGCGCTCGCAACCGGAGTCTGATTCGCCATGCCGACCGCAGCCATCGTCCACAACCACCCGATTCATTACAAGAACCTCCTGTTCCAGGAGCTCCGGAGACGGGGACTCTCGTTCGAGGTTCTTTTCGTGGCCTCGAGCAGCGTCAACCGCATCGAAACTCCATCGGGCGGCTATCCCTACCGCTGGGGCTACAAAGGACCGTACGAGTCGGCCCCCGCGCCCGTCGTGGCGCGGTTCGTGTGGTCCGCTCTCGAGGATCTCGATCCACGGGTCGTCGTCATCAGCGGCTACTACGACGTCGCCGCCTGGACCGCTTGGGTCTGGGCCGAGCTCCGTGGCAGGCCCAAGCTACTTTGGGCCGAGTCGAATCGCTTCGACTACCGGCGCCGGCCCTGGAAGGAGCGGATCAAGGCCGCCTTTGTCGGCCGCTGCGCCGCTGCCAACGTCTACGGCGAGTCCAATCGCGAGTACCTGCAGGACCTCGGAATGCCGGACGCCAACATCACCACCAAACGCGCCGTGATCGACACCGGGCTCTTCAACGACCTGCCGCCGCGGCAAGGCGAGCGGCCCTCCCGGGTGCTGCTCTATGTCGGCCGCTTTGCTCCCGAGAAGAATCTGGAGGGGCTGGTTCGCGCCTGGGCACGGCTGGCTGGTGATCGAAGCTGCCCGCCGCTGCGCCTGGCCCTCGTGGGCTACGGACCTGAGAAGCCGAGCCTGCGCGCTCTCGTCAGCCGGCTGCATCTTTGGGGCACGGTCGAATTCCGGGGGCCGGCCCGGCAGGAGGACCTTCCGGCGATCTACCGGGCAGCCGACGCGCTGATCCTCCCCAGTCTGCGCGAGCCCTGGGGACTGGTGGTCCTGGAGGGGATGGCCTGCGGGCTTCCGGTGCTCGTGTCGGCCCGCTGCGGCTGCGCTCGCGACGTGGTCACCGAGGCCACCGGTCTCACCTTCGATCCTGCCAACGAGGACGACCTGCTCTCGGCGCTTCGCAACCTGCTGAGCCGTCCGCAGGCGCAACTGGAGAGAATGGGGCGCGCCTGCTCGAATATCGCCCGCCAATACAGCCCTCAAAACTCGGCGCAACTGGTGATGGCGACAATCACATCGATCCTCGGCGAGGCCGCTGATGCGGGCCGCCGGCCAGACGCTGCCCGGAGTGGCGGCGGGACACTCTGAAGGCTGACAAGATCATGACCATTGGCATGTTGACCGCTGCTGTTTCCCGAAACGGAGGGGGTGTGATACCGGCTTCCTGCGGACTTGCGAAAGCACTTGAAGAGATTGGTCCCATTAAATTGAAAATATTTGGGATAGAAGACGAGTGGACATGGGACGACCGCGCCGAATGGCAGGGTCTCGACGTCCGCGCGGAGCGGGTCGTCGGACCCCGTCGCTTCGGTTACGCCCCGAGCCTGGCGGATCGTCTCTTTTCGGGCGGCCTGGACCTGGTTCACGCGCACGGCATCTGGAAGTACCCCTCCATCGCCGCCCTGCGCTGGGCCCGCCGCGGGCGCCGGCCCTATATCGTCAGCCCGCACGGAATGCTGGATTCCTGGGCGCTGGCCCAGTCGCCCTGGAGGAAGCGCGCCGCCGGCGCCCTGTATGAGAACCACCACCTGGAAGGCGCGGCATGCCTGCATGCCTTGACCCGGGCGGAGGCCCGATCCATGCGTTCTTATGGGCTGAAGAACCCAGTCTGCGTCATTCCAAATGGGGTGCAGATTCCTGCCCAGGCGGCGCCGGCCAGGCCGACCTGGGGGGAGACAGTGGCCGCGGAGGAGCGGGTGCTGCTCTACCTGGGCCGCCTCCATCCCAAGAAGGGTCTGACCGCGTTGCTGGTGGCCTGGTCGCAGCTCCGCCTGGATAGCGCCGCCCGTTTCTGGAAGCTGGTGATTGCCGGCGGGGACGAGCAAGGACACTGCGAGTGGCTGCGCCGCCTGTGCGGGGTGTTGGGCATAGCGGGGACGGTGGTCTTCGCGGGCCCCCAGTATGGCGCGGACAAAGCCGCCTCTTTCGCCCGGGCCTCGGCCTTCGTGCTGCCGTCCCAGAGCGAGGGACTGCCGATGGCCGTTCTGGAAGCCTGGGCCGGCGCGCTGCCTGTGCTCATGACGCCGGAATGCAACCTGCCCGAGGGCTTCGAGGCCGGCGCCGCGATTCCCATCGCCGCCCCGGGGCCGGTCGAGATCCGCAACGCTCTCGAGCGGCTTTTCCGGACCCCGCTGGCCAGGCTTGGCACGATGGGTGCGCGGGGACGGGAATTGGCCCGGCAGAAGTTCTCTTGGGATTCGGCTGCGCGCGAGATGAAGCTGGTATACGAATGGGCCCTCGGAAGCGGCGAGATGCCCGCTACGGTCAGGCTGCAATGAGCCTCCCTCTTAGCAACCGGCTGGCGCGATGCGTCTGGGGTTTAGGCTACGCGTTGTTGTACCGTCCCAGTCCCATCCCATGTCATGCCTGGCGGCGGGCGGTTCTCAGACTGTTCGGCGCTCGCGTGGGCCGCGGCGCTCGTCCCTATCCGCGCTGCCGCATCTGGGCGCCGTGGAACCTGACGCTCGGCGACCACAGCCTCCTGGCCAATGGAGTGGAGTGCTATTCGGTGGCGGCGATCACGGTGGGAGCTTACGCAACGGTATCCCAGAGGAGCCATCTATGCAGCGCCACCCATGACTACAACGACCCGGCCTTCCCGTTGGTCCGCCGGCCGATCTTGATCGGGCCGCACGCCTGGGTGGCGGCGGAGGCCTTCGTAGGTCCGGGCGTGACGGTCGGGGAGGGCGCCGTCGTTGGCGCCCGGGCTGTCGCAGTGAAGGATGTGCCCGCCTGGGCCGTAGTCTCCGGCAACCCGGCGCGGATCATAAAATGGCGCCGCAACTTCATCGACCCGTTCCACGCCCCCGGCTCCCTGCGAAGAGACGAACCTGTCGCGCGCTGGGAGGCGTCGAGGCGGCCGCCGCCCGGAGTGACCGCATGAAGTTCCTCCTCATCAATCAGTTCTTCGCTCCCGATTTCGCTCCCACCGGCCAGTTGCTCGGCGATGTCGTACGGGAACTTGCCGCGCGGGGGCACCAGGCCGATGTGGTTTGCGCAAGAGTCGCTTACGCCGGGGCTGCCAGTGCCGCCGGGACAAGCCCCTGCGAGCGCATCCGCGTCTTTCGCACGCCGTGCCTTCCTTTCGGCCACGGGTGGGGCGCCCGCCTGCTCTCCTATGCCTCGTTCTATGCCGGGGCGCTGTGGCGCAGCCTGCGGACCAAGGACTGCGACGCCGTGGTCACCATGACCACCCCTCCCCTTCTCTCCCTCATCGGGACGCTCATGCAGAAACTGCGCGGCGTTCGTCACTACATCTGGGAGATGGACCTCTACCCCGACATCGCCGTGGCCTTGGGCGTGCTCGCCCCCGGTTCGCCGCTCACGCGCGTGTTGGGGAGCCTGGCCAACTACAGCCGGCGGCAGGCGGACGGGGTCATTGTCCTGGGGCCCTGCATGCGGGATCGCGTGCTGGCCGCCGGAGTGCCCGCCGGAAAGATACACATCGCGGAGAACTGGTCGGACGGAGCGCTGGTCCGCTCGCGCCCGTTTCCGCCCTTCGAGCGGATGGTGGTGCTGTACTGGGGCAACCTCGGCCTGGCTCACGATATCGACACCATCGCAAGCGCCATGGAAGCGCTGAATGAGGGCGATCGTTTCTGTTTCGTCTTCGCGGGCGGCGGCGCGCGCCGGCAGGAACTGGAGAAGATCTGCCGCTCGCGGTCCATCGACAACGTCTCTTGGAAGCCTTACCAGGAATGGGCATCGCAAGGCGCCCATCTGGCCGGGTGCCACATCGGACTGGTGACGCAGACTCCGGCCTCGCTCGGCTCGCTGGTTCCCAGCAAGATCTACCCGATGCTGGCCGCCGGCCGTCCCGTCCTGTTCATCGGCCCGCGGCAAGCGACCGCGGCCCTCATCGTAGAGAGATATGGGTGCGGCTGGCAGATCGATCCGGGGAACGCCGCCGGGCTGATCGAGTTGCTGCGGCTCCTGGCTGCCTCGCCTGAGTTGGTGTCCGAAGCCGGAGCCCGCGCGCGCCGTGCCTTCATCGCCCACTACGATCTTCCCGCCGGCGTCTCCGGGGTCCTCGATGGTTTTGGTCTGCGGCCTGCCAGACGACCTCCGGGCACGGCGCGTCTGGCGGCGGGAGAACGCCCCGGCGCGCGCCCGCTTTCCGCCTGAGACGAACGGCCAGGCCGCTCGACTAGTCCACCAGGAGAGTCCATGAACGCGCCGTCGTTGCTCGGACTCGGAGCCTTCGGCTTCGCGCTAGTCCTCACGCCGCTTGTTCGCGACCTGGCCGGGGCATGGGGTTGGTTCGATCTGCCCGACCACGGCCGCAAGGTCCACAACCGCCCCGTGCCGCGCGTAGGCGGCGTGCCGATCCTGCTGGCCTGCGCCATCGCCTTCGCTATTCTCGCCCTGGCCAAGATCCCGGACGCCCAGGGTGTCAAACGCGTTCTGCCCTTCGGCTGGAAACTCACGCCGGCCGTTTTGACCCTCTTCATCGTGGGGCTCGTCGACGATCGCGCGGGCCTGCGCCCGTGGCAGAAACTGGCGGGCCAGCTCGTGGCGTCGTCCCTGGCATGTTGGGCCGGTGTGGGGTTCACCGGGGTCGCCGGGCACGCGCTCCCCGGCTGGTTGGCGCTCCCGCTGACCTTGCTGTGGCTGGCGGCCTGCGCGAACGCCTTCAACCTCATCGATGGAATCGACGGCCTGGCCGCCGGCGCCGCCTTCATCGTCTCACTGACCGTGCTGGCGGCCAGCGTCGTGCTCCGGCATCCCGGTCTGGCGCTGGTCTCGGCGGCGCTCGCCGGCGCGCTTCTTGGATTCCTGCGTTTCAACTTCAACTCGGCCTCGATTTTCCTGGGGGATTGCGGCAGCCTCAGCATCGGCTTTCTTCTGGGCTGCTGCGCGATCGTGTGGTCGAACGAGAGCGCTACGCCGGGCGCCGCTTGCGGCCCTCTGATGGCGCTCTCCGTTCCCTTGCTCGACACGGCCCTGGCGGTGGTCCGCCGCGCTCTCCGCCGCCGGCCCATCTTTCAGCCGGACCGCGATCACGTCCATCACCGGCTGCTCGGCCGCGGATGGTCGCCGCGCCGGGTTGTCCTGGTCCTGTGGGCCGGCTGCGCCCTGGCGGCGGCCCTCTCCCTTATGGTGTGCATGCTGAGCGATCCCTGGCCTGCCGCCGCTGCCGCCCTGTACTGCCTGCTGGTGGGTATCGCTATCCAGAGCCTGGGTTATGTGGAACTGCGCGTTGCGGGACGGGTGGTGGGACCAGGCAGGCTGCTGCGGGCGGCCAGCGCCGAGATCCGCCTCGGCTCTCTCGAAGAGGCGCTGGCTCGCGCGGCGACCGCGGATCAATGTTGGGACGCGATCCGCTGCGCGTGCCGCGACCTGGGGTTCGCGCGCGCGTCCATGCGCGCCGGAGGCACGGTTCGCGAGGCCTGGCTGCAGGGAGCCGGACCGTGCGCGGTCACCTGGACTTTGCGCATCCCCCTGGCGGCAACCGACTGGGTGAACATTGGAGAGGGCTGCGATTCGGCGGTCGAGCCGTCAGTGGTCGCTCCGCTGGCGCACCTTCTGCACCGGGCCATCGCGCCCAGGCTCGCCCCGGCCGGCTGCGAGCGAGCCGGCCTCGTTACGGAGGCCGTCACCGGCCTCGATCCGTCGCGCATTGCCGCCGTGACCGTCGCGGTAGCCTCGCGGTAACACAGCAGCGACCGCCAGCGGCCGCCGGCGCCTGGCTTTCGAGCAGTGTCGGACCCGCGCGCGCCGCTGCGCCCGGAACGCCGCTTCAGGCGGGGCAGGGGACTCCGGGGATGCCGCTGCCGGGCCGGCGGTCCGAGGTGTTGAAGTCACTCCCTGCGGGTGGGCTATTCTGGATAGGTTGACTCTATCCAAGACTGATTTCTGCGGCGCGACCGTCTGGTTCACCGGCCTGAGCGCGTCGGGCAAGACCACCATCGGCCAGGCAGTGGCGGAGGTGCTGCGTGAACGAGGCTGCCGGGTCGAGGTGCTCGACGGCGACGTCGTGCGCCAGAACCTGACTAAGGGGCTCGGGTTCTCCAAGGAAGGCCGCGACGAGAACATCCGCCGCATCGGCTTCGTCGCTCATCTGCTCTCCCGCAACGGCGTGATCGCCGTGGTGGCGGATATCTCACCTTACCGCGAGATTCGCGACGAAGTGCGCGCGCGCATCGGGCGCTTCGTCGAGGTGTTCGCGAACGCCCCGGTCGAAGTCTGCGAGCAGCGCGACCCCAAGGGCCTCTACCGCAAGGCGCGCGCCGGCGAGATCAAAGGATTCACCGGCATCGACGACCCCTACGAGGTCCCGCTGACGCCCGAGGTCGAATGCCACACCGATCGCGAGACGGTGGAGGAATCCGTGGCCAAGGTCCTGCACGCGCTCGAAGCGCTCGGCTACGTGGCCGGCGTTCAGGGCGCTTTGGCCTCGCGGTGATCGAAGTTCGCCCTTTCCTGCGCCGCCATCTGGAGCGCGTGCTCACTATCGAGAACGCTTGCTTTCCCGACGAGCCCTACCCGCGCGAGCTGTTTCTCGAGCTGTACCAGGAGAACGCGCGCTACTTCTTCGTGGCGCTGCGCGAGCGGCGTATCGTGGGTTACGTGGTGGCGTCGCACGGGGAAGGGTCCGCGGAAGTCGTCTCGATCGCGGTCCTGCCGGAACACCGCCGGGCGGGCCTGGCCACGTCGCTGCTGCGGCACACCATCTCGCGGCTCCGCCGGGCGCGCGTGGCCGTCCTGACGCTCATGGTCAGGATCGACAATCTGCCCGCGATCCGCTTCTACCGCC
Organism: Bryobacterales bacterium; assembly: GCA_963710565.1. Taxonomy (GTDB): domain Bacteria; phylum Acidobacteriota; class Terriglobia; order Bryobacterales; family Bryobacteraceae; genus DASWZN01. Next base: position 592,447 of record CAVQAN010000009.1, on the reverse strand, counting down.
GCATGGGATTCCGGGCCGCCGGCCGCATCGCGCGCTACTACGAGGACCGCTCTGACGGTCTGCTGATGCGCAAGCGGCTGTGACAAACGCGCTCTCCACGCGCTCCGAGCTACAGTGCGACAATGGCCTCTTCGGGAGGGAAACGCTTGTCCAGACACATTGCGGGGAAGAAATCGCTCGAACTGGCGGCGCTGGCCGCGCTGACGGCGGCGGCATTGGGGGCCCAGGCCCCGGTGGATCCGCTCGATCAGATCGTCAAGATGGGCCGCGGAGTCAACATCATCGGCTATGACCCCTTGTGGGACGACTTCGCGAAAGCACGTTTCAAGGAGCGCCATTTTCAGCGCATCCACGACGGCGGGTTCCAGACCGTTCGCGTCAACCTGCAAGCTTTCGGCCACATGGACGCCGCCGAACCGGCTCGATCCGGCCTGGCTCAAGACCCTCGACTGGGTCGTGAAGAACGCGCTCGCCGCCAACCTGATCGTCATCCTGGACGAGCACGACTACGAAATCAGCGGGAAAGACCCCGCCGCATCGAGAACCAAGCTGCTGGCGTTCTGGGAGCAGATCGCGCCGCGCTACCAGGATGCCCCGGCCGGCGTGCTGTTCGAGATTCTGAATGAGCCCAACTCCCAGCTCACCGCCCCCATGTGGAACGGTCTTTTGAAAGAGGCGCTGGCGATCATTCGCAAGACCAATCCCACCCGCAACGTCGTCATCGGCCCCGCTTTCTGGAACGGGATTCACTTTCTCGACAAGTTGGAGCTGCCGCCGGACGACCGGCACATCGTCGTCACCGTGCACTATTACCTGCCCATGCAATTCACGCATCAGGGCGCCTCGTGGAGCCCCATGACCGCCAAGCTCTCCGGCGTGACCTGGGGCACCGACACCGAGAAGCAGCGGGTGGTGGAGGACTTCGGCGGCGTGGCGAAATGGTCCCAGGCCGAGAAGCGGCCGATCCTGCTGGGCGAGTTCGGCGCTTACGACAAGGGCGACGTGGACTCGCGCGCCCGTTACACCGCCCACCTGGCGCGCACCGCCGAGTCCTTCGGATTTGCCTGGACCTACTGGCAGTTCGACTCGAACTTTATCGTCTACGACATGGACAAGGACGACTGGTTCCAGCCCATCTGGCGCGCGCTGGTCCCCGAAACCCCCGCCGTCGCCGCCCCGGCGCCCGCGCAACCTGCCCCGTAGGGGCAGATCTCTGACGCCGAAGGCCGATGGCTGTTCGAGTGTCGTGCGTCGCAAGTGTCGTCGGGTATCGGAACGAGCTGCAAAGCGGGGACGGGCTCGAATTTCGCCGTTGTTGCGAAACTTCGTGCCTGTCCCAGGGTTTGCCCTTGGATAATCCAACTTCGCATGACTTGCGACGCACTACACTAGAATAGGACAATGCCTGACGAGCCTCAGCAGGAAAGCCCGGCGCCCAGCTTCGAAATCAGCTTGGCCGAGTTGGAGAAGGTCGTCCACGAACTCGAAAGCGGGGACCTGCCGCTCGAGCGCGCGCTCGAACTGTTCGAGCGCGGAGTTCAGTTGAGCGAAGGCTGCCGGAAACAGCTCGAAGAAGCCGAAACCAGAGTCGAGATGCTGATCAAGCGGAATGGCAAGCTGCAGCCCGAAGCCTTCCGCCCGGATAAAGGATGACATTCCGCGAATACCTCGCCGTGCAGCAGCAATTCGTAGACGCGCAATTGGACCGTCTGGCGCCGCCCGAGTTCACGCCGCCCCAGACCATCCACCGCGCCATGCGCTACAGCCTGTTTGCGGGAGGCAAGCGCATCCGGCCCATCCTGTGCCTGGAGGCGGCGCGGGCGGTGGCGGACTTCGCGCCCGGGATCGAAGAGGCGGCCTGCGCGCTCGAGTTCGTCCACACCTACTCGCTCATTCACGACGACCTGCCCGCGCTCGACAACGACGATCTCCGCCGCGGCCTTCCCACCTGCCACAAGCAATTCGGCGAGGCCATGGCGATCCTGGCCGGCGACGGGCTGCTCACGCTCGCCTTCCAGGTCCTGGCTCAGATTCGGGGCGCCGTGGGACGGCGGGCGCAACTGGTCGAGGAACTCTCGGTCGCGGCCGGCACGGTGGGCGGAATGATCGGAGGGCAGGTCGCCGATCTCGAAGGTGAGGGCCAGGAACCGACAGCCGGGCTGCTCGAGACCATTCACCGCGCCAAGACCGGCGCGCTGCTGCGGGCCAGCGTCCGCATGGGCGCGATCTGCGCGGGCGCCGACGGGCGCCAACTCGCGGCGCTCACCTGCTACGGCCAGCACATCGGCCTGGCGTTCCAGATCGTCGATGACATCCTGGACGTCGAGCAGCCCTCCGAAGCGCTGGGCAAGACCGCGGGCAAGGACGCCGAGCAGCACAAGATCACGTTCCCCGCCGTCTACGGCCTCGAAGAATCGCACCGCATGGCCGAACGGGAACGCGAGGAGGCGCACCGGACGCTGGAGGTCTTCGGCGCGCGCGGCGTCCGTCTCGGCGAGCTGGCCGGCCTGATCGTCGAGCGCAGCGCATGAAAACGCCCGGCCGCCTCCGGCTGGATCAACTGCTGGTCGAGCGAGGCTTGGCTGAATCGCGCGCCAAGGCTCAGGCGCAAGTGCTGGCCGGCCAGGTCCTTGTCGATGGACAGCCGGCCGGGAAGTCAGGCCATGCCATCTCCCAGGACGCCCGCGTTCGAGGTTCTGGCGCCGCCCCGTTTCGTCGGCCGCGGCGGGCTGAAGCTCGACGCCGCGCTCGACCATTTCCAGATCGATGTCGCGGGGCGCCTGTGCCTCGACGTCGGCTCCTCCACGGGCGGCTTCACCGACTGCCTTCTCCAGCGCGGAGCGCGCCACGTCTACGCCGTCGATGTCGGCGCCGGCCAGCTCGATTGGAAGCTGCGCGGCGACCCGCGCGTCACGGTCCGCGAAGGGATCAACGCGCGCTATCTCCGGTTCGAGGACATCGGCGAGACCGTGGACCTGGCGGTCGCCGACGTGAGCTTCATCTCGGTCACGCTGGTGGCGCCCGCCGTCGTCCCCCTGCTGAAGGAAACCGGCCAGATGGTTATACTTGATTAAGCCGCAGTTCGAGGTGGGGCGCGGCGAGGTCGGCAAGGGCGGGATCGTGCGCGATGCCGGGCTGCAGGCCCGGGCCTGCGACCGGGTCCGCGCGGCCGTCGAAGCAGTTGGGATTCAAGACCGGCCTGATGGAGAGCCCCATCCTGGGCGCGGAAGGGAACCGGGAGTTCCTGTTGCATGCACGACATTGAGGCCGCGGGCATCATCGCGAAACCCCAGGTGGCGCAGGCCGCCCAGGTGATCCCCGGCGTTGTCGAGTGGCTCCAGGCGCGCGGGGTCGCGGTCCGGTTCGACGAGGTGACGGCGGGCTATCTCGGCTCGGGCGGCGGCGTGGCCCGCGAAGAAGTCGCCGACGGCTGCGACCTGCTGATCGTCTTCGGAGGCGATGGCACCCTGCTGGCCGCGGCACGCGCCCTGAGGGGCAGGGAAATCCCGCTCTTCCCCGTCAACCTGGGCGGTCTGGGTTTCCTCACCGCCATCACCGTCGACGCCGTCCTGCCCGAACTGGAGCGCGCCCTGCGCGGAGAGCACCGCATCGGCACGCGCCGCATGCTGCACTGCGAGGTGCTGCGGGACGGCGTCCGGACGGCGGCTTACGACGCCCTCAACGACATCGTGGTCACCAAGGCCGTCCATCGCCAGGATGATCGACCTGGATGCCTTCGTGGACAGCAACTTCGTGTGCGCCTACAAGGCCGACGGCCTGATCGTCTGCACCCCCACCGGATCCACCGCCTACTCGCTTTCGGCCGGCGGGCCAATCATTTTTCCGCGCGTGGGGGCTCTCTGCGTGACGCCGATCTGCCCGCACATGCTCACCAACCGGCCGGTCATTGTCCAGGACACTGCCGTCATCACCCTGCTGATCCGCACCCGCGACGGAGACGCCTACCTGACCATCGACGGCCAGATCGGCGAGCCGCTGCGCGAGGGAGACAAAGTGGTGTGCAGCCGCTCGGCGCACGTGCTGCGGCTGATCCGCCCCCCCAAGTCGATGTTCTTCGATGTGCTGCGCCAGAAGCTGAAGTGGGGCGAGCGGTAGGGGGGAGTCTCCGGTGAAACCGCGCCTCGCTGACGAGCTGGGTTCGGTGCGAGGGCGCTGCCTCCGACGACAGGTTCGTGACGAGGCATTTGGCGCCCGCGACCGATCCGCGCCAGCGGTATTTCCTCGAGTTCTTTCTGAGCTTCAGGCGTGTCCGTCGATTCGACCGCATTCGGGCGCGACGGCGGAGAAGATTCCGGGATTTGACACCAGAACAGTTCTGTAATGGCTGCCGCACTGCCCCACGAATACCCGCATCTGCGGTATTGACACCTCTATTTATCTGAATTAGCCTGTCCTCATTCGGCCCGCGGCCCGTGTGTCGCGGAGACACCTGGAGGACAGATGCGCAGAGGTCCTTGGTCAATACTGCTTCTTTTGTTCGTCGACGGAATCGCTCTTGCTCAAGTCCAAAGGCCGAAACCGATCCCATATACCCCGAAACGGCTGGACGAATACACTTCCTATTGCGCGCTGTGGCGGATCGACGCCACGTTTCGCAGCACCGTGCGCCTGAAGAATCTGCTGGAGAACTTGCCCATCGATGCGACCGTGACGCTGTATATGGCGGACGGCACGGCCTACGTGCTGCCGCCCGTTCACCTCGCGAAGTCCGAGGTCCAGACCCTGGATGTCAACGCCGCTCTCGCTCAAGCGCCGCCCGCGATCTTGCCGCACCTGTCCAGGTTCGGCAGCGCCTCCGTGAAGTACCGCTACGACTGGCAGGGCGTAATCCTGGCCCAGATGTCCATCCTGGACACGGCCCGGAGCCTGGAGTTCTCGCCTCCTTTTGTATTTCCGGACAAGGTCGCCTTGACGGATTCGAGCGGAGTTCCCCCGTCCCAGGTCTGTGAGGGTCTATAGTGGCGGTACGGCTCGGGCTCGGCTGGCTTTGTTGCAGTGGCGAATACCACGGACAACCCGGTCGGAATCGAGGTTGGTGCCTCCGGGTTGAGAGGTCCGGCGGGTAGAAGCATGTCGCTGCCGGGGCACAGTACCGCCCTGTTGGACTTGAAGGACTTCTTCGCCGGCGACGACGCCCGCGTGGGTGGCCTGCGCGTCACCTACAACGGCCCTTGGGGATCGGTGCAAGTGGCGGGCGGCTTGGAGGACGCGGCCAAAGGGTTCTCAACGGACTTGCCGCGCTGCTGCGGCCTCCCGCAGCCGAGACTCCCGGCCCGCGGCAATTGGCGAGCGCCGGAGTGATGGTGAACCAGCAGGACCCGCTGCTCAACTTCCCCGCGTCCACGAGCTTCACTCCCTATGCGTTCTTCCGCAACGCCTCGGCCACCCCGAAAACGCTGCACTTCGGACTGTACTACATGGAGGGCCGCACGGTGAAGAGCTTGCCGCTGCCAGATCTGGCGCTCCAGCCAGGAGAGGCCCGCGAACTGCCCATAGGCGATCTGATGCGGAAGCAGCCGCAGATCCAAGACATCAACCTGTCCTTTTCCTGGGACGGCTATTGGGGCGATATCCTGGCGGGTGTGGGGAGCATCGACCAGACCGGCAGCTACGTCTTTCCGGTTCCACCGGAAGCGGTGTACAAGGGAGGCGCCCGAGGGTCGGCCTACTGGCTGGCGGAAGGCGGGTTCGACACCATGTACACGCTGTGGAACCCCGAGCAGGACGCCCAGGACTTCCTACTGACCTTGAAGTACGGGGCCAACGGGGAGACTTATCGGCTGCCCGTGACGCTGGAGGGACACGCTTCGGCGATGATCGATATCGGAGAGTTGATCCGGACGCGGCAACTGGATCAGGACGGCAAGGTCCTGCCGCCGGACGTGAAACAGGGCAGCCTGGCGCTGAGCGGCCCGGCGAACGACCTCGAGGACGCCATCGACGTGGTCCTCACGGGCGGGATCTACAATCCCACGAAGGCGACCTGCGGTTGGACGTGCCAGTTTTGCGCCGGCTGGACGGCCACCACCTTCAGCCCCACGACCTTCTCGCTCCCGGTCGGCGCCCAGCAGTCGTTCACGCTCGGTTGGGTTGACAACTACAACAGCACTTCCGACGACACCCCGTGGGCCGACTGGACGAGCAGCGACAGCAGCATCGTTGCGATGAATTCGGGCCCCGGATGGGCTCAGGGAATGGCCGCGGGCACCGCCACCGTCACGGGTTCGTACCACCCGGTGCCGTATTACCACGGATGGTGCTGCTCCAGCGGAGGGTACATTACTTGCCCGACGATGGGAATATTCGGCAATGCTGCGGGGACGGTGACCTGCCCGTCGAACGTGAGCGTCTCGGTAAGGGAGCCCCTTGCACTCGCCCCGGGATACAGTAACAACTTCCCTACGTGGCTCTCGGGCTTCGGGATCGAGACGGTCATGGCGCTCGGATCGTCCATCCTTGAAGATTGGACGGGCCTGCAACTCGTCGAGCAGGTCAGTGTTCAATCCAACACCTGCCCAGGCAGCATCGCGGGCTGCAATGCCACCGGAGGGTTCCAGGTTGGTGTAAACCAGGGCGGACAAACCACTTTCGGGTATACAATCCCAACGATTGCGGACACCAGATCCTTCTATGACGAACACGTGATCTTCAGCCATGGAGATCTGTTGGCCGGGCAGCTCGTCGGCTACTCCTGTCAGGTCGTCTGCATGCAGACCTATGCGTGCGCCGACGGAACGGTTATAGGGTCGCCATTTACGGTTACGAAGACCCTCACGCACGACACCATAAACGGCACATTTGTCACGCAGGTCTCGGTGACGAAGCAGTGAGACTGACAATGGGACAAGGGGGGACAAGATCGATGAGGCTCTGCTCCGTTCTGCTTTCACTCGCCTTTGGCCATGGTCTGTGCGCCCAGGGTGTCGAGGGGATCCCTGACTTGGAACCCGAAATACGTGACGGCATCATGATGATGCCGAGCACGGAGCGCGCCCTGGAGCACTACGGCTACGCCCTGACGCAAGAGGCGCTGGAATCTGCCCTGCGCGACCCAAGGGCCGAGGTGAGATCGCTGGCTGCCGACAAGCTCGCCAGGGAACGGAAACGGGCGCCCTTCCCGCTCTCGTGGAAGCGTTCTCCGCTGAGAGAGCGACGGGCACCCAGATGTGGCTGTCATATGCACTCGGAACTCTCGGAGACGATAGGGGAATCTGGACCCTCAAGGGCCTGTGCAGGGATGAGGGCGACCCCGACCCGTTGCATCGGGCAGCCGTTCGATCGTTCGCGGCCGGGTTCATGACAAGGTTGCACAATAAGGGGTGTTACGATGACGCCATCGACGTGCTTCGATTTACGGGTAGCCTCCCCGCGGCTCCGGGCCAGACCGCTTCTTTGGTTGTTGCCTTCTCTCGGGTCGCGGCCCTTGAAGGCGCCTCCGAGCCTCAGTGCAGGGAAATCCGCGAGCTTGCCGAACGGTTCCTGGCCGATGACAGAGGCGATGTTCGGATGTCCGCCAGTAACGTCCTCGGTCGGTACGGAGACGCCGGCTCCGTCCAGAAGCTCAAAAAGGCTCTCGCCGCCGAGCAAGACCCCACGGTTCGCATGCGGATGGAAGTGGCTCTCAAGGCGTTGGACGGCAAGGAGCACAACGCGGCAACAGGCAAGAAGTGATCGCCGATCACCGCCGCGCCGCACCTGCTCGAACGTCCTCGAGGTGACAGTCGGAACCGGCAAGTAGGAGGCTGCTCGGGGCTTTGAACAAGGTGGTGTACAGCCGCTCGGCGCACGTGCTGCGGCTGATCCGTCCGCCCAAGTCCATGTTCTTCGACGTGCTGCGCCAGAAGCTGAAGTGGGGCGAGCGGTAGCCGCTGCTACGGCGCGAACGGGTAATAGCCCCGGCGCGTGCGAACCGTGACGTCCGGCACGTCCACGGTGACCTTAATGGCGCGGAACGGGTGTTCGCTCCGGCCCGTGTCCGGAATATAGCGCAGGATGTACTGCGTGGTGATCTCGCCGGCGACCTTGGTGATGGCGTCGAACATGTGCTGGGCGACCGCCGCCGAGTAAGCGCCGCTGCCCACCACCAGCGAGTAGTTGCCCGCGTCCTGGGGCTTGGACAGGTAGCCCGAGACGTCGGCATAGACGCCATCGAGCGGCGCCTCGACCCGTCCTCCGGTCTCCGCCGTCAGCCGCGCGACGGCCGGCGCCGCCTCGTTGGCGAACCCGAACGCCTGCGTGCTCACGACGTAAATCGTCACCAGGTTGCGCTGCGCCATTTCGATGACCTGGTCCAGCGTGTACTTGCTGGCATTGTCGTTCCCGTCGCCGAAAATGATCAGCACGCGGCGCGGTTCGATCGGCTCGCCCTGGATCAGATGGTGCTTGTTGATGGCCATGACGATAGCGTCGTAGAGCGCGGCTCCGCCACCCGGCTTGAGCGTACGGATCTTGTCCACGATGGGCTCGGGCTCCGTGGTGGTATCGACCGCCAATTCCGCCTCGGTGCTGAAGGTGACCAGGAAGCCGCTGTACTTCTTGTCTTTGTCATCGGAGAGCAGGGCCCAGACCATTTCCTGCGCGGTCTCCTGGAAGTTCTTCCAGTGAATGCGCGAGCGAGCTGCTCAAGTCGAGCACCAAGCCCAGCACGACCGGCTGGTTCGTCTCGCGGCTGAAGTAACTCGATCTTCTGCTCCTTGCCGTCCTCGAAGACCTTGAAGTCGGACTTGTCCAGGTTGGAGATGAACCGGCCCTTGTAATCGGTCACCGTGACCGGCACGATGACCTCGTTCACCTGGATCTTGATCGGGGCCGTTTCGGGCTCGGGCTTCTGGCCGGCCATCTGCGCCAGCGCTGCCACGCAAAAACCGAAGAGGAGAATCAGAGCACCACGAAGCATCCCCATCATTATCTCACCGTGACGCCGCCGCTTCATCGCTCGACCCGGCCGGAGCCGCCGCCCTTCATCAGGGACTTGACCTCGTCGGCGCTGAAGCGGTTGTAGTCCCCTGGCAGCGAGTGCTTCAGACACGACGCCGCGACGGCGAACTCGAGCGCCTCGTGGTGGTTCGGCAGGCGTTTGCAGCCCGTAGATCAGCCCGCCGGCGAAAGCGTCGCCCCCGCCCACGCGGTCCACGATATGCGTGATCTCGTAGTGCCGGCTGACCAGGAACTTCTTGCCGTCGTGCAGGCAGGCGGACCACCCGTTGTGCGACGCGCTGCGGGACTCGCGCAGCGTCACCGCCATCACCTTCACGTTCGGGAACTCGCGCATGCACCTTCTCGGTGAGGCGCGAGTACTGCGCGGCGTCCAGCTTGCCGGAATGAACGTCGACCTCGGCCTGGATGCCGAGCGCCATCTGGCAGTCCTCTTCGTTGGCGATCCCCACGTCGACGAACTGGAACAACTGCCGCATCACCTCCTGGGCCGTCTTGCCGTATTTCCAGAGATTCTTGCGATAGTTCAGGTCGCAGGAAACCGTCATGCCGGCCGCGCGCGCTTTGCCCACGGCCTCGAGGGCCAGGTCCGCGGCGCCCTGGCTGATGGCGGGCGTGATGCCGGTGACGTGGAACCAGTCCGCGCCTTCGAGCGCCCCGTCCCAGTCGATGGCCGCCGGACCGGCCAGGGCGAGCGAGCTGCCCGCGCGGTCGTAGACCACCTTCGAGGGCCGCTGGTTCGCTCCGGATTCCAGGAAGTAGATTCCCATGCGGCCCGGCGCCCGCACGATCTTCGAGGTGTCCACGCCGAAGCCGCGAAGCTGGCGGATGGCCGCTTCCGCGACAGGATTCGCGGGCGGCAGGACCGTAACGAAGCGCGCCGGCTCGCCGAAACCGGCGAGGGAAACGGCGACGTTGGCCTCGCCTCCGCCAAAAGTGGCCGCCAGCAATGCGGCGACTGCAGAAGGCGCTCGAAAACCGGCGGCGCCAGCCGCAACATGATCTCTCCGAAGGTTACCGTTGTGGGCGACATCGGGTTAGGGGCTCCTGAATTCATTTCAGAATCGGCAAAACTGCCTCTGCGTCGACGGCGAACGAAGCATCGAGCGAGGGCAGGCCCTCGACCAGAAGCACCGTCAGCGCCGGCGGGCTGGCTGCATCGAAGAACTCGCGCCCGGCGCGCTCGGCCAGCTCGGCCGTCGATCGCGACAAGGAGTAGATGCTCACATGGACCACGCGGCTATACGGCGCGCCCGCCTGGGCCAGGGTCTTTCCCAGCCTTTCGAACGCCAGCCTGGCATCCGCCGGGGTGGCGCCGAAGGCCAGTTGCGCACCTGTGAAGACCACCTTGCCGGCCCCCGGCGGCTGCCGCGGCGCTGACGCCCGGCCCACCGCTTCGCAGATTACGCCGCTTGCGAGCGTCGCCCGCTGCGGCTGCACGAAGTTCGAGACGGCCTTCGGGAAGGCCCCCGCCAGGGCGCTTCGCAACGGGCCCGTTTCATCCAGCGAAGTAGGGTAGCAGGTGACCCGCAGCGCCTCGTCCGGAGCCGCCCCGGCGCTGCCAAGCGATGCGCGCAAGCGCTCGAGGACGCGGCGCAGGTGAGGCAGCACCGGCTGAAGCGGTTCGTTCACGGCATCGCTCTCGGCGGAAACCGCGACGATTCCGTTCGGGTTCACCGCCTTCTTATCCAAGGCCACCGCTTCCAGCACGATCTGGGCGCCGTCACGGGGAAGCTGGCCCACCTGCACCACCGTCAAGGCTGGGAGCGCGACCCGTTTTTCGGTGGCGAGCTCGCTAACCACGGCCTGGACGCGCCGGGTGTCGCCGGTGCCCGCAACGAAGACCCGCAGCTTCACCAGCGGGCGGTCCGGGCGAAGGAGCGGCTTGAGGGCTTCCCGAAGCTGGTGGGACAGCAGCCCCTCGCCGCGCAGCGGCGTCACTTGAAACACCACGCGATCCGCGTCTGCCACGGTCACGGCCGGCAGTTCCGGGGGCACTTGGAGGGCTTGCGTGACCGGTTCTTCGTTCTTCTTCTTGTCACGCGGGTCCGCGGTAAGCGCAGCGGCAAGCGCGAGGCAGGAAATAAGGGCGAAGCGCTTCATGAATAGCTGGGAGTCGATTGTATCAGATCCGGTGATTGCCCTTAGTCCATCCAATATGGTATGGTCATCTCATATTGGAATGTTGCCGGAAATCCACCTAGATCCCTCTTCGGGCGCGCCGCTCTATAGGCAATTGGCTGAAGCCATTAAGGAACTTGTCGGCGTCGGTCGTCTGGAGAAAGGTGAACGGTTGCCAGCCACTCGGGAATTGGCTGGCACACTTGGCCTGAACCGTGCCACGATCTCCGCCGCTTACGCCCTCCTCGAATCCGAAGGCCTGGTCCGCGGCCATGTCGGACGAGGCAGTTTCGTTCTCGGAGAGATGCGACTGCCTGACGCGGGCCTGAACTGGGAGCAGATGCTTCCAGCGCCCGGTCTGGCGTTGCCGGGGCCCGCGGCGCCCGACGGCATCAGCTTCTCCAGTTCGCGTCCGGCCGAAGACCTGTTTCCGATGGAGGCCTTCCGCAGGAGTTGCGAGGAGGTCCTCGCCGGTCCGGACGCCTCGGCGGTGCTGCAACTCGGCTCGCCCTCCGGCTACGCGCCCCTGCGCCATCACCTGCTTGACGCAGGCGCGCCGCGAAGGAGTGGCGCGGGCGAGTGACGACCTCATTGTCACCAACGGATGCCAGCAGGCGCTCGACCTGATCGCAGCGCGTCCTGGTGCGCCCCGGCGATGCAGCGATCGTGGAAGACCCGGTCTACCCGGGCCTGAAGAACGTCTTCTGAAGGCGGGCGCGCAACTGGTCGGCGTGCCGGCGGGCGTGGACGGGCTGGACATCGAGGCGCTCGAGCGCGCCGCCGTTCGAAGCCGAGCCGCGTCTGATCGTGACCACGCCGACTTCCAGAACCCTACCGGCGGCACGCTCCCTGCCGAGGCGCGCCGCGCCGCGCTGCGCATCGCCCGCCTGGCCGGCAGCGTCCTCGTCGAGAACGACATTTACGGCGAGCTGCGGTACGAAGGTGCGGCCGCGCCCGCCATCAAGCAGATCGACGAGACCGGCGACACAGTGCTGCTGCGCAGCTTCTCCAAGCTGACGTTTCCGGGACTGCGCGTGGGCTGGGCCATTGCGCCCCAGCGCCCTGGTGTCGCGGCTGGCCGAAGCCAAGCAGTTGGCCGACCTGCACACGCGACCAGCTTTCGCAGGCGGTGCTGCTGCGCTTTGCTGTTTCGGGTCGCCTGGAAGAGCACCGGGCGCGCGATGCTGGCGCGCCGGCGCCGAGCGCCTGGCGGCGGTGCTCGAAGCATGCCAGCGCTAGCTGCCCGCCGGAACGCGTTTCACCCGGCCCGCAGGGCGGCATGAACCTGTGGGTGCGCCTACCGGAGCCGCTCGATGCCGGCGATCTGCTGGCGCGCGCGCAGCGCGAAGGCGTCAGCTACCTGCCGGGACGGTATTTCGAGGTTTCGAGGCGCGAGCCGGGCGCTTTCCGCCTGAGTTTCGCCGGCCTGCCACCGGAGAAGATCCGCGCGGGCCTCGCCATTTTGGGAAGGGTCTTTTCGAGCGAGCTGGCCCGCGCGCGCCTGGAGCGCCACGAGCCCGCTCCGGCGGTGGTGTGAGGGAGAAGCGATCAGCTATCAGCCCTCAGCCGGCAGCTAAGAACGGCAGTTGCTGATGCGCTGACATCTGATGGCTGACAGCTACGAAGGAGAGGAGACAGCGATGTTCCTGGACGATACTTTCCGGGTCAAGGTCGGCCTGGCCGAGATGCTGAAGGGCGGCGTGATCATGGACGTCACCAACGCCGAGCAGGCCGTGATCGCCGAGAAGGCCGGCGCGTGCGCCGTGATGGCGCTCGAGCGCGTGCCCGCCGATATCCGCAAAGAGGGCGGCGTGGCGCGCATGTCGCCCGATCAGCAAGATCCGCGAGATCATGCAGTCGGTCACCATCCCGGTGATGGCCAAGTGCCGCATCGGCCACTTCATGGAAGCGCGCATTCTGGAGGCGCTGGGGGTCGACTACATCGACGAGAGCGAAGTGCTCACGCCGGCCGACGAAGAGCACCACATCGACAAGCGCGACTTCAAAGTGCCGTTCGTGTGCGGCGCGCGCAACCTGGGCGAGGCGCTGCGCCGGATCGCCGAAGGCGCGGCCATGATCCGCACCAAGGGCGAAGCCGGTTCGGGCAACATCGTCGAAGCCGTGCGCCACATGCGCACCATCCTGAAGGAGATGAAGCAGCTCACCGTGCTCGGCAAGGAAGAGCTGGTGGCCGAGTCGAAGAAGCTGCAGGCGCCGCTCGAGCTGGTCGAGTGGGTGGCCGCGCACGGCAAGCTGCCGGTGCCGAACTTCTCGGCGGGCGGCATCGCCACGCCGGCCGACGCCGCGCTGGTGATGCAGCTCGGCGCCGAGGCGGTGTTCGTCGGCTCGCGGCATCTTCAAGTCCGCCGACCCGGAAGCGCGCGCCAAGGCCATCGTCAAAGCGGCCACGTACTACAACGATCCGCGAAGCTGCTCGAAGCCAGCGAGGAGCTGGGCATGGGGATGCCCGGCCTGGACATCGGCAAGATCCCGGAGTCCGAGCTGCTGCAGACGCGGGGCTGGTAGATGGGCGGCGTCAAGCGCGTGGGCGTGCTGGCGCTGCAGGGCGATTTCGAGGCGCACCGGAAGGCGCTCGATCGCGCCGGGCGCCGAGGCCGTCGAGGTGCGCACCGCCGCCGATCTCGACGCGCATCGACGGCCTGGTGATCCCCGGCGGCGAGAGCACCACCATGCTGCAGCATCTGAAGGACGAGGATCTGTTGGAGCCGCTGCGCACGCTTCGGCCGCGAACGCCCGATTTTCGGAACCTGCGCCGGAGCGATCCTGCTGGCGTCCGAGGTCTCGAACCCCGCGCAGGAGTCGCTCGGCCCTGATGGACATGGCCATCGAGCGCAACGCTTACGGCCGGCAGCTCGACAGCCGGATCGTCCGCCTGCTGCCGGAGAAGGAGTTCCTTGAACGGCATGCGGGCCGGGCGAGCTGGAGGCGGTCTTCATCCGCGCGCCCATCATCCGCCGCCTCGGGCCTGGCGCCAGCGTGCATCTCCGATACGCTGGGGACCCGGTCCTGGTCGCCCAGGGACCGCACCTGGTGGCCACTTTTCATCCCGAGCTGACCGGCGACTCGCGGATCCACCGTCTGTTCGTCGAGGGTCTGTAGGCCGGGTTGTGGCGCGCGCTTCGGCGTTCCGCCCCGATACCGCGAGCGGATCGCCGGCGGCGGCACAGGCTACAATCGAGGTATTCAAGGAGGTGGGAGTATGCGTAGATACGGCCTCGGCGCCGTTGTCCTTGCGCTGTTGTGCGCCGCCGCGCTGGTTTCGCGCGAGCCGGGCGGCGGCCCGCGGATGGGCCACGCCTCGCGCTCCGAGAAGGCCGGCTGGATCTTCATCCACCTGGAGGGAACTCCCGCCGACGTCGGCTACCAGCACGGGTTCCTGCTGGCCTCGGAGATCCGGGATGCGCAGGCCGTCATCGAGTTGCTGCTCGGGCACGACACCCACCAGGACTGGGACTTTTTCCGCGCCGCCGCGCGCGAGATGGTGTGGCCCAAGGTCCGCCGCCGAGTATCGCGAGGAGCTGCAAGGGATATCCGAGGGTTTGGCGGCACACGGCGTAAAGCTGGACACGCTCGACCTCACTGTCATGAACGCCTGGATGGAACTCTCCCCCTACTGGTTCAAATGGCGCCAGGCGCAGCAGGGCAAGACCGCGCTGCTGGCGCCTCCCGAGCATTGCAGCGCCTTTCGTCGCCACCGGCTCCTACACCCGCGACGGCCGGCCGGTGATCGGCCACAACCTCTGGAGCGGCTACGCGGAAGGCGAGCGTTGGAACGTCATCTTCGACATCCACCCCAAGGCCGGCAACCGCATTCTCATGGACGGCTTTCCCGGCCTCATCCACAGCGGCGACGATTTCGGCATCAACTCCGCCGGCATCGATGATCACCGAAACCACCATCTCGCGCTTCTCGCGGCTTCGATCCCAACGGCATTCCGGAGTTCGTGCGCGCGCGCAAAGCCATGCAGTACGCCTCTCGATCGACGAGTTCGCCGCGCATCATGAAGGACGGCAACAACGGCGGCTACGCCAACAACTGGCTGCTCGCCGACCGCAAGACCAAGGAGATCGCGAGCCTCGAGCTGGGCCTCAAGAACGTCACCCTGCAGCGCACCATGGACGGCTACTTCGTGGGCTGCGAATTTCCCGGTCAACGAGAAGCTGGCGCGCGAGGAGACCGATTTCCCGACCGCCGACCACTGCCGAGAGCGCCAACGCCCGCCACGTCCGCTGGGACCAGTTGATGGACGAGAACAAGGGCCGGATCGACGTCATCGCTGGCGCAGAAATTCCTGGCCGACCACTACGACTCCTTCGAGCACAAGACGGACCCGGACGAGCGCACCCTGTGCGGCCACATCGACCTCTCGCCGCGCGGCGGCCAGGCCCTGGCAGCCGCCCTACGGCCCGGCCGGCGCGACGCAGGCCAAGGTGGCCGACGCGGCCATGGCCGAAGCGATGTCGCTTGCGCGGCCTCCATGGGCCACCCCTGCGGCATCGGATTCAAAGCCGCGCACCATATGGCCGCCCACCCCGATCTGCGCTGGCAAAGCGCCATCCTGCACGATCTGGAATCGCACCCCTGGACGGACTTCAAGGTAGCGCCGTAAAGGGGAAAGTGCTCCAAGCCGCGCGTTCGCCCAGGCCTGCGCACGCGGAGCGCATCCGGCCGTCCAGGTGAATCGGGCCGTCCCGGAGCACCCCGTCGGCATCGGAGCGGACAGGGCCTCGGAACCAAGGCTGCTAGTACTCGCTGGTACTGCGACACCGGTACTCCCGGCACTCGGTTTCTGGACCTCCTTGTGATATGATCTGACCGGTTTTCGCATTGGCGAATGTTGGCGCTTGCAGCAGAGATTCAAGTTCCAGGACAGGAGGACAGCGCGATGTATCCCGGTACTGCTAGCAGAACGATCTTTCGGTTTGTGACTTTCCTATTCCTAAGTGTCGCAGTTGGCTCTCTGGCGATCCGCCTTCAAGCCGACGACAAGAAGGACGACGGCAAGAAGGCCGCGCACAGCTCCAGCAGCGCGTCTGGCGGGCACAGCAGCCCGGCAGCGAGTTCCCCGCACACGGGTAGTCCGGCCGACCCGTCCGTCCACCATGGCGGCGGATCGAGCGGAACTTCACATGCGAGCGGTGGATCGACCGGGACGGCCGGTAGCGGGAAGACGACGGGCTCCGGCAGCGGCACGGGCAAGGGCGGGACTACGGCCGGCGGCGGGACCACGGGCTACGGCAGCGGCACGGGCAAGGGCGGGACTACGGCCGGCGGCGGCACCACGGGCTACGGCGGCGGTACGGGCAAGGGTGGGACCACGGCCGGCGGCGGCGGGACCACGGGCTACGGCAGCGGCACGGGCAAGGGCGGGACTACGGCCGGCGGCGGGACCACGGGCTACGGCGGCGGCACGGGCAAAGGCGGGACCACGGCCGGGGGCGGCGGGACCACGGGCTACGGCAGCGGTACGGGCAAAGGCGGGACCACGGCCGGGGGCGGCGGACCACGGCCGGGGGCGGCGGGACCACGGGCTACGGCAGCGGTACGGGCAAGGGTGGGACCACGGCCGGGGGCGGCGGGACCACGGGCTACGGCAGCGGTACGGGCAAAGGCGGGACCACGGCCGGGGGCGGCGGGACCACGGGCTACGGCGGCGGCACGGGCAAGGGTGGGACCACGGCCGGGGGCGGCGGGACCACGGGCTACGGCGGCGGTACGGGCAAAGGCGGGACCACGGCCGGGGGCGGCGGGACCACGGGCTATGGCGGCGGTACGGGCAAGGGCGGCTACGGCGGCGGCACCTCGGCCGGCGGCGGGACGGGTCACGGCGGTGACGCCGGCAAGGAGTTCTCGGGTAACCGAGGCGGGCCTGTATACCATCCGGGACGGGACGTGAAGACAACCAACCACGTGGACGGCTCCCAGACCATTTCGACCGCACTCCCACACCACGGTCTACACAGACCACGGCGGACGTGTGACGATCGTCGAGAGACCAGGGCTGAAGGCCACCGGTTTTCGCGAAGGCGGCCACCCGGCGCACATCGAGCATACCCGCAGCGATGGGAGCAGGATGTTCGTTAACAGAGGCGCCCACGGGGATCGGCGGGTGGAGGTCGTGCACCGGGACGGTGTGCGCATCGTGGAGCACGGCCATCATTCGTACGTGGAACGTCCGTTCCGACGGGGCTACGTCTCCCGATCCTACGTCTATGGCGGCCACACCGAGGTCCGGGTATATAGAAGCTACAGCTACCACTCGTGGCACTACGTGACGTGGGCTCCCATGTTTACTACCAGCCCGCCTTCTACGGATGGGCCGTCCGTCCGTGGGGGCCGCGCGTCGTGTACGGCTGGGGTTGGGACCAGCCACGCCATGGTTCTATGGGGGCTATTTCGCCCCCGAACCTTACTATCCGACGCCCGCGTTGTGGCTGACCGACTACTTGCTGGCCGCGAATCTCCGATTGGCCTACGAAAGCCAGCAACAGCAGCAGGCGCCTCCGCCCGAGATGGCGGAGTCCAACGGGGTCGCGCTGACACCTGAGATCAAGATGCAAATTGCCGAAGAGGTCAGGCAGCAGCTCGCCGCCCGAGCAAGCCGCGTCGGCGCAGTACTCGTCGGCACCTCCCATTCAAGGCGCGGCCGAGGTTGAGGCGCCGCCGCCGGCGCTCACGCAGCGGGTGTTCGTGGTGTCCGCGAGCATGGACGTCACGGCAATCGACGGCGGGCAGAGCTGTGCACTTTCGGCCGGGGACATCATTGAGCGGACGCCGAGGCAGCCCATCGGTCCGGACGGAAAGGTCGCGGTCGATGTGATGAGCAGCAAGGCCGGGGATTGCCCGGCGGACTTCGCGACGCAGATTGACCTGGCCACGTTGCAGGACATGCAGAATCGGTTCAGGGAGCAGCTTGCCTCCGGGGTGGAGAGTCTGGCCAGCAACGAGGGAAGGGGCGGCTTGCCTTCCGGGCCGTCCGCGAGCCCCAGGCTGAACCCCGAAGGGCAGGCGCCGCCAAGCAACGATGTGGAAACGAGGAACTTGATCGCGAGTGCAGATCAGGAAGCCAATCAGACCGAAGCGGACGTACAGCAAGCGGCCATCGGCAACCAGTAGCGGACCGCGGAGCGTGCCGGCGGTTGGGCTCTCTCCGATGACGAGAACCTGAAAGCGGGCGGGCTGAGACCGCCTGCTTCTGCTATGGTGAGGCTGTGCCGGCACGGCACTCTGAAGCGTGCGCCGCGGGGGCTGGGGTACCAGGATGAAAGCGCTGTTGCTGACGAAGTACATGCAATTGGAGATGGCCGACCTGCCGGAACCGGCGGTTGGCGCCAACGACGTCCTGGTCAAGGTGCGCGCCTGCGGGATCTGCGGCAGCGACATACATGGGCTGGACGGCTCGACGGGCCGCAGGATACCGCCGCTGGTGATGGGCCACGAGGCGGCCGGCGTGATCGTTCAGGCGGGGCCGGAGGTGCGTGGGTGGGAGCTCGGCGATCGCGTCACTTTCGATTCCACCGTGAGCTGCGGAGCGTGCTTCTTCTGCCGGCGCGGCGAAATCAACCTGTGCGACCGGCCGCCAGGTGCTGGGCGTCTCCTGCGGAGATTACCGGCGGCACGGCGCGTTTGCCGAGTACATCGCTGTTCCCGCGAACATCCTGTACCGCCTGCCGGAATCGCTGTCGTTCGATCACGCGGCCATGATCGAAGCGGTCTCGGTGGCGGTACACGCGGTGAATCTGACGCCGCATGCGTTGGGGGATACGGCGGTGGTGGTGGGTTGCGGAATGATCGGCCAGCTCACGATCCAGGCGGCTCGATCCGCCGGCTTCGGGCGCGTAATCGCGATCGACGTGGACGAGGCAAGGCTGCGGATGGCGGCCGTCGCGGGCGCCGGGGTGGTCCTCGACTCGAGCGCTTGCGACGCCGCGGCCGAGGTGCTGGCGGCGACCGAAGGGCGCGGCGCCGATGCGGTCCTCGAAGCGGTGGGAGCGACGGATCCGATCCGCACGGCCATCGCCTGCGTGCGGAAGGGCGGGGCAGTCACGCTGATCGGCAATATCAACCCGCAGGTGGAACTGCCGTTGCAGTCCATCGTGACGCCGGCAAATCCGTCTGCAAGGATCGTGCGCGTCGGCGGGCGAGTACCCGGCCTGCATCGAGCTTCTTGCGAGCGGCGCGATCCGGGTGGACGGCCTGATCAGCGCGCGCACTTCGCTCGGAGCAGGCGGCCACGTGGTTCGACAGGCTTTATCGCCACGAGGGGAACCTCATGAAGGTCATCGTGCAGCCATAGGAGGGAGCGGCGGAGATGGGCGAGTTCTTCGATCTCACGGGGCGCGTGGCGGTGGTCACCGGCGCCAGCCGCGGTCTGGGACAGTATTTCGGCAGGGCGCTGGCGCGGGCGGGCGCGGACCTGGTGATCACGAGCCGCACGCTCGAATCGCTGCGTGATTTCCAGAAGAAGTGGAGGGCCTGGGGCGGACGCGCCCTGCCTTTGGCGCTCGACGTTCGCGATGTCCAGAAGCATCCGCGAGATGGCGGAAGCGGCCGAAGGGGCGTATGGGAAGATCGATATCCTGGTGAACAACGCCGGCTGCAACGTGCGCAAGCCGGCGCTGGAAGTTACTCCGGAAGACTGGAACCTGGTCCTGGACACCAACCTGCGCGGAACGTTCTTCGTGGCGCAGGCGATTGCCCGCAAGATGATTCCGCGGGGGTACGGGCGGATCGTCAATATCGGGTCGGTGACGAGTGTTTTCGGGTATGCCGGCCTGGCGCCCTACACGGCGAGCCGGGGCGGCGTGAAGCAGTTGACGATGAGCCTGGCGGACGAGTGGGGCTCGCACGGCGTCACCGTGAACTGCCTGGCGCCGGGGTGGTTCCGGACGGAGCAGAACAAAGTGCTGTACGAGAACCAGGCCTGGGTGGAATACATCTGCGACCGGATCCCGTTGAAGCGGCCGGGGCGGCCGAACGACCTGGACGGCGCGATCGTATTCCTGGCGTCGGAAGAGAGCCGGTACGTGACGGGGCAGACGCTGCTGGTGGACGGCGGGATCTCGACCGGGGCGGCCAAGGCGACGGTGGCGGGGAAGGCGGGGCAGGGGGCTTAGGGGACGGTTTTGCCAAGCAGGTCAATGGGTTAGGGCCTCAGTGGGGGTCGGGAGCGAAGTGTTCATTTGTGGGACTAGGTTCATGTTGCACTGGCGAAATCCCCCTTTTTTGTTGGCGCCCGCGGAATCGCTGAACACGCGCACGAGGGTGCCTGGGGGAACTGGGGGCATCCGGCGGCCGGTTTGAAGATTGCGAGGGCATGCGGTTTGTCCGGGAGTGAGAGGCCGGGGCGGCGCCGCACGTCGAGCGCGCGCCCCGGATGGGGGTCCTCTGGAGCGAGAGTAGCGCGGGGCGGGGAAGGGGCCGGGGGGCTAGTACGGGGAAGTGGCTGAATTGGGAGGAGATTGAGTTGGGGGAATGGGGTGAACCTGCCACGGCCCCAGGGTTCACCGGAATCGGGAGGGGTTGACAAATGTTCGCAAATTGGCGAACACCGAGGCCGATGGGACGGTTCCGGTCATCGAATGGCTCGGGAGGTTGCCTCGGAAGGCGAGCGCCAAATGCCTGGCGTATCTGGCCCGGCTGGAGGCGGAGGGACATGATCTGCGTAGGCCGATTTGCGATACCCTGCGGGACGGCATCCACGAGCTGCGGCCTTCCCTTGCGGGTGTCCAGTATCGCATCCTCTACTTCTTTCACGGCAAGGGTGCGGTGGTGGTCTCACACGGCCTGACAAAGGAGCGGGAAGTGCCGAGGGCGGAGATCGAGCGGGCGGTCGAGCGGATGCAGCGGTTTCGCCAGGATCCCGCCGGCCGTTCCTTCATGCCGGAGATAGGAGATTGGCGCGGTGGCGGCGAGTAGTAAGTTCGGATCGGCGGCGTTGCAGCACGCCTACGACCGCTTTGTCGGGGACAATGCGGACCAGCGGAGCGTTTACGAACGCGCGCTCTTCGACACCGAGGTGGCGTCGATGATCTATGACCCCGCAACGAGGCGGGACTGAGCCAGCGGGCTCTGGCGAAGAGGGTCGGCACCACCGCGTCGGTCATCTGCCGGCTGGAAGACGCCGACTATGAGGGCCATTCTGTGGCGATGCTGCGGCGCATCGCGGCGGCGCTGGGCAAACGGGTTGAGATTCGGTTCGTGCCTCTGGCCAAGCGGAAGCGGACACGCGCCAGCAAGGTGGCGTAGGGGGCGTGGATCGGAGCGGCGATATCATCCGCGCCGCGGGCGCGCGACCGCGGAATTTGGCTGCGTCACGTACCACATGTCAGCCGCGTTGGGGCTTCAATGGGGCCGCGGTCACGCGACCGCGGAATTGCAGGACTCGTGACGTGGGAGCAGTTCCTGGTGTTGCTGCTTCAATGGGGCCGCGGTCGCGCGACCGCGGAATTTGGAGACGACCGCTCCACACACGGACGAGTTACAGGCTTCAATGGGGCCGCGGTCGCGCGACCGCGGAATTGTACGGCCAGCTTACCGGATGGGGACACATAACCGGTGCTTCAATGGGGCCGCGGTCGCGCGACCGCGGAATTGTCTGCGGACACTGCTCTCCGATCACGTCTACAACGCTTCAATGGGGCCGCGGTCGCGCGACCGCGGAATTTCATTGGAGATCTTTGAAGCTCCGAATTTCAAGTTGGCTTCAATGGGGCCGCGGTCGCGCGACCGCGGAATTGCCGCGTTTCAGAACGATCTGGTGCGCGCTCTCGTAGCTTCAATGGGGCCGCGGTCGCGCGACCGCGGAATTAGCCTACTGCACCGCGACGGCCTCGCCCTGGAGCCGCTTCAATGGGGCCGCGGTCGCGCGACCGCGGAATTTAGCGTCCCGCAGGGGTTTGCGTTCAAGGTGGCGGTGGCTTCAATGGGGCCGCGGTCGCGCGACCGCGGAATTGGCGAGCGCAGTGGTGGTCAAGACCTCCTACCGCGAGCTTCAATGGGGCCGCGGTCGCGCGACCGCGGAATTGCAGACCGTCACGTCCATCAAGTCGTATGAGGGCATGCTTCAATGGGGCCGCGGTCGCGCGACCGCGGAATTGAGATCGACCCCGACGAATCCAGGAAGCGCGCGCGTGGCTTCAATGGGGCCGCGGTCGCGCGACCGCGGAATTGCCCGGCTCAAAGGTGCCCCCGCCCGCCCGCTGCTGCTTCAATGGGGCCGCGGTCGCGCGACCGCGGAATTAGCTCGGCTACATCCCTCAGATTATCAAAGAGCTACGGCTGCGATTGCGAGCGGTCCGGGGAATCCGGAGGGCCGGCTCGCGGCCCGAGTCTATTGCTGCTCGGAACTCGCCTCCAGTGAGGCGGTTGCAGAGATCGAGCGGTGGCTCCAGTCCTATTTGCACCACACCGCTCGCTCTCATCATCGCGTCACAAATACCGGGTACTCCGGGATCTCCCCATCGAGGTAGCGCGCGAGCAGCCTGGCTTGGATTTCCAGCAGCCGCCGGTAACTCACACGGTACTCAAAAATCGGGTGGGTGACCAGTGAATCCATCCGCAGTTCGTAGGCGCGGAAGAACCCTTTTCGTCCCTGCGGCGTCAAAGCCACTGCCGGCCCCGCCTTGACTATATCCGATGGCGTGACCATCCGGGTGTTGATAGCCGAGAGCACCGCCGAATCGGCGATGAGCGGCCGGAAGGGTTCCATGAGGTCCAATGCCAACGCGGGCCGGCCGAACCGAGGCTGGTGATAGAACCCTATGTAAGGGTCGAAGCCGACGGCATAGCAGGTCACCGTGAGGTCTTTGGCCAGCAGGCTGTAGGCGAGAGACAGCAAGGCGTTGACGCCGTCGCGCGGTGGCCGCCGGTTGCGGCCGTTGAAATCGAAACCGAAGCCGTCGGCGTTTACGCCCTCCGTCTTGATCATGCCGGCGAACTCGCCGAAGTAGATGCGCGCCGCGGCACCTTCGATGCCGAGCAATTGCTCCATGCTCTCCGCCTGCTCGGCGGCTTCGGCCATGCGCTTGAGCCCGGCCAGCGCCGCGCCCTCCGGCTCAATGTGGTTCCGCTGGAGCATGGTGCGCTGGTTGCGGATCTTGCCGGCGACCAACTTCCTGGCGAACGCCGTGGCGAACCAATCCTGCTCCGCCAGACGGAACTGCGCCGCGGCGAGTGAAGACGTTCTTGGTGTTCAGCCCGGTGGTGATGCCGTAGAACCAGCCGCCCTGAGAGAAGTAGCTGATGGGAATTCCGGCCTCGCAGAGGGCTTGGACGGCCTGGGTGGAGATCTGGACGTTGCCCATCAGGTTCACCTGGCAGTTTCACCCAGGCGGACCTCCTGGCGGAGTTCCTCCTTCTCGCGGACCTGGAGGACCTCGCCGGACTTGCCCACGCGGAGGCCCTGCGTGTTCAGGTAGAGCGGCCGTAGTCTCGGAGCGGGGCGTCACCATCTGGCGAACCTCGCCGGCCACGGGTTTCTTGGGGGCTTCCGGTTGCGTGAAGAGATCGAGCTGCACGGGCGCGCCGCCGGTCCGCCAAGCTGTCGCCCAGGTCTCATCCGGGAGGCAGATCCCGACGAGGGAACACCCCGGGCACTTCGGAGAATCTTCAAGCGGCGGGGGAATGGTGCCCGAGCGCGCCAGTTGCCAGGCCTGCAGGATGCTTCGCTCGGTCTCCTCGAGCAGGGCATCGTCGAACTGGACGCGGACGCGCTGGCGGGTCTTGACGTAGTAGACGATGCCTTCTTCGGAGCGATATCCGTTTTCGCGCAGGATCAGGCCTTGCACGGCGAGTTGCATGCGGTCGGCGGGCCAGAGTTCCAGGCCGTTCTTGCCCTCGCGGGGCGCGCCGTGCTTGTAGTCGACGGGGGTTACTGCGCCGGCCTCGACTTCGAGGAGGTCCATTTTCGCGATGACGCGGAGGCGGTCGGCTCGATAGTGTGACCGAGCGGCATTGGAGGTCGGGCGCGGCGGCGGCCGGGTCAGGCATTGCGCCCGAGCCCTGGTCCACGCGCCGGTGCTGGAACTTGCCCTCGACGGTGTCGGCGCTTTCACGGAAAACGCCTTCGACCCACTCGTAGAAGTAGAGGCGGGGGCAGTAAACGAACTCGTTGAGCATGCGCGCGGGGAGGTAGTCCGGCAAGCGCCGGTCGTCACCATGCTCGATGGGAAGGGGTAGGGCGCTCATGGCTCAGACCACGATGCAGGGGGCGTCGACGGCCGCATACGGCCGCCCCAGCGCGGTGATGACGCGATCGCCGCGGCCCTCGGCGGGACCGAGGTTGACGAACAGGACCTGGTCCTCCTGGTGGTTGATGATTTCGGCGAGGTCGGCGCGGCAGCGGGCGAGGTCCATGGCAGTGAGCTGGCATTCGAAGACGGAGAACTGGAGGTGGTCGCCGTAGTCGCGCATTTTCTGGAAGACGCGTGCGGAGGCGCTTGTCGTCGGAGATGTCGTAGCAGACGAGGTAGGAGGTGCGCATCAGCCAATCCGTCCGCCGCGCGTGGCAATGGAATGGAGGACCGTCAGCGGCTCAGGGTTACTGAAGACTTGGTAGTTACCTTCAGCGCCGCCGGTTCGGACACGCCGACAACGGTAAGCGGCTTCGACGCCGCGTCGCTTCAGGTCGGCGTTCAGTGGTTGGCTGAGCAGTGATCTGAGAGTGTCGGTTGAGATGGGTTCCCGCCAGATCGGCCAAGCAAACCAGTCATCGCCTTTGTCTTGGTGGAATCCGGTGGTGCGAAGCTTGCCGCTCACGGCAAAACACGGAAACAGAGGAAGGGCCTGACTGGCAAGGAAGACAGCGCCTCGGACAGAGCGGTTCTCTTTGTCTTTTTCCGGAAGTCTGTAGCGGAGCGCGTGGAGTCGCTGCGTCTGCGGGTCCCAGCCCAGGGAGTGCGTCTCGTCCCGATACCGCCACGGGCCGTGCAACGCCTCTTCGAAGGCAGCCGCCCCCGGCGGTGGCTGTCCGGCGCGTTTCGGTGCTGAGGACAGATCCCCCGACAGCTCGCGGATGGTCTTCAGGAGTCGCTGGTTGCCAGAGGTCAGGTCCAGAGAAGTCGCTTGTAGCCTACCCTTGCTGTCGGACACTATGTCCGAAGCGAGCGCGGGCAGAAATGCCAGGACCTGCTCATCAGGCGGAGTTGATCGGCTGGCGAGCAGTGACAGTCCCAGTCCGCGGTACTTTTCGCAATCGTCGATTTTGGTCGACCAAGTCAGTGCCCGTGAATCCCGCTGCCTGCCGGCCTGGCGGATCAGCAGTCGTACGATGGACCTCCACTCAAGCTTCCGCCTGTGCAGTACAGCCACCCACCCGGAGTTGTCACCTGCTTCTTTCCATGCCAGCATTGTCTTGCTGCTGCCCGCGGCACTTCCACAGCATCTCAGCACTCCACAGGCAGCGAGAAAGCCGAGGGGGTGGTGACCTCTAAGGCCAGTGAGTTCCAGGGTGCTCATGCGGTAGTACCTCCGCTGTTGCTGGTCCGCTGTTCGCGTGCTGAGACGGAGCGGTCAGCGGTGATCAACAGAGCTTCCAGGAAAGCCAGCCCCCACCAGCCGTGCTTGCGCACCATCCTCCAGAAGAGGTCCGTCCAGCCGCTGTCAAGACGGTAGAGAGCGTGATCGCTGGAAGCTGTGATCTGCCGTCCCTTGTCAGTCAGCAGTACATCGACCGGCCTCGGGTCCTCCGCTGCCGGCGCGAACGCGCGACCGTAACCGTGGTGCGTCCCGATCAGGAGCTTGACGAGTTCACAGTCAGCGGGTTCACTGTGTACTGATTGCTCGAACAACCGGACCGAAACGAACTCATGTCGCAAACCCTTCCCGTAGCCGAATACATCGGAGGATCGCCAGTGTTTCGGATCGCGTCCGGACTTGGCCAGCGGCTGATCAGCGGCAAGCGCCGCCAGCGCTTTCAGTTCGCTGCCGTGCAGCCACGCCTGGAATCGCGGGTCGCGTTTGCCAGCATCGTGCCAACAAGCGGCGAACGAAAGGGCGCGGCACAAACCTTCGTCCAGCCCGGATCGCCGCGCGAATTCGCTGCAGGTGGTTCTGACTGCGAGGGTGTGATCGGGAAGAGTCACAGGGCGGCCACCCGCGGTGAGCGACACCTCGTCGTCTACCGGTTCATCGCCCTCGGCCTCTTCCACTGGGACTGCCTCTTGGTCAGGGAGCGAAACGGGTACATCAGCAATCAGGACAAGACCGTCTCGCTGCGGATAGAGACGAATCTGCGGCGGGCTCGTGGCCTCCAGAACCGCGTCGACGGCGGCGATACGCGCCGGATCTGGGAGCCGCAGCCGAATGGCGCGCAAGAGCTGCTGTACCGCTGGCCAGGGGCCTTGGCCATCGGTACGGGCAACGGCCACGGCGGCATTAAGCAGCATATGAAAACGGTCTGCTGCCTCCTCGCCAGCACTTGGCAGTAACTGCCGACGCAGCCGGAAGCGGAGTCTGGGACGTCTAAACGCGTTTTGCGGATACGAGGCAATGAGCTGTACCAGGCACGCTTCGGCAACGTCCGTAACGGGCGTGCCCGAGGTGGGATTCCAGCCGAAGGCGTCTGCGCCGCCGTAGTTCGCCGGAACGACGATCGTATCACCCGGACGCACTTTGTCCGGGTCGGCTGGTCTTGTTCGGCCGTCAGCCGGACCGAACCATCGGAGGGCCCGACGGGCTCGCGGCTGCGAATCGTCCTGTCCGTCGCTGGCTGCTCCCTCAACATCGGCGATGTCTCCGGTAGCTTCGTTCCCTAGCCACCGCTGCACTTCGTATACCGGAACTGGCAGAGCCTCTCGGGTCCTTGGCGGCATGAGCGCAACGATCTCGCTCCAATACTCCTGGTTGTCATCGTTGAGGTCCGCACGCCAAACGACCTGTACGTCCGCGGCGGATTTTGCCTTGCCGTGCAGGAATGGCTCCACATCCGGGTCCGGCTCTGGCTCCGGGTTGGTTTGCACCCAGGCGTCCAAATGAGCTGGGAAGAGCAGCGGATCCACCGGCGTTGGCGCCAGCATAGGCGCCAGGTCCTTCCCCAGCTTCGGGTCTAGATGGTTCGCGCCCAAGTCCACGCGTTTGGACTTCCCACTTATCTTCTTGTCATTGAGCCACTTCCAAGTCTCGGCGATTGCTGAGCCGTAGATCGGGTCGTGATAGGTACTGCTCTTCTGATCTGTGCGGATGACGATGGCGGCTGGTGAGGGCATGTTGCGTTCGTGCCGTCGGCCGAGGCGATCCAGTCGGCCGAATCGCTGGCGTATGGCATCGAGCGGCGCCGCCTCCGTTACGAGAGCATCAAAATCGAGATTCGCTCCGACCTCGACTGTCTGCGTCGCGACGACGAACAGGGGTTTGTCCAGATGGGTGTCTCGGCCAGCTCTGATCGTGGGTAGCCATCGCTGCAGTAACTGGTCCCGATCAAAAGGCCTGATGCGTCCTGTTAGGAGGATGGCATCGCGTTCGGGCTGACTGTTGTTCGCTCCTCTGAAACGATCAAACACGTCACGCGCTGTCGATACACGATTAGCGACGACGCCGACGATACGAGAGTCGCCCTCCACCGGACGGTTCTGGAACGCGAATTGCTCCGCAACGGCCGCTAACCTTACGACCAACTGCTGACGGTTCTTCCTTTCTTGCTCCTTCGCCTTGCGGGGCTGCTTCGTCCGAAGGTCCTTCGTGATGGATTCAACGGGTACGGAAACCAGTTCCGCATACTTGTGTGCCTCGATGCGAGGGGCCAAGCGAATGTCCTTTCGCTCCTCTTTGGCAAGCTCGAAGCACTCTGCCTCACGGGCGGTCGCCGACATGCGAATGATGGCAATCCTGCGTTGATCGGAAACCGGCGGACACTGGGCGCGTGTCTGGTATTTGCGTATCCGTTCAACCGTTGTGGCAAAGACGCTCGACAAGTGAGCCTCGTCGAGGATTATGCGCGTGTCGAACGCCAGCAGGCCGGCATGGACCGGACGACTGCGCGGACTGACGCCGTAGCCCCGAAACAGTAAACGTGATCCGATCTGATCCACCGTCGAGATGAGGACCGTGGGGGTCAGCGGGTCGGCGGCCCAACCGTCATCCCGATACACCCCGCCACGCAGGCGGACAACGCGAAGTGCTGTGCCTTGGTCAGCCGCGAGTCTCGCGAGGCGTTCTGCGACTGCGCTCAGAACGGGTTCCTGGCGTTTGCCAGCCACCGCGGCCCGGATAGCGCGGGCGATTTCGATCGCGTGTTCGGTCACTTCGTCGACAACCAAGCGCCGATCTATGACGAAACAGATCCGCCGCGGTGCTGTGCGCTGGTTGGGTGCAAGGTCGGCCTGTATGGCTAGTTCGAATAGGGCGACGTCGAGAACACTCGTCTTGCCGCATCCCGTTGGCACGCGAATGTCCTGCCATCCAATGCCTTCAAGTACCTCGTTTGCCAGCCGCTTCTGCCAGTCGAATGGCTCATGGTGATGCACGGCTTTAAAGAATTCGCTGAACTGGGCGGGCAGCAGTGTTGTCATAGCTGTGCTCCCACCGGCCGCATGAGCCCCAGGCCGAAATACCGCATGCTTCCCAACACTATCGGCCCGCGCATGGGCTGGTCGAAACGCAGGGTCACATGGCGGAGCCACAGTGGAGGCTTAGGGGTGTTGCCAGGGGCTTTGAAGCACCAACTCGGCGGTGCCCCGTGAAGAGGCGAGTGCCGGCCGACCGCGATCCCGACGGCACGCTCGGGATCGATACCGATCATCCGGAGACTGTCCAGTATGACCTTTGCCTCGCCACCCTTGCTCGGCTTTGGGAAATGGCCGAATGCCATTGGTGTCGCCGTGGCCCAGACGCGTGAGGCGCCATTCCATATACGCGGATCAAGCGTAGCGTTTGGAGGGTCGTCCGCCGGTACCTCTTCGACGTGCCACGTGCCGATTTTGGGTATGCCCAGGCCATTCTGCTGAAGGCGCACCAGCCCTCGGGCGACCGTCAACAGGGTGTCCGTCCCCACGCTTCGGGGCAACAGGATCGCCAGACCCTTGATTGTGCCGTCAGCGTGGCGTTGGAAAGGGTGGACGAACGGCAGAGCGACATACGCACAGTGCGGGTGCTTGCCATGCCCGTGGACGATTTCGGGCACGTTCGGATCAATATGTCTGGAGCGCTGGTCGTCCTCGATACAAGCGATGAGGGCCTTCCGCAACGCTTGCGTCACCTTCAGTGTTGAGACTGCGGGCAGCGGAGGATCACCAGGCTGCGGACGGAAAACCCAGCACCGATCGAACACGGTAGGAAGGGCGCGGTCCGTCTGAGGTGTCGAGTCGGCCCAACGGTACGGCTGAGGCACGCACGGTGCCGGTTTGCCGCCATCGCGCTTGTATTTCTCAATAAGATAGGCAAGTCGGCCCGAATCCGGCACCCGGAGCTCAAGACGAGCCGGCACACCCGGAACATGCGTGGGGGGTGGAGGGTCGTCCGCGATGGCAACCCGGACGAGCGAGCGCGAGCGGCCCAGGTACGTCACCCGCTCGCAAATCTGCCGGAGCTCGTCCAGATGTCCGGCAGGGTCAGCATCCCGCCAAATGAAGTAGGCCACGGGTTCGTCGGGAATCACAGCGGGGACCGGGAGCGCCGCCTTCTTGCGATACACCGGCAGGATTCCACGCACTGCTTTACGAATCTCGTCGGGGTGTGGATTCGTCGGCATGTGCACGTCCGGCGCCAGGCGATCATGCGCCTCGGAGGCCCAG
Organism: Bryobacterales bacterium; assembly: GCA_963710565.1. Taxonomy (GTDB): domain Bacteria; phylum Acidobacteriota; class Terriglobia; order Bryobacterales; family Bryobacteraceae; genus DASWZN01. Next base: position 562,621 of record CAVQAN010000009.1, on the reverse strand, counting down.
ACCTGCGGTGCGCCGCCGGCCCCCTCGGGCGCTGGCTCCAAGAGCCATTGCAGCGCGCGTTTCGCGGGTCCAGGAATCTCAAGGGCAGGAGCGCTCATGTCGCCGGCCGCCGCAACGAGAGCTGAGAACAGCCGGTCGGGATGCGGCGGCCACTCGGGCGCAGAGCGGCTGGGATCATCGTGGCGCGTTGCCACGCAAACGCCAGTCAGGTATTCAACCTTGATCGCCAGCATCGTCGGTCACCGCCGGTTCCTCGTCCCCTTCCTCTGGCTGCCGCCTGTCACTCAGTTCGACCAGTTTCTTCAACTGCTCTGAGGGCGTCAGCCGGATGACCCGCTTTTCCCAGGTAATGGACGCTTTGGTAGCCGCGTCTTCCGCCTCCTTGAGAGCGTCGGTGAGGAGCTGCCTCGCCTGTGAAACGGTGGGGAGCTTGAAATCCACTGGTCTGCCGTCTGTTTTGATTTGCTGGAGCACTGCGACGTCGTCCTCGTTGGGAGCGTACGCAACAAGTTCGCATCGTGACCGCAACCAGTAGCCGCACTCCTGCTGTAATGCAAGGGCGTAGAGGGCCAAGGCGGCCAGCACGGTCCGGGCGGCGCAGTTTCGCTCCTCGGGCTTCTTGTTGGGCTCGCCGTCTAACGGAAATCGTAGGCGTCGCAATTGAGTCAGCGATAGGGTCCAAGTGTGAATCGCGTGTGCCAAGGTGACTCCGCCAGGCTTGATCCCGCCGGCGCGGATTCGCCTCTTGTCGCTGTCTAATGCGGTGTGGCTTTCCAGATGGCTGTCAGCGGAATCCAAGTCGAACCGCAGATTGATGCGGTTCGATTCCAGGATGTCGACCAAGCTGTCGAGGCTGTTGTTTCGGATCTCCTTGCGGTCGAACCGAGGCATGTGCGGCGCCACGTTACCGTGAATGATGTCGGACGGTTTCCCCTTCCCGAACTTCTTCGGATTCCCGTCCTTGTCCTTTTCGAGGTCCACAGACTGCGCGCCGATCCAGCTCCCGTTGGCGTCCTGGAGCGCCCAACCTCCGTCGGTTCGTCGATAGATCGTCGCGGACTGAGCCGTGATGCCTAGGGGGTCAATGCGGCTGGCGGTCCGCACACCGGGCGTAATGTCCACGCCGATGATTTCGGAAACGACAGCCCGTGGGACCTTAGCCGAGTCGAGCCCTTCTCCGGCAGTCGAGTCCCAGGTGCCAAACAGCAGGCTCGTGGGGCAGTAGCGGTAGAAGGCGGTCGCGTTGTACAGTCGGGCCTGGACGATCGCTGTACCAACCGCCGAGTCGCGGAAGCGAAGCGTCCTCTTCTGCCCGTCTTTCTCCTCCTCCATCTCGCTGTCGCGCAGGATCGCGTCGTGGATGCGGTGCGGAGCCGTGAGTGAGGTGACCCAGCCATGCTTCCCGACGTGTACCGCGACCACTGGCAGCTCGCATGGTGTCTCGCCCTCTCGTAGCAACTCTCGCCAACTGGGCAAGAAAGCGTCCTGGAGCAGTTCTTCCATGCGATTGGCCTGACTCTGGACGCTGTCGAGCAGCACACAGCGAACGACACGACCGTCGATCCGCCTGTCCTCCACCGCGTAGACACCCCCCGCGTATGTAGGCGGAAAGACCTTGCCACCGTCCTCGTCGATAGGTTGCAGCTTCGTCCGGCAGCGAAAGGCGGCTGAGCCCTTCTCGACTGCGTTCTTCACATGGTCCAATGTCAGTTGATTTGCCACACTACCCTCCTTCAGGGAATAGGAAAACACTGAATATACCGCGTTTGCCGATCAGTCGACCGACGACGGAGTTGGGACATATTCCCCATGACCGCCTGCTATTCTATCGCCAAATCGAGACGTAGTGTATCCAAATGGCGTCTGTGTCGACGCGGGCTGCGATCGCGTCCGAAGGAGGCAAGCCGGATGGCGACGGGCAGCGGGCCAGTGCTATTCCGCCAGCAGCACCAGCAGTCTAGCTCGCAGCATGTCGGCGGTGAGGGTGCCGCCCGCGACGAGCAGGGCGGCGGCGTCGCCGACGATGGTGGCGACGATCCCGGACCACTTCTCGTCGTCGGCGTGTTCGCCGGCGACCGCCCGCTCCGAAAAGCTATACTGACGGTTCCATGAGCAACAGACGGCGCGATCTCCACAAGGCGAAGCTTCGCCGCGACAGGATCCGGCGCGAGAAACACGCCGGGGGCGCAAGCGGATCCATGCCGCCCCAACCGCCCCGGTCATGCCGCGCCCGTTCGCTGCGGAGCGAGCCATGCGCCACATTCAAACGTTGATCGCCGGGGAGCGGTTCGAGAGCATCGAGGAGGCGAACGCACGGCTGGCGGAGCTGACCCGCCAGGGCCGCACCGCGGAGATGGCCAACGCGTGGAACCGGGACGATCCAAAGTGGCGCGCTCAGGAGTTGGCCTACGACGCCATGGAAGCCGACGACTTCGTGGACGCTCTGCGGCTGGCCCATGAAGCGGTCAAGCTGGATCCGGCTTGCGCCGACGCGCAGCGCCTGATTGTGTCGGCGGTGCCGATGACGGCGGAGAACCGCGTGGACCTGCTGCGGGAATTGCTGGAGAAGGTCGAGCGGAGCATGGGGACCGACTTTATCGACGAGAACTCCGGCCGGTTCTGGGGCAACGTAACCACACGGCCGTACATGCGGACACTGCACTACCTGAGCGAGTTGCTGGCCGAAACGGGCGATGCCCAGGGGGCCACCTCGGTTTTCGAGCGCATGCTGAAACTCAACCCGGATGACAACCAGGGGGTGCGCTATTCACTGGTCGCGTTCCATCTGGCCGCCGGTCGGCCGGAAGCGGCGCGCGAGGTGATGTCGCGGTATCCGCGGGAAGAGACCGTCCTGGGGTCGTTGGCGTGGGCGCGGGTGCTGGAGCGCTGGCTGGCGGGAGAGTTGGGCGAAGCCGAAGCCGATCTGGCGCGGGCACGGAAGGTGAATCCGTTCGTGGAGGGCTACATCACGGGCGTGCGGCCTTTTCCGCGCGAGGAGCCGGAGTATTACCGCCCAGGGCATGACTCGGAGGCGCAGGTGTGCGCGCGGGAGTTTGGCGTGGCCTGGCGGAAGCACCCCGGTTTCGGGGAGTGGCTGCGGACACGGCGTTCGGACCGCGCCTGAGCGGGACCCAGCGCCCGCCCGGCTTGCCAGGCGACGGCCCACACAGTGGAAAATCCGCTGTGTGGCGCCACGCTCGCCGGCCGGGATCCTCAGGGGCGCGGTCCGCAGCGGGCGCGCGGCGCCCCCGGCGGGCTTGCTCTGCGGGCAGCCGCTCAAGCGGCCGGGGCGGCCAGCGACCTGGAGGGCGCGATCGTGTTCCGGGCCTCGGAGGAGAGCCGGCAGGTGACGGGGCAGACGCTGGTGGATGGCGGGATTTCGACGGGCGCCGGGGGCGCACAGCCGCCTGACGTTCACGTGGCGACGATGCGAGTCTCTTCAAACGCGAGTCCCACCACGCGAACCAGATGCGGCTGGATTTCGATGAGGCTCACGGCCGGGAAGGCAGGGCCGGGCTTGGAGAACTCCGCCAGCACTTCCGTCACGGGGATGACTCCCTCGACCTGTGCGACCCCGGCGGTCCATCCGCGCGTGAGCTTCAGGCCCCTTGAAATCAGGAAGTGCAGCACAGCCTGCGCCGCTTGCGAGCCCGCCTGTTCCGGCGTCAGGCCCAGCCAGTCAGAGATCAGCCGATAGGTGAATCCCCACAGGGGGCAGCCGTCGAGGTCGAAGGCTGGAAACAGCATCTGGCGGGGAAGGCCGTCCACCGGCCGCAGACGGTGGCGCGCCGGATCGCGCAACGCGTCGAGTGGAACCCACACCGCTGCGGCGGCCTCGCGCGGATCGAGAACCGCCGGCAGTGGGGCATCCACGGCGAACACAAAAGGGGCCACCAGCAGGAACGGCGGAGTTCGCCGTCTGGCGACTGCCAGCGGGAGGGCGGCTTCGAGATCCTGGCGCCGGAGGAGGACGCCGCACTCCTCCGCCAGTTCGCGCAGGGCCGTATGCAGCAGGCCCGGATCTTCCGGATCGCGCCGTCCACCGGGAAACGACCAGTGGCCGGACCAGGGATCCCCCTCCCGCTCCGCCCGCCGGATGAGCAGCACGCATTCCTGGGGTCCGCGCGCCCGGACAATCGCCACCGCAGCGTCGGCTTCCCGCATCGATCAAGGACCGCCGGCCGTCATCACCGCGATCCCAAACAGGAACCAGAGCATTTGTGCAAGGAGAATGAGCAAGCCCGCCAGCACGCTCTCCCCGGCCCATTCGCGGAAGCCATAGATCAGACTGGCAGCGTTCGATAGATTGCCGACCGCCGCCAGCAGGGCGAACAACGAATTGAGCCCTCTGGTGGTCGCCAGGAGCCACAAAGCGCTGACGCCCACCAGCAGGATCGAAGAAAGAAAAGCGAGCGCGAGGCCCTTGCGAAGGTGACGCAAGCCGCCTTTGGACATGTCGAGCGGCCATCGCCACACGTAAACCGTCATGCACGCCAGTGCGATGGAGACGATTACGGACGCGCCGAGCAGCGCCTGCATTAGCGGGCGCCCCGGCTACTCAGTTGCCGCTGGTCCATGTTTCAGCAAGTATACCTCGGTGCGTGCCATCGAGCGGCGATCGACGCCGCCGCGAGCGCACCTGGCGCATTTTGCGGGCCGGCGCAGCCGCCGGTGCGAGTCTCCTACAGCGCCAGCCACAGGAGCGGCGTCAGACCGGCCGCGGCCAGCGCGGCCAGAAGGCCCAGGCTGAACACGCCGGTCTTGCGGTCGCTCAGGCAGAAGGCCCAAATCCCTTTGACCAGGTTATTGCTGGAGGCGGCAATCAGAATCGCCGCCGCAGCCACGGCCAGGGGCGATTTGCCTCCGGCAGCCTGTGTCATTCCCATGATGAACGGATCCACGTCCGTCACCCCCATCAGGGCGGCCAGCGAGTACACTCCCGCCCGGCCCAAGTAAGTCAGCACCAGGTGCGTAACCACCAGAATCGCGACGAAGAGCAGCGCGAAGCCGAGCGCGGCGGGCAGTTCCAAGGGGTTCTCGGGCTCGTACCGGCGCTCGACGTCTCCGGTCTGGGCATCGGGAATCCGGCTCCACAGCCATCCGCACGCGATCGTGACTCCGGCAAGCACCAGGAACGGAACTCCCAGGATAGTAATCAGGCTTCGGTTGAAGATGCTCACCAGGGCCGCGAGCCGCAGGTACATCACACCGGAGGCGACCAGGATGACTCCGGAGAACAGGTGCGGACGGTTCTCATTCCTGGCGCGCCTGGCCAGGACCTGGGTAGTCACGGTGGAGGAATAGGCGCCGCCGAGCAGGGCCGACAGCATCACGCCGCCCTGTCCCTTCGTGAGCTTTTGGATCACGTAGCTGCCGTAGGAGACGGTGCTCACCGCCACCACCACCAGCCAGGCCTTGGCCGGATTGATGGCGAACGCTCCAAATTCCCGGTTGGGAAGCACCGGCAGAATCACCGCCGTGAGCACCAGGAACTTCGTGAAGGTAAAGATCTCTTCCGGCGCGACGCGCCTGGTAAGACCTTCCAGCACGCCCTTCAGTTCCAGCAACAGCATGCTGGCGACGGTGAGAGTGGTGGCGATCCAGAACTGCTCGCGATATACGAGCGCCGCCGCCACGTAGGTAGTGAGCGCCGACATCTCGGAGGTCACGCCTGCGGTTCCGGAGGATTGCAGCTTGTTGCGGTACGACAGCATCAGGAAGCCCGCCACTACCGCGAAACCCAGGGTCACCGGCAGGATCTCTCCGCCGGCCAACAAGGAGATGCCATAGGCGATGAGGGCGATGAGGGGATAGGTGCGCACGCCGCCGAAGGAGAACTGACCGGCGCCGTTGCGCCGCTCCTCGCGTTCCAGTCCGGTCAGGAAGGCGAGAAACAGGACCAGGAGTATCTTGAAACCTTCCGGCGGCAACAAGCGATAGAGATCGGTGAACACGAGCCAGTACAAGCATATCCGATCTCCGCACCGGGGTGGTTTCGAGATCTGATTGGCCCTGGCGACAGCGCGCACGATGACGCCGGCTCTGGCCCGCCCAGGCCTGAGCAGGCGGATCGGCCATCCGAGCGTAGCGGGCAGGCGGCACCAGACCGCGCGCCCCGGCCCGCTGCCCACTGTGCTCTAGTGAGAGCATGGGTGCGGCGGCCGGGCTGAGCGACTCCGAGATCCTCGAGCACATCGGGCGCCAGCCGCACGCCCGGGCCGGCTACAAACAACTGGTGCGGGAACTGGGCGCCCGCAGCTTCGCCGCGCGCACGGAACTGGAACAGGCCCTTGCGCGCCTGGCCGCGCTCGGCGACCTGATCGAGTTCGGCGCCGGCCAATACGTGGTCACCAGCCGCAGCCGCGAATTCGTCACCGGCCGCCTCCAGATGCACCGCGACGGCTACGGTTTCGTCGTCCCCGACCGCGCCATCGAACCCCTGCGCGGCGACGTCTTCATTCCGCCCCAAGCCGCCGCCAAAGCCATGCACGGCGATCGCGTCCTGGTGCGCATCGCCCGCATCGGGTCCCGACGGCCGGGCCGAGGCCGAGATCCTGCGCATCCTGCGCCGCGCCCACGCCACGGTGGTCGGCGAATTCCGCGTGCAGGCCAAAGCCAACTTCGTGATCCCGCACGACGAGCGCATCCAGCAGTGGATCCTGATTCCCGACGGCCTGGAGCGTCCTGCGCGGCCCGTCGACAGCGGACCGCATGGGTGCGCAGCCCCTCGACGCCGCCCAGGTCGCCGACCTGGACGGCATGATCGTCAACGTCGAGATCCTCGAGTTCCCCGAGGAGCGGGACAACGCCATTGGCCGTGTCATCGAAATCCTCGGCTATCCCGACGACTTCGGCGTCGACGTCGAGATCGTGATCCGCAAGCACCATCTGCCGCACCGTTTCCCGCCCGAAGTCCTCGACCAGGCGCAGACGCTGCCGTCCTCGATCCGCGCGGATGAGACCTCCGGCCGCACCGATTTCCGCGGGCATGGACGTGGTGACCATCGACGGCGAGACCGCGCGCGACTTCGACGACGCCGTGTGGGTGGACAAGTCAGCCAACGGCAACTTCGTGCTGCACGTCCACATCGCCGACGTCAGCCACTACGTGCAGCCCGGCACGCCCATCGACGCCGAGGCGCGCGCTGCGCGGGACCAGCGTGTATTTCCCGGACCGCGCCATTCCCATGCTGCCGCTCGAGCTCTCCACCGGCCTGTGCTCGCTGAACCCGCACGTGGATCGCCTGACCCTCTCGGTGCTGCTCGAACTCGACCATCGCGGCGACGTGGTCGGCCAGGAATTCGTCCGCGGCGTCATCCGCAGCGTCGAGCGCATGACGTACACCAACGTCCACCTGCTGCTCGAAGGCGATGCCGGGCTGAAGGAACGCTACGGCCACATGGCGGGCCGTTTCGAGCTGATGCGCGAGCTGGCGCTGATCCTCAACCGCAAGCGCGTGCGGCGCGGCTCCATCGATTTCGACCTGCCCGAGCCGCTGATCGAATTCGACCAGTCGGGCCAGATGGCCGCCATCACCCGCGCGCCGCGCAACATCGCGCACCGCATCATCGAGGAATTCATGCTGGCGGCGAACGAGGCCGTCGCGGCGCACCTGGAGCAGGCGGAGATTCCGTCGCATCTACCGCATCCACGAGCCGCCCGACCCGCGCCGCGTGATGGAGTTCGAGGAGATCGCCGCGCATTTCGGCCACTCGCTCGGCGTGGGCGCCATCCCGGTGAAGCGTTTCGCGCTGGTCGACCGCCAGCGCGACGGCAGCAAGGTGCGCCGCGATATCGTGCTGGCCGGACCCGGGCTCGACATCTCACCCCGCCACTACCAGAAGCTGGTCGAGCCGCATCGAGGGCAAGTCCGGAAGAGCGCATCCTCAACTACCTGATGCTGCGCTCGCTCAAGCAGGCGCGTTACAGCGAGCGCAACGCCGGCCACTTCGCGCTGGCCGCGGACACCTACACGCACTTCACCTCGCCCATCCGCCGCTACCCGGACCTGATCGTGCACCGCGTGCTGGCGCCAACCCTGCACCGATAGCGCGCCCATGCTTGGAGCGCGAGCTGCACGCGATCGCCGAAGAGTGCTCGGAATCGGAGCGCCGCGCCGCCGACGCCGAGCGCGAGCTGGTGGAGTGGAAGAAGGTGCAAGTTCATGGCCGACCGCATGGGCGACGAGTTCAAAGCCCTCATCATCAGCACCACGCGGTTCGGCTTCTTCGTCGAACTGGAAGACCTGTTTGTCGAGGGACTGGTGCCCCTTGATACGCTCCCCGGCGACCGCTACGGCTTCCACGAAAACACGCGCAAGATCGTAGGCGACCGCACGCGCCGCGAGTTCTCGATCGGCGACGAGGTCACCGTCCGCCTCGACCGCATCGAAGCCATCGAGCGCAAGCTTCAGTTCTCGCTGGCCGAGCCGGAGCCGGAGCGGCGGCGCAAGCGTCGGGGGTGACCGCGGCCCGCCCATGTCGGTCGCTGACCCGCCTCCTTCCCCATCGCGTATCATCGTCATTGAGATGTCCAGCAACGGCGTGCAACTGATGACCCCGGCGTTGTTCGAGACTGTGCTCGGGCAGGCGCGATCGTCGCCGCGGCGGCGCATGAACTTCAACTTTCACGCGACGCTCGACGAGAACCCGTCCCGGCTCCTGAACGTCCTCCTGCGCGGGACCTACATCACGCCCCACCGGCACAGCGAGCCCCCCAAGGCGGAGTCGTTCGTCGTACTTGAGGGCCGCATTGCCGTACTCATCTTCGGCGATGCCGGCCGCGTCGAGCAGCGCCACGTGATCGGCCACGGAGACGCCGCCCTCGGCATCGACATCGCGCCGGGCGTCTGGCACACTGCCGCGGCGCTCTCCGAGCACGCCGTCTGTTTCGAGGTGAAGCCCGGGCCGTACGTTCAGGCAGTGGACAAGGAGTTTGCGCCGTGGGCTCCGCGAGAAGGCGACCCGCGCTGCACCGAGTACCTGGAGAGCCTGCTGTGCGGCCTATAGCGCTGATCGCACTTGCCTCGTCACTCCTGGCCGCAGGTCCGCAGACCCGGCCCGCCCGCAGCTCCGATCTCCCGGGCGTCTGGGTGATGATCGACATGACCCACGGCGCTCCCTTCGATCCCCAGGACAAGCTTTTTGCTCCCTACCAGATCTTCGGCTTCGACCGCAAAGGCGGCATGAAGCACATGACCAGCGCCAGGCCGTTCACCGAGGGCCAGTTCGCGCTCTTCAATTCCGCTCCCCAGGTCACCCGCTACACCGTCGAGAGGGATGGAACACTCACGCTCTCGAATCCCTCCTGGGAGGCTCCCCTCAGGTACCAGTGCCGGGTGGTGACCAAAGCGGAGGCGGCGGGAGACCCGAGATCTCCGCAGCCGGGGGATCTCCTGCTGTCCGGCACCGAGGAGCGGGGCAGGGAAGGCTGGTCGAAGCTTCTCCGCAGAGCGCCCTGAAGCATTTCGCCCGCTCCCTGTTTTATCCAGGTTTTATCCACAGCCGTCCGTGGCTAACTGACACCAGGGGCGAGGGTTATACCTGTTGAAATGCGCGCCTCGGGGCTGGCGCGGGCAGGGAATCCCTGCTACAAAGTAAGAGCCTCTTGCGAGCCCGGTCCGGAGCAAAAATCTCGGGGGAGGTGGTTGTCCGGACCGAGCTCCCAGGGTCACTGACTTGGGCCGCGGCGTTCACTCGGTAGGACCACCCCGTGACGCATGGCGTCCGGCGCACACGCAAATCCCGGCCTACCGTCCCGCTTCGACCGGGGCGTTCACCGCCGTCAGCCACCCGTAGCGGTCAGGCTTCGACCCGTCGATGATCGCGAAGAACTCCTTCTGTAACCGCTCCGTCACCGGACCGCGCCGCCCGGCGCCGACCTGGATGTGGTCCACCGAGCGAATGGGCGTGATCTCGGCCGCCGTGCCGCTGAAGAAGACCTCATCGGCAATGTACAACATCTCCCGCGGAATCAGCGTTTCGACCACCGGGATCCCCTGATCTTGCGCCAGCCGGATCACGGTGTCGCGCGTCACCCCCAGCAGCACCGAGGCGGAGAGTGGCGGGGTCAGGATCTTGCCGTCCCGCACTACGAAGATGTTCTCGCCCGAGCCTTCGCTGACGTAGCCGGCCGTGTCCAGGGCGATGCCTTCATCGTACCCATCGGCCATCGCCTCCATCTTGATGAGCTGCGAGTTCATGTAGTTGGCGCCCGCTTTCGAAAGCGACGGCAGAGTATTCGGCGCCATCCGGTTCCAACTGGAGACGCACACGTCGACGCCTTCCGACAGCGCTTCCTCGCCCAGGTAGCGGCCCCACTCCCAGCACGCCAGATAGACCTCTACCGGGTTGTCCCCCGCGAAGACGCCCATGTTACCGTAGCCCCGCAGCACGATGGGCCGCAGGTAGCAGGCGCTCATCCTGTTCACGCGGACCAGTTCAGCCAGGGCGCCCGAGAGCTGATCGACCGCGTAGGGCACCTGCATCCGGTAGATCTTCGCGGAATCGATCATCCGCCGGACGTGGTCTCGCACGCGGAAGATCGAGGGGCCCGTTGGGGTGGCGTAGCACCGTATACCTTCAAAAACCGAACTGCCGTAGCTGACGACGTGCGACAGGACGTGGATCCGGGCGTCGTTCCAGAGGATAAACTGGCCGTTATGCCAGATCTTTTCAGTGGGGACAAGCATGGTGTCATTATAAGGCTATAGGAGGCCGGCCTTCACCCCGCGCTCGACTATTGACCTTCGACGCCATCCTGTTCGACTTCGACGGCGTGCTCGCCGACACCGAACCGATCCACTTCGCCTGCTGGCGCGAAATCCTGCGCTCCTTCGGCGTCGAACTCGACTGGGAGACCTACCGGCTGCGGGGTATCGGCCGCACCGACCTGGCGCTCCTCGAATCTCTCGGCGCTCTCGCCGACCCTCCCATCGCCGCCGAGGTTCTGCTGCCCAGGCTGCCACACAAGCGCAAGCGGTTCGTGCAGATGGCGATCGAGCGTCCGCCCCTGTCACCGCAAATAGTCGAGTTCATTAAGTCGCTATCTGACTATAAGCTCGCTGTTGTAACCTCGAGCAATAGATCAGAGATCGAGCCGCTGCTGGCCGCGGCGGGTGTCGGCAACTGCTTCCAAGCCCTCGTCTGCGGCCGCGAGGCACCCCATCCCAAGCCGGCCCCCGATCCATACTTCCTGGCCGCGGATCTTGTGCAGGCCCGCAGGCCTCTCGTGGTAGAGGATTCGGAGGTTGGACTGGCCAGCGCCCTCGCCGCCGGTTTCGAAGTCGTGCAGGTCGCCACCACCGTCGACACGCCCGCTGCCGTCCTCGCCGCTCTGGAGAGATCCTAACCGCTGGAACCGCCGTGGCCGGGGTCCAGGACCCGTATGCAACTTCCGATAACGGATATTATGTAAAATCACGTAGTCGGCTGGGCAGCAGGATGCCTCTGTAAGCCTCGCATGAGGCTTGGCGGATACCCTCCGATTCTGCAGCACGGGAGGCCCGCGGGTTTGGCTGGCATCGCTCGCGACGGAGTCTCCTTCAAGCTGGTCGAAAGTGACAACACGGAGTGTGGCGAGAATTCGCAGTTTCAGCGTCGGCGTCCCGGACCGCGGTCTCGCCGCTCAGGTCGGCCCGCTCGAGCAGAGGAACCGGGGTGGTCTGGAGTCCCCCATCACCGAGCGCGACGAGGCCGCAGTGCCGGTACTTGACTTCGCCGCCCCCCTTGTGCTTGAATATTCATTGCGCTGCATCTTTATTCAGAGCAAAGAAGGAGACCCGCCATGCCCGCCGGCCGTCCTGCCGGTCCCATCCTGAAGGCCTCCGCCGGCGACTTCGCCAGCGACCTGGACCTCTCCTGCGACGAGGTCGGCCAACTGCTCGACCTTGCCGCGACGGTGAAAGCCTCCCCTGCCCCGTTTGCCGACGCCCTCCGCGGGCGCTCCCTGAGCCTCCTATTTGAGAAGCCCTCTCTGCGAACCCGGCTCACCTTCGAGCTGGCCATGAAGCAGTTGGGCGGCGACTCGATCCTGAGCAACGGCATCATCGGCGAGCGCGAGCCCCTACAGGATGTCGCACGGAACCTCGACCGCTGGACCCAGGGCATCGTCGCCCGCGTCTTCTCCCAGGCCACCGTGGACGAACTGGCCCGCTGGTCGAAGGTACCCGTCGTCAACGCGCTCAGCGACCTGTACCACCCCTGCCAGGCCCTGGCCGACATGCTGACGCTCGCGGGAACACTTCGGCGCGCTCGCCGGCCTCAGCCTCACCTTCGTCGGCGACGGAAACAACGTCGCGCATTCCCTGATGCTCTCCGCCGTTCGCCTGGGCGTCAACTTCACTCTGGCGACGCCCCCCGGCTACGAGGCCAACCCCGAACGTCGTCGCCCAGGCCGCCGCCCTCGCCGCAGACCTCCGGAGTCCGGCTCAACGTCGGACCACCAATCCCGAGGAAGCCGTCGCCGGCGCCAACGCCGTCTATACCGACGTCTGGGCCAGCATGGGCACCGAGCACGAAGCCGAAGAGCGCCGCAAGGCCTTCCGCGCCTACCAGGTCACCGAGACCCTGTTCGCCCTGGCCGCCCCGGACGCCATCTTCATGCACTGCCTGCCCGCCCACCGGGGCGAAGAGGTCACCGACGAAGTGATCGAATCGCCTCAGTCGGCGGTCTTCGATCAGGCCGAGAATCGACTTCACACTCAGAAGGCTTTGTTATTGATGTTGCTGGACTAAGGACTCTATGACCAAACCCAAGAAAGTAGCGCTCGCCTACTCCGGCGGGCCTCGATACGTCCATCATTATTCCCTGGCTGAAAGAGAACTATGGCTGCCAGGTCGTCGCCGTCTGCGGCAACATCGGCCAGGGCGACGACGAGCTGGCCGGCCTGGAAGAGAAGGCGCTCAAAACCGGCGCCGCCGAAGTCCACGTCGAGGACATGCGCGAGGAGTTCGTCACCGAGTACCTGTGGCGCCTGGTCCGCGCCGGCTCGGTCTACGAGGACAAGTACCTGCTCGGCACCTCGATCGCCCGTCCGCTGCTGGCCAAGAAGCAGGTCGAGGTGGCGCTCAAGACCGGCTGCGACGCCGTGGCCCACGGCTGCACCGGCAAGGGCAACGACCAGGTCCGCTTCGAGCTGACCTACAAGGCCCTCGCCCCGCACCTGGCCGTCATCGCGCCCTGGCGCGAGTGGGACATCAACTCCCGCGAGGACGCCATCGAGTACGCCGCCGCGCACAACGTTCCCATCTCCGCCAGCACGAAGAAGATCTACAGCCGTGACCGCAACATCTGGCACATTTCTCATGAAGGAGGTGCGCTCGAAGACCCGGCCAACGCCGCGCCCGACGAGATCTGGATGCTGACCCGCAGCCCCAAGGACGCCCCGTCCACACCCGGCCAGGTCACCATCGGCTTCGAGAAGGGCGTGCCGGTCTCCTTGAACGGCCAGCCACCCCGCCGTGGCCCTGCTCGAAGAGCTGAACCGCATCGGCGGGGAGCACGCTATCGGCCGCATCGACCTGGTCGAGAACCGCTTCGTCGGGATGAAGTCCCGCGGCTGCTACGAGACTCCCGGCGGCACCCTCATCATGGCCGCCCACCGCGAGCTCGAAGCCCTCACGCTCGACAAGAGCCTGCTCCACTACAAGCAGCGCCTGGCGCTCGACTACGCCGAACTGGTCTACAACGGCCTGTGGTTCACTCCCCTGCGCGAGTCGCTTGACGCCTTCTTCGAGACCGCCAACCAGAACACCACCGGCGAAGTCACGCTTGCGCATGTACAAGGGCAACCTCGATCCGGTGAGCCGCAAGTCGCCCTATTCCCTCTACTCGCTCGACATCGCCAGCTTCACCATGGGCGCCAGCTACGACCAGAAGGACGCCCAGGGCTTCATCAACCTGATCGGCCTCCCCATCAAGGTCCGCGCATTGAGTTCGCGACAGGATACTCAGTCGCCCATTTCCCCTGGCGGCAAGCCATGAAACTCTGGGGTGGACGTTTCGAATCCGCGCCCTCGGAGGTCTTCGAGCGCTTCTCGGGCTCGCTCGATTTCGACCGCCGGCTGCTCGACGCCGACATCTTCGGGCTCGAAGGCCTGGGCGCGGGCCCTCGAGCGCGTCGGAATCCTGACACCCGCCGAGTGCGCCACGCTCCTTGCCGCCCTCGACGCCATCGCCGCCGAATCCGTCCAGCCTAGCTTCTTCGACGCCGCCACCGACGAGGACGTCCACACCCTCGTCATCCGCAAGCTCGGCGAGTGCGCCGGCGCCGTGGCGGACAAGATCCACACCGGCCGCAGCCGCAACGAGCAGGTCTCGCTCGACACCCGCCTCTGGCTGCGAGGCGAGATCGACCAGGTCGAGAACCTGCTGGCGGCTCTGATGCAGGCCGTGCTCGATTGCGCCGCTCGCTTCCCGGACGCCGTCATCCCCGGCTACACCCACCTGCGCCGCGCCCAAGCCGTCCTGTGGCCGCACTACCTGCTGGCGTACTTCGAGATGTTCGCCCGCGACCGCGAGCGCCTGCTCGAAGCCCGCCGCCGCACCAACCTGATGCCCCTGGGCTCCGGCGCCCTGGCCGGCAGCGGCTTTCCCTTCGACCGCGCCGCCCTGGCGGCCGACCTCGGCTTTGAAGGCGTCACCCGCAACAGCATGGACGTCTCCGCCGACCGCGACTTCGTTCTCGACTTCCTCTACGCCGCCTCGACCATCCTGCTCCACCTGAGCCGCCTGGCCGAGGACTGGATTCTCTACTCGAGCGAGGAATTCGGCTGGATCGAGCTGAGCGACGCCGTGACCAGCGGCTCCAGCCTGATGCCGCAGAAGAAGAACCCCGATTCGCTCGAGCTCATCCGCGGCAAGTGCGGCCGGGTTTTCGGCGCCCTCACTTCCCTGCTCGTCACCATGAAGGGCCTGCCGCTCACCTACAACCGTGACATGCAGGAAGACAAGGCGCCGCTGTTCGAGGCCGCCGGCCAGTTGAAGGCGGCGCTCGAAATGGCCCGCGTCGTGGTCGATTCGGCAAAGCTGAATCCCGCCCGCCCGGCCGCGGCCGCCGACGAGAGCTGGGTGGTAGCCACGGACCTCGCCGAGGAGCTGGCTCGATCGGGCACGCCGTTCCACCGCGCCCACCAGATCGTCGGGCCGTCTGGTCCTGGAGAGCGTGCGCCAGGCGAAGAAGCCGGCCGATTGGACCGCGGCCGAGCTGGCGGCGTTCGCCCCCGAATTCACCCCGGAAATGGTTCGCCTGATGAACCCGCGGGAAGGCATGAAGACCCGCGAGATCCCCGGCGGCACCGGCCCCCAGGCGGTCTCCAGAGCGCTCACCGAAGCTCGCGAGCGGTTGAGTAGAATGAAAGGCGGACCCCCCACATGACCAAAGCATACCGTCAGGGACAGATCGTCGGCCTGATCCGCACGCGGCCCATACACACGCAGGAGGAGCTGGCGGCGGCGCTCCAGGAGAAAGGCATCGCAGGCCACCCAGGTGACGCTGTCGCGCGACATGCGGGACCTGAGCCTGGTGAAGACCTCGGAGGGATACCGTCAGCTCACGCCCGAGCGCGCCGGCCCGGGTCTGGCCGCGCTGGCCGCCGACTTCCTCACCGACATCCGCCAGGCCCAGAACCTGCTGGTCCTGAAGACCTCGCCCGGGCACGCCAACACCATCGCCGTGGCTATCGACCACGAGAACTGGTCCGAGATCGTCGGCACCCTGGCCGGCGACGACACGGTGCTGGTCATCGCGCCGGACACCTTCACCGCGGACACGCTGCGGGCGAGGCTGCTGGCGCTGCTGGCGGAGTAAGGGTGCGGGGCGGCGCAAGTCATGCGAAGTACGATTATCCAAGGGCAAACCCTGGGACAGGCACGAAGTTTCGCAACCACGGCGAAATTCGAGCCAGTCCCGGGTTTGCGGCTCGTTCCGAGGCAACATGGCATTTCTCCGCTCGCTCCTTCTGCTTGCGCTCGCTTCCGGCGCGGTCGCCGCGGCGCCATGGAGGCTCGTTCTCAAGGATGGGCGCACCCTCGTCTGCGACGCCCCGCCCATCGTGATCGACGGCTCGTATCTATTCCGTGAGATGGATGGAAAAGACGGCAGCGTGCCCGCCGGCGAGATCGACCTGGACAAGACCGCCGCCGCGAACAAGACCGAAGCCGGGCCGCGCTGGCGGGAAATCGGCCGAACGGAGCAGCGTTTGCACGGGGAGGACCAGGGGCCCGCTGGCCTCATCTCCCTTGGCGACTCGAATTTCAGCGCGGAAGTTCTTCGCTCGGCGGTTCCCGTGCTGGTGGAATTCTGGGCCACCTGGTGCGGCCCCTGCAAGAAGATCGCTCCCACGGTGGATGCCCTGGCCGCCCAGTATGCCGGCCGCGTCAAAGTGGGCAGGATCGACGGAGACCGAAACCACGCCACAGCGCAGCGCTACGGCGTCCACGGCTATCCCAGTCTGCTGCTGTTCAAGGACGGAGCGGTGGTGGGGAGACTGGTGGGGGTGGCGGGCAGAAACGAAATCGAGCAGATGATCGACTCGCACCCCTAGATGGCCCAAGATTCAGGCGCCGCGCTCCCGCTGCCAGACCACCTTGCCGCCCACCACCGTGGCAACCGGCGCGCCGCGGAAGGTGCGGCCATGGAAGGGCGAGTTACGGCTCTTCGATAACGAGCGGTTCACGTCGTAGGTCCAGGCCAGATGGGGATCGAACACGGTCACATCGCCGGGGCAGGCCGGGCTCCAGGCGCCCGCGGTTCAGGCCCAGCACGCGCGCCGGTCCGGTGGTGAAAAGCTCCACCCAGCGCATCAGCGGGATCCTGCCGCTGTGCACCAGCTTCTCGAGCGTCACCGCCAGCGCCGTCTCGAGGCCGATGATGCCGAACGGGCACTTCTCGAACTCCTGCATCTTCTCGCTGCCCGGGTGCGGCGCGTGGTCCGTCGCGATGGCGTCCACGACGCCCGCGGCGATGCCCTCGATCAGCGCCTCGGCGTCAGCGGCGCCGCGCAGCGGCGGCTTCATCTTGTAGTTGCTGTCGTAAGGCGGCATCCCGGCGTCGGTAAGCGCCAGGTGGTGCGGCGTGACCTCGCACGTCACCGGCAGCTTCCGCGCCTTAGCCCGCATCACGATCTCGAGGGAGCGTCGCGAGGAGATGTGCGCGACGTGGAAGCGGGCCCCGGTGGTCTCGGCCAGGATCACGTCGCGCGCCACCATGACATCTTCGGACGACGCCGGGATGCCGCGCAGCCCCAGCCGGACGGATTGCAGCCCTTCGTGCATGTCGCCGCCGGCGCTCAAGTGCAGGTCCTCGCAGTGGTCGATCACGGGCAGGTCGAAGGCGCGCGCGAACTCCATGGCCCGCCGCATGACGCGCGAGTTCATCACGGGCTGGCCGTCGTCGGAGATCGCCACCACGCCCGCCGCTTTCATCGAGCCGATGGCGGCCAGTTGCTCGCCCGCGCTGTCCTTGGTGATCGCGCCGATCGGGAACACGTTGACGACGGCCGACCGCTGCGCGCGCTCGACGATGTAGCGGGTCACCGCCGCGTCGTCGTTCACCGGGATGCGTATTCGGCATGGCGCAAATGGACGTGAATCCGCCCGCGGCCGCCGCCTTCGAGCCACTCTCGATGGTCTCGGCGTGCTCGAAGCCCGGCTCGCGGAGGTGCACGTGCAGGTCGATGAACCCTGGCGCCACCACGAGACCCTGCGCGTCGAACGTAATGGCGCCGGTGGCGTGCAGGTCCGGGCCGATCCGCACGACGAGCCCGCCCTTGATCAGGACATCGGCCACTTCGTCCCGGCCCGCGGCGGGATCGATGACCCGTCCGTTCTTAATCAGCAGTTTCGGCATGGGAACCCAGTATGCGTTCGAGCACCGCCATGCGGACCGCGACGCCGTTCTCGACCTGGTTCAGGATCACGGAGCGCTGCGAGTCCGCCACCTCCGAAGAAATCTCGCGCCCGCGGTTGATGGGGCCAGGGTGCATCACGATGGCGTCCGGCTTGATGAGGTCCAGGTGCTCGAGCCGCAGCCCGTAGAACTGGAAATACTCGCTGGCCGCGAAGGCGGCTTCGTGCTGCCGCTCGAGTTGCACGCGCAGCATCATGACTACGTCGGCGTCCCGGATGGCCTCGCGGATGTCGTAAGTCAGGCTCACGCCCGGCGCGATTGACGCCAGCTCCGCCGGCAGCAACGACGCCGGTCCGCACAACACCACCGAGGCGCCGAACTTGGCCAGCAGGTGAATGTTCGAACGCGCCACCCGGCTGTGTGCGATGTCGCCGATGATGGCCACCCGCAGCCCTTCCAGAGAGGGGCGGTGATCGAGGATCGTGCGCGCGTCGAGCAGCGCCTGGGTGGGGTGCTCGTGCGTGCCGTCTCCGGCATTGATGATGGGCGTTGACGGCAAGTAGCGCGCCAGAAAATGCGGGGCGCCCGAGGCGGCATGGCGCATCACGATCGCATCCGGCCGCATCGCCACCAGCGTGTTCAGCGTGTCCACCAGGGACTCGCCCTTCGAGACGCTCGACCCGGACGCAGTAATCGAAATGGCGTCCGCGCCCAGGCGTTTGGCGGCGATCTCGAAGCTGGTGCGGGTGCGCGTCGAGGCCTCGAAGAAGAGGTTGACGATCATGCGCCCCTTGAGGATTTCGTGGCGCCCGAAGGACTGCCGGGGCGGCGGCTGAAAGAACTTCGCGCGGTTGAGAATAGCCTCGATCTCGGAGCGGTCCAGACCTTCGATTCCCAGCAATCCGACTGGCATGTCTTGGCTCGCGCTACGCTTTCTCGGCCAGCAACACTTTCTCCGCCTGGTCGATCTCGTTGAACTTCACTTCGATGATCTCGTTGGCCGCGGTCTGCACGTGGCGGCCCACGAAGCGCGCCTCGATCGGCAGCTCGCGGTGGCCGCGGTCGATGAGCGCCAGCATGTGTATGGTCGCGGGCCGGCCGTAGTCGAACAGCGCGTCCATGGCGGCGCGAACCGTGCGCCCGGTGTACAGAACGTCGTCCATCAGGATGATGTCCCGGCCGGTGACCGGAAAGCCGATTTCGGTGGCATGCACGACGGGCTGCGCGGCCACGGTCGAAAGATCGTCGCGATACAGAGTGATATCCAGGATCCCGACCGGAATCTCGACGCCCTCGAGGGCCTTGATCTTGGCCGCCAGCCGCTGCGCGATGGGCACGCCACGGCGGCGGATTCCAATAAACGCCAGGCGGTCGAGATCTTCGCTTTTCTCCAGAACCTCGTGCGCCAACCGGACCAGCGTGCGGTCGATCTCGGAAGCGCTCATCAACTGGGCCTTCTCACGCGTTTCGGGCATAGGGTGATCCGCCAACGGACAGAGTAGCACACGGCGGCCTTCGGCCATCGGCCATCAGCGGTCCGTTAGCGGGCAGCCCGGAGACGGCTCCCCGGCCGTTTCGGATTCCGTTCATCCCCGCTTCCCTGCCCTTCGGCAAACGGTTCGCCCTTACGGTCGCCCAGGCGGGCCGCGCGGCGGCAGAGTGGCGCAAGCTCCTCGATGGAGGATACCTCATGCGTCATCTGATCCTGCTCGCGCTCGCGGTGGCGGCCCCGTAGCGGACCGTTGCGCAGGACGCGGCCCTGCCTTCCGTCGACAAGGTACTCGAAAGGTACGATGCCGCCGCCGGCGGCGCCGCCATCCAAAGAGTCACAAGCCGTATCATGACGGGCCTGCTGATCCGCGTGGAGCGCCCGGACACGACCGGGGGCGCGATCACCACCTTTGACAACTTCAAGGAAGTGGACGGCGTGAAGATCCCCCTGACCATCCACCAGGATACCGGCCAGATGGAGGCGCCGATCCAGATCCACGAAATCAAGCAGAACGTGGCGATCGACGCCGCGAAGTTCGCCAGGCCGTCGCCATAGGGCGCGACAGGCGAGCGTTCGCGCGCCGGACCGTTCTCTTCGCGGTCCCCTGAAGCGCCATCAAGTACACTGGGTTGAGGATGTTCTGCTTCATTCCCGCACTGCTGTTGCTCGCGCCCCCGGCCGCCTCCGACGACCTCTCCGAGCAGATGAAGAGGTTCGTTGACGTTTACGCGGTGGTAGAAGGCGAAACGGCCGATCCCATCGAGCCGGACAAGGCCCTTTACCAGGGGGCCATCCCGGGGATGTTGCGACGCCTCGATCCGCACAGCGTGTTCCTCGACCCGGGCCAGTTCCAGCAACTCAGGGAGATGGAGACATCCACCCGCAAAGGCTTCGGCAGCATCGTCTCGGTTCTGCCCGGCCGCGTGATCGTTCTTCAGGTGCTGCCGGGCACTCCAGCGCAGAAGGCCGGACTCGGGCCGGGCGACGAGATCCTGGCGGTCAACGGCTTCCCTCTGGCCCGGCTGGAGATCGAGCAGATCATCCCGTTGCTTGGGGAGGCGCGCCAGAAGCAGGCACGGCTGCACGTGCGCAAACCGGGCAGTGCCCGTGCCCTGGAGTTCACACTGACGCCCGAGGAGTTGCAGTCCCCGAGTGTCGAACGAGCTTTCCTGCTCAAACCCGGCATCGGCTACGTGCGTGTCACCAGCTTCGAAACCGAAACGGGCGCGCAACTCAAGGCGGCCATCGAGAAGCTCGGAGGAACCGCGCTGCACGGGTTCGTACTGGACTTGAGGGACAATCCGGGCGGTGTCCTGGCCGCCGCGCTCCAGACCGCGGCCCTGTTCCTGAATCCTGAAGCGAGGCTGCTCAGCGTGCGCGGCCGGGCCGTCCAGGCCAGTCAGGAGAGCGTTCCCAAGGACTCGGCGCCGTACACGTTCCCGCTGGCGGTACTGGTCAACGGCAAAAGCGCCAGCGCCTCGGAGATCGTGGCCGGCGCGCTCCAGGACCACGACCGGGCTGTCATCGTGGGCGAGACCACCTTCGGCAAGGGCCTGGTCCAGAACGTCTATCCGCTCTCCGGCGGCTCCGGCCTCGCGCTCACCACGGCGTACTACTACACGCCCAGCGGGCGCTCGATTCAGAGGCCGCTGGCGGCGGCGCAAATCGTTTCGGACAGCGGGGAGGCCAGCAAGGACTTCCGCACCGATGCCGGCCGGCCGGTACGCGGAGGCGGTGGCATCCGGCCGGATTTCGAGGTCACGCCGGAGCCGATGACCCGCTTCCGGATGGTTCTTGAAGCCAACGGCGCCTTCACTCAATTCGCCACGGATTACGTGGGCCACCACAGGGACATCGCGCCGGACTTCGAACTCACCCCGGCCGTCCTCGACGAGTTCCAGCTCTATCTCTCCGCGCACAGCATCCGGCCGGCGGTGGCGGAATGGTCGGTTGAGCGGGACTGGATCGGCAACCGCCTGAAGAGCGAGATCTTCGACCAGGCGCTGGGGGTCGAGCGAGGCGACGAAGTCGAAGCCCAGCGCGACCCGGTGATCCTGGCCGCCCTGGAACAGCTTGGCGCGCCGCTTCGGCCCGCTCCCACCCGCGCCAGCGTAGTGCGGCGCAAATCCGGGCCGTGAGATCGTCCAGAAGGCAAAGCTCGGGACACCCCGGTTTGCGGATCATGCCGATACGCGACGGCATGGGATGGTCCAGAAGGCAGACCTTGGGACACCCCGGTTTGCGGATCATGCCGATACGCGACGGCATGGGATCGTCCAGAAGGCAAACCTTGGGACAGGCACGAAGTTTCGCAAAGGCGGCGAAATTCGAGCCAGTCCCCGGTTTGCGGATCATGCCGATACGCGACGGCATGGGATGGTCCAGAAGGCAGACCTTGGGACACCCCGGTTTGCGGATCATGCCGATACGCGACGGCATGGGATCGTCCAGAAGGCAAACCTTGGGACACCCCGGTTTGCGGATCATCCCGATACGCGACGGCATGGGATCGTCCAGAAGGCAAACCTTGGGACAGGCACGAAGTTTCGCAAAGGCGGCGAAATTCGAGCCAGTCCCCGGTTTGCGGATCATCCCGATATGCGGCGGCATGGGATCGTCCGGAAGGCAAACCTTGGGACAGGCACGAAGTTTCGCAAAGGCGGCGAAATTCGAGCCGGTCCGCGGTTTGCGGATCACACTAACGCGGGTTCAGACTGAACGTCACGGTGATGTCGGTCATGACCTCGACCGGGGTTCCGTTGAGGAGAGTGGGCTCGTAGGCCCACTGGCGGACGGCATCGACGGCGGCCGGCACCAGAAGCGGGTGGCCGCTCAGCACCTGCAACTCGCGGATGCGTCCGTCGGCCCCGATGATGGCGGCCAGGTGAACGGAGCCCTGAATACGGATCTGGCACGCTGGTCTCGGGTAGACCGGCAGCACCCGGTGGATCAGCCTGGCCTCCTGCACGGTGCCGCCGACTTTGATGGGGGCGGCCACCGGGACCGCTCTGACAACCGTTCTCAAGGGCTCGGGCGGGCGCTGGTCCAGCACGACCGGAGGCGCCATCCTCTGCGTCAGGACCGCTGTAGGCGGGTCGACGCCGCCGGGCACGCACACACCGGTGCACGCCGGGACGAGATCGGGCGGGCCGGCGGGCCGCTCGGACCCCAACTGGATGCGGTCCGGCACCCGCGCGGGCTGTACAAGACCACGGACGTCCGATCCGTCGCTGGTCCTAACTAACCGGACCACTGAGCGTCGCTGCTCCGGCGGGCGATACGCGCCCGGCACGCTCAGCACCGGTGCGGTCAAACG
Organism: Bryobacterales bacterium; assembly: GCA_963710565.1. Lineage (GTDB taxonomy): Bacteria > Acidobacteriota > Terriglobia > Bryobacterales > Bryobacteraceae > DASWZN01. Next base: position 539,964 of record CAVQAN010000009.1, on the reverse strand, counting down.
TCCCTCGGGCAGCCCGTCGAAGAACACCAGGGGCGCCAGCGCCACCAGTCCGAGCGCCGCCAGTTCACCGGCGAAGCCCAGCGGAACCGTCCAGGCCCGGCGCGTCTTCGCGCTGCCTGCCAGAATGCTCTGCTCGAACATTTGCGGCCTCCTTTCCAACCACCCGGCTAGTTAGACACTACGGAGGCGCGCGAAGTTCCCGCGTGGCCGGCCCCAATGGCGGCGGCGCGCGGTTCGGCGGCGGCGGATCGAGCCCTACCGCGCCCGGTTGATCACGCCACGGCAACCCGGCGCGCCGCAGCGGCAGGGGACCTTCCCCATGTTGGTGGAGAGGTAGTAATCCACGGTGAGTTCCTCGCCGGGCTCGATGACGCGGCGGCTCATGTACAGGATGTGGCCCTTCAGAATCGCGGAAGAGAGGTTGGGATTGCAGCAATGGTTGATGAGTTCGGCGCCGCTGCCTCCGGTCGCTCCGTCGAGGCACCAGTAGGCGTCGAGCTCAAACAGGTAGACGTGGCGCCGCTCGCTGCGGCGCTTGGTCTCGCGCCGGCTGATCCGCTCGCCCGTGTACTCGATCACCTTGCGGCGGGCCGGGATGCGCTCCAGCGCGAAGGCGCCCCAGCGATGGATGCGCGAGGGGCGCACCTCGAGCGCGAAGGCCGCATAGCGCGGGTCGATGCGCGGGGCCACAACGACATCGGCAACCGCCATGCGCTAACCCGCCGCCTTCGCCGTCAGAACGTTCACGAGTTCCTGGACCGCCGCTGCGCTCTTCTTCAACTGCGCGTCCTCCTCGGCGGTGAGGGAGATCTGGTAGATTTTCTCGATGCCGCGCGAGCCGAGCTTGACGGGAACCCCCACGAACAGGCCCTGAACCCCGTACTCGCCCTCGAGATATGCGGCGCAGGGCAGCACCTTCTTCTTGTCGCGGAGAATCGATTCGGCCATCTCCACCGCGGCGGCCGAGGGCGCGTAGAAGGCGCTCCCCGCTTTGAGGAGTTTCACGATCTCGGCGCCGCCGTTGCGGGTGCGGTCGACCAGCCGGTCTATGGTCGCCGCGTCCAGCAGTTCGGAGATGGGAATGCCGGACACGCTGGTGAACCGCACCAGCGGAACCATCGTGTCTCCGTGCCCGCCCAGGACCATGGCCGTCACATTCTCGACCGACACCTCCAATTCACGCGCGATGAAGGTGCGGAAGCGGGCCGTGTCGAGCACCCCCGCCATGCCGATCACCCGGTTTTTGGCAAACTTCGAGACCTTCAGGGCGGTCCAGCACATGGCATCGAGCGGGTTGGTCACCACCACCAGGATGGCGTTGGGCGAGTAACGGGCGGCCTGCTCGGTGGCGGCGCGCACGATTTCGTAGTTGGCCATCAACAAATCGTCGCGGCTCATTCCCGGCTTGCGCGGGAAGCCCGCCGTAACGATCACGAGATCCGAGTTGGCCGTCGCCTCGTAATCGTTGGCGCCTGTGAGGAGGACGTCGTAGCCCTGCACGGGTCCCGACTGCAGCAGGTCGAGAGCCTTGCCCTGTGGCACGCCCTCGACGATGTCCACCAGGACCACGTCGGCCAGCTCCTTCTCCGCGATGCGCAAGGCGCAGTTGGCGCCGACATTGCCCGCACCGACCACCGTGACTTTCTTTCGCATGGACGCTCCCTCGAAGTAGAGTAAGTTCGAAAGCTGGAATCATTATAGCCGACCGCCCTGAGAACGGAACCAAGGCCGAAGTTCCCCAACCGATGTGACACCGGTTCGCCCCTGGGCGCGTGCTCACAAGCCCCTGCGCGCCAATCATAAGACGCGTGTTGATCTGCCCCTGGCGCGTCCCATTTCAGTTCCACTCTGCCGTCCACATCTACGTAGACCAGGTCGGGCTGGGGCGGCGGTACGCGAATTCGGCCCTTTTCGTAGCAGTCACAATATACGAATGCGTCCAGACCCACGGGGATGTTCCCCCACCGATGTTGGCACAAGTCGCGATTGGCAAAAGGCTAGCCCACGCAGAGCCGGCCCCTGTGCAGTGAAGTCCTGCCGTTGGCTCCAGTCCCACCGTCATGGTCTCAACCGCTCCGGCAGAACCCCCGCTCCATTCTCCTGGTCCTTGTACTGGAGCTGGTACAGCTTCCAGTAGATGCCGCGTTGGGCCAGCAGCTCCTGGTGGGTTCCCGACTCGCGCAGGCGGCCTTTGTGCATGACCAGGATGCGGTCGGCGCGCTGGATGGTGGAGAGGCGGTGGGCGATCACGATCGAGGTGCGGCCCTCGACCAGGCGGGTGAGCGCCTCGCGCACGCGGAATTCGGTTTCGGTGTCCACGCTGGAAGTGGCCTCGTCCAGGATCAGGAACGGCGGGTTGTGGGCCAGCGCGCGGGCGAAGCTGATGAGCTGTTTCTGGCCCGTGGAGAGGCCGTCGCCACGTTCGCGCACCGGCTGGGCGAAGCCTTCCGGCAGGGATTGGATGAACTCCAGCAGGTTCACCTGTTCGGCCGCCGCCTCCAGGTGATCGCGAAGTGATCCATTCGGTGCCCAGACGGATGTTCTCCCCGATGGTGCCGGAAAACAGGTGCGGGTCCTGTAGCACGACGCCGAAGTGGCGGCGCAGGCCGGCAGGATCGAGTTCGCGGATGTCGACGCCGCCCACGCGGATGGCGCCGCGCTCGACGTCGTAAAAGCGCAGCAGAGGCTGATGAGGGTGGTCTTGCCCGCGCCGGTGTGGCCCACCACGGCGATGGTCTCGCCGGGATCGATGCGGAAGCTCACGTCGCGCAGCACCCAGTCGTCGTCCTTGTAGGCGAACCAGACGCCGTCAAACTCGACCGGCTGCGGGCCGGAGGGAAAGGGCCGGCAAACCGCCGGGGCGGCGATCTCAACCGGAGTATCGAGCAGTCCGAAGAATGCGCTCGGCCGCCGCCATGGCCGATTGCAGGATGTTGTACTTCTCGCTCAGGTCCTGGATGGGCCGGAAAAGCCGCATGCCGAACTGAAAGAACGCCACCAGCACGCCGATCGTCGTGGCGCCGTGGCGGATGCGGAAGCCGCCGTAGGCGAGCACCAGGCGCCAGCGCGAGCATGGAAAGGAACTCCACCGCCGGGAAGAACCAGCCGTAGGCGATGATGGCGTCCTTGAAGGCCTCCATGTGGGCGCGATTGATCTGGTCAAACTCCTGCACGCTTCTCCCCTCGCGGTTGAAGAGCTGGAGGACCGCCATGCCGGTGAGGTGTTCCTGAAGGTAGGCGTTGATGCGGGCGATGGCGACGCGGATGCGGCGGTAGCTCTGGGTGGCCTGGCGGCGGAACAGGACGGTCACGGCCACCACCGCGGGCAGGACGGCCGCCAGCACCGCGGTCAGCGGCGCGTCGAGCTTCAGCATCACCACGAATACGAAGGACAGCATGAGCACGTCGCCGAGGATGGTGACCAGGCCCGAGGCGAGCAGTTCGTTGAGCGCGTCGACGTCGGTGGTGACGCGGGTGAGCATCCGCCCTACGGGAGTGCGGTCGTAAAACGACAGGTCGAGGCGCTGAAGACGCGCCATCAGGTCGCGGCGCAGGTCGAACATGGCCCGCTGCCCGGTCCATTGCATGAGGTACGTCTGCGCGAAGTCGAGAACGAACATCGAGATCAGGGCCAGCATATAGAGGGCCGAGATCTGCGCGAGCCCACGCCAGGGGTTCGGCGACAGCCAGGGATCCAGGACCGTCCGGCCCTGGGTGGGCACCAGGTAGCGGTCGACGGCGATCTTGGTGAGCAGCGGCCCGGCCACCTGCAACACGGACAGCAGCAGCAGCAGGACCAGCGAGCTGCCGACGGCGAGACGGTAGGGACGCAGGTAGGAGAAGAGCCGCCGCATCAGGCGCGCGTCGTAAGCTCTGCCGAGGACCTCTTCTTCCACTTTCCCAGGATAGCAGCGGGGGCGAAAGGGCCATGCGGCGTCCATCAGCCGACCGCTTCCGGCGGCCGGCAGGCAGAGTATCCGGCCGATCGCCGACGGCCGATCGCCGACGGCTGTTACAGTAGTTAGGAATGAACGGAGCGATCGTCGTCAACAAGCCGGCCGGGTGGACTTCGCACGACGCGGTGAACAAGATCCGCCGCCTCGCGGGGACGCGCCGTGTGGGGCACTTGGGCACGCTGGATCCCATGGCGACGGGTGTGCTGCCGCTGGTGGTGGACGGGGCCACGCGGCTGGCGCAGTTCTACGTGCACAGCGACAAGGTCTACGACGCGGTCATCCGGTTCGGCCATTCCACCGACAGTTACGACAGGGACGGGGCTCCGACGTCTCCCCACGTGCCGGTCGAGATCGCCCGGGAGCAACTCGAACCCCTGCTGGATGGATTCCGGGGAACCATCCAGCAGACGCCGCCGCCAATTTCGGCCAAGAAGATCGCGGGCGTGCCTGCCTACCGCCTGGCGCGCAAAAACGTCGAGGTGGAACTGAAGCCGGTGGAGGTGACGATCCGCTCGCTGGAGCTGGTGGAATGCGCCGGCGCGGAGGCGCGCGTCGTGGTCCACTGCTCGGCGGGAACGTATCTGCGCGCGCTGGCCCACGACCTGGGCAAGTTGATCGGCTGCGGCGCGTTCCTCGACAACCTGATCCGCCTGCGCTGCGGGGATTTCGCGATCGAACAGGCGCGCAGCATGGAGCAACTGGAGGAACTCGCCAAGGAGGACCGCTTCATCGAGGCCTACATTCCGGCCGCGGAAATGCTCCCCGAATTCCCGTGCGAATTCGTGGACACGCTGACGGCCACGTTCATCCGGCAGGGCCGCGACTTCCGAGTCTCACCGTTTCGGGTGCGGCCGGGCTCGCGCTACGTGAAGGCCGTGGGGCAGCACGGCGAGCTCATCGCCATCGGCGAAGCCAAGCTGCCCAACCTGTACCACCCGATGCTGGTCCTATGATCCAGGCTCCACCAAGATGACCCGCTGAGCGCGCCGGTCCTGGCCGTCCTGGTGCAGGACGAGCCCGGTGGCGAGACCCTCGTCTTTGACCTCGAACGTGATTTGGGCTTCGAAATCCTTGACGAAGAAATCGCGCTCGCTTTCCGCGAACAGCAGGAATCTCGGCTGACCGGTGGCCTGCGCGAACAGGTGGCCGCCCTCCTGGGTGATCTCCAAAGCAAACTCGGGCGTGAGCACGTAATGGCCTACGAAGCGCTCGAGCAGTTTGGAGTCGACCGGGATCTCCTTGTGCTGCTTGGGCGGCGCCACTTCGCGCGCGGTCCGCAGGGCTCGCTGGTCCCGGCCGTTCTGGTGGAGAATCAGTGCGCCGGCCGGCTGCCGGCCGGTGGTTTCGAAGGTGATCTGGGCGTCCGCCACACGGTAGAAGAAATCCCGCTCGCTCTCGGCGTAGATGGGATACGTCTCCTGTCCCGTCAGTTGGGCCGAGAGCCTATTCCCGTCGCGGGTGATGGAGAGGATGGCTGCCGGTGAGAACTCGTAGCGGCCCAGGTAGAGATCCAAGAGCTGGGGATCGATGGCGATCTCGGTGTGGGGCCGGATCTTCAGCAGCGCGAACTGCGGGTCGAGCAGGTGGCGCCCGATGTCATCCACGCCTTCGTTGGTTTCCGCGTTGGACAGAACCACGACGCCGGTGCGGGTTCCGGAGTCGAATCCTATGAAGGACCTGTAGCCGCCGGTGCCTCCGTTATGCCAGACCACCGTCTTGCCGCCGGAATCCGAGACCACCCAGCCCAGCGCGGCCCGCATGCCGGGCATGCCCGTCGGACGGCTGACCGTGAGCATAAAGGCCATGGCCGGGGCCAGCGGCGTCTTTGTATAACCGAGATTCGCCGCCAGAAAGGCGAGGAGATCGTTGGCGGTGGAGCGCAGCGCGCCGGCTCCGGCGAGCGCCGGCATATCCCAGAGGCCGGCGGGCGCGAGCCCTGCATCGTGTCCCGCCGCCAGGCGCTCTTTCATCTCCGGCGAGAGCGTGATGCGGGTACTCCCCATCCCCAGAGGCCCGGCGATCCGCGACCGCACCAGTTGTTCGTAGTCCATGCCGGCGCGGCGCGCCAGGGCGTGCCCCAGCAGGCCGACTCCGAGATTGGAGTACTCGTACCGCGTCCCGATCTCGCGCGTGAGCGCATAGCTCGAGAGGAACTGGTAAAGCTGCGCGACCGAGTAGTCCGCGTAGGGATTGGCCGGATTCCTGGGAGCCAGATTGGTTGGCAGACGCGGCAGGCCGGAGGTGTGCAGGGCCAGCTCCCGCAGAGTGATCTGGCGGCCGCCGAGCTCAGGGACCTTGACGTCCGGCGGAAGGTACTTGGCCACGGGATCTTCCAGCGCGACTTCGTGGCGCTGCACCATGTCGGCCAGCGCCAGGGAGGTCAGCGTCTTGGTCACCGAACCGATCTCGAAGACCGTGTCTCCGTTGAGTGGCCGCTGGTCCCCCTTGGCGAGGCTGCCGTAGGCGACAATCCGGCGGCCCTGCGGCCCCACGATTCCCACCACGATCCCCACGCTCTGCCGCTGCGTGTCGATGCGGTCAGCCAGGATCTTGCGGATCTCGGCGTCGGGGGGCGCCGGGGATTCGGGCGGGGCCTGGGCCATCATCGGCAGAGCCGCCGCACAGAGAACGGCAACGATGTTTTGTGCTGTGACCACTAGCGTTCCTCCCGACTCCTGACTGCTCCGCGTTGCGGCCCGGGCTACTTGCCGTGGGACTCGCGGCGCCTCTTGGCCCAACCTTCCTTGTTCTCCTGACGGGCGCGGCCGAGAGCCAGGGCGTCCGCCGGCACGGGGCGGGTGACCACGGAACCCGCCGCGACATAACTGCCCTCGCCGATCTCGATCGGAGCGACGAGCGTGGAGTTGCTGCCGATGAAGGCGCCGGCCCCGATGGCGGTGCGGTGCTTGCGCGCGCCGTCATAGTTGCACGTAATGGTGCCGGCGCCGATGTTGGCCCCGTGGCCGACGGTGGCGTCGCCCAGGTAGGCGAGGTGCTGGGACTTCGCTCCCTCGCCCAGCTCGGAGTTCTTCATCTCTACGAAATTGCCCACCCTGGCTCCGCCTTTCACGACGGCGTTCAGCCGCAAGCGGGCGTAAGGACCGACGCGTGCGCCGCGCTCGATACGCGAGGAGTCGACCAGGGTGAACGGCAGAATCTCCACCCCGCCGGCCAGCTCGGAATCACGGACGATGGAGCAGGCGCCGATGCGGCAATCCTCGCCGATCGCACTACGGCCGAGGATGCGGGCGAAGGGTTCGATGACGGTGTCGAAACCGATCTCGACGCCGGCGTCGATGGTGACCGTCTCGGGCTTTTCGACGGTGACGCCGTCGAGCATGACCTGGCGGACCTTGCGCGCGCGGAAAATGGCGTCTGCCTGGGCCAGATCGACGCGGGTGTTGATGCCGAGCAGCTCGCCGGGATCCGCGATTGGGAGAGGCGCGACGGTGTGGCCGTGGCGGCGGAGGATCTCCACGATGTCGGTGAGGTAGTATTCGCCCGAGGGATTGCCCGTGCCGATCTGGTCCAGGTATCTCCACAGCAGATCGCCCCGGAAACAGTAAATGCCGGAGTTGATCTCACGGATGGCGCGCTGGGCCTCGGTGGCCGCCTTGTGCTCGACAATGGCGGCGACCGAGCCGTCTTCGGCGCGCACGATGCGGCCGTAGCCGGCTGGGTCTTCCAGAGCGGTGGTGATGACGGTGGCGGCGGCGCTGGATCCGCGCTGGGCGGTCACCAGGCGCTCGACGGTGCCGGGCGAGAGCAGGGGGCAATCGCCATACACGATCGCTACCTCGCCGCCGAGCGGCTCGATGAGCTCGCGGCAAGCCGCTACGGCGTGACCGGTGCCGCGTTGCTCGCGCTGCACCGCGAAGCGCACGCCGCGCCCGCTCAGCGCGGCCTCGACCAGATCGGCCTGATACCCGACCACGACCGCGATGCGCCCGGGCGGCGCGACGGCAGCCGCGGCGGCGGCCACGTGCTCGATGAGCGTCAAACCGCCGGCCTCGTGCAGCACCTTGGCCTTGCGGGATTTCATGCGCGTGCCGAGGCCCGCGGCGAGAACGACGATGGTGAGATGGTCCATCTGTTAGATCTTCTCACGCAGCACGCCCCGGCGCACGCGGAACCGCGCGCCGTGGCCGCCGCGCTAGACGTTCAGGACGGCGTCCTTGCTCGCGTGCCTGCGACGCCGTCCTTCGGCGGCCAGCTCGATGGCGACTGCGGCGGCCGCCGCCGGGTCGTGGCGGATCTTGCCGGCCTCCTGGAGCAGATCCCGGCCGACGGTCTTCAGCCCCATGGAATGCAAACGTCCCAGGTCGTTCTCCACGGGAAGCGCATTTTGGCGGGCGTATTTCTTGAGCAGCGCGGGGCCGATGGGGCGGGTGTTGACGACGGCGTAATCGAGCAGGCGCCGGCCCGCGTGTTCGTGAATGGCGGCTACATGGTCGGCAGCCGTGAACCTGGCGGTCTCGCCCGGTTGCCACATCAGGTTGACGAAGCAGGCTTTCACGGCCGGACTCTCGGCGATCGCCTGGGGAATGCCGTCGACAAGGAGGTTGGGAACGATGCTGGTGAACAGGGAGCCGGGGCCGAGCGTGATGGCGTCCGCCTCGGCGATCGCGCGTAGCGTCTCGTCGAGCGGCGCCGCGTGCGGCAGGTTCAGCCGGATGCGCCGGATGCGCGCGCGCGAACGGCTGATCCGGGTCTCGCCGGGGACGACGCTGCCGTCCTCGAGCTCCGCTTCGAGGGTCACGTTCGCGGCCGTGGCGGGGTAAATGCGCCCCTTGATGGCCAGGACCTCGCAGGAGACGCGCACCGCGCGCGGGAAATCGCCGGTGATCTTGGTGAGCGCCGTCAGAAAGAGGTTGCCGAAACTGTGGCCCTTGAGCCCCCGCCCGCGCGCGAAGCGGTAGCGGAACAACTGCGAGAGCAGGGCCTCGTCCTCGGAGAGCGCCACGATGCAATTTCGAATGTCGCCGGGCGGCAGGACCTTGAAATCGCGGCGCAGGCGGCCCGAACTCCCGCCGTCGTCCGTGACGGTGACCACGGCGGCGAGATCGACTACGGGAAACTCGACCGCGAGCGAAGGGGACTCGGCGCGCGACACGGAGCGGGCAAAAACCTTCAGACCTCCGAGCAGCGTCGAGAGGCCCGTGCCTCCGCCGATCAGAACGATCCGGAGCGGTCCTTCAAGCGACTCGGGCCGAGGTTGTTGAGCAGTCATGATCTTCGCCAGGGCGTAACGAAACCGCGGCCGGCCGCGGGGCCGGACCTAGTGGAGTGCGTCGCAAGTCATGCGAAGTGCGATTATCCAAGGGCAAACCCTGGGACAGGCACGAAGTTTCGCAACAACGGCGAAATTCGAGCCCGTCCCGGGTTTGCAGCTCGTTCCGATACCAGACGACATTTGCGACGCACCGCACCAGGCCGTTCTTTCAGGGTACAGGAGTTCCAAGAGAGGCGAAAGGCGGGCGATCCCCGCGAAGCCGGGATCGTTGCGTGCCGCGATGCGATTGCGGGGCGCCAGCTCGATGGCGCGGCGCAGGGCTAAAACGGACGGCGCCGCTCGCAGCGGCTCCGGGGCTCTCGCTCCGGCGGGACGTTCCCTCACCGGCACTGGCTTCCGACGCAAACTGGCGGCCATGGGTCGCGACGAACGCTTAGCCTACTATCGGATCGGGGCCGTCGGCGGTCCCCGATGCAAACTTCGACGCAAGCGACGACGTCCCGGCCGCAACCTGGGTCCAGGTACAATATATACGATTTGAAACCGGGAACAGGGGACCTTGTGCTGGCGGATCGGGCACGCCGGAGCGGGGTGCGCGAGCGCGGCGTGCACGCACGGAGCACCGGCGCTCCGTGCCTTGCCGTGGCGGACAAGCCGCGTTCGCGCTCGCACCGCGCGATGGGCACGGAGTTCGTCGTCTATCTCGACGCCCCCAGTGAGGCGCAGGCGCAGGGTTGCTTCGATGCCGTGTTCGATGAGATCGACCGCCTCGATCTCACCTTCAGCCGGTTCCGTCCCGCGAGCGAACTCTCGCGATTGAACCGCCACGCGGCAGAGGGACCGGTGGTCACCGATCCCGAGGTCTTTCAGTTGCTCGCCTCCGCGCTCGACATCGGCGCAAGGACCGGCGGTGCGTTCGATGTCACCGTGGGCCGGTTGACGCAAGCCTGGGGCTTCGACGGACCGCAACCGAGGATCCCCGAGGCCCGGGAATTGGCGGTGGCGAGAGAGCAGGTTGGCTGGCGCCACGTGAAGCTCGACGCGGCCTGGCGCACGGTTCACTTCACGCGGCCAGGGCTGGAAATCGACCTCGGCGCCATGGCCAAGGGCTATGCGGTCGATCGCGTAATCGAGATCCTGCGTTCCGCGGGCGTGGGGGCGTTGATCGACGCCGGATCGAGCAGCGTGGCGGCCACCGGTGAACCGTTCGCCAGCGGCTGGAAAGTCGGGATCGCCAGCCCGCTGGACCGCGCCCTCACGGTTTGCGAAGTCGCACTCGGCGAACGTGCCCTTTCCACTTCGGGCGTCCGCGAGCGGTGCTTTGTGGAGGAGGGCCGCATCTACAGCCACCTGCTCGATACGCGCGCTATCGATGTGCGCGATCCGGCGCCGGGAACGCACTTTGCGCGACAGGTGCTGCAGGTCACCGTGCTGGCGCCAGGTTCCATGCTGGCCGACGCCCTTTCCACGGCCCTGTTCGTGCTCGGCCCCGAGCGCGGAAGCGCCGCGCTGGCGAAGTTCGCGGACTGCTCCGCGCTTTGGATTTACTCCGATGCCGATGGCATCGCGTCCGTGGGCCATGACTGGCCCGCCTTACGGCTTCTTACCGTTCACACCGGAACCATGATGGACAGACGTGAATTTGTCGGAATCGCCGCTGCCGGACTCGGGGCAGCTCTCACTGGGCCTGAGGGCTGCAACTCGCCCCACGCGGTCGCTCCCAGCGACTGGGTCCACGTTGGCGTAATCGGCGTCGGCGGCCGCGGACAGCACATGATGCGCATGCTCTTGCGCGTTCCCGGCGTCCGCATCGCGGGCCTGTGCGATATTTACGAGACCGAGGTTCGCCGAGGGCCGCAAGGTCACCGGCGAGCCGACCCCGGTCTACACCGACTATCGCGACCTGCTCGAAGCGCGCGACATCGACGCGGTGCTGGTGGCCACGCCGCTCGGCCTTCATGCCGAGCACGTAATCGCCGCTCTCGACAGCGGGCGCCCCGTGTACGGCGAGAAGAGCCTGGGACGCACCCTGGAGGACTGTAATCGCATTCGGGACGCCGCCGGCCGCACGGGCCGCGTCTTTCAGGTCGGCCTGCAATACCACTACGCGCCCTGGTACCGGGAGGCCCTGCGCCGCATCCGTGAAGGCCGTCTCGGCAAGCTGACTCACATCTACGCCTGCTGGCACCGCAACAATAGTTGGCGGCGTCCGGTGCCGCGAGGACAGGAGGCCCGGCTGGAGCGTCTGCTGAATTGGCGGCTCTACCGCGAGTGGTCCGGCGGATTGCTGGCCGAGTTGGGGTCGCACCAGATCAGTCTGGCCAACGCCGCTTTCGGCGCCATGCCGGAATCCGCGCTGGCCTCGGGCGGGATCGACTACTGGAAGGACGGCCGGGAGATTGCCGACAACATGCAAGTGATCTTCCGCTATCCCGGCGGACGAACCCTGGTGGCAAGCTACATCACCACCAACCGCCTGGAGGGCGCGCAGGAGCGCATCTTTGGCACCGGGGGCAGTGTCGTGCTGACGCACACAGACGCCGCGTATTTCAAAGAGCCTTCGGACCCCAACTCCGCCGTCCCCCCGGAACTCACCATCCAGCACAAGCTCATCACCGGACCTACCTACAGTGCCGAACAACCCTACCAGGGAAAAGGCGACCGTCCGACCGGCGGCGAGGCTGAGGATGCGGACTTGCTGGCATGCCGGGATTTCATAGACTGCGTTCGTCACAAGCGGCGTCCGCAGGCGGATGAGCGCGTGGGATGGAGCCAGGGGGTTACGGTAGCACTTGGTAATCGCGCTCTGGAGGAAGGGCGCCGGATCGTGTTTTCCGAATGTCTGGGGGCGGCCGCCTCTGCGACTCAGGAGCCCTCTGACGGGAATACTCAATCGTGAGGACCGCCGCCGCGGATGCTTCTCCCGCCGCCGATTAACCGGCAGGCGCGCGCAGCTCCGCGGAGGCACTCACGCGCAGGCCGGCGGCAAGCGCCGCCGCCGTGCGCGGCAGTCCGTCTGAAGAGGGCGGATCGGCAACGCCGCGCGCACGCGGGTGCGAGCCAGGCGTATCGGACCACTCCCGGAGCGCCGGAATGGTCTCTGGCTGTGCCGCCAGCGCGGCGTCATATGCTATGTCGCGCAATCCGCGGCGCTGCGCCGGACTCGTACGGTTGACTTTGCTGGCCTGGTCTCGTACGCTCTGATAAGAGGGCGCCGTTCTCGGGGACCCACACAGCGCTGGTCGCTCTGACCAAGGGCCTTTCCCCACCGAGATAAGCGGCACCGTAGTTCAGAAACAGGCCACCAGAAGGGGAAGGCATGCATGCCAGAATCGTCCTGTTTGGTCTCGATGACCCACTAGCCTCCGAGCTCCGCCGTGTGCTCGTGAGCCAGCAGCAGACCGTTTTTTCGGAGCCTCTCCGCACCCCGCGCGAGTGCCTGGCCGTGGTCGAGCGGGTGGGCGCCGAGTTGATCTTCTGTTCTTCCCACGGGAAGCGGTATGCGGAATTGCTGGAAGCCGTCGGCCGTTTCAAGCCTGACCTGCCGGTAGTCGTGGTCAGCCGCGTTCCGGAAATCGCGGAGTGGCTGGACGCCATCGAAGCCGGCGCCTCCGATTATTGCGCGGCCCCATTCGAAACCTCTCATATCCAGTGGATTCTCGACTCTGCACTCAAGCACCACTCCAGCGGAGCGCTGTACCGGGCCGCGGGTTGAATCGGCCCGTCCGTCATCGTCACAGCAGCCAGTCCCTGCCGGGCTCTGGCGCCTGTCTCCGCTCCGGGGTGCCGCGCGTGTAAACTGAAAGCGGTCCTGCCGAGCTCCAGACCGCTCGCTTCCTGGTGGGCTCCGTTTCTCAGACCGGGGTGTTAGTCTGGGGTGCCCCCGAGCCGGCCCGCACCGCGATTCGCTTCCTTGCCGTCCTGCTCGAATGCGCCCTGCTTGCCGCCATAATCGGTACCCGCTCTCCGAGCCGCGGGGCGCTCGAGGGCGAGCTGGCCGACCGCATCGCCGGCCTGGCGCGGACGGGCTCTCTCAGGGCGCGCAAGGTCTACCTGGCGGATCGGAGGATCCCCGGCTGGTCCGGGATGCTCGCACGCAAAGCGGTCATTCTCACCCCGGGCTTCGGCGTACGGTTCCGAGTCTTTCCTGCCCTTGCTGGGCTTTGCGGGCCACGATGGCCTCGTACAAGGGCTTGCCCCGGTAGGCGATCGGATTCGGAAATGCGACTTCGCAGGAGCCTAGCGGGCGAATTCCAGGCGCATCGGGCACCTCCGCCGCGGCCGGGCCGCGGACCAGTCTGACCATTTCCACATCGGACGTTACGATTAAGCCGTCGTCGAGCATGGCTTTCGCACGATGGCGTCGTAGAGCGGCTCGCCGTGCCACTTGTCCGCTTCACCGAGGTAGGCGCGCAGAAGGGTTGCGTGCCCCTGGGTGTGCCGGTGGGGCGGCTTGGGCCCGGGCCTGGGAGACTTGCTCGCCAGTCTGACCACCGTGGTGTCCTGAACTTCGATCAGCCCATCGTCAACCATCTGGTAGAGGGTGGGCAGGATCTCTTCCACCTTTTGCGCGGTCTCGACGAATTCGATGCGGATCGGCAGGCGCTCGGCCAGTTCTTCGGCACTGTGCGCGTGCAGCATCTGGTGCGAACCGAATCCCGAGTAGGCTCGTGTCGCCGTCGCGCCGTAGACTCCTTTGTGCATCAGGAACGTCATGATGGAGTCGTGCAGGCTGATGGCTGACGGCCACTGCTATACTGAACCAAGGAGCCACCCAGCTTGTCTTTTCGGCAACAACTACGCCTGTTTGCGCATTACAGCGCCCTGCCCGCCCTCGCCGGCGGCGAGGAAACGCTGGTCGGCGGGCCAGGCCGTGCATGGAAGGCGTCATGATGCGCGCGCCGCACAGCTATTGCGTCGCGGTCCGCAATGCCCGCGGGCGAACTCGTCACCGACGAGCAGCCGCTGCCGAAGATCTCCGAGAAGTACCCTATCTTCAGCCACCCCGTCCTGCGCGGCTTCGGCACGCTCGGCCAGGCCATGGCGCTCGGCGTCAGGGCGCTGCAGTTCTCGGCCAAGGCGGCTGCTCGAGGAGACCGCGCCGGATGGCGCCAGCCAAGGAGATCCCGGCTTGGGCTTTGGGCCTGAACCTGGCTTTCTCCCTGGTCTTTTTCCTCTTCCTGTACAAGTTCGTGCCGCTTTACCTGGCCACGCGCGCTGGGCAAGTCCTTCCCGCTGCTCAAGGGCCGCATCGCCTTTCAACCTGACGGACGGCGTCATCCGCATGGCGATCTTCCTCGGCCTTCCTGTACCTGATCTCGCGCTGGAAGGATATCCGGCGCGTCTTCGAATACCATGGCGCCGAGCACAAGCGTGGTCTTCAACTTCGAATCCGGCCAGCCGGTGACCGTGGAGAACGCGCAGTCGTTCCCGACGTTTCACCCGCGCTGCGGCACCAGCTTCCTGCTGGTGGTGATGCTGGTCTCGATCGCCGTCTACACCCTGCTGCCGTTCGATCGGCTTCGCTGCTGAAGCTGGTGGGGCGCATTGTGTTGCTGCCGCTGATCGTCGGCCTGAGCTACGAGGCCATCCGTTCGCCGCCAAGCACCGGTCCGGCCTGATGGCCACCCTGACCGCGCCCGGCCTGTGGCTTCAGCGCATCACCACCCAGCCTCCCGTCCGACGAGCAGACCGCGGTCGCCATCCACGCCCTGGAAGGGGCCATGGCGCTCGAAGCAAGCACAGGGCGGACCGAACTGGTCATCGCCTGACTTCCGCATGGAATTCTTGCACAAGCTCGACCAACTCGAGGCGCGCTTCGAGGAACTTACGCGCCAGATGGCCGACCCCTCCGTCATCGACGACTCGGAGCGGTACCGCAAGACCGCCAAGGCGCATCAGCGAGCTGCCGAAGGGTGGTTGCCAAGTACCGCGAGTGGAAGCAGCACCCGCCAGGACCTCGAGGGCGCCCGCGCCATGCTCGCCGAGAGCGACGAGGAACTGCGCGCCATGGCCGCCGACGAAGTCGCCCGCCTGGAGCCCGAACTGGCGCGCTTCGAGGAGGAGTTGAAGGTCTGCTGCTGCCCAAGGACCCCAACGACGAGAAGAACGTCGTGCTCGAGATCCGCGCCGGCACCGGCGGCGACGAGGCCACCCTTTTCGCGGCCGAGGTCTTCCGCATGTACTCGCGCTACGCCGAATCGCAGCGCTGGAAAGTGGAGATCACCGGCGTGAGCGAATCCGTCGATGGGCGGGATGAAGGAAGTGATCGCGCTGGTCAGCGGCGACAAGGTGTACAGCAAGCTGAAGTACGAGAGCGGCGTGCACCGCGTGCAGCGCGTGCCCGGTGACCGAGCAGCAGGGCCGCGTTCACACCTCCGCCATCACGGTGGCGGTGCTGCCCGAAGCCGACGAAGTCGAGGTCCAGGTCGACCCCAAGGACATACGCATCGACACCTTCTGCTCCTCCGGTCCCGGCGGCCAGTCCGTGAACACGACTTACTCGGCCGTGCGCATCACCCACCTCCCCACCGGCCTGGTGGTTTCCTGCCAGGACGAGAAGTCGCAGATCAAGAACCGCGCCAAGGGCATGCGCGTGCTGCGCTCGCGGCTCTACGAGCTGGAAATTGCCAAGCAGCAGGCGGAGATCGGCGCCGAGCGCCGCAGCATGGTGGGCAGCGGCGACCGCAGCGAGAAGATCCGCACCTACAACTTCCCGCAGAACCGCCTCACCGATCACCGCATCGGCCTGACGCTCTACCAGCTCGATATGGTCATGGATGGCCGTCTCGATGCCGTGATCGACGCGCTGATCACCTACTACCAGGCCGAGACGCATGAACAGGATGTCGAACGAGCGGCGGCTGCTCCAGGGCAACCGGCTTCTTGAGGAAGCCGGTATCGCCGCGCCGCGCCTGACCGCCGAAGTGCTGCTCGCGCACGCGCTCGGCTGCGAGCGCGCCTACCTCTACGCCCATCCCGGAAGAAGAGCTGGCTCACAACCCACTGGCTGCACTACGGCCGCTACTTGCACGAGCGGCTGGAGGGCAAGCCGACCCAGTACATCACCGGACGCCAGGAGTTCTATGGCCGCGAGTTCCGGGTCACGCCGGACGTGCTGATCCCGCGGCCGGAGACCGAGCACGTGGTGGAAGTGGCGCTCCGCGTTGGCGCGACCGTGCGGCGGGTGCTCGATGTCGGCACGGGCTCGGGCGCGCTCGCCGTGACGCTGGCGCTGGAGACCGGCGCGGAGGCCTGGGCCACCGACATTTCGCACGCGGCCGCGGCGGTGGCCGCCGAAAACGCCCAACGCCTCGGCGCGCGCGTCGGGTTTGTGGTTTGCGACGTGACGGAGGCCATCGCCGCGGGCGGCGATGGACCTGATCGTCTCGAACCCGCCCTACGTTCCCCTGCCCCAGCGCGACGGTCTGCAGCGCGAGGTGCGCGACTGGGAGCCGCACGTCGCCCTCTTCGCCGGCCAGACCGGCCTCGATATCTACGCCCGCATCGTCGCCGACGCTCCGCGGGTCCTCAAGCCCGGAGGCTGGCTCGTCATGGAGCTGGGTTTCGGCACTCTCGACGCGGTGACGCGGCTTCTGGCCGGGTGGGCGGACGTGCGGGTCGAGCCGGATTTGGCCGGGATCCCGAGGGTGATCGCGGGGCGGGCCCGCACCACAGTTTAACGAGAGACCCTGGCGCGGCAGCTTCGTCGGACTTCAGTGGATCCGAAACAGGCTGGGGCCATCCAAATCGACTTTGGTCCACCAGATGTTGCCGGTGATCTCGGCCATCCAATACACCAGCCGCCCGTTTGCCACATCGAACGTGCCGAGTCCGCGGGGCACGTTCAGAGCGTATCGCGCCCTGTGTTCGTGAAGGACCGCGAAAGGCTCGCCCGTGGGCTTCTTCGAGACCGGGTCCACCCTTTGCGCCCAGATGCAGTCGTGGCCGTCGCGGTCCGAGAGGTAGTAAACCAGCCGCCCGTCTCGAGACCATCGCGGACAGGCCAGGTATCCGGCCCCCGCAGCCGCCGTGATCCATTCGCTCTCGGGGGTCGGCTCCGCACCTGCGGGCGCCAACTGGATCGCAGTGCTGAAGTCCGCTCTGTGTACCTCCAGCGCCAGCCAGCGATCATCCGGCGACAATGCGGCATCCCCGAACCAGTTGGCGGAAGCGAGCGGCGTGCCGACCTCCGACTCCTGCCTCTGCCGCACCAGCTTGGTGTTTTCGTTCAGCACCAGCAGATCGCCTCCCGCGAAGAAACCAAGAACGCGACACCCGGTACAAACACGCCTGGCGGCGATCACTCCAGGACTCGGCTTCACCACATAGCCGGCCTGCTTTCCTGGACCGTTTTCGACATAGGCGAGCAGGGAGCCGTCGCGACTGAGACGAGGAACCATCCATGCCTCGT
This sequence comes from Bryobacterales bacterium, assembly GCA_963710565.1. Lineage (GTDB taxonomy): Bacteria > Acidobacteriota > Terriglobia > Bryobacterales > Bryobacteraceae > DASWZN01. The sequence goes on along the minus strand of CAVQAN010000009.1, from coordinate 522,362 downwards.
CTGGCTGCGCGGGCTCCCTGGCAGGATAGACGCTCTCGGCGCCGCTTGCCAGATCGCGCAACCGTACCTCGATGCGGCGGTTTTGGACTCCACCGAATGACACGAACACAACCTTCCTTCCGTCGTGCGAAACCGCCGGGAAAAGTTTCATCGTCTGGTCGGTAGTCACTCGCCGGCGTTCTCCGGTAATCGCCCCGCGCTCCGCATCCAGGGGCGTGGACCAGATCGCCGCTTCCCAGTTGAAATTCACGAACAGCATGCGGCCGTCTCCTGCCAGGGAAGCCTGGACCTGCATTCCCGGGCCCGAGGTCAGCCGCTCGGCTGGTCCTGAAATCCGCCATGTGCGCGCCGCAATCCGCACGCGATAGAGATTGACGCCTTCTGCCGGCGTGCCGCTCCCGTAATAGATGTAATCGCCGGCCCAGGCGCATGGGAATTGGACATCGGCGAGCCCCACGTTTCGCGCGAAGCCGGTCGCTGCCGCCTCCGCACCGCTCGGCGACACCGCGCCAACATACCAGTCTGGCTCCTCGCTCTTGTCCGGTGTTCCTGGGAACAGGATATGATCGCCGTCGGGCGACCACACCGGAGCGGCTCCTCTTCTGTCCGCTGCGTAGAGGCTGAAGGCAGGCTGAAAGGGCACGGAAGCGCCGCCCTGCGCGGGAACGGTGAACATCTTGGCTGTATACCAGGGCGGTCCCTCCCTGTAGTACGCGATCCTCGATCCATCCGGCGACAACCGGGGGGCGAAGCCGGAATCGACCACGCTCTGGATGTCTCCGCCTAGCGCGTCGATCGAGAAGATGCCTCCGCCGGGCCGGCCCGACTGGAAGAAGATCCGCGAACCGTCCGGCGAAAACGAGGGCCACATCGCCCCCGCCTCGTCGTGCGTGAGGCGAATTGGCTGCCGCCCGCCGATGTGCTGCACCCACAGATCCAGGTGGCCTTCGGCCCGATCCGACACGTACGCCGCCAGTTTGCCGTCGGGCGAGATCGCGGGCCAGGTGGTGAGGCCGGAATCGTAAGTGAATGGCGCCTGGAGTTCAGGCGCCCGCCCACGTCTGTGCATGCCCACCCAGAGCGAGCCAGCGGCGCCGATGACCAGCAACACGCCTCCTGCGATCCACGGCCACGACCGCCGGGGCGCCGCGGCCGCCGATCCCGCCGCGATTCGGCCCGGGCGGGCGGAGTCCTCTATGAGGTCCTCCAGCACGGCCTTGAGGTCGGACATCGCCTGCCACCGCAGTTCCGGATCCTTGCGAAGACAGCGCCTGACGATCCGGTCCAATTCCGGCGGCGCCGCCGTCACGATCTCCGGAAAAGGGCGCTGCCCGGTGATCATCTCGTGCAGCACCGCGCCGAACGAGAAGATATCGGATCGCGCATCCGCCGGCAGGCCCTGCGCCTGCTCAGGGGACATGTACCCGACCGTGCCCAGGACCTCACCTTCCATCGTCCCGGGCCGCGGCGACAGCGGCGCGTCGGCAGACTTCGCCAGCCCAAAGTCCAGCAGTTTGATCCGGCCGTCCGCCGTGACCATGATGTTTTCCGGTTTCAGATCGCGGTGTATGATACCGGCCGCGTGTGCCCTGGCGAGCGCATCGGCAATCTGGACCGCATACCGCAAGGCTTCCTTAACCGGCATGCCCTTGGGCGGGATCATCTCGGCCAGCGGTTTGCCCCCCACATACTCCATCACCAGGAAGTCAATCCCGGCATCGCTGCCGATCTCGTGCACCGTGACGATATTCGGGTGATTGAGGGCAGAGGCGGCGCGCGCCTCCTGAACGAACCGGGCCTGCCGCCTCTGGTCGCCGGCCACTTCCCTGGGCAGCACCTTGAGGGCGATCTGGCGGCCCAGGCTGGTGTCCTCGGCCAGGTAGATCTCGCCCATGCCCCCGGCGCCGAGCTTCGAGATCACACGGTACTGGGAGAGACGGCGGCCGGCGGCGAGCACTGGGCCCGGCCCGCCCGCCGGCTCGTCTCTCTCGACCGCTACCGAGCAGCTTCGCGGTCAGTAATCCGCCGAGCGAGCTACCCCACATAACAATGCGGTCCGGATTACTGATCTCGTGCTTGAAGTATTTAGTGAGGTTGAGGGTAGACTGAATTCCGATCTTGTCGTTGTTTGGGTATCCGGCGCCGGCCAGGGCAAAGCCCTGCGCGAGGAGCCGATCCTCCAACGAGGGGGTGACCGGCGGCTCAGCGACGGGCGCGAGTTCTACCGCAGGGGGGCCGTCTTGGGTCCCGTGGGCGTACACGAGCAGCGTGCGGTTCCAGTTGGCCGGCACGCGGATCCTGTATTCGACTCCGTCTAAGGTGCCCTGCAGATCGGCGGCAGGGAAACGCGGATGACATCCCTGGGCTGCGCGAGCGCAGGTAAGGCGAGGACAACGAACGCGAGTGCAAGTTTACTTCGCATCGGGCAATACCTCCGCTGCGGAGAATGGACCCCGAGTGGCAGGCCGGCCAATGGCGCCGGCCTGGAATGTATCTCACACTGCAAGAGGTTGAAACAGCGCGGCTTAATCGGATACATGAACCGCGTGACGAAATGCCGAAGTCCCGGTCGCGGATTAGCAGCTCTTAAATACCACCGAACTGCTGACCCCGCCCACGCGTATCACCAATCGGAGCGCGGGCCCGGTTCTGCTCGCAGTGGGGAGGAATTATGAAGCGAATTGCGATTGCCACTTCGTTCGGCTTGGTTGCGGGTGCGATTTGCGCAACCTTGATATTCTCTGGCGGCATACTGAAGCTCACGCCGGTCTCTTTGGTGTGGATCTTACTGAACAGGACGGTGATGGGCTTTGCCATCGGCGCGTCCGGGCTGAAACTGCGTTGGGCTTGGAACGGCATCGTCATGGGGCTGGTGGTGGGATCGATCTTCTCCTAGTTCCTTTTCATGAATTTGGGACCGGGAACGCTGCCATTCGCCAGTCCCATTGGCAATGCGATTTTCGGGTTGATGATCGAGTTCTTCACGACGGTTGTTTTCAAACAGCCGGCGCGTGTCGGGGCGATGGAACGAGCCGCGTTGGCCTGACCCTCCGCCTGCCTGCGGGCCGGGGCGCGGCGTGCGGAACATCCACGGCCCTCTCCGCCGCCAGCCCTCGAACCCCCCTTGCGCCCGATATTCTCTCTGATATATCGTAAGATATATCATGAGCAAGCAGTTCTGGGCCTTCCCCGGCGCTTTTCCCTGGGCCGGCCTCGCCTTCGGTCGCCACGGCCGTTTCTTCGAGGCCGGCGAGGTCCGAATCGCCATCCTCTCCCTGCTGGCCGAGGGCCCCAAGCACGGCTACCAGCTCATGAAGGAGATGAAAGACCGCTCGGGCGGCATGTACAGCGCCAGCGCCGGCAGCGTCTATCCCACCCTCCAGCAACTGGAGGACGAAGGCCTCATCGAGGCCGCCCAGCCCAGCGGGAAGCGAGTCTACAGCCTCACCGAAACCGGCCGCAAGGAACTCGAAAAGGACCCCGAAATCGTGCGCCAGATCTGGGAACGCGCCGAACGCTGCGGCGACTGGGGCCAGTTCACCGGGCCCGACGCCCTGATGCTCTACGGTCCGCTGGCCGCTCTCATGCGAGCCGGCCTGAAAGCGGCCGGGCGAGCCAACAACAAAGACGTGCGGGCGATTCTGGACCGCGCTATACGGGAGCTCGAAGAGCTCTGAACTCGGAGGGAATGGGATGGCCATCGGCATCCGCATCGAGAACCTGCGCAAGATCTACAGCACGCCCCCGCCCAGCGCGGCGCGCGGAGGCGCCTTCTCCTTCTCCTGGCAGCGCCCGGCGCGACATGAGAAGGACAAAGCCAAGAAGAAGTTCGAGCTGGTGGCCCTGGACGGCATCTCTTTCGAGATCCGCCCCGGTGAGGTCTTCGGCCTGCTGGGACCGAACGGCGCCGGCAAATCCACGACCATCGGCATCCTGACCACCCGCACCAAGCCCACCTCCGGCCGCGTCTTCATCGGCGACTTCGACGTCTGGAAGGAACAGGTGAAGGCCAAACGGCTGATCGGCGTGGTGCCGCAGCGGCCCAACCTCGATTTCGCCCTCACGGCGCGCGAAGTGCTCCTGTTCCACGGCGCCTATTTCGGCCAGAGCGCCCGCGAGCGCGAGCGCCGCACTGACGAGCTGCTCGATACCTTCAAGCTCACCGACCGCGCCGACCACATGGTCCGCACGTTTTCGGGCGGCATGATGCAGCGCCTCTCCATCGCCCGCGCCATGATGCACGATCCCGAAGTGCTCTTCCTCGATGAGCCCTCGGCCGGACTCGATCCGCAGACCCGCCTGCTGCTGTGGGAGACCATCCGCGCCTACCACCAGCGCGGCAAGACCATCGTGCTCACCACGCATTACATGGACGAAGCCGACGCCCTCTCGGACCGCCTGGCCATCATCGATCACGGCCGCATCATCGCCCAGGGCGCTCCGCAGGAGCTGAAATCCTCGATCCCCGGCGGCTACCTGCTGCGCCTGCGCTTCGACCGCGTGCCCGACGGCCTGCTGGCGGAGTTCGGGAAACTCCCCGGCGTGAGCGAGGTGCGCGCGGCCAACCACACGGCGGCGGACCTCTACGCCGACCGCGGCGGTCCGCTGATCGCCGCCATCGTCAGCGCCACGCAGGCTGCGGGCGTCGAACTGCACGATGTCCACATCGAGGAGCCCAGCCTCGAAACGCTGTTCCTGCATCACACCGGAAGGAGTTTGCGCGATTGAACTGGAAAACGTTTTACGCCCTCCTGTCGCGCGACGGCCAAGTGGCCCGGCGCAACCTGGTTCCCACGCTGGTGCAGAACCTGCTCCAGCCGCTGCTGCTGACCTTCGTGTTTGGCCGCGTCCTCACCACCAGCGGCATGATGCCGGCGGCGTATAAGAGCGTGCTCCTGCCCGGCATCATGGCCATCAGCATGGTGCTGGCCGGAGTCCAGGCCGTGGCCATGCCGCTGATCGCCGAGTTTCAGTTCACGCGCGAGATCGAGGACCGGCTGCTGGCGCCGATGGAGACCGGCTGGCTGGCCGTCGAGAAAGTGATCGCGGGCATGATCCAGGCGCTCGTGGCCGGGCTGGTCGTGATTCCCGCGGCCTGGCTGACCCTGGGATCGGGCGTCGCCATCAGCTTCCGCCACCCGCTCGAGTTCGCGGTCGTGTGCCTGCTGGTGGCGGCGTTCGCCTCCGCGGGCGGCCTGCTGCTCGGATGTAGCGTGGGCCAGACCCAGATCGGCCTCATGTTCAGCCTGGTTCTGGCGCCCATGATGATGTTCGGCTGCGCCTACTATCCCTGGTCCGCGCTGAAGTCGTTCCCCGTGCTCCAATACGCGGTGCTCATCAACCCGCTGGTCTACGCCAGCGAGGGATTACGCGGCGTCCTCGCGCCCCAGGTCCCGCACATGAACCAGTGGGTGATCCTCGGCGCGCTGCTGGTGATCGACGTGGTGCTGATGGCGGGGGGGCTCAAGAAGTTCGAGAGCAAAGCGGTGAGCTGAGGGGGTCGTCCGCACGTTGCCTAGTGCCTGAGCCGCTAGCCTTCATCCTCGATGGCCTGTCTGTCGGGGAGCATCCGCTGGTGCAGGATGCGCGAGACCAGGATGTCTCCGGCATCCTCCCGGTAAAACACCACGTGCCGGCCGCACTCCATCCGGCGGAGGCCGGGACGAACATCCTCACAGGCTCGGCCCAACGCGGGCCTCTCGGCAAGCCTCTGGCAACACGACTCCAACTCGTCGAGGTAGCGAACGGTCTGGTTCTCTCCCCAAGTGCGAAACGTGTATTCGGCGATACTCAGCAAGTCCGCTTCGGCCCTGCGAGAGAATCGAAAGGTGGCCACAGCTCAGCGCCGCGTCGCGGGGAGTTTGAGGGTCTTCCGTACGCGTGCAAACACGCCGCCGGCCGCAACGCCGCTGGCATCGCCCTCATCGATGGCGGCACGTAACGCGGCGAGCTTCGCCTGGTACTGCTGTTCCTCGCGCTCCAATGTCCTGAGCGCGGCGCGCACGACTTCGCTGGCGTTTTCGTAGCGTCCGCTGGCCACCTTCTTTAGGACGAAGCGGTCCAGTTCGTCGGTCAGATTGACGTTTCTGGTCGGCACTACCTCATCGTAGCATAATTAGCAAAGATTGCTAAAGCGGCGCGCGACCGTCGAGAAGGTAAGCGCTGGCATGATCCAGGCGCCGGCGGCCGGGCTGGTCGTGCAACGGTCCCGTAGCAGCCCACTGACCCGGAATGCTTCGTTCGGCGCGCTCGCGCGCTGCTGGTGATCGACGTGGTGCTGATGGTGGGCGCCCTCAAGAAGTTCGAGAGTAAATCGGTGAGCTAGGTCCCCAAAGTGAGTGCGACGCGAGTGCCGTCGCGCCAACCCCTTCTTTGACGGTCTTTGACGGTCTTGACGTCACCGCGAGGAAAAGGTCAAATTGTGGTAGAGTCTCACATCACCAAACGGAGGATATGTGGGGATTGACGCTCATCTTGCGGCGTTGCTACTTCTGGCGACCTTGCCACTATCTGCTCAGACCACAACTGCTCCCGCCCAGACTCTTCTAGGGCAAGGGTGGGGCGTCGATCACGTCGGTGTTGGAGTTCGTGACCTCGCCCAAGCCCAACACGACTACGAACAGCTTGGTTTCAAAGTCGGCAAGGGCGGCCACTTTCCCGGAGGTATTTCCAATTCCGTGTCAGCTCTCCAAAATAACAGCTATCTCGAACTGCTTTCCGTCAGCGGAAGCACGGCTTCACGCCGGCGATGCTTCCGAGCATCGCCGATTTCGTGAAGAAGCACGAAGGCGCCATGTTCCTTGGCATCAACGTTTCGTCTGCCAAAGCAGCGGCGGACTATCTGAAAGCTCGCAACTTCGATGTGGATGGTCCCGAGCCCGGCAGCATCATGAAGGAGGGTGAGACCGCACTGCCTCCCCCGATGTGGTACAGCGTGGACTCTGCTGACAAGCCAGCAGCCGGCAAAAAGGGATTCACCATTCCCGTTTTCCTGATCGAATACGTTTCCGCCGAACGGCGGGAGAAGCGGCGTGCTGAAGGGCTGATGGATCATCCCAACACGGCGATGGGCATTCACGCGGTGTGGTTTGCCGTGCACGACGCGGAAGCACAGCTGCGCACGCTTCGCGACGCTGGTCTCGAAGCCGGGGAATCCCGCGAGGCGAAGTTTCTCAGTGCCCACGGACGGGAAGTGAAAGCTGGACAGGGAGTGCTCATGCTTCTGGAGTCGAGCGACAAGAACGGCGCCCTTACCCGGTATCTGTCCGATCATGACGAAGGAATCATCGGCCTCAGCATCGAAGTGGCCGATTTCGGCAAGGCCCGCCGATTGGCTGAGTCCGGCACGGAAAGAAAGCTGGAAACCTACACAGGATTCTATGGCACGAGTTTTCTGCTCCCGCCGGAAGTGACGCACGGGGTGTGGATGGAAATGTTCCAGACGCCGTCACCGATGCCAACGCGCTAACCTAAGTCCGTGGTCCGCACCTTCTTCCACCTCGACATGGACGCCTTCTTCGTGTCGGTGGAAGAGCTGTTCGATCCCTCGCTCAAGGGCAAGCCGGTGGTGGTCGGCGGCCGGCCCAACGAGCGCGGAGTGGTTTCCGCTAGTTCCCCAGACTGAGCGCGACGCGGAGTACCTTCGTGCCACTTCCACGTTTGACGGTCAGGTCCCAGTAGTGCAAATTGAAGCCGCGTTGGGTGACTCCAAGCCAGTACTCACCTGGACGGAGCGAAGGGACTTTGAATCGGCCCTTGGAATCCGCTGTCACCTCCAGCAGGACGTTCGCCTCCCCCTTGACCTGCACCTGAACTCGGGCATTGGGCATGACATCATCATCAAACAGGACGACGCCCTTGACCTTTGAAGCCAGCACCGAACCCTCGGGGATCAGTTGATTCCCGCCGCAGTACATACCTCGCGGCCAGGACAGAGCCTGCGCCCCTGCATCCACCGTCGCCGCGATCAGCAGAAGCACTTGCGCCGCAAGGGCCGCTAACTTATTCATGCCCGATACCCTCGATCAGTATACATTTCCTTCAGCGATGTCACCCATGCCAACGCGGTAAGCTGAGGCCGTGGCGCCTACCATCTTCCACCTCGACATGGACGCCTTCTTCGTGTCGGTGGAAGAGCTGTTCGACCCCTCGCTCAAGGGCAAGCCGGTGGTGGTGGGCGGCCGGCCCGACGAGCGCGGAGTGGTTTCCGCGGCATCCTACGCCGCCCGCAAGTTCGGCGTCCACTCGGCCATGCCGCTGCGCACGGCGTACAAGACGTGCCCGCAGGCCATCTTCGTCGATGGCCATCCCGAGCGCTACCGCGAGTACTCCGAGAAGGTCTTCGAGGTGCTGAACGGCTTTTCGCCGCGCGTCGAGATGGCGTCCATCGACGAGGCTTACCTCGATATGACCGGCACCGAACGCCTGCTCGGCCCGCCGATCCGCGCCGCGCACCTGCTCCACCAGCGCGTCAAGGAGAAGACCGCGCTCAACTGCTCGATCGGCATTTCGACGGCGCGTATGGTCGCCAAGGTCGCCTCCGACCAGGCCAAGCCCAACGGCGTCCTGTGGATCGTGCCCGGCGCCGAGGCCGCCTTCCTGGCGCCCCTCGACGTGCGGCGGATTCCGGGCGTCGGCAAGGTCACCGAGTCCCACCTGCACGCGCTGGGCATTCGCAAGGTCGGCGACCTGGCCCGCCTCGACGAGGCCTTCCTCGAGGAGAAGTTCGGCAAGTGGGGCCTGGCGCTGGCCGGCAAGTCGAAGGGCATGGACGCCGGCGGCTGGTTCGACACCGAGGTCGGCGAGGAAGAGGACCCCAAGTCCATCAGCCACGAGCACACCTTCGACGTGGACACCGCAGACGCCGGCCTGCTCGAAGCCACCCTCGCCCGCCTCTCCGTGATGGTGGGACGGCGCCTGCGCGAGCACGGCCTCTACTCCCGCACCGTTCAGCTCAAGTTGCGCTACAAGGATTTCACCACCTTCACCCGCTCCCTCACCCTCGATCACGCCACGGACCTCGACACCGAACTGGCCGACACCGCCCGCCTGCTCTTCCGGAAGAACTGGAAGCCGGGCGCGGAGGTGCGCCTGCTGGGCGTGCACGCCGGGTCGCTGGAGTCGAGCGAAGGCCAGCTCAGCCTGCTCGAATCCGAGAAGAGCGGCCGCTGGCACAAGGCCCTGGAAGCCGCCGACCGCCTGCGCGACAAGTTCGGCGAATCGGCCGTCTCCCTAGGCGGCGCCGTCCGGGGCGCCTACCGCGAGCGCGTCCACGAGAACCCGGCCGGCCTGCCCGGCAAGAAGAAGCGGTGAGGCGTATCCGAACCCGCTATAATTGCCTGGAACTGAGGTGCTCCGTTGAAACTCGATTCCGAATACCTGCGCCGGCACTACGCCGAACTTTCCGATGAAGCGCTCGAGGAGATCGACCGCAGCGAGCTCGTCGAGGCGGCGCGGGGATGGTACGACGAAGAGGTCGCGCGAAGACGCCTGGCGGCTAAGTCCGCCGCCGCCGTCGAGCTACTGGATCTTCCCGAGCTTGAGGAAGAGGAACACGACTTCGACCCCGGCGACGGAACCGCTCCGCCGTGGCTGAAAGGAGCCGCGTGCGTTTGCGCGTATGTCGGCGGCCACGCCTCCGACGACTTCGCGGAGGCCCGCGACGCCCTGGAGGCGGCCGGAGTCCCCTGCTTCGTCGCCGTGACGAAGCTGTCTCCCGAGGAAACCCGTCACGGGCGGGACTGCGAGTACCGCGTGCTGGTCCCAGGCGGCCGCAACCTCGAGGCCCTCAGCGTGCTCGACGTCCAGGTGTTCAACCCGCAGGTGGAGGCCGACTGGAAAACGCACCTTCAGGAGCTCTCGGAGACCGAGTTGCATGCCATCAGCCCCGAGACCATCTGCGCCGGATTCCTGGACCGCGCCGAGCGCCTCAAACGGGCCTATGAGGATGAGGTGGCCCGCCGCAGCGCGGGCAGTCTCTAGTCAGGCAGGTCTCACGTCCGCACGCCGGCCGGCCGCTGAATCCGCTGCACGCGGATCCGCTTCTCACGCTTGCGGGTTTGGGCGATGTCGTAGGAGGATTGCATGCGCATGAGCGTGTCCATCTTCACCCCGAAGGCCTTTTCGATGCGTCGCGCCATGTCCCCGGAAAGGCCGGCCTTGCCGTTCAGCAGGCTGGACAGGGCGGGCCGGGACACGCGCAAAGCCACCGCCGCCGCCGTAACCGACAGGCCGGCCGGGACGAGTATTTCCGTCCTAATGAAATCTCCGGGATGGGGCGGGTTCTCATGGGCATGGCCCATTCTCCTTCCTCGCAGACCTCGCGTTCCGCGGCATCGATGCGGAATGTCGGGCGCCGGTTGCGAGTGACGCTGAGGCTCCCGGTTCCTTGCCGGTCGCCGGTCAGCGTGTGCGCCCTCCAGGCCGGGAGCAACCGCAACTCCGCCGCGTCCTCCATGTCATGGAGACAGGCCAGCATCTTCCGCAGCTTGTCTACCGAATCGGGCGTCAAACCCTTCGCGTCGTCTTCCAGGTATAGCGCCCGCAGTCCCTTGTGACCGAAGCTGCGTATCCGCACTCCGCGACCCAACCCCACCCGGCCGGCTCGGCCCCGGCAACAATCGATCGTGTGGTAACTCGCAGCCCGCCCCGGTGCCATAATGGCCTCGGGAGCTGCCGCCGCGGGAAACGCCCACCGGCAAACCCGCGTGATATGCGGCGCGCCAACGTACAGGAGGAAGAGCACGCATGGAGCCGACTACCACCATCGCCATCACGGACAACCTCGAACAGGAGCTGAATCCGTGGCTGGCCGCCGAAGCCCGATTCGATGAGGCCGCCAACCGGCTGGGCCTTGATGAAGGCCTCGCCAAGGTATTGCGAACATCCGCCAAGGAACTCACCGTCCATATCCCGGTGCAGCTTGGACGACGGACGCCTGGAAGTATTCACCGGATACCGCGTCCAGCACTCCATCGCGCGAGGCCCCGCCAAGGGCGGCGTCCGGTTCGCGCCGGATGTGACGCTTGATGAAGTCCGCGCGCTGGCCGCGTGGATGACCTGGAAGTGCGCGGTGGTGAACATTCCCTTCGGCGGCGCCAAGGGCGGCGTGATCTGCGATCCCAATGTGCTCTCGCAATTTCGAGCTGGAGAGCATTACGCGCCGGTACACCGCCGAGATCCTGCCCATCATCGGCCCCGAGCGCGACGTACCCGCGCCCGACATGAACACCAACGACCAGACCATGGCCTGGATCATGGACACCTACTCCATGCACGTGGGCCACACCGTGACCGCCGTGGTCACCGGCAAGCCGCTCGACCTGGGCGGGTCGCGCGGGCGGCCCGAAGCGACGGGCCGCGGCTGCATGATCGTCACGCTGCGAAGCGCTGAAGCAGCTCGGCATCGACCCGGCCGCCGCGCGCGTGGTCATCCAGGGATTCGGCAACGTCGGCGGAATGGCGGCCAAGCTCATGGCGCGGGCGGGATTCAAGATCGTCGCCCATCATCGAGGTCGATGGCGCGGTCTACAATCCGCACGGCCTCGATATTCCGGCGCTTTGGGAGCACCGCAAGGAAACCGGCTCCATTCGTCGACTTTCCCGGAAGCCGAAAACATCGACCCAGCCGAGGCCATGTTCCTGGATTGCGACGTCCTGCTGCCCGCCGCGCGCGAGAACGTGATCACCTCGCAGAACGCCGCCCGCATCCGCGCCCGCATTCTGTGCGAGGGCGCCAACGGCCCCACCACGCCGGCTGCCGACGAGATTCTGCCGGACCAACGCGTCTTCGTCATCCCGGACATCCTGGCCAACGCCGGCGGCGTCACGGTTTCCTATTTCGAATGGGTGCAGGACCGCCAGGGCTTTTCTGGAACGAGCACCTGGTCAACGAGCGCCTCGAGGAGATCATGGTCGAGACACTTCGGCGGCGTGGTCGGACTATGCCGAGAAGCACGGCGTCAACAACCGCATCGCGGCCTACATGCTGGCGCTCGACCGCGTGGCCTTCGCCATCAAGCTGCGTGGAATCTACGCCTGAGGCGCGTGTGGCGCAGGCACTCCTGCCTGCCGCGCCGGGACTCGTCCCGGCGCACGGTGTTGCTGCGTGAGTTCTGACGCCTCCACGCCGCTCATGCGGCAGTACCACGCGATCAAGCAGCAGGTGCCCGGCGCCCTGCTGATGTTCCGCCTGGGCGATTTCTACGAGCTGTTCTACGAGGACGCCGTCACCGCCGCGCGCGAGCTCGAAATCACGCTCACCTCCCGCAACAAGGAGAAAGGGCAGGCCATTCCCATGTGCGGCGTGCCCTACCACGCCGCCGAGTGCTACCTCGCGCGCCTGGTCCAGACGCGGCTATCGCGTGGCCATCTGCGACCAGATGGAGGATCCGCGCTTCGCCAAGAAGCTGGTCAAGCGCGAGCTGACGCGCGTGGTCACGCCGGGCACGGCCACCGAGCCGGGCCTGCTGCGCTCGCACGAGAACAACTTCCTGGCCGCAGTCTTCGCAAGCGGCGCGCGCGCCGGCCTGGCTTACGTCGATGTCTCGACCGGCGAGTTCCGCGCCACCGAGCTCGACGCCGCCGAGGTTCCCGCCACGCTCGAGCAGCTCGGCGCGCGCGAAGTGCTGTGCCCCGCGGAAACGGCGCTGCCGCCGGCTCGCTACCTGCGCACCGAGGTCGAGGGCTGGGTCTTCGGCTTCGACCACGCCGAGCGCAGCCTGAAGGAGCACTACAAGCTGCTCGCTCTCGACGGCTGCGGCCTCGCTGGCACCGCCGCCTGGCCGTGGGCGCGGCCGGCGCGGTGCTGCACTACCTCAAGGACACCCAGAAATCCGCCCTCGGCCACCTCGACCCGCCGTTCTACTTCGAGCGCACCGACGCCATGATCCTCGACGCGGTGACGGTCCGCAACCTCGAACTGGTCGAGCCGCTGTTCGCCGCCGATCTCGGCGCGGCCGCGCGACGCGACGCTGGCCGGCGTCATCGACCAGACCCTCACCGGCATGGGCGGCCGCCTGCTGCGCGCGCGCATGCTGCGCCCGGCCGCTCGACCGCCGCGCAGATCGAGGCGCGCCTGGACGCCGTCGAGAGAGCTGGCCCGCGCCACCATCCTGCAGCGAACGAGCTGCGGCAGGTGCTGGGCGAGATCCAGGATCTCGAGCGCCTGCTCGCCAAGGTGACGCTGGGGACGGCGGGCCCGCGCGAAGTGCTGGCTCTGGGCCGCTCGCTCGCCAAGGTGCCCCGGCTGAAGGAGCTGATCTTCGCCGTCCAGGCGCCGCGCACCCGGGCTATCGCCGACACCCTCGACGAGGTCGCCGAGGTGCGCGACAGGATCCTCGCCGCCATCGCCGACGAGCCTCCCGTGAACCTGGCCGACGGCGGCACGATTCGCGCCGGCTTCGACGCCGCGCTTGACGAGCTGCGCGACATCAGCCGCAACAGCCGCCGCTACATCGCCGAAATCGAGGCGCGCGAGCGCACCCGCACCGGCATCGCATCGCTCAAGGTGCGCTTCAACAACATCTTCGGCTACTACATCGAGATCTCGAAGGCCAACCAGCACCTGGCCCCCGCCGACTACGAGCGCAAGCAGACGCTGGTGAACGCCGAGCGCTACACCACGCCGGAGCTGAAGGAGCTGGAAGCGCAAGGTGCTCGAGGCCGAAGAGCGGATCCTCGATCTCGAGCGGGACCATCTTCGCCGAGGTGCGCGCGTTCGCCGCCGCGCACGCCGCCCGCATCCGTGACAGCGCGGCGCGCGATCGCCGAGCTCGACGTCGACCGCCGCGCTGGCCGAGGTCGCGGTGCGACACCGCTACGTCCGGCCGCGCTTTTCCGAATCGGGCGAGATGCGCATCGCCGGCGGCCGCCATCCGGTGGTCGAGAAGCTGGCCGAGCGCGAGGCCGAGCGCTTCATCCCCAACGACCTTTATCTCAACTCGACCTCCGAATTCATCGCCGTCATCACCGGCCCCAACATGGGCGGCAAATCGACCTACCTGCGGCAGGCCGCGCTGATCGCGATCCTGGCGCAGATGGGATCGTTCGTTCCGGCCGAAGAGGCGCTACTGCCGCTCATCGACCGCGTCTTCACGCGCATCGGCGCTTCCGACAACCTCTCGCGCGGCCGCTCCACCTTCATGGTCGAGATGACCGAGACGGCGGTGATCCTGAACACGGCCACTCCGCGCAGCCTCATCGTCCTCGACGAGATCGGCCGCGGAACCGCCACCTACGACGGCCTGGCGCTGGCCTGGGCCGTGATCGAGCACATCCACGACCGCATCCGCGCCAAGACCCTGTTCGCCACTCACTACCACGAGCTGACCGAGCTGGCCGAGCAGATGGAGGGCGTGCGCAACCTCGCGTCTCGGTCAAGGAGGCCGGCGACCAGATCATTTTCCTGCGCAAGGTCGAGCCCGGCGCGGCAGACCGCAGCTACGGGATCGAGGTGGCGCGGCTGGCCGCGCTGCCCGCCAGCGTAATCGAGCGGGCCCGCCAGGTGCTGGCGCTCCACGAGAGGAGCGAGCACGAGGTCACGGGCGAGCTCTCGCCCGGCGCGCGGCCCGAGCCGGTGCAGATCTCGCTGTTCGAGCCCGTCAACTACGAAATCGCCTCCCGCATTCGCCAAGTGAACGTGGACGAGCTGCGTCCCGTCGAGGCGCTGCGCCTCCTCGCCGAACTCCAGGACGAGCTCCGGCGCCACTGAAGCCAAGTCATGCCAAAGCCTGTCGCCGTTTACGGGATTACGCTGGCGGTTGTGGCAGGCGGGCTCTCGCTGCCCGGGATTCTCTACGAGGCGGGAGTGCGGCCCGCGTGGCTGGAGCGTTTCCATCTCGAGTGGAGGCTGGGGAGCGATGAGCTGGCCAGCGTCGCCTACCGCCGCCTGGTCGAGGGGAACACCGCCGAATCCCTGAAGCTGTTCGAACTGGCCTTGCGGCGCGACCCGGCGTCTCCCTACCGCTGGTGCGACTACGGCGAGGCACTGCTCGCATCCGGCGATCCAGGACGCGCCCGCGGCGTGATGCTGCGCGGACTGGAACATGGGCCGGCGATCGCGCCCATTCTCATGCGCGAGGTGAACTTCGCCCGCCGGGTCGGAGACGCGAGCGGCGCGGTCCAGTATGGCAGGCGGCTCCTGGCGCTCGCTCCCGATTACGACGACGCGGTCTTCACCACCTGGGACCGTATGGAAGTGCCCGCGGCTACCCTCTTCGCTTCGGGCTTGCCCGACCGGCGTGCCGCCCAGTCCTACCTACGCCATGCCGCGGACCAGCCGAACCTGGCGCCGGCCTTCGAAGCCTGGCCCTGGCTGCGGAGCAGGGGCTACGCGGACGACGCCCTGGCCGACGAGTACGCCGGCGCGCTCCTGAAGCGGCGGGAAACCGCGGCGGCCTGGGAGGCCTGGACCTCCTACGCCGCCGCCCGCGAGCCCGGCTACCCGGCCCTCAACGCCGTCTTCAATCCCGGCTTCGAGCGCGAGCCCGCCGGCCGCGTCTTCGACTGGCGCGTCGACAAAACCCCCGGCGTGGCCGTGGCGCGTGACCTCGCTACCGCCGCGGAGGGCACGGCCTCCTTGCGCCTGAGCTTCGACGGAACGGCGAACGTCAGCGACTGCGGCGTCTCCGAACGGATGGTCCTCGCGCCCGGCGCCTACTCCTTCGAAGCTCGCATGCGCTCAGAGGGGATCTCGACCGACGAAGGCGTCGCCCTCCGCATCTTCGATCCCGAGAACCCAGCGCTGCTGGACGCACGCAGCGAGGCGCTGGCCGGAACTAACGGCTGGACGCTGCTGTCGATGAGCTTCTCCGTGCAGCGGGGCACGCGGCTGATCGAGGTGCGCATGGTTCGCACGCCCTCCCTGAAGTTCGACAACAAGCTGGGGGGAACGGCGTGGATCGACAGCCTGGTCATCGCAGCTCGACGCGGTGAGCGCGGCCGTCGTCGATAATCTCGACGGTCCGCCCGTGCAGGGAGAAGACCAGCCGGCGCGGAGGCGCCTGGAAGGTCCCAACCGGCGCTCCCATCTCGACCGCGCCGTCCCGGTAACCCACCTCCGTGCGCCGCAGCACGCCTTGCCGATAGGCGATCGTAGCGCCGTCGTCCTCATAGAGCGCGCCGCTCGCGCGACCGTCCGCATCCGGGTAAATCTCGAAGCGCAGCGGGTCGGACGGCCGCTCGCCGACGTAGTTCATCTCCGGGCCGGTGGGCAGAATCGCACCGCCGCGAACGAAGAGCGGCACCGTTTCGAGCGGCGCCTCCACGCGGACCACGCCGCCTCCGGAATAGCGTTGTCCGGTCCAGTAGTCGTACCAGGTGCCGGTTGGAAGGTAGACCAGCCGCGCCGTCTCGCCGGGCCGCAGGATGGGGGCTTCGAGCAAGGCATCGCCCAGCATGAACTCATCGTCGATGGTGAGCGTGTTCGGATCGTCCTGGTAGTTGAGCAACAGGGGCCGGAACATGGGGACGCCCGTGCGGTGGGCCTCTTCGAGCGTCGTGTAGAGGAACGGCAGCAGCCGGTAGCGGAGCTTGAGGTACTTGCGGATGATGCCCTCGTAGAAGGCGCCGAAGCGCCAGGGCTCGTGATCGTACGCCGCGATGTCGGCGTGATTGCGGCAGAAGGGCGTCAGGAAGGCCACCTGATACCAGCGCGTGAGCAGCTCGGCGTTGGCGCGGCCGATGAAACCGCCCGCGTCGGCGCCGACAAACGGCTCACCCGACAGGCCCAGCGTCTGAAACATCGGAATGCTGAGGGCCAGCGCGTCCCAGGTGGACGTGTTGTCGCCGGTCCACATGGTGGAATAGCGCTGGATGCCGGCGTACCCCGCGCGCGTGATCACGTAAGGCCGCTGGTTGGGCCGCAGCCGCTCGAGCCCTTCGTAGGTCGCCCGCGCCTCGTTGAGGGCGAACACATTGCGGTTCTGTGCCAGGGTGGTATTGGCGCCGCCGTCGAAGCTGACCACGTCCGCGTGCGTCTTGCCGGCCTGGTCGAGGAAGTCCGAGGGCTCGTTCATGTCGTTCCAGATTCCGGCCACGCCGCGATCGGTGTAGGCGCGGTGCAGGTCGCCCCACCAGCGCGCCGCCTCGGGCAGAGTGTAGTCCACAAAGACGGAGTC
Source organism: Bryobacterales bacterium (assembly GCA_963710565.1). Lineage (GTDB taxonomy): Bacteria > Acidobacteriota > Terriglobia > Bryobacterales > Bryobacteraceae > DASWZN01. The sequence goes on along the minus strand of CAVQAN010000009.1, from coordinate 505,245 downwards.
GCCCGGCCACACCTTGCCGTGAAACAGGCTCCCGTCTTTGCGTTTCAGAAAGTAGTTCTTCGCCAGCCCCTGGTCGAATACGGAATACCCCGGATCGAACTTAACTCCCGGATCGACGATGGTCACGACCTTCACGCCTTGCCGCAGCAGCTTGCCGGTAAGCGCGCTGGGATCGGGAAACCGCCGGGGGTCCCAGGTGAAGACGCGGTATCCGTCCATGTAGTCGATGTCGAGATAGAGGACGTCCAGCGGCAGATCGTCGGCGCGGTAACGGCGCACCACCTCTTCGGCCATGGTGTCGGGATAGTAGCCCCAGCGGCACTGCTGATTGCCGAGCGCCCACATGGGCGGCATCGGCATGTGCCCGGTCAGCTCGGCGTAGCGGCCCAGAATCTTCTTGATCGACGGGCCGTAGAAGAAGTAGTAATTCATCTCGCCGCCCTCGGCGGAAAAAGCCGCGTATTCCTGCGAGGAGCGCCCGAAGTCGAACTCGGTTCGGAAGCTGTTGTCGAAGAAAATGCCGTAGGCGCCGCCGTCCTGCCAGCCAAGGTAGAAGGGGATGCTCTGGTAGATGGGGTCGGTCCCTTCGCCGTAGGCCGGGGTGTCGCGATTCCACATCGAGAACCGGCCGCGCCGTTTGTCCAGATGAGCCGCCTTCTCGCCCAGGCCGTAGAAGTGCTCGTCGAAGCCGAGTTTCTTCGCGGCGGCCACGGCGCCGGACTTGGGATCGAACATCATGGGCCGCTGGTCGGCGCTGATGGGGCGGTGGGTCGCGGCGTCGCGAAACTCGACCAGGAGCGGATCGCGGTGGATCACCACTTCGATCTCGCTCGTCGAGATGCGCACCGCGTCAGGCTCTTCTGTGAGGCGCCATTGCCGCGCCTCCCAGGCGACCTTTTCGATGGCCCAGGAGTGATCGCGCGCAGGGAGCGTGTGACCGAACGAGGCGCGAACTCTGACCAAGTCGGGCGCTAGCACACGGACGGCCACCTGGGAGCCGTCGCGGCAGGTGAGCGTGATCCCGTCCGGCAACCTGGTGAAACCGGACACGGGCGCGATGGGAGTCAGGCCGCCGAGGTCGATGGCCGCCACCGGAAGGCACAGCGAGAGCATGCAGCAAGCGGACGCCAGGATGGTTCTCATGATTGATACGAGGATGTTATGTCCGCGCTCACCCAGTCAAGTGGGCTTGCGGCCGGATGGCAAGAACCGCCGAGCTCTACGGAGTCTTCTGGCCGTGCCCCGCTCCGCTCAAGTGCGCGTAGTAGCCGAGGTCTTCGCCGGTGGCCGCCTTGGTGGCGAAGAGGATCTGGCCGGTGTGCTGGGCGAAGTGCTCGACGACGTGGTAGATCGCTTCGAGCACCGTGACGTCGTAGCCCTGGATGCGGACGCGCTCGGCCAGGCGCGCCGCCGGAAGGTTGGCGATGACGGCCGCTGCGTCGTGCGCCGTGGCGCCGAGCAGGCGGCGAAGCTCCTCGACTCCCACTCCGCCGGAAGCGGCGAACTCCGCGTCGCGGTCGCACACGTCCGGCGCGCCGCCGACACCCGAGACGATCCACTGGCGCACGTTGCCCGCCAGGTGCAGCACCAGGTTGCCGGCGGCGTTCTGGTTTTCTCCGCCCCGAAACCAGACCTGGCTGTCGTCGAGCCGGCCGAGGCAATCGTCGATGCGGGAAGCGAGCTGGCTCAGGCGGCGGGCCGAGCAATCGAGAAAGAGGCGGTCGAGCGCGGGCTCCACTCTTCGATTATGGCTCCTCCGCCGGCGCCGGGGCGCGCGCCGCCGGCGCGCCCTTCCGCTTCTGAACCGCCTGGCGCAGCAGGTACTCGATCTGGCCGTTGACGCTGCGCAGCTCGTCCGCGGCCCAGGCTTCCAGGTCGGCCCAAAGCGCGGGATCGATGCGCAGTAGAAATGACTTCCGGTCCGCCATCCCGCTCCGTCAGTTGTAGAGCGTGCCGGTGTTCACCACGGGATGCACCTCGGCTTCGCCGCAGAGCACCACCATCAGATTGCTGACCATGGCGGCGCGGCGGTCGTCGTCAAGCTGGACCACCTGCTTCTCGGCCAGCTCTCTGAGCGCCATGTCCACCATGCTGACCGCGCCGTGCACGATCTTCTGCCGCGCGGCGATAACGGCTTCGGCCTGCTGCCGGCGCAACATCGCCTGTGCGATCTCGGGCGCGTAGGCGAGGTGCGTGAGCCGCGCTTCATCCACCACGACGCCGGCCTTGCCCAGCCGCTCCTGCAATTCGGCGCGCAGGGCCTGCGAGACCTCGTCCACGTTGCTGCGCAGGGTGACCTCGTTCTCCTCGCCATGGTCGTAAGCATACTGGCTGGCGAGGTGGCGGAGTGCGGACTCGCTCTGGATCGGCACGTACTTTTCGTAGTTGTCCACGTCGAACATGGCCTGCGCGCTATCGCGTACGCGCCACACTACCACGGCCGCGATCTCGATGGGATTGCCGCGCTTGTCGTTCACCTTCAGCTTCTCTCCGTTGAAGGTGCGCGCGCGCAGCGAGATCTTGTTGCGGGCCGCCGTTTTCGGAATGGTGGCGCCGGTCTTGGCGGCGGCGAGCCTTGCCGCCATCCCGCCGAACTGCTGCGGCCCGTTCGAGTAGAAGGGGTTGGCCCAGTGAAAACCGCTGGTGCGGACGGTGCCTTTGTAGGCGCCGAAGAGCAGCAGGACGCGCGCCTCGTTGGGTTGCAGGGTGAAGAAGCCGCTGACGAAGATCGCCCACACCGGAAGGCCGGCGATGGCCGGCACCAGGAGGGCGGGGTTCGGTTCTCCCGTCGCCTTGCCGCCGGCGATGGCGAACACCAGGAGCGCAACGTCGGCCAGCAGCAGAGCTATGAAGATCAAAAGCATAAACCAGCCGTTCTGGACGCCGATCACGCGTTCCTGGCTGGGAGCAGTTTGAGTCGGATTCATCTGGATCTCCTCGTTGTGCGGTAACTGATAGTGGGATGATATCACACTGATAGCTGGAGTGTCAAGATGGGACTCAATTCGCGGAGCTGAGGCTACTGGAATCGGCAGCCGCCAGGGCCGCCAGGGCCACCAGAATGGGCGAGGGCAGGGTTAGCGCGCAATCTTCTTTCTCAGGGTCCAGCAGACGGCAATCAGCCCGATGCCGGCCAGCGCAAAGGTGGTCGGTTCCGGAGCCTGGTAGTCAAGTTGGGCATAGCGGACGGAGGTCACGCCGTCGGAACCCGTGATGCGACCGCCGAGGTTGAAGCTCCCGCTGGTGTCGACCACCTCGACACTGAAACCACCATTATTGGCCTTGAGCGCGGCCAGGAAGGCCGCCAGGTCGCTAGCGTTCACCGCGGTTTCCGTGATGGCGTCCCTGGCGGTGTTGGTGTAGGCGCTGAGCGTCGTCGGGCCGATCGTGTCCAACAGCAGGGAGTAGCTGGCGCTCTCGTAATCCTCTCCTCCGACGAGCAGGTAGATGGCGAGGCTCTTAAGGGAAGTATCCTGCTTCGCCCCGTTCCTCGTGTCCCAAACTTCAAGAGCGGTCACGACGCTGTCCAGGTCCGTGATCGGGTTGAGTTGTGGGTTCGGGATCGAGTAGTCGAACGTCCAGCTCGAAGTCCCGTCACCCGCAGTGAGCTCGAACGAACCCCCGGGACAGGTCCCGGGGGTTCCGTTACATCCGGAGTAGTAGGCCTTGATCGGAGTGGCGCCGGCTAGCGGGACCAGACAGAGCGCAATGATCGACAGAACCGCGCGGAGCATCCTGCATTAACCTCGTAAAGAGAGCGATGACTCAAGCTTCAAGTATAGGAGGCTGGGGCACGGAAGGGCAGGCCCAGACGAGAAATAAACGTACTGGTACCAACACCTTACAGGCGTGTACTAAGGCGGTGTTGCTGCTCGCGGTTGCGGCTCACGGGTGCCGCAGTGTAGTGTAAGAGCGCATGCGGTTCTGGATGGCGTGCCTGTTGATGGCGGCGTGCGGGTGCGGTCCGCGGCGGCCGGCGTTGGTGCGGATCGATCCGGCGCTGGCGACCCTGGTTCCCTCCGACACGGTGCTGCTGGCAGGCGTCCGCATGGAAGCGCTGAGGGCCACGCCGATCTACAAGAAGTTCGGATCCCCGACGGGGCTACTGGGTGATATCGGGCTCGATCTCGACAAGACCTGGGAGATCCTGGCGGTTTCGAATGGCCGGCGGACGGCGGTCCTGGCGCGCGGCAAGTTCTCGGACACCGGACTCGAGCCGCGGCTCGATATTCCGGGCGCCGCGCGCACCACGTACAAAGGCTACGCCCTGACCGCGAGCGAGAGCCTGGCCGTGGCCTTCATAAACCCAAGCACGCTGGTGGCGGGGCGGCCGGAGGCGGTGCGGGCGATTCTCGACGACCGCGGGCGCTCGAGCGGCCCGCCGCCTGTCCTCGAGAAACAGATCGAGCGGATTGGGCCGGAGAACCAGGTCTGGGCGGTGGGCGTGGGTTCGATTGAATTGGCGCAGGCGGCGCCGCGCGCGGGCAACCTGGCAAACCTGGGCACAGTGCTGAGGCTGGTGGAGAGCTTTAAGATCGCCGCGCAGGCCGGTGATGACGTACGGGTCACGGCCACTGCCCTCTGTCACAACCCGGACGACGCGCAATCGCTCTCCGGCGCGCTGCGGTTCTTCGCCATGCTGGCGGGGCTGAAGACCGCGAACGGGATCCACGTCGAATCGACGGGGACCGAGGTGCGGATCGACGCGCTCATTCCGCCGGAGACGCTCGACAAACTGGCCGGGCAAACGGGTCAGCGCTGAGGGATCTCGACGACCACGTCTCCGCGCACGATGGCCTGGCAGGCCAGGCGCGAGTGGAGCGTCAGCCCCTCCGCCATGTCGAGACGATCGGCTTCGAAGTCATCCAGCGGTGAGAGGTTTGGCTCTCCCTGGTGAACGATCACGTGGCAGGTGGTGCAGGCGCAATTGCCGCCGCAGGCGTGTTCGAGAGGCACGCCGAAATTAAGGGCCACGTCGAGAATTGAGCCGGGCCGGCCGTGCTCGCGGTAAGGGAGCTTGTGCGGCTCGAAGTCGGCGGTTACGTTCAGCGGAAGGAAGGTCACCTTCGGCATGGCCCATTACTCGACGGCGCGCCCCGGCGGCAACGCCCGGTTACGGACCGAGCTGGTGGCTGCGGCCGACGTCGCCGAACAGACGGGTACCGCCAGCGTGGGATCGGCGCCGACGGAGGCGGGCAGCGTCGCCCCGCGGCCAGGGACCGCGCCGGACCCGTTGTCCACGTCCAGGTATCCCTGGAAGTTGTACGTGCGCGAGGCCGTGCCCCCCAGTTCGAACGCCAGACCGCGGTAGCCGGTGAGGTCTTGCAGACTGGCTGCCAGCGGGGCGATCAGCGAGTTCTGTCCATTGAAGACATTCGACCCCGACGCTCCCCAGGTGGCCGGCCCGGAAGCGGTGAGCGTACAGGTGGAGCCGCCCGACGAGGAGACGGTCCACGCGGCGCCGGTTACCGGCACGGCGCCCGCGTCTCCGGCCCCTCCGGCCGGAAGAAGCCTCAGGTTGCCGATGGTGTAATTGAAGCTGCCGACCGGCTCATCGAATCCAAAGCCGATGCTGTTCACTTGAGACAGGTCCATGGGCACCTGCTGCTGGCTCCATCCCGGCTGGGCCAGTTGGGACCAGTCGATCTCCACGCGCCGCGGCCCCGGTTGCGGCGCCAGCGGCGTGTAAGCCTGTAGAAGCCGTAGTCCGGAATGATCGAAACCGGCTGGGCCAGAATGACGGAGAGTGGGAAGGGCTCTCCCAACTGGTTGTGGAGAGCCCGGCCAGCGGACCAATCCGCGCCCACCGCCGTCGAGCCGGGAACGAAGCTGATGCCCTGGTGCCCCACGTCAAGGAAGGTGTTGTTCTCGATGTCGTTGACATCCGTTATGTTGGCGCCGTTCCACGCGATGCCATCCGCCAGGTTGTCGTGCAGCTTGAAGTTCCGGCTTCCGGCATCCAGGTAGATGGCGGACCCCCAGCGGGCATGGTTGCGGCGCATGATGTTGTAGGCGATCTCGGTCCCCTGGCCGTCCATGCTCCAGGAGTCCATGTTGCCGCAATCCTCGACGAACAGGCAGGGGTCTTCCACCAGGTTGTTCAGGATCGCGTGAGCGGGGCGCCAGGAAGATACCCGCCATGGCCGATCTCCGGATCGTGTTGTTCTGGACCGTAGCCTGATCCGCGCCGGCGAGATTGATGCCGCCCTCGGCGGCCCAGTTCCATCCGGCGTCCTGAACGGTCACCTGCTGCACGGTGTTGCCGCTCCCCGCGAGATGAATCCCGCTGCGGCCGGCCAGCCCCACCGACCCGCCATCGAGCATGTTTCCCGTACCGGAGACGTCGACGCCTCCGAGGTACTCCGGCTGGACCGCGTAGCCGTTGAAGGTGCGGACCCAATTGGGCGCCCACAGGTGGAAGTCCTGCAAGGTGCAGTTGACGCTGTTCTGGAGATTGAACCAGCCTCCGCGCGCGGACAGTCCCTTGACGGTCACATAGGACCGGCCGCTGAGATCCAATACGGCCGGGGCGACTCCAGCCTCGACGCGGCCGTCGGGCGAGGCGCCGTCGGGCATCCAGACGTAGAGCTGCTGCTGTATCGGATCCCACCACCACTCGCCTCGGGCGTCCAGCAACTCCAGCTTTCCGAATACAAAGAAGTGATTTCCGCGGCGCGGCACAAGTTCGGCCAGGGCGTTGATGGGACCGCTGAAAGTCAGCTTGCCGGAAGCTCGGTCGTGGGAAGCCACCAGGCGGTCGAAAGCGACCCAGGACTGTCCGGCCATGACGCGGACCCAGGCGCCGGTGAGGTCCACATTCGGGAGGGCGGAAGAGGTGATGAAGTCCTGGGTGCCGGAGTCGGCCAGAGCGTAGGTCATGCCCTCGAAGTCCTCGATGGCGGTGTTTGGCCAGCGGGCTTCGTTGAGCAACTGCCCGGCGCCGAAGACCTGCGTGGGCTGACTCGGCCAGGCAGCCTTATAGATCGCGCCCGAGCTGACCGTCCACGGTCCGGCGACGGGCGTGGCGCCGATCAGCGTCGGGCATTCGCCGGAGTACGCCTGAATGGTGATGGGCGCAGCGGCGGTTCCCGAGCGGGCGAGCGACACGGTCTCGTGATAGTCCCCGGCGCGGATGTTCAGCGTGTCCCCGGCCATCAGCCGGCTGGCGCCGAATTGAACGGTGGCGAAGGGCTGGGCGAGCGTGCCGGGCCAGGCGTCGCTGCCCGAAGGGGAGACGTAGTAAGACGTGGCCACGTGCGGCGCGATTGTGTAGGTTGCCGCCGCCGGGGCGCTGTTCGTATAGCCGCTGGCCGTTGCGATGGCCTGAATCGTCATGGTGGAGGAGACCGGGATCGGCGCGGCATACTGCGGGGACGAGGGAGTGGGCGCGCTGCCGTCGGTCGTGTAGTGGATCACGGCCGCTGGCGTGGCGTCCGTGATGGTCACCGTCTGCGGTGACGTGTAGGTTCCCGCGGCGGGAGTGAATTGAGGAGCCGCGGCGGCCGCGGGCGCTGCGGCGGGCGGCGAAGATCGGCTGCCGCAGCCGGTGGAGAATGACAAAACCAGCGCGGCCATTGAGGCCAGTACGATCCAGTTTCTCATGGGCGGAGGACCAATATATCAATTTACGGTGCGAAATACCCGTTGATATCGAGGATCACGTGGGTCGGGTCGCTGGCGTAGACGCTGATCTCTCCGCCCGCGCCCGCCGGGACGATGGCCGCGTTGGCCACGACCGCGCCGTCCCAGGAATTCAGGGTGGAGGCGACCGGAAGCGCCGCGCCCGTGGGCCACGCCGTCAGGAACTGCAATAGCCCGTCTGGCACCACCGTGACGTTGAGCGAGTACGCCGCCGCGGTCGTTGGAATCCCGCAACCGCTCGTCGGGATCGGGAAAGAGCGCGGCGTCGCGGCCGCCAGCTCCGGCCCGCCGAAGGGACCGCTCGGCCAGCGCGTGTCCGCCACGCGGCAGGGGCTCACCGGGTAGAAGTTGAGCGCGCCCGCGTTGCCCGGCGTGCCGAAGTAGCCGTTCGTGTCGAGGATCACGTCGGTCGCATCCAGCGCGAAGACCGAAACCGAACCGCTGTTCCCGGCCGGAACAAGCGCCGCATTGGCGACCACCTTGCCGGTCCAGGAATTCAGGGTCGAGACGTTGGGCTGCGCCTGTCCCGTGGGCCAGGTCGAGAGGAAACCGAGGTAGCCGTCGGGGACCACGGTCACGTTCATCGAGTAGGCGCTGGCGTTAGAGGGCATGCCGCAGGGGCTGGAGGCCACGGGGAAGTCCCGCGTCTGGCCACCCGTGAGGGACGGCCCACCGAAGGGGCCGGCAGCGCCGCGCGTGTCGGCCACGCGGCAGGGCTGGACGGGATAGAAGGCATAGGAACCGGGCGAGTCGAAGTAGCCGTTGATGTCCAGGATGACGTCGGTAGGGTTGGAAGCGTAGACGCAGACCGCTCCGTCGGAACCGGCGGGCACGATGGCAGCGTTGGCGGCCACGATTCCACCCCAGGAGTTCAGTGTCGAGGCGACGGGCTGATCCTGTCCGGTGGGCCACAGTGTGAGGAAGTAGAGCGGGCCTTTCGGCACAACCGTGACGTTCAGCGAGTAGGCATGAGCGGTCGAAGGAATGCCGCAGGCGCTCTGGGGAATAGCGAAGGAGCGGGCCTGCGCGGCAGCCAGGCTCGGACCGGCGAAGCGTGTATCGGCGACGCGGCACGGAGCGACGGGCACGAAGCCCAGGCCGAAGCCCCAAGTGCCGGCTTGGCGAATGTTGAAAGACAATCCTGCGATGGTGAGCGTGATCGAGCGCGGGTCGCCGGTGTTGCGCGCAACCGTGAAACTCACACTGCCGCTGCCTATGCCCGGACCCGGTGCGGTGAGCGTCACCCAGTCGGAGGTACCGGAAGCCGTCCACAGACAGCCGGGGCCAGTGGTGACGCCGACGGTGGCGGGCCCGCCGGCGGCGGTGGCTGTGGCGGAACCAGTAGTGAGGGCATACGCACAGGAGCCGGCGCCCTGCATGACCTCGACCGCCGCGCCACCTATCGAGATCGTCGCGTGGCGAACGGCGCCGGAGTTCGCCGCGACCACCAGATTGAAGTTCCCAGGCCCGATCCCCAGCGGCGGCCCCGACGCCGTAACGCCGATCCAAGCGGGAAGGCCGACGGCCCCCCACACGCAAGCCGGCCCGGTTCCCAATGAGAGTGGGAACGTGGCGCCGTCGCCGGAGACCATGAAGGCGCTCTGGCTGATCTGGGACTGGCAGGAGGGATCCGCGGGGCGCATAACGCGGATGACGTCCCTCCAGCCGTCGGCGATGTAGAGGCGGCCGGATGGCCCGATGGTGATACCGGCGGGCGCGAGAAGCGGAATGCTGGTGGCAGGGCCAGCGGCCCAGTAGGTCCAATCGGAGGGATTTCCGCTGCCCGCAACGGTCGCGATCTTGCCGTCGGAAGTCACCTCGCGGACCCGGCCGTAACACTGATCCGCGATGTACAGATTACCGGCGGCGTCCACGGTGACGGCGCTTGGGTTGCAGACTTGGGCGCTGGTGGCGGGGCCGCCGTCCCCGGCGTGGCCCATGTCGCCGTTGCCCGCCACCGTGGTGATGACGCCGTTGGGAGCCACTTTGCGGACCCGGTTGTTCCTGAGGTCCGCGATGTAGAGGTTGCCGGCGCCATCCGCCGCCACACTGGCCGGTTCCCAGAGTCCGGCGCCGGCAGCGGGGCCGCCGTCCCCCGAGTAGCCTGAGGTTCCGGTGCCGGCGAAAGTGGTGATGATGCCGTGCGCGTCCACCTTGCGAACACGGTTTTCGTCGCGTTCCACGATGTACAGATTGCCGGCGGCGTCGAAGGCGATCGGCCCGGGCGCTCTGAACGTGGCGCTGGTGGCCGGCCCTCCGTCTCCCGAGAAGCCGTAGTCCCCGGTGCCGGCCACGGTGCTGATGATGCCATTCCGGTCGACCTTGCGAACCCGGTTGCCGAAGCCATCCGCGATGTAGAGGTAGCCGGCAGCATCCAGCGCCACGCCGGACGGGGCGCAGATCTCGGCGTTCTTAGCCGGGCCGCCATCGCCGACGTAGATCGGCCAACTGCAGGCTCCGGTGCCGGCCACCGTGGCGATCATGCCGTCGGTCGTCACCTCGCGCACCCGGCGGTTGCCACCGTCCGCTATGAACAGGTTGCCCGCGGCATCCTGCGCCACGTCCGAGGGGCAGAGATCTGCGTTGATGGCTGGGCCGCCGTCCCCCGAGAAGTTACAGGGGCCGCCGGTGCCCGCCACGGTGGCGAGCACGTAGGGCGTCTGGCCGGACGCCGAGCCCTGAGTCGTGAATGACCACGTCGCCGAGGAACTCGACCCGCCTCCGTTGTTCGCCGCGATGCGCCAGTAGTACAGCGTCCCTGGGCTGAGCGCAGCCGAGGTAAAGCTGGTTCCGCTGGTCGTGCCGGCCAACGCCGGCGGAACCGAAGTGTCGAGATAGACGTCGTAGGACGCCGCTCCAACCACAGGGCTCCAAGTGAGCGTGGGCGTCTGTGATACGCTGACGACGCCATTCCCGGGAGCAACCAGAACCGCTTGCGGCAGCGTCTGCTGAACAGTGACGGTGAGGCTGTTGGAGTCCGACGAACCCAGGAATGCGGCGGTGCTCACGCCGATACTCAGGGCATAGGTCCCGGCGATGTAGGGGGCGCGAAGGCTGAACGCGCCGGACCCAACGGACCCTGGCCCGATGCTGCCAAATGACGCCGGGACCGGACTGGAGACGCCGTCGGAGAGCGTAGCCGTTCCCGCTGTAGCCGCAGCGGGAAGGCCGCCGCTGTTGGTCACGCCGCAGCTCACCAGGAACTGCGTGCCGGACGCAACAGAAGGGGGAAGGGTGCAGGCGAGGTGGATGCTCGGGTTGGAGGCATGGATGAGGGAGCCCGGGCCGCTGAACGCTACCGCATAGGGCTCGACGCTTCCGCTCCCCAGAGGCACGTTGGTGGTCTTGGTCGCCCACAGAAGGACATCACCCGTATGCGTGGCGGACACCCGCTGCACGTTCTGATTGGTGGTGGTGGAACTGGCCAGCTCGACACCGGTATCGGCAGCATAGAGGTGCAGTGCGATGTCGTTGAGATAGGCGGAGACGCCGTTGAAGTGCCCGTTCCAGACGACGGTGGCGCTGGCGGCGCCGGAAGCCGACACCCGGTATAGCTGTGGTTCGTTGGTTGCGAGGGTGCCGGTCGCGTAGTTCAACTGCCCCAGCGCCGTGTTGAGGTTGGCGTACCCCCAGCCCGCGTCGGGCGCCCAGGCACCGGCGCTGTCGGCGGTGTTGATCAGGATCGCCTTGACCGCCAGCGGGTTCGTGACCCCGGCGCTCTCGATCAGTGCCGCAGCCCCGGCGATGTGGGGCGCCGCCATGCTGGTGCCGGTGTGGGACACGAAATCGTCGGATGTGCCCGAGTGAGCGTCCCAGTTGTAGGCGGTGGACAAGATGTTCGTGCCCGGCGCGGCCAGATCCGGCTTGAATCGGTTGTAATAGGTGGGACCACGGCTGCTGCTGTCGTTCATGACGCCGCGCGAGACCCAGTTGCCGACGGTGATCGAGTTGTACGCAAACCCTGGACTGGACACCGTGTAACCCCCGGGGCCGCCGTTCCCGGCCGCGATGGCGAAGACCAACCCGAAGTTCTCGATGTACTGGTCGATCGACTGGGTGTAAACGTCGTCCTCCATGGTCGTCGGACTGCCGTAGCTGTAATTGAAGATCCTCAGCGCGGTGTTGCGAACGGCCCAGTCGAGAGCCGCGAGCACGTCGCGCGGATCCGATTCCGCCCCCACCGGATCGCAGGAGGCCAAAACCAGCAGCTTGTAGCCGACCTTCAGGTTGTACAGGGTGCCGATTCCCTTCGCAACGCCCTGGTAGTTGGTCCATCCCGCCGAGCCCTGGCTGGCCACGATGCCGGCAACGTGCGTACCGTGGCCCTGCTGGTCCTCTCCCGAAGTCGCGCTGTCGGCGAAGCAAGGGTCCGTGCCGCCGTTGGCGAGGAATACCTGGCTGACGATCGAGACGCCCGCGAAGGCCGGGTGGTTGGTCCTGACCCCGGTGTCGAGGACGCCGACCGATTCGCCCTGCCCGGTGTAGCCCGCGCTCCAGAACGCCGGCGCGCCCAGAGCGGGCACGCTGGTGGCAAGCTGCGGGTACTGCTTGTCGACCGGAAAGACTCGCGCGATCGCGGGGTCGGCTTCGAGCGCTGCAATCGCCGAGGCCGGGACCTCCGCTGCCAGCATGTTGATTCCGAGGTAACGGGAAATGCGCGCCGCGCCGAGACCGCGCAGGCGGCTTTCGAGAGCGTCCTGTTGCGGCCCGATGGCCTGCTCGATGGCTTGAAACGCCTGCCGGCGGGTGCGCAGGAGGACGCCTTCCGCCGCGACCCTGGCTTCCGCGCCGGGCGCCTGCCGGTAGCGCGACTCCGCCACCTGGCGGTATAGAGCGTTGGCGCTCTCCGCCCGCGCGAGGATCTCGCGCTGCGGCTGGTGCTCCAGGACGATGAAGACGGGAATCACCGGCTCTGACTGTGCCCTCTCCAGAACCCGAGGGTGGATCTTCGGCGCGGTGGCGCCGGCTGCCAATGGCAAGAACATGAGTGCGGCAAGAGCAGAGCGTTCGATCATTGCGCGAAATACCCGTTGATATCGAGGATCACGTGGGTCGGGTCGCTGGCGTAGACGCTGATCGCTCCGCCCGCGCCCGCCGGCAGGATGGCCGCGTTCGCCACCACCGCTCCGTCCCAGGAATTCAGGGTGGAGGCCACCGGAAGCGCCGCGCCCGTTGGCCACGCCGTCAGGAACTGCAGCAGGCCGTCGGGCACCACCGTGACGTTGAGCGAGTACGCCGCCGCGGTCGTTGGAATCCCGCAACCGCTCGTCGGGATCGGGAAAGAGCGCGGCGTCGCGGCCGCCAGCTCCGGCCCGCCGAAGGGGCCGCTCGGCCAGCGCGTGTCCGCCACGCGGCAGGGCGTGACCGGGTAGAAGTTCAGCGCGCCCGCGTTGCCCGGCGTGCCGAAGTAGCCGTTCGTGTCGAGGATCACGTCGGTCGCATCCAGCGCGAAGACCGAGACCGAACCGCTGTTCCCCGCCGGAACAAGCGCCGCGTTGGCGACCACCTTGCCGGTCCACGAATTCAGGGTCGAGACGTTGGGCTGCGCCTGCCCCGTCGGCCAGGTCGAGAGGAAGCCCAGATAGCCGTCCGGGACCACGGTCACGTTCATCGAGTAGGCGCTGGCGTTAGAGGGCACGCCGCACGGGCTGGAGGGTACGGGGAAGTCCCGCGTCTGGCCGCCCGCGAGGGACGGCCCACCGAAGGGACCCGCGGCGCCGCGCGTGTCGGCTATGCGACAGGGTTGGACGGGATAGAACGCGTAGGAACCGGGCGAGTCGAAGTAGCCGTTGATGTCCAGGATGACGTTGGTGGGGTTGGAGGCGTAGACGCTGACCGCTCCATCCAACCCGGCCGGCACGATGGCGGCATTGGCCGCCACGATTCCACCCCAGGAGTTCAATGTCGAAACCTGCGGCTGATCCTGACCGGTGGGGAGGACGCTGAGGTAGTAGAGCGGGCCTTGCGGCACCGCGGTGACGTTCAGGGAGTAGGCCTGGGCGGTCGCGGGAGTGCCGCAGGCGCTTTGGGGAATGACGAAGGAACGTAGCGACGCGGCGGCCAGGGAAGGGCCGCCGAAGGGTCCCGCACCCCAGCGCGTGTCAGCGATGCGGCAGGGAGCGACGGGCACGAAGCGGAGGCCGTTGACCGCGGCCGCAAGCTGCATGATGGGGAAGGTGACCTGCTGGAACCCAGCTTGGCCGATCAGCAGTGTTCCGTACCGCGCCGGGCCCGTGTTCGGGCCAACGGTGAAGCGGACCGTTCCGTTGCCGGTGCCGGAGCCGGTCCCGCCGACGGTCACCCAGTCGGGGGGACTGGAGACGAACCAGGTCCAGGGTGAGCAGAATGTCACGCCGACCTCGACCGCCCCGCCCGCCGCGGGGACGACGACCGACGTGGGGCTGACGGCAAGAGAGCACGATCCGTCCGCCTGGGTGATGGTGACCGCCGCGCCGGCGACGGAGATTGTCGCCGTGCGGAGGAAGTTGGTGCTGGCGGCCACGGAGAGGTTGACGGTGGAGGGGCCTTTGCCGGACGACGGGCCTGTGATCCAGTAGGGCAGGCCGGAAGCGGCCCACCAGCAGGCCGGGCCGGTCTGGACCGACACCGGGAACGCGCCGCCCGTGCCTGGAACGGCAATGACGCTCGGGTCGACCTGAAACTGGCAGGACGGCGAGTTCGCGGGCACCAGCTCGCGCACGCGGGCCGCGTAGATGTCGTCAATGTACAGACTGCCGCTCTTGTCCACGGCCACGTCCGCTGCGTTCATCCCGGCGCTGAGGGGCGGACCCGCCTCACCCGAGAAGGCGTAGCTGCCGTTCCCCGCGGCGGTTGTAATGGTCCCGTCCGGAGCCAGCTTGCGGACCCGGTAGTTCGCGCTGTCCGCGATGTAGAGGTTGCCGCCGCCATCCAACGCCAGGCCGCCGGGCCAGTTGAGTTCGGCGGCCGTGGCCGGGCCTCCATCGCCCGAGTAGCCCGCGGCGCCGTTGCCCGCCAGCGTGGTGATGACACCGTTCGGAGTCACCTTGCGGATCCGCTGGTTTCTTGTGTCCGCGATGTAGAGGGCTCCGGAAGCATCCAGCGCCAGACCCTCCGGAAAGAAAAGCTGGGCGCTCCTGGCGGGGCCTCCATCGCCCGAGTAGCCGCAAGCGCCATTGCCCGCCACGGTGGTGATGATCGCATTGGCCGACACCTTCCGGACTACGCAGTTGCTCGTGTCCGCTATGTAAAGGTCGCCGTGAGCGCTCGGAGCGAGACCACCCGCTCCGGAAAGCTGGGCGCTGGTGGCCAGGCCGCCGTCGCCCGAGTAGCCCTGGGTGCCGGTGCCTGCCACTGTGCTCAGGGTATGGTCCGATCCGATCCGCAGGACGCTGAATGTGGACCCCACGTAGAGGTTCCCCGCGGCGTCCGCCGCGAGCACGCCGCTGGGGAGTTGCGCGACGGTGGTGATGATGCCGTCCGGGGTCACCTTGCGAAGCGCGGCTTCGGCGATGTAGAGATTTCCTGCCGCGTCCACCGCTATGTGGGACGGCATGTTGAGAACGGCGCTGGTGGCCGGAGCGCCGTCCACCCAGCCGGGGCCGCTGCCGCCGCCGGCCACGGTCACGATGATCTGATCGGGCTGGCCGGACGGCGCCTGAGTCGTAAACGACCAGGTCGCGGACGCGCTGGCGCCGGCTCCGCTGCGGGCCACAACCTGCCAGTAGTATTGGGTTCCGGGCGACAGGCCGTCGGGTGCGTAGCTGGCGCCCGCCGTTGTGGCGACCAGCGTGGGGGGCCACGACGCGCCAAAGTACACGTCATAGGTGGACGCTCCCGCGGACGGCGTCCAGGCGACGGTTGGCGGCAGCGGCACCCCGACAGCGCCGTTGGCGGGCGAGACCAGTGCCGGCGCCGGCAGGGCGAGTTGTACCGCCGTCATCGCGCTGCTGGTGGAGGTGAAGGCCGGAAAGGCGAAAGCGGAAGGGGTCGTAACCGTCCAGTGGACGGTATACGTTCCCGCCATGGCGGGAGCGGTCGCGGTCAGGTAGGAATTTGCTGTCGTTCCAGGAGCAACGGCGCCGAGTGTCGTCTGCGGTCCCGCGGTAAAACCGGCAGGCAAGGTAACCTGAACCTGCCCCGCGGGCACCGGCAGGTCCCCGGAGTTGGTCACGCCGCAGGTCACCGTGAATTGCGAACCCGAAGCGATCGAGGACGGCAGATTGCAGGATGCGACGATCCTGGGACCGCTCACCGGAACCGCGGGCGCGCTGAACGCCATTGCGAACGGTTCCGAGGTGACGCCCACCCAGGCACTCCAAGCCTGCAGCGACAGGACGACCTCTCCGCTATAGGTTCCGGATGCCTGGATGACGTTCTGGTCGCCGCCATAGCCGTAATAGACCAGGATTTCCTCGCCCGTATCGGCACGAAAGAGGCGCAGCGACAACATGTTGATGCTGGTCGATGCCGGTTCGCTGGCGTGGCGGTTCCAGGTGAGCGTGGAACGGGCGGCGCTCGAGGCCGCCACCTTGTAGAGGCGGAGTTCGCTCAGCCCGAGCGTCCCGGTGACGTAGTTCAACTGATTCAGGGCCGTGTCGAGATTCGTGTAGCCCCACCCAGGGGGGCCCTGACAGCCGCCCGGACCGTCGGCGGTGTTGATCAAGAGCGCCCTGACCACCATGGGGTCGGTCACCCCGGCGTTCGCGAGCAGCGCCGCGGCCCCGGCGATGTGGGGCGCGGCCATGCTGGTTCCGGTGTGAGCGACGAAATCGTTGGAGGTTCCGGACTGGGAATCCCAGTCGTACGCGGCGGAGTAGATGTTGGTGCCCGGCGCGGCGAGATCCGGTTTACATCGATTGGTGCCACCCGCGCTGCTGCTGGTGTTCATGACACCACGCGTGACCCAGTTCCCCACCGCGATGCCGTTGTATCCGTATGCGGGGCTGGTGACGCCATAGCTCTGGCCGCCATTGCCGGCGGAGATCGTGAACACCAGTCCGTAGCCGTCGATGTACTGGTCAATCGCCTGCGAGAACTCGTCGTAGTATGAGGTCTGGCCGCCGTAGCTGTAATTGAAGATCTTGAGCGGCGTATTGGCGACCGCCCAGTCGAGCGCAGCGAAAACGTCGCGCGGATCCGATTCGGCGCCAACGGGGTCGCACGAGGACGACACCCGCATCTCGTAGGCGACCTTCAGGTTGTACAGAGTGCCGATGCCCTTTGCCACGCCCTTGTAGTTCGTCCACCCGGCCGAACCCTGGCTGGCCACAATGCCCGCCACGTGCGTCCCGTGACCGACCTGATCCTGGGCCGAACTGGCACTGTCCGCGAAGCACGGATCCGTGCCGCCGTTGGCGAGGAATATCTGGCTGACGATCGAGACACCGGCGAAAGCCGGGTGGTTGGTCCTGACCCCGCTGTCCAGGATGCCGACCGATTCGCCTTGGCCTGTGTAGCCCGCGCTCCAGAACGCCGGCGCGCCCAGGGCGGGGACACTGGTGGCGAGTTGCGGGTACAGTTTCTCGACCGGGAACAGGCGCGCGATGGACGGGTCGGCTTCGAGCGCGGCGATCGCCGAGGCGGGGATCTCCGCCGTCAGCATGTTGATTCCGAGGTAGCGGGAAATGCGCGCGGCCCCCAGACCGCGCAGCCGGCTTTCGAGCGCTTCCTGCTCCGGCCCGACGGCTTGCTCGATGGCTTGAAACGCCTGCCGGCGGGTTCGCAGCAGGACGCCTTCCGCCGCTACCCTGGTTTCGGCGCCGGGCACCTGCTGGTAGTGCGACTCCGCCACCTGGCGGTACAGGGCGTTGGCGCTCTCCGCCCGCTCGAGGATCTCGCGCTGCGGCTGATTTACCAGAACGATAAAGACGGGGATTACCGCTGCCTCGGACTGCGCCCGCTCCACAATGCGCGGGTGGATCTTCGGGCTGGCAACCTCCTGCCCGAGCGCCGGCGGCGCGGAGGCAACGGCGGCCAACACCGCCAACAGTGCAACTATCCTTCTCATACAACTCGTCTCCATTGGTTCGCTCGCCTATGGCGCAAAGTAGCCGCCCGGGTCGAAAAGGACGTGCGTCGGGTGGTCGGTCGCTCCGCTTGCGCCCGCGCCGGAACGCGCGGGTGAGTCTTCGCGCCGGCCAGCGCTTTCTGCCCCAGCGCCGGCGCGACCGCAACAGCGGCCGAGACTGCCGCCATTGCGAAAACACTCGTAGGGCTCTGTTTCGGATGCGCATATCTACTCGGGCGCAATCCTTGCGACAGAGAATTATACCAGCAATGCCGGTAAAGAAATCGGAATCGCCGGAATAGAGGCGTTCACGATCTCCGCGGGGTTACGATCTCCGCGGCTCGATTGCCAACGCTGCCCTGCCCCCCAATCTGCTAGACTGCGCGTGATATGGCGGAGGGCCAATTCCAGAACGCCAAGCGCGAACAGTCGAGCCTGCTCGCGCCCCTCGAAAAGCGCGCTCTGCTGTGGCTCGCGCACCGCATGCCCGCGTGGGTCAACTCGGACCATCTCACACTGCTTGGATTCGTAGCCATGCTGCTGACCGGCGTCAGCTACTGGCTGGCGCGCTGGAACCGTTCCGCGCTCGTGGCGGGGATGGTGTGCCTGGCCCTGAACTGGTTCGGCGACAGCCTGGATGGCACGCTGGCCAGGGTCCGCAACCGGCAGCGCCCGCGTTACGGCTTCTATGTCGATCACATCACCGACTCGATCGGCACCACGGCGTTGCTGGGCGGGCTCGCCTTCTCGACCCTCATGAGCGAATGGATCGGACTCTGTCTGCTGGTGGCATTTCTGCTAATGTCCATTCAGTCCTACCTGGCCACGTACGCCCTCGGCACTTTTCAGCTTTCATTCTGGAAATTCAGCCCGACCGAACTGCGCGTCCTGCTGGTAGCGGGCAATGTGGCGCTGCTCGTGCGCGGGCCGGTGGCACAACTGGCGGGCCGCAGTTTCCTGCTGTTCGACATCGGAGGCGTGGCCGGGATCGTGGGGATGACGGCCATGCTGATGGTGTCCAGCATCCGCACTACCCGGGCGCTGTACCGCATGGAGCCCCTGGATAAGTCCTCCGCTCGGGAGGGTGGGCGCGCGTGAAGGTGCGCGGGCTGGGCTTGCGCTGGGTCAAGTTCAACGCGGTCGGCGCGATCGGGTTCGCCGTGCAACTCGCGCTGCTGGCGCTGTTCGTCAGCGGCTTGCGGATGAACTACCTGGTGGCAACGGCACTGGCGGTCGAGGTGGCGGTGCTGCACAACTTCGTGTGGCACGAGTTGTACACCTGGCGCGATCGCACGCGGTCGTCCCAGGGGGGCACGTTGGGCAGGCTGGTGCGCTTTAACCTGACCAACGGGGTTCTCTCCGTGGCTGGGAACCTGGTGACGATGAGGGTGCTGGCCGGGCGATTTGGCATGAACTATTTGGTGGCCAACGTGCTCTCGATCCTGGCGTGCTCGCTCGCCAACTTCGCCGCCAGCCACTGGCTGGTGTTCCGAAGGCGCGTGCCCGGCTGAGCCCGGAGGCGATGCAGCAGCCCCGCATCTCCCCCAATACTCAAAGAGGCGCTGTAAGTTGCAGGTGATACAATACTGGCATAGATCCAGAAGGAGGAACTAACCCTTGGGAACCCCGAGTTTTTCTGCCCCGCCCCCGCCACCCGCTGAGGACCACGGATGGAACCTGAAGACCGCCATACTGTTCGGCGCAGTTATCGCGCTGCTGTTCGCAACCATCTATCTGTTCATCGAGCTGGATCGCACCCAGTCCGACTTCGCTAAGTTCCGCGATTCCACGCTCGCCGATATCGCCCGCTTGCGAGAATCGAGTTCGGTAACTACCGCCAATAGCCAGAAGAGCCTCAAGACCATGCGCGACGAGCTCGAAGCCGCCCAACGGCAGGCCTCGATCGCGGTCGGCCAGGCGAAGACGGAGGCCGTCGAGAAGGCCAGGCAGTTGTCCGCCGCAGTCGCCGAAGAGCAGCGCCGGCAGAATGCCAAGATGACCGGCGAGATTTCCGAGGTCAAGCAGGCCACCACCGAGGCGTCCTCGAAGATCGGCGAGGTGTCCACCGACGTTACGGCCGTGAAGTCGGACGTGGCGGCGACCAAAGAGGAGCTGGCGAAGACCGTGGCCGACTTGAAGCGCGTCAACGGCGATATGGGCGTGATGAGCGGCCTGGTCGCCACCAATGGCAAGGAACTGGACGCGCTGAAACAGCTCGGCGACCGCAACTATTTCCAGTTCAATCTGGGCAAAACCAAAGGGCCCCAGAAGGTCGGAGATATCGCGATCCTGCTGAAAAAAGCCGAACCCAAGAAGAACCGGTTCAGCATCGACATCATCGCCGACGACAAGCGCGTCGAAAAGAAGGACAAGGACATCAACGAGCCGCTTCAGTTCTATGTCGCCAAGGCAAGACAGCCCTACGAACTGGTGGTCAACGAGGTAAAAAAGGACCAGATCGTGGGGTACCTTGCGACGCCGAAAGTGCAGCAATCGCGCTAAGCCTGGACGGGCTGTCCGTGCTGGCGTCTCGGGTTAAGCTCTTCTAATCTCCGGGGCGGATCGGACGGTCCGCCCCGGTAGAATCTGCCTTCCCGCCGATCGGAATTACACTCCATCCCGCCTCCCGTTCCCTGCTCCCAACAACCTACAGTTGCTCCAGACTGGACTCCGGCTTGCTCCACGCGGACTCTCGTGAACACTCCCAAGACCACGCTCCACCTGGCGGCAGCCGTCGTTCTGCTGTTGGGGCTCGACGTTTACGCGAACCGCGAGATCCGGAGTCTGAGTACCGAAGTCGCGGCGACCGAGCGGTCCATTGCCGCCCGGTTCGTGAAGCTGCGCCGGGCGGCGGCCACGACCCCGGCCTCGATGGCCGGCAGCGCGCGAGCCGCCGGAATGCCGGGAGGGGAGACAAAGGACGGGCCATCCGGTTCTGTGAAGCTGGCGGGGCGGACCGAACTCGCCCGGAGCTACTCGATGGGCAGCGCGGACACCAGGAACTTCCCGGGGCGCTGAATCTCGATCCTGAGCTTCTCGCCAAGCGAGAGGTTGCCGCTCAGGGTCAGGTCGTAGTGCGACCGCAACACCTCGAAGATGCGCGCACCGGGCAGGCCGGTCATGCTCTTGTGCATGTCGCGCAGGCTGAAGGAAGCGCCCCCCGTCTGGCGGGCCAGGTTCTCGAACAGCGAGCGCTCGGCGCCCAGCAGGTACACCGGATAGATGGAGACGGCGTTGCGGCGGGCCAGCTTCACAACCTGCTCGTCGTTCATCCGGCTATAGCCTTCCAGTCCTGTCGTCAGGATGACCACCACGCGCCGGAAGGCAGCATTCTCAAAACCGCCGTCAATGGCGGCGTAGAGGGCATCGAGAACGTGTGGCTCGTTGCCGTACTTGACCCCCGCGACGGCGCGTTTGAGAAGGTCGTGGCTGGAAGTGAAGTCCTGGATGAGATCGGCCGAGGAGTGGAAGGAGACAATCGCCATCTGCTCCTTGGGCCCCAATTGCCCGATGAGATCGTCGGCCAGCGGCCGCACCGTCGGTCCGAGGGCGCTGGTATCGAGCAAAAGCATGACATCGATCGCGGCGGAAGCGAACTGCGCGTCCTCCACCTCCCGCGGCGTGCGGTCGTCAAGAACCGTGAATTCTCCGGCTTTGAGGTCGGTCACCGGCCTGCCGGATTTCAGTTCAATCACGGTGACCACCAGCCTGGTGGATCCAAGGGCTGGCAGGACCGGCACAGCCATCAGGAGCATCCAGCGCAACATAGATCCCGTTGCCGGAGGAATCTGCGGGGTTTCCGTCTAGGTTGCGAAGACAGCGTAGCGGGTCACGGTCCGGTATCCCAGCCGGCGGTAGAGCAACAGGCCCGCCTCGCTGGATTCCAGGACGCTTGGCTTGCCGCCTCCGGCCTGCGCCAGCGCGTGCCGCACCACCGCTTCAGCAAAGCCCTTCCGCCGGTGCGAGGGCGGGGTGCCCACCGCGTAGACGCCGACCGCGGCGCCCGTCGCGACCGTCGCCGCGCTGGTTACGGCGACATTTCCGCAATACCCCAGCCAGCCGGTCAGGCGGCCGCTCCAGGTTCCCTCCGACTCGTAGATCTCGCGGGCCACAAGGGGTGGAAGTCCGAAGGAGACGGTCATGATGTAACTGAAATCCGACCGTGTCCGCGCATCGGAAACTCGCCGCCAATCGAGCGCCGGCGGCACTCGAACCGGCTGCGCCAGCCCGCCGGCTTCCATGCCCGGCATTTCCGCCACCTCGTGCAAACCGCGGCGGTAGAAGAGATCGGCTACGATACCGCGAACGCTGCCCTCGATCCAGCCCTGGCAAACCCAGAAGGACCAACCCAGACCGCGCGCCACGAAGAACTCGCCCGCGGTTTCGATACGGCGCTCGAGTTCCCGGGGGCTGGACACCGCGGCGGTCAGAACCGCCGAATTGAACATCGAATACGGCACTGCCGACGAGGCGACCCTCACCCCCGCGAGTTGGCGCGTCTCGCCTTCGGGCTTCGCGCCTGCGAAAGCCGCCAGCGTTGCGTGGAGGTTCTCCTCGATCGCCTCGAAGCCGGCCATGGCCAGTATCACACCAGACCGCGCCGGCGGCAGTCAACAAGGGCCGCGCCGCGCGGGTTGAAGCCCACCGCAGCGCCGCCGCAGCGCGCGCCACGCTTGCCGCGAGGTTACTTCTGGCGGAAGACGACGCTCACGGCCAGATCGTCGCGGTGGCTGCCCAGTTCGATCATGTCGTAGTACAGCTTGTCCAGTCCCTTCTGCTCGCCCTCCGGGACCTGCTTCCAGGCCTCGGCGAACGCGGCCCGGACCTTGTCTTTCGCGCCCAGGTCCGGCATGGTGGTCACCTGCCAGACAAAGCCGGGCTTCATGGTGTGAACCGCCTCGGTGTCGAGGCTGTAGCCATAGATCACACCATCCGCCACTAGTTTGTCCAGAACCGGTTTATCGTACTTGCGGAACATGGCGATGAACTCCTCCATACGGTCCGGCTTCACCTGGACCATGTCGAAGTCCTCGACCGGCGTGGCGCCCGCGGGCGCAGGGCGGTGACCCTCCTCCCAGGCGCGCACCATGAAGTCGCGGTGCGTCGCCGGATCGCTCATGGAGAACAGGTCCGACATCAACGCCGGGTTCGCTTTCATGAAGTCGTCAATGGCGGCATCGGCCTTCGCCATGGCCGTGAAATCCGGCACGTCGGCCCAGAACGCGATGTTGTTCTCGCCCGGCACGTGCAGCATGTCCACGTCGAGGCCATAGGCGAGTACGACACCGGAGTCGACGAGTTTGTCAAGCACCGGCACGAAAGCCTTGCCTTTTTCCACGAACGCAGCCTCCTTACCCGGGGCTACCTTGAACGTGGCGACCGAAGTGAGGTTCTTGTATTGCTGCGCGGACAGAGACATCGTCGTCGCGAGCAGGAATGTGGCGAGTGTGAACGCACGTGCAGTCATCAGACTTGTACCCTTTCTGAGCGTGGAGATGGACTTATCCAGCTACTCGGAAGTATAGCGCAAGCCGGGGCTTATGGCTTTAGCCACAGCAAGCTACGGGCGGCGCGCGCAGATCGTCCATCCCTCTGCGGCGATCCCGCGTGATCCCTACCGGCCGGCCTTCCAAATCAGCAGAGCCGTGCCTGCCAGGAATCCCGCCAGCGCCTGGTACTCCTCGTTCTTCCAGTACAGCCGCCACTGGAATCGCCCGTTGCAGGCGTGGGACACGAGGCGCGGCCACATCATCCGTACCCGCTCGGAGTAGGCGGCGTACTCCGGAAACAGCTCCCGCAGATACTCCTCTTCAAGCTGGATGGCGGGAAGATAGACCAAACTGAAGACCGCAGCGAACAGCCCCGCCAGCAGGGCCTGCCGCGAAGCGATGGCGAGGCCGGCAGCCGCCAGCGCGGTTCCCAAGTAGAGCGGATTGCGCACGTAGGCGTAGGGCCCGCCGGTCGCCAGGCGCTGGTTCTTGGCCAGGTAGCCGGCGGCCCACGCGCGCAGGCCCAATCCCAGCGCTGCCACCGGCAGTCCCCAGGCGAGCGACCGCGCGGTCGGAGCCGAGAACCAGGCGAAGGCGGCCGCCAGCACGAATCCGAAGAGCACACGCAGGCGGGCTACGGCGCGCGCGTAAGGTCTGGGAAAGCGCGGCATCACTCCGAAGCGCACCCCGCTGGCCTGCCGCGCGCCTGCAAGCGCGCGCTCAATGCCTCGAAGACGGCGTCCGGCGTGATTCGGAGCATGCTGGGGTCGGGCTCGGGACGGCGCTTGTAGCTCGTCGCCGCGCCCGGAGACCGCAGAACGGTGAAGGTATCCCCGTAGGGACCGTTGCGGACAGGATCGGTCGGGCCGAAAATGGCGACGCCCGGCTTCGCCAGCGCCGCGGCCAGGTGCGCCGGACCGCTGTCCAGGCCCAATACCGCGGCCGCCCGCCGCGTGGCATGAATCAGACCGGGCAGACCCGAGGAGTGAACGAACGCTCCGTCCACTTGTTCCAGCTCGCGGGCCCTGGACGGCGGGCCGTTCAGGACCAGCGCCACGCCCAGTTCCTCGTTGAGACGCCGCGCCAGCCCGCGGTAGCACTCCAGCGGCCACTGCTTGCCGCCCCAGCCGGCCAGCGGGCTCGAGAGAATGAAATCCCCGCCCGGCAGGTCGCCCTCCGGAGCGCCCTGGGGCAGCGGAAACGTCACCAGCATGGTCGAAGCACCGGCCGCCGCGGCGAGTTCGAGGTTCAAATCCACCACGTGGGCCCCAGCGGTGCGTACCTCGTTCGAGTAGAACACCGCCGCGCCCTTTTCCCGCACCTGGGTGCGGTGGAGCCCGTAGATCCGGTCGGAACGCGCCAGCGAGGCGATGACCGCCGACTGCATCAGCCCCTGAAAATCCACCGCAAAATCGTAGCGCAGCGCGCGCAGCGCCGGCCAGGCCTCGCGCCAGCTCTTCAAACGGCGGCGGTCGAACAGCACCAGGCGGTCGATATAGGGGTTGCCTTCGAGGAGGGGCGCCCAGCGCGGCTGCACCACCCAGCTCAGGACCGAGCCGGGAAAGCTGTGCTTGAGCGTGGCGACGGCGGGCAGGGCGTGAATTACGTCCCCCATCGAGCCAAGGCGGACCACCAGGATGCGCGGTCCCTCGCCGAAACTCCTAGCTCTGCCGTTCTTGAACATCCCGAATGAAATCCTGCGTGCGCCGCGCGTCCGCGCTCTCCTCGCGGTAGACCTCGTCCGCGTGGAGCGGCGCATCGCCGAGTACCACGTAGTCTACCATTCCCAGAGCCGCGACCAGCTCCGCGCGCGCTTGGGCAGACAGCAGCGGGCGGGCCGGTTCGCGAACGGCGGCAAACAGGACCGCTCCCCCGCCGGCGATCTCGCGCAGCCTGCGGGCATGTGCCGCCAGCAGCGGGTCGAAGACGCCCGCAACCAGCTTGACGGTCTTCCCCGCCCGCCTGGCCGCGTCCGCGGCCGCGGGCGCCGCCCCGGCGTCGAGGATCTTGGTCCTGGTGTCCACGATCCCCTATTTCAGCAGTTCCAGCGCGGTCTCCGCCACTCTTTCCGCGGTGATCCCGGTCATGCAGCGGTGGTCGATGGGGCAATCCCGCAACATGCACGGGCTGCACTCGACCGGCTCGCGGACAATGAGGGAAACCGGACCGGCCGGGGCGGTGGCTTCATAGTCCGTCGGGCCGAAGACGCCGACCGTGGGGACACCCAGGGCCGAGGCAACGTGCATCGCGCCGGCGTCGTTGGTGAGGAACACGCGGCAGGCCGCGGCCAGCTCGATGAACTGCGCCAGGGTGGTCTCTCCCGCCAGCCCCAGGACCTGCACGCCCGTGCGCCGCACCGCTTCGGCCATGGCCTGGCAGAGCCCGCGCTCCGCCGCCGAGCCGAAGATCGCGACGCCGCCGCCGAGGGTGGCCGCGGCCCGCACCGAGCTTTCCACGAAGCGTTGCGGAATCCACTGCTTGGCGCGGCTGTTCTGCGCGCCCGGACTGACGCCCACGACGGGCCCTTTCATCCCCATCTGCTCGAAGAGCGCGAACCCGGCGCGGCGGGCTTCTTCGGCGCCGTGAAGCAGGATCGGTTCGGCCGGCGGCAACGCGTCGAGGAGGCCCGCCCGCCGCAGCAACTCCAGGTAATAGAAGCGCTCGTGCGGCGGCGTCTCGCCGGGCTCGGGGGGCGGGATGGGGTCGGTCAGCAGGAAGCCGCGCCGGTCGCGGTTGTATCCGATGCGGCGGGGGATCCCGGCCAGCCGGGCATCCAGCGCGGTCTTAAACGAATTGGGCAGGAGGATGGCGGCGTCGAAGCGCCGTCTGCGCAACGCGCCCCATTTCTGCGGCTCGATCAGCACTTCGTCCGCGCACGGTTCGCGGCGGTAGAGATCGGCCACCCAGCCCCGCGCCAGCAGCGTGATCCGCGCCTGGGGACAGCGTTGGCGAAGGGCGCGCAGGGCGGGGAGCGACATCACGGCATCGCCGAGCCAGTTGGTCCCCCGCACCAGGATCTTCGCCCACGCCACTTGACCAGCGTACCTCTTTGAGGGGCAGGCTTCAGCCCGCGCGGGGCTTCAGATGGGAAGCCGGCGCGGGCGGATTACGGCCCCAGCGCCGTCCGGCACGACTGCATCGAGCCGCTCGGCCTAACGGTGACGGAGGCCGCGAAAGTCCTTGGTGTGACCCGGCAGGCGCCGAACAACCTCGTCAACGGCAAGGCGGGTGTGCCGGCCGAAATGGCGGTACGGCTCTCGAAGGCCTTCGGCAGCGAGCCGGAATTCTGGCCGCGTCTGCAGATGAACTACGACCTGGCTCACGTCCGCCGGCGCGAGGGCCACATCAACGTGAAGCGCTTCCGGAAGGCCTCGCAGCGCTCCAGGCGCGCGCGCCCTGCCATAATGAACTCCGTGGGCCGCTATTACACGCGCGAGGAACTCGTCGCCGCCCGGGCGGAATGGAAGCGCCAGGGCCGTACGGTCGTGTTCACGAACGGCTGCTACGACATCCTCCATCCCGGCCACATCCGCCTGCTCGAACAGGCGCGGTCGCTTGGTGACGTCCTGATCCTGGCCCTCAATAGCGACGCCGGCGTGCGTCGCCTCAAGGGCCCCGGCCGGCCGCTCGTCCGCCAGCGGGACCGCTGCACGCTGGCCGCCGCTCTCGCCGCCGTCGACGCCGTCACCCTGTTCGACGAAGACACGCCGCGGGAACTCATCGCCGCCGTGCTGCCCGATATACTGGTCAAGGGAGCCGATTGGGCTCACTGGGTCGCAGGCCGCGAGGAAGTGGAGGCCGCGGGCGGCCGGGTCGTAACGCTCGCTCTCGAGCCAGGCTATTCCACCACCGGAATCGTGGACCAGATCCTCTCGCGTAAGTGACTCACCCCGCCATTCGAGATCTCTTTAACGGGCTGGGACGCCACCCGGCGTTCCAGGAACTCGTGCGCGCGCTGCTGGCCGCGCACGAACGCGACGCATCGCCCCGGCTCGGTCTCTCCGGCCTCACCACCACCGCGAAGGCGCTCTACGCGGTGCTGCTGTGGCAGGCAATTGAACGGCCGCTGGTGATCGTGGTGGATGGCAACCGGGAAGCGGAAGCGCTGGCGGAGTCCATCGAGACGTTCTTCGAGCTGCTGGTTTCCGGACGCGGCATCCCGCACCCGCAGCTTCTTCCCGCCCTCGACGTCCTGCCCGGCCAACGCCTGTCGCCGCACGCCGAGCTCGGCCAGCAGCGCGCCCGCAGCCTGGGGCGCCTGGCCACCGAGCGCGTGCCGGTCACCGTCACGCCGGTTGCCTCCGCGCTGCTCCGCACCGAGACTGCCGACTTCTACCGCCAGCTCGCGCTCACCCTCCGCAGCGGGGACGAAATCGCGCTCGAAGACGTCGTCGCTCACCTCGATAGCATCGGCTACGAGCGGCGGGAACCGGTCGAACTGGCCGGCGAGTATTCTCTCCGCGGCGGCATTCTGGACGTCTTCCCGCCGGATGCCGGCCGGCCCTACCGCATCGAGTTCTTCGGCGACCAGATCGAGTCGATGCGGCGCTTCGAGCCGGACACACAGCGTTCGGTGGTCAAGGTGCAGGAAGCCAGTCTCCTGCCGCTGATCGAGTATCCGAAGACCGCGGCGCTGTTCGCCGCACTGGCGGAAGCGGGCCCCTTCCCCGGCTGGGAGCTGGTGGTGCCGCTGGTGCGCCCGCGCGCGGGCTCCCTCCTCAGCCTGATCGAGCGGCCCGTGGTCCTGTGGGACGAGCCCGAGCAGCTCCGAGGCGCGGCCGAGCGCCTCTGGAAGCGCCTGGACGACCCCGAGCGCGAACCGGCGGTCTCGCCCGAAAAGGTATTCTTTCGCTGGGAGGAGTTCGAAGCGCAGGCGTCGCCCTGGGCCCAGATCGCGCTGCGCGAACTCGATGTCTCGCCCGATTCCGCCTCGCTGCACATCGCCACGCGCCCGGCCATGACGTTCCAGGGCAACGTCCAGGTGGCCGTCGCCGAGGCGCGCGGCATCGTCGAGCGCGGCGGGCGAGTGGCTTTCTTCGCCGCCACCAACGGCGAGCTGGAGCGGCTGGCAGACATCCTGCAAGAGTACTCGGTTCCGTTTCAGCTCGGCCTGGAGCCTTCGGGCGCCACTCCTTCCTATCTGGCCGAGCGCGCCTATCTGGCAGGCTCCGTGGCCAGCACACACCTGGTCAGGGGCCTGGTCCGGCGCGGCGTGACGTTCCCCGAAGAGCGGCTGACGGTCTTCGGTTCGGAGGATCTGTTCGGCGCCTCGGAGTGGGGCGGGAAGGCGCCCGCGTCCAAGGGCAGCCTGGGCGCTTTTGCCGCCGACCTGGCCGATCTCAAGCCGGGCGATTACGTGGTCCACGAGCAGCACGGCGTGGGCCGCTTCCTCGGCCTGCGCCAGATCGCGCAAGGCGAGCAGAGCGGCGACTACATGCTGCTCGAATACGCGGGCGAAGCGCGTCTCTACGTGCCGCTCACGCGCATGGACCTGATCCAGAAGTTCCGCGGAGCGGGCGAGCAGGCGCCCACGCTCGACCGCCTGGGCGGCGCCACCTGGGCCCGTACGAAAACCCGTGTCAAGGCGCGTATGCGCGACATGGCCGACGAGCTTCTCAAGCTCTACGCCGAGCGCAAACTCGCCGAGGGCTTCGCCTTTTCCGCGGACGGCAACTGGCAGCGCGAGTTCGAGGACGCCTTCGAATTCTCCGAAACCAAGGACCAGCTCGCCGCCATCCGCGACATCAAGCGCGACATGGAGCAGGCAGCAGCCCATGGACCGCCTGCTGTGCGGCGACGTCGGCTACGGCAAGACCGAAGTGGCCATGCGCGCGGCCTTCAAAGCGCTGGGCGACGGCAAGCAGGTGGCGGTGCTGGCGCCCACCACGGTCCTCTGCTTCCAGCACTACGAGACCTTCAAGCGGCGCTTCGCCCCCTTCCCGGTGCGCGTCGAGATGCTGAGCCGGTTTCGCTCGAAGAAGGAGATCGAAGCGGTGCTCGCCGAAACGGCCGACGGCAAGGTGGACATCCTGATCGGCACGCACCGGCTGCTTTCCAAGGACGTCGAGTTCCGCGACCTGGGACTGCTAGTCGTGGATGAGGAGCAGCGGTTCGGAGTGCGGCACAAGGAACGGCTGAAGCAGATGAAGAAGAACGTGGACGTCCTGACCATGACGGCCACGCCCATCCCGCGCACGCTGCACATGTCGCTGCTCGGCCTGCGCGATCTATCGGTGATCGAGACGCCGCCCAAGGACCGCCTGTCGATCCAGACCGTGGTGGCGCACTTCGAGCCCGGCCTCATCAAGGCGGCCATCGAGCAGGAGCTGGGGCGTGGCGGCCAGGTCTACTTCCTCCACAACCGCGTGGATTCGATCTGGGCGCGCGCGGCACAGATTCAGGAGTTGGCGCCGGCGGCCCGCATCGGCGTGGGCCACGGACAGATGGGCGAGGCCGAACTCGAGAGGGTGATGCTCGGCTTCATGCGGCGCGAGTTCGACGTCCTGGTGTGCACCACCATCGTCGAGAATGGCCTGGACATCCCGCTGGCCAACACCATGGTGATCGAGAACGCCGAGCGTTACGGGCTCAGTGAGCTGTACCAGTTGCGCGGCCGCGTGGGCCGCTCGAACCGCCGCGCCTATGCCTACCTGCTGATTCCCCCCGATACGGAGCTCAGCGAGCTGGCACGCAAACGCCTGGCGGCACTGAAAGAGTTCAGCGACCTCGGCGCCGGCTTCAAGATCGCCGCGCTCGACCTCGAGCTGCGCGGCGCGGGCAACCTGCTGGGCGGCGAACAGCACGGGCACATCAACGCCGTGGGCTTCGACATGTACGTGCGTATGCTCGAAGAGACCGTGCGCGAGATCAAGGGCGAGGAAGTGCCGGTCCAGATTCACGCCAACATCAACCTGGGCCTGGACCTGCGCATCCCCGCGGAGTACATTACCGACGAACATCAGCGTCTGCGCGCCTACAAACGCATCGCCGAGGCGGACTCTCCGAGCAGGCCGCCAAGATCCGCGGCGAACTGGCCGACCGCTACGGCCAGCCGCCCGAGGCCGTGTCCTACCTTCCTCGAGTACTCCGTGGTCAAGAGCCTGGCCGAGCGGATCGGCGTGGAACACATCGACCGCCGCCAGGGCGTGCTGAACGTGAAGTTCCACGCGGAGTCGAAAGTGGACCCGGCCAAGCTCATGGCTCTGCTCAGCGCCACGCGCGCCGCCCAATTCACCCCCGCCGGCGTCCTGCGCCTCCCACTCGACGGACTGACCACGCCCGATGTCATCCTCGAGTTCCTCAAGCAGCGGCTGGCGGAGTTGGCCGAGCGGGGGGCGGATCGCTGATGGCTGATGGCGGACGGCTGCTATAAAGGTACACGTGGTCCGCAGCGTCAAAGTCAAACCCAACTCGAAGAACCCGCGTATCGAGGAGGCGGCCGACGGCAGCCTCACGGTTCATCTCAAATCCCCACCCATTGAAGGCCGGGCGAACGAAGAGCTGATCGCGCGCCTGGCGGGGCACTTTGGCGTTCCCAAGTCGCGCCTGCGCATCAAGTCGGGCGCCGCCTCGCGAACCAAGCTGGTCGAGATCGAGACGGGCCCTCAGATTCCACGCCCCCGCGCGTAGTATACTTGCGGGGAACTGAAACCATGCTTCGAATTCTGCCCTGGACCGTGCAGGTACTGCTGGCCGTCGTGGTCGTCGTCGCCGGCTATTACGACATACGCTACCGCCGCATCCCCAACTGGCTCACGCTGCCCTGCGTGATCGCCGGTTTCGCGCTCAACGCCTTTCTGGAGCCGCCGGTGTGGCATGGCCTCGGCGACGCGGGACTCGCCGTGGCCCTGGCCCTGCTCTTCAACTTCCCGCTCTACCTGCTGCACGCGCGCGGAGCCGGCGACGTCAAGCTGCTGGCCGCAATTGGCGCTCTGGTCGGCTGGACGGACTGGCTCGCGATCTTCATCCTCTCGGGCATCCTGGGAGGGGTTCTCGCCGTCGTCCTGATGCTCGCCAAGGGCCGCTTCCGCAAGACCCTGTGGAACACCGCCAGCATCATTTCCGAGATGGTGCATTTTCGCGCGCCGCACCTCAAGAACGAGGAGTTCGACGTGAACAGCCCGCTCGCTTTCCGGCTGCCGCAGGGCGCGGTCATCGCGCTCGGTTGTTGCGCGTTTCTGGGTTTTCAGGCCTTCCGCCAGTAACCCGCACCGCAAGGCTCCGCAGTCTCGGCTCTCCGCGAGAAGCGAAGAGCCAGCCATCCGACGGCCACCAGGACCAGCGTGAGAATCTGGAAGCGCGCATAGGATGCCAGGGCCTGCGAGATCGGGGCTGTGACGTACAGCACGAGCATCCAGCCGAGGAACGCCGCGCGATCGCGTTCGGCCCGGTCTGCGCCCGACCCATACACCTCCCCCGCCATCGTCAGGGCGCTGATGACGATCAGGATCGTGTCGTAGATGGGAACGTAGAGATTGAAGACCAGCGTCCACGCAACGGTCGCGGCCCACAGCAGACGGTCTGACTTTGTTCCGGGCCGCGAGCGGGCCCACAGGGCCGCAAGATACGTGAACCCGCCGGCCGCCAGGATAAGCGCGATCCCTTCGCCCGCACGCGAGTGGCCGCCCAGCAGCAGCCTGAAGAAGGAATGAACGTCCACGAACTTGAACAGGGCCAGGGGCGAGGGATCGCGCGCGGTCCACTCCGCATAAAGCCGCAGAACGCGCCAGTACCCGGCGCATCCCTCGGAGCCCACCGCGGCGAGTGAAAGCGCGCCCAGTCCCAGCGCGCCCACGGCGAACCCAAGCAGGACGCGGAAGCGCCTGCCGATGAGGAGCATGGGCCCAATCAGCAATAACAGCGGCGGTTTATAGAGGCATACGGCCAGGGCCAGGCCCGCCGCGAAGCCAGAACCGGTTCGTTGCCACCGCGTGCACAGGGCGATGGCAAAGAAGCCGAGCGCCGAAAGCTGGCCGGCGGCCCAGCACTCGATGGCGAAGGGAGCGAATGAGAAGCAGGCCAGCAGAGCGATTCGGGACACGCCGCCGAAATCCCGTTTCGGCGGCCAGATCAGCCCCAGGCCCGCCAGGTACAGGGCGGCCGACAGGGCCATCCAGAGCCCGTAGGCCCACAGATAGGGTAGCCGCGCGAAAGCCCGGCAAGGGAGGGCCAGAAAAGGCGCGTTGGCGTACACGACGCCTACGTCCGCGGGCATCTCGGGCAAGAGATCGTGTTGAAGCCGGTACTGAAGCGGCACGTCGTAGAGCCGCGCCGCCGGGTATTCGTTCAGGATCTTGCCGGCAACGTAGAAAGCCACAAAGTCCCCGCCCGGCTGATGGCCGAGGAACGGCTGTCCCCGCGTGGCGTACGTAATGGACAGGGCGACCAGCGCCAAGATGGCGGCCAGCGCGACCCAGCACGCCACGCGGATCTCCCGGACTCCGGGCGGTGGGCCGAGCAGAAAGCGCGCCGCGTCCGAGAATGAGGCCGGCGGCCTGGGCGGCATATCAGGCATGATATCGCGGCGCCGTGCCGCGCCGAGGGCGGTCCGGCGCCGGAGCGCAGCCCTGTGCCCTGGCCCCGCTCCGCCGGGCACGCCCTATGGTAACTTGTAACCCATGCCGCCTCCGCGCGCGAGCCTGGTGCTGACCACGGTTTTCGAGCCGGCCGTCCTGACCGGCTACCTCTCGAACTTCCGGGAATTCGGCCACCTGGGCCAGGTGCAAGTTATCCTCATCCCCGACCGCAAGACGCCCGCGTCGGCCTGGCGTATTTGCCAGGAGATCGCGGCCGCCGGTTTGTGCTGCCTCTGCCCCTCGCTCGACGAGCAGGAAGAATTTCTGCGCCGTGTTGGCATCCCCGCGGGCATGGTTCCTTTCGACTCCGACAACCGGCGCAACATCGGTTACCTGATGGCGCTCGAATCCGGCTCGGACTTCCTCATCTCGATCGACGACGACAACTACTGCCTCGATACGGAGGACTTCTTCGCCGGCCACGCCGTTGTGTGCGCCGCGCCAGCCGAGCACGAACTGGCCGGGTCGGCTACCGGGTTCCTCAACGTCTGCGATCTGCTGGAGTGCTCCGGCGCAGCCCGCGTCTATCCCCGCGGATTCCCGTACTACGCCCGCCATCGAGACGAAAGCTGGAAGGTGCGCCGCGGCACGGCGGACATTCACCTGAACGCGGGCCTCTGGCTGGCGGATCCGGATGTGGACGCGATCACATGGCTGGTGGCGCCGCCGCGTGTGACCGGGTTCCGGCAACGCTCGCTGGCGCTGGAACCCGCCGCCTGGTCGCCCGTCAACTCGCAGAACACCGCCCTGCGGCGCGACGCCATCCCAGGCTACTACTTCATCCCCATGGGCCACTCTCTGGCCGGCCTGCCCATCGACCGGTACGGGGACATCTTCTCGGGCTACTTCATCCAGGCCTGCACCAAGCACCTCGGCGGCACGGTGCGTTTTGGGGCCCCGGCGGTGGAGCATCGCCGCAACTCGCACAACTACACGCAGGACGCCGGGCGCGAATGGGGCTGCATCCTGGCGCTCGAGGATCTGCTGCCCTGGCTGCGCCAGGTCCGGCTCTCCGGCACTTCCTATCCCGACTCCTATCTCTGCCTGAGCCATGTCCTCGAAGACGCCATCGAGAGTTTTCACGGACCGGTCTGGAGCGACTCCGCGCGCGGATATTTCCATCGCGTCGCGTATCAGATGAGAATCTGGCTGGGAGCCTGCCGGAGCGTCCTGGGGTGATGCCCGCCTCTATGAAGATCAGCGCGCTGGTTCCGGTTTACTCCGAGACGGACCTGCTTCTGGAGACCCTGACGCGCCTCAAAACCAGCCTCGGCCCCTTACTGCATGAATTCCTGATCGTGGCTTCGCCGAGATCCTCGTCCGCATGTCTCGACTTGTGCCACCGGCTCGCCGCGCAGGATCCGCTGGTGCGCACCTACATTCAGAGCGACCGCCCGGGCATCGGTTGGGCGTACCGCGAACTGATCCCCCACATCACGGGCACGCACGGCCTCGTCATCTCCAGCGACCTTGAAACCAATCCCGACGACGCCGCGCGAATGGCTGAGGCCGCTGCCCTGACCGGCGCCGACATCGTCTGCGCCAGCCGCTGGCTCCGCGGAGGCGGCTTCAGCGGCTACGACCCGCTCAAACTGGCGCTCAACTACTGCTATAACCTGATCTTCCGCGCGCTGTACGGAATCCAGATCCACGACTTGACCTTCGGCTACCGGCTCATGAAAGCCGAAGTGTTGCGCAAGGTTCGCTGGGAGTGCGGCCGCCACGAGTTCTGCGTCGAGATCCTGCTCAAGCCCATCCGCCTGGGCTTCACCGCCGTCGAGGTGCCCACCAGGTGGATCAAGCGGCCCGCAGGCGAGTCAAGGAACAGCTTTATGAGGAACTTCAAGTTCGCTTCGGCAGCCTGGAAGATCCGCTTCGCGAAGAAGGCTCGGTTCTGGGCGGGATCCGAATGAACTTCCGGCCCTGCCGCAGCCCCGGCCGCCGCGGAAGTCAGTAAGGCGGCGGCGCAGGCCCGCGCCTTGCGGCGTGCTGCGCCGATCGCCTCAATTTCAGTGTTAACCGCCCGGGAAACGCCCTAACCGCGGGCTGCGCGCCTGCCCCAGGGATCGATCATGAGGACAACGGCGGGCGCCGGGACACTCCCCGCTCTCCCGGGCGGAACCGACTCACTCGACAACCTCAGCTCTGCATCTTACGCTTGCGGCGCCGCATGATGAGCAGGATCAAGATGACTCCGGCCGCGACCCACATAACCACGGGCAAAATACCAGACATCGTTATCTCTCCTTTCCGAAAGGTGACGCGCTCTCAGACTGCTTCGAATTCGTTCGGACTACCCCGCACCCTTCATCAGCCGTCCCATTCCTCTAACCAACTGCATAACTCCAGGGCCCGCTGCTACCAGCATCATCGCCGGCATGATGAAGAAGAAGATCGGAAATGTCAGTTTCACGCCCACCTTAGCCGCCCGTTCTTCGGCGGCCTGGCGGCGCTTCACTCGCATGAAATCGGAATGCGTCCTGAGGGACTCCGCGACGCTGGTCCCAAACCGGTCGGCCTGCACCATGGTGGCGACCAGTTTCCTCAGCTCGGGTTCTCCAACCCGGTCCCCCAGGTTCTTGAGGGCCTCCACGCGCCGCTTGCCGGCGCGCATCTCCAGCGTCACCAGCCCCAGTTCCGCGCTGAGGTCCTTGTGCGTGAGCAGCAGTTCTTTGCTCACGCTGGAGATGGCCTGATCCAGGCCCAAACCGGCCTCCATGCAAACAACCATCAAGTCCAGCGCGTCCGGCAACGCGAACCGGATTCGTTCCTGCCGGCGGCTGACCATCATGTCCAGGCCCAAACTTGGGAGGTAGAAGCCTGCCGCTGCCAGCGCCGGCCAGACCAGCAGGCGCAGGGTGGGGTTATTGACGTGGGCCCAGACGAAGCCGGCCAGAACCACGAATAGCAGTGCCGTAACGACCTTCAACCCGTAGTAGGCGGTGACGGCCCGATCCGACCGGAAGCCCGCGGCGAGCAGCGTTCGCCGCGCCAGCGAAGCCTCCTGCGGGGAAAGGGGCACCTTCTCGCCGATCGTCTGGACCACGCGCACGATCCAGGCCCGGTCCGGCGCAGCGGATGCGGCCAGCGACACCGCCGGCGTTTCTTCCAGCGAGCCCAGCCGCTTTTGG
Source organism: Bryobacterales bacterium (assembly GCA_963710565.1). Classification (GTDB taxonomy): domain Bacteria; phylum Acidobacteriota; class Terriglobia; order Bryobacterales; family Bryobacteraceae; genus DASWZN01. The sequence continues at coordinate 469,421 of CAVQAN010000009.1, read as the reverse complement.
AAGCGCGTCGGCCGGGCATACATCCAGTAGCCCACCGCGGTAATCAAAGCCGTCAGAGACGCGAAAAGCGACAATCCAAGCGTAGTGAGCATGACTCACACCTTGATATTCACGATCTTGCGAATGGTGAAATGCCCGAGGATCATCCCGACGATCACCGCCACGATCAGTTTCTGGCCGAGCGGGTCGGCCGCCATCCCCTGCAGGTAGCCGGGGGCCACAGTCAGCATTCCGAACATCAGAGCCACCGGCATGAGCGTCAGAATCGTGCCGGTCACCCTGCCGTGCGCGCTCGCCGACCTCACCTGCCCTTTCAGTTTGAAGCGCTCTCGAATGACATGCGCCAGGTTGGTCAGGATCTCCGCGAGGTTCCCGCCCGTTTCCCGTTGCAGCAGCACGGCCGCGACGAAAAACTTCAGATCGAGCAGCGGCATGCGCTCCGTCATGTTTCTCAACGCAACGTCGACGGGAAGCCCCAGGTTGCACTCGTTGAACACTTTGCGGAACTCGCCTGCCAGGGGCTGCGGCGATTCCTCCGATAACATCTCCAGCGCGATCGAGAAGGCGTGTCCGGCACGCATGGCCCGCGAGAGAAACTCCAACGCTTCCGGGAATTGGTCCTCGAAGGCGGCCATCCGCTTCGCGCGGCTGCGCCGCATATAGAAGTAGGGCAGCAAGCCCGTCACGCAAGCCAGCCCCACGATGCTCGGACCCGGATAGATCAGCACCTTGAACTTCGCCCCTAGCAGCGCCCCCGGAATGGCGAGAGCGAACATCGCCAGCAAGAGCGTGTTCAAGCTCATCGTCATGCCGGACTGCTGGATCTGCGCCTCCAGTTTCTTGGCGAAGTTAAAACGTCCGACAAACTGAACCAGGGCGGAGGCGGCCTCCTCCGCGTCAAACAGCACCTTGGTCTCCGTCTGCCGGGGTTGGCCCACGGCAGTTTGCAGCATCTCGCTGACTTTCTTCTTCTTCTGCGTCTCGATCACGCTCCAGCCGAACGCGACCACCGCCGAGACCACCACGAACAACAACAGGAAAATCACTACAATCGCTGTAGAGGTCATGTGCGCCTCAATGGATCTCAACTGCCGTCTGGAAGACCGACGGGGCCAGTTGAATCCCCGCTGACTTCAACCGCTCGTAAAACTTCGGGCGGATGCCGGTGGGCCGGAACCGGCCCAGGACCCTTCCGTCCTCGCGGACTCCGGTCTTGTCGAAAACGAAGATGTCCTGGGTCGTGACCTGGTCTCCTTCCATTCCCACGCATTCCGTCATGTGCGTAAGCCGCCGGCTGCCATCGCTGAAGCGCGCGATCTGAACGAAGAGATCCACGGCCGAGGCTACCTGCTGGCGGATGGATCGCACGCCCATATTCGCGTTGGCCATGCCCACCATCACTTCCAGACGCCCGATGGCGTCGCGCGGGCTGTTGGCGTGAATCGTGGTCAGCGAGCCGTCGTGGCCCGTATTCATCGCCTGCAGCATGTCCAGCGCTTCCTCCGATCGGACCTCGCCCACCACGATCCGGTCCGGCCTCATACGCAGGGCGTTCACCACCAACTGGCGGATGCGGATGGCACCCTGTCCTTCAATATTGGGCGGCCGCGCCTCCATGCGCGCCACGTGGGTCTGCCGCAATTGCAGTTCCGCGGCGTCCTCGATGGTGACGATGCGTTCGTCTTCCGGAATGTACCCGGAAAGCACGTTCAACAAGGTCGTCTTGCCCGCGCCGGTGCCACCCGAGATGATGATGTTCAGCCGGGCCTTCACGCACGCCTGCGCTACTTGGAGCATGCCCTCGGTCATCGACAGGTTCCGCACCAACTCCTCGGCCTGAATGGGATCCCGCCGGAAGCGGCGGATCGAAAGCAGCGGGCCGTCCACCGCCACGGGGGGAATCACCGCGTTGACGCGGGAGCCGTCCGGAAGTCTGGCATCCACCAGCGGCGAGGACTCGTCCACCCGGCGTCCCACGCGCGAAACGATCTTCTCGATGATGCGCAGCAGGTGAGCGTTGTCCTTGAACTCCACCGGAGTGCGGTGCAGTTTGCCGTGGCGTTCCACGTAAACCAGGCGCGGCGTGGTGACCAGAATGTCCGAGACCGTCGGATCCTGCAACAAGGGCTCGAGCGGTCCCAGCCCGAAGACTTCGTTAAGAACCTCCTCGGTGATGCGCTCCTTCTCGAGCCGGCTCAGCGGCGTGCTCTCCTCTTCCAGAAGCTTCGCCACCGCCGCGCGGATCTCGCCCCGCACGCGCTCGCCGCCGAGAGAGGAAAGCACCTCCAGGTTGATCCGCTCCAGCAGCTTGCGGTGCAGAGCGAATTTCAGTTCCTGGTACTCGGGCGAAGGGGACTGGACGTTGAACAGCCGGTTCACCCATCCCGAGTCGGCGGACTTGTTTGCCACCGCGAAGTTACTCGTCATCTGCCGCGAAACCCTCCCTGCCAAGAATCAATAAACCGGGTCGCCCTGGGCCCGGCAGGAGCCTATTCTCTCCCTGCCTGCCACATACGGCGCTACGGGCCGGCTGCGCCGGCCTTGTCTCCGGAAGCCCTCGGTGCGAGGCCCGGCCGCCCCGCGCGCTAGAAGATCGAAAGACCCAGCTTCTGCTTTCCCTTCTCCTTCGGGTTCGCGGCCTGAACACCCGCGATCTTGGCCGCCAGCCCGCTCAACGCCTTGCCCAGCTCCGTCCCCGCCGACAACAGGTTGCCTTCCGAGTAGGCCTCGAACAGCTCCGGATAGGCGTTGGGCAGCATCTCGAAAATCGGAAGGCCCAGGACTTTTTGCACTTGCACCAGATCGAAATCGATCCGCTTCGGCGCACGGTTCACGATGAGCCGCAGCCGGTTGCGGGCATAGCCCGTGTCGAGCGCGGCCTGCACCACTTGCTTGGTCTGGTGCAGAGCGGGAAGATCGAGCGTTGCGATCAGGTACATCTCGTCGATCTCTTCGAGGATGCCCGCGGTCAGCGTGCTCAAACCCCGGCCCAGATCCACCACAATCCAGTCGTAGACCGAGCGCGTGAACTGCAGCACATGCCGGAATGGATCCCCCGCCAGGGGCTCGCGCATGGTCGCCGTCGCCGGCGCTGAGATCACTTCCAGTCCTGGGATCCCGTTCGAGACCAGGGCCTTCCAGTAACTTTGGTCCAGACGGTGCACATTGCGGACTGCGTCCAGGACGGTATAGGGCGACTTGGACTTCATCAGGAAGCCGATCAGACCCGATTCCATGTCGAAGTCCGCCAGCAGCACCTCCTGCGTGGTGGCGCGCTGAATCTCCAGCGCCACGTGCGAAGCCACCGTGGTGGCGCCGCAGCCGCCCTTGGCCGAGATGAAGCCCAGCGTCTTGCCGCGGTGCCTTCCGGGCGCCGACTGTGCCTTGGCGCGTTCGGCCGAGAGCCGCTCCAAGGCCCGGCTCAGCCCCGCCTCGATGGGCGGATACAGAAACTCGCTGGCGCCCGCCCGAATCGCCCCCAGGATCACCTCCGGATCCGCCGTATCGTTGAGCGCGATGATCTGGGGAGGGGACGAACACGTCTTGATTCGCCTTACGACATTCTCGAACGGCTCCGCTAGCCGGGTGAGGTCGATCACCAGGACATCCAGCCGCAACTGCTCCACCTGGTCCAGGAAGGCCGCGGTGTCGCCCAACGAAGGCTGCTGCAGCAGAACCCGGACGGCCAGGCCTTTCAGGCAGTTCTGCACCTCCTGAAAGAGGTTCTGCGTGGCGATCACCAAGCCGATTCTAAGTGGCTCCATCTCTTACGGCCTCGTTACGGCGCTGGCGTGGACGGCGTCGGCATAGGCGTCGTCATGGTTCCCGCATTCTGAGGCGGCGCGACCGCGGGCATCGTAACGAACTGGATTGTCTGCGGACCGGGCGCCGTGGACACCTGCCCCGCCTTCTCCAGCGCTCTCAGATCCTCGACCGGCACGGCCTCGCCCGCCGCCGGCATGGCCGCGGATCCGGTCACCGCAATGGGCGGCGTCCGTGGCGCCTCTTTGTCCGCCTCTTTCAGCGGCAATACCGGCAGCTTGATGTCCGGCAGCGGCTGGCCCGCCGGGATCGGCCGGACTAACTCCGGCGTCACCAGCACCAGCAATTCGCTATTCGTTTTGTTGCGCGACCGCGACTGGAACAACTTCCCCAGCACCGGTATGTCGCCCAGGCCCGGGATCTTCGACAGGACCTCCGTCGTCCGGTTGTCCAGCAGCCCGCCGATGGCGAAGCTCTGGCCATCTTCGAGTTCGATCTCGGTCTGCATCCGGCGCACCGACAGGGCCGGCACCGAGAAGCCCGAAAGCGCGATTCCGTTCGCCGGGTCCAGCGAGCTCACCTCGGGAGCCACACGCAGGCGGATGGTCTTGCGCGGCGTGATCGTGGGAATAAAGTTGATCCTGACGCCAAACTCCTTCCACATGATGGTGACCTGCCCCACGCCACCCGCCGAACTCTGCACCACCGGGATTGGAATTTCCCCGCCGGCCAGGAAGCTCGCCGGCTTGCCATCCATCGTCAGCAGGTTCGGTTCGGCCAGGATCTGCGTGAGTCCACGCGACTGCAAGGCCTGAATGTTCGCCGCAATGTTCTGGTCCGGGCGCCATAGGAAAATGTTTCCCAGGTTGCTCAACTGCCACTGCTGGCTGATGATGCCACCCTTCGCATTGAGCGCGCCCTGCTGTTGGATCTGATTCATCGCCGGCGGCGAAAACTGCCCGGTGGAAACTTGGCCGATCGTGTTCGTCGCTCCCAGACTGGTGAGGTTCAGCCCCAGTTGCTGGGAGACGTTGCGGTCCAGGTCGATGAACTTCACCTTCAACAGGATCTGCTGCTGGACGGCGGGCAACTTCACGCGCAGCAGGTTGATGGGCTTGCCCAAGGCCCCCGCGATCGCCACCGCCCGGTCCGCGGAGGACAGGTCGCTCACGGTGCCCCGCACGAAGATACTATCGCCCTGCAGGGCCAGACTCACTTCCTGTCCCGGCAGCTCCTTTTCCATCTGCTGCCGCACCACCTCAAGCCCCTCCGTGCCCGCTCGCACGCGAAGGTCGAACATGAGACGATTCCCGCCGGACTGCCAGACGATCAGGCTGGTCTCGCCGGCTTCCCTGCCGTTGACCAGGATCTGTCGCGGCGTCACGGCCATCGCCTCGGCCTTCTTCGCGTCTCCGACCGATATCCGCTCGATGTTTACGGGACTTTCCACCACCAGCGATTTCCCCACTGTGACGAACAGGTCGCGGGCGGCCGCCGCGGGTGGCGCCCCCCCCTGCACCCCTGACGGGGTATTCTCGGCGGCCCGGAAACTACCGGGCAGCATCAGTGCGGCAGCGGCTCCTAGAATGGCACAACCCAGCTTCGTGCGGCTCACCGGCCCTCCTCCGCGAACTTGTAGGTACTGCGGCTATTTCCCTGGATCACCTCGACCTGCACCGGGGGAGCCTCCTTGACGACCGGCACGACCACCACGGGCTTTACCTCGCGCGGCGGCCTTCGCTCCCCTACTTCTACCGCTCCAGGGGCCTTGATGCCCATGAAAAGACGTGCCAGGGACGTGCCCGGCGTCTTGGTCTCCTTCTCGTCGGTGGGGTTCCGCAGAACCAGTTGAACTCTGGTTTCCTTGGTGGCCAGGGTCAGCAACTCGGCGTCTTCCGGCTTCACCAGGAGGTTGACGACCGTCACGGAAATAGGCTTGCCTTCGGGATCCTTCTCCAGGTTCTGGCCCGCCGACAGCACCTCCACGTTCTGCAACAGCGTCTTGGTCAGCGTGCCGGCGGCCGTAGACCCACCTGGGGGCGTCCCGGAAATCAATACGTCCACACGCTGTCCCGGCACGACGAATCCCGCGACGCCGATGATCTCGTCCACTCTGACCGCTACCGCCCGCGAACCGGGCGGAATCATGGCGGACAGACCGGCTCCTGCGCCCTTAGGCGCCAGCCGGGCTTCCACGATGGGCTCGTTCTGAAAGATCTTGGTCGTGACCCCTCTGCCGACCCAGGGGCACACGTCTCCGGCCTTCGCGGCCGCGCCCGCCGGAAGGGCCCCCGGCCATTGGGCTGCCGTCACATCCGCGGGCTGCACCATCGAGCCGGCGGCCAGATCGCGCGAAGCCGCCCACACCTGCATGGTCGTGACCTGCTTGACCTCTCTGGCCGACCCGCTGCCAACGATCTTGACGACAATCAGCGAGAACAGCCCAGCCACGCCCACCGCGACCAGAACAACCGCTATGAACCGCTTATTCATAATTGCTCCTCAGCCCTCCGGTGCGCACCGGTGGTTTCCCTGGCCGAGCGCGAGCGCCTCGGCATCGTGGCGAAGGGAGGGGCATGCTGCACATGCCCCTCCGCGGTTGTGGTTAGCTGCCCTGGGTGGCGCCGGCCGCCAGTTTGCTGCTGGCGTTGTTCCAAACGGCGGTCAGGCTGGTGCTCATGCTAATGAACAGAGCCGAAGCAGCCAGTGCGACGAAAGCGAGAAGCAAGGTGTACTCGATGATGTCCTGGCCTTGCTCGTCCCGCATAAAGTTATTCAGCATTTTAGTTTCTCCTCGCGTAGGATTGTGATCCGTGGACCACGGGTTTCAGTGTTTGCGATCGCGCGATCGCGGTAAGTCCGCCGTCCCTGACGGCGGGAATCGTTATCCCCTGCGGCAGCGATCCGGCCGCTTGCCGGCCGGCGCCCACGCGCTCGAACAGGATCGCCACATGGTCGTCGTAGACCACCCGCCACAGGCGGGATTCCTTGAGAACGCCAGCCACCGGGGTGTCGACGGGCAGAAGCATCGTCTGCACACGATACTCGTCGAGCGGCCTCTGCCAGTCCCACCTGGCATCGACCACGGCTACATACCTGTCGCCGAACTTCTCGCCGTAAAAGTCGCTTCTGCCGTCAATAAAAACCTTCACGTCCGGGTAGTGCCGATAGATCAGGTAGTCGCTCCACTGGTCCGTCGAGAACACCCCCGCGGCGTACACGGGACCTTGCAGCCGCTCGGCCGCGCGTACCGGGAACCTTGTGGGATCGAAGCCGGGCCGGAACTGGTCGCCCGCACGCGCCCAGAACAACCCCGCCAGCGCCAGAACCGCGATCGCCGATGCGACCGGGATCCGGCCGATGCCCTCCATCGTCCCGAACTCCGCATTGACTCCGGCCACGCCCCGCACCGCCCGGCGCAGCCACTCCGCCACCTTCACTTCGCGCAGCGGCCCGCCCAGTTCCGTCAGAAAGGCCGCCAGAATCGGCGCCGCCACGATCGCGAAGATGGGGACGTGCCTCCGGGAAAACAGGCCGGCATGCACCCACGTGACGAGCAGAATGGAGTACACGAAGAAGCGGCGATACGCATACCAGGCCGCGGCGGCGCACGCCACCAGCATCATCGCCTCCACGTATCTGGCGGTCGGTTGCTGGAAGCTGTAGGGCAGGAACTCCTCGATCGTCGATTGGATCGACGGGTCCGTCAGATACTTCGCAATGTGGCTGTGCAGGTGCCAGCCATAGGGGTTCACGAAGCTGGCCGCGGCGCACGCAGCCGTCAGCCACCCATAGCGGCGTGCACTGGCCCAGCAGCGCGCGCGCGCTCCGGCGTCGGCTTCAAACGCCGCCGCGATCGCCTCGCCGGCTCCATAGGTCGCCACCAACATCATTCCGGCAACGAAGCCCCCGTGCAGATTCGTCCAAAGGACCATCAGCACCGGCAGCCATAGCACCGCCCGCGTCCGGGCGGCCCGGTCGTGCTCCAGCACCCACAAGAACAGGATCACGAAGAGCCAGGTGGTCAGATGCGGGCGTGCCAGCCAATGCAGCGAGGAACCCGCAATCGCAGCCAGCGTAACGATAATCGACACCAACGCGTTCCGCGACTTCCACCACGCGAGCCTGTAGACCAGCGCGAAGACCGTTCCGATCAAAACGGTGTTAACCAGCACCACCGCCGCCAGTCCCCAGTGCAGATGCAGCCAGCCGAAAATCACGTCCCACAGCCACTCCCACGCAAACCACGGCTGGCCCGCCTTGGTGAAGGAGAAGATGTCGCGATCCGGCACCCGGCCGTGTGCCAGAATCCACTGCCCCGCTCTGAGGTGCCAGCCCGTGTCGCCGTCGCCCAGCAGCGTCCTGGCGCGGCCTCCCGGCGCAAAGAGAAAGACAAACGGAACCAGGAAGGCTACATCGGCGAGCGAAGGGAGGAATCGCGCGACGGCGCTCGGCTTCGCGCCCGCCTTCGCGTGGGCCTCGGGCCGAGACAAGGGCGCCGCAACCACCGCCACCGTCTCCTCGCTCTGGCTCTCAAGCACCATGCTCTCGCTCTACTCCTACATCACCGAACATCGGGCCTCGGCCGGGGCCCCCTTGGCGCTGAATCTCCCGTTGGCGTAACTCCGGAACTGCATCTGGTTGACCTGCATCGCGACCAGCGGTTCGCCCTTCTCTCCCGCCGACACCCGGGCCACCACCGCCTGGCAGTGCATGCAGCGGCGGCCAAACGAGTGATTCGCCGGCAGCTCGATGTCAACGCTCAGCAGGTCGCCCGGCTTGGGCAGCTCCGACGCCATGCCGTCCGCTGTTCCACGCCACCAGGATGCCGCTGCGGCTCATGTTCTCCGTCAGGCCGACACACAGTCGCGACCGAGTCTTGGCAGACTCGACATGACACGGGAGCTTTACCTCCACCCGAGGATCCGCACGTCTGTCCATTGAGCCTGTTGTAAGGGATACACCCGATGCACTCGGCGGTTCAAGACCGTAAATAGATTACATATTTCTGTTGACTGTGGTTAACCAGAGAGTATAAGATCGGAAATGCCAGCAAAACCTCGGGCTTACGAGCCGCTTTGCGGCTAGTGGAGCCCTCCAGATCGGGAAACGTGGATTAACCAAAGTAATGCAAAAGTCAGTCGTGAGATAGCTTTTGAGGCCCAGGAGGGGGTATTGCATACCCCCCAACGCAGGACCTGCCCAAAGAGCTTGGAACTTACCACCTCCGAAAGGACTTTAGTACCGACTTTTCAGGTCCCCGGCGGCGTTTCTCTCACGGAAGATTCGACTTGCTCCGCTCGCTGGCGGACTGGGCGGCGTTCGGTTGCCGGCCCATGGGAACCTGACTATGGCTCGTGTACTTTTGTTCACTGATGAACCCATCCTCGCGAAGGGTTTCGTTGCTGTTGTTTCGTCCGTGCCCGGATTCGAAACCGTCTCCGTGTGCCACACCACTGCGGAACTCGCAGAAACCGTCCCGACCCTCAGACCCGATGTTCTCCTCATCGACCTGACCCCGGAGGTGACGTTCGGCATCCTCACCCAGTTGCAGCGCGACATCCCCAACTGCCGCATCATCCTCTGGGTCCGCACGATCTCCACCGAGTTGGCATATCAGGCTATGGAACTCGGGGTGCGCGGAGTTCTCCGCAAGACGCTGGGCACTGAGCTGCTGATCAAGTGCCTGGGCAAGGTCTGCGAAGGCGAACTCTGGTTCGACAAGAGCCTTACCGCCAGTTTCCTGTCCGCCAAGATGGTGGCTCTGACCAAGCGCGAGAGCCAGTTGGTCGCCCTTCTCTCGCAAGGCCTTAAGAACAAGGAGATCGCCAGCACCCTCCAGATCTCCGAAGGCACCGTCAAGGTCTACCTGTCGCGGCTGTTCCAGAAGGTGGGCGTGAAAGACCGCTTCGAGCTCGCCCTGTACGGCTTGAGGAACCTCCAGAACATGGCGGGCGACACACCCGGAGATGGCGGCGCGCCTCCCCGGATGGTCGGACGCAGCCGGAACCCGGCCCACGCCCAGTGGCTGCGCTCGCTCGTCATGGAGAAGCCTTCCGACCGGACGAGCGACCAGGTCCCTTTCTGGACCCCTCGCTCCTAGATCACCGGCAACTTGCTTGCCACCGGGCCCATTTCCGGCCCAGGCGCCGGGCGGTGTCCGGCGCTCGGCTTGCTGCCCGGGCTGTGCCGTCCCACGCCGGCCTGCCTCCGGACGCCGATTTCCGCTACAATTCGTTCAACGAGGAATCTCGGGTCATGCAGTCGTTGTTCTCTCCAGCCTCGCGCTGGCGCCACAGCCTCGCCGCAAGCAGGCCGGCGACGCCAGCCCCATTTTCGCCTCGGCATCCCCCCTCAGAGTCGGGCTCGATGGCCCGGATTTGTGATTTCGCTTGTTCTTCACGTACTAGGCGTACTCCTGGTACCTCCGTTGGCCATTGTTCTCTCGGACGAGTCCGACCAGAATCCTGGATGCGTCACTCAGAGGATCCTCGAGACCCTCCGGATTCGGGTCCCGGAGCAGTTGTATGTAGCCTCTTCGGGCCCATCCCTCTCTGCGCCGAACAAGCCTGACGCCTTGCGCCAGCCGTCCCTGCAGCTTCCAGAGACGGCGTCCCCCCGCCGCCGCCCCGGTTGGGAGAAGGAACGCCGGCAAGAGGCCCCCGCGGCGCCGCTTCCAATTGCCGCCGATGCCGCGCCGGCTCGACACCGCGCAAACCATGCTTCAGCCTCAGTTTGCGCCGGACATGACGCCGCCCGTGGCCGCACGACTCCCGGAAGTGTTCTTCTGGGCCCCGCGAAAGGACCTGCCACGGTTCGTCAAGCCATTCGTGGAGCCGGGGCACGAAACCCGGCCCGCCCAGCCTCGGCTGCTCGACGCGCCTCCCAAGCTGGAGTTGCCGGCGGCGGAACCCGCCCCCATGGTCGTTCCGCAACTCCCCGAGTCGTCCGAAGCGCTGAGGCTCGTCACGCCACCCGCGTTGCCGGTTCAGACATCGGAGCCCCAGAGCGGGGCGCCGCAGACCGGCGTCTCGGCGGATCGAACCGCGGGCGACCCCACGAATCTCCTCTCGTCTGGCTCTCGATCCGCAGCGCATGCGCGAGTTCCTGAACGTGCCTCCCGGCAACCAACTCGGCCACTTGCCGGAGGGCGGCGCGTCAGGACCGGCGTCAGTTACGGCTGCCTCCGGCGGCGGCAGCGGCGGGTCGGGCGCGGGCGCTGCCGGCGCCACGCCAGCGGCCAAGCCGGGTGAATCGGCTTCCGCCACCCCCACCCCGGCCCGCGCCGCCAGACCGGGTGAATCGGCTCCCGCCCCGCCTGCTCCGGCTCGCGCCGCCAAGCCCGTGGAATCGGCGGCCACCTCGCCGGCAGCGGCCGGGGCTGCCAAGCCGGCCGAATCGGCCCCAGCCTCGGCCGCCCCGCCCGTGACCGACGGTGGCAGTGCAGCCTCTCTGCGGGCCATGGCCCTCGCCGCTGCTGCTCCCACGCGCATTGTCAACCCCGCCGGCGGCGTTTTTGACGTGGTGGTTGAGTCTGCCGGAGCGGAGGACTTCCCCGAAAGCTCCGGAGCGCTCTCGGGCAAACCGATCTACACGGCCTACGTTCGAGCCGGAGGCGCCAAAGACTGGCTGCTCCAGTACTGCATTCCCGCCGAGGGGGACCACGTCGTGGAGGTGAGCGGGTCGGTCGTCCGTCTGACCACCGGCGCGGCCCTCGTGGCGCCCTATCCCCGCGTGACGATGCGGCCTCCCGTCAAGCCGCGGCCCGGCCACCACGTCATGGTGCATGGGTACGTCACCGTCGAGGGCCGCTTCCGCGACCTCACACTGCTCTCGGCCGCCAACGCCGGCGAAGCCGAAATGGTCGAGGCCGTGCTCGAACAGTGGCAGTTCCGCGCGGCCAGCCGCGACGGCAAGCCCATCGAGGTCGAGATCCTGCTGGCGATCCCCGCCGAGTGAAGAGCGGCGGCGGCCCCGCACAATCTGCTACTCGTCTTCCGGAAGAGGCGGCCCCGTTTCCTCGCCCAGATCGGCGGTGCGGTTCTCGAACCGCGTGCAGTGCTTGAGGAAAACCATCTTCACGATGCCCGTGGGGCCGTTGCGCTGCTTGGCCAGGATCAGCTCCGCCGCGCCGCGCAAGTCCTGCCGCTCGGGCTTGTAGACCTCGGGACGGAAGATGAAACCGACCAGGTCCGCGTCCTGCTCGATGGCGCCCGAATCGCGCAGATCGCTGAGCTGCGGGCGGTGGTCCCCCTCCTGCCGGATTTCCGGCGCGCGGCTCAACTGCGAGAGCACCAGCATGGGGACGTCGAGTTCCTTCGACAGCAGCTTGAGCCCGCGCGAGAGCGTGCTGATCTCCTGGTTGCGGTTCTCATACCGGCCGCGGCCGCTCATCAACTGCAGGTAATCGATGACCACCAGCCCCAGCCCGTGCTGCTCGGCCTTGAGGCGGCGCAGCTTGGCGTGGATGTCCATCAGGTTGGCGCCGGAGGTGTCGTCGATGAACAGCGGCGCGGCGGAGATGGCGGTGGCAGCCGCGGAAAGCCGCGCCCGCTCTTCCCGGCTGAGGAAGCCGGCCCGGAACTTCTGGCCGTCGATGCGGGCCGTCGCGCACAACAGGCGGGTGAGCAGCGACTCCTTGGTCATTTCCAGCGAGAAGATGGCGACCGGCCGCGGATCCTTCGCGGTGGCGACGTGCTGCGCGATGTTGAGCGCCAGCGCGGTCTTCCCCATCGAGGGCCGCGCGGCCAGGATGAAAAGTTCACCGCCATGCAGGCCGCCCGTCATCTCATCCAGCTTCGGGAAGCCCGTGGTCAGACCGTTGAGCCGCGTGCTGGGGTCCAGCAGGGCGTTGATCCCGCCCTCGTACCCATCGATGATCTGGCGCGGGTTCACCAGTGCTGCCTTGGCGCCGAGGTCGCTGATCTTGAGCAGCGACTCCTCGGCGCCCGCCAGGATGTCGTCGGGCTCGTCCTGGCCCAGCAGGCAGCGGTCGATCAGCTTCTGTGACGCGAAGATGATACGCCGCAGGACGGACTTCTCGCGCACGATGCGGACGTAGGCGTCCACGTTGGAGATGCGGGGCAGGCCGTCGTCAAGCGAGATGAGATAGGTCAGGCCGTCGCAGGACTCGGACTCGTTGTGCTTGAGGAGCTCGTTGTAGACGGTGACGCGGTCAATCCGTTCGCCGCGCTCGTGCAGCTCCCCCATGCGGTTGAACAGGATGCGGTGCTTTTCGAGCGCGAAGTCTTCCGGCTGGATGGCGCCGGCCACCTGCACAAACAGCGAGTCGTCCAGCAGGATCGAGCCAAGGACGAAGCGCTCGGCGTCCAGGTTGACCGGAAGACCCTTATCGAGGATGATGTCGGAGACCGCCATCGGCAAGCAACGTCCTATTAGAATCGGGCCCGCACCCTAGTAGCAAGCGAAATTACTCTCACGGTTTCTGATGGCTACACTGTGAACGGAACGGTGCAAAACCTGTGCCCGCGATTTCCTCAGCCCGCGCCCGCCCGAACCCCCTGAGGAACAAGGCGCCCGGCGCCTCCGCCTTTCCCGTTTTCCTCAGAAACCGCACAAACAGAACCCTCCTAAAATGTTTGTACACCAAAATCAAAGCCAAGGGAAGGGGCTTTGGGGGACCACCCACCGGCGGTGGTGTACCGCACAGCGCCGCGAGCGGCGGGATCCGCGACCGTCAGAATCCCCGTCACCGCGGGCGGAGCCAAGCGGCCGCCGGTGAAGATCCGGCCGCCGCTCGACCCGCCGGCGAGAAACTCACGCCGCGCGGCCGGGCGCCCGCCGCGCTGCCGGGCGCCCGCCGCGCTGCCCTGACGGCCGCTCCTTCAATCGTGAAACGGGCGCCAATTCCAAACGCCGTTTAAGCAAAGCGGGCCTGATTGTGGCACCGCCAGGCGCGTCCCGAACCTTTTACCCGCGTGGAACGAAGAGATAGCGTCTGGATCTTCCGCAAAACCTCTTGACTTCGCTCTGCCGATATGCCAATATTCGGGTACAAACAGAGTGGATGCGGTAAGACAGCACAAACCAGCTTAGAGTTTTGGGGCTACCCGTAATGCAGATTACTCTGCAGGTCGAGCGGGCTCTGGCGGCTGCGCTGCAGCCGCCCGGTCAGCCGTCGCAGGACGCGCGCCGGCTGCACGACCTGCTCATCCGGGCGCATGCATCGATTGAGCCCATGCATCCCGGCACACACGACAGCGAGTTGAGCCGGTACTTCACGGTAGACGCGCAGGAGGCCGTTGCGTCCGCATTGCAGGATGCCCTGCTGCAGACCGAGGGCGTGACTGCCGCCTATATTCAGCCACCCGAGGCATTGCCTTAGTCTTCGAACTCGCGCCGCTGAGCGCAAGGAGATCCTTCTAATGTCCGACAATGACAGCTCTTTTGAGTCTCCGTTTCCCGCCGATCCGGTACTCATTGTCCTCAAGAAAGCCTCCGCGGGAGCCGAGAGCGCGCCGTCCGCTGAGGCGGCGCCTCCCTCGGCGGATGGCACGACCACCCAGGAGGACGGCGGCGGCCAGGACCTGGCGGCCCTGATCGCCTCCGCCGGGGGAACCCTGGCCAGCCTCTTTGGAGATGCCGTGGACGCTCCCTCCGCTCCGGAGGGCTCCGCCACGAACGCCCAGGCTGCGGAGGGCCTGAACCTGGAGGGCTTCTTGCAGGTCGCGGCGCCGCTCGAGGCGCTGCTGAGCCTGGTGGACCAGTTGCTGCAACGTCCCGATGTCGAGGCCGCTTACGTTCTGCCGCCCGTGCAGCCTCCGATATGGGATCTGACCGCTCTCCCCGCCGCCGCTGCGCCCGCGGCCGCCACGCCTGACTTTTCGGCGCGGCAGGTATATCTCGATCCGGCGCCGGAAGGAGTAGACGCCCGCTTTGCCTGGACCTGCGCGGGCGGGGATGGCGCCGGCGTCGAGATCATCGACATCGAGGGCGGGTGGCGCACAACCCACGAGGACCTGGCCGCCAACCAGGGCGGTGTCGTCGCCGGCACCGCATTGACCGCCCAGGGCTGGGTGGACCACGGCACGGCGGTGCTGGGCGAGTTCAGCGGAGACGACAACGGATTCGGAGTGAAAGGCATTTGCCCGGGAGCCAATGTCCGCATGGTCTCTCACGGCGGCAACGAAGGTGCCAAGGCGATCAAGCAGGCGGCCGACCTGCTGAATCAGGGCGACATCATGCTGCTGGAGATGCACCGCCCCGGGCCAGCCGCCAACTTCCAGTTGAATCAGAATCAGAAGGGCTACATCGCCGTCGAGTGGTGGCCGGACGCCTATGCGGCGATTCGCTATGCAACCAACAAGGGCATCATCGTGGTCGAGGCCGCCGGCAATGGGGCCGAGAACCTGGACGATCCGATCTACAGCACGCCCGCCAAAGGCTTCCCAAAGGACTGGCAGAACCCGTTCGCGCGCGGTTCGCGCGATTCGGGCGCCATCGTGGTGGGCGCCGGTTCCCCTCCGCCCGAGACGCATGGGCGTACCCATACCACGGATCGGGCGCGGTTGGATTTCTCCAACTATGGAAGCGTTGTGGACGTCCAGGGCTGGGGCCGCGAAGTGACCTCGACCGGTTACGGCGATCTGCAGGGAGGAGCCAGCCAGGACCAGTGGTACACCGACGTGTTCAGCGGCACCTCCAGCGCCTCGCCGATCGTCACCGGCGTGGTCGGCTGCATGCAGGGTGTGCGCCGCGCTGCGAGCTTAGCGCCGCTTACACCATCCGACGTGCGGAACCTCCTCCGCACTACCGGATCGCCCCAGCAGGATGGCTCCTTCGGACCGGCCACGGAGAGGATCGGGAACCGGCCGGACCTCAAACAGCTTCTCCCTCAGATCCTGAGCACGACGTTCAACGCCAACGATGGCGTCACGACAACGCAAGACGGGGACAAGGCCGTGGTTTGAGAAAGGGCGCCGTTGACCCCGGGGATCGAGACCGTAAGGCGGCCGGGCGCCCGCCGGGCCCGGCGGCTTGCTTATCAACGCCGTTTCGTAAAGAAACGGGCAGCGATTCGGGGAACTCCCCAACTCCGCAATGGCGGGGCCGTCCGCTTGCAGGAGATCTCTTTCACAGGTTGGAACAACGGCGTCCGGTATCTGGCGGGCCGCGGCGGCGAGTTGCCTTGCGCGGCGCTCCAGACCCCGGGGCGCTAGAACGGAGTGAGACACATGGCTAACGAAACGATCAGTGCTCTCGGACCGCTTTTCGGCCCCGACTTCTTGACGATCGAGGTCGACGATGAAGCGAAGAAGACGTTCGCTCTCGAGGTCTTCCCCGACGCGAACAACCCACTCCTGAAGCAGAACGGTCTCCCGACGCAGTATTACTTCATGCCGAAGGAGATTTACCTGGCGAAGAGGCCCGATTCTCCGGCCGACTTCGACCTCAGCGTGACCCTCTTCAAGGGTCTGATGACGACCGAGGACACCATGGGGATCACCGATGCGATGACCTCCGGAGGCGAGTCGGACGCCGGAGGCGCGTTTGTGTCGTTCTCCACCACCATGGCCATCCCCGACAGCGTGATCGCGGGCGCGCTCCAGAAGTTGAAGCAAATGGACCACCCGGCGCCTCCCGCGCGCATCGCGGCCTTCTTTAATCACGAACCGGCCGATCCGGATCCGCTGCTGGGCATCGTGCCCATCGTCGACAACGCGGTGACCCTCGAGGTGCCTCAGTTGCAGGGCGCCGGAGACGCCAAGTCGCCGTTCTTCATCAGCGCGCAGGGCACCGGCAAGGGGAGCATCGAGGCCTCTAGCATCAGCAGCTTTCTGGTTACCTGCAATCAAATGGCGGCAGGCGCGATTGTCGGCGCGCTCAAAGACGGGCGCTCGCCGTTTACGGTCCACTACAACATGAAGCAGCTCTTCTACATCAACGCCTGCGACATCCACATGGACGTCGACGTCGACAAGACGTTCGACCAGTTCTCGGGAGCGCTGCAGGCAAAGTACGGCTTCTTGCAGGCCGATCTATCCGCCAACTACCAGAACTGTCTGACCAGCGGCGCCATCAAGACCATCATCAAGGAGAACGGCATTGACCCCGATCCCGACCTCAAGAAGATGATCGACAAGCAGGTCTCGGACATGCAGCAGCGCGCCTGGGACATGGTAAAGACGGAGATCTTCGACTGGCAGCCCAAGCCGGACGATCCCGCCAAGGCCAGCGCCGGCGCCTGCGGCGGCGTGGCCGTGGCGTTGAAGTTCAGCTATCAGAAGCGTGCGATCAAGCTCTCCCAGGACTTCCGAATCGACCAGACGATCTCGAAGGAGGACACCGTTTCGGGCACCCTGAGCGAGATCGAGCCGGCCATTAAGGCGAACCTGGACACCTACCTCTCCGTGATCGACATCGGCGAGTTCTTCCGGAAGGTCCAGGTGGCGGCCACGCCCAACATCGATTTCGGCGACGCCGACCTGTCCGATCCCATCAACGAAGCCCTGATCGAGGTCAGCTACCCCTTGCTGGGCGACAACAGCCAGCCTGTCATGGGGCCGGACGGAAAACCGGTCATGAAGACGGCCGGCCAGGGCTTCCATTACACGCCCGGCCACAAGGATCCCAGCGCCCCGCTAGCCGTCGCCGGTTGGACCCGGGACAATCCCAAGGACATCGTCAACATCTCCTTCGAGCGGGTCGACAGCGTCCCGGGCTGGGACAGCGACCAGGTCCAGATCAAAACGAAGCTCGTCTACAAGCCGGACGATGCCCGCGTCGATCTGTCCAACGGCGGGATCGAGTTCGATAACGTGGTCGTGACCAACGATCACTCGCCGGTGGTCGGCCCGGCCGACGTCGGCTACATCTTCGTGAAGTTCTTCCTGGACCGGCCCATCAAGGCGCCCAACATCACGGTCACGCTGACCGTCGGGATCGGCAGCCGGTCCGACCTGCTGGTCATGACGAACACCGATCCGAAGCAGAATCCGGTGGCGATCTGGCAGGTGTGGTCGGACAAGTACTTCAACGAGACGGTGGCGAAGGTGAAGATCGACGTCGAGGTCGCTCCCCCGCCCTCCGACTTCGCCGGGGCCCCGGTGACCTGGAGCGGCAACCAGGCGGTTCCGCTCAACCTCGGCCGGATCAAGCGCATCGTGCCGTGCAAGATCGTCCTCCCCACGCTGGACGACCCGGCCCAGGCGGCGCTGGTCGCCAAGTATATTCTCCAGGCGCAGAAGGAAATGGCCGGCACGTAGGAGGGGCGCGAATGAACCAGTTCATGGCAGCCGGAGCGGTCCGGTTCGCCGGGGCGGCGCAGGTCGGACCCGCCGCCCCGGCCTCCTCCGTCGCGGTGGAACGCGCCGCGCTTGCGCCCGGCAGGTTTGTGTCCCTGGGCGAGCCGCCGCCCGTGCTTCCTGCCAGCCTGCCGCTGGCCAGCTCGCAGTCGGGCAACTTGTTCGTCGACCGGAACGACGCCAGCCTGCATTGGTATCTGCCCGGCTTCACCCTGGCCGCCGACGTCGATTCCGCCTTCGCGTTCGCCGCCAGCCAGTCCGGCCAGGACGCCGCCGGCAACCCCTTCAACACGGCGAAACTGACTTTGGGGATGCTCAAGGTCCAGCCGCCGGACGTGGCGCAATTCATCCAGGCCAATCCGGCGGCCAGAGTCCAGGAAATCCCGCTCCTCGAACTCGCCGCGGTCCTGACCAGCGCTTATCTGGACGACGGCGGGCAGGAACTACAGCGGACGTTCACCGGCGCGCTTCAGGACCTCGGAGGGGGCGCCTTCCTGGTCACTTTCGGCCCGATTCTGGGCGCTTCGGTGGCCGGTTTCTACCAGGACCTGACCTCCTTCGGCAAGGCATCCATCGCTCTCACCGCTTCCTACCAGGTGTGGTCGGGGACGCCCTTCGTGCCGAACCGCATACTGCCGCTGCGGTTCGTGGCGCCGCCGGAAGGGCTCGTGGCGCGGCCGACGTTCATCCGCCAGCCGATGGCCTTCGAGGCCGCGCAACCGGCCGCGGTAGCGCCGGTTTTGCGGGTGCGGGCGTTCGGTCCGCCGGCCGTCCAAGTGGCCCAGCCGCCGGCCCCAACCCTGGTGCAGACCCGGCAGAACTGGGAGGCGACGCTGCCGCTCGGTCTCAAATACCAGCAGGACGGCTATCAACTAAGGTACACAGTATCCACGGCGACGGTAGCCAACCACGTGATTCGAGACGCCCGTGACCTGAAGGACTTCTCCCTGGCCCAGTCCGAGTTCAAGGAATTGAAGGCGCTGGCCCACTTCAACGACCGCTATCCCAGCCTGAGCCGGCTCTTCATCGGAACCCTCAGCCGGACCATCGTGGCGATCCCGCAGCGGTACTCCATCGTGCGAAGCCGTCTGGGCTGCTCCGCCGCGTGCATGGCCCTGCTCGACAGCGGCGCTGCCGACGGCAGTAAGTGCGTGTTCGAATTCGACTTCGTCGTCGCTCCCGAGGTCAGCCGCGTGGAGGTTCAACGCCTGACCCAGGAGATCGCGGCCCGACCGGAGTTGCAGGGATACCGCCTGGCGTTTCCCGACTTCCTGCGCACTACGCCGCCGTCGGCCCTCCAGACCACGTTCCAGAGCGACGTTGCGTTCTCGGCGGGCGCCGACCCGCACACCTTCGCGCTCAGCGTGTCCATCCACGATGAAAGCGCCCAGACCCCCGCCGTGGCCAATGCCAACCTCTTCATCATGCGGCTCTGTGCGGCCAGCGGCGTCGACCTGGTCGGATCCCTGAGCCTGAAGCTCGACGACGGATACCCGGACCCGGTGCTATCGACTTTAGACCTGAACTTCGCGCATACCAGCGGCGCCGACGACGAGCTGGCGGTCCAGTTCGACGAGGCCGCGACCCAGATCCAGGTGACGAACCAATCCCCGCTGGACCTTCTTCTCTCCCGCTACGCCCTGATTCAACCTGCGGCGCTCACCGAGGTCCCCGCGAACATCTCGATTCCGGCCGCGGCGACGGCGGACCTGCCCCTACCCGCCGATCACGCCGGGCTCAGTTTCGCCGCGGACGCGCAACTGGTCGTGCCGGCGCCCATGAAGAAGCCGGACGTCGCCCGCTTCCTGCACTTCCAGACCGCCGACGTGCAGAACACGCAGTACGTGGTGGCGGTGAGCGCTGCCGGAGTCGACTTCAAGCGCGTGGATTCGATCGTGGCCAGCATCACGTTCGACAATCTGCCCGGGCTGATTCCCCGCGATCTGAGCCTGAACGCGAACGTTTTCCAGGACAGCACCCACATCCTGGTCCCGCTCGAGAACGCGGTGTTCTCGCTGCCGGGAACGGTGCGCTTGAGGGTTCACTTCGTGGATCCTGCGAGCGCGGACGTCTCCTTCACTCTGGAGAACGACTTCACGGTCACCCCGACCTTGATCCTGCTTCAGAGCGACATCGACAAGGCGGTCCCGGCGCCCTGAGGCGGCAAGCGAGCGCAACATGGACGACCTGCAGACGAAGACCGCGAAAGCCATCGTCAACATATTCGAGACCGGACACCTGGCCGGCAACTACGGCTGCGTTACCGCGCTTCCGGGCGATGGCGGTCATCTCACCTACGGCCGCTCTCAGACCACTCTGGCGAGCGGTGGCCTGGCGCTTCTGATCCGCACTTACTGCGACGCGGCCGGCGCGCGATACGCAAGCGAGCTGCGCGGCTACCTCGATCGCTTGCAGGCCATCGACCTGACCCTGGATGGCGACATGGTCCTGCGCAGCCTGCTGGCGCGCGCAGGCGCGGATCCGGTCATGCAGAAAGTCCAGGACTCCTTCTTTGACGCCTGCTACTGGGACCCGGCCGTCCGCCTGTCCGCGAAGGCGCTGAAGGGCAGCCCGTTGGTCACCTCGCTGGGCATCGCCACCGTTTACGACAGCGTCGTCCACGGTAGCTTCGCACTCATCCGCGACCTCACCAACGCCGCCTTCGTCTCCCCGCCCGGCGAGGAGGATTGGGTCAAGGCGTACATCGCGGCGCGCCGCAACTGGCTGGCCACGAGCGCGAACCTCCTGCTGAGGACATGCGTGTACCGCATGGACGAGTTGAACCAGTTGGCCGCCGGCGGCAACTGGGACCTGGCGCTCCCGATCGTCGTTCGCGGGGTCCGGATCGCCGCGGGGTCTTTCATCGCGGGCGCCCCCGCGCAGGTCGCTCCGCAAATCCCCGAGCGCGCCTCCGCCGAGAGCCCGGACCACGCCGTTCTCCGGCTGCGCGCGCCGTACATCACCGGCGACGCCGTCGAGGTTGTCCAGCGCGCCCTGGTGAAATCGAATCTCCTGCCGGCGAACGCGGTCGACGGCATCTACGGACCGCTCACGGTGTCGGCAGTCCGGCAGCTCCAAGCGCAAAAGGGCCTGCAGGAAGACGGCATCGTCGGCCTGGCAACCTGGGCGGCCGTCGACGAGATCATGCAGTAGGCGCCCGGCGCGCCGGCCGTGTTCCCTACTCCGGTTCGGCCTGAAGCTCCGCAGGCAGAAAGTCGGCCGGGAAATCCTGGAAGCACACCGGCCGACAGAAACGCTGGATGGCCGCCGGACCGACGGAGGTAAAACGCGGATCGGTGGTGGCGGGGTAGGGGCCGCCATGCTGCATCGCGGCGCAGACCTCCACGCCGGTCGGGTATCCGTTGAACACCAGTCTGCCCGCCTTGCGCATGAGCAGCGACACCAGCGGGCGATTCTCGCGGAGGTCTTCGACCGTGCCGTGGACCGTGGCAGTCAGGCTGCCCTCCAGATGCCGGGCGAGTTCGAGCATCCCGGCGGCGGACCCGCAGCGGACCAGGACGGTGGCGGGCCCGAACACCTCGTGCCGCAGTTCTTCATTTTCCAGGACCGCGCCGGCGCGGGCTTCAAACAGAACCGGCCATCCTTCCATCGAGGTCGCCGGGCCCTTGCGGCTGCCGCTCACCCCTGGGATCGCTTCGATGCGCTCGACCGCCTCGCGATACGAGCGCGCAACGGCGGCGGTCAGCATGGAGCCCGCCGCGCCGCCCTGGAATCGGTCGCGCAGTTTTGCGGCGAACCGTTCCAGGGCGGGGCTTTCCACGGCGACCGCCAACCCCGGGCAGGTGCAGAACTGGCCTACGCCCAGGTTCACGGACTGGCTCAAGCCGTCCGCAATAGCATCGCCGCGTTCCGACAGAGCTCCCTCCAGAAGGAACACCGGGTTCAAGCTGCCCATCTCGGCAAAGAACGGAATGGGAACGGGGCGCCGCGCCGCGGCGTCGAACAGCGCCCGGCCGGCACGCAACGAGCCCGTGAAGGCGCCGGCCGCGATCTTCGGATGCCGCACCAATTCCAGGCTCACCTCCGCGCCCGCTCCCTGCAACATGGAGAAGATCCCAGGAGGCAGCCCCAGCGCGGCGGCGGCTCTCGCCACGGACCTGGCCACCAGTTCGGAAGTACCCGGGTGCCCCGGGTGCGCTTTGACGATGACGGGGCACGCGGCGGCGAGCGCCGCTGCGGTGTCGCCGCCGGCCACCGAAAAGGCGAGCGGGAAGTTGCTCGCGGCCCAGACCGCCACTGGCCCAATCGGGATCAGCGTGCGGCGCAGGTCGGGGCGCCGCGCAGGCTTGCGAACCGGCAGGGCGCGATCGATTCGCACATCCTTCCAGGAGCCATCGCGCACTAAACCGGCAAACATCCGAAGCTGGTTCGTAGTGCGCGCCCGCTCACCGGTGAGGCGCTCCGTCGAAAGCGCGGTCTCGGCAGCGGCAAGCTCGACCAGTTCCCCGCCCAACGCCTCGATCTCCTCGGCGATCCGGTCGAGAAGCGCGGCAATCTGCGACGGCGGGGACGCCGCGCAGGATTCCAGGCAATCGTCGGCCAGCGTGGCGGCGCGATCGAGCTCGGCGGACGTGGCTTCCGTGTATTCGAGTTCCAGACGCCCGCGGAACGTCACGCCCCCCAATGCGGACTCTTGCCCCGCGATCAGGTTCTTCCCAGAGAGTGCTGTCATCGCACTTGCTCCACTGTGTTGGCGAGCGTCCCGATGCCATGGATGCCAATCTCCACTCGGTCCCCGGCCATCAGGGTGAACGAATCCGGCGGCACAATGCCGGTTCCCGTCAGGAGGAAAGAGCCGTTCGGGAAAGAGCTTTCCCGGTAGAGGAACTCGACCAGATCTTCGAGACGGCGCTTCATATCGGACAGCTTTGCGGCCCCGGTGAAAACGGCCTCTCCCGCGCGCCGGATGGTCAGATGGATCCCCGTTGAGGGCGGCGGCGGACGGCGGGAAACTAAGATGGCCGGACCCAGCGCGCAGCACCCGTCATAGGTCTTGGCCTGCGGCAGATAGAGAGGGTTCTCGCCCTCCAGAGAGCGCGAGCTCATGTCATTGCCGGCGGTGTATCCCAGTATCGTTCCGCCCGGCGAGACCAGCAACGTCAGCTCGGGCTCCGGAACATTCCACTTCGAATCGCGCCGGATGCGGACCGGGGATTCCGGCCCCACCACACGGTGCGGCGTGGCTTTCATAAACAGCTCCGGGCGCTCCGCGTTGTATACGCGGTCGTAGAAATCTCCTCCGCCGGCGCTTTGAGCCTCGGCCATCCGAGCCGACCGGCTGCGGTAATAGGTGACGCCCGCCGCCCACACTTCCTGCGCCTCGATGGGCGCGCGCAACTGTTGTGGAATGGGCTCGGGCCTGCCGCCGCTGCGGGCCAGTTCTTCCAGATATTCGAACAAATCCTCCCGGGCGGTAAGGCGTTCCATAGCGTTCGGGGGTACCCGGATGGCCAGACCCGGCGCGGTCTCGACCAACCAGGCCGAAGCGGAACGATAGAGAAGCGTCATGGCTAAATCCTACAAGATTCGCGGACCCCGATGAGACACGACCTACAAAGCAAGTTCAACCGTGCCACTATGCGGCCACGAGCGCGGCAGTCCCGCACCCGCCCGGCCGTCATGCTCCTCCGACCTTCCGACCCGGCTCCCTTGAACGGCAGCATCGGACCTGATACGCTTGATCGGCAATCCGGCAGGGCCGGAAGGGAGGGAGTCATGGCAAACTCACGTCGGGATTTTATTCGATCCGGCGCGGCGCTGGCCGCCGGGATCTCGGGCTTGACCTCGTCCTCAGACGCGCAGCAGGCTGCTGGTCCCGCCCCGGCCGCTGTCCAAGTGCCGAAGATCGAGTTCGGCGGTGTCCAAATCAGCCGCCTTGTGCTCGGCGTGAACCCGTTCTACGGCTTCTCTCACTACAACCACAACCTGGACGACACGATGCGCGAGTGGTACACGCCGGAGCGCGTCTTTCAGGTCCTGCACCGGGCGACCACCTATGGCATCAATGCATTCAACTACTACCACTCGGAGCGGTCGCTGGCGGACTGGTCGCGGTTCGTCGCCGAAGGCGGCAAGATGCACCTGATCCCCCAGGTGGGCGCCGGGGTGGAAGCCGCCACACTGGTCAAGACGCTGCACCCCATCGGGCTGCAGCGACAGGGAGAAGTGGTTGACGATGCCTGGCAGGCGGGCCGCATGGACAGCGTCAAGGAGTGGTGCAAAACGGTGCGCGACCTGGGCGTGCTCGTCGGCGTCGGAACGCACATCCCCGAAGTGATCGCCAGGATCGAAGAAGAGAATTGGGACGTCGATTTCTACGCCGGCTGCGTCTACAACCGGCGGCGCACACCCGAGGAGTGGAAGAAGGTGCTGGGCGGGGAGATGATGGAGATGCCGCACGACATCTACACGGTGAGCGATCCCCCGCGCATGTACCGCGTCATGCGGCAGACCAGGAAGCCCTGCTTCGCCTTCAAGATTCTGGCCGCCGGGCGCATCGGCCCGGAGGGCATCGAGCGGGCATTCCGTACCGCCTTCGAGAGCATCAAGCCGTCCGATTGCGTGTACGTCGGCATGTTCCCCAAATTCCGGGACGAGGTCCGCATCGACGCGGAGATCGTGTGCCGCGTGCTGAGCCGGGCGTGAGACACCCGACATCGACGGCCGGTGACAGTGCCCGCTCACGCTACTTTTGTCGACCCTCTTCCTCGCCGGCGCCCGCTGCCGCCAGGGCGGGCATATGCGGCTTCGCCGACGCCATCCGGCAGGCCGGCAAGTCCTTCGAGTATCACGTCTACGAAGAGGCCGGCCGTGGCTTCTTCTATGACACCAAGCCCGACTCCTATGAAGTGCGTGCAAGCCGGGATGCCTTCGCTCGGCTCCTGACGTTCTTCTTGAAGACGCTGACCGAGTGGAGCGCTTTGAGCCGGCAGGCCGGGAGCCAGGCCGCAGCCGCCGTCAAGGCATCCTGGACCGCAGCTTGATCGTCTTGCCGGCGACCATAAAGCATCCCTTGCCCTGGTGGTGAATCGTGCGCAGACGTTCCCGGGCGGGGTCGATCCACGCTTTGACAACCTCCAGGACGAACAGACAGTACTTGGCCACTGCTCTGGTATCGACCACCTTGCATTCCAAATTGGCGTAGCACTCGGCGATCAGTGGCGCCCCAACCTTGGAGGCGGCGATCGGCGTGAGGTTGAATCTCGCGAGCTTGTCGACCTTCCGCCCCGAGCAATTTCCGCACGCCACCACCTTCTGTGCCAGCTTCACGGTCGGGATGTTGATCACACATTCACGGGTCGCCTTGAGGGTCTCGAACGTGAAGTTTCGATTGCTGACCACACAGGCCACCAGCGGCGGATTGAACTCCACCATGGTGTGCCACGACTGCGCCATGATGTTGGCCCGCCCCTTAGCGGCGGTCGTGAGCAGGACGACGGGGCCCGGTTCGAGCAGGCGGTAGACCTCGGAGAGAGCAAGCGATCTTCTGGCCACGGAAGCGCTCCGGAGTTAAGTCTAGTCCATCCGGCGCACAGGCCGGGCCGGCAGGTCGCCTGGCCGGGCCGGCGCTGTCCTGCGCGCGGCGGAGGCCGGCCGACTGAATTTCAGGAGCGAAGGCCCACAAACCGTGGGCCGACCGGCAATCGCCGATCGGGGCGGCGGTAGCCGGACCGCCGATTCCTCACCGCGGCTGAGAACTCCGATGCCTGACGACCGGCGGGAGGGCGACGGGTTTTGGCTACAATTGGCTGTGGTTCACCAAGAGCAAATCCGGCTTCCTACCAAGGGCCACGGCGACATGCATGACCTGACCGCGCAGATCGTGGCGGTGGTGGCCTCCTCGAAGATTCAAACCGGAACGGCCCACATCTTCAATGTGGGGAGCACGGCCGCGCTCGGCACGATCGAGTTTGAGCCGGGCCTGGAGCGCGACCTGCCGGCGATCCTCGACAAGCTGATCCCGCCAAACCGCGAGTATGGCCACGAACGGGCCTGGCACGATGGCAATGGCCACTCGCATTTGCAGGCCACCCTGCTCGGACCCTCTCTCACAGTGCCCATCTCAAACGGTCAACTGGTTTTGGGCACATGGCAGCAGATCTTCCACCTGGAATGCGATGTTCGCGGCCGCCAGCGGGTGGTGGTGGTCACCGTGGCCGGAGAATGAAACGCACTCCTTGGTGTTGGGCTATGACTGCCCCACCGCTCCGCGCGCCCTGGTGATCTTCTGGCGCAGCCAGACGAACGGCACAATTCCGAAAAGAACGGTCCAGAGCAACAATCCTGGCGCCAACCAGCCTAGATCCGCTCGGTCGCCGGGCGGCGATGTCAGACAGCCGATCAGCGGAACAGCGAATAGGAGACAGAGAAGCGTGCCGGTCCAGATCGCCGCGCGGCGCACAAGTCGCCTGCCGAACAACCCGTCCAACCCGTACCCGGCGAACCACCACAGCGGCAGACAGTAGAACGGCAACGTAAAGCATCTCCAGTTCTCCAGGGACACCCACGAGGGATGCCACTTGCCCGGTTGATCGGCCGGCAATGAAACCATCAGGTCGACGAGCATCCCGGGAAGGTTGGCGGCGATGATCGTGCGGGAATGCGTCAGAGGCATCCACTTGAGAGCGAAGCCCACCCAGCGATCTGGAGGGAGGTTCAGCTCGAAGTGGCCCAGGTGGGCACTGGCTCCTTGCGGAGTTCGCTGAGCGCGGTAGCATATCAGGCCAACCTCGGTCGGCACGAGCACAGCCCAGACGGTCAGCTCGAGGATCGGCAACAGCAACGAGAACGAAACGCGCGTGACGCCCACCGCAGCAGGTTAGCGCATTTCCGCCTGGCGCAGTCAGAGCAGCTCCCAAGCCGGTATCTGGACGTTTGATGCTGGCTCTTCGGACCCTCCTGAACAGGATCCCCACAGGCCGGCCGACGACTCCATCCAGGATGAGAATCCCAGAGTCCTGGATCGACTACCATATTCGAGTTCGGGAACCCCAAGCCCCGCCTCTGTCCTCTTGCTCACGCGCGCGGCTCCGGGCCGGAACGCATCTATGCCGCTGTTCCGCACCCGCAGCGCGGCCGTTTTCGGCATCGACGCCCACCCGATCGACGTCGAGGTGGACATGTACCCGGCGGCTCGGCGCGCGACTTCGTGACCGTCGGGCATGCCCGACACGGCGGTGCGCGAAAGCCGCGAGCGCATCAAGAGCGCGCTGATCAACTCCGGCTTCGGCTATCCCAACAAGTCGGTGACCATCAACCTGGCGCCGGCCAACGTGCGCAAGGAGGGCGCGGGCTTCGACCTGCCGATGGCCCTGGGCATCCTGGGCGCGATGGGAATGGTGCGGCGCGCGGACGACACCTGCTCACGGGCGAGCTGTCGCTCGACGGCGGCATCCGCCCGGTGCGCGGCGCGCTCTCGATGGCCGTCTGCGCGCGGCGAGCGCGGATCGCCAACTTCGTGGTGCCGGCCGAGAACGCGGCCGAGGCGGCGGTGGTGGAAGGCGTGCGCGTGTTCGGGGTGAAGCACCTGGCCGAAGTGGTGGCGCTGCTCAACCAGCCGGAGCAGTTCGCGCCGGTCGCAGCGCGGCGCTCCCGCGGCGGCGGAGCCCGAGACGCGGCCGGCCTGGACTTCCGCGACGTGCGCGGGCAGACCACCGCCAAGCGCGCGCTCGAAGTGGCCGCCGCGGGCGGGCACAACGTGCTCATGATCGGGCCGCCCGGCTCGGGCAAGACCATGCTGGCCAAGCGCCTGGCGGCCATTCTGCCCCGCCCTGACGTTCGCCGAGGCGCTCGAGACCACGCAGATCCACAGCGTGGCCGGAATCCTGCCGCAGCGGCGCGGGCCTGGTGGCGCGAGCGTCCTTTCCGCGCGCCGCACCACACCATCTCCGACGCCGGCCTGATCGGGCGGCGGCAGCGGCATCCCGCGGCCGGGCGAGGTGAGCCTGGCGCACAACGGCGTGCTGTTCCTGGACGAACTTCCGGAGTTCCCGAGGAACGTGCTGGAGCTGCTGCGGCAGCCGCTCGAGGACGCGCACGGTCACCCTGGCGCGCGCGGCCATGACGCTCTCCTTCCCGGCCCGCTTCATGCTGGTGGCGGCGATGAACCCGTGTCCGTGCGGCTACTACGGCGACACCACGCGCGAGTGCCGCTGCACGCCGGCCATCATCCAGCGCTACCTGGGCAAGATCAGCGGGCCGCTGCTCGACCGCATCGACCTGCACATCGAGGTGCCGGCCGTGCCGTACAAGGAGATGCGCGCGGACGCGCAGGGCGCCACCTCGGCCCAGATGCGCGAGCGGATCGAGCGGGCGCGCGCGGTCGCAGCAGGCGCGCGGCCACGTCAACTCCGAGCTGCCGCCGCGCCTGCTGCGCAAGCTGTGCAAACTGGACGACGCCGGCGAGCGCACGCTCGAAATGGCGATGCGCAAGATGGGGCTTTCGGCCCGCGCGCACGACCGCATTCTGAAGGTGGCGCGCACCATCGCCGACCTGGACGCTTCCGAGGCGGTTTCGGCCAAGCATTTGGCCGAGGCGGTGCAGTACCGGAGCCTGGACCGGAATTACTGGAGCTGAGGGGGCGCGGCGGGTTCGTTTTTGAGGCTTGACAGCCGAGGGGCAGATGGCGTGACAGGCACTTCGGAGACGCCTACTCTGGAGAGTGTTTCCCCCCCAGCAGCGCAAGCACTTTAGCGGAGTTGAATCCAGCGGGAGACTGCCTTTAGCAAGAGCGTTACGGAGGATACATTGAACAAGTTGATCGCGTCGCTCACCTTTATAGTCGGGTCGCTCGGCGTAGGCGCAACCGCCTCGGCCGCGGTTGAATACGAGAAAGTGTGCGCGCTGTATGGCGCCGGGTTTCATTACCTTCCGGGCACCGCCATTTGTGTCAACGAAGTGAATGGCGAGACCGAAGAGGAGACGCCCGGTGGAACCTGGGTGTCGGTTTTGCCGACGGAGAATCAGGGCCAGTGGGTATCGTATCCGCATCGGGAATGCGGGGATGGCAGGCTCGTCCACGTCGGGACTTTCACGCCCGGCGACTTCAAGCTCAACGCATCCCAGAAATACCAGGCCCCACCTTTTGGCCTGAGATTTCACCCCCACGAGTTCATCTCAAAGGTCATGGTGAGTGGCGGCTTCTATGATCCGCTCCAGCCGTTGGCCCGCAATCCGCAATCGAGCAGCCAGCAATTCTGCCTGAGGGTTGCCGACCCCGGTTTTTCCAGCATTGACATGGGAAACCCTCCCGTGCAACCAGCGTTTTGCAGTGCCGCTCCCCTGGCATGCGTGAGCAATTCACTGATCCAGGGTACGCACGGGGCGTATTCGATCCCGGTGTCAGGCGCCTCGGTGGTCCATTACAATACCGACGTAAACGGGAAGGTGATTGGCTCGCCGGTGACTTGCGGAAGCCAACTCGTCGTCACCACCGGGATGGGAACTTACGATCCCACGACAACCTCCGACCCGTCCAAGCCTGGCGTCCCCGTCCCCACGGCAGGCACGCTCGATGTCTGGGTCTGCATTGATGATCGATAGCGGCCAGTAGCCCGAGTGGGAGGGGCCAGATTGACTTGCCGTCGCTCCGGCACGCCAGTTTTTTACTTCCGTGCGCTTGCTATCTGCACGGGAGTCCGTGCGGCTACCGCGGCGCAGGACGAGCGAGTGCCGCTGCACGCCCGCCATCATCCAGCGCTGCGCCGCTGCTCGACCGCATCGACCTGCACATCGAGGTACCGGCCGTCCGGCACAAGGAGATGCGCGCGGAGGCCAAGGGCTCCACGTCGGAGCAGGTGCGCGAGCGGATCGAGCAGGCGCGCGGCCATATCCACTCCGCGCTGCCGCCGCGCCTGCTGCGCAAGGTGTGCCGGCTAGGGCTTGTGGCCCACGACAGGCTGGGCCTATGGCGCGAAATACCCGTCGATATCCAGAATCACCTGCGTCGGCTCCGTGACGTAGATGCCGATCGCGCCATTGGTTCCCGCCGGGACGATCGCGGCGTTTGCCACCACCGCGCCGTCCCACGAGTTCAGGGTCGAGACCACCGGCTGTGACGAGCCGGCCGGCCAGGCCGAGAGGTATGACAGCCGCCCGTCCGGCACCACCGTCACGTTCATCGAGTACGCCGCCGCCGTCGTAGGGATGTTGCAGGTGCTCGCCGGAATCGGGAACGAGCGCGTCTCCCCGCTCCCCATCTCGGGACCTCCGAACGGGCTCACCGCACCACGAGTGTCCGCCACCCGGCATGGCGCCACCGGATAGAACGATAGCGCCCCCGCGCTTCCCGGCTGCCCGAAGTACCCGTTGATGTCCATGATCACGTTGGTCGGATTGCTGACGAACACCGAGACCGATTCGTTCGTTCCCGCCGGCACCAGCGCGGCGTTGGCCACCACCTTCCCGGTCCAGGAATTCAGGGTGGATGCCACCGGCTGCGCCTGTCCCGTCGGCCAGGTGGTCAGGAAGCCCAGGTACCCCGCCGGAACCACCGTGAAGTTGAGCGAGTAGCCGCGCGCGGCCGGTGGGATCGCGCAGCCGCCCAGCGGAATCGGAAAGGCGCGGGGCTGCGAACTGTCCATCGACGGCCCGCCGAACTGGCCCGTTGGACCGCGCGTGTCGGCCACACGGCAGGGCGTGGCGGAGTAGAAGGAGTACGAGGTCGCGCCGGTCGAGGTGTCAAAGTAGCCGTTGATGTCCAGGATGACCTGGCTGGTGTTGCTGACGTAGACGCTGACCGCACCGTTCGTGCCGGCCGGGACGATGGCCCCGTTGGCCACCACGATACCCTGCCAGGAGTTGAGGGTCGAGGCGTTGGGCTGAGGCTGGCCGGTGGGCCAAATGGTCAGGAAGCCGAGATAGCCCGAAGGCAGCACGGTGACGTTGAGCGAATAGGCCCGGGCCCCGGCAGGAATGCCGCAGCCGGCCTGGGGGACGGCGAAGTCGCGCGAAGAGCCGCCGGCGATGATGGAGGTGTAGCGCGTGTCCGCCACACGGCAGGGAGTCACGGGCACGAAGCGGAGGCCGGTGGCCGGCGAGGCGGTGGTGAACGACCAGACTGCCGAACCGGCCGTTCCTGCGGAATTGCGGGCCACGATTTGCCAGTAGTAAGTCGCCCCGGAAATCAATGAACCGGCCGCGTAACTGGTGGCGGTCGTGTTCGTCACGAAGGGCGGTTGGGAAGCCGTGCCGAAGTAGACGTCGTAGGAGGTCGCGCCGCTCGAAGCGCCCCAGCTCAAAGCAGGCGCCGGCGTCACTCCGGTCGCTCCGTTGTAGGGCGAGACCAGCACCGGCGCCGGGGGCGTCACGAGTCCCGCCGTCGTGAAGGACCAGATGGGGGAATCGGTCCATCCGGCGCTGTTTCTGGCCTCGATCTGCCAGTAGTAGGTCGTCCCGGGAGCCAGGGGGCCCAGACTTTGGCTCGTCGCGGCGGTAGTCACCAAAAAAGCGGGCGGGGAAGACGTGCCAATGTACACGTTGTAGTTGACGGCGTTCGAGGACGCAACCCAGCTTGCCGTTGGAGTCGCCGAAACGCCGACCGCGCCGTTGGCGGGAGCCGACAGCGCAAACGCCACTGGATTGCCCAGCAGTTTGGTCACGAAGGCGTTCTGGTCTCCGCGGATGGCCTTCTGGCCGGCGTTCGCCACGGGGAAGTCTGTGGACACGGTCGAGCCCGTGACATAGGCGCTGCCAGACGAATCCAGCGCGATGCCCAGGCCCATATCGTCGCCGGAGCCTCCCAGATAGGTCGAGTAGGCCAGGGAGTCGCCGTCCGGCATCAGCCGGGTCACGAAAGCGTCCCAGCCTCCGCCGTAAGTCTGGGAAGGCCACTGTGTTGGGAAGTCCGACCCGTTCGTCTGGCCCGTGACATAGGCCGAGCCCAGACCATCCACCACGATGCCCATTCCTTTGTCGTCTCCGGAGCCTCCCAGGTAGGTCGAGTAGGCCAGCGCGTTGCCGGCCGGCGCCAGTTTGGTCACGAAAGCGTCGAAGCCGCCGTGATTGGTCTTGTGGTAAGCCGAGAGGGTCGGATAGTCGGTCGACAACGTCCATCCCGTTACATAGGCCGAGCCCGCGGCATCCACGGCAATCCCCTGGGCATAGTCCTGATCGCTGCCGCCCAGATAGGTGGAGTAGGCCAGCGCGTTGCCGGCAGGCGCCAGCTTGAAGACGAAGGCGTCGTAGTCGCCTCCCTGATAGGTGCTCAGATAAGCCGACTGCGTGGGGAAGTTGGTGGAACTGGCGCCTCCCGTGACATAGGCCGCACCCGCGGTATCCACGGCAATCCCCTGGCCAAAGTCCTGGCTGGTACCGCCCACGAAGGTGGAATACACGAGCGAGGCGCCGTTTATCGCCATCTTGGTGACGAAGACGTTCCATTGCCCTTTGAGCTTCGATTGGTAGGCCCCGTGGACGGGGAATTCGCTCGAATTGGTCTGCCCGGTGACATAGGCGTGGCCGGCCGTATCCACCGCGATGGCCCAGCCGAAGTCTGACCCTTCGCCGCCCAGGTAGGTGGAGTAGACCAACGCGTCTCCAGTCGGCGCCAGCTTGGTTACGAAAGCGTCCTGGGCTCCGTTGCTGGCCGCCTGGTAGGCCAACACGGTGGGGAAGTCGGGCGAACTCGTGAGCCCCGTCACATAAGCCGAGCCCGACCCATCCACCGCGATGCCGGCGGCGTAGTCATAACCGCCGCCGCCCAAGTAGGTGGAATAAGCCAGATGGCCCCCATCCGGGGTCAGCTTGGTTACGAAGGCGTCATCGATTCCGCTGAGGGCCGCCTGGTACGGCGTGTGCGTGTAGAAGTTGGTCGAGTCCGTATCTCCTGCAATGTAGGCCGACCCCGACGAATCCACGGCGATGGCGTAGCCGGTGTTGGTGCCGTTGCCGCCCAGGTAGCTCGAGTAAATCAGCACGATCGGATCGATCAGCAGCCGGCGATGTTTGTCATAACGCGCCAGCTCGAACCTCACCCGGTTGCCGCCGGTGAGCGCGTACTTCGAAGCCACCTCCACCCGCCGCCCGCCCAGGCTCTGGTATACCCGCGGCCGTTTCTGCACCACGTCGCCCAACGGCGTGGCCAGCAGCAGGTCTCCCTCGGCGTTCAAGCGCAGGGAGCCGGCGCCTTCCCAGGCCAATTGCACTTCGCGCGGGTCGGCTCCGGGCTCGACCACCAGGTCGTACTCCAACTGGCGCCGATTCCCGTAGCAGACCAGGTCGATGCCGCGGTATACGCCTCGGGCCTGCACCCGCCCGTAGTTGGGCACGCCGGTGCGCCATGTGGCGGGATCATTGCCGATGAAGTAGTTGCTGATGCCGGCCTGCTTCTCGAGCGCCCGCCAGCGAGCCGGCCGCGCCCCCACGAGCTTCATCCGCACCACCGCCTGCTCGGCTTTTTCCGGCCGCTCGGCGCGGCGTGCGGGACCGCCCAGCGGTCTCTGGCTGCGGTGCCTGAGCACCATGACCGCCTCGGAATCGGTCAGAAGCAGCGTGTAGCCGCCGCCGCGCGAAACATAGCGCACCTCGGGGTCGAACTGTCCCACGTTCGGTTCAAAAGAGAGCGGCAGCCGGCCGTAGGCGCTATTCCACGCGGCCCCGTCCGTCTCCACACCGGATAGAACCGGCGGTGCAACCGGGTGGCGATCCGCCGCGGCCAGCCCCGGCCTCGAAGCGGAGAAGACGACCAGGGACGAAAGTACAAGCACACCCGTGATGAGCAATAACTTGCGAGTCAGCGAGGTGAATGAACGGAATCCGCCTCGTCGAGCCGCGCCGGCGGGCGCAGTCATTGCGGCAAGGACAACAAGGAACATGGAACCGTTTCTCCAAAGCATTGGAAGCCTCCTATCATGCGGCGGTTTTCCAGAGCGGCCGTGGTCCGTCTGACGAGGCCCCGAAGGCTCGCCAGCCAACGTAGCGTCCCGGCCGATTCCCACACTTGAGGTAAGCGAGATTCCGGGGAGAACCGGGTCAACCGATCCGGAATCCAGGAACGAACTGGGGGTGGGCTGCTCGCGTCCTGGCGATCCGGCTGCGATTACTGGGCCTCCGGCGTGACTGCCGAGCCCGGGGCCAGCGAACGGACCGCAGCAGTCAGGGCCGCCGGTTTGCCCGGCGAGACGGCGCCGCTGAACCCTCGGCGACGCCCGTGCCGCTCCGGCCTGTGATGGCGGTGAGATCGGTCTCGTGCCGCGTGCCGCAACAGCCGGAAACGGCTATCGCCACGGGATATAATGTCTGTCGCGACTCCGCCCGGTGGAGGACGATGGCACAGGAAGCTCCGGACATCGCAGCCCTGGTTAGAGCCTCGAGCGAGGGCGACGCCGGGGCGCTGGGCCGGTTGGTGGAAGCGGTTTATCCGGAGCTGCGCGCCATCGCCCATCGGTATCTCAGGCGGGAGCGAGCCGACCACACGCTTCAATGCACAGCTCTCATTAACGAAGCTTACGTGCGGCTGGCTCAGGGCTCGAAACGCAGTTGGAAGGACCGCGGGCATTTCTGCGCGGTGGCGGCCCACGTCATGCGTGGAATCCTGGTCGACTACGCGCGCGCCAGACGGACCGCAAAGCGCGGATCGGGCGCTCTGACAATCACGCTCTCCGAACACCAGCCGGCTCCGGCCGAGCCCGCGGTCGACGTCCTGGATCTGCATGAGGCACTCCAGGAGCTGGAGGAGCTGGATCCCAATCAGAGCCGTGTCGTCGAGTTGCGTTACTTCGGCGGATTCTCGATCGAGGAGGCGGCCGAGGCGATGGGCATTTCGCCGAGCACGGTGAAAAGGGAGTGGCTTTTTGCGAAAACCTGGATTCACCGCAGGCTGCTGGGAGAGGAGCGCCGCGGATGAAGCCGACGGACTGGAACCGGCTGAAGGACCTCTTCGAACAGGCCCTCCGAGTGGAACCGACCGTCCGCGATTCCTTCCTGCGCGCCCAGACTGAGGACCCGGATGTTCTGGCCGAGCTGCGATCACTTCTCATTGTCTACGAGAAGTCTCCGGAGTTTCTCGAGGGGGCGGCGCCGGAGATCGGCGAGCTCCAGGCTTTCGCCGGCCGCCGGATCGGGCCGTGGAGGCTGATCCGGGAAGTCGGCCGGGGCGGGATGGGGGTGGTCTGGGAGGCGCAACGTGTAGATGAGGAGTACGAGCAGCGCGTCGCGATCAAGGTGCTGCCGGCCGGGCTGCTGTCGTCCTCGGAGATCGCCCGGTTTCGAGAAGAACGGCAAATCCTGGCCCGCCTGACTCATCCCGGCATTGCCCGGCTTTTGGACGGTGGAACGGCGGCCGACGGTTCGCCCTACCTGGTGATGGAGTACATCGAAGGGGAACGGCTGGATGAGTGGGCCAGGCAGCGGGCGCCTTCTCTGCGCGAGCGCCTGAAGATGTTTCTCTCGGTGAGCGCCGCGGTCGATTACGCACACCGCCACCTGATCATCCACCGCGACCTGAAGCCGGCCAACATTCTGGTGACGCCGGAGGGCACGGCCAAACTGCTGGACTTCGGCATTGCCAAGCTCCTGGACACAGATGGCGTGACCCGGCGGACGGCGACGGGCACGGCGAGGCACCTCACGCCGGAGTATGCGAGCCCCGAACAGATCCGCGGAGAGATGGTCAGCACCGCCAGCGACATTTACTCTCTCGGGGTGGTTCTGTACCGCCTGCTCACCGGACAGCCGCCCTACGCCGCCGATTCCAGAGACTCGCTCCTGATGATGCAGGCCATCTGCGAAAAGGACCCGCCGCCTCCCAGCGCCGTGGCCGAGACCGGGGCTTGGGAGCTGCGCGGGGAACTGGACGCCATCGTTCTCGAGGCGCTGCGGAAGAATCCGGAGAACCGCTATCCCTCGGTGCGGGCGATGGCCGACGACATCGTCGCCTGGATGGAGGGCCGGCCGGTCTCGGCGCACCGGCGGCCGTTCTGGCGCCGGTCGCTGCAACATGTGCGGCGCCACAAGACGCAAAGCGCCGCGGTGGCCGGCGTGCTGGCTTCGATTCTTGTGGGCGCGGGCGTGTCGTTATGGTACGCGCGGGATGCCGCGCGCGAGCGACGGATCGCCGAGCTCCGATTCGATGACGGCAGGCGGCTGGCGCATGCGGTGGTCTTCGAGCTGCAGGACGCAATCGTTCACCTGCCCGGCTCGACCCGGGCGCGCGAGATTCTGGTTGAGCGAGCGCTCGGATACCTTCGCGCCCTGGAGGCAAGCGGGCCGGCGAGCCGCGACCTCCAGGTCGAACTGGCGGCGGCCTACTCCCGTATTGGCGACGTGCAGGGGAACCCCACCCAGGCGGACTTGGGGAACACTAAAGCGGCCCTGGAAAGCGAAACGCAGGCCCGCCGGCTGGCCCTGACGGTCCTTCGCGCTCATCCCGGGGACGGCGAGGCGGAGGGGATCCTCGCCGATGCCGACGAACGGCTGGTTTTGCTCGGCGATGTGCAGGGGGACGCGGACCGCTGGAGCGGACTGTGGCAGGAGGGGATTCGCATCCGGCGGAGGCAGGCCGCGCTTCATCCGGCGGATACGCGCCTGGCGGCGAAAGTCCGAACCATGGAGGCCGACAAGCTGCGTCTGGAGCGGAGATGGAACGAAGCTCTGGCGGCCTACCAGCAAGTGGCCGGCCTGCTTCGGGAAGCTCTCCTGAAGAATCCGGGAGACCTCGATCTCGGTGACGGCCTGTCGACCACCTATCATCAGATCGCGCGCTGCCAGAAGGAACTGGGCCAACTGAACGAGGCCCTGGCCGCGTATCGCGAAGCCCAGCGGCTGGACGAATCGCGCCTGACCTTCGCCGCCGGGGACACGGACGCGCAAGAGGACCTCTCCTTCGACCTGGTGGAGGCCGGATGGATCGAGTACCGGCTGGGCCGATTCAAGCAAGCCATTGCGGATTACGAGCAAGCGCTGGCGCTTCAGGAGAAACTGTCCGCCGCCGACCCCCAGGACATGCGGATGAGACTGGAAGCGGCCAAGCTGCTGAACACGGCCGCACCCGCCTACGAAGCCGCCGGTGACCGCCGCAAGGCCATAGAGGTGCTCAACGCCGCCGCTGCGAGACTGGAAGCGGCACTCGCCGCCGATCCCGATAATCAGGACACCCGCCTGCACGTGGGATGGGCCTGGAGCAACCTCGGCGATGTCTATCGGCGGGCGGCAGCCCAGGAGAGCCCAGGCGGCCCGCAAGCCAACTGGGTGGATGCCGGGAGGTGCTACCAGCGCGCGCTGGACACTCTGCGCGCGTTGAAGGGCGAAGGCAGACCCGACCTGGACATTGACCCCCGGCGGATGGTGGCGCGGTCCGAAGCCGGTCTCGCGGTGTGCCGTAAGCACCGGGCCGAGCGCTCGGGGCAATGAGTCTGTTTCCGGCCGCCGCGACCGCCAGAGGGCGGGGACGATCCTGGATAACGCGGAAAGGGGTGCTGCGACGCGGCACCCCCCGAGTCAGTCTACTTGGTCGCGATTTCAACCAGTTCGACGCGGCGGTTCCTCGCCCTGCCCTCATCGGTCTTGTTGCTCGCCACCGGCGCATAGGGTCCGGCGCCGAAAGCAATCAGGCGGCTGGCGGCAATTCCGTGTTTGGAGACCAGCGCGGTGACGACCGATTGCGCGCGCGCCTGGGAGAGCTTCACGTTCGAGGCTGTGTCGCCCACCATGTCGGTATGCCCCACGATATATACCTTCAGCGCTGGATTGCCGGTGAGCAGCTTGACGATCTCGTCGATGGCCGGGTCGGACTCCGGCTTCAGGTCGGACTTGGCGGTGTCGAAATTGATGCCGTAGATGGCCACGCTTCCGGTGTCGGCAATGCTGCTGGCCATCCAGGCCGCATCCACCGTCACCTCTTGCTTCATGGCCTCCTTTTCGATGATGGTCAAATCGTATTCATACCCGACATTGGTATGAATCTCCAACCACAACTCTTTGCCACTTTTGTCGAGACGGATGGTGGTGAAGCCGTTCTTGTCAATCAGTACCTGCCCACCGGCGGAACGCGCGGCATTCTGATAGTTGCGCATGATCTGCAGGACGCTGGACTGCGGCAGGCCTGCCTTGAGTCTGTAACGATACCAGTACTTATGGCCTTGCACCGGCTGCTTTACATCCTTGCCGTCTTTTGTAACCCAGAAGTCATGGGCATCGAAGGCGGTTTCCAGGCAATCGCCATTTTCGCGAAGGATGAATCCAGGCACACGAGATATTCCGGGGTAGTCCTTATAGCCCTCGCGGTCTCCTTGCGGATCCGCGGCAAAGGCGGTTGACGTTATTACGATCGCGGCCTGCGCCACGAGCAGAAAGCGGAAAGACAGTCTCATCACAGCTCCTTGGCAACCCTTGTTTGCCGAGTGGAAACGGGCAGGAATGCTCGATATTCCTGCCGGTGTAGCGCCTTGTCGACAAAGCGTCGCCCGAACATGCCGAAGGTCTCCAATTCGCCCAGCCCGCCGACCTGACTACCCGGATTGGAGACGGCCGACCCGCGGCTCGGCCGCTCGCCTTTCAATCCTGTACGTATACCACAGTCCCAGCGGCAACCACCTTGGAACGGGCGATGTGTGCGGGCACAGCACCCTGCGCGCACCCTGACGCCAAATCGCGTTCTGTTCCTGATACACTCCGACCTGGAGCCAAACCCTGCCCGACGGCCGCATCGCACAAATGACCACGCTAGGGGGCCCGCCCTCTTCCCGGAGGCCGCGGCCGTGACGGAGATCGCTCGCGCGCGCGCGACGCGCTTCCTGCTCCTCGGCCTGTTGGTCTATTTCGCGCTCGCCTCTTTCCCGGGCACCCCTCGCGCCAGGGGGACCGGTCTGGATGAAAGCTGGGTGCTCGGCCTCAACATGGCCCGCGACCAGGGCCTGGTGCACGGCACGGACGTGATCTTCGCTTACGGGCCACTGGGCTGGCTCCGGCTTCCCGATCCAACCGCAGGCAAGCTGGCCGCGGTTTTCGTCTACCGCTTCGGAGTGTGGCTGCTCTGGCTGGCTTCGCTGGCGCGCCTGGCGGTCACCGTGAGCCCGCGCGCGAAAGCGGCTGGGCTGGTCTGTATCTTCGGCGCGGTAGTCCTGGCGGACGTTACCGAAATCAGCCGCTTCGACTCTCTCGACTTCGCGGTGGTGGGCCTCGCGCTGCTGCCGTTTGTCGACGAGAAACTGCGACGGTTCGAGCTGGGCGGCCTGGCCGTCGTGGCCGCGTTCGCCGCCATGGTCAAGCAGAACGACGGCGTGGTGGCGCTCATGCTGCTGCTTTCCGTGGGCGCCGTTACCGTGGGGAAGCGCGTCGCCGAGCCGGCGGCGATCTATGTGGCAGCCCTGATCGGGTTCTATTTCCTGGCGACGGGCCGGTTTTCGACCTTGCCGGCGTATCTTCGCAATGGCTGGGAATTCAGCTCCGGATGGGTTGTGAGTATGGACCTGCCCGGACCGCTCTGGCAGCCTCTGCTGGCCGCGGCAAGCATTGCGGTCCTGCTGGCCGTCATTCCCGCGGTTTCGGGCCAGCGGCGTGCGCTGATGGCGGGCCTCGTGCCCGCGGCGATCCCGGCGTATTTCGGGTTCAAGCACGCCATGGTGCGGCAGGACCTTCATGTGCTGGGATTCGGGACGGACATCGGCTTGGCGGCCCTGTTCCTGCTGGTGTGCGCGGCCGGCCGCGACGTCCGGCTGATCGGGCTTTTCCAGACGGCGGCACTTTTGTTCTCACTCTCGGTCATCCCCGCCCCGTTGGACCGCTCGGTGAGGGACAGATTCACCCTCGTGGCGGCGAAAGCCGCGAT
This sequence comes from Bryobacterales bacterium, assembly GCA_963710565.1. Taxonomy (GTDB): domain Bacteria; phylum Acidobacteriota; class Terriglobia; order Bryobacterales; family Bryobacteraceae; genus DASWZN01. Next base: position 429,610 of record CAVQAN010000009.1, on the reverse strand, counting down.
CTCCCGCTATGCTCACTGGGACAGAACCTACCGGGAGATCGAGGCCGCCGACCGCGCGGTCCGCGCTTCCCTGCGCCTGGGGCGGGAGTACCATGCCGCCGTCGGAAGCGGATCGGTCGACGGCTACCCGTCCGATATCGCGAGCGTCCGAGCCAACGGCTGGCGCTGGCGCCCTCAGCCGACGCTCCAAGCCTCGTCTGCCTTAACGCCGGCGCTCGACCGGCTCGACGCGGAGCATCTGGCCGGCCCGCGCGGCGCCGACTTTGTGCTGCTCGATTGGAGCGCCATCGACGACCGCCATCCGTTTCTCGAAGCCCCGCTTTCGTGGCGCGGCCTGCTCGATCGCTATGAACCAGACCCGGCTTGCGCTCAGCCGTTGCTGCTCTCCCGGCGGACCACCGGCCGACTGGGAACTCCCCGAGAACTGAGCGCCGTTACGGCCCACTGGGATGAGCTCTTGCCCCTTCCCCGGTGCGACGGCAGCGTCCTGGCGCGGGCGGAGATCGGCGAGAGCGTTTTCGGTTCCGTGCGTCGCCTGCTGTACCGGCTGAACCCCGTCTTCCTGAATGTCATCTACGCCTCGGGAGACCGACGCCGCTGGCGCACCGTGTGGCCCGACCTGGTGGGCGGCTTCATCGTCGATCCCATGCCGCGGAACCGCGACGAGTTCGCAGCCTTCGCGCGCGACCTGGAGCGTCTGCCCGACCGGGTGGTCTCGATCGCCTTTCACACCGCCAGCCCAAGCCAGTACCAAAGCACGATTCGGGTAACGTGGCTCGAACTGCCGCGGCCTGGCGCGAAGCCGTGAGGTGCGAAGCGGGCGAGCCCGCCTTGTCGCACCTGCGCCCGCGCCCGGCCGGCTTGACCTGTCCGGGAATGTGCCCCCCCGGCGTGAACGTCAGCGCAACCGTGCCAGCTTGCCGTCCGCCCAGGCGAGCAGGACCTCCCGGTCGGCTTGCGAGAGCCGCGCTTCGGGATGCATCAGGCTGTATCCCGCCGGCGGCATCGTGTTCTTGTAGATCGCATCGCCGATCTCTTCCAATTGATTCGGCGACGCGCCGGACCACTCGGAGAAGTTGAGCTTCGCGCGACCCTTGCTCACGTGCCGCGCCAGCATCCAGGAGACGGGGGCGATCTTCGAATACCACGGCCACTCGGTCTCGTGCGAATGGCAGTTCGCGCAGGCCCGCCGGAGAACGGTCGCGACGCGCGGGTCCACCCGAGGATCGTTCCACAGGCTGCGCTTCGGGTTGACCGGCGGATTCCCCGTGTCGGGACGGATGAGTTGCACTGCCGTCAGGCCCAGCAACAATGCGACCGCGACGGATTGGAAACGCCGTCTCATTTGACCACCATCTTCAGATTCATGTCGTCGTGGCCCGGCCCGCAAAACACGGTGCACTCGACGAGGTAGTTGCCGGGCGGCGGCGCGGTCAAGGTGAATTCCTGGACGCCTTCCTTCAGCCGCACGTCCCAGCCCTGTTCGCGCAGCTTGCGGACCACGAAGCTGTGAAGGGCGCCGTCCCTTGCCTTGTCGCCGCCGAAGAAGGAGGTGATTCTGAACGTGACCCTTTCGCCGGCCTTCAGCAGCAGTGGACCCTTCTGCACGTCGGGAAGCTTGAAACGGTTGTCTTTGTCGGCGATTAGTTCCACGATCCGCCCGGCCCCGGTTGCGTCCGCCCGGGAGGATGGAACCGCGGCACTGAGGCAAAGAACGGTGGCAACAAGCGCCCTCGATAGCGTCTGCATGCGATGTTCTCTCATCGGGTAACTCCCTTCTTGTTGGTTTCGGAGCGCGCTCGAAGCGCCCGGCAGTTGCGCCAACCCTGCGGCATGGCCGCATCGCTGGGATTCACGACTCCGCCGGGCTCCCGCCGGCGCCTCTCTCAGAAAGCCCAAGAGACGCTCGTATACCCCGTCTGCGCCCGGTAGTAGGGCTGGTAGCCGAAGTACGCGAACCTCTGGTTGTACCGATAGAACTCCCATCCGAAGTTCCACTGCAGTTTCGGCGCCATCCTAACCGAAACGCGCGCCAGCGGAGCCTGGTAGCTCATCGGGAACGTGTTGGCCAGGGCCAGATACGCGGAAGCCGGGTTCTGAAGTCCCAGGTCCTGGACCGCGCGGCCGTCGCCGGTATCGCGCGTCAGGTTATAACCCAGGTACAACGCCGCCCGCTTTTTGATCGCGGTCCTCGCGAGGAACGTCACCGTGTGGATGTTGCTCTCGAATTGGGTGCTGTAACCTCGCACATTAACGATCACTCCGCTCGGCAGTGGCAGCTCGGCATAGATGTTCCCGAAGGTGTGGAGATGCGCATGGGTGTAAGTCATGTCCAACGAGAGGCTGTGCCGTACCTCGAATGAGGCGTTGCCTGAAAGGTCGCGGGAGTGCGACCACGAGTACGCGAAGATCGCCGGCGAATTCAGGTTATAAAGCTCGCGGTAGGTGGCCCCAATCTGCCAGCGCTTCTGCCGGTACTGCACTCGGCCCCGGATGTTGTGGTAGTGAGCCAGGCTCACCGGCGTATCCGGGCCATTGTCCCGTCCGATCGTAAGGTCCAGGTTGACGGTCAGCGGCTGGAGGGGCTTCAGCCGGAAGCCGAAAGTGCCCGCATTCAGGTGGTCGCTGAGGCTGTTGATGTCACGCGAGTTTGTCGTCCCCTGGCGGATCAGGTTGTTTTCCAGTCTCCGATCCGTGTACCGGTATTCGGCGTTCAAGCCCACCCACTTGTTGACGCGGTAGTCGGCGTCCAGCGAGTCGGAAAGGCGAAACTCGTCCAGGCGTTGCAGCCACAGGATGTTCTTCGTTGCCGCGCTCGTATTCACCTGCAGCATAGATCCATCGCCGTCGTTCTGGCTGTTCTGCGCCGAGAGGCTGTTCACGATGGTCAGACGGCTTGATGGGTACAGGCTCAAAGTGAGGTCGCCTGCGGAAAGCGGCCGCCGCGCGGTCCCGAGATTGACCGTGGAGGCTGTCGCGGGGGGGCCGATGCCGCAGTTCTTGCAGGGGCCTAGCGGAGCGACCCCGGGTCCCTTCTCGGTTTCGTCGTAGATGTCCTGCTGGTTTGCCTTGGTGTAGGTCATGCGAGCGTTTAGGGCCCACAGTCTGGCGGTCCGATTGAGATTACCGAACCACCCCGGCGTCTGTATGTGCATCGGCGCGCTGCGGAAGTACGATGTGGCTACGCTGGTATTCGTCACCGGGTACGGCTGGCCCGGAACCAGGCTGGCCACCGACGTGTCGTCCTTGTAGAAGTCCCACAAGTGCGAGAACGTAAAACGGAACCCATGAAAATCGAGTTGCGCGCCCAACCGGTACTCGTTCCAGTCCTGCCGCGTGTCCAGGCTGAGGGGCAGCACACTGCGGGCGAGTCCACCGATGTAGAGCTCGTAGTTAGACAGCGCCGGACCGGTCTCGTGGTTGCGGGTGTATCCCAACTGAAGTGTGGCCCACTTTCGTAGCGAGATCGCAAGATCGTGGTCCTGCATCGTCCGGCGCGTATCCATAAGAGTGCCGCTCTCGCCGTCCAGCAGAGCCGGGTTGAAGTACTGGCCGGTCCGCCAGGTCATGTCGTATCGATAGAGGTCGTTTTTCTCGACGTGCACCATAGCCATGCCGTAGGGGTCGCTGCCGAGCCCCTGCGTGGTGATCGCCAGCGAGTCGAACAGGGCGCCGTGGCCGTCGGTGGAGTTGGCGGTGAGGCTGCTCCAGAACAACACCGGCCCGTTCCGGTAGTTCTCGTTGCTGCGGTAGAGGCCCGAGTCGCCTCCCACGCTGGCCAGGCGGTAGCCGGTTTCGAACGAATTGGTCACGTTGTAGGAATCGCTTTCGGAGCCGCGCGAGTAGACGACACGGTCCGGCGACGGCGCTACCACGGGCTGAGCCTGGAGCAGCGGGAGCGCCACAATAAAGGACAGGCAGAGTACTCTGTGGTACATTTTCATTCCCTCGTTGACAGCGGGTTTCACCGCAGGAACCGGTAGTGGACGTTGGAGCCGTGTATCTTCACGTGGCACGAGGTGCAGCGTTGATAGTGCGGATCGATCAGGCTGTGCGTGGCCGCGTCCGGCACCGTGATGCCGCGGCCCGACTTGACGCCGAAGTTGCCGGTGCCCGTGTGGCACTCCAGACATACCGTCGCTACCGTGGCCCGGGTGAGCAGTTTGGCGGTGGTGGAGCCGTGCGGCCGGTGGCAGGTGACGCAGCCATCCACGTTCCCGGTTTGGTGCTCGAAGATGAAGGGTCCGCGCTTGTCCACGTGGCAGTTGAGGCACGGCTGCTCGCTGCCGTGCGCCTGGTTGAACATCTTGGGCATACCCATGCCGACGGTGGGCGTAAAACCGCCATGCGGGTTGTGGCAGTCCGAGCAGACCATCAGCCCCTCATTGACACGGTGCTTGCTGGGCAGGTCGAATTGCGCCCGCACGTCGGAGTGGCACTGGTAACAGGCTTCGGGCTGGCTCTTGGCGAGCAGGTTCTTAGCCGTGACCGAATGGTGAATGGAGTGGCAGGATGTGCAGGCGACGTCGTGCTCGGTGTGCTCCGAGCGCCTGATATTGGCGCGATGGAACTCGTCGGCATGGCAGTTGAGGCATACCGCGACGATCTCGTGGGGCTTCATGACGCTGAAGGCATGGACTACGGTGTCCCGGTCGCCGCCGGCATCGACGTGGGCCTTGCCGGGACCGTGGCAGCTCTCGCAGCCCGTCCGCTCCGGAGGTTCCTTGCCCGAAGCCACGCTCTTGAAGTGCGGATTCTTGTAGAAGCTGCTCCAGATCGTGTCGTGGGCGTGGCAGTTCCTGCACCCCGTTTCTCCGGTGTATTCGGCTTTGGGCGCCACCGCAGCCGTCCTCTCGGCCGTCGGCCCGGCGCTCCTGCCGCTCACGCGAGCCGCAAGAACCGGCGCCGGCCCCGTCGGATGAGGGTCCGGCACGCTGGACGGGCCGGCCACCGCTGCGCTGGCCCCGCAAAGCAACGAGATCTGGACAATCGAACGATAGAAGCGCATCTGGACCCTATGCATACGCGAGTTCAACGAGCCGCGCGGAGCTTGCCGTCCGCCCAGGCGAGCAGGATCTCCCGGTCGCCCTGAGACAGCCGCGCTTCGGGATGCATCAGGCTGTATCCCGCCGGCGGCATCGTGTTCTTGTAAATCGCATCGCCGATCTCTTCCAATTGATTCGGCGACGCGCCGGACCACTCGGAGAAGTTGAGCTTCGCGCGACCCTTGCTCACGTGCCGCGCCAGCATCCAGGAGACGGGGGCGATCTTCGAATACCACGGCCACTCGGTCTCGTGCGAATGGCAGTTCGCGCAGGCCCGCCGGAGAACGGTCGCGACGCGCGGGTCCACCCGAGGATCGTTCCACAGGCTGCGCTTCGGGTTGACCGGCGGATTCCCCGTGTCGGGACGGATGAGTTGCACTGCCGTCAGGCCCAGCAACAATGCGACCGCGACGGATTGGAAACGCCGTCTCATTTGACCACCATCTTCAGATTCATGTCGTCGTGGCCCGGCCCACACTTCACGGTGCATTCGACGAGGTAGTTGCCGGGCGGCGGCGCGGTCAAGGTGAATTCCTGGACGCCTTCCTTCAGCCGGACGTCCCAGCCCTGTTCGCGCAGTTGGCGAATCACGAAGCTGTGAACCGCGCCGTCCCGTGCCTTCTCGCCGCCGAACTGGGCCGTGACTCTCAACGTGACTCGTTCGCCCGCCCTCAGAACCAGCGGACCTTTTGTCCCGTCCGCGAGCCTAAAGCGGTCGTCGTTGCCGGCGGTCAGTTCCACCGTTCGGGCGCTCCCGTCCGTCACGGCCGGCGAAACGGCTGCGCCAAGGCAGAGGGTTGCGGCGACAACGGCCATCCCCAGACAGCGCGTGCGATGCTCTTTCATCGCCGGGCTCCTTTGTCCTTCGAACTCTGGCTCGGATCGAAGTTCTCCGCAAGGTACGCCAGCACAGCGTCCGCTTCCGGCTTGGTCAGCCCGGCCTTGATGCGCATGTGCCGCACGATGGAACGGGACATCTTCTCCGGGTACGTACGGAGCGCAATGTGGCATCGTGTGCAGTTGCTCTTGTAGACCTGATCTCCGGCCGGCGGCGTGCCTGCGAAGCAGGCCGCCAGTCCAAGAACGATAAACAGCGCCGCGGTTCTCATCTATTCCCCCTTTGCCCACGTGAATCGGTACACAACGCCCAGCGCCCACACGTTTTGCGATTGGCTCGGATCGATCTCGCGTCCGTAAGCGAAGGCGAGTTTCACGCTCTCCGAAGGCCAGTAGTTGAATCCTGCCGTAAAACCCCTGGTGTTCGCGGAGGGCAGATCTTCGTCGATATCCTGCTGCTGGGCGGGCGCGAAGTACTGCTCGACCCGGCCGACGACCTGGGAGCGGCGCAGGAAACGATTGCTGCTCGCCTTGGACAGGCGCCAGGCGCCCTCCAGCCAGTAGCCCTTGCCCAGAACGTTGGCCCAAACCGCTTCGCCGCGCACGTCGAGCGGCGTTCGGCGGGAGTTCCACACGACATCCACGCCGGCCACGTTGAACTTGTCGTCGCCTTGTCTGCGGCTGTAGGAGGCCCCAACTTCCAGCCGTGGCCCGGGCAGATAGACGCTCACCTGGCCGCCGGTCTGCTTCTCCCCCCCGATCTGCGCGATGCCCTCGCTGGCCCCGTAGTAGGCGGCAACGTTCAGTTTCACGCCTGGGCTCACGTAGAAACTGCTCCGCACCATCCCCCCAATGCTCGAGTTGTCGTTGATGGGAAAGATCAGCGGCTCGTCGAGCAGGTTGCGCGTCCACTGCGGATCGAGACGCTCCTTGTAGATCCCGAAAGGAGTCACGAAATTCCCGCCGGTGATAATCAGGTTCGAGGTGGCGAAGTAGCTCAACTGCATGTACTCGAACGAGTGCGACAGCACGGCCGGCCCGAGCGCGGAATCCTGCCTTGGGACGGGTAGTTCCATGCTGTACTCGGTCTCGAACAGGAACCTGTTGCCGAGCGGAAGGAGTATGACCGGCTCGAACTTGGGCCCGAATGTCAGGTTGGCCGGGTTGTTGATGTCGGCCGTGAAGCCGAACGCTCCGGTCACGATTGGAGTCGCGCCCCCAAAGAGTCCGCCGCCCCCTCCCGGAGCGCTCTGGGCTAGAAGCCCTGCCGCGCTGACCGCAGCCAGAAATATACACCGATTCAGCCTGAAAGTCCCTCGCATTTGCCCCCTCCTCCTCTGTTCCGCACCGGATGAACGCACCACACCGGTTGGAGCCGTGCTTGTTTCGGAGTACTGTTGGCCGAAGAGCCTCGCCCCCGGCGTTGGGCGTTCGGTTGAGTTCGCCGGCGCCATTTCAGCCCTTCACACCCAGGTGAATACGGCAGGACCTGAAATGACTTCGATGGCCCAATGATGATCGAGATGCAGGTGGTCGGTCTTTGCGCGCGCGCAACCTGTCTGGCGGACCGCAGGGCCTGCTCCGTAAGACCGCGAATAAGTGCTGGGCGCCGGACTCTACGCCCCTAAGCGCCGGCCCGCCGCACCATAATGGTCCGGAATCTAACCAACTGATTCAGTGTGCCTTAGAGGCCGGCTGAATTCTAGGTCCAACACCTCGGCCGGTCTCTTGAAATTCGACGGAGTAAGTTGTGCAGTTTTTGTCAATTTTTTGATAACGCGCCTCCGCCTATCTTGGCGGAACGTGCGGGACCGCTTTGGGAGTCTCATGGCAGGGCCGGTTGGACCACCGGATGAGCCATGGGGCAAGCCGGCCGCGCGGAAGAGGCTCGCCACCGTTAGCTGTCTTAAGGTCCATCCGGCCCCCACTGTGTCTCGTTTCCGTGTAGGCTGGCGGATACAGGAGGGTACGAATGTCAACCAACCGTGTTGTCCTCGCCGGTGTGCTGGGAGGGACTGCCATGTACGCGTGGATGGCCGTGGCGCACATGGTTTTGCCGCTTGGAAGGGCGGGCATCAGCGAAATCGCCACCAACGAACCTACCGTGCTGGCCGAGATGCATCGTTCGCTCGGCGAGAACCCGGGGATGTATATGTTCCCCGCGTTCGACTCGGGCGATCGGAGCGCCGCGGCCATGCAGAACTACGAACGGAAACTCGCCAACAACCCCTCGGGCCTTTTGATTTACCATCCTCCGGGAGGGAAGGCGATGACGCCAGGACAGCTCCTCACGGAGTTCCTGTCCGAGTTGATCGCCGCTATGTTGGCGGTCTTCCTGCTGGCGCAGACGCGCCTGTCTACTTACGCCGCCCGGGTAGGCTTCGTGGCGGCGATCGGAGTTGTCGCGGCAATCCCAACCAACGTCTCGTACTGGAACTGGTATGGCTTTCCGGCGAGCTACACGGCCTCCAACATGACGTCGCAGGTCCTGGGCTTCTTCGTTGCGGGCCTGGTGGCGGCGGCTCTGCTGCGGCCGCGCGCGACCCAGCCCGCTGCTGCCTAGGAGGACTCTGGCATGCGAACTCTACTCTTGGCGCTCACGCTCGGCGTCGCGGCGCTGCACGCCCAGACCGAGGGACTCTGGCAAGGCTATGACGGGGAGTGGGGCCATGTCTCCCGGCAACTGATTGCGCTGGCCGAAGCCACGCCGCCCGAGAACTTCGCGTGGCGCCCGGCCCCGGGCGTACGCTCGGTGAGCGAAGTCTACATGCACATCGCGGTCGCGAATTTCTACCTCCTCAGCACCACTGGCCCGGCCCTGCCCGCGGACTACAACGCCGGCCTGGAGAAGACCGTGACCGCGAAGGCGGACGTGATCTCGTGGTTGAAGCGCTCGCTCGAGGCGGTGCGGGCTGCCCATGTGGCCGTCACACCCGCCGGCCTGCAGCGCAAAGTGAAGGTCTTCGGCCGCGACGCGACGGCGGACGGTGTGTACCTGCGCATCGTTATCCACGCCAACGAGCACATGGGCCAGTTGGTGGCGTATGCCCGCATGAACGGGATTGTGCCTCCGTGGTCGAAAGCAGGGGCGCAATAGGCGGCCCAGCAGGATGCGTTGGGGCGGCGGCGATGACCAAAACCGCCGTCTTGAGCGCGGTTTTGGCGGTCCGCAAGCCTGCCTGCGCCCGCTGGCTGAGGGCCTGAACGCAGCAGGCTCAGCGAACCGGACCCGATTCGGGTTAACATGAGAGGCGAGCCGAACTCCACCCAGGAGACGGGGGACCCAAGTCGTTGGGGCGCAGCCCGGTGAACCGCATCGGGCGGGGTACTTTCAAGCCCTAGCCCGGCAGCTAACCTCGGAGGCCGATTTGAGAGATTCCCTTTGGGCAAGGGCTGAAGGAACGGCTTTAAGTGGAGTTACCCTCTAGATCCAGCACCACCAAAGTTGTTGTTGCCACGACGGTCATGCTCTCCTTCATCAGTTTTTGGAGAGCGGCGGCCATTGTTCTGTGCGATCTCGGCTCGTCGGCGTTTTACGTGGGCGGCATCGCCGAGACCGCCATCGGGAAATCGGCGCCCTGGTTCGTTTTCGCGATCATGCTGTTCTCGTACGCGGTGCGCGCCGTGTACATCGAAAGCTGCAGCATGTTCGTGCGCGGCGGCGTGTACAAGGTGGTGCACGAGGCCATGGGCCCCGGCCTCGCCAAGTTCTCGGTCTCGGCGCTGCTGTTCGATTACGTTCTGACCGGGCCCATCAGCGGCGTTTCAGCCGGCCTCTACCTGGCGGGCATTCTCAACGAAACGGCCGCTTACCTGGGCCACGCCGACGTGCACGTCCCCCCGGCCCACTTCGCCGCTGCGTTTGCGATCGCGGCAACGCTGTACTTCTGGCGCAAGAACATCATCGGCATGCACGAGTCGAGCCAGAAGGCGCTGCGCATCATGCAGCTCACCACGGTCATGGTCGTTGTTCTGATCGGGTGGTGCCTGGTCACGGTTCTGCTGCGCGGCTTCCAGCCCGTGCCGTTGCCCACGGCGGCCAACATCCACTATGGCCCGGACGCGCTGGGCTGGCTCCAGGGAAGCTGGCTGACGGCGCTCACCGGGATCATGATCCTGGTGGGCCTGGGCCACTCCGTGCTGGCCATGAGCGGCGAGGAAACGATGGCGCAAGTGAACCGCGAGATCGCGCATCCCAAGCTCAAGAACCTGGAACGGGCCGGCTTCGTGATCTTCGTCTACTCGATGCTGTTCACGTCGCTGGTTTCCTTCTTCGCCGTGATGCTGATCCCGGACGCGGACCGGGGCCACTTCCTGGACAATCTGATCGGCGGCCTGGCGATGCACCTGGCGGGTCCCATGGCGGCGCGGCTCCTTTTTCATGCCTTCGTGGTAGTGGTGGGCACCATCATGCTGGCGGGCGCCGTCAACACCGCCATCGTGGGCTCGAACGGCGTAATGAACCGGGTCGCCGAAGACGGCGTGCTGCCGGACTGGTTCCGCCACCCGCATCGCCGGTTTGGCACCACGAACCGGTTCATCAACCTGATCGTAGGGCTGCAGATCCTGACCATCGTCCTGAGCATGGGCGACGTGCAGATGCTGGGCGAAGCGTACGCCTTCGGCGTGGTGTGGAGCTTCGCCATGAAGGCGCTCTCGGTGCTGGTGCTGCGCTACAAAATGCCGGAAGCGCGTGAGTGGAAAGTCCCACTGAATCTCCGTTGGGGCAAGACCGAGATCCCGGTGGGCCTGGGCCTGATCACGCTGGTCCTTTTCGCGATAGCCGTCATCAATATCCTGACCAAGAAGGTCGCCACGATCAGTGGTGTGTCGTTCTCGCTGGCTTTTTTTGTCGCGTTCGAGATCTCGGAGCGGATTAACCGCCGCCACCGCCTGGCGCACGCGCAGGAAATCGAGAAGTTCCGGCTGGAGACGCCGGACCAGATTGCCGAATCGACGTCCCACATCCGGCCCGGCAACGTACTGGTGGCGGTTCGAAACCCCAACCAACTGGCGCATCTCGATCGCGTGCTGGCGAAGACGGACACGGGGAAAATCGACATCGTGGTCGCGACCGTCAAGCATACCGGCCAGCCCGGCTTCGGAGAGCACGATCCCACGGCCGACGAACTGTTCTCGGCCGACGTGGCGAAGCTTTTCAGCCTGGTGGTGACGCTGGCGGAGAAAGCCGGCAAGCACGTCGAACTGATGGTGATTCCGGGGCGGGATCCCAACTTGACGCTGGTCGAGACCGCGCAGCGGCTGCAATCCTCGCTGGTGGTGATGGGCCTGTCGGGCAAGATGACGGCGGCCGAGCAGGCCAAGTCGTTCGGCGATGCCTGGGAGCAGTTGCCGGAGCCGCGGCCGCAGCTCTCGCTCCAGATCTACAGCCAGCCGACCGGCGAGACGGTGTACTTCAACCTGGGGCCGCACCCGCCGCGCCTGTGGCCCGAGGACCTGGACCTGCTCCACCGACTTTGGCTGGAGCTGAGCGAGCGCGGTCTGGGCTCGAAGCTGCACCACCGGGACGTGATCCGGGTGGCGCTGCGCCGCCTGGATTCCGAGCTGCACTCGAAGGAAGCCGGGGGGATCCTGGCCAGTCTGCGGGAGGAAGTAGCTCACGAAGCCAGGGAGCCGGCGGCGGAGAAGGACGCGTAGGGCGGGCGGCTTGAACGCTGCCGCCTGCTGGCGCGCACGGCTGAGGGACAAGGGTCCAGGGGTTCACTTCAGACCAGGCAAACCGGAAAAGACAACAACCTCGCCGGCCTCCCGTTGGTCGGCCCCAGTTCCTTGCCTGTCATGACGAGTGCGCGGGAGGGCCGGTCCTGCCCGCACGGCGGGAAGGCTGGCGCGACCTCCCCGATCTGCGGTACAACAGCGGGTTATGAAGGTTGTCGCCATCAGTGGAAGCGCCCGCCGAGACGGAAACACCGCCATCCTCCTCCGGCACGTGCTCGGCGAGTTGGAGAAGGAGGGCATCGAAACCGAACTCGTCCAGCTTAGCGGGAGGAAGATCCACGGCTGCCTGGCCTGCCGCGAGTGTTCGAAGAAGAAGGACCGCCGCTGCGCGCAGAAGGACGATTTCGGCAACGATTGCATCGCCAAGATGGACGCAGCCGACGGGATCCTCCTCGGCTCTCCGACTTATGTCGCCGACATTTCACCGGAAATCAAGGGCCTTATCGACCGCGCCTGCCTCGTCGCCAGGGCCAACGGCGGCATGTTTCGCCGCAAGGTGGGGGCCGCGGTGGTGGCGGTGCGGAGGGCGGGGGCCATTCACGCCTTCGACGCCTTGAATCACTTCTTCCTGATCGGCGAGATGATCGTTCCCGGTTCTTCCTACTGGAACATAGCGATCGGGCGCGAAATTGGAGACGTCGAAAGCGACGCCGAGGGGATCGAGACCATGCGGACCCTCGGCCGGAACATGGCCTGGTTGATGAAGAAACTGCGCTAGGTCCGCGGCTACTTGCCCGCCGCGGCCCCGATCGCCGTCAGCACTTCCTCGCTGTGGCTGGCGGGGTTCACTGCGGTCCACACCTTCGCCAGTTTGCCCTCCGGATCGATCAGGAAGGTATTGCGCGCCGCCATCCCGTTCGGGCGCAGCGAACCATACTGGTCCGAGACCTTCTTTTCGGTGTCCGCCAGCAGCTTGAAAGTCAGGCCCTGCTTGGCGCAGAAGTCCTGGTGGCTGTCCGCGGAATCCACGCTGACGCCGACGATCATGGCGTTGAGTTGCTCGTACTTGGAAAGGTCGCGCTGGAAGTTGTGCGCTTCGATGGTGCATCCGGGCGTGTTGTCCTTGGGATAGAAGTACAACACCACCCACTTGCCCCGAAGGTCGTTCAAGGCGATCTTGCTCCCGTCCTGCGACGGCAGCGTGAAGCCGGGCGCCGGCTGGCCCACCGGCGGGACGGCGTCGGCTGCGAACAAGGATGCGGCCAAGGGCAGCGCGAGCAAAGCGGCGATGGCGGAAAGTCCAATCTGGTCCATTGCGATAACCCCTCCTCCAGGATTCACTTCTACTGATGAGTATAGCCGACGGCCGGGGAGCCGGGCTTTCGCAGTATGATGCCTTAGTGCGGTGCGCGAGTCTCGACGCGGCACGCAGGAGTGTGTGCGCCACATGATCGTCCTGGTCACCGGAGGCACGGGCTTCGTTGGAAGCCACGTCGTGGAGCGACTGGCCGGCACGGGCGCGCGGGTGCGTTGTCTGGTGCGGGCATCCAGCTCGTTGTGCTATCTTCCCCGCGAGGGCATCGAGTTGGTGCAGGGCGACCTGGCGGCCGGAACGGGCCTCGATGAGGCGGTCGAAGGCGCTGCGGTGGTGGTTCACATTGCGGGCGTCACCAAATCGCTCTCCCAGGCCGCTTTCTACCAGGGTAACCTGCGCGCCACGGAGAACCTCCTGCGCGCCTGCGAACGACGAGGCAGCGCGCCCTCCCGCTTCGTGCACATAAGCAGCCTGGCCGCCGTCGGGCCGAGTCCCGCTCTCACGCCCCTCGACGAGGAGGCGGCGCCCCATCCCCTCACGTGGTACGGGCGCTCCAAGCTGGCGGCGGAGAACGCCGTGCGCGCCTCCGCGCTGGCCTCACGAACGGCGATTCTGCGGCCGCCGGTGGTCTACGGGCCGCGAGACACGGACGTGTTCGAAGTGTTCCGGTCCGTCGCCAAGGGGATGATGTTGCGCATCGGCCGCGGCGAATCCTACTTCAGCTACATCCACGTGAGAGATCTGGCCGAAGCGGTGTGGCTCGCGATTTCCACCGCAGGGGTGGGCGGCCGAACCTACTTCGTGGCGAACCCGGAGGCGGTTTCCTGGACCGCATTCGCCCAAACCGCGGCCGACGTCATGGGCCGCCGGCTCCGGTCGATCTGGCTGCCGCCGCGCCTTGCCTACCTGGCCGGCTGGTGCGCGGAATGCTCCTCGCGCCTACGCGGAAAACCCGGCATCGTTTCGCGCCAGAAAGTAGTCGAAGCGCGCTGCCGCTACTGGACGTGCGATGCCACGCGGGCCCGCCGCGAGTTGGGCTTCCAGCCGGCTCGCAGCCTGCGTGAGGGGATCGAAGAGACCCTGGCGTGGTATAAAGATTCAAAATGGCTGAAGTGGTGAGCGCCTCGCATGCGCCGGCCCAGGATTCCGGTTTCTGGCCCGTCGACCGCCTGTTCATCGGGTACCTGGCCGCCATGGCACTGCTCATCGGGATCGAGTTCCGCCAGGTGCCCTCCGCGCCGCTGCTCCTGGCCGCCCATGCCGCGGGAATCGCCCTGATCGCGGCTGCGGCGAGAGCGCGCTTGCTGTCCCAGCCGGTGACGGTCTTCCGCCACTGGTATCCGCTCGCCTATATCCCCGTCTTCTACTGGGAGATGGCAATCCTGATCCAGGCCATTCGGCACGCCGACTTGACGCCGAGATGGCCTCGTTGGACTACCGGATCTGGGGAGCGCACCCGACCGTCTGGCTCGAACGCCTGCAGAATCCCTGGCTCACGGAATCCCTTCAGATCGCTTACACCCTTTTCATTCCTTCGGTGATCCTGGTAGCGGGGCCATCTGGTCAAAGAGGCTGTACCCGGAGTTTCGCTACTACGCTTTCCTGGTGGGGCTGGGCTTCCTGGCTTCCTATGTGGGCTACTTCCTGGTTCCGGTACGCGGTCCCCGGTTCTTTCTGGCCCACTTGCAGCATGTGGACCTGCGGGGCGTCTGGCTCTTCGATCCCATGCAGCGCCTGCTGAACCGCCTGGAGTCCGCCCACTACGATTGTTTCCCGAGCGGGCACACAGAGATGACCATGATTGCCTGGTGGAGCAGCCGCGTTGTCTCGAAGCGTCTCTTCGCCGTTTATTCGCTGTATGTGATTTTGATTGTCACAGCGACGGTCTACCTGCGCTATCATTACACGGTTGATGTGTTTGCAGGCGCTGTACTGGCCGTGGCGGTTCTGGCCGTGTCGCCGGTTCTGTACTCAGGCGTAGGGGTCGGTCCGCGTTCGGCTTCAACTACCTCAACGGAAGTGTGCAATTGAGCGGATTCGAGATCGTCCCTGTTCGAGACAAGCGCGGGCTGCGCGACTTCATCGACCTGCCGTACTCCTTCTACCGTGGCGACCCGTATTGGATCCCGCAACTTCGCATCGCGCAGAGAGAATTGTTCGACCAGAAGAAGCACCCGTTTTACGCGCACGCGGGGATGCAGAGTTTTCTGGCGCTCCGCGATGGCCGGGCGGTCGGCCGCGTGTCCGCCATCCAGGACCGCAACTACAGTGAGTTCCACGGAGAGCAGGCCGGGTTTTTCGGGTTCTTCGAGTGCGTGGACGAGCCACCCGTCGCCGCGGGCCTCCTCGGCGCCGTTCGCACGTGGCTGCTGGAGCGTGGCGCGCAGGTGATCCGCGGGCCCGTGAACCCCTCCACGAACTACGAGTGCGGCGTGCTGATCGACGGGTTCGATTCTTCGCCCATGGTCATGATGCCGTACAACCCGCCCTACTACGACGCCCTGATACAGGGAGCGGGCCTTCGCAAAGCCAAGGACCTGTATGCATACTGGGCCCCGACGGACGGCGCCCCGATGGAGCGCATCCAGCGTGTAGCCGCGCGCTCGCTCAAAGCGAATGCCGTCCGCATTCGTCCCATCCGTATGAAGGCGTTTGAGGAAGACGTAGAGCTGGTGTGGAGCGTCTACAACTCGGCCTGGAGCCGCAACTGGGGATTCGTCCCGGTCACGCGAGATGAATTCATGTTCATGGCTCACGACATGAAGGCTATACTGGAACCTGGGCTTGTACTGCTAGGCGAAGTCCAGGACAAGGTCGTGGGTTTCGCGCTCGGGTTGCCGGACATCAACCAGGCGCTCAAGCACGCCAATGGAAGATTGTTGCCCCTAGGACTGCTGAAAATCTTGTATCATAAACGCTCTGTGCGTAGTCTGCGTGTTCTTGTGCTCGGCGTGGTCGAGGAGTACCGGACAGCGGGCGTGGCTGCGGGGTTCTACGCGGAACTGTTCCGGCAGGCAGTCCGGCTGGGCTACCGCGGCTGTGAGATGTCCTGGGTTCTGGAAGACAACACGCTGATGAATCGATCGGCTGAGGCGCTCGGTGGCAAGCGGTACAAAACCTATCGTATTTACGAATGGAACTGAACATGCGGAGCTCATCCCCCTCAACATCGGTCGCAGGCGGCCGGCAGGGCACAAAGGCCAATAGCGACATCTTCGAGAAGTGCCGTACCTTCACGCGCCCAAAGGACCTTCAGGACGCCGGGTTGTACATCTGGTTCGAGGTTTTCGAAGGGCACGAGGGCTGTGGACCGGGCGAGATCCGCCTGCGAGGCCGCAAAGTCCTGATGTTCGGTTCGAACGACTACCTGGGGCTGACCAACCACCCCAAGGTCAAGGCCGCCGCGCAGGAAGCCGTGCGCCGGTACGGCAGCGGTTGCAGCGGCTCGCGCCTGCTGAACGGGACCCTCGACATCCACGTGCAGGTCGAGGAGAAGCTGGCGGCGCTGGTCCGCAAAGAATCGGCCATGATCTTCGGCACCGGCTTCCAGGGCAACTATGCCGCGCTCTCCGCGATCACGGACCGCGGCGACGTTCTGGTGTGCGACCACACCATGCACGCCAGCCTTCTGGAGGGCGCGCTGCGCTCTCCGGCCCGCACGATGCGTTTCCGCCATAACGACATGGGCCATCTCGAGCACTGCCTGGAGAACTGCTCGCCCGAGGAGAAGGTGCTCATCGTCTCGGAGGGCGTCTTCAGCATGGAAGGCGACCTGGCGGACCTGCCTGGGCTGGTGAGTCTGGCCAAGAAGTACGACGCGCGAATCTACATCGACGAGGCGCACGGCGTGGGCGTGCTGGGAGCGACGGGCGCCGGCGCGGCGGAGCACTTCGGGGTGCTGGACGACGTGGACATCGTGATGGGCACCTTCTCGAAGTCTCTGGCCTCGGTGGGAGGTTTCGTGGCCTCCGCCAAGCCGGTCATCGAGTACCTGAAGCACAACGCCCGGCCCTTCGTGTTTTCGGCGGCGCTCGCTCCGGCGTCAGTTGCCGCCGTCAACGCCGCGCTCGACATCATGCGCCAGGAGCCGGAACGGCGCCAGCGGCTGCTCGCCGTCGGGCGCCGCCTTCGGGACGCCTTGCGCGAACGCCGCTGTTACGTTCTGGACGGCGAGACGCCCATCGTGCCCGTGGTGGTTCCCAATGAGCTCGACCTCTGCCGCCTGTGCAAGGGCCTGCTCGAGGAGGGCATCTACGTCAATCCGGTGCTGCGCCCCGCCGCCACCGAAAACCTGCTCCGCATCTCGTGCACCGCGGCCCATACCGACGCCCACGTAGACCGGTTGGTAGAGACCATCTGCCGCGTCTCCCGGCGCCTCGATATCGACCTGTGCCAGCAGGCCTGAGCACAGGGATCCGCGCGTTGCACTGCATCGGCGGGCCGGCGGAATCGCCGGCGGCCGCGTACGCCTCCCAGCGCCGAACACCGGCGTGAGTCGTCACTCGCTGAATCGCCCCCCGATTCTGTCACGCCGCCGGCGCTATATTGGTGGGTGGAGCAAGTTTTACTCAGAGGAGGCAATTGGATGCGAAGTACCGTGTGTGCGTTTGTGTGCGCCTCACTGGCCCTCCCGCTTCTGGCCGGCGCGGAACTCACTAGGTCGAACCTGCGTGGAACGTACGTCGAGGCGCGTAATGCCGATGTGTACACCGGCCCATGTTTCGCCAACGGCGAGGCGGGCCAGGTCGGCGACCTGGCGGTCCTGGGCTGGAGCATCGAGCAGGGGAGTTGGGAGGGCGTGCCTCTGGACGGCCTTGCGGTGGTGGGTATCGTTCGCGCCGGCAACACGCTGGGCGCGGGCGTCAGCGTGTCTCCCGTCCGCGCCGTGCTGATCGTCGACCAGCGCGCCGACCCGGAGCAGCGCGCGGCGCTGCGGAGCCTCGCTCAACGCATGGGCGGCGAACTGCTCGCAGACGTGGTCCGCGTAGAATTCGCCCCCGTCTCGCTCACCGTCAAGGACAACAGCGTTCATACCGCCACGGCGACGCTTGAAGCCGGCGGCCTGGCCCGGGTCGAGACCCGCGCGCTACGCTCCTCCGACGACATCTGTCACAACGAGGAGACTTTCTACCCTCCGCTCACGAGGGTTGACCATGCGATGCCTGCGTTCACCGTGGCCGACCGGTTTGACGGCCAGGGCTTGGGCGAAACCTGGAGCGCCCCAGGCAAACGAAGCGCCTTTGTCGGCAGCTTCCACTTCGCGGACTGAGCGGGCACGGCGCCGCGGAGCTCCGCTCAGCGCCCGGGCGCAGACAGAATCCGCCGGCAGAATGCGTAGCAGCGCTCGACTTCGGCCACCGGGTCCTTGGCCTGGTAGTCGCAATCGATCAGGGCCGGCATCTTCAGTCTCCTGACCTGCATCAGCTTCATCACCGCGGCGAGCGGCGTGTTTCCCTGTCCGAAGGGTGCGCTTTCACCGTGGTCCTTCTTGCGGTCTCTCAGATAGACCGTCAGGGTCCGGTCCACGTGGCTGGTGATGAACTTCACGGCATCGTAGCCCGCAGCCGCGCAGTCCCCGAGGTCCAGGCAGATCGCGAGATTGGAATTCCCCTTGATGGCCGCGGCCAGATCTTCGGGATTCGCCACGGCGCCGGCGTCGGCGCCATCCCGGTTGCGCAGCCCCACGAATATTTCGGCCTTGACCGCAGAGGCATTCAGCCGCTTCGCCATTCCCAGGGGCGGAGACGCGGCGATCACGCCCGCCCCGAGCGCCTTTGCCATCTCAAACCCGCGCTCGATCTCCTGGTCGCTGAAATCCTCTGCGAAATCGTAGTTGTAGGCGTGGATCTTCACGCCCGCTTTGTTGAAGTTGCTCGCTATCAATTGGAACTGCTCGATGGCGATGTTCTCCCTCCAGTCGCGCAATCCCTTGCGAGTGAGCTGGGGCGGCACAACCTGGCCTTCCCATAGCTCACTACTGGATATGCCCACCTGAACCGTCGCGGCGAGGGCTTCATCCAGCGTCTTGCCGCGAAAGCTGCGGCTCTGCACGCCAACAGTCACGCCGCGAATCGAGGAATTGGGTTTGGCCAGCAGGCGCCCCGCCGAGAACGCCCCAAGAGCGATCTTCGCCAGATCACGTCTCGTATACATACGGTCCTCCAAAAGCCGGGCCCGCCGGACCGGACCGGAAGGCACACCGGCACCGTGCGACATGATAGCATTGGGCTTGCTTTCTTGCTACCTAAATCCAAAAGCCCCCCAGGAGCCGGGGCCAGAACGGATGCAAGTGCTTGCGCAGCAATGCGATATGGGCTCTTCGGCCTGGGTGGCGGCTCATGCCGCATTCCACTAGAACTGCTTCGACCAGCCCTCAAGCGCCTGCGTCAGGGCGTCGCGCACATTGATGAATTGGGTGCCGGCGTATTGGCTGAGCTTCTCGCCGGGGTCGTGGATCACGTCGTACAACTCGTTCGGCCCCCCCTCCCGCAACACCAGCTTGTAAGACCGGTCGCGGGCCATGCGCGCTTTGCCGAATTCGCCGAAGCCGAGGTTGGGCCAGGGGAGTTTCTTCGGGAACGGCTGGTTCAGAATGGCAGGAAGATAGCTCCGGCCAGGCAGGTTGGCCGCGGACATGGGCGGCGCGGCGGCGGTAAGCTCGCAGATAGTCGGAAACACGTCCACCAACTGCACCAGCTCGGGCCGCACGGACTCGGGCGGGATACGGCGCCCCCACTGCCAAATCGCCGGGACGCGAACCACCTCGTCGAACATGTTGGGAGGATCCGACGCCCGCCCGTCGCCCCACAGACCGTGCCGACCGAGCATCGAGCCGCAGGTGGCGGTCAAGACGATCAGGGTTTCGTCGCGCAGCCCGCGCTCATCGAGCTTCTTGATGAGGCGCTGGATCTCGTCGTCCAGGGCGGTCACCGAGGCCGCCGCCCCGCGGACGGCGCCGACCAGATCCTTGAGGATGGCTTTGCCGGCCGTGGCGTTGGGTGCAGCGGGCTCCCAACCGATCGAGTCGAAGCTCACGTCCCGGTACATGTCCGTGTACTTCTTCGCGACCTGGGCCGGGAGCTGGTAGCTCGCCGTCAGGAAGAAGGGCTGCCCGGGCTTTTGCGAATCCAGGAACTCGAGCGCCTTGGCACTGGCAGCGGACGCTTCGGCAGACTTCTCCCAGAACTTGATGCCATGTTGGGAGCCGTCGCCAAACTCCCACGTTCCGCAGTAGCCGCACGCGTATCCGGCTCCGGCCAGCGCGTCCGAGAGCAGGGCCTGGTTGGCGAGCGCGATGGGCCCGTTCCCCTGTATGCCGAGCTGGTGCGGCGTGCGCCCGGCGAGCAAGGCGGCGCGGCTGGGGGCGGCTACGGGCGCGGCGACGAAAGCGCGCGTAAAGTGCGCGCCGCTGCGCGACAGAACGTCGATGTTCGGCGTCCGGATCTCGCGGTTGCCGTAACAACCAAGCATGTGGGCGCCCAGGCCGTCGACCAGAATCAGCAGCACGCTCGGCCGCGGCGGGGCCTTTTCGGCTGAGAAGAGCGGGAGCGCGGCGGCGCCGAGCAGCAGTTCACGACGAGTTAGACGCACGGATACCATCCTACAACGGGATGGCTCGGCTACGGTCGCGGCTGTTCGACGTGGATGGCGCGCGGGCTGCTGCGACAGTCGGGGAGCGGTGTGACCGAGTAGTAGTTCAGTCCGTAGAGCCACGCGCGGTTGACGTCCCCGACGCAAACCTGGTTCCGGTGCGCCTCGATCCGGCGCCACGCGCCGCGGGCCGAGACGGTGCGATCCAGAACGGGAAACGTCCGCCCTTCGACCCACACGGCCCCCGTGAGTGTCGCGGCTACCAGGACACCAACCGCCAGCATGCGCCGTCCGGCCCGCGCCATCAGCCAGACGCCGGCGGCCAGCACGACGGCGGCGGCGATGCCCCACCACGCGATTCCGGTCCAGGCGTGCGTGGCGCCTCTTGCCAGCGCGTCGGGCAGGCCGGCGCCGATGGTCGGGATCAAGCCTAGCAAGACCGCGCAGCCAGCCAGCAACTGGGGAGCCCAGGCGGATTCGGCCAGCCCCAGCCCGGCCAGGGCCGCGGCCGCCGGGAGCAGTGGCAGCAGATAGCCTGGCAGCTTGTTTGTGGCGGCCGAGAGAAAGAGCAGGCCAAAGACCAGCCACAGGAGAAAGAACCTGCGTCCCGTGTCCGTCCAGAGGCTCTTCCGAAAGAGCAGAGCCAGCAGCGGCGACCAGGGGAACAACGCCGCCACCAGAATGGGCCCGTAGAACCAAAACGGCTGCGGGTGCGAGATTGCACCCCCGGTGAACCGCCCCAGGTGCTGCTTCCAGAAGAACTCGTTGACGAAGCGGCTCCCGTAACGCGCTACGATGAGCGCGTACCAGGGCACGGCGACCACCAGGAACGCCGCGGCAGGCGCGGGCCTCAGCAGGTCGCGCAGCCGCGAACGGCCCATCCAGAGCAGCGGCAGCGCCAGCGCCAGCGGCAGCAAGCCCTTAGCCAGCACAGCCACGCCGAGCAAAGCTGCCGCGGGAGCCAGGCCGCGTCTGTCCCCGCGCTCCACCCAGCCGAACGAGACAAGCATCGCGGCCGAGAAGGCCACGCTGACAGGCAGGTCCGTCGCGCCAATGTGACTGAATCCGAGCCAAGCGGCGCAGGTGGCCAGAATCGCTGTAGCGTACAGCGCCGGCGCGCCGCCAAACTCGCGCCGCAACGTCCGCCAGTAGAAGACGAGGAAACCCGCTGCGAGCAGAGCTACCCCGAGCCGCGGCGCCAGGTCCTCGCTCACTCCCGCGCGGAAGGCGGCGGCGGTCATCCAGTAGAGCAGCGGCGGCTTCTCGAACCAGGGCTGGCCCCACAGCCGGGGTGTCACCCAATCGCCCGAGCGCGCCATTTCGCGGCCGATGGCGGCATAGCGCGGCTCGTCCGGGCCGAGCATTCCGACGCCGGTGAGGTTGTAGAAGAACAGGAGATAGCAGGTGACGGCGAGAGCGGCAACGGCCGCCAGGCGGCGTGGCGCGATCGGCACTCAACAAGTATAGCGGCTGAGGCTGCCGGGAGCGGTTCTTGCGCGCGCCTCGCCGTCCCGGGATCCCTCGGACCCGCGAGTCCTCACGGAAACCGTTCCGGACCAACCGAGGCCGTCCGCGGCCGGCACGGTACAATGTATGCAAAATGCGGAGATGGATCGCACTGCCGGCGCTGTGCGTCGCTTGGGCTTTGGGCGCGGAGATGGACCGTTGTGCCTGCGACCCGTCGCGGGCCCAGGCGATGGAGGCGCGCGATTGCTCGCTCTGCCGCGAGGCCGAGAAGCAGCCTGCCGGTCAGCCGTTCTTCTTTCTGAAAGACAACAGCCCGCTGAAACCGGGCCAGTGGCTGATCCTCCCGCGCACCCACGTCTCCGACGGGCGCAGGCCGCTCACGAAGCTCACCGTGGCGGAGCGCACCGAATTCTGGACGGCCGCCATCGCAAGGGCGCGGGCGATGTTCGGCGAGCGGTGGGGTCTGGCTCTCAACGGCGACGAGGCGCGCTCGCAGTGCCACACCCACGTTCACATCGGGCGGCTGATCGAAGGCGTCGAGCGCGGCCGGCCGCTGGTGGTAGCGGGACCGGGCGAGATTCCCGTGCCCGAAGACGGCGGCGGTCTGTGGATCCATGCGGCCGGCGACAAGCTCCACGTCCACATTGGAGAGCAGGGAACCGAAGGGGTATTGGAACGATGAGCCTCGTCGACATCACGAAGGCGGCCAGCGCGGAGAACGCGGCCATCCTGCTCCACGCGGACGACAACGTCGCCATCGCGCGCGTACCCCTATCGCCCGGCCAACGGCTGCTGCTGGGGGGGCGCGAGGTCACGGTCGCCGAGCCGATTCCGCCGGGACACAAGGTGGCGCTGGCCGCCATCCCTGCCGGCCAGAACGTGCTGCGGTACGGCCAGCGCATCGGACGCGCGCGCACGGCGATTGAACCGGGGCGGCACGTGCACACGCACAACCTGGCCTTCGAAGAGCTCGCTTTCGATTACGAATTCCCGGCGGGCGAGATCGAGTTCCCCGCCCCGCCCGCGAACGTTCCCCGCTTCCTTGGCTACGCGCGCGAAGACGGACGCGCCGGCACGCGCAACTATATCGCAGTCGCGGCGGCGAGCAACTGCGCGGCGCACACCGCCGAGCTGATCGCGCGCAGCTTCGAGGGTGAGCGCCTGCCGCCGAACGTGGATGGCGTGGTGGCCTTCCCGCACGGCGAAGGCTGCGCGCACTCGATCGGACCGGATACGGTGCAGTTGCAGCGGACGGTGGCGGGCGTGCTCGATCATCCCAACGTCGCGGCGGCGCTGATCCTGGGACTGGGCTGCGAGGTCAACCAGATTTCGCAGTACCTGGGCGGACCGCGCCTGAAAGGGCTCACCTTGCAGGAGAGCGGCGGGACGCGCGCGACAGTCGAGGCGGCGCGGCGCGAAATAGCCCGCTTCATCGAGGCTGCGGCGGCCTGCCAGCGCACCGAGATCGCGGTTTCGAAGATCGTGCTGGGGTTGAACTGCGGCGGTTCGGATTCCTTTTCGGGCATCAGCGCGAACCCCGCGCTGGGAGTGGCGTCGGACATCCTGGCCGCATACGGCGGCTCGCCGGTGCTGGCCGAAACCACCGAGATCTTCGGCGCGGAGCACCTGCTGGTGCGGCGCGCACGCAACCGGCAGGTGGCCGAACGGCTGCTGGCGCGCATCGCCGATTACCGGGTCTACCTCAACCGTTTCGGCGGCTCCTTCGACGACAATCCCGCACCCGGCAACAAGGAGGGCGGGCTCACGAACATCCTCGAGAAATCGCTGGGCGCGGTGGCGAAAGGCGGCACGTCTCCGCTGATGGAAGTGGTGGACTACGCCGAGCGCGTTGAGCACGCCGGGCCTGGTCTTCATGAATACGCCGGGTTACGATCCGGTCTCGCTGGCGGGACTGGCCGCGGGCGGCGCGAACGTGATCGCCTTCACCACCGGCCGCGGCAGCGCCATCGGCTCGCCGACGATTCCGGTGATCAAGATCGCCACCAACAGCGCCACGTTCCGCCGCATGCGGGACAACATGGAGGTCAACGCCGGCGCCATCGTGGACGGGGAGAAATCAGTCGCCGAAACAGGCCGGGAGATCTTCGAGTTGGTGCTGCGCGTCGCCTCCGGCGAGCGGACGGCCTCGGAACGGCTGGGCCACAGAGAGTTCGTCCCCTGGCGCATAGGCCCGGTGCTGTAGGAGCCGTCAGCCAGCGGCCGAAGGCCATCCGCCGTCGGCCGAAAGCAAAAACCACCAGCATGCGTTTGCTTTCGACACCCGATCCGGTGTAGGCTCATCAAGTCGGCATGAGACGCACAGTTGTCGTTGTCAGCAAGGACCCGAGAGTTCACTCCGCGTTGAAAACGCTGCGGAATCCGAGCCTGCGGCTGATCGAGGCCCCAACCGGGCTGGGAGCGTTGTTCCTCTGCGCCTCGCAGCCTGTCGATTCCCTGGTCATCGACCAGGACACGCCGGGCATGGACTGGCCTCGCCTGACGGAGAAGCTGGCACAGACATTTCCCGCCCTGCCGGTGGTCACGCTGGCAGCCGGGCAGGACCAGGGCGAGCTGGCCCAGCGCCTGCAAAGCGCTTTGGAATCAGCGGCATCGAGGAAGAAGCCGGGGTCGGCGCACGCGGCTCTTCCGCTGGTTCGGGCGCGCCGGGCATAGCGCCAGTCAATCGCCCTTCGGGTAGCACCCCAACACTCGCAAAAAGTCCGCCAGTTCTTCCAGGTGACCCAGCGCCTTCTGGACCCGGACGTCATCGGTGTGCCCCAGCAGGTCCAGGTAAAACATGTACTCCCAGGGCCGGCCACGCAGCGGGCGCGACTCGATTTTAGCCAGGTTAATGTCGCGCAGAGCAAAGGCGCTGATAGCGCGAAACAACGACCCGGGGATATTGCGCGTGGAGAAGACCAGAGTGGTTTTCCACTCCCGGCCGCGGGCTGCCGGCTTCGAGCGCCGGTGGGCGTCCTCGGGCCGGCGGAGAAGGAAGAAACGGGTGAAGTTGCGGCGGTCGTCTTCGAGAGAGCGGCGCAAGACCGTCCCGCCGTAGATCTCGGCCGCAACCGCCGAGCCGATGGCGGCCGCATCCGTCAAGTCCTCTTCGAGAACCATCTTCACGCTGCCTGCGGTGTCGTAAAAAGATTCCTTTTGAATCTTAGGGTTGCGAGCGAAGAACTCAAGGCACTGGTTGAGGGCCACCGGATGGGAGAAGACGCGGCGCAGGTCCCGAAAGCGCACGCCCGGGGCGGCGATCAGGTTGTGGTTGATGCGCACGTTGGTCTCGCCGCAGATCTCGAAGTTGAAGCGCACCAGGTGGTCGTAGTTCTCGTGGACCGACCCGGCCAGGGTATTCTCGATGGGAATCACGGCGGCGGCCACCTGCTTCTCGCGGAGGCGGGCAAAAACGTCTTCAAATCTCTGGCAGGGAACGACTTCGGTACGATCTCCGAGGAGCTGGCGGACGGCTTGCTGGCTGAATGCGCCTTTCTCTCCCTGGAAGGCTACGCGCGGCTTCGAAGCGACTCATGAGGCCTCCGGCGGCCAGCGCCGGGCAGTGCCCGGCGGGAGGCCGAGTAGATCGAGTACCCGGTCGATGCTGTGATCGACCAGGTCCTCGACGGTCTGGGGTTTGAAATAGAAAGCCGGGATCGGCGGAGCGACGATGGCGCCCATCTCCGTCAGAGCGACCATGGTCCGCAAGTGACCGAGATGAAAGGGGGTTTCCCGCACCATCAGGATCAGACGGCGGCGTTCCTTGAGGGTGACGTCGGCGGCGCGCAGCAGCAGGTTCGAGCTGATGCCGGCGGCGATGGCGGACATGGTCCGGATCGAGCAGGGAGCCACCACCATACCATCGCTGAGGAACGAGCCGCTGGCGATGGCGGCGCCGATGTCGTCGATGCGGGTAGCAGCGATGGGCCAGCAACCTTAGATCGGCGGGCTTCTTTGCGGTCTCAAGGTGCAGAGTCCGCTCGGCCGAGCGGGTCACCACCAGGTGTGTCTCGACGTCGGGCAGGAGGCGCAGCCTCTCGAGAAGGCGCCAGCCGTAAATGGCCCCACTTGCGCCGCTAAGGCCCACAATTATGCGCAAAAGCCGTTCTCCTTTCGAAATCTGTTCCGTTTCCGGAACAAAACGCCTCGCGGCGCTTGCCCCCGTCGAAGCGCGTCGTTATAATCGCAGCGGAGCCCTCAACAGCGGCACCCGGGTCCGAATCGCCGGACCGGATGGTCTCCGCGCCGGGCACCACTTTCGCGGGGGCCCGGACCTGGGCGGCGCCTCCAGACTCGCCGCACGCCGCGGCGACAAGTCGAGGCTGAGACAGGATCATAGCATGGAGGACGTCGGACAGAAACTCAAACTCGCCCGGGAGCGCCTGAACCTGCGCTATCGGGAAGTCGAGGAGGCGAGCCTGCGCATAGCCGAAAAGCACCGCAACGACGAGTATGCCATTGCGTTGAGCCGGCTGGCAGACATAGAGAACAAGGGCACGGTGCCGACCCCTTACCGGCTGTATTCGCTGTGCGCCATTTACCGGCTGGACTTCAACGAGGTCCTCGAATGGTATGGCATCGACCTCTCCGTCCTGCCGGCCGATTCCGTGACGGCGGCCGACATCGAGCGGACGCATCTGATCGGGTTCCGGCCCGACATGCGGGGCGAAGTGCTGTTGCCGCTGGCCCTCGATCCGGGCATTGACCTGCGAAAGACGACCTACCTGAGCCGCATGATCCAGCGCTGGGGCAGGCTGCCGCTGATTCTGCTCAACGGGTTGGATCTGAAGAACCACCGCTACGGGTACGTGGGCACCGAGGACTGGAGGATGTACCCGCTGCTGCAACCGGGGGCCCTGGTGATCATCGACGAGACCCAGCGCAAAATCGGGGAGGCGGGCTGGCGCAACGAGTTCGAGCGGCCCATCTACTTCTTCGAGTACCGCCTCGGTTATGCCTGCTCCTGGTGCGATCTCAGCGACGATCGGCTGGTTTTGCAGCCGCATCCCGCCTCGCAGTGCAACCCGGAGATCTTCACCTACCCCAAAGAGATTGAAGTTCTCGGGCAGGTGACCGGGGTGGCTATGCGTCTGGATCTGGCGAAGCGACGCCGTACTCGTTCTTGAGCAGCTCGAGAATCGTCTCCAGGTCCGTCCTGTACAACTCGCGCTCGACGCCGCGGGCCGTCGCCGGAACCAGACTTCGGTAGGGCTGCAGACGGATCCAGGTATCGAGAATCGCCCGCCGGTTTCCAGGAAGGCCGCCCAGGTAAAGGTCCAGGTCCGCCCGCTGCTGTTCCAGGGTGAGGCACAGCCATTGCGAGAAAGCGTTGAGATGGCTCTCGCTCAGGACGCGGCCGGCCTCTTCGTCGCCGAAACTATGAGCCAGGCCGAAGTGCTCGTAGGCCCCGGTGTTGGCGTCCCGCAGCGAGCTCAAGTACACAAGGCGCCCGAACAGGCTGGGAATCTGAGAGAGCGTGTGGCGCCACAGGTCGGGCGCGGCTCCCCGCTCCAGACCGCCCTTCGGGTCAGTGTGCCCCATGTGCGTTGCCGGCAATCCGTCTCATTCTGACACGAAAGGCGTCCGCCCACAACCCACCTCCAGCCGGAACAAGATCTGGCCGGTGTTCTGATTTCAGAAAATGTTCCGCGAACACTCCGTTTTGCCGGCCAGCGCGCGTAAGCTATTCCTGCAAGCCGAATTCAGATTCTTTCAGGAGACAACTTAAGATGACACTCGTTAAGGCTATTTTGGCTATGGTTCTTGCGCTCGGCGCCCTGACCACCACTCTCACCACCTTTGGGACTCAGTTGGACGATACCCCGAAGTGCTTGCCCTGCGGCCAGTAGGGGACGCAGTTCGGCACCACGTTGCGACGATAGCGGCGGCCGGGGCGCGGCCCGGGAGCACACCGGACGCGCGCCTTGGCGCCTGGTTCGACGGCCGCGGTTCGGCGCTCCCCTGCTAGCAGCAGCACCGAACCGCGCCGGCGGCAAGCGGATGCCGGCGAGACCGCTTGTAAGCCAGCGTGTGTGGTCTAAGGTCTTCGAGTGCCCGGAAGGCGGAGGATCTGCCGGTTCTCACGCGGAAGTCCGATGATAGAATTGAGACTCGGAACCGCGTACATGCCGGCTGTCGAACCCATTTTGGAGTGTTTGGCCTGGCTGTCGATCGCGGGGTTCTTGATCCTGTACGTGCGTCTCCGCGGGCAGGGTCTGCACCGCACCTACCGCGTTTTTGCGGCCTTCCTGCTGTTCCGGGCGGCCCGCACGCTGGCGCTCGCTACGGCGCCCCCGGTGTGGTACCTGCTGCATCACCTTTCGCATCATCGACTGGCGAACAACGTGTACGCGTGGCTCTGGGCTCTGACCGAGCCCGTCGCGTGGCTCCTGCACGTTCTCGTGGCGCTGGAGCTGTACTCCCTGGTTCTCCAGAACTATAGGGGCATCGCGAGCATGGGCCGCTGGGCGGTGCTCGCCGGCCTCACTCTCGCGATTCTGCTGTCCTCCGTGACTCTCCCCGCCGAGATGAGCCACTCGGCCGAGCACTACACGCTCCTGCGCTGGTACTTTGTGGTGGGTCGCGGCGTGGACGCGAGCCTGGTCATTTTCCTGCTTCTCATCACTGCGTTTCTGGCCTGGTTCCCGGTTCCGCTGAACCGGAACGTGGTTCTCTACTCGATGGTATACGCGTTCTATTTCATCGCCGGCACGCTGGCGGAACTGGTCAGCAACCTGGGGGGCCTGGCGACGCGAGACGCGGTGAACCTGGCGCGCGACGGCGTGGATCTGCTGTGCATCGGAGTATGGATGGCATTCCTGACCCGCGAGGGAGAATCGAAAACGGTGGTTGCAAGCCACGCCTGGACGCCGCAGCGGGAGCAGATCCTGGTGGGACAACTGGCGTCCATCAACGCCAGCCTCATGCGCTCGGCGCGCCGGTAACCGGCCCAGGCTTCCAGCCGCGCGTTGGGCGCAACCGGCCGCCGGCGGGCCCGGACGCCCCGGTGCGGGGACATTCTAATCGCCGCGTTCGCAGGCCATCAATACTACCCCGGTGCGGTTGCGACGTCGGTTATAGGATCCGGATTAGCCAGGAATCTACCCTATTTCTTGAAATCGGTTGCTTTTTGGGCCGGGGTGGATTATCCTGTACTCGGTATCCTGCGGTGAGGTGACACTCATGAGTTATCTTTTCGGCGTAGGGGCGGTACTGGCGGTACTGGTCGCGCTCGCGTTCGTGCTTCTGTTCCGCCAGGTCCATGCGCGGGCCGAGGCGGCGCAGACCGACCTGGGGTGGTCCGGCGAGTTCTCGATCACCAAGTACCGGCCGATGGAGCGCCTGTTTCTGGAGGAAGATTACGATTTCCTGGCAGCACAACCCGGCTTCCATCCAAAGATCTACGGCAAGCTCCAGGCCGAACGCCGGCGCGTCTTCCGGCACTACCTGCGCTGCCTTCGCAAAGACTTCAACCGTCTCTCGACTGCGGCCAAGACGTTGTTGCTCATGGCGCCCCAGGACCGTCCGGACCTGGCCCGCAATATCCTGAAGCAGCGCGTGATGTTCAGTTGCGCGTTGTGGGCCGTCGAGGGCCGGTTGCTGTTGCAGAGCGCCGGTCTGGGCACAGTAGACGTCCGCCGCCTGGTCGGCGCCATGGAGTCCATGCGGGAACAACTCCGGTATTTGTCTCAGAGCGTTCAGGCGCAGGGCGCGTCGGTCTAGCGGCCCGTCGGGCGGCTGGCGGTTCGCCGGTACGCCTGAAGTTGCCGGTGTTCGTTCCGCAAGTTTGTCCTTAGTGTCAGTAAAGCCCTTGGCCTTCCCCGGCGCTAGCGGCGGAGCGCCGACTCCTCCCCGCCGCGGCTTGCAGCAGGCGTACATCCTTTCGAAGGAAGGCGGGGGCCAGTCACCGTTCTCCTTGTTTTCTTCAACCGCGCAGAAGTCAAATTCTGTCAGTAAGCTAGGGATGCCGCCGGTGAACCGGGCCGGGCCGGGAGCTTGGTTCGGCTGCTACTATGGGGGCGCGATGGACAAAGACGATCTGGCGAACAGGCTGGCAAGGCGAACCCGGAGGTCGAAAGCCGCGGCTGCCGATGAAGTGGACCGGGTTGTGCACCAGATTCTCGCCAAGCTCCGGCGGGGAGAGCGGGCGCCCCTGCCCGGGCTCGGCACGTTCCTTCCGGGGCAGCAACCCGGGTTCGAATTCGAGGGCGGGAAGGATCCGTCCGAGTGCGAGCGGTCCCGATGAAGGTAGCCGAGCGGACCTCAAGCGACGAGATCGCCCGAATCGTCCTGAAGTGTCTGGAGAAGGGCGGCGTGGTCGAGATCGACGGGCTGGGCCGGTTCCATCCAGAAGAACGTGGCACGGTCGTGTTCGAGCCGCAGACTGGGTCTAAGGTCTTTCTGGCCTATGCGGTAGAGGACCGGAGCGCGGCCGAGCGTCTGTTCGACGGATTCCTCGAGAACGGACTCGACCCGTGGATGGACAGCCGGAAACTGCTGCCCGGCCAGAACTGGCCGCGCGCCATCGAACAGGCGATCTCGGTCTCCGATTTCTTCGTGGCCTGTTTCTCGAGCCGCTCCGTTCCAAAACAGGGCCATTTTCAATCCGAGCTGCGTTACGCACTGGATTGCGCGCGCCGCCTGCCGCTGGACGAGGTCTACCTCATCCCCGTGCGGACGGAGGAGTGCCGCATGCCGGTCCGCGTGCAGGAGGAGTTCCAGTACGTAGACCTCTTCCCGGACTGGGAGAGAGGCTTCCAGCGCATCCTGACGGTGATCCGGCGGCAATCGAGGGTCCGCGCCCAACGGTGTGGACACTAGCCAGGCTCTTTTTCCGGCCCGAGGCTACGCCGGACATATAGTTCCGGCAGGAGGCCGGTGGGCCTCATGAGAAGTGCCCCGCGCAGCCCAAAAGTCCCTTTTTCCTCAACGGATTTCTGCTAAAATAGTGGTCTGGATTCAGGCCCCTGAATTGGGGTGAATACAAGGCGAAGGAGTCGTGTTTGGCTGACGCAGATTCTCCTGATACCCCACAAACCCCTCCCACTCCGCCCGCGCCGCCTGCCGGCGGCGGCGGCGGAGCGCAATTGCCGCTCGCCGGCCCCCCCGGCGGCAGGAACACGACGCCGGTCAACATCGAAGACGAGATGCGCCGGTCGTATCTCGATTACGCCATGAGCGTAATCATAGGCCGCGCGCTTCCCGACGTTCGCGACGGGCTGAAACCCGTACACCGGCGCATCCTCTACGGCATGCACGAGATGGGCCTGACCTTCAACCGGCCCACCCGGAAGTGCGCCAAGATCGTGGGCGAGGTGCTGGGCAAGTTCCATCCGCATGGGGACGCGGCGGTTTACGACTCCCTGGTGCGCATGGCTCAGGATTTCTCGCTGCGTTACCCGCTGATCGACGGCCAGGGCAACTTCGGTTCGGTGGACGGCGATCCTCCCGCGGCCTACCGGTACACCGAGGCGCGCCTATCCCGCATCGCCTCCACCCTGCTGGCCGATATTGACAAGGAGACCGTCGATTTCAAGGCGAACTTCGACGGCGAGGAGCAGGAGCCCGAGGTCCTGCCCGCTCGGATTCCGAATCTGCTTGTGAACGGCTCGTCGGGGATCGCGGTCGGCATGGCGACCAACATTCCGCCGCACAACCTCACGGAGATCGTCAACGCCACCATCGCCCTGGTGCAGAACCCGCAGACGCCGCTCGAGAAGATTCTGGAGATGGTGCCCGGCCCGGATTTCCCGACCGGCGGCTACATCCTCGGGCGGCAGGGCATCATCGAAGCCTACACGCGCGGCCGCGGGCAGTTGAAGGTCCGCGCCAAGGCCGCCATCGAGCACGTCGCCAAGGACCGCGACCACATCGTCGTCACCGAGATTCCCTACCAGGTGAATAAGTCGCGGCTGATCGAGCAGGCCGCCGAACTGGTCAACGAGAAGAAGCTCGAAGGCATCTCCGACATCCGCGACGAGAGCGACCGGGACGGCATGCGCATCGTCTTCGAGCTGAAGCGCGGCGAGCAGCCCGAGGTGGTGCTCAACAACCTGTACAAGCACACCCAGTTGCAGACGGGTTTCGGCATCATCATGCTGTCGATCGTCGGCGGCCAGCCGCGGGAGCTGGGCCTGGTCGATTGCATCAAGCGCTTCATCGACCATCGAGTCGACGTGGTGCGGCGGCGCACGGAATTCGAGTTGCGCAAGTGCCGCGACCGGGAGCACATCCTGCTCGGTTTCCAGAAGGCCCTCGACCAGCTCGACCTCGTTATCGAGACGATCCGCGGATCGGCCAATCCCAAAGAGGCCCGCGATCGCCTGATGGGCCTGCTGCCGCTGCCCCAGCGCGCCATCGAAGAAGTGGTGGTGGACGCGGAGTACCGCTTCGACTTTAGCGAGAAGCAAGCGCAGGCCATCATCGAGCTGCAACTCCAGCGGCTGACCGGCATGGAGCGGCAGAAGATCATCGACGAGCTGGCCGAGATCCAGCGTCGCATCGCCGAGTACATGGAAATCCTGGGCTCGGAGAAGGTGCTGCGGGGCGTCATCGTCAAGGAGCTGAAGGAAGTCCAGAAGGAGTACGGCGATCCCAGGCGGACTCAGTTCCTCGAGGACACCGGCGAAATCCAGCTCGAAGACCTGGTAGCGGTCGAGGACGTGGCCGTAACGGTCACGCACGGCGGCTATCTGAAGCGCACGGCGGTGGACACCTACCGGCGGCAGTCGCGCGGGGGCAAGGGCCGCATCGGCATGGGCACGCGCACGGAAGACTTCCTGGAGCACCTCATCATTGCGTCCACGCACGCCTACCTCCTCATCTTCACCAACAAGGGGCGCGTCTACTGGCTCAAGATCTACGAGATTCCCGACGCCGGCACCGCAGGCAAGGGCAAGCACATCTCGAACCTGATCAATCTCCAACCCGATGAGGAGATCCGGGCCTTCCTCCCGGTCAAAGAGTTCGTGCCCGAGAAGTACGTGGTGATGGTCACCCGGGACGGCGTGATCAAGAAGTGCGAGCTGACCCGGTTCGACAACCCGCTCGCGCGGGGCATCATCGCCATCGATCTTGACGCCAGCGACGAGCTGATCGATGCGGGCGTCAGCAGCGGCCAGCACTACTTCTTCCTGGCTTCGCACGAGGGCAAGGCGATCCGCTTTTCCGAGACCAAGGTGCGGCCGATGGGCCGGGATGCCCGCGGCGTGCGCGCCATGGACCTGACCGAGGGAGACTACCTGGTCGGGATGGAGATCGTGGAAGAGGAAGGCCTCATCCTTTCGATCTCCGAGAACGGGTACGGAAAACGGACCGGGCTCACCCAGTACCGGCTGACGGCTCGCGGCGGCAAAGGCGTCATCAACATGAAGGTGACGCCGCGCATCGGGAAGGTGGTGGCGATCATGGAGGTCGCGGAAGACTCCGACCTCATCATCGTGACGCAGCAGGGCAAGATCATTCGCATCGAGTCGAGCGAGATCCGTCAGGCCGGCCGGTCCACGCAGGGCGTCCGGCTGGTGCGCATGGAAGAGGGCGACCGCGTGGCGGCGGCTTCGGTAATTACGGAAGAGAACGGGAACGGCTCTTCGGGGCAGGAAGATCTACCGCTACAATAAGAGCATGGCTGGGCTCGTCTCGCTTGGCGAATCGCTCGACGCCACGGTGCTCGCAGAGAAACAGGAGCGGCTCTTCGCGCGTTTGCGCGAACTGGGGCGGGTGATCGTGGCCTACTCCGGCGGCACGGATTCCGCCTACCTGGCCTGGGCCGCCAACCGCGCGCTGGGAAGCGACAACGCGCTAATCGTGACGGCGGATTCGGCCTCCATCCCGGCCTCGCACAAGCGCGACGCCGAGGCGCTGGCGCGCCAGTTCGGATTCCGGCACGAGTACATCGCCACCCGGGAGTTCGAGAACCCGGACTACGTCCGCAACGCGCCCGACCGCTGCTTCCACTGCAAGGACGAGCTGTTCGAGCGCCTGGAGGCGCTCGGCCGCGAGCGGGCCATCGCGCACATCGTCTATGGCGTCAACGTGGACGACCTGGGCGACTACCGTCCGGGACAGAGCGCGGCGAAGCAGCACCAGGTGGAAGCGCCGCTCGTAGACGCCGGGCTGCGAAAAGCGGAGATCCGCGAGCTCTCGCGGCTGGCCGGCCTGCCGACCTGGGACCGCCCGGCTTCCGCCTGCCTCAGTTCACGCATCCCCTATGGCACGCCGGCGACGGAGGAGACCGTCAAGACCGTCGAGCAGGGCGAAGAGGCGCTGCGGGCGCTCGGGTTCCGCCAGTTCCGGATGCGGTTCCACGGCGAGCTGGTGCGCATCGAAATCGCGCCCGACGAGCTGCCCCGCGCCCTCACTCCCGCCAAGGCGGCCGAGTTCGTGGCCATCTTCAAGCCGCTCGGCTTCCACTACGTCACGCTCGACCTCGAAGGCTACCGGCAGGGGGCGCTGAACGAAGCGCTGGGGCTGACTCGCTGAGGCTCAGGGGCGGGTCAGCCGTGGACGCCTGCCCCCAGACCCTACATCTCCGAAAGCGCGGCCATGAGCGCGCCCTTGGCGGTCGCGGTCAGAGGATCGGCGGCCAGGCGGACCTCCGAGATGGAGATCGGGAAATGCGATTCTTTTAGGATCTGCTCGAAGCGCTCCCGGAACCCCTTCGGCGCCGCAGTTCCACCGCTCAGCACCAGGGGAATGGCGCGCGGAAGCTGGGGCAGGTTCCTGGCGTTTTGGAAGCCCTCGTTCAGCGCCGCGACCAGCGTGCGGATCATGTCGTCGTAATAGACGTCGATCACTTGCAGGAGCTGGTTCGGCTGCCGGCCGTTGATGTTGAAGGCCTGCTCCTTGAGGATCCGGATGCGGTTGGCGCGCTCGCCGGACATAGCTGCGGCGCTGGCGTCGATGAAATCGCCGGCTTTAGGAACCGAGAAGCTGAGCATCGGCACAGAGAGGTAGGCGAAGCAGACGTTGCACAGCCCGCCGCCGCAACTGATGCCGATACCGGTGAAGTTGCAGTCTACGAGTTCGCTGTAGACCACGGCCAGACCCTCGTTGATGGCGCGCGACTGGAATCCCATGTCGGCCAGCACCTGCTTCATCGTGGCCTCGTGCCAGGTCAGGCTCGGTTCGGCGCCTAGTGGCGGCGCGGCCACCGTGAAGCACACGTTCTCGCCGGCCCGCCCTCGGCCCCCGGTAACCAGCCGTGTGATCTCCGAGATCACCTTGATGCTGTCCGGTTCGCCGGAGTTCAGGAAGCCGCCCCGCATGGGCCGGCGGATCTCCGAGTTCAGCAGGTCGGCGAAGCGCTGCGACTCGCTGCCGTGAATCCAGATCGCAGAATCCTCGACCGTGTGGGGAACGCCCTCTTTCTTGAGCGCGTTCTCGGTGACCCTGGAACACGGAACGGTGAGAAACGCGTTGAGCTGGCTGCCGTACTGGAAGCCCTGCTCGGTCTTCCTGGCCGCCACGATGCGGCTGGTCCCTACGTCCAGTCCGATGGCCAGGTTGCTCTTGGTCGTGTCAGTCATCACGCATCTCCTTGGGGCGTCTCTTTCTTGAGCGCCCGGATGTTCTTGTGGTACTCCCGCTGCAGATACTCGCGGTATCGGACGGTCTCGAGGTGCCGCCGCGCCGCCGCTTCTTTCAGCCTTTCCTCCGAGGACTCGATCGCCGCCAGGATGCGCGGGCCGGTCGACGCAACGTAGCTCCTGTCGTAAACGAACCCACAAAGGTAGAGACCCGGCAGAGGGCGGGCGTAGTTGTCGGGCAGGCCTACCTCCGAGAAAGGGAAGTTGGCCGCCCAGTCGGTGTGATATCCGATCTGCATGTTGTCCGGATTCACGGAAACCTGTGCGTGCGTCACGCAATTGTGGGCCGGCAGGCCGTAGCGCGCGCGCAACATCTCCACCAGCAGCGCCCCGGAGCGCGCCTGAGCCGGCGTGATGGGTGTGTTCCCTTCGCCGTGGTGCGTCTGAGCCTCGAAAGAGACGCCCAAGAAGCTGTCGTTCAGATCGAGGTACAGCCACTTGTCGTCGGCCCAAACGGAGTGGCCCGCATGGTTGGCCGCGTCGCTTTCCCGCACGATGCTATGAACGCGCCCGAAACGGTCTACCAGGAAGTGGTACGCCCGCTTGTCGCGGACGTACTCGATAAGGCCTCCGGTGATGTGCTGCAGCGCCCGATTCTGGAGCGGCTCGAAGGGGACTTGCAGGCTCTCGGTGGTGTGGAAGACGATGCCCGCCGGATCCTTGTGCCAGCCGACCGGGCCGCGGTCGGGGCGCGTGGCGTCGAAAACCGCGTAGCTCCTCGGCCGGTTGGGGACCGCCAGCCGGCAGTCGATCTGGAGACCGTTGCTGTATTCCTCGCGCTCGGCGTTCTGCTCCACCAGCCAAATGTCCGGAAACCGTTCGGACGATTGCAGGCCCTGTGCCGCCAGTTGCGCGGGACGCTTGATGGAAGCCGGTGCGCCGCGCGATGCCGTCGCGCGGGAGACGGCGTAGGACGCCGCAACGAGCAAGAGGACCGCCAGGGCCGGGTAGCGCCACCGCCCGCGACGCAGTGCGGCGGACGGCTTTAGGCCGACCGTGGCAACCCGGAGGTAGCGCAAGCGGCTCAGCGGATCCTCGATCCGCCTGGCGCGCCAGTCGACCACGGTCGCCGCCACCAATCCAGCCTTTCGAGCTGAACCCATGCGCCTGTCCTTCGCCCGCCTTCCCACACAAGAGATCGGCGGCTAGGTCCAGAACCTTAGGGCGGTAGGCGGCACTCACTTACAGGGGCTGCGACCGGCGGGCGCTCTTGGGCCGCGAGGGGTTCCGCTATAATGCTTGGGAAATGCAATCCGGCTCGCGTTTGGGTGAGGCCGCTGCCAAAGTTGGGGACCGGATCGGCCACTCCGCGGGCCGGATCGGGTCGTTTTGGGAGCGTGTCACGGAGGGCTTGGCTGTCCAGGAGTTGTGGGCCCAGTTCGCGAGCGGGGCCCGCGCCAGCTACGAGCTGTATGCCGCCGAGCTGGACTGGTCCAAGTTCGAGGGCCGGCAGGGCCTGCAGCGTTCGGCCGGCGTCGGGCGGGCGCTGTTCTGGGCCATGTTGATGAAGCTGTCGCCGCCCCGGCGGTTGTTCCTGCTGACGGTCCTGGTGCTGCCGACGGTGGGGGCTGTGGCCGCCGGCTCGGTCGCGGTGCTGGTGCTGGTCCTGGTCGGGGTGCTCATCCTGCTGGCGCTGGAGCTGGCCGACCGCGTCACCATGAAGCGCGACCTCGAGATCGCCCGCGACATCCAGCGCTGGCTGGTGCCCTCCGCCCCTCCGCAGATCGACGGGATCGACATCGCCTTCGCGACCCGGCCGGCGAATACCGTTTCGGGCGACTACTACGATGCCTTCCTGCGGCCGGGCGACCGGTTGCTGCTGGCCGTGGCGGACGTGGCGGGCAAGAGCGTTCCGGCGGCCCTCCTGATGGCAACCATCCAGGCCAGCCTGCGCACCCTGGCGGCGGAGCGGGCTACCCTGCTGGAGCTGGTGGCGGGATTGAACCGATATGCCTCCGCGCACAGCCTGGCGGGAGCGCGTTTCACCACCGCCTTTCTCGCCGAGCTGGATCTGGCCACGCTGGATCTCGCCTACGTCAACGCCGGCCACGTTCCGCCCGTGCTCCTGCGCGCCACCGGCCGCATCGAACGCCTCGAGGACGGAGGGTTGCCGCTCGGCATCAGGGCGAATGCCTCCTTCGAATCCGGACAGACCAAGCTGGAGCGGGGTGACCTGCTGGCCATCCTTACCGACGGCGTCACCGAAGCCGAGAACGGGCAGGGCGAAGAGTACGGCGAAGAGCGGCTGCTGAAGCTGTTCCAGAGGCCGGCGCAGGCCAGCGCGGCCGCGGCGCTAAAAGAGATTATGTCGGCAGTGGACGCCTTCGTCGGCGCCGCCCGCCAGCACGACGACATCACGGCATTGATCCTGCTGTTGCCTGCTGAAGGACCGTCGCCGCCGGCCTAGCGCGCGAAGCTGACCCGGAACCCGGTCGTGAGCAGAATGTCGTTCTTCTTGCGGCCCGCGGCCGGATCGCTCGAGAAAGCGGTCGCTGACGGTCACCTGCCAGGAAAGCCATTTCTTCAGCCGCGTCGCCGCGCCGAGGTCGAAGTTCATCCGGTAGTCGCCGCCCGAGGTGAGATTCGGGAAGATGCGGAAGGACTGGGTGAGCGAGCCGATCTTCCAGACAGTTTGTAGCTCCAGTCGTCGCCGAAGTAGCCCTCGAGCCGAGTTCCGTCGTGAGCGGCGTGCTGAATTGCGCCCGCTCGTAGTCCAGGCCGCCTGCCAGATCGAGGGTCGAGCGATCGCTCTTGACGGCCTTGAAGCCAAAACCGCCACCGGCGACGACGCGCAGATCCAGGTCCTGGAACTTGTCGTATTCGTATTGGTTGAATACGTCGATGAACAGCCGCGGCTTGAGATTCCGGTTGTAGTCCACACCGCCGCGAACGGCTTGCGCGGTGCTGGCGGAGGTCCCGGAAATCAGCGCGGTCGAGTAGATCTCGTTGAACTGGAGGGTAGTCTTGTCGGTCCGTGTGACGCGCGCGGCGTTGAAACTGGTGGCGAAGGTGGTGGTTTCGGCGTTCCCGCGAACCAGCGACAGCCCGAGATCCACGTAGCCGGCCCAGAGATCGAGTAGGCCGGGATGCTGCATCCGCTCCCACTGCTTCTGCTCGTCCGCATTGCGGACGGCGGAAACCTCCGCCAGCGGCGCCGTTTCGGCGCCGGACGGGGTGGCCACCTGGAGCGCGCCCTCGCTGGTGCTCAAGGCGCCGTTGACCGATTTGCCGCCCGGTAGGACGACGACCAGCGGCGCGCTCGAAACGACGGACGTGACGGCTGACCAGGGGATGCTGACCTCTCCCATGAGCTCGGTCTTCACGGTCAGCTTGTCGCCGTCCTTCTTGACGATCTGCCCCGTAACCCGGTCGCCGTTCTTCAGCGTAACCTGGTCCGCCAGAAGCGACAGGGGCAGCAGGGACGTCAGAACGAGCACACACAACCGCCTTTGCTTCGGCACAGCGACACCTCGTGGGGGGGCGACCCCCGTCAAGACTTTGATTTGAGATTGATCAGGACGACCTTGTCCGCCTCGATCTTGATCTTCTCTTCGTGCTCAGCGCCGCTGAGCGGAACGATCTTGACGGTGTACTCGCCGGGATTCAGCAGGAGGCCCTGAGCGAAGTTGTTGAACTCGTCGGCATGGCCCATAAACCGTCCATTCACATAGACGGCGGTGTATTTGTCCGGGTCTCCACCCGCAGCCGTCCGAACGGGGGCTTGGCCGGGGGAAGAGCCTTCAGCGTCTCCGCGATGACCGTGGTCTTGCCCGCGGCGATCTGGATCTTGGTTGTGAACTCCTCGCAGCGGGGATCGAGCAGTTTGACTTCGTGTTCGCCGACTGGAACGCTGTACTTGCGGGCCACGCGGAAATTGGCCGCTGGGCCCACGTACTTGCCGTCGATGAAGACACCCGCGCGGCCCGGGTCCACCTTAGCCTTGAGGTAGCCATTGGCTTGTTGCGCCGTCATTGGGAATGCGCAGCAGAACAGAAGGGCGGAACTTAGGACAGCCTGAATCAGAAATCTCTTTTTCATGTGTGATATTGCTCCCCTGTCTAGCGTGCCGCAGTGCCACGCAGATATAAGTCTCAGCGAGTGGCGATCCGAGATTTCAGAGACGGCACCCTAGATGTCTCTATCTTAACCAAACACGCAGGCGAGTGCCAAGCGAAAACGGCCGCAACGCGGAAGAACGAGGAGATTCAGGCTTTCGCAGCCGAGTCTGCGCCCGCGGCGGGTTTGGATTCGGGCGGCTTGGGCGTGGGGCTCTCCGCCGGCTTCGCGGGAGACTCGCTCTTAGAGTCGCCGCCGTTCCGGGCCTTGCGGTCATGGCCCTTGGCGTAATCGGTGATGTAAAAGCCGGTACCCTTGAAATGGAAGGCGGATGGTGAAATGAGCCGTTCGACCGCGCCGCCACACGCCTGGTGTTGGGTAAGCGGCGGATCGGAGAATCGCTGCAGAACCTCGAAGGTCTCGCCGCAAGCAAGGCATTTGTATTCGTAAAGAGGCATGAAACCCTTCGGACCCTCGCCGGTTACAGTATACCACGGAAAAGTTGAGCGCAACTCACTCAGTGGCATTTGAGTGTCTGTCCATCGCAAATCCCCGCGAATCGGTCGGAGCTAGTGCTGGGGGGGGGCAGGCACGTGGCTGGGCGTATCCGGCTGCATGACGTTCGGCGGAATACGGTTCTGGGGTGGCGCCTGGTGCCCTGCCGGAACCCCCGGCTGCTGGGCTGCGTCCGCCGACGCTCCCTTCACTGCGATCTCGAGCGCCTTCTGGAGGATCGGATCGTCGCCAGGCTTCAGTGCCGGGACCTCTTCTGACGGACCCTCTTCTTCTTCATCGACATCGGCCCCGGCCGCCGCCGGTTCGGCCTCCATGACCTGGACCGTCGGCGCTACCCCCACATCCTGGATCGCTTTGCCGCTGGGAGAATAATACTTGGCTACCGAGAGGATGATGGCGCCCCCGTCGTCCATAGCGATGGCCTGGCGCACCGACGCGTCGCCGTAGGTGCGCTCGCCGACCACCTGCTCGGCGCGCTTGGAATCGAGCAGCGCCGCAGCCGCCACTTCGGCTCCCGCAGCCGTGCCCCGATTCGTGAGAACTACCAGCGGCAGCTTTGTAACGGCCTTGGCCGGATCGGCCTCAAAGTCCTTGCGGGGATAGTGCTGCCCCTCGGCGTAGGTCATCAACCCCTTCTGTTGAAACAGGTTCGCGATTGCGATCCCCTCTTCCGGCGTGCCCGTGCCGCAGTAACGGAAATCCAGGATCAGCTTCACGGCGCCCTGCTTCTCGAGATCCTTCACGGCCCCGGCGATCTGAGCGGAGGTCCCCGGGATCATGGCCTGCACCTGCATGTAGCCGACTTTGTCCGGCATCATCTTCGCCGCGACTGGCAGGTACTCAATGGCGGCCCGGGTTAGCGTGATCTTCTTCGGCTCGGGGTGCCGGACGGCCATCACGGAAATCTCCACCGTGCTGCCGGGCTTGCCCTGGAGCAACATGTTGGCGTAGGCC
The DNA here is from genome assembly GCA_963710565.1 of Bryobacterales bacterium. GTDB lineage: Bacteria > Acidobacteriota > Terriglobia > Bryobacterales > Bryobacteraceae > DASWZN01. The sequence continues at coordinate 388,565 of CAVQAN010000009.1, read as the reverse complement.
AGCGGCATATCGCGGGTCGCAATCCCGCGGATGCTCTCGATCATATCGCCGGTGGTGAGGGCGGCCCTGGCTGCGGGCGACCCGGGGATGGCGTCCACGACTCCCACGTAGCCAAAGCGCTTGGAGAGAATCAGCCCCACGCCGCCCTTGAAAGTGTCCTTGTTCTTGAGATACTCCTTGTACTGCTCCGCGTTCAGATAGCTGGCGAACGGGTCTATCGATTCGAGCAGCCCGTTGATCGCGCCCAGGGTTACGCTCTTCAGGTCGGGCTCCTCGACATAGTCGCTCTTGATCCGCTGAAGGACGTCCGAATAGACGCCCAATTGCCGGTAGGCGCCCTGGTCGGACGTATTTCTGGCCAGGACTGCGCCCATCAGCAGAAGGGCAACCAGCAGCGTAGACAGTGCGATGGTCGTGGTTCTAACGCGGGTACTCATAGGGGTTGACGCTCTTACTCCATTGTAACCCAGCGGCGGCTCTACTTCTTCAGCCACTGCCGGATGACGCGCTCGACGTAGGCCTCGGTCTCGGGATAGGGAGGAACTCCGTTGTAGCGGTCGACGGCCGCCGGCCCGGCATTGTAGGCGGCCACTGCTTTGCGGACCTGATACGGGTCGTTCAGGTATTTGCGCAGAAGTTCGGTCAAATAGCGAGCCCCGGCGTCGACATTCTGCCGAGGGTCGTGCGGGTCGGCGCCCAGCCGGCGCGCCGTCCCGGGCATCAACTGCATAAGGCCAATGGCGCCCTTGGGCGAAACCGCATCGGCCCGATAACCGGACTCCGCCATCACCACGGCGTGCAGAAAGCCGGGGGGCAGGCGCCAGCGCCCGGCAGCCTGGCTGACGAGTTCCCGGGGCGCGGGCGACGCGGCCGCCTGCGGCGTGGGCTCGGGGGGCGCGACGTACTCCTGCTCGAAGCCAACGACGGCGGCGGCGGGGAAATCGATGCTGCCCCCGTTCAGAAAGACGCGCACGCGCTCGCCGTTTTGCTCGTGCCGGTCCACCCTCATCGAGGAACCGCCGGCCAGAATCGCGTACTCGCCCGCGAAGGCGTTAGCGGCCAGGAGCAGTGTGGCGGCGAGTCTCGACATCATCGGGACAATTCTCCCACGGAAGGTTCGACGAACGGGAGAGGGGAAGAGTGCAGGCGCTCCCCGGCGCGCCGTGCGATGATAGTTCCGTTCGCAGCATGACGACGCTCACACACCTGGAGTGCAGCCGGTGCGGGACGAAGTACGATCCGGCCGTGCCGCGGAACCTGTGCGGCTGCGGCGGGCCGCTGCTGGCGCGCTACGACCTGGAAATGGCCCGTACGGGATGGAGCCGGGACTGGATCAAGAACGCGCCCGCGACCATGTGGCGCTACGCGCCCGTGCTTCCCGTGCGCAGGCCTCCCTCCATCGTCTCGCTGGGCGAGGGCATGACGCCTCTCATTCACGTCCGCCGGCTGGGAGAGCGCCTCGGCGCGAGCAACCTCTGGATCAAGGACGAGGGCCTGAATCCGACGGCGAGTATCAAGGCCCGTGGCATTTCATGCGCCGTCTCCATGGCGGTCGAACTCGGAATCCCCAGCCTGACCATTCGCTCGACGGGGAATGGAGCCGGCGCGCTGGCGGCCTACGCGGCCGCGGCGGGCCTGGAGGCGCAGGCGCTCATGCCGCCCGAGGCGCCCCGTGCCAACTACATCGAGTGCCGCGCCCATCGCGCGCGGATCACGCCGGCCGAGGGCTCGTTCGACCTGAGCGCGCTCCACGAGCCGTATGGCATCGAGGGCAGCAAGACCGTCGGCTACGAGATGGCGGAGCAGATGTCGTGGACCCTGCCGGATGCGGTCGTCTATCCGGTCGGGGAGGGCGCTGGCCTGATCGGCGCCTGGAAAGCCTTCGAGGAGATGGAACAGCTCGCCTGGACCGTCGGGGCGCGCCCCCGCATGATCGCGGTGCAAGCCGAGGGCTGCCGGCCGATCGTGCGCGCGTTCGAGAGCGGCGCCGCGCGCGCCGGCCCAACGGGGAGCGCCCGGACCGTGGCCGCCGGCCTTCGCGTGCCGGAGCCCCTGGGCGATGCGCAGGTCCTCAAAATCCTCAGGGAGAGCGGTGGCGCGGCGGTTGCCGTGACCGACCGCGACATCATGGGGGCGGCATTGGAGCTGGCGGCGCTGGAGGGCATTCTGGCCGCGCCCGAAGGCGCAGCCGCCGTCGCCGCCCTGCCCAAGCTCCTGGAGGCCGGTCTCCTCAAAGGCGCGGAGCGGATTGTCGTGGTAAACACCGGCTCCGGGCTGAAGTACCTGGAAGCGTACGCGACCCGGTTCCCGCGCGGCCCCGCGGTCGAGCAGGACAAACTGGGCGGCCTGATCACGCCGCGGTAAACGGCGCAGACTACGGCATCCGTCCGCAGGCGGCGCGGGGTCGCCGATGCCGGCACTCCGCCGCAAGGGATGGCCCGCGGCGCGCTCGCCGGCCTCACTGCGCGGGCGCCGTCGCGACCTTCCAGTTGCGCGCCGCCAGCCCGGCAACCGCCCCCGCGGTGACGAAGTTCACCACTGCCGCGCTCTTTTCCGACGACGGGGAGCGCCGCATCACCCAGGCCTCGGTCGCCAGCATCCCTCCCGTCGCAACCGACTTCAGGAGCAGGGCACGCTTCGTATTGAACGCGCCGGTGCTGGTCCGCAGCAGCGGATTGGTCTCCACTCCACCCCGCGAGGACGCGACGTCCAGCAGGCTCGCCGCAACCACAACCGCCACCAACACCCACCACAGGCGCCGCGAGGTTTTGTGCTGCGCCTCCACCGCCTGGCAGGGCGTGAAGTTCCCCGCCAGCAGCACCACGGCCAGACACACTACGACCTTGGCTCGCCAACCGCGCATGTTCCCCTCTCCTCCTGAACCGCAAGATGCGGCTCAGTTCCCTCATCGGCCGGAAGAGGAGTGGTTACACTGGTTGTCAGGAGACTCTCATGAGGAATCTGGCACTAGCGGCCTCGCTCCTGCTGCTGGCGGGGGGCGCAGAGGCCGGGCAGCGGGTGACGGCCGAGCTAAAGGACGCGCAAGGACGGGACGTGGGCTCCGCAACGTTGACGCCGGCCAAAGACGGAGTGAAGGTCGCGCTCAAGCTCCACGGCCTTCCGCCCGGCGAGCACGCCATCCACATCCACGAAGCGGACCGGTGCGATCCGCCCGACTTCAAGTCCGCCGGCGGGCACTTCAATCCCGGCCACAAACACCACGGCAAGGACAATCCCGAAGGCAAGCACGCCGGCGATCTGGACAACATCACCGTCCAGACCGACGGCACGCTTCACGCCTCGTTCTTCGTTCCCGGCCTGACGCTTGCCGGCGGCGCCCTGGTCATCCACGCCGGCCCGGACGACTACAAGACGGACCCCGCCGGCAACGCGGGCGCCCGCATCGCCTGCGGCCCCATTTCCCATTGACGCAGCGGCGGCGCAAGGGCGATCCCCGCGGACTGCCGGGCGCGGGCCGGCAAACTGGGTGGGAGGTGCAGGGCGTGGAACGATTCGACGCGGCGGTGGTAGGAGCGGGGCCAACGGGACTGGCCTGTGCGATCGAACTCAAGCGGCGCGGTCTTGGGGCCGCGATCTTCGAAAAGGGCTGCCTGCTGAATTCCATCTACCACTATCCGACGCACATGACGTTCTTCACCACACCGGAACTGCTCGAGATCGGCGGCATTCCGATGACCTCGCTGGGCGAGAAGCCGACGCGCACCGAGGCGCTCAAATACTACCGCCGCGTGGCCGAGCACTTTCAACTCGACGTCCGCCAGTACGAGCGCGTGGAGCGCATCGAGGGCGAAGACGGCGCTTTCGTCGTCCACACCACGGACCGGCTGGGTTGCCCGCGGCAGTACGGCGCCAGGAAGGCGATCCTGGCCAGCGGCTACTACGACCTGCCGAACCGTCTGGGCGTGCCCGGAGACGGACTGCCGAAGGTCATCCACTACTACAAGGAACCGCACCCGTACTACAACCAGGACGTGGCGGTCGTTGGCGGCAAGAACTCGGCGGCCATCGCGGCGCTGGAGCTGCATTGGACCGGAGCGAGGGTGACGATGATCCTCCGCGGCGAGGGCATCTCGGACCACGTGAAGTACTGGATCAAGCCCAACCTCGAGAACCGCATCAAGAGCGGGGAGATCAAGGCCCACTTCCGTTCCCGCCTGATCGAGATCCAGCCCGATTCCATCGCCGTCGCCACGCCCGAAGCCGAGGTGCGGCTCCGCAACGACTTCGTCTTCGCGATGACCGGCTATCGCCCCGACACCGAGTTTCTGGCGGCGCACGGCATCGTGTTCGATCCCGAAACCCAGCGTCCCTACACCAACCCCGAGACGCTGGAGAGCCACCGCAAAGGGATCCATCTGGCGGGCGTGATCGTGGCCGGCATGCACACCAACGAGATCTTCATCGAGAACGGCCGCTTTCACGGGCAGAAGATCGCCGAAGCGATCGCGCGGGAGCTGGCGGCGGGCTGAGGCTCAGAATCCCAACCGCTCCTTGAGCGCGCGCACGCGATCGCGGGCTACCGGCAGCTCCGTGTGTTTCTCGTCCTTCAAGCGCAGCAGGACGCCGCCGGCGAACCAGGAGTTCACTTCCAGGACCCAGTCCAGGTTCACCAGCGTCGAGCGGTGGATGCGCAGGAAGTTCCGCCGCGCGAGCTTCTGCTCGAGCTGCGCGATGGTGTAATCGACGCAGTAATTCTTCGTGCCGCAGGCGGCGAAGGTGAGCTTGTCCTGGGCGAAGAAATGCGTGATGCGCGCCAGATCGATGAATTGCACGCGCTCGCCCACGCGAGAGGCGATTCGATCCATGGGCGGCTCGGCCGGCTTGAGCGTGGCGGCGATGCGCTCGAGCACCGCGCGAAAATCGGGTTGGCGCATCCACTCGGGCAGCGCGCCGCCCAGCCGCTCCAGCTTGCGGATCGCACGGTCGAGTTGCTCGGGCTCGACGGGCTTGAGCAGGTAGTCGATGGCGTTGACCTCGAAGGCCCGCAGCGCGTACGCATCGAAGGCGGTGGCGAAGATGACGGCGGGCTGTTGCGGCAGGCGCGCCAGCAGCTCGAAACCGTTCATCCCCGGCATCTCGATATCGAGGAACAGCACGTCCACGGGCTTGCGGGAGAGGAACTCGACCGCCGCCTCGGGATCGGTGGCGCTGGCGACGATCTCAAAACGGCGGGTCTCTTCCAGCAGGCGGGCCAGGCGTTTCAGCGCCAGCGGCTCGTCGTCGGCGAGATACGCGCGCAGTTTCATGCGCGCTCCGGCAGCAGCAGGCGGACCGATGCGCGGCCCTCCGACCACTCCCACGTCGAGCCGCGCCCGGCCGTCGTAGAGCACTTCGAGACGGGCCAGGAGATTGTCGATCCCGTGCCCGCGGGGGATGGTCTCCAGCGCGAAGCCGGGCCCGCTGTCCGCCACCTCGATCTCGATCCCGCCGTCGACCGCCCGCGCGCTGACCGAGACCTCGCCGCCCTCCCGCCGCGGCGCGATCGCGTGCTTCACGCTGTTCTCCACCAGCGATTCCACCGCCAGCGGCGGCAGGCTGCACTGCCGCACCTCCGGCGCCACCTCGATCGAGTACCGCAGGCGCTCTCCGAAGCGCGCCCGCTCGATCTCGAGGTAGTCGCGCACGATCTTGATTTCCTGATCGAGCGGGACCAGGCTGCATTGGTTCGTATCGAGAGAGAAGCGCAGCAGCGCCGCCAGCCGCCCGACGATTTCCTCGGCCCGCTGCGGCTCGTCGTGGATCAGCGCGGAGATCGAGTTCAGCGTGTTGAACAGGAAGTGCGGATGGATGCGCGATTCGAGCGACGACAGCCGGGCCTCGGTGGCCAGCTTCTGCGCGCGCTCCTGGTCGAGTTGCCGCGTGCGCAGCTCGATCGTCGCTTCGGCCAGCCGGTAGCGCATGGACTCGAAGAAGTACATGCCCAGGCCCACCAGCAGTGAAATGACGATGCAGAAGCGAACGACTCCCCAGAAGTTCGACCAAACGGCGGGTGCCGACTGCAGGCCCATTTGAACCAGAATCACGCTGGCGAGAGCGCAGCCAAAGACCGTCAGGATGACGATGCTGACCACAATGACGACGATCTTCTTGCCCGAACCGCACAGGCTGCGACTTCTCGGCGATGAGCGGCAGCAGCAGGCCGGCCATGCCCCCGATCGTGAACGAGTAGACCAGCGAAATGAGCAGCGTGTTGAGGACGTAGCTGGCGCTGACCGGATATGAAATCCCCGCCAGCGCCAGCGTCGCGACAACGGCGGCGCCGAGGTCGATGACGAAGAGGCGCAGCAGGTACCGGCGAAAGGCCCCGGGTTTGCCGTTGATGTAGCTCATATCTGGAACCGGAATCCGATCGAGACCAGGGCGGAGTAGGGGATCATACCATACTCGGAGCGCCACCTCTTCCCGCTGGGCGCCTGGGCGTGCGCGGTCAGCGAGAAGTGGTCCGCCACGCGCCGCGTGACGTCGAGGATCAGGATGCGGCTGCGGTCGGTCGTGTTCGCCACCAGCGCCAGGGACGCGTCCCATTGCTTCCAGCCCGGCAGCTCGCGCAGCCGCGACTTGCCCACGCTCAGAAACAGGTAGTGGCCCAGCCGTGGAGCGGGCGGCGAGTACCACTCGCAGATGGTGTTCACGCCGGAGCGCAGCATGTACTTGCCCCCGCAGGAGTACGGCGTTCGAGTCGCGATGCGCCAATTCACCGTGAACCTCGAGGGCCTCGCCCACCACGCGGGTGAAGTTGGCGCCGTAGAAGTCGCGCCGGCCGGGATCGTGGGCGAAGATCAGAGCGGTGTCGAATCCCGCCGACCAGCGTGTTGTAGCGGAGAGCGGTGGTGTCGGTCATTCCCGCGTGGCGCTCGCCCAGCACGCCGGCGCTGGCCCACACCGCGGTGAGGGCGTGACGGCCGTGGACCCAGTCAGCCTCCACCATTTCGCGGCCCTCGTTCAGGCTCAGGCGGTCGGTGGGGTCGGCGGGGTTGCGCGGCGGATCGAGCACGCCGGTGGGAGTGAAGGCGTAGCCGGTGCCCCAGCGCAGGATCTTCTTCCCCAGGCTGAAATCGAAATCGCCGGCGGTGACCCCGCCCCAGGCTTCCCTAACGCGCAACTGGACGTGGGTATCTCCCTGCGTGCTTCCCACGCCGGCCAGGCTCGCCGCCAGCCGCCAGCGCTCGGCGTGGCGCCAGGAGAAGGATGGCTGCGACGAGCAGGAGGTTGCCCGATCCAGGGCCCCGGAACCCGCAGCCCGGAGGCGAAAGAGCCCTCCTCGTAGAGCGACACGGCCAGCCGCTTCCGATCGCCGGACAGGGACGCCGGCGCGGGTTCGGGCGCGGCGCCGGGAAGCTCCTGGGCCGCCGCCTGAGCCAGCACCAGGAGCCCCGGGAGCCAGTAGTTCAGCGGCGCCATTTCAGAACCTCTCCGACCGCCCCTGGTGGAACAGCGATCCGGAAGGTCGCGGTGCGTGAACTGCAGGTACTCGATGACGCGAGTGCGAGCCCTTGCGGACCTGGTCGTAGATGGTCATGCTGCGCAGCAGAAGCTGGCCGTTGACTTCCTGGTAGCGGTCGATAGGTCGCCGACTTCATTTGTTTGCCCGAGGCCACGAAGAAGTCCGCCTTCACCGGCCGGGCATCGGAGGCGCGCAGCCAATAGCGGACCCGGCGGTAGGTGGAACCCTTGCGCCTGCGCCGTCAGCTCCAGCACGTGGCAACTGGCGCCGTTCACCGTCTCGGTGCGCAGGAACGTGGCGTCGTAATCGGTGGCGTAGTGGGTGCGCGCCACGTCGCCGTTCGAGGCGTTGCCGGTCAGCCGCTCGAGCGGCGTGATGCGGACCGGCCGGCTGGTGTCGGGCAGGTAGATCCACATGTCGTCGCCGAGCATCAGCAGGTGCTGGCCCTTCTCGCGCGGGCTGAGGAACTCCACGTAGCTCTTCTCGGCGCCCTTCTGGGAGACCTCGAAGAGGTGCTCCTCGTCCTGCTTGCCGGCTTCGTAGTTGCGGATTTTCACCCGGACGACGTAGGAATCCCAGCCGTTGCGCAGCGAGTCGAACTGCTTGAGCAGGGCCTCGGGATCGGGCCGGCGGCACGGCGGACGCCGCCAGAAGGCTCAGAAACGCGGTGCGTAGCATGCTTTCCCTTCGCTTGAAGACGGTCGGACCAGTGCCGACACGGCACGCTGAAGCGTGCGCCACGCTCTTCAGACATGGGCCAGCGCCTCCACCACCTTCAGCCGCGAGGCGCGCCAGGCCGGCAGAATCGATGCCACCGCCAGCGTCAGCACCACCAGGATCGGCGGCGGCGATCATGTACTCGGGAACGTGGAAGATGCGCAGCGGAAGGCCGGTGGTGTTGCCCGGCGGCGGCGGCAACTGGATGTCCGGCGCGGTTGAGCAGCGCCGCCAGGCCGTTGCCCGCCAGCACGCCGGCCGCGGCTCCGAACACGCCGGTCAGCGCGCCTTCGAGCACGAACAGCCCCACCACCCAGGACGCGCGGCGTGCCCATGGCCAGCATGGTGCCGATCTCGCGGGTGCGCTCGAACATGGCCATCATCATCGTGTTCGCGCTGGACATCACCACCATGAAGAAGATGATCACGCCCATGAAGACCAGAATCCCGCCGAACATCAGCATGATCTGCTTGTACGTCGGCGAGTGCTCCTGCCATTCCTTGAGGATCACTTTGGGCTCGGAGCCCGCCAGGCGCGACGCGAGCAGCGGCGCGGACGGCTTTGGTGTTGTCGGTGTTGTCGAGACCCACCACCAGCTTGGTGACGCGGTCGGTCTGGAGCAGGCGCTGGGCCGCGGGCAGGGTCATCTGGAGGAGGCGGTCGTCCATTTCCTTGAAGCCGCGTGGTGACGACTCCCACCACGTCCATGTCGATGCCGTTCAGCGCGCCGTCGGCGGTGACGGCCAGCAGGGTCAGGCCGTCGCCGGGCTTGACGTTCATCGAGCGCGCCAGTCCGACGCCCGAGCAACGCCTTCGTTGTCGCCGCCGCTTGAGGTTGAACCAGCGGCCTGTGAGGACGTCGGGAACGAAGCCGCATCCTGCGTTCCGCCGCCGGATCGACGGCCGTGCCCATGTAAGTGCCGGACTTCTGGCCGTTCGAAACCATGCCGAAGAACTCGATGCGCGGCGCGACGCCGGGCACGTGCGGCGTGGCCTGAGCGGTCTTCTGGACGTTTTCGTAGCCGGCGAGTCCGTTTTCGAGCACACGCGTCTCGTCGTGGTCGAAGTAGCGGCGATTGTAGATCTGGAGGTGGCCCAGGCCGTTGCGAATGGTGGTTTCCCGCAAGCCCCAGAACATGTACGAGAAGTAGCCGCCGGCCAGCAGCAGGGCCGAAACGCCGCCGGCCACCACCACCAGCATCATCAGCGTCCGGCGCCGGTTGCGGAAGATGTTCCTAAAAGCGAGCGAAAGAAAGGTCCTCATGGCTTGTCTCCTTGGTGCTGTCGGTCACGATTCGGCCGTCGCACAGGCGGATCACGCGGTCCGCGCGGTCCAGCAGCCGCGGGTCGTGGGTCGAGAACAGAAAGGTCACGCCCAGTTGGCGGTTCAGGGCCCGCATCAGGTCGATCAGTTGCGTGGCGTTGGTGGTATCGAGATTGGCGGTGGGCTCGTCGGCGAGCACCAGCGCGGGGCGGTGGACGATGGCGCGGGCCACGGCCACCCGCTGGCGTTCGCCGCCCGAGAGCAGGTCCGGGCGATGGCCGGCGCGGGGGCCGAGGCCCACGCTATCGAGCGCCTCCGCGCGTGCGCGCGCGCCGCTCCCCGGCCGGGACGCGCTGAAGCAGCAGCGGGTACTCGACGTTCTCGAAGGCCGTGAACACCGGGATGAGGTTGAAGGTCTGGAAGACGAAGCCGATCTTGCGGCGCCGCAGTTCGGAAAGCTGGGCCGGGCTGAGTTGGCGGGTTTCGACGCCGTCGATGCGGATGGAGCCGCTGGTGGGCTGGTCGATGCAGCCGATCAGATTCAACAGCGTCGATTTGCCGCTGCCGCTGGGCCCGGCGGCGGCCACGAACTCGCCCGCATCCAGGCTGAACGAGACGCCGTCGAGGGCGCTCACGAACTGGTGGTCCATCGGAAACCGCCGGCTCACGTTCTCAAGTGCGACCATCTGGGACTCCCTTCAATGCGAGGATAAGACCGGCGGACGGAGCGGACGCGGGGAATCGGACGAAGGGCAGAATTCCCGGATCAGGGGCAGGAAACGCGGGACGGTTGCGGGCGGCGTGGCGCGCGCCGAAGCGCACGCCTCACGGCGGCGGCGGCCAGCCGGCGTCCTTGGTCACGAAGATGATATCGGCGACGGCATCCCAGGGAATGCAATGCGTGTAGTCCATCAGGCCGACGCTCTTGTGGAGCACCAGGAAGTCGGGGTCCGAGGCGTCCAGATCCAGCTCATGGCCGCCGCGGGTGGCTACGTCCTGGCGCTCCAGGTTGGGCGGCGGGGTGGGCAAGTCGCCGTTCCCGAGCACGACCCAGACGTAGCCTCCGCGTTTGGGCTTATATAGAGGGGTCGCCCTTCCCGAAACCTGGAGGGCGTCCATGTTGGCGGAAATGATCTTCTCCCACGTGGTTCTCATTGGCCGGTCTCTCGGCCCATTATCCCCGAAAAGGGGGCAAATCGGGCAAGAAACTGCGCATTGTGGGGCGGGCGCCTCCGCCTGCCCCTGGCCGTCCCAGCTACGGCGCGAAGTACCCGTTGATATCCAGGATCACGTGGGTGGAGTCCGTCACGAAGATGCTGATGCCGCCGGCCCCAGCCGGCACGATCGCCGCGTTCGCTACCACGCTCCCGTCCCACGAGTTCAGCGTCGAGACGACCGGCTGCGGCGACCCCGCCGGCCACGCCGAAAGGAACGACAGCCGCGCGTCCGGCACCACCGTCACGTTCAGCGAATAGGCCGCCGCGGTGGCGGGAATGTTGCAGGCGCTGGCCGGAACGGGGAACGAGCGTGCCGTCCCCCCCATATTTCCGGTCCGCCGAGCGGCCCGGCCGGATTGCGCGTGTCCGCCACCCGGCACGGCGCCACCGGGTAGAACGTCAGAGCCCCCGCGTGCCCAGGCTGCCCGAAATAGCCGTTGATGTCCAGGATCAAGTCCGTCGGGTCGCTCACATAGACCGAGATCGATTCGTTGGTGCCTCCCGGAACCAGCGCGCCGTTCGCCACTACCTTGCCCTTCCACGAGTTCAAGGTCGAAGCCACTGGCGGCGCTTGCCCCGTCGGCCACGCGGTCAAGTAGCCCAAGTATCCGGCGGGAACTACCGTGACATTGAGCGAATAGCCCCCGGCGGCCGCCGGGATTCCGCATCCGCTCAGCGGAATCGGGAAGTCCCGAGACTGGCCGCCATACATCGAAGGCCCGCCGAACTGGCCGGCGGCGCCGCGAGTGTCCGCCACCCGGCATGGCGTGGCGGGATAGAACGAGAATGCACTGCCGCTCGTCGAGGCGGCGAAATAGCCGTTGATGTCCAGGATCACGTCCGTCGGGTCGGTGACGTAAACGCTGACCGCTCCGTTGGTCCCGGCCGGGACGATGGCGGCATTGGCGACCACGTCTCCGCCCCACGAGTTCAAGGTCGAGACCTGGGCCTGGCTCTGGCCGGTGGGCCACAGCGTCAGGTAGGACAGCCGGCCCCGCGGCACCACCGTCACGTTCAATGAGTACGCCAGCGCCGTGTTCGGAATGCCGCAGGCGCTCTGGGGAATCGGGATGGGTCGAGTGTCGCCACCCGTAATCCACGGACCGCCAAACAGACCGGGTTCGCCCCGCGTGTCGGCTACCCGGCAGGGGGTCACGGGAATGAACCGCAAACCCACAGCCGGCGAGCCGGTCGTGAACAGCGCGATCGCGGAGGGAGTCGAGCCGGCGTCGTTCTGGGCCACCACCTGCCAGTAGTACACCGTGCCCGATGCCAACGCGCCGGGAGCGTAGGTGGCGCCCGTCGTCGTCCCCACCATGGGCGGCGTGGGAGACGTTCCGAAGTAGACCTGGTAGGAAGCCGCGCCGGACGCGGCCTTCCAGGCCAGCATCGGGGCGAGCACGACTCCGCTGGCGGCGTACGCCGGAGACACCGGAACGGGGACCCCGGGCGGAGGAATCACGTTGTCCGAATCGCTGGCCGTCGCGGCTGTCGAACTGCCGCCCGATACGGTGGCGTAATTCACCACCTGCTCCCCCGCGGCCGCGATCACGGTCACGGTCGTCGCCACCGTGAGGGGCGGATAGCTGGAGCCGGGGCTGAGCGCATCGCTCCGCGTGCAGACGAAACTCACGCAGTTCCAGCCCGTGCCCGACATATACCCAAGGTCCAGGTCGGTGGGGAGCATGTCCGTCACGGTCACGGAGCCGCTGGCGGTCCCGGCCCCGGCGGCGTTGGTCACCAGCACGGAATACGCCGCGGCCTGCCCCGCGGCCAGGCGTCGAGAGTGGGTCTTGGTGACGTTCAGCAGGGCATGCGAAGCAACCGGAGTCAGTACCCGAACGGCGCCGTTATACGAGTCGGCGATGTAGACGTTGCCGGCGGCCGCGGCCACGTTACCAGGCTGATCCATGCCGGCGCCGGCCGCCGGGCCTCCATCGCCCGAGTACGCGGCATCGCCGTTGCCCGCCAGCGTCGAGATGCTGCCGTCGAGACCCACCTTGCGAACCCGGCGGTTGTAGGTGTCGGCGATGTAGATGTTGCCGGCGGCATCCACCGCCACGCCCCGGGGTGAGTTCATTTTGGCGGCGGTCGCCGGCCCCCCGTCGCCCGAGTAGCCCGCGGCGCCGGTGCCGGCCACGGTTGTGATCGTGCCGCCCGTCACCTTGCGAATTCTGGCGTTGAGCGTGTCCGCGATATAGAGATTTCCAGCCGCGTCCACCGCCACGGCCTGAGGGCTGGCGAACTGGGCGCTGAGGGCCGGCCCTCCGTCGCCCGAATAGCCCGAGGTTCCGGTGCCGGCCACCGTTGCGATCGTGGTGCCCGTCACCTTCCGTATTCTGCTCGCGTCCGCGATGTAGAGGTTGCCGAGGCTGTCCACCGCTACACCCGTAGGCGAGGAAAGTCCGGCGCTGGCAGCGGGGCCCCCGTCGCCCGAATAGCCACAGGCGCCGGTGCCGGCTACCGTGAAGATGGTGCCCAGGCCGGTGACCTTGCGGATCACGCACGCGCTTTGGTCCGACACATAGAAATTCCCGCCGGTATCCACCGCCACGCTTTGAGGCAAGCTGAGTTGGGCGCTGGTGGCCGGACCATTGTCGCCCGAGTAGCCTTTGGCGCCGTTGCCCGCCACTCCCGTGATGCTCCCGTTGGGGGCCACCTTGAATACCTGGAAGGCGTACGCATCCACGACAAACACATCGCCGGCCGCATCGACCGCCACGCCGCTGGGGAAACCCAGGGGGGCGGCGCCGGCCGGACCTCCGTCGCCCGGATAGCCAGGTGTCCCGTTGCCGGCCACGGTGTTGATGTACCCGGCGGTCGCCCGTCGAATCCGGTTGTTGTTGTTGTCCGCAATGAAGAGGTCGCCGGCGGAGTCCACCGCCACGCCGTTCGGGTAGTTGAGTTTGGCGTTGGCGGCCAAGCCTCCGTCGCCGGAGTAGCCGGCGCCGCCGCTGCCGGCGGCCGCCGTGATCGTGCCATCGGTGGCCACTTTGCGGATGCGGTGGTTGTCGTAGTCCGAAAAGTAGAGGTTGCCGGCCGAGTCCATCGCCACGCCGTACGGGCTACCGATCTGGGCGCTCCTGGCCTGACCTCCGTCGCCTGAGTCGCCGGGGGTGCCGTTCCCGGCCACCGTGGCGATCGTGCCGTTGAGCGCGACCTTGCGAATCCGGCTGTTATTCGAGTCGGCGATGTAGAGGTTGCCTGCGGCATCCACAGCCACGCCCTCGGGCTGGCCGAGTTGAGCGCCGGTGGCCGGGCCGCCGTCGCCCGAGTAGCCATAGACGCCGTTCCCGGCCACCGTTGCGATGGCGCCGTTCAAGCCCACCTTGCGGATCCGGTTGTAGTCCGCCAGGTAGAGATTGCCGGCGGCGTCCGCCGCGATGTCGGGCACCGCGGCCAGTTGAGCGCTGGTGGCCGGACCTCCGTCGCCGGAAGAGCCATAGGTGCCGTTACCCGCCACCGTCGTGATCGTGCCATCCGGCGTCACCTTGCGAATCCTGAAATCGTTGAGGTCGGCGAAGTACACGTTGCCCGCGGAGTCCGCGGCCACCCCGCCAGGCGCTTTCAACTGGGCCGCAATCGCGGGTCCTCCGTCGCCCGGATCCGGACCTGGGGTAGCGCTTCCCGCCAGCCGCGTCATCAGCCCCGTAGTGTCGACCTTGAATACCCAGCGGCCCGCAGTGAAATACAAGTTCCCGGCGGCGTCTGTCGCAACCTTCCTCGGGTGGATGAAACCCGATCGCACGGCCGCGGCCGGCGTGTGCGGCGCCGCGCCCCCGGCCAGGGTCGAGATGAGGTACTGCTGCGCCCAAGCGGAGCTCCCGGCGCCCGCGAACACAACCGTCGCGAGCACCTTGATTGCGAACCTGAGAATCATGTCTGGCTGCCTTTTCCATAGCCCGAGGGCCATCTGGATTTAGCCGCATCCGAGTCTACATCAACCGGATGCGCAGGGCAAGGCAGAAAGAGATAGACGGGTGCAGAATAAGGGGGGCAGCCGCTTCCGCCTGCCCCCGGACGCTCTTACGGCGCGAAATACCCGTTGATATCCAAGATTACCTGCGTGGGCTCCGGTGCGAAGATGCTGATCGCGCCGCCGGTCCCCGCAGGCACGATGGCCGCGTTCGCCACCACGCTCCCATCCCACGAGTTCAGCGTCGAGACCACCGGCTGCGCCGAGCCCGAAGGCCACGCCGAGAGATACGACAGCCGCCCGTCCGGCACCACCGTCACGTTCAGCGAATACGCCGCCGCCGTCGCCGGGACGTTGCAGGTGCTGGCTGGAATCGGGAAGGAGCGCGTGCTCCCCGCCCCCAGTTCCGGTCCCCCAAACGGTCCGGCGGGGTTGCGCGTGTCCGCAATCCGGCACGGCGCCACCGGATAGAAGGCGAGAGATCCCGCATGCCCCGGCTGCCCGAAGTAGCCGTTGATGTCCAGAATCACGTCCGTCGGGTTGCTCACATACACCGAGATCGATTCGTTGGCGCCCGCCGGCACCAGCGCCGCGTTCGCCACCACCTTGCCCTTCCACGAGTTCAAGGTCGAAGCCACGGGCGCCGCCTGACCGGTAGGCCACGTGGACAAGTAGCCCAGGTACCCAGGCGGAACCACCGTGACGTTGAGCGAGTAGCCGCCGGCCGTCGCCGGGATTCCGCAGGGGCTCATCGGAATCGGGAAGTCCCGCTCCGTGGCGCCCAACATCGTGGGCCCGCCGAAAGTCCCGGCGGGACTCCGCGTGTCCACCACGCGGCACGGCGTGGCGGGATAGAACGAGAAAGAGCCGCCGCTGGTCGAGGTATCGAAATAGCCGTTAATGTCCAGGATCACATCCGTGGGGTCGGTGACGTAGACGCTCACCGCTCCGCCCGTGCCTGCCGGAACGATGGCCGCATTGGCCACCACGTCCCCGGCCCAGGAGTTCAGGGTCGAGACCATGGCCTGGCTCTGGCCCGTAGGCCACAGGGTCAGGTAGGACAGCCGTCGCTGCGGCACCACAGTGACGTTCAAGGAGTACGCCAGCGCCGTGGCCGGGATGCCGCAGGCGCTTTGCGGGATCGCAAAAGACCGCGAAGAATCGCCCGTCATCGACGGCCCGCCAAAGGGACCGCCGCCCCGTGTATCGGCGACGCGGCAGGGGGTCACGGGGATGAACTGCAAGCCCACCGCCGCGGCGCCGGTCGTGAAAGACCAGGTCGCCGAGGGGGCGGAACTCGCAAGACTCTGCGCCACTACTTGCCAGTAGTAGGTCGCCCCCGATGTCACCACGCCCGGAGCGTAGCTGGTTCCGGTCGTGTTTCCTACGAAAGGCGGCGTGGCGGACGTCCCGAAGTAGACGTCGTAGGAAGCCGCGCCTGCCGCAGCGTTCCAGGTCAGCGTAGGAGCGAGCACGACCCCGCCGGCTCCGTTGGCGGGCGACGTCAAAACCGGCGCCGCGCCCGGCAGCAGGATGTTGGCCCAATCGCGGGCGCCGGAAACGGGGGAGCCACCGCCCGACACCGTGACGACGTTCTCAACCTGCGAAGGCCCGCCGGCCGCCACGTTGACCGTCACCGCGATGGTGGGGTAACCGGACCCACCGCTCAGCGCGTCGCTGCGCGTGCAGGACGAACCCGAGCAACTCCAGCCAGTGCCCGACATGGACCCGAGCGTCAGTCCCGCTGGCACGATCTCCGTCACCGTCACCACACCGCTGGTCGGCCCGGCCCCGGCGGCGTTCCCGACGGCGACCGAGTACGTTGCGGACTGGCCTGCCATCAGAACCCCAGAGTGGGTCTTGGCGGCGCCCAGCACAGCACCGGTTCCCGCGGGCGTCAGCAGCCGGATCACGGAATTGGCGGTGTCGGCGATGTAGATCGCACCCGCGGCGCTCACGGCGATGCCGCCAGGCTCGTCGATCTGGGCGCTGGTAGCCGGACCCCCGTCGCCCGAGTAGCCCCCGCTGCCATTGCCGGCCACCGTCGTGATCGTCCCGTCCAACGCCACCCTGCGAATCCTGGAACCGACGTCCGCAATGAGGATGTTGCCGGCCGCATCCACGGCTACACCCTCGGGAGAGTCGACTGAAGCCAGGGTGGCCTGCCCTCCGTCACCGGCGTCCCCATATGAGCCGTTGCCCGCCACGGTCACGATGCTCCCGTCCGCCACCGTCACCTTGCGAATCCTGTTGTTGCTGAGGTCGGCGATGAGGACATTCCCCCCACCGTCCACCGCCACGCCCCAGGGCGTATCCAGTTCGGCGCTGGTAGCCGGACCTCCATCCCCGGAAAAACCCTCGACGTTGTTGCCAGCCAACGTGGAGATGTTGCCGGCCAGCCCAACTCTGCGGACCACGTGGTCGTAGGTGTCGGCAATGTAGATACGCCCCGCGGCATCCACCGCCACTCCTTGGGGATACTTGAGCCCGGCCGCGGTGGCCGGGCCACCGTCCCCCGAATACCCATAGGCGCTGCTGCCCGCCACGGTCGTGATCGTGCCGCCCGGGGTCACCTTGCGAATGCGCAAGTTGCTGCTGTCGGCGATATAGAGGTTGCCCTGGGAATCCGTAGCCACACCGCCCGGGCTATTGAGTTGGGCGCTGGCGGCCGGGCCACCGTCGCCCGAAAAGCCCTGGATACCCGTACCCGCGACCGTGGTGATGACACCGTTGGCGCCCACTTTGCGGACCTGGTGGTTGTTGGGGTCCGCGATGTAGAAGTTGCCGGAGGGATCGACCGCCACGCCAAACGGGTATCCGAACTCGGCTCCGACTGCCGGGCCTCCGTCGCCCGAATAGCCGGCGGACCCATTGCCAGCCACGGTCGTAACGACCCCGGCCGCCGTAACCCTGCTAATGGCCTTGTCGTTCAGGATTGCGACAGCCAGATCGCCGGTGGAATTCGAGGCCACTCCGGAGGGAAACGCGAGACCGGCCGCCACCGTCGTGATCGTACCGTCCGGCGTCACCTTGCGAATCCGCTGGTTGTAAGTGTCTGCGATGAAGAGGTCTCCGGCGGCGTCCAGCGCAACGGCCCAGGGACTCCTGATCTCGGCGCTGACAGCCTGGCCTCCATCGCCCGCGAAATCGGGCGTTCCGTTGCCGGCCACCGTCGCAATGTTGCCATCCGGCGTCACCTCGCGAATCCGGTTGTTCCATTGGTCCGTAATGAAGAGGTTGCCTTTGGCGTCCAGCGCCAGGCCGTGCGGGCCGTTCAATTGAGCGCTCGCAGCCGGGCCTCCGTCCCCTGAGAAGCCCGAGTCGCCGGTCCCCACCATGGTGGCGATCTTGCCATCCGTAGTCACCTTGCGGATCTTGTTGGCGCCCTGGTCCGCGATATACAGATTGCCGGCGGAATCCACGGCCAGACCCATCAGCGTCAGAAACCGGGCGTTGAGGGCCGGGCCGCCGTCGCCCGAGTTGCCCCCAACGCCGTCGCCCGCCACGGTGGTGATGATGCCATTCGTGGCCACTTTCCGAACGCGATTGTAGTTCATGTCGGAGATGTAGATCTGCCCGGCGCCATCCACGGCCAGTCCTACGGGACTGCCCAATCGGGCGTTGACGGCCAGCCCTCCGTCGCCCAAACCGGCCGACGTGGCGCCGCCCGCCACCAGCGTCAGGATTCCCAGACTGTCGACCTTGAAGACCCAGTTGCCCGCGCAGAAGTACACGTTCCCCGCAGCGTCCTCCGCCACAGCTTGCGGCGCCGGGAAACCCACGCTTAGGCCCGGCGCCGGCGTGGGCGGCGCCCCGCCTCCCGCCACGGTCGAAATCAGGTAGGACTGGGCCCAGGCGGCGGTCCCCGTGACCGCGAACACAACCATCGCAAGCGCAAGCATCTTCGTCGCAAATTTGAGGGTCATCGCTATTCTCCGTTGGAGTTTCAGCCATCAACAGGGTTATGCGAAAAACGAGCGAAATTCCTCGTCTTCGCGCCGCGGCCGTGTCGTCGGCCATGGCGAAGTACGAGTCTACATGAGCCCCCCATGAAAAAACAACGGAAAAACAGGTCTAAATACGAACCCTCTCCTGTCGCAGCCGGAGGGAGTTCCCGTGAGAGGCTGGCCCCGCCCGGCAGGCCCCACGAAAACCCGGCGCGACTGTCGCGTTCAAGGTGTACGCCGGCGTTGTGGCCGGAATGCCGTGGCGCTGCGGGGGGCGGCCCGCTCAGACCGGGCCCGCCGCTCGCCGAGCCTCAGTTCGCTAGCGTCCAACTCGTGATCGCCGCGGTGGCGCCGTCCGAGTAGTGAATGGTCCCCGTGCCTGACTGGTCTACCGTGCCGGTCGCCAGCGTATGCCCCGAGCTCACCTGAGTGATCGTCAGGCTCGAATTGCGGCTCGTGTTGTCGATCACCGAGATCACGAGTTGCCGGTCATGCACCGCATCGGTGACCGTCCACGCGGTCGGCGTCGGTGGGAACAGAGCGAAGGCGGCTGCGCCGCCGCTGGCAGTGGTCGTGGCGTAGGCCGTTCCGCCTGCAATGACGAACGAGGTGGGGGTCGGGTTGGTCACTACAAGCGATCCGATTGGGCCGGTGACCGTGGAGCCGCCACCGATGAAGGATACGCTCGTGGCCTGGCCCGCCGCGTTGGCGGCGATGTTCAGGTCGATGGACGTCACGGCGCCAATGGCCAGACCGAGCGCGGGGAAGTCCTGCGCCACCGCCCCCTCACACGGGACATTCTGCGCACCGGAGATGCCGGCAATATTGCATGCCAACCCCAATTGTATGGGCGTTTGCAGGCCGCTTGCCGGTGTGAAGGCGCCGAGACCGTTCACCTTGATGTTCGTCAGGGCGTTGCCCACGAACGTCTCCTCGAGCGCTCTCATTCAGGGTCATGGTTCCAATAGTCGTTCCGGTGAGACCGTAATAGGTGGCAGTCTCCGTTATGATGCCGGCGCCGTCCCCCGTCTGCGTCAGCGCCGTAATGTCGGCCGCGACGTAAGGCTGTGTGCACTTACTGTCGTAGTAGATGGTCACCGGATAGACTGGGTGACCCTGCACGCTGGCCGTCGGGGTTGAACCCGATTGCGCACCGCCACCTCCATTGAGTGCGTAGCAGGGGACGGATTGCGTACCGGCGTCGAAAATCACATAGACCTGGCTCTGCAGAACGGTGGAAGCTAGTGCGACCGACAGTCCCGTCTGCGCCAGCGCCCGCTCCGCCACAGCGCTATCGGGCGGCCCCGTTGGTGCGCACGTGACAACCACGTTCGTGACATCCGCCGAGATCGCCCCCGGCCCGCCGTTGGCCACCTGGCAGCTTTCCCCGCCCGGCTGCGTGCCCACCGTCACCGTGTAGTTGGCCCCGCTCGCCAGCGCGGTCGGAAAGGTGAACGAACCGTTGGCGGACACCGTCAACGCATCCGCACCGTTGTTCAGCAACACTACCGAGGCGCCGCCGCTCAATCCCGAAACCATGCCGGTCACGGTGTAACCGTTCGGAGAGCCGTTGCCCAATGCGCCGCTGGCGGCGAAATAGCCGTTGATGTCCAGAATCACCTGCGTGGCGTCCGTCGCGTACACGCTGACGCCGCCGCCCGCGCCCGCCGGCACGATCGCCGCATTCGCCACCACGCTGCCGTCCCACGAGTTCAGCGTCGAGACGTTCGGCGGCGCCGAGCCAAACGGCCACGCCGAGAGATACGACAACCGCCCGTCCGGCACCACCGTCACATTCACCGAGTACGCCGAGGCCGTCGCCGGAATGTTGCAGCTACTGGCCGGAATCGGGAACGAGCGCGTCGTCGCCGCCGCCATCTCCGGCCCTCCGAATACGCTGATCGCGTTGCGCGTGTCCGCCACCCGGCACGGCGCCACCGGATAGAACGACAAAGCCCCCGCGTGCCCCGGCTGCCCGAAGTAGCCGTTGATGTCCAGAATCACGTTCGTCGGGTCGCTGACATACACCGAGATCGATTCGTTGGTCCCGCCCGGAACCAGCGCCGCGTTCGCCACCACCTTGCCCTTCCACGAATTGAGCGTCGAAGCCACCGGCGCCGCCTGGCCGGTGGGCCACGTGCTCAAGTAGCCCAGATACCCGGCGGGGACCACCGTGGCGTTGAGCGAGTAGCCCCCAGCCCACGAAGGGATGCCGCAGCCGCCCAGGGGAATCGGGAAGTCGCGGGACTGGCCGCCATACATCGAGGGCCCCCCGAACTGGCCCGTGAGACCGCGCGTGTCCGCCACCCGGCAAGGGGTGGCGGGATAGAACGAGAACGCGTTGCCGCCGGCCGAGGCGGCGAAGTAGCCGTTGATGTCCAGAATCACGTTCGTCGTGTCGGAGACGAAGACGCTCACCGCTCCTCCCGTGCCGGCCGGAACGATGGCCGCATTGGCCACCACGTCGCCGCCCCAGGAGTTCAAGGTCGAGACCTGGGCCTGACTCTGGCCGGTGGGCCAGAGCGTCAAATACGAGAGCCGGCCCCGCGGCACCACCGTCACGTTCAAGGAATACGCTTGCGCCGTGGCCGGAATGCCGCAGACACTCTGGGGAACGGTGAAGGAGCGCGACGAGTCGCCGGTAATACTGGGACCGCCAAACGGCCCTGCCGCATTCCGCGTGTCGGCCACGCGGCACGGCGTCACGGGAATGAACTGCAACTGGGCCCACACCGGGGTCCAGGCGACCATCGCGAGCAGAAGGGCTTTCGTCGTGAGCTTAAGGATCATCGTCATTCTCCTCTGAAATCATCTCACCTTAGTCCGCCAGCGTCCAAGACGTGATCGCCGCCGTAGTGCCGTCCGAGTAGGTAATGGTTCCCGTGCCCGACCGATCCACCGCGCCGGTTGCCAGCGTTTTGCCCGTACTCACCTCGGCAATCGTGAGGTTCGAATTGCGGGTCGCATTGTCGATCACCGAGATCTGGAATTGCGCGTCGTGGGCCGCATCGGTGAGCGTCCAGGAGGTCGGCGTTGGTGGGAAGAGAGCCAACGAGCCCGCGCCGCCGCTAGCGGTGGTCGACGTGTAGGCCGTTCCCCCCCGAATGACGAGCGAGGTCTCCGACGGGCTGGCCACTGTGAGCGATCCGATTGGCCCGGTGACAACGGAGCCGCCGCCGGTGAAGGTCAGGTTCGTTGGTTTGCCGTCGGCGTCCTGGTGGATGGTCAGGTTCAGGTTTGTCACGGCGCCAATCGCGATACCCAGAGCGGGGAAATCCTGCGCTACCGCGCCCGCGCCCGCGCCTGAGTCAAGGAGATACAACCCGAACTGTACGGGTGTCCTCAGGCCGCTTGCCGGTGTGAAAACGCCAGTACCGCCCACGATGTTGGCTGCGGCGTCATCGTTCACGTTGAGGGGCATGGTACCGAGGATCGTTCCGTCGAGACCGTAATAGGTGTAAGTCTCGTAAATCATGTCGTAATCGTGCCCCAGTTCGGTCGCGCCCGTGACGTCGCCCACAATGTAGGGTTGTTTGCACTTGGTGTCGTAGTACAAGATCCCGGTTGGCGTCGACGTTTCGTTGCTTGCTGAACCGCTCAGGCTCCAGGTCCCATCGGGCGCCGGCAAACACACGGAGCCGTCTCCGCCCGCTCCCAAAAGGACCAGCATTTCGCTCTCGAGGACATTGGTTGCCAGCGCGATCGACAGCCCCGTCTGCGCCAGCGCCCGTTCCACCACGCTGCTCGCAGGCGGCACGATGGGGCCCGTCGTTCCGCACGTGACCACTACGTTGATCACATCCGCCGTGATCGCCCCCGGCCCGCCGTTCGCCACCTGACAGCTTTCCCCGCCCGGCTGCGTTCCCACCGTCACCGCGTAACTGGCGCCGCTGGCCAGCGCGGTCGGAAAGGTGAACGAACCGTTGGCCGACACCGTCAACGCGTCCGCACCGTTGTTCAGCAATACCACCGAGGCGCCGCCGCTCAATCCCGAAACCATGCCGGTCACGGTGTACCCGTCCGGGGAGCCGTTGCCCAATGCGCCGCTGGCCGCGAAGTACCCGTTGATATCCAGAATCACCTGCGTAGGGTCCGTCGCGTAGACGCTGACGCCGCCGCCGGCCCCCGCCGGCACGATCGCCGCATTCGCCACCACCGAGCCGTCCCAGGAGTTCAACGTTGAGACGTTCGGCGGCGCCGACCCAAACGGCCACGCCGAGAGATACGACAGCCGCCCGTCCGGCACCACCGTCACATTCACCGAGTACGCCGAGGCCGCCGCCGGAATCCCGCATGCGTTGGCCGGGATCGGGAACGAGCGCGTGGTTGCGGCCGCCATCTCCGGCCCCCCGAACACGCTGATCGCGTTGCGCGTGTCCGCCACCCGGCACGGCGCCACCGGGTAGAACGCGAGGGCTCCCGCGTGCCCCGGCTGCCCGAAGTAGCCGTTGATGTCCAGAATCACGTTCGTGGGGTTGCTCACATACACCGAGATCGATTCATTGGTCCCACCCGGAACCAGCGCCGCGTTGGCCACTACCTTGCCCTTCCACGAATTGAGCGTCGAAGCGACCGGCGCCGCCTGCCCGGTGGGCCAGGTGCTCAAATAGCCCAGATACCCGGGGGGAACCACCGTGACGTTGAGCGAGTAGCCGCCGGCCCACGCCGGGATGCCGCAGCCGCCGAGCGGAATCGGGAAGTCCCGGGACTGGGCGCCATACATCGAGGGGCCGCCGAACTGACCGGTAGCCCCGCGCGTGTCCGCTACGCGGCAGGGTGTCGCGGGATAGAACGAGAACGCGTTGCCGCCGGAGGAGGCGGCGAAGTAGCCGTTGATGTCCAGGATCACATCCGTTGTATCGGAGACGTAGACGCTCACCGCTCCACCCGTGCCGGCCGGGACGATGGCCGCGTTGGCCACCACGTCCCCGCCCCAGGAGTTCAGGGTCGAGACTTGCGCCTGGCTCTGGCCGGTGGGCCATAACGTCAAATACGAGAGCCGGCCCTGCGGCACCACCGTCACGTTCAGGGAGTAGGCTTGCGCCGTGGCCGGAATACCGCAGACGCTCTGGGGAACGGTGAACGAGCGCGAATATCCACCGGCGATGGCGGGACCGCCAAACGGCCCTGCCGCATTCCGCGTGTCGGCCACGCGGCACGGTGTCACCGGAATAAACTGCAACTGGGCCCACACCGGGGTCCCAGCAGCCATCGTCAGCAAGAGAGCTTTCAGAAAATGGAGGATCATCGTCGTACTCCGTTTGAAATGGTGGGAGTCCACAAGAGCCAGCGCAAAAAGGGCGCAGAGTGCCTCACGAAAAACAGCGCAGCCAAGCGAAGGAGCGAGATTCCGCGCCGCGCGTGCCCATATCGTCCCCGCGCCGGCGTCCCGCTACTGCCCGGCCGGCGTCATCTGTTGATAACTTCCATTCAGATACTTGTTCGCATCGAAGTTCGGATCGTTGGTGTGCACGTATCTTCCGAATCCGTCGGTCCAGTGATAGTTGTAGTTCGTGTACTGGTTGGTGACGGCGCCGTATTGGTCCTGCATATGTTCTGTGCCCCGGATATTCTGATCGAAACCATCCGAGCTTTGGTAGAAGCCGGCGTTCGAGCCGGCGCTGTACGACGAACCGGCCGGGCGGCCCGTGCCGAGACTGGCGTCGACGCGCTGGATGGTCGCGTCACTCTGGGCTTGAAGCCGGTCGCTCTGCGCCGCAATCCGCGCGTGCTGCGCGTTGCTCATCGCCTGTCCCCGCTGAATAATCGCGTTTTCGGTTTGGGCCCAGTTCTGCATGGCCTGGGCCATGTTCTGCTTGAAGGCCTGTATTTGCGCCTGCTGGATCTGCGCGAGTTGCTGCTGCCAGGCGGGATTCGGCTCGATCGAGGTCGCGATCGTTCCCAGCAGCGGCCGTACCGACTCGAGCTTGCCCGACTTCGCCCCCATGCTATGCACCATCAGCAGCAAGCGATGGCATTCCGCGCCTGCGCCGGGCACGGGGGGAAGCGTCGTCAACGGGGGCATGAAGCCATAGAACTCTTCGTCCACAGGGCTGCCGCCGAGATCGTATTGCACCCGCATGCAGATGCCTTCGCCCTTGATCCCGTTAGGGAACGCCTTGGGAAACATCTTGGGCAGGTCGTTCACCGGCCGGTATCCGAGAATGCGAATGTTCTTTTCTCTGCCGCGATTGGGCGCGATCACGTAGCGCACCATGGCCTGGGGCAGCGTGATGTTGGGATGGTGAATTCCGCCGAACGACCCCATCTGCATGCGGGGCGGCGGATCGAGCCAGACAAAAAACTCCGCCGGGTAGAACTCGATCCAGCTTCCGCCGTCCGGCGCCTCCATGCGCCCGCGGACACGCACCGGGAGAAAGAGATCCCTGAGATTCCACTGCACGCTGCCGTTGGCTTTCCAATCCTGCGGAACCCAGATACGGTTCACCGCCAGGCCGCCTGCCCTCTCATCGATCAGTTCGTACGGACGGAACTTGATCTTCGCTCCTGGCGCCGTGTTCGCCGGAGCCTTGTTGGCGCTGGCAGTCGGGGATTTCGCACCGCCCGGGGTTTGGGCCGGCGCCGTGTGCGCTACGAGCGCAACGAAGAACAGCCCTGGAACCAACGACATAGAAAACCGCTGGGTGCTGCGCATGGCGTTCGTGCCTCCTCATAAGAGGTAGCGCAAAAAGGGCGCAGAGTGCCTCACGGAAGTCATGTACAGGCCTGAAGCTGCTAAACTGATTGCCTTAGCCGCCCAGAACGGAGCGCCGATTGGATCCCTCCCCAGGCGAAATCACCTTGCTCCTGCACAAATGGAAGCAGGGCGAACCCGACGCCCTCGGACAGTTGATGCCGCTGGTGTATCCGCACCTGCGCCAGGTCGCCGCCGCTTACATCCGCAGGGAGAGAAACCCTGGCATGCTCCAGGCGACCGCCCTGGTCCACGAAGTATACTTGCGCCTGATCGGCCAGGAAAAAGCGGAATGGGCCGATCGCGCTCACTTCTACACCTTCTCGGCCAAGATCATGCGCATGATTCTGACCGATCACGCGCGCAGCGGCGACGCGCAAAAGCGTGGCGGCGGCGCCGAACATGTCCCTCTGAACGAACAGATTCCCTGGATCGAGATCGGAAGCGAGTCCATGATCGACCTCAACCGCGCTTTGGATGAGCTGGAGGCGATCGATCCGCAAAAGGTCCAGCTCGTCGAGCTCAGGTTCTTTCTGGGATGCACGGCGGAGGAGACCGCCGAGGTCATGCAGATCTCGAAAGCCACGGTGGATCGCGAGGTGAAGTTCGTGAAGAGCTGGCTCTACCGGCGCATTCATGCGGACAGGAACGTCCCGAGGAGAGGGCCTGAGTCATTCCGCCGACAATCTTCGCTGACCTTTCTTGGGAGTAGCCGATTGTCCACAGAAGAAGGTACGGTCAAGCGCTGGCGCCGCCTCGAAGCGATCTTCCACGAAGTGACCGAGGCCCCCCGGAGGAAAGAGCCGCGCGTCTGGAAACCCTCTGCGCCGGAGACGGCGACCTGCTTCAGGAGGCCGGTTCTCTTCTCCGCGCCCGGGACGAGGAGGAGCGTGTCACCGCCGCCTACGTGCCCCCCGATCCGCGGGAACGCCAGGACCCGCACATCGGACGGCGCATCGGGCCGTACCAACTGGAGCGGCTCCTCGGGCGCGGGGGCATGGGGGCTGTCTACCTCGCTCACCGCGTGGATGGGCAGTTCGATCAGCAGGTGGCCGTCAAGCTGATTGACCTGCCCCTTGCGAGCCCGCTGTTTCGCGAGAGATTCCGGCAGGAACGGCAGATTCTTGCGGGGCTGAGTCATCCCTAGATTGCGCGGATGCTGGATGGAGGTGTCAGTGACGACGGCGAGCTCTATCTGGCTATGGAGTACGCAGACGGCCTGCCGATTCAGCGCTACTGCGCGCAACACTCCCTCTCCGTCCGCCAACGCATCGAGCTCTTCAAATCCGTTTGCACGGCCGTTCGCTTTGCGCACCAGAATCTGGTCGTGCATCGGGACTTGAAGCCCGACAATATCCTCGTCTTGGAAGACGGCACGCCGAAGCTCCTGGACTTCGGCACCGCCAAGCTGCTGACTCCCGTGAACGCCCTGGCCGAAGGCGAGTTCACGCGCCAGGGATTTCTTTCGTTCACGCCGCAATACGCCAGTCCCGAGCAGGTATTGGGACACCCGATCTCGACCGCATCGGACATCTACTCTCTGGGCGTGCTGCTCTTTTTGCTCGCCGCCGGCGTGCCTCCCTATGAGCTGAAGGAGTTCACCACGGCGGAGATGGTTCGGGTGATCTGCGAACAACAACCGCCCAGGCCGAGCGAGAAAGCCGCTCCCGGCACGCTGGACTCCGACATCGACGCCATCGTTCTGAAAGCTCTCCGCAAAGAGCCGGAAGAACGCTACGCCAGCGTCGATCAACTCATTGCGCGACCTGGAAGCGTATCTTGACGGCCGTCCGGTGGCGGCGCACCAAGGCAGTTTCCGCTATCGTGCCGGCAAGTTCGCCCGCCGGAACAAGCTCGCTCTGACCGCCTCGGCGCTGCTCGGTGTGACCCTGCTGGCGGGAATCGTCGGCGTGCTGTGGGAGAGTCGCATCGCCAACGCCCAGCGCCGCAAAGCGGAGGCCCGCGCGGAAGACTTGCGGACGCTCAGCAACAGTCTGCTCTCGGAAATCGACGAGGCCATTCAAAAGCTCCCCGGCTCGACCGCCGCCCAGAAACTGCTGGTGAGTACCGTTTTGAAACATCTGGACCGCGCGGCCAAAGATGCTTCCGGCGATCCGCAACTACAACTGGACCTGGCGAATGCCTACATCCGGTTGGCCAATGTGCAAGGCAATCCCTACGATCAGAACATCGGCGATGCGCCGGGTGCGCTCACCAGCCTGGACAAAGCCCTTTCCATCGCCGCCACGCTCGTTCGGCAGCAGCCAGAGAATGCGGCCGCGGCGCACGCCTTGGGGTGGGCGCGGCAATCGCGCAGCGAAGTACTTTCGGGAATGGGCCGCACCCAGGAAGCCGTGGCCACGATGCGCTTGGCAGTGGCTACCTTTGAGGAGCTGGCATCCCGGCCTGGGGCGAAGGTGGATGCCCTGATGGATACCGCTACCGCCTATGGGGGCCTGGGCGACGAGCTGGGACAGAGCGGCACGGCGAGTCTGAGCGATCCACTGGCTGCGCTGGCGGCATTTCACAAAACCCTGGAAATCGAAGAGCGCATCGTCCAGCTCGATCCCGGCTTCTTCCGTGCGTGGCGAGGCATCGCGGTGAGTCACCACAAGATCGCCAGCGTGACGGCCGAGACCGATCCGGCGGCGGCGCTGCCGGAGTACCGCAAAGCGATCGAGGGCATGAACGCCCTGCCTGCGGAGGCCAGGAAAACCCTCCCCATCCAGCGCATGCTGGGCATCATGCTTCGCAGGAATGGACTGGCCCTGAAGGAGGTCGGAAGATACCGGGAAGCGTTGTCTTACATGGAACAGGTCAAAGCGATGAACCAGCGCTTCCTCGCTGCGGATCCCAACGATACCCGCGCTGGAAACGACCTGCTGGCCGTCCTGGAGAACGAGGCGGAGTGTTTTGAGGAGCGCGCGGAAGGGGTCTTCACGGAGGAAGGAACCGTTCGAACGGCAGACGCCGCAAGCGCCCTGAAAACCCTGTCGGAAGCGCGTCCACTTACCGAGCATCTTCTCCAGGCTGAACCGGACAACGCCTACTGGCAATCCGCGCTGGGGCTGCTTCTGATACGCATGAGCCTGCAACAACAGGCCCTCCATCGGACGCAGGGAGCACTGGATCTGGCGACCAGGGGGGTTGCCCTCCTGAAGGCTGTGGGAAAACGGCAGGACGCTCAGGGCTTCGATCTCGATTCGGCCGCGACGGGATTGACCATTGTGATGCCGGCGCGGCTTCGCGATCCCCAATTGGCAGTCGAATACGCCCAGCGTATGGTGGACATGAGCCATCATCGGAAACCGGGATTCCTGCTCACTCTCGCCCGCGCGTGGCGCGCCGCGGGGCAACCCGAGAAGGCGCGCGCTGCGGCCGCCGAAGGGCTCGCTCTTCTCCCCGCGGCGACTCCTGCCACCGTTCCCTCGCGCGTCCGCAAGCAGTTGCAGGCGGAACTCGCCGCGTAGGGCCCGGTGCGAGCGGTGGAAGCGCGACAGCCGCCTCGCTACTCCACCTGCATCGAAATCGCGAAAGCGATCTGCGACGCAGCGGCCCCACGGTACGATCCGGAAACAGGCGCCGCCAGCCGCGGGTCGGCGGCAGCCGCCACGGCCACGTGGCCGGTCGAGACCGCCAGCCCTTGAGAGGGATCGTAACCCCGCCAGCCTCCGCCCATCAGATACACTTCCGCCCAGGCGTGCATCTGGGCCTGGGCATCGAAGACGGCCCCGCTCTCGTAACCGCTGACGAAACGCGCCGCGATTCCTGCGCTTCGGCAGACCGAGCAGAATAGGACGGCCAGATCCCGGCAACTTCCTTCCCCCTCGCCCAGGGTGACTTCAGGGGGGTTCGGCGGCCCGTCGTCGCGGACCACGTGACGAAAGGCCTCGAACAGCCGCCGGTTCAGCGCGGTCAGAAAGGCCAGCGTCTCCGCCTCCCCGATGGCACGGGCAAACTCGACCACGGGCCCGGCCGCATCGCCCGCCTCCCGGTAAGGGGCCAACGCCGAGCGCAGCGGTTCCGGGTAAGACGCGGCCGGCCCGTTGGGGACGAAATCGAACGGATTCTCGCGGCGCGTTTCGACTCGAAAGGAACTACGCACGGCCAGTTCCGTCAGCGGGCGGCGGAACCACGTCTCGACGACGACGTTGCCGTCCTGATCGAGGCACTCCGTCCGGCCCGCCGGGTCGGGCGAGATCTCGAGCGCGTACTGGAGAAGGTGCTGGGCGCCATCCTCACGCGGCCGCAGACGGAACGTGTGCGGCTCCGGGTACACCGAGCCCTCGTATCGATACAGGGTCGAGTGCGTAACCGCTATCGTCATGCCGGCAGTACGTCGCGCGTGAGCCTGGAAAACGCCGCCTCGATCCACTCCGAGGGCAGTTCGTGCACGGCGCGCCGCATGCGCTCCTGCCACCAGGCGGAGATCTGGCGCAGGTCGTCCCGCTCGTAGCGCTGCTCGACGAGCGCAAAACTGCCCTTGGAATAGAGGATCACGTCCATGGGGAAGCCTACGTCGGCCGCGCACAACCGCGTCGCGTCGAAGGCCAGCAGCCCCACCTTGAACGCGTAGAGCATGGAGTCGGATTGCGTCAGAGAGCGCTCGAGGATGGGCTTGCCGAATCCGGACGCGCCGATGATCTGGTACGGCGTGTCGGGCCCCACCTCGACCCAGTTGCCCTCCGGGTACACCAGAAACAACCGGTGCGCCGAGTCGCCGGCCATCTGGCCCCCGATGAGCGAATAAGCGTTGAACTTGAGCTCGGCGCGCTCCAGCGCGGCGCTGTCTTCTTCCGCCACGCGGCGAACCTGCTGCGCATAGAGATTCACCACGCGGTAGAGCCGGTCGCGCGCTGTCGACTCCCGCGCAAACGCTTCTTCGAAGTAGAGCAGGATCTTGTCGCGCAGAGAACGCAGGCCGGAATTCATCACGAAGAAGGCGAATCCCGGGCCCTGGTAACTGGCGGTCTTCTTCGCGACCAGCGTCTCGTTGCCGGCCACCACGCGCGTGTCCGCGATGGCCACGAGGCCTTGCTCGACGGTGATTCCCAGGCAGAAGGTCATAGTTTCAGGATGTCAGGCACCGGAGGCCTGCTGGGGCCTCTGGGCGAAAAAGTCGCCCAGGATGCACTCATCGATTGTATTCATTTTCGTCTGCAGGGCGTCGAAGAACTCGTGCAGTCCGGCCCTCAGAATGGACTCCGCCTGGGCGTAGTCCAACTCGGAGCGCATCAATCCGATCCGCTGCTCCGAAGCGCAGGAGAAGGCGCCGGGGCGCGTCCCGGTGATGGAGTGCAGGGACATGTCCGCGAGGCCGATGCAGTAGCGCACCGCGCGGGGGAACTCGCCGTCCAGCAGCAAGAACTCGACGATGCGGTCGGGCGAGATCCGCCCGAACCGCTTGCGGTACATCTCGAACCCGCTGACCGACTTGAGCACCGCGGCCCACTGGATGTCGTCGTAGGGCGTGCCGATGTCGTTCACGGAGGGCAGCAGGATGAAGTACTTCACGTCCAGCATGCGGGTCGTCTTGTCCGCCCGCTCGAGCATGCCGCCCAGCCGGATGAAGTGCCAGGCTTCGTTGTGAGACATGGTGGCATGGGTGATGCCCTGAAACAGATGGCAGGCCATGCGCACCTGGTGGCAGAACTCCGGCAGCAGGGCCGGCAGCGGCTTGCGGCCGTCTTCCGCGATCAGGAGGTAGAGCGAGTTGATTTGCTCCCACATCTCACTGGAGATGGTGTCGCGGACGGAGCGCGCATTCTCGCGCGCGGCCAGCACGCAGGAACGAATGGAGTTGGGATTCTCCGCATCGAACGCCAGGAAGCGCACCGCGTTCTCCTGGGTAGCCGTGCCGTATCGTTTGAGGAAGGCGGCGCGGTCCCCCGTGGTGTCGACGATGGGCTGCCACTGCTCGCCACCCCCGCGCGGCGAATCCAGGGTCAGGTTGTGGTTCACGCCAATGAAGCGGGCCACGTTTTCGGCGCGTTCGGTATAGCGTCCCATCCAGTAAACTGCGTCGGCGACGCGGCTGAGCAGGGGCTTGGGCCGGGAAGGGGTCATTGTTGCTGATGCCCTTCCTGCGGTGAGGACGCCTTGGCCTGCACCCAGGTGTCCTTGCTGCCGCCGCCCTGCGATGAGTTCACGACCAGCGAGCCTTTGGTCATGGCCACCCGCGTCAATCCGCCGGGCAGCACGTAAATGTCCTTCCCGCACAGAATGTACGGGCGCAGGTCCACGTGCCGGCCTTCGAAATGGTCGCCCACGATAGTGGGCACGCGAGAGAGGGCCAGGGTCGGCTGGGCAATGTAGTTTCGCGGATTGGCCTGGATCCTCTCCGCGAACTCCTCCTGCTGCTTGACGGTGGAGTGCGGGCCCACCAGCATTCCGTAGCCGCCGGATTCGTTCGCCGATTTCACGACCAGCTCGCCGAGGTGTTCCAGCACATACGCGCGATCGCTGTCCCGCCAGCAGAGGTAAGTGGGGACGTTGGGCAAAATCGCGTCTGCGCCCTCGTAGTAGCGGATGATCTCGGGGACATAGGCGTAGATCACCTTGTCGTCGGCCACCCCATTGCCCGGCGCGTTCGCCAGCGCCACTCTTCCGTTCTTGTAGGCGGCCATCAGGCCGGCAACGCCGAGCAGGGAATCCGGGCGGAACGCCTCCGGATCGAGAAAATCGTCGTCGATGCGCCGGTAGATCACGTCCACCCGCTCCAGGCCCTTGGTGGTGCGCATGAAGACGCGCCCGCCGTCCACGACCAGGTCGCGGCCTTCCACCAGTTGGATGCCCATCTGCTGCGCCAGGAAACTGTGCTCGAAATACGCGGAGTTGTAAATGCCGGGCGTGAGCAGCACCACGCTGGGGTGGGCGGGAGCGCCCGGCGCGATGGATTCCAGCATCTCGAGCAGGTGGCTGGGGTAATCGTTGACCGGCCGGACCGAAAGCCCCTCGAAGACCGCCGGAAAGATGGTCTTCAGCACCTCCCGGTTCTCCAGCACGTAGGAGACGCCGGAGGGTACGCGGAGGTTGTCCTCCAGCACGTAGTACACGCCGTCGCGGTCGCGAACCAGGTCCGTTCCGGTGACGTGGCACCACACGCGCCAGGGCGGATTCAGGCCTTGGCACTGCTTCCGGTAGGAGACCGCCGAGAGCACCACCTCATGAGGAATCACGCCGTCACGAAGAATCTTCCGGTCGTGATAGATGTCGTCGATGAAGGCGTTGAGGGCATGCACGCGCTGCTTGAGGCCGCGCTCGATGTGGTCCCATTCCTCGGCGGGCACGATGCGCGGGATCAGGTCGAAGGGGAAAATCCTCTCCGTGCCGGCGGAGTCGCCGTAGACGTTGAAGGTGATCCCCATTTGCAGCAGCAGGCGCTCCGCGGCGTGTTTGTAGCGCAGCAGGTGGCCGTCGGAGAGGGCCTCGACGGTCTCGACCAGCAGGCGCGCGTGGGACCGCGGCTTGCCGGCGCAATCGAACATCTCGTCATAGAAGCCTTGCGTGTCGTAGGACGAGAATTGCATAGGGGCGCATCTTCATCCTGGCGCAAGAGCGGACGAAAGGGAAGCCGATTTAATTTATGAGGCCGATCCGGTTTTTCAATGCGGCGCCCCTAGTGTGGTGCGTCGCCAACGTCGTCGGGTATTGGAACGAGCTGCAAACCGGGGACTGGCTCGAATTTCGCCGTTGTTGCGAAGCTTCAACCCTGTCCCAGGGTTTGCCCTTGGAGAATCGCGCTGCGCATGACTTGCGGCGCACTACACTAGCGTGCCGTCTGCGTCTGAACCACCGGCCTGTAACCGGAGGCGGCGGCCTTTTTCATCGCCTCGATGCCTTCTTGCACGGTCAGCAACGGCGTCGTCTTGACGGCCTTGCAGGAACCGCCCGCCGAGACGGCCATCGCGAACGCGGCCGCGCTGACGCTGTCCGGCAGGTCCACGATGACCACGATGTCGTAGTCCCCAAAGGACAGCCAGGATCGCTCGATCCTGCCGCCCAACTGTTCGATGGTTGCCTGCACCACCTGAATCCGGTCCTGCGGGTTCTTCACGAGGATGGCCCAGGCCTCGGACGTATACGCCGCTTCGAAGAGATAACTCGACATGCTTCCCCTCCTTGTACCTGAAGGATACACCCCCACCTCGCGCGGCGCAATGGGCGCGATGAGGTCTGTCTAGTGCCGCCTCGCCAGCAAGACCGCAAGCAAGACCAGCGCAAGCACCGCCAGAACCAGCGCGCCGATCTTCCAGAGGCTGTAGGGCCGGTCGCCGTGAACCGAGCCGGTCCGCGCGTTCACCGCCAGTTGATACGCCTTGCCGCCAAACCGGTACGCGCCCAGCCATACCGGCAGCAGAAGGTGGCGGAAGGCGCCGTTCGCATACTCGGTCCGTACCTCTTCAACGCGCTGCTCGTCGCCGCCGATATCCGCCGCGGCGTCCTGTTCGATGCGGCGCCCCATGGCCTGCTTGGCCTCTTCGAAGCCTGCGCCGAGGTCGAGTTGATAGCGCTGCGCCTTGAAGCCCGCAAGATACGCGGGATCGTAAGGCCGCAGCGCCCCCAGGTCCCAGGGCTGAAGCGCGTTCAGATGCGACTCGGCCACGGCGCGCGTGCCGCTGATCAGGATGTCCTCGAAACGGCGCGCGACCTCTCCGGAGGCAGGGTACCAACGCGTGTGCCGGACCTGGCGCGTGCGGCGCACACTGTGGCCCTGTTCGTCCGTGTCGTCGTATTCCTCGGTCACGTAGTAGTATTCGCCGCGTTCGCCCCGATAGGCGCTGTGCGTGTCGGTGGAGTAAGACCAGAACGGAAGGTACACTCCGCAGATGCCCTGCTCCGGGTGTGCCATGCGCTTCAGTGCGTTGGGCGCGAACCAGCGGCTGGCGAGCCATCGGCTGACGGACGCCTGGGCCTCCGCTTTGGGCAGCTTGAAGACCAGCACCGCATCCGGCGCAATCAACGGATCGGCGGCCCGCGGCTGCGCCACGATGGGACTCCCGCAGAACGAACACACGCCCGCCACCTCGGGCGGCTCGAAGACCACCGCGCTGCCGCATCCCTGGCAACTGACCTGGAGCGCCTGGCTGCCGAGGGCCGCCTGCGGGGCCGCGGCCAGCGCCGCCTCGAGCGGGTGCGGCGCAACCGGGGCCTCCGAGGATGGCGCCGGCGCGGTCTGGCCGCAGAAGGCGCACTTAAGCTGCTCGGAAGCCGGATCGAACTGCATCTCCGCGGAGCATCCCGGGCAGGGGAAGCGTTTCTCGAGCGGTTGGTTCGGCATGGGCGCGGGTTCTCCCCGATCGGGCGGGGGTCAGCGCCGATTCTATCTCATTCCGGCCTGACGCAGCGGCGCAGCCCGGGCGGAGGACCGCGGTCGCCGGCCATCTCAAGGGTGGGATTCCTCCGAACGCGCCGCTCACTGCGGCCGATGTCGGGTCTTCTATGCGGCGGACCATCGCCGCGCGCCCTTACATCATTGCGCGCCCGCGGCATGAGTGCGGTTGGCTGTTCCCTCCATACCAGTCGCCAACGCGCCTGGGGCAGCGGCCCTGAAGCGCGCCCCCGCGCTCTCGGTCTCCTCCGGAATAAGGGTCACCTGGTCCTGAAACCGCCTTCCGAGCTCGTATGCCAGGCTGGCATGAGTGCGGCGGAACACCTGCCAGGACAGCCAGGGCATTTGCAGGTCCTTGCCGATGGGCTTCAAGCGCCGCTCCGCGATTCGGTTCTCGTTGACGGGCGTGCCGGCCCGCGACACGAGGACGAAGTCATCGGGCCCTCTGAACTCCCGGCGGCGGCTCAGTTGCAGCAAGATGGGAAGCAGCGCTCCGGGAACCGGTACATGCCTGTTGCGGCTTTCCGCGCTCAAGCTGCCCAACTCACCGCGGTACCACCGCTTCCTGACAGCGATGGTCCTCGGTGGGATCGGCTCGCCATCCGCGGTGGACCATGCCTCCGTCAGGTTTACGTACTTCCATTGAAGGCCGCAGATCTCCGCCACATTCACGTTGGTGAGGATCGCGATCAGCGTCATTTCCCTTTCGGGATAGCGCATGACTCCAAGAACTTCTCTCGCCTGAGCGAGCGTCAGCGCATGCGCTTCCTTGCGGGTCATCCCAGGCAGCTTCACCGGACCGGCCGGGTTCTCGCCGCTGCAGCATTTGCTCTTCCTGGCGTGCTCGAAGACGGCCTTGACCACGTTCCGGATGTGCGTGACCGTCTGGGCCGAGTACCCGTGCGCCACCGCCTCCGAAATGAGCCGCTGCACGTCGTCCGGCCGAACCTCGCCGAGTCGCGCGTTGTCCAGGTAAGGCCAACCCGCGACAGCCTTCAGTTTTCCGTTCAAACTCTCGCCGCCGGCATGGAACACGCGGTTCACTCTCTCCGGCGTGAGGACGTGCTTCAGGATCGCCTGGAAATGCGTGCGGCCCGATAGCTTCTTCGCCGCGACGTGCTCCGGCACGAACACGTTCTCCACAAAGTCCGCCACTGTCATCGCGGATTGCGGCGCCCGCTCTTTCCGGTCCGCCCGCGACAGAGAGTGCTCCCGGGCAATCCGTTCCGCATTCGCCTCGATCGCGCCTTCGCGCCAGCGCAGTTTCCAGAAACCACCCTGGACGTGAAGGCCGCCGTCTTGCTGAGTGCTTGTTCGTGCCATGCCGTCTCCTTGACTCGGCCGCCAAACCACCGAGGCTTCCGGGTTGCCGTGTAGACGCTCGCCGCCCTTACCTGGCGTTCGACGCGACCTCGATGGCCGGCTTCGTGAAGAGCGCTTCCTCGAGCTTGGGATTCACCACCACCTTCTCGACGACGATCCGCTCCACCGGAACCGGCGTATCCTTTAGCCCCAGAGCCGTCCGCGTCACCGGGAGGACCTTGGTCTCCAGCGTGAACGGAATCTGAAGGCCGCTTACCGTCCGGTAATCGCGGAAGTACACTTCCACCGGATGGTCCGTGCCGTCCAGCCGCCGGGGTTGCCCTTCGATCTTCGCTTCCAGGAAGGTCCGCGCATCAATCCATACATGGATCGCCTGGCCGCTCTTCATGGTCAGCTTGACCTTGTAGGTGTCGCGGTCCTCGACCTTCTCCATGCCGTCCAGTTCGATCCGCGTGCCCTTGGCCGCGTAGTCGACCAGGGGACCGTCGAGGTCCGCCTGCATGGAAGCCAGCTTCATCTCGTCGGCGGTGTACGGCTCAACGACACGCCGGTTCAAGAACGGCCGCAGCTTCCAGCCCTGCGCGCCGTCAAACACCTGGACCGCCGTCTGCCCGTTGAACTGGAGCTCGAAGCGCATCTTGCGGGGACGCTTCAGCTCCATCACGAACGGCAGTTGAACCTCCTCGGCCGG
Organism: Bryobacterales bacterium; assembly: GCA_963710565.1. Lineage (GTDB taxonomy): Bacteria > Acidobacteriota > Terriglobia > Bryobacterales > Bryobacteraceae > DASWZN01. The sequence goes on along the minus strand of CAVQAN010000009.1, from coordinate 351,999 downwards.
CCGCGAGCCCAGTCCCGGCTGGCTTGCCGGGCTGGGACGGCTGGACCTGCGTTCCACGCCCGGCACGGGCAGGGCGGCCCGCTGATTCCCGCCGGCGCCCAGTTTTCCTTCCAACGACATCGTCTGCACGGCCCGCCATGCCTGCAACCCGCCTCGGGCCGCGACGTTCTTCTCCACGATCTCCGTAGCGGAGAGCTTGGCTCCCGTCGCTGGGACATCCGCCGCGGCGGCGAGTGAAACGGCAAACGTCAGGGAAGCGCAAATCGTCAGTGACTTTCGGAACATGTGTGCGTCCTCGCTTGAGTAATCTGAAAGTGAGCCCGGAAAAGGATAAGGCCGAACCCGCGTCGAGCTCCAGGCATGCTGACGCCGGCTTACGAACGGGCGGAAGTTACTCCACCACGAGTCCGTCGGCTCGAAATTGACCGATCACCACGCTGACGTGGTCGCCGCGCTTCACCCGCCGGCCCTTGTTCGAAAAAGCCATCCAGTAGGACCGGCCCGCGACGGGCGTGGAACTCTGGCGCAGTTTCCCGACCTTGTCCATCTGCGGAACCACGAGCTGGACCCGGGCCTGCGGGTCGATCAGGGAGGGCTCGACCTTCTTGTCGCTGAGCGCCTGGGCCTTATCCGGGTCCAGGACGCGCCAGGCGAAGCGAACGATCTCGCCCTGCTCGACGGTCTTCACACTGAGCGCATCCACTCCCCAGATTTGCCCGTAGTAGATACCGGCCCGCCTGGAGAACCGGGCCGGCTGATAGTGGACGGGAGTTGCGGCCACCGCGGGTTTGGCCGGCGGCGCAGGAGACTGGGCACCGGCCGGTAAAACGGAAATGCCGCCGGCGAGGAGGCCCGCCAGCAGCATCGCTTTCTTGCCCGATCTTACGTTGCAGTCCGACATAGTTCCTATATCCTCGTCTCTGTGTCTTGAAAACCCCGGGGGCCGGCTGTCTGGGCCCGCCCCCGGGCCTGGTTAACAATGCTGCTCGCGGGAAGTCCGCGAGCAGCATTGGCACGGCACTAGTTGGCCGTTCCAGTCAAGGTTGACGTTTGGGTGCCAGCCAAATCGGTGACCGACACCGTCGCGTTCTTGACCCCGGTCGTTTGGGCCGTCAGCGGCTTGAACTGCACGGTGACGGTGCAAGTCGCGCCCGGAGCCAGAGTTGTGTTGGCCACCAACTGGCCGCCGGTAGCCGGACCGCAGTTTGACAGCGTCCTGGCGATAGAGAACTCAGAAGCGTTGGTTCCTCCGAGCGTCCCCTGGCCGATGCCCGTCAGCGGCACGTTGCCGGTGTTGGTGAGCGTGAAAGCGTGAGCCGGGTCGAGCGAGCAGGCCAGAATCCCGAGGGCCCCGGTGCCCGGGCAGTTGCGAGTCTGGGCCCCGAAGTTCCACGACGCCGGAGTCAGAGTCGCGGCGATCACGGGCGCGACGCCCGTACCGCTGAGAGCTACCGGCGATCCGGTAACGATCACGCTCCCGGTGATGGTGGCCGTCCCGGTGGCCGCTCCGGCGGCCGTCGGCGCGAACGCCACGGTGATGGTGCAGGTGGCGCCTGCGTTCAAGGTCGCCGTGCAGGTTCCGCCCGATCTGGAGAACGGCGCGGTGACGACGACGACGACACCGGTCAGGGCAGCGCTGCCGGTATTGTGCAGCGTTAGAGTCTGGGCCGCGCTGGTCGTGCTGACCACCACGTTCCCAAACGCCAGCGGGCCACCCGTCACGCTGGCGATCGCGGCCGGCGGGCCTGCCTGGTATTCGACCGCGCCGGCATCCACGAAGTTGTTGGTCTTCCGCGCTGTACCGAAGAAGTCAAGGCTGGGCGCCAGGGTGTAGGCACCGGTAGTGCCATTAGCCGAGGACGGGACGCGATTGACGACCGACGAGGTCGACGCCGCCGGCCCGTAGTTGCCGAGCGTGACGCCTGTGACCGGGTTCGCGAGCGCCAAGGGGCCCCAAGTGATATTGATCCAGTTGTTGCCCTCGTCCACGGTCGCAGCCGGCGTCAGGCTGAAGATCGGGTTGGGCACGGTCGCGTCCGCGATACCGGGAGGCACCTGGTACCCGGTCCCCCCAAACTCCGGCGGGACACGCGAGCCGTTGCAGTACTGGCTGACGAAGAGCGGGGAATTCGTCGTGTCGCCCGTTCCACCGTAGCCGCCAGAGCTAATCACCGAGTAGGTCGGGCTGAGCGTCACGGTCGAGCTATGGTTGGTCGGCCCCGTGTCGCCGCGCACGCCGATGTCCCAGTAGCTGACAGGCGTAGGACACGCCCCGGTCGTGGTCTGGTCCGGCGCGTGGTTAGCGGCCGTCTGCGCACCGAACGCGTTGTACAACGTGACGACGTTCTGCTGGTTCAGAACGCCTGGGCCGAGGCTGCCCACGCCGATGTAGAACGACCGGTTCTGCCAGAACACGTCGTTGTCCAGAATCGGGAACGACGCTTTCCTGCAAGCCCCGTTGGTCAGGCCGCCTGTGCCCGTCCCGCCGCCTCCATGGCCTGCGGGGCAGACGATCGTCCCGGCGAGGCCCGAGAGCAGTTGGGGGCTGTTCCCCACGGACACCAACCCAGCGGGCTGAGGCGCCGATGCCGTACCGCAGTTAGCGGTGCAGGTGGGCCCGCTGGAGCTCGCGCCGGGAGCCCCCAGGGTGTTGAAGAGCACCCCCGCCGAAGCGGTGCTGTCGTTCGACGCCACTGTGTTGTTGATGAAGTTCACCACCAGCGAGTCCTGCAACGACACGCCGCCGCCATCCCAGCCGGCAACGTTGTTGGTGATGATGTTGTTGGTCACCGTGGCCGAGTACCATTGCGCCGGAGTCGTCGGGAAGCGGGTGATCTCGGTGCCGTTCAGACCCTGGAAGCGCAGACCGCCGCCGCTGCCGCTCTCCGCGGCGTTACCCATGATCAGGTTGGCGTTGATCACCAGGCCGGGGCCGGTGCCGTCGCCCAGCGACGGAGCGCAATCCACATCCGTCACGCTGCCGCATTCCGGCCCGCCCGGATTGGCAACCCGTCCGGGCCCGTGGCCATGACGATGATCCCGCCGCCGTTGGTCGAGATGGTCGGGTTGGTGCTCTGGTTGAACAGGATGGTGTTGTGCTCGATGTCGCCGTTCTGGCTGAATCCGACGTGAGCGAAGCCGCCGCCGTCACCCGTGCTGAGGTTTCCGCACACCCAGTTGGAGTCGAACTTGTAGTAGTCGGCGCCGGTGGCAGATCGTGACACCGCCCGCCCCCGCCGGCGAGGACGAGAACAACTCGTCGCCGATGGAGGAGTTCTTCGTGATCATGTTGTTGTGCACGTTCACGTTGAGGTTGTAGCAGAACGGCAACTGGGCGTTGTTGAGGTAGCCCGGAGGATTCGCCTGCTGGATGCCGTTGACGACCGCGCCCGCCACGCAGGTCCAGGGCTGCTGGTCGAAGCCGCCGGTCGGAGCGAGCGGGTCCCCGCCGTTTCCGACAAGCAGCGCGTCGGGGGACTCACCCTGGCCGACGTTGATGCCGCCCGAAAGGGTCCCGGTGTTGTTGTAGATCCGGTTGTTGGAGATTTCCAGGTTATGCCCCCAGGCGTGGACGAAAATGCCGCCTCCGCCCTGGGAACTGTCCGAGACGCCCAGGCCGTCGATGCGCGACGGATTGCACTGGAAGTTGCTGGGGTACACCTTGTAATTGATACTGGAAACCGTGCAATCGCTGGCCGTGAGCTCAACCGTGCCCAAAGGCATCTGGCCTTCGTGGGCAATGTTGGAGCCCGCGGTGGTATCCGGCCCAGTGCCGAAGACCTCGACGCCCGAGGGGTAGCGCACGCCCTTGGCCAGAACCGTGATCGCAGCGCCTTCGTACGCGCCCATCAGCGACGGCTCCTGGAGCAGTTCCGCCAGGTTGCCGTTGAGCGTGGTGTCCCAGCCGACGACGGCCTCCAGCGGTAACCGATCCACCTGCGGGTTGTTGGGTCCGCCACTGTAGGCAGCCCAGGGGATACCGTTCGTGCTGCCGCAAGCGTATGTCCCGGTCGGGTCATAGGGATTCAGGGGCTCAAAACCCACACCGCCCGGGTTCGGAACCAGGTGACCGGGGGTGCTGGCGGGCTGGCCATTCAGCGCCAGGCCGAACAGGCAATTGACCTTGGCGCGCCAGGGATCCAGCTTGCCCGCGGGCTGAGTGTTGGCGTTGATGATGCTCGATGCGGCGCCGACACCTTGCAGCCGGACCGGTTTCCACATGATCACCATTTCGTTGTGGACGGCGGGGTCGACGATCATCAGGTCGCCGGGCAGGGCGGCGTCGATCGCACCCTGAATCGTGCCGCCAGCGAGGACGTGGGTCGGAGCTTTGCCGCCGACCGTGACGGTCACGGTGTCAACCGACTGTTTGCCGTTGGCCGCGGTGACGACCAACTGGCCGCAGCTGCGCGGTGGAACGCGTACCGCGCCTGTTGCTGCACGGCGCACAGCGGCACGCCGTGGGCACGGTGACCGTGATCTGCGAGTCACTCCACCCCCCGGGTGTAACCGTCGCGGCCACGCCGCCGATGGTCACGGTTCCCTGCGCGGTTCCAAAGCCATAGTGGCGGGTAACGGTCTTCTGATTGAAAGGAGCCGCTGTGGCCGACGGCCCGGAGTACCCATAGTTGTTCACAACCTGGTCGCCCAGCGCCGTGATCGTGAGGGTGTGACCGGCCGCGGTCACCCAGGGTCCGATTCCGTCGCCATCCACTTCGGCGATCGCCGGCGTAGCATCCGGGTACGCGCAGTCAGGATTGTTGTACCGCGCGCCCGCGAAGGCGGACGTGGGCACCACCGGCGTGTCCATGTACTGGGTCTGGCCCGGCATGAACGGGATCTCGTAGCAGAACTGGCTGTACGCCGGGTTGAACAGCGGATCCGGGGTCGGTCCCGTGCCGGGGTCGTTCATGCACATGACCATCATCGTGGGCGCATATCCGGTCGGGTTGGGCGGATTGACTTCCCAAGTCGAGTAGGTCAAGCCGTTGTAGGCCCCCCAGTGGTCGGAATAGATGCGGGAGATTTCGGTGCCGGTGAAGTCCTTGAGGGATATCGGCAGGTCGGGCGGCGAGAACTTCTCGCCGAATTGCGGCGAGAACGGGTCGAATTCCGAAGTGAAGTCGTCCGTGATCACGCCGGTGAAATGGGCGGCGGCGTGAGTCGAGGTGAAGATGTAGAACTTCGCCAGCGCCGACGCCTGGTCGGTGAGCGTCACTTCCTTGCGGTCGCAGAGATTGCGCGTCGCTCCGGCAAACGGCGACACTTCAGCCGAGCCTGGGAACAGGCTGATGTAGTCGGGAACGATGCGCGCCTGGCCCACGCACGGCCAGTATGTTTCGATGGTTCCGGTGTCGCCCTCGTGGCTGGGCAGGTCCGGTATCCTTCCCAGATTCTGTGTCGAATTCTGGGCGTTGTTGGCGTTGTAGGTGTCGCCGACAGCGGCCTGGTCGGGCAGGATGAAGATGTTGCCGAGGCCGCCGAACTCCTGCGTAACCGGCGCGATGTAGTTGTCGCCGATCAGGATGTTCTTGTCCTCTTCCTTCACCAGCTCATAGCCCGGAGGCACAACCACTTCCACCACGTACTTGCCGGCGGGCAGCATCGGCGTGCCATCGGTCGGATTCGTCACGCAGATCGTGCAGTTGGAGCCGGCGACCGATCGCACCGCGTCGCTGCAGGCCGTCCCGTGCCCTGGGGCTCTCCGGTCTGTCGGATTTCATGCCGACGATGCTGGGGAACTGGTACATAGCCGTCGTAAGGCGCCGGCTGCAGCTGGTTCCAGTTGTGCATGCCGTCATAGCACTTGAACTGGGAGTTGTTCGGCAGCGCGGTTGGGCTGGCAGCCGTGCCGTGCAGGACATGTTGTACCAGTCGAGCTAGTTCGGCTGGTTGTACAGCGAGAAGAAGAAGAGATCGGCGTTCGTGCCGGTGCCGGACCTGGCCCGGGCAGTTCATGTTGGGAACGCCGTCGGACCGGAAGCCCTGCGCCCAATCGTCCCAACTGCTGGTCTTGGTGGTGTCGACCAGGTTCAGGGTTGGGGTGACGCCATCGGGTCGCCGTCCCTTCCTGGTAGAGGTTGATGGTGACACCCGGAACCAGGGGCTCCCAACTGGTCTGCAGGAGCAATTGCGGGTCGTCAAAGGGACGGGTGGAGGCATAGATGACGTGGCCCTTGATGCCGCCGTTCTCGCCGGGCGCGTAAGGCGTCTTGCCGAATTCGAGGAACGGTTCTGGCCGGAGAAGCCCTGCCAGCCCTCGGTCAGGACCCAGGGCGGATCGATGCGGCCGGTGGAGCCGGCTGGCCGCGCTGCTGTCGGCCCGTCGGTGATCGAGTGCCGGTGCAGTCCGCAGTGGCGCAATAGACTCGCGCCCGGCACCCGCAGGTTCGCGGGCACAGGGATCGCTTCGTGCGGTGTTGGCCAGGAATTGGCCAATGTTCGAGTTGCCGCACGGCCGACCGTTGCTTCCGCAGCCGCACGGTGCCGTCGGTCGGGCCCGCCCGCGTCATAGACCACGTGGGTCCCGGTGTTCTTGTAACGGGTCGAATCCGTTTCAACCACGTACCAATTGAACAGCGGGAACACCTCGTTGAAGCCGGCGTTGCCGTTCAGGTCGGTGTTGTTGAAGTTGGAGAAGCTGCCGTCGCGGAACCGGATGTTGGTCGGCACCAGAGTCAGCCCAGGCTCGTCGCTGTCCCGAACACCGTTGCCGTTGTCGTCGAAGAAGGTCCGTGGTGTAGATGTTGGCCTGCCACTGGTTCATGGCAATCTCGCCCATGTCCGTGGTCGTTCCGCCGCCCAGCCTGACCGGCGTCGAAAGGCCGTCCACGAGCTGTCGTTCCACTGGTCGAAGACGGTGACTCTCCAATTGCCAGCGGGAAGGCCCGCGAGGTGAAGCTCCCGTCGGCGTCGCACTTGGTGAAGGCGAAGTCCTCGCCGTCCGGATCGCCCATGCTCACGTAGCACTGGGTGAAGGCGAAGCTGTCGTGTCGCCGCTGCCGTAGAGCCTCTCATCCGGCGTGCGGCTCATGCGCTCGGTCGTGACCATGCCCGTCACGGTGTTGGTGCAGTTGGTGCCGGTGAGGTTGGGGTCGGTGCCGTTGCAGACGCCCGCCAGGCGGGCGTTGATGATCTTCGGGTTGGCGAAGCCGATGGAGACGTGGTATCCGGCCGGCCCGAACTCCTGGAAGTAGCTCGGCTCGCCGATCCGGAGGAAGGAATCGTGGGCCTTCTGGCCGTCCAGGGTGTTGGTCTGGAGCCACTCTTCGCCTCTGGCGATCCGGTCGGCCCCGGGCGTGGCCACCACGCCGTATCTTCCCGGATCAGGTTGGCGATCACGGCCTGGCCCGCCAGCGGGGACAGAGTCGTGCCGTCCGATTCGTACTTCGGGCAGGTGACGATCATGCCCGTGATGCCTTTCTGGCTCGGATCGCTGGTAGCCTGCTGCGAAATCGGGCACGCATCGAGCCCCGTGGCCGGATCGATGGTTCCCGCCAGGCTGTTCGACAGCGGCATGTTGAACATGTCGTAGGTCATCTGTCCGGTCGCGTCGCCGGTGCCGCCCGCATCGTCAAAGAGGTGATGTTGAAGCCGCCCAGACCTGGCTCGTTGGGCGCCAGCACGTCGACTCCGCCGCCGGCATCCTGCTCGCCGTTGAGCGGGAAGTCGTCCTCGAACACGAACACCGAGAGTTTCGCCGGCGGGAATGGAGTGGGCTGCACGCAGCACCGTGACCGACTGTCTGCCCGGCGGCGATCGGAGCGCCGCCCATGCCGTGGCCGGGGCGTGGCGTTGCGCGGTACTAAACGGTTGGCCGCGTCGCCCGGCAGGACCGAGATGTAGTAGCGCTTGGTCGGATCCAGATGGACCTGGCTGGGATCGACGCGGCGTCTGCTGCGATGGCGTCGGTCCGGCAAACGCCGTTGCCAACATCGCACACCGCATTCCGTGCGCCCGTGCGGATGACGTCTGGCCCGCATTCGCAGGACAGTCGTCCCGGTGCAGCCCTGCGCCACGACCGGCATGTAGCTGGTGTGGAAATTGGTCCCGAAGGTCGGAACGATCCCGCTGCTGCGTTGGGCAGCCCGCCGGCGGTGGGTTCGTCGTGCAGTTGGGGTCGACGTAGAAGGTCCGGTCTTCCTCAATGATCCAGCGATAGTCGGTGATTGAGCGTGGTCTTGTCTTTGCCGTCCACGACCGTCACGTCAGGCCGGTCGCCGCCGGGAAGATCAGCGTCACGGTCGCGGCCGAGGCGCTGACCGTCCCCTGCGAGTTCTGCGCCTTGTAGGTGAAGGTGTAGGTGCCCGGCGCGGCGACGGTCGCGTTGAACCCGCCATTCGGATCCACGGAAAGCGTCAGTGCCGCGGCCGGAAGCGGCGTGACGGTCGCCGCGGCAACCGTAAGCGGATAGCCCGCGCGTCGCTGTCATCCGACAGGACGCCGGGGGGCTTGATGCTCAGAGTAGGTGGCCACGGTCGACGTGTAGGTGATCGTTGTTGACGATGATGCCGCTGGCCGCTTCGATCGTCGCCGCGCCCAGGGTCACCGTAGCGGTGAGGCCGGATGAGCACGTTGTGCCCGAAGTGGTGCCGTTCGCGCAGTAGGTGAACGAGTCCGAGGTGGCCGCGGCGTTGGGAACATAGGTGAAGGTGCCGTTCGCGTTCAGGGTCACCGTGCCGTGGGTCGGCGCCGTCGAGCAGCTGTAACGCCGTAGACGTTGGTGTCGTTGGCGATCACGCCCTTGGACGGATCCGACACGGTGAGCGTCTGGCCCGGCAACCACGGAGTTGTAGGTATCCGGCTCTGGCGACCGCGGCCGCCGAGCGCCGGCGCGCTCGGGAGCCGCGGCGCCATTGACGCCGATGTAAGCCAGCATGCCGGCGTCGCGCGCGATGGCGTTGCCCGACAGGCTCAACTCGCGGTCGATACACCGGAAGGGCCGGTCGCCGCCGGCGGCGGGCACATTGATCATCACGTCGTAGGTCTTGCCCGCGGCCATGAAGACTTCGCTCTGCACGCGGGGAACGCCCGGCAGCGGGTTGCCGTCTTCCGCGATCAGCGAGAATCCGCCGGAACCGCCGGCGTCCCGGTCGTGCGATCCGACGATCGAAGGCACGTGCATGCGCAAGCCGGCATTCACCAAGCGCACCAGGACCGTTCCCGGTGACCGGGGCCGTGGCCGTGCCCGGCAGAGCCGGGAACAGCGAGGCCGAGGCGTTGGTCTTGTTGAACGCGACGCCGTTGATCAGGTAATACAGCGGCGTGTAGTTCACCGCCGGCGGATAGCAGGTGTTGGTAGGTCGCGCGAAGCTGGGATTGCCGCAGCCGCCTGGCTGGCCGGACCACACCTGGTCTCGCTGAAACCGGCGGTGTTGACCGCGGTGTTGACCGCGTTGTTCTGGACCGGGTCGATTTCGCTGAGCAGCAGCGGAACCTCCGCGTTGTAGGTCACGCCGGGATAAGCGGTGCCGGCGGTGGTCCCCGTGCCGGGCGCGGTGGTGACCACCAGGATTCCGTACAGGCCCATGGGACCCTGGATGGACGGGTGCGTGCCGGACTCGAGCAGGTACGTGCCCGGCCGGGGCGCCTGTCCAGGTCAGCGGCCGTCGTCGCTGCCCGCCGCCACTTCCGTGGAGAACGACTGCACGCGCGGCCCCTGCGCCGGTGGCGTGCACGGGTCCCGGCGGCCGCCCGCGATGGGCCAGGTGGTGGCCGCCTGGGCGTTGCGTGTGGTCCGGGCTCGGCGTGCGTAGCGTCGCCGTGCGTTCCGAGACCGCCGCCCAACTGGCCCACGATCATCAGCGAGGTGGGCACGGTGTTGCGTGCCCGCCGGAACGAGAGATTATTGGTGAGGTTGATCGTGCAGGTCTTGTCCCGTGGGAACGGTAATCACGACGGGGGACCAGCCGGTCGCCGCCGGATTCAACGCGGCGCAGGTCGCCGTGGAGCCGGCCACGGCCGCGCCGCAACTGTAGCCCCACATCGGCACCGTCGAGCCATCGGGCAGGGTCACGGTGGCCGGCCCCGCGGTCAGATTGACCTGCTGCTGGCCGAAGGCCGCAACCGCCGCGAAGAGAAGAATACCGACTACTCGTACCGCGGCCTTCAGGATGGCTTTGAAATTGTTGGTTCGCATTGTTCTTCTCCTCTGTCGTCGTCAGTTGGACTCGTCGATCACGAATTCCCGGGAATCGACCAGCATCATCATCAGCATTCCGCCGGGGAAAACGTTGTTGGTGGTGATCTCGCGCTCGTTGTGCGAGTGCCACATAAACGCAAAGCCGGCCTCGCTGCGGGGCGAGTTGGCGATCGGTGCCCGCGGCGGAGTTGTGCCGGTGGTGGGCCCGGTCGGCGCGGATGGTCGCATCCGGACCGAGATAGGGACTGCCGCCGTACCAGGCGCCGTTGGTGAAGATGTTCGGATCGGGCAGAGTCGCCGGGCCGCCGCCCGCGACATCGCCGAACGGAGCCACCTGCAGCGGCTTGTTGTGGTCCTGGCACCACTCGTAATAGTTGATCGCGCGTCGGGGTGCGCCGGTGTTGTAGCCGTTGGCATCCGGAGTGCAGGGCAGCGTGGCGTTCGGGTCGCTGGAAGCTGGGATTGTGACCGTACATATCCCAGTTCAGGCCCTTGCCGGTGTAGTAGAAGATCCCGTCGAAGGCCAGGCCCGGAGTCGTCGTGGTGGTGAACAGCAGAGGTCCGGCGAGCTGGCTGGATCGCGTCTGGCGTGAGAATCAGGTTCCCGTCGCGCGCCAGGATGCGCACGTGGTTGGCGTGCTCGTGGAACGGATGCTGCCACCGGCCCTGGCCGATGATGCGCAACAGCACCTGCTCGCCCGGATGCATGTGCGGATTGCCGTTGTAGGGCTGGTGCGGATACTCGGCGCGCGTAGTTGGGGTCCATGTCGTCGGGCATCGAGCGTCCGTTGATCATGAAGTACGCGGGATGGTAAGGCTCGGTCGGGACCTCGAGACTGCATCCCGCGGCCCCGGCCGTGCAGCCGGCTCGTGCCGTGACCTGCGCCTGGCCTGGCGTGTGGATGTTGGGATCCATCTCGGAGAACTGGAACAGGTATTCCCGGTCGTAGCAGGTCTTGGCGTGGTCGTAAGCGGCCGTGCGCCAGCCGGAAATCGGATTCGCCCCAGTGCGCCTTCGCGCAGCCAGGTTCGCGGCATGGCAGCCCGGCTGTGCAGGCGGCGGGGACGCTGGCCGGCAGCACGATGATGGCGCCGTACAGGCCCATCTCGACCTGCAGGTCGCCCTGCGTTCCGCTGTAATAGGCGCGTGTCCCGGGCGTCGAGGCCGTGAAGGTGTAGGTCACCGTGCCGCCCGGCGCCGCCTCCTGCGTCAGCAGGCCGGCCACGCCGCCGCGTGGCCGTCACCTGAAAGCCGGGAAACAGAATCGATGTGTTGCCGGCCGCGGCGGGCAGACCGTTCGTCAGGTTCACCGTGACCGTCTGTCCTTCCGTGACGATCAGCGTGGGGCCGGGAACCTGCATGGTGTTGCAGAGTCGCGGTCGGCGATCGCCGCCGGGGCAAAGCCGGCTCGGCGCGCCGTTGCAGCCGTAGCCCCAGGAGTAAACCGCCTGCCCGTCCGGCTGGTTGAGGTAAGCGGCTTGCGCCGTCAGGTTGAAGGTCGGGCCCGGTGATGCCGGGAGCCGCGGCGTAAGCCGTCGCCGTGAGCAACAGCGCCACCGCCATCGGCGCCAGAAACAGTCGTGTCTTCGAGATCGCTTTTTTCATGTTCGTCGCCCTCATTGCCGCTCTCCTAATTGATATGGACCTCGGTCATCAGCCCGCCGAAGTTCTCGGCGTCGTTGGACAGGTGGTCGAGATTGGGGGTGTAGAGATAGAACACGCTGCCCGACGGATACTTCGTCGTGTCGCTGGCATCCAGAATCACGTCCAGCGACTCGCCGCCGCCCAGCGTGATCGAGTTGGTGTTGTAGTCCATGTTGTTTCCCGCCTGATCCCGCAGCAGCTTGGCGTTGTAGCCGATGACCTGCATCGGAATGCCCAGCGAGGCCAGGGTCTGATATTCCGTAACGTCCAGGTCGGAAATGCGCAGCAGCGCCTTTCCGCCCGCCGGAATGTTGATGATCGAAGGCAGCGGCTGCGAGAAATGCTTGCTGCCATCCGACGACTGCGTCTGCATGCGGACCGGGCGTGACCGTGTCGGGGTAGCTCCGCCCGTTCAGCAGGAAGTACTTGTCCTTCATGTCCGCAAAGCCTTCCGGGTTGAAGGTCATGCCGACAAAATGGAAGTTGGGGTCGAAGCCGTGGATCTGGATGGGATACTCGACGTCGTAGTAGGTCGAGCCGTCGCCGTCGTTGTAGGCATACTTGCCGGTTGCCGCCCGGTGTCGCCGCGTCACTGCGGTGTTGACAGCCGGCAGGGGATTGCTGCACAGGATGTCGGCGGCGGAATTGCAGGCCGTGCGCAGATCGCGTCTGCTGCTGCTGGAGCGCGGCATAGAGGCTGTTGCCGACCGGCACCCGATTCTGCCGCGGGCGCACATAGAGCTGCCCGACCATGCCCATCTGCAAGTGCTCGGGAGGCGTGATGTGGCAGTGCCAGAAGTAAGTGCCGGCATCCGGCGCCAGATAGTAGTAGGTGAAGCTGCCGCCGATGTTGATGGCCACCGAGGCGTCGGGCACGCCGTCGTAGAACGACGAAGCGTTGGGATAGCCGTGGAAGTGGACCGTGTGCTGCTCGAACAGGTCCGGCCGCATGATCATGCCCACGTTGGTGAGGGTGAGGAAGAACTCGTCGTCCTCGTCGATCGCCATCAGCGGCGCCGGGATGTTGCCGTTCATCACGCCGACATCCATGATCTGGCGGGGATCCACGTGGCCGGTGAGACACTGCGGCGTCGGTGGCGTTGCCGACTCCGCAACCGGTTACTGGCGGGCCGATCGTGACGGTCGGCGCCGCTGTATACCCCTCGCCGGCGAACGTAATGTCGATATCGGTGACCTTGCCGTTTGTCAACGATTACGTTTCCAAGGGCAGTGGCGCTCGTCGGACTGGCAGGTGGCGCGCTGAAGGTCACCGACACGCGGGCCGTAGTAGCCATTGCCTTGGTTGGTGATCGTGATCGTATCCACAATGCCGCCGGCGACGGCACGCCGTCGCCGTCGCCTGGACTCCACCCGGAGTCGGATAAGTCTGCGCTTGATCGCCCACCAACCCCACCGCGCCGTTAAAACGTGAACGCGGCCGGTGACGGTAGATCCATCGGTCGTGGCGGGGTCGCCGGGCTTCAGCGGCACGGCGCCCGGTACACGCGTATTGAACACGCTCGGGAACTCGGTGCCCGGCTGGCCGTTGGCGATGTCCGCGAGTCCCGGACAGCGGCCCGAAGGAGAACATGTAGGTCTGCGTGCCGTCGGCCATCGTCGAGTAACCGTCGCCGCCCGAGATCTGCTGGCACTTGATCGCGCCGTTTACGTTCGCGCTCGGCACTAAGTACTGTCCGGTGGTGTCGGTCTTAAGGTGGTCGGGCCGGTGTATGGCGGTTCCGCACTGTCATTCGTCGGCGGCCGGGTGGGTGATGGTGCTGGTTGGACATTGAACCCTGAATGACTGAGCCGTTGCGGACAGGGCCGCCGCGCAGATCAGCAACGCCAGGAGCCCGGGAGTTCCCAAGTTTCTTCTCATGCATCCTCCTCTTCCCTCTTCCCTCTTGCACAGCCCACGCCGGCGTTTTGCCGCCGTCCGTTTCGGCAGTGCTTTTCGCGTATAAGCCCATATAGCCCCCGCCGCCTCTTACCCTCTTTGCTCTCAAGCAAGCCACAAGCCCCCGCGCCGCAGGCGTTCGGCCTATCTGTTGACTGGCATACAGTCCGGCGGCCAGCCTCGATTGATTTGGGCGTTTGCTTTGCAGCGAAGTGCCGATCTCTTGAGCTACTCCTTCGATTGGTTCGCTCAGGACTTGACAAAACCTTACAGTTGCGTTGAGCGCTTCGTGCTAACCTCGAGACATAGCGTGTTCGCCTCTGCGGCCTGGCCGCTGCGGCACGCTGGCCACCCGCATGATTTCGGCCACTGGGGAACGGTCGCGCATGCCCGACAAACTGCCTCCGACTCTGGAACGGTTGTGGAATGACCGGAACCGCAAGCCGGTCTTGGCGATTAGCTGCGTTCTCATCCTGATCATCGCCGCGCTGGACTGGTGGACGAAGCCTTACGTGGCTTTTGGCTTTCTCTACCTTTTTCCCATCATGCTCGCGGCCGCCTTCCTGCCCCGGTGGCTCGCGGCGCTCCTCGCCATCCTGTGCGCGGCGTTGGCCGAGGCCTTCAGTTACCAGGCCACTTCCTACGCCGCGGTTCGTCTGACTTTCCAGATCATTGCGCTTGCCGGATGTGGCTTGTTTGTCGGAGAACTGGTCCGAAACCGGCGTCTGACCCTGGAGTCCGAGGCCATGCTTAAGGCCTTGGTCGAGACAAGTCCTGCCGCCATCGTGGCCGTAGATCAGCGCGGTTTCATCGAGCTCGCCAATCGCGCGGCGGTTGAACTGCTCGAGCCGCGGGATGGACATTTGATTGGCAATCCGGTCGCAGCGTTCCTGCCGGACCTCCACCATGCGCTCCGTTGGGAAGAAGCGCCGCAGTTCCGCGCCTCGATGCAATGCCGTTGTCACCGGGGCAATGGCGGAGTTTTCACCGCGAACGTTTGGTTCTCGACGTACAGACAGGGGCCGGCGCCCAAGCTGGCCGCGATCATTGCGGACGTCAGCGAGGAGGAAGCGGCGCTCGGAGTGGGGGCCGCGCGCGGCGCCTCGAACTCGCATCCGCCCGAGAACCGGGGACAAACCGCCCTAAGCAGCAGAGAGACGGACGTTTTGCGCTTGTTGGTTCAGGGTTTAGCCAACAAGGAGATAGCAGCCCGGTTGACGATTTCGGAAAGCGCCGTGAAGAACACCATCCAACAACTGTTCTCCAAGACCGGCGTCCGAACCCGCAGCCAGCTCGTCCGGGTCGCGCTCGAGCAGTACCGCAGTGTTCTGTGATCGCGGGCGCCCGGAGAATCCGGAAACCAGCCGTTCGATTGGCTGCATGACCGTAAGATAGCCGGCATTTCGAGCGTCGCAGATGTCGTCGGGTATCGGGACGAGCTGCAAACCCGGGACTGGCTCGAATTTCGCCGCTGTTGCGAAACTTCGTGCCTGTCCCAGGGTCTGCCCTTGGATAATCGTACTTCGTCGGGTATCGGAACGAGCTGCAAACCCGGACTGGCTCGAATTTCGCCGTTGTTGCGAGACTTCGTGCCTGTCCCAGGGTCTGCCCCTTGGATAATCGTGCTTCGTCGGGTATCGGAACGAGCTGCAAACCGGGGACTGGCTCGAATTTCGCCGTTGTTGCGAAACTTCGTGCCTGTCCCAGGGTTTGCCCTTGGATAATCGTACTTCGTCGGGTATCGGAACGAGCTGCAAACCCGGGACTGGCTCGAATTTCGCCGTTGTTGCGAAACTTCGTGCCTGTCCCAGGGTTTGCCCCTTGGATAATCGTACTTCGCATGACTTGCGACGCACTGCCGCAAACGGCGGAATTGGCGGAAGCTAGTGGGGGTCGAACCCACCCGCGACGCGGTGAACGCGCCGCCCGCCGGATTTGAAGTCCGGGCCCGGCACCGGCCAAGATTAGCTTCCACACAAATTGTAGCAGCCTGACCATCGCGCGCCCGCTCAAAGGCCGCTATCATGGTGGATCACGCCGATGCCTGTCTCCGCTTCCCGATTCCGTGCCGCTCTCGAGTACGCTCCGCTGGCCTTGGCTGCCGGTTCGACCGTTGCCATCCTGTTCTCGATAGCGGTCTCGCAGACCCTGCTGGGCGCGGCCATCCTGGCGCTGCTGGTCACCCGGACTCGATGGCGCCTGCCCCCCGTCTGGCTGCCCATTGCCCTGTTCCTGGCCGGCACCCTGATCTCGCTCGCCTTTTCCGGCGACCCCAGGGCCGGCTTGCCGCAGGTCAAGAAGATCTATGTCTATCTGATGCTGGTGGTGGTGTACACCGCGGTGCGGCAGGTTTGCCAGGCGCGCGTCCTGGTTCTGGCGTGGGTAGCCGCCGCGTCGGTGGGCGCCGTGGTCGCCATCGTCCAGTTCGCGCGTAAGGTGCAGGAGGCGCACGACGCCGGCCAGACGCTGTACGAGTACTACGTCGGGGAGCGCATCACCGGCTTCATGAGCCACTGGCAGACCTTCGGCGGCGAACAGATGATCGTGCTGCTGATGCTGGGCGCCTTCCTGATGTTTTCACCCCGCGCGCGCCGCTGGGCGCTGTGGCTCGGCCTGGCCGCGGCGGCCTTGCTGCTCACGGCCGTCGTGCTCGACTACACACGCGGCATCTGGCTGGCCACCGGCTGCGCCTGTCTCTACCTGGTCTGGTTCTGGAAACGCCGCCTGCTCGGCGCCGTGCCGCTCATCGTCCTCCTGGTGCTCTGGATCAATCCCGGCTCCGTGAGGGCGCGCTTCCAATCTGCTTTCGAGCCCCACGGAGACATGGACTCGAACCAGTTCCGCATCGTCGTCTGGCGCACCGGAGTGCGGATGATCGAGGCGCACCCGCTGCTGGGCCTGGGCCCCGAACTCGTCCACAAGCACTTCATGGACTGGCTGCCCCCGGACGTCCCGCGCCCGCTGCCTTCGGGCTGGTACGGTCACCTGCACAACATCTACTTGCATTACGCCGCCGAGCGCGGCATTCCCACCGCGCTGGCGCTGGTTGCCGCGCTGCTCATGATGCTCAGGGACTTCGGGCGCGCCCTGCGGCGCCTCGGCCCCGGCCGCGACGACCGCCGCTTTCTGCTCCACGGCGCCATCGCCGCCGTCATCGGCATCATGATTTCCGGCTTCTTCGAGCTCAACCTGGGGGATAGCGAGGTCCTCACCATGTTCCTCGCGGTGGCGGCGCTGGGCTACCTCGCCGCCGAGGAACCGGCGAGTGCCTGAACCGCTGCGGGGCAGGCAGATCGTGCTGGCCGGCGGATCCGGCGGCCTCGGCTCCGTCAGCGCGGAAATGCTGGCGGGCGAGGGCGCCGCGCTGATCGTGAGCTACCGCGCCAACGCCGTGCGGGCCGCCGCCCTGGCCGCGATCGCGCGCCTGGTGCAGGCCGATCTGGGCCGCGCCGAAGACCGCGCCCACCTGCTCGACGCAGCCCCGGAGATCTACGGCCTGGCGGTGTTCAGCGGAGACCCCGCGCGCGTCGCCGATCCCGCCGGGCTGGAAGAGCGGATGCGGCACTCCTACGAAGTGAACTACCTGGGCCCCATCCTGCTGGCGCGCGAGGCCGCGGCCCGCATGCAGGCGCGAGGAACGCCGGGCGCCATCGTTCTGCTGGGGACCATGCAAGCCGCCGCGGTCTTCGCCGGCTCGACCGCCTATGCCGGCGCCAAGGCCGCGCTCGCCGCCGCCGCCCGCATCCTGGCCAAGGAATGCCGCGGTGCCAACATCCGGGTCAACGTGGTTTCGCCGGGAGTCACCGCCGCCGGCATGGCCCAGGCCAGCATCGCCGCCGGCAAGTACGAGCGCTTCCTCCGGGAGAACATCGTGCCGCGCTACGGCGCCGCCCACGATGTCGCCCGCGCCGTGCGTTTCTTCCTCGAGCCCGACAACTACATCACGGGCCAGACTCTGACGATCGATGGCGGCCTGACTCTGTAAGCAAGATCAACCCTTGAGCATGTTCCGCATCAGGAACAGCAGGTTCGCCGGCCGCTCCGCCAGCCGCCGCATAAAGTATGGATACCAGGCCTCGCCGAACGGCACGTAGAGCCGGATGCGGTACCCTTCCGCCACGAAGCGCCGGGCCAGGTCGCGGCGGATTCCGTACAGCATCTGGAACTCGTAGCGCTCCGGCGGGATGCCGCGCTCGCGCGCGAAGCGGTGCGCTTCCTCGATGATGCGCTGGTCGTGCGTGGCCAGGCCGGGATACGAGCCCCGCTCGAGCAGAACCCGCATGAGCCGAACGTAGCTTTCGTCAACCTCGCGCTTCGTTGCGAAGGCCACCGTGGCCGGTTCCTTGTAGGCGCCCTTGCACAGCCGCACCGGCACGCGCTGCTCGCACATGCGCTCGATGTCCTCCGCGCTCCTCCGCAGGTAGGCCTGCACCACGGCCCGCACATTGCCGTGCGCCTCGTGCATCGCGCTGGCGATCTCCAGCGTGCGGTCCGTGTACTCGCTCGACTCCATGTCGATCTCGACCGTTTTCCCCAGCCGCGCCGCCTCGCTCACCAGCCGCTGGACGTTGGCGCGGCAAGCGGCCTCGGAAAGGTCCAGGCCGAATTGCGTCAGTTTGATTGAAATGGAGGCCTCGAACCCGCTCGCGGCGATGCGATGCAGGATCTCGAGGTAGCTGTCGCGCGACGCCTCGGCCTCCGCCAGCGACGTGACGCTCTCGCCCAGCCGGTCCATGCTGACCAGAATTCCCTCTCGTTCGAGGCGCTCGCAGACGGCCAGGCCGTCGTTCAGCGTCAGGCCCGCGATGTAGCGCGTGGTCAGGCGCCCGGCGACCGGGGAGGTCTCCATCCAGCGGCGCAGTCTCTTCCGGCGGGACAGGTACAGCAGTAAGCTGCGTAGGGCCATGACGACTCCAGCATACCTAAGCACCCCCCTCGGGTGGTGCCCACCAGCGCAGAACCCGCAGCGCCCGCAGGGTGTTCCAGCGGCTCGGCCCGCCGGCCTCTTCCAACTCAAAGAAGCTGTGGCCCGGATAGCCGCGCGGAATCCCCCACCGGCCGTCCGGCCGCGCCCGCTTTCTCACGATGCCGATGGCTTCCTCGAGGCGCGGGTCGCGCTCTGCCGCCGCGTCCCTGAAGTAGTCGAGCGCGCGCAGGATGTCGTAGTGCCAGCGCGCCGGGAAGACGAACCGGGTCAGCGCCGAATCCACCACGGCGCCGGTCCGGTGCGACCGGAAGAGCCGGTGCCGGAGCAGGAACTCGCGTCCCCGGCTCTGCGCCGCGCGCAGCTCAGCACAGCACGGTGGATCGAGACGCTCGTAGTCGAGCAGCGCTTCGAGCACCGAGATCGTGGTGTGAAACGAGCCGTGCGTCGCGCCCCGCACGCGCCGGCAGTTCCACCCACCGTCGCGCATCTGTTCGCGGAACAGGTAGTCCGCCAGCGTCTCCAGACGCGCGTCCCGCAGGCCGAAGAACGCCGCCACCGAGAGCGCCATCCCACTGACGCAGGTCTCGCTGTTCTTGTGGTTCTTCCTCCACAGGTTGATCCCGCCGTCCCGGAACAGGCCGGCGTCGAGCAACAGGCGGCACCCCGCCAGCGCCTGCTCGTTTCCAGCCGGCAGGCCCAGGCTGCGCAGCAGCAACAGGGTGTAGGTGGTCGAAGTCCACTTCGGCGTGTACAGGCCGCCGGCCCACGTCCCGCCCGGGTCCTGCAACCCCAGCAGCCGCGCGCCCCAGCCTTCCGCCGCCACGCGGGCGCGCTCGCGCGCCACGGTCTCCGCATCCGCGCCGCACAGATCGGCGAGCGCCTGCCAGCGGATCGCGGGATCGCCTTCCAGCAGCCAGCGAGTCATCTTGTACTCCCAATCGGCCGCCGCCGCCGAACCGCTTCGACGTAGCACAACAGGGCCATCGCGGCGGCAACGTGTTTCCAGGGGTGGCCACCCGTTGCCACAACCGCGGCGAGCTGGCGGTCTCCGGTCTCGAGCAGTTTCGCAATCACGTAGAAGACGAACATAAGGACGATACCCGCGGTGCCCGAGTAGCGCGGCCGGAACAAGATCAGCATCGAGGGCAGCGCGATCATCGGATAATACTCGACCACGCCGTAGAGGCGCAGATCGCCCGAGAACCTCCAATAGAAGACCGCGGCCGCGCCCAGCAAGATCAGCGGCGCCAGGAGCACTCGCCCCGCTCGCGGCGAAATCCGTTCGCCGATGGTGATCGCCAACAGCGCCATGAAGACTACGGTCATGGGCAGACGATCCCAAAAGAGCGTCCCGTCGCCGGGTCTGGCGTGGTAGTAGCCGGAGCCGATCGCAACGGCCGCCGTGGCAGCCACAAGCGCGCCGTAGGCGACGCGCTCCCACTTTTCGAGGAAGGCGGAAGGGGAGCGGAAGGCCGTCAACCCCCACATCGCGACCAGGAGGAACGCCGCGTTCGATGCCACGTTCCAGAAGTTCGGCACGCCGAAAAAGGTCCGCTGGTCGGCAAAGACGTGGTAGCTCTGGCTCTGAGAGACGGGCGGGACGAATGGGAAAGCCGCGAGCGCCAGCACCACCGGGCCCGCGACGACCGCCAGCCGCCAGCCGGCGCGCTCTCCTCCGGGACCGGGCTCGACAGCGTCACGTTCCATGGCCGGAATGATAGGATACTCCAAAGATGACGCGGGCATCCTCCGCCGGCGGGTCCTTCGCCGCCGGCCTCGCCGCATCCGTCGCCGCCGTGCTGGTCTTCGCGTGGCTTGCCGAGCATGTCGCCGCCGGCGCGACCATCGCCTTTGACGCGGCGGTCCGGGCTTGCGTTCATCAACACGCCTCCCCGGGCCTCACGGCGCTGATGCGCCTGGTGAGCGCCATCGGATCGCCCCTGCCGCTGTTCCTGCTTTGTGCGCTTACCTTCGCGGCCCTGTTAGCGGCGCACTCTCAGCGTGCGGCGCTCTTTTTTGCGGTCACGATGATCGGGGCGATGGCGCTTGACGCCACTCTCAAGCTCTCTTTTCAACGCGCGCGCCCGGTCCCCTTCTTCGGCACCCCAACGCCGCATTCCTACAGCTTCCCGAGCGGGCACGCGCTGTTGCTGGCGTGCTACTGCGGCATGGTCGCGGCCCTCGCCACGGCCCGTGTCCGCAGCCGCGCCGCGCGCCTTCTCATCTGGACCGCCGCGGCCGTGCTGGCGGGAATGGTGGGCTACTCGCGCATCTACCTCGGCGTTCATTACCCCAGCGACGTGATCGGAGGCTACGCCGCCGCCATCGTCTGGGTGACCGCCGCCGCCCACGCCGACCGGCTGTGGCAGCGGCGGAGCGGCGCTGCGGGCGTCGCCGCCCTCCTGGTTCTTCTGCTCTGCTCTTCCCTGCCTGCCGCGCCGCGTCCCGCCCCGCGCGTCGATCGCGTCGAGGTCTTCAAGAGCAGGCACGAGCTGATCCTGCTCAGAGACGGCAAGGCCCTCAAGACCTACCGCGTCGCCCTGGGGCCCTACTCGATGGGCAGGAAGGAGCGCCAGGGGGACGGCAAGACGCCCGAGGGCGCCTACATCCTGGACTGGCGGAATCCCCACAGCAAGTTCCACCGCTCGATCCACATCTCCTATCCCAACGCCGACGATATCAAGCGCGCCCGCGGCCTGGGAGTGCCGTCGGGAGGCGACATCTTTCTCCACGGCCTGCCCAACGGCGCAGGCTTCATCGGCGCCGCTCACCGCCAGATGGATTGGACCGCCGGTTGCATCGCCGTCACCGACGAAGAAATCGACGAGATCTGGAACCTGGTCCCCGACGGCACGCCGATCGTGATCCATCCATAGACGGTACAATACCCACTGGAGCCTGCCGGATGGGCAGTCGCCCCTTCGGGGGAGGAAAGTCCGGTCTCCACAGGGCAGCGTGCCGGCTAACGGCCGGGGGGATTCGCTCAAAGCGGATTCTACGGAAAGTGCCACAGAAAATATACCGCCCGTTACCGGGTAAGGGTGAAAAGGTGCGGTAAGAGCGCACCGCGGCCGGAGCAATCCGGCTGGCAGGGCAAACCCCACGCGGAGCAAGACCAAATAGGAGAGGAGGAGCGGCCCGCTCCGTTCGACTCTCGGGTAGGTCGCTAGAGCCGGGCAGCAATGCCCGGCCCAGACGAATGACTGTCGCCCGCAAGGGTACAGAAACCGGCTTATAGTCCGGCAGGCTCTTTCTAGCTTTCAGCGGTCAGCTATCAGCTTTCAGCCCTGAGAGCCACCGGCGTCGTCCGGCACTCACTTTGCAGAGTGAAGGACTTCCACGATCTGAAGGTGTGGACGAAAGCCCACGATCTCACCTTGGCGATGTACGGAGCCACGGCGACCTTCCCGCAGTCGGAACGGTTCGGGATTGCCGGGCAGATGCGGCGCTCTTGCCCCTCGATCCCGACGAACATCGCCGAGGGATGCGGCCGAGAAGGGGAAGGAGAACTGAGGCACTTCCTGTCAATCGCGAGGGGATCCGCGAGCGAGCTGGAGTATCAACTCCTGCTCGCTCGCGATCTGAATTACCTGCCGCCCCCCGACCAGGAGCGGCTGGCGAACGAAGTCACCCAAATCAAGCGCATGCTGACCGTCTTCATTCAAAAGCTGAAAGCTGATAGCTGACAGCTGCCGGCCGCGCCTACTGGCTAGCCGGAAGCGTCCCCGCCAGAAACACGGGCGTCCATTGTGCCCCGCCGCCCTGCAACTGGCCGGCCGAGCGCATCACCTTGAACGCCACCGGTTGCCCCGGCTTCAGCGTTCCGGCAATGCGCTTGACGTCGGCCGGCGATGCGACGGCCTGCCGGTTGATCGCCATCAGCACGTCGCCGTGCTGCATACCGATGTCCTCGCCGAAGGAGTTGCTCTCCACGTCGGTCACCAGCACCCCGCCGTTCTCCTGGAAGTTCGCCGAATCCCGGTCCTCGGCCCGCAGCGCGCGCACGGAGATGCCGAACTTCACCGCCTGGCCCTGGTCGTCGCCGCTCCCGCTGTCCGGGCCCACGGCCGGGCCGCCACCGTTGCGAGCCACTATATCCGCTCGGTCGGCCACCTCAATGGTCAGGTCCAGAGTCTTGTCGCCCCGCAGCACGGTAATGGGAACCTTCGAGCCCACCGGCGTTTCGGAAACTCGCGCCACCAGTTCGTCGCCGTTCGCGATCGGCTTGCCGTCAAACGACGTCACGATGTCGCCTTCCTTGAGCCCCGCCTTGGCCGCCGGAGTGCCCGCGGTCACCTGGTCGACAAATACGCCCGAGGTTGCGCCGTAGGCCTTCAACAGCTCCGGCTTCTGCTGGCGCTGGAACAGAATGCCGATCGCGCCCCGCGAGACCTTGCCGGTCTTGATGATCTGGTTGTATGCGTTCACCGCCATGTTGATCGGCAGCGCGAAACCGACACCGTCGCTTCCACCCGTGTTCGTGGCGATCATGGTATTCACTCCCACCACCTCGCCCCGGATGTTGAGCAGCGGCCCGCCGCTGTTGCCGGGATTGATGGCGGCGTCGGTCTGCAGGAAGCGCTGGAGCTGGTGCCCCTGCGAGCCTAGATCGCGCCCCTTGGCGCTGATAATGCCCGCTGTTACCGTCGCCTCCAGTCCGAACGGCGATCCGATCGCCACCGCCCAATCGCCCACCTGGATCGCGTCCGAGTTGCCGACCTTGACGGGAGCGAGCGCGTGGCCGGCGTCGATCTTGATCACGGCCAGATCGAGTTCCGGATCGGTACCGATCACCTTGGCCGTGTACTCGGCAGAGTCGTCATGCAGCTTCACCTGGATTTTGGAGGCGCCGTCGACGACGTGGTTGTTGGTCAGGATGTACCCGTGGCTGTCCACCACGAAGCCCGAGCCGGTGCCCTGGCTCCGGAACGGCCGCTGCGGCACTTGATTGTCGCCGCCCATCGGATCGCCGCCAAAGAAGCGCCGGAAAAAGTCGTCGGCATCCGGCGGCATGGCGTGCTGCTGCCCGCCGCGGCGCTGCTGCTGCACCACCTTCTGCTCGATTGTGCTGGTCACCTGCACCACGGATGGTTCCAGTTCCTTGGCCAGCTTCGAAAATGAATTCGAAAGCTGTACCGGGTCGGGAATGGTCAGCGGGGTCGCATCCGGCGCGACGCCTGCCGCAGCCTTGGTTACCTTTATTCCCTGGCTGAGCAGAACTCCGCCTGCCAGTCCCGCAATCAACACCAGGAGCGCAAGGCTCCTCCGGGTCTTCAGAATCTTCATGCTGTCCTCTTCTCAAGTTCTAAGTGCGGTCCAATGCCGGAGTGGGGATCTCGTGAATCCAGAGAATCCGAATCCACCCGGCATCCCCGCCGTCAAGATAGATCACGTAAAGCATCATTGCGGGGGCGGGAGCCGCGGGAAGCGGCGCCGCGCTTCGCGCCTCGACCGCCGGCAGAGGCGCGTCAGGTACCCGCGCGACGCTCCGCGCCACCGTCCGGTCCGTCTTCTGTCTGCGTACTCTTGCCACTTTGACTGCTGCTGGCGGCCGAGCCGCGACGGCGCCCAGCGGTGACGCCACTACCGCCGGCCGGGCCGCCACCACGGGAGCCGCCGGCATCGCTACCGTCACCGGCGCCATCGGAGCCGCCACGAATGCCGCCACCGCCAGCGTGGCCGCCGCCGCCATGAGCGCGCCTCTCGAGGACCGCCGTCTGCGGTCGCGCCCGCCCTCGAGCAGCGCTTCCACCCGAATCGAAAGTTGGGGCCTGCCCGCCAGCGCGCCGGGAGCGAGTTGTGGCGTCGCCGCGTGGATCGCCGCCAGACGCGTGAGGCAGGTGGCATAAGGCCGCGCGGTTCCCGTCAATCCCACCACCCAATCGTCGCAAGCGATCTCGCGCTCGAGGGTCAGCCGCCGTCCAATCCAGATCACCGCCGGATGGAAGAACAGCAGCGCCTCGACGACATTCTGTGCAAGGTTCGTCCAATCGTCCCAGCGGCGTATGTGCGCCAGTTCGTGGGTGAGCACTTGGTCGAGTTCCGCCTCGGATAGGTCTTCCGCCAGGAAAGCGGGCAGCAGCACTGCGGGCTTTACCACTCCGGCGGCCACCGGCCCGGCGACCTCGTCCGAGACCAGCAACCGAGCTCGACGGCGGCCCGGACAGGCCCCCATAATCCCCTCAAACCTCTCCGCAATCTGCTCCGGCGCGGCCTGCGCACGCCGCTTCAACCGGCCGAGTGCGGCCAGGCCCCAGGCCACGCGCGTCAGCAGAGCCAGGCTTCCCATCGCCCACGCCCCCAGCGCCCAGAACAGCCATGCCCCCGCAGTCAGCGTCAGCGCGGCACTGCTGTGCCCGCTCCCCGCCCCAGTGGGCGCACCTGAGCGCGGCAACCAGCCCTGGGCCACCGGCAGCGCGGCAACGAAGATCAGCGCCAGGCCACAGAGTGCGTACCGCGTGGCCGCGGCGGCCCTCGGCGTCAGGCGCAGAAGGAGCCAGAGCAGGGCCGACAGCACCAGGCCCTCGATGATCCCATTCAGGACCGCCCCGGCAATCTCAGCCCCCACCCAAGCCGTCATCGTGTCCTCACTCTTTGCCGATCAGACCACGCAGGCGCGCGATCTCGTGTCCGTCGATGTTCTCGTCGCGCAAGAGGTTCAGAACCAGAAGTTCCGGCGAATCGTTGAAAAAGCGGTTGAGCAACTGCCGGACGGCCGTGCGGCTCGCTTCCCCGCGGCCCACCAACGGCTGATAGACGAAAGCCCGCCCATCCTTGGTATGCTGCACATACCCTTTTCGTTCCAGGATTCGCATCAGCGTAAGTACGGTGTTGTAGGCTACCGCCCTGTCCTTCGACAGCCCGTCCGCCACCTCGCCCACCGTGGCCACGCCCCTGTCCCAGAGCACTTCCATGATCGGGAGTTCCGCCTCGGTCAACGTTTGCGATTTCTTCCTGGCCACCGTCGCCCCTCAACTCTTAAGCATTTAATACTTCCAATCCCTTTGTACCCCACGAGCGCCGATCTTGTCAACTAATATCTTAAGAGATGGCTCCGGCCCAGGGGCGGTACCGCCGGCAGGATCGGGCGCGACGGTCCCCACGACACCCACGGGTTGCGGCATCCGCCACGCGCGCGTCAGGCGCTCGCCTGCGGGATCCCAGCCCGTCATCTCGATTCCGCCGCGCGGATCCTTCCGCCGGCCCAGGCGCATGGTAGGGCGGTGGCAACAAGCGCCAGCGGATACCAGTGCGGCCCGAAGGCCGGTCCCGCGTTCCATGTCACCGCAGCGCCCGCAATGCACGCGACAAGGCCGATGACGCCGAGTGCCATGGCGTGCGCCATGGGCCGATGGGGGGCGAGCCGTGCTGCGATGTACCCCCCCGCAACGCCGTAGATGCAGCGATAGGCCGTGGCCAGCAGCAAGAGCGTGTCCGCCAGCCGCCGGCCGAGCGGCGGGAAGATCCCCGCCGTCCGTAGCGCCGCGTCGGTCGCGATCGACAGAACGATGCCCGCGACCGCACCCGCAAGTACGGCGCCGATGCTCCGGAGAACGCGTCCGCTCTCCATCGCTCACATCCCGAGCGTCGCCAGCAGGTCTGCCAGCCGGTGGTAGCCCATAGCCACGCCCTGTTCCATCGGCGACTTAAGCACGGCGTCGCGCGTCTCCCGCGACTCGTAACGCACCGTCAGAGTGAGCGTGGTCTTGCCGTCCTGCTCCTCCAGGGCCTGCGTTACCAGGCCTTCTCCCGGATACCAGGGCTGGTCGAACCTTTCGGTGGCGACCATCCGCTCCGGCGGCACAAACTCGCGGCAGACGCCGCCCATCCCCATCTCGGTTCCGTCCGGGGCGCGCCATACGAAGCGATAGGCGCCGCCCACCTGCAAGGCGGGCTCGCACACTGCCAGCGACCAGCCTGGCGGCCCCAGGAACCAGCGCTTCAGCAGTTCCGGCTTGGTTAAGGCCTCGAAGACGAGATGACGCGGCGCGTTGAACACGCGAGTCATCGCGATTTCGCGGTCCGTGGGCGTCGCTACCCTCAACGTCCCCGTGTTCTTCATTGTTGGCGATCCCATCTCTCCCCCTCTTCTTCTCCTTCCTCTTCATGTTATCCAGCACAGTGTCCAGGCGCTGAAACCGGTCCTCCCAGAACCGGCGGTATTCTTTCAGCCACTCGGTGGCCTCTCGCAGCCGCCTGGCTTCGAGGCGTCGCGGCCACCCGAGATCGGGCCCGCCCGCTCCAGCACGTTGAGGTGCCTGGAGATCGCGGTCTGGCTCATCGCGAACGGCTCGGCCAGTGCCGTCCGCCGCGGCGGATCGGCAAGCGCGGCGTCCGTCAAGAACGCTTCTTCCCGGCCTCGTTCTCCGCCACCCGCGCCTTCACCATCTTCTTGACGAGGGCGGCCGGCAGAGGCTTGTCCACGGGGAAGCGGATGGTGCCCTTGGACGTGCTGTCGTCCCGGAGCTCGTCCTGAAACGCCTTCACCACCGAGGCGCCGGGGAACAGGCTACAGTGGTCCGAAAACGCGGCGAACCACACCAGCATTCCCTTGTACCGGAACGCCGGCATGCCGTAGCTGATTCCCTCGGTGGCCTCCGGCGCCGCGGATCGAATCCACGCGCGAACCTTGTTCAAGGTGGTGCGGGCAGGTTCCGGAACGCCCGCGAGGTATTCTTCCACGCTCCGCGCCGCTGCCGATCCACCGGCACTGTGGGAAGATGGTCGCATGTTTCACCTCGCTTCCATTCTATTGCTCGCACTGCTCTTTCTCGGGGTCTCCCTCGGCGCGGAGGACGAGCATCCGACGCTCGCCCTCGGCTCTCCCGCGCCGGATTTCTCGCTCCCCGGGATAGACGGCAAGACCCACACGCTGGCCGACTATTCTGGAGCGAAGGTGCTGGCGATCATCTTCACCTGCAACCACTGCCCCACCGCCCAGCTCTACGAGACGCGCATCAAGAAGCTGGCCGAGGACTATCGGAGCAAGGGCGTCACCCTGGTCGCGATCGAGCCCAACGATCCCGAGGCCGTCCGGCCGAGCGAGCTGGGCTGGACCGACGTCGGCGACGGCTTTGAAGACATGAAGATCCGTGCGGCCTACCGGAACTTCAACTTCCCCTACCTGTACGATGGCGCGACCCAGGCCGTGGCGCGGGCTTACGGCCCCAAAGCCACGCCGCACGTTTTCATCTTCGACGGCGAGCGCCGGCTGCGTTACGAGGGGCGGGTGGACAACAGCCAGCGCGAGTCGCTGGTGAAGATCCAGGATGCGCGCAACGCCATCGACGCGCTCCTGGCCGGCGTGCCCGTGGCGGTCCCGCACACCGGGGTCTTCGGCTGCTCGACGAAATGGAAATCGAAGCACGCCGGCCGGATGGAGGAGCTGGCCAAGATCGAGGCCGAGCCCGTGAAGCTCGAAGCCGCCACGGTGGAAGATCTCAAGAAACTGCGCGCGAACCCGACCGGCAAGGTCCTGCTGGTGAATTTCTGGGCGACATGGTGCGGGCCCTGCGTGAGCGAGTTTCCCGACCTCGAAACCACTTACCGTATGTATCGCGGGCGCGACTTCGACTACGTGACCGTCTCCGCCAACCTTCCCGACGAGCGGCCGGGCGTTCTGCGCGCGCTCGAGAAGCAGCACGCCACGAGCCGCAACCTGCAATTCGCCTCCGAGGACACCTACGCGATGCAGGCGGCCTTCGATCCCAAGTGGGAGGCCGGGGTGCCCTTCACGGTTCTGCTCGCGCCGGACGGGAAGGTGCTGTACCAGAAGCAGGGCGAAGTGGATGTCCTCGAGTTGCGGCGCGTAATCCTGGCCAACCTGCCAGACCCGGACTACATCGGCCATCGCGCCTACTGGGCCACGAAGTAGCGGTGCGGCGGCTCCTGTTTTCGGCCGCGATCGGCGCGCCGCCCCTGGCCACGGGGATTGCCTTCGAGCGCGGTCGTGGACCCGCCGCGAAGCGGATTCCATCGGTGCCGACGCACATCGCCCTGCGGCGAACCGGCGCATTCTAGGAACCGCCGGCAGTTGGGCCATTGCCTGGTGGGCCGGCCGCTGCGCGCTCGCGGCTCCGCCTTTCAATGGCGCCACCCGTCGCGGGAGTCGCGGTCGCGGTCCCGATCATGATCCCGGTAGTGGTCATGGTATCGTGGCGCCCGGTAGCTTTCGTGCCAGTACCGCGGCCCACAGCAGCAGCCGGCCAGCAGGAAGCTTCCGGCAAGCAACCCAATCACAAGCAGTCTGTTTCTCATGGCTTGGTCCCTCCAAAAGCGCGTGGCGCGCGCCCTCCGTGGGTCATGCGCGCCACGCACTGCAAGACGGTTGTTACCGCCGTCCCTCTCCGCGGAAGTTGCGGCCACGGTCATGGTCACGGTCGCGATCACGGAACCCGCGGTCGTAGCCGCGGTCAAAGCGCTCGACCCGGTACCGCGGCGGCGCCCAGTAGCCGGCGCGCCAGAAGCGGCGCGGTCCGCTATAGTCCCAGAACCCGGCCATCCACGTGTACCCGGGACCCGGGCACGGCGTCGCGTAGGCAACCACCGGCGGCGGGGCATATCCGCCGATTCCCACGAACACCCGCGTGCCCGCGAACAGCGAGGTTCCCGCGAGTAACCCAAGCACCAGCAATTTGCTTTTCATCTCTTTGTTCCTCCTGTCGCCAGTGAGGAATGCATGCCGGTTGCCAAAGCGGAATCCGCTGATTACTCGCGACTTACTAGCCACACTGGCTCGGAAGGGCGGTTGGGAACCACCAGCGCGTCCGAAATGGGCCAACCCCTTGCTCACCCGAGCGGCGGCGTGCGGACCGAACGGCCATTGAAGAGGCCGCGAAGGCCAAGACATATTGTCCGCAGAGGAACGCCTATGAACGCGGATTGGAACAAGCGACTTACCCGCTTTGTTCCGCCACGGGCTTCAACGGGACAATTGGACGGTCCGGTCTTCGCCCTGATATGAGATCACTCTTGTCCGGTTTGTCCGTAACTTCCACCCCTGTGCCATCGCCTTTCCCTACGAGGACGACATGAAAGGTCCGCGTCTGTCAACATCCCCGGGAAAGATCCTTTCCTGGCATCGAATTCGTGAGCTGGTGCTTTGCGTCATCCCAGTGGAAGATCGATCGTTGCATAGACGCCCTTCTCGTAGTTGTAGTTGTCGTTCTCGTCCTCATAAAGCGTGAAGCTGCCGTCGGCGCCCGGATAGATGCGCAATTCAATGGGATCGGCCGGTTTCTCCGTGGCGTATTGAACGAATGGGCCCATCGGCACGATCGACCCGGACTTGACCATGAGCGGGATCTTCTCGATGGGAGCATCCGCGACGACGCTCTGGCCGCCGGGCAGGGTCTCTCCGGTCCAGAAATCGATCCACTGATTTCCCGGCCGGCAGATAAACGGTTCTGGTTTTCTGCCTGGGCTCGACAATCGTCTCCCGGGCGTGAATCTCCGGAGTCTTCCAGAACATCTGAGCCCGGAACGCGCCCAGCACCGCGTTCGAAGTCTCAAACGCGAAGTCATATTCCTTTCCAGCCTGCAACTCCACGGGAATCGTATAAGACTCCACCGAGTCGTAGTTGTGAGGCAGTTCTTTGCCATCCAGATACACTCTTCGCGGCCCGAAAGCTCTTCATGTGGAAGCGATATTTTCCGGTTTGCGGCGGGAATCGAGTTTGCCTTCCCAGCGCATCGAGAATTTGGGGCCGGTGATGAAGCTGGGCCAGCCCGTGTACCAGATACAGATTGATATTCGGCTCCACTGCTTCGTGGCACAGCTTCTTGAACTGGTCATCGCAATAGTATTTGGCGGTCAGCCCCGGCTTTCCGTCTTTCGTCTTGAAGTTCTCGGGAGCGATCGGAATGCTGTCCTCCGGAGGCCGGTGGTACATATACTCCGTCACCGGAGAGACCATGATTGCGGGGCCGAACATGAACTGATCGTCGATGGAATACGTCTTCGTGTCGCGCGCGAAATCCATCGGCAGGCCGCGCATGATCGAATAGCCATCGTGGGTGACCCGCCAGCCCAGCGAATAGATGTAGGGCAGCAGCCGGTATCGCAGGTTATCGAATTTTACGAGCGTGTCGCTGTACTCGCCAAACTCCCAAATCTCCCGTGGAGTTTCCGAGCCGTGCGCCCGGAAAATGGGACAGAAAGCCCCAAACTGAAACATCCGCGTGTACAGTTCCTGGTACGCGGGATCCTTGCCGCCGTTGGAAAACACTCCACCGTAACTCCCGATCACAAAGCGCGCCGATATCGAAAGTCCAATAGGGAATGCCCGCCATGCTGTGATTGATCCCCGCGGGTATCTGTTTCCTGTAAACGTCCCAATTCGCGCCGATGTCTCCCGACCAGGTGGTCGCCGCGGCCCGCTGCTGCCCGGCGAAGGTCGAGCGGGTGAGAATGTACACGCGTTTCTGGTCGGTCTCTTTCCGTTGGTTCTTATAAACAGCTTCCGTGATGAGCAGCGAATAAGGATTGAGGTACCTGGCGAAAGAGCCGAGATGATTGTTCTCGACCCGCTTCATCTCATACTCTTCCGACTCCTTCGTGAGCGCGTTGACGATGTCGGGTTCGGTCGAGTCCATCCACCAGCCGTCGATTCCCTTGGAGAACAGCCCCTTGTTCGCGTATTGCCAATACAAATCGTTGGCCGCCGGATTGTACGCATCGTAGTACTTGAACCCCGCCCAACCCACGGGCGAGTACAAATATCCCCTGCGATCCATGTCCTTGTAAATGGGCGAAGCGGGTCCGAGTCCGGCCCAGATGGAAATTATGATGTGGAAGTTCTGCTGGTGAAGCAGATCGATCATTTCCTTTGGGCGGGGATATTTGGTTTCGTCGAAGAACATTCCGCCCCACATGTCGTTCCCGCCCCAGTAATTCCAGTCCTGGATGAGGTTGTCGATGGGAATGCGCCGCTTGCGGTACTCCTGGGCGATACCCAGCAATTCGTCGCGGGTCGCGTAATGCTCCTTGCTCTGCCAGTAGCCGTAAGCCCATTTGCCGTACATGGGAGCGTTTCCCGTGAGGTTCCGATATCCGGCGATGACTTGATCCATCGTCGGGCCAAATAGGAAGTAGTAGTCGATGTTGTCGGCCACCTCGGACCAGAATGATGTCGATTCGCGATTGTCGGCGAAAATCGTCTTGGAGTAGTTGTCCCAGAAGATCCCGTATCCTTTTGTGGAGACCAAAACGGGTGTGACAGCCTCCGTGTTGGACTGCACCAGCTTCACCGTCTGCCCGCGATAGTTCATGGCACCGGACTGGTGCTGTCCAAGTCCATACAGCCCTTCATCCGGCGTTAACTTGAAATTCTGCTGCACGCTGAACGCAGACTTTTCCTGCTCGATTTGCGCGGGAGCAAAGACGGCCTTTCCCTGCTCCTCCAGAATGGTTTGGTTGTCGTTGCCAAGATACCGAATCGCCCATCGCTCTTGCTCAAGAGGAGTTTGATCTGCGCGGAACGCAAGCGTAATCATCGCGCCGCTTTCCTCAAAACATACGCTAAGGTCCGGCAAATCCTTCTGAATGACGGAGAGGCTGGATTTTTCCGAGGTGCCGCCGGCCGGCCATTTCACAACGCGAACGGCGCCCTCCGCATAGAACTGCACCTTCACGTTCAGATCGCCGACGGCCAGTTGGACGCCGTTCGGGACGCGCGTCTGACAAACAGCGGGCAGGGCGCCCAGGCAGAGCAGAGCGGCAGTGGTGAATCTCATGCGGGTCAGTTTAGCACGTGGTATCGTTTCCAAGAGGAGATAACGGATGGAAATGCCTCAAATCAGCCGCCGCGATTTCCTGCTCACCGGCGCCGCGCTGGCGGCCGGAAGCACGGCCCTTGCGAAGCTCTCGCGACCGGTGGTCAGCATCGTGCGTATCAAGAACGACAAGGTCGGCATGGCCGTCGAGCAGGCCATCGACCTGTTGGGAGGCATCAAGCACGTCACCAAGGGCAAGCACTCGGTGATGCTCAAGCCCAACCTGGTCTCGTCGGACCCGAAGGCGACCACCAAGCCCGATGTGGTCCGCGCCATCGCGCAGCTCATGCAGCGCGCCGGCAAGGAGGTCTCGATCGGCGAGGGCTCGGCGGCGGCGCCGAAGTTCAACCTGGTCGGGCGCCGAGACCTACCGCACGCGGAAGCGCGAAATCCTCGACCCGATGCAGCAGTACGTCTTCGACCAGCTCGGCTACACGCGATCTGGCCAAGGCGCTGCGCGTGCCGCTGGTGAACCTGCACTCCGGCGACATGGCGGAGGTGGCGGTGCCCGGCGCCTTCGTTTTCGCCAAGGTGACGATCCACCGCTCGCTGGCCGAGACGGATCTGCTGTGCTCGGTGCCGATGATGAAGACGCACCAGCTCGCCACCGTGACGCTGGGCATGAAGAACCTGATCGGCGTCTATCCGGGGACGGTGTACCAGGCGATCCGCGGCCACATGCACGACCTGACGTCGGAAGTCGAACCGACCGGCACGGCCGCCGCCATCGTGGACATGGTTCGCGCCAACAAGCTGGGCCTGGTGGTGGTGGACGGCTCGATGGCCATGGAAGGCAACGGACCGTCGATGGGCCCGCTGGTGAAGATGGACGTCATCGTGGCGGGCACGAACCCGCTCGCCACCGACATGGTCGCGGCCAGCCTGATGGGCTTCGAGCCGCGCGAGGTTCCGACCTTCGCCTGGGCCAACAAGGCGGGCATGACGGCCCGCCTCGCTCGAGGAGATCGAGATTCGCGGCGAGCCGCTCGAGCGCGCGCGCCGTCCCTTCGCGAAGCCGCAGTTGTACGCCTGGAAGACCATCCGCGCAGCACTGGGGCAACAAAGAGATCTGAGGACTCATGACCATTAACAAGACACTTGCACTCGCCGTTTTGGCGGTGGCGCCGGTCTGATGGCGCAGAAATTCGAAGGGCTGGCTCCCACGCCGCCCATGGGCTGGAACACCTGGAACACGTTCCAGGGGAAGATCAGCGAGACGCTGATCAAAGAAGCGGCGGACGCCCTGGCTGCGGGCGGCATGCAGGCGGCCGGGTACAGCTACGTGGTCGTCGACGACGGATGGGAAGCCCCGGAAAGGGACGCGCAGGGCAACCTGGTCCCCGATCCGGAGCGGTTCCCGCACGGGATGAAGGCGCTGGGCGACTATCTCCACTCGAAAGGGCTTCAAGTTCGGGATCCACAACTGCGCCGGGACCAAGACCTGCGCGGGGCTGCCGGGCGGGCGCGGGCATGAGTTTCAGGATGCCCGCTCGTATGCATCCTGGGGCGTCGACTATCTGAAGTACGACTGGTGCAATCACGGCACCGCCAACTCCCAGGAGACCTACAACACCATGCGCGACGCGATCCGCGCCGCGGGGCGACCCATCGTGTTCAGCTTGTGCGAGTGGGGCGATACGAAGCCCTGGACGTGGGCCAAGGACACGGGCCACCTGTGGCGGACCACGGGCGACATCATGGATTGCTACGACTGCCAGGGCGCCTACTCGCTGGGCTGGAAGTTCATCCTGGAAGCCGAGGCGGACCTGGCCCAATATGCGGGGCCAGACCACTGGAACGACCCCGACATGCTGGAGGTGGGCAATCCGGGTCTGACGCCGGCCGAATCGCGGGCGCACTTCACTCTGTGGAGCATGCTGGCGGCGCCGCTGATGGCGGGAAACGATCCGCGCAAGATGTCCGAGGACGTCCGCGAGGTCCTGACCAACCGCGAAGTCATCGGGATCGACCAGGACCGCCTGGGCAAGCAGGCGACGCGCTTCATGAAGCACGTGGGCAAGCAGATCTGGGCGAAGGAACTGGCGAACGGCGAGTGGGCAGTGTGCTTCTTCAACGACAGCGACGCGACGGTGCAGTTGCGGATCGACTGGGCGAACCTGACGTTCCTCAAGGGGACGTACCGCGTCCGGGACATCTGGCAGAAGAAGGACCTGGGGCAGACGACGACCGGGCTCGGGGCGCCCTTGGCGCCGCACGACGTGGTGCTGGTGAAGCTGACACCGGTCTCGTAGGGACGCTCGTCTTTCGGCCGGGCGGCGTCAGGCGGCCGTGCGTTCCTCGCCGCTTGTCGCCGTCTCCTGATCCGTGCGGGCGGGACGCTCGCCGATCACTCTGAACGGAGGGGCGCCCAAGGCGCTGCCGCAACAGTATTTGAACTTCAGGCCGGAGCCGCAGGAGCAGGGCTTGTTGCGCGGGGTGGGCGTTTCGACGGCCGGCTGGGAAAGCGGCACCGAGATGCGACCGACCGGTTCGGGGACCTGCCAGCCGGGATGGGGATAGCCGGGGCGTTCGAGGACGGCCAGCGCGGCGTGCAGGCGGAGAGCCGGCGGGGTATCGGGGCTGGCGAGCAACTGGCGCAGAGTGTCGAGCGCAGCGGCGGACAATTCATTGAGCTGGTCGGCGACGCAGGCGTGGAAATGGCTGCGGGCCTGTTCGACGGCGGCCCGGAATGCCTCCGAGGTCCGGACCCAATTGTGGATGGTGGTGCGGTGGATTCCGGACGCGGCGGCGGCGCGGACGATGGAGCGTCCCTCGGCGAGCGCGGCGACGACCTGGACCTGGACGGGCGTCAGGCCGGCGGTTTCAAAGGGTGATGAACACGATGAAATCTGATGAACGACGGTCGATGACACGTGAGTGCCTCCGCTATGAGGGTAAGGGGCGGTGTCAAGTGTTTTGGGGGGTTGGGCGCGGCCAGAGCTTTTGGGATGAGTGAGTTAGGGGAAATGGGTGGGCTGTGAACGGAGTTTGGCGGACCGATGGAGGGCCGCTCCAGACGAGTAGAAGCAATATGGGCCGCGGATGAACGCGGATGAACGCCGATGGGAAAATGGAAAGCGCATGGCGCGTTTGCCGGTTATCTATCGCCGATGCATACGGATGCATATGGGGACTACGTTGAACATCGACGACGGCCTCCTGGAGCGCGGCAGAGCATCGACCGGTATCCAAGAGAAGACCGCCCTGGTGCGGGCAGGCCTGGAGGCGCTTATTGCACGCGAGGCCAGCAGGAGGCTCGCCGTGCCGGGCGGAACCCAACCCAAGATCGGCGGCAAACCGGTCCGCAGTGCTCTCCGACTTGCACGTGCTGCCGGAGGCGAGCCTGGCATTCATCGAAGACCGGCGGCTATGGGGCAAGGGACTGGGCTGGGTCGATATGCACGTGCTAGTGTAGTGCGTCGCAAGTCATGCGAAGTACGATTATCCAAGGGCAAACCCTGGGACAGGCACGGCGAAGTACGATTATCCAAGGGCAAACCCTGGGACCCCGGTTTGCGGCTCGTTCCGACGGCCGGCGAAGTACGATTATCCAAGGGCAAACCCTGGGACAGGCACGAAGTTTCGCAACAACGGCGAAATTCGAGCCAGTCCCGGGTTTGCGGCTCGTCCCGATGGCCGGCGACAGTTGCGACGCAGTACACTGGCTTCGGCGGTGCGACTGGGCGCCGAAGCGTGCGCCACGGAGGAGGTGGAGAAGAAATGACGAGGAGCATTGTTTTCAAATCGGCCCGTGTTTTTGACGGGGAATCGGCAACGCTTCGCTGTGGCGTGAACGTGGTTGTGGATGGAGGGGTCATTCGCGAGATCTCCGAACGTCCCGCCGGCGCCGACGCTGAGGTCGTCGATTGCGGGGGCCGGGTGCTGATGCCCGGGCTGATCGACGCCCACGTTCACGTCTACGCGGCAGGGCTGAATCTGATGCGGCTGGCGCAGTCGCCGGTGTCCTACCTGGCGCACTTCGCGGCACGGTTTCTGCGTTCGAGCCTCGATCGCGGGTTTACCACGCTGCGCGACGTCGGCGGCGCCGATATCGGCCTGGCCCTGGCCATCAGGGACGGTCTGCTCGATGGCGTGCCCAGGTTGTTCTACGGCGGACGCGTTATCTCGCAAACGGGCGGCCACGGGGACTTCCGCCCTGGGGATCACTCGCTCGAAGGCGGGCACTACTGCGGCTGCTCCTATCATGCCGACCCGCTGGCGGTGATCGCGGACGGCGCCGATGCGGTGCGCAAGGCGGTACGCGAAGAACTCCGGCGCGGGGCCTCGCACATCAAGATCATGGCGTCGGGAGGAGTCGCTTCGCCGACAGATCCCCTCGACCGCTGCCAGTACTCGGACAGTGAGATACGGGCCGCGGTCGAGGAAGCCGACCGCGCGGGCTCGTATGTCGCGGCGCATTGTCATCCGAAGGAAGCGGTCCGCCGGGCCGCCGAGCTGGGGGTGAGATCGATCGAGCACGCGACGCTCATCGACCGCGCGACGGCCGATTACGTCGCGGAGAGGGGCTCGTTTGCCGTGCCGACCATGGCGGTCATTGTGGCGCTCGTCGAAGAGGGCGATCAACTGGGCCTTCCGGCAGTGAGCATGGAAAAGTTGAAGAGGGTCGCCGACTCGGCGATATCGAGCCTCGAGATCATGCAGCGGGCGGGCGTCAAGATGGGGCTTGGAACCGACCTGCTGGGCGCCCTGCACGTGCGCCAGAGCAGCGAGTTCACGCTGCGCGCGGAGGTTCTGCGAGCCATCGACGTGCTGCGCTCGGCGGGCACGGTCAATGCCGAACTGTTAGGACAGGCGGGGAAGCTGGGTTGCATTCGAGAAGGGGCCATCGCGGATGTGCTGGTGGTGGACGGCAACCCTCTCGAAGACATGGCGGTTCTGGGGTCCGGCGGCGACCGCATCGCCGTCATCATGAAGGATGGACTTTTTCACAAACGGACAATCTGAGCAAAGCCGCCAACGAGGCGCCAACAAGAGTGCCCAAAAAGTCGTTCTTGAAACCTATCGTTGGTATGCGTCGGGGGACG
The DNA here is from genome assembly GCA_963710565.1 of Bryobacterales bacterium. Classification (GTDB taxonomy): domain Bacteria; phylum Acidobacteriota; class Terriglobia; order Bryobacterales; family Bryobacteraceae; genus DASWZN01. The sequence goes on along the minus strand of CAVQAN010000009.1, from coordinate 314,571 downwards.
TGCTCACGCGCGGCGGAAAAGACCTGGTCGTAGTGCTGTGGCTGGGGGCACAGGAACGCGGCCCTGCCCTGGGCGCGTGCGGAAATCGCGACGTACGCCGTGGACGTATCCTCAACGATGTGCCAGCGTAGCCGCAAGAAGGCTCGCCGCGGCGGGCCGCCGGCACGCGGGACAAGTCTCCCAGCGCCCCACACCGGTTCCAGCAAGAGCGAGGTGTGGCGATGCAGGATCGCTTCCCAGTGGTAGAATCGCGGTTTGACACGCACAGTCCTTGCCTGATCGGGGTGACCGCGGCCGGTGTCTGGCCAAGCTCACCCCCCGTGTACCTCCCCACGCACGGCAATCAAGCAAGGAGTGTCAACAATGGATTTCGAAAGCGACGCCCTGGCGCACCTGCGTCCCGGGCAGCGACTGGCACGCGTCTGCGCGAGCCAGGGAGAACGTGCGCGAGTGATTCTGGATGGCGCCGACATTGACGCCGTCGTGACGGGCGCGCTGACCTACACAGCCACTAGCGCGGCGGAACTCCCCGTCGCCGGAGATTGGGTCGCCATAAGACGGGTCGACCCCGCGCTCGCGCTCATCGAGCGGGTCTTGCCGCGCCGGTCGAGAATCGCGCGCCGAGCCGCGGGCCGCCGCGCCGAAGAGCAGGTACTCGCGGCCAACGTCGATCTGGCATGGATCGTTTGCGGACTCGATGCCGATTTCAACCTGCGCCGCCTGGAGCGGTATTTGGCGATTGTCCGCGACGGCGCGGTCGATCCGGTGATCGTGCTCAACAAAGCCGATCTGTGCCGCGACGCAGGCGCCGCTCTCGAGGAGGTGCGCCGGACCACGCGGTGCGCGCACGTTCTGGCGATCAGCGCGCAAACCGGCTTCGGATGCGACGCCATCGATGCGACCCTCAGTCCCGGCGCCACCGCCGTACTCCTGGGCTCGAGCGGCGCCGGCAAGTCGACCCTGCTCAACCGAATCCTCGGCGCCCAGGTACACAGAACCGCGCCCACCCGGGAGTCCGACGCCCGCGGCCGTCACACCACTACGGCCCGCGAACTCATCGAGCTTCCCTCCGGCGCCTTCCTGATTGACACGCCCGGCCTGCGCGAGATCCAGTTGTGGGCCGGCGCCGATACCATCAGCGCTGTCTTCGACGACATCGCGGAACTCGCGGCGCAATGCCGTTTCGGCGATTGCGCTCACACGGGCGAGCCTGGCTGCGCGGTGCGGGACGCGGTGGACGCCGGACGCCTCGCAAGCTTCCACAAGCTGCGCCGCGAAGCCGGCCACCTCACCGAGAAGCAGCGCTGGCGCGCCGCACACAAGGCCGTCCGCCAGCTCTACAAGATGCGAGGAAGATAGCCTCGAAACCGCTGGCCGGCGCCGGGAGGGCCCTCGCCCGTCTTCCTCCGCGGGAGCCTTCGCCGGATGCAGGCTGACATCCAAGAGCGCCAAGCGCCGGCACGAGTGCCGGCGCGGCACGCTAAAGCGTGCGCCACGAACCTGCAGAGGTCTCTATCCTTTGCGCGCTTCGGCTTCGGCGAGCCATCCGCGGCGCAGCCGCTCCGGCGGAACGCTGGAGAGATAGGGCTTGATGTCGAGAATCGGGGTTCCGTCGAGCATGTCGATGCCACGGACGCGGAGGAGCGGACCCTCGCGGCCCAGCAGCTCGACCACGGTTAACCCGATCGGATTCGGACGCCGCGGCGAGCGTGTCGCGAACACGCCGTGCGGCCGATCGTCGCTCGGCGGCGTTCCCACCAGATCGCATCCTTCGGCGCGATCGAATGCCCAGATCGACGAACAGGTGGGAGAAGCCTTCGATGTCCTTGAGGCCGGGCTCAAATTCCGCCCGGATCTCGAGAACCCCTTCCGCTTCGTGCTTCGCGCCCAGGCCCTTGGGAATCTCCCGAGTGTCCTTGTAAGGGCTTCTCACATATCCGATGGGTTGCATGGAAAACATGGCGGCAAACGAACGCTCTTGCCCACATTAGCACCCGCCGGATGAGGACCGACACGCGGGCATCGATGTTGACTGGTGAGGCGATGCCCCAGGCGGCCGCGGGCCGGACTACGCCCGCTTCGCCTCCCGGCGAATGCCCTCGGCTATCCACATCCGCAATTGCGTCTATGTCCTTGGTTTTACCGTCGCCGGTCGCCAGGATCGAACGGATCAGAACCGCCGCCACATCGCGATGGAGCCTGGCCTTGTCGGTATCGTTCAGCGCTGCACAGGCCTCAGCGCAGACCACATGAGCTTCGGTCCCGCCGAGTTCTGGCGAGCCGATGCCGTATCATAGACGTATGTCTGAACTGGTGTTCGAGGTCACCCAGGAGTCCGATGGCGGTTATTGCGCGGAATGCCTCACGGAAGGCATCTTCACCGAAGGTGACACGGGGGACGCGTTGCGGAAGAACGTGATCGAAGCGACCTCCGCGTTCTTCTTCGATCAGCCGCGCCCCGATCGAATTCGCCTCCACCTGGTCCGCGACGAGATCCTGTTGGTGGCATGAAGAGCCCTCGCGACGTCTCCGGCGAGCGCCTCGCTGACTTCCTGTGCCGACAGGCCTTGTGCCCGGCGACGCGCAGGATTGAATGGAAGGTGCCGAGTCGCAGTTGGCGGTGGTCCGGGATTGCGATCCGCTGGTGAGTCGGCTCGGAGGTTTCCAGGATGATGTGACTGCCGGCTTGGCGCACTCTCGTGTACCGCCACGGATCACCGATTTAACACCTGGGCGGGATCGCGCCGGCCGTCTTCACCGGACTTGCCGAACCGGCCGGCGCCATGCAAGCTGGAGAAGTATGCCGGAGCTGCCGGACATCGCGGCCTACATAGCGGCGCTGGAACCGCGCGTGGTAGGGCGGCCGCTCGAACGCGTCCGGCTGGCCAGCCCGTTCCTTCTTAGAACCACGACGCCGGCGCTTTCGGAAGCCGAGGGAAGGACCGTGCGCGAGCTGCGGCGGGTGGGAAAGCGCATCGCGATCGGCGTGGAAGGCGATTTCTGGCTGGTGCTGCACTTGATGATCGCCGGCCGGCTGCATTGGAAGCCTGCCCACGCCGCCCTCAGGGGCCGTCAGAATCTGGCGGCATTCGATTTCCCGGCGGGCTCGCTCACGCTCACCGAGGCCGGCGCCAAGCGGAGGGCATCGCTCCACGTGGTGGCTGGCGAGCCCGGCCTGCTGGCCATGGACCCGGGCGGCATCGACGTTCTTTCAGCCGATCCGGAGTGCTTCCGCGCCGCGCTGACCCGCGAGAACCGGACCCTGAAGCGGGCGCTGACAGATCCGCGCATCGTCAGCGGCATCGGGAACGCCTACTCGGACGAGATTCTGCACGCCGCCCGGCTCTCGCCGCTGGCTTTGACCCGCAAGTTGACGCCGGAGGAATGGGACCGCCTCTTCGCGGCGACGCGCGGCACGCTCGAACTGTGGCTCGGGCGCCTGTGCGCCGGGGCGCGCGAGCGGTTTCCCGAGAAGGTCACCGCGTTTCGCGAAGGCATGGCCGTTCATGGACGCTACCGAGAGCCCTGCCCGCGGTGCGGCGCGAAGATTCTCCGCATCCGCTACGCGGACAACGAAACGAACTACTGCGCGAGCTGCCAGACCGGCGGGCGGGTGCTCGCCGATCGCGACCTCTCGCGGCTGCTGGGCGCCGACTGGCCCCGCACGCTCGAGGAGCTGGAGGAGTTGCGGCGCCATTGAAGGCTGGGGAGCGGCGCCGGACGCCACCTCAGTCAGCCGGATTTGGGGGCGGCGAAGGCGATCGCACCGGTCGGAGCTTTGGGAGCCGAACAGGCGAGAGGCCCAGAACATTATTGGCCGCGGGTGAACGTTGATCTGCGTTCATCCGCGGCCTGGATTGGGTTCGTCCTACTGGCGGTAGACGACGCCGCCTTTCATCACGAACGCCACCTTTTCGAGCGCGCCGATGTCTTCGAGCGGATTGCCCGGGACCGCGACGACGTCGGCCAGGTAGCCCGGCTTCAGCGCGCCGATGCTGCCCCTGCCAGCCGAGCAGCTCCGCGCCGTTCAGCGTGCCGGCCTGGAGCGCGGCCAGCGGCGTCATGCCGTACTTCACCATCAGGACGAACTCGCGCGCCTGCGTGCCGTGCGGAAACGGGCCGACGTCGGAGCCGGCACGGCGATGGGCACGCCGGCCGCGAGCTGTTTGCGAAATTCCTGCGCGTGGAAGTCGAGCGATCCAGCGCTCGCGCGCGGCCCGCTCCGTGCGATGCGGCGTGTTCGGCGAAATACTCGAAGATGGTGAAAGTCGGCACGGCGAAGATCTGCTTGTCGCGCATCAGCCGCATGGTCTCGTCGCTGAGCTGATAGGCGTGGTCGATGGAGACCACGCCGGCGCGCGCGGCGTAGAGCGTGCCCGGCTCGCCGGTGGCGTGCACGGCCACGCGCTTGCCCACGCGCGCGGCCTCCTGCACGGCGGCGCTCAGTTCGGCTTCGGTGTACTGGTAGGGCGTGGAGAGCTTGCCGTCGCGGAACGTATCGTGCCCGGTCTCGTAGATCTTGATGAAGTCGGCGCCTTCCTTGAACTGCTGGCGGATCACCGTGACCAGCTCGGCGGCGTTGTTGGCCCAGGTGGCGTTGGGAAGCACGTGCTGCGCGGGGTTGTAGCCGATGGCGTCTTCGTGGCCGCCGAGGATGTCCACGGCGTTGCCGCTGATGCGCAGGCGCGGGCCGGGAATCAGGCCCTGGTCGATGGCGTTGCGCACCGCGGTATCGGCCGGAGCCGGCGCCTTCGGTGCCCATGTCGCGCTCGGCGGTGAAGCCGGCCATCAGGTCGTCGCGGGCGGCCAGGACGAGCCAGGATGGTCCGCTGCGGCACCGATTCCTGAACGGTCTGCAGGTCCTCGGCGCCGGGATGGAGAAACAGGTGGACGTGGGCGTCGATCAGGCCCGGCAGCAGGGTGCGGTCGCCGAGGTCGATGGTCTCGGCGCCAGCGGGATGGCTCACGGTTGTGCCCACCTCGGCGATTCGTTCGCCTTCGACCAGGACCTCGCCGGGCGTGAGGATTTTCCCGGTTTCGATCTCGAGCAAGCGGGCCGCGTGTAGAACGACGGGAGCGGGTTGGGGCGGCTCCTGCGCGGCCAAGGCCAGGGCCAGGAGGGAAGTCAGAGCGGCGACAGTCCGGGTTTTGTGCATGCCTTTGGAGGCGATGATACCACCGGGCAGGCTGAGCACGATTATCCAAGGGCAAACCCTGGGACAGGCACGAAGTTTCGCAACAACGGCGAAATTCGAGCCAGTCCCGGGTTTGCGGCTTGTTCCGATAGCCGACGAAGCACGATTATCCAAGGGCAAACCCTGGGACAGGCACGAAGTTTCGCAACAACGGCGAAATTCGAGCCAGTCCCGGGTTTGCAGTTCGTTCCGATACCCGACGAAGTACGACTATCCAAGGGCAAACCCTGGGACCCCGGTTTGCAGCTCGTTCCGATACCCGACGCTAGCGGCGTGCGCCACCCGGCTATTTCTCGCCAGGCTCGGCCACGAACCGGTACCCCACGCCGCGCACGGTGAGCAGATGACGCGGGCGCGCGGGGTCGTCCTCGATGTAGCGGCGCAGGCGCACGATGAAGTTATCGATGGCGCGGGTGTCGGTGTCCTCGTGCAGGCCCCAGACCTGCTCGAGCATTTCCTTGCGGGACACCGGCCGCCCTTCGTGCTCGATCAGGTAGCGAAGCAGGTTCGCCTCCATCAGCGTCAACGGAAGCGCCTGGTCGTGGACGCGCAGCTCGAGGAGATCGAAGTTGACCGATTTGTCTTCGAAGCTGAAGGTGGACGCTGCAGTGGTCGCCGGGGTGCGAAGCCAGTCGCGGCGGCGCAGCAGGCCGCGGATGCGCGCGATCAGGATGGCAAGCTCGAAGGGCTTGGTGAGGTAGTCGTCGGCGCCGGCGGCGAAGCCTCGCAGCACGTCGCCGGGATGGCCGCGGGCCGTGAGCATCAGAGTGGGGACGAAATGCCCGGCTTGCCGCAGCTCCGAAACCACCGTGAAGCCATCCTTGCCGGGCAGCATGACGTCCAGCACCACGACGTCGAAGGCGGGCGAACCCGCCGCCACCAGATCGAGAGCGGCTTCTCCAGTCTCGACCGTAGTGACGTCGTAGCCTTCGGCCTCGAGGTTGAAGCGCAGCCCGTCGGCCAGGTGCCGTTCGTCTTCCACCACCAACACGCGGCTCATGGCACGACCGGAAGCTCGAGCACGAACGTGCTTCCGCGCCCCGGCCCCTCGCTCTCGGCCCAGGCCCGGCCGCCGTGCCGCTTGGCCACCGAGCGGACGATGTAGAGTCCGAGCCCGGTTCCCCTCACGGCGGCCGTGAGCGGCCCGGGCACGCGGTGAAAACGTCTGAAGATACGCCGGAGGTCGGACTTCGGAATCCCGGCGCCCTGGTCGCTGACCCGGACCGTCGCGTACCCTCCGCCTAGCGCAGCCGTCTCGACCAGGACGCGAGGGTCGCCACGGGAATACTTCACGGCGTTGTCGATGAGATTGGCGACGGCGGCCCGGACCTCGTCCACATCGCCGCGGACCCTGGCCGGCGCGCCCGGCCGGTACTCGAGCGCTTCCGGGGCGAGGCTATGGAGCGTGCGAGCGGATGACACGCAGCCCTCGACCACCGCCCCCAGGTCGAAGGAGGTGAAGTTGAGGCTGCGGCTCGACAGACCGACGCGGCCGGCGTGCAGGATCTGCTCGATGCTGGCCAGCAGCCGGTCGCTGTCCGCGAGCATGTTGCGGTAGAACTCGCGGCGCCTGGCCTCGTCGACCGCGCGCGTCTCGAGGGTCTCGAGATAGAGGCGGATGGACGCGACGGGGGTCTTCAGCTCGTGGGTGACGGCGTTGATGAAAGCGTCGTGCTGCTCGTTGCGCCGGATCTCCCGCACCAGGAAGATGGTGTTCAGCACCACGCCGCCGATGATGGTGGCCAGCAGCAGGACGCCCAGAAACAGCAGGATTCCGGTTCGCCAGTCGAGCAGCACCCAGCCCACATAGAGGAGCAGGCTGATGGCGATCAGCGCAACGCCGAGAGCGATGAAGAACGCGATAGATTTACGCCGGCCGGCGACGACCACGCTTTCAGCTTATGCCGCCGGGGCGGTCCGGCGCTGGGGGGGAACGCGGTCAGCCTTCAGCGATCCGCCGTCAGCAACGCGGCCGCCGGCTGAAGGCCGATGGCTGCAGGCTGCGGGCTGATGAGCGCTTCACGGCCCGGCAGCGGAGTCGTGACCCGCGCGGCGTGAACCGCTTTCGCAACGCCCAGGCGCCTCAGTATCCGGATCTGAAGCCAGGTGGGATCGAATTCGTACCACGCCAGGCCGTGGCGGGCCGAAGTCGGATGGGCGTGGTGGTTGTTGTGCCAGCCTTCGCCGAACGTCACCAGCGCAACCCACCAGTTGTTGCGGGACTCGTCGCGGGTGGCGAACCGGCGCCGGCCCCACATGTGGGTGGCGGAGTTGACCAGCCAGGTTGCGTGCAAACCCACCACCACCCGGACGCAGATGCCCCACAGCATGAGCGGGAGGCCCCCGAGGGCGAACAGCAGAACGCCCAGCGGGATCATGGGAGCCCAGTGATAGTCGTTCAGCCACACATAAAAGGGCTGCTTCGCCAGATCGGGCGCGTACTTCGACATGGCGCGGGTGTTGTTGTGGTTGGTTGCCCCGTAGAGGATCCAGCCGGCGTGGGCCCACCAGCCGCCGTCGCGCGGGGAATGCGGATCTCCCGGCTGGTCGGAGTTCTGGTGGTGAATGCGGTGGGTGGCGACCCAGGAAATCGGGCCGCCCTCGAGCGTCAGCGCGCCGCAGACCGCAAAGAGGTATTCGAGAAGCCGCGGGACCTTGTAGGACCGGTGCGTGAGCAGGCGGTGGTATCCCATGCTGATGCCCTGCCCGACACAAAGCCAGTACAGGAAGACCGCGGCGGCGAAGGCGCTCCAATGAAACATGAAGAGCGCAGCGACGGCGCCCAGGTGAAACAACACCATAACGAGCGTTGTCGGGAGGTTCATCCTCTGAGTTGCAGGCATGCTTCTTACAACGTAACAGAGCCCCTTCCCGCAATCTGTAAGAGTTGTGTAATTTCGGTCGGGCGGCCATTCTTCCTGGGCCATCGGCCGCCGGTCCTAAAGAAACGGCCCTCTTACGTCGATTGCAGGGGGCGTGGGATTGCGCGCGCTGTTTTCGAAGGCCAAGGACAAGCTGGGCGCCGCCGAGCCGCCCGCCCCGCCCGCAACGCATGCGGCGGGCCTGCCGGGGTGGGTCCGCGCCGGGAGGCGGTTCGATGTCCACCGGATGTCCAAAGACGAGCTGCGCGAGATGGCGTACGAACTGCTCGCGGGCGGAGCCATCAGCATGCCGGACCTGCGTCTCCTGGCGCTCGATCCGCTCACCCGCGCGCCGCATTGGCCGGACTGGAGCACCTTCGAAACAGCCGGGGAGTCCGGCGCGCGGCGGGACTGGATAGAAGAAATCTCCGCGCGCATCCGGAAGGGCCATCCCGAGCACGCTTACATCGGTTATCTGCGGCTGCTGCTCTCGTTCCTGATGCGGGTCGAGGCGGCGGGCCGGCTGGCGGCTCAGACCGGGCAGCCGGCCGAGCGCCCGTCCCGGCCCTCGCCGGCCCTGGCTCGGAGGCCGGTCCGGCTCACTTCCCCGCTGCCCTCGGGCTGACGGGGCAGCGCGGCGCGCTGCGCCGACGCCTGGGCCGGGCACGGTCCGGGATGCGGTCAGCCCTGTCCTAACTGGCCCGCAGCCGGCCTCACTTACCCGTTGCCTTGTCCGGCTTCAACTTGACCTGGATGGCGATGACCTGTCCTGTGGGTTGCACAAGGACATCCACCTCGACGTTGTCTCCAGCATTACCGGCCGCAGGGTCGTAGGTGAGCAGGATCCGGGCCGTGCCGTTGGGGCCCAGATCGGAACGGTCGAGCTTCGCCTCCAATCCCGGCGTCCGGGGCGCGTTCAGGGACAGGGTGATGGGGCCGGGCAGCGAGTTCCGCAACACCACCTGATCGGTTCTCCGCACGCTCAGGTCGGCCTCGCTCTTGTCCGCGGCCACGGTTTTGGTCATGTCCGCGACGCTGGGGATGGGGGGCGGCATGGCGGAAGGCGCCACGCCTGCGGACCCCGTCCCGGAGAATCGCATCTCGCCGAAGGGCGTCTTCATGACGGTCGGGTCCTTGGTCCAGCACCACAGGCCGTTCTCGAGCTTCCAGTCGTGTTCCTCATCGGCGCCTATCCTCATACTGGGGAACATCGGCTGCGAAAACTCGCGCTCGGTCTTCAAGAAAACTACCGCCTTGGTGAAGTTGTCCGAGTAGGAGATCCTGGCGATCGCGAACTTCGCCAGAGGCGCCTTGTTCATGACGTAGAAGTAGTCTTTTGTATCCTCCGCCACATATTGCTCGGCCTGGCGGTACTTGCCGTTCATCTGTGCCTGGAAGAACCTGGTGACCCGGTCGCGGAGGGCCGCGTCGGTCTCCGCTGGCGGCGCAGGCGCCGGGGACGGCGTGGCCGGCGCCTTCTGGGCGGCGCCGGCAACGCTCGCGCCCAGCAGAAGAAGGATGCCGATAGGACGCACCATGGCATCATTCTACCAGCGGCAACCGCCGCAGGCCTGGCAGCCCGTCCGTCAGCAAACCCGCCCTGGCCCCCTCCCCGGTGACCGGCGCTGTCGGCCGGTCCGGCCCTTGGCCCGAGTCTGTTCCCGGCAGGCGTGCCGGCGGCAGGCGTTCCCGCGGCGCGCGAGCGCTCCGGCGAGGCGTGCTAAGATATGAAACTGGCCGGTTTTGTTGGGAGGTCGTCTAACGGTAAGACGGCAGCCTCTGGAGCTGCTTATCGGGGTTCGAATCCCTGCCTCCCAGCCACATACCAAAAAGCCCGTTGTCGCCACCGAAGTGTCCGGTGACCGCCATCAGGTCGAGAGCCTCGGTTGCGGGCCACCCTACACGGGTCCAGTTTTGACTAAACGGGTCCCTGGTGGACCACGCCGGAAGACCGGCGGCGTCAGCAACGTTAGGAACTCTGGGACGTGCTCGGGTGGCTCGCGGCCGGCATGAGCGAAAAACAGATCATCACCGACTACCCGGAACTCGAGGAAGACGACTTCCGGGCGGTTTTCGAGTATGCCGCGCGGGTGGGCCGGCGGGTCGCTCTGTGAGGCTGCTCCTGGACGAGAACCTGTCTCGCGACTGGTTGAACGCTTGGCCGACCTGTTTCCCGGCTCGACTCACGTCGCATCCGAGGAACTGCTCCAGGCTCCGGACACCCGCCTCTGGGAGTACGCGAGAGCTGGCGGCTTTGCGGTCGTGACGGCAGACGCGGACTTCTATGAGCTGGCGACCACGTTCGGGCCGCCGCCGAAGGTCATCTGGCTACGCGCGTCCGATTACCCCACCAGCGTGGCGGAGCGTCTGATCCGGCGCCAGGCAATTCGGGTGGCCGAGTTCCTTCAGGACCACGAGCAGGCCGTGTTGGTTCTCACGCCGTAGACAAGAGTTCGCCAATCACCTGAAAGCCGCGGCGCAGTCGGCTTGCCGGGCGCGAAAGGTTCGAAAGCCGTCCACAGGGCTGGGCATCGCCCTCAGCCCGACCTTCCGCTTCCTCAGCCACGACTTCCGCGCTCACCCGCGGCCCATTGTCCTTCGTATAAAGCCGAAGAGCTGGTCCGCCGATGGAATCGAGGCATGGGCACGCGCATCCTGTCCTCCGCGTTGCTGGCTTTCAACCTGCCCGCCTTCGCCCTGGGCATACTCAATGTGACCGTTGCCAGCGTCCCGTCCACGGCCACCCGGGTGGTGGCCATCGCCGACGGCGCCCCCGTATCGGTCCCCGTCTACGCGATCCAGACCGTGACACCGCCGGCCGGCTCGACGGCGCTCAGCATGAGCCTGCCCGCGGGCGCCTACAGGGTGCGGGTGCTGGCCGATGGCGCGAGCCGGGCGCTGCTCGCCAGCGCCCAGATGTCGGTCCAGGTTCCCCAGGGCAACACGACCTCGGCCTTCATCGCGCTGGCTGCCGTCTCGGTGTTGGTGGATTCGTCCACACCCTCGACGGCTAAGGCGGGCTCGCCGGTCACGATCCTTTTCGATATCACCGATTGGGGAGACGTACTGGAATCCGCCAGCACGGAGCTGTTCATCTCGACGGGTTCCTTTTCCGTCGCCACCGGCGGCGTTCTGGCTTCTTCGGGCGCCCCGCTGCGGGCCGCCAACGGCAGTTACACGGCCGGCTTCACGCTGGCGCCCGCGGTCGGCTCGACCTCGCTTTACTACGCGCTGCGCGCCTCGATTCCCATCGGGATCCCGGATTGTCCCTACCTCTACTCTCCCGACCCGGCCGGCCGTCCCTCTCAACCCTGGCTCATGCCGGTCACGGCGCAGTCGGGGGCCTCGATCGCCGTCACGGGGATTCCATCCTCTGCCTCGAGACTGGTGGTCATCGCAGATGTCCCTCCCGGCGCTCCCTTCTACGCCCAGCGGACCTTGACGCCCGGCGGCGCCCCGGCGGCGGCGTTCATCGCGCTGGCCGCCGGCGCCTACCGCATCCGGATCCTGGCCGATAGCCCGGATGCCGGAATGCTCGCCAGCGGGCAGACCACCGTGACCGTTCCCAGCGGGGTCACCGCTTCGGCCGCCGTCGCGCTCTCGGCCATGACCGTGACCGTGGACTCTTCCACGCCTCTGGCGGCCGCAGCGGCTTCGAGCGTTGCCATCCTCTTCAACGTCGTGGATGCGGGGAACGTGCTCTCGGGCGTTTATGCCTACCTGTGGGCGGGGATCGAACCGTTCGGCGTGGCGGCCGGCGGAACCGTCGCCGGCGTGGCCGGTTTCTATTCCTCCGGTCCCATCACCGTGCAGGCCGGGTTCTCGATCCTGCTGCCGGCCGGCGCGGCCACGTTCTACTACGCCCTGAGGGCCCCGGTCCCGGCCGGCGTCGACTACTCGCTGCTGTACTCGCCCAACCCGGCCCAGTCTCCCGGCTCGCCGTGGGGAATCCAGACCATGGTGAGCACCTCGGTCACTCTCACCGTGCTCGACATTCCCTCGGGAGCGGCGCGCCTGATCGTTCTCGCGGACGGTCCGCTGCCGAGCGTGGTTTCGACCGAGCAGGCGGTGTCTCCCGGAGCCTCCTCCGCCACCCTCCTGGTGGCGCTGCCGGCCGGAAGCTACCGTCTGCGGGCGCTGGTGGACGGCGCAGCCGGCGACATCATCGCCACGGGACAGAGCAGCGCCGCGGCGCCCTCGACCGGCAGCGGCGCCGCATCCGTGACTGTCTCGCCCCCGGTGGTGACCCTCAACTCGTCCACGCCCGCCTCGGCCCAGGCCGGCGCGGCAATCATGCTCGGTTTCAACATGGCGGATGCGGGCGACGTTCTCGAAAACGCCAGCGCCTATCTCTACACCGGCACGGCCTCGTTCGATCTTGTGGCCGGCGGCTTTCTTCTTGGCGTGTACCCGCTCACGAAGGTATCCCCGGGCCAGTACACGGTCTCGTTCTCGGACACCGCTCCGTCCACGGCCGGGGCCCTGTATTTCGAGGTCCGGGTCCAGGTCGCCACCGGTTTGACGCCGTCGTTCCTCGATTCTCCCGGTCCGAGCGGCGAATCGGACCTGCCCTGGAGCATGGCGATCTCACTGCCGGGCACGCAGCCCTGCACCCCGGTGGCGGCGTTCCGGGATACGGCCGGCGCCATCCGGCTGATCTCTTACGGCTCGACCTCGGTGCAACTCCTGGGCGGTCTTCTGGCCAGCGATCCGGCGCTGGCGCAGAGCCCGGGTTGCGTGGCCTACATCGCCGCCCGCGACACCTACAACTACATCTGGCTGGCGATCGCCGACCCGGTGGCGCACACCACTACCTGGAAAGCCGCGGGAGGCGTCGCCTTCCAGGGCCAGCCCGCCATCGCGGTGGCACGCAACGGAACCGTCTACATCGGCGCGCGGGACACCAGCGGCGGATTCCGGCTGATCGGTTATACGCCCGGCGTGGGGTTTGGCGCGTGGGTTTACATCGGCGGCGTCCTCGGCTCCGACCCGGCCATGGCGGCCTCTCCGGACGGCTCTCTCTACATGCTGGGCCGGGATCTTTACACCGCGGCGTGGAGCGCATGGTATGTGCCAGGAAGCGGATTCCAGGGCTGGAAATACCTGCCCAGCGGCATACAAGGCGTGCCGTCGGTGGCGTGCGGAACCGACGCCTACGCCTACATCGCCATCCGCGACGCCTACAACTACCTCTACATCGGACGCCTGCAGGGCAAGAACTTCATGGGCTGGACCGTCGGCTGGGGATCCATGGCCGCCAGTCCCGGCATCGCCGCCACCGGCGACGGAACCATCTACGTCGCCGTGGTCGATCAGTGGAACAGCGTCTGGTATCGCGGCCGCACCGAGGGCGCTGCGGGCGCCTGGCTGCCCTGGACCTGGGCGCGCTACACACTTCAGACCGTAGCGGCGGCCGCAACGCCCGGCCAGCTTTACATCGCGGGCCGCGATTCCGCCAACGCCCTGTGGTGGTATCGCATGACCAGCGGCCTGTGGAGCGCGGCCGGCGGCAACGGTCTGACAAGCGGGACTCTGTCCGCGGCTCCGCGCTGAGCCGGGCCCGAATCCGACTTACCGGCCCTCGCCCCACTCCTCCCACCAAGCCATCTGGATCGCCTCGAGCCGCCCTTCGGTGGACGCGTGCGGATCGTCCGCGAACCCCTCGATCTCGGTGACCCATTTGCGGAGGTCGGTGAAGCGGACGGCGAGCGGGTCCTGGACGGGGAACTTCGCGGCCAGCGCCAGCGCGATGTCTTCGGCGTCATCCCAGGTGAGCGCGCGCATCAGATCGTCTTCCCCTGGAGCGCGGTGCGGACCGCGGCGTTCATCATCACCTCGGCCAGGCGCATGGTGACCTGGTTCAGCAGTTCGATGTGGGCGCGGATGAGCTCGTGGTCCTCGGAATGGTAGACCGTCAGCAGCTCATTGAGGGCGCGCTCGATCAGAACCTGCTCGGTGGGCTTCATCTCGTCCCACGCCTTATGCGCCCGTCCCTTCTCGACCGCCGCCAGGATCTTGTCCGCCTCCAGACGCGCCTCCCGCACCTGGCGCTCGCGAAGTCCTCCTCGGCCGTATGCGCGAAGGACTCCTCGATCATGGCCTCCACCTGGTCGTCGGTCAGGCCGTAAGAAGGCTTCACTTCGATCGACTGCTCCTTGCCGGTGCGCTGGTCGCGCGCGGTGACGTTGAGGATGCCGTTGGCGTCGATCAGGAACCGCACCTCGATGCGCGGCATGCCGGCGGGCAGCGGATCGATGTCCTTGAGGTCGAAGCGCGCCAGGCTGCGGCAGTCCTTGACCAGTTCGCGCTCGCCCTGAACGCACGTGGATCAGCACGTTGCGTCTGGCCGTCCACGGCGGTGGTGAAGACCTCGGTGGCGCTGGCCGGGAATGGTCGAGTTGCGGTGGATCAGCTTGGAGACCACGCCGCCCATCGTCTCGATGCCGAGCGAGAGCGGCGTGACGTCGAGCAGCAGCTTGTCCTCGACCGTCGCCGGAGAGAATCGCCGGCCTGCACCGCGGCGCCCAGCGCGACCACTTCATCCGGATTCAGCTCGGTGTGCGGCCGCGCGCGGAACAGCGTTCTCGACCGCCTGCCGCACCAGCGGAATGCGCGTCGAGCCGCCCACCAGCACGACTTCGTCGATCTGCTCCGGCGTCACGCCCGCGTCCTGGATGCAGTTGCGGCAGGGGCCTAGCGTGCGGTCGACGATGTCGCGGATCAGACGCTCGAACAGCTCGCGCGCGATCTCGCGCTGATACTTGCGGCCCTGCCATTCGAGGTCGATCACGGCGCCGGGGACGAAGGAGAGCCGCTCCTTGGCGTCGATGACGGCGCGGCGCAGCGTCTGGACCAGGCGAGCCGTTGTGCGAAGGATCGTGGCCCCACTCGGAAGCGACGTCTTCGAGCGCGATGCGCAGCAGCACGGTTGTCGATGTCGTCGCCGCCCAGGTGCGTGTCGCCGTTGGTGGCGAGCACCTCGAAGATGCCTTCGTGCAGTTTGAGGATGGAGATGTCGAACGTGCCGCCGCCCAGGTCGTAGACGGCGACGATGCCGTCCTTGCGCTTGTCGAGGCCGTAGGCGAGCGAGGCGGCGGTGGGCTCGTTGACCAGGCGCAGCACTTCGAGGCCCGCGATGCGGCCGGCGTCCTTGGTGGCCTGCCGCTGGGCGTCGTTGAAATACGCGGGCACGGTGATGACGGCTTGCGTGACGGCCTGCCGCAGGTACGCCTCGGCGTTCTTCTTGAGCTGGCGCAGAATGAACGCGGAGATCTCGGGCGGGGTGAAAGTTCGCTCGCCGAGATCGAGCCGGATGACGGCATCGCTCCCGGGCGCGACGCGGAAGGGGAAGAGCTTCAGCTCATCCGGCGACGTCGGCCACGCCGCGGCCCATCAGGCGCTTGACGGAGTAGACGGTGCGCGACGGGTCGTCGATCAGCATGCGGCGCGCTGCGTTGCCGACCACGATCTCGCCCGCGGGCGAGCGGTAGACCACGCTCGGCACCAGCCGCTCGCGATCCTCGCCGGGGATGACCACCGGGCCGGTGAGGTCCATGAAGGCCGACCAGGCTGTTGGTGGTGCCCAGGTCGATGCCGATGACGGGCGCGGCGCTGCGGTCGCCGAAGTCGATCTGGAGCAAGTCAGGCATGGGCCGCGGTCTCCAGCAGGTTGATGATGTAGCGGCGGCGATTGAGCAGCGCTCGGATCTGGCCGGGCGCGGCGGGGTCGCCGGCATCGAAGTGGGCGAACAGGGCCTGCAACGCGGCGTCCGCCTGGTCCCGCAGAGCCACAAAGCGCGAGCGTCCCGCTTCAAGCTGCGCCGCGTTCCGCTCTTCAAGCGCCACGTTGAGGGCGAAGACCTCTTCGAGCAGCTCCGGAGGCGCCTGCTTCGAATCGGCAGCCAGGCCCAGCCTCTTGAGTGCGTAGTCGGCGCGGGCGACGGGATCGCGCAGGGTGCGGTAAGCGTCGTTCAGGATGGCGCTGGCTTCGAGCGACCGCTCGCGCTGGGCGGGCGTGGCGCGCTGGAAGCGGTCCGGATGCAACTTGCGGCTGAGGCGGTAGAAGCGCCGCTCCAGGTCCGCCAGGTCGAGGGTGAGCTTCGGCTCGAGGCCGAAGAACTGGAAGTAATCGGGCGCGCTCATCAGGCGGAGAAGGAGGTCCCGCAGCCGCAGCTCTTCTTGGCGTTGGGGTTGTCGAAGACGAAGCCGGAGTGGATCAGCGACTCGCGGTAGTCCAGCGTCATGCCTTCGAGGTAGAGCAGGCTCTTCGGATCGACGAAAATCTTGACCCCCTCGAACTCGTAGACCTGGTCCTGGGGCCGCTCCTTGGCTTCGATGCGGAACAGGTAGCTGAGACCCGAACAGCCGCCGCCCTGCACGCCGAGCCGCAGGCCGCCCGCGGCGATGCCGTGCCTGGCGAATGCCTCGCGGATCTTCTGCACTGCCTTGGGGGTGACGTGAATCATATTAAATTCGGGACAGTATCCTCATTCACCAATTTCATGTTCGCAAGCTGGGCGGCCTTGCCCTGCCAACGGTTTAGCGCCGTTTTCGCTCCTTTCATTAAATCGGTGAATGAGGATACTGTCCCCGCTTTTTCTTCCGGTAGTCGTTGATGGCCGCCTTGATGGCGTCCTCGGCCAGCACCGAACAGTGAATCTTCACCGGCGGCAGGCTCAGCTCGTTTACGATATCCATGTTCCGGATGGCCAGCGCTTCGTCGATGGTCTTGCCCTTCACCCACTCCGTGGCGAGCGACGAGCTGGCAATGGCGCTGCCGCAGCCGAAGGTCTTGAACTTCGCATCCTCGATGACGCCCGTCTCCTCGTTGACCTTGATCTGCAGCTTCATGACGTCGCCGCATTCCGGCGCGCCCACCATGCCCGTGCCGACCCGTGGATCGCTGCGGTCCAGCGCCCCCACGTTGCGCGGATTCGAGTAGTGATCGATAACCTTCTCCGAGTACATCGCGCTATTCCTTGTTCCACCCCACCTGGCTGAGGTCCACGCCCTCCTTCGCCATTTCGTACAGCGGCGAAAGCTCGCGCAGCTTCCTGACCACCTCGATGACCCGGGCGGCCACGTAATCCACCTCCTCCCCGGTATTGAAGCGGCCCAGGCCGAAGCGGATGGAGGTATGCGCCAGCGCGTCGCCGACGCCCAGCGCCCTGAGCACGTAGCTGGGCTCGAGCGTCGCCGAAGTGCAGGCCGAACCGCTCGAAACCGCGATGTCGCTGATCCCCATCAGCAGCGACTCGCCCTCGACGTACGCGAAGCTCATGTTCAGATTGCCCGGCAGCCGGTGCTCCAGGCTGCCGTTGATGTAGATCTCGTCAAGCCCGGCCAGCAGGCGGTCCTTGAGCCGGTCGCGCAGCGCGGCCAGCCGCACGGACTCCTCGGCCATCTCGGCCTGGCAGATGGCGCAGGCCTCGCCCAGCCCCACGATCCCCGGAACGTTCAGCGTGCCGGAACGCATGCCGCGCTCGTGCCCGCCGCCATCCATCTGCGCCGTGAGCTGCACGCGCGGGTTCTTGCGCCGCACGTACAGCGCGCCAATGCCCTTCGGCCCGTACATCTTGTGCGCGCTGATCGACATCAGGTCGATGTTGTCCTCGTCCACGTGAATGGGAACCTTGCCCACCGCCTGCGTCGCGTCGGTGTGGAACAGCACGCCACGCTCGCGCGCGATGCGGCCGATTTCGCGGATGGGCTGAATGACGCCGATCTCGTTGTTGGCCCACATCACGCTGACCAGCACGGTCTTCTCCGTGATGGCCGCGCGCAGAGCGTCCAGGTCGATCAGACCGTCCTTCCCCGGCCCCAGGAGCGTGACGTCGCAGCCGTGCCGCCGCAGCTTCTTGCAGGTGTCGAGGACGGCTTTGTGCTCGGTGGTCACCGTGATGATGTGGTTGCCTCGCTCGGCGTACATCTCGGCCACCCCTTTGATGGCGAGGTTGTCCGACTCGGTGGCGCCGCTGGTGAAGACTATCTCCTTGGGCGTGGCGCCGATCAGGTCGGCGATCTGCCTGCGCGCCTTTTCGACAGCCTGCTCCGCCTCCCAGCCAAACGAGTGGTTGCGGCTGGCGGCGTTGCCGAACTTCACGCCGAAGTACGGCAGCATCGCCTCGAGCACGCGCGGATCCACCGGCGTGGTGGCGTGGTAATCCATGTAGATCGGTTTCTTCATGACGTTTCGAGTACTGCAAGACTGACGGGCTGTGGGGGCGAATCCTGCGCGATCTCCGATATCGAGATGCTCTCCAGCAGCCCCAGGATTCCTTCGTGGATTTTCCTCAGCGGCTCCTTGACACCGCAACCGACGGTCTGGCAGCGGCCATGCTGCGTGTAGCAGGAAGTCAGGACGATGGGGCCGTCGATGGCGCGGACCACCTCCAGCGCGTTGATCGAGCGCGGGTCGCGAGACAGCCGGTAACCACCGTTAGTTCCGTAGGCGGCCGTGAGCAGGCCGTTGCGGGCGAGCTTTTGCAGCACTTTGGCGAGCAGAGGAGTGGGAATCCCGTAGCTGGCGGCGATCTCCTTGGCGCTGGCGCCCTCCCGGTTGCGAGCCAGGTGGCGCAGAGCGATCAAGCCGTAGTCAGCCTTGCGGGTTAGTTTCAGCATATCGGACCATTCGAGTCCGTAATTCAGCTTACTCTCCTGAGTACTCTTCTGTCAAAACGAAAAGACCCCTGTTTCCATCATGTTCCAACCGACGACCGTTCAAGTCCCATATCCCGCCTGAGCAAGGAGGGCTTAACGCCCGCCGCGAACCGGGTTATACTTCCCCGAACCGGTTAGAGGAGGTCGCCGATATGGATGCGGACGCCATTTCGAAAGAGGATAAACGGAAGATCAGCCGCATGGACCAGGTCGACTCCGTTTCGCACAGGATCTACCTGATGCTCACCGAAGACTACTTCGCGGGCGAAGCGATTCCAGACCGGCAACGGCCTTGACGCGGATGGCGTGGTCGGGCCGCAGACGCGTTCGCGAACGCCTGACGGTTGGTCGCCGGCGCCGGTCATCCCGCGCCCCTTCGTTCTGTAATAGGCTGAGGTGAAATGCTCTCTCATCTGAAACTCGCTCCCATGCTTGTCGTGGCTTTCGCGGCCTCGGCCGAGACGGGGCCCGTGCTCCTCAAGTCCCCCAACGGCGCAATCGAAATGTCGATCGGCACCCTGCCCGGAGGCCAACTGGCGTACCGCTTGGCCTTCCGCGGCAAGCCGCTGATCGACTGGTCGAACCTCGGCCTCGCCATCGAAGGATCGACGGTGCTCGGCGCGGCGGTGAGTCTCGATGCGGCGCAGTTCTCGAGCGCCGACGAGACCTGGAACCCGGTGGCGGGAAAGGCGAACCCCATCCGCAATCACTACAACGCGGTCACCGTTCCGGCGGCCGAGACCGCCGCAGGCGGTCGGCGTCTGGCGATCGAAGCCCGAGCCTACGACGACGGCGTGGCGTTCCGCTATGTTGTCCCCGAGCAGCCGTCGCTCAAAGAGCTGCGCATCGCCAACGAGGCTACCGAATTCCGTTTCCACACCGACGCCACCACCTGGTCCCTCATCCTGCGCGACTTCCAGACTTCCAGCGAGGACGATTACCACGAGCTGACCCTGCGCGGACTGCACCCCGAATACCTGGTGGGACTGCCGGTTTTGCTCGAAGCGCCCGGAGTGGCCTGGGTCGGTCTCTCCGAGGCGTACATCGACGACTGGGCCGGCCTGTTCGTCCACTCGGTGGCGGACCAGAACACGCTGACGGCGCGCCTGGCGCCGCGCGTCGAGGACCCGGTCGCGCCGCACATCCCCTGGCCGATCGATCCCAAAGCCGAGCCGTGGGCGGTCTCCGTGATCCGGCACACGCCCGCCCGTTCGCCCTGGCGCGTACTGATGATCGCCGACGATCCGGGGCGCCTGGTGGAATCGAACATGGTGGTCAACCTGAACCCGCCCTCCGCCCTCGCGGACACTTCCTGGATCAAGCCCGGCAAGACGGCCTGGGACTGGTGGTCGGGCCCGCTGGTCAAGAACCAGCCCTTCATCGGCGGCATGAACACGGCGACGATGAAGTACTTCATCGACTTCTCCGCGCGCAACGGGTTTCCGTACATGCTCGTCGACGCCGGGTGGTCCGCGCCCGGCCCCAGGCCTCCCGAAGCGATCGGTGTGTTCGCGCAGGGAACGGACCTCACCAGGTTCAAGCCCGAGGTCGACATTCCGGAGCTGGTTGCGTACGGGCGCTCGAAGAACGTCCGCATCTGGCTCTGGGCGCACTGGACCGCCATCAACCGCCAGTTGGACGACGCCTTCGCCCAGTTCGAGAAGTGGGGCATCGCAGGCGTGAAGATCGACTTCATGGATCGCGCCGACCAGTGGATGGGGAACTGGTATCGAAACGTTGCGCAGAAGGCCGCCGCAGCATCGCTTGCTGGTCGATTATCACGGCGCGTTCAAGCCCGACGGCCTGCGCCGCACCTGGCCCAACGTCCTGACGCGCGAAGGCGTGATGGGCGCCGAATACAACAAATGGAGCGCCCGCGAGACGCCCACCCACAACGTGACCCTGGCCTTCACCCGCATGCTGGCGGGGCCGATGGACTACACCCCCGGCGGGTTCGACAACGTGACCCGTGAGGAGTTCCAGGCGCGCAACCTGGGGCCCTCGGTGATGGGCACGCGCGCCCACCAGACGGCGCTCTTTGTGGTTTTCGAAAGCCCGTTCCAGATGGTCGCCGACCACCCCGCTGCCTACGACGGCCAGAAGGAGATCGAGTTTCTGAAGGCCGTGCCGGTCACCTGGGACGAGACTCGAGTAATCAACGGCCGCCCGGCGAGGTACATCACCATCGCGCGGCGCAGCGGCAGGGAATGGTATGTGGGCTCGATCACGAACTGGGACCCGCGCGAGGTGGACTTGCCACTCACCTTTCTGAGCGGCGGCGCGTTCAATGCGGAGGTTTACGCCGACGGTCCGAACGCGGCGGCCCATCCCAAGGACAGCGTCCTCGAGAAACGGCGCGTGGATGCCGGGACGGTTCTGAAGCTGAAGCTGGCACCCGGCGGAGGCTGCGCCATCCGCCTGGTTCCGGTCGAGTAGCTTGTGGCGCACGCACTCCTGCGTGCCGCGTCGAGACTCGTCTCGACGCCCGGGTGGCGTTTGCACAAGGAAGGTTCCGATGACCAGGCGGGTCTGGCTTTTACTGGTTGTGCTCGTGGCGCTGGCGGGATGGTGCGCGGCGCAGAACGCGCCCTTGACGGACGCCGACCGGCAGCGTGCGATGCAACTCTGCGACGAGCACAAGTTCGCGGACGCTTTGCCGCTGCTCGAACGCCTCGCCGCCGAGCGGCCCAAGGACCTGGTGGTGTTCGAGCGCCTCGGCCTCGCAGTGCTCATCGGTTCGGGCGGCATCAAAGATCTCGAAGCCCGCAAAGAGCAGCGCCTGCGGGCGCGCAAGATCCTCCTCCAGGCCCAGACGCTGGGAGACAACAGCAACCTGCTCCAGGTTCTGTTGCAGGGCATTCCCGAAGACGGCAGTGCGACGTCCTTCTCGAACAACCCGGAGGTGGAGGACGTGATGCGCGGCGCCGAGGCCGCCTTCGGCCGGGGAGACCTCGAGCAGGCCTTGGACGGATACGTTAAGGCCTTCGCCCTGGACCCCAACTTGTATGAAGCCCCGCTGTTCGCGGGCGACGCCTGCTTCAAGATGCACAAGCCGGCGAGCGCCTGCGAGTGGTACGCGCGCGCCGCCCAGGTCAATCCCGACAGGGAGACGGCATACCGGTATTGGGGCGATGCGCTGGTGGACATGGGCGAAGCCGGGCAGGCGCGCTCGAAGTTCATCGAGGCCATCGTCGCCCAGCCGTACCTCCGCAAATCCTGGATGGGCGCCGAACAGTGGGCCGGACGCTTGAAGCTGACCCTCTCGCTGACCAAGATTCAGGCGCCCCACTCGGTCTCGGCGCCCTCGACCGGAGCGGACGGCAAGACCAACATCAACGTGACCATCGACCCGGCCATGCTCGGCGGCAAGGGCGGGGATCAGGACGGCCGGAGCGCGTGGTTCATCTACCCGCTGAACCGAGCCACCTGGCCGACCGAGAGGTTCGCCAAGGAGTTCCCCGCCGAGAAGCAATACCGCCACTCCCTGAAGGAAGAGGCCGAGTCGTTGCACCTTGTCGCCGATTCGGTACGGGAGCAGGTGCGGAAGAAGAAGGCGAAGAAGCTCGACCCGGACCTGGCGCTGCTCCTCAAACTGGATGACGCGGGGCTGATCGAGCCTTACGTCCTGATCGCGGCGCCCGATGAGGGCATCGCCCAGGACTACCCCGCCTACCGCGCCGCCAACCGCGACAAGATCCGCCGGTACCTGGACGAGTTCGTGGTGCCCAAGCCGTAAGCCTTGTGGCGCACGCACTCTTGCGTGCCACGTCGAGACTCCTCTCGACGCCCGGGTGCCGGCGCCCGTGCCGGCACGGCAGGCTGAAGCCTGCGCCACGTGGTTGCGAATATCCGTCAATCTGCTACTACCGCACTTTGGGCGTCTCGACGATGATGCCGAAACCGTCGAGCAGCGTCCAGACTGCGCGCTGGTAGGCGATCAAAGACCTCTGGTAGCCCGAGTAGGCCGCCACGAGCGCATTTTCGACGCTCGCCAGCCGGCTCTGCGCGTCGAGGAGTTCGAAGGCGGTGATGCCGCCGATTTCGTACTTCTGCTGCTGGGCATCGACGTTCTTCTGCGCCAGGTCGCGCGCGATCTTTGCGGCGTCGATCTGCGCCTTGGCCATATCAAGCTGGTTCAGGGCCAACTTCACTTCCTGGATGATCTGCTGCTCGACCTGGCGCCGCTGGTATCGATGTTGCGCGCGGCTGACCAGCGCGTCGGCGAGGCTGGCCTCGGCCCGGCTGCTGCGAACCGGAAGGGTCATCTGGAGCGAGAAACCGTAAAACGGCGCGTTGAAGCGGAACATCTGGGACAGCGCGTCCCCCAAGCCGCCCGGGATGAACGCCGAGACGCCCCCCAGCGGGCTCACGGTCGGAACCTGGTTGCCACCCAGTCCGTTGCCGCCCGCCTGCACCGTCAGATCGAGCTTGGGTTGCATCGTATCGCGGGCGACGCGGGCATTGAGGTCGTCCACGATATAGCTGCGGTCGATGGCGCCGATTTCGGGGCGGCGGGTAAGAGCGGATTGAATCGCCTCGTCGGCCGGACTCACCGCCGCGAGCGGAAGCGACGAGGGGTCGTCTTCGAGCACCAGCTCGATATTGCGCGTAGCCGGGTTCAAATCGGCGCCGATCAACCTCCTCAAGCCGTCCAGCGCGGCGCTGTAGGCATACCGCGTCTGGATCAGGTCCACCTTCCGCTGCGCCACCTGCGACTCCGACTGGTAGATATCGAGCTTGGAGAGTGCGCCCAGATCCAGCGCGAGTTTGTCGCGGTCGTAGGACTTTTGCGCAAGGTCCACCGCGAGCTGCGCGACGCGGATGCTGTCGCGCGACTGAATCGCGTCCCAGTATCTGCCGGCGGCGGCCGCCACGGCGTCGGCGATGCGGGTCTCGGTTTGGTCCGACGCGATGAGAAGCTGAGTTCTGGCAATACGCAGAGGCGCCCGATTCTGGATGTTCGAGCGGTTCTCGAGCAACGGCTGTGTGAGTGCGAAAGTCAGGCCGCCCGAAATGCTCGGATTGAAAAGGTTGAACTGGCTGTTATCCGACAGGCGCGTCCCCAAAAAGCCGACGCTCACAGACTGGCCCCAAGGCAGCATCTGGGTGGCGTCGATGTGGGCCTGGTCGCTCAGGCTGCTCAGCGTATCCGCGCCTGCCACCTGGCTGTACGACGGCGACGTGTTGCGCAGAGCGGCGAATCCCAGGGAGACGCTGGGATCGAAGACCGCCTTGGCTGCCAGCACCGCGTCCGCGGGCGGCAGGACTTGCAGCCGCATGATCTGGATCTCGGTGTTGTTCCTCAGCACCAGCTCGAGGAAGTCCCTCAGCCGCAGATACAACTTGCCGTCCTGAATGCGTTCGTCGATGCCTTCGATTGCGCGGACGCGGATGTCCGGCCCCCGAAACCGCCGCGCGTATGCCGGGGGCAGTGGCACTCCCGCATCCAGGACGGGAAGCGCGAGAAGAAGAACAAGCAGTGCGCAGACGGGCCTACTCATAGCGGAGCGCCTCGATGGGGTCGATCCGCGAGGCTTTCCTCGCGGGGTAAATTCCGAAGATCACGCCGACGGCCGCCGACACGCCGAACGCGATGAGAACCGATGAAGTGGTCACGATGGTGTTCCAGCCCGCCGTCCGCGCAATGAGCCACGAAAGACAGAAGCCGAAGCCGATGCCGGCGACTCCTCCGGCCGCGGAGATCAGGACGGACTCGGCGAGGAACTGGCGGACGATGTCGCTGCGGCGCGCTCCGGCCGCACGCCGGACGCCGATCTCGTGCGTGCGCTCGAGCACGGTCGCGAGCACGATGTTCATGATTCCGATGCCGCCGACCAGCAGCGAGATGGCCGCGATCGCGACCATCACGTAAGTGAAGATGGTCTGTGTGCGCTGCTGCTGGGCCAGCAGGTCGGCCGGAATCGCCACGTCGAAGTCCTGCGTGTTGTGGTGGGTCGAATTTAGGATGGCGGTCACCACTTTGGCCGCCTTCAAGCTGTCGGCGCCCTTCCGGAGCTGGATGTCGATGCCGTCCAGCTCGTCCTTGAGATAGCTGGAACTCGAGAAGCGGTACTGGAAAGTGTCGAACGGCACGAAGACCGCATTGTTCAGGTCGTGAATCTGGACCTCGGCGGCCTGGGAAGCGGAGCCAAGCCGCCGCTCGAGGACGCCGATCACCCGCAGCCAGGTGTCATCCACCTTGATATACTCCCCGAGCGCGGAGCCGTAACCGAGCAGCTCGATCTTTGCGGTCTCCCCCAGCACGCAGACGGCGGCGCTGGCGGCGTCCTCCTGCTCGTCGAAAAGCCGGCCTTGGATGGTCTTCATGCCGTGAATGGCGCCGTAGGCGGGACGCACCCCGTAGAGCTCCGGCACGCCGTGCGCGGGCTTTGGCAGCACTTTGCCCGGGTGAAGAGTCTTCCTCGCCGAGATACGCTCCAGCCCCTCCAGGTTGGCCTGAATGATGCGGACGTCGCGGGCAGTCATTCCGGGAGAGGTCTTCCGCCGCTGCTGGTATTCCTGCGGGCTGGCCGCGGAGCGCGATTGCACCAGGAGGTTGCGGACGCCGAGTTCTTCGATAAAGCGCAACGACTCCTGGCGCGCGCCCGCCCCGATGGCGAGCATGCCGATCACGGCTCCCACTCCGAAGACGATTCCCAGTCCCGTGAGCAAGGTGCGGATCTTCTGCTCGCGCAGGCTCTGGGCCGCGCCGGCGAGGTCGGAGAAGAGGCGCAGGGGATTCATCGGGGCAGCGCCTCCAGCGCACCGGAGCGGCTGCCGGCCTTTTTGGATTGCTGCTCGGGGCTGGCGAGCGCGACGGCCTGGTTGCCGGCCAGCCCGGTTACGACCGCCTGGGTTTCGCTCCGGCGCACCAGTTTCACGTCCCGCGGGGCGAAGCCGGAGCCCGAGGGCACATAGACGAAGGTGCGGCCGTCGCTTTCAAAAATCGCCTGAGCCGGAACCCACAGAGCGTCCTTCAGGACGTCCGTTGTCACGACCACCTCGGCGGTCATGCCCGGCCGGAGCTCGGGCGCGGGATCGCCGACCGTCATGACGCACTCGAAGCGGTGCCCGCCCCAGAATTCGATCGTGCCGCCCAAGTGCTGAAAGGTCCCGTGAAACGCGCGGAACGGCAGCGCAACCACGCGTATGTCGACCTTCTGGCCGGGCGCCAGGTGACCGCGGTCCAGCTCGTCAATGGTTGCGGTCACTTCCCAGTTCCTGAGGTCGGGGATGTCGGCAACGGCCATGCCGGGCTGGAGGCGGTCACCCGATCGAAACAGCGGCAAAGCCATCCCCGAGACGAACCAGCTTCCTGTGGTGTTCTGCCTGACCGACACATAGCCTTCGCCGCGGGCCCGCACGGTCATCAGCTCGATGTTGTGGCGGGCCATGGCGGCCTGCATCTGGGCCTTGCCGCGCGCGGCTTCCTGCGTGGCAATCGCGGCCTCGCTCGACGCGCCGCGGTTCGCCAGGTCGTGTTCGATTTCGGCCAGCCGGTCGCGCGCCGCCTGGAGCGCGAGCTCGTTCTGGCGCGCGGAGATTGCGGATTGCAGGGGATTCTTTCGAACCTCGAGCTCGGCCTGGCGCACGTCGGCCTGAGCCTGGAGCAGGGCAAACCGGTTCTCCTCCCGCTGTGCCTCCTTCTCGGCGGTGGCCTTGGCGACCTGCTGCTCCGCCTCGGCCAGGTCGGACTCCGCTTCCTTCAACTGGTACTCCTGCTCGGCGGTGTCGAACTCGACCACGACATCGCCCGCCCGCACCAGTTCTCCCGTCATCCGGATGGATTTGATGCGCATATCGCCGCCGGCCATCGGCGCTGCGATGACCTCCGGGCTGCCGCCCTGCAACTGGCCGCGGCCGGTAACGGTGAACGTGACGTCGCCGCGCCTGACCCTGGCGATCGGCGTGGCGGGCACACTCCCGCCCACGGAAGCGTAGAGCCGCCAGGCTGCCCAGCCGCCCAGCGCAACGGGCAGGGCTGCCGTCGCCAGGACAAGCGCAAGTTTCGCCGCGCGCCGCGCCCTCTTGACCGCTGGCACGCTCATGGCCGGCCACCTTCCTGGACAGCCTCCGGCTCGGCCAGCGCCACCGAAGCCTCCGCGCCGATCCCGCGCACGGCGACCTCGTCGGGGTTGCGGGCGAGGACCTCGACCTCGACTCTCCGGTACCCTTTTGCCCCGGCGACATACACGACCGGTTTGCCATCGAGTGTGAAAATCGCCTTGGACGGGACACTGATCGCGTCCGGAAGGCGCCGGATAACGATATCCATGCCGCCGGTCATCTTGGAGCGCAGCCGCGGGTCCGGATTCCCGATGGGAGCGTAGATCAGGAACTGGCGCGAGTACGGCCACTCGAAGATCATCTCCGTCAGCGGCGAGACGGCGGCCACTTTGCCGCGGAACACCTGCTCAGGGAAGGCGTCGACATGAACGCGCACCTCGTCGCCGAGCTCGATGCGCCCGCGATCCACCTCGTCGAGTTTGCCTTCCATCTGCAGCGTCGCCGGATCCGGGATTTCCGCGACAACGGCGCCCGGCCAGACCTGGTCTCCCGCGCGGAAGGGCCGGGCGTTCATCCAACCCTGGGTCTGGTTCAACACGTAAGCGATGACGCCGTCGAGCGGCGTTCTGACGTCCATCTGCTCCAGGCGCTGTCTGGTGAGGGTGACGTCGGCCTGCGCCTTGTCGCACTGGCGGTTGGCGGAGGCGATCTTGGCTTCTCCTGACTTCCGGTGAAGGTCGGCAACCGCCTCCTGAACGCGGAGTTTCTCCTCCGCGGCGGCAAGGTCGATCTGGCTGGCCTCTCCCTGGAGAACGCTGACGATGGCCTGCTTGGAGGCCTCCAGCCGGGCGCGCTCCACCTGATAGCGAGCGGCGGCCAGGTCGAGCTTATCCTGTTCGGCGGCGATGCGGTCCTGGGCAGCGGCCTGATCCAGAGCGGCCTGAGCCTGACGCAGCGCAGCCAGGTTCTCGTTCAATTGGCGCTGGGCGCTGCTGGGGTCGAAGCGGACCACCACGTCGCCGGCCTTGACGGGGCTCGACGGCTCGGCGAGCCAGACGATCTTGAGTTCCTGGACGTTCCTGGGAGCCGTTAGCTGAACGGAGCGCCGCGCGCCGACCTGGCCGCGCGCGCGGACCAGTTCCGCGAAATCGCCCCTGCGGGCCGGCGCCACCGGCAGCGCCGCGGCCGCGCCCGCGCGCCTCAGGCGGCGGAGTCCAAAGAAAGCGCCGGCGGAGATCGACAGGATGGCTGCGACTACGGCCGCGCGTTTGAGAGTGCGCCGCACGCTCATCGGCCGACCTCGTCTCCGGGAGCCAGGCCCGAAGCCACCTCGATAAACGAGTCGTCGAAGGCGCGTCCCAGATCGATATTGCGCTCGCGGCCCGCCACGATCACGTACGGCCTGCCCTGGCGGTACCGGAGGGCCGCGCGCGGAACTGCAACCACCGGTCCGGCCGTGCTCAGTTCGACATCGACCGCGGCGGAAAGATCGGGGAGCAGCCGGCGGTCGTCGCTCTCCAGCCGAAAGCGCGCCGCAAAGGTGCTGGCGCTGCCATCGCCTCCGGAAGCCACGGGACTCGCCGTATCGAAATGGGCCGGGAAGGCCACCTCCGGGTACGCATCCAGTCGCACCTGCGCGCGGATGCCAGGCGCCAGCAACGCGCCATCCGGCTCGGCGACGGAGACCAGTACCTGCATCGCGGTCGCGGCGAACACTTTGACCAGCGGCTGGCCGGCCCAGAGCTGATCGCCCTCCTGGGGATGGCCGGGCTGGTTCTGGCCCGAGCGCCAGATCACGTCCTGCACCACCATGCCGGCCAGTGGCGAGCGAATCTGCAGGCGCTCGGCGTTGTCCTGAGCGCGTTCCAGCGCCGTTTTCTGGCGGTCGCGCTGCAACTCGAGGATGCTCAGGTCCGCCGCCTCGGCCGCCAGGTGCGCGCGGCCCGACTTCTTGAGGCTCTCGACATGGACGGCCGCGATGTCGAGTTTGCTTTCGGCCTTGAGGCGGTCGATTTCGCTGAGCAGCGGACCTTTGCGGAGCTCCAGCCGGGCCTTGGCCAGGTCGGCCTCCGCCTGCTGGAGATCGGAGGCGCGCTTTTCCTGATCGCTGCGCTGCTGCGCCTTGCGCTGCTCGACCTGGTGCTGGAGATCCTCGTAGCGGGCCCGGACGTCCCGCTCGCGGTCGAGCGCACGGGTGCGGTCGAATTCGGCGACGATCTCGCCTTCGCGGACCCGGGTGCCGCCCGGAACGATCCTGGTGAGCACCAGGTCCCCCGCGTTGCGAAGTTGCGGCGCCGCGAGGGTGACGGCTTCGACCGGCTGGATGGTTCCCGTGGCGCGAACGCGCCAACGGATCTCGCGCGACTCAACCCTCGCGGAGTTGGTTCCGCCGGTTTGACCGGCAGCGGCCGGAGACGGCGTCTGCCGGTTGCAGGCAGGCAGGGCCAGCGCCGTCACGAGGATTGCAGCCCCGCAGCAGCGGCTCGATAAACGCCGAAAACTCAGTACCGCGGACCGGTTGGGCACGGCTCCGTTCGCAAAGCAAGAGTCTAGCAGATGTCCGAATATCGACTGACGCTTGCGGACGGAGAAACGTCGAGAGGAAAACGTCGATCCGGAGAATCTGTGGCGCCCAAGTTGTCCTGAAGCCCACCCGCGTGTTCTCGCCTTCGCCCCGCAACCCTCGCGCGGAAGGCCGGCAGGGCCACGGGCATCTACGTCCTCGCGATGCGGCGCTCTCTTGCCACGCGCCATCGCGGACGCCGCCGGTGCGTCCACGACCTGTAGCCCGCGTAGATGTGGTCGGCCTCATCCCAGGTGGCAGACTCCTGCCTGGCGACATACGCCAACTGGAGGAAGAGAACGATCAGCAGGCAGACGACTCCGGCCACTACCGTGCGGCGGCCGTTAACGCGACGCGATTCACTCACGATCGACGGACCGGTGCTGATCAGTGCGGGGATTCTGTCCGGATTCGAGTATGGGCCGGGCCGGTTGAATCCCTGCGCGCAGTTCCAGGATCTGCGCCCGTCAGCGGCGATCGAGCACGGGGTTTTTGTGTACGACGGCCATTTTGAGATTCCTCTTGCCGCGGCGCATGGCTATGTACAGCGCGCAAACGATCTGCTGGCCGCCAAGGACGCCGGCCAGGCAGTCACGGCCGCCAAGGAAGCGGTGCGGCTGGCGCCCGATCTCGCCGATGCGCAAAGCGCTCTCGCGGCTGCCCTGGCGGCGGCGGGCCGCGCACAGGAGGCTCGAAGCGCTTTAGAAAAGGCGGTCGTTTTGGCGAAGACGGTCGAGCCCGAATTCCAGGAAGGGAAAGCGGCACGCCTAGACCGGGAGTTGTGGAAACTGGGGAAATAGCGAAACCAGCGCGCGCCGCGTCCTGGCGGCGCAGGACGCCCTGCTGGCGTTCTTCGCTGCGCGCCAGATGCTCCCGTGTCCACCAGTCCCTGCGATTGCGCTATGGGATGACCTTGAAGTCCGCGTGCAGAGGCGCCTTCGAGTCTCCGCCCACCCAAACGTCGAACTCCTCCGGTTCAACAACCCAGGCCCTGGCTTGCGGACTCCAGAACTTCAGCTCTTCCTTTGCGAGCGAGAAGCGCACGGTCTTCCTCTCTGCGGGAGCGAGTGCGATGCGCTCGAAGCCCTTCAGTTCGCGCGCCGGGCGCGATGCGCTGCCCGCTTTCTGGTGAATATATAGCTGGACGACTTCGTCTCCAGCCACCCCGCCTCGATTCTCGACATCGACGGAGACCTGCAGCGTCCCGGAAACGCCGATCGCCTTCCGATCGAGCGTGAGATTCGAGAAGGCGAAGGCCGTATAGCTCAGTCCGTAGCCGAATGGATATAGGGGAGCGGTCACAAAATCCGCGTAACGGGAGGTGAATCCCGGAGCGTCTTCGGGAGAGTGCGTCAGGTTGTGGTTGTAGTAGGCGGGCACTTGTCCCGTGACGCGCGGCCAGGATATCGGGAGTTTCCCGCCCGGATTGACGTCGCCAAACAGCACATCGGCGATTGCGTTGCCGCCCTCCGAGCCGGGATACCAGGCTTCGAGAATGGCAGGCACGTGCTCCGCCGCCCATGCGATTTCGAGCGGTCTTCCATTCAGCAGCACGAGCGCTACGGGCTTTCCGGTCGCGACGACCGCTTGCAGCAATTCCTGTTGATTTCCGGGGAGGGCAAGCGAGGCGCGCGATGCCGCTTCACCACTCATGTCGGCGCGCTCGCCGAGCACGAGCACGACGGTCTCGGCACGCTTTGCCGCCTCGACCGCCTTCGCCACTTCCCTCCGCATCTCCGGCTCGGCCATCAGCGGAGTCGCCTTTTTGCCTTGCTCCGCGTCCCAGGGCATGGGGAAAAGGCGCTGCATGTCACCGCCGCGGACGAACTCGATCCTGGCGTGTGGCAGTTTGTTGCGCAGGCCCTCCAGCACCGAGACCCCCGGGCTCCATTCCGCCGTCCACGAACCCTTGATCTCCTCCGTCGAGTCCGCGATCGGCCCGATGACCGCGAGAGAGGTGAGAGTCTTCTTTAATGGCAGAGCCCCGCTTTCATTGCGCAGGAGAACCATGGAGCGCTGCGCGGCCACGCGCGTGGCGGCGCGGTGTTCGGGATCGTTCAGCACCTTCTCCTTGCTGGCGAGGTCGCCGTAAGGGTGCTCGAAGAGTCCCAGGCGCAGCTTGACCGCCAGAATCTCGCGCACCATCCGGTCGAGCACGGCGACGGGCAACTTGCCGCTCTCCACGAGTTTCGCGACGTGTCGCAAGTAGGTCTCGCTGCCCATGTCCATGTTGACCCCGGCCGTGAGGCCCCGAAAGGCGGCATCTTCGGGGTCGCGTGCGTAGCCGTGGACCGCGAGGCTGGCGACGGCCCATGCGTCGCTGATCACGAAACCGCGAAAGCCCATGTCGCGGCGCAGCACCTCCTCGAGCAGCCACTTGTTGCCGCTTGCCGGGACGTCGTTCAGATCCATGTAAGCGCTCATGACCGTGCCCACTCCCGCATCGATCGCGGCCTGGAAGGGACGCAGGTAGACGTTGCGGAAGAGAGCCTCGGGGATGTAGCTGGCGTCGTAGTCGCGTCCCCCCTCGGCCGCGCCGTATCCGGCGAAGTGCTTCACGCTGGCCAGCACGCGCTGGGGCGTTCCGAGTCGCGGCCCCTGGAAACCAAGAACCTGCGCGCGCGCCATCGCAGCGCCGAGGTACGGGTCCTCGCCCGCGCCCTCGACGATGCGTCCCCAGCGGGGATCGCGCGCGATATCGACCATCGGGCCGAAGACCCAGTTGATTCCGGAGACCGAGGCTTCGTGCGCGGCCATTGCCTGAGCGCGTTCCACCATGGCCGGATCCCAACTGGAAGCCGTGCCGACCGGCACCGGGAAGACGTTCTTGAAGCCGTGAATCACGTCGAAACCGAAGAGCAGGGGGATCTTGAGACGGCTTTCCTGGACGGCGATCTCCTGCATCTTCCTGATCTGCGATGAGTCGATCGTCCACAGCACGGACCCGGCCCGGCCCTGGCGAATGAGGTCCTCCGGCTGCAGATTCTCCGGCCCGACCGGCGCGGGACCGATCTGCGTGATCTGGCCGATCTTCTCCTGCAGGGTCATCTGCTTGAGAAGCGACTCGACACGCCGGCTGACTTCAACGTCATCGACCGCAGCCGCGGGAAGTTGCTGCGCGGTGGACGCGGCAGAGACCAGCAACGCGAACCATGACAGAACGAATACTGGAACGGGACTCCTCTGTAAGTGAGAGGCGGTGGGAGCGGAGGGCGCATTAGACATTGGTAGATTATGGCGCGGTTCCGGCTATTGCTGCCGGCCCGTTTCCATCGAATCCCCTTTCAAACCGTGCGTGCCGTTTTCCGGCACACGGCTTAACGATGATCTTCTGGGTGTGGCTTGCGACGGGTACTTCACGATGCCCATCAACCGGTACAGGCCCATCCCGCGTAGCTGATCGCCAGTGTAGAAACGACGCTTCGTCGGCCGTTGCCCGCCGTGCCGATAGTGCCAGCGCCGCAGACTCTGGAACACGAAGGTATCCGTCTCGTTGAACT
The DNA here is from genome assembly GCA_963710565.1 of Bryobacterales bacterium. Lineage (GTDB taxonomy): Bacteria > Acidobacteriota > Terriglobia > Bryobacterales > Bryobacteraceae > DASWZN01. The sequence goes on along the minus strand of CAVQAN010000009.1, from coordinate 281,786 downwards.
CCCGGTCGGCGTTCCCCGTCCGGAAATAGTTCCCCCAGCCGCGAAGCACGGGATTCAGTTCCGCGATGATCTGCTTCACGTCCTTCCCGCTTTGCCGCCTGCAGGTCAACTCTCGCACACGGTCCCGGAGCTTCTTCACTGCCTTTGGGCTCGGCCAGCGCTGCATAAAATACCAGCGCGGGTGTCGCTGGATGCTCCGCTTCTTGCGAATCGAGCATCCCAAAAACACGAAGCCTTCCTTGCCGCGTCTCAAGTCCACCAGCCGCGTCTTCGCTGGATGCAGCGTCAACCCGAGCCGGTCCATCACCAGCCCGATCCGCCGGAGCGCTTCCCTGGCCCGCGACTCCGTGCCACACATGGCCACGAAATCGTCGGCATACCGGACCAGTATCCCAAGCTGGCTACACCGCGCCGCCCAGATCCGATCCAGTTTGTTCAGGTAGATGTTGGCCAGCAACGGCGAGATCACTCCGCCCTGCGGGGTTCCCGCCAGCGTTTCTCTCACCGTCCCGTCCTCCATCACTCCGGCTTCCAACCATTGGCGGATCAACTTCAATACCCTTCGATCCGAGATCCGCTCCTTCACCAACTCCATCAGGGTTTCCCTCTGGATGTTGTCGAAGTAGCCTTGAATGTCCGCATCGACGACAAAGTTGAAACCCTGGTTACCCGCTTCACGGATCGCCTCCAGAGCCTGGGTCGCGCTTTTCTTCGGACGGAATCCATAACTGCACGGCTGGAAATCCGCTTCGAAGATCGGCTCGATGATCAACTTCGCCGCCATCTGCACCACTCGATCCCGGACCGTGGGAATCCCCAACGGCCGCTGCCTCCCATCCGCTTTCGGAATGTACCGCCGCTTCACCGGGGAAGGGCGATATCGACCTGCCCGCAGCGCCGCTTCGATCTCCGCCAGAAACGCCTCCATGCCTCGTTGTTCGATGGCCTGGATGGTCTCCGCATCGATCCCCGCCGCGCCGTGCTTGCTGCGCACCCGCCTCCACGCTTCCCACAGAACGTCACTCCTGTAGATCCGGTCGTACAGCGCGTGGAACCGGCGTGTCTTACTCCGCTTGGCACACACATATAGCTTGCGTTGGAGTTCTCGTACTTTTTCATTGGGGGTGTTGGCCGTCTCCGGCATGCCCTCGCACTTACCTCCTGGCAAGCATGATCAAAGCAAGGCCCCTTCCCTCCAGCGCGTTGTCTTGCACGCCTTCATCGGTACTACGGACCTCTCGGACTCCCTCCCGGCTCCGTACGACTTCAGCCATCCGGCCTTATACGCCCGGTCTTTGCCCGACGAGGCTGCCGGGGAGGGTCTCTCCTGTTCCGCGTCGTTCTGTCCCAACGTGCCACCGCCTTCTACCCCGGGGAGGTCCAGCACCCGTTCCGGTCCCAGGATGCTGTCTGTTGCCTTCGCCGTGAAATGAGCGTCTCGGCCCTCCCAAACACCTTTCGGCTGACACTTTGACGAGGCTGGATCGCGTTCAATGTTTGTTGCGGCCCGCTGGTTTGCTTCCCTCTTTTTCAAGGGCTTTCGACACTCCGCTCGGCTCGGTTGGATTTCTCCTCCCGGCTGAAGTCTGCTACCGGGCGCTCCGGCGCTTACCCGAACGGGACTTGCACCCGCTAGAACCACGCGTCTTTCAGGACGCACCATCGTTCCAGTCTAACTTGTGCGAGGGGACCGTCACGGCCGACCATCCAGGCTCATCGCCGCCCCGCATGTTTCTGGTTTCAGGGGCGGCGCCGTTCCGTGGCGTCTCCGGTCCCGCGCCAGAATACGACGCCAGGGCCACCGCTCGTCCGCTCAGGCGGCGATGGGGAGGGGCTTGACGGTCTCGATTTCAGCGGCGGGAGCGGCGGCGCCGGCGCGGGGGTCCTCCCAGGGGACCTCGTGGACGCGGTTGCAGCGCCGGCAGCGGTAGTGGCCCTGCACGGGCCAGGCGACGTCGTCGTGCATCGTGCGGCACCAGAGTTGTCCCAGGGATGCCAGCAGAGTCGCTCTCCGTCTCGCAGCCAGCCTCGTTCTCACGGCTTCCTCCTGTCCCGATCCCTCTTCGGATTCACGAACATAGACGCAGATGCGGCGCTTCCGGTTTCAGCGCGTCCGAAAGGGTGTGCGCTACAATGGCTTGGCGAGACATGGATGCGATTGGCCGCTATAGGATTCTCGGCGAACTGGGACGCGGTGCGATGGGCGTTGTGTATCGCGCGCAGGATCCCACCATTGGCCGCGCGGTGGCCATTAAGACCATCCGGCTGGCGGACTTAAGCGACACGGCGGAGCGCTCCCGGCTGCGCGACCGCCTCTTCCGCGAGGCCCAATCGGCCGGTATTCTGTCCCATCCCGGCATCGTCGTGGTTTATGACGTGGGCGAAGACGGCGATGTCACCTACATCGCGATGGAGTTCGTCAACGGCCCCACGCTCGAGAAACTGCTCGAGGCTCCCGAGCCGCCCACCCCGCAGAACGTTCTCAGCGTCCTGCGGCAGACCGCGGCCGCGCTCGACTATGCCCACAAGAAGGGGATCGTTCACCGCGATATCAAGCCCGCCAACATCATGATCGACGGCGACGCCACGGTGAAAATCACCGACTTCGGCATCGCCAAGATCTCGGCCTCGCAGCAATTGACCCAGACCGGCCTGGTGATGGGAACGCCCAACTACATGTCGCCGGAGCAGGTGCAGGGCAAGCCGGTGGATGGGAAGGCGGACCAGTTCGCGCTGGCCGTGGTCGCCTACGAGATGCTCACCGGCGAGAAGCCCTTCACGGGCGAGCAGCTCACCACGGTGCTGTACAAAATCGTCTCGGAGGATCCCCCGGCGGTCGAGCACCTCAACCCGACGCTCGGGTTTGCGGTTTCGATGGTGCTGACGCGGGCGCTGGCGAAGGACTCCGCGAAAAGATACGGGACCTGCACGGAGTTCGTCGCTGCCCTGGAGGCGGCGCTGAATTCGAAGCAGGGCTGGCAGGCGCTGGCGCGGGGCGCGGGCCAGAACATGCCGACCGAGGTGGTGGCCGGCGGCGCCCTCGCGGCGCGGCCGGCGGCGCATACCGAGCCCGAGCCGCCGAAGCCCAGCGGCGCCGGGCGAGCGATGAAGATGGTGGCGGGCCTGGTTCTCGGGATAGGCCTGGTGGCCGTGTTGTTCCTGGGCGTGCAGAAGTGGCTTCTGACGCAGCCCGCCGCGACCGAGCCCGCGGCCACAGTCGCGCAGCCTGCCCCGTCTCCAGGGCTGGAGAAGCCGTCGCCCGCCGGCAAACCGGCCGAGGCCTCCGCAAGCCCGCAGCCGCCCGCGGGGGTCGAGCTTCCCCATGCGCCCCCCGCGGCCGAAACCCCGGTCCCACCACCGCGCACCCGGCCGGCGGAGCCGCGGCCGCCTTCCCTGGCCGAGGTCCACATCGTCACCAGCCCTCCCGGCGTGCAGGCGATGGTAGACAACGATGCTTCGAAGACCTGTACCTCCCCTTGCTCCATCCAGGCCACGCTCGGCAGGCACATGCTGTCGCTCTCGCTCGCCGGCTACCGCCAGGAGTACCGGTCGCTGGACTTGAACGGGCCGCGCGAACTCTCGGTCACCCTTACCCAGCCGACGGGCACGGTCCGCGTGGATAGCGATCCGCCGGGCGCGGAGATCTTCATCGACAACCAGCAGCGCCCGGAAAAGACGCCGGCCACCTTCGTGCTGCCCGTGGGCGGCCACATGCTGGCGGTGGTCAAGGACGGCCGGCGCACCGAGCAGCGCCTGCAAGTCCGGGACGGCGCCCTGGTCACATTCAATCTGCAGCTCAATCCCTGAGGGAGCGGTCGAGCATAAGCTGAAGGAATGCACGTCCTGCGCCTCGATTGCCGCTCCGCGGAGAAGGACCGCCTCATCGCGGAACTGTGGGAACGCGGCACGCGGGGGGTCATCGAGGAGGACCGGCCAGGTGGCGTGGTAGGGCTCCGGGTCTTCTTCGACGACCGGTTCGACGCCTCGGAATGGGGGCCGGCGCGCTGGGAGCCCGCGGAAGATCGCGATTGGGCCGGGGTGGCCCAGTCGCAGTGGGAACCTGTGCTGGTGGGCGCGAAGTTCTACCTGGCGCCGTCCTGGTGCGCGGACCCCACGCCGCCGGGGCGCCTGCGTCTCGAAATGCAGCCCGGCCAGGCGTGCGGGACGGGCTGGGGACCCGCGACGCAGCTTGCCCTCGAAGCCATGGAGAGCCGGTTGCGCCCGGGGATGACGGTTCTTGACGTGGGCACCGGCTCGGGGATCCTGGCGGTGGCCGCGGGACTGCTGGGGGCCGGCCGCGTCTATGCCTGCGACATCGACTTCGAGGCCGCCTGCGCCGCCCGGGACAGGTTCGGGAGAGAAGGCATCCAGGTGGGTCTCTTCACCGGTTCGCTGCGCGCCGTGCGCGCCGCGGCGGCCGATTTTGCGGTTGCCAATATCAACGCCGAGGCGCTCGCGGGCCTAGCGCCCGAGATCGACCGAATCCTGAAGCCGGACGGAGGCGCGGCCCTGACCGGCTTCCCCGGCCGGAACCTGGTCCGCGTGCGCGCGGCCTACAGCGGCCGCGGGACGGTGCTCGAAAAGGGCGAGTGGCGGGCTCTGGTCTGGTAGTAACGCGGCCCCGATTCGTGTCATCCTCTTAGTTATGAAAGCACTGCGCTTCCGCTCGTTCTTTGTGCCGGCCCTGGTGCTCGTGGCCGCGGCGTCGGCCGCGGACGTGACGGGCAAGTGGGTCGCCCAGGTTCCCGCGCAGGGCGGGGGAACCCGCGAGGTGGTCTTCAACCTCAAGGCCAACGGCAGCCAACTGACGGGAACCGTATCGACTCCTATGGGAGAACGGGCCATTTCGGAGGGGAAGGTGGAAGGCGACAAGATCTCGTTTGCGGTCGTGGTCGAATACAACCGCAGCCGGACGAAGTTCCTGTACACGGGGAAGGTCGCCGGAAGCGAGCTCAAGTTCTCGCGCCAGCTCGATGGCGGCGAGGAAGGCGCTCGCGAGTTCACGGCGAAACGCCGTTCCTGAGGTCTGCAGCCCAATGCGCCCCTATCGTCTGTTGCCGGCGGTCGCTCTGGTCGCCGCAGCCGCGCTGTCGGCCTCCTCGCGCGACGCGTTGCGCAAGACCAGCCAGGCCCTTGAAGAGCTGTCGCGGAAGGTGTCGCCGTCCGTGGTGAAGATCCTCGTAACGGGCTACGGACCAGTCGGCGAGGAAGGCCATCAGAACGCGGGACTGATCGGGAGGCAGCATGCCATCGGTTCCGGCGTGATCGTGGACCCGGCCGGATACATCGTCACGAACGTCCACGTGGTGGAGGGGGCGCTCGAGGTGCGGGTAGTGCTGGCGCCGCCGCCGGGTTCTGGCGAGGACCCTTCCTCTCCCGGCCCGGTCCGGACGCGGATTCTCAAAGCGCGCATCGCGGGCGTGGACAAGGAAACCGACCTGGCGGTGCTCAAGGTGGATGCGGAAGGTCTGCCCGCGCTCGAGATCGGCGACTACCGGAAGCTCCGGCAGGGCCAACTGGTGCTCGCTTTCGGCAGCCCGGAAGGGCTGGAAGACAGCATGAGCATGGGGATCGTCAGTGCCGTCATGCGCCAGCCCGATCTCGACAAACCGAGGGTCTATATCCAGACCGATGCCGCGGTGAATCCCGGCAACAGCGGCGGCCCGCTGGTGGATCTGGACGGGACCGTGGTCGGCATCAACACCTTCATCCTGTCCGAATCGGGCGGGAGCGAGGGGCTGAACTTCGCCATTCCGAGCGTGGTGGTCCGCTTCGTGTACCAGGAGATCCGCGCGCATGGCCATGTGCGCCGCCCCAGGATTGGAGTCAATGTGCAGGCCATCTCGCCCACGCTGGCAGCGGGCCTGGGACTCAAGCAGGGGTGGGGTCTCATCGTTTCGGACTTGTTGCCCGATGGCCCGGCTGACAAGGCCGGATTGCGGCGGGGCGACATTCTGACTGCGGTCGATGGCGCGCCCGTGGCCACTCTGCCCGCCTTCGAGACCGCCCTGTTCCGCCGGTCGCACGGGAATCCGGTGACCGTCGAGATCCTGCGAGACGCCCAGAAACTGTCCTTCACGGTGCCGGTTGTCGAAGAGCCGGAGAATCAGTTCGACGATCTGGCGGACCTGGTCAATCCCGAGAAAAGCCTGGTGCGCGGGCTCGGAATTCTGGGCGTCGAAATCAACCCCGAGATTGCCGCGATGCTCGAAGGCCTGCGCCTCGCTTCGGGCGTGATCGTGGCGGCGCGGGCCGCCGAGGCCACCCAGGATACGGGCCTCAAGACCGGGGACGTCATCCATGCGCTCAACGGCACGAAGATCGACAGCCTGGACGGGCTGCGCGCAGCGGTGGGCCGCCTCAAGGCGGGCGACGCCGTGGCGCTCCAGATCGAGCGTGACGAAGTGATGATGTACGTCTCGTTCGAGCTGGAGTAGGACAAGCTTCAGCTTGTCCACGGGGCTCCCGTGTTTTTGCCCGTCTGCGGCACGCAGGCGCTCGACCGGGGCCACTCCTCAATCCCGTGCATGAGCCCTGCTGGGTTGCGCAGCCACACGGGGCCAGCGAGTGCGGCGTCCAACAGGGAATCGAGTGTGCGAAACGCCTGGCCGGGCGTGAGTTGCCGGGGCGCCCGCGTCAACGCGCTGGCGGCGAGGGCGCCGTGCAGTCTCCAAGGGATGAACAAGAAGGTGGGACAAGCTGAAGCTTGTCCTACAGGACCACATTCACGAGCTTGCCGGGGACCACGATGAGCTTGCGGATCGGCTTGCCGGCGACCAGGGCGCGGATCTTGTCGTCGGCGAGGGCCAGGCGCTCGAGGTCCTCGCGGGGCGCGCCGAAGGGGGCGCGGATGCGGCTGCGCAGCTTGCCGTTGACCTGGACCGGGATCTCGACTTCCTCCTCGCGCGCCAGATCGGGATCGTAGGAGGGCCAGGGCTCCCGCAGAACGGGGTTCGTGCCGCCCAGATCCTCCCACATCTCCTGGGCCACGTAGGGCACGAAGGGCGCGACGACGAGCACCAGCTTCTCGAGAATCTCGCGCAGCGCGGTCCCGGAAAGCTGGGACTCGACGGGCACCAGCTCGTTGAGCAGCTCCATCGTCGCCGCGATCGAGGTGTTGAAGTGCCAGCGGCTCTCGAAGTCCTCGGTGATCTTCTTGACGGTCTGGTGCAGGCGGCGCAGGGCCTTGGTATCGGCTTCGGCGGGGAGTGCCTCGGACCGGACGGCGCGTTCGGCGTTGCGGGTCACGAAGCGGTAGAGGCGGCTGAGGAAGCGGTACATGCCCTCGACGCCGGCGTCCTGCCACTCGAGGTCGCGCTCGGGCGGCGCGGCGAAGAGCACGAAGAGGCGGCCGGTATCGGCGCCGTACTTCTCCACCATGAAATCCGCGCCGACGACGTTGCCCTTGTTCTTGGACATCTTGGCGCCGTCCTTGACCACCATGCCCTGGGTGAAGAGGCGTGTGACGGGCTCGTCGTTCGACACCAGCCCGAGGTCGCGCATCACCTTGGTGAAGAAGCGCGAGTAGATCAGGTGCAGGATGGCGTGCTCGACTCCGCCGATGTACTGGTCGATGGGGAACCAGTAGGCGATCTTGCGCGAATCGTAGGGAGCGCCGCTGTTGCGCGCGTCGCAGTAGCGGTAGAAGTACCAGGAGGAATCGACGAAGGTGTCCATGGTGTCGCTCTCGCGGCGGGCGGGCGAGCCGCAGCGCGGGCAGGGCACGTTCATGAACTCGGGGACGGATTCGAGCGGCGAGCGGCCGGCGCCGGTGATCTTGACATTGAGTGGGAGGACGACGGGCAGCTCGCTCTCGGGCACGGGCACGACGCCGCAGGCGGGGCAGTGAATCACGGGAATGGGCGTGCCCCAGTAGCGCTGGCGCGAAACGCCCCAGTCGCGGAGGCGGTAGGTGATGGCGGCCTGGCCGAAGCCGTGCTCGCTGGCGTAGGCGGCCATGCGCTGGCGGGCGTCCTCGCTCGCGAGGCCGCTCCACTCGCCGGAGTTTTCGAGGATGCCGTAGCCGGGGAAGGCCTCCTGCATGAGGGGCTCGTCGGCGAGCGGGCCGTCGGCCGGGCGGATGACGGGGCGCACGGCGATGCCGCACTTGCGGCAGAACTCGAAATCGCGCTGGTCGTGCGCGGGGACGGCCATGATTGCGCCGGTGCCGTACTCCATCAGGACGAAGTTGCCGACCCAGATGGGGATGCGCTCGCCGCTATAGGGATTGAGGGCGTAGAGGCCAGTGAAGAAGCCTTCCTTCTCGGCGTCCGGGTCGGGCCGCCGCACGGTCTTCACCGCGCCCCTGTCCTTGACCAGCGGATGTTCCGGCGCCAGGATGACGCAGGTGGCGCCGTAGATGGTGTCGACGCGGGTGGTGAAGACGCGAATGGGCTGGCCGGTTCCTTCGAGGTGGAAATCGATCTCGGCGCCGTCGGAACGGCCGATCCAGTTGCGCTGCATCTCGAGGACGCGGTCGGGCCAGCCGCCTTCGAGCTTGGCGATGTCGGCCAGCAGCTCGTCGGCGTAGCGGGTGATGCGGAAGAACCACTGCTCGAGCTCGCGCTGTTCGACGGGCGTGGTTTCGTGACGCCAGCAGCAGCCATCGACCACCTGCTCGTTGGCGAGCACGGTGCAGCACTCGGGGCACCAGTTGACCTTGGAGTGGCGGCGGTAAGCCAGATCGCGCTCGAGCATTTTGAGGAAGAACCACTGGTTCCAGCGGTAATACTCGGGCTCGCAGGTGGAGACTTCGCGGTCCCAGTCGTAGCTGAAGGCGTAGCGGGCGTGGGTCTTCTTCATCTCCGCGATGTTGGAGAGGGTCCAGTCGCGGGGGTGGAGGTTGCGCTTGATGGCGGCGTTCTCGGCGGGAAGACCGAAGGCGTCCCAGCCCATGGGGTGGAGCACGTTGAAGCCGCGCATCCACTTGTAGCGGGCGAGGGCGTCGCCGATGGTGTAGTTGCGCAGGTGGCCCATGTGGAGGGTGCCGCTGGGGTAGGGCAGCATTTCGAGGACGTAATACTTGGGCCGGGCGGAGTTCTCCTCGGCCTGGTAGAGGCCGGGGGTGTCCTGCCAGCGCTCGAACCACTTCCGTTCGATGGCGATATGGTCGTAGGTCTTCTCGGGCATGGTCTTTTGGGTCGCTTGTAGCGCGAAGAGTTCCATCGTAGCAGAGGGGGCCGGGGGCGAGGCGGAATTGGGTTGGTTTTGGGTGGGGGCGACCGAGCCCGCGGCCTCCGGTTGTGTGGGGGCATGCCCGGCACCGATGCAGGTGAACTTGGGTTCGTTTTGCGGGTGAATGACCGTGCCGTTTTGCGATGGAACCGGGTTTGTTTTATGCAGCATGCGGACACCCGCGCCGGGCCAGGGTGGGTTCGTTCGGTGCTTTCCTGCGCTCGGCCGGATCATGGGTTGCTCGGCCCTTCTGGGAACAAGCCCCTATCAGGCACAGTGTATGGCGCGAAGCGGGACTGGGGGGCGGGGGCGAAGGGGCAGGTTGGTGAAAGGGTGGGAGATTGGGGTGGGGGAGGGGCGTGATTCGATTTCCGGGCCTGTGAGAACGCGCTCCGGAGCAGTTGGTCGGTTTCCGACAACGCAAGGCATTTCCATGTGGTACCCGACACGTGGCTGCAAGGGCGTTTGAACTAAGCCGCTGGCGCGGCGGACGCTACGCGTGCGATACTGCGGTCGGCGTGCGTCTCGTTGTCAGCGATTTCGGACGATTCGTGGGTTCGGGACGAAGTCCCTTGCATTCTGTGTGTTACAGACAGAATTCGATTCAATACCCATAGCCTGCCGCGTTCGCCGCAAACGCCAGCGGCTTCCTTCAAACGGCCCTACCGAAAGTGCCCCGGCACGACATCCTCGCGCGCTCTGCTGGCCTGCCGGGGCACTTCCGATAGGGATCTAGCGTTTAGCGATACCTATCTCTCAACCTCAAGGAACTCGGGTGATTCGGTGTGACTTGAGAGTGGCCACCACCCTGCTCGAGCCGCGGAGTAAATCAGGGCGCTGCAGTGATGCTTGAGGCCGTCCCGCAATGAATGCCAATCCAACCGGCCCGTGAACGAACCGCTCTGCTAGTCGGGAAGCATGGAAAGCCGCCGATCACTTAGCCGAATTACACGAGCGCAGCGTATTCGATTTCGAGCGTGTGTTTAAGGCGCAGGAGTGCCGGCAACGTCGGGTTCTGCACCCGCGCGGGAAACCCATCGTGGGTCCGGCCCCGAAGCGTCCTGCCTGCCGCCTTCTTGCGCACGCCGCCCCACTGCTTGAAGAAGAATGGGACGTTAGCGGCTTTGCACTGTTCCCGGATGGAAAGTACCCAATCCTCTTTCATCGGCCGCGCGCCGGGGCCGCTTTCGCCGCCGACAATGACCCAGGAGATACCATCGAGCGGCACATTCCCGACGTCTTCCAGAAGCGGCTCCACCGAGAGAAAACGCACAGCAGCGGGCGTTGCTTGAAGGTCGGCAATTCGTGGCAGACCATACCGACGGTCCTCCACTGACACACCCCACCATATATGAGCATCATTTGCGGCCAGCCGAAGAGGTCCGCACAGCAGTTCCCGCAGGCGCTCGGAGCGCTTCGTGAGCACTTGGTAAGTGTGCCAGTTCGCAAGCCGCATCGTCGTAGCCACCTTCTCGATATAAGTAAGCGACACGCCTTCATGGAAAAGATCGCTCATCGAGTTGACGAATATCATCTTCGGCTCGCTCCAGCGCAGGGGTTCACCAAGCTTCTGCGGAATGAGACGCAGATCAAAGCCTTGTTCGAAGGGATGTCCCTTGACCCCGCGAAAACGCTCAGCGAATCTTTCCGCGTAGCAATGCTTGCAACCGGCACTGATCTTCGTGCAGCCGCGAACCGGGTTCCAGGTTGCGTCTGTCCATTCGATTTTCGAAAGCAGTGACATCGGAACTCAATCCCAAAGGCCCTTTTGATCGGTACTGTACGTGAGCACATCGTCCCAGAATTTGAAGGCTGTCTCACTCCGAGAGAATAGCGCAAGGAAATAGAGTGGCAAGTTCTTCTCTGCGGATCGGACCAGCTTCATGCGATCCAGCGGTTTCTTGAGGTAACCGAGGGACTCCATGCTCCTGCAGAACTCGCCCGCCAAGAACGGTCTGAAGTCGCTCTTCCTGATACCGACCGCCCTCCATCGTTCCCGCCATTCCCTATTGCCAAGCGCCTCGTCAATCTTCGTGGAATCGCCCTCAACGTAAAGCTCGTAATTACGATTCGCATCCATGCCGATGGCAAGCAAGACGACAAAATCCATAAAAACCGTGGAAAGCTTGCGCAAGGTCTCGAACTTGAGCCCGAAGTCGAACGGGTCCATGAGACAAAGGCTTAGCACCTTGTTCGTGGATGACCCCCTCGGCAGCTCTTTGTAAATCTTCTCGATCTCAGCGTCGCAGTTGCCGGGTATGTACGCTACATTGGCTTGAGGCCCGATCCGCTTCACTCGAGCCTTCAAGGCGTCTAAGAGGTCTTCGCGCTCCTCGCAGAAGATGTATTTGTCAAAAGGGTGAGTGACCGTCAGCGCGATGATGGGAGACGCCTTTAGGAATTTGCTCGTTCCCTGAATGCGGCTGTACCCGGCCCCGGCATACAGATCAAGATAGACTCGCTGATCCCACTTGTTCTTCATGCCGGTCGAGAACAACTCGTCGTAAAGGGCCAAAAGGCGATATTTCGTCTCCGCCCAGCCGCCGACTTCGGGAGTCGTCAGGCCGTCATCGCCCACATGAAGATTCCGCGAACCAGAAGCCACCATCACATTCTATAAAACATCTGTGCTGTCAAGCGTATCGGACACCCGCGTTCGTTTGCGAGCAACCACCGTCCGGCCCGCGGTGGCTCTCGGCGCAATAGTTGCCGTTGCGCCCCGGCGCCTTCGGCGGAGCCGCGCCCCACCTATAGACCGGGTGGTTCGTCCCCCTCGAAGTGCGGATCGAACCCGCCGAAAAACAAGCATTCCAGCCGGTCTGCCTCGGACAAGACTCTTCCCGGTACGCGCTTTCTCTCCAAGCGGAGGAACTCCGTCAAGCCGTTTATGGCATTGGCAACGTCTCTGCGTACGAGCTGGTCGCAATGGGTCGCCTCAATATAGCGTCTGGCGGCGTCCGCGAAGGAAAGAAAGTCTTGCAGGGGATACCTGCGCTTCGCTCCTGCCAGTGCGTCCTGGAAGAAGCACCAGCGGTCCACCACCGCGGTTGCCAGGCGGTCCTTTTCGGAGTTCTTCATCAAGCGCCTTTTTTGGCCTCTGACGAGCCTGCGATTGGCCGTGCATAGCTCGCTCGGCACCTCCTCTCAGTACCACAGATCGCCGCGCGGGGCATCATCCGCACAGAAGGCGGGCAAGCGGCGCACGGAGTGGCAACCACCCGGCACACCTCCCACAACGGGACTTCGGGGGCCTTTGCCAGGTTTGCGGCCCGGGCGAGATCCAACCGCTTCCGAGGAAGATTGGCGAGCAAGCTGGAATGCCTGGACGTGACCCCAAGCGGACCGGACGCCTCGGCGCAGTCCGTCGGGCGAGTCGCGCGATTAAGCGGGAACGTACGTCAACCTGATCACGCCCTCGGCAACGAGATCGCTGGTCACAAGACGGAGCGGCGGCCGAGGGCCGGAGAAGAATGGCTTGCCGCGACCAAGTACGATGGGGTGGAGGTAAAGTCGATACTCATCGATAAGACCAAGGTTGGTTAGGCTTCCGGCCAAGTCTGGTCCGGCAACATCAATCTCCCCAACTGGCTGAGCCTTCAGCCCACGTATCACCGCCTCGATGTCATCCTCGACAAGTGTGGCGTTGGGTCCGACCGACTTCAACGAGCGTGACACAACCCACTTGGGCTGGCTCCGCCACGCCGCCGCGAAGTCGTGTTCCTCCGCGACCCAGTCCGCATGGTCTTCGTCCCAATAACGCATTACCTCGTACATGCGGCGACCGTACACCATGCCCGCCAGGTCGCGCACACGCTCTATGAAGTGACGAAAGAGCGCCGGGCTTGGCCTAAATTCCAGATGGTCGACGTAGCCATCCAAGGACTGGTTCAATCCATATACGAGCTTTGCCATGGCAAAACCCTCCACCCCAGGTTCTTCAGAACAGTTTGAGCCGACGTTCCGCGGAAATGAGACTGTACGCGATCTGCGCGCCGTTATTGTTAGTGTAGCCAATAACCCGAGGTCCGTTGCTCCGACTATTCAACGAATCCCAGCCCGGGTTTCATAGAAGTGCCACGGCCCGAAGGGTCCCGAAACGGCGTTGTGGGAAGTTGTTCCGGATCAGGAACGCGGCGTCGGCCTATAGTCGGCGGCGGGCTCGATCAGGATGCCTGCGATTGCTCGTCCCGCTCCTGAGCCATTCGTGCGTACATCGCATCGGGCGCCAGATCAATGTCACCGGGCCATATGAGCGCTCCGCAATCGATATACACACGCTCGAAGAACTCGACGTCTCGCAACGGCGCAAGTGCACCCGTCATTTCCGATTCCTGCAGCCTCACACGTCCGGCGAGTCCATGCTTGAATCGCACAGAGAGGTGGTAGTTCGGTTCCGGTGTGACTTCGACGATGTCCCAATACATCGGGGCTCCGGTCACGGCAGCGGATCGATGTTCGCCGGCCGCGCGTTTTCGCTGTTCCCGGATCACGATTGCCAAACGGCCCGCTTCGCCAACCTCGCCGGGCTGCGCATCAGCCGCGCGCCGGCAGCAGTCCCCTGGCTTCTTCCAGCGCCTCCAATGCATGCGCGCGGGAGACGGTGGGAAAGCCCTCCAGGAAGTCCTCGAGCGTGTCGCCGCCCGCCAGATAGTCGAAGAGGGTCTGAACCGGCACTCGCGTTCCTCGGAACACCGGGACGCCGTGCATCGTCTCGGGGTCTCTCGCGATAGCTTGCGCCATGTCTTCATTGTCCCTCAAGCGGGCCCATTGCGCTCGTCCGCTGTCGAGGGCGCCCCGGCGCATGAGTTCGTTGATCCGCGCCAGCTCTCTGCGAGTGAGGGGGTTTTCGGGGTACTCCTCGACCAGCCCCACGAGCAGCCGCTGGGCGTCGGTGAGCCGCTTCTCCCGCACGGCTATGGCGGCCAGCAGGATGCGGGCGAAGGGAGGATAATACCGGCCCCGTTCCGCAACCAGTTGAATGGTGCCGATCCCTCGCTGCTTGTTGCCTTCGATGTTCTGAATGTGGAAAAACCACCGGAAGATGAAAGGTATGGACCCGACCACATACTCGGTGGTCCCCCTCGCCAGGTAGGCGTCGTAGACCGGAGGTTTCAGCAACTGCAGCTTGTCGACATAGGCCTGGGTCTCCCGCGCCAGGGGGAAACTGCCGAAGCGGCGCCTCTCGACCAGGGCGGCGTAGTCGGTGACCAGGCCCGCTGCCATGCACAGGGTGAAGAGCGCGTCCCGATCGCCAGGGTGGGCGGCCAACCGGGCGTTAGCGCGTTGCCGGGCGGCCTCCAACAGCCGGAAGAATTCCGCGCGGATCGCGGGATCCGGATTCAGCTTGCGGCGATCGACAATCCTGTCGTCGTCTTCAAAGAACTCCGTTTGCAGAACCTTGAGCCGGTGCAGCTCCGCGAACAGGTAACCAGCCGCCTTGACGGCGTAGGGCAGCGAATCCTGGGGATCCGAGCGGATCTGACGGTCCAGGATGGCGTGCGCGCCGGGAAAATCGAAGTTGTACAACCGGGCGAAGGCCTGTCCGACGGGCGTGGAAGTGTCCAGCTTGGCGTTCGCCGCGGACAGGGAGCCGGCCAGCGCCAGCCATAGAGCGATCGGGCGCAACGTCACGCTAGGGAATCTGGCGCCAACAAGCGGGCGTGGACTCTTCATGGCATTTCCGCCTGTTCTCTCTGACCCGTCACTGCTCCTGCCGCGCCAGCCCCCAGGCGAGCGTGAACCAGGCGGCGACGAAGGCCAGGCCGCCGACCGGAGTGATTGCGCCCAAGTAGGAGACGCCGGTCACAGCCAGCAGATAGAGACTGCCGGAGAACAGGACGATGCCGATGACGAGGAGGCGGCAGACCCAAGCCGCGCGGGCGGCGCGAAGCACGCCGATCTTGGGCAGGATCGAAACCACCAGCAGCCCGAGCGCGTGGATGAACTGGTACGACACAGCGCCCCGATAAATACCCATCGAGTAGGTGTCGAGACGGTTCTGGAGGCCGTGCGCGCCGAAAGCGCCCAGGAGGACCGCCAGGCCGAGCAGAATCGCGGCAACCGCGCTCCAGTTCATGATCTACCTCTCAAAGCCGGCCGGGCGCCGTTCGCGCGGGGCGGCGGGACTTCCGATGGCCGCGCCCTGCGACGGCGCGTCACCATAAATGATGCCACGGCCGTTCGTGCCGATGTAGACGCGGCCGAAAACGCGCGGATCGCCGATGATGAGGGACGCATTGCCCCACTGATGCAAATCGTCGTTGATCCGAACCCAGGTGACGCCGGCGTCGGTGGAGCGGAAGAAGGCTTGCAGGCCGCCGATCTGGCCGAAGAGGTAAAGCGCCGGGTAGGTGGCGCCGGTGGCAGCCTTGCCGAAGCCCACGCTGTATGCCTGCTGGACGCCCGCCATCGGGGCGAAGGTGCCGCCCGAATCCGTCGAGTGATAGAGGCCGCTGGTGGACGCCAGCCAGAGGTCGCCCTCGGCGGCGAAGGAGGCGGCCAGCGCGCCGTTGGCGGAAGCGTTCGTCACGGTGAACGTCGCGCCGCCGTCGGTGCTGCGGTAGAGCGCACCGTTGGCGAAGTAGAACTTGCGGGGGTTCACGCGATCGGCCACCACGGTGACGCCGGCGGAAACGCCGGTTGAGGCCGTCCAGGCCGCGCCGTGGTTGGTCGAATACCCGCCCGCAGCGTCGGTGGGGGCCCAGACGAAGGTCGTGCCGTCGGCCGAAACCGCGATGGAACCGGCCCCCTGGGTCGTTCCGGCGGGCCTGCCGGCGAACGGCGTCCAGGTCTGGCCGCCGTCGCTGGACCATGCGCCGAAGGGGCCCGCCGTGCCGTTGTAGCCGGTCCGCGCGACCACCAGCGGCGCGCTTTGCGCGAAGTCCAGGCCGGAGGTGGTCGAGAAAATGGGGTTGCTCATCATGCCGGCGGGAGGACTCTGGGTGAGGCTGAGATGGGCGAATCCTCCGATGTCGCCGACTCCGCTCAGCAGGTTCGCCGGGCCGCTGGGCGGGCTGCTGAGCTGGGTCACGGCGGTTTCCTCGAGGCCCATCGCTCCGATGGTCCAGTTCACGGGCCGGCCGGAATCGGCCTGGGTGGCGCTCGCGGTGGTCCAGATGGTGGCGCCGGTGCCGTACATCACGTGGTCGGAATTGAAGGGGTCGATGGCGAGGGAACCCATCCACCATCCCGGCATGGTGCTCGCCTGGAGCTTGCCGACCCAGGGGGAAAGCGAGTTATCCCACGTGCCGCTGGCGCCAACCTCCTCCCAGGTGCTGCCGCCGTTCAGACTGCGGAAGATGTCGTCGTGCTGGTACCACAGGTCGAGAGTGCTGACCATGAGGACGCCGGGGTGTTCCAGATCGACGGCGACACAGCCGTAGCCGTAGGAGCCGTTGGTTGCGTAGGATGGCGCGGGCGGCGTGATGTTGGTCCACGTGCCGTTGAGGGCGGGACTACTGACGGGAGGCGGAGTGTATTTCCACACCGCGCCGCTCGAGATGCCGTTGGGGCCGACGTCGTTGCCGTAGGAGATGTAGATGCTGCCGTCGGGTCCGAGAGGGCCGTGGCTGGGATAGAGGCCGGTGGGCTGGCCGGGAACGGCCTGCCATGTGGCGCCGGCGTCGGTGCTGCGGTAGAAGTTGGTCACCGGGTCCGAGACGCCCACGTAGATGACCGGGGTGGGGCTGCCGGCGGCGCCGCTGCTCTTGACGAAGTCCACGAAGACCACGCCAACGCCCGTGCCGCCGGTGGCGCCGGTGACCGGGAAGCTCGAAACCTGGCTCCAATGGGCGCCGTGATCGGTGCTCTTCCAGAGGCCGTTGAGGCGGGAGCCCAAATAGACGATGCTGCCCAGGTTGGGGTCGACGGCCAGGCGCTCGCCGGCGTGGCGGCCATTGTCGTTGCCGCCCATCTTGATGGTCAGGGGAACGGTCTGGAAGGTGTTGCCCTGATCGGTGGACACCAGGATGGCGCCCGTCCCGGCCCAGGATTCCGTGTAGGTTCCCCCGGCCAGGTAGAGGCGGGATGGATCCGCCGGGTCGAGACCGATGCTCTCCACGCCGATGTAGTTCGACTCCGCGCGGCCGATCCAATCGAGCAGGGGTGTCCAGGCGCTGGTGGCGGGATTCCAGCGATACGCGCCGCCGATGTTGGTGCGGGCGTAGACGAGGCTGGGCTGGGTGGGGTGGAAGACGATGCCATCGACGAAACCGCCGGCCACGATCTGGACGTTGTTCCAGGTGTAGGCCGAGGTCGCCAGTGGCGTGATGGTGTAGGTCGCCGTGGCGACCGCGCTGTTGAGGTAGCCGCCGGCGGCGGCCGTGGCGCTGATGGTCTTGGTGGAGGAAACCTGGATCGGGGCGGTGTAAACGGGGGAAGCAGTCGTCGGCGTGCTGCCATCGGTCGTGTAGTAGATCGTTGCGCCGGGCGTGCCGTCCAGGATGGAAACGGTTTGCGCGGTGATGTAGGTGCCCGCGGGCAGGCTGAATCCGGGCGCCGCGGCCTGGGGAACGGGCGTGGGCGTCGGAGTCGGACTGGAGGAACTGGTAGGGCCGCTGCCGCAGCCTGTTGTGAAGGCGAGCAGCAGAGCTGTCAGCAAGAGGAAGATGGCTGATGTTCTCATGGCGGGACCGGTTTAGAAACTATCCATTTTAAGTGTAATGCGTCGCAAGTCATGCGAAGTACGATTATCCAAGGGCAAACCCTGGGACAGGCACGGAGTTTCGCAACAACGGCGAAATTCGAGCCAGTCCCCGGGTTGCAGCTCGTTCCGATACCCGACCACACTTGCGACGCCATCCTAGCATGGGCGGCACGGGTTATCCTGCGAGAGATGCAGGTCGATGCGGGCGACGCCGCCCTGATCCAGATCGTGGATGCCGCGCTGGCGGAAGCGGCGCGGCGGAGCGGGCCGTGGCTGGTGTGCCGGCCAGGGTGCATGCAGTGCTGCCTGGGGTCGTTTGAGATCAACCAGCTCGATGCGCGGAGGCTGCGGCAGGGGTTGACCACGCTGGACGGCTCGGATCCCGAACGGGCGGCGCGGGTGCGCCAGCGGGCCCGCGCGTTCGCCGACGGCGATGACGAGCCGTGTCCCGCGCTCGATCCGGCGACCGGGCTTTGCGACCTGTACGCGGCGCGTCCCCTGACGTGCCGCACGTTCGGTCCGCCGGTGCGCTGCGGCTCGGATGCGGTAGGTGTTTGCGAGCTCTGTTTTGCGGATGCAACGGACGCCGAAATCGCCGCGTGTGAAGTCGAGATCGACCCCCAAGCGATGGAGGCGGCGCTGGTCGCGGAACTGGAGCCGGCCGGCGGTGAGCGGGGGATGACGACGGTGGCATCCGCGCTGGCGGGCTGATCATCTACAAAAAGGCGGAGGCGCTCCTTATGGGATCGACTTCAGTGGCCTGCTATAAGCCGAGACCCGGTTGCGAGGGGGCTCTGCTGGAGTTGGTTCGCAACCATCTGCCGCCATTGCGTGCCGAGGGTCTCGTCACCGAGCGCCCCTCGATCGTGATGCGCACCCGGGACGGAACGATTGTGGAGGTCTTCGAGTGGGTTTCTCAGGAGGCAATTGCCGGAGCCCACAGCAATCCCGCGGTGCTCGCCTTGTGGAAGCGATTCGAGGCGGTGTGCTGGTACGAGACGCCATCGAACGTGCCCGAATTCCAGAACATGTTCTCGCACTTCGAACCGGTTTAGGCGGGGCGACATTCGGGGTGGACAGCTCACTCCGTCCAGGGATTGACGATTCGAACGCCGCAAAGGTCGAAGTCGTCCGTGTTGCGAGTCGCTAGCGCGGCCCGCCGCGAGCGGGCGATGGCGGCGATCATGGCATCGAACTGCGAGACGGGGCGGCCCGCCGCCTCTGGTCCGGCGACGATCTGCGGAAAGAGGCGGGCAGCGTCTTCGTCGAAGGGGAGAATGCGGCCGGCGAACTCTTCCGCGAGGATCTTTCCGACCGCGGCTCCCAGACGCGAGCGGCGCTTGCCGGCCGGCAAGACCTCGATTCCGTACAGCACCTCCGCCAGCGTGATGGTGGTGACGTAGACGGCCAGCGGTTCCTGCGCCGCCAGCCAGCGCATGACCCGATCGGAAGGCGACGGCCGGAGCGTCTCCGAAAGCACGTTCGTATCGAGGACGATCATCGGGCGAGGTTGGGAGGCCTGCGAACGGGGGCGCGGGCCGGAAGCGCGAGATCGATGCCGCCGAGCGGGACCACGTGGCGCCGGATCGAATCCGCGAGGTTGGCGCCCTGGCCCGGTTCGGGGCCGAGTCCGGCCTTGAGGATTTCGCGGGCCTCCTGCTCCATCGAACGGCCGTGGCGGGCCGCCCGCACACGGAGCCGCGCCTTGAGGGCGTCATCCAGTCGCCGTATGGTAATGCTGGACATACAGCACTGATCGCACTGCCATCAACGATTGCACTCGCCAATCGTAGCGGTTTGGCGGGAAGGCTGGGCTTGCGGAGCCGGCGAAGCGCGACGGATTCGACAGGCGGGCGACGAGCGCTTGCGTTAGAGTAGAGATATGCAGCGCAAAGCGCCCGCCGTGTCCCGGCCCGGACTGTTCGGCTCCGACTGATTCCTCCCGCGTTACCCGCCTGTTTTCGTTTCTCAAAACAATTCGATTGGTAGGAGGGTTTCCATGCAGGCGAATAGTGAAGCCGTCCGCCCGGATCTTCCCGAGTTGCGCACTTCCCTGCCCGGCCCGCGCGCGCGTGCCGTGATCGAGCGGGACCACGCGGTCCTGTCGCCGTCGTACACGCGGAGTTATCCGCTGGTCGCGGACAGCGGCGAAGGCGCCCTCGTCGAAGACGTGGACGGCAATCGTTTCCTGGATTTCAGCGCGGGGATCGCGGTGGTCTCGACCGGACACTGCCACCCGCGCGTGGTCGCGGCGATTCAGAAGCAGGCGGCCCGGCTGATGCACATGTCGGGCACGGACTTCTATTACGAGAACATGGTGACGCTGGCGGAGCGGCTGGGGGCGACGCTGCCCGGCCCGCGGCGGGTCTACTTCGGCAACTCCGGCGCGGAGGCGACGGAGGCGGCCATGAAACTGGCGCGCTACGCGACGCACCGCACTAAGTTCATCGCGTTTCTGGGCGCCTTCCACGGGCGCACGCTGGGCGCGTTGTCGCTGACGGCCAGCAAAGCGGTCCAGCGGCGGGGCTTCGGACCGTTGATTCCGGGCGTCTACCACGTGCCCTATCCCGACACCTACCGGCAGGGCGATGCGGCGGCCCGGGTGTCGATCGAAGCCATCGAGCGCCTGTTCCGCACCATCGTCCCGCCGGAGGAAGTGGCGGCCATCGTGGTCGAGCCGGTGCAGGGCGAGGGCGGCTACCTGGTGCCGCCCCCGGGCTTCCTCGAAGACCTCGAGCGGATCGCGAAGGCGCACGGCATCCTGCTGGTTTTCGACGAGGTGCAGTGCGGGATGGGCCGGACCGGCAAGCTGTGGGCGTGGCAGCATTTCGGCGTGGCGCCGGACATTCTGACCAGCGCCAAGGGCATCGCCAGCGGGATGCCGCTGAGCGCGATGATCGCGCGCGCGGACCTGATGCAGTGGAAGCCGGGCGCGCAGGCCTCGACTTTCGGCGGCAATCCGGTGGCCGTGGCGGCGGCGCTCGAGACGCTCGACCTTCTCGAGGAGGGCCTCATCGACAACGCGGCCCGCGTAGGCGCCTACATGATGGAGCGCCTGGCGGGGTGGCCGGCGCGCATCGCCAGCGTGGGGGACGTGCGCGGGGTGGGGCTGATGATCGCCATCGAACTGGTCCGCGACCGCGGGACCAGGGAGCGTGCGCCGGACCTGCGCGACGCCGTGGTCGAGCGGGCGTTCCAGCGCGGCCTGCTGGTGCTGGGAGCGGGCGAGAACGCCATCCGCCTCTGCCCGCCGCTGCTCATCACGCGCCAGCAGGCGGATTTCGCGCTGGACGTGCTCGAGGAGGCCTGTCGAGCGGTTCTGGCGTGAGGCTGTGGGGCGGTGAACGCCGCTACTCGGCGGGGGCGGATCGCCCCCGCCGGACCGCGGCCCACTTACTCGTGGCGGCTCTGAGATTGTCCCGACGAACCGGCGCTACGGGGGCGCGATACAATCGACAGAGCTATGACTCGAATCCTCATTCCAGCCCTCCTGCTTGCGGCCGCCGCGCAGGCGCAGCAGCATGCGGTCGTATTCGAACAGGGCAACCGCACCATCGCCCTGGAGCCTTACGCCCCCAACATCGTGCGCGTGACCATGAGCCTGCTCAAGGAGCCGGCGCTGGCGGGCCCCGGCTACGGATTTGTCGCATCGCCGGCGGCCCAGGGCTGGAGCCGCGAGCGGAGCGCCGCGGGCGAGGTCTACCGCTCCTCCCGGCTGGTGGTCACGCTCTTCGCGCCGCAGCCGCGCAAACCGATGGCCACCGAGCTGGACATCGCCAAGTTCTTCAACGGCTCGGCTCCGCCCACCCGCATCGTCATTGGCACGCCGGACGGCAAGACGCTGCTCGACATGCAGGAGTGGTCGATGTCCAAGCCGAATTACAAAGACGGCAATGCCGGCGTTCTCGCCGACCGGCGCCCCTCGGATCCGGAGTTCTACCAGGTCGGCGCGGTTTTCGCCTCTCCCGCGGACGAGCACTACTACGGCCTGGGCCAGAACCACGAAGGCTTTCTCGATCATCGCGGCCACACCGTGCGGTGCTGGCATGACTACACCGCCACGGGCGGCCCCAGCGTGGGCATCCCGTTCCTGGTCACCAACCGCGGTTACGGGATGATCTGGGACAACCCCTCCCGCACCACCATCCAGCCCGGCTTCAACGAGCAGACGCGGTGGACTTTCCGAAGTCGGCGATCGCGTGTCCTTCTTCGTCATCGCCGGCAACACCACCGACGAGATCTACGCCGGCTACCGGCTGCTCACCGGCGCCACGCCCATGCTGCCGAAAGCGGCTTACGGCTACATTCAGTGCAAGCAGCGCTACCGCTCGCAGGACGAGGTTGCTGGCCGTGGCCAAGGGCTACCGCGAGCGCCACCTGCCGGCCGACGTGATGGTGGTCGACTGGTTCTACTACACGAAGATGGGTCAGATGGACTTCGATCCCGCGCAGTGGCCCGACCCGGCCGCCATGAACCGCGAGCTACACGACATGGGCTTCCAAACGATGATCAGCGTCTGGCCGCGCTTCACGCAGGGCTCCCGCTATTACGATTTCCTGCTGCAGAAGGGCTGGTTCGAACACCTGGCCGACGGCACGCCCACCGACGGCCTGCCCTACGACCGCGCCGGCTCCGACATCGACACCACCAACCCGGAAGCGGCCCGCTGGTATCTGGGACACCATCCGCGACAACATCGTCGCCAAAGGCTTCGACGCCATCTGGGCCGATGAAACCGAGCCCGACCTGCCGCCCAACGGCAGCTACTTCCACATCGGACCGGGCACGCGGTACTTCAACATCTACCCTCTGTTTCACACGGCAGCGATCTATGACGGCTTCCGCCGCGACGTCAAGCACCGCGCGCTGATTCTCTCCCGCGACGCCTACCTGGGCGCGCAGCGCAACGGCGCGATCTTCTGGTCTTCGGACATTTACCCGACCTGGGATACGCTGAAGCGCCAGATCCCCACCGGGCTCGATTTCGCCGCCTCCGGCTTCGCCTACTGGAGCAACGACACCGGAGGATGGCAGTATCTGCCCGCCGAGCACCATCCCGCGCACCCTCCGCTGCTCGATCCTTCCGACGCGCGCGACAACGTCGGCGGCTACGACGACTACCCCGAGCTTTACGCGCGCTGGTTCGAGTACGCCTCGTTCCTGCCCATCTTCCGCGCCCACGGCAGCCGCCTGTACAACGAGGTCTGGTCTTACGGTAAAGCGGCCGAGCCGATTCTGGAGAAGTACCTGAAGCTGCGCTACGAGCTGATGCCCTACATCTATTCGCTCGGCCACCGCACCTACGAGACCGGCGCTCCGTTCATGCGCGCTCTCTTCATGGATTTCCCCGGCGATCCCAAAGTCGCCACGATCGCCGACGAGTACATGTTCGGTCCCGCGTTCCTTGTCGCTCCGGTCACCGAACAGGGCGCCACGAGCCGCATGGTCTACCTGCCGGCCGGCGCCGACTGGTACAACTACTGGACCGGTGAGCGGGTCCGCGGCGGTCAGAGCATCCAGGCGGATGCGCCTATCGATATGCTGCCGCTGTTCGTGCGCGCCGGCTCGATCGTCCCGCTCGGCGAGCCGGTCGAGAGCACCCACCAGCAGCAGAAGCTGTCCGGGCTGCGCGTCTATCCCGGCGCCGACGCCGACTTCACGCTCTACGAAGACGACGGCCGGACCTACGACTACGAGAAGGGCGCCGGCACGGAGCTCCATCTCCACTGGGACGACGCGGCCGGCAAACTCAGCCCCGCATCGGAGAACGTGGAAGTCGTGGGCCGCTGACCCGCAAGCCGGACACTCGGGGAGCTTGTGGGGCGGACCCCGCGGTCCGCGCGAGTCCCCCTGCACCCGCCTTTCCATGCCGGCAGAGCGCGCCGGCGGCCCGGCGTTTCCTCCCTGCCCGCGCGCGCCGCTTCGCTACACCTCAGATAGCGACGACAGCGACTTCGCGGCCAGTAGCCCTGACCAGCCGTTCCATGTCGCCTGGGTCGCTGGTGAGGATCGCAGCTCTTTGCCGAAGGGCTGTCGCCACCACAACCGCGTCAACGACATCTGAAGTTTTGGTTATGCCTAACAGTCGCCCGGCTTCGTGCGCCTCGGTCTCGCCCAGAGGAACGACCACGCACCCAGTCAAGAAGCGCCGGAGTTGGGCTTGTTGTGGGGACCGGCTGACCTGGGCGACCACCGGCGCCGGAACCAATGGAACGACGCCAACTTCCAGACGGGCCTTGTGTTCGGCCCATGCTCGCCGCTCGTTTCTATCGGCGGCCACGAGAACGGCGGCGTCATAGACGACGGCGTTCATGCCGAACGCCGGGCCGTTCGCGATGTTCGGAGCTGAGCGCGCACGCTGCGGCGAGCTTCGTTCATCTCTTCTGTCGTCAAACGTCCGTGCTGCTTTTCCCACTGCGCAACCGCCGCCAGACCAGCCCGCCGGTGCAGCGCCTGGCGCGCCGCGGCGGTCATCCAGGCAGAGACGCTCACCCCGTCGCGGGCTGCCGCCGCCAGGATGTTTTCGTGAACGTCGGGGTCTATAGTGATGGTAAGCTTCGGTGATGGGTTCCCGCGCGGCATAGAAAGTATCCTACTACAGTAGGATACCACGCGGAGGCCGCACCGAATGCCAGATGCGCCCTCAGTCACGTGATGCAGAGGGAGCTACTCTTCGCCGTCCAGCGCATCGCCCGTCGCCCCGTCAGGCCCTGGCCCGCGCGGAGCTTCAGCTCCGCTGTACACTAGTCTGAAGCCAGGCGTCTCGGTTCGAGGTGAGGTGAGCTTGCGATTGCGATTGGTGTCGTGTTTGCCGCTGTTGATGCTTCCACTCCTCGCGGTGGCGCAGGAGAAGGGCGCATCGGACACCGTCCTCGAGACCATGAAGAGCGAGCTGAACCGCTCTTTCGCCGCTCTCAAGAAGCAGCCCGTCCCGCCCTACTTCATCTCCTATCAGCTCACCGATAACCGCGCCATCAACGTGCAGTCGTCGTTCGGAGCGCTCACCCAAAGCAGCGACAACCGCACCCGCCTGCTGGACATCGATCTGCGCGTGGGCGACTACAAACTCGACAGCACGCATGGCGGCAGGCCGGGCACCGCGGCCGCCGGCGCAGTCCCCATCGAGGACGGCCCAGACGCGCTCGCCGTCAGCCTCTGGCTTGAAACCGACCGCCAGTTCAAGGAAGCCCTTCAGCTTTACGAAGCGGTCAAGACGAACCAGGACATCAAGCTCGCGCAGGAAGACAAGTCGCCGGATTTCTCCGCCGCGGAGGCTGACAGGTACCTGGAGCCCCTGGCGCAGTTCTCGTTCGACCGGCCCGCCTGGGAGGAGAAGGTCCGCCAGTACGGCCGCGCCTTCCGCGGCCATCCCGACATTCTGCACGCCGAGGTTACCGCCATGGGCGAGATCGAGACGCGGCGCTACGTCGCCACCGACGGCGCGGAGATCCGGATGTCGATGCCCTTCTACCGGCTTCTGATTTCGGCCTCCATCCGCGCTGCCGATGGCGAGGTGCTGGGCCTGAATCGAACCTTCATGTCCTTCCATCCCGGCGGCCTGCCCGGTGACGAAGAAGTTCTGCGCGCCGCTTCGAAGATGGTGGACATGCTGCTCGCGCTCGAGAAGGCGCCGGTTGGCGAGCCCTACACCGGTCCCGCCATTCTCTCCGGCCGGTCGAGCGCCGTTTTCTTCCACGAGATCTTCGGCCACCGCGTCGAGGGCGCGCGGTTGAAGGACGAAGACGACGCCCAGACTTTCAAGAAGAAGATCAACCAGCCGGTCCTGCCCGACTTCCTGTCGGTATACTCCGATCCGACGATGGAGAGCTTCCGCGGCGTCGATCTGGTGGGCTACTACCCCTATGACGACGAGGGCGTCAAGGCTCGCCGCGTCACCGTCGTGGACAAGGGCGTCTTCAAGACCTTCCTGATGTCGCGCTCTCCGGTGGACGGTTTCGACCGGTCCAACGGCCACGGTCGCCGCCAACAGGGCTACGCCGTCGCGGCGCGCCAATCGAACCTCCTGGTCGAGGCCTCGAAAACGGTCTCGCGGGCGGAGCTGAAGAAGATGCTGATCGAGAGCATCAAAGCCGCCGGCAAGCCCTATGGCCTGCTGTTCGACGACATCGAGGGCGGCTTCACGTTCACCTCGCGCCAATTGCCGAACTCCTTCAGCGTCATGCCGACCGTGATCTACCGCGTCTACCCGGACGGCCGCGAGGAACTCGTGCGCGGCCTCAATCTGATCGGCACGCCGCTCATCGCGTTCAGCAAGATCGTGGCCGCCGACGACGAGCCGGAGGTCTTCAACGGCGTGTGCGGCGCCGAGTCGGGTTGGGTGCCGGTGTCGGCCGTGGCCCCAGGGCTGCTGCTGGCGCAAATCGAAGTGCAGCGCAAGGAGAAATCGCAAGACCGCCCGCCGGTCCTGCCCGCGCCCGAGGCGGCGGCCGAGGGGAGGAGCGCCCGATGAAGCGCGCACTCTGCTTGCTCGCGCTGGCCGCCGCCGCCTTCGGCCAGGAGGACGTCGTCGTCAAAGCGATGGGCGACGAACTCGCGCGATCGATGGCCCAGCTTCGGCTGGAGGGTCTCGACAAGCCCTACTTCATCTCCTATCGCGTCCTCGACGTCGACGGCGCCACGGTGTCGGCCTCGTTAGGGCAGCTTACCGCCTCGAATGTCAGCCGCAGTCGTTTTATGACCGTGCAGGTGAGGGTCGGAGACTACAAGCTGGACAACACCAATTTCATCGCCGGCCGGCCCGCGGAGGCCAATCTCCACACGCTGCCCCTGGACGCCGACTATGAGCAGATCCGCAGGCAGATCTGGCTCGCCACCGACGCCGAGTACAAGCAGGCGTGCGCCGCCCTGGCTGCCAAGCGGTCGGTGCTCGAACGGCGCAAGAGCGCACCCGCCCTGCCCGATTTCACCCGCCAGAGTCCCGTGAAGGTCAGCGACTCCGCCGCCCCCCTGCAGATCGATGTGCCGGCCCTGGAGCGGCTGGCTCGCGGATTGTCCGCCGTGTTCCGCGGCTCTCCCGAGATCCTGACCTCGGACGTCGAGATCTGGGCCACCAACGATAAGGTCCGCCAGGTGGACAGCGAGGGAGCGTCGTTTACGGAGCTCATACCCGCCGCGCAGTTGCGCGTCTCGGCACGGACGCAGGCCGCGGACGGCTCCCCCCTCGCCGATTCTTTCAACCTCATCGGACGCTCGATTGATGTGTTTCGCGGTGAGCGACCGCTGGCGCGAACCCGCGCGCTCCTGGCCGGGCTCAAGGCGCTTCGCGCCGCTCCCGTAATCGACCGCTACAACGGTCCCGTGCTGTTCGAGGACGAGGCCGCGGCCCAGGTCGTCGCTCAGGTTTTCGTGCCCGCCGTGACCGCGATCCGGATTCCCATCAGCGGGGACCCCCGGTTCGAGAACCAGATCCAGCAGGTCCTCGATCAATTCGGCGCTTCGCTGGCGGACCGGTTGGGCAGCCGCGTTCTGCCGGAGGGCTTCGACGTAATCGACAACCCGCTGCTGGCGGATTTCAACGCTATCCCGCTGGTCGGCCGGCACGCCATCGACAGCGAGGCCGTGCCGCGACGCGAGGTCAGGCTGGTAGAGAACGGCAGGCTGAAGGCCCTGCTGGCGACTCGCACGCCGACCGCCCAAACCGAGGCCAGCACCGGCAGCGCCGACACTCCCGGGATGGCTTCTCCCGGCAACGTGTTCCTTACGGCGCACAACTCCCGGAGCGCCGCGGAACTGCGCCAGGAACTTCTCAAAATCGCCAAAGAGCGCGGTTACGGGTACGGAATTGTCGTGCGGCAGGCCGGGGATGCGGCGCTGAACGGGCTGATGCGCATGGCCATGAGCCGGATGGCCCCGGACGCCGGCGCCGGCATCGCCGCCTACAAGGTGTTCGAGGACGGACACGAGGAGTTGGTGCGCACGCAGATCGCGCCGGTCCCGGTGGCGGCGTTCAAGGACATCGTGGCGACCGGCGACAAACCGGCTGTACACAGCATCCCCGCGGTCCTCTTTATGGGCTCGCTGGCGGGGCAAGGCCCCAGGATCGCCTGGTCCTCGTTCATCGTTCCGCCGCTCCTGTTTGAGGAAGTCTCTCTCAAGGCCCCGAGCGGCCCGTCGCCCACCTCGCCGGTCGCGCCTTCCCCCATGGCGGCCGCGGCAGAATAGGGGTCCAGACTCCCGCGGCCTTTCTGCTATCCTGATGGCCGAGCGGACGCATGATTCCACTAAGGGATACCCAGCGCAGCTATTCGACGCCCATCGTAACCCTGCTGATCATCGCGGTGAATGTGGCCGCGTTTCTGTTTGAGCTGACGCTCGATCCGTGGTCGCTCAATCACCTGATCGCAACCTACGGCGTGGTTCCCGCGAGGCTCCACGCCGTGTCCTTCCTGACTTCCATGTTCCTGCACGGAGGCTGGCTGCACATCATAGGGAACATGTGGTTCCTGTGGATCTTCGGAGACAACGTGGAGGACGTCCTGGGCCATCTGCAATACCTGCTGTTCTATCTGCTGTGCGGGATTGCGGCCGCGGCCGCGCAGGTTGCGCTGAGCCCCGGTTCCTGGGCGCCCACCATCGGCGCCAGCGGCGCCATCGCGGGCGTGATGGGAGCGTACCTGGTGAAGTTCCCGCACGCGCGCATTCGGGCGCTGCTCTTCATCTTCATTCTCTTCACCACGGTGGAGCTGCCGGCGGCCTGGTTCCTGCTGTACTGGTTCGTCATGCAGTTGTTCAACGGCGCGGGCGCGCTCGAAAGCTCGCGCGCGGACCAGGGAGTGGCGTGGTTCGCGCACGTGGGCGGGTTCATCGCCGGCGTGGTGCTGATCAAGATCATGCCGACGGCCAAACCCTATCGGCGGCGCACGGAGCTCTACTGGTGATCGCAGCCGACGGTCCGCTCACCGAGCTCGATCTGCTGGCCATCGCCGCTCACCCCGACGATGTCGAGCAGACCTGCGGGGGAACGCTGATCCGGATGGCGGAGGCGGGGTACCGCACCGGCGTGCTCGACCTGACGGCGGCCGACATGGGCACGCGCGGCACGCCGGAGCTGCGTCTCCAGGAAGCCGAGGCGGCCGCGAAGCACCTGCTGCTGGCGTGGCGCGGCAATCTGGGGATGCCCGACGCACGCCTGGAGAACACGCTGGCGGCGCGGCTGACGGTGGCGGCGGAAATCCGGCGCCTGCGGCCGCGGGTGGTGATCCTTCCCTACTGGCAGGCGCGGCATCCGGACCACACCCGCGCCGGCGAGATCGGCTACGAGGCCTGCTTCCTGGCGGGACTTCGGAAGATGGATCCGTCGGCCGAACCTCATCGCCCGTTCAAAGTCCTTTACGCATCGCTCTACGCCAACGTCGCGCCCTCCTTCGTGGTGGACATCTCGGAGCAGTTCGACCGCCGCATGGACGCCCTGCTGAGCTACCAGTCGCAGTACGGGGCGGGCGGCGAGGCGAGCGACGTGTTTCCCGACCCGCGGGAGATCCGCGAGCGACTGGCCGCGGTGGCCCGCTTCTACGGCAACCTGATCGGGGTGCGTTACGGGGAGCCGTTCGTGGTGAAGGAGACCATGCAGGTGGACGACGTGGTGGCGCTGGGCGTCCGGAGCCTGTAGGCCGCAGCCCTCGGCCATCAGCCCTCGGCCATCAGCCTGGGGAGAGGGCCGCATGAGAAACCGCCAGGCCGCACTGTCCGTTTGTGGGATTGGGACCCTGTTGTACTTTTTAGTTTTTCCTCTATTCCCGCGCCGGGCGGTTAGAGCCTGGCGGGCGGCTTCGCAGATGCGGTTGAGGTGGGCGTCGTAACGGTCGAGGTTGGCGAGGGCGCGGGATTCGTCGCAGAGGGCGCGGAAGGCGAGGGCAGCGCGGCTTGTGGCGTCGTATTCCTCGCGGACTTCGGGTTCCTGGCGCGCCATTTCGTCGTTGAGGAGGGCGGTCTCGGTGGAGAAGAGGCGGAGCCGGCGCCAGCGGGCGGCGACAAGCAGATCGACGAGCCCGCGGTCGACGGAGGATGCAGGCTGGAACTCGTCGAGATAGGCTTGGCGGAGGGCGCGGAAGTCGTCCTCGGACTCGTTTGGCAGGACGATCTGGCGGGCGCAGAGGCCGTGGGTGATGGGGGCGGCCCGGCAGCGGGCGAGTCCCTCGGGGGTTTTGGGACCGCGGGAGCGGGCGCCGTTGGCGCGGGAAGAATCGATACGGCGTTGGGAAGACATTTGGGGAGCCTCCTGGAGCGAGGATAGCGCGCGGGTCAAGGTCTCAAGGGGTGCCGACGTTGGCAAGTTATTGAAAATGGGACGACTTTCCTCGCGGGGTCGTCGGGAACGGCGAAAAGCGGGAGATCAGACCGTAGGCCTTCGACAGCGATGTCCCGCCTTTGAAGAGCAAGCGAGGTCCACGCAAAGGCAAGCCCTTGAAGAGCGCATTGAGCCGACCCGCGCGCCCGCCCGGCACCTCGGTTTAGCGCTGCTCGCGCAGGTTTACGAGAACCCTTCCGGCCTGAACCTGCTCACGACCTATTCCTACAATGGCGCGAACAGCTTGCTGGTCGTGAACCAGAGCGTGGTGAACCAGAGCGGGGTGACCCGCAGCTTCGGCTACGACTGGCTCCAGCGGCTCACCAGCGCCACCAACCCGGAAAGCGGCACGGTCCAATACAACTCGTATGACGGAAACGGGAACCTGCTCTCGAAGACGGACGCCCGCGGCGTCACCGTGACCTCAACCTACAACGAGATGAATCAGGTCCTGACCAGGACCTACGCGACCGGTGGAACGACTGCCGCGGCGACCAACGACGCGCACTACACCTACTCGGACCCGGCCGTGGCCAATTCCATCGGGCGATTGACCAAAATCGACAACGGCAGCAAGACGCAAGTCACCGCCTACGACCCGCCGGGCAGGCCGGCCTCGACGTCCCAGACCGTCGGCAGCACGACCTACACGTTTCCGGCTTACAGTTACAATCGGGCGGACGGGCTGACCTCGGTCAAGTATCCGTCCGGCCGGCAGGTGGCGAGTACCTTCGACGCGGCCGGGCGGGCGATCCAGGTCCAGGGAACTCTGGGGACGAACGTAACGAACTATGTTTCGAGCA
The DNA here is from genome assembly GCA_963710565.1 of Bryobacterales bacterium. Lineage (GTDB taxonomy): Bacteria > Acidobacteriota > Terriglobia > Bryobacterales > Bryobacteraceae > DASWZN01. Next base: position 250,857 of record CAVQAN010000009.1, on the reverse strand, counting down.
TCGCCTACGCGCCGCAGGGCGCGCCCACCGGCATCGCTTTCGGGAACTCGAAATTCGAGGAAACGTGCTTCAACAACCGCCTCCAGCCGACCGTGATCCGGCTGGGAAGCGCCACGACCAACGGAACTTGCACGGACCCAGGGACGGACCTGCTGAACCTGGGCTTCACATACGGCACCGCCAGCACTAATAATGGGAATGTGACGGCGGCCACGATCATGGCGCGGCCCGGCGCGCACTTCAACTTCTCGCAGACGTTCGGGTACGACGGCCTGAATAGGTTAAAGACGGCCTCGGAAGCCAATGCCGGGGCGTACACAGGTTGGAACCAGTCGTACGTGATCGACGGGGTGGGGAACCGGGCGGTGCTGGCGGGGACCTACAACGGAGTTCCGTACTGGGTTCCGGGGGGGAACTGGACGCCGCAGGTTTCGGACCCGACTCCGGCCACGATCTCGCCGCAGTTTCCGAACAACCGCTGGACGGGGGCGACGTATGACAACGCGGGGAACATGACGGGGCTGGCTGGATCGAGCTTCGTTTACGACGCCGAGAACCGGATGGTGAGCAGCACGGTGGGCGGGGTGGCCGCGGCGTACGTCTATGATGGCGATGGGCGGCGGGTGCAGAAGACGGCGGGCGGGGTGACGACGACGTTCGTCTACGACGCCGGCGGAAGCCTGGCGGCGGAGTACGCGAGCGGCGGGCCGCAGGCGGCGCCGTGCGCGCCGTGCTACCTGGTGGCGGACCATTTGGGGAGCACGCGGGCGGTGGTGGACGGGACCACCGCGCAGATCGTCGAGTTGCACGACTATCTGCCGTTCGGGGAGGAGATCCCGGCGGGGATGAACGGGCGGTCGGGGCTGTGGGGCGCGGCGTACCCGAACCAGAAGTTCACCGGCAAAGAACGGGATGGGGAGACGGGGCTGGATTACTTCGGGGCGCGGTATTTGTCGTCGGCGCAGGGAAGGTGGACCTCACCGGATTGGTCCGACAAGCCCGAACCGATTCCGTACGCGGACATTTCAAATCCGCAAACATTCAATCTGTATGCGTATGGCGACAACAACCCTCTCAAAAACCGAGACTTGGATGGGCATTGCACTGTTGATGGAGAGAAGCACGGCTTCTGGTGGTGTGTAGGCCATGCTTTGGGGATCAATGAGACCCAGAAAGAGTACAACGCGAGAGCTGCGAGCGATCGACAGGCGCTATCCGGTATGCATGGCTTCACGATCAATGGCCAGACGCCAGCAGCTATCGCCAAGAACGGGACGAACCAACAGGTGATCGCAGCGTACGGCGCCGCGAGCCAGTTCCTTCTGGGAGTGGCGCAACAAGCCCTGGGACCTTGTGCTCCGGGCGTCCAGTGCGGCGTTATTCCAATCGGTCCCCCTGGAGAGGTGTCGATCCCACTCAAGAGCGCTGCTACGGCCGCGCGGGTAGAGACCACGCTGCAGAACATCGCCGCTGGCGTGCAGCAGTACAGCAGAGACGGCATTACATTCGCCAACCGTGAGGGACTCCTTCCTGCGGAACCCCTCGGGTACTACAAGGAATACACGGTCCCGCCAGCGGCGGGCGCAGCCACCCGAGGAGCTGAGCGTTTGGCAGTGGGCCAAGCCGGCGAGGTTTACTACACGCCGGATCACTACACGAGCTTCGTGAGGATCAAATAGAAGCCCATGCGCGCGATTCAAGTCTTGCCCTCGTCATCGGGCACTGAAGGCGGCGACCAGACGCTCCACATCGATTTATCGAATGCACAGTCAAAAGCCGCGGTCATAGAAGCCGTACGCGCAGGCTTACGACTCCCGGATTACTGCGGCAGCAACTGGGATGCTTTAGAGGAATGTTTGCGGGATTTGAAGGAAGGCGGGGGCTGGCTCTTGGTCTTCGAGAATGCTGATGGACTCTTGCTGTTGCCCACGTCGGAACTCTCTACGTTCTTGTCAGTTCTGTCCGATACAGCCGAGTTCTGGAAGGATGAGGGGCATTCGTTCCGGGTTGCACTCATTGGCGGTCCCGCTCTTGCTGCGGCAGTTGAGGGCGTTTTTTGAGGTTCCGCGCGGGAACCTTAGTCAGCGGCAGCGAAGTCGCCTTCGGCGGCTGGATTACGGGTGACACGCCATGTATGAAAGCGCTGGTCGTGTCAAGGGAAAAGTTGGCGCGAAGACGAGATTCTTTTTTCCTTTAGCCGCTGGTTTTCGGCGCCCTTTGGGCACACCTCTCCCATCGTGGGCCCTCAGGCCCGCGGAAGGGCGGCAGTGCGCTTCAGAATCGGAAGAGGCTGTGGCTGGTCCTTTCTTCAGTCCTCCTTCAGAAAAAACGTTTCCGTCCAATCGCTCGCGATGCGGGTTTCGTCTTGAGCCATATATTCACCCTCGCAGGGGTATGAGCATGTTCGTCGCGGGTTTCGCATTCACCCCGAGGCTTGATCCCGGTCCGGCGGGAAAAGCTTGCCGGGGGACTCACCGCCGGTGAGCGGCGATGAAGGCGCCAGGCGTGTCTCGCGCTTACCCGTTGCTGGACGAAGCCGCCTCGGCCGCCGTCTTCAACGACGGCGGCGCTTGGGGAGGCCGGTAGTCCTGGTCCTTGGTCAGAACCCAGAAGGCGGCCTCCGCCAGATGCCGGGCGACGGCGACGATCGCCCGGCCATAGCCTTTGGTCGGTTGCAGGCGCGCGAACAGACGGCGCACGTGCGCGTAACGCCAGCCCTTCAGCTTGACGGCGCACACAGCGGCCTCCACGAACGCCCACTGCAAGTACAGGTTCACGTTCCGCGCGATGCGGCCGTGGCGGGTGTGGCCGCCCGAGGAGATCACGCGCGGAACCAAGCCGGCGTAGCTGGCCAGTCGCTCGGCGTGCGGGAAGCGGGCCATGTCGCCGACCTCGAAGGCGATCACCGGCCCCAGGGTTTGACCGACCCCTGGCAGCGTCATCAGACGCTTGACCTCGGGGCTCACGGCGATCTGCTCGCGCATGCGCTTCTCGATGGCGGCGATCCGCTCGTCGAGTTGGTCCAAAGCCTCGATCTGCGTCTGGATCATGCGGCCGGTTTCCGGTGGCAGCCGCTGGCGGCAGTGCTCCAGGTGTTCCCGGCCTTTGAGGCCGAACAGGTCGCTGATGCTGTCGGCGTGGAGCCCGTAGCGATCGATAGCGGCGTGAATCCGGTGTTTGAGGAAGGTGCGCAGGTTGCGGAGAGCCATGCGGGTGCGCAGCAGCTCGCGGCGGTCGCGGATCTCGCGGGGCGGGATCCAGACTTCCGGGAGAGTGCCGTTGCGCAGCAGCAGGGCCAGTCCGCGGGCGTCGATGGAATCGGTTTTGTGCGTTTTCCCCATGCGCTTTTTGGCCTCGATGGTGTCGGCCAGGTGAGGATGGTGGCCGGCCTCTTCCATGGTGTCCACCAGCCAATACCAATGGCCGGTGGATTCCAGGGCGATCTGGGAGCCCTCCGGCAGCGTGGCGAGGAAGTCGCGGTAGACCTGGATCCGGTGCTCGACTCGAACGGGTTTGGCTGACTTGCCCGTCTCGTCCATCGCGACGAAGAGGGAGTATCTCTTGTGCGCGTCACATCCGAAGAACTGTTGCATGATCGTAGGTGCTCCTTGCGTCACCGTCTGCCAGTATCGCGGGCGGCGAGCACCGAGCGCTTTCATACGATCGCCCCGCGCCAGAAGAACGGCCGCCCGCCCAGCTTCCGCAGCCAGCACACGCGCCTGGTTCCCGTCCGAGTGTGGTTCCGTTGGATGGCGGGCCAGCGCTTCATCCTCCACAACCCGGCCAGCGAGCTGGAGCTGCCGCGCCTCGGGCACCGGCTGCCCAAGCACGTGCTGAGCGTTTCCGAAGTCGAGCAGGTGCTCATGCAGCCGAACATCGACGACCCGCTGGGCCTCCGCGATCGCGCGCTCATGGAAACGCTGTACTCGACCGGAATGCGTCGCCTGGAGCTGGCCAACCTCGGGCAACAAGGACCGCGTGATTCCCATCGGCGACCGCGCCGCGGCCTGGATCGAAAAGCACGTCGCGGATGCGCGCCCGCACCTGGCCGTCGAGCCGGACGACGGCACGGTGTTCCTGTCCAACGCCGGCGAGCCGTTCTCGCTCGATCACCTGAGCGACCTGGTGCGCGTTTACGTGGACGCCGCGAAGATCGGCAAGCGCGGCGCCTGCCACCTGTTCCGCCACACCATGGCGACCCTGATGCTCGAAGGCGGCGCCGACATCCGCTACATCCAGGCCATGCTCGGCCACGCCGACCTGAAGACGACTCAGCTCTACACGCAGGTGTCCATCCGCCAACTGAAGCAGATCCACACGGCCACGCACCCGGCCCAGCTCACCAAGCCCAAACCGCCGGCCAACGGCAACACTCAGGATGCTGCCGAGCTGCTGGCCGCGCTCGACGCCGAGGCCGACAACGAGCAGGAAGAACCGCTATGATCGAAGACATGGCGACCGTCCGCATCACAGAAGCCGAACTCGCCCGCGACATCCACGCCGTGCTGGCCAGGGTCCAGGAAGGCGTCGAGGTGATCGTGGAGCAAGACCATCGCCCGGTGGCGGTGATTCGGACTCCGCAGCGCAGCGGGCGGCCCATCTCGGAAATCCTCCGGCAGGCCAGGGAACATAACTCCACGGTCACGCTCGATCCCGACTTCGGCAAGGACCTGGAGGCGATCATCGCCAGCCACCAGCAGCCATGGAACCCGCCCTCCTGGGAGTAGTGCTCGACTCCAGCATCGTCATCACGGCCGAGCGCGGAAGCCTTGCCGTTCCCCAACTGGTCGAGACCATCTGCAAAGCTTACGGGGAAGTAGAGGTCTCGCTCTCGCCGGTCACCGTAGCTGAGCTGGTGCACGGGATTTACCGGGCCAGGACGCCGGAAGCGAGCCAGCGCCGCCGCGACTACATCCAGGAACTGGTCGGCCTGGTCCCGCTCCATCCCATCACGCTCCAGACGGCCTACCTGGTGGGGCGGATCGAGGGCCAGGAGGCCGCTAAAGGGAACGTGCTGCCGTTCAACGACCTGCTGATCGCCGCCGCGGCCATCGAGCAGGGCTACGCGGTCCTGACCGAAAACCTGCGCCACTTCGAAAAAATCCCCGGCATCCAAGTCCTGAAGCTGCAGCCGCCCCCTTCCCTCCTCCTCGACCTTCCGCAGCGGTCCTCGCCGTCAAGGGTACGCTCCGCCGCTTCGCGCCCTGGACCGCTGCGGGCCGCTGCAAAAAGACCATTCTGCTATGAGGAGGAAAAGGGGGCTTCCGGTCCCGAGCCTTCCGCCGCGGCGATACAATCGGAGACGGTGATCGCGGCCCGCACAGAAACGCCGCAGCCCTTCCCGGCGCCTCCGGCGCTGCCGCCTCCGCACGCAGATCCGCCTACCGGCACGCACGTCTACCTGCTCCAAAAGGAACCAGGAACGCTCGTACATGCTTTTTCTGACCTGGAAGAATCGTTCCGAAGATTCCTGGACGAGCAGTTGCCGAAACTGGCCGATCCATCGGTCCAGGATGAGCGGCTGGAGGAGGTGCTTCTCGACGTCCAAGAGGAGTTCCGTCACATCCTCTACCATATTCACGATCCGCGATTCTTTCGTTTGCTAGAGCCGACGCACGAGTGGTTGACCGTGTCCGAGGCGGAAGAGAAGTGAGCATGGACAATATGGGTCAGTGTCAACGTTACGATTTCTGCTGGACACCCTTCGCGTATGATGTTCATCTACGACTACGACGGACCACGCCGAGCAGCGCACCAGCAATGTTCCGACGCAGGCCGCGAACCCTGCGATTACGATGAGCCAGACCGAAAACTGCACGCGACTCTCAGCCAACCGCGCAGATTTTACCGGCAAAGAACGGGATGTGGAGACGGGGCTGGATTTCTTCTTGGCTCGCTACTACGGTTCGCCGCAGGGGAGGTTTACCAGCCCCGACGAACCGTTGGGGGACCAATACCAATCAGACCCGCAGAGCTGGAATCTCTTCGGTTACGTCAGAAACAACCCGCTGAAGAATATTGACCCTTCGGGGCTGGACTGCATCACGACGAGCAACCAAAGCTCCGGTAGCGTCACGGTCAGTACAGAGCGCGGTGGTTCCGCGGACACGTGCGGTGGCACCTATGTGAACGGCACCGTCGACGTGAGCTCTTACTCCTATAACGGGAATACCCTTTCCTGGTCCGACAACAGTGCCTGGGGAGGCGGAGCGATGACGTTCGTTTCCGGCTCGGCGAGCGAGGTCGGGCAACTGGGCGCCGATGGGCAAGCGCTGGTCGCGTGGCCTGGCTGGGGGGCCACGGGGAAAGTGGTGAACGGCCTAGGCGTGGCGACGGCTGCCGTCATGACAGGCAACTTTGCAGGGATGGCGTACGGAGCGATCGCCGGGGGGTCAGCGATCTACTCTCTCGGAGTTGCAGCCGGACCGTTGATTCCTGCGATTCCGCCCGCCCTGGACAAGTTGCAGAAGCTGGGGATGAGTCTGGAGCAGGCCAATGAGATGATTCAGAGTCCGGCTACCCAGAAGCTCGTCGACAATCTTCATGGTGGGAACATTAACGTGCTCCAGAACGTGGGGGACAAGGTTGTGCGCGTCACGCTTGATCCCACGGGACAGCGGATTATCTCGGCTGGATTGATGCGCGCGAATTCCGTGACGAACGGCATCGCCTCCGGACGGTTCACACCGCTCGGAAAATAGGGACATATGGAATTCAGTTCTGACAAGGAGATACGCAAGATTCCTCGTCTGCTTGACGAGTTCCTCCAGCACGTGGCGCATGACTACGAGCCGTTTTTCATCGGGGATGAAGCGACGATCTGGGACGTGTCGATGGACTCAGCCGAGGAACTGCTCAGGCGATGCTCTGAGTATTACGGAACCCCGGTCTCTATGGAGGACCTGAACCAGCCGCTGTGGAAGCTCATCCCACAACTTGATGAGCGCCGCAGCATCAGCGGCGGAAGGCAAGCCTGAGAGCAGGTGGCGTGAGCACGAAAAATCAGCAAGATCCCGCGCAGCAACCTGCGTTATCGCCGGAAGCCGCCTTCGGCGGCTGGATTAGGGTGACACGTCACCCCAGGTTGGGATGCTGCGCAGCGGCTACGCGGCGCTGGCGGGGAACTTCGTGAGCGTTACGTGAACCACACCCCCGAAGTCCCAGCCTACCTCGGGCTGCTCTCCGGCGGCGGAGCCAGATTCCGCTTCCACTGGTCCGGCAGCCAGGCCGCCAGCTCCCGCACCCGCACCGCCGGCAGGTTCACCAGCAACTGCGTCAGGTACAACTGCGGGTCCACCTCGTGCCGCCGGCAACTGCTGGTCAGGCTCGCTAGAATGGCCGCCGTCCGCCCGCCCCGCAGAACACGTTCAGCTCTTGCCACTGCCCCAGCACATAGCTCTCAAGACTCAATTTCCTTGGCGTATTACAAGACCAACGACTTGGAGACCTGGCTACTGCACATGTACATCGACGACCGGCCATCAGCCGCCTACAGAACCTCGCCATCCCCGCCGATATACGGCTAAGCCCGGCGATCGGGTTCGGCGATGGAACAGGGAGCGTCCGTAACGAAGGAGCTGGCGCGCGCGCTCGAGGCGCACCGCGCCTGGATCGAAGGGCGGCCCGAGGGTTTGCGCCTGGACCTGTCCTCCGCCGGCCTGAACGGCGTCAATCTCAAGGGCCGCGACCTGCGCATGGCGGTAGTGAAATCGACCTGCCTGACGGGAGCGAACCTCGAGGGTGCTGTCCTGACCGGCGCCGTGCTCACGAACACGGACTTGCGCGAGGCGCGACTGACAGAAGCCGATCTGACGGGGGCCGATTTGAAGGATGCCAACTTCGACGGCAGCGATCTCTCGCAAGCGAATCTCTCGGAAACAACGGCCGGCGGTTGTTCGTTTCAAGGGGCCAACCTGTGCGCAGCCAGGTTCCTGGACGCACGGCTCAGTCAATGCGGCTTCGTGAAGGCGATGCTGAAAGCCACGGTTTTCCAGCACGCCCGCCTGTTCGACTGCGATCTGTCGGAGGCCAACCTGGAGGGCGCGCTGTTCAACCACGCCCGCATCCGGCTGTGCCGGCTTAAAGAAGCGCGCGGGGCCGGGGCCACCTTCAGCTACAGCGTGATCGAGAACTCGGACTTCCGCAAATCGCAGCTCGTTCAAAGCAAGTTCCTGAAGGCGAATGTCAGCGGCGGCTCGTTCTCCTGGACGGCACTGGCCAATTCGGATTTTCGCGAGAGCACGCTGCGCGGCACGGAGTTCTCGGGGGCGGTGTTCTACGGCGCGCGGTTCGGGCTGGCGACGGTGACGGGCGCAGACTTTCGCGGCGCCAACCTGGCCGGGGCGCGGGAACTCACCTCGCACCAGTTGACGAAAGCCTGGACGGGACAGGACACCATCCTGCCCAGCGGCCAGAAAGGCGTCTATCTGAAAGGCTCGGGCGCGGAGCGGCCGATTGCTTCTTCTCTTCAGACGGCCTGACGGGCCATCAGGCGCACCCGCCGGCCTGCGCAGGTCAGCGCCGCATCCCGGGGAATTTCCCCCAGCCTCAGGTAGCCGAGCCCAACCGTGCTCCCGCGGGCGGGCGACCAGGCGGCCGAGGTGATCTCCCCCACCGCCTTGCCGTCCGCCGTGACCGCCGCGCCGGCCTCCGGCTGGTCGTTACCCTCCAACTCGAGCGGCACCAGGAAGCGGTGTATGCCGCCGCGAGAGCGGACACGCTCGACGATTTCCTGGCCGATGTAACAGCCCTTATTAAAGTGCAGCGCCCGCAGCATCTGCGTTTCGTGCGGCAGGTAGCGGTCCGTGATGTCCTCGCCGTAGCGTGGGTGGCCGAGCTCCAGCCGCACCACGCGGGCGTCCTGGGGGAAGGCGCGCACCGCACCGGCGGCCTCGATGTCATGGACCAGAGCGTCCCGCTGCGCCGCCGGCGCCACAATCGAAAAGCCCGCTTGTCCCGTCACACTAAAACGGATCACGCGACGCTCGTCCCAGGGCAGATGGGAATACGGCGCCTGGGGAAGCGAGGAGCCCAACCGGGACACCACCTCCTCCGCCGCCGGACCCTCGATGCCCACAGCGACCGTGTCGTCCGTCGTGTCCTCGAGAGTTACATCGTCGGCGATGATGTACTTGTCCAGATGGGCGTAGAGACTCTGCCGTGTTTCGGGCTCCGTGTCGATCAGCAGCGCGCCGGGCAGCGCGAGAACGAGGGCATCGGCCAGGATGCGGCCTTGCGGGTTCAGGAAGAACGCATAGCAGCCGTCCCCTTCCTGGAGTTGCTGAATGTGGTTGGTGCACATGGCATGCAGCAGGCGCACCCGGTCCTCGCCCTCAACCCGGATGCGGCCGCGGGGGGAAAGATCGAGCCAGGCGGAGCCTTCGCGAAGCGCTTGATAGCCGTCCATGACTGCCCTGCCCTAATAGATGAGCCGTAGGTAGGCGGCGATCAGGATCACCACCATCCCCGACAGGATGGCCCCGCTCATCCGCCGCAGCTTCCGGGCTTCATCCTCGCCCGGCGCGCGCGCGGACCGGACGGCCAACACCGCCGCGGCGAACACGTGCAGAGCCAGCAGCACCTTCATCCCGAACCAGGCGTGATAGTAGGGCGTGTGGCCCCGGTGCAACAAGAGGGTATAGAGCCCGGAAACGACCAGGCCGGCGATGGCCGCATACACCAGCGGGCGGAACCGGCCGCCGAGCCGGCCGAGCGCCTCGGCCCGCTCCTCCGGAGAGGACTCGGCGAGCGCCGGCGCTGCCACCATGCGGGCGTAGATCAGTCCCCCAAGGAGCACCGCAGCCGAGGCGATGTGCGCCCACCGCATCAGGACGATGAGCAGTTCCGTCATGACCCACACCATAATGGAAGTATAGATGATTCACGAGATTCTGCCCGTAGGTATGCTGGCCTGCAACTGCTCGATCCTGGGCGACGAAGAGACGCGCGAAGGAATCGTGGTCGATCCCGGCGACGACGTGGCCGCCATTCTGACGATCGTGCGGCGCCACGGCCTGCGCATCGCGACCATCGTCGTGACGCACGCGCACATCGATCATATCGGCGGCGCGCAGACGCTGAAAGAAGCGACCGGGGCGGCGGTTGTGATGAGCGTCAACGACATCCCGCTGTACGATCATCTGGACATGCAGGCCCTCTGGCTGGGGATCCCCACGCCGGACCGCGCCGGGATCGACGTACCCGCGCATGAAGGCGAACGGCTGTGGCTCGGATCGAGGGGGATCGAAGTGCTCGACACCCCGGGCCACACGCCCGGCAGCATCAGCCTGTGGATTCCGGCGGAGAAGAAGCTGCTCTCGGGCGACACGCTGTTCCGCGACAGCATCGGGCGGACCGACCTTCCCGCCGGCAACGGCCGGCAGATCCTGGCTTCGATCCGCGAAAAACTCCTCCCGCTGCCGGACGAGACCCTGGTGATTCCGGGGCATGGGGAGAACACCACCATCGGGCGCGAGAAGGAGTTCAACTACTTCCTGCAGGGGCTGTAGGTTCTGGCAAGACGGACGGCCGATGGCTGACGCTACACTGGTGGTCTATGCGCATTCCGAGTTGGCCGGTCCACGACGAGCGCGAGATCGATCTGCTGCGCGGTGTCCTGGAGAGCGGCCGCTGGGGCGGGTTCAACGAAATTGTCACGCGGTTCGAGCGATCCTTCGCCGCCTTCCAGCAGTGCGCGCATGGGATCAGCGCGTTCAACGGGACGGTGACGCTCGAGACCGCGCTGGCGGTATGCGGCATCGGGCCGGGCGACGAGGTGATCGTCCCCGCCATCTCGTTCATCTCGACCGCGACGGCGGTCTCTCGCTCGGGCGCTGTGCCGGTGTTTGTCGATATCGAGCCGTTCACCTTCAACATGGACCCGGCGCGGGCGGCGGCGGCCATCACGCCCCGGACCAAGGCGCTCATGGTGGTCCACTTCGGCGGCCTGATGGCGGACATGGATTGCTTCACGCGCCTGGCTGCCGAACACAACCTGATCCTGATCGAGGACGCCGCGCACGCGCACGGCTCGGAATGGAACGGCAGGCGCGCAGGCGGCTTCGGCCTGGCCGGATCGTTCAGCTTTCAGAACTCGAAAGTCATGACCGCAGGCGAGGGCGGGATGCTGACCACGAACGACGCCGGGTTCGCCGCCCGCGCGCGAGCCTTCGTGAACCAGGGGCGCCGCGAGGGCCAGGGCTGGTTCTTTCACTACACCCTGGGTACCAATTTCCGCATGGCCGCGTTCGAGGCGGCGGTGCTGACCGCGCAACTGGAGCGGCTGCCCGCGCAGATCGCCGCCCGCGCGCGAAACGCCGGCCTGTTGCGCTCCGAGTTGGCGGGAGTCGCCGGTCTGCGGTTTCAGGACGAGCCGGCGCAGGCAACGGCGCACTCCGAGTACCTGCTGCTGGGCCGGATCGACGCGGCCAAGTTCGGCCCTAGCCGCGACGATTTCCATGCGGCGCTGACGGCAGCGGGTGTGCCCTGCACCCCTTTCTATCCGCACACGCTGTACGGCAACCCGATGTATCGGAACGGCGGCTGCCGCGTCGAACCCTGTCCGGTGGCGGAGGCCTGTATCGGGGACGCCTTCTGGTTCCCGCACCGCGTGCTGCTGGCGGATGAGGAAACGATCCGCGAGATCGCGGGTGCGATCCGCGGGCTCGCGGCTCGCTGACGCTCCCGGCGCCGGACGACCTAACTCCGGGCTGCCGGCCGTACTGGTACTGCTACCTCGGGCGCGAAGCCGACAAAGCAGACCGCATGTCCGTTTAGGGCTATTATAATGAGGCGTTGCCGCGGAAAAACGGCCTGCCGCCCGGAGATCCGTGCCGGCGGCAGTAGGGGAGGAGCCCATGAACGTCGGTCGGGAACCAGAGTCGTGCGTCGCAAATGTCGTCGGGTATCGGAACGAGCTGCAAACCGGGGACTGGCTCGGATTTCGCCGTTGTTGCGAAACCTCGTGCCTGTCCCAGAGGTTGCCCTTGGATAATCGTACTTCGCATGACCTGCGACGCACTACGCTAGAGAATGGCTGGGGGATAGACCTGGGGCTTGCCGGGCGGACGGGAGGTATCCAGAGGCTTTGGCGTCTGGGACTGGTGTTGGCCATGGCGACCCAGGCCCTGGCCCAGCCGAAGTACGCGGCAATCGATCTCGGGCTCGGGACGGCCAATGCCATCAATGCCAGCGGGCAGGTCGTGGGCAAGCTCCCCACTGCCTCCGGCTTTCACGCGTTTCTGTATAGCGGCGGCGCCATGATCGATCTCGGCACGCTGGGCGGGAACCAGAGCGACGCACGGGGAGTCAATGCCAGCGGGCAGGTGGTAGGGTGGTCCACCCTCTCACCGGGCGACTCGTCCACGTATCACGCGTTCCTATACAGCGGCGGGGTCATGATGGACCTGGGAACGCTGGGCGGTGTCAATAGCGTTGCCAATGGCATCAACGACAGCGGCCAAGTGGTGGGTTGGTCGCAAACATCCCAGACATTCAATGGAGAGACACACGCCTTCGTGTACGGCAGCGGGACCATGTTCGACCTCGGCGCGCCGGGAGGGAACGACTGGTCCTATCAGAGCGTTGCCAACTGCATCAATGCCGGCGGAGATGTGGCCGGCTATTTCATGAACCAGTATGCGGACATCCACCCGTTCCTGTTCGCCAATTCGTCCATCATCGACCTGGGCACACTAGCAGGCGCCAGCAGCGCGCGCGCGCGGGCCATCAACGCCGGCGGGCAAGTGGTGGGCTCCAGCGGCCACGCCTTTCTCTACAGCGGCGGGACCATGATCGACCTGGGCACGCTGGGCGGGAGCGATAGCGAGGCCACTGGCATTAATGCCGGCGGGCAGGTCGTGGGATGGTCCTACATTTCCGCCGCAGTTCCCATAGTCCCGCACGTGTTCCTTTACAGCGGCGGGACCATGACCGACGTCAACAGCCTCGTTACGCTCCCTCCCGGCGTTGTCGTGGGGGGCATGGACCTGGCGCTCACAGACGAGACCGGCACCACAGGCATCAACGATAACGGGCAGATCGCCGCGAATGGAACTGACGGGCATGTTTACCTGTTGACGCCGAACGGCTCCGTTGCCGCGCCGATCCTCACAGCTCCCGCCAACCTGGCTTCCGGTGTTTCCCTGACGCCGGCACTGACGTGGAACGCCGCGTCCGGCGCCACTTCCTACGACGTCTACCTCGGCACGACGAATCCTCCGTCCTTCGCTGCGAACAGGACCGCGACGAGCTACAGTCCCGGGACTTTGACCGCGGGCACGATCTACTACTGGCAGGTGGTGGCCAAGAATGGCACGGCCACGGCTGGTTCGGCAATTTGGTCGTTCATGACGCAGCCGCCCGCTCCGGCGGCGCCCGCACTGACCTCCCCAGCAAACGGAGCCACCGGCGTGGCGGTCGCTCCGACTCTGACTTGGAGCGCTTCGACGCTAGCCACGTCCTACGACGTGTACTTTGGCACGGCGGCCGCGCCGCCCCTGGTCACAAACACGGCGGCGAAGAGCTACGCTCCGGGCACGCTGAGTCCGAATGCCACTTATCACTGGCAGATCGCAGCTCGGAACAGCTCCGGGGCGACCGGTTCCGCGATCTGGTCCTTTACGACGCAAGCGTCCGCCCCGTCGGCCGGAGCGTGGTTCGTGCCGGTAACTCCCTGCCGGGTGGCCGACACGCGCAATGCCGCAGGGACGTTTGGGGGACCCACTCTCGGAGCCGGCAGCGCCCGCTCCTTCCCGATTCCGCAAGGGGGATGCGGCATCCCGGCCACGGCCCAGGCGTACTCCCTTAACGTCACAGCGGTACCCCAGGGCCCGCTCGGCTTCCTCACACTCTGGCCCACCGGGCAACCGCAGGCGAACGTCTCCACGTTGAACTCGTGGGGCGGCATCGTGGTGGCGAATGCGGCTATCGTGCCGGCCGGTTCCGGCGGCGCGGTGAGCGTATTCGCCAGCAACACGACCGACGTGATCCTCGATATCAACGGCTACTTCGGTGCCTCCGACGGCTACGCGCTCTATCCCACCACGCCCTGCCGCATCGCCGACACGCGCTGGCCCACCGGCCAATTTGGCGGGCCCTCGCTGTTCGGCGGCCAGACGCGGGACTTTCCCATCCCGTTCAGCTCCTGCGGAGTTACCGACTACGCGACCGCCTATTCGCTCAATGTCACCGCTGTGCCGCACACGAACTACCTGGGCTTCCTGACCATCGGGCCGACGGGATCTCAACCGAACGTGTCTACGCTGAATTCGTGGACCGGCAAGGTGGTCGCGAATGCGGCCATCGTTCCCGCCGATATCAACGAGTCGGTGTCCGTGTTCGTCACCGACGCTACCGACGCGATCCTGGACATCAACGGCTACTTTGGTCTGTCCGAGGACGTGAACGCGCTTTCGTTCCACCCGGTGACGCCGTGCCGGGTGGCGGACACACGGAATCCCAACGGTGCGTTTGGGGGCCCGAAGATGACGGCGGGGACGACGCGCTCGTTCGCGATCCCGGCCAGCGGCTGCTCGGCGCCCGCAACGGCCAAGGCGTATTCGGTGAACGTGACGGTGGTGCCCGACGGGCGGCTGTCTTTCCTTTCGGCCTGGCCGGCGGGATCGCCGCAGCCGAATGTCTCGACGCTGAACTCATGGGACGGCAGCGTGGTGGCCAACGCGGCGATCGTGCCGGCGGGGACCAACGGCGCGATCAGCATCTACGTCACGGACCCGACGCAGGTAATTCTGGACATCAACGGGTATTTCGCGCCGTAGGGCCAACAGCGGCAGCGGCCGGGGGGGCAGCGGCCTCGCCCTCCGGCCTCCGCCGCTGCCCCCCCGCCTCCGCCGCTGCCCCCCGGCCGCCGCCGCTGCCTTAAAATCGAAGAATGTCGCTGGTGGTGGTCGGTTCCGTTGCTTACGATGGCGTCGAGACGCCGCATGGGAAAGTCGAGCGGATGCTCGGCGGCGCGTGCACCTACGTCGCGCTGGCGGCCAGTTTCTTCACCGAGGCCGCCGTGGTGGCCGTGGTCGGCGACGATTTCGCCCCGGAGGACGCCGCGCTGCTCGCCAGCCGGGGCATCGACCTGGCGGGCCTGGAGCGGGTGCCGGGCCTGACGTTCTTCTGGTCGGGCGTCTATTCGCCCGACATGAACGACCGCACCACGCTGCGCACCGACCTCAACGTCTTCGCGGGGTTTCGACCCCAAGCTGCCGGAGCACTATCGCACCCAGCCCTACCTTCTGCTGGGCAACATCCAGCCCAGTCTGCAGCGGAGCGTGCGCGCCCAGATGACGGCGCCCCGCGCGGTCGGCGGCGACACCATGAACTACTGGATCCGCGAAACACGCGAGGAACTGCTCGCGGCCCTGAAGGACTGGGACTTCCTGCTGGTCAACGACGCCGAAGCCCGCCAGCTTTCCGGCCAGCACAATCTGCGGCGCGCCGCGCAGGCCATCTTCGACATGGGACCGCGGACCGTCGTCATCAAGCGCGGCGAGTATGGAGCGGTGCTGTTCCGGCCCGAGGGTCACTTCATCGTGCCCGGCTACCTGCTCGACGACGTCTTCGATCCCACCGGCGCGGGCGATTCCTTCGCCGGGGGCTTCTTCGGATACGTGGCCAGCCGCGGCCTGGACATCAAGGAAAAGACCGCCCTTCCAGAGATCCGCCGGGCCGTCATTTACGGATCGGTGATGGGCAGCTTCTGCTGCGAACAGTTCGGCGTGGACCGTTTTCGAACCTTGACCCGCGCGGAGATCGATGCCCGTTTCAACGAGTTCAAAGAATTCACCTGCTTCTAGAAGGAAGAGCGCGCCTGCCGGCCACTCCGTTGGAGGCCCGATCCTGGCCGCCGTCTTCCTCGCCGCGCTGAGCGCCGGCGCCATCGCGTTCTTCTATTTCCAGGGCTGCCTGCTCTATTACGGCGACGCCACCGCCCACGTGAACGTCGCGCGGCGCATCCTCGATTCGCGCACGCCCGGCTGGGAGCAGGTCGGAACCGTCTGGCTCCCGCTCCCGCACGTGTTGATGCTTCCCTTCGTGCGCATCGACCGCCTGTGGATGAGCGGCCTGGCCGGATCCATCCCCTGCGGGTTGTGCTTCGTGCTGGCCGGCGTGCTCATCTTCCTGGCCGCGCGGCGCGTCTTCGGCGACGGGGCCGCCGCGGCGGCTGCCTGCCTGCTGCTGGCTCTCAATCCGAACCTGCTGTACCTGCAAGCCATTCCCATGACGGAGGCCGTGTTCCTGGCCTGCCTGGCGGCGCTGCTCTATTCCACGGTCCGCTTCCGCGAGACGCAAACCTGGGGCGCCCTTTTGGCCGCGGCGGTGGCGGCGCTCGGCGCCAGCATGACGCGCTATGAGGGCTGGTTTCTCATTCCCTTCGTCGCGCTGTATTTCCTCGCCGCCGCCCGCGAGCGCCGCCTGGCGCACGCGCTGGTTTTCGGCGCCATCGCCGCGCTCGGCCCGGTCTACTGGTTCGCGCACAACTACTTCTTCTTCGATGACGCGCTGGCCTTCTACTCCGGCCCATCCAGCGCCAAGGCAATCTACCAGCGCGCCCTGGACGCCAACATGGCGCGCTATCCGGGCGATGGCGACTGGCGGCAGGCGTGGATCTACCTGCGCGAGGCCATCCGGCTTTGCGCCGGCCAGCCGCTGGTTTGGATGAGCCTCGGCGGCGGGGTGGTGGCGCTCTTTCGCCGCGCCTTCTGGCCGCTGGCGCTGCTGGCGCTGGCGCCTCTGTTCTACGTCTGGAGCCTGCATTCGGGCGCCACGCCCATCTTCCTGCCGCACCTCTGGCCGCACAGCTACTACAACGCGCGCTACGGCATCGCCGCCCTGCCCGTGCTGGCGTTCGCCGCGGCGGCGCTGGTGACCCTGGTGCCGCTGCGCTTCCGCGGGTTCGCGGCCTCGCTGGTCGTCCTTGCCGCCGTCGCTCCCTGGCTGGCCTATCCCCGCATGGAGAACTGGATCTGCTGGAAGGAATCGCAGGTCAACTCCGAAGCGCGGCGCGCTTGGACGGCAGAGGCCGCGGCCTACCTGCGCGCGAACTACCGGCGCGGCGAAGGCATCGTTACTTCCTTCGGCGACCAGACCGCCATTTATCAGCAGGCTGGAATTCCGCTGCGCGAGACCTACAGCGAGTGCAACGGCCGCGCCTGGAAGGGCATCCTGAACGCTCCTCAGCCGCCCCTTCACGAAAAATGGGCCGTGGCCATCTCGGGCGACATCGTCGCCCATGCCGTCGAGCGCCTCCAGAGGACGGGACCGCGATATAATCTGGTGAAGTCCGTTGCCGTGAAAGGAGCCCCGGTCATCGACGTCTACCAGCGGCAGTGATGAGGATACCGTTCACCAAAGCGCATGGTGCGGGCAACGACTTTGCCTTGACCTGGGCCGCCGATACGCCGCCCTGCAATCTGGCCGAAACCGCGCGAGCCATCTGCGATCGCCATACCGGTGTGGGCGCCGATGGCTGGCTGCTCGTCCAGGCGGCTCCCTCTTCGGGATCCGATGCGGCGATCCGCCTCTTCAACGCCGACGGCAGCGAGCCCGAACTCTCGGGCAATGGCACACGCTGCGCCGCCGCGTTCCTCATCCATACGGGTTTCGCCGCAGGCGACGAGATGCGGATCGCGACCGGCGCCGGCGTCAAGCACGTGCGCCTGGTCGAACGCAACGGGCTGCACCTCACCTTTGAGATGAACATGGGACGGCCGGCGTATAGCCTGGCCAACCTGCGCCTGAAGTTGCCCCTTGACGGCGGCGTGCAGGAAGTCGCGGCGCTGTCGGTGGGCAACCCCCAGTGCGTCGTCTTCGTCGAGAATTTCGACCTCGACTGGCGCCGCCTGGGTGCGGAAATCGAAAGCCACCCGCATTTCCCGAACCGCACCAACGTCTCTTTCGTGCGTCCGATCGATGCGCACACGATCGAGGTCCGCTTCTTCGAGCGCGGCGTGGGTGAGACCATGAGCTCGGGCACCGGATCTACGGGCGCGATGGCCGCCGCCATACTGCGCGGCATCGCCGAAAGCCCCGTGCGGGTGCTCACGCCCGCCGGGCCGATCGACTTGCGCTGGGACGGCGACATCTATCTGACGGGGCCGGCCGCGATCGTGGCCACAGGAGAGTTTTACGTTGAACCGAGGGCTGAGAATTGACGGCGAGGAGGAGCAGTTGACAGACATCGAATCGAACACCAGGTGGCAGCAGCGGCTGGAAGAGAGAATCCGCGCACGCACTGCGCGCGTGGGCGTTGTGGGACTCGGCTACGTGGGCCTGCCCCTGGGCGTGGAGTTCGCGCGCGCCGGCTTCCACGTGACGGGAATCGATATCACCGCATCGAAGGTGGATCGGGCGAACGCGGGGGATTCCTACGTCCTCGACGTGCCCAGCGAAACCCTGGCGCCGCTGGTCTCAGCGGGCAAGCTCGAAGCAACCTGCGACTTTTCGGCGATCGCGCAACTGGACACCATCGACATCTGCGTGCCCACGCCCCTGCGCAAGACCAAAGACCCGGACATGAGCTACATCGACGCGGCCTGCCGGGAGGTCGCCAAGTACCTCCATCCGGGCATGCTGATCATCCTGGAATCGACCACCTATCCCGGCACCACGGACGAGTTCGTGCTTCCGATGCTCCAGAAGTCGGGCCTCAAGGTCGGCGAGGATTTCTTTCTGTGCTTCTCGCCGGAACGGGTCGATCCCGGCAACCCCAGGTACCAGACCGTCAACATCCCCAAGGTAGTCGGCGGCATCACGCCCGCGTGCACCGAACTGGGCTCGTTGTTCTACTCGCAGGCTTTGCAGAAAGTGGTGCCGGTGAGCTCGACCAAAGTTGCCGAAATGGTGAAGCTGCTCGAGAACACTTACCGCATGATCAACATCGGCCTGGTCAACGAACTGGCGCAGATGTGCGACCGCATGGACATGAACGTCTGGGAGATCATCGATGCGGCGGCCACCAAGCCTTTCGGGTTCATGCCGTTCTATCCGGGCCCCGGACTGGGAGGCCATTGCATTCCGATCGACCCCTTCTATCTTTCCTGGAAGACGCGGCAGGCGGGCTTCGAGGCGCGCTTTATAGAACTGGCCGGCTACATCAACAGCCAGATGCCGCACTTCGTGGTCGACAAGGTTCAGAACGCCCTCAATAACTGCACCAAGCCGCTGCAAGGCTCTCACATTCACATCATGGGAGTCGCATACAAACGCGATATCGACGACCTGCGCGAGTCGCCCGCTCTCGACATCATTCACCTGCTGAACCGGCGTGGCGCACGGGTGACCTACAGCGACCCCTATGTCGCGCGCGTTGAGGTGGACGGCATCGATCTGTGCGCGGTTTTGCCGGAAAACGCCGTGCCCGAGGCCGATTGCGTCGTGATCATAACCGATCACTCGAACTTCGACTACCCGGCGCTGATCCAGAACGCGCGCCTGATCGTGGACACCCGAAACGCGCTGCGGGGCGTTTCGTCGCCCAAGCTCGTTCGCTTGTAGGACCAGCTTCAGCTTGTGCTTGCGAACCGGCCCCTTTAGTGCGCGGTTGATACGTACTTGTTGAAGGCCGCGTCCACATAGACCGAGAATTTGCTGGCCTCCGCCGACTCGCCCCAATACACCCGCCAGGTCGGGTTGAGGTGCTTCTTTTGCCACTCGACCAGGAACTTCACGGGCATCTCGGGGTGCTTGCCGGCGTACTCCTTGGCTTTCGTCATGGCGGTGGCGTAAGCGGCCGGGGAATCCGTCTTGAGGAACTGGATCGCGAAAGGCTGGCTAGTGCCGACTGGCGACCAGAGTTCGGCCGCGCCCCCGACAACACCTTGGTTCAAGTTGGCCGATGGATCGGCCGCGACCGAGTACGTGAAACGGCGCGACTGGCGTAGTTTCGGGGAGATGAAGGTCGCCTCCCAAGCGGCCATCTTGCCCCCCTCCTGGCCCTTGACTTCCTTGACGCCGAGGCTGGCGACCCTTGCCAGGAGGCAATCCGGCGCCCAGCCCCGCGCCTGTTTGTAGATCTGAAAGACTGCGGAAACCGCTGTAACCGGTTCAGCCGGCTTGACTTCCACCTTGGCGGCAGGCTTCGGTTCCTCCGTGCATGCCCCCAGAATCAACAAGAACGGCAGCAGCGCCACTACCCTTTGTCTCAGGTTCATATCAGGCCTATTCTAGCTCCCAAAAACCTGGGACAGTAACCTCATTCACCAATTTCATTTGAAGTCGCGTACCGTACGGAAGCAGAACTTCACCCCCCAGCCGAGGGCCTCGACCCCCGCAGCAATGCGGACGGTCAACAGTGCGGGCGCGCAAAGCCACTTCCCCCGCCGCGGCGCTTCGGGCGCCGCCCGTGAGCCCAGTTCGCCACCACGCGGCCGGCTGGAGGCGTTTTGAGTCGCCGGACAAACCCGAAACCCGCGGTGCTACGCTTGAAGAAGGAAAGGGCATGCCTATGAAAAGAACCGCCGGCTTCTTTGCGATGCTGGCCCTGGCCACCTGGGGCCCTGCCATCGCCCAGGGAAAGGACCACCAGCAGGAATCTCACGGTAGTTACACTCCCGGCCATGCGCCGTCTCGCGGTCCGAGACCGTCCCCACACAACGCTCCGCCCCCCGCTCCCCACCCCGAGGAACGCCACTTCAACGACCAGCCCGGACATCCCAACGTCCCCCATGTCGATCGCGGCAAGACGTGGGTCGGGCACGACACCGGCCCCAGCGATGCCCGGTATCGCTTGGACCGTCCCTGGGAGCACGGCCGTTTCACGGGCGGCTTCGGCCCTCGCCACGTTTTCCGGCTCGCCGGCGGCGGCCCGTCGCGTTTCTGGTTTGGCGGTTTCTTCTTTTCCGTTGCGCCGGTCGATATAGCTTTCTGCGACGGCTGGCTATGGGACTCGGACAGCATCGTGCTCTATGAAGACCCGGATCACCTTGGCTACTACCTCGCCTACAACGTGAGGCTGGGAACGTACGCCCACGTCCTCTATATGGGACCCGGGTAGCCTAGGAGCGCGCAGAGGCGCGGGGCAACTGCGGACCAGGGCGTTCGCGGGGCCTGCTCCGCCCGGGCGAGCAGGAATGCCAAACGAACTCAATTTCGAATAACCAGATCGCATTCAATAGGGTACGCATGGGCCCGCGAACTGTGAGCGGCGCCCCTCAGCGCGCATCCACGGGCGCCTTGTATACTCAATTGTGAGGGGAGGGCTGGCTTTGAAAACCTACTGGAAATTCGCCGCTCTGGTCGCGGTCGTCGTAGGCGCGCTGGTGTGGCTGGCTGTCGGCGGGATCAGCGAAGACAAGACCTACTACAAGACCGTCGCCGAGCTTCAACAGATGGGCTCGCACGCACTGGGCAAACGGCTGCGGGTTGGTGGGGACGTCGAGCCCGGCTCGATCGTTCGCAAGGGCCGTGAAGTGTCCTTCGTGCTGCGCCAGGACAAGCAGACCATCCAAGTCGTCTATGACGGCTCGTCGCCGCTGCCCGATACGCTGAAGGACGGCGCCCAGGCGCTGGCCGACGGCCGGCTCGATCCCAACAGCGTTTTCCGGGCCAGTCAGGTGCAGGCCAAGTGCGCCTCGAAATACGAGTCGCAGCCGGGCCAGGCACACCCCTCCAATATCCCCATCAGAAAGGCCGGGATTTAAGGCACGCGTATGGAGAATCTGGGATCCCTGGCGATACTTCTCGCCTTCTGCCTCGCTGTCTTCGCTATCGTCGCCGGAGCCGTGGGTGGATGGAAGCGAAACGCCTACCTCGCCCACGCCTCCGGCCGCGCCGTCTACTCCGTCTGCTTTCTACTGACGGTAGCGGCGTCCGTGCTGGTATTCAGTCTCATCACGGGCGATTACCGCTTCGCGTACGTGGCGCAACACTCCAACCGCGCCATGCCGGTGCTGTACAAGTTCGCGTCCTGGTGGGGCGGCCAGGAAGGCTCGCTGCTGTTCTGGAGCTGGCTGCTGTCCTGCTATTCCACCGTGGTCGTGTTCACCAACCGGCGCCGCCACCGCTCCATGATGCCCTACGTCATCGGCGACGCTGATGGTCACCCAGTGTTTCTTCCTGATCATGAACGCCTTCGTGGCATCGCCGTTCAAGATGCTGGCCGTCGGGCGCACCATCGAGGCCGTGCCGGACGGAAACGGGCTGAATCCCCTGCTCCAGTATCCGGCCATGGCGATTCACCCGCCCATGCTCTATCTCGGTTACGTCGGGTTCGCGGTGCCCTTCGCGTTCGCCATCGGATCGCTGATCACGCGCCAGCCCGGTGACGAGTGGATCTACACGACGCGGCGCTGGGCGCTGGTCACCTGGCTGTTCCAAAGCACCGGCATCCTGCTCGGCGCGGGCTGGGCCTACGCCGTCCTGGGCTGGGGCGGCTACTGGGCCTGGGACCCGGTCGAGAACGCGTCGTTCCTGCCCTGGCTGAGCGCCACGGCCTTCCTGCATTCGGTCATGATGCAGGAGAAGAAGGGCATGATGAAGGTCTGGAACATGGTGCTCGTTTCCGGGACTTTCTTCCTGTGCATCTTCGGAACGTTCCTCACCCGCAGCGGCGTCGTCAGCTCGGTGCACGCCTTCGCGCAGTCCTCGATCGGGCCGTGGTTCGTCGGTTTCCTGGCCATCGTGGTTGCGGGCACGCTGTACCTGATCCTCGACCGCCTGGACTACCTCAAGACCGAATCGCGGCTGGAGAGCGTGGTCTCGCGCGAGTCCAGCTTCATGTTCAACAACCTGATCCTGGTGGCCTCCTGCTTCTCCATCCTGTGGGGCACCCTGTTCCCGGTGATCTCGGAGTGGGCAACGGGCGAGAAGATCAGCGTCGGCAAGCCGTTCTTCAACCGCATCAACATCCCCATCTTCCTTTTCCTGCTCTTCCTCACCGGCGTTGGCCCGCTGTTTGCGTGGCGCCGCACTTCGTTAGAGAGCTTGCGCAGGAACTTCCAGTGGCCGCTCATCGCGGGCGTGGTTCTGGTGATCGGGCTCCTCGCCGCCGGCATGCGCCAGCCGTTCGCGCTGATGGCCTTCGGCCTGTGCCTGTTCGTGGCCTGGACCATCGTCGCCGAGTTCTACAAGGGCGCGCACGCGGTCAGCGCCAAGACCGGAACCAACCTGCTCGCCGGCGCCTTCGAGCTCACGCGCCGCAACCAGCGCCGCTACGGTGGCTACATCGTGCACATGGGGATCGTGGTCATGTTCATCGGCTTTGCCGGGTCCGCATTCAACCAGGACTCGACCGTCGAGGTCAACCGCGGGGACGCGTTCAGCCTCGGACACTACCAGCTTCGAGTCGCCGACCTGACCAGCGGGGACAACGACAACTACGCCTGGAACCGTGCCGCCATCGATGTCTCAAAGGACGGCAGACCGCTGGGGGTGTTCTATCCCGAGCGCCGGTTCTACAAATCCGGCGAGCGCCAGGCAACCTCGGAGGTCGCCATCCGCCGCCGCCTCAACGAGGACCTCTACCTGAACTACGCCGGCATGTCCGACGACAACCAGCGCGCCGTGATCCAGGTCTACGTCAATCCGCTGGTCTCCTTCATCTGGATGGGCTATTGGGTGCTGCTTCTGGGCACGCTCGCCTGCCTGGTGCCGAGTAAAGTAAGATTGCAGTACGCGAGGACGCAGGTCCTCGGCGTCACGAAGAAAACCTATGAGCCGGCTGAAAAGTAGCCTCCTGGCGGTGGCGCTGGCCGTCCTTTGCCTGGCCCAGTCCACGACGCCGCTCGCCAACCCGCGCGTGCGCCGTCTGGGCGACCAGCTCATGTGCCTGTGCGGGTGCGGCGCCACCGTCACCTCCTGCAACATGCTGGGCTGCCAGCATTCCAAACCGGCGCGAGAGAAGCTGCTGGCGATGGTGAACGCGGGTGCGACGGATTCCGAAATCCTCGCGTCGTTTGTCCAGGAGAACGGAACGGAGATTCTGGCCCGACCGCCCGCGCAGGGATTCAACCTGCTGGGCTATGTGGTGCCGTTCATCGGCATCGCGCTGGGCCTGGCGTTCGTGTGGATTGTCATCAAGCGTTTCCGGAAACCCGTGGCCGTGGCCGCGGGCCCGCAGCTCGATGACGCCGCGTTCGCCGGCTATCAGGCGCAAATCGATAAAGACCTGGAAAAACTGGACTGATGATGCTCTTTGCCGCCGCCGTCCTCGCCATCGGCGTGCTGTTGTTCACGCTGGCCGTGCGCCCCAAGGACCTGCCCGAACCCGAGCCCGTCTCACCGGTCAAGCACCTGGAGGAGCGCAAGGCGACCATCTACGAAAACCTGCGCGATTTGCAGTTCGAGTACCGTGTGGGCAAGCTCTCCGATCTCGACTACGCCCGGACCAAGCAGGACCTCCAGCGCGAGCTGGCCGCCGTCCTGGCAGAGATCGACAAGGTACAGTTGGTGGGACAGGGGTCCGCGCCGGCAGTGGGTCTCCCCGCCCGCCCGCCCGCTGCCGCCCCCGCACCGAAGCCCGCGCCCGAAGGAACGGTCTGCCCCCACTGCGGCGCCCGCTTCCCCAATCCCATGAAGTTTTGCGGCGAGTGCGGCAAACCGATCCCTGTGGAGGCCGTGAAATGAGCGGCGTCATGCCTGGCTACTCGTCTCGACTCGCTCTCGCACGCAAGCCAGGCGTCGCCAGGAGTGCGTGCGCCACGGTGCTTTTCTTACTCGCAGCCGCGCCGCTGTGGGCCGCCGTCGATGGCACCGTCGTCAACCAGACCACGGGCCGCCCCGAAGCCGGCGCCGAGATCAGCGTCTTCAATCTCACGCAGAACGGTCCCGAGCTGCTCGACAGCGCGAAATCCGACGGCAACGGGCACTTCTCCATCAACAAGACGCTCGAACCGGGACCGCACCTGATCGAGGTGCAGCACGCGGGCATCACTTACAACACCATGGTGCCGCCGGGCCGGCCCTCCACCGGCCTGGAGTTGAGCGTCTTCGATACCACCAAGGACCCCGCCGCGGCTCCGATCTCACAGCACATCCTTTTCCTCGAGCCTTCGGGCCAGCAGCTCAACGTCACCGAGACCTATTTCTTCAACAATGCCGGAAAGGTGACCTACGACGACCCCAATGGCACGCTGCGCTTCTTCGTTCCGCCGGCGGCCACCAAAGACAGCCTCAAAGTGAACGGGACCGAGCCGCGCGGGATGCCGCTGGAGCAGGCGCCCAGCAGCGCCAAGGAGAAGGGCGCCTACGCCGTGTCGTTCCCCATCAAGCCGGGCGAGACGCGGATCGATATCAACTACACCCTGCCGGCCTCCGACCCGGCCACGTTCGCGAGCAAGATCTACTACCAGGGGCCGCCGACGCGCCTCGTCGTTCCTTCGGGTGTCACACTCCAGGGCGACGGCCTGAACGCGCTGGGCGCGGAGCCCCAGACGCAGGCCAACCTCTACGAGACGTCGGCCCCTGCGTTCGAGGTGAAGGTGCAGGGCACCGGCTCTCTGCGCGCAGCCGGAGGCGAAGGCGGGGGCGCGGGTGCGGCCGCGCCGGCGGACGACTCGGGAGATTCCGGCGCCACCCTGCGCGCCATATTGCCGCCGGGCTTCGGGGACCGCCGCCTGGCGATTCTCGGGCTCGCGCTCGCCGCGCTCGCGCTCGGTTTCGTGCTGCTGTACCGCAAGGGCCAGGCAGCGGCCGCCAAGGGCAAGAGCGGCTCATGAAGCCCCTCGAGATCGCGGGGGTCTGGAAGTTCTACGGCGACTTCCCGGCGTTGCGCGACATCAACTTCGACGTCGAACCCGGTGCCTCGATGGCGCTGCTCGGCCGCAACGGCGCGGGCAAGACCACGCTGCTGCGCATGCTGGCCGGCCTTTCGCGTCCCGGCCGTGGCAGCATCCGGATCTGCGGCGCCGACGCGCGCGACCGCTCCACGCGCCACGCAATCGGCATTCTCGGCCACGGCATCTCGCTTTACGAGGAGCTCTCCGCCCTGGAGAACCTGCGCCTGTTCGCGCGCCTCTACGGCCTCGAGGACCCGGACGGCGCGGCTTCGGAATGGCTGGAACGCACCGGCCTCGAGAAGGTCCGGGACGGCCTGGTGCGCGAGTTCTCGCGCGGGATGCGCCAGCGCCTGGCCGTCGCCCGGGCGTTTCTGCACTCGCCCTCGGTGCTGCTGCTGGACGAGCCTTTTACGGCCCTGGACGACCGCGCCATCGCGCTGCTCCAGTCGCTGCTGCGCGACGCGATCGCCGACGGCCGCACCGTCGTGCTGTCTACCCACCAACTGCGCGAGGCGCTCGAACTGGCCACCCACGTGGCGCTGCTCGTGCGCGGGCGGCTGGCCTTCACCGGCGAGCGCAGCGGAGAAATGCTGGAGGATACGGGATGGCTGTACCGGCAGTACGGCGAGCCCCAATCCGCACCGGCATGAAGCCGCCGCGCCTGAGCTTCGCCCGCCAGGCCCTCACAGTGGCCTGGAAGGACCTGCGCTCCGAACTGCGCACCAAGGAAGCGCTCAACGCGTCCTTCGCCTTCGCGCTCGTCATCCTGCTGCTGTTCAGCATTGCGTTCGAACCGACCCAGGACGAGACACGCCAGATCTCGGGCGGTCTGCTGTGGCTGGTCTTCGCCTTCGCCGGCGCGCTCATCCTCAACCGCAGCTTCGCGCGCGAGCTGGCCAACGACTGTCTGGACGCGCTGATCGCCGCGCCCATGTCCGGCGCAGCGCTGTTCCTGGGCAAGGCGCTGGCCAACTTCGTGCTGCTCGCCGCGGTGGAGTTCGTCTGCCTGCCGGTCTTCGGCGTGCTATACAACGTGCCCTGGACCCGGCAGTTTTGGCCGCTCGCCGGCGTCATCGCCTTGGGTACCTGGGGATTGACCGTGGTGGGCACGGTCTTCAGCGCTCTGACCGTGAACCTGCGCCTGCGCGAGCTGATGCTGCCCATGCTCGTGTACCCCATCCTGATCCCGTGCCTGCTGGCCGCCATCCAGTTGACGGCGCCGCTGGTGATGGGAGAGCCCTATACGGCCGAACTCGCGCAATGGGTGCGGCTGCTGGTCGTGTTCGACGTCATTTTCAGCGCCCTCGCGCTGGCGCTGATCGAATCCGTTATGGTGAGGTGACTGCTATGCGGGACAAGACGATCATGGCGTTTTCCTGGCTCGCGGCTCTGCTGCTGGCGGGGAACCTGGCCATCATTCTGCTGGTGCTGCCGGATGAGGTCTCGCAGGGCCCCATCTTCCGCATCATCTTCTTCCACGTGCCGGTGGCCTGGACGGCCTTCTTGTGCTTCTTCGCGGCCATGATATCCAGCATCCTGTTCCTGGTGGCGAAGAACTTCAAGTACGATTCCTTCGCCGCCGCCGCCACCGAGGTGGGCCTGGCCTTCGGCGCGGCCAACCTGCTCACGGGGATGATCTGGGGCCGCATCATCTGGGGTATCTGGTGGACGTGGGACGCCCGGCTGACCTCCATGCTGGTGGGCTGGATCATTTACGCCGGCTACGTCATGCTGCGCCGCGCGATTGAGGAGCCCACCGAACGCGCCCGCATGTCCGCCGTGGTCTCGATTCTGGCCTTCGCCGACGTGCCCATCATTTTTTTCTCCATCAAGTGGTGGCGCACCCAGCATCCGCAGCCGGTTGTCTACGGCGGCGGCTTCATGAGCCCCGGGTATTGGTACATGCTTTTCCTGAACTGGATTCCGCTGCTGCTGCTGGCGGTGGTGCTGCTGCTCATCCGCATGCGGCAGGAACAGGCCGGCCGCGAAATCGACGCCCTCCGCCGCGAGGTGCATGCCTTTTGAAGGGATGGTGCCTATGTTCGCAATGCTGATTCAGACCGCCGGGTTCACGCCCGAACAGTACCACAACAACTTCGTGTTCCTCTTCTACGGCCTGTTGACCGCGTGGCTGGTGCTGCTCGCCTTCGTGGTCCTGCTGGCCGCCCGCGAGCGCAAGCTCCAGGGTGAACTGGAACGCCTGCGCCTCATGCTGGAAGACAAGGGGCCGCGATAGCCCCACATGCCGCCATCCGCGTTGGTCTGCCTGCTTGCGCTGGCCCTGCAGGCCGTGCCGAAGTTCGGGACTACCGTCGTAATGCCGGGCGGCCTGCGAGGTTTCATCTACCACATACCGAAGGGCACGCGCCGGCTCCCCGACTTTGGCAAGTTGAAACCGGTGGGATCGATCTACACCTCGTCGCTAAACATTCCGCCGCAGAACTTCCAGGACGGCTTCCCCGGCGTGACCGATCGCTTCGAGTGGTTCGCGATCGACTACACGGGCAGGTTTTGGATCGACAAGCCCGGCCTGTACGCTTTCGTGCTGACTTCCGACGACGGCGCCCGGGTCTATCTTGACGACCAACTGATCGCCGATAACGACGGGCAGCATGAGCCCGAGGAGAGGACTGGCAGCATCCGCCTGGCGAGCGGCATCCACCGGATTCGGGTGTCGTATTTCCAGGGGCCCAGGTTCCAGGTAGCCCTGGTGCTCAAGGTGGCGGGCCCCGGCGAGCCGCTTCGCATCTTCAGTACGGACGAGTTCAAGCCCCCGCCGCATCCCGAGAACTGGCCCGACGAAACGAACGAGGAGCCTTCACGCCCTGCTGCCGAGCGGTAGGCGGGGCCGTGCAGGCTGAGCCTGGGAGCTTATCGCCCGGAGACCATCCGCCGCACGTCCTTCAACAGCACGAACAGGTGCATGGGGTCGGTGGCTGACGGAATGAAATCGAACTTCTCGTAGAAGGTCCTGGCCTGCCCATCTTTGGCGTGGACCGCAAATGCGCGGATGCCGGCGATGTCGGCGGCCTGCAACGTGCGCTCCATCGCGTCCTTCAGAAGCGCCTTTCCGACGCCCTGGCCCTGCCAGCGGCGATCGACGCCCAATCGCGCGAGCAGCATGATCGGCACCGGGTGGCGTGCCGGCCCCTTGCTCAAACGCTCGGGTGCTTCCTCTCGCGTTACGTGGCCCACAGCGAGGGTGTAGTATCCAACCACGGTATCGTCAGCGAGACCGACGTATGTCTGGGCGGCGCCTGCCTGCTGATTCGCCCACGCGTAACGCAGAAGATACCGGTTCAAATCTTCGCGGCCGCAGTCGAAGCCTTCAATCGGGTGATCGGGACGCAGCTTTGCGACGAGACGGGCGCCGCTCACCGGTTTGGCCCGGCCTCGAAGAATCCGGGCTTCCTCAGAAGAGCCTCCAGGCGGGGCAGCCGGCGGGGCGGCGCGTCGAGCGCGGCCAGGAATGCTTTCCACTGCGTGGCATTCAGACCGAAGGTCCGCCGGTCTGAGAGGGCCTCATCGGCGCGCGACAAAGCGCTCTCCAGGACGAATTGACTGACGGAGCGGCGGGAAACGCTCGCGGCAGCCTGCAACGCTCGTTTCGCATCTCGCGTAAGCCGCAGATCGAGCTTTTCGGTTCGTGTGGCACGTCCCGGCATGACGCTCCCTCCAATTCCGAGCCTAGCTCCTCTGCCCGACAATGTCGAGACAGGGAAGGCAGTGCACTAGGAGGAACTCAAGCGCGGGCCGCGTACAAGCCGCCAGTCGTGCCGGACGGACACCTGCGAGTAGACGATGAGTTCCGCGCGGCCATTCGTCGTCTGGCTGAAGAGTGCCTTCGCGGAGAATGGCCGGCAAGGAGTGGCCGGGACGGGACACCACCGAAAGAATGAAGGGCGGCTCGCGCGGGCGGCAGCCGTTGCGGGATTGGGACGGCCCGACACCACCGGGCGGGGGGGGCGGGGACTCGACGTTAGGTTCCGATGGCCGCCCTCGACCAACCCCACAAGTTCGAGACTGACAACTGGGGTGGCCGAGCTGGCCGAAGTTCGAAAGGTGTCCACGACGGCGAGCCGAAACGAGGATGCTCGGCGCCCCGCAGGAGCCTTGTGCGCTTGTGCTACGATGTTGTTGTGCGAACCACCCTCGACATTTCCGATGAGGCCTACTACCTCGCCAAGGCCATCGCTCGGGATCGGAACCGCAGCCTCGGACGAGTGGTTGGCGACCTCATTCTGCAATCGTCGAAAGGGGCGAGAGACGCCTCCATAAAGATGAGCGATTACGGTTTCCCCACTTTCCGTTGCGCCCGGCCCGTGACCACCGAAGACGTCAAGGCTCTCGATGACGAAGCGTAAGGTCTACCTGCTCGACTCCAATGTCCTGATCGCACTGGCGACGCCCGAACACAGCCTCAACGCGCGCGCGGCGGCCTGGTTCGTCAAGGGGCACCGGTTTGCGACATGCCCCATCACGCAAGGCGCGCTGTTCCGTTTCCACCTGCGCGCCGGCGTGGAGGCGACGGCGGAATCCGCAAAGCTCCTGCTCGAATCCATTTCCTCCCTCCCGCGGCACGAATTCTGGCCGGACGATGTTTCTTATCTCGATATGCCAAGCACGGGAATCGCCGGGCATAGGCAGGTCACTGACGCTTACCTTGTGCGATTGGCGCGAAAACACGGCGCTTCGGTAGCCACTATGGACCGAGCGCTGGCTGCCGTTCACGCAGGAACCACACTCCTCGCGTAGCTCCCTTCCGGCTCTGCGAACAGGCGCCGCATCCATCTCATACGTACTGACGTTCTGATATCATACGTACATGGCGAAGCTTACCCTCAGCGTGAACGATCGCGTGGTTTCGCGCGCCAAGCAATACGCGAAACGCCGCGGGGTCTCCGTATCCAAGATGGTCGAGGCCTATCTCGCCGCGGTCGCCGACCCGGGCTCTCCCCCGGCCGGAGACGCCCCCATTCTGCGATCCGTACGGGGAGTTCTCAAGAGCGCAGACGTCGGCGAATACCGGAAGCATGTGGCGGCGAAGTATCGATGAAAAGGGTCCTTTTCGACACCAACGTGGTCCTGGACGTTCTGCTGGACCGGCGACCCTATGTCGAGGCCAGCGCGGCGGCCTGGGCAGCCGTCGAGAGAGGCGCCTTGGAGGGGATGCTGGCCGCTCACGCCGTGACGACGATCCACTACCTGCTCCGGAAGGAGTTGGGTAACGTCAAGGCCAGGGGGATACTCTCGGCGGTCCTGAACGTCTTTCGAGTGGCTGCCGTCGATCACGCGGTCGTTCAAGAGGCGCTCCAGCTACCTGCTTCCGACTTCGAGGATGCGGTGGCCGCAGCCGCGGCTCGAGCGGCGGGCTGTGAGTGCATCGTGACCCGGGACCCGAAGGGGTTTCGCGGTTCCCCTGTGCCTTCCCTCACGCCGGAAGCCGTGCTGCCGCTTCTGGGGCCTGCGCCGCACGCGCCGGCGTGACGCGCGTCCGGCCAGCCGCTCACTCCCCGTCCAGCGGTAGCCGCGCCCAGTTCTGGAAGTTCGACCGCAGCAGGCGCCGGACGTCGCGGCGGATCTCGGCGCGCGTGACGGCGCGGCCGTCCTCGGCCAGCAACTGGAAAGAATTCGCGAGGATTGGCGCCAGCGTTCGCCGCGTGTTCCGCCACTTGTAGATGACCTGCTCGAGGATACGCGCGTCGGAGTGCTGCGGGATGAACGTCGTCCCCAGCATTTCCAGGCGCTCGCGCGTCATCTCTTCGACGATGGAGGGATTGTTGAGGAACCACCAGCATCCGAACGGCATCAGGTTGCTGAACTTGCGGCCATAGACGCAGAACTCGTGCTGGTTCTCGCGGCTGAGCACGCTGACCAGGAATCGGTTGCCGGGGAAGTTCGCGCACAGACGCTCAAGCGATTGCAGGTCCGCCTTTCCGACCCCGTCCCCCGCCGTCCGCAGCGCCGGGTTCACCTGGTACCGCACGCCGATCATCAGAGCCATGGGCAGATCGCGTTCGCGGCAGAGCGGCAGAACGGCTTCCGCCAGCAATCGGCTGCGGACGCTGTCCTCGGGGTACTGGAAGGTGTCGGGCAGCGAGACCGCCATGTAGACGGGACGCATGATCTCGCACCACGCGGCCAGGAACCGGCGGACCTCCGCGAGCATCTCCGGCGCTTCGCCGTCCACCCGGTAGCCCTTGGCCAGGAGCACCTGCTCATGCTCGGCCCACTTGTTCAGGATGCGGTCCAGACGCAGCACGGGGTGCATCTGCGGATGGCGCTCCGCGCCCGCCTCCCACAACGGGGCCTCGTCGGGATCGAGCGGGTCGTTGGTCATGACGACCTCGCTGACGCCTGCGATTTCGAGCACGCGGCGGATGTGCGAGGGATAGTCCTGGGCGGCGAAGAACTCCCGCGCTTCCGTCAAATCGGCATTGCCGGTCGCGAGGCCGAACGCCTGGAGCACCGCCACGACGCCGCGCGTGGCTTCCGATACGGGCGCGTTCTCGACAAACAGCGCGCGCCAGATCGCGTCCGCCCGCTCGCGCTTCGCCAGGCCCCAGTACTCGGCGGGCTTCATGGGCGAGGAGCGAAAGAACTCCGCCTCCAGGTAGTGGTAGGTCACCAGGTCGTCAATACCCCACGAGCCGATGGCGCCCAGGGAGGGCATGTACAGGTGGGTATGAATGTCGATGGCAGGAGTCGCCTTGAGCTCTTCCTCGACGGCGGTGCGGATCTGATCGGCGGCTAGGAGTTCCATAGGGGCAAACCGCTCTCAAGTATAACGCCTGCTTTGTGGCGCACGCTTCAGCGTGCGCAACGCGCTCCTACGTGAGCCGCAGAGTGCGGGTGCCGATCGCGAAGCAGATCGCGCCGGTCGCCAGCAGGATGGCGCACGGAAGCAGCATCTCCTGGAACGAGAAACCGCGCCACAGCGCGCCTTCGAAAACCAGAATGCCCCAGCGCACGGGGCTGATCACGCCAACCCGCGCCATCCAGGGAGGCATGAAAGCCAAGGGGACCATTCCGCCGCCGAACAGCGCGAGCGGCATCATCATGGCCCAGCCCACGCCGCCGGCGGCCTGTTCGGTCTTGGCGAGCCCGGCCACCAGCATCATGACGCCGACGAATGCCGCCACGGTGGAGACGCCTGCCAAAGCGAGCAGAGGCCAGCTATGCGGGACCACGTGGAAACCGAGACGGCCGATCGTCAGCAGCGCCGCCTCGATCGTCAGGCAGGCCACGGCGCAGGCCAGCGCTTTGCCCGCCAGCAATTGCACGCGCCCGATGGGCGCCATTTGTAGCCGGAACAGGGTGCCGTGCGTCCGCTCGCTGACGAAGCCGATGGCGAACGCCATGGCGCAGCCCAGGACGCCCCACAGCATGCCCTGGGGAAAGGTGATTTCGAAGGCATTGCGGGGGCCCTCTCTCTGGATCGCTACTTCGTGCTGCTCGATGCTGAGCGGCTCCCACTGAGCGCCTTGTCCGCCGGCCGCGGAAGAGGCGGCGGGCATGTCGCCCAGCGTGCTGTCGAGGCTGCGCAGAAAGCGGGCCGTCGAGGCGCGCTGGTCGGGTGGCGCGTTCGAGCGCTCGACATCCTCGATGGACTTGCGCAGCCCGGCGCGCATGGCGCCCGTATCCGCCATCTTCTTCTGGAACCCTCCCATGGTGATCTGGAAGAGCAGCCCCTGGATCATGGCGCCTTCGGCCTGACGGCTGGGATCGATCCACACTTCCACCTTGGGCGGAGTTCCGTGGAACATCTGCTGGCTGGCCTCGCCGAACCCTTTGCTGAGGATCAGCGCCGCGGCCTCCTGCCGCTTGCGCACCATGCCGATGGCTTCGGCGCGCGCCGCGGGCCGCACGTTGAACTCGGCGCTGTTGGCGACGAGCACGGCGAATTCCTTGCTCCCCGCGCTTTGGTCCTCATCCGCCAGCGCCACGGCCAGGCGGCGGGATCCTCCGTCCGAGGGCCCGGAGAACACGGCCCCGAACAGGATGGCGATGATCAGCGGCCAGGCGAAGGCGAAGAACAGCCCGGACTTCACCCGGACCAGGAGGCGGAGATCTTTGACGGCCAGAGCGAGTATGGCGGACATCGGACTAGTCCCTCAATGTTCTTCCCGTGAGATTCAGAAACACCTGCTCGAGCGTCGGCTGATCGAGGCGGAACCGGTCGATAGGGGCGGTGGCGGCCAGCCGGTTCAACTCGCACAGGGGGTCCGGCGTGAGCACGTCGATTTCCTTGCCGTCCGTTTGCACGACCAGCCGGGGTAGTCCTCCCTGGGATCGAAGCAGGCCCTGCACCGTGTCGAGCGCCAGCAGGCGGCCGTGGTCCATAATGCCCACGCGGTCGCAAAGCCGCTCGGCCTCCTCCATGTAGTGGGTCGTGTAGATGATGGTGCGGCCCTCGCGCTTCAGGGCCAGGATGTTGTCGAAGATCGAGTTCCTTGACTGGGGGTCGACACCCACGGTCGGCTCGTCGAGCAGGAGGATCTGGGGATCGTGCAGCAGCGCCGCCGCGAGGTTGAGCCGGCGCTTCATTCCACCCGAGTAGGTTTTGACCGCGTCCCGCCGGCGGCCTTCAAGTCCGACGAACTCGAGGGCCGAAGTGACGCGCTCGCTCAAGCGGCGTCCCTGGAGTCCATACAGCTTGCCGAAGAAAGAGAGGTTCTCTTCGGCCGTGAGCAACTCGTACAGGGACAGGACCTGCGGGGCGATGCCCATGCGCGCGCGCACCTGCGGCTCGCGCGGGTTTCCTCCGGTGACATGCACCTCGCCGTCATCCGGCTCGATCAGTCCGATGGCGCAGTGGATGAGCGTCGTCTTGCCGGCGCCATTGGGTCCGAGCAGGCCGAAGATCTCTCCCCGCTCGACCTCGAGGCTCAGTTCGTCCACGGCGGTCTGGGTCCCGTAGCGTTTTGTGATTTGGCGCAGGCTGAAGAAGGTTTCGCCGGGCATCTCTATATCCTTACGCATTCCGGGCGGGCGAAGTTCGGAGGGCTGAAGTGGGCGGGCTCCGCCGCAATTACGTGTGGGTTCCGTCGATCAGAAAGTCGCCCAAGGCCGCCAGAGCGCGAATATGTCGCGTATTCGCTTGCACCAGCTCGCCCATCGCCCGCTCCAGGGCCCGCGAGCGGTGCCGGTTGAACCCCAAGTCGGCGCTCTGCAAGAGATTCTCGACCAGCAGCAGCCTCGCTTGGTAGTCGTGCTTGGCTCTATCGACCCTGTGCCGCAGTTCGGGCTCCGTCCGGTACGTCCCGTGACCGCCATGATGACCCGCGACGCGGCTGGCCGCCGGGGCCGGCATTCTGGGGGCGAAGGACACAAGAGTGTTGCCGTCCGTGTCGGAGCCGGGAGAAGTGTTCGTCTTCATTATTCTTTCCGAAGGATGTCTGGATCCGAGCGTAACTGCTCCACCCAACTTTATGGGTATACAGCACGGAAAATGCGGGGTAAAACCGCGCCTGCATGACAGTGTAGCCTCTCGGAGTCTCGTGGTTGTTGCGGGCACGTGACGAGTTCATTGCGCGAGGGTGAATTTCGCGCCGGTGCCGGACGCGGGCCCCGAGCGGCTCCCCGCGGCATAGAATGTCTGTGGAGGCCCGATGCCCGCAAAGCGGATACTGATGCTGGTCGGCGACTACGTCGAGGACTACGAAGTGATGGTGCCGTTTCAGGCGCTGCAGATGGCGGGGCACAGGGTGGACGCCGTGTGTCCCGGCAAGAAGGCCGGGCAAACCGTTCGCACCGCCATTCACGATTTCGAGGGCGACCAGACTTACAGCGAGAAGCGCGGCCACAACTTCGCGCTGAATGCGACCTTCGGCGAGGTCCGGCCCGAAGAGTACGACGGGCTCGTTATTCCGGGCGGCCGCGCGCCGGAATATATCCGGCTCGACCCGGACGTGCTCGCCATCGTGCGGCACTTCGCCGGGGCGGCGAAGCCGATCGCCACCATCTGCCACGGCGCGCAAGTCGCTTGCAGCGGCGCGGCGTGCTTGCAGGCCGGTCGGTGAGCGCCTACCCGGCGGTGGGCCCGGAGCTGACCGCCGCAGGCGGCCACTATGTCGATCTGCCGATGGACGGGGCGCACGTGGACGGCAACCTGGTCACCGCTCCCGCCTGGCCCGCGCACCCGGCCTGGC
This sequence comes from Bryobacterales bacterium, assembly GCA_963710565.1. GTDB lineage: Bacteria > Acidobacteriota > Terriglobia > Bryobacterales > Bryobacteraceae > DASWZN01. The sequence continues at coordinate 214,982 of CAVQAN010000009.1, read as the reverse complement.
TGGCGAAGTTCCTGGTCGTGCTGGGAACGAGGATCGAGCCTTAGGGGCCCCGCCATGTACGAGGACCTTGTCGAGGCGATCCGGCGTAGGGGCGCCATCCTGTTTGTCGGCGCCGGGGTGTCGAAAAACGTGGGCGTGCCGACGACGGCCGAGATCGTCAACCAGATCGCCCGGCAGTTGGACTACGACCCGCAGGTCTTCCGCTCGCTGGCCGACTACCGCACGCTGGCCGAGTTCTATCAGCTCAACAAGGGCACCCTCGGCCCTTTGCGGAGTTGGATGGACGTGAGCTGGCACCCGCACGACGTCGACGTCCGGAACTCCGAGATCCACCGCCTCATCGTCGAGCTGTCGTTCCCCATCATCTACACCACCAACTACGACCGCTGGCTGGAGAAGGCATTTGAGGCCTACGGCAGGGAATACACCAAGATCACCAACGTCGGCGATGTGCTGAAGGCGCGCGAGGGCGTGACCCAGATCGTGAAGTTCCACGGCGATTTCGACGACGACGAGTCGATCGTCCTGACCGAGTCGAGCTTCTTCGAGCGGCTGGATTTCGAGACCGCGCTCGACATCAAGCTGCAGTCGGATGTGCTGGGCCGGCCGGTTCTGTTCGTGGGGTACAGCCTGTCGGACATCAACATCCGCTACCTCTTCTATAAGCTCCAGCGGCTATGGGAGAATTCCAAACTCGATCTGCTGCGCCCCCGCTCGTACATCTTTCTGGCGGCTGCCAACCCGGTCCAGGAGCGGGTGCTGCGGCGGCGCGGCATCGAGCCCGTGATCTCCCAGCGCGAGCAGGCGGGGGAAGGCCTGGCGGCGTTCCTGGCAGAGCTTCTGGAACGGGTGGCGCAGAAGTAGGGGAACGATTCACCCGCGGCCTGCGTAATCCCAGGGGGAGCGTTCCATGCTCACATTCTTGCTGTGGCTGATCCTGCTGTTCTTCTGCTGGCCGCTGGCGCTGGTGGCGCTGGTGCTCTATCCCGTCGTGTGGCTGCTGCTGCTGCCGTTCCGGATTCTGGGGATCGCAGTGGATGGCGTGCTGCGCCTGGTGTGGGCGATCGTGACGCTGCCCGCGCGCGTGTTGGGCGGGATGCGGAGAGCCTAGGCCGGGTATTTGCCCACAAGCTTCAGCAGCGCGCCGTGGAAGCGATGGCCCCAGGAAGTTCCGGCCAGGAACATGTGGGGGCAGAAGCCGGGAACCACGGCGATGCCGTTGGCGTGGCAGAACTCGACCGCGCGCGGGCTGTTGGAGCTTCCGGACGTGCCGTACAACCAGACTCGGGCGATGCCCGCTTCGCGGCAGTCCTCGACCACCTTCTCGGCGACCTCGGGCTTGGTCATCACGAGCGCACCCTGAACCGGCGGCTGAACATCCTGAAGGCGCGCGTAGCAGCGCACGCCATCGATCTCGGTGGCGTTGGGGTTGACCGGCACGGCGTCATAGCCGCGCTCGCGCAGCGTCCGGAACATGGACGCGTTGAAGTCCTTCGGGCTGCGGCTGGCGCCAACCACGGCGATGCGTTTCTGCGCCAAGAAATCGGAAATGACCTGTTGTGAAGACTCGCGCATGGCCCATTATCGCGCAAGTTTGCTCCTCGGCTGCGCGCCCATGTAAAGTAGAATGATGTTCTTAAGGTACCTTCTCAGTGTTGCCGTCGCCTGCCCGCTCCTGGCGCAAGGCGTCAAGATTCAATTCGAGCCGGTCGGCGTCGATGTCGTGAAAGCCCGCCTGGAACGCAACCCCGCAACCAACGGCGAGCGCGCCGCGGCACTCGGCAAGATGTTCGGCGAAGCGGGATGCTCCGGCGCGATGCTGGCCGATCAGGCGGTCGAGGGCGCGCGACAGCCGAACGTCGTTTGTGCCGTCCCGGGCGCTACCTCGTCCACCATCGTCGTTGGCGCCCACATCGACTTCGCCGAAGCCGGGCGGGGCGTGGTGGAAAACTGGTCCGGCGCCTCCTTGTTGCCCAGCCTGTTCGAAGCGTTGCGCCAGGCGCCGCGCAAGCACAAGTTCGTGTTCGTCGGGTTCGCCGATAGGGAGAAGGGGCGGCGCGGCTCGATCTTCTACGTGAAGAACCTCGGGCCGGAGAAGGGCCAGACGAAGGCCATGATCGACGTGGAGGCGCTGGGCGTGGCGCAGACCAAAGTCCAGATGGACCATTCCGACAAAGGGCTGTCGCAGAAGATGGCCTCTATCGCCAAGTCGCTGGGCTTCGGCATTGGGGGCTCCGACAACAACCAGGTCGCGGAAAGCGACGGAAAGACCTTCCACGAAGCGAAGATCCCGGTGCTCAGTGTCCACTCCCTGTCCGGCTTGGGCGTGCGGATTCCCGGTTCTCACGAGGACAACTCGACCGCAATCCACATGGACCAGTACTACGAAAGCTACAAGTTGCTCGCGGCCTATCTGGCGTACCTGGATCAGTCACTCGATTAGCGAGGGCGTAGTGCGGCGCAAATCGTGCGCGGTGCGATTGCCCACGGGGCAAACCTTGGGACAGGCACGAATCTCGTAAAAGCGGCGGAATTCGAGCCAGTCCCCGGTTTGCGGCTCGTTCCGATACCCGACGAAACTTGCGCCGCACCACACTAGCGTTGCAACGCGCGCTGGCCGGCCGCGAGCACGCGCAGGATCTCCTCGGTATCGAATACGCAACCGCCCCAGGCGCCTCCGCTAACGTTCTGCAGCGCCGCCCAGAGGCGCGTATCCGAAGGAAGGGCGGGATCGGGGCGGAGGCCGGGAGCGGGGGCCCGGCCAGGAAGCTCGCGCGCGCCTTCCTCGGCGCCGAACGCGACGCCGCCCGCGCCGACCAGGTTGACGGAGCCCTCCAGGCGGTTGCGGTCGATGACGATCTCGATGAGATCGCCGTCCTGGACTCTGCCCAACGGCCCGCCGGCCAGCGCCTCCGGAGACACATGGCCGATGCAGGCGCCGGTCGAGACCCCGCTGAAACGCGCGTCGGTGATCACGGCGACGTGCTTTCCGAAGTCGAGGTGCTTGAGCGCGGAGGTCATCTGATAGATCTCCTCCATTCCCGCGCCCGCCGGACCGCGGCCGGCCAGCACCATGACGTCGCCGGCGCGCACGGCGCCGTTCTTGATCGCTTCCATGGCCGCCGGCTCCGTGGTGAAGACTCGGGCCGGCCCCAGCTTGCGGTAGACGCCGTCCGCGTCCACCACGGAAGGATCGATGGCGGTGCTCTTGATCACAGCGCCGTGGGGCGCCAGGTTGCCCTTGGGGAAAGTGACGGTCGAGGTCAGGCCGCGCCGGGCGGCGGTGGCGGGGTCCATGACCACGTCATCCGGGTCGATGCCTTCGCGCTCCTTGAGCAGGCGGCGCAACCGCGCGCGCCGTTCCGAGCCCTCCCACCAGTCGAGCGTCTCGCCGAGCGTTGCCCCGGCCGCCGTGAGCGCGTCGAGCGAGAGCAGTCCCATGCGGCGCAGGTGCAGCATCACTTCCGGCACGCCGCCCGCGAGAAACACTATGACCGTGGGGAAGTTGCGCGGTCCGTTAGGCAGGGCATCCACGAGGCGGGGGACCTGGCGATTGATCGCCGTCCAGTCGTCCACCGTGGGCTTACGGAGGCCGGCGGCGTGCGCGATCGCGGGAACGTGGAGGATCAGGTTCGTGGAACCGCCGAAAGCCGCGTGCGTGACCATCGCGTTGTGGATCGAAGCCTCCGTGAGAAGCCGGCGCATGCGTGAGGCCGCGCCGTTCCAGGTTCAGAGCGGCGCGCGCCGAGCGGCGGGCCATGTCGAGCCAGATGGGGTGTCCCGAAGGCGCCAGCGCCGAATGCGGCAGAGACATCCCCAGGGCCTCTCCGACCACCTGGGAGGTCGCGGCGGTGCCCAGGAAGTGGCAGCCTCCGCCCGGCGATGCGCAGGTGCGGCAGCCCGCCTGGGCGGCCTCTTCGAGCGTGATCGCGCCGTGCGCGAAGCGCGCGCCGATGGTCTGGACCTTGGCGGTGTCCTCGCCTTCCTCGGGCAGCAGCGCTACGCCTCCGGGGACCAGCACGCCCGGCAGTTCGCCCGACCCGGCCAGCGCCATCATCATGGCCGGGAAGTCCTTTGTCACAGGTCGCAAACCCGATGACGCCGCGGCGCGTTGGCAGCGATCGGATCAGGCGCCGGAAGACGATGGCTGCGTCGTTCCGGTAAGGCAGGCTGTCGAACATTCCGGGAGTGCCTTGCGTGCGCCCGTCGCAGGGGTTGGTGCAGTAGCCGGCGAACGGGATCGCGCCCAGAGCCTTCAGTTCCTGCGCCGCGGCCTGCATCAGGAGCCCGACCTCCCAGTGGCCGGTGTGGTAGCCGAGCGCGACCGGCTTGCCCTCGGCGTCCCGGATCCCTCCGTGGGTGCTGAGCAGAAGGATCTCCTTCCCGCCCAGGTCCTCCGGCTTCCAGCCCATTCCGACGTTGTGAGACCAGGCGAACAGTTCCCCCGAAGGCCGTTCGCGGAGCATTTCGGGGGTGAACGGCAGGGAGCCCTGGGGACCCGGCGCCCTGGCGTGAACGTCATAGATCGATCCGTCGCCCGAATCGAGGATGCCTTCCGCAGAGTCAGCCATGAGATCAGGCTAGCAGCCGGCGGCGTGAGGCGGTCGGAGCGCCCGCTGCGCGCCGCACCTCGCCGGCCAGCCGGCGCAACCGGTTCGCGGTTTGCCGGGACGCAGGAGACCGCAACCTTGGGGCAGGCGCCGCGTCTGTCCGTCCCGAGTCAGCCTGCCGATCTGGCCACCGCCAGCGGGCGGCCGTAAACCTGGCGGAACAGCTCGCTGGTGCGCTCCGCCGCCCACTGTTCGAGCTCGACGTCCACGGACGCGCGAAGCTGGATCAGGGCCTGCCCGTTGCGGATCTGGCAGTCGACAGCCTGGATTCGCTGCTCGCCGCTGCGGTCCAGGCTGTCCGCGATCCGCAGTAAGGGGATCAACAGAAGCAGCGCCTGGCGTTCCTCCGGGCCGAGCGCCCGCAGATTGACATGGTCGGGCGACGGACTGGCCTTGCGGTGGTAGCGGCACAGGTTGGCGACCAACTCCAGTTCCGCCCGCGTGAAGCCGGAGATGTCCGAGTTCGCCACCAGGTAGTAGGAGTGCTTGTGATGGCTCACGTCATTGACATAGTGGCCGGCGTCGTGGAGGTAGGCGGCGGCCTCGAGCAGCTTCCCGTAACCTGGAGAAAGCTGGTGCAGGGGCTGCATCTCGTGGAAGAGCGTCGAGGCCAGGGCCGCCACCTGGCGTGCGTGCTTCAGCGGCACGCCGTAGTGCAGGCAGATTCGTTCGACTTCCTTGCGCTGGTCGCGGTTAAGCTGCGCGAGTTCGCGCCCGATGCCGCGCGCCGCCAGGTCCGCGATGATACCGTCGCGGATGCCGGCGGCGGAATAGTTGACCGACGGCGCGCGGAACTCCTCGAGGATGCGCAGCAGCACGGCCGCACCCGGGACGACGATCTCGGCGCGCCGGGGACCGACGCCGCGGACCTTGCGGCGATCCGGCAGGGCCAATGGGCTGAGTTTACGGTACAGCTTCCGCAACTGCGCGGTGGACACGCGCAGCCGGTCCGCTTCGTCTCTTTTCGAGCGCGGCGCGCCGTTGATGGCTCCCGCCAGCGTCGAGGCGGTCCCGGAGGTCGCGATGAAGCGGTCCCAGCGCGCGCCTCCGAAACGGCGGGCCACGCCGGCCAGCCGTTCGCGGATGTAGTCCTCCATCTGGTGCAGCTCGCGCCGGGCGGGCGGGTCCGTGGCCAAGAAGATCTCGCGCAGGCGCACGGCCCCGAGAGGCTTCGAGACCGCATCGGTGAGGCGGCCGTTCTCGCTTCCGATGATCTCCACGCTGCCGCCGCCGATGTCGATGATCAACACGCGCTGGCGCGGATGCGGCCAGCGGCTCTCGACTCCGGCGTGGATGAGCCGCGCCTCCTCGCGCGCCGTGACAACCTCGGCGGGTCCGCCGATGGCCTCCGCAGCGCGCGCCAGGAACTCGGCCTGGTTGCGAGCCTCGCGCACGCTGCTGGTGGCCACGGCGCGAACCCCGATGACCTCCAAAGCGCGGTAGGCCGCCGCCATCCGCGCCAGCACCGCGCAGTTGAGCGCGATGGCCTCTTCGCTGATCCGGCCCGTGCGGAAGACGCTCTCCCCCAGGCGGGTCACTTCCCGCTCCGAGGCCAGAATGCGCGTAGGACTGCCGGGCACGACTTCGGCCGCCTCCATGCGGATGGAGTTACTCCCGATGTCGATGGCGGCGTACCGGGGCATATAACGTATATGATAAGTGAAGGTAGGCCCTCCTATGGCTCTCTTCCTTCCGAATCGCTACGCGGGGCGGCTGATCGTGGTGGAAGGAATCGACGGTTCCGGCAAGTCCACGCAGATTTCGTTGTTGAGTCACTGGTTGCGATCGCAGGGTTACGCGGTGGCGTTCAGCGAGTGGAACTCCTCGCCGCTGGTGCGCCAGACCACGCGGCGGGGCAAGAAGAAAGAGATGTTCACGCCCACCTCGTTCAGCCTGATCCACGCCACGGACTTCGCCAACCGCTCCGAGAGCTACATCCTGCCGCTGGTCAAGGCCGGGGCTATCGTGTGCGCGGACCGTTACGCTTTCACCGCTTTCGCACGCGACGTGGCGCGCGGCGTGAACCGCCGCTGGGTGCGCAATCTCTACCGCTTCGCCCTGCGGCCCGATCTGTGCTTCTACTTCCGAGTCCCCCTGGACGTGGCCGTGCAGCGCATTCTGGGCGGCCGCGACGCCATCAAGTATTACGAGGCCGGCATGGACCTCGGCCTGAGCCGCGACGTCGTCGAGAGCTTCCGCATCTTCCAGGGCCGCATTCTGGACGAATACGAGTCCATGGCCGAGGCGATGGGCTTCCGCATCATCGACGCCACGCTTTCCATCGAAGAGCAGCAGCAGCAGATGCGCGAGATGGTCCTCGAGACGCTGGGCCAGCGTCCGAGGGCTGAAGTTCTGCGCGTCGCGGAAGGAGAGGCCAGTGCCGGCGCTACAACCCCTGCAGTTTTACAGTGAGCCGCTGCCGGGCATAGACCCGGCGGAGTTGCACGGCAAGCTCGTCGTCATCGAAGGACCCGACGCGGTGGGCCGCAGCACGCAGGTAGCGCGGCTGCGCCAGTGGCTCGAGCAGGAGGGCCACGCCGTGCTGGACACGGGCATGGCGCGGTCCGCCCTGGCGGGCAAGGGCATAAAAGAGGCCATGCTCGGCAACACGCTGGGCCCTATCGCCATGACCTTGTTCTACACCACGGATTTTGCCGACCGCCTGGAGAACGAGATCGTTCCCGCTCTCCGCGCGGGTTTCGTGGTGCTGATCGACCGCTACATTTTCTCGATCATGGCCCGCGCCGTCGCGCGCGGCGAAGACCGCCGCTGGATCGAGCAGGTGGCCGGTTTCGCGCTGGTGCCGCACGCCGTCTACTACCTGCGGGCCGGCGTCGACGACCTGGTGCGGCGCGTGGTTCTGGGCCGGGGCGCGTTCGATTACTGGGAGAGCGGCATGGACATGCGCTTCGGCGCCGACATGCACGAGGGCTTTGTCCGCTACCAGTCGCGGATCATCCGGGCGCTGGACCTGATGGCCAAGCGCTACGACTTCACGGTCGTGGACGCCAGCCGGCCGGCCGACGCGATTTTCAAAGAACTGCAGGAGCACATAGGGGCGCTGGAGTTCAACAGCCGCCGCATCGGGGCGCAACCCGTAGCGCCGCCCAAACGGCCGCGGCGGAAACACGCATGGAAATCTACATCCTGAGACACGCCATCGCGGAAGAACGCCGGCCCGGCCGGCGGGACCAGGATCGGGCGCTGACCGACGAAGGGCGCAAGAAGCTGGGCCCGGTTCTGGACCGGGCGCGGGCCGCCGGCGCCGCCCCTTCCCTCATTCTGACAAGCCCTTACGTAAGGGCCGTTCAGACCGCGGAGCTGGCGGCCGAAGCCTTGGGCTACCGTGGGACCCTGGTCCGCTGCAACGCGCTGGTTCCAGGCTCTCCGCCTGAAGCGGCCTGGCTGGAGATCCGCGAGCACGGCAACGAGAAGGCGATCCTGCTGGCCGGGCATGAGCCGTTGCTCAGCGAGATCGCCGGCCACCTTCTGGGGGCGCCGCGGCTGGCGATGGACCTCAAGAAGGGCGCGCTGCTGCGGCTGGACGTCGACAGCTCCGCGCGCGAGCCGCGGGGAACGCTGCAGTGGCTGCTCACTCCCAAACTGGCGGCGGGCTCATGACGATTCGCACCGCCACGAGCCGCTTTGAAACCTGGCTCTTCAGCCGGATCGCGCCCGTCAAGAAGGATCTCGAGACTCAAGCACGAGCGCATGCGCGAGAGCGCGTTCCTGTTCCTCCGGGCGACCTTTTACCGCTGGGCGCAGCTCTGGCCGCAAGTTTGCGCGGACCTGGCTGCGGCGCCGAAAGCCCTGGCCGTCGGCGACCTTCACGTGGAGAACTTCGGCACCTGGCGCGACGCCGAGGGCCGCCTGATATGGGGCATTAACGACTTCGACGAAGCATGGCCGCTGGCCTATACCAACGACCTGGTGCGGCTCGCCGCCAGCGTCAACCTGGCGATCCGGGAAAGCCGCCTGACGCTGGATTGCGAGGCAGGGGCGGGGGCGATTCTCGAGGGCTACGCCAAGGCGATCGAGGCGGGCGGCCGGCCGTTCGCTCTCGCCGAAGACCACCCGGCGCTGCGCGCGATGGCTATCTACCGGCTCAAGAATCCGGCCCAGTTCTGGCAGAAGCTCGATGCCCTACCGCAGATGAAGAAGAACGCGGCGCCGGCGGGCGCGCTGAAGGCGCTGCGCAGCATGATGCCCGAGCAGGACCTGCCTTTGCGCGTCGCCCACCGCGTCGCGGGCATGGGCAGCCTGGGCCGGCAGCGTTTCGTCGCCATCGGCGAGTGGCAGGGCGGCCAGGTGGCCCGCGAGGCGAAGGCCGCGGCGCCGTCGGCGTGCGTCTGGGCTCTCGGCGAGAAGGAAGCGATCTTCTACCAGAAGATTCTGGACCGCTCCATCCGCTGCGCCGACCCGTACGTGAAGCTCAAGGGGCGCTGGATCCTGCGCCGGCTCGCCCCGGACTGCGCCCGTATTGAACTCTCCGCGCTCCCCGCCGTGCGCGACGAGATTCGCCTGCTACGCGCCATGGGATGGGAAACCGCCAATGTCCACCTTGGGACGCTGAAGGCGGCCGCAATTCGCCACGACCTGGCGCGCCGGCCTCGCAAGTGGCTCTTTGACGCCGCGGCGAAAATGACCGGCGCGGTCGGTGACGACTGGGAGCAGTGGCGAGGGCGGTAGGCGGCGGCGCCCCCTTCACCCGTGCCGGATCACCAGCACGTCCCCGTCCCGCACGACGTACTCTTTCCCCTCCAGCCGCAACAGCCCCTTCTCCCGCACCCCGGCGTACCCGTCGTGATCGATCAGCGCCTTCCAGTTCACCACCTCGGCCCGGATGAACTTCTTCTCGAAATCGGTGTGGATCGCGCCCGCCGCCTTCACCGCGTTGCTGCCGATGGGAACCGTCCAGGCCCGGCACTCATCCTCTCCCGCGGTGAGAAACGACATCAGCCCCAGCAGCGAGTAACTCGCCGCGATCAGCCGCTCCAGGCCCGATTCCGTCAGGCCGTAACTGGCCAGGTACTCGCGCGCCTCCTCGCCCGCCAGTTCCGCCAGCTCGGCTTCGATCTTGCCGCAGACCGCGGCCACCGCGGTGTGTTTCCGCCCGCCCAGCGCGCCGCCCGCGTACTGGTTCTCGATCTCGTGCAGGCGCGGCGCATCCGCCTCGCCCAGGTTCAGCACATAGAGCATCGGCTTCAGCGAGAGGAACTGGAAGCCGCGTATGCGCTTCTCGTCGTCCTCGCTCAGCTCCATCTGGCGCAGCGGCTGGTTCGCTTCCAGCACGGCCTTGGCGCGCACCAGCACTTCGAACTCCCGGTCCAGTTCCGGCGCTTTGAGCTTCTTGCGGTCCCTATCGAGCCGCTCCAGCCGCTTCTCGATCACCACCAGATCGCTCAGGATCAGCTCCAGCTCGACGTTCTCCAGATCGCGCAACGGATCGATCGAGCCGGCCTCGTGAGGCACCGAGGGATCGTCGAAGATGCGCAGCACGTGCGCGAAAGCGTCCACCACGCGCAGGCTGGCGAGAAACGCGGGGTCGCGCAGCGCCTCCTTCGAGATGGCCGCCGTATCGACGTACTCCACCACGGCGTGTACGGTCTTGGGAGGCTGAAACAGCGCGGCCAGGGCCTCCAGGCGAAGATCGGGGACTTTGGCGACGCCCATGCGCGTGGCCATCGACCCGATGCGCCCCGCCTCATGCGCGCCCGTCAGAATCGTGAACAGGGATGTCTTGCCCACCTGGGGCAGTCCGATGATTGCAGTTTTCATAGAGGGGGACTTACAGCGGCACTTCGACCAGCGTCAGAATCTCTTCCAGTATGCGGTCGTTCAGGTCCGCGCTGCGCTGCGTCAGGGCCAGGCGGGTATTGACCACCACCCGGTGCGCGAACACCGCGACAGCCAGGCGCTTCACGTCGTCCGGCACGGCGTAGTCACGGCCCTCCACCATGGCCAGCGACTGCGCCGCGCGATACAGCGCCTGGGCGCCGCGCGGGCTGACCCCCAGCGCCAGCGATTCGTGCGTGCGCGTCTTCTCGACGATGGCCAGGATGTAATCCACCAGCGCGCCGTCCACGGTCACGTGGCTGGCCCAGGCCTGAAGCTGCAGCACCTCTTCGGCCGTGAGCGCCGGTGCGAAGTGAATCTCCTGCACGCCCGCGCTGCTGCGCAGGATCTCCCGCTCGTTCACCGCGTCCGGGTAGCCGATGCGCAGCCGCATGAAGAAGCGGTCGAGCTGCGACTCCGGGAGCGGGTACGTGCCGTGGTGCTCCACCGGGTTCTGCGTCGCCATCACCATAAACGGCTGCGGCAGGGGATAGGTGCGGCTGTCGATGGTGACCTGCCGCTCGTTCATCGCCTCGAGCAGCGCCGATTGCGTCTTGGGCGTGGTCCGGTTGATCTCATCGGCCAGCAGGAAATTCGTGAAGACCGGCCCGGGCTTGAACTCGAAGGCGTGCGAGTGCGCGTTGTAGATGGTCACGCCCAGAACGTCGGAAGGCAGCATGTCGCTGGTGAATTGCAGGCGGTGGAACTGGCAGTCGACCGAGCGCGCCAGCGCGTGCGCCAGCGTGGTCTTGCCGACGCCGGGGACGTCCTCGATCAGCAGGTGCCCGCGCGCCAGCAGGCACACCAGCGACAACCGCACCACCTCGGGCTTGCCGCGGATGGCGGTCCCCAGCGCGGCCTCGAGGGTGGGGAGCTTGGCCAGGCTCGCGGGAGGAGCTTCGAGCGTTTCGCGCGTCGGCATTAAACCCCTATTCTACCCACCGCCGCCCGCCCCCGGCTTCCCAAGCCCAACCTCAAGCCCTGTGAGGAGGCTCGCCCGCGCCGCGCCGGACGCCCTCGTCCGGCTGGCCGCCGCCCCTCAACCCCGCCCCCCGTTGCGCTACGCTGGCATTGGAGGAGGGGACACCTATGAGCGAAGTCAAAGACCTGCTGGAGCGTTTCCGCCGCGGGGCGGAGCTGATTGCCACCGCCATGACCGGAGCCGCCGGCGCCGAGCTGGATTTCTCGCCCGCTCCGGGCAAGTGGAGTCTGCGCCAGATCGTAGCGCACGTCGCCGATTCCGAAATCGTCGCGGCCGACCGCTTCCGCCGCATCATCGCCGAGGATAACCCCACGCTGATCGGCTACGACCAGGACGCCTGGGCCCGCAATCTGGACTACGCCCGGCGCAAAACCTCCGAATCCATCGAAACCTTCCGCCACCTGCGCGCCGAGAACTACGAGCTGATCAAGGACCTGCCGGCCCCAGCCTTCGAGCGGACCGGCAACCACAGCGAGCGCGGCCCCATCACGCTCCAGCGTCACCTCGAGACGATGGCCGCGCACGCCGAATCCCACGCCCGCCAGATTCGCGAGGTGCGCGATGCCTACAAGCGCTTGCGCCAGGCCCACGCCTGAGTCGCGCCGCCGCGGTCCTATCCGCCTCATAGAAACTTTCGATTGGACCGGGCGCGCCTTTCTGCGTACGCTGAGATATGGACGAAGCGCATCCTAACGGGGTCGATTTGCGTCATCTGGAACTGCTCCACCGGATCAGCAAGACGGTGAGTTCCAGCCCGGCGCTCGACGACATCCTCCGCGACCTCATCGGCCTGGTCTCCGAAGTGACCCGTTGCGACGCCTGCCTGGTCTATCTGGCCGAGCCGGGGACGGGCGACGTGGTTCTGCGCGCTTCGCAACTCCCCCACAGCTCCGAGATCGGCAACCTCCGCCTGAAAATGGGCGAAGGCGTGGCGGGCTGGGTGGCGGAGCACAGGGCGCCGGTTGTGCTTTCGCGCGGCGCCTTCGACGATCCGCGTTTCAAGCGCTTCCCCACGCTGGTCGAGGACACCTACGACGCCATGCTCTCGGCTCCGCTCGTGAGCGGCGGCGAGATCATCGGCGTCATCAACGTCCACCACAAGGCGCCCCACGCGCATCAGCCCGAGGAGATCGCCGTAGTGACCTTCATCGGCGAGCAGTTGGGCGGCGCCATCGCCAAGACCCGCTTGTCCGACGAGAACCTCCGCCTGCAGGAAGAGACGCTCGAGATGAAGCGCCAGCTCGAGCTCCGCAAGCTGGTCGAGCGCGCCAAGGGCATCCTCCAATACAAGTACAAACTCAGCGAGGCGCAGGCCTATTTGCGGCTCCGCAACGAGAGCCGCCGCCTGCGCAAGCCCATGGCCGAGCTGGCCCAGGCCATCGTCCTGGCCGACACCCTGGGCCGCGATTCGGAAGCCTGACCGCTCTGTCCACCGCCCTATGTTGGAAGGTGGAGTTGCGTACGAGACGGGTACGGACCGAACTGGCGCGCGATGGGACCGGACAGAGAAGCTTAACGCACGCGGCGTGTGCTACAACGATTAGGTGCTGCTCTCGCTCGCCAACGACTCGCCGGGAGACCTCTCCTTCTTCGAGAGATTCAGCGCGGAACGAATCCTCGATGGCCTCAAGACGGTAGCTCCTTCCCCTCCGCCGCCAGGCGCCGGGATGGAGTTCGACGGCTCCGGACGGCTCGCCGGGAATTGCGGTGGAGAGCTCAGCGCAGACTGGCAGGCGGAGAAACACCGGGAGTGGGCGGGGCAGGCAAACGCCGAGGCGGCCGAGCTCCGCGGCGCTATCAAGAACGCGCACCAGGCGCCGCTGCGGTTTCTGCTGTGGGCCGGAGTGGGGGCGCCTGCCGCGGACGCCTGGCTGTACGAGGCGGCCGGCCTCCTCAAGCGCGGCCCCCGCTGTTATGTGCTCGATTCCGCCGATCCCGGCAAGTTGAGAGCGATTCTGGACGACATCGAGCGCCGCAGCGGACTCGCCATCTCTTCCGTCCTGCGCAGCGCGCTGGTGGTCGGGACGACGGCGGGGATGACTTCCTACGAGCCGGTCCTCAGCCTGCAAAAACTGGCGAACCTGTACGACCGGCATCGCATCGATAGCCGCGCTCATTTTCTCTCGCTGGCGGCGGAAGGCTCGCTGCTGGACGCCTTCGCGCGTGAGCGCGGCTACCGCCGGGCGGCGTTGCGGCTTGACGGCGCCGTGGCGGGACGGCACGGCGGCCCGCTGACGCGCGGCAGTCTGCACCTGCTGGCGCTGGCGCGCGCCGATCTGGGCGCATGGATCCGGAACGCCTGCCTGGCCGAAAAGGATATCTACACCGCCTGGAAACTGGCATCCTTCCTGCACGCGCAGGGAACGGCAGGCCGCGACAAGATCACTCTGATGCTGCCGAAGCCGTGGGCCGGCGCAGCGATCTGGACCAAACAGAGTTTCGAGGAAGCCCTCGGCCAGAGCGAACAACTCGGTCTGAAGATCATTCCGTGCGCCAAGCCGCGCCTGGCGAGCTACCACTCCCCGAAAGACTCGCGCCAGGACCGCGTCTTTGTCGCCGTCCGGGTGAGCGGCATGACGGGGCCGGACGCGGCCAAGATAGCCCTGCTGCGCCGCTCGGGGTATCCCCTGGCGGTGCTGACCTTGCCGCACGGCTCGCTCCTGTCCCGGTACATGCAGTTCGTCCATTACGTGGTATTCGGGCTGGCCTGGCTGCGCGGGATGAACCTGGCCGCGCGGCCCGGCGCCGAGCTCCAGGCGTCGATCGCGGGCCGCATCTTCGGCGAGGCGCAGGAGGCAGGTGGGGCCACGCACACGGCTTGCTGGAAGTCCATGGCCTCGTCGGAGCGGCAGGTCGCGTTTCGCGGCGAGTTGATCCTGCACTATGATCGCCTCGATCCGAGCTTCGAGCCGGATGGAATGGACGCGCCCCAGTTCTACGCGGCGATCCTCCGCAGCCTGGCCGCCGACCGCCGCATGGAGTACGGCGATCTGACGTTCTTCGGCGACACCCGGTATTCACCCGCCGGAGTGGCCGTGCGGCGGATACTCGACCACGCGGCCGACGGGCTGTTCGAGAGGCGTTTGAACATTCCTGCCGACGTCCAAGAGGGCCCGGCCGCGAGCCACTCCTGTCAGGAGACGATCCTGGGCCACGGCCGTTGCCTGTCGACCGTGGTACTCTCGGAGGCACAGGAGTCGCTGGCGGCGGCGCGCTACGCGCCAGACTATCACGTGGCGCAGTTCCTGGCGACCCAGATTGCGCTGGCCGAGCGCGGACGGCCGGTGGTTTCGATTACGTTGCGCAACCTGGGAGAGCCCAGCCTTAGGGCGCTGGAGGAGTTCTTCCACCGCGCGGCTTCCTATCTGAAGCCAGGAAGATTCTGAGACGCACTCACTATGGCGAAATTCAAGGCGGCCAAGGCCAAAGGCAAGGGCGGGAAGGGCGAGCGCAAACGCGGCGCCATCCCCTGCATCGTTTTCCTGGTCGCGCTGATGTCTCTGCTGCTGCTGTTGTTCTACGCTTTCTTGAAAGGAGCACTGGGACATGCGGGCTGACGGCCGAAGGCCGGACCAGATGCGTCCGGTGGAGATTCAGACCGGATACCTGCTTACCGCCGAAGGCTCGGCGCTGATCGAGGTGGGCAGCACGCGCGTGCTGTGCGCGGCGTCGGTCGAGCAGACCGTGCCGCAGTTCCTGCGCGGCAGCGGGAAGGGCTGGGTGACGGCGGAGTACGCCATGCTGCCACGCGCCACCGTCTCGCGCTCGCCGCGCGAGACCTTTCGCCCATCCGGCCGGACGCAGGAGATCCAGCGGCTCATCGGCCGCTCGCTGCGCTCCGTCGTGGACCTGGCAGCGCTGGGCGAACGCACCATCATTCTCGACTGCGACGTCCTGCAGGCCGACGGCGGCACGCGCACGGCGGCCATCACGGGCGCCTACGTCGCGCTCTCGATCTCCGTCCAGCAGTTGGTGCAGTTCGGCGTCCTGCGGTCTTCGCCGATCCGGGACTCGGTGGCAGCCGTGAGCGTCGGAATCATCGGGGGCGAGCCGATGATCGACCTGGCGTACGAAGAGGACTCGCGCGCCGAGGTCGATATGAACGTGGTGCTGACGGGCGCGGGCCGCTTCGTCGAGGTCCAGGCCACGGCGGAACAGAAGTCCTTCGACGACGCCCAACTGGGCCACTTGCTGGCGCTGGCGCGCCGGGGCGCGAGCAGCCTCGTCAAGATCCAGCGGGAGGCCCTGGGCGGGTGACGCTTTACTGCGCTACCACCAACTCCGGCAAGTTGCGCGAGTTTCGCCTGGCGGCGGAGCGGCTGGGCCACGGGAAGTTCGAGGTCCTGACCCTTCCGGGCATCGGCGCCGTCGAGCCTCCCGCCGAGACGGGGCAGACGTTCGAGGAGAACGCCATCCAGAAGGCGCTGTACTACAGCGTACATGCGCCCGGCCCGCTGTTCGCTGACGATTCGGGCCTCGAAGTGGACGCGCTGGGGGGCGCGCCGGGAGTGTTCTCGGCGCGCTTCGCAGGGCCGGACGCCAGCGATGAGGACAACAATCGCCTGGTGCTCCAAAGGCTCGGCGGCGCCGGGCAACGGTCGGGGCGTTTCGTATGTTCGATTGCGCTGGCCCAGAAGGGCCGGCTCCTGCGCACGTTTCGGGGCGTGGTGGAAGGCCTCATCCTCGATGCGCCCCGCGGCCCCAACGGCTTCGGATACGACCCCCTGTTCTACTACCCCCCCTTCGGCTGCTCGTTTGGCGAGGTGAGCGGCGAGCGCAAGCTGACCGTGAGCCATCGCGGCCGCGCCCTGGGCGCGATGATGGAGTGGCTGGGGTAGCCTTCAGCCTTCAGCGGTCAGCCTTCAGCGGTCAGCCGTCAGCCGTGAGCCTTCATCCTGGCGCCGTCACTGCCGCTTGTCTCGCCGACGGCCGGTCGCGATAGAATCAGCGGAAGTATGAACTTCTCCGAAGAGTGCGTCAGAGATTTGGCGCGGCGGGCCTACGCGGGCGACGCTGGATTCCCGCTCGAGGCCGGGCGCGCCGCCCTGCTCGTCATCGACATGCAGGACGAGTTCGTGCGGCCGGGCTGGACCGCCTACTGGGTTCCGGACGCCACTCGCGCCGTGCCCCGAATTCGCGAGCTGATCGAAAGCTGTCGCCGGGCCGGGGTCCCGGTCATCTACACCGCCTTCGGCTCAACACATCGTTTCCTGGACCGGCCGCGCTCTGGCTCGCTCATGCCCGGCCGCTACGCGGGCCGCGAAGTCAACCAATGGTTCCTCGAGACGCGGATCTGGGAGGAACTCGCTCCGCGGGCGGGCGACATCGTCCTGCTCAAATCCTCGTACGGCGCCTTCTACGACACGCCGCTCGAGACCATCCTCAAGAACCTGGGCCGGGATACGGTGATCATCTGCGGCACTCTCACCAACTTCTGCTGCGGCGTGACCGCCCGCCAGGCGTATGAGCGTGGCTTCTACGTGGTTTTCGGCAGCGACGTGACCGCCACCGACGATCCCGAGCTCCATGAAGCCGAGCTGAAGGTGCTGCGGAAAGGATTTGCAAGGGTGCTGGCCGGCACGGAGATCGCCGCCGCGCTCTCCCCAGCCTAAATGTCCGGGCCGTCCGCGCATCCATCTCACCGTCGTCAAACAGACGATCGCCAATGTCGCCTCTCGCACTCGAGCGCGAAGGTCGCTGCCCGGCCATCGCCGGAGAACATGAGTGCCCTCATCTGCGGTCGGGGCCTTGCCGCCATTGTCGGAACAGGCTGCGTGTGGGCCGACCGCCGAGGGCCGATTACGGCTTCAACTCCCGCAGATCGAGGTTCGTTTCCTGCTGGCAGCAGACGCACCTGCCGGGTGTGTAGGCGCGGATCGAACAGACCGGACACCAGTAGCTGACGCTATAGCGCTTGCCGTCCTTGTGAACGATGATCGAAGTCGAGGTGTAGAACGGCCCGACGGTGAAACGGCCTGGCGGGTCGTAGTGCCCCAGGACCTCGATGTCGAATCCGGCCAGCCGCTTGTCATTCAGAACCGCCAGGGTCTCCGGCTCACCCTCCACCGCGACGAGTTCGCGGCCCGAGGTCTCGATGGCCGGCGGCTTCCCTTCCCGCTGAACCAGTTTCCCGCGCAGGGACGACTGCGGAGGGGGAGCGGCGGACGCAGCGGCAAGCGCAAGCAGCAGAACCCAGCCCATGGCCCCCATTTTAGCTCCGAACCGCCTGCACTCCCGTGGGGCGACCTGCTAGAATTCGGTTCAATGTCCCGGGTTTCGATTTTTGTCACCTGCATCGTGGATCAGCTCTTTCCGCAGGTCGGCCTGGCGATGGCGACCGTGCTGGAGCGGCTGGGCTACGAGGTCGATTTTCCCGAAGACCAGACCTGCTGCGGCCAGCCCGCCTTCAACACCGGCTACCGCGACGAGGCGCGCTCGGTGGCGCGCCACTTCCTCAAGGTCTTCCGCGACGCCGAACACATCGTGGTGCCTTCCGGCTCCTGCACGTCGATGATCTCGCACCACTACGGCGAGCTGTTCGCGGACGACCCCAGTGGCTCGCCGGAAGCCCGCCGGCTCCAGGGGCGCGTGTGGGAGTTCTCGAAGTTCCTGACCGAGGTCGCCCAAGTCGAGGATGTCGGCGCGCGGCTCGACAAAACGGTCACCTTCCACGACAGTTGCCACGGCCTGCGCGAGCTGGGCATCAAGGACGGGCCGCGGCGTCTGCTCTCGCGCGTGCGCGGCCTGACGCTGCGCGAGATGGACGCGGCCGAGGAATGCTGCGGCTTCGGCGGAACGTTCTCGGTGAAATTCCCCGAGATATCCGGGCGGCATGGCCCGCACCAAGATCGACTCCATCGTGCGCACCGGAGCCGAGGCGGTCGTCGGCATCGACGTGAGCTGCCTGCTGCAGATCCGCGGCGCGCTTTCGAGGGCCGCGCTGCCGGTCGAGACGCTGCATCTGGCCGAGGTGCTCGCGCACCGCTGAGGAGAAACGATGCCCAGCCAGCACCCAGGAGAAGATCCACGAGACGCTCGTAAATCCGAAGCTGCAGACCGCCATCTACACGGCCACGGCGCGCCTGGCGGACCACCGCCGCAACGTCCCTGTCGACGCTCTGCCCGAGTACGAGGAGCTGCGCACCCAGGCCAACCTGATCAAGCGGCACACCATCGAGAACCTCGATTTCTACCTGGAGCAGTTCGAATCCAACGCCAAGGCCCACGGCGCGCAGGTGGTTTGGGCGCGCGACGCCGCCGAGGCCGCGGACTTCGTGCTGGGAACTGGCGAAGCGGAAGAACGCCCGGCTGCTGGTGAAATCGAAGTCGATGACCAGCGAGGAGATCGACCTCAACGAGCGGCTCGCGCATCACGATCTCGAACCGGTGGAGACGGACCTGGGCGAGTACATCATACAGCTTGCCCACGAGCGGCCGTATCACATCGTGGCGCCCGCCCTGCACAAGACGCGCTACGAGGTCGCCGATCTGTTCACCGCGAAGCTCGGCGTTCCGCGGGAGGACGTCATCGAAAAGCAGACCAAAATCGCGCGCGCCGTGCTGCGCGAGAAGTTCCTGGCCGCCGATATCGGCATCATCGGGCGCCAACTTCCTGATCGCGGATTCCGGAGCGGTGACCATCGTCGAGAACGAGGGCAACGCTCGGCTGACCACCACGGCGCCCAAGATCCACGTCGCGATCGCGGGGATCGAGAAAATGATTCCGCGCGCGCAGGACCTGGCGGTGTTCCTGAAACTGCTCGGCCGCAGCGCCACCGGGCAGGCGCTGACCGTCTATACGTCGTTCCTCACCGGACCGCGCCGCGCCGACGGAGATCGACGGGCCCGACGAGCTCTACATCGTGCTGCTCGACAACGGCCGCACGCGGCTGCTGGCGGACCGCGAGAAGCGGGAATCGCTCTACTGCATCCGCTGCGGCGCCTGCCTGAACCACTGCCCGGTCTATCGCAAGATCGGCGGGCACAACTATCCGTGGGTCTACTCGGGGCCGATCGGCGCGATCATCACGCCGCAGTTACATGGGCGTCGAGCACGATCCGTGGCTGCCGTTCGCCTCCAGCCTGTGCGGCGCGTGCGGCGAGGTGTGCCCGGTCAAGATCGACATCCCGAAGCTGCTGCTCGATCTGCGCACGGAGGTTCACGCGGACGAGTCAAGCGCGCGCCAAGGGCCGGCTGGCTCGAGCGGTTCGCCTTCCGCGCCTGGGCCTGGGTCATGCGGCACCCCAGGATCTACGAAATGGCCGGCCTGATGGCTTCGGCGGTGCTGCCCGGCGACGGGCTGGTTCTCCCGCGCTGCCCGGCCTGTTGAACCAGGGGCCGCTGCGGGCCTGGCTCAGCCAGCGGGATCTGCCGCCCGTCGCGGAAGAGCTTCCACCAGTTGTGGCGCGAGCGCAGAAAGGCGGCGGCAGAATGACGGCACGTGACCAGATCCTCCAGAGCGTTCGCGGCGCGCTGGGCGGCGGCACGGACCAGCCCGCTGAGACGCCCGCGGCGCGGATCCGCATTCCGGAGGTGGGAGTGGAGGCCCGGATCGAATCGCTTTTCCGCACCGTCTCGGCACTGGCGGGCAAGACCTTCCTGGCCGGCTCGCCCGCCGCGGCCAGGGAATACGTCGCGGCCCTGATTGGCGCCGGCCCCGCGGTCGCCTCCAACGCGCCAGTCTTGCGCGAGTGCGGCATTACGGACCTGGCCGCCGTTCAGACCGGCTTCTCGGACCGTGAGGCGCTGCGGCAGGCTTGCGCGTCGGCCGCTTTCGGCATCACCAGCGCCGACTACGCCCTGGCGGACACGGGAACGCTGGTCATGCTTTCTTCTCCCGAAGAGGCGCGCATGGTCTCTCTGCTGCCGCCGGTGCACATCGCCGTGGTCCCGCGGTCCAGCATCCTCAGCGGGCTCGACGAGCTGCTGGCGGCGGTCCCACAGCCGGGCGACGTCACCAGTTCTATGGTGCTGATCACCGGGCCCAGCCGCACGGCGGATATCGAGCAGATCCTGGTGCGGGGAGTTCACGGCCCCGGTGAGATTCACGTGGTTGTCGTATAAGGGTGAAACCTCCCGTGTGGAGTGAGCGTCGTATCCATATGATGGCGCACACCGTTGCACATTGTGGGCGCATCCACTCATGAGAGGAGATCCCGAAGTGAAAGCCTTTTGGCGCTATGTCGCCCCTGTTTCCCTGCTCGTTCTTTGTGCCGCGTTGGCCAATGCACAGACCGCCGCCGACGTCGGCATCGGTTTCGGATCCGCCCACGACTCGGCCAACGCCAACCCCGTGAACACGAGCGGCTGGGGCTGCGCGACCGGCACGAATTGCCTGCCCACGCTGAGCGGTTTGTTCATGGGCTTTACCGGAGATGTGATGCTCAGCAAGCGATACGGCGTCGGGGGAGAGGTCAGCTTCCAGCCCACCCGGACCGACTATGGCACCTTTGCGCAGTCCCGCCAGATCTTCTACGACTTCAACGGCATCTACGTGCCGCTGAGCGAGAAGAAGTTCGCCATTCAGCTCCAGGGCGGAATCGGCGGCGCCCGCACCAGCTTCATCCAAACGTCCCAAGGCTGCATCGGCACTTCCTGCGTCACCCAGAACCAGCCCCTGGCAAACTGGAGCCATTTCCAGGTCCACGTGGGCGTCGGCGTGTCGATCTACGTGACGGAGCACATTTTTGTCCGCCCGCAGTTCGACTATCACTACGTCCCCGGGCTCAACAACCAGTTCGGCAGCAACTCGGTCCCGCAGGGGACGATCTGGGTCGGCTACGCCATGGGAAGCCGGGACTAACAGCCTCGGCGCGCCCGCCTACTGGCAGCGCAACGCCAACATCGGATCGATCCGCGCGGCGCGCCAGGCCGGGATCCAGCTCGCCAGCAGCGACAGCCCTGCCAGGAAGACGCCCACTCCGCCGTAGATCAGCGGGTCGGCCGGGCTGACGCCGATCAATGCCGCGGATGCCAGGTGAGCCAGCGCGGCCGCGAGCGCCCCACCGATGAGTAGGCCGGAGAGGGCGTACGTCATCCCCTGGCCGATGGCCAGCCGCAGTACGTGACGAGGCTCCGCGCCGATGGCCATGCGGATGCCGATCTCATGGGTGCGCTGGCCGATTGAGTACGCCATCACGCTGTAGAGACCGATGGAGGCCAGTAACAGCGCCACCGCGCCGAGCACGCTCAGCAGGCTCGCCACCACTTTTTGTCCGAACAGGGACTGGCTGATGTACTCGGAGAGGGGCATGGCGTCGAACATGGCCACCGCGGGATCGATGGCCCGGGCCTCGCGCCGCAGAATCGCCAGCGCCTGCTCCGGGGCCGCCGCCGTCCGGACGTGGAAGGTCAGCGGGAACTCGGGCCGGAAGATCTGGCGGATGGGGCTGTAGAAGTACGGCCTCTGGCCTTCCGAAATGCTGTGGTACTTGCTGTCTTTCGCGACCCCGACGACGGTGAACCACTGGCCCCAACCGCGCACTTTGCGCCCGATGACATTCTGGCTGGGCATGAATCGCCGCACGAACTCCTGGTTGACGACCATGACCGGAAGCGACTTGTCGTCGTCGTGATCGGTGAAGTCCCGGCCCTCGAGCAGAGGGATACGCATCACGCTGAAATACCCGGGCGCGACCAGGTTGCGGTCGATCTTCATGTTCTCGCTTGGGCTGGGCACGTAGCCCGCGATCTGAAGGTCTTCCCAGGCGCCGCCGATGAAGCCCAGCGGCACAGTGTCGGCAAAACTGACCGCCTGGACGCCGGGCGTGGCTTCGAGCCGCTCGCGCAGCCGCCGGCAGAAAGACACGGACTGTTCCTGGTTGTACCCCGCGGTCGAGAGATGGAACGCCGCGATGACGACGTTATGCGGGTCAAATCCCGGGTCGATCGACTTGGCGGTCTCGAAGCTCTTCGCGAACAGCCCCGCGCCGACCAGCGCCACCACCGCCAGAGAGACCTCGGCGACCACCAGCGCTGCGCGGAGCCGCTGCGAGCGCGCGCCGGCGGCTCCGCTGCGGCCGCCTTCCTTGAGCGCCTCATCGACATTGGTCCGGGCGGCGTGCAGCGCCGGGCGCCAGGCCGGACAGCGCCGCCACCACCACCGCCAGCGCTTCGGTGAAAGCGAGCACGCTCAGGTTCAGCGTCGGGTCGATGACCGTCGGCGACGCCGTGGTCGGCAACAGCCACTTCAGAGAGCTGCGCAGCCAGGCTGTGACGATGAGGCCCAGAACGGAGCCCGCCGCCGCCATCAGAAGCGATTCGGTGAGGAGCTGGCGGATCAGGCGGCTGCGAGGGGCGCCCAGCGCCAGCCGGATGCTGAACTCGCGGTCCCGGGCCGTGGCGCGCGCCAGCAGCAGATTGGCGACGTTGGCGCACGCGATCAGCAGCACCAGCATGCACACGCCCATCAGGATTCCGAGCGGCGCCAGCAGGATGTGCTGCGCGCTGAAGCTAGATTTCCACAGGGGCAGCAGCGTGGCGCCGATGCCGCTGTTGGTGTACGCGTTCGCCTCGGCCAGGCGCCTCGCAATCGAGGCCATCTCGTCGCGGGCCTGCTCCACGGTCACGCCCGCCTTCAGCCGCGCCAGGCCGAAGAACATGCGCGTCTTGCGGTCGCGCAGGTAGAAATCCCCGGCGGCGCTGAGTTGCCCGTACATCATGGCCGGCGCCCACAGCTCGAAAGCCAGGCCGGTCTCTGACCCTCTGAACTCTTCCGGGGCGACGCCGAGGATCGTGTAGGGGAGGCGGTTGATGCGGATGGTCTTGCCGAGGACGGCCCGATCGCCGTGAAAGCGGCTCTTCCACAGCGCGTAACTGAGGACCGCCACCGGCTTGCCGCCCGGCGCATCGTCCCGCTCCGCGCCCTCAAAGAACCGCCCCAGGAGTGGCTTCATCCGCAGCACGTCGAAGTAGTTGCCCGAGACCAGTTCGATCCAGACGCGCTCGGCGTGCGTACCCTCTCCGATGTTCACGGGCCGCGGCTGCACGGTGGCGAGGCCATCGAGCAGCGTGGCATGGTCGCGCAGGTCGCGGTAGTCGGGATAGGAGGTGAGGAGGTGGTCGCCCGAGGCCGTGACGGTTTCGAGCGCCACGACGTGGTCGGGATCGCCCACCCCCGGTAGAGGCCGGAGCAGCAGCGAATCCATCCAACTGAACACGGTGGTGGTGGCCGCGATGCCGATGGCCATCGTCAGGACGGCCACCAGGGTGAAGCCGGGGCTCGCCAGCATCATCCGCAGAGCGTAGCGAAGGTCGCGCAGCAAGGTTCCCATGACGAATGGTCTGGGAGCACGCGGGTTGCCAACGCACAACTCGCTGGATTCGTGTGTCTTGCCGCTCCGCCCCGGAGGCGCCTGTCCGATTCTGGGACGCTCCGGCTCGGAAGCGGACACCGCGGCGGGGGGGGGCGGCCCTCGAAGAGCCCGCAGTGGCAACGATCCTAAAGAAGCGCCATGAAATCGTCCACCGTGAGCCCGGCCTCACGAATCAGCGCCCGAAGGGTTCCTTTGGCCAGTTCCTTATGGTCTGGAACGGAGAGGCGTCTGTGCGGCGGATCGGGGTGCCGGAGAATGATGTGGCTACCGTGTTGCACATCGAACTCGTATCCGGCCTTGCGGAATGCCTTGACCGTATCGCTACCCGAAACGCCGGCAGCTTCATCCGCCGGCAACCTCAATGACCTCTTCGAGAATGCTCGGAGGCAAGGGGTCACCGTGCTTCCGGAGGCTTTTCAAGTAACCTTCCATTGCCTCACGGATGTTTTCGGTTGCTTCCATGCGGGTTCGGCCCTGGGAAACGCATCCGGGCAGAGCCGGGCAGGTGGCCACGAACACCCCGTCCTCGTCTGGCTCCAAATAGACGCGATACTTCAATACCCAGTATTCTACCAGAGCAGCTACTCTGACCCCAGATCAATACAGAGTTCGAAGATCGTCCAGTGCGGGGAGCCAATTAAAAGCACCGTGAATAGCTGATTAGATATGGCTTGTCAATGGACATCGCCCATTTAGCGACAAGCAAGACCCGAATGGGATCGAACTCCCCTGAAGACCGCAGCCACGCTGCGTCTCGGCAGGGAGTCCTAATGGCCCCATCCATCCAACGGACTCGGACTGACACCGCTTAGATGTTATCTTTATTACCGATGGACAGGCGTATGAAGCATGTGTGTCTTACACTCGCCCTTCTGGCAGCCACCGTTGAGTTGGCTACCGGGCAAACGGACCGGCCGGATCTGACTGCCGTAACGAATGAGTTGCGGGCTCTCTGCAACCAGGTGGGGGCAACGGAACAGGCAGAGGAGGGAATCCTGCAGAACCACAAGTCTGCCGCCGTGACCCGCGCGCTGGCTTCGGAATCGAGTTTCTGGCAGCTCATCACCGATCCTTCCACACCGTACCGAGACCGGATGGTTGCGGCGCGGCAGGGTGGCGGCTTAGTCGGATTGGAGCGGCTTCCGGAACTGTGGAAGGCCCAGGCCGATCTCGATCGTCCTTCGGTTCCATGGATTGGATCGCCATGCGCCTTTCTGTTTTCGGCGAACCTGACTCCTCTGAAGTGGGTAACCAGGCACAGCGCCTACGTCTCCACAGTCAAGCCACAATCCATCTTGTTTATGGGCCAGCAGTTCGCACAGCCGATCGAGTATCCCGTCACCCAAGCGGACAGGGACAACGCGCCTTGGTTGTGGCAGATGGAGCAGATGTTGCCGGTCCTGATGAATGCGGTCGCAACGTACTACGCTCAGCCGGATCGATATCCGGCGATGGCGGGGGTGGCCTGGAATTGGCGGACCTCGGATTGGTGGGAGGCCCGTGTTCGCGAAGGCGCCCTATGCAGAGGCCCGAGGAACGTGGCATGGCTGGAAAACATCGTACGCCTCGCGTTGGAACATAATCCCGCGGAGGCCGCCCCCGGGGCTGCGCCGAATCCCACTGAGACCGGGGCGTACCCGGTCACGGACCTCTATGTAGGCGGAAACGACAGCTATCATTTTGAGGAGCTCGTGCACGCTGCGCAGATCGTCATTTTGCAGCGGACAAACAGGCGGGACGTGGCAACTCAGGCAGCGTTTCAGATTGCCCAGCTCGCAACATGGAAGGACTCGCTGGGGCCCGACTCTCCGCTTAAGCCTCTGCAAACGGCCACCTCAATTCTGGCACTCGCCCGATGGGCCGCGAACCGGAAGATCGACGCCTGGGGCCGTTACATCACTTACGCCGGGGCCATTTGCCAGATGGTGAACGATCCTCCGTATCGCCCCAATCCACAAGCCCACGAGAGTACCGGCCAGATGGCGGACGCCTTGGGTGCGTTCGATGTGTGGTTTTCGAAACAGCGGCCGCAACTCGAAAGAGCCGCTGCCGCCGAGCGCTCGCACCTGAACGCTCTCGCAGCGGAATTGCACCAAACGATCGAATAGGTCGACCTGTTTCGCGCCGCAGAAGCTCGAAACGGGCGCCGCCGCTTACTCCTCAAGCCATTGCTGTTCATCATTGACCGGCTTGGGAAGACGCCCCTCAAGACACTCTGCAACTTGACCCGGTGTGAAGGCGCTGTCCCTGCATTCGATGCTGCTGCATTGCGGCAGGCGGGCCAGGTAGTTCTCAAGGTCTCGGAAATCGTATCTGTCCGTCGTATCCATGACGCCTCCCGGGCCAACTTGCGGCATCCGCGCCTCGGGTTACTTTTTCAAATGACCCATCCGGTCCCGGCCCGGGTTACCTCTATTTTTGACTTGACAGGCGGGCCCAGTTCGTTGCTTCGGGCGATCGCGGCATGTACGTTACAATGGCCTTTCGATGCCTCGGGGCCTCCTCGTCTTCCTGGCGGTCGCGCTCGCGATCCTGTTCGGCTTTCAACACTTCATCTATTTCTCGACCACACGCCTGCTCGGCATCAACGGCAGGGCCGGGCGGAGAGTCGTGGCGGCGGCGCTCTTGTTTCTGCTGGTAGGAGCCGTCGCTTCCGTGTTCCTGCAAAGGCGCGTGGACACCGTCCTGGCGCGGGCGGTAGTGGGGACGTTTCAGCTTTCTCTTGGCCTCGGCCTGACGCTCGGAGTGGCATTCCTTCTTGCCTGGGCTTTCTTGGGCTGCGCCCGGATCTGGAACCCGCGCCTGCCCGGCGAGCCTCTCGGCTGGAACGCGATTGTGCTCGCGGCCCTGTTCTCGGCCTATGGAGTATGGGCCGCGACGCATCCGCGTGTGGCGAGGGTCACAGTGCGGATGAGGGACCTTCCTGCCGAATGGCGCGGGAGGACGATCGCGCAGATCTCGGATCTGCACCTCGGGTTTAGTGTGGGCCGTTCTTTCGCCGAGCGTGTCGTCGAGATGGTAAACGCAGAGCGCCCGGCCGCGGTGGTAATCACGGGCGACTTGTTCGACGGCGGCGATGCCGGCCTGGACGGTCTCGCCGGCGCGCTCAATGGACTCGATCCTCCCATGGGGATCTACTTCATCACGGGCAACCACGAGACCTATCTGGGCGTGGCGCGAGTGGAAGAGGCGCTGCGCCGGACCAGGGTGCGTGTGCTGAACGACGAAATGGCGACGCCCGGCGGGCTGCAGATCGTGGGCATCGCGTACCCTGACAGGGGCGATCACAAGGATGTCGCCGCAGCCATCCGGAACGTGCGTGGATTCGATCCCGCCAAGGCATCCGTCCTGCTTTTCCACAGCCCCGTGCAAATTCCCGAGATCAAAGCCACGGGCGTGCGGCTCCAGCTATCCGGCCATACGCATCACGGACAGTTGTTCCCCTTCCAGTTCATCACGCGGCGTGTCTACGGCAAGTACGACCATGGTCTGAACGTGGAAGGCGACTTCGCGATTTACACTTCCCCGGGGACGGGAACGTGGGGGCCCCGCATGCGGACCACCTCTCGCGCGGAAATCGCGATCATCCGGTTGGAGCCGATGTAACGGAGCGATTGGGAGAATCCTCCGCACCGCCATTTCACCCCGCCGCCGTCCACGCCTGCGCGCGGCGGACCGAGCCGTCCAGATCGTCGCGAACCTCGTAAACCCAAAAGCGCATAATGTCCCAACCCAGGTCGCTCAGCCGCTGCGACCGGATCTGGTCCCGCCGGCACAGCTCGCCGTCCCAGTTGCGGTGGTAATACTCGCCGTCGACCTCGATATCCAGCTTCCGCTCGCCGGCGAACAGGGCAAAGTCGAGCGAATACGGCGCTTCCTCGTACTGGGGAACGGGTCTCAGACCGGCCCGGTACAGGGCTCGATAGAAGCTCCGGATGCGCCACCAGGGGATACGCCGGCCCCATGTCTTCGGCCGGCACGGGGCGAGCCTCGTGCGGTTCCAACTCGCGCGAATACTTCGCAAAACTGGCCGGTGTCTTCGGCAATCTGCTGCGCTCGCAGCCCCGGCTTTTCGGAGAGAAGTTGGCGAATCCTGGCCTGGGACATGGGAGACTTTTGCAGTATCGCAGCCGGGGCGCCTGGGGCTGCGGCCGCAGCGGCCGCCGCGGGTCCCACGGGCCCTCCGCCGCCGGTTGTCAATCGACCAGCGCCCCGTGAAGCCGGCCGCCAAGTCCGAGGAAAGCCGCCAGCCCCTCATCAATCGCAGCGATCTCTTCCGGCGCAACCTCCCCGAGCGCGCGCCGAATACGCCTCTTGTCGATGGATCTCAGATGGTCGATCAGAGAGCCCCTCGCCCGGAGTCCCTGTGGGGCGAGTTCGACCACGACAACTGCGCCGCGGCCAAGCTTCACTCGCGCCCCTCCACCCAGCCCTGGCCGGGGATCCAGCGAACCGGGCACCCAGCGCTCCTGTCGACCAGTGCCTCGGCGTCTTCCTCGGGCAAGCCGCGCGCTGCGCCGATCAAGCTCGTTGCGGACAGCTTCCGCGACGAACTTGCTAGCGTTCTTCTCGCGCTTGTCGATGTCTCTCATACCATCCCTATTTCAACACGCCCTGGCGCCGGACCCAATCGACGATCATGTCCCGCATCGGCGGGCCCGACGGCGCGAAGACCAGGCCGCTGGTGTGAAGCTGGCCGGACGCGTGCTGATTAGCCGCCGTGAAATCGGAGACCGCCAGAGTGTACTCGCGGTCCGGGTCGATGGTCCGGCCTGCGGTCACGACGGCGGGCAGATCGTGGCCCTTGAACTTGCCCACGACCACCTCGTTGTCGAAGGGCATCGCGTTCCAGACGTGCCGCACCAGCAGTTGGCCCTGGGGCAGGATGTCGCGCACTCCCCCGGCGTTCATGAACGCGAAATCGGAGCCGGTTGTCTCGCGCATGGCCCGCTCGATCAGCACCTTCACTTCTGCCCGGCTGAACTCGTGCTCGGCGACCGCCAGCGGGTGGTCCACGATGTGGCTCACCTGGTCTTCCCAGCGTTTCACCTGCTCCGCGACATCGGGCGCGGCCGGAACGGACCTCGAATCGACCCCGACCTTTTTCCAATTCCAGGAGACGACCGACTTCCGCTCGACGTCCACCCGCAGCTCGAGGCGCCCGACTTCTTCGCCGTAGGCTTTCGCGCGCACCACCATGCGGCCGTCTTTCACCCTCGCCTCCGGCAGGCCCAGGTGCTCGTGCCCGCTGACGATCACAGGCACGGTTGGGCCGAGCGCCAGCAGCGCCGCCTCCTCGTTGTCGGTAATGTGGGCCAGGACGACCGTCAGGTCTGCCCTGCCCCGCGCCTCGTTTGCATAGCGGCGCACCGCCTCCACCAACCCCGTGGTGTGCCAGGGACCGCGCGCCTGCGGCTTGGTGAGCGTGTCCAGGGTGTCGGTCATGGCTCCGACAACAGCCACGCGCACTCCGTTCGCCAGCAGCACCACATAAGGCTGGCGCGTGAACAGGTGCCCCTCGCCATCCACGATATTGGACGTGACAAGGGGGTAGTTCGCCACCTCCATGAACTTGCGCGTCTGCTCCCAGCCGTAATCGAAATCGTGGTTGCCGAGCGTCCCGGCGTCGAATCCGAACAGATTCGCGATCTCGAAAACGGGGAGCCCTTTGAAGAGAGTGGAGACGGGACTGCCCTGCACGACGTCGCCGGCGTTCAGCAGCAGGCAGCCGGTGCAGTTCTCCCGCTCGTGCCGGATCACGGAGGCGAGATAGGCGAAGCCGCCGTTGCCGTTTTCGAGCGGGCTCAGGCGCGCATGAATGTCGTTGGAGTGCAGGATCGTGACGGTGCGGACGTTGTTCTGGGCGGTGGCCGGCAGGGCGCACAGCAGCGCCACCGGCAGGAGACGTTTGGCGAGGGACATGTGTCCATTCTCTCGCCTCGCGCCGGGCGATGTACGATGAGTCCATGAACGGGCTCTTATGCGTGGCGATTTCCGGGCTCGCGCTTGCATCGCCCGCCTTCGGTCAAGTCAGCGGGGCGAGCTTGCGGGCCCTCTACGGCAAGCCCGTCGCTGGGAGCTGTGTCGTTCGCCCGGGAGTGACGATTACGGCGATCGAGGGACCGAAGGATGAAGTTTGCGTGCTCACTATCTCGGGCCCGAAGACGGAAGTGTATCTGATGGGCATCCTTGACGAGGCGGTCCCGACGGCATCGAGGGGTCTGGCGCTCGGCGCCCTGTCTGAGTGCCTGGGCATCTGTCGGACCGTGAGCAACTACGAAAAGGTGACCATCGACTCGATAGTGTTGGCCGACGGAAAACTCGCGGACCCTGCCGCCGTCGTCACCTTCAAGAGCAAGAGCTGCGAAGGGCACAAGACCCCTACCGCAGGTAAAACAAACTGAGCCGCGGCAGGCCGGAGGCTTCGAGCAGACGGCGGTCGAGGAACTGGCGTTCGAGCAGGGCGATCTGCTCGGCGGACATTTTGCCTCGATACGGGCGCAGTTGCAGGTCGAATTCGCGCCGGGCCGCGAGCAGATCCTCTTCCGGCTGCGCGGCCCGCGCGGCCGCGATCATCTTCTCTTCAAGGACCGTGAGGCGGCGTTCCAGGTCTTCCAGGTTGGCGAGATGCGTTTCCGCCTCCGCGGCCAGACCGCGCAGCGCCGCGGCCGCCTCCGGAAAACGGGTCCTCGCCGGCGCCATGCCGGCATTCCGCTCCAGATACGCGCGCAGATCCTCGGCGGGAAACGGCGGCGCCACCGTGGCCTTCGCGGCATCCGTCCCGCCTGCCATCCGCTGCGCCTGCTCGAGCACGGCCTGGGCGCAATAGGCAAGCGAATTGACCGTCTGGATCTTCGACTTGCGGCTGCGCCACTTCTCGAATGCCTCGTCGATCCCGCGCAGCACCGCTTCGAGCGGCACGCCCGCGTTCTTCCACGTTTCGATCAGCGCCCAATCGAGCGGCGACAGCAGGAACAGCCCGCTGCCCCGCACCCTCTGAAAATGCTCCTCGATTTCCGTGAAGTAGTTGAAGTAGTTCAGGCCCCAGTCTTCGGGCGTCACGGCCGGCCGATCCGTTCCCAGACCATGCGCAGTCCCTCGAGCGTGAGGTCTTCGTCCACTTCCTTGAGGTACCGCGAACCGGGCGTGACCAGGCGGGCCTGGCCGCCCGTGGCGACGCTCCGCGTCTCCGGCCCCATTTCGGCGATGAGACGCTCCAGGATGCCGTCGATGACCGCGATCGCGCCATAGTAGAGGCCCGATTGCATGCTGCCGACGGTGTTCGTGCCGATCAGCTTCTCGGGCTCGCGCACGTCTACCAGCGGCAGGCGCGCGGCCTTGGCGAAAAGCCCTTCGACCGCGATGCCGATGCCGGCGCAGATGACGCCGCCCAGATACTCGGCGTGGGCGGAAATGGCGTCGAACGTGATGGCGGTGCCCAGATCGACCACCACGCACGGCCCACCGTACTTCGCGAAGGCCGCCACGCCGTTGACGATGCGGTCGGCGCCGACCTCGCGGGGGTTGTCGTAGCGGATGCGCAGGCCGGTGTCGGTTTCGTGCGTAACAAAGAGCGCTTCGGTGTTGAAGTAGCGCCGGCCCATCAGCGCGAGCGAGGGATCGAGCGGCGGCACCACGCTGGCCACGATGATCCCGTCCACGCCCGCCAGTTCGAGCGAGTTCAGGGCGAAGAGGTTGCGCAGCAGAATACCCCACTCGTCGGCGGTCTGGCCGTGGACGGTCCGAAGACGCCAGTGCGCAATCAGCCGCCGCCCGTCGAAGACGCCGACGGTGATATTGGTGTTGCCGGCATCGAGTGCGAGGAGCATGACAGTTACGCGGGCCTTACGCCTCCGGCCAGTATAGTCGTTCTCGATCCATCCGGGAGGCGCAGAAGAAGGAAGCCCGAGGGGTCCAGGCCGTCGGTCACGCCTTCGAGCGGCGCGTCGCCCTGGTCCACGGTCACGCGCTTGCCGCTCACCATGCTCGACGCCCGCGCGAACATCCGCAGAATAGGCTCCCGGCCGCCCTCGGCCAGCATGCGCGTGAAGCTGTCCACGGTTTCGAGCAACTGGATGAGAAGCAGCTCGCGGGATTGCGGACACCCTGCGGCCAGCCGCAGCGAGGTGGCGATGGCCGCCAGTTCCGGCGGGAACGACGTGTGGTTGACGTTGATGCCGATCCCGGCCAGAAACGCGGGCCCCTCGGCTTGAACCAAAATGCCGGCGCACTTTTTCTCCGCGATGAGGACGTCGTTGGGCCAGCGCAGGTCCGTGCGCAGATCGGCGACGCGCGCGATGGCTTCGGCGGTGGCGAGGCCCAGCGCCATCGAGAGCACACGCGCGCTCTCCTCCGCCAGGCCTGGGCGCAACACGATGGTGACGTACAGGCCGGCCTCCCGCTCCGAGTGCCACGCGCGCCCGAGCCTTCCCTGCCCCGCGGTCTGCTCCTCGGCCGTCACGACGGAGCCGGCGGCGCAGCCGGAGCGAGCAAGGCGAGCGGCTTCTGTCATGCTGGACCCGCAGCGCTCCAGCCACACCACCTCGCGCCCCGGAGAGGCGGCGCGGATCATCTCGAGATCAAGCGGCACTGTCTCTAGTATCATACGGGTACGCATCTGAGCGAGGTAACTGCTCGCACACTGCGAGAGGCTTCTTCGGCTGGCCTCACCCAGGCTCAACTCGCCAAACTCATCAACCCCACCGCGTCGGTTGTCTGCCGTCTCGAGGACGCAGATTACGCAGGCCACTCGCTAGGGATGCTGCGCAGGATAGGAGCCGCCTTGAATCAGCGGGTCGAGATCCGGTTCGTCCCGCTTCGATCGCCGCGGAACCTCCACCCCGAAAGCGCCGAACGCCAGACTGGGGCTCGAAGAAACGTCGGCAGGCCGGTTCGATGGGTCCGCGGCGTGGGCTGGGTCGAAGGCCGCGAGTAAGGCGCAGACCTACTCCACGATCGCCTGGCGGACGGCGACTTCGAAGTCGCGCTGGGCTTGCGTGATCTGCTCCTGGAGCATGATGATCTCTACCATCTGCTCTTTGGGGTCGATCCAGGTCTGGGTGCCGAAGGCGCCGTCCCAGCCGAAGCTGCCGTTGGAAACGGCCAGGCCCGCGGCGACGTGATCCTGGATCACGGCCACCAGGAGGCCGAAGCCCATTCCATGCGCGGGGCGCCCGAGCTTGCCGTTGAAGAGGTCGCCCACCTGATTGGACGCCATCAGTTCGACGGTGCGGGGGCCGAGCAGGCGCTTGCCGTTCAGGGTGCCGCCGTTCAGAAGCATCTGCGCGAACTGCGCATAGTCCTCAGCGGTGGACATCAGGCCGCCGCCCGCCGAGAAGTAAGTGGGGCTGGAAAAGCCGTCCTGATTGGGGGTTTTTTCCAGCCCCTTCTCCCCCTTGCGGTACAGGGTGGGCATCCGCGGCCGCTTGTCGTCGGGTGGATAGAAGAACGTATCGTTCATGCCCAGCGGCTCGAAAATGCGAGTCCGCAGGTAGCGATCGTAGGGCAGGCCCGAGACGATCTCGACGATGCGTCCGAGCACGTCGGGGCCGGCCGCTCCGCTATACTCCCACCGCGTGCCCGGCTGGAAGTCGAGGGGGACTGTGGCCAGGCGGGGGACGTACGTCGCCAGGCTATCTTCGGGCGTCCTGGAGGGCGCGAGCTTTGTCCCGAGCATTCTCCAACTCACCAGACCTGAAGTGTGGGTCAGTAAGTCGAGGATGGTGACGTCGTGGTCCGCCGGGACGACGTAGTAGTCGGGAACGCCCTCTCTCGCCACCGAAACCCTGGCGCCTTTGAACTCCGGGAGGAACTTCGAAACTGGGTCGGCCAGCCGGATCTTGCCCTCTTCGACCAGCATGAGAACGGCAACGCTGGTGACGGGCTTGGTCATGGAGGCGAGGCGGAAGATGGCGTTCGTCACCATCGGCTTCTTTGACTCGAGATCCATGAGCCCGTGCGCCTCGAAATGCACGATGCGGCCGTGGCGGGCGACCAGGGTCACCGCACCCGACAGTTCACCGGCGTCGATGTGGCGCTGAACCGAATCGTGAATCCTCTTGAGCCGCTCGGAGGACATGCCGGCGTCCTCGGGCTTCCCGGCCGGCACGCCGCCGGCCATCAGCGGGGCGGCGACGGCCGCCAGGAGCAGAAGTCGCGTCATAGGGACCTCACTGGATCGGCTGCCTTCGATTGCAATCCGTCCTCCGGGGCCAGGCTGAGCTCGAGGCGGAAGTTGATGTCGACGGCGGTGGCCGAGTGCGTGATAGCGCCGCAGGAGATGAAGTCGGCCCCGGCTTCCGCGTACTCGCGGATGGTCTCGAGAGTGATGCCGCCGGAGAGTTCCACCGTGGCGCGGCCGGCGATGTAGCGGATCTGCTCGGCGGCCTGTGCGGGCGTGAGATTGTCGAGCAGCAGGTGTTTGGCGCCGCCGGTCAGCGCCTGGTCCAGCTCGGAGGGCGTGCGCACCTCGATCTCTACCGGCAGGCCGGTGGCCAGCGCGCGCTTGAGCGCGGGCCGGACCCCGCCCGCCGTGGCAATGTGGTTGTTCTTGATCAGAATCGCGTCGAACAGACCGAGGCGGTGGTTCAACACGCCGCCCGACTCGGCGGCCATCTTCTCCAGGCGCCGCAGCCCGGGCGTGGTCTTGCGCGTATCGAGGATGCGGCACTTGGTTCCCGCCACCGCATCCACGTAGCTGCGGGCCAGCGTGGCAATCCCGCTCAGCCGCTGCAGGAAGTTCAGCGCCACCCGCTCGCAGGTGAGCAGCGCCCGGGCGCGGCCGCGAACGGTGGCCAGCACGTCGCCCGGCTCGACCGGGTCTCCGCTCTGCCGCAGCAGCTTGACTTCCTCGCCTCCGGCACGCAACTCGTAGATCAGCGGCAGCAGCTCGACGCCGGCGACGACGATCGGCTCCCGCGCCACGAACCATCCCCGCGCGCGCTTCCAGGCCGGGACGCAGGCCTCGGAGGTGACGTCGCCCGCGCCGATGTCCTCCTCGAGCGCGTGCTTGACGATTTGGAGGATCTCGGGGTGGCGCATGTCGAAGGGCATCGGGTTAGTGTCCCCTCGACCCTGGCGCACGCTTCAGAGGGCGCTGAAAGGGGCCAAAACAGTACTCGCCGCAGGGGAACGCGGATGGACGCGGATTGAGACCGACGGATCGTATCGGCGTGCATCCGCGTTCATCGGCGGCCAAACCTGTGTTCCTGGACTGTTTCATCCTCTTGTTCAGCCTGCCGCCCCGGACTTCAGTCCGCGCCACGAAGACATCAGGCGAGCCCTTCCAGAGTGGCGCGGTTCTTCTCCAACTGGTCCTTGTAGCCGGCCAGCTTCTGGCGGATGGACTCGACTACGTGCTCCGGGGCGCGGGCCAGGAACGTCCCGTCCGCGAGTTGGCGATTCGAATTGGCGACGTTCTTTTCGAGCTGTTCGTTCTCCTTGTCCAACCGCTTGCGCAGGATCTCGGTTTGCGCGGCGGGCACGGCCAGCACTAGGTCGAAGCCGGCGGCGGAACGCTTCACGCCCACGGCTCCGGAAGCGTCCCGGCGCACCTCGAGCGTCACCTTGGCGAGCGACTGAATCACGCCCCGTTGCGCGCGCGCCACCTCGGCCGCGGCTCCGGCCGACACCAGCACGACATCGAACTCCTGCTTGGGATCGAGCGCGAAGTCCGCGCGCAGGTTGCGGACCATGACGACTATATCCTCCAGGATCTGCATGTCGCGCTCGGCCGCGTGGTCCGCGGCATGAGAGTCGTACTGGGGGTAGCAGGCGACAGCGATGGAAACGGGCCGCTCGCCGGCGTTCGCCAGGAGCCTCTGCCAGAGTTCCTCGGTGAGGAACGGCATGATGGGATGCAGGAGCCGCAGCGCCGCCTCGAAAACGGTGAGCAGGTTCCTCCAATCGGTGGTCAGGCCCGAATCGGCCTCGCAGCGCAGCTTCTTGATTTCGAGATACCAGTCGCAGAATTCGTGCCAGAAGAACTGCCAGACCAGTTCGGCGGCTTCATGGAAGCGGTAGCGGTCGATGGCGCGGTTCATCAGGTCCACGCAGTGGTTCAAGCGGCTGAAAATCCAGCGATCCTCGAGCGGCGCTTCGAGGCCCGGCGAACTGAACTCGGGCAGCATCGCGGCGCCCGGCGCCGGCGCCCAGGCCGTGATGCCCGAGCGCTCCATGTTCATGAAGATCAGCCGTGCCGCGTTCCAGATCTTGTTGGCGAAGTTGCGCGCGCTCTCCATGCGCTCGTCGGTGAAGACGATATCGGTCCCCGGCGCGGCGGCGCGCAGGAACGCCATGCGCACGGCGTCGGTTCCGTATTTCTCCGTCACCGCGAGCGGGTCCACCACGTTGCCCTTGGTCTTGGACATCTTCTGGCGCTCGGCGTCGCGCACCAGGGCGTGGATGTACACCTCGCGGAACGGCACGTCGCCCGTGCATTCGATTCCGAGCATGATCATCCGCGCCACCCAGAAAAACAGGATGTCGAAACCGGTGATCATCAGCGAGGTGGGGTAGAAGGTCTTGAGATCTTCCTCCTGGTCCGGCCAGCCGAGCGTGGAGAACGGCCACAGCCCGGAACTGAACCAGGTGTCGAGCACGTCGGGGTCCTGCTCCAGGCGGCCCGACCCGCACGGGCACGCCGTGGGGTCGGTGCGCGAAACCACGATCTGGCCGCAATCGCGGCAGTACCAGGCGGGGATGCGATGGCCCCACCAGAGCTGGCGCGAGATACACCAGTCGCGGATGTTGTACATCCACTCGTAGTAAGTCTTGGTGACGTTCTCCGGCGTGAACCGGATGCGGCCCTCTTCCACCACTTTGATGGCGGGCTCCGCGAGCGGCTTGGTCTTGACGAACCACTGCGTGGAAACGAGCGGCTCGACCGGCGTCTTGCAGCGCTGGCAGCGGCCGAGGCTGAGTTCGTAAGGCTCGATCTTCTCGATCAGGCCGAGCTTCTCGAGGTCGTCGACCACGCGCTCGCGCGCTTCGCTGCGGTCGAGCCCGGCGTAAGCGCCGGCGGCCGCGGTCATGTGGCCCGTCCCGTCGATCACCTGGATCTTGGGCAGGTTGTGGCGGCGGCCGGCTTCGAAGTCGTTGAGGTCGTGAGCGGGCGTGACCTTGACGACACCAGTACCGAATTCGGGGTCGGCCACCTCGTCGGCGATCACCGGAATGTCCCGGTCCATGAGCGGGAGCCGGACCGTGGCGCCGTGCAGGTCTAGGTAGCGCGTGTCCTTGGGATTGACGGCCACGGCGGTATCCC
Organism: Bryobacterales bacterium; assembly: GCA_963710565.1. Lineage (GTDB taxonomy): Bacteria > Acidobacteriota > Terriglobia > Bryobacterales > Bryobacteraceae > DASWZN01. Next base: position 177,976 of record CAVQAN010000009.1, on the reverse strand, counting down.
CGAGCATGGTCTCCGGCCGTGTGGTCGCGACCACGAGGATGCGATCCGTCCCCTTTACTGGGTAGCGGATGTGCCAGAGGTTTCCCGGCTTGGGATCGTGCGTGACTTCGAGGTCCGAGAGCGCGGTCTGGCAGCGCGGGCACCAGTTCACCATGTACTCGCCGCGGTAAATGAGGCCCTTCTCGTACAGGCGGACGAAGACCTCCCGCACGGCGCGCGAGAGGCCGGGATCGAGGGTGAACCGCTCGCGGCTCCAATCGCAACTGGCGCCCAGGCGGATCATCTGGGCCTTGATTGTCCCGCCGTAGCGCTCTTTCCATTCCCAGACGCGCTTCTCGAACTCGGCGCGGCCGATCTGGCGGCGGTCGATGCCCTCGCTGGCGAGTTGGCGCTCGACCAGCATCTGGGTGGCGATTCCGGCGTGGTCGGTGCCCGGAAGCCAGAGGGTGTTGTCGCCCCGCATGCGGTGCCATCGAACGGTGACGTCGATCTCGGTGTGCTCGAGCATGTGCCCGATGTGCAGCGATCCGGTTACGTTGGGAGGAGGAATTGCGAGCGAGAAGGAACGGCCTACGGCCTCACCGGCGCGGAATATGCCGGAGTCGATCCACCACTGCGCCCAGTGCGGTTCAAACCGTTGCGGCTCATAGACTTTCTCAAGTTGCATGAAGAACTACCAATTTTAGCATGAGGCATCCGCGGAAGCCCCCTCACAGCGGCGCCGGTGCGACGCTCAGCAGCGGCTGCTGTCAGCCCTCAACAACACGCGACGAATGCTCTGGAAGGCGGTGAAAAGCCGCCACCGCCCCGCAACTGTGAGCGACAGCAATCCGCCGCGACGGTCACTGCATCCAGTGGGAAGGCCGCGCAACCCGGAAACGGGCAAAAGCCAAGACGCGTCCCGTCGTCATTGTCTCCCGCCAGGATCCTGACCCGCCAAGATCTCTCATCTTGACCCGAGGATCACGCCCTCACCAGGAATATCTTCCGCCCGTTCTCAAGCACTTGCGCCGCCCCTCCCCCTCTCCCTGCCGCCCGCCTGCGCTATGCTCCCCATCGGAGGGCAAACCACGTGGCGGCCGCTTCTAAATCCGCTCCTTCATCGTATTTCATCGCCTTCATCACCCCTTTTTCCGTCCGGCCCGCCGCCCCGCACACCGCGCCCCGCGCAAAAAAAGGGGGGGCGCGCAGTGCAACAAGAACCTAGTCCCATTTTCGGACAGTGCCCGTGACTGGCTCCGGCCAACGCCACACCGCCGCTGCCCCCGCCCTCCCATTTGCTATACTCATCGACGGCTGGAGTCAGCCCTCACCAACACGCGAGGAATGTTCGGGAAGGCGGTGAAATGCCGCCACTGCCCCGCAACTGTGAGCGACAGCAATCGGCCGCGACGGTCACTGCATCCAGTGGGAAGGCCGCGCAACCCGCAAACGGGTAAAAGCCGTTGTCGCGAAGTCAGGAGACCGGTTCCTCGCTGATGAGAACAACGTCTCGCGGGAGAGCGTCTCATGAAGATCGTCCAGTCCATCGTCCTTCTTTCCCTCGCCGCCACCCTTGCGTGCGCCTCCGAGGGCGTCGTCGTCGATCCTTCCGGCCGGCCCATCCAGCACGCGCGCGTCGCCTGCGCGGACCTCTCCGCCGAAACCGGCCCCGGCGGGCATTTCTCACTCGCGCTCACCAGTCCCTGCCGCGCCACCGTCTCGGCTCGCGGCTTTGAAACAACTCAGGTCGAACTGGATGCCAGCGCTGCGGCGCACATCCAGCTCGCCATCGCGCCACGCAGCGAGCGCGTCGTCGTCACCGCCACGCGCCGCGAAACGGATATCGCCGAGGCCGGCGCCGCCGCCAGCGTCATCACGGCCGCCGATCTCGACGCCCGCGACTATCCCTCCCTCGGCGACACCCTGCGCGAGGTCCCCGGAATTCAAATCGCGCAGTCCGGCCGCCCGGGCAGCCTCACGGATGTCTACGGCCGCGGGGGCCAGTCCACCGCCATGCTCGTGCTCATCGACGGCGTCCCGATGAACGATCCCGGCGGCGCCGTCAATCTGGCCGGCGACGCCACCAGCGGCATCGACCGCATCGAGGTCGTGCGCGGGCCCGAGAGCGCGCTGTTCGGCGCAGACGCCGCCTCCGGCGTCATTCAGCTCTTCACCAAACGCGGGGATCCCGAGAGCCGCCTGCCGCACGGCGACATCTCCTACGAGCGCGGCAGCTTCGCCACCGACCGCTGGACCGCCAGCCTCGCCGGAGGCTCCGGCGCCCGCCTCGATTACGCCCTCACCGCCGCCCAGTTCCACTACGCCGGCGAGTACCCCAACGACTTCTTTCGCGACACCAGCGGTACCGCCAACGTCGGCTTCCGCATCACGCCCCAAACGCAGGTGCGCGGGATCTTCCGCGCCTTTGACGCCGTGACCGGCACGCCCAACCAGGTCGGCTACGGCGTTTTCGACTACTACGGCAGCGAGTCCACCCGCGATTCGCTGGTCTCCGCGACTGTGGACGACGTGCGCGGCCCACACTACGTGCAGCGCTTCTCGTTCGGCTACCACCGCTCCAACGACCTGTTCCTCGAGCCCGTGGGACAGGGCCCGTACAACGTCGCGGCCTGGGTTCAGGACGTGGGCGACCGGATCTATTTCGAGGGCCTCGCCAACCCCGCCGCGCCCGTCCCGCCGGGCCTGACATTGGCCACTCAGTCCGTCTCCATCTACCCCTCCGATCCCTACCTCAGCCTCAGCTCGCGCACGGATTTCGGCTACCAGGGCACGCTCACGCATACCGGCGGCGCCGCCGTCTTCGGATTCCAATACGAACGCCAGGACGCCGGCATCGGCGGCAGCAACGTCGGCCGCGACAACTACAGCGTCTTTGCCGATGAGCAGTACGCGGTCTCGCGGCGGCTGTTCCTCTCGGGCGGCGTCCGCCTCGAACAGAACAGCGCCTTCCATACCAAGCTCACGCCGCGCGGCGCCGCCACCTACCGCATCGCCGGCTCGACTTACTTGCGCGCCAGCGCCGGCATCGGCATCGTCGAGCCCAGCCTGCTTCAGAACTACTCCAAGGAGTATTACGCTGTCGGCAATCCGGCGCTGCGTCCCGAGAAAACGACCAGCTACGAAGCCGGCCTGATCCGGGAATGGCTCGCGGGCCGCCTCGATACCCAGGTTGCGGCCTTCGCCAACTCGTTCCAGGACCTCATCGTCTACGTCTACCCGACCTGGCTGAACATTCAGGCCAGCCGCGCCCGCGGCTTCGAGTTCTCCTCGAGGATGAAGATCGCGCCTTGGCTCACGGCCTCCGGCGGCTACACCCGCATGTGGACCCGCATCACGCGCTCGAACACACCCGACTCGTTCTTCTATGGGGTCGGCCAGGAGATCGCGCGCCAGCCCGGCAACGCGGGCACGGTTTCCGTGACGCTCGCGCCGCGCCGCTGGACGCTCCAGGCCGGCGCCATCCTGGTCGGCGAGCGCCAGGACCCCGACCCCTACGTCTTCGGCGTCACGCGCAACCGCGGTTACCAGAACGTCTACGCCACCGGCTCTTTCCGGATTGACAGGCACTTCACACCCTTTGTGCGCGCCGCCAATCTCCTCGACCAGAACTACTCGGAGGTGCTCGGCTACCCTGCCCTCTCTCGAACTGTCTACGGAGGTCTCCGCCTCGAATGGTGAAGCCGGTCAACTCAATGCCGAACACGCCCGAGACGGCCCCCGGTGAACTCGAAGCGGAGCGGACCAATCGTCGCCTTTCAATCCGCGTTCATCGCGCCCCACGGCGCCATTGGCCCGCGGCTCTGCTGCTACTGTGCTGGGGGGCGGGCTTCAGCCCGCACGGGGCTTCGGCCTCGCCCGCCCACCCGCCCCAGCGCATCGTCTCCACCGCCCCCTCCGCCACCGAGATGCTTTACGCCCTCGGCCTGGGAGCCCGCGTCGCCGGCGTCACCACCTTCTGCCACTACCCGCCCGAGGCCGCCAGGAAGCCCAAGATCGGAGACTACCTGCATCCGAATCTGGAGACCATCGTCGGCCTGCGCCCCGACCTGGTAGTCGCGGAAACCACCGGCGTGCGCCACGCCGAGCGGCTCCGGTCGCTGAACTTGAACGTGCTCGAGATCGACGACGCCACGCTGGCCGGCATCTACGATTCCATCCGCCGCCTCGGCCAGGCCGCGGGCGTGCCCGAGCGCGCCGCCGCCCTGTGCGCCCGGATGCGCGCCGAGCTCGATGCCATCCACGCCAGGATCGCCCCCCTGCCGCGCCGCCGCGTGCTCTTCCTGGTGGGGCGCACGCCGGGGCGGATCGAGGACCTGATCGCCGCCGGCCGCGCTTCGCACCTCAACGAGCTGATCGAGGTCGCGGGCGGCGAGAACATCTTCCGTGACTCCATCGCCGCCTATGCCAAGATCCCGCTCGAAGAGCTGCTGGCGCGAAATCCCGAGGTCATCGTGGACATGGGCGAGATGTCCGAGACCGTGGGCGTCACCGACGCGCAGAAGCGCGACGTGGTCGAGCTCTGGAATCGCTACCCCGCCCTGGCCGCTGTCCGCCGGCATAGCGTCTACGCCGTTGCTTCCGACATTTTCGTGGTGCCGGGTCCCCGCGTCGTCGAAGCCGCGCGGGCGCTCGCCCGGATGTTCCACCCGGAGGCCGGCCTTTGAGCGGGCTCTACTCGCTGGCCGAAGCCGGGATGCGGTACGACGGCACGCCCGTGCTCGATGGCGTCATGCTCGGCTTCGAGGCCGCCCAACTGGTCGCCATCATCGGGCCCAACGGCGCCGGGAAATCGACCCTGCTTGGAATCATGGCCGGCCTCCGCCCCGGCCACACGGGCCGCTGCGAGTATCGTGGTGTCGAGCCGGAGCGCTGGCCGCGCCGCGCCTTCGCGCGGAAAGTCGCATTTATCCCGCAGAGCCTGCGCGTCGAGTTCCCCTTCACGGCGGAGCAGGTCGTGCTCATGGGCCGCACGCCGCACTGCGACGGCCTGTTCGAATCTCCCTCCGATCTCGAAGCCGTCGAGCGCGCCCTCGAGATCACCGACACGCTCGCGTTCCGCCATCGCGATTTCCGCTCGCTCTCGGGCGGCGAGCGCCAGCGCGTGATCCTGGCCTCGGCCGTGGCGCAACAGCCCGAAACGCTGCTGCTCGACGAGCCCACGACCTTCCTCGACCTCAAGCACCAGGTCGCCATCTACCGCCTCCTGCGCGACCTCAGCCGCCAGGGAATGCTGGTGGTCACGGTGACGCACGATCTCAACCTCGCCGCTGCATTCGCCGACCGTATCGTGGTCCTCAATGCCGGCCGCGTGGCCGCCGACGCCGCCCCCGCCGAGGTCCTCGCCCCCGAGAGAATCCGCGATGTCTTCGGCGTCGCCTCCGAGCTTCATCGCGGCCCCGCGGGCCGGCCCTGGATCGTCTATGGTCAATAGCCGCCGCCGGTTCTGGATCGCGGTCCTCTCGACGGCCGCCGCCGCAGTCGCCGTCCTGTGCGTCGCCCCGCTGATCGGCTCGACCTCCATCGACTACTCGCGCGCGCTGGCCGGTCTCTCGCCCGATCGCGAAATCCTGTTCTACACGCGCCTCCCGCGGGTCCTGCTGGCGCTCCTGGCCGGAGGCGCGCTGGGCGTCGCGGGCGTGCTCTTTCAGGCCATGCTGCGCGATGCGCTGGCGACGCCCTACACCCTCGGCGTCTCGAGCGGCGCTTCGCTCGGCGCGGTCGCCGCCATCTGCCTCGGCTGGCGCGAGGTCGGCCACCTGCCCGCCATCTGGCTCGCCTCTTTCGCGGGCGCCGCCCTGGTCTTGTTTCTCGTGATGGGCATTGCGTCCGAGGGCCGCCGCATGTCTTCTTTCACGCTGCTCTTGGCCGGCGTTTCTATCAACACCATCTGCCTGGCGGCCATTCTGTTCCTGCAGTACATCGCCAGCTTCGGCCAGACCTTCGCCATCGTGCGCTGGATGATGGGCGGTATCGACGCCGTCGATTACTCGACGCTGGCCTGGTTCGCCGCCGCCGTCCTGCCCGCGGTCGGCCTCATCTTCCTGCGCGCCCGCGACTGGAACCTGATGGCCGTGGGCGAGGATTGGGCCGCCGCCCGCGGCGTCGCCGTCTCCCGCCTCATGCTCACCGGCTACGTGCTGGGTTCGTTCCTGGCCGGCTCGGTGACCGCGCTGGCCGGCCCCATCGGCTTTGTCGGCCTCATCGTGCCGCACGCCTTGCGCCTCAAGCTGGGAGCCGACCACCGCCTGCTCCTGCCCTGCTCGTTCTTTACCGGCGCCGCTTTTCTCGCCGTCTGCGACACCGTCGCCCGCACCGCGCTGGCGCCCACCGAGATCCCCGTCGGCGTCGTGACCGCCCTCCTGGGCGGTCCCTTCTTCATCTGGCTCCTGCGCTCGAAACGACGCAGTCTGTGGCTATGAGGCCGCGCCGCTCACAACTCCACCACCTTGTCGGCTGCGATCGCTTCCAGAAAACTACGGTCGTGCGACACCAGTACGATCGTTCCCGGGTATTCGGTCAGCGTCTTCTCCAGCGCCTCCTGGGCTTCGATCTCGAGATGATTGGTGGGCTCGTCCAGCAGCAGCAGGTTCGCCCCGCTGACCAGCAGGCGTACCAGCGCCACCTTGGCGCGCTCGCCGGCGCTCGCTTCCCCGAGCGGCCGATTGACGCGGTCCGGGCGCACCTTCAGACAGGCCAGCAGCGTGCGTGCCAGAGTTCCCGCGCCGCAGATCTCCACCGGCGTCGCCGCCGGATTCAGGTTCTCGGCGTCCTGTGCGTAGTATCCGGCCTCGACGTGCGCTCCGAACCGCACGGTCCCGCCGTCGGCCGGCTCCAATCCGACGAGCACCCTCAGCAGCGTGGTCTTGCCCGACCCGTTCGGCCCCTTGATCGCCAGCCGCTCACCGCGCCCCAGATAGAACGTGATCCCCGCAAACAGCGGCTTGCCGGGGTAGGACTTCGTCAGGTTCGCGACCGCCAATGCGATGTCGCCGCTGCGCCGCACCGTGGCGAATTCGAAGACGGGCATCGGCTGTTCTTCCCAGGGCTTGGCCACCTCGGGCCCGCGCTCGGTGCGCTCCCGCAACAGACGCGCCGTCCGCGCCACCTTGGCGGCTTTTCGCCCATAGAAGTCGCGGCTGCTGCGCATGCCCTCCGGCGCCGTGGCCACCTGCGCCGCCAGGCGCGACCGTCGCTCGGCGGCCTGCTCGGCGGCGGCCCTGCGGCGCTCAAACGCATCGTAGTTCTGCCACGCCTGCCGCTCGGCCAGCGCCCGCCGCTCGCGATAGTCGTCGTAGCCGCCTTCGTACCCCGTCACCTGGCCCCGGTCGATTTCGAGCACGCGCGTCGCCACCCGCCGCAGGAACGCCCGGTCGTGCGACACCAGCACGCAGGCGCCGCCGCACCCGGCAAGCTGCCGCTCGAGCCATTCCCGTGCGGCGATGTCCAGGTGGTTGGTCGGCTCGTCAAGCAGCAGCAGATCGGCCTCGGAATAGAGGACCCGCGCCAATGCCGCCCGCGTGCGCTGTCCGCCCGACAGGCTCGCGATCGGCAACTCCCACTCGCACCGCGGAAATCCCAGCCCGCCCAGCAGGCTTTCCGTTTGGGCCGCGGCCGCATAGCCGCCGGCGGCCTCGTACTCGTTCACCAGTTCGGCGTAGTCGCAGGGCGCCTCCCGCTCCGGCCTCGAGAGCCGCGCCCGCAGCCCGGCCAGGCGCGGCCGTGCTTCGAACACGCTGTCGAACAGAGAGCCTGCCCCGCCGGCGCCCTGCTGGTCCGCATACGCAACCCGCAGCCCCTTTCGCCGCACGGTCGAACCGCCGCCCGGTTCCAACTCACCGGCCAGGATGCGCAGCAGCGTCGATTTGCCCGCGCCATTCGCCCCCACGAGGGCCAGGCGATCGCCCGCGTCGATGGCGAACGTCGCGTCGCGAAACAGTGGGATGCTGGATGGATACCGGAACGAGAGACCGGTGACGTTCAGCAAAGACATAAACTCCTCCTTGCCGCCGTGCGCGGCGATGGGATCGACCGGAGTTCGTCTTTACCGTTTCATCGACGCGGGCCGGAGCCCGCGAACCCATTATAAGATAGAAACTTGACCAACAAGCTTGTTCTTGAGAATCTCCGCTTCCGTCCGCTCCGCACCGCGCTGAGCGTCCTGGCCATCGGCATCGAGGTGGTCATGATCCTGACCATCGTCGGGATCAGCCGTGGCATGCTCGTCGATTCCCAGCGGCGCATGCGGGCCGTCGGCGCCGACGTGCTGGTGCGGCCTCCGGGTAGCTCCGTGATCAGCCTCAGCTCGGCCCCGATCCCCGAGAAGATGATCCAGTTCATCGAGCGCCAACCTCACGTCGCCATGGCCGTAGGCGCCGTCAACCAGCCGGTGGGCGGCGTGACCGTGGTCACGGGCATCGATGTGGCCCGCTTCACCCAAATGAGCGGCGGATTCCGCTACGTCAAAGGCGGGCCTCCGCGGCAACCTGACGATCTGCTGGTAGACCGCTACTATGCGCAGCAGAACAAGCTCAGGCTCGGCTCCCCTGTCCAGCTCATGAATCGCCGCTGGCGTGTCTGCGGCATTTTCGAGGAGGGCAAACTGGCGCGCCTGGTGGTCCCTATCGGGATTCTTCAGGACCTCACCAGCAACCCCGGCAAGCTCAGCCAGATCTTCGTCAAGGTGGACAACGCGGCCAACACCGATGCCGTCGTCGACGAGCTGAAATCGCAGCTCAAGGGCTACCTGATCTACTCCCTGGAAGAGTTCGTCTCGTTGATCTCCATGGACCACGTCCCCGGCCTCGCGGAGTTTATCGGCGTGATCATCGGCCTCTCGATCGTGGTCGGCTTCCTGGTCGTGTTCCTCTCCATGTACACGGCCGTGCTCGAGCGCACGCGCGAGATCGGCATCCTGAAAGCTCTGGGCGCTTCACCCGGCTTCATCCTTGGCATTCTGATGCGCGAGACGCTGCTGCTGGCGATCTGCGGCTCGCTGGTGGGCATCGCCTTCTCCTTCGGCACGCGTTGGCTCATCATGACGCTGGTGCCCGGCTCGCTTTCCCAGCACATCGTCCCCGACTGGTGGCCCATCGCGGGCGCCATCGCGCTGGCGGGCGCACTGCTCGGCTCGGCCTATCCCGGCTGGCGCGCGGCGCGCCAGGACCCCATCGAGGCACTGGCGTATGAGTGATCCCATCATCCAGGTCCGCGACCTGCGCAAGGTCTACCGCGTCGGCGATGTGGACGTCGGGGCGTTACGCGGTGTCAACCTCACCGTCGAGCGCGGAGAACTGCTGTGCGTGGTGGGCCCTTCCGGCTCGGGCAAGTCCACCCTCTTTCACATTCTCGGCGGGCTGACCGGCGCGACCTCGGGCGAAGTCATCGTCGACGGGCGCGACCTTTCCAAGATCTCGGATGCCGAACGCACCGAGATGCGCAAGCGGCTGGTTGGGTTCGTCTTTCAGAAGTACAACCTGCTGCCCACCCTCAGCGCCGCCGACAACATCGCGATCGCGCGCCATATCGCCGGCCGGGAGCGCGCCGAAGACCCGAAGTTCCGCGACGTTCTTCAACTGCTCGGCATCGGCCATCGGCTCCACCACAAGCCGCGCGCCCTTTCGGGTGGAGAGCAACAGCGCGTCGCCATCGCGCGAGCCATCGTGAACGATCCGGCCATCCTGCTCGCGGACGAGCCCACCGGCAACCTGGATTCCAAGAACTCCGAAGCCGTGCTGGGCGTGCTGCGCGATCTGAACGAGCGCCTGGGCCAGACGGTCCTCATGATCACGCACGACGCGCACGTGGCTACGTACGGCCATCGGGTCGTTCACATGCTCGATGGCCGGATTGTGGAAGCCGGCTAGGCGGGGACGTCGGCTTTTGGGCCGCTCCCTCGGGGCAGGCGGTTCCGCCTGCCCAGGCGCCACAGGCCGCCCGTGGCCGCTGCTGAAGCGTGCGCTACGCCAGGCCTACTTCTGCTTCGCCAACTGGCGGAGATAGCCTACCACGGCCTGAATCTGTTCGGCGCTGAGCGTCTTCTCATAAGCCGGCATCGGCTTCTTTCCTTTGGAGACGACATCCGCCAGTTGGGCGTCTGTCATCTTCTGAACTTCGGCCGAACGCAGATCCTTGAGCTTAAAAGACCGCCCCATGGCCGTCTGGCCGGAGCCATCCGGGCCGTGGCAGCCGGCGCAGCTCTTCTTGTAGGTTGCCTCTCCGCCAGCCTGGCCGAACAGCGCCGGGCTCATCGCCAAAGCCATGGATGCCACCGCAGGCAGCAGGAGTTTCTTCGAATAGAACATCGTGGTTACATCCCCTTTCGGTATCAGTATACCGATATGCAGGCGGCGCTACGCCACAGACCGGCGGGACTATGTCCGGCCCTGTGAACCGAACTGGTACTGTGAGACAGAGTGACCAGGAAAGAACGGATGCTCCGCGCTCTGCGGCATGAGCCGGTGGACCGGATCCCCACGCAATCCAACTACACGCGCGCGATGGGACGATTGCTGGCCGCACACTTCGGAATCCCCCAGGCGGACCTGCCCGAGCGTCTGGGCAATCATCTGCTGCGCGTGGATCTGGACTACCCTCGCCGCACGAACGCCGATGGGTCGATCGAATTCGACTGGTGGGGCGCCGGGTGGGACACTCGCACGGAGGGCTATTGGCATGCCTTCTCCCCTCTCCGGGACTCGCTCGACCTCGACCGGTATCCGTGGCCCGATCCGAACGACGCCGCAATTCTCGAAACGGCCGAGCGGACGATCCTCCGGCAGGGCGCAGACTCCTTCGTGGCGCCCAATCTCGGTATGTGCCTTTTCGAGCGGGCATGGTCGTTGCGTGGATTCGACACTCTGCTGATGGACATGGTGGACCGCCCGGAGTGGGTCGAGCAGTTGCTGGACCGCATCACGGAAATTCAGTTGACACTGGCGAGGAGATTCGTCGCGGCCGGCGTCGCCGGCGGGTATTTCGGCGACGACTATGGCGCGCAGCGCGCCATGCTGTTCTCGCCGCGGCTGTGGCGGAGGCTGATCAAGCCCCGGCTGGCGAAGCTTCTTGCGGTCTTCGTGGACGCGGGGCTGCCCGTGATTCTGCATTCCGACGGCGACATCCGGGCAGTGCTGCCGGATCTGGTCGAGATCGGGCTGACGACGCTGAACCCGGTGCAGCCCGAGGTCCTGGACCACGTGTGGCTCCGGAAAGAGTACGGCGCGAAGCTCAGTTTCTACGGCGGCGTCTCTACGCAGGGAGTGCTGCCGGGCGGTACCGTGGAGGAAGTGCGCGCCGCCACCATCGCGTGCGCGCGGACGCTGGCGCCGGAAGGCACGGGGCTCCTGCTCGGGGCTTCGCACCGCATGCAGTCCGACATTCCGGCCCGCAACGTGGAGGCTATGCTCGATGCTTTCAACGCACAAAGCCATTGATGGAGCGCGCGCCGAGGCCGTTGCGTCGCGATTCCACGAAATGTTCGGAGGCGAACCCGAGCTGTGGGCGCGGGCCCCGGGGCGCGTGGACCTGATGGGCAGCCACACGGACTACAACCTGGGCTTCGTCCTGACGCTGCCGATCAGCAGAGACACCTGGATCGCCGCGCGGCGCAGGGACGGCGGGATCGTGCGCGTGCATTCGATGAACCTCGATGCGACCGACGAGTTCCGGCTGGATGGGATCCATCCGGTCCCCGAATCCAGGTGGTGCAATTACGTGCGGGGCGTTGCCGCGACGCTGCAAGACGAGGGCCTCGCGCTCGACGGGCTGCGACGCCGTCATCCACAGCACGGTGCCGGTGGAGAGTGGGTTGAGCTCCTCGGCGGCGCTGGAGTGCGCGCTGGCCACGGTGTTCGAAGCATTCGGCGGTTGGAGCGTGACGCCGGAACGGAAAGCCTTGCTGTGCCAGAAGGCCGAGAACGAGTTCGTGGGCGTGAAGTGCGGGATTCTGGATCAGTATTCCTCGTGCCTGGGGCGCGCGGGATGCGCGCTGCTGCTCGACTGCCGCGACCTCTCGACACGCGCGCTGCGGATCGCCAAGGGGATTGGCGTAATGGTGTGCAACACCATGAGCCAGCGGCGGCTGACGGGCGGCGAGTACGCGCAGCGCAGGGCCGAGTGCGAGCAGGGCGCCGCCCTGTTGGGCGTGAGCGCTCTGCGCGAGCTGACACCCGAGACGCTGGCGGCGCGGCGGCACGAGCTTCCGGAGCGCGTCGCGAAGCGATGCGAATTCATCGTCGCCGAGAGCGCGCGCGCCGAAGCGCTTGCCGCAGCGCTCGAAGCGGGCGACCCCGCCGCGGTGGGGGCGCTTTGCGCGCAGTCGTTCGCGGGCGCGAGGGACCTCTACGAGATCTGCGCACCGCCCATGCTGGCCATGATGGACGCCATGCTCGCCGCGCCGGGCGCGATCGGCGCGCGGCAGGCGGGCGCCGGATTCGGTGGATGCATGGTCGCCCTCGTGGACGCCGCAAGTACGGAGGCCTTCCGCGCGGCCGTTGGGGAAGCCTACTGCAGCGCCACCCAGGTGCGTCCGGAGATCTACCCGGTGGAGGCCGCGCCGGGAGCGGGAGTGTTCGAGTGACCCTGCCGGATCTTGCCGCCGGCTATGATCTCCTGGCTGACCAGGTGGCAGGATTCCAACGCGACGGCCACATCCTTCTGCGAAGCGTGGCTTCTCCTGAGGAAGCGGCGGCGTACCGCGGCGCGATCCTGACAGCCCGGGAGAGGTTCGGCGCAGAACGTACTCCGCTCGAGAGCCGCGACACGTACGGCAAGGCGTTCCTGAAGGGGTTGAATCTGTGGCGTTCGCGCGCTGGGGTCCGTGCATGGTAGACTCCGACGCATGGGAATCGTCCGTCAACGTCATGGGATTTTGGCCATTCTGCTGTGTGGCGCGGCTGCGGGAGCGGCGTTGGGGCAGGCTGGAGCACCGGCTGCGCCGGACAAGGTGCCCGACGACTTCCCGAAGGACTGTCCTATCATTGCCAACGCGACCATCCGGGACTATCTGGCGGCGGTGAAGAACCGGGTCAAGATCGGGAACATATTGGTACTCGAGACGACGGCCACCCAGGAGACCATCGTCGACTTCTACAAGAAGGAGCTGCCGGCGAACGGCTGGACCGTTTTGAAGCACCCCAAAAGCGAGTCCGATTTGCTCGAGGCGACCAAAGGCAACCGGCGTATCCTGTTCGGTGTCGTGGCGACGCACCAGGGGGCGAACCCCAGTACGACGTTCCGGCTGGTGGCGGTGGGCAAAGCGGCGAAGTAACGGCGCACTCAAGCGGGCGGGCGACCGTGATAGATGTCGTGGAGCCGGAGCAGCCCCAGGCAACGCCTTGTGGCCGGGTCCACTACGGGCAGAACGTAGATCTGCGACGGCCGGTCCTCCATAAGGCGCAACGCTTCGTGCAGCCGCGCGGCGGGACCGACCGTGGTGGGGGTGGGGGTCATGATCTCGGCCGCGTTCAACTGCCGGATGTCGTCGTGTTTCTCCAGGGCGCGCCGCAAGTCGCCATCGGTGATCAGGCCCGCCAACCGGCCTTCGTCGTCGATCACGCAGGCCGCGCCCATCGGATGCAGCGTCATGGCGATCACCACCGCACGCAACGAGTCGCCCGGCTTCGCCCAGGCCGTGTCCGCGGTGCCGTGCATCACTTCGCCGACCGCCAGTTCGAGATTGCGGCCCAACTGTCCCGCCGGGTGATAGACCGCAAAGTCCTCGGGCGTGAAGCGGCGGCCCTGCATCACGGCTACTGCCAGCGCGTCTCCGAGCGCCATGGCCACCGCGGAGCTGGAGGTCGGCGCCAGGTTGTGAGGATCGGCCTCGGCGCGCACCGAGGCATCGAGCACGATGTCTACGGCGGAGGCGAGCGGCGATGAGGTGTTCCCCAGGATCCCGATGAGCGGCGAGCGAAAGTCCCGCAGCACGGCGACCAGGCGCAGCAACTCGGCCGTCGAGCCGCTCTTGGAGATCATGATGGTGGGGTCCTCGGGCGCATAGACCCCCAGGTCGCCGTGCACCGCCTCGGCCGGGTGCAGGAAGACCGCCGGTGTCCCCGTGCTTGAAAGCGTCGCGACCAGCTTCTGCGCCACGCGGCCGGATTTGCCAATGCCGGTGACGACGATCTTGCCCGGATGCCGGAGGACCAGATCGACGGCGCGCGAGAAGCGGGCGTCGAGCCGCCGGGCGGCGGTCGCGATGGCTTCGGCCTCGGCCTCCATCGCCGCGCGGCCGCACGCCACAAAGTCGGGATCGGGCGAAGGCATCTCCTTAATTTAGCGCGATGGCCGAACCAACATAGAGCCGCTGCACGCCAGCGCCGCCAGCGCGGCGCCGTATAGGAAGGGCGCGGCCGGGCCCACTTTGTCCCACAGCAGGCCGGCGATGACGCTGGCGGGAAGCGCGGCGAGGCCGGTCGCCATGGCGTAGACGCCCAGCGCGGTGGCCCGCAGCTCGGGTGAGACCAGGTCCACCACCAGGGCGCGTGAGGTGCCGTCCGTCAGGCCCTGGTAAAGGCCGTAGACCGCAAACAGCACCCACACCCAAACCGGCCCGCGGGCGAGGCCGAAGCCAGCGTAGACCAGCGCGAACACCGCCAGTCCCGCCGTCATCACCCGCTTGCGCCCGATGCGGTCCGAGATCACGCCCGCCGGGTACGATGCCGCCGCATAGACGGCGTTGTAGACGGCGAACAGCAGCACCACGGCGCCGGTGCCGATCCCGAGCTGGCGCGCGCGGAGGATCAGGAACATGTCCGAGGAGTTGCCCAGCGCGAACAGCAGCATGACGGCCAGGAAGCGGTGGAATGCGGCTGGAGTCCCGCGCAGGTGGAAGCGCGGGAGCGCGGCGCCGGGCGACGGGCCGCGGCCGGTCTCGCGCACGGCCGTGAGGATCGCCACGCCCAGCGCCGCCGGCACGAACGCGGCGACGAACAGAGCGCGCAGGTTCTGGTGGAAGAGGGCCAGCAGCGGCAGCACCAGGAGCGGGCCGATGACGGCGCCGGTTTGATCCATGGCACGGTGGAATCCGAAAGCGCGCCCGCGCAAGCCGTCCGGACTCGAGTCGGCGATCAAGGCGTCGCGGGGCGAGCCTCGAACGCCCTTGCCGAAGCGATCGAGCACGCGGGCCGCCAGCACCAGCGGCCATCCCGCCGCCAGGGCGAGCAGCGGCTTGGCGATCGCGGCGAGTCCGTAGCCCGCCACGACCAGCGGGCGCCGCCGCCCGACCCGGTCCGAGAGCCAGCCCGAAACACCTTTGAGCACGCTCGCGGTGGCCTCGGCCAGCCCTTCGATGAGGCCCACAACCGCCACGGGCGCGCCCAGCACGCGCGTGAGGAACAGCGGGACGAGCGGGTAGATCATCTCGCTCGAAGCGTCCGTCGCCAGGCTGACCAGACCGAGGACGAGGACGTTCCGCGAGACGCCGGGGACGGGGGAAGGGTCGTGGGCGGGATCGGGTGGCATGGCCACAGTGTAAGCCCGATTCTCTCCACGTGAGGCTGGTCGAGACGGGTTCGACAGCCTGGGGACCGTATGTCATACTTCACAGAACAGAGGGCCGGGAGGCGTATCCAGTGAGGCGGCTAATCAGCAGCGTGAAGGGCGGCCTTTTCACCGTGAGGGGTTGGCTTCGAGGTATGCCGACAGGCGCTGCGAGCAATCTCGAGGCTTCTGCGATCGCTGTGCTGGGTCGAGGGACCGCCCAACGCTGTGCCCGCGCTTGGAGGGCCGTTGCCCTGGATGAAATCAAACCGCAGCCGAAGCCGGGCGGCCGACCCGGTGCACAGAGGGGGCTGTCGCGGGCGGCTTGCGAAGGGCCGGGATCCCCGCCAGAACCGGTGCAAAGCGCGTCGCGAGCTCGCCGCAAGGGCAGGCGCAACGCTCGATGGCTCCCACCCAGCCAGTCCTTAACCGGAGGATCGGGTAGCGAACCGCGACCAGGGAGGTCACGACCAGCTCGCCGTAGCGGGCCTCGAAGAGCGCCGTCTCGATATTGAGGTGCAACCCCGAGTGCGCTTCGCATTCGGCCGCGAATACTTCACCTTCCGAACCCTCGAGTTCTTCGAAGACGGGCAGCTCGAAGGCGCGCCAGAGACAGTCGCGGGCGCGCTCGGAGAGCAGCCGCTCGCCGAGCGGCGTGCGCACGGTGAGGCGGCGGGCCGCGGCGGGCCGCGCCGCTAACCCGGCCTCGACGCGGGCAGCCAGGCGCAGCAACTCCTCGATGGAACCGCACATGGCCGCGGGTTCTCCGTGCTCTGACCGGGAGATGGGAGCCACCGCTTTTGGGTTGCGGAACCGCTCTTTGTCTTCGAGATACGCCTGAATGCCGGTGAGAGGCAATAGGGCGAAGGAACCCGCCCGGGCGATCAGTGGGCCATACACGGCTGTGCCTCGCGCCGCTGTCAACACGGCTGCGAGCCTGGAGGCACGCGCACTACCGGCGTCCGGAACCTCTTGGGGCCCGAAGCCGAACGAGAGCTGCATGGTTTTTCACGAAATGAGTGGGGCACGCGCGGAAGTCCTCTCAGGCAATCGGGATCAGCCCGGCCGGTACTCGATGACGGCCAGGGTCACGTCGTCAGCCGCGGCGGCTCCGTCGGTGAACGCGTGCACCGCGGCCAGGATGGCGGCCTGCAGCTCCCGGCTGCTCGCGGCGGCGTTAGCGGCCACCGTCTCGCGCAGGCGCTGCAACCCGAACGACGCGCGATCGTCGTTCTCGGAATCCAGCAGGCCGTCGGTGTAAATGACCAGCTTGTCGCCGACCCGGAGCCGCGACTCCACTACTGTGTACACCGCTTCCGCGAACATCCCCAGCGGCGTGCCACTGGCGGAAAGGTGCTGCAGATCGCCGCCTGCGCCGACGACCAGAACGGGAGGGTGGCCGGCGTTGATCCAGCGCAGCAGGCCGTCCGAATCGAGCGTGCAATAGAAGGCCGTAGCGTACTGCTCACCGCCGGTCCGCTCGAGGAGGTAGCGGTTCACGCGCGTCACCATGTCCTCGATGGTCAGGCGCGTGTAAGGCGAAGCCACGAACATCCCTTGCAACAGGGATGCCAGCAGCGCAGCGCCGACGCCCTTGCCGGAGACATCGGCCATCATGGCCGCCCAGCAGGTTTCGTTGACGGCTCGGATATCGACGTAGTCGCCGCCCACCTGCAAGGAGGGGATGCTGGCGGCGGCGGCCCGGAACCAGCCCTCGGCGGGCAGGGCGCGAGGCAGCAGGCTCTGCTGGATCTGGCGGGCGATGCGCAGCTCCTCCTCGAGCCGCTTGCGCGCCCACTGCTCCTCGAGCAGGCGGGCGTTTTCGAGCACCGTCGAGGCCTCGAGCGCCAGCGTAGTGAGCAGCTCGCGGCCGCCCGAGGAAAGGTCCGCATGGCGCAGCCGCGAATCCATGTAGAGCAGGCCGGCGGTGTCTTCGGCGTTGCACATGGACAGGGTCTCGTCCACCGCTGCGGTCCGCACGCGGACCAGCGGCACGCACACCACGCTGCGCAGCTCGAGGGCATAGACGGAGCGCTCGGCGCTGTCGTCCGCGCCGGCGCCGGGATCGAAGTTCATGGACAGGAAATCCTTGCGCTGGTCGAGGGCGCGCAGGAGCATGCGCGTGGGGACGCGCAACTCGGCGGGAGCCAGCGGCCCGGACTTCGAGCGCCCCACGCGGATTTCGAGATCGTTGCCCTTGCGCAATAGCAGGAATCCGCGCTCGCAGCCGGTGATCGTCAGCGCCGCTTCCACCACGGCCGCCAGCACTTCATTGGTCGAGAGCGACGACTCCGAGGGCGCGGGCGACCTCCAGGGTGGCGCGCAACTTGGCCAGACTCGGCGAGACGGAATGGGACGGCGCCTCCTCGACAACGGGGGCGACGGCCTTCTCGATGGCGAAGGTGAGCTGGTAGGAGTCGGGGAATCCGAACTCGATCCGGTCGCCGCTGCGCAGCTTGGTGCGCGTCACGCGCGTGCCGTTGACGAAGACGCCGTAGGTGCTGGCGAGGTCCTCGACCACATAGGCGCCGCCATCCGAGACGATCTGCGCGTGCTGACGCGAGGCGCGGCTATCGCGGAGGACCAGCTCGTTGTCGCCATGGCGGCCGATGCGGAACGGGAGGCGGCCGACGGGCACGCGGTCTTTGCCCCCGGACGGGTTCTTCACCATCAGGGCCGCCGGGGCCAGTCCCTCCTTGCGCAACTCGCTCATCGGGGGCCTTGTCCGTGGGATGCTGAGGCGTGCGCCACTAGCGGCCTCGCGGATTGCGGATTTTGACGGCCGGAGGCGGGACCGGCGCGGCGGCCGCCCGCTCCATTTCCTGCGCGCGCAGCCGCTGGCAGGTCGCGCAGTAGCCGCCCACTTCGGTGCGGGCGACCAGAATCTGAAACCCGAGGTGCGTTTCGATCTGTTTCCGGAGCCGGTGCAGCGGCTCTCCGTAGAACTCCTCGATCCTCCCGCAGCCCAGGCACACGATATGCGCGTGCTCCTGCTTGGACCGCGTCTCATAGTAGTGCTGGTCGCCCTCCACGTGCATCAGGTCCAACTCATCGACGAGTTGCCCCTGCTTGAGCATCTTGAGCGTGCGGTACACGGTCACGCGGTTGAGCTTGGGATCCTGCTGCTTGGCCAGTTCGTAGAGTTGTTCGGCGTCCAGGTGGCGGCCCGACCGGTCGATGAGATCGAGCAGGATGCGGCGCTGCCGGGTCACCCGGATGCCCCGCGTCTTCAGCGAACCTTGAATGCCTTCCGCAGGCATGCTCCCTCTTGCCAGCCGTTTGCGTCCAGCCGCTGTTGCCACGATAACATGGGACCGGACGGGTATGTTCCGCAAAGTTCTGGTGGCCAACCGGGGCGAGATCGCCGTACGGGTGATCCGCGCCCTGCGCGAGCTCGGGATTCCGAGCGTGGCCGTGTTCTCGGACGCCGACCGCGCCGCGCTCCATGTCCGCATGGCGGATGAAGCGGCGCATATCGGCCCGTCGCCCTCCTCCGAGAGTTACCTGCGCATCGACCGCATCCTGGAGGCAGCCCGCTCCCACGGCGCCGAGGCCATTCACCCCGGCTACGGCTTTCTGAGCGAGAACGCCGAGTTCGCCGCCGCCTGCGAGCAGGCGGGCATCGTGTTCGTCGGTCCTTCCGCGGCCGCCATCCGCGCGCTGGGCTCGAAGACAAACGCGCGCCGGGTGGCGCGCTCGGCGGGCGTGGCAGTCGTTCCGGGCACGGAGCAGCCGCTCAGCGGCCTTGATGACGCCGGCTTGGTGGCGGCGCGAGTCGGGTACCCGGTGTTCCTGAAAGCGGCCCTGGGCGGGGGCGGCAAGGGCCTGCGCCGCGTGGATGGCGAATCCGGCCTGGCCGCAGCCTGGCGCGATGCGGTGAGCGAGGCCGAGCGCTCCTTCGGCAGCGCCGAGATCTACCTCGAGAAGCTCATCGAGCGGCCGCGCCACATCGAGATCCAGGTCTTGGCCGATGGGCACGGAAACGCGGTACACCTGGGCGAGCGCGAGTGCTCCATCCAGCGGCGCCACCAGAAGGTCATCGAGGAATGTCCCTCGCCGCTGGTGGCCTGCAGTCCCGGAATGCGCGAGGCGATGGGTGAGGCCGCGCTCAAGGTGGTGCGCGCCGCGGGCTACACCAACGCGGGAACGGTCGAGTTCCTGGTGGATGGCGAGGGCCGGTTCTATTTCCTGGAAATGAATACGCGCCTGCAGGTCGAGCACCCCATCACGGAGCTGGTGACCGGCCTCGACCTGGTCCACTGGCAGCTCCGCGTGGCGGCGGGCGAGCGGCTGGGCATCCGCCAGCAGGAGGTGCGGTGGAACGGCTACGCCATCGAGTGCCGGGTTTACGCGGAGGACCCCTACAACCGCTTCTATCCCTCGCCGGGCAGGATCACGCAGTTGAGCCGGCCCGCCGGGCCGGGAATCCGCATCGACTCGGGCGCGTACCTGGGCTGGACCGTGCCGATCGAATACGACCCGCTGGTCGCCAAGCTAGCCGTGTGGGCGGGAGCCGGCCCCAAGCGATCCGGCGCATGGTACGCGCTCTGGACGAATACACCATGGACGGCATCAAGACGACGCTGGGCTTCTACCGGCAAGTCTTCGCGAGCGAGGCGTATCGGAACGCGGAGCTGCACACCGGATTTATCGAGGAGTTTTTCGAGCGCAACGGCGAGCCTCGAGTCGCCGCCGATCCCGGCGCCGAGTTCGCCGCGGCGCTCGTGGGCGCGGTTCACTCGCTGAGTCACGGCGGCGCAGCGCCCTCGCCTCGCCCGGTGCGCAGCCGCTGGCGGAGCGCGGGCCGCGAGGAGTCGATGCGATGACACTGACCGTGATGGTGGATGGCCGCGCGGTTCCGCTCGACCTCGAGTCGGCGAGGCGACGGCTGGACGGCGAACGGCCGCGCGGCATCGATCCTCGAGGCCGAGCCTGGGATCTACTCGGTGCTTCTCGAGGGCCGCAGTTTCGATGCGCGCATCGAGCGGACCCTGGAAGCCTGGGCGGTCACCATCGGGGGCCGGCGCTTCGAGATCGAGGTCGCCGACCCGCGCCGGTTGAGCCGCCGGGCTCATGGGCTGGGCCAGGAAGGACGGCAGCGCGTCAGCGCGCCCATGCCCGGCCGGGTGGTGCGGGTGCTGGTGGCCGAGGGCGATGCGGTCGAAGCCGGCCAGGGCATCGCGGTCATCGAAGCCATGAAGATGCAGAACGAGCTGAAGGCCCCCAAGTCCGGCCGGGTGGCCGCATTGCCGGCTAGGGAGGGAGCGACCGTGGCCACGGGCGAAGTGCTGGCGGTGATCGAGTAACGCGCCCCCCATCCCGCCTTCGTGCATAATGAGTCCTATGGCTTGCGAGAAGTGCGGCGGCACGGGCTGGCGGGTCATCGAGCGCGACGGCATTTCGGCTGCCGAGCCGTGCGATTGTGCGGCCACGGAAGCGCCGCGCGACCTCGAAGGCGGGGCCCGCATCCCGCCGCTCTACCACAACGCTGCGCTGGAGAGCTTCGTCCTCCCGGCGGAGCCCAGTGCCGCGCGCGCGCCTCGAGGCCGTGATGCTGAAGGTCTCCGCCTACGCGCGGGAGTTCCCGTTCGTTCCCAAGCCCGGGCTTCTGTTCATCGGACCCACCGGCACGGGCAAGACCCACCTGGCCATCGCAGTGCTCCGCCGCCTGATGGCGCGCGGCTTCGAGGGCGCTTACTACGACTACATCAACCTGCTCGAGCGCGTCCGCTCGGGGTACGATGCCGACGCCGCGCCCGAGGACCGCGAAGCCTACCAGACCTGCCTGGACATCCCCGTGCTGCTGCTCGACGACCTGGGTTCGCACCGCGTCATGGGTTGGATCGAGGACACGGTAACGGCCATCGTGACCCATCGCTGCAACAACCAGAAAGCGCTCATCGCGACGACGAACCTGGTCGACCCGGACGCCGGCGACGACGTCGTGCGGCGCATTCCCGGGATTCCGCACCCCGAATACCGCACCACGCTGGCGGAGCGCATCGGCGAGCGCGCCCGCTCGCGCCTGTTCGAGATGTGCGAGTTGGTGCGCATGCCGGCGGTGGGAGACTACCGGGTCAGGCGGCGGTAGGGCGCTGCCCCAGGGCGTGCCCGGCGGAGCCGCCCGATCCCGCCCTGCCGCGGACCCGGAGGCGCCAGCGAGAGCATAAGACAAACGGCTCTTATCATTACGCTCGGATGTACAATTGATGCAGCGGCATTGCCGGGCCGGAGGATTGTGAAGACACGCTTCTCAGGAAAGATTGAGCCGTACGCGCTCTGGGCATTCAGCTTTCTTCTTCTCATCTCGTCTGGATATGGCCAGACGTTTACGGTGGCGGCGGCGCCGCCCTCCCTGACCATCTATCCCGGCCAGCAGAATGTGCCGGTGACGATCACGGCCAGCAGCGCCACGTACAGCGGGCCGATCACCGTCACGCTGACCGGTTTGCCGTCCGGCATCACGGTTTCGCCGCTGACGCTCACGGCAGGCACTTCGGGGACGCTCAACCTCAGCGCGGCTCTTTCGGCGGGACAGGAAGGCCTTGCGGTGGGAGCTTCGTGGACGGCTCCCGTGACGGTAGTGGGAGCAGCCGGCGCCGCGCAGGCAAGCGCGCCGCTCTTTCTTACCATTTCTATCTCCAACTCTTCCTTCGCTCCGGCGCCCGCGGCGATCAATCTGCCGATCGTGAACATCAATACCAACGGGGTGCCGGTCATAGACAAGACAACCGAGGTGCCGGGCAGCATCACGATCACCTCCGCCGACGGCAAGACGTCTTATCTGCCTAATAGCGGCGATGCCGATACAACGGCAACCTTCCACGTGCATGGCACCACAACCGCGCTCATGCCGAAGCTTCCTTACCACGTCAAGCTGAATACGAGCCTGGATGTGCTGGGAACGATGGGACTGGCGTGCCCGTATGTCACAAGCAAGGGCAAGGCCATCTGCGATAAGAGCAAGACCTACATCCTGCTGGCGAACTACGACGACAAAACGCTGCTGCGCGACTGGGCAGCCTCGGCCTTAGCCAACGCCATCCCCATCGGAAACGGATACCTGAATTCGCCGCCGAACTCGCCGACACCCAGCGGCACCAGCGCCCTGATGCCGTGGGCTCCCCACTCGCTTTTCGTCGAGCTCTACCTGAACGGGGTGTACGAAGGCAATTATCAGCTCATCGAATGGGTGAAAGTCGACAGTCACCGGGTCAACATCAACGAACTGTCCGAAACCGATATTTCTCCGACCGCGGTAACCGGCGGTTACCTGATGGAGATCGACGAGCACCAGGACGAGGCGTACGTCTTCAACACACCTCACGGTTTGCCTATTGGATTGATCGATCCCGATTTCACTCCCGATCCCGAAGTCCCGGCGCAGACTTCCTACATTTCCAACTACGTGGATGCCGCGGAAACGGCGCTCTACTCCGACAACTTTACCGATCCCGTTCAGGGCTGGCGCGCCTATTTCGACGAGGCCTCGGCCGTCAACTTCTACATCGTGAATGACCTCATGGGCAACCTGGATGGGGGCGACTTCTTCAGTAGCGTCTATCTTTATAAGGACAAAAATAACCCATTGATCTATATGGGGCCGGTCTGGGACTTCGATATCAGCTCCGGCAACGTGAACTATGAGGCGATCGTGAATCCCACGGTCCCCTGGATGCAAACGACGGCCTGGCTGCTGCCGGATGGGAACTGGTATGAACAGTGGTTCAAGGATCCAGGCTTCAAAGCGGACGTCGCCACGCAATGGAACACGCTCATGAAGAACGGGGTGTTCACCTCCTGGCTTGCATCCATCCAGCAGCAGTCCGCGGTGCTCGCTCAGTCGCAGGCAAACAACTTCGCACGGTGGCCGATGCTGGGCATCGAGGTCTGGCCGAACCCGGAGGCGGCAGGCAGCTACCAGGGCGAAGTTCAGTATCTGACGAACTGGCTGAAGCTCCGCATTGGGTACCTGGATTCACTTTTCAGCAACAAGGCTCAGACCGGCACCGCGCTGGGCGTTGTGGCGGGAGCGCTGCGCAGCGGTTCCCCCGTGACGCTCGCGGCCCAGGTCACGGGCGGCACCGCTCCGACGGGCGTTGTCTCGTTCCTGTCGGGCGGGGTGCTACTTGGCGCCGCGACGCTGGACGGCAGCGGCGCGGCAAGCCTGACGACCAGCAACCTGCCGCCCGGAACGAACAACCTTCAGGCCGTGTACGGCGGCGACGCCAGTAACGCGCTTTCCGCTTCCACGATCCAAACGGTGACCGTGGCCGCCGCGCTGGCGGGAACGGTCGTCAGTATCGCCGGTCCCTTTTTAACCGCCGGTCAGGGCACTCTGGCGAGCTTCACTGCGTCGGTCAT
Organism: Bryobacterales bacterium; assembly: GCA_963710565.1. GTDB lineage: Bacteria > Acidobacteriota > Terriglobia > Bryobacterales > Bryobacteraceae > DASWZN01. The sequence continues at coordinate 154,132 of CAVQAN010000009.1, read as the reverse complement.
CGGCAATTCGGGCAGCGCGGTTCCCAGCGGCGCCGTCACGTTCAGCGCCGACGGGGGCCCCGGCACAACGGTGATGCTGGACGGCACGGGCCAGGCCAGCTACTCCGCCGGTTCGCTCGCGGCGGGACCGCACACGATCATGGCCAGCTACCCGGGCGACGCCAACTATTCCGCCAGCAGCGGCTTGCTGGCGGTCACCCTGAACAGCACCCAGCCTATCGGACCGATCGCGCCGGGCGACGGGGCGACCAACGTCTCGCAGACGCCGGTGTTAAGCTGGACGGCTTCGAGCGGGGCGGACTCCTATGATGTGTACTTCGGCGCCGCAGCGTCGCCGACGCTGGTGGCGAGTACGACCGGGACCAGCTACGCCCCGGGCCTTTTAAGGCCGGGCACGACATACTATTGGCAGATCGTGGCATGGAGCGGGGCCGGGGCGGCCCGTTCCGCAGTTTGGTCCTTCTCCGTGGGTGCACCGGCAGGACTCCAGTTCGTACCGGTGGCTCCGTGCCGCATCGCCGACACGCGCGGCCTCCCGGGACCCTTCGGCAGTCCCTCGATGGCCGCCGACTCTTCCCGCTCCTTTGCGATCCCGCAGGGCGGCTGCGGCATCCCATCGACCGCGCAGGCTTACTCCCTCAACGTCACAGTGGTGCCGCAGGGTCCCCTGTACTATCTCACGCTGTGGCCCACCGGCCAGGCTCAGCCCGCGGTTTCCACCCTGAACTCCTGGGACGGCAGCACAGTCGCCAACGCCTCCGTTGTGCCCGCCGGCACGGACGGAGCCGTCAGCGTCTACGTTCCCAACGCCACCGATCTGATCCTGGATATCAACGGCTACTTCGATTCCGCGACCGGAATTGTCTCCTATTCTTTCTATCCGTTCCAGCCCTGCCGCGTGGCGGATACCCGAATCGGCAGCGGTCCCCTGGGCGGGCCGCCTCTGGACGGCGGCGAAAGCCGGGACTTCCCGGTCGCCTCCGGCCCCTGCGGTCTGCCCTCCACCGCCGGCGCCTACTCGCTGAACGTGACGGTGGTCCCGGCCGGGTATCTGGGCTACTTGACGACCTGGGCGACCGGGCACACGCCGCCGGACGTGTCCACGTTGAACTCATGGAACGGGCAAGTGGTGGCGAACGCCGCGATCGTTGCGGCGGGGAGCGATGGTTCAATCTCGGTTTTCGTTCCAGACCCGACGGACCTGGTCCTGGACGTCAGCGGATATTTCGGCCCGCCCGGGAGCCCTGGCGCACTCTCGTTCTACCCGGTAACGCCATGCCGCGTCGCGGACACGCGCGGTCCGGCCGGACCCTTCGGTGGCCCCGAACTGGAAGCCGGGGAAACGCGCTCCTTTGCCATCCCGGCCGGCAACTGCAACATCCCTCCTACGGCGGCCGGCTATTCCCTCAATGTGACCGCCGAGCCGGACGGGCCGCTGTCCTACCTCACGGTGTGGCCGTCCGGCTCGGACCAACCCGTCGCCTCGACGCTGAATTCCTGGGACGGCGCGGTAGTGGCCAATGCCGCTGTCCTGGCTGCGGGCGCAGGCGGAGGAATCAACGTCTACGTTACGGATCCGACGCACGTGATCCTCGATGTCAACGGGTATTTCGCGCCGTAAAAGGGTGCCTTGAGCCAGACAGTGGAGCTCATCGACGGCCTCCATTCGCTGTAGGGAAGCGCTGCACGCGTAGCACGGGGTCAGCGGAAGATAGCTGCGAGCAGTTATAGCGAAATGCTACGTTTTTCGTTGACTTTGGCCGGGCCCCCCACGTATACTTTTCCCATCCGGGTTCGAGTTCACTGTTGCTGGGAGGAGCGATGCGGGGGATAGTGTGTCTGGCTGGTCTGGCGTGTGGAAGCGGGCTGCTCGGGGCAGGTGTTCCCGATCAAGGCAGCGTGTCGAAGTTCATGGCCCGGATGCCGCTCTCTTTCGAGCGGAACGCGGGCCAGGTGGCGGACAGGTCCGCGTCTTGGGTCGGACACGCGAACGGGTACAGTGTGGCGCTCGGGGCCACTGGCGCGACGATCATTCCGACGGCGCCGGGCCGCTCGGACGCCGTACGGATGCAGTTTGTGGACGCGCGGCCTGGGCCGGCCGCGGGGCCGCTCGAACCGCTGCCGGGCAAGACCAACTACCTGGTGGGCCGCGATCCGAAGAGCTGGTTACAGGGCCTGGAGACGTACGGCCGGATCGCCTACAGGGGCGTCTATGACGGCATCGATGTAGCCTGGTACGGCAACCAGGGACAACTCGAGTACGACTTCCGGGTGCAGCCGGGGGCCGATCCGAGCCGCATCCGGGTCCGCTTCGAGGGGGCCCGGATGCTGGCGCTCGAATCGACCGGAGACGTGCGGATCGAAACCGCGGCCGGGTCCATGAAGCTGCGCTTGCCGGAGATCTATCAGGAAACGGCGGGCGGGCGCGCACGGGTCCGTGGACGTTACGTGCTGCGGGCAGCCAACGAGATCGGCTTCGAGCTGGCGTCCTATGACCGCTTGAAACCGTTGGTGATCGACCCCACCCTCGTCTACGGGGCCTACTTTGGCTCGGCTCCTGTGACGGCCATCACCACCGACACGGCCGGCAATGTCTACCTCGGCGGGAACGTCGGCGGCCCGCACGGCGGCGTGGACGTATGGCTGACCAAGCTCGACCCCACGGGCACGACCGTGCTCTACTCTACCTACGTCGGCGGTTCGGCGCAGGACTCGCTGGTGACGCAGTCCAGTCTCGCGGTCACGGCGAGTGGAGAGCTGATCGCCACCGGGCAGGCCTTCTCGACCGATTTTCCGCTGGTCAACGCCATACAATCGCAGGGGCCTCTCCCTCAGACGTGCATCCCATTTGCGTTCAAACTCGATGCCACGGGCAGCACCTTCGTCTACTCGACGTACGTCGGCGGCAGGCCTCCCGAGGGAGCGACGCCATGGGCGGTGGCCACAGATGCCGCCGGCAGCGCCTATATTGCCGGGGAGGCCGACGGCAGCTTTGCCACAACACCGGGAGCGTATCAGAGCGTCTACGGAGGCGGCTGGTCGGATGCGTTCGTTGCGAAAGTGGGACCCAGCGGTGCGATGGTATACGCGACCATGTTGGGGGGCACCGGGCTGGACTACGCCGTGGCAGTGGCGACGGACACCTCGGGCAGCGCATACATTGCCGGTCTCACCGGCTCCACCACGGGGGCGTTCGGCGCCAACGCCGGCGGGATTGACACGTTTGTGGCGAAAGTCAGTCCGGATGGCAGCGGGGTTTCCTGGCTGACGATGGTGGGGGGCAAGGGCGATGACCTTCCCACCTCGATGGCGCGCGACAGCGCCACCGGCAAGCTCTACGTGGCAGGCTATACCAACTCTGCCGACCTTCCGACCACGGCGGGTGTGTTCCAGCCCGTGTCGAACGGCCCCCGGCAGGGGTTCGTCACGGCGGTCAACCCGGATGGCTCAGCCGGCTTCCTGAGCTACCTCGGCGGCGGCCGAGAAGATGGGATTCAAGGCATCGCGGTCACGCCTACGGGAGTGGTCGTGGCGGGTTCGACCACCTCGACCGGCTTCCCCGTTGTGAACGCCCTGCAACCCGCGTTCAGCGGTGGGGGCGCAACATTTTACGCGAGCGCCGACTCCGGCGCGACCTGGACGCCGGCCGATACCGGCCTGCCGGCGTCGGTGATCGGAATCTCTCCGGACCCCTCCAGCCCGGGCACGATGCTGGCGGCCTCCGGCGACAGTTACTCCTGGTTCCGGACAACCAGCGGCGGCGCTCCCTGGACCAGCAGCGGAGACTTCCCTCTCTCCTTCTGGTACCACGCCGTGGGCGCGCAGTTCGTCCGGAGCGTGTCCCACCCGGCGGCGGTGTACGTCTGCTATCCATCGAGCAGCGGTCAGACCACGTCCTTGCTGCACTACTCCGCTTTCAATGCGTTCGGCTCGAGCGATGGCGGCGCCACGTGGCGGCTGCTGGCCTATCCGCCGTCCGCGCCCGGCGACTGGTTGATGGGGCTGGCGGTCAGCCCCGCGGATGGGAACACGATCCTCGAGGTGACCTTTACCGGGGCGGTCTTTCGATCCACGGACGGTGGGGCGAGCTTTACGCAGGCCAGCAGCCTTCCGTCGGGGATGACATGGATCTATCCCCAGTCCGTGGCCGTAAGCTCGGACGGCTCGGTTTATGTGGCTGCGGGGCAGAACGTCTATAAGAGCACGGATTTCGGCACCACCTGGACGCCCGCCAACGGCATCCCGGACTGGCAGGGGATGGGGCCCATCGCCGTAAGCCCCAGCAATCCCTCCGTGGTCTACGCCGGCTCCGTATGGGCATCGCCGAATGGTCTCTACAGGACCACCGACGCGGGGGCCACCTGGCACCAGGTGACGACACCCTGGGGGTGGTTCCCGACCGGGGCGTCGATGGTGGTGGCGCCGACCAACCCGCAAGTCGTCTATGTGGCATCCGGCAACCAGGCTCAAGTGTCCAAGAACGGCGGCGCGACCTGGTCGAGCCCGGCAACCCTGCCGGGAAAGGTCTGGGCGCTCGCCGTCAGCCCCAGCAATCCGACCGCGGTCTACGCCGCGGCCGGTAGCGTCACCTCGAACGGGTTCGCGGCCAAGATCGGCAGCGACGGGAAGGCACTGCTCTGGTCGACGTTCTACAGCGGCTCGGCAGGGTCTTCCACGACAGGAGTGGCCGCGGCGCCCTCGGGCGATGTGTGGATCGCGGGCAACACCGAGTCGGCCGACCTGCCGGTCACAACGGACGTTACCAGTTCGAGTCCCAGTGGAGGCGCTGCGTTCCTGGCCCGCATTTCCGACACCACGGCCGCCTGTTCGTACTCGCTGCATCCTCCCTCGCTGATCTCCTACGGCGGCGGATCCGGCGGCTTTGGAGTCACGGCGCCAAGCGGCTGTGCCTGGACGGCCACGACCTCCGACAGTTGGATCACGCTCACGCCGCCCGGCTCGGGCGTCGGTTCCGGAATCGTCTACGGGACGATTCCCGACAACAACACCGGGGCGACGCGCACCGGGACGGTGGGCGTCAATGGCCAGACCTTTACGCTCATCGAGGCGGATTCGAGCTGTACCTACTCGGTGAGCACGCCCGCCAGCCTGTCCGCCAGCGGCGGCACCGTGCAGCTCACGGTCACCGCCCCCGCGGGCTGCCCCTGGGGCGTGACGCCGTTCAGCCCGGTGGTAGCGGTGGTCTCGGGCAGCACCGGCACGGGGAATGGCACCGTCACTCTATCGGTCGCGGCGAACAGCGGCGTGCAGTGGCTCTCTCCGCTGGTTGCCGTGGGTCCGCAGCCTGTCACGCTCTCCGAAGCGGACGCCTGCACGTATGTGCTCGCGCCGCTCACGCTCGCCTCGGCGGCGGCTTCCGGTTCGATCAGCGTCACCGCGAACCTGGGCGGATGCTCCTGGTCCGCCACTTCGGACGCCCCGTGGCTCACCATCTCCAGCACCTCGACCGTAACCGGTTCGGGCTCGTTCCCTTACTCGGCGCAGGAGAACGACGCCGGCGCGGCCCGCACCGCGCACGTGACGCTGGATCACCAGCAGTTCACGATCACGCAGTCGCCGCCGCCGGGCTTGTACTTCGTTCCGGTAACTCCGTGCCGCGTCGCCGACACGCGCGGCCCCGCGGGGCCTTTCGGCAGTCCTTCGCTGGTCGCCGATTCTTCTCGCTCTTTTGCCATTCCGCAGAGCGGCTGCGGCATTCCCGCGACCGCCCAAGCCTATTCTCTAAACGTGACCGTCGTGCCGCAGGGTCCGCTGTACTACCTGACGCTGTGGCCCGACGGCCAGACTCAGCCCGTGGTTTCCACCCTGAACTCCTGGGACGGGAGCGTGGTGGCCAACGCAGCCATCGTGCCGGCCGGCACGGGCGGAGGCGTCAGCGTCTACGTTCCCAACGCCACCGATCTGATCCTGGACGTCAACGGCTATTTCGATTCGGCGGCCGGCGCGGGCGCCTATTCGTTCTATCCTTCGACGCCCTGCCGCGTGGCCGATACGCGCGTCGGCAGCGGCGCCCTGGGCGGGCCGTCGATGAGCGCCGACGAAACGCGGGACTTCCCGGTGCCTTCGAGCGCCTGCGGCCTGCCCTCGACCGCGAGCGCGTACTCGATGAACGTGACGGTGGTTCCGGCCGGCTACCTGGGCTACCTGACGACCTGGGCCACGGGGCAGCCGCAGCCGGTCGCCTCGACCCTGAACTCGTGGACCGGCAAGGTGGTGGCTAACGCGGCGCTGGTTCCCGCGGGGACGGGCGGATCGGTCTCGGTGCTGGCCTCGAACCCCACCGACGTGATTCTGGATACCAACGGCTACTTCGGAGCGCCGGGCGGGGCGGGCGCGCTGAACTTCCACCCGGTGACGCCGTGCCGGGTTGTGGACACGCGCGGCCTTAGCGGTCCCTTCGGCGGGCCGGAGATGGGGGCCGGAGAAACGCGCTCGCTCCCGATCCCGACGAGCCCCTGCGGCATTCCCGCGGCGGCGGCCGCGTATTCGCTGAACGTGACGGTCGTGCCCGACGGCTATCTGGCCTACCTGACGGTGTGGCCGGCGGGGGCGGCGCCGCCCGTCGCCTCCACGCTGAACTCGTGGGACGGCAGCGTGGTGGCCAACGCGGCCATCGTCCCGGCGGGGACGGGTGGAGCGGTCAGCGTCTACGTGCCGAACCCGACGCAGGTGATCATCGACATCGACGGGTACTTCGCGCCGTAGAAGGGCGCGTTGAGCCAGACAGCGGGGCTCGTCTACGGCGCAAAGAAGTTGCGAGTCGTCATAGCGAAGTGCTACGTTCTCCAAACTTCCCCCAAACTCTTGCGCGCCTCCGGTCATCTCTGGTATGCTCGCTCCGGACTACGAGTGAATGTCGTTGTGTGAGAGCAAGTTCATGCTGAAGGGACCATCCGCCATATGCTCCTGCCCCTCGTTCGCCTCCCTCTCCGCTGGGCTCGGCTGAGCCTTCGTCCGGCCGGTATCGCAAGGACCGCTCTGCCGCTGGTCCTAGCGAGCCTGGCCGTATCCACTCTCGGCTACGCCGCCAACAACCCCGGCGACCCACTCTTCTGCCAGCCCCAGGAGGGCACCGCCTTTCTGATCGTCAATGGCGGAACCGGCGTCTTCACCGCCGACGCGGACTGTTACAACAACAACTACGCCAACGATACCGACACGGTGATCACCACCTCCCATGGCGGAAGCATGACCCGTACTCCCGGCACGGGCAACTACACGTATACGCCGCCCACGGCCAGCTTTACTGGCCTCGACACCTTCTCGATCCACGTGACCACCGTCTGGAACTCCGCGGGCGGCACTGGCTCGGCGGGTGGCAGTGCACGTCCGGGCGGGCCGGCCACGCTGACCATCACGCTGAACGTGATTCCGGCCACAACCACTCTGTCTGCGACCGCCGGTACGGGGACGTTGGTCCCCGTCCCGGCTGGCGCCGTCACCAGTTGCTCGGGCCCGGGGAATGCGGCAACGGGCCCGGTGGCAGGGGCGGTGTACGGCTGCATTACCGCTATTTCGAAGGGCACCGCAAATCCCAGCCATGGAACAGTGGCGGTGAGCGGCAACACTCTCCAATACACGCCCAATGCCGCTTATAGCGGCACGGACAGCTTCACCTACGATGCGAACGGTCTGAACAACGATGGGAGCCGCTCCCTGGACTCCGGCCCGGTCACAGTTAGCGCTACGGTGGCGCCGGCGGCGCCTGTTCTAACTTCTCCCGCGAACGGCGCCACCGGTGTTTCGGTGGCGCCGACGTTGAGCTGGAGCGCTTCGAGCGCAGCGACCTCCTACGATGTGTACTTCGGAACTACGTCCCCACCACCGCTCGCGACCAACACAACGGGAACGAACTACGCTCCTGGGGCGCTGGGGTCGATTACGACCTACTACTGGCAGGTCGTGGCCAAAGGCAGCGGTGGATCCACCAGTTCCGCCATTTGGTCGTTCACGACGCTGGTCCTCCCTCCCGCGGCGCCTGTTCTGATCTCTCCGGCGAACGGGGCCACGGGCGTTTCCCTGTCACCGACGTTGAGCTGGAACGCTTCGAGCGGAGCCACCTCCTACGATGTGTACTTTGGGAGTTCGTCCCCGCCACCGCTGGTGACCAATACCACGGGGACCACCTCTTCTACGGGAACGCTGGGTGCGGGAAGGCTGTACTACTGGCAAGTGGTGGCCAAGAACAGCGCCGGTTCCGCGAGTTCAGACATATGGTCGTTCACGGTGCAGCCTGGCGCTGGAACGGCCGGGTTCACACCGGCCCCGGCCAGCCCATGGATAATGGGACCGGGCGCCGAGTCCGTGGCGGCGGGAGACTTCAACGGGGATGGGAAGCCGGACGTCGTTAGTTCAAATTACAGCAACAGCAGCCTAACCTTGCTGCTGGGCGACGGGACGGGCGCGTTCACGGCGGCCTCGGGCAACCCGTTCCCGGCGGGAACAGGACCTCAGTCGGTGGCGGTGGGGGACTTCAACGGGGATGGGAAGCCGGACCTGGTCATCGCAGACTACGGCGGCAACACCGTGACGGTGCTGCTGGGCAACGGCGCGGGCGGGTTCGCCCCGGCCCCGGACAGCCCCTTCACGGATAGTGCGTGGCCTGTCTCCGTGGCGGTGGGGGACTTCAACGGGGATGGCAAGCTGGACCTCGCCATCGCAGATTTCAGCGGCAACACCGTGACGGTGCTGCTGGGCGATGGGGCGGGCGGGTTCACGGCAGCGTCGGGCAGCCCATTCCCGGCAGGGCCCCATCCGCAGTCCGTGGCGGTAGGGGACTTCAACGGCGACGGCAAGGCGGACCTCGCGATCGCAAATGTGTCTAACCGCGAAGTAACCGTGCTGCTGGGCAACGGAACGGGCGGGTTCACAGCGGCCTCGGGCAGCCCGTTCCCGGTGGGGGTATCTCCGACTTCCGTGGCGGTGGGGGACTTCAACGGCGACGGCAAGCTGGACCTGGCCGTAGCAGATAACTCCAGCAATGACGTCGCGGTGCTGCTGGGCAACGGGACGGGCGGGTTCACGGCGGCCGCCGGCAGCCCGTTCCCGGTAGGACTGGCTCCTGCATCCGTAGCGGTGGGCGACCTGGACGGGGACGGGAGACTGGACCTGGCCGTCGCGAATTCGGGGGACGGCACCGTAACGGTGCTGCTGGGCGACGGAACGGGCGGGTTCACGGCGGCGCCGGGCAGCCCCTTCGCGGCGGGCTCGAAGCCAGTTTCGGTGGCGGTGGCGGACTTCAACAAAGATGGCAACCCGGACCTGGCCATCGCAGATAACGGCGACGGCACGGTAACCGTGCTGCTGAACACGTTCCCGCCGCCGGCGCCCTTGCTGCTGACGCCCGGCAACAAGGCCACTGGGATTTCGCTGAACCCGGCTTTGACGTGGAACCCTGCGACGGGGGCCAAGCCCACGTCCTACGACGTGTACTTTGGCACCGTGCCTGCGGCGCCGCTGTTCACCAATACGACGGGAACGAGTTATAGTCCCGGGACACTGAACGCGAACACCACTTACTACTGGCAGGTCGTGGCCAAGAACAGCGGCGGCGCGGCGAGTTCCGTCGAACGTTCCTTCACGACCGCGGCGGGAGTGCTTCCGGCAGCGCCTGCGCTGACCTCTCCCGCGAACGGCGCCAGCGGCGTGGCGGTGGCCCCGACGCTGAGTTGGAACGCTTCGGCCGGGGCCGTCTCCTACGACGTGTACTTCGGCGCCTCGCCTTCGCCGCCCTTAGTGACAAATACGACGGCTATCGCCTACGCCCCAGGCACTCTGAGCTCCGGCGCAACCTACTACTGGCAGATCGCGGCGCGGAACGGCTCCGGGACGGCGGCTTCCGGAACGTGGTCGTTCACGGTCGGCTCGCCGGTTGCGGGTCTCCGGTTCGTGCCCGTGACTCCCTGCCGGGTGGCCGACACACGGAGCGCCAACGGGCCCTTTGGCGGCCCCACGCTGGCCGCCGGCTCCTCGCGCTCCTTCGCCGTCCCACAGAGCGGATGCGGCATTCCGGGTACGGCCCAGGCATACTCGATGAACGTTACGGTGGTGCCCGACGGGCGGCTGAGCTACCTGACCCTGTGGCCGACCGGCCAGCCCCAGGCCATGGTCTCGACCTTGAACTCCTGGGGCGGGATCGTGGTGGCCAATGCGGCCATCGTGCCGGCCGGCACGAGTGGGGCCGTGAGCGTCTTTGTCAGTGACCAGACCGACGTGATCCTGGACATCAACGGCTACTTCGACACCTCGAGTGGCCCAACCTCGTACGCATTCTATCCGGCCACGCCCTGCCGCATTGCCGACACGCGCGGCGCCACGGGCCAGTTCGGCGGACCTTACATGTATGGCGGACAGACCCGGGACTTTCCGATTCCGTCGAGTGGGTGCGGCCTTCCAGCCACGGCGCGGGGCTACTCGCTGAATGTGACGGTGGTGCCTGGCGGGTACTTAGGGTATCTGTCGGCCTGGCCGACGGGGCAGGCGGCGCCGGTGGCCTCGACGCTGAACTCATGGACCGGAAAGGTGGTGGCGAACGCGGCGCTGGTACCGGCGGGGGCGAACGAGTCGATCTCGGTGTACGTCTCGGACGCCACGCAGGTGATTCTGGACGGCAATGGCTACTTCGCGGCGCCTGGAGGCGTGGGCGCGCTGAACTTCTACCCGGTGACGCCGTGCCGGGTGGCGGACACGCGGAACCCGGCGGGCCCGTTCGGCGGGCCGGAGATGGGGTCCAGTGCGACGCGGTCGTTCGCGATTCCGGCGAGCGCGTGCAACATACCCATAACGGCGGCGGCGTATTCGATGAACGTGACGGTAGTGCCGGACGGGAGGCTGTCGTACTTGTCGGCATGGCCGGCAGGCTCGGCGCAGCCGGTGGTCTCGACGTTGAACTCCTGGGACGGCGCGGTGGTGGCCAACGCAGCGATCGTGCCGGCCGGGACCGGGGGCACGATCAGCATCTTCGTCACGGACCCGACGCAGGTGATTCTGGACATCAACGGGTACTTCGCGCCTTAGGGCGCGCGCTGCACTGAGCCTTCGGGTCCACGCTCCGCCTGTGGCGGCGGGCCTGGTCCAGGCGCGCCTCGAGCGTGCGCAACGGCATGTGGGGCTACAATCGAGCGTTTGAGACCCGAAGGCCATCATGAAGTCCAATTCCGTCCAGCGCAGGAAGTTTCTGCAAGCCGCGCTCGCGGCGGCTGCCGCTAGCGCCGTCTCCTGCGGCGGCCGTGCCAGCCCCTGGCGCTTCCTCACCGTGGAGGAGGCCGGCACGCTCGCCGCCGTCGTCGACCGCATCATCCCGCCCGACCAGGATCCCGGCGCCGGCGCGCCGTTGATGTGGTCAACTACATCTACCGCCAGCTCGGGGGCCCGCTCAAAGAAGCACCGGCGCGCGTACCGCGAAGGGCTGGCGGCACTGGGCCGCTTCGCCTCGCTGGCCCCCGCCGAACAGGACGCCCTGCTGGGCAGGATGGAAGCCCGGCGGAGCGAGTTCTTCGACCTGGTCCGCGACCCACGCCATGCAGGGCTTCTACGGCGATCCCGCGGCACGGCGGCAACCGCGACGTAGCGAGCTGGAAGATGCTGGGCGCTGCCCGCTCCCGCCCGTGCGCGGGCGAGCTCTACGATCTATCCAGGAGAAGGCTGGGCTGCACCAGGCGCATGGCTCTCAAGCATGTGAACGCGGTGGTGGTCGGCGCGGGCGCCGGCGGCGGCGTCGTGGCCAAGGAACTGGCCGACAGCCGGCCTGAGCGTGGTGCTGCTGGAGCGCGGCAAATGGTACACGGCCGTCCGACTGCCGCAAGGACGATCTGCGCAACCAGCGCACCACCGTGCTGGGCAACGCGCTTCGGCCCGGACGACGAGCGCAATCCGCGCGTGCTGGTGGACCGGCAGGCCGCGAGCACATCGTGCTGGCCGAGCGAGGGCGGCTACAGCAACAACGCCGCCTGCGTGGGCGGCGGCACGTTCAGCTACGGCGCGCATGGCCTGGCGCTACATGGAGAAGGACTTCCGCATGCGCTCCACCTACGGCGCGGTGGCGGGCAGCACGCTCGACGACTGGCCCATCACCTACGACGACCTGGAGCCTTACTACGAGAAGGCCGAGTGGGAGATGGGCGTTTCCGGCGACGACTCCGGCAACCCCTTCAAAGCGCCGCGCCGCAAGCCGCTGCCCATGCCGCCGCTTCCGCCGAACCGCGAGTACCGAGATCCTGAAGCCGGCCGCGCAAGCGGCTGGGCCTGCATCCGTTCGACATCCCGATGCTGCGCAACACCGTGCCCTACAACGGCCGCGGCCCGTGCATGCGCTGCCGCTGGTGCGTGGGCTTCGCCTGCGAAGTGGACGCCAAGAACGGCACGCACAACACGGTGATTCCCGACGGCGCTGGCCACCGGCAACTGCGAGCTGCGCACCGAGTGCATGGCGCAGGAGATCCTGCTCGACGACCGCGGGCCGCGCCACCGGCGTGGCCTACTTCGATGCGCGACGACCGCCTGCAGGAGCAGCCCGCGCGACCTGGTGGTCGTCTCGCGCGCGGCGCGATCGAATCGGCGCGGCTGCTGCTGAATTCCAAGAGCCGGCTGCTTCCCGAACGGCCTCGGCAACCGCTACGACTGGGTGGGCCGCAACCTGCATGGCCACACCTACACCGGCGCGATCGGCCTGTTCGATTCCGAGACCTACGACGACCTCGGCCCGGGCGCCACCATCGCCATCTGCGATTTCAACCACGGCAACCCCGGCCTGGCGGGCGGCGCATGCTGGCCAACGAGTTCATCCGCCTGCCCTACCAGTTCATCGGCATGACGCCGCCGCGGGTGCCGCGCTGGGGCGCAGGCGCACAAGGACTTCATGCGCCAGTGCTACAAGCGGCACATCGCCGTGCATGGGGCCGGTGCAGGAGATGCCGGTGTTCGACGCGCGCGTGCAGGTGGACCCGAAGGTGAAGGACTACTGGGGCATCCCGGTGGCGCGCCTCTCGGGCGGCAAGCATCCGCACACGCGTCGAGATCGGCGCGATTCATGGCCGGCAAGGCCGAAGCGTGGCTGAAGGAAGCCGGCGCCATCCAGACCTGGACGAAGCTGCCCGGCCCGGACGCTCAGCGGCGGCCAGCACCAGGCCGGCACCTGCCGCATGGGCAACGATCCGAAGACCTCGGTGGTCGAACCGGTACTGCCAGGTGCACGACGTGGACAACGTCTTCGTGATCGACGCCAGCGTGCACGTCACCAACGGCGGCTTCAACCCGGCGCTGACCATCATGGCCATCGCCTACCGCGCCTCCGACCACTTGCTCAAGCGGCTGGAAGAGCGCGCGGAGCGTGCGCTGCATGACGAGGATCGCTGCTCGATGGCCGCGCCCTGCGCTGTCGGCGCTGCTCCTGCTGGTGCCCGGCGCGAGCTGTACTACGAGTCCGGGCGCGGGCGCGGGCTGCACGAGGTGCCACGAGATGCAGGCGTCTTACGACCACTGGCAGCGCTCGGCGCACCGCAACATGGCCTGCGCGAAGTGCCACGGCAGCGCGCTCACGCTCGACGCTGCGTTCCACCTGGACAACGCGCGGCGCGCTGGACTCGCACCTGCCGGCGGCGAGCTGCCCGAGCGAGATCCGCTTCGCAGCACATCCGACGTCTGCAGCCATGATCGGAGCGCTGCCAGAGCTGCCACCGCGCAGGAGTTCGCCGCCTGGCAGGCCGGCCCGCACAGCGCCACCTACGACGCGCATCTTCCTCGACCAGAAGCACAACACGCAAGCGCCTGCTGATGGACGATTGCCTGCGCTGCCACGGCATGCACTTCGAAGGCGGCATCCGCGACCTGGTGACGCCCTCGACACGCAGCGGCCCGTGGAAGCTGCGCGACGCCGCGCGCTGGCGAACCGTGCCGTCGATCCCTGCCTGACCTGCCACGCAGATGCACCGCCACGGCGAGCCGCTTGCGCGAAGACCGGCGTGGCAGGCCGCGTCGCCGGCCCGTCGCAGGAGATCGACGCGGCCGTCGCTGGCGCTCTTCGACCGCCGCGAGCAGGCAGCACATCCCGCTGGCGGATCTGCCCTTGCCCGCGATGCTGGAAGGCGACCGCGCGGTGAAGATGAGCCCCGACCAGCGGCAGGCGCTCTGCTACCAGTGCCACGCGCCGGTGGCCGACACGCAGGTGGCGCAGCGGCGACGACCGCACCGGCCATCGGCGTCCATGAAGGCATCAGTTGCCTGGCCTGCCACGACGAAGCACGGCCAGCAGACCCGCGCCTCCTGCGCCACCTGCCATCCGCAGCATGTCCAACTGCGGCCTGGACGTGGAGAAGATGGACACCACTTTCAAGTCGACACCAGCAGCAAGCACAACATCCATTGCGTGAAGTGCGCGGACTGCCACACCAAGGGCGATACCGAAGAAGCGGGAGGTTACGAGCCGCTGATCCCGAACACGGGGCAGTATTTCTCGGGCAGGCGCGCCGGGCCGCAGATCCAGCCCGCAGAAGACGTGCTTGGTTTCGCCGCTCGCCAGCACGCGGCCGTCCTCGGCGAGGCGCATCTCGTAGCCGAACGCGACCAGCCGCCGGCTGGCCCTCTCGATCCAGGTCTTGACCACCACTTCGTCGTCGAAGCGCGCCGGGAACAGCGTAGCGGCAGTGCGCTTCGGCCACCGCCAGCAGGATGCCGTCCTCGCGCTCCATGTCGCGGTAGTTGAAGCCCACCGCCTTGCAGACTCGACGCGGCCCACCTCCATCCAGACCAGGTAGTTGGCGTAGTAGACCACGCCCATCTGGTCGGTTTCGGCGTAGCGGACGCGCAGGCGGGCTTCGTGACAGGCCATTGGGGTCGGGGTTCCATGTGAACTGAATTACAGCGCCGCAACCGATGGCCGTCCGCAAGCGTCTGTTAGACTGATAAGGATTCACCGTGCAGCGTCACGAGTACTGTTCTTCGGGGTTCTGAAGGATATCGTCGGGCGGGCCGCCGGACAGATGCCGAGTTGCCCGGAGGGCGCCCGATCGGGCGCGGTTTTCGACCACTACGCCGCCCGCTTTCCCGGCTTGCGCGACATGGAACGCAGCATCCTGCTGGCGCGGAATCAGGAGTTTGCCGGACTTCGGACGCCGTGGCTGGACGAAGGCGACGAGATCGCCTTGCTGCCGCCGGTGAGCGGCGGCTCGAACCGGCACCTGAAGTCGCCGAGGCCGGGACACTCTTCGCCCTGACCCGCGAGCCCATCGACACGCGCGCGCTGGCGGCGCGCCTGCTGCGCGGCGAAGACGGCGCGGTGGTGACCTTCGAAGGCGTCGTCCGCAACAACACCAAGGGCCGGCCGCACGCTGTGCCTGGATTACGAGTGCTACGAGCCGATGGCCCTCAAGGTGATGGCCGAGATCGGCCGCGAGATCGCCGCGCGCCCACCAGATCGGGCGCATCGCCATCGTGCATCGCCTGGGCCGGCTGCAGATCGGCGAGACCAGCGTGGCCGTGGTCGTTACCGCGCCGCACCGGCAGGCCGGCGTTCGAGGCCGCGCTGGAAGGCATCAACCGGCTGAAGAAGACCGTCCCGATCTGGAAGAAAGAGCATTTCGCGGACGGCGAAGTCTGGGTGGAGGGCGAATGGGACGAGTCCCTGCGCAAGCCGTGAGGCGGATCGCGCTGGCGCGGCGACGCTCCTGGTGGCCGCGCTGCGCCGCGCGCGGGGCGCAGACCAGCCGACGGTTTTCCAGGTCAATGTCCGCCTGGTGCGCGTCCTGGCCACCGTCAAAGACGCCTGCCGGCGAGCTGGTCGGCAGCCTCTCCAAAGACGATTTCCAGATCTTGACAACGGCGTGCCGCAGCAGCTCGCCGTCTTCGAACACCATACCGAGCAGCCGCTTTCCATCGCCGTGATGATCGATACCAGCGGCTCCACCGCCAGGATCAAGTACGAGACCGATTCCGGTCAACCGCTTCTTCCAGGCGCCCTGTTCGGTGAGGGCAACCCGGAGGACGCCGCCGCGCTGCTACACCTTCAACTAGGAGACCGTCCAGCTGACCGCAGCTTCACGCACAACTGGCTCGCTCGAACACGCGCTGCAAGCGCATGCACGGCGAGGCGCGGCACCTCCCTCTACGACGCCATCTACCTGGCGCGCCGCAGGACCTGGAGGAGCGCGCAGGGCGGCAAGGTCATCGTCGTGGTCACCGACGGCGGCGACACCACCAGCTACAAGACTTCCACGAGGCGCTCGAGGCGGCGCAATTGGCCGACGCGGTGCATCTACCCGGTCGTGGTCATGCCGATCACCAACGACGCCGGGCCGCAACATCGGCGGCGAGAACGCTCTCACCACTGGCCGCAGGCACCGGCGGACGCGTCTTCCTGCCCACGCTGGGCGCCGCGCTCGACGCGGCCTTCACCGAGATCATCACGCGATCTGCGCACCCAATACCTGCTCGGCTACTACCCGCAAGAATGTGCCGCTCACCAAGGAGCGCTTCCACCGCTGGAGGTCAGGCTCAAGCGCCCCGATTTGCGGGTCTCGGCGCGCAACGGCTATTATGGGGAAGCCGAGGCCGTCCGAAGGGCGCTCGAAAGGCTGCCGGCCCGGTAAATGAACGGCACAAGAAACAACGACAACCGGCAGAGGCCTGAGAAGCGGCAGCCGCCGGAGCAGTCCCGCGCGCGCCGGAGCAGACGTTCGAAGAGGTCCGATACCTCAAGCACCTGATCGAGAACCAGCACTCCGCGTCCGCGTGCAGTTGAGGACAACGAAGAGGTCATCGGGCACCATCGAGTACTACGACGCGTCCTTCATCCGCCTCACCCGCGAAGGCCGAGCCCAACCTCTTCATCTTCAAACACGACATCAAGTACCTCTGCGAAATCGAGTAGAGGCGGGTAGCGCACGCTTCCGCGTGCCGCGTCGCCACGAGTGGCGACGCCTGGCCGGCGAAAAACGTGTCCGCATGAGTGCGGACACGGCACGCTGAAGCGTGCGGCACGCCGAACCGGCCTGCTACATTGGTTTTCTTATGCCCTCATTCCTCGAAACCAGCATGGAGATCGCGCGCGAAGCCGGCGCGGTGCTGGCGCGCTACTTCGAGAACGCGTCGCCTTCGAGCTCAAGGGCGAGTTCGACCTGGTCACCGAGGCCGACCGCGCCTCCGAGAAGCTGGTGGTCGAGCGCCTGCGGTCGCACTTTCCCGACGCACTCCATCGTGGCCGAAGAAGGCGGCGGCCGCGAGGCCGCCTCCGAATACCGCTGGTACGTCGATCCCCTGGACGGCACCACGAACTTCGCCCACGGCTTCCCGATGTTCAACGTCACGCTCGGCCTGGAGCGGGCGGGCGAACTGATCGCCGGCGTGCATTTACGATCCCGTGCGCGACGAGATGTTCGCGGCCGAGCGCGGCGGCGGCGCCTGGCTGAACGGCCAGCCGCATTCAGGTTTCGAAGCTCGCCCGGCTGGAGGAAGCCCTGGTCGCCACCGGCTTCCCCAGCCGCAAGCGGCACCTGAACGTCAACATCCATTTCTACTACCAGATGGCCATGTGCGTCGCACGGCGTCCGGCGCGCCGGTTCGGCCGCGCTCGACCTGGCCTACGTGGCCTGCGGCCGCCTGGACGCCTTTTGGGAGTTCGGCCTCAAACCCTGGGACATGGCGGCGGGAGTTCTGCTGGTCGACGAGGCTGGCGGGACGGTCTCGGACATGCGCGGGAGGCCGTTCGAACTCAGCGGCCCGCACGTGCTGGCCGATAACGCGCTCGTGCACGAAGAGATTCTGGAGCTGTTCGGAGAGGTTTTCGCGGGCCGCTATCGCAGCGGCCCTGCCCCGCCCCGATGGGCTGAGCTTGATGCCCTAAGCCGTTATAAAACCTTTACTTTTACCCACATAAGATGGTAGCCTAATGTTTCTCGAATGCGAACCGTCGACTTGATCCACCGAAAACGAGACGGCGAAGAACTGAGCGCCCGAGGAAATCGCCTGGCTGGTCGAAGGCTACACTCGCGGCGAAGTTCCGGACCACCAGATGTCGGCATTCCTGATGGCGACCTACTTCGCCGGAATGTCCGACCACGAAGTGAGCGCGCTGACGGATTGTCTGGTGCGCTCCGGCGAGACGCTCGACCTGTCTGCGATCCCGGGGCCGAAGGTGGACAAGCACTCCACGGGCGGCGTCGGCGACAAGACCAGCCTGATCGCGGCGCCTCTGGCCGCCGCCGCCGGCGTCGTGGTGCCGATGATCTCCGGCCGCGCCCTCGGGCCATGCCGGCGGCACGCTCGACAAGCTCGAGTCCATCCCCGGCTTCCGCACGGACCTCTCCGTCGACGACTTCAGCGCGCAACTGGCGAAGACCCGGCTGGCGTTCACCGGCGCAGTCGGACGAACTCGCGCCCGCCGACAGCAAGCTCTACGCGCTGCGCGACGCCACGGCGACGGTCGAATCCATTCCGCTCATCGCCTCCTCGATCATGTCGAAGAAGCTGGCGGCCGGCCTCGACGCGCTGGTGCTCGACGTCAAGGTCGGCTCGGGCGCGTTCATGAAGCGGCAGGTGGATGCGCGCCGCCTGGCGCAGTTGATGGTCGGCATCGGCCGCCGCGTCGACAAGCGCGTGCAGGCGCTGATCACCGACATGAACCAGCCGCTGGGCTACGCCATCGGCAACGCGCTCGAGATCATGGAGGTCTCGCAGACGCTGCAGAACGCCGGTCCGACCGACCTGACCCGGCTTTCGCTCGAACTGGCGGCCCGCATGATCTTCCTCGGCAAGATCACCGAGACCCTGGACGAAGCGCGCGAGCTGGCCGCAGCGAAGCTGCTCGACGGCTCGGGCTACCGCAAGTTCAAGGAAGTGATCCAGGCGCAGGGCGGCAATCCGCAGGTGCTCGACCGGTTCGAACTGCTGCCCAACGCCACCGGCGTGCGAGAGATCGCCTCGCCGCGCGCGGGATTTGTCAGCGCCATCGACGCCGAGTACATCGGCCTGGCCTCGACCATGATCGGCGCCGGCCGCGACACGAAGGACGACGCCATCGACCCGGCGGTGGGCGTGATCCTCGAAGTCAAGGTCGGCGAGAAGGTGGATGCGGGCGCCGTGCTCTGCCGCCTGTACTACACCAAGGAAGAGCACCTGGAAGAAGCGGCGCAACTGGTCGAGGACGCGTTCCGCATCTCGGCGCACGCCGCCCGAAGAGCGCGAGCTGATCCTGGAAACCGTGGGGTAAGCTTCAGCTTGCCCTCTTGCCATGGCCCGCTTCACCGGCATCCTCGGGTTGCTCGCGATTTTGGGCGTCTGTTTCGTCTTTTCGCGCAATCGGCGCGCCATTCAGCCGCGTGTTCTGATGTGGGGCCTGGGCCTGCAGTTCAGCCTTCGCATTCCTGGTTCTCAAAACCCCCTTCGGCCGGCTGTTTGACGCGGCCCGGGTCGCGGTCAACGCGATGCTGGACTACGCCGAAGCGGGCAGCAACTTCCTGTTCGGTCCGCTGGGCACGAAGAGCGGCCCGTTCGGCGTCATTTTCGCCTTCCAGGTTCTGCCCATCATCATTTTCATCGCCTCGTTCTTCTCGATCCTGTACTACCTCGGCGTCATGCAGCTCGTCATCCGCGGGATGGCGATCGTGATGCAGAAGATCATGGGCGCCAGCGGCGCCGAATCCACCGATGTCGCGGCCAGCATCTTCATGGGCCAGACCGAAGCGCCGCTGACCATCCGCCCCTTCCTCGCCGCTGACCGAATCCGAGCTGTTCACCGTCATGACCGCGGCATGGCGCACATCTCGGGCGCGGTGATGGCGGCCTACGTCAAGATCGCGGGCGTCGACATCAAGCACCTGCTCACCGCGGTGATCATGACCGCGCCGGCCACCATCATGCTGGCCAAGATGCTGATTCCGGAAACCGGAAAGCCGGAAACCGCCGGCCGGGTGGACATCCAGATCGAGAAGCCGGGCGTCAACATCATCGATGCGGCCGCGCGCGGCGCCGGCGACGGCCTGCACCTGGCGCTGAACGTCGCCGCCATGCTGATCGCGTTCCTGGCGCTCATCGCCATGCTGAACGGCGTCCTGGGCTGGCTGCACACGGTGCCGGTCTTCGCCTGGCTGCCGCCCTCCCTGGAGAAGATCTTCGGCTTCCTGTTCGCCCCAGTGGCGTGGCTGATGGGGGTGAGTTGGAAGGACGCGCCGCGATAGGGAACCTGCTCGGCACGCGGCTGGTGTTGAACGAATTCGTCGCCTTCCTGCAACTCGGGCCTATGAAAGGCCAGCTTGACCCGCGCTCGTTCACGATCGCCACCTATGCGCTGTGCGGGTTCGCCAACTTCAGCTCGATTGCCATTCAGGTGGGCGGCATTGGCGCGCTGGCGCCGGGCCGCAAGTCCGACCTCGCGCGCCTGGGCCTGCGCGCCGTCGCCGCCGGAACCATGGCCAACTTCATGTCGGCCTGCATCGCCGGGATGCTGCTATGAGGGCCCTATGTCTCTGAGCAACGCACTCGAATTCCTCGAAACTCGCCTGTCCTTCGCCCCCGAGACCGGGGTGGTCCTGGGCAGCGGGCTCGGCGCCTTTGCCGAAGAACTGACCGAGCGGGCCGAGATCCCCTATTCCGAAATTCCGGGCTGGCCGCCGGCGACGGCGGTGGGGCACGCGGGAAAGCTGGTGGTTGGTTTCTGCGGCTCGGCGCCGGTCGCGGTGATGGCCGGCCGCGCCCATCTCTACGAAGGTTACACGCCCGAGCAGGTGACCTTCGGTGTGCGCGTGCTGGGCTGCCTCGGGGTGCGAACGGTGGTCTTCACCAACGCCGCCGGCGGCATCAACCCCGCCTACTAGCGCGGCGGCCTGGTCCTGATCACCGACCACATCAACCTGCAAGGCTCGAACCCGCTGGTGGGCCCCAACGACGATGCGCTCGGCCCGCGCTTCCCGGATATGTCCGAGGCCTACCCGGCCGCGCTGCGCCAGACCGCCAAGGATGTGGCGGCGGACCTTTGCATCGCGCTCGACGAGGGCGTCTACGCGGCCATGCTCGGGCCGAGCTACGAGACCCCGGCCGAGATCCGCTACCTGCGCGCGATCGGCGCCGACCTGGTGGGCATGTCTACCGTGCCGGAAGTGATCGCCGCCAACCACCTGGGGATGCGCGTCCTCGCCATCTCCTGCGTGACCAACATGGCCGCCGGCATCCTAGCCCAGAAGATCACCCACGCCGAGGTGCTCGAAACGGGGGAGATGGTGCGTGAGACGCTGGTGCGCTTTCTGAAGGCGCTGCTGCCTCAATTGGGGACCGGCTCATAGCCTCCGTTGCATGATCTGAGTCTGCACCGTGCCCCAGGAGCGGGTGGCCGCGCCGCCCCCGCCTTAGAACTTATCCAGCCCCACCCGGTACACGGCCCCGGCCTTGGGCAGGTTGATCCGGCGCGCTGTAGTCGCCGGAGCCGGATCGATAAAGGCGGAGGAAGCGGGCCAGACCGTCCAACCCCAGCGTCCGGCCGGCAGGCGGGGCCTCACTCGATCCCGTTGGCGCACGGTCGGAAATTGGTGAATGAGTATACTGTCCCGAATTTAATCCAGCCACACCCGGTACACGGCGCCGGCCTTGGGCAGGTTGACGCCGAAATCGGTCTGGTCGCCGTTCAACTGGCGGCGGGCGGTCCAGGCGCCGGCGGAGTAGGCGCCTTCTTCGGCGCGGAGGAAGCGGGCGCCGTCGCCGGGCTTGCGCTGGCCGCGCGCGGGCATCCCGCGGCGGGCGCGGAAGCGGACGCGGGCCTCGAAACCCGCGACAACGAATTCGCCCGGGGCGACCTGGGCGATCAGCGCGCGGCCTTCTCCGTCCATCTTCGCTTCGTTGCTCTCGAAGCCCCAGTTCGGGCGGTTGAATTCCACCAGAACGTCGTAGTCGCCGCAATGCAGCAACTGGGAGAAGACGCGCGGGCCCTGTACCGCGGCGTGGAGCTTGCCCTCCGCCTGCCATTGT
Organism: Bryobacterales bacterium; assembly: GCA_963710565.1. Taxonomy (GTDB): domain Bacteria; phylum Acidobacteriota; class Terriglobia; order Bryobacterales; family Bryobacteraceae; genus DASWZN01. The sequence goes on along the minus strand of CAVQAN010000009.1, from coordinate 132,166 downwards.
GAAATCTCGGAGACCATCGGCCCCAGCAGGTGGTAGCTGGCGGCCAGCCCGGCGATGGAATCGCGAGAGGTGTCGGTCCATCCCGTCGCATCCAGGCCGAAGGGCGAGAAGCCGATCGTGCCGAACTCTCCGATAGCCTCGAACAGCCGGCGCGGGCGATCACGTCGATATCCGGCGTGGCAGCATTATTCCGTGTCTCCCCATCCGCCGGGCGAGACGCGCGTCGCCTATCACTGGGCGTCTTTCGCACCGTCACGGATTTGGCTCCTTGCCGCGCTCGGACGCGCTCATTCAAATAGAATGGGGGTTCCGCAAGACGGCGCCCTCCGTGCCGGGACCGGGGGAAAGGACTGACCTTGAGGCTTTATCTGGATGCTTGCTGCCTGAACCGGTTGACGGACGATCAGAGCCAAACCCGAGTTCACCGGGAAGCCGAGGCGGTCGAAGGCATTCTCCGCCTCGTGCGCCAAGGGCGGGCGACCTGGGTGAGCAGCACCGTCGTGGAGGTCGAAATCAGCCGCAATCCGGACGCAGACCGGCGTCATGACGTTGCCGCGCTGCTTGCCTTCGCGGATGAAGTCGTGGTCCCCGGATCACGGGCCGCTCAACGCGCCGCGTTTTTTCAGACGCTTGGGTTCGGCGCCTTCGACGCGCTCCATATGGCGAGCGCCGAGCAAGGTCGCGCCGTCGTGTTCCTGACAACCGACGACGGCCTGCTGCGCCGCGCCGGGCGGTACAGAAACGAGCTTCGCATTCACGTTCAGAACCCAGTATCCTGGTATGGGAAGGTGGCACGATGACCCCCTCGAGAAGATGAGCGACGAAGACTTCGAGCGGCATGCGCTCGCGGTTCTGCGCCGTGAGCTGGGGTTGGACGGCCTGGCCCGTTTTCTCCGGCTCTATCGATCCGGTTCCGGCAACTATACCCGCGACCGCCACCGCTGGCTGGAAGGCGCCACGATCCAGGAGGTCATGGCTGAAGTGGAGCGCCGGGGCAAGCCGGCGGCTTGAGGAATCGAGCATTGCGCCATCGCTCTTCGGATCGTTCAGCCGGCGCGAGCCATCATCCCTTTCGCCCCGGAACGGGTCGTGGTTGGGGCGGCTGCTCCAAGATCGAGAGGAACTCCTCGCAAAGGCGGAGGCATTCTTTGGCCTCCTCGATGGAAGGCCCCAACCGGGAGTCGTGGCTGGCCGAGTTCCGAAGCTTCCTGATCCGATCGAATCTCGGGTCTCGAAGAGAATGCGGATTCGAAGAGCGTTTGCACAGTAGGTCCCAAAGAGCCTTCGCCACGCCGGAGGAAGTTGGTGACGAGCTCTGAACAGCGTCGAGCATCACACCCAATTCGACTTGGGCCTTGTTCCTCTTGAGGTAATCCTGCAAGTTCTGAAGTCCTTTGGGAAGGCAGCCGACGTCTGTCGGTTTCGCAGTCTCCCTAAGCCGCTCGAATACCTTCTCACGAAGATGGGTTTCCAACGCTCGTGCGCAGTTGGTGACCGCATCACGGGCGCGTTCGGACTCGGAAAGCTCCCCGGAATGCTCTCCATGGCACCACCACAACCCTCTAACCCAATCCTCCTGGACGGAGGGCGACAGCTGATCGAATGGTCTCCAGACCAGACAAAGCACGTTTCTGATCGCGGTCCGCTGGCCGACATTGGAAGAGTAGCTTTGATACCGGTCTCGCTGTTCGAGGAGCTTCGCCCGAGCCTCTTCGCTGTCCTGTTGGGCCCACAACGCCAACCGGACGATGCTGTCTGCATGAAACACCTCGTCGCAGTCTGCCTCGTCTCGGAGACGCCGAACAGCCAAATCGAGATCGTTTCTTCCGATGTAGAGCTCAACCAGCCTGCGGTTCACCCCTTGAAGTCTCGGGCGGGTGCGGCGGAGTGACTCAAGCGTTTCAATTGCCTTCTCAGGCCGGTCAGCCTCCTCCCACAGATCAGCAATTCGCAATTGGTAGTCCGGGAGACTCAGGAGACTCGCGCCCGAGCATTTCTCTGTCTCCGCAAACGGTTGGAGGATCTCAGCGCCGTATTGCTCCCAGATCGAAGCACATTGGTCCGGCGAGTCGGTCATCGCCTCGCAGTCCGCTAAAATGCCCCAGTGGGGACCCATGCTGCCTGGTGACACCTTCCGTAGACTGGCGATGGCATCTACTATCAGGTCGCGATCCTGAGGTTCGTGCGTTTCGGGCGGCAGGGCTGCGGCCTGGGAAACAGCCAGGCGATCTCCATCCAGCACGGCCTCCCAAGACGCATCGCCCACGCGCACTGGAACGCCAGCGACCTGAGCGTAAAAGCTTGCCCAATGTTGGCTGTTTGGAAACCAGAAGGCCCTCCCCATCAGCAGGTTGAGATCGTCGGACGACATACCCCCCAGGGCTCGCCGCCGCTCTCCGAGCCGCCTGAGTCGATCCCCGTTTCCCAGGATGAGAGCCTGTTTGAACTCCCACGCCGCTTGTTCCGGCGTCGAAATCGACTCAGGATCGAGACGATCAACCAGCCGGCGCAGAGCCATGTGAGCCACGCGACCGGAAACCGGGACGGGCGAGTCATCGTCGTCTTCTTCGCATGACCGGGCGAATCCGGCGCAGTCGGCGGTCCAGAGGTAATTGAGAGCGGCAAACCGGCTGGGTAAGTCGCTGCCACGTCTCTGTACATGGTCGGCGATTGCCTTCTCGATCTCATCATCAACTAGAATGCGTCCGGCATCGACCTCGTAGTCCGCGCGACGATAACTGAGATGGGGAGGAATCCCGCCGTGCGCCGCGACAATCGCGTCACTCTGGGAGATCCAGCCCTCGTCGAAACCAGGCAACGTGTTCGGAAACTCCATGACTCATACTACCGCTGCCTCGCGCGTCGGACCCTGGCTCCCCAGCAGAAGTGCAGAACGCACCCGTCACTACCTTGCCGCTCCTCCGCCTCTCAGAACTTGTCCAGCCACACCCGGTACACCGCCCCGCCTTTGGGCAGGTTGACGCCGAAATCGGTCTGGTCGCCGTTCAACTGGCGGCGGGCGGTCCAGGCGCCGGCGGAGTAGGCGCCTTCTTCGGCGCGGAGGAAGCGGGCGCCGTCGCCGGGTTTGCGCTGGCCGCGAGCCGGCAGACCGCGGCGGGCGCGGAAGCGGACGCGGGCCTCGAAACCCGCGACCACGAATTCGCCGGGGGCGACTTGCGCGATCAGCACGCGGCCTTCTCCGTCCATCTTGGCTTCGTTGCTCTCGAAGCCCCAGTTCGGGCGGTTGAATTCCACCAGAACGTCGTAGTCGCCGCAGTGCAGCAACTGGGAGAAGACGCGCGGGCCTTGCACCGCGGCGCGGAGCTTACCCTCCGCCTGCCACTGGGAGATCTCGGAGACCATCGGCCCCAGCAGGTGGTAGCTGGCGGCCAGGCCGGCGATGGAATCGCGAGAGGTGTCGGTCCAGCCCGTCGCATCGAGGCCGAAGGGCGAGAAGCCGATGGTTCCGAACTCTCCGATGGCCTCGAACAGCCGGCGCGGGCCGGGAGAGTCATAGTAGGTCTCGGGAATGAAGAGCGGGTTGTCGGGCCGGCGGTAGGCCGTCATGGTGCGCAGGTAGCTTTCGTGGCTCGGCAGGTAGATATCGGGGGCGATCACGTCGATATCGGGCGTCGCGGCCTTCCAGACGTCGAGCATGCCGGCCACCGGACCGCCGCTGGGGTAATCTTCACCCGGCCGCTCGAAGCCTCCGCCTTCCGAAAGCCAGCAGTTCACGTACAGGGGCAGCTTGTACGCGGCTTTGCCGGCGGCGGCCACTTCATTGATGTAGGATGCGATGCCCCAGGCCGAGAACGTCTCCTCGGCCTCGTCGCCGAAGACCTGCTCCCAGGTGCCGGGCTTGCGGTGCAGGGCCGCGAGCAGCTTGTCGGGGACCGCGGCGTGGAACAGTTTGGTGGCCTCGGGCGAGTAGTCGCGCGGCGTGCCGTAGGAGCCCGACTCGTTCTCCACCTGCACCAGAATCACCGTCCCCTGCGCCTCGTCGACCTGGCCAAGGTGGCGCATCAGGGCGGTGAACGCGTCCCGGTCGGCTTCGAGCGTGGCGCGGAACCAGGGCGAGATGACGCCTGTCGGATTGCCGGCCGCGTCCAGCATAGTGGGATAGCGCTGGCCGTCCCGCTTCACCCAGACCGGGACGTAATTGGAGGCGCCGTTCTTCCAGCTTCCGAACCACAGCAAGACGAGGTGAACCTTGTGTTCGCGGGCCCAGGCGAGAATGCCATCGACCTGATCGAAATGGAACGGGCCGGGCTGAGGCTCGATCTGTTCCCAATAGACGGGGATCTCGACCGTGTTGGCGCCCAGCGTCCCGAACGTTTCCCAAATCTGGGGAAGGGTGTCGACCCAGCCGCTCGAGTTGTTGACCTGGCCGCCCAGGATCAGAAAGGGCTTGCCATCCACCAGCAGTTGCGATCCATGCGCCTGCTTCTCGATGCGCGGCCGTTCGGCGGCGCGGCAGCGAAGCTATGCAGAGAAGTGAGAGAAGAAGAAAACGTCGCATTGTCAGTGCCTCCTGTTCACAGCGGACCGGGCGCCGGCACGAGTGCCGGCGCGGCACGCTGAAGCGTGCGCCACAAAGGCTCACGGTTGTTCATTGATGGTTACGATGCGGTCCGCGGCCACGTCGTTGAGGACGGTTTTGGCGCCCGACGGCCAGCGGACCGCGATCGAATCGGCGCGCCCGGCGGCGCCCAAGCCCGAAATGCAGCCGCAGATCGTTCTGCGAAAGATAGCTGCCGCCGCTGCGGACTTCGTCGACCTGCGTGCGGCCGCCGGCGGTGACGGAGACCCGCGCGCCGATCGCGCTGCGGTTCGAGCGCGAGCCGGCGAGCTTCAGCAACAGCCAGTGGCCCGCGGCGGGCCGGCTCTGCTTCCACAGCGACGGCGGCTCGTTCTGGTTGTTGGCCAGGATTTCGAGGGTGCCATCGTTGTCGATGTCGCCGATGGCCAGGCCGCGCGCCGAGTGCCGCGCCTGGAACGCCGGGCCGGCCTGCTCGGATATGTCCTCGAAGGTGCCCTTGCCGGTGTTGCGGTAGAGCAGGGCGTGGTCGCGGGAGTGAATGTCGATGTTCTGGCGGTCCACCTCCGGGAACACGTGGCCGTTCACCACCACCAGACCCTTCCAGCCGCTGTTCTCGAAGTCCAGGAAGGCGCAGCCCCAGTTGACGAAACGCGTGTTGTGCGCCAGCCCCGCGGCCAGCGTGACGTCGTCGAACTGGCCGTTGCCGGCGTTGCGATAGAGAAGCGAGCGCTCGTCCGAGAAGTCCGAGCGGAAAATGTCGAGCCGGCCGTCCCCGTCGTAGTCCGCCGAGGCAAGTCCCATGCCGGAGAGTTCGTGGCCGTTCTCGTCGAAAGCCACGCCCCGCATGACGGCCTCTTCGGTGAACGTGCCGTCGCCCTGGTTGATGAAAAGCATCGCGGCGGTCTGATCGCCAACCACGTAGATGTCGGGCCGCCCGTCGTCGTTGACGTCCTCGGCCAGGACGGCGAGCGAGTAGTGGCCGTCCGCCTTCGCGATTCCGCTCCGCTCCGAGACATCCTCGAAGGTTCCATCGCCCCTGTTGTGATACAGCAGGTTCTTTTCGAAGGGCAGCCCGCGCGGCCCGCAGTTGACGGCCATGGTGCGGTAGAAGCAATAGGGATTCGAGCCCGGCTTGGGCGTGGTGGCAAAGTCGAATTTCAGGTAGTTGGCGACGAAGAGGTCGAGGTGGCCGTCGCCGTCGTAATCCAGGAACGCGCAGCCGGTGTTGTAGCGGACGCGGTCCTCGGTGAGATGAGCCTTGGCGGTTACATCTTCGAAGCGCTTACCGTCGACGTTGCGGTAGAGACGGTTCTGGCCCCAGTAGGTGACGAACAGGTCGGTGAAGCCGTCGTTGTCGTAGTCGCCCGCGCAGACGCCCTCGGCCCAGCCCGATGAGGTGAGGCCGAGCTGGGCGGTGACGTCGGTGAAGTGGCCGTTGTGGTCGTTGTGGTACATGCGGTTGGTTCCGCCGTCGCCGGAGAGGACGAAGATGTCCGGGTAGCCGTCGTTATCGTAGTCGATGAAGGCGACGCCGCTGCCGGTGGTCTCGATGATGTACTGCTTGGTCTTCTCGCCCCCGTTCGGGAAGGAGTCCGTCAGACCGGCTTCGCGCGCGATGTCGCGGAAGTCGGGACCGGATTGCGGGGCCGCTAGGAGCGCTACAGCCGCGGCGGCCAGAAGAAGTCTCACTTCTCGGGAGCCCCCTCGCCCAGCCGCTTCAGGAAATCGGTGAATTCGCCCTCGGGCGGATGCTGGAGCTTCTGGAGCACGTCCTGCTCGCGCCGCGCCTTGTCCATCTGGCCGGAGTTGCGATAGGCGAGCATCAGGGTGTAGTGGCCCGGCTCGTTGCGGGGCTGGAGGGCCACGACGTGCTCGAGCAGCGGGATGGCCTCGGCGTACTGCTTGGCCTGCACGCGCATGCGGCCCACGGCGAGGGCCGCCTCGGCGAAATCGGGGCTGAGCTCGAGCGCCTTCTGGAAGTGCGGGAGCGCCTGCTCGGGCTTGCTCTGGGCGTTGAGGATCTGGCCGATCTGAAACTCCGCCGCGGCATCGCCCGCGTTGAGCGCCAATTCAGCCTGGAACTCCCTCTCGCGCCAGGGCCAGCGCGTCGGGGCTGTGCGATTCCAGGAGCAGGGCGCGGCCCAGGCGGAAATGCAGATTGAGCGCGCGCGGGTTCTTGGCGATCGCCTTGCGGTACTCGGCGGCGGCCTCGGCAAACTTGTTCTGCGTTTCGAAGATCTCGGCGGAGAGCTGGTTGACGCGATAGGAGGCCGGGGTCTTCTCGAACATGCGCCGCGTGACGTCGTTGAACATTTTCATGTGGACGCGGGCGGCCTGGTAGAGTACGTCGGCGTCGTCGGGATACTTCGCCTCGAGCCGTTCGAGGACCGGGAGGGCGTTGGGGCACTGGCTTTGGGCGACGAAACAGCCCACCAGGGCGAGGCCCGCCAGACGGGCGAGGCCGGGGTTGGCGGAGCGGTCGAAGCGGTCCGCCAGATCGGGGATGGCCTCGGCGCAATGGCCGGTGGCGGCGCGCGACAGAACGAGGAAGGTCCGGGCGTGGTCGTCTTTCGGGTCGGCCTTGAGGGCGTCCTGCAAAAGGCGGCCGGCTTCGAGATAGCTGGCCCTGCTGAAAGGCGGCGATTCCGCGCTCGGTGAGCGAGTCGTCCGCCATGAGCGGCAGGGCGAGGAGGAGGAGGGCGAATCTAATGGCCGGCGTCATCGAGCATCAGCTCCGTGTTCGAGAATCGGTGCCGCTCCTGCCCTTCGTAATAGCGGAACGAGAGCAGCGGGGGTTGCCCGGGCGCGATCTCGGCGGGGGGCGAGACGCGCTCGGAAGGGGTGGCGGCGAGCCCGACGACCTGGCCGGAAGCGGCGACCTCCGTGGTCAGGCGGTCGAGCGTGCCGCCGCTTGCGGCCAGCATGAAAAAGATGAAAGGGATCATTGTTCCTCCAGTTCCTTCAGAGCCTTCTGGGCGAGGGGAAGGCCCGGCTTGCGAGCCAGCAACGCGCGCATGACGTCGCGCGCCTTTTCGCGCTCGCCCAGGCGCACCCAGGTGCGCGCCAGGTTCAAGTACAGTATATCGTCGTCCGGCGCCACGCTGGATTCCGTACTGGAACGCGGCGATGGCGTCGTTGGTCTGGCCGATGTTGACGAACAGCACGGCCAGGTTGTTGATGGCCGAAGTGTCGTCGCGCCGCACGGAGATGGCCTGCTCGAACAGGCGGCGCGCTTCGTCGGTGCGGCCGGCTTTGGCCAGCAGCAGCCCGAGTCTGTTGGCCGCGTCGCCGCTGCGCGGATCGGCGGCCAGCGCGCGACGGTACAACCGTTCCGCCTCGTCCGCGTTGCCGAGCTTTTCCTGCATGCGGGCCCGCGTTCATCAGCGCGTAAGGGAGGTCCGGGCCGAGATCGCAGCGCCCTCTCATACATGCGCAGCGCTTCCTGGACGTTGCCCGATGCGGACTCGATGCCGCCCAGATCGTTCCAGGCCTCCGGCGAGTTGGGATCGAGCCGCGGTGACCTTTTCGACGGCCTCGCGCGCGGGCCCCAGCCGGTTCGCCTCCAGGTGGATGCGGCCGATGGCCAGCAGCGTCTTGGCGTTGGTGGGAGAGCGGCGCGACGCCTCTTCCAGGTACGGCAGCGCCTGCTCGCCGTAGCCCGCCATCCACATGTGCGCCGCCGATTTTGAAGTAGTCGCGCGCGGGCTGGCCGTGGTAGACGCCTTCGAAAGGCAGCGCCCGCCTGTCGGGAACGGGCCCGTCCACCGTTCGCAGGTCGGCCTGCGAGGGTGGCCGCATCCGGGCGATTCCGCATAGATCTTGCGCACCCGGCCCGCGGTGTCGATCAGCATCCACAGCGGCGTCGCCAGGTCCACGCGATAGTCGAACAGGTAGCGGCGGAAGATGGCGTAGGCCGCGGCCAGATCGGCGGGACGCCGCTGCGCAGATCCAGGGTTTGGGTGGGGACGGGATATTGCGGGCAGCGCCTCGCCGGCGTGCAACACCAGCAACGCCGGCCCGCGGCGTTTCTCGGGCAGCGGCACGGGCTCCCAGAGCCAGGTCGTGAACGGGCGGGCGCGGTTGTCCACGCGCGGCTCTGGCGTCGAGACGAGTCCCGGCGCGGCGGGCTTCAGAGCCTGGGCGCACGGCGAGCGCTTCCCTCGGTGATCTGGTAGAGGAATCCGGCCTCGAGCGGCGGCAGTTGCTGCACGTGTCCCGAGGGCCAGACGATGCGGACCTTCTCCGCGCGCGCGTCGATCACCCAGGCCGAAATGCAGCCGCTTGGTGTGCTGCGAGAGATACGCCGATCCGGCCACGACCCATTTCACCTGGCCGTCCACTTCCACGCGCGCGCCGATCGCGTCGCGGTTCGATTTCGTCCCGCGCAGCGAAATCACGAGGCGCTGCCTTCCCTGCCCGCACTCGTTCTGGAAAAGCCGGATCTGCGGGCCCATGCGGCTCTTGAGGACCAGGTCCACGTTGCCGTCGCCGTCGAAATCGAGGAAGCCGAAGGCGCGGCTGTCCTCGGCGCGGTCGATGCCGCTGGCGCCGGAAAAATCGTAATAGCGCCCGGCGCGGCGCGCGTAGAACACGTTCGGTTCGGGGCCCGCCCAACTGTAATCCTGGCGGACCAACTGGTTGATGGCGTTCCAGCCGTTCTCGTAGGCCGAGCGAGCGCGTGTTGCGCGCCGGCGACTTGGCCACCACCTGGCGGTAGAAGTAACTCATCAGGTCGGTGCGGCCGTTGTTGGTCAGCATGCCGCAGGAGATGTAGATCTCCGGCGTGCCGTCGTTATCGAAATCGCAACCGTCGCAGGACCACGACCACGGGCACATCTCGATGCCCTGCGAATCGCCGGTGTAGGTGAACGTGCCGTCGCCGTTCGTTGTGGTACAGCGAATTGCCCTTCACGTGGCGGCGGTAGGGTCCCTGCAGCGCGGGATCCTCCTTGGCGGGACCGAAGGCGGGGTCGTTCACCACGCGCTGGCCGCAGGCGCTCCACATGTTCGAGACCAGCAGATCGGGCCGGCCGTCGCCGTCGTAATCCAGCCACGCCGCGCTCATGCCCGGGCCGAGATCCACCACGCCGGCCTCTTCGGCGACGTCGCGGAAATGGCCGTCCGTGTTGCGGTACAGATTCTTGCGGCCGAAATCGTTGGCGACGTAGAGATCCGGCCAGCCGTCGCCGTTGTAATCGCACCAGGCGCCCGCGAAGCTGAAGCGGTTGTTGTTGTGGTCCATCCCGCTCGCGGCGGTCACGTCTTCGAAGTACGGCGGATCCTGGTCCAGGCGGTTGCGGAAGAGGAAATTCGGCGGCCCGTTCTGCGCGTCGTGATAGGGAGTTGGATAGCGGTACTGGCTTCGCTCTGGAAGTACACGTAGCTGCAAAGGTAGAGGTCCAGGCGGCCATCGCGGTCGTAATCGGCGGCCGAGACGCTGGTGAAGGTGCCCTGCGGCGCCGAGGCGAAGCGGAACGCCCGCGGAACCAGCGTGAACCGGCCCCTTGCCGTCGTTGAGAAACAGCATCGGCTGGGTGGGACGCAACAGGACCAGATCCTGGCAGCCCGAGTTGCGCAGATCGACGAACAGGGCGCTGGCGGTGTTGTCGAGGATGTCGAGCCCCGCTTCCTTGGAGATGTCGCGGAAACGGCCCGTGCCGTCGTTCTTGTACAGCCGGTTGGGCAGGCCGCCGGGCTGGCAGACGTAGATCTCGTCCAGGCCGTCGTTGTCAATATCGGCCACGGCGATGCCGTTCTCGCCGTAGACGTCCATGCCGCAGGCCGGGATCCAGGCGCGAACGCCAGTAGGGGACGCCGCGCGTGAGCTGTTCCTCGAAGGACGCGACCCCCGCGAACGCCGCGCCGGTCACGTCGCGGAACCAGAGCCGGGGGGATTGAGTCAACGTCTCCTCGAGCGGCTCGAAGTGCGTCACGAGGCCGTCTTTCCAGGACTGCTTCCAGATGCCGATGCGGTGCTCGACGCGGCCCGCGTTCTCGCCGCGAATGTCGTAGCGGATCAGGTCGCCGGGCAGGGCGTAGAATCGCGCCAGGCGAACCGTTCCGAACGAGGCCCGCCATTTCCTCCACCCGGAGGCGATCTCTGGGCTGCCGTCGTAGACCGCGATGCCGACGTCCGGCGCGATGCTCCTGTATTCGGAGGGCGCGGGCGAAGCACCGCCGCAGGCGGAGGCCAGCGGCAGATCGCCGGTCTCAAAGGCGGAGGCCAGCCGCGCCTCGATCTGTTTGGCCGTCTGCTCCTCGGGGAACTCGTCGCTGCCGGGCTCGGCGAAGGCCAGGACGGCGGCGTAGGACGGCTCCTGCCTGAACTTCACCGGGAAAGGAGAAGGGACGAATCCCGGCGTTCCGGACGAGCTGTACAGGGGCGCCGCGGCGCAGACGGCCAGGAAGTCGCGGCGCCTCATGGGCCGGTCTCCGCGGCCGTCAGGCGCTGGTGCTCCGCGCGCTCGGCCTGCGCCAGATCGGGCTTGCCGAGCTTGTCGTACACGCGCGCAAGCTGAAAGTGCGCCGGCGCGTTCTTGGGATTCAGCACCACGCTGCGCGCCAGCTCCGCCGCCGCCGCCTGCCATTCGCGCCGCTGGGCCAGCAGCACGCCCAGCTCGAAGTGCGACTGCCAGTAGCGATCGTTGAGCTGGATGGAGCGCCGGAGCTCCACTTCGATCTTCGCGGGATCGCTTCCGGCGGCGCCGAGGGCCATGGCGTAAAGGCACGCAGGCAGATAGTTGCCCGGCTCGGCCTTCTCCCAGGCGGCGTAGGCGGCGGCGATGCGCGGCAGGCGGTCGCCGGCCTGATCGAGCATGCGGGCCAGAAAGACGTAAGGCTGCTCGATAGAGGGATCGATGCGGATGACCTCCAGGAAAGCCTCGAGGGCATCCGCAAAGCGGCGTTGTCCGTAAGCTGCCACCCCGTAGGCAAGCTGCATCTGCGCGCTGGCCGGGAAGCGCCGGCGCCCCTGGTCGAAGCTGGCCAGAGCGCCGGAGAAATCGCCTCTGTGAAGCTGGAACTGCCCGAGGTCGAAGACGAAGGCCTCGGCCTTCGGCTCGCTCTCGACGGCACGGCGGAATTCCCGCAGCGCGTCTTCGGGCCGGTTTGCCGCGGCGTAGGCGCGGCCGAGGAGGTTGGGCTGGCCGGCCTTTTCGGCCCAGGGAATCGCCTGCTCCGCCTCGCCCGCGCGCAGGGACAGTTCGGCCGCTCGCGCGGAGGCCTGCGCATCGGCGGCGCTGCCGGCCGCAAACCGCCGTTCCCAAGCGGCAGCCTGCTTGAAGTCTCCCGTTTCGGAATGGAAGACGGCCAGCGCGTGTTCGACAGCCGGATCCGCGGGCGCCAGAGTGGCCGCGCGCTGTGCGGCCTCCTTCGCCAACTCCGTCTCTTTGAGGTGCAGGTAGGTCTGCGCCAGCGCCACCCAGACCAGCGCGTTGTCCGGTTTCAGGCGCGAGGCGTTTTCCAGACTCTGCCGGGCCTGGGTCGGATCGTCAGCGTTGAGGGCCAGCAGCCCGCGGCGGAATTCGGTCTCGAAGGACTTCTGGGCCGTCAGCCTGACAGCAGACAGGCATAGCAATAGTGCGAAGCACCATCTCACGCGGACCTCACCCCCGGCAACATTCTAGAACAAAAGCCCGCCCTCACGAGACCGGAGACAACCCTCCCGGAAGTCATAGCCGTGGCGGAGGGCGACCTTCCACCAAAACAAAGCCCCCGCCACGAGGACGGGGGCTTGGTTTCAGAGGCAAAACGTCTGCTAGAACCTCAGCCGGAGAGAGAGCTGGATATGGCGTTCGGTCCCTGCTTGGGTCGATGTGATCTTGCCTAAGTTCCCCTGGCCGGTGACTTGGCCGGCCGAGTTAATCTGCGCGTCCGACAGGTTAAGGTCCGGAGCGCTGAACTGCGGCGTGTTGGACAGGTTCAAGGCCTCGGCGCGGAACTGCAGCCTCCACCGTTCGGTGAACGCGAAGTCCTTGAAGACGGAGAAGTCGAGGTTCTTGATCGCCGGGGTGGTGTTGCTCTGGAGACCGAGATTGCCGCCGGTTCCAGCGAGCCGCAACGGCGAGGGCAGTCCAGTCGAACCACTCGGCTGGCGTGCGGCCGCCGGAGGGCGCGTCCTGCGGGTTCTTGCCGGCCACCAGCTCGGGCATGCAGCGGCTCCATTGCCCCATGCAATTGGTGCCGTCGATCGTAAACGGCTGGCCGGTGTGAAGCGTGAGAATGCCGTTCAGCTGCCAGTTGCCGACAATCGCGTTGGCAGCGCGGTTCAGGTTGCCGCCGTACTTCTTGCCTTTGCCGAAGGGCACGTCGTAGGAGAAGCTGGTGACGAAGTTGTGGCGGATATCCCACGGAGCGCTGGAGTAACTGGTAGCCCAGTTCCTGGGATCGAGAACGCCCCATCCCTGGGACCCGCTCAGCGTGGTGCCGCTGTTGGACAGCGCATGTCCATAGGTGTACGACGCCAGGACTGCAATCCCGCAGAAAGGCGCTTGGTCGAGCTTCGCGGTCATGCCGGCATAGTTGCCGAAGCCGAAGGATGCAGTGCCGTACAGTCCGTAAATGTACGGAACGGGCCGCGTCGCGTCGCAACTGGTGTTGGCTATGGGGCTGTTCGGGCAGGCGTTCTGGTCGGGCTGGAGCAGCGCATGGGCGGTGTGATTGCCCACGTAGGCGAGTTCCAGGGCCATCTGACCGGGCAGTTCGCGCTGAACGGCGACGTTCCACTTGTGAACCAGGGTGTTGCGGAAGTCCGTCGCCAGGCTCGCGGAAGCTGATAGGCGCCGGGAGAGTGAACACGTTCGACGGGTAGCCCGCCACGATGCCGCCCGTGAAGTACGGATTGGTGCTCCACACGCTCGCAGTGGCGGGGCGGAGCAACGGCGCGACTCGTTGAACGGCACGGACTCGCCGCGGTTCGGGTTGCCGCCCTGGTTCTCTTCACCGCCGTAGAAGATGCCGTAGCCCAGCCGGAACACGGTCTTCTCTTGCCAGTTGTAGGCGATGCCGATACGCGGGGCGAAGTCCGGCTTTGTCCCACGGGATCAGGTAGCTGGAAGCCTGGCCGCGGGATACCTGTGACGTTCGGGAACGCCGTGGCGAAGTTCGGAGGCAGCGGGGCGTTCTGGTTCGGTCCCTTCGGAATGTACCAGGGTCAGCGTGTCTGTAGTCGAAATTCGACTGGCGGCCGAAACCTTCGTCGATGGGCGAGAACAGCTCGTAGCGCAGACCCAAGCTCAAGGTCAGCTTCGGGGTGACCTTCCAGTCGTCCTGGCCGTAGAACGAATAGCCCCATTTCTGCGAGGAGATGAAGTTGTTGGTCGATATCTGGCCCCAGTTGACGTCCCCGAGCAGGAACGAAGCCATCTGGTCGCCGCGTAGCCGTGGAGGTTCAGGGACCAGATCGCGGTTCGCCGTCTCGTTCTGCGTGAAGTACATCTCGCCGTGCGGATAGGGCACCTGGAAGAACGGGAAGCCGATCTGCCGGACTTCCGCTCCGAACTTCAAGGCGTGGCTCCCCTTGGTGATGGCGACGTTCTGGATGAAATCCCAAACGTTGCTGTATTCCTTCGAGGGCAGCCAGTCGTTGGCGCCGATCTGGCTGTAGGTCTGGCCCGGATACTGCGTCTGATACGCCGTGCCGAACGTGATCTGCGGGAGCCCGCCGTTCAGCGCGGTCATCGGATTATAGCCGCCGATCCCGAAGGCCTTGAACTCGTCCGTACTGGCGTTGGCGGTCTGAATGCGGGAAGTCACCAGCCGCGTGAAAGCGAGGCGCGTTTCCGAGATGAGGCTGGGAGTCCAGACGCGTGTCCAACTGGCCATCCCGTTGCGGCTCAGGTCCTGTTCCGGAACGCCGGCGAAGGTCGCCCCGTCGAGCGCGCCCGGGAACGGCGCGGTATTGGTCTTGTTCGGTGTTCGACCAGCTCAAGGTGCCGAACAGGCTGTCCTTGTCGCTCAGACGGTGGTCGACGCGGACGTCGCCCTGATCCGTAACCCAATTGCCGGCGGTGGAGACGAAATAGTCGTTCTGCGGGTAGCCGGAGGTGTAGTTAAGGGGCTGATTGGTGGCCGGGTACAGCGCCGCGATCTTGCTGGCCACCGCATCCATGCGGTTGGTGGGAATCATGTTGCCGGAGAACGGGGTGCGTGTGGCCGTCTTTCCGTCGGCGGAAATGACGGTCGAGGCCGGGTCGTAAATCGTCTTCGGCAGCGCAGAGAAATTGCCACCGATCATGGCCTGCGTCGGGATGGTGTAATTCCCGGAATTGCCGAGGTTCTGGATGACGCCACCAGCGGCCACGATGCGGGTCCCCTGGTAATCGCCGAAGATGAAGGTCCGGTTCTTGATGATCGGGCCGCCCACGGCCGCGCCGAACTGGTTCTGTTCGAACTGGCCGCGCGGTGTGCCCGAACTGTTGTTCTCCCAGCGGTTGGCATCGAGCTGCTTGTTCTGCAGGATCTCGAAGATCGCGCCGTGAAGCTCGTTGGTGCCCGACTTCAGGGTGACGTTCACCACGCCGCCCGGCGCCGCGGCCGTACTCGGCGTTGTATCCGTTGGTCAGCATGCGCATTTCGCCGATGGCCTCTACCGACGGGCCGACGACGTAGGAGGTCTGATTCAGGAAGTCGATGACGTTGACGTTGTTATCGACGCCGTTCAGCAGGAAGTTGTTCTGCCCGTTGGAGCGGACGCCGTTGGCGGAGAAACCGCCGCCGAGCGGCGTCGCGGGCGCCATTTTCGGCCGTCAGAACGCCGGGAGACAAGCGGGCCAGAAAGCTGAACGTCCGCTGGCCGCCGAGCGGCAGGTCGGCCATACTCTTGCGTGTTCAGATCGGCGCCAAGAGTGGTGCTCTCGGTTTGCAGCAGCGGCGCCTGGGAAGTGACTTCGACCGACTCGAGTAATCTCACCGACGGGAAGCGTCAGGTTGACGCCGATGCGGTCGCCGGCGGTGACAACGATGTTCTGTTGCTCGACGCGGCGGAACCCCTGCGCCTCGGCGGCGATCGAATACGTTCCAGCCTTCAGAGCCGGCCTGGCGTATGATCCATCGGCGCCCGACGTGATGTTGTAGACCTGTCCCGTAGCGACTTCCGTGATGGTTATTTTAACGTTCGGCACGACAGCGCCCTGCTGGTCAGTGACCGTGCCGGTGATGGTGCCCAAATCGCGCTGGGCAAAAGCGACTGTTGCGAAGACCAAAACGAGAACCGCGGGCAGCAGCCAAGGCCGCAAGCGGCTCCAAGACATCCAACCCATTCCCACGTGCATGTGACCCCTTTCTCACTTTTGAGATGTTGGCCCGTACTCGCTTACATTAGGAGGCAGCGGAAAACGTTTCCACATTGGGCTGCGGTTAGTGTAAATCGATTAACGAACCGAGTCAAGGGCCATCTTTGAGGGAGGCCGGGGGAGCGGGCTGTTCCCGCGTCCTCTAATTCTCCATGTCACTGAAAAACCAGAGCTTAATAAGGAACCAGTCGCAATTGGGTCTTCCCCGCGGGTGCAGCTTTCCCCCACATGCGCGCTGCCGAGGCGCCTGAAAGAGAGCCACGGGCCACGCGCGGCCGGCGCTTGACGAGCAGGGTAAGCGATTTACAGATCCCAAACGAAGTCCTGCGCAACAGACCCTATTGTTGCGATTGGATGTCGCTGGCGGCGCCCGCGTCGGGACAAGGCGGTTTGGCGGTCGAGGCCCGAATCACCAGCGAAGTGCCGACTCGAAACTCGGCGCCCACGCCGGGAGTCATGATCAACTGCAGGAGCGCATCGCAGGCCGCGCAGGCAACCTCGGTGCGGAGCAGCCTCACCGTCGTCAGCGGCGGCTCGGTGAACTCGGCCATCTGGATGTCGTCGAAACCGACCACCGAAATGTCATGGGGCACACGCAGCCCGCACTGGCGGATGGCGCGCAGCGCCCCGATGGCGGTCAGGTCGTTGGAGGCGACCACGGCCGTCGGACGCGGCGTGCGGTCGAGCAGGCGCAACATCGCCTGGAGCCCCCCGTCGACCTTGTGGTTTCCCTCCTCCAGCATGGCCTCGGCCTGGACCCCGGCAGGATGATTCCGCAACTGCTCCAGGAACGCGTCGCGCCGCTCGCGCACCGACTCCAGGCGCAACGGACCGGAGATGAAGGCGATGCGGCTATGCCCCAGCGATTGCAGATGCTCCACCGCTTGCGCGATTCCGTGGGCATAATCGACCTTGACGTTGCTCACGTCTCTGCCGATCTTGCCCACGTCGAGGAACACCAGCGGGACCTTGCGCCGGGCGAAGCTGTCGGTAAGAGAAGGGTCGACTTCCGAAGTGATGATCGCCACCCCATCGATCTTGCGTTCAATCATCCTTCGCACGGAGAGCGCGGTCCGCGCAGGATCGTAATTGGTCGAAGCGACGAAGACGTCGTAGCCGTTCTGCAGCGCGACGTCCTCGAAACCCTTGATCAGCTCCGGGAAGAACGGGTTCGTGATATCGGAGACGACCAGGCCCAGCATGCGGCTGTGCCCCGAGACCAGCGATTGCGCATTCATGTTGGGCCGGTAACCGAGATCCTCGATCGCCTTTCGCACCCGCGCCGCGGTTTCGGGGTTCAGCCGGGGGCTGTTGTGCAGCGTGCGCGACACGGTAGCGATACCCACGCCAGCCCGCTTCGCGACGTCCTTGATGGTCATCGTTACGTTCCTAGGTGCCAGTCTACATCAGAAGACCGGCCTCGGAATTGTGATTTTGTTTTGCCTGCGAGCGGAAAAGGCTGTAAGCTGTGGACTGCCGCCTGGAATCCGGGCGACGGTATGACTCGCAGAGCGCTATTCGCGGTCCTGGCCGCGGCCGTGTCCGAGCGGCTGGGGGCGGTTGTTCCCTCCTCCCGTAAGGTGTCGAAGAGGATCGTGCTGATCACGCTGGGTGGAATCCGCCGGCAGGAGAGCTGGTCCGACCAGGGGCTGCGGTACATTCCGCATCTCTACAACGACCTGCTGCCTCAGTCGCTGTTCTATCCTTACAGCCTCAATGACGGCGTCACCTCGCATTTCAACACCATCTCCAGCGTCCTGACGGGGGTCTGGCAGCACGTGGACGACTGGGGCGGCGAGAAGCCGGGGAACCCGACGCTGTTCCAGCACTTCCTGTCCCAAACCGGCTCGGGCCCCGAGCAGACCTGGGTGGTCACCAGCAACAAGCAGCTCACGGCCAATATCAGTCCCGGAGTCAACGTCATCCTCTCCAAGCAGCTCATGGTCGAGGCGGTGGAGCGGATCATCACCGGGCAAAGCGTCCGGGGCCGCCTGGAACGCGAGCAGATCCTCGAGGAGATGACCTCGATTCTCGAAACCGACTCCGAGACGGATCGGGTGGGGCCTCCCCTCCGAGTCCGTTTTTCGCGATCCGGCGGTGAAGCAGGCATTCCTCTCCGCGCTGGCCCGCTTCATTCATGGAACCGAGGCTCCGGCGACGGGCGATGAGCTCACCTTCCTGATCGCCCGAGAGGTGCTCGATCGGCTGGCGCCCGGCCATGCTCATGGTCAACTTCTCCGACATGGAGGTGGCTCATTCCGGCAGCTACTCGCTGCATTTGGGCGGCATCAGCCGCGCCGACAGAGCCTGTCACCGGATGTGGGAGTTCATCCAGGGGTCCCCGGCACTCCGCGAAAACACCACGCTGGTCATCATGAACGAGTTCGGACGCGATCCGGACGGTTCCACGACCAACGGCTTCTTCAACCATCGCACCAACACCGAGTCGTGCCGCCTGGCCTGGACGATGGTGCTGGGGCCGGCCCTCGGCAAGCCGGCGGTGGTCGAGCGGGTCATCCGTCAGATCGACCTCACGCCCTCGATCGCGGCATGGATGGGGTTCGACTGTGGCCGGACGCCGGGCTCCAGGTTGCCTGAATTCCATGCCTGACGAACTGCACATCCCCGCGGACCTGATCCGGCGCCTGCCCCCCACCTTCGGTCCGGCTCTCAACCAACAGCTCCGGCAATCGGAGCTTCTTTTCCCCGCCGAGCGAAGGCAACTCGAAGCCCAACTGAGGTGGCTCTCTCAATTGCCGGCGGCCGAGTTCGATCGGCTGTTCGCGCCGCTGATCGAGATCGAGAGGCGCATGGATCTGCACTGGGACTCGGCCGCGGCGGGTCTCAGCGTGCGCGACGTGGGAATTCTGGCGCGTTCCCCGCTGTATCCGCAGTGGCGCGCCGAGGTGGAGCGGGTTTTCGCCAGAATTGACGCGGCGGCAGAGCAGCCCGGGGAGTTCCAGCGTCTGCCGCGCTTGCTCGTGTGCGTCCTGCCGTCCGGAGTCTCGCTTGGCGACCAGCCGCTGTGGCCCGAGCTGACCGCGCAGGGGACATGGCTGTCGCTGGATCGCCCGTTCGGCCAGATCCTGCCGCAGCTTTCCACCGCCCTTGCCAGCCGGGCCTGTGCGGCGGCGCTCGAGGCAGACGAGCGGACCTGGGTATTCGAATGCGGCGCGCGCTTCGGCGGCCTCCCCGACGCGGCGGTTCTGTCGTGGGCCGATCTGGGCGCGCTGCGGCGCGAATTCCTGCGCCGGCTCAACGCGGTTCACCGCGATCTCCGCTCCGTCGACCAGACCAGCGAGGATCTCCGGCGCATCGACATGGGCCGGTTGGTGCCGCCTCCGATCGCGGCCAACCTGCGTCTGCGCGAATTCGTGCGCTCCCTTCTGCTAAGCGGCAACGGATCGCTGGTCTTCGGCAACTCGTTCGTGCAGTGGGGCTCCTCGGAGGCGTTCCGGCGGGCGCAACCCCAGGTCCTGCTGGCGTCCTTCGGGATTCGCCAGAAACTCAAGCCGTTCAGCAGCGTGGTCCTGTTCGAAGATCAGAACCGTTCAAACCCCGCGCCGGACGAAGGCGATCCCGCCGGCTCGCTCGTCGACGCGCTGCTGCTTTCGAAATACGTCTACCTGGCCGTGCAGCGCGTGGTCCGCCGCCCGGAGCGGACGCTCACGCTCATGACGGCGTTCGACCTGAATCGAGTCCTTGTCCTCTCCCCTGCCCAACCATCCCTTCCGCGCTCACCCGCGGCGGCGAAGGACCTCACCGACTTCGCCCTCCGCTGGTTGGCAGTACCAGCTTGAGTCTGTCCAGGTCCGCCCCTCCTCAGACCATCTCCGGCGGCGCCGGCTTCACTTGAATGGCAATCGAGCGCTTCCCGAGAATGGCGTGCGTGGCCGTCAGATGGATATCGCCGGCGCCTTCCTTGGCCTTCACCCAGACGGCTCCCGTGCCGCCCGCCAGCGCCAGGGGATTCTCGCCGATCAACTCGCCTGGACCCGTCAGCGAGAACGAGATCGCGGCCGACGCGAAGGGCCTGATGTTGCCGTATTCGTCGGTGACCATCAGCACCACGCGCGTCGCATCGCGCCCGTCGCCGCTGAGTTCCGTGTCGTCCGGAAGGACCTTGAAGTCGGCATCCTTCCCGCTGCCTGACAGGATCAGCGTCTTGGCCAGCTTGCCGCCAATGTAGCCTTCGATCTTCACGTCGCTCCAGGGGCTCTGCGGCATCGGCAAGGTCCACCAGGAACGGCGGGTACTTCAGATGCGGAGAACGTCTCGCGGTCGGGATCGGCTTCGCATCTGCAGTTGCCCGCCGTAGTAGATCTTCAGGTGCTCGCAGTTGGAGAGAACCGGCACCTTGCCCGGGCCGCCCGCCTCCGACTTGTCGCCCTGGGAAAAGAAGAAGCCCGCCTCGAGCACCACCTCTTCGTTCCGGCTCGCACTGCGACGCGTAGAAATACGCCGCCGGCTTCGGAATGCGGAAGATGTCGGTGACTCCGTGATAGCAGATGTGGTCGCCGGAGCCGAAGTTCCGGTGCGTGTTGTAGTCGAAGGCGCACCATCCGGTGCCGCCGGCGTAACGGTCGTCCGAGGCGAGCTGATTGTGAACGCGCGCGTGCCGGATCACGTGCTCGGCAACGCGCGACACGTTGTCGAAGCGCTTGGTCGAGAACATGTGCCCGTTGAACTCGGTGTTCATATACAGGGGGTGATTCGGCTCCTTCAGCGGGAAACCGAAATCGTTCATCGTGAACACGTCTTCGAGCAGCTCCGAGTTGCGCAAGTAGCGGATGCCGCCGGTCTGGCGCGCGTCGTCGAGCGAGTGGGCCAGCAGCGTTGGTGCGCGTGTAGAAATCGTGATTGTCCATGGATTCGTTGATGCGCACGCCCCACAGGACGATGGACGGATGATTCCAGTCGCGCCGGATCATCTCGCCCACGTTGCGCACCGCCAGATCCTGCCAGGCTTTGTCGCCGATGTGCTGCCAGCCCGGAATCTCCTCGAGCACCAGCAGCCCCAGCTCGTCGCAGGCGTCCAGGAACGCCGGCGATTGCGGGTAGTGCGAAGTCCGCACGATGTTGCAGCGCAGCTCGCGCGCGCAGAATCCAGGCGTCGCGCCGCTGCACGCGCGCGGGCATCGCGCCGCCGACATAAGGGAAATGTCTGGTGCCGGTTCAGGCCGCGCAGCTTGATGCGCTCGCCGTTCAGCATGAAGCCGGCCGGAGTATAGCGCGCCTCGCGGAAACCGATGCGCGTGCGGTACTCGTCTCTGGAACCGTCCGCATTCGCCAGGCGCACGACCACGCTGTACAGCTTGGGATTCTTCAGACTCCAGAGGTCGATTTCGGGGAGCGAGTCGATCCGGACCTCGTGAAACTCGGCTTCGCCCGCGACCGGTACGCTTGCCGTCTTCAGCACCTTTGCACCCTCCAGCAGTTCGGCCGTGAGCGTCGCCCCGGCGGCCACCGGACCCTGCAGGTAGCAGCGCACGACAACCGCGCGGTCGGCGGCCAGGGGCCGCACCGGCTTGGCGTACACGTTCTCGATGAAGGTTCCCGGCACCACGCGCAGTTGAACGTCGCGATAGATGCCGCCGAAGGTCAGGTAGTCGATCCGGTATCCGAACGGCGGGATATCGGCTGCGCTCGGTGGAATCCAGTTCCACGGCAATGACGTTGTCGGCGCCGTACTTCAAGTGCGGCGTGAGTTCGAAACTGAAGGGCGTGTAGCCGCCTTTGTATTCCTCGAACTTGTGCCCGTTGACCGTGACGGTGGAGGCGGTCATGGCTCCGCCGAAATCCAGAAAGACGCGTTTGCCCTTCCAGCTCGGGCAAGGCCCGGAAGTGGCGGCGATAGGCGGAGACGAACTGGAACTCCGCTTCGTCGAAGCCGTGCCAGGGCAGGCGTACGTTGGCATGCGGCAGGGTGATCTTCTGCCAGGCGGAATCGTCGAACCCGGGGTCCGATACGCCCGGGCGGGCCTTGCCGCCAAACAGCCAGTTGCGATTCAGTTCGTAGACGCGGCGGCGCGCATCCGGCGGCGGGCCCGCTGGCCTCACCTGGGCCCCCAGCGCGCCGGCTGCGGCGGAACCGAGGAGAAACATACGGCGGTCGAGTTGGTTTTTGGTAGGCATATACTTCATTGACCGCTAAACTACCACAAGTTCGGCCAGGCTGGAAAGCGTTTCCACGGGGCGATGGCGTCGATGCGGAGGCGCGACCGGCTGGGAGAGCCGGCCTCAGCCGGCCCGCGGCCCCGCCTGTCCCACGGCTGCGAGCGCCGCCTCGATCGCGGCCAAAAGCGTATCCGCCTTGACTGGCTTGGTGATGTAGCCATCCATGCCGGCCTGGAGGCAACGTTCTTCGTCGCCCTTCATCGCATGCGCCGTCAAGGCGATGATGGGAACACGCCGGCCGGTCTCGTTCTCCTTGGCACGGAGCGCCGCGGTTGCCTCGAAGCCGTCCATCTGCGGCATTTGGACGTCCATCAAAACGACGTCGAAGGGTTCGCGATCGAACAGGGCCAGCGCGTCACGACCGTCTCCGGCGACGGAAACTGTGTGCCCGCGCTTCTCGAGGAGCCTGCGCGCCAATTGCTGATTGACTGCGTTGTCTTCCGCCAGGAGGATTCGCAGCGACTGGCGCGCCTGTGCGGCCGGCTGGGCCGGCGCCACGCGCGAGGGCCCGGCCGGGATAACGCCTCCCGATACGTCCCGGAGCGCCTGGAGCAGCGCGCCCCTCAATTCGGCCCGGCGAATCGGCTTGCTGAGGAGGGCGTCCTCACCCGTGTCCCTGCGCCCGTATGGCGCCAGCACCACCACGGCGCACCGTTCCAGTGGGGGAAGACGCCTCACGTGTTGCGACAGAGAGCGGCCGCCCATGTCCGCCAGACGGGCATCGGCCAGCACAACTCGGAACGGCTCGCCGGATCGCGCCGACTCCTGCAGTGCCTCCAACGCGCTCGATCCGTCGCCGGCCAGGCTCACCTTCATGCCCCAGCGTGCCAGCGTTTCCGCCAGAACGCGGCGGCTGGCGCGGTTCGGGTCGGCGACCAGCACGGGAATCCCCTGGAGGCAGCCTGGCTCGGCGTCCAGAGTCCCGTCTCTCTCGGGTGCGGCCGCGACCTCGGCCGTGAAGTGGACATCGCTGCCCCGCCCCGGTTCGCTCTCCACCCAGATCCTCCCGCCCATCATCTGGACCAGCCGCGCACAGATCGTCAGGCCCAGCCCCGTTCCTCCGTACCGCCGCGTGGTCGAAGTGTCTCCCTGGGAGAACGCCTCGAAGATGAGCTTCTGTTTCTCCGGCGAGATGCCGATTCCGGTGTCGCTCACGGTGAACTGCAACCGCAGCGCCTCGCCGGAGTGGCTCTCATTGTCCACCCGCAGGCACACCTCGCCCGCTGCGGTGAACTTCAGAGCGTTGCCGACCAGATTGGTGATCACCTGGCGGAGGCGAACGGCGTCTGCGTGCACCCACCGGGGCACGCCAGAGCGCGTCTCCAGGATCAGTTCGATGCCTTTCTCCGAAGCCCGCAGGGCGAACGCTCTGACGCTTTCCTCGGCCAGATCGTGCAGGTCGAAATCGGCACAGTCCAGCTCGAGTTTCCCGGCCTCGATTTTGGAAAAGTCGAGGATGTCGTTGATAACCGTGAGCAGGGCAGCCGCCGAGTTGCGGGCCATCAGCAGGCATTCCTCCTGCTCGGGGGAGGGATGGGCGTCGAGCGCAATGTCGATCATCCCCGCCACACCGTTCATGGGGGTGCGGATTTCGTGGCTCATGTTGGCCAGGAATTCGCCCTTGGCTCGGTTGGCCGCCTCGGCTGCCTCTTTGAGCGCGGCGGTCTGCTCGAGTTGCCCCTGGATGACTTCCGTCTGCCGCTTCACGCGATGCCGCAGCACGACCACCCATCCCAGCACGGCGGTGGTGATCAGAAGCACCAGCCCCAGCACCTCCGCCGCATGGGTGGCGCTCCACCACGACGGCCTATCGAGAACCACCACATCCCGAGGCGAACGCAGCAGGATGCGAAACGCCTTCGGCACCGTGCCGCCTTCCCGTAAAGCGGCCTCCCCCGCATCGCTCTGCACGGAGCAGATTCCGGTCAGCCGCAACCTGCTGCCTTCCTGCCAGGCGTGCACTTCGTCGCCCTTCCCTCCGCCGGGCAGGATCGCCGTGAAGACGAAGTCGCCTGACGACAGCACCAGGGTCGGATACTCGGCCGCCAGATCGCGGCCGATCAACTGGCCCTCAAGCCGGACCAGTTGGGCGTCGTGGGCGCCTCGAAAAGCCTGCTCGCCCGTCACGGGCGTGGGCGTGACCGGCTGGCCGGAGCCCGCCGCCCTGGAGGTCGCGTCCGTCAGGGTGGGTTTGTACTGCCCGACGGCGGGAAAACCCACCACGTCCACCACCTCTCCCAGTTTCAGCGGGGTGGTCTGGGCGCTCGCGACGCACAGCCCCTGGCTGGCATCCTCGATGCAGAGGGACCGGCCGGGCCACTGCAAGGCCACCCGCCCGCGAACGTGCACCCGGCGTGGGAACGTGATGCTGGGAGTAAAGGTCAGGAGACCGTTGATGGGGCGCACCGGCAGCGCAAAGGGATCCGCGGGAGCGGGTTCCTCTATCGTCACTTCGCGCAGGCTCGGAAAGAAGAGCCGGGCGCCGGTCACCTGGCGGTTGTTGGTGAATATGGGGGCCACGGCGGCATGCATGCGAACCCGCGCATCGATCAGGCGTTCGTAGTCCGCGCCTTCCTCCGCCACCGTCGTGGCCCGGATCACGCCGTCGCCCAGCGTCAGGTCGAGGGTCACGTTCCGGGCGGTGCGGACCACCGCGCGCACAACGCCTTCGACCTCCACCCACTGCCCGTCGTCCGCCCCGATCAACATGTGCGCGAGGCTGACGCGCGGCGCTTCGGCCGGCAGGTGGGACTGGCCGATCACGCGTATCCGAGGCTGGCTGACGACGGGCGCGAAGTCCGCCGGCCCGCTCACGCCCCGCACGTCGATGAGCGTGCCGGCCGGCAGCGAAAGAGGGGGCCCCGCCGGAACCGAGACAAAGACCCCTCCGCTGGCGTCGTGGACGAACAAGGCCCGGTGCCGCGCGTCGATGTAGGGATCGTAATAGGTCACCACGGCTCGCAAGTGGACCGGGTACCCCCTCCTCGCTTCCTCGATCGTGAGACTGTGGGCCTCCCGCGCCGTGGTGAGCGTGCGCAGGTTCTCCGCTTGGGCTTGAGGCACTCGACCGCCGGCCAGGGCGCCACTTAGGAGGAGAGCCACCGCGACGCTCCGAGGCAGGCGCCCTCGGCCCGGCGCCCGCTCTGGGGT
The DNA here is from genome assembly GCA_963710565.1 of Bryobacterales bacterium. Taxonomy (GTDB): domain Bacteria; phylum Acidobacteriota; class Terriglobia; order Bryobacterales; family Bryobacteraceae; genus DASWZN01. The sequence goes on along the minus strand of CAVQAN010000009.1, from coordinate 107,008 downwards.
TCGTGAGTCCATGTCGTTCCCGGCGGTCGGATTCGCCGCAGCCGGACAGGCGGCAAACCGGTCCCACCCCTGACTTATCGGCTGGCCGCAGGCTCTTTTGGAGATATGCCGGATGCCGGATGACGTCTTTCAGAATCGAACCGGCCCGGAGCGACAAGCCTTCGATGGCTCCTCCCGCCATTCGGCCCATCTACGCGGCAGGCCGTCTCCGCGGCGCCCTCACCCGAACTCGGAGGATTTCAAACAAAGTCACCCGGACATAGACCGGCCGGCTACAGGTTCCCCTTCAGATCGCCGATAGCCTTTACGTTTGGCGACCTCAAGAGATCAGCCAGTGACCGTTGTGGGGGCCGATGGAGAACATACCCATGCAGGATGAGGAAGTGATCCGTGAGTTCCTGGTCGAGAGTCATGAGAACCTTTCGCGTCTCGATCGGGAACTGGTCGAGCTCGAGAAGCGCCCGAAGGATTCGGCTCTTCTGGCAAGCGTCTTCCGCACCATTCACACCATCAAAGGCACCTGCGGCTTCCTCGCGTTCTCGACGCTGGAAGCGATCACGCACCAGGCCGAAAGCCTTTTGAGCCAGTTGCGCGATGGCGAACGGGAGCTCACGCCGGCTCTCGTCTCCCTGATCCTGGAGACGGTCGATGCGACCCGCAGAGTGCTGTCTTCCATCGAAGCGAACGGAGCGGAAGGACCGGACCGCTTTGAGAACTTGACCGAGCGTCTGCGCGTCGCCGCGCGAGCGAAGACGTATGCCTCCCCGGAGGCGGGTCCGGAAGTGTCGGCCCTGCCTCCAGCGGAACCCGCGGACGACAACGGCGAACAGGCCGAGGCCCGGAAGCCCGAGGAGGACACCGCAAAGTCGTCCGCCGTGGCGGATGCGAACATCCGGGTCGGAGTCGGGCTGCTGGACAAGCTCATGGACCTGGTGGGGGAACTGGTGCTGACCCGCAACCAGATCCTCCAGTTCAACACCGAGCGCGAAGACGCCGCCCTCAACGCGACCTCGCAGCGGCTGAACCTGATCACCACCGAACTGCAGGAAGGCGTCATGAAGACGCGTATGCAACCCATCGGGATGGTCTGGAACAAGCTGCCGCGCGTGGTGCGCGACATGGCGGTGGCGCTCGGCAAACAGATCCGGCTCGATATGGACGGAGCCGAAACGGAGCTCGACCGCACCATCATCGAGGCCATCAAGGACCCGCTGGTCCACCTGGTCCGCAACTCCTGCGACCACGGCATCGAGGCGCCGGACGTTCGGGTGCGCGCGGGCAAACCACCCACGGGCAAGCTGTCCCTGCGCGCCTATCACGAAGGCGGACAAGTCAACATCGAGATCGGCGACGACGGGGCGGGGATCGACGTCGCGCGGGTCAAGCAAAAGGCCATCGAGAAAGGCCTCCTGCGGCCGGAGCAGGCGGAGAAGCTGAGCGACCGCGAGGCGCTGAACCTGATCTTCCACCCCGGATTCTCCACGGCGGAGACCGTTACCAACGTTTCCGGACGCGGGGTCGGCATGGATGTGGTGAAGACCCACATCGAAAAGATTGGCGGCGTGGTCGACATTTTCAGCCGGCCGGGCGAGGGCGCCACGGTCAAGCTCAAGATCCCTCTTACGCTGGCCATCATTCCCGGTCTCGTGATCACGAGCGGAGGGGAGCGGTTCGTCATTCCCCAGGTCAGTCTGCTGGAACTGATCCGCCTGGAGGGCGATTCCTCGGAAAAGCACATCGAACACGTGCACGGTACGCCGGTGTATCGCCGGCGCGGGAGTTTGCTGCCCATCGCCTACCTGAATCAGGTGCTGGGACTGAAGTCGGCCGAGCGGGCCGAAGCGGTCAGCATGGTGGTCCTGCAGGCGGAAGACCGGCAGTTCGGGCTGGTGGTGGACGGCATCAACGACACGCAGGAAATCGTGGTCAAGCCTCTGGGCAAGCAGTTAAAAGGTCTCACCGTGTACGCCGGCGCGACCATCATGGGCGACGGCCGCGTGGCCCTCATCCTCGACGTGCTCGGCATCGGCCAGCGTTCCGGGGTGCTGGCTGAGTCGCGTGAGCAGGCCCGCGCGGCAGCGGAACAGAAGACTCAGTCGGGCGCCGAGCAGCAACGCCTGCTCCTGTTCCGGGCCGGTTCCTTCGAGCGCCTGGCCGTTCCGCTCTCGCTGGTCGCCCGCCTGGAGGAATTCCCGCAGTCGGCCATCGAGCATGCGGGCGGATGCCAGGTGGTGCAATACCGCAACCGCATCCTCCCCCTGGTGCCGCTCAGGGCCGTGCTCGAATCCGGAGCGCCCGCCCAGAACCAGACGCCCGACCCGGTGCAGGTGGTCGTCTTCAACGACGGCGACCGCAGCGTGGGCCTGGTGGTCGACCAGATCCTGGATGTCGCCGAGGAGGCGGTTGCGGTGCGTCAGAAGTCGGGCCGCAAAGGTCTTCTCGGCTCGGCGGTGGTAGGCAGACGAGTCACGGATTTCCTGGATCTCAACCATGTCTTTCACGCCGCCGCGGAGAACTGGCTGCAGGGTGCGGGAGTGCACGCGAGCGGCAAGAGAATCCTGGTCGCCGAAGCCTCGGCGTTCTCGCGCGGCCTGATCCGGAGCGGCCTCGACATGGCGGGCTACCGGGTCCTCGAGGCCGCCAATCTGGACGAAGCGATGCGCGGACTGGGGCAGCAACCGGTGGACGTCGTCGTGGCGGCGCTCGACCTTCCGCCCAACGGTAGTTCCGCGCTGGTCGCCGCCATGCGCCGCAGGCCGGAGTGGGAGGGTATCCCGGTCCTGGCGCTGGCGGACACGGCCGAGCAGGTCCGGTCGCGAGCCGGCCAGCCGCTGGGTGTCCAGGATTGCCAGGTGAAGTTCGACCGGGAGGCCATGCTCGAATCGGTGGCGCGGCTGGCCTCGGCCCTGAGCTCGGCTCAGACAGCGCCCGCTATGCGCAGGAGAGGAGAGATAACCCATGGCGACCGGCACCGCGGCCCTGAAATCCGAACTGGCCCAGACCAGCGGACAGTTTTCCACGTTCTTCGTGGCCGACCTGTTTTTCGGCGTGGACGTTCTTCGGGTGCAGGAAGTGCTGCGCTTCCAGCACATGACCCGGGTGCCCCAGGCCCCGGAAGTCATCGAGGGACTGATTAACCTGCGCGGGCAGATCGTCACCGCCATCGATATGCGGCGGCGGCTGGGGTTGCCGCCGCGCGCCGGAAACCAGACGCCGATGAACATGGTGGTCCGCACCGAGGACGGCGCCGTCAGTCTGCTGGTCGACGAGATCGGCGACGTGCTGGACGTGGACGCCGCCACCTACGAGCGGCCGCCGGAGAACCTCGATCCCGCGGCGCGGGATCTCATCCGCGGCGTTTACAAGCTGAAGGACCGGTTGCTGCTGGTCCTCGACGCGGAGCGGACGGTGGACCTCGCCGTGGGGAGGGTAGCTTAATGCCCGGAACCAACTGGCGGGCGCAAGCCGAGGCAATCGGACAACCTCCGCCACGGCGACATCCGGGGAGGGTCTGAGCTTGGCCTTCATTTCTTCTTCCGGGATCAACAGGTGCTGGAGCGGGTCGTCGAACACAGCCTCCCCCGCTTGGCGGGACGCAGCCACCCCCGCATCTGGGACGCCGGCTCGGCGATGGGACAAGAGCCTTACACGCTGGCCATCATGTTCGCCGAGCGAATGGGGCACTTCGCCTTCGACAATCTCCGCATCGACGCCACGGACGTGGAGAGCACGGGCCAGTTCGCCCGGATGATCGAGGCCGGCCTGTACCCGCAGGACGAGTTGTCGCGACTGCCCGAGGGCATCCTCGACAAGTACTTCGAACCGAACGGCAAACCGGGGTACTTTCGCGTGATCGACAACAGTCCGGCGGCGGGTCGCCTTTCAGCAGCACGATCTTCTGTCGTTTCAGGAGATCGGCCAGGGCTACTCGCTGGTGGTGTGCAAGAACGTGCTGCTCCACTTTCAGCCGCCGAGAGGATCGAAGTGCTCCGGATGTTTCACCGCGCGCTCGGGCCCGGCGGCCTGCTTCGCCACCGAGCAGACGCAGGAGATGCCGCCGGAGCTCGCCCCGCTGTTCGAGCGGGTGATTCCCGACGGCCAGTTGTTCCGCAAAGTGGAGGGCGGCCAATGCGGGTCCTGACGCTCGAAAACAGCGGCCAGCTGTACACCTCCCAAGTCTACCTGGTGCTGGGCGGCGCGAGCCGGCTCGAGGACGTCAACACGCTGGTGGACGTCGGCCAGGATCCGGCCATCCTGGCGAGCATCGGGCGCGCGCCTACCGGGGTCGGCAAATGGCCCGTGGAACAGGTCGTGCTGACGCACGGCCATTCCGATCATTGCGCGCTGCTGCCGCGGATCCGCGAGGCGTTCCACCCCAGGGTGTTCGCGTTTTCGCCGAACATCTTCGGCGTCGATCGCCTGCTGCGCGACGGGGACACGATCAAAATGGGCGACGAGGATTTCGAGGTCGTCCACACCCCGGGCCACAGCAGCGACTCGATCTGCCTGTACAACGAACGCGAAGGCGTGCTCTTCGCGGGCGACTCCCCCCTGCTGCTCACCTCGCCCGGGGGAACTTACGAAGCCGGGTTTCTGGCGGCGCTGGAGAAGCTGTGCGCCCGCGACGTCCGGCTGATTTACTTCGGGCACGGTGCTCCGCTCGGCGAGCGCTGCAACCAGAGGCTGCGTGAATCACGGGAGATGGCAGCCGCGGGCTTGCGGGCCATCGGCAAGCAAGAGCCAATCGACAACCAGGCGCCGGTGACGGCGTGACAACGCAATAGAAGTTAAAAGGAGCAATCACAATGGCTAGACGAGCAAATGAGGGCGGGCGAGTCCGTCCCGACCGCAACCCGTCTGTCGGCGCCGCCGTTCTGGAACGTCCAGTAGGGGGCGCGGCGGGAACCGCAACCACAAATCTCCTGCAAGAGGAGATCCTCCGCGTAGTCTTCGCCCTCCAGCAGGGCCGGCTCGCGGAGCGGGCGAGAGTCGATCAGTTCCAGGGTAGCGACCGTACCATCGCGGACGGCCTGAATGGGATGCTGGACGCGGTGATCAAGCCGTTGAACGTGTCCGCCGAGTACGTGGACCGCATCAGCAAGGGCGAGGTCCCGCCCAAGATCACCGACACCTACAACGGCGACTTCAACGAGATCAAGAACAACCTCAACGCGCTGATCGGAGTCGTCCAGATGCGCAACCAGGATCTGGACCTGCTGATCGACGCCGCCATGGCGGGCCAGTTGAGCGTTCGGGCGGACGCCGACAAGTACACCGGCGAGAACGGCAAGCTTATACGGGGAATCAACCAGTTGCTGGATACTCTCATCAAGCCCTTGAACGTCTCCGCCGAGTACGTGGACCGTATCTCGAAGGGCGACATCCCGCCCAAGATCACCGATTCCTACAACGGCGATTTCAACGAGATCAAGAACAACCTGAACAACTGCATCGACAACATCGGCGGCCTCATCGCCGAGATGAAGCGCATGTCGGAGGAGCACAACAGGGGCGACATCGACGTAGCCATCCCGGCCGAGAAGTTTCAGGGGGCTTACCGCGTCATGGCCCAGGGCGTCAACGACATGGTGGCCGGCCACATCGCCGTCAAGAGGAAGGCCATGGCCTGCATAGCCGAGTTCGGCAAAGGCAACTTCGAGGCGCCGCTCGAGCGGTTCCCCGGAAAGAAGGCCTTCATCAACGACACTATCGAACAGGTCCGGATCAACCTCAAGGCCCTGATCGCCGACGCCGTCACGCTGGTCAAAGCGGCGGTCGAGGGCAAGCTGGCCACGCGCGCCGACGCCACCAAGCACCAGGGCGACTTCCGCAAGATCGTCGAGGGCGTCAACCAGACGCTGGACGCGGTGATCAAGCCCCTGAACGTCTCCGCCGAGTACGTGGACCGCATCTCCAAGGGCGACATTCCGCCCAAGATCACCGACACCTACAACGGCGATTTCAACGAGATCAAGAACAACCTGAACACCTGCATCGACGCCATCAGCCGGGTCGTGACCGACGGCGCGGCGCTGACCCAGGCCGCGGTGGAAGGCAAGCTGGCCACCCGCGCCGACGCCTCCAAGCACCAGGGCGACTTCCGCAAGGTCGATCGAGGGCTTCAACCTGACGCTGGACAACGTCATCAAGCCCCTGAACGTCTCCGCCGAGTACGTGGACCGCATCTCGAAGGGCGACATCCCGCCCAAGATCACCGACACCTACAACGGCGACTTCAACGAGATCAAGAACAACCTCAACAACTGCATCGACAACATCAACGCGCTGGTCGCCGACGCCGGCATGCTGGTCAAAGCGGCGGTGGAAGGCAAACTGGCCACCCGCGCCGACGCCACCAAGCATCAGGGCGACTACCGCAAGATCGTCGAAGGCGTCAACCAGACGCTGGACGCGGTCATCAAGCCCCTGAACGTCTCCGCCGAGTACGTGGACCGCATCTCGAAGGGCGACATCCCGCCCAAGATCACCGACACCTACAACGGCGATTTCAACGAGATCAAGAACAACCTGAACAACTGCATCGACAACATCCGGGCGCTGGTGGCCGAGACCGACACTGCTGGTGAAGGCCTCCGGAGAAGGCAAGCTGGCCACCCGCGCCGACGCCGCCAAGCACCAGGGCGACTACCGCAAGATCGTCGAAGGCGTCAATGAAATGCTGGATGCCATCCTGCTGCCCATCGGGGAAGGCAACCGCGTCCTGGCGCAGGTCAGCGCGGGCAAAATCGACGAGCTGATCGCTCAGACCTACAAGGGCGACCACGAGAAGATGAAGCTGGCGGTCAACAACGTGGCCACGGTGCTGCAAAGCTTGCAGAAGGAACTGGCGCGCCTGACAGTCGCGTCGCGCGAAGGGCAGCTCTCGGAGCGCGGCAAGCCGGAGCAGTTCCAGGGCGCCTACGCGGGCATCGTGAAAGGCGTCAACGAAATGCTGGACGCCATCCTGCTGCCCATCGGAGAAGGCAACCGGGTCCTCAGGCTGGTCCGCGGCGGCAACCTGCGGGAGAAGGTCGAGATTGCCTGCAAGGGCGATCACGAGAAGATGAAGAACGCCATCAACGGCGTGCACGCCTGGCTGACCGACCTGGTCGCCTACGTAACGAAGATCGCCAACGGCGATATGACGGCATCGGTGGCCAAGGCTTCCGAGCAGGACCAGATTCACGAGTGGCTGCTGGCGTTGAAGAACAACATCAACGGGCTGGTGGCCGACGCGGCGGCTGCTGGCCAAGGCTGCCGCCGAAGGACGCGTGGGAGCCCGCGCCGACGCCTCGAAGCACCAGGGCGATTACCGCAAGATCGTCGAAGGCGTCAACCAGACGCTGGACGCGATCGTGGAACCGCTCAAGGTCACGGCGCAGAACGCGACGACGCTGGCCTCGTCCTCGGAAGAACTGACGGCGGTCAGCCAGCAGATGGCCGGCAACGCCGAGGAGACCGCTACGCAGGCCAATGTCGTGTCGGCGGCCAGCGAGCAGGTCTCGAAGAACGTCTCTTCGGTCGCCTCGGCGTCCGAGCAGATGCAATCCTCGATCCGCGAGATCGCCAAGAACGCCAACGAGTCGGCGCGGGTGGCCAAGAACGCCGTCAGCGTGGCGCAATCGACCAACGAGACCGTGAAGAAGCTGGGCGAGTCCAGCCAGGAGATCGGCAACGTGATCAAGGTGATTACCTCGATCGCGCAGCAGACCAACCTGCTGGCCCTCAACGCCACCATCGAGGCGGCGCGCGCCGGAGAAGCCGGCAAGGGCTTCGCGGTGGTAGCCAACGAGGTCAAGGAACTCGCCAAGCAGACCGCCAAGGCCACCGAGGACATCGGCCAGAAGATCGAGGCCATCCAGGGCGACACCAAGGGCGCCGTCCAGGCGATCGAGGAGATCGGCACCATCATCAATCAGATCAACGACATCTCCAACAGCATCGCCTCGGCGGTCGAAGAGCAGACGGTGACCACCAATGAGATCGGCCGCAGCGTGACCGAAGCCGCGAAGGGAGTCAACGACATCGCCAGGAACATCGGCGGGGTGGCTGTGGCGGCGAAGAACACGACACAAGGGGCGACCGACACGCAGAAGGCCTCGGCAGAGTTGAGCCAGATGGCGTCCCGCCTTCAGACGGTGGTCGCGAAGTTCACTTTCTAAGCGGAGCGACGATCGGGAACGCGGCCCGGCGGCTGCCATTCATCCGCCGGGCCGCGGGCCCGGATTCCCTCGACGAATGCAGGTGAAACGATGCCCAAAGCACTGGTGGCGGACGATTCCAGGGCGGTCCGTATGATCCTGGCCAAGACTCTGAAGGAGCTCGGGTACGAGGTTTGCGAGGCGGCGAACGGAAGACAGGCCCTGGAGGTGATGGCAGCCGAGAAGGCCTCTGTGACGCTGGTTCTGGCGGACTGGAACATGCCCGAGATCAATGGGCTGGAGCTGCTCAAGCGGCTGCGCCAGGATCCGGCCCTCCGCTCTCTGGCGGTGATCATGGTCACCACCGAAACCGAACTGGACCAGATGGTGACGGCTCTGGAGGCGGGCGCCAACGAATACGTCATGAAGCCGTTTACCAAAGACATCCTGGTGGAGAAGCTCCAACTTGTGGGAATCCACTTCTAAGGGCCCGGGCATGCCCGCAGGGAGCAAGCGCCTGCTCCAGCCCGGGCAACGGATTCGGGTGCTGGTGGTGGACGACTCGGTAGTCATCCGCCGCCTGGTCACGCACGCCCTGGAGCAGGATCCCGCGCTGGAAGTGGTGGGGGCGGCGTCGAACGGAGCGATCGCGCTACAGCGGATCCCGCAGATGAACCCCGACGTGCTGACTCTGGACATCGAGATGCCGGAGATGGACGGCCTGGAAATGCTACGGCGCGTGCGCCGGGAGTATCCCCAACTGCGGGTGATCATGTTCAGCACGCTGACCGAGCGCGGAGCGGCGGTGACCCTGGAGGCACTGACTCTGGGGGCCGACGATTACGTCGCCAAGGTCTCCAACACGGGGTCGCTCGACCGCTCGATGATGCGCTTGCGGGAGGATCTGGTCCCCAAGGTCAAGCAGTTCTTCCATCTGCCGATTCAAAGCCCTGCGGCGGCGAGCCCAGTTCCGGTGTCCGCTGCGAGCCGGGAGCGCGAGCCGGCTGCCTCGGCCCCGCCGGTCTGGCGGCTTAGGCCCGTTGTCGGCAATGCGGCAGTGCGGCCCCGCGTCGTCGCGATGGGAGTCTCCACCGGGGGACCGGCCGCGCTGGGTGCGATTCTGCCCCAGTTGCCGACTGGGTTCCCGCTGCCGGTCCTGGTAGTGCAGCACATGCCGCCGCTGTTCACCCGGTTCCTGGCAGAGCGCCTTCACGCCAACTGCCGCCTGCCCGTCGAGGAAGCCTGCCAGGGGGCACCGGTGGGCGCGGGCAAGATCCTGATTGCGCCCGGTGACTATCACATGAGAGTGGCCTCCGGCAGCGCTGGACCGCGCATCTGGTTAGACCAGTCGCCGCCGCAGAACTCCTGCCGTCCCGCCGTCGACGCACTGTTCACCTCGGTCGGAGAAGTGTACGGCGGAGCGGCGATCGCCGCGGTTCTGACCGGAATGGGGCAGGATGGGTTGCACGGGACGGAGATTCTCAAAGCGTACGGGGCCACCGTTCTCGCCCAGGACGAGGCCTCGAGCGTCGTTTGGGGAATGCCCGGCGCCGTGGCGAATGCCGGCCTCGCCGACCGCGTGCTGCCGCTCGATCAACTCGTACCCGAGATCCTGCGCCTGGCACGAAACACCTGAAAGGAACCGGATGCGACCGCAGACGCCCACCGCGGAGATCGACTCGGAGAACTACCGGTTCCTGCAGGATCATGTCTACTCCCAGGCGGGCATCGTGCTCGAGCAGGACAAGCGGTACCTGTTCCAGAGCCGCCTCGCGCCGATCGTCAGACAGCTCGGTCTGGGTTCGATCAACGACCTGTGCGCGCTGTTGCATGCCTCCCGCGATGCGGCGGTGGGCCGCCAGGTGGTCGAGGCCATGACCACCAATGAAACCTACTTCTTCCGCGATCCCGCCCACTACGAGGCCATACGGAACGTCCTGCTGCCGCGGCTGAAGGAAGAGAGGCGGGATACGAAGAGGCTGTGGTTCTGGTCGGCCGCCGCATCGACCGGGCAGGAAGCCTACAGCCTGGCCATGCTTCTGCTCGAGTGCGGGTTGAGCGACTGGAGCATCCAGATCCTGGGCACCGACTTTTCCTCGCAGGTCCTCGAGCGCGCCCGGTCCGGCAGATACCAGCAGATCGAGGTGAACCGGGGGTTGCCGGCGGCCTTCCTGGTGAAGCACTTCAGCCGTTCCGGCATGGACTGGCAGTTGAGCGAGACGGTTCGGCGCATGGTCCGTTTCGAGACCATCGACCTGCGCAAGAGCATGCGCTCTCTCGGACCTTTCGACGTGGTGTTCTGCCGCAACGTCCTGATCTACTTGGACGCCGAAACGAAGAGGAACATATTGAACGAGATCCACGGCACGCTGTTTCGAGGCGGCTGGCTGCTGCTGGGCGGAGCCGAAACGGCCTTCGGAGTCGAGGAGAGGTTCGAGCGGCAGACCGTGGGGAGCGCGATCGTCTACGTGACCCGCTGAGAGGAGAAACATGCCCACAGAATCGAGCGTAGAAATACAGCCGAGCGAACTGGCGCAGATCGTGGAATCCGTGTTCGGGACCATGCTGGGTCTGGAGGCCGCCGAGAGCGGAACGCCGTGGTTCCCGGGCGTGGACCGCCTGACCTCCGCCGTCCACCTGGCGGGGGATTGGAACGGAGCGGTGCTCGTCGAATGCAGCCGGAGCCAGGCCTGCCGCTTCGCCGGCCGCTTCCTGTCCATGGATCCGCCCGGCGCTGTCGACGACGTGGTGCGCGACGTGCTCGGCGAACTGGCGAACATGATCGGCGGCAACCTGAAGTGCGTGCTGACCCGGGGCATCCGGCTGTCCATGCCCTCTGTGGTGGACGGCAGTGACTACAGCCTGCGGGTCTGCGGGGCCGAGGTCCGGGAGCGGCTCGCTTTCGAGTGCGCCGAGGGCCCTTTCTGGGTCACGGTGCTCGCTACGCGAGCTTGAAGGCGGCCGAGAAGACGGACATGAGAACCATGCGTGACGTGCGTGCCAGGACCGATGAGTTCAGCGTGAATGTGAAGCTGTTCGACATGCAGCACCGGCGCCTTCTCGGGCTGATCGAGCGGCTGGAAGCCGCGATGAGCAAAGGGACTGCGTCCCAGGAGTTGGCCGGGATACCGGCGGACCTGACGGCCTACGCCAGGGAGCACTTCGCCACCGAGGAGGCCGTTATGAACGCCTACCAGTTTCCGTGGCGAGACCGTCACGCCCTGGAGCACCGGCAAGCGCTCGCGGACCTTGACGCCGCGCAGATTCGAAGCGCGTCCGGCGAGGCGGCCCTCAGCGTCGAGGTGCTCGATCGCCTGAGGGATTGGCTCGACCGCCACGTTCTCGAATCCGACAGGATGTATACGGCCCACCTCAACGCCCGCGGCTTGTTTTGAATGGATAACTCTGCCGCGACCGCGCGGCGTTGGTGCGTCTCAGATTGGGTTCCAGCCGTCGCTGCCCTTCAGGAAAGCCTCCGGCGCAAAAGCCGCAGCCGAGGAGGGCGTGAGCATGCGGGCCCATGCGACGCGGGCAGCCGCGTTGGCGCCTGGTCCCGTAGAGCCTGACTCCGCGAACCAGGCGGTCTTCTCGTTAGCGGGGGTGTTGTTCCAGTTATCCCAGCCCTGCGGACGGATGTGGCCACCCATCCAGCAGTTCAGGAAGACGACCCGCGCGCAGGAGCGCCAGGGCCGGCCAAGGAATACGCCGGGGCTCTCCGCACCGGCCGCACCGGTCAATCTGCAATCGCGAAAGACGAAGCCCGTGGACTCGTCGGGCCGGGTCCTGCGGTGAGCGGCAATGTAGCCGCTCCCGCGGCTGTGGATCTCACAGCGATCGAAGACCGCCGCGGCGTTGCCGAAGATGAAATCGACGTGACCCTGGATGAAACAGTCCCGATAGTAATGCCGGCCCGAGGCGGCGTAGAGGGTGTCCTGCCAGCCGGAGAACCGGCAGTTGCGGAACACGGCCCGGTCGGAATGTACGGACAGGGCGACAGCCTGGGTGCCGACTCCGAAGCTATTCTCGAACGTGATGTTCACAGCCTCGAAAGCGGCGCCATCGACCTCGACCACCGGGCTGAAGAAAGTCCCGCCGGCGGCCGTCGCGCCCATGCTGCCTGTGATGACGGTGGAGGCGGCGGCGCTGCCCGCCAGGGTCACGCGCGGGCTGTCCTGCGGGATCTTGACGCGCTCGCGGTACACGCCCGGCCGGATCTCGAGGATGACCCGTTCCACCTTCTCCGGCCCATGGTCCAGAACGTGATCGACGGCTCGCTGGATGGTTTGAAACTCGCCGCTCCCATCGGCCGCCACCGCGGCCCGAATCGTCTGCGCCGCCGCCGGGCTCGGCATGGCGCTCGCAACCGCGGGCAGGCCCGCGACCGCCAGGAACTCTCTCCGTGTTGGCATCACGAACAGCTTGTCAGATTCGCGGGGCTGCCGTCCATGTCTGCGGGACCGCCGGTGGCGCATCGGATGCGGCTTCGCAGCCGGGGAAGGCCCAGGCTTCCCGGCAGGGAACGATGCGCTCCCAGAGCGCGCTGGCGGCTTGAGAGGCTCTCGCGGCTCTGGCCCGCCTCGCGGCCAAACTTGCGGCCAAGCCCCAGCTCTGAACACCGCGCCATGCTATATAATGAGCGGTGCTCTCGAACCAACCCGCTCTATCGCCCTTCCGCTGGCGCATCCTCGCGCTGCTGTTCGCGGCGACGACGCTGACGTACCTCGATCGCGTTTTCTTCGCGAATCTCTGGCCGACGCTGCGCGACAAGATGCACTTCTCGTCGGCGGACCTGGGCAATGTGCTCCTGGCTTTCATGGCCGCCTACACCGTGGGATACCTGGCGGCGGGCAAGTTCATCGACCGGTTTGGCAGCAAGATCGGCTACCTGGTAACGATGATCTTGTGGGCCGGGATCTCGGTGCTGGTGGCGATGCCTGCGCTTTCGACCACGTTGATGGGCTTGATGGCGTGGCGCTGCATGCTCGGTTTCGGAGAATCCGGGAACTTTCCGGCCTGCATCAAATCCGTTGCCGAGTGGTTTCCAAAGAAGGACCGCGCGTTCGCGACCAGCATCTTCAACTCTGGAAGCAACGTGGCCGCGATGTTCGGCCCGCCGGCCGCGGCGCTGCTGGCGCTGAGTTTGGGCTGGCGCGGCGCGTTCTATCTCAACGGCGTGCTGGGGGCGATCTGGATCGTATTGTGGCTGGCCTTCTACAAGAAACCGCCGCTGGAAGCCGACGATGCGGATGTGATCCAGGCGAAGATCGGTTGGATGGGCGCGCTCAAGTACCGTGAAGCCTGGGGCTTCGCGATCGGTAAGTTCCTGACCGACGGTGTGTGGTGGTTCTATCTGAGCTGGCTGCCGGTGTATCTGTACGACGTGCGCCACTTCGCGCTGAAAGAGGTCAGTTGGGCCTTTCCCGTGATGTACTCGGCTGCCAGCGTGGGCAGCCTGTTTGGCGGCGCAATCCCGAGCGTGCTGGCCAAGCGCGGATGGGAGATCCGCAAGGCGCGGCCCATGGCGATGGGCATCTGCGCATTGCTTATGCCGATCGCGGCCGCGGCCGTGGTGGTAAAGAACCCGGTGGTCATGATCGGGCTGATCTGTTTCGGATTGGGCGGGCACCAGGGCTGGTCGGCGAACATCTTCAGCACGACGTCGGATTCGTTCCCCAAATCGGCGGTGGGTTCGGTCACGGCCATCGGCGGATTCGCGGGCGGTTTGGGCGGGATGTTGTTCGCGGCCGGGCTGCCGGGCTATATCGTCGGGCACTTCGGCTATGTGCCGATGTTCGTGTTGATGGGGAGCTTGCACCTGACGGCGCTGGCTGTGATGAGCCAGTTGTCGTGGCGCAAGCGGCTGCCGGCTCCGGTGGCGGCGTAAATCGTCACGGGAAGATCCCGCGCAGGGGATGTTTCTCACGCCGGGCCGGCTGCGGGGTCCGGCGGCAGGCCCAGCGAGGCCTGCAGGAGCTTCGCAATGGCCGCGGTGAGCGGCCGAGGGTAGTTCGTCTGCGCCATGGCCAGAGCCTGCCTTCGAATCAGACGGCCGCCAGCCACCCGGAAGGTCTGGAAGGCTTTCGGCCCACGCAAGGCGAACTGCGGAAGGATCGAATAGCCGAACCCGGCTTCCACCAGCCGCTTGATGGCCTCCGTGTCGTCGGCCTCCATCACCACCCGCAGGCTCACCCCGGCCTCCCTGAAGAACCGGTCGATGATGGACCGCATGTTGCTCCTGTGCGGGTACAGAAGGAACGGCACGTGCGCCAGGGCGGCCGGCTGGAGCGTGACGGTGGCGTTTGCGCCGGTTCGCGTGAGGCGCGGGCGCAGCCCGATCAGTTCCTCGTCGAACAGCGGGAGGATCGTCAGTTTCTCTTCCGGATAGGGCAGCGAAATCAATCCCAGGTCGAACCGCCGGTCGAGCAGCCCGGCCACGATTTCCTCCGTAGGGGCCACGGTCACCGTGAATTCCGTCTGTGGAAAGCGCTTGCGCACCAGGCGCAGCGGCTGTCCCAGGCGGTGAATCAGCGTGGTGGCGCCGGTGGCGAAAGCAAAGGGGCGCGCGTCCTTGGCCGGATCGGTCTCGAAAGAGTGGTGGATTTCCCGGAACTGCTCGATCACGCGCCGGGCATGCTCGGCCAGCCGAAACGCGTTCGGGGTGGGAACGATGCGCTTGCCGGCGCGCACGAAAAGGTCCGCCCGCAACTCGTCGGACAGACTGTGGATCTGAACGCTGATCGCCCCCGGAGACAAGTTCACCTTCTCGGCCGCCCGGGTCACGCTCGACGACTCCATGACGGCCAGGAAGAGCTCCAACTGGCGTATATCCATTCGATCCCTCCCGGCGGCAGCCGGCGTTCCCGGCAGCGGCGTTCGCCGCGGCGAGGCAAAGGCCTCTCCGATCATTCAATGTTACTAAACGTTGCGTTCCGGCAATAGGGTTTGACAGTCCGCGGCAGGCCCACTATAGTTCCCCATGGGATGCGGCCTCCTCGGGGCCGCCTTCTATAAAGCGAAAGGTCTCTCCATGAGCACAAGTCCGCCGTCGTCGCCTGGAGCCGGCCCGTCCCCGCTACGGCTCGAAAAGCTGTCGCTTGGGGTGGGGGATCGTTTCGGGCATCAGGCCGCCGCCCAACTCCGGGCCTGCATAATGGCCGCCCAGGCCGGCGTCGCCGTCACTCCGGTCTGGAACAAATCGAACCGTGAGCACGGGATCGTCGGATCCGAGCCTGGGGCGGTGCGGGCCGCGGCCGAGGGGGCCGTGCGGGCACTGGGCTGGAGGCGTCCCTTCCACGTCGACGCCGATCACATCACCCTGCGGACGGTGGATCGCTTTATCGACGCTTGCGATTTTTATACCCTGGACGTCGCCGACGCCATCGGACAGCCGGTTTCCCCGGCGGACCTCGACGCCTTCCTCGCCCGCCACACCGAACTGGCCGGCCGCATCCCGGTCCCGGGCATAGGCGGCGCCCTGGAGATCTCGCCCCGCTCGCTCCGGCAAATCGCGCAGCGCTACCTCCATCCCGTGCGGGAAGCCGGGCGCATCTATCGCTACATCGAGGAGCGCCTGGGCGCGGCGGGGTTCATCCCCGAGATCTCGATGGACGAAACGGACGTTCCGCAAACCCCCGCCGAGTTGCTGGTCATCCTGGCGGCCATTGCGGACGAGGGCATTCCCATCCAGACCATCGCCCCGAAGTTCACGGGCCGCTTCAACAAGGGTGTGGACTACGTGGGGAGCGTCGCGGAGTTCGAGGAGTGCTTCCGCGGCGATCTGGCCGTTGTCGCCTGCGCGGTCCGGCGCTATGGCCTGCCTGCGAACCTAAAGATCAGCGTCCATTCGGGCAGCGACAAGTTTTCCATCTACGAACCGATGCGGCGGGCCCTGCGGGCCTTCGGCGCGGGCATCCACCTGAAGACCGCGGGTACGAGCTGGCTGGAGGAGCTGATTGGACTGGCGGAAGCAGGCGGAGATGGGCTGGCGCTGGCCCAGGAGATCTACGCGGAGGCCTGGGGCCACCGCGAGGAGCTCTGCGCACCCTATGCCTCCGTGATCGATATCGACCCTGCCCGCCTCCCCGCTCCCGCCGAGGTCTGCGCCTGGACTCCGGAGCAGTACGTGGCCGCGCTGCGACACGACCGATCCAATCCCGCCTTCAACCCCGACCTGCGCCAGTTGCTGCACGTGGGCTTCAAGATCGCCGCAAGAATGGGGCGCCGCTACCTGGAAGCGCTGGAGCGGTACGAGGAGTCCATCTCCCGTAACGTGACCGCGAACCTGTGGGAGCGGCACATCGTGCCGCTGTTCCTGGGAGACTGATTGTCGACTGCGGCCCGGGACCGAAACGCCGTCTGGCCCCCCGCCGAACGGTGCATCGAGAACGGCCCGACCCCGCGCGGCGGAACGGTTCGACCACGGGTGCAGGCAGCTCGCTGGATCTGCCAAAACCGCCGAGGCTCGGCGGTTTTCGTTTTTGGGCGCTGATTTGAAAGCAGTTATTGCCTCAAACCGCCGAAGCTCGGCGGTTTTCGTTTTTGTGGGCAGCGACAGACTCTTATGCAAATCGGTCTCAGAGATAGTCCCGCCGGGCAGGCGTGAAGGCGTCGATGACCACGGACGGCTCCAGCGCCGACGCCCGATGCTCCACTCCGCCCCGGACCACGAAGCTGTCTCCCTGTCCGACTTCGAACGTCTGGTCCCCTGCGCGGATCCGCAGACGGCCCGAGACCACGTAGACCACCTGGTCGTGCGGATGGCTGTGCGCCGCGCCGGCCCAGTTCCGCTCCATGCGGTGCTCGACCAGGAGCAGCTTTTCGTTATGAGCGCCCACACGCCGCGTGAGGCCCGGTTCGGGACAACTCGCGCGCACTTGGGCGCCCACAACCCACGCGACATCGGGGTACTCAGGTTCCTTTCCCATGGCTCACCTGGCCAGCCAACCGCCGTCCACCACCAGAACGTGCCCGTTTACGTAGTCGCTGGCAGCGGATGCCAGAAAGACCGCCGTGCCCGCCACATCCCGCGGAGTGCCCCAGCGGCCGGCCGGAATCCGCTCCAGGATCTGCCGGCTGCGAACCGGATCGGCGCGCAGCGCGGCCGTGTTGTCGGTCGCCATGTAGCCCGGCGCGATGGCATTCACCTGGATGCCCTTCGCCGCCCATTCGTTCGCCAGTGCCTTGGTCAGTTGAGCCACCGCGCCCTTTGGCGGCCGCATAGGACGGCACGAAAACTCCCCCCTGAAACGACAGCAGCGAGGCCACGTTGACGATCTTGCCGCTACCCTGCGCCAGCATGTGCCGCCCCGCGGCCTGGCACAGCCGGAAGACCGCGTTCAGGTTGATTTCGATCACGTCGCTCCAGTCCCGGGCGGAAAACTCGGCCGCGGGAGCGCGCCGGATGATCCCGGCATTGTTGATGAGAATGTCGATCGAGCCGAGTTCCCGCACCGTCAGCGCGACCAGTTCCTCGCACACTCCCGGCTGGGAGACATCGCCGACCGCCTGGGTGGCCCTGGCCCCGGCCGCGCGCACGGCCGCGCACACTTCCTCGATTCCGGTCAGGTCCTTGCCGTGCACCACCACGTTGGCGCCGGCCTCCGCGAGCCCGACGGCCATGCCCGCCCCCAGGCCGCTCTGCGAGCCGGTAACCAGCGCGTTCTTTCCTTTCAAGCTGAACGCGATCGAAGTTCATTTGCGGCTTGCCTCCAGGCCCGATCCGCCCCCGCCAAAACTGGGCTGCACGTTCACCACGCCGAACTGGCGGTCTTCCTTCTCCCGGTGCGCCGCCATGGCCCACAGGAACACGATCCGGTGGCCCGGGACGGCGACGTTGGGATGGTAGCCGGCCGGCATCAGGACCGCGTCTCCGTCGCGAACCACGGTCACCAGCTCGGGATACTCGGTGTCGTTATAGACGAGTTGAATGCCGAACGCCGGCTCGGGCATGTCGAAGTAGACGTACATTTCCTCCAGCATGGCGGTATGCTCGTGCGGCGGCCAACTGGTCCAATTGCCCGGCTCCGAGAAGGTGAAGCCCGCCAGCAGGCGGCCCGCCTCCACGTTCTTGCCGAAGACGATGTTGACCTGGCGCTGCTGCCCCGGCACGCCCGCGGTGAACGTCAGCGCCGGATTCCGGACCGCCTCCGCGTGCCGGACGACCTGCAGCGGGTACTGTCCCTTAACCGGCGCCGAGAACTCGGCGATGTCCGCGCTCTCGCCGGCGTCGACCCGCACCTGGCTCCCGCGCGGCAGATAGATGCCGTCGTACTGGTCCAGCACGAAGTCCTCGCCGCCCACGCTCAAAGCCGCGGCGCCAGCCAGCACGATCAGGCCGGTCTCGTGGCTGTCGGTCTTGAACGTAACGGATTTCGTCTCGCCGCGCAGAATGATCCGCCCATAGGAAAGATGGCGATTAGTGCTGTTGGCGGGCGTCACCGCAGATGTGCCGCCCCGCGCGCACGTTGGTCTTTCGGAAGATCATCCTGCTCAGTTTGCGTCTGTGCCAGTGTTGCCATGGTGTTCGCCTCCCGATTCTCGATGTCTTGTGGAGCTGTGCATATCCCGCGCCGCACTAGCTCCGCCTTTGAAAACTGCGCCGCTGATCTTGACGTTAGACGCACGTGAGCCCCTCCACGTGTTCGATGATGTTCTGCTCCGCGATGTCTGTCGAACCTGCAGTCCGTCAGCCGCAGATCCCGGATCGGCGCGGACCGGAAGCCTCTAGATCGGAGAGCGTACTTGCTCTTCCTGCAGGTCACGCCGCGGATGTCGATATCGTGCACATTGGGGCGCTCGGGTCCGTTCTCCCCTTCCTCGTACTGGAAATCGATCTGGAGAACGGCTTCGGCGACCTGGCCGACTTCTATGTTCCGGAAGTAAATGTGCTCGATCGTCCCGCCCCGAACCGCGTTGGTCTTGAAGCGCAGGGCCTGGTTCAGATTAGGGCTGTCAAGACGGCAGTTTTCGGCGAATACGTTGCGCACCCCGCCCGACATTTCGCTTCCGATCGTCAAGGCGCCGTGGCCGTCCTTCATCCGGCAGCCCCGGATCACGACGTTCTCGGTGCGGCTTCGCCATCCGCCGTCCGTCCCGATTACGCCCCGACTTAATGGCGATGCAGTCGTCGCCGGTATCGAAGGTGCAGTTCTCGATCAGACACGTCGGTGCAGGAGTCCGGATCGCAGCCGTCGGTATTGGGCCCATGGGATGCGATGCTTACGTTGCGAACGGTCACGTTGCGCACAATAAGGGACTCACTTCGAACATCGGCGAGTCTTTGACCGTGACCCCTTCAATCAGGATATTCTTCGACCGGCAGGGCCCCAGCAAGACCGGACGCAGGTAGTGCCCTTCGCCGAAAACCCGCTTTTCGATGGGGACGTCGGTGGCGCCCATCTTGAACAGCGCCTTCCGCGCGTCATCCTGCCGGGGATCGCCGGGCCGGCCCCCGCGTCGGCCTTTCCACGGCCACCAGTGCTCCGCGTCGGCCTGGCCGTCGAGAGTGCCGCCGCCCGTCACGGCCAGGTTCTCTTCCCCGTCGGCGTAGATGAGGGGCGAGTAGTTCATGACACTCCATTCCTTCCCACCGGGTGTAGACCACCGGCAGGTAACGCTTCGGATCGCGGCTGAACTTGAGCGTCGATCCCTCGGGCAGGTGCAGGTTGACGTTGCTCTTCAGCCGGACTGGACCGGTGAAGAAGGCGCCCGCGGGGAAGACCACGCGCCCGCCTCCGGCGTGGGTGCATTCCGAGATCGCCCGGGCAATGGCTTCGCTGCAGTCGGTCGTGCCGTCGCCCACGGCCCCATAGCGGGTGACCTCGAAATCGTGCTTGGGGAACACGGGCGGCTTAATGCGAGCCAGAATCCTCCCGACCTCGTCGTCCCACGCCGACGCGCACAGCGGTTTCGCCAGCCACCCGGCCGCAGCCGCGCTTCCGGCCCGTCTCAGGAAGGCGCGCCTGGACGATACCCGCTCGCCATTCATGACAAGTGTCCCCTTGATGAGCCTAGGTTCGGCTTCTGGATATGTCAATGCGAAACAACTGAAAGCTCCGTTGAGCAACAGTGAACGATCGCGGGGGCCAGCCCTGCCGGCCCGCACCGTGCTAGTGTGGTGCGTCGCAAGTGTCGTCGCGTATCGGAACGAGCTGCAAACCGCGGACTGGCTCGAATTTCGCCGTCGTTGAAACTTGCTGCCACGCTCCGGGCCAGGCCCGCCCGGAAGAGCCCCGTGCATCCCGGCCCTGAAGCGCCTCCCCAGCCGAACATTCCGAACCCGAATATCGTACTTGTGATACTGTATCCACCGAAGGAGCGAATTCATGCCTGACAACAAGCTCAACCGCCGCCAGATCGTTCAATCCGCGCTAGCCCTGGTCCCCGGCGCGGGTCTGAACTGGGACACTCTCCCAGGCCGCCCGCTCCACGCCCTCCGGCCCGGACCAGTTCGACGCCGTCATCGTCGGAGCCGGGCTGGGCGGCCTGAGCTGCGGCGTCGCCTTTGCCAGACAGGGATTCAAGACCCTGATTCTCGAAAAGCACGACAAGCCCGGCGGCTACGCCACCACGTTCCGGCGGCCGGGCGGGTTCGTATTCGATGTCTCGCTGCACTCGACCACGGTCGGCGAGCGCGGCGGCATCCGCGACCTTATCCCCGGATTCCCCGAGATTACGGATGTCGAGTTTGTCCCGCACCGCACGTTGTACCGCGCCATCTTCCCGGATCACGACATCCGCGTCCCGCCGCGAGATCTGCCTGCCTACATCCAGACCCTGGTGGCCAAGTTCCCCTCTGAGGAGGCCGGCATCCGGGCACTGATCGAGGACATGCAGGGGGTGTCCGCCGACATCCGGAAGCTCACGCAGGGGGCGGGCAAGATCGACATGAGCCGGTTCCCGGTGGACTTCCCCCACCTGATGCGCTCCTCCGGCCAGACCTGGGGCGCCATGATGGACGCGCGTATCAAAGATGCCCGGCTGAAGGCCATTGTCTCGGCGCTGTGGGCGTACTACGGCCTCCCGCCTTCCAAGCTCGCGAGCTTCTACTATGCGCTTCCCACCCTCGGCTATCTCGAGGAGGGCGGCTACTATCCCAAGGGCAGATCGCAAAAGATCAGCGACGCGCTGGCCGGCTTTGTCGCCTCCCATGGCGGCAAGGTGCTGCTCAACACGGAGGTGGTGAAGATCCTGGTCAATAACGGCGTGGCCTACGGCGTGAGAACGGCAGACGGCCACGAGTATACCGGCCGGGCCATCGTCGCCAACTCCAATCCTCACGACCTGTTCCACTCCCTGGTCGAAGACAATGGCCCGTTGAAGACCTACCTGGAGCGCATGGACCGCTGGACGCCCAGCCTCTCCAGTTTCCAGGTGTTCCTCGGACTCAAGAAGGACCTGGTGGGCGCGTTGGGCATTCCCGACACCGAGATCTTCTGCGCCGCCGGGTACGACCCCGAGGCCGAATACACGGCTGCGCTCAACGCCGACATGACCAATCCCGCCATCGGCGTCATGCTTTACGACAACCTGTACCCCGGCTACTCCCCGCAAGGGAAGAACACGCTCAACCTCATCAGCGTCCAGGGCTACGGCCATTGGGAGAAGTACGAGGCCGACTATCGCCAGGGCCGCAAGGCAGCCTACCGGGCGGAGAAAGAGCGCATCGCGGACATTCTGATCCGGCGCGCGGAGGAGAGGCTGCTGCCCGGTCTGTCGAAGGCGATCGAAGTCAGGGAAATCGGGACGCCGCTCACCAACCTTCGTTACACCGCCAACTATCGCGGCTCGATTTACGGGTGGGACCAGACGCTCGACAACTCCGGCATGCGCCGCATGCCCCACACCACCCCCATCCCGAACCTCTACCTGTCGAGCGCCTGGACCCGGCCGGGCGGCGGCTATGGAGGGGTCCTCATGAGCGGCATCGATTGCTTCAAAGAAGCGACCAGGACCTGGAACTGAGGCGGCCGGCCATCGAGCCCGCCTGCCACTCATCCGGCAAACGCCGCCGCTCTTCCGGAACCGCTTGGCACGCTTGGCTCGGCGGCGTACAATCGATCCGGATGAAAGCCGGCCGCACCCTGGTCCCTGTCTGCTGCCTGATGGCGGCCGCTGCCGGTCCGGTTGCCGGTTGGGTCAAAGAGCGGAACCCGTTCGGCTCAACCGTGGCCCTTCCGTATGCGTTCCGCGGCGCCGTGTGCCACATCGCTCCGTGGTCGCCGATGCTGCCGAACTTCGAGCGCATCCATCCCGTCGGCTTCATTTATACCTACTCGCTCAACGTGCCCACGCGCGCCTACGAGGAAGGGATGCCCGGCGTCACGGATCGCATCGAGTGGTTCGCCATCGACTACCAGGGCGACTTCTGGATCGAAAAGCCGGGGAAGTACCGCTTCAATCTGATCTCGGACGACGGGTCGAGGCTCACCATCGACGGCAAGGTGGTCATTGACAACGATGGCATTCACCCGACCACCGCGATGGGCGGCAGCATCGAACTGGCCGGCGGGAACCATCACATCCGCGTATCGTATTTCCAGGGACCCGGCAGCGCCTTGGCCCTGGTGCTCGAAGTGGCCCCTCCGGGCAAGGAATCCCGGGTGTTCGACATGCGCGACTTCAGGCCAAGGCTGGATGCGCGGTCCAGGACCCCGGCGGCCGGCGCCGAGATGCGGCCAACCCTGCGCCGGGACGACGCCTTTCGCGGCTCGGCGGCGCTGACGGGCTACGAGATGGCCGCCTTCGAGGCGCTGAAGGCGCAGCCGCACGCCTTCGAGTTCCGCTCAGCCGCGTTCCGGTTCCCGGACAACGCCGAGAGGTCGAAGTATGTCCTCGCCTTCGAGGTGCCTGGGACGGCTCTGGGGGCCTCAGCGGTGGGTCCTGGAACGAAGAAGGTTCACGTCGTACTGCTCGCCCTGGTGAGGGACGCGGGCGGCCAGATCGTCGAGAAGGCCAGCGAGGACTTCCATGCCGAGGTGACAGAGACGCAACTGGCGGCGCTTCGGGCGGACACGCTGGCCTACGCCCAGCCGGTCATTCTTCCGGTGGGCCACTATACGGTCGAGACGGTGGCGCTCGATCGCGAAGCCGGCCGGGCCAGCACGGGGAGCTTCGAAATCGACAATCCCCAACGAGAGGGGCCGGCGCTCAGCAGCCTGGTGCTGACGCAACGGCTCGAGCCCGCAAGGAGCCCCGCGGACGCGGACGATGGCGATCCGCTCCAGTTTCAGGGCCGGCGCGTCGTGCCCGCCATCGAAGCGAGCCTGCCCGCCTATGCGCAGCCATCCGTATTCTTCGTAGCGTATCCGGCGGCATCGAATAGTTCGGCCTCGAAAGTCGGCGTCGAGTTCCTGCTTCGTGGGAGGGTGGTCGCCAGCCAGACCGCCGAAGTCCCTCCCCCGGACGCCTCCGGGGCGGCTCCTATGACCATCGAAGCCATCGCGAAACCCGGCAGTTACGAGTTGAAGATCACGCTGTTCCAGGGCGACGAATCGGTACAGCAGAGCATCCGCTACTCGATCGCCGCCCGATAGAGGCGACAATGCAAAAGCCAAAGTACGCTCTCATGCTTGCGGGCCTGCTGATCGCGGGCCTGCTGTTGGCTTGTTCCTCCGCGCTCGCGCAGAACGCCAGCGGGTCGTTGGCGGCCACGGTCACAGACCCGAGCGGCGCCGTCGTTCCCAACGCCAAAGTCGTGCTGAAGAACGAGGACACCGGAGCCGCCCGCGACACTGTTTCGAACCCTAGCGGATTCTTCGTTATCTCAGCGATTCAGCCCGGGTCCTACACGCTGACCATTTCAGCGCCGGGCTTCGCCACCTGGCAACGAACGAGCATCGTCTTCAACCAGGGCGAGAGCAGAACGCTGCCGGACCTGGCCCTTCAGGTCGGCGCGGCAACCGAGCACGTTCAGGTCGAAGCGGAGGCCGCAGCAATCTCGCCTTTGGACACCGGCGAGGCCCGGCAGACCCTGGACGCAACCCTGGTGAGCAAGCTGCCGATCCAGGGCCGGGACGCGGCCGAGCTGATCAAGATCATGCCCGGAATGGCCATGAACCGCGGTCTCAGCCAGAGCGCCTGGAGCGGCCTCGTCACACAGACCAACTCCGGCCCCATCGGCCAGTATTCTGCCAGCGGCACTCAGCCCAACGGCGCGCTGACCATGACCATGGATGGCGCCAACCTGCTGGATCCCGGCAACCAGGGGACTCAGATCGCCAATATCAACCAGGACCAGACGGCTGAGGTGACGCTACTCTACTCGGCCTATGGCGCCGAATACGCCAAGGGGCCGATCACCTTGCAGGCCATTGGAAAGAGCGGCACGGCCCACTTCCATGGCTCGGTTTACTTCAACCTGGTTGCCCCGGCCCTCGACTCCGTGGACTCTTTCGCAAAAAGCCAGGGCGCAACAAAGGCCAGCTACCGTGGTTCCTACTATCCCGGCGTCGAGATCGGCGGGCCGGTCCTCGTTCCCGGAACGCGGTTCAACCGGAACCGCGACAAGCTCTTCTTCTACGCTGCGCCCGAAGGTATGGTGCAGACACCGGCCCCGGCCTATCACGCCTACTTCGTTCCGACCGCCGAGATGCTGGGCGGGAACTTCTCCCAGGCGTATCTGGACAGTCTCGGCCCGGCGTTTGCCGCGACGAAAGGCGGAAACTCGCAGCAGCCCACTCTGCACGGGGCAGCGGAGGCCTATCCCGGCGGCATGATTCCGCTGAGTTTGCTGGACCCGAACTCGCTGGCCTATGCCAAGACCTTCCCGCGGGCTAACAGGCAGCCGTACGCGACCGGCAACAACGTTCTCTACGCGCAGGGCTTCAACGTGAACCGTTTTGAGTTCAGGGTCCGGCTCGATTACAACGTCAGCGACAGCACCAAGTTGTTCTTCTCCTGGAACCGCCAGGACGAGGACGATTGGAACCCCATCGGCGTGTGGTGGTACCCGGGTAACGCTCTCCCATATCCCTCGCTGATGCCGGCGCATCAGGTTGCGAACATCTATAACGCCAACCTCGTGCGCGTGTTCGGCCCCAGCCTGACCAACGAAACGGTGTTCACGCTGGCCAAGTTTCTGAATCCGGTCCGGCTCCAGAACCCCGCCGCGGCCGGCATCTCGAACGTCGGGTTGACGGGATACAAACCGCTGACCGCGGATCCTTACATGGCGCAGATTCCTAACCTCGTCAGCCAGTACAATCTGGTTCCCGGATATTACGCTCCGCCCTTCGGCGGCGGCTTTCACAACGGAGACTTCGGCAAGAGGTCGCTCGACCCGTCGGTCGCCGACAACCTCTCGATGGTGGCGGGCACGCACACGATGAAGTTCGGCTTCTATTGGGACTTCGCGCGGAACACGCAGGCGAGCGGAGACTACCCGCAGGGCACGCTCGACTTCGCCAACACGGGCGCCACCAGCAGCGGAAACCTGATGGCGGATTTCCTGACGGGCCGCGTCCAGTCCTTCCAGCAGGCGATCGGCGTCGGCGTCTACGATCTCAAATACAGTCAGTATTCGCTCTACGCACAGGATCAATGGAAGGCGTCCCGCAGGCTGACGCTGACTTACGGCGTCCGCTTGGACCACATGGGCCAGTGGTATCCGACCAGCGGGCAAGGGCTGGCGGTTTGGGACCCGGCTTCGTATAACAACACGCCCGCCGCCGGCCCGTGGCCAGGCCTTCTGTGGCACGGCATCGACAGCAAGATCCCCCTGTCCGGCTTTCCCTCCAAGCTCTTCTTCCCGGAGCCGCGGTTCGGATTTGCCTTCGACCTCTTCGGAAAAGGCCGGACCGTCCTCCGCGGCGGCTTCGGCGTCTATCGTTATCAGATTTCATACAACTCAGCGACCAATCCGGGAATCTACGACGAGGCGGCCGGCATCCCCAGCGATAACATCCTCAATCCACCAAACCTGGGCTGGAACTTCGCGCAATACGGCTCCGGGTCGGGCGCGGCGGGCATCGGAACCAATATCGGGGCCATGCAGCAGGGAGACGCAAGAACGCCGCATACCGAGAGCTACAACATCATCCTCTCGCAGCGCGTGCCCTGGCATTCGACGGCGGAAATCCAATACAGCGGCAATCGAAGCCGCGACCTGCTCCTGTCCGGCAACGGTTTCAACATTCCGTTTCTTGGGAATCTCAATAAGACCCCGCGCGGCGCTTACTTCCTGCCCGATCCGGTGACCGGGGTGATCAACGATCCGTCCCTGGGAGGCGTACCCAGCCAGGACTACCGGTCTTATCGCAATTACCAGACGATGTTACTGACGAGCCACGGCTCCTATCAGAACTATAACTCCCTGATCGCGTCGTGGAACAAACAGTCGGGGCCGGCGACGTACAGCGTGAATTACACGTTTGGCAAAGTCCTCGGGATCCGGGACGGCGAGACGGACAACGGCGCGGGCAACGGCCCGGTGATGGATCCGTGGAACCTGAAGGACAACTACGGCGTTCTGGCCTATGACCACACCCAGATCTTCAATGCGTCGTACGTGTTCACCCTTCCCAGCCCCATCCACGGCAGCCTGCTTCTGAAAGGCCTGGTGAACGGATGGACGATCTCCGGCATCACGCAGTTGCAGAGCGGCGCTCCGATTCAGCCCAATACCAATGGCAACCTCAATCTGAACACATCGGGCGGCCTGAACGGCGTCATGTGGCTGGGAACCGATTCCGAGAATCTGCTCCCCGCTCTCACCTGCGATCCGCGCAGCAATCTGAAGGCGGGCCAGTACTTCAATCCGAACTGCTTCGCGCTGGCGCCGAAAGGAACCAACGGGCCGGTGGTATGGCCGTACATCCACGGTCCACACTACTTCAACAGCGACCTGTCCATCTACAAGACCTTCCGGCTCAAGGAGCGCCACCAGTTCGAGTTCCGGCTGTCGGCGTTCAACTTCCTGAACCACCCGCTGCCGACCTTCAACGCCAACGGCGCGTATTCCGACCTGTCGCTGCTGTTCGCGGCTCCCGTGGCCGGAACCACAAATTCCAACTCCTTGACGACGGGGTCGCCGCGCAATACGACCGGCTATCGGGTGGGGCTCGTGTCGCTGAGGTACAGATTCTGAGCAGAGTCACATGACACGCACACGATATGTCCTCGCCGGCGTGCTTCTGACGGCGGCAGGTTTTGCGGTCGCCGGCTTCGGGGTGTGCTCCACACGGGTGCTCAGTGCCCAATCGCTCAGAACAGCGCAGGGTTTTGCCTGGGTGTCCAGACAGTCTGCCCACTTCGACTATTTCTTCGAGGCTGGCACACTGGCGGAACGCGACATCGAGGCAATCGGGCGAAGTATGGAGAAATCGCGAGCCGGCCTGGAACAACTCCTCGGCGCCGCGTTGGAGAACAGGAATCAGGTCTTTGTCGTCGATTCCAGGGCGCGGATAAAGGCGCTTGCCGGAAGAGAGACTAACGGTTTCGCCTTTGGAACGGCATCCGCGATGGTGTATAGCACTACCATCAACGCCCTTGGTGCGCACGAAACGTGCCACAATGTCGCGCGTTCGCTGTGGGGGAAACCCCACGGGCAGTGGATCGATGAAGGTCTGGCCGTCTACTCGGATGACGGCTGGCACGGCCATCCTCTGCACGAGCTGGCGAAATGGCTGCTCGATCGCAACAAGCTGGTTCCGCTCGACGACCTGATTCGGGACGAACGGTTTCGGGCGTATTCCGACATGGTCACCTATCCGGAGCTGGGGAGCTTCGTGAAGTACGTCTATGAAAAGTACGGCCGCGGGGCAGTGAAGACCCTGTGGCAGCGGGGCGCCGGGGAAGCGGACCGGGCGTGCGGACGCACGCTGAACCAGCTCGAAGAAGAATGGCGGTCGGAGCTTGGAAAACGGGACGCCAGTGCGATCCGGTATCGGATCTGAAGAG
The DNA here is from genome assembly GCA_963710565.1 of Bryobacterales bacterium. Taxonomy (GTDB): domain Bacteria; phylum Acidobacteriota; class Terriglobia; order Bryobacterales; family Bryobacteraceae; genus DASWZN01. The sequence continues at coordinate 78,971 of CAVQAN010000009.1, read as the reverse complement.
CGCCGGGCCGTGGGCTCGATGGCGGCATAGAATGTCAGCCGGCGGAAGGCGGGAGAGGCAGAAGTGGACAGGAACTTCTATCTGTTGCTGACTCTGGTCCGGAGTCTCGACATGATCTCGTACGTCCTCATGTCCATTCTCTGCATCCGCGAGTACCGCGCGCGGAGAACCCGATGGGGTGGCCGCGCCTACTGCTTCCTGATCGTGACCTTTGGGGTCTTGTACCTGAATCACATGATTGGGGAGGCGATCTCGGTCGCGACGGGGCATTCCGCGCCGTTCCTCGACGCCCTGGACGTCGCGGGCCCGGTAATGGTCATGCTGCTGTTGTTCCACACCTTCTACAACAGCGAGAAGGAGTACCTGCCGGCCCGCCGGTTCTGGAAGTCGCTATTGGGACTATGCTACGCGGGTGGTGTCGTGTGCGTCATGGGTGTGCTTGGTTTCTACGTGGGCCTTTTCCACCGCCTCCCGATCCCCGACCGCGCGCCGGTACCGGAGCCGTGGGTGTTCGGCGCGGCTTTTGCGGCCGGAGTGCTGTCCGTGTCCCGCCGTCCCGCCGCCAGCCGCATCGAGCTCCGTCAGCGCCGCTTGATCGTGGCGCTGTGCATCGTGTGGGTGTGTATCGGGGTGCTCTGGCGAATGAACCGAGGGATGCCTCCGGCTCCCGTGCTGCTCTTGGCCAACGACATCTGTCCGCTGATCTTCCTCTTCCTCGTCACTTACTACGTGGAGCGGCTCACCTTCTTCGACGTCCTCATCAAGAAGGGAGTGATGGCCTCCTTCTCCTTCGCCCTCCTGGCCGTGTACTTCGTGTGGCTGATGCCATGGATGCTGCGCTTCCGATGGAGCCTCCTGGTGTGGGCGCTCTCGGTCTGGCCGATCGTCCTGATTCAGCCCTGGCTCTACCGGAGGCTCTCTGCCTGGCTGGACCGGCTGTGGCTGGGCCGGCGTTTCTCTCCCATCGAGGCCAGCGAGCATTTCCTGGACGGATTGCAGGGCGCCATCAGCGAACCGGAGCTGGCCGGCCTGGCGGAGCAGCGGCTGCGCGACATCTTCCGGTCGGAAGCCGAGGTCAGCCTCGGACAGGGCTCCGGCCTGTCAGCGGCCAGCCGCGATGGCGGCGAGCCCATGCAGGCGCCCATCCGGCTGGGCGGCGAACAGGCCGGCGCGATCCGCGTGCAGGCGCGGGCGCACAACCCGCGCTTCCTGAGCGAAGATGTGGCCCTGCTGTCATCGCTCGCCGAGATCTTCTCGTTCCTGCTGGAGAACCTGCGCCTCCGCGAAAAGCGCCTGGAACAGGAGAAGCGCGAGCGGGAGCTGGTCCTGAACGCCAACCGCTCCGAGTTGAAGGCCCTGCGGGCGCAGGTCAACCCGCATTTCCTCTTCAATGCGCTGAATACCATCGCCAGCCTCATCCCGCGCCACCCCGACCGCGCCGAGAAGACCATCGAGCAACTGGCGGAGGTGTTTCGATACACCCTGCGGCGCTCGGACCGCGAATGGGTGACGCTCGAAGAGGAACTGGAGGCCGTGCGCGCCTACCTGGACGTCGAACAGGAACGCTTCGGCGACCGCCTGGTGGTGCACCTGGCATGCGGCGAGGAGGCCGGGCACACGCGGATTCCGGCCATGGTCGTCCAGACCCTGGTGGAGAACGCGGTCAAACACGGAGCGGGAGGGATTCGGACCCAGGCGCGTGGTGGAGATCGAGGCCGGCTTGTCGGCCTCCGGGGTTTCGATCCTGGTCCGCGACAACGGGCCCGGCTTCCCGGCCGCCGCCGCTGCGCGCGTTCCCGCCCGGCAATGGCGGCTACGGGCTGCGCAATATTCGCGAGCGCCTTCAGGGGCACTTCGGAGACGCCGCCAGCCTGCACATCGACCGGGACGGCGCGCTCGGAATGACGGTCGTCGCGCTCCATCTCCCGCGTGCCGCGGAGGCAAGAGTGCCATGATCCGCACCTTGCTGGTGGATGATGAGCAGGCAGCGCGGGAAAGGCTGCGCCAGATGCTCGGCCCGATTCCGGGCCTCGAAATCGTGGGCGAAGCCGCCGACGGCGAGGAGGCCATTCAGAAGGTCGTGGATTGCGGTCCCGGATCTGCTCCTCCTCGACATTCAAATGCCCGGCTGCAGCGGTCTCGAAGTGGCCATCAGCCTGCCCGCTCCTGGCCCCCGGATTATCTTCTGCACGGCCTTCGACCAATACGCCGTGGATGCCTTCGAGATGCACGCCGTCGACTACCTGCTCAAGCCGGTCAACCGCGTACGCCTGGCGCGCGCCATCGAGCGGGTCCGCGAGGGCCAGTCGGCCGAGGCCGGCGGAGACGTCGAGCGGGCCCTGCAAGCGCTGCGCACCCGGAACACCCGTCTGCTGGCTCGCTGCGGCGACCGCTATCGCGTCATCCCGCAGCAGGAGGCGGTCTATTTGCTCTCCGACGGCGGCCTGACGAGGCTGCACACGCGCGAGCGCTCCTACGTCCTCGATCCAACCCTGAACGACCTGGAGGAACGCCTCGACCCGGCGTTCTTCTTCCGCGTGAGCCGGGCCGCCATCGTGAACCTGGATTGTGTGACCGAGATCCTGCCGCTGGCGGGCGGCCTGGCCGACGTCGTGCTCAGCACCGGCGTGCGCCTTGAAGTCAGCCGCCGCCGCCTCAAGGACCTGCTTGATCGACTCGCCGGACAGGGCTGAGGTGGGGCGGACCCCATGGCCAACTCAGCGTCCGGGCGGTCGAAGTGCGCTTCGTGCGGCCCGGATGCGAGGTTCCCGCGCGCGCGCGAGCAGGCTACGATCTCCCCGGCATGGGCCAGCCGCCAGACGGCCGTCCAATCGGTGAAGGAGCTTAGCAAGACCGGCGCAATGCCGCGCGCCCTCGCACTTGCTACCCTCGTTCTTGATGCACCGCCTCCTCCTCGCTCTCCTGTTGACGGCTGCCGCCCGCGCCGAACCTGCCGACTGGATCTGGACCGCGCGCTACGTCGTCACCATGGACCCCGCCCGCCGCATCATCCAGAATGGCGCCGTCGCTATCCGCTCGGATCGCATTCTCGCCGTAGGCCCGCGAGCCGAGATCGAACGGCGCTACCAGGCCACCCAGCGCCTCGACCGGCCCGACGCCCTTATCGCGCCGGGCCTCGTCAACGCCCACACCCACGTCCCCATGTCGCTGCTGCGCGGCATCGCCGGCGACCTGCGCCTCCAGGACTGGCTCACCAAGTTCATCTTTCCCGCCGAAGCGAAGAACGTCACCGCGGACTTCGTCCGCTGGGGCACGCGCCTGGCCTGCCTCGAGATGATCGCGTCCGGCACCACCGCCTACACCGACATGTACTACTTCGAGGACGCCGTGGCGGAAGCGGACCGCGAGGCCGGCCTGCGCGCCGTCCTCGGGGAGACCGTAATCGGTTTTCCCGCGCCGGACGCCCCTACGCCCGAGGACGCGCTGCGCTTCACCGAGCGCTATATCCAGCGCTTCCGCAACGACCCGCTTATCGTTCCCGCCGTCGCGCCCCATGCGCTGTACACCAATTCCGCCCCCATCCTGCAAGCCGCGCGCGCGCTGGCCAACCGCTACCGCGTGCCGCTGGTGATCCACGTGGCCGAAACGCGCCGGGAACGCGATGACGCGCTGGCGAAATGGGGCCAGAGTCCGGTGGCGGAACTGGACGCCCTGGGTGTGCTGACTGGCCCCACGATCGCAGCTCACTGCGTATGGGTCGACGACGCCGACGTGCGGATACTCAAAGCGCGGGGGACCGGTGTCGCCCACTGCCCCTCCAGCAACATGATGCTCGCAAGCGGGGTGGCGCCAGTCGTCAAGATGCTCGCGGCGGGTTTGAACGTCGGGCTGGGCAGCGACGGCCCCGCCGGCAGCAACAACGACTTCGACCTGATGGAGGAGATGGACCTCGCGGCCAAGCTGCAAAAGGTGACCAGCGGGGATCCGCAGGCTCTCACGGCCGCCCAGGCGCTCGAGATGGCCACCCTCGGCGGCGCCCGCGCGCTGGGCCTGGAAAGGGAAATCGGCTCGCTCGAGCCCGGCAAGCGCGCCGACCTCATCGCCATGCGGCTCGATCTGCCCAACGCGGTGCCGCTCTACGACGTCGTCTCGCAGATCGTCTATGCGCTCAAAGGCGCCGGCGTGTGCGACTCGATGGTCAACGGCCGCGTGCTGCTGCGCGACCGGCGCCCGCTCACGCTCGACCAGGACGTCATCCTCGCCAAGGCCGCCGAATACGGCGTCAGAGTCAGCCGGTCGCTCGGGAAATAGCCGCGCGCCCGACGGTCGCGGTTGCGCTACAACAGAGGCATGAAGGCCGCACGGATACACCACCACGGCGGGCCCGAGGTGCTGGTCTACGAAGACGCTCCCGACCCGCGAATTCGAGCCGACCAGGTACTGGTCCGCGTGCGCGCCTGCGCGCTGAACCACCTCGATCTCTGGCTGCGGCAGGGCATCCCCGGCGTCACGCTCCCCATGCCGCACATCCTGGGCAGCGACATCGCCGGCGAAGTGGTCGAAGCCGGCGATCTGTGCTGGCGTGTAAAGCCAGGCCAGCGCGTGCTGCTGGCGCCTGGGCTGAGCTGCCGCCAGTGCCCCCGGTGCCTCGAGGGCATCGGACAACCTCTGCCCGCGCTATGCGGTGTTCGGCAACGGCCAGCCCGGCGGCAATGCCGAACTGGTGGCGGCGCCGGAGTACGCGGTCGTTCCCATCCCGAACGAGTTGAAGTTCGAGGAAGCGGCCGCGGTGCCGCTGGTGTTCCTCACCGCCTGGCACATGCTGTTCGGACGCGCGCGCGCCTGAGCGCGGGCGAGGACGTGCTGGTGATGGCCGGCGTCGAGCGGCGTCGGATCGGCCGCCGTCCAACTGGCCAAGCTGTTCCACTGCCGCGTCATCGCCACCGCCGGCGGCGAGCACAAGCTGCAAGCCGCGCGCCGCCTGGGCGCGGATCACGCCATCGACCACTACCGTCAGGACATCGCGGCCGAGGTCAAACGCATCACCGGCCGCCGCGGCGTCGATGTTGTCTTCGAGCACGTCGGCGCGGCCACCTGGCCCAAGAGCGTGCAGTTCGCTTGCGCCGGGCGGCCGCGTGGTCACCTGCGGCGCCACCACCGGGCGCGGACGTCAAGCTCGACCTGCGTTTCCTGTTCTTCCGCCAGCAGTCCGCGCTGGGCTCCTTCATGGGCACTCTCGGCGAACTCCACCAGGCGCTGTCCTTTGTCTTCCGCGGCCTGTTGCGAGCCCGTCATCGACCGGGTCTATCCGCTGGCGGAGATCCGGGCGGCGCACGAGCGGCTGGAGAACAAAGAACAGTTCGGCAAAGTGGTTGTGATTCCGTAGCCCCCGCCGAAGCGGCTCCTCAAGTTCCTGCCCTGCCCCGCCGATAAAGCGATGGGCGATGGACTACTACGAGGAACTCGGCGTTCACCGGGTGGCCGAGGTGGAGGAGATCCGCCGGGCTTGGCGCAACCTGGCGCGCCTTCTCCATCCCGATCAGCAGCGGGACGAGGGCCTGCGGCTGCTCGCCGAAAAGCAGATGAAGCGGCTGAACGAGATCTGCGCCGTGCTCACCGATCCGGTCCAGCGCCTGCGCTATGACCGGTCGCTTTTCGCTGCACCGCCGCGGCCTCGGGGCGGACCTGGCCGTCACGCACGCTGGGCGCTGGCGGCCGCCCTGGCCGTGATGGCAGTCGCAGCGGCTGCGCTGTACCCGCGCCGCTCGGCGCCACGGACGATGTCACCCGAGCCTGCAGGTATCACCGCCGCGGCCGTTCTCCCCACCCCCAAGCCCGCGCGGCGGCGCGCCACACACCGCGATGCTCCAGCTCCCCAGCGGCAACAGGAGCCGCCGCCCGCGGAGGCCCTCCCGGCTCCCCTGGGGCCGCCGCCCGAGTTCGCTCCAAACTACCCCGATCTTCCGCTTCCGAGCGCGCTCGCGCCCTCCGCTGCGACCCCGTCCGCCGAGGAGCCCGCGGCCAGCATCGCCGGAGAGTGGTTCTACGCTCCGCAGAAGACCTCTGGAGGAAACGTGGTGCTGTATCCTGCGGAATTCATCGAAGTGTTCATCGCCGAAACGGCGGGAGCCCTTCACGGCCGCTACCGGGCACGCTACAAAGTCGGAGACCGGCCCCTCTCCGGAGACGTGGAGTTCTCTTTCAAAGGCCGGCGCCAGGGCGACCCCATCGTTCTGCCGTGGAGCGGGTCTGGGGGGACGTCGGGCGAGGTCCGGCTCAAACTGCTCGGCGACGGCACGCTGCAGGTGAGCTGGCAAGCCACCGAGCTTGGCGACGCAATGAATCTCGCCTCCGGCACCGCCGTTCTTGCGCGACGTCGCGGACTGTAGGGCCCTGCGGCAGGCGCGACGGCGCGCAGGGGCGTCTACTGTCCCGCGCGGTTGTATACTTCTACGCTGCTCACCACGCTGATTCCTGCGGCCTGGAGCAGCTTGATGGCCGCGTCGGGCTGGTCGAAGCGGAAAATCATCACCGCCGTGTCGCTCCGTCCGAACGGGAACGAGTACATGTACTCGACGTTGACGGGGCTGTTCTCGAGCACCTGCAGGAGGGTGGACAGCCCGCCCGGCTGGTCGGGCACTTCGATGGCGACCACCTCGGTCACGTTCACCACGTACCCGGCATCTTTCAGAAGCTGAGCGGCGCGCTGCCAGTCGGACACGATCATGCGCAGGATACCGAACTGCTTGGTGTCCGCGACCGAAAGGGTCCGGATGTTGATCCCCTCATCGGCCAGCAGCCGGCAGGGCTTCACAATCTGGCCCGGCTGGTTCTCGAGAAACAGCGACAACTGTTGGACTTTCACGATTCCATCCTCCGGTCAATGACTCGCTTCGCCTTCCCCTCGCTCCGCTGGATGCTGTGCGGCTCGACCAGACTGACGTTGACCCGCAGACCCAGAGCATGCTCCATCGCGCGCGAGAGTCTCTCGCTCAAGTCCACCAGCGCGCCGGATACGGTCGCCGAATACCTCGGGCGTCACTTCCACCTGAACTTCCATCTGGTCCAGGCCCTTCTCGCGGGTGAGGATGATCTGGTAGTGGGGCAGCGTCCCCTCCACCGCGAGCAGCGCGGACTCGATCTGCGAAGGGTACACGTTCACGCCGCGGATGATCAGCATGTCGTCGCTGCGGCGGCCGATGCGGCGGATCCGGCGCAGCGTGCGTCCGCAGGGGCAGGGCTCCGGGGCGATCGCCGTGATGTCGCGCGTCCGGAAGCGGATCATCGGCATGGCCTGCTTGCTCAGCGTCGTGACCACCAGTTCGCCCTCTACGCCGTCGGGAACGTTGCGGCCGGTCTCGGGGTCGATGACCTCGGGATAGAAGTGGTCTTCGAAGATGTGCGGGCCGCGCTGGAACCAGCACTCCGCTCCGACGCCGGGACCGGTGATCTCGGTGAGGCCGTAGCAGTCGTATGCCTTGATGCCGGCCGCGGCCTCGATGTGACGGCGCATGGACTCGCTCCACGGCTCGGCGCCGAACCCTCCCGCCCGCAGGGGCAGCGCGCGCACGTCGATTCCCATCTCCGAGGCCCGCTCCAGCATGTGGACGAAGTAACTCGGCGTGGCGCAGATCGAGGTGACCTTGAAATCCTTCATGATCATGACCTGCCGGTCCGTGTTGCCGCCGGAAATGGGAATGACCGTCGCCCCCAGCGCTTCCAGGCCGTAGTGAAATCCAAGGCCGCCGGTGAACAACCCGTAGCCGTGCGCGTTCTGGAAGATGTCGCCGCGGTGGATTCCGTAAGAGGCCAGGGCGCGGGCCATGACCGAGGTCCAGACGTTCAGGTCGTCCTGCGTGTAGGCGACGACGATCGGCTTTCCGGTGGTGCCGCTCGAGGCGTGCAGCCGGACCACCTCACTGAGGGGGCAGGCGAAGAGGCCGTAGGGATAGGTGTCGCGCAGATCGGCCTTGACGGTGAAGGGCAGGCGAGGAAGATCGTCCAGGCTCTGGATATCGTCCGGGCGCACGCCCTGGGCCTTCATGCGCTGCCGGACCAGCTCGACATTGTCGAAAGCCCGGCGGACCGTGGCTTGAAGCCTGCTGAGTTGCAGGTCGCGGAGCAGGGGCACCGGCAAGTAGTCCGGTGCACTGACGGGGTGAAATCGTTGCGTGACTCTTTCGGCGGTTGCGATCATGGGTCTCCTCCCGCGGCGCCGCCGGCCACGGCCGGCGCCCTCAGGCAAAAAGGGTAACCGGATCATCCTATCGTTGATGAGGGGGCTTCGGCAAGCGCCCGGCAGGCGCCGGATCGGCGGCGACTCTTACGCGCTTCCAGTCTGACCGGCCAATGCGATCTCCGCCGCTTGCAGGGTGTCGAAGCGGGGCACCAGAGTGTCAACCTTCAAGACTTCGAGCAGCGTCAGGACGCGTCGTGGAACGTCCGCCAGGGCGAACTTCGCCCCGCGGCGCTGGCAGGATGCATAGGCTCCGAGAATCGCGCCCAGGCCCGCCGAATCCATGTAGGGAACACCGCCCAGGACGATGATGAGCCCGCCGGCCTGTTGCTTGCGGACGGTGTCCTGGAATTCGAAAAGTGTTGCCAGTGTGAGGGGGCCCTCCAGATGCAGGATCAGGATGCCGCCCGGCCCCTCGGCGCTCCGAAGCTGTAGTTGGTCCATGTGCCTTCAAGATTACTACGGCTACGTTTCAGTTCCGTGACAGATCTGCTGTGCGTCGCGGTCGCGGGTGGCGGGCGCCGGCGGGCGCGTAGCCCACTGGCGAAGCCTCCCGACTAGCGCTAACGTATAGTGTGAGCTGATCGGACCGCAGAGGACGGATCATGCAAACCAATCTCACTAGACGGAGTTGCCTGAAACTACCTTTGGCCGCCGTGGCCTCGCGGTTGGCTGCCGACTCGACCGATAACACCCACGGGTACAAGCTCGGCATTATCACCGACGAGCTGACGGGCCAGTTGAACGAGGCCCTCGACTTCATCTCCAGCTACCACCTGCGCTGGTGCGAACTGCGCGAGATCTGGGGCAAGAACATCCTGAACGCCTCCCGGGAAGAGATCGATCGCGCGCGCGATTTGATCGGCCGGCACGGCGTCCGCGTGAGCGAGATCGCTTCCCCGGTCTTCAAATGGAATTGCCCGCAGATTCCCCCCAAGGCGGGCGAACAGCACGACAACTTCGGCGCCAGCTTCGGCGAGAAGGACGCCGAGAGGCTCCTGGACCGGTCCTTCGATCTGGCGCGATTCTTCGGCACGCGCATGGTGCGCATCTTTACCTACTGGCGCGTGGACGATCCCGACAAGGCCTACCCCTACGTGCGCGACCGCATGGCCAAAGCGGCCGAGGTGGCCGGCAGGAACGACATGATTCTCAACATCGAGAACGAGTTCGCCTGCAACGTCGGTACGGGGAAGGAACTGGGCCGCGTGCTGAGGGAGGTCAATTCGCCCCACCTGCGCGGAGTCTGGGATCCCGCCAATGCCGCCTGGCTGGGCGAGGTGGCGTATCCGGACGGCTACGAAGCCGTCAAGGGCCTGTTTCCGCACATGCACGTGAAGGATGCGCGCAAGAACGCCGGAACCGGCAGGCTGGAGTGGGCGCCGGTGGGCGGCGGCATCGTCGACTTCAAGGGCCAGTTTCAAGCCCTGCGCCGCGACCGCTACGACGGAACCATCTCGCTCGAAACGCATTATCTGCGGGCGGACGGCAACAAAGTCGAGAGCACGCGCGAATCCCTGGAAGGTCTGTTCAAAGTCATCTAGAAAGGCGTGAAATGTCATCAAGCTTGAGTCGTCGCGACATGTTGAAAGCCGCCGCCGGGGCGGCGATGCTGGCGCCCCAACGAGTATTGGGCGCGAACGACCGGGTGCGGGTCGCCGTCGTGGGACTGCGCGGACGCGGACTCGATCACATCCACAAAGTCAAAAACACTCCCGGCGTCGAGCTGGCCGCGGTTGTGGACGTGGACGAGAAGGTCCTGGCCATGCGGCTGGGGGATATCGAGAAAATGGGCCTGGGCAAGCCCAAGGCCTTCGGCGACATCCGCAAAATGCTCGAGGACAACTCGATCGATGCCATCACCGTCGCCACTCCCAATCACTGGCACTCGCTGATGGGGATCTGGGCGTGCCAGGCCGGAAAGGACGCCTACGTGGAGAAGCCGCTGTCCCACAGTTGGTGGGAAGGCAAACAACTGGTGGCTGCGGCGAACAAGTATAAGCGCATCGTGCAGCACGGCACGCAGAGCCGGTCGAGCATCGGCGCGCAGGAAGCGATTCAGAAGCTGCGGGACGGCCTGGTCGGCGACGTCTACCTGTCGCGCGGCCTGTGCTACAAGTGGCGCGACACGATCGGCCGCAAGCCGCGCGAGGCAGTGCCGGCGGGCTTCGACTACGATTTGTGGCTGGGGCCGGCGCCCGATCGCGGCTTCACGCGCAATCGCTACCACTACAACTGGCACTGGTTCTGGGACACCGGCAACGGCGACATCGGCAATCAAGGCATTCACGAAATCGACACGGCGCGCTGGGGCCTGGGCGTCACGTTCCCCAACAAAGTCTCCGCGATGGGCGGCCACGTGATGTTCGACGACGACCAGGAGACGCCCAATGTGCTCAGTTGCTCTTACGAGTTCAAGATGCCGGACGGCAAGCGCCGCCTGATGGAGTTTGAAGTACGGCACTGGATGACCAACCACGAAGCGGAGATCGGCGTGTTCGGCGGCGGCAGCGTATTGCCGCCCGCGGGCCTGACCGCCAGCGCCAAGCCGGCCGCAAACGCGGCGGCGTCCCTGGGCCCGGCCACCGGCAAGCCCGGCACCATCGGCAACATCTTCTACGGGCCCGGCGGTTACCTGGCTATTCAGGAGTACGCAAGCTACAAGTACTGGCTGGGTGAACAGCAGTTGCCCAGTCCGGTGAGCCACGGCCAGGAGAACCACTTCGCCAACTTCATCGCTTGCGTGCGGAGCCGTAAGAAGGAAGACCTCACCGCGCCGGCCGACGAAGGGCACATTTCGTGCACCCTGCTGCACCTGGCCAACGTTTCGTATCGCCTGGGACGCACCCTGAACTTCGACCCGGCGACGGAGCAGGTGATCGGAGACGCAGAGGCCAACCGGATGATGCGCGATGCAGACCGCGGCTACCGGCCCGGCTTCACGATCCCCGATAACGTGTAGGAGCGTCGAACTCGTGTGGGGCACGCTATCTGGCGTACCCCACGGCGCTCGATTGGCTTAACCCGCCAGGCCCGCCAGCACGCCTTTCATGTAGCCGAAGGAACGCAGCATTCCCGGCAGGGGGTTATCGGCGTTGATTTCGTACTCGAGATTCACCGAGGCGCGATACCCGATCTTCTGCAATTGCTTGAAAAGTGCGACGACCGGCATGACGCCGCACCCCACGTCACACTGGCTTTCCTTGACCTTGCCGTCCTTGAGATCCTTGATGTGGACGTCCAGCAAACGCGGTCCGGCGTTGACGACCTGCTGAACCACGTCCGCCCCGGCGCGCATGGAATGCCCCACGTCCATGCACAGCCCCATGCGCGGGTCCATGCCCTTCACGGCGTCGAGGACTACTTGGGGACTCGGGAAGTTCGGGTCCTCCGGGCCATGCGTGTGAATCGCGATCTGAATGTCGAATTCCTTGGCGAGTTTCTCGATCGCCCCCAGGTTCTCGTGCAGGGGCGCCGCGACGAGCATCGGTATGCCGCACGCCTTCGCATATTCGAAGTACTTCCTTAACACCGCCGGATCGCTCGACTTGAGGTCCGTGTTGCCCGCGCTCACGAGGGTCAGGCCGGCCCTGTTGAATTCGCCCACCGCGCGGGTGATTTCCGCCGGCGTCGAGGTGTAGGGTAAGTGGAAGTCCTTGACGCTGACGTGCGTGATCTCCATTTGCCGGATCATCCGGATGGCCAGCCCGCGCTGGAACTCCCGCAGGGAGTAAGTAGCAATCCCGATATGGAAGCCGGCGGGCGCCGCCTGGCCTTCAGCTGGCGTCGCTGGGGAGGCAACGGCCGCCATGAGTCCGGCGCTGGAAATCAATTCTCGGCGTGTCATAGGTTACATGGTACTCTATCACACGCCACGCCACCGGGCTGCTCTGAAGCGAGCGCACGGGTTCGAACCTTCAGTCCTTCACCACCCGGGAGGCGATGACGCTGTAACTCCGCGAGTCGGTCCCCTGGAACTGCACCCGCAGCAGCAACTCCAGCCTCTGCACGCGGCCGGCGGGGTCGATGCCTCGCGCGAGCAACTCCTTGCGCAGCCGCACGGGATCGGTCAGAAGTTCGGAGGCCGCGCCGGTGCCCTCATAACTGGCTCCCGACACGAGCAATACCCAGCCCCTGCCGGTCAGGTTGGGAACCAGCGAGAGGATGGCATACGTGATTCCTGGCGAAACGGAAGGAGGGGTTGGCTGCCACCGTGAGGGTTCGCCCGGGAGCGGTGCACGGTTCGACATGTACTGAAACCTGGTCGTTGGTTCCATCTCGACGGTGAAAGTCAGACTCTCGCGGAACACCTCGACCCACGGGTTCGCCGTGACGCTTCCGAGCAGGATTACCGGCTCCTCCCCTTTGAAGTAGTCCATCTGCAGCTTCCGCGCCGGTACCAGCAGTGCGGTGCGACCGGTCGTCTCGAGCATCGCGCTCACCCGCGAAGCGGCCACCGCGCTCACCAGACTGGTGTACTGGTTTCCAGATCGCGGGGAGACGGGCGCCAGTTCGGGGGGAAAGTTCCCGGTCCATTGCTCGCCCAGATACTCATCGAGCGAGAGAGGCCTCTTGGAAACGACGTTTGAATAGATCGTATAGTTGACGTCGGTGAGCGCAATGCGCACGATCTTCTGGGAGCCAAACTGCGTCCACGGCAGCAACTCGAGGCCCGGGGACGATGGCACCCGGCCCGCGAGCCGGTGGTTGTACCACAACGAGATGCCGCAAGCCGCTGCAAGCACCGCGATCCCCACCCGTGCGGATACGGGCCAGCGCAGCCACCACCTGGAACGCGCCGAAGCCGGCCGGGACGCACGACTGTCCGGCGGCTCTGTCTCCAGTTGCCCCGGCGGCGAGGCGTGGAACTCAACCACATAGCTGCCTGCAGGCAGGGAGATCTGTATACTTCCCGGCTCGCGGACCAGGTCCGGGTTGGCGTAGTAAGCGAGCAGACGCTTGCGGACGCCGTTGGCTGAGACGCGAACGATGGCATCCTTCCCCGTATCGTAGACGGTTTCCCGCCCGAACACCTCCACCCCGATGGTGCGCTCTTTGAGCAGGTGCTCGCCGCCGTCGAGGGCACGTTCCACGAGGTATCGCAAGAGCGTTCGGCCGCGCTCGCTGGCGGCAAACTCCGGGCTGTGGAGGACCTGCTCCAGCTCTTCGAGAATGAGCTTGCGGTTCTTGGGCAGGCCAGTCGCTACACCCGCCGTCCCTGCCCGGGCAGCCGACCTCGACCCTCCGTCGCCAGCGTCTGTCGTGGCCCAACCTCCGGGGTCAATGCTAGCAGCTTAACCGTTAATCCGCAAGAAGAATACAACTCCTTTCTTGTCATGCACGTAGCAGTACGTTAGCGAACGTGTTAAGAGTGGCTGTAATACTCAAGGAGGGCCACAATGTGAACCGTGCTTCTCGGGTTTGAAGTTCAGCTTTGGTTAGGTGGATGAAGTACCTACGCGCGACGGGCACTCCGGATGTGCCTGTATCTTCCTTCGCCCTACGCTCCGCAGGGCAGAGCGCTGGCCTCCCGCCGCGCGGTGCCGCGGACGCGTACCCGCCAGTTCAGGGTAACGTCCCAACCGGCGCCTCGGCGTCACACGCCACGGTGTCGACTCGATGTCTGGGGGCGATTGTCTCACTCTGCATGGCGGCTGGGTCGGATCGGTCCGACTGGTCTGAGGGCGCGGATTCGGGTGAGGCCTTTGTCCCCTCCGTGGCTGGTTTTATCAACAGACGTTAATTGAATGAGGTTGACGGATAGAAAGAAGGAGCTCATGCATTCGCAACGATTCCTTGTCCTGATGTTGATCCTTTTGGCCATCGCCGGAGCGGCCTACTCGCAAGCGGTGAACGCCACGCTGCTGGGCACCGTGACAGACCCCAGCGACGCGGTTGTTCCCAACGCGAAGGTAACCGCCACGGAAGTTAACACGAACTCAGTTCGCGCGACTCAGACGAACGACAGCGGGTACTACTCGTTTCCGAACCTGCCTCCGGGCAACTATGTCGTGATGGTCGAGTCGCCCGGCTTCAAGAAAGAACTGCGCCGCAGCATCACCGTTCTCGTGGATACCAATACCCGCGTGGACGTTCAGCTTACGCCCGGAGTCCTGACGGAAACCATCGAGGTCTCCGGCGCGCCTCCGCTGCTGCAAGCCGATTCCGCCGGAGTCGGCCAGAAGATCCAAGCGGAGCTCATCGAAAACGCTCCCCTGGCCGTAAACCGCAATTTCCAGAGCCTGCTGAACTTGGTGCCGGGCGTGGCGCCCGTGACGTTCCAGCACTCGCAGTTCTTCAACGCCGGGAGCTCGTTGCAGACCGAAGTCAATGGCCAGATGCGGCAAGGCAACAACTTCATGATCGAGGGCACGGACGATAACGAGCGCACCGGCCTGTTGCAGATCTACATTCCCCCCATCGAGGCGATCCAGACGGTGGATGCGTCGGTTGCCAACCACGACCCCGAACTGGGCCGCGCATCGGGCGCGGTGATGAACGTGATCATGAAGTCGGGCGGCAACGACTTCCACGGCTCGGCCTATGAGTTCCTCCAGAACAGCGACATGAACGCGCGCTCGTTCTTCAATCCGTCGGTCGGCCACCTGGCGTACAACTACGTCGGCGGCAACCTGGGCGGGCCGATCAAGAAGAACAAGCTCTTCTTCTTCGGGGATTACCTCCGGGTCATGGACCACGAAGCCAACACCAACCTGGTGACCATACCGCCGAACACCTGGCGCACGGGCGATCTGAGCCAGGCGACGACCACCGTTTACGACCCCGCCTCCGGCAACCTCCTCGACGGTACCGGACGGACCCCGTTCTCGGGCAACGTCATTCCGGCCAATCGCATCAATACCGTCTCGGCCGCGCTGATGAACCTGCTTTACCCTACGAATCAGTCGTTCAACATCGCCAAGCCCGCCAATAACTACTTCGGCCTGCTGCCCTTCCAGAAGACCACCGATTCGTTCGACGTGAAGATCGACTACAATGTCACCGACAAGGATCGACTGAGCGGCCGCTTCAGCTTCTCGCGCCCGGTGGTGTTCCAGGCTCCCCTGTTCGGCCTGGCCGGAGGGGACGGCCCGGGGACGGCCTTCATGGGCACCGGCACGCAGAAGACGTACAGCTCAAACCTCAACTGGGATCGCATGCTGACGCCCACCATGGTGGTCGAGACCCGTCTCGCCGTATCGCACTATCACAACCAGGCGCAGCAATCCGACTACGGCAGCACCGCTTCCACCAACATCGGCATCCCGGGCGTGAACATCAACCAGTTCACAAGCGGCCTGGTCGGCATCAACATCAACGACGGTTTTTCCAACCCGGTGCTGGGTTACTCGGCGAGCTTGCCCTGGGTCCGCGCCGAAGCCAACGTGGACGTCGTGAACATCTGGACCAAAGTCAAGGGCAATCACACCTTCAAGTGGGGCATCGACCTCAAGCGCATTCGCGACGACTTGCTGCAGGACCAGACCTATGGCGCGCGCGGCATCTATAACTTCGCCGCCGCGCAGACCGCACTGTGCACCGCCACGGCCGTAAACTCGTCCGGCGTCGCCACCAAGTGCACCTCCTCCACCACGGGCATTGCCAACGACATGGCCAGCTTCCTGCTCTCCACGCCGTCTTACATCGGCCGCGACGTCAACACCTATTTCCCCGCCTACCGGCAATGGGAGTTTTTCGTCTTCGGCGGCGACAAATGGCAGGTGACGCCCAAACTGACCCTCGATCTCGGCCTGCGCTGGGAGTACTATCCACCCGCCACGCCGCAGTACCCCGGCGGGTTCTCCAACTACGATCCCACCACCAACAGCCTGGTAATCGCCGGGGTCGGCGGCAACCCGTCGAACCTGGGCATGCAGAAACGCTTGAAGTACTTCGCGCCGCGGGTCGGGCTGGCCTATCGCGTCACGGACAATACCGTGGTCCGCGCAGGCTTCGGCACGAGTTACACCCCCTTCCCGGATAACAGCTATGCCTACAACTATCCGGTACGTTCCAACAACAACTACAACAACGTGGGCGACGGGTTTGCGACCACACTGCTTCCGAGCGGGCAGCCGGCCACTTTCCAGAACGGCTTTCCTGCGCCGGTTCCGGTGCCGGTCCCCTCGAACGGGATTATCCCGGCGACGGGATCGCTGCTCAGCCAGAGCATGTTCGTCATCAACAAGAACTTCAAGAATCCTTACGTGGAAACCTGGAACTTCGCGATCCAGCGGGCATTGCCCGGTCACTTCTCTTTGGATGTGGCGTACCTGGGCCTCCACGGCGTGGATACGGCGGCGCAGTTTAACCTGAACACGAACCTCAGCACGATCGGCGGTGGAACCGCCGGCCAGCCGCTCAACGCTCTCTATGGGAAGACCGCCGCAGCGACCCTCTTTTGGGCCGGGTTCTCCTCCAGTTACAACGCGCTGCAGGCAAAGCTCGACCGCCACTATGGCGGCCTCAACATCACTACGGCGTTCACCTGGGGCAAGGCCATGGACTACCAGATCGGCGACGACGGCGCCCTGGATTTCTACATCAACGTCCGCCGCAATTACGCCCGGGCGGACTTCGACCGGACCCTCAACTTCACGCAGAGCTACGTGTATTCGCTGCCGTTTGGCGTGGGCAAGCGGTGGCTTTCCAGCGGACCCGCAGCGTGGGTTCTGGGCAACTGGCAGCTTTCCGGCATCCTGACCCTGCTGACCGGTACGCCGGTCACGGTCACCGCCAGCGGAACCAGCCTCAACACCCCCGGCGAAACCCAGACCGCCAACCAGGTGGCGCCGTTGCAGATCCTGCACGGCATCAATACCGGCAACCTCTGGTTCAGTACCTCCAGTTTCGCGCAGCCCACGGGTGTCGTCTTCGGCAACACCGGACGCAACATCATGAGCGGGCCGGGACTGTTCGCGCTGAATGCCTCGTTGTTCAAGAGTTTCAAGATCGGCGAGCGCGTGAACATGGACGTGCGTGGCGAGGCTTTCAACCTGACCAACACGCCGCAGTTCGCTAACCCGCAAGGTTCGCTTACCAGTTCGACCTTCGGCTATGTCACCTCGACCCTCGGCAGCGGCACGGGTGTCAACGGCACGGGCGGCGGCCGTTCCGTCCAACTGGGATTGAAGGTTAACTTCTGAAGCACCGTCCGGAGAAACCGAACAGCCGGCCTCCGGAACCAGGGCCAGCGCGTAATTCCCGGCTCGATCTGGGAATCGCGCTGGCCCTTTTTTTTGCAACCATCGTACTCTATGCGCCTGCGCGGCGGTTCGACTTCGTCAACTTCGACGATCCCGAGTACGTCACGCTCAACGTTCACGTCCGCGGCGGGGTCACGCCGCGCGGGCTCGAATGGGCGCTTGCTTCCGGCGAAGCCGCCAACTGGTTCCCTCTCACGCGCCTCTCGCACATGCTGGACAGCCAGCTTTTCGGCTTGCGCAGCGGGTGGCACCACGTGGTCAGCGTGGGATGGCACGCGCTCGCGACGGTGCTGCTGTTCGCATTTCTGGCGCGTGCGACCCGCGCGCGCTGGCCGAGCGCCTGGGTGGCCTTCCTGTTTGCGGTTCATCCGCTGCACGTCGAATCGGTCGCGTGGGTGGCCGAACGCAAAGACGTTCTGTGCGCCTTCTTCTGGTTTCTGGCCTTGTGGGCCTACGTGCGCTACGCCGAACGGCCGGGCAGGGGACGTTATGCGGCGGTCCTGCTCCTGTTCTGCCTGGGCTTGATGTCGAAGCCGATGATCGTCACCCTGCCGCTCCTGCTGCTGGTGCTGGACGCCTGGCCCCTGCGCCGCCTTTCGCGAGCGGCCGTGATCGAGAAGATCCCGTTCTTCGGGCTCGCGGCGGTGTCGGCTGCCGCCACGTACCTGGTGCAGCACGCCAGTGGAGCCGTCAAGGAAGTCGCGCGGTTGCCGCTGGGGTTGAGGATGGAGAACGCGCTCGTTTCCTGCGCCGTCTACTGCCTCAAAACGATCTGGCCCACCGGGCTGGCCGTCTTTTATCCGTACCCGTCCGGCTTCGCGTGGTGGATGGTGGCTGCTGCCGGACTCGCGGTCGGCGTTATCACTGTGCTCACGCTGCGGTCTTTTCGCAGCGCTCCCTACCTGGCGGCCGGCTGGATCTGGTACGTGGTAACGCTGGCGCCGGTGATCGGTCTGGTGCAGGTGGGCGCTCAGGCGCGGGCGGACCGGTACATGTACGTTCCGATGGTCGGATTGACGATCATGCTGGCCTGGGGCGCGGCCGATGTGGCGCGCAGGTGGCCGGCAGCCAGGCAACCGATCGCGGCTGCCGCCATCGTGGCATGCCTGGCCGCTGCGGCAGTCTCCGCGGCCCAGATCCGGCACTGGAGAACCAGCGAAACGCTGTTCCGCCACGCGCTGGATGTGACCACGGACAACTACCTGGCAGAGCACAACCTGGGGAGCTACCTGCTGGAAACCGGGCGGCCCTCCGAAGCCATGCCCCACCTGCAGGCGGCCTTGCGCATTCGGCCCGAGTCGGCGGAGGCGCGCAGCGATCTTGCGAGCGCGCTTGCCGGAACACCGGGCCGCCTGCCGGAAGCCATCGCCGAATACCAAACCGCCCTCCGCCTTCTCCCCGATTCCGCCGTCCTGCACAGCAACCTGGGCGCGGCGCTGGCGAGGTTCCCCGACCGTTTGCCGGAAGCCATCCGTGAGTGCCAGTCGGCAATTCGTATCGACCCCGATTACGCGGAAGCGCACAACAACCTGGCGAGCGCCCTGGCCCAGACGCCGGGCCGGTTGCCCGAAGCCATTGCAGAATACCGGGCGGCGCTGCGCCTCAACCCCGACAATGCCCGGGCGCACCACAACCTGGGGCTCGCGCTCGCCGGAATCCCCCGCCCGGCGGAAGCGATGGCCGAATACCAGGCAGCCCTGCGCATCCGGCCCGACTATCCGGAGGCGCACTACGACCTGGGATTGGCCTTATTACGAACCGGCGGGCGCTTGGCGGAAGCGGCCTCGGAATTCGACGCCGCGCTGCGCCTGAACCCGGACTACGCCGAGGCGCACAACAATCTGGGCGTGGCGCTGTCCCAGATGCCGGGCCGCTCTTCGGAGGCCATCGGCCATTTTCAGGCGGCCCTACGCCTTCAGCCCGACTACGCGGACGCGCACTACAACCTGGGCGTGGCGCTTTGGCAGATTCCGGGCCGGCTGCCGGAGGCCATTGCCCAACTGGAAACGGCCTTACGGCTCAAGCCCGACCCGGAACTGCGGCGCGCCCTGGAACGTCTGCGCAGCGGGCGGTGATCAGAGGGGGTTCAGGCCTTCCCAGCGCGCGTGCCAGCCCTTCTTGGGGAAGCCGTTTGGCGTGCAAGCCATCATCGCCGCGGCCGTGAGCAGCCCGCCGTTGCCCGGCAGGTAGAGCGGCAGGCTGGCCCGCTGCCAGTTATGGCCATTCGGAAGCCACGTATTCTTGGGCGACTCCAGAAACAGGCAATCGATGGCGGTCTCCGGTTCGCCGAGCCGGACCGCGGTCATCGCCGCCATGGGAAAATCCCAGCCCCAGGCGTCCGCCCAGCGCCACTCGCGCAGCACTTTGTGCAGGGTGCAGCGCATGGTTGCGCGGTCCACGCCGTCGCCGTCGAGAACGCCGTAGGCAGCCAGCATCGACGGATGATCGAAGTTCCGAGCCGAGTAGGTTTGGGGACAGTTTTCGTGCGCCAGGTACACGCCACCGCTGACGGGCAAGGGGGCGAGTTTGGTGCGCACCTCCTCCCACCGCGGGTCGGGGGCGAGTGCCAGCCGCCGTCTCCATTCCTGCGCGATGCCGAGCGCCTGGCGCCAATAGGACAGCTCGAAGGTCGGATTCCAGGTCTCGCGCGGGGGATGGTTCTCCTGCGCCGGGATGAGTGGCGGGCCGAGCACGAAGCGGCCGTCGCGCCACACCGCAAAGTCGGCCATGAACTCGGCCGACTGCATCACCACATCGCTGTACCGTTCGAGGGTCGCGCGCTCCGGCCGGGCGCGGTAGCAAAGCTCGGCCATGGCGATGGGATGGGGCTGCTGCCAGATCAGCAGCTCGCCGACGCTCGAAGGGCTGCTCCGCCCGTCGGGCGAGGTCATTTTGGGCCACCGGGCGCCCCGATATCCCTGCTGCCGCGCCTTCTCGCGGGCAGCCGGGAGAATGCAGGCATACCAGCCCAAGGTGCGCTCGAGCAAAGGCGCGCGGCCCCAGAGCGCGAAATGTGCGGCGTGCCACCAGTGCATCTCCAGGTGGAACTTGCCGTACCAACTGTTGCAGGTCAGCCCCGTTTCCTGGGGAGGCGTGGAACCGGAACATTGAATGGCGGTCAGATACTGCGAGAGAACGATGCGGCGCTCGAGCTCCGGCGCGCGCGGGTCGGCGCTGCCGGCGAGATCGATGGCGCCTCCGGCCGACCAGAATCCACGCCAGTGTGCCTGGCTTGCCTGGAGCGCGGCCGTGGGGAGGACCGGCTCCGCGAGCGGCAGACGTGGCGCGAACTCGCACGTGAACTCCAGGTGTCTGCCGGAGAGCAAGATGCGATGATCGCCGCGCGCCTCCGCCCGCGAGTCTCCGGTCCAGTGCAGCCGGACCCAGTAGCCGTCGGCATCGAGTCGGCGTTGGATCGTCGCCGTGTTTCGATCCTGGATCGAGAGCGTGGTCTGGTGCTTTTCGCCGCCGCTCCAGTCCGACGCGTTCATCGCCGGGGAGCCGTAGGGGAAGCTCCACGCGACTGCCAGCCTCCCGGAATCCGCGAGCGGCGACTCGATCGAGACCGCGAGTGCGTCCCGGCTGGGATGGCAACAAGTCACGACCTTCACCGGCTGACCCTGCAGGTCGAAGCGGCTAACCAGGGTCCCGCTCCAGAGCGCCAGCCTCTGGTCGACATTTTTCACCTCGCGGGGCGTCAGCGCAACGCCATCGAGCAGCAGCGCGATGCGTCCCAGGTTCAGGCGGTGCGGGTTCTCTCGCAGCCAGTCGAACAGGGACTCCTGCCCGCGCCGGGAAGTGGCGTAGCCCACGGGCCGGCCGTAAGTATCGAACGTCTCCAGCCGCAAATCGGAGGGGCCGAGGCCGGAGGGCGCCGGAAAGCTGTGCCATCCCCATTGCGATTGCGTACAGAGAGGAAGGGCGCTCTCGTAGAGTCCCGGTAACGATTGCAGGCCGGTTACATCGGCCGTGAATGCGAACTCGCCGTTGCCCAGGGAGAGCGGCGAGCGAGGGTCGACGTGGTGGAGTGCGGGATCGTGGCGCGAGACGATCGCCTGTCGATCGAGCGGGCTGTTCGCGGCTTTGGCAAGACCTGCCGCCAGAGGCGCCGCGGCGAAAAGGAACCCGCGGCGGCTGAGGGCCCAGTCATCGGGCTTCATTGAGCCTCGGCGGGCCCCGAGCCTTGGGTTTGGCGCGGATGAGAGGACTTGGACCCGCTCTCCCATTCCTGCAGCATCCGTTGTCCGATCTCGGCGAACTCCGGGTGCTGCTTTACATAGGAGCGGACTTCCGTTGTCGTCTCTTGAATCGCTTCGCCGATACGTTCCAACATCTGCCTGACGTGCGCGGGCGTGGCGCCAGCCCGCGTTTCGCCGAGTTTCCTCAGTTCCTTTGCCGTCGGCCATTTGGCCGAACCGTTGAGAGTCAGGGCCAGGCTGTCTTCGGCAAGGTAGACTGACGTCGTCACGAGGTCGTAGACCGGCGCGAGCCTTGCTTCACCCTGTATGTCATCATAGACGATCCCAAAATTCTTCAGGTGCGCGTCGCCATTGCGAAGCGCGCAGTTGAGCGCAATCAGGGTGAACAGCCTCTCCATATCCTCGTTGACATGAGTGGAATTCGCGAACTGAGCGAATCTCTTCATCACTGAGGTCTCGTAGCTGCCGCGGTATTTTTCGTCGGTCCTGCGGGCGTTAAGAGCGCAGAAATCCTCGAATCCCCGATAGGTCCCGTCAGTGCGCAGATCGAACCGGTCGATGACCAGCGCCATGCCATCTTCGGCCAGGCGAAAGGGGGGCACGTCGAGTCCGCACTTGCGCGCGGCAGTGAGGCAGAAGTACTCGTTGGCGGCCAGTTGCGGGTATTCGTTCGGCTCCCACAGTTTCACGATGTGCGTCGCTCCCTTACAGCTCTGCGAGAGCCGGTGGCCTGCATGCTCCATTTCAGCGAAGGCCTTTTCGTCGCGCACGAGGATCTTGGGCTGCACGCCGCTGATGCCGGAGAAGGACGCGAACTTCTCCAGCAGGTAGCGGAACAGGTCGCCGCCGCGCTTGCGCTGAAGAATCTCATCGACCGACTGAAACGGCACCTCCTCGTGCAGCCGCTCCCTTTCGCCGGTATAGCGGATGCGGCCTACCTGCGAGCGACCGACGACCGATAGCAGATCGAATTCGTCAAAGGTGCCGGTGGCCTTCGCGAAAGCAAGCGCAGACGCTCGCGCAGGAAGCCTTCGGGCAGATTCATCTCGAAAATGGGAGGCAGGCCGAAGGTCACACTCCAGGAGGGAAGGCGCACGGGCATCGTGATGGATACCGCGCGCGCGGCGGGCGTGCCCGGCAGGTAGGCGAACGTGCTCCCGCGCTCGCCGTGACGATCAAGCAGTCCCGCCTCAGCGGCGTCGGTCCAGACTTTGATCATCGCGATCCTCTTGCATCAGTTCGTCCAGGGTAGGGCGGTGCGAGCTTGCCGTTTGCAGCGTCAGCTCCAGGCCAAGCGCGGCAAGCAATTTGGCGACTTTCGAAAAGCCCAGCTCTCCGGCGCGTCCGTTTTCAAGCGCGTCGAGCGTCGCCCGACTGATGCCTGCCTTGCGCGAGAGCTCGGCCTGACTGAGTTTGAGCCTTCTGCGCTGCGCGGCGATCTGTTCGCCGACGGAGATGAGACCTAGCATTTGCCTAGTATATTAGGCAGTATGCTGTTTTGCAAGGTTGATGCCTAATAGATTAGGCTATCAGACTCATGGTGCGGATGAGAGGACTTGAACCTCCACCCCCGTGAGAGGACTAGAACCTGAATCTAGCGCGTCTGCCAATTCCGCCACATCCGCACGATTTGGACGGGTACCATCTCATTGTCGGCGAGAGCGCGCGGGCCTGTCAAATCACAGCACCGCCGCCTCTTCGATTGCCAGTTCCCCTTTGTCCGCGTCGAGCGAGGCCAACGGGCCCAGGGGCAGCGTGAGCTGATCGTCGGTGTGGCCGATGGCGAGTCCCGAGAGCACCGGAATGCCGAGTTTGCCGAGGATTTGATCGACCACTTCGCCCACGGAGAAAGTCGACTCGAAGGAGGGTCTGAAGTCGCGCGGGCGGCAATCGCTGCATTCGCCGAAGACGATGCCGGCGGCGGCATCCAGTTTTCCGGCCAGGCGCAACTGGGTCAGCATGCCGTCGATGGCGTAGGGCTGTTCCTCCACATCCTCCATGAACAGGATGCGTCCGCGCGTGTCGATCTCGTAGGGCGTGCCCAGGGTGCGTGTCACCAGCGAGAGGTTCCCTCCGACGAGCCGGCCGCGCGCCTTGCCCGGCCGCACCGTGCGCAGCGTGTGCGCCGGGCGTAGCTGGCTGATCTCCGGCGGGTTCGTCAGAAGGCCTAGCGGCTCGGTGGAGAACAGAGCGCGGCGGAACCACTTCTGCGTGAACTCCGTGAAACTCGAGATCATGACCGGCCCGTGGAAAGTCGCCAGACCGGCGCGCTTGTGAATCGCCAGGTGCAGACAGGTGATGTCGCTGTAGCCGAGAAAAATCTTGGGATTCGCGCGCAGCAGGCCGTAGTCGATGCGATCCAGCAGGCGCTCCGAACCATAGCCGCCACGGACGGCGAAGACGGCCTTCACCTCGGGATCGCGGAACATCGCGTGCAGGTCATCCAGGCGCTGCTGGTCGGAGCCGCCGAGATAGCCAGCTCGCTGGCCGACGTTGCGGCCCAGTTTAGGACGCAGCCCGAAGTACTTCACGGTGCGGTCCACTAGCGCCAGGCGGTCCGGGTCCGAGACGTAGGTCCCGGGTGTGATGAGGCCCACGGTGTCGCCTTCGCGCAACGCGGGCGGCCGCAGCAACGCCGGCTCCGGCCCCGGTTCGGCCCCCGCACGCGCGGCGGCCGCTGCGCCCACACTTGCCAGAAACTGCCTGCGTCCGGTCATGGCTGCGAACATACCACACCGGCGGCCAGGCGCGGCGCGAGCCTCGCCTAGGTCACAATAGGAGGGTGACACCGGGGACGTGGATTGCGCTGCTGGCCGGGCTGGCCGCACCCGTGGCGGCGCAGGAACCGCCGCCGACGGTGTTCCGAAGCGACGCTCGCCTGGTCGTCTTGCACGCCACGGTGCTCGATGCGGAGGGCGGCTGGTGACCGACCCTCCCGCAGAGCGCGTTTCACGTCCTGGAGAACGGCGTCGAGCAGCAGGTGAAAGTCTTCCGGCGCGAGGATGCACCGGTGTCGATCGGCTTTGTCATCGACGACAGCGGCAGCATGACCAACAAGCGCGACCGGGTGGCGGCCGCGGCCCTGGCCCTGGTCGAGGCGTCCCACCCGGACGACGAAGCCTTCGTCATTCACTTCAACGAGAAGGCGTATCTGGACCTGGACTTCACCCACGACCGCAAGCGGCTGGCCGAGGGTCTCGGCAAGTTCGACTACGCGCGGAACCACCGCTATGCGGGAAGCGGTGCGGCTGGCCGTCGAACACCTGGAGCGTAGGGCGGCCGAGGACAAGAAGGTTCTGATCCTGGTCACCGACGGCGAGGACAACACCAGCAACGTCACGCGGGACTATGTGATCCGCGCGGCACAGCAGAGCGGCGTGCTCATTTACGCGATCGGCCTCCTGACCGAGGTGGACGACCAGGAGACCCGCCGCGCGCAGAGCGAGCTGGACGCCCTGACGCAGGCCACGGGCGGCCAATCTTACTACCTAAAGGACCCTTCGGAGGCTGGCCGCACGGCGCTCGAAATCGCGCACAACATCCGCAACCAGTACACGCTGGCCTACAGCCCTTCCAACCAGACGCTGGATGGAATGTTCCGCCGCATCCTGGTAAAAGCGACGGGACCGGCGCCGCTGACCGTCCTCACGCGCGCCGGCTACTGGGCGGCAGCCGGCGGACGCTTCCGACCCGTTCCCTGACGTTCCCGCAACGGCCGAGTCTTAGCCCGCCAGTTCGAGGTCGATGCGCTTTGCGGCGGGGTCCAGCGCGGCGATGCGGAAGCTGCGAACCTGCCCCGCACGCACGGGCTCGGCGGCGTTCCCGGCGGCAACCCCCCGGCCCTGCTTCCAACGGGCGGAGAGCATGGCCGAAAGCGACGAGACGTCCGCCTGGTTCGGGGCGCCGGGAGCCTCTTCGGCCGCCTTCTTCTGCTTCGGAAGCGGGCAAGTGGCGATCAGCCCTTCGCCCAGTTCCACCCGGGCGTTGCCCTTGGCCACATCGACGATGCGCCCGCTCACCACATCTCCCGCCTTGTGCTCGGCGATGTACTCGTCAGCGCTGGTGGGTTGCAGTTGCTTGATGCTGAGGCGTATGCGGCGCCTCGACTGATCCACGTCGATCACCACCGCCTTCACCACCGCGCCTAGTTTGAGGATGTCCTGGGGATGGTTGATGCGCTTCTCGCCGGTGATGTCGCCGACGTGAATCATGCCTTCCACCCCTTCGGCCAGTTCGATGAACGCTCCGAACTTGGCCAGGCTGATCACGCGGCCCTCGGCCACCGCGCCCACCGGGAGCTTCTTCACCGCCTCTTCCCACGGGTCACCCAGCGCCTGCTTGAGGCTGAGACCGATCCGCTTGGCGGCCGGGTCCACGTTCAGAACCACCGCCTCGATGAGATCGCCGGGATGGACCACATCCCCCGGCTTGCGGGCTTTCTTCGACCAGGTGAGGTCGAACATGCGGATGAGACCCTCGATGCCGGGTTCGAGCTCGACGAAAGCTCCGAACTCGACGGCGCGGGTCACCTTGCCGCGCACGCGCTCGCCCGGTTTGTACTTCTCCTCGACCAGCGACCACGGGTCGGGGCTCATCTGCTTCAGCCCGAGCGAGATCTTGCGCGTCTCGCGGTTGATCTTCAGGACCTTGACTTCGAGCTCGTCGCCGACGTTGAGCGCGTCGGAAGGCTTCTCGATCCGGTGCCAGGAGATCTCGGCCACGTGCAGCAGGCCGTCGATGCCGCCCAAATCCAGGAACGCGCCGAAATCGGTGAGCGTGCGCACGGTGCCGCGCACCACCGCGCCCTCCTGGAGCGCTTCGAACTGCTCGCGGCGTGCCTTGTACTGCTCTTCCTCGAGAACGGCGCGGCGGTCCACCACGACATCTTCATCGGTGGTATCGAGCTTGATGATGCGGCAGGTGATCTCCTGGCCGGTGAGCTGCTCCATCTCGGCCGGGGTCTTGGCGCCGCTGCGCGAGGCGGGCAGGAAGGCGCGCACGCCGACATCTACGGTGAGACCGCCCTTCACCACGCCGGTGACGACGCCGGCGATCGATCGCTTCTCGGCAAAGGCGCTCTCGAGCGCGGACCAGTCCTTGGGCCGCTCGACCTTGATCTTGGAGAGCATGTAATAGCCCTCCTCGTTGCGGCCGCGGACGGTCACGATTACCTGGTCCCCGACGGCGATGTCGGGCTTGCCGGAGGCGTCGCGAAACTCGGCGAGCGGCAGAACGCCTTCGGTCTTCCAGCCAATATCGACGAAGACGGCGTCGCTCGACACGGCCACCACCTTGCCGGGGCGGCCGCCTTCCGTCTGGCCTGGCTTCTGGGATCTTTCAAACTGGGATAGGATCTCGCCGAAAGAAGAGTCCGAGGCGGACGGCTTCTGCAAGTCGAGATCGTTGGGGGGGTCTGGGTAAGTCATGCTGGAACGAATTCTTATTCTGGCACACTTCAGCTCAGGCCCGTGGCGGTGGTCGTCCGTCCGGGGCCCTTCACCGGTGGTAGATCACCAGGCCGGTGGCGACCTGGAGGGCGGCCTCCGCGGCGCGGGTGACCGCCTTTTTCGGGGCGTTCTCGGGAACGAAGAGGATGTCTTCGGCGCGCAGGGGGACGTCTCTGGCACGGCCGGTCATGATCTGCTTCAGGTCGATGGCGATCTCTTCGCGGCTGGCCCCGGCGCCGGTGGGACGAAGGATGCGGGCGTCCTTCGCAGAGGCGCCTGGGCCCAGACCGCCGGCCAGCGACAGCGCCTGCAGCACGGACAGCGTTTCGCGCTCGCGCAGGATGTAGCCGCCCGCCTTCTGCACCTGCCCCGTGACGTAGACCATCTCGGCGCGCGGCACGCTGATGACGTCGAAGGGCTTGATGAAGATGTTGTCTTCGGGCTTACTGGCATCGAGGATCTGGCGAAGGGGGACCTGGGCGACGCTGTATTTGCCGCTGGCGTCGTTGGCCGCGGTCGAGAGCGGAATGGGCGCCCACTCGAGGCGCCGCGCGATCTTGACGCTGTAGCCGGCGTCGTCGGCCAGTCCGCCGGCCAGCGAGAGGATCTCGACCAGCGTCTTGCGGCCTTCGAGTTGGTGCACTCCGGGGTTTTTCACCGAGCCTATGACGGAGACCGGCTGGCTGCGGAACTCGGCAATCTCGACAGTCACCTCGGGCTCCTTGACGTACTCCTTAAGCCGCACGGCGATCTCGTTTTCGAGTTGCTCGACGGTGAAGCCGGCGGCTTTGATGCGGCCGGCGAGCGGAAGGCGGATCTGGCCGCTCATGTCGATGCGCACCGGCTTCTCGGTGATCTCCTCGACATCGAGTACGCGGACAGTGACCTGATCGTCGGGACCGAGAACGTAGGCGGTGCGCAGTTCGACCTCGGGTTCGGTGGACGGCGCTGGCGTTTGCGCCGGGGCGGCCAGCAGCCCGCCGGACAGGAACAACGCGCAAAGTGGGCGCAGGGCGTACATCGGCGGCTCACGGCGTGGTGTCGGTCGCGCGGGGACGGGTGACGGTGACGGCGCCCACGGTGGCCGCCGTGCCGGCGACGCCCACGGCGATAGCGGCCTTCGCGCCGGCCGACATCCCCGTGAGGGCCCAGGGCGCGCCCAGGTTGCAGGGGCACTTGCCGGAAGTCAGCACCTTTTCCTCGCCCGCAACCCGAACGAGGATCTTAGCCGCAGACTCGGCGACGATGGAACCGCGCGAGCCCGGCGCCGGCCTCACGGGACGGCCCAGCGCGCAAATCTCGGCTCTCGAGCCGCCGGGCTGGTCGTAGTCAAGCGCACCGCGGTAGAACTGGGCGATGCAATGGCCGCATTGCTGTAACACCAGCCTGGTGTGGGGCTCGAGCGTGATTCGCATGCCGTCGGAGAATGTGACCATGGCGCTGCCCTCGCCGGTGAGCAGATCGTCGCCGGGGTCCAGCGGCCAGTTCGGCACGCCCGCGGACGGAAGGGGCTTTCCGTTCAGCTTGATGTCGCCGCTTGCGGTCAGCAGGGCGAATGGCTCAGCGGCATGGAGCAGGGCGCTGAAGCAGAGAACGAGCGAGAGACGGAGCATGGGCCTGTAGATGAGTGCGATCTGGCCCCGGAAAATCTACAAGAGGAAAACCCGCGGCCGCCCTCAGAACCGCGACGCCGCCAGACCGGCCACCCAGGCGAACACGAGTGCATTGGACGGGATGTAGGAGTTGAAGTCCACGAGGCTGTGGAGCAGAAGAGCGGCCATGGAGGCCAGACAGGCGGCCGCGAGCGCCCGTCCCTCGGGAGAGGCGTGGCGGAAGGCGGCCCATACCGCCGCCCGCATGGCGGCGCCGACCAGAAGCAGGCCGCAAAGGAAGCCAGGAAGCCCAAGCTCGACCAGGTATTGCAGGTAGTCGTTGTGGACGTAGCTATCGGTCAGGGTGGGAGAGGATCGCTTGTACCTCATAAAGGCGGACTCCCAGGCGCCGAGACCGCAGCCCGTCAACAGGGTATTGGGAACCATGGGGAGAGTCTCGCGCCACACCTCCACGCGGCCGGGCTGCTGGGCCCTGCCGGAGGCGGTGAACTCGCCGAAGCGCGCGATCATCTGGTCATTGGGCAGGAAGACGAACATCAGGACGGCCGCCGCTGGCGCAGCCAGAAGCCAGCGCGTCTTCCGCATGCCGACCGCCACGCCCACAACGAGGCCGCCGAGAGCGCAAAGAAACCCCATGCGCGACAGCGAGTGAACGGAGCCCGCCAGGATGAGAGCGGAGGCGGCCAGCGCACCGGGGGCAATCAGCGCGCGCCAGCGCGGCGTCCCGCCGCGCCCGAGGGCGGCAAGCGGGTACAGGACGGCGAAGGGAAGCGCCATCTCGAGCAGGCCCGCGAAGTGGTCGCGATTGGCGAAGGTGCCGTGCGCGCCCGAGCCGTCCGTAGCGCCGGTATAGAACTGCACCAGGCCGAGCGCGGCTTCGAATCCCGCTACGACCACCAGGGGCAGAGCGGCGATCCAGGGCGGGCGGCGGCCCGATGCGCGCCAGGCGACTTCACGCACGGTCAGGAAGACGAGAATACAGGCCGCCAGATGCAGCCATCCGGCGAAGGTCGCCGCTGGCGTCAGAGAGATCGCGGCCTTCCCGTGCGGCAGCGGCACCAGCGTGAGCAGAATCCAGACGGGCAGGGCGACCAGAGCGGCCAGAACCGTGCGGCCCGGCGGGGGCCCCTGAGGGCGGCGCAACAGAACGGTTGCAAGCACCGCCAGTGCCAGAGTCGCGATCTCCCAGCCGGCCAGGTCGAGGCCCGCTCGATGAAGCAGCGTCCAGACCAGCACCGACGAAAGGAGCGCGAGAGCGGCGGCGATCAAGCCTGCATTATGTCGCGATGGGGGGCCGGTTTCAAGCCGCCCGCGCTGGAACGGACGGCGATGCGAGCCTGAATGCGGAGTCGCCGCACCGCGGCTCCGCACACTCGCGGCGCGGATGGTGTAGACTCCAACGGAAGGTAGGTGGTTTGTCCATGCGGGTCGCCGGCATCATGAGTGGAACCTCTCTCGACGGAATCGACGTCGCGATCGTGGACATCGGGGGCCGCGACAAGCCAACGCTGCTCGCGTTCCACTCGACGCCCTACCCGCTGCGGGTGCGCGAGGCGCTGCTCGGGGTGTCGAATGCCAGCACTCACACCGCCACCATCTCGCGGCTGAGTTTCCTGCTGGGCGAGTTGTACGCGGAAGCCGTAATCGGGACCTGCGAACGCAAGCGCGTGGCGCTCGATTCGATCGGTTTGATCGGCTGCCATGGCCAGACCATCTTCCACGAGGGCGCAGCGGTAAGCTTCCTGCGGCGTCCGGTGGCGAGCACGCTGCAGATCGGGGAGGCGGCGGTGATCGCGGAGCGGACGGGCATTCCCGTGGTCTCGGATTTTCGCACGCGCGACATCGCGGCGGGTGGGCAGGGCGCGCCCCTGGTGCCCATGGTCGATTACCGTCTCTTCCGCCACGCGCGGCGCGGGCGCGTCGCGCTCAACATCGGTGGCATCGCCAACATCACCGCCATCCCGCCCAACGGCAAGCCGAGAGACGTGATCGCTTTCGACACCGGCCCCGGCAACATGGCCATCGACGCGCTGACGGAGAAGCTCACCAAGGGCCGCCGCCGTTACGACCGCAACGGCTGGATTGCCCACTGCGCCAAGATCGACCGCGCGTTGCTGGCAGAGCTGCTCGCGGATCGCTACTACCGGCTCAAGCCGCCCAAATCGGCCGGACGGGAGCAATTCGGCGCCGCGTTCGTCGAGCGTCTGGTTTCCACCGGCCTGCCGTTGCAGGACCTGATCGCCACCGCCACGGCGCTGACCGCCGCCTCGGTCGCCGAGGGTATTGCGCGCTTCGTCGCGCCGAGCATGGCAGTCGATGAATTGATCGTCTCGGGCGGGGGCGCGCACAACCCCGAGATTCTGAAGCATATGGCGGCATTTCTGCCGGGAGTGGCGGTGTGCACCTCGAGCGACTACGATCTCGACGTGGACGCGAAGGAGGCGATTGCGTTCGCGATCCTGGCATATCAGACCTGGCGCCGGCATGCCTCGAGTGTGCCCGCCGCGACGGGCGCCCGCCGCGCAGCCGTATTGGGCAAGATCACGCCAGGGAACAACCACCGGCGCGGGCGCGTCTTCTAGTCAGGAGGACGGAATATGTTCTGCACGCAATGCGGCTTCGAACTCGAGGATGGCCACCTGTTCTGCCCCAAATGCGGCAAGTCCGCGAAGCCCGGACAGCGCGCCGCGGGGATCCCACGCCAACCGCTCAGCCGTCCCATAGACCAAAAGATGTTCGCCGGTGTCTGCGCCGGTTTCGCGCGCTCCTTCAACATGGACGTCACGCTGATGCGAATCCTGTGGATCGTGGCCACGCTCCTCACGGGCGGTCTCGTAGTGCTGGTCTACATCGGCTCCTGGATCGCCATGCCGAAGGACTACCCGGCGGCGCGCGCGGCGGCATGACGCGCAGGCGGAAGCGCCTGCGCCGAGGCGCTTCCCTACCCCAGCGTGTTGACTGCGGACCCGCAGCGCGCTTCGAAGGCTGCTATGGCGTCCTCCTGCTGGCGGATGTAGCCCAGCTCGTCGATGCCATTCAGCAGGCAGTGCCTGGCAAACGGATCGATGGGGAACTCGACCGTGCGCCCGTCCGGGAGCGCCAGCGTCTGGGACGCCAGGTCGATCGAAACCGTGACATCCTTCTCGGCCAGCGAGAAGAGCTCCACATGAACGTCGCGCGGCACTGTCACAGGCAGGAGCGAATTCTTAAGCGAGTTCTGGCGGAAAATATCCGCAAACGAAGTACTGATTACGGCGCGGAAGCCGAATTGGGTGAGGGCCCATGGCGCGTGCTCGCGCGAGCTGCCACAACCGAAGTTGTCACCCGCCAGCAGGATTTCCGCGCCCAGGGCGCGCGGCTGATTGAGAATGAAATCCGGCTTGGGACGGCCCTCGGGGTCGTAGCGCCAGTCGCAGAAGAGCTGGCGACCGAGCCCGTCCTTCGAGATGGTCTTCAGAAACCTCGCCGGGATGATCTGGTCGGTGTCCACGTTGTCGATGGGCAGCGGAACCAGCCGGCTTTCGAGCCGGGTGAAGGGCTTCATGCGAACCTCCTGGGATCGGTCACGACGCCGGTGACGGCGGAGGCCGCGGCGGTCAGCGGGCTGGCGAGAATCGTGCGCCCGCCCTTGCCCTGGCGGCCTTCGAAATTGCGGTTCGAGGTCGCGACGCCGTACTGGCCGGGTTCGAGTTGATCTCCGTTCATCGCCAGGCACATGGAGCAGCCCGGCTCACGCCACTCGGCGCCGGCCGCGCGGAAGATGGCGTCCAGGCCCTCGGCCTCGGCCTGCCGCTTGGCGTCATGCGAGCCCGGGACCACCAGAACGCGCAAGCCCGCAGCGACGTGACGTCCATTGAGGACCGAGGCCGCGGCGCGCAGGTCCGAGATGCGGCCGTTGGTGCAGCTCCCGATGAACACGACGTCGATGGCGTGCCCGGCCAGCGGCTTGCCGGGTTCGAGATTCATGTACCGCAGCGCCTTGGCGATCGATTCGCGCTCCATCGGGTCGGCCAGCAGCGCGGGATCGGGAACCAGGCCCGAAACCGGAATCCCCATGCCCGGGCTGGTGCCAAAGGTGACCATCGGCTCGAGCGAAGCGGCGTCGATGGTGACCTGTTTGTCGTAAACCGCGCCTTCGTCGCTGGGCAACCGCCGCCAGCGCGCCAAGCGCCCGGTCCCACTCCTCTCCCTGCGGCGCGAACGGCCGGCCGTACATGTACTCGTAGGTGGTATCGTCGGGTGCGATCATGCCTGCCCGAGCGCCGGCTTCGATGGACATATTGCAGATGGTCATGCGCTCGTCCATCGACAGCGCGCGGATCGCCGGGCCGCAGTATTCGAAGACGCACCCGGTGCCGCCGCCGGCGCCGATCTTCGCGATCAGCGCCAGGATGATGTCCTTGGCCGTCACGCCGGGCTGCAACTGGCCCGTCACCTCGACCCGGTAGGTCTGCGACTTCTTCTGCAGCAGGCACTGCGTCGCCAGCACCTGCTCCACTTCGCTGGTGCCGATCCCGAAAGCCAGCGCACCGAAAGCGCCGTGCGTCGCCGTGTGGCTGTCGCCGCAGACGATCGTCATGCCCGGCTGCGTGAGCCCCAGTTCCGGGCCGATGACGTGCACGATCCCCTGCTAGCTGGCTCGACACGCCGTGGCAGGGAATGCCGAACTCGCGGCAGTTGGCCTCCAGTTGCGCCACCTGCGGGCGGCGATCCGATCGAGGATGGGCAGCGAGCGGTCCGTGGTGGGGACGCTGTGATCGGCCGTAGCGAAGGTGTGCTCGGGACGGCGCACGGCTCAGGCCGCGGCTGCGCAGGCCGTCGAAGGCCTGCGGCGACGTCACCTCGTGGACCAGGTGCAGGTCGATGTAGAGCAGCGCCGGCGCGCCCGGCTGTTCGCTGACGACGTGTGCACTGCCAGACTTTATCGATGATGGTACGGGGCATAAGATTTACCGGACAACTCAATAGATTCTATTATCGCGTCTCCGACCTCGCTCGTAGTAGCGGGCTTGCCGGAGGGCCGCAGGTCGGCCCTCGCGCGGCCGCCAGGGAGCACCGCTTCGACGGCCGCGTTCACCGCGGCGGCTTCTTCCGCCGAGCCGATCGCGCCCCCTGTTTGCGGGCGTTATGCGATTCCCGCCGCCACCAGGTCGCCAACCTCGGACGTCGAATACCCCATCCGGCCGGCTGCGAGCGATTTCAGTTTGTTGGCCGTGACAAACATGACCGATTCTTCGATCGCGGCCGCTGCTTTCTCTTCGCCGAGCGTTACCAGCATCATCTGCATCGCACAGATGGCAGCCAGCGGATTGATGACACCCTGACCGGTGTACTTGGGCGCGCTCCCGCCGATGGGTTCGAACATGCTCACGCCTTCCGGGTTGAGGTTGCCGCCCGCGGCAATGCCCATTCCGCCCTGGATCATGGCGCCCAGATCCGTGATGATGTCGCCGAACATGTTTCCCGTGACGATCACATCGAACCACTCTGGATTCTTGACGAACCACATGCAGGTCGCATCTACGTGGTAGTACTCCCGGGCGATTTCCGGAAACTCCTTCTGCCCCATCTCGTGAAAGGCTCTTTCCCAGAGATCGTAAATATACGTCAGGACGTTCGTCTTACCGCATAGCGCCAGGGTGTTCTTGTTTGACTTGCCCTGCGCTTTCTTGCCGTACTTCCGCGCATAGTTGAAGGCGTAGCGGAGGCAGCGATCAACCTGAAAGCGGTTGTACACCGCGGTTTGGACCGCAACTTCATGGGGAGTTCCCTTCATGGTGACGCCGCCGGTTCCCGTGTACGCGTCCCCCGTATTCTCCCGGACAACGACGAAATCGATGTCGCTCGGGCCTTTGTCCTTCAGGGGCGTGCTGACGCCGGGGAACAGTTTCACCGGCCTGAGATTGATGTACTGGTCGAGGGCGAAACGGGCCTTGAGCAGAATTCCTTTCTCCAGAATGCCCGGAGGCACGTCGGGGTGTCCGATGGCTCCCAGAAGGATCGCATCGAAGTTGCGCAATTCCTCGACCGCGCTATCCGGCAACAACTCCCCGGTTCGCTTGTAACGCTCGCCGCCAAAGTCAAACTCAGTCAGCTCGACTTTGAAATCGAATTTCGCAGCCGCCGCTTTGAGAACCTTCACTGCTTCGGCAGTCACCTCCGGGCCAGTCCCGTCTCCGGCGATTACCGCAATCTTATGCATCTTCCAATCCTCCATGAATAGACGTCACGCCGCGGGCAAACGGCGGGCTCCGCAAGGATCGCGCGCCTTCCGCGAGTCCCCAGAATACCAATACCCGGAGCCGACCAACCGCCTGCCCGCTGAACGAGCGCCAGCGCGGTTACGCGCGGTTTGCGGCCAAGCATCCAAGTAATGTGCGTTAGCGGCGCCAGCACGGGTCTGCGGTGGTTTGGCGGTTATCCCGCATCCTACCGCGGCCTTTGGGACGTAAACGGCCTGCCCCCGGTCATTCGGCCCGGGCGGTCAGGGCAGACCGATTCTCGACGAGCTCGAGAATCTCCTCGTTCGTCACGCCCTTCTTGCCGTCCGCGATCGCGATGAAGCGCTGGTAGACAGCGTCCAGCTCTTCCTTCGTGAGCTCGAAGCCCAGGTCCTGGCATCGTTTGTTCAGCGCGTGGCGCCCGCTGTGCTTGCCCAGGATCAGCGTGCTCTCGGGCACGCCCACCGAGTGCGGGTCCATGATCTCGTAGGTGGTGCGCTCCTTGAGGAAGCCGTCCTGGTGGATGCCGGCCTCGTGCGCGAACGCGTTCGAGCCGACGATCGCTTTGTTCGGCTGCGGGCCGAAAGCGATCAGCTCGGTCGAGAAGCTGGCTGGCCGGGTAAAGCTGCTCGGTGACGATGCCGGTCTGGAACGGGCAGACGGTCCGGGCGGGTCTTGAACGCCATCACGACCTCTTCGAGCGCGCAGTTCCCCGCCCGCTCGCCGATGCCGTTGATGGTGCACTCGATCTGCCGCGCGCCCGCACTGCACACCCGCCAGCGAGTTCGCGCTCGCCAGTCCCAGGTCGTTGTGGCAGTGCACGCTCACGATCGCCGAATCGCCCAGCGCCTTCGCGATGCGCCCGATGAACGGGCCATACTCCTCCGGCACCGAGTAGCCGACCGTGTCCGGCAGGTTCACCGTGCGCGCGCCCGCGGCGACCACGGCTCTCGAGATCTCTTCCAGGAAGTCCGGCTCGGTGCGCGTGGCGTCTTCGGCCGAGAACTCCACGTCGTCCGCATAGCGGCGCGCCAGTTCCACCGCCGCCACGGCCTGCTCCAGCACCTGCTCGCGCGTCTTGTGCAGCTTGTACTTCAGGTGAATATCGCTGGTTGCGATGAAGGTGTGAATGCGCGGACGGCGGGCATGTTCCAAAGCGCGGGCGGCCCGTTCCACATCGAGCGTGCAGGCTCTGGCGAGTGCCGCCACCTGCACCCACGGGAACTCGCGAGCGATCGCTTCCACGGAGTCGAAATCGCCTTGTGAGGCGATGGGGAATCCGGCTTCGAGGATATCGACGCCCAACTCCACCAGCTTCCGAGCCATCCGGAGCTTCTCCTGTACGGTCATGCTGCATCCGGGCGACTGTTCGCCGTCCCGCAGTGTCGTGTCGAAAATGTATACGCGATCGCTCATCGTGTCCGCCCGCGCTCTCGGAGTTGTAGCCCTCCGGAACGGCCTGTTTCTCCGGGCCGAAGGGCTTATCGAGCATTATGCGGCTGCGCATCATGATTTGGCAAATTTATAATCTTCTGGACTTGAATAAGAATACAGTGATAGGATAAATGCTGTTAATGGCGCTACCGCCAGCTATCAGCCATGGAACTCTATCTTCTCCAGACCTTCCTTACGGTTGCCACCGAGAAGAGCTTCTCCCGCGCCGGCGAGAAGCTGCTGCGGACCCAGCCCGCCGTGTCGCTGGCCATCCAGAGACTCGAGAGCGAACTGGGCGAGAAGCTCATCGACCGGTCCGGCAAGGAACTGCTGCTCACCGATGCCGGCCGCATCGTGACCGAGTACGCACGGCGCTTCGACAACCTGCGGCAGGACCTCGAGAACGCGCTGGCGGAACTGCGCGACAACGCCGCCGGCCGCCTCATCATCGGCGCCAACGAATCGACCACGCTGTACCTGCTGCACCACATCGAGCGCTACCGGCACACTTACCCCAAGATCAAGGTGCAGGTGCGCCGCAGCCTGTCGAGCAAGATGCCCGGCGCAGTTGATCGACGGCGACCTGGAACTGGGCCTCATCAGCTACGATCCGGACGACGACCGGCTGGTCAGCACCGTCATCTACCGCGACCACCTGGCTTTCGTGGTCTCCCCGGAGCACCGCTTCGCGCAGCGCGGAAGTCGGTTTCGATCTCCGAGCTGGGCATGGAGACCTTCATCGCGCACAACGTGCTCTCGCCGTACCGCGAGGTGGTGGTGAAGGAGTTCCAGCGGCGCAAGGTCGCCGCTCAACATGGACGTGGAGATGCCGACGGTGGAGATCGATCCGCCGCCTGGTGCAGCGCAACGAGGGCGTGGCGTTTCTGCCGCGGATGTGCGTCGAGCAGGAGTTGGGGCAAGGCCTGCTGCGCGAAGTGGACGTGCGAGGAACTGCACGTGGACCGCAACATCCGCCTGGTCTACCCGGCTAGGCGGGCCCTGAGCCACGCCGCGCGGGCGTTCCTGGAGCTGGTGCGGAGCAACCCGCTGGGGTAGGGGGCCGACTGCCAACTCGCCGCCGCTCCAGCCACCCGAGAAGCCGCCTTCTAAGAGAGCAGAGGATTGCGTGAGGGTTCCGATGTTCAAGGCCGCCTCCTGCGGCACCCCGCAGATCTGCGTCACTCTGTCACGAGGGCCCTCCGGTAATCGGAATCCACTCGCTCCCGGGCACGAGCGCTTCGCGAAACGGCGCAACATAGACAAGCCGATCTTTTTCACGTCGGATCGCGACGGGTTCCTGTGCATCTGGGCGCAACGGATCGGACCCGATATGCACCCCGCCGGCCCTCCGTTTGCCGTGTATCACTGCCATCAGCGCCGTCACTCGCTGGCGAACATAGGTGGCGAGGTATTTCAGATGGATGTTGGCCCGAACATGATCGTGTTCAACCGGGGGGATCTCACCGGGGAGATCTGGTTGCTGGACCCGCAGTAACGCGTTGCTCCCTGATTGGGCAGGCCGCGACTGGCGAGATGGCCCGCGGCGCCTCAGTTCGCCTCGACTGCCTCCGCCAGGGCCGCCTGGAGAACCTCCGCCACCGCCGCGGCGTGAGCTCCGTCGAGGAGGTTCCCGTGATCGCCGGGCACCAGGTGTACGGAAAAACCGCGCCCGGCCAGCTTGTCCCACCCCAGGCGCGAGGCGAGGTGGAGGGCCATGGGCTGGTCCCGCGCTTGCAGAAACAGGATCCTTCCGGGGTACGGCCGGGGCCGGTAACCGGCCGCCGCCAGCAACTGGACATCTCCGATCGACGCCGGGGGGGCCTCGACGGACGCTCGCCAAGGCCGCGTGGCGATGTCCTTCACCGCGTTCCACGCGAAGGCGTAAGCCTTGCGGAGGCGGCCGCGCTCCATGAGCCACCACCAGGCTGCAAGCTGGACGCGCGCACGCACCGCGAAACCGGCCTCCCACCGCACCGCCAGAGGCAGATAAGGGTCGAACAGGACCAGGAGCCGCACTTCTTCGCCTGCCTTGAGGAGTTGTTGGGCGGCCTCGAATGCGTACAGGCCCTGCACCGAATGACCACCGAGGTAGTAAGGGCCGTGAGGCTGCTGCTGCCGCATCAAACGGACCAACTCGGCGGCGACGGTCTCGACTCCGCAGGGTGGCGCGAATCTGGGCGCATCGCCGTCTTCGAGCACCACGCCCAGGACGGGCTGCTCCGGCCCCAGATGTTCGGCCAGCCGGAGGTACGTGGCAGCGCCACCAATGGCCCAGAACACCGGCCGCGTCCCGGCGGGCTGAATCGGCGCGATGTGCGGCGGCCAGACCGCGCGCGCCTCTCCGCGGACGAGCGGCGCCAGTTGGGCGATGGTGGGCGCCTCGAACAACGTGGCCAGCGGCACCCGTGTGCCGAATGCGTCTTCGATCAGCGCGGCCGCGCGCGCCGCCAGCAGCGAATGGCCGCCCAGTTCGAAGAAGTGATCATCGATTCCGATGGGAGCCGTGCCGAGCAACTCCTCCCAAATCCCGGCCAGCCGCCGTTCCGTCTCGTCTCGAGGGGCGGTTCCGTCCCGCGCGGCCCGTGGCTCCTCGATGGCGGACAGAGCCTTGCGATCCAGTTTGCCGTTCGGCAGCAGAGGCAACGAGCCGACGGCGACGAAACGGGTGGGAAGCATGTAGCCGGGGAGCCGCGCCGTCAGAAAAGTGCGGACCGCCCCCGCGTCCGCGGCCTGCCCGTCGCGCCACACGCAATACGCGACCAGCGTATCCTCACGCACT
This sequence comes from Bryobacterales bacterium, assembly GCA_963710565.1. GTDB lineage: Bacteria > Acidobacteriota > Terriglobia > Bryobacterales > Bryobacteraceae > DASWZN01. The sequence continues at coordinate 39,875 of CAVQAN010000009.1, read as the reverse complement.
GCCGCGGCCGCCGCCCGCAGGGACGGGTGCGCCGCTAGCGCCGCTTCCACCTCGCCCAGCTCGATGCGGAACCCGCGCACCTTGACCTGGTGGTCCAGCCGGCCGAGATAATCGAGCCGGCCGTCCGCGAGCCAGCGTACCAGGTCGCCCGTCCTGTACATCCGCGCGCCCGGACCGTCCGCAAAAGGATCCGGGAGAAAGCGTTCGGCGGTAAGCTCCGGCCGCTTCCAGTATCCACGCGCCACGCCCGCGCCGCCGATGTACAGCTCTCCGGCGACGCCGACCGGCACCGGCTCGCGATGTGCGTCGAGAACGTAGACCCGTGTGTTGGCCAAGGGCCGGCCGATCGGGACGCCCGGCGTGTCCTGCCGGACCCGTTCCAGGGTCGAGTCGATCGTGGTCTCGGTGGGGCCGTACAAATTGAAAACGCGCGCGCCGCGGGTGAGCAGAGCGTCCGCCAACGGGCGAGTCAGCATCTCGCCGCCCGAGATCATGGCCAGCCCCGGGTTGCCGCGCCATCCGGCGTCGATCAGCATGCGCCAGCCGGCCGGCGTCTCCTGCAACCACGTGGGACGCCACCGGTCGATCAGTTTCACCAGTGCCGCCCCGTCCTTCTGCGCCTCCTGGGGCGCCACAGCCACGCGCGCCCCGCAGATCAGAGGCAGGAGGATCTCGAGCGCCGCGATGTCGAAGGAGAGCGTGGTCACCGCCAGCACCAGGTCGCGGCCGCTCATCCCAAACTCGCTCCGGTACGATTCCATGGCGTTGGCCAGGGAACCGTGCGTCACCAGAACGGCTTTCGGGACGCCCGTCGAGCCCGAAGTGTAGATCGCATACGCCAGCGAATCCGGCGTGACGGGGCTCTGGCCGACAGCGGGAGGCCCCGCCGCATCTTCCACGTCATCCAGAAACACCAGCTTCGGCAGCCGCTCCGGCAGCCGGTTCAGCAGGCCGCGCTCGGTAACCAGCACCGGCGCGCCCGAGTCCTCCAGCATCAGGGCCAGCCGCTCGTTGGGATAGCTGGGGTCGAGCGGCACATAGGCGCCGCCCGCCTTGAGAATGCCTAGCAGCGCGGCAATCATCTCGTGAGAGCGTTCCACCGCCAGGCCCACCAGCACGTCCGGTCCCACGCCCAGCCCCCGCAGCCGCCGTGCCACCGCGTCCGCCTGGCGGTTGAGCTCGCCGTAGGTCACCTCGTAATCGCCGAAAATGACGGCCACCGCGTCGGGCGTGCGCGCAACCTGCGCCTCGAAGAGCTCGTGCACGCAGGCCGCCGGCACCGACCGCTCCGTCCGGTTCCATTCGACGAGCACTTGCCGGCGCTCGTCCTCCCGCAACAGTCCGATCGCCGACACCCGCTGCTCGGGATCGCGAGTCACGGCCTCGAGCAGAGCCCGATAGTGCCCCGCCATGCGCCGCGCCGTCTCGCGCTCGAACAGGTCGCTGTTGTAAGTAAGCGCGACCCGCAGAGATTCTCCGGCGGGCGTCACGTCCACCGCCAGGTCGAACTGTGCGGTTCCAGGATCGAACTCCAGCCTCTCGCACTCGAGGCCCGCGAAGCGCGGCGCATCGAACGGCAGATTGCGAAACTGGAAGAACACCTGGAACAGAGGCGAATGGCTCTGGCTCCGCTCCGGTTGGAGCGCCTCCACCAGCTTCTCGAATGGCAGCTCCTGGTGGGCGTAGGCGCCCAGGGCCGTGGTCCGCACGCGCGCCACGAGCTCGCGGAAGGTCGGGTCGCCGGAAAGGTCCGTGCGCAGCACCAGTGTGTTCAGGAACAGGCCCAGCAGCGGTTCGGTCTCGATGCGGCCGCGGCCCGCGGCGGGGCATCCGACCAGGATGTCGGTTGCGCCCGAGTAGCGGCACAGCAGCGCCTGGAAGGCCGCGGCCAGCGCCATGAAGAGCGTGGCCTGTTCGCGGTGCGCCAGTTCCTCGAGCGGCCGCCGCCAATTCCGGCGGCACGGCGAACGTCTCCCGGCCGCCGGCGAAAGTCTGCCGTGGAGGACGCGGCCGGTCGGTCGGCAAAGGAAGCAGCGGCGGGCTTCCCGCCAGCCTCTCCTTCCAGTACTCGATCTGGCCGTCCCATGCGCCGGCCTCGTACCGCGCCTGCTGCCAGCGCGCGTAGTCGCCGTACTGGATGGGCAGGTCCGCGACCGCTGCGCCTTCGTACAACGCCGCCAGTTCGCGCACGAACACCTCCGCCGACCAGCCGTCCGACGCGATGTGGTGCCGCGTGTAAAGCAGAACGTGGTCGTCCGGGGCCAGGCGCGCCAGCGTCGGGCGGATCATGAGGTCGCGGGTGAAATCGAATCGCCGCCGCGTCTCCGCGGCGGCCAGCGCGCGAGCCTCGTCCAGCGAGCCCACATCGGCTACGGTCAGTTCTACCGGCCGGGGCGGCTCGATCACCGGGCACGGAACGCCGCCCCGGGCGCGATATGTCGTGCGGAGGACTTCGTGCCGCTCCACAATGCGGTCGAGCGCGCTCTGCAGCGCCGCCAGGTCCAGCGGCCCTCTCAACCGAAAAGCGGAACAGTGGATGTAAGCAGAGCCCTCCTGCTCATACTGGTCCAGAAACCAGAACCGTCGCTGCGCGAACGAGAGCGGCGCCTCCGATCCGCTCGCATCGCGGGTGATCGCGGCTTCGCCCGGCCCCTTGTTCGAGTCTATCCACGCCGCCAGAGCCTCGATGGTCGGGTTCTCGAACAAGTACAACAGCGGCGGCGCCGCGCCCGCCGCTTCCGCCACGCGCGCCAGCAACTGCGCCGCCAGCAGCGAATCCCCGCCGGCGTCCAGGAACCTGTCCCGCACTCCTGCGCGCTCGCAGCCCAGCACCTCGCGCCACAGGCGTCCCACCAGTTCCTCGGAGGGCGTCCGCGGCGCGAGGTATTCAGCCTCGACGCGCTCAGCCTCGCACGGACGATCCAGCCCCAGCCTCGCAGCCAAGCCGATGCGCTGCGGTTTCCCCGTCGGCCCTTTCGGGATCTCGTCCAGGAAGACGATCCGGCGCGGCACCTTAAAATCCGCGAGGCGGCGCGACGCGAATCCCCGCAGCTCGCCTTCGATCGCAGTCGTGCCGGGTTTCAAAACCACCGCGGCGGCCACGTCCTCGCCCAGCCTGGTGTCTGGGACGGCGAAGGCCAGCGCCTGCGCGACCGCCGGATGCTCCAGCAGCGCTTCGTCGACTTCGCGGGGCGAGATCTTCTCCCCGCCGCGATTTATGATCTCCTTGGTCCGCCCGCTGATGAAGAGGTAGCCTTCCTCGTCGAGCCGTCCCTGGTCGCCCGTGCGGAACCAGCCTCCGCAGAACGCGCTCCGGTTTGCTTCCGGGTTGCTCGCATAGCCTGCCGTCATGTTCGGCCCGCGAATGACGATCTCACCCGTCTGGCACGGCCCGAGCAGGCCGCCGCCCTGGTCCATGATCGCGATCTCGGGCCCGGCGGCCCTACCCACCGAGCCCGGCTTCCGTTCGGCCGGCGGAAGAGGATTGCTCGCCATCTGGTGCGCCGCCTCCGTCATCCCGTAGGATTCGATCACCGGGACCGAGAAGACGCTCTCCAACTCGGCCATCACCCGCGGCGCGAGCGGCGCCGAGCAAGAGCGAATGAAGCGCAAGGACGACCGCCGCGCTTCCCCGCCCGCCCGCGCCAGAATCGCCTGGTGCATGGCCGGGACCGCGGTATACCAAGTGGGCTCGAACTCATCCAGCCATTCGAAGAAACGCGGCGCGTAGAACCCGGGAGTGCACACCACGCTCGCGCCCGAGGCCAGCGACGCGAGCAAGGCGGCCGCCAGGCCGTGGATGTGGAACAGCGGCATCACGTTCAGGCACCGGTCCGCCGCCGTGAGTTCGAGCGCGCGCGCGATGTTCCGCGCCGAGTGGCACAGGTTGGCGTTCGTCAGCGGCACCTGCTTGGGCCGCGACGTTGTGCCCGAGGTGTGCAGCACCAGCGCCACATCCCCGTCCTCGGCCGCCTCGAACGGCCCTTGCACGCGACCCTCGATGCAGAACGAGCCCGCCGGTTCCTTCTCGAGCGGATCCAAATAGAGGATGTCGATCCCGCGCGCCTGCGCCGCGGCGATCGCCGGCGACACCGCTCCGCGCTCGACGATCAGTGCCCGGGGCTCGAGATCGGAAAAGTAGAAATCGAACTCCGCCTGGCGGTAAGCCGGGTTGAGCGGAGCGCACACCGCGCCCGACGCGACGGAAAGGAACGCCGCCGCCATCTCCGGTCCATTCGGCAGTACGACGGCGACCCGGCTGCCGCGCCCGATTCCCCGCGCCTGGAGCGCGGCCCGCGTCCGGTCGACTTGCGCAAGCAGCCGGGAGTAACTCAAGGGCGCGCGGCCCGGCGCCAGCAGCGCAGGCGCATCCGGAGTCGCTGCCGCCCAAGCCTCGAGCAGCCCGCGGACGGTACCGGCATCGGCGGTCATGAAGTATTGTAGTCTACCCCAATCCTGTTCCCTTCGAGCGGACACCCTTGCCCAGTCCGCGGTGGTCTCCATGGTGGGTATCTACGACATGCTGCGGGTCGAGCTGTTTCCGAACGGGGCGTTCAACGTAACGGAGTTCGGCACCGTGAAAGACCCGGACCAATCCCGCGATCCTGTTCACCACGGGTGCGAACGACCCGCGTGTGGATCCGGCGAATTCCCGGAAGATGACGGCACGCCTGCAGGCGAGCGGGACAAAGAAGCCCATCCTTCTACGCACCAGCAGCACTTCCGGCCACGGCATCGGCACGGCCCTCAGGGAGAGGATCGACCTGACTACCGACATCTACGAATTCCTGTTTACGCAGTGGGGATTGCAGTAGGAACCAGCCGTTCCCTAATCCCTCGCGCCCGGCGCCAGCAGGGGCATGCGCGCCGCCCCCAGCAGCGGGCCGTCCTCCCCGAGTTGAGCGAGTTCGATGCGGACCTGGCTGGCCACCAGCGGCTGCACCCACTCGGGCACCTCGCGCCGCAGCGGCTCCAGAAGGAACTCGCTGGCCTCAAACAGACTGCCGCCGAGAACCACCATCTCCGGGTTGAGAATCCCGATCAGGTTGGCGATCCCCATGGCGAGGTACCGTGCCGTCTCTTCCAGAACTCGTATGGCGACGGCATCGCCCCGCCGCGCCGCCTCGATCACGATCGCGGTAGTGACCGGGTGCGCCCCGGCCAGGCCCGCCATAACGGTCGCCTCGCCCGCGGCAATACGCGTCGCCGCACGCCTGCCGACCGCGGCCGCTCCCGCCTCCGCCTCCAGACACCCTACCTGGCTGTAGAGACCGTTCTTGCGCGGGTCCACGGCCAGCCAGCCGGCCGCGCCCGCCAGATCGCCCGCGCCGTGAAGGAGCCATCCCGCGCTGATGATGCCCGCGCCGATTTCCTTGCCAACGGAGAAGTACACCACGTCGGAGAGCCCCCGCGCGGCGCCCACCCATTGTTCGCCCAGCGCGGAGGCGGCGCGGTCGTTGTCCACCATGACGGGCTGCGGCAGTTTCTCCTCGATCTCGCGCCACAGCGGAACTTCCTCCCAATCCCAAAGGTCCGGGGCGAGAGCGTTTCCCGTCGCCGAATAATAGACTCCCGGGATCGAGATGCCGACCCCAGCTACGTCAGCCGAATTCACGGCGGATTCGGCCAGCACCCTTTCGACAACCTCGCGGATCTGCTGTGTGGATTCCTGAAAACTCCCCTTGCGGAACGGCTGCTTGCTCCGTTGCAGGATCGTGCCGGTCGAATCGACGACGGCGGCAGACATACTTGTCCCGCTAAGGTCCAGACCGACTACAACGCGTTCGGCCATTTGGCGTCAGGATACACTAACGCAGCTTCTTACGCTGAGACGGCGCGCCCGTGGGGGATTTGCCCCAAGCCCGGCCGCTTTCATTTCCCCGCAGCGGCGTAGAATGAATTACATCCGCCCGTTCCGGTTTTGGACCGGGAATTGCCTGTTTCGTGTGCCTGGGGGGAGGTGACGACGTATGCGCGATTTCAACCAGGCTCCGTTCCTGGTGATCTGGGAAGTGACGCGGGCCTGTGACCTGGCCTGCCTCCACTGCCGGGCCTCCGCCGACCCCTATCGCCACCCGCTCGAGTTGAACACCGAGGAAGGCTTCCGCCTGCTCGACACCGTGCGCGAGTTCGGCGATCCGATCATGATCTTCACCGGCGGCGATCCGCTCAAGCGCCCCGACCTGTTTGCGTTGATCGAGCACAGCGTCGGCCTCGGTCTGCGCACCACGGTCTCGCCCAGCCCCACGCCGCTGCTCACTCGGGAGGCGATCGCGGGCTTCAAGCAGTCCGGCGTGGCGCGCATCTCGATCAGCGTGGACGGATGGGACGCCGCCTCGCACGACGATTTCCGCCAGGTCCCCGGCTCCTTCGACCGCGCCATGCTGGCGCTCGAAGAGGCCCAGCGTATCGGCCTCTCGACCCAGATCAACACCACCGTCAGCCGCCACAACTGGAAGCACCTGGAAGAGATCGCGGACATGGTGGACCGGCTCGGCTGCGACATGTGGGACATCTTCTTCCTGGTGCCGACCGGCCGCGGCGCGTCCCAGATCGAACTCGATGGCGACGAGTTCGAGCAGGTCTTCGCCTTCATGTACGAGCGCTCGAAGAAGTCCCGGGCCGTGATCAAGACCACCGAGGCGATGCACTATCGGCGCTACCTGATGCAACGCCGGAAGGAGGAAGTCAGCGCCGCCATCAAGGGCCACCCCAGCCACCCCGGCGACAATCCGCTCAACAAAATGGCCGGCATCAACAGCGGCCGCGGGTTCGTCTTTATCTCCCGCACCGGCGAGATCTACCCCAGCGGCTTCCTGCCCATCTCCTCGGGAAACGTGCGGCGCGATTCGCTGGTCGAGGTCTACCAGAAGGGCGCGCTGTTCCAGGTCCTCCGCGACACCGACCTGCTCAAGGGCAAGTGCGGCCTGTGCCAGTACCGCAACCTCTGCGGCGGGTCGCGGTCCCGAGCCTTCGCCCTAACCGGCGACTACCTGGCCGCGGAGGCCCGGTGCATCCATCAGCCGGTTGCCGCCGGTAGCTGATCATGGCCGTGAGCGGCCCGAGGTGGCACACCGTTCAGCGTGCAGCCGAGGCCTTCAGCCCGCGGTTTGGCGCTCCTTCGAGGATGGCGAGCTGAAGCTCGCCGCGCGTAAGGAAGGCGGTCATCCCGCCGCCCCTTGTCAGAAAACGCACCCGCGCGTCGGTCTGCCCCACGTTGGGCTCGAACGCCAGCGGCAGCTTGCCATAGCTCGCGTCCGCCCGCGGCCCGCCGGCAGCCGGCCCCGCCGGTGTTCGCGGCCCGACGGGCAGGCGTCGCAGCGATGCCAGAGCCCCCGTGGCCACCGTGGACTGCGCGCTCACGGCGCCCGAGAGCACCAGCAGAGCGGCAACGGCCCGGGACAGGCATCGCAATTTCTTCATTGACCTAAATTCTCTCCACATTTGGAATTGAGAGGTTCGAATCGGCAACCATTCTATAACGGGAGGACCAGGCCGGCGCTGCTCTGCCTGCCCGGACGCGACGACGTACGGCCGCTCTCTCAGAGGTGACCATCGGCGGCCTGAGTTCCTTCGCGGAAGCCGCGGCCCTACGGCGCGAAATACCCGTTGATATCCAGAATCACCTGCGTCTGGTCCGAGACGTACAGGCTGATCGCCCCGCCCGTGCCCGCCGGGACGATCGCCGCGTTCGCCACCACCGCCCCGTCCCACGAGTTCAGCGTCGAAACCACTGGTTGCGACGACCCCGCCGGCCAGGCCGACAGGTACGACAGCCGCCCGTCCGGCACCACCGTCACGTTCATCGAGTACGCCGCCGCCGTCGCCGGAATGTTGCACGCGCTGGCCGGGATCGCGAACGACCGCGTCGCCCCCGCCCCCATCTCCGGTCCCCCGAACGGGCCCGCCGCCCCGCGCGTGTCCGCCACCCGGCACGGCGTCACCGGGTAGAAGTTCAGTGCGCCCGCACCGCCCGGCGCAGCGAAGTAGCCGTTCCCGTCCAGAATCACTTGCGTCGAGTCGGAAACGTACACCGAGATCGACTCGTTGGTCCCCGCCGGCACCAGCGCCGCATTCGCCACCACCTTCCCGGTCCAGGAGTTCAGCGTCGAGGCCACCGGCGCCGCCTGCCCCGTCGGCCAGGCGCTCAGATACCCCAGGTACCCGCCCGGCACCACCGTGAAGTTCAGCGAATACGCCCGCGCGGTGGCCGGCAGACCGCACCCGCTCGATGGGATGGGAAAGTCCCGGGTCTGGCCGCCGTACATGTAGGGCCCGCCAAACTGGCCCGTGGCGCCACGCGTGTCGGCGATGCGGCACGGCGTGGACGGATAGAACGCATAGGAAGTGGGGCCGCTCGAGGTGTCGAAGTAGCCGTTGACGTCCAGGATCACGTCGGTCGGGTCGCTGGCGAACACGCTCACCGCCCCGTTCGTTCCCGCGGGCACGATAGCCGCGTTGGCTACGACGATGCCGCCCCACGAGTTCAGCGTGGACACCATGGCCTGAGGCTGGCCGGTGGGCCACAGGGTCAGATAGCTGAGGCGGCCCTCGGGCACCACCGTCACGTTCAACGAGTACGCCTGGGCCGTACCCGGGATGCCGCACCCGCTTTGCGCAACGGCGAAGGAGCGCGTCGAGCCGCCCGCCATGGCCGGCCCGCCCCGGGTGTCGGCCACGCGGCAGGGAGTCACCGGCACGAAGCGGAGGCCCGCGGCCGGCGAGCCGGTGGTGAAGGACCGGACCGCGGAAGCGGTGGAGCCGGTAGCGGTCTTGGCTGCGATCTGCCAGTAATAAGTCGCGCTGGGATTCAGCGTCGCGGGGGAGTAACTCGTTCCCACCGTGTTGGTCACTAGCGGTGGCGGCGAGTCTGCGCCAAAGTAGACGTCGTAGGAGGTGGCCCCGGCCGCCGGGTTCCAGGTCAGGGTCGGCGCCAGCAGGACGCCGATGGCTCCGTTCGCCGGAGAAACCAGGGCAGGCGCCGAGACGATCGTAAAGGCGGCCGCGGTTGACGTCGCCCCGCCGGGGTTCACCACCGTCACGCTGGCTGGCCCCCCCGATGTGATCAGGGTTGCGGGGACCACAGCCGTCAATTGCATCGCACTCACGAAGGTGGTGGCCAGCGCCGTGCCGTTCCACTGCACCGTCGCGCCCGACACGAAGTTGGTTCCGTTCACGGTCAGTGTGAATGCTGTCCCTCCCGCCGGCGCCGAAGGCGGACTGAGGCTGGAGACCGCCGGTACGGGCAGCGGCGTCAGCAGGTACGGATGGTTGTCACTCCCGTTGGCGATGATCTGACCGTGATCGTTGATGTCGGTAGCCTGGGTCAGGTAGACGCCGCTGGGAAGGGTAACGAGGCCGTTCAGATCGGTCATCGCCCCGCCGCTGTACAGAAAAGCGTGATCGGCCCCCGTGGCCGTGTACGCTTCTCCCACTACCTGCCCGGCGGTGTTGATGCCCCAACCAACGCTCGTGGCGCCGCCCAACGTGCCCAGGTCGATCATCTTCTTGCCGTCGAACAGAAAGGCGTGATCGACTTCCGCGGACGTGTAGGCGTCGCCCACCACCTGCCCGCCGGCGTTGATGTGCCAGGCTTTGCTGGAGGCGCCGCCCAGCGTGCCCAGATCCTGCATGGTCGCCCCCTTGTATAGAAACGCGTGCTTGATCGTGTCGCTTCCGCGGGTTAGGTTGGAATAGCCCACGACCTGCCCGCTGGCGTTGATACCTTGGCCAAAGCTCTGGTCCCCGCCCAGCGTGCCCAGGTCGTGCATGTACCCGCCAGCGTAAAGGAACGCATGTGGATCTCCGTTCAGGATGTTAGCCTCGCCCCCCATCTGGCCACTGGCGTTGATGCCGCACGCGACGCTTTCGTCATTGACCATGCCCATCGTGCCCAGGTCTTGCATGGTCTGGCCGTTGTAGAGGAACGCGTGCCCCATTTGCACGCTTCCGACTGTTATCACGGTATCCGCCTGGCCCACCACCTGGCCGCTGTCATTGATGCCAATGCCTTGGCTGTTGTTCCCGCCGAGCGTGCCCAGGTCGATCATGGTTCCGCCGCTGTACAGGAACGCGTGGTAGGTGCGGCTGTTCACGTAGGAGGAGCCCACCACCTGGCCGTTGTTGTTGAGGCCGTATGCGGAGCTGGGCGTGGCGCCCAGCGTGCCAAGATCGATCACCGTGTAGGTCTGCGCCAGGGCCGGCGCCGCCAGGGCCAGCACCAGGGGCGCGAGCCAGAGCCCATTTCTCCCACCGCCTCTGCGCTTCCTGATGTCCACGTCCATTGAGTCGTTCGTTGCTATCCGCAGCGCCCGGGACGCGCTGAACCGCGGCTTGAGGATCATTACTGTTTCTCCATTTGGTTTTCGATAACTCAAGGCGCGAGAGTAGCCGCTCTTCTGGGACCGCGTCAAGGGGAAGGGGGTTATTATCACGACGATCCGGAGTCCGCCTTAAGGATTCAATAGGTTGCGGGGCTTTTTCTCTGCTGTCTTCACATGTGTTAAGGGGCCGTGGAAGGTCCCGCCTGCTGGGCCAGGCTGTGCGTGGACAACCAACCTGCCGCACGCACGACGACGCGAACCGGAGGGGCAGGCTATACACCCCATGCTGGGGGCGGCTGAGGCGGCTGCGTACACTGGACAGGGCCCGAACCTGCGGCCTATCGTGAATTGGTGCTCTCTCGACAGGCGATCTGGCTTGCCCTTCTCTTCCCCGCCCTCCTGCCCGCCCAACTGAACACCGGGTTCCTCGAGGGCATGCTCCACGGGACCGGCAGGAGGTCGCTTGTGATCACCGCGGGGGCCGGGTTCCGCGCATCGGTCACCACCGACGGCGACGGACGGTTCGCCATCGCGCTTCCCTATGGCCGCTACGAGCTGTCTTTGGATACCAGGGCGGGCGTGACCGTGCTGGTGACCTCCAGCGAGACGACGAGGCTCGATCTGCTGGTCGACCAGGCGGGCGTCCTCCACACCCCTCCACCTCCTCCCACACGCAGCTACCCGGAGGCCTTCAGTTTGCACGGCGTGTTGCTTAGCCGCGAGCCCGCCATAGTGGCCGAGCCCCTCGATTTCGCCGGCCTGTCCGACAACCGCCTGGCGGTCGAATCACGGGGAGCGTCCTCGTGGACTGGCACCCGCTACACCCTCGACGGCATGGACGCCACCGATTCCTACCAGCCGGGACGGCCCGCGATCCTGCCCGATGTCGAGGCGCTCGATGATCCCGCGAGCGGCACCGCGCTCTTTCTCAAAGAGCCCCGCGAGTCCTGGCACGGCACGTTTTCGACAGCGGACACCGGCGCCCTGCTCGCCTCGACGAATCTGCCCCCCACGGCCGAGCGCGGCCTGGTGCAGCAATCCGAACGCTTCACATCCTTCACTCGAGACCGCATCGAGGCCGGCGGGCCCCTGACCAGGTGGGCCGACCTGATGGCCTCCGCCGCAGGGCAATGGTCCGCCCAGACGGTTCCGCTCGCCGCGCCCGGCGGCCAGCAGCACAGCCGTCTGCTCTTCGAGGACGCGCGCAGCCGTATCCGCCTAAGCGACGCGCGACCGGATCGAGGCAGTCTACAGCGGATCGAGCGTCAACCTGTCGGATTGGGGCCAGCCCGCCGGCTTCGAAGCGTTCGCCGGTGGGCGTATGATGCCGCAGTTTCCTCTGCCGGGCGGTTTCGCCGGCGAGCGCGAGCGCGACCGCTTCGATTTCGTTCAGGCGGGCTGGACGCACGCGCTGGCCCGCGGCCTCCTCGAGTGCGTTACGGCTACTCGACCGCGCATCTCGACACCACCGGAAGCGGGACCCAGAGCCGCATCGAGCTTCTGGGGGGCGCAGTGACCGGCGCGCCGCCGCTCGCGAACCTCGCCACCCGCACCCGCAACGGCATCGAGGCGGTCTTCGCCACCGCCACCGGTCGCCATCACATTGCGACCGGCGGCGGCTTCGAGGCCTCGGCGCCGCGCAATCGCTTCACCGCGCCCTCCGGCGCGGATCTAATCACAGCGGCCGGCGCGCCCGCGTTCACCGTCGAATTCAACACGCCCACGGACTCGCGGCAGCGTGTTCAATCGTTCTCCGGTTATGCAGCGGATCGCTGGACAGTCACCCCGGGGCTGTCGTTCAACGCCGGTCTGATCGTAGACTTTTCACGTTCGAACCGGATCGCCTGGAACAGCGCCGCGCCGCACGCAGGCTTCGCCTGGCGGGTGCCGCATTCCCGCGGCCTGGTCCTCCGCGGCGAGTTCTCCCGCGCCTACGCGCCGCTGGCCGGAAGATACCTAGATTTCGGGGACCCGAACGCTCTGGGTGGAGATGTCTACCTGTATGAGGGCCCACTCGTCGCGCGCTTCGGGGGCCCGTACTCCTCCATGGACCCGTCCCTCCGCCGGCCCTATGCCGACCAGTTCGGTGTCGGGGCGGCGATCACTCCCCTGCCCCGCGGTTCCGCAAGCATCCACCTGTTCCGCCGCGACGAGAAACGCCGGCTGGCCGCGGTCAACGTGGGCGTGCCTGCGCAGGCCTTCACGCCCGTCGCATTTCTGGACCCCTTCAGCGGCCAGCCATTGACCGTCTATCAGCAGAGCCCCTCCACCTTCGGCCAGGACCGCTACCTCCTCACCAACCCGCGCGGACTCGGCGAGCGGAACGAGGGGCTGGTGGCCGAGTTGGCCCATCAGTGGAGGCAGCTAACGTTCCACCTGTCGTTCGTCGCGGAGAAGTCGTACGGCCTGACAAACCCGGGCGACGCGGTCTTCGAGAACGACCCCGGCGTTGTGGGCGCGTTGTTCGGCGATCCCAACACCGCCATCCACGCCGCGGGCCGCAGTTTCCTGGACCGCGCCTATGTGGCCAAGTCGCAGGTCGTATACCGGCTGCCCGGGGGGATAGAACTGACCAGCGTGGCGGACTACCTGGACGGCCTCCCTTTCGCCCGGCAGTTGCTAGTTACCGGCCTGGCGCAAGGGCCTATCGTCGTTGCCACCACCGTGCGCGGCAGCCCCGAGGGCGGCAACCGCTCGCAGTACGTGGCCAACTGGAACCTCCGCTTCAGCCGCGAATTTCCGCTCCACACCGGCCGACTCGACGGCCGGCGGTCGATGTTCTCAACGTCACCAACGCGGCCAAGCGGCTTCAGGAGAGCGACGTCAGCACCCCGTCGTTCAATCTGAGACTGCCGGTGGCCATCCAGGCGCCGCGCTTCACGCGGATCGAGCTCCGCTACGAGTTCTGACGCGGCGCCGTGCGCTCCTGTGCCATAATGAACACCGCGCCGGGACCCGCCATCCGCCGGGGCCGCCCCATGATCGCTCACCTCGCCTCCCGCGTCCGCCTCTTTGCCGCGCAGCTTCTCCGCCTGCCCGCGGTGCTGGCTCTTCTGTGGCAGGCAGGCCGGGGGTGGACGGCGGCCTCGCTGGCGTTGGTCCTGGCCCAGGGACTCGTCCCACTTGCCACCGTGTACCTGACCCGTTGGCTGGTCGACGGCATCGTGGCCGCGGCACGCGCCGGCGGCTCCTGGCAGCGGGCCCGCCCCGCCTTGGTCGCCGCGGTGTTGATGGCCGGGGCCGCCCTGCTCGGCGAGGTGCTCCGCGGCCTGAGCGGCTGGGTGCGCACCAACCAAGCCGAGCGGGTCCAGGACCACATCATGGCCCTGGTCCACCGGAAATCGGTCGAGGTCGATCTCGCGTTCTACGATTCCGCCGATTTCTTCGATCACCTCCACCGCGCCCGCGCCGAGGCTTCCTATAGACCCACCGCGCTGCTCGACGCCGTCTCCAGCCTGGCCCAGAACACCATCACTCTGCTGGCCATGTTCGCCGTCCTGCTGTCCTTCGGTCCCTGGATTCCCCTGGCTCTCCTAGCCGGGACCCTGCCCGCCCTCTGGGCCGTCATTCGCTACGCCCTGCGCCAGCATGAACTGCGTATGCGGACCACCGCAGACGAACGCCGCACCTGGTACTACGACTGGATCCTCACCGCCCGCGAGACTGCGCCCGAGTTGCGCCTGTTCGGCCTCGGGCCGCACTTCCGCACGGCCTGGCAGGACCTCCGCGCCCGTTTGCGCGGCGAGCGCATCGCCCTGGCTCGTGGCAACGCCGCCGCTGAACTGGCCGCGGGAGCCTTCGGACTGACGGTCACTGGCGCCAGCCTGGCCTGGATGCTGTGGCGTGCGCTCCGCGGCCTGGTCTCCCTAGGCAGCCTGGCCATGTTCTACCAGGCCTTCCAGCAGGGCCTGCGCCTCATGCGTTCCTTGCTCGATAACGTTGGCCAGCTTTACTACAACAGCCTTTTTTTGGGCAATTTGTTCGAGTTTCTGGCGCTCGAGCCGGGACTGTCCGATCCCCCCGCACCCCGGCCCGTTCCGCCCGCACTCCGCTACGGCATCCGCTTCGATCGCGTCACCTTCCGCTATCCTGGAGCAGAACGCCCGGTGCTGCGCAACTTCAGCGTCGCGATCCCCGCCGGCCGTATTGTCGCGTTCGTCGGCCCCAACGGCGCCGGAAAGAGCACCTTCATCAAGCTCCTTTGCCGCTTTTACGACCCGCAACAGGGAAGCATCGGACTGGACGGCACGGATCTGCGCCAGTTTTCCCTCGACGATTTGCGTTCCCGCATCACTGTCCTGTTCCAGGAGCCCGTGCGGTACAATGCCCCGGTCTCGGAGAACATCGCCCTCGGAGACCTCACCCGCGGCGCCGAGCCGGCCGATGTCCGCGAGGCCGCCGAAGCGGCCGGGGCCGATCCAATCGTCGCCGGCCTGCCGTCGAGTTACAACAGCCTCCTCGGCCGTTACTTCCTCGATGGCTCCGAGCTGAGCGCCGGCGAGTGGCAGCGCATCGCGCTGGCCCGCGCATTCTATCGCCGCGCCCCCATCCTCATCCTCGACGAGCCCACCGGCGCCATGGACCCCTGGGCCGAGGCCGATTGGCTCGATCGCTTCCGCATTCTGGCGCAAGGCCGCACCGCAATCCTTATCACTCACCGCTTCACAACCGCCATGCGCGCCGACATCATTCACGTGATCGCCGATGGCGAAGTGATCGAATCCGGCTCCCACGGGGAACTGCTTCGCCAGGGCGGCCGCTACGCCCGGTCCTGGACCGAGCAGACCCGCCCCCCAGTCTCGGCGGGAACCTCCTCATCGAGTGCGCCCGCGCCCGGCCCGACGTGGACGCGATCCACCGCGCCGTTGGAGTCCTTGGAACAAGAAGACGATGAGACCACCGGGACCGATGGAGCGGCTGGGATATAATCGCTTGTGGCCAGGAGGCCCGAAGCAATGAAACGCCTGAGTTCGTACGCTTTGCCCGCCGCGATTCTGGCGAGTGCGGCGATCGCCAGCGGGCAATCGGCGCAACCGGCGCCGAGCGGCACGCCATCGAAAACTCAACCCGCAGCCGCTCAGAAGAGTCCGGCCCCAAGACCGGCACCGGCGGGCCCGATGACGAACCGGGACGTGATTCGGTTGGTCAAAGCCGGTGTCTCCGAGGACCTTATCATCGCCAAGATCAGACAGTCGAAGACGAAGTTCGACGTTTCGGTCGACGGCCTGGTTACGCTCAAGCAGGCCGGCGTAAGCGACAACCTGATCGCCATCATGATGAACCCGCCCACGCCCACGGCCGCGGCCGCGGCGGCCCCGGCGAGCGCGGCCGCCCGGTCTTCTGCCACGCCCAAGCCAGCCTTTCCGCCCTCCAACGTGCCGAAACAGGTCGTGGCGACCGGAGCCAGCAAGCCGCGACAAGCGGTGGCCGCGAAACCGGCCGTGGTCACCTCCGCGCCGGCGAACTATGGCGTGTACATCTGGTCGGACGGGGAACTGAAGCCACTGGGCCGGGTTCAAACCAAAGTCCAGATCAGCAAGTTCCGCTCCTTGCTCAAGAGCATCCCGCTGGTAAGGCAGAAGGTCGACATCGACATTCCGGGCGCGCACTCCACCAGCCGGTATGACCTGGTCCGCCCGACCTTTTTTGCGTTTTTCCCGCCCAGCCGCGACGTGAGCAAGTTTAAGCTGCTGCAATGCAAGATCACGGGCCAGAGGTTCGATCAGCGTACGCTGGCGAACGCTTCCATCCTATTCAGCACGGAACAGAATCAGGACGAGGTGCCCTGCGACATAGGCCCGACCTCGGTGAGGGATCTCTACCGCATCTTTCCGCGCGAAGACGTTCCATCGGGCGAGTTTGGCTTTGTGGAAGGCAACACCGGCAGCAAGTCGACCTCGAACATCGAAATCCTGGATGTCTACGATTTCGGCATCGACCGCAAGGAAGACAAGATGGGGCTCAAGGACTACCTGCAAACGCTGCCCCCTGCCGGCGTAGGGGACCCGGCGTTCCTGAACTGGTCGAAGGAAGACTGCCAGCGGATCGTGGCCGACCGGACCGGGAAGGTGGGGATCACGGGAAGCCTGATGGGGTGGTTCGACCGGCAGTACGCCTCGCTCGACGTTTACTGGGCCGACGCTCAGTTTGCGCGCGCTTTCGCGCGGCTGGAAATGCTGGACAAGAATCTCACCACCGAGGACGCCGGCAAGCTTGCCGCCATGCTGCTCAGCACGGACGGCAGCCAGTATTACATTATGGTTTCGATCGGGGGCAAGGTTGGCTCGGGAAAGCTGATCGGCGCCAACGAAGGGGAGCGGCTGATGCGGCCGTTCGACGCGTCGCTCGCCGACGAGAAAGCGAAGGACATCGTTCCCGCCAAGCATCTGGACTTTGTGGGAGGCTATGCCGGGTTGTGGAAGGTGACGTTCGACCAGATGAGCATCCGCGGGCCGCTGCTGCAGAGCGGCACGCCGGCGCTCACGTTCGAGGCAAGGCTCAACCAGAACCTGGAGTTCAAAGCGAAGTTCCAGACAGACAAGATCAATGCGGCGGTGACCTCCGCGCCGGCGGCAGGACGGTAGGAAGGCACCTTCCCAGGAACGCGCGCCCCGGTCCCAGAAGCGGACATCCCGGGGGGAGGCCACGCACGCAAGGTCTTGATTTCTCTGGCGGGGCGGCCGAGCGCCTTTCGGCATGAGAATTGCCCTATCCAGACCGGTTTGTCATGCTGGCATCTCTCAAACACGCGTTCAGGGTGCTGCGGAAGGACCCCGGCTTCACGTTGGTTGCGATCTGCTCGCTGGCGCTCGGCATTGGCGCGACATCGGCGATGTTCAGCTTTGCCGATGCGCTGCTGCTGCGGCCGCTGCCGGTCCGGGACCCGGCCCATGTGGTGGCCCTCAATACGGTCACGTCGGCGCCGTTCGCCGCCAATTCCAGGATCTCGTACCCGGACTACGCCGACCTGCGCGATCGCAACCGCAGTTTCGAGGGGCTGGTGGCGGCCTCCTTCGCGAAGTTCGGTTTCAGCGCGGACCCGCGCGCGCTGGCGCGCATGAAGTTCGGCATGTACGTCTCGGGCAACTTCTTCCAGGTGCTGGGAGTCGAGCCCGCGCTCGGACGCGGCTTCCGCCCCGAGGAGGACCAGGCCGAGGGACGGGACGCCGTGGTGGTGCTGGGCCATGACTTCTGGGTGAGCAGGTTCGGAGCGAGCCCTTCGGTGCTCGGCTCCAAGATCCGGCTGAATGGGGTCGACCTGACGGTCATTGGCATCGCCCCCGAGCATTTCACGGGCCTCGACACCTTCATCCGCCCGACCCTGTTCGTTCCCCTGGCCATGTCGCCGCGCCTCGGTCAGAACCTGCTGCGCGACCGCGATGCCGGCTGGCTATTCGTCAAGGGCCGGTTGAAGCCCGGCGTCAGCGTGGAGCAGGCGCAGGCCGATATCGGCGCGCTGGCGCCCCAGTTGCTGAAGCTGCACGCACAGGCCCCCGCGGGCGACAGAGTGCAAGTGGAGACGGAACTCCAGCTTCGCGTGGCGCAATCGCCGGAGATCACGGCCATGGTGACCATGCTGGGCGTGCTGGGACTGTGCGTGCTGGCGGTCTCCTGCGCCAATGTGGCGGGGCTGCTGCTGAGCCGGGCCCGGGCGCGGTCGCGCGAGATTGCGGTTCGGACGGCCATCGGCGCCAGTCGCTTCGCGCTGGTACGCCAGCTTCTGCTGGAGAACCTGCTGGTGGCGGTCACCGGGGGCGCGGCGGGCATGCTGGTTGCGAACGCGGTGGCGGAGTTCTGGCGCACCACTCCGGTCCCCTTCGACCTTCCCATCGTTTTCGACATGACGGTCGATCAGAGGGTGCTGTTCTTCACGCTTGGGGCTTCGGTCCTGAGCGTGCTGCTTTTCGGCCTGGCTCCGGCGCTCCGCATCACCCGTCCGGACCTGGTTTCCGCGCTCAAGGCCGCTGACGCCGACAGCGCGGGCAAGCGCCGTTTCTGGGGGCGCAACACGATCGTGACGGGGCAGGTGGCCCTCTCGCTGGTCCTGCTGATGGTCTCTGCCGTCCTGGTCCAGGGCCTTCGGGATCAACTGACACAGGGACCAGGATTCCGCACCGATCATCTCTTCATCACCAGCTTCGAGACGCAGTTGGTGCACTACTCGGCAGATCAGCAGCGGCAGTTCTTCAAGGACCTGCTGGAGAGATTGCGCTCGGCTCCGGGCGTGAGATCGGCGGCGCTGACGTCCGCTCTTCCGATGCTGTCGTCGGACCGCGTCGATATCGTTCCCGCCGGGTACCGGTTGCGTCCGGGCGAAGTGGCGCTCACGGTCCAGGCCAACCGCGTCAGCGAGAGCTACTTTGACACCATGGACATTCCCATCCTGCGGGGACGCGGCTTTCGCGAATCGGACGGGAGGAACGCGCCGCTGGTGGCGGTCGTGAATGAATCGCTGGCCCGCCACTACTGGCCGGCGGAAGACGCCGTGGGCAAGCGGTTCCACCTGAAGAATGCGAGCGGCGAGCTGGTTGAGATCGTGGGCGTCGCCAAGATGTCGAAGTACCTCTGGATCGCCGAGCGGCCGCTGGACATGGCTTACCTTCCCTTTCGCCAGCACACGCGCTCGTCGATGACGCTGGTGGCGGAGTCCATCGCCCGGGATGCCGGAACCATCGCCCCGGTGGTGCGCGAGGCGGTGCGGGGGCTGGACCCGGACATGCCGGTGTACGACGTGCGGACCATGCAGGACTTCTACACGCAGCGCGGGGTGAGAACTCCCGCTATCATGGCGCAGGTGGTGGCGGCCCTGGGCGTGACGGGGATGGTCCTGGCGGTGGTAGGGCTGTATGGGCTGGTCGCCTATTCGGTCAGCCGGCGGACGCGGGAGATCGGCATCCGGATCGCAATCGGCGCGGATCCGCGGAAGGTGGTGTGGATGGTGCTGCGCCAGGGTCTACAGCTAGGCGCGGCGGGGGTCGCGGCCGGCCTGGTGGTGGCGTTCTTCACCTGCCGTGCGGTCGCGGCGGCGGTTTGGGGAGGCGGCACGGGCGGCACGCGCAATCGGGTCAGTGCCCTGGATTTCGTGGCCGTGGCGCTGCCGCTCCTCGCCATCACGCTGCTGGCGGCCCTGGCCCCGGCGCTGCGCGCCTCGCGGGTGGATCCGCTCCGGGCACTGCGAGACGAATGATGGTGACATCACTTAAGCACGCGTTGAGGGTACTGCGGAAGGATCCCGGCTTCACGGCCGTGGCGATCTGCTCGCTGGCGCTCGGCATCGGCGCAACCTCCGCCATGTTCAGCCTCGCCGATGCGATGCTGCTGCGGCCCCTGCCGGTCCGCGATCCGGACCGCGTTGTGGCCATCAATACGGCCACTTCGGCTCCGTTCGGCGCCAATTCGAGGATCTCTTACCCGGACTATGCCGACTTGCGCGACCGCAATCGCACCTGCGAGGGCTTGGTGGCCGCCTCTTTCGCGAGACTGGGCTTCAGCACGGACGCCCGCGCGCTGCCTCGAATGACACTCGGCATGTATGTCTCGGGCAATTTCTTCCGGGTACTGGGAGTCGAGCCGGCGCTCGGGCGGGGCTTCCGACCGGATGAGGACCAGGCCGAGGGACGCAATGCCGTAGTGGTGCTGGGCCACGACTTCTGGGTGAGCCGCTTCGAAGCGAGCCCGTCGGTTCTCGGTTCCAGAATCCGGCTGAATGGAGTCGAGTTCACGGTGATTGGCGTCGCGCCCGAGCATTTCACGGGCATCGACGCCTTCTTCCGGCCGACGATGTTCGTTCCGCTGGCCATGTCGCCGCGGTTGGGGCAGGAGAACCTTCTGCATAACCGCGACGCCGGCTGGCTGTTCCTCAAGGGCCGGCTGAAGCCGGGCGTCAGTCTGGCACAGGCGCACGCCGACATCGGAGCGATTGCGGCCCAGTTGCTGAAGCTGCATGCGCAAGCCGGTCAGGGGGAGCGCATCCGGGTGGAGACCGAACTCCAGCTTCGTATCGCCCAGGCGCCGCTGACAGCGGCCTGGGTGGGCATGCTGGGCTTACTGGGGCTGTGCGTTCTGGCGGTCTCCTGCGCCAACGTTGCGGGATTGCTGCTGAGCCGGGCCCGCGCGCGCGGGAGAGAGATTGCGGTGCGGCTGGCCATCGGCGCCAGCCGCTGGGCGCTGGTCCGCCAGCTTCTGCTGGAGAACGTCCTGGTAGCGGTTGCCGGGGGCATGGCCGGCATGCTGGTTGCCCAGGAGGTGGCCGACTTCTGGCGCCGCACGCCGATCCCGATCGACCTGCCGGTTGTTTTTGACATGACCGTCGATCGCCGGGTGCTGCTCTTCGCACTGGGGGTCTCGATTCTGAGCGCACTGCTTTTCGGCCTGGCCCCGGCGCTCCGGGTTACACGTCCGGACCTGGTCCCGGCGCTGAAAGCGACCGACGCCGACAGCGCAGGCCAGCGGCGTCTGTGGGGCCGGAACATGATCGTGGCGGGCCAGGTGGCTCTCTCGGTGGTCCTGCTGATGATCTCGACCGTCCTGGTCCAGGGTTTTCGGAATCAACTGACCGAGGGACCGGGGTTTCGCACGGAGCATCTGTTTCTCACGGGCTTTGACACACAACTGGCCCACTACGCGGGGGACCGGGAGCGGAGATTCTATACCGACCTGCTGGCGAGAGCGCGTTCGGCGCCGGGCGTGAAGATCGGCCGCTCTCACGTCCATGGTTCCGATGATGGGAACGGAGAACCTCGACCTCGTTCCGGCCGGCTACCAGTTGCGGCCCGGTGAACGGGCCGTCGCGGCCTTCGGCAGCTACGTGAGCGAGGGGTACTTCCACACCATGGAGATCCCCATCCTGCGGGGGCGCGGCTTCCTCGAATCGGACCGCGAGAACTCGCCGCCGGTGGCCGTGGTGAATGAATTCATGGCGGGCCATTACTGGCCGAACGCAGACGCGGTGGGCAAACGGTTCCACCTGCAGAACGCGACCGGAGAGCTGGTGGAGATCGTGGGCGTGGCAAAGATGTCGAAGTATCTCTGGATCGCCGAGCCTCCGCGGGACTTCGTTTACCTGCCGTTCCGGCAGCACAGCCGTTCCTCGATGACGCTGGTGGCGGAATCGGCTGAGCGGGACGCCGCAGCCATCGCTCCGGCGCTGAGAGACGTTGTGCGGGGGCTCGACGCGGACATGCCGGTCTTCGACGTGCGGACCATGGAGGACTTTTACAGGCAGCGCGCCGTGAAGACTCCCGCCATCGTCACGCAGATGGTGGAGTCCCTGGGTCTGATGGGATTGGTGCTGGCGGTGGTGGGGCTGTATGGCCTGGTGGCCTACTCGGTCAGCCGCCGGACCCGCGAGATCGGCATTCGCATTGCGATCGGAGCGAACCCGCGGAAGGTGGTTTGGATGGTGCTGCGGCAGGGACTGCGGCTCGGCGCGTCCGGGGTCGCGGCCGGCCTGGCGGCAGGCTTCCTCTGCTGCCGCGCGGTCACAGCCGTCTTGTGGGCAGGCGGCACGTTGCGGCGGGTCAGTCCGCTGGATTTCTTGGCCATAGCGCTGCCGCTCCTCATGATTACGCTGCTGGCGGCCCTGGCGCCGGCGTTGCGCGCCTCGCGGGTGGATCCGATCCGGGCGCTGAGAGACGAATGATGCTGACATCCGTTAAACACGCGTTGAGGGTGCTGCGGAAGGACCCCGGTTTCACCTTTGTGGCGGTCTGCTCGCTGGCGCTGGGCATTGGCTCAACCGCCGCCATGTTCAGCTTCGCCGATGCGCTGCTGCTGCGGCCGCTGCCGGTGCGGGATCCAGACCGCGTTGTGGCCATCAACGCCAGCACCTACACAGCCGCGCCGTTCGGCACCGGCACAATGGTCTCTTATCCGGATTACGCCGACTTCCGCGACCGCAATCGCAGCTTCGAGGGGCTGGTGGCCGCCGCCACCTCGACGTTTGCCCTGAGCCTCGGTCCGGAGACTGTGCCGCGCAGGCAGCTCGGCCAGTATGTGTCGGCCAACTATTTCCGCGTGCTGGGCGTCGAGCCGACCGTCGGGCGGGGCTTCCGCGACGACGAAGATCTGGCCGAGGGGCGCGATCCGGTGGTAGTGCTCGGGCACGATTTCTGGGCAAGCCAGTTCGCCGCGAGCCGGTCCGCTATCGGCTCCCGAATCCGGCTTAACGGGGTCGAGCTCACCGTCATCGGTGTCGCGCCCGAACATTTCACCGGCGTCGAGGTACGGCCGGCGTTCTACGTTCCGCTGGCGATGTCGCCGCGCCTGGGGCAGGAGAACAACCTGCACCGCCGCGACACAGGCTGGCTGTCCGTCAGGGGGCGGTTGAAGCCCGGAGTCAGCGTGCAGCAGGCGCAAGCCGACATCGACATCGTCGCCGCCGAGTTGGAGAGGCTGCATCCGGAAACCGTCCGCGGCAGGCGGATCAAAGTCGAGACCGAGTTCCAACTCCGCGTCCAGCAATCGCCGCCCACGGCGGCCATGGTGATCATGCTGGGTCTGCTGGCGCTTTCAGTTCTCGCGGTGGCGTGCGCCAACGTCGCAGGTCTGCTGCTGAGCCGGGCCCGCGCGCGGTCGCGGGAGATTGCGGTGCGTCTCGCGATCGGCGCGAGCCGCGGCGCGCTCGTACGCCAGCTTCTGCTGGAGAACCTGCTGGTGGCCGTCGCCGGCGGCCTGGCGGGTATCGCGGTCGCGGAGGCGGGAGCCGAGTTGTTCAACCGTGTGCCGTTTCCGACCGACCTTCCGTTCACGATCGGAACTACCGTGGACAGCCGCGTCCTCCTGTTCACGCTGCTGGTTTCGGTGGCCAGCACGCTGCTGTTCGGGCTTGCGCCCGCACTTCGCATCACGCGACCGGACCTGGTTCGGGCACTGAAGGCGGCCGACGCCGATAGCGGCGGCAAGCGCCGCCTGTGGGGCCGCAACACCATCGTTGCCGGCCAGGTGGCTCTCTCGCTCGTCCTGCTGGTGATCTCGGCCGTTCTGGTGGAAGGCTTCCGGTACGAACTGGCTCAAGGTGCGGGCTTCCGCCCCGACCGGCTCTACCTCACCAGCTTCGAGACGCAACTGGCCCACTACTCGGAGGACCAGACGCGGCAGTTCTACAAGCGCCTGCTGGAACGGACCCGTTCGGCCCCGGGCGTGCGCTCGGCAGCCCTCACCTCCAGCCTGCCTCTGTGGAGTTGGGTCACCGTCGGCGTCGCGCCGGAGGGCTACCGGCTGGCGCCCGGCGAGCAGCCGCTGAGCGCCTTCAACAACTACGTGAGCGACGGTTACTTCAGCACGCTGGGGGTCCGCATGTTGCACGGGCGCGCCTTCCTGGAGTCAGACGGGGAGAACGCGCCCCTGGTGGCGGTTGTAAACGACCATCTGGCAAATCGCTTCTGGCCGAAGGGAGATGCCTTGGGCCAGCGGTTGCACTTGAGCGGCGCGGCCGGGCCCGTGGTGGAGATTGTCGGCATTGCGAAAGCGGCCAAGGTCTTCTTCATCTCCGAGCCGCCCGCGGACGTGGTATACCTGCCGTTCCGCCAGCACTCGATATCGGGCCTGACCCTGGTGGCCGAATCGGATGCCCCGGAGGCCGCAACCATCGCCCCGGCGCTGCGGGATGTGGTGCGGCGGCTCGATCCGAATATGCCGGTCTTCGACGTTCGGACCATGGAGAATTTCTATTCGCAGCGCGCCATCAAGCTTCCCAACATGATCGTCGGAATGGTGGCCGGCCTGGGTCTGATGGGGCTGTTGCTGGCCGTGGTCGGGCTCTACGGGTTGGTCGCCTACTCGGTCAGCCGCCGGACGCGTGAGATCGGCATCCGCATCGCCATCGGCGCGGACCGGCGCAAGGTGATCTGGATGGTGCTGCGGCAGGGGCTGGCACTGGGCGCGGCCGGGGTCGTGGCCGGGCTGGTAGTAAGTCTTCTCGCCTGCCGCGCGATGACGTCCGCTACCTGGTTCTTCTCCTTCGATCACGTCAACTCCCTGATTTTCGTCGCCATCCCGCTACCGCTTCTGGCGGCGACCGCGCTGGCGGCGTGGGCACCGGCGCGGCGGGCGTCGCGGGTGGATCCGATCCGGGCGCTGCGGGACGAGTGAAGACGCAGGCCGGCACCCCGCGAACAGTTGGAACCCGCGCCGCTGTGTTATCGTCTGGGACTAATGGACCCTAACCTATGAGTACTCGCCTTTCCCTCGTGGCCCTTGCTCTGACTGGGCTCTCGCTCCAACTCGCCGGGCAGCCCGCGGCTCCGAAGCTGAAAGAAGAGACGCGACTGCCGTGGTCGCGCGACGACGAGCGCTTCATCCGCCACTGGCTGGTGGTGAGCGATCTGCCGCTGGCGGATGGCTTTGACAAAGACTGGCTCACCGCGCAGGGCGGGGAGACCGGCATCCGTCCCGCCGAGAAGATGACCGTCAAGCTGCCCGACGGAAAGACGCAGCAGTGGCGCTCCGTGGTTGCCTGGGGCGATGAGGTCGATCTGTCGAACGGCCCCGGGCTCAAGCGCGACCTGGTGGCGTACGCCTTCGCGACCGTGAAGCGCGGGCAGGCCGGCAAGGCGGTGTTGAGCCTGGGCAGCGACGAGAGCGTCCGCGTCTGGCTGAACGGCGCCCTGGTGCTCGACAAGCGAACCGTGCGCCCGCAGACGTTCGACGAGGACCGGATCGGGGTGGAGATGAAGGCGGGCGAGAACACGCTGCTGGTGAAATCGGAGCAGCGCATCGGACCCCAGACCATCTCTGCCCGGGTGCTCGAAACGGGCGCCGCTCCCCCGCGCATCCAGGAGATCGGGCCGTCGGCGCGGGAATCTACACCGGGCGCTCTGGTCGTCACAACCGACGTCAACGGCAGTCGCGAGGCCCTGGACAAAGTAACGGTCCAGGTGATCGGCGCGGGCGGCAAGCCCTTTGCCGAGCGGACCGCGCGGCGCGGCGAGCGGCTCAACTTCGACCCGACGGGCTGGCCGGACGGCGCCTACGAGGTCCGCTGCACCACGCGCCGGCCCAACGGCCTGTTGTACGCGACGCATCTCGCCT
Organism: Bryobacterales bacterium; assembly: GCA_963710565.1. Lineage (GTDB taxonomy): Bacteria > Acidobacteriota > Terriglobia > Bryobacterales > Bryobacteraceae > DASWZN01. The sequence goes on along the minus strand of CAVQAN010000009.1, from coordinate 14,523 downwards.
GGTACAAGGGCGACTCCGTGGCCAAGGCCCGCCGGCTTCTGGCAGCGGCAGCGCAGGCCGACCCGCAAACGACGGCGGGCTTCACCACCAAGATGCTGGCCGACATGGTGCTCGACCGGCTGGACACGCGGGACCTCGACAAAGTCACCGGCAATCCCTGGTGGGCCATCCACTCGCCTCTCATGGAATTCGAGGAGCTGCAACTGGAGGCCAAGGGCGTTCCGGCGGTCGTCAGGCCGTACGGCTTCGCGCGGCTGGCGTATCGGGACGAGGTCGACGGCGCGCCGCAATTCTGCCCCGCGTATCTGCCCGGCGGCTACGACCCGGCGAAGAAGTGGCCGCTGGTGGTGAAGCTGCACGGCTATAACCCGGCCAACCCCGAATACGTGCGCTGGTGGGGCGTCGATTCACGCCACCACGCTCTGGCAGACGCCGAATACAGCGGCCACCAGGGAGTCATCTACGTGGAGCCGCACGGTCGCGGGAACACCAGCTATGTCGGCATCGGCGACCAGGACGTCGTGCGCGTAATCCAACTCGCCAAGGAGCGGTTCAGTATCGACGAGGACCGCGTCTACCTTACCGGCGATTCGATGGGCGGCTGGGGCACGTGGAATGTCGGCACGCGCCACCCGGACCTGTTCGCCGCCATCGCCCCCATCTTCGGCGGAGTGGACTACCATTCCGAGCTTTCCGAGGAGGCGCTGGCCAAGCTCACGCCACTTGCGCGCTACTTCCAGGAGAAGAACAGCTCCTGGTCCATGGCGGAATCGTTGCTCGGCGTTCCGATCTTCGTTCATCACGGGGACGTCGACCAAAACGTGAACGTCGATTGGTCGCGTTACGGAGTACGGCTGCTTCAGCGCTGGGGATACGACATCCGGTACGACGAACTTCCCGGCTATGGGCACGAAGACCTGGGTATCTGGGCGGATCTCTTCAACTGGTTCCTCGAACACCGTCGCGACGGCCATCCCACCCGTGTGCGCCTGCACACGACCGAGCTTCAGAACGCTTCGGCCTACTGGGCCAGAATCGATCAGGCGGTGAGCCCCGGCGATTTCATGGCGCTCGATGCGGAGATCGCGGACGCGAACACGATCCGGCTCGATACGCGGAACGTCGCGGCGGTGACGCTCTCTCCCCGGTCCCCTCTCATCGATCCCGCCAGACCGGTCCTGGTCAACTGGAATGGCATGCCGCGCGAGATCGCTTTCAACGCCGGAAGGCTCCGTCTCGGCGCCGCCGCCGGTCCTGGAGAGAAGAACTCGCGGATTGCGGGGCCGGCGAGCGATGCATTCAACACTCCGTTCGCCATCGTGACGGGCACCAGCGCATCCGATCCGGAGATGAAGCAGTTGTGCGAGCGCAAGGCCGCGGCGCTGGCCGCCGGGTGGCAGAACTGGCAGAAGCAGCCGGCGCGCGTGTTCAAGGATTCCGAGCTCTCGGACGCCGACGCGGCGCGCTATTCGCTCATCCTCGTCGGAGGCGCCGACGCCAACCTGGTGACCAGGAAACTGGCCGCCCGGATTCCGCTCGAGATTGCCGCCGACCACGTCAAGATCGGATCCCGTTCCTTTCCGGCCGCCGACGCGCGGGTGGAGCTCGTATATCCGAACCCGCTGAACGCGCAGAGGTACGTCCTGGTCGTAGCCGCCACGTCGGCCGCGGGCATGTTCTTCGTCAATCCCAACGAACTGCAATCCGCGGGCTTCGATTTCACGATTCAGGACGGCCATGTGTCTGGCGCCGCGGGCGGCTCCGCGGCCGACCTCGCGGTCGCGGGCGGTTGGTTCGATCGCGGTTGGGAATTCGAGGACGCCCTGTGTCACGCCGGCGATACCGCGCTGCGCAGCGGGGGCATTCTGTTGCACGCGCCCGGCCATGGCGGTTCCGTGGATCCAAGGGTCCTCGATTCCTACGCGGGAAAGTACCAGGTGGGGCCGAACGTCACGGTGAAAATCGAACGGAGCGAGAGCCGGCTGACCGCTCAGGTCGCCGGTCAAGACGGCCCCCCGGCCGATTTGCTGCCGGTTTCCGACACGGAGTTCTACATCATGGAAGGCATGGTGCAAGTCGCCTTCGTGAAGGACGCCGCCGGAAGGATCGTCTCGCTGAAGGGATCGCAGAACGGCCAAGCGTTCGCGGCGAAGAAGATCGAGTAGCGGGACAGGCCGGGGGCCCGTCCGCCGTACACTGAATGCTGGAGACCGATGAGCGCTCTATTCGACGAGGGCACGGTGCGCGGCTTCCTCGATCGGCCGGCGGGCGCGGTCCGCGACGGCCTGGTCCTGACGCACGGAGCCGGCGGGGATAGCCGGATGGCGCTCCTGGCGACCATAGCGGAGGCCTTCACGGCCGCGGGCCTGTGCGTGCTGCGCTGCGATCTTCCCTTCCGCCAGAAACGCCCGCACGGACCGCCCTCGCCCTCGACTGCTGCCGCAGACCGCGCCGGGTTGAAGGACGCCGTCGCCGCCCTGCGCGGCATCGTACCGGGTCGCGTCTTTCTCGGCGGACAATCCTACGGGGGCCGGCAGGCAAGCATGCTCGCGGCCGAAGAGCCGGACCTAGCCGCGGCGCTGCTGCTGCTGTCCTATCCCCTGCATCCGCCCGGAAAACCGGAACAGCCACGCACGGCCCACTTCCCTGCCCTACGCACCCCGACGCTGTTTGTGCACGGACCGCGCGACCCGTTCGCCTCGACCGATGAGCTGCGCGCGGCCGTGGCCTCGATCCCCGCGCCGGTGGCGCCGATCGAGATCCCGGATGCAGGCCACGACTTGCTGCGCGGTTCTTTCGACATCGCGGCCCTTGTGGTCGAACCGTTCCGGCGGTTCATCTCCGTCTACGCCGCGGATGGATCGAACTGGTGACCGGATCGGAGCGGCGGGGAGGCCGGCTACTCCGCCGGCACCTGAAGCCGAAGCCCGTTTGCGGCGTTGGCCCGCCGCGTGGCCTCGCGATCCACGGAGCCGAGCGGCAGGTTGCCCGCTACGCCGTCCGCATCGACGTAGTGCAGCGCCCCGTCCTGCGCCCAGACGGCAACGGCGGAATGCGCCAGGTGATCCCTGCCCACGATGGTAAACTCCGCCGGCGGCCCTTCGACGGGCGTGGGAGCGCTCGTCTTCGTGTAGTCGTGCACTTCGCCTTGCGCAACACGGCGGGGCGCGGGGGACTGGACCGCTTCCGGCACAACCACGATGCTCGGCGCAGCCTGGTACGCGTAATCGTCGCGCTGGGAACCGTCGTAGAAACCCGGGAACCAGGTGCCGCCGAACCCGCGGCCGGACGGGCGGACACCATTCCGTGGGGCCATCATCGGGGACGGGGTCGCCAGCGGAGGAATGCCGACGGTTGAGGCCGGGCCGGAAGATCGGCCAAGGCTCCCGCGGCCGAACCCGCCTCGTTGCCCGGCGGCGGGCATCCAAATCAGGCCACAGAGGACGGCCGCGGGAATCAACGCCTTCATATGCAGCCTCCTGTTCCTGAGCCTAGCGCCGAAGACGGCGGGAAACAAGCCCCCTGGGCCTCGCACTGTTTACGCGCCAGGCTCCGCCGCCCAGTTCATGCGCTCGATGATGGTGGGCGGCTCGTAGGTCTTGCCGCGTGCCAGACGACGCTCTTCCCGCCAAGCGCTCAGCAGCATCACGGGGCGAGAACTCCACCGGAAAGCGCCGCCAATGGCCCCAGCGCGCGCTCGATCTCCTGCAACAGCCCGCGGATGGTCCCGGTTACCGCTGCGTTGGTCTGGCGCAGCTTGTGCTCCATGGCCCGCAGCGCACTGGCGCCGACGTTGACGATGATGGAAGAGATGCCGACGATGTCGTAGCGCTGGGACTGCAATTCGCGGGCGAAGATCTCGCGCGTGGGAAAATCGAGCACGGTGCAGGGCGCCGAGATATTGGCCTGGATCAATGGAACGGCTGCCAAACTGGTCGTCCTGCGCGTAGGGGCCGAACACTGAGGCTAAGCGGACACGGGCATTGCAGCCCTTCGGATGACACAACGAGGGAACGCTTTCTCAAGAGGCTGGACGGGCCCTACCAGCGCGGTTCGCGCCGCCGGCCGCCACCGCCGCCGCCACCGCCGCGGTTGGGGCGGAAACCACCTCCGCCGCCGCCACCGGGGCCATGGCCGCGCTCAGGCCGGGGCCGGGCTTCATTCACATTGAGGGCGCGTCCGCCCAGAGCCTGGCCGTTCAGCGCGGCGATGGCGCGATCGGCCTCGTTGGCGTCGGTCATCTCGACGAACCCAAAACCGCGCGGCTGGCCGGTGTCACGGTCGCGGATCAACGTGACACGTTCGACGGCGCCGTAATTCTCGAACAACGCACGAATGGAATCTTCGGTCGCGCCGAAATCCAAATTACCGACAAAGATGTTCTTCACCTTCTCCTGATCTCCTTACGTTGAAACCGGCTTTCGTGGCGGAAATGGACCTCGGCCAGTTCGGCTGGACGCTCAAACGCAATTCCAGTGTACCAGGATTCGGCTCGCATACAAGTGTGCTAAAACGTAGCCATGGGGCCGTCACGCGGCCTACGGAAACAGGGGGGAATTGTGAACATCGGCATCCTCGGCGCGGGCCACATCGGCGGCACGGCCGCGCGCCTGTTCGCGCAGGCGGGACACCAGGTGGCGGTTAGCAACTCACGCGGTCCTGCATCCTTGCGGAGCCTGGCCGCCGGCATCGGCCCGCAGGCGCACGCCATGAGCAGCGAGAACGCGGCGCGGTTCGGCAGAGTGGTTCTCCTGGCCGTGCCGTGGCGCACCCCGGAGGCGCTTCCGCCGCCGGATCTCGTGACGGGGAAGATCGTGATCGACGCCATGAACCCCTACGGCCCGGGCGGCGAAGTGCTCGACCTGGGAGCGGCCACGTCAAGCGAGGAGGTGCGGAAACGGCTTCCCGGAGCGCGGCTGGTCAAGGCCTTCAACACCATCTACTACCAGCACTTGGCCACCTTGGGCGACACCAGGCTTCCGATCGAGGATCGGTACGCCATCTTCGTAGCCGGCGACGACGCGGAGGCTAAGAAGACCGTCGGCAGGCTGATCGAGGAGATCGGCTTCGCGCCAGTGGACACCGGCAGCCTGGCCGAGGGCGGACGCAGGCAGCAGCCCGCCTCCTCCATCTATAACCGCCCCATGACGGCACGCGAGGCCCGCCGTATCCTGGCCGCCTGGCCGCTCGCCGCAGCGGGGTAGGCACCTTGCGGCGCCGCTCTTCACTGGGCCGGAGCGGGCGTCCGCTCCGCGCTCAAGCGCGCGCCGCTCGTATCCTAAAGAATGCCTGCCGCCTCGGCCAAGCGAAAACGCAGCCTGCCCCGCCGTCTGCTGGGCTGGTTGCTCGCGGCCCTGGGGTTCGTCGCACTACGCTGGATCGACCCGCCGTTGACCATGGTGCATGTCCAACGCTGGATAGAATCCCGGTTCCACGGCGGCGCGTACCACAAGCGCTACGTGTTCGTGCCGCTCGCGAGCATTTCGCCCGCGTTCCAGCACGCTGTCATCGCGGCCGAGGACGCGCGATTCTTCCCCCACCACGGGTTCGACTGGCACCAAGTCCGGGACGCCATCGAAGACGGCCTGGAGGACGGCAGAATCCACGGAGCTTCGACCATCGATGAGCAACTCGCCAAGAACCTGTTTCTGACCACGCACCGCTCGCTGTTTCGCAAGGGCCTGGAGGTGACGCTGGTGCCGCTCGAAGAACAGGTCCTCCCCAAGCGCCGGATTCTCGAACTCTATCTGAACGTTGTCGAGTGGGGGCCGGGCGTTTACGGAGCCGAGGCCGCCGCCAGGTATCACTACGGCGTGCCCGCGGCGCGCATCGGCCGGGAGCAGGGGGCGCGGCTGGCCGCGATCCTGCCTGCCCCGCGCCGCCGCCAGCCGGCGCGGATGAGCCGCTACGGCGCGGTTATCCTGGACCGCATGGCGCAAATGGGATGGTGATGGATTCACCAAAAGTATTCATGCCGCTTATAACGAGTTTCGATCCGGAATCCAAGCCCCACGGTGTAACATCAAATTAAGCGCGCGGGTCTGACGCCAGGGCTCGCGGGTCATGCCTCCGTTTGGGCTTCTCTCCTCGTCGAGATCAAATCATCGAGGAGGATTCGGATGCTCACTCGCAGCCTGGGACAGGATGACATCATGCTGTTTGCCTTGGACAACGCGCTGGCCTCCGAGCTTGCCGGCGTTCTCGCTTTCGATAGGCGCGCATTCCGTTCCGCGTCATTCGACCCCGCCGCCGAAGGCGTGAAGGCGGCGGTCCGGCCGGGCATCGGACTGATTTTCTGTTCCGCCGATCGACCGACTTATACCCTGCTCCTGAACCTCATCAAGCAAGAAGAGCTCGACCTGCCGGTGGTCGTGGTCAGCCGGCATCCCGAAACCGACGAATGGCTGGACGCCATCGAGGCCGGCGCGTCCGACTATTGCTCGCCGCCCTTTGAGACGTTCCAGATCTCCTGGATCATCGACAGCACGCTTAAATACCGACATTCAGCCGCGGCATAGCCCGCGGCCTTCGGTCGAGGCACCAGGAGGTCACTATGCTTCCGTCTGGGGAGCGGTACTGGGTCGTTGTGTGGGCGGTGTGTCTGGTTTCTCTGATCTCCGCCGTCGCGTTTGGCCAGCAGGAGACGGTGCGCCTCGGCGGCACAGTGGTGGGGGAAGGCGGAGGGCCGAGCGGCAGCCTGATCGCGGAGCTCTGCGATCCGGCGGGCGACAGAGTGGTGAGCCGCACGACGGTCTCGCCAGCCGGGGAGTTCGCATTCGACGGAATTCCGGCCGGCCAGTACAAACTCAGAATCAGCGCCTGGAGCGGCGGAATCCTGGTGCAGCCGTTGATCTCGGTCTCCTCGGGCGGCGCGCCGGTTGAGATCCGGATTGAGCGGCGCTCGGCCGGCACGCCCGGCAGAGTCTCGCTGGCGCAACTTCAACACCGGGTTCCGCCACGGGCCGCGCGCGAGCTTGCGCGCGAGCTTCGGGCCTTCGAGGCGGGCGATGTTCTGGGATCGGTCGCCCATCTCCGGAAGGCTCTGGATATCGATCCGGATTACATGAAAGCGCACAACAACCTGGGGGCGCGCTACATGGCGCTGAAGCGGTTCGAAGACGCCGCCGCGGAGTTCCGCCGGGCCACCGAGCTGGATCCAGACGCGGAGAAGGCGTTCGCGAACCTGGCCGGCGCTCTGCTGCTGCTCGGACGCAATGAGGAAGCCGAAGCGTCCGCACGGCGGGCCGTCGCTCTCGATCCGGCGTGCTTCCAGGGGCATTATGTGCTGGGCCGGGTTCTCATCGCCGAAGGCAAGCCCGGCGGCGAGGCCGCGCGCGAGTTCGAACGCGCCGCGCCGGAGATCCCCGCCGCGCGTTTGGCCGCAATGCAGGCGCTGCGCGCGGCGGCAACTCCTACGAATAAGTGAGTGGACACTGGGGCCTGTCCGTAAGCGGGTCTGGCTATGGCAGGCCTGGACGCCGGCCGTCCGCCTAGCAGATGCGCGGCAACTGCTCACCGCTGAGCATGTCCACTACGCGCCGGCCCCCGATGCGGCTTTCGAGCACCACCAAACCCGGATCGTCTGCCGTCACGCGGCCCGCCACTGCCGCGCGGCTCGTCACGGGGATCCCCCGCAACACGCCGACCGCGCGCTGGGCCTCGCCTGCCGGCACGAAGGCAACGAACCGCCCCTCGTTCGCCACGTACAGCGGATCGAGCCCCAGCAGCTCGCAGGCGCCGCGCACAGCTTCCCGCACCGGAATTGCGGTTTCCTTGATCGCGATGCCGACGCCGCGCGCCGCGGCAATCTCGTTCAGAGCGGAGGCCAGCCCGCCGCGCGTGAGGTCGCGCAGGCAATGCACTTCGACGCCCGCAGCGAACAGGGCCTCGACCGGCTCCCACAGGGGCGCCGTATCGCTCTCGATCTCCGCCTCGAACTCCAACCCCTCGCGGACCGACAGCACCGCGATGCCGTGCGCGCCCAAATCGCCGCTTACGATCAAGGCATCCCCCGGCTGGACCGCCTGTGGCGAGATTGCGAGCCCGCACTCGATCACCCCCACGCCGGCCGTGGTGACGAACATCCGGTCTGCGCTGCCCCGGTCCACCACTTTGGTGTCTCCCGTAACGAGTTGGACGCCCGCGGCGCCAGCGGCCTTCTTCATCGAGGCCACCACCGCGCGCAGCGTTTCCATTTCGAGGCCCTCTTCGAGAATGAAGGCCGCGCTCAGATACAGCGGACGGGCGCCGCACATGGCCAAGTCGTTCACCGTTCCGTTCACCGCCAGGTCGCCGATGTTGCCGCCGGGAAAGATCAGCGGCCGCACCACGTAGCCGTCGGTCGTAAAGGCGAGGCGCGCGCCGGCCACGTCGACCGCCGCGCCGTCGTGCCGCGCATTGAGCGCCGGGTTCGAGAACGCCGGGAGGAAGACGCTGTCGATGAGCTGGTTGGTCAGCTTGCCGCCGCCCCCGTGCGCCAGCAGAATGCGGTCGCCGGCCGGGAGCGGGACCGGGCAGGTGAGACTAAACTCGTCCATGCCGATGCCTTCCGTACAAATAGTAAGCCGCGCAGGCGCCCTCGGAGGAGACCATGGGCGCGCCCAGCGGCCTCTCCGGCGTGCATTTGGCGCCGAAAGCCGGGCACTCGTGCGGCTTCTTCAACCCCTGCAGCACCAGTCCGCTGATGCAGTCCGGAGACTCCACCGCGCCGCCGGCCGTCAGGGCGAACCGCTCTTCGGCGTCGAAGCGCCGGTAGGCTTCGCGCAATCTTAGCCCGCTGCCCGGGATCTCGCCGATGCCACGCCATTGGCGGTTGGCTACCTCAAAGATCTCCGCCACGACTTTCTGCGCCGGCCGGTTTCCTTCGCGGGTCACGGCGCGGCTGTACTGATTCTCCACCTCGGCGCGCCCGCTTTCGAGCTGCGCCACCGCCATGCGCGTGCCTTCGAGCAGGTCCAGGGGCTCGAACCCGGTGACCACGATGGGCACGCGATAGCGCCGCGCGATGGGCTCGTACTGCTCGAATCCCACCACCGTGCACACGTGACCCGGCGCCAGAAACGCCTGCACACGGCACGCCGGCGCGCTTAGAAGGGCTTCGATCGCGGGCGGCACCAGCACATGCGCCACCAGGATGGAGAAATTCTCGAGGCCTTCGCGCGCGGCCTGCCACACCGCCATCGCGTTCCCGGGCGCGGTCGTCTCGAACCCGACGGCGAAGAACACCACCTGCCTTTCGGGTTTCTCGCGCGCCACCTTCACGGCGTCTACCGGCGAGTAGACCACACGCACGTCCGCGCCCTCGGCTTTGGCGTCGAACAGGCTCCTGGTCGAGCCCGGCACCCGCAGCATGTCGCCGAAGGAGCATAGAATCGTGCCCGACCGCAAAACGATGGCCACGGCTTTATCGATCAGTTCGAGCGGGGTGACGCAGACCGGGCAGCCCGGCCCGTGTACGAGCGTTACCTCCGGCGGCAGCAGGTCCTCCAGGCCGCTCTTTAAAATGGTGTGGGTCTGACCGCCGCAGACTTCCATGACGGTCCACGAGCGCGTCACCAACCGGCGGATCTCGCCGGCCACCTGGTCGACGGCCTTGCGGTCGCGGTATTCGTCGACGAACTTCATGGCGCTTCGCCCGCCGCCTCTTCGAGCGCAGCCATCGCTTCGAGGTGCTCGAAGATCTTCCGCGCTTCGTCTTCATCGACGGTGTTCAACGCGAAACCGGCGTGCACCAGTACGTAGTCGCCAATCGCCGCATCGGGTATGAAGGCGAACGATATCTCCTTCTTCACACCGGCGAAATCGACTTTGCCACGCCGCAGCGCGGGCTCGGCGTCTTCGACGATCTCGACGATCCTTCCAGGAATTGCCAGACACATAAAACCTCGCTCTCAGGTGCCGGCACGAGTGCCGACACGGCACGCTGAAGCGTGCGCCACGGGGCTAGCCACTCAGTACCGCCTGCCCCAACGCGATTCCTCCGTCGTTCGCCGGCACGCGCTGGTGCGTGTAGACGGCGAATCCGCGGCTTTCGAGCAGTGCCGCCGCGCGCTCCACCAGGTACCCGTTCTGAAACACGCCGCCCGAAAGCGCCACCTGCCGGACCCCGCTGCGCGCGACCGCGTCCGCGATCCACTCCGCCAGCGCGTTGTGGAACCGGGCGGCGATCGCGGCCCTGGCCTCGCCCCTCTCGACATCGCGCCGGACCGCTTCGACCATCGGCGCCCAGTCCGCCACGCCATCCCGTATCGGCAGCGGGTACGCATCCACTATGTTCGCACCATCGATGGTCCGCTCGAGCAGCATCGCAGCCTGGCCCTCGAAGCGGCTCGAGCGCGCGACGCCGGCCATGGATGCCACGGCATCGAACAGCCGCCCCACGCTCGATGTCAGCGGCGCGTTGACTCCGCGCTCGATCATTCTCCGCAGCACCGCGTCGCCGACCGCCTGCGGCCCGAATGTCTCATACAGCAGGCTCGCCTCCGAGCGCCAGCCTTCTTTGATCGCCGCCTCGCCGCCCGGAAGACGGAACTGCCGCAGGTGACCCACGCGCTCGAAGCGGTCCTCCCCGGCCACGAAGATTTCGCCGCCCCAGACCGTGCCGTCCAGGCCGTAACCCGTGCCGTCCCAGGAGACCGCGAGGTACGGGCCGCGAATGGCGTTCTCCGCCGCGCAGGCCGCCGCGTGCGCATGGTGATGCTGCACGCGAACGACCGGCAAGCCCGAAGCCAGGGCCCACCGCGTCGAGGCGTAGTCGGGGTGCAGGTCGCAGGCCACCAGTTCCGGTTTGAAGCGGTAGAGCCGGCACAGGTCGTCGATAGCGTTCTCGAACGCCCGCCGCGCCTCCGGGGTGTCCAGATCGCCGACGTGCTGGCTGAGAAAAACCTGGCGGCCCACCGCGATCGCAACCGTGTTCTTCAAGTGCCCACCCACCGCCAGGACCTGTGGCAGCTCGCGGTCCACGCGCACCGGCAGGGGCGCATAGCCGCGCGCCCGGCGCATCACATTCTCCCGGCCGCGGGTGACCCGCACCACCGAGTCGTCGCAGGGGCGCGCCACCGGCCGGTCGTGCATCAAGAATGCGTCCGCGATTCCGCCCAGCCGCCGGCGGGCTTCCTGGTTGTCGACGGCGATGGGCTCGTCACTCAGGTTGCCGCTGGTCGCCACCACGGGGAACGGGCAGGCTCGCATCAGTAGATGGTGCAGCGGGGAGTAGGGCAGCATCACGCCAAGATAGGGAGAATTGTGGGCGACATTGGGGGCCAGCCCGGCGGCCGAAGTCCTCGCCGCCGGCCGCAGCAGCACAATGGGCGCCGCGGCCGACACCAGCACGCGTTCTTCCTCCGCCGAAACCAAACAGTGCTCCCGGGCCATCGCGATCGTAGGCACCATGAGCGCGAACGGCTTCTCTTCGCGATGCTTTAGCCTCCGCAGCCGCGCCACCGCCTCCTGGTTTCGCGCATCCGCCAGTAATTGAAACCCGCCGATCCCTTTGAGCGCCAGAATTCGCCCCTCCGCGATCTGGCGCGCTGCCTCGCCGATCTCCATGGACAGGCGCGGCCCGCACTTCGGGCAGGCGTTCGGCTGTGCGTGAAACCGCCGGTCGCGCGGGTCCGTGTACTCACGCAGGCAATCGGGGCAGAGCGTGAACCCACGCATGGTGGTGTTCGGCCGGTCGTACGGAATGTCCAGAATGATGCTGTAGCGCGGGCCGCACTGGGTGCAGTTGGTGAAGGGATACAGAACGCGGCGGTTGGCCGGGTCGGAAAGCTCCGCCAGGCACTGCGGGCAGGTGGCCAGATCGGGCAGCACGGCCGCCGACTTCTCGCTGCCCTCGTCGCTGGCGACGATCTCAAACCGGGTGAAGCCGCCTGGAGCGAGAAAGCTCACCTCGCGAGCCAGCACAACGGCCGGCGCGGGCCGCTCCGCTTCCAGGCGCCCCAGGAAGCGATCGAGTGCGTCTGGCGCGCCGTCGACCTCCACCACCAGTCCCGCGCCCGAATTCAGCACCCAGCCGGCCAGTCCCATTTCCGTCGCCAACCGGTAGACGAATGGGCGGAACCCCACGCCTTGCACGGCGCCGTAAAGCGCCACGCGCAGCCGCTGGAGTTTCGGTACGGGAACCTTCATCCTCGGTCCAACTTCGGGCTCGACGGCAAGCTGCCGTTCAGACTTCGGCAGCCTCCAGCCGCTGAACCTCGGCCAGCACCAGATCCGCGACTCGCTCCGCCGCGGCAACAACCACCGGCTGCGGCGCCGTCCCCAACTCGAACGCGCAGCCTTCGATGCCGTAGATCTTCAGTGAGCCCGGCATGCGGTCGAGAGCGCGCGCCAGCAGGATCGCGCTTGCGACGTCGAAGGAATGGCTGGACGTGCCTGCGCTCCGGTGCAACGCGGTGTCCGCTCCCAGACACCCGCTGATCGTGCCCGCCGGCGCGCCGGTCACGACGGTATCGATCAGGATCGCGTACTCGGCCTCGCTCCAGGCGTCGATCAACGCCAGACCGTCGCTGGAGTGCTCCTGGGCCGCGACCCCACGCTCCCGGAGCCGACGTACCACCAGGATGCCTGCCGCGTCATCCCCGCGGTCCGGATTGCCGCAGCCGATTACGAGAACCCGCACCCGCTACTCCTGCGTCATTTCCAGCCGCAGGAAGTGCGTGGCGCAGGAGATGCAGGGGTCATAGTTGCGGACGGCCTGCTCGCACCGCAGCGTGATCTCCTCTTGCGGCTTCCCGGAGAGCTGCGGGACGAACTGCCACAGGTCGTCTTCAATCCTCTTCTGGTTTTGGGACGTCGGCGGCACGATCTTCGCCGCCAGAATCCTGCCCTCGCCGTCGATCTGGTAGCGGTGGTAGAGGATGCCGCGCGGGGCCTCGGTAATGGCCTGCCCGGTCCCCGCCCGCATCCTCACCTTCGCCCGCGGCGCTTCCGGTGGCTCGTACTCGGCGATGATCCGCAGCGCTTCCTCGCACGCAAACACCAGCTCCACCGCGCGCACGATGATGCTCTTGAAGGGGTTCAGGCAGGGCACTTTGAGGCCGGCCTCGGCCGCCGCCTGGCGCGCGCTCTCGGGCAGCTTGTCGTAATTGAGATTGAAGCGCGCCATGGGTCCCACCAGGTAGGAGCCGCGCTTGCGCAACTGCGATTGCAGCGCATTGGAATGCTTCACGTGCTGCTCGAAGAAATGCTCCTCATACTCGCTCGCCTCGATGTCGAGGCCTTTGTTCGAAACGAGGCGGCCCTTGTTGAGGGGATACTCGTCCCGGTGCGAGAGCGCCACGAATTCGTAGTCCTGCTCGAACTCCGGGAAAGGGAACCCGGCCACGAGCTTGACCGTCTCGAGGGAGGCGTCGCGGGCCCACTTCAAATCGTCCACCAGCTCCCGCAGCTCGCTGCGCGGGGGCACCCTGTAGAACCCGCCCACGCACACCGAAATGGGGTGGATCTCGCGCCCGCCCAGAACGGTCATCAAGTGGTTGCCGATTTTCTTGAGCCGCAGGGCCTTCTCGACCTTCTCCTGGTGGTCGCGCGCCATCTCGATGGCGTCGGCGTAACCCAGAAAATCCGGCGCGTGCAGCATGTAGATGTGCAGCGCGTGGCTCTCGATCCACTCGCCGCAATAAAAGAGCCGGCGCAACTCGCGTACCGCCGGGTCGATCTTCACGCCCAGGGCCTTCTCGATAGCGTGCACGGCGCTCATCTGATAGGCGATCGGACAGATACCGCAGATGCGCGCGGTGATGTCCGGGGCTTCGAACGCGTGCCGGCCGCGCAAGAAGGCCTCAAACATCCGCGGCGGCTCGAAGATAGTCAGCTTCACGTCTTCGACCCGCTCGCCCCGGAACTTGATCTGGAGCGCTGCCTTCGCCTTCCACGCGGGTCAGCATGTCGACCTTGATCGTCTTGCCGGTCATCGTCGAAACCTCCTAGGGCGGGGCAGGCCAGACGGCCTGCCCTACAGCAGGTGCCTTTACACCGGTACCGCCAGCTCCAGCGCGGCTTTCACCACCGGGTCGTCCGCGGAGCGCTTCAGCTCGAAGCCTGCCTTCTCGCAGATGCGCTGCATGACGAAGTTGTCCGGAAGAATGTCGGCTGTCACCCGGTTCATCTTCTCGTCCTTGGCCACTTCGAGAAGGCGGCGCAACAGCTCCGCCCCCAGACCGCGGCCCTGGAATTCGTCGCTGATGATCAGCGCGAACTCGGCTTCGTTCGCGCCGTGGGTTCGCTTGAGGCGCCCCACCGCGATAATGCGAGGCTCGCCCGAGGCGTCCTTGGCCTCGGCCACCAGCGCCATCTCGCGGTCGTAGTCGATGAAGCAGATGCGCGTCAGCCGCTCGTGGGCCACGCGCTGGCTGAGCTTCAGCATGTGCAAGTAGCGCTGGTACACCGAGCGGTCCGAAAGCGTCTCGTGGAACTTCGCCACCTGCGGCTCGTCCTCCGGCCGGATAGGCCGGACCGTAACTGCCGAGCCGTCCTTCATGATCCACTGCCCGACGTACTTCACCGGATAGGGGCGAATCG
>CAVQAN010000008.1:0-499064 GCA_963710565.1 Bryobacterales bacterium | reverse complement strand
CGCCAGATCCTCGACGTCAGCCGCGTGCAGTTGCTGCAGGCGCAGGATGCCCTCATCGTGAGGGGCACCCCGGACCAGATGGTCCTGGCTGAGAAACTGCTGGCCGATTTCGATAAGCCCAAGGCCGAGGTAATCATCGATATCGCCGTGATGGAGGTGAGCCGCGACCGCCTTCGCACTCTGGGGACCAGCGTGCCCACCTCCGCCGGCGTGGGTCTATTCCTCCGTGGCTCCACCGGCGGAACCGGCGCCACCAGCGGCGGCGGAACATGTGATGTGGATTTCGGTGTGGCGCTTTCGCGGTAGCATTCCGAGCGGAGGTCCTTCACGCCCTGGCCAGCGATAGCAACAGCAAGGTTCTGCAAAACCCAGAGATCCGCGTGTTGAACGACGAAAAGGCTATGCTCAGCATCGGCGACCGCGTCCCGATTGCCTCCGGCTCGTTCACGGGTATCGTCGGCGCGGCGGAGTGCAACACTCAATTCCAGTATCTGGATGTGGGTGTCAATATCGATATCACGCCGCATATCCAGCGACCGCGAAGTAACACTGAAAATGTCATTGGAGATATCCTCTGTCACCGGGAAGGAAACATCGGCGGAATCAGTCAGCCGATTATCGGCCAGCGGCGGATCGAGCATGAAACCCGGCTGGCCGATGGCGAAGTGAACCTGCTGGGCGGCATTCTGGAGCAATCGGAGACGCAGTCTTTGAGTGGCTATCCCTGGATCAGCCGGGTTCCCCTCTTGAAGTACTTGTTTGGTCAGGACAACGGACAACGCACGGAATATCGTCTTTGCGATCACCCCGCATATCGTGCGCTCGCAAGATGTAAACGAAGACAGCTTGCGAACGATCGAGGTGGGCACGGCCAACGCGATCGAACTGCGGAGGAAGGCGCCGGCTGCGACGACTTCCACCGCCCAGGCGACGCCGCAGGCGGCCGGGTCCGGTTCCGCCGCGCCCGCCGCGTCACGTCCGGGCACGGTGTCACCGGCGGGCCCGGAAACGAAACCTGTCGCGCCGTGAGCGCCCCGCTGGATCACGGCCCCGGCGGGAAGTAGTACAACAGCACTCCTTTCCCCACCCGTTCGACCGGCTTCTGGAAGTGAGGTCGGGCCACGGCCTCAAGGGCGGGCTTGTCCCCATGCGCATGACTTTCCACATGGTGATGCTCACGGCATTCCAGCCGGGTGAAGGAGCGAGCGGAGAGCCGAAATCGATGGGCGGCAGGCCGCGCCGGTCATAGAAATCGAAGACCAGAGGCTGGAAAGTGACGCTCGCGGCGCCGCGCTCTCGCAGCCGGGTCGCGAGGCGCGTCATGTCCTGGCCCCAGTCGAGGTCGGAATCGGCCACGATGCGCTCGGGCTCGCTTCCGGCCATGGCGTTGAAGTAGGCGAGGTAATCGGGGTGGGCGGCCAGCGAGGTCAGCGCGAACCAGCCCAGCAAGATCGCCGGTGCGGCTTTGGACCAGTCGGCTCGTGCGCGCCCGATCTCGTACAGGCGCACGGCGCCGGCTGCCGCCAGGATCGACAGGCCCATGTAGATCGGCAGGATGTGGCGCAGGCCGACGTTGATGTGGCCGGCCATGCCCACGCCCAGGATGGCCGCGGCGAATCCCAGCGGGACCAGGTACGCGCCGCTCTTTTCCCTCCAACGTGCCAGCGAGATGGCTGCCCCGAAAGCCGCCAGCGCCAGGAACGGCAGCGGCGTCTTCACTGCCAGCACCACGGGAAAGAAGTACCACCAGCCGAAGACGCGGTGCTGGCCCAGAAGGTATGCGAGATGGCCGGTCCGGTTGTGTTCGATGACACTGCGGATGCCGCTGTAGAGCTCCGGGGCCGGCAGGGCCATTCCGGCCCACGGCGACGGGCCGAAGTGGAAGCGGTAACCCGCCCAGATCGCCAGGAGCGCGACGAGGGCGGCGGCCGCGAGGGGAAGCGCCAGGCGTCCGGCATGTCCGAACAGGCGGCGGAATCCCGGGCGTCCACCCACCAGAAACGCGAGCAGTGCGGATGCGGCCGCTGCCGGGAAGAACGCCAGGGTCGAGAACTTCGAGAGGACCGCCAATCCGACCGCCAGGCCGAACAGTGCGCTCAGCCGCAGGGTGGGGTGCTCCGACCACGCCAGCATCGTCACGAACGCCGCACCCAGGCAGGCGGTGAGCGCCATGTCCGTAGTGCCCAGGCCGGCGTGCGCGAGCACCGCCGGAACAAAGGAGAAGATCCATACGGACACCACGCCGGTGGGAGTCCCTAAGAACCTGCGCGCCCAGAAATAGACCGCCAGGCAGGCGAGCCAAAAGAAGGGCAGGATGCCGAGCCGCGAGAGAACCAGCGTGCGATTGTAGCGATCGCCGGCCCAGTAGATGTACTGGCCTTCGGAGTACATCCCGCTCTGTGTCGGGTCCTTGTCCCAGACGCCTTGGAGCCGGATCCCGCTCAGGTACGGGCCCAGGGCCGCCAGCACGCGGGCGAGCGGCGGGTGCTGGTCCTCCATGCGGTAGGCTTCCGCGCTCGAGCCACTCCATCCCGCAGGCGATGTGCGCCGGCTCGTCCACGGTGTGGTTAAAGACGGTGTAGGTGGAGACGATCCGCAAGGAGCCGAGCGCGAGGGCCGCGGCGACGAGCAGCAGCCCCAGATGTTGCCGCGCCCAGCCGGGCCGGACGGCGGTCTTGGGGCGGCCTCGTTGTCTCGTGCGTCGAATACGAACCAGTCTAGCGCGACTGCCCCCGCCCGTCGCCCGCCGCGGGATTGGCGCCTCGCGCCCGGGCCGTCCATTGACGCCCGCGGGCGGCGCGCGCCCGGCGCCTTCTTGCTGTACACTGGCCACAGCGGAGGTAAGCCATGGTTCCGCTGTCGAAGATCCTGCTGCCGGTGGATTTCTCCGAGCGCTGTCTCGGCGCTGCGCGCTATGCTGAGTCCCTGGCAGCCCATTTCCAGGCTGAGATCGGGCTGCTCCACGTGGTCGAGCCGCTGCGCTACGACTTCGGCGAGTTGGAGTTCGCGGGCAGCGTAGCCAACGAAGTGATGCGCAGCCGCGCCGCGCTGGCGCGGCAGCAACTCGAGGCGTTTCTCGAATCGGAGCTCGCCGGCGCGCGCGTGAGCCGGGTCCTGCTCGAAGGCGATCCGGCGCGGCGCATCGTGGAGTACGCTCACGAGCAGCAAGTGGGGCTGATCGCCATGCCGACGCACGGGTACGGCCCCTTCCGGCGCTTCATCCTGGGATCGGTGACCGCCAAGGTGCTGCATGACGCGGACTGCCCCGTGCTGACGGGCGTGCACCTGGAGGGGGCGCCGGGTTTGCCGCGATCGCCCTGCGCACGATTTTGTGCGCGCTGGACCTGGGGCCGCAGAGCCGCAAGACGCTGTGCTGGGCGGCGCAGATGGCGGCGGAGTTCGGCGCCCGGCTGCTGCTGGCGCACGCGATTCCGTCGATCGAGGCGCGGCCCGGCGACTACTTCGACACCGGGCTGGCCGGAGAGCTGTCCGGAGCCGCGCGCCAGGAACTGGCCCGGCTTCAGCAGGACATGCGAGCCGAGGCCGAAACGGTGGTCGAGGGCGGCGATCCCCCGCAAGTGATCTGCCGGGTGGCCGCCGGGCGGCAGGCGGACCTGCTGGTGATCGGTCGCGGTTCGGCGGCGGGCCTGTTCGGCCGGCTGCGGACGAACGCCTACGCGATCATCCGCCAGAGCCCGTGCCCCGTGGTGAGCGTCTAGGGGGGTGGCGTTTGCGCTGGGCCTGCTCCTTGTGGTCGAGGCGGTCCTCATGCGCTCCTCTGCGCGGAAGATCGCGGGCGGGGGATCGCGCGCCGGGGGCGGAGCCGGCCCTCAGGCGGCGAAGGAAGACGACACGGCAGGGGATTCGAGCCGGCATTCGGGCGCGGTGGGAGCGGTCTGGCCTTTCATTAACCACAGCAGCAGCAGAGTAAACAGGGCGGCGCCCACGAGCATCAGCAGGCTGAGCGCGGCGGCGCGGACAACGCGGCGGGCGTCCTCGATGTACACCACGGAGTCGAAGAGGCGCGCGAAGCGCAGATTGCAGGCATGACAGCGGCGGATGCGGCCGCCCAGGAAAGCGAGCAGGTATTCGGTGTTGCCTTTCCGGTGCGTGTGGTGAGCTTTCAACGCCCCACATCTCGGGCAGGGGCTGCCTTCGTGCCGGGCGGGAGTGCTGGAGAGCGCGGCGGGCGAAGATGTGACGTTGTCGGGCATAATTCCACTCTCGCGGGCAGCCGAGGGCCGTCCCACCCGGCAAGAGGCTTTAGATTACCCGACAACTTTATTCCATTCGAACGGGCGGGGTCAAGCGGGCACGAAGCGGGGGGTTCGGGGCGCGCGGGTGAGCAGGCCTCGGGGAGCAGGGCGGATCGCCCCCTCCGTGAGGATCTCAGGCGTCCGAACGGCCGCCGGGGGACGGGCAACGCGCGACGAACGCGTGGCTACCGGACGGCCTTTTCCAGATAGCCCAGAGCGCGGGCCGCTTCCAGCAGTTCGTCGCGGAACCTCGGGCCGGCGATGGCGATCAGGGCTTCGGCGCGCTGGCGGAGGTTCTTGCCGTGAAGGTAAGCGACGCCGAATTCGGTAACCACGTAATGCACGTCTCCGCGCGATGTGACGACGCCGGCCCCGGGCTTGAGCGTGGGCACGATGCGGGAAAGGGTTCCGTTTTTGGCGCTGGCGGGGAGGGCGATGATGGGCACGCCGCCTTTCGAGCGCGCGGCGCCGCGAATGAAATCCACCTGGCCTCCGATGCCGCTGTAGGGCAGGTGGCCGACCGAATCGGCGCAGACCTGGCCGGTGAGATCCACCTCGAGGGCCGAGTTGATGGCCACCATGCGGTCGTTCTGCGAGATGATGAACGGGTCGTTGGCGTAGGCGGTGGGGTGGAACTCGAAGATGGGATTGTTGTGGATGAAATCGAAAAGCCTGCGGGTGCCCAGGACGAAGGCCGCGATCACCTTGTGCGGGTGAATGGTCTTGCGCTCGTTGTTGACCACGCCGAGCTCGATCAGCTCGATCAGCTCGTCGGAGATCATCTCGCTGTGAACGCCCAGGTCCTTGTGGTCGCGCAGGGCGAGCAGCACCGCTTCGGGAATCCCGCCGATGCCGGTCTGGAGCGTCGCGCCATCGGGAATGAGCCTGGCCACGTGGGCCGCGATGGCGTGATGCATGGGCGTGATCTGGCACTTCTTGTATTCGGCCAGCGGGTGCGAGGCCTCGACAATGGCGTGCGCCTTGCTCACGTGGATGAAAGAATCGCCTAGCGTGCGGGGCACCTGATCGTTGACCTCGACGATGAGGTGGCGGGCGCAATTGGCGCCGGTGAGGGTGACGTCCACGCCGGTGCCGAGGCTCATGTAGCCGTAGTCGTCGGGCGGGGTGCACTGGATCAAGGCGACATCGATAGGGATGACGCCGGTGCGGAACAGGTTCTCGATTTCGTGGAGGAAAATGGGGATGTAATCGGCGCGGCCCTCCTGCACGGCGCGCCGGACGTTGGCGCCGATGAACATGGCGCTGTGGCGGAAAATGCCTTCGTACTGGGGCAGGGTGTAATCGGCCGTGCCCATGGTGGCCATGTGGAAAAGCTCGACGTCGTGAAGCTCGGAAGAGCGGGCGAGCAGGGCGGCGAGAAGGACCTCCGGCTCGGAACATCCCTGGTGAACCAGGATGCGGTCCCCGGACTTGACGGCTTCGAGGGCCTCGGCGGCGGTGCGGATCTTGGAACGGTAGCTCTCGATCCAGTACATGGCTCACGCCCCTTCGGACAGAATCTCGGCCAGCGACCGGTACGCCGCCTTCCACGCTACGGCGAGCCGCTGGTGGACGCACTGGCCGTGGTAGGTGTAGACGCCGCGCGCAAGCTGCGGGCACTGGCGGAAAGCGTCTTCGATGCCCAACTCGCCGAGGCGGATCAGGTAGGGCATGACGGCGTGCGCGAGGGCGATCGAGGCGCTGCGGCCGATGTCGGCGGTCAGGTTGGGAACGCAGTAGTGGACGACGCCGTGGTAGACGAAGGAGGGCTCGGCGATGGTGGTGGGACGGCTGGTTTCGACGCACCCGCCCTGGTCGATCGAGACATCGATGATGACGGAGCCGCGGCGCATGGCTTCGACCATCTTCTTGGTGACGATGTGCGGCGTGCGCAGGCCGGGGACCAGAATGGCGCCGATGACGACGTCGGCGGAGCAGACCGCGCCTCCGATCGAATCGGGATCGGCGAGCGCGGTGGAAACGTTGGGGACGTGATCGACCAGGTCGCTCAGCTTCTCGGCATCGGTGTCGAGGACGGTGACGCGCGCGCCGGAGGCGGTGGCGGCGCGGGCGGCGCGGGCGCCCACGACGCCGGCGCCCAGAATCACCACGTGCGCGGGAGGAATCCCGGGCGTGCCGCCGAGCAGGATGCCACGGCCGCCCGAGCTCGATCGCAGCAGGTGCGCCGCCAGGGGAATGGCGGTGCGGCCGCACAGCTCGCTGGCCGCGGCGAGCACGGGGTGGCGTCCGTCGGGGGTCTCGATGATCTCGCATCCGATGGCGGTGATCTGGCGTTCGAGCAGGCGCTCGAAGACCGCCTTTCCGGCGACGGCCATGTGGTAGAAGGCCATGATGGCGGTCCCGGGCCGGCAGAGATCCAGTTCCTGGGTGGTGGGGACGGAGATGCGGGCGATCAGGTCCGAGCGGGCGATGACATCGGGCGGTGAATAGCAGATGCTCGCGCCGGCGCGGATGAACTCGTCGTCGCGGAACATGGCGCCTTCGGCGGCGCCCTGCTCGACCCAGACGACGTTGCCCCTTTCGACGAGCTGGCGGACGACGGGCGGGGTGAGCGCCACCCGGCGGTCGTGGGGGTCTTTTTCGCGCAGGACTCCGATGTTCATGGGACCGTACCGGGGGTTAGTATAGCGCGGGGGGCGGTACACTGGACCCGGAGGCGCTAGCCGTTCGAGCGCATTTCGATTGATCCGAAGATCTGTCACGGTCAGGCGTGCGTGAAGGGCACGCGGATTGCGGTGCACCAGATCGTGCGCATGCTGGCCAACGGCGACTCGGTCGAGGACCTCCTCTCCGAATACCCCTCGTTGAGCCGAGAGGACCTCGCGGCTTGCCTCGACCGTGCTGAGCTGAAGGCGTGAAGTATTTCCCTTTGCTGTATCGGCTGCACCAGAAGGAGCGGTATCTCATCTGGATCTCCAACGAGAAGGACTCCGTGGCGGTCGATGATGGTGGATTCGTCCCGAGTTTCCGCGACCTCAATAAGGGCTCCTCAGTCTCAACACTGCAGCCGTTCAGGTCCGCGTATTGGCGAAGGGAAAATGCCCGGACCGGGCCACAGAGTTGCCCTCATCGCGCAGTTCGCAGTTGGCCACGAGAGCCCCTTGCCTGCGGGCACCCGGCGTCCCGATGAGCCGGGACGCGGCGGGCTCAAGCGTGCGCCACAAGCATGACCCACTAATTAGGAACCGGCCAGCGAGATACCTGTTCAAGAGCCGGTGCGACATCTTGTCGCATTTCAAATCGGTACATTGTCTCCTATCCTGGAGTTACAACAGGGGGGGATCTCTTGAAAACACATCTGCTCTTGATTCTCAATCTGACCGCAATCCAGGTCATAAGCGCGCAATCAACCACCGGTCCGGCGTCTCTGTCGGGAACAGTCATGGACCCGCAGGGCCGGCCGATCGCGGCAGCCGTCGTCGCTTTGACCACGGACGGATCGTCCAACACGGCTCAAGCCACCACGGATGCGACCGGCCACTTCGCCTTCACTGGCGTCTTGCCGGGACACTACAGCGCGGTCGCCTCAGCCAACGGATTCCAAAACCTGGCAAAGTCGGTCGATGCGGCCCGCGAGACGAGCCCCGAGCTGACCTTCACCCTGCAAGTGGCCCCGCTGCAATCGACGGTGACCGTGCACGCCGATGAGGAGGGAATTATCGTGCCGACCTCGAGCGCGGGCAGCCTGACAAACACCTCGATCATGGACCTCCCTCAGTCCGTGCAGGTGGTGAACCGGGAACTGCTCGACGAACAACAAGTCTTCCAGTATGCCGACTCGCTGACCTATCTGGCCGGCGTGGAGAGAGCCTACACCGCGATCGCTGGCGGTCTCGGCAACGAGGTCGCAATGCGCGGCTTCAACCTGGACTTCAACAATAACTACCTTCGCGATGGCTTCAAGTTCTACGGCCTGATGCTCTCCGACACTGCCGACATGGAGGAAGTCGAAGTGCTCAAGGGGCCTGCCTCAGCCTTGTATGGAACCGCCGAGGCCGGGGGCATCGTCAATGTGATCACCAAGAAGCCGACCGAGACGCCGCTGATCTCGCTGTCCATGACCGGGGGAAACGAGCGATTCCTTCGGCCGGAGTTCGACGTTTCCGGACCGCTGAACGGAGGCAAAACCCTCTACTACCGCATTGAGGGCGTGTATGAGAACGCTGAGAGCTTCCGGAGGTATGTCGCTTCGGAGAAGTACTTCATGGCCCCGTATTTTCTGTGGAGGCCGAACGCTTCCACCAGCCTCGCCGTTTCGGGAGAGTTCCTGAACGTGAATCGGGTATCCGATTATGGAACGGTGCTGCTGGGCGATCGCCCGGCTCCGGTTCCCGTTTCGACCAACTATACGGAACCCTGGAACAACGAAGCGGACCGGGATCGTCTCGCCGGATACCGCTTCAGCCACGCCTTCAATCCACGATGGACACTT
The DNA here is from genome assembly GCA_963710565.1 of Bryobacterales bacterium. Classification (GTDB taxonomy): domain Bacteria; phylum Acidobacteriota; class Terriglobia; order Bryobacterales; family Bryobacteraceae; genus DASWZN01. Next base: position 490,355 of record CAVQAN010000008.1, on the reverse strand, counting down.
TACAACGGCTTCCAGGTCTCCCGCAGCAATGCCCGCTATCTCGAGGTCTACACAACCGGACCGGACGCGGATCCTACCCAACTTACCCGCCTGTCGGACGCGTTCTACTTTCCGGCGCTATACAGGTACTCGCAGACAACGCTTCTGGGAGTCATTAACACGGGCGCCATCACACACCATGTTGCGATTGGTTTTGAAGCGGGCTGGGTAACTCAGTCTGCGGAGGGGCCCGCGGGTTATGCGCCGAATGTCAGCGTGCTCAACCCGGTGATCGGCTCCGACTTCACCGTGGCGGATGCGGTCTCCGCGCTGAAGAACCCCTACTTCTCTCTCGACTATCAGTCGCTGTACCGCAATCAGTCGGGATACGCTCAGGATCAGATCGACATAGGACGTCATTGGAAGGCGATCGCCGGGTTTCGCGCCGAGCGCTACTTTCAGGATTCCATCACCCAATCCAGCAACACGCACGAGCGCCTGACTGACGTCCCCATCAGTCCCAGGGCGGGTCTGGTTTATGAGCCAAAGAGCTGGATTTCGGTCTACGGGAGCTACGTGCGGTCGTTCATTCCCGCCTACCCCACGGCGGTCAGCGCGGCGGGGACGCACTTTGCTCCCGAGCACGACCGGCAATGGGAGGCCGGCATCAAGCTGACCCCCGGATCGGGAAGAGTGACCGGAACGCTTGCGCTTTTCGACATACAAAAGAACAACGTAGTTGCTCCCGACCCGAACAATTCGATCTTCTCCGTCCAGAACGGGCAGGAAAGAAGTAAGGGCGCCGAAGTGGAGTTCCGCGGCAGCCCCGTTCGCGGGTTGAACCTCCTGACGTCGTACGCGTTCATTCAGGCGCAAGTGACAAGATCGACGGAATACCCGGTCGGGGCCGTTCTGCCCAATGCGCCGCGGCACAGCGGGGCCGTTTGGACTACTTATCAGGCGCCGGGAGGGCCGTTTCGGCATGTTGGCCTCAGTGCGGGCGTCGTCGCAACCGCCGCCCGGCAGGATAACTTCTACAACACGGCCCTGCTGCCCGGTTATGCGCGCCTCGATGTGGGAGCATACTACGATTTCGAAATCGCCGAGCGGCAGAAGATCCGATTGAGCTTGAACATACAGAACGCGCTGGACCGAACCTATTATCTGGCCAGCAGCAATGGGGCCGACCAGGTCCGGCCGGGTGCGCCGCTAACCGCTCTCGCCGGACTGCGATGGACCTGGCGATGAGCGCGCGCCATCGCAAACCAGCGCTCGCCGCGGTTTTGGCAATGACCGCCGGTTTTTGCGGCTGCGGTGGCGTGGCCCCAGCCATCAACGTGCGGGACGAGCCTTCTCCGGTTTCCGGCCTAAGCCTGGTTCCTCAGGTCACCGCCCTCTCCCGCGGGAGGATCCTGCTCAGTTGGCAAAGACCGCTCGCAGGGGGTGGCTACGCGTTCGAGATGGCGATTCGTACCGGCGATCAGTGGTCTGACGTGCGCGAGATCGCCGGCGGCGCGAATTTGAGCATGTTCACGGCCGACCTGCCCGCCGTCGCCACTTTGCCGGGCGGCGATCTGCTGGCCTATTGGGAACTGAAAGACGCGCGAGACGGCGACCCGTATGCGACCACGATTCAGACGGCCACGACGGCGGACGAAGGGAGAACGTGGAGCCCTCCGCTGAAACCGTACGGCGAAGCGCTCGCAGGCCAGCACAGCTTTCTTTCCTGGTTTCCTTCGGCCAACGGCATCGGATTGATGTGGCTCGACGCCGATCAACGCTCCAAGGTCCGTCACGCCGCGCTTCGAAGCGGTATGGAAACAGGTTCGATCGGCCTGCGCTACGCCGCGCTGAATGCGAAAGGCCAGGTCGCGCGCCAGGTGTTCGTCGATCCGGTCACGTGCGAATGTTGTCCCACGAGCGCGGCGGTGACGGAGAAGGGACCGGTGGCCGTTTATCGTGGGCGCATGGATCCGCCTGGGACAACGCCGTCGGAAGTGCGCACGGACCGCGCCACTGTGCGGGATATCTACATCACCCGCCTGGAAGCGAACGGGTGGACACGGCCTCACCTGGTTCATGCGGACAATTGGGTGATCAACGCCTGTCCGGACAATGGCCCGTCTGTCGATGCCAGCGCGAGCGAAGTCGCCGTCGCGTGGTGGACGCGAGCTAACGACGATCCTCGCGTGCAGGTTGCGTTCTCTTCCGACTCGGGTGACACCTTCGGCCGGGCCATTCGCGTCGACTCCGGAAGAGCGGAAGGGCAAGTCACTCTGACTCTCCTGCCCGCAGGTGCGGCGGCAGTCGTCGGCTGGCTTGAGAAAGGTCAGACCTGGGCGAGGTACGTCACGGCGGCGGGGGCCCTGTCGCAGGCGGTTTCGCTCGGTCCTTCGCCACGCCATTCGCGTTTGCCCCGATGGCTTGCAGGTGGAAACCACGGCATAACCGCCGTCTGGACCGGGGAAGAGAACGGGGGCCCGCAGGTGAAGGTCGCGCGGCTCGGCTTTTGACGCGGTCCTTTGCGCACGGTCTGGTGTAGGGCGATCCGCACGCTTGCCCGTGACAGGTTGCGGATCGAAATGCGATCGAACGGCATAATGCGTCCGAGTCCAGCGTACCCCGGCCGATGGCTGAAGGCTGATCGCTGGCGGCTGAGGGTGGAGACATCGTGGCTTGCCTCGACCATGCGGCCGAGCTTGCCGAAGGGCAGGTCGCGCCGATCCAAGTTGCCGGCGGTACCCCGGAGCAGGGCCTGCCTGACGCCGATCTCTGGAACATGCGTTGGTGGTGGGCCGCGCAGAGGCCCCGTGAAATACTCGGTTACGGCGCAGGATTCTGAGCGGACTCGATCGCCCGGGCGGCCAGTTTCTCTTCCACGCTCCGCACCTTGTCGTCCATGCTCTGCGGCCGGTCGATTCGGGTTCCAAACCGAAGAGTCGATGAGATCCGCGGCGCACCCATCGCATGCACCACCTCGTGGCAGCGCTTGATGGCGGCGAACACCTCGTCCCATTCGCCCTCGATGTTGGTGCCGTAGGCGTGGAGTCTGGTCTTCAGACCAGCCTCGGCCAGCACACCCTCGCAGGCGGCGATTTCTTTGGAGACCGACACGCCGACACCGATTGGAATCACGCACAAGTCCGCAATTACGCGCATCGTTTCCCTCCTACCCTTCCGGCATCCAGACCCGGTACTGCGAGCGCGCGTCCCAGGTGTTGCCCGCCGATGCGTAGTCGCACAAGACCACCTTACCGCCGCCAGCCGCGAAGGCCATCTCGATGCCGGCCGGCGGCGGGACCGGCGCCAGATCGCCCGCGCCAAGGGACACCGGCGCGTCGCTGCCGGTGTCCAGTCTGAGGTCCCGCGCCAGCGCCACCGGACCGCGGACCACGGCCGCGTACCGCCGGGCGCCATCGCCTGCGGCGAGAACCCTGGGACGAAGATCCAGGCTCAGGCGGACGCGGTCCCCCGCCTTCCAAAGCCTCCGCATGACGACCCACTTCCCGGCGCTTGCGCCGCCGGCGGGAACGCCGTTCACGCGGATCGAGGCCGCTTCGCTCCACTGCGGCACGCGCAGGCGCAGCGCGAAGGGCTCCGGCTGCGCCGGCTCGATCCGGATGTCAATCGCGCCGGAGGCCGGGTAGTCCGTTTTCATCTCCAGCCGGCACTGCGGCAACTTCCACGCGCCCTCGCAATACAGGCTCACCACGGGGCCTTCCGCGCCCCTCATGACCGCGACTTCGGGAAGCAGCATCATGCCCCGCGGACCGTTCGCCACGCAGCAGTTCAGATCCATGCCGCAGTGCCGTTCTCCCAGCTTGCGGACTCCCTCCAGCGAACTGTACTGAGCGAACGACGATCCGTCGGGTGTCATGGCGCCGGCCAGCGCGTTGTAGGCGGTCCGCTCGATCTCATCCGCGAAGCGCGGCTCGCCCGTCACGCGCAACAGTTGCCAGCAGAGCTGCATCCAGCTCACGCCCACGCAGGTTTCCATGAAACGCGGGCAGAACTTCGGTCTGGCGCGCCTGGCCTCCGTACCAGCATTCGGCCGCGGATCCGGAGCCGGCCACGTTGATCTCCGTGTCGCGAATGCTCTCGAACGTCCGTACGGCGGCACTCAGGGCCGACAACCAGCCCGTCTCGCGGTACAACTCGACCAGACCGGCGTAGCAGGACATCATCTCGTACGCCTTCTGCCCGTTTTCCCACGACCACCATTTCTTCGGGGCAGGGAAGCGCTCCGCCACCGGCACGCCCGCCTTCTCGATCAACTGCGGTCCCTTGGCCGAAGACCAGCGATCCAGAATGTACTCGGCGAACCGCAGATAACGCTCGTCGTGCGTGCGCCGGTAAAGCCGCACCATCGGCTCGAGCACCGAACTTGCGGCCATCCCGCGGTAAAGGCCCAGCGTGACGATGTCGGCGGCGCCGGGACCGACCTCCCGCAGCAGATGATCGGCCAGGCGCTGCGCGCCGCGCAGGGCGGCCGCATCGGCCGTCAGGTCGTACCAGGCCAGCAGGCCCAGCAGCGTGTACTTGCGGCCCCAGACGTCCCAGCCTTCCAGATGGCTGCCGCGGGCGTAGTTGCCGATGTAGCCGTCGGGGCTCTGCGTGGCGAGCAGCTCATGGACGGACTGGCCCAGGCGCGTCGCGCCATTCCTCGCTCGCCCGTGTACTGGCAGGCGGCGGCGGCCGAGAGGAACCACTTGCCCCAGAACTCGGTCTGCCAGCAGCTCCGCTCCTGCGCGGTGGCGAAACGGCTCGACCAGTTTCGCTGGGTCCTGCGCGAAGATGCGGTTGCGAATGCAGAGGTCGAGCTTCCTCCCGAGCGCAGCCGCCCAACCGGACGTGTCCCAGCGGAAGGGGAGTCAAGGCGTCGGCGGCCGGGTGCCGCGGCAGCTCGAGGCGGGACGGCGCGCGGCACGCGTCCCCGGCCAGCAGCCCCAGCAGGGCGAAAAGGTGGCGGCGGCTGATGATCCGTTGTCATCTGCTCTCCGGCCGGTCGAACTCGACGGCCACAACCTCGCCGAACGGGCCCAGGCGGCGGCTGGTCCAGCCGGCCAGCTCGGGCCGCCGCCGGTACCAATTCTCCCAGAAGTACGCGTTGGTCCGGTGGCCGTACACGAAGAAGCGTCCGGAAGCGGGGAGCGTCGACTTGGGCCAGCGCGGCGGCGAAGCGTTCCGCATCGGCAGATGCCGCAAACGGAAACGGAACCACCTGGCCGCGTGACCGGATAGGCGACCAGAGGAGAGTAGAGGATGGAAGGAAGCGGGAAGCCTGGCTGCCACAAGGGAGTCTGCGCCTCGACGAACGGGCTGGGGCAGATGACGGGCGTTCGCGGGCCCGAGGCTGCGCTGGTTGATCGCGCGCGCGGCCCCGCGCCAGTCCACGTTGGCGTGCACGGGCCACGGATGACGCCAATCTCCGAGCAGCGCCAGAACGCCGAGACCGAGAACCAGCCGCCAGAGGCTTCCACATTCTCGAGGGGATGTATCGGGCGGCCAGGGCCGCGGCCGCCAACGCCGCTCCGGGCAGCGCCAGCGAGAAGTATCTCTGCACGAACACGCTGAGGCCCGTCAGGTGGGAGAACGCAAAGAGGCACAAGGGAGGGCACAGCCACCACAGGGCGATCAGCACGAGCGAGGAGCGCGCGGGCGGCGGCGCGTCGGGAGACCAGCGGAAGAGCCGCGAGAGCAGCCACGCCCCCGCCCAGCATTCGGCGAGCAGGCCAGGCTCGAGCGCATAGAAGAGTTCCCGCGCACCCGGCAGCGGCGAGAAAACGTGCATCCGGGCGCGGCTGGCGAGCGCCAGCAGTTGGAGGAACACAGGCACGAGCGCCAGCCCCACGAGCGCGAACACCGCCACGGCGCGAGGCCAGGTGACGCCGGTGTCCTTCGAGGCCAGGCGCACCGCCGCATACCCGGCGAACACCAGATAGAAGGGCCAATAAAGCGGGTGGACCGGCCACAGCAGGGCCGCGAAAGACCACAAACAACAACGCGTCGCGCCAGCGAGCGCGATCGAGCCACCGGACCAGGAACCACAGGCCCGCCGCCATGATGGCGGTGCCCAGGCCGTAAGGGCGCGCATCGGCCGCCTGGAAGTCGAAACCGCGCAGGGCCAGGCAGACGAAGGCCGCGAACCACGCCGCGTCCGGGTGGATCAGCCGGGCGGCCAGGCGGGCGATCAGAAGCAGGGCCAGCCCCAGCGCCAGCGCGGAGGGAAGCCGGTACACCACCTCCGAGAAGCCGCCCAGAGCCTCGAGCCGCCCGAGGCAGCGCGTAGTAGATCGACTGGGCGAACTGCGGCGAAACAGCGGCCCAGCCGGTGCGAGGCCCCGTAGCGCACCACGACGACAGTGCCCGCCTCATCGGTCCAGAAGCTCGATGGCAGCGGCATGAGCCACAGGCGGACGATCGCCACAGCAAGCAGCGCCGCGAGAGCCAGGGTCCATCTCTTCAAGCTTCGAGTATAGTAGGTGGCGCACGTCCTCACCTCTTGCTACACTACGACCGATGGCACGCTGCCCCAGTTGCGCCACAGAGAACCCCGACACCAGCCGGTTCTGCGGAAGCTGCGCCGCGCCGCTTGGCCCTCCCGCGAGCAGTTCGCAGACGGAGACGATCGCCGAGCCGGTCCGCCCGCGCTCCCGATCCCACCCGGCCGCCCTCGTCCGCCGCGGCGTCCGGCCCTGCGACCGGCGCCGATGAAGGCCGCTTCCCGCCCGGCACGCTGCTGCTCGAACGCTACCGCATCATCGCGCTGCTGGGCGCGGGCGGCATGGGCGAGGTCTACCGCGCCACCGATCTGAAACTCGGCCAGCCGGTCGCGCTGAAGTTTCTTGCCCGAGGCCGCCGCCGAGGACGAGCGCGCGCTGGCGCGGTTCCGCAACGAGGTCCGCATCGCGCGCCAGGTGTCCCACCCCAACGTCTGCCGCGTTTACGACATCGGGGACATCGACGGCCTGCACTTCCTCTCGATGGAGTACGTGGACGGCGAGGACCTGGGCTCCCTGCTGCGGCGCATCGGCCGGCTGCCCGCGGACAAGGCTCTCGAAATCGCCCGCAAGCTCTGCGCCGGCCTTGCCGCCGCGCACGACAAGGGCGTGCTGCACCGCGACCTGAAACCGTCCAACGTCATGCTCGACGGCCGCGGCAACGTGCTGATCGCGGACTTCGGGCTGGCGGCGCTGAGCGGCCAGATGCAAGAGCATGAGATCCGCCACGGCACCCCGGCCTACATGGCGCCGGAACAGCTCGCCGGCAAAGAGGTCACGGCCGCCAGCGACATCTACTGCGCTCGGGCTGGTGCTCTACGAGGTCTTCGCCGGCAAGCGCGCTTTCGAAGCGGAGACCCTGGACGGCTCTGCGGAAGCTGGAGGAAGGCTCGGCGCCCCCCAGCCTGGTCACGCTGGTCAAGGAGATCGACCCCGCCATCGAGCGCGTTATTCTGCGCTGCCTGGCCCCGGACCCGCGCCAGCGGCCGGCCTCCGCGCTGGCGGTGGCCGCCGCTCTACCCGGAGGCGATCCGCTGGCCGCGGCGCTGGCCGCCGGAGAGACGCCTTCGCCGGACATGGTCGCCGCATCGGGCGCCAGCGAAGGGCTGCGGCCCTGGGTCGCCATGGCGCTGCTGGGCGGCGTCATCGTGGCTCTGGCCGCCGCCGGCCTGCTGGGTTCAAAAGCGAGCCTGTTCGCGAAGATCCCTTTCGAGAACTCCGCGGAAGCGATCAATGTCAAGGCGCGCGAGATCGTCCACCGGCTTGGCTACACCGGGCGCGCCCCTGGGGTGGCGAGCGGTTTCGACTACACCTACGAGTACTCGCAGTACGTCCAGAAGCACGACCCTTCTCGGGCCCGTTGGTCCCACGTCGGCGACGGCCAGCCGGACCTGGTGCATTTCTGGTATCGCCAGAGCCCGCGCTACTTCGATCCCGGCTATGAGCTGGAAGTCTCGCCCGATCATCCTGCACATCAACGTTTCCGGGGAGGTCCTGCTGCTCCTCGACACCGACGGCCGGCTGCTCTATCTCTCCGCCATGCCTCCGCAGGTGGACCAGAGCACCGGCCCGCCACCCCCCACCGACTGGAACGCGCTGTTCGCCGCGGCCGGACTCGATCCGGGCAAGTTCCAGGCCGCCGACCCGCAGTGGCTGCCGGAGGTCGGGTTCGACAGCCGCGCCGCCTGGACCGGCGCCTATCCCAAAGCGCCCAAGATCCCGCTGCGCGTCGAGGCCGCATCCTGGCGCGGCAAGCCGGTCTATTTCCACATGATCGGAGCCTGGACCCGCCCCTGGCGCATGCGCGAATACGAGACCACAGCGGGCGAGCGCGCCCGGCAAATCATCGTGCTGACGATCCTGTGCGTCATTCTCCTGGTGTCCGCTCTGATCGCCCGCCGCAACACGAAACTCAATCGCAGCGATGCTCGCGGCGCGATGCGCCTGGGCGGATTCATATTCGTGCTGTACATGCTGCAGTACCTGTTCGCGATGTACCACGCCCCGAGCGAGGATGAATTGGGGCTGATCGTGGGCGCCATGAGCCGGGCGCTCTTCAACGCCGCCCTGGTGTGGATGCTGTACCTGGCGCTCGAGCCGCTGGTGCGCCGGCGCTGGCCGCAAACGATCGTCTCCTGGACCCGGATTCTGAGCGGCAAGCTGCGCGATCCCCTGGCCGGCGGCGACATCCTGATCGGGGTTGCTTTTGGAATGTTCTGGGTCCTCCTGCTGCAGGCGGCGGAGCTGATCGGCCAGCGCCTTGGCGAGAGTCCCGGTTCCAGCGGTAGCGCCGGTCTCTCCGGCATCCGCCAGGTCGCGAGCAGCCTGTTCGGCCAGGCGGCCGGCGGCGTCATGTTCGCGTTCGCCACCTTCCTGCTGATCTTCCTGCTGCGCCTGATTCTCCGCAGGGACTGGCTGGCGGGCGCCAGTTTCGTCGCCATCTTCATGCTGCTCCGGGCTCTCGGGTCTGGCGGGGTCTGGATGCTCCCCATTACCGCGCTGGTGTACGCCGTCTATGTGGTGCTGCTTCTGCGTTACGGAATCGTGCCGCTCGTGGTCAGCATCTTCACCGCGGACTTCCTGCTGAACACGCCGCTCACTCTGGACTTTTCCTGCTGGTACATCGCCTGTTCCCTGCTGCCGATGCTGGCGGTTCTCGCGGTGGCGGTCTACGGCTTCCGTTCGACGGTGGCGGGCAAGCGGCTGTTCGAGCTGGACAGCGGCCTGTAGGCGTGTGCGAAGATCGGTTGCATGGCAGAACCACGCACCGTACCCGGCTGGGACGAGTATTACCTGAGCATCTGCAAGGTCATCGCCTCGCGCAGCAAGGACCCTAACACCCAGATCGGCTGCGTCATCGTTGGCCCGGCGCACGAGATCCGGTCGACCGGCTACAACTCGTTCCCGCGCGGGATCCGCGACACGGTGCCCGAGCGGCTGGAGCGCCCGGCGAAGTACCTGTGGATGGAGCACGCCGAACGCAACGCCATCTGCAACGCCGCCCGCGCCGGCACCGCCACCGAAGGCTGCACCATCTACGTCGAGATCATGCCCTGCATGGACTGCGCGCGCGCCATCGTGCAGGCCGGCATCTGCGAGGTGGTCGTCTCGGCCGCGCGCATGGCCGAGTACTCGAGCGATTACTACGACCAGCACTTCGGCCTGGTGGAGGTGCTGTTCCGTGAGGCCGGCATAAAGGTACGGCGGGTCTGAGGCGAGTGAACGGGAGGCGAACCGCCCGGCGGAAGAACACGCGGCACTCGCCGCAGCGGAGGCGGAAGGCGGTTCGCGGCGGCTTGAGCTCTTTCGCGTCGCCGGTGCGGTTGGCCAGGTAGCGAATACCCCTGTAGGAACGCACGCTCGCCGACTTGCGCAAAATGCCGCCGGCGCCGCCCGCACGGAAACACGAGGCCGAGAGCACTCTTGTTCTGCAACGTTTTCGCCGCAGCGGGTATTTCAAAGCCATCGGAAAATGTGCCTGAAAGTACGGTGCGGCCCTCGTACTTGACCCAGACGTGGAACGTCTTGCAGACGAGGGCGCGGTCGCCGAGCGCGAATCCGACCTCGATCCCGTTGTTGCCGGCCTCAGGGGTCGTGCCAAACTCAGGAGGCCGTTGTGCCGGAGCGATCGTGCTTCTGCGCGTTCCCGTAGGTCCAGGTCTCCGTCACGAGGTTGCCCAGCGTGAGCACGCCAATCCCCTGCGGAACCCAGCTCGCGCCCGGGGCGTAGTTCACTCCCAGGTTCCCCTGCACCTGCTGCACGCGCCCCGCTCCGTCGAAGTTGGCGTTGGTCACCGCCAGCCCCGAGGGATACGTCTCGGTGGCCAGCGGTCCCGACAGGTCGTACGGACCTTTTGTTCGGTTTGAGGCAGTTTACGCCCCCGCCTGCGGAGGCCAATAGTGTGCGGGGTTCTTAGAAACTCGGGCCGATTCTCTGGCGAGCGGTCCCCTCGCGTCAGCTCCGGGCCGGAATTTCGAGAGCGCGGGACGGCATTCGCTGGAACTCCGCAAGCAAACGGACCCGCCCTTGGCGGCGACCCTGGCGTGGCAGTACCCCGGACGGCTGCTTCCGTCCGTCCTACAGTTCCGCGCTCCGTGAGACGCTTGCCAGCCCGAGGGCGGAGGGCGGGCTTCCGCCCGCGCGAGACTTCATTCCCGCTCCGCCCGGCGTCAGCCCAAGCCCGCCGTCCGCGACCGGCCCCTCTTCCGCCGCCCGCGCTCCGCAGCGAGAGCCGAAGCCCCCCGCGCCCCGGCCCCTCTTCCGCCGCCTGATAGAATGAGATTGAAACTCGTACTATGCTCGACGCCATATTCGCGAAGGTTTTCGGCACCAGGAACGAGCGGCAGGTCAAGGCGATGCGTCCGCTCGTGGCGGCCATCAGCCAACTCGAGCCCGCCGTCCAGCAGCTCTCCGACGAGGAACTCGCCCGCAAGACCGTCGAGTTCAAGGAACGGCTGGCCCAGGGCGCCGCGCTCGACGACCTGCTGGTCGAGGCCTTCGCCGTCGTCCGCGAGGCCGGCCGGCGCGCCCTGAACATGCGCCACTTCGACGTGCAGCTCATCGGCGGCATCGTTCTGCACCGCGGCAAGATCGCCGAAATGAAGACCGGTGAAGGAAAAACGCTGGTCGCCACCCTGCCGGTCTACTTGAACGCCCTCGAAGGCAAGGGCGCGCACGTCATCACCGTCAACGACTACCTGGCCAAGCGCGACTCGGAGTGGATGGGCAAGCTCTACAAGTTCCTCGGCATGTCGGTCGGCGTCATCGTGCACGATCTGGACGACCGCGAGCGCCAGGAAGCCTATAACTGCGACATCACTTACGGCACCAACAACGAGTTCGGCTTCGACTACCTGCGCGACAACATGAAGTTCTCGCTGGAGCAATGCGTCCAGCGCGGCCACTACTTCGCGATCGTCGACGAGGTCGACTCCATCCTGATCGACGAGGCCCGCACCCCGCTCATCATCTCCGGCCCCAGCGAGGAATCGACCGACAAGTACATGAAGGCCAACCGGATCATCCCCAAGCTGATCCGGGGCGAGGTGATCGAAGGCAAGGAGCCGGGCGAAAAGTACCTGACCGGCGACTACACCGTCGAGGAGAAGAGCCGCTCGGTGGCCCTTACCGACGAGGGCTTCGACAAGGCTGCCAAGCTGCTCGGCCTCACCAGCATCTGGGACCTCGAGACCATCGAGTGGAAACACCACGTCGAGCAGGCGCTCAAAGCGCACGTGCTCTTCCACCTCGACAAGGACTACGTGGTCAAGGAAGGCGAGGTCATCATCGTCGACGAGTTCACCGGGCGCCTGATGCCGGGGCGGCGATGGAGCGATGGCCTGCACCAGGCGGTCGAGGCCAAGGAAGGCCAGAAGATCCAGCGCGAGAACCAGACGCTGGCCACCATCACCTTCCAGAACTATTTCCGCATGTACAAGAAGCTCGCCGGCATGACGGGAACCGCCGAGACCGAAGCCGCCGAGTTCGATAAGATCTACAAGCTGGACGTGGTGGTCATTCCCACCAACCGGTCGCTCATCCGTATCGAGAACTCCGACGTCGTCTACCGCACCGAGGACGAGAAGTTCCGCAATGCGGCCAAAGAGATCAAGACCTGTAACGAGAAGGGTCAGCCGGTGCTGGTGGGCACCATCTCGGTCGAAAAGTCGGAGCGGCTGTCGGGCATCCTGAAGCGCATGGGCGTGCGGCACGAGGTGCTCAACGCCAAGAACCACGAGCGCGAGGCGTTCATCGTGGCCCAGGCCGGCCGCAAGAGCCAGGTGACGGTCTCCACCAACATGGCCGGCCGCGGCACCGATATTCTGCTCGGGGGCAACCCCGAGTTCATGACCAAGGAGCAGTGCCTCAAAGAGAAGATCGCCGAGCTGCTTTCGAGGGAGCAGGCCAGCCTGGTTGGGGATCAGCACTATTACGGCTTCCAGCACCTGGGGCAGTTCTATCGCGTACAGCGCTCCCGCTGGGACGAGATCTTCGCGGTGCACAAGCGGGCCACGGAGGCCGAGCACGACGTCGTGGTCGCCTCGGGCGGCCTGCATATCGTCGGAACCGAGCGGCACGAATCCCGGCGCATCGACAACCAGTTGCGCGGACGCGCCGGCCGCCAGGGCGATCCCGGAAGCTCCCGTTTCTACCTTTCCCTCCAGGACGACCTGCTGCGGATCTTCGGCGGCGAGCGCATCCAGAACCTGATGCTGAAGCTGGGCATGGAAGAGGACGTGCCCATCGAGTCGAAGCTCATCACGCGCCGCATCAAGAAGGCGCAGGAGGCGGTCGAGGCCCAGAACTTCGGCGCCCGAAAGCACCTTCTCGAATACGACGACGTGATGAACAAGCAGCGCGAGGCCATCTACGGATGGCGTCACGAGCTGCTCGAAAAGGCCGATCAGCGCGAGAAAATCCTGGATATCGTGCGCGGCATCCTGGTCTCTTTTCTGGACCTGCGCTGCCCCCCCAAAACCCACCCCAGCACCTGGGACCTGGTAAGCCTCGAAACCGACATCAACAGCCAGTTCGGCGTGCGAATCCGTTCCAACGAGATCCAGGCGCTCTCCCGTGCCGAGGTGGAAGAAGCCATCTTCGAACGCCTGGTGCGGAAGTACGAGGAGAAGGAGCAGCTCATCGGGGCGGAAGCCATGCGCGAGATGGAGCGCCTGATCATGCTCCATGTCATCGACACGCAGTGGAAGGACAACCTGCTCTCGATGGACCACCTCAAAGAGGGCATCGGCCTGCGCGGCTATGGCCAGAAGGACCCGCTGGTCGAGTACAAAAAGGAATCGTTTGTCCTTTTCCAGGACATGATGGACCGCATCGAGGACGAGACCATCCGCTACCTCTTCTTCCTGCAAGCGGTGGAAGGCGGGGGCCCACCGCCGGCTGCGTTCCTGACCGACGAAGAGCAGGCCGAAGCGGAAATCGAGGAGGAGCACCAGCAGGTCCTGGCTGCGGCCAGCCAGCAACAGCGTGAGGCGGCCCAATCCTCCATCGACGATTTCACCCGCAACATCCAGCGCAAGAAGGATCGCGAGATGGCGGCTCTCCAGTTCGTCGGCGGAGAGGCGAGTTCCACCAGCGCCACCGTGGTCCGCGGCGCCAAGATCGGCCGGAACGACCCCTGCCCCTGCGGCAGCGGCAGGAAGTACAAGAAGTGCTGCGGGGCCAATTCATGAGGTGCCTGCTTGTGGCCCTCCTCGGCGTCACGTGCGCCCAGGCGGGAGTCTGGCCCGACCAGATTGGCGACTACAAGAAGGTCTCGGCCGCCCCGGTAGCCATTGCTGACCGGGCCGCTCTGGGACGAGTACGGCCTGAGACCTGAGCCGAGCAGGCCGACTACGCGGCCGGCGCGAAGCACTTCACGGGCGCCGCGTTCCGGTTCCAGGATCCAACCGGCGCCTTCGGCGCTTTCGAGTGGCAGCGCCCGGCTGGCTCCAAGCCCTCCAAGCTGGGCGATGCCGCCGCCGAAACCCGCGACGGCGTGCTGTTCGTGTTCGGCAACTTCCTGTTCCGTCTGGAAGGGTGGAAGCCGCCACGTTTGGACGATTTAAGCGACGTTTTGGCGCACCTCCCGGGCCTGGACCAGAGCCCGCTGCCGCTGGTCCACCTGCCCGCCCAGGGTCTACAGCCGAACTCGGAGCGGTACGTGGTCGGCCCGGCGGGCCTGGACCGGTTCGAAAAGGGAGTCCAGCCGGCCCTGGCGGCGTTCAGCCTCGGAGCGGAAGTCGAGATCGCTCAATACGATACGCAGGCAGGCAGGATGCAGTTGGCGATTTTCTCCTATCCCACGCCGCAGATCGCCATCCAGAGGCGCAGCAGTTCCAGAGCCTGCCCGGCGCCATGGCCAAGCGCGCCGGGCCGATGGTGGCGGTCATCCTCGCCCCCCAGGATCCCAACGCCGCAGAGACGGCTTCTTTCCCTCGTCAGGTACAACGGCGTGGTCACGGAAGCCGAGCGGATCCCCACCGCGCGGGACAATGTCGCCGACCTGCTGTTGAACATTTTTATGCTCACCGGGCTCGTTCTGGTGTTCTGCGTGGTGGCCGGACTGGCGGTTGGGGTCCTTCGCAGGCTCGGTTGGGGCACTTCGGGTGACCCCATGACGCTATTGCACCTGGAGGACCGCCGCGGGGCCCGTCCCAACCATAACACCCGCTTTTTGTTTCGATTGGAACAGATCCGCAGGTTCTGCACAGCGTCTTGAACAGGCTTTTGCACAGATTGAGGAAAACCGCTCCGCAGCTAAGTCTTTATTTTGCAGTAGCTTGGGTCTGAATGCGAGGCGGGAGCTTTTTCCCTTGATTTGGGGGCGCGCCTGAAATAAGATCCAATCACAACAGGTTTTGGCGGTTGCGTTTCCGTCGAAGCCGGTTCTCCCATTGAACATCACCCTGTGAGAACAGGGGGACGTACCACAAATGCCTGCCTCCGTTCGGGAGGCGGGCATTTCTGTTTGGGAGCGGGCCATCCACTGCCGGCGATCCGCGGTCCGCAAAGCGGCACTGGCGGTCGAGGGGCGTTCCGGCACGCGTTCGGGCGGCGGGCCGCTCTCCGCGGGGCCTCCAAGAAAGGACCGTTCTTTCGTGCAACCAACCGTTCGCCGCGTGAATCTTGACTACTTAGTACAGATTCGCTAAGCTGTCAGTGGGCTTCGCACCGGGCCCGCGACCTTAAGGAGATTGGATGAGCACTGCCGCCAACGAGATCCAGGCCTTTACCGAGCAGGAATACAAGTACGGCTTCGTGACCGACATCGAAGCCGATTCGGTTCCGGCGGGGCTAAACGAGGATGTCATCCGGCTGATTTCGGCCAAGAAGCAGGAGCCAGAATTCATGCTGGACTGGCGCCTGAAGGCCTACCGCAACTGGCTGAAGATGCAGGAGCCGGCCTGGGCCAACGTGCGCTATCCGGCCATCGACTACCAGAGCATCGTCTACTACTCGGCTCCCAAGGGCGCCTCGGGGAACCAGCCCAAGAGCCTCGACGAAATCGACCCCGAGCTGCTGCGCACGTACGCGAAGCTGGGCATTCCGCTCCGGGAGCAGGAACTGTTCGCGGGGGTGGCCGTGGACGCGGTCTTCGACAGCGTGTCGGTAGCGACCACCTTCAAGCAGAAGCTGAGTGAGATGGGCATCGTCTTCTGTTCCTTCTCGGAAGCGGTGCGGGAGCATCCCGAACTGGTGGAGAAGTACCTGGGCTCGGTGGTGCCGTACACGGACAACTTCTTCGCGGGGCTGAACTCGGCGGTGTTCAGCGACGGCTCGTTCTGCTATGTGCCGAAGGGCGTGCGGTGCCCCATGGAGCTTTCGACCTATTTCCGCATCAACGCCAAGAACACGGGCCAGTTCGAGCGCACCCTCATCATCGCCGACGAGGGCGCCTACGTGAGCTACCTCGAAGGCTGCACCGCGCCGATCCGGGACTCGAACCAGTTGCACGCCGCCGTGGTGGAATTAGTGGCGCACGACAACGCGCAGATCAAGTATTCGACGGTGCAGAATTGGTATCCAGGCGATAAGCAGGGCAAGGGCGGGATCTACAACTTCGTGACCAAGCGCGGGAAGTGCCAGGGAGTTAATTCGAAAATATCCTGGACGCAGCTCGAGACCGGATCGGCAATTACCTGGAAATATCCGAGCTGCATCCTGATGGGCGACAATTCGGTGGGCGAGTTCTACTCGGTGGCCGTCGCCAACAACTATCAGCAGGCGGACACCGGCACCAAGATGATCCACATCGGCAAGAACACGCGCAGCACGATCGTTTCGAAAGGCATCTCGGCAGGGCACGGGCAGAACAGCTACCGGGGTATGGTGAAGATCCTTCCGGGGGCGGAGAACGCGCGCAATTACTCGCAGTGCGACTCGATGCTGCTCGGCAACCAGTGCGGCGCGCACACGTTCCCCTACCTGGAGGTAAAGAACCACTCGGCGCAGGTGGAACACGAGGCGTCGGTGTCGCGCATCGGGGAGGACCAGATCTTCTACTGCCGGCAGCGCGGCATTTCGACCGAGGACGCCGTCTCGATGATCGTCAATGGATTCTGCAAGCAGGTATTTCGCGAGCTGCCCATGGAGTTCGCGGTGGAAGCGCAACGGCTGTTGAACGTGAGCCTGGAAGGAAGTGTGGGTTGAGGATGGCATGCTCCTAGAGATCAAGAACCTTCAAGCACGAGTAGCGGACAAACCAATTCTGAAAGGCATCGACCTGGCGGTGGACGCCGGCCAGGTGCACGCGATCATGGGGCCGAACGGCTCCGGAAAGAGCACGCTGGCGCAGGTGCTGGCAGGCCGCGACGTCTATGCGGTGACCGGTGGCGAGGTCCTCTACGAGGGCCGGGACCTGCTTGCCATGAAGCCCGAGGAGCGCGCGAGCGCGGGCGTCTTCCTGGCGTTCCAGTACCCGGTCGAGATTCCCGGGGTAAGCAACATGTACTTCCTGCGGGCCGCGCTCAACGCGCAACGGAAGTACCGCGGCCTCGAAGAGCGGGACGCTATGGATTTTCTGGCGCTGGTGAAGGAGAAGGCGAAGGAACTGGGCCTGGACGAGACGCTGCTGTCGCGCCCGGTGAACGAGGGCTTCTCGGGCGGCGAGAAGAAGCGCAACGAGATCTTCCAGATGTCGGTTCTGGAGCCGCGGCTGGCGATTCTGGACGAGACGGACTCCGGCCTGGACATCGACGCGCTGCGGGCCGTAGCCGCGGGCATCAACACGATGCGCGGTCCCGAGCGCGGCATGATCCTGGTCACGCACTATCAGCGGCTGCTGAGCTACGTGGTGCCCGATTTCGTGCACGTCATGCACAACGGGCGGATCGTGCGTTCGGGCGGCAAGGACCTGGCGCTCGAGCTCGAACGGCAAGGGTACGCCTGGCTCGAAGAGCAGGCAGCGGTGGGGTCCTGATATGGCGGCGAGCGTGATCCCGGCGAGAGAACACGAGGAGGCCTATGTGGCGGCGTTCGGCGGCGCCACGCTTCCGGGGGGCGCGCGGCTGGACCGCACGCGTCAGGCGGCGATCGAGCGCTTTGGCGCGCTCGGATTCCCCACCACGCACAACGAAGCGTGGAAATACACCAACCTGGCGCCGTTCTTGAAAACGCCGTACCAGCCGGCGCCGGCGACGACGTTCACGGGCGACATTCCTGCCGCGAGCACTGGCGCTGCGCGCCTGGTCTTCGTGAATGGCCGTTACTGGCCGGAACTCTCCGCGACGCGCGCTGTGGCTGGTTTGAGGATCTCGCGTCTCGGCGCGGCGCTCACGCGGCGCGAGATTGTGGACCGGATCGGGGGCGCGGCCGCGTTCGAGACGAACGCGCTGGTGGCGCTGAACACGGCCATGTTCGAGGATGGCGCGCTGGTTGAAATCGCGGACGGCGCGGCGATCGAGGCGCCGGTCGAACTGGTGTTCCTTGCGACCGCGGAAGGGTCCGTCTCCTATCCGCGCAACCTTATTGTTGCGGGCCGGGACAGCCAGGCGCAGATTGTGGAGAACTACCGGGGTTCCGGCGCCACGGGCTACTTCACGAACGCCGTGACCGAGGCCCTGGTCGCCGATGGCGCCGTGCTCGAGCACTACAGGCTCCAGGAAGAGAGCGAAGGGGCGCTGCACTTCGGCATGCTGGCGGTGCGCCAGGGAGCGAGCAGCAACCTCGTCTCGCACAATATCGCCTTCGGGGGGGCGCTGGCGCGCAACGAAATCGCGGTGGTGCTGGAGGGCGAAGGCGCCGACAGCAGGCTCAACGGCCTCTATGTGACCGGCGGCCGGCAGCACGTCGACAACTACACCACTCTCGACCACGCGCAGCCGCATACCACCAGCCACGAGCTTTACAAGGGCGTCCTCGACGGCAGGAGCCAGGCGGTCTTCCACGGCCGCATTATCGTGCGCCCAGAAGCGCAGAAGACCGACGCGATCCAGCGCAACAAGAACCTGCTGCTCTCGGACGGCGCGGTGATCAACACCAAGCCGCAACTGGAAATCTACGCCGATGACGTGAAGTGCACGCACGGCGCCACGGTGGGCCAGGTGGACGGAGACGCCATCTTCTACCTGCGCTCGCGCGGAATCCCGATGGGGGAAGCGCGCAGCTTGCTGACCTACGCCTTCACCAGCGAAATGATCGGCGCCATGAAGGTGGAATCGGTCCGCGAGCGCCTGGGCGCGGCGCTGTTCGAGCGCTTGGCGAGAGGCGAGGCATGAGCGTGAAGGCGAGCGCGAGGACCGCGACCGGCTTCGACGTGGAGCGCATCCGGCGGGATTTCCCCATCCTTGGCGAGCGCGCCTACGGCCGGCCGCTGGTGTATCTGGACAACGCCGCGACGGCGCAGAAACCGCGCGCCGTGATCGACGCGCTGGTGCGGTTCTATACCACGGAGAACGCCAACGTGCACCGCGGCGTTCACCTGCTGAGCGAGCGCTCGACGGCTTCCTATGAAGATGCGCGGCGCACCGTGCAGACGTTTCTGAACGCGGCGTCCGTTCGCGAGATCGTGTTCACGCGGGGTGCAACGGAAGGGATCAACCTGGTGGCGCAGAGCTGGGGGCGGGCGAACGTGGGCGCGGGCGACGAGATCCTGATTTCGGCGCTCGAGCACCATTCGAACATCGTGCCCTGGCAGATGCTGGCCGAGGAAAAGGGCGCCACGCTGCGGGTCGCGCCTATCGACGACTGTGGTGAGGTGATCCTCGAGGAATACGGGAAGCTGCTGGGGCCGCGCACGAAGGTCGTGGCGCTGGCCTACGTTTCGAACGCCCTTGGCACGGTGAATCCGGTCGAGCGCATGATCGAGATGGCGCACGCCCACGGCGCGGTGACGGTGATTGACGGCGCGCAGGCGGCGCCGCACCTCAGAACCGACGTCGAGGCGCTGGATTGCGACTTCTTCGTCTTCTCCGGACACAAGCTGTTTGGACCGACCGGAATCGGCGTTCTGTATGGGAAGGCGCGTTTGCTCGAGGCGATGCCGCCATGGCAAGGCGGCGGCGACATGATCCGCTCGGTGACCTTCGAGAAAACTCTCTACAACGACCTGCCGTACAAGTTCGAGGCCGGCACGCCGCACATCGCGGGCGCGGTGGGGCTAGGCGTGGCTATCGACTACGTGAACGGCGTTGGCCTCGACGAGATCGCCGCCTACGAGCACGAACTGCTGGAATACGCCACCGAGCGGCTGTCGGGCATCGGCGGCTTGCGCCTGGTCGGCACGGCCCGCCACAAGGCAGCGGTGCTTTCGTTCGTCCTTGATGGCATACATCCGCACGATGTGGCCACGATTCTGGACCGCCGTGGCATCGCCATACGCGCCGGCCATCACTGCGCGCAGCCGGTGATGGAGCGTTACGGCCTGGCCGCGACGAGCCGCGCGTCGCTGGCGTTCTACAATACGAGGGAAGAGATCGATGCCCTGGCCGCGGGCATCGAGGCCGTGAAGGAGATCTTCCATTGAGCCCCGATCTGAGCGACCTGTACCAGCAGGTGATCGTCGACCACGCCAAGCGGCCGCGCAACTTCCGCGTCCTGACCGAAGCCAACCGGAAGGTGGACGGCCACAATCCGCTGTGCGGCGACAAGGTGACCATCTACGCCAGGGTGGAAGACGGCGTGGTGCGGGACATCAGCTTTCAGGGTTCCGGCTGCGCGATCTCGACGGCCTCGGCGTCGTTGCTCACCGAGGCGCTCAAGGGCAAGACGCTGGAGGACGCGGAGGCGCTGTTCGCTTCCTTTCACGAGCTGGTGACGGGTTTGCAGCCGGCGGACGGCGAGCCGGGCCTGGGCAAGCTGGCGGCGTTTTCGGGCGTATGCGACTATCCGACGCGGGTCAAGTGCGCCACGCTGGCCTGGCATGCGTTGCATGCCGCGCTCGAGGGCGAGGGCGACAAGGTGAGTACGGAGGAGCCGGGCGAGTAGGATGAGTGCCCCTTGGGCGAACATGGCTGACACGCTGGAGCAGAAGGTGATCGAGGCGCTGAAGAGCTGCTACGATCCCGAGATCCCGGTGGACATCTACGAGCTGGGGTTGATTTACGGATTGAAGGTCGAGAGCAACGGCGCCGTCGCTATTCAGATGACGCTCACGGCTCCGAACTGCCCGGCGGCCGGCAGCCTGCCCGGCGAGGTCGAGAGCAAAGTGCGGGCGGTCGAGGGCGTGACGGACGTGAAGCTCGAACTGGTCTGGGAGCCGACATGGGGCCGCGAACGCCTGTCGCCCGCGGCGCTGGTTCAATTGGGATTGATCTAGTGAAGATCTCCGCGCAGGAAGAGTACGGAATCCGCTGCCTGCTGCAGATCGGGCGGCGGGGGACGGATGCGAGCCTTACCATCCCCGAGATCAGCCGGGCGGAGCACATCTCCAGCCATTACGTCGCCAAGTTGCTGCGGGTGTTGCGGCACGGAGGCCTGGTGACGAGCGTTCGCGGACAGGCCGGCGGTTACACGCTGGCGCGGCCGCTTTCCCGGATCACCGTAAGCGAGGCGCTGGCGGTGCTGGGCGGGAGGCTGTACGATCCGGCCTTCTGCGGCCAGCACGGGGGCGCCGAGACGGTCTGCGCCCACACCGTCGAGTGCTCGGTCCGCTCGCTGTGGCGAAGCGTACAGCAGGCGGTGGACGACGTGCTCGGCCAGACCACACTGGCCGATCTGCTGTCCCCTGAGGGCCTGCCTCCAGCCCCCGCGGCGCCGGTGGTCGGGATCCGGATCCATTGAAGCGGCTACTCGCCGACCACGAGGATAGCGGTGTGGCTTATGCTGATGGGGATGGAAGTCCAAAATAGAGCTTCCGGTGTAATGACCCGGAATGCCGCAGTTCTCTTCTTTTCCGCTCTCGTACTCTCCAGCGGATGCGGTGGCGGGAATAGCAGCAATCACTCGGGAGGCAACCCTCCTCCCACGGGCAGCATCTCACTCGCCCTTTCCGCGCCGTCGGTGACGCTCCCGCAAGGCGGGTCCATCGGCAGGATCGCCGCAACCGTTACCCGAACCGGTTCGGCCGGCAGCGTCACGCTGAGCGTGAGCGGTTTGCCGGCGGGGGCCATGGTCAGCTTCGTCCAGCCGGCGGGCGGCAACAGCGGGACCATCGCGCTAAACCCCGGAACGGCGCCGGCCGGAACCTATGCGGTGACGGCACAGGCCTCCGATGGGACGTACTCCGGGACTGCCAGCGTCTCCCTGGTCCTGAATGCGGGCCTCACACCGAAGCTGCCGGGCCCGTTCGCGTGGTCCTCGACGGCGCCTCTGATCAGCGCGGTTCCGGACGCAACCCACCCGCTGATCTCGGTGAAAGATCCGTCGGTGGTATTCTTCAACGGCCGCTGGCACGTTTATGCGACGACTGCCGACAGCACCGGCGCCTGGAACATGGTCTATTTGAACTTCAACGACTGGTCACAGGCAGCGGCGGCGCAGCCCTACTACATGGATGCCAATCCCGGGTTCGTGGGGTATCACTGCGCTCCGGAGGTGTTCTACTTCACGCCGCGGAACAAGTGGTACCTGATCTACCAGTCGGGACCTCCGACGTATTCCACCGCCGACGACCCAAGCGAGCCCGGAACCTGGACCGCTCCGCAGAACTTCTTTGCGTCCCAGCCCGCAAGCGTGAACAACTGGCTGGACTTCTGGGCGATCTGCGACACGGCCAACTGCTACCTGTTCTTCAGCGGCGACGACGGGCGTTTCTATCGCAGTCAGACGACGGTTGCCAACTTTCCATCCGGGTTCAGCGAACCCCTCGTTATCATGGAGGCCGCCAACGCCGGGGACCTCTTCGAGGCGAGCAATGTGTACTACCTCAAGGGCCTCGACCAATACCTGGCCATCATCGAATGCATGGGAGGCAACAGCGGTCACCGGTACTTCCGCGCGTTCATTTCCGACCGGCTGGATGGCGACTGGACGCCTCTGGCGAACGCCAACAGTTGGTCAACTCCTTTCGCGGGGATCAACAACGTCAGCTTCGATCCGGGGGTGACCGCGTGGACGATCGATATCAGCCACGGCGAAATGCTTCGCGACGGCTACGACCAGACGCTGACCATCGATCCGGCGAACCTCCAGTTCCTATATCAAGGGGTAAACCCGTCCGCGGGCAGCCAGGACTATGTGAAAATCCCCTGGCAGCTCGGCATCATCCGCCGGACGAACTAGTGCCGTGGGGCGCAGATTGCGCCCCGTACGATCGTCCAGAAGGCGAACCTTGGGACAGGCACGGAGTTTTGGTAGTGCACTGCGCCCCTAAAATGAGACAGCAGGAGATTCGACACTTTTCATCAGAAGGAGAGTGTCTACGGCGAAGAGAATTAGAAGTTACCGGCGGTATCCGATTGGGTTCAGCAATCGGCCCTGGGCTTGGTGGGGAAGGATGAGTTTTTCAGGCCGGAGGAGAATATTAAGGGCCCCCCTTCCGCTCATCGTCTTCGATGAGTCTCCAGCCGGCTATTCCTTGGCGGGTGGCCTAGCCTGGTGTACCAAGAGAGGCGAAATCCGAGCCAGTCCCCGGTTTGCGGCTCGTTCCGATACGCGACGATAGTGGGGCCGCACGCGCCAGGCGATGCGACGCAACCGGTTCACTGCGCGTCCTCGGCGGAAAACTCCTGAGCGGTGTACCGTTCGACTGGGGCAAAGTCGTCGGTGAGCGGGGGCACGTCTTCCGCGATGGGCTGACGCCAGAGGTGACTCCAGTACAGGAGCGCGTGTCCCTCCGGTGGCGCGACGGGGGCGGAGAAAGCACACGCCACCAGGATCACGTTCTGCACGCGGGCGCCGTCAGAGGCGTAGAACACCGGGAATACCAGCACCTGGGGAAAGACCCGCCGCAGCGTGGCGTATTCGGCGCGAAGGAACTCCCCCGCGGGGCCCTCGATGGCCGAGATGATGTTGACCACCAGCAGGCCGTCTGGGCTCAGGCGCGCCCGCACGCGGCGGGCGGCTTCGACCGTCGTCAGGTGAAAGGGGACTGTGCGCCCCCAAAACACGTCCAGAAACACGGCATCGTAGGTGGGGCCATCCCGGTTGATGAACGATCGCCCGTCCTCGTGGTGGATGGCCAGGCGCGGATCGGTCTTCAGGCCGAAGTATTCGCGGGCGACGCGAGTGACGCCGGGGTCGAGTTCCACCACGTCCACGAACGTCTCGGGCGAGCGAAGCAGAAGGTCGCGGGGGTAGGAGAAGGCCCCGCCTCCCAGTACCAGGGCACGCCGGATGTGGGGTCTGAGACCGGGGCCCAACCGGAAGAAGCGAGTGTACGGCAGCGCCAGCGCCGACGGAGTATCGAGGAACATGCCCGAGTGGTACTCTTCGAAGCCCATGGACAGGGCCCGCATCGTCCGCCGGCCGGGCGCCGGGAGATCGACCACGAGCAAGCGCTGGTACTCGGTGTCGCGGTCGAGCACCAGGGTGCCGGAGGCAAGCGCGGGCCGAGCATGGGCATAGATGACCGCAACCCCGGCCCACAGCAGCAGCGTGGCGCCCTTGCCCCAAATCAGCCCGCGCGGGACGCACAGACAGGAATTGACGAGCAACACCAACGCCAGCACCAGAACGAGGCGGGTGCTGCCAACGGTGGGGATGAGCCAAAAACCGGCGGCGAACGTGCCGACGATGCTGCCCAGCGTCGAGATCGCATACAAGCCGCCTACCGTACGGCCGGTTCCGGAAACAGACGCCAGCCTGAGCCTGGCCGCAAAGGGAGAAACCGCGCCCAGCAGGGCGGAGGGAAGAGCGAAGAGAAGCGCGCCGGCCACGGCCCGCCAGCGCAAATCGGCGACGTTGGCAGCCAGCGCCGCCAGGTAGGGCGTCTGCAGGGCGGGAATGAGAGCCACGGACGCCGCCGCCGCGAGCAAAACCAGGGCCAGAGTCCGGGCTTCAGGCCGCCGATCGGCCAGCCGGCCGCCTCCCCAGTAGCCGAGGCTCAGGCTGCCGAGAATCACTCCGATCAGGCTGGTCCAAACGAACAGGGACGTTCCGAGATACGGCGCAAGCACGCGGGAGGCCACCAGTTCCAAGACCATCACCACGGCGCCGCTTAGAAACACAACCGGGACGAGCATGCGCCAAGGATAATACGACAGCAGCGAGTCGCGCCATTTTGAGACACGACCTGGCAGGGAGGGCCACCCGTTCGAATGCGCCAAGGGGGCGGACGTGGCGCACGCTTTAGGGTGCCGGAGCGTGCTTCAGCGGGCGCCTCCCAACCGTGGGCTGAAGCCCACGGCGGCACGCTGAAGCGTTGGCCACGCGGAGCGAAGGGCTCTACAGCAGTTCCGACTCGGCGAAGAACCAGGCGATCCCGGCGCGGGCGCTGCCGGGGGCGTGGGAGCCGTGGGTGCAGTTGCGGCCGACGGCCGTTCGGCGGCGCCGGCCGGGGCACCGCGGCCGCTCCAGGGAGTGAAGCTCGTGGACGCGGGGAAGTTGAGCAGTCCGGCGCTCGCCAATTGCCGCGTGCCAGGAGTCTCGGTTGGGGGAGGCCGCAACAGCAGCGGCAAGTCCGTTGAGCGCGATCGCCTCCGCGATGAGCAGAGTACGCGCCATAACTCGTTTCGCTCTTTTCGATGACGAGGCGACGGTCTAGGATAGTGCAACGGGCTTCCGCTTGGTCGCTGAGGTTGCGGGGTAGGCAGAACCCGGAGTGGCGTGGCCGCCTGGCTCACGGCGGTCCAGTACGAAGCTCACAGAACGCCGGACACGCCGGTGCCGTATAATAGCCCAATGGTGCACCCGGGACTCCAGGAGTCCGCGGGCCCAGCCTGAGCTATCGCTGTTTCTGGAAGGAGTGCAATGAGAGGGTTTCGCCTGACGGCACTTAACCTGACGCTTGGCTTGGCGGTGTCTTGTCTGGCCGCCCAGCAGGCGGCGCCGGCGCCGAAGCAGGAAGCGCCCGCCGGGCCGGCAAAGCCCACAGTAGGAGCACCGGTGAAGCCGATGGCGCTGCCGGCTTCGGCGGTGGATAACGACACCTACATTCTGGGCGGCGGCGACGTGATCGCCGTGCAGGTGTGGAGGGAGCCGGACCTTTCGGGACAGAAGGTCATCCGCCCCGATGGCAGGATCACGATGCCGTTGATCAAAGAGGTCCAGGCCGCCGGGCTCACGCCGAATCAGCTCGCGGAAGCGATCGCAACGGCCCTTTCCAAGTTCGTCAATAACCCGGACGTTGGAGTCTCGGTCGAGCAGGTGCTCAGCAGGCGCTACTTCGTCGACGGCGAGATCAACCGGCCGGGCGCTTACCCGCTGGCGACGCCGACCACGGTCTTCGAGGCCATCACCATGGCGGGCGGCTTCCAGGAATTCGCCAACAAGAAGAGTATTATCGTCATCCGTGGCGACAAACGCTTCAAGTTCAATTGGAATGAAGTTGTCAAGGGAAAGAACCTCAGCCAGAATATCAACATCGAGAACGGCGACCACATCATGGTGCAGTAGGCCAGGCTGGCGAGCGAGAGAGAACCGATGCAGCCAACGCAAGACTTCATGAGCGTTCCCCGGCGTCCACTGGACGTCGAGGACTACGTAGACATCCTCCGCCGGCACAAGAGCTGGATGGCCGGCCCCGCGTTTGCGGCTCTGGTCCTTTCGGTGGTCGTGGCCTTCACGTGGCCGGACACGTACCTATCGGAAGCGACGGTGCAGGTGATCGCCCCTCAGGTGCCGGAGCGGTATGTTCCGTCCAACGTCAATTCGGAGATGTCGCAACGCATCAACCAGATGGCGCAGACGGTGCAGAGCCGCGCCAATCTGATCAACATCATCCAGAACAATAACCTGTACCGCACCGAACTGCAGCACAAGCCGCTGGAGGACGTCATCGAGCAGATGCGCTCGTCAGTCAAGATCAGCGACGTGGAGAACCTGCGCAGAGCGGCACGCAGCAGTACTCGGCCTTCAGGATCTCGTTCGAATACTCGAACCGGATGGCTGGCCCAGAAGGTCACGCAGGAGCTGGTCCGGGGGTTCATCGACGAGAACATCCGGTCGCTTTCCAGCCAGTCCACGGCGACCACCGAATTCCTGAAGGACGAGTGGGAAGCCGCGAAGAAGAACCTGGACGATCTGGAGAACCGGCTGACCCAATTCCGGCTGCAGAACTCGGGGCGCCTGCCGGAGCAACTGCAAAGCAATCTGGCCACGCTGCGAACGCTGGAGCAGCAACTGTCCGGCGTCAATGAGGGGATCAACCGCATCGGCCAGGAGAAACTGCTCCTGGAGTCGCAGCTTCGCGTCTACCGGGACCAGTTGCAGTCGCTGACGCAGAAGGCGGACCAGCCCCTCAGCGCGGCGGCTAAGAACGAGCGGCTGAATCAGCTTGAACGGGAGATCGTGAACCAGGAGACGACCGTTTCGGCGATGAAGGAACGGTACAAACCAACCCATCCCGACGTGCGGGCGGCGGAGGCCCAATTGGCGATGCTGCGTGGCCGCAGGGACGCCTTGCTGAAAGACGAGCAGGAGAAGAAGCCCACGCCCACTCCCCGGAAGACGAACCCTACCCGAGTCCAGGGCGCGCGCGAATTGGAGGCGCAGATTTCGGGTTTGCAGAGCCAGATTCAAGCCAGGGACCTGGCGCTCGAGGAGCGCACCAAGGCGCAGAAGCAACTGGTGACGCTGATCAATCAGTATAACGAGCGCATCCAGTCCAGCCCGCTGATGGAAAAGAACTACACCGAGCTGACGCGCGACTACGACGCTAGCGAAGAGCAGGTACGACGAGCTGAACGCCAAGAAGTCGCAGTCCGAGATCGCCACCAGCCTGGAGAACCGCGGGCAGGGCGAGCGGCTGCAACTGCTCGATCCGGCATCGCTGCCCGAGACGCCGGTGAAGCCGAAGCGGTTGGTCGTGGTCGGTTCGGGGACGGCGATCGGGTTGCTGATCGGAATCTTTATTGGCGGCGCGCGGGAGATGAAAGATACGTCGATCAAGAACCTCAAGGATGCGCGTGCGTACACGAACCTCGCGGTGTTGGGAACCGTGCCGCTGCTGGAGAACGATCTGGTGGTGCGGCGCAAGCGGAGACTGGTTTGGGCGGCGTGGCTCGCGGCCTGCATATGCGGGATCGCGATGATGGCCGGTTCGATGTATTACTACTATGCGGTGGCGAGGGTGTAGCCGCCCTCGCTCGCGGGCCCGGCCGCGTGGCGGGGTCCGGTCCGCCGGCGGAAGGGCGGGCGAGGGCTTCCCCTCCAGAGGGACCGCAATATAGGGACGATAAGGGAGACGAAATGAGCCGAGTCCACGATGCACTGCGCCGTGCCGGGCAGACGGGTGCGACGCCAGCGGGAAACCAGAACGTTGCCCCCAGCCCGCCGGGCGCAGCCTCAAGGCCGGCAGCGCCGTTGGCGGCCGGCCTGCTGTCTCTGGACGACGTGCAGGAGGTGCAGTTCAGCCCTTCTCCGGAGGCCCTGCTCATCGACGCCAGCCGGCCGCAGGACTCGCCCAGCGAGGAGTTCCGCAGCCTGCGGACGCGGCTCGAATCATCTGCAGAGCCTGCAGCCCATACACACGGTGGTGGTTACCAGCCCTTCCCCGGCCGAGGGGAAGTCGTTCTCGGCGGCCAATCTGGCGCTGGCCGAAGCGCAGACTGGCGGGCAACTTCATTCTGCTGGCCGACTTCGATTTCCGCCGGCCCGCACTCCACAATCTGTTCCAGATCGACCGGTCCCCGGGTGCCACCGACTACCTGCTGGGCCAGGCACCTCTGGCGGCGTGCATGAAGAGAGTGGCGGGCACGAATTTGTACCTGATGCCCGCCGGGTCCGCCGTCAAGAACCCGCTGGAGCTCCTGAACCTCCGGGAGGCAAAGACGCTGCTGCAGGAGTTGCCCAAGACCTTCAACTGGGTCATTCTGGACAGCCCGCCGCTGCTGTTCTCCGCCGACGCGAACCTGCTGGGCACTCTGACGGACGGCACCATCCTGGTGATCCGGATTGGGGCGACTACCATCGACGCCGTGCACCGGGCCATGCAGTCCCTGTGCGAGAACAACGTTCTGGGGGTGGTGGTGAACGGTGCGCGGGCGGGCGAGCTCTACAGTAAGTACACCTACTATTACTCGCGGTACGGTTACGGCTACGGCGAGAGAGGAGCCGAGCCCGAAGAAGCATCCGACGAGGAGAAATAGCGTGAGCGATACGCCAACCCCATCTTGTAAATATACCCGCGCTGCCTCAGTGTGGGGACATGACGAAGCGCAGGCGTGAAGCGTGGGCGAAGTGGCGCGGGTTGGTGGCGGAGCAGAACAGGAGCGGGCAGTGCGTGGCGGCGTTCTGCCGCGAGCGTGGGTTGTGCGCGCCGCACTTCTTCGCCTGGAAGAAGAAGCTGAGTCAGGCCGCCGCGCAGAAGTTCGTGGCCGTGCAGGTGGTGGAGGCCAGCCAGCCGGTGCCCAGCCAGGCGCTCGAGATCCGGCTTGCCGGCGGCCGCGTCGTGATGGTGGAGCCCGGTTTTGACGCCGGCCATCTGCGCGCCGTGTTGGCTGCGCTGGAGGCGCGCGCTTGACCAGCCTGCCGAGCCTGCGGTCGCTGGACCTGGCGCAAGGCGC
The DNA here is from genome assembly GCA_963710565.1 of Bryobacterales bacterium. Classification (GTDB taxonomy): domain Bacteria; phylum Acidobacteriota; class Terriglobia; order Bryobacterales; family Bryobacteraceae; genus DASWZN01. The sequence goes on along the minus strand of CAVQAN010000008.1, from coordinate 461,334 downwards.
GCGCATCTGGCTGGCCGCCGAAGCGGCGGACATGCGTTGCGGCTTCGACCGTCTGGCCGAACGGGTGCGCGCGGTCATCGGGCAGGACCCGCTGGGCGGCCACCTGTTCGTGTTCCGCTCGCGGAGGGGCGACCGCATGAAGATTTTGTTCTGGGATCGCGACGGCTTCGTGCTCTGGTACAAGCGGCTCGAGGCGGGGGTGTTCAAACTGCCCCGGGTGGAAGCGGGCGCGCGCTCGGTGGAGTTGCGCGCCAGCGAGCTGGCGATGGTGCTGGACGGAATCGACATGTCGCGGCTGAAGCGGGTGCCGCGCTATGAACGCCGCGAGAAAAGTGAGTAAGTGGAGTAACTATTGTGAGTAACTAGGAGCCTATTCTGCTAATATAGTCCTTGATGGTCGAGGGCGCCGAATTTGCCGGGTTACCCGAGAACAGCGAATCGCTGAAAGCGGCGATCCGCGCGCTGATCGCGGAGCGCGACCGCGAACGGCAGCGCGCCGAAGAACACGCCCGCCAGGCAGTCGAACACGCTCGCCGCGCCGAACAACAGAAACTCCGCGCCGACCAGCTCCACATCGAGAAGCTGCGCCTGGAGCAGGAACTGGCGCGCTACAAGAAGTGGTATTACGGACCGCGCGCCGACCGGCTCGCCTCCCCCGGCGAGGTGGCCCAGATGCTGCTCGACTTCGCCGCAGAGCTGGACCGCAAGCCGGCTCCTCCCCAAGACGCTCCGGCCTCCGAGCCGGCCGCGGAGTTGCGGCGCGTGCGGCGGCGCCGGGGACGGCGCAATCTGGCCGCCTTCGAACATCTTCCCGTCACCACCCACGTTCACGAGTTGAGCGAGGAAGAGCGCGCCTGCCCGGGCTGCGGAGACCAGCGCCGCGAAATCGGGGCCGAGCAGAGCTGGCAGATCGAGTACTTTCCGGGCCATTTCGAGCGCATCCAGCACCTGCGCAAAAAGTACGCCTGTCCGGCCTGCGAGAGCAACGGCGCCGGCCCCAGCATCGAAACGGCGGCCAAGCCGCAAACAGTCATCGAGAAGGGGCTGGCCGGTCCGGGGCTGCTGGCTTACATCGTCACCAGTAAGTTCTCCGATTATCTTCCGCTGTACCGGCTGGAAGACATTTTCGAGCGGCAGGGGTTCGAGATCTCGCGGGTCACGCAGTCGGTGTGGTGCGGCGATGTGGCGGACCTGGTTGCCCCGCTCTACGAGTTGATGGGGGAGCGGGTGCGGGCCTCGCACGTGGTGGCCACCGACGACACCATCATGCCCATGCTCGACCGGGACAAGACGGCCAAAGCAAGGATGTGGGTTTACGTGGGGGATGAAGAACATCCCTACAACATTTTCGACTTCACTCTGAGCCGGGGGCGGGACGGGCCGCAGTATTTCCTGAAAGACTTCGGGGGGGTGTTGCTGGCGGATGCCTATGCCGGCTACAACGGCGTGGTGGCGGGAAACGGGATCGTGCGCGCGGGATGCTGGGCGCATGCGCGGCGGCATGTGGTGGAGGCGGAGAAGTCGGCTCCCGAGATAGCGCGGGAAGCGGTGGAACAAGTGCGTCTGCTGTATGCGGTGGAGCACGCGGCGAAGGATCTGTCGCCGGAGGCGCGGCTGGAGATGCGGCAGAGCCGCTCGGCGCCGGTGCTGGCCAGCTTCAAGGAGAAGCTGCTGGGGTGGAAGGAGCAGTTGCTGCCCAAGCACCCGATGGCCGAGGCGGTCAGCTATGTGCTGGGGCAGTGGGAAGAGCTGAACGTGTTCTGCGGTGACGGCGCGGTTTCGATCGACAACAACGTGAGCGAGCGCGAGATGAAGCGGGTGGTGCTGAACCGCAAGAACTCGCTGTTCGTGGGGAACGCGCGGGGCGGGCGGACGGCGGCCATTCTGGCGAGCCTGACCAGCAGTTGCCGGCGGCACGAGGTGGACCCGCAGTTGTACCTGACGCAGTTGCTGGTGAACCTGCCGGCGGTGCGGGTGCGGGAGCTGGCGGCCTGGCTGCCGGACCAGTGGAAGCGGAATCTGGCTCCGCCGCCGGAGGGCAGCCCGAGGTAGGCTGGGACTTGGGGGGTGTGGTTCACGTAACGCTCACCGAACGGCCCGTACGCGGTCCCGGCCGTGCTCTGCGTGCTCGCCAGCACCCGGCCCACCGGGTCGTAGCAGCCGAAGCTGCTGACCGCGCTCCCGGAAGTGACCGAAGCCAGCCGGCCCAGCGTGTTGCAGCTGGCCGTGCCGGCGTCATAGGCGTAGCTCACCGCCGGCGTCGAGTCGCTGTACGTCTTCCCGGTGATGCGGTTCAGCCCATCGTAAGCCAGGTTGGTCGTCTTGCTGTTGGCATCCAGCCGCTTCGCCAGGTTGCCGCTGTCGTCGTACGTGTAAGCGATGGTTCCGCTTTCCGGGTTGGTGGCCGTGAGCAGGCGCTTCAGCAGCATCCCAACCTGGGGTCACGTGTCACCCTCTCAGCCCGGCGCACACCGCCGTCGACAGAGCCCGCTCAATCACCGATAAACTTCAGGTACAGGTGAACTCCTTCCTTGCAGCGGAGCGCTAGCTGTCTGATTCCGGCAGCGAGCTCTTTCGCGCCCGCCACAGCCTCCCGTTGCAGAAGCCGATCCCACTCGGCGATGAACCGCGCCATTTGCAGAGCGTTGAAAACGGTATCGCCATACCAGTCAATGGACCCGAGCATGGGATACGCGTCGTCGTCGTGGGCTGGCAGCAGCCCGTGCAGCAGGTTTCCATCGTCAGTCAGCGTCTCAAGAGCATTGCCCGCTTCGTCTTCGAGTGCGATGTTTAGTCCCATGTCAACCTCTTCACGGACGCCCTGGGAACGCCGTCACCAAGTCGCCGTTCGGCCGGGTTATGACTGTGTACGTGGATGTTGCGGCACCGGTTGCTCGGTCTGTGCCAATGGTTCTTCCCGCGTTCACTACACGCTCCAGATTCCCGCCCGCCTGAGCCACCGGAGCGGTTGACTCCGCCGCCTTGACCAGGCCGGCAACGTCTTCTCCCGCATCGAACAAGCTCTTGCCCAGACTCAGCGCTCCGGCAGCTGCATGCCGCTCGAGAACGTGCGCTAGCCCCGACTTGGTTATGTTGATTAGGTTCTTTACGCTCTCGGCTGCTCCTTCCAACGCGGCGACATCACCGGGTCCGATGAGCATCTCGCCCCTCAGCACTTGGACTTTCCCGGATTTCAAGTCACTATCGAGCTGCTTCCTGATCTCCTCGTCCTTCTTGCGTTGCTCCGCCTCTGCTTTTGCCTTTTGTTTCCGCTGTGCCTCGGTCAGTTGCGCATCCGTGTTATACCCGTACCCGCTCCACCAGTTCCCAAGCTTCTGGCACCAGTCACAGTGTCCATCCGGGTCGGCTCCTGACAGGGGGTTATTCCGCACGTAGGCGTAGAGGTTCAGGCTCTGAGGATCGTTCAGGGTTGCGTAGGGAACCGGCTCAGGCACCGACGACCAGTCTGCCGTCATGAATCTGCCCTGGGCCGACGACAGGTACCTGGCCCCGAAGTAATCCAGCCCACTCTCCACATCCCGCTCTTTGCCGGTGAACTTCAGCGTGTTCGAGGTCTGCCCTGCGTAGCAGCCCGCCGTGCGACCGATCTCGTCCCCAAACGGCAAATAGTCGTGGCATTCCCGCGGCGTCGCCGTCTCGTCCGTGATCATCCGCGTCGACCCCAACGTGTCCGCCGTCAGGTAGCAGGTCCCGCACGCCGAAGCCTGCGCCGCCGCCGACGAATACTCCGCCGCCAGTTGCCCCCCCGCGTCGTAGACGTAATTCGTGGTTGTGCCGCCCGTCACCTTCTGCACCCGCCGTCCGTCTCCATCATAAGTGTACTGCGTGGTCACCCCGCCAATGGCGCTCGTCACCATCCGGTTCTCGGCGTCGTAGACATTGGTAAAGCCGCCAATGGTGGTCTGGTTTCCGGCCCCGTTGTAGGCCGAGCCCTGGATGAGCAGGCGGTTGTTGGAGTCGAAGTTGCTGCTTGCGGTCTGCGTGCCCAATGGCGTGAACGCAGAGGGCGTAATCCCGCTGAACGACCACACCCACCCGTTGCCCCAGGCGTCGTAGCCAAAGTTGCGCGTCCATGGCGAGCCGCTGCTCTCGCTCGAGCTCGTCAGCCGATTGATCAAATCGTACCCGAAGCTCTGCGTGGCGTTCACGTAAACTGCGCCCGTCCAATCCGTCTTGTAGACGCTGGCGCTGGTCACGTTGCCGTTGTCCGTGGCCGGGGTCCCGTAGCCCCAGCTCCAGCTCGCATTCACCTTGTAGCTCTGATCCGGCTGGAGCGCCGACGCCACCAATCCCGTCGCCTGCTTCTGCGCCGTCAAGTAGCTCCACGTCTCCGTCAGACCGTTCCCCAGCGTGAGCACGTTCACCCCCTGCGGAACGTAGCTCACGCTCGGGGCGTAATTGACGCCCGCGTTCCCCGCCACCTGGGTCACCCGCCCGGCGGCGTCGAAGCTGTTGGTCACCACCAGCCCCGAGGGATACGTCTCCGTCCACAACGCCCCCGCCAGGTTGTACTGGTAGGAGAACGGCCCGTAACTCAGGCTCCCCAGGCTCTGCGTGCTCGAGGTCACCCGCCCCATGGCATCGTAGCTCGCGTAGGTCGTGCTCGCGTTCCCCGCGGTCACCGCAATCAGCCGCGCGCACTGGTTGCCGGCGGCGCACCCCGAAGGGCTGTCATTGTACGAGTAAGTCACCGTCGGCGTGACTCCGTTGTTGACATAGTTCTTCGCGGTGATGCGATTCAGCCCGTCATACGGCGTGTTCGTCAGGTTCCCCAGCGCGTCCTGGCGCCACAGCGGGTTGCCGCTGTTGTCGTAAGAGTAGTAGATGGCGCCACTCTCCGGGTTCACCGCTTTCACCAGCCGCTTGAGGGTGTCGTAACTGAAGTTGCGATTGCGCCACTGGTTCTGCGGCGTCGTGCTCATTCCTGTCTGCGTGACCGCGGTCAAGTTACTAAGTGGATCATAAGCGTAGCTTGTGCTGTAAGGCACGTGGCTTCCGCTCAGTGGGCCGCCGTACCAGGAGGACGGATCCTCGACCACTGCCGTGAGGTTGCCGAAACGGTCGGCGGTCTGAAGCTTTGCCGCGCCCGCAGGGTCCGTGATGAGGGTCTCGTCGGCGATGTACTGGCTGGTGGTGGTCGCCCCGCCCGCCTGGATCGCCGCCGTCGGCCGGTTCACCGCGTCGAAGCTGGTGAACGTGCCGTAATTGGGCGTGCAGGTGGGCAGGGTCGCGCCCCAGGATTGGACGCACTCCACGGGTGGCGTGCCGCTCCATGCCAGCGAGGTGTAGGCCAGCCGCCCGCGCCCGTCATAGGCATACGTCGTCACGATGGCTCCGCTGTCGAGGCTGAGGCTGGTGCTGGACTTGCGCCCCAGCCCGTCGTACGCCACCGTGGTCGTGATCCAGGACGGCGCGGCGTCCCGCTGGACGTTCGTCGTCGTGCTCAGGCTTCCCGGGTTGTTGTTATAGGTGAGCCAGGTCGATCCCGTGCCCGCCGGGCGTGTGATCGCCCACAGGCGGTCCAGGCCGTCCGTGTTGCTGAAGCCGCTGGGGCAGGAGGGAGGAGAGTTGGGAGGGCCGGTAGGCGGGCCATAGCAGTACCCCGTGACATTATTGTTCACGTCCGTGGTGGTCAGCGGCTTGCCGAGCTTGTAACCCCACGTCAGGGTGGCCGTGAAACTGGTCCCCGAAGGCGGCGACCCGCTGGTGCTCAATCCCGTGTAGCTCCTTATGGACGTGGGAAAGGCATAGGAACAATTGTGAGCGATACGCCAACCCCATCTTGTAAATATACCTGCGCTGCCGCACTGTGGGGACATGACGAAGCGCAGGCGTGAAGCGTGGGCGAAGTGGCGCGGGTTGGTGGCGGAGCAGAAGAGGAGCGGGCAGTGCGTGGCGGCGTTCTGCCGCGAGCGTGGGTTGTGCGCGCCGCACTTCTTCGCCTGGAAGAAGAAGCTGAGTCAGGCCGCCGCGCAGAAGTTCGTGGCCGTGCAGGTGGTGGAGGCCAGCCAGCCGGTGCCCAGCCAGGCGCTCGAGATCCGGCTTGCCGGCGGCCGCGTCGTGATGGTGGAGCCCGGTTTTGACGCCGGCCATCTGCGCGCCGTGCTGGCCACCTTGGAGGCGCGCGCTTGACCAGCCTGCCGAGCCTGCGTGCGCTGGACCTGGCGCAAGGCGCGCGCATCTGGCTGGCCGCCGAAGCGGCCGACATGCGCTGCGGCTTCGACCGTCTGGCCGAACGGGTGCGCGCGGTCATCGGGCAGGACCCGCTGGGCGGCCACCTGTTCGTGTTCCGCTCGCGGAGGGGCGACCGCATGAAGATTTTGTTCTGGGATCGCGACGGCTTCGTGCTCTGGTACAAGCGGCTCGAGGCGGGGGTGTTCAAACTGCCCCGGGTGGAAGCGGGCGCGCGCTCGGTGGAGTTGCGCGCCAGCGAGCTGGCGATGGTGCTGGACGGAATCGACATGTCGCGGCTGAAGCGGGTGCCGCGCTATGAACGCCGCGAGAAAAGTGAGTAAGTGGAGTAACTATTGTGAGTAACTAGGAGCCTATTCTGCTAATATAGTCCTTGATGGTCGAGGGCGCCGAATTTGCCGGGTTACCCGAGAACAGCGAATCGCTGAAAGCGGCGATCCGCGCGCTGATCGCGGAGCGCGACCGCGAACGGCAGCGCGCCGAAGAACACGCCCGCCAGGCAGTCGAACACGCTCGCCGCGCCGAACAACAGAAACTCCGCGCCGACCAGCTCCACATCGAGAAGCTGCGCCTGGAGCAGGAACTGGCGCGCTACAAGAAGTGGTATTACGGACCGCGCGCCGACCGGCTCGCCTCCCCCGGCGAGGTGGCCCAGATGCTGCTCGACTTCGCCGCAGAGCTGGACCGCAAGCCGGCTCCTCCCCAAGACGCTCCGGCCTCCGAGCCGGCCGCGGAGTTGCGGCGCGTGCGGCGGCGCCGGGGACGGCGCAATCTGGCCGCCTTCGAACATCTTCCCGTCACCACCCACGTTCACGAGTTGAGCGAGGAAGAGCGCGCCTGCCCGGGCTGCGGAGACCAGCGCCGCGAAATCGGGGCCGAGCAGAGCTGGCAGATCGAGTACTTTCCGGGCCATTTCGAGCGCATCCAGCACCTGCGCAAAAAGTACGCCTGTCCGGCCTGCGAGAGCAACGGCGCCGGCCCCAGCATCGAAACGGCGGCCAAGCCGCAAACAGTCATCGAGAAGGGGCTGGCCGGTCCGGGGCTGCTGGCTTACATCGTCACCAGTAAGTTCTCCGATTATCTTCCGCTGTACCGGCTGGAAGACATTTTCGAGCGGCAGGGGTTCGAGATCTCGCGGGTCACGCAGTTGGTGTGGTGCGGCGATGTGGCGGACCTGGTTGCCCCGCTCTACGAGTTGATGGGGGAGCGGGTGCGGGCCTCGCACGTGGTGGCCACCGACGACACCATCATGCCCATGCTCGACCGGGGCAAGACGGCCAAAGCAAGGATGTGGGTTTACGTGGGGGATGAAGAACATCCCTACAACATTTTCGACTTCACTCTGAGCCGGGGGCGGGACGGGCCGCAGTATTTCCTGAAAGACTTCGGGGGGGTGTTGCTGGCGGATGCCTATGCCGGCTACAACGGCGTGGTGGCGGGAAACGGGATCGTGCGCGCGGGATGCTGGGCGCATGCGCGGCGGCATGTGGTGGAGGCGGAGAAGTCGGCTCCCGAGATAGCGCGGGAAGCGGTGGAACAAGTGCGTCTGCTGTATGCGGTGGAGCACGCGGCGAAGGATCTGTCGCCGGAGGCGCGGCTGGAGATGCGGCAGAGCCGCTCGGCGCCGGTGCTGGCCAGCTTCAAGGAGAAGCTGCTGGGGTGGAAGGAGCAGTTGCTGCCCAAGCACCCGATGGCCGAGGCGGTGAGCTATGTGCTGGGGCAGTGGGAAGAGCTGAACGTGTTCTGCGGTGACGGCGCGGTTTCGATCGACAACAACGTGAGCGAGCGCGAGATGAAGCGGGTGGTGCTGAACCGCAAGAACTCGCTGTTCGTGGGGAACGCGCGGGGCGGGCGGACGGCGGCCATTCTGGCGAGCCTGACCAGCAGTTGCCGGCGGCACGAGGTGGACCCGCAGTTGTACCTGACGCAGTTGCTGGTGAACCTGCCGGCGGTGCGGGTGCGGGAGCTGGCGGCCTGGCTGCCGGACCAGTGGAAGCGGAATCTGGCTCCGCCGCCGGAGGGCAGCCCGAGGTAGGCTGGGACTTGGGGGGTGTGGTTCACGTAACGCTCACGAAATAGCCGGGCTCTGCGATCCCGTACCCGGGCCGCGTGCGCACCTTCGCGCCAGGCCGGCCGGGCACCGACACGGCGAAGGCGTGAAACGAGCCGCCGGATGCGGGCGGGGCCGCGAAGCTCAACACGTACTGGCTGTGCAGTTCTTAACCGATGCGCGCCACGGCCAGTTCCAGCGCCCTCTGCCGGGTGAACGACAAGCGCTCGCCGCCCGTGTACCTGGCGAAGGCGTCCGCCGGCCCGGTTTCGCGGAGCAGGCACTTTGCGGGCTCCCGGGGACGCCGGTCCTAGGGATGGCTCAAGAGACAGCGGTGTAAAGCCGCCGCTCGCGGATGTAGGCGAGCACGATCGGCGGCAGATCGGGCGGACTCTCGCCCGCGGCGAGCCGGGCGCGGATGGCGGAGGAGGAAACGGCCAGCGCCACCCGGTCCAAGGGTTGGACGCGCGCGCCGGGCGGAACCGCATAGTCGCGGCCCGGCCGCGCCACCACGATGAAGCGCACATCACGGACTACGTCCTGCCAGCGGCGCCAGGTCGTAATCTCCGCAAAGGCATCGGCGCCGATCAGGAAGAACAAGTCGTCTCCAGGCCCGAGCGCCGCGCGGACGCGCTCGATGGTGTCGATCGAGTAGCTCTGCTCCTGGCCATCCTCGAGACGAGAAGCCTCGAACAAGGGCTCGCCCTGGCATGCCAGTTCGACCATCCGATAGCGGTCCTCGTAGCCGGCCACGGTGGCTCCGCTCTTATGCGGCGGGCGCGACGCGGGAACGAACAGCACACGCGCCAGTCCGAAGACGCGCGCCGCCTCGCGCGCCACGGCCAGGTGCGCCGAGTGGACCGGGTCGAAGGTGCCGCCGAAGAGCGCGATCTTCAAGACCGGCTACCTGCCCGCTTTTGCGCTGCCCGCGTTGTCATCGAGATCATAAGCCGACAATTCTACGCTCCGCCGGGTTCCTCCGCTGAACGTCTGCGCGGCTGCGGCCTGGGTAGCGAGTTCGTCGGCGCGGTTGTTATCGGCGTGCGAGGCGTGGCCCCGGGTCCAGGTCCAGCGCGCGGTGTGCCGGCTGACAAGGTCGTCCAGCGCCACCCAGAGGTCCTTGTTGAGCACCGGCTTCTTCTCCTTCGTGAGCCAGTCGCGGCGCTTCCATCCGGCAATCCACTCGGTTATACCCTTCTTCAGGTACTCCGAATCGGTGACCACCTCGACCTCGCACGGCTCCTTGAGTGCGCGCAAACCTTCGATGGCGGCCGCCATCTCCATGCGGTTGTTGGTGGTGTGGGGCGAGGAACCGAACAGCTCCTTCTTGTGGGGGCCGAAACGCAGGATCGCGGCCCAGCCTCCGGGACCCGGGTTCCTGAGGCAGGACCCGTCGGTGATCAGTTGGACTTGTTTCATCGGATCGGCTTATGCGGTGGCCAGCTCGCGCTCGAAAAACGCGTCCACCAGAGCGAGGATCTCGGCCGCCTGGTGGGCGTGAAAGATGCCGGCCCGCAGCCTGGCGCCGTTGCGGACGCCGTGGGTGAAATAGGAGGCGAACTGCTTCATTTTCCCTACCGCGTCCGGCGCGCCGCGCTCGGCCAGCAGGGCGTAGTAGCCGCGGATCATCTCGTAGCGGTCGCTCTCGGCGGGCCGATCGTAGGAGCCGGTAGCCAGGTACTGAGCGATCTGGCGGAAGATCCAGGGATTGGCCGACGCCGCGCGGCCGATCATGATGCCATCGCAGCCGGTTTCGGCGACCATGCGGGCAGCGTCTTCCGGAGTCTGGATGTCGCCGTTGCCGATGACGGGAATCCGGACCGCGGCCTTGACCGCCGCGATGCGGCTCCAATCCGCGCTCCCGCCATAGCCCTGCTCGCGCGTGCGGGGATGCAGCGCCACCGCCGCGACGCCGCACTCTTCGGCCAGATGAGCCAGTTCGACGGCGACGATCTCGAACTCGTTCCACCCCGCGCGGTACTTGAGGGTCAGGGGAATCGTGATCGAGGCTCGCACGGCCCGGAGAATGGCCGCAATCAGCGGCAGGTCGCGCAACAGGCCCGAACCGCCGTTACACTTGACGACTTTGTTTACCGGGCAGCCCAGGTTGATATCGACCAGATCGAATCCCAGATCCTGGCAAACCGCGGCAGCGCCTGCCATGACCCCGGGGTCGGAGCCGAACAGTTGCGCGCTGATAGGGTGCTCTCCGGGATCGAAGGCCAGGTAGCGCATGGTACGGCCCGGCTTGCTCGTGCGCTGAGAGTGCACCACTCCGTGAGAGCTGGTGAACTCCGTCATGATCAGCCCGCAACCGCCCAGACCCCGAATGAAGCGGCGGAAGACGGTGTCGGTGACGCCCGCCATCGGCGCCAGCACCGTAGCCGGGGCGATCTCGAGGCCGCCGATTCTGAGGTTGGCCGGGAACTGCATGCTGGCTACCATTTTAGACCAGACAGGGGAAACGCCTTGCTCGGCCCGGAGCCGGAACCGGTTCGGTGTGGAAAGATCACGCCTTGGCTTCGGCGAGCTCCCTGTGGGCCTGTTTGGCCTCACTGCTCGCCTGCAACGTCATGTCCTGCCTTCCGAACGCGATGCCGATCTTCTTGAGGAAGGCGGTCGGTGGCTCGCCACCGGCGAAGACCCAGACGAAATCGTTGGGAAGCTCTTCCCGGGCGCCGTTGACTTCGAGCACAACGGCGTCCTTTTTGAACTCCACGGGCGCCGAGTTGAGTATCGCCTTGACGGTCCCCGCCCGGGTGCATTCTTGAAGGCGCTGCCGGTTGCGTTCTTTGATACGGCTGAAGCTCTCCTTTCGATACGAGAGCGTGACCTTGTTACCGACCTGTTGGCCAAGTCCCATGGCGGCCTCGACAGCACTGTCGCCTCCGCCGACGACGAGGATGTTCTTGTTGATGTAGTGATCCGCCTCGATCAGGCGGTACATCACTTTGGGCAGTTCCTCTCCCTTGACGCCGAGCTTGCGCGGAGTGCCGGTCTTGCCCAGCGCGAGGATCACGGCGCGCGCGCAGTGCCGATCCCGGCTGGTTGTCACCGTGAAGATGCCGTCCTCCCCTTTCTGGATGTCTTCCACCTTCTCGCCGGTCCGCACTTTGAAATCCGCCCGCTCCATGACCGTGGCCCAGAAGGCGATGAGATCCTCCTTGGAGAGCTCCGTCTTCTTGAACTTCCCATAGGTCGGAAAGTGAACCGGACTGGTCATGACGAGCTTCTGGCGCGGATACTTCGACACCGTGCCGCCGACTTCCCCATCCTGTTCGAGGACGACGTAGTGAAGCTTGTTCTCGCAGGCGCGAAGGGCGGCGCTGATCCCGGCGGGACCGGCCCCGACGATCACCACATCGTAAACGTCCGGGGTGGGCTCGGGCGCGCCGGCGAAGCGCTTCATGACGGTATCGACGCAATCGCGGCCCTGATTGATAGCGTTCTTGATCAACGCCAAGCCGCCGAGTTCTCCGGCGATGAACAGGTTGGGGATGCTGGTCTCATGCTCGGGGGTGAGGTACGGGTTGTCGGCCCCGACGCTGGCGGCGGACATCACCATCGTAATGGCGCCGACGGGGCAGGCGTCGGCGCACAGGGCGTGGCCGATGCACTTGTATCCGTTGACGATCACCGCCTTGCCGCCTAGCATCGCGAGCACATCTCCCTCCGGACACACCGTCGTGCAACTCGCGCAGCCGATGCACTGGGTCATGTCGATGTGCGGGTGTTGCGATTGGGGCCCCCCGGAGTACAACTGCCCCTTCTCAGCGGCGGTGCGCGCCGCGGCGTCCCTCCTTCGCTGGCCGCGGAGGTAGGCGAGGAGAAAACACGCCAGAATGGTGGCGGTGATGATGCAAGTGATTAGAGTGTCCATGTAGCCGCCTGGCCCTAGAAATAGCCCAGCAGGAGCTGCAGTCCGATGTGCAGTGCCGCAAGGATCGCAAAGGTGTAACTGAACGGCTTGTGGACAACGTGCCAGAGATGAAAGACCCTCTGGGTGTAAGAGAGGAACAGGATGCGTTTTGCCAGCGAGGCCTCTTCCCGGGCGGCGGCGATGGCCCTCTCCATTTCGCGATGCCGGGTTTTGAGCATCCCGCCGAGCGCCGTTACGTACTCGATGCCGCCCGAGGCATGACGACGCAGCCGGGCAACCCGAAACACGCGCGCGACGTCGAGCATCATCATGCAGACGATCGCCTTCGCAAGGGAAAGACGCCCAATGCGCTCCGGGGTGGGGAGGCGCAGAAGGGAACGCAGATCGGCTTCCGGCAGTAGTTCCTGGGCGGCCAGGTTGCGCGAGAGCTCGGCCTGCAGCTCCTGCAATTCCTTCCGCGATAACTCGGCCGCGTTCAGGCTGCGCGGAACCTGGTTGTAAAGGTAGCGTCCCACCACGCCGCTCAGGGACACCGCGAACATACACCAGAAGGCCATGCCGGCCACTCCCTGAAATTTCAGCGAGGAGTGGAACGCGACGATAAACGGGGCGGTGAGACCCATCAGAATATGGATATCGAGCCAGTGCCTGGTGTTACCCTGCCTGGCCAGCCATGGCCAGCGCTTGCGGATGGGGTAGAGGAAGATGCCCACGAAAAGGAGGACTCCAAAGAAACCCAGATACAGGCCCACGGGTCCGCTGGGCTTCAAGAGGCGGTATTTGGGCGAGAAGGGCCGCGAGGCCGACGACAACGAGTAGTAGTCGAAGCCGTAAACGAATATGGCCGCGTTCGTGGCGATTGCCAGTGCGTACAAGGCGTAGAGGCGCAGGCGGTGGCCTCTCTCGCGATTCGCCGCGGGCATGAGGACCGGGGCGGCGCGGGCGGTCAGCGTGGCGTTGCTACTCATTAGCATGTCCCCAAAACGGCCCTGACAGTTGACGAACACGGCCCCCTTGTTCTTATTCGCATTATGACACGGCCGCCGTTCGCGGATTTACTGGGCACTTGCCACCGTCTCCTTGGTGTCCACGGTGAAACGCTTATAGCCGGTGAACTTGTGGGTATTACGCCAATGCTGGCGCGGCGTTTCCGCTTCGACGGTGGCCGTATCCGGAAGCCAGTGGTCCGCCGGATCGCCGGCGAACCGCACCGGAGCGTAGGTCACATCCGCGTCGAGCGAACGCAAGCCCAGGTCGTCCATGCTGGCCTCGAGGCTGGCCGCAATGCGCAGGACGGCGTTCGAGTGGGGCTCGATCCAGGCCGTTCCCTTCCACTCCAGCGGGAAGTCGTGGCCGCGCAACTGCAATTCCGAAAGCGCCCGCGCGCCGTGGACCTGCCGGAACTGCACTCGCAGGGCCCTCCGGCCGTTCAGTTCGTCCGGCTCCGGCGGAGCGTATTCGAAACTGTCCTGGAAGAACGGATGAAAGATGAGCTGCAGAGTGGAGAAGCCGTCGGTCACCAGCAGCGGAAGCGGCTTCTTCGCTGCGGCTGGGGTTCTCAACGCCTGACGCGACTCTTCCACGGTCAAATCGTCCGGTGCGGAGTGTATCATCACCAGGTAGTCGAAGGCCGACTCCTGGTGGAAGACAGTCTTGCCGCCCTGCCCGAGCTTCATCTGCGAGACTTCCTCGGTGCAGTTGATGGCGGAGAACTCGAGCTCGAAAGCCTCTACCGCCTTGCCCGTCCGGCGCAGCACTTCGTCGAGCGGAGGCATCGGGGCCGCGCCCGCGGCGGTCTGGATGGCGATCAGCAGGCAAAGAAAGGCGGAGGCGGCCGGGCTGCGGGTGCCGCGGGCTGCCGCTCCGGGCGTCGCGAACTGGTGGCAGTATTTCATGACGGTCCTCAAAACCGATATCCCAGGTTGATATATATCTGATCGTAATTCTGCACCTGTCCCCGGTAGGTGGTTGCCCCGCCGCCGAGGAAGTAGTGGCGCGTAATGGCGTAGTCGACGTTGCCGTTGAGAAAGACGCTGCGGTTCCGGGCGGCGAGGGTGGAGGCGTAGCTCTGCTGGCCCACCTGCAGATCGAGCCGCAGCGTCTCTCCCATTTGACGGCTGAGCATCAAAGCCCGATAGGTGCCGCTGCCGAAGGAGCTGTCGAAGCGCGAAATGCGCGCATCGGCGCGCACGCCGGTCCGCCAGATGGTTCCCAGGGCTACGCCGTACATCTCGTTCAGCGAACGCCGCACGTCGCCGCTGAGGTTGCTGCGCCCCAGGCTCCCGTAAAGGCTGACCCGGTACGGCAGGTCCAGCCGGATTCCGCCGCTCAAGCCCTGAAAGAGAAGCTTGTCCAGCAGGCCGGTGCCAATGAGGCGCGGATCGAAGGTGGGCACGTTCTGGAAGTAGTTGTGGCTGAAATCGAACGAGAGGAACTTCTTGGGCTGGATCCGCAGGGTCAGGAAGCTCCGGCTCAGCCCCGGGCCTTTCTGCGTGGGTGTCTGCGGGGCGCGATAATCGTCCGCCTCGAGGTTGTGATAGATGGAGAAGAAAGTCTTATAGAAGAGGCTCGTTTCGAAGAAAGCGAACTGGCGCTCGGGCCGCCAGTTGATTCGCGAGAGCGCCACTCCGGCGGTCGCGCTGTACCGCACCGACTGGTAATTTCCGCCCGAATAGTTAACGAACGTCCCGGCCATCTGGCGATTCGGGTTGTAGTTCCAGGAGGTCGGATCCGGTGTCGAGCCCGCAAAAATGCCCAGCGTGGCGTGTGCGCCGAGACGACGCCCGAAGTACCCCCCGTCGATGGTGTCCAGGCTGACGGCCCACGGCAGGTAGAAGCGGCCGAAGCCCGCGACCCAGGCCGACTTCGGATTGTCGTAGTACAGAGTCAGGTGGTAGGTGCGATTGAGGAGGTCGTAGATCGTCTGCGTCTCGGCCGTTCCGCCGCTGGTGGTGTTCAGCCGGCCGCGGTAGTAGCCGGTGAGGTTCCAGTAGCTGCCGCCGATGCGCGTCATATCCGCCCGGAAAACCAGGCCCTCCTGCGAGGAAAACAACCCCGAGCCACTGCGGTCGCGAATGGCGTTGAACTCGAAGCCGATGCGGCCGCGCAGGCGGTTGACCTCGGGCAACGGCGGGTGCTCCATCTTGGCCCTCGCTTCTTCATCCAGCGGATCGCCTTCCGTGAACGTCACCACCTGCGCGAACTTCCTGGCGTGCGGAGCCGCCAGCGCCGCCTGTACTACCTGAACGTCTTCCGGCGAGAGCTCCGCCATGTCCCCCACCCGCAGCTCGCCGTGCGGGGACTTGACTTCGCACACGGACGACCCTTCCGCCACCGCGGTCACCATGAGGTCCGCGACGGCGGCGTCTTCAGGTTTCCGCCGGACAGTCAGCTTCATCCCCACCGAGAGTCCCGCGCGGCTGCCCGCATCGAGGTACACGCTACCTTCGGCCACGTATTTGACCTGGAACGAGGTCCGGACCTGACCCTCCTGGGCGCGTTCCTGGGCGCCCAGGAAAAAGGCTCCGACGGTGACCGCGATCAAGAGTACCAGTCGCCTCATCAGTCGTTCCCCCTCGGGTGGCACTGGTAGCAGTTGATACTGTTCCAGACGTAGCCCTTGACTCCTTTGTGCTCCGGGTCGGTCTGGGCCTGGGTGTGGCAGCCGGTGCACTGGAAGACCGAGTAGTCGTTGGAGTTGGTGTGGCAGTCGCTGCACAGCTTGGCGTTCCCGTGGGTCATCGGGAACCACGTATGGTTGAAGGTCGCGCCGGTCCAGGCGGTGGTGGTGTGGCACGTAGCACAGGTGGTGGGGAAGCCGGCCGCGGTGTGGTTCGGGTTGGTGGTGCCGTTGTAGTCCGCCGCGTGGCAGGAGTAGCAGTCGGTCGGTGTGGTGGTGAAGTTTCCGTTGATGTGGCAGGCCGCGCAGGCCACGGTCAGGTGCGCTCCGGTCAGCGGAAACGCGGTCGTGGCGTGGTTGAAGGTCGAGGTCGTGAAGTTCGCCGTGCTGTGGCAGAGGGTGCAATCCTGCGGGTATCCGAGCGCCGCGTGATTCGGGTTGGTGGCGCCGTTGTAGTCCGCCAGGTGGCAGGAGATGCAGGTTGTCGGAAGGCCCGCGAACACGTTGTTCACGTGGCAGGAGGCGCAGGGCACGCTCACGTGGGCGCCCGTCAGGGGGAAGGGAGTGTTGTTGTGGTTGAAAGTCGCGCCCGTCCAATCGGTGGTGCTGTGGCAGAGCGAGCAGTCCTGTGGGAACCCGGCGGCCGTATGGTTCGGGTTCGTGGTGCCGGCGTAGTCCGTGGCGTGACAGGAGTAGCAGGCCGTGGAGAGGCCCGCATATACGTTGTTCACGTGGCAGGTGTTGCAGTCCACGCTTGCGTGCGCGCCAGTCAGAGGGAACTTGGTTTGGGTGGTGTGGTTGAACGTGGCCCCCAGCCAGTTGGCGGTGCTGTGACAGGTATCGCAGGTCTGCGGGAACGCGGCCGCGACATGGTTCGGGTCCGTGGTCCCCTGCCAGTCCTTCAGGTGGCAGGAGATGCAGGCCGTCGAAAGGCCGGCGAACACATTGTTCACGTGGCACACATTGCACGCCACGGTCGTGTGCGCGCCCGTCAGCGGGAAGGTGGTCTGGGTGCTGTGGTTGAACGTCGCCCCGGACCAGTTCGTCGTGGTGTGGCAGATCGAGCAATCCTGCGGGAACCCCGCTGCGACGTGACTCGGGTTGGTGGTCCCGTTGTAGTCCGTCAGATGGCAGGAGATGCAGGCCGTGGAGAGGCCCGCGAACACGTTGTTCACGTGGCAGGTGCCGCAGTCCACGCCCACGTGCGCTCCGGTCAAAGGGAACGGGGTCGTGCTGTGGTTGAACGTTGCGCCCAGCCAGTTGGTGGTGCTGTGGCAGGTGTCGCAGTCTGCGGGAACCCGGCCGCCGCATGGTTCGGGTTCGGTGGTCCCCTGCCAGTCCTTCAGGTGGCAGGAGACGCAGGCCGTGGAGAGCCCCGCGTACACGTTGTTCACGTGACACGTGGCGCAGTCCACGCTTGCGTGCGCGCCGGTCAGCGGGAACTTGGTCTGGGTGGTGTGATTGAACGTCGCCCCAGCCAGTTGGTGGTGGTGTGGCAGGTGTCGCAGGTCTGCGGGAACGCGGCCGCGGCGTGGTTCGGATTGGTGGTTCCCTGCCAGTCCTTGAGGTGGCAGGAAATGCAGGCCGTCGAGAGACCTGCGAAGACGTTGTTCACGTGGCAGGTGGCGCAGGGAACGGCGATGTGCGCTCCGGTCAGGGGGAAGGTGGTCTGGGTGGTGTGGTTGAAGGTAGCCCCCGACCAGTTCACCGTGGTGTGGCACATCGAGCAGTCCTGCGGGAACCCGGCCGCGACGTGACTTGGATCGGTGGTCCCCTGCTAGTCCTTTGCGTGGCAGGAATAGCAGGCCGTCGAGAGCCCCGCGTACACGTTGTTCACGTGGCAGGTTGCGCAGTCCACGGTGGCGTGCGCGCCGGTCAGCGGGAACTTGGTCTGCGTGGTGTGGTTGAACGTCGCCCCCAGCCAGTTGGTGGTGGTGTGGCAGGTGTCGCAGGTCTGCGGGAACGCCGCCGCGGCGTGGTTCGGATCCGTGGTCCCTTGCCAGTCCTTCAGGTGGCAGGAAATGCAGGCCGTCGAGAGGCCGGCGAACACGTTGTTGACGTGGCAGGTGGCGCAGGGCACGTTGATGTGCGCGCCGGTCAGCGGGAAGCTGGTCGGGTGGTGTGGTTGAACGTCGCTCCCGACCAGTTGGCGGTGGTGTGGCACATCGAGCAATCCGTCGGGAAGCCGGCCGCGATGTGGTTGGGGTTGGTGGTCCCCTGGTAGTCCTTGAGGTGGCAGGAAAAGCAGGCCGTCGAAAGGCCCGCGTACACGTTGTTCACGTGGCACGTATTGCAGGCCACGTTGACGTGCGCGCCGGTCAGGGGGAACGGTCGTGGTGGTGTGGTTGAACGTCGCGCCCGACCAGTTCGTGGTGGTGTGGCAGGTGTCGCAGGTCTGCGGGAACGCCGCCGCGACGTGGTTCGGGTTCGTGGTCCCCTGGTAGTCCTTCAGGTGGCAGGAGACGCAGGCCGTGGAAGAGCCCGCGAAGACGTTGTTCACGTGGCAGGTGGCGCAGGCGCACGTTCACGTGCGCGCCCGTCAGCGGGAAGGTCGTGGCGTGTTGTGGTTGAAGGTGGCGCCGGACCAGTCCATGGTGGTGTGGCAGAGGGAGCAGTCCTGGGGGAACCCGGCCGCGACGTGGTTCGGGATCGGTGGTCCCCTGGTAGTCCTTCAGGTGGCAGGAGACGCAGGCCGTGGAGAGGCCCGCGTAGTACGTTGTTCACGTGGCAGGTGGCTGCAGGCGACATTCACGTGCGCGCCGGTGAGCGGGAACTTGGTCTGAGTGTTGTGGTCGAACGTCGCGCCCGGCCAGTTGGTGGTGGTGTGGCAGATGGCGCAGGTCTGCGGGAAGGCGGCCGCGGCGTGGTTCGGATTAGTGGTTCCCTGCCAGTCCTTCAGGTGGCAGGAAATGCAGGCCGTCGAGAGGCCCGCGAAGACGTTGTTCACGTGGCAGGTGGCGCAGGGCACGCTGATGTGCGCGCCGGTCAGGGGGAAGGTCGTCTGGTGCTGTGGTTGAACGTCGCTCCGGACCAGTTGACGGTGGTGTGGCACATCGAGCAGTCCTGCGGGAACCCGGCCGCCATGTGGTTGGGGTTCGTGGTCCCCTGGTAGTCCGTAGGTGGCAGGAGGAGCAGGCCATCGAGAGACCGGCGTACACGTTGTTCAGGTGGCACACGTTGCAGGCCACGTTGACGTGCGCGCCGGTCAGGGGGAACTTGGTCTGGGTGGTGTGATTGAACGTCGCGCCCGACCAGTTGGTGGTGGTGTGGCAGGTGTGCGCAGGTCTGCGGGAACGCGGCCGCCGCGTGGTTGGGGTTGGTGGTTCCCTGCCAGTCCTTCAGGTGACAGGAGATGCAGGCCGTGGAGAGGCCTGCAAAGACGTTGTTCACGTGGCAGGTGGCGCAGGCGACGTTGACGTGCGCGCCCGTCAGCGGGAACGTCGTGGCCGTGTTGTGGTTGAAGGTGGCCCCGGACCAGTCCACGGTGGTGTGGCAGAGGGAGCAATCCTGGGGGAACCCGGCCGCCACGTGGTTAGGGTTGGTGGTCTTCTGGAAGTCCGTCAGGTGGCAGGAGATGCAAGCCGTAGAGAGGCCCGCGTATACATTGTTCAGGTGGCAGTGCTGCAGGCGACATTCACGTGCGCGCCGGTGAGCGGGAACTTGGTGAGTGTTGTGGTTGAACGTCGCGCCCGACCAGTTGGTGGTGGTGTGGCAGGTGTCGCAGGTCTGCGGGAAGGCCGCCGCGGCGTGATTCGGGTTGGTGGTTCCCTGCCAGTCCTTCAGGTGGCAGGAAATGCAGGCCGTGGAGAGCCCTGCGAAGACGTTGTTCACATGGCAGGTGGCGCAGGCGACGTTGACGTGCGCGCCCGTCAGGGGGAATGTCGTGGCCGTGTTGTGGTTGAAGGTGGCGCCGGACCAGTCCACGGTGGTGTGGCAGAGGGAGCAATCCTGGGGGAACCCGGCCGCGACGTGATTGGGGTCTGGTGGTCCCCTGGTAGTCCTTCAGATGGCAGGAGATGCAGGCCGTCGAGAGACCCGCGTACACGTTGTTCAGGTGGCAAGTGCTGCAGGCGACGTTCACGTGCGCGCCGGTGAGCGGGAACTTGGTCTGGGTGTTGTGGTTGAACGTCGCGCCCAGCCAGTTGGTGGTGGTGTGGCAGGTGTCGCAGGTCTGCGGGAAGGCCGCCGCGGCGTGATTGGGATTGGTGGTGCCCTGCCAGTCCTTGAGGTGACAGGAAATGCAGGCCGTCGAGAGGCCCGCGAAGACGTTGTTCACGTGGCAGGTGGAGCAGGGAACGCTGATGTGCGCCCCGGTCAGGGGGAAGGTGGTCTGGGTGCTGTGGTTGAACGTCGCTCCGGACCAGTTGACGGTGGTGTGGCACATCGAGCAGTCCTGCGGGAACCCGGCCGCCACGTGATTGGGTTGCGTGGTCCCCTGGTAGTCCTTCAAATGGCAGGAGATGCACGTCATCGGCAGGCCTGCGAAGACGCCGTTGACGTGGCAGGTTGTGCAGGCTACGGTGACGTGCGCGCCGGTGAGCGGGAACTTGGTCTGGGTGGTGTGGTTGAAGCTTGCGCCCGACCAGTCCGTGGTGGTGTGGCACATCGAGCAATCCTGCGGGAACCCGGCCGCCACGTGGTTCGGGCTCGTCGCTCCCTGGTAGTCCTTCAGGTGGCAGGAGATGCAGGCCGTGGAGAGGCCGGCGAACACGTTGTTCACGTGGCACGTGGCGCATGCGACGCTAACGTGCGCGCCCGTCAGGGGGAATGCCGTCTTGCTGTGGTCGAACTGGGCGCCGGCCCAACTTGTGGTGCTGTGGCAAACCTGGCAATCCTGCGAAAAGCCTCCCGCGACGTGGTTCGGATCGGTGGTCGTCTGGAAGTCCGTCAGGTGGCAGGAGACGCAGGCCGTCGAGAGACCGGCGAAGACGTTGTTGACGTGGCAGACGTTGCAGGCCACGTTGATGTGCGCGCCCGTGAGGGGGAACTTCGTCTGGGCGGTGTGGTCGAACGTCGCACCCAGCCAGTTGGTGGTGGTGTGGCAGGTGTCGCAGGTCTGCGGGAACCCGGCCGCGGCGTGGTTCGGATCGGTGGTTCCCTGCCAGTCCTTGAGGTGGCAGGAGATGCAGGCCGTCGGAAGGCCTGCGAAGACGTTGTTGACGTGGCATGTGGAGCAGGGAACGCTGATGTGCGCTCCGGTCAGGGGGAAGGTGGTTTGGGTGGTGTGGTTGAACGTCGCTCCCGACCAGTTGACGGTGGTGTGGCACATCGAACAGTCCTGCGGGAACCCGGCCGCGACGTGGTTCGGATCGGTGGTCGTCTGGAAGTCCGTCAGGTGGCAGGAGACGCAGGCCGTCGAGAGACCCGCGAAGACGTTGTTGACGTGGCAGGTGGCGCAGGGCACGTTGATGTGCGCGCCGGTGAGCGGGAACTTGGTCTGGGCGGTGTGGTCGAACGTCGCACCCAACCAGTTCGTGGTGGTGTGGCAGGTGTCGCAGGTCTGCGGGAACGCCGCCGCGGCATGGTTCGGATTAGTGGTTCCCTGCCAGTCCTTCAGGTGACAGGAAATGCAGGCCGTCGAGAGGCCTGCGAAGACGTTGTTGACGTGGCATGTGGCGCAGGGAACGGCGATGTGCGCTCCGGTCAGGGGGAAGGTGGTCTGGGTGGTGTGGTTGAACGTCGCTCCGGACCAGTTGACGGTGGCGTGGCACATCGAGCAGTCCTGCGGGAACCCGGCCGCGACGTGATTGGGGTCCGTGGTCCCCTGGTAGTCCGTGGCGTGGCAGGAATAGCAGGCCATCGAGAGACCGGCGTACACGTTGTTCAGGTGGCACACGTTGCAGGCCACGTTGACGTGCGCGCCGGTCAGGGGGAACTTGGTCTGGGTGGTGTGATTGAACGTCGCGCCCGACCAGTCGGTGGTGGTGTGGCAGGTGTCGCAGGTCTGCGGGAACGCGGCCGCGGCGTGGTTGGGGTTGGTGGTTCCCTGCCAGTCCTTCAGGTGACAGGAAATGCAGGCCGTGGGCAGGCCCGCGAACACGTTGTTGACGTGGCAGGTATTGCAGGCCACGTTGATGTGCGCTCCGGTGAGGGCGAACTTGGTCTGGGTGGTGTGATTGAAGGTGGCCCCGGACCAGTCCACGGTGGTGTGGCAGAGGGAGCAGTCCTGGGGGAACCCGGCCGCGACGTGGTTAGGGTCGGTGGTCTTCTGGAAGTCCGTCAGGTGGCAGGAGGCGCAAGCCGTCGACAGGCCCGCGAACACGTTGTTGACGTGGCAGACGTTGCACGCGACGCCGATGTGGGCTCCGGTGAGGGGGAACTTCGTCTGGGCGGTGTGGTCGAACGTCGCGCCCAGCCAGTTCGTGGTGGTGTGGCAGGTGTCGCAGGTCTGCGGGAAGGCCGCCGCGGCGTGATTCGGATTAGTGGTTCCCTGCCAGTCCTTCAGGTGGCAGGAAATGCAGGCCATCGAAAGGCCCGCGAAAACGTTGTTGACGTGGCAGATGTTGCAGGCCACGCTGACGTGCGCGCCGGTGAGCGGGAACTTGGTCTGGGTGGTGTGGTTGAAACTTGCGCCCGACCAGTCCGCGGTGGTGTGGCACATCGAGCAATCCTGGGGGAACCCGGCCGCTACGTGGTCCGGGTCCTTGGCTCCCTGGTAGTCCTTGAGGTGGCAGGAAACGCAGTCTGTGGAGAGGCCCGCGAAGACGTTGTTCAGATGGCAGGCGGCGCAGGCCACGCTGACGTGCGCGCCGGTCAGGGGGAAGGGCGTTTTGCTGTGGTCGAAGGCGGCCCCAGACCAGTTGACGGTGGTGTGGCAGAGCGAGCAGTCCTGGGGGAGTCCGGCCGCCACGTGGTTGGGGTCGGTGGTCTTCTGGAAGTCGGTCAGGTGGCAGGAGACGCAGGTCATGGGCAGGCCCGCGAACACGTTGTTGACGTGGCAGGTATTGCAGGCCACGTTGATGTGCGCTCCGGTGAGGGCGAACTTGGTCTGGGTGGTGTGATTGAAGGTGGCCCCAGACCAGTTGACGGTGGTGTGGCAGAGGGAGCAGTCCTGGGGGAACCCGGCGGCCACGTGGTTGGGGTTGGTGGTCTTCTGGAAGTCGGTCAGGTGGCAGGAGACGCAGGCCGTCGACAGGCCCGCGAACACGTTGTTGACGTGGCAGACGTTGCAGGCCACGCCGATGTGGGCGCCGGTGAGGGGGAACTTGGTCTGGGCGGTGTGGTCGAACGAAGCGCCCGACCAATCCGTGGTGGTGTGGCACATCGAGCAATCCTGCGGGAACCCTGCCGCCACGTGGTTCGGGCTCGTTGCGCCCTGATAGTCCTTCAGATGGCACGAAATGCAGGCGGTCGAAAGACCCGCAAACACGTTGTTGACGTGGCACACGTTGCAGGCCACGCTCACGTGAGCCCCCGTCAACGGGAACGCCGTCTTGCTGTGGTCGAAGGTCGCGCCCGACCAATCCGTAGTGGAGTGGCAAACCTGGCAATCCTGCGAAAAGCCTCCGGCCACGTGGTTCGGGTTGGTGGTCTTCTGGAAGTCCGTCAGGTGGCAGGATACGCAGGTCATGGGCAGACCGGCGTAGACGTTGTTGACGTGGCAGGTGGCGCAGGACACGTTGATGTGCGCGCCGGTGAGCGGGAACTTGGTCTGGGTGGTGTGATCGAAGGTCGCCCCTGACCAATTCACTGTAGTGTGGCAGAGGGAGCAATCCTGCGGGAAGCCGGCCGCCGTGTGGTTCGGGTTGGTGGTCTTCTGAAAGTCCGTCAGGTGGCAGGAAATGCACGTCATCGGCAGGCCTGCGAAGACGTTGTTGACATGGCAGGTGGTGCAGGCCACGTTTACGTGCGCGCCCGTCAGCGCGAACTTCGTGGCCGTGTTGTGGTTGAAGCTCGCGCCCGACCAGGCCGCGGTGGTGTGGCACATCGAGCAATCCTGCGGGAACCCGGCCGCGACGTGGTCGGGGTCCTTGGCTCCCTGGAAGTCCTTGAGGTGGCACGAAACGCAGGCCGTCGACAGACCGGTGAACTGGTTGTTGACGTGGCACTGGGCGCAGGCCACATTGACGTGCGCCCCGGTCAAGGGGAACGCCGTCTTGCTGTGGTCGAAGGTCGCACCGTCCCAACTGGCCGTGTTGTGGCAGATCGAGCAATCCTGCGAGAAGCCTCCGCTCACATGGTTGGGGTTGGTGGTCTTCTGAAAGTCCGTCAGGTGGCAGGAGACGCAGGTCATCGACAGACCCGCGTAGACGTTGTTCACGTGGCAGGTGTTGCAGGCCACGTCCACGTGCGCCCCGGTCAAGGGGAACTTGGTTTGGGTGGTGTGGTTGAACGTGGCGCCCGACCAGTCCACGGTAGTGTGGCAGAGGGAACAGTCCTGCGGGAACCCGGCTGCGGGGTGATTCGGGTTGGTGGTCTTCTGGAAGTCCGTCAGGTGGCAGGACGCGCAGGCCATGGAAAGACCGGCGAACACGTTGTTCACATGGCACACGTTGCAGGGCACGTTCGCGTGCGCCCCGGTCAAAGCGAACTTGGTTTGGGTGCTGTGGTTGAACGATGAGGCGGACCAGTTTACGGTGGTGTGGCAGATGGAGCAGTCCTGCGGGAACCCGGCCACCACGTGGTTGGGGTTGGTCGTGCCCTGGTAGTCCTTCAGATGGCAGGAGACGCAGGCCGTCGACAACCCCGCGAACTGACCGTTCGCATGGCATGCGTCGCAGGTCACGCTGGCATGTGCGCCCGTGAGCGGGAACTTGGTGAGGGAGTGGTCGAACTTGGCGCCGGCCCAGCTTGCGGTGGTATGGCACGCCGCGCAGTCCGTCGAGAACCCCGCCAGGGTGTGGTCGGGGTTCTTGGCGCTGGCGAAGTCCTGGGCATGGCAGCCCATGCAGGTGGCCGGCGTTCCCTGGAAGCGGTTTCCGACGTGACAGGCCGTGCAAGGAACCGTGGCGTGCGCGCCCGCTAGCGGGAACCCCGTGGTGGCGTGGTCGAATTTCGCCGCGAGGAAGGTGTCCATGTTGTGGCACGTCTCGCACGCAGTGCTAAAGCCCGCAGCGGCGTGGTTGGGCGCCGTGGTGCGGTTGAAGTCCCGCATGTGGCATGACGCACAGGCCGTGCTCAGCCCCGTGAACTGCCCCGCGGCGGCCCCGGTGTGGCAGGCGTCGCACGGCACGGTGGCGTGGGCGCCCAGCAGCGGGAAGCGGTTCAGGTGGTCGCGAATGTTCTGCACCGCGACGGTCCAGCCCTTGACGGTGTGGCACTGCGCGCAGTCGGCGCCAAACTGCCGCCGGTGAATGTCGGCGTGGCAGTCCGCGCAGCGCGTGCTGGTCTGGCTGAACACCAGCCTGGTGTGGCACAGGCTGCACTTGACCCCTTCGTGCATGCCCCGCAGCGGATAGCGCGTCTGCGTATTGTGATTGAACTCGGGAATGGCCCGCAGGGTCTTCCAGTTCTTTTCCGTGTGGCAACTCGAGCAGGGAATCTTGAGAGCGCCGTGCGGGCTGTGCGTCGGCCCTCGCTCGAAGGTCTGGCCATCGAGCACGGACGCTCCGCCCAGCAGCCACAGCAGCGCGCAAAGCGAGCCGCTGGCCGCGACGAGAGCCGCGATTCTAGTTCCTGGCGATGTCCGGTCCATGGCAGCTCGAACACTCGCGTGGCGCGGGCTTGTAGATCAGCACCACTTTGCCCTTCATCTCTCGCCGGGTGGTGTGGCAGAGCGCGCACTGCACGTCGCTGTGGGCTCCCGCCAGCTTGAATGAGGAATCCCGGTCGTGATCGAAACTGGAGGGTTTCCACTGAGAAACCCCGTGGCAACGGTTGCAACCGGCCGAGGCGGCGAACTGCCCTCCGTGAATGTCCTCGTGGCACCCTCCGCAGGCCTGGGGTGCGTCCTTGTAGACCACGCTCTTGATGCCCAGGCTGGGATTGGCCGGACGGTGGCACTCCGCGCATGCTACTCCACGGTGCGTCCCCGCCAGGGCGAACGAAGTCGTCGCATGGTTGAATCGAGTCAGGTCCCGCCAGGACCGCAGGGTGTGGCAACTCTCGCAGCCCGCCGGAGATCCGTCCGGGCGTGCCGCCGCAAGGCGCTCGCGGAACTGGCCCCGGTGCGGGTCCTGGTGACATGCCGTGCAGGAACGGTCCTGATAACGGAAGCGTCCCGCCGCCGGATGGCCGGCCGCGTTGTCGCTATGGCACTGGGCGCAAGGCACCGCCGCGTGCCCACCGTGCAACGGGAACTCGGTTTTTTCGTGCCGCGCCAGCGTGAAAGTGGAGGGGCGGAACCCGCCGGTAGTGTGGCACTCCTCGCAGCGGTTGAAATACGGAGCGGCCTGGAACTGCGCCCTGTGGATGTCCTCGTGGCAGTCCGTGCAGCGCTCGAACCGGACCTGGTACACAGTATCGGTGCCTTTCGGGGCATGGCACTTCGCGCAGGGGACCGCGGAGTGACGCCCGGACAGTGGATAGTGCGTCTCCGAGTGACGCGCCGCAACGAACGTTGAGGGCTTCCAGCCGGCCGCGGTGTGGCACCCTCCGCACTCGATGCCGCCGGCGCGGGCAACGAACTGCCCCTGGTGCGGATCCTTGAGGTGGCAGGAGATGCACCGGTCATGGGCCACCGGCTCCTTGAAGTTGCTGCTGTGATGGCACTGCGCACAGGCCACCGCGGCGTGTTTTCCGTCCAGCGGAAACTTGGTGCGCGAGTGATCGAAGGCCTCGGCCGTACGCACCTGCTTCCAGGTCACGTCGTTGTGGCAGGCCTGGCAGGGGGGCGTAAACGCGCCGCGATGCGGGTCGTCATGGCAGGGCGCGCAGGAAGAGAATGCGATGCCGGTGTATTTCACCCCCGGCGCCGGCTCCTCCTCCCGGACATGGCACTTGTTGCACGCCACCCGCTCGTGGGCGCCCGTGAGCTGGAATCGAGCCTTCGCATGGTCGAACCCAGCCGCCGGCTTCCACCTCACGAAGCCATGGCAACGCTGGCAGTCCACGGAGAGTTGGCCCCGATGCTCGTCTGCATGGCAGGTGAGGCAAGCCGGCGAGAGTCCCAGGTACGTACGGCGCATGTCCTTCATCCGGATCTGGGTGCGCTCGGAGGCCGGGATGTGCTGCGTCGCGTGGCATTTCTGGCAGGCCAGCCCTTTGTGGCTTCCCTCCAGCGGGTAGCCCGTCTGGCGATGATCGAACTGGTCCAGGTCCACGTCCCACCGGATGGGCACAAAAATCTCCCCGTTGTGTTCCGAATGACAGTGCACGCACGTGCTCTGGTCGCCAATTTGTTTCACCAGCGTGGCGTGCAGTCCACGCCGTTCAGCCAGCCTCCGGCGAATCTCCGTGTGGCAGCTCAGGCACCTGAACTTGGCCGCTCCCGCTCCAAACGCGTGGCAGGCTGTGCAGTGTGCCGGACCGTTCAACGAGCCGTGCGCTTTTGAAAGTGGCCCGGGCGAGAACTGCGCCCTGGCCAGGCTGGTGGCCAACCCACAGAGCAGGGCCAGGCGTATCAGCGCGCTCCGCGTCCGCACCCGTTTCCCCCGACAGCGTCGTCACCGCCCCTCCTCAAGAACAATGCCGAATTCTCCTAGCATCCGAGAGACCACCTCGCAACGATGTAAATCCCGTCACCCAGGCCGGTAAGTATTACTAGCCCGCCGGGGCCGCTTCGGTGCTCACCGAGCTTGTGCCAGAAGCCGTCCCAGCGACTCCTTTGCCCGCTGCCCGCTTTCCGACTGCGGACTGGATTGGACCAGCCGCTGCCAGTACTGGCGCGCCAGGTCGGTGCTACCCAGATTCGCGTACACCGCGCCCAAGTTATACAGGGCGTCCGGTTGGTCCGGCTGACGGTCCAGTACCTTCTTGGTTTGTTCGAGGGCGCCCGCAACGTCGCCCGTTTCGAACAGAACCTTCCCTAGCTCGAGCCGCGCGTCCACGTTATCCGGCTCTTGTTTCACGGCTTCCCGCAAATACCGCGTTGCGTCTTGCGGATGGCCCGATTGCTCGGAGAGTTGCGCCAGGCGGAAGAGGACCGGAACATGTCCGGGCTTCCGCTTCAGCTCCACCTCCAGCATTTTCTGCTCATGGTCGGAGGGCATTGCAGGCTGGCCCTGCTGCACTTTCGCAGGCGCCTTCGGGTTTCCCGGCTTGTTCCGAGAATGAGATACCGCATGCCACCCCAGGTAAAACAGCAGCGAGCCTACCGACGCCGCTAGTGCCAAACCCGTTATCCGAGAAGAGCGCCCAGTCATAGTCGCTATGATGCTGTGTTGGCGGAACGAGATGCAGGTTTGGTTCCATCGGTCGCCTGGCCCGGTCACATCCCGTAGCCGGGCGGACCGCCTTGCCGGACAAACCGCCTTGCCGGAACACAGGAGACCAGGTCCCCAGTGGTATGATTTCCTCTATGCCCGATCCGAGTAGCCAGCCTGCGTCACGCCACACGGCGACAATCCTGGTGGTGGATGACGAGGAAACCGTACTTTCGCTGGTGCGCACCATGCTGTGGAGGGCCGGCTTTACCGTGCTGGAGGCGCCGGGAGCCGAGGCTGCCTTGCGCCTGGCGGCCGACCACGCAGGCCCTATAGATCTCCTGCTCTCGGACATTCTTATGCCCGGCACGAACGGGTATCAATTGGCCGACGATCTGACGGCCGTGCGGCCCAATGCGAAGGTGCTTTTCATGTCTGGCTATCGAGACAAAGTTCTCGTCGAGAGCACCGGCCGCGGGCCGAGCCATGGGCCACTCCTGCGCAAGCCGTTCACGCAGTATGCCCTCGTCTCCAAGATCGAGGCGCTGCTGGACGAGCAAGCGGTGGATGCCGATCCGTCCCCATACCGGGGCCACTGAAGAGTCTCCTCGAGGTCGCTCCTGCCCGTGCAAGGCGCTCCCAGGTGCCGGATCGTGCGCCTTGTGGACGTGCGGAAGGCGGGTTTCCGGACTCCCTCCGCTCGATCGACTTGCCCCGCGTCAGCGCGCCCTTCTAGCGGTCCGCCCAGCCGCCTCCGTAAAGTTCTGTGAAGTTCTGTCACGCAGGGATACGTTCCGGCCGTGGCGCGCGTCTACCTCCTTTGAATGCAAGACTACTCAGAGCTGGAGAAGACCTTATGAGCGCACAACAAATGCAACTCGCTAACCCCGCTCGCCAGCGCAAGGATGTGAAGGGAAAGCCGTTTGCCGTGCTGGTGGTCGGCGGCTTCGATACGGACCTCATCGCCTTGCTGGGCATTCTCAGCGACACGGACTGGACGCTCTATTGGAGCACCTCCCGCGCGGATGCAAGCGAGACGCTGCGGCGCCGTCCTGTGAACGCGGTTCTCTGCGACCGCGACATTTCCGACGGTGGCTGGAGGGACGTACTGGCGGCGACTTCGTCTCTGCCCAGTCCGCCGCCTGTGATTGTGGCCGCCCGCTTCGCCAACGAACGCCTTTGGGCGGAGGTGCTCAACCTGAACGGATACGACGTCCTGACGAAGCCTTTCGATGCCGACGAAGTGATTCGCGCGGTGAGCCTGGCGCTGGAGTACTCGAGACCGGTTCACGCCAGCCACAACGGAGCGCCGGCGGCGTAGTGCCGGCCGGCCGCCTGGCGCATGTTTGCTTTTGCCTCGTAAGCGACTGCAACCACGTGGCCGGTTTTTGACTTTGCTCACCACATCGCCGTTTCCTTGCCCTCCGGCGGCGAGGCTGGGCACCGCTCCGAGAGACGCGGGATAGCCCCACGCCGGCGGGAATACGACGGCGGCAATCCCGGGGAGGGCACGGGGGAGGGAAGGCCCCCCGCGTGGCCTTCAAGGGCGCTTCTGCCAGTCTCTTTGGATCGCTCCGGGGTTCACGGTCGCCTTCCACTCCGCGTCGAAGCGATGGGCGATGTCGGGGCGGTCCCTGAGAGTCGCGTCGAGCCCCAGCCGCGCGTGCGGGGCGGTGAGCTCGTCGTCCCGGCGAAGGCGTTCCTCGATCTCCGGCCACACGTTGGTCAGCCCGCCCGCGTCGAGCAGCACCACTCGGTCCGCCGTGACGCCGTAGTTCTTCAAGTGCGGATCCAGGGAGAAGACTCCGCGCTGCCAGGCGGCCCGCCGCAAGTCCAGGTAGCGCAGGAGCCATACCTCGATCTCGTCGAAGCGCCTGGCCCGTGCCAGCTCGTTGATCCGCTCGTGAAGAGTCGTTTCGGCGCGCTCGGTGGCCTCCGAGACCGCCAGCCAGCCGGGCCAACGCCCCACTTTTACCCGAGTGGGCGGGAAGGCGACACGCTCGGGCACCAGCGTGGTGCCGGCCAGGTGCACATCCGCCAGCTTCCGGCCGCGCGTTTCGTGCCACCGGTACTGCCGCCACATCTGCCGGGCATGTCTCGTGAACCAGATGCCTCTGGGGACCGACAGCACCAGGACCTGGAGCACGAGGCTGAGGGTCCGAATCTGCCGCCCGGGATTGGCCAGCATCCGCCGCCCGAACTCGCCGGGCACCAGGCGGTCCAGCTTCCGCAGCAGCTTCCAGGTCAGGATGAGACCGATGATCTCGGAGGGATGCCGCTCGCGGCTGACCACCCAATGTTCCGAGGCGTAGGCGACCTTTCCGATCCCTTCTCCCAGCCGGACCAGGGCGCCACGCGTAAGCTCCTCGGGCGCCGCTCGAAGCACACGGGCGGCCTCGGGACCCTGGCCGTTCTTTGATCGCCGTTCCGTCACGCTCGGTTCGCCATTCCGACTTATACGCGCATTTCGGCGCGCGCGCAACGGCGGACGGCGGCTCCCCGCACCGCGCTTCGAATACCGCCCGTCGCGTGAGCCGGGCCAACCGTATAATCAAAGCTCAGATGGCCGTCCTCAAAAATGCCGCGCTGGCCGCTTGCGCGCTGGCGCTCGCCTCGGGCGGGCTGCTGCTGCTTCCGCAGAACGCCGAGAGCCCCATCCGCTTCGCGCACCGCCCAATCGGGTTCACGCTCGATAGTTGCGAGACGCCGCAACGCCACGCTCCGGAAACGATGGCCGGCGGGGTCGCCGTTTTCGACTACGATAACGACGGCGCACTGGACATCTTCTTCACGAATGGGGCCGACATCCGCACCCTGAAGAAGACAGAGCCGAAGTACTACAACCGCCTCTTCAAGAACGACGGACAGGGGCATTTTACGGACGTGACCGCGAAGGCCGGCCTGGCCGGCACGGGCTTCGACACGGGCGTCGCTATCGGCGACTACGACAACGACGGGTACGAGGACATCTTCGTCGGCGGCGTTCACGGCAACTCCCTCTATCACAACAACGGAGACGGAACCTTCACCGACGTG
This sequence comes from Bryobacterales bacterium, assembly GCA_963710565.1. Classification (GTDB taxonomy): domain Bacteria; phylum Acidobacteriota; class Terriglobia; order Bryobacterales; family Bryobacteraceae; genus DASWZN01. Next base: position 430,294 of record CAVQAN010000008.1, on the reverse strand, counting down.
ACCGAAAAGGCGGGGCTCAACCGGCCCGATGCCGAGTATGGCCCGCTCTGGTCGGTGGGCGGCGCCTGGGTGGACATCAACAACGACGGCCTGCTGGACCTGATCGTCGTGAACTACCTGAGCTGGAACATCGACACCGAGCCACCTTGCCCGTCCGGGGACCGCCTGGACTACTGCCATCCCAAGATGTACAAGCCCACGCCCAACCAGGTGTACCTGAACAACGGCGATGGAACGTTCCGGGACATTTCGGACAAGTGCGGTGTGCGCGCGCACCCGGGCAAAGGCATGGGCATTGGCGTCGCGGACTATGACCTCGACGGCTGGATGGACTTCTTCGTCTCCAACGACAAAATGTACAACTCGCTGTTCCACAACAAAGGGAACGGCAAGTTCGAAGAAGTGGCCTTCCCCGCCAACGTCGCGCTGCGTGAAAACGCCGAGCTGATCTCGGGCATGGGCGTGGATTTTCGCGATCTGGACAACGACGGCTATCCCGACATCGCCCTGGTGGCTCTCGATGACGAGACATTCCCGCTCTTCCGGAATACCGGCAAGGGAGATTTCATCGACGCCACCGGGCCGAGCCGCCTGGCTACGCTCAGCATGCCGATGTCCGGGTACTCGCCGACGATTTTCGATTTCGACAACGACGGCTGGAAGGACATCTTCGTCTCCCGCGGGCACGTGCAATCGCTCCAGGCCGCTCCGCGCGTGAGCGTGGCGCAGCCCAACACCGTGTTCCGGAATCTGGGCGGAGGCAAGTTTGCCGCGCTCACCGCCGAGGCGGGCCTCGCCGCGCAGCCGCCGCAGCGGCACCGCGGCTCGGCCGTGGGAGATCTCGACGGCGACGGCCGGTTGGACGTGGTTGTCACCGCGCTCGGCGCGCCGGCCGAGATCTGGATGAACCGGAGCCCCGCAACCGGTCATTGGCTGGAACTCCGGATCGAGGGCACGAAGAGCAACCGCGATGCCATCGGCGCGCGCGTCAAGGTCGTCACCAAGACCGGCGCGCAGTACAACCACGTGACCACCAGTTGCGGTTATGCCTCGTCCAGCGCCGGCCCGGTGCATTTCGGGTTGGGCGCGGCGGCGGCGGCGGACCTGGTCGAGATCGTCTGGCCGTCCGGCCGCGTGCAGCAGTTGAAGAATGTGCCCGCCGGCCGGGTGGTCCGCGTCAAGGAACCGCCCCTCCCGTGATCGCCGACGGACCGAACCCGGCGCGTGACCCGAGAATCGCCGCGGCACGCCGAGGCGAAGATCGTGGCCCGCTTCCCTACGCCGCCCGCCGCATCTCCAGCACCTCGTAGAAGTGCGTGGGCCGCTCCGGCCAGCCCGCCCAGCGGAGCACCAGCAGTTCGATCCAGGAAAAAGGTTGGAAGAGATGGCGGCGGACCGAGTATTTCCCGGCCAGATCCGCCGCCAGCCGCCGGTTCCTGCCTCCAGCCGATACGTCGTGCCCGTTTTTCAGGAACCAGATCGCCGGCGCGTTGCTGGCGGCCACTCGTGCGAAGGCGGCCGGACTATCCAGAATCACGACATTGTCCTTGCGGTCCAGGCGGGTTCGCAGATCATAGGCGTCGGCGTTGAAGGCATCGATCGCCACCAGGGCGCCCGGAGTTGTGTCCTGGTTGACCAGCGCGGCCATTTCCTCGAAGGGCGCCGCGTAGCCTTTGTTGAGAAAACCGGCCTTCCGGTAATAGCTCGGGAAGGAGGCCAGAGCGATCGCGATCATGAGCGCGCAGGCGGCCGCGCCCGTCCTCGGCGAGCGCTCGCGTCCCCGGACCACCAGCAGCAGGAAGAAGGGGAACAAGAACAGCATGCGGGCCGGCACGAACGGGTAGGTGACCCAGCGAGTCGCGGCGACGAAACCGAGCGCGGCGGAGATGGCGGCCAGCGGGAGCCACTCCGGAGCGCTGCGCGTCCCGCGCCAAAGCAGTAATGCGGCCAGCGGAGCGACGGCCAGCGCCGCGATCACCACGGCGGTGGACATCGTCTCTCCGAAGCAGAACGAGCCGAACAAGTAGGCCAGCTTGACGATCTGGTCTCCGGCACGATTGCCGGCCAGCGAGTAGACCTCCCCGCGCGCGCCCCACTTCGTGACGGCCTGGCCCAGCATCAGCAGCCAGGGCACATAGAGCGCCACCGCCAGGGCCGACACCACCGCCAGCCCCTGCAGCGGAGCCGCGGTACGCTGGCGGACGGCGTGCCAGACCGCGACCGAGGCAATGGCGATGGCGACGGACCCGCCGGCGGCGTAATGGGTGTAGAGCAGCAAGGCTACCGCACCCGCGCAGGCGATCTGCCAGACGCGCCGCCGCGGTTCTGTTAGAAAACGAAGCCCGGCGTATAGCGCCACCGGCGCCAGCGCGAGTTGCATGCCGTAGGAGCGCGCCATGCGCCCGTAGAGGAGCAGGCAAGGCGACAGCGTCCACAGCGCCAGGAACCACCGCCGGGTGCCGGCCGTCTCCCGCGTCGCCAGCCAAAGCCGGTAGACGACCAGCGTGGCCAACAGCGGCCAGAGAGCGGAAAACGCGCGCGCCCGCGCGATCTCGGCGCCTGGCAGCGGCAGTCCCATCCACCCATGAAGAAGGTAGAAGTAGAACGGCGGGTGCATGTCCGCTGCGAGCCGGGCCGCGATCCGGGCCAAGGGCAGGCGGACGACCGACAACGTGAATGTCTCGTCGCCCCACACGGGCAGCAGCGCCAGGTTGTAGAACAGGAGCGCCGCCTGGACGGGCAGGCACAGGACCAGCGGATGGCGGTCGAACGAGACGAGGACCCCTCTCCAGCGTGTCACGCCAGCGCCCGCCGAAGCGCCGCGGTCAACTCCGCCTCCTCCTCCGCGAATACGGTTCGGAGGTCCACCAGCAGGAGATTCCGCTCGATGCGCGCGAGCACGGGAGGGTCGCCCGAGCGCAGCCGCTCCTCGAGGGCGACGACGTCCGGCACGCCTATTGCGACCAGCCAGGTCCTGATCGACTGTTCCGGGGTCGACCCGCCGCCGACCAAGGACTCGCCGCGCACGATTTCGGCGGCGACCCCTGGCAGTCCGGCGAGCAGGCGCCCGGCGCGCGCGCGAATCTCCTCGGTCGGAGTGCGGATCATTCTGAGAGCCGGAATCCGGTCCCAGCGTTCCAGAAGCAGGCGCCGGAGCGTGGTTTCGAGCGCTTCGATAATCAGCTTGTCCAGCCGCAGCGCGCGGTACATCGGGTTGCGCCGCAGGCGCGCGACCAGGTCCGCGCGGCCGGCCAGAATGCCGGCTTGCGGTCCGCCCACCAGCTTGTCGCCGCTGAAGGAGACCAGGCCGGCGCCGGCGGCGAGGCTGGCCTCCGCCACCGGCTCGTCGAGTCCGAACGGCCGCAGGTCGGCGATGCAGCCGCTGCCCAGGTCCTCGTAGACCGGGATGCCCCGCTCGCGTCCGAGGGCCACCAGTTCTTCGAGGGTGGGGCGCCCGGTGAAGCCCTGCATGCGGAAATTGCTAGGGTGTACCCGCAACAGCAGCCGCGTGCGTTCGCCGATGGCGTCGCGGTAGTCCTCGATGCGGGTGTGGTTGGTGGTCCCGACTTCGCGCAACTCCGCACCCGTCTGCTGCATGATCTCGGGGATTCGAAACCCGTCGCCGATCTCGATCAGCTCCCCGCGCGAGACCACGACCTCGAAGCCGGCGGCCAGTTCGTGCAGGGCCAGGTAAACCGCCGCCGCGTTGTTGTTCACCGCGATGCCTGGCCGCCCGAGGAGCCGCTCGATCAGGTCCGCGATGTGAACGTCGCGCTTTCCGCGTTTCCCCGCGGCGAGGTCGTACTCGAGGTTCGAGTAGCCGAACGCGGGTTCGAAACGATCGAGCGGCGCGCGGCCGAGATTGGTGTGCAGGATGACGCCGGTCGCGTTGATGACCCGGCGGAGCGAAGGGGTCTCCAGCCGCTCGAGCGCCCCCGCCACGCGGGATTCGATGTCGGATGGCGGAGCATCGCCGGAGCGGATGGCGGCGCGCGCCTGGTCGAGCGCGTTGCGGATCTCGCCGACCATGACGCGGTGCGGAAAGCGCGCCCGCAGCGGCGCAAGCCGGGACAGGACCTCATCCACGCCGGGCAGCGCCTGGAACCGTTCCTCCACGGAGACACTTTAGCAGAGCGGGGACGGCAGCCGCGGACGCCGGGTCTCCGGCTGGGAGCCGCCCCAGAAACGCGAACCCCCGCCCGAGCGCTTGGCTCGGGGCGGGGGTTCGAAAGGTAGCCGTCGGATGAACCCTGAGGCTCATCGACGAGTTGCGAACCATAGTGAGGGGCCGGTCCACGGGAACGGGGCCTCGCCACTGGATTCGAAGCCGGCTACGTTAGAACAGTCGACTCAGCAGTCGGCCACCTCACAAGGTCTACTACTGCCAGATGACATTTTACTGGACCACCTCCTTTCTCAGTGATGCCCCCATCCTATCACGAAAAGCGCGCGTCGCTCGTCGGCCCAATCGGGTTTGACCTCAACCCTTTCTTCGCGGACCGACGGGCTCAGTAGGGTGGCGACCGGCAAGAGGCAACGGGCGGCGCGCGTCAGCGCGCCAACTGCCGCAGCACGTAGGGCAGGATTCCCCCGTTGCGGTAGTACTCGCCTTCCTGGGGCGTGTCCACGCGGACCACGGCTTCAAAGGGGCGCTCCCAACCGTTATCGGCCACGGCGCGCACGCGGGCGCGCTTCGATCCAGCCAGCGCCTCGCGGATGCCCTCGACGCGGAAGGTCTCGCGGCCGGTGAGCCCGAGGGTGGCCACGCTCTGGCCCGGCAGGAACTCGAGCGGGAGGACGCCCATCCCCACCAGGTTGGAGCGGTGGATGCGCTCGAAGCTCTCGGCGATCACGGCGCGCACCCCCAGCAGGTTCACCCCCTTAGCCGCCCAGTCGCGGGACGAGCCGGAGCCGTACTCCTTGCCCGCCAGGATGAGCAGCGGCACGCCGTCTTGGCGGTAGCGCAGCGAGGCGTCGTAAATCCACATCACCTCGCCCGCGGGCAGGTGCGCGGTCCAGCCGCCCTCGGTTCCCGGCGCGAGCTGGTTGCGCAGGCGGATGTTGGCCAGCGTTCCGCGGACCATCACCTCGTGGTTACCGCGGCGCGAGCCGTAGGAGTTGAAGTCGCGCGGTTCGACTCCGTGCGCCATGAGGTACGCGCCCGCCGGGCTCTTGGCCGGTATCGATCCCGCCGGAGAGATGTGGTCGGTGGTGATCGAATCGCCCAGCAGGGCCAGCACGCGCATGCCGGCGAGGTCCTGGACGAAGCTCTCGGGATCGGCCATGCGGTCGAAGTAGGGAGGCCGCTTGATGTAGGTAGAGGCCTCGCTCCACGCGAACAGTCCGCCTTCCGGCACCGGCATGGACTTCCACTGGGCGTCGCCCTCGAAAACCTCGGAGTATTCCTTGCGGAACATCTCGCTGGTAACCGAGGCACCCACCAGGTCGCGGATCTCCTGGGGCGACGGCCAGATCTCGCGCAGGTACACCGGGCTCCCGTCGCGATCCGTGCCCAGCGGCTCCTGCTGGAGATCGACATCGACCGAGCCGGCCAGCGCGTAGGCCACCACCAGCGGCGGCGAGGCCAGGTAGTTGGCCTTCACCTGCTGGTTGATGCGGCCCTCGAAGTTGCGGTTGCCGCTCAGTACCGCAGCCACCACCAGCTTCTCACGCTCGACCGCTTCCGCGACCGGCTTGGGCAGCGGGCCGCTGTTCCCGATGCAGGTAGTGCAGCCGAAACCGACCAGGTGGAATCCCAGCTCTTCGAGGTACGGGACCAGGCCCGCCTTTTGCAGGTAGTCCATCACCACCTTCGATCCCGGCGCCAGGCTGGTCTTCACCCAGGGCTTGCTCTTGAGCCCCCGCTCGACGGCCTTCTTCGCCAGCAGTCCGGCCCCCAGCATCACGGACGGATTCGAGGTGTTGGTGCAGCTGGTGATGGCCGCGATCACGACCGCACCGTCCTTCAACTCCGCCGCGGTTTGCCGGGGCGCGGCGCCGAGGAAGGCCGCGAAGTTGTTCTTGACGTCGGGCAGGCGTATGCGGTCCTGCGGGCGTTTGGGCCCGGCCAGCGAGGTCACGACGGTCGCGAGGTCCAGTTCGACGACCTCGGAGAACACCGGCTCGGGTGCGGCGGGAGTGTAGAAGAGTCCAGTCTCCTTGGCGTAGGCTTCGACCAGTTCGACCAGTTCCGGCGGACGGTTGGTCAGGCGCAGGTAGCGCAGCGTCTCGGAGTCCACGGGGAAGTAGCCCGCCGTGGCGCCGTATTCGGGCGCCATGTTGGCGATGGTGGCGCGGTCGGACACGCCCAGCTCCGCCAGGCCCGGTCCGAAGTACTCGACGAACTTGCCGACCACCCGCTTCTTGCGCAGGATCTCGGTGACGGTCAGCACCAGGTCGGTGGCCGTCGCGCCTTCGGGAAGACGGCCCGCGAGGCGGAAGCCGACCACTTCCGGCAACAGCATCGATACCGGCTGGCCGAGCATGCAGGCCTCGGCCTCGATACCGCCGACGCCCCAGCCGAGCACGCCCAGGCCGTTGATCATCGTGGTGTGGGAATCGGTACCCACCAGAGTGTCCGGGTACGCGAGCAGGCGGCCCTCTCGCTCGGCCGTGAAGACCACGGGAGCCAGGTACTCGAGATTCACCTGGTGCACGATGCCGGTATCGGGCGGCACGACGCGGAAGTTGCGGAACGCCGACTGGCCCCAGCGCAGCAGGGCGTAGCGTTCCTGGTTGCGCTGGAATTCCAGGAGCGCGTTGGCGGCGAAGGCCCCCGGCGTACCGAATTCGTCCACCTGCACCGAGTGGTCGATGACCAGGTCGGCGGGGATGAGCGGGTTGGCGCGGTTGGGGTCGCTGCCCATCGCCCGGAGCGCGTCACGCATGGCCGCCAGGTCCACCACGCACGGGACGCCGGTGAAATCCTGGAGCAGAACGCGTGCCGGCATGAAGCCGATCTCACGGGTGTCCGAGCCCGCCCGGCGCGCCACGAAGTCGATGTCGCCGGCCTTGACAGTGAGCCCGCCTTCATGCCGCAGCAGGTTCTCGAGCAGCACCCGGATCGAGTACGGAAGGCGGGAAACGCTCCCGGCGCCGGCCTTCTCGAGCGCCGCCGGCGAGTAGATCTCGTACTGCCTGCCGCGCACGCACAGAACCGTCCGCGAGGAAAAACTGTTGCTGGGAAGCATCTGCTTTCATTCTACTGCCCGTCGCCCGTCGAGGCGAGCGGGCCCGTCTCGAACGCACTTCAGATCTTCATGCCGAGCAGTCTGCGGGCGCCGATCTTAGCCATGCCGGCGGGGCCGTAGCGGTCCTCGAGCATCCGCATGTAGAGGGCCTTGGTGTCGTCGGGCGGCAGCTTGGGCTGGTCGTTGGGCTCCAGGCGCATGGCGCCGGAGGGACACGTACTGACACAGAGGGCGCAGCCGATGCAGCGCGAGCGGTCGACCACGGCCTTGCCGTCGGGGCTGGCGATGGCATCCATCTGGCAGCGGGTCTCGCACGCGCCGCAGGAGGAGCAGGCGTCCGGATCCGCGGCGGCGTAGAAATTCGAGCTGAAGTAGGCGCCGGGAGACGGCAGACGCTTGGCCGAGGTCAGGACGCCGCAGCAGCAGCCGCAACAGCAGCAGACGAACATTGGGGACTTGGTGTTCTCGGGCTGAAGAACCAGGCCGTCCTGGTCGGCTCGATCGAGGAGAGCAAGGAACTCCTCTCGGGTAACGCTGCGGCCCGTGCCGGACTCTACGGCCCAGGCAGCCGCCGGCCCGATCATGAGGCAGTTATCCCGCAGCGCGGTCTGCCTGCAGCTCTCGCCCAGCAGGTCTCTCCCGTGGCGGCAGATGCAAGGGATCGTTCCGAATGGTCCGGCCGAGGACTCGACGTGCGCCCGGATCCGGTCGTAGGTGGTCACGCCGCGCTCGACCGCGATCTGCTTGTTGACCGGAACGACCCGCAGTTGCGGCGTTTTGCCGGTGTGAAGCGCCGCGCCCAAGGCCTCGTCAACATACTGGCGGTGCTCGCGCTCGAACTCGGGCGTCAGGGTGTTGATCTGACGTTCATACATGCCGATGACGTAGATCAGTTTGGCGTAGCAGCGCTGTCCGTTGATAGGGTGCGCGAGGACGACGCCCTTGGTGGCCATCCGGTCCAGCCGGACGGTGAGGTCCGGCAGCGTCAGGTGCGCCTTCAGGCGCTTGTGGATGGTGGCGGCGGGTTCGGGAATCGAGCTCAATTCCAGCGCGATTTCGGCCTCTTCGGGAGTGAACAGTCGCTGGAGGATGCGCAACTCAATGCCGGACGCGGTGGCCGGAAAGCCGACGGGCGCGCGGTCCAGGTGCCGTTGCAGGCGGCGGTAGAGGGAATCGGCTGCACTCATCTCCATTTAGCGATTGTACGACCGCGCGGCCCGGCGCGCTGAAGGGGTGCTGGCGCCGTGCGGCACAAGGACAGGCTCGAATTTCGCAAGAGCGGCGAAATTCGAGCCTGTCCCCGGTTTGCGGCTCGTTCCGATACCCGACGATCCTTGTGCTGCACTGCACTAGAGCGTCCTCTCGGTCATTCGTGGATTACGGGCCAGCAAGCGGTGGCACCCGGAAGGCCGGGCGCATTCCGCGCCACTAAGTGCCTTTGGTATCATAAACACCGGAGGTTTTCGGCCGCTCCATGGACTCCATCGGCGAGAGACTCCGGCAAGAACGCCTCCGCCGGGGGCTGGATCTCAACCAGATCGCCGACCTGACCAAAATCAGCCCCCTCATGCTGGAGGCTATCGAAGCGGACGATTTCGACAGGCTCCCCGGCAGCTTCTTTGCGCGTAGTTTCGTGCGCCAATATGCCCATGCTCTGACCCTTGACGAAGAGGAATTCGAGTCCGAGCTGAGGCGGGTGGCTGGCTTCGGTCACCCGGCGGCGGACCAACCCGAGGCAGCGGTGCCGCAGATCGTCGCCGGTCCAAGGCCGGTGCCCTCCGCCCGCAGCCGCCCTAGCAAGGGTTGGATCGGCTCTCTGGCCGCGTTTCTGTTGATCGTAGTGGCCTGCGCCGCCCTTTACGAATGGCAGAAGACGCGCGCGACGCCGGCGAAATCGCGGCCGGCGCCCGTCGCCAGCCGGTCACCTTCGCCATCGCCGCCGCCCGCCGCTGCGGCGGCCCCGTCTCCCGAGGTTGCCGCGTCCACCGCGACACCGACCGAGACTCCGGCCGCCGAGCCCGGCGCAACGCCCTCGCCGGAGGCCAGCCAGATCGAGCGTTCGTCCGCTGCCGCGGACACGGACGGCATTCGCCTTGAACTGAGGGCCACCTCCGAAGTCTGGGTACGGGTTGTCAGCGACGCCAGGACCCTATACAGCGGCGAGCTCCAGCCCAATGAGGTGCGCGTTTTCGAAGGCACGGACTGGATGACGCTCCGGGTCGGCAACGCCGCCGCGCTGGTGGCGACCTACAACGGCAGGCCGTTGGGCGAGCTCGGCTCGGAGGGGCAAGTCCGCACCATTCAGTTCACCCCCAACCGATTCGAGTTCGTCGCCCCGGTCCCCACGGCGCCTGCCGCCCCGGCCGACCAGCCTTGAGCCCGTCTCTTCGTGCTATTCTCGCTTCTCCGGAGATTCGGAGCGTGAATTATGAGCACAACTGAGAACCTCAAAGAGGCGTTCGCCGGGGAGAGCCAGGCGAACCAGAAGTACCGCGCGTTCGCCAAAAAGGCGGACCAGGACGGCTTGCCGAACATCGCGCGGCTGTTCCGCACCGCCGCCGAGGCCGAGCGCATCCACGCGGAGGGCCACCTGAAAAGCCTGGCCGGAATCGGCTCCACCGCCGACAACCTCAAGGCCGCCATCGCGGGCGAGACCAATGAGTACACGTCGATGTACCCGCCCATGCTCGAAGAGGCCGAGGCCGAGGGCCATCGCGCCCGGGTGATGTTCGGTTTCGCAGTGAAAGCCGAAGCGGTCCACGCCGAGCTCTACAAGCAGGCGCTCGAGGCCGCCGCACAGGGCCGCGACCTGGCCCAGGCGCGCTTCTACCTCTGCCCCTCCTGCGGCCACATCGAGTTCGGAATTCCGCCGGAGAAGTGCCCCATCTGCGGAGCGCCGGCGGCCAAGTTCGTCGCAGTGGAATAGCTCGCGCTGCCCGAGGAATGGCCGCTGCCCTACATTCCCTTGTGGGCCGGCGACGCCGGCGCCCGGCCCCGCCGCATGCGTCGCGCATCGAGCCGGGCCTCGCGGGCCCGTTCGCGCTCGAGCAGCAACAGGTCGCGCCGCCCGCGCAGCTTAATCTCGTCGCTCACCTTGCGCCAGAACTTGCGGAAGTAGTCCGCCGCCGAGATCATGGCGAACGCCACCACGCAGCCACATCCAGCCCATCGCCCACGGCGCCAGCGCCTTCCAATGCATGCTCAGCAGGAATAGCGATATGGCGATCACCTGCGAGACCATCTTGGTCTTTCCCAGCTCGCTGGCCTTGATGGTGTAGCCCGCCGCGGCGGCGATGCTCCTGAGTCCGCGTCACCGCAAACTCGCGGCCGACGATCAGGACCACGATCCAGGCCGCCACCACACGAACCTGTACCAGCGCGATCAGCGCCGCCGAAATCAGCAGCTTGTCCGCGATCGGGTCGAGCAGCGTTCCCACCGTGGTCACCTGCTTCCAGCGCCGGGCCAGGTATCCGTCCAGCAGGTCCGTCGTCGAAGCGACGAGAAAGATCCCCAGCGCCAGAAGATCGTGGCTGATGTGCGTTGCGCCGACGGAGAAATCCATGCTCTCCTGCACCAACGCCGCCACCAGCAGCGGCACGAAGAAGATCCGGAGCAACGTCAGCAGGTTCGGCAGATTCATGCGACCCCTCAAATATAACAAGTGCGCGCTTGGGAGGGACGCCTGCGCCGCACCAGCCTCCGTTCCGCCCGCAACCCTGCTAAGCTATCGATCTGGAAAGGAGATCAGCGTGCCAGCCAAACCCGCCAAGCCCGCCGCGCGGCAGCGTAAGCCGAAAGCCGAAGTGTTCCAGGAGTTCGAGAACATACAGTCCGAGGTCGAGACTTCTCACCAGTCCGCGGACGCCAAGGCCGCTCAAGCCGCCGCCGTCCACGAAGCCGAGGTGCGTCAGGCCGTCGACGGAGTATCCGTCGAGGGAGTGGTGGAGCACGTCTCCGCCCTGGGTCTGGAGGTGTCGCGGGCACTGGCCGGCATCTCCGCCAAGCTCGTCGAGGAGGTCGATCGCCTCGCCACCGTACGCGAAGCGATCGCCGGCGAGAAGCGCGAGTTGGAGCGCCTCCACAAGATCGACGTGGCCGCTACCGCGCTCGATCAGATGGTGCACGACTACGCCCTGGAGCGCGAGCGGCTGGCCGCCGAAATCACGGCTCAGCGCGCGGCTTGGGAAGAAGAGGCCTGCGTCGCCGAGCGCGAGCGCCGCGAGCAGGAAGAAGCGCTCAAAAAGCAGCGCCTGCGCGAAATCGAGGACTACGAGTATAAGAAGAGTCCTCGAGCGCAAGAAGGCCCAGGACAAGTACGACGAGGAACAGCGCGTCCTCGAGCGCAAGAACGCCGAACGCCAGGAGCAGCTCGAGAAGAGCTGGAAGCAGCGCGAAGCCGTTCTCCGTCAATCGGAGCAGGAACTGGAGAGCCTCCGCCAGCAGGTCGCTCAGTTCCCCGATCGTCTGAAGGCCGAGTTGGACCGCGCCGTCTCCGATGCCGTGCGCGCCGCAGAGGCCCGACGCCAGCAGGAGATCGTTCTCCTCAAGAAGGACTCCGAGACCGAAAAGCGCGTAGCCGAGATGCGCATCAAGACCCTCGAGGAGCTGGTCACGCGCCAGTCGTCACAGACCGAGGCCCTTGAAAAGCAGCTCGGCGACGCCAAACAGCAGGTCCAGGACATCGCGGTCAAGGCCATCGAAGGCGCTTCCGGCGCCCGGGCGCTGTCTCACATCAACCAGATCGCCATGGAGCAGGCCAAGAACCGCCCGCGCTCCGAGTGAGCGCCCCCGCAATCCGCTCAGCGCAACACCCTACCGGGCGACCGGGATCATCAGCGACCCTACGATGCAGGTGGTCCGATCGACCACGAAAAGGCGGACGAATCGGGTCGTGCCGTCGACCGCTACGTCCTGAAGGATCGGCACGCCGTCCTTTCCAGCCGTCGCGTTCTGTTCGGCCGTCAGGTGAATAGGCAGGCGCGCCATGCCGGGAGAGCCCATCGGCCCGTTGCCGCTGTAGTTCAACCACGCCACGGTCACCTGACCGTCGTAAGCGTCACCGTGGCGGGACAGCAATAGATCCCCCGCATCCACCCGGATCTGAAGACGGACCGACTTCTGGTCCGCGTTGGGCGTCACCGAGACGCGCAGTCCGATATCGACGACGTTCGAAGGGATGTTAAATGCCGTGGCGAGAGCCGCTTGCTCCCTGGCTGCGGCGTCTCGCTTGTCCGCCGCCGCATAGTAGCGTTGCCGCGCCAGGACCGAAACGTCCTTGCGTGAGCAGGTCAGTTTCAGAAGGTGGAACTTGTTGTCCCAGCCTTCCGCCGGCTGTTCAAACGCCAGCGTGTAGCCGCCCTGAGCGTCCGCAGCCGATTGCGCCATAGCGGCGGCAAGATTGCCTTCGAGATACGAACGGCCTCCGACCGCTCCGGCAAACTGCTCGTTGCCTCGGGCCCATCCCGGATCCAGGGTTCCGGCGTAGTTGACTACGTACACGGCGGTATTGTTCCGGTCCAGCGTCACAGCCAGGTGCGGAAAGTACAGCGCGCAATCGACCCAGATGCCGCTTGGGCATTTCGTGTCGCCCGCTCCCGCCACCCAAGGGACCGAGGTCTTGAGTCCGCCCATCGGGGTAGCGTAGTCCGTCTGTGCCCTGTCTCCGTCCGAGGCAGCCTGCGTTGGCAGCACGTTGGGCACGTCGTAGCTGAGCCAGACGATCTGGCGCGGACCCGGAAACGCGGCCAGCTTCGAACTCAGACCCTCCAGCGCGACGTAGGTTTCCTTGGTGCGGCCCTCCACAGTCAGACCCGCAGGCTTGGGCAGCCCGGCCTGCTGGCCCGCCTTCGCAAGCAGGGGCCCGACCTGCTGAGGCCAGTCCGTCTTGGACCAGTCTTCCACGGGGTGCATGGGCTCCAGGGTCCCGTCCACCTTCAGCAGGTAGAGGAACAGCGACTCTCCCGACTTGGTCTGCGCCAGGGTCCTGGTCAGGTCCTTGATCGCATCCAGTTGCGCCTGGCGGCCCGGGTTCAGCGTGTCGAGCAGGATGATGCTAGCGGGACGCGCCGCGGGGCCGACCCGATTGGCATACATCGCCCCGGCGGGCGGCACGCCATCGCGGCGGAACAAGACGATGCGGCGGTCCTTGTTCTGGTCGCGGATGTGAAAATCGTCCGCCGTCAGATCGTCCACCGGTTTGCCGCTGGGGTCAAACGCGGCCACGTGCAGGCGCACGACCCTCACCTGCTCCGGCGCTCCCTGGCCGCTCGCCGTTGGAGCTTGCACCAATCCCACCGCACCGGCGAGTGCCAAACTGCAAATGAGTCCTCTGCCCGCGATCATGGGTCCTCCTATGGATACAGACATGAAAGTCCTCGACTCGGACAACGTTCTATGATCGCTCACGTGGCTCACCATGTCCAGTAGCATGCAGCGTGGCATGCAACGTGCCGCCGTCCCTCAATTCGGACCCTCACGCGGCTCTTTCGAGTATTCGGCCCGTAAAGTACAATTGAAAGACTACAGACCAGGTTCGTCATTCGCGCGGTCGCGGACTATGGCCTCTATTCGGGCAAATCGCCGGGCGTGGTTGCGTTACTCCGTCGCCGTCCTGGCCGTCGCTTTGGCCGCCGGCATCCGGACGCGGCCCCTCCTGTCCTTTGGAACGCACGTACCCTACGTGACGTTCTACCCCGCCGTGATCTTCGCCGCCCTCTACGGGGGCTTCGGGGCGGGTCTTGTGGCCACGCTGCTTTCCGCCCTGCTGGTGACACTTTTCTGGATCGAGCCCGTCGGCCAGTTCACCATTCGCGAGCCTCTGGACGGGCTGGGACTGGTCTTTTTTGTCGCCAGCGCCGGCACGATTTCCTGGATCTCCGAAAGGATGCACCGCGCGCGGGCGCGAGCTGTGGAAGCGGAAGGCCAAGCCAGGCTCGCTGTCGAACGCGAGCGCGCGGCGGAGGAGATCCGGCGGATCTCGGAGCGCCTGCAACTGGCGGCCGAGGCGGCGGACATCGGCATCTGCTCGTGGGTCGTGGCGAGCGCCGCAATGATGGTTGACTCAACCTGGCGCCGCCTCTTCGGCCTCCCCCCCGACATCCGCATTGCCTTCGACGACTGGCGCGCCGCATTGCACCCCGACGACCGTGAGCGCGTCGTCAAGGAGTGGAATGCGGCCGTCGAGCAGCACGGCGATTTCAACACCGAGTACCGCGTCGTCTATCCGGACGGGACCGTGCGATGGCTGGCGGACCGCGGGCGCGCCTCCTATGACGAGAACGGCCGGGCGGTCCGGTTTGCCGGCGTCGCTCTGAACGTCACCGCCCGCAAGGAAGTGGAGGAAGTCCGGAGACACGAGGGGGAACGATTGCTCCGGCTCAACCGCGCCCTGAAAGCGATCAGCCGCAGCGACCAGGCCCTCCTTCTGGCCACCGGCGAGGCGGCGCTGCTCGAGGAGACCTGCAAGATTGTGGTCGAGGAGTGCGGCCATGCCATGGTCTGGATCGGCTTCCGCGAAGAAGACGAGGCCAGGACCGTTCGCCCCGCCGCTTCTTTCGGCTTTGAACAGGGCTACCTCGAGACCTTGAGAATCACCTGGGCCGACGCCGAGCGCGGCCGTGGTCCCACGGGTACCGCGATTCGCACCGGCAAGGCGTGTATGTGCCGGAATATGCTCACCGATCCCTCCTTCCTCCCCTGGCGCGAGGAAGCCACGCGGCGTGGGTACGCCTCTTCGCTCGCGCTCCCTCTCACGGCCGGAGGAAGCGCCCTGGGTGCCCTGACCATTTACTCCCGTGAGCCGGACGCCTTTCCGGACGATGAAGTCCATCTGCTGACCGAATTGGCCGGCGACCTTGCCTACGGCATCACCGTGCTGCGGCTGCGGGCTGCCCAAGAGCAAGCCGAGCGGACCCTGCGCGAAAGCGAGGAGCGCCTCCGCCTGGCGCACGAGGCCGCCCATTCCGGCGCCTGGGAATGGAACCTGCAAACCAACGACAACGTCTGGTCGGAGGAACTTTGGACCGTGTACGGTCTCGATCCGCACAGCGTGAAGCCCTCCTACGAGGCCTGGCGCGAAATCGTCCATCCCGATGACCGGGAGCGAGCCGAGCGGTTGGTGAGGGAAACCGCGAGCCAAGGGACCGACCTCGATATCGAGTTCCGCGTCCGCGATCGGGAGGGAACCGAGCGTTGGCTCCTTTCCCGTGGACGCCCCGTGCGCGATGCCGCCGGCCAGCCGGTTCGCTTCACGGGCATCGTGGTCGATATCACCGATCGTAAACGGGCCGAAGACGCGTTGCGCCAGGCCTCCGAACAGCGCCGCCTGGCCCTCGAAGCGGGGGAACTCGGAGCCTGGGACTACCGCCTTGAAGCCGGAGACGTCTTTTGGGACGAGCGCTGCCGGAACCTGTTTGGGATTCCGGCCGGCAACCAGATCAAATACGATTCCGCCATCGCCTGCATCCACCCCGAGGACCGCGACGCCACCGACCAGGCGGTCGGGCGCGCCATCGCCGGCGCCAATGGCGGCGCGTACCATCGCGAGTTCCGCGTCGTCTGGCCGGATGGGTCGGTACACTGGGTGTCCTCGCATGGGCGCGTCTACTTCGAGGGCGAAGGCCCGCATCGCAAGGCCGTGCGCTTCGTCGGCGTCAACCAGGACATCACCGACCGCAAGCGGGCCGAGGAGAACTTCCGCCAGTCGCAGAAGCTCGAGAGCATCGGCCTGCTGGCCGGAGGCATTGCCCACGATTTCAATAACCTCCTGGTAGGAGTCATCGGGAACGCCAGTCTGGCCGAAGATATGCTCCCGCCGGGCAGCCCGCTCGGCGGCATCCTGAAAGGCATCCTCCGATCCGGCGAGCAGGCGGCCCTTCTCACGCGCCAGATGCTCGCCTATGCCGGCAAGGGCCAGTTCGTTCTCGAGGCAGTCGACCTGACGGCGCTGGTGCGGGAGAGCAGCGTTCTGATTCAAAGCTCGATCTCGAAGAGGATCGCGCTGCACTTTGATCTCGCCCCGCACATCCCGATTGTGGAGGCCGATCCAAGCCAGATGCAGCAGGTGTTCATGAACCTGGCCCTGAACGCGGCTGAGGCCATCGGCGACCAGGCGGGCGTCGTGTCCCTGGTGACGGGCGAGCAGGACGTTACCGCCAGCCAGGTCCGGGACGAACTCGATGGCTGGCCCATCGAGCCCGGCCTCCATGTGTACCTCGAAGTGCGCGACACCGGCTGCGGAATGGAGGCCGAGGACCGGACACGGATCTACGATCCGTTCTTTACCACCAAGTTCCAGGGCCGCGGTCTGGGCCTGGCGGCCGTCGCCGGCATCGTGCGCAGCCACAAGGGCGCGATTCGACTTGTAACGGCGCCCGGCGCCGGCAGCACGTTTCGGGTGTTGTTCCCGGCTGCGCGGGCCGGGGCGGCTAAAGCCCTCCGGCCGCAGCGACGGAAAGAGGAATTCGCCGACCAGAGCGCCGTGCTGGTCGTCGACGACGAGGAAGTGGTCCGCGACCTCGGCCAGCGTTCACTGGAGCGCCAGGGTCACCGGGTTCTGGTCGCGGCGGACGGCCCGGCGGCCATTGAGATCCTCCGCTCGCACGGAAGCCAGATACGAATCGTCGTTCTCGATTCGGGTCTCCCTGGAATGAGCGGTGCGGAAACCTTGGTGCACCTCCGCGAGCTGCGGCCCGATCTGGAGGTCATCGTCTCGAGCGGCTACGCGCAGGAGGAGGCGCTCCGTCCCTTCGGGGGCACGCCTATATCCGGCTTCATTCAGAAGCCCTACCAGGCACGGGACCTGGTGCGGGCAGTCAAGTCCGTTTTGTCGCAGCGCCATTCGACGGTTTGACCCGATAATGTTGGCGCTTCCCTGCCTTCTTGACCTTGAACTTGGAGACTTTGTACTTGCCTGGCTTGGAGAACTTCGCTTTCTTGGCCTTGTGACGCTTGCACGAGGCGGGCGCTGGCGATGCGGCACTGACCGGAACCGGCGGGCCGCATAGAAAAACCGCGACAACCAAAGCCCCCAGGATCTTCCGCACTCGACACCTCCTCACCACCTATCGGCTGTGTGGGGCGGGACTCCAGCCCTGCGGCGGGTCTCCAGACCCGCTGCCCCTACAACCGCGTACCGCAATTCCCGCAGAACGTGTTGCCTGCCACCAACGCCACACCGCAAACCTTGCAGACCACCCGCGCCTCGGCCGCTCCCGCCGGCGCCAGGGCCGGTCTCTCGTCCACCGCCAGCCGGCGCACGTTCCCCGCCACTTCCACCGCCAGCAGCAGCCCTTCGGCCGCCACATAGAAACCCGCCAGCACCGCTAGCGCCAGCAGGCACATCTGGAACAGCAGAAGCGTTCCGCCCAGAAAACTGGCTTCCAGATTCGAGGCCGGCAGCAGTCCCCCCATGGGACTCAAGAACGCCAGCGGGCTCACCTTCGCCAGACACAGAAAAGCGCTGCCGCCGATGCCCACGCCCACTAGCAGCGTGGCGTATACTTCGCCCGCCAGCCGGCACAGAATCGATACCACAGGAATCGCGATAAAGGCCGTTTCCCCAATCTGACCGATGCTCCGCGCGCGATAGAGGTGGATCTCCACCACGCACGCGAAGGCGGCCAGCAGTACGATCGAGAACAGCATCCCCCCCAGAGTGGTCTCGGTCGTCGTATCGGGCCGGAAGCTGTACTTCAGGACCTCGGCCACCAGCACCAGACCGCCCAAAGCGAAGACCACGCCCAGGATGCGCAGCGTCACCGCCACCGCTTTCCGAATGACCTGGCCGTTGTTCAAGGCATCCAGGACCGGATAGAAGAAATGGGGCATGTTGTTCGTACAGTAGCCGAAATCCGCTCCCGGCGCAAGATGCGCAAACCGAGCAGGCGGAGTACGCGGGAGCGCCGAGCTGACGCCGGCGCTCCCGGGACATGCGCCGCGGGCAGACTCGCTGCCCGGAGTACACGATCATTCAGAACGGAGGGCAGGCCCTAGTTCGCGAGCGTAACGTCTTCTGCCTGGAGCCCCTTCGGGCCTCTCTTGACAGAGAATTCGACCTGAGCGCCTTCGTCGAGCGACCGGTACCCCGGCATGCTGATGGCGCTGAAATGAACGAACACATCCTCGCCGCTCTCGCGCTGGATGAAGCCGAAACCCTTGGCGGCGTTGAACCACTTCACAGTTCCTTTTTCCTTCATGTTACTTAAGCTACCTTCAACTTTCCCCTTGTGTTATGCGTTATCGAGACTCCGGACGCTCAACTACGAACAGAGTTGGACACAACCCGTGAGGCACATCGGTTAGCGAGGACTCCCACAGCAGCAACTGCCAAACCCGATCCAAAGCAGAGACCCTGAAGCAACGCGACCCGATTATACCACAACCAGCGCAGTTTATAAAAAAAGTTAACGCGCCTCGGTGACGCACGGCCCACAGTCTTCTACAGCAGGGCCGCCCGCTGCTCAATCACCAGCTTGTCACCGCTGGTGATGTACTCCGCCTGCATACGGATACGGGGCATGACGTCGGCGAACACCTTAGCCGCCAGCGGCGTGCGCCCGGGGTCTTTTTCGGCCTGGACGAGCAGCAGATGGGCTCCCAGGGCATCCGCGGCCATATCCACCAGCCGCCGCGCCACCAGTTCGCTGTAGTTGCGGTCGTTCAGGTTCTTGAGGAACATGACGCAGTAGGCCAGCCGCTCCCGGCTTTCGCGCGCCGAGCGACGCCAGCTTCATCAGCTCCGGCCGGAAGGCCCGCTCGCCGAGCCCGGTGAGGTAGTTGCCCAGCGTGCCGCTCATGATGCCCACGACCGCCGCCACCACTTGGAGCTGCGTGGTGCCCTCGTAGATCGTGGTGATGCGGGCGTCGCGCGCCAGCCGCTCCACGCTGAACTCCTGCATGTAGCCCGTGCCGCCGTGGATCTGTATGGCGTCGTAGGTCACCTCGATCGCCATCTCGGACGCGTACGCCTTTGCAATCGGGCGTCAGCACGGAAGCGCACGAAGAGACCTCTTTGAGCCGCGTGCGCAGCGCAATCTCGCCGGCCGCTTCCCGCACCTCGAGAACCCGGCGCAGGTCCACCAGCCGGCTGGCTTCGTAAGTGATGGCGCGTGCCACCTGGATCCTCGACTTCATCCGCGCCAGCATGTCATAGACCGCCGGGAACTCGATGATGGCGTGCTTGAATTGGACCCGCTTGCGGGCGTACCTCAGCGCTTCCTCGTACGCCGCCTGCGCGATCCCGACCCCCTGGCAGGCGACGCCCATCCGCGCGCCGTTCATCAGCGACATGACGTACCTGATCAGGCCCAGCCGCCTTTGGCCCACCAGCAGCGCCGGCACGCCATTGAACTGCAGCTCGCAGGTCGGAGAGCCGTGGATTCCGAGCTTGTGCTCGATGCGGCGGATCACCAGCTCGGGACCCTTCTCGCACACGAACATGGACAGGCCGCGGCCGTCGATGCTGCCCTCCTCCGAGCGCGCCAGCACCAGGCTCACATCGGCGCAGCCGTTGGTGATGAACCGCTTG
Organism: Bryobacterales bacterium; assembly: GCA_963710565.1. Classification (GTDB taxonomy): domain Bacteria; phylum Acidobacteriota; class Terriglobia; order Bryobacterales; family Bryobacteraceae; genus DASWZN01. The sequence continues at coordinate 410,577 of CAVQAN010000008.1, read as the reverse complement.
ACGCCGAACAGCTTCCAGGAGCCGTCGTCCTGGGGCACGGCCTTGAGCCGCACGGATTGCAGATCGGACCCCGCATCCGGCTCGGTCAGAATCATCGCGCCGGTCACCTTGCCGGTGGCGAACTGGGGCAAGTACCGGTCTTTGAGCGTATCGTCGCCGAACTCGTGAATGGTCTCGGCGATGTCTTGAAGGCCGAACAGGTTCATGAGGCTGGCATCCGCCTGCGAGACCATTTCGATGGCCACGCTGTACAGCAGGCCCGGGAAGTTCAGTCCCTGATAGCGGCGGGGCAGCGTGAAGCCCAGGAGGTTGGCCTTGGACAGGATGTCCATAGCGCGCAGAGTGCCCTGGGCGTACGTCACCTGGCCATTCTCGAAGTGCGCGCCTTCCCGATCCACATCGGCCGCCAGCGGCGCGATCTCCTTGGCCGCGATGGCCCCCGTCATCTCGAGCACGGTGCGGTAGCCGGTGATTGCGTCCTCGTAGGAAAGCGGCGCGTCGTCGTACTGGCTGGCCTGCGCGTAGCCGTCCTCGATCGCGTCCACCACCTCCTGGTAGTCCAGATGGTTGAAGTGCCACTGAATGTCGGCGTTGTCTGTAAAGAAGTTCTCCACGTCGCTCTCCTAGAAATCCCGGAACACAATCCTGGCCTGCTCTGGCCCTAGAGCTTGCCCTTCAGCGCCTTGATGATGCGCGGGATCACCTCGCGGCAATCGCCCACGATCCCGTAGTGCGCGATTCCGAAGATGGGCGCGCTCGGGTCCGAGTTGATGGCCAGGATTTTAGCCGATTCCTCCATGCCCGCACGGTGCTGCACCGCTCCCGAGATCCCGCAGGCGATGTACAGCTTCGGCCGCACCGTGGTCCCGGTCTGCCCCACCTGGTGGTCGTGATGGATGAAGCCGGCATCCACCGCCGCGCGCGAGGCGCCCACCGTCGCCCCCAGCACCTCCGCCAGTTCCTGCACCAACCGGAAGCCTTCCGGGTTGGCCACGCCGTAGCCGCCCGATACGATAATGTTGGCGGCCTTCAGGTCCACGCGCCGGGGGTGCGTGTGGCGCTCCAGCACCTTCACCGCGCCGCACTCGGCATCCAAAGTCACCGGCACGTCCACCAGCTCGCCCGTCCTGCCCCTTCCGGCTCCGGGATGTGCATCACGCCTTCCCGCACCGTCGCCATCTCCGGCAGCACGTCCGGGCTGACGATGGTGGCGATGATGTTGCCGCCCCACGCCGGGCGGATCTGCAGCAGCTTGTGCTGGTAGAGCCGCCCTCCCGATTCATAGGTGCCGATCTGCAAGTCCGTGCAATCGGCGGTCAGGCCCGTCTTGAGCGCCGAAGCGACCCGCGGCGCCAGATCGCGCCCCAGGGGCGAAGCGCCATAGAGGACGATCTCCGGCTTCTTCTCGCGGATCAGTTCCGTCAGCACCCGCGCATAGGGCAGCGTGGTGTATTGCGCCAGCCGCTCGTCCTCGGCCGAGTAGACCACATCGGCCCCGTGGGTGAACAGCTTGTCGGCGAACTTCCTGGCGCCGTGGCCCAGAATGACGGCCCCGAGTCTGACCTCGAGCGTCCCGGCCAGTTCTCTGCCCTTGCCTAAAAGCTCGAGCGAGACGTCGGCCACCCTGCCATCGTCCACTTCCGTAAAAACCCAAACATCTCCGTGCTGCGACATATCAGCCGAACGTCCTCTCTTCGATCAGTTCATTGATGAGGTCGCGGACGCCATTGTCGTCCGCGTTAAAGAGCTTCAGGTTGCGGCCGGTCAGGATCACGTTCTCGACCTTCTTGACCTTGGTGGGCGAGCCGGAAATGCCGATGCGGGCCAAATCGGCGCCGATGTCCTCAGCGCCCCAGGTCTCGACGAACAACCCCTTCCCTCGCAACCCGCCGACCAGGGCGTCCACCGTGGTGCCCTGCGCCTTGGCCTCGGCTTCTACCTCGAAGGCCGACCGCGCCCTCCGGTACTTGAGCAGCAGCCGAGCATTCGGCCAGCGCGGCGCATTGGCCGACTTGGGGACCGTGAGCAGCACAGGCGGCGTCACCTCCACTACCTCCTGCGCCCGGCCGAGGTCGCGGCGGATAGTGAACCTGGCGCCGTCGAATGCCAGAATCTTGTCCGCGTAGGTCACCTGCGCGATGCCCAGCTTGTCGGCGGCCTGCGGCCCCACCTGCGCCGTATCGCCGTCGATGGCCTGCCGCCCGCACACCACCACGTCGTAGGGCGCCAGGTGCGTGGTGATCGCCTGCGCGATGGTATAGGAAGTGGCCAGGGTGTCGGATGCGGCGAAGCGCCGGTCGCTCAGCAGGATGACCCGGTCCGCGCCCCGGCACAGCGAGTCCTTCAGGATGTCGGCGGCGCGCGGCGGCCCCATGGTGAGCACGATGACCTCGCCGCCGAAGCGCTCCTTCATCTCCAGGCCCATCTCGAGGGCGTTCAGGTCCTCGGGGTTGAAGATGGCGGCCAGCGCGCCGCGATTGACGGTGCCATCCGCCTTCATCACCTCCCCGGTGACGTTCTTAGTGTCCGGCACCTGCTTCACAAGAACAATGACTCTCAAGGACTCGCTCCTTCCGTGGGATTCACCGCGGCCTGCGCACTGCGGAAAAGAGCCCAATTTAGCAGGGACCGGCCAGGAAAGCAACCGGACGCCGTGGGGCGGCCTGGGGCGAGCGCGCGATACGCGTGCAGGAGTATAGCGGACATCCGAGTGCGCGGTGTGACGCTTCGCGGCGGTAAGGGCGATGCGGGCCCCTACCTTTTGCGAGCACCTGCCGGAGCAGCGCGATAGCCGATTGCGCCGCGCAGCAAGCCCAATGCCGATAGCCTACGCCGGTGCGGCGATGCAGGCCCGCCCTCAGTGGGCCACGTGCAAGCGCAAGCTGTAGACGTTGACCGGACCGCGCTCGTAGTTGTAGGCGGGGTTCTGGACGCGCTGGTAGTCCACGGTCACGGTGAAGAACCTCAGCGGCTGCCAGGCGTAGTAAGCCTCGACGATGGACTCGGGCCGGTAATTCAGGCGGCCGTCGCCGATGAGGAAGCCCAGCCCGCCGGCGGCGAGAAAGCTGCGCTGGCCGCCGGTAATGTAGTTCCTTACAGCCGCCACTCCCACCCGGTCCACCGCGCGCCGCCACCGGGCGCCGCCGAGCGAGACGCCGCCGCTGATGGAGCGATCGACCTGGGTGAATTCGAAGTCCTCCGCTTTTCCGTCCGCCCAGCCGTAACGCGCGAAGACCCCAACGTCGTGCGTGATCGCCTGTTCCAGGTTCAGCCCAAACCCGTATTTCAGCGTTCCGTTGCGGCGCGTTGCCGCGAGGTCGGTGGTCCCGTTGGCGAGCATGGCTTCGCGGAAGGTCCCGCCGTGGTAGGTGTTGGCGAACCCGAGTACGCGGAAAACGCCGGGCTGGCCGGCTGGGCTGTAGCGGCTTTCCCACTCGACCACGTTGCCGCGGTTCTCCGCGACGCGGGTGTCGAGGACGGGGCCGTTGGCGACCGTGGACATCATGGCGTTCGCCACGCGTAGCGACCACCGGCGCATCGACAACTCGGCCAGAACGCCCACTGTGTAGCCGCGCGTGTCGGCCGGGTAGTCCCAGGCGCCGTTGTACATGATGGACCAGTTCATGAACTGGGTGCGGGGATCGTTGCTGTAGGTGTTGTCGTCCAAGAAGTCGGTCACAGCGAACTTGCCGCCGGTGAGCGTCAGGCGACGGACCGACTGGGGGCCGCCGGCCTGATTCGGGCCATCTTCCACGTGCTCGGTCTCCGCGCCGAGTGGAATGGCGTAGCTCGCGAACGCGCGAGCGAGATAGAGGGCCGGCGTCGCCTTCTGGACGCGCGGCATCTCGCCATTCGTGAAGCCCGCAATGCCGGTGACGCCGCCGAACCCCTCGCCGCCGGCCACCTCGGGATTAGCGACGAACTGCCAGTGGGCGAAGTGCGCCGCCAGAAACGCCGTGGCGGTCAGCGAGACTCTGTTCTCGGGATGCGAAGGCAGGCTGTTGGGGCCGCTATAAAGGGCCGGGAAGCTGCCGTGGTGTTGTCCGATGGAGGTCGCCTGGAAGTGAACGCTCCACCACTTCTCGGCCGTGGGCTGAGGCTGATCTGCGGCTTCCTGTCCGTGCAGCAGGAGCGGCAGGGACAGAAAGCCCCATGCGATAAATGTTACAAAACGGTTCACGAATTGTACCAGCCTCATCTTGCATGGTCGCCTTCATTGCGCCTGCTCTGCAAACACGCCAGCTTGGCCGGCGACATGATAAGGCACCCTCAGGGCTACGCGGCGCCGCCCGGGGCGCGCGGCTCGGGGTGAACGGTGACGTCGGCCTCGGGCCGGATCTGCTCGATGACGTGCTCGATCCGCTCGGTCAGATCGTGCGCCTCGCGCAGGGTCTGGTTGCCGTCCACCAACGCGTGGATATCGACGGCCTGCTCCACGCAGGCGCGGTTGCGGCGGGTGAGCTCGGTGAAGCCCACTTGGTGGGTGTCGAGTTCGGGGCCGTCGACGCAGACGAAGACCACCTTGCCGCGCACCGTGAGGCGGCAGCCGCCCCACATTCCGGCGCCGTCCACCATGATCGCGTTGACGCGGGCGAACGTCTTCACGCCCCACTCGCGCGTCGGCTCCGCGGCGGCGCGCATCATGGGGATGGGACCGATGACGCGGGCCGCGTGCAACCCCACTTGGCAGACGAGATCGAGGGTCATCTCGCCAGCGAGGTGTGCGTTCGCGCTGAGGGAATCGGGGCGGGGGTGAGGGCGGCCGCTCTCTGTCGAAGTACAAGCGGCCGTGGCTGCCCTAGATCTGAATATCGATCCGCATGACCTGTGAGAGGTGAACCGATGTTCGCTGTTACGTATCCCGCAAGATTCACCGCCGGCAGCGACGGCCGTGTTCTCGTCGAGTTCGTCGATCTCCCGCGTGTCGTCACCGATGGCAAAGACGATCGCGAGGCCATGGCAGAGGCCATGGATGCCCTGGGGTCGGATCTGTCGATTCGCTTGTCGCGCCGGGAAGAGATCCCTGCGCCCTCAGCCGTGAAGCGTGGTCAGCGTCTGGTGCCGGTGCCGCTTTGGCTGGCGCCGAAACTGGCGCTCTACCTGGCGATGCGCGACCAGCAAGTCAATAACTCGGAGTTAGCACGCCGCCTTGGGATACACGAGCGGGTAATCCGCCGTATGCTCGATCCCGAACACGCTTCGAAAGCGGAAAGAATCCAAGCGGCTCTGGCGGCCCTAGGCAAGCAGATGACGGTAGAGGTCCGCGACGCGGCCTGATGGGACGTGGCGAGGACGACCCGCGGCGCTTTAATTGATTCAGCACGCAAGATCCCTGTCCTCGCGCCCTCCCAAGGCGCCAGATCCCGGATCGCTCGGCGGCACAAGGGCGGGATGGGGACTACACGGCCAGGTGGATTGTCTCCGGGTTGCCAAAAATTCGACCTAAGTGGTTGTCGAGGTTGTTCTCCGGGGTCAACGGCTCTCGTACATGCACCACCCAAGGCTGAGCACCAGAGAAGCATCTCCGCGGCAGCTATCGTGGCGACTCCGCCCTGACGGAACAAGAACCTCCTGCCGAGCGTAAGATGAAGCTCTAACCCAATGCCCAACCGAATCGCAGTGGCTCTGGCCGTCCTTGTCCTGCTGCTCATGGCCGTTCTCGCGGGCGGCGCGGCGCTGCGGGAGTCCGTCACCGTGGACGAAGTCGCGCATCTCGGCGCGGGGGTCAGCTATCTCCAGAAGCTCGACATGCGCATGAACGTCGAACACCCTCCGCTGGCTAAGCTGGTGGCAGGGCTGCCCCTGGTTATCGGCGGCGCCCGGGCTGATTATCGGAGCCCCGCCTGGACCTTCGGCCAGGACGGCCTCTTCCCTGCGTTCCTGGCCCAGTGGTCCTTTGGCCATCTGTTCCTGTTTCGCTGGAACGATCCCGCTGTCACGATGGCTTGGGGCCGCCTCCCGATGTTGCTGCTCATGCTCGCTCTAGGAGCGTTGATCTACCGGTGCGGCAGCCGCCTGGGCGGCGAATGGGGCGGCCTGCTGGCGCTTGCCTTGTACGCGAGCACGCCTGCGTTTCTGGCCTTTGGTCCGCTCGTTCTCACGGACATGCCCGTCACGTTTTTTGTGCTGCTCACAATGTGGACCTTTGCGGCCATGTGGGAGTCGGGTGGTGAGACGCGGGCGGTCTGGAGATTTGCCCTGGCGCTCGCCGCCGCCTTTCTCACCAAGTTTTCGGCGGGGATTCTACTGGTCTCGTTCATGGCGTTCCGAATCAGCCTGCGAGGCCGTCCACTCGACGGGTTCCCCTCCGGACGTGAGGAAGGCCGCCACTGGCGTCGACGCCAGTGGCGAGCCACGCTGAAAGGCGTCCTCTGGGCCGGTTTGACAGTCTACGTCGTGTATTTTCTTCTCTCGGTGAATCAGCCGACTGATTCGCTGGAGACTTTGGGAAAGAACCCGGCTTCTTTGGTCCTGCGCCGGCTGCTGCTGCCACTGTGGATTTACCTGCGCGGGCTGGGATTGTTCAGCATGATGTCGGTCCGGCCGACCTTCCTTCTGGGGCACGCCTATTCCCACGGCGTCTTTTTCTATTTTCCAGTCGTGTTCCTGCTCAAGACACCGCTGGCAGCTCTGGCTACGTTCCTGCTTGCGATTCCGGTGGGATTGTTGGCACGCCACCGCCGATCCCGGACAACCACCATCATTCCCGTGGACAGACGGATCTATTGGCGCGCTACGTGGGTCTTCCTGGCGGTGTTCACGGCTCTCTGCCTGATCAGCCAGACCACCATCAGCATTCGGCACTTCACGATTCCAATGGCGCTGCTGATCCTGTTGGTAGCTCCGCTGCCGCGCGCACTCGCCTCCCTCGGGGAATCGGGATTCCGCGTAGCACGCCCGCTGGGCTGGCTGACGGCCACGCTCGCGGTCGCGTCCCTGGTAACCGCCGCCCGTGCGTATCCCTATTTCATTCCGTTCCTGAATTCGCTCAGCCTGGGTCGCCCGGGCTACACCCTGGTGGCCGACTCCAACCTCGATTGGAATCAGGCCCTGCCCGAGGTGCGCCAGTTTGCCGAACGGAAGAAACTCAACAGCGTTCTGCTGGATGACTACGGTTTCTCTGATCCGACCATGTACGTTCCACGGGCGCAGCTCTGGAACTGCCAGCAACCTGCGGCTTCCGACGCCGCCCGTTGGGCGGTGGTTTCGGCCAGCATGATTCTCGACGGGCATAACTGCGGCTGGCTGACTGGCTATCCGCACGAGGTGTTGGCCGGCGGCAGCATGTACGCATACCGGCTGCCCAGCGTCATTCCGCCCGCCGGCGCGCCGGGCGGCCCACCACGCCAGGGAGCCTACCGCAATTTCGGCGGAATGCCCGGCCAGACGGATATGCGCCAGGTTCTTCTACCGTGCCTCCGGGATCCCAACCGGTTGAAGCCGACGATGGACAAGATGATGGCCGAGTTCAAAGCCCAGCGGTAGCACTGCCGGATGCGGATGCGCCAGGTCACTTCAGGGGCGGAAGAACTGGTGCCTGAGGTCGCTGGGCAGAGCGATGCGGCGATTCAACTCGCTGTTGACGCGCCAACCGCAAACCGCGCGGCGCTCAAGTTGACGGGAAACGCCCTACCCGTTGCTGTGCGGCGGTCACTGCGGGCCGCGAGTTCGGATTTGCATTGCGCGTGGCTTACCGCCCGTCAAGCCCCACCCGGCAGATGTGCCGCTCCAGCACCAGCCGTTCCTGCTCGACGTACGCCCGGTTGCGGCGGATAAGCTCGGTGAAGTCCACCTGGTGCGCGTCGAATTCGGGGCCGTCCACGCAGGCGAAGACCACCTTGCCGCCCACCGTGAGGCGGCAGCCGCCGCACATGCCGGTGCCGTCCACCATGATCGGGTTGACGCTGGCGAAGGTCTTCACGCCCCACTCGCGCGTCAACTCCGCGGCCGCGCGCATCATGGGGATGGGGCCGATCACGTGGGCCGCCTGGGGCATGGCGCCGTGCTTGCTGAGCCACCAGCGCATCAGATCCACCACGTTGCCGTGAAACTCGCCCGAGCCGTCGTCGGTGGCCCAGTAGACCTCGTCGGCCGCGGCGCGCAGGTCCGCGTCCAGGATGATGTGCGCCGTCGAGCGGGCGCCGGCGAGAGCCACCACGTGGTTGCCAGCCTGGCGGAAGGCGCGCGCCACCGGCAGCAGCTCGGCCGTCCCCACGCCTCCGGCCACGCACAGCACCGTGCCCACCTTCTCGATGGTGGCGGGCAGGCCGAGCGGGCCGAGCAGGTCGGGAATCGCCGCGCCGGCTTCAAGCGCGGTAGTCTGGCGCGACGTCTTGCCGAGCGCCTGGACCACGAGCTGGATGGTGCCGCGCCCTGCGTCGCCATCCACCAGCGTGAGGGGGATGCGCTCGCTGTCCACGGCCGGACGCAGGATGATGAACTGCCCCGGCTTCCAGTGGGCCGCGATCTCGGGCGCTTCGATCTCGAGCCGCGCGATCTCCGGCGTGAGCATGGTCTTCGAGACGATGCGATGGCCCGCGGCTGCGATCGCCGGGCGCCCGTTGACGGCCGTGGGCGGCTGCGCGTTCTGGAGCGCGGCGTCGATGGCGGCGGCCGCGGCCCGGCCGTCTTTCATGGCCAGAATCACGGTAGCGCCGCCGCGCACCACGTCGCCGCCGGCGAAGACGTTGTCCATGCTCGTCTTGCCGCTCTGATCGATGACGATCTTGCCGCGCTTGGTGATCAACTGCGGAGTCGAGCGCTGCACGGTGGGATTGGGACTCTGCCCGATGGCCATGACGAGCGTGTCCACCGGGACGCGGTATTCGGAGCCGGGAATCGGGACCGGCGACCGCCGCCCGGATTCGTCCACCTCGCCCAGCTCCATGCGGATGCACTCGACCTCGCGCAGGATGCCGTTCTCATCGCCGAACAGGCGCACCGGCGCGCCCAGGAACTCGAACTTCACGCCTTCTTCTTCCGCGTGCTCGATCTCCTCCAGGCGGGCTCGCAGCTCGGCCCGGCCGCGGCGGAACAGAATGACGCTCTCGCTCCCCATGCGTTTGGCCCAGCGCGCGGCGTCCATGGCGGAGTTGCCGCCGCCCACGACGATAGTGCGCTTGCCGACTCGCACCGGCGTGTCGCTGGCCGGGAATTCGTAGGCCTGCATCAGGTTGATGCGCGTCAGGAATTCGTTGGCCGTGTAGACGCCGATCAGGTTCTCGCCGGGGATGCCCATCAGGTGCGGCAGACCGGCGCCGGTTCCCACGAACACCGCGGCGTAGCCGTCCGCGAACAGCTCGTCCACGGTGGCGGTCTTGCCCACGATGAAATCCGTGCGGAACTCGACGCCCAGGGCGGCCAGCCGCTCCATCTCGCCGTTGATGATGTCGCGCGGCAGGCGGAAGGGCGGGATCCCGTAAGCCAGCACGCCGCCCAGCTTGTGCAGCGCCTCGAAGATCGTGACGCGGTATCCGCGGCGGACCAGGTCGAAGGCGGCGATCAGAGAGGCCGGGCCGCTGCCCACCAGCGCCACTTTGAGGCCGTTGGGCGGCGCCACGGACGCCAGGCCCGCGTCGCCGTTCCGGGCGGCGTAATCCGCCAGGAACCGCTCGAGGGAGCCGATGGCCACCGGCTCCAGCTTGGTCTTCGGGTTTCCGAGCAGGCAGTCCTTCTCACAGAACAGCTCGTGCTGGCAGACCCGCCCGCAGATGCCGGGGAAGGGAGTGTGTTCGCTGATCTTCTCGAACGCTGCGCCAAAATCCCCAGCCGCCATGAGCGCGATAACGCCTTTCATGTCGATGTGCAGCGGGCAGGCGTCCACGCATTTCGGATCGCGGCAGTTGAGGCACCTCAACGCTTCAACGAGCGCCTGGTCCTGGTCGAACCCCAGAGCCACCTCCTCGCAGGTGGTGGCCCGGATGGCCGGGTCGACCACGGGCAGAATCTGGCGCGGGGCCTTCGGGTTGCGCTTCAGCCTGGGTTTGGGAGAGACGTTGGGCGTCGAGGGCGATTGGGGTGTCATTTGGATTCGGTGGACTAAGATGCAATTGTACCGCCAGTGACTGCCGATGCAGAAATGCGAGGTCGTGTCCCGGATCAGTGAGCCCCAACTGGCTGGGCCGGCTCCGGTTGCAGGTCGAGCAGGTCGAGGAAGCATTGCGCGGCGCGATGAAGCTTCTTGCGGCGGCGGTGGATGATTCCGATAGGGCGGAGCAACTCGTCTTCGATGGGGATCGCCACCAGGCGGCCACGTTCGATCTCGGCGCGCAGCGGGCGCACGGGCAGGATGCTGATTCCCGAGCCCAGCGCGACAGCCTCTTTGATCATCTGCAGGTTGTCGAAGTGCATGGCGACATTGACCGCTACGCCGTGGTCCCGCAGAAAGCGGTCGATACCCTGGCGGATCGGCAGGTCCTCGTCGAACGCGATGAAATCGCAGCCTTCGAGATCGGTCAGCTTGACGAGTGGCCGGCGAGCCAGGGGGTGGGACGGCGCGGCCGTGACGGCCATCTCCTCTGTACGGAAAGGGATGACGGCGAGTAATCTGCTGGCCTGGGGGTAGCTGACAAAGCCCAGGTCCGCCCGGTCCTCCAGCACAGCGTCGTAGACCTTGTCCGGCCGCAGGTATTCGACTTCCAGCGCGGCCTGCGGGAAGCGGCGGGAGAACTCCTCCTTGAGGCGCGACATCTCGGAGATCCCTACGGAGTAGATTGAGGCGATCCGGACCGTTCCTTCCACCTCGGCCTTCAGGCCTTCCAGGGCGAGCTGAAATTCCTCGTAGCGTTGCAGCGCATCGCGGCACATCTGGAGATAGATCTTGCCGGCGGGGGTGAGCGTGAAAGGCCGTGTCGAACGGTCCAGCAGGGTCACGCCCATCCGTTCCTCGAGTTCGCGGAGATGCTGGCTGGCGGCGGGCTGGCTGACTCCGTTCAGCGCGGCGCCCCGGCTGACGCTTTTCTCCTGCACAATGTCGCGAAAAAGGAGCAAGTGCTCGAAAGTCATGCCCGTGACGCCCTGCGGGGCAGGCCCTTGCAGCCGCCCCACGCCGTCCAGCATAACATAATCGTAGGTTATTTAGTCAAGCACAATCTTTTCGATTGACTAATGTTATGAACCTGAGATATGCTAAGCAAAAGCCACTTTTGTATCGAGCGGCGCGTAGCATAACAGGCTCACGAAAGCCGATGGATTCGGCCGGTTCTGTTCGGTTCCGGCCGAGGCGGCGAACCGGCGGTCCGGCCCAACCCGGCACGAATTGCCCGGCAGAAAACCACGGGCCCCAAGGCGCGCCCGGCTGGCATAGGCAGTTCGACCGCCCGGCGAGTCCGGCGCACATCCCACGTTGCGGAACGGAAGGCATCGATGCAAGACGAGAGTCTATCCCGAGGTTACCCGGAAGCCCAGGGCCTGTACGATCCCACTTTGGAGCGTGACGCCTGCGGGATCGGGTTCGTGGTCAACATCAAGGGCGAGAAGTCTCACGAGATCATTCTCAAGGGCATCCAGATCCTGCTGAACCTGCTGCATCGCGGCGCCTGCGGCTGCGATCCCGAGACGGGGGACGGCGCGGGCGTGCTCATCCAGATCCCGCACGAGTTCTTCGCCCGCGAGTGCGCCCAGATCGGCTTCACGCTTCCCAACGCCCGGCGAGTACGGCGTGGGGATGGTCTTCCTGCCGGTGGAGCGGCACGAGCGCCTGCATCTGCGAGGGCATCGTCGAGCGCATCGTGCGCGAAGAAGGCCTGAGCGTGCTCGGCTGGCGGGACACGCCCATCGACGCGGACGCCATCGGCCGCATCGCGCGCGTTTCGCAGCCCTACATCGAGCAGGTCTTCATTCGGCCACGCGATGGGGATGGACGAGGATGCGCTCGAGCGCAAGCTCTACGTCATCCGCAAGCGCGCGGAAGCCGAGATCGCCGCCTCCGACTTGCACGACAAGGACTTCTTCTACATTCCGTCGCTCTCGGCGCGCACTATCGTTTACAAGGGCCTGCTGCTGGCTCCGCAGATCGCCAAGTTCTACAAGGAGCTTTCCGACCCGATCGTGATCAGCGCCCTGTGCCTGGTGCACCAGCGTTTCTCGACCAACACGTTCCCCACCTGGCAACTGGCCCACCCGTTCCGCTACCTATGCCACAACGGCGAGATCAACACGCTGCGCGGCAACGTGAACTGGATGTACGCGCGTCAGTCGATCCTGTCCTCGCCGCTGTTCGGCGACGACATGAAGAAGGCGTTTCCGATCTGCACGCCGGGAGGGAGCGACTCGGCGATGATCGACAACGCCGTCGAGCTGCTGGCGCTTTCGGGCCGCAGCCTGCCGCACGTGCTGGGCATGCTGATTCCGGAAGCCTGGGGCGGCGATCCTTCGATGTCGGACGAGAAACGGGCGTTTTACGAATACCACGCCTCGCTGATGGAGCCCTGGGACGGTCCGGCCGCCATCGCCTTCACCGACGGGCGCGTGATCGGCGCCACGCTCGACCGCAACGGCCTGCGCCCCGGTCGCTACTGGATCACCCACGACGGCACCGCCATCCTGGCCTCCGAGACCGGCGTGCTCCCGGTCAAGCCCGAGGAGGTCGCCTTCAAGGGACGCCTGCAGCCCGGCCAGATGTTCCTGGTGGATACCGTCGCGGGCCGCGTCGTCCCGGACGAAGAGATCAAGCGCAACCTGGCCCTGCGCCGGCCCTACGGACAGTGGATCAAGGACAACCAGATCACGCTCGGCATGCTGCCCGATCCGCCGCGCTGGCATCCCACCGATCTGGATTCCATCCTGCAGCGCCAGCGGGCGTTCGGATACACGGACGAGGACCTGAAGTTCATGCTCGGCCCCATGGCCATCGAGGGCCAGGAGCCGGTCGGTTCGATGGGCTGCGATACCCCGCTGGCCTGCCTTTCCGACAAGCCGCAGCCGCTGTTCAACTACTTCAAGCAGCTCTTCGCCCAGGTCACCAACCCGCCCATCGATCCCATCCGCGAGGAACTGGTGATGTCGCTGGCGAGCTTCATCGGAACCGAGCGCAACATCCTGGACGAGACGCCGCAGCACTGCCACACGCTCAAGCTGGAACACCCCATCGTCACCAACTACGACCTGGAGAAGCTGCGCCGGGTCTCCTGGGGCGACTTCCTGGCCACCACGCTGCCGGCGCTGTTCCGCGTGGATGGCGGGGAGAAGGAACTCGAACGCGCGCTGGACAGCCTGTGCCGCCGCGCCTCGCTGGCCATCAAGAGCGGCTACACGCTGCTGATCCTATCCGACCGTGGCGTCGACGAGGATTACGCCGCCATCCCCAGCCTGCTGGCCTTGACGGCCGTGCATAACCACCTGGTCCGCGAGAAGACGCGCACCCAGGTGGCGCTGATCGTCGAATCCGGCGAGCCGCGCGAGGTGATGCATTACGCGCTGCTGATCGGCTACGGCGCCAGCGCCATCAACCCCTATCTGGCCATCGAAACCCTCGAGAATCTCCACAACCGCGGGATGTTCCCGGCCGGGGTCACGTTCGACGGGGCGCTCAAGAACTACAAGAAGTCCATCAACAAGGGGCTGCTTAAAGTCTTCTCGAAAATGGGCATCTCGACGCTGCAAAGCTACCGGGGCGCGCAGATTTTCGAAGCGATCGGCCTCAACAAGTCGGTCGTGGACAAGTACTTCACCGGCACGGCCTCGCGGGTCGAGGGCATAGGTCTGGACGTGATCGCGCGCGAGGCCAGGCTCAAGCACGATTTCGCCTTCCGCCCGCTGACCCAAGCCGACAACGAACTGGCCACCGGCGGCAACATCCAGTACCGGGCCAACGGTGAGTATCATCTGTTCAACCCGCTCACCATCAGCAAGCTGCAACATTCGGTCCGTCAGGACAATTACGAGACGTACAAGGAATACGCCGCGGCGGTCAACGACCAGGCGCGGCATCTCTGCACACTGCGCGGCCTGATGAACTTCCGCTTCAGCCGGCGGCCGGTTCCGCTCGAAGAGGTGGAACCGGCGAGCGAGATCGTCAAGCGGTTCACCACCGGCGCCATGTCTTTCGGCTCGATCTCGAAGGAAGCGCACGAGACGCTGGCCATCGCCATGAACCGGATCGGCGGCCGATCGAATACGGGCGAGGGCGGCGAGGACGAGGAGCGCTTCAAGGACGACCGCCGCAGCGCCATCAAGCAGGTGGCCTCGGGTCGCTTCGGCGTGACCACGAACTACCTGGTCAACGCCGATGAACTGCAGATCAAGGTCGCGCAGGGGGCCAAGCCCGGCGAAGGCGGGCAGCTTCCGGGGCACAAGGTGGACGAGGTTGTGGCGCGCGTCCGGCATTCCATCCCCGGGGTGCAGCTCATCTCCCCTCCGCCGCATCACGACATCTACTCGATTGAGGACCTGGCGCAGCTCATCTACGACCTCAAGAACGTCAATCCCAAAGCGCAGATCTCCGTGAAGCTGGTGGCCGAGGTAGGCGTGGGGATCGTGGCGGCGGGCGTGGCCAAGGCGCACTCGGACCTGGTGCTCATCAGCGGCCACGACGGCGGCACGGGCGCTTCGCCCATCACCGCCATCCGGCACTCGGGCATCCCTTGGGAACTGGGGCTTTCCGAAACGCAGCAGGTGCTGGTGATGAACGACCTGCGCGGCCGCATTCGCGTGCAGGTGGACGGCAAGCTGCAAACCGGCCGCGACGTCATGATCGGCGCGCTGCTCGGGGCGGAGGAGTTCGGCTTCGCCACCGCGCCGCTGGTCGCCATGGGCTGCATCATGATGCGCAAGTGCCACCTCAACATGTGCCCGGTGGGCATCGCCACCCAGCATCCCGATCTGCGCAAGAAGTTCGCCGGCACGCCGGAGCACGTGATCCGCTACTTCTTCTTCGTGGCCGAGGAGGTGCGGGAACTGCTGGCGAAGCTGGGCCTGCGCACGCTGAGCGAGGCCATCGGCCGGGTGGATTCTCTCGAGATGAAGGACGCAGTGGACCATTGGAAAGCCCGCGGGCTCGACTACTCGTCGATCCTCTACAGCCCGCCCGTGCCGGGGCGCGTCGCGCGCCGCTGCGTGACCACGCAGGACCACGGCCTGGACCGCGCGCTCGATTACAAGCTGATCGACCACGCTGCGGAGGCCATCGAGAGCGGCGTCCCGGTGGAGTTCAAGCTGCCCATCCGCAACGTCCACCGCACAGTGGGCGCGATGCTGAGCGGCGAGGTTGCCAAACGCCACGGTTCCGCGGGCCTGCCGGACGACACCATCCGGTTCCAGTTCACCGGCTCGGCCGGGCAGAGCTTCGGCGCGTTCCTGGCCAAAGGCGTGACGCTTACGCTCGAGGGGGATGCCAACGACTACGTCGGCAAGGGCCTCTCGGGCGGGCGCATCATCATCTACCCGCCTCGGGCCTCGACCTTCGTGGCCGAGGAGAACATGCTGGTCGGCAACGTCGTTCTCTACGGCGCCACCAGCGGCGAAGCGTTCTTCAACGGCATGGCCGGGGAGCGGTTCGCGGTCCGCAATTCCGGCGCCACCGCGGTGGTGGAGGCCGTCGGCGATCACGGCTGCGAGTACATGACCAACGGGCTGGTGGTTGTGCTCGGCAAGGCCGGGCGCAACTTCGCAGCGGGAATGAACGGCGGGATCGCCTACGTGCTGGATGAGACGGGCGAGTTCGCACAGGCCCTCTGCAATCGAACCAGCGTGGACCTGGATCCGGTGGTGGACCCCGCGGATGTCGGCAAGCTCCGCGGGCTGATCCAGCGCCATACGGACCTGACCGGGAGTCCACGCGCCAGGTGGGTCCTCGATAACTGGGACGCGCTGCTGCCCAAGTTCGTCAAGGTCTTCCCGCACGAGTACAAGCGCGTGCTGGGCGTTCGCAGAGCGGCGGAGCGCGCGCCCGCGCCGCCGCCCCAGGCTCCGCTGCCCGTGGCGCAGGAGGTGGTCCGTGGGTAAGCCCAGCGGTTTTCTAGAATTCAAACGGGAAGTTCCCACCCGGCGTCCCGTGGCCGAACGCGTTAACGACTTCTTCGAGGTCTACGAGGACTTTCCCGAGGAAAAGCTCAAAACGCAGGGCGCGCGCTGTATGGACTGCGGCGTGCCGTTCTGCCACAACGGCTGTCCTCTCAACAACGTCATTCCGGACTGGAACGACCTGGTCTACCGCGGCCGCTGGCAGCAGGCGATTCGCGCGCTGCACGCCACCAACAACTTCCCGGAGATCACCGGCCGCATCTGTCCCGCTCCCTGCGAGGCCTCCTGCGTGCTGGGGATCAACGAGCCGCCGGTCACCATCAAACAGATCGAGAAGACCGTCATCGAGCACGCCTTCAAAGAGGGCTGGATTCGTCCCGAGCCGCCGGCCACGCGGACCGGCAAGCGCGTGGCGGTAATCGGTTCGGGCCCGGCGGGCCTGGCCGCGGCGCAGCAGCTCAACCGCGCCGGTCATTCCGTCAGCGTGTTCGAGAAAGCGGACCGCATCGGCGGCCTGCTGCGTTACGGCATCCCCGATTTCAAGATGGAGAAGCGCATCCTGGATCGGCGCCTGGAGCAGCTTACCGCCGAAGGGATCGCGTTCCAGACCGGCGCCCACGTGGGCAGAAACGTGCCGGTCGAGGACCTGCGCAAGGAGTTCGACGTCATCCTGTTGGCCGGAGGCGCCGAGCAGCCGCGTGACCTGAAAGTGCCCGGCCGCGAGCTAAAAGGCATTCACTACGCGATGGATTTCCTGCCCCTCCAGAACCGCCTCTGCGCGGGCGAGCGCATCAACGGCAAGGCTTCGATGCTGGCGCGGGGCAAGCGAGTGGTGATCATCGGCGGCGGCGATACGGGCGCCGACTGCCTGGGCACCTGCCACCGTCAGAAGGCCGATTCCATACATCAGTTCGAGATCATGCCTCTGCCGCCCAACGAGCGCGCCCCGGAGACGCCGTGGCCGCTGTGGCCGCTCCAACTTCGCGTCGAGAGCGCGCACGAGGAAGGTGGCCAGCGCGAGTGGGCTGCCGCCACTACCCGCTTCACCGGCGACGCGCAGGGCAATGTCGAGAAGCTGCACGGCATCCGCGTGGGCCCGCCGCCGAAGTTCGAGCCCATCGACGGAACCGAGTTCACCATCGATGTGGACCTGGTGCTGCTGGCCATGGGCTTCACCGGTCCGGTGCGCGGCGGCATGATCGAGCAGCTCGGTGTGGCGCTCGACGCTCGTGGCAACGTGACGGCCGACGAGAACTACATGACCTCGGTCCCGGGCGTCTTCACGGCGGGCGACATGCGGCGCGGGCAGTCGCTGGTGGTATGGGCGATCCGCGAAGGCCGCAACGCGGCGCACGGGATCGACCGGTATCTGATGGGCGAGAGCAGGCTGCCGGCGTAGGACAGCCGTCAGCTTTCAGCCATCGGCAATCAGGAGTCCGGTTGCCGCGCGCTGCGTTTTGCGATACCACTGGAGCATGTCCGTCACGGGCGGTGACTTGCGGTACGCGCTGCGCTCGATGCGCGGGAACCCCGGCTTCGCGGCCATTGCCGTCGCTTCTCTGGCGCTCGGCATCGGCGTCAACACCGCCATTTTCAGCCTCGTCGATCAGTTGCTGCTGTGGTCCGTTCCAGCGCGCGATCCTGCCCAACTGGTGAATGTCGAAGGCGGACGCAGCGCCGCCTACCCCTTCTATCGCGAGTACCGCGACCACAACCAAGTCTTCTCCGGTTTGGTCGCCAGCAGCCATCCTCTGCCCGCCGGTATGCGGCCGGAGGGAGCGCCCGCGGTGGAGGTCGGGCACGTATCCTACGTGAGCGGGAACTACTTCCAGACCCTCGGCGTGGGCGCCGCCGCCGGCCGCGTCCTCGTGGACTCCGACGATCTGAAGCCGGGAGGCTCGCAGGTCGCCGTCCTTTCCTACAACTGCTGGCAGCGGAGCTTCGGAGGCAACCTCAAGGCCATCGGCCGCAGAATCGAGGTGAACGGATACCCCCTCGAAATCGTGGGCATCGCCGAAAGAGGCTTCGGCGGTATCTTCAACGGCCACACCGCCGACGCCTTCATTCCCGTGACGATGTATCCGCTCATTACGCCCCACTCGGTGTCCATCTGGAATACGCCCAACATGCACTGGCTGTCCGTGATGGGGAGGCTGAAACCGGGAGTCTCGATCGAAGCGGCGCAGGCCGCGATGCGTGTGCTCTGGCCGCGGGCCGTCGAGGCCATCAACGGCGCGGCGCTCCAGCGGGGCGACAAACCCTGGAAGCTCGGCCACGACGATCCGATCGCGGTCACCTCCGGCGCGCACGGAGCGTCATCCGGGTCACGCCAAGGCATGGATCCGCTCGAAGCGCTCCTGATTGCCACCGGTCTGGTGTTGCTGATCGCGTCCGCCAATGTCGCCAATCTGTTGCTCGCGCGCGCCGCCGGGCGCCGCCAGGAGATCGCGGTCCGGCTGGCCATGGGGGCGACCCGAATGCGGCTGATCCGGCAGCTTCTGACCGAGAGCCTGGTTCTGGCGGCCATGGGCGGCGCCGCGGGGCTCGCGCTCGCCTACTGGAGCGTCGCGGTCATTGCCAAGGCCAGCTTGGTCAACCCCGATCTTCGATTCCGGCCCGGCCTGGCGCTGGCCGCCTTTTCCGTCGGCATCACGCTGCTCACCGCCCTCCTGTTCGGGCTGGCGCCCGCGCTCCGTGTCACGCGCATGGATCTGGCCCAGGCCGGCAGGGACGGTGGATCCCAGGGCGGTTCTCGTGTGCGGCTGGGCAAGCTCCTCATAGCGGGACAGGCCGCCCTGTCCCTGGCGCTCCTGGTGGGCGCCGGGCTTTTCATTCGAACCCTGCACAATCTTGAGACCGTCGATCTGGGATTCCATCGCGAAGGCGTCATGATCGTGGACGTGGATGCCTCCAATGTCGGCTATCGAGGGCACCGGCTGCGCGTCTTTTACGATCGACTGCTGGAGCGCACGCGCCGCCTTCGGGGTGTTCGGTCCGCCAGCCTCTCCGCGATGACGCCTATGGGCATGTATGCTCTGTCGAGCAGTTTCTCGGCCGAAGGCTACCAGCCTCGCCCGGGGGAAAGACTCGGCGCCTACCTGAACCCCGTCACCGAGGGATACTTCACTACGCTCGGGATCCCGATCCTGCTGGGCCGCGATTTCGATCCGCGGGACGAGCCGGTGGTGACCCCAAAGGACAGTGGTTTTGCTGCGCTGGGCCGTATGGCCGGAAGCACCGGCGACGCCCATACTCCGGGCGGGGCTCAAGTCTGCATCGTCAACGAGTCGCTGGCGCGCCAGCTATTCGGGGGCGTTGGCGCGGTCGGGCGCCACCTCAGCTTCGATAGCCCGTATGCCGCCGAGTCCGCTGTCGAGATCGTCGGAGTCGTGAAAGATGTACGCCACTCCGCGGTCAGACGCGCCGACAGCAGGGGCATCATCTACATTCCCAGTTGGAGAAACGGCGCCGAGGCGCGTTACCTCGCCGTTCGCACCGCGGGAAGCCCGGTCCCGGTGGTGGCGGCGATCCGGCGCGAGTTGCGCGACATGGATCCGAACGTACCTTTGCTTGGCGCCCAGAACCTGGAAGACGATGTGAGCGCCAATTTCAGGCGCGAGCGTATGATCGCGTACCTGTGCGGCTGCTTTGCGGCGCTGGCGCTAGCGCTGGCCTCGGTTGGTTTGTACGGTGTGATGGCCTATGCCGTCACGCAGCGAACCAGGGAGGTCGGGATACGAATGGCGCTCGGGGCCGAACGCCTCGACGTCGTCGGCATGATCGTGCGCGAGTCCTTGTTCCCCGTCCTCATCGGCATTGTGGTTGGGATTGGCGGTGCGCTTGCCGCGACCGGCCTGGTCGCCAGCCTGCTATTCGGAGTGACGCCTCGCGATCCCCTCTCGTTGTCGCTCGCCGCGGCGGCGATTCTCGCCGTGGCGCTCGCGGCGGCCGCCGTTCCGGCGCGCCGGGCGAGCCGGGTCGAGCCCTTGGTCGCGCTCAGGTACGAATGACCGGACTCTGCAGGGCTGCAGGGCTCCGCGCGCTGCCGGTTCTCGCCTTCGCGCTGGCGGTCGAGTTTGCGCCACTGAATGCGCTCCAGTGGGAACTGATGTAACCTCGTAGGTCTACGCCTCGTCTATGCGGAGACACGGGAGTCCAAGATGGTATTCTCCGCTGGGAGCGGCTCCAGCCCAGGCTGAAGCCGCTGCCGGCTCGGCGCGCAAAGCTGAATATCATGGGAGGCCAATATGACATTTTCCCCTAAGTGGCCGAATCCGTTCGCAACGGTCGCAGACTGGGCGGGGTGGTCGATTCTGCTTCTGGCGCTCTCATCCGCGCCGTTATCCGCGCAATCGTCGTACCTGAACCTGAGCTTCGAGACTTCCTCGAACTCGGTCCCGGCGGTGTGGAGTTTTGGCAGCAGCTACTACACCTACACGGTCGATACGAGCACCGCCGTCGACGGCGCGCAGAGCTTGAGAATCGACTGGCTCACGGGGCCCCCGGGTCAGTTCGGAGACACCTACGTGGGGGTGCCCGCCGCGCCGGCAATCGGGAAGACGTTCCATCTGTCCGGCGCCATCCGCACCCAGGGAGTCAACGGTTACGCGAGTCTGTTTGTGCAAATCGTCGACGCTCAATTCAACACCGTGGCATTCACCGACCTGGAGCCTCTGGCGCCTGCGGGAACCACTCCCTGGCAGCGCTACGACGTAAGCGTTGGTGTGCCCGCCGGCGCCGCCACCGTTTACTTTGGCACCGTCTTCACCGGAACCGGAACGGCCTGGTTCGACGATCTCCGGACCGACGTGAACGGGGTGAATCTGTACTACCCGGATCCGGCTTCGGCGCAGACTCAATGGATCCGGGCCAACGCGATTCCCTTCACCAGCCTCGACCCCAACGCCGATTTGACGGAACTGGAGCCGCTCAAGAAGGTGATCGGGAACGCCCACATCGTCGGCCTCGGCGAGGGCACGCACGGCACTTCGGAGTTCTTTCGCATGAAGTCGCGGCTGGTCTCGTTTCTGGCCCAGGAGATGGGGTTCACGGTCTTCGCGATCGAGGCCAACATGCCCGAGGCCTATCGCGTGAACGACTACGTGCTGACCGGGCGCGGCGATCCCAAGGAGTTGCTTAGGGGGATGTACTTCTGGACCTGGAACACGCAGGAGGTGCTGGATATGGTGCAGTGGATGCGCCAGTTCAACGCCTCGGGCAAAGGCCAGATTCAGTTCCTGGGATTCGACATGCAGTACCCGGACGTTGCGTTGGACTACGTGGCCCGCTTTGTGCGCCAGGCCGAACCCGGCCTGCTGCCTACGGTCAATTCCTGCTACGGGCTGGTCGGATCGACCGACCTTGCAAAGGCTCAGGCCGCGCAAGCCGACGCCCAGAGCATCCTCGACGAGCTTCAGGCCAATCGCGCGAAGTACCTCCAGCAGATGTCCGCCACCGAGGTGGACTGGGCCATTCAGAACGCCCGCATCCTGCAACAGCAGACGCAATTGAACCTGCTGCCACAGAACTCGGCGGCCGCGAATGCGCTCCGGGACGCCGCGATGGCGGCCAACGTCGAGTGGATCGCCGCGCAGGCGCCGCCCGGCGCCCGTATCGTCCTGTGGGCGCACAACCTCCACATTCAGAAAGAGCCGGGTGCGATGGGAGGGGCGCTCGCCCAGTACTTCGGACAAGACTACGTGGCGCTCGGCCAGGCCTTCCACTCGGGAAAGTACAGGGCGGGAGGCGGCGCCGGGGTGTACGACGCCTACAATTCCTTTCCCGGCAGCGCGGAGTACTTCTTCCACCAGACAGGAACGCCGCAGCAGATCCTGGATCTGAGGCTGTCAAACGCGAACGATCCAGCTTCCGGCTGGCTGCCCGGTGTCCTCGAGTTCAGGAACATCGGCGCGGCCGAGGTCGATGGGATCGCGGAGTTCTCTTCGACCTCCCGCCTCGTCCAGGACTACGATGGGTTGATCTTCTTCGACCAGACCACCGCCTCGGCGGAATTGCCGTTCACCACCATGGATTTGTCGGTTTTCGCTCCCACTGCCGCTCCGTCCGGGACGCTGGGAGTGCCCTACGTGCCGGCGTCCGCTCCCAGTAGCGGAACCCCTTCGCCCCTGCCTGCCGGAACGGTTGGGGCGCCCTATACGCAGACGCTCATGGCGGGTGGGGGCGCCTGGCCCTACCGGAATTGGACCCTGGCCGGAGGCGCGCTGCCAACTGGTTTCACCCTCACCTCCGACGGCGTGCTGAGCGGCACCCCAACGGCGGCCGGGTCGTTCACTTTCACCGTGCAGACTACGGATGCGAACAACCAGACCGCCCAAGGGCAGCTCACTCTCACGATCAATCTCCCCATCCTGCCCGGCTTGCGGTTCGTTCCCGCGACCCCGTGCCGTGTGGTGGACACGCGCAACCCCAGCGGCGCCTTTGGCGGTCCCACGCTGGCGGCCGGCGGCACCCGCTCGTTCTCGATTCCGCAGAGCGCCTGTTCGATTCCCGCCACGGCTCAAGCCTACTCCCTGAACGTGACCGTGGTGCCATACGGCGTGCTTCCCTTCCTGAGCCTGTGGCCTGCCGGGCAGTCCCAGCCGGTCGTGTCCACCTTAAACTCGTGGGAGGGCGCGGTGGTGGCCAACGCGGCCATCGTGCCGGCCGGGACGAACGGAGGGGTGAGCGTCTACGCCGCCGGGGCCGCGGACGTCATCCTGGACATCAACGGCTACTTCGACTCGTCCACCGGACCCAGTTCCTACTTATTCTATCCCGCCGCGCCATGCCGCATCGCCGACACGCGCGGCTCCGCGGGCCCCTTTGGCGGCCCTTCCATCGCGGGCGAGCAGAGCCGCGATTTCGCCATTCCGTTGAGCGCCTGCGGAATCCCGTTTGGCGCGGGCGCTTACGCGCTCAATGTCACGGTGGTGCCGGACCCGGTGGTGGACTACCTGGGCTTCCTGACCATCTGGCCGGCCGGGCAAGCGCAGCCGAACGTCTCCACCCTGAACTCCTGGGCCGGCAACGTGGTGGCCAACGCGGCCCTCGTTCCGGCGGGAGCGAACGGATCGGTCTCGGTCTTCGCCAGCAACCCCACGGACGTCATTCTTGACGCCAACGGGTACTTCGGGGCTGCAGGCGGCAGGGGGGCGCTGTCGTTCTATCCGGTGACGCCGTGCCGGGTGGCGGATACGCGCAATCCGGACGGGCCGTTCGGGGGGCCGATCCTGGACGCCACCGGCCCGCGCTCGTTTGCGATCCCGGCGGGCGACTGCGGAATCCCCTCGACGGCGGCGGCCTATTCGCTCAACATCACGGTGGTGCCCGATGGACCGCTGTACTACCTGACGGCGTTACCGACGGGCCCGGCGCAACCCTACGTTTCGACGCTGAATTCGTGGGACGGGACGGTGGTGGCGAACGCGGCCATCGTGCCGGCGGGCACGAACGGCGCGGTCAGCATCTACGTGGCGGGCCGCACCCACGCGATCCTGGACATCAATGGGTATTTCGCGCCATGAGCCCCAGCGCCGGCATCAGCATCAGGAGGAGGAAGACGGCGCCCAGGGCCCAATCGAGCCACTTCTTTGCGGGCCGGTTCACCCAGTAGCACAGGAGAGCCGAAAGCAGGAGTGCCTGGGGCACAACCTCCAGCCACCCTTTGAGCTGGCCCGCGATGGGCAGGCGGGTGTAGAGCAGGCCCTCGAGCGACCCGGGCGCCGGCCCGAACGTGGAG
Source organism: Bryobacterales bacterium (assembly GCA_963710565.1). Classification (GTDB taxonomy): domain Bacteria; phylum Acidobacteriota; class Terriglobia; order Bryobacterales; family Bryobacteraceae; genus DASWZN01. The sequence continues at coordinate 386,879 of CAVQAN010000008.1, read as the reverse complement.
AGGATGCCGAGCGCCACCAGGATCCACCACATCAGCAGCCAGCCGTTCTTCTTCGCGAACACAACGCTGCGCAGGGGGTAAAAGACCAGCGCGAAGACGATTCCCCGGATGGGCTGGAACAACGGTCCCGCCATGACCCAGGGATCGGAGACCTGGCGCATCCAACAGGCCATCTCGGGGCGGGCGAAGGCGGCTGCGTAGTTCAGGAAGGAAGCGGCCAGCACTCCCATAAAGAAGTAGGTGATGGTGTGGGCGACGATGGTTCTGCCCGCCAGTCCCCAAAAGCGCGGTTGAGCGTTGTCCATTTGGGCTGATTCAACCACGGGTGCGGTGTCGGAAGCAACGGCGCGGCGCCGGACGGTCGCGCCTAATGGCAAGCCGGGGCGGACCGCTGCCGGTTGAGAACGGGCGCCCTCGGCGGCTCAGCCTTCCAGGTAGGTGTACCCGTTCAGTCCCTCTTCGTAGAAGCGCAGCAGACGGCCGGACTCCTCGTAGCCGATCTTGCCTTCGCGCAGCGCCGCTTCGACATCGCGGCGGAACTGGCCGAGCAGCGATTCGGCGCGGAACTGGACGTAATCCAGCACTTCGCGAACCGTGTCGCCCTTAATGACGTTGTCGAGGATGATCTCACCGTTGCCGTTGAGGCTCACGTGGACCGCGTTGGTGTCGCCGAACAGATTGTGCAGGTCGCCCAGGATCTCCTGGTAGGCGCCGATGAGGAACGCGCCCAGGTAATACTCGCTGCCGTTGAAGGCGTGCAGCGGAAGGGTCCGCTTGACATCGCGGCGGTCGATGAACTGGTCGATCTTGCCATCGGAGTCGCAAGAGATATCGCCCAGGACGGCGGCGCGCGTGGGTCGCTCGCTCAACCGGTGGATAGGCATGATGGGGAACAACTGCTTGATGGCCCAACTGTCCGGCATGCTCTGGAAGATCGAGAAATTGCAGAAGTAGGTGTCGGAGAGCATGGCGTCCAGGCCTTCCAGTTCTTCCGGAAAGAACTCGAGTTCGGCGGCCAGGCGCTTGATGCGGCGGCAGATGACCCAGTACAGGTTCTCGGCCAGGCAGCGCTGCTCGATGGGCAGGTATCCGAGGCTGAACAGGTTCAGCGCCTGGTCGAGCGCCTGTTGGGCGTCGTGGAAGCTCTCCAGCAGGTTCTTGGTGCTGAGCCCGCGGAAGGTCTCGCGCATGTCGATCAGCGGCTGCTCCATCTCGTCGGCGATCTCGGGGGCCGTGTCCTGCTCGCCGAAGCCGCTGACGCCGAGCACGTCGAAGACCAGCATGCTGTGGTAGGCGACCACGGCGCGGCCGCTCTCGGAAACGATGGTGGGGTGCGCCACGCCCGCCTCGTCGCACACGTTCTGGACGTGGTAGACCACGTCGTTGGCGTATTCCTGGAGCGTATAGTTGACGCTGGACTCGAAGTCGGTCTGCGACCCGTCGTAGTCGATGCCGAGTCCGCCGCCCACGTCCAGGTATTTCAGGCCGGCGCCGGCGCGCGCCAGTTCGGCGTAGATGCGCACGCCCTCGATCACCGCCTGCTTGATGTGGCGGATGTTCGTAATCTGGCTGCCGAGGTGGAAGTGGAGGAGCTCCAGGCAGTCGGCCATCTCCAACTGCTTGAGCTGGTCGAGGGCGCGCACGGCCTCGCTGACCGTGAGGCCGAACTTGGAGCGGAAGCCGCCCGAGGACTTCCAGCGGCCCGATCCGCGGCTGGCCAGCTTGAGGCGCAGGCCGATGCGCGGGCGAACGCCGATGCGCTGTGCGTGGCGGGCCACCAGGTCGAGCTCGGTGTACTTCTCGACCACCGTGGTGATCTGCCGGCCGATCTTGGTGGCCAGCATGACCATCTCGATGTACTCGTCGTCCTTGAAGCCGTTGCACATGATCGGCGTGTCGTTGTCGGCGATGGCGAGCACGGCCAGGAGCTCTGGTTTCGAGCCGGCTTCGAGGCCGTACCGGAAGGGCCGGCCGAACCGGAACACCTCTTCGACCACCTGGCGCTGCTGGTTGACCTTGATGGGATACACGCAGCAGTAACTGCCCTTGTAGCCGTGCTCGGCGATAGCGGCCTGAAAGGCGTCGTGGACCTCGCTCAGGCGGTGGCGCAGGATCTCCGCGAAGCGGATCAGGATGGGCAGCGAGATGCCGCGCAGGACCAGCGTGTCCACCAGTTCCTTGAGATCCACCGAACGGGCCGGGTCCTTGGACGGATGCACGTAGAGGTGACCGTTCTGGCCGACGGAGAAATAGCCCTTTCCCCAACTGGCCACGTCGTAGAGCTCGCTCGAGTCCGCCATGGTCCAGCGGTCGCTGGGTTCGCGCACAAGCGTACTTTCCGGTACTTTTTGACTCAACGCTGCTCCTCCCGATACTCAAGTGTCCAACGAAACGCATCTGTGGGCAAGTGGAATTCCGATGTTTTTCCGTCCGGGCCACGCTCGCCCGCGTCGCCCGGCATAATCAAGAGACGGAGGCCGGAAGATGACCGTTCCAAGCCGCTTCATCGAAGTCAGCCACCCGGTCGAGCCGGGAATGGAGACCTACCCCGGGTTGCCGGCGCCGCGCGCCGAGGTGGTGCTGGACTACCAGGCGTCCCGCGCTCGATACCAGGACCGGGCGGAGTTCTTCATCGCCTCGCTCCACCTGTGCGGGAACACCGGCACCTACGTGGATGCGCCGGTGCACCGGTTTCGGGGCGGCGCCGACCTGGCGCACCTGCCGCTGGAGTCGCTGGCCGACCTGCCCGTGGTCCGTGTGGACGAACAAGGAGCGCGCGGCATCGGCCCCGAGGCGTTCGCGGGCCTGGACCTTCACGGTTGCGCGGTACTGGTGAACACCGGCTGGTCGCGACACTGGCGGACACCGCTCTACTTCGAGCCCGCGCCTTTTCTCACGGCCGGGGCTTGCGATGCGCTGCTCGCCGCCGGCGCCCGTTTCGTGGGTATCGACTCCCTCAACATCGACGACACTCTGGACCCCGCGCGCCCGGCCCACACCAGGCTGCTGGGCGCCGGCGTGCCGGTTTGCGAGCACATGACCAGCCTGGCCGAGGTTCCCGCTACAGGCGGCCGCCTGCACGCGGTCCCCATCGCCTGGGTGGGCGGGGCGTCGTTCCCGGTGCGGGCCTACATAGTGCTGTGAAAGACCCGTCTTACTCGGTCACCTGGAAGCCGCCGTGCAGCGACGCGGTCGAGTCGTCGCCGATCCAGAGGTCGAAGGACTCAGCCTCCTGCACCCACTTCTTCTCGGGAGTGCTCCAGAAACTCAGCTTCGCTTTGTCCAGCGTAAAGCGCACCGTCTTCTTTTCGCCGGGCGCCAGCGCGACCCGCTCGAAGCCCTTCAGTTCTCGCACCGGCCTCGAGGTGCTGCCGGCCCGCTGGTGGATGTAGAGCTGCACCACTTCGTCGCCAGCGCGGGAGCCGGCGTTCTCGACATCGACGGATGCCTCGAACTCCTGGCCAAGCGGCGCCTGCGTCCGGCTCAGGGCGAGATTTGAAAACGAGAACTTCGAGTAGCTGAGGCCGTAGCCGAAGGGGTAAAGAGGCGAGCTGAGCTGGTCCCAATAGCGCGAGGTGAAGCCCGGGCGCGTCTCGGGGTCCTGGGTCAGGTTGTGCGCGTAGTAGATCGGGATCTGGCCTACGCTGCGCGGCCAACTGAAGGGCAGCTTGCCGCCAGGGTTGGAGTCGCCGAAAAGAAGGTCGGCGACGGCATTGCCGCCCTGGGCTCCCGGATACCAGGCTTCGAGGATCGCCGGAACGTGCCCGGAAGCCCAGCCGAGATCCAGCGGGCGCCCGTTGATCAGGACCAGGACCACCGGCTTGCCGGTCGCGGCGACCGCTTCGAGAAGCTGCTCCTGGCGGCCCGGCAGGTCCAGCGAGGAGCGCGAGGCGGCCTCGCCACTCATGTTCTGAAGCTCGCCCAGCGCCAGCACCGCCACGTCCGAGCGCCGGGCCAGCTCGACGGCCTGCCTGATTTCCTCGTCGATCTGAGCGGCCGTGGCAGGGGCGGCTTGAGGCCCCCTGTCGAAGGGCCCGCGGATGGTGCGCCGGATCTCGCCTCCCCGTGCGTATTCCACGCGCACAGCGGCGGGCACGCTGTTGCGAATCCCCTGCAGCACAGTGACGGTTTCGGCGGGATCGTTCGCAAAGGTCCAGGAACCGGTTGTGTCGATGCGGGAGTCCGCGAGCGGGCCGATAACGGCGATCGAGGACAGCTTGGTCTTGTCCAGAGGGAGAACCTGGCCCTCGTTCCGCAGCAAGACGGCGGAACGGGAGGCGGCGGTGCGCGCCAACCGGCGGTGCTCCGGCGCGCCGAGAACCTGTTTGGCATTGGCTTCGTCTACGTAAGGACTCTCGAAGAGGCCCGCCCGGATCTTGGCTTCCAAGATGCGCCGTACGGCGTCGTCCAGGGTCCCTGCCGGGATGCGCCCGCTCTGGACCAGCGCGGCGAGCCGGGTGAGGTAACTGCGGCCCCCCATGTCCATGTCGACGCCGGCGGTAAGCGCCCGCGCGACGGCGTCACTGTCGTCACGCGAGAAACCGTGAATGGTCAGGCTCCTCACGGCGAAGGCGTCGCTGACGACGAAGCCCTGAAAGCCCCAGTCGCCGCGCAGAACATCGTGGAGCAGGAAGCGGTTGCCGGTGGCGGGCACGCCGTTCAGGTCCATGTAGGCGCTCATGACGCTGGCGGCGCCGGCTTCGACCGCGGCGCGGTAGGGCTCCAGGTACACGTTCCGCAGAGAATCGTCGGAAAGGAAGACGGAGTCGTAGTCGCGCCCTCCGTCGCCGGCGCCGTAGGCGGCGAAGTGCTTCACGCAAGCCAGCAGATGGTCGGGACCGCCGATGACGGGCCCCTGGAAGCCGCGAACCTGGGCGCGAGCCATGGCGGAGCCGAGGAACGGGTCTTCCCCCGCGCCTTCGACGATACGGCCCCAGCGAGGGTCGCGGGCGATATCGACCATGGGGGCAAAGGTCCACCGGATTCCGACCGCGGAGGCCTCCCGCGCGGCTACAGTCTGGACTTGTTCCACCATGGGAGGGTCCCACGAAGCCGCCATGGCGATCGGTACGGGGAAGATGGTGCGCCAGCCGTGGATCACGTCGAACCCGAAGAGGATGGGGATGTGCAGACGCGTTCCCTCGACCGCGGCGTGCTGCAGCCGGTTGACGACGGCTGGGTCGGAGACGAAAAGCAGGGAGCCGATCGAGCCGTTGCGGACCTGGGCATCGGACGGCGGCGCGCCGAACACGAAAAGCTGGTTGAGCTGACCGATCTTCTCGTCCAGCGTCATTTGGGCCACGAGCGCATTGGCGCGCCGCGTGACCTCGTCCGGGGTGGGCGGGGCGCCGGCACGTGCGGGTGCGGATACAAGCAAAACGAGCGCCAGGGCGCCCGCACACTTCAAGTTCGAGAGCTGCAAGGGACCTCCGAGACTCTATGGTACGAGAGATCGCCCCCGGAAGTTCGCAGCTGCGGCGCAAAACGACCCGTAACCGCCGTGCGCCGCCGCGGCCTACGCAGCCGGCCGGCTGTTGGCCAGAGTCGCCAGATCCACGTCGATCCTGGGGAGGTGCCCGCCCGCGAAGGCCCGCGCGACCCGCTCGTCGCCGTCGATCTGCTCCAGGCGCTTGCGCAAAGCCTCGCGCCGGATGCGCGCCTCGAACTCGGCGAGCTGGCGGTCGATGCCGCTCTTCTTCTTCCGGGCGTCAACCAGGTCCTCGCGATACCGGCTCAGGAAATACGCGATGGTCTCCACGCGGATCTTGATCGAGCCCGACGGCTTGTTCTCGTCGATGTCCTTGAAGCAGAAATAGGGCGTGCCGGAGTGCTCGACGATCTCCTCCACAACCGTATAGATCGGTGCGTCGTGCCCGCACTTGAAGTTCGACAGCTCGAGCGCCACCAGGTTCGGATGCCGCGCCACGTACTTGGCCGCCCACACCTTGCGCGACGTGTTTTCGCTGTAAGAGTTCTTCCACACGTCGGTGACGGCCAGCGCGTGCGGAATGTCGCCGGCGCGGACTTCCTCGCCGAAAAGCCGCTCCAGGATATCCTCGTCGATGGGCAGCGAGTCCTGCGTGAAGACCGGGTAGCCGATCTTCTGGAATTCCTCGAGGATGTCGTGGTTGATGCCCGGGTCGTTGTGATACGGCCGCCCCAGCATCACCACGCCGATGCGGTCCTCGCGCTCGATCTGGTCGAGCACCTGGCGCGCCTGCCTTCTGAGGGCACGGCTGAAGTCGGCCAGGGTCTTGTAGCCCTGCTCCACCGCGCGCGCGTTCTCCTCGGGCGAGAGGCCGAAGACGTCCTTGAACTCCCCGTACATCTGCCGCTCGAACAGCGCGGGGTTGGCCAGGTTCACGAAGGTGTCCAGGTAGACGACGCCCTTCTCCTTGAAGACGTCACCCTCTTTCGTGAAGGCCGCCTTCACCGCCTCCGGAGTCGAGGCCACGGTGGGGCAGGAACGGTGCGACGCCGCGCACTGCAAGTCGCTGGTCAAATCGTCGATCACGGGGAAGAAGATGTAGTCGAGCGGCTTCTTGACGTGGTGCGTGTTGAGCAGGTTGTGTATGTGCGGAATGCCCAGCTTGGAGGGGAAGCAGGGGTCGATCGCGCCCCGCTTGGCGCCTTCTTTGTACAGTTCCTCGGTGGTGAAGTCCGAAAAGACCATGTTCTGGGGCTGGACGCCAAGCGAGGCGAAGTAGCCCGTGAACAGCGGCGCCGAGGAGTACATGTTGAGCACGCGCGGCATGCCGATGCGGATCTGCCCGCGCTTCTTCCGCAACGCGGCGCGGCTCTTCTGCGCCGGCGTGAGCAGGAACCGCGGCGGCGGGTCGGAGACGTTCGGCGCGTTCGGAATGCGGAAGACGGCGCGCGCCGCGATCTCGGCGAAGTTCGGGTTGGCCTCCTTGATGCGGTCGATCTCGCCCTTGATCGCGCGCATGTGATCGACGTCCTCCACGGTGCCCTTCTCGCAGGTGGCGATGATCAGGCGCTGCGAGCCCGCGTCGAGCGGGACCTTCGAGTTCACCGGCTGGATGGCCGTGAGCAGCGGCGTCTTGACGTCGATGAACGTGCGGAGGCAGTTGTTTTTGCAGAAGTAGCAGCGCGTCTCCTCGCTACGGGTGGTCTTGTAGCTGATGGCGCGCACCGCTTCCATACCGATGAAGCTGGTCTGGCGGCCGCGGTCGAAGAGTCTCCCGGCCTCGAGGGCCGCGCCGATGGCGCCCGCCTCGCCGCAGTACTTGTGGACCATCACCTCGGGGCGCGTGTCCTTCCCCTTGAACCGCGACTCGATGAAGTCCACCTGGGTCTTCACCGCCGCCAGGTTGTACTGCGTCCCGCCCTGGAGCAGGAACCGCGTCCCGATGGCCGACAGGTTGGGAATCTGCGAAACGTAGAGCCAGATGTTCTTCGGCAGCACGTTGCACAGGCCGGCCATGATCTCTTCCGCCTTCCATCCCTGGCGCTGGAAATCGACGATGTCCGACTGCATGAACACCGCGCAGCCGTAACCGAAGGACGGAAAGCTCTGCGCGCCGAAAGCCACGTCGGCGAACTGCTCCACCGGATAGCCGAACCCCTGCGCCGTCGATTGCAGGAAGTATCCGTTGCCCGCCGAGCACTGCGTGTTCAGCTTGAAGTCCTTCACGCGGCCGTTCTTCAGGATGATGATCTTGATGTCCTGCCCGCCCACGTCGCAGATCACGTCGATGTCTTTGTAGAAGTGCAGGCCGGCCTCGGTGTGCGAGACCGTCTCGACGATGGCCGCGTCGGCCCCCACCACGTCCTTCAGGATGTCTTTGGCGTAGCCCGTGGTGCCCACGCCCAGCACTTTGAGCGATGCGCCCTGCTCGGCCACCTGGCTCTCGATCTTGCTCAGGATCTCGATGGTGTCCTCGATGGGGTTGCCCTTCGAGAGCGCATAGGACTTGAGCAGGACGCTCCGGCTCTTGTCTTTCGAGACCAGCACGGCCTTGGTCGAAGTCGAGCCGCCGTCCAGACCGATGAAGCCCTCCACTACCTGGCCTGGCTGGAACTGCGCCGGCGCGTGCTTGTGGTACCGGTAGCGCGCCCTGAAGTCCGCGAGTTCCCCGGCGCTGGCAGCCAGCCCGCCGCCCGCGCCTTTGGCGGCCTTTTCCTCGCCGCGCCCATGCTCGATGTACCACTCCAGGCGCTCCCAGCCCTTGTAACAGCCGACGCAGTCGTCCTCGCTCTTGCCGAACTCGATGGCGCCGATGGCGGCGAAGTACTGCGCGTTGTCAGGCGTGCGGATCAGTTCCTCGGGCGGAACGCCTTCGGGCAGGGGGAAACTGCGCTCCTTCCAGATCTTGGGGATGTTGCGCTTCCAGCACTCCTTCATCCCCCGGATGTAGCAATTCGGCCCGCCCAGCAGCAGCACCACCGGCCGCAGCGTATTGCCGCGCGTCAGCACCGAGAGGTTCTGCATCACGATGGCTTCGAACAATGACGCCATCAGCTCGTCGGGCGGCACGCCGGCCTTCTGGAGCCCGTTGACGTCGGTCTCCGCGAACACGCCGCACTTGCCCGCCACCGGATGCAGGCGCAGGCCGTTGTAGCCCATCTGGCACAGCTTCTCGGCCGGGATGCGGAGCTTGGCGTTGATCTTGTCGATCACCGCGCCGGTGCCGCCCGCGCACTTGTCGTTCATCGAGGGGAGCTTCTTCTTGCGCCCCGTCTCCGGGTCTTCCTTGAAGATGATGATCTTGGCGTCCTGCCCGCCCAGCTCGATCACCGAGCCGCACTCGGGGTTGAGCTTCTCGACCGCCAGCGAAACCGCGTTGACCTCCTGCACGAACTTCGCGCCCAGGTATCCGGACAGGCCGTTGCCTCCGGAGCCGGTGATGAAGATGCGGCTTGCCTCGGCCTGAAACCCGTCGATCTCAGTCTCGAATCGCTTCAGGAACTCGAGCACCTTCTCGGGCTGCTTGGTGTCGTGCCGCTGGTAGTCGCTCCATACGATCTTGTCGGACACGACATCCGTGACCACGGCCTTCACCGTGGTCGAGCCCACGTCCAGTCCAATCGTGTAGTTTCGTGGCGGCATCTTGCGGAGGCTCCTCGTATCAGGCAGCGGCGACGCGGCCTTCACGCTTCATGCGGGCGGCGATGTGCAGCGCGAAATTGGCCGCGGTGCCGATGACACCCTTGGTCTGCGGCACCCGGTACATGGGCCGCTTCAGCTCGGGGTTGGCCTCCACGTAAGCCCGGCACTCGGCCAGCGTGAGGCCGGCTTTGTCCAGCGCCTCCTGAAACTCGCGTTTGGCTTTGGCTTTGGCCTCTCCCAGCGCCATCTGCACGCGGCTGTGCGCGTTGATCTCGCCCTCGCCCGACGTTTCCACGGGCAGGAAGATCATGTCGCGGAAGTGCGACACTACGGCCGCCTGCGCGCCGTCGGACTGCGTCGACGGCATACAACCGAACGGTTTGAGCGACAGCACCATGTGGCACAGGTCCCGGTTCGAGTAGTAGATGTTCTTGGCTACCTCGAGGTGCCCTTCGCCGCCGCCGCTGCGCGAGTTGTAATAGGGGTGGCCGAGCCGCTGGAGCTCGTACTGGTCCACTAAGTGGTGTGCGAGGCCTCCCAGCGCCTCCACCAGGCGGTGATACTCGCGCTTGAAGATCGCTTCGGCCAGCTTCAGCTTCGCCAGTTTGGAGCGATAGCCGAGCTCGATCTTGGCGCGTGCCGCCCACCTTCCACACCGGCGGCAGCACGGCGCCTTTCGTCGAGGCCCTTCGTGTCGGCGCACTTCTGCACCACCTGGTGAATCATGTAGGTGATCCAGGTGCCGACCGGCTCTACAAGCACCTGCGAGCCTTCGCGTTCGAGGAAACGGAACATGTTGAAGTTGCCGTCACCCTCGGTGGTCTGCGCCCAGAACTCGCCGGTGATCTTGACGATCGGTTTCACGCGCAGGCGGTCTACTTCGATCTCGTTGAAGCGGTCGCGTATCCGCTCCAGCGCGCCCGTGTACTCGTCGCTCCGGAGTTGATTGACGAACTTGCCGAGATACTCCGCCGTGCCGCCAAAGCCGCCCAGAGCCCGCGCCGCGCGAGAATCGAGCCGCCACGGCTGGCGCGTGCGGAAGACCTCGCGCAACCGGTCCAGAGCTTCTTCGAGCGCCCGGCTGGTCTCCCCGGCGCCGGCTTCGTAGGGCCGGATGGCATACGCGACCTCGTTCAGCACGTCGCCGCAGTTCATTGCGTTGAGGATGCCCAGGAAGAAGTCCGGGTTCATGTCGAGGCCCGCCTCGGCGTCGGACTGGCTCAGCCCCCCCGACTGCTGGAACAGCATCACGCGGAACCCGTCGAAACCCGAATTGCGCAGCGCCAGCCGGTATTCCGATTCGTACATGCCGAAGCGGCACGGCCCGCACGCGCCGGCGGTGAAGAAGACGTACTTATCGAGGATGTCCTGCCGACTGACGCCTTTTTCTTCCAGCCCCTGCAGGAACTGCACCAAATTGCCGACGGTGAAGTATGTCGGGTTGCACTGTCCGTTATTCCCGAACTCCTTGCCCGTCTGAAACGCCGCGACGTTCGGTGTCGGCAGCGGCTCGGCTTTGTAGCCCAGCCCCTCGAGCGCCCCCTGAATCAGGCGTTCGTGTTTCCACGTCAGCCCCCCAAACAGTAAGGTGGTATGTGGCCGCTGGCCCCTGGTAAACGCCCGCTCCACGGGCTTCTTAAAATGGCTCGCGCCGAGCGGCGCCAGGCCGCTTTCCCGTTCCAAACGCTTGCGTTCCTCGGCCACACGCCGCTGAACCAGTTCTTCGACACCGATCAGTCCCATGGCTACGCCCCTCCGTCTATGAGCAGTTTGCGACCGACTCCGGTCCGCAGCCAAAGCCAAGTCATTAAACGGAGCAAATTCGGCGTTCGCCAGTGCCGCTATCGGGCTAAGCAGATTGGAGTCCCCGTTTGTATTGCCTGGCAGGATCCGTTTCGGTGAGGCAGGACTGCAGCAGCCTCCAGGAGGCCCCACGACCCGGCGCCACCTGCGGCTTTACTGGAGGCTCGTCGCCGTCGAAAGCGCGCCGCTTGCGATCTGCCCCGGCGCGATCAGCGAGCTTCCGGGAACGGACCCCGCCAGCGTGGCCCCTGAGGCGATACTGTAAGCTGTACCGTTTCCCGACACGACGCAATGCGCAAAGTACAGGCTCGCGCCCGGCTCCGCCTTCATGCCGATGACGTTCGAGGTGACGCGGTCCCCATCCAGCACGATCGTGCCGCCCAACGTGTGGAAGCCCGTGCCGTTGTTCTGCGCGGAGGAATCCGCGATCGAAAGGTATCCTGCAAGAGCCAGGGCGCCGGTCGATCCGTTGTGATCGAAAACGGTGTTATGAACGTAGGTGGTGGAATACGTTTCCAGCCCTTGCGTGTTGTCCATTAGCTTGGAATCGTAAAGAGACAGAGCGATCCCGCCGCTGAACAGGATGCCATACGTAAAGTTCTGCACTTGCATATCGTACAGCCGCAAGACGCCGACGCTCAGCACATCGACGCCGGCGTTGCCGGTTCCGCCCCCGCTCAGGTTAAGCCCGGTGATGGTTACGTTTCCGGTGGTGTTTATCGTGATCGCGTTCTGGCCGGACGTCGTCTGGGTGATGGCGGCATCGATTCCGATGGCGGTGATTGATCACCGGCTGGGTGATCGTGAAAGGTCCGTAGCCGCCGGAATTCACCACCACGACCTCTCCTCCCGGATTGGTCACGCCCAGCGCCCGGGCAAAGGTGCGGCAATAGGCGCTGGCCGTGCAGTTGTTCGTGTCGACGCCGGTGGTGGCCACGAAGCTGCGGGCGTTCTGCCTGCGCGGCGGCAGTCAGGGCGAGCGCGATGGCAGCGCCCGCCGCGGTCTTGATCGCGAGTCCGTAGTGCTTCATCCCGGTAAGGTCCGCCGCCCAGGTTACTGGAGGGTTGTCGCCGTCGACAACACTCCGGTGGTCGCCTGCCCCGGTGCGATCACAGAGCTTCCAGGGTTGGATCCGACCAGGGTGCCTCCCGCCGCGACGTTGTAGGCCGTCGTGTTGCCGGCCACGATGCAGTGCGCGAAGTACAGGCTCGCGCCCGAATCGACACGCAGGCCGGTCGTGTTAACGCTGGCGCTGTCGTTATCGAGCGCCATCGTTCCCCCGTTCGCGTAGAAGCCCCACGTATTGTGTTGCGCGGAGGAGTCGGCGATTGTCAGGTACCCTGTAATGGACAGAGCGCCTGCCCCTGCGTTGTGATCGAACGCTGTGTTGTGGACGTATGTCGGAATACCCGTCGCCAGGCCGTTGGCGCCGTTGTCGTTTACCTTGGAATCGTAGATGGACAGGGCCGTGCCGGTGGTCACCTCGATCCCGTTATTCGCGAAGCCCTGTACCTGCATACCGTTCAGGCGCAGAACACCGACGTTCCACACGTAGATGCCTTCGTTCCCGGTCCCGCCCCCACTCAGGTTGAGCCCCGTGATGGTCACGTTTCCGGGAGCGTTGATGGTGATTGCATTTTGGCCGGCGGTCGTCTGGGTGATCGAGGCATCGATGCCGATAGCCGTGATGACCACCGGCTGGGTAATCGTGAAAGCGCCGTAGCCGCCGGAATTCACCACCACGATTTCTCCGGCTGCATTCGTCACCGCCAGAGCCCTGACGAAGGTGCGGCAATAGGCGGTCGCGGTGCAGTTGTTCGTGTCGAGGCCAGTGGTAGCGACAAAGCTCCTGTTGTTCTGAGCCTGCGCGGTAACAGTGAGAGCGAGCGTCATCGCGGCGCCCGCTATAACATTCGTGAATCCGTAGTGTTTCATTTTGTTGAGTTCTCCTGGTCCATGGTGTGCTTGAACTTGAGCGGCTAGCCGGCCTGGGCGTGCGCTCTCGGGCAGTGGCTGGCGGCAGCGCCATTCATAGTACTACCGACCGAAAATCTGCGCTTGCCGGTCCGCCCCAGTCTTGCGATACCCTGGGTCGGAGACCAACATGTCCCATCCACGTACTCGTCGAGATTTCATGAGACTGACTGCGGCCGGCATGGCCGCGGCGGCCGCCGTTCCGTCCCAGGGGGCGCCCGCGGGCGACATCCGCGTGCGGGTGACCGCGGGGGCGAAGCGCTACGCCGAGGAGCAACCGCTGGCGTGGCAGCCCTCCGGCGGCCCTTCCGCGGGCGCCATCGTCCTCAGCCCCGGCAACACTTACCAGGAGGTGCTGGGCTTCGGCGCGGCCTTCACCGACGCCGCCTGCTACACTTTCAACCGGCTTTCAACCGCCGCGCGCGAGGAACTCTTCCACGAGCTGTTCCATCCTTCTGAGCTGGGCCTCAGCGTGTGCCGGACCTGCATCGGAGCGAGCGATTATTCCGTCAGCGCGTACAGCTTCGATGACGGCGATGCCGATCCCGAACTGCGGCGCTTCTCGATCGCTCACGACCGCGAGTACATCCTGCCCATGCTGCGCCTGGGCCGCCACATGAACCCCGGCCTGTTTCTGTTCAGCTCGCCCTGGAGCCCGCCCGGCTGGATGAAAGCCGGTGGGTCGATGCTGGGCGGGTCGATGCGCAAGTCGTCCTTCGCGGTATATGCCCGCTACCTGGCGAAGTTTCTCCAGGATTACCAGGCGGAAGGCGTGGCCATCGACGCCATTACTTCGCAGAACGAGGTGGACACGGACCAGGACGGCAGGATGCCGGCGTGCCTGTGGGGCCAGGAGTACGAGATCGAATTCGTCGCCAAGAACCTGGGACCGGAGCTGGCCCGCAACAAGCTCGCCACCAGGATCTGGATCCTGGACCACAACTACGACCTGTGGGGGCGCGCTCTATGCACGCTCGACGCACCGGGCGTCGCGCAGTACGTCGATGGAGTGGCGTGGCACGGATACGGCGGGGATCCCGGCGCGATGACCCGCGTCCACGAAGCGCATCCCGGCAAGCACGCCTACTGGACCGAGGGCGGCCCGGATTATACCGATCCCGCCTATCTGACCGATTGGACCAAGTGGTCCGCCACCTTCAACGGCATCCTGCGCAACTGGGCGCGGTGCATCGTGGGCTGGAACCTGGCGCTCGACGAGAAAGGCCGGCCGAATATCGGACCGTTCCCCTGCGGCGGGCTGGTGACGATCCACTCTCAGACCGGGGAGATCGCGCGCAGCGGGCAATACTGGGCCTTCGCCCATTACTCGCGCGCCATCCGCCGGGGCGCGCGCCGCATCGGCTCCGAAGGCGCCATCGAGAACGTCACGCACGCGGCGTTCGCCAACCCGGACGGATCGAGCGTGGCCGTGCTGACCAATGCCGGCGCCGAAACGAAAGTGCGCCTCGATCTGGCGGGACGGATGGCCGAGGTCGCGCTGCCCGCGGACTCCGTGGTCACGCTGGCCTGGAGCTAGCGCCACAAGAAAAGGGGCGCGCCGGAGCGCGCCCCTTTTCGCCGCGTCAAAAAGACTTGACCCTGAATTGATAACTTCCTGGTCCCCTTCGCATCGGGGCGCCTTCATATTACCATATGCAGACGCCGGCCAACGCCGGGTTCCATCTTCTTCCTTGCCCCCTCAGGCGCCCGCACGTTCCTGGCATTTCCCTCTTGCCTATTCCTTGCCAAGCGCGCGGGCCGCAAGCCGGCCGTAGAGGCCCGTGGGGTTGGTGGCGCAGGCGGCCTCGAACGAATTAGCCGCCGCCTTCTCGTCCCCGGCCGCGCGGAGCGCCATGCCCACGCGGAAGCGCACGCCCGCCACCTGCGGCCTCTCCGAGCCGTCCGTGGATTGGAGCGCGCGGCGGACTCCCTGGTGCGCCGCGCTGAGCCGCCCCAACAGCGCGAAGGCCCAGGCCTGCGCCGCCCACATATTCGCAAAGCCATTGGGGCCGGCCTTGTGCCGGGTCTTGGCCTCGTAGTCGAGTGCGCGGTTGGCGAGCTTGAGCGCGTCTTCGGCCCTGGCCGTCTGCCACAGCAGCGTTTCTGCGAGTGCCGCATGCAGCAGGCTGCGCCGGGGCTGCACTTTAAGCGCGGTTTCGATCGCCCTCGTGGCGTCTTCGTAACGGCCCTCGACGGTCATCACTCTCGCGAAGCACTCCAGGGCCCGGACCCCGTGGCCCTGCCGGTGCGCCTGGGCGAGTGCCTGCCGCAGCGAGTCTTCGGCTTCCTCCAGCCGCCCCGCGGCGAGCAGAATCTCACCGCGGCGGAGCAGGAGTGCGGCGCTGTCCGGAGCTACCGACAGGAGCGCGCCGGTCAGGTCCAATGCAGCGGCATAGCGCCCGCGCTTCAGGCTCCGCCGCGCGGCCCCAGCCAGGACCGCCAGGCAGACGGGCGGGAAGCCCGCCAGCACCCACGCGATCGGGCGGGGCAGCGCCAGGCAGACGGCGCCGAGCCATAGGGTGGTCAGCATCAGGCGCCTCACCGGCGCCACGAAGGACGGCAGCTCGCCTACCCCTTTGTGGCCCAACTCGCGAACCCGATTGCGGCGCTGGCGAACCACGTCGCGGCGCCAGAGGAGGCACGCAAACGCGATCCACAGGCCGGCGAGCCATGTCACCAGATCGGCGGCGCTCATCCCCGGTGTCCCGCAGCGCGGCGCCGGGCCCCATTGGCGGGGCGCGACACGAGGGGGCTGCCGCACGCCGGCGCATGCGCCATAGATGCGGCGCTCATCTTTGCCCGCCGAGCGGCTCGTGGGGCCGGTATCCGTGTTCGATCAACACCTGCCGGGCCGCCTCCTGCGTCTCGGGCGCGACATAGAAGAACGCGCCGACGCGTTCGCTCCGGAAGACGATTCCTCCGGCGTACACGTCCGGCTCGACCAGGTAGTCGACTCCCGCGGCGGTCAGCTCGGATTCGAGCGCCAGCGCCTCCTTCAGCTTGCGGGCGACATAGATGAGCGGCAACTCCCGCTCGCCGAAGTGGCCCGGTTCTTGACGCATCGTCCGCCAGTATAGCGGGTGCAGGTGCTCGGTAGCGCGCGGAAGCGGAACCGCCTGGGGTCTATCGGCCTCGGCGTGAGGCCTCACGCGCCGGCCGGAACCGGGGACCACCGCGGGGCGCACAGGCGGCTGACGGCGTTACACTTTTGTCGGAGAGCCGTCTTATTCCCAAGTGGCGGTCATTTCGTGAACTCAGAAGCCGCGCCGGCCATGAACCGGCCCTCGCCCATCGACGCGGATGAGGCGGCGCTGATCCGTGCCGCTCAGAAAGGCGACCAGCAAGCCTTCGAGCGTCTCGTTCGCGCCTATGACCGCGGTGTGCTTCAAATAGCCATGAACCTGCTGCGATCGTCCGAGGACGCCTACGACGTTTACCAGGAGGCGTTCCTGCGGGTGTTCAAGAACCTGCGGCTGTTCCGGCTGGACTCGAGCTTCAGCACCTGGCTGTACCGGATTGTCACGAACCTCTGCCTGGACCAGATGCGCAAGCGGAAGACGCGGCGCGAGGAGTCTTCGGTGATCCAGACGGAGGAGGGGCCTCGGGACCGGCTGGACACGGTGGCGGAGGGCCGGGAACTGGGCGACCCGCAGCGCTCGCTCATGAGCCGGCAGTTGAGCACGCGTATCGAGAAGGTCCTGGGCGAGCTCACGGACAAGGAGCGCCTGGTCTTCGAGCTGCGGCACTACCAGGGCATGCGGCTCAGGGCCATCGGCGAGACTCTCGGCACCAGCGAAGAGGCCGCCAAAATGTGTCTGTTTCGTGCTACCCAGAAGATGCGCGTGGCGTTGGGAGATTTCGTATGAATTGCGAATCGGTGAAGAAGAACGCGGCGCTGTTTCTCTACGGCGAGCTGAGCATCGAAGAGGAGCAGAGCTTCCAGGACCATCTCGAAGCCTGCGCGGATTGCCGCCGGGAGTTCGACGGCGAGAAGCGTCTGCAAGCGGCGCTCAACCAGCGGAATGTGGACGTGGATCCCGCTCTGCTGGCGCGCTGCCGGCGCGATCTGGCGCTGCGGCTGGAAGGCGCGGGGATGCGGCGCGCGGGGATGCGGGAGTGGCTGGCGCGCCTCTCCGATTTGCGGCTGGCCGCGCTGGCGCGGCCGGCGGCCGCTGTGGCCCTGGTCGCGCTGGGGTTCTTCGGGGCCCGCTTGACCGCTTCGAAACCGAGGGCCGACGTTGCGGGCGCGGAACCGTCGGTGATGCGTGTCCGGTACCTCGAGCCCGGGCCGTCGGGCCGCGTGCAACTGGTTGTGGACGAGACCCGGCAGCGGACGATTTCCGGCACGGTGGACGACGACCAGATCCGGAGGCTGCTGCTGGCGGCCGCGCGCGAGTCCTCGGACGCGGGGCTGCGGGCCGAGTCGATGGACGTTCTGAAGGCCGAGCGCACGGCCGGAGAATTACGGCCGCTGCTCCTTTATGCGCTGCAGCACGATTCCAATCCCGGCGTCCGGCTGAAGGCTCTGGATGCGCTGAAGCAATACGGCGGCGAGCCGGACGTGCGCGAAACCCTGACGCGGGTTCTGCTGGCGGACGACAACCCGGGCGTGCGCGCGCAGGCCATCGACCTTCTGGTGGAGCATAAAGGGGACATGACTGCCGGTGTGCTGCAGGAAGTGGTACAGAAGGAGAACAATAGCTATGTGCGCCTGCGCTGCCAGCGGGCGCTCGAGGAGATGAACGCATCGGTGGGGACGTTCTGATGATTCGCACTTTGTGGCTGGCGCCGCTATTCGCGCTGGCGGCGCTGGCGCAGACGAGTTCGGGCCCGGCGCGCGAAGGCGCGTATTGGGTTGACACCGTGGCGGGCGCGGTGGCCGCCGGCGAGAGCGTCCGGGTGGTCACCGCGGGAGCGGTGCACATTCAGGGCGAGCAGCGCGGCGACATAGCCTACTCGCTCAAACGCCGCGTGCGGGCAAGGGACGAGGCCTCCGCCCGCGCTCTGTTGGATGCCATCGCGGTGAAAGCCATACGCCAGGGCGCACGGACGATTCTGGAAATCACGTCCTCCGATCCGCGGGCCGCGGCGGACTTGCATGTGCTCCTCCCGCGGAGGATTCACGAGGCGGTGGTGGAATCGCGCGGCGGCGCCATCGAGATCCGCGATCTGGACGGCGCAACGCGCGTGGCGACCGCCGCCGGGACCGTGGACGTCAACCGCGTGGGCGGAGGCGTCGCGGTGCGCACCGGCGGCGGGGCCGTGCGGCTCGACCAGATCGGCGGCGGCGTCGAGTGTTTCACGGGCGGCGGCAACATCACGGCCGGTCTGCTCGGCGGCGAGGCCACACTGGCCACCGGCGGTGGCGAGATCGTGGTGCGCGAGGCGCACGGTCTGGTGCGCGCCCGGACCCTGGGCGGCAACATCCGGATTGAGCGTGCGGATCGTGGGGTTCAGGCCGCGGCCATCCGGGGGCTGGTGGACGTGATCCAGGCCGGTGGGCCGGTGAGGATCGAAACCGGGACGGGATCGATCCGGGTGCGGGCTTCCACGCAACGTCCACTGCGAATCGGGGACGGGAACGATTCAGCTCCAAGCGACTTCGGGCGGCTTGCGGGCCGTCACCGGATCGGGGAGCATCCTGGCCGACCTTTCGGGAGTCGAAAAGATCGAGAGCTCCGCGCTGGTGACCAGCTCCGGTGACATTACTGTGCTGATTCCGTCTAACCTTCGGGTGACGGTGGAAGCAGTCAATTCAACTTCCGCGGGCCAGCGGATCGTCTCCGATTTTGGCGGCGTCCGCCCGCGGGCCGGAACCGGATCGGTCGCCGAGGTGGCGCTCAATGGAGGCGGACCTCTGTTGCGGCTCACCACTTCCGGCGGGACGATCTACCTCCGTCGCCCGAAATAGAAACGGAGCCCAATACCATGAAGAGTCTCTTTGTTCCAGTTCTGCTGGCCGTCGCCCTGACGGGGATGGCCACCGCTCAAGATGCCGCGCCTCCCGCGCCGGAGAGCCCTGAGGCCAAAACGCTGGCGCCTGCGCCGCCGGCTGTTGCAGCGCGGCCTGCGGCGCCCTCCGCGCCCGCGCCGTTCGCCCAAGGCGGTCCCCCCGCGCCCCCGGCGCCTCCCGCCAGGTTCGGCGAGGCCGGGCCGCCCCCGCCTCCCCCGCCTCCCCCGCCGGAGAGCCCGGACGACGCTATGCCCCCGCTCCCGGCTCAGCCCCCCCCGGCCCTCGCCGCGCGGCCGGCGCCACCCGCGGCGCCCGCAATGCCCGCGCCGCCGGCGATGTTCGCGCAGTCCACGCCGCCTGTGCCGCCAACGCCACCCACTCCGGCCACCCCAGCCGTGCCGCCGCCCCCGCCGATGAATTGGTATGCGGCGGGCAAGGGCAGCTTCCTGGGTATCGGCGTCCAGGAAATCGATCCGGACCGCGCCAAGCGGCTTAAGATTTCCGAACCGCATGGTGTCGAGGTGACGACGGTGGCCGGCGATAGTCCGGCGGCCAAAGCCGGCCTGAAGGAAGGGGATGCCGTACTCGAGTTCAACGGGCAGCGGGTGGAGGGCGTCGAGCAGTTCGTCCGCCTGGTGCGCGAGACGCCGCCGGGCCGGACGGTCAAGCTGCTCATCAATAGGGACGGCAACACTCAGACCGTCGCCGCGACGGTCGGTGACCGCAAGGCGTACATGCCCCACATGGACCCGAAGTTCGCAGAGGACATGACCAGGATGGGCGAGGAGATGCGGCGGCAGTTCGGTCCGGATTCGAAGTTCCAGCAGGACATGCAGAAGGAGTTCGGACCGAACTCCAAATTCCGCCAGGAGATCGAGGGTCAGTTTGGCGCCGACTCTCAGTTCCAGCGCGACATGCAGAAGCTGAAGGACGACATGCAGAACATGCACTGGGACGGGGACATGCACGGACCGGATTCGCCGGAGGGGCCCGGAAGCAGGGGCCCGCGGCTGGGCATCGAGACCGAACCGGTGGGCTCGCAACTGGCGGAGTTCTTCGGCGTGAAGCAGGGGGTGCTGGTGCGGTCGGTGGCGGAAGGGTCGGCGGCGGCGAAGGCGGGGATTAAGGCCGGGGACGTGATCGTCAAAGTGGGCAACGCCGAGGTCGGCAGCCCCGGCCAGATTACCAAACTGCTGCGCGACGCCGAAGCAGGCAAACCGGTGCCCGTAACGGTAGTGAGAAACAAACGGGAGATGACCGTGAATGTGACCCCGGGCCCCAGGCCCGGGGCGGGACACTCAGCCGTCAGCCCTGTCCGGTTCCGCACGGCCCCTTCCCAAAACCGGACAGTCGTGGGCGCCGGAGCCCTCCCTCCCTTCGTAATCCATTGATTCATCGAGTCTTCGCCCCGGCCAAGAAAATGCGTAATGAATCGGCGCATGGAGCGTTTAGAAGGATAGGAGGTTGCGATGACAAAGCTGCTCCAGGCTGTACGGCGGAACCCGGACGCGATCGCTCTGGCGGTGCTTTGTGTCGTGCTCGGGGCCGGCCGGCAGGCCGTGGTGGCCCGGCCGATGTCCGCCCTGTCCGGCACCGCGCTGGAAATCCACTGGATCTGTGTCAAACCTGCGGTTGACGCCCTCGACAACCTCCGCACGCGGCTTCGGCATCTGGGTTGCGGCGCGCTTGAGGTCGTCCACCTTCCGCAATTCAACCGATAGGCCCCTTGCCTGGCCCGCGGCGCACCGCGCGCCACGCATCTGACTCGTACAGCGCGGCTACTTGCGGCCGAGGACCTTGGCTGCCAGCACGCCTCCGATCAGCGAGAGGAGGGTCATCATGACGAAGAGCATGAGCAGCGACGTCAGAATCTGCGAGGCGATTCCCAAGGGCGTCTGCATGAACGCAATCATCTGGTTCTGGAGGGCTGAGGGAACCGCCCAGGAACTCAATTGCTGGCGCATGCGGCTGGCGTAGTCTGGCCCCGTGATCTCCTCGACGCAGGCCCAGGCAACCGGCAGGCTGGACACGAAGAAGGTCAGCAAGCCAGTGAGCCAGCCCATTCTGGCGCCGCTGCGCGTCGAGAGAAGCTCGCCGCTGCGGCCGTGATACAGGTACGCGCCCAGGAAACCGGCGGCGGCCAGCCACACCGGAAACGCCGGCGCTAGCAGAAGAGTGAACAGCAGTGCCCCCAGGGCCGACAGGAACCCGACCCTGAACGCGATCGGATTGCGGAAGCCGATGGGACGGGGCGCCGCCACCGGAGGGGGCAGGGGCGGTGCGGCGGGCTGCTCTTCGACGAACGATGGCTCGTCGCGCTGCGGCTTGCCGCACTTATGGCAGAAGCGCGCATCGGGCGGAAGCTCGGCTCCGCAGGTACAGAAATCGGACACGTTAGTTTCAGTGTGGCGCATCCCGTTCGCGGGAGGCAAGCGCAGGGAGGACGAGACGGCCTCGAGGCTACAGCAGGAATGGCGCCACGCGCCGCGTGCGAGACGCGTACTCGGCGTATTCCGGGTACTTGCTGACAATGAGGGTCTCTTCGGCCAGCATCCGAAGCGCGAGCGCGGCCGTGGCGGCGAACGCAGCGATCGCGTGCGCTGCCGATGGGTGGGCGGCGATGCCCGCCCACAGAAAGTACAGCGCCGCGGCGTAAATCGGGTGCCGGACATACCGATAGGGACCGTTCGTGACCAGCCCTCCCCCCGTGGGGTTCGCAGTGGCATGGAAGCTCCGCCTTCCGAAGGTCACGCGTGCCCAGACCATCAGGGCTGCGGCTGCCACCTGGATGCCGATGGTGACCGGCCCGTTGCCCAGGATCGCCCCTTTAAGAACCAGCCAGGCGAGACACAGAGCTGCCGCGAGATAGGCGACGAGAGATGCTCGCTTCCAGGTCATCCCTTCATTAATGCATAGCAGGACCCAGCGAGGTCAGCCCTGCGGCGGCGCGGTGTCTCCGGAGCCGAGCGGCCGCTGCATGAGAACCGTGTCCACCCAGCGGCCGAACTTGAAGCCGGCGGAGCGCAGCGTGCCGGCGTGCTCGAATCCAAACGCAAGGTGAAGCCCGATGGAGGGTGCGTTGCCGCTGTCACCGATGATGGCCACCATCTGCCGGTATCCCTTCGCTTCACAGGCGGCGATCAGCGCCTGGAGCAGAAGGCGGCCGATGCCTTTTCGGGTGTGATCGGGGTGAATGTAGATGGAGTCCTCAAGCGTCCAGCGGTACGCGGGACGGAGGCGATAGGGGCTGGCGTAGGCGTACCCTGCCACCGTTCCCGCAAGCTCCGCTACGAGGAACGGCAACCCGCGCTTCAGCACCTCCAGGCGGCGGTGCGCCATTTCCTCCGCGCTGGGCGGGACGATCTCGAACGAGGCCAGCCCGGTGCGGACATGGTGCCCGTAGATGGCGGCGACGAAGGGCACGTCGGCGTCCATTGAGGCGCGAAGAGCGGCGTGAGGAGCCATGGGGAGTGGGCTCAATTCCCGCCGCCTTGGAGCTCGCATCCGGCGCCGCCGGCGCCGCCCAAGACTGTGCGCCGTTGCTCGGGCGCAGGGGCGGAAGGCATTTCACTGAGAGTGTACACCCGCCTGCCCCTACCCGAAGCGCGGGTCCGGAATGGCTGCGCCGCCGCCCCTTCAGGCCGCGCCGGCGCCCGCGTTTGCCGCCAGGACGCGGCGGAACCGCTCCCGGTTCTCAACCAGCCACGTTTCGAAAGTTCGCATGCCGGGGTAAAGCGTGCGGCACAGTTCGATCTCGGCCCGCCGGCTGGGAACGAAACGGCGGAAGAAGTCGAACATGTTGGCGAGGTCTTCGGCGCCCGGAAATCCCAGCGCGGCGAACGTCTCGCGCGGTACGTGCCGGTAGACGATGCGCTGGCCCGTGGCGCGGCTCATGGTTGCGGCGTATTCCTGGCACGGCTGCTCGTCGCCGGCGATGCTAACGACTCGGCCCTTGTATTCCGCGCCCCCGTCGAAGAGCGCGGTTACCACGCCTCCGGCATCCTCCACCGCGACCGCCGCCAGAGGCGTGTCGCCCTGGGGGAACCCGAAGACGAACGACCCGTCTTCGATCCGCCGGGGCGGGAAATAGCTCAGGAAATTCTCGTAGTAGAACGCTACATGGACGTAGGTTGCAGGCAGGCCCAGGCTGCGCGAGTAAACCTCGAGTCTGGCCTTGGTGTCAACGTGGGGGACGTCGAGTTCTCCGTGCGAGAGCGCGTTCGCGTGCGGCAGCGTGCTGAGGATGAAGTGCTCGACGCCGGCCGCGGCTACTGCGTCGACCAGGTTCTTGCCTTGCGGATACTCGCGCTCGAAGTGCTCCCAGTAATTGGTAAGGCCGAAGACGCCGTAACAGCCCTTCATCGCCGCCCTCAGGCTGGCTGCGTCTTCGAGATCGCCCTGGACGATTTCGGCGCCCGCCCCCCGCAGCGCCGCCGCCCGTTCCGATTGAGGTTTGCGCGTGAGGCACCGCACCGCGTACCGCCCGCTCGAAAGAAGATGAGAAGCGACGCCGCCACCCTGCGCGCCCGTCGCTCCTGTAACGAGGATTGTCTTCCCTGGCATCAATTAGCCCCCCTGCTTGGGATTATACGTCGCCAGAAGGCCGGAACGGTGCGCCGGCGCCGTTTTCGATGGAATCAGGCGCTTGGCGCCTATGCAGAGGAAGACGGCAGCGGTCGCGCCAGACGGACCGAGACGAACCGGATCGACGATCAAGGTGGTCGGCCTGCGCGTGGGATTACCGCTCGCGGTGCTTTGCCTCCTTGTCTCCCTCGCGGTGGGTTCGGAGGTCCTCTCGAATGTCACTTGGTTTCACCATGAGGTTCACCGTTGACGGCAGGCCTGCGGGTCAAGGCGCGTTCTACCTCGCGTAGAGTTTACCGGCGATGACGGGAAGATCGTCAGGTTGACATGGTGAAACTACCTCACCCGCACCGTGATCGACGCCGTCGCCTCGCCGCCCTTCTCGCCTTCGGCCACGAGCCTCAGAGTTGTGGTGCGTTGAGGGGCGAAGGGGAAGCACTTGACCGGCAGCGGGAGCAGTTGCCGTTCGATGGCCGGCTCGATCCGCACCGAGCGCGCGTTCTCCACGCCGTAGCAGACCAGGATGCTCTCGCCCCTGGCCGCTTCCTGCTTCGAGGCGTAAAACTGCGTGATCTTCAACTCCGTGCCGGCCGGGACCAGCTTCTTGTACCGCGCGGTCTCGCTCTCCGCCGCCTCTCGCTGGAATTGCCGATCGGCGTTATACCGCGTCAGCCCGACCCAGGCCAGATACGCCAGGGCAATCAAAAGGCCGGCCACGCTGGAGCGCAGCACAATCTTCACGCCGGTTCCTCCACGGCCGCCGCATTCGCCGCCAGGAGGACCAGCGCGATCCACAGCAGATTCGCCAGCAACAGGTGGACAATCTGCATCCAGACCGGCGCCAGAAGCGCCCAGTTCACGGCTCCGGCCGCGAGCTGCCCCAGCGCCAGCCCGGCCACGACCGCCGCCATTCGCTTCACCGCCGCCGAGGGCCGGGCACGCACCGCCGAGGACGCCGCGTAGAGAAGGAAGAAGCCCACCAGCACGGCCAGCACCGGGTGCGCGATCCGCAGCCGCAACAGGAAGTGCGCCGCCGGCGTGAACTCCTGCGCCAGTCCCGCGCGGAGCGACGGGGCGGGGAACAGGGTGTCGCCGAGAGCCGCCACCGCGCCCGTCATGCTGAGCGCGATCGCCACCGGCAGCGCTGCCTGCAGCGTTCCCGGTATCCTCCCGCGAACCAGCCCCCTGCCGCGCGCCGCGGTCCACGCTGTCATCGCCAGCGCCGCCAGCAGGAGCTGGGTGTTGGCCAGGTGTAGCGCCAGGTAGAACCCGCGGGCGATGGAGGCATTGTGCGCCACGTAGTTGAACAGCACCAGACCTGCGCCCAGCAGCGCTTCGATCGCAAAGAGCGCCACGGCCAGCCCCGCCCACCGCCGCGCGCGGTGGCCGGCCGGAAGCCGTCTCAGGCTCCACGGCCACTGCCCGCATACCGCCACGAAGGCGAGCAGCACCATCAAGCGGTGCGTGTACTCGATGACAGTCGCGGCCGTTTGCAGGTTCGGAACCAGCTCGCCGTTGCACAGCGGCCAATGCCCGCCGCATCCCGCGCCCGAGCCGGTCGCCCGCACCAGCGCGCCCCACAGCACGACCAGAACGTTGTAGGCGAGCACGCCCCACGCCGCGCGGCCGAAGGCCGCCGCTCGCCCGCGGACGGCCGCGCCGCCCTGCGCGGGTGTGATTGTGGCTCTCCGTTCCGTGGTATTCATTCTACCCGCCCGCTGGGTGCGCCTTGCCCACGCCCGCGTTGTGGCGGGCCACTTCCGCGATAGCGCTCCAGTCCAGGCTGGCGTGCCCGTGTGCGAGCGCCTGCAGGTAATGGTCGCGCAGAATGCTCGCGAACGGCAGGGGGACTTGCACGGCCTCGCCCGCCTGAAGCGCGAGTTCGGCGTCCTTGAGTCCCAGCTTGAGCGAAAAGCCCGCGGGTTCGTACTGCCGGTCCACGATCATCCGCCCGTAGTTGGCATACACCGGCGACCGAAACGCGCCGTCGTTGGCGACGTCGAGGAAGCGGTGCGGATCCAGGCCCGACTTCTCCAGAAGGGCGTAGACCTCGCCGAACGACTCCAGTACCGTGGCCAGCAAGAAGTTCACGCCGATCTTGGTCAGGTTTGCCTGCCACGGCTCCGGGCCGGCGACGGTGATGCCCCTGCCCAGCGCCTCCATCAACGGCCGGCAGCGCTCGACGTGATTCGGCAATCCGGCCGCGATCACCCACAGCGCCTTGTCGCGCGCCGCTTCCGCCCGGCCGATCACCGGCGTCGCCAGATAGCCCTGCCGGCGGGCGCGGTGCTCGCGCTCCAGTTCCTTCGAGCATTCGACGCCGATGGTGCTCGCGGACATGTGGATGGCGTCCGGCGTCAGAGCGTCGATGGCGGAGATCCCCCCGGGTCCCGCCTCGAACAGAACTCCGCGCACCGCGCGATCGTCCGAGAGCATCGTGACCAGCACCTCGGCATTCGCGGCGGCCTCCGCGGGAGTGTCCGCCACGCCGGCGCCTTCACCTCCCAGCGCCTCGGCGCGCTGCCGCGTACGGTTGTAGACCGTCAGCCGATGACCGGCGCGCATCAGGTTGCGGGCCATCGGCTCGCCCATATTCCCCAGCCCTATGAAGCCAACCCTCATTCCCCTGCCTCCTCGTCCAAGTTGTAGCACGCGCGCCCGTCGCCCGGAGGCCCGCCCGCGGCGCGCTTCAACGCGTGCCGATACACTGGAGCTATGGGCTTTCACCTCGTCGTCGACTACCAGCCCCGCGGGGACCAGGGCCAAGCCATCGAGCAGCTCAACCGGGGCGTCATCGAGGGCGAGCGGCACCAGGTGCTGCTGGGCGTCACGGGGTCGGGCAAGACGTTCACCGTCGCCAAGGTGATCGAGCGGACCGCGCGGCCCACCCTCGTCCTGGCGCACAACAAAACTCTGGCGGCGCAGCTCTACCAGGAGTTCAAAACGCTCTTCCCGGCCAACGCGGTCGAGTACTTCGTCAGTTACTACGACTACTACCAGCCCGAAGCCTACATCCCTTCGGGCGACGTGTATATCGAGAAGGAAGCCACCATCAACGACGAACTCGACAAGCTGCGCCTCTCCGCCACGCGGTCGCTGTTCGAGCGGCGCGACTGCATCATCGTGGCCAGCGTAAGCTGCATCTACGGCCTGGGCTCGCCGGAGGCCTACTACGGCATGCTGCTTATGCTCGAAAAGGGGCAGAAGATCCGGCGCGAGGACATCGTGCGGCGGCTGGTCGAGATCCTCTACGAGCGCAACGACGCCGACTTCCGCCGCGGCACGTTCCGCGTGCGCGGCGACGTCATCGAGCTCTATCCCACTTACGACGACAACGCCTACCGCATCGAGTTGTGGGGCGACCGGATCGAGAGCCTCTCGCAGATCGACCCGCTGGCCGGCCAGGTCCGCCAGACCTACCTGCGCCTGCCGATTTACCCCAAGACGCACTACGTCATGAGCGCGGAGACCCGCGACAGCGCGCTCCACTCCATCCAAGAGGAATTGCACTGGTGGCACGCGGAGCTCGAGAAATCGGGCAAAGCCGTGGAGGCCCAGCGGCTCTGGCAGCGCACCATGTTCGACCTGGAAATGATCCGCCAGATCGGCTACTGCCACGGGATCGAAAACTACTCCCGCCACTTCTCGGGACGCCTGCCAGGCGAAGCGCCGCCCACGCTGCTCGACTATCTGCCGCACGACTCGCTCCTCGTCATCGACGAGAGCCACCAGACCGTCCCGCAGCTCCACGGCATGTACCACGGCGACCGCTCGCGCAAGGAGACGCTGGTCTCCTACGGTTTCCGCCTGCCCAGCGCGCTCGACAACCGCCCGCTCACTTTCGAGGAGTTCGAAAACCGCGTCAACCAGGTGATCTACGTCTCGGCCACGCCCGGACCGTACGAACTTACTAAGTCCGCGGGCGTGGTGGTCGAGCAGGTGATCCGGCCCACCGGTCTGGTCGACCCCGCGGTCGAGGTGCGGCCCATCCGCGGGCAGGTGGACGACCTGCTGCACGAGATCCGCCGCCGCGTCGAAGCCGGCGAGCGCGTGCTGGTGACCACCCTGACCAAGCGCATGGCCGAGGACCTGGCCGAGTATTACGCCGAGGCCGGCGTCAAGTGCCAGTATCTGCATTCCGAGGTGAACACGCTCGACCGCATCAAGATCCTGCGCAACCTGAGGCGCGGCGATATCGACGTGCTCATCGGAGTGAACCTGCTGCGCGAGGGCCTGGACCTGCCCGAGGTCTCCCTGGTGGCCATCCTGGACGCCGACAAGGAGGGCTTCCTCCGCTCGGGCGGCTCGCTGATCCAGACCATCGGGCGCGCCGCGCGCAACGTGAACGGAAAGGCCGTCCTCTATGCCGACGTGATGACGGATTCGATGCGCACCGCCATCGGCGAAACCGACCGCCGCCGTGCGATCCAGGTGCAGTACAACGAGGACAACGGCATCACGCCGCAGAGCATCGTCAAGCCCATCGACATGAGCCTGGTGGCGATCTCGGAAGCGGACTACGTTACCGTGTCGCTCGAGGCCGAGGATCCCGCCGCGGACCTCTCGCCCGAACAGCTCGAGCGCTACCTGACCGAGCTCGGGGAGAAGATGCGCGAAGCCGCCAAGCGTTTCGAATTCGAAAAGGCGGCCGAGCTGCGCGACCGCATCAAGGCGCTCAAGCTATCGCCCACCAAGGCCGGCGCGCTGTAGTCCTCCCCCCTTACATGGCGCGCATAAGCACTTCCGCTTGCTCGGCCGCCGTCAGCGCGATCGGATTGCCCTTCATACTGCTGGCGCGCGCGGCGTTCTCGACCAGCGCGGGCACGTGCTCGCTACGAACGCCATAGGTTGCGAGCGGCGCGATTTCCAGTTTCCGGCACAGGCGGCCCACCCAGGCGGCGCCGTCCTCGGCGCTGGCGTCCGCCCTGCCGGTGAGCGTGCGCCCGACGGTGGCATATCGCTGCAGCGCTTCCGAAGTGGACGCGCGGGCGCGCAACGCTCGGATGGTGATTTCCATGGCGTGCGGCAGCAGGGCCGCGCACACCGCTCCGTGCGGGGCCGGGAACATGCCGCCCACCGGCGCCGCGAACCCATGAACCGCGCCCAGGCCGGCGTTGGCCAGCGCCAATCCTCCCCACAGGCTGGCCAGCGCCATGTCGCGGCGCGCCTCGCGGTCGCCTCCGTCGTGCCAGGCGCGCGCCAGCGCTCCGGCGGCGCGCCGCATCCCCTCCAGGCAGAGCGCGTCCGTCATCGGATTCGCGCGCACGGAAACATAGGGCTCGATCAGTTGCGTGAGCGCGTCGAGGCCGGTCGAGGCCGTGATCGCCGGGGGCAGCCCGTAGGTCAACTCGGGATCGACCACCGCCAGCCGCGGCAGCAGGAACGGGCTCCGCAGGCTGGCCTTCACACCGTGGTCCGGCGAAGCCAGCACGGCGTTGCGCGTCACCTCGGATCCCGTTCCTGCCGTGGTCGGAATGGCGATGAACGGCAGCGCAGGGCGCGCGAGCGGCTGCGCCTCCCCGATCACTTCCAGGTAGTCGAGCACGTCGCCGCCGTTGGCTGCCAGCGCCGCGATCGCCTTGCCCGCATCGATCGCGCTTCCGCCGCCGAGCGCGATCACGACATCGGCTCCCGCCTCGCGGGCGGTTTCAACGCCGCGCCGCACCAGCTCGACCGAAGGCTCGCCTTCGACCGCGAACGTCGCCGCCGCCGGGACGGCCCCGCGCGCGGGCGAGCGGCCCGTGACAAGCAGCGCCCTCGTCCCCATTTTCCGGGCG
The DNA here is from genome assembly GCA_963710565.1 of Bryobacterales bacterium. GTDB lineage: Bacteria > Acidobacteriota > Terriglobia > Bryobacterales > Bryobacteraceae > DASWZN01. Next base: position 357,717 of record CAVQAN010000008.1, on the reverse strand, counting down.
GCCGCCGGAACCTCAGCCAGCGTGCCCTCCCCGAATAGGATGCGCGTCGCGGTGGCGAACTCGAAGCGCATCCTACCAATCCTGCTCGGCCGGAAAGACGGTCGAATACTTCACGGCCGATCGCGGCGCAGCCATCATCGGCGTCACCGCGTCCCGCCAGGCTGCGTAGTGCGCGGTCTCCTTGTGCGCGACGGTCGCCTCGACCGTCCGGTAGACCTCTATCAGGACGAAACGCGACGGGTCGTCGGCCTGCTGGATGACGTCGAAGCGCAGGATGCCCGGCTCAAGTACGCTATTGCGTGCGTTCTCGGCGGTGGCCACCCGAAAGGCCTCGGCGAACTCCGGTTTGACGTGTGCGTGTACGTGGACGATCAGCATCTCGGCTCGATCATAGCGCAGCCCTGACCGAGGCGAGTCATCGCGGCAGTAGGTGCGTTTACGGTATTCTGGAGTCAACCCTGAAAAAAAGAGGAGGCTGGCTATGCACGGGACTGGCGCCAAAGGTCCGTTGACTCCCGGTCTGGTTTTCGAAATGCTGCAGGCGCATCAGCGCACCGCGGCCCTCAAGGCGGCCATCGATCTGGATGTCTTCCGGGCCGTGGGTGAAGGGCCGGGAGACGTGGCCTCCATCGCCCGCCATTGCTCGGCGTCCGAGCGCGGCATCCGCATCCTGTGCGATTTCCTCACCATCTACGGCGTCCTGGTCAAAGAGGACGGGCGCTACCGCCACACCCCGACCAGCGCCGCCTTCCTTGACCCGCGCTCACCTTCGTCCCTGGCCTCCATTGCGCAGTTCCTCGGCAACCCGGCCATGCGCGAGCCTTACGACCGTCTGGCGGAAATCGTGCGCGCCGGGCGCACCGTCCTGCCGGGCGACGGCAGCGTCGAACCGGAGAACCCCATCTGGGTCCAGTTCGCGGAAACCATGGCGCCGATGATGGCCCCCATGGTCGGCCCGCTCGGCGCGGTCGTGCTGGAGGGGTACGCCGGCCCCATGCGCGTGCTCGATATCGCCGCCGGCCACGGCCTGTTCGGCATCGAAATCGCCAAACAGAACCCGCAGGCCCGCGTCACCGGCCTCGACTGGGCGCCCGTGCTGCGCGTGGCCCTGGACAACGCCCGCAAAGCCGGCGTCCAAGACCGCTACGACATGCTGCCCGGCAGCGCCTTCGAGGTCGACTTCGGCGGGCCTTATGACGCCGTGCTGCTCACCAACTTCCTGCACCACTTCGATCCGCCGACCTGCGTGGGCCTGTTGAAGAAGGTCCACGCCGTCCTGCGGCCCGGCGGGCGCGCCGCCACGCTCGAGTTCGTGCCCAATGAAGACCGCGTCTCCCCGCCCATGCCCGCGGCCTTCAGCATGACCATGCTGACTTCCACCGCGGCCGGCGACGCCTATACGCTGAGCGAACTCACCGCCATGTACAACGAGGCGGGTTTCACGGGCCTCACCGCGCACCCCATTCCCATGAGCCCCCACACCGTGGTCATGGGACGCGCCTGAACGGCTCCCTTACCAGCCCACCGGCTTCCCCTTGTTCTGCTTGTCCAGCCACTTCTGCAGCGGCGCGAAGTAATCCCGGATCGCCGTGGCGTCCATTGCGCGCTGGCCTGTGAGGGCTTCGAGCGCGTCCGGCCAGGGCTTGCTTTGCCCCATCTCGAGCATCGCCCTGAAGCGGCGGCCCGCCTCCTCGTTCTGGTACACCGAGCAGCGGTTGAGCGGGTCCTTGCAGCCCGCAATCTGCGCCAGCGCGCGCTGAAACTGGAACTGGAGGATGTCGGCCAGGAAGTAGCGTGAGTAAGGGACATTGGCCGCGACGTGATACTTGGCGGCGGGGTCGAAGTCCGCCTCGCTGCGCGCGACGGGCGCGTCGATGCCCTGGTACTTGCGGCGCAGCTCCCACCACGTCTCGTTGTATTTCTCCGGCGGAATCTGGCCCGAGAACACCTTCCAGCGCCACTGGTCGATCAACAGCCCGAAGGGCAGGAAGGCGATCTTCTCGAGCGCTTTCTGCAGGAGCAGGCCGATGTCCTTGGACGGATCGGGCACCTCCTTCAGCAGCCCCAGCTTCACCAGGTACTCGGGCGTGACCGAGAGCGCGATAGTGTCGCCAATGGCCTCGTGAAAGCCGTCGTTGGCGCTGTCACGGAACAGGAAGGGCTGCTTGTCATACGCGCGCTGGTAGAAGTTGTGGCCCAGCTCGTGGTGGACAACGACAAAATCCTCGGCCGTGATGTCGATGCACATCTTGAGCCGCACGTCTTCCACGAAGTCGATGTCCCAGGCGCTGGCGTGGCAGACCACCTCGCGGTCGCGCGGCTTGACGAACAACGACCGCTCCCAGAACGTCTGGGGAAGCGGCGCGAACCCGAGCGACTTGAAGAACCCCTCGCCGTAGCGGACCATCTGCAAAGGATCGGTCTTGCGGTCCTTGAGAATCTGCGTCAGGTCGTAACCGGGGTCGGCATCCTTGGGCGCCACCAGCGGGTAGATGTTGTTCCACTCCTGTCCCCACATGTTGCCGAGCAGGTGTGCCGGGATGGGCCCGTTGGCGGGCACGATGTCGCCGTACTTCTCGCGCAGCCGGCTGCGCACGTATGCGTGCAGCGAGACGTAGAGCGGCCGCACCTGCTCCCAGAGCCGGTCCAGCTCCTGGGCGAAGGCGTCCGGCGGCATGTCGTACTTCGAGCGCCACATGGCCCCCATGTCGGCGAAGCCCAGCTCGCGCGCGCCCTTGTTGCCAAGCTCGACGTAGCGGGCGAACTCCTGTCGCATCGGTGGCGAAATGCCGTGCCAGCCGCGCCAGACGTCGAGGAGCTGGCCGGCGTCGCGGCTGGTCGCCATGATTCTGGTCATGTCTTCCAGGTCGAGGCACTTCGACGGATCGCCGCCCGGACAGTACTTGCCGCGGCCGTACGTGCCCTCCATGGAGGAGACGATCTGGGTCAGCTCCGTGGCCTCCTTCGGGTCGGCGGGGGTGGCCAGCGTCAGCGACAGTTTGAGCAGCTTGAATTTGCGCGCCAACTCGGGCGGCAGTTGCAGCTTGTCGAAGCGCGTGGCGCGCTTGGTCAGGTCCACCGTCGCGGCGATGGCGCGCTCGTCTTCGCGCGCCGCCACCAGTTCGGAGTCTTCCGTGATGAAGTTGGATTTGATCCAATCCGCATGGCCGGCGAAGATCGCCAGGTCGAGCAATGTCTGCTCGGCCTGGTCCATGAACGCCTGCGCCTCCGCGACGGTCGGCGGTTTCTGGGGCGCGGCGGCGAAGGCCGCGGAACAGGCAAATAGCGCTGGTACCAGCAGATCCACTTTCAGGTGGTAACGCATGACTTCTAGATTACGCCCGGAAGCGCGGTCGAGGGCTAGGCCCCCCCCAGCACCGGCCGGCCACGGAAACGGACCGCGAGCCGGCTGAAGCGCGGCAGCGCCCCTCACGTTTTGCAGGCCCTGTGCTAGCCTCAAGATTGAGGCTGTGTCTTTCGAGACCATTCTAAACTTGCTATGGCTGGCGACGGGTCTGTGCGCGCTCGGCGCGCTGTCCTGGTTCGAGCCCCGCCGTCGTCACAGTCCCTGGAAAGCGCGGGCAGGACGCTTGCTCGCCGTTGTGTTCGCCATCGTTTTCCTGTTCCCGTGCGTCTCCGAGAGCGACGACTTGATGACCCTTGCGGCCTTTCCGGTTCCTCTGGAGACGCGCGGTGAGATCGAGAATCCGCTCCCGCGCGACCCCGGCGGCGACAAGCCCGCCGCGCCCTTGCAGCGGTTCTTCGAGAGCTTGCAGACGTTCCGCATCCCCGCGCTGTGGGGGCTGCTGATAACCCTGCTCCTCGTGACGTTCATTGCTTGTCCCGGCGCGCGCGCGTCCGAGCGCTGGCTAACCGTTGCGTCCGGCCGCGCTCCCCCGCCAGTTCTCTGATTTACCCGGCTCTTAAGGTACCTGGCATAGGAGGCAAGGATGAGACGCCAGCACGTAGGGCGGCTTGCTTTCCTGTTCTTCGGGCTTCCTTCTTGCGCGCTTCTGGCGCAAGGCCCGCTCTCTTGGGAACAGGTTCGCGGCCGTTTTCAAAAGAACAATCCCAGTCTGCTTGCGGGAGAACTGCTCGTCAACGAGGCGCGGGCCGACGAGGTGACGGCCGGGTTGCGGCCTAACCCGACCTTCTCGTCCATCGATGACGAGTTCAACCCCAACAACGGCGGACCCCAGTTGACGCAGAGCGTCACCCAATTGCTCGAGCGCCGGCGCAAGCGCCCCCTGCGCGTCCAGAGCGCGCGTACCGCTACGGCCATCGCCGCCACCGATCAGCAGGACCTGCTGCGGCAGCTTCTCTTCAGCCTGCGCGACGCTTTCGTCCGCACTCTGCAAGCCAAGGCGTGGGTCGAACTCGCCGGCCAGAACCTGGCGTACTACGACAAGGTTCTGGAGGTGAACCGCGAGCGCTTCCGCGCCGGCGACATCGCTCAGGTAGACCTGGCGCGACTGGAGTTGCAGCGCGCGCAGTTCGAGAGCGACGCCGTGAACGCCAAGGTGAATCTGCGCACCGCCAAGATCGCGCTGCTGGCGCTCATGAACGAGCGGCAACCGGTGGACAGCTTCGATGTCGCCGGCGAATACGCCTACCGCCCTCTGAATATGACCCTCGACGAGGCGCGGCGTGCCTCCCTGTCGGCACGTCCGGATCTTAAGTCCGCGGCCACCGCGGTCACCAAGGCGCAGATCGACCACCAGCTCGCCTGGGCCAACGGCTCGACCGACCCCACCCTGTACGGCGAGTATCAGCGCCAGCAGTCGTTTAACACCGTCGGCTTCGGTGTGAGCCTCCCGCTGCGCATTTTCGACCGCAACCAGGGCGAAAAGGAGAAGACCCAGATCGAGATCGCGCGCAGCGAGCGCAACCGCGTGGCCGTGGAGACCGGCATCCTCCGCGACGTCGATTCGGCCTACGCCACCGTGCTCAGCGTGCAGGAGCTGATCCTGCCCTACCGCGACCGCTACATCCAGCAGGCCGCCGACGTGCGCCAGACCGTATCGTTCGCCTATTCGCGCGGGGGGGCGTCGTTGCTGGACTTCCTGGACGCGCAAAAATCCTACCGCGACACGCTGCTCGCTTACCAGACCCTGATCGCCGGCTACCTGTCCTCCTTGAATCAGCTCAGCCAGGCCGTGGGCCAGGAGGTGATGCCATGAGAACTCGTGGCGGATGCTGGCTGGTTGCGCCGGGCATCGCGGCGCTGTTGCTCGCCGGCTGTTCCCGCGGCGCCACCAGCGCCAACGGCAACGCGCCCCCGGCGAGGATCGAGCCGGCGCCCGAACCGGGAGTCTACGGCCTGAAGCATCCCGAGCAGTTCCCTCTGGTCCGGGTCGGAACCCGGCGCGTGCCGGACGAGCTCCTGGTCAATGGCGTGGTGGCTCCGGACGTGCAGCGCACCGTGCACGTCACATCGCTCGCCGGCGGCCGCGTGGCGGACATTCGCGCGCGGCTCGGCGACCAGGTCGCCAAGGGCCAGGTGCTGCTGGTGATCGACAGCTCGGACCTGGCGGGCGCCATTTCCGATTACAAGAAGGCGCTGGCCGACGAGGCGCTGGCGCGCAAGGCCCTCGACCGCGCCGCAACGCTTCACTCCCACGGCGCTCTGGCCCAAAAGGACCTCGAGGCAGGCCGAAGATGCCGAGGCCAAGGCCAAGATCGATGTGAGCGCCGCCGCGGACCGGATTCGCCTGCTCGGCGGCGATCTGACCGAACTCTCCCCGGTCATCGCCGTGCGCTCGCCCCTCGCGGGGGCGATCGTCGAACAGAACACCGCCGGTGGCGAGGGCGTCAAGTCCCTCGACAATTCACCCAGCCTGTTCACCGTGGCCGATCTCTCCAGCGTGTGGATCCTGTGCGACGTTTACGAGAACGACCTCTCCGAAGTCCGCCTGGGCGACTTCGCCGAGTTGCGGCTGAACGCGTATCCGGACCGGGCGCTGCGTGCCCGCGTGGGCAACATCTCTCAAGTGCTCGACCCGGCCACCCGCGCCGCCAAGGTGCGCCTCGAACTGCCCAATCCGGGCGGGCTGATGCGGCCGGGGATGTTCGCCACGGCGCGGTTCGTTTCCACGCGCACCCGCGAGCGCATGGTGGTGCCCGCGTCGGCGTTGTTGCGGCTCCACGACAAGGACTGGGTATTCCGTTCCGAAAGCGGCGGCCGTTTCCGGCGGACCGAAGTGCAGGCCGGTCCCGCGCTCGCGCACGGCTGGCAGGAGATTCTGGCGGGAGGCATTCGGACGGGCGACGAGATTGTCGCCGACGCGCTCCAGTTCTCCAGCGCGACCGAGGAGATGTGACCGCCGGCCGCTGACCGCTGATGGCTCTCTTATGATCCGCTACATCGTCGATTTCGCCCTGCGCAACAGGCTGCTGGTGCTCAGCATCGGTCTGCTGTTAGTCATCTGGGGCCTGTACTCGTTCCACGTCCTGCCGGTCGAAGCCTACCCGGACGTGGCCGACACCTGGGTGCAGGTCATCACCCAATGGCCCGGCCACGCGGCCGAAGAGGTCGAGCAACAGATCACCGTGCCGGTCGAGATCCAGTTGAACGGCGTAGCCCACATGACCCATTTGAGGTCGGTCTCCCTGTTCGGACTTTCGGTGGTGACGGTTCTATTCGACGACCAGGCCGACAACCTCGTGAGCCGCGCGCAGGTGCTCGAGAAGCTCTCGCAGGTCACGCTACCCGCGGGCGTCAACCCCCAGCTTGGTCCCAATTACAGCCCGGTCGGCCAGATCTACTTCTACACCCTCACCAGCACCAATCCGAAGTACGACCTGATGGAATTGGAGGCCCTCGAGGATTGGGAACTCGAGAAGCAGCTCAAGTCCGTCGAGAACGTCGCCGAAGTCGTCAGCTTCGGCGGCATCGAGCGCGAGTACCAGGTGCAGGTGGATCCCAACCGGCTCGTGTCGTACGGTCTGAGCCTGGCGCAGGTCGAGCAGGCGCTCGCCGCCAACAACATCAACGCCGGCGGGAGCTTCATCGAGCACGGCCAGCAGGCGTTCAATATTCGGGCAGTCGGGTTGATGCGCACGGTGAGCGACATCGGCGCAACCGTGGTCAAGAGCCAGAACGGCACGCCGGTCCGCGTGCGCGACGTGGCCGTGGTCACCCAGGGTCCGAAGATCCGGCTCGGCCAGATTGGCAGAGCGACCCACTTCGAGGACGGCCGCGTGGTGGACGACGACGACGTGGTCGAAGGCTTCGTGCTGATGCGAAAGGGAGCGGAGCCGGAGGCCACGCTCGACGGTCTGCACCAGAAGGTCAAGGAGCTGAACGAGTCGATCCTGCCCAAGGGCGTGCGCATCGTTCCCTTCCTGGACCGCGACGACCTCGTGCACCTCACCACCCGCACCGTGCTGCACAACCTGGGTGAAGGCATGCTGCTGGTCACGATCGTGCTCTTCGCGTTCCTCGGCAACGTGCGCAGCGCGCTGATCGTGGCCGCGACCATTCCGTTCTCGCTGTTGTTCGCCTCCATTCTGCTCGACCTGCGCCACATCCCCGCCAACCTGCTTTCGCTCGGCGCGCTCGACTTCGGGATGATGGTGGATGGCTCGGTGGTGATGATCGAGAACATCCTGCGCCACGTAGGCCTCGAGAATGGCGTCCGGTCCGGCATCGGGGAGAGGATTCGCGCCGCCGCGCACGAGGTGCAGCGCCCGGTGTTCTACTCGCGTTTCATCATCATTGCCGCCTTTCTGCCCATCTTCACGTTGCAGCGCGTGGAAGGCCGCCTGTTCCGCCCCATGGCCTGGACGGTGGCTTTCGCTCTGCTCGGGGCCCTGGTCTTCGCCATGCTGATCGCGCCCGTGCTGGCCAGCTACGTCTTCAAGCCCACCACACGCGAGTGGCGCAACCCCGCGCTGGAGTGGCTGGGGCGCCGGTACCGCTGGCAGCTCAACTGGTGCATCGGCCACCGCTGGCTGACCGCCGGTGCCGTCGCCACCATCCTCGGCGTGACGCTGTACCTCGGCCAGTTCGTCGGTTCGGAGTTCCTGCCGCACCTCGACGAAGGCGCCATCTGGGCCCGCGGCACTCTGGCCGCGAGCACCGGACCCAGCCAGAGCCAGCGCATCACGCGCCAGGCCCGCCGCATCTTCGCAAGCTTCCCCGAAGTGACCCAGGTGGTCACCCAGTTGGGCCGGCCGGATGACGGCACCGACGCGACCGGTTTCTTCAACACCGAGTATTTCGTCGACCTCAAACCCCGCTCCCGGTGGCGGCCGCAGTTCCGCACCAAGGAGCGGCTGATCGACGCCATGGACGCGCAGCTCGAGAAGATCCCGGGCGTGGACTGGAACTTCTCCCAGCCCATCGCGGACAACATGGAAGAAGCCGTGAGCGGCGTCAAGGGCGAGCTGGCCGTCAAAGTGTTCGGTTCCGACCTCAAGCAGCTCGAAGCCAAGGCCGACGAGATCGTCAGCGTGATGCGGCGCATCCCCGGCGTCGAGGACCTGGGGGTCTTCCGCGTGGTGGGCCAGCCCAACGTGAACCTGATCGTCGACCGTGCCAAGACGGACCGCTTCGGCATCAACGTCAGCGACGTTCAGGACGCCGTCGAAGCGGCCGTCGGCGGCAAAGCCGTGAGCCAGATCCTGGACGGCGAGCGCCGCTTCGACCTGGTGGTGCGCTACCAGGAGCCCTTCCGGCGCACGGTGGACGATATCGCCAACATACGGATCCTGGCGCCCTCGGGAGAGCGCGTCGCCCTCAGCCAGCTTTGCACGATTCAGATCGAGGACGGCGCCTCGATGATCTACCGCGAGGCTGGCTCGCGCTACATCGCCATCAAGTACAGCGTGCGCGGCCGCGATCTGGGCGGCACCGTGGACGAGGCGATTCGCGCCGTCCGCCGCGAGCGTGAAGCTGCCCGAGGGCTACCATCTCGACTGGAGCGGCGAGTACGAGAGCCAGAAGCGCGCCAACGCGCGCCTGGCCGTGATCGTCCCGGTCACCCTGCTGGTCATCTTCCTGATCCTCTACTCCGCCTTCGACTCCTTCAAGTGGGCGCTCCTGATCATGGTCACCATCGCCATCGCGCCCATCGGCGGCATCTGGGCCCTGCTCCTCTCGCGCACCCATTTCAGCGTTTCCTCGGGCGTGGGCATGCTGGCCCTGTTCGGCGTCTCGGTGCAGATCGGGGTGATCATGATCGAGTACATCAACCAATTGCGCGCCCGCGGCGCCGGGGTCGTCGAGGCGGCCACCGAAGGCGCCATGCTCCGCCTCCGCCCCATCATGATGACCATGCTGGTGGCAACCCTGGGCCTGCTGCCGGCGGCCCTCTCCCACGACATTGGCTCGGACTCCCAGCGCCCCTTCGCCATCGTGATCGTGGGCGGCCTGATCGTGAACCTGTTCCTCAGCCTCCTATTGCTGCCGACCCTCTACACCTGGATCGCGCGGCCGACCGACCGCCTCCCGGCCGCCGAGGAAGCGGAGAGCGCCCTGACGGAATAGCCGCCCTTGCTCCGCCTCGGGCCCCTCAGTCGCCGCTCCGGTTGTGCCGTGCCGGTCACTGGGATAGAATCCCTCCATGTCTCGACGTTCCGGCCTTCTGGCTGCCGCGGCCTTCCTCACCTCCGTGTCCGCGGCCATGCCCGCGGGTGTGCAGGCTCCGGCCGACCGCGGGGTCACGCCGCTAGACCGCGCCCGCCGGGTTTCGCTTCCGGACCGGCCTCCAGCATGGGCCAACCCGGAGAGCGACGCCGGCGTCCTGCCCGATGACTTTCCCATTCAGCACGCCGTCATCGTCCTCGCCCGATCCCCCGAGCGGCAGCATGCCTTCGAGGAGTTCCTCCGCAGGCAGCAGGAGCCCGGCTCTTCCGACTATCATCGCTGGCTGACCCCGGTCGAGGTGGGCGAGCTCTTCGGCGTCTCCTCCCACGACATTGCCGCCGTGACCGGCTGGCTCGCCTCCCAGAACCTCCAGGTCGAGTCCGTATCCAACAGCCGGGTGCTGGTCACATTCAGCGGTTCGGCCGCGGCGGTTGGACAGGCGTTCGGCGCCCCGATGCGGCGCTACGCGGTCAACAGTGAGCGGCGCTTCTCGATCGCCGCCGAGCCGAGCATCCCGGCCGCCCTGGCCCCCGTGGTGCGTGCCGTCTCCGGCCTTTACACTGTCAAGCTCAATCCCATGCACCGCGGCGGTCCCGCTGGTTTGGCTCCTTCGCCCGCAGCCACCCTCTCTTGCGTCAACGGCGGGTGCCACTGGGTGTTTCCGGCGGATTTCACCGCGATTTACGACCTGGGTTCCGTCTACGCCAGCGGTCTCAACGGCGCCGGCCAGACCATTGCCCTGATCGCCCGGTCCCGCGTCAACAACGCCGACATCGAGAACTTCCAGCGGCTCTCCGGCCTCCCCATCCAGGACCCGACTGTAGTTGTCCCTCCCAACGGCGGTGACCCCGGCCCCCCGCAGACCGCTCAGGGCACTTACACAGAGGACCAGTTGGAGGCGACCATCGACGTCACGCGCGCAGCCAGCGTCGCTCCCGGGGCGACGATCGCTCCTGGTAGCCAGTAGCGGCAGCATCGCCTACAACGGCATCTATGTGGCCGCCCAGTATGTCGTCGACACCAACCCGGTGCCGGCGCGAATCATGAATCTCAGCTTCGGATTGTGCGAGAGCGCGGCCGGCCGGGCCGGAGTGGTCCTCTGGGACACCCTGTTCAGCCAGGCGGCCGCCGAGGGCATTTCGGTTTTCGTTTGTTCCGGCGACTCGGGCGCGGCAGGTTGCGACACGTACTTCTCTACGCCCCCCGTTACCCAAACCCAGAGTCCGAATTACATCTGCTCTTCGAGCTATGCGACCTGCGTGGGCGGTACCGAGTTCGCCGATGCCGCCAACCCGGGCCAATACTGGTCCGCCGCCAACGGAACCAACTACCAATCCGCGCTCGGCTACATCCCGGAGGGAGCCTGGAACGAGCCGCTGGCCTCGAACGGATCGACCCAGACCTCGCAGAGCGGCGGCGGCGTCAGCGGATACATACCCACTCCCGTCTGGCAGGCCGGCGCGGCTCCCGGCTACCAGGGACGCTACACCCCGGACGTCTCCTTCACTTCCTCCTGCCGCGACGGCTATTTCGGCTGCTTCACCGCGTGGGGCAGCACTTGCTCCGGGCAAGGCGCAAACATCGGCTTTGCTTACTTCTGCGGAACCTCCGCGGCCGCTCCGGATATGGCCGGCGTAGCCGCGATCATCAATCAGAAGGAGGGTGGCCCCCAGGGGAACCTCAACCCGGCGCTTTACCGGCTGGCCGCGACCGCCCCTTACGTGTTTCACGATGTTACCGTCGCGTCGAGCGGCGTCGTTAACTGCGACGTCGCTGTCCCCAGCCTGTGCAACAACAGCGTGCCCGGTATCGCCGCTCTCGCGGGCGGCCTGGCCGGCTTCCTGGTGGGTCCCGGTTACGATGAAGCTACCGGCCTGGGCTCGATCGACGTGGCGAGCCTCCTCGCCAACTGGAACGCCGTCACCACTCCTCTGCCTTCCACGGCCACAGCCCTCACTTCCAGCGCCAATCCCGCCGTCGTGGGGGCTGCGGTGACCCTGACCGCCATCGTAACTTCGACGGATTCGACCGCCACCATGGGAACCGTGTCGTTCCTGGACGGCGCCGCCTCGCTGGCGACAGCCGTGCTGGACTCCTCCGGGCGCGCCACCTACGTTACCGCGGGCCTCACGCTGGGCGCGCACTCGATTACCGCGCTCTATGCCGGCGATGCGGCCCATGCCGCCAGCGCTTCGGCGCCGCTGACGCAGGACATCAATCCGCCGGGCTGCACATTCGGTCTCAATCCTGCCGGGCCCGGCATCGTCGGCGCGACCGGGGGAACCTTCGCTGTCAACGTCACCGCCGGCGGCGGTTGCTTGTGGGCCGCTTCGAGCCCGGTCCCCTGGGTGACCTTCACCGGGCCCCCGTCCGGCTCCGGCAATGGTGTCGTGAACGTCGCGGTGGCCGCCAACAACGGCGACGGCCGCACGGCCACGCTGACCATCGCGGGACTTCCTCTGGAGGTCGTGCAACTGGGCGCGGCGGCCGGCGGCCTGCGCTTCGTCCCCGTCGTACCCTGCCGCCTCGCCGACACGCGCGGCCCGGCCGGCCCCTTTGGCGGCCCGAGCCTGACCGCCGCTTCCTCGCGCTCCTTCGCCCTCTCCGATAGCGCCTGCGGCATCCCCCCGACCGCCCAGGCCTACTCCCTGAATGTCACCGTGGTGCCGGCTGGACCGCTTTCCTTCCTCACCCTCTGGCCCACCGGCCAGCCGCAGGCGAATGTCTCCACCCTTAACTCCTGGGAAGGCATCGTAACGGCCAACGCCGCCATCATTCCCGCTGGCGCGGGCGGCGCCGTAAGCATCTTTGTCCCCAACCCGACCGACGTCATCCTGGACATCGACGGGTACTTCGATTCCCCGGGCGTCTATGCCTTCTATCCGCTTTCGCCTTGCCGCGTGGCGGATACGCGCGGTCCGGCGGGCCCCTTCGGAGGGCCGTCCCTGGCTGCCGGCCAGAGCCGGGACTTCGCGGTTCCCTCGAGTCCCTGCGGCATTCCGTCCGCCGCCACCGCATACTCGCTCAACGCCACGGTGGTTCCCGCCGGCTACCTTGGTTTCCTTTCGGCCTGGCCGGCCGGTCAGCCGCAACCCAACGTCTCGACGCTCAACTCCTGGACCGGCAAAGTCGTCGCCAACGCCGCGCTCGTCCCCGCCGGCTCGAACGGATCGATTTCGCTCTATGCGTCCAACCCGACCGATGTCGTCCTGGACATCAACGGCTATTTCGGCCCGCCCGGAGGCAAGGGCGCGCTGCAATTCTATCCCGTCACGCCCTGCCGGATCGCCGATACGCGCAACCCGGACGGCCCCTTCGGCGGACCGGAGATGGCGGCCGCGACATCGCGCTCCTTCTCCGTTTCCTCCAGCGCCTGCGGGATTCCCGCCGCGGCGGCCGCCTACTCCCTCAACGTCACCGTAGTACCCGGCGGTCCGCTCGCTTTCTTAACGGTTTGGCCCACCGGTTCGGCGCAACCTGTGGCCTCCACATTGAACTCCTGGGACGGCACGGTGGTGGCGAACGCCGCCCTGGTGCCTGCCGGCGCCGGCGGCGCCATCAGCGTCTACGTCGCCGGTCCTACGCACGTGATACTCGACATCAACGGCTATTTCGCCCCCTGAACGGCCCGCCGCGCGCCCACGCCTCCACGCCTGGCGGCACCGGCATGCCCGTCGCCACGTTACAGAAGCGGCCCACGTCCGTCTGGGCAGGAAGAGGCTGTTTTTCTGCATCCGGCCAACGGGGCGGCCTCGTATCTATGGGAGAGGGCTGGCTGCGATGAGGACTCTCTGGCGTGATTTCCGCTTCGGTTTTCGCCTGCTGGGAAAGAACAAGGGCCTGGCCGCGGTTGCCGTGCTGGCCCTGGCTCTGGGAATCGGCCCGAACACGGCCATTTTCAGCGTCGTCTATGCCGCTCTGCTAGCGCCCTTACCATACCCCAATCCCGACCAGTTGGTCATGGTCTGGTCGAAAGTGGGCGGTGGCCGCAACGGGGTCTCGGCCGGGGATTTCGAGGACTGGCGGCGCCAGGCAAAGGCCTTCCAGTCCCTGGCGGCGTGGAGCGACATCACCGCCAACCTGGCCGGCCAGGACGGACCCGAGCAGGTGCCCGGCACAGCAGCGAGCGTGGGCATGCTGCACCTGATCGGGGTCAAGCCTGTCCTGGGCCGCGAGTTCCTTCCGGAAGAGGGAGAACTCGGCAGGGAACACGTGGTGATCCTGATGAACCGGCTGTGGCAGCGGCGGTTCGGCGGGCGCCGGGACATCGTCGGCCACGAGATCCGGATCAACGGGCAGCCCTACACCGTGGTAGGCGTGCTTGCACCGGGACAGCAGGACCGCATGCCCAACCAGTTGTGGGTGCCGCTGGTCTTCAAACCCGAACAGATCAACCACGACTTCCACTGGCTGCTCGTGATGGGCCGCTTGAACTCGGGCGTGACCCTGAAGCAGGCGCAGGCCGACATGGACACGGTGACGCGGCACATCGGCGAAGTCTATCCCAAGTCCAACAAGGGCTGGGGCGCCAGCGTCGAGCCGCTCAAGAATGACTTCCTGGCCCGGGAGACGAAGACCAGCCTGTGGCTGCTGATGGGCGGGGTCGGCTTCGTTCTGTTGATCGCCTGCGCCAATGTGGCCAACCTGCTGCTGGCGCAAGGCACGGCGCGCCAGCGGGAGGTCGCGGTGCGGGCCTCGCTGGGGGCCTCGCGCTGGCAGTTGTTCCGCCAGTTGCTGACCGAGAGCGTGGCGCTGTCCTTGCTCGGTGGCGCGGTTGGCATAGGCCTCGGTTGGGCCACGGTGAGAGCGGTCGTGGCCAACATGCCCGACAATACACTGCCGTCCGAGGCCGACGTGGGACTGAACCTGCCGGTCCTGCTCTTCACCCTGGCGGCCACCATGGCGGCCGGGGTGCTGGCCGGCTCCGCTCCCGCATGGCAGGCCGTCCGGCTGGACCTGAGCGAGACGCTCAAGCAATCGGCCCGCTCGCTGAGTTCCGGCCGCCATTGGCTCCGGCGGGCCCTGGTGACCGTCGAATTCGCCCTCGCTCTGGCCTGCCTGGCCGGCGCCGGCCTTGCCATCCACAGCTTCTGGAATCTGAACGAAGTGGACTTCGGCGTTCGCACCGACCACATCCTCACCTTTGGTCTGCCTGTTCCGGAGGGGCGTCTTTCGTCGGCCGGCCAGGTCTACTCGTTCTACCGCCAGCTCCTCGAACGCCTGGATGCCGTCCCCGGAGTCACCCACGCCACCGTGACCACCGGGATGCCGCTGCAAGGGACGTACTTCGGCATGGCCTTCAACCTGGCCGGCCAGCCGGTCGCCGATCCGTCCTCGCGCCCCGGCGCGGGTTTCCAGCAGGTGACCCCCGGATACGCTGAGACTTTCGGAGTGCGGCTGAAGCAGGGTCGCTCCTTCACAGAACAGGACGCGGCGGGGAGCGTCCGGGTGGCGATGGTCAACGAAACCTTCGCCCGCCGCTACCTGAAGGGCATGGATCCGCTCCGCCAGCGCCTGGTCATCGAGGAGCTCATTCCGGGCGTCACAAAACTCGGGCCGGGAGTGGAATGGCAGATCGTGGGAGTGTTCCACAACGTCTCCTATGGCGACCGGCCGGGCGATTTCCCGGTGATCTACGTGCCCTTCTGGCAGAGTTCCTGGCCCCAGGCCTCCGTGGCAGTCAGGACCGCAGGCGACCCGGCGGCCATGACCAGGAGCGTGGCCGCCGCCGTGCATTCGCTCGAACCCGACTTGCCTCTGGCGGACGTCCACACCATGGAAAAAGTGGTCGATCTGGCCCGCGCCGGCGATCGTTTCGCAACCCTGCTGTTCGGCAGTTTCGCCGCGGTGGCGTTGTTGCTGGCGGCGTTGGGGATCTATGGGGTTATGGCGTTCGTGGTGGAGCAGCGAACGCACGAGATCGGGTTGCGCATGGCCCTGGGCGCGGGCCGGAACCAGGTGCTCGGGTTGGTTCTCCGCGAGGGCATGGCACTCGCCGCGGCCGGCCTGGGTTTCGGGCTCTTCGGCGCCTGGATGGTGGGCCGCGCCATGCAGAGCGTGCTGTACGGTATCGCGGCAGTCGACCTGAGGTCCTTCGCCGCAGTGGCGGCCGTGCTGCTGGCCTCGGCGCTGGCAGCCTGCTATCTTCCGGCCCTGCGCGCCACCTCGGTCGATCCGATCGCGGCCTTGCGCGTGGAATAGGTCGGCCCTGGTCGCATCACAGCCACATCGATCATGCCCCGTAGCCGCAGTCCTTTTCATGTTTCGTTTGCGGCCCGAAGGGCCATGGATTACTCGTAGCGCAGGCAGACAATGGGGTCGAGATTTGCCGCCCGGTTCGCCGGATAGTATCCGAAGAACAACCCCACGCCGAACGAAATCGTAAAGCCCGAGCACGATCCAAAACGGCGAAACATACGCCGGGATCGCCGGCAGCGCCGTTCTCACCGCGAGTGCAATCGACGCGCCCGCCAATATCCCGATCACACCGCCGATACACGAGAGTGTAATCGCCTCAAGCAGAAACTGAACCCGGATGTCCGCCTTGCGGGCGCCCACGGCTTTGCGGACCCCTATTTCGCTGGTGCGCTCCGTAACGGAGATCAACATGATGTTCATCACGCCGATACCGCCCACCAGCAATCCGACGCCGCTGATGATGCCGGTGAGCAAGACCATTGCGCCGGTAAGTTGATCCCACAACGAGCTGAGAAAGTCGGGCGATGTGATCTCGAAATCGTCTTCCGCGTTGATGGGGCACATGGCGCTTTCGCCGCATCGCTTCTTCCACTTGCCCTCTCACCGTATCGAGAGAAAACTCGTCCTTGCCTGCCACGGCGATGAAGCGCTCGCGAATCTCCGGAAAGCTCTTCCGGAAATTGCTCATGGGAATGCAGGCGAACTGGTCCACCCCAAAGCTCGAAAACAAGCCCCTGATCGGGCTCGAAGACCCCCACCACCTCATATAGCCGGCCGTCCAGCCGCACCGGTTTGCCCAGCGGGTCTACCGAAGGAAAGAGCGAATCCGCGATGGCGCGCCCGATCACCACCACGCTGCGCGCGTGCTCCTCGTCGAAGGCCGAGATGAACCGGCCCTCGGCCACCGCGAACAGAGGGAAAGCGTTGATATACGCCGGCTGCACGCCGCGCAGGAAGAACCGCTCGACGTGCGCGTCGCCGTATCGTATCTCGTCCGTCTGCTCGTTGAAGTTGATCCGATTGGCGAAGACCGTTGCATAGGAAACCGCGGGGCTCGATTCTTCGATAAAGGCGGCGTCCTCCTCTTCCAGATATTTCCTCACACGGATCTTTGCCGGCAAGCCGGGCGGTGTTCTGCATCGGCGGAATGCGTGTGATGAAGAGCGTATTCGACCCGAGCCGCTCCACGCGTTCTTTGATCTCGCCATTCAATCCGTCGATGATCGAGGCGACCGCGATCACGGTTGTCACTCCGATCACGATTCCGAGAATGGTCAAGCCGGAACGCACCTTGCGGGCCCGCAACGTGCCGAGCGCGACCGACAGGTTTTCGAAACGCCTCGTGCCGCGTCATCCCGTCTCCGCTCGCAATGCCGTTACCGGATCGAGACCGGCCGCCTTCCTCGCCGGATAGATGCCGAAGAACAGCCCGATCGTCGAGCTGAGGACGAGGCCAAGCAGCGCGACCCAGGTTTTCACCGACGCGGGAAATGACGTCAGAGTCCGCAACACGCAGGGCGCATCCGAAGCCGATGGCGATGCCGATCAGCCCCGCCAATCAGGCATTGCAGCAGGCTTTCCGCAAGAAACTGGCGCAGGATGTCCGGCTTTGTCGCGCCCACTGCGCGCCGCACTCCGATCTCGCGCGTCCGCTGGGTTACGCTGACCAGCATCACATTCATGATGACAATCCCCCCCACCACCGCCGAGATCGAGCTCACCATCACGAAGACCGCGAAGAACGAACCACTGATGCTCTGCCACAGTGCGATGTAACTTTGCGACGTGCCGATAAAGAAACTGTCCTCTTTGCCGGGCGGGTCGTGACGGCGAGAGCGCATGATCACGCGTGCCTCGTCCTGCGCCGCATTGAAATTCTCCTCCCCGCCCGAAGCTTTGATTTCGAGCGTCAGGCGTGGACCGTGAGCCTCGCACCTTCAGATACGTCGTGAGCGGAATAATCACGAAATTGTCCTGGTTCTGGCCCAGCACGGAACCCAGTTTCTGGAACGTGCCGATGACCGTGAACTCCAATGTCCCGGTGCGAATGGTGCGGCCAATCGGATTCTCATTGGGGAAGAACTGATCGACCAGTGACGCACCGATGATGCAGACATACGCCGCATGTCTGTCCTCGACCGCCGTGAAGTAACGCCCCAGGTCCAGCGTCCGCGTGTCGATATCCACCATGCTGGGCGTGTACCCGATGATCGTTGTGTCGTCCGTCTGTTTGTTTCGGTACTGCACGGACAGTGTGCCGCTTGCCGATGCGCCCACCTCTTCGCACGCTTTGCACAGTTCGGAGACGGCCCGGTAGTCCCCCATCTCGATGTTCTTGTTCTTGAGCGCCTTCACGACGACAGAGAAGTCCACAACCGCGAACGGAGTCTTGGCGAGCCGGAACACATTGGTCCCCAGGTTGGCGATCTTCTGCTCGACGTACAGGTTGGCCCCCTGTACCAGCGTCATCACCGTGATCAGCGTGGCGACGCCCATGGTCAGGCCGAGAATCGTCAACACCGACCGGAGTTTGTGCGTATCGATGGCATCGGCGGCGAGCCGCAGATTATCTCTTATGCCGACCATGGGTGAGACTCCGTCGTTGCGGACAGCGCCGGATTGGGGTATCCATAACTGTCTCCACCACCCTTACCGAAAGAGGCGCGGGAAAGTCGCATGTTTCTCGTCGCCGGCAACCATCGGATCCTGTGCCGGGGCACCGCAGCGCGGTAATCGGGGAACCCAAGCCGTCGATCTGGTTCTCCGATGGAAGAAGTATAGCATTGGCGTTCCAGCGGCCACCGCTTACCGCGCCAAGGCGTGCACCTTCACCGAAACCCGCCAGAATCGGCGCGCCGCGAAGTTCATCCTGGGAGCGCTCCAGATCCGTCATTCCTAAGGTTCCAGTGGCCTCTGGGGGCGGAAACTCTCGTCGGGCGTGGCGTGCGCGACGGCCACTTGGGTCGGCGCACGTCCGGGCGCGCCGGGTGCCCTCCGCCTCACGCTACGACTGCGTGGCCGAGATCCGCTGGTTCACCGCGTCGGCTGGCGGTCGTTCTTCGGTTTCCAAACCATCGAACCATGCCGGAGCCGCTGATCAGGGTTTTCTTGGCCGCGCTCACGGTCCTGCGCTGCTGCCCCATCCTGTTTTGCCCTTTTCCGCCGCAACTTCGCCGCACCCGAAGGGCCGCTGGGGTCGTCAAACAAGGGTGAGCCGAAGTTCGGTGTTATTCTGAAAGAGAGTTCGCTGGGAGTGGTTCGACCGTGCGAGGTTTTAGCCCCATGACCCGTAAATTGAAGACGATGTTCGTTCTATCAGGCGTGGCGTGCCTGCTGCCGTGGAGCGCCCTGGCTCAGAGCGAGGGCCCGGCGGCCAAGGAGTCCGACAAGCGGGCCGCGGCCTACTACAACTTCGCCATGGGACACATGTTCTCGGACCTCGCTTCCAACTACGGCTATCGCAGCGACTACGTCGACAAGGCCATCAAGCATTACCGCGCGGCGCTCGAAGCCGACCCCGGCGCCAGCCTACGTCAACGAGGAGCTCACCGACCTCTACATGCAGTCGGGCCGGCTGCGCGATGCCGTGACCGCGGCCGACGACCTGCTCCAGCACGACCCGGACAACCTGGACGCGCGGCGGATGTTGGGCCGCATCTATACGCGCTTGATCGGGGACCAACAGCAGAATCGCGTCAACGAAGAGATGCTGAAGAAGGCCATCGAGCAGTACCAGAAGGTGACGGCGAAGGACGCCGGCGACACCGATTCCTGGCTGATGCTCGGCAAGCTGTACAAGGTGGCCCAGAATTCGGTCGATTCCGAGAAGGCGTACAAGAAGGCGCTGGAGCTGGATCCCGACAACGAATTCGCGCTCTCCGGTCTGGCGCAGTTGTACTCGGACCTGGGAGATTCCAAGAGCGCTCTCGAGATGTGGCGGAAGCTGACCGAGAAGGACCCGAGGCCGCCCGTGCTGCGCGAGCTGGCACGCGCCTACGAGGGCGCCCACGACTACAAGTCCGCCGCCGAGACCCTGCAGCGGGCTCTCGGGATGGCGCCCCGGGACCCCGAGATGAAGTCCGCCCTGGCGGAAGACCTGCTCATGTCGGACCAGGTGGACGAGGCCTTGAAGCTCTACACCCAGCTTGCTCAAAGCGAACCGGGCAACGCCGGCCTGCAGCTCCGCCTGTCCCAGATCTACCGCCAGAAACACGACTTCGCCAAAGCGCGCGATGCCAACGACCGCGCACACCAACTGGATCCCGACAGCCTCGAGATCCGCTATAACGAGGTTCTTCTGCTGAATGCCGAGGGCAAGACCCCGGAGGCGATCGCGCAACTCAAGAGCATCCTGGATTCGACCGCCAAGAAGAGCTATAACGAGCCCGAATTGGCGAGCCGGGTACCCCTGGTGTTGCAGCTCGGCGACCTCTATCGCTCCAACGAGCAGTACACGGAAGCTCTGGACGCCTTCCGCAAGGCGGCGGAGCTCGATCCCGACACGGCCCCGCGGGTCAGCACGCAGATCGTCGAGACTTACCGCCTGGCGAAGGACTTCAAGAGCGCCCTGGCCGAGGCGGATTCCGCCGGCCAGAAGCATCCCGACGACCGCGGCTTGAAAATGGTCCGCGCATCTCTGCTGGCCGACATGGGAAGGACGGACGATGCGGCCGCCATCCTCGAGGGGATGATCGACGGTAAGGACGACCGCGGCATGTATCTCGCCCTGGCTCAGATTTACGACAAGGGCCGGCGGTTCGAGGACGAGACCGCCGCCATCGATGCCGCCGCCAAACTCAGCGAGGACGAGGGCGACAAGAGGACCGTCTACTTTCTGCGCGGCGCGATGTTCGAGAAAATGCAGAAGCTGCCCGAGTCCGAGGTGCAGTTCCGCAAGGTCCTCGAGATCGACCCCGACGACGCCGGGGCCCTCAACTACCTGGGCTACATGCTGGCGGACCGCAACGTGCGGCTCGAGGAAGCCGAGAGGCTGATCTCCAAGGCGCTCCAAATCGAGCCGAACAATGGCGCCTATCTGGACAGCCTGGGCTGGGTCAATTTTCGCATGGGCAGGCTGGACGAGGCGGAGACGCTCCTGCGCCAGGCCTTGAACCGGATCGCCCGCGATCCGACGGTCCACGATCACCTCGGAGACGTCTGTTTCCAGAAGGGCCGGCTCAAGGACGCCATCTCGCAATGGGAGTTCTCGCTGCGGGAGTTTGGCCTGGGCGCGAAGGCGGACAGCGATCCCGTCGAGATCGCCAAGATCCAGAAGAAGCTCGACCGCGCCAAGGTCCGCCTGGCCAAGGAAGGCAGCGCACCGAAACCCGGCCAGTAGCGGGGCGGGATCGGACGCACGCGCCGCCGGCCGCCGGATCGCCCTTACGGCTTGTGGACGGGCGCGAAGTCGGGCAGGGCCATGTAGTCCGCGACCTGCCAGCCGCTGTCGAGGAGGCGCAGAAGGGCGGCGCCGCCCAATTCCGGACCGTCCTGGAGGACTTGGGCGCCAAAAACATTGAGCTGCCAGCGGTAGCTGAACTGGACCGTCGAGACGCCGTTCTCGGGAGGCGTGATCGACTTGATCGCCACCAGCTCCCGCGTGGCGGCCGGAACCCGCCACTCGTGGTAGGTGTTGGTGTTGACGGCTACCCCGGCGCGCAAGGCGTCCCCGCTTAATGTGGCCACGCACTTGACGGCCGGCTTGGCCTGCGCTTCCGCGCTCGAAATCCTCGTCATCCTTCAGTTCCAGCCAGCCGTTCCTGGCAAGGGCCCTCCAGTCCGCATCCTCGAGGAGTTTCGCGTTGCAGTCCGATGGCGCGTCCTGCCGGCCCACGCCGACCGTGCCCGGCTCCCGAAAGCGCGCGCTCTCGCGGATGGCGCGGACCGCCACTCCCGGGGTCAGCGGAGCCCTGGAACAACCCGCCAGGGACAAGATAGCCACCAGGAGGAACGCCGTGCGGGTCATGTCGCCGAATGCGCCGCCTCTTCGCCCGGACCCTCGCGGTGAATGGCATCCAGGACGCCGTTGATGAAGGCGACCGATTCGTCGCCGGAGAAGCGGCGGGCCAGCTCGATCGCCTCGTTGATTACCACCGGCGGCGGGCGACAGGCCCGCGATCATCTCGTAGATCGCCAGACGCAGGATGTTGCGGTCCACGGTGGCCATGCGCTCGATGCGCCAGTGCTCGGAGTGCTGTGCGATGCGGCGGTCGATCTCGGCGGCGTGCTCGACGGTGCCGCGGACCAGCTCCTCCATGAACGGGTCGGGCTCCGGCGCTCCTCGTTCTCCTCGGAGTACAGGCTGTCGTAGTAGGCTTCGATGGCGGTTTCGACGGGCTGGTGGCTCATGTCCAGCTGGAACAGGATCTGGAGCGCGCGCTGGCGGGAACGGTGGCGGGAAGGCATGGTCCTTCAGGCGCCCGCGCGCAGTCGGCGCATGAGGTTGGCCATCTCGACGGCGGACATGGCGGCGTCGAAGCCCTTGTTGCCGCCCTTGGCGCCGGCCCGGTCGATGGCCTGCTCCAGCGTGTCGGTGGTCAGCACGCCGAAGGCGATGGGCACGCCGGTCTCGAGGCTCGCCTGCGCCAGTCCCTTGGCGGCCTCCGAGGCGATGTACTCGTAGTGCGGCGTGTCGCCGCGGATCACGGCGCCCAGGCAGATGACGGCGTCGTGCCGCTTCTGGCGGGCCAGTTCGAGCGCCACCAGCGGCAGTTCCCAGGATCCGGGCACCTTGACGATCTCCAGCGGCTCGTTGGCCGCCGGTGCGGGCCAGCGCGTCGAGCGCCCCGGCCAGCAGCCGGTCCGTGATAAAGCTGTTGAACCTGCTCACTACGATCGCGAACTTGAGGCCAGCCGCACTCAGGTGGCCCTCGATGATGGAATTCTGCATTTCTACTTTCCTTTGAAAACCGGCTGGCGCTTTTCGAGAAACGCGCGCGTGCCCTCGGCCGCATCTTCCGTCGCTGCCAGCGTGGCGAACGCGGCGGCTTCGAAGCGGAGGCCTTCCTCGAGTCCGGCGTTCAAGCCGGCGTCGACAGCCTCCAGGATACTCGCGATCGCCAGCGGCGCGTTTTCGAGGATCCGGCGCAGCAGCGCCCGCGAAAAATCCAGCAACTCCGTTTGCAGCACGACGTGGTTGACCAGGCCGATGCGCTCGGCTTCGGCGGCATCGATCAGGCCGCCCGTGAGCAGCATCTCGAGCGCGCGGCCGCGGCCCACCAGGCGCGGCAGCCGCTGGGTTCCGCCGTAACCCGGCATGAGGCCGAGCTTGATCTCGGGCAGCGCCAGCTTCGCGTTTCCGGAAGCCACGCGGATGGTGCAGCACATAGCCAGTTCCAGGCCGCCGCCCAGCGCATACCCGTTGATCGCGGCCATGGAGGGCTTTCCCATGCGCTCCAGCCGCCGCAGCACCGCCTGCCCCCGCAAAGCTCATCAGGCGCGCCGCCACCGGCGTCGCCGACGGGCAACTCGCCGATATCGGCGCCCGCGACGAACGCCTTGTCGCCTGCCCCGGTCAGGATCAGGCCCGCGCACGGCCGGGTCGGCTTCGACGCGGCGAAAGACGTCGTCCAGTTCCCCCATGACGTCTGCATTCAAGCGCATTGAGCTTCTCCGGCCGGTTGACCGTGACCAGCGCGATGCCGTCCGCGGACGCCTCAAAAGTAATGAGGTTATAGGACATATGGGATACTGGGTGTTCTAGAGCATCATCATACCTCATGGACCCGCGCTCATCCGGAATTTCTCTATCATCGCGCACATCGACCATGGGAAGTCCACCCTGGCGGACCGCCTGCTGGAGATCACCGGCGCGCTTTCCCAGCGCGAAATGATGGCGCAGGTGCTGGACACCATGGACCTGGAGCGCGAGCGCGGCATCACCATCAAGGCCCACGCCGTGCGCCTCAACTACCGCGCCCAGGACGGCGAACTCTACCAGTTGAACCTGATCGACACGCCGGGCCACGTGGACTTCAGCTACGAGGTCTCGCGCAGCCTGCAGGCCTGCGAGGGCGCGCTGCTGGTGGTCGACGCCTCGCAGGGCGTCGAAGCCCAGACCCTGGCCAACACCTACCTGGCGCTGCACCACAACCTCGAGATCATCCCGGTCATCAACAAGATCGACCTGCCGGCGGCCGAGCCGGACCGCATCAAGGAGCAGATCGAGCAGTTGATCGGCCTGGACGCCACGGGCGCGCTGCTGGTGAGCGCCAAGAACGGCACGGGCGTCCACGAGGTTCTCGAGGCCATCGTGCACCTGGTGCCGCCGCCGCGCGGCGAACCCGGACGCGCCCCTGCGCGCGCTGATCTTCGATTCCTGGTTCGACCCCTACCGCGGCGTCATCACCCTGCTGCGCGTCATCGACGGCCGCCTCAAGCTGGGACAGAAGATCCGCCTGTGGTCCAACGGCACGGTCTTCGAGGTGGAAGGGCTGGGCTACCAGTCGCCCAAGCCGATCCCCTGCGAGGAGCTGTCGGCGGGCGAGGTCGGCTTCATGTTCGCCAACATCAAGACGGTTTCGGACGCCAAGATCGGCGACACGGTGACCGACGACGTCGCGCCCGCCTCCGAGCCGCTGCCCGGGCTTTCAGGAGGTCAAGCCCATGGTGTTCGCCGGGCTCTACCCGGTGGAGTCGCACGAACACGGCGTGCTGCGCGACGCCCTGGAGAAGCTGCGCCTGAACGACAGCGCCCTGAGCTTCGAGCCGGAGAACTCCGCAGGCGCTGGGCTTCGGATTCCGCTGCGGATTCCTGGGCCTGCTGCACCTGGAGATCGTGCAGGAGCGGCTGGAGCGCGAGTTCGATATCGACCTCATCACCACCGCCCCGGCCGTGCGCTACCGCGTGACGACGCGCGGCGGGCGAGGTGATCGAGGTCGACAACCCGACCAAGTTGCCCGATCCGGCCGATATCGAGCAGGTGGAGGAGCCGATCATCGAGGCCACGGTGATTACGCGCGAGGAATCGATCGGCGAGATCCTCAAGCTGCTCGAAGAGAAGCGCGGCGAGCAGCGCAAGTTCGAGTACATCGGCACGCGGGCGCGTGCTGCTGGTCTACGAGCTGCCGCTGAACGAGATCGTGCTCGATTTCTACGACCGGCTGAAGTCGGTTTCGCGCGGCTACGCTTCGCTCGATTACCATCTGGCGGGCTACCGCGTCTCGCCCATGGTGAAGCTGGACGTGCTGGTGGCGGGCGAGCCGGTGGACGCGCTCTCGATCATCGTCCACAAGGAGAACGCCTACGAGCGCGGCAAGGCGCTGATCACGCGCCTGCGCAAGCTGATCCCGCGGCAGATGTTCGAGGTGGCGCTACAGGCGGCCATCGGCAACAACATCATCTCGCGCGAGACCATCTCGCCGCCTGCGCAAGAACGTGCTGGCGAAGTGCTACGGCGGCGACATCTCGCGCAAGCGCAAGCTGCTGGAGAAGCAGAAGGAAGGCAAGAAGCGCATGAAGCGGGTGGGCAGGGTGGAAATCCCGCAGGAAGCGTTTCTGGCGGTGCTCAAGGTGAGCGACGACGAAGACTAAGTCGCGCGCTCCGGCGGCCTGCCGGAGCGCCCCACGGGCGGCGCCGGCATCACACTCACGGCCGCGACTCCATCAGGTGCGAAGGCCTTGCGGCCCACGCCGCCGGCGGCGTGGGCCGCAAGCGATCCCATCACTTCACGTTGCCGCCGAACTGGATGGCCGGGCCGATCGAGAAGCGGACCGTGGTACGCGCATCCTTCAAGGTGTCGTCGAACAGATGGTCGCGTACAACGTCCGCTTGCACCCGAATACCGATGTGCTTGGTGAGGTTCACGTCCGCCCCGCCTCCGACACCGTAGAAGTAGGTTGTGTCCGTCTTCTGGCCCGAGGGCGCCAGTTGCTGCACCACTCCCACGGCGAAAGGATCCCCGGGGCGGGGGACTGCTACCTCGTGGATGGCCCCAAGGTCGGGACGTATAAACAGCGTCAGGTACTTCCACCGGTGATAGGAGAACTGTGGGCCGCCGGCGAATGTCTGCGTCGTCGAGCCGGTCGGTACCACCAGCGCATACGAGGCGGGCAGCAGCCCCGCAGCCTTGTAGGCGGCTATCTCGGCGGCCAGCGGCCCCGAAAGCGAGTCTACGAGCAGGTCCGGGGTAAGCGTCAGGTCGCCGGTCGACCTGCTGTAATCGAAACCCAGCGACGCCCACCGGAAAACCCTCACGCCGGCTTGAAAATGGAAGCCCTTCTCGGCCAGGCTGATGTGCGGGCTGTTCAGGTAAGTGAACCCCGCGAAAGCGTCGAACCGGCCGACGTACTCCTGCTGCCCAAAAGCAGGCCATGCCAGGAGCAGGGCTGCCAGGAGCCCTCCGGCAACCTGCGGGATGCGGCGCGCGGCTTGGCGCTCCGTTGAACCGTTTTCCATTGACTTACCCCTTTCTCACGCTGCGGATAGTTCTCCACAGCATAATGTACGGCCCGGTCCGATAGCAATGAAAAACTGAAGGCGGAGCGGAAATACTTGATGCCGGCGGCCAGGGAGGGCCTTCGGCGGCGGCGGTTCTCCCGTCAGCCCCGGGGACGCAGGATGGCCCGCGCCGGAGCCCCGTCCGCCCCCAGCACCTTCAACGGCAGGCAAATCAGGTCGTAGCGGCCGGGCCTGGCTGGGGCCAAGTCGAGCCCCTCGATGATCCAGACGCCAGCCCGGAGCAGCACCCGGTGGACTTCGCACCCCTCCTCCCCCCGAGCCCCGATCGAGAGATAGTCGATGCCGACGGCCCGCACCTCGCGCTCCGCCAGCAGGGCCGCCGCGTCCGGCGCCAGGTAGACGTAGTCCGGGCAGAAGTCCGGCGCCCGCCAGCGCCGTCCCGAGCCGCGGGTCTTGAAAAGAACACGCTCACCGCGGCGGATGCGAAGCGGCTGGAGCTCGCGCGCCTGGATGGCCTTCAAACCGTGGGTGGCAATGACCCGTGCGGGCCCCACCAGCGCGTCCAGTGGCATACTCGCCACGCTCAACCCGCCCTCGAGAACGTGTAAGGGGGAATCTACGTGCGTGCCCGCATGCAGGCACGTGGAGATGACCGAGAGGTTCGATTCCCCGCCGCCGGCCAGGGTTGAAATGCGCTCCACTCGCACCGGCGGGTCGCCCGGCCACACCACCGTTCCGGAACCGAGAGGCCGGGAGATGTCAATCCAGGCGCGGCTCACTTCGGCTCGACCACGTCGTACGCCAGCCGGCCCAGCAGCAGGCACGCGGGGATCTCCGGCGGCGGCGCAGCGCCGCGCGCGCCGGGAGGCAGCCGGTCCGCGGCCTTGCTGAGCAGAGCCGGCGGCAGATCGATCTCGAACCCGGCCGCGCCGGTGCCGGCGAGCTTGTTCACCAGGCGGGTCAGATCCGGCGTCCCTGCAGCCTCCGGCGCCCCCAGTTCCCAGAAAAACTGCGCTCCCTTGGCGGGCCGGGAAGGGGCGGGGTAGGGGGCTGAGAAGCGGACCGGGAGCCCGGCGGCAGCCGCCACACCGGCCGTGGCCTGGGCGTCCTCTGAAAGCTCGATGGTTGCCCGCCGTCCGGTCTCCTGGACCGCGCGGATGGCGTCCGCGGCCGGATCCGCTTCCATGCGCAGCCTCACCCCGCGGATGGCGGGACAGGCCGCCAGAACTTTGAGCAGCACGGCATAGAGGTCGGGGCCTTCCATGGCTTGCGGCGCCCCTAGGCCCAAGGTGAAGTCGAGCCCGTAAGCGGCGGCGGTGTCCGAAATGAACCGCAGCGCGTCGAGGTTCTGCTCCGAGCCGGCGCCCGTCAGATCCGACAGGCCCGGGACGGCTACTTGAAACCGGTTGAAGCGGTTGATCGCCAGGCTGCGGAACAGGGCCGGCCATTGCTCCCGGCTGTGGAACCACTCCAGGTCGCCCCCGAAGTCGTCGATCGCCACCCGCGCACCCCGTACGGTCATTCCCGGAGCCGCTTCGATCTTTTGCAGGTGGCCCGTGCGGCGCACTTGGTCCGCCGCTTCGAGCAGGCCGTACATCAGCCCTCGCAGGTCCCCGCCTGTAATCAGGCCGGGAGCGATGCGGTAGGATTCCGGTGGGTCGACGGCGATCTGAGTCTTGACCTGAAACGAGCGCGGATTGAGGCGGCGGTCTGCAATCGCGCGGTCCAGTTCACCGCGCCCGAATTCGACCGGCCCGGCCACGGCGGCGGCGGCCAGCGTGAGGATTGCGAGGAGTTTATTCAGCAACGGAGCTCCAGCCTCGGTGGGATAGGTCCCAGTATATGACGGCGCCTGCGGCCATGCCGGTCGCGATCATGAGCAGCCCCAGGCCGAAGTCGCCCAGCACCACCTTGCCGATGCCGAACAGCCAGCCGTAGACCAGCACGACGCCGCAGATCCAGTCCAGTAAGTTGCGCCAGCCGTCGCGCGACGGCTTAACGTCGGGCGCCGCGGCCGCCACCGGCCTCCAGCCGGCGAGCGACGGGCGCGTGCGCCGGTAGAAGGCCACCAGCGTGTCCTGGCGCTCGGGCGGCGTCAGGAAGGTCACCGCCAGCCAGACCGCCGTGGTGACCGAAACGGTGATAATCATGACCCAGGCGAAGTCCCTAGGATTGTCACTGTCGAAACCTCGCAGGTGCAGGGAGATCGAGACGAGGAACGCCGAGATCATGGCCGAAACCTCGCTCCAGGCGTTGATCCGCCACCAGTACCAGCGCAGCAGCAGCACCAGGCCCGTCCCCGCTCCGATGACCGAGCAGCAGCTTCCAGGCGCCGCGCGATCGACTCCAGATAGAAGGTCACCACCGCCGAGGCGATCGTCAGCAGCACGGTGGCCCACTGCGACGCCCGGACGTAGTGCCGCTCGTCTTTGGTCTTCCGGAGGAAGCGGCGGTAGAAGTCGTTGACCAGATAGCTGGCGCCCCAGTTGAGCTGCGTGGCGATGGTGGACATGAAGGCGGCGGCGAACGCCGCCACCATCAGCCCGCGCAGGGACGGAGGCAGCTCGCTCGATCATGACCCGGATGTAGCCCGTCTCGGGGTCCTTCAGGCCGGGGTAGAGAATCAGGGAGACCAGCGCCACCAGGATCCAGGGCCACGGCCGCAACGCGTAGTGCGCGATGCTGAACCACAGCGTGGCGAGCAGCGAGTGCCGCTCGTCCTTGGCGCAGAACATGCGCTGCGCCACGTAGCCGCCGCCGCCCGGCTCGGCGCCCGGATACCATGTGGCCCACCACGTCATCGCGATGTAGACGAAGAACGTGATCATCGGCATCCAGGCGGAGTTGAGGTCGGGCACGAAGCTGAGAACGGACCCGCGGCCCGGCTGGCCGAGCGCCGCCAGCTTCATCTTCATGGCCCCGATGCCGCCCACCGCCTGCACGGCAAAGACGGCCAGCACGATGATCATGGCCATCTTGACGACGAACTGGAACAAGTCCGTCACCAGGACGCCCCAAAGGCCGGAGAGCGTCGAGATGAACGAAGTCAGCGCGATGATGCCCAGCACGATCAGCAGGGCCTGTAACTTGGT
This sequence comes from Bryobacterales bacterium, assembly GCA_963710565.1. GTDB lineage: Bacteria > Acidobacteriota > Terriglobia > Bryobacterales > Bryobacteraceae > DASWZN01. Next base: position 328,438 of record CAVQAN010000008.1, on the reverse strand, counting down.
GACGCCCAGGATCAGCATCAGGATCTTGACCATGGCCAGGTTCACCCAGCCAAGAATGATGCAGTTGATCGGCAGGCCGAGGTAGACCGCGCGGAAGCCGCGCAGAAACGCAGCCGGCCGGCCCGAGTAACGGATCTCGGCGAATTCGACGTCGGTCATGACCCCGGCGCGGCGCCACAGGCGGGCGTAGAAGAAGACGGTGAGCATCCCGCCCGCCACCATGTTCCACCAGATCCAGTTGCCCGCGATGCCGCCCTTGGCCACCAAGCCCGTGACGGCCAGCGGCGTATCGGCGGCGAAGGTGGTGGCCACCATCGAGGTGCCCGCCAGCCACCAAGGCACGTTCCGCCCCGACAGGAAGAACTCGCCGACGTTCTTGCCGGCGCGGGCCTTGTAGTAGAAGCCGATAGCGATGTTGAACAGGAAGTAGAGGCCGACGATGGACCAATCGAGGGCGGTCAGGCGCACTTGAAAGATTATAGCGAGCGGACGCAGTCTCGGCAGGCCGCGAGAGCGCCATCGGCGGTCAGCAGAACCAGATTCTCCGCGCGAGCCTGCGCTACCAGCATACGGTCAAAGGGAACCCGATGGCGCCACGGCAGCAGCGCGACCTGGCGTGTCTGCGCGGCTGTCCGAGCGTCTCCTCGAAGTCGGCGGGCAGCCGTAGCTTGCCCAGGAGACTGACCGCGCTGACCGCTTGTTCGCCAGCCACCAGAGCACCAGTTGCGTGTCGAGCAGGATCCTCACTTCCGGGGCTCCCGCATACCAAACGCCTCCGCCATGTCTTCCGGAAGCGCGTCGAAGTCCGGAGCGATCCAGATCTTCCCAGCCATCGAACCGGGCTTCCGGGGAGCCGCTGGGCCGCGATACGCGACCAGCCGGGCGACGGGCTTGCCCGCCTTCGCGACGATGACCTCGTTACCCTTCTGCACGTCTTCGATGAGATGTTGCGCACCATCATGACTCCAGCAGATCTGGTCTGAATTTCAGAGGCGAAGGCGGCGGAGCGCGCTGTCGCAACACAAGAGGCGTTATGCTGTGCTGGGCGGCGAAGCCGGCTAGACTGAGGCGCCCCGCTCCGAATTGCCTCTTCTAGGTTCGTTTCCGAGTGGCATACCGTCTGATACGCCGCTCGATTTCTGCCCGGCTCAACACGTCTACCGCCATGGCTCCAGCCGCCTCGATTGTCCAGCACTACCCGCTGCGGGGTCGGCCGCCACCTTTACGTCCTTCAGAACCGCGCACCAGCCAGGGAAGCCGCGGGCCGCCGCGTAGTCGTCGCGTTCGATAGAAAACGCCGCGTCCACGCGCGCTCCGGGCGTCAACCGGGCAGCGTGCCCGGCGGATTGCCAGGCTTTCAGCGCGAGCGGGCGGCCGTCCTGGCGGAGGCGGACCAACAGGCCCCGCTCCCCCAACGGTGCGGGCGGCGCCACCACCTCCGCGCCGAAGGCCGCGAACACGGGCGCGGGATTGCCGCAGCCGAAGGGTTCCATAGCCAGAACGTCGGCTACGACCTGGTCGTCGATCTCCTGAAACAGGAGCGGCGCGTCCACCTCGATCTCGTTCACGAAATCGGCAGGCGTGAGCCGGGCCGCGGCGTACACGCCCAAGCGCTGGCGGAATTCCTCGAGGCGCTCGGAGGCCAGCGTGAGCCCTGCCGCCTGCCGGTGCCCTCCGAAGCGGATCAAGAGGTCTCGCATCGATTCCAGCGCGTCGAGCAGATGAAAGGCAGGGATGCTGCGCCCGGAGCCTTGCATCACACCCTGGTCGGGATCTTCGGCCAGCACGATAACAGGGCGGTGGAAGCGCTCGACCAGCCGGCCGGCCACGATGCCCACCACGCCGCGGTGCCAGTCCTTGCCCACGAAGACGAGCGCGGCCTGGTCGTCCCGGACCGGCGCCGCGAGGCACTCTTCCAGGATCGCCCGCACGATTTCGCTCTGCACGTCCTGGCGCTCGCGGTTGAGGTTCTGGAGGCGCTCGGCGATGGTGCGAGCCCGCTCCTGGTCTTCTGTCAGCAAGAGGTCCACGATCTCGTTCGCGCGGGCCATGCGTCCGGCAGCGTTCAGACGGGGCGCAAGGCGGAAGGCGACCTGGTTGGCCGTGACCGCCTCGCCAGGCGCGATTCCCGACACGCTGAGCAGAGCGCGCAGACCGGGGTTGCGAACCGAGCGCAGGCCGTCCAGCCCGTACTTCACGAGGGCGCGGTTCTCGCCGGTGAGCGGCACCACGTCGGCCACGGTGGCGATGGCGACCACTTTCAGGAACGATTCCGTCATCCGGCGCAGTTTGTCGCCGGGCCAGCCCAGAGTGCCGAGCAGGGCCTCGACCAGCTTGAAGGCCACGCCCGCGCCGCACAGGTCCTTGTCGGGATACTCGCAGTCCGGACGCTTGGGGTTGAGCACGGCGCAGGCGCGCGGCAGATCGGCATCGGGCAGGTGATGGTCGGTGACGATGACGTCGATGCCGAGCTCCGTGGCGCGCGCCACCGCCGCGGCGGCTCGGATGCCGGTATCGAGACTGACGATCAGGCGCACGCCGTCCGACGCCGCCTGTTCGATGGCCTCGTTGCGCATCCCGTAGCCGTCCTTGAGCCGGTGCGGGATGACGAAGTCGCAGCGGCCGCCCGCCAGCTCGATGGCCTTCCTCAGGATCACGACCGAGACGGTGCCGTCGACGTCGTAATCGCCATAGAGCAGGATCTTCTCGGAGCCCGCGATGGCGCGGCGCAGGCGATCGAGTGCGGCGCGCATCCCGTGCATGAGGAACGGATCGTTGAGATCCTCGATGGAGGGATGCAGGAAGCGCCGCGCCGCGGCGACGTCGTGGTAACCGCGGGAGAGCAGGACGCGCGCGGCCGGGATCGAGACTCCGAGCGTTTGGGCGAACGCTTCCGCCTCACCTGGCGTGGCGCCAGGGAGCCGCCAGCGAGTCTCAGTTGCGCGAATAGTAACCGCCCATCGAATCGTCTTCGTCCGCGTCCTCGTCCGGGATCGCGGCATCCAGCTCCTCGACCAGATCCAGGTAGTCGTCGTACCACTCGGCGCGCAGGTTAAAGAGGTAGACGCGGCTCTGGTAGTCGAAGGAGAGTTCGATCGCGCAGGTAAAACCCTCGTAGTTGCGCAATTCGCGCGCTCTGCGTTCGATGCCGCGCCGCTCTTCGGCGGTGAGGTCGCTGTCCTCCAGGCGATCCGCCACGTCTTCCAGGTGGGTCGCGGAGAACTCGCGGAAGTGATAAACGACCAGGGTGACGCCAGCCTTCTTCGCGGCCAGGAGAAAGGCGTGGTAGTCCGGTGCGCGGTCGGTGTCCCACGCGACGAAGGAGTCGGAGTCGGCCAATCTCGAGTAGCCGTGGAAGACGACGAATCCGTCGTTCTCCATGTCTTTGAGTATTTCGATCTTCAGCTCGTCCAGGTTTTGGCTCATTGAGTTAGGGTTAACCACCAGGATACCCCGCAGCCGCCTTGGCTTGCGGAGCTGCGGCGGGACGTGGGCGCCTGCCACAGGGCTCCGTTTCGCCACGTCATGGGTTGGGGGTGATGGCGGCCAGGGCGTGGAGGATCTGGCGCTCTTCGGGGCTGAAGCGGCGCTGGAAGTCGGGGCTGGCCAGGCGCTGCTGGCGCTGGGGCCAGGGGATGCGGCTGAGGCGGTTAGCTTCCTGCCGCAGGACCTGGCGGCGGCCCGGCGGAAGCTCCATGAAGCGTTGGAAAAGGCGGCGGGCGTTCTGCTTCTGTTCGGGGGTCAGGGCCCGGAAGGTGTCGTACTGGCGGCGCAGGCGGTCCCGTTCCTCCGGGGGCAGGCTTTCGTACGCCCTCAACCTCGCCTCGAGGCGCTGGCGGCGATCGGGAGGCAGCGTTTCGAGCAGCCGCTCGCGCTCGGCGGGACTCATGGCCTCCAGGCGGTCCAGGATGGCGGGTCCCGCCAGGGCCCGCGGGGCGCCGGGCGGGGGCGGCGACTCCTGGGCCGCGACGGGCGCGACCAGAAGCAAGCCCCAGGCAACCGCGAGAAGCGCACGCACGTTACATGGCCTCCGCATCGTTCTTTTCGCCCGCGGCGCCGACCTGCCGCAGCAGGTCGACATCGTCGAGCGCCTTCTCCAACCGGTCGGCGTCGATGGTTTCCTGGCCAGGGTGAACCGCCGGAGCGGACCTGGGATGCACGAACAGCAGCCCTGCCAGGAGCAGCAGCCCCGCCAGCGCCACGGAAAGCGCCGGCTTGAAAGACCGCGCCGCGAAACACTGCCACGCCGCTTTCCACCACGGCGTCCGCTCCTCTTCGAGCGCGATCCGCTCGCGCAGTCTGCGCTCGAAGTCCGGCGAGACCGGCGCCGGCTCCCAGCCGTCGAGCAACGTCCAGGTGCGCATGTGGGCTTCGGTCCAGGCCCTGCATTGGGGACACGCGGCGACGTGGGCCTCGACCGCTGCCGCCGCCCGGGCGTCCAGCGTGCGGCTGCAGTAATCGAGCAGCAGGTCCTTCTTCCCCCGCGCTTGAATCGGACATTCCATCGCCGTCACCTCCACGCTATCCCAAGTGCGCCAGCCGCGCCCGCAACGTCTCGTAGGCGCGGAACAACAAGGACTTCACCGCCGACTCGGAGCAACCGAGCACCTGGGCGATCTGGGCGTACCCCATCTCGTCGTACTTATGCATCAAGACCGCCGCGCGCTGCTTGCCGGGCAGGGCGCGGATCGCCTGCCGGACCTCGGCCAGCCGCGCGGCATCGACCAGGCGCTGTTCCACCGACGGCCGCTCGTCGGGGATCTGTAGCTGCGGCCCGGATTCCGTTTCCTGGTCGAGACTGTGCGTCTCCTTGTCGCCCCGTCCGTCCCGCAGGCTGTTCAGCGCCAGGTGCAGGGCGATGCGGAACAACCAGGTTGTGAACCTGGCCGAAGCAACGTAGGACGCCCGCGAGCGGTAGACCCGCAGGAAGACCTCCTGGGCCAACTCCTCCGCTACCGCCGGGTTCTGCACCATGCGGTAGAGGAAATGGATCACCGGCCCCCGATGGCGCGCGAGCAGCAGGCCGAAGCTGGCGGTGTCGCCTGCCTTGACGCGCAGCATCAGCTCCGCATCGGGCTCAAGCGCCGCCACGGCCGCCATATCGTTGCTAACCCCATCCGGCATGGAAAGTCGCGCTATTCGCTTTTCAAGGAGCGTTCCATCAACTCGCGGATGGCCTCGCGCGGCGGCTGGCCCCGGAGGATGGCGTTGACCTGCCCGGCGATGGGCATTTCGATGCCGCACCCGTGCGCCAGGTCGATGGCGGCGTAGGTGGTCTGCACGCCCTCGGCCACCATGCGCATGGATCCGATGATCTCGCCGAGCTGGCGGCCGCGGCCCAACTCGAATCCCACCTGGCGGTTGCGGCTCAGCGCTCCGGTGCAGGTCAGCACCAGGTCGCCCAGTCCGGCGAGGCCGGCCAGGGTGCGCGGGTCGCCCGCCCACGGCCACCGCCAGCCGGGTGATTTCGGCCAGGCCGCGGGTGATCAGCGCGGCAATGGCGTTGCTGCCCAGGCCCAGCCCGTTCAAGACGCCTGCGCCGATGGCAACTACGTTCTTGAGCGCGGCCGCCAACTCGACGCCGATCGGGTCGGCGTTGGTGTAGAGGCGGAAGGCCGGGCCGGAGAAGGCCCGCTGCACGCGTCTCGTTCAGCGTGGCATCGGTCGAGGACACTACCACCGCAGTCGGCTCGCCGGCCGCCACCTCGCGGGCAAACGTGGGGCCGGAGAGCACCGCGACACGCGGCGGGAAGCGCTGCCCGACGACGTTCCGGATGACTTCCGACATGCGCACCAGGGTCTTCGTCTCCAGGCCCTTGGTGGCGCTCACGAAGAGCATGGACGGCTGCAAATGAGGCAGCATGCGCTGATAGATGGCGCGGGTGACGTGCGAGGGCGTGACTCCGAGGACGATGCCCGCGCCGTCGAGCGCGGCGGCGAACTCCGTGACGACGATGACGTTGGACGGGATTTGGATGCCGGGGAGGTAGACGTCGTTGTCGCGGGTCTCGCGCATGCGGGCGGCGAGGTCGGGCTCGAACACCCACAGGCGGATCTCGGGGAAGCGCGGGGCGAGGACGACGGAGAGGGCGGTGCCCCAGCCTCCGGCGCCGATGATGGCCAGGGGGGTCATTGGGAGAGGCCTCGGGAAGCGCCGGGGCTCATGGGCGGGCTCCCAGGGACAGGGTGCTTTCTTTGCCGGCGCGGAGGCGGGCGATGTTCTCTTTGTGGCGCCAGACGATGAAGGCTCCTCCGATGGCGGCCGCGGCCACCACAGGGGCGGGCGGCCGGTCAATCAGCCAGGTCAGGAAAGGAAGCGCCGTGGCGGCCACGATCGAGCCCAGGGAGATGAAGCGCGTGACGGCGACAACTACCACGAACAACACAAGGACGGCGGCCAGCGGCACAGGGGCCAGGTAGAGGAACGCGCCCACGAAGCTGGCGACGGCCTTGCCTCCGCGGAACTTGAGGAAGAGGGGAAAGGCGTGGCCGGCCATCACGGTCAGGGCGGCCGCGCTGGTCCAAAGGGGCGAGCCGGCGGTGAGGTGCGCCGCGATCCAGACTGCGAGAAAGCCCTTGCCGATATCGAGCAGCAGCGTCAGGATGCCCAGGGCGCGGCTGGTGGTGCGCAGCACGTTGGTAGCGCCTATGTTGCCGCTGCCGAGCGCGCGCACGTCCCGGCCCGTTTTCAACTTCACGAGCACATACCCGAAGGGTGTAGCGCCGAGCAGGTAAGCGATCAAAAGGACGAGAACGGGCGTCATGTGCGCGGTCATTTTAGGAAAGCGTAGTCCGAGAGCTTAGTATAGACCGAGCCTCCGGGATTGAGCTGACTGAGGTAAAGGTGAAAGCGGTCGGCCGTGAAGGCGCCGAAGCCGGCGGCGGGCAGGCCGGCGATGGCCTGCCGCAAGGACTGGAGCGGCACGGGTTCCTTGATGCGGGCCAGGGTCAGGTGCGGCGAGAAGGGGCGCTTCTCGGCCGTGACGCCGAGGCGTTCGAGGGCCTGGTCGGTGGCGCGCGCGAGTTCCGCCAGCTCCGGGCCGGCGTGCACGGCGGCCCAGAAGACGCGCGGCGCGTGGGGGTTGGGGAAGAAGCCGAGGCCGCGGACCTCGATCGGGATTGGCCCAGGCGCGGGCAGGGCCCGGAGAGTGGCGGTCAGCTCGTCGAGGCGTTCCTTGGGCCATTCGCCGATGAATTTCGTTGTGATGTGGAGGTTCGAGGCCGGGCTCCAATGGATGCGCGCGGTGGGGCGCAGGCGATCGATGAGGCGCGTGAGGGCGGCGATGACGTCCGGGGGCAGGGTAATGGCAGTGAAGAGGCGCATCTCTTGGGCTGATGTTAGCACGGCCCGCCGGAGCCGCTCAGGGCGCAATGGGAGGTGTCCGAAAATGGGACTAGGTTCATGTTGCACTGCGCGCGCGCTCTCTTTTTTCGCGGCGCGGGGTGTGCGAGGCGGGGCGGACGGTCTCCTGGCTGCCGTTCGGCATAGGAGTGGACTGCGGGCAGCATGCGGGCGGACCTCCGATGGGGAGCTTAGCGCGGTTGCCGCGTGGTGCGAGGGGGCTGGGTGGGGCAAGTGGTTGAGAATAGGGGGAAGATTTCCTGTGGGAGGACGTGATTGAAAAAGTCCGGCCGGGCTGGAGAGAAGATTCAATTTTGGCCGCAGATGAACGCCGATTGGCCGGGCCGGGGTGTTCCGCGGGCAAGCTCGCGGTTGATCCACGGTTGCGATCACTCTCAAGGCCCTGAAGGCGACCGCTGGGTCTCGGAGGGGCGGGCACAGATGCGGAGATCACCGCCCGCCGGGATTTCTAGGCGTTCTGTTCGGCGACAATTAGAAATCCCTGCCGGGAAAAGTAGTTAACGCCGGACACTCGTAGCCCGTGAGCGTCGAATAGAACTCGCGCAAGTTACTTCTCTCCGGCGGCGGTCCAAATCGCGGGACCAGTGATTGACCGCTACGGTGGCGTGGACTGTGCCGCTCCCCGGCGTTCAGAGGTGGCACTAGTCGTGTGCAACCACAATGCCGATCGTGTGGTCTTGGCGCCCGAGGGCTAAGCTATGACCGCCAGGAGCGACAGGTTCGGAGGGATGGCGCGGCTATCCGCGCTGTTTCGCTTTTGGCTGGGTCCCGCGGGTCTTGCGGCTGCGCGGGGTGACTATGGTGCTGGCGGCCATCGGCGGCGCGGACAGAAGGGCACGAACCACGGCCTTGAACTGGTTTTCAGGAACCTTCACTGTTTTGACCACGGCTCCATTGTGCTCGAGGCGAGCGAGAAATCCGCCCCGAGTCGCCCGCCTTTCCGCGAAATGAGGAGCTCATTATTACTTGGGTCCTGCTATCCTGAACTCTGCTCGATGCCGCTATTCAGCAATGCGGATTGCCTCATTCGTGCGAATCTCGAAAGGATCAGAGCAGGCAACAAGGCCCGGCTTGTCGCCATTGGCAAGCTCACCGATGCACAACTGGGTGAGATCAACAGAAGACGCGATGCGCACGGCTTCCCGCAGATAGAGGCAGAAGTTGTGTTTCTGGGCCAACACATCCACGACAGCCGCGCGCTGGCAGATGGCTACTGCATCGAAGACATTATCGACCAAATAATGAGCGGCATGGATTCGGCGTCAGTCCTAATCGGATCGCCCAGAATGACTGCACTTGAGAATCCCGTCCCACGGGCTGACCGCTATGGCAATTTCGTCAACGACAGGATCGTTCTGGAGTGCTCTGTCCGGTATCCCAGACCCGAACTCTTCTCTGTGATGCCCAAGGGAGATAGGGTCAAGCCAAATAAAAAGGCCGCCCACTCAACGTGAGCGGCCAGTCCTCAGCGATTCGCCCGGGTAACAGTTGCGTCCGGCGCACCAACCGCTGCTAAGAGCAGTATCACACCATCTTGACCGGCGGTCAATACCATATCATTAAATGCCATGATTTCAGTGGTTTGTGTCCGCTAGCTTGTGCTAGTGGAGGCGTACAGCCCGGAGCGCATCTACCCTTTCGGTTCCGTCGCCAGGGGAGAATCCGGTCCGGACAGCTACTACGACATCTCTCCGCGCCGCCGAGGCCTTGACGACCCCTGCGCCGCCGTTGTTCGTTCGATGAGGCGGTCTTCCACTGCCAGCAGGCGGCCGCAAAGGCGCTCAAGGGGTTGCTCACATGGAATGGCCGCACTTTCGTCAAGATCCACAACTTGGAGGAGATCGGCGAGCAGTGTCTGTCCATCGATCCGTCCTTGCGCGGGGTCATCGACCAGGCCGTGCCGCTCAGTGAGTACGCCTGGTATCCCGGCGAGCCCTCTCAGCCCGGGGGGATGAAGTGTCCGAGGGGCTCGCTGCTGCCCGCGGAGTCTGCGACGCTGCCGGGAGCCGTCTGCCGCTAGACGTGCGCCCGTGAGCCGGCGGCAGCGCTGGGGAGGAAGCTCCAGTCTTGGCCGCAGATGAACGCAGATGAACGCCGATTGAATCTCGAAACGCAGGAGGAATCCAGGCGTGGTAATCTGTCCTCTGCGTGAATCTGTGACGAAGACGGACGCGCTGCTTCGCGCACTTCGCGCGGCTGGCGGCGTCGAACTCTATATCGAAGCAGCCGCCGAACACCTACGTATCCGCATAAACCCACAGGGGTGTCTTCACACTTCCTCATTATCGTCCGCTGGGGCCGGCAATTCCAGCGGGATCTGCTCGGTGAGTGAACTCCGCGGAACCCGCGGCGTCTGGCGCGCGTAGCTATTCAGAAGAGATCCGTTATAGCGCCTGTCCATCGGAGACCAGCCGCGGCGAGAGCCCGCGTGGCACGAGGAGGCGAGAAAGGCCGCAGCCTATGTCCAGTGAAGCCAGGGCAAGCGAAGCGAAGAAGATCCTCATCATCGGCGGAGGCATCGCGGGCCTCTGCGCGGGCGTGTACGCCCGCAGATGCGGCTACCATGCCGAAGTGCTGGAGATGAATACCTTGCCCGGCGGCCTGGCGATGAGCTGGCGACGGGGCGAGTACACCTTCGAGACCTGCCTGCACTGGCTGGTCGGCTCCAAGCCGGGCGCCGATTTGCGCGACTACTGGGAGGAGCTATTTGACATCTCCGCGCTGCGCTTTGTCGATCCCGAGGAGGTAGCGCGCATCGAGACCGAGAGCGGCGAAAGCCTCGCTATCCCCACCGATCCAGACCGGCTAGAAGCTACGCTGCTCGCGCGCTCGCCAGCCGATGCCAAGGCGATCCGCGCCTTTGCCGGCGACGTGCGCCGGCTGGGGCGATTCCGAATGCCCTATCCCGGCCAGGGCTGGGCCGCCCAGGCCGGCATCCTGCTTCGCGACCTGCCGATTTTCCCGACATTGAGGCGCGTCTCCAAGATGACGTGCGAGGAGTACGGCGCGCGATTTCAGGACCCGCTGATCCGCGCCTACTTCGGGCGGGGCGAACTGGCGCAGCTCTCGGCCGTCGCCGTGGTCTTTTCGCTGGCGTGGATGAGCGTGCGGAACGCCGGCTATGCCATCGGCGGCGCGCAGGCGATCATCCGCCCGATCGAGAAGCGCCTGAAGGAGCTCGGCGGCAGCATCCGCTATGGCGCGCGAGTCGAGCGCATTCTGGTGGAGAACGGCGCCGCGGTGGGCGTCCAACTGGCCGGCGGGGAGACGGTGCGGGGAGATTGGGTCATCTCCGCCGCGGACGGGCATACGACGCTGAACGAAATGCTGGGAGGCGCGTACACCAGTCCGCAACTCAAGACCGCGTACGAGAAGAACGCTCTGTTTCCCTCCTACCTCCAGGTCTCGCTCGGTGTGGGCATGGATCTCGGCCACATGCCGCACTTCCTGACTTACCTGTTGGACGCGCCGCTCGAAATCGACCCCAAGACCACCGTCGATCTGATCGCCCTGCGCTTTTTCCACTTCGATCCGACCTTCGCCCCGGCGGGCAAGACCGCTGTCACGTGCTTCCTGCCCACTTACAACGACTCGTATTGGGACGATCTGCGTAAGAGCGATATGCCGGCGTACCGCGCCGGGAAACAGCGCGTGGCGGAGGCGGTGATCGAGCGGCTGGAGCGGCGCGTTCCCGGCCTGCGGCCGGCCGTCGAAACCGTCGACGTCTCCAGCCCGGCGACGGTCCTTCGCTTTACCGGCAACTGGAAGGGGAGCATGGAGGGCTGGCTGCTGACGCCCGCCATCGGATTCCGTCCGCTGCCCAACAAGCTTCCGGGCCTGCGGCGCTTCCGGATGGCCGGCCAGTGGGTGATGCCCGGAGGTGGATTGCCGTGCGGCCCCTTGAGCGCACGCCCCACCCTCAAGGAGATCTGCCGCGAGGACGGCGTCCCGTTCACGCCGGGGAAGAGGAGTTGAGCGACGGCACAAGCGGGGGATTCGTTTCTCGCCAACCTCCGGTTTGCCGACGGGCCGGGAGTCATCGTGTCGTGGGGCTCGACAAGCCGGTTCCTAGGCGAGCACGCCGCTGGAAACCGAATCTACAGCACGTTGCACCAGCAATATGGTGACGTCGTCCTCGTTGAGTGTCGGGTCCACCAAGGATTTGAGGTTAGACATCGTTAGTCTCGAACTGTCAGCCAAAGCGTCGCGCAAACGGTTTGCGGGATCCTCTCCCTGAATCGAGTCAGTCAATCCATCGGTGAATACGAGGAGCGCGCCGCCACGAGGAATCACGCTTGCACGTGCTTCATATTCCGCGTTGCTGAACAATCCCAGCGGCATGCCGGTGGCTTCCAGCAATGTGGTTGATCCGGAGCCAAACACAATCGGGGCGTTGTGGCCGGCATTCACATAGGTCAGTTCTCCCGAATCGCGGCTCAGCAGGATGAACACTGCCGTCGCAAAGCGATTGCTCGGAGTGTAGCGGGTCAGGTGCTTGTTGATCTGCCGCGCCAGCGCCAGGGGATCCGCTTCAACATTCGCGATACTCCTGACGAGAGCCTGTATGTTTGCCGCCAGCAGCGCCGCCGGCATTCCTTTCCCGGACACATCCGCTACTGCGAAGAGCGTGCGGTTAGGGGGAAGCCCGATCACGTCAAAGTAGTCGCCACCCACGTCCCGGAAGGGCTTATAGAACGTTTCCACCTCATAGCCCTTCAGCTCGTCCAGTTTCTGTGGGTGGAGCGTCTGCTGGATCTGTCGCGCCGCAATCTGGTCGGCTTCGAGTTGGGTCTTACGGTCGAATTCCGAAGTCAACATCCCGTTGATCAGCCCGGCGCCAAGGACCCAAAGCAGCCACACAATGGGATAGAGAAGTATCCCTTCCGGCCATATCAGAGGCCACACCAACGACCGCGCCCAAAGGGCGTAGACCGCATATCCCTGAATCAAAATCCCGGCCCATGTGATGATGCGTTTGGACTTCGGCATCCCGCGAGTCCAGTCGTAATAGGCATAGCGAAGCGCGCGGCGAAAAGGGCCGGCGGAGTGGTCGAGCGTTACCTTGTCGATCCGGGACGGCATGGCATGCAGTCTAGCAAGAGGCAGCCGCGCTGGTGGAGCGCCTTCAGGTGCATGTTCTGGGGGGCCCGATCTCTGGGCGTATCACGCACAAATAGGCAGTTGAGCGGGCAAGGTCCGCCGGTGGATCTCAACTCCCCTGGGCCGGTCATCCACTCCTGTTGCGACGCACTCTGGGATTCTCGAGGAGTCATCTGCGGAGGCCGTTTTCCGGATAGTGCGAATCCCGGAACCGGGCATCTGCGGCGGCCTTCCAGACAGTCTCAGAAAGGCTTTGCGAGGAAGGATGAGGCAGCTCAGTCGTCCTTCGTCCGGCCGCGCAGTTTCTTGGAGGCGGATCGTTGCGATTTTGCCGTGAGCCGACGGACCTTGGAGCCGAGCGTGGGCCGGCTTGGGCGGCGGGTCTTCGGTACGACTTGAGCGCGGGCGATCAGTTCGTCCAGTCTCGCCCGGGCCTCGGCTCGATTGGCCTCCTGCGTACGGTGCGCGCGGGACGTGATGATCAACACACCTTCCTGCGTGGCGCGATTGCCGGCTAACGCCAGGAGGCGCTGCCGTACGTCGTCGCTAAGCAAACGAGATTGGCCGACATCGAAGCGCAGTTGGACGGCGGTGGAGACTTTGTTGACGTTCTGGCCGCCAGGGCCGGAGGCGCGAACAAAGGTCATTGTCAGTTCGGAATCTGGAATGAATATTGGCAAATGCTATCTCCAGAATAGCCCGTAATGGTGCTGCAGCACGCAAGGAGAATAGGGGCGGCCGGCCCAGGCGATGCGATCGGAGGACCGGTCGACGGGCCGGAAGTCCCCTTCCGGGAAGTCGGCCCGATCGGTACCGAACGCCCATGCGGCCATATAGCGGACCACAAGCGGCGATCCGGAGAGTGTCGGGACCGTGCGCCGGGATATAGGGCGCCCGCGGATCGATCCGGCCTAGGTCGCCAGACGAGGATACAAGCGGGAAGCGATGACGACCAGCAGGGTCGTGGTCAGGAGGATCACGCCATAGTCTCGGCTGAGGCCGAGGTGCTCGTGCTGCGGGCCAGCATGAAGGTGGCAGGGCGTCGACGACGCAGGTGAGCGGATTCAGATGAGAAACGGTGCGCAGCCAGCTTGAGAATACGGGGAAGATTCTCTGCGGGAGAGCGTGACCAGGGAAGTCCGCTCGTCGGCGGTTGTGGCAAACTGAATGGGGACGAGTCATGTCAGCCGTCAGCGATCCGGTCTTGGGCGAAGTGGTGCGCCGCCTGGTAGAGGCGTATAACCCGGAGCGCATCTACCTCTTCGGTTCCGTCGCCAGGGGAGAATCCGGTCCGGACAGCGACTGCGACATCATGGTCTGCCCAGCCGGCACGATTGCGCTGGGGAGGAAAATCCAATTTTGGCCGCACAGGAGCGCCGAGTACGCCGATTGAATCTTGAAACGCAGGATGAATCCAGGCGTGGTAATCCGTCCTCTGCGTGAATCTGTGACGAAGACGGACGCGCTGCGATGACGTGGCCGGATCGAACGACGTGGAGCGCGCTGTTGCGGGAGAGCCGCATCCTGCCTCGTTCCTTCTACGCGCGCGACACCGAGGCGGTCGCGCGCGGGCTGCTAGGGAAGATCCTGGTTCACGGGCGGGCGGCGGGGCGGATCGTCGAGACCGAGGCGTACCTGGGGCGCGAAGACCCGGCGGCGCACGCGTCGCACGGGCTCACGGAGCGGACGCGCGTCATCTTCGGCCCGCCGGGCCACGCCTACGTTTACCTCATCTACGGGATGTACGAGTGCCTCAACCTGGTGGCCGAAGCGGATGGGACGCCGGGCTGCGTTTTGATCCGCGCCATCGAGCCGCTAATGGGGATCGAGAGCATGCGGCGGAGGCGGCCGGCGGCGCGGCGCGTCGAGGACCTGGCCTCCGGTCCCGGCAAGCTGACGCAGGCGCTCGAGGTCAGGCGGCGGCACTACGGCGCGGACGTGACGCGCGGCGCGCTCACCGTGCGCGGGTTGCAATGCGAGCCTGCGTTCGAGATCGCCGCCACCGCGCGCATCGGGTTCACGGAGATGGCCGAAAGGCCGCTGCGGTTTGTTATCGGGGGGAATCGGTTCGTGAGCGGGGCGCGGACAAGCTGAAGCGTGTCCCGCGTGGTAAATTGCGGTTTATGCTCATTCCCACCATCTTCCGTGAGTACGACATTCGCGGCATCGCCGATCGGGAACTGCCGGACGCGGACATCGAGAGCCTGGGCCGCGCAATCGGGACCTATCTCGGCCGGCGCTCGGGCCGGAACGTGACGCTGGGGTGCGACACGCGGCTGAGCTCGCCTCGCCTGAAGAGCGCGATGGCGCGGGGCCTGGTGGCGAGCGGCTGCGAGGTGACGGATATCGGCGTTGTGCCCACGCCAGTCCTGTACTATTCGGTGTTCAACCTGAAGGCCACCGGCGCGGTCATGATCACCGGGAGCCACAATCCGCCGGAGTACAACGGCTTCAAGGTGGTCTCGGGTGAGGGCACCGTCTACGGCGCCGAGATCCAGGCCATTCGGGAGATCATCGAGCGCGGGGATTACGCCTCCGGGGCGGGCTCGCTCCGGACCGCGGATGTCGTGCCGGCTTACGTGGACGAGGTGGCGTCGCAGTTCCGGCTCGAGCGCAGAGTGAGAGTGGTGGCCGATGCGGGCAACGGCACCGCGGGGCCGGTCATTCAGCGCATCTTCGAGAAGCTGAACGTGGAGGCGACGGAGCTGTTTTTCGAGATGGACGGCCGCTTCCCCAACCACCACCCGGACCCCACCATGCCGCAGTTCATCGCCGAGCTGATCGCGACCGTGAAGCGGACGGGCGCGGACCTGGGCGTGGCCTTCGATGGGGACGCGGACCGGCTGGGCGCAGTCGACGAGCAGGGCAACATCCTGTGGGGCGACCAGTTGATGACCATCTACGCGCGCGAGATCCTGGAGCGCAAGCCGGGCGCGACGTTCATCGGCGAAGTGAAGTGCTCGCAACTGATGTACGACGAGATCGAGCGGCTGGGCGGGAACGCGATCATGTGACAAGACCGGGCACTCGCTCATCAAGGCCAAGATGAAAGAGAGCCCACGCCGAGCTGGCGGGCGAGATGAGCGGCCACATGTTTTTCGCCGACCGCTACTACGGCTACGACGATGCGCTGTACGCGGCGTGCCGGCTGATCGAGATCGTCTCGAAATCGGGGCAGCCGCTCTCGGCGCAGCTCGCCGGGCTTCCGAAGATGGTGTCGACCCCGGAGATACGGATCGACTGCGCGGACGGGCTGAAGTTCGAGGTGGTGAAGCGCGTGACGGATCGCTTGCGCCGCGCGCATCCGGTGGTGGATATCGACGGCGTGCGCGTGCTGTTCCCGCAAGGCTGGGGCCTGGTGCGGGCGTCGAACACGCAGCCGGTCCTGGTCGAGCGCTTCGAGGCGGCGAACGCAGAGCTGCTGGGCCGGTACAAGGAAGAAGTCGAGAGCGTCGTGGCGGAGGCGAAGCAGGCGGTAGGGGCGGCGTGAGCGTGATAGCATAGACGCTCCATGTCTCGAACTCGTCCGGCACGGGCGCTCGCAGTGGCGCTCTTCGCCCTCGCCTCTGCCAACGGCCAGAGCGTCACGAATCTGCCTCCGTTCTCAGCCACGCCTCAGCAGTTACGGGAGGCGTTCAAGGACCTGCACGTCAAAGAAGAAGCGGCGGTGGTCCTCCTTCTGGAAGAGGGCCGGTTCTCGTTCGACGCGCACGGCGCTCTCACCTTTCGGTACCGCGCGATATTCAAGGCGCTGACGAAGGACGGGGCCGAGAGCTGGGCGACGATCGTGCGCGGCTGGGCTCCCTGGCATGAGTTGCGCCCGGAGATCCGCGCTCGTGTCTTGACGCCGGATGGCGATGTCCGCGAACTGGATCCGAAGACCATCGCCGACGCGCCGGCAGAGGAAGGGGTGGACGTCCTGAGCGATGAACGGACGGTGAAAGCGCCATTGCCGGCGATGGGGCAGGGTTCGATCGTCGAGGAAGAGCTCATCACGCGCGAGAGTGCGCCTCTCTCGCCGGCCGGCAGCACGCACTACTTCGACTTCGGCGGTTCGGCGCCCGTTGAGCGGACGCGCGTGAGCGCATCCGCCCCGCCGGGGGTGCCGTTGCGGTACGTCGTCAAGCTGCTGCCGGGCCTCTCGACCAGCACCGGCAAGTCCGCCGACGGGGGGACGGAATACGCGTTTGAACAGGGCCCGCTGGAGCCGGACAAGGATCCACCGCCGCTTCTGCCACCGGAGCAACCGCGGAGGCGCTACCTTGTGCTCACCACTGGACGGGAATGGCGGGAAGTTGCTTCCGGCTACGCCGCGGTGGTCGAGAAGCAGATCGCAGGGTGGGACGCGCGGCCGTACCTGCCGAAGCTCGGACGGAAACTGGACCGCGAGGAGAAGATCCGGGCGATCCTGGGCAAGGTGAACGCCGAAATTCGCTATACCGGCGTGGAGTTTGGCGAGGCCTCGATCGTGCCGCGATCGCCCGCCGAGGTGCTGGAGCGCAAGTACGGCGACTGCAAGGACAAGAGCGTGCTCGTGGCGGCGCTGTTGCGAGCCGCCGGGATTGACGCGCAGGTGGCGCTACTGCGCTCATCCGCGGGCAGCGATATCGAGCCCGACATGCCCGGACTGAACGTGTTCAACCACGCCATCGTGTATGTGCCCGGCACGCCCGGCCTGTGGCTGGATCCCACCGATCCCGATCTTCGGCTTGGGGTGATGGCGCCCGCAAACCAGGGGCGGCTGGCGCTGATCGCCAGCGACAAGACAACAGCGCTGGTCCGTACGCCGGAGTCGACGTCGGCCGAGAACCGGCTGGTCGCGACGCGGGAGTTCTACCTTTCCGAACTCGGTGCGGCGAAGGTTGTCGAGACTATGGAAGCGTGGGGCACCGTGGACCGCGACTACCGGGAGCGGTGGGGCCAGGTGGAGCCGAAGAAGGTGCAAGAGGACCTGAAAGACTACGGCGACTGGACCTATGCGGCTCCGGCCGTCAGCGCGGCCAGCCACTCCGACCCGGACGACCTGACCAAGCCGTTCGAGCTCCGCCTGGAATTCCAGGACGCGAAGCGCGGCAGCACAGCGCAGGCGGAAGCCGCGGTCGCAATCCGACTGGCACAGGCCGTGGTTCGTTTGCCCGAGTTCTTCCGAACGGAACCCAAGGACACGGGTAAGGAGAAAGAGAAGGGACCGCAGGCCAAGCGCAGCGAGGACTTCGTCGTTCCGGAAGCTTTCGTCTCGGAGTGGCGGTACCGCATCGTCCCGCCGCCCGGCTTCCGCACCCGCCAGTTGCCGGAGCCGTCGGACGAGAAGTTCGGACCGGCGTCACTTTCGATGAAGTTCCAGACGGAGCCCGACGGGGTCGTGACCGGAACGGTGAAATTCGACTTACCCAAGCGGCGTTTTGGGGCGGCGGAAGGCCTGGCGTTGCGGGATGCGCTCCTCGCCCTCGAGAAGAGGGACTTGCCGATGGTGCACTTCGACCAGGTCGGCGAAACCCTGCTCGCCTCGGGCAAGGTGAAGGAAGCCCTGGTGGCGTTCCGCGATCTGGAAAAACAGCACCCGAACGAAGCTCTGCACTGCTATCAGGTAGCCAGGGCGCTGCTGGTGGCGGGCGCGGGCGAGGCCGCGCGCGCAGAGGCGCGGCGGGGAACGGAGCTCGATCCGAGGTCGGCGAAAGCGTACGCGAACCTGGCGGTGGTCCTCAGGCACGACCTGGTAGGCCGCAACTTGAGGAAGGGCTACGATCGCGCCGGCACCGTCGCGGCATACCGGAAAGCGCTGGAACTAGACCCCGCCGACAGCGAGATTCGGGCCAACCTGGCGATCGTTCTCGAACACGACGAGGCCGGCCGAAGATACGCGGCGGGCGCGCAGATGCTCGAGGCGATCGCCGAGTACCGGAAAGTCGAGGAGAAGCTGGCGGGGCTGGGCATCCCGAACAACCTGGCCGTTGCGCTGTTCCGCGCCGGGCAGATGAAGGAACTGCGGGAGTATCTGCGGAAACAACCGGACTCGGAAGCGAACCGGGGCTTAAAGCTGGGGGCGGTGGCGGTTCTGGAGGGGCCGGCCGTCGCGATCGAAGCGGCGGGCCAGGAGATACCGGGCGTGGAACAGCAACAGAAGGCCTTGCTGGCAGCGGGGCGGAACTTATTGGCGGTGCGCCGCTATGAGGCCGCCGGGGACCTGCTCGCTGCCGGCGCCGCCCAGGCGCCCAACCCCGCTGCGCTGAGGAACTATGCCGAGGTGGTGCGCCGCACCCGGCGCGCCGAGGACCTGTTCCTGCGCGAGGACAAGCCGGAAGATGCCGTGAAGCGGTTCTATCTGGCCATGCGCGACTGGAGCGACGGGAAGGATCCACACAGGAAAACGCTGTTCAGCCGGCACGCTGTGGCCTTCCTCGAACCCGAAGAGCCTCGGGATGCGGAACGCGCGCTGGGTCTCGGGCGCGCGAACCTGAAGCAGGCCGGGCTGGACCTCGACACCGCCATCGATCTCTCTGTTTCCATGATGCAGTTCTCGGTCGATGGCAACGATGAGCTCGGGTACAAGCTGCGCACAACGCTTCCGGGCACCGGGAACAAGGTGTTCTATGTTGTGCGCGAAGAAGGGCGGTACCTCCTGCTGGCCGCGTTCGGCTCCTGGGACGGGGTGGCGCGTCTGGTGCTCGCGCTGGAGAAAGCGGGCCAGCTCGAGGCGGCCCGCAAGTGGCTGGACTGGGTTCGCGACGACCTGGAACCCGGACCGGTCCAAGACCCTCTCTCACGTCCGATGTTCCCTCATGTCTGGAGCAAAGGGCAGAAAGGCGGGAACGCGGAGATCCGGAGTGCCGCGGCTGTCCTGCTCTCGGGGTCGGGTGGACCGCAACCGGTTCCCCTGCTCCAGGAGGCCGTTCAGAACGCCCGGCAGGCCGAGGAAAAGCACGCATTCGCCTTCGCCCTGGCCGGCGCCTGGGTGGACGCGAAGGACTACGCGAAAGCCGTGGAGGTCGCCACCAACCTGCTGACCGAAGTGCCGGATTCTGAGATGGCCTTCGGGATGGCGGTTGAGAGCACCTGGCACACGGGAGACCTCGCCAGAACCGAGCGGCTCATTGGAGAGAACAGCGACCGTTTCAAGACCAGTGCCGCCGCGCTCCGCGCCGCGGCGCATGCCATGTCCTGCCTGGGTGCGAACGACCGGGCCAGGGCGATAACGACGAAGCTCGCGGAGAGCGGAGAGGCTGAAGCACAGGACTACAACGGCCTCGCCTGGAGCGACCTGCTGGCTGGTTCCGTCACCAAGGCGACCGATGCGGCGATCGAGAAGGCGATGCTGCTCTCGAACGGCACGGAGCATCACATTCTTCATACGCTCGCGGCGATCCAAGCCGAAGAGGGTAAGCCGAACGAAGCGCGGGCGACCCTGCTGCAACGGATGGAGTTTGCCGGGTCCGAAGAGCCCAACGACGACGACTGGTACGTTTTCGGGCGAATCGCGGAGCAGTATGGACTGCCGGATGCCGCCAAGGCGATGTACGCGAGGGTGGCGCCTCCCAAGAACGAAGCCATCATCCGGCTGACGAGCTATGCGCTTACGCAGCGAAGGCTGGGAGCGCTGAAGCAGGCGCCGGGCAAGTGATTCCGGCGCTCAGTTCTTCGGCCCGGGGGCCTCGGTGCGGCCGGCGAGGGGCTTGATGACGGGGCCGCCGCAGACGCCGACGCCAGTCTGGAGCAGGGCGTTGAGGAAGCTCAGGAACACCGCGTAGACGGTCTGCTCGGTGACGGGGTTCTTGCCGGGCAGCCGGAAGCTGACGGGCAGCTCTTTGGTGAACTGGATCAGGATCGAATCGGGCAGCGGGCGGCCGGCGCGGTCGCGGTGGTTGGCCAGGATCATGGGGGTCTGGAGGATCTGGCCGGTCTGGCCGTCCACATAGAACTGGCAGCGCGAGAACCAGCCCAGGTTGCCGGGGTCGGCGGCGTCGAATAGCAGCAGAGGCGACTGGCGGCCGCTAACGCTCAGTTCGAGCGAAACCGTGCGGCTGCCGTCCTCGAGCTTGGAATCGAAGCCGGCCTGCCTGGCAACGTTGGTGAGGATCTCGGGATCGAGCTCGAGCAGAATGAACTTGTGCTGCCCGGCCTGAGCGACTTGCATAGAGTCCATTCTAGCGGCTTTAGGGTGGGGGACGCGCCGCGGAGCGCGGGTGCGTTGAACTTCGATCCGAACGTGACGGTGGCGCCCTACCTGACGGCGCGGCCGGCGGGAGCGCCGGCGCCGGTGGCCTCGACGCCGAACTCGTGGGACGGCAGCGTGGCGGCGAACGCGGCCATCGTGCCGGCGGGGAGCGGAGGCGCGACGCGCCGTAGGGCGCTGCCTCACGGCGGCTATTTCAGCCCTCAGGAGTTTAAGCTCTCCAATTGACAAGCGGAATCCGACGATAGTAATATTTCAAAATCATGACAACGCTCAGGCTCCTGTTGGTTGGCGTGTACCTCTCTGTCTGTGGCGCGTGGGCCGCATCGAACCCTGTCGCTGCAACGAGTCCGAAACTCGCAGCTCTTCCCTTGTCTTTCGAGCCGAACCGTGGCCAGGCGGCTCCGCAGGTTCGCTTCGTGACCCACAGCCAGGCTGCCACGGTCCTCTTCACCGATTCGGGAGCCGTGATGCGGCTGCCGCAAGGCGTGCTGGAAATGCGGCTGTTGGGTGCGCGATCGCGCGGGGCCTCCGGTCTCGATCCCTTGCCAGGGCGCAGCAACCTGTTGGGCGATCGCAGCCGTTGGCGGACCGACATACCGACGTACGGCCGGGTGCGTTTCGAGCGGGTCTACAGCGGCATCGATCTGGTGTATCACGGCAACCAGCGGCACCTGGAGAGCGATTTCGTGGTCGCGCCGGGCGCCGACCCAGGCAAGATCCGGCTGGCGTTTCGCGGGCAGAAGGGCATAGCGCCGGATGCGGACGGCAACCTGGTTCTGTCCCTTGTGGAGGGCGAGCTGCGGCAGCACCGGCCGGTGGCCTACCAGGAGATGGGCGGAGAACGGCGGGCGGTCGAGTGCGCGTACCGGCTCGACGCTCGCGGCGAGGTGGGATTCCAGTTGGGCGCCTATGACCGGCGGCAGCCGCTGGTGATCGATCCCGTTCTGGTGTACTCGGGCCGCTTTGGGGGAAGCAGCGCCGATACCCCTCAGGGAGTCGCGGTGGATTCGAGCGGCAACGCTTACGTGGTGGGGAGCACGAGCTCGACCGATTTCCCGACGGTGAACCCGAAGCAGGCGACGAAGGGCGTCGGACTGGACGTGTTCATCACCAAGGTGAACGCCGCCGGGACCGCGATCGTGTACTCCACTTACATCGGCGGCAGCCGCGATGATTACGGATATGGGATCGCGGTGGACGGGTGGGGCAACGCATGGTTCACGGGGTACACCGGGTCGTCGGACTTCCCCTGGACGGGCACTTCGAACTTCTTCGTCGGCTATGTGGCCAAGCTGAACGCGTCGGGCAACGGCGTGCTGGTCGCGGTTCCAATTGGACTGTATGGCAACGCGATCGCGGTGGACGGATCGGGGAACGCCTACGCTGCCGGGTGGACCCGCGTTTATAACGTGCCCGCCGTGAATGCTCTGCAGCCCGTAGCGGCCGGCGGGGACGAAGCCTGGGTCGCCAAGTTCAGTTCCTCCGGTGCGATCGTATACTCCACTTACTTGGGGGGGAGTCAGGGCGACTACGCCTATGGGATTGCCGTTGATGGCTTGGGCAGCGCCTGTGTTGCCGGCCAAACCAACTCCACGAATTTTCCCGTGCTCAACGCGATGCAGCCGACCTCGGGGGGGAACGGCGACGCTTTTGTCGCGAAACTCACGCCCGCGGGGAATGCGCTGGTGTTCTCGACGTATCTGGGCGGCAGTTCGTCCGACACGGCGGAGGGCGTCGCCATGGATTCCTCCGGCAATTGCTACGTTAGCGGGCAAACGTCGTCAGCGAACTTTCCCACGGTAAATGCGGCGCAGGCGACTCGGGCCAGCGCCTGGGATGCATTCGTCACGGCCTACAACTCCACCGGGACGGCCTACTTGTACTCCACTTATCTGGGAGGGGGCGGGGACGACGACGGCAAGTCCATCGCGGTCAGTCCCACTGGTGTGGCATGGGTTACGGGGGGCACCTCTTCCCTCGACTTTCCGGTCACTGCGGACGCTTTTCAGAGCGGGCCGGGCGGCGGCATCGGGGGTGTGTTCGAGCAACACCGGTGGGGCGGGTTGGACCTCTCTCGGGCTCCATCATAACAGCGCCGCGCTGGTTGTCGACCCCACAAACGCTCTTCAGGTCTATGCGGGTACCGACGCGGGCGTGTACAAGAGCACGGACGGCGGGGGTACATGGAACTATTCCGGCCTTAACAGCATCTGGGCCCTCGCGATCGATCCCGCTAACCCATGTTCGTTGTACGCCCTCAATAACGGCAGTTACATCTATTCCAGCTCGAACTGTGGCGGGTCATGGCCGTTTCTCGGGGGCCCTAGCGGCCTCTCCGGTCTGAGTTCGCTGGTCATTGCCGGGAGGAACCCGGCGGTGGTCTGGGCCGCCGGTTCGGGGACGCTGTTGCGGGTTACGGGTTGCTGCAACAGTTCGGACTGGATAGGCGCTACCGCGCTGACGGGAGCGGTCCTCGCGGCCGATCCGGCGAACATCTGCACGGCATACCTTGGCAACTCCTCCGGCTCGGTCTACAAGAAGACCGCCTGCAGCGGAGACGACTGGCCTTGGCCCGACACCGGAGCCGCGTTCGGAAGCGCGGTAACGGCCATCGCTGCGCACCCAACCGACCAGGCGACGGTATTGGCGGGCACTGCCAACGGCAGTATCTACAAGAAGGTAGGAGCGGGTTCGTGGAACCTCATGGCCAGTCTGTCCGGGCCGGTCCTCTCGATTCTGTTCCATCCGGCCAATCCTCTGAACGTGTACGCCGCGACTGTCGGCGGGTTGGTCTACAGCAGTAGCAATGGCGGCTCGAACTGGAGTCCGCCTGTCGCCGTGAGCGCCATGCCGCGTGTTTTGGCCGCCAGCGCGACCGCCCCGTCCACTGTCTATTTGGCAAGCGCAGCGCAGTCGGACGCCTTTGCCGCCAAGCTCAGCCCTGCTGGAGCGATCACGTACGCCACCTTACTCGGGGGCAGCGGCACGGACACGGCCTATGGCGTCGCCCTGGACCCGCAGGGAGCCGCGTACGTCGCCGGCCAGACGACCTCCTCCGATTTCCCCACGACTACCGGAGTCTTCCCGGTCGGCCCGGGCGGCGGGACCGACGGCTTCCTGGCGAAGTTCAACCCGGCGACTCCGGTGAGCATCACGGTCAAAACCAACCCGGCCGGCCTGTCGTTCGTGGCGGACGGCGCCACTTACACCGCGCAGCAGACTTTCAACTGGCTGGCGGACGGCAGCCACAGCATTTCGGTGGTTTCGCCGCAGGCGGAAGGCGGCGGCTTGCGGTACGTCTTCGCCAACTGGAGCGACGGCGGGGCCGCGACGCACACCATCATCGCGCCTTCGGGGGCTACCACTTATACCGCCAACTTCAACGCGCAGTATCTGCTGACGGTTCAGCCCAGCATCGGCGGGATCGTCACGCCGAACCCAACCTCCTCCGATGGCTACTACAACACCGGCGCCAGCGTGCAGCTCACCGCGCTGCCGACCTTCGGCTACGCGTTCACAAGCTGGAACGGCGACCTGAGCGGCAGCACCAACCCGCAGTCCGTGACGATGACCGCCGCGCACACGGTGGGCGCCACCTTCGCCACCGCGCCGGTGGTGGGTCTCCGCTTCGTGCCGGTGACGCCGTGCCGCGTGGTGGACACGCGGACCGCGGCGGGGCCGTTCGGCGGGCCGGCAATGACAGCCGCCTCCACGCGCTCGTTTGCGGTGCCGCAGAGCGGCTGCGGGATTCCTCCGACGGCGCAGGCCTACTCGTTGAACGTGACCGTGGTGCCGCAAGGCCCGCTGGCCTACCTGTCCCTGTGGCCGACGGGGCAGACGCAGGCGCAGGTCTCGACTCTGAACTCATGGGGCGGGATTACCGTGGCGAATGCGGCGATCGTGCCGGCGGGTTCGGGAGGGGCCATCAGTATTTACGTAACCAACCCCACGGATGTGATCGTGGACATCAACGGCTACTTCGATGCGGGTAACGGCGCGAACGAGTACTCGTTCTATCCGGCCACTCCCTGCCGGGTGGCGGACACGCGGGGCGCCGCGGGGCCGTTCGGCGGGCCGACCATGACGGCGGAACAGAGCCGGGACTTCGCGGTTCCTGCGAGCGGGTGCGGCATGCCGGCGGGGGCGAGCGCCTACTCGCTGAACTTCACGGTGGTGCCGAAGGGCTACCTGGGGTATCTGACGACGTGGCCGGCAGGGCAGGCCGCACCGGTGGCCTCGACGCTGAACTCGTGGACGGGCAAGGTGGTGGCCAACGCGGCGCTGGTGCCTGCGGGGACCAGCGGAGCGATCTCGGTGTACGTGTCGAACCCGACGGACGTGATTCTGGACACCAACGGGTACTTTGCGGCGCCGGGGAGTGCGGGCGCGCTGTCGTTCTATCCGGTGACGCCGTGCCGGGTGGCGGACACGCGAAATCGCCACGGGCTCGTTCGGCGGCCCGGAGATGGAGGCCACGACGACGCGTACGTTCCCGATTCCGTCGAGCGCCTGCGGGATCCCGGGGACGGCGGCGGCGTATTCGCTGAACGTAACGGTGGTGCCGGACGGCTATCTGGGCTACCTGACGGCGTGGCCGGCGGGGGCGGCGGCGCCGGTGGCCTCGACGCTGAACTCGTGGGACGGCAGCGTGGTGGCGAACGCGGCCATCGTGCCGGCGGGGACGAGCGGCGCGATCAGCGTGTACGTGAGCAACCGCACGCAGGTGATCCTGGACATCAACGGGTACTTCGCGCCTTAGGATTACGGCGGGCCATGCGCTCCGGCTATAATTCGAGTCTGGCGTCCCAAGGACGCCCGCCTTGAAGACGAGCCCCGGCTCGGCTACCCTGTGATCCGCCGGCCCAAATTTCGGGAACGAATCGGCTGGAGTGCGCTCGCGGCCGCCGCGGCGATTCTCGCCTTTCAGATCCTCGTGCCGCCCGCCATCGGCCTCGCCGATAATGGCGACTTCGCCAAGATCACAGGGAGGTTCAACCTCTACCCTCCCGTGGCGGACCTGCGCGACTCGGCGTTCCGCTACATCAATCTCGAGTACGATATCAGGGCCGACAGCCACATCGACACCGGTTTTCACTCCTCCGAGACGCTGCTGATCCGGCTGGCCATGTTGCTGAACCGCGCGATCTCCCCGCCCGGCGTTTTCAACCTCCGCCTCATGGGCGTCGTTCATGCGGCGGTGTTTCTCCTGGCCCTGGCGCTTCTGATCGATTTGCTCGGCGCCCTGCGGGCCGGGCTTCGGACGGCGTTGCCGGCGTTGGCCGTACTCATTTTCTGCGACGTGACATTCTCGGCGCACTACAACTCGTTCTATCTGGATGCCGGCGCGTTCGTGTTCCTGATGCTCTCCCTGGTGACTCTGGCGCGCGCGGTGGTGCGGCGGCGGCCGGTGGACACAATCCTGGCCCTGGTCTGCTGCCTGCTGCTGGTGACGTCGAAGTCGCAGCATGCCCTCCTGGCCGTCCCGCTGGCCGTCTTCCTCATCTGGGAGCGGCACGCCCTGTGGCCGCGGCGGGCTCTTCTGGCGAGCGCCCTGGCCGCTGCCGCCGTGGCGGGCGGCGGTGCGTTTGGGCTAGCCGCGGGCAGCCCGCCGGGCTACACCGGCCCGTGCCTGTTCAACATGATCTTCGCGAGGCTGCTGCCGACGGCGAAGGACCCCGCGGCCGAACTGGCCAGCCTGGGACTGGACCGATCGTACCTGCAATACGCCGAAATGGACGCCTACATGGATGTCTCGCCCATGCGGGACCGCCGCTGGGTGCAGTCGTTTCTGGCCAGAACTTCTTTCCTGCGCTTGTGCCGGTTCTACGTCACGCATCCGGATCGCGCCTGGAGCGTGGCGGAATCGGCCCTTGGCGAAGCGGCCCTCGGGCGTCCGTCCGGCATCGGCAACTACGACCAGTCGGCGGGACGGCCGGCATTCGCTCAAAGCTCCGCCTTTTCGATCTGGAGCAGCGCCAGACGCAAACTCCTGGGGAGTTTTTTGTGGGCCTATCCTCTGCTCTTCGCGATCGCGGTCGGCGTGATTGCGTGGAAGTTCCCGTCCGGGGGCGTGGCGCTGTGCCTGATGGCGTTCCTGGAGTTCGCCCTGGGCGCCATGACGGACGCCAATGAGGTCACGCGGCACCTGTTCCTCTTCAATACGATCTGGGATGTGACTCTGTTCGGGGCGGTGTGCACCGCGGCGTTGGCCCTGGCCCCTCTGGACCGGTTGGCGGCCACGGGAACCGAGTCGAGCAGTGGATAATGGAGCGATGGCTTTTGGGAAGATTGGCTGGATCGCGCTGGCGGCCGCGGTGGGGATTGTTGTCTTTCAGGTCCTCGTGCCGCCGCCCATCGGTATCGCCGACAATGGCGACTTCGACAAGATCATCCGGCAACTCGGCATGCGCGCTCCCTACGATCCGTCGGAGCCCGGGGGATTCCCCTATGTCCACCTGCGCTACGAGTTCGCGGGAAGCCCTTGGCGGAGCGGCTACCACTCCCTGGAGCTGCTGTTGGTGGAGGGGGCCGTGGGGTTCAACCGCCTGGTCTCCCGCGATGGGATGTTCGACATCCGCTGCATGGGAGTTCTCCACGCGTCTCTGTTTCTCCTGGCTTTCGCGTTCTTTGTGCCTCTGACCGGAGCGCTGGGGCCGGCCCTCCGGGTCGCCGTTCTGGCGCTGGCAATCCTGTTCTTCTGCGACGCGATGAACACGAGTCACTACAACTCGTTCTACATGGACACCGCGGCATTCGTGTTTCTGATGCTGACCCTGGTGTTTCTTGTGCGCGCGGTGCGGCCGGAGCGACACGGACCGGCCGACGCGTGGCTGGGAGTGCTTTTCATCGCGCTGATGGTGGTCTCGAAGGCCCAGCATGCGTTCCTGGCCGTTCCCTTGGCGCTGTTCGTCCTATGGAAGGCCCGCGCGATGTGGCCGCGCCGGGCGCTGGCATCGAGTCTTGTCGCCGTCGCACTGATTGCGGGAAGCGCTGCGTATTCGTTCCTCGAGGCCACCCCTCCCGGCTATGCCGGCACTCCTTTGTTCAACATGATTTTCAAGGGGCTCTTGCCGACCGCGGAAGATCCTTCGGCCGAGCTGGCGAGCCTGGGCTTGGACGACTCCTACCTGCGCTGGAAGGACATGCACTCGTACTCGCCCGACTCGCCGATGGTCGACGAGTTCTTCGTCCGGGAGTTCATGCATAGGACCTCGCTCCCCCGCCTGGCCCTCTTCTACATCACCCATCCGAGGCACGCCTGGCGCATGGCGGGGCTGGCGGCGGAGGAAGGGGCGTTGCAGCGTCCGCCGTTTGGCAGCTACGACAAGTCGGCAGGTCACGCCCCGGGCGCCCAAAGCTCCGCGTTCTCGGCATGGAGCGCCGCCAAGCGCATAGCGCTGGGGCGTTTCCTGTGGCTCTATCCTCTCCTCTTTGGGATTGCCGTCACGATCGTCGCTCGCCGGTTTCCCGCCGCCGGAGTCGTGCTGGGACTGATGGGAGCGATCGAGTTCGGCATGAGCGCCATGACCGACTGCCTCGACGTCACGCGCCATCTGTTCATTTTTAACGCGATCTGGGACGTGAGCCTCTTCGCGGCCTTGGGCGCGCTGCTTCTGGCGCTGGATGCCCGGTTAAGACGCCGGGCGGCTCCCTCCGCCTCCCGCCCGGACCCCGCTTTCAATTGAGCGATGGTTGCGGGCGACCGTGGCGGCGCGGTTGACCGGGTTAAACGCCGGGCTTTACAATTGTTTGATTCCAGACCAAACGGTGCGAGCCAGGAGCGTCGCTCCGATACCGGCCTGGCCAGAGGCAATATTATGCGAACATTCAAGACCCAGTACATGTTGCTGGCAGCCGTGGCGGGGCTGCTGGCCACCGGATCCTCCTGTAAGAGCACGGGCGGCGGCGCGGACTCGGACGAGGGCGGTCCGATGCAGAGCGTGATTAACGTCGGGGAGCCCCGCGCGCGCCAGCAGATTGTGAGCGGCTTTTGGACCGTCGAGAACAACGCTTGGCGTTGGACTAAACGCGATTTCGCCGTGATGCTGATGCCGCCGGCAGGCGCGGCGCAGAAGGGTGCGACTCTGCAGTTCCGGTTTGACCTGACCGAAGGGCTCATGGCACGCAAGAAACCGGTGACGATCAGCGCCTCGGTCGGGAGTGTGGATCTCCCGCCGCAGACGTATTCGGAGGCCTGCCATTGCGCTTTCGTCCGCGACGTGCCCCCGGCAGCCTTTGCGGCAGGAGGTCCCGTGAAGGTCGCGCTCAACACGGACAAGTACTTCCCCGCAGGCGAGATCGACAGCCGGGAATTAGGGGTCGTTGCGAGCAGCATCGGCCTGGTTGCCAAGTAGCGGTCCGGCCGCTGAGTGACGGTCTGGGTTACAATGGCGCACGTCCGCCCGAGCGGCAAGGAACTCGATGTCCTATTTCAAGCATGAAGCAGCGATCGTGGAGACCGAGGCCATCGGCGAGGGCACCCGGGTCTGGGCGTTCAGCCACATTCTGCCGGGCGCCCGCGTGGGAAAGGACTGCAACATCTGCGATCACGTGTTCGTCGAGAACGATGTCGTCATCGGCGACCGCGTTACCGTCAAATGCGGCG
The DNA here is from genome assembly GCA_963710565.1 of Bryobacterales bacterium. Classification (GTDB taxonomy): domain Bacteria; phylum Acidobacteriota; class Terriglobia; order Bryobacterales; family Bryobacteraceae; genus DASWZN01. Next base: position 299,197 of record CAVQAN010000008.1, on the reverse strand, counting down.
TGCAGCTCTGGGACGGGGTGACGATCGAGGACGACGTTTTCATCGGCCCGAACGCCACATTTACGAACGACGGGTTTCCGCGCAGCCGTCAGAGGCCGGACCGGTTTCTGCGCACCACTGTGAAGAGCGGCGCCTCGATCGGCGCCAACGCGACCATTCTGCCCGGCCGCACGATCGGCGCGCGGGCGATGATCGGGGCGGGCGCGGTTCTGACTCACGACGCGCCTCCCAACGCCATCCTGGTCGGCAATCCCGCGCGCATCGTCGGGTACGCCGGCGTCAAGCCTCTGCCGGCCGCGGCCGGGCAACTGGTTCGGGAGGTGGGCGCCTACCCGACCACCGTCCGGGGCGTCACCATGCACCGCCTGCCTTTGGTCGACGACCTGCGCGGGCAGTTGTCCTTCGGCGAGATCGAACGGCACGTTCCGTTCGCGGTCCAACGCTACTTCCTGGTGTTCGGAGTATCGAGCGAACGCATCCGCGGCGAGCACGCCCACCGGACCCAGCACCAGTTCCTGGTCTGCGTCCATGGCCGCTGCGTGGTCGTGGCCGACGACGGAGCCAACCGCGAGGAGTTCGTCCTCGATAGCCCGGCTACCGCGGTCTACCTTCCCCCCATGGTCTGGGGAGTGCAGTACAAACACTCGGCCGACGCCGTCCTGCTGGTGCTCGCCTCCGGCTATTACGACGCCGCGGACTACATCCGGGATTACGCCGAGTTCCAGGCCCTGTGCGGCAAGACGCCGGAACCCGAGAGCGCCCGATGATCCTCCTGAACGACTTCAAACGCCAGTGGCAGGACACCAAGGACGACGCCCTGGCTGCATTCGCCGCGGTCGGCGAGTCGGGCTGGTACATTCTGGGCGAGGAAGTGCGGCGCTTCGAGACCGCGCTGGCGGGCGCGTGGGGCCTGCGGCATGCCGTGGGCGTCGCCAGCGGTCTGGACGCGATCGAGATCGCGCTGCGTGTGCTGGGCTGCGGACCGGGCGACAAGGTCCTCACGACTCCGCTGTCCGCCTTCGCCACGGCGCTGGCCATCGTCAAGATCGGCGCGATTCCGGTCTTCGCCGACACCGATGAGACCGGCCTGCTGGATTTGGCCCGCTGCCGCGACCTCCTGCGCAGCCGGCGCGACATCCGCTTTCTGGTGCCCGTTCACCTCTACGGACATTCCGTGAATCTGCGCGAGCTCGCGTCGCTGCGCGAGGAGTTTGGCTGCCGGATCGTCGAGGATTGCGCGCAATCGGTTCTGGCTTCATTCGAGGGGAAACGCACGGGCACCGTGGGAGAGATGGCCGCGACCAGCTTCTATCCCACCAAGAACCTGGGGGCGATGGGCGATGGCGGAGCCATCCTGACCGACGGCGAGGCGTTCTGCCGCGAGGCGCAAACGCTGCGCGACTACGGGCAGAGCGCGAAGTACCGGCACGACAGGATGGGGTACAACAGCCGGCTGGACGAACTCCAGGCCTCGCTCATGCGGAGGGTCTACCTGCCCAAGCTGGAGTCCTGGACCGCGCGCCGCCGCGAGATCGCGCGCGCCTACCTGGAAGGCATCCGGAATCCGGCCCTGCGGCCGATTGGCGCTCCGCCGGGCTCGGAGTCCGTGTGGCACCTGTTCCCCGTTGTGGTGGCGGGCGGCCGCAAGCCCGAGTTCCTGCGCCATCTGGCTGCCAGCGGGATCGCCGGCGGCGAGCACTATCCTATTCTCATGCCGGACCAGGCGGCGATGCGCGGGATCCCCCACGAAATGGCCGGGGACTGCCCTGTGGCTCGCGGGATTGCCCAATCCGAGGTGAGCCTGCCGATCCACCCCTACCTGACCGATGGGGAAGTCGAGCAGGTCATCGCGGCCTGCAACGATTGGGAGCGCTGAATGGTATCGCTCATCGTCCCCGTCTACAAGAACGAAGCCAATCTCGACCGGCTGCTGCCGGCCCTGGTTGACCTGAGCGGCAAGTCGCCCGAGCCGATGGAAGTGGTCCTCGTCATCGACGGCAGCCCGGACCGGTGCGAGGAGATTCTCAAGCAGCGGCTGCCCGTTCTTCCGCTGCGCTCGCGCCTGCTGGTGCTGAGCCGGAACTTCGGCTCGTTTGCCGCCATCGCCGCGGGGCTTCAGGCCGCGACCGGCGACTACTTCACCGTGATGGCGGCGGACCTCCAGGAGCCGCCCGAGCTGACGCTTCAGTCCCTGGAGTGCCTTTGCAGCGGGCGGGCGGACATCGTGTTCGGCTATCGCCTCGGGCGTTCCGATCCAGGGCTCTCGCAGCTCTTTTCGGAACTGTTCTGGTGGATCTACCGCACGTTTGTCGTAAAAGAGATGCCGCGCGGGGGTGTCGATATCTTCAGTTGCACGCGCCAGGTGCGGGATCGGCTGCTCGAGTTCCGCGAGGTCAACACCAACCTGCTGGCGCTGCTGTTCTGGCTGGGTTTTCGCCGCCAGTTCATCGGCTACCACCGGCAGCCGCGCCTCGAAGGCAAGAGCGCCTGGAGCCTGGCCAAGAAGCTTCACTACTGCCTGGACAGCATCTTCAGCTTCACCGATCTGCCCATCCAGCTTCTGCTCTATACCGGGATCGCCGGCCTGGGCTTTTCGGTGCTGTTCGGCGCCGTGCTGCTCATCGCGAAACTGCGGGGCGCCATTTCCGTGCCGGGCTACACGCCCATCGTACTCACGATCGTCTTCTTCGGCGCGCTGACCTGTCTGGCCCTGGGCATCATCGGGCAGTATATGTGGCTCGGTTTGCAGAACGCGCGGCAGCGGCCGAACTTCATCGTCGCGTCCTCGCAGGAATACCTCCCGGCGGCGAGGGAAGTGGATCTGAAGTAAGCCATCAGCGGCCGGTCATCAGCCGTCAGTCTCCGGGATGCGCGGCGGCCTCGCTGCGGGCTATCAATCGACTCTTGCGCCAGGCAAGCAGAACCGCGAGCAAGGCGCCAAGAAACGCTGCCAAGCTCAGCAACGCGCCGATCCGGAAGGACCATGGTGAATACCGAAACACCACCCGGCTCTCGCCGCGCGGGACCACCACCCCGCGCAGAGCGCCGTCCACTTCGTAGATTCGCGCGGGCTCCCCGTCGACTGTTGCTCGCCAGCCCGGATAGTACACCTCGCTGAGCACGAGCAGCCCGCGGCTTTGAGCGCGGGCGGTCAGCTCGATACGGTTCCGCCCCCCGGCCGGGAACTTGACCTCCTCGGCAGCGCCCTCGACGCGCGGCTCCAGCGGGGACTCCAGCGGCGCCCTCAGCAGCGCCTGCCGGTGTAAGTCGATCTCGGGCGAATCCAGCCGCCGCAGCAGACGTTGGGGAGACCGTTCGACGATGGCTTGATGAACCACCCAGGCGGCGGGATAGGTGTTGGGGCTTGCGTACACTTTCCACCTGGAGTCGTGATACAACTCACCGGGCTCGGACGCCGAGGCGGGTTTCAAGAGATAGCGCGTGTTCAACATGTCTTCGTGAGACCGGAACGCGAGATAGTTCTCAAGAAGCGTGGCGCGCATGGCGCCGCTCACCGTAGGAACCTGAAACAGGTCGCCGATCGGCGGCGGGTCATTGCCGGGGATCTGCACGCGAAAACGGCCCGGCCTGGATTTCAGAAAGTTGACCGCGCCGCGGGTGCTCACCGCCTTTTCCCAGGCGTCCGAGCCGTTACGCGCCGCGTCGCCTTTGTTTGTGGCGGTCCAGTCGAAGCTGGTGAGGTCGAACAGAACCAGCGCCACGATGAAGAAACGGGCCGCTGGGCCGGAGCGCCCGCGGATCACGTACCGGTACAAGCCGTAAGAGGCGAAGATCAGCAGGATGGACAGCGAATTCCACGCGTTGATCCCGGGGTGCTCGTACAGAGCCGGTATCGTTTGGGCTACGGCGCCGGCTATGACAATCCAGGTGAGGACCCGGGTCAGCGGCCGCCAGGCGGACTCATCCGCCGGCCCGTAGAGAAGAGCCTCGACTCCAAAGGCGGCCAGGATCACGAACGCGAAGTCCGCCAGAAACAGGAACCGGCTCGCTTCGCGCGCCATCCAGAGGTAGGGGATCAGGGTTCGCAGGAGTCCGTAGACGGCAGAGAACTGGCCGAGCGCATACAGGAACGCGACGCCGGCCAGTCCAGCCAAATACCGCACCCAGGGGCAGTCCCAGCGCTTCCAAATGCCGATGACAGCCGCCAGCAGCGGAAAGACCCCCAGGTAGAACGGCAGCACCTCGCCCGTTCCCAGTTGCCCGCTGAAGGCGTACAAGAATAGGATTCCCAGGAAGCCATGGGGCCACAAGCCGTCCGTCGGATAGGTGGAGGGGATCTTCTGGGACGCCAGCAGGGCGTCGGAGGCGCCGAAGAAGCGCAGCGCGTGCGGGCTGTACTCCGCCGAGGTGAGCAACTGGACGGCGCCCGCGCAGAACGCTACGCCTGCCACGACGGCCAGGATCGTCGCCGGTCTGAGCCAGGCCCGCGGCCCTTTCCGCCGCAGCAGTGGATGAAAGGTGGCGAAGCCGGCGGCCCCGGCGACGGCGAGCGCCGCCATGATCGCGATGTGCAGTCTGCCGGCCAGGATCGAGAGTCCCAGGCTAAGCCCGCTCAGAGCGGCGTAGAGCAAGGCTTTTCTCGTCTCCTCCGCCCGCAGCGCTCTCAACAGAAACAGGAAGACCAGCGGCAGCCAGATCGCGCTGTGAACCATGTCCGGCCACCCGGCCCCGCCCACCAGGCCTCCCAGCGAGAAGCAGATCCCGGCGACCAGCGCGGGGAACCGCCGCAGTCCAAACTCGCGCGCCAGGGCGAACATGAAACAGCCGCCCAGGAAATGCGACAGTGCGAACCACTCTTGGAACAACTGCGGTGAGAAAACGCCTTGCCGGTTAAACGGAAACAACACCAGCAACAAGTGCAGCGGGTAGAACGCCGCGGTCTGCATCTCTCCGGCGAAGGGGTGCCCTGCCAGGGCGTAGGGATCCCAAAGGGGAAGCGCGCCGTCCCGAATCGACAAGATCCAGAACTGAAGCCAGCCATACCCCTGACTCAGCCCTTCGTATCCGGTCAGAATCGAGTAGTCATGCGTCAGCAGGAGCTTCCAGTAATGCAGGACGGTACACAACAGAAGCAGGAGCAGCGCTTTGATCGTGGGCTTGGACATGGTTGAGATTAGAGGATTTCTGAGTATACACCAGCCGGCGCCGGACCTTGCTTTCCCGTCCTCTTCCGCCCTGAATCTGCTACGATTGCTAACAACCTTCCCAAGATAATGACCCACACAACCACTCCCGCTACCCCCGCCCCTTCCCGGGCCGCCGAGTTCCGCGAGCAGCTCTCGAAGCGCGTGCTTGTGGCCGACGGCGCCATGGGCACCATGCTCTACGCCAAGGGCGTCTTCATCAACCGCTGCTATGACGAGCTGAACCTGTCCGCGCCGGCCATGGTCCGGGAGATCCACGAGGAGTACGTCAAGGCCGGCGCCGAAATCCTCGAGACCAACACGTTCGGCGCCAACCGCATCCGGCTGGCCGCCTTCGGCTTCGCCGAGAAGCTGACGGCCATCAACCAGGCCGGCGTGCGGCTGGCCCGCGAGGCCGCCGGGCGGCCAGGCTTTCGTCGCCGGCACCATCGGCCCGCTCGGCGTCCGCATCGAGCCGCTCGGCCCGACCTCCTTCGCCGAAGCCCGCGCCGCCTTCCGCGAGCAGGCCGAAGCGCTGGTCGAAGCCGGCGTCGACCTGCTGGTCCTCGAAACCTTCGGCGACCTCGACGAACTGCGCGAGGCCATCTTCGCCGCGCGCGAAGCCGCCGGCCCGACATGGTCATCGTCGCGCAGGTCACCATCGACGACTTCGGCAACATGCCCGACGGCACCGACACCGCGACCTTCACCCGGAAGCTGGACGAATGGCCGGCCGACGTCGATCGGCCTGAACTGCTCGGTCGGCCCCAAGGTGACGCTCGAGACCATCGAGCGGATGGCGCCGCACACGCGCAAGCCGATGAGCGCGATGCCCAACGCCGGCCACCCGGCCACGGTCGAGGGCCGCAAGATCTATCTTGTGCTCGCCCGAGTACATGGCGCAGTACGCGCGGCGCTTCATCTGGGCCGGCGTCAAGATCATCGGCGGATGCTGCGGCACCACGCCGGAGCACATCCAGCTGATCCGCTCCGAGGCGCGCTCGCTCCAGCCCGCGCAGCGCGGCCTGGCGGTCACCGTCGAGGAGCCCGCCGCCGCGCGCGCAGGCCATGCCGAAGGTGCCGGTGGCCGCCAAATCGCAGCTCGGCGCCAAGCTCGCCGCCGGGCCGCTTCGTCGCCTTCGTCGAGATCCTGCCGCCGCGCGGCGTCGATGCTTCGAAGGAGATCGAGGGCGCGCGGCTCTGCGCCGCCGCGGGCATCGACTGCATCAACGTGCCCGACGGCCCCCGCGCCAGCGCCCGCATGAGCGCTCAGATCACCTGCCAGCTCATCCAGCAGCAAGCCGGCATCGAAGCCGTGCTCCACTTCTGCTGCCGCGACCGCAACATCCTCGGCATCCAGTCCGAGCTGCTCGGCGCGCACGCCGCCGGCGTCCGCAACCTGATCTGCATCACCGGCGATCCGCCGCGCATGGGCGCCTACCCGGCCGCCACCGCGGTCTTCGACGTGGACGCCATCGGCCTCACGAACATCGTCAACAACCTCAACCACGGCCTCGACATCGGCGGCAACCCCATCGGCTCGCAGACGGCGCTGCTGCTCGGCGTGGGCGCCAACCCGGGCGCCGTGAACCTGGACGAGGAGATCCGCCGCTTCGAGTGGAAAGTGCAGGCCGGCGCCGAATACGTCGTCACGCAGCCGGTCTTCGACCTGAACCTGCTCGAGCAGTTCTGCAGCCGACCGAGCACGTCAAGATCCCGCTGATCGCCGGCATCTGGCCGCTCACCAGCTTCCGCAACGCCGAGTTCATGGTGAACGAGCTGCGCGTGCCGGTTCCGGAGGAGTACATGGAGCGGATGCGCCGCGCCGACAGCGCCGAAAAGGCCCGCCAGGAGGGCATCGCCATCGCCCGGGAGATGGTGCCGGCGCGTCCGTTCCCTGGTCGCAGGGCGTCCAATTGAGCGCGCCGTTCGGCCGCTACCCGATGGCCATCGAAGTCGCCGAGGCCATGGGACCCGAATAATCTGGCGAGCCGGGACCGCCATGCGCTTACACTGAGTTACTGTCACTTACCCATGGCCACCGACTTGATCGAGATCGACCCCGACCACCCGGCCGCGGACGCGTCGACCGCGCCGCCGCCGCCATCCGCCGCGGCGACGTGGTCGCCATCCCCACCGACGCGCTTTACTCGCTGGTCGCCGACCCGTTCAACCTGCACGCGGTCGGCAAAGTCTTCGCCGCCAAGGGGCGCGAGCCGCACCGCTCGCTGCCGCTGCTGGTCAGCGGCCTCATGATGGCCGAAGATCTGGCCAAGGAGATGCCCGCCCGCTTCTACGTGCTGGCGCGCCACTTCTGGCCCGGCCCGCTGACCATCATCGTCCCGGCCTCGGCCAAGGTTCCGCTGCGCGTGACCGGCAACACCGGCCGGCTGGCCCTGCGGCAATCCCGCTCGGTGGTGGTGGCCGGGCCTGCTCGAACGGCTCGGCCAGCCGCTCATCGCCACCAGCGCGAACATCTCCGGCAAGCCCACCTGCCGCAGCGGCATCGAGGTTTTCGGCCAGATGGACGGCCGCGTGGACCTGGTCCTCGACGGCGGCCTCTGCGCCGGCCCCGGCGCCACCACCATCGACGTCACCGAGCCCGCCTGGAAGCTCATCCGCGAAGGCGCCATCCACGAGAAGGACATCGCGGACTGTCTGGCCTAGCCCGCCGGCAGCGTGCCCCCGAACCCCCGCCCGCTTTTTCCCGTATCCTCTTGTAAGAATCCGTTCCAAGGCCAGTCTCCATGGATGAGGGAAGAAGAGAGGACGGCGCGAAGATGGCTGCTCCGGCGGCGGTTTCCAGTCCGGCGATCGAGCTCGAAAGGGGTTTCCGGGAACATCACGGCCGGGTGTTCCGGGCGGCCTATCGGGTTACGGGCAATGCCAGTGACGCGGAGGACGTGCTGCAGACCGTGTTCCTGCGGCTGGCGCGACAGGGCTGGCCCGGCGCATCGGTGGGCAACATCGAGGCCTATCTGCACCGGGCTGCCGTCAACGCGGCGCTGGATCTGGTCCGCGCGCGGCGGGACTCCCGGAAGGTGGCGCTCGAAGACGTAGCGCCGGTCCTGCCCGAGGATCCGCGCCTGGAGCCGGACCGCCGGCAGTCGGCCCACGAGTTGGGCACCCTGCTTCGCCGCGCCATCGCCCGCCTCGCCCCCAGGGCCGCGGAAATGTTCGCCCTGCGGTACTTCGAAGGGTACGACAACCCCGAGATCGCCCGCCTGTGCGCGACCACGCCCGCCAACGTTGCGGTCTCGCTGCACCGGACCCGCGGCCAACTGCAAGCCGAATTGCGCTCTTACATGGAGACTGGTCATGAATAACGAAGAGAACGGTGAGATCCTGGACCGCGCGATTTCCGAAATCCGCGACGAGACGATCGACCCGCTGGCCGTCAGCCGGGCCGCCGAGCGGGTGTGGGCCACAGTGTCCGCCGAGGCCGCTTCGGCCACAGCCGGCCAGGCCGGGGCGTTGCGGACATGCGCCGATTTCCAGGCACTGATCCCCGCCTGGCGCGCGGGGAAGCTGTCGCCCGCGCGGGCCATGCTCGTGGAGGACCACGTGCACGCCTGTCCGGCCTGCCGCAAGCCGGCGCCCGGAGCGAGACAGCCCATCGCGCTGGTTCCCAGGCGCTCCATCGCACCGGTCTGGAAATGGTCCGCGGCGGCCGCCGTGCTGGCCGCTGCCGGGCTGGGCGGATACCTGGCGTCCGATCGCCTTCTGGCGCCCTCGGGACCGCGCGCCACCGTGGCCGCGCTCGAAGGTACTCTCTACCAGGTAACCGGCGGCCGCAACATGCCCCTCGGCGTGGGCGCCCCCATCGACGAGCTTCAGAACGTGCGCACGGCCATGGGCTCCGGTGCGGTGATCCGTCTCCGCGACGGCTCGCTGGTCGAGATGCGCCAGCGCACGGAGCTGGCGCTCTCCGAGCGGCGCGCCGGCGTTACCATCCGGCTGGCGGCCGGCAACGTCATCGTGCAGGCGGCCAAGCAACACTCGCGCCACCTCTATGTCGATGCCGGCGACTGCCTGGTCTCGGTGACCGGCACGGTGTTCTCCGTGAACCATGGGATTAAGGGCTCCCGCGTGGCGGTGGTCGAGGGCGAAGTGAAGGTGAGCCAGGGCGACAGCGTCAGCGTGCTGCATCCGGGCGACCAGGTCTCCACCACCGCCAGCCTCACGCCGGTGCCCATCGAGCAGGAGATCGCCTGGAGCCGCAACGTGGACCAGTACACCGCGCTGCTCCAGGACCTTGGGAAGATGCGCGCCAAACTGGAGGCGATTCCCGGCCCCGGCCTGCGCTATTCCACCCGCCTGCTCGACCTGGCGCCCGAAGGGACGCTGTTCTACGCTGCGATACCCAACCTGGGCGCGGCCCTGGCCCAGGCGAACGGGATCTTCCACGAGCAGCTCGCCCAGAGCGAGCCGCTGCGCCGCTGGTGGGCCGACAAGATCGGCGCGGCCGGCGGAGAAGCGAAATTCGACGACGTGCTGGCGCGCGTGCAGGCGCTCGGCTCGTACCTGGGGCCCGAGATCGCCGTGATGTTCGGGCCGGGGACGGCCGGCAAAGAAGCGCCGCTGGTGATGGCCGAGCTGGTCAAAAGCGGTTTCCGCGAGTTCCTGGCCGGCGAGGTCAAGGACCATCCCGAGATTCGCATCGCGGACGATCCGCAGGCTGCCACTCCGGCGGCGAACGGCCTGTATGTGTACATCGCCGGAGACCTCGTGGCCGTATCGCCCGACTTGGCGCAACTGCAGCGGCTGGCGGCTGGCGGCGGTCCCAGCCCGTTCACCGAGACCGCATTCCACCAGCGTATCGCGCAAAACTACAAGGACGGAGTGGGGTGGCTCATTGCGGCGGACCTGCACTCGGCGATCGGCCGCGCCAAGGCGCAGCACGCCGCCGCGCCGGAGGATCGCTCCGGCTTCTCCGACGCCCAATACCTCATCGTTCAGCGCAAGGACGTGTCGGGGCAGATGGAGAATCGCGCGTTGGTGACCTTCACGCAGGAGCGCCGGGGTGTGGCATCCTGGCTCGCGGCGCCGGCGCCCATCCGCGCGCTGGACTTCGTGTCGGCGGATGCGACGGTGGCGGGCGCGGCCGTGGTTAAGAACCCGGCCGCCCTCCTCGACGATGTCTTCAGCCTCGCCGGGGGATCGAATGCGGCCTTTCTGGCGCACGTCGCCGAGTTCGAGAACACCACCGGGGTCAGCCTGCGAGACGATCTGGCGCGGCCCCTGGGAGGCGAGTTTGCCTTCGCGGTCGACGGCCCGGTGCTTCCCAACCCGTCCTGGAAGCTGGTGCTCGAGGTCTACGATCCACCGCGCTTCGAGCAGGCCATCGAGAAGCTCCTGGCGCGCGCCAACCAGGCCGCGGCCGGGCAAGCGGGTGCGCCGCAGGCCCGCATCGACAAGGAGCAGGCCGGCGGCCGGACCTTCTACGTTCTGCATGCGCCTAAGATGCCGGTCAGCGTGCATTACACTTACGAGAGCGGGTTCCTGATTGCCGCGCCCAGCGAGGAACTGGTGCTGAGGGCGCTTGAATACCGCACTACGGGATACACCTTGACGCGCTCGCAGAAATTCACCGGGCTGCTGCCGCACGACGGCCAGACGGGTTTCTCGGCCATGTTCTATTCGAGCCTGGGGGGCGCCCTTTCGACGCTCTCCGGGATCTCCGCGCTCACGCCGGACCAACAGAAGGCGCTGCAGGCCGCGGCCGGGTCTGCGAAGCCAACGCTCGTGCTGGCGTACGGTCAACCGGACCGCATCGAACTGGCCAGCGCCGGCAATCTCTTTGGGATGAGTCTGGAGCAGCTACTGTCCCCACACGACCGCGGGAAGCGATGAAACAGTGGAGCGCGCCGAAGCCGGCGGACTTCAGTTCGGCTGCCGGCTGAGGCCGGCGGCGGCACGCTGGAGCGCGCCCCACGGAAGAGAGACCGATGCAACCTGTCATTGAGCTCGACGGCCTGGAAGTCCGGTTCGGTAAGCGGACCATCCTGGACCACCTCGATGGCTCGCTCTCGGGGCGAGCCATCGGGCTTCTGGGGCCGAACGGGGCCGGGAAGTCGACGCTGATCAACACGCTGCTCGGCTTCCATCCCCCCTGGCGCGGCACCGCACGTGTCGCCGGCTACGACATCCGCACCGAGATCCGCAGGGTGCGCAATCTGATCGGCTACATGCCGGAGAACGATTCGTTCATCGCCGGGATGAGCGCGGTCGAGTTCGTGCGCTACATGGCGGAACTGTCCGGCCTTCCTTCGGAGGCCGCGCTCGAGCGGGCCCACGAGGCGTTATTCTATGTCGGCCTGGGTGAGGCGCGCTACCGCAAGCTGGAGGAGTATTCGCTGGGCATGAAGCAGCTCGCCAAACTCGCCCAGGCCATCGCGCACGGGCCGCGGCTGCTCTTCCTCGATGAACCGACCAACGGTCTGGACCCTCCCGCCCGCCAGCGCATGATCCGCCTGATCCGAGACATCCGCGAGAAGGGCGACCTGCACCTGGTGCTGTGCTCGCACCTGCTGCGCGACGTCGAGGAGACCTGCGAGGAAGTGCTGATCCTCAAGCAGGGCCGCATCGTCCACTACGCCAACCTCGACCAGGAGCGGCGGCTGAACCGGAAGTTCGTGGAAATCGAAACCGACGCGGAGGGCGGATCCTTCGCTCAGGGGCTTCGGGAATTGGGTTGCGAGTGCGCACTGGCGGGAGCCCGGCGTCTCAAGCTGGTGCTGGGGGAGAGCACCGAGGTCCGCGACGTGTACCGGGTCGCCGCGGAGCGCGGCGCGAACATCCGCCGTCTGAACTACCGGCGCGACAGTCTGGAGGACATCTTCCTCAAGGCCATGGAGAACGGCGCCGCGCCGCCGCCGCTGCCGGTGGCCGGGAACGGAGGGAGCGGCCATGGCGGTCTATAAGCGGGGCTACGAGCCTTACCAGGGGCGCGTCACACCGCAATGGTCGAGGTTCCTGATCATCGCGCGATACGCCTGGCGGCGCCTGTCCGATTCGCGCTGGCTGCTGATCTACCTGGTGTTGTCGCTCGGTCTCTCCGGCCGTTTGCGCGGCCCTCATCTACCTGCCGCACAATGCCGTCGTGGCCGAACTGCTCGGCAAGTTCAGGCTGATCCGGATCGATCCGGAGTTCTTCCTGAAGTTCCTCAGCGGGCAGGGCCGGTTGGCCTTCATATTGGCCGGCTTCGTGGGGCCCGGCCTGGTGTCGCCGGATCTGACCAATAACGCGCTTCCTCTGTATCTGTGCCGGCCATTCTCGCGCACCGAATATGTCATCGGCAAGATGTCGGTGCTGGCGCTGCTGATGTCCGCCATCACCTGGGCGCCGGGCCTGCTGCTGTTCGGGTTCCAGGCCTACCTCGCGGGCTTCGCCTGGCTGGCCGGGAACTGGTGGATCGCCGCGGCGATCCTGCTGGGGTCCTGGATCTGGATCCTCACTCTGTGCCTGCTGGCGCTGGCCATGTCGGCCTGGGTGAGGTGGAAGATCGTCGCCGGCACTTTGATTTTCCTGATCTTCTTCGTGGCGGCAGGCTTCGCCGAGGCGATCAGCGCAGCGTTGCACACGGATCTGGGCCACGTGCTGAACCTCTTCGAGGTCATCCGGACCATCTGGCAGTGGCTCTTCCGGGAGACCGACGGCCTGCGGCTCCCTATCGGGGTCGCCTGGACGGCGCTGGCCGGCTTCTGCGCTCTGTGCTATCTGTTGCTGAACAGGAAGCTGCGGGCATATCACGTGGAGCGCTCATGAACGGCGCGGACAACATTGTCTTCGAGGACGTCTCGAAGTTCTACGGCGACGTGCTGGGCGTGAACCGGGTGCAGCTCTCGATTCCGCCCGGCATCACCACGCTGGTAGGCCCCAACGGCTCCGGCAAGACCACGCTGATGAACCTCATGACCGGCCTGGTGCAGCCTTCGCGCGGGAGCGTCCGGGTTCTCGGCATCCCGCCCTCGGATCCCGAGCGGCTCTTCGCCGTGACCGGCTACTGCACGCAGTTCGACGCCTTCCCGCGCGGCCTCACGGGCTACGATTTCATCTACCTTTACCTGCGGCTGCACGCCATGGAACACGCGCGAGCCGGCGAGCTGACCGCTCGCGCGCTGGAGCGTGTCGACGATGACGGCCGCGGCCGGACAGCGCATCGCCTCCTACAGCAAAGGCATGCGCCAGAGGATCAAGCTGGCCCAGGCCATCGCGCATCAGCCCTCCGTTCTGGTGCTCGACGAGCCGCTGAACGGTCTGGACCCGATGGCCCGCGCGGAGGCGATCGCGCTGTTCCGCGCTCTGGCCGGCGAAGGCCTGCACGTGATCATCTCCAGCCACATCCTGCACGAGGTGGACCAGATCTCGGATCAGGTGGTGATGCTCAGCAACGGCTACGTGGTGGCCGAAGGGCAGATCCAGGCCGTGCGCGGCGAGATGCACCAGGACCACCCGCTGCAGATTCTGGTGCGGTGCAGCCAGCCGGGTCTGCTGGCGGCGAGCTTGTTCAGCCAGGATCACGTCGCCGAAGTGCGGATGCATCATGACCGCGGCAGGGCTGCTGGTGGGCACGCGCGATCCGGAGCGGTTCTACGAGTTGCTCGGCAAGATGGTGCTGGAGGGCGCGATTCATCTGGAGTCGGTGGCGCCCGCAGACGAAGACGTGCATTCGGTCTACGAATACCTGATCGGCAGCGGAGGAGGTGCGGCATGAGCCCGGCGGTTCGCTTGTGGGGCGCGCAGATTCTGGCCATCGTGCGCCTCGAGATGAAGAAGAACTTCTCGTTCCGGCGCGCCCTGCCGCTCTATCTTCTGGCCGCTCTGCCGCTGGGGATCTTCGGCGGGCACGCCATCGGCTACGCTCGCGGCTGGACCAACTGCCACGGCACCGAGGATCTCACCGTGTTTGCGGGCGTGTTTCAGCTTTTCGTCTTGCGCCTGGTGGTGTTCTTCGGCTGTGTCGTCATCTTTCTGAATCTGTTCCGCGGCGAGGTCGTTCAGAAGAGTCTCCACTACTACTTCCTGGCGCCGGTGCGGCGCGATGTGCTGGTGGTGGGTAAGTATCTCTCGGGTCTCCTCACCTCGTCCTGCTTTTTCGGGGCCGGCGTGGCCGTGTCCTACGTCATCCTGTGCCGCCACCTGGCGGCAACACCCAGCGCCGCGCTGGCTGCACCCGCCCTGCATCATCTTGGCGCCTACACGGGCGTCACCGTTCTGGCCTGCGCCGGTTACGGCGCCGTGTTCCTGCTGCTGGGAATGCTATTCCGCAACCCCATCGTTCCCGCTATCGCCGTCCTGGTGTGGGAGTCGCTCATCGTCTTCTTCCCGCCTCTGCTGAAGAAAGCCAGCATCATCTTCTATCTCGAATCCTTGTGCCCGGTGCGTGTTCCCTTCGACGGCCCCGGCAAGCTGTTCGCCATCACCGCCGATCCCACCCCAGCGTATCTGGCCGTTCCCGGCCTGATGCTGCTTGCCGGCGCCATCGTCACCGTGGCGGCGGTTCGGATACGCTCCATGGAGATCAGCTACGGCACGGAGTAGCGGCGAGGTGGCCGAAACCCAGGCCTATGGCGGCCAAGTGTTGCGTGTTGAAGCGCCCGTGAGGGCCGTCAAGGCGTCTGGGGGAATGGGCACTAGCCCGGCGGGATCCCGTGCCTGAACGCGGTGAATGGATTAAGTACCAGGTAGAGGTACCGGTACTATCGGAAACTGCGCGATGTTCCCGCTGGAGCGCGCAGCCGGCGAAACCCGCAGCGCCGGAGTCGCCGGTCCGCTTCCCAGTACCGGGGTCTTGGAATGGCTTCCCATCGGTTCTACTGTCTGGTACCCAACGCTGCTCGGGTTAGTATTCCGATAGCTACTTTGGATAGTCAATTCGATACTGCCAAACGGTTAATTACTTCCTTGCTATATCCCGGCAGCAAGTCCAAACCTGCCTTGTGTTTTGAGGTTCTCAGAGCGGTGAAAACGCAAGAAGCATCCTAGCAAACGAACGCGATTCGGTGTAAAATCGGGAACCGAATATAGCCAGTAAGCTGTCTTGGGGAGGACGTCCCATCATGACGAACACGACCAGTCCAGCCGAGTCGATTGGAGCTCCGTCCGGGGCTGCATCGTTCTACCGTTGGGAGGTTGCGGGAAAACCGATCCCGATCCTCTTCAGTCTGGATCTGATGGATCGCCTGGAGCGCGAGGTACTCGAGAGCTTCAAGGCCGTGACCAAACGCGGATCGGAGATCGGCGGCGTCCTGGGAGGACGCTGTCATCGCAGGCAACCAGCCGACGGTGATCATCGAGCATTTCGAAGCGGTGGAGTGCGACTACTCGCGCGGGCCGCTGTACCTGCTGTCCGACGAAGACAAGGCACGGATGAAGCAGGCGATCGAGCGCACCGGCAGCGCCGGCGGCGGCCTCTCGGTCGCGGGTTTCTTCCGCAGCAACACGCGTCGGGAACTCGTTCTGGACGAAGAGGATCAGGCTGTCGCCAAGGAGTTCTTCTCCGACCCGAACAACGTTTTCCTTCTGGTCCGGCCGTTCGCCATGAAACCCAGCGCGGGCGGGTTCTTCTTTTGGGAAAACGGCCAGGTTCACGAAGCCAGCTACCTCGAGTTTCCCTTCAAGCGTCCCGAACTCGTCAAGAACTTCTCGCAGTTCATCGTCGCCGCCCCCGAGCCGCCGGCCGTCAGGGAACCCCTGGTGATGCCGAAACGCGACGAGCGTCCGGCCCCGCCGGTGGCGTTGAAGCGCGAAGAGCCGAAGCCGGTGGCTGGTCGCTCCCCCGCGGCGCGAAGAGCCGCTTCCTCCTCCCCCGCCGCCGGCCCTGAGGCGCGAGGAGCCGAAACGCGAGCAACCTGCGCCCCCGCCCCCGGTGTTCAAGCGCGAAGAGTCCAAGGCGAGCCCGGTAGCGCCGCCCAAGCGCGAAGAGGCCCCCCCCGTGGGCTTCAGACGCGAGGAGCGGCCGGCGCCGCCCGTCATTATGAAGCGCGACGAGCGGCCCCCTATCATTCCTGCCGCGCCGAAGCGCGAGGAGCGCCAGGCGGGTCCGACGCTTGTTGCCAGGCGCGAAGAGCAGACCCCGCGCCGGCTGCGCCGCCACCGGTGGTTTCAAAAAGAGAGGAAAGGCCGCCTGCGCCAACGGTCACGGCCAAGCGCGAGGAGCGGCCTCCGGTTGTGGCAAAGCGCGAAGAGAAGCCTCCCGCCCCGCCCGTCGTTGCCCGGCGTGAGGAGCCCGCTCCCCCCAAACCGGAAGAGAAGCAGGTTGTCGCCAAGCCGGCCGAGGCGGTGGTGGTTGTGCCCCCTCCCAAGAAGGAGGAGCCCGCCAAAGTCGAGCCGGTCAAGGCCGGAACCGCCCAGAGCGGAGCCGGTCAAGGTAGAGGCGGCCAAAACCGTCCCGCCCGTCGTGGCCGCGCCGCCCAAAGCGCCCCCCGTGGCCGCCGTTCCGGTCGAACGCGTGCCTGCCGCCGCGGCAGAGACCAGCGGGCCCGGCCTGTTCAGCCGCTTCAAGTGGGTCATCGTCGCCTTGCTGCTGGTGCTGGTGGCCGGCGGCGGCTACTACTTCTTCGGTCGCTCGAGCGGGTCGACGGCGGGGACGGCCAAACCCGCCGATACGTTCGCTGGGACTCAAAGTCGAGAACAACGCGGGCCAGTTGCTGTTGAGCTGGAATCGCAACGCGACCCTGGTTTCGACCGCGACGCGCGCGACGCTCACGATCAACGACGGCGATCACAAAGAGGATGTGGATCTCGACCTGACGACGTTGCGCAACGGCAGTATCGTGTACTCACCGATCTCGAACGACGTGAGCTTCCGGCTGGAGGTTGTCGATCAGAAGACCGGGAAGAGCGAGGCCGGGTCGGTGCGGCGCCTCCAGGGCCGTCCCTCCGCCGGCCGTCGCAGCCGCCAATCCCACGCAACCGCAACCTCAGCCGGCCAAGCCGGCGGCAGCGGCGAATGAGAAACAGACCACGGCGGCGGTGCAGCCTCCTCCCCAGGTCGCGCAGCAGCAACCGCCCGCTCCCCAGGTCACCGCGGGACAGGCGGTGACGGCCAAGCCGGTCCAACAGGGGTCGCTCGCCGAACGCCTGCGCGCTGCCGCACCGGCCGAGCTCCCGGCGGCGCCCGCAATGGAGAACCAGCCGGCCACGCTCACCGGGCAGGCCCCGAACGTGACGGCTCCGGTTTCTGCGCCTCCTCCTCCGGCGCCCGCTCAGCAGAGGCCGCCGCAGACGCAAGCTGCGGCCCAACAGCCCAAGCCCAATCCATCGGCTCCAGCTCCCGCGCCCGCCACCTCCTCGACCACCAAGATCGGTGGCCAGGCACAGGAGGCCAGGGTCATCAAGACCTTCCCGGCCGCCTATCCGCTGATCGCGAAGACCAGCCATATCGCCGGCATCGTGAGGGTACACGCCGTGATCGGCAAGAACGGCAGGGTTAAGAAGGCGACGGCCATGAGCGGTCCTCAGATTCTGCGCTCGGCGGCCGTCGACTCCGTCATGAAGTGGGTTTACAGTCCGGCCATCCTGGACGGGGAGCCGGTGGAAGCGGAAACCCAGGTGGACGTGAAGTTCCAGATGTAAGCGGCAACCAGCGAACTCCGGCGGCGGCCTCGGGACCGATCCCAGGCCGCCGTTTTTGTGTGTACCGGGCGAGGCGCAAGGGCGCCCTCGTGAGGCGGGGTCCAAAGCAAGCGGGGAGCAACCCCGCGTCGCCGTCGAGTGCCTGGCCGAGCCCGGTGGAACAGTTCCTCGTCCGTGAAGGGGCCACACACTTCCGCGGTATCGCGTCTTGCCGTCCGGAGTGAACACGTCTTGCGCAGCCTGACGCCGCCGCCCGCCGTGAGGCCGCGTCCCAGCCCTCCGGGACAGTTGGTCGCCCGAACGGGGCCGGTGGCGGATGCTACAGTGGAGATCTTACCGTGGACGCATCGGCTTCCGGCATACTGCTATCGCTGGTGGCGGCTTCGATCGGCATCGGGGGCGCCGCTCTGGGTGTGTCCTCTCTGATGGGCACACCGCGCAAGATCATCCCCTTCAGCGGCGGCCTTCTGATCGGCGTGGCGCTATTTGGGGTGTTGCCGGAACTGGCTGAGCATTACGGTTGGGCCGCCGCTGCCGGGCTTCTGAGCGCGGGTGTCGGAGCGCTGGCTCTGTTCGGGCGCTACGTCTATCCCGTCTGTCCCGCCTGCTCGCATACGCACGATCACGAAAGCTGCGCCACGGTTCTGCACGGCTTCGCGCCGCCCCTGATCGCCGCTGCGTGCCTGCACGCCTTTTTGGATGGCGTGGGCGTTTCGGCGGCGCAACACGAGGACGCGGGCGGCCTCGGCGCAGTGCTGGTGTTCGGCGTCATCCTCCACAAGATCCCGGAAGGGGTGGCGCTAGGCATCATGCTTCGCGCCTCGGTGCGATCCCGTGCCGGGGCGTTCGCCTGGTGCGTCCTGGCCGAGGGCGCGACACTCGCGGGTGGGATCTTCGAATCGGCCGTGACGGGTCATGCCGGTGCGGGCTGGGGGAACGGCGCCTTGGCGCTCGCGGGCGGCAGTTTTGTCTACCTGGGCTTTCACGCAGTGCACGGGGAATGGAGGCGACGCGGCGCCCCGGCCTTCGCCCCGGCGCTCACGGGAGCGGCCGGCGCTGCAGTCCTCCAACAGGGCCTCCGCGTTCTCCTGCACTAAGGCGTGGCGGCCGCGCGGCGCCCTCACCGCCCGTAATACGCCGCGTTTTCCTGCGCGAACCCCGCCCACTTCTCGGGCAGGTCGTCCAGCGCGAAGATCGCCGAAACCGGGCACACCGGGACGCAGGCGCCGCAATCGATGCACTCCACCGGATCGATGTAGAGCATCTTCGCCTCGGCGAACGCCGCTTCGTCCTTCTTCGGGATGAATGCAGTCTACCGGGCAGGCGTCTACGCAGGCCGTGTCCTTGGTGCCGATGCAGGGTTCCGCGATCACGTAAGCCATAAGCTCGCTCTGAAGGCCTCCTCTTTGACTTGAGCATAACACGGGTGCGCGGCACAACCTACGGCCCATCGCTCCCAGGGCATACAATGTGGTCATGATCCCGAAAGTGCGCAAGGCGGTCTTCCCGGCCGCCGGGCTGGGCACGCGCTTCCTGCCCGCCACCAAGGCCCAGCCCAAGGAGATGCTGCCGCTCGTGGACAAGCCGCTGATCCAGTACGCCGTCGAGGAAGCGATCCACTCCGGAATCCAGAACATCGTCATCGTCACCGGCCGCGGCAAGACCGCCATCGAGGACCATTTCGACGTCAGCTTCGAACTGGAGCACCTGCTGGAGACGCGCAACAAGAAGGACCTGCTGGCGACGGTGCGCGACATCTCCGACATGATCGACGTCGCCTACGTGCGGCAGAAGGAGGCGCTGGGCCTGGGACACGCCGTGCTGCGCGCGCACGACATCGTCGGCAACGAGCCGTTCGCGGTGGTGCTGTCCGACGACGTGATCGAAGCCGACATGCCCTGCCTGCGCCAGTTGCTGGACGTCTACGAGTTCTTCGGCTGCTCGGTGGTGGCGCTGATGGAGGTGCCGCGCGGACCAGATCTCCGCCTACGGCGTGGTGGACGCCGAGCCGGTGGCGCACAACGGCTGCCGCGACCGCCTGTACCGCATCCGCAACCTGGTCGAGAAGCCGCGGCAGAGCGACGCGCCCTTCCAACCTGGCGATCATCGGCCGCTACGTGCTGACGCCGGAGATCTTCCCTTCGCTCGAAGCGATCGAGCCCGGCTCGCGGGGCGAGATCCAGCTCACCGACGGGCTGAAGCACCTGCTGCGCACCCGTCCGATCTACGGCTTACCGATTCGAGGGCACGCGCTACGACGCCGGCGACAAGCTCGGCTTTCTGAAGGCGACCGTCGAATTCGCCCTGCGCCGCTACGACCTCGGCGGTCCGTTCCTCGAGTACCTGCGCGGCCTGAAACTCGAGGACATTCGCCGCCCGGCGGGCGGCAGGCGCCGCCTTTCCCCCGGAATAGACTCGGGCGTGCCTTGCCCGCGTGCTTTCAACCTCCTAGAATAGATATCAGGGAGTCCGAATAACCGGGCCATGCGCAATCAGCCGGCGTTGACGCCTCGCCAGAGGGACGTGCTCTATTCCATCGTCGAGACCTATATCGCGACGGGGGAGCCGGTTGCCTCCAGGACCATCGCGAGCCGCGGGCGGGATGTGCTCAGCCCCGCCACGATCCGCAACGTCATGGCCGATCTCGACGAGGGCGGCTACCTGGACCAGCCGCACACCTCCGCCGGCCGGGTGCCCACCGAGAAGGCGTTCCGCGCCTACGTGGAATCGCTGACGGCCCGGCGGCTGAGTCCGCGCTGGACGTCGAACGGCTGCGGGCGCGACCTCGGAGGCGCCGACTCCGTGACCGAGCGCATCGCGCGCTCCACCCATTTTCTCACCGCCTTCACCCGCAACATCGGCATCGCCGCGGCCATCCCGGCTTCCAGCCAGATCCTGAGCCAGATCGAGTTGCTGAAACTGGCCGACAGCCGCGTGCTGATGATCGTGGTCACGCGGGACCGCATGATCCGCGACCGCGTGGTCGTTCTCGACCAGGAGATCTCGCAGGACGAGCTGCACTCCATCGGCAACTACGTCAACCGGAACTTCAGCGGATGGAAGCTGGCCGAAGCGCGCCAGGAGCTGGAGCGCCGGCTCGAGCAGGAGAGCGCGGCCTACGACGCCATCCTCAAACGCCTGGTCGTTCTCTCGGCCAAGGGACTGCTGGACTTTGCGTGGGCGCCGGAGATCTACATGGAGGGCGCCTCCAACCTGGTCACGCATCGACCTGCACCTCACCCGCGAGACGCTGCGCGAGCTTTCCACGCGCTCGAGGAGAAGAAACGCATGCTCGCAGTTGCTGGACCGCTTCCTCGAGCAGCCCGCCGGCGAGCTCGGCGTGCGGGTGGGCCTGGCGCGAGGCGCACCCCGCCATGAGCGCTCTCTCGCTCATCGGCATCAGCGTAGACCTGCCAGGCGGCCTGGCCGCCCGATCGCCGTGCTCGGCCCCATGCGGATGAACTACGAGCGCGTGATGTCGGCCGTGCTGCAGGTCGGCAGCGCTTTCCAGGAAGCGGCCGGCTGACGCGCTCTGCTACGCTGAAAGTGGAGACCCGCCGCATTTCGAACTATGGACGACGAACCGAGAACCGAGCCAGGAACAGGCCGGCGACAGCGCGGAGGCCATCGATATGGCCGCGAACGCTCGCCAACGCCCTTGCCGAGCGGGACGCTCTATCCGACCAACTGCTGCGCCTGCGGGCCGAGTTCGAGAATTTCCGCAAGCGCGCGCGAGCGCGAGCGCGGGGAGTTCACCGAGTTCGCGACCATGGAAGCGGTCCGTGCGCTGGTCCCCGTTCTCGACGATTTCGAGCGGGCGCTGAAGGTGGAGTGCGCCGACAAGGAATACGCGCGGGGAATGGAGCTGATCTACCAGCGGCTGCTGGAGAGCCTGAAGAAGTTGGGGCTCGAGGCGATCGAGACCGAAGGGCAGAAGTTCGATCCCGCTCTGCACCACGCCGTCGAGATGGAAAAGACCGACCGCGTGGAGGATCGCACCATCCTCTACCAGCATCAGCGGGGCTACAATTTCAAGGGAAAGCTGCTGCGGCCGGCGATCGTCAAGGTCGCGGTCGAGCCGTAATCGGGCGCCGTGGAAAAGCGAGACTACTACCAGGTTCTCGGCATCGGCCGGGAGGCGAGCGAGCAGGAGCTCAAGAGCGCTTACCGGCAGGCCGCCCTGAAGCACCATCCCGACCGCAACCCGGGCAGCCACGAGGCCGAGGAGAAGTTCAAGGAAGCGGCCGAGGCCTACAGTGTCCTGAGCGACCCGCAGAAGCGCGCCGCCTACGACCGCTACGGTCACGCCGGGGTCTCCGCTTCCGCGGCCGGCTCAACCCGTTCGAAGGCGGTTTCCCGGACTCTCGGAGATCTTCTGGCGACTTCTTCGATTGGCGATCTGTTCGGTGGCGGCGGCCGGGGCCGCAGGCGCGCCCAACGCGGCGAGGACCTGCGCTACGACCTCGAGCTCGTCGTTCGAAGACGCGGTGCGCGGGATGAGCGCCGACATTCAGGTCCCGCGCCAGGAGGCTTGCAGCCGGTGCCGCGGCAACGGCGCCGAGCCCGGCAGCGGCGTGACCACGTGCCCGAAATGCCGCGGCCGCGGCGAGATCGTGTTTCAGCAAGAGTTTCCTTTCTCTGCGGCGAACCTGCTCCCAATGCGGCGGCGCGGGGCAGGTGGTTCGCCAGCCCTGCACCAAATGCCGCGGCCAGGGCTACGTTCAGACCGAGCGGAAGCTCAAGATCAATATCCCGGCCGGCGTGGACAGCGGAACGCGCCTCCGCCTGAGCGCGCGAAGGCCAGCCCGGCCCGGGCGGCGGACCGCCAGGAGATCTCTACGTCTTCATCCGCGTCAAGGAACACCCCATCTTCGAGCGCCGCGACAACGACCTGCACTGCACCATACCGATCAACGTGGCGCAGGCCGCCCTGGGGGTGGAGATCCAGGCGCCCTCGCTGGACGGACCGATTCCGGTGAAGGTCCCGGAAGGAACCGCCAGCGGCGCCACGTTCCGTCTCAAGAGCAAGGGAGTGCCGGACGTGAACGGCCGCGGCCGTGGCGACCTCTACGTTCACATCCAGGTAAAAGTGCCCGCCAAGCTGACCCGCGAGCAGAGAAGGCTGCTCGAGGAACTCGCCCAGGTCCTGCCCACAGACAACGAGCCGGACAAGCGCGGGCTCTTCGAAAAGGTCAAAGACTACTTCATGTAGGAGGCCGCCCGCGGCGGCCGTCAGATCGCAAGCGCCGCTCTCCAGTCGATCGATTCCGCGAAGGCGCAGCCGTAGGCGCAGAGCTTGTCCACGGCGCCGATGTCGTCCATGTCGATGGGTGTCTTGAGCGCCGGATCGAGCCTCGAGATGTCGGCATTGAAGCGCCATAGCCGCGCCTGCGGGAACTGTCTCCGCGCCGCTTCGGTCTGTTGCTCTTCGGGCGCCCGCAGTAATTCCGCCAGCACCCACTCCAGCCATCCCCACAACGTGCGCGGCTCTCGGCCGGATTGGCGGAAGCTCCCCGTGCCGAGCGAGACGATCGCCGTCGTCTCGGGCTGGTACTGGCCCGTATAGCAGAATGCCTCGACGCACGCCTGATAGACCGGATTGCCGGTGACCCCGACTCCGCCGTCGACCAGCGTCCCGATCTCGGGCGCTCCGCCGATCTTCCAGGGGTTGAAATACGTGGGCGCCGCCGCCGAGGCCGTCGCGCAATCGAGCAGGCTGAGCTTGCCGGTCAGTCCCGAGTTCGCGGCCTTGTCTTTGACGAAGTACCAGGGCCTGCCGTCCAGACCCTTGGCCGTGAGCAGCAGGTCGATGGGAGAGTCGTTGAGCTTCCAGGCGGCAGCCTCGCCGAACTCCTCCTCGAGGACGCGGTGCAGGGTGCGGGTAGAATACATGAAGCCTCGCACGGCGCGTTTGAAGGTGTTCCACGGAGGGCGCGGGCTGAAGATCTCACGGCCGCGCTTCAGGTACAGGTCCAGCAGGCGCGTGGCGGGGATGCCGCCCGCAATCGCCGCGGCCAGAATCGCTCCGGTGGACGTCCCCGCGACAAAGGAAAGAGTCTCCCTCGCCAGCGCCCCGGTCATCCTTTCGAGCTTCATCAGCGCGCACACCGGCAGGATGCCCCGGATGCCCCCGCCATCGATGGACAGCAGAACTCTCGGTGCCATACCGCTGTCAGCATAGGCGGGGCGCTCCGGCCTTCCGGCGGCCCGATGCCGCTATCGCGCTGAGCGCAGGGGGAATGTATTTGTGGATACGGCGTGACCGCTAGAACACGAAACTCAGCCCGCCGCGCAGGCTGCGTGGGGTTTGCACCAGGTACATCCGGCGGGCGTCCATGGTAATTGGAACGTAGCCCTGGCCCAGCACATTCCGCAATTCGGCAGTCGCTTCCATGTGACCGGGCAGGCCGCCGAAATAGGGCACCGGCTGGCGGACCTCCAGGTTGAGGCCCGGATCTTCGCGCATCGTTTCGGTGAGAAACACGTGCGAGGGGTTGAGCGCCGACACGTTGGCCCACTGATAGCTCAGGGCGAACTGCGTGCCCGTGGCCGGGAGCGTTCCGGTGGCCCGGGCAGTCAACGACTGCCGCCGATACGTGGCAACCGAAGATTTCAGATCCGGCCCGGCGCCGAAGCCCGACTTTGCGACCAGAGCCGGCCCGCCCCCGTAAGCCAGCATCGTATCGAAATGCCGGCCCAGGTCCTGAGAAAACGAGAGCATGTAGCCCAGGCCGTTGTACGCCCCGGCGTTCACGGTCCAGCCATTGGTCATGAGGTCAGGCAGGAGGTCCGCGAACGGCATCGCACCGCCGGGGGCGAGCAGGGTGAGCGCCGCATTCGAGACGTCGTCGCGGTACACCGCCGCGCCGTAAGTTCGCGATCCTGCCTTCTTCCGGTAGCCGGCCTCGAAGGTGGCGGTCCGTTGAACGTGGGCGGCGTGAGCATGCAGCGACACGCGCGGGAACATGGCCAGGGCTGAGAGATCCCGTTCCAGTTCGATGCCCGTCTCCCCGTCGCGCACGAAGGCCTCGGCGGGCGGAGTGCCCGAAGCGTACCCGAACTGGAAGACCTGGCCGTGGCCGCGGTCGTAGGTGAGGCGGGCGTAGGGGCTCACGTAATTCATCCGCTCCAGAAAAGTCACCGAATCCATCGAGATCCCGTACTCGAGCCGCATATCCCCGGTGATTTGCTTCTCATCGATCAGGGTGACCGAAAGGGTCCGCAGGAGCGGAGCCGAATCGGGATTCTGGACACCGCTCTGGAAAAGGGCGCCGGCGTGCAGCGGCAGGAGCAGTTGCCGCATCGTGAGCTTCACTTCCGGGCTGCCGATGCCGCCCGGAACGCTCCGGCGGAAACCGGTGCGGAAGGCGGCGGTCGGCGCTCCCGTGGCCGAGGAATACCCGACGTTGCCGGCCACCTGCAACTCGTTCTGGCCCAGGATCGACGTGGCTACCGCGAAGGCCGTGCCCAGGTCCGGCTGGGCGCCGAGGGAGGACTCCGACGCCTGGTCCCCAGCCGACACGCTCACCATGCCTCGCGTGCCGGAGAAGATCGAAGCAGTCGTCTTCTGCGGGGGCGGATCCTTCCACTCCGGCAAGAGCCTCAGAACCGGCCGGGTCGCCGTGGAACTGCGCAGCACCCATCTCCATTCGTCGCTCATGACGGAGGACTGGCCCGGAGACACCGCCACCAGTTCAATGGAGCTGAACACGCTTGCCAGGTTCACGTTCAACAAGCTCTGCATGCCCGGCTGAACCTGAATGTTCCTCTTGAAGGCGGGCAGGAAGCTGGCCAGCGAGACGCGAAGGGCGTAGACCTCCGGCGGCAAGGAGTCGAATCCGAAGGTGCCGTTCTCTGCGGTCAGAACACGCTGGAGAAGGCGCTCAAAGCGGTCGTAGAGGAGAACGCTGGCGCCCATCTGCGGCACGCCGCCCGAGTTGCTGACGACGCCGACGATGCTGCCGCTGAGCTTCACGGGGGCGGCCGGGAAGGCCAGGGAAACCGGCACCAAAGCACCGGCGAGCACGCCCACCGCCGTCCTCCACATCCTGGCGTTCATGCGCGTAGCCTTATCAGGCTTGTCGTCCTCAGTTTACCGTGAAAGTGGCCGATCGTGTGAGAACCTCGTTCCGGTTCCTGTCCGTGACCGTCATCTTGAGAGTATACTGCCCCGGGTCCAACTTAGCCAGGGGCAAAAGCTTCTCGACCGTCACCTGCTGGGCCGAAGCCCCCTTGATGCTCTTCACGTCTTCCGTAACGGGGGCGAAAGCCTGTCTGGTTCGAGCCGTTCTTGACGATCTCGTATTCGATTTGTCCGTTCGGCTTCTGGGTCTTCTCATCCGGAGCGAAGTTATAGAGCTGAAAGTAGATCCCCATCTTCTCGTCGCGCCGGAACGTCTCTGTAATCCGCGGCCGCACCTTGGAATCGCCGATCACGAACTGCCCGGCCCCCAGGCTGCGCGTGGGCAGGGGCTCCAGTTGGTCCGCCAGGATCACGGTGCTCGACGCCAGCTTCGATTCCTCGAAGTGGGGCACGTGCAGGGCGACCTCGTCGTTGTTCATGGTCCCGCCCACCACGTCCTTCACCACCACGTTGAGGCGATAGTTGCCTGGCGCCAGGAATACGGTGTGCCCATATACGGACGAGTGCTTGTTGCTGGCCTCCAGCATCTGGGTCGGCACCTCGATGGTGGCCGGTTCTTCCCAAACGCTGACCACCCGCCTCCCCATGGTAGTGATGCGGCCGTACATATTCACGGACGCCTTGGAGACCTTGTCCTTGTCCTGGAATTGCAGGTCCTTGTTCTCCAGCAGGAGCGCGACGCTGGTCAGGACGGTCGAGTCGGTCATCCGCATGAAATCGACCCGCACCTTGATAGGCAGCAGGTTGTAGGTGATGCGGCTGTCCACCGCCGCCTCCAGGTCCGTGAACTTGATTTTGGGGGGCTGGTACAGCTTGAACTGCCGATCCAGGCGGCTGAACTCGGTCATGCTCTCCGGCAGATCCATCGAGGCGCCGACTCCCAGGTGCGTGCCGTCCGTGCGCATAAACCGGTCGTCCTTGCTGGTGATGCCGAGTTGCTCATTCAGGGTCAGGCCCGCACCGGGCACCATGAGCAGAGCGTCTTTCTCGCTGGGGTCGATGGTGAAATGGTATTCGCCCGAATTCGAGGGATCCACGAACTCCAGAATGACGTTGGTGCCGACGCCGTCAATCCACCGGTAGCGCCACTGCTCGAACGGGTAGGTAGAGGTCGATCCGCCGCCCTCGTCGATGGGCCGCTCGTAGGTTCCGCCGGCGGGATGGGACTCGATCTCGTCCGGCGGCCCGTACATGATGTAGAAGCGCCCGCGGTCCGTCTTCCAGCCCGGGATGCCGGATGCGTAGTGCTCGTTGGCGTACGCGATGCGGCGGTAGTGCTCTTCCTTGTACTCGTTCTCGATGGTGTCGGGCGTGGGATCGCGCCGCAGCCAGAACTGTTCGATGAACTGGTCCCGCTCCTCGTCGGTCTGCAGTTTCTTGAAGGCCTGCTCTTTCCTCGTCGGTGATGATGTAGGTGACGTCTTCGGTCAGCCACTTCTCGGTAGGGCGTCTCCAGCTCCTTGCGGAGCTTCTCCTTCTGCCTCTTGATCTGTTTCTCGGAAAGGGGCTTGGCGACCGTCTCGCGAGCCGGCGCCGCGGCCTTCTTCTCCGTGTCGTCGTTCTGGCCGCCGGCCCGGATGGCGGGCAGCCAGGCGGCCACGCCCAGCACCCAAACGCAAGCCACGAACTTCCGCGCCTTCATAAACCTCCTCGGCATCCTTCGGTAAGCGGGGGGCGGACACTGGTTGCCGTCCGCCGGGCGGTCAGCACCCGAACTAACCATAAATTCTAGACCCCTGCGGCTGAGGCGTCAACCGAGCGCCGCCCCGTCGCCCGCGGGCAATTCTGTCGCCAAACCGCCGGCTCTCGCCGCGGCACTACTCTGCGCGGATTCAATCGTCCGTTGTTCGGACGCGCGCCCGGCCCTTCCGGTTACAGACGTGGTGCGGATCGGGTCTCCCCGGCGCCGGGACCGTCAGGATCGGACTCCCGGCGAGCCGCGTCCGACATGTCGCGGGCCGGATTCGGCTTCACGCTTCCCTGACGCTTGCGGTATTGTGAATAGAGTCGGTCCGCGCGCATGCCGGGCAAGGCCGGGGTGCCGGCAGTAAAACCTATAATGATGCGATTGTTCCGGGTAGTCGTTCCGACCAGCATTTTCGTGCTACTGCTGTCGGAAGCGGTGTTGTTGACCTTCTGCTACGTGGTGGCGACGTACTGGCAGGTCGAAGTCGATGCCAACGTCTTGCTGTGGTACGACGGCTGCTTCGCCCGCATCCTCATCGTCGTTCTGACAATCCTGTCCGGACTTCATTTTCTGGACCTCTATTCCGATGTCCGCGCATCCTCCAAGGTGTCCCTGGTGCTCGAGATCGGCCAGGCTATCGGCTTCGCTTTCCTGGTGCAGGCATTGATCGCTTACCTCCACAACGACTGGATGCTGCCTCACTGGATCATGATCTGGGGCAGCGTCTTCGCGGGGATCTGTCTGTCGGCTTGGCGGATTGTGTACGAGATGGTGTTTCTGCGCGCGTTCGGGGCCCAGCGCGTCCTCTTTCTCGGGCTGAGCCCGCTGGTTCAGGAGATTGCCAGGTACCTCACGGCGCATCCCGAGGCCGGGTACGTCAACCTCGGCTACCTGGACGACGCAGCGGAGGCGGGAACGCTGGCGCACGGCGCCAAGGTTCTGGGCCCGGTGGAGAGCCTGGCCGAATTCGCCGCCGGGATCCGGCCGGACCGTATCATTGTCGGAATGACCGAGCGCCGGGCGCGGATGCCTCTCCAGACGCTGCTCGAGCTGCGCTTTGCCGGCGTCATGATTGAGGACGCCGCGTTCGCCTATGAGAGCGCCTGCGGACGAGTCTCGACCAAGGATCTCCGTCCCGCGCAGCTCATCTTCTCGAGTGAGTTGGGACCGACCCGCCGCGGCGTTCTGCTGCAGTCCATCTACTCGCCGGTGCTTGCGTTGTTGGGCATCCTGGTGACGCTGCCCTTGGTCTTAATCGCTGTCCTGGCGGTGCGCCTGACCTCGCGGGGACCTGTCCTCTACCGCCAGGTCAGGGTCGGCAAGAACGGCGTTCCCTTCACCCTCTACAAGCTGCGCTCGATGTATGCCGACGCGGAAGAGAAGACGGGCGCCGTATGGGCTCGCCGCGACGACCCACGGGTCACCCCGGTCGGGCGGTGGCTGCGGGGGTTGCGGATCGACGAGATCCCTCAGCTCTGGAACGTGCTACGCGGGGAAATGTCGCTGGTGGGACCGCGGCCCGAACGGCCGGAATTCGTCCGATCGCTGGCCGAGAAGATCCCTTTCTATCGCCAGCGGCTGTGCGTCAGGCCGGGCATCACGGGTTGGGCTCAAGTCAATCACAAGTACGGCGACACGGTCGAGGACACGATCGTCAAGCTGGAGTACGACCTTTACTACATCAAGCACATCTCCGTGTCGCTCGACGCCTATATCGTCTTCCAGACCCTCAAAACGATGCTCCGCTCCCGCGGCGCACAGTAGCCGCTCCGCTTGCCGCCGGGGGTGACAACCCGACCCCGCCCGGCGCCTCACTCCAGAAAAACCTATCTCACGGGTCCAGGCGGCCGATGAGTGATTGAGGCGTGCGCGGCCGGCGGCATCGCAAAAACCTGTTACGTTTGGCAGCCGGCGTGCATCACATCCGGTAGGAAGAGTCGGGAGGGAACAAATGTACGTTGCCGGCACTCTCGCAATCCTGGTGGTCCTGAGCCTGTTCCTGTCCATGCTGTCTTCACCTCCACGGGTCAAGGACTGAAGCTCCCCTCCGCAAGCCGCCGCACGCCCGTGCGCTCGGCCTGCAGAGGCATCGAAGACCGGCACCGCCTTACGCCTGGGATTCCCAGCCTGGCAGTATACTGCGGCGCAAGTTCTGCCGGGTATCGGGATGATCCGCAAACCGGGGACTGGCTCGAGTTTCGCCGTTGTTGCGAAACTTCGTGCCTGTCCCAAGGTTTGCCCTTGGATAGTCGTACTTCCCATGACCTGCGACGCACTACACTAGCTTGTAGGTTGCAGCAGGAGGTAAGATGCGCATCGCGCTGTTCGCTCTGGCAGTCGCCGCTTACGCCCAGAACTGGCCCTCGTTCCGCGGGCCGGGCGCGTCGGGAGTGGCGGATGGGCAGAACCTGCCAGTGCAGTGGGACGTCCAGCGGCGCCTCAACGTGCTCTGGAAGACGGAGGTCCACGGGCTGGCCCACTCGAGCCCGGTCGTCTGGGGCGACCGCGTCTTCCTGACCACCGCCGTAAGCAGCAAGGCCGGCGCCACCTTCAAACCGGGACTCTATGGGGACGGCAGCGCCTCCGACGATCTCTCGGTCCACCGCTGGAACGTGCTCTGCCTGGACCGTGCCACGGGGAAGCTCCTGTGGGAGCGAACCGCCTACCAGGGCATTCCCAAAGAGAAGCGCCACATCAAGTCGACCTACGCCAACGCCACTCCGGCAACCGATGGCCGCGTGGTGGTTGCCTTTTTTGGGTCGCAAGGCCTGTACGCCTACAGCCCCGGCGGCGACCTGCTGTGGAAGCGGGACCTCGGCCGGCTCGAGGTGGGGGCCTATGATGCGCCCGAGTTCGAGTGGGGCACCGCCAGTTCGCCGATTCTCTACCAGGACCTTGTGATCGTGCAGTGCGACCAACAGAAAGGCTCGTTCATCGCCGCACTCGATGCGCGCACCGGAGCGACGGTGTGGAGGACCGAACGGGACGAACTGCCTTCCTGGGGCACGCCGTCCGTTTTTTCAAGCAAGGCGCGAGCGGAACTGGTGACCAACGGCTCCAATTTCATCCGCGGCTACGATCCGGCGTCCGGCAAGGAGTTATGGCGGCTGGGCGGCAGTTCGAAGATCACGGCGCCGACGCCGGTCGCCTCGGATGACCTGATCGTCGTGGCCAGCGGCCGCCGGCCGGAAGCGCCGATCTTCGCCATACGCGGCGGGGCGAGCGGCGATATCACGGGGAGCCGCTCGGTGGCCTGGTCCAAAGGACAGCGCGGCCCCTACATGCCGACGCCTCTGATTTACGGCGGCTATGTCTACATCCTCGGCAACTCGGGCGTCTTC
This sequence comes from Bryobacterales bacterium, assembly GCA_963710565.1. Classification (GTDB taxonomy): domain Bacteria; phylum Acidobacteriota; class Terriglobia; order Bryobacterales; family Bryobacteraceae; genus DASWZN01. The sequence continues at coordinate 268,302 of CAVQAN010000008.1, read as the reverse complement.
GATTGCTACGCGCTGGCGGACGGGAAAGAAATATACCGCCAGCGAATTCCGGACGCGGGTTCGGGCTTCAGCGCCTCGCCCGTGGCGTCCGACGGGAAGATCTACCTGTCGAACGAGGACGGCGAGATTATTGTGGTGAAAGCCGGCCCCCAGTTCGAGCTACTGGCCCGCAACGACATGGCCGACGCCGTGATGGCCACGCCGGCCATCTCCGGAGGGCTGCTGATCGTCCGCAGCCAGCATTCCGTGTGGGCCATCGGCCAACGCTAATCCGCGCGGGCCAGAGAGCACAGGTCGCAGGAGCGGGCGGTGCGAAGGGCCAGGGCTCCGGTGGGGCAAGCCTGGGCGGCGCGCCGGGCGGCCTTGCGGAGGGCGTCGGAGAGGGGGGCTCCGAATGGCGGCGCGACTCTGACCTCGAATCCGCGGCCGATTGCCGCCAGGCCGATCTCCTCGCCGGCCGCCTCCGCGATCCGCACGCACGCCTCGCAGTTGATGCATTTGCCGGGCTCGTAGATCACTTCCGGGTGCGTGAGGTCCTGCGAGAAACGGCGGCGGGCGCCCGCGAAGCGGTATGCATCCGCCTCGTACTCGGTGGCGAGGGAGCGCACCGAGCAGCAATCGGCTTTGCGGCAGCCGCAGGTCAGGCAGCGGCGGGCTTCGCGGACCGCCTCCTCGGCCGACGACACGGGAACCCGCGCGGTCTTCTCGATCGTCCGGAAGATCGCAGCCAGTTCGGCGTCGTCCAGGGGCCGCAGGGCGATTCCCGCCACCGCGGGCTCTCCGGTGACGGCCTGGCCCGAGAGGTATTGATGGATGGACGCCGCGGCGATTCTCCCCGCGGCCACCGCCCGCACCGCAAGATCCGCCCCCAGGACCGCGTCGCCGCCGGCAAAGACCCCGGGCAGATTCGTCGCCAGCGTTCTTTCGCCAGCGGCAATCCCACGGGTCGTAACGCGCAGTCCTTCGCGCCCGGCCAGCGAGTGGTCCACCGACTGACCGATCGCCGAGATCACCGAGGAGCACTCGATGACGAAATCGGAGCCCGGCACCTCCAGCGGGCGGCGGCGGCCGGAAGCGTCTGGCTCGCCGAGCGCCATGCGCCGGCAGGTCAGACGGACGCCGCCGGCGTTCTTCTGGAGGCGCACCGGCGCCGCCAGCAGATCGATGCGCCCGCCCTCGGCTTCGGCGGCGTCCACTTCCTCCATCAGGCACGGCATCTCCTGCCGGCCGCGGCGGTAGAGGATGCGCACGCTGCGCGCACCCAGGCGCAGGGCGGAGCGGGCGCAATCGATCGCGGTGTTGCCACCGCCGACCACGATGACGTCGTCGCCCGGCGGCGCGGGGTCTTGGAGGAACTTCAGGCCGGCAACGGCGAGGTCCTCGCCCTCGCAGCCAAGCGCTTGCGGGCGCTGCGCCCCAATGGCCAGGAACACGGCGTCATACGCTGCCCGCAGTTCGGCGAGGGTGAAATGCTCGCCCCAGCGCCGGCTCATCCGGAACTCCGCGCCCAGTTCTCGAATCGCGCCGATCTCGGCGTCCAGGGCGTCCTTGGGCAGCCGGAAGGCAGGGATGCCGTAGCGCAGCATGCCGCCCGGGAGCGGATGCGTATCGAACAGCGTGCAGGCGTGGCCGCGCTGCAGGAGATGCCAGGCCGCGGCCAGACCGGCGGGCCCCGCGCCCACGATGGCGACCGATTTCCCGGTCGCCGCAGCGCGGGGCGGTATGTAGCGGCCGTGATCGGCTGCATAGCGGTGCAGGGCGCCGATGGCGAGGCCCTGGTCGAGATCGCAGCGCCGGCACTCCTGCTCGCACAGACGAGGGCAGATGCGTCCCAGAGAGCCGGGGAGGGCCAGCCGTTCGCCGATCACCGCTAACGCCCGCCGGTTATCGCCGGCCGCGATCCCGTACAGAAATCCGGGGATGTCCAGCCCGGCCGGGCAGCGCGCCGCGCACGGGGCGACGCATTCGCCGGCGTGATCGGAGAGCAGCAGCTCGAGGGCGATCTTACGCGCGGAGCGCACATCGGGGGTGTTGGTCTCGACCACCATCCCATCGGCCGCAGGCATGGCGCAGGCGGGCGAGAGACTGCGCCGGCCTTCGATCTGCACGGCGCACACGAAGCACGACGAGGCCGGCTCGATGCCCGCAACGTGGCAGAGGGTGGGGATGCGGATGCCCAGGCGCACGGCCGCGGCGAGGAGGGTGGTCCCGTCTTCAACGCTCACCGGCCGGCCGTCGATGGTAAGAGTAACCAGGCCGCTCATAGGACCTCGATGGCGCCGTCCTGGCAGGCCTGGCGGCACATGTCGCAGCGCGTGCAGAGACTGTCGTCAACGGCGTGTTTCTCGTACGGCCGGTAGGCGATGGCCCCCACGGGGCAGGCTTGCGCGCAGAGCGTGCACCCGATGCAGGCGTCCGTCACGCGGTAGCGGATCAGGGCGGGGCAACGTCCGGCGGGGCAGCGCCTCTCGTGGAGGTGCGCCTCGTATTCTTCGCGGAAATAGCGGAGGGTGGTGGCGACCGGGTTGGGGGCGGTCTGGCCCAGCCCGCACAGGCTGCCCCGGCTGACGTAGTCGGTCAGGGTTTCCAGTTTCTCGAGATCGTCCGGACGTCCGTTGCCTTCGCACAGGCGGTCGAGGATCTCGAGCATCCGCCTGGCGCCGATGCGGCAGAAGGTGCACTTGCCGCACGATTCGGCCTGGGTGAAGCGCAGGAAGAAGCGGGCGATATCGACCATGCAATCGCGGTCGTCGAGCGCCACCAGGCCGCCGGAGCCCATGATGGCGCCGGTGGCGGCCAGCGCGTCATAGTCGATGGGCGTGCCGGCGAGCCGCGCCGGGATGCAGCCGCCGGACGGCCCACCGATCTGCGCGGCCTTGAATGTGCGGCCGTTTCTCATACCGCCGCCGATGTCTTCCACGACCTCGCGAATGGTGACGCCCATCGGCACCTCGATGAGGCCGCCACGGTTGACCTTGCCGGCCAGCGCAAAGACCTTGGTTCCCTTGCTGGTCCGGGTGCCGAAGGCTGCGAACGCCGCCGCGCCGTGCCGGACGATCCAGGGCACGGCGGCCAGCGTTTCCACGTTGTTGATGACGGTCGGACGTCCGCGAAATCCTTTCTCGATGGGATAGGGAGGCCGCAGGCGGGGCGTCCCGCGCCGGCCTTCCAACGACGCGATCAGCGCCGTTTCCTCGCCGCACACGAAAGCGCCCGCCCCTTCGCGGACCTCGAGGCGCAGGCTTCCGAGGAGGCCGCGGTCGCCGGCCTGGCGGATCGCGGCGCGCACATTCCGCACGGCGAGCGGGTATTCGGCGCGGATGTAGAGATAACCCTCGGCCGCCCCGATGGCGTAGGCCGCAATGGCGAGCCCCTCCAGGACGCGGTGGGGATCGGACTCGAGCACCGCCCGGTCCATGAAGGCGCCGGGGTCGCCTTCGTCGCCGTTGCAGATGACGTACTTCAGCGGGTCCGCCTGCGCCCGCGCGCGCTCCCATTTCAGCCCGGTGGGAAAGCCGCGCCGCCGCGCCCGCGCAGCCCGGAGGCCGAGATTGCGGCAATCACCTGCTCGGGAGAAAGCTCTTTCACGCAGCGATCCAGGGCGCCGGTAGCCATCGCGCGCCAGGTAGTCGCCGACGTTGAGCGGATCGATCTCGCCGCAGTTCTCGAGGACGATGCGCCGCTGCTTGCGGAGGAACTCGGGCGGGCGGCGAGCGGCATCGGGCCGAGGCCGTCCCCGGGAGGTGGCGGCGGGCGATCGCTTTGGCGCCTGCGCGTCCACGTTGCCGTAGAGGGTGCGGCGGCCGCCAGGTTCCACGACTTCGACCAGCGGTTCGAGATGGCACATGCCATTGCAGCCGACGGCTTTGACGAGGGCGCGCGCGCCGGCCTCGCGGCGCAGGGCATCGCGCACGGATTCGGCGCCGCTGGCCAGGCCGCAGGAACCGAGTCCGATGCGGATCTCGATCACGCGGTCTCGCCCGCGCTCGAAGGGCGCGAGCGCATTGCGGGCGGCCGCGGGAGTGAGCCTTCCGGCAGTATGGCCGTCCACCATGAGGACCGGCGCCAGGCTGCAACAGCCCAGGCAGGCGACCTGGTCCAGGGTGAACATGCGCGAGGGGTCGGTATCGGCGTCCGCGGGGATGGCGAGATAGCGGCGCAGCTCCTCGGTGATCTGCCGCGCTCCGGTGACGTGGCAGGCCGTGCCATGGCAGACACGGACCACATGTTTGCCCACCGGCGAGCGGCGAAACTGGCCGTAGAAGGACGAAGTACCGGCGATCTGCGCGGGCGTGATGGCGGTGAGCTCGCAAAGACGGCGCAGCGCTTCGTCGGGCAGGTAACGGTAGTGGGTTTGGATGGCTTGCAGGAGGGGGATAGCGGACTCTTTGCCGCGGCCGTGAAGGGCGATGGCGGCGTCGACGAAGGAGAGGTCGAGGGGCGGCGGCTGAGTGGCGGGTCTCGTGGCGAACGGCGCCAGCGGCGAAGCGAGGTTTGCCGCAGCACGGTGAAGCGTGCGCCACGCGGGCGCCGTTGGGCCCGCTTCGCGGCGGCCAGGAAGGCGCCGGCGGCGGCGATCAGCACCCAGGCGAGCCAGCGGTTCCTGAGCCTGCGGGCGAGGCGCGCGTCCGTGACCCGCTTCTGCTCGGCGGCGAGCGCGGGCGCGAGAGAGGCGTCGGACTTCACCTGTTCCTGGAGAGACTTGATGAGCGCGGCATCGCGCGGCGCGCGGGCGGCGGCAACGAGGTACCCGGCCAGCAGAAAAGCCACGCACGCGGCCACGACGATTCCCGCGGCCCAGGCTGCGCGCTTCACAGCCTGCTCCTGGGGTCGCGGGGACACGCTGCATAGCAGCGGGCGCAGTAGAGGCAGTCTTTGCGGACGGCGCGCATCTTCTCGATGGCGCCGAACGGGCAGGAGCCGGTGCAGAGGCCGCAGTCCAGCTCTTTGCCGGGTGTGATCGTCACGCCGCGGCGGGCCAGGCGGGTGCAGCACTCGAGAAGGGGCCCGTAGGGACACAAGTAGCGGCAGTACGGGCCGTCCGACGAACATTCCGAGGACCAGGAAGGCGCCGCCGAGCAGGAGCATGTGCGGCGCTCCGGTCCGGCGGAAGAAGCCTACGAACGGGTCGAAGCGGCAGATGAGGAAATCGCGCGAGAGGGCGGGCCGCACGGCGAAGAAGATCGCCACACCGAGGTACCCGTATTTCAGCAGGCCGAGCACGCGGTTGAGCCGGCGCGGTGTCTGGACAGGCCGCAGAACTACGAGGTCCTGAATCGCGCCCAGCGGGCAAACGCCGCCGCAGAAGGCGCGGCCGAAAAAGAGGGCAACCAGCAGCGGAATGAAGAAGACCGCGGTGGCCACCATGGGGATGGAGTACCGTGGATCCGTGAGCGCCACCGCTACGTTCTGAATCGAGCCGATGGGGCAGATGCAGCCCTGGCGGTAGAAGCCGAAGTAAGCCAGCGACCCCAGCGAGAGCCAGGCGAGTCCCTTCCGGCTGCGGCGTTTGGTGACCAGCCAGACCGTGGCTCCCGTCGCGGCCGCCAGAAGCGCCACGTCAAGCACCTGCAACCAGGCATCGCGCGGCAGCGGCTTCTGCACGGGCGGAGTCTTGTAGCCGCCGCCGATGGTGTTCTGCTGGGGGGCGGTGTCGACGGGCCGCTGGTAGGGAATGGCCTGGGCGGGCGCGGCCGGCGCCATGGAGACGGCGAGAGAACAGGATCGCCCGGGCGGCAAAGCGGGGACAGGCACGAAGTTTCGCAAAGGCCGCGAAATTCGAGCCAGTCCCGGTTTGCAGCTCATCCGAGCGCCTGCCCCACGGGAAGCTGCCGGAAGGCGTCCTTGGGACACTTCTCGGAAATGGCGCAGTGGTTGCAGTTCACGCACTTGTCGTAACGCACTCTGAGGACGATCGACCCCAACCCGAGAGGCTCTTTGCACTTCATCACGCATTTGCCGCAACCGTCGCACTTCGACTCATCGATGACGTATTCGTAGAAATTGTTGGCGGGGTCTTCGGGATCGACTTTGCCGATGGGCTTGCGCTCGATGGCATCGCGCGGGCAGAGCTTCTCGCTCGGCTGTCCCCGTTCGTTCGACGGCGCTGGTGATGTTGAAGTACGCCGGGCAGATGTTGCAGCGGCCGCACCTGGCGTACTCGTTCACCGCCCGCACGGCGGACAGAGCCACCACGCATTCGGTGGTGCAGAGATTGCAGGCCTCGACGCCGGCCTCGCCCAGGCGGCTGTTGATGCAGCGGGACGCGTCCACCTGCCAGACGACCTGTCCGCTGGCCTTGCGCACCAGGAACAGCACGCCGCCGCCCATGGCCGCCAGGACCGTCCCGCGGACGGCCGTGCCCAACAGATCCCGCCTGGTGAGGTCGCTCATCGATGCCGCCTCGAAGGCCAGGATGGCCAGTTTCACCGTGTCCACCACGTAAACTCGCCCGTGCGGTCCGGCCGCGATGCTCATGTTCTTGACGTTGGGATCGAAGACATCGCTGGCGATGACGGCCAGCAGGCTGCCGTCGAAATCGTAGGCCTTGGCGCGCGGCACCGCTTTCTCGGTGACGTATATGCAGTCGCCGACGGCCACGTTGGTGGGGTTGCAGCAGCCGGTGAAGCCCGCGGGGTCGTTGCCGTCGAAGCGGCCGATGTGGCCGAGCAGTTCACCGTCCGGCGCGTAGCGCTCGACACGATGCTTGCCGGGGTTCGCGGCGTGGATTACGCCGTGGGTGTCCACGGCGAAATCCAGCACACCGTTGGGGATGAGGAATCCGTTGACCGGGTTGTCCTTGCCGATCTTGTTCCGGAGCTCGCCCGTGCAGGTCGAAGCGCCGGATCGCACGGTCCGCCGCGTCAGCAGCCAGCACGCTGTCTTCCAGGAAGCCAATGGCGGTGACGCGCCCCAGCCCGGTGTTGCGCCAGGCGCGGAGGGGCTTGCCCGCGGCGTCGAAGATCTCGATCTGGCCCTCCTCACCGACGTAGACGGAACCATCGTCCTTCACGGCCACCGAGTGCGCGGGCCGGGCGACGGCCCAGCGCCGTTTGACGGCGCCCGCGGCGTCGAAGACCTTGATTTCCGAATCGCCCGCAGCGTAGAGGAAACCCTGGCGATCGGTGGCCAGACCGCGGACCGCCGTGTTGAACTGTCCTCCGATAGCCTGAACCTGCCGGTACTGCATGTTTCATCCTCTTACATCGACGCACACCATCCTGGTCAAGTCCCGCAAGACCAGCTTGCCGCCGGATAACGCCATGGGGGCCCAGACCTCCTGCCCGCCCAGCACCTGCGCGCTGGCCAGCTCGTTGTACCCCGTAGTGCTGGCTTCGATGAGCCGCAGCTTGCCGGAATCGCCATCCAAAACGAAGAACATGCCGTCGGCGAGGAAATAGCTCCCGAGGCCGAAAGAGGCCTTCCCTTCGCTGGTCCAGACCTCCTTGCCATCGAGGCTGAGGCAGGTGAACAGGCCGCGCTTCTTCTTGCCGATGGCGAACATGTGGCCTTTATAGACAACGGGCGTGTGAACCTCGGAGTTCCACTCGTTGTTCTTCATGTCGAAGGCCGCCTCGACCTTGAAGGCGTCGCCCGTGCGGCGGATGCGGACCATGACGCAGCCCGCGTCGTAGCTGCCGGTCATGAAGACGCGTTCCGGATCCACGGCGATGGGCGATGGAGCCACCGCGACATTGAACCTGCGCGGGAACTCCCAGAGCGGTTTCCCATCGTTGACGGAGACGCCCAGGGGCCCGTTGAGCGTGCCGTAGAGATACTGCCTGACGCCGCCCAGGACGGCGGGCATGACGGAGCAGTGCGACATCAGGAGCCTGCCCGGATTCGGGGTGCGCCAGATTTCCTTGCCGGAGGGCTTGTCGAGCGCCACCAGGATGGCGTCGCCCCCGGTAGCGACAATGATGCGGTCCTCTTCGAGCAGCGGGTTCTGGCCGTTGTACCAGGAGGGAATGGAGGCCTTGTACTCGGTGACCAGGCTCTTGCGCCAGACCTGCTTGCCGGTTCGGGCGTCCGTGCAATGCAGGACGGCTTTGGGGTCCAGGGAGAAAACGAACCTGCCGTCCACGGCCGGGACGGTGCGGGTGATGGCGTGGTTGGGACGAATCTCGCGGGCCTCGCGGAACTGCCAGATCAGCTTGCCATCCGCCAGGGAGCGGCAGTTCACGCACCACTCCGACCTGCTCTCGTCGTAGTCGTGGTGGTAGACGCGGCCGGCGACGATGGCGGCCGCGGCGTAGCCCTGCGCCACCGGAACGGACCACAGGGGTTTGAGGCCGCCGGCGGGCCACTTGCGCGCGAGGCCGGTCTCGTTTGAGATGTTGGTGCGGCCGGGGCCGCGAAACTGCGGCCAGTCCATGGCGGAGGCCGCGGCCGGCAGGAAGCCCGCAAAGCCCAGGGAGCCGGCACCGATGATCCAATCTCGCCGCGTGTACATCAGACTTCCGCCCAGTCCTGTAGTATATCCCGAGAACGGGGCCTGAAAGCCCGCGCGGGGCCAGGAAACCGTAGGCTACAGCGCAGGCCGCCCAACGCCGAGGGTTCATGAGGGCCTTTACCTATCGGATGTTGCTCGTGCAGGGTTTCGTTCAGGAGCGCCAACTTCCCGCTGGAAGGGATGGTAAACGCCAGGCGGGCGGGAGCGGGTTGAGACGGGTTCCGGGAGCGGGTGGGTACCCTGCGAGGCTGCCGCGATCGGGGAGGCCGATTCCGGAGGCGCAGGGGTGAAAAAGGCCGGAACATCGGGCCGGCGCGGAACGTAGCAGATCAGTATGACCCTCGCACAGAAAAGCGAAAGTGTGCAGCTCCGGGTCTGGCCCGGGGTTGTCGTGGTTATCTTGCAGTGGTTTCTATGGGTTGGATTACCGATCGTCGCGCCGGAGGCCATCATGGTCTCCGTGCTCGGCGGGTTCCTGGGCGGCGGATTGGCCTTGCTGGTGTGGTGGGCGTTCTTCAGCCGGGCGCCGCACCTCGAGCGCCGGGGCGCAATCGTTCTGATGATTGCGGCGGTGGCCGGAACTCAGCGGATTCTCGACAGCTCGATTGCAGGGGCGGGGATGGGGAAGCTGTTCTATGCGTACGTCGCCCCCGTGCTGGGGCTCGCGCTGGCCGGCTGGGCTCTGGCCGCCGGCCGTCTCGCCGCCGGACCTCGACGCCTGGCGCTGGCGGCGGCTATCCTGGCTGCCTGCGGGGTGTTCGCGTGCCTGCGCACAGAGGGCGTAACGGGCGGGTTCCATTCGCAATTCGCGTGGCGGTGGGCGAAGACTTCGGAGCAAAAACTGTTGGAGGGAGCCGGCGCCGAACCGGCCTCGCCGGCCGCAGTTCGAGCGCCGGCGGAGGCAGCGCGAACCGAGGCCGACTGGCCCGGGTTCCGAGGACCCCATCGCGATGGCGTGGTCACCGGCGTGCGGATCAAGACCGACTGGACTTCCGCGCCTCCGGTCGAATTGTGGCGCCGGCCGGTGGGACCGGGATGGTCGTCGGTGGCAGTCCACAACGCCCTGCTCTACACGCAAGAGCAACGCGGCGATTTCGAAGCCGTTGCCTGCTACGACGTGAACACCGGCAAGCCGGTGTGGATTCACCGCGACGCCACCCGCTTCTGGGAGTCCAATGGCGGCGCCGGTCCGCGCGGGACGCCGGCCGTCCACGAGGGGCGCGTCTATGCGCTGGGAGCGACGGGGATCTTGAACGCACTCGACGCGGGCAGCGGCGCGGTCGTGTGGACGCGGAACGCGGAGGCCGACACCGGCGCCAAGAGACCGGGGTGGGGCTTTTCGGGATCGCCGCTGGTGGTTGGCGACGCCGTGATTGTCGCGGCCTCCGGCCGGCTCGCCGCTTACGACGTGGCCACAGGCAAACCACGCTGGCTTGGTCCGGAGGGCGACGAGAGCTACAGTTCCCCGCAGCTCCTGACCATCGGCGGAGTGGCGCAGGTCTTACTGTTAAGCGGGGACCGCGTCACGAGCGTTGCGCCGGCCGACGGCAGGGTGCTCTGGGAGAACGGGTGGAAGGGCTTCGCCAGCCTGCAACCGGCCATGACGGCGGACGGCGGCGTCCTGATATCCACCAGCTCCCCGGGCGGAGGATTCGGCATACGCCGCCTGGCTGTGGCCCAAGGGCCCAGCGGATGGACCGCCAAGGAGGTGTGGACGTCGACCGGACTGAAGCCCTACTTTAACGATTTTGTCGTTCACAACGGCTATGCCTACGGCCTGGACGGCGCCATTCTCGCCTGCATCGACCTCAAGGACGGCCAGCGCAAGTGGAAGGGCGGACGGTACGGGAGCGGCCAGGTAGTCCTGCTGGCCGATCAGGGCTTGCTGCTGGTGTCGTCGGAGGAGGGCGAAGTCGCGCTGGTCGCGGCGGCTCCGGGCCACTTCAGCGAGATGGCGCGGTTCCGGGCGGTGGAGGGCAAGACCTGGAACCACCCGGTGGTGGCCGGCGGCGTTCTGCTGGTTCGCAACGGGCGCGAGATGGTTGCGTTCCGGCTGCCGTTGGCGGGCGCCTGAGCGTTGCGAACGGGCGCGCGTTTCGGTAACCTTGCGGAATGCTTCTGCCTCGTCGAGAGGCACCTATTCGTTATTTGGGGACGGGCGCGATGAAGACCAGAATACTGAAACCGGCATTGCTTCTCGGCCTCGCTGTCAGCGCCTGGGCCGTTCTCGCCTCCGACCCTTCGGGCGGCGAGTGGCCGATGTGGGGCGGCGCGCCCGATCGCAACATGGTTTCGTCCATGAGGGGCATTCCGGCCACATGGGACATCAAGGCCGGCAAGAACATCAAGTGGGTGGCTAAGCTCGGCTCGCAGACGTACGGCAACCCCGTCGTGGCCGGCGGTCAGGTGTACGTCGGAACCAACAACGCACTGGCGCGCAACCCCAGAGAGCCCGGCGACCGGGGCGTGCTGATGTGCTTCCGTGAATCCGATGGGCGGTTCTTGTGGCAGCACGCGAACGAGAAGATCGGCCCTAAGATCGACTGGCCGGAAACCGGCGTGTGCTCGTCGCCCCTGGTCGAGGGCGATCGCCTGTATTACGTCTCGAACCGCTGCGAGCTGGTGTGCCTGGACACGCGCGGCGACGGCAAGGGCGGCGCGAAGGTGGTCTGGAAGCTCGACATGAGGAAGGAGCTCGGCGTGGTTCCCAAGAACCAGTCGAGCTCGTCACCGGCGTCTTATGGAGATCTGATCTTTGCCGGCACTTCCAACGGCCGGGATGATAGCAATGAGCGCGTGCCCGCGCCGCGCGCGCCGTCGATGGTTGCGGTCAACAAGAACACGGGCAGGCCGGTCTGGCAGGCGGCCGGCCCGGGCGCGAAGATCCTGGAGGGACAGTGGGTTTCGCCGGCGGTCGGCACGGTGGGCGGCGTGGTCCAGGTAGTGATCGGGGAGGGCGACGGGTGGGTGCGTTCCTACGAAGCGCTCTCCGGGAAGAGACTGTGGGAGTTCGACACCAATCCCAAGGACGCAACGTGGCCGAAGACGCGCAATGAAGTCATCGCCACGCCCGTGATCTGGCGGAACAAGGTGTATATCGCGAACGGCCAGGACCCCGCAGGCAGCGCCGGGCCCGGCCACCTCTATGCGATCGACGCCTCCAAGCGCGGCGACATCACGGTCACAGGCCGCATCTGGCGCTACGACGGCATCAAGCGCTCGGTTTCGACGGCCGCCATAGCGAACGGTCTGCTGTTCATCGCCGATACCACGGGTTTCCTGCACTGCCTGGATGTGGACACCGGAAAGCCCTACTGGACCCATGACATGCTGGCCGCGGTGTGGGGCTCGCCCATGGCGATCGGCGGGAAGGTATACCTGGGAGACGAGGACGGCGACGTGGCGATCTTCGACGCGAGCAAAGTGAAGAAGCTGGTGGCGCAGCCGAGCCTGGGAAGCAGTGTGTACTCGACCGCCGTCCCCGCGCACGGAACGCTTTTCCTGGCGAACCGCAGCCAACTGTTCGCCATCGCGCAGAAGCCGTGATGCGATTGCGGCTTCTCCTGTTACCGCTTGCGGCGGGGTTGGTCCTGGCGGGCGCGGACTGGCCGCAATTCCGAGGAAATCCGCAACTCACGGGCGTGGCGGCCGACCCTGTTCCCGCGGCCCTCAAGCTGCTCTGGGTTTACGAGGCCGGGGAGTCTATCGAATCGTCCGCCGCAATCTCCGCCGGAACGGTTTACGTGGGCTCCCGCTCGAAGGACCTTCTCGCGATCGACTTGCGGACGGGGAAGCTGCGCTGGAAATACCGGGCGGCGGATGAGATCGGGGAATCCTCGCCGGCCGTCGCCGAGGGCACGGTCTACATTGGCGATCTGGCGGGCATCCTGCATGCCGTGAATGCCGCCGATGGCAAGCCGCTGTGGACCTTCAAGACGGAGGCCGAGATCAAGTCCTCCCCGGTGGTGGCCGGCGACCGGATTCTGATCGGGTCCTACGACGATCGCCTCTACTGCCTGACCCGGCGCGGCAAGCTCCTCTGGAAGTTCGCCAGCACGAACTACGTGCATGGCACGCCGGCGGTCTGGAACGGCATCGCCTACGTGGGCGGGTGCGACGAGGTCTTCCACGGCATTCGCATCGCCGACGGCCGCGAGGTGGTGCAATTTGGGGCCGGCGGCCCTACCGCGGCTTCTCCGGTCCTGATCGGCCCGCTAGCCGTCTTCGGCAACTTCAACGACGAGGTGGTGGCGGCCGATGTGATCAGCAAGCGCATTCTCTGGCGCTACCGGAATGCTCGCTCGCAGTTTCCGTTCTATTCTTCGGCGGCGGCGGCGGGGGACCGTATTGTGGTCGGCGGGCGAGACAAGATGGTGCACTGCCTGAACGGGAAGACCGGAAAGTCGAACTGGACATTCGCTACGCGCGCGCGGGTGGATTCGTCGCCGGCGATCGCCGGGGACCGCGTGTACGTGGGATCGAGCGACGGGCGTTTCTACGTGCTGGATCTCGTCTCCGGCAGGAAGGCTTGGGAGTTCGAAGCGGGCGCGCCGCTTACGGCGTCACCGGCGATTGCAGCGGGGCGCGTCGTGATCGGGTCGCAGGACGGGCGGCTGTATTGCTTCGGACAGACGGAGGCTCCGGCACGCTAGGGTCTCTTCACTTCGCGGACTCTTCGGCGTCCGGACCGGAGCGGTTCGGGCGGGAGCAGACACAGGAGGCAGTGAGTTCATGAGAATCAGCAGGCGAGATGCGATTGCCGTCATGGCCGGAGCACCCGCGCTCCTTCTCCCGCGCAAGTCGCGGGCGCAGGACGGCGCTCCGGAGATCGAGAAGGGCCCCTTTGACGGAACCCGCGAGGGTCTGAAGGCATACCAGGTCCCCCGATGGTTCCGTGACGCCAAGTTCGGTATCTGGGCGCATTGGGGACCGCAGTCGGCCGTTGAGGATGGCGACTGGTACGCGCGCAACCTCTATATTCAGGGCAGCCCGCAGAATCGGTACCACGTCGAACGATTCGGCCATCCTTCGAAGTTCGGCCACAAGGACATCTGCAAAATGTGGACGGCAGACAAGTTCGATGCGGACCACCTGATGCGGCTCTACAAGAAAGCGGGCGCAAAATACTTCATGAGCATGGGCGTTCACCATGACAATTTCGACCTTTGGAATTCGAAGCACCAGCCGCGGTGGAACGCCGTCGCAATGGGGCCGAAGAGGGACATCGTCGCCCTATGGAGACAGGCGGCACGGAAGCAGGGCTTGAGGTTTGCGGTAAGTGAGCACCTGGCATACAGCTACCTGTGGTGGACGGTTTCTCACGGCAGCGACCAGACCGGACCCATGGCGGGCGTCCCTTACGACGGAGCGGACCCGCAGTATGCCGATCTGTACCACGACTATGCGAAGGAGTTCCTGCTTCTGGAGTCAGACCGCGGGCGAGTCGGCGACCGCGCCGTTCCCCTGGCGTGGAAACAACATTACTTCGCCCGTATCAAGGACCTGATCGACCAGCACCAACCCGACCTGCTCTACAACGACGGATCCATCGTCTACCCGGAGGTTGGCTACCATCTGGTGTCCCATCTTTACAACGTGAGTGCGAGGGTCCACGGCGGTGAGGTGGAGGCTGTCTATACGAGCAAGGGACGGACCGACTGCGACACCGGCACCTGTGTTTTCGACCTGGAGCGCGGGGTCGCCGACGACATCCGGCCCAACCCATGGCAAACCGACACCTGCATCGGCGCCTGGCACTACAAACGAGGCATCGAATACAAATCGCCGAAACAGGTCATCGACATGCTCTGCGACATCGTAAGCCGCAACGGCAACCTCATGCTGAACTTCCCCCTGCCCAACAGCGGGGAGCTGGATTCCCAGGAAATGAAGATCCTGGATGAGATCACGCGATGGATGGCGGTCAACAGCGAAGGCATTTACTGCACCCGTCCGTGGAAGATTGCAGGCGACGGTCCCGGCGCCGGGACCGTCGCCGCACCGGACCAACGGTTCAACGAGAAGAGCCGCGAGGACCTGACTGCCGCAGATGCCCGCTTCACCGCCAAGGGCGACACGCTGTACGCCTTCGTGATGGGCTGGCCGGGCAGGGAAGCTTCGATTCCCGCGCTCGCCGTGGGCGGCAAGAACGGCGTGCCCAGGATTCGCAATGTCGAACTGCTGGGCCACGAAGGAAGGCTCAAGTGGGCCCAGGACGCTGGGACGCTCAGGGTCGAACTGCCGGAAGAAAGACCGTCCGATTACGCCGTGACATTCAAGATCGCTTTTGCCTGACGCCCGCGTTACTCCATCCCGATGCGGAAGGCGGCCATCTCGGTTTCGTTGCGGACCAGCAGGAGGCCGTCGGAAATGGCCGGGTTGTTCCAGGTTTTGCCGCTCAGGGCGGTGAAGCGGCGCACTTCCTGGAACTTGTCGGGGGAGGCGCGAACCAGGGCTACGTCACCGTCCTCGGTAAGTACGACGAGGTGACCGGAGGCGAGCAGGACCTGGCCGTAGCCGTACCGGCCGCCCTTCCACTTCAGGTCGCCGTTTTCGGCGTCGATGCAGGCCAGGATGCCTTCGTCCAGTCCGTAGATGTGGCCCTCGTACAGCACGGGGGCGTTGAACTTGTTCTTCATGCGGGTGTTGGCCCAGACGGTGCGGGGCTCGAAACCGTTTCCTCGCGGAGCGAGTTCCAGGACTACCGCGCCATGGCCGTAACCGGAGGACAGGTACACGCGGTTGGGCCCGACCACGATCGGCTCCGTGCAGTTGATACCCATGTGCGTGACCCACGGGAACTCCCACAGGAGCGTGCCGTCTTCGACCGTGAGGCCCACGACTCGCCCGGCGGTCACGATCAGCAGTTGGCGGCGCCCGGCGACGGTGACCAGGACCGGGGAGGCGTAGGCGGCCTGGTCGTTGAGCGAACTCCAGACGCGCTGGCCGGAGAGCTTGTCATAGGCGACCACGGAACGGCCGCCGGGGCCGCCGGGTGTGACGATGGCCTTGCCGTCAACGATGAGCGGCGATCCGGCCATTCCCCATTGCAGGTTGCGCGCGCCGTTATCCGAGAGGATGTTCTTGTTCCAGACGAGCTTGCCCGTGGCGGCTTCGAGGCAGCGCAGTTCGCCCGTGGCGCCCAGAGCATAGACCCGTCCCTGGTCCCACACCGGAGTCGCGCGGGGCCCGTCGCCGCCCATGGGTTCCTGAAACAGCGCAGGCCATGCGTTCGCCCAGCGCTCGCTGCCGCTGGCGACGTCGTAGGCGGCCACCGCCTCCGTGCCGCGGCGCTGCTCGATGGTGAACGCAAGGCCGTTGGCTACGGTGAAGGATGCATAGCCGCCGCCGACCGGCTGCTTCCAGATCCGCCGCAGGCCGTCCGCCGGCCAGTTGGTCAGAATGGGGGCCTGGTCGTAGCGGCCCAGCCTGCCCGGTCCGCGGTAGTCGGTCCAGTAGGTCGAGCCGGTGGCCGGGGGCAGGTTCTTTTGGGCAGCGCGGCTTTCTTCGAGGATTCGATAGTGCTTCTCCGTGGCTCCGAAATGGAAAGTCGGACGCATCCCGCCCGTGAGTTCCATTTGCAGGCCATAGAAAAGGAACAGGTGCGCGATGCCCGCAGCCAGGATGGGGAGCGAGACCAGACTCTTCTTTAGGATGGAAACGCCTTTGCGGAGCCAGAGAAGGACCATGCCGGCGGGCGGCAAGATCAGTGCGGCGGCGAGTATGACGAGGGGTTTTTGGTAAAAAGGCATCCTGGATTCATTGTATTGGGCGCGGGTCAGGTTTGGGACGGTGACCCTCTGGCAACCGGATCGGGTCCCTGACTTTGTCGTCGGGTATCGGAACGAGCTGCAAACCGGGGATTGGCTGGAATTTCGCCGTTGTTGCGAAACTTCGTGCCTGTCCCAGGGTTTACTTCGCATGACTTGCGACGCACTACACCAGAGTCCAACGGCTGGCAGTTGAAGGCAACCAGAGGAAGTCACCGTCAGTTTCGACATCCGCAAAAGGGGATCGTGGTGACCGTCCCTGGCCAACCTGGTCAGGACGTGCCGCTCGGAACGATGAGACTGATGACGTACACAGTCATATACGAGAAAGGGCCGGCCTCGTGGGGGGCGTACGTTCCCGACCTTCCTGGCGTGATAACGGTGGGCGATTCACGCGACGATGTGGAGCGACTGATTCAGGAAGCGATCGAGCTTCACCTTGAAGGTCTGCGCGAAGAAGGGCTGCCGATTCCGGCTCCATCGAGTTTCGCAGGCGTGGTGCACGGCCTTCCGTGCGGCCTGGGCCGGGTGGTGCTGGCCCAGTGCCTGGCGGACGAACGCCTTGATGACGGCCTGACGGCTCACGTGGGCATAAGACGCGGTGACCCACTGAACGGGATGCATCCTCCGGTCGCGGCTCCGGATGACGCTGGTTACTCCGATCGCAAAGCCTCCAGCAGCGACGATCGCAGCGTTGCGGCGGTGGCGAGGAGGGATGCAGCGGCGCCGGTGGCGAGCACGAGGCCCAGGAGCGCCGCAATCGACGCCACGGGCACGTGACCGCCGCGCAGGTATGCGGCTGGGGCCACGGCCACCGCCGCGCAGCCGGCGCCGGTGGCGAGACCGATGAGCAGCAGGGTCGCGTTCTCCGCCATCACCATCGCCGCAAGATCGCGCGCACGATACCCGACGGCTCGCAGCAGGGCCAGTTCCCTTCTGCGCTCCAAAACGTTGCGCAGCAGCACGGCCGCGAGGCCGACCGTGCCCAGGACCAAGCCCAGGCCGCCGAGCGCGCGGAACGTCGAGAGATACGTATTCTCCACCCGGTGGAACGCCGCGAGGCGCGCCGCGGCTGGTTGGACGTCGAATCCGTAATCGGAGAGAGAGTCTTCGAGCGTCCGGGTTACCGCCCCCTCCTTCGCGGCGGGGACGCTCAGCAGGAAGAAGTTGTAGCCCTCGGAATCCGGGAACAGGCGCAGGAAGTTCTCCTCGGAGACGATCAGCTCGCCCTGGAAGACGCTGTCCTCGAGCGCGGCCACGAGGCGGTAACGAATCCCGCCGGCTTCGAATTCCTCGCCCAGTTTCCGGTGCAGGGAATAGGTCATGGAGTCTCGATCGGCGATGGCTGGGACGGCGCCTCCGGGGAGGTGCGATTCGAGCAGCGGCCAGGGATTGCCGGAGCCGTGAACGAAATCCGCGCGAGGGGCGATAATGCGCGGATTGCGCGGCTGGTAGAGGTTGAGGCAACTGGCGTCATCACCCGGCCGGACGCGGAAAGGAACGAACCGGACGCCGTCGAGGGGCGGCAAATTCAGGGCGGCACGCCCCGCCGCGGTGTTGGGATCGTGGATCAACGGCAGGGCGGCGCCGGCGATCAGGGAGAACCCGCTGGCTTCCGCGGAGGCGCCGTCGCGCCGGAATGCGTCAACAGAAACAATCACGAAAGTGGCCGAGGCAATCAGGGCGATGCACAGGATGCTGCGTCCGGGGCGGTGGGCCACGCTGCGCAGCCCGAGGGTGAACGGGCCACGAATGGGAGCCGAGTCCGGGGTACGCATCCACGCCGACAGAAGCAGCAGGACCGCGATGAGCAGCAAAGCTCCGGCGCCGAAAAAAGCGGCCGACTGGTCGAGCTTGCCGGCGAGCGCCGCACCTACGAAGCCCGCTGCCGTCAGGGCGCAAACCGCTGCGGCGCGTCCGCGCCACGGTGCGGTCCCGGACCTCTGACCGCCCTGTAGCAGATGCCGCGGCGTCTCCGGCCGGAGGCCGCGCAGAGTCCAGGCCACCGAGGCCAGACCCGTGACCACGCCGGCCGCAAAAGCGGCGGCGAGCGTTGAAAATGACGCATGGAGCCCGATGAGCGGTGTCCCTACCGCGTCGAACCACCAGGTGCGGAGCCCCAGCAGCATGAGAGCGCCGTAGGCCAGAGCAGCGGCGGCCCCGGCGGCGGCCCCGGCGGTCGAGAGCGCGGTCCCTTCCAGCAGGAAAATCGTCCGGATCTTCGACGCCGAGAAGCCCAGCGAACGCAGTACGCCGATTTCCTTCATCCGCTGTTCGATGCCCAGCTTGAAGAACAGCCCCGCAAGGAGAAGGGCGGAGAGCATGAGGGAGAAGCTGAAGTAAGTGAAGTACTCGCCGAAGTCGGTCGCGCCCTGGGCTGCCTCGAGGGCTTGCGCCCGTAAGGGAGTCACGATCAGTCCCATTTTCGCGGGGTCGAGCGCGGCGCGGAGGGCCTCGCCAAAGGCGGCCGCCAGCTTGCCGCCCGGTTCCGCCCCGGCAGGCGATGGCGGCGCGCGCTGGGGCGAGGCGCCGTGGGCTCCGGTCTGCGGCGCCGCTGCACGCTGAAGCGTACAGGACGGCTCCAAAACGCGAATCGAGGTCAGGCTGCCGAAGCGAGTTCCCCACAACTGGCGTCCGCGCGCCAGACGGATGAAGGCCTTGGGCGTGGCGCGATATCGATTCCAGTACTGCTCGTCCACGGGCCGAATGCGGGCCAGGTCCAGGGGAAAGGGCGGGTCCCAATCGCGCAGGCTGCGGGACTGCGTTATGCCCGGGTAGTCGGGGGTCAGGGTACGGCCGGCCGCGTCGCCGGCCAGCGGCACGACGCGCTCGAGGCGGAATCGGGCCGTGTCCGTGTGCAATCTGCCGTCGCTTCTCCAGACGTAATAGTCGAGATCTACGGGGTCGCCCGTCTTTGCTCCGAGATCCCGGGCCGCCCACTCGTTCAGCACGATGCCGTCCTCGCCGGCGGGCGCCAGGCCGGATTCGAGCGCGGTCACGACGGAATAGGGCGTTGCGCGACTCCCAGCGCGGATACTGTTAGCGAGATACGTCAACACGGGCTGGGTTCGGAGGCCGAGCGACTCCGCGGCCGACGATACCGCACTCGCCAGCGCGTCGCTTATCAGGGCGCTGTCGCTTTCGAGCGAGAGGCAGCCCGGTTTCTCCAGGACGCGCAGGCGAAGGCCGAGGTCGGCCAGGGCGTATTCTTCCTTCAGCGTGCGTGCGACGTCCGCGGCGTCCGCCAAGAGGATCGAGTTGACCTTGCCGCGCTGGTCCAGATCCCTCTGCAAACGCTGCAACGGCACGTATGCCGCGCGCAACTCCCCCTGCTGCGGGCGGAGGGAAAACTCGCGGGCGGCCACGCCGCGCATGGCCAGCCTGACGGTCCTGCCGACATCCTCCTTGCGGCCGTGCAGCGTTTCGAGTGGGATCGACGAAGGTTTCGGGATGCGCAGCAAAATGGCGTCGTTCGCCGCGGCCCTCAGTTCTCGCGCCAGGGCCGAGGTCAACAGAATCTCCCGACCTTGCGGCGGGCTTCCGGGCGCACCCTGGAACCTCCAGAAGCGCTGGTCCACTCCATAGATCTCGACACCCGTGGCCCGCTTTCCGCTGGCTTCGTCCATTGCCACTCCCTGCACGACGACGATGGGGGCTGAGGGACGAAGCGCCACGGCCAGTTCCTCGCGGAAGAAGCCGCCGCGGGTGACGGCGACGGCGGTGTTCCCGAGCCTCGCGAGCGCCAGGTCGCGCAGGCTGGCGCGCACGGATTCGCCCACCAGGAGCGCGCCGCCGAGCACCGCCGTAGCCACCGCGACCCCCAGCAGCGCCGCCAGGTTGGTGCGCCAATACCAGGAGAGATTACGCGCCAGCAGGGTGGAGGTTCGCATGACGCAACTCGTACCGCTTCGGAAATCGCGCCGCCAGCGCGGAGTTGTGGGTCACCACGATCAGCATGGTTTCCTGGCGGGCGTGCAACTCGAGGAGAAGGCCCGCCACCACCTCGGCTGAAGCTTCGTCGAGATTGCCCGTGGGCTCGTCGCAAAGCAGAAGGTGGGGCCGGCGAATCAGCGCTCGCGCGAGGGCGACGCGCTGTTTCTCTCCGCCGGAAAGCTGGGAGGGCCGGTGATCCAGCCGGCCGGCGAGCCCCACCTGTTCCAGCAATTCCCGCGCCCGCTTCGGATAATCCGCGCGATCTTCCGCGACCAGAGCCGGGACCAGCGCGTTCTCCAGCACCGAACACTGTGGCAGCAGGCAATGATCCTGAAAAACGAAGCCGATCCTCCGGTTGCGGAAGGCGGCCAGGGCAGGCTCGGGAAGGCGATAGGGATCGGCGCCGTCCAGCGTCACGGTCCCCGCCGTGGGCGGTTCCAGCGCTCCGGCGATGTAGAGCAGCGTGCTCTTGCCGGAGCCGGACGGCCCCATGATGGCCGCCGCCTGGCCGCGCTGGAGCGAGAGGGACACGCCCGCGAGCACGGTCAGAGGTCCGCGGGGCGTCGGGTACTCCTTGACGACGTTCGAGATCTCAAGCATGGGCGGCCGCCGTAACCAGGCCGCGGTATACTTCCAGCGCGCGCAGGGCCATTTGCGAAGCGCTGCAATGCGCCCGGACCCCCTGCGCGCCACGCCGCCGCAGTTCCCGAAGCCGCTCGGGCGCCTTCCACAACCCGTAAATGCCGTCCGCCAGGCTGGCGGCGTTGTCCGGCTCGACGAGGATCCCGCCCCCCGTCGTCTCGAGGATTTCCGGAAACGCCCCACGCCGCGGTTGCACCACGACCGCGCCCGCGGCCATCGCTTCCAGGAGGAAAATGCCTTTCGGCTCGTCGTACGTGCTGGGTACGCTCAGGAGGTCGAGGCTGCCCAGGTACTCGATCTTCTGTCTGCGGTCGAGCTCGCCGTGGTACCGGAACTCGTGCCCGAGGCCGACCTCCTTCATCTGGCGTTCGATGCCGCGCAGGTAGCTTCGATGCCCAGGCGCCAGGTAGCCGGCCGCCTGCAGAGTCGAGCTCCCGAAATCCGTTTCGCGCCGGAGCCGCACGTAGCTCTCCACCAACAGGTGGAGCCCTTTTTCCGGCGCTACGCGCGCAAAGAAACCGACGTTGAAGGTGGCATTCGAAGCCCGTTCCCGGCGCTCGTATCCCTCCAGGTCAATGCCCAGCGGGATGACGTGCATCTTGCGCACCGGAATGCCCAGGCGGTTGCGCCAGTAGTCCGCGCTGTACTGGCTGACGGCCGCGAAAGCGTCGACATCGTCCAACCTGGCGCGGATGAGATCGAGCGATCGGGTTCGGTACGGCTCCTGCAACTGGTCCAGAAACAACTCTTCGCCCTGCAGCATGCAGCAGACCGGCCGGTTCACGGCCTCGCGAATCGGCCGCGCCAGACCGATCAGGAGCGAGTTCGGGAGCGTCACGATGTCGGGCGCCGCCTCGCCGCGGAGCCATTCCGTCAGCTTGCGGATTTCCTTGAGCTGGAACCCGTCCTCCCCGCGCAGCATCGAGACGGTCATGGCGCCCAAGAGGTGCGGATCCACTTCAATCGAGGTTCGGGAAGCCAGGTTCAGCATCCAGCGCGCGTCCCACAGCCGGTCCAGGAGCCGCGTTTTGCGAAAGTACGCGGCCTGCTGTTCGAGGCACACGCCGATCCCGTTCAGGAAGACCTTGGGATAGCTGACGTTCGGCTCGTCCGTGCGGGTGGGGGTGTAGAGCGGCAGCAGAACGACGTGGTGACCCTGTTTCCCGATTTCGGCCGCCAGCGTGTTGTCACGCAGGCAACTGCCGCAAACCATCCGCGCGGCGCCGGCGGTAAGCGCAAGGATCCTCATGGAACGGTTCTCCCAGTTTATTACGAGGGTGCGGCCAGGCGTGTTCGCCTCCAGCGCCGGGTGTAGCGAGAGCCGGGGCCACAAGGGGCGGACTCCCTTCAGGGCCCTAATCAGAAAAGGAGCTTCATCCCGAACTGAATTCGCCGCGGGTCCTGCGCGGAGACCACCTGGCCGAAAGTGGGCGACCCGAGGAACTTGTCGGGAAGGTTGAAATTCGCGCGGTTCAATGCGTTGAAGAATTCGGCGCGGAATTGGAAGGCGAGCCGCTCGCCGACAGCGGTGTTCTTGAGGAGCGAGACGTTCACCGCCCGCAAGCCCGGGCCGTCGAGGATATTGCGGCCCACGTTGCCGAAACTCCCGTAGGGCGGAGCCGCGAAGGCCGCCGTGTTGAACCACTCCCGTGGCGAGGGCGCCGGCAGCACCGGATTGCCGGCCACATTCGGCCGGTCGTTGGCGCCAAAACCCAACTGCGAGATGCCGGTGTTCGAGTTGTCGTTATCCGGCAGCAGAGCCACCGTGAAGGGCCGGCCAGTCTGAAACGTCAGGACACCGAAGGTCTGCCAGCCGCCGATCCAGCGATGCCGCTTGAGGAACGGCAGGTCGTACGCGTAGCTGAGAGCGAAGCGCTGGCGGATGTCGAAATCGGAGCGGCCCCGCTCCGCGCTCAGGTCATAAGCGTTCTGGGGAAAGTTCGGATCTCCGGCCGTATTAAAGAACCCGGAGGCGTCGTCAATCGACTTGGCGCATGTGTAAGACGCCAGCAACGACAATCCCCGCCAAAGACGCTGCTGGAGCCGCGCCTGAAGGCTGTTATAAGTGGAGTTCGCCTGCGCCTCGACGATGTCGATTTCGGAGAAGTCCGGATTGGGGCCTGGGTTCTCCCGAGTGACGGAAGGTTGCGGCTGATTGACGTTGCGCGAATCGATCAAATGCGTACCCTTCGATCCGACGTAAGCGATTTCCAGCACGCGCGCCTTTCCAAGCTCACGCTGCACGCCGAAGTTCCACTGCTGCACATAGGGTGTGCGAAGGTCGAGTTGGAACGCGATCGCCGATCCTGGATAGGGAAGCGGGAAGCCGGCAGGAAACGGATTTGACAACGACAGGTTGACCAAGCCGGGAACCGGGTAATAGAGATTGAAATTGTAGTAAGGCGCGCTGAAGTAGATCCCTTCGCCGGGCGCGAGCGAGGATTTGTCGTAGTGAATTCCATAAGCGGTCCGGATGACGGTCGTGTTTCGCCCGCCCGGCGACCACGCCAGGCCGATCTGCGGGGCGAAGTTGCGATAGCGCGGATGGTAGCCTCCCCGCGGAAATCCGGCCGCGCCCAGTTGGACGAGCGATCCCGTCGCCTGGTCGTAGACAGCGGCGCGATTGGCGGCGTCGACGGCGGGCGAGTTGTACTCGTACCGCAATCCCAGTGTCAGCACTACCCCCGGGCGAAGGCGCCACGTGTCATGGGCGAAGAAGTCAAAGCTGTGCGTGCGCAGGTGCTGCGGATTGTCCTCGGTCGCCCCGCCGGTCTCGGTGGGAGCGCCCAGTAGCAACTCTTCCAGCGGGTTGCCCAGCAGGAGACCTGTGAAATTGAAGAAACCGCGCGATTCGACGTCGCGGTAGGCGTTCTGCTGCAGGAAGTGCAGGTCCACTCCCAGCTTCACCAGGTGCGGGCTCCGCACCCAGGTCGCGTTGTCGGCGATCTGCCAGGTGTTGGCGGTTCCGTGCTCGGGGGTGGTGGGGTCGTTGCCGATCGGCGAAAAGCCATTGACCGACGTCAGCGTCAATCCCCAGTCGCGCGGATTCGTCGAAAGCTCGGGCAGTCCCAGCCCCCGATTGACGCTGGCGCCCTGGCCCTGCTGGTAATCTCCGTTCGAGACTCGATTGAAAGCCAGCCGCCACTCGTTGAGCAGCGCGGGCGTGAAGACATGCGTCTCTCCCAGGGCGGCGTTCTGCGCGCGGCTCGGAACCTGGATGCCGTAGCCCGGCACCGAGGCGTCCCCCGAGGAACCGGCGAACGGATCGAGCAGGTTGTCGTCCACAAAGCTGTAGCGGGCGAAGAGGCTGTCGGATTGACGGAAGGAGTGGTCCAGCCGAACGTCGAACTGGTTCCGGCCGTCGGTGAGCGAGGGCGAGGACACGAAGTTCGCTCCGGGCACGTTGCGGTCCGGAAGCGGATAGAGCGCCGCCAGCGCGACCCCGATCGGGTTCAAGTAATACTGCGGGACCCGATTGCCTGGGAGCGGTTGCCCGCTGCCCGGATCGGCCGCCACGAGACCGCTTTGCGAGAAGTCGCCGGCGCGTTCCGCCAGAGTCGGAACGTTGGTGACCAGCGTCTGCCCGGCCGCCGTCCGTGTGCCCTGGTAATCGACGAAAAAGAACGTCCGGCCGGTGGCCAGCGGGCCGCCGAGGGTTCCGCCGAACTGGTTGCGCCGGTACAACGGCGCGGGCTGGCCGGGAGGCGCGAGGAAGTTGTTTGCATCGAGCGCGCCGTCGCTAAAGAACTCATACGCCGTGCCGTGGAATTGGTTGCCGCCGGAGCGCGTGACTACGCTGATCTGCCCGCCCGCGTTCCTGCCGAAACTCGTGTCGTAGGTGGAAGCCGCCACTTCGAACTCGCGGATGGCGTCCACGGGCGGGGTCACGCTGACGCCGTTCAGCTTGGGATCGCCGTTATAGGCCCCGTCCAGCAGGAAGTTGTTCGCATCCTCGCGCGCTCCGTTCACGCTGATGGAGAAGGCGCCGCGCACCGATCCCGCCGAGCCTTCGGCCGCCGGCGCCACACCCGGCAGCAGCAGGCTGAGCCGGTAGAAGTCGCGCCCGTCGAGAGGAAGCCCAAGAACCTGCCGGTTTTCGATGACGCCGCCCATGGCCGGCGCTTCCGGCCGCAGCAGCGGCGCCATTCCGGCCACGTCGACGATAACCGTGCCCGCCGCCTCCAAGGCAAGCTCGACGCGAAGATCCTGCTCCCGATCCACCTGCACGACCAGCGTCCGCGCGTAGCGGACAAAGCCCCGGTGTTCGGCGTCCAGACGATACTCGCCCGGTGCGACGGCGGCCATCGTGAACTCCCCTCGCGCGTCGCTGGCCGCGCTCCTCTGCGCACCGGTTTCCAGGCGCGTCAAGGTGACCGTGGTCTCCGGAACCCGCGCGCCGCTGGGGTCCACGACCGCCCCTCTCACGACGCCCGCGACGGTCTGGGCGCGCGCCGCCCCAACCAGCGCCAAGGCGGCGAGCGCCAATCCTGGGAGGCCCACACGTCCGGTGCACACGAGTCTGGTCATGCGAAACGACTCTCCTCGATTCTTGCGTCTTCCCTATGATGACGTAACGAAACCGGCCTTTGTTCCGGCCTCGAGCCTTGCGCCGGCCCTGCTGGGCCCGGGGGCCCTGGGAGCCCCCCGGAAACGGCCGCGCAACCGGTTTGGCCGGACAAGGAATTACAAAACTCTGACATTCCGCGCGCGGAGGGCGTGATAGCTTGGGGCTTGGCCGAGCCACTAATATGCACTCCTCCCATCCCCACGGTCCGAACGCCCGAGTTCTCTTCAGCAGCGTTTTCGGCCCCTATGCCCAGGACGACGATTTCGGCAGCCGCTCCATCAACCCCATGGAGCTGTATCACAACCAGGTGACGCGCGAGCAGGGCGAGTTTTCCATTCGCATGTTCCACCGCTCCTGGGGACTCATGATGATCCAGCAGAACATTCTCAACCCATCGACGCTGCTGGATTTTCCCACCCGTGAGCAGTTCGCCCACGAGTTGACGTCGCAGCACTACGACGTGGTCGGCATTTCGTCCATCATCGTGAACGTGGGCAAAGTGCGTGAGATGTGCCGCGTGGTACGGGAACTCTCGCCGGGATCGGTCATCGTCGTGGGAGGCCACGTCGCCGCGGTCCCGGGTATCGAGGGGATGATCGACGCCGACCACATCGTGAAGGGCGAAGGCATTTCCTGGATGCGCCGCTACTTCGGCCAGGACCCGGACGCATCCGTGAAGCATCCGGACATCGTCTCCGGCTTCGGGCATCGCATCATGGGCCTGCGCATTCCGGGCCGGTTCCGCAACCCGGCCGCCACGGTCATTCCGTCGGTGGGCTGCCCCATGGGCTGCAATTTCTGCACCACGTCATCCTTCTTCGGCGGCAAGGGGAAGTTTCACAACTTCTTCGAAACCGGCGATGAGCTGTACGACGTCATGTGCGGCCAGGAAGAGCGGCTGAAGGTGCATTCGTTCTTCATCATGGACGAGAACTTCCTGCTGCAGCGCAAACGCGCGTTGCGGTTGCTCGAGCGCATGCGCGAGGGCGGGAAGAGCTGGGACCTGTACGTCTTCTCGTCGGCCAACGCGATTCGCAAGTACAGCATGGAAGAGCTGGTGCAACTAGGCGTTTCCTGGCTCTGGCTGGGCCTGGAATCGCAGCAGTCGGACTATGCCAAACTGGACGGCACCGACACGGTCTCGCTCACCCGCGAGTTGCGCGAGCACGGCATCAAGC
Organism: Bryobacterales bacterium; assembly: GCA_963710565.1. Classification (GTDB taxonomy): domain Bacteria; phylum Acidobacteriota; class Terriglobia; order Bryobacterales; family Bryobacteraceae; genus DASWZN01. The sequence continues at coordinate 241,761 of CAVQAN010000008.1, read as the reverse complement.
TGCTGGGCTCCACCATCATCGGCCTCGAGCATCACACGCCCGAGAACATCCGCGAGGAGATCGACTACGCGATTTCCCACGACACCGACTTCCACCAGTTCATGCTGTACACGCCCGTTCCAGGCACGCCCTTGTACCAGCAGATGGAGTCCGAGGGACGCCTGCTGGACGTGAACCTGGCGGATATTCACGGTCAGGACCGCTTCAACTTCGAGCACGCGGCGATCTCACGCGAGGCTTCCAAACGGTACCTCGACCTGGCCTTCCTGCGGGACTTCGAACGGAACGGGCCCAGCTTGTTCCGCATCTGCCGCACCACCTTCGAGGGCTGGAAACGGTACCGCAGCTACCCGGAGCTGCGCGTGCGGGAACGCTTCGCGCGCGAGCTTTCCAGTCTGCGCCACGCCTACACAGGCATTCTGTGGGCCATGGAACGCCGGCTGCGCGATACGAATGCAGCGGTGAGCCGGCGCGTCCGCGAGTTGCGCGCAGACATCCTTCGGGAATCCGGTCTGGACGCGCGCCTCGCCGCGGCGGTTGTCGGTCCACTGATGCTATGGGCCGCTAAACGCGAGCGCAAACGCCTCGCCTCCGGGTCGGGCTACGAGCCGGATATGATTGTGGAGCGCCGCAACTGGGCTGCGGCGATTGGTTGAGCGGGCCTAATAGGGGTCGATCGCCATGCCACCGCTCAGGCAGAGGGGGCCGTCGGCGACGCCGCCCCGGCTGCGGCAAACCCCCGCGAACCTGGCCTGTTGCTCCGCCGCTTCGCCTTCCATTCGCATCCCCTTGGCCTCGATCTGCGCGTAGCGCTGGCCCAGCTTCGCCGCCCGATCGAACAGCCCCAGCGCCTTGTCCAGATCCTGTCTCACGCCGCGGCCGTTTTCGTACATGAGGCCCAGGATAAACATCGCGTCGTCGTTCCCCTGGGCCACGGCTTTGTCGAGCCAGTTCAGAGCGGCGGAATAGTTCCGGGGCACGCCAACGCCTTCATAGTAGGCCCGTCCCAGGAGCGCCTGCGCGCCGGCGTCGCCTTTGGCGGCCCGGGCTTCGGCGTTCCGGAGAGCGTCGGCGTAATGCCCCGACTGCCAGGCCGCTTTCATGGCGAGGCTGTCGGGATCGGTGGTCACCCTCCCTATAAAGTCCGGATTGGTATAGCTTGGATCGTCGGGGTGCTGCAACCGTTCACGAAGCTCGGCGGCGCGCGCCCGGTCGGCAGGCCCGCCGACGCCGCTATCCAGCATGATGGCGAGGTTGCCCATGGCGTAGCCGTCGTTCTTGGCTGCGGCGCGCTCGAACCACTGGCGGGCCAGGGCGAAGCGGTCGTCCGCCTGCTTCTGGAGCGCGGGAGGAATGGGTGCGGTGTTGACTCCGGGGTTGATGCCGCCTGCGACAGCCGCCGCGCTGGCGTAATAGTACTCGCCGAGGAAACCCATGCCTTTGGCGTTGCCCTGGTTCGCGGACGCCAGCAGCCATTTTTCGCACTGCGCGTAGTAGCCGGTGCCCGGCGGATTCAGGTGATGAAAGAGCATGGCTCCGACGCCGGCTTCGGCCTCGGAATCGCCTCGCTGCGCGGCCGACATGAAATCGCGCCAGGCGGTGTTGTAGTCCTTGCGATTGAAGGCGGCGATCGCAGCATTGGTATCGGCTGGCAGGGATGGGTCCGGGGCGAGGGCTGCCTTAGGTCTGGGCTGCGCGGGCGCCGGCTGGGCGGGTGCGGGCTGGGCGGGCGGCGCCTCCGGCGGGGGGGCCTTGTCGCGCTTCCAGACCGCAGTCTGCCCCGCCGCGTTTATGCAGATGACCGTGTTGTCGCCGGCGAACCGGTATGTTCCCGAGTCGTTGGGCTTGGCGGCGCTGGTCTTATAGCGGCCGTTTGCCGCGGAAAACGTTCCCTCGCCGGCCGGCGTGTTCCCGGTGGGAAGAACCAGGTAATTTTTGAAGCCGGCGCTGTCGTGCGTCGACACCAAAGTGACCATCCGACCGTTTAAGACAAAGCGGGTTTCCCACGTCCCGTAGAAGCGGGCCGTATCGTCCGCGGCTTGCACGACCGTGGCGAGCCCGATCAAGCCGGCTGTCAGTCGCACCACCAGCGGGATTCGCGCGTGTCGCATTCGCATCCCCAGGCACCTCGCCGAACCTGCCGGCCCCGCTCAACGGGTTTAAGAATGCACGCCGGCTCTGCGTATAAGATGCCGTTTTCGAAGCGCTCGATTCCCCATTCGCTCCCCGGTTCCGCCAGTTGCTCCTTGGCAGGTCAAGTGAGATGCGCCATCCCACAGCGACACCGCGCTGCGTGTTTCGAGAGCTACCGGAGGAAGCCGAACCAGGTCGATTACGACATAGCAAACGCCGCGACCGGGCCAAAGGCCGAAGACCTCGTGCAGCAGGCGGAGGAAAAGGGCAAGAAACGGGGACGCCGGCGACTACGCTGCTTCAAGCCGGCCTTCGCGACCGGGCAGACGCTCGCACTGCGACCACCTCGAGCCATTCCGCATCGACCTTCGTGAAGCCGTCCCGGGCCAGATTGTGTCTCGACCACAGAGCCTCCAGTTCCGCCTGGAGGCTTCTTCTCCCCGCCCGCTGGAGCGACGCGAAGGCGCGGTTGATCGGTCCGCGGCAGGCACGGAAAAAGCGCACCACTTCGGCCGGCGGCAACGGAAGGTTCAGCCCGGTGTCGCGCCGCGTGAGTTGCAGACTGGATACACCCGCGCCTAAGCGCTCGCGAACCGCGGCTTCATCGCCCCATAGAAACGGTACGGGCATTCCTGGGGGATCTGCAAACTTCGAAACGGCTGCGAACATCTTGCCGACGAAACCCTCAGGGGTCCAGTTCGCCATGGCGATCGTCCCGCCCGGGCGGCAGACGCGCAGCATCTCGCTGGCTACAGTCTCGGGACGAGGAGCGAACATCGCACCCACCAGGCTGGCTACGACGTCGAAGCTCGCGTCTGGAAACGGCAGTGCCTCGGCGCCGGCCAGGCGGAAGCGAGCGGTCAGGCCCGCAACCCGTGCCCGCTCGCGTGCGCGCTCCACCAGGTTCTCGGCGATATCGACGCCCGTCGCGTCCGCCCCGTTGCGGGAGGCAAGCAACGCCAGTCGGCACTGCCGGGCGGCGGTAGAAGGCTTCCGCGCCACCCTCCATGTAGCGGGCGAGGCGATCCTAGTCTCCGGCCATCCAGAGTCTCCTCGCCCGCGATTTGATCGCGCCGAGCCCCGGCCTCGCATCCGCCGCGGCTTTTCCGCGCGGCCAGAACCGATAACTATCCGCCCGACCCCATTTAAGAACTTCGCCGATCAGTCTCTCTTGTGCCAAGTCCATCGCCGTTCTCTTCGTTTCACGGGACTTTATCGCGCGGTCCGGAGCTCCGTCGCACTAGACGGAGCTGCCCTGAACCGCCAGCGGCGCGATGTTCTGGTTCACGTTGAAGAAGTTGGACGGGTCGTATTTCGTTTTCAGTGCGGACAGCCGGTCGTAGTTCTCGCCGTATGTCGCTCGAATGCGATCCGCGCCCTCCTCCATCATGAAATTGACGTAGGCGCCGCCGGCGCCGAAGGGATGCAGCGCTTCCCAGTAGTCGCGAGCCCAGGTGACGATGCGATCGCGGTTGGCGGGGTCCGGGTCGACTCCGACAATCACCTCGCTCCAGATGGCGTCGCGATACTTCCATGGAGTGTCACCGCCGGCGGGCCGGTGCGCGGCTCCGTTGATCGGGTAGAGGTGCATGGTGGAATGCAGAGTGGGCAGTTCGGAGCCGTGCTTCACGTGGAGGTCGATGGCCTGGTCCCCTAGTTCTTTTACGAAATCGGCCTTCCAATACCATTGCAGGCCGGGTGTGTACAGGCCGTCGAACATGCTTTGCAGCATGGGAAAGGGCATGGGAACGAAGAACTCGAAAGCCGGCCGGTGGTAACTGCGCAGCGGGTCCAGGATCTCGTTCGCCTGGTCCATCGATCCCGTGCAGCACCAGACGATCGCGCACATCTTCTTGAAGTGGAGCGGTTCCGGGAACGGCGGACCGGGAGCCACCGTGATGAAGGCGAAGAACCCGCTCACGTCTTCCGGGGCCGAAACGATGAATTCGCGGTACCACTTCATGATGTCGGCGGCCTGGTCCATTTCCCACAACATCGGTCCCGCACACACCGTGTGAACCGGATGCGCCCGGAATACGAACGACGTGACCACGCCGAAGTTGCCGCCGCCGCCACGAATGGCCCAAAACAAGTCGCTGTTCTCTTCCGGGCTCGCTGTCAGGACGCTGCCGTCGGCCAGAACCATGTCGGCTGAGAGCAGGTTGTCGATCGTCAGGCCGTACTTTCTGGTGAGGTGTCCCAGACCGCCGCCGAGCGTCAGCCCGCCCACACCCGTAGTCGAGATGATGCCCGAAGGAACCGCCAGCCCGAAGGCGTGGGTGGCATGATCCACATCCCCCCAAGTTGAGCCGCCGCCCACGCGGACGGTGCGGCTAGCCGGATCGACGTGGACGTAGCGAATCGGCGAGAGATCGACCACCAGACCGTCGTCGCAGACGCCGAGCCCTGCGGCGTTGTGGCCGCCGCCGCGAATCGACACGCGCAGGCCGTTCTCGCGCCCGAAGCGCAGGGCGGCAATCACGTCGGCCACGTCGGCGCACCTGGCAATCAAAGCGGGCCTGCGGTCGATCATGGCGTTATAGACTTTTCGGGCCTCGGCGTAGGCTGGATCGTCCGGTGCGATCAACTCCCCACGCAGTTGGGCCCGGAATTGAGCAATCGTTTCCTGTTGCAGCATCTGTTCCCCCTGTGTTCCCGGCGCCCATCGCCGGGAGCATCTCCAGGTTCGCATTCCGGCCGTTCTTGGAGCGTTCTGCGGCGGTGGGAACGCGCGTTCCGCGGGCGGGTAGGTCAGTCGAGCGGCCGGGCCGGGGCCGCCCCGGCGCTGCGGCCCAGGACACCGCGCGCGTCACACAGGTCCCGGGTCTCGAACCCTTCCGCGAACTGGCCGTACAGTTCCTGGAGCATCGGCCGGATGGAGTCTCGCTCGCCTGCCATGCGGCCGATACGGACTGCGGATCGGACCGTGAGCATTCGCGCTCCGGTCTCGCCGGCCGCCTCGAGCGCGCGCCGATAGCTCGCGCGGGCCTCCGCCTGTTTGCCGTCGCGAAGCAGGAGGTCTCCGTGGATCTGGTGCAAGTAGGGCGCGGCCCAGAGCTCGGCGTTCTTGTTCTGGAACGCCAGCCCGCTCGAAATGTTAGCCAGTGCCTCGCCGGGTCTGTTCGCCGCGGCACAAGCCTCGGCCAACAGGGCGTGATAGAAAGGCAGGCGGAGTTCGGCTCCCGTAGCCCTTAACGCGTCGAATCCACTCCGAAGCTGCGACAAGCCTTCCCCATCGCTCTGCATCGCGCGGGACCAACCCGCGATGACCTCGGCCATGGACCCGTAATATGCGAAGTCGTACCGTCCGCAGACCGCGCCCGCCTTCTGTGCCAGCGCCAGGGCCTCTTCGCTCTCCTGGCGGAACACGTGCAACATCGCCGCGTAGCTCAGAGCGATTGCCAGGCCGAAAGGATGCACCTTGCCGGGGGTGGCGATCGCCTCTCGACTGCGCGCCAGCGCGAGGTCCGGGTATCCGAGATGCCAGAGCACGTGGGCCAGGTAGGCGCGGCAGAACATGCCGATCTCAGGAACGGCGAACAGCGCCAGATCCGCCGGAGCACAGTTGGCGTGGTGGGCCAGAGCTCTTTCCAGGCTGGCTTGCGCCAGCTCGAATCGGCCGGTATGGAAGCGGACCGTGGCGAGCCCGAACTCACCCGCCATCGACGATATGTCGCGATTGTCGTCCGCAGCCAAGTGCAATAGTTCCTCGCCCAGTTGCCGGGCGATCTCCAGATCCCCCCGTACTACGCGATGAACCCAGGCGCAGCTCAATGCCGGCACGCCCTCGCGGTTTGCGAGCTCCCGAAACAGGGCCACGGCCCGCGCCGAACTCTCGCCTACTTCCGCGGCGCCATACCCCATTGTGGTGAAGAGCGTGCGCTGGAGGGCCACCTGGAGCTCGAGCTCCTCTTCCTTGCGGTGGATGGTGGCGGGCAATTCGCTGCAGAGCGCGATGGCGCGGCGAAGCGCGACGGCGGCCTCGCCATCCGCGTGGCGTTGATGACTCACGGCGGCAGCCGCACGGTAGTGCCGGATGGCATCCTCCGCCAAGTCGCCGGCCGCATAATGGGCGGCCAGTTGGCCGGAGACGTCGTCGAGCTGGCCGGCGTGAAGCTCCTCGAGCGCGCGGGCAACGCGGCGGTGAAAGAAGCGCCTCCGCACCGGGCTCAATTCCGCGTACGCTACTTCGCGCAGCCGGTCATGCGTGAAATCGTACTCGCCGGAGGCCTTGCTCTCGATGATTCGCCGTTGCCACAGTTCGTCCAGCGCGCGGGAGAGGCTGTCTTCGTCCCAATCGGTCGCCTTGGCCAACAGGTCCAGGGCGAACGCCTCGCCGATGGCGCCGGCGATTCCCGCCAGTTCGTAGGCCGGAGCCGTCAATTGAGCCAGGCGAGCGGCGATCACGGCATGCACCCGCGGCGGCGCTGCGATTCCGGCGGACGCCTCCGGCAGTCCCGCCCGCACGCTTTCCAGCACGAACAGCGGGTTTCCCTGCGTGGCTCGAAAGAGACAAGCCACCTCGGCCTCGCTGAGCCGGCGGTTGGCAACCCGGGAACCGAGCGCCGCGGTTTCCTCCGCGTCGAGCGGCATGAGGACAATCTCCGAGGCCTGGCCGGTCTGCCGCAGCTCGCTCCACAGCCTGGCGAACGGGTGGTCGCGCCCCGTCTCTTCGGAGCGCACCGTGCCAAGCACAAGCACCCCGCCCTCCGGTTCGGAGCGGAACAGCGAGTGCAGCCATTCGAAGGTGTCCTGATCGCACCACTGCAGATCGTCGATGACCAGCAGGAGAGGCTTCCGCGCTTTGGCGAAGGCCGCGTTCAGGGCGTCGTAGAAGTGGCGCCGTTCCCAACTCTCCGTCAGCGGCTGGGGCCTCTGGATCGAAGGATTCTCCGCGAGGATTTCCGGCAGCACGCGGGCCAGCTCCGCCACTTGGGACTGTGGGAGTTGAGCGCAGGCGGCCCGCAGCGGTTCGGCGCGCAGCCACTCAGCCACCGGCGCATAGGCCAGCCGCCCCTGAGCGGCATAGCATCGCGCTCGCGCCACGCTGGCCCGGCGTTCGCGGCACCACGAATACAACTCCTCGGCGAGGCGGGATTTTCCGATACCCGGCTCTCCCGGGATCACTGCGAGGTGAGCCCCTCCGCCGGCCGCGGCGCTCCAGGTATCGACCAGCCGCTGCCACTCCTTCCTCCTGCCGATCAACGGCGGCGTCGAATCCGTCCTGGCCCTGGGCAATTCGGTTGGGGCGGCCGCCGCCAGGTCCGACTTCAGCACGCGTTCGAACAGCTCGCGAGTGGCCGCGGCCGGCTCCACGCCCAGCTCGCGGCGAAGGATACGCATGCACTGGTGATAGGCGCGGAGCGCGCCGGCGCGATCGCGGTTGGAGTCATGCAGGCGGATCAGAAGCTGGTGGTGCGCCTCCCGCAGCGGGTCCTGTGCCACCAGGCGTTCGGCGAATCGGATGGCAGCGGGAAAATCGCCTTTTCTTTCGAGCAGCGCGGCCAGGCGGCCGAAGACGCTGGCCGCCTTCTGACGGTACTGCTCCCGCTTGTGGCGCAGCCAATCGTCGTACAAAGCCGGCAGCAGGTCGTCCTGGTACAGGCGGGCCGCGTCTTCAAGCGCCCGGAACTCCGACGCGACGTCGGCCGCCTGGGCGGCGCTGTCAGCCGCGGCGAGCGCCGCGTCAAATTCTGCGACATCCACGCGGCAGGCCGGATCGCGACGCCACTGCACGGCGTGATTGTCGGGGATGAGAAGACCGCATTCGGGCGGCAGGGCGCGACGCAGGTGATGAAGCAACTGGCGGAGATTCGTGCGGGCCTGCGCCTCGCCGGAATCGGGCCACAGAAGAAAGGCGAGGTGCTCGCGCGGTTGCGGCGCATCGCCGTGGAGAATCAGATAAGTCAGCAGCGACCGCAGACGATTCGTGTTCACGGTGGCTACGGACTCATCGCCCCGCGCGATACGGAGCTTCCCGAACAGCTCGATGCGACACGAGAGTCCGGCGGCGGCTTGCCTGGCGGCGCCAGAGGCGCGGTGTGTGAACGTGCCGCCGTGCGTCTCCGGCGTCATGCGTTCGACCTGACGCCCCAACTGCGGGGACTTTCGAGCACGGCGGCAAACTGTTTGGCAATCACCCGAATCCACTCCCAGAGATCGGGAATCCTGTGATCAGCCTACCAGTTTTTGGCCCGGGTTTGCCTCGTCTTGTTAACGGCTTCGAGACCCTCCCGCTTGCACCGGCTTGCAGGGCTTTGCGGCGTTTCGTTGCACGAAACGGGCAAGAAAGGGCGATCTCTAATTCAGTTAAAGCCGATGCTGAAGTCGCTGATCTACAATGGTGGCGTGCCGGATATCACCGACCTCTTCGGTGATCGCACTTGTGTCGAAGAGCGAAGCGGACTGTCGCATCCTCCGGGAGGTGGCGGGCCGCCTGTCGCAGTCCGTCGTTGGCTTCCCCGACGCGCAGCAGGCGCGTAAGGCCATTCAACTCCTTGATCCCGAGATCATCAATCTACGCCACGCAGGTTGCGGAGAGCGGGAACTGGCAGGCGTCCGCCCAGAGCCGTTCATCCGCGTTCCGCGAGACCACGAACAATAAGGATTGCGCCGCTTGGGCGTCCTCCAGTGGACGTCGTGGATGACCGGAGCGGCGAATTACAATTCGAGGCCGGCGGATGGTGCGCACACGAACTGCAGTCGTACCTTCGCCGGGAGTTCGCCGAAACGCCGGTCGAGTACATCGCGGAGCCGGGCGAGCCGGCGAATGTCATAGACCGGGTCGCGCGGGAGCGAAGCGCCGATCTGATCGTAATCGCCGGCCACAATCGCGGACCGTTTGCGGCCCTCGCGCTGGGTTCGGTGACAGCCGATGTATTGAGCTCCGCCCCCTGTCCCGTATTGGTTTCGTTGCACGAAGAGAGGGGACCGTGCCCGCTCTTCAGAAGAATCCTCTGCCCGGTCGAGCTGTCTGATGCAAGGGACGCGCACTTGGATTGGGCGCTGCGATTCGTCCACGCGTTGGATGCTGGATGCGACGTGATTTGCGTCGCGGCCAAGTCGGATCCTCAAGAGGGCCTAGCGGAGGATTCGCTGAGCAGCACTGAACGAGCGCGGCTGGAGGCCATTAGGAAGAGGTTGGACGGTGGCGGCCGGGTCATTCTGGCCGCCGGTGACCCCACCAAGACAATCGCCGCCGCCTCCGGGGCGATGCAGTACGACCTTTTAGTAGCGCGCCGCGACCGGTCCAGGGATGAACTGGCGCGTGTGCACAGCTTGCCTTTCACGTTGGCGCGCTTGGGGAGCTGCCCGGTTGTCGTGACTTAGGAGCAAGACGAGTTCAAGTGCGCTGGAAGTGCTGCGGCGGGGCCGGCAGAAAGCACTTGCTCAAGGGGTCCCAACTCATCCGGACAACTTCGATCTCCGATGGATCAACGTGGATAACGTTGAAGGAATTCGCTTCACCCCGGCCGCGTGTCGAGGTGGCCGTGCCCGCCTGAACGATAAGCGCGGAGAAACCCTCGATGCGGTACCGGATGCTGGTGTCGCCCGTATAGCCCAGATGAAGGTGACCGGAGAGAAACAAGTCGGCGCCACAGTCGGAGAGCCGGCGCATTGCCATCTGCGCCCGCCCGATCACGCGACCGCCACGGCCTGGCGGAAGGTCGAACGGGTGGTGGGTGACGATGATCTTAGTCACCCGCGGAGGGTAGGAGCACAGCCAATCGCGAGTCTCCTCCGCCTGGACGAGGCTTATCCGCCCGCCCTTGAAGGCGAGCGAGCGGGCGGAGTTGAGGCCGATGACGGCCATTGTCTCGTCGGCGTATTTGGGCGCGAGGTCCTCGCTGATATAGCGTCGAAAGCGGCGCAGTCCTCCGATGAACCGAAGATAGGCATTGTAGAGCGGCACGTCGTGATTGCCAGGCACGACGATCCGCGGCGACGGCAAGGCGTCGAGAAAAGCGCGGGCTTGCTGGAACTGATCGGGGCGGGCGCGCTGCGTCAGGTCGCCGGAGACGGCCACCAAGTCGGGCCGGATCGCTTCGACAGATTCCAGGAGCGGCGCGGGGATCAGGGGATTGATCCGGCCGAAATGCAGATCCGAGAGGTGGACGACAGTCCGCATCAGCCCTTCCCGGCGGGCACGCGGATGCGCAGGGCGAGCGGGCGGCTGCGATACTCCAAGGGCGGCGCAATCCTGACGATCTCGCCATCGAGCGCGACTCGCACCTGCTCTCGCGGCATTTCGACTCGCAGGCCGCTGGTCTGGAAAACATTGAAGTCGCGGCCTTGGCGGTCGCGCTTGAGGAGGGCTCGGAGCGTCAGCCGGAGAGCCTTCCACCGTGAGGACCGGGGCGGCGCCACGAAGACCCAGATGCGACCCTCGTCAAGCGCGCGCCGGCGTCCGAAACGGAAGCCCTCCGCCATATACTCATTGTTGCCGACGAACAGAAAAGGCGTGACGATGCTGACCTCGTCACCGCCGGCCTCGAGAGCGACGCTCAGCGCGGGAAACCGTCGAGGAACGCTCAAACTGGCCCAGGCCATCGCCGGCCACTTGCTCCAGCCGTGCCGGCGGCGGTACTCGCGCGCGAATACGATCGCCGGGTACAGACCCAGGCTGGAGTTATTGACGAAAATCCGGCCATTGACTTCGCCCACATCGATGGCGCGTACAGCGCCGGTGTGCGCAATCTCGATAGCCGCTCCCAGTTCGAGCGGAATGCCGAGCTCTTTTGCGAAGTGGTTGAGGGTTCCCACCGGCAGCACGGCCATCGTGGCCTCGGTATCGGCGAGCGCCGCGGCAACCGCGCGCACCGTACCGTCGCCGCCGGCAGCCACCACCGTGCGTTCACCGCGGAGCACGACTTCGTGAGCCAGCGAGGTGATGTCCTCATCCGCGTTTACCTCGTGGACGACCGCCTCGATTCCGCGTTCGCGCAAGTGCCGCCCGATCTGTTCGCGCACGCTATCCCGCTGTGCGTGGCCGGACCGGTGGTTCAGCAGGATCATCATGACCGCACCCACATGCTAGAGGCCATAGCAGGATTCCTCGCCTGTTCAGTAGCGCAGCGTCTATGTGCAATCCAAATTCCAGGCAGCCCCGCCACCGGCAAAGCCGGAAGTTGCGAGGATCGCCCGGTGTACCTGTCCAATCGGTGACGAATTGCTGGGCAAGGTGTCGAAAAGTGGGCTGGCGGAGCTTGGCCCCGGGACGTGCCGGCCCTTCCGGCGGTTCTTCCACCAACCCCTGACCGCAAACTCACGACTATACAGGAAAACTGGCGTAATGTCGTTGCAGGACACGAGGAAAAGCACGGTGAGTTGCCCGGTGATTGTGACTTAGGAACGAATATGACGAACAACGAGATGATGCGTTTCAAGACCGCGCTCGAAATGAAGCGGGAGGAACTCGCCGAGGAGATCCGAGCCCAAAGCGACGGGTTGGCAATCCGCGACGGCGGCTCCGAGCTGATGGACCGGCTGCAATGCATGAGGCAGCGGGATGATGCGGTCATGGCAATTCAGCGCCTTTCCTGGGTCCTGTCGGAGGTGGATGCCGCGCTTCGGGCGATCTGGGAAGGTACATATGGCGAATGCGCCGCGTGCGGCGAGCCGATCAGCCTGAAGCGGCTCGAGACGGTACCCTGGGCGTCGCATTGCGTCAGGTGTCAGGAGGCGATCGAGCGGGGCCGGGCCATGCACGCCGCTGGTCCGGTCTGGGCGCCGCGCCTCGACAGCTACCGCGAGGCCGCGTGAACCAGGCAAAGAACTTGGAGGAGGTCAAGATGCCTGCGAATGAAACTGTAAAGCAGAAGCGCTCTCAGGATGATGGGCGCTCACCCGACCAGCGGCCGCCGCGGCCATGGCGCACCGAGGGACTTCCAGAAGGCAAGCCCCCACAGCGCCCACGCTGGCTCACGGTGCTGGCGTTCTTGCTGGGTTATGGGGTGCTGTTTGGATTCCTGACGGTCCAGGACCGGATGGGCGGGCCGCAGACCATTCCGTACACCGAGTTCAAAGCTCAGGTGGCAAACAAGAACGTGAGCGAAGTCTTCGCCCGCGGAGATACCATTCAAGGCGCTCTCCGGAAGGCCGCGCCTTTGACTGGCGTGCAGGTGCCTCCCGGCCAGCAGAGCCCGACTTATCAGCAGTTCACGACCGAGCGTCCGACCTTCGCCGACGACGACCTGCTTAGCGAACTCTCCGCGAGCAATGCCACGGTGAGGGCGAGGCCATTGATCGAACAGCGGGGCCCACTCACGAACCTGCTGATCTCGGTTGCGCCCATGCTGGTCCTGGTTCTCTTCTATGCCTGGATGTTCAAGCGGCAGGGTGGCGGCGCGATGGGCGGCGTCTTCGGAGGCGGCCAGCGCAAGCCGGTCGATCCGGACACGGTTCGTGTCACCTTCGACGACGTCGCGGGCATCGACGAGGTCAAGGCGGAGATCAGCGAAGTCGTCGATTTCCTCCGCGATCCGGAGAAGTACCGCCGCCTGGGAGCGCGTGCGCCCAAAGGCGTGTTGCTGGGTGGAGCGCCGGGAACCGGCAAGACGCTTCTGGCGCGCGCGACCGCAGGAGAGGCCAAGGTTCCGTTCTTCAGCGCCAGCGCTTCCGAGTTCATCGAGATGATCGTAGGGGTGGGCGCGAGCCGCGTGCGCGAGCTCTTCTCGGAGGCGCGCAAGGTCGCGCCGGCGATCATCTTCATCGACGAGATCGACACGATCGGGCGCACCCGGGGTGCCGTTGCTATCGGCGGCCACGACGAACGCGAGCAGACGCTCGATCAGATCCTGACCGAAATGGACGGGTTCTCAGGACACGAAGGCGTGGTCGTGCTCGCCGCCACAAACCGTCCGGACGTGCTCGATCCCGCCCTCCTGCGGCCCGGGCGATTTGACCGGACCATTATGGTCCACCCGCCGGACCACAAAGGGCGGGTGGCGATCCTTCAGGTCCACACTCGGAAGGTGCCCCTGGCGCCGGATGTGAACCTGGAACAGCTCGCTGCTTCGACACCCGGCATGACGGGAGCCGATCTCGCCAACCTGGTTAACGAGGCGGCGCTGCTGGCCGCACGCCGCCGAGCCGATGTGGTCTGCCAGCGGGAATTCACGGAATCGCTGGAGAAGGTCCAACTTGGAACGGCGCGAAACGTCGTCATACCTGAGCATGAGCGCAGACGAACCGCCTACCACGAGGCCGGCCATGCTCTGCTCGGCATGCTTCAACCAGGCGCGGATCCGGTGCGCAAGGTCTCCATTATTCCGCGAGGTCGTGCGCTGGGCGTCACGTTCTCGACTCCGGAAGAGGATCGCTACGGCTACGACGAAACCTACCTTCGGGGCCGTATCATCGGAGCGCAGGGCGGTATGGCGGCGGAACAGGAGGTCTTCAACCTTGTCACGTCCGGCGCCGAGAGTGACCTCGAAACCGTTACGCGCATCGCCCGTTCCATGGTGGGCCGGTGGGGCATGTCGGAGCGCATCGGAAGGCTGTCCGTGTTGCCCACCGAGGGCGATCCCAGGATGGCCGGCGTGTCCGAGGAGATGCTGAACGCCGTCGATGAAGAGGTTCGCCGCATCACGGACGAGTGCTGGGCGGAGGCGCGCCGCCTGCTCGCAGAAAATCGGAGCAAGCTGGATCGCATCGTCGAACAACTGCTTGCCCACGAAACGCTCGACGAGGCCGAAGTATACGCCGCGGCCGGCATCGAACATCCGGTCACTCCGGCAAAGCCGGTTGTCACGGCGGCGTGAGTGCGGCGCCCAGTTGCGAGTTGCCAAGAGAGAAAGGGCGCAGATTATGGAGAGTGAAAGGCTGGTGGCCGAAGTGCTCTTCACTGTTTCTTTCGCCGGCGACGAGATCCAGGGCATCAGTTGGCAAAGCGACGACGGATCGAGCCGTGCGGGCGAGAGGCCAGGGACCGACCGCAAAGGCGCATCGGCATTCGAAGTCCGATGTCGGACCGGCGGCTTTGGGCAGGGCCGTGTCACACGGCAACGATGGCGCGCGGGCTGCGATGCCTGAAGCGAGAATTACCGTTCCGTTAGGGGCGGGTTGAAACCGCCGTCATCGGCCTTCCCGGGGTTCTCAAGCTATAATTCTCAAGGGCAGGGTTGGCAATGATCGACAGGATCCTGTTTCCGGTGGACTTTTCGCCAGCGTGCGCGGGCATGGCCGCTTACGTGAAGCGGGCCGCGGAGATGTTCGGCTCCCGGGTCACACTCGTGCACGTATGCGATCTCACCAGCAACAACGGATACGAGCTGATTGCCCGAACCATGCGAGAGATCGCCGAAGAGCACCAGGCCGTCGCCGAAGCTCAACTCATGTCGTTTCTCGCCTCTGAGTTTCCGCCGGACGGCTGCTCGCGGATCCTGCGCTTTGGCGAAGCAGCGGCAGAGATTGCGGAGGTCGCCAGGGGCGGGGGCTTCGATCTGGTCATCATGCCGACCCATGCCGGCCGGTTCCGGCGAATGCTGCTCGGGTCGACTACGGCAAAGGTCCTGAATGACGCGGACTGCCCGGTAATGACGACTCAGCATGCCGAGGCGGTGATTCCGCGGCCGCTGGAGCACCGCGTGTGGGTCTGCGCCATTGGCCTCAGCCAGGACTCGGAAAGAGTCCTGCGCGTGGCCAGCGATGCGGCGGTAACGGCCGGCGCCGAGCTGTCGCTAGTTCATGCCGCTGATGAATCACCAGAGCCGACTGCACGGCGGCGTCTGGAAGCACTGGTGAGGGCGGTTGGGTGCGAAGCGCGGGTGCATATCGTCACCGGTCCCGTAAAGCAGGCGCTTCTCGACGAAGCACGCCGGGCGGCCGCAGACGCGCTCATCGTCGGAAGAACGCCCCGAAGCGGCGCCTTGGGGCGCATGCGGGACCTCACCTACAGCCTGGTTCGAGACTCACCCTTCCCGGTCCTGAGCGTCTGAAAGCGCAGAACGGCGCTCACCCTGCCACGCCCCTTTTCCACCAAATCCTGACCGCAAACTCACGACTATCCTTCCATCTTCCCTTAACCTCGAAATTGGAGGAAGAAGCAAATGACAACGTCCGATTACGATCCCCTCTTCGCCGGAATGGATGAGATCCGCGAATCCTGGGGTTGGTTCATGTTTCTGGGAGTCGCTCTCACCATCCTGGGAGTGGCTTGCGTCACGTTCGCGACGGCTGCGACATCCGCCACGATGCTGATCTTTGGCTGGTTGCTGCTGATCAGCGGTGTCGTTCAGTTGATTCACTCCTTTCGCACTGGCACCTGGAGCGGATTCTTCCTGTTTCTGCTCAGCGCGCTTCTGCGAGGAATCACCGGATTTCTGCTCGTTCGCTACCCGAGTGCCGGAGCCGCGGGTCTGACGCTGCTGCTCGGATCATTCTTCGTGGTGGGCGGCCTGTTCCGCGCCATCGCCTCTGCGATGGCGAAGCTGCCCTGTTGGGGCTGGGCATGCTTCTCCGGAGTCGTTTCCGCGGTCCTGGGGGTCATCGTGCTCTCGCTGATGCCGGTTACCAGTGTCTTTTTCATCGGCTTGGCCGTGGGTATCGACATGATCTTCGACGGTGCGGCTGTGTGCGCCTTCGCATCCGCGATACACCATCTGCCCAAACTGCCGGCCCACCGGGCGGCGTGAAACCCAACCGGTCTGAAGGAGACATCTCAATGGAAAGAATGCTAGTGGTCATCTTTAACGACGAGGCTAAGGCCTACGAGGGATCGCACGCTCTTAAGCAGCTCGATGACGAGGGAAGCATCGCGATTCACGGAGCGGCGGTCATCAAGAAGAACGCCGACGGCACCGTCACGGTGAAGGAGGAGGAAGAGGACTTCCCGATCCGTGCCGCCGCGGGAACGGCTATTGGCGCCCTGATCGGGCTCCTCGAGGGGCCGTTCGGGATGGGCGTTGGCGCGGTCGCCGGCGCGCTGGCGGGCAGCATCGGCGACCTGCAGGTGGCCGGGGTCGATGCGGCTTTCGTCGACAAAGCGGGCGCCACCCTGACCGCGGGGAAATGCGCTTTGATCGCGGACCTCAGCGAGGAGTGGGTCACGCCCGTGGACACACGGATGGAATCCCTGGGGGGAACGGTGTTTCGCACAACCAGACGCCTGGCCGTGCAGGACGAAGTCGGGGACGAAGTCTCGACGCTGCGGGCCGAAATCGATCAGATGAAGACCGAGCTAACGCGCGTCCGGGGCGAACGGAAGGCCAAGCTCCAGGCGACGATCGACCAGCTCAATGGCAGACTCCGATCCGAGTTGGAACATGCCAAGCAGAGGACGGAGCAAATGCAGCACGAGAGCGCTGCGAAGGTGCGGGCCCTCCAGAAGAAGGCCGAAGAGGCCAAGGGCTCGATCAAAGCCACGTACGATGCGCGCGTCAAGAGCATCCGCAGGCAGTACACGCGATCGGAGGCAAGGCTGAAGCACTCGCTCGCCGGGCACCTGAGGCAAGCGGCCGCGAAAGTCGAGAAGTGAAGGAAGCCAGCCGCCGAGGAGAGCCCGCCCATGGCGCAACTCATCGTGGTGACATTCCGAGGCGACATATTCCGCGCCAGAGAGGTGCTCTATCGGCTCAGCGAGATGAACGCCGATTGGGTGGTCGATCTGGAGGACGCCGTCGCAATCTACCGGGACCATACCGGGGAGTTGCGTTTGGACGAGAGCTACCAGATGACAACCGGCCAGGAAGCAGGTCTGGGTGCTTTCTGGGGAGCGTTGGTTGGGGCGCTGATCGCGATCCCAATCGCGGCTGGGGCTGGCGGAGCCGCGCTGGCCGGCACTTTGGCGGCCTCAACTCTGGGCGCCAGCGCACTCGGCGCGGCCAGTTGTGCGCTGGACGCCAAGCTGTGGAAGGAGGCGTTCGGTATCTCCGAAGAGTTCGTCAAAACCGCTGCAGACATGATTCAACCCCGGGACTCGGCGATTCTGGCGCTTCTCCATGCAGTCGATCCCGAGAAACTGGCCAACGAGTTCCGGGGCTACGGGGGAACCGTTGTGCAAACCACGTTGACGACGGAGCAGGCCGCCAGAGTCCAGGCCATCTTGGATGACCGGCAGTAGGTCAACCACTTCACGAAGACAAAACGGGAGGCACTAATGTTAGAAGTTGCGCAGCACTATGGCGAACATGCCGGCACGGGACGTTCAGAGCCGCTTCTCTGCCGGCGAATCGATTTGCTGAATCAGATCCTGGCCGATTCGATGAGCCTGCGGGACCTGTACAAGAAGCACTACTGGCAGGCGCCGGCGGGGACTTCCCATCAGCTCCGTCTTCTTTTCGACAAGCACTACAAGGAGCAGGTCGAAATCATCGACGAGATCGCCGAACGAATCCAGTTGTTGGGAGGGGTCGCGCTTGGTTTGGCCGCCGATGTGGCCGAAATGACCACGATACCCCGGCCCCCGGAAGGACGGGAGGATGCCCCGGTTCAGATCTCGCGACTCGTTCAGGCGCACCAGGCCGTCCTGAAAGAGGCCCACGCGGCGGCCAGACTGGCGGCCGAAACAGGCGACGAAGGCACGCGAGACCTGCTGGTCAGGCGGGTGATCAAGACCCAAGAGTTGCAGGTTTGGTTCCTCGGGGAACACGAGGCCGGGGTTTCGCCGGCGCGGGCGTCCGGCGCCTAAGGGGTGGCGGGTGCACAGCAATCTCCATGCTCCGGGGATGGATAAGAACGTTGTCATGCACGGCCGAATCACTATCGAGAACTCAGGGGACATGCGCCAACTGCTATATCAGGCCTTGCGTGCAAAGCAGGCCGTGGCCGTCGACCTGTCCGACGTCTCTTACATCGATACGTCCGGACTAGCCACGCTGGTGGAAGCCGCCCGGGTTGCACGCGGGCAAGGTACGCGGCTGGTCCTCAAGGGGCTGAAGGAACAGCCGCGCTACCTGTTCGAGATCACAAATCTCGAACACTTCTTCGACATGCCGGCGCCGGAGGCGACCACGTGAATGCACTCGAAGCCATTGGCGGCGGCGTAGACCGGGGACTTGCCTATATCGGTGGGCTTACCCTTCAGTTTTGGTCGGGGCTCCGCGCTTCGCCACGCATCCTGCCGCTGGTGGGCAAACGCGGCCGCTGGCGGGTCGCCTTACGCCAGGCGGCGGTCATCGGAGTGGATGCGCTGCCAATGGTGGGCATCATGTCGGTCTGTGCTGGATTCATTCTGGCTATGCAAGCTGGGGCTGAGCTCCGGAGATTCGGAGCGCTGCAATATGTCATGGATACCGTGGCGGTGGGATTCACTCGCGAACTGGGGCCGCTGCTGACGGCGGTCATCGTGAGCGGCCGGTCAGGGTCCGCTTTCTCCGCCGAAATCGGAACCATGGTGGTGACCAACGAGATCGACGCGCTCCGGGTTATGGCTCTCGATCCGATCGAGTTCGTGCTGGCGCCCAAGTTCCTGGCGTGCATCATTATGGTGCCCTGCCTAAGCGTCATGAGCAACACATTCGGGATCCTGGCGGGCGCCGGCTTCATGTATATCAGCACGGGCCTCACGCTCCCCATGTACATCCGCTACGTGGCGGACTCGATTGTTCTACGCGATGTCCTGACCGGCCTGCTGAAGAGCTTTGTGTTCGGGGCAATCATTGTCAACGTCGGCTGCTTGGAAGGCTTCCGGGTGAAGGGAGGACCGGACGCGGTCGGACGCTCGGCGACCGCCGCGGTGGTGTGGTCCACCTTTTTCGTGATTGTTGCGGATGTTTTCTTCACGGCCGTCTTTTACCTGCTGCGTTCGGAGTAGCGTCATGGCGGAACCGATCATCTCAGTCGAGGACCTGACGGTTGTCTACGAGAGGCGCAAGGTGCTGGACAGCGTGAGCCTGGAGATCCAGGCCGGCGAAGTGCTGGCGCTGCTCGGCGGCAGCGGTTCCGGCAAGACCACCATGCTGCGGCACATCATCGGGCTCGAACGGCCCACCTCAGGGACCGTTCGAATCCGGGGTGTCGACATCAATCAGTGTTCCGCCAAGGAACTAAAGGCGATCCGCCGCACCATGGGCGTGGCCTTTCAGGAGGCTGCCCTGTTCAACTCGATGTCAATCGAAGAGAACGTCGCGCTGCCGATGCGTGAGTTGACCACGCTCGCCGATCCGGTCATCGAGATCATGACGTACATGAAGCTGGCGGCCGTGGGTTTGGGCGAAGACGGCAAACGGATGCCCAGGGAACTATCGGGCGGCATGAAGAAGCGCGCGGCCGTGGCGCGGGCCACCGCGCTCGACCCCGAGATTCTGGTGTTCGATGAACCATCCGCCGGCCTCGATCCGATCGTGGCCGCCGGATTGGACGAGCTGATCCTGCTCCTGAAACGCGCCTTCCGTATGACCATCCTGGTGGTGACGCACGAGCTGGCCAGCGCATTCCGGGTGGCCGATCGCGTGGCCATGCTTTACCAAGGGTCGCTCATCGCGGTGGAGAGCAAGGAGGCGTTCCGTGCGAGCACACATCCGCGCATCCGGCAGTTTCTGGATCGCGTCCCCGATCCCATCGCGCAAAGCGAAGCTGTCCAGACCCGGTTTCGAGAACTGGCTGGCATGAGGGGAGCACAGGTATGAGCACGCACGCCAAAGTGGGCGCCTTTGTTCTGGTCTGCGCCGCGATATTCCTCGCGACCGTTTATCGCGTCAGCAACATCCGAGTCAAGGGCGCGCGGGTTCCCTATCGAACGTACCTGCGGTACGCCGGTGGGCTGCAATCGGGCGCGGATGTCCTGTTTGGCGGCATCAAGGTGGGCCTCGTGACTGCAGTGCGGCCAGACCCGCAGGATCCGACCCGCATCGAGATATTGATGGACGTCAAGCAGGGAACGCCGCTGAACGAGAAGTCCGTGGCCAAGCTCGGATCCGTCACGGTAGTGACCAGCCCGGTCATCTCCATTAGCATGGGATCGAATGACGCACCCCGGCTTCCGCCAAACGCTGTGATCGTCTCGCTGGAGAGCATCAGCATTGACGATACCCAGCGCAAGATAGTCGCTCTTGCCGATTCCGCGCAAAGCCTGCTGGAAGCGGTGCACAAGGACGTCGACGGCCTTACTGGCGACGCGCGGAAAGCGTTCGCGAACGTGAATGAGCTAACGGGCAAACCGAACCAGCAACGCGTTTCGGACATCCTGAAGAATACCGACACCATGGTGGCGAGCGTGTCTCCGAAGATCGACCGGATCAGCGACCAGGTCGCCAGGCTGACCGATCAGGCCAATGGCGTTATGGCGAAACTCGGTCCGGCTGTGGACAACGCCAATGCGACCGTGTCCAATGCGAATCAGACGATCACCGAAGTTCGCCAACCGCTCCAGACCGACCTGACCGAGCTGCGCAAGACGCTCGATCAGGCGCGGACCCTCATGGCGGACGTGCAAGCGTCCGTGCGGACGAAAGATCAAGGCATGAATGAAACGCTAGAGAACGTCCGGACCGCAACCGCCAACCTGAACGACCTGACCGAGTCCGTCAAAGAGAGGCCCTGGAGCCTGGTACGAATTAAGCAGCCCAAAGATCGGAAGGTCCCCAAATGATCACGCGAAGATTGGTCGCTTTGAGCGCCTTGATCTCCGCCCTGCTGTTGGCGGGCTGCGGAGGTAAAGTCCGCTATCCGCAGTACTATGTGCTGGAGATTCCGCCGGCCCCAAGGGTTGCAGCAACGCGGCCTCGCCTATCCGGGACCGTGGGCGTCCGCCGGTTCGAAACGCCGTCTTACTTGCGCCAGGGGCGGATCGTCTACCGTCAAGCCCCGGTGGAGGTCGGATTTTACGAGTATCATCGGTGGGCCGCCGAACCGGCGGCGATGGTTACCTCCGCCTTCATCGACTCGCTCCGGTCCTCGCAATTGTTCTCGCTCGTGGAGCCGTACAACGGGCAAGCCCTCGAAAACTATCTCATGAGCGGGCGAATTGAGCAGCTCGAAGAGATCGATTCGGCGGACGGAGTGCGAGTGGCAGCAAGGCTCTCGGCCGAGTTGCTGGACTTGCGAACGGGATCGACGGTCTGGACCGGTGAAGGTGCTGAGACCTTGAGGGTGGAAACGCGAACCGTGAATTCAGTGGTGGTCGAAATGAGCCACGCCGTCGAGAAGTGCGTTGAGGATCTCGTCGCGAGCTTGAACCAGCGGTTTCCGACGACCGCAGAGGTGACGCGATGAGCGCCCAGAACCTGGCCGAGCCAACGACGACGATGACGGGTTCGCTCCCGGCGCCAGGCGGATTGAGCTCCGCGGAAGCTGCGTCGCGGTTAGCCGAGTTTGGACCGAACGACCCTGCCCCTACCAAGCGTGACTCGCCAATTCTCGATTTCCTTCGACTGTTCCTGAACCCCCTGGTCCTGGTGTTGCTGATCGCCGCCATCGTCTCCATTTGCCTGGGCGAGGTGACAGACGCAGGAATCATCATTGCCATTGTTGTCCTCAGCAATACGCTCGACTTTACGCAGACGCATAAGTCTCAGAATGCAATGGAGCAGTTGCGGCAGCGCGTGGCGCCCACCGCCACCGTTATGCGCGACGGGAAATGGCAGGAGGTACGCCGAATGGGTTTGGTCCCCGGCGACGTCGTGCGGCTGTCGGCCGGAGACCTGGTCCCGGCGGATGCGCGCCTCCTGGAGTCCCGGGATCTGTACATTCAACAGGCGGCACTGACCGGCGAGTCGCTGCCGGTCGAAAAGCAGGCGCAGGGTGAGGACCTCTCGACCAAGCCCGATGCGAAGAACATGGTCTTTCTGGGTACCTCAGTCGTCAGTGGGACTGCGCGAGCCCTGGTTGTCGCGACCGGCGCCAGGACCTCCTTCGGCGACATTGCCGCGCGCCTTGCCTCGCAAGCCGAGCAGACCGCGTTCGACCGGGGCCTCAGGGATTTCAGCCTGCTCCTCACGCGCACTGTTTTGTTCCTGGTGATGTTTTTGATGATGGTCAGCCTGGTCAGGCATAAGGACCCGTTCCAGTCGCTCCTTTTCGCAGTTGCGCTGGCGGTCGGCCTGACGCCGGAATTCCTTCCCATGATCGTTGCCGTTACCCTCTCCAAAGGCGCGCGCGCCATGGCTCGGAAGAAAGTCATCGTCAAGCACCTCTCGGCCATCCAGAACTTCGGCGGGATCGACGTTCTCTGCAGCGATAAGACCGGGACGATTACCAGCGGCAACATGAAACTGGACCAGGCCGTCGATCCGTTCGGGCACCCGTCTGACCGGGTCCTCGCTCTGGCATACAGCAACAGCAAGTTCGAGACGGGAATTCGAAGTCCTCTGGACCTAGCCATTCTGCAGTGCCCTGAGCCGGAAGAAGCTAGCGGCTATGAAAAGCGCGACGAGATCCCGTACGATTTCGAGCGCCGCCGGCTCTCGATCGTGGTCGAACGCCAATCTCGCCGGCTGTTGATCACGAAGGGAGCGCCGGAGGGGATACTGGCCCGCTGCGCCACCTTCGAGTCCGAAGGCCGCACCGGTCCGATGGATGCCGGCACGGCTGGGCAATGCCACGCGACTTACGAAGGCCTGAGCCGGCAAGGCTTCCGCGTGCTCGCGGTGGCTTACGCAGAGGTGGACGCGCGCGCCAACTACTCCGCCAGCGATGAGCAGGGCCTCATCTTCGCCGGCTTCCTGGCCTTCTCCGACCCACCGTTGCCGGACGCCGCCGAGGCTTTGGCCAACCTGCGCCGGGATGGGGTACAGGTTAAAATCATCACGGGTGACGGAGATCTCGTCACTGCTCATATTTGCAGCCAGGTCGGACTCGAACCGGGGAGGATCGTTCTCGGGGACGAGATCGACAGGATGACGGACGTCGCCCTGGCGCATGTGGCCGAGGAAACAACTGTTTTCGCTCGCGTCTCCCCGGCGCAGAAGCACCGCATCCTGCTAGCGCTGAAACACGCTGGACACGCCGTGGGATTCATGGGCGATGGAATCAACGACGCGCCCTCGCTCCACGCGGCCGACGTGGGGATTTCCGTCTCGTCGGCCGTGGACGTGGCCCGCGAGGCCGCCGACATCATTCTCGTCGAGCCCGGACTCAACGTTCTCGCCAACGGCATCACCGAAGGGCGGAAGGCGTTTGGCAACGTCATGAAATACCTGCTGATGGGAACAAGTTCCAACTTCGGAAACATGTTCAGCATGGCAGGCGCTTCGATGCTTCTTCCTTTCCTCCCGATGCTGCCCACGCAGATCCTGCTGAACAACTTCCTGTACGACTTGTCGCAAATCACGATCCCGACCGACAGCGTGGACGACAACTTCGTCCGAAAACCGCAAAAATGGGACATCGGGCTGATTCGCAGGTTTATGCTGTTCATCGGTCCGATCAGCTCCGTTTTCGACTTCCTGACGTTTTACGTGCTGCTCCACTTCTTCCACGCGTCCCAGACCCTGTTCCATACGGGCTGGTTTGTCGAGTCACTGGCTACGCAGACGCTGGTGATCTTCGCGATCCGCACAGTTCAGAATCCTTTCCGGAGCCGGCCCAGTCTGCCGCTCAGCCTGACTACGCTCTCGATTGTGGCCATTGGCGCTGTGTTGCCATTCAGTCCGGTGGCCGCGATTCTTGGGTTTGTTCCCCTGCCCGCAAGCTACTTCGCCTACCTGACGGCGACAACGATCGTCTATTTGCTCTTCGTGGAGTTGGGTAAACGCATCCTGTTCGGCCGCACTGCGGATGGCCTAAAGGCCGAAACCGCCTAAACTCTTCTTGACTCAGGCGCGCGCGTTAAGCATGATTAATAGGTGCTGCGGCTAGCGCCAACACCGAAAGCACTTCTCCTGTCGAGGATGCGGCTATGAAGAGCTTTCCCCCTTTTCGCTTGGACACGGTCAACCAATGTCTCTGGCGGCGCGGAGAAGCGGGCCCGGAACAGCGAGTACTGCTGACTCCGAAGGCCTTCGCGGTCCTCTGTCATTTGGTAGACAATGCCGGTCGGCTGGTCACGCAGGATGAGCTCCTTCAGGCCGTCTGGCCAGACACCTTCATCCAACCCGAGGTCCTCAAGTACCAGATCGGCGACATTCGGAGCGTACTGGGCGACAATCCCAAGAGCCCCCTGTTCATCGAGACCCTGCCACGGCGAGGGTACCGGTTCGTAGCTGCCATTAACGAAAGCAGCGGCCTCGAACCCGCGGTTCTGACCGCTACCGCGCCAGGCAGGCTAGTGGGCCGCACCCGGGAACTGGCCGAGTTGCGCAGTTTCTTCGAGCGTTCATTGCTTGGAGAACGCCAGATTGTCTTTATCACCGGTGAACCGGGGATTGGAAAGACCGCCCTGGTCGAAGAATTCCAGCGCCAGGCAATGGCTGAGCAACCCTCGCTTCTGGTCGCGCGCGGGCAGTGTGTGGAGGGTTACGGAGGGACCGAAGCTTATTACCCGGTGCTCGAGGCTGTGGGGCAGTTGTGCCATGGTCCCGCAGGGAATCGCGTTCTCGAAATCCTGGCCGCGCACGCACCCACATGGCTGGTCCAGTTTCCCTCACTTCTGAAACGCGACCAGCGCCAGGTACTCCAGCAGGAGATCCTGGGCGCAACTCGGGATCGCATGCTGCGGGAGGTCCGCGAAGCATTGGATGTTTTCGGCCTTGAAGCGGCGGTGTTGTGGATCTTCGAGGATCTGCAATGGGCGGACCCGTCGACCCTGGATTTGCTCTCCGCTACCGCGCGACGGCGGGCGACGGCGAGGGCGATGGTGATCATGACCAAGCGGCCAGTCGATATGGCGGCGCCGAATCATCCTCTTAGGAGACTGAAGGCGGAACTCGTGACTCATCACCTGTGCCGGGAAATCGCTGTAGGGCCTCTTTCGGTGGCGGCGGTAGCCGAATACCTGAAGGCGGAGTCCGGCGGGGATACCCTGCCGGAAGGCTTCGCCGAACTGATCCACCGGTATACCGAAGGCAACCCGCTGTTTATGGTCGCGGCCCTGGACCACATGGTCGAGCATGGTCTCATCGCCCGGGAGGGTGAACAGTGGTGCCTTAAAGTGCCGGTGGGGCAGATCGAAATCGAAGTACCGGAAAACCTCCGGCAGATGATTGAGGCCCAAATTGAACGTCTGACGTCCGAGGAGCAGAGGGCGCTCGAGGTGGCGAGCGTGGCGGGCACACGTTTTCCCGTGCAGCTGGTCGCGAAAGCGATGGAGCAGAATCCCGAGAACCTGGAAGATCTGTTCCAGGGGCTGATGCAGCGGTCCAGGATGCTGCGAACAGCAGGTTTCAGCGAGCGAGCGGACGGGGGTGTCTCACCGGTCTTCGAGTTCGTCCATGCATTGTATCGGGAAGTGTTCTACCGACGTCAGACTCCCGGGCGGAGGGCTTCCCTCGAACGGCGCATCGGAACGGGATGAGGTGCCCGGCCGGCAGGCTTCCGGCTCCCGTGGCGAAGTGTTGGACAGCAAGGTGAAAACTGGACTCCACTCAGGCATCCAGGCAGCATCTCTCCCTCCGGACATGCCTAAAACAGCGAGTTGACAAAGTCCCCGGGCTGCGACGGAGTTGGCCCGCATATTGCTTGGAGTCACTGCAAGGTTCCGCCATGAGTTTGCTCACCACGCGCGATCGCCGCAGCCGACTCCACCGGAACACCCGGCGTGTGAGCCAGATCGCCAGCGTGGCGGTTCGATACGGGTTCGCCGAGCAGCTCCGGCACATTCCCGGAAAGCGCGTGCATCAATGGCTGCGCGGCTCCTCAAACCGGGACATCGCGGAACTAAGCACGGCTGTGCGGATCCGGCTCGCGCTGGCCGAGCTCGGCACCACGTTCATCAAGTTCGGGCAGATGTTGAGCACGCGGCCCGACCTGGTCGGGCAGGATATCGCTCGGGAATTGACCCGCCTGCAGAGCGACACGCCGCCCGATCCGCCCGGCACGGCGGAGGCGGCCATTCAGAAGGAGCTCGGAAGCGATCCCGCAACGGTCTTCGCGAGCTTCGATCCGAAGCCGTTTGCATCGGCCTCGATCGCGCAAGTGCACTATGCCCGCCTGCACAGTGGCGAGAATGTCGTCGTCAAAATCCAAAAGGACGGGATCGCGGCTCAGATCGAAGCCGATCTAAGCATCCTGTCCGATCTGGCGGAGCTGGCCGAAAAAGAGATCGCCGAGCTAAGGCTGTACCATCCCGTGGCGGTGGTCCGCCAGTTCGCAACGATGATCCGGGGCGAGCTCGATTTCCAACGCGAGCTGCGCAACATCCAGCAATTCCAGAGCAACTTCGCCGGCGACCCCACGGTGCATTTCCCGGTTCCTTTTCCGGAGCTTTCCACCCGCCGCGTCCTCACCATGGAGCGGCTCGAAGGCGCGCTGGTCTCGCAAATCAAGCTGCTCCCCGGGCCGAACCCCCAGATGGACGAGTTCGCGCGGCGCGGCGCGAACATGTATCTCGAGATGATCTTCCGCGATGCCTTCTATCACGCCGATCCGCATCCGGGAAATCTCATGCTGCTCCCCGACGAGGTGGTCGGCGTACTCGACTGCGGGATGGTGCAGCCGCTGGATGACGAGCTGCGCGAAACGGTTGAAGACCTGCTGATGGCGGCCGTTAACGGCGATGCGCGGGCAATGACCGACGCAGTTTCGGACCTGTCCACATCCCCGCCGCCGGGTGGGCGCCAGGCACTTGAGTCCGACATCACGGAACTGGTCGCCGAATACGGGGCGGAGGTTGTTTCCGCAATTGGCGGCATGGATGTCGGGCCGCATGCTGAGCAGTCTGACGGAAGTCATCCACCGCAACCATCTGTTCCTGCCGCCTGGCGCGTCGCTGCTGCTCCGTATGCTGGTGGAACTCGAAGGCACCGCCAAACTGCTGAATCCCGTCGTTCGGGCTGTTCCAGCTCATTCAGCCGTACGCCGAAAAGGCCGCCCGACGCCGGCTCTCGCCCCAGCGCCTCTGGCTTCAGATGCGCCGCAGAGCCGCACGATTGGAAGCGGCTTTCGCGCACCCTGCCGGGGGACGTGAATGACATCCTGCAACGGATGCGCGCCGGAACGCTCAGCGTGCACCTGGAGCATCGTCGACTGGATCCCGTCATCAATCGTCTCGTTATGGGACTCCTGACCTCCTCCCTCCTGCTTGGTTCATCCCTCCTTTGGAGTATGCGCGCCGAGCCGCTCATTAAGGGCGTCTCTCTATTCGGCGCAGTCGGCTACGCTCTCGCGTTCATCATGGGCTTGAGACTGTTCCGCGCGATGCGGTGTTCCGAACGCCCTCCCGGCAACAAGTGACAGCTTCCGGCCAATGGCACCGTATTTGCCTGGAAATTAGTGTCCTGCCGCGTTTCGAACGCGCGCAGCCGCAAAGAAAAGGAGCACATCATGACTGCTGAAGACACGACTGTAGCACCCGTGAAGGTGCAGCAACCCAGCCGGCACGAAACCGCCGGCTTCAGGCCGTTTCGCATTCTGGAGCATTTCGCCGACGAGGTCACTCGAACCTTCGACGACTTCGGCCTGGGACGCGGCTGGAACCGCGTGCCGGCATCCGGCGACTTCGTGACGTGGGCGCCGCGCGTCGACGTCACGCAACACAACGACGAAATCCTGATCCGCGTGGACCTGCCCGGCATGGAAAAGGACGACGTCAAGGTGAACGTCACCGAAGACGCTGTCACCATTCGTGGCGAGCGGCACCGCTCGCAGGAGGAGGAACACGACGGGGTGTACAGGTGTGAACGCAACTACGGCGCCTTTTATCGGACAGTCGCCGTCCCGGCGGGCACGTTGACCGATCAGGCGAAGGCGTCGTTCAAGAACGGCGTCCTCGAGATCCGCGTCCCGGCCGCGCCCGGAGCGGAAGGCCATCCGGTCGAGATCGCGGGATGACTTGTAAAGGTCGGGTGGCGAAGTGTTGGGCAGCGAGTCGAAAACTGGACTCAGGAATGCTTTGGCGCGATGCTTCGCCGCCCAGTGCTGTGGGTAAAGTAAACGCCCGTTACGCCGGCGGGCCGGATTGGGGTTTTCTGGAGGATAGGTCAATGAGAAGGGCGAGAGGGTCGCAGATGGACGACAAAGTCGAATCACCGCCTTCCGAGAGCGCGGGCGTTGCTGTCGTAACAATCGAAACCGAGCTCGCCGGTCCCGATTCACCTTCGCACGACCAGATAGCATTTCTGGCGTACTCCTACTGGGAAGCTCGCGGCTATCAGGGCGGCTCTCCCGAGGAGGACTGGCTTCGGGCGGAGCGGGCGTTGAGTTCCGGCGCGGGCAAAGAGTAATCTGTCGCCGCACTCGCTGCAGGGGAAAGGTCACTCATGTACTGGAACGCAGACAAGAAACATAGATGGGCCGTAGTGCTGGCCGGCGGAGAGGGCGCGCGCCTGCAGGAACTGACGCTCCGGATTGCCGGTGAAGCAAGGCCGAAACAATTCTGCCGGTTTTTGGAAGGCAAGACCCTGCTGACGCACACACGCGAGCGGATCGCTCCCCTCTTTGATGAGGAGCATATCCTGTTCGTCCTGACTCAGGCCCACGAGAAGTTTTATCGCGAGCAGCTAGACGGAGTGGACGACAGGCGCAAAATAGTCCAACCGCTGAACCGCGGCACGGCCGTCGCCATCGCGCTGAGCCTGGAGCTAATCGCCCGGCAGGACGACGAAGCGCTGGTCGCTTTCTTCCCGTGCGACCATCACTTCTCGAACGGTTCCGCATTTCGCAACTGCGTGGAGTACGGTCTCGGGACGATGGACCAATATCCGAACTCCGTCCTAATCCTTGGCGCGGAAGCGCACTATCCGGAAGTGGAATACGGCTGGATCGAGCCGGGCCGGGCTCTGGCCGACTCGCCGGATCATCCGCTACGACGGGTCAAGCGGTTCTGGGAGAAGCCGTCCCTGCAGCAGGCCGAGATCTTGCGGCGGCATGGCTGCATGTGGAACACGTTCGTTACGATCGGGCTCTCCGGAGCCTTTATGGAGCTGCTTGCCGCCTCCATTCCCGAGATCCCGCGATCTCTAGCGGGCTGCCTCACGAAATATCAGTTCGAGCGGCTCTATGAGAAGACCGCACCGGTCGATTTCTCCAAGGCAGTGCTTTCCCGCTTGCCGGGGCGGCTGATGGTCCTGCGCGATGCAAAATCGGGGTGGATGGATCTCGGGAACCCCCATCGCGTTCTCGAGGCGGTCGCCCACAGCGGAATCGAGCCCCCTCCTTGGCTCGCCGCGGTCCGGCACGCTGCGGGCGCGGCTTGCCACGTTCCCGTTCTCAACTAGGAGCCAGGAAGAGACCATGGCTGACACACGCATGTCTGAGACCAGGACGGCGTACTTCTCGATGGAAATCGCTCTGGATGCGAATATACCGAGTTACAGCGGCGGTCTGGGTGTGCTTGCCGGCGACATGCTGCGGGCTGCCGCGGATCTCGGCTTCCCAATTGTGGGCGTGACACTGCTTTACAGGAAGGGCTACTTCCGTCAGCGTCTGGATGTAAACGGTGTTCAGACCGAAGGCCCTGAACAATGGCAGCCGTCGGCGGAGCTGAAGTATGCCGGTCCTCTAGCGACGGTAACCATTGAAGGGCGGAAAACTCGGGTGTCGGCTTGGCGCTATGAACTGCGTGGGCTGTCCGGGCATGTCGTACTGGTTTACATGTTGGATACGGATCTTCCCGAGAATGCGGAACAAGACCGGCGCCTGACGGACAATCTTTATGGCGGTAATGATGTATACCGACTGAGCCAGGAGATCGTGCTGGGCGTCGGAGGATATCGCGTTCTTCGGCAGTTAGGGTATTCCAGCCTCGGCACTTATCACATGAACGAGGGCCATTCGGCCCTTCTGACGCTGGCATTGATCGAGGCGCAACTGACCGCCCAGTCTCGAACCGCCGTCACGGAAGACGATATCAGCTCAATCCGCAAGCGCTGCGTGTTCACGACCCACACGCCCGTGCCGGCCGGCCACGATCGGTTCTCCAGGGATCTTGTCGATCGCGTGCTCGGAGCGGAGCGCGGCCGCCTGCTCGAATCCGCCGGCTGCTATCACGAGGGATGCCTGAACATGACTTACGCCGCTCTCAGGTGCTCCCACTATGTCAACGGTGTGGCCATGCGCCACGGCGAGATATCGAGGGGGATGTTCCCTGGATATCCGATCAGCGCAATCACCAATGGCGTCCACGCCGTATCCTGGACTGCGGCTCCGTTTCGTGCCCTCTTTGACCGCCATCTTGCGCCGTGGAGGCACGATAACCTCTATCTTCGCTACGCCATCGGCGTACCGCTCGACGACGTTCGCCGCACGCACCAGGAGTCCAAGCGCACTCTCCTCGCGGCACTCCAGAGCCGCGCCAACGTGCAACTCGACGAAAAAGTGCTTACGGTCGGGTTCGCCCGGCGCGCCGCGGTATACAAGCGCCCCGAACTGGTCTTCTCCGATATCGAACGCCTGAAGCGGATCGCACGCCAGGTCGGTCCAATGCAGATTGTGTTTGGAGGAAAAGCCCATCCGCGCGACTTCGAAGGCAAGACAACGATTCAACATGTCTTCGCGGCCGCGTCTGCGCTGAAAGGCACGGTTCCCGTCGTATACGTGGAGAATTACGACCTCACGTGGGGGCAGTTGCTCAGCAGCGGAGTCGATCTGTGGTTGAACACGCCTCAACGTCCGGAAGAAGCGTCGGGAACGAGCGGCATGAAGGCAGCTTTGAACGGCGTGCCAAGCCTGAGCGTCCTGGACGGCTGGTGGGTCGAGGGCTGGATTGAGGGCGTGACGGGATGGGCCATCGGCGCCGACGGGCGGACGGACCAGAACGCGGAAGCGTCGTCGTTGTATAACAAACTGGAATCTGTCATAGTGCCCATGTTCTACGGACGCTCCGATGAATACGCAAGAATCATGCGCTACTCGATCGCGCTGAATGGCGCGTTCTTCAACACTCAGCGCATGCTCTCGCAATACATCCGCGATGCTTATGGCGCGGAGTCCTGGGGGTCCGCTGGTTAGCGCCCGACGAAGGAGGAGCGTTGAAGTTCAGCGTCTTGGCTCTCGATTACGACGGCACAATCGCGCGCGACGGAATCGTCGATGAAGAGGTGAAGGGCGCAATCCAGGAGGCGCGTGCGCGCGGGATCGCGGCTATTCTCGTGACGGGGCGTATCCTTTGCGACCTCGAGCGGGTTGCGGGAGATCTTCATTTCGTTGACGCCATTGTCGCGGAAAATGGAGCGGTGCTGGCCTTCCCAAACGGGCACTCCTGGCTGATCGGCCGGCCGCCGGCGCCCGCGTTCATTGACGAACTTCGCCGCCGTGGCATCCAATACACCGCCGGCCAGTGTGTTTTGGAAATGGATGCCACGTGGGCGCCCCAGGTTTTGGCCGTTATCCGTGAGCTTGAAGTACCCCTGGTTTTGGTGTTCAACCGTAGCAGACTGATGGTGCTTCCGCAGTCGATCAGCAAGGCCACCGGCCTGCGGCAGGCACTTACGGCGTTGCGTCTTTCAGCACACAACGCGATCGGCATCGGCGACGCGGAAAATGACCACGACCTGCTCGCCACCTGCGAAATCGGCGTTGCGGTAGGTTGGGGCAGTCCGGCTCTGCAGCGGAATGCGCACGAAGTCATAGAAGGAGACGGTCCGAGCGCTGTTGCCCCGTACATTCGCCAAGTATCCAGTATGATGCGGCTGCCTCCCGATCGGATTGGCCGGAACAAGATCACCATGGGCACGACGGACTCCGGCGCGCCACTGGTCTTTCCTCTCCGCAACCAGAATGTCCTCATCATGGGGGACCCGCGATCCGGCAAGTCCTGGGGCACGGGGGTGTTCTGCGAACAGCTCATGCTGCACGATTACTGCACCTGCGTCATTGATCCGGAGGGCGACTACGACCGCCTCGAAGCACTGCCCAGGGTGGTCGTCTGGGGAGGAGATGACCCGCTACCGGCCATGCCGGACCTGGCTCGCCTGCTGCGTCACTCGGATATGAGTGTCGTTATCAATATGGCTCGTGCTCCCTACAAGGAAAAGGTCAGCTACCTCACAACACTTCTGCCCATGCTCGCGGCCCTGAGGAGAAGAACCGGCCTGCCGCACCGGATCGTGATCGACGAGGCCCACTACTTCCTCCACGAGTCCAACGTCGAAGATCTGTTAGACCTTGACCTCGGCGCATACACACTGGTCACTTACCGCGCTTCCGATCTGAACCCCAACGTGCGCAATGCTATGGAAATCGTATGTGCAACCCGCATCGCCGCTCCGGAGGAGGCGCATGCCGTTGAGACTATGTTTGGAGCCGGCACGGCAAAGTGGTGTTCAACACTGGCAAAGCTGGCCGATGGCGAGGCCGTGCTTCTGCGCAGCTCCCAAGAGGCTGGCGGGAAGCCACAGCGTTTCTCCTATTTGCCTCGGCTGACGGCACATGTCCGCCACAGGTCGAAGTACTTTGACGTACCCATACCGGCCGGGCGTGAATTCGTGTTCACCGCGGATGGCAGGGCTCTTGGGGCGCCGTGCCGGTCTTTGAAAGAGTTCATCGCGTCGCTGGGGAGCTTACCGGGCGGAGTGCTGGATGAACACGCCCGGCGGGGTGACTTTTCCCGATGGATCGCCGATGTCTTCCACGACCATCCGCTCGCATCGGATCTGCGTAAGCTCGAGCAGCGCTGTCGGCTCGGATACGTGGCGAACCTGTCGAGGGAATTCGCGAAGGCGATCCAGGCGCGTTACGAAGTGGAAGCGGAGCTGGTTCTGTAACGGTCGGGTGCCGTTCTGATGTGTGCCGTCTTTTTGCTGCCGAAGGTAATCGGCTCTTTGTGGAGATGGGCGCGCCATCTGGGCGGCCCCGGCCTGGTTCTACTCGGCATCGCGGATAACACACCATTCGTGTCCGCGCCTGCGGGGAGCGTTGACATAGCCATCATCCTGCTTTCGGCGGCCAACCGTGAATTGTGGGGCTATTACGCTCTGATGGCGACTATCGGAGAAGTAACTGGGGCCTACCTGACCTACCGGCTCGCGGCAAAAGGCGGCCGGGAGACTCTGGAACGAAAGGTGGGGGAGCGGCGAGCCGAACGGATCTACAAGCAGTTTGAGAAGCGCGGTTACTTGACTCTGCTCGCGGGCTCCATCCTGCCGCCGCCATTCCCTTTCACTTCTCTCCTGGTCGCCGCCGGCGTTATGCAGTATCCGCGCAGGAAGTTCCTCACCGCTCTCACGTTCGGGCGGGCGCTACGTTTTTTCACCGTGGCTTTTCTGGGGAGGACGTACGGACGCCAAGTGGCAGGTCTCTTCTCGCAGCACTATCAGCCGATGCTATACATCACGATCGCTCTTGCACTCATCTCAGGGATCGGGTTTTTGGTGTACCTCGCCTACCGGCCATCCGGAGCGTCTCATAAGACAGAATAGAAATGCGTTCGGTCCGGTGGCATCCGACGGCAAGGCGAGGTCAGATTCCGGCTAGGACTGACGGCGCGCGCTCGCCTTTGTTCGCACCGCCGCTGCAGCCTCGCTA
This sequence comes from Bryobacterales bacterium, assembly GCA_963710565.1. Taxonomy (GTDB): domain Bacteria; phylum Acidobacteriota; class Terriglobia; order Bryobacterales; family Bryobacteraceae; genus DASWZN01. Next base: position 208,194 of record CAVQAN010000008.1, on the reverse strand, counting down.
CCGCCATCCAACCGCACCTCGCGCGTGACCGCCACGAGCCACCCGTACTTCACCGTATAGGAGAAGCTGGTTCGATCCTCCGCAAGGCGAATGTAGACATCCTTCTTGAACTTAGCTTTCATAGCGTCCTCCGCTTTCCTGGCTGGCGATCGCCCGTCGCACCGACCAGACTAAGTGGTCGAATTCGGTCGGCCGCGCCTATCTGACCGTCACGAGGTCTTCGACTTTATTAACGCCCGGCGCAGCCCAGGCCGCGCGTTCCGCCTCGGCCCGCTCCGACCAGGAGCGTACGGTCCCGCGGAGTGTCACCTTGCCTCCGGTGGTCTCAACCGTGATGCGCTTGGCGTCGGTCTCGGCGCTCCGCCTCAGCGCGTCTTCGATCTTGACCTTCACATCGATCGCGCTGGCCGTGGGTGCAACCGCGATTTCGTTAAGCACCCCCTTGACGCCCGTCAGCGGCCGGACCACACTTTCGGCTTCTTCTTTCTGGAACTGCCACTCGACCGTGCCCTTCAGGGTCACCATGCCGTTGGTGACCTGGACCTTTATGGTGTCCGGCAGCGAGAACGTCCAGTCGAGACGCTCGACGACTGCGCGCGCGATGTCTTCATCGGTTCGCGTCGCCGCTGGAGACAACTCGACCTTGATCTCGCTGGCGACCTCCTTGACGCTCGAAACGCGCAGGGCGGCCCGCTCCGCCACCCACTTCTCGATGAAGCTGCCGACCTCGCCGTCGAGTTCGATCACGCCGTTCTTGGCGGAGACGCCGATCTGCTCGGCGTGAACACTGGGTTCCCAACGCAGTTCGGCTTCCACGTCGGCTTTCAATTGTGCATCGCTCTTCATAACTAACCTCCCGCCCCCATGCATGCAATCGGAGTTCCGGAACCGCTGGCAATACAATTGCTTTCGGGACCCATGGAGATGAATCTGGAACTGCTGATCCGCGGGCTGGCTGCCGGCTTGATCATCGCGGCGCCGGTCGGGCCCGTCAACCTGCTCTGCATTCGCCGGACGATCGAGAAGGGCTGGAGATCGGGCATGCTCTCGGGTTTGGGCGCTGCGCTCGGGGATACGGTGTACGGAGCAATTGCCGGTTTCGGCATCACCCTGGTGATTCAGTTTGCGATCCGCGAGGAATTCTGGATTCGTTTGATCGGCGGGATGTTACTGATGGCCGCGGGCGTGGTCTACTACTTCAAGGCGCCACAGAGGCTTGAAGCAGGCCAAGCCGACTTGTCGGCCAATTCGGACGTGCTCTCGGCGTTTCTCCTGAACATCGGCAACCCAACGACGATGCTCTCGTTTGGGGTTGTGCTGGCCACGCTCGGCGTGGGACGGCAGCGGTCGCTCTGGCAGGGCCTGCTGGTGGTGGCCGGCATCTTCTGTGGGGCGATGATCTGGTGGACCATCGTGGCAAGTGTAGCGAGCCGGTTCCGCGGCAGAATCAGTGATCGCACGCTCATGTGGCTAAACCGCCTGGCGGGGATTGCCATCGGCTGTTTCGGCCTCGCAAACATACTGCTTAGCGGCGGACGAAGGCATTGAATATGTCTGCAAGATGCCGAAGTGTTGGACATCAGCGTCCGAGGATGGGCTTGCGCGAAGCCCGCGGAACTTCGAAAGTCAGGAAACACAATCGAATGGCCCTGGCTTCTGACTTGCCTTGAGTTCGGTGGAGGCGAAAATGGCTGCATCGCAGAGCGTAGGCCGCTTGGATCTGTTCGGGCAGGTCGGAGCGAGGAACTGACAGCCATGGGCGGCATGGTCCCTCTTTCGGATGCGTCTCGGCGGCCCGGCCGGTTTCCCCTCGTGACGACGGCACTCATCGTCGTGAACGTTGTGGTCTTCCTGCAGGAGTTGATGGGCGGGGACAACTTCGTAAAGCAATGGTCGGTAATCCCCTCGGATATCGCCGCGGGCCGCCACTGGGTCACGATCTTGACCGCGATGTTCATGCACGGCGGCTGGCTGCACATCATAGGGAACATGGTGTTCCTGTGGGCTTTCGCTCCCGAAGTGGAAGAAGCCATGGGGCGGCTGCGATACCTGATCTTTTACCTGCTCAGCGGCGTAGCAGCCTCAGTAGCGCAGATAGCGGCGATGCCCAGTTCCACGGTTCCGAATCTGGGCGCCAGCGGCGCGATCGCCGGCGTGATGGGCGCATTCCTGATCACATACCCTCGTGATCAGATCCGGACCCTGGTTCTGTTGGGCTGGTTCACTCGCGTCACTATGATCCCCGCCGCGCTCCTGATCGGACTTTGGTTTCTCGTTCAACTCTTCAGCGGTGTAGGGGCGGTGGCAGAAGTGCAGACCGGAGGCGTCGCCTATATGGCTCACGTCGGCGGCTTCCTCTTCGGCGCTCTCACCGGGCGAATGTTCGAAAGACCGCTTCACTCCGCACGTCGGAAGTACTGGCCAGCCGACTAACGTCTCCCCGCCGGCTCAACCCGGGAAACTACGAGCAGTTTGCTCTCTATCCTGGTGCCCTCACTTACCGACAGCCATGACTAAGTGTTGAACATCGAGTCCAAATGCTGGGCCCAGATAGGCCGCTGCCCGGTGAGGACAGACTGTCGAAACCTATCCCTGCCAGCAGCGTTTCGATCTAATCCCTCTGACAGGTCTTGGCTGACAGTTTGCTCTACACAAGGCCGAACGTAGAAAGGAGCCCCCGTGGAAAAGCTCATCGTAATGGTCTTCGACGACCAGACGAAGGCACTCGCAGGATTCGAGCTGCTCCGGCAACTGGACCACGATAGTCAGATTTCGGTCTACGAGGCAGAAGTGATCGCCAAGGAACCCGACGGCAGCATTCGGTACATCGACAACACGGACAAGCTCGGCCTTCGCTTTCTAGCGGGCACAACCGCCGTCGGTATCGTGGTGGGCTTTCTCGGCGGACCTGTCGGGGCAGCGATTGGCGGCGCGACCGGCGGACTGATTGCTTCGATCGCGGATCTGAGGCATGTCGGCGTGACAGACGAGTTCGCCAATGAGGTGAACGCCGCTCTGACGCCCGGCAAGTTCGCTGTCGTCGCGGACCTCTCCGAGGACTGGGTCATTCCGCTGGACACTCAGGTGGAGCGGATCGGGGGAGTAATCTTTCGCCGCACCCGAGCCGTTGTCAAGCAGATGCATCACGACCAGGACGTGGCCGCGCACCAGGCCGAGATGGACCAACTCAAGGCCGAGAGGGCGCAAGCGCGATCGGACCACTTAGCCAAGATCGACGCCAGGATCGACGCTGTGCGAAGCAAACTGGAAGCCGCTTTGGAGCGGGACCGGCGCAAGATGCAAATGCGGCAGGACCAGCGGGACGCCAAGATTCGCGCCCTCAAGGCGAAGGCCGAGCAGTCTCAAGGAGAGGTTCGTCGGCGGCTGGAGGCGAGACTCGAGGAGCTTCGGCGCGATTACGACGAAAGGGTGGTCAGACTGAGTCGCGTTCGAGCAGGAGCCTCCAAATGGAAAAGTTAGTCGTCCTCGTGTTTGACGAAAGCTTCAGAAGCTGGTCGCGCCGTCGCTCGTTGACCCGGAGAAGATACATTTCGAGGTGCGTCTAGGCAAGGCATACCGGGGGATTCTGGACTTCGCTGCGGACGCAAAACCGGACCTCATCGTCATGGGAGTACGGGGGCGCAACGCGCTGGACCTTGCGGTTTTCGGTTCGACCGCCTATCGGGTCGTTCAGCTCTCAGCCGCTCCCGTGCTCACCGTACCGATCTGAGGAGGGCCTCGATCGTCCTCGCGGCCGGGTGGCTCGCGATCCTATGCGGCGGGCACCGGTCGCTGGCCGACGATCGCGAGTTTCTGCATCCGGTACATGAGTGTCGATCGCGGAACACCCAGGCGGGCGGCGGCACCGCGCGGTCCCGCTATCACCCAATTGGATTCCTGAATCGCCTTGAGAATGTGCTCCCGCTCGCATTCCTTCAGCGTGATCGGCTCGGCCGCAGTCCGTCTCTTCAGGAGCTCCGATATCGGCGGGTTCAGGAGCCGGCCCGCAGTCAAGATCACCGACCGTTCCATGAAATTCTGCAACTCCCGAATGTTCCCAGGCCAATCGTAATCGAGGAGCGCTTCCATCGCGTCCGAAGCAATCCGCTCGATCTGCTTGTTCATGCGCTGCGAAAATGTCTTGACGAAGTACGACACCAGCAACGGAATGTCATCGCGCCTCTCGCGCAAGGGCGGCACGCGGATCGGGAACACGTTCAGCCGGTAGTACAGATCGCTACGGAATTGTTTTTGGGAAACCAGCTGGTCCAGATCCTGATTCGTCGCGGCGATGATCCGGACGCTGACGCGTTGAGTGACCGTGGAACCGAGTCTCTCAAACTCCTGGTCCTGGAGAATCCGGAGCACCTTCGCCTGAAGATCGAGCGGCATGTCGCCGACCTCATCCATGAACAGCGTGCCTTGGTGCGCGGCCTCGAAACGCCCGATCTTCCGTGCCACGGCCCCGGTGAAAGCGCCCCTTTCGTGTCCGAAGATCTCGCTTTCAAGCAATTCGCGAGGAATGGCCGCGCAGTTCATCTTCACGAAGGCAGCGCCGCGCCGGCTGCTGAGCGTGTGAATCGCCTGGGCGACGAGTTCCTTTCCCGTCCCGCTCTCTCCCTGAATGAGAACTGTGGCGTCCATCGGCGCGACAAGTCGAATCTGGTCAAGCACCTCCGAGAGAGCGGCACTGTGTCCCACGATCCCTTCGAAAACACCGCGGGCTGCGAGGTCGTCCGCCGAGAGGAGCAGTTGGGTCGGCTCCGCCGCCGCATACACCCTGATCTCTGCTTTTGGCGGAAGAACCGCCAGTCCCCGGGGCCTGACCAGGGAGTTGGTGTCCCGGTGATCCAAAACGATGACGTCGTTCATAGCCATGTTGCCACCTCGAAACAACAGAATAGTCGCAGCCAGTGACGGATGTCGTGAGCTTAGGGTCAGGTTTCGGTGGAAGAAGTAAGATGCGAGGTTATGGCTCGGGGTCTGAGTGACGAGGCGCTGTGCTGGAGGCGCCGTGCATGAGCCCTAAGCTATTGAACTGGCAAGACCTTTGGTGTCTGGGCCAAATCGCAGGTGGCAAACCGACTGAATTGGCGCGGCCTAATAGCCGACGCTTCATGCCCCATATTGCATCATCAGGCCCCACCCAATATCCGTGTGGCTGATGATTCCTACAACCTCATCCCCTCGGACCACAGGAAGTTGCTTCACATGATGGGCTGTCATGATAGCCCCGGCTTTCAGCACTTCGGTGTCAGGGGATACGGTGATTACGTGTTTCGTCATGACCTCGCCAACCGGCACATTCGTAATGTCGGCCACCCGGTCTTCCATGGATTCAGGCCGCTCCATATACTCCTCGTGCTGCACCAACTCCGCTTCGGTTGGCAGCAGCTTGCGGCTGAGGTCGGAATAAGTAACGATACCTGCCAGTCTCTCTCTGTTGTCCATGACCAACAAGTCGTTCAGGTGCCGGCGCAGCATGAGCTGGAGAACGTTGCGCAGCGGCGTTTTGGGGTCGACTGCCGCCACCGCCGGACTCATCAGTTCGGAGACTTTCATAAGGTCCACCTCCACGCCGTCGCTTTTCGCGCTGGCGACTTGCCCTTTACACTCCAAGAACTGGACACGGGGCTTTGCGAATGATCGCATATGCATTTGTCGGCAGCCGTCCCCTGTGGCCACCATGACCGCTGCGCCCAATGACGAGCAGGTCGGCTTCCAAGTCTCTGCTTCGCTCAACTACCGCGTCCGGGATTGCGCCCACCTCGATGTGGGTTTCCCCGGTGATCCCGGCAGTCCGTATCAATTCTGTGAGTTTGGCTTTTGCCTCGCCGATGACGTAGTCTCTCCATTCCGGCGAGAAGTAGTAGTTCTCCACCCTCGGGTCGAACGGGGCAACGTGAATGATACTCAGCGGTGCCTTGAACTCCTCGGACAGCCGACCGGCCCAGCGCAGGACGCTGCCGCTGTGCGGTCCCAGATCGACCGCAGCGGCGATGCGACTCGGCTGTGCCGGTATGTGGGTCGGCCTCTCTTGGCTGTGGACCGAAGTCCACACCGGGCATATTGCGTCGTGGAGGACCTTGGCTGCGACCGAGCCGAGAAGGAGGCGTCGAAAAGGCCCATAACCGTGTGTAGGCATCATGATCAGATCGAAGTGCTCCGACTCCGCGTACTCCGCAATGGTCGAGGCGGGATCGCCTTCTTTAAGGACTCTCTGTATGTCAAGCCGGCGCCACTCGTCGCAACGGAAATACTTCATCCTCTCCTCAGCCTCCTCTCGGGCGAAGCCATGGATGACAGTCCTTTGGCCCGATGTCGGGAGGGGAGGTTCGAAACCCGGCGCCAGCACGTAAAGCAGCGTGATCTGGGACTGAAAGTGTTCGGCGATTGCCGTGGCGGCATTTGCCGCATCGGCGGAACTTGCGGAGAAATCGATCGGCAGCAGAATCTTCGATATTGTGAGCATCTCGACCGCGTCCTTTTATCTGTAATGAGTAGAGCAATCGGTGTACCGTTCTGGGCCTCCTCAGCGTGGCCCATTCAGCCGCGCTTCCACCAAGTCGGGTGCCGGGACTTGGGCGTTGCTGCCCACTTCTGGACACCGCGCGACATGCTCACCGGGGTTTTCAGCACGGAGGACTGGAAATCCGTTTGCCGCGTCTGGCCCCAGGCACCTCCGGCGTGGAAACCGAAATGCATTCGTGATGGTGTTCGTTCCGAAGTACCGCTGAACCGGATGGCCGGAGATGCCGAGTATGTTTCGCTTGATCACGCTCGAACGGGAATATGGCAGCGGTGGCGCGGAGGTCGCGGAACGAATCGCAAGAGATCTCGGCTGGAGGCTTCTGGACCAGGCCCTGATTGAGGCGGTTGCTCGTCGGGCACAGGTGGACGTCGCCACGGCTCGTGGCTATGACGAACGCCTGGATTCGTGGTGGCACCGCTGGAATCGCGACGGCTTTGGGTCTGCGGTGGTCGCTGCCGGGGCCACCCCTGCCGACGCGCAGTTCTTCGATGCCGAGACGATGGCTGCAATCACAGAAGAAGTGATTCGGGGCGCCGCCTGCAAAGGGAACTGCGTCATTCTTCGTATACGGATCTTGGACCGAGCGTATCGCGCGCGTTCAAGAGCGTCTGCGAACGGACCGGGATGTCTCGGACCTCCTCCGATCGATGGATCGGTCCCGTGCCGCATACGTCCGGCGCTACTTCGGCTGCGATTGGAAGGATCCAGATCTCTATCAGGGGATGGTCAGCTCCCAACTTGGCATCGAGAAGCTCGCATCGCTAATCGCAGATACGGCCAAAGGTGCCGAGAGAGCTGAGATCGCCCGAGCGTCCGGATTCTGAGGTCTGCATTATGCTCGTTGAGAATGAACCTGAACAGAGCCGGCCGGACTGGCCTTCGGAACTCATGTTCGTAATCGTCACCGTAACGCCGTGGATCCTTGTGATCTGGATGCTCTGGCATGGCGTCGCTTGAATCTTGACGCGAAAGGCCCCCATGCCCAGGCTGTTCTTGTTGTGCGTGTTGCTCGCAGGGCTGCCAACGTCCGCCGGTCGCGGTTCTATTGCCGGCGTCGTGACCGACAACCGGGGGAATGAACTCCCACGGGCGCCGGCCACTGACGGCCGGTACCGTTTTGTTAGCGTAAGCGAAGAGACGGACAGACGGACTACGCGCTACGGGCAACCTATAAAAACCACCGGTCCACAATCCGACATGTCAGCAGGTTTGATTCATCAAAGCGACACCACAACATCCACCTGGTGATTCCAGTAGAGTGATTGCGCGATCCAGAGCCGCTGGTTCTCAGGCGTGTAGATGGTGCAACTGGTGCGGTCGAGAGGACTTGAACCTCCACGGGTGTTGCCCCCATGCACCTCAAGCTAATGCGTCTGCCCGACGGCCGCGCCGACGTTGCACGCTCAGTACAATGCGAGGCTAGCCGATGCGCGAAAAGGGCAAGAAAAGGGCAAGGTCTCGGCCTGCCCCATGAACAGCTCACCCAACTTGCCGGAAACATTAGCCGAGCCCCCTTCCGCCCCCCTTGTCAGAGACCAGGAGATCCAAGCCAAGAAACGGTCCCGAGAAACAAAAAGAGCGCCGTTTGGCGCTCTGTAAAACACTCATTTTGTTGATCTTATTAGGAGGTTGGTCGGGGCGAGTGGATTCGAACCACCGACCTCCTGGTCCCGAACCAGGCGCTCTAGCCAGGCTGAGCCACGCCCCGACTTCCGAAGGACTTCCCTAGTGTAGCGCCTTAGTACGACGCCTTCAACATGATGTATTCGAAATCCCGCGGATCGAGCCCGCGCGCGGCCAGCTCCGTCATGCACTCCTCGGCCGTTTCGCCGATGGCCTCGATGCGGCGCACCGGCGCCGTCTCCGGTGTGTACCGTTCCAGGGCCACCATGTAGCCGGCCAGCGCCGAGAGTTGTTCCACGCTCAGCCGCTCCGGGTATTGGCCCACCAGTTTGCGGGGGTCGACGCGCGAGTTCAGAATCATCCCGGTCCCGATTGTACCAGCCGGCCGTTGAACTCGCACCCGGAAGGGTGCATGATCGAGCTATGGACCGGCGAGACTTTCTTAGAAATGGAACCGCGGCCTCCGCACTCCTGGCCGCGTCGCGCGACATGCTGGGCGACGGGAAGCCCCCGGCCAGACGGAACCCGATCCCCAAACGGCCGCTGGGAGCGACGGGCGAGGAGCTCTCCATCCTGGCCTTCAGCGGCACCGCGCTGATGCAAGTCGAGCAGCAGGCTGCCAACGATCTCGTGGCGGAGGCTTTCGACCGGGGCGTCAACTTTTTCGACGTGTCGCCGTCGTACGGCAACGCGCAGGAGCGTATGGGGCCGGCGTTGGAGCCGTACCGCAGCCGCTGCTTCCTCTCGTCGAAGACCGATTTTCGCGACAAGGCCGGCGCCGAGGCCGATATCGACGCAACGCTCAAAGTCCTCCGTACCGACCACCTGGATTTTTACCAGCACCACGCCCTCCAGAAGACCGCGGACCTGGACCGCATCTTCGGACCCAACGGCGCCATGGAGGCGTTCGTGGCCGCGCAGAAGGCCGGCAAGCTGCGCTACCTGGGCTTCAGCGCGCACTCCGTCGAGACGGCCATCGGCACACTGGACCGCGCCCATTTCGACGCCTTCCTTTTTCCCGTGAACTACGTCCTGTTCTCCAAGGCCAACTTCGGCCCGCAGGTGATCGAACACGCGCGTAGCAAGGGAGTGGCCCGCTTCGCGATCAAGGCCATGGCCAGGGGCAAGTATCCGCAGGGCGTTCCGGAGAGCCAGCGAACTCCGAAGTGCTGGTACGAGCCTTGCACGCTGCCCGAAGAGGCGGCGCTGGCGTGGCGCTGGACGCTCTCGCAGCCGGTGACCGCGGCCCTCCCGCCCGGAAACCCCGCCTGGTTCCGCCTGGCCCTGGATCTGGCGCAGAGCTTTCAGCCCATCACCGAAGACGAGACCAGGCGGCTCCTGGCGCAGGCCGCCGCCGCCGACCCACTGTTCGAACTTGGTAACAACGCCTAGACCGGGCGTGGAGAGTTGCGAGAACTGCTACACTGGGTCCCAACAGCGCAACCGCATAGGCTGCGCCTCAGCATGGGGAGGGGTTTGGCATGAGCGTAGCAACCTATTTCGGACCCGTCAGCATCGAGTGGGATGACAGCGTCGTCCTGGTCTTCTCCTTCACGCACAACGGAACGAAGTTCTTCGCAGGCTTCGGACACCAGGTGATCAGCGTCCAAAGCACCACCGGCACGCAAACACAGGTCAGCGCGATTCTGCAGAACATTCAACAGACCAGCGTGCAGTTCGCCATGGATCCCGCCACGTGGGTGGAAACGGTGAAGACCGGCTCTCGCGGGAGCGCGGCGGCGCCGAACAACATCACCGTCGTGTACGAAGACAGCACGTCGCAACCTTACACGACGCTCACCAACCAGCCGTTCCAGCTCCAGATCCTGCACAGCATAGCCGGATAGGGCACGCCGGCGATACGCGCGGGGCCGGACGTTGAGGTTGGGTTTCCACCCGCCGTTGTAGTAAGTTGTTAGCTTGAACAAAATGCCTACGACGCGCCCGCCCAACCCGCGCGTGGTGTTGGCGGCCGCCCGAGCCTCTGCTTTAGCCGCCCAGGATGGGCCCGCTTCCCGGAGCGTAGTTCGGAGTTCTTGGAAGCCAGGGCGTAGTGGGGCGCTCGAAGAGAAGGTCGCCCAACCGATAAACGATTCGCCGGTCATCGACCGCTTCGGCGTTCCGGCCTGCAACCGGTGGAACGAGTGCCTGGACGGCATCGCGCGCGCCGGCAGCGGCACGGTCTTTCCGGAGACCATCGGCACGGCGGCCACCGGGGACGCCGATTTCCTCTTCCGCGCCGCCACCGCCATCTCCGAGAAGGCGCGCGCCGCGGTCCGGGAGGGCGGCGCCGGGTCCGTCATGCACGCGCACAACAGCGTCTACGGGCAGCCCGCGGTCACCACCCTCCTCCGCCAGGAGTCGGGATTCAACGGTCACGTCGCCTCGGATTGCGACGCGAGCGGCGACGTTCACCTCAATCACAAGGCTGCGCTAACCGCCGAGCAGGGCGTCTCGATGGCCGTCAAAGCCGGAACCGATCTGACCCACGGCGTGGACAACGAGCACCTGCCGCCCGCAGTCCCATCTGCGCCAGGCAGTTTCCCGTGGCACGCAAGGGGGTTCTTGGGTTCATGACGATCGGATACATCGGATACAACGGTCAGGGCCTTCGGTCTTGTCAGCAACCGGTCGCTCCCGGGTCAAGAGCGACAATCTTCGCAGTGACCTCTACTTCACATCAAAGGAGCCGGAAATGACGAACGGGCCGCAGAAACTTTCCGTGGCTGAGAAGGCTGGCTACAGCCTTGGGGACGGCGGCCGCGAACTTCGTCTACATGACGATGATCCTGTTCCAGTTGAACTTCTACACCGACACCATGGGCATTGCGGCCGGCATCGCCGGCACGCTGCTGCTGGTGGGCCGGTTCTGGGACGCTTTCTTCGATCCCATGATGGGCGTCGTGGCGGACCGCACCAACACACGATGGGGCAAGTTTCGCCCCTGGGTGCTGTGGACCGCGGCGCCCTGGGCCATCGTCATGGTTCTGGCGTACACCGTGCCGGGCTGGAGCTACGGCCCCACGCTGGTCTACGCAGCGGTGACCAACCTCCTGCTGATGACGCTCTATTCGGCCAACAACACACCCTACTCGGCAATGACCGCGGTCATGACCCCCGACGTCAATGAGCGCACCAGCTTGTCGTCGTACCGCTTCGTGGCAGCCATGATCGCGCAGTTGGTCGTGGGCGGCTTCACGCTGCCGCTGGTGGCCAAGTTCGGACAGGGCAACAACGCCAAGGGCTGGCAGATGACCATGGGCTTGTGGGCGTCGATCTGCGTCGTCTGCTTCGTGATCACGTTTTTGTCCACTCGCGAGCGCGTGAAGCCTTTGGTGCAGGAGAAGGTCTCGATCAGACAATCCTTCGGCACGCTAGGCAAGATCGGGCCCTGGGTCGCCATGTTCATCGTCACCCTGGCCCACTTCACGGCGAACTCGATGCGCGACGGCACGGTCATCTACTTCTTCCAGTACTACGTGAACAAGGACCGCCTGTTCGAGTTCCTACGGGGCGCGGGTTTGCCCTACGCCGTCGGCGCCAGCGCCAGCGGGTGGTGGTTCTCGCTGCTGAACACCTTCGGTCTGGTCATCAACGAAACCAAGTCGAACGTCTCGTCGGTGGGATTCAGCCTGTGGAACATGTCGGGCCAGTTCGTGCTTGTGATCGGCGTGCTCTGTGCGACCTGGCTATCCGTGAAGTTCGGCAAGAAGGCCGTCGCGCTCACCGGCTTCGCGCTGACCACGGTCTTCATGGCCGGATTCATCTTTCTGCCGCCTGACAACATCTGGGCGATCTTCGTGATGGTCTGGCTTCGATCCCTGGTCTATGCGCCAACGATCCCGCTGCTGTGGGCCATGTTTGCCGATGTGTCGGACTACGCGGAATGGAAGACCGGCCGCCGCACGACGGGCGTGATCTACGCGACCGTCCTGTTCGCTCTCAAGTTCGGCTTGAGCCTGGGCGGCTTCCTGGCCGGCTGGCTGCTTTCGGGATATGGCTATCAGCCCAAGATGGCCCAGACGGCGCATGCCCTGATGGGTATCCGCCTCACCGTCAGCATCTATCCGGCCATCCTGTACTGCGTCATCGTCGGGGCCCTGTGCTTCTACTCGATCGGGAAAAAGAGGAACCTGCAGATCCAGGACGAGCTGGCTGAGCGCCGCAGGCGAGTGGAGAGCCAAGCGTAACTCTGACGTCGTCATGACGGGCCCGCAAACCGCGCCGAGAGCCGCGGCCGCCTTCGAGATGCCAGGCGCTGGCTTCTAGCCGGCTGCCGCGCCCTTTACGTTCCAGGCGCGAATGGCCGGGAACCCCGCATCTTCACCCAGGATGCAGTACGCCGAGGTTTGCAGCGCGAAGTGGCATCCCGACTCCGGGGCAAGCCCCAGCCACTGCGTCGCAAACACGCGCAGGAAATGCCCATGGCTGAAGATGGCGGTTGTCTGCGGGAATCGCCGCAAGCGCTCAATGACTCGACGGGCGCGCTGCGCGACGTCCCCCGCCGTCTCGCCATTTGGCAGAGGGCCACCCCAGACACTCCAACCTGGGTAGCGCTCACACATTTGCTCCTGAGTGAACGTAGTGCAATCGCCGTAATCCCATTCCCGCAAGTCCGGTTCGATCCGGGCCGTGGGCAGGTAGCCCGCTATTTCACACGTCCGTATCGCGCGCTGCAGGGGGCTGCAGAGCACACAGTCGAACGTTTGGCCGGCCAACAGTCGTGCGACTTCCCGTGCTTCGTCCTCACCGCGCGCTGTGAGGGCCAGATCGACCCTTCCGCTGTGCTGACCGCTAATGGACCACTCCGTTTCGCCGTGACGGATCAGCAGCACTTCCCCGGGTCTGAGCATGAATTGAAATGGTAGCAGAACGGTGTTTTTCGCTTTCCGTGCGATGGCAGCAGGCGCAGACTGGGCTCCACTACTCGCCGAGTCGCACGGCAGCGGCCGGCCCCGATTTCGTCAGGCGGACTTCGTGCGCGGTCTCGCGTCCCGGGGACGTGCGGTGACGGCCTGGGCGCGATCTGGCGGACAGGCCGGGCCGCCCAGCCCGTGGCGGGCCGGGGCCATTCCGAGATGAGGGAGAGGGGCGTTGAAAACGAGGGAAGGGCGTGGTATGGTTTTTGGTATGGCAACCAGGAAGATCACCGTCACTCTCCAGGACGATCAGGTTGAGGGGATCCGCGCGCTGGTCTCGGCAGGGCAGGCGCCGAGCGTCTCCGGCTTCGTTCAGCATGCCGTCGGAGTTGCCCTTTTCGATGCGGCGGGATGGAAGGAGATGCTGCAGGAAGGACTGCGGCGGACGGGCGGCCCGCTGACGAAACGGGAGCGTGCGTGGGCCGACGCGGCTCTCTCTCCCCCGGGTCCGGCGAGAGGTTGAAGGAAGGGAAGGGCGGCGTGAACGGCATCGTTTTCGATGCAGGCGGCCTGATCGCGCTCGACCGCGACGATCGGCGCGTGCTCGCGATACTGGCGCGCGCGGCGGAGCGTGGCATGCGGATCACAATTCCCGCGACAGCGTTGGCGCAGGCCATTCGAACGCCTGCCAGACAGGCCCGGCTGGCCCGCCTGATCCGGCAACCGGGCACGGACCTTGTGGCGCTCGACGGACCGGACGCGACGGCTGTCGGCCTGTTGCTGGCACGAACGGCGACGGCCGATATCGTGGATGCTCACGTCGTTGTGTGTGCCCGGAGGACCGGGCAGGCCGTGGTCACCAGCGACGCCGCCGATCTCAAACGAATCGCTCCCGAGCTGCCGTTGGTGACCATCTGATGTTTCTTCGATTCCGCTGCGAAGAAGTCCGGGTTCTTCCGGCACCCCCGAACGCTCTCATGCAGGACCGGAAGGAGCACAACGTGTACGTGCGCCATCTCTCCACGATGGCGACTGACCGTCAAAGTGAGAGCGGATCGGTGAGCTGGCCGTTTTCGACGCGCGCCTTTATATCCGAGTACGCCGTGTCGATCAGCCTGCTTAGGGCAACGGCGTTTGTGGCCGTTCCCGGTCTCAGCTTCACATGGCGCATAAACTTGCCGGCGCCCTGCAACAAGTGAGCAGGATCCGGCAGGGCTGCGCCGTGAAAGAACCCCACGTTTACGTGCGAGTTGAATACATTGACGTAGCCGAAGGGCGCATCTCCCAAACATGCAACCGGGCAGCCGTCATGCAAAAGCTCCCGGACTTCGTCTCCGCATTTTCGCATCACGTCAAACCACCGATGCGCGATGGCTCCCAATTCACCTGCGTGCTCCTTCATCCACGCATCGATGGCGGGATCCCGCTCGACAGCGCCGTTGAAGCGCAGCAAATCCGTTCTCATCGCCGCTCCACTTCTTCGACCTCTACGGTTAACCTAACACCGTACAGGAGAAGACCGCTGGCTTCGCCGTTTACGGATAGCGGGCGGATGGCCGGCCACTCGGAAATTGGGACAAACTGCGTTCGGGGAAATTCGGCCGGTCGGCGGTCATGGACGCGGAGCTGGTCGAGTAGCGGCCGACCTGGCGCCCACCTACGCGGTGAGTTGCACAGTGGCGCTGGGCCCCGATTTCGTCAGCCTGACTTCCTGCACGACCGCGCCGCGGCCCGGGGCGCGGACATCCAGTTCGTAGCTGCCGTAAAAGCCGCGAAAGCCAACCCGGCCGCCGGCGCCGGTCACACCCTCTCCCCGCGTCGACCACTCCTCGCGCAGAAGGCGGCTGATCCGGCTGCCGGCGGCAGTCAACGTTCCATCCGCGTTCTGGAGCGCCGCATCCGGCCCCATCCAGTGCGTCTTGGCGCCAAAGCCCCACAGCATGATCGCTTCGACCGCTTCGTGGCTGAACCCGAGCCGGAAGAGCGTCTCCAGGAGGTCCGCGCGCCGGGTGGCGTCCGGGAACTTCGCGCTGGCCTCCGTGAGATGGATCGGCAGCCCGGTCTCGCCGTGGAGCCGGTCGAGCGTCGCGAGAAACGCTTCCGGCGTGATCGGCGTGGTGTACAGCCACTCAGGCCGTTCTCCAGGCGCGAGATCCAGGCGTCCGTCGACAACGAGGCGATCCAGGTCGTGCGACTGAACACCGATTCCGCCAACCTGGGCGCCGCGCGCCCGGAGATCGTGGATCAACTCCAGGTACCGTTCGGTCTTTTCCGGATCGCCGAGGATCCCGTACTCGTTCACGAAAAGCAGCGCCTTGGGATCGAACCGCGCCGCCTCTCGGAACATCCACGCGGTCGCGTCCGGCCCGATCCGCTGGCGATAGAATCCTCCGTCGAGGATTTCGTTGTTCACATCCCAAGACACCAGCCGGCCGGCATAACGGCTCACTGTGGCGGTAAGGCGGCGCTCCATGGCGGCAACGAAGCCGCTCGGGCCGAGTGCCGAGAGCCAGGGCTGGACAAATTCCGCTTTGTCCCAGAACAGGCAGTGGCCTCGCATCGCCAGGCCGTTCCGCTCGGCAAAGGCGAGCAACGCGTCGGCGTGCGCGTAGTCCTCGCGGCCGCGCTCGACCTCGGTGGCGTACCACTTCATTTCGTTCTCGCAGACCAGGGCGCTGAAGTGGTCGAGGATGAACTGCCGGTAGTCGCGGCCGTCGTCGCCCGTCGAGGCGAAGGGAGCGTGCGCGATGGCCGTCCCGAACAGGAAACTGTGGCGCTTGAGCCGGTACTCGACGCGGGCATCTTTCAATGGCGCCCCGTCGCGGCCGCGGACTTCGACCACCAGGTCGCCTTTGCGGAGCCGCTCGATGCGGCGGTCGGCCTCGCTGCGCCAGAGCGGTTTCATGGACCTCAGGCTACCTTCTGACGCGGCGCGGCGTCAACTGGCCAGCGCCTCGACCCGGCTTGGAAGCCCAGCGGCGGCAGTGTTGCGGCAGCACCGTTGTTGACAGCCACGCCCGACATGGAGTAGTCTAGCTGGCTTACGGGCCGGGAAGAGCCGAGCGTCCCTAGAGCGTCCGAAGTCCGGTCCGTCCAGTAGAGAAGTCCAGCTCACGCTCAAGCGCATATCCTCCAGCCGAGTTGACACGGTTGGGTAGCTGCGGCATGTTTAATAGGACCATCGAACAATATCGAGGACCCGGCCTACGGGTCTGCGATCTTGGCGATCGGAACCGCCGTACTGCAGCAACGAGGAACGGAGCGCTCTTGAACGAAGACGCGCCCTCGACCCAGCCAAGGCTTCGGATGTCAGCGCCACGAACCTGACACTTGGTTTATAAGGGACAAGGAACTTAAGAATGGCCATCACACGGGACCTTGAAATTGTTGCCGCAGGGCACACGTGCCTGGACCTCATCCCCGCCTTCCTCATCGAGGGCAAGGTCGACAGGATGACCGACGTGCTCGTGCCCGGCAAGATGATCAACATGGGCGAGTGCGTCGTGGTCGGAGGCGGGCCCGTCACAAATGCAGGCGTATCCATACGGCGGCTCGGCATCAAGACCGAGCTCATCGGCAAGATCGGCGACGACGACTTCGGCAAGCAGATACTGAGCTGGTACGAGGAGCACGAAGGTCATTTTCAGGGGATCAAGACGGTGAAGGGCGAGTCCACCTCGTACACCATTGCCATCTGCATCCCCGGCGTCGATCGCTTCTATCTCCACCATTGCGGCGCGAACGACACCTTCTGCTACGACGACGTGGACTTCGACCTCGTTGGCCGCTCCAAACTGATGCTCTTCGGCTATCCACCCTGGATGGCCAGGCTTTACGAGAACACCGGGAGCGAGCTGACGAAGATCCTCAAGAAGGCCAAGGAACTCGGCACCACGACGGCCCTGGACATGTCCTGGCCGCCCGTCGACTGCGACTGGCGCGCGATCCTCGAGGCCTGGGTCCCGCTGTCGGACATCATGGTGCCCAGCGCCGAGGAGCTTTTCTACTTCCTCCACAAGGACGAGTTCCTGGAGAAGAAAGCCAGGCTCGGCCCCAAGGAGAGCCCGCTCGATCAGATCACCGTGGGCGAGATCGCCAGCCTGGGAGCCGATCTGCTGAAGATGGGCACGGCCATCGCCATGGTCAAGTGCGGCCACCGGGGTCTTTACGTCCGCACCGCAGGCAAGGCACGCCTCGAGCGGATGGGCGCGGCCGGATGCGCCGACCTCGACAACTGGGCCGAGCGCGAGCTCTGGTTCCCGGTCTACCAGGAGGAGCGCTTTGTCGGCGCGCTCGGTTCCGGCGATTCGGCGATCGCCGGATTCCTCTCGGCGTTCGTTCGGAACCACAGCCTGGAATCCTGCCTGAGGTACGCCAACGCCGCCGGCAGCATGAACGTCACCGTTCCGGATGGTCTTACCTGGAACAAGGGATTTGACGATCTGACCCGGCGCATCGAGGCAGGGTGGAAGACGAAAGACCTCCGCATTGACGAGCCCGGCTGGAAGAAGGAACGCGAGTTCTGGGTGGGGCCGGAGAACCGCGGCAAGTGGGAATCCTAGGCGAGACAAAGGAAACAGGAGACGGAACATGGCCAAGAAGAGCAACCCGAATCAAGTGCGAGACGCTTTCGTCGCCAAGAAACTGGCGAAGATGAGCCTGCCGGAAAAGATCGGCCAGATGCTGACGTTCACCCGGCGCGGCGCGATGCTCACCCCGAGCGCGGTGGAGCAGATCACGAAACTGGAGTGCGGCGGCCTGTGTCTCGAGCCCTACGCGGTCGAGACCTGCAAGAACCTGTACTGGGGCAACTCGCAGATCGACAAGAATTTCAAGGCGCCCCCGGATTTCTTCACCATCGCCAAGACCTACTACATCGGCAAGGCTTTCGGCATCAGCATCACTCCGGGGGATTACACCAAGGACCTGAACCGGCTGCAGAAGATCGCGCTGGCCCGGCCCTCGGGCATTCCCCTGCACATGACCATCGACTTCGAAGGCGATTTCAAAAACGACTACATGGCCGGCGGCATCCGCCAGTTCCCGCCACCCATGGGCATGGCGGCCATCGGCGACCCGAAGCTCACCTACAAGATCGGCCTGACGATCGCCAGGCAGCTCGCCAATATCGGCGTCACGCAGATGTACTCGCCGGTCTGTGATGTGAACATCAATCCGAAGAACCCGGAGATCGGAGTCCGGTCCTTCAGCGACGATCCCGAGACTTGCGCGAAGCATGCCGTGGCGCTGCTCAGGGGCTTTCAGGATGGCGGGATTGCGGCCACGGCGAAGCACTTCCCCGGGCGCGGCGCCTCCGACACGGACGCCCACGACGTGCTCGAGGTCATCAAGGCCGACAAGCAGAGGATGTACGACGTGGAGCTGGCGCCCTTCAAAGCCGCGATCGCCGCCGGCGTGAAGGCCATCATGACCGGGCACTCGATCTACCCGGCCTTCGACGACAAGTTCCCCACGACCCTCTCGGAGAAGATCCTGACGGGGCTCCTCAGAGAGGAGCTGGGCTTCGAGGGCGTCATCGTCTCGGACGCCATCGGCATGGCCGCCATCCTCAAGCAGTGGCCGCTGCCGCGCGCTTGCGCGCTGGCGATTAAGGCGGGCTGCGACACGATCCTGCTCAAGGCCGACGACGACTCGCGCGCGCAGTGCTTCTTCGGCATCAAGATGGCCGTCGAATCCGGCGAGCTCTCCGAGGAGCGCGTCGACCAGGCCGTGACGCGCCTTCTGCGCATGAAGTACGGCCAGGGTCTGTTCCAGACCGCCGGCAAGCAGGACCCCAAGAAGGCCCAGACCTACGCGATGAGCAAGCCGGTCGTCGACCTCTCCTGGGACGTGGCCAAGAAGGCGCTCCTCACCATGCGCGACAACAAGGTGTTGCCTCTCGAGGCCGGCGAGAAGATGCTGGTGATTGAGCAGCGTATCCCGTACGAGTTCTGCGGCAAGGACCCGTACATGCACCAGCACATGTTCGCCGAGAACATGGTCAACTACTCCACCAACCTGATCCTGGTGGACACCGATTTCGCTGCCACCGAGGACGAGGTCGCGGAGTGCATGGAGCTGGCCAAGGCCGTGGACACGGTGGTCATGACGAACTACTACGCCCGCATCGTCAAGACCGGCAATAACCGCCTGCTGATCAAGAAGCTCAAGGAGGCGGGCAAGAAGATCGTGGTCGTGACGAACTACCCGTACATCGAGGGCACCACCGCCGAGGCGGACGCCGTGGTCTGCAACTTCAGCGGTACGCCGGACTCGATCAGGGCGGCGGTGGACGTGCTGTGGGGCAAGCTCAAGCCTTCGGCAAAGACCAAGCTGCCGATCAAGTTGGGCGTGCAGCAGGAGACCGCTGTGAAGAAGGCCCCGAAGGCGAAGAGCACGTTGGACCTGTCCTACTGCTAGTGTAGTGCGGCGGAAATGGGGACGCGTACGGAATACCATGCTCAGGCGGTCTTTTGTGGCGCACTCACTCCTGCGTGCCGCGTCGAGATTCATCTCGACGCCCAGGTGCCGGCACGAGTGCCGGCACGGCAGGCGGAAGCCCGCGCCACATGGTTGCGAATAACTGTCGATCTGCAGGCCGCACGACACCAGCGCGGATCAAACTAGGGGAAAGCACATGTCGAAGACGAATAGCGTGACGACGACCGACATCTACACCATCACAGGCCCCGAGATCCGGAAGCGCTACGTAGACAACAAGATGTCGGTGCATTTTCAGGGGATGTCGAAGACCCTTCAATTCCCCCACACGATCGCGCTCCTGGGCGCCCCGACCTGCTCGGTCGGCATCTCGCCCGAGGGTCTGTACAACCGCCTGAACGACGCCGGCAGACTCATCCTGCTCCATCACAACGGCGTGCAGCTTGGCTCCGCGCCGTTTGTGCGGGTCGCCGGCAAGACGTTCATGCTTACCACCAGGGACCCGCAATCCGTCGAAGGGCCGGATGACGTGCCGGCCCTCAAGAACTACTACCATCCTCCGGTTACCGAGAAGCAGACCAGTCTGTCTCTTGCCACGCCGCTGGCGGAGCTGGCCTACAAGCTCGGCAAGATCAAGGTCGTGCGCCGTATGATCTCGCCGTTCCTGTCGGGGACCGCGCACGCGCTGATGCCGATCGGCGTCGAGGAGTTCGAGGTCACGAACACATCCAGCCAAGAGCAGCAGGTCACCCTCGTGATCCCGCGGCCGTCGCTGGTCAACCTGCAAGAAAAGGAGCTGAAGCCGACGGACCAGGACACCGCCTACGCTGGTTCGACGCCGGTGAAGGGCCAGTTGCACAGCGCGTTTGCCTCTCCGGGCATGCAGGGGGTCGTCATGGCCAGCCAGGAATGCGCGGACCGGATGGTGCTGGCCGTGCCGGAGACGGAGGGCGTCAGCATCGACGTGCATCCGTCTTTCTGTTTGAACCATCTCAAGCAGGATCTGCTGCTGAACGACGATGGCGCCTTTTACGAGAAGCGCGCCATCATCCCGAAACAGGACTACGGGGCCGCGATCAGCCTCACGTTCACGCTCGAACCGAAGGCCAGCCGGAAGCTGCCGGTCGCCGTCGCTCTGGATTTCCCAAAGCAGAGCTACATCGACGGGAAGACCTTCGAACGCAAGTACGTCAAGGGCTTCAAGAATAAGGAGACCCGGGCGCTCGAGCTGGCCAGGATCGCCCTGGACAACTACCCCGCCTGGCTCGACCGCACCACGGCGATCCACAACCGGATCTTCGACCAAATCGGCAACAGCGCCTCGTACAAGAAGGACAAGGCGGGCGCGCTGCGGCTCACCCGCCTGATCCTCAACGAGTTCAGCTTCCCGCTGTCGAACGCCTGTATCTGGGTGGAGAAGAACGGCAAGGACGTGGCGCGATTCCTGGAGTGCTTCGACTACGCCTACATCGACCCTTCGGACGTCGACTGGTACTCGATGGTGCTGCTCATGCTGTTCCCGGACGTCGAGCAGGAGCTGTGCCAGCGTTTCATCGACTCGGTCCTGGCGGAGGACCCCACCAAGCGCTTCTACCACCTGCATGGCTCGTTCGTCGAGGCGCGCCAGCATTTCAAGGCACACCCAGAACAATACGAGGACGTCTCGCTGACGCAGATCTGGGATGACTTCAAGGTCAAGGGTAGCGTCGCGCACGATGTCGGCGCCATGCCCAAGGGCCATCCGCTGCGCGGCACCAGCGATTACGCCTGGTACAACAACAACTACTGGGTGGATCTGTTTCCCAAGCTCGCCACCCGGGTGCTGCGCAACATCAAGTACCTCGGCGACGCCGACTTTCTGAAGCGGAACTGGCAAACGCTGAAGTTCGGCTTCGACTTCCTGAAGACCTACGACATCGACGGCGACGGAATTCCTGAAGGCAATCCGCACGAGGTCAAGAACACGTTCGACAACCTGGTGCTCTTCGGCGCCGATGCCTACGACACGACGAACTACATGGCCTGCTGCGAGTCCATGAAGATCATGGCGCAGATGATGGGCGACGAGCCGGCGAGCCGGCAGTACCAGGCGGCCTTTGACCGGGCGCATGCGGTCTTCGAGAAGCTGTGGCGCGAGAAGAAGAACCGCCAGGGCGTTCAGCTCCAGTACTACGTGACCTGCTATGACACCAAGACGAAGAAGATGAACACGGATGTCTGGACCAACCAGCTCGACGCGCTGTGGGCCATGATCGCGATGGGCGAGGAGCCGTTCATCCCTGCCCAGCGCGTCAAGCAGGTTCTCAAGACCATCTACGAGGTAAACCGCACCACGATGGGCTGGGCCATGACCCGGACGGAGGACGGCGAGCAGGTCGAATCGGAGCAGGGCCAGGACGTCTACACGACTTCCAACTACGTGTTCGCTCAACTGCTGGACTACTACGGCCTGGTCAAGGAGAGCAAGGAAGTCTACAAGGCCATGGATAAGGTCATCTTCGAACACGGCAACTCTTTGATCAGCCCGGACAACCTCAGGGCCGAGTTGGAGCAGGAACAGGGCGAGACCGTCAAGGGCCCGCACTACATCGTGGCGGCCTATCCCAGGCCGGGCGCCGTCCTGACGCAACTGGTCATGCAGTTCATCAAAGAGACACAGGAGCGGAGCGGCGTCACGAAGGTGGACACGCCGGCGCTGCGCTCGTTCGTGAGCTCGATATTCGGGTAGGGACCGTGGCGCACGCTTCAGCGAGCTGCGGCGACCGTCGCCGTTTCGCGGGCTGAGGCCACGCGGCTGCACGCTAAAGGGTGCGCCACCAGCGAAGTGACAGCGCCCGGCCGGGTGTATCATGAGCTGACTTGGACGTCGATATACTTGATGGCACCTGAGGTCACTGGAAAGGATTGAATGAAGCGGTTTCTATCAACAGTGATCGGAGCGCTTGCGCTCACCTTCGTAGCGTGCAACAGCAGTCCTCTCGTGCCTTCACCAGAGCACAAATATGTTGCAACTGAGACGCCGCCACCTGCGCCACCGCCAAAACAGTCTTGTCCAGTCAAGTTGACCAAATCCAGCATGGTTCACAATCTGGAGATGGATGTCTACACGACGGTAACAAACATCTCAAATACGGACATCACGGCGATTGCGTTCGGTGCCGCCCATACCGATAAGTTTGGCAATACATGGGAGCCGTACAAGACCGAGTTGACCTCCGAGCACACAATCAAGAGGGGCAACTCTCGATCCATGCACTGGGAGTTGTTGATGGAGGAGCCAACGAACCTTCACGGAAAACCGGACAGTTCGGAACTGTTTGTTGCGAAGGTGGCTTTTGCGGATGGGCGTATTCTGATGAGTTCCGAAATCGAAGGCTGTGATTTTGTCTTCTAGAGAACAAATACTACATGGTTAAGTGTCATCAAGTATCTCAATGCCCTGATCTACCTGGAGGACGCCAGATGCGGCGAGTTCGACATCGTGCACACTTTCTCTTTCTGGGATCTCTGGCCCTGGCGGGTGCGCCGGGGTACGCGCAGCCGTCCGGCGGGCCCTACGGTCCGATCGATCAGCGTTACGAGATCCCCAGGGCCGCCCACGTCTACTACGTCGCGCCCGACGGAAACGCCGGCTCTCCCGGGACAACGCTCGAACAAGCGACGACGATCGAGGCGGCGATCGACCGCGTAGTCACCGGCGATGCCATCGTGATGCGTGGCGGCGTCTACCGCACCGGCGGCCTGGTCCTCAATCAGGGCATCACGCTTCAGCCCTACCTCAATGAACGCCCCATCCTCAAGGGCACCCAGGTCGCGACAAAGTGGGAGCCGCTGCGCAACAACCTCTGGCGGACCTCATGGAAGCGCCTCTTCCCGGCGGCGCCGCAGGGCTGGTGGCGGCGCGATCGCGAGCTCATGCGCACGCCCTTGCACCGCTTCAACAACGACATGGTGTTCGTGGACGGGGAGTTGCTGAAGTCCGCGGGTTGGGCGGGAGAGGTGGACGCCCATTCCTTCTACATCGACTACCAGGAGGGCTACGTCTACATCGGCATCGATCCCACCCACCGCCTGGTCGAGATCACCGCCTTCGACAGCGCGCTGGTGCGGACCGCCGGCGAGGCTCACGGCAAACAGAACGACCACAAGGGACCGGTCATCCGCGGGATCGCGTTCACCCAGTACGCCTACCGCGCGTTGGAGGTCGAAGGCAGGAAGAGCTTCGTCGCGGACAAGGAGCCCACCGACGAGCCGGTCGGTCCGGCGGACCCCTCCACCTACGGCAAGCAGGCGATCGGCACGCTGCTCGAGAACGTCACCATCACTTTCTGTTCCCGTGTGGCCGGCTACTTCCGCGGCGACGGCCTTGTCATCCGCAATTCCCTGGTGAGCGACACGTCGACGGAAGGAATCTACGTCATCGGCTCGTCCGACGTCCTCCTGGAGAGGAATATTTTCCGGCGGAATAACATCGAGCAGATCACTGGCTACTACCCGGCCGCGGTCAAGATCTTCAACCAGACTTACCGGGTTACCTTTCGCGACAACCTCATCATCGATCAGCCTTACTCGAACGGCGTCTGGTATGACGTCGGCAACCACGACGGCGTCATCGTGAACAACTGGATCGAGGGTGCGCTCGACGGCTTCTTCTTCGAGATCTCACGCGGGGCGACCGTGGCGGGCAACGTCTTCGTCCGTTGCGACAAGGGCGTCCGCGTGCTGAACTCGGCGGACGTGCATGTGTACAACAACACCTTCGTGGACACCCGGGCATCCTTCGAGCGAAACGAGCGGAGCGCGACGGGCGACCACTTCGGCTGGCATCCCGCCACCGGCCCCGGCGTGGACCAACGCGAGGGCCACGTGTTCGTGAACAACCTGCTGGTGGCGAGCGAGGGGTACCGCGAGCCGCTCCTGCAGTTCGAGCAACCGAAGCCGCTGTGCGCGAAGCTGCCGCGGCCGCAGGCGAAAGAGGTCGCCGGCAATGTCTACGTGCGCGAGGCCGCCGCGCTGCCGCTCATCGTGTGGAGCCCGGCCGCGACCGATAGCTGCTCGACCCCGCTTGGATCGCTCGACGATTTCCGCAAGCTGATGCCGGCGTTCGAGGCCAGTGGACGCCAGATCGAGAAGACGCCGCGGTCGGTCTTCAAGGGGCCGGACCTCGGCCGTTACGAATTGCTCGAGGCGGTTCCGGCCGGCGAGACGCTCCCCGACGACGTCCGCAAGCTGCTGGGCTGGAGCAAAGAGCAGGCGGCGACGGCGGGCGCGTACCCCTTCCAGCGCTAGCGCGCGCGGTTCATTTGCCTGGCGGCCAGATGCGGAACTCGCCGCCGCAGTGCAGAAGCGCGAGCATGTAGAGCAGGCCGTCGTAGTAGCGCCACTCACCCGAAGGAGTGGGCAGGTTCCACAGCGCTTCGACAAATGCGCGGGCGCGCGGCTGGGTGGCCGCGAGGCTCACCACGGCGTTCGTCGCGGTCAATCCATCCGAGTGATCCTTGTTCAGCGGACGGCCGTCGAGCGTGAAGTGGTTCCCGTAGTTCGCGCCCTGGGACTCGAAGAAAGCCTGGAGGCGGTCGCTGCGCCGCCGCTCGCGCGGGTCGGCGGCCCACCAGGCCCAATCGACGGACCAGTTCATCCCGGTGCGCCAGGAATCGAATGCGAAGCCGGCCGATACCTTGTTGAACTCGGCGGCCCAGGGCGTGCCGTCGAAGTTGGCGTAGTCGGGCGCGAGGCCCGTGGCGGGATGCGCAGCCTTCTCGAAGAACTCGCGGCTCGCCGCGGCGGCCTGGGCCCAGAAATCGCGGTCCGGCGCGGGGCCCCACCTGGCCCAGAGTTCATAGAACGCGGGCACGTGGTAAGAGGGATCCGTGTGGTCGCTCAGCTCGACGACGGGCGTGAAGCGGACCATCTTGTGTGCGGCGTCGAAGAGCGCGCCGGCGGTTCTGGGGCCGGCTACGGTGGGACCGGTGACGACCGCCCGATGCAGCATGTCGGTGAGGAGGCGATCGGCTTCGGCTCTGTAGTTGTAGATGCCGTCGCCGTTGCCCCAGCGCGCCGCCGCGAAGTAGAGCGAGGTGGCGAAGTACTCCTCGCCATCCGGTGCGGGCATTTCGTCGTTGGGCTTGCCGTCGGTCTTGGCGGACCAGGAGAAGAAGCCCTGCGCGGGCCCCTGCGAGCGATACAGGTAAGTGCGCGCCCAGTTCCACAGCGCGTCGAACTCGGGCTTCTTATCGAGTTGGACGGCAATCATCATGCCGTAGGAGAGCCCTTCGGAACGGACATCCTTGTGAACGGGGTCGAGGATGTAGGCGAGGGGGCCGTCGGCATTCGAGCCGCTCGGGTAGTAGAGGGCCTCGGTGGACGGATCGCCGTGGAAGAGTTGCCGGAAAGCGGCGTCGATTTTCGCGCGCGATTCCTGCGCGGAGTGACCAGCCTCGACGAAGAGGTTGCGATAGACGCCGGTAGCGAAGGCTCCGCGCGGCTGAGGCGGAGCAGCGGCCAGCAAAGACGTCACCAGGAGGGCGCAGGCGGCGGATGTGAGAGCGGCATGAAACATAGTCCGAACTTTGAATTATAGTGCCCGTGGTGGTGGCGAAGCGAGGTCGCCCGGCGTGGCCCACAAGCGCGGCCGCCTTCGTGTACGAGAATTGTGACTCCCGGATTCTGTCCCGCCGCCTCTAGTGCAGTGCGGCGCAAATTCCGCCCCGAATGATCGGCTGCGGGGCAAACCTTGGGACAGACACGAATTTCGCAAGAGCGGCGAAATCCGAGCCAGTCCCCGGTTTGCGGCCGGTTCCGATACCCGACGATACCTGCGCCGCACTGGACTAGGTCGCGCGCCCCGCTGCCACGCGTCCGCCCCCGACTGAGTTGTACACTTGAACGAAATGGTGCGTCCTGAAAGACGCGTGGTTCTAGCGGGTGCAAGTCCCGTTCGGGTAAGCGCCGGAGCGCCCGGTAGCAGACTTCAGCCGGGAGGAGAAATCCAACCGAGCCGAGCGGAGTGTCGAAAGCCCTTGAAAAAGAGGGAAGCAAACCAGCGGGCCGCAACAAACATTGAACGCGATCCAGCCTCGTCAAAGTGTCAGCCGAAAGGTGTTTGGGAGGGCCGAGACGCTCATTTCACGGCGAAGGCAACAGACAGCATCCTGGGACCGGAACGGGTGCTGGACCTCCCCGGGGTAGAAGGCGGTGGCACGTTGGGACAGAACGACGCGGAACAGGAGAGACCCTCCCCGGCAGCCTCGTCGGGCAAAGACCGGGCGTATAAGGCCGGATGGCTGAAGTCGTACGGAGCCGGGAGGGAGTCCGAGAGGTCCGTAGTACCGATGAAGGCGTGCAAGACAACGCGCTGGAGGGAAGGGGCCTTGCTTTGATCATGCTTGCCAGGAGGTAAGTGCGAGGGCATGCCGGAGACGGCCAACACCCCCAATGAAAAAGTACGAGAACTCCAACGCAAGCTATATGTGTGTGCCAAGCGGAGTAAGACACGCCGGTTCCACGCGCTGTACGACCGGATCTACAGGAGTGACGTTCTGTGGGAAGCGTGGAGGCGGGTGCGCAGCAAGCACGGCGCGGCGGGGATCGATGCGGAGACCATCCAGGCCATCGAACAACGAGGCATGGAGGCGTTTCTGGCGGAGATCGAAGCGGCGCTGCGGGCAGGTCGATATCGCCCTTCCCCGGTGAAGCGGCGGTACATTCCGAAAGCGGATGGGAGGCAGCGGCCGTTGGGGATTCCCACGGTCCGGGATCGAGTGGTGCAGATGGCGGCGAAGTTGATCATCGAGCCGATCTTCGAAGCGGATTTCCAGCCGTGCAGTTATGGATTCCGTCCGAAGAAAAGCGCGACCCAGGCTCTGGAGGCGATCCGTGAAGCGGGTAACCAGGGTTTCAACTTTGTCGTCGATGCGGACATTCAAGGCTACTTCGACAACATCCAGAGGGAAACCCTGATGGAGTTGGTGAAGGAGCGGATCTCGGATCGAAGGGTATTGAAGTTGATCCGCCAATGGTTGGAAGCCGGAGTGATGGAGGACGGGACGGTGAGAGAAACGCTGGCGGGAACCCCGCAGGGCGGAGTGATCTCGCCGTTGCTGGCCAACATCTACCTGAACAAACTGGATCGGATCTGGGCGGCGCGGTGTAGCCAGCTTGGGATACTGGTCCGGTATGCCGACGATTTCGTGGCCATGTGTGGCACGGAGTCGCGGGCCAGGGAAGCGCTCCGGCGGATCGGGCTGGTGATGGACCGGCTCGGGTTGACGCTGCATCCAGCGAAGACGCGGCTGGTGGACTTGAGACGCGGCAAGGAAGGCTTCGTGTTTTTGGGATGCTCGATTCGCAAGAAGCGGAGCATCCAGCGACACCCGCGCTGGTATTTTATGCAGCGCTGGCCGAGCCCAAAGGCAGTGAAGAAGCTCCGGGACCGTGTGCGAGAGTTGACCTGCAGGCGGCAAAGCGGGAAGGACGTGAAGCAGATCATCGCGGAACTGAATCCCGTGCTTCGCGGCTGGGGGAACTATTTCCGGACGGGGAACGCCGACCGGGAGTTCAACGAGACGGATACCTTCGTGTTCCAGAGTCTGCGGCGCTGGCACTATCGGCACGGCGGGCAACGGCCGACGAAGCGTCGTTTCTACACTGGCGATCAGCTACGCGGGATGGGCCTGTACCGGTTGATGGGCATCGTGAAGTACCCGTCGCAAGCCACACCCAGAAGATCATCGTTAAGCCGTGTGTCGGAAAACGGCACGCACGGTTTGAAAGGGGATTCGATGGAAACGGGCCGGCAGCAATAGCCGGAACCGCGCCATAATCTACCAATGTCCAGCGCTCGCCTATTCGCATTGCTGCTCCCTGTCCTTGGCGTGACGGCGCTCGCGCAGGAGGCGCCGGCCTACAAGAACACCGACCTTCCTTTCCAGAAGCGCGCCGACGATCTGCTCTCGCGCATGACGCTCGAAGAGAAGGTCTCGCAAATGATGAACGACTCCCCGGCCATCGACCGGCTCGGCATCCCCGCCTACAACTGGTGGAACGAGTGCCTCCACGGCGTCGCGCGCGCCGGCCGCGCCACGGTCTTCCCCCAGACCATCGGCATGGCGGCCACCTGGGACACCGATCTGCTCTGCCGCGTCTGCCGCCGCCATCTCCGACGAGGCCCGCGCCAAGTACAACGAGTCCGTCCGCCGCGGCAAGCGCGACATCTACCAGGGCCTGACCTTCTGGACGCCGAACATCAACCTGTTCCGCGATCCGCGCTGGGGCCGCGGCATGGAGACCTACGGCGAAGATCCGTACCTGACCGGCCGCATGGCGCGTCGCGTTCATCAAGGGCCTGCAGGGCGACGACCCGAAGTACCTCAAGACCATCGCCACCGCCAAGCACTACGCGGTCCACAGCGGGCCCGAGTCGTTGCGCCACGTCTTCGACGCGGTAGTCGAGCGAGCACGACCTGCGCGAGACCTACCTGCCGCAGTTCGAGGCCGCGGTGAGAGAAGGCGGAGCGGATTCCGTCATGTGCGCCTATAACCGCGTCGACGGCGAGCCAGCCTGCGCGAACACGCGGCTGCTCGACACGATCCTGCGCCAGGAATGGGGTTTCCACGGCTACGTGGTCTCCGATTGCGGCGCCATCGGCGACATCTACCTGAACCACAAGGTGGCGCCCGACGCGCGGAGCAGGGCGTCGCGATGGCCGTCAAGGCGGGCACCGATCTGGACTGCGGCGTCGAGTACGAGCACCTGCTGCCCGCCGCTGCGCCAGGGCCTCATTTCGGAAGCGGAGATCGACCAGTCGCGTGCGCCGCCTGCTGCTGGCGCGCTTCAAGCTCGGCATGTTCGACCCGCCGCGCGATGGTCCGCTACGCGCAGATCCCCTACAGCGAGAACGACAGCCCGGCGCACCGCGAGCTGGCGCTCGAAGCGGCGCGCAAATCGATCGTGCTGCTGAAGAACGAGAACCACGCGCTGCCGCTGAGCAAGTCTCTCAAGACGCATCGCGGTCATCGGGCCCGACGCAGACGATGCCGGCGTTCTCCTGGGGAACTACAACGGGATTCCCACGGCGCCGGTCACCCCGCTACAGGGCATTCGCAGCAAGGCCGGGTCCGGTATGCGCGTGCTCTACGCCCGCGGCGCCGACCTGGCGCCCAACCTGCCGCACTTCGAGGTAGTGCCCTCCTCGGCGCTCTTCTCTGCGGACGATCCGGCGGCAGTCCACGGGCTCAAGGGCGAGTACTTCAACGCCTGCAATTTCGACGGCCGCCTGCACCGGCCTCGCGAACTCACATATCCCCCTCCCGAACCCTTTATCGGCACGATTCCATCCAACCCGCAGCCGGTATTCACGCGCGTCGATCCGCAGGTTGACTTCCGCTGGTGGGATGGCGCGCCCCGCCCGGACATGAACGACGACGATTTCGGTGTCCGCTGGACCGGGTATCTTTCCGCTCCCGTGAGCGGAACCTACCAACTCGGCGGCTACGGCATGAACGCCTTCGAGATCTACCTCGACGGCCAGCAGATCGTCACCTTCAATAGCATCCACGAGGGCGCCTACAGCTACGCGGCCGTCCCACTGCAAGCGGGAAAGCGGCGCCAGATTCGCCTCGACTATCACGAATACGTTAACGACGCCGACATCCAGTTGGTCTGGTCGCGTCCGGGCTCGACTCGCGACGACGACGCCATCGCCGCCGCTAGGCAGGCGGATGCCGTAGTGCTCGTGCTGGGGCTCTCTCCGCGCCTGGAAGGCGAGGAAATGCCCGTCCATGTGGAGGGCTTCGCGGGAGGCGATCGCGTGCAACTCGGGCTGCCGCGCGTGCAGGAGGATCTGCTCAAGAAGGTCGTGGGCCTGGGCAAACCCTGTGTTCTGGTGCTGCTCAATGGCAGCGCGGTAGCCGTCAACTGGGCGCGCGACCACGTTCCGGCCATCGTGGAGCTGTGGTATCCGGGACAGGCCGGCGGTACGGCGCTGGCGGATGTGCTGTTCGGCGACTACAATCCCGCCGGGCGGCTGCCCGTCACCTTCTACAAGTCCGTCGATCAGCTTCCGCCGTTTACGGACTACAGCATGAAAGGAAGGACGTACCGGTTCTTCGAGGGCGAGCCGCTGTTCCCGTTTGGCTACGGCCTCAGCTACACCACGTTCGCCTATCGCAACCTGGTCCTGCCCAAGCGGGGGAGCGTGGGAGAGCCGCTCACGGTGGCCGCGGAAGTCGAGAATACCGGCACTGTCGCGGGAGAGGAAGTGGTCGAGCTCTATCTGAACCGTTCGCTCGCGGGCTTCCGGCGCGTGGCGCTCGCGCCCGGCCAGCACAAGATTGTCGACTTCAGGCTGGCGCCCGGCGCAGCGGGAACCGTCGACATCTCGATCGGCGGCAAACAGCCCGGTTTCCAGGGCCCGCTCGACGCCGCCACCACCGGCGTTGTGACCGGCGCCATCCAGGTCAAGTAGAACGAGATCCGCGAAATTCCCATCGCGACAGCCTTGCTGCGGCTCGCCGAGCTGGGATGCCGGACCGGGAATGGAACCGGGAGTGCGATTCGCGGCCCCTACCGCGCCGGCGGCGCTCCGGGCGGGAGAGCCAAGGCGGCAGCATCCGGAGGCCGGTTCTGGAGCGCCAGGGAACAAGGTCTTTGCAATTCTTTACTTGCGCTTTCCGCGGCCTCCACAGCAAAATGGAATCATAGGATAGCACCGAGGGGCGTGTATGGATATTGAGGGACAAAGGACCAATACCGGCGCAGGCACGGCTGCTCGCAAGGACCTGGAGGTGTACCTGCAATCGCAGGACAAACTGCTCGCAGCACTGCTGGAGTCTGCGGCGCAGGCGATTCTCAGCGTCGACCGCCAGGGCCGCATTGTCCTGGCCAACGCGAGAACGGAAGAGATGTTCGGCTACAGCCGCCGTGAGCTGCTGGGCGAATCGATAGAAGCGCTGCTGCCCCTGGGCGCGCGGGACAAGCACCAGGCCCATCGCGCCGGATATTTCTCCAGCCCGCATATCCGCCCCATGGGGACGGGAATGGAATTGGCGGGACGGCGCAAGGATGGCGCCGAGTTCCCGGTCGAGGTGAGCCTCAGTCACATTCAAACCGACGAGGGCCCCTTCGCCATCGCTTTTGTCAGCGACATCACCCAGCGCAAACATCTCGAAGAGCAGTTGCTTCATGCCCAGAAGATCGAGGCCGTGGGCCGGCTTGCCGGCGGTGTGGCGCACGACTTCAACAACCTGCTGACCATCATCTCCGGCTACGACCGCATGCTGCTCGAGGGACTGGCCCCGGAGGATCCCCTGCGTACCTATGCCGAGGAAGTGGCCAAGGCGGCGGATCGGGCGGGCGCCCTCACCGGCCAGTTGCTCGCTTTCAGCCGCCGCCAGGTGATGCGGCCCCGCACGATCGACGTGAACGAATTGATCCGCGGCGCAGACCGGATGCTACGCCGGCTGATCGGCGAAGACATCGATCTTCGCCTGGGCCTGGGCGCAGAGGCCGGCAACATCAAGGCCGACCCCGGACAGGTCGAGCAGATCGTTCTCAACCTGGCGATCAACGCCCGCGACGCCATGCCGGATGGCGGCAAGCTCACTATCGAAACCGAGGTGACCCACCTCGACGAGAACTACGCCCGAACGCACGTGGGCGTCCTTCCGGGCGACTACGTAATGATCGCGGTAAGCGACACCGGGCACGGTATGGACGCGGAGACCAAGCGCCATATCTTCGAACCGTTCTTTACGACCAAAGAGCAGGGTAAAGGAACCGGGCTGGGATTGGCCACCGTGTACGGGACGGTCAAACAGAGCGGCGGCGACATCTGGGTCTACAGCGAACCGGGGCGTGGGACTACCTTCAAGATCTACTTCCCCCGGGTCGCCGAGCCGGTAAGCTCAGCCGATCACGCCGCCCGCGCACTGACCAGACAGGGGGTCGAAACCATCCTGCTGGTCGAAGACGAGAAGGGCGTGCGTGAACTGGTCGCGGAGATGTTGAAGCGGCAGGGATACCGTCTAATGAAAGCGGCCGACCCGGCGGAGGCGCTGGAAATCAGCCGGGAGTACGGGGGCATCATCCATATGCTGCTGACCGATGTGATCATGCCGCAGATGAGCGGCAGGCAGTTGGCCGAGCGGTTGCTCCCGATGCGGCCCAACATGAAGGTTCTGTACCTCTCCGGCTACACCGAGAACGCCGTCGTGCACCACGGCGTTCTGGAAGCCAACGTGGAGTTTCTCGCCAAGCCCTTCAGCCAGCACGCGCTGGCAGAGAAGGTTCGCGACGTCCTGGACCGCTAGTGGCACGTCGCAAGTGTCGTCGGGTATCGGAAGGAACCGCAAACCGGGGACTGGCTCGAATTTCGCCGTTGTTGCGAAATCTCGTGCCTGTCCCCGGGTTTGCCCTTGGATAATCGTACTTCGCCCGACTTGCGACGTGCTGGACCGCTAGCGCCTCGTCGCCTGTCACGGGTTCCGCAGGCGACGAGCGCCCGGCCGAGAGCGGCCGCCGAAGGCGGGTCTACAGCTCCAGCTTGTCCTTGAACTGCATCTCCTTCAGGGTGAATTTGGAGTGGATCTCCCAACGGCCCATCGACGTTGCGAAAGTGACTTCCTTGTCGTCCGCCAGAATGTTCGAAGTGCGCGGGAAAAGGAAGGTGAGAGTATGGCCTCCCGGGGCATCCAGGGTCTCGATCCGCTCCGGCGCGATGGTCCGGCTCTTGAGTTTGAGCGAAGTGCTCTGTTTCAGGCGATCCTGCATCCGCTCCTGCCTCTCTTTCGCCTGTTCGGGATCCGGCTGCTGCTGCTGGTCGTCGTCCGCTTCGCGCGGGCGCTGTCCCCACTGCGGCAGCCCGCTGACGGTGACCACGTAGTAATCTTTCGACCAGTCCGCGAACTTGGAAGCGTCCGCCGTCTCGCTCTTGACGAGGGCGGCATGAACCGGTGCGGCGCTTTCCCAGCGAACGGTCACCTTGGGAGGCTGGCCCTGGGATCCTCCGCGGCTTCTGCCGCCGCCGCCGCGGCCGCCACCGCCCCAGCCTCCGCCGCCCATGCCACCGCCACCGCCCATGCCACCGCCACCGCCCATCCCGCCGCCGCCACCGCCCCAGCCTCCGCCGCCCATACCACCGCCACCTCCGCCCCAGCCCCCGCCGCTGCCGCCACCGCGGCTGCCGCCCTGGGACCAGTCGCTGTTCTGGTTGGAGCTGGCGGTCACCTGCTTGGCCCAGGGAGAGTTGGTCAGCACCTGGTTGACTTCGTCACTGCTCCACTGGGTTGGGTCTTTGTCGCGCCAGGAATCGCCCGCGAGCAGAACCAGCGGGCCGGTGAGCGCGACGGCAATCGCCGCTTTTCGTATTCTCATGGAACTTTGGCATACCTCCATCTGTATTCATTGGAAGGGAGCGAGAGTCGCGGCGGTACATTTCCGCCCCACAATTGACAAAACTTTACAAGGCTCCTGAGCGGGGCTGGAACGGGGCTACACTGGGAACGACAAGCTGTTCAGGGTCAAGGAGGTACGGTGCGCTTCGGTTTGGTGGTCGTGATGGCCGCGATGGTGGCGGGGTGCGGCTCCGATAAGCCGGCACAGCAGATGGCCGGCCCCGGCGGTCCGCCCGCGGTTCCGGTGAGCGTGACGGCGGCGGTCCGCGAGGTGCTGCCGGTCGAGGTGCGCGCCGTCGGCACGGTGGAGCCTTTCCGGACCGTCCAGGTGAAGTCCCAGGTCGCCGGGGAGTTGGTCGGCATCCGCTTCACCGAAGGCGGCCTCATTCAACAGGGAGACCTGCTGTTCCAGATCGATCGCGCGGCCCTATCGAGAGGCCTTGCGCCAGGCGGAAGCCGCCGTCGCTAAAGACGAGGCCCAACTTCTCCAGGCCCAGGCCAATCTCGGCCGCGACGACGCTCAACTCGAAGACCGCCGAGACGGACGCGAAGCGCTACGAAGAACTCTTCAAAGAGGGTATCGCCGCGCGCAACCAGTACGACCAGGTGCGCACCACCTTCGACGCGCAAAAGGAATCGGTGCAGGCCGACCAGGCGGCCATCGAGAGCGCGCGGGCATCGCTCGAAAGCGACCGGGCAGCCGTGGCGCGGGCCAAGCTCGATCTCGCCTATTGCGAGATCCGCTCGCCCGATTACGGGACGCGCCGGCAATCTGCTGGTGCATGCCGGCAACTTCGTCAAGGCGAACGGGGACACCACGCTGGTGGTCATCAACCAGATCGAGCCGATCTTCGTGTCCTTCGGCGTTCCGGAGCGGCACCTGGGGGAGATCCGGGCACGCAGCGCCAGCGCCAAGCTGCCGGTCGAGGCGTATCTGAAGGACGATCCCGGAAAGAAAGCGCATGGCTCGCTAGCCGTGATCGACAACGCCGTCGATCCCGCGACGGGCACCATCAAGCTCAAGGCCGTCTTCGACAACGGCGACCGGACGCTGTGGCCTGGCCAGTTCGTCAACGCCGTGCTGCGTCTGGATGCGCATCGAGGCGACCGTGGTACCGGCCGAGGCGGTGCAGGCCGGCCAGCAGGGCCAGTTCGTCTACGTCGTCAAGAAGGACCAGACGGTCGAGCCGCGGATGGTGGCGGCGGGGCGCACCGTCAGCCGGCAAGATCGTCATGGAGAAAGGCATCGCGCCCGGCGAGACGGTGGTCACGGACGGCCAGCTGCGCCTCTTTCCGGGCGCGCGCATCCAGGCCGTTCCGGCCAGCAAGATCGACTCGCGGGAACTCTAGTGCCGAGCTCGCTCAAAGGACTCCAGCTATGAATCTCTCGCGCATTTTCATTGAGCGGCCGGTCATGACGGCGCTGGTGACGTTTGCGATCCTGCTGTTCGGAATCGTGGGCTTCCGGGCGCTGCCCGTGGCCGCCCTACCCAGCGTGGATTATCCGACCATAGAGGTTTCCGCCTCGCTGCCGGGCGCCAGCCCCGAGACCATGGCCTCGTCGGTCGCGACGCCGCTCGAGCGCCAGTTTTCGACGATCGCCGGCGTGCAGCAGATGAGCTCGGCCAACTCGCAGGGCGAGACCGACATCACGGTGCAGTTCACGCTGACGCGCAACATCGACGCCGCGGCGCAGGACATTCAGGCCGCCATCGCCAGCGCGGGCGGACGTCTGCCGCCGCAACATGCCGCGCCCGCCCTCCTACCAGAAGGCGAACCCAGCCGAGCAGCCCGTACTGTATCTGTCGCTGACTTCCGAGACGCTGCCGCTCTACACCGTGGACGAGTACGCCGAGACCATGCTCGCGCAGCGCATTTCGATGGTGAGCGGCGTTTCGCGCGTGATCGTTTACGGCAGCCAGAAATACGCCGTGCGCGTGCAACTGGATCCCGACGCGCTGGCGGCGCGCAATGTCGGCGTCGACGACGTGCAGCGCGCCATCGCGCAGAGCAACGTCAACCTGCCGACCGGGAAACTCTACGGCCACAAGCAGTCCTTCACCGTGCAATCGAGCGGGCAGTTGATGGACGCGGCGTGCCTACCGCCCCATGGTGGTCGCCTGGCGCAACGGCATGCCGGTCCGCCTCGAGCAACTCGGCAACGTGCTCGACAGCGTGGAAAACGACAAGGCTTACGCCTGGTTCGGCGGCGTCGCGCGGCGTGATTCTGGCCATCCAGCGCCAGCCCGGGACCAACACCGTCGAGGTGGTCGACAACATCAAGCGCGCTGCTGCCGCAGTTTCGCCATGAGATTCCGCCCGGCGGTGAAGCTGGCCGTCGCCTTCGACGCATCGGAGTCGATCCGCGGCTCGATCCGCGACGTCGAGTTCACGCTGGTCCTGACCGTCTGCCTGGTGGTCATGGTCATTTTCCTGTTCCTGCGGAACCTCTCGGCCACCTTGATTCCGGGCGCGGCGGTGCCGCTTTCGATCGTCGGCACCTTCGCCGCCATGTACCTGCTCGGCTACAGCCTGAACAACCTGTCGCTGATGGCGCTGACGCTCTCGGTGGGCTTCGTGGTGGACGATGCCATCGTCATGCTCGAGAACATCGTGCGCTTCATGGAGATGGGCAAGGCGCGCATGGAAGCGGCGCTGCTGGCGTCCCGCGAGATCGGCTTCACCATCCTTTCGATGACCATCTCGCTGGTGGCGGTCTTCATCCCGGTGCTGTTCATGGGCGGGATCGTGGGCCGGCTGCTGCACGAGTTCTCGGTGACGATCACGGTCGCCATCCTGATCTCCGGCTTCGTCTCGCTGAGCTTCACGCCCATGCTGGGCAGCCGTTTCCTGCGGTATCAGCCGCGACGCGCGGCACGGACGCCTCTATCGACGTTCTGGAGAGAGGCTTCAACGGCCTGGCGTGGGCCTACGACGTCACGCTGCGCGGGCGTGCTGCGCCACCAGTTCGCAACGCTGATGGCTGCCCTGGCGCTGCTGGTGGGGACGGTGTACCTGTTCTTCACCATGCCCACCGGGTTCATTCCCAGCCAGGACAGCGATTTTATGTTCGGGGTCACCATGGCCGGGCAGGACATCTCGTTCGAGTCGATGGCCAAGCACCACATGGCCATAGCCGACATCGTGATGTCGGATCCCAACGTGCGCGACGGCGGGGCGTTTCGTGGTGGGCGGCAACCAGGGCTTCTTCTTCGTGCGGCATGAAGCCGCGCAACGAGCGGGCGCTCTCGGTGGATCAGATTATCGCGGAGCTGCGGCCCGAAGACGGCGACGGTGCCCGGCCTGATGACGTTCATGCAGAATCCGCCGCCGATCACCGTCAGCGGCCAGTACTCCATCAGCGTTTACCAGATGACCCTGCAGAGCGCGAACCTCAAGGAGATCTACCCCTGGGTGCCGCGCCTGGTGGACAAGATGCGCACGCTGCCCGGATTCGTGGACGTGAACTCCGACCTGCAGATCGCCAGCCCGCAGGTGATGGCCAATATCGACCGCGACCGGGCGGTGTCGCTGGGCGTGACGCCGCAGCAGATCCAGGACGCCCTCTACAGCGCGTACGGCAACCGCCAGGTTTCCACCATTTTCACGCCTGCCGAACGAGTACGCGGTGCTCATGGAGGTCGAGCCCGCAGTATCAGCGCAGCCCGGAAGCGCTGTCGAAGCTGTACATTCGCTCTTCGCAAGGGGTCGCTCATCCCGCTCGACGCGGTCGTGGGTTTCACTCGTACGGTGGGCCCGCTCACGGTGAACCACTTCGGCCAGTTGCCGGCAGTCAACGTGTCTTTCAACCTGAAACCCGGCTTCTCGCTGGGCGACGCGGCCGCAGAACGTGAAAGACGCGCATCCGGGAGCTGCGCATGCCGCCCACCATCAGCACCAATTTCCAGGGCACGGTGAAGGAGTTCCAGCGCTCGTTTGAAGGGCTGTCGGTGTTGCTGATCGTGGCCATCCTGGTGATCTACATCGTGCTGGGGATTCTGTACGAGAGCTTCATCCACCCCATCACGATTCTCTCGGGGCTGCCCTCGGCGGTCTTCGGCGCGCTGCTGACGCTGAAGCTGTTCCACAGGGAGCTGGACCTGTTCGCGTTCGTCGGCCTCATCATGCTGCTGGGCGTGGTGAAGAAGAACGCCATCATGATGATCGACTTCGCGCTGGAGGCACAGCGCGTGGACGGCAAGAAGCCGATGGATGCGATCTACCAGGGCTGCATGCTGCGCTTCCGTCCCATCATGATGACGACCATGGCGGCGCTGTTGGGCACGCTGCCTATCGCCCTCGGTTACGGCGAAGGCGGCGACGCGCGCCAGCCTCTGGGCCTGGCGGTGGTGGGCGGCCTGGTGGTCTCGCAACTCCTGACGCTCTACATCACGCCGGTGATCTACCTGTACCTGGAGCGCCTCCAGAGTCGCTTGCGCGGCGAGCCGAGCGCCGCCCCGGCGACCGCCGAGGCATGAGGTTTGCCCCGCCCAGCTATCCGCAGTTGCCCGGCCCACGGCCGGACGAGGAGTTGCTTCAGCCGCCGCCCAAGCGGCTCAGCAAGACCAAAACCACGAAGACCGCGACGATCCACCACGCGTCCATCGGATTGATTGTAGCGCGGATCAACGCTGGTAGGCGGCGCCGGCCAGTGCGGCCACTCGGCGCTGCAGTTCTTCGGTCAGCGCATGCCGGTCGTGGATCTTCAGCCCGTCAACGGGGATGGGGTCTCCAATCCGCAGGACGACCTCGCCGGGCGCTACGTGGATCGAACCCATGGGCAGAATCTGGCGGGTGCCGTCCAGCCCCACGGGCACCGCGGAGGCGCCGGCTTTGATCGCAACATAGGCAGCGCCTTCCCTGAATTCGCGCATCTGGTGCGGCGAACGGCCGCCCTCCGGAAAAATCAGGACTGAAATTCCACGATTGCGGATGATCTGGGCCGCCTCCGCCATGGTTTTCAACGACGCCCGCACCTCTTCCCGCTCCACGGGCAGGTGGCCTGCCCGCCGCAGGTGGGTGCCGATGAAGGGCGTCTTGAAGAGGCTCCTTTTGGCCAGGAAGCGAATCTCGACGGGCATATGCGCGAGAATCACGGGAATATCCATGAAGCTGAGATGGTTCGCCACGATGACGTAGCTGGCGCCGGGCGCGATGCGATCGAGTCCTTCCACCCGGACCCTCGCGCCCGCGATCCCGAGGAGCATGCGCGCCCATGCTTTCGCGACGCGGTGCTGCGTGCGGCCGCTGGAGTCGAAGAAAGACACCAGCATCGAGAACGTTCCCATGAGCGCGGTCGCCAGAAGGATCAGAGGGTCGAGGATCAGAAACGCGCGGATTGCAGAGAGCATATCGCCGCCGGCTTGAAGCGTTCATTTTAGCCCGGTTTTCCAAGTGCCGTGTGGCCTCAGACTGCCGCCGTGGGTTCAGGCCGCGGCCGCGCGGAGCCTGCTGAAGCGGCGTTGCACGCGCCGCGTGCGGCCCCTGGCGATACGGCCCAGGTACTCTGGGGACCATGCAGGACTCCCATGGCGATTCACCCTAAGAATCCGGGCGCCAACCCGCATTGGGGTCATTCCGGCGCGGGGGCGGGGCCGCTCTCGGAAATGAGGGTCCGGAAACAGCCGCGCTTGTTCTAAAGAGTGCGACCTCAGTCTTTTAGGGGGAGTCGGGCAGGCTGGTCAGGCGGCTGGCGCTGGGAGGAGGAGGAATAACCCAAAAGCGGCATCTTTGGACCTTTTGGGTTCAATTTCTTGGAAAGTCGCGCGGGCAGGTGTATCCTAACAACTAGTCTGGAACAGGGAAATGAGCGCGGCGCCTAAGACCTTTGTTCGCATCGCGTTGGATATTCCGGCGCTTCCGGGCTCCGGTACGCGTTTCGGCGGCGCGCGGCGGCGCTGGCGGGTTGCGGTCCTGTGTCTGGCTGTGGGTCTGGCGTGGCTGGTGGCCAGCGGATGTTCGCGATCATCCCCCAGGGTTCCGAACGCTCCGCTGACGACGGTCGAGCAGATACGCGAACTGCCTCCAGCAGTTTCCGGCGAACGGGTGGCGGTCCATCTGGCTGGGACGGTGACGTTCACTGATACTGCGGTGCTGCTGGTGATCATGCAGGACGCCAGCGGTGCAGTGCGAGTCGAAGGCGCGCCTTTAGCGGGACTTCCCCTTGAGTTCGGGAGCGCCGTCGAGCTCAGTGGAGTTGTTGCGGGCGGCGGACTGAGTCCGGCCGTGTCCTGCGGAAGCCTGGTCATGGGTGGTCAGGCCAGTCCGCTGCCGGCGCCCGTACGGCCCAGCGAGCGCGACCTGGTTTCGGGGAGGCTCCAGTACCGCTACGTCGAGATGGAAGGCTCGGTGAGGTCCGCCGCCATCGATCACGCAGGCAGGGTCGCGCTCGTCGTTCGGACGCTCGGCCGGGACGTCCGGGTGGGGGTGAGAGACCTCTCGTTTGCGGACTACCGCTCACTGCCGGACTCGGTGGTGCGAGTGCGAGGCGTGCTGGCCACCAGCTTCGACGCCACGGGGGCTCCGGCGGGCGTGAAGTTGTGGGCCAGGTCCATGCGAGAGGTAACCGTGGTGAAACCGGCGCCTGGCGTGGGAGACGTTCCGCTCCGGACCGCGCAGTCGGTTCTGGCGGCCGCGGGAGGCCGCCCGTCCGAGCACCGCATCCGCCTGCACGGGTCGATCGCACTGGAGGGGGGCGAATGGGTACTTCGAGATTCCACGGGATCCGTGCGCTTGCGGCAGGGCCTGTCCGAGGACCTCGCGGTTGGGGGACCCCTCGACGTCTTGGGGTTTATCGAGGCGCAACGCGGCGCGCCGGTTCTCACCGACTGGACAATCGAGGATTTGAACAGGGGACGCCCGAGCGCATCCTCCTTACCGGTGCTTACAACGGTCGCGCAGGTGAAGACCCTCTCGGAGGATCAAGCCAGGTTGGGATACCCGATCCGCCTGCGCGGCGTCGTGACTTACCACAATCCAACGGCCGGCAACACGTTCGCACAGGACGGCACGGGAGGAGTCTACCTGGTCTTCCGCAGGGACTCCCAGCCCCCCGTTCACGCCGGGGATCTGGTTGAGATCGAGGGCCGCAGCCGCCCCGGCAATTTCGCGCCGGTAGTCGTCGTGGCGGGCATCCGCGCCATCGGCCGGCAAGCGTTTCCCCAGCCGGCCCGAATCGAGATGGAGCAGCTCTTTACCGGTATCGCCGACAGTACGTGGGTGGAAGCCCAGGGCATCGTCCACTCGATTGGCCAGGAACACGGGCTGCGCATCCTTGGCGTCAACTGGGGCGTTCATCATTTCACGGCGTACGTTTACGGCTCCGCCAAGTTGCCCGACTCGCTCTTGGACTCGCGCGTCCGCATGCAGGGGGTTTGCGGCTCCGTGTTCAATTTCAAACGCCAGATTCTGGGCATGCACCTGTTCGTGCCGGACGCCGGGCTGATTCGCGCCGAAGGCGATCGCCCGCCCGAGGCGCCTCCCTTGCGCGCCATCGAGCAGCTTCTTCAGTTCTCCTTCTCGTCGCGGTTCGGGGAGCGCTCCCGTATCCGCGGCGTGGTGACTCTGGCCCATAGCGGGGGCCCCACCTATGTCAGCGATGGCACGGGAGGCGTCCTGGTTCAGAATCACGAACCGGCAGCCATAAAGGTGGGCGATGCGGTGGAGGTGATCGGGTTGCCGGTGGCCGTGGCGGGGCGATTCAATCCGGTGCTGCGCGACGCCGAGATCCGCAAGCTCGGCCATGCACGGCCCCGGGATCCGGTGTTGCTGACCGCGACGGACATCCTGGACGAGGGCTACGACGCCGACCTGGTCCAGATTGACGCGCGGCTGGTGGATCAGGCGCCGGGCAAGGGGAACCAGGCGCTGGTGCTGCAAGCCGGAGACCGGTTTTTCGAGGCCCGCCTCGACCAACAAGAAGTGCCGGCGATCGAGAAAGGAAGCCTGCTGCGGGTGACCGGGATCGCTTCCGTCGCCACCTATGAAGCGCAGCAGACGGTACTGCCGCGGTCCTTCTCGATCGTGATGCGGTCGCCGGCCGACGTTGCCGTATTGGCGCCGGCGCCGTGGTGGACGACTCCGCGCGCGTTCCGGGCGATGGGCCTGGTATGCGCGGTGGCCCTGCTGGCGCTGGCCTGGATCGTGGTGTTGCGCCGCCGCGTAAGACTGCAGACCGCGGACCTGCGGGAATCGCGCCAGATGCTGCAGTTGGTGCTGGACCATGTCCCGGAGCGCGTGTTTTGGAAAGACCGGGAGGGACGGTATCTGGGCTGCAACAAGGCCTGCGCGGCCGACGCCGGCGTGGCCACGCCGGAAGCGATCGTGGGCAAGACCGACTACGAGCTGGACTGGCGGTCCAGCGCCGACTCCTACGTCGCGGACGACCGCCAGGTGACGCAAAGCGGGCAGGCCAAGATCGGTTACGAGGAGCCCCAGATCGGGGTGGACGGGACGCGGCGCTGGCTGCGCACGAGCAAGGTTCCGCTGTACGGCCCGCGCGGGACCGTCATCGGCCTGCTGGGCGCTTACGAGGACGTGACCGACCGCAAGCGCGCCGAGGAGAGGTTGCAGCGGTACAGCGCTCAACTGGCCGCGACCAACGAGGAGCTGAAGCGCTTCACGTACATCGTTTCGCACGACTTGAGGGCTCCTCTGCTGAGCCTGCGGGGCTTTGCGGCGGAGTTGCGCCGCTCTGTCGAGACCTTGCGCAAACCGGTGGAAGCGTTGCTTCCGAATCTGGCCGATGCGGAGCGAAGCGCGGCGGCTCAGGCGCTCGACGAGGCCGTTCCGGAGGCGCTCGGCTTCATCGAGAGTTCGGTGACGCGTATGGACCACCTCATCGGCGCCCTGTTGCGGCTCTCGCGGGTGGGTTATCGGGAGTTCCACCTGGAGGAACTGAACACCGGGGAGTTGCTCGCGGACACTCTGCGCAGCCTGGCTCACCAGATCGAGAGCCGCAAGGTGGAACTGAAGATCGGCCTTCTGCCGCCCATCACCAGCGACCGCACGGCGATCGAGCAGATCTTCGGGAACCTGCTGGACAACGCGTTGAAGTACCTGGACCCGCAACGGCCGGGCGCGATCGAAGTGTCGGCCGAGGAGACGGAGGAAGGCACGGTATTCCGGGTGCGGGACAATGGCCGTGGGATCGCGGACGAGGACATGGACAAGGTGTTCGCGCCGTTCCGCCGGGCCGGTCCGCAGGATATTCCGGGAGAAGGCATGGGCCTGGCTTATGTGAGGGCCCTGCTGCACCGGCTGGGCGGAAGCATCGAGTGCCATTCCGAGCCGGGCGTGGGCACGACCTTCCGCTTCGTGCTCCCGGCGTCGCAATAGGGAGAGGGCCGCATGGAGAAAGCGGAAACGACCATCCTGCTGGTGGAAGACGATCCCGCACACGCCTGCCTCATTGAAAAGAACCTCCGCCGATCGAGCGTCGCGAGCGAGATTGTGAAGTTCGGGGACGGCCAGCGGACGTTGGACTATCTGCTGGCCAACGGGAAGGCCGCCGAACGGACCCGGACGGTCGTGCTTCTGGATCTCGACATGCCGGGCATGAGTGGGTATCAGGTGCTCCAGCGCTTGAAAACGGACGAGCGCACGCGGTCCATTCCGGTGGTCGTCCTGACTACCACGGACGACGCCGCGGAAATCCGACGGTGTTACGATTTGGGCTGTAACGCCTATATCGCCAAGCCGGTCGATTACGAGCAATTCTCGGAGGCGACTCACCGGCTGGGGCTGTTTCTGACGATTGTGCGAATGCCCCAGGGCTCGGGCGGGCCGGAGGGCAGTGTCACGTAGTTCTGCGCTCGTGAAACAGCGTACCGAGCGGCGCTGGGCCAGAGCCTGTATCGTGAAAGGGAGGAGCGGCGCGCATGCCGGACCAATGGAACGTTCTCCTGATTGAGGACCGCCCGGACATCTCGGCATTGGTGAAGCAAGCGCTCGAGGGGGCCGTGTCTCTGTCGATGCGGGTCGAGTGGGTGGACACTCTGGAGGCAGGCTTGGCCAGGCTGGAGGCGGCGGCCTTCGACGGGATCTTCCTCGATCTGGACCTGCCGGATAGCGACGGCCTGCTGGCTTTCAACAGAGTTCGCGAGCGCCAGGGCCCTGGCGCCGTCATCGTGCTGACGTCCGTCGAGAACCAGGATCTGGCGCTGGGCGCGGTCCGGGAAGGCGCGGACGAGTATCTGGTCAAGGGTGAATTCAGCGAGGCGGAACTGGTGCGCCGTGTCCGCTATGCGGTGGAACGATCCCGCAGCCGGGCCCGGGAGGCGAGTCTCGCCCGCCCGCGCGCGAAGGTATTGGGATTCGTGGGCGTCAAGGGCGGCACCGGGACCACCACGGTGGCGCTGAACGTCGCGGCCGTGCTGGCCCGTGCGGGCAGGAGCACGATCGCCGTGGAATTGAAGCCGGACCTGGGCCTGTTCTCGTTTCAGTTGAAGCACTCCCCGGCCGCCAACCTGAGTTCCCTGTGGTCCCTCGCTCCGGGCAGAATCGACACCGCGGAGGTCGGCAAGAGGCTGTGCACCTTCCCGCACGGACTGCGGGTGTTGTTCGGTCCGCAGAAGCCGGACGAGTTCCGCGAGGTGGACCCGCTGGCGGCGGCAGCCGTGATCCGCGCCGCCTCCCACATGGCGGAGTGCACGGTGATCGATCTGCCGTCGCTCGGCTTCCCCATGAGCCAGGCCGCGATCCGCCAGTGCACCTACGTCTCGATGGTGCTGGAACGCGACGGCATGAGCGCCTACGCGGGGAAGCTGTTCCTGCCGGTTCTCCATTCGTGGGGGATCAGCGAGCAGATCACCGGGGCCATTGTGG
Organism: Bryobacterales bacterium; assembly: GCA_963710565.1. GTDB lineage: Bacteria > Acidobacteriota > Terriglobia > Bryobacterales > Bryobacteraceae > DASWZN01. Next base: position 163,524 of record CAVQAN010000008.1, on the reverse strand, counting down.
TTACGCGGGCCCTGTCGTATACGCCCACGCCTATCCCCGAGATCGCGGCCCAGTTGAGCTGCTCCATCGTGGGCGTCATTCCGCCCGCCCCGGAACTCTGCGCAAAGGCCAGTCAGGCCGGCACGCCGATCGTGTTTCTGGACCCGGAGTGCACCTTCTCGAGCACGATGACGGAACTCGGCCTGCGCCTGGGCGGCGACACGGTGAAGCCGATGAGCCGGTAGGGGGTGGCCGGCCGCGATTGCGCGCGGCGTCCGATGGCAGGCGCCCGGCGTTGAACCCTTTGCGGCCAAGCGTCGCCCGTGGTGAGGATCTCGCGACGGGAATCGAGCGATGAGCGACGCCCAAACGCTCGTCTTTAAGCTCCGGCCGCCTCTTTGCGGGCGTGCTCGAACAGGCGGTTCAGCGTCTTCTCGGTGCGGATGCGGTTGGCGATGCGGCGCAGACCGTCGTCCTTCTCGAGTTTCTTGCGAGTCGCCGCCACGGGCTCGCGCTCCTGGCGGGCGAGGCGCTGCACCTCGTGATCCACCTCGTCGGGCGTGGCGTAGAGCTGCTCGGCCTCGGCGATGCGGTCCAGCAGCAGAGAAGCTTTCACGTCGTGGACCGCCTTGTCGCGTTGGGAGACCTTCAACTTCTCCCAATCCAGCTTGAGCGACCGGGGATCGACGCCCTCGGCGGCGAGCATCCGCACGTTCCGTTCCACCTCGGCTTCGATCTGCCTTTGGATGAACGCCTCAGGCACCGGGAACTCGTGCCGCTCCACCAGCGCATCCACAATCTTGCTCTTGGCCTCCTGCTGAGCGAAGTACTGGCGCTCTCCGAAGAGCGACTTGCGAACGGCCTCGCGCAACTCTTCGAGGTTGCGATAGTCGCCCAGGTCGCGCGCGAACTCGTCGTTGAGTTCGGGCAATTCCCTGCGGCGAATGCCTTTGAGCGCGGCGCGGAAGCGCACCGTTTTGCCGGCCAGTTTGGCCTGCCCGTAGTCCTCCGGGTAGTGGACGTCGAACTCCTTCGCCTCGCCAGGCGTCATGCCCGCCAGGTTGTCGCTGAAGTCGGCAAGGGTGTCCTCTCCACCGACGTGCAGAGTGAGTTCGTCCTGCTTGATGGGCTGGCCGGGGGCCCCGGCCAGACTCTCGAGCGCGACCACGGCGTAGTCCCCGGTTTCCACCGGCCTCGGGTCGACGTTGGCGTAGTCGGCCTTCTGCTCGCGCAGTTGAGCGATGCGCGCCTCGACATCTTCGTCCGAGATCTCGGGGTCCTTGTAGGGGATCGTGACGTCCCGGTAGTCTTTGAGCTCGATTGTGGGCGCGACCTCGAACTCGGCCTTGAAACGCATGGGCTCGCCGGCTTCCAGCTTCAAGTCGCTCACGTTCGGCGTCCCGACTACGGCCAACCCTTCCTGTTCGGCTCGCTTGAAGAAGTGGCGCGGCACGAGTTTCTCGACGACGTCGTGCCGGATCTCTTCCTTGTACCGGCGGCGGATCAGATCGAGGGGGACCTTGCCGGGGCGGAAACCCGGGAGGCGGATCTTCTTCTGCAGCGACTCGACCACGCGCGCCGTCTCCGCTTCCACTTCGTTGGCCGGAACCGCGATTTCAAGCGACTGTTTGGTACTTTGAGGATCTGCCAAGGGAATGTCTCCGTGAGCCGTGAGCCGTCAGTTGTCAGCCATCGGCCATCGGCCATCCGCCAGACCGCTGAGGGCGGGAGCTGAGGACTGACGGCCGCCGGCTGACCGCTGATGGCTGCTTCTGCTACGTTCCTTCGGACCAGCTCGCCAGGTAGCGTTCCTGCTCCGGAGTCAGCCGGTCGATCTTAACCCCCATGGACTCGAGCTTCATGCGGGCCACCTTCTTGTCGAGATCCTCGGGAACCGCGTAGACCTGCTTCTCGAGCGATGCGTGGTTGTGGACCAGGTACTCGACCGCCTGGGCCTGGTTGGCGAAGCTCATGTCCATGACGGAGGCGGGATGGCCCTCCGCCGCGGCCAGATTGATCAGCCGGCCCTCGCCGAGCACATAGACCCGCCGCCCGTCGCGCAGAGCGAACTCCTCGACGAACTCCCGCACCGGGCGCCGGGAAGAGGCCATCTTGCCCAGCGCTTCGAGGTCGATCTCGACATTGAAGTGGCCGGAGTTGCAGACGATGGCGCCGCTCTTGATGCGCTCGAAGTGCTCGCGCGCGATGACGCTCTTGTTGCCGGTGAGGGTGACGAACAAATCGCCGATCTCGGCTGCCTCGAGCATCGACATCACGCGGAAGCCGTCCATGACGGCCTCGATGGCCTTGGTCGGATCGATTTCGGTCACGATGACGTTGGCGCCCAGGCCGCGCGCGCGATTGGCAAAGCCGCGCCCGCACCATCCGTAGCCCGCCACCACGACGGTGAGGCCGGCCAGCAGGACGTTGGTCGCCCGGATGATGCCGTCGAGCGTGCTCTGGCCGGTGCCGTAGCGGTTGTCGAACAGGTGCTTGGTCAGGGCGTCGTTGATGGCGATGACCGGGTAGCGCAGCACGCCCTCCTTGCTCATGGCGCGCAGCCGGATCACGCCCGTGGTCGTTTCCTCGGTGCCGCCGATGACGTCCGCGATGGCGTCCTGGCGCTTGGTGTGCAGGACTGTGACCAGGTCGCAACCGTCGTCCATCGTGATCTGCGGCTTGGAGTCGATGGCCGCCAGGATGTGCGAGTAATAGACGTCGTTGGTCTCACCCTTGATCGCGAAGACCGGAATGCCGTAGTCCCTCACGAGCGTCGCCGCGACGTCGTCCTGAGTGGAGAGCGGGTTGGAGGCGCAGACTACCGGCAGCGCACCGCCGTCCCGCAGCGTGATCATGAGATTCGCGGTTTCCGTGGTCACGTGCAGGCAGGCCGCGATTCGAATTCCGGCCAGCGGCTGGGTCTTGATGAACTGCTTGCGGATGGTCTGGAGCACCGGCATGGACTGGAACGCCCATTCCGTGCGCCGCTTGCCGATGTCGGCCAGCGAGAGGTCCTTGACGTCGTGAGCGATCGAAATCTGCGGATGAGTGGACATGAGTCTCCTTGCTGCGCTAAACCTGCGGCTGCCGACAGCTTCGCCTCTTCCCGCAACACGCCGGCCTTGTTTGTAGCTTCCCAGGTGAACGTTTCTTCCGTGCGGCCGAAGTGGCCGAAGGCGGCGGTCTTGCGATAAATGGGCCGGCGGAGCTGCAAGTAGTCGATCATGCCGCGCGGCGTCAGCGGGAAATGCGTGCGGACCAGCTCGACCAGCCGCTCCTCCTCGATCTGTCCCGTGCCATATGTGTTCACCGAAATGGACACCGGGTCGGCGACGCCGATGGCGTAGGCGAGCTGGACCTCGCAACGGCGGGCGAGGCCGGCCGCGACGATGTTCTTGGCGATGTGGCGCGCCATGTAGCAAGCCGAGCGGTCCACCTTAGTGGGGTCCTTGCCCGAGAACGCGCCGCCGCCGTGCCGCCCCATGCCGCCGTAGGTGTCGACGATGATCTTCCGTCCGGTCAGGCCGGTATCGCCGTGCGGTCCGCCGATGACGAACCGGCCCGTGGGATTGATGTGGATCTTTGTGTCGGAATCGACCATGCCGGCCGGAATCACCGGGTCGATGATCAGCCTCCTCACGTCTTCGCACAGGGCCTGGTGCGAGATCTCCGGGCTGTGCTGGGTGGAGACCACGATGGCTTCGATGCGCCGGGGCTGCCCGTCGACGTACTCGACGCTGACCTGCGACTTTCCATCCGGCCGCAGGAAATCGGCCAGTCCCTGGCGCCGTACTTGGCTCAGCCGCTCCACCAGCTTGTGGGCCAGCATGATGGGCAGCGGCATCAGCTCGGGAGTCTCGTCGCAGGCGTAGCCGAACATCAGCCCCTGGTCGCCGGCGCCGCCCGTATCGACGCCCATGGCGATGTCCCCGGACTGCTTCTGGAGCGCGTTGATGACGCCGCAGGTGTCGGCGTCGAACCCCATGCGGGCGTCGTTGTATCCGATGTCGCGGATGGTGTCGCGCGCCAGTTTCTGCACGTCCAGGTGGCAGTTCGGACTGGCCGTGATTTCGCCGGCCACAATGCACAGGCCGGTGGTCACGAGCACTTCGCAGGCCACGCGGCCTAGCGGGTCTTCGGCCAGGACGGCGTCCAGCACCGCGTCCGAGATCTGGTCGGCGACTTTGTCGGGATGACCCTCGGTCACCGATTCCGACGTAAAAATAGAACTGCGTCCGTCTGCCACTTGATTCTTCCTCCGGGACTGCCGAGAGAGTTGAATCTTCTATTCTGACAGAACCTCCGACGGCGGGCAAACTGCGCACAGGGCGGGGCGCGTGCGGCGCCTGGCTCGATCGCCAGGTCCCGCCCATCGGGCGTCGGGGTTGCCCGCCGAACCGGTACGTTGTCCGGGCGCGCCAGGCTGCCCCGGCTGCGAGAGGCGTGCGGGAGGCAAATGTTGGAGTATCGGACGGACGCTGCGACGGGCGCCCGCCGGAGGCGGTCTCGAGGTGGCAGAATAGGACGACGATCCGATGACTACCGCCGGGACTCTCGCCGCCATTCGCAAGATCGCCGCACTGGTCGTGGGCGATATCTGCCTGGATCACTGGTGCACCTACGATCCCCTGCTTTCCGAGCCCTCTCGGGAGACCGGCATCCCGACGGTGGGGGTCATGGGCAGCTACGTGAGCCCGGGCGCCGGGGGCACGGTGGCCAACAACCTGGCGTCGCTGAACGCTTACCGTATCGCCGTGCTGGGCGTCCTGGGTGACGACGGAAACGGCTTCGAGCTGGAGCGGGCGCTCCAGTCCCGCGGCGTGTCTCTAGACCTGATGATCAAAGACCCGCAGCTCCCGACCTTCACCTATACGAAGTTGTTCAACTCGGAGACCGGGATCGAGGATCGCCCGCGCGTGGATTTTATCCCCTTCCGGCCGCTGCCGCCGTCCGTCGAGCGCAAGGTCATGCAGCGCCTGGATTCGGCGATAGGCGGCTTCGACGTAGTGATCGCCGCGGACCATGCCAAGACGGAACACGGGGGCGTGGTCACTCCGGGTGTGCGCTCGCTGCTGCGGACGCTGGCGCAACGGCATCCCGACAAGGTACTTTGGGCGCACTCGCGGCGCCGCTCGGAGCACTTCCGCGGCGTGATCGTGAAACCCAACCGGCAGGAGGCCGACGAGGCCTGCATGCGGTTGTTCCACACCATCGACTACGAACGACTGCGCGCGCATCTGGAGACCAACCTGATGATCGTCACCCGCGGCAGCGAGGGCGCTCTGGTGGTCGAACCGGGCCGTACGACGGCGGTGATGACGGTCCCAATCGCCCACCCCGTGTACCCTTGTGGAGCGGCCGACAGCTTCTCGGCCGGCGCCGCGCTCGCGCTGGCCGCGACCGGCTCGCCCATCGAGGCGGCACGTTTCGGGAACCTGGTATCGAGCGTGACCATTATGAAGGAAGGGACCGGAACGGCGTCCCCCGAAGAGGTTCTGGCCGCGGAGGCGGCATTCCGACAATGACATTCCCCGAGCAGTACGTCGCAGGAGTCCAGGAGGCCATCGCCTCACTGGATCTGGGCCGAGTCGAGCAGGCCATCGAGTGGTTCCAGGAGGCGCGCGCCGCGGGCCGCGCCATCTTCGTCTGCGGAAACGGCGGCAGCGCGGCGGCCGCCTCGCACTTCGCCACCGAGTTGCTCAAGGGCGCGAGCTACAACCGCGCCTCCCGTTTCCGCATCATCGCCCTCAACGATTCGATCCCCACCATCACCGCCTACTCCAACGACGTGTCCTACGACTGCGTCTTCGTCGAGCAGTTGAAGAACTTCGCCGCGCCCGGCGACCTGCTGATGGGTCTCAGCAGTTCGGGCAACTCGGCGAACGTGATCCGGTCGTTCGAATACGCGAACTCGATCGGCTGCCGCACTCTGGCGCTGACCGGACGCGGCGGCGGCAAACTTGGCCCACTGGCGCAATTGAACATCGAGGTCCGCTCGTCCCACACCGGCCGCTCGGAAGACGCGCACATGGTGGTCTGCCACATCATCTGCTACTACTTCATGGAAGGGAAGTAGGACCGGCCTGCGGGGGACGGGCCGGCGGCGGGGCCTTTGGTTCGGTATCGGGACGATGCGCAAAGCGGGGGGCTGGGGGTCCCGGTTTGCCTAATGGACGATCATACGGCCCGGGCCTTGCGCCGCACCAGGCTAGCGTAGTGCGTCGCAAGTCATACGCAGTACGATCATCCACGGGCAAACCCTGGGACAGGCACGAAGTTTCGCGACAACGGCGAAATTCGAGCCAGTCCCCGGTTTGCAGCTCGTTCCGATACCCGACGACATTTGCGACGCACCACGCTAGCGCAGAGCGGCGCAAGTCATGCGAAGTACGATTATCCAAGGGCAAACCCTGGGACAGGGTTGAAGTTTCGCAACAACGGCGAAATTCGAGCCAGTCCCCGGTTTGCAACTCGTTCCGATACCCGCTAGCCGTCGATGCGGTAGGTGTGCGGGTCGTGGCCGGCAGACCGCAAGTACGAAGACACCCCGGCGAGCCGGTGCAGTTCCGTGGCGCAGTGCGCGCGATCGAGAATCACCGTGCGTGCAAGCCATTGGTACAGATCCCTGGCTTGCTCGGCGACCAGGCGGGCCCGGCCTGAGCCGGGGTGCTGGCTCCGGAACTCGCACTCCAGCAGGGCGCAGTACAGCGGGACGAGGCGTTGCGCCTCGGCGTAGGCTTGCGAAGCCACGGCTGAGCGCAAGCGGTCGGCGACATCCGCGAGTTGCGGCATCGGTGTCAGGCCAGCGAATTCGTAGTCGTGCCGCTGGTGGACGTGCCCGACGCGCTGTCCATCGCCGTGAAGAGATTGCTGATCACCGTGTACTGCTGCTCCATGGAGGAGATCAGCGCGTCGGCGGCGTTCATCCGGTTGGTCAGGTTGGTTTGGAGTTTGTCGACCTGCGCGGTTTCGGTGTCGATCCGCGCGTTGTCGGCGGCGATGTGGGTCTGGTTGTCGGCGATGGCGGTTTTGAGCGTCCCTTGCGTGGGGTCTTCGACCGACGCCATCGCGGCGGCCGCATTCTCGATGAAGCCGCTCGTCGTTCCGTCTCCTAGAAACGCGGTGATGGCGTCCATGCTGCCCAGCGTTGCGCTCAGGAACGTCGGTTCGTCGAAGGTCATCTTGAACGTCGTCTTGTCGAAGGTGACCCCCAGATCCACCAGCGACTTAACGGAGTTGCCACCCTGGAAGTAATCGCTGATCTGGTTCAGAGTATCTTGCAGTTGATAGACCACGCTCTGGCCGGCCAGGGCGCCGCCCGCACCGCGCTGCTGGGAAAGATCGTCTCGCGCCGCGTTGAAGGCCGTTACGAAAGTCTGTAGGGCGCTGGCGACGCTTTCCGACTGGCGGGTGAGCGTGATCGAGGTCGATTGTCCGGTCTGGCTCTGTCCCAGCATGGTGACGTCGAGGCCCGGGGCGAGCGTGACGGTGCGGGAATCGCTGGTGACGTCCTGGCTCGCTCCGTTCGGTTTGTAGCTGGCCAGCCTGCCGTAAACCTGCTGGGTCATCAAGGGGGTGCTGACGGGGTTTCCGCCGGAGTCCTCGGTGTCGGCATCCAACTGGATTGCGAGGTTTCCAAGTTGGCTGCTTTGCAGCGACAGGCGATAGTCGGGAGTGGAGGTGGATCCCAGGTTGGCGACGGTGGCCTGCACACCCGCGGAACTGGCGTTGATGGCATCGGCCAGACTGTACAGCGAGTCGCTGTCCGGGGTGATGGAGTAGTTCGAGCCTCCTACCGTGAGAGTGTAGTTGGCAGCCGCACTGAGGTTTTGGGTCGAGGGATCGGTGACCTGGAGATTCCCGCTGTCCGAGCTCATGGCGGTGGAGTTGGCGCCCAGGTCATCCACTTCGATCGAGTAGTTGCCCTCCATGGCGCCGCCGGTCACGGTGGCGCTGGCGATGGAGGGATCCTGGACGTCGGCATTGAAGGAGCCGCTGCCCATGGCCGTGGTCAAGGCGCCGACCGCGTCGGAGAGGGACGAGAACTTGCTGTCCAGGTCGCTGAGCGCCGAGCCCTCCGAATTGAGCTGCGTCAAATCGAGATTGAGCTGCGTGATGGGCAGCGAGGCGATCGCCAGGGATCGGTTGATGAGGTTCTGAAAGTCCTGGGAGTAGCGGCTGGTGCCGGTGAAGGTGACGGTGTTGCCGGCGCTGGCGCCGCTGGTGCTTGTGGCCATAAAGGCATCGAGCCGGACGGACCGCTCGAGGCGATCCGCCCGGCCTCCACTGCTGTCTCCTAGCCGGCCGCTAGCTGCCGCGGCCGCTCGCTGTGGTTATTAGCCCCGCAACAGGGTCAGTACGGCTTGCGGAGCCGAATTGGCCTGCACCATGGCCGCGATGGCCGATTGCTGCAGGACCTGCGCCTTGGTGAGGTTCGCCGCCTCGGACGCCATATCGGCGTCGCGGATGCGCGATTCGGCGGCCGAGAGGTTCGCCGTCTGCGATTCGGCCAGGCCGATCGCGTAATTCAGGGTATTCTGCGCTTTGCCGACGTTGGCCTGGGCCGAGCCCAGGGCCGATACGGCGGTAGTCAGCGCCCCGATGGCGCTGGTTCCGCCCTGCTGGGTGGAAATATTCAGGCTGCTGCCGCCGGCCAGCGCCTGCGAGTTGACGGTGGTGCCTTGCGAGCCGATGCCGTTCCCGCTGGAGGTGCTTCCGACGCTGACCTGGAAGGATGCCAGCGAGCTGACGAAGTTGATCTTCTCGGCTCCGGCCGGGCTGACGTCCTTGACGGCCGTGATCTTCTGCAGCGTCGAGTTGTTGGTCTGTTGCAGCGCCGTGTTGATGGCCTCGATGGTCTCGTCGAGGCTGCGCCCGGTGCGCGTGGCGCCGTTGTTGGAGAGCGTGATGGTCATCGGCTGCGTCGTGCCGCTGGCGTCGTTGGCGGTGACGGTGATGACCTGGTTGTCGCTTCCGTATTGCAGCGGCGTAAAGGCCAGGTCGCCGGTCTCCGACGATCCGCCGGCGTTCACCACGCTGTTGGTGGCCACGCCCACCGTGGAGCCGAGGAAGGTGGAGCCGGTTGCCCCGTAGCCGAAGCTGCCGGAAGTGCCCGTGGCGCTCGAGGGCAGGCCCAGAACCGTGGCCGCGCTTCCCGCGACGGCGAAAGTGTCCGCCGCGCCCGCGGTCCCGTTCGAGACCAGCTTGATGCTGTCCAGGCCGTTCTGGGTCACTACCGAAGCCGTCACGCCGATGCCCGTCGTGCCGTTGATGGCAGTCCGGATCGCCGACGCGGTCATGGCGCCGCTGGTCAGCGTCACCGATACGCCCCCGATCGTCAGCGCGTTGGCGCCGGTCAGGTCGTAGGTGCCGCCGCTGGCAACCGTGTTGGCGCCGTAGGCGGTGGCGTTGGTGGTTTGCGCCGAGGCGCTGAGGCGGAAATAGGTTCCGTTGCCCGACGTGACCGTAATCTTGTTGTTGGCGTAACTGGCGGTCAGCCCGGCTGCGTCGAGAGCTGCGGTGGAGTTGAATTGCTGCTGGAGGTACGCCGCCAGATCGGTCCCGCTGCGGTTCTGCCCGGTATCGATCGTGCCCACCTGGGTATTGAATCCCAGCGCGGCGTTGGCCGTCCCGTTCAGGATTTCAACGCTGTGGCCCTGGCCCGCGTTGGCCGCTTTGATCACGATCTGGTTGGTCGGGCTGACCGAAACCGTCGCGTTGCCCGCTCCCACCGCCGTCTGGATCGTGCTGGCGATGGAGTCGAGCGTCTGGGTCGCGGTGGCCGCGGCCCCGTGGTAGACGGTTCCCTCGTCAGCCGCGATTCCGATGAGGGTGTCGGCCGAATTGGCCGCCGGCGCAGAGATCAGAATCGAGGAGCCTACACCGGTGGTGGTCGAAGCCAGGACCAGGTGGTTCGAGGAGTCCAGACTGGCGATCGTGCCCAGGCCCGCTCCATTCAGGTCGGCCAGGATTTGCGTGCCCGTGCGGGCGGCGCCTGTGGTGAGGGTAATGGTGGTCAGCGCGCCTCCATCCACGCTCACGTTCACCTTATTGTTCCCGGCCGTGCCGTTATGCTGAGCTGTGTCCAGGCCGAGCAGGGCGGTGGCGTCGCCGGTTCCGAGGCCGCCCGCGGCGCCTGCGCTGATCTTGACGCCCGAGCTGAGACCGGTGGTGGCCGACGTGATCGTGAGCTTGTTGGAGACGAACGCGGCCGTCGCCCTGCCCCCCAACTGGGCGGTGATTTCGGCCGCTATGGTCGCCTGGGCCTGGCCGGCGGCTGCGACCAGGTTGATGGTCTGGTTGCCCGTCCCGTCGATATTGACCAGGAACTGGTTGGCGGTGCTGGTGTCGACGCTAGCCGCAATGGCCGAGCCTTGCTCCTGAGCGCTGGTGGCGGCTACGACGGCAAACGTGTTCGCGCCACCCGCTCCGAAGTCCACGCTCCCGGCCGCCGCCGTGCCCTTGGTCGCGGCCACTCCGCCGGTGAGGTTGACGTTCTTCACCACGCCGTCCACCGCGAGGCTGAACATGTCGTTGGTGCCCGTGGTGATGGTCGCCGTGGCGGCGCCGAGCGCGGTGCCGGTGGCCGTGGCATTGGTGGCGTTGCCGCCGGCCAGGTCGACGGTCACGCTGCCCGTGGCCGCTCCGTTCACCGAGAATTGCAGGGTGCCCGTGCCCGCAGTGCTGGCGGCGGTCGGGTCGTAGTTTGCGGTGGCCTGCAGCGTGGAGTAGTCGTAGGCTCCGTTGAGGCCCTTCTGGAAGGAGCCGAACCCCAGGCTGTCCTGCGCATCCCCGGTCACCGAGACCGCGAACGCTTCGCCGCGCGCGTTGCTGAACGCGAGCGTTTGCCCGGAGGCCGCGGGGGTGGCCAGGGTGATGCCCGTCCCCGCCAGCTTGGTGGCCATCTGCGTCTGCAGGTCGCTGACCGCGGCGCCGACGGTGCCGTCGCTCGATTGCAGAGTGATGTCCACTGGCGCGGCCAGGCCGGCGCCCGTGAAACGCACCGTGATTCCGGCCGGGGTCGCGATGGCGTTGGCCAGCGTGACGGTTTCTCCGCCGGTGACCGTCGAGGTCATCGGCTTGGCGTCGGCGCTGGCGGTGGCATCCACGAAGTTGCCCATCAGCGCGTTCGAGACCAGGTCGCCCGCCTCGACCTGAAAAGCGGTCGTGCTGGAGGTGAAAGCGAGCTGCTGCTTGCCGGTGCTGTCCGTGTTGATGGTGGCCGTGATGTTGGCATTCTGGAGCGCCGTGCCCGCCGCCGTTCCGTTGTTCCCGGCGTTCTGAATGGCTTTGTTGATGGCCATGACCAGCGTGCCGGTGTCGGTCACGTTCTGGGTGTTCACCGCCACCTTCACCTTTTCGGCGCCCGAAAAGCCGGGGCCGGAGATGTAGAAGTTCGTGGTGCCCGTGTTGCCGTTATTGGCGTCGCCCAGGATGTCGGCGACCGTGGTCTTCGCCGAGCCGCTCCCGATGTTGGTGACGCCCGCGGTCCCGCCCAGGGCCTGCATGCCCGTCAGCCCCAGGCTCTTGGCATCCACGGTCGCGCCCGAGAGATTGAACTGCAAGCTCGAGTTGGTCGCCGCCGTGTTGATCCCGTGCGCGCGGCCGCCGCCGATGTAGACCGAGAGGTTGCGCGCGAAGGTGCCGTTCTGGTCCAGGCCGATGGACTGGGCCTGGCGGTCGATTTCCTGCACCAGACCCTGGAACTCGCTGTTCAGCACGTCGCGGCTGCCGTTGAAGGTGTCGCTGGCGGATTGCGTGGCCAGGGTCTTGAGGCGGTCCAGAATCTGGCCGATGTTGTTCTCGCCGCCGTCGATGATCTGCAGGGTGCTGATGCCGTCGTTGGCGTTCTGAATGCCCTGCGTCAGCTCGGCTTCCGAATTGCGATAGCCGTTGGCGACGGCCAGGCCGGCCGGATCGTCACCGGAAGAGTTGATACGATAGCCCGACGTCAACCGCTGAATCGTACGGCTCTGGAAGTTCGTATCGACACGCAGGTTTTCCTGGGCTATGAGGGAGGTAACGTTGGTTTGAACGGAAATCATTGTAAAATCCTTTTCTGTCGGCTGCCGGCGTCATACCGGTCAGGTTCTCCTTGCATTCGGATACCTGAAAGTGACTTCACTGACTCTCATCGGCCGGCGGTCCGTTGCCTTGAGCTCGGTTTGACACGGCCCGCGCCACCAGCCTGGCCAGCGCTCCCCCGATGTGCGACGCGGCCGCGGCGCGGTTCTGATCCCGCACCAGCTTGACCTCTTTCGCCACCACCGTCACGCTGCGCGGCGCCTGAATGCCGATCTTGACGCGCGTGCGCCCGATGTGCGCCAGGTGGATCTCGATGTCGTCCCCGATGAGAATCGATTCCCCGGCGCGCCGTTTCATCATGAGCACAGCGGCCCCTTGCTGGTGCAGTGCGGCGCAAATCGCGCGCGGTACGATTGCCCGTGGGGCAAACCTCGGGACAGGCACGAATTTCGCAACAACGGCGAAATTCGAGCCAGTCCCCGGTTTGCGTTGCGTTCCGATCCCCGGCGAAACTTCCGCCGCGCCACACTGGCGTGGATTACGAGCATCCCGGCGCCTCGACCCGGTCGATCCGGTGCTGGTGCGAGTAGTCGGTGCCGGCCAGGATCGCCTGCGTTCCCCGCCGGGCCGGTATGTGGATGACGATGGGGGCCAGCAGATTGGCCGTTATCTCGTTCTCCTCGATGTGCACCAGGGTCAGGCAGGCCAGCTCCGGCCCGATCGGAGGCTGGCGCGTTCCCGGAAGGCCCAGCGCTTCCAGATCCTCGGCCGACATCCGGAGTTTATAGTCCGGGCAGACGGCCCGCGCGTGCAGAGTCAGAAAGCACAGCGCCGGCGTCGACAGGCTCTGGAGAAAGACCAGCGGGTCGAGCGCCTGCTGCTCGACCAGAATGAACTGCCGTTCCGGCTCGAAGCCCGGAATTCCGGCCGGGAAATCGATTACCGCGTCCGCACCGTAATCGAGCTCCCCCCAGTACTTCGTTTCGCATTTGGCCATAATTTGACGGGTTGCCTCGCCTCTATATTCGGCGGGCAAGGGACGAACCTGTAGCGTGGCCGGATGCCCGCACAGGCCTTACGGGCCGCGAAAAGGAGGCGGGGCAGGCGTTTTCGCCTGCCCCGAGACAGGCCGGAGGACCGGCCGAGAAATGCTTAGAAACTCCAGCTCTGACCGGCGTACTCGAGTTCCGTCTCGGCCCCGGCGAACACGCCGGCCGGAACCTGCCCGGTCGGCTCCGTCTCGGCCGGGCCGCACTGGCTCCAGGCATCGAGCAGCGTCGAGAGAAGCCGCGACACCTCGGCCAGCGGAGGGTCGGCCTGTTCGAGGTTGGCCCGCAGGAGGCGCCTCTGCATGTAGTCGTACAGCTCGATGAGATTGCGGCCGATGGCAGGGTCGGCGTCCGAGTTGACCGAGAAGGTGAGGTGGGCCAGAATCGCGCCGGCCTTGGTGAGTTGGGCCGAGCGCGCCGCGATGTCTCCCTTGCGCAGGTGCTGGCGGGCCGTCTCCACCGCCTCGATGGCCCCGCGGTAGAGCATCCGCACCAGTTCGACCGGGTCGGCCGACATAACGCCGCTCTCAAAGTAGGTCGCGATTCCGTTGTACATGGTTCCCTCGACCTACTCATCGGACACGTCCTGGCGGTCCGTGAGGGGAAGCCGGCCGCGCTACAAGTCCCGCCGCGAGAACCGGCGGGTCGCCAGCCCCAGCGCCGTCGCCAGATACAGGCCGGCGTAGACCACCATCAGCCCGCTGGGCACCGAGCCGATGCTGAAGGGCCCCCGGCCGAAGCCGCCGATGACGGGGCCCTGCAGCTCGAAGGCGGCGCGCCGCCACAGCACCTCGCTGGGCATTACGACGCTCGCCAGCACGCCGAGGTTCATCGCGGTCTGGCTGTGCGCCAGCCAGCCGAACTCCTCGACCCAGCCGCCCAGAAACGCAAGGATGTGCAGCCCGAAGACCGTTACGCCGGTGGCCATCGTCGAAAGGCTCGCTCCGCAACGGAACGTGACCGCCAGCAGCAGCATGCTCTCCAGCCACATCAGGCCGATGGCCTCGGGGACGTGCGCCGGGGTGTGGCCCCCGATCAGCCGCACTTCCGCCAGCATCCCTCCCGCCAGGAACGCCAGATAGGCCGTCAGCATAGCGGCGAAGCCGAGCCATTTCCCGAACAGCACCTCCCACCGCCGTATGGGCTTGGTGACCACGGCCTGGATGACGCCGGAATTGATCTCGCCGGCAATCGTATCGGCGGAAGTCAGAATCGTGATTACAGCCAGCAGCCAGTTCACCACGTACATGCCCAGGGCGAACAGCGCGATGACCGCCTGGCGCCTGAAGAGCAACTGCCTGCCGGCGGCCGCGGGCAGGCTGGCGAGGATCATGTGCAGGCCGAAACCGTACAGAACCAGGTACGCGGCGCCAATCGCCACCGCCGCCGCCGCCACCCTGCGGCGGAGCGCCTCGCGGCAGGTCAGCCCGGCCATCACCGCAACCCCGGTCACAGGCCCCCCTCGGTTCCCACGATGCGCAGGAACATCTCCTCGAGCGAGGCCTGCCGCGAGTGGAGCGAGTAGATTCGGGCGCCGTTCGATACCAGGTACGCAACCACCTCCGGCACGGAGTCCTCGGCCCGGACCTCCAGGCTCAACGAATCGCCTTCCAGGCGCACCGAGCCGGCCCACTTTTCGAGGCCCGCCAGCGCTTCCGGCCGCAGTTCCTTGACGCGGGCCACGATCGAGCGCTCCTCCACGCCCAGCTTCTTCAAGTCGCAGGTCTCGAGCACCTCGCCATGCCGGATGAAAGCCACGCGGTCGCAGGTGACTTCGACCTCCGAGAGCAGATGCGAATTCAGAAAGACGGTGGCGCCGCGATCGCGCTCGGCGCGGATGATGTCGCGCACCAGCAGCCGGCCGGCGGGGTCCAGGCCGCTGGTGGGCTCGTCGAGGAAGATCAGATCGGGATCGTTCAGCAGGGCCTGGACCAGGCCGATGCGCTGCAGCATGCCCTTCGAGTAGTCGCGCAGGCGCTTGGGGCCGTGGTCGGCCAGGCCGGCCAGCGCCAGCAGCTCCGGCACACGCTGTCGCCGCCGGGCGGCGGGCATGCCGTACAGCCGGCCGTGGAAATCGAGGAACTCCTCGCCGCTCAGCCAGTCGTGAAAGCGGAAATGTTCGGGGAGGAAGCCCACCCGCGCCCGCACATTCCGGTCGCCGAGCGGGCGGCCCAAGAGAAGAGCCTGGCCCGCGGTGGGCGCCACCAGGCCCAGCAGCATCTTGACCGAGGTGCTCTTTCCGGCCCCGTTCGGACCCAGGAACCCGAAGACCTCACCCCGGCCGACATCGAGGGTGAGATCTCGCACCGCCACCTTCTGCCCGAAGGTCTTGCGCAGATTCGCGGTCTCAATGGCGGCGTCCGGCATGAACCGAGGTTACCGCAGCGAAGCGGCCAGCGGCTGGGCCAGCGCCGGATTACCGAAACCGCCCACCGAGTACATCACTCCATTGTGGACCCACAGCAGCCCGTAGGCCGGCGGGAGCCTGGTGACACGGTTGCGCGAACCCTCCCCCACGCGTGCCACCACCTGGCGATCCGGCAGGCCGGTGATCATGAGCCCCTGGACGCCATCCACGGGGACGCTTTCGAAGGTTGCGGCATTGCGCGGGATGGGGACCGCGATGGTCGAGGTCCAATCGACAGTCTGGCTGAATAGGTGCGCCTGCTCGGGCGTCATGCCGGCCAGTTGCAGCCCGAATTCCGCCACCCCGCGCAAGTCCAGCTCGGGCGTGGTCGCCACCGTCGGGACGGGCACCTGGGAGACAATGACGCAGTCATCGTAGGGTGGGTGCGTGCGCTCCCGCAGGTCCTCGACCGGGCAGTTGCCGTAGCGGGCGACCACGCCCGCTGGGACGTCGACGGCGACCTGCGCACCATTCAGCTCTGCCGGGAACTGAAGGTCCGTACGCCCGGCCACAGAGAGGAGGGTGTCCAGCCGCTGCCGGCTCGCGGTGAACTGAAACGCGCTCTCGGTGTTTACGTAGATCTGCGGGGCGTCCGTGCGCAACTCGGGCAGCCGGACGGTCATGGCGGCGAGCCGGGCCGCCTCGTCGCGGTCCGCTACCGACAGCCGCTGGCTTTCCTTGGTCTTCACGACGCCATTGGCGAGCAACTGCTGGAGCATCTCGGCTTTTCCCTCGGCGATGAAATCGCGCTCCATCGGAACGGCCACGACCGCTTTGAACCGCAGCATGCCGAGGAGTTTCTGGGCGACGGCGCGGCCGGGCGGGGAGATGAGCAGCGCCGCTACCACCGCCGCGGCGATGGCGCCCCAGGCGGGCGTGAGCCGCGGGATCCAGAACGGCCTCGGGGCCGGCGGGGCGGTCAGGCGTGCATCCAATCGCGCCAGGGCCCGCCGCGCGTCCACGGGTTCCTCGACCGCGGGCGCCAACGCGGAGAACAGCGCTCCGGTCCGCTCGGCCCTCGCGGCGACTGCCCGGGCGCGCTCGCGGCAGCGCTCGCAGCTCTTCAGGTGGGCGTCCACATCGGCCAGTTCGGTCTCGGTCAACTCGCCATCCAGCTTGGCGCGCAGGGTTCCATCAGCGATGCACATGGGGTTCTCCTCCGATTCGCCGGTACGCTTTCTCGAACGCCGCCTCGGCGCGGGCCAGCGATTGCCCGACCGAAGTGGACTTCACGCCCATCGCCTCCGCCAGTTCCTTGTACGAAAGGCCGCTGGCCCGCAGCGCCAGGAGCTGGGCCTGGGCCGGTTTGAGAGTGGCCAGCGCCGCGCGCACGTTCCTCACCCGCTCGGCGTGCAGCACGTCCTCGAGCGGGCCGGCCACCGCCGACGCCTCCGCCAGCCGCTTACCGGCTTCGGGATCGTGCTCGCGGCGCCGGCTGGCGGTGCGCAGGGCGTCGATCCCCAGCCGGCTCGCGGTGCGGTACAGCCAGCCGCCCAGGTTCTGGTAGCGCTGCGGATCCGACGGCTGCTGGTAGAGCTTGAGGAAGGCGTCGCTGGCGATCTCCTCGGCCTGCGCGCGGTCGCCCAGGACGCGCTGGACCACGGCCACCATGCGAGCGTAGTGTTCAAGGAAGACCGCCTCGAAGGCGGCGGCGGACCAACCCGCGCGCTCGCCCCCCAGCAAGTTCATTCCCGGCTGCATCGTCGCCTCACCAGCGTACTCCATCATGGCTCTCCGTTCCCGGCCTCTGAATGAAGAACGAGCGGGGCGGGGCGTTTGTGACAGCCCACGGCTCCCCAAACGCCGGGTGTGCGCTGCCGGTGGAGTGTGGCGGCGGTGGAGTTGCTGATAGAGTTGTGGAGGAGGCGACCGCGGCATGAAGCGAACTATTCACGTCCGGATTTTCCGTGGCGAACACCAATACGTCGCGGAGTGCCTGGACTTGCCGGTAGTCACTGAAGCGCCAACGCTCGACGAGCTGGCCGAATATCCGCGAAGCCATCTCGTTGCACCTGGAAGGGGAGAATCTGGCCGAGCTCGGTTTTGTGGAGGATCCAACGATTCTGGCCACCCTGGAGCTGCAGGCTGCTGCCTGATTCCGAAGCTGCGCGCGCTGTCCGGTTCGGATTCCGTCCGTTTTCCCAGCGCGGCAGCCACGTCAAGCTGCGCCGCACGGTCGCCTCGGGCGCACGGCAGACGCTCACGATCGTTCTGCACGAAGATGTGGATCGCGGCACACTCCATGCGATTTACCGCCAGGCCCTCCGGTTCGTTCCGGAGTCTGAACTGCGGCCCAACTTCCACACCGAGTGAGGCTGCTCCTGCACTCCAGCAGTCGCTGGTGCTAGTGAGTCGATACGGCAAGAAGTAGCCATCAGCCGATGGCAAACCGACCGCTACTACCGCTTCAGCCCGGCGAAATAGCCCGCCAGCGCTTCGAGTTGCGCCGCGCGGAGGTGGGACTTCACCTCGACCGTGTCGCCGAACTCCAGGTACCCGTCCTTGCCGGCCTGGCAGCGGGGCCAGACGGGCAGGCCGGGGCCGTTCGGGTTGCCGGTTTTGGCGAATTGCACCCACATCGCGCTCATCGTTTTGGCCAGCGCCTGGTCCGTCCGATCGTAGAGCCCGGGCTTCTTCTTCAGCATTGGCCCCATGCTCGTGGTGTCGAGGATGTTCCTGCTCAGGTCGCCACAATGCGGGACATGGCGATTTTGAACTCCCTTGCTATTGTTACGCCTGCGAAGCGCTCCGTGTTCCGTGCGCCGATGGCCGCCGCCCTATCCTTCCATTTCCGTTCTCAAAATCGCTATACTACTCAACCATGTCGATCCTGACCGGCTGTCTGATCGGAATCGCCGCCTGGTGCGCCGTGCGCTTCTTCCTCATGGGCGTCTACACGGTGGACCAGAACGAACGGGCGCTCAAGACGTCGTTCGGGCGCGCGGAGCGCGTGCCTGGCGGCAAGACCACCCTCGACCTCCCCATCGCCGAGCAACTGCTGCCCGAGGAGAGGCCGCGCTACAGCTACCCGCAGGTCCGCGTCATCGGGCCGGGCGGGCCGTACTTCAAGATGCCCTGGGAGAAGGTCTTCAAGGTCTCCATCGCCACCGAGACCATGAACATGGCCGTCGACCTCGAGACTCCCCAGGCCAACTCCGGAGGCACCATCCTCGAGGCCGTCACCAAGGACCAGCTCAATACCGGCCTCACCGGCCAGATCCGCTACTCGGTCGCCGAGAGCAATCTGTATGCCTTCCTGTTCGGGATCAAACGGCCCGTCGTTCACGTCATGGGCTACTTCGTCTCCGTGCTGCGGCAGAGGATCGCCAACTTCGAGGCCAAGCCCGTGCCCGCCGCGGCTGCGGCTCCGGCCGGCGCCGCCGCCCCGACTGCGACCCTTCTGGGCGCCGACGCGGCCGGCGTCTCGATCAACGACCTCCGCAAGAACCTGCGCGACTTGAACGACTACATGGACGCCGAGTGCCGCGCCACCGCGGCGCGCTACGGGGTGACGCTCGACGCCTCGCTGATCACCGGCATCGATCCCCCGCCGGAAGTCGAATCGGCGCTGGCGGCCATCAATACCGCGCACAACCAGGTCTCGAGCGACATCAGCCTGGCGCAGGCCGCCGCCGACCAGAAGATCGTCCAGTCGCGCCGCGCGGTCGAGATAGAAACGCTCCGGGCGCAGGCCGAGGTGGCCCCGCTGCGTAAGATGGCCGAGGAGCTCGCCGCCCTCAAGCAGCGCGGATCGAGCGCGCTCGGCACCTATGTGCGCAATGTGCGGCTGGCTCTCTACTCCAAGGCCCAGCAGGTCTTTCTGGAGGTGAAGCAATGAGTTCCCTGCCCACCGATTGGTTGATCGCCGTTGCGGTGGCGTTCGTGGCGCCCTTTCTGCTGGAGCCGATCCTGCTCGGGCTGATGCGGGCCTTCGGCATCTACACCACCGTGCAGGAACGCACGTGCAAGGTGTACGTCCTGTTTGGGCAGGTGATCGGCATTCTGACCGAACCGGGGCTACACTTCCTGCCGCAGAGGCTGGGCTCTTCCGCGTTTGTGGTCCACTTCCTCGGCACCTGCTACACGCTGGACCTGCGCACCGACCAGGAGTATCTGCGCAGCGAGCCGGTCAACTCCGAAGAAGGCGCTCCCATGGGCATCGGCATCTGGTACGAGATGCAGGTGAGCGACCCGGTGTCGTTCCTGTTCAAGAACGCCGATCCGCGCGGCTCCCTGCGCGCCAACGTCCGCAACGCGGCGGTGCGGTGCCTCAGTAACATGCCGCTGGCGGAAATGCTCGAAACGCGCCATAAGATGAGCCAGACCGTCCGGGCGGAGGTCTCCGAGAAATCGCAGGCCTGGGGATATACGCTAGGTTCGGTTTACATCCGCAAGGTGCACTTCCGCGACGAGGGGATGATCAAGCAGATCGAGGAAAAGGTGGTGAACCGCCTGCGCCAGGTCACTTCGGCCATCAAGCAGGACGGCGCCAACCAGGTCAGCGTCATCACCAGCTCGGCCGAGCGCGAGGCCGCCGTCGAGTTCTCCAAGGCGGCGGCGGTCCGCCCCAACATGATCGGCACCGCCCTGGCCGAGATCGCGGCCGATCCCGACGTGGCCGGCGCGCTCTTCGATGTCCTCGAGAGCCAGAAGCTGATCGACAGCGAGGCGCGGCTCACGTTGCTGCCGCGCGGAGCGGGCGGGGCCGGCCTGCTCGCTTTGCTGGCCGCCAGGCCGCAGGAGACGCCTCCTCCCGTGCCGGAGCGAAGTTGAAAAGCCTGGAACGCTATTTCGAGTTCGACCTGCTCGGCGCCAACTGGCGGACCGAGATCCTGGCCGGGTTGACGACGTTCCTGACCATGGCCTACATCATCTTCGTCAACCCGGCCGTCCTGCACGAGGCCGGGATGCCGCTGGCGGCGGTGACCGCGGCCACCTGCGTCTCGGCCGCATTCGCCAGCCTGCTGATGGGCGTCTTCGCCCGGTACCCCATCGCGCTGGCGCCCGGCATGGGCATCAACGCCTATTTCGCCTATACGGTGGTCAAGGGCATGGGCATTCCGTGGCAGACGGCGCTCGGCGCGGTGTTCCTCTCGGGCGTCGCCTTCCTGTTGCTGACGGCGTTCGGCATCCGGCAACTGATCATCGCCGCGATCCCCCAGGAACTGTACGCCGCGGTCGCGGCCGGCATTGGCCTTTTCATCGCGCTGATCGGGTTCCGCAGCTCGGGGATCATCGCCGCCGACCCGCACACCACCGTCACCCTGGGCAATCTGAGGGAGCCGGATGCGCTGCTGGCGATCTTCGGCCTGGCGCTGACCGGCGGCCTGATGGCCCGCGGCGTCAAGGCGGCGATGCTGATCGGCATCCTGGGGACGACCGCCGTGGGCGCGGCGTTCGGGATGGTGCACTGGCATCCGCAGACGCTGCACTGGTCGGATCTGAGCGCCACGGCGTTCAAGCTCGATGTGCGCTCGGCACTGCGGCTGGGATTCCTCGAGGTGGTGTTCGTGTTTCTGTTCGTGGATCTGTTCGACAACATCGGCACGCTGATCGGGGTCACGAAGAAGGCGGGCCTGATCGACCGCCAGGGCCGCATCCCGCGCATCGACCGGATCCTGTTTACGGACGCCACGGCGACCGTGGCGGGCTCGCTCACCGGCACTTCGACCGTGGTCAGCTACATCGAGAGCGCGGCCGGAATCACGGCGGGCGGGCGCAGCGGGGTCACGGCGGTGGTGGTGGGCCTGCTGTTCCTGGCGGCGCTGTTCGTGACGCCGCTGGCGGGCATCATTCCGGCCGCGGCCACGGCGCCGGCCCTGATCATCGTCGGCAGCCTGATGGTGTCGGCGGTGGCCGAGATCCCCTGGTCCGATCCGGTGCTGGCGTTGCCGGCGTTTCTCACGATGGCGGCGATTCCGCTCACGGCCTCGATCGCCAACGGCATCGCGTTCGGTTTCATCACCTACACGCTGCTCAAAGTGATGCGCGGCGAATACCGGAGCGTGAGCTGGCTGGTCTACCTGCTCACGGCGCTCTTCATCGCGCGGTTTGCGTATCTGGCGAACGGGTGAGGGCGCGGACCCACAGGAGGTCCGCTCGTGCGAAGATTGGAGATTCTCGGGCCCGTTAGGCCCACCGGCTTTCTGGCCGGCCACGCGTAGGTGGAGCGATCCCGCTGTGCTCCGCGGCGCTGGCCGGCCAGATTCACTCCTTAGATGGTCATGGCGGTGAAGCCGCCGTCCACCCGGATAATGGCACCGGTGACGAAGGACGCGGCCCGCTCCGACGCCAGCCACACCACGGCGCCCACCATTTCCGCAGGCTCGCCGAAGCGGTCCATGGGCGTGTGCCCCATGATCTTGGCGACGCGTTCCGGCGTGAGCACCTTGCGGTTCTGCTCGGCGGGGATGAAGCCGGGGGCGAGGGCGTTCACGCGCACCTTGTACGGCGCCAGCTCGCGCGCCAGAAACTGCGTCAACTGGTTGACGCCGCCCTTGGTGATGCTATACGTGAACACCTTCGACAGCGGCGGGCCCGAGGAGGCCGAGGAAATGTTGATGATGGAGCCGCCGCGCCCGGCATCCACCATGCTCTTGCCGAACACCTGGCAGGCCAGGAACATGCTCTTGAGGTTCACGTCGAGGATGCGCTGCCATTCCTCTTCGGTGATCTCGAAGAAGGGCGTGGCGGAGTTGATGCCGGCGGCGTTGAGCAGAATGTCGGCGGCGCCGAACTCCTGGAGAACGATCTCGAGGGCGCGGCTGAGGTCGGCCTTGCGGGTGGCGTCGCAGGCGATGCCGATGGCGCGGCGGCCGAGAGCGCGGATCTGGACGGCGCGGGCCTCCGCCTGCGCGGCGTTGAGGTCGACGACGGCGACGCCGGCGCCGGCCTCGGCGAATCCGCCGGCCATCGCGCCCGCCAGCACGCCGCCTCCGCCGATCACCACCGCCGTCTTGCCCTCGAGCGAGAACATTTCGTTTGACATTGCGCTTACCGTTTTACCACGCCGGCGCGGCTTGGGTTCACAATGGGGAAGGATATGTGGCTTGCTCTGGCTCTCTCTGCCATGCTCCTACGCCCTGCTGTGGTTCTGAAACCGATTGCGAGTATGTACTCGAAGCCCGATGCGCTGGCCGACGTGGTCTCGCAGGCCATCTACGGCACGCCGGTCCGCATCCTGGAAGAGCGGGAGGGTTGGGCGCGGGTGGAGACGCCGGACGAGTACGGGGGATGGATGCCGCTCGCCAGCGTCCGCGCGCTGCGCGATGGCGAACCGGGCTATGCCGTGCAGGGGCGCGTGGCGAGCGTCGAAAGCCTGTTTGCGAATCTCTACCGTGAACCGGACCTGACCCGCCGTGCGCCGCTGCTCACCGTGCCCTTCGAGACGCGCCTGGAGGTGACGGCCGAGCCCAAGGACGACGGCGGGCGCTGGATTCGTGTGGGACTGCCGGACGGAGATCTGGCGTGGATCGCGCGCGGCGATGTGAGCTTCGATCCCCCGCACCTCGACGCCGCCGGCCTGCCCGCCTTCAGCCGCCGGTTCCTCGGCCTGCCGTACCTGTGGGGCGGCACGTCCACCTTCGGGTACGATTGCTCGGGGTTCGTCCAGATGCTGTACCGCCGGCTCGGCGTGCTGCTTCCGCGAGACGCGCAGCCGCAGGCGGACTGGGGCGGGCTGGTCCCCGTCGAGCGCACGGATCTGCGGCCCGGCGACCTCGTATACTTTGGCAGCTCGGACCGCCACATCACGCACACCGGAATGTATATCGGAGGCGGAGAGTTCATCAGCGCCACGGTCCACGAGCAACCGGTGGTGCGTATCGACCGGCTTGACGATCCGTTTTGGGCCAAGTTGTTCGTCGCCGCGCGGAGGCTGAAATGAACCGTCGCAACTGGATGAAGACCGCGCTGGCGCTGCCGGCCGCCGTGCACGCCGCACCCGGCGCCGTGCCCGCGAAGATCGAGACGCGCGTGGCCCGCCTGATGCTGAAGCACACCTGGACCACCACCATGTCCTCGAGCCAGTACCGCGAGGTGATCCAGCTCGATTACACCCGCGATGGCGTGACAGGCCTGGGCGAGGGCGCGCCCATCGTGCGCTACAAAGAGGACGCCCGCTCCGCGCAGGCGGCCGTCAACGGCATCCTCGAATACCTGACGGCGGCGAATCCGTGGGAGTTCGCCAAGGTGATGGGAGAGCTCTCGCGGCGGATGGAGGGCCAGTACGCCGCCAAGGCCGCCATCGACATCGCGCTGATGGATTGGGTCGGCCAGAAGCTCGGCGTTCCGCTCTACCGCTACTTCGGCCTGGACGCGCGCGACGCGCCGGTGACCACGTTCTCGATCGGCATCGACACGCCCGAAATCACGCGCCAGAAGGTGCGCGAGGCGGAGGCGTATCCGGTGCTGAAGGTCAAGGTCGGCCTGGCGACCGACGAGCCCACCATCGAGGCCGTGCGCAGCGTCACCAAAAAGCCCCTGCGCGTCGATGCCAACGAGGGCTGGAAGGACAAGGAAGAAGCCGTCCGCAAGATCAACTGGCTGGAAACGCAGGGCGTCGAGTTCGTCGAGCAGCCGATGCCGGCGGCGATGCTCGAAGAGACGCGCTGGGTGCGCGAGCGCGTCCACCTGCCGCTCATCGCGGACGAAGCCTGCGAGCGCCCGGCGGACGTGGCGAAATGCGCCGGTATTTACGACGGCATCAACGTGAAGCTGGACAAGTGTGGCGGTATGCTCGAAGCCTGCAAGATGATCCAGGTGGCCAGATCGCTGGGGATGAAGACCATGCTGGGCTGCATGATTTCGAGCTCGATCTCGGTGACCGCCGCCGCGCACCTCTCGCCGCTGGTCGACTACGCCGATCTCGACGGAAATCTGCTCATCGCGAACGACGCCCACACCGGGGTGCGTGTGGAAAATGGCAAGCTGATTTTGCCGGAGGGGCCGGGGTTGGGGCTGAGGGCGGGGTAGGGGAGGTGCTTTGAAGGAGTCGTCGCTTGCGAAGCCGCACCCAATGCTTACTCCAGCGCAACGACCGGCAATCCATCGATGCCTCCGAAATCCGTGTCGCGGCTGACCAGTGTCGCGCCAAGCGCGAGCGCCGTCGAGGCCACCCATAGGTCGTTTTCGTCCAGCGTGAGGCCGCGCTGTTGGCGAGCCAGCTTGACGGCGGCATAGAAGTCAGCCGCTCGTTCCGGGATCGGTTCGCAGCGTAAGACAGCCAAGAATCGGCGGCCGGCCTCTTCCAACTCGGTGCGCCGCCTGCCTTCCGGAAGTCTGGCGATCCCGAAGAGTATCTCACCTCGGACGACCACACAAGTGACGACGCGATCGCCCTGATCTAACCCAGCCATCCAGCTCTCGATTCGTGGAGCCGCCCTCATCAGGTCGCTGATCGCGTTTGTGTCCAGCAGGTAGGTCACCCTGGTGGTCACCTGTCGAAGGCGCCCTGGTCGCGCACCGGCAGGCGTCCGGCGGCGATCGCGGCATCGAGATCGTCAACAGCCGCGGCGCTCGGATGAGATAGTCCCCGGACGGCTCGCAGGACGACTTCGGGCGAACTCGCCCTGTCGAAGAGCGAGCGCAGACTCTCCACGGCCACCTGCTCCACGCTCTTCTGCTGCGCGGCAGCAATCCCCGCCAGGCCACACGCAAGGTCATCTGGGATGTGAATCGTCATCGCGATCCTCGATACCATTCTCTCATCGCGACGAGCCCCTTGCATCGGGAGCACTCGTGTACGCCCTGTTTTCCGATATTCCGGTCACACGGCCGGCGTGGGATGGTTTTTTAGGTCGCGAAGGCGCTTCGAACACACGCCTTGACCCGGTTCCAGTCCCGCTCACTCAGGTGACCGATCACCGTCAAATCCTGGCGATGAATCGTCAGGACGAATGCCCGGAAGCACGATGCGGCGCGCAGCCCCGCAGACTGCCAGTCCAGGAGAACGTAGTCCATTGAGGTAGCCGGCCGGGGCAGCCTCGTCGTCAGGATACCGACCAGCACGTCGGGTCTCTCAACAAGGTACGCGTCACTCGAGATCACGACCGCAGGACGAACCTTGGTTTCGGCGGCGCCCCGCAGCATTCCGATCACGACATCGCCGGGTTTCAACGAGGCTCTTCCCGCTCTTCGGTCTCAAGCCGCCTAAGCGAGGAAGCGGTGAAATCCTGCAGGTCAGCGTCCGACCAGGAATCGGACCAATCGATCGCAGCGCCTGGAGCGAGAGCGGCCAGCCGTTGAGCCAACGCGGACAACTCCGTGGCGGCCTCCGGCGGGAGGCGGCGGAAAGCGTCCAACAAGTCTTCTTCGCGCGTGCTGAGATCCATCTCGACTCTTCTGCACACCAGTATACGGCGGACCACAGGCGGCTAGCTCGGAATAATCGGCCCCGCCCGGCCGTCTCCGCCTGCGCTTCGGCGCCCATGGTGGGCCGGGCTCGGTGGCCGCGCCGCGCTCCCCTGCCGTACGTGCTAACATTCCCCACGGCAACGATCGGACCGCTCACCCAGCCACTTATGCCGGTTACTCGCCCCGCAGTGCTCTTCTTCGCCTCCGCCGCACTCGTTTGGGCCGGCGAGTGGACCGGCACGCTGAACCGGAAGCTGGACCGCGCTCCAGACACCAGGGTGGTCGGGTGGCCCACGGCGCCGTGCACCGGCCTGCCGTTCCCCTGTTCGCCGGCCGACAAACTCTACCAGGGATTCCTGGAGCTGCGCCGATTCGATGGGGACAAGATCCGGGTGTCCGCCGTCGAGCCGCCGGCCGGCCCTATCCGCCTGTATGTCGACCTGAATGGCGACGGGAGACTCGATGCGGGCGAGAGCTTTCGCTTTCGGCCGGCGAGGCACGATCCCCGGTGGGAGCAGGAAGCGACGGTCGAGGTTCCGCTGAAGGCCGGCCCCTTCCGCAGTTTCAAGGTCCGGTTCCTGATTCCACGGCGCGGCAAGGAAGACATGTGCTCGGGCTACCAGAGAGCTGTACTCGCCGAGAGCGAGCCGCTCGTCACGGGCCAGGTGCGCCTCGAAGGCCGTAAGTTGCGCGTGGCCTGGTATTACTCGGCGGAAAGGGGCGAAGTTACCTTTCGGGAGGGACTCGACGCCAATCTCGACGGGCGAATCGACTTCGACTGGTCCTCGCCGGAGAACGACTTCTACGGCCCCTTGCCGCCGGTCTTTCGGGTCGGCCAACGGTACTACCGGACGGAGAACGTCGATCCCGCCGCCGGCAGATTCCGGCTTGTCGAGCGCCCCGCGAAGGAGTATGACCGGATCGAGCTCGTCGAAGGCCAGGTCCTCCAGAAGTTCACCTTCGTGGACTTCGAGGGCGCCAAACACACCAGCCGGGAATACCTTGGACGCTGGCTCCTGATTCACTACTGGGAGTACCCGTGTACGCCCTGCTTTGCCGATTTCCCGGCGATACGGCGGGCGTGGGAAGGTCTGCGTCCGCGGGGGCTGGAGATCCTCGGCGTCAACCCGCAGCCGTTCGGCCCCGGAGCCATCCAGGCCGCCAGCGAGAATCGCGCCGTCTGGCCCCAGGCCCGCGGCGAGTCTCTCGAGGACTTGACGCACCGCCTGCGGATCAGCGCCTCGCCGACGCTCTTCCTGCTGGATCCCGAGGGGCGCATCGCTGTGGTAGACCGCTGGCCCTCCAATCTTCTGCGCGGCGAGCAGTTGTTACGGACGCTGCAAGCGAAGCTGCCGCTCGCGCAGGGCGAGTAGCCGAAATCGTGCGGGGAGTTACCGCCGTGGCAGCGGCGTCCGGCTAAACGGCCGCGCCTTAGATCGCGAAGGCGGCTCGAACGCAGGCCTTGACCCGGCTCCCGTCCTGTCCGTGATCCGTCCGTAACGGATTTCGGAGTCTAAGCGGGGAGTGCGGATCGCGGGCTCTCGGCAGGAATGTGCGCTTTCACCTTGGAGGTGAAGCGGAGGTCGCGTATAATCCAAGTTCATGCCCAAACGTCCGAAGCCCTCGGTGACCGAACAGCCCCTGCCTTTCGCCTATGATGACCAAGCCACCGAGGAGGGAGTCACAGCGTTAGGTGGAATGCCGGTGCTGGTCCAGACCTTCCGGTCCTTGGCGGTAGGCGGCAGTGTCCGGCGCAACGTCACGCTGAAGCAGCGGCAACGCGGACTATCCGAAGACGCGTACGTGGAGAGCTTCGTGATTCTGAACGCGGCCGGGGGTGACTGTCTGGAAGACTTTGAGCATCTGCGGGCTGACGAAGGACTGGCGGAGTTGATCGGTCACGAGGTGCCATCCCCGGAGGCGGCGCGCAAGTTTCTGTACCAGTTTCACGACGAAGCGAAAGTGGAGGAAGCGCAGCAGCGGGCTCTGAGCTTGGGACAGCGCAGTTACATTCCCGGCGAGAACGCGGCGCTCCAGGGACTGGGCTCGGTGAACCGGGAGATGATTCAGGAGTTCGGCCGCCGGACCGGAGACAAGATCGCGACCATCGACCTGGACGCCACGGTGATCGAAAGCTGGAAGAGAGAAGCTCAACCCACCTATCAAGGCGGCACCGGCTACCAACCCATGCTGGCCTTGTGGGCGGAGCTGAACGTGATCGTGGCGGATGAGTTTCGAGACGGCAACGTGGGGGCGCACACTCAGTTACTGCCGGTCGCCAAGCAGGCTTTTGCAGCCCTGCCGGCGACGGTGGAAGAGAAGTACTTTCGCGGGGACTCGGCCTGCTACGAACAGGATCTGATGCGCTGGTTGCGGGACCAGAAGCGGACGGAAGGGCCGGCAGGATTCATCGGATTCGGGATCAGCGCCAAGATGAGCGATTCGCTGCGGGAGCGGCTGCGGATGCTGCCCGAAGGACTGTGGAAGGCGTACCGGGAAGAGGCCGAAGCGGACTGGGAGTATGCCGAGTTGCAGAACTGGGATCCGCTGGAGAAGGCGGGAGAAGAGCTGGATCATATTCGTTACCTGGCGATTCGAGTTCACAAGAAGCAGGGCGAGTTGTTTGCCGACGGCAAGTTGTACAAGTACTACGCGGTGGTGACCAACCGCTGGGACCATGACGTCAAGCGACTGCTGGAATGGCAGCGGGAGAAGGCGGGCACAATCGAGGCGGCGCACGAGGTGTTGAAGAACGAGTTGGCGGCGGGGGTGATGCCGTGCGGACGCTTCGGAGCCAATGCGGCGTGGCTGCGGCTGGCGGTGCTGACTTACAATCTGCTGAGCGCGCTGAAGCGGCTGGCTCTGCCTGCGGAGCTACTGAATGTTCGACCGAAGCGGCTGCGGTTCCTAATTTTCAACACGGCGGGTCGGATCATCCATCACGCGCGCAGCGTGATCTGCCGGCTGAAGCATGTGGGGCAACTTCTGGGGGGATGGAGCACGGTGTTGGCGGCCCTGCCGCTGCCGCAACCGGCCTGAGTCTGGGATTCCTTACGGACGGATTATAGAAGCACTTTTTGAGAAGGCGAGCCGGAGGTGTGCCCGCAGGCGGCCCGCGGAAGGTTGTCGGGCTCTTTCCCGTAACTCCTCTCCCGCCCAGTTCGCACCGGAGGATCGCCATTCGCTCTCCGCCATCCGCTACCAACGCTTCCGCACCCTTTCGGCCCCTGCTCGGCAGAGAGGGCCGTCCCTACGGACGGATTACGGTCCTGTCTCGAGTGCCGGAGGACCCGCGTCTTCGGACCACGATAGAATAGTGTCCATGGCACGCAAAGTCAGTGTCGTAATCGAACAGGACGAGCACGGATGCTACGCTTGGTGCCCGGAACTGAAGGGATGCCAGTCGCAGGGCAAGACGGTCGAAGAGGCGTTGCTCAACATCCGTGAGGCGATCGAACTGTTCTTGGAAACGCTGACCGAAAACGAGCGCTCGGCAGCGTTCAGCCGGGAGATTCTCACCACCGCCGTCGAAGTCCATGCCTAAAGTGCCGTGCCTAACCGCCGCTCAGGCCGAGGCAGCGCTGCAGAAAGCAGGTTTCGCGTTTCTGCGCGCTAAGGGGAGTCATCGGCTCTACGAAAGGACGGGCCGCAGGGTCGTGGTTCCGTTCCACAGCGGTGCGACCTTGCATCCCAAGATTGTCAAGCAGGTCCTCGAAGCCATCGAGGAGACCTCGGGAGGGCCGATCCATCCTGCCTGACGGCGGCGTCATCCGTGGAAGCGAACCTACCCCTTGCGGCCGCCGGCGCGGAGAGCCGCCGCGCGACACCGACGAAGCGCCATAGGCGCCGGCCCACTCACCCCTGCCCCACCCCCTCCTCATGCACTTCCGGCGCCTGCAACTCCCGCGTCGCGCGGTCGACCGTATCGAGCGGCCGCATCCCCTCGGTCGAGGCGGCTCCCAGGTCCCTGAACTTGCGCGCGCTCACCATCACGCGCGATTCGAGCGACCCCACGGCTTTGTTGTACGCATCGACGGCGCGGTCGAGCGCCCCGCGCAGATCGTCGAAATGGCCGCCCAGCGTCGAGAGGCGTGCGTACAGCTCCCTCCCGAGGTCGGCGATCTGCTGGGCGTTCTCGGCCAGCGCTTCCTGTTTCCAGCCGTAGGCCACGGCCTTCAGCAACGCGATCAGCGTGGTCGGAGTGGCCATGATCACCCGCCGCTCGACGCCGTACTCGATCAGCGAGGGGTCCGCGTCCAGCGCCGCCCCGAAGAACGGCTCGCCCGGCAGGAACATGACCACGAACTCCGGCGCGGGCTGGAACTGCTCCCAGTACGCCTTAGCCGAGAGCTGCGTCAGGTGCGCGCGAACCTGCGCCGCGTGGTCCTTGAAACGGGCCGCGCGCACATTTTCATCGGTGGCTTCGAACGCCTCCAGGTACGCCTTGAGCGAGACCTTGGAATCGACGACGATGCTCTTGCCGCCCGGCAGCTTGACGATCATGTCGGGCCGCAGGAGGCCGTCTTCGGTGCCCACCGACGCCTGCTGGACGAAGTCGCAGCGCTCGAGCATGCCCGCCAGCTCGACCACCCTCTGAAGCTGGATCTCGCCCCAGCGGCCGCGGGCTTTGGGCGAGCGCAGGGCGGTGACCAGGTTGGCGGTCTCCGACGATAGCCCCTTTATCTGGTCGCTCAGGACGGCGCGGGTCTGCTCCATGGCCTGGATCTGGCGCTCCACCTTGTCGAGCGAATCGGCGATGGGCTTGACCGTCTGCTCGATGGCCTGCTGGCGGGTCGTGGCCAGGTCCAGAAACGCCTGGTTGTTGCCCTTGAGCGCTTCGGCCGAGAGCGCCTGGAAGGTCTCCTTGAGCCTCTGCCGCGCCTCCTCGACGAGCGCCAGCTTT
The DNA here is from genome assembly GCA_963710565.1 of Bryobacterales bacterium. Lineage (GTDB taxonomy): Bacteria > Acidobacteriota > Terriglobia > Bryobacterales > Bryobacteraceae > DASWZN01. Next base: position 132,809 of record CAVQAN010000008.1, on the reverse strand, counting down.
TCTCCGGCCGCTTTGGATTCCTGCTCCAGCGTGGCCTTCAGCGCGGCCTCGCTGACTTGCAGCGCCTCGATCCGGCCCTGGCCTTCTTTCAGGCGTGCGTCCGTCTCCTGGAGCTGGCGATCGCGCGCGTCGAGACGCTCCTCCAGCACGGCGCGGCCGGAGCGTAAGTAGAGCCAGGCGGCCCCGGCGCCGGCGGCGAGCCCGGCAGCGAGCATCGGCAGTGCGTCCATAGAAGAAACCGATTGTACACCCAGGGAGAGTCTCCCCGGCCGCCCGTTACGGGGCTGTGAAGAGGCCCGTGATCCGTCCGTAACGGATTTCGGAGTCTAAGCGGGGAGTGCGGATCGCGGGCTCTCGGCAGGAATGTGCGCTTTCACCTTGGAGGTGAAGCGGAGGTCGCGTACAATCCAAGTTCATGCCCAAACGTCCGAAGCCCTCGGTGACCGAACAGCCCCTGCCTTTCGCCTATGATGACCAAGCCACCGAGGAGGGAGTCACAGCGTTAGGTGGAATGCCGGTGCTGGTCCAGACCTTCCGGTCCTTGGCGGTAGGCGGCAGTGTCCGGCGCAACGTCACGCTGAAGCAGCGGCAACGCGGACTATCCGAAGACGCGTACGTGGAGAGCTTCGTGATTCTGAACGCGGCCGGGGGCGACTGTCTGGAAGACTTTGAGCATCTGCGGGCTGACGAAGGACTGGCGGAGTTGATCGGTCACGAGGTGCCATCCCCGGAGGCGGCGCGCAAGTTTCTGTACCAGTTTCACGACGAAGCGAAAGTGGAGGAAGCGCAGCAGCGGGCTCTGAGCTTGGGACAGCGCAGTTACATTCCCGGCGAGAACGCGGCGCTCCAGGGACTGGGCTCGGTGAACCGGGAGATGATTCAGGAGTTCGGCCGCCGGACCGGAGACAAGATCGCGACCATCGACCTGGACGCCACGGTGATCGAAAGCTGGAAGAGAGAAGCTCAACCCACCTATCAAGGCGGCACCGGCTACCAACCCATGCTGGCCTTGTGGGCGGAGCTGAACGTGATCGTGGCGGATGAGTTTCGAGACGGCAACGTGGGGGCGCACACTCAGTTACTGCCGGTCGCCAAGCAGGCTTTTGCAGCCCTGCCGGCGACGGTGGAAGAGAAGTACTTTCGCGGGGACTCGGCCTGCTACGAACAGGATCTGATGCGCTGGTTGCGGGACCAGAAGCGGACGGAAGGGCCGGCAGGATTCATCGGATTCGGGATCAGCGCCAAGATGAGCGATTCGCTGCGGGAGCGGCTGCGGATGCTGCCCGAAGGACTGTGGAAGGCGTACCGGGAAGAGGCCGAAGCGGACTGGGAGTATGCCGAGTTGCAGAACTGGGATCCGCTGGAGAAGGCGGGAGAAGAGCTGGATCATATTCGTTACCTGGCGATTCGAGTTCACAAGAAGCAGGGCGAGTTGTTTGCCGACGGCAAGTTGTACAAGTACTACGCGGTGGTGACCAACCGCTGGGACCATGACGTCAAGCGACTGCTGGAATGGCAGCGGGAGAAGGCGGGCACAATCGAGGCGGCGCACGAGGTGTTGAAGAACGAGTTGGCGGCGGGGGTGATGCCGTGCGGACGCTTCGGAGCCAATGCGGCGTGGCTGCGGCTGGCGGTGCTGACTTACAATCTGCTGAGCGCGCTGAAGCGGCTGGCTCTGCCTGCGGAGCTACTGAATGTTCGACCGAAGCGGCTGCGGTTCCTAATTTTCAACACGGCGGGTCGGATCATCCATCACGCGCGCAGCGTGATCTGCCGGCTGAAGCATGTGGGGCAACTTCTGGGGGGATGGAGCACGGTGTTGGCGGCCCTGCCGCTGCCGCAACCGGCCTGAGTCTGGGATTCCTTACGGACGGATTATAGAAGCACTTTTTGAGAAGGCGAGCCGGAGGTGTGCCCGCAGGCGGCCCGCGGAAGGTTGTCGGGCTCTTTCCCGTAACTCCTCTCCCGCCCAGTTCGCACCGGAGGATCGCCATTCGCTCTCCGCCATCCGCTACCAACGCTTCCGCACCCTTTCGGCCCCTGCTCGGCAGAGAGGGCCGTCCCTACGGACGGATTACGGAAGAGGCCAGGGTTGACAGGCGGAGCGCCGCGTGCCATTTTAGGGATGACTCACTGCTGGGGGAATTAGGAGGACGACTGTATGAGCCTGGAAATCTCAGTCCGCCGCGTCGAAAACGTCGCTGTAGTCGACTTGAGCGGGCGCATCACGCTGGGCGAGGCATCGGGACGCCTGCGCGACACCATCAAGGACCTGATAACCAACAACGGTAAGGAGATCCTGTTGAACCTTGCCGGCGTGACCTACATGGACAGCTCCGGCCTGGGTGAACTGGTAGGCGCCTTTGCGACCGTGAGCAACCGCGGCGGCAAGCTGAAGCTTCTGGGGCTCCAGCCGCGCCTCTACGAGCTGATGCACATCACCAAGCTGTACAGCGTTTTCGAGATCTTCACGGACGAGGCCCCGGCCGTCCGCAGCTTCCAACCCGGCGGGGCCGTAGCGCAGGCGTAGGCGGTTCCGCCTGCGCCGTGCGACTCACTGCGCCACGGTGATCCGCTGGCCCGAGTAGCTCACCACCTTGTCCGCCTGGGCAGCCTGGCCGATGCCGGCGCCGTGGTTCTCCCGCGCGAAGACCACGCGGAAAGTCCGTGTCTCGAGCATGCCCGGGAACTTGCCCTGCCGCTCGCCGATCGTCAGCGTCCGCTTCGCGTCGTCCCACTGCAACGGGATGGTGGCGTGGGCTCCCTTCTCGTAGTTGTAATTGTCGTTCTCGTCCTCGTAGAGGGTGAAACTGCCATCCGCGCCGCGGTAGATGCGCAGCTCGATCGGGTCCGCCGGCTTCTCGTCGCTGAACTCGAGGTCGGGGCCGATCGGCAAAATGGAGCCGGCGCGCACGTAGAGCGGGATGCGCGCGAGCGGCGCCGGGGCATCGACCGTCTTGCCGCCCTCCACCGCGCTCCCGGTCCAGAAATCGTACCAGCGGGCCTGCGGCAGGTACAGGCGGCGCGTGGGCACGCCCGGCTCCGTGACCGGGTTGACCAGAAGCGCCGGGCCGAACAGGAACTGGTCCCCGATGTCCAGCACGCGCGCGTCGGAAGCGAAATCCATGACCAGCGGGCGCATGATCGTGTAATTGTCGTTGGTGGTCTTCCAGGCCAGCGAATAGATGTAAGGCAGCAGCTCGTAGCGCAGGCGGTCGAAGCTGGTCAGGATGGCTTGCGCCTCCGGCCCGTACGACCACAGCTCGTTCCGGTCGTTGGTGCGCGTTCCATGCACGCGGAAGATGGGACAGAAGGCGCCGTACTGGAACCAGCGCACGAACAACTCCCGGTAGGCGGGATCGGCGGGGTCGCCCGATGTGAAGCCGCCGATGTCGGTGGTCCAGTAGGGAATCCCGGAGAGCGAGAAATTCAGGCCGGCGGGAATCTGGCGCTTGTAGTTCAGGAAATTGGAATTCACGTCGCCCGACCAGGCGGAAACCGAGTAGCGCTGGCCGCCCGCGAACATCGACCGGCTCAGGATGAAGACGCGCTTCTGGTCGGAGGCGGCCCGCTGGCCTTCATAGACGGCGCGCGTGGTCATCAGCGGGAAGAGGTTGACGTAGCGGTCGCCGCTGCCGATCGAGAGCTTGTGCCCCAACTGGATGTTGGCCTCGCGGCCCTCGGTCTCCGGCTCCGTCGTGTCCAGCCACCAGGCGTCCACGCCGATCTTGAAGAGCGCCTTATCCATCAGGCCCCAGTAATAGGCACGGGCCTCGGGATTGGAGGCGTCGTACACCGCCATGCCCTTGGGATGGAACGCGCCCACCTGGGTGCGGTCGACGAACCAGCCGTGCCGGTCCATCTCGGCGTACTCGGCCGAACCGGGCTCGAAGAACGGCCACACCGAGATCATCAGGTGGAAATTGTTACGGTGCAGGTCGTCCACCATGCCCTTGGGATCGGGATAGTTCTTGTTGAAGACGTGCTCGCCCTTGCGGGTCCACCAGAACCAGTCCTGCACGATGTTATCGGCGGGGATGTGCAGCTCGCGGTACTTGTGGGCGACGTCCGAGCAGCTCCTCCTGCGACTTGTAGCGGTTCTTGCACTGCCAGAATCCGTACGCCCACTTGCCGAACAGCGGCGCCGGGCCCGTCAGCTCTCGGTAGCCGGAGACGATCCTGTCGAAGTCGGGACCGTAAAGAAAATAGTAGTCGATGACGTCGGCGACTTCGGAGCTGATGTAGAGCGAGTGCTGGAAGCGGTTGTTGAAGCGGCTCCGCGAGCTGTTGTTCCAGAAGATGCCGTAGCCGTTGCTCGAGAGCAGCAGCGGAATCGAGATGTTGGTGTTGTCCTGCGAGATGTCCACCGACTCGCCGCGGTAGTTCCAGACTCCGGCCTGGTGCTGGCCCAGGCCGTACAACGCCTGCGTCGAGCCCCACATGGGGAGGAAGGTCTCGGCGCGCCAGGTGTCCTCGCCGTTCACTTTCACCGGCGTCATGGTCTTGGGCCCTTCCTGCGCCAGTTGCTTGCCGGCCGCATCGCTGTAAGCGACCACGCCGTCTCTGCGGCTGACCGTGACCCTGAGGCGCGCGGTGGCGAGCGCAACGTCCGCGCCGGTCGATTCCATCTTCCAGGCCGCGGCGGGCCAGGAGGTCTTGGCGATGACGGTATCCGGGCGCTCGGGAAACGCGGAAACGGGTGAGTAGAGCACCCGGATGATCGAGTCCGAGCACACCACAAGCCGCATCGCGCCGGTCTGCATTTTGAACAGCACTCCGTCGGGCTGCTGTTCGACTCCGACGACCGCGTTGGGCGGATTCCACTGGGCATTCAGGCCGGCCGCCGCAAGCGCCAGGAACAGGGCTAGTTTTCTCATGAAAGACAAGGATAGCGGATCTTGGTAGGGCGGACCCCCTGGTCGGCTCGGGGCTGGTCGGCTTGGGGCGCTGCGTGGAAGGCAGGCCAGCCAAAATCAGGCGGCCATGTCCACCACTTCGAAGCGGAAACGCTCCGGGGGCAGGGAAGCCACCGGCGTGGGGCTCAGGCTGGCCCACTTCTGGAAGGCGGTCGAGGCGACCGTGGACTGTAAGTAGAACAGGAACTGATTCGAGAAGAAGGAAATCGGCGGTGGCTGGCGAAATGTCAGCCGCAGGCCCACCGCCCTTTCGACATCCACCTCACTGTCCGCCGCGGACTTGTCCTCGAGCAGGGTGACGAAACTGCTGCGGCTGGCGTGGGGCCAAAGATCGGGGCGCAACAGGGTCCGCAACTCCGGCTGCATCTCGAAGGTGATCTCGCACTGCCGGATCCACTCGAGAATCGAGTCGCCCCATTTCCAATGGGTCACCAACCGCTTGTACTCCTCGACGAGCTGAACGGCCAGGTCCAGCCTGCGCAACTCGAGTTCCCGGTCGATGGCGGGATCCTCGGTATGGGGCGGCGTTACCATGTCCTCGGATTCGACGATGGAAGCGGCCAGGTTGAAGACGCGGTCCAGACGGTGCAGGCCCGGGCTGGTGCGGAGGAGCAGAGGCGGAAGGTCGTGGGTCTTGTCCCCCCGGATCTCGACGTATTTTCTGCCGCCGACGATCTCCATACGCCTCTCTCACTCATATCGACGCTCTGAGAGGCACAAAGGGTGCAAAATGGACGCGCCCTCCACGCTGTTGTCTGACGGCTGACAGCCGATGGCTGTCTCAGATCTCGATGTCGCTGTGGAAACCCTTGTGGATGGCGTAGAGCGCCAGCTCCAGGCGGTCGGAAACCCCCAGCTTGTCGAAGATGTTGTGGAGGTGGTTCTTGACCGTCTGCTCGCTGATGAAGATCTTCTCGGCGATCTCCTTGTTCTTGAAGCCCTGCGCCACCAGCGCGACGATCTCGCGCTCGCGCTGGCTGAGCGGGCTGCGCTCACGCCCTTTGCGGTCGGTCGTCGTGATCCGGCCCGGCGAGGCGAACTGACGCATGACCGCGGCGGTGGTGTGCGAATCCAGCCAGATCTCCCCGGCGTTGACCTTGCGGATGCTCTTGTACAGGAGTTCCGTGGCGGTCTGCTTCAGCACGATTCCGGAGCAGCCCAGCTTCATGGCCTGCACGAACTCGTTCTTGTCCTCCGAGGCCGTCAGGATGATGATCTTGGTCCGGCAGCCCGCCGTCTTCAGGTTCTGCAGGACGGTCAAGCCGTCCATGCCGGGCATGCGCAGGTCCAGCAGCAGAACATCCGGCTCTCCCTGCCGGACAATCTCGAGCACTTCATTCCCGTCCCGAGCTTCGCCGACGACATCGAAGTCGTCTTCGAGGCTCAGCAGCTTGCGAAGGCCGTCCCGGAAAATCGGGTGATCGTCCGCAATGACAATGCGGATTGTCCCAGCGCGTTGTGCGGTAGCACTAGTACGTTGGGACTCGTACTGCAGCGTAGAGGGTTCTTCGGGCATGTGGATCGAGTTGATTCTAGTCGCTTCCTAGTACTACGTCAATGGAAGCCTCGATTAAAGTACTTTAATCATCATTTCTTACCCCCTCGCTACCAATAACTTCCCCGCAATTGCGGGCGAAGCCAGCCCACGTATGCCTTCTCGGGTCTATCCGCCGCCGAGTACGACCGGGTCAGGCTCGTTCGAGCCATTCTGGGAGTTGTGGTAGGGTCAGGACCGAAGTCCCACCCAATTCGCCCCGAATCCGATGGTCCGGAACGGTCTTTCCCCTTGACTATCGAGAGGAGAGGCCTTATATTTCCCATCGACAGCCCATGGAAAGAACAAACCGCAGCTTGGAACTCCTCCCCGGCACTCTCGACATGCTGGTATTGAAGACTCTGCGGCGGGAGTCTCTCCACGGCTACGGCATCGCGCAGCATATCCAACAGGCCTCGGAAGGCGTCCTGCGCGTTGGCGAGGGTTCGCTCTACCCGGCCTTGCGGCGGCTGCTTGCGGCCGGATGGGTTGCCGCCGACTGGGGCGTTTCCGCCCACAACCGCCGTGCGCGGTACTACAAGCTCACGCCCGCCGGCCGCAAACGCCTCGGCGCCGAGATGGAAGACTTCGGCCGAACCATCGGAGCCATCGCGCGCGTGATGCAAGCGTAGGACACGCTTCAGCTTGTCCCAGCTTCATCCCCCATCTGGTGTATCCTGAGACCGATTATGGAACTCCAACGCACAACCCGCCGGGCCGTGTTTGTGGGGATGCTGGCCACGGCCTTGCTCTTTGCGGCCCCCCCGACGCCGAACGGTCTCGCCGCGACCCCGCCCATGGGCTGGAATAGCTGGAACAAGTTCGCCTGCAACGTAAGCGAAGACCTGATCCGGCACGCCGCGGCGGCCATGGTGAAGACCGGCATGAAGGATGCCGGCTACGAGTTCATCGTGATCGACGACTGCTGGCAGGTCTCTCGCGACGCCTCCGGCAACATCGTCCCGGACGCCACGCGATTTCCCAACGGCATCAAAGCGCTGGCAGACTACGTCCACTCTCTGGGTCTGAAGTTCGGTCTGTACTCGGACGCCGGCACGGCCACCTGCCAGGGCCGGCCGGGCAGCCGCGGCTACGAGTTCCAGGACGCGCGCCAGTACGCCGCCTGGGGTGTCGATTACCTGAAGTACGACTGGTGCAGCAGTTCGACGCAGAACGGTCCCGCCTCCTACGCCCTCATGCGGGATGCGCTGAAGGCTTCTGGCCGGCCCATCGTGTTCAGCCTTTGCGAGTGGGGAAGCTCGAAGCCCTGGCTGTGGGCGGGTGAGGTGGGGAACCTGTGGCGCACCACAGGCGACATCAACGACATCTGGGCGGGCAAGAAGGAGCGCCTGGGTGTCATGGACATCGTCGATCTTCAGGTGAGTCTGGGCATCCACGCCGCGCCCGGGCACTGGAACGACCCCGACATGCTCGAGGTCGGAAACGGCGGAATGACGGTCGCCGAGTACCGGTCGCATTTCAGCCTGTGGGCCATCCTGGCAGCACCGCTCATGGCGGGCAACGACCTGGACGCGATGACGCCGGAGATCCACGACATCCTGACCAACAAGGAGGTCATCGCGGTGGATCAGGACGCGCTCGGCCTCCAGGGACGCCGCGTCCGCCACGGCGACGACGGCATCGACATCTGGGTCAGGCAACTCCAGGACGGAGGCCGCGCCGTGGTGCTCCTGAACCGTGCGGACGCGGAACAGACCATCGCGGTCACCTGGGAGGAACTGGGCTATCCTCCGCACCTCGAGGCCGCTGTGCGGGACCTGTGGGCGCACAAAGACCTGGGCAGGTTCGGCGCGAAGTTCTCGGCCCCGGTTGCGTCCCACGGCGTGGCGATGGTGACGGTGAAGCCGTAGGGCGCTACGCCAGCCGCGCCACGTCCACCAGGTCGCTGAACAGCCCATAGGCGGTCTGCTCGACCGCCGGGTGGATCGAGACGGTGCCCAGCGTGCCCATCAAGTCCGTATCGAGCAGGATCAGGTTGGAGGTCCCCGCTACCGCCGCCAGCAGGTCGGTCTTGTCGAGCACCTCAGCGCGCACGCGCAACCGGAGCCCATCCGCCGTGCGCCTGGCGCGGCTGACGATACGCACGGTCTTCCCCTTGCGGTCGAGCTCCTGAACCCGCGCCGGGGTGAGGCGACCGACGCCGCGGGGTTCGATGGTCTGAGGCTTCGTCCGCGCGTCCATCAGCACGTTGGCCAGCGCTGCGGTCTTGGCCGCCGAATCCCACCCGTCCAGGTCGTAGGACGGGTCCGTCTCGGTGACTCCCAGCCGCCGCGCCGCTTCGATCCCCTCTTCCATGGACATGCCGTCGCGCATCGCCTCGACCACGATCTTGCTGGTGGAGTTCAGCACGCCCGTAAAACCGAGCACCTGGACTCCCGGCAGATGGTCCCGAACCAGGCTGAAGACCGGTGCGCCGTCCATCACCGTCGATTCGAACCGGAAGTATACACCGGCCGCGCGCGCCTCCTCGCACAGCTCCGCATAAGCGTGCGCGAGGGGGCCCTTGTTGGCGGTGATCGCGTGCATGTGCCGCGCGAACGCGGCCCGTATGTGGCCGATCGCCGGCTCGCCCGTCAGCGGATTGAGCGGCGTGACCTCGATGGCGACTTCCGCCTTCGCGGCCTCGAGGAAGTCCTCGACCGAGGATGCCGCCGGCCCGAACCGCGGCTCGGGTCCGAGGCCCTTCGCGCTCAGCGCCGTCCCGCGCCGCGCAGTGTGAATCCCCACGATGCGGAACGGGTACGAGGCGCGCTTCTTCTCCAGCAGTTGGGCGAAAGCCCGCCCCACGTTACCGAATCCGATCAGCGCAAGGTCCATGGGTTCAGTTTAAGCCGCGCTCAGAACTCCATGCCCTCGATCATCTTGTTCAGTTCGCCCTCGAGCGCGGTTTTCTTCTGCTTCCGCTCCGCCTGCCGGTCGCGCAGCGAGGCGAGCTCGGTTTCCTGAGAGGACAGCTTCCGGGCGTAGTTCTGCACCTGTTCCTGCTGCCCGCTCACCTGGTTGAGGGTGGAGATGTTCTGCCGGATGCGTTCCTGGTCCTGCACCAGCGTATTGATCTCCTTGTCCCCCCGCTGGATGGCGGCGTCGTTCTCCGCAATCAGCAACTGCTGGCCGGCGATGCGCTCGAGTTGCGTCCGCCCGGCCTCGTCCAGGTCCTTGTTCTGGATGTAGGTGAGCAGGAAATCGGGCGACGCGCTGACCAGCGTGAAGTTCTGTTCCAGCAGCCGCTCCTCGGTCACCGGCAGCTTCTCGGTCCCCTGCGGCGGAAGCTTCACTTCGAAGCGGTACACGGACGCCGTCGTCTCGGAGGGCTTCGTGTCGACCAGCCGGTAGCCCTCTCGGACGGCGTGCTCGACGATCAGCGTCTTCGGCTTCGCATCCACGTTGCGGATGGTGTAGGTCTTCGTTTCCCGCTCCGCCATCCGCACGGTGAACACGCCCCGGCGCACGTGGATCTCGCGCACCAGGCCGCTCGTGGAATCGAGCTTCGTCGCCACGCGCGTGCCGAGATCGACGGCGTAGCTGACCAGGCGCTTGTCGCCTCCCTTGAGCGTCTCCATCAGCGATTCGCCCGCGTAGGCGTTGCCATCGAAGACGGTGATCGGCCCGCCGTCCAGCGTCTTGCCGGTCGAGTTCACGATCTCGGCGGCGTTGCGCGGGAACTCGGAAGCTGTGGTGCTGAAGATGAGCAGCTTGCGCGCCGTGACCTTCTGCTGGAGGAAGGGCAGCATGGCCGATTCGCCGTTGCGTACCGTGACCGGGTTGTCGAAGCGGTATTCGAACAACTCGCCGCGCTCGGTGGCTTCAGCCGACGTCGTGACGGTGCTGACAACCTCTGCCATCGTACTCAGTAAAGCGCGCTGGGCAATAGGAGCCCCGCCACTGCTGGAGTGCCCGGCGCCCATTCCCTGACCGCTTCCGATGGCGCCGCCAACCTGTCCACCCGGGACGCCGCCGTAAATCCCCCCGCCATACAGCTCCGGCGCCTCCGCCTCTTCTTCCGGCAGCTCCGCCGTCTGCCGCTCCACCATCCGCGGCTCGTACAGATTGCTGATGAACGACACCGGCCGCCCCGACACCAGCGCCAGCCGCACCTTCGTCCAGTCCTCTCCCGTCGTGTTGTCCACGATCGCCCAGCCTTCGAGCATCGGCTCGGCCGGCTCCGTGAACGCCAGCCGGTAGCTCGATTTCCAGACCGGCGCCGGAACCACGTAGCTCGCCGTCAACCGCCGCGCCCGCTCGCCGGACGAATCCACAGTCACGCTGCGCTTCTCTTTCGACCGCCCTGCCGCCACATCGACCAGATATTTGACGAGCTGCTGCTGTAACACCGGGTCGCTGAAGCGCATGGCCGTGACGCCGCCCAGGTCCACCGTCCGCAGCTCGCCCGAGCCCAGCAGCAGGGTTACTTCTTCCCGCTGCGGCTGCTTCTCACTGGCCGCGACTTCCCTTCCGCTGATGATCGAACCAGCCACCGTCTCCGGCCCGGTCTTCAGTTCGACGCGCGCGCCTTTCACCTGGTCGAGCAGCGCGCTGAGCGGCTGGTGGGCGCCAAGTTGGAACGGAAACTCCCCCAGCTTCGCCGCCAGCGGCTCGCTCGAGTCGTAGTGCAGGCCGGAGATCTTTCCGCCTCCGTCTTCGAAGAGGACCAGCGACTTGAGCACGTCGTTCATTTCGGCGGCTTTGAACTCGAGCCGGGCCGCCTCGCCGGCCTGGATCTCTCCGCTGCGAACGAAGTACCCGATGCCGTTCTTGTACAGGATCACTTCCCGAACCGGCAGCTCGGCGGCCATCCCGCCAACCGCAAGAACGGTGGCGCACAACAGGACTCTGTTCATGGCTAGAACTCCATCGCCTCGATCAGTTGGTTCAGCTCGGCCGCGAGCGCCGCCTTCTTGTCTTTGAGCCCCGCCTGCCGCTCGCGTAGCGAAGCCAGTTGCCCGTCCTGCGCCACCAGTTGCCGCGCGTAGTTCTGCACCGCGTCCTGCTGGCCGCCCACCCTGTTCAGGCTCATGATGTTCTGCCGGATGCGGTCCTGGTCCCGCACCAGCTCGTTGATCTGCTCTTCGGTGCGCTGTATGTCGCCGTCGTTCCCCGCGATGGTCCGCTTCTGGCCGGCGATGCGCTCGAGCTGCTTGCGCCCCGCCTCGTCCAGCGCCTTGTTCTGCACGTAGAGCAGCAGGAAGTCGGGCGAAGCGTTGCTCAACTGCACGGTCTGGCTGACCAACTGCTCCTCGGTCACCGGCAGCTTCCCGCTCCCCTGCGGTGCGAGCCTCACCTCGAAGCGGTAAGCGGACGCCGTCGTCTCGGCGGGCTTGCTGTCGATCAGCTTGTAGCCCGGCCGGATGGCGTGCTCGACAATGAGCGTCTTCGGTTTCGCGTCCACATTGCGAATGGTGTACGTTTTCGTCTCCCGCACCGCCGTCCGCCACGTGAACACGCCGCGGCGCACGTGGATCTCGCGCACCAGGTCGCTCGAAGAATCGAGCTTCGTCGCCACGCGTGTGCCGAGATCGATGGCGTAGCTGACCAGGCGCTTGTCGCCGGCCTTGAACGTCTCCATCAGCGCCTCACCCGCATACGTGTTGCCGTCGAAGACGGTAACCGGCCCGCCGTCGAGCGTTTTGCCCGTGTTATTCGTGAGCTCCGCGGCATTGCGCGGGAACTCGGAAGCTGCGGTGCTGAAAACGAGCAGCTTGCGCGCCGTGACCCTCTGCTGGAGGAAGGGCAGCATGGCCGATTCGCCGTTGCGCACCGTGACCGGAGTGTCGAAACGGTACTCGAACAGCTCGCCGCGCTCGGCGGCTTCGGCCGGAGCGGCCACCGTGCTGGAGGCAGGTCTACCCACATCGAGAAGATTGGCGCCGTCGCTGCTCGTCGTGATTTGGCGCGCCATTTTGGCCATCGGTTTCATGGCCGGCATGGCGGGCGGTGGTCCCTTGGCGAACTCCGCTCCGTACGCAGCCGTGAGCGACTGCACACTCGTCGTCGCCCCGGCGCTCGGCACGCCAATCGCCCCCCCGTACAGCTCCGGCGCCTCCGCCGCGTCCTCCGGCAGCTCCGCCGTCTGGCGCGCCACCATCCGCGGCTCGTACAGATTGCTGACGAACGACACCGGCCGCCCCGATACCAGCGCCAGCCGCACCTTGCTCCAATCCTCCCCCGTCGTGTTGTCGATGATGGCCCAGCCTTCGAGCATCGGTTCGGCCGCCTCCGTGAACGCCAGCCGGTAGCTCGATTTCCACACCGGCGCCGGAACCACGTAACTTGCCGTCAGCTTCCGCGCCCGCTCGCCGGAGCAATCCACGGTCACGCTGCGCTTCTCCTTCGAGCGACCGGCGGCCACGTCGGCCAGGTACTTGCCGAGCTGCGCCTGCAGCACCGGGTCGCTGAAGCGCATGGCTGTCACGCCGCCCAGGTCCACCGTCCGCACCTCGCCCGAGCCGAGCAGCAGGGTTACTTCTTCCCGTTGCGGCTGCTTGTCGCCGGGCGCGATCTCTCGCGCGCTTACGATCGAACCAGCCACCGTCTCCGGTCCCGTCTTCAGCTCGACGCCGGCGCCCTTCACCTGATCGAGCAGCGCGCTCAGCGGCTGGTGGTCGCCAAGCTGGAACGGGAACTCGGCCAGCTTCGCCGCCAGCGGCTCGCTCGAGTCGTAGTGCAGGCCGGAAATCTTCCCGCCTTCGTCGAAGATGACCAGCGACTTGAGCACATCGTTCATCTCGGCGGCTTTGAACTCCAGCCGGGCCGCTGCACCGGCCGGGATCTCTCCGCTGCGAACGAAGTACCCGATGCCGTTCTTGTACAGGATCACTTCCCGAACCGGCAGTTCGGCGGCCGGCGCCGCCAGCGCTCCGGCCGCGAGAATCGTGGCGCGCAACAGGATCTTGTTCATAGAGCTTGCCTCTCAGACGCTATGCCCCGGCGGCCGGTTTCCTTTCGCTTCCGCTCACTCCCCCATCACTTTGACGATCACGCGCTTGGGACGCCGGCCGTCGAACTCCGCGTAGTAGATCTGCTGCCAGGGCCCAAAATCGAGCCGGCCCGCCGTCACGGGGACGATCACTTCGTGATGCACCAGCAGGCTCTTCAAGTGCGAGTCGCCGTTGGTCTCTCCGGTGCGGTGGTGGCGGTAATCGCGCCGGAACGGCGCCAGCTTTTCGAGCCACTCGTCGATGTCCGCCAGCAGTCCGTCCTCGGCGTCGTTCACCCAGACGCCGGCCGTGATGTGCATGGCGGAGACCAGGATCATGCCCTCCCGGATGCCGCTCTTGGCCAGTGCGCTCTCCACCTGGCCGGTGATGTTGATGTATTCGCGGTGCTTTTGCGTGTTGAACGTCAGGTATTCGGTGAGAAATCTCATCAGACGGAATGATACAATGACCCGGACGCCGCGTGGTGGCCCGGTCGCCAGTTGGTTGACACGGAAGCGCTTGGCGGGCGAGACTTGTGCGGAAGGAAGGCACTTTGAAGCGAGTGCAGTGCGGCGCAAACTGCGCCCCGTGCGATCGGCTACGGGGCAGACCTTGGGACAGGCACGAATTTCGCAAGAGCGGCGAAATCCGAGCCCGTCCCCGGTCTGCGGCTCATTCCGATACTCGACGATGCTTGGGCCGCACTGCACTAGCTGTCGTTGCCACGCTTTTGTTGTTGGGCGTCCCGGCGTGGGCCCAGGATGCGCCGGCCGGCGCCTCTCAGAACCAGAGCGGGGGGGAGGCTGCCCAGCCGCCCCAGTCCCAGTACGGCGGCCCGACCATTCTGAGCCGCGGAGGCAGTGCCAGCGTGCTTCACAAAGGCGATACGGCGATCCTGACCCCGTTCCTCGGCACAACCGGTATCTACGACAGCGAGTACGGCGGGGCCGGCTACGGCGTCACGGGCATGTTCGGCGTCACGGGCTCTCACGTCTGGCCACGGACGGTCCTCGATGTCGATTTCCACGGCTACTACCGGAACTACGCCGACTACGCTGGCGGCAACGGTCTCGACGTCAGCTTGAATCTCGGCTTCCAGCGCCAACTCACCTCGCGTCTGTCCCTCAGTCTTTACGAGGATCTCGCGCGCGTCCGGAGCATCTTCTCTCTGCCGCTCTCCGGCCTTTACGGCGGCGGCGGATACTACAACCCGCTGTACAGCGCCCTCACGTCGAACGCCCTGCTGGAAACGCCCACCCTGGCTTCCGTGAGCGGCGCCCAACTGGTCTACCGGGCCACTGCGCGTTGGTCGTTCAGCATTGGCGGCACTGGAATGGTGAGCCGACAGCACGCCACCGAAACATTGGGCATGAACGGGTATGGCGCCAACGCGAGCGCCGCCTACCGGTTAAACCGCTATCAGACGATCTCCTTTAATTACTCCTTTGGCCGCTTCACCTACAAAGGCCAATTCGGCGCGACGGACTTGCACTCGGCGGGCGCGGGTTATTCAGTGCGCCTGGGCCGCTACTGGGAATTCGCCGCTACCGGAGGCTTCTCGCGTGTCGCGTCTCTCCGGGACGTGGCCGTCACACTGGATCCGGTCTACGCGGAGCTTCTGGGCTATAGCGTGGTCTTCCAAAAGGAAAACGACGTCTTCTACATGCCGTATGGAACGGCTATCTTGACCCGCTCTTTCCGTCATTCGTCCTGGGTGACGAGCTACGACCGGAGCGTGGTGGCGGGAACCGGGTTGTATCCGACCTCCAACTACCAGAGCGCGGGGACGGCCTACTCCTACTCCGGCCTGCGACGCCTGGGCCTCCAGGCCGGCGCCGGTTACTCTCAGTACTCGATCCTGGCACAGCAACAGTCGCTGGGGAACTACCACAGCTTCGGACTTGGGGGCGGTTTCACCTACACCATCGCCAGAGGGTTCTCGTCGGTCGGCCGGCTCGACTGGCGCTGGTATTCCGTGACTGGATCGAGCCTCGACCGGAGGGGCTACTACGCTTCTTTCGGGCTGGCATGGAGTCCGGGCGCGTATCCCGTTGGACTGTGGTGACGAACTTGGCCCCGAGCACGCAAGAGCGCATCCTGGTGGTCGACGACGAGCTGTCGCTGCTGGTTGTCATGGAGCAGTACCTGCTCCGCCTCGGCTACGCCGTAGTAGCCTGCCGCAGCGGTTTGGAGGCCTGGCAGCGGTTTGAGAGCGACCCGGCTTCCTTCACGCTCGTCCTGGCCGACATCACCCTGCCCGAAATGTCCGGCGCCGAGTTGCTCGGGCGCATGCTGCAGTTGAACCCTCGCGCCTGCATTTTGATTTGCAGCGGCTATCCCTTCGACATGTCGACCTTGCCGGCGGCCCACCAACGCCAGTTGGCGTTCTTGCAGAAGCCTTTCACGCCCCGTATGCTGGCCGGCGCCATCGCCCGCCTTTTGGCGGAGCGCGACGCCCCGCACTAAGCTCCCGAGCGTATCCAAGGGCAAACCCTGGGACAGCGTTGAAGTTTCGCAACAACGGCGAAATTCGAGCCAGTCCCCGGTTTGCAGCTCGTTCCGATACCCGACGACATTTGCGACGGTCCGCGCCGGACCGCGCGGGGCCAGCCTCAGTCCGCCTCGTCCGCCAGCTCCATCACGCGCTCGACGAAGTCCTCTCCGGATTCCGACCAGAGGCTCTGCCGCTCCATGGGCAGCCGCTGGTCGATCTCGCGCGCCAGCCGGGCGATGCTTTGCAGATTCGAGTGCGCCTTGCGCGCGCTCTCCGGCACACCCGCCAGCGGCAGGAAGCGTTCCTCGGGACCCAACTCCAGCCGCACGTGGTCGCCTAAGTCGTTCTCGAACTGCGGTCCGAAACAGGTGAGCACGACTGGGGACGGAGAAAGCTGCCAGTTGCCGTCGTAGCGCCAGAGGTCCCACCAGCCCTCGACCAGGTAACCGCAATCCGGCTCCGGGAACTCCGCGGCCAGCTCGACCACGGTTTCCGCGTCCACGTCCCCGGCGAACATCTGCTCGGACAGCGCGGGCTCCGCGAATTCGATGGCGTAGATCCTGAGCGCCGCCATACCGGGCCGCAGCGCCGAAAACGGGAACAGGCGCAACAGCTCGCCGAAACGTCCGAGCATGGTCTGCCCGTCGAAGCCGCGCACCCAGAGAGAGAGACAGAGCTGGTCGGGCATAGGTTGGCCTATTCGACGCGCTCGGTGAGCTTGACCGGCTGGCTGAGCCTGAAGGTCAGCCGGGTTTCGACGGGGAGCTGGGCGGGCTTGCGGTGGGTGGCCGCCGCCACGCCTCCGCCCGCGGCCCCGCCCGCGCCGGCGCCGATCGCGGCGCCCTTTCCGCCCCCGGCGATCGCTCCGATCACCGCGCCCAGAACGGCGCCGGCGGCGACTTTCTCGCCGCTCTGGCGGCCCGTCGCGGCCGCGCCTTCCCGCGTGAATCGCTCCGTGACGATGGGCACATCCTGGCCGTCGGAAGTGTGGAGCTTTATGAGTTGAAGGGCCAGGTCCTTGCCGCCCTGCCCGGTATCGATCACCTTGCCCTCGACGTGCGCGCCGCGCTCGGCCAGCGCGAAACCGTCGATCACCAGCGGCTGGTCCAGGGTGGCCGAGAACGCGTCTCCGGCGTGATTCTTGTCGCTGCTTAGCGCGTCCGCCAGCCGGACCGTGATGAGAGTGCCCGTGGGAATCGTGGCGTTGTGGGGCTGGCGCGGCTCGGGAGGCGCCGTCTGCACATCCGGTGGTGGATTGAGTAATACCGCCGGATGAGGCGTGGGAGCCGGCTCGACCGGCGCCGGGACCGGGACGGCCTGAATGGGCGGGGGCGCTGGGGGCGCCATCGGCTCGGGCGCCGGCGCCCGATTCTCCGCAACTTCCTCTGGCGGCTTGGGCGCGCTACGGGCGGGCGCCGGTTTGCGGCGAGCCGGCGGTGTCGTAAAGGCCGGCGCCGCGAGGGCCGCCGGAACGGGCGCCGGGGCCCCCTGCCGCGCCTGGTACATCTTGAACAGAAGGCCCGCGCAAACGAGCAGCGCTATAAGGATCCCAACCTGAACGGCTTTCATGTGTCCCCCTACTCTTATAACGCACGCCCAAAGCGCGCCGTTTCCAGGCCCTGCGGGGTGGACCCCCTCGGTCCCTGTGAGTGCGCCTGGACTCGCTCTTCGAAGGCCGACAGAACCGGGGCCATCAGAAAGCGGGGCACGGCCGGACCGGCGCGGTTTCCATCCAGGCTCGTGTCTCGTCCCAGGACCGGAGTCCGGCCGTTGCGCCAAGCCGCTGGACGGACAGGGCGGCGGCTGCGTTGGCGAAGCGCGCCGCTTCCGCCATGGCCAGGCCGCGATCGAGAGCGGCCAGGAACGCACCCGCAAAGCAGTCGCCCGCGCCGGTCGTGTCAATGGCCGGAACCGAAAACGCGGCGACTCGAGCTTCTCCCGTTGCGTCGAAGACCGCGCAGCCCTGCGAGCCCAACTTCACCACCACCGTCTGCGCCCCGGCTGTACGCAGCCGGCGGGCCGCCTCGGCGGCGTCCGGCACGCCGCTCAGGCGTTGCGCTTCGTCGCGGTTAACGAACAGGAGATCCGTCCACGGAAGGCACGGCGTCAGGTCTTCGAACCAGCGGCCGAGCGAGTCCCAACCCGTATCGACGGAAGTGGCCAGGCCGGCCTTGTGCGCACGGCGCAGGATCTCGCCCGCGCGCCTCCGCAAGCCGGGCAGAGCAAACAGATTCGCCAGGTGGAGCCGCGACATGCCGTCGCCGGGCGCGGCGCCGGGTTCGGGTGGGTCGAACGCCTCCGCCCCCGCGCCGATGCGGTGGAGAAAGAGGCGGTCGCCGGCGGAATTCACCAGAGCCACAGTAGTGGCTGTCGGGCCGTCCGGGCGAAGCACGCAGGAGACATCGACGCCGGCGAGGGCCAGCTCTGTGAGCAGCCGGTCGCCGAATGCATCCCGTCCCGCTACGCTCACCAGGCGTACCGCCATTCCGCAAACGGCCGCCGCGTACGAGGTGCTGGCCCCGTTTCCGCCCAGGCGCTGCTCGACGGCTTCGACCCAGGTCGTGGTGTTCCACACGATGCGGTCCACCGGCTGGACCAGGATGTCCATAACCATGTTTCCGTAGCAGAGTAGTCCGCTCAGAGCGCGCCCCCGGCAAGCGATTCCAGGAACTCGCGTTCCACCGGCCAGCGCCCCAGAACCAGGCTGTTCTTCTGCTCGAACACGCCGGCGGCGAGGACCCCGCCCAGATCCCTCGGGTCGGGTGTCGCCACCGCATCCCTCAAGTGCGCTGTGATGTCCCTGAGCCGCGTGACCAGGGCGGCGGCCTCGGCCGCGTTGCTGCAAGTGGCCTCCAGGCGGATCGCGACACGCTTGCCCTCCGGGCCGGCTGCAACGAGCACGCTCTGCGCGCCGTCCAGAGCCCGCACGAATATCTGCGCGGCAGGGGGCAGGCTGCCGTTCTGCTTGAGCACGGCAATCGGGATCAGCGACCACACCGGATCTCCGGGCATCTCCGTGCCGCGGGCCTGCCTCAGGACTTGGAGGGCCAGGGCCGCCGACTCGTCTCCGCTAACCGCGAGCGCCATCAGGTCCCGGCGCAGCGGAAAAAAGGAAATCTGCCGGTCCGGCGCGCTGCCAGTGGCCCGGCAAAACGAATTGTGGCAGCCACCCTGCTGGCGCGCGGCGTATTCCGAGAGCGCTCTCCAGTCGAAGCGGCCCCGCAGGAGAAAGTACGTGCCGGAGCTGTGGAACGAGATCAGGGCGCTATCCAGATCGCTTATGTAGTCGAAGCCGGTCTCGGCGACGAACGCCCGGTATTCCGGTTCCTGGGTCATCTTCGATCCGCCCAGCACGCCCAGGATCCCGGCCCGCCGAAGCGCCCCGAAATCGATGGAGACGATCACGGCGTTGTCCGAGGGCAGGCGTCTGAGGAGCGCGGCCGGCGAGGTGGAGCGAGCCTTGTAGAGCGCGACGCCGGCGACGATGGCGGTACAAACCGCGGCCAGCAGCAGCAGCATAGCCCACGGCGGCAATCGAAGCTTCACACTACGAAGATACACTTAAGCCGCGGCGCCCGCACTCCAGCCTGCGGCGCTCGCCGCAGCATCACGCCAGGCGCCGGAGCACGCCGTTCAACTCGTCGCGGTTTTCGCAGCCGATGGTGAAGCAGTCCACGCAGTCGAGCGACTGGGCGTAGCGCAGCATCTCGTCCAGCCTCCCGCGCAGCTCGCCGGCGCCGAGGACCTTCATGCCGATGATGCCCTTGCCGGCGGCTTTCATCCGGCGCAAAACCTCCAGGACGGTCTGCGGGTCGGCGTCCATGGCGACGCCGGCGGGGTTGATGCGCGCCAGGTCGACGTGCACCCAGGGCGTGCGGGCCGCGGTCTTGAGCGCTCCCAGGGTATGGCAGGAGACGCCGTGCGTGCGGACGATCTTCCTGTCGCGCGCCTCTTCGAGCACGTCCATGGCGCCCTTGCGGCGCTGCGGCCAGTCGTCGTCCATCATGCAGTGCAGCAGCACGATGTCCAGATAATCGGTCCCGATCTCGCGCCGGAAGCGGTCCAGGTCGGCGCGCATCTCGGCCGCCGTTGTCGCGTGCGTCTTGGTCAGAATCGCGACCTTCTCGCGCGGCACCTGTCCCAGGGCCGCTTTGAGGTGAGGGTGACTGCCGTACTGGTCCGCGGAATCCCAGAACGTCAGCCCCTGGTCATAGCCGTAGTGCAGCAGGTCGGCCAGGCCCTGAACACCCAGTTGCCGGGTCTGGTTGGAGCTGTGGTCGATTCCGTTTGTGCCCGTACCCATCGCCATTCGCGACAGCCTGATCCGGTCAGGTCCGAGCGCGACGACGTCGCTGGCCCGGCGCGGCGCAGCCGCCAGGGGCCACCCCACTCCCGCCAGCATCCCAGCTCCGAGGAAATCGCGACGTCTCATGAGGCGAGTATAGCGAGTCCGCGCGGCGCGGAGTTTTCAAAGGAGTTGGCGACCGGAAATGGTCGGGTTTCGCCGCTTCCGGGGCTGGAACAGGCCCCGTCCCACGCAGCCTGCGCCACTGTGCTATACCGTCGGGAGTGAAACTCCGCATCCGAAACGTCACGCGCGGAACGGTGCTGGCGGACGCCGCGGATCTCGCCGACACGTCCGCCACGCGGCGCACCGGTCTGCTCGAGCGCCAGTCGCTCGAGCGCGGCGAGGGCCTGCTGATCGCGCCCTGCGAGGGGATTCACTCCTTCGGAATGAAGTTTCCCTTCGATGCGCTGTTCCTGAGCGGCGACCGCAAGGTGCTCAAAGTCCGTGCCAGCATGCCCCGCCGCCGCATCTCGCTTTGCCTGCGCGCCCACTCCGTTTTGGAGTTGCCCGCCGGGACGGCGGCGGAGACGGGCACGCTGGCGGGCGACCAGCTCGCATGGGAGAAGTACAAATAGAGCGATACAATAGTCCGCGATGCGCAGAAACGTTGCGAGCGCGCCCTGGTTGTGGATTTCCGCCGCGGCGCTGGCGGGGTTGTTGGTGCTGGCGCTGCCCACCGCCTCGACCGTCCAGGCACAGCAGTCCGGGGCCGGGCTTCGTTTCCTTCCGGTAACCCCGTGCCGCCTCGCCGATACGCGGGGTCCCGCAGGACCCTTCGGCGGGCCGTCGATTGCGGGCGCTTCCTGGCGCTCCTTTGTCATCCCCCAGAGCGGCTGCGGCATTCCCAGCACCGCCCAGGCCTATTGGTTCAACGTCACCGTGGTGCCGCAAGGCCCGCTGTCCTTCCTCACCCTGTGGCCCAGCGGGCAGCCCCAGCCGGTGGCTTCCACGCTGAACTCGTGGCAGGGCGAGGTGGTGGCCAACGCGGCCATTGTGCCGGCGGGGACCGCTGGCGCCGTGAGCGTCTACGCCAGCAACACCACCGACGTCATCTTGGATATCAACGGCTACTTCGACTCGGCTTCGGTGGCCGGTGCGCTGTCTTTCTATCCCGCCCAACCCTGCCGGGTGGCCGACACGCGCGTCGCGGCGGGTCCGTTCGGCGGGCCATCGATGACGGCCGGCCAGAGCCGCGACTTTGGGGTGCCGGCGAGCGCCTGCGGCATCCCTTCGGGCGCCAGCGCGTACTCGATGAACGTGACGGCGGTTCCGGAGGGGTTTCTGGCCTTCCTGACGGCCTGGCCGGCGGGGCAGGCGATGCCCAACGTTTCGACGCTGAATTCCTGGCACGGCAAGGTGGTGGCGAACGCGGCGCTGGTTCCGGCGGGGACGAACGGGGCGATCTCGGTTTTCGTGACGGATCCGACGGACGTGGTGCTGGACATCGACGGCTATTTCGGGGCGCCGGGGAACGCGGGCGCGCTGTCGTTCTACCCGGTGGCGCCGTGCCGGGTGGCGGACACGCGCGGGCCGGCGGGCGCGTTCGGGGGGCCGGTCCTGGCGAGCGGCGTGGAGCGCTCGTTCCCGGTGGTGGCTAGTCCGTGCTCGATTCCGGCCACGGCGGCGGCGTATTCGCTGAACGTGACGGTGGTGCCGGAGGGGCCGTTGTACTACCTGCTGGCGTGGCCGACGGGCTCGGCGGCGCCGCTGGTTTCGACTTTGAACTCGTGGGATGGGACAGTGGTGGCGAACGCGGCGATCGTGCCGGCGGGGACCAACGGGGCCATCAGCCTGTTTGCGCTGGGGCAGACACAGGTGATTCTGGATGTGAACGGGTATTTCGCGCCTGCGCCTACGCCGACGCCGACTCCGACGCCCACCCCCACGCCAACTCCGACTCCGACGCCAACACCCACGCCTACACCGACGCCGACACCGACTCCCCCACCGGTTGGTCCAGCGGTCGCGGTGGTTTTGACCACCGATGACCAGACTCAGCTCATGGCGGCGCAGCCCCCCGTCAACTTTCAGACCGGAAGCGGCGGCGGCAACGTGATCTACGTGGACGAGAGCCAGCAGTATCAGGAAGTGGAGGGCTTTGGCGCGGCGTTCACCGACTCGGCAGCATGGCTACTCGAGAAGGTTGCCCAGCCGGCGGCCCTTCCCGGCGCCCTGAACAACCTGTTCACGCGGAACAACGGCGGGATCGGCGTGAGCTTCATGCGCATTCCGATGGGCGCCTCCGACATCGCGCGCAACGACTATTCCTACGACGACCTGCCGGCGGGCCAGACCGATCCTGCTCTCGCCCACTTCTCCGTCGCCCACGACCAGGACTACATCATTCCGCTGATCGTGCAGGCCAAGGCGCTCAATCCGGCGATGAAGCTGATGGCGAATCCCTGGAGCCCGCCCGGTTGGATGAAGACTTCGGGCTCGATGATCGGCGGCTCGTTGCTGCCCTCGATGTACACACCCTTCGCGAATTACTTCGTCAAGTTCGTCCAGGCGTACTCGGCGGCGGGCATTCCCATCGACTACGTCTCGCTACAGAACGAGCCGCTGTACGTGCCCACCAACTATCCCGGCATGTCGATGGACGCGCCGACGCAAACCGCGGTCCTGCGCGACTATGTGCTGCCGGCATTCATATCGTCCGGCGTCGCGTCCAAAGTGCTGGTCTACGACCACAATTGGGACACCCCGAGCTATCCTCTGACCGTGCTCGCGGATCCCACCGTCCTGGCTTCCGTCCAGGTGGCCGGCACGGCCTGGCACGGCTACGGCGGACCGCCCGGAGCCCAGAGCACGCTTCAGAACGCGTTCCCCACCAAGGGCAACTGGCAGACCGAGCACTCGGGCGGCACCTGGATCGCCGACCAGGTGAAGAATGACTTCGAGGAGATCACGCACGTCATGCGGAACTACGGCAAGGCGTACGTCAAGTGGAGTTTGGCGCTGAACGAGAACCGGGGACCGAATACCGGGGGATGCAACACGTGCAGCCCGCTGGTGACCGTGAACAGCCAGTCGGGCGCGATCACTTACTTTGTCGATTACTACACGCTGGGGCACTTCAGCCGGTTCGTGCTGCCGGGCGCGACTCGCATTTACTCGAGCAACGGCGCGGGGATCGTGACCGCGGCGTTTGTCAATCCCGATCATTCGAAGGCGCTGGTGGTTTTCAACGACACGGGGGCCAGCCAGACCTTCCAGGTGCAATGGGGAAGTTACTCGTTCCCCTACACGCTGGCCGCGTTGAGCGGGGCGACGTTCACCTGGAGCGGTCTCCAGTACGGTGGCTACACGGTGAGCGCCGGGACGCAGATTGAGGCGTCAAGCTACAACGACAGCGCCGGAATCCAGACCGAGCCTTCGAGCGACAGCGGCGGCGGCTACGACATGGGATATTCGACCGGCGGCGCGCACGCACTCTACAAGAACGTCGATTTCGGCAGCGGATTCAGCGTGGTTTCGGCGCGCATTGCCTGCGATGGGAACTGCGGCGGCGCCCTGGAGTTTCATCTCGACAGCGCGAGCGGCCCTCTGGCCGGCTCGGTGACCATCCCGGCGACCGGCAACTGGCAGGTATGGCAGACGGCGCAGGGCGCCGCGTCCGCGAGCGCGGTCGGGGTTCACGATCTGTACATGGTGTTCAAAGCCCCGGCCGGCGGGACGACGAGTCTGGGCAATGTCGGGTGGTTCCAATTCAGCGGCGGCCACTGAGCGGCGCGCGGCGGCTCCACGCGAGCCCTCAGCACAGCTTCATTCTGCGGTGTTCTTTCAGGATGCAGCGGTCCATCACCACCGTGAGTCCCGCGGCTCGGGCGCGCTCGGCCCCCTCTTCGTGGACCACGCCTTCCTGCATCCACACCGCCTTGGCCCCGGTGCGGATAGCAGCCTCGACGATCTCCGGCACGTACTCCGGGCGGCGGAAGATGTCCACGATGTCGACTGGGACGGGCACGGAGTCCAGATCCGGGTAGGCCTTCTCGCCGAGCACTTCGCTTTCCTGCGGATTCACCGGAATGATGCGATACCCGGCGCTTTGCATGTACTCGGAGACGCCGTAGCTGGGCCGCGCGCGGCGGCCCGAGAGGCCGATCACGGCGATCGTCCTGGCGCTGCTCAGCAGTTCCGCAATCGTCATCCCAGTCCCAACCCCTTGCGCAGGCGCTCGATCTCGATCGCCGTGAGCTGGCGGTAGTAGCCGGGCTTCAGGGCGCCCAGTTCCACGAAGCCGATCTTGACCCGCCTCAGCTTCTCGACCAGCCGGCCGAAAGACTTGAACATCTCCCGGATCTGGTGGTGGCGTCCCTCGATCAGGCGCACCTCGTACCACGGATTCTCGGCTTTCCGGACCAGCCGAAGGCCGGCCGGAGCGGTGCGCCTCCCATGCAGCGGCACGCCTTCGCGGAATTCCTTCTCCTGCTGCGGAGTGAGCAGCCCGTTGACCTTGACCAGGTAGGTCTTGGGAACGTGCCGGGACGCGGACATGATGGCGTTGGCCAGCTCGCCGTCGTTGGTCAGCAGCAGCAGGCCCTCGCTGGCGTAGTCCAGGCGCCCCACGGGAAACACGCGCTCCTTGATGTTGACGAACTGCATGACGGTGGGCCGCCCCTCCGGGTCCGATACCGTCGTCATCACGCCCTTGGGCTTGTTCAGCGCCACGCAGACGGTGTGGCCGGGCTGACGGATGGCTTTGCCGTCGACCTTGATGTGGTCGTGCTCGATGTCGGCCTTGGTGCCCAACTCGGCCATAACCTGACCGTTGACGGTCACGCGGCCCTCGACGATCAGCTCTTCGGCCTTGCGGCGGCTCGCTACTCCGGCGCGCGCGAGAATCTTCTGCAGGCGCTCCTCAGGCATGCTCACCCTCCGTTCGCCGGGGCGCCGCCTCGGGCTCCGGGGACGCGTTCTCCGGCTCGGGGGGCGCGGCAGCCCCAAGCTCCTCGCCCGCGGTCCCCGGTTTCGGAGGCGCCGTCTCAGGTCCCGGGAGTGCGGCTTCCGTTTGCGCAGCCGCAAGCTCCTCGCCCGCGGCCTCCGGCTCCGCAGTCTTCCACTCCGGGGGAGCGGCGTCGAGATCCGGGTGCGCGGCCGCTGGCTCCTCGGGTTCCGGCGCGGCGGTCTCTTCCGCCGCCGGCCTGGCCGCCTCGGGCTCCGGGTTCTCCGGCTCGTCGCCGGCCGCCAGGCGCCTCAACTCCTCGAACTCCTTCAGCGTCGGCAGCTCGCTCAGGTCCTTCAGGCCGAACTGCAGCAGGAACTCCTTGGAGGTCTTGTAGAGAATCGGCCGGCCCACCACGTTCTTGCGTCCCGCGGTCTGGATGAGTTTGCGGTCGAGCAGCGTCTTGAGCACGCCGGCGCCCTGGACGCCACGAATCTCCATGATCTCGGGGGCCGTAACCGGCTGCTTGTAGGCGATGGTCGCCAGCGTCTCGAGGGCGGCGAGCGACAGCTTCAAGGGCGCCTTCAGGCTCTTGGCGAAGGCGCGCACGGCTTCGTGGTGCTCGGCTTTGGTGGCCATCTTGTAGCCGCCCGCGACCTCGCGCACCATCAGGCCGTGCGCCGGCGCGGCGTACTCGGCCGCCAGCTCCGCCAGCAGGGCTTCGACGCGCTCCTGCGGCTGCTGGAGCGCATTCCCGATCTGGGCCGCCGTGGCGGGCTCCTCGCACACGTAGACGATGGCTTCGATGGCGGCCCTGAGGGCGGTTTCATCGGCCGGGGCAGCCAGCGTCAACTGCTCGGCAACGGCGGTCTCCGGACCGCTCTCTTCCGTTTCCTGCTTCCGGTCCTCTATCTCCATCCTGTCCTACTGATAGTCCTTTTCGATGTTCGTCAGCGCGTCGTCGGAGGCGAAAACCTCGTCGAACCGCTGGTGCGCGCGTAGCGCGATTTCTCCGAAGGCGTCCTTCTGCACCAGCACGATGGCCTGCATCTTGACCATTTCCAGCATAGCGAGGAACAGGCAGATCATCGCGCGCCGGCTGCGCTGCTGCTCGAACAAGCCGGCCACCCCGACCTTGTCTCCCCGCGGCTTGCCCTTGAGCAGCGCCGTCAGGTACACGACCATGTCGGGCACGCTGACGTCGTCGTGGTTGACCTGGAACACGGGGCGGGTTTTGGCGCGGCCCAGCACCTGCTCGAAGGTCTTGACCAGGTCGATGAGGGAAACGGCCAGCTCCGGTTCGTCCTGATCCGAGAGGAACTGGCGGATCTGGGCCGGCGACCAGACGTTCTCCTCGATCATCCGCTTCTGCTGGAGCATCTCGGCCGCGTTCTTGTAGCGCTCGTGCTCGATGAGGCGCTCGACCAGTTCACGCCGCGGGTCGTCCTCGGGCGCCAGCTTCTCCAGCTCCGGGTCCCGGGGGAGCAGCAGGCGCGACTTGATGTGGATGAGCGTCGCGGCCATGAAGATGAACTCCGAGCTCAGCTCCATGTCCAGGGCGGCGGCACGGTCCAGGTACTCGAGGTACTGGGCGGTGATCCTGGCGATAGGGATATCCCAGATGTCGATCTGCTGCTTGCGGATCAGGTCCAGGAGGAGATCCAGCGGCCCTTCGTACTTCTCCAGACGAATGTTCAGCGGTGACTGCGACACAGACTCTTCACGATAGCAGGAGCGGAGAGCGCGGCGAAACCTGCGCCGTGGTCACGCGCGGCCCGGATCGCCGGGGTCGCCGCGCTGGGGGCGGGGCTTCTCGGGCTTGGGGGGCGCGCCCTGGAAGACCAGCGTCACGTCGACGGTCCATTTTTGGTCGTCGGCCTTCACCAGCGCGCGGGTCTCGCCCAGGTTGTCGAGCACCCCATCCTCCCGCACCGAGTCCAGGAAGTGCTGCGGGTATTCGGCGTTAAAGGGCTCACCCGGCTTGATCGCCCACATCTTGCGGATGGCCGGCTCGGTAAGGATATCCAGGCCCTCGATGGTCAAAGTGCCCAGGGTATACTGCGGGCCCGGAGTCACGTGGATGATCAGATCCACTTTTCTGGCCGGATCGTCGATGCGCCGCTCCACCTGGGAAAGGACGTGCAGGCGGCCGTCGCGCTTCTGACGCTGCTCGATCTTGGCTACCACGGCCTCAACCGCGTCCTGGTTGAAGACGTCGCCCGCCTTGAAGTTGGCAATCTTCTCCAAGTCAGCCCGGGGCAGGGAAGCGCCCACCATCTGGACCGAGCCGAGGGAATAGACGGGGCCTTCATCCACCTTTACGGCGACCACCAGGCCCTTGACGTCCTTTTCCTGCTCGGTCTGGATCTCCGGGAAGGCCACGCGCACCCGCCCGCGTACGTCGTAGAGCGGCCGGACCTGCGTGTCGAGCACCTGCCGGAAACGCGCTTCGCGGTACGGCATACCCACCGCCACCGAGTTCATCGCGTTCTCAAGCGCCGTGGAAGGGACCACGGAATTGCCGCTGAACCGAACCCTCGCCACCCGTGGGCGCGATGCCGGCTCGAAGACGACCTCCAGGACTCCCGAGTCCCCCGGGATCAACCTTCCGGCGACCGTCACGGTCGAGCCCTTGGACGTCAGGACCTCTTGGACGATCTTCGAATACCGCGCCAGAAGAGGCTCGGTGGCGGGGATCCGCAGCCCGAAGAACGGATCGCTTCGAGCCAGCGCCGCGCGCAACTCCTCGGGGGGTACGGACAGGTCCTCGAACCCGATGGCGAATTTCGGCTCGACCTCGGAGATCTCGAAGGTCACGACGTAGCCCTTGCCGCCGGGCGCAGGCCCGTAACGGAACGCGGTGCTGGAGAAGGCGCCGGTTTGTTCCAGACGGTCCCGCGCAGCCTTGAAGTCCGCGGCCGCGGCCATCTGGCCTACTTTGAGATTCAGGACGGCGAGCACCTGGTCGCGCGTGTAGTCGTGCAGGCCCTCGATCCGGATGGATTCAAGCGGCCAGGCGGAGGGCGCCGCCGGTGGGGGCGGATGCCCCTTCTGCGCGCCGGCCGCGCCGCTCGCCCCTACCACCAGAAGCAGTGCCAGGATGGGACGCATCATAACGTCATTGTAGACGCGCGCCGCCTGGATTCGGCTTCAGCGGAGCTTTCCCGATATGATTGTCTGAGCATGGCCCCCAGGCGATTCGTGCTGCTCGACCGCGACGGCACCATCAACGTCGAGAAGGAGTACTTGAGCTCGGCCGGGGATCTCGAACTGCTTCCGAATACGCTGCCGGGCCTGCGCGCATTGCGCGAGCTCGGCCTGGGGCTGGTCGTGCTGACCAACCAATCCGGAATTGGCCGTGGCTATTTCAGCGCGGAGGCGGTGGACGGCATCCACCGCGCGCTGGCGGGCCTGCTGGCCGCCGGCGGAGTCTCGCTGGACGGAATCTACGTGTGCCCGCACGCGCCGGACGAAGGCTGTGCGTGCCGCAAGCCGGCGCCGGGGCTGGCCGAACAGGCCGCGCGGGAACTGGGATTCCGCCTTGCCGATTCCTTCGTCATTGGCGACAAAGCCGCGGATATCGAGCTCGGGCGCAGCGTGGGGGCCACCACGATTCTCGTCCGCACCGGGTATGGACGCCGGGTGGAAACCAACGCGGCAGCCGGACCGGACTATGTCGCCGACGACCTCGCCGGCGCCGCCCGCATCATCGCGGGGCTTCTATAATCGAAGCAGCATGCTCTTCCGCAGAAAGCAGCCCAGCGAACCCACTTTCGAGGAGCGCCTCGGCGACCTTCGCCAGGGCGGGTTTGAAGCCGTCCGGCAGCCGGACGGCCGCACACAGGTTCGGGCGCGCGGTTGCGCGGCCATCATTGTCGAAGGCAGCCCTCTGCGCGTCGAGCGAGCCGGCCGGCTGATGGGCGACCGCATCGCGCAGTTGGTCGACGAGGGCTACCAGAAGTTCTGGGATTCGGGAGAGCGGCAGATTCCCGCGCTGGCGGGCCAGCTCCGGGCGCTGCACCAGTTCGAGGAAGATCTGCGCGCGGCGCTGGGCCTGGAGAGTCTGTACAACACGTCGCTGGGGACCACCAACGACACACACAACTACGACCGGGTGGAAGGCCGCTGAAGTCTGCGGGGCCAACCTTGGGACATTTCGCAAAAGCGGCGAAATTCGAGCCAGTCCCTGGTTTGCGGCTTGCGCCGCACTGCCCCAGGCTAAGGATTCCAGACCACGGCTCTGTCGCTTCCGCCGTACTTCTGGAACAGCTTGAATTCCGCCTTGGCTTCGTCGCCGCGGCCTTGCCTCGCGGCCAGGCGGGCGCGCACATAGAGCGCCCTGGGGAAGACCAGCGACCGCAAGGGGCCATCCGCGGCCAGGGCTGGGGCCTGGTTTCCGCTAACCAGTTGCGACACGCGTTCGTACTGATTGGTTTCGATGAGCGCCCAGGCCAGCGGCACCGCCGGCCAGTCCGGCGACGACGGCTGGGCCGTATCGTAGATCTCCTGGAGCGGCCCGATGGCCGCGGCAAACTCCTGGGACGAAAGCAACGCGTAGGCGAGCGCCAGCCGGCGGAGACCCGCTTGCTGGGGCGCGGGAAACGCAGTAGCAGCCCGCGCGCTCCACTCCCCGGGGGTCGCCGGGGGCTGGGCCAGGAAGCGCGCGAGTAGAACCACGGGCAGAGGAGCCGATGCCTTCGCCGCGCATTCGCGCGCCCGCGGAAGGTCGTGGTCCTCGACGGCCCAGACCGCCAACTGGGCGTAGAACAGCGATGCTTCGACCGATGCCGTCGCCGAAGCCAACCCGTCCATGCGCGCGACTGCCTCCCCGCGCCGTCCGGTCAGGCGTTCCCACAGCGCCTGGCGATACTCGATCAGCGAATCGCCCGCGGCTTTGCGGGTCTGGAGAAACTCCGCGAAAGAGGCGTCGGCGCCCTTCCGGTCGTCCTGCATCAGCCGCGCCCATGCCGTCTTGTACAGGTCGGCGCCGCCCTCGAACGAGGAGTCTTTGGCATAGGCCTCGCGATAGGCCCGCTCGGCTTCGGCGAAGCGGCCGAACCAATAGTAGACGTCGCCCAGCGAGTCGATGGGGTTGGCCTCGGCCGGCCGCAGGCCGCGGTATCGCTCGATCGCCTCGACGGCGCCCTCCATGTCTCCCGCCCAGGCGCGCAGGTAACCGAGTTGGTTGAGGAGCAGAACCTCGGCCGGCTGGCGCTCGAAAGCTTCCCGGCAGAACTCCGCTGCATCCCGGTAGGAGTGCGCGGCCGCGTCCAGATCGCTCAACCGGCGGTAGATGGAGGCGTCGGCTGGATCGGCGGCGGCGAGCGCGACGAGCGCCCGGCGCTCCCCGGCGCGGTCGCCGGTGAGCATGGCGGCGGCGAGGTCGAGCCGCGCCCGTTCGATGGTTTGAAAACTGCCGGCCTGCTGCCTTGCGGCAGACAGCACACGGGCCGCTCGCGCGGCGTCGCCCCGCGCCAGGAGCGCCTGAATCCAGGCGAGATAGGCGACGCCAAAGCCCGGGTCGGCGCCCAGGGCGCGGTCGAAACCGGCGTCGGCCGCCGCCGGGTCCCTGGCTTCGAGGGCGGCGATATAGGCCTCAAACGCCGGCGGGCTGGTGGTTGGAAGAGGGCGGGCGCCGGGTTCGATCTGGCGAGCCAGGGACTGTGCCAGCGACAGCAACTCCGCGGCGGGACCGCTGGCGCGGATCGTCCCCAGGTGTCGCACCCGGACGGAATCCTCGAGGACCGCCTCCACCTCCAAGCGGTCGCCGCGCAGGAAGAAACGCCCCTGTAAGACCTGGGACGCGCCTGCCGCGGGCGCATCGCGTAAAGAGGAAATCGGGACGGGTTCGACGTGCGGGGCGCCCGCCAACTGGAGCCGGACCGCTTCGGCGAAGCCGCGGCGCATCCAATCCAGATCGGGCGCCGCCAGGTTCTCAAACGGCAGGATCGCCACTCTCTGAGCGCCCCGGTCCTCGCGGGAGCACGAGACCGCAAGGACCGAGGCTATCAGCGCAAGCCCTAGCGTCTCACAACGCACGAGGTTCTTGCGCCATCAAGGCCTTGAATTCCGCGTTGTCCTGGAGCACCGCGAACTCCGGATCCTCGATGAACTTGTTGCGCTCTTTGAAGCCTTCTTCGAGCGACTTGCGGATGCACTGCACGGCCTCGTCGATCATGCCCGCCTGGGCGTACGTCTTGGCCAGGTAGTAGTGGAATCGCGCCTTCTCGCCGATCGTGCTCTCCTGCAAGAGGACGCCATAGGAGTCGTGGTGCTCGAACACTCCGGGATCGAGCTTCACGGCCTGCTGATAGGCCTCGAACGCCTCCTTGTATTCCTTCTTGCGAAGTGCGCCGTGCCGATGTTGCTGTACATGGACGCCGAAGTCGGGTTGAGCTTCATCGCCTTCTCGTACTGCCGCAGGGCGCGGCTGTACCGCTTCTCGGCATAGAAGACGGTGCCCAGGTTGTTCACCGCCTCCGAGTACTTCGGGTCCCGCTTGATGGAGCGCTCGTAGTAGCGTTGAGCCGCCCTCAGATCGATGGTCTGGTTGTAGGCGATGGCGATCTTGTTCAGAATGGGGGCCGTTTCCGGCGCCTGGCGATACTGGTCGATGGCTTCGCGGTACATCTTGCGGGCCATAAAGATGTCGCCCCGCTCTTCGGAAGTGAGGGTAGGCCTGGCGCCGGCCGGAGGAGTGTTCTCATGCGCGGCCACGGCCGTACCGGGTTCCAGAACCTGTGACTTTTCGGACTGGGGATCGAGAGCGAAGGCAAGAACCGGAACGAGGGCGGCGAGAAGGAATCTCGTGAACATATGAACCTCCTGCAACTTGCAGCATTAAGTCGGTAACCGACCCCTATGACGCAAGCAACCCGTTCCCGGGTACAAGCTACACACATTTAAGCACAGGTTGGCCCGGCCCGGCGGCCCAAATTGGAGGGAAGCGAGCTAGGGCATGCTTCAGATTGCCCGGGGGCCTTCGCCTACTTGAGCGCACCCAGGATCCTGCTGAAGAAGCCCTTCTTTTGGCGCCTCTTTCTTGGCCTGCTGCGGGGCCTGCGCGGAGGACGAGGCGGGTGGGGGCCCTTCACCCCGGGCGCGCGAACCGGCCCTGGGTTTTGCCGGCGCGCCACCGGTCGGGCTCGTGGTCCCGTCGCCGGCGGTGGCAGGCAAGGATGAAGGGGCGGTCTCCCAGGAGGCCACTCTGGTACCGCCGGCGCCGCCGTGCAGGCGGCAGCTCTCCACCGGCTGGGTGCCCGACATGAAGACCTCCGCAGCGCGGAGTTGGACACGAGGGCGTGGCCAGTTGCCCGGTGTCCGGGTCGACCTCGACACGGTTACGATGCCGTCGGGCGCCTCGAAAGTCGTGCACGTTGCGGTACTCGCGGTACTGGTGGGCGCGCTTCATGAACTCGGCCCAGACCGGCAGCGCCGAGTGGGCGCCCTCCAGACCCAGTTCGCGGTTGTCGTCGAAGCCGACCCACACCACGCAGATCAGCCGCGAAGTGAAGCCGGCGAACCAGCCGTCGTGCGAGGTCCCGGTCTTGCCCGCGGCGGGCAGCTTGAAACCGCGCGAGCGAACGCCAGCGCCGGTTCCGCTGCGCAGCACCTCCTCGCATCAGGCTCACCATCATGTACGCCACGCGCGGATCCAGCACCTCGCGTTTGTCCGGCGTGTGCGGATGAAGAGCGACGTTGCCCTGGCGGTCGCGAATCAGGCTCACCCAATTCGGCTTGACGTAGACGCCCTGGTCGGCAAAGATCGTGTAGGCGCCGGCCATCTCGATGCGGCGTCACCTCGTAGGCGCCCAGCGCGACGGCGGGCGTGGCGCTGAATGTTGCAGATTCATGCCGGCCTGCTTGGCCAGCTTCCACCACGTTGTCGTAGCCGATCATCTCGGCCAGCTTGACCGCGGGCACGTTCAGCGACTTGGCCAGCGCCTCGCGCAGCGTCACCTCGCCGTGGTACTTCGTGCTTGAAGTTGGCGGGCTCGTAGGGCTTGTTGTCGAACCAGAACGTGGTCGGCTCGTCCAGTCCACCGTGGTCACCGGCGTGATGAGCGGCGCGCCGCCCGCCAGCGCCGTGCTCAAGGCCGCGGCGTAAACGAACGGCTTGAAAGCCGAACCCGGCTGGCGTTTGGCGAGCGCCCGGTTCAACTGGCTCACGCCGTAGTCGCGGCCGCCGATGAGCGCCTTGACCTCGCCGGTTTCGGGATCGAGCGCCACCAGCGCGCACTGCGCCTGCGGCGGCTTCTCGCCCTTTCGGCCAGCGGCGGTGGCTCAGCGCTGGTCCACCTCCTGCATGCCCATGCGCACCGCCTCGCGCGGCCGCGCGCTGCAGGTTCAGGTCCAGGGTGGTGTACACGCGGTAGGTGCTGTTCTGGAAATCGTAGTCGCCGGAACTCGCTCTGCAGCTCGTCGTTGACCAGGTCGACGAAATAGGGCGCCTCGGTCGATTCCATCTCGGCCGGCCGTCAGCTTGAGCGGTTCGGCGCAGGCCGGCCTGGTACTCGCGGCTCGGTGATGTAGCCGTTGTCGCGCATCAGCGGACAGCACGACGTTGCGGCGCTCGCGCGCCCGGTCCGGGTGCCGGTACGGGTTGCGGAAGCTGGGCTGCTGGATCAGGCCGGCCAGCGTGGCCGCCTCCGGCCAGGGTCAGCTGGCTGATGTCCTTGCCGAAATAGGCCCGCGCCGCCTCGCCGAAGCCGTGGATGGCGAAGCTGCCGCGGCGGCCCAGGCGGCACCTGGTTGGCGTAGTACTCGAAGATCTGCTCCTTGGAGAGCTTCTGCTCCAGCTGCAGCGTGATCAGCACCTCGGCGGCCTTGCGGCGCCAGGTCTTCTGCTGGTCGAGCCAGAACATGCGGGCGAGCTGCATGCTCAGCGTGGAGGCGCCCTGCGCCTTGCGGCCCTCCCGCAGATCGACGTAGGCCGCCTTGATGATGCGCAGCGGATCGAAGCCGGCGTGCTGGAAGAAGCGCTTGTCCTCGGCCGACACCACCGCGTCGACCAGCACCTTGGGGATGTCGGCGAACTTCACCAGCCGGCGCTTCTCCCGGTTGCGGTCGAGAGGTTGGTGATCAGCTCCGGCTCCAGCAGGTACTGGATGCGCTCGGTGTTGTCCGCGCAGCGAGATGATCTGGGAGACCCGGCCGCCGGCGAACTTGATCACCGCCGGCCTCGTCGTCGAAATACGAGTCCGGCCCCGGGTAGATCTCGATGCCTCCGTCCGCGCCGCGGTGATACCAGCCCATCCGGTTGCCGCTGGTTTCCGCCGTAGCCGCTGCGGTGCAACTGGGCGACGATTTCCTGGGGGCCGATCTGGTCGCCCACCGAGACCGCCCGCGGCGCGGCGAACACCATGGACGGTGCTCTGGAAGGGACCCTGCCGCAGCTTGCGGTCGATCAGGCGGGAATAGCGGACGTAGTAGAAGACGAAGGAGATCAGCAGAACCAGCGTCAGGCCGGCGCAAACGCCGATGGCGATTCGGCCCCGCCGGGCTGACCAGCATACGGGCCCAACGGGCTCTTCGCGGGATCTGTATCCGAACCGGCACCGCAACCTATTCTCTCACGCGGCCGCCGCCCGTCGCCGGAGCCGGCTTAGCGTCCGAGGGCCTCGTCCAGCAGCAACCGGAACTGCTCGCTCTTCTCGCCTACCCGCTTCTTTAGTTCGTTCAGCTCGCCTTCGAGCGTCCGCAGGCGGTCGGCGAGGTGCAGCGAAGCGAGCACGGCGACGCGCAGCGGATCGGCAGCCGAGGAGCGGGCGGCGATGGCGTTCATGAGCTCGTCGACGCTGTCGGCCAGCTCCTGCACCTCGCGCTCGTTGCCCGCGGTCCGCAGGGTATAGTTCTGGCGGAAGATGGTGACCTGAACGCTCTGCTTGTCGTCCACGGCGCCCCGCTAGCCGGCGCCGAGCGCGTCGATCTGGCTGAGGAGCTTCTCGATACGGCCGCGCACCTGGCTTCGTTCGGCGCGCAGAGCGTCGAGCTCGCGGCCGAGGCCGGCCGCCTGCTCGCGCGCAAAGGCGGCCTCACGGTTGGCCGCATCGCGCTCCGCCAGCGCCGCGTCCTTTTCCCGGCGCAGGCGCGTCACCAGTTCGATGGCCTGGCGAATGCGTTCTTCCAGCGTTCCGAGGGAATCGATTTGGTCTTCCAGGAGTTCCATCACGGCTCCTCCTACTGTGCCAGCGCTGCCTTGGCCTGCTCGACCAGTTGCCGGAAGCTGGCCTGGTCGTCCACCGCGATCATCGCCAGCATCTTGCGGTTCAGGTCGACGCCCGGCCTTCTTGAGCCCGGCGATGAACTTGCTATACGAGATCCCGCCCTCGCGGCACGCCGCGCTGATGCGCGCGATCCACAGGGCGCGATAGTCCCGCTTCTTCTGCCTGCCGGCCGACATAGGCGTATTTCAGCGCCTTCTCGACGGCTTCCTGGGCGGAGCGGTTCAGTTTGCTCTTGGTGAGAAAGTATCCGGACGCGGCTTTGAGGGTCTTGGCCCGGTAGGCGCGCCGCTTGGTTCCACGTTTGACTCTAGGCACGTTTCCTCCTTAGGTTGGCTGCTTGAGGCGGAACGGGTACGTGCCCCGCACTCCGTCCGCACTCGACGAGCCCCGTTTAGTACGGGAGCATTTCCTTCACGCGCGCGGCGTTGGCCGGATCGACCACCACGCCCTTGGTGAGCTTACGCTTCCTCGAACGCGACTTGGACGTCAGAATATGGCGCGCATACGCATGATGGCGAACGATTTTTCCTGTCCCGGTCTTCTTGAAGCGCTTGGCCGCGCCCCGGTGCGATTTCAATTTCGGCATGGGTGCTGATTCCTGGGTTCCTCGAGACAGGACTCTACTCTGTCGAGTCTTCGAGAACTTTCACAGTATAGCACGAGCGGAACACTGGACGTCCGCAGCCGGCGTCGTGTTCGTCGTGCCGGAAGCCGCCCCGCCAGAATCGGGTGCAGTGCGAACTCGAACGCCGGAAGCGGGTTCAATCCCAGGGCAGGTGGGCCCGCAAGGCCGCCATGCCGGCTTCCGTCCGCCGGCGCTCCTCGCAGAGCGCGGCGGCACGAAGGCGCAACTCCACACGGTCCTCGGCAATGTCGAATTCGAGCGGCCAACTGCGTCACCGTTTCCCCGCCGCGGAAGCGCCGGTACAGCATCATCGGAAACGACTCTGCTTGTGCGTCCATCCCGGACCTCCCGCGGGACAGCCCCGGCCGGCCATCTGCCCCGCCGCTCCTCGCATTACTTATCGGTCAGGGCCGCCACGCCCGGCAGCACGATGCCGGACAGGAACTCGAGCGAAGCGCCGCCGCCGGTCGAGATATGGGAGATCTTGTCGGCCACGCCGGCCGCCTTGATCGCCTTCTCCGAATCGCCGCCGCCCACCACCGAGAGAGCGCCGGAGGCCGCCACGGCCTTCGCCAGCGCCACCGTGCCCGTATCGAAGGGCGGCTTCTCGAACACGCCCATCGGCCCGTTCCAGATCACGCTCTTCGCCTGCGCGATCTCGTTCGCAAACAGCGCGATCGTCGCCGGGCCGATGTCCACCCCGATCATCCCGTCGGGAATCGTCTCGACCACGTCGAACGGCGCGCCGGCCTTGATCTCCGCCGTCACCACGTGATCCACGGGCAGCACCAGCTTGGCCCCGGCTTCTCGAGGACTTCCTTTGCCAGCGGGATCTTGTCCTCCTCCACCAGCGATTTGCCGGCCGGCTTACCCTGCGCGCGCAGGAACGTGTACGCCATCGCGCCGCCGATCAGCAGCTTGTCGACGATCTTGAGCAGGTTCTCGATCACCTCGATCTTGTCCGATACCTTTGCCCCTCCGAGAATCCCCACGCAGGGAAGCGGCGGGTTCTGCGTCACCCTGGCCGAGGTACTCCAGTTCCTTCTCCATCAGCAGGCCGGCCGCCGCCTTGGGGACGAACTGAATCATGCCGACCGTGGAGGCGTGAGCGCGGTGCGCGGTGCCGAAGGCGTCGTTCACGTAGTAGTCGATGTCTTGCGCCAGTTCCTTCGCGAAGGTGGGGTCGTTCTTCTCTTCCTCGGGGTGAAAGCGCAGGTTCTCGAGCAGCAGCACGGGCTCGGCCCCAGCCTTCAGACTCTCCACCTCCGGCCCGATGCAATCCGGAGCCATGACCACCGGCATCCCCAGCAGCTCCTGCAGCCGCACGGCCACCGGCCGCAGGCTCATCTCCGGATTCGGCTTGCCCTTGGGACGGCCCAAATGGCTCGCCAGCACGAGCTGCGCCCCCTGTGCGAGAGCGTACTGAATGGTGGGCAGAGAGGCCCGGATGCGCTTATCGCTGGTGATCTCCTGTCCTCCCGGAGCCAGCGGAACATTGAAATCGACGCGGATGAAAACGCGCTTGCCGCGCAGGTCCAGATCGCGAACGGATAGCTTTGGCATAGTCACCTCAAAAAGGAGATTAGAACCTCTGATCGTAGCACGCGGGGCGCCTACCTCTTGACGTCCGGCACGCCCGTGAGGCGGGGGTTCAGCCCGCAGGCGCGGTAGGCCTCCAGAAGAGCGCCTGCCGCGGGAGGATAGAGCGGAGGTCCGCAGACGTTCCCACGCTCCTGCTCCACCAACTCGCGGAACTGGTCGCGCAGGATCGTACTGCGAAACACCCCGCCCATGTGCGCCACCACCGCCCTCTCGCCAGGCGCGAAAAGCTGTCGCCGCACCGCCGTGGCCAGCAGCGCGAGTTCCGCCGCGGCTTTGCGCAGGATGCCGCCGGCCACCGGGTCCCCCTCCGCCGCCGCCCGTTCCACCAGCGGGCCGAAGGACGCGACGCGCGGACGCGGGAACTCGGCCGTGTAGAAGCGGTGCAGCAGCTCGTTGGCCGACTTGGCCCCGCCCGCTTCGAGGAACCTCGCCCGGAGCGTGGTCGCCGGTCCCCAGCCCTCTTCATGACGCAGCGCCGCGCGCAGGCCCTGGCGGGCGAGGTCGAAGCCGCTGCCCTCGTCGCCGAAGACGTATCCCCAGCCGCCCGCGCGCGCGGTCTTGCCCGCCGCGTTTCTGCCGAAGCCGATGGAGCCCGTGCCGGAGATGACGACGATCCCTGGTTCGCAGCCGGTCGCGCCCACCAGGGCCACCACGACGTCCGTCGTGACCGTCAGCCATCCGGCGCGCACGATCCCGGCAACCACAGCCTGCTTATCCTCGGGACCGCCGCTGAAGCCGAGACAGGCGGCCTCGAAGCGAACATCTCGAGAATCGACACCTGCCTGGCGGCAAGCGCCCGCGACGGACTCCTCGACCGCGCGCACCAGCCTGGCGCGGCCTTCTTCCCCTTCGGCGTGATTCGACGGCCCGCCCGAGCCTCCTCCGGTCACGCGCCCCGTTTCATCGCCGATCAGGGCGATCGTGCTCGATTTCCCGCCGTCCACACCCAGGAAGAGCTTCACCATGCTTGGCGCCTCACTGTCAGTCTATGCGATAGAGCCTGACGCCGCGGCTCTCGCCCAGCGGCGTCACGCCCCACGCTGCGCCCTGAGCGCCCAGATCCGCGGCCACCGGCGAGGAGTCTGGAACCAGCATGTAGCCGATGCCCTCGCGGAGCAGCTCGCGCGCGATCAGGCGGCGCATGGCTGGCGGCTCGGGAATCGCGATCTCGACCGGCGGTCCGTCCAGCGCGCGCCAGTGGCCGGCGGCGTCGCGCCCTTCGAGGCGCACGTTCGGCCGGCCCGGATCGCCGTCCAAAGCCACCGAGTCGATCCGCTGCGGCGCCCCGAACTCCACCTCGAGGACCTCTTGCCCGTCGAGCGGCTGCCAGCTCTTCCAGCGCGTCGCGGGATTGCCGTCGAACGCCATCCAGGCCTCCCAGGGATTAGGGCGCGCGCGGACCTGCCAACGCGGCCCGCGCGCCACCTCAGTGGCGCCGTTCCGCAC
Source organism: Bryobacterales bacterium (assembly GCA_963710565.1). GTDB lineage: Bacteria > Acidobacteriota > Terriglobia > Bryobacterales > Bryobacteraceae > DASWZN01. Next base: position 93,798 of record CAVQAN010000008.1, on the reverse strand, counting down.
GCGAAGCTCGCTGACGCTCCATCCCTGCTCCCCGCCGGTTGTCGCGGTCTGGAGCACCCGCACGGCACTCAGCTCCTGCGGCCGAAAGCGGAACTCCTCCCGCACGAGCGGTCCGCGGCCCCCGTTCACCATCTCGAACAGGTTGTTGCATTGGGCGCACTCGTAGGTGCCCAGCACTTCGCGCGCGCAGTAGGCCATCGGAGGCGGCTCCAGGCCCAATACCTTGGCCCCGGGCGGCACCTCGCGCTCGACCAGCCGGGCCAGCCCGTATCCAGGCAGCCAGTAGTTCAGATACGCGTCTTCGGGCTCGATGCGCAGCGCCGCGCTCACCGGCACCCTCAACAGACGCAGCGCGCACTGATCGGCATAGAACTTCGTGAATCGCGGCCACGAGGTCAATGCGTGCGCGCACAACACAACTACGGCTACCGCCTTCCAGCGCGCCAGAGTCATCCCCACCGCCAGCGCCAGGAAGACCGCAGACGGAATCAGGAACCGCGTGCCGATGTTGGCGGGGTAGGTTGCGGCGAACACCGCCGCGGCCAGCAGAAGTTGGCGGCCCTGGCGCTTCCACAACGCGGCCAGCCCCAGCGGCGCCAGCAGAAAGACCGGGCCGAAGATCCCCTGCAACTTGTCTCCGTGGACCGTGACCTGGAGCGGAACCTGCCGCCAGTCGGTCACTCCGCCCCAGTGCGCCAGATTCGCCCGGTAGGCCTGTTCGGCGGCAACGTGAAGGTAGGGATTCGGAAACCACTGGTTGCAGAACGGCGCGAGCGGGTTGCCCGTCCATGCCCAGTTGCGGACCATCCATGGCGCGATCATCGCCAGAGCGCAGACCGCCACCACCGCGCCGCACCGCAGCGCATGCTCACGCCTGCGGAAGGACTTCCACAGCACGAAGCAGACCGCGTACGGCGCCGCCACGAAGGCCGTGTACTTCATCCCGTAGGCGAACCCGGCCAGGAGCCCGGCAAGCACCAGCAGGCCGGGCTGCCGCTCCCGGTCCCATATCTGGAGCAGGTAGAACAGAGCGAACAGGACGCAGGCCACGGCCACGTCGATGTACGCGGTCGAGCCGTCCCAGTTGACGATGGGGCTGAGATAGAACAGCAGCGCACCTACGACGCCCGCCGGGCCGAACCCGAACCGGCGGGCGTAGAACATCATCCCGAAAGGAAGCGCCGCCAGAAACGCGAAGTGCACCAGCGCCGCGGCCGAGTGCCTCCCAAAGGCGAAGGCGAAAAGGTACAGCAGCTCGGTTCCCTGAGAGAGGTACGCGTACAGGGAAGGCACGTGGCGGAAGCCGTGCGCCTCCAGGTAGCGGAGCACGAGCCCCAGGTGATAGTGGCTGCCGTCCGGGCTGGTCTCGGGCGCCAGGGCGTGGAAGAAGCTGGTGTAGGTGAACAGCGCGAAGAGCGCCCAGAACAGCGCGCGCCACGCAGGGCTGACGGGCGCGAGCGGCTCGCCCGCCGGCCTCCACGCGTGGCGCCGCAGCGCCACGGCGAGGATCGCCGCTCCTAGCGCCAGAAGCACGCCCGGGTAAACCGCGTGCACCGCCGCCAGAAAGAACATCAGCATGCTCAGGCAGGCCGACCCCGCCACGAACGCGACGAAACGCTCCTCCTGACGGTAGAGCCGCACCCCCAGCGTGCGCACCAGCAGGGCGCCGAGCGCGGCGGACACGGTGACGGCGAAAGCCGCCCCGAACAGGATCGAAGGGACCTGCGGCATCAGCCGGTCTTGTCTTTGGAATAGCAGAGCGAATCGAGCGGGCACCCGGCGCAGCGCGGCTTGCGCGCCACGCACAGCGCCCGCCCGTGATAGATCAATTGCAATCCGAAGGAGATCCAGCGCTCGCGCGGGACCGTCTTCATGAGGTCCCGCTCGATCTTGACCGGGTCGGCGTTCTTCGTCAGGTCCAGCCGCAACGAGAGCCGCTGGACGTGGGTGTCCACGACGATGCCGCTCGCGATGCCGAACGCGCCGCCGAGCACGACGTTCGCCGTCTTGCGCGCCACTCCGGGAACCGTCAGAAGTTCCTCCATGGTGCGCGGCACCTTGCCGCCGTAGTCCGCCAGGATCTTCCTGGCGGCCCCGATGACCGCGCGGGCCTTGTTGTTGAAGAAACCGGTCGAACGAACGTCCTGGGCCATCTCCGCCTGGTTCGCGTGCGGCGAAGTCCGTCACGGTCGGGTACTTCTTGAACAGGCCCGGCGTGACTTCGTTCACGCGCTTGTCCGTACACTGCGCGGAGAGGATGGTAGCGACCAGCAACTCCCAAGCGTCGCGGTGAAGCAACGGGATGGTGGGGTGGGGATAGGTCCGGTCGAGGACCTCGAGGATCTCCGCGGTCCGCTCGGCGCGTGCGGCAACGGTTCGGGGACGTTTCACGCCGGTCTCCCTAGTGCCCCGTGATCTCGGCCCGCAGGAACTGCCAGTCGGGAAGCTCGTAAACCCGCAGCTTGGTATCGAGCGCGGCCTTGACCTCCTTCGATTCGTACGCGTTGAGGGAGACCTTGAACTCGAAGGTGCCCACGGGATCCTGGCCGCGCGCCGTGATGGCTTTCAGCACGGCCTTCGCGTCGATCTCGCCCAGGTCGGCGCCCGAGTGGTTCACCACCACGAACTGGGCGAAGGCCTTCTGCTTGTCGTCCTCTGTCAGGCGGAACCCGACTAATTCCAGATCCCTGAACTCGGGGTTCGATTGAGTGGTCGGGACGGCCTCCGCGCTCTCGATCTGCGCGGCCCTGCTTGGCGGCGGAGCGGGCGCAGACTGCCGCGCCTGCTTCACGACGATGAGCGTCAGCCCGATCACAATGAAGACCAACGCGAACATCACGCTCAGGAGCCATCCCGGGACGGAGACCCGCCTGGACGCCGGCGCCGGCGGGGACGCAGGGACCGGCACGACCAGAGAGGACACAGCGGCGGGCGGCGGGGCCGAGGGGGGCGGCGCGACGAACGGCGCCACGGCGGCGGGCGGTTCTGCCGCGGGGTCAGGCACGCCTGGTGGCAGCGGCGGCGGCGCACCCTCCGCCGGCGGCGCGGAAACCGGCGGCGAGGGCGCGAGGGGCGCGCAGTTGGGGCACTCGGAGTAGGAGGGGGCACCTCGTGCCCGCATTTCGGACAGATCCATGAGAACATGTCGCTTGTCTCTAGTGTAGTGCGTCGCAAGTCATGCGAAGTACGATTATCCAAGGGCAAACCCTGGGGCAGGCACGAAGTTTCGCAACAACGGCGAAATTCGAGCCAGTCCCCGGTTTGCGCCTCGTTCCGATACCCGACGACATTTGCTACGCACCACACTAGCGTACCGCGGCCCTCGCGCGCCGTAGCATGGTTGTATGGATTTCTTCCGGCGGGCGGCCGGCCAGGCCCGGCGCCTGGCAGCGTTTCCGGGCGCCTTCAACCCTCCCACCAGGGCCCACCTCTTGCTGGCCTGCGCGGCGCTCGCCCACGCGGATGAGGTTCTGTTCGTCCTTCCGCGCGCCTTTCCGCACAAGGCTTACGCCGGCGCGTCCTTCGAAGACCGTATACGCATGCTCTCGGCGGCCGTCGCGGCCGAGGCGCGCTTCTCGATCGCCTCTTGCGACCGCGGCCTCTTCGTGGACATCGCCCGTCAGTGCCGGCAGGCCTATGGGCCGGGCATCGAGGTGCTGATCCTGTGCGGCCGGGACGCGGCCGAGCGCGCCGTGAACTGGGACTACGGACGCCCGGGCGCGTTCCACGGCCAGCTTCGCGAGTACCGCCTGCTGGTGGCGCCGCGCGACGGCTCGTACCAGCCGCCTGGCGAATTCGCGGACCGCATTGACGCGCTCCCCGCCATCGCCGGCTGCGACACGGTCTCGGCCTCCGATGTCCGCGAGCGCATCTTCCGCGGAGAGGACTGGGAACCCCTGGTCCCGCAGCCGATCGTCGAGATGGTGCGGGAGATCTACTCACGCCGATGAGCCGCCCCCCGGTTCCCTTTCAGAGCGGGGACAAGGCGGCCGCCGCGGCCGAGCGATCGCGATGCTCGGCGGCGGCCTGCGCGGCCCATTCGGCGCCGGCCAGGATCACCATGGCCGCCAGGAAGCTCCACAGCACGATGCTGACCGAATAGTAGAAGGGGCCGTATTCGGCGTGCAGCTTCTTCCGCCAGAGGGGCCAGGTGAGCAGATTGATGTATTTCAGAAGCTTCGAGCGCCAGGCCAACGAAGATGGCCGGCGGCAGGACGAACCGGGGCGAGATCTTCGCGTTCGGCAGCAGCCAGTAAATGAGGAACAGCATCAGGATCGACATGGGGACGGCGGCGGTTTTGAAGAAGACCATGGTGATGAATCCCGAGAACGGATCGCCGCCGAGTTGCCGCATGCCGATGCCGGTCAGCAGCGAGGAGACCAGCGCCAGCGTGCCGCACGCGAAGATGAGGCAGAGGCTCACCATCTGATTGCGCACGAAGCTGCGGTTCTTGGCGATGCCCCAGGCGCGGTTGAGCGCCACTTCCAGCGGCTCGAACACTCCATTAGCCGTGAAGAGCAGCAGGAAGACCGAGGCGAACTGAAGAGTCTTGTGCGGCAGGCCGCTGCTGATGAACACGCCAAGCTGGTCCGGAAAATAGTCGCGGATGGCGAGATTGATGGCGTCGCCGGCGGTCTTCCATCCCAGCAGCTTGTGACAGACCGAGATCATGACGATCAAGAAGGGAAAGAACGAAAGCAGCACGTTGGCGGCGATGGAGAATCCGTAAACGTGGACCTCGGTCTCCATCCAGTAACGCAAGGTGTGCGCCAGGCGGCGCTTCAGCACGGCCCCGAGGACCTGGGTGGCCAGCCCCGTTTCTTGCATAAGCCTTTCAGGGTAACTCCGTTGCCCGCTGAACGGTGAAGTCAATTATTGCCGGGCAAATCCCGAGGGAGCCTACAGGCCGGCGGTGGCGCGGCCGCGATGGGTGCGCTTGGATTCGTACATCAGGCGGTCGGCCTCTTCGACGCTTTCGCGCAGCGGACGGCCGGCGGTGGCGGTGACCCCCCAACTGAAGCGGACGGGGAGCGCGCCATGCTGGCGGATGCGGAAGTTGGCCAGGTGCTCCTCGATCTTGCGCATGCGGCCGTCGACCAATTTGGCCTCCCGCGTGTGGAAGAAGATCACGAACTCGTCGCCGCCCCAGCGGAAGGCCAGGTCCGTGTCTCGAATGGAGGCGCGGATCAGCTTGCCGACGCCGTGCAGGATCTCGTCCCCCACGAGGTGGCCGTACTTGTCGTTGATCAGCTTGAAGTCGTCCATGTCGCTGACGACCACCAGACCGTCGAACCCGGCCTGTTCCTCCATCCAGTGGGCCAAGGCCGAGCGGTTCCGAAGGCCGGTCAGCGGATCCAGATCGAACTGGCCTTCGGCATCCTTGCGCAGGCGGCCGAGCTCCTCGTTGAGGGCACGGAGCTGCTGCTTCTGGCTCTCGAGCCGGACGGCGATAATCACCAGGACCATGGCGAAGGCGATCTGCAGGGGCGCGTACAGCAGAAAGACGAGGCGGTCGGCGCCCTGCATAAAGCGCATGGCCCCCAGGGAAACCCCGCCGCGGGCCACCCACAGCACCACCCACAAGGCCACCGTCTTGCGGGTCATGGACTTGCGGAGGTAGACGAGGACTCCGCAGAACAGCAGCGTAGTGACCACTTCGACGATGATCGGAACCAGGCCCGTTGACATGGTGCGCTTTATCCGTCGGGTGCGATCGTATACCGCCGAACCGAGACCGCCTTACCGGTAGCCTCGTCAACCTCCACAATCACAGAGTGTAACTCTACTTTACCGCGGGCGGCCTCCATGCGGACGGGTATGCCGGTCAGGAAGCGGCGGAGGATGACGTTCTTGTCCACGCCGATGATGGAGTCGTAGGGGCCCGTCATGCCGACATCGGTCTGATACGCGGTACCGCCCGGCAGGATGCGGGTGTCGGCGGTAGGGACGTGGGTGTGCGTACCCACGACCGCGGACACCCGGCCATCGAGGTACCAGCCGAAGGCCTGCTTCTCGCTGGTAATCTCGGCGTGGAAATCCACCAGGCGGACCTTGACGGCGGGATCGATGGCGGCGAGAATCTCGTCCGCCTTGCGGAAGGGGTCGTCGATGGGCAGCATATGGGTGCGGCCCTGGAGGTTGATGACGGCGGCCTCGACGCCGTTGCGGCCGCGGCCGACGTGGACCCCGCGGCCCGGCACGTTGCCGGGGTAGTTGGCGGGGCGAAGGAGGCGCGGCTGGCGGTCCAGGTACTCGGCGGTCTCACGCTTGTCCCAGATGTGGTTGCCCGTGGTCAGCACGTCCAGGCCCAGCGCGAACAGCTCCTCGGCGATGAGCGGCGTGATGCCGAAGCCCCCGGCGGCGTTCTCGGCGTTGGCTATGGCCAGGTCGATGCGCTCGGTCGAGACGATGTGGGCAAGGTTCTCCGCGATGATGCGGCGGCCCGGGGATGCGAAAATGTCCCCGATAAAGAGCAGGTTCATGAAAACGCGAATCCGGGGAAAAAGGAGCGCCCCGTCGAGCCCGGTCCGGAACCCTTCATTGACCCCTGTCTTGTGAACGGGGCGGGTGTCCCCCGGGCGCCTTCAGGCTTCTCCGCACGTCGCCGCCGGAGCATGCTCACCAGCGCACATTCGAGTCGGACCCCCAATTTGATGGTGTTGGATCAAATTATAGGGAGCCGGCCAACCCTTCGAATACGCTCCAACAGGATGATAGCAGAAAAGGCCCGCCGCCCGTTCGATGCCTCGTCCCGCGGCTTCAGGCCACGTGCGGTTGCAGCATCTTGAGAACTTCCGACTTGCCGACCGCCCCGACGCGCATCTCGACCACGCGCCCGCCCTTGAACAGCAGCAGTGTCGGAATACCCTGGACGTTGTAGCGCATCGCCGTTCCGCCGGCTTCGTCCACGTCCAGTTTGCCGACCTTGACTTTGCCGGCGTATTCGGTGGCAATGGCCTCCACGGTGGGCGCTATCATCTTGCACGGACCGCACCAGGTGGCCCAGAAGTCCACCAGGACGGGCACGTCCGATTTCAAAACCTCCGTGTCGAAGTTCGAGTCCATGAGCGTCAGGATATTCGCTCCCGCCATTCTCTTTCCCTCCAGTTTATCGGCTCAAATTCTCAAGATGCAGGCCGGCGGCTCCGGGATTCACTCCATCAGGCGCCGGCAGAGCCCGGAATAGCGGGCCGCCGAGGCTTTCCAGGAGTAGTCCCGGCTCATCCCCGCCCGCATCGTCGCGGTCCAGCGATCCCGGTCGCGGAAGGCCGCCAGGGCCTCGCGCAGCGCGCCCATCATCGCCGCGCCGGTATATTCCCGGAACTTGAAGCCCGTGCTCTCATCAATCGTATCATCCAGGCCGCCTGTTGCGCGGACTACCGACAGCGTGCCATACCGCAGGCTGTAGATCCGGTTCAAGCCGGATTCGTAGAGGCTGGGCATCAGGATGCAGGTCGAGGCCCTTGTGTCCGGCCAGCCGCGACACCATCCCGGCCAATGGCAGATGCAGGCTGGCGGCGGGGAGACCGAATGGCGCCAGAAGACCGGCCTTGCAGTCGCGCTTGCCCTCCAGGCTGCCGGCCGGGTAGTTGGCGGCGGTCGAGCCCCGTTTACTCCATCCGGACCGTGACGCCGCCCGCTGGAGGGGCCGGTCCCCCGCCGGCGCCTTTCTGTCTGCTGCGCCCGCTAATACACGTTCATGGCGGCGTTAGGCGCTCCAGGAGTCGCATTCCCTCCTATCTTGTTGTTTCCTGCCGACATGACGGTCCCGCCGAAAAGGGAGATGCCCGTGGTGTTCTCCACGATCTCGTTGTTGGAGATGCGGATCTTGCCCGTAGCGAAGGCAGCTATGGCGGTGGTGTTGTGCGAGATGACGTTGCTCTCGGCGGTGATATTCGTGGACGTATCGCATTCCAGCGCAATGCTGTTCTGAGACAGCGTGGAGTAGCTTACATCCAGAGTGCCGCTGCGCGTGAAAATGGCCGCGTCGCTTGCGCCCGTGATCGTCATGTTCCGCAGGGTGACGCTGACCGGGCCAAGTCCCTGGAAGACACGGACGCCCAGTTGGCCGCCGTTGATCGTGGTGTTCTTTACGCTGATGTTTTGCGCCCAAGCGCTGCCAACGCCAAGGCCGATCTGCGTGAAGCCCTCCAGCACGCAGTCTTCGACCACCAGGTAACCTCCGGTTGCGAGGAAGACGGCGTCGGTGCCGAGCCCAACGCCGTGGACATTGAGGTGACGCAGGATAACCGTGTCCGAAGCCCCCGCGTCAATGTAGACCCCTTCACTGCCTGTGAAGGTGATGGTGCCGCCGACATCGCCGCCGTCGATCGTGATCGACTTGGCAATTGAGACGGCGCCGAAGTCGCCCGGGTCCGCCACCGAGACGAGCCCGCCTGCCGCCGTGGCGTTGACCGCGGCTTGAAATGTGAGGAAGGGTTGCGCCCGCGTGCCGGGGTTCGAATCGCTGCCGGTGCCCGAAACCCAGGTGTGGGTCGGGGAAACCGCCGACAGTGTTGTCGTCAGGATCGGAATGGCGACGGATGCGATCAACATGCTTCGAATGTGCATGGACTGTCTCCTTGCTGTGGTGTTGGATGTCAACTGCAAAGCTGACGGAGTCGGGTTCCCGGCCGCATTGCCAGATTCGCCATCCGCACGTCACAAGCGACGTTTCTGGTTGCCTTCACAAGATCCTGCCGGCCCTCTGCCGCCCGGATAGGAGTCATTGTACACCTGGATATTAAAAAAGGGCACGCTGCGGGGCCACCTGTTTCGGAGGTTTGGCAGCTTCAGGTTCAACTGCCGTACGGCGAGCGTGTCTTTGCGGGGGGGCAGGAGCCGTGAGGCGGATCGTTCTCGCGGATGGCCCGCCCGTGTGGTTTCGACCGAGCCGGCGGCTCCGGGATTCACTCCATCAGGCGCCGGTAGAGCCCGGAATAGCGGGCCGCCGAGGCGTTCCAGGAGTAGTCCCGGCTCATCCCCGCCCGCATCGTCGCGGTCCAGCGATCCCGGTCGCGGAAGGCCGCCAGGGCCTCGCGCAGCGCGCCCATCATCGCCGCGCCGGTATACTCCCGGAACTTGAAGCCCGTGCTTTCATCGATCGTGTCATCCAGGCCGCCCGTTGCGCGGACGACGGGCAGCGTGCCATACCGCAGGCTGTAGATCTGGTTCAAGCCGCAAGGTTCGTAGAGACTGGGCATCAGGAAGAGGTCCGCGCCGGCCTCGATCCGGTGGGCCAACTCCTCGTCGTAGGCGATGCGGACGGCCACCTTTTCGGGATGCGCCGCGTGCAGCTCTTCGAGGAACTGCCGCCACTTCGGATCTCCGATGCCCAATACGACCAGCGACAGATCCTCGCGCAGCAGGTCCGCGGAGGCCTGTTCGAGCAGGTCGAAGCCCTTCTGCCCGGCCAGCCGCGACACCATCCCGACCAAGGGCAGATGCAGGCTGGCGGCCGGGAGACCGAATGCCGCCAGAAGACCGGCCTTGCAATCGCGCTTGCCCGCCAGGTCGCCGGCCGAGTACCTGGCGGCGATGTGCGGGTCGGTCGCAGGATCCCACTGGCCATAATCGGCGCCGTTGAGGATGCCCCGAATCGCATCGCGACGCGTCTTCAGGACGCCATCCAGCCCGAAGCCCAACTCCGGCGTCTGGATCTCTCGCGCGTAGGTGGGGCTCACGGTAGTGATTGCGTCGCTCAGAAGAATGCCGCCCTTGAGCAGGTTGACGTTGCCGAAGAACTCCAGACAGGCGGGGGTGAAGAGGCTGGCGTCCAGGCCCATGGCGGGCAACGCGACCGGCGGAAACAGCCCCTGGTAACCGAGGTTGTGGATGGTCAGCACCACCGGCAGGCCCATGAATGTTGGATCGCCGCCTAAGACGGTGCGCTTGAAGATGGGGACCAGCGCGGCCTGCCAGTCGTGGCAGTGGATGATGCCGGGGCGGAACACGTAACGGGCGATGGTCAGCGCCACGCGCGCGAGCAGGGCGAACCGGACGTGGTTGTCGGGGTAGTCTTCGCCGCCGGGGTCGCCGTACAGGCCGTCGCGATCGTAGAGAGGCGGGCAGTCGACCAGGAAGTAGGGCACTTTGCAGACGGTCGAACAATGCACGTTGGCGGAGAATTCAGTAAGTCCCAGCCGGACGCGCAGGTCCTGGTACACGATCGGCGTCGCTTCCACGTTGACGCCACGATAGCGCGGCATCAGCACGGCCACGTCCTCGCCGCGGGCGGCAAGCGCCGGCGCGAGCGAGCCGATCACGTCAGCCAGGCCCCCGCTCTTGGCAAAAGGCGTCGCTTCCGAGGCCACCATCAGGACTTTAGGCATCTTGGGTCCATCTTACCTGGGCCGATGGCTGACGGCTGGCAGTCCGCTCTTACGGCGTGGCTTCGCCGCTACCGCCGCGGCCGTACCGATTCAGGATCGACGCGCAGGTCTGGAGCAAACCGGCCATCGCGATCCAGACCTGCCAGTGCGAGAAGAGCCCTCGCGTGATGGCGAATTCCCCGGTCCACTTGAGATCGGATCCGAGGCGCCAGACGCCGAGCACGAGCGCCATTGCCGCCGCGGGCGTCAGCAACGCCGCCGCCATGGAGGCCAGTTCGCGGTTCTTCGCCAGCCTTCGTTCGAAGGCTGGAGAAACCGCGAGCCGAATGCGCACTGTCATGTGATTTCCCGCAGAAGCTGCCCTCGCTGACTACATTAGCACGAAGGCGCTCGGTGCTCGCTCTGGGGCGTCCAGTTACGCTACAGTGGCTGCTATGCGCCATATCAAGACGGCTGTCATCGGCACCGGTTTCATGGGCAGGGTCCATACCGAGGCGATACGGCGGCTCGGCAACGTCGAAGTGGCCGCTGTTGCCGCGGAGAACGCCGGACTGGCCGCGGCGTTCGCCGCGCAGACGGGCGTCGGGAAAGCCGTGGCCGACTACCACGAGATCCTCTCGGACCCGGCCATCGAGGCGGTGCACATCTGCACGCCCAATGCGCTGCACTATCCCATCGCCAAGGCGGCCATGCTGGCGGGCAAGAACGTGCTTTGCGAGAAGCCGCTCGCAACCTCGGTCGCCGAAGCCCGCGAACTGGTGGACCTGGCCAAGGAGAAGAACGTCGCCAACTGCCTGAATCACAACCTGCGCTTCTATCCGGTGGTGCAGCAGATACGCGCCATGATTGCCAACGGCGCGCTGGGCGACATTCTGGTGGTGCAAGGCACCTACTCGCAGGACTGGCTGCTCTACGACACGGATTTCAACTGGCGCGTTCTGGCCAAGGAGAACGGTCCGCTGCGCGTGACGGGCGACATCGGCTCGCACTGGATGGACTTGATCGCGCACCTTACCGGGCTGCCGATCACGTGCCTGTGCGCGGACCTTCACACCTTCCACGCCACGCGCAAGCGGCCGAAGCAAGCCGTGGAGACGTTCGCCGGAAAGACGCTCGCGCCGGAAGACTACGACGAGGTCCCCATTGACACAGAAGACTACGCGGCGGTCCTGCTGAAGCTGGGCGACCGCGCGCGCGGCGCTTTCACGGTGAGCCAGGTGAACGCCGGCTGCAAGAACCGGTTGCAGGTGGAGATTTACGGCAGCAAAGCGGGCGCGATGTGGAACCAGGAGCGGCCGGACGAGCTGTGGATCGGCCACCGCAACGAGCCCAACCGGATTCTGCTGAAAGACCCGTCGCTGCTCGATCCCAAGGCGCGTCCCTATGCCGATCTCCCCGGCGGCCACAGCGAGGGCTACGACGACGCCCACAAGATGTGTTTCCGCCGCTTCTATGCCCGCGTCGCCGATCCCTCCGCGCCCATAGAGTACCCGACTTTCGCAGACGGGCACCGCATGGCGGGGCTCCTCGAAAAGGTGATCGAGAGCGCGAGCCGGCGCTCGTGGGTGGACGTGCCGGAGGCGTAGGGCCACTGGGTCCGCGGCGCAAGGGCTTCACGCCCAGGACCGCGCGGCGCGAGGAAAGGTTCCGCTACCGCCCGATCGCCCGGAGCAGCGCACGCAGCAGTTCTTCGCCGGCCTCGGGTGAGGGGACGCTGCCCTGAGCTATCTGCGAGCTGCCGCCGCCGCGCCCGCCCAGCTTGGCGACCGCTTCCTTTAGAACGTTGCCGGCGTGCAAGCCGGCGTCCGCGGAGATGGCCATCAGCGTGGCGGGCCGGGCGGCGGCGAACAGGGCGATGAAGCACGCCCGGGCTTGCGCAGTGAACCCCTGAGCCCTCGATCGCACTTCCTCTTCGGAAACCCCGGCGGCGACGCGTTCGACCACCGCCCGCAGGCCGGCCGCATCGGGCGCCGTAGCCGCGTAGAGCTCGCGGCCGCGCACCTGCGCCAGCTCGACGGCGGCTTTCCGGTGGGCCTTCTCCGCCGCTTCGAGCGACTGCGCCTGCGCGGCCGCCAGCGCGGGCGCGTCGTCCAGCGAGCAGGAGAACGTGCGCCCGATGCGGGCCAGCGCGTCGTAATCCGCGTGGGCGCGGCGGACGGCCCGCAGACCGCATAGGAACTCGATCCGCAGGTTGCCGTGGACGCGTTCGAGCTTGCGGATCAGCACCGGGCCGATCTCGCCGGTCGCGCGCACGTGAGTGCCGCCGCAGGCGCTGCGGTCCAGGCCTTCGATGTTGACAATGCGCAGCGTTCCTTCGCGCTCGGAAGGCTTGCGCAGGCCGGCTGCCGCGCCGGCGTCTTCGAACGAGACCGATAGGGCGCGGTTCTCGAATACGATCTCGTTCGCGTGCAACTCGGCCGCCGCGAGCTGGGCGTCCGTGAGCGAAGCGCCGATGTCGATGGCCGAACTCTCCGCGCCCAGATGGAAGCCGACGGTGGGTGCGCCGTACAACTCGACCAGTACGGCCGACAGCAGGTGCTGGCCGCTGTGCTGCTGCATGTGGTCGAAGCGGCGTGGCCAGTCGACGGCGCAGACCGCCTCGCCGCCCGCGACGGGAGCGGCGGTGATGTGCGCAATGCGATCCCCCTCGTCGGCGACCTCGATCACAGGCGCGCCGGCGATCGAGCCCGTATCGAAAGGCTGGCCGCCGGAGGCAGGATAGAACGCGGTGCGGTCCAGGTAAACGCGGCAGCCGCCGCTGCCGGTTTCGATGACGTGGGCGCGGAATTCGCGCAGGTAGGAATCGGTGTAATAGAGGCGCTCGGTCAGACCCACTCGAAGGCGCCCTTCTTCCAGGCCCACACGTAGCCGACGATCAGGATCGCCAGAAACACGGCCACCTCGGCCACGCCGAACCAGCCCAGTTGCTTGAAGCGCACCGCCCACGGAAACAGGAAGATCGTCTCCACGTCGAAGATGACGAACAGGATGGCGACGATGTAGAAGCGCACCGCATAACGGCCCCGGGAATCGGACGCGGCGCGGATTCCGCACTCGTAGGCTTCGAGCTTGGTGGAGAGCGGCGCCGCCGGCCGCACCAGCTTGGCCAGCGCCAGCACCACCACCGGAAAAGCCGCCGCGAAGACCGCGAAAATGAAGATCGGGACGTAGCCCGCAGGCATAAGAACATCAATATAACATGCGGGTCGAGGCGCCGATGAGGCCGCTGCGCGCGCGCGTCGGCGATCCGCGGGCCGGCGTCCGGCTGCCCACCTACCCCGTCCGCACCCGCGATCCCCGGAACCCGTAGAACACGATGAACAGGTAGCACAGCGCCGGGACGATGAACGAAATGTGGTAGCCCGCGGCGTCGATCAGCTTGCCTTGAAGCAGCGGGATCACCGCGCCACCGCCCGCCGCCGTCAGCAGCAGCCCCGAGGCTTTGCCGGTCAGCGGGCCGAGCCCTGCCACCGCCAGCGCGAAGGCGGTCGGGAACATGATCGAGTTGAACAGGCCCACCAGAACCACGCTCCACACCGCGACCATGCCCTCGGTGTGCATGGTCGTCAGCACCAGTAGCAGGGCCATGACACCGCAGACGCCCAAGACCTTGCCGCCCGGGAACTTCCGCAAAACCACAGTGCCGATGAAGCGGCCGGCCATGGCCCCGCCCCAGTAGAGCGAGGCGTAGACGGCCGCGCTCTTCTCGGGGATTCTGGCGACGTCGTTGACGTAATTGATGATGTGGCCGCCGATGGTGACTTCTGCGCCGACATAGACGAAGATGGCGACCATCCCCAGGACCAGGTGCGGGTACTTCCAGACGGCGCCCCACGTGCCGCCCGTAGCGGTGTCCCGCGCCGGCTGCGGCATCTTCAGGCGCCAGATGGCGAAGGCCAGAAGAAGGAGCACGCAAGCCAGGCCAAGATAGGGCATCCTGACGGTCCCAGCCCTCTCCGCGGCGGTCATGGTGGCCTCCTTGGCCTTGTCCGTCAGAATGAGCAGGCCGCCCAGGGCCGGCGCAACGAACGTTCCCAGCGAGTTGAACGCCTGCACGATGGTGAGGCGGGCGGGCGCCTTCTCGGGAGCGCCCAGCAGCGTGGCAAACGGATTCGCGGACACCTGGATCAGGGTGATGGCGGCGGCCAGCACCCACAGCCCCACCAGAAAGAAGTTGAACGACAGAAAAGTGGCGGCCGCCGTAATGAGCAGCGCCCCTACGGACATCCCCGCGACGCCAACCACGATGGAATTCTGGTGGCCCAGCTTGGAGACGACAAACGTCGAAGGGATCGAGATCACGAAGTAAGCCGAGAAGAACGCGAATTGAACCAGGTCGCCCTGCAGGTGGCTCAGACTGAAGACGCCGATCAGGTGCGGCACCAGGACGTCTTTGAAGGCGGTGACGAAGCCAAAGGCGAAAAAGACCGTGGCCAGGACGACCAGGGCAAAACCTGTCTTCTGCGGGGCAGTCTGCTGGCTCATGTTCTCCCTCTCCGGGCCTTCACAGAATAGCAGGAGGGGCCGCGTGCACACGTACGGACCAGGTTGCCCACAAAAACGAAAACCGCCGAAGTTCGGCGGTTTTCAAAAACAACTCTTTTAGAATCAGCACGAAAACAGCAAAACCGCCGAAGTCAGGCGGTTTTCACCTTCCGTCGGCTGGCTTCCGGAAGCCCTCCCGTCCTACCGCCCCAGAAACTGGTCCAGCTTGTCAGCTTCCCGCTCCGCCAGGTCCAGGTTCTTCTGAGCGCGGTCGGCGTTGTTGGCGTTGAGTGCGCCCTGCGCCTCATCGAGCAGGTACTCCATGCGCTTCCAGGACGCCGAGATGTCGCCCCTCATCCCGTAACCCGACGCCTGCTGCTGGCGCTCCAGCTTCCGCAGGCTGTCGCGGATGGCATTGGCCCGTGGCGCCAGCGAGACGAGGCGGTCGTGCAACTCCTCCAGCCGGGCATTGTCGACCTCGGGCGCCGCCGGAGGCGCGGGAGGCGGCGGAGCGGAGGGCTGCGCGTCGACCGGCGCCGGCGGAGCGCTCTGAGGCCGCGCGCTATGGCTGGCCGGCCGGCTGGCGCGAGGCAGCGGAGTGCTCGCCGGGGCCGTCGCCGCCGGAGCGGCAGGGGCCGGCGCTGCGACGGCGGCAGGCGGCTCGACCGTGGGCGTTGGCTCCGTTGCCGGGGCATGTGCCGGAGGCGGAGTCTCGGCGGGACCCGCGGACTGCGCGCGCCCTTCCGCCCAGGTGCGATACCAGCGTGGTCCCTGGATCGCCGCCCCAGCCAGCAGCAGCAGCACGATCAGCCCGCCCAGCGCCATCCACAGTCCACGATGGCCTGCACGCTGCGCGGGCGGCGGTGGGGCCGCCGGAGGCTGGGCCCAGGCCACCGGCTGCGGTGGCGGAGGAGGCGGCGGTGGCGCCGCCTGCGGCATGGTTGGCAAGGGAGGTGGAGGCGGCGCAGGCCAGGCCTGCGGCACCGCCTGAGTGACCGTCGGCGCCGCCGGCGGAGGAGCGACCGGCGGAGCGGCCTGGGGCGTGGCGGGCCGCGGAGCGGCCGCGGGCACCGGTGGCTGTACCGGCTGCCCCAGCGACGGCGCCACCGAGTCCAGCGCCCCCCGGAATGCCTGCGCCGACTGGAACCGGTTCTCCCGATCCTTCTGGATCGCCGTCATGATGATTTCGTTCAGCGCCGGCGGCAGGTTGGGAGCGATCTGGATCGGCGGCACCGGCAACTGCTCGAGGTGCGCCACCATGATCGAGTAGTCGCTCTCGCCCTTGAACGGCCGCGTCCCGGTCACCATCTCGTAGAGCGACACGCCGACGGAATAGAGGTCGGAGCGGCCGTCCAGATCCGAGCTGCCCTTCACCTGCTCCGGCGACATATAGAACAGCGAGCCCACCGTGCTGCCCGCCATGGTCAGGTGCCGGTCCCCCACCGCCTTGGCGATACCGAAATCCATCAGCTTCAACTGGCCGCCCGGCGTCACCATCATGTTGGCCGGCTTGATATCGCGATGTACCACGCCCCGCTCGTGCGCGTAGCCCAGGGCCGAGAGCGCCTGGGAGACATACCCGACTGCCTCTCCCGGCGGAATCGCGCCGTCCCTCAGCCGCTGCTCAATCGTCCGCCCCTCGACGAACTCCATGACCATCAGGAGCTGGTTCTCCAGACGGAGCGCCGTGTGCAACCCGGCGATGTTGGGATGGCTGAGGCTGGCGAGGGTCTTGATCTCCCGCATGAACCGCTCGGCCAGGTCGGCCTCGTTGGAGAGGTCCGGCAGCAACACCTTGAGCGCTTCGACCCGGTCCGTGATGATGTTGCGGGCCTTGTACACCTTGCCCATGCCGCCCGCGCCCAGAATGCCGAGGATCTGATAGTCCCCGGCCGTATCCCCCACGTTGAACGCCATAGCTGTCCCCCTCGAACCCGTCTACATGCTCTTTACGACATCGCCCGCCTTGGCCGGCGAGGACCCGCTGAAAGTCCCCACCGAGGACGCCTCGTCCACGTCCGTAATCGTCACCTCGCCGATCGTGTCTTCGATGCTCCGCAGCACTTTTCCGGTGCTCGGGTCCTTCACGTCGCGAATCTTGCGCCGGACCTGGAGCTTGTCGCCCGGCTTCAGGCCGGCACGGCTGCCCACGTTGAGCACCAGCGTGCCGCCCGTCGCGTCGGCGACCAAACCGTTGATCGTCACCACCCGGTTGGGCAGCTTGCCCGCCTGCTCGTTGAGCTGCGCGCACAGATCCGTGGTGGCCTTGTCCACCGCCTCGCCGATGATGGTCTGGGAGAAATTGCTGCTGGTCATGTCCACGCCGCCGCCCCCGCGGCTGGCGCCGCCGCCCGCCCCGAACAGCGAGGTCCCTTTGCGCGACGATTCGCCCAGTCCCTTGACGGCCGCGATGATCTCGGCGGTGTCGGTATTGATCATGCGCGCCGAAATCCCGACCACCGCCTTGGCGTCGCTGGTTTTGACTTTGCCCAGCCCGAAGTGCCCGGAAACGACGTTGGCCGCCCCGCCGCCGACGCCCGTGCTCTTGTCGTCCCGCCCGAACTGCGTGATGCTCCCGGTGATGATGGCATTCACGCCCAGAATGCGGGCGATCTGGGCCGCCGTGTTGGAGTCGGCCCGGTCGCTGTTCGAGAAGTTCTGCTCGGCGATGATCTTGTCCAACTGCTTGCGCTCGACCACGGTGTACTGGCCGCCCTGAACCAGTTTCTCGACGATCAGGTCGGCGATGCCCTTGCCGATATCCTGGTCCGTGCCGAAAATCGCGGCAGAGTAACTCTTCACCGTCGCGTAGTCGAAATCCATGACCGCCACGCGCTTCTTCTGCTGCTGGGCCGGCGCGGTCGCGACCGCCACCGCCGCCAGAATCAGGGTCAGCACCGTCCTGCGCATCGTCTCCTCCTTCAAAAGCGTCTTGAAAACACCGGATGGGTCCAGTAATAGCACTATCCGGGCGAAATGCCAATCCCGAGGCGCGGCGGCACATCGCGCAGGAAGAACCCCTTGACCTCGTCCCATTCGAGCGGAACCGGCATGTGCGGCATCGGCTCCTTCGCGGCGTCCTCAAAGAAGGTCAAGGATTTCAGGATGTGCAGCCTGCTGTAATGGGTCTCGGCGTACTTGGTCGAACCAGCGGAGCACTTCCGCCAGCCCGAAGCGTTGAGCGGCAACGTGCAGGCGATATCGCGCGGGTCCGCCACCGCCACCTTCCGATACGGCGCCGGCGGAAACAGAACAGGATAGGGCACGATGGCATGCAGCGTCTGCGGAGCCGTTGTGGTCAGAGAGAATCCAGGCAGCCGCCTGAGTTCTTGGAGCAGACTCGCCTCGTCAAAAGCGGCGCTTGAGAAAAAGTCCAGGTCGCGCGAGAGGCGGTGCGCGAATCGGCGCGCCAGTCCCGTGCCTCCCGCCAGGTAGAAGTTCTCCAGAAGCGCAGCGTCCCGAAGACTGCCGAGGGCCGCAGCAGCCTCTTCAGCAATCGCTTCGGACCGCCACGTCACCGGTTCGCTGTCGTTGGCCATCGCGTTCACGGGTTCTGCTGAAGCGCCGCCACCGTGCTGGCCGGGATTCCGTAAACCAGCGCCCAGAAGTTGGCCGACTTGCGCGACAACCGGCGCTCGGTGCGCAGCACCCTGCAAATCTCCTCTGCCGGGAATGTCGCTCGCAGCCACTGGACGGCGTCCTCGTCGCCCATCTCGAGCACCCGCAGGATCGCGTAGTCCGGATACTCGGCCGGGTGGAACGTGCTGACGTCGACGTCCCAGAACAGAGCGTGCAGGTGGGCGGGGATCATTGCCTGCTAATGGCTCGCGGGCGCCGGCTGCACCAGCTCGATGTCGATCGTGATGCCGATCTCATCGGCCACCATCATCCCGCCGCCGTTGACTCCGTAGTCCTTACGGTTGATCTGCGTGGTCGCCGAGGCGCCCATATGGAGATTCCCGCGAGGGTCCTTCATGGGCTGGCTCGGTCCTTCGACGTCGAGCGTCACCTCTCTGGTCACGCCATGCATGGTCAGATCGCCGACTACCCTCAGCTTGCCGCCGGCCGCCTCGACGCGCTTGGATTTGAACGTGAGCGAGGGGAACTTGGCGACGTCGAAGTAGGCCGGGCTGCGCAGGTCATTATCGCGCATTGTGACGCGCGTATCGATCGAGGCCGCGTCGATCGATACGTTGATGACAGTTTTAGACGGATCCGCCGCATCGTATTGAACCGAGCCGCTCACCTTGGTGAACGCCCCGCGGACGGTCGAGATTCCCATGTGGCGTACCGAGAACTGCGCTGCGGTGTGCATCGGATCGATCTGCCATGTGTCCGCGCGGGCACAGGCCGTGACTGCCAGAAGAGCCACACCGGCAAGAGTGGGCAAGGAACGTGACATTGTGCATCCTCCCAGTCGCAGCGACCGGCCGGAACACCAGCCCGGCTCTCCCGTGGATCTCGCCTGACCCGCCTGTGGTATCTTCAAAAGTCGGGTTAGGCTGGATTCCGCCGATTGGTCGCCTAAATCTAAGGTTACACCATGTCTAAAGAACGCAAAGAGCCGAAGTCTACTCAAGTCCCGGTGATTGCCGGCGGCATGACCCTGGGGGTTATCGGCGCCGGAGTGATGGGGCAGACGCTGATCAAGGGGCTGCTCGCCGAGCGGCCTGGTCCCGCGCGAGCGAGCTGTGGGCCGGCGACAAGAACGCCGGCAGCCTGCGAGAACGCGGCCAAGGCGCTCGAGATCCCGGTCGAGGTGGATTTCCACGCCCGCGTGCCGGGAGCGGACCTCATCCTGGTCTGCGTGAAGCCGGCGGACGCCGCCGCGGTTCTGGCCACGCTCCGTAATGACGGTCTGCGACAGCTACGCGCTTGCTCATCTCGATCCTGGCGGGCACCTCCACCGAACGCATCGAGTCCCTGCTTGCGACGGACAACCCCGTGGTGCGGGCCATGCCCAACACGCCCGCCATCGTGGGCGAGGGCATGACGGTGGTCTGCGCGGGGAAGAACGCCAATGCGGGTCACCTGGCGCGGGCGCGCCGCATCTTCGACGCGGTCGGCAAGTGCCTGCCGGTCGACGAGACGCACTTCGACGCCATCACGGCCCTCAGCGGCAGCGGCCCCGCCTACCAGTACCTGATTATGGAAGCGCTGGCCGATGCCGGAGTGCGTGTCGGCCTCCCCCGCCAGTTGGCCCTCACGCTGGTCTCGCAGACCGTCCTCGGGGCGGCCAAGATGGTGCAAGCCACCGGGCGCCACCCGGCCGCGCTACGCGACGACGTCACCACCCCGGCCGGCTGCACCATCGCGGGCCTGCTCATGCTCGAAGACGGAAGGATCCGGTCTGTCCTGGCGCGTGCCGTCGAGGAAGCCGCCAAGACCGCTTCCCATCTTGGGCCGCCGCCCGCCCGCGACGCGCATCGCCCGAGCCACTGAAATGGACACCGACCTCTCCACGCCGACCGGTGAACTCATCGAACTCGAAGACCGCTGGAACGCCCACAACTACCATCCCCTGGATGTGGTTGTCGAGCGCGCCTCGGGGGCCTGGGTCTACGGCGCCGATGGCCGGCGCTACCTGGACTGCCTCAGCGCCTATTCGGCCCTGAACCAGGGCCACTGCCATCCGCGCATCGTGCAGGCGCTGCAGGAGCAGGCCGCCCGCGTCACGCTGACCTCACGCGCCTTCCGCAACGATCAACTCCCCCGCTTCGCCCAGGAACTGGCGCAGCTCTGCGGCATGGAGATGGTCCTGCCGATGAACACGGGCGCCGAGGCGGTGGAGACCTCGATCAAGGCCGTCCGCCGCTGGGGCTACACCCGCAAAGGCATTCCCCGGGACCAGGCGGAAATCGTGGTCTGCGCGAACAACTTCCACGGCCGCACCACCACCATCACCGGCTTTTCCTCCGAGTCTTACTACCGCGATGGCTTTGGCCCGTTCACGCCCGGCTTCGTCAGCGTGCCCTTCGGAGACGCGGAGGCGCTGGAACGCGCCATCACGCCGCGGACCTGCGCATTTCTGTTCGAGCCGATTCAATGCGAAGCCGGCATTCTGATTCCGCCCGCCGGCTACCTGAAATCCGCCGCGGAGATTTGCCGGCGCGAGCGCGTTCTCATGGCGGCCGACGAGATCCAGACCGGCCTGGGACGGACGGGCCGCTTCCTGGGCTGCGACCACGAGAATGTCGTCCCCGACGTCCTCATCCTCGGGAAAGCGCTTTCGGGCGGCGTCTACCCGGTATCGGCGGTAGTTTCGAGCGCGGAGATCCTGGGCGTTTTCCGCCCCGGCAGCCACGGCAGCACCTACGGCGGCAATCCGCTGGCCTGCGCCGTGGCGCGCGCGGCGCTGCGCGTGGTCGTCGAGGAGCGCCTGGCGGAGCGTTCGGCCGAGCTGGGCACCTGGCTGCTCGACGAGCTGGCCGGCATCGACCACTCCCACATCCGCGACATTCGCGGCCGCGGCCTGCTCGTCGGCATCGAGCTCTCCGTCCCGGCCCGCCCCTACTGCGAGCGTCTGAAAGAACTCGGCGTCCTGTGCAAGGAGACGCACGAGTTTGTGATCCGCCTGGCCCCGCCCCTCATCATCTCCCGCGAGGACCTGGCCTGGATGGCCGGTCAGCTCCGCGCGGCCTTCGCGGCGTAGAGACCAGCTATCGACGCCTGCAACGGGGCGCCGCCGTCTTTGCCTGCGGCCCGGCTCAACCCGGGCACCCAGGCCGGAGGGATGCAACCCCCGCCGGTGCTATGCTGTTAAGTCTGCGCTTCCCAGTGCCAAGCCGGCGAGGCTCACAGTAGACCCTAAGGAGCAATTCTATGGAACCGACAGGCGACATCGCGTTGATCGGCCTGGCCGTGATGGGCCAGAACCTGATCCTGAACATGGGCGACAAAGGCTACACCGTGGTGGCTTTCAATCGCACGGTCTCCAAAGTGGACGAGTTCCTCGACGGAGCGGCGAAGGGCCACGCCAAGGTTCTCGGCGCGCACTCGCTGGCGGAGATGGCGGGTCTCCTCAAGAGACCGCGCAAAGTCATGCTGATGGTCAAAGCGGGCCAGGCGGTGGACGATTTCATCGAACTGGTGTTGCCCTACCTGGAGCCGGGCGACCTGATCATCGACGGCGGCAACTCGCACTTTCCCGACACGATCCGGCGGACGAAGTACGTCGAGAGCAAGGGCCTGTTGTACATCGGCACGGGCGTCAGCGGCGGCGAAGAAGGCGCGCGCAACGGCCCGTCGATCATGCCCGGGGGCAGCCCGGCGGCGTGGCCGCTGGTGAAGGACATCTTCCAGGCCATTTGCGCCAAGACGCCGTCCGGGGAACCGTGCTGCGACTGGATCGGAGAGGGAGGCGCCGGCCACTTCGTCAAGATGGTTCACAACGGCATCGAGTACGGCGATATGCAGTTGATCTGCGAGGCCTACCAGATGATGAAAGAGGGCCTCGGGATGAGCAACCAGGAGATGCACGACGTCTTCACCGAGTGGAACCAGGGCGAACTGGACAGTTACCTCATCGAGATCACGCGCGACATCCTGGGCTATAAGGACGAAGACGGCGAGTCCGTGGTGGACAAGATCCTCGACACGGCGGGCCAGAAGGGCACCGGCAAGTGGACGGTGGTGAGTTCGCTGGACTTCGGAATGCCGGTAACGCTGATCGCCGAGGCCGTGCACGCGCGGGCGCTGAGCGCGCTGAAGAACGCGCGCGTGGCGGCGTCCAAGCTGCTCGACGGCCCGCAGTGCAAGTTCAGCGGCGACCGGGCGGCGTTGGTGGAGGACATCCGGCGCGCGTTGCTGGCTTCCAAGATTGTGAGCTACGCGCAGGGCTTTATGCTGATGACGGAGGCCTCCCGCGAGTACAGGTGGAACCTGAACTATGGCGGGGTGGCGCTGGTGTGGCGGGGAGGCTGCATCATCCGCTCGGCGTTTCTGGGCCAGATCAAGGCGGCCTACGACAAGAACAAGGACCTGGAAAACCTGCTGCTGGACGACTACTTCCGCGGAGTGATCGCGAAGTGCCAGGAATCGTGGCGGCGGGCGGTGATCAAGGCCGTGGAGTTGGGGATTCCGGTCCCGGCGTTTTCGACGGCGCTATCCTTCTATGACGGCTATCGGAGCGAGCGGTTGCCGGCGAATTTGTTGCAGGCGCAGCGGGACTATTTCGGCGCGCACACTTATGAACGGGTTGACCGGCCGCGCGGCCAGTTCTTCCACACCAACTGGACGGGCAAGGGAGGCTCCGTGTCTTCCAGCACCTACACGGTCTGAGGACGAGGAGAAGGCGATGAAATACGGTCTCGACATTCTTCCGCAAGGCGCGCTGGACTTCCTGTCGATGGGCGCGCTGGTGAACCGCCTGGATCCGGGGATCGTCCCCTTCCGCAAGGCGACTGAGTGCACGATTCACGTCAGCGGGGGCGAGTTCAACGTCGCCGCCAACCTGGCGGACTGCTTCCGCCTCCAGACCGGCATCGCGGCCGCGATGGTCGATTACCCGATCGGCGATCTCATCGCGGAGCGCGTGCGGGCCATGGGCGTAAGGCCCTTCTATAAGCGCTTCAAGCACAACGGCGTGAACGGGCCGAACATGGCCACGGTGTACAGCGACCGCGGATTTGGCGCGCGCGGGCCGGTGGTGTTTTATAATCGCGCGAACGAGGCCGGGGCGCTGCTGAAACCGGGCGATTTCGACTGGAATTCGATTTTCGCGGGCGGGGTCCGCTGGTTCCATAGCGGCGGGATCTTCGCGGCCCTCTCGGCCACCACCGGGGAGGCGATCATCGAGGGGATGCGGGCCGCCAAAGCCGCCGGCGCGGTGGTTTCCTTCGACCTGAACTACCGCGAGAAGCTCTGGAACATCTGGGGAGGCGCCGAAAAGGCCGCGGAAGTGATCGGGCGCATCGTCGAGAACGTGGACGTGCTGGTGGGCAACGAGGAGGACTTGCAGAAAGGGCTCGGCATCTCCGGTCCCGATGTCCACAAGAAATCCAAGCTCGATCCCAGCGTGTTCTTCGGGATGATCGGGAATGTGGTCGCGAGGTATCCGAAGGTCAAGATCGTGGCGACGACTCTGCGCGAGGTGCACTCGACGGCACGGCACAGTTGGAGCGCGGTGGCCTGGATCGACGGGCAGACTTACGTGGCTCCAACGGTGGATCTCGAGATCGTGGATCGCGTGGGCGGCGGAGACGGATTCGCTTCGGGTTTCTTCTATGGCTTGCTGAGCGGCGAGGAGCCCCAGGAGGCGGTGCGGCTCGGCTGGGCGCACGGCGCTCTGCTGACCACCACCCCCGGCGACACCACCATGGTGACCCTCGAGCAGGTGAAGACCTTCGGTTCGGCGCGAATCTCGCGGTAGACCACAAGACAAATGTCAAAGAACATCGAAGAAGTGGCGTCCGGCGTCCGGCTCCTCCTGATGGACGTGGACGGCGTGCTGACCGACGGGAAGCTGTACAACGTGCCCGGGCCGGACGGGAAAATGGTCGAGACCAAGGCCTTCGACACACAGGACGGCATCGCGCTGCAATGGCTCCACTGGAAGGGTATCCGGGCGGGAGTCATCAGCGGGCGGGTGTCGCCGGCCACCGACGGAACGCTGCCGGCAGTGCCATATCGAGTACGTTTACCAGGGCCACATCGAGAAGATCCCGCTGTTTGAGGAGATCCTGGCCGCCTCCGGCCTGACGCCCCAGCAGGTGGCCTACGTCGGCGACGATTTGACCGATGTCGTCATCATGCGCCGGGCCGGCCTGGCGATTGCGCCTGCCAACGCGCGGCCGGAGGTGAAGGCGGTGGCGCACCTGGTCACCGAGGCCGAGGGCGGGCGGGGCGCCATCCGCGAAGTCTGCGAGCTGCTGCTCAAGACGCAGGGGCACTGGGACGACCTGCTGCGAAAGTACGAGGTCCATGGCTGAGGAAGCGGCGTCGAACGGAAAAACCGGAGTGCTGGTTCAGGCCGAGCCCGGGCCCGGCGTGCTGCATCTGCTGACGGGCGTGATCGCGGCGCACGACGGCGATATCAGCCTGGTGGAGATCATCGAAAACCGGCCGCCGGAAGCGCGCATCTATTTCGAGATCGAGTTGGCGGGGCCGGCGGAGGCGCTTCTGACGGACCTGGGGAAACTGGCCGCGGTGCGCAGAGCGACGCAGGTCCAGACCCTGCACAAGATCTACGGCAAGCGGATCATCATTATGGGCGGCGGCGCGCAGGTCGGACAGGTGGCCATCGGAGCGATTTCGGAAGCCGACCGCCACAACATCCGCGGCGAGCACATCTCCGTGGACACCATCCCGCTGGTGGGCGAGCGGCAACTGGCGGACGCCGTTCGGGCCGTGTCCCGCCTGCCGCGGGCCAGGGCGCTGGTGCTGGCGGGTTCGCTCATGGGAGGCGAGATCGAGCAGGCGGTGCGCGAAGTGCGGGAACAGGGACTGCTGGTGGTCAGCCTGAACATGGCAGGCAGCGTGCCGGAAGCCGCCGATTTCGTGGTGACCGATCCAGTGCAGGCGGGCGTCATGGCCGTAATGGCGGTGGCCGACACGGCCAAGTTCAATCCCGCGCGGCTGACGCGCCGCGTATTCTGATACGCGGGACAAGCGCAAGGCGGTCCTACTCGAGTGCCAGGCCGTATTCGCGGAGCAGCGTCCGCGGCTGCGCCGGGTCGTAGAGACGCACCCAGTACGTTCCGCGGGCGAGGCGGCCGGGAGCGGTCACGCTGAGCCGCTCTTGATCGGGCTTCGCGGCCGCATCGAGCACGGCGGCGCCGCGGGCGTCGACGATCCGCACACGGTAGGACTCGAGGGCCGCCACTCCGCTGAGATCGAGCGTGAGCAGCAGCGGCCGCCGGGCGGGAGCGTGGACGCGCGGGTTCTCGTCGCCACGCGTGAGGTCGAGAGAAACGGCTAGAGGCGGCGCGGCGGGCGGGCGGCGAAAAGAAGGCGCGGAGCCCCACACCAGGGCCAGCGCCACCGCCGCGGCGAGGGAGGTGGCGGGAAGGGAACGGAAGAACCGGTTCCACATCGCCTGCCAGCGGCGCTGGCGGGCCAATTCGTCCGCGGCCGCCTGCGCCGTGGCCTGCTGCATGGTCCGCACGTAGGCCTCGGTGTCCCGCAAGCGGCTCTGGCAGACGGTGCACGCCAGCAAATGGATCTCAACCACTTCCAGTTCCGCGGCGGGAACCGATCCCAGACAGTACCGCTCAAGCAGGTCATCGGGGGCGTGCCCGCCCGGGATCATCGCCATGGCAAAGATATCGCCCTCTCTCTCACTGCGCTTCGCGCGCGGTCATTCCCAATAATACAGGAAAAGCGTGGCGCCGCAGGCTCCGCCGCCCCAACTCGCCGAAACGCGCCTTGGCGCGCGATTTCAAAAGGCGAAATTGGGTGTCGCTTAAGCCCATCTCCCGGCAGATTCGGTCCTGGGACTCGCCCAGGAGATAGAAACGGGTGAGAATGTCGCGGTCTCGCCGCGAAAGCTTGTGGAGGACACCGAGCATGATTTCGGTCCGCTGCCGGGAAATAGCGTTCTGCTCGGGATTGCTGCGCTCATCGCTGATCGTGAGGCCGCACTCGATTCCCGCCTGTTCCTTGCGCAACTGCACGGCGTTGTCGATGTAGGCCGCCACCTGGCGGCGGACAATCGTGCGGACGAAGCCCATCAGGCGATCGGGCTCGCGCAGCTCGCCGCGGCGGATGGCCTGAACCACGATCAGAAAAGTGTCGTGGACCTTGTCTTCGAGCTCCTGCGGCCCGAGCTGCCGGCACAGATAAAAACGCACTCCTCTGGAGAACACGCCGTACAGCTCCTCCATACCGACAGGATCGCCTGCCGAGATTCTGCCGACCAGGCGGCGCCAGTTCGGTGAAGCGGCCATAGGGCCAGCGCTCACCGGTTCCTTCACAGTATCTTCGTCGACCTCTTTCGTCATCCTAGTTTCTCCCAATCGCGAAGTAGGCGGCCCAATGGCCCGGCGCGGATCGCCAGGTCTTGGATTCGAGCATGTCGATTTGCGCGCGCGCGAGGGCGGTGGCCACATCGGCGCCGCCATTTGCATGCAAATGGCCGTAAAACGAACGGAACAACTCTCCGGTGTCGTCCGGAGTAGACCAGTGACTGGCCACCACGGCCCGCGCTCCGGCGGCCAGCCAAGCCCGCGCCAGTCCGACCAGCCCGGAGTCCGGGAGGGTCTGAGGATCGGACGGCAGGCCGAAGGTGGTGAAAACCGGCCCCTGCGCCTCCGTGCGGCCGGAAGCGCAGCCGCTGAGCACAACGATGGCAGGCTTTCGTAAATGCCAGAGGGCGATCTCTTCGGCGCCGAGGTATCCCGGATCGCCGCCCGGAGAGAGGCTCAACTGGATCAACTGGCGGGGCGGATCCTCCGCCGAACGCACCATATGGGCGGCCAGGTGGATCACCCCCGGCTCGCCGGCCAGCGCGGCGGCGAGCATCTGGGGGGTTGCATCCGGGCCCTCGAGGAGAACCGGAGTGGAGTCCGGGCGCCAGGCCCGGGCGCAGGCTCGAATTTCCGCATCGCTGGCGGCCAAGCGGGGGAGTTGGTCCGGCGCGCCGCTCCCGCCCCGCCCGCTGCGGCGAGGATCGGCGGCATTATAGATGGGGTCTCCCACTCCCAAGAAGGGGCTTGGAGCTTCGCGAGACGTGTGCGCACTTCTTCCGGCCAGCAGATAAGCCGCAGGCAAGACCGTCAGGGAGTGCCGTTCGATCAGGAACACGGGCCTTGCCCGCCCCAGTCCAACGACCAGCGAGGAGAGCGGCGCCTCCAGGAGGGCGCTGCCGGCGGCGAGCAGCCAGTGAGGCTTCGACTCCGCGGCTCCCGCATCTTCCGCGAACAGCTCGCGATAGAGGCGCTTTCCCAAGGCCGTCGATTCGGGCGCGCCGGTTCTGGCTGCAGCGGAAAAATCGCGGATCAGCGGCCCCAGTTGGCTGGTCCCCGCAAGCCCGCGGAGCTTGCAGTTCCGGCGGGTGACGGTCCAGGCATAGGAACGCGGGTCGTCCAGATGGAAGCTGACGAGGGCTTCGGAGGGAGCGAGGGCACGCACGACCCGCTTGAGAAGGGCGTGCAGATCGTCCGGACCCTCGGGCGCCCCGGCCTGGGCCTCCATCTCGGTGAGCCGCTGGCGCAGCGCGCGGGCCTCGTCGCGGCCGGCGGCGGACCCCTCGCGCTGCATCCCGACACGCACGGCACGCAGCCGATCGAGCGTCTGGCCGTACTCCGCCGGCAGGCGGCTGCGCCAGTTGGCGCTCCGGCCATCCGCGCTTCGCAGGGTGGCAGCCCGAAGCTCCTCGGCCGCCTCGAAGGCCTCTCGCGCCAGGGCCGGCCGCGGCGTCCGGGCATACAGCGCTCCGGCCGCGCGGATGAAGGAGGAGTAGAGTTGAGCTAAGCCGGCTCCGGTGCTGAGCCGCACCGAATCCGCCGGGAGAGCCTCCAGGCGCCAGAGCCGGGCCAGGGCCAGCGCGTGCCGGAAGTCCCAAACCGCCTCGGGCAAGCGGCCCTGCGCCAAACGCAACTGGCCGCGCGTATGATAGTCCTGCCAGTTCGGCACGCGGCCGGGATGCCGCTTGCCGGCCGCGAGCGCACGCTCCAGCAGGACGCCGGCCGACTTGAAGTCGCCTTGAGCGACTCGCAACAAACCAAGG
This sequence comes from Bryobacterales bacterium, assembly GCA_963710565.1. GTDB lineage: Bacteria > Acidobacteriota > Terriglobia > Bryobacterales > Bryobacteraceae > DASWZN01. The sequence goes on along the minus strand of CAVQAN010000008.1, from coordinate 65,315 downwards.
GGACCATAGGACTGGCCGATGTCGCGGTCATGGCTAAGCAGGCGGAGGCGGAAAGCCTCTGTCATCGCCCGGTCCGCTTCATTCAGCCGTCCCTTATTCAGGTACTCCAATCCGAGTTGGTTGACAACCCGGGCCTTCAACGCGATGTCCCCTTGGGCGTCCGCCCACTGGGCCGCGGCCGAGAACAGTAGCGCGGCCGCTTTGAGGTCCCCTGCCCGCGCCTTAAGTCTGGCCAGTTGCGCCAGCGCCTCGGGATGGTAAGCCGACTCCGGTACGGTCTCGAAGACTTCACTCCGCGACCGGTTTCGGCACCCGCCGCAGCCAGATCGCCCATGGCCAGGTAGAGCGACGCCAGATTCAGCGACGCCATGCCGCTCGCCTCGCCATCCCCCAACCGCTCCGCCAGCCGGCGCGCCTCCAGGAACGCTGTCATCGCATCCCGGTACGAAAAGCCGGCAAGGAGAGCGGCTCCGCCATCGTTCAAGAAACGCGTAGCAGATCTATACTCGCCGCCCCGCATCGCTTCCTCGTACGCCCGGCGGTACGCCTGAGCCGCTGCGACGTAGCGCCCACTTCTGAACAGCGCCGCGGCGCAGGACCTGAGGCCGGCGAAAGCAGGCTTTTCGGCAAACCTGCGGCTATCGCCTGGGCGTTCGGCAACCGGCCCTCGTGGGCCCTCTGTGCCAACAACCGGCAACAGGATCAAACAAACCAAAATCGCTTTGGTCTGCGAACTTCGCACGTCTCGATCTCGGGGGAGGAAGTCGGAACGGCAAGACTGGCGTTCCTTGGTGGTGACTCGTGACGGAGCACCACCAAGGAATAATACCAGAAAGGTGTGAGTTTATTACCTTAGTTTTGCGGATGTCCTACAGTTTTCGTAGTAGTACGCACAAGTTTTGTGGCCGAATCCAGAAGACCACGCACTGGTACGCCTAGAACCATACTTTGGTGATAATGATGATCGGGTCGGAATCCATGGTGTCGTCTCCTCGCGGCGCCGTTTGGGCGTCTGCGATTCGAGATTAACCGGCCTGAAATTCAACGACAGGAGGCGACTTTTCGTAATACACGGAAACCACGGAACTTATTTCATGTCGAGTGCGGTCAACGCGACTCCCGCCCCTCCAGGCTTGTTGGCCTGGGCAGCGCCGCATCACAGCCCGGACGCAAAAACCGGCAGAAAAACTCCCCCGCCCCGCGCGCGAAGACGAATGACAGTTAATGCGCTAACTGATTAGGAAACCGTAACTATTCAGGAGTGGCGAATACAAATGTCCTACAGGAAAGAGACGCAAACGGAATAACGCGGCAGGCGATGCAGCAAAGTGCATTCAAGAAAGGACCGGTGGCGCTGGAAAGCGGCCGGCATTCCGGGTTCGAATGAAGAAATCACGGTTTGGCAGAATCCGGACCCTCCGGAGCACGCTGCTGGAGGGCTTTCGGCGGGGTGGGGGTCTCGGAATCGAACTCGAAATCATGTCCGGCGGCGTGCATCAGCAGGCGTCCCGGACCGAGCGGCTTCGAGGGCGAGGCGAAAAAGACAGCGCCGTCTGTGGATTCCCCAGGCTGCAGCCGGGTGTCGATCAGCGCAATGGCGGATGCGGCCGCGGCGGCTTTGACCTTGGTCGAGCCGAGCTCCGCGAGGTAGTTCTGGCGCCGCGCCTCGAAGCCGTTGGTGGAGCGAAAGCGCGAGACTCCGTTCAGACTATTCTCGTAGGTGGAAATGAGCCTGATGACGTCGTTGCGGGTGGCGTGTTCGAGCATATGCTCGACCACGATCTTAGCCGGGGTGGCATAGAGCCGAGTCCCGTTGGACTGCTCGAAGATGAAATCCTCGGGGCGAATGAAGAACTTGTCCGTTGAGCCGTTCGAAATGCCGACCTGGAGGACCTGATAGTCGTGGAGGTGCGCCGGCAGGTGCGCGAACATCACGGTGACGCCCTCGCTGCTGAGCGTCTGATAGCGTAAGCCGCCGGACTCGAAGGTGATGACCTGCGGGCCCGCGGCGGCCGCGCAAAGGGCGGCCATGATAACAACCCGAATCGCCGACGCGCGCAAGGCCATAAGGTTCATTATGCTATGCGGCGCGTACCCGGCGCGGCGCAGCAGGTTGGGCGTGTCTGGGCAGTGACGTCAGGCGGTGGCGGCTTCGAGGCTCTTGAGTTTCGCCGATAGGGTCGTGCGTTTGAGGCGCAGCATCAGGGCGGCCTGCTTCTTGTTTCCTCCGGTGCGCTCGAGGGCCTGGCCGAGGATGCTGCGTTCGATCCGGCTGACGGTGCGCTCGAAATCGAGGCCGTCATCGGGGATGCGGATCGAGGCCGCTGCCGGGAGCGGCAGGAGCTTCCTCTCCGAAGGGGCCGGGAGCGGGAAGTCACTAGGGTATAGAACCTCCTCGTCGCCGCTCATGGCGACCGCCATCTCGACCGCGTTCTCGAGCTGCCGGACGTTTCCGGGCCACGCGTAGCCGCACAGGCGCTCGATGGCTGCCTCCGTGATTCGTTTGGGAGCGAGACCCTCGTTGCGGCAGATCTTCTCGATGAAATGGCGGATCAGAAGGGGTATGTCGGAAACGCGCTCGCGCAGGGGCGGCATGCGCAGGGGAACGATGTTGAGCCGGTAGAAGAGGTCCTCGCGGAAAGAGCCCTGGCGAACGCCCTCCGCCAGGTCGGTATTCGAAGCGGCGATGACGCGCACATCGAGCTTCAGGGTTTCCGAGCTCCCCAGCCGTTGCACTTCGCGCTCCTGGATGACGCGCAGCAGCTTGGCCTGGAGATCCAGCGGCATGTCGCCGATTTCGTCCAGGAACAGCGTGCTGCGGTGGGCCTGCTCGAAGCGCCCGATGCGTTGCGCGATGGCCCCCGTGAAAGCGCCCTTGACGTGTCCGAACAGCTCGGCTTCGAGGAGCGTCGCGGGAAGCGCATTGCAGTTGACCGCGACGATGGGAGGTGACCGCGCCCGCTGGCGGTGTGGATGGCGCGGGCGGCCACTTCCTTGCCGGTTCCGGTTTCCCCCGTGATCAGGACGGTCGCACGGCGCGGGGCAATGATGCGAATGATGCCTGCGATGGTCTTGATGGGCCGGCTTTCGCCGACCAGCAGCCGCTTCCAGGGAGCCGGGTCCGCCTGCCCCGCCAGCGCCTGGGTGCGCTGGCGCTGCTGCGAAAGGGCCTGGCCGACCACGCGGGCGGTATCTTCGACCCCGGTTCCGGCTCCCAGGAAGTCGTAAGCGCCGAGCTTGGTCAGCCGCACGGCGTCGTGGAACGAGCCCCTTGGATAGCGGACGATCACGGGCAGGGACCGGTCGAGGCGGCGAACTTCCTCGATCCACTCCTCAGCCGTCCATTCCGCCATGGGAAACTCGGCGACGACGGCGTCATAAGCTCCGCCCCGGGTAGCTTCGATGGCGGCCGCGGCGCCCGCGACGGTTTCGAGGTCGCAATGGCAGAGTCCAGGCAGGGCCAGGCGCTCCTCGGGAGCCACGCCGCTCGAATCGGAAGTTCCCCATAAGACTCTCATCGCGCCCGCTATAGATCGGCAGAGGCGGGCGGATCTTTACGGAAGAGGGACCTAAGGGCATGGGAGGAATGGCCGGATCGCGGGGGTCGACAGACCCTAGAGTGCGCCGCGATCGCGTTCGGGCGGCGCGGCGAGGAGGGCGACGCCAGGGACGGGATCGCCGGCCACCTGGGCGTGGAACGAACGGCGATTGAGCGAGCCGGGGCGTTCGGACACCCAGGTGTTTAGGCATGTTCGCGCGCAACCTGGCGTCCAGAGCGCCCAACGCCCTCCCTACTCCCCAACTCTTTCGCGGGGGGATGTCCGGCAAGCGATGGTGCTGCTGGAGGTACCGGGCTAGTCCGTACCCAACCACAGGTACTGTGCTTCTCACGGGTCGCCCACCGCAACAGACGACGTTCCGGGTGATTGCCCCCGTCGCCGCTCTCTGGCATGCTTGATTGTGGCTGCCAAGGGCCGGTGCGGATGACCGGACCCGGCGCGATGGCTTTTCACATAAAATGGGAACCAGGCTGCAGAGCACCCGCGGTTTCAGATCTGAATCAACCGGCGCCATGAACGTTCTGTGTGTCATACCCGCTCGGGGCGGACCGAGGAACGCCCCGCTCCAGAACTTACGTCTCCTGGCAGGGAAACCTCTGCTCGCCCACACGGCGGAAACGGCACTGGCGGCGGCGCGCCTCTCGCGAGTTGTCCTCAGCACCGACGACGAGGATGTCGCGGAAGCCGGGCGGCGCTGCGGAGTCGAACTGTTCCTGCGCCCCGCCGGAGTGCCGGCCGGGGGCCAGGCCGTTGTTCAGGACGCCGTGCGCCAACTCGAAGCGCAAGGCGAGACCTGCGACGCGGTGTGCATTCTAGATCCCGCCGCCCCTTTCCGCCGGCCCGAGGATATCGACCGGTGCATCGCGCTGCTGGAGCGGTCGGGCGCCGATGCCGTGGTGAGCGTGGTTCCGGTCCCGCGGGAGTACCATCCACAGCGCGTCTACCTGCAAACGCCGGATGGGTCGCTGACCCCGGCGGGCGGCTCCGCGGAGATGCCCCCGGCCTTCCACCACGATGGCTCCGTGTGCGTCATTCGGCGCGACGCTCTGATGAAGGGCGCGGGCCTGCTCGTGGGCCGAACGGTCGGCTACGTCGTGGATGCGGTGCGGTCCGTGAACCTGGAGCGCCCGGAGGACTGGGGGCGCGCGGAGCGCATCGCCAGACTCGAAAGCCACAAGGGAACGGCCGGGCGGCGTCGCTCCGCTGGCGGGGCCGCGGCTCAACGTGCCGGCGGGCTGGATTCCGACGCCCGCTGCCGACCCGCTGGTTTCGACCGGCGTCGGTTTGCTGAGGGAAGGCGCGCTCGGTGCGTCGCCCCTGACGCAGGGAAAGTACCTGGAACCGGTGCGAAAGGCCGCTAGCCCGCGCTGGCGCGAGGTCCAGACGCCGTTCCCGATCCGGGACGGTTTGCTTCCGGCCGAGCGCGAGATCGTCGCCCACGAGTTCCTGGACCCGATTTCGCCCGCCCTGTTGGCGCCGCGATCGAGGCCGGGGAGCGCGCCCACCGTGCGCAGAATCGAGGATCCGTTCCGGGCGCACGCGGAATCGGTGCCCGACATCCGTACGGCCGAGGTCCCTCTCTTGGCCGCGCTGGCAGCCCGGCGGCTGGAAGGCCCCGGCCTCGGGCCCGCGGGCGAACCGAACCGCCGCGACATCGGCGCGGCGCGAGTCCTCCCGCATGCCGTGCCCATCGAATTCTCGGGGCTCCTCGGAAAAGCAGCGGGCAGCGTGCGGCCGGTGCGGCCATTCAACCTCGGCACCGCCGAACTGGGCCCGGCGCGCAAGAGCCGTCCCCTCGCACGGCCCCTGCCTCCGGTCCGGCTGGCGGCGGCTTTCTTCCCCGACCCGCAGCCGTCCGAGCCGGCTTCGGGCGATCTGGCGGCCCGCGAACGGCTGGTCTACACTCCCGCGTTCCGGCGCGACGGCCGCCCGCTAACTGTAGCGACGAACACACAGATTGCGCGGGTGGAAGTCCTCGACACGCAGGCCGCGGAGTTGCCCGGAGCGGGTCCGCTGGTCTTCGAGCATCCGCTGGCCGGTGCGCCTCCGGCCGCAGTGCGGAACCGCCCGCGAGGGCGGGCCACGACCTGGCTGCCCGAGAGTTGGGCACGCTTCGTCCGGGACTCGGCGGTGGCCGTCTTCGGATCGGTCGAGTCGCGGGCCGACGGCGTGCGGTGGCCGGCAGCGAGAGCCTCGCTGTTCGCGCATCTGCCGGAATGGCCGGCCAAGAAGGGCGGCGCGGCGCACACGGATCCCTACGGGCTGTACGCGCTTCCGGTACCGGCGGCGGGCGTGCCCGCCTCGGCGGACCTGAGAACCCGACTGCGCGGCGCGGCGGTGAGGAAGATCGCAGCGCCGGCGATCCAGCCCGATACCAGGACCGTGACCCGCACGGCGCCGCTGAGCGTCGCATTCTACGACTCGGGCGCGCCCAAGCACACTCCCCTCTTCCTTGGCGTTCTCCGGATTGCGATGTTCCCGGGGGGCGTGTTCCACCTTCTCGAGTTCGAGGACCACGAAGATTACGGGACGTGGTCGCGGGCGCCCCACTACGAAGCGGCGCTGCTGATTCCGGGTTCGGGCTGCGATGTGCGTTCGCTGGCCCGGATGGCAGCCCCCGGTTACTTCGCGGTCTCCGGCGGGCTTCACCCGGGCGCCGCCGCGCATGTGCGGGTTTACGGGGAGTTCCCGCCCGCGTCCCACGTGACCGTCGCGGAGGGCCTGGTCGAGTTGATCTCGATGGACTTCGCGGCGATCGCCGAATCCGGCTCGTCGCGCTGGCGGCTGCCGTTCAAGAAGACGGCCATGTTCACCTAAGAAGGGCCGCCGTTGGCACAGCGCTCATTCCTCCGCAACGCGCTCGAATATGGGGCCGCGGCGAGCGTGGTCGCTTCGCTGCGGTTGGCGCCTCTTCCGGTGGCGCGGCGCCTGGCGCGGGGATACGCCCGCCTGCTCGACCTGGCCCTGCCGCGCCTGCGCCGCGTCGCCATGCGCAACCTGGCGATGGCGCTTCCGGAAAAGAGCGAGAGCGAGCGCCAGCGGATCGCGGATGGGGTTTTCGAGTCGATCGCCCGCCTGCTGGTTTGTTTCGCGAAGTTCGCCCAGATCGGCCGGGATAGCCTCAGCCGCTGGGCCAGGTTCGACGGCTACGAGCACTTCGAAGAGGCCCGGCGGCGGGGGCGCGGGGTGCTGTTGGCGACGGCCCACCTTGGCAATTGGGAACTCGGCGCGCTCGCCCACGGGCTGCACGGCGACCCCATGGACGTGGTGGTGAGGCCGCTCGACAACCCGTGGATCGATCGCCTGGTGGCGCGCCGGCGCGCGGCCCGCGGCAACCGAGTGATCGAGAAGCGCGAGGCGGCGCGGGCGATTTTCAAGGCGCTCGCGGCGAACGGGACCGTGGGCATCCTGATGGACCAGAATTCCAGCCTGGACCAAGGCGCGTTCGTCGACTTCTTCGGGATCCCTGCCTGCACGGGGACGGGTTTCGCCAGGATCGCGGCGCGCAGCGGCGCCGCCGTGATCCCGGCGTTCGCCCTGTGGTCGGAGGAAGAGCAACGGCACGTGGTGCGGTATTATGCGCCGGTCGAGATGACGGGCTCGGCCGAACAAGACACCGCTCGCCTGCAAAGCCGGCTGGAGACGATCATACGCCAGGTTCCGGATCAGTGGCTCTGGATCCACCGCCGCTGGAAAACGCGGCCTCCGGGCGCCGCCCCGCTGTATTGACCTACTCGCCCGGCGGGAGATCGATCTCCATCACCAGGCCGGGATGGGAGTTGTGGGCCTCGATCCGGCCCTTGTGCAGCTCGACCGCCCGCCGCGCGATCGCCAGCCCCAGCCCCACTCCCCCGCTCGTGCGGTTGCGGTCCGTATCCACGCGGTAGAAGGGATCGAAGATGTGCGGCAGATGCTCGTCGGGGACTCCGGGGCCGTAGTCCCGGACCCGGATCCGCGCTCCGGGCGCGCCGTTCTCGAGCCAGACCTCGACCGGGCTGTCGAGCGGAGCGTGCCGGATGGCGTTGCGCACTACGTTTTCGACCGCTCGCCGCATCAGCTCGGGATCGCCGCGAATCGTCACCGCGGGCGGCTTCCTCATCTCGAGCCGGCAGCCACGCGCCTCCGCCTCCACCGAGCAATCCCCGACCAGGTCGGACAGCAGCTCGTCCACCCGGACCGGCTCTTTGCGCAGGGACGCCGGGTCGCCCTCGGCGCGGGTCACTTGCAGCAGCTCGCCTACCAGGGCGTTGAGCCGTTCGCCCTCTTTCTCGATGCGATTCAGCGCGGCCTCTCGGGCTTCCGGCTCGCCCGATCGCGCCAACTCGGTGGCCACCGACAGCCGCGCCAGGGGCGAGCGCAGCTCGTGGGAAATGTCGAGCAGCAGGCGCCGCTCCGCGGTAAGCAGCGTCTCGAGCCGATCGGCCATGGGGTCGAAGGTGCGCGCCAGGCGCCCCACTTCGTCATGCCGGCGGGAACCCACGCGCGCGCCCAGGTCGCCCTTGCCGAAACGCTCGACGGCCTTCTGCAAGCTCCGCAGCGGCGAGGTGAGGTGCAGCGCCAGCAAGTAAGAAAGCACCACCATCGCGGCCACGATCCACAGGTATTGCGGCACGAAGAACGAGAAGCCCGGCCGCCCGCGCGCGATCAGAAAGAACCAATACTGCCCGTCCCGGCTGGCCCGCGCAATCACGGGGGCTGGAAGACGCGGCCGCGCCGCTCCGCCTGCTCGACCAGGTCGCGGCGGTCCTTGCCGGTCGCGAGGTCGCGGTAACGAGTCCGTGAGGATCCCGTGGGCCTGGAATTCGGAGTCGAAGCGATCGAGAAATGCCGCCAGCGCCGGCTGTCCTCCGTGCTCGTAGGCATGCCGTGCCTCCTCGAGTTGCACCGAGAGCATGCGCCCGAAGATGTGCCCGCGCCCGCGCGCCGCCGTGAAGCTACGGGTCGGTGATGATCATGAACCCAACCATGGTGATCGCCATGGCGGCCAGGAACCAGATCAGGAACTTCGTGAATAGCGACCTCACTCGGCGGCCCCTTCTTCCGGCGTCCGGCAGAACTGGTAGCCGACGCCGCGAATGGTCTTGATCAGCGCCCGGCCGATCTCGAGCTTCTTCCTCAGATGGCTGATGTGCATGTCGATGGAGCGGTCGAAGGGAGTCGTCTTCCGGTTGTACAGCGCTTCCATGAGCGCATCGCGGGAGAGCACGCGGCCTGCGCCGCCGCATCAGGATCTCCAGGATGTCGAACTCGAAGCGTGGTCACCTCGACCTGCTGGCCATCCACGGCAACCTCGCGCGAAGCGGGGTCGAGCGTCACGCCGTTGACCTCGACCGGCCCGCGTTCAGCGGCTTGCGGCTCGGTGCGCCGCAGAATCGCGCGGATGCGGGCCGCCAGCTCGCGCGGGTTGAAGGGTTTGGCCAGGTAGTCGTCGGCGCCCAGCTCGAGGCCCACGATGCGGTCCACGTCCTCGCCGCGCGCCGTGAGCATCAGGATCGGGGTGCGGCCTCTCTTCCGCAGTTCGCGCAGAATCGCGAAGCCGTCCATGCCGGGCAGCATCACATCCAGGATCACCAGGTCCCAGCCGCCCGCGGCCGCGCGCTCGAGCCCCCGCCGGCCCTCGTGCTCGACGTCGACGCTGAACCCTTCGCGCTTGAGGAACTCCCGGAGCAGGCCGCACAATTCCACATCGTCATCGATGAGCAGCAACCGCACGCCCTAGTTTTACCATGGCCCAAGGCGCTCCGCCGCGTTCCTTACGTTTATTTACAGTGGGTTGAAGTAGCTAGCGGCCATCAGCCGCCGGCCCTCAGCGCCCGGACCGGGACCATCAGTCCTGCGTCGCGGGCCGCCGGCGGTCGAGCCGGCGCAGATGGCCCGCCGCCGGATCGGTGTTGGCTCACGGCTGAGTACAATGGAAGCGAGGTGGCTATGACTTCCGTTACGTATTGTGCGGCCGCGACGCTGGTCGCGGCGTGCTTCGCTCTGGCCCAGGATGCGCCACCGGCGCAACCGGCCCCCCCGCCGGCGGCCTCTCCAACGCCCACACCGCTAGCGTTGACGGGCCATGCCTTGCGCCTGGCTGTCGATCTCGGCTTGACCGCCGAGCAGGGCGCGCAGGTCCAGAAGATGTTCGATGACCAGACCAGGCAGTTACAGCCCTTGTACCCGCAACTGCGCGTGACCTTGCAGGCCATCCAGAGACTGGCCGAGGGCGGCGCAACCGGCGAGGCCTTCGACACCCAGCTCCAGACCCTGGCCGGCACGCAGGCGTCGCTGGTGTCGCAGATTAGTGTGATCCGCGCCAAGACCACCGCCAAGATCTGGGCGCTGCTGACACCCGAGCAGCGCGTCAAGGCAAGCCAGACGCCGGGCCTGCTCAATCCCGAGGAGCCCGGGATGGGGGCGCGAAACCGCCCTCAGCGCAACCGCATGATGCGCCCAGTCCGGCCCGTACAGCCCCAGTGACGCTCACTTGAGCCGGCACAACGGATCGCCGATAACGATGTTCTGCCAGCTCAGCGCCGGAATCGCGAGGTAGTAGCTCTCGGCGAGGGTCCTGCCGCTCAGGTAAGCGGGGAACAGGAAGTCCGGCCGCGGCGAGTGGCTCAGGTACGGTTCGGCGACGTGCCCGGAAGCGCCCGTGGCGCCCTCATGGATGTAGTCCGCTGAGAGGCTCTGCGGCGAATCAGCGAACCAGTGCGCCCGGTCCTTCCAGGTGGTGATGTTCCAGTTGTCGGGAGGCCGGGCGAAGGTGCGGCCGTCGGAGGAGACGAACTCGGTGACGATGGCGCCGGGCAGCCATTGGAAGCCCACGAAGCGCCGCTTCCGGTTGGCGTCGTTCGATCCCCAGGCGGCGTAGCCGATCACGTTGCGCAGGCCGTAGAGAACCTCCGTGGTCTGGTCAAAGACCACGCGCTCCTTGGGCAGCAGAAGCGCCGCGTTGCGGAGCCAGTCGTTGCCCGGCTCGTCGGTATCCGAGTTCAGGTCGATCACCACCCGCCCCCGGTTTCGCGCCGCCAGCGCGCGGTCGATCATGGCTTTGACTTCCTCGAAATCGTATGCCGCCAGGCGGCACACCAGGTACATGGGGAACCGGGGGTGGCTGAAGGGAACGTCCCGCATGCCGAAGAAGGGGTTCGGCAGCGCGCCGCGCGTCTCGTGCCGGGCGCCGTGCAGGTCCTGGTAGAGAAGCGCCAGTTCGGAATCCACCGCGGCCTGGTCTCCTTCCCGCCCGCCGCCGCCGTCGATGCGCAAAGGAACGCCCAGCGTGGTGGCGATGTAGAGGATCTTCTCTTCCAGGCGCCGCGACTTGAGGCAGGCCATCACCGGAGCCGCGACGGTTTCGTTGTACTCCCGTCGCGTGGTGATTTCGTCCGCCCGCGCCTCGATCGCGCAGACGTTGACCTGGGGAATACCGCGCCGAGCCCGGTAATACTCGCCGATCCGCAGCGAGACCGGCGAGGCGCGGTTGACCACGATCAGGACGTTCCCGGGCCCCTGCGCCAGAGCGGCGCCGGCCGCCAGCAAGGGGAGCAAGGCGCGCCAAGGCATGTTACGAGGGTAGCGGAAAGGCGGTGCGCGGGGTGGGCAAGGCGACGACCGCCGCGGCATTCCGGCACGGTCCGGGTTACTGGAGGTTCGTCGCCGTCGCGAGCACTCCGGTGTTGAGTTGCCCCGGTGCGATCAGGGAGGTTCCAGGGCTGGTGCCAGCGAGCGTGCCACCCGAGTAGACGTAGTAGGAGCGGCTGGTGTTGCCGGACACGAGGCAATGCGCAAAGTACATGCTCGAGCCAGAGTACACAACCATGCCGTTTACATTCATGCTGACGCTGTCGCGATCCAGCGCAACCGTGCCTCCGTTAGCCTCAAAACCTACGTTGTTGCGCTGTGCGGAGGAATCTACGATTGCCAGGTATCCGGCGAGAGACGCCGCGCCGAGAAGGTTATTATCGAAAGTCGTGTTGTGGACGTATGCCGTCGCCTCCGTCACCAGGCCGGCGGCGCCGTTGTCGCTCACCTTGGAATCGTAGATGGACAGAGCTGTGCCCTGGTCGAACTCGATCCCGTAGTTTGCAAAGTTCTGTACTTGCATGCTGTACAAGTGCAGAACGCCCACGTTCTGAATCTGGATACCATCGTTGCCGGTCCCGCCGCCGCTCAGGTTGAGCCCGGTGATAGCCACATTTCCGGTGGTGTTGATGGTGATCGCATTCTGGCCGGAGGCCGTCTGCGTGATGGCCGCGTCGATGCCTATGGCGGTAATGACCACAGCCTGCGTGATCGAGAAGGGCCCGTAGCCGCCGGAATTCACCACCACAATCTCTCCACCCGAATTCGTTACGGCCAACGCCCGGGCGAAGGTGCGGCAGTAGGCGGCCGCGGTGCAGTTGTTCGTGTCGACCCCGGTGGTGGCGACAAAGCTCCTGGGGTTCTGAGCCTGCGCCGTGACGGTAAGAGCGAGCGCCATGGTAGCGCCAGCTAGTACGTTCATCGGGACTCCGTAGCGTTTCATTTGAGTTTAGTGCTCCTTTTTCAGTAAGTCGCGCCCCACTGCGGTCCGGTTCCCGGCCTGGCGTGGCGTTCGCCGATCAGGCCCGCCGCCGCGCTCTGGCCGCCCGGTATCCCGCACCAGGGGCTCATCAGGGAAGACGGAAATCGCCAGCCAAAACGACAAAGACTCGTCAAGAAAGGCGTTCCGCGATTCGCCGGCAACGGCCCGGTAAGAGCCTTGGCCGGAACCGTCCGCCCGGCAGCGCTTCAGGCGCCGTGCACCAGCCCGTCGGTCGCGAAGATGGTCGCTCGGGGAGTGCCGCGCCGCGTCCAGTCGCCAGCGCCGCCCCGCTGCCGGCAACCGGAGCAACGCGAGAGCGCCCACGTCCGCGCCAACCGCGCCGCCACCCTGCGCGCCGCCTGTCCGCTGCCCTCGTAACAGGCCGCCCGGCTAATCGAGGTTCACCGGCGCTGAAAGAGCGCCGGCACTCGCCTGTCCCGGGGCGATCAGGGAGGTTGCAGGGTTGGACCCAGCCAGAGTTCCCGCGTTGGAGTAGAAGTAGGTATTGTTGGCGATAGCGCAATGCGCGAAATAGAGGTGCCCCAGTGCCGTTGCTGACAGGCCCGTACCGTTGTTACTGATCCGGTCGTTGTCGAGCACCATCGTGCTGTTGTCAGACTGGAAGCCAACCCCATTGTTCTGTGAGGAGGAGCCAGTAATCAGGACGTATCCTCCTGTGGCAAAGACCCCGTTTGTGGCGTTGTTGTCGAAGGCAGTGTTCTCTACGTTTCCTTGGGCGCCATAGAAGCCCATGCCGAGGCGGCCGTTGTCGGTCACCTTGGAATCATACAGGGACAGTTTGCTGCCACCGAAACTGATGCCGTCGCCGGCAAAATTCTGTACGCGCATGTTATACAAGTGCAGGGCGGCGGCGCTGGTGACGAAAATCCCGTATCGGCCCGTTCCACCACCGTTCAGGTTGAGCCCGGTGATGGTCACGTTCCCGGTGGTGCTTATGTCGATCCCGTCCTGGCCAACCGTCGTCTGTGTACGGCGGTAATCGTCACCGGCTGCGTGATCGAGAAAGGACCGTAGCCGCCGGAATTCACGACCACGACCTAGCCGCCGGAATTCGTTACGGTCAGCGCACTGACAAAGGTGCGGCAGTAGGCGGCCGAGGTGCAGTTGTTCGTGTCGAGGCCAGTGGTGGCGACGAAGCTCCGGTTGTTCTGAGCCTGCGCGGGGACAGTAAGACCGAGCGCGAGGGCGGCGCCGGCTATGAGGCTCGCTGCGAGTCTGCGGTGTTCCATTTTGAGGTTCTCCATTTCCCAGAAGGGAGAGTGTACTCCGATAGAGACCATGTTCTTACAGTTCCGGAGACTGCGCCGTGGCACATGCGGACGGCGGGAGGAACGCCGCGCCCGGTAATGCTCGCCGATCCGCGCCGAGACCGGCGAGGCGCGGTTGACCACGATCAGGACGTTCTCGGGCCCCTGCGCCAGGGCGGCGGCGGCCGCCAGCAAGGGGAGCAAGGCGCGCCAACGCATGTTATGTTACCAGGGTAGCGGAAGGGCGGGGACCGACCCCAGGGCCGAGATCCCGCGCCCGCCGCAGCGGCGCCGCTACCCGCATGCGGCCGCCGACGGCCGCGTTCCGCGTAGGACTGCGCAGGTTACTGGAGGTTCGTGGCCGTCGAGATCGATCCGCTTATGAGTTGCCCGGGCGCGATCAGTGACGTTCCGGGGTTGGACGGCGCCATCAGGGACGTCGCCGACTCGGGATTGCAGACGTGCGCCTTCGGCCGGAGATGACGAAGCGCCTCAGCCGAGCCGCTTACCCGCATGCGGCGACCAACGGCGGCCGTTCCGCGCAGGACTGCGCAGGTTACTGGAGGTTCGCCGCCGTCGAGAGCACTCCGACTGTGAGTTGCGCCGGCGCAATCAGGGACGTTGCGGGGTTGGACCCAACGAGCGTGCCGCCCCCATCGATGACGTAAGCGTAGGTGTTGCCGGATAGGACGCAACGCGTTAAGTAGATGTGCCCACTTACATACAGGCCATACGTGCTCCCGCCGATCTCATCGTTATCGAGCACAACCGTGCCCGCAGCGTTAATGCCGTAGTTGCCGTTGTTCTCGGCGGAGGAATCTGCGATCACGACATATCCTCCCCCAACGGTAACACCTACTGTCGAGTTGTTGTCGAAGGCGGTATTATGCGCGTACGCCTTCGAGCCAAGGAACCAGAGGCCGCTGTCGTTGCCGCTCACTTTGCAATCGTACATGGACAGGGCGGCGCCAGATTCAAAGTCGATGCCTCTAGATGCAAAGCCCTGTATTTGCAGGCTGTACAGGCTTAGAACGCCGACGTTCTGCACGTAGATTCCGTAGCCGCCGGTCCCGCCTCCATTCAGGTTGAGCCCGGTGATGGTCACATTTCCGGTCGTATTTATGGTGATCGCACTTTGGAGGGGCGCCGTCTGGGTGATGGCGGCATCGATACCGGTGGCGGTAATGGTCACCGGCTGCGTGATCGAGAAAGGGCCGTAGCCGCCGGAATTCACGACCACGACCTCGCCGCCGGAGTTCGTTACGGCCAGCGCGCGGGCAAAGGTGCGGCAGTAGGCGGCCGAGGTGCAGTTGTTCGTGTCGAGGCCAGTGGTGGCGACGAAGCTCCGGTTGTTCTGAGCCTGCGCGGAAACAGTGAGAGCCAGCGCCAGGGCGGCCCCGGCTGTGAAATTCGCTGCGAGTCTGCGGTGTTCCATTTTGAGGTTCTCCATTTCCCAGAAGGGAGAGTGTACTCCGATAGAGACCATTTTCTTACAGTTCCGGAGACTGCGCCGTGGCACATGCGGGCGGCGGGAGGAACGCCGGCCGCCCTCGGAATCGCAGGCTCCCGCCGCGCGGCCGCGGCGGCGCGCCTCCCGTGGGCATGCCTGGTGGCAACGGCACGTGGCCGCCAAGCCAGCGCTGCAACCACAGAAGCCGGCCGGAGCGGTGAGCTTCGCCCTGGTCAAGCGCGAGACCGGCGCTCCGGAAACGGGCATCGAGCTGGTGTTGGCCGGCCGGCGCGGCTTGCAGCATCGCCAAGGGCGTCGATGAGGCAGCGTTGCGCTGCCTGGCCTGGGTGCTGGCGCAAGCGGGGTGTTGTATACTTGCGCGTTGCTGGTGGGCGACAGAGAGAAGGGGTGGTAACTCGATGAAGGCGGCGCTTTGGTGGACAGGCTTGCTCGCTGCGGCGTCGATCTGCGCGCAGGCGCAGCCCACGACGCTGCGGGGGGCGGCCGCGGCTCGGCCGCTGCTGGTCAGCGCGGCGGCGGACGGCGCCGATGTCTCCCCCGACCCGCTCGTCTATGACCCGGCGTACGCTGTCACGCTGTCCGGACAATTCAACACGCTCGAAGCCGAGAACGCCATGAAGTGGGGTGGCCTGCACCCCAACCCGCCCGGCTCCGCCAATGAGTACAACTTCTCGGTCGGCGACGAACTGGTGCGCTTCGCACAGGCGAACGGAATGTTGGTTCGCGGCCACAACCTGCTCTGGCACACCGACAACCCTGGCTGGCTGACCAATGGCGGCTACAGCAGCGCGCAGCTCTACACCATTCTCCAGAACCACATCACCACAGTGGTGAACCACTACAAAGGGCAGGTGTTTGCCTGGGACGCTGTGAACGAGGCCATGGGCGACAACGGCACTCTGCGGGATTCCATCTGGTACGATCAGCCGGGCATCGGTCTGACAGGAACCGCCTACGTCGAGCAGGCCTTCCGCTGGGCGCACGCCGCCGACCCCAACGCACTCCTCTTCTACAACGACTACAGCATCGAGGACCAGTACTGTTACAACGGCGTCTCCTCGGGGCCTGGCACAAAGTTCCCGGCAATGTACAACATGCTGGCGGACTTCGTCGCGCGCGGCGTTCCCGTTCACGGCGTCGGGTTTCAGATGCACATCGACGCCAACGGCTGCCCCACCACCGCCGTCCTGGCGGACCACTTCCAGAAGATCGCAGCGCTGGGTTTGCAGGTTCACATCACGGAAATGGACGTCCAGATCCCGGACACTTCGGCGAGTTCGCTTCAAGCCCAGGCCCAGACCTACCAGCGCATTCTGAACATATGCCTTCAGAATCCCGCGTGCACGGCTTTCCAGACCTGGGGCTTCACCGACAAGCACACCTGGCTCCCGGCGCACTTTCCGCTGCCCTTCGATACGACGTACCAGCCGAAGCCGGCATTCACCGCGCTGCTGAACACGCTGAACACTGCGCCGCCACCAGCTCAATCCGCGTGTACCTATTCGCTGGACCACAGCGCAGTCCGCGTGTCGGGCGCGGGCGGCGCGGCGCCCATCGCGGTAGCAACCTGGCCGGCGTGCTCCTGGGGAGTCTCGGGCCTTCCCGACTGGATCGCCGCGGCATCGGGCAAGGGCCCGGGAACCGCCACGCTGACCGTGACCGTCAATCCTGGCGCCGCGCGGCAGGCCACGGTTTCCGTCGCGGGCTCGCCGGTCGCGGTTACACAGGATGCCGCGTGCACATACGCGCTGGATTCCGCGTCCGCGGACTTTCCGCTGTCCGGCGGCTCGGCAGCGGTCAACATCACGGCCGGGGTCGGCTGCCCCTGGTCGGCTTCGAGCACCCTCGATTGGGTGACCTTAAGTGGAATGACTTCCGGCGCCGGCAGCGGAACCGTAAGGCTCCAGGCGGCAGCCGATGCCGGCGCGGCACGCTCGGGCATCGTGACGATCGCCGGACTTCCCTTGACGGTGTCGGAGGGAGCCCTGCGGTTCATCCCCGTCACGCCTTGCCGCATCGCCGACACGCGCACCGCCGCCGGAGTGTTCGGCGGGCCCGCCCTCGCGGCCGGCGTGCCACGCTCGTTCACGATTCCACAGAGCGCCTGCGGCATCGCGGACACCGCCCAGGCGTACTCGCTGAACGTGACGGTAGTGCCGCGGCGCCCGCTCGCCTTCCTTTCCTTGTGGCCCACAGGCCAAGCGGAGCCGGCGGTCTCGACCCTCAATTCCTGGGAAGGCATTGTGGTGGCGAACGCCGCCATTGTGCCCGCGGGCGCCGGCGGAGCCGTCAGCGTCCTGGCCAGCGATCCGACCGATCTCATCCTGGATATCGACGGGTATTTCGACGCGCCGTCCGCCGGCTCGTACTCCTTCTATCCGGTCGCGCCCTGCCGCATCGCCGACACGCGCGGACCCGCTGGGCCGTTCGGCGGTCCTTCGATGACGGCCGGCCAGACGCGCGACTTCGCGGTGCTCTCGGGCGAGTGCACCATTCCGAGCGTGCCCACTGCTTACGCACTGAACTTCACGGTAGTGCCGGAGACCGGCTACCTCGGTTTCCTGGTGGCCTGGCCGGCGGGACAGGGGCCGCCCTATACCTCGACGCTGAACTCGTGGACGGGCAAGGTGGTGGCGAACGCCGCCCTCGTTCCGGCGGGGAGCGACGGAGCCGTCTCGGTCTACGTAACCGACCCGACTGACGTGGTCCTGGACATCAACGGCTATTTCGGTCTGCCCGGAAACGCGGGCGCGCTGTCGTTCTACCCGGTGACGCCGTGCCGCGTGGTCGACACGCGGTTTCCCGACGGGCTTTTCAGCGGGCCGATCCTCGAAGTCGCGACCACGCGCACGTTCCCGATCGCGGCGGGCGGCTGCGGCATTCCCAACTCGGCGGCGGCGTATTCGATGAACGTCACGGTAGTTCCGGACGGGCCGCTCTACTTCCTTTTGATATGGCCCGCGGGGTCGGCTCAGCCGGTGGCGTCCACGCTGAATTCCTGGGACGGCACGGTGACGGCGAACGCGGCGATCATTCCCGCCGGCGCGAATGGCGCCATCAGCGTGTACCCGGCGGGCCGCACGCACTTGATACTGGATATCAACGGGTACTTCGCGCCGTAAGTGGGTTCAGCCTACTCGGGCGCCGATTCGATCTGCACCAACGTCGGAGCGGGCACGAGGGACGCGGCCCGGCGCTGGGGGGCGCGCCAGGAGTCAAGGTAAGACACCTTGTGGACACAAGATACCGTGCAGGAGCCCGCGCACGGCTTCTCGGTCAGGAATTCCCGGCGCACATCCTGGACCGTGTACTCGGCCAGCGGCTTACCCGGGTAACCCCGCTGCTGGGAGCAGTAGTGCACCAGGCCGTCCTCGCAGATATACAGATAGCGGGCTCCGGCCCGGCAGCGCCATTCGTTTTGAACTCCCGCCACCATGTTGTCCTGAAACCGGTTGAATCGGGAGTAGCTGCGCTGGTCCAATGCCTTTATCTGAAGGAACACCTCGCGCTGCTCGGCATCGAGGGGTTTCATCTGACCCCACTGGTCGTGCAGGATTCCCACGGTAGACGTGAACCCGAGGGCCTGAGCCCGGCGCGCCACCACCAGCGCGTCCGAGGGCTGGCCCAGCGAGGAACCCAGGACTGTGTTGATATTGACGTGGAACTCGGCGTGCTCCGCCAGCAGCCGGAGCTTGTGGTCCAGCACCTTCAGGCTTTTCTTGGAGACCGCCCCCGGCGTGACGTTGTCGATGCTGATCTGCAGATGGTCGAGGCCGGCGTCGTTGAGGGCGCGGATCCGGGCGGCGGTCAGGAGGTAGCCGTTGGTGATCAAGCCCGCCAGCAGGCCCCGGCGCCGGATCCGCCGGATCACGCGGTCCAGGTGGGGTTGCAGGAGAGGCTCCCCGCCGCTGATGGTGACAATGCTCGTTCCGAGCGCGGCCAGGCGGTCGACGCGCGCGATGAGCGACTCCGCGGGCACCGGCGGCGAAACATGATCGTATTCGCTACAGTACTCGCAGGCCAGGTTGCAGCGCCGCGTGACCACCAGGTGGGCCAGAACGGGATGGGCGGTGGACACCAGGGCTCGCCCGATCATCGCCAGTTCCCGCACCCTGCGCCAGACGGCTTTGGCTCTGCTACGGAACTCCGTGCCCCTCGATCGCATCCCTCTTTCATTTCACCACATCTTCCCCCTTTCCTTACGCGACACGCGCCCTGTTGAGCGTTTTTGGGGCTAAGTGGGGAAAAACAAGGGTTTACGGGAGGCGCCGTTTGCCTTCGCATCTTCCCCATCGGGCGAGCAAAACCCGCGCTTCGGCGCTTTTGGCTACCCCCTGGCAATAAGGACGGTTACGCTGGAAACAGTTTCCTGGAGGAGCGGATGCATAAGCCTGTCAAGTATTTCGAGAAAGTTCTGACGTACGCCGCCAAAGCCGCGTGGGCGGTGTTCGAGCGGATCAACAGGATTCACCAGAACCCGTCATTCAAGCCTAAGTGGGCGGATAAACCGCTCCTGAAGTCCCATGAAAAGGCGAAACCGCCGCTAGGCTGGCCGCGGGAGACCGATTCACTCTGCCCTAAGTGCGTTCCTGCGATCCGCAGAGAGATACTGGACGGCAAGAAGGACTACCGCGAGCTCTTTCACGAGAAGCTCGGCGAAATCAAGGCGCAGATTGTCGAGCGCGACGGCCAGATCCTGATGGTGAAGGACTGCCCCGTTCACGGCCACTTCGAGGACGCGATGTCGATCGACCCGGCTTTCTACCGGCACATCGAGGCCATGTTCCCGGGCCGCGACATGCGCGCCCACAACGATGCCGCGCTGCATCACCACGGTACCAGCACCATCACCCACGGGCGTGGGGCGGTGCTGACCATCGACCTCACCAACCGCTGCAACATGATGTGCGACCCGTGTTTTATGGACGCCAACCAGGTGGGTTTCGTCCACGAGCTGACCTGGGAGGAGATCAAGACCCTCCTCGACAACGCCATCTCGATCAAGCCCAAGCGCCAGATGTCGGTGCAGTTCTCGGGCGGCGAGCCGACCATCTCGCCGTATTTCCTGGATGCGGTTCGCTACGCCCGCCAGGTGGGCTACAACAGCGTGCAGGCCGCCACCAACGGCATCGAGTTCGCCCAGAGCCTCGAGTTCTGCCAGAAGGCGGCGGAGGCCGGGCTGCGTTACGCGTATCTCCAGTTCGATGGCGTCGGCAACGCCGCCAACTCGCATCGCCGCGTCGGCAACCTGTTCGACGTGAAGCTGCAGGCCATGGAGAACCTGCATAAGGCGGGCGTCGAGATCGTGCCGGTGACCACCATCGTGAACGGCATCAACAACGAACAGGTCGGGCGCATCGTCAAGTTCGCGCTCGACAATCCCAAGCGGATTCCGTTCTGTTCGTTCCAGCCCGTTTCCTTCACCGGGCGCGACGAGGCCATCACGGACGAGCGCCGTCAGGCGCAGCGCTACACGCTGTCGCACCTGGCGCACGACGTGAAGGCGCAGACCGGTCTGGGCGAGCCCACGCGCGACTGGTTCCCGCTCTCCTTTGTCAGCACCTTCGCCGATTGGGCCGATTTGGTCCACGGCCCGCAGGCCGAGTGGGGCCAGCTTAGTTGCGGCTGCCATCCGAATTGCGGCGTGGGGATGGCCATCATGGTCGACAAGGTGACCAAGGAAGCGGTGCCGTTCACCGCCTTCGTCAATGCCGGCAAGCTCTCCAAGGACGTCGCCAGCGTGAACGATGCCGCGCGCGGCAAGTTTCTCTCGGTGCTGGGCATGGCGCTGGCGCTGGCGCGCAATTACGACCCGTTCGCGGCGCCGAAGCATTTCTCCCTGTGGGCGCTGTACAGGAAATTCGACAAGAGCTTCGGCGTGAGCGGCCGCGACTACGGCAAAGTCTCCGGTGACCGCACTCCCGAGGACATCGAAAGGCGCCGCCGCGACCGCTGGAACGTGCTTTTCATCGCCGGCATGTGGTTCCAGGATCTCTACAACTACGACTTCCGGCGTACCGAGCAATGCATCATCCCCTACGCCACGCAGGAGGGAGAAATCTCGTTCTGCGCCTACAACACGGGCATCGGCTGGCGCCAGATCGTCGAGAAGATCCACATGAGCGCGACGCTGACCAAGTGGTACGAGGAGCACGGGCGGCACGAGATCTTCGCCGGCGGAAAGAGCGTCCAACTGGGCGCGGTCGAGCATTCGCTGGTGCTCAAGGACGAGCTGGTGACGAACGAGGAGCAGCACGATCTGGACGCTCGGGGCATCGCCAAGAATGCGCGCGAAGAGCGGGCGCGCCAGCGCGACGAGAACGCCCGCATGGCCAAGCTCTACCGCAAGCACGTTCTCAAGGAGCCGGACGCTCCGGAACTGGTGCGCATTCAAGTTACCGGGGCGGTCCAGCCGCCCAAACCCGCCGAGGAGCGCGAAGAGGTCGGCTCGTTCGGCGACTAGAGCGCGCCCCGCTCAGGTTCCCGTCTCGAGCCGCAGCGCCAGGATCTCCGGCAGGCCGGCCTCGCGGATCTTGCGCTGCGCCGCGGCGACGTCGTACTCCACCCGGCGGTACTCGACCACGTGCGCGCCGGGATTGTAGATCGCATACGCCGCCCGCGGATCGCCGTCCCGCGGCTGCCCGACCGAACCGGGATTGAGCAGGTACCAGGTGTCCGGATCCAGATCGACGGCGGTCACTTCGCCCAGCCACGGACCCTCGATGCGCCGCACCCCGTTCCAGCCGCAGACGAACCCGCCTTGCAGATGGGTGTGCCCGAAGAAGGAAACCTGCTTCTCGAGATAGTCCCGGATCTGCATCGCCTCGAACGCCGAAATGAGGTAGTCGTCCTCATCCAGGGGCGAGCCGTGCAGGATCTGGAAGGACTCGACCACGGCCGGTCCCTTGGGCAGGTTGCGCAGGTATTCCAGGTTCGCCGGCGTGAGCGTGCGTCGGGTCCACTCGGCGGCTGCGCGCGCTATGGGGTTGAACCACTCCAGGTCCTCGAGGGCGGCGCAAGCCTTGTCGTGGTTGCCCCGCACCACCACGCCGACGTTGGCGCGCACCCAATCGATGGCTGCGTTGGGATCGACGCAATAGCCCACCAGGTCGCCGCAGCAGGCCACGGCGTCATAAGCGCCGCGCGCGTGGGCGGCGACGGCGGCGAGCGCCTCCCAATTCCCGTGAATGTCGCTGAGGATCAGGTAGCGCACAGGCGTAGGACGGCAACCTCCGGGGGCGCTCCGATGCGGGCGGGCAGGCCCACCGTACCGATGCCCCGCGTTACCCAGACGGCGGACCGTCCCTGGCGGTACAACCCGTACACGTAGGGCGTAAAGAATCGTGACGCGCTTAACTGCTGATAGAGGATCTCGACGGTTACCTGGCCTCCGTGCGTGTGGCCCGCGATCGTCAGATCCCATCCCTGCCGGGCCGCCACATCGAACACGTCGGGGTTGTGAGAGAGGAGGATGTTGGTCTCGCCCGGCACGATCCAGCGCTCGGCCCCGCGCAGGTAGTTGGCGCCCATCTGCTGGTAGTCGACTCCGGCGAGGTTCAGGGCGGCGCTGCCAAATCGCAACCGGAGCGCATCCTGGCGAAGAAACCGGATGCCGAGCCGGGCCGCCTTACGCACCGTTTCCAGCTCCACTCGGGCGTAGATCTCGTGGTTGCCCAAACAGCCGAGCGTTCCCGCCTCGGCGCGGAGACGGGCCAAATGTCTCAGACACACGTCGAGCGGATCGCCGGGGGAGGTGATCAGGTCCCCCGTCACCAGCGCCAGGTGCGCGCGGGCGCCGTTGGCCATGTCCACGGCCCGCGCCAGTTCTCGCTCGCTCAGAAAAGGGCCCAGGTGGATGTCGGAGAGTTGAACGATGCGGAGGCCGTGAAGGTCTTTCGGGAGGCCGGGGAGGGGGACATCCACTTCGCGCAGTTGGATGGCCCTCCGCTCGACCAGGATCCCGAAAGTCATGGCCGCAAGCGGCGCGCCCACGAATGCGGCGCCGGCGGCGCGCACAAAACCCCGCCGCTCCTGGTTGAACTTCGGAATCCGCCGCCACAAAGAGAAAGCCGCGAAGGAGCCGGCCGAGGCCAGCGACCAGGCCAGCGCGAGCCCGCGAATCCAGATGACGGTCGCGGATGACAGCCCGCCGCGCAGATACATCGCGTACGAGCCGACCACGCCCAGCGAGACCCACAACGCCAGCGCCGCGGCGAGCGTCCAGATCGCCAGGCGCCAGCCGAGCGACCGGCGCAGCGCGCCGTAGCGGCACACCAACTGGCAAATACGGAATTGAACCCAGATGACAGCCCCGGCCATCAGAAGCGCCGGCAAGTGCCGCCACAGGCGGACCACGAGAAGCATGCTCTTTCTCATTGTAGCGGCAGGGCGCGGCCAGGCCGGGACCCGCGGCGCTTTTCCGGCGGGGGAGGGGTGAAACGCGGCGGGCCAGGCCGCATCAGCGGGGCTTTGGGGGGCGGTGGCGCTCCCCAGGCGGGGCGTCGAGCGGGTCCTCGGGCCAGCGGTGACGCGGGTAGCGCCGGCTCAACTCGCGGCGCACTTCCGGGTACAGCCGCTTCCAGAAACCGGCCAGGTCGGTAGTGGTCTGCACGGGCCGGTCGCTCGGCGCCAGCAGGTGCAGGACGAGCGGCACGCGCCCTCGGGCAACCCGCGGCGACTCTTCCATGCCGAAGAACTCCTGCAGTTTCGCGGCGGCCCAGGGTTCGCCGTCGCGTGGATAGTGCACCGCGACCCGCTTCCCGCCCGGGAGCCGCAGGCGCTCCGGCGCGTACTCGCGGATGGCCGCGAGATCGCGGGGCGGCAGCGCACGCTCGAGCGCTTGGAGCAACCCGCCGTCGCCGGCGGCGGCGCGTAGTTCCGCAAAGCTCCTCAAGCCGGCGCAGAGGGAAACGAGAGCGGCGCGGACGTGCCCGGCGGTGAGTTCGGGCAGGGCGGCATGCCGGGCGGCGAAGGCAGCGCGGTCGAGGAAGGCGTCGATCTCTTCAGTCTGGGTGAAGCGCGCCAGGCCGGCATCGAGGGCCTCCTCGGCCAACAGGCGCGCGGCCGCCTCCGCATCGCGTGGCGGGCCGAAGCTCGCTGTAATCGCCAGCTCGCCGTATACGAGCGCGCTCACGGCCTCAACACGCTCGGCCAGGCGGTTCCATGCCAGCGTTTCGCGTTCGCGGATGCGCTCCGGGAACATCTCGAGCAACCATTCCGGCTGGATGGCGCTCGACAGGCGCACCAGCGGCAGGCCGCGCTCGCCGCGTTCCTCGATGTCGATGGCGACCAGAAACTCGCCCGCCGTTTCCGCCGCCAGCGCCGCCGAACCGCCGTTCGACAGCAGCAGTTCCTGGCCGCGCCGGCGGCGCGCGATGCGGTCCGGGAAAGCGGCCAGCGCGGCGCGGAGCAGCGCTTCGTCCCCGCCCGCTTGGGCCTGCGAGCGGGGCGCAAGCCGCCGCAGTTCGTGGAAGGTCAGGCGCGCGGCGCGGTCCCAGCCGGTTTCGAGCAGGGCGAACAGGTCGGCGCCCCTGGCGCCTGCGCTCAACAGGGCCGCCGCGGCGCAGCCCTGGTCGCGCGCGCCTCGCCGCGACGCCTCGATCGCCAGGCGCGCGAGGCGCGGGTGCACCGGCATGCTTACCATCTCGCGGCCGTCCACCGTCAAACTCCCAGCACGATCGACCGCGCCCAGCGCGCCCAGAAGGTCGCGGGCAGCATCGAGCGCGGCCTCGGGGGGCGCCTCGAGCCACTCCATCTCGCGGGCGTCCAGGATGCCCATGGATGCGAGCGCCAGGAGCATCTGCGAGAGCTCGGCGCGCGCGATCTCCGGTGTGTCGCGCTCGGGCCGGCGCGCGAAGTCGTCGAACGGGTAGAGGCGGATGACTCGCCCCGGCGCGGTTCGGCCCGCCCGGCCGGCGCGCTGGTTGGCCGAAGCCTTTCCGATGCGCGAGACGGCCAGGCGCGGCAGGCCGGACCACGGCGACTGGCTCGCCACGCGCGCCAGGCCGCTGTCGATCACCGCGGTAACGCCTTCGATGGTCACCGAACTCTCGGCCACGTTGGTGGACAGGATCACCTTGCGGCAGTTCGCAGGCTGGACGGCGCGGTCCTGTTCCGCGGGCGGCAGGTCGCCGTGCAACGGCAGAATGAGCAGGCCCGCTCGCGCCGCGATCCGCTCGACAGCGCGGGCCGCGCGGCGGATCTCGGCCGCGCCCGGCAGGAAAACCAGCACGTCGCCATCGAGCCCCTCGCGGAGCAACCGGTCGAGGGCGGAGGCGACCTGCCGTTCGAGCGGGTCGGCCAGCGCCGGCGTGTAGGCGATCGAGGTCTCGAACAGGCGCCCCTCGGATCGCAGCACCGGGCAGCCGCCGAGATACGTCGCCACGGGCGCGGACTCCATGGTTGCCGACATCGCGATCAGGCGCAGGTTGGGGCGGCCGGTTCTCTGCAATCGCCGCAACAGCGCCAGGGCGAGGTCGCCCTCGAGGTGCCGCTCGTGGAACTCGTCGAGGATCACAACGTCCACGCCACGCAACGAGCGGTCCGAGAGGAGCCGGCGCGTAAGCACACCCTCGGTCATGAAGGTGATGCGTGTGCCGGGGCCGGCGGCTTCCTCGAAGCGCACCCGGTAGCCGGCGGTGGCGCCTACGGGTTCGCCCAATTCGGCGGCAACGCGGCGCGCCGCCAGACGCGCGGCCAGACGCCGCGGCTCGAGCACCAGGATTTCGCCGCCGGCCAGATCCAGCAGCGCCGGCGGGACGCGGGTGGTCTTGCCCGCACCGGGCGGCGCTTCGAGAACGAGGTTGGACGCGTGCCGCAAGCGCTCGCGAACCGCCGGGAGCAGCGCGTCGACCGGCAGCGGCCGGCGCTCAACGCCCATCGAGATCGTACGCGGTCTTGAGCCAGCGCTTGAGTTCGGCGTCGACTTCGGCGCGCCGGGCGACAGCGATGCGGAGCCGTACGCGGTCCTGTTCATCGGTTCCCGCGACGGGCAGCAGCCGGCCTCCGGGAGCGAACCCTGGAAGGGCAACGCCGAGGTCGAGCCGCGCGGCGGTGGCCCTGATCCAGGCAAACTGACGCTTCCGCCGCAGCGTCACTTGCGTGCGGCAGGGGAGGACATGGACCTCGCTGCCCAGTGCGCTTGCGGCATTGACGATTTCGTCATAGATGGGCCGCAGCGCGGCTTTGGGGCCGGTGAAGAGGCCGGACAGGAGCGCGGCCGGATCGGAGTAGTCGATCTCGCCTTCGGCGCGGGAGGCGATCATGCCGGCCGCCACGCGCCCCAGTCCGTGTTCCTTCATGAGCCAACCGACACGCCCCCTGCGCGAGGCCGGCGCGAACCGGCGGGCTTCATCCGCCCACTCTTCCACGCCCTTGCCGGTGTGGCGCTTGAGGTTCGCGGCGATCGCCGCCTGCATTTCGCCGGGGGTCTTGCCCATAGTGGCCAGCATACGCCAGACGGCTTGCTCCCGGCTGGGAACTTTCGCTGAGCCCGCGGGGTCCAATCGGCAGGAGGATGAGGCCATGGCGATGACACTCGATGGAACAGGCGGGCGGAACGCAGAAATCAACGTGACGCCGCTGATCGACGTGCTGCTGGTGCTGTTGATCCTCTTCATGGTGATCGCGCCAGTCCAGTCCGAAGGTCTGAAAGCCCTGGCGCCTCAGCCGGCGCCCCCGGGTCCGGACACGACCCCCCGACCGCTGGACATCGTGATCACGGTGGCCGCCAACGGCGCGCTCGAAATCAACCGGGAAGCCGTGGAGATGGAGAACCTGCCTGCGCGCCTGAAGCGCATCTTCGAAGTTCGGGGCAACACCGTGCTCTTCCTGCGCGGCGCGAAGGAGCTGAACTTCGAGGATGTCGCGCGCGTGATTGACGTGGCGCACGGCGCGGGTCTGGACCGGGTCGCACTGACTGCGATTCAGTAGCCGCCAGCGGTCAGCCGTCCGCCGGGCCGGCGCGGGGCCTGGCCGGGCCGGCGGCTGACGGCTACCGGGCGGTGGCCGCCAGGCTGGCCAGCATGGCGCTGGCATACTCGACGGCTTCCCAGAACGCCTTTTGCAGGACGGGAACGTCGATTCCGGTGTGCAGGACCGTATCGAAATGGCCGGCCTCGTAGGCGGTGACGGCGTCGAGGAGCACTCCCAGCTTGCCTTCGCGCTCGAGCAGCGCGCTCTTGATGTCGGCACTGAGCGGGAGCGGCTCGAGGATGGAGGCCATGGGCATGTCGAGCATTGAGTCGAGCGCCGAGAGCAGTCCGACAAAGTAGGCTTCGCTGCGCTGGCAGTCCACAAAGGAGGCGATCATCTCGCAGGTCCGGGCGCGTTGCAGAGCGTAGTCCAGATAGCCACCGGGACAGTTCTGGTTGGCCGCCAGAACCAGCAGCGTGACCCACCGGAACACGAAATCCAGGCCCAGCATCGTGATGGCCTGAACGGTGGAGTGGATCTCGCACTGACGCTGGTAAAGAGCCGAGTTGGCGAGTTTGAGGAGATTGTAAGTCAGAGCCGCGTCGCGTTGGATTACATCCGCAATGGCGTCGATGCTGGTCGAGGAATTCACGCACTCGGAAAGCAGCGCCAGAAGCGACAGGCGGTTCGAGGGAACGCGCTTGCCGCTCAGAGTCTCGGGCCGGCGGAGGTAGTAACCCTGAAAGAGCTCGCAGCCCCAGCCCAGGCAGCGCTCGAACTCGCGCTGGGATTCGACCTTCTCGGCGACGATCCGCGCATCCAGACCGCGGAGCAGATCCAGTTGACGGCGGAATTCCCCGGGCGAGTGCGCGCGCACGTCGAGCTTGATGAAATCGGCCAACCGCAGGAACGGAGCGGCGCGTTCGGAGTAGCTGAAATCGTCGAGCGCCAGGCGGTATCCCCGGCTCTTGAGCTTCTCCAGGCAGGCCACGGTGCTGGCGGTGACGCTGACGGTCTCCAGAACCTCGATCACGCAGCGGTCATGAGGGATAAGAGGCACGACGCCGAGCAGCGCTTCACTGAAGTTGACGAACACCGGGCGCGTCGGGGACACGGTCTGGAGCCCGATCTCGAGGAAGGCCTTCAACATGACCTCGGCGCTGGCCCGGTCGCCGTCCGAGATCCGGGCGGTGGCGTCGCGTGCCGCCCCGCGATAGAGCAACTCGTAGGCCTGAATCTCGCGCCGGGCGTCGTAGATCGGCTGGCGCCCCAAGAAGACCTCCGAAACGAGGCCCCTCTCCGCCAGGCGCGGCAATTGCCGCGGCACAAACGGCTCCGGCGCCCGGCCGGTGTTTTGAAGCGGAGTGACATCAGCGCCGACCCGAGTACTCACAGTCTGTCCCCGCATACTTATCGGCACTTCCCGATGTCTCTTGAGTGCCGCGTGGGGTCAACGGGTCGGGACGGCCTCGGTCTGGAGGGTCAGAGCGAGCCCCTTCGGCAGCTCCAGAAAGCCGCCCCAGAAATGCATCGGGTTTCCGGGGTCGATGTGGCGCAAGGCCTCTCCGGCCCCCCGCGGCGATCCGGCCGCGGCACGATACCCGGTCCCGCATCGGACCACCGAAGCGCGCAGGCCGACCTGTCTTGCCCCGAAGCGGAGCGCGGTAAAGCGCAGCGCCAGCAAGTCGCTTGGCGACGCAATCCCGCGGGCCTCCAGGAGCACAATGCGGCCCTCGACCGCCGCGCCTTTGGGAACCAGGATTCCCCCCTTGGTTCTCGCGTCCGTTCGAAGGTTGGCCTTGACCACGTCGCCTGTGGCCGCGGTCTTCCGGTCGATTGGCGCCGCCAGTTCGACCTCCAGCCTGACGCCCGGAGGCAGTGCGCTGTCCGCATCGTTCAATTTCGCCACCCGCTCTACGGGCGGCTCTTCGAAGGAGATGCTCGATTCCGCGACGAACTGGCGGCATTCGGAGAAGCGTGTGATGGTCCGGCTTTCGAGCCCGCGATCGCTGACCAGCCGCAAATCGGTGGCCTGAGGCAGCAGGAAACTGCCCGCACCCACCGCGATCAGGCCGTAGTCGATGGCCAAAATCGCGCCGGACGTTTTCAGCGCGGGCGGGATGTCCTCGGCCTCGAGTTCGGCGCGCATAAGCTCCAGCGTTTCCGGATTCACCCAGAAGGAACCGTGAAAAGCGAGCAGCGCCTGAGCGCCGTTCTTTGTCAGCACGTATCCGTGACTCATCGGCACGCGGTAATCGTAGCGGAGCGCACGGCGGAGGGCCGCCGGCTGTTCGCCGATCAGTCTGCAGGTGGAATGCGGACCGAAGACGGCGGCGAGGAACCCGGAGAAATCGCCGGTCTTGGTGAGGCCGCGTCCCAGGACTTCCTGGAGTTCCCGGTTGTCGAACCGGCTCCCCCCCGGCCAGGAGAACTGCTCTTTGCCCTCGATGACGGCGACTTCGATCCGCATCCGGTCGAGGACCCGTCCCGTCGCGTAGTCGTCGGCGTACCAGCGCCGCTCGATCGTCTCCAGGCAGGTGTAGTTGGGGGTACGTGCCGTCGTTTCGGCGATTCTGGCGCGGATGCGAGCGATGGGATCCTCGCCGCCCCGTGCCGGGCCAACCGCCAGCGCCAGGAACACCGCCACTGCGCGCACCATCCCAGCCATGCTACTCCATCCCCTGAGACGGCGCAGATGCCGTTCGGGCGCCCGTGCCAGGAATCTCACCCCGGAAATCACGGAGCCGGAACAACCTCGGTCAGGAGCCTGAGCCCGAAGCCCTTAGGAAGTGCCAGAAAGCCTCCCCAGAACACCATCGGGTTTCCGGGAGCGACTGGGCGCACCACATTTTCGGCCCAGTGCGGAGACCCGAGAGGGTCTGGCCGCCTGATGGTGAACTGTATCACCGAGGCGCGCAGCCGGACCTGCTTGGCGCCGAACCGGAGCCTTGTGAAGCGCAACGCCAGCAAATCGCACGGCCGTTCGGGGCTGCGGGTCTCCAGCCGCAGGATGCGGCCTTCGACCGCCGCGCCTTTCGGGATCGGGATCCCAACGTCAGCCTTCACCGCGTTGACGAGCTTCGCTTCGATCCGATCCCCGATGGCTGCGATTCTCCGCTCGATCGGCGCCGCCAGTTCGACCTCCAGAATCACGCCGGGAGGCAGCAGGACGTCCGCGTCACTCTCTTTCGCCGCCTGTTCCGCCGTTCGCTCTTCGAAAGAAATGCTGGATTCCGCAAGGAACTGGCGGCAGTTGGAGAACCGCGTTCTGGTTCGGCTTTCGAGCCCGTGATCGGTGACCACCCGCGCCTCAGTCGCCTGGGGCAGCAGAAATCGGCCTGCGCCTACCTCGGCCAGACCGTAGTCGGTGGCCAATCGCACGCTGGACCATTTGAGTGCCGGCGGGATGTCATCGGCCTGGAGTTCGACCCGTGTGACATCCAGCGTTTCCGGATCCACCCAGAAGGAGCCATGGAACCCAACCAGCGCCGTTTGGCCGTTCGCGGTCACGGCGTACCTGGAGGTCGCCTGGGGAACGCGGTAATCGTAACGGACCGCCCGGCGGATGGGGGCCGTCCGCTCGCCGGCCAGGGTGAAGGCGACGGAATGCGCACCGAATATGCTGGAGACGAATGCGGAGAAATCTCCGGTCTTGGTGAGACCGCGACCCAAAACCTCTTGGAGCTCGGAGTTGTCGAACCGGCTCCCTCCAGGCCAGGAGAACTGCTCTTTGCCGTCGATGACCGCAACTTCGAGCCGCATTCGATCGACGACTTCGCTGGCTGGGGACTCGTCGGCGTACCAGCGGCGGTCGATCGTCTCCAGGCAGGTGTAGTTCGGGGTCCTCTCCGTTCTCTCGGCGGCCCGGGCGCGGATGCGGGCGATGGGGTCCTCGCCGCACCTGGCCACTGCAACCGCCAGCACCAGAATCACCGGCAGCGCGCGCAGCACGGCGAGGTTCCAGTCCGAGAACGATCCTGAAGGCGAGGTTTCGTTTCCTAGAGACATGATCGTGGAACGATACTGGCGCAGCGGCCTCCCTCTTCTGTGTCTCGGGCCACCCGGCCCTGGCGCTGCATGGCTCGGAGTGCGAGGGGGACAGGCCGATCCGCGTATTGGACGGCGATGTTCAAAAGCGGGAGCTCCGACCTATGGTATCCTTTTGACCAAGTGCCGCTTGCGGCTGGGCAGAAATCGTCACCCCACTTCAAACCGTGAAGACTGCTATCTCGTTGAAGAAGATACTCGTCCGACACTGGGAGGTCAGACATGCGCATGCTCATGAACATTCAGTTGCCACTCGAACCGTTCAACACCGCGGTTCGAAATGGAACCATAGGACAGAAGATGCAGGCAATTCTCGAGGCCATCAAGCCGGAGGCCGCCTATTTCACAGAACAGAACGGGCGGCGTGGCGGCGTCCTGGTCGTCGACCTCAAGGACCCTTCCGCGGTTCCGGCGCTTGCGGAGCCGTGGTTTCTCACGTTTAATGCCGAGGTGGAGTTCCGGATAGCGATGACGCCCGAGGACCTCGCGCACTCGAACCTGGAAGCGTTGGGAAAGCATTGGGGGTAGGCGGCGCCACCGGGAGCCTGCGATACCATGGGGTATCCGCGGACTCCCATGAACTTCAAGACCATCGCCATACATGCCGGACACGACCCGCAAGCGCACCTGGGGGCGGTGATGCCGCCGATTTACCAGACCTCGACGTTCGCCTTTCGAGGGGTCGGCCAGCCGGGGCCGTTCGACTATTCCCGCAGCGGGAACCCGACGCGAAAGGCGCTGGAGACGTGCCTGGCCGCGCTCGAGGGCGGCACGGCGGGCTTCGCCTTCGCCACGGGCATGGCCGCCGAGGCCACGCTGCTGATGATGTTCGAGGCGGGCGACACGATCGTCGGTACACAACGACCTCTACGGCGGCACCTACCGGCTGTTTGAGTCCGTCTTCCGGAACAAGCAGATCCGCGCCGAGTACGTGGACCTGCGTGACCTGGACGCAGCTGCGCGCTGCGCTGGCCAGGGGCGCCAAGGCGGTGTGGATCGAATCGCCCACGAACCCGCTGATGAATCTGGTGGACCTGGCCGCAGTGGCCGCTCTGGCGCATGAGCAGGGCGCTATCGCGATCTGCGACAACACGTTCCTCTCGCCGTATTTCCAGCAGCCCGCTCGATCTGGGGGTCGACATCGTCGTGCACTCGACCACCAAGTACATCAACGGCCACTCGGACGTGGTGGGCGGCGCGATCGTGGTGCGGGACGCGCAGCTCGCGGAGAAGATCGGCTTCCTGCAGAACGCGATGGGCACCTGCGCCGGTCCGCAGGACTGTTTCCTGGTGCTGCGCGGCATCAAGACGCTGGCGGTGCGCATGGAAGAGCACAATCGCAACGCGCTGGCGGTGGCGCGGCTGGCTGGAACGGCACGCCAAGGTCGCCGCGGTGTTGCATCCGGGCTTGGAGAGCCATCCGCAGCATCGGCTCGCCCTAGCGCAGATGCGCGGGTTCGGCGGGACGTTCTCCTTCCGCGTCGCCGGTGGTGGGGAGGCGGCCCTGCGCCTGCTGGCGGGCGTTCGGGTGTTCACGCTGGCCGAGTCGCTGGGCGGGGTGGAATCGCTGATCGAGCATCCGCTGACGATGACGCATGCGTCGGTGCCGCGCGAGGCCCTGGACGCCATGGGGATCACGCCGGACCTGATCCGCGTTTCGGTCGGCCTGGAAGACGTGGCGGACCTCATCGCGGACCTCGAGAGCGCCCTCGCCGGCGCCTGAGGCGGATCGCCCCGCGGCGGCGAGCGGCTTGAGGATCATCCCGACACCCGGCGAGCGGCCAGCGCAGTGCAGTAACAGCCTGGAGAGGAGCAAGCATGGAAGCAGAGTCCAAGCTCTGCCCCGTGTGCGGGGAAGCCATCAAGGCGGTAGCCATCAAGCGCCGCTTCTGCAATACCGATCTCGGCGCCTTCGCGGCCACCAAGGATGCCGAGGCGGAGGGGCGGCGCCGCCAGAGCATAGTGTGGGCACGGGTAAGAGCCGGGGTGGGCAACCCCCGGCGTCGTACAATGGTTCGTTTGCCATGAAGACAGCACTCTTGTTTCCGGGACAGGGATCGCAGTTCGTGGGGATGGGGAAGAGCCTGGCGGCGCAGTTTCCGTGCGCGCGGGCGGTGTTCGAGGAGGCCGATGGCACGCTCGGGTTCGCGCTGGCGCGGTTGTGCTTCGAGGGGCCGGAGGAAACGCTGCGGCTTACCGAGAACCAGCAGCCGGCGCTGGTCACGGTTTCGACCGCGGCCTTCCGCGTGCTGCGCGAGCACGGAATCGAGCCGGATTACGTTGCGGGCCACAGCCTGGGCGAATACTCGGCGCTGGTGGCCGCGGGCAGCCTGACGTTCGCGGATGCGGTGCGGTTGGTGCGGAGGCGGGGGCGGTACATGCAGGAGGCCGTGCCGGCGGGCGTGGGCGCGATGGCCGCGCTGCTGAAGCTGCCCGAAGGGAAGCTGGCAGGGATCCTGGCGGAGGCGGCGCAGGGCGAGGTGGTTTCGGCGGCGAACTTCAACTCCCCCGACCAGGTGGTGATCGCGGGACACGCCGGGGCGGTCCAGCGGGCCATGGAATTGGCGAAGGCCGCCGGGGCGAAGCGGGCGATTCCGCTGCCGGTGAGCGCTCCTTTCCATTGCGCGCTCATGAAGCCGGCGCAGGTGCGGCTGGCGGTGGATCTGCACGCGGCTGAGTTCCGCGATCTGAGCGCGCCGCTCATCAACAATGTCGCGGCTCGGGAAGTGCGCGCCGGGGCGGAAGCGCGGCAGGGACTGATCGACCAGGTATCGAGCCCGGTTCGCTGGACGGAGTTGGTGAGGCGCCTGGAGGCGGCCGGCGTGGAGAGATCCATCGAGACCGGGCCGGGCGGGGTGCTCACGGGACTGCTGCGGGCGATCGCTCCACGCGTTTTGGGGGTCAAGTTCGGGGAAGCGGGCGAGTTGGGGGTGCTGATGGGATAGGGCCGGGCCAGTGCCGGGCAGGCGGAGCAGGTGGGGCAGGGCGCAAAAGGCTACAATGAGGGATTCTATGCATCTCTGGAAGCGTTTGACCGCCGCGGCGGCATTGTGCCTTCTCGCCGGCTGCCACAAAGCCCCACCCGCCAACGTGGCCGCCACCATCAACAACCGCCCCATCACGTATGAAGAGGTGGACCGCATCTACCAGTCGCAGCTTTCTTCGCCTGGCGCGACCAGCGACGACTTGGCGCAGATCCAGAAACTCGAGGTCCTGCGCAGCCTGGTTGAGAGCGAGATCATGCTGCAGCGAGCCGAGAAGATGGGGCTCATGGCCACCGATGCGGAAGTCGATGCCAAGTTCGCCGAGATGAAAGCGCCCTACACGCAGGAGGAGTTCCAGAAACTCCTGGAGACGCGCCGGATGAGCCTGGTCGATCTGAAGAAGATCTTGCGCCGGGACTTGAGCGTGCAGAAGTTGGTCAACAAGGAGATCACTTCGAAGATCAGCATCACCGACCGGGAGATAGCGGAGTTCTACGCGAACAACCGGGCCAGTTTCAATCGGGCGGAGCCGGCGGTGCATCTGGCCCAGATCCTGGTCACCTCGACTCCGGACCCCGCCGTGCGCAACCTGAAGAACGACAAGGCGCAGAACGACGACCAGGCGCGGAAGAAGATCCAGAGCCTGGAGCAGCGCATCCGGCAGGGCGAAGATTTCGCGATGCTGGCGGAGAACTACTCCGAGGACTCCAACTCGGCGCCGAACGGCGGCGACCTGGGCTTCGTTCCCCTCTCGGCGTTCGACGGATCGAGCCCCGAAGTCAAAAAGCTGATCGCGACGATGCAGCCGGGCCAGTTGTCCCCCGTGATTCCAAGCCAGCAGGCGTATCGGATACTGAAGCTCATCTCGCGGGAGCCGGCGGGGCAGCGCGATCTCAACGACCCGCGTGTGCAGCAGACGATCCGCGAGGGCCTGCTGAGCCGCAAGGATCAGCTCCTGCGGAACGCCTACTACGAGGTCGCGCGCAACGACGCGACGGTGGTGAATTACTTCGCCAGGAAGATACTGGAGACGAAGGCGCAATAGACGGCGCCCTCGGGCTCAGGCGATGGTCGCGGTCGTCTCGGGCGTGGGAACGGGTTCGTCCGGTTCCGCGGTCCGGTTGCGATTCTGGACGGCCTCGAACTCGGTCTCCAGTTCGGCAACCAGGCTCGCCGACTCCAGCATTTGCTCGGGTGTCTGCCCGACGGCGGAAATCGTATGAGCGAGGCGGCCCGCAATACGTTCAAGTCTTTCCACGTTCCCCTCCCCCACCCAAAGACGGCGCGCGTGCGTAGCGCAAACGCGAAGCTAGTACCTTACTCGACATCGAGCGACACATACCCCCAAAAGACCTAGGTCAAGTCTAGCGCAAATCCTGGAAGACGGCGAAAGAAACGTGGGGGCCGGACCGCCGGGCGCGGAGTGACTCAGGGAGGCGCTGCTCGCGGTGGGGAATCGTTGCTGCCCTCGGCGGCAATTTGCTGGGAGCGTGCGGTTTCGTTAGGATGAAAGTCCGACATGTTGCGCTTCGAAACGGCGGGAGAATCGCACGGAGAATGCCTGATCGCCACGCTGACCGGCTTGCCGGCGGGCGTGCCGGTGACGCCGGCGGCGATCGATCGCGACCTGCGGAGACGGCAGCAGGGATACGGGCGCGGCGGACGCATGAAGATCGAGACCGATCACGCCGAAATCGTGGCCGGCGTGCGCCACTCGGAGACCATCGGCTCGCCGGTTGCGCTGGTGATCCGCAACCGGGACTGGGAGAACTGGACCGAGGCTCTACCGGTGGAGACCTTCGCGGGCGCGGAAGCGAAAAAGAAACCGGTGCTTCGGCCGCGGCCGGGGCACGCCGATCTGGCGGGCGCGCTGAAGTACGGTTTGCACGATGCGCGCTATATTCTGGAACGCGCCAGCGCCCGTGAGACGACCGCGCGCGTGGCGGCAGGAGCGGTGGCGAGGGCCTTGCTGGGACAGTTCGGTGTGGGCGTTCTCAGCCACGTGGTGGCGATCGGCGGCGCGCGTCTGGAGCGGCGCGCCACGTGGGAAGAAGTATCCGCCCTGAACGACCGGGAAGACATTCTGCTGGGCTGCATCGATAGCGCGGCCGAACAGAAGATGAAGGAAGCCGTGGACGAGGCCTACCGCACGGGGGACACGCTGGGCGGCGTCTTCGAAGTGCTGGCGCACAACGTGCCGCCCGGCCTCGGCTCGCACATCGCCTGGGACCGGCGCCTGGACGGACGACTGGCGCAGGCCGTGGTATCGATCCAGGCGGTGAAAGGAATCGAGATCGGGGACGCGGCGGAGGCGGCGGCGAGTTTCGGTTCGCGGGTCCAGGACACGATTCACTACGACCGCGAAGCGCGGCGCTTTGGGCGCGGCTCGAACCACGCCGGCGGAATCGAAGGGGGTATGACCAACGGCCAGGACATCGTTCTACGCGGCCTGCTGAAGCCCATCTCGACGCTGCGGCGCCCGCTCGAATCGATCGATTTCGCGACGCGCGAACCGGCGCTGGCGGCTTACGAGCGCAGCGACGTGTGCGTGGTCCGCGCGGCGGGCGTGATCGCGGAGGCCATGACGGCGCTGATCTTGGCGCACGCGTTCCTGGAGAAGTTCGGGGGCGATTCGCTGGGCGAGACGCGGCGGAATTTCGAAGGGTATATCGAGCAGGTGCGGAGATTCTGAATGACCTACCCGATTGTGAAATACGGCAATCCGGTGCTGGAGCGGCCGGCCGAGACGGTGACCGAATTCGATACGCCGGAGCTCAAAAAGCTGCTGGAAGACATGTTCGAGTCGATGTACGCGGCCAAGGGCGTGGGGCTGGCGGCGCCGCAGATCGGCATTGGGCGGCGCATCGCGGTGATCGATCCTACGAACGGGCAGGACGCCGCCCAGCGGCTGGTGCTGATCAACCCGGAGATCGTGAAGATCGAAGGGGCACAGGTGGGCGAGGAGGGTTGCCTGAGCATTCCCGGGTTTCGCGAGCAGGTCAAACGCGCCAAGTGGGTGACCATCCGGGCGCAGGACGCCAGCGGCGCTCCGTTCGAGAAGACCGGGGAGGACCTGGTGGCCCGGGCCTTTCTGCACGAGACCGATCACCTTAACGGCAGGCTCTATATCAGCCACGTGAGCGCGCTGAAGCGCGACCTGATCCGGCGCAAGGTCCGCAAGCTGCAAAAGGCCGGAGAGTGGGACTGAGCCGCCGTGCGCATCGTGTTCCTGGGAACGCCGGAATTCGCCGTCCCCACGCTGGAGCGCGCCTTCGCCGCCGGGCATGAAATCGCCGGCGTGGTCACGCAGCCCGACCGTCCGAAGGGCCGGGGGCGGCAAATGGCCGCGCCCCCGGTGAAGGAGATGGCGCTGCGCCTCGGCCTCGCCGTCCATCAGCCCGAGCGCATCCGCACGCCGGAAGCCGTCGAGTTGCTGCGCGGCCTGAAGCCGGACGCCATGGTGGTGGTGGGATACGGGAAGATCATTCCGCAGTCGATCATCGACATTCCGCCGCACGGAATCGTCAACGTGCACGCGTCGTTGCTGCCACGCTACCGCGGCGCGGCGCCGGTGCAGTGGGCCATCGCGCGAGGCGAAACGGCGACCGGCGTGACCACGATGAGGATCGACGCGGGCCTCGACACGGGCGACATTCTTCTCCAGCGCGAAACCGCCATCGGGCCGGAGGAGACGGCGCTGGAACTGACGCAGCGGCTGGCGGCGATGGGAGCGGATCTTCTAGTCGAGACGCTGGCCGGCCTCGAGCGCGGCGAGGTCGTACCGAGACCGCAGAATTCCGTGGCTGCGACGTTCGCCCCGGTGCTCAAGAAGGAGGACGGCCTCATCGACTGGGCCCGGCCGGCGGCCGAGATCGCCAACCGCATTCGCGGCTTCACGCCGTGGCCGCGATGCCGTACGCATCTGCGTGGCAGAGCGATCGAGATCTCACGGGCGCGCGCCGGCGAGCACGCTGCGGGTGAACCCGGATCGGTGCACCCCATTCGGGGCCGGTTAGTGGTAACCTGCGGCGAAGGCACCGCGCTGGAGATTCTCCAGGTGCAGATGGAAGGCGGGAAGAGGATGGACGCGGCGGCTTTCCAAAACGGCTATCATTTGATGGAGAACGAACTGCTGAGAGAGACGATCCAGTGAAGCTTCCGGCGGGATATCGCTACGCGTCCGGTTACGCGGGCATTCGGAAAGAGAAGCGCGACGACCTGGCGCTGATTCTCTCCGACCGGCCGGCCTCGGCGGCGGCGATCTTCACGCGCAACCAGGTTCAGGCGGCGCCGGTGAAACTGGCGCGCGCGCATCTGCGCGCTTCGCGCGGCCATGCGCGGGCGATCCTGGCGAATGCCGGCAACGCCAACTGCGCGACCCGGACCGGAGAGCGCACGGCGCTGGCTACCTGCCGCGCGGTGGCCAAACTGCTCAAGGCTTCGCTGCACGAAGTGCTGCCCGCGTCCACCGGGGTCATCGGCGTCGAGATGGATCCGAGGCCGGTGGTGGACGCGCTCCCGCGGCTCTTCGACCGCTTGTCGGAACTGGGCTTCGCGGACGCCGCGCGGGCCATTACGACCACCGATCGAGTGCCGAAGATGGCGTTCGGCGAGGTGCCGTTCCGTACCGGTCCGGTTCACATCGCGGGCATGACCAAAGGCTCCGGCATGATCCAGCCGAACATGGCGACCACGCTCGGGTTCGTCATGACCGACGCCGAGATCAGTCCGCAACTTCTGAAGCCTATGCTGGCCAAGGCGGTGGAGCGCAGCTATCACCGCATCACGGTGGATGGCGACACCTCGACCAACGACACGCTGATCTTGCTCGCCAACGGCGCATCGGGAATCAAGCCCAACGCGAAGGAACGGATGGTCTTCGAGGAAGTTTTGTGCTGGGTGATGGAAGACCTGGCGGAGAAGATCGCGCGCGACGGCGAGGGAGCGCGGCGGCTTATCGTAGTGCACGTACAGGGCGCGCGCGACGACGGCGAGGCGGCGCGACTGGCGCGGGCCATCGTCAACTCGCCCCTGGTGAAAACGGCGGTGGCCGGCTGCGACGCCAACTGGGGACGCGTTCTATCGGCGGCGGGCAACGCCGGCGTGGCCTTCGACCCGGGCAAGGCCAGCGTCTATCTGCAGCGCGTGCCGGTGTGCCGCAACGGCGTTGCGGCGGAATTCTCCGAGCGCGATCTCAAGCGCATGATGGACGCGCAGGAGTGCCTGATCCGCTTCGTCCTCGAAGGCGGCGGAAAGGGCGAGGCGCGCTTCTGGGGCTGCGATCTCACCGAAGAGTACGTGCGGATCAACGCCAGTTACCGCACGTGAGTCTCCCTGTCCGGGCCGGAGCGGACCCGCGTGGCTGCGCGCCGCGCTGGATATCGGAACGCCGCGCTCGGGCCGTGAGTCTCCAACCGTCCATGACCAGCATTGTAGACTGTAGGCAGAACTCACAGGAGGCCCATGCACCCGCTCACCGCTCTCGGCGAAGAGGAACGCATGTTTCAGGCCAGCGTGCGCCAGTTTGCCCGCGAGCGGATCGGGCCGCACGTTCGCGAAATGGATGAGGCCGGGCAGTTCCGCGAGGATCTGCTCGGCCAGTTGTTCGAACTCGGCCTGATGGCGATCGAGGTGCCGGAAGAGTACGGCGGGCAGGGCGGCAGCTTCTTCCAGGCGGCGCTGGCGGTGGAGGAACTGGCGGCCGTCGATCCGTCCGCTGCGGTCATCGTCGATGTCCAGAATACTCTGGTGGCGAACGCGCTCCTGCGCTGGGCTAATGAAGATCAGAAGCGCCGCCACTTGTCGCGGCTCGCCTCCGATACCGTGGGCTCCTACGCGCTCTCGGAAGCCGGGGCGGGGTCGGACGCCTTCGCGCTGGCGACGCGCGCCGTCGACGACGGCGATTCGTACCTGCTGACGGGCCGCAAGCTCTGGATCACGAACGCCGACGAGGCGGGCCTGTTTCTGGTCTTCGCCAACGCCGACCCGGGCGCGGGCTATCGCGGCATCGCCTGCTTTCTTGTCGAGCGCGAGTTCCCCGGATTTGCGGTGGGAAGGAAGGAAGACAAGCTCGGCATCCGCGCTTCCTCGACCTGCGAGCTGATCCTGGAGAACTGCCGGGTGCCCAAGGAGAATGTGGTGGGCCAGGTGGGCCAAGGCTACAAGATCGCCATCGAGACGCTGAACGAAGGGCGCATCGCGATCGGGGCGCAGATGACCGGGTTGGCGCAGGGGGCGCTGGACCACGCCGTCGGGTACGCGCGAGAGCGCAAACAGTTCGGCAAGCCGATCGCCGAGTTTCAGGCGGTCCAGTTCGACCTGGCCCGTATGGCGGTGGGGATCGAAGCCGCGCGCCTGCTGGTCTACAACGCAGCGCGGCTCCGAGACGCGGGTCTGCCTTTCGCCGCCGAGGCAGCCATGGCGAAGTATTTCAGCTCCCAGATCGCCGAAGAGACGGCCTCGCGCGCTGTCGAGATCTTCGGCGGCGTGGGCTTTACACGCGACTACCCGGTCGAAAAGTTGTACCGCGACGCCAAGATCGGCCGGATCTACGAGGGCACCAGCAACATGCAACTGGCGACGATTGCCAAGCAGTTGCTGGGGAGGCGGTAAGGGCCCGCGGCGTACGCTTCACCGGCTGTCTCAGAACTTCTTCAGCTCAGCCACCAGGGCCGCCAGCCCCTTCTTGCGATACAGATCCGCCAGGCGCTGCTCTTCGGGCGAAGGCGCCAGGACGGCGCGGAAGCGCGGGGCATCGAGCGCGGCGCGGCTCGGAATCCAGAGGGTGCCGTCGGCGAACTCGACCTGGGTGACGAAGGCCGTCATGCTCTCGATATCGACGGACTGGCCGGCCGCGCGCGAGAACCGCAGGGCGGCGCCTTCCGCCACTTCGTTCCGAGCTCCCGGCGCCAGCCGCAAACCGGATTCGGCGGCGGGGACCGACCCGGCCAGAAACTCGCGCCCCTGGCGGTCCTTGACGATCCAGCCGATTTCGAAGTAGCGGACCGGCCGGGTGGATTT
Organism: Bryobacterales bacterium; assembly: GCA_963710565.1. Classification (GTDB taxonomy): domain Bacteria; phylum Acidobacteriota; class Terriglobia; order Bryobacterales; family Bryobacteraceae; genus DASWZN01. The sequence goes on along the minus strand of CAVQAN010000008.1, from coordinate 24,501 downwards.
GTTCACCACCTCGATGCGCGGCGCGCGCGCCTCGCCCCCCACCACGCGGGCCAAGCCGCCGACCGGCTCGATCGGAGCGCCGGGGAGGTTCAGGCAGACGAACTCGATCGGGCGCTCCTGGGCGCTCGCTACGGTCGTCGTACGCCCACGGGGGATCACCTGCACGTCGAGCTGCGGCCGATCCGCCAGCCGCGCCAGGGTGGCCAGCGCCTCTTGCCGCAAACCCTCGCTTCCGCGCGCCTCGAGAATGGATCTGAAATAGCTCCGGTCGCGCCGCGCCTCCATCTCCCACACCGTCATGGCGCGCCGCGAGTTCAACCGGTTCGGACCGTAGAAAGAGAGATCCGCAAACAACACGCCGTCGAGCGTGATCTCGGCCAGCGACCCGCCGCCGAACATGGGGCGCAGCAGCCGGAGGTCGATCCGGACGGGGAAGGTGTCGCCCGGTCCGATGTCCATGCTGGGCACCGTCACCGAGGCCTTTCCCCCGGGCGTGACTTCCTGCGCCTGAACCAGCAACGTGACGCCGCGGATGCGCGCCTGCGTCGTGTTGCGCAGCGACAGCGAGGTGTGCAGGTCGAGCAACAGGGCGCCGCCCCGCGCCTCGGTCCGGGATTCCCCCCAATCGGCGGACACCAGCGCCACCGGCGAATCGTTGGGAAAGTTGACCTTTACGGAACTCGAAGGCTGCGGCGCTTGCGCCCAAGCCGCCGTGAGGGCCAGCAGCGCTACGAGCGAACTATTCCGCGTACACATGACTGATGGTGACCTGCCCCGTCTCGCCGTCGACGTACCGGGAACGGACGGAATCGCCTCGCACCGAGACCTCAACGATTTGGGCCGCCGCCGGCCGCAAGAGCTGGAAGCCGCGGCCGTCCCGCTCCACCCCGATTCCCGCCGGGCTCGCATCGAGCACCAGGGCGCCGCCTGCCAACTCGGGCGCCGGAGCGCGGTGAGCCGCCGGCGGAAGACTCTGCAACATCCACCCGGCTGCGATCAGCAGCAGAGCCGGGAGCGCCAGCGCGGGCCGCCACGGGCTCCGCAGCGCCTCGCGTGGCTCGGCGACGCACTCGCCCGCGGCGAGGCCCAGCCGGATGTTGGCCCGCATCGCGGCGGCAGCCTCGCTCCATCCGAGATTCGGCGGCAGCTCGTCGCGTTCCGCCCGCAACGTTTCGCCAACGGCGCGGAACTCCTCGACCTGCCTGCGGCAGGAGACGCATTGCTCGACGTGGCGGGCGATCCCAAACCGCGTCCACCAGCCGAGGTCCCCGCCGGAATAGAGCGCGAGCGACGATTCCGCCGGGTGTTTCACGTCTTCCTCCTGCTCAGGTAGCGGCGGAACTTCACCCGGGCATTGGCGATGTGCGACCGCACGGTCGCCTTCGAGCAGCCCAGGTGACGCGCCACCTCCTCCGCCGGTAGCCCTTCCACGTCCCGCAGCAGCAGCGCGGCACGCTCCCGCGCGGTAAGCGTTTCGAGGCCGCCTTCGAGGATCTCCTCGCGCTCGCTGCGCAGAACTCGCGCCTCCGGGCTCTCCAGGGGCGAACTGCCCGCCCGCTCCGGCATGTCGTCCAGTTCGCAGAACGCGATCCGCCCGTGCCTCCGCAGGAAGTCGATGGCCGTGTTGGTGGCGATGCGGGAAAGCCAGTGCGCGGCTTTCTCCTCGTCTTTGAGCTGGTCCCGCCGCTGCAAGGCCTTGACGAAGACCTCCTGGGTCAGGTCCTGAGCATCGGCGACGTTGCCGACCATCCGGTAGACCAGCAGGAAGATGCGGCGCAAGTTCTCTGAAATGAAGCGGTTCTGGCGCTCCAGCGAGTCCTCGAGTACGGGCTCGACCGCTTCGTTCATGAGGGGCCACACCAAGCTGGACATGCGTCTACAACTCTATGACGCGCAAGTGGGCCAGAGCGTGGAGCAGGCGTGCCCGCGGGCCCCGGCCCGGCCCACAGGCGATTGCGGGCCCCCAGTGAACGCGGATGGACGCCGATAGGGCAGACTGGCGCTCCGTTCGTCAACTCTGGAATCCGCAGAAGCATTATGGCGCTATCCTGATTGTAGTATGAGACCAGTTGCGGTCATCGGTCTCGGCAAAACCCCTTTTGGCGTCTTTCCCGATCGCGATCTGCGCTCCCTGGCCGTCGAGGCCGGCCGCAAGTGCCTCGAAGACGGGCGCGCGCGGGCATCGCAGGTGGAGTCGTTCTATCTGGGCAACTTTGCGGGACCCGCCTTCATGGGCCAGAACCACCTGGCGCCCTACATCGGACAGGGCTTGGGGCTGGAGGGAATCCCGGCCACTCGCTTCGAGGCCGCGTGCGCCTCGGGGGGAGCCGCGTTCTTCCACGCCTGGGCCGCGGTGGCGGCGGGCATCTACGACATCGTTCTGGTGGCCGGCGTCGAGAAGATGACCTCGCAGACGACCCCGCGCGTGGCGGAGATCCTGGCCTCCGCCGGCGATGTCGCGGGCGAGATGAAGGCCGGCGCCACATTCCCCGCGCTCTTCGCCATGATCGCGCGCCGCCACATGCACGATTTCGGCACGCGGCGCGAGGACCTGGCGGCGGTGGCGGTGAAGAACCACGCCAACGGCGCGCGGAACCCCTACGCGCACATGCGCAAGGCGATCACCATCGAGCAGGCGCTGGCGGGCAAGCCGGTGGCCGATCCCCTGACCGTCTACGATTGCTCGCTGGTGAGCGACGGCGCCGCGGCCGTCCTGCTGGCGCCGCTCGAGCGCGCCGCGGAGTTCACGGCCAAGCCGGTGCGGATCGCCGCCGTGGCGCAGACCTCCGACCGTTTCGCGCTGGACGAAAAGGAAGACATCACGACTTTCCCGGCGGTGAAGCGCGCGGCCGAGCGGGCTTACAAAATGGCGGGCCTGGGGCCGCGAGAAATCCAGTTCGCCGAACTGCACGACTGCTTCACAATCGCGGAGATCGTCGCGCTGGAGGACCTGGGCTTCGCTCCGCGCGGCCAGGGCGGCCGGTACACCTCGGAGGGCTGCACGCTCCCCTCCGGTCCGCTTCCTGTGAACGCGAGCGGCGGACTTAAGGCCAAGGGGCACCCGGTGGGCGCCACGGGCGTCGGACAGATCTGCGACGTGGCCCTGCAGATTCGCGGCGAAGCCGGCCAGATGCAGCTCCCGCGGCACGAGTTGGGCCTGGCGGAGAACCTGGGCGGTTCCGGCGCCAGCGCGGTGGTGACTATCCTGAGGGCGGCATGAAGGTCTACACGGAAACGGTCGTCTACTCGGCGCCCGCGGCCTACGTGAGCGAGGCGCCCTACCAGATCGCGATCGTGGTCCGCGACGACGGCTCGCGGGTTACCGGGCGAATCGTGGGAGACCGCGTTTCGATCGACGACCTTGTCGAGCTGGCCGAGACGCGCAGCGGCGTGCCGTATTTCAGGAAGGCGGACAAATGAGGCAGGCGGAACGGATGAGCCGCATGGGGGGCGAAACGGCCTTCGATGTGCTAGTCGAAGCGCGCGAGATCGAAGCTCAAGGACGGAACGTCATTCACCTGGAGATCGGCGAGCCCGATTTCCCCACGCCCCGCCACGTCGTCGAGGCGGCGCAGAGGGCTCTCGACGACGGCTGGACTCACTATGGGCCCCCCCAGGGCTACTCCGACGTCCGCGCGGCGATCGCGGACTACATCTCGCGCACGCGCGGCATTTCCGTAGGTCCCGACAACGTGTGCGTCGTGCCGGGCGGCAAGCCGATCCTCTTCTTCTCCATCCTGGCGCTGGTCGATCATGGCGACGAGGTGATATACCCCAACCCTGGCTTCCCCATCTACGAATCCATGATTCGCTTCGCGGGCGGCGTGCCGGTGCCCATGCCGCTCATCGAAGAGCGGGGCTTCTCGTTCGACCTCGACTTGCTGCGTTCGAAAATCAATCCGCGAACTCGCCTGTTGATCCTCAACTCGCCGCAGAACCCGACGGGCGGCGTGATCCCGCGCGCGGACGTGCGGGCCATCGCGGACCTGGTGCGCGGGCGCGACCTGATGGTTCTCTCGGATGAAATCTACGCGCGTATCTTCTACGAGGAGGAGCCTGTTTCCATTGCCTGCTTCCCCGAGTTGAAGGAGCAGACCGTCATTCTCGATGGCTTTTCGAAAGCTTACGCCATGACCGGCTGGCGCATGGGCTTCGGGGTGATGCCGGAGTGGCTGGCCGACTCGGTGAATAAGCTGATGGTGAACTCGAACTCCTGCACCGCCAGCTTCTCGCAGCGCGCGGCCATCGCCGCTCTCAACGGGCCGCAGGACGAGGTCGAGCGCATGATCGCCGAATTCCGGCGCCGCCGCGATGCCTTCTGCGCGGGCCTCAACGCGATCCCCGGCTTCCGTTGCACGCTCCCTGGCGGCGCGTTCTATGCCTTCCCGAACATCGCCGGAACCGGCCTCGGCTCGCGCGAGATGGCCCGCCGTCTTTTGCACGAGGCGGGCGTCGCCTGCCTCGGCGGCACGGCCTTCGGCGAATACGGCGACGGCTACGTGCGCTTCAGCTACGCGGCGTCCTACGAGAGCCTGATGGAAGCCGTGCGGCGGATCGGCGAGTTCGTGGGTCGCCTTCCGTCGCCGGTCGCGCGCCACGAGATGAGGGCCGGGTAGCGCCACCGCGCAAGCGCGCCGGGCCGGCCCGCCCGGCGCCGAAGGTGCTGCACCCGTTCCGGAATCCGCGCTGCCGCCCCATCTTCGGCACGATCGCGGCATTCGGCGAGCACGTCGGCACCGATGAGTCGTTGCAGAATACGGGCGTCCATCCTTTGGCGCGAGCGGCCGGCGCGTCCAGCGCGGCCCGTTCCGGCGAGCGGCTACACCGGCCGGAACAGCAGCAGATCCAGGCTGAACGTCACTCGCATGGCCTGGGCCGGCCTCGATCCCATCGGCCGGTAGATCGAGAGCAGGACGTCGTGAACGGCGGCAGCGTCGAGGTCGGCCGCGGCGGTCGCGCGGCGCCTGTCGGCGAGCGCGAAGCCGGGCGCGAATGTCTCGACGGTTCGGGCCACGCGGTCGCGGCCGGCTCCGCGCAGCTCGACCAGATCTTGCGGCGCCGCCAGGGCGACCAGGAGGCGGCCGTCCCGGCGCAGCACGCGCGCGAATTCGCTTACGTTCATCCGCGCCGTGACGGTCAGAACGATCGAAAACGAGCGGTCGTCATAGGGCACGAAACGATCGGCGTTGGCCACGATCCACTCGCACTCCGGATAGCGCCGCGCCGCGGCCTCGATGGCCGGAACCGAGATGTCGATGCCATGGGCGCTGCATCCGGACCGGTTCGCGAGGGAGCCGAGATAGAACCCGTCTCCGCAACCGGCATCGAGAACGATGTCCCCCGCCGATGCAGCCACGGTGTTCCGGATGGCCTCCAGCAGCGGTTCGGTCACGCCGCGCTCGTGCAATCGCCGCCGCGCTGCGACAGCCGCCGTCGTATCGCCCGGCCGCTTGGATCGCCGCTCCTGCGGTTGAAGCAGATTGACGTATCCGCTCCGTGCGACGTCGAAGGAGTGTCCGCGTCCACAGAGCAGCCGCCGCGGCTGCCGCAGCAACGGCCCGCGGCAGTCGCGGACGGGGCAGAGGAGCATGCGTCGAGTGTAGCGGATCGCCGGGCGGGGAATCCCGGTCCCGTTCCCGGCCCCGGGCGGTGAGCCCGGCTGGTGCGGCCGCGGCCGCATGGCGGCCCGTTCAGCTGAGGGCCGCCGGGAGCTGTCGGAAACTCGCCAGCAGGTAGTCCAGCATGGCGGGGGTAATGCCGGGGTAGACTCCCACCCAGAACACGTTGTTCATTACGAAATCCGTCTGCGTCAGCGGTCCGACCGTGCGATGGGGCACGGCGGCGTAGGCGGGCTGGCGGGCCAGGTTCCCGCCGAACAGCAGCCGGGTCCCGATCTTCCTGGCCTCGAGATAGCCGACCACGTCTTTGCGGCTGAAGGGAGCCCCCGGGCGCACGGCAATGGGGAAGCCGAACCAGCTCGGCTCGGAGTGCGGGGTCGCTTCCGGCAGAACAAAGAACTCCTGCATGCCCTCCAATCCGTCCCGCAGAGCGCGGAAGTTCGCGCGGCGCTTTTCGATGAAGCCCGGCAGCTTCTTGAGTTGGGTCACGCCTACGGCAGCCTGCATATCGGTCATCTTGAGGTTGTAGCCGATATGCGAGTAGGTGTACTTGTGATCGTAGCCGCAGGGCAGGCCGCCCAGTTCCCAATCGAACCGCTTTCCGCAGGTGTTGTCCTTGCCCGGCTCGCACCAGCAGTCCCGCCCCCAGTCGCGGAAGGACTCCACCAGGGTCCTCAATAGGGGCTTGTCGCTCAGCACCGCGCCACCCTCCCCGGTCGTGATGTGGTGCGCGGGATAGAAGCTGGCCGTGGACAGATCGCCGAACGTGCCCACCTTCTGTCCCCGGTAAGCCGCCCCAGCCGCATCGCAGCAGTCTTCCACCAGCCACAGACCGTGGCGCTGCACGAAGGCCGTGACAGCATCCACGTCGAACGGATTGCCCAGAGTGTGAGCGATCGCGACGGCCCGCGTGCGGTCCGACCGCGCTTCTTCAAGCTGTGTCGCGTCGATGTTGTAGGTCGGCGTTTGCACATCGGCGAACACCGGCACCAGGCCGTTCTGGATGATCGGGTTCACGGTGGTGGGGAATCCGGCCGCCACGGTGATCACCTCGTCGCCTGGCCGTAGCCTCCGGTCGCCCAGTTTCGGAGAGGTCAGCGCGGTCACCGCCAGTAGGTTCGCCGATGACCCCGAGTTGACCAGCGTGGCGTTGCGCACCCCGAAGTAGCGGGCCAGGGCGCTCCCGAACTCCGCCGCGAAGCGTCCCGTGGTGAGCCACATATCCAGGGACGAATCCACCAGCGAGCACAAGTCCGCGGCATCCAGGACCCGGCCCGCGACGGGAATCGGGCTCTCTCCCGGAACGAAGGGGCGCTCTGCGAAGGCCGTGCGGTGATACTCGGCCGCGAGTTCCAGGATCCGCCGCCGTAGATCGCTGGCGTCCTCCCTCATTTGAGGAATTCCCGGTACCAGGCGATCGTCCGCTCGAGGCCCTCATCGAGCGTGAACAGGGGCTTCCAACCCAGCACCGTGCGCGCCCGCTCCGCGCTGAGGTACTGGCGGCGGATTTCGTTCGAGGCCTCGTTGCGAATCTCCGGTTCGAGGCCGCACTGCATGTGCGCGGCAATCCGCCGCACCAGCTCGATCACCGTGATCTGGATTTCGTTGGAGAAGTTGAACCCCAGCCCTCCCAGATCGGGTTCGGAGGCCAGCCGCTCCGCCAGCAGCATGTACGCGGCCGCCCCGTCCTCGACATAGAAGTAGTCTCTCACGTACTGGCCGTCGGACCGGATCACCGGGCGCTCGCCGCGCAAAATGGACCGGATCGCACCGGGAACGATCCGGCTCCAGTTTAAGTCCCCTCCGCCGTAGAAGTTCCCGCAACGGGTAACCGCGACGGGCAGACCATAGGTTGTCCCGTAGGCCTGCGCGATCAGGTCCGCGCAGGACTTGCTCACGTCATAAGGATGCGTTCCCTTGAGGGGCGTGTCCTCTGTGTACGGCAGCCGGTCTTGGGGCCCGTAGGCCTTGTCGGAGGACGCCACCACGATGGCCTTCACCGCAGGCGACCGCCGGCAGGCTTCCAGGACGTTCCACGTTCCCGCCACGTTGCTCTCGAAGGTGGACACCGGATTGCGGTTGGCGATCCCCACAATCGTCTGCGCCGCCAGGTGGAAAACCGTGTCGGTTTCGTATTCGCCCAGCGCGCGCTCGATGGCGTCCCGGTCGCGCACATCGGCGCGGACGACCTTCACCCGCTCGATGGCGCCGCTACGCACGAGCTCGCTCTGCGGAACCCAATCCCGCACCAGGCACACCAGATCGGCTCCGCTCGACAGCAGCTTTCGCGTGAGCCAGCCTCCCAGCAGCCCCGTCGCGCCGGTCACCAGCACCGGACGGTCGCGCCAGAAGGCCTCGTTCATTCCTTCACTGCCCACGGGGCCTCCCCGCTCTTCCAAAGGTCGTTCAGCGCCTGGTACTCGCGATAGGTGTCCATGGCCTGAAAGAAACCCTGATGGTGATATGACATGAGCTGTCCTTCGGACGCGAGCCGCTCCAACGGCTCCCTTTCGAGCGTGCAGTCCTTCCCGCCCAGGTAATCGAACACGGCCGGCTCGAAGACGAAGAATCCGGCGCTGGCCCAGGCGTCCGATTTGGGCTTCTCGATGAAAGCCGACACCTGGTTGTTGTGGTCGATGTCCAGAATGCCGAAGCGAGAGACGGGCCGGAAGGTCGTCACCGTCGCGATCCTGCCGTGGCTGCGATGAAACGCCAGCAGCGCTCCAAGATCCACGTCGGCCAAACCGTCGCCATAGGTCAGCATGAAAGTCTCGTTTGGCAGGTACGGGCGCACGCGGGCCAGTCTCCCCCCGGTCATCGTGTCCTGTCCCGTGTCGGCCAGCGTCACCTGGTAATCCTGCTCGCCGTGATGGCCCTTGAATTGGATTTCCGAGGCCTTCCCCAGGCAGATGGTGAAGTCATTGTTCATGGCTTCGTAGTTGAGGAAGTACTCCTTGATCATGTTGCCCTTGTAGCCCAGGCACAGAACGAAATCCTGGAACCCCTGGTGCCCATACCATTTCATGATGTGCCAGAGAATAGGCCGGCCGCCGATATCGACGAGCGGTTTCGGGCGGAACTCGGTCTCTTCGCGCATCCGCGTTCCGAGCCCGCCGCACAGGACGACGACTTTCATCCGGCCCCTTTCCAAGCGTGCTTTTCTTTCACGATGCTCAATACTGCGTCATTATAGCCCGCTGGGCGCGCTGACGATTGCGCCCTTCCGGCAGCTTGTGCGGACCCTATTTTCTCAGCAGGGCATCGGCGCACCACAGGACGGGCGCCTGGCCGTGTGGATTGCCCTTCTGGGTCGGGCGGGTCAGGTAAAACTCCACGTTGTTGGTCTGGCCGGTGCCGACGCAGACCTTGTCGACGTTGCCATCCTGGTCGATGAACCTGTTGACCCCCAGCCAGCCTTTGCGCGCGGCCAGGGCGTAGGGTTTGTCCTTGAGCCAGCCCCTCTTCACGCCGCTGATCATGGCGAAGGTGAACATCGCGGTCGCGGACGTTTCCTGGTAGGACTCGGGGTGGTCGATGAGCTGGTGCCACATCCCGTCGGCGTCCTGATACTTCAACAGGGAAGCCATCATGGTGCGGTAGCCCTTCAGGATGCGCGCGCGTTTGGGGTGGCCGGCCGGCAGGTCGCCGAGCAGTTCGGCCATGCCGCCCGCCACCCAGCCGTTGCCGCGGCCCCAGAAGAAGGGGAACTCGGGTCCGTGAAAGAACAGACCGTTGGGTCTCTGCAGCTTGTCCAGGTAGGCGGCCATTTCGAGCGCGGCGCGGTCCAGGTACACCTTGTCTCCAGTTGCGCGCCAGGCCTGGAGTTGGAGGATCGTGATCATGTACGCGTCGTCGATCCAGAAGCGGGTTTCGCCCGAGAGCCCTTCCGGCGTGGGGCTTTCCCACTGCCGGTCGGCCAGCTTCTTACCGAGGCCGAGGTACTGAGGGTCTTTGGTGCAGATGTACAACTCCAGCGGCACGATGCCGAAGATGGTGTGGTCCACGTGGCGCTGCCAGGAGACCAGCTTCTGCTGTCCCTCTTCAGTCCGGTAGGGGTCGTAGCGTTTGACCAGGGCGTCGGTCAGTGCCTGGTCGTTGGTGAGCCGGGCGAACTCCAGCGCCGCGTACCAGGTGGAGTCCTCGGCGTAGTGGACTCCGGGCCGGGTGGGAATCCAGCGCGGCAGCATGTTCTGAACGATCTTCTTGCCGACCTCTTGCGGCGAGGCGCCGGTCGGCCAGTTGGTGAATTCCTTCTTCTGCGCGGTGCCGATGCCGGCCAGCCCCAGGATCGCGAGTCCGGCGAGTGAATGGTGAATGAGTCTGCGCATGGTGTGTGCTCCCGCGACCGCTTGCGGTCCGCGGAGCGGGGAGGCGGACGCCAAGTAGTCGACGAACTCTAAGAGTGTACACGAGAAGGGGGAGCCGGAGGAGACCACGGCGTCGCGGGGATGTCGGTTTGGTTTATCCTGGATGGGCACTGGAAGCGAATGCTACGTGAACTGACGATGACGGCGCTGGCGGCGGCACTATGGGCGGCGCCGGCCGCGGCCGACTGCCGGATCCTGTTGGCCGACCAATCGAACTACGGCGCCAACGTCGGGTTCTACGTGGACCTGGAGGCGTTGACCCAGGGCAACGGGCCGTGCCAGTTGAGCACGCTGACGATGTTCACCGGCGTGGCGAACGGGACCGGCTGGCGGTGGCCTTCCTACAAACCGGCCGTGGGATGGCAGTACGGTCATCAGTACAACGTAGTGGTGACGATCGCGCCGAACATCGCCACGCTGGCGGTCGACGGGATGACGGTGCCATCGCCGGGCGCCTTCGTTCCGTACAACGAGCCGATTGCGGTCAACGAGATCCCGAGTTGGGCCTCGGCTCCGGCGGTGTTCAGCGTGCTGCAAGGCGACCTGTGGATCTCGAATGCGAGCGGCACTGCGCACTACTCGAGCCCGATGGCGAATCTGCCGGCGGCGGTGCTGGCGCTTTCCGGTCCGCTGAGCGGTTCCGTGGCGTTCACGACCAGCGGGAGCGACACCCAGACGATCGAGACATCGTTTACGCTCGAGTTGGCGCCGGACCAATCGACGCCGCTGATCGACGTCTACGGGCAGAGCGTGCAATCGACCTGGGCCGGGAAGGTGGCGACGGACGCCGACCTGAGCGCCGACGACGCCAGGGAGCAGGCGTGGATGGCGGCCAACCCGCCGGCCAAGAACGTGGATCCGTGGGGCGGGCAGACCAACGCGGGCTGGAGCGTCCCGGGCACGGGGTTCTATTCCACCACCAGGCGCAACGGGATCTGGTGGCTGGTCAGCCCGGCGGGCAATCCGCTGTTCTACACGGGGCTGTGCGGGCCGCCGTCGACGAGTTGGGACGTGACGCCGATCACGGGCCGGACGTGGGAGTTCGCCACGATTCCTCCGCAGGGGCAGCCGGTGGCGGCCGCGTGGACTTACGACCCGTGGGGCGTGGGCGACAACACGTACTACTACGCGTTCATCACCGGGAACCTGATCCGCAAGTTCGGGGCGGCAAACTACGTGGCGCTGTCGACGGCGCGCTCGGCCGCGCGGCTGCCGAGCTGGGGCTTCACGGGGCTGGGCAAGTGGTCGTCCAAGACGGGCGCGCTGCCGAACCTGCCGGTGATCTACGTGACCGGGGCGCAGCTTTCCACGGGCCACATCGATCCGTGGGACGCGGCGATGACGCAGCGATTCCAGACGGGGCTGGCGGCGCAGATCCAGGCCAACCTCCAGGGCGTGGATCCGAGCACGATTCTGGGCTGGTCGTGGATGAACGAAATCCAGGGGATCGTGCTGGCGTCGGAGGCACAGGGGATTCTGCAACTGGGCGCGAGCGTGCCCGCCAAGCAGAAGATGATCGACTACGGCGTACAGCAGATCTACTCGGGCAGCGTGACGGCGGCGGCAGCGGCGTGGGGCGTGACGGCGTCGACGAGCCAGCAGCTCTATGCCACGGCGCCCGCGCCCCCGGCGGGCGATCTCGAGAAACTGCGCGAGTACTACGAGAACGCCCTGCACAGTTTCGTCTACCAGGCGTTCAAGACGGCGGACCCCAATCACCTCTACTTCGGTTTCTGGATCGTGCCGGGGTGGTGGGCCGATCCCTCGGACTGGCTCATCGCGGCGGCCAACTGCGACGTGCTGGGATACGACTTGTACTCGTTCGAGATGCTGACCGGCAACACGAAGGCGCTGCTGGCGCAGGTGAACAAGCCGACCCTGATCGGCGAGTTCAGCTTCCCGCCGACCTACAACCTGGCGCGCGGCTTCGGCGTGTATCCGACGGCCAACGCGGCGGACGACGAGACGGCGGGCGAGGCCTACCAGCGCTGGGTGCTCGAGGCGGCGAGCGAGCCGACCACGGTAGGGACCATGTGGTTCCAGTATCGCGACGAGCCGCTTTCGGGGCGCGGGCCGTGCCCGACGGGGCAGCCGAACACGATGGTCTGCGGCGAGCATTTCGCGTTCGGCGCGGCGGACGTGACCGACCGGCCGAAGTACACGCTGGTGGGGTGGATGAGGGCGGCCAACCTGTGCGCGACGCCGGCGCGGCTGGCGCTCACCGATCCGCATTCAGGGGTCACGGCTCCCGGGGTGTTTGCGCTGGCGGCTCCCGCCGATGACGCCGGCGGAGTGCCGGCGAGTGCGACCTTGAGCTGGGGAGTCTCCTCGGGCGCGGCTTCCTATGACGTTCACTTCGGCACGTCCTCGCCGCCGCCCCTGGTGACGAGCACGACGGCCACGAGCTGGAGGACCGGAGCCCTGGCGGCGGGGACAACGTATTACTGGCAGATCGTGGCCGGCAATAGCATCTGTTCGACGCCCTCCGCGACCTGGTCGTTCAGGACGGCAGTTACGCCGCCGCCGCCCGCGCCCGTCCTGACCGCGCCCGCCAACGGCGCCGCCGCGCTTGCGATCCCGCTCAGTCTGAACTGGCAGGCATCGACGGGCGCCACGTCTTACAACGTGTACTTCGGCGCTGCGTCTCCGCCGCCCCTGGTCGAGCAGACGACGGCCACGAGTTACAACCCCGGCAGCCTGAGCCTCGGAACCGTCTATTACTGGAGCGTCGCCGCGGCGAACAGCGCCGGCTCCACGAGTTCCGCGGTCTGGTCGTTCGAGACCACCAGCTCGCCGACCGGGGCGGCGGGCCTGCAGTTCGTGCCCGTGACGCCCTGCCGCGTGGTGGACACGCGCTATCCCGCGGGAACCTTCACCGGGCCGGCGCTGGTGGGCGGGGCCACGCGTGACTTCCCCGTTCCCCAGGGCGGATGCGGCATTCCGGCCACGGCCCAGGCCTACTCGCTCAATGTCACCGTGGTGCCGCAAGGCGCGCTCTCGTTCCTCTCGCTGTGGCCGAGCGGACAGGCCCAGCCCAACGTTTCGACTCTAAATTCGTGGGAGGGAACGGTAGTGGCGAATGCGGCCGTGGTGCCCGCGGGCACGGGCGGCGCGGTGAGCGTCTTCGCCACCGATGCCGCCGACCTCATCCTGGACATCAACGGCTACTTCGCCCCGTCCGGCACGGGTTCCTTCGCGTTCTATCCGGCAACGCCCTGCCGGGTGGCCGACACGCGCGGCCCGGTGGGCACCTTTGGCGGACCGTCGTTGGCTGCCGGCGTGAACCGGGACTTCGCGGTGCCGTCCTCGATTTGCGGCATCCCCGCCACGGCGCAAGCCTATTCGCTCAACGTGACGGTGGTGCCGCCGGGAGTGCTTTCGTACCTCACCCTATGGCCCAGCGGACAGAGCCAGCCCAACGCCTCCACGCTAAACTCCTGGGACGGCCAGGTGGTGGCCAACGCCGCCCTGGTTCCGGCCGGCGCCGGCGGTTCGGTGTCGCTCCACGCCAGCGATCCGACCGATCTCATCCTCGACATCAACGGTTACTTCGGCGCGCCGGCACAGGCTGGCGCGTTGTCGTTCTACCCGGTGACGCCGTGCCGGATCGCGGACACGCGCAATCCCAACGGCCCCTTTGGCGGGCCGATCATGGCGTCCGGGACCACGCGATCGTTTCCCATCCCGGCCAGCGCCTGCCAGGTGCCCGCGGCAGCCGCGGCCTATTCGCTCAATGTGACCGTAGTGCCCGACGGGCCGCTCTACTTCCTGTCGGCGTGGCCGGCGGGCCTGCCGCAGCCGGTGGTTTCGACGCTGAACTCCTGGGACGGCACCGTGCTGGCGAACGCGGCGATTGTCCCGGCGGGCGCGGGCGGCGCGATCAGCGTTTTCGCGCTGGGCCAAACGCAGGTGATTCTGGATATCAACGGGTATTTCGCACCGTAGAGCTCACGCCCTTAGCTACGCCGCTTTGGCCATCTCGGTCAGCTCCTTGACCAGCTCGGTGATGAAGGCTTTGGCGTCGCCGAAGAGCATCAGCGTGTTGTCCATGTAGTAGAGCGGGTTGTCGATGCCGGCGAAGCCGGGGTTCATGCTGCGCTTGATGACCATGACGGTGTGCGCCTTGTCGACGTCCAGGATCGGCATGCCGTAAATCGGGCTCGATTTGTCGGTACGCGCGGCGGGGTTCGTCACGTCGTTTGCGCCGATGACGAGGGCCACGTCGGTCTGCGGGAAATCGGAGTTGATGTCGTCCATCTCGAACAGGCGGTCGTAGGGGATGTCGGCCTCGGCCAGCAGGACGTTCATGTGGCCGGGCATGCGGCCGGCCACGGGATGGATGGCGAACTTCACGTCCACGCCGCGCTTGGTGAGCACGTCGTAGAGCTCGCGCAGCTTGTGCTGGGCCTGCGCCACCGCCATGCCGTAGCCGGGGGCGATGATCACCGAGCGTGCGGAATCCAGGATCTGCGCGGCCTCTTCCGCCGAAGCGCTGTGCACGGGCCGCTGCTCCTGCGCGCCGCCGGCCTTGGTCTGGACCTGGCCGAAAGCGCCGAACAGCACGTTGGTGAAGGAACGGTTCATGGCCCGGCACATGACCACCGAGAGGATGAGGCCGGAGGAGCCGTCGAGCGCTCCCGCAATGATCAGCAGGCGGTTACTCAGCGCGAATCCCATGGCGGCGGCAGAGAGGCCGGCGTAGGAGTTCAGCAGCGCGATCACGGTGGGCATGTCGGCGCCGCCGATGGGCATGATCAGGAGCACGCCGAACGTCAACGACAGCGCGATGAAGATGGGGAAAAGCCAGGCCTGCTCGGGCTGCACGATCAGCCACACGCCCGCGGCCACGGCCAGCCCGAGTATCGACAGGTTGATCACGTTCTGGTTGCGGTACGTGATGGGGCGCTGGGGAAGGATCTCCTGCAGCTTGCCGAAGGCCATCAGGCTTCCGGTGAAGGTGAGGAATCCGAGCAGGATTTCGATGATCAGCGCCACCATGACGACGCCGTGCGGCGTTTCGCGGTAATACTCTGCCGTGCCGACCAGAGCCGCGGCCAGCGCGCCGAAAGCGTGAGACAGCGCGGTCCGCTGGGGCACCGCGGTCATGGGCATCAGGTAGGCCAAGGGGCACGCCGGCTGCCGTGCCGATAACGAACGCGGCGGCGATGAGCTTGTAGTCGACCACCTCGTGCCGCATCAGCGTGCCGACGATGGCGAGCAGCATCCCGAGGTCGCCGGCAAACAGCCGCGGCGCGCGGTTGACGGGCGACCGCATCCACTTCAGCGAGAACACGAAGAGGGCGGCCGAGAGGATGTAGATGTACTGGACGGCGGTGTCGCTCATTGGGCGGCTCCCTTACCGCCGCCGGTCGGCTTCGAGTCTTGAACATCTTCAGCATGCGGTCGGTGATGAGGTAGCCGCTGACCGCATTGGTCATGGACGCCGTCACCGCGATGAATCCCAGCGTGCGGCTGAGCGTGCTCGCGTGCGCGGCGCCGGTGATGAGGATCGAGCCCACAACGGCGATAGCCGAGATGGCGTTGGTGAGCGACATCAGCGGGGTGTGGAGCAGCGGCGAGACGCGCCGGATGATCTCCAGGCCCAGAAACGTCGCCAGCATGAAGATGTACAGACCGACTTCGAGATCGGTGAGCATTCGAATTACCTCGTCCGATTGACTGCGGCTTCGGCGGGCGCTTCGGGCAGGCCGAGCGCCTTTTGCACGCGTGGGTTCACGATCCGGCCCTGGTACGTGACCAGCGTCTCGCGGGTGATTTCGTCGGCGGTATCGACGGTGAGCGCGCCGCCTTTGATCAGGTGGCACAGAAACGTGGTGATGTTGCGCGAGTACATCTGGCTGGCGTGATAGGGGATGGAGGAAGGCAGGTTGAGCGGGCCGAGGATGGTGACATGGCCTCGACGACGGTCTCGCCGGGCCGCGTCAGCTCGCAGTTGCCGCCGCGCTCGGCCGCCAGGTCGACGATGACCGAACCGGGCGCCATGCCCGCTACCATCTCGCGCGTGACGAGGATCGGCGCGCTCTTGCCCGGGGATGGCGGCGGTGGTGATCACGACCTCGTGGCTGGCTATGACCTCGCCGCATCTGCTCGCGCTGGCGGCGGTAGAACTCCTCGCCCAGCGCTTTGGCGTAGCCGCCCTTGTCCTCGGCCGCGGCCGCTTTCGAGGTCCAGGTGACGAATTGCGCGCCGAGGCTCTCGACCTGTTCCTTGACGGCGGGCCGCACGTCGTATCCGCTGACCACCGCGCCCGAGCCGCCGCGCGGTGGCGATCGCCTGCAACCCGGCGACTCCCGCCGCCGATGACGAACACGCGCGCCGGCGCGATGGTGCCCGCCGCGGTCATCAGCATCGGGAACATGCGCGGCAGGTCATCGGCGGCGAGCAGCAGCGGCCTTATAGCCGGCGATGGTCGCCATCGAGGAGAGCGCGTCCATGCTCTGCGCGCGGGTGATGCGCGGCATCAGTTCCATGGCGAAGCTGGTGACGCCGGCGGCCGCCAGATCGCGATACGGTTCCGGGCTGGCGAGTGGCTCGGCCAGGCCGATGAGAACCTGCCCGGTGCGAAGCAGGGGCAGGTTCGCGCGGGAGCCATCGGGATCGGCGCCCGCGGTGCGCACCGCCAGCAGCACGTCTGCGCCGGCGAAGACCTCCGCGCGCGTGGCGAGGCGGGCGCCTTTGTGCTCGTATTCGGCGTCCGTGAATCCCGCCTCGGAGCCGGCGCCACGCTCCATCGCCAGGTCAACTCCGCACTTGGCGAGCGCCGCAATGCTCTGCGGCACGGCGGCGACGCGCCGCTCCCCTGGATACCGCTCTTTGACAACGCCAACCGGAATCCCCATGGGTCCTCTCGGCCGCACCGGCTGCGGGCGGCAAGCTGTACTTCAATCTTAGATGCATCCAGGGTGGCTGGGGGCGCGGGATATGCGGTGCCGTCGCGCGGCGGGCCGAAGCCGCCGAGGCCCGTGCCAGCGCGCTGAAGCGTGGGCCGCCCGTTCCTGGTATTCTGAGAGGTCTTGAAGGCCAAAGGCCAGGAGGAACCCTTGGAGAGATACGCGCGCTTTATCGGACTCGACATTAGCACCACGGCGGTGACGGCCGGCGTCAGGGACGCCCAGGGCGAAGAGGACCTCGTCGCCGTTCCCATACGAGGATCGGTCACATGGCAGGGACAGCCCGCCATCGAATCGGCTACTTTGCCCGGGATGCTTGCGGAAGCTCTCGAACTCTTACGGCAGAAGGGGTGGCTTTTCTCCCAGCCGGGAGATCTGTGCGCCTCGGTGCGGCAGCACGACATGGTGCTGCTCGGCGCCGGCGGTGAGGTCCTGATTCCGTTCATCACCTGGCAATGCCACGCCGCCACCCAGGAGGTCGAGGAACTGCGTCAGAAGGGCGCGGAGGAGACCGTCGGCCGTATCGAGCCGCGCTTTATCCTGCCCAAGCTGAAATGGGCGCTCAACCGCGAGCCGGCGCTGGCCGCGCAGGTCCAGCGCGTAATGACGACCGGCGATTTCATGGCCCGCCAACTCACCGGCGTCGAGCGCCTGAGCTGCTCCGACGCCGTGAGTAACGGCCTGCTCGACCAGAAGACCAAGGAACTGGCCCGCCCTGCCATGGAAATCGCAGGACTCGATCCCGCCTGGTTCCCGGCGCCGATTCCGACCGGCGCGCCGGTGGGGACCGTGGCTACGGCGCAGGCCGCGGAATCCTGGCGCGCAGTGGCCGCGACGCTCGAAGGCTGGACCGTCAAAGCCGGACTGGGCGACAACCACGCCGGCGGCGTGGGATCCGGTCTGGCGGACCGCGAGACGATCGTGATTTCCCTCGGCAGTAGCGGCACGGTGATTCGCCGCTGCCGTCCCGATGCGACGCTCCGGGGGAATGCCGCCCGATTCGAGTACTTCGACGACAGCCTGCTCCTCGAAATGCTCGCCGATTGCGCCGTCTGGTACGACCGCTTCGTGCGCGCCTACAACACCGGCGGCCTGACTTACGCCCAGCTCAATGAACTGGCGCTTCAGACGCCCCGGGACCTGCACTTCGTCGGGCAGACCCAGACGGACCAGGGCTGGACGGAGGTCTATCCCCCGGATTGGGACGGCCTTCCGCTCGGCGCCAAAGTCCGCTCCACCCAAGCTTCCATCGCCGTGTACTTGCTGCGGCTGGTGAAGGACATGCTCGGCGAGGTTACCGATACCGGCATCCCGCCCATCCAGCGCTTCGTGATTACCGGCGGACTGTCGCGGTCGCCGTTCATTCAGTCGGTTCTCCAGACCGGTCTTCGCGGGCTCGTCCCCGATTGCCGCGTGCAGGTCAGCAGCCGCCAGGGTCCGCTGGCCAACAAGGCGGCTGTGCTGGGCGCGTTGTTCACCGCCATGGTCGGCACGCCAGGCTACCCCGACCTGGCTTCCGTCGTCGATCAGCTTTGCGCTCTGCAAGAGGTAACAGGGTTCGCGGACGACCAGGACGTTCGCGACTTTGTCAGCCACAACCTCTGACATGAAAGGGCTGCTGCTGGGGCTGGCGGCGGTTTCCGCCCTGGCCGGGCAGATCCCGCCTTTTGTGTGTACGGACTACACGCAGGGCAAAGTATTCATCGTCAACGGCGCCGGCAAAGTCGAGTGGAGCTATGACGCGCCGAACGCCAACGACGTCTGGGTGCTTCCCGGCGGCAACCTGCTGTTCAATACCGGGCACGGCGTTCGGGAAGTGACACGGGACAAGCGGGTGGTCTTTTCTTACCAATCGAGCAGCGAGGTTTACGCTTGCCAGCGGTTGCCCGGAGGCAACACTTTCATCGGCGAGTGCAACGCCGGACGTTTGCTGGAAGTGAATCCAGCCGGGAAGATCGTGAAGCAGATCCGCCTGCTCTCCGAGGGAACGGATGGCGGGCACGCCTACATGCGCAACGCGCGGCGGCTCGAAAACGGCCACTACCTGGTTTGCCACTACGGCGGGCAGATCGTGAGAGAGTACGATGCCGAAGGGAACACGCTGCGAACGATTCCGGCTCCGGGGGGTCCCCATAGCGCCATACGCCTCCCGGACGGAAACACGCTCATTTCCACGGCGGACATGAACGGAGCCGCCGCCGCCGTCTTCGAGGTCACCCCCGGTGGAGCGACGGTCTGGTCCGTGCGCGGGGACGAACTGCCCGGAATCGGCCTGAAGTTCATGGCGGGCATGCAGCGCCTGCCGAACGGCAACACGATTCTGTGCAACTGGCTCGGTCACGGCAACTTCGGGAAGGCGCCTCACATGATCGAGGTCACCCGCGATAAGAGAGTGGTCTGGACCTTCAGCGATCACCAGGCCATGATGACCGTCTCCAGTGTGCAGATTCTGGGCCTTGAAGGCCCGGTATTGCACTAAATAGCCCCGTGTTCCCCCGTAGGACCTCCGTCTCCGTGTCCGCGGAACCGTACCATCCCCTCACCCTCTCGTACCGCCCCCCCTCTCGGACCCCTGGTACCCGCTGCCGCTCAGGTGTACTCTAGCAATGATGATGACGCGATTCGTGTTACTGACGGCTACGTTAGGCGCGACAGTACTCATGGTGCGCGGCCAGGAGGGTCCACCGGCGCCGCCGCGCGAGTTCGCCAATTCGGAGGGCATGAAGTTCGTCCGGATCGATCCGGGCTCCTTCCAGATGGGCTCGCACGGTATCTACGGGCCCATTCACGATGTGACCCTCAGCAAGGGATTCTACTTGCAGATCACGGCCGTGACGCAGGCACAGTGGCAGGCCGCGATGGGGGCCAACCCCAGTGACACCAAGGCGCCGGACCGGCCCGTCGAGCAGGTCACATGGGACGATGCCCAGGACTTCCTGCGCCGTCTCAACGTCAAGGAGAAGGACACCCGCTACCGGCTCCCGACGGAGGCCGAGCGGGAGTACGCCTGCCGCGCCGGCGGGCAGGAGCCGGACGAGACGCCCGACCTGGACGTCGTGGCCTGGTGGGGTCGAAACTCCGCCGGCGGGACGCATCCGGCAGGTCAAAAGAAGCCCAACGCCTGGGGCCTGTACGATATGCGCGGGAACGTGTGGGAGTGGGTTCAGGATTGGTACGGCCGCCCCTATCCGGCGCAACCCGTGGTCGATCCCCAGGGACCCGCCTCCGGCAGCAACCGGGTGGTGCGGGGCGGCTCGTGGTTCCAAAGAGATCCCGGTGTTTTCCTGTGCAGCAGCCGCATCAGCTACTCGTCGGATTATGCCAGCAACGACGTCGGCTTCCGTTGCGCCAGATCCTTCTGACCAACCCTCACATGCACTTTGGCCCGTCCGCGCCGGCGGCGAGGACCGCCGCACGTGTCCGGGAGCGCGGCCGGCGACCGCGGAGTCGGGCCTCGCCGGCCCCATGCCGGGCGCCCGAAGCTGACCTCAGCGGGCTTCTTGCGGAACGAACCGGTTCAGCTATAATCTCCTGTTTGAGGTACTCGAAGATGAGGCGTCTTATCGCATGGTCCGCTCTTTCTCTTTGCTTCAGCGGCGCGGCCGCGATCGCACTAGTTTGTCTCTCTGCTGAACCGGCCTTTGCCCAGCGGTTTGCCGCGTTTGCGGGCAGGTGGACCGGAACCTGGGAGAACAGCCAGGGCGAGAGGGGAGACGACTCCCTCGCCCTCGACGAAGACAGAGACGGGAATCTCACCGGCTTGTGGACGGGGACTGTTCGCGTGTCGGGGAAGCGGATCGATGACACGACGGCCGAACTGCACGGCCGGACGGACACCCGGACCTATCGTATCTTCCTGACCGCGCGTCGGGATGAGCTCACACTGAAGTACACCGCCCGGCGACTGAACTCATCAGGCGAGTACGAAGGGGAGTCGAGGTTAACCCGAAGGCAGTAGCGTGGCGCACTCCCGAAAGCCAGAAAGCCACTCTTGTTCGCAGATGGAGTCCGGGCGGCCACTGGCGAACGCCATTCGAGGCCGGTTGACAACGGCATCTCAGTGGGCCCGTTTGGCAGCGCGAAACGAAGCGCGCAGGCAAGCGGGTGCCAAGCCTACCTCCGTGCCGCGTAGCTCTTGGTGAAGTTGTTGCGCGCATTCGTAACGCGGAACGTTCCGTCCGCCTCCGCGGAAACCTCGATCCAGAACGCCGGATCCGTGCGCCCTCTGCGCGCTCCTCCTGCGACCGCGGTAACGCCAAGGGTAAGGCGGTCGCAGAAAAGTACTTCTGGAAGAACTCGCTGGCCGCGTACAAACGGATTCGTTGTGGCGCACGCACTCATGCGTGCCGCCTCGAGACTCATCTCGACGCCCAGGTGCCGGCACGGCAGGCTGAAGCCCGCGCCACCCGACCGCCCGCCGGGCCCGGCGTATAATGATCTGGAACATTTGTGGCCGTCTTTTCCGGAGAACAAATCATGCCAACTCAAACCAATCTGCGCAGGAACTTCTTGCGGCTTGCCGGCGCCGGCATTAGCGGCGCCGCCTTAGCCGTTCAGGCAGACCAGGGCGTCGCGCGCGCCGCCACGAGTCTTCCTGCAAGCGGTAACTTTGACGTCAGAACGTTCGGCGCAGCCGGCGACGGAAAACTCTCGACACCGCCGCTATCAACAAGGCCATCGATGCCGCCGCGGCCGCGGGCGGCGGAACGGTGTTCTTCCCGGCCGGCAATTATCTTTCCTATTCCATCCATCTGAAGAGCAACGTGACGCTGCAACTGGATCAGGGCGCGACGATCATCGCCGCTGACGCGCCCTAGGAGGGCGCCGAAGGCGGGTACGATCTCCCCGAGCCCAATGCGTGGGACATGTTCCAGGATTTCGGCCACAGCCATTTCCACAACAGCCTGATCTGGGGCGAGGCGATCGAGAACGTCGCCATCGTGGGAACCGGCCGGATCTGGGGTAAGGGCCTGAGCCGCGGCACGGGCGCCCAGACTCCCGGAGTGGGCAACAAATCCATCAGCCTGAAGAACTGCCACAACGTTCTGCTGCGCGACTTTTCGATCCTGCACGGCGGGCACTTCGGCATTTTGGCGACCGGCGTCGACAATCTGACCATCGACAACCTGAAGATCGACACCAACCGCGACGGCATGGACGTGGATGCCTGCCGCAACGTCCGCATTTCGAATTGCTACGTGAACTCGCCCTGGGACGACGGCATCTGTCTGAAAGCCGATTACGCGCTGGGCAGCGCCAAGGAGACCGAGTTCGTCACCATCACCAACTGCTATGTCAGCGGATGCTGGGAAGAAGGCACCATGCTGGACGGCACCTACAAGAAGTTCGGGCCCGAGGAGCGCGTCCCGCACACCGGCCGCATCAAGTTCGGCACCGAATCGAACGGCGGGTTCCGCAACATCACCATCTCCAACTGCGTGTTCGAAGGCTGCCAGGGGCTGGCGCTGGAGTCGGTGGACGGCGCCATCCTGGAAGATGTCACCATCACGAACATCTCGATGCGCGACATCATGAGCGCTCCCATCTTCATGCGGCTGGGCAACCGCATGCGCGGACCCGATAACACGCCGGTCGGGACCCTGAAACGGGTGATCATCAGCAACCTGGTATGTTCGAATTCCGTTTCCGGCCTGGGCTCGGTGATCAGCGGGATTCCCGGCCACAGATCGAAGACGTGAAGATCAGCAATGTCCAGATCCTGCATCAGGGCGGCGGAACCAAGGAAGATGCCGCCTATCAACCGCCGGAATACGAGGACATCTATCCCGAACCCACCATGTTCGCGGCCGGTCCGCGGCCCAACGGCCGCGGTCCGGACGGGCGATGGTTTCCCGAGGGACATGGGCGGCCGGGCAGCGGTCCCGCGGCACCCGCAGCGCCGGGCGGAAGGCCGCGGCCGTTCCGGGCGGGAAGGGGCGTCTACTAGCACAACATGCCGTCGCACGGCTTCTACGTGCGGCACGTAAAAGGCATTCAGTTCGACAACATTGAGATCCGCACCGAGAAGGAAGACCTGCGGCCGGCCTTCGTGCTGGACGACGTCGAGGACGCCGACTTCTTCCGCATCAAAGTGCCGCACGTCGCCGGCGTTCCGGCATTCGCGCTTCACAACGTGTCGGGTTTCGCGGTCCACATGTGCAGCGACGTGCCGGATACGCAACTGAAGACCGCCGAGAACACGACCTTGTAGGGCCATGGGGTTTGGTGCCGCATGCACTCTCGCGTGCCGTGTCGAGACTCTTCTGGACGCCCAAGTGCCGATAACCCCATGGCCGTGCCGGGCGGTCAACTCGAAAGCTCGACTGTTGAGACCCTTGCGCTGCGAGGTACCGGCTGCGCACCCCGGACCGACCCCGGTCGCCGCGAGGCGCCGCGAAAACCCGTGGACACAGACCCATGTTCCGTTCATACTGAAGCCTGTCCGAGGCGGGCGAGCCCGAGGGCAGGTGACAACGTGAGGGTGATCTCTTTGGAGCGACCGGCATGGTCGGTCAGGGTGTCTTGCGAGAGCGCCCGCTCGATCCCGGTGTCGAGAGCGTCCTTGCCATCGGGCGAACCGCCACCGGGCAGAGGCACGAGAAGTTCCACGAGATCGTGCGGAGCGAGTCGTGGGACCTCGCTCCGGCCGAGGGCAGCCTCGCGGGCGACGACGCATGCTTCTTCTGTCTCGGCGTCTCCGCGGCAGGAAGAGCGAGCCGGCTTACCGGCGCCTGACCTACGACCTCACTGTATCGGCGGCTCGAACCCTGGCCAGGTTCAACCCGGGGATGACGTTCATCTACGTTTCGGGTGCCGGCACGACAGCACGGAGCGCGGTCGCATGATGTGGGCGTGGGTAAAGGGCCGGACGGAAACGCGCTGCTGCAAATGCCCTTCAAAGCCGCCTACATGTTCCGTCCTGCCTACATCCAGCCGCTCCACGGCATCGGACGAAGACGGCCCTGTACCGAGCTCTCACGCGGCGACGGCGCTACTCTATCCCGTGTGGAAGCTGCTGCTGCCGAAGTACGTTACGACGACGGACTGCCTGGGCCGCGGACCACCGAGGTCGCCGGAACGGCGCCCCGAAGCGCGTGCTCGAGAGCCGGGACATCGGCGAGATTTGCCGAACTGCCGGCGTCCGTTAAGCAAAACACTTCCGGATAGGAATCGGTCTTCCCAACTTCATCCTTGCCTGGCCTTGCGCTGGTGTTTATACTGACCCTGTATCCCGCATACCAGAGGGGCGGGAAGCAGGAGGTTTCCATGTCGACAACCGTATTAGCGCCGGAGAGGACTGTCCCCATCACGGCGAACAGGCTCTTGATCAACAACCAGTGGACGGAAGCGGCTTCGGGCCGCACGTTCGCCACGATTAACCCCTCCACGGGCGAGGAAATCTGCCGCGTCGCCGAGGCCGACACAGAGGATGTGGACCGCGCGGTCAAAGCGGCTCGCCACGCGTTCCAGTGCGGGCCGTGGAGAAAGATGGCGGCGGCCGAGCGCGGTAGAACCTGCTGAACAAACTGGCGGACCTGATCGAAACCCACGCCGACGAACTGGCCCGCCTGGAGAGCTTGGACAACGGCAAGCCCTACAGCGTGG
>CAVQAN010000007.1:0-515878 GCA_963710565.1 Bryobacterales bacterium | reverse complement strand
CCCTTGGTGGTGAAGAACGGCTCGAACATGTGGAGCTTGATTTCCTCGGTCATTCCGCGGCCGGTGTCGGCGACCGAAAGGACGACGTAGCGGCCAGGCCCGACGCCATCCGGGCTGCGCTCGTCGAACGCCGCCAGAGCGGTCTCGATGGTGATGGTGCCGCCCCGGGGCATGGCATCGCGCGCATTGACCACCAGGTTCATCAGGACCTGCTCGATCTGGCCGGCATCCACCCGCACGCAGGGAAGCTGGAGGAGGGCGGATTGTCACCAGTTCGATATCCTCGCCGATGAGACGGTGGAGCATTTTGTCGAGGCCGGACACGAGCTGGTTGAGATCGAGCACCCGCGGTACCTCCGGCGGCGGCTGAAGGCCAGCAGTTGTTGGGTGAGGGTGGCGGCGCTGGCGCTGGCGCGGTCGATCTCCTCGAGCGAGGGGCGCAGGGGGTGGTCCGGCTGCATGGCCTCGAGGAGCATTTGGGCGTAGCCGCCAATGACGGTCAAGGAGATTGTTGAAATCGTGCGCCACGCCTCCGGCCAGCCGCCCCACGGCTTCCATCTTCTGGGCCTGGCGGAACTGCTCCTCGAGGCGCTTGCGGTCGGTCATGTCGGCGATCACGGAAATGCCGCCGATGACGCGACCCTCGGCATCCAGTTGGGGCGCGTTCCCGAGAGCGACGTCGATGAGCGTGCCGTCCTTGCGGCGGCGTTGCCGCTCGATGCCGGCGATGGTCTCGGCGCGCTGCAACCGGTCCAGGTTGTCGCGGAAGAAGGCCTCGTCGTCCTCGGGCACGATGGGGAAGCGTTTGCCCAGCAGCTCCTGCTCGGTCCAGCCGAACATGCGCTCGGCGGCGCGATTCCAGCTCCGCACGTGGCCGCCGAAGTCCATGGTCACGATGGCCAGGGGGCTGGTGTCGATCACAACCCGGAGCATGTGGTTGGCGCGGCGCAGTTCGTCCTCAGTACGCTTGCGGCCGGTGAGGTCCGTGCCGGTTCCGATGATGAACTCGACGCCACCGCCGCTGGATGGCAATGCGGTATTGGTCCAGGCGATCAGGCGGCGGGTGCCGTCGCTAGCGACCCAATGGTTCTCGTACTGGCTGGGAAAGTGGCCCGCCCGCAGGTTGTCAAAAACGGCTCTGGCCGCTTCGACCTCTTCCGGCGGCAGCAGAACGTCCCGAAGCAGCGCCCGCGCACCTCGTCGAACCTGCGGCCGGAAGCCTTCCTCGCACGCGCGGTTGAAGTTGACGATGCCCCCGGCGTTGTCGAGGACGATCACCAGGCTGGCCACGGTGTCCACCACCGCCGAGGCCCAGTCGCGCTCCCGCCGGAGGGCTTCCTCGCTGCGCTTGAAGGCGGTGATGTCGCGGAAAACGACGACCCCGCCCTCGATGCCGCTGGCCTCATCGCGGAGGGGCATGGCGGAGGCGCTGACCCAAATGCCCTTCGACTGGGCGGGGCGGACGAACATCGACATCCCGCACCTCTTCGCCGCGGACGGCGCGGGCGAGCGGCAGCTCGTCGATGGGAAAGAGAGTGGTCTGATCGGGCTTGTAGAGGCCGTAGTTGCGGCTCCACTCGGACGGAGAGGTATCGGAGGGATCGGATATCAACATCCGCTCCGCCGCGGGATTGACCAGGATGAAGCGGCCGTCCCGGTCGGCAACCACGACGCCGTCGGCGAGGCTTAGGAGAACCGGGACCCGAGGATTGAAGCGGCATGCGGCGCGGGCGGCAGCGCCCGGCGGGCACCCCAACTCCCCGGCGATGAAGGCATACCGATCCCTCTTTGTGTCTCAAACCGACGACGCCCCGGTCCCCCCCAGAGCCCAGCCCGCGGAACGGGCGTCACCTCGTACAGATTACACCAAAGATGAAAGAAAAGCCATCCAAAACGGGGAGCGCAAACAACAGCCCGGGCTAAGCGCAGTACCATGCCGCTCGCCCGGGGCGTCTGCCCCACCAGCCGTCCGGCTACTTGGGCGGCTGCTCTTTGGTCTTTTCGTCGGGCGGCGCGTCGGGGGTGTCGAAGGTAATTGTGGCCTCGGCGCTGAACTTGCGGTAGAGCCGGAACTCGACCTCGTTCTTGGAGAGAAACTTCCCTTCGCGCAACTGCACGACGGCCCTGAGCGGCAGGAGATACTCGTGGCCGCTTATGGTGGCCAGATCGTAATCGAGCGTGTCCTGGGCCTGCTGGATGGGGAAGGTGGGAGGGAGGTCGGCCACCAGGGTGATGCGCACGACGGCCAGCAAGTCGCGGTCAACGAACACGAGGCCGTGGTAGCCGGGCACGGTTTCTTCGGTCGAGTGCTCCCCCTTGTAGCCGACGCGCCACTTCGAGCGGGACTGGTCGACCTGGTAGGCGTAGACGTACGCGCGGCGGCCGCGGAGCGTGGCCCAGCGCTCCCAGCGGAAGGCTGCATCCGTCTGCGGATCGAAGAGCTCTTTCATCATGCTGCCGAACTCGCCAGCCGAAGTCGTGCCTCCCACCGAATAGTAGGACACGTTGGCGACGGCGCGGTTGTTCACCATCACCAGCTTGTAGTCCTCTTTGTGGTCGACGTAGCTCACGCGCGCGGTCAGGGTGTCCGTGGGCGCCCAGAACTCCAAGCCATGCGGATCGACGTAGCGGCGGGTGACCTGCGTGCAGAGGAAGTCGGGCAGCGATTTGGAATAGTTCATCGCATACTCGCGGGCCTGTTCGATCATCCTGCCCCCCTCTTCCGGGCTGGGCGGCGGGAGGGGGGTGGAGGAGGAGGCGTGGGCGTGGGTTGGGCTGGCGCGGACAGGGTCTGGGAGGCTTCCCGAAGGGCTTTCAGCGCCTCCACGGTTTTGGGTCCGGCGCCTTCTCCCCGCAACTCCTCGATGGTCTCGTCATCGAGCCGCTTGGTCAGCGCGACCGAGCCCGGATCGGCCGCCACCTGCCGGTCCGGTTGCTTCAATTGGATCGCGGAACGGATAAAGCTGACCAACTGCTCCACCGTCAGCTTCGATCCGGCGGACAACCACAGAGACGCTCCGAGCAGGAGGAGCGCCGCCCTCAATCGCATACGGCTCCATTGTCGCACGCGGCCGCCGGAGGCATGCCGTGAGCCTTTCTCAACGCTTCGGGGGTTCTTGCTTAGGCTTGTCGTCCGGCGGCGCGTCGGCCTCATCGAACTTGAGGCTCGCCTCGGCGGTGAACTTGCGGTAAAGCCGGAACTCCACTTCGTTCTTGGAGTGGTGCGCCCCCTCACGCATCAGCACGACAGCCCTGAGTGGCAGGAGGTACGGGTGGCCGCTGATGGTGGCGAGATCGTAGTCCAGGGTATCCTCGACCTGCTGAATCGGGAAGTCGGGCGGGAGTTGGCGGCCAGCGTGATGCGGACCACCGCCAGCAGGTCGCGGTCTACGAAAACCAGGCCGTGGTAGCCGGGCACGGTCTCCGCCTGGGAGCCGCCAGCGGCGTCGTGGCCATAGGTGACGCGCCACTGCGAGCGCGGCTGGGTGACCTGGTAGGCATAGACGTACGCGCGGCGGCCGCGCAACGTGGCCCATCGCTCCCAGTTGAAGGAAGCCTCCGTGCTGGGATCGAAGATCTCCGCCATCATGCTGCCGAACTCGCCCGCGGAGTTGGCGCCCCCGACCGACCAGATGGACGAGTTGGTGGTCATCTGGCCGTTCCTCGACATCAGCTTGTAGTCTTCCTTGTGGTCCACGTAGCTCACATGGGCGGTGAGCGTGTCCTCCAGCCCCCAGAACTGGGTGCCATGCGGGTCGACGTACCGGCGCGTCACCTGCATACACAAGAAATCCGGCAGCGATTTGGTGTAGTTGGCGGCGTACTGGCGGGCCTGCTCGATCACCTTCCGCTGCTCCTCGGGGTCCGGGGGCGGCAGGGAGGGTGGGGGTGGCGGTGTGGGCGTGGGTGTGGACGGAGCGGGGAGAGTCTGGGAGGCATCCCGCAGGGCCTTCAGCGCTTCGACTGTCTGGGGTCCGGCGCCCTGCCCCTTGAGCTCGTCGACGCTACGGTCATCGAGCCGTTCGGAGAGAGAAACCGTCGCCAGATAGCCGGCGACCTGCTTGTCGGGCTGCTTCTGCTGGATGGCGGAGCGCACAAAGCCGACCAACTGCTCCACCGTCAGCTTTGTGGCGGCGGACGAGAACAAGCAAGCTCCGAGCAGCAGGAGCGCGAACTTCCATCGCATATCACTCAATTGTCTCACGGGGCCGCCCACAGCCCGTCTCGCCTGCTACTGCCGCCTCCCTGGCCGCCCGCGTGCACCCGCTTGCTCGCGACGGCGGTGCGATCCACGGCTCCGATGCGGCCCGGAATTCGCCGATTGCCGATCGCCGGCGGCCTACAGATCGAGCAGGTGCCCGAGCTTCTCTTTCTTCGTGCGCAGATAGTGCGCCGAAGAGCCGACCGGCGCGACTTCGCAAGGCACTCGCTCCGCGATGCGGATGCCCGCGGCTTCGAGCGCCGCGATCTTGTCCGGGTTGTTCGAGAGGAGGCGGACGGCGGCCACTTGGAAGTGTTGCAGGATATCGGCCGGCAGCCCGTAATTCCGATGGTCCGCCTTGAACCCGAGGCGGAGGTTCGCCTCAACCGTATCCGCCCCGGCGTCCTGGAGCCGGTAGGCCCGGAGTTTGTTGGCCAGGCCGATGCCGCGGCCCTCCTGGTGCTCGTAGATCAGCAGGCCGCGGCCCTCCGCGGCGATGAGCTCAAGCGACAGATCGAGCTGGGCGCGGCAATCGCAGCGCAGGCTGTGAAACACGTCGCCCGTCAGGCACTGCGAGTGGATCCGAACCAGGGGAGGCCGGCCGGAGGCGACATCGCCCATCTCCAGAACCACGGCTTCTTCGATCTCGCCTGCGTACCGGCCCTCGAATCCATGAATCCGGAAATGCCCGAAGCGCGTGGGAAAATCCGCCTCAGCCAGCTCCCGGAACCCGGACTGGTTCCCGTTGTGTGACATATTCCTTTCGAAACAGGACACCACACCCTTCCGTGCGGGAGTGCCCTGATTCATTCATTATAATGGACACCAGATCCACGGTCGAGAGGCCGCGGGTTCCGTGCGGTTCGGTCCGCCCTGAACCGCCGTCCGATCGGCGCCGGGAGACGCCGGAGCGATGCGCCAAGAGTACCTCATCGTCCTGCTGTTGCGGCTGTGCGTGGTCGCGTCCCTGGCCAGCATCCTGGTGCGCGTCGGGCGCTTCAAGACCATGCTGCTCAGGGAGGAGCGCACCATCAACCAGCGCTTCGTGCTGGCGCTCTGCTTCGCCGCCATTTTCGCCTCTGGCGTCGTGATCCGTCTTGTGGCGCCGTCGTACAAAGCCGTGGATTTGGGACTGGAAGGCAGCCTGGTGGCGGGCCTGGTGGGGGGCTACGTCTCCGGCCTGATCTCGGGATGCCTGATTTCGATCCCTGCCATGTTCGGGCATGAGCTGTTCACGATGCCCCTTCTGGCGGGCGTCGGCGCGCTGGGCGGTCTTCTCCGGAATTACGCCGCGGCCCCGGAGGAGGTGTGGCGCTTCTCGCCCATCATCGACCTCAGCATCTACCGCATGTTCTCGCGCCGCCACGACCGCTGGCGCGCGGCTTACCAGATCGTGTTTCTCATCGCCATCGTTTGCGCCGAGGCCCTCCGCCAGGGCCTGCACCACTTCCGCCCCAGGCGGTTGTTCGCCATCTGGCCGGACTGGTCGAACCCCCATCCGGTGGCCATCGTCGCCACCTACGCCACCACCCTGTTCGCCGTCAGCCTCCCGCTCAAGATCTGGAGCAGCGCCCGCAACGAGCTCCAACTGGAAGAGCAGCGGCGGCTGCTGTTACAGGCGCGCATGGACGCGCTTAGCCACCAGATCAATCCGCACTTTCTGTTCAATACGCTGAATTCCGTCTCTTCGCTGATCCGCACCAACCCGCAGCAGGCGCGGGCGGTGGTCTATAAGCTCTCGAATATTCTGCGACGGCTGTTGCGCAAACACGAGAACTTTACCTCCCTGGGAGAAGAGCTGGAATTCATCAGCGACTACCTCTCCATCGAGGTCATCCGCTTCGGAGAGAAGCTGCGCTTCGAGAAGGACGCCGACCCGGCGACACTGGACCGGCTGGTGCCGAGCATGCTCCTGCAGCCGCTGATCGAGAACTCGGTGAAGCACGGCTTGAGCAGCAAGGTGGACGGCGGGATGGTGCGCTTCCGCAGCAGCCTGAAGGACGGCCGCCTGCGTTTGCTGGTGGAAGACGACGGGGTGGGCATCCCCGAGGTCAAGCTGGCGACTCTGCGCGAGCAGGGCATCGGCGTCACCAACGTCAACGAGCGCCTGAAGATCCTCTTTGGCAGCGACTATAAGATGTGGATCGACAGCAAGCCGGGGCAGGGAACCCGCATCGAGATCGAAATCCCGGAGTTGCAGTCGAACCTGGTGGCGGCGCCGTAGGACCGGGCCCCGGCGTTGTGGTGCGTCGCAAATGTTGTCGGGTACCGGAACAAGCCGCAAACCGGGGACTGGCTCGAATTTCGCCGTTGTTGCGAAACTTCGTCCCTGTCCCAGGGTTTGCCCTTGGATAATCGTACTTCGCATGACCTGCGACGCACTACAATATCAAGACGCTACTGTACTGCGGCGCAAGTTTCGTCGCCTATCGGCATGGCCGCAAAGCGGGGACGGGGCCGGCTTTCGCCGCCTTCTGCACAATCATACTATCCGGAATTTGCGCCGCACTACCGTGGCACAATCGGCGGCGCCATCCGGCCCGCGGGCCAAGAAAAGCGCTGCCTCCGTTCCGCTGAGCTCAGGCCAGGTCGTAGCGATCGAGGTTCATCACCTTGTTCCACGCAGCCACGAAGTCCTTCACGAACGCCTCCTTCGAGTCGTCGCATGCATAGACTTCCGCGATTGCCCGGAGCTGGGAGTTCGAACCGAAGACAAGGTCGACACGGGTGCCGGTCCACTTGATTTCGCCCGTCGCGCGATCGCGCCCCTCATACACGCCTTCGGACGTGGAGGAGGGCTGCCACTTCGTATTCATGTCGAGCAGGTTGACGAAGAAATCATTCGTCAGCGTCCCGGGTCGGTTGGTGAAGACGCCGTGTTTGGACTGCCCGAAGTTAGCATTCAGGGCGCGCATGCCGCCGACGAGAACCGTCATCTCGGGGGCAGTCAGCGTCAGCAACTGCGCCCGATCCACCAGCAGCTCCTCCGCAGCCGTTCGGTGTCCCCTTCCGGAGGTAGTTGCGGAACCCGTCCGCGGTCGGCTCCAGTGCGGCGAATGAGTCCACATCGGTCTGCTCCTGCGAAGCATCCGTGCGCCCCGGCGAGAAGGGAACCTTCACGTTGTGCCCGGCCCTTTTCGCCGCTTCCTCGACGGCTGCGCAGCCGCCCAGAACGATCAGGTCGGCAAGCGAGACCTTCTTCCCGCCGGACTGCGCGCCGTTGAAATCCTTCTGGATCGCCTCCAGCTTCCGAAGGACCTTCGCCAGTTCGGCCGGCTGGTTGACTTCCCAATCCTTCTGCGGCGCGAGGCGAATGCGTGCCCCGTTTGCGCCGCCGCGCTTGTCGCCGCCGCGGAAGGTCGCCGCCGACGCCCAGGCCGTCGTGACCAGTTGGGAGATGGACAGTCCGGATGCGAGGATCTTGGCCTTCAGGGCGGCAATGTCCTGCTCGCCGATCAGTTCATGATCCACGGCGGGAACGGGGTCCTGCCACAGCAGCGGCTGCCGAGGAACGAGCGGGCCAAGGTACCGCGAAACAGGCCCCATGTCGCGGTGCGTCAGCTTGAACCAAGCCTTGGCGAACGCGTCGGCGAATGCCTGCGGGTTCTCGTGGAAACGCTTCGAAATCTTCGCGTAGCTCGGGTCCACCTTCAGTGCGAGGTCCGTCGTGAACATCATCGGGGCGTGCTTCTTCGACGGATCGTGGGCATCCGGCACGGTGCCCGCCGCGGATGCGTCCTTGGGCGTCCATTGGTGATGCGCCGGCGGGACTCTTCGTGAGTTCCCATTCATAGCCGAACAGGTTGTCGAAGTAGTTGTTGTCCCACTTCACCGGGTTGGTGGTCCATGCGCCCTCCAACCCGCTGGTGATCGCGTCGGCGCCTTTGCCGCGTGCCAAAGGTATTCTTC
The DNA here is from genome assembly GCA_963710565.1 of Bryobacterales bacterium. Lineage (GTDB taxonomy): Bacteria > Acidobacteriota > Terriglobia > Bryobacterales > Bryobacteraceae > DASWZN01. The sequence continues at coordinate 507,768 of CAVQAN010000007.1, read as the reverse complement.
CAGCCGAGGCCTTGCTCTTCGATGCCGGCGGCCTCGGGTTCGGGACCGACATACTTGCTCGCTCGGCAGCGCCATGGGCTTTGCCGAACGTGTGTCCGCCGGCGATGAGGGCCACCGTCTCCTCGTCATTCATCGCCATGCGGGCGAAGGTCTCGCGGATATCCCGTGCCGCAGCGACTGGATCCGGCTTTCCATTGGGCCCTTCCGGATTCACGTAAATCAGGCCCATCTGAACGGCGGCGAGAGGATTCTCGAGCTCACGGTCGCCGCTGTAGCGCTCGTCGGCCAGCCACTTGCCCTCCGGCCCCCAGTAAATGTCTTCTTCCGGCTCCCAGATGTCCTCGCGCCCGCCGCCGAAACCGAAGGTCTTGAATCCCATCGACTCCAGAGCGACGTTACCGGCGAGGATCATCAGGTCGGCCCAGGATATTTTCCGGCCGTACTTTTGCTTGATCGGCCAGAGCAACCGGCGCGCCTTGTCGAGGCTCACGTTGTCCGGCCAACTGTTGAGGGGCGCAAATCGCTGTGCTCCGGAACCCGCGCCGCCTCGGCCATCGGAGATACGGTACGTGCCGGCGCTATGCCACGCCATACGGATGAAGAGCGGCCCATAGTGGCCGTAGTCCGCGGGCCACCAGTCCTGCGATGTCGTCATCAAGGCATGGAGGTCCTTGATCACGGCATCCAGGTCGAGGCTCTTGAATTCTTCCGCATAATTGAACTCCTTGTCCATCGGATCGGACAGGGGGGAGTGCTGGTGCAGGATCTTCAGGTTCAGCTGATTCGGCCACCAGCCCGCATTCGCCGGGCCCCAGCCGCCGTGTGTCTGCGAGCGCCGCCCGTTACCGGGCACTTGCTTTCGGTTGACATTTTGCTCCTGATTAGCGGGGACAGGCGCCCCGCTGCGGGTGAGTGTTTATCCATATGTTTGCCTTCCTTCGAATTAGTCAAAAAACTGTGACGAACTACGAACCCATCCGGCTTTCCCATTCGCGCATCGCCGCCGGCCGCGCTTGCTAACGCGCGCCATTCATCCGGTATCCACACGCCTGCGACAGCTTAACCGGAAGCGTGCCGCGGAGCGCACTTCGCGCAGAGCCCCCGGAAAATGAGTTCGCATTCGCGAACAATCCGCTTACCGAGGGAGCCCGAGGCAGGCCTGGGCACGTCGTACCACTCCATGTCCTCAACCTTGCCGCAGCGGTCGCAGATGAAGTGGTGATGCCGCATGCCTTTCGCATCGAATCGCGCGGCGCGGCCCTCGACGGCCACTTCACGCACCAAACCCGCCTGCACCAAGTCCCGCAGATTGTTATAAGTCGTGGCCCTGGAAGAGCGCGGATCCACGCGATTCACGGCTTCGAAGATTTCCGCAGCCGTGGGATGCCTGTTGTGTTCCATCAAGAATGCCATCACGGCGTAGCGCTGCGGAGTGCACCGCAACCCGCTGCCTTCCAAGGACCGTTTAATCGCCTCGGCGTCCATCAAGTGTTTAGATTATATCTAATGTGAGACTTTGTCAAGACTCATGCTTTTGGTTGCTGCTGCGAGCAGAAGACTGGCGGATGCCGTACAGCGGCCCGGACCTGCGCAACCCCGGGCGGTTCCTGAACCCTTCGCGACCAAGCAGGACTTATCGACCCGCGGAACGGTTCGGAATGCCGTCCCGGCTCTCGCTTTTACGCAGGAGGCTCGGAGAGCACATTGACCGCGTCTCACTGTTGGCCCGGAAGCCCTCGATTGCCTCCATCCAGGCGCCACCGGGCGGACACGCCTGCCTACCGCCTGGCCCGCCGCAGCGTCATCGGCTGCGGAGTCAGAAGCCGTGCCGCCCAGTCGCCGATGGACGGATCCGTCTCATCCGGCGCCGGGCCGATGGCCGGCCGTCCCGCTTCCGAAGTGGCTGACGGCGGGCCGGCAAATTTGCGAAGCGCGCCCAGATCCGTCGTCCGCTCGAGCCTCATTTCGTCTTCGTCGATCGTGCCGGAATACGTGGTATTTCCAGCCTTGAAGGCGACCTTTGCGCCGGTGAGATGACCCTCCTCGATCGGGACGGGCCCTGCGCCTCCTCCTCCGAACCACCCGCCGCCGCCCTCGACAGTCCCGGTGAGAATCGATCCGTCCTGGTAGAGCGTAAACACCATGTGGATGCCCCCGCCAAGCGGGCTGCTTTCGGGTTGCCCCGCTGCCGCCACCGGCCGCCATAGGCCGGTTACCCCCGCCCCGGCCGGCGCTTCGCGCTCCCATGCCGGAACCTGGGCGCGCAGCCGCACGGCCCTCGCAGCGATTGTCAGAGTGACCGGCGGCAAACCCGGGGATGTCGCGGCCACGGCGATCTTGCCGGCCGACTTCGTGGACTGAACGATGGCCGCGCAAAGGCCGCAGAAGGCCCGCCGCAAAGTGCCCTTGTCGGACTCCTGGCATGCGGGGTCGCCGTTGCCGACACCGATCAGCCTTCCACTTCCCGATACCTCGAACCTCACCTCGTTATCGGCGACAGGCACAACGCGGCCCTGCGCGTCGCGAACCTCCACGGCCAGTACCGCGCACTCTTCTCCGTCAGCGGCGAGTTCCTCGCGGTCGGCGGTCAGCACGAGTTTCGCGGCGGGGCCGGTCGATTCCCGCGCATCTGTCAGCACGTGGGCCCCTCCGCGGTAACCGCGCGCCTCGATGCGGCCCGGGGAATACCGGACGTTCCAGGCCAGGTGCGAGTTCCGCTTAATTTCCTTTACTCCCAGACTCGCTCCGTTGAGGAACAACTCTACTTTCTCCAGGTTGGAGTGGACCCACACAGCGATCTCCCGGCCCTCCATCCCCGGCCAGTTCCAATGTGGGAACAGGTGCAGCACGGGGCGCGAGGTCCACCAGGATTGGTAATAGAAGAAGGAGTCCTTCGGGAATCCACAGGTATCTATGACCCCGTATTGCGAGCTGATGTTGGGCCACCCGTTCGGAGACGGCTCGCCGCGGTAGTCGAAGCCAGTCCAGATGAACCCGCCGGCAAGCCATGGCCGCTCCGCGCAGAACCGCCACCAACCCTCCGCCGATGCGCGGCCCGTCGTGGTGTAGGGATCGTAGGATGCAACGTGGCCTTTGCCGGCATCCGTGACATAGATGCCACGCGTCCCCACCGCGCTGACTTGTTCGGTGCCCATGATGGCCTGCGTGGGATGCGCCTTGTGGAAGGCGTCGGCGGCGGGGTCCATGTAGTTGTAGCCCATCACGTCGCCCACCGCCAGGCCTCCCGTTCCGATCGAGAAAATGGGCGCCAGCGACACGGGACGGGACCCGTCCTGCTGGGTCGAGATACGCTTCATCGATTCGAGAATGCGGGCTCCCGTCTCCGTATTGGCAACGGCCTCCTCGTTGCCCATAGACCACATGAACACGCAGGGGTGATTGCGGTCGCGCCGGACGAGGTTCTCTAACTGGCTCAGCCCCTCGGGATTCGACGACATCATGCGCGTCTCATCGAATACCAGCATGCCCAGTTCGTCGCACGCATCCAGCAACTCCGGCGTGGGCGGATTGTGCGAGCTGCGGTACGCGTTGCTGCCCATTTCTTGCAGCTTCCGAATCCGGTAGTACTGCAGCGCATCCGGGAGCGCCGCGCCCACCCCTGCATGGTCTTGGTGATTGCAGGTCCCCTTTAGCTTGACCGGCTTTTCATTCAGGAGAAAGCCTCGCTCCGAGTCGAAGCGGACCGTGCGCATCCCGAAGCGGGTTTCATACCGGTCCACCACGGCGCCACCCGACTCCACCTCGGACACCAGCTTGTACAGGTTCCTCTGTTCCAGGGACCACAGCGCGGGCTGCTTCACTGCAATCTGTTGCTCGAGAGTGCAGTCTCCCCATTCCGGGATCGGCATTGCATCCGCGGCCGCTCGGGCCACCACCGTTCCGGACGGGTCGAGAATTGTCGAGACCACCCGCGCTTTTCGGACGCCCTTTCCATGGTTCTCGAGTTCCGTGCGTACGTGCAGCGTTGCGGCGTCGGGACGGACCTCGCTGCGTACGAACGTGCCCCAGCGCTTGACGTGCAGCGGGTCGGTCTTCACGAGCCACACGTGACGGTAGATTCCGGCCCCCTCGTAAAACCACCCGTCGCTCAAGGTCGCGTCGACGCGAACCAGCAGCACGTTTCGGCCGCCTGGGTTGGCGAAATCGGTCACGTCGAACTGGAACGGATCGTAGCCACCGCTGTGCCGCCCGACGTAGTAGCCGTTCAAAACCACCATCGTGTCGCGGTACGAACCGTCGAATTCGATATGGATCCGCTTGCTCTCGGAGGCGGGCAGCTCGAAGACACGGCGATACCAGCCGACGCTGGTGGCGGGCCAGGTCCTGCCCAGCGGATAGAAGCCCTTGCTGGCAAGCTCCGGATCTTTCTGGAACGGGAGCTCGATAGCCCAGTCGTGGGGAAGGTCCACAGGCTTCCAGTCGCTGTCATCGAAGGCGAGGCTGCTTGGGGTCAGAAAGTTCCCGGTCTTCTGGAAGTTGCCTGACGAGCCGCCGCCAAAGCCGAAGTCCTTGGCCGGCTCGCAGCCATGCCCGAAGTGGAAGCGCCAGCCAAAATCGAGGAGCAGGCGTTCGCGCCCGCCGCCCAGGGTCGAATTGCGGTCAACGCGCGCAGCCGGCAAGTCTGCCTGCGCCGGGGCAGCGAGGCCAGGATGGCCGGGTGTCGCGGCCGCCGAGGCGGCCAAGCTTGTCTTTAGTATTTCACGGCGGGTCCAGTCTTTCATCGTTACCTCACGGTTCATGCAGAGGTTGTCACGAACTGCCCCTCTTATATCACGTCAGGCAGCCAGCGCGGTATCGTTCGTGTTGCGTGGTGTGTTGCGCCGCGCCCCGGTCCGGCGGCCCGTGAGCAGACCGAACGGACGACCTGACGGCGACCCCATCAGGACCGTCGGTTTGCCGGCGCCGGTCGCTGGACCATTTTTCCGGCCCGGACGCCGCGCGTTGCACGCGAGCGCTATGGAACCATATCGCAAGCTGCTCCGGGCCAGGGCCGGCAGGCTTGCTGGCCCGGATGTCGATGCCGAACCGAGTCTTGTGCTCGCGGACATGGCGCGAGAGGAAGTCGGCGTCGTCCTGGTAGTGTTCCGGAAGCACTTGGCCGCCCTTGTTGCCGCGCCTCCTTCTCACCCCAGGTGCGCCGAGCGGATGAGGCCGGTCATCCTCCGATGCCAGGCCACGTCCCGCCACATGCCGTGGAACTGCGGACCGCAGAAGTTGCTGGTCGCCATCGCTGCCCACCGTCCCGTTGCCGCAGCCGCCCGCACCCCGGTCTCGCAGAGTTCCTTCAGCCAATCCCAGTTGAGCAACGGCCAGTCTTTGTAGTCCACCAGGCTCCAGCATTCGGTGGTGATCAGCGGCTTCCCGCTGGCGATCGACCACTCGGCCGCCAGCGTTCGGATGCCGTCCTCCAGGCACCTCTTCCAATACTCCGGCTTCGACCGGTACAACGCTTCGGCCTTTTCCACGAGGTTCTGGTAGCCGATAGGATCGAACCTCTCGTAGTTGTAACCAACCTGGCGGTAGAAGTCCGAGAAATGCGTCATCCACAGATGCAGCTCGAGAAAATCGAGCATCGAGACGTCCTGCCTCCTCCACGTCTCGTACTCCGTCGTGAACGAGAAGGTGCAGGCGAGGTCGGGATAGTCGGAGGCCAGCCGGGCGATCGGCTCGGCCATCCAGCGGACGCCCTCCGGCGATGCCCGCAGGAGGTTCTGGGGCGTGAAGGGCGCCCAGACCTGCAAGGGGAACTCGTTGCACAGGTCCACGTACAGGATGTTGTCCAGCAGGCCGGCGGCGCGGATGGTGTCGAGCGCCGCCTGCCATACCTGGCCGAGCCCGGCGGGGCCGGCGATTCTGAGGCGCTCGTTTCCGGCGTCCTGGCGGAACCACGACGAGAGCGCCACCACGATTCCGCGATCCGCGCACTTGGCGATGAACTGGTTCAACTCGGGCTGCACCCGGACGTGGCATCTGGCTGGGGCGCCCCAGTCCTGCTGGCTCCACTCGGGCAGCAGAGTCCACACGCGATCCACACCGGCCGCGACCAGGTGCGGGTATGCATCGATGCGCACCGCGTTGTAGCCGCGCTCCCTGAGTTCATCGAGCGCGGAGTCCCAATCCTCGTACCCGGCGCCCGGCCAGCGCCGTTCGAGCCAGGAGAAGTCCCACATGGCGATCGCCAGGGGCCCGCCCCGGATGTGGCGGCCGAGGCTCTTTGGCAGCGGCAGTGTCGGGGCAGCGCGGCCCGCGGCCGCCAGCGCAATCGCGGAGGAGATGAAGGTTCGACGCCGCACGGTGTACCACAGTGTAAGCCCGCCGCGGACGCAGGTCAAAGCCACCGCTGGGCGGGAACGGCGTCCGGCGGCCAGCGCGTCCGCACGGTGATCGAGGCGGAAGCCTGGGTGCCCTTGTCCCCCTCGGCGGCCAGCTTCCGTGCTGACGTCGCACATCGGGAGATACTTAAGTTCAGAACTGCGAACCCCAATGCGAGCCGGACCGTCTGCATCCCTGTTCGCGGCGCGAGCCAATCCACCGATCCCGAGTCGAAGCCCCCGCACGCACGGCCTGGCGGATCGTCTGCGCGCCGAGATAGCACAGGTACGCCGCACCTGACCATCTCGCATTCAATGCCGCTCTTGGATTCGCTGTCAGAACCGACCCAACTCCAAGTGCTCCCCGCGCGCTGAGGAACGGATCGCACAACGCCGAGATCCAGGCACAAGATACGCGTACTGGCAGCTTGCTCCCATACGGAGCAGAAAGGCGTTTTGTGGACCGATTGCGACGATGAGGGACACATACAACGCGAACCCCTGCGCGTGTGGAGCGATCGTCAAACGCCCGGGTCCAGCAGCAAGGTCAACGCCTCCACACCGGGGCTGAGCCTTCGCAAACCGAGCACCAGTTCATCGCCGGCGCGCCTCAACTCATCGACAGGCATGGGCGCCAGCCGGTCGATCACGAACCACAGATTCTCGCTCGCCGAAGTCAGCGCTGTGCGCCGGCACTGCCGCCAGTTCCATCTACGGCACGTAACCCCTAGCTCGTCGCTCCAGATCACTTCGCCTGGTTCCGGATGCTCGATGACCGCGACGCCATCGCGCGCCGTATCGAATTTCTCGGCGCCGGTTGCGAGGCCGAGATGCGGTGCCCCGCTGTGGCGCGCAGCGTCTTCCCCTCCGAAGGGCGCTCCGAATCGAATGCTGAGTGCATTGTAAAGGTCGACGACCGGATCAATCGACGGCAGGGCACCGTTCTTCTGTAGCCTTTTCCACAACGCTTCCAGGGAAGACGTTGTCTTCTTCGGATTCGCCCCAAACTTGCGAAAGGTCGTCCGCCACGCTTCGATGTGGCTGTCCATCCAGGCGGGCGGTGCCGCTGTACCGCCGTCGAGCTCGGCCTGGGCAGATACTCGAAAACTCCGCACGGTGACACTGAGTGCTCGATAATCGGGGTATTGACGCCAGATCTCGCCGGCGACAACGGGCAGAAACGCGCTCTTCATGTCTGGTACGGATCAGTCTATCATATTGAACACGGCGGTCATTACAATGAACGAATCGCTATCCAGGCAAACCATCCAGGCCATCGCACAGCGCGTGGCCGCCCACAGAAAGCGGCAGCGCCTTTCTCTCGATCGACTCGCTGCCCGCGCCGGCGTCAGTAAGGGCAGCCTAGCCGGATTGGAAAAGGGGACCGGCAACCCCGGCATCGCCTTGCTTTGCCAGACTGCTTCCGCGCTCGGCGTTTCGGTGTCCGACCTGCTGGAGACGTCCGCATCCCGTAGCGCGGAGAGCTTCGCTCTGAACGAGGGCGAAGTGCTGTGGCGCGGACCCCTGGGCGGCACTGCCCGGCTCGTGTTCGGAACACGCGGTCCGCTGATGTTTGAACTCTGGGAATGGGAGATGTTCCCAGGCGAGCGGTACGATGCCACGGCGCACTCGCCAGGAACAAAGGAGATCCTGTATCCACTGCGGGGACGCGTGGGCGCCGTCATCCGCGGCCAGGAGTTTGAGATCCGGCACGGATACGGGCTCTTCCTCGAAACGGATGCGCCCCACGCCTACTTCTGTGCCGGGCGGCAGCCGTCGCGCTTTCGGATGATCGTCCTCGAGGCCCCCGGAAACGGGAACCTGACGCAAAGCCCAAAACCGGTGCTGTGACGCGAAGACCGCGAACGCGTGCAGCCGGCGGAAGAGGACCAGAAGCATCGGCAGCCGCCCGCATCCGTATACATCGTTTTACGCGCCCACCAGCCCGGCGTTACACTGGTCCCGCCATGTTCACTCGCCGCAGCTTTCTTCAAACCGCCGCTGGCGCCTCCGCCGCCCTCACCCTGACCGGCGCCCCGCGCCGGCTTCTGGCTCAGGACAAGTCGGTCTATCGCAACCCTATTCTGGGAGGAGACCACCCCGATGCCAGCCCCATCCGCGTCGGTACCGAGTTCTTCCTCACCCACTCCAGCTTCGACTATGCTCCCGGCCTGCTCATCTGGCGCTCGACCGATCTGGTGAACTGGAGGTCCGTCGCCGCCGCCCTGCATCGCTACGCCGGCAGCGTCTGGGCCCCGTATCTCAGCGAGTACGAAGGCCGCTTCTACATCTACTTCCCCGCCGACAACCGCCTGCGCGTGGTCCATGCCGATCATCCTCTGGGCCCCTGGAGCGAGCCCATCGACCTGGGCATCGACGCCATCGACCCCGCCCACATCGCCGAGAACGGACGCCGCTTCCTCTACGCCAACGGCGGCGTAATGGCCGAGCTGACCGCCGATGGATTGGGCGTGAAGGCGCCTCCGCACCACGCTTTCGATCCCTGGCCCATGCCCGCCTCGATGCGCATCGAATGCACCTGCCTGGAAGCGCCGAAGGTGATCGAGCACAACGGCTATTTCTACTTGAACGTCGCCGAGGGCGGAACCGCCGGGCCCGCCACCAGCCACGCCGTCGTCTCGGCCCGCAGCCGCCACGCCGACGGTCCCTGGGAGTACTCGCCCTACAACCCCATCGTCCACACCCCCAGCCGGGACTCGCGCTGGCTCTCGGTCGGCCACGGCCGTCTGGTCGATACGCCCGGCGGACGCTGGTTCATGACCGTCCACTCCTACGAGAACGGCTATCGCGCCCTGGGCCGCCAAACGCTCCTGCTGCCCATCGAGTGGACCGCCGACGGCTGGTTCCGCGTCCCCGCCGGCGTAACCGCCGAGTCGGCCATCCCCATGCCGATTCCCGGCACCCGCCAACTGCCCCTGCCCGATCCCTCCGACGGCTTCACCAGCGCCGAACTCGGCCTGCAATGGGCCTTCTGGCACGAGTTCGACCCGGCGCGCTTCTCGACCGGCCAGGGCGTGCTGAGCCTCAAGGCGCGCGGCAGTTCGCTGGCCGACAGTCCCGCTCTCACCACCCCGGTCGGCGGCCACTCCTACACCGTCGAAATCGACGCCGAGATCGCCCCCGGCTGCTCCACCGGCCTGCTGCTCTTCTACGATCCCCAAGCACGCGACCGGCATCCTGCTCGACGGCGAGGGCATCGGCGTGCGCATAGCCAACGGCTACGTCCCCAGCCGCCAACAGAAGGGCGCAACCCGCGCCACTCTGCGCATCGTCAACGACAACCAGGAAGTCGATTTCTACTTCCGCCTCCCCGGCCAAGGCTGGCAAAAGACCCGCGAATCGGCCGAAGTCAGCGGCATGCACCACAACGTCCTCGGCGGATTCCTCGACCTCCGCCCCGCCGTCTTCGCCGCCGGCTCCGGCAGCGCCAACTTCCGCAACTTCCGCTACTGGCCTGAAGCGAAGGCGCCGGCATAAAGGGTCCGCTCATAGGAGTTGCCGTTGTCGGCGGTCCACGCCTGCGCGATCACGAAAGCATCATTCGCAATTCGGGCCCGAGCACAGGTTCCTGCCGAAAAACGGCAGGACGTGGTTCTGAAAGCGATCGGCGACCGCGCTCGTATGAGTACCGTGATAGACCTCAAAGGTATTTGCGATCCCGTACCGATCGAGCGCTTCGTGCAGCTTGCCGGTGTCGGCCTTCAAGCCATCCTGATCGCCCACATCGATGGCGATGGCGCGGTACTGACGCAGGTTGCCGATGTACTGGTCGATGAACGCCAGCGGTGAATTCGCCGCCCATTTCGCGAGCACATCCGGCTGAGGCACGCCGTTTTTGGTCGGCAGATCGAAATAGAACGGCGGGTTCTTCGGATCGGGTGACCATGCGGCCGCCGTGGCAAGCTGGGCGCGCGAAAAGAACGGCAGGTTTGCCATGTCCGCGGGCGTCTTCGCAGCCTCCACCGCCTTTTCCAGGTCTGTGTTCCCGGGTCCCGCGGGACGGGCGGACAGACAGCACGGGCTCATGATGTACAGGCTGCCGAACACGTCGGAGTGCTTCATGCCGATGCGCGTCGCGCCGTACCCGCCCATGGAATGACCGGCCAGGCCCCGGCTCGTGCGCTCCGGAATGGTGCGGTAGTGCGCGTCGATGTATGCAACCAGATCGTGGGAGACGAACCGCTCGAAATCTCCCGTGGTGACCGAACTGGAATACATGGAGCCGTTGTGCGCGGTTTTCGAATCGGGCAGCACGACGATCATCTCCTTCGCGCCTTGAGCGAAAGCGCCCTCGATGGTCTGCGGCACGTGGATCTCGTGCGTCCACTGCTCGGCGCCGATCGAGTAACCGTGCAACGCATAGACTACCGGATAGCGCCGGTGCTTCTCGTTGGCGTAACTGGGCGGCAGGAAGACGAACACCTCACGATCCGCCGCATCGCCTTCCAGATTGCCTTCCAGGGCCTTCCCGTGAACCTCGATGTGCTCCACCGTTACGGGTTTTGCACCCGGCGCCACGGGAGGCACTTCGGTCTGTACCTGTGCCGCAAGATTCGGGCCCAAGGCGAGCGTCGATCCCAGCATCATCGCGCAATACAGTTTCGTGGTTGTCATCGATGTCCTCTACTCCACCGGAAACGAATAGATACTGACGCTGAATGGCGGGACGGCCATCGTATCGGGTATGGTCGCCTGTCCCCGCTCTTCGACCTCGACGCCCGGCTTGTGCCCCACCGTAATGGATACGTCCACCGAGGGCGGCGCGATGCGCCACAGACGCCCGGAACTCGCAAGCCTGACTCCGTTGATCGAGAGCTTCAGTTGCTGCCCGGAGTCCGATGGATTCAGCACCGCGAACGTCAGCGTCCGCCGGTCCTCGCTGAAGGCCGCGCTCACATCCAGCGGATACGTGTCGCTGCCGGGATTCACTTTCGGCTGGTCGCCTCCAGGCGGCCAGATCGGCTTCGGCTGCGGCGAGTCTCCCGCCACCTCGACCGGCACCGAGCCGAAGTGGTCGCGATACATCTTGAACAGCAGGCCCGTCGGATTCAGAACCGCATCGGTCCGATTCGCGCTCATCATCGCCGTCGCGAACGTGAATGCGCCTAATTGATACAGATCGGAATGCCGGAACATCTCATGAAACGCCCAGGCGTAAGCCGGCACAACTTTGTAGGAATTCGGCGGAGCTCCGATGTAGGCCCATTCGTCCAGGCTGATGGGCACGGGCTTCGCCCGCAAACCGGGGATGCGTTTCAGGTACTCCTGATAATGTTCGTATTTCACCCGAACCTGCGAAGCCGGCGCGCGCTCCCATTCGACCAGAGTCTGCGGGCCCGTGGGGACCTTCTCGCCCTTCTCGTGGTCGAAGCGCTGGCCGGCGCTGGCGTAGTAGTGCTCGCTGAGCAGATCGATATTGTCGAGGCAGTGGGCCAGCAGGTTGCCGCTCCAGTCGCCTGCCGAGAGATAATCCGGAACGATCTGGCCGTTGAGGCGCTTGGCCTGTTTTGCGCCCGTCATGTCGTCGGGCATCGCGCCGGCGGCGATCAGCTTGATCGTCGGATCCACCTTCCGCATGGCTTTAGCGAACATGTCGTGCTTCAGTTCAAACTGCGCCACCGGAATGAAGCCCAGTTGCCAGTCGCCCCAGGGCTCATTGCCGACGCCCCAGAACTTCACCTTGTATGGTTGCGGATGACCATTCTCGGCACGCAGCCGTCCCATCGGCGTGGTGAGGGCGCCGTTGGCATACTCGACAAGCTGGGCCGCCGACCAGGCGTCGCCGAAGCCGGCGTTGACCGTGATGTAGGGCTCAACGTCCAGTAGCCGGCACAGCGTCATGAACTCGTCCGTGCCGACGTCGTTCGGCTGAACCGCGTGCCACACCTGGTCCATGATGGGCGGGCGCTTGTCCGGATCGCCGATCGCGTCACGCCACTCGTGCCCCGAAACGAAGTTCCCGCCGGGGAAGCGATACACGCCCGAATGAAGTTGCTTGAGCGCCGCGATGACCTCCGCTCGGAAGCCTTCTACGTTGTCGGCCGGCATCAACGATATCGCCCCTACGTGCAGTTCGCCGGCGCCGGTTGCCACAATCTCGAGCTGGGCGTTATCGCTGTCTCCCTCGGCCTTGAATCGCAGCGGAAACTTCCGGTAGCCGGCGCCGATTTGGTCGATGACGACGGTCTGCCTGTCCCCTGCCGCATCTCCCCACGCCAGGGTCAGCTTCACGGTTGCGCCCGGCGTCCCCGCGAGCACGATGCGCCCCGAGTACCATTTGCCTTTTCGCACCGCCAGCCCGGCTTGCTGAAACCCGTGCGCATCCTTCGCGCTGAGCGTCACTGCCGGCGTGTGATCGCCGGCGTAGGGTTGATTCGCATCCATGGTCACGAATTCGTCGCCGCCAATCGGCGTCCAGTGGCGTGGTGGGGGGCGCCTCATCGGATTCGGGGAAGGCGGCTCGGCCGGAGGGTGCGAATTGATCGGATTGTAGAACTTCCGGTCATCCAGCATCTCGGCCCATATGCCGGTGTTGACGAGTCCTCCGATGTGCTCGAGAAACTGGCCGTAGATGTACCTCGAGATCGGAGCTCCGGTCTTCGACGCGTTGATCGTTGCGTTCACGGGCTTGTTCTGGGCGGAACAAAGAAGCGCCGCCCCCAACACAAGCAGCGTGGTCCGACATGTTCTCACGGGTTGGTTCCTCCGGTTGCGACTCTGCCCAGCGGTCTATTCTCCGACTGCGACCACGGTCACCGATTTCGGCTCCAGTTTCAAAACCACATGGCCGTCCTGGACCCTGGCCACGACGGGCTTCGGAATGACGGTATCCGGTGCTTCGAAGGTGTTCACGCTGTCGACCCTCGGCGCGGTCAACGTTTCCCCGGCGGCTGATTTCGCCGCGATGCCGACCAGGCTTGCCCCGACTTCGACTGGCTGGTTGGGGTCGAGATTCGTGACCTCCAGCCAGAGCTTGCCGGCCGCGTCCCTCGCCGCGATCGCATCTACGCGCGGCAAGCTGACGTTGCCGTGCGTGTACGTGCCGGCGTTGAAAGCGACCGGTACGAAGGTAGCGTCCTGGAAAGGCACATACATCTTGAAAACGTAGTAGGTCGGCGTCAGAACCATCTTCTCCCTGTCGGTCAGGATCATCGCCTGGAGGACGTTCACCATCTGCGCGATGTTGGCCATGCGCACGCGCTCCGCATGCCGGGCGAAGATGTTCAGGTTGAGTGCAGCCAGGACGGCGTCACGCATGCTGTTCTGCTGGGCCAGGAAGCCCGGATTTGTGCCGGGCAGCGGCGCGTACCAGGCGCCCCATTCATCGACCACGAGAGCGACTCTCTTCTGCGGGTCGTACTTGTCCATCACCGCCGACTGCTTGCTGACCAGATCTTCCATCGCGAGCGTGGTCTTGAGGATCTCGCCGTATTCGGCCTCTCCGAATCCCACGGACTTATACGACGGCGGCCAGTGCGGGACCGTGTAGGAGTGCACGGAAAGGCCATCGATATCCCAGCTCCAGTGGCGATGCTCCCAGGCCTTCATGATGGTCTCGGTCCACTCCGTTTCCGGGCCGCCGGGGCCCACGGCGATCTTCAGCATTGGCTCTTTCGCCTGCTGCGCCGGATTGAAGTTCCTGACGAAGCGGCTGTAAATCTTGAGCTGGCTGAGATAAGCGTCGGCGGTCATGTTCCCGCCGCAGTCCCAGCTCTCATTGCCGATGCCAAGGTAGCCGACCTTCCACGGAGCGGGGTGGCCGTTGGCGGCGCGCTCCTTCGCCAGCGTCGTCGGCTGGTCTGTGGTCATGTATTCCAGCCATTCGGCCGCTTCCCGCGGCGTGCCTGAGCCGACGTTTACCGAGACGTAGCTTTCGCTGCCGATCTGATCCAGGAAGTCCATGAACTCATGCGTCCCGAACGAATTCGGTTCGGTCACCCCGCCCCAGTTGGGATTGAGGGTCACGGTCCGCTGGGCGCCGATGCCCTTCGGCCAGTGGTATTCGTCCGCGAAACAGCCGCCCGGCCAGCGGACGTTCGGCACCTTCAGCGCCCTCAGCGCGGCAACCACATCGTTGCGGATCCCGTGGGTATTCCGAATGGCGGAATCCGGGCCGACCCAGATCCCTTCATAGATTCCGTGACCGAGATGCTCGGCGAACTGGCCGAAGATGTTACGGTCGATCTTCGCGCCGGCTTTGGACACGTCAACCGACAACTCAACTCTTTCCGCGGCGATGGCAGGCGCACTCAGGGCGGCAGCCATGAAGGCGAAGCGAACTAGATGCATGGGAACCTCTCCGAGTCCTCACTATACACAGGCCATGCCGGAGGGCACAAGCCAGACGGTTCGCTGTAGTCCCATCCCATTCGTCGATGTAGATTCGGATCGCCTCTACGCGGCGGTTGACGAACCTCTCTGGTCAGGTGGCCGCTACCGCAAGACTCTTCGCGAACGCCGGCATTGCACAGAGCGCACGTCAGCTTGTCGGAACGTGGTCCGCTCCGTCCCCTGTTTCGTGGCAGTCGGTTGTTGGCTCGGGTCAGGCGACGAGCCACGGGGCCACGTGCGCGCCGTCGATCCGTGAGCTGATTGGTCAGGGTATCAGATCGGCATCCTGCGGACCCAGGATCGCAGTCCCTTCGTACACGCGATCGCTGATGATCCCTTTGCGCCGGCCCTCGATGGGAATCCTCTGCTCCCGCTGCGTCGTGTTCACGTACAGGGTCCGCCCATCCACAACCCTCGCATACACTCCATCGGGAGTCTTGGGGCCGGGTTGAAGGCCCACCATCTTGTAGATGGAGTTCAGGACCGGCCCGATCGCCGACGCCCTCGATTCGGTCGCGACGTAGATCGCGTTGCCCTTGCCGAACTTATTGATCGTCACAGCCGGGGGATGGCCGGGCGTATTCGTAAATCGCGAAAGGACCGCGGCCGTTGACGGATCGAGTACTTCGTACCAGCGTACGCCGCTGTCGATGGATGCGCCATCCAATTCGAAGGTGAGGGTCGATTCAACCTCGTAGAACTCGTTGGTCTTCACTCCGAAGACGTCGCTCAGGCGCCCCGGCAGCGGCGTCTCGAACCATTGCGCGTGCTCGTCGACTTTGGCTGACAACGCCGTCATCAGCACCGTGCCGCCGCCGCTCACGTAGTCGCGCAGAGCCTTTGCGCTTGCGGCGTCCATCACGTAATCGGCCGGCACAATCACGAGCTTGTACCGCGAAAGATCGTGATTCGCGACATGGATGACGGCAACGTCGATGTTCGCGCGGAACAAGGGCTCAAACGCTTCTTGGACCTGCTTGGAATAGGAGGACTTGAAGTATTCCCGCGTCGTGTTGGACGGTCCGTTCGGGTGCGAAGCGATGAGGGAATCGAACGAATAGGCGACGGCCACCTCGGGGTGGGTATAGCGCGGAAATCCGAATTTCGAGAGCTGGTTGAATTCCGACGCGATACGCGCAAACTCGTCGACTTTCCACGACGGCGTCCCGTCGTGGTCGAGGAGTCCGAACAGCGCCTGCTCTTCTCCGCCCAGATGGCTGTTGAAGGTCCAGGCAAGCACCGCCTGCGCGCCGATCAGCAGCGCCACGTAGGCATACATACGACTCCGGCCCCGCGTCCCGTAATCGCCCCCGCCGCCGGCGGTGAACTCGTTGAACCAGATGGGGGTTTCCAGATCCCCTCTGATCGTCAGCGCACCCAGCGCGCCGCTGACCGGCTCGCTGGGATAGAACCCTTCCGCGCCATAGGACACATAAGACTTGTACGTACTGAGATAGTCGAAGCCTCGTCTCGAAGCGGTATCCCAGAGATTCGAGATCGACGGGACATGCGGCATATTGCGCCGCCGGACTGTCTCCAGTTCCCGCAGCCGCCCGACCGCAACATCGGACCAGTAGCGATGAAGGTCCAGGTAGCGTTCGGCCGGTCCCGGCCCGTTGGCGAGCGGCAGATCGACGTCGTCGAAGCTGTTTAGCCGGCGCGACCAGCGCTGTGTGGCCCAGGCTTTGTTGAGATTCTCGACCGTTCCGTACTTCGTCTTCAGCCAGGCGATGAAGCGCTGCCGGTCCGCCTCCGAATAGGACATGAACCCGTTTCCGATCTCGTTGTCGTAGCCGATGGCGATGACCGCGGGATGGTGTGCATACCGTTTCGTGATTGCGTCGGCGAGGAGTCCCGCTTCCCGGACGTAGTCCGGATCGCTGATGTTGTCCATGTATCGCTCTGCGGGCGGTACCCGCGCGCCGTTTTCGCCGACGATGTCCACGCCCGGGTGTGCGCGATGCAGCCAGATCGGCGCCGGGGTGCCCGGAATGTCGACGATGACCCGGATTCCGTTGGCGTGCATCTGGTCCATGATCCTGTCGAACCATTCGAAGGTGAACTTGCCTTGCGAGGGCTCGAAGGAATCCCAGGACAGGTCGCCCATGCGGACGACATTGAATCCGGCGCGCTTCATGACGGCGATGTCGCGGTCGATTTGCTCGGGCGAGCGGTCGACCGGCTGATAGCAGGCGCCCACAAAGAGCTGTCCCCGGCCTGGCCAGGCCGTGTGTGCGGAGCCGTCCTGGGCGGTCGAAGCCGGACTCCAGGTCATCAGAACGACGAGAAACTTCACGAACCGCTTCAGTGACATGACTTTCCTACTACCATACCCCAGGGAACTCTATGTCGTTCTGGAGGCGATGTTGTAACGTCCTCCCAAGCTGGTCCTCGCACATCGGCGCTCGGGACGCTGGTGCGTAGGCGAGCCTGTTCCCCCATTTTCAACAAGCCGGCGCCAAGGGTCGGAACGGCTCTTCGAGTTGCACCTCCCCGGCCTCCGTGTGCAGGTGCCGGCCCTTAGACCCATTCGCACGACAGCGAACGAATACGAGTGGTGCGAGGGACAGGGACAAGAGTTGGGTGGCCGGCCCGTCCAAAGCCGCCACCGTCCACCGGGCTGCGACCAAAGGGAGCGGCCCCGAGACGCCCTCTTGACGCGGGAACGGCAGCGAACGGTGGAGTACAATCAAACCGACGACCATGCCTCTTTCTCCTAGAATCTGCCGGACGCTTCCGCCCCCGGCTGGAACCTGGTACATCCTGGCAGGCTTGCCCGCACTTCGGCCATACTCGAAGAAGACGATCTTCTGGCCGTCCGGGGACCATCGAGGCAGCATGGCGTACATGGGCGGGGAGGTCAGTTGCAGGCGTTCGCTACCGTCCAATTTGCTGCGCCACAGGGTGCCCTCGGGATAGGAAACGTAGGCCACCCACTGGCCATCCTTCGATGCCGGAAGATCCAGGTCCGCAACTGGACCCCAACTGGTCGCCCGATGGGAGCCGGCTGGTCTTCGGCGGCGAGTCCAATAACGTTCGGTCCGCGATTCACATCCTCGACCTGCCTTCGACCACGACCACGGACTGCCCTGCGTTGCCCTCGACCGCGCGGTGCAGATTGAACATCACCGCCGACTTGTGGAAGCCGGCCGGCAGCCTATAACGCGGCCCGCTGCCATCGATGGCGCCACCGGCGTACCCCACCAGCTCTCCCCTCTCGTTGGGGATCGGAATCACCACTCGCCCGGCTATCGAGTCTTTGCCTGGGAAGAACCCAACACCGACGATCTGCGCTCCGCGCCAGATACGGATGCGCCAAATCGATGCCTTTGAGCTGAAAGCATAGCGGCTTGCGGCCCTGGGAGCGGTCGACCGGCTGATAGCAGGCGCCCACAGAGAGCTGTCCCCGGCCTGGCCAGGCCGTGTGTGCGGAGCCGTCCCGGGCGGTCGAAGCCGGACTCCAGGTCCGCTACCACTACCGGAATCGGCACTCCGTGCAGGAAACCACGTAACCGCTGGCCCCTTGAAACGGGCGCGCCACCGGAAGGCCTTGTGGCTGGGCAGGCGCCAGCCGGGTCGAGGCCCTATGCGCAATCCCTGGGTGTTCTTGGATGCGTTGCCCGGGCGGTACAGGCGGGCTCCGGGCTCGCGGGGCCAGGAGCGGTCCTGAAGCGGGCCCTATTCCGCTTTCGCCGCCTCGATCGCCTTGCGAGGGTTGATCAGGTTGCGGCGGCCGTCGGGCGTGCGATCGGCGGTCGATTTGATGATCGCGATCGCCTCTTCCGGCTTGAGTCTCGGGTTCACTGCCAGAATCTTGGCCGCAAGGTTCGCAACGCCTGGCGAGGCCATGGAGGTGCCCGAGAACTTCAGCTTGTCGCCTCCGGGCACATAGCTTTCCACCTGGTAACCGTTGGCGTGAACCGCGACGGTGGGACCGTAGCTGGTGAAGCTGGCCTCGTCGCCCGCCAAGTCCACGGCTCCCGCCGTCAGCAGGTTCGGTTCGCGGATGCTGGAGGGGATGAACTCCTCGAAGGTGGAATCGCTGTTGGCATTGCCGGCCGCTGCGACGAACAGAATTCCGGGCGCCGAAGCGAAGGCCTTCTCCAGCGCGGCCTTGTCGCCGTCGAAATAGCCGCGCGCAGTCTTCTTGCGCTCCTCGGCGGACTTGCCGATGCCGCAGAGCTCGAGCTGGTTCTCATACTCCTTTACCGAACCGCCCCAGCTCATGTTCACCACGCGCACGCCGTTGCGCTTGAAGAAATTCACATACTCGCCGGCGGCCTTCTGGCCCCGTTCGACCAACTCCGGCGACGGGCACGGATCGGGAATCATCTTGTAGTCGAATGAAATGCGCCCGACCACCAGCCGCGCGTAGGGATTGCCGTCCATGAGGATGCCGGCCACGTGCGTGCCGTGCATGTAGTTGCCGGCCAGGCTCAGATCTTCAATGAACGGTTTCACCTGGTCCGGCTTCAGCGCCGAGAGGGTCTTCTTCAAGGCCGAAGCCTCCGGCGTATCGAGGTTGGCCTGCATGTCGGAGAAGCCTCTCGACTCGGTCGTGAGCGTGGGGACCTTCTTCTGCTGCTCCGGCGTGAGCGGGAACAGTTCCCCTGAGGACGGCCGCGACTCCAGATCGAAGGCAATCAACTCGGGCTTCCCGGATTGGTCCCGCACGAGGCGCTCTTTGAAAATGCGGGTATCCACTCCGGAATCCCAGACCGCGACTCTCACCGGGGTGTAGCCCTGGCCCGCCTCCAGTTGCACGGACCGCGCGGCCCAGATGTCCTGCTTGGTCACGCGGTGCGCCGTGAGGTAGTCTCCGTAAACCTCGACCAGCGTTCCCTGGAGTGGGATAACTTCCGTCAGCGCGAAGCGAGTATTGGGCAGGCCGTGCGCCATATCGGAGCTGAGCGTGCCGCCGTTCTGCTTGAGCGCCGGGTCCAGCATGGCCTGGATCTGACCGAGCAGGAGGGAACGGCTGATGATTTCCGCGCTGGCCTTCTGCTGCTTCAGGTCGTTCTCGATTACCTGGTACGGCATGGCATCGAGGGCCGCGCGCAGGCTCTTGGCAACGGCCTGCTGGTATTCGGGCGAGTTGCGATCCTTCGTTTGCGCGCGCGCCTGGAGGATCGAGCGCGACGTCAAACCGCTCAGCAGCCTCTGAGCGGGTTTCTCCTGGAGATCCCGGACCTGGTCGAGCACTTTCAGCGCTTCCGCATCGCGGCCATCGAGCATGTCGAGCGCGGCCAGCGTCGAGAGCAGGCCCCGCAAGGTGGCTTTGTCTTCGATCTCGTAGTTGGCCAGAACGGACTCGACGTTCTTGCGAATCTCAGCCGCCAGGGCAGCGAACTTCTGGTCCGACTGCAGAACGTCTTCCACGGTCGGTTCCATTTTGTACGTGAAAACGGGCAGGTCTGCGACCCGAGTAATCTTTTGCTGGGGCGGCTGGGCCACGAGCAGCGGCACAGCGGCCAAGCAGACAAAGAACCGGCTCAGCATCGTCATAATCGATAGCTCCTCCGCCTTTGACCGTCAGGATATCACCGCTGCGGAGGCCAGGCGGGCGGCACTGTTCATTGGCTCCGCAGAGAACCGGGCAACGGAGATTCCCGGGCTGACGTCGGCGATACGCTATGACAGTCCAGGTGCTCGGCATTCGGAGGCGGCGCGGCATCACCCGGTACTCACACTTCGGTCTATGTTCAGTTAGCATCTGGCGCGCACAAGACGTAATGGAATACCGCCCAGTAGTGGCAAAGACTGCCGGCCAGCACAAAGAGGTGCCAGATGAAGTGCGCGAACCTCCTGGAATTCGCATAGAACGCCACTCCCGCCGTGTAGCAAAGACCACCCGCAAGCAGCCACACGAAACCGGTCCACGGCAACGCTGCGAGCAGCGGCCGGACAACGAACACCGCGCACCAACCCATCAGCAGGTAGACCACGGTGGAGGCAACCTTCAGCCGGTCTATCCACAGGGACTTGAAAACAACCCCGCACACGCATAACCCCCAAACCACTCCAAACAGAGTCCACCCCCGCGGCCCGCGCAGGGTGATCAGGGTGAACGGCGTATACGTGCCCGCAATCAGCACGTAGATCGAGGAGTGATCGAGGATCTTGAAAACTCGCTTGGCGCGGTTGTTCGCCAAGGCATGGTAGACGGTGGAAGAAACGTAGAGGAGCACCAGGCTGGTCCCATAGATCGCGCAGGCGAAGATCTGCCGGGACGAGCGATCGAGCGCGGCCGCCACCAATGCCACCAGCCCGGCGATGCTGAGTGCCGCGCCGACTCCGTGCGTGATGCTGTTGGCGGTCTCTTCACCCAACGTGGGTGGCCTGCCGGTACCCGTCATACTACGTCGCCGCAACCGCTGGACGCTTCATCTTCCGAGTATGTGTCCACCGGCACGTAGTCGCAACTCGGTGGCGCTTCACCGGCGTTCCCGCCGGCGGGCTCGCCTGGAGCGGTCTCCGGTATACTGTGGGCGAGCCAGGAGGGAGTTCAACATGAAATCAAATAGACGCCAGTTCATGCAGGCAATCGGGACGAGCGCGTCCGGAATTGCCGTCGCTGGGGCGGCAACGTCCACCGGGTTTGCTCAGGCCCCCAAAGAGGCCGCAGACCCGGGCGGGCAGGTTCTGCTTGTCGGTGACAATATCGCGGTGGCGACTACCCAGTATGGAAAGGTCAGGGGCTACGTGCTCCGGGGCATGAATTACTTCCTCGGCATACCCTATGGCGCGGACACGTCCGGGGCCAATCGCTTCATGCCTCCCCAGAAGCCCAAACCCTGGACCGACGTCTACCCGGCGCTCTGGTGGGGCGATTCGGCGCCCCAAAACATGGACAACCGCTACACCAACAAATACGCCTCATTCCGCGATCATTGGAACTATGGCGACGCAAGCGAGGATTGCCTCCGCATCAACGTCCTCACGCCCGCAACCGGCGACGGCAAGAAAAGACCCGTGATGTTCTGGATCCACGGCGGCGGCTACACGAACGGCAACGGGATCGAGCAGGACGGCTACAACGGCGAGAACTTCGCGCGGTTCGGCGACGTGGTTTTCTGCTCCGTCAATCACCGGCTGGGTCCTCTGGGCTTCTGCAATCTCGCCGGCGTGGGCCCGGAAAAATTCGCCGCGTCCGGAAATGTCGGCATGCTGGACATCGTGGCCGCTCTGGAGTGGGTTCGCGACAACATCGCCGGCTTCGGCGGCGATCCGGGGAACGTCACCATCATGGGGCAATCGGGCGGCGGCGCGAAAGTTTGCGTCCTCAGCGCGATGCCTTCCGCCAAGGGTTTGTTCCACAAGGCGGTCGTGCTGAGCGGGGCATCTCGGAAAGCGGGAGACAAGACTGGTTCAGAGAAGTTGGGCGCCGAGGTGCTGAAAGAAGCCGGGCTCAAGCCCGACGAGTTGGACAAACTCCAGGCCATGCCTTGGAAGGACTTCTATGCCATCGCCACCAGAGCGCAGCGCGCCTGGGCGAAGGAGGCAGGCGCCGCGGGCGGCCTGATGCGTGGATTCAGCCCCGTCGTGGACGGTACGATTCTGCCCCAGCACCCCCACGATCCCGAGGCGGCGCCCACGGCGGCGAACGTGCCGATGATCATCAGTTCCGTTCAGAACGAGATGTCGATGAGTTGGGCTGATGCCTCATTGGAATCGATCACGCTGGATCAGGTGGTGGAAAGAGTCAGGCAAAGAGCGGGTTTCGGCCCGGGCTTCGGCGACAAAGCGAAGGAGGTCGTCGAGTCCTACGTGAAGGCCTTCCCGGGCAGGAAGCCGGTGGAGATCTGGACGCTCGTCAGTAGCAACCGGCAGGGCGTGGTGGCGCTCGCGGATGTCAAATCCAGGCAGCCCGCCCCGGTGTATGTCGATTGGTTCGCCTGGCAGCCTCCTTTGTTCGACAACCGCATCCGCGCGTTCCACTGCGTGGATATTTGTTTCTGGTTCTACAACACCGATCTGATGCTCACCCATACGGGCGGCGGCCCGAGGCCAAGAGCGCTATCCGCCAGGATGGCTGGCGCCTTGCTGCAATTCATGAGGACCGGCGATCCCAATGGTGGCGGCCTTCCCACCTGGCCCAGGTATTCCTCCGCCCGCGGGGAAACGATGGTCCTCGATGATACCTGCGAGGCGAAGAACGATCCGGACAGGGAGGCCAGAAAAGCGCTACCGGTAACATAACGCCAGCGGCGTGAAGTAGGCTGGGAACCCGGATGGCGCGTTTACCGTTACCAGTCCGCTGCTTGCGGACCGACCGCGGGTTCTGAACTTCTGGACGGCGCGATCCGGCCATGGTGACTGCCAGCGTGGTGCGCTTCACCTCAGACGTGCGAGCCGCAACCTGTCAAGAACTTCGGTTTTCACAACCTGCCTCGTTACCTCGAAAAGCAGGTTGCCTCAGATGAGTCTAGACGCCCAAACTATTGAAACTGGAGCGGGAGACGGGACTCGAACCCGCGACGTCCAGCTTGGGAAGCTGGCATTCTACCACTGAATTACTCCCGCTCAATCCTCATCCGTGAGCATAACAAACAAAGCATGATTCATCAATGCTGAAATTGATCCGGCAGGAGAAGCAAGGTTCTACCACTGACCTGAATCAGCGTGCTGGAGACGCGGGTCATCTCGTCGGGTGTGGTGTGCCCTCGCTGGGGCGGCGGACACTGAAGTCGGCCTGACCCGATGCCGCCCCTTCATAACGAGAAAGCCTGCTGCTTGGGCGCGCCCTCGAGGATCTTGTAGCCCATATCGCTATACCCCTTCAATCGTCGTTCGTACATGCGCGCCAGCATTCGGACGTTCCCGTCGATGTAGTCGTAGACTTCGACGACGCGCTTGCTGTCGTACAGCCGGTGAAGCCGGCCCGCGTATTGCTGCAAAGTCCCCTTCCTCGGTGGCGCTGATACGTACCCCGATTAGATCGCCCCTTCGCTGAACCTCACTGACCAGCGATTCGGCCGCCGCGGAACTCATGCGACGGACCGAGGAGAGAAACGCCCACTGATCGGGATAGGGTACGATCCCATCGTCGACAAACACGCTGTTGCCGACCTCGCGCGGCGTCTTTTGCAGCGGAAGTGCGATCAGGTTGCCGAAGCCTCCCTTTGGCATGGTGTCCTGGTTTGGGAAGAATCGATCGTAGGAATCGAGGCCGATCTGATGGCGGCGCTCCATGGTGCGTGTGAGCAGCGCGCAGCCGAGCTTCCTTGCCACCACCGCTGAAATGGCGCGATCGAAGAAGATCCAGAAGTGACCGCCCTCTCCGGATCTCGATCTCTCCAGGGCGGCCGGGACATCCCAATCCCGGCAGGTGGCGAGAAACGCGGCGGCGTCCTCTTGCCAGGTCTTCTTGTCGAAGTCCGCCGCGAGGAACCAACACGTTTCGTCAAGCAATAACGGGTACACTCCGACGGTGATCTCGCCTTTGAGGTGTGCTCGAATCACTTCGTCGGTGAGGGGGAGGTACTTCCGAGTCTCCTTGTCGACTCGCCGCCGGTCCTCTCGCTTCGCCGCATAGTATGCCTTCCAGTCCCTCTCCGACTTGGGGCTGTAGCCTTTTCGGCCGTCCGGGCTTTCCCAGCGGACCGCGTGCACATCTTCACGACCGCGAAAGAGTTCTCGAAATAGCTCGACCTTTTCGTCGGGCGTCAGTACGGGAGCGCTCTTGGCCACGGCAGGCTGTGCGGCTGGCCCGTGTCGGGCGGGACCACGATGCCATGTTCCGCAAGCAGGTCGCGGAGGCCCATCGGCCCTCGCGGCGCGGTCCAACATCCGGATGACCTCCAGAAACCGCTGCTCGAAGGCAGAGGAGGTCTGCAGAGGGAAGCCGGGTTCGACTGCCAACCCTTCTGACTCAGGACGCCACTCTTCGGGCATGACGAACTCAGGAGGGAATGCGTGAGTTGCGCGTTGCTCGAACACGCGGCGCGCCGCATCGGCGGTCTCAGGATAGTTGAGTTCTCCGAGCATGTCGATCAGCAGGATATCCAGCACATGCCGTGCCCGTCCCGCAGCCGCTGGGCCAGTGCATGCGTGCAGCTCTGGGCTACCGAGATCCACCGCCGCAACCGCTCCTGATCGAGCCCCAAATCCCGCGCGACGCGAGCCAGTCTCTTTTCCAACCGCTCGGGCGGTGAAACTCGTTGAGCCGATGCCGTCCTCACGCTGGTGGTTTGAAGAGCCGGATCCGGATCTTGGTATTCTTAGGTAAACTCGGAGATAAACGGGACTGGCTCCATTCAGACCGCTGCCGAGCCGAGGAAAGGACCTCTATGTCGAACTTTCGAAAGCTTGTGCCATTCGTTTGTGTGCCGCTGATGTGGCTGGCGGCCTCCAATGCATACGGTCAGGCAACCAGGACCTGGGTGTCTGGCGTAGGCGACGATGCGAACCCCTGCAGTCGCACCGCACCCTGCAAGACTTTCGCCGGCGCCATAAGCAAGACGGCTGCCGCTGGGGAAATCGATGTGCTTGACCCGGGCGGCTTTGGCGCCCTTACCATCACCAAGTCGATCAGCATCGAAGCCGACGGGCTAGTAGCCGGTGTCCTCGTGTCGGGGACCAATGGTTTTACGATAAGCGCCGGAGCGACCGACGTAGTGGTTTTGCGCGGTCTGACGTTCGATGGCCTCGGCTCGGGGATCAAGGGGATCGCCGTCCTGGGTGCGGCCAAGGTCATTGTCGAAGATTGCTACATCAAGGGGTTCAATCTCCGCGGGATCAGCGTCGAGCCGACGGCCAGCAACACTCAGGTGTTCGTCTCGAGAACCAAGATCCAAGGGAATACGAAGAACGGCGTCTTTGTCGGTCCCACGCCGGGGTTCCTGGCCCAAGTCACGCTCGACGATGTCAGCATGGTCGAGAATTCGAACTGGGGGCTCACGGTCACCGCCGGCTCGTCGATTGTCGTTCGGAACTCCACAATCGGCGACAACGCACAAGGGAGCCCGACTCTTGGCAACATCCGCGCGGACGGCACGGGCGGTGCCGCGGACGTCCTTCTGGACAACGTCGTGATCAGCGGAGCCCCTAACGGAATCGTCGCGGCCGCTGGAGCGACGGTACGGGTCAACAACTCTTCGATCGCCGACAACTCACTCGGGCTCTCGGCTTCGGGTGGCGCGCAGATAGTCTCATTCGGGAACAACCGGCTATCTGGCAACACCAGCGACGGTGCCTTTTCCAGCACGGTCGTGTTGCAGTGAAGCCCCGGGCTCTTGCGCCTCGGTCGCGATGAGCCCGGGTTTCTCTTGAGCCGGATCCGCTTGCCGATCTCTGGCTCGGAAGATCCCCGCGGCGCCCTCCTGCAAGCCGCGACCGGAGGTGCGCCCCCCTTGCGTGCCGCGGATCGACCGCGCCCTCGCCCGGGCTCCTTGCGTTTGAGAGAGCCCCCGCAGCACAATTGGTAGGAAGCATGCGACCTGAGCAGTGGCGGGATTTCAAGAGGGCGGCGAAGCGCGAACCCGGCGCTGGTGTGCCCCTGGCCTTGATCGTGGACAGCCCCTGGATTCCGGGCTACCTGGGCATCGGCCATCTCGATTACTTCTTCGACGCCCAGGTCTGGTTCGACGCCAACCTGCGGGTTGCCCGCGAATTCCCCGACATCATCCTGCTGCCGTCCTGGTGGGTGGAACTCGGGATGGCGATCGAGCCCTCGGCCTTTGGCAACCGCATTCACTTCCACGCCGACCGCACGCCGGACCAGTCCCCCTCGCTCGTGCGCCTCGAGGATGTGGACGGCATGGCCCCCGTCAATCCCCTGACGGATGGTCTGATGCCGCTCGCGCTTCACCGCTATCGAAACTGGAAGTCCCGTATCCTCGACTCAGGCCACATCATCCCGATGGTGGCGGCGCGCGGCCCACTGTGCCTGGCCGCCTTTCTGCGCGGCGTCACCAACCTCATGACCGACATGATCGACCAGCCCGATGCCGTCAAGCGCCTGCTGGCCCTGACCACCCGGGCCGCGATCGATTGGCTGACCGCCCAGGCGCAGGCGATCGGCGACTCCTTCGAAGGCATTCTGGTTCTGGACGACATCGTGGGCTTCCTGTCCCCCCGCGCCTATCGGGAGTTCGCTCATCCCTACCTCAAGCAGATCGCGGACGCGTTTCCGCCGGAGTGTGTGAAGGTCTACCACAACGACGCCAACGTGCGGCCGTTTCTCGCCGACCTTCCCGGCACCGGCTTCGACGTCCTGAACTGGAGCCACCTCATCGACATCCGCCAGGCCCAGCAGAGAATCGCAGGGCGCATGTGCCTGATGGGCAACGTCCCGCCCCTGGAGATCGCCGTGCGCGGCACGCCGGAGATGGTGCGCCAGTCCGCCCGCGACGTGATCGCGGCCAGCGACGGCTCCCCGCTCATTCTCTCGGTGGGCGGCGGTCTCAGCCCCGGAACTCCCAAGGAGAACCTGCTGGCGCTGATCGAGGCTGCCTCCCTCGCCCGGCCCCGGAACTTGTAGCGCACCCTCCCGCAAGCCGCCCCTCGTTCGGTCCGGCCGCCGCTTGCGTCCGGCCGCTCTGTGGTGGAGACTGGGCGATGTGCGTAGGGAACTCTCCATGCCGAACGCCTTGATCCTGTCGATCCTGATTCTGGCCGCGATCGCCAGCGCGCAAACAAAACGCCTGGTCTTCGAAGGCGCCCACCCCGTGCTGAAGTTCGAACTCAAGGACCTCGGCCCGGACTTCCCGCCGGATTGGTCCGCCTTCGAGTATCTCGTCCTGGAGATACGAACCTCGACGCCGCAGCGCTTTCACCTCATCGTCCAGGACAAGAGCGGCGTGCGGCGCCTCGGCTTCCAGCCCTTCGGACAGAACGTGTGGCTTCGCGCGGCGGTTCCACTCAAGTTCTTCAAGGGGCGCGACCAGTCCGGTTTTGACCTCGCCTCCACCAACAATCGGCCCTGGCACTCCTACTGGCTCTCGGTCTGGGGCCCCTTTGGCCCCATAGGCAACGTGCAGGCGCTGGCGTTCATGATGGACTATCCGCTGAACCACCCCGTCGTCGAGATCCGCTCCATCCGGCTCTCCAGGGACGACCCCGGCTCCGAGATTCTGGAGAAACTGCCCGTGGTCGATGAATTCGGCCAGTGGGTCTACGCCGATTGGGACCGCAAGGTCGCCAGCCTCGCCGGGCTGAAGCAGGATTGGGAAAACGAAGCCAGGACCTTCACTCCCGGCACCTTCGACTACTGCAAGTACAGCGGATACCGGTCCACCAAATCCAAAGCCACGGGCTTTTTCCGGGTGGAACAGATCGATGGCAAGTGGTGGTTTGTGGACCCCGACGGCCACCTTTACCTGTCCATGGCCGTGCCCGGCATGGCGGGCGGCGGTGCGGAGACCCGCCCCTCCGGCCGTGAGGCATACTATAAAGCGCTCCCGCCGCCGGAGGTCGCCGCGGCCGCGCGTGGCGGAGCGAACTTCGGAGGGGGACCGATGGCCGGCTTCCGCGCCTGGAACCTCTTCCGCCGGTACGGTCCGGAATGGCCGGCCAAGGCCGCCGATATGGAACTGCGGCGCGCCGAAGGCTGGGGCTTGACCAGCATCGTGTCGCGCGGCGCGGACACGCAGCAACGCAAGCCTTACCTCACGTACTTCAATACGCTCCCGCGCGGCAACGCCACCAACATCCCGATGCATCTGGGGATGCCCGACGTCTACTCGGACGAGTTCGCCCAATTCCTCGAAGAGAGCGCCAAAGCTCAACTCGCGCCGCGCAAGGACGATCCCTGGCTGATCGGCTATTTCATCGGCAATGAGCCGCCCTGGCCGCGCCGCGAATCGGAAGTCATCGACATGTACTCTGGCCGGCCCGCCCACCGCCATGCAGCGCGAGATCAAACGATTGCTCGCCCAGGGCGACACGCCCGAACGCCGCCGCCAGTTCGTCGTCGCGGCTTTCGAGAAGTACCTGGCCATGGTGGGCGCGGCATTCAAGAAGTACGACCCCCATCACCTCAACCTCGGTATCCGCTTCGGCGGAGACCCCGCCCGACTACATCTCCAGGGCCGCCCGCGTCTTCGATGTCTACAGCCTGAACACCTACGAGTACGAGCCCACCAAGCAGGTCGGACCGCATACGAGCTCTCCGGGCGTCCGGTCATCATCGGCGAGTTCCATTTCGGCGTTCCGGCCGACGGTCTCGGCGCCGGCCTGGTGCAGGTGCGCGATCAGAAGGAGCGCGGCGTGGCCTACCGCTACTACGTCGAGCAGGCCGCCGCGCTTCCCGGCTTCCTGGGCGCGGGCTGGTTCATAGGCGTCGACGAGTCCGTCACCGGACGCATGGATGGCGAGAACTATAACATCGGCTTCCTGGATGTCACCGACCGGGCCTATCCCGAGCTCGTCTCCGCCGCCAAGGAGACCTTCAAGCGGTCTGCTCGACGTCCACTCGGGCAAGACCCCGCCCTTCAGCCAGAGGCCCAAGGCGTCCGACGCCGGAACGCCGGAAACGCCCTGGACGGACGAGGATCACGGCTTATAAGTTCGGCATATGAGTGTGCGGCGCACGCACTCCTGCGTGCCGCGCGAGACTCGCTCGACGCTCGAATGCCGGCACGCGAAATCGTGCGCCATAGGATCAGTAGATCCATCGTGACTTGCAGACACACGCTTCTCGTGGGGTTGCTCCTCACGGCTGCCGCCTCCCTTGCCGCCGATGCTTCCGCCGTGAGGGTCTGGGAGACAAAGACCGTCATCCCCACCTACCTGGCCGGAGATCCCGAGCCGAACCCGATGTTCTTCTTCGGCCGCCAGTCCCAGGGCGCGCAGGGACCCGTCTACCCCTATCCCATGTACGACACCCTTACGGGCAGGAAGGTCGACAAGACCTACACCATCGTCTATCTGGAAAATGAGTACATCCGGATCGGCGTCCTGCCCGAGGTCGGCGGCCGCATTTTCGAAGGCGTCGACAAGACCAACAACTATAACTTCATCTACCGCCAGCACGTCATCAAGCCGGCTTTGATCGGCCTGATCGGCGCGTGGATCTCCGGCGGCGTGGAATGGAACATCCCGCATCATCACCGCGCCAGCACCTTCATTCCGGTGCAATACAAGATCGAGGAGAATGCCGACGGCAGCAAGACCATCTGGGTGGGCGAGCTGGAAGTGCGCCAGCGCATGCGCTGGGCCGTGGGGTACACGCTGCGGCCGGGCAAGGCCATCCTGGAAGCCTCCGTGCGGATTCTCAACCGCACGCCCGAAGTGAACACCATGCTCTGCTTCGCCAACCTGGCCGTCCACGCCAACGACAACTACCAGGTGATCTTCCCGCCCAGCACGCAGTTCGGAGTGCACCACGCCAAGCGCGAGTTCACGGACTGGCCGATCTCCCATTCCTCCTACGGCGGCGCCGATTTCTCCAAGGGCGTCGACATCAGTTGGTACAAGAACCACATGTCGGCGAATTCGGTCTTCGCCTGGAACTACCAGGATGATTTCTTTGCCGGCTACGACCACGGCAAAGAGGCCGGAACCATGAGCGTGGCCGACCACAACATCGTGCCCGGCAAGAAGTTCTGGACCTGGGGCAACGGCCCCAGCGGCAGGCGATGGGACACCACTCTGACCGATGACGACGGCCCCTACATCGAGCTGATGGTGGGCGCCTACTCGGACAATCAGCCCGATTACAGTTGGCTCCAGCCTTACGAAACCCGGTCCTTCACCATGAACTGGTATCCGTTCCGGGATATCGGCGGCGTCAAGAAGGCCAACCTGGATGCCGCCGTGAACCTCGACGTCAGCGCCGGCTCCGCGAAGGTCGGCTTCTATGCCACCTCCGCCCACTCCGCCGCCCGCGTGGTGCTCAAAGCCGGGGACAAGGTGCTGCTCGAGGAGACCGTGGCCATCAACCCCGCCAAGCCCTACGTGAAGCAAGTCGCCGTGCCCGCGGGCATCGACGAGCACGACCTGGTGGCCTCGCTCTGGGATGGCGCCAAGGAGCTCGTCTCTTACAGCCCCATCCGTCTGACGCCCCAGCCGGCCCCGCCGGTAGTCACTCCGCCGCCGCCCCCGCAGGAGATCAAGACCAACGAAGAACTCTACCTCATCGGCCTGCGCGCCCAGCAGTTCCACGACCCCAACGTGGACCCTCTCCTCTACTGGCAGGAGGCCTTGCGGCGCGATCCCGGCGACACGCGGGTGAACACCGTTCTCGGCATCACGGCCTTCACCAAGGCCCGGTATGCCGATGCGGAGAAGTACCTGCGCAAGGCGCTGGAGCGGCTCACGGACCGCTATACCACGCCGGAAGACGCCGACGCCGATCTATTACCTCGGCGCAACCCTCAAGGCCGAAGGCAAAACCGACGAAGCGTTCACCTGGTTCTACAAGGCCACCTGGAGCCACGCCTGGAAGGCCGCTGGCTACTATTCGCTCGCGCAGATCGCCACCTCGCGCGGCGACATGGCCGCCGCGCTCGATTTTGTGAACCGCTCGATCGACGTCCAACGCGCTCAACCTCCGCGCCCAGAACCTCAAAGCCGCGGTGTTGCGCCATCTCGGCCGTAACCAGGAGGCGTTGCAGGTTCTCGCCTCCGCCTCCCACGCGCTGGACCCGCTGGATGTGCGCGCCATGGCCGAGACGTACCTGGCGTCGAGGACCTCCGAGGCCTTCCAGAAGCTGACCGCCGCCATGATCGCTCATCCCGCAACCGCTCAAGAGACCGCCGCCGAATATCTCGACGAGGGACTCTGGCAGGACGGCGCCGACACCCTGTCCTCACTGAACATATACAAGGCGATCGTCCACCCCATGGTCTATTACTACCTGGGCTATTTCGAGGAGAAGCGGGGCCAAACGCAGAGGGCCTCCCAGTATTACCGACAGGCCATGTCGCTCCCGCCGGACTACGTGTTTCCGTTCCAGACCGAAGCCATCGACGTGCTTCGCCAGGCGATCGAGGCCGGCCCTGGCGATGCTCGCGCGCGTTATTACCTGGGCAACGTCCTGTACGACTGGCAGCCGGAGGAAGCCACCCGGATGTGGGAGGCATCGGCCGCTCTCGACCCCTCGTTCGCAATCGCCCATCGCAACCTGGCTGTCGCCTACATGCACCAGGCATCGGGCGCCGGCCTCGACAAGGCCATTGCCGAGTTGGAGAGGGCCGTCGCCTGCGATCGCAAGTACGCCCTGCACTTCACCGAGCTCGACGAGCTTTACGAACAGGCCGGCGTCCCGATCGAGAAGCGCCTGCCGTTGTTCCAGCGGAACGCTTCCGTGGTGGCCCGCCGGGACGACACGCTCAACCGTGCCATCGCCCTCGAGATCGCCGCCGGACAAGTCGAAGATGCCATCCGGACCATGGCCAGCCGCACCTTCGCGGTGGCCGAAGGCGCCAATCTCAACGTGGTGGATCATTGGACCGATGCCCATATTCTGCGCGCCCAAACGGAGATCCAGGCCCAACGCTACCAGGAGGCGCTCGCCGATCTCGAGGCCGCCGCCACCGTTCCGGCCAACCTGCCTCTAGGCTTCGGTTTCGACGGCGCCAACCCCCGGTACGTCGAGATCGCTTACTGGACCGGCGTTGCCTATGAGGGCTCCGGCGAAGCACAGAAAGCTGTCGGGTTCTGGAAGCGAGCGGCCGTGCCGCCGGCGCCCAGCACCGGCCCACAAGCGTACTACCAGGGCCTCGCTTTCGAGAAGTTGGGTCAAGTGGAGAATGCCCAGGCGCTGTTCAAGGGCCTGTTGAAACAGCCCGCGCTTACCGCCGGCGAAGTCGCGGGCCGCGCCTCCCGCGCTAACGCCCACTACCTCGCCGGTCTGGGATACCTGGGACTCAAAGATCGGGCGCAGGCGAAAGTCGAGCTCAGCCAGGCCGTCCAGATCAGCCCCGACCTGCTGGGCGCCAGAACGGTGTTGGCGTCTTTGCGATAACGGCGCCGCCCGGCAGCGGGCAGCCGCCGCACCGCCTTGGGCGAGGCATCCGTCCGGACGAAGCGCGGGAAGCCGCCGGATTCATCGACCAGGAGTTGCAGGTCTTTCGCCGCGGCACGCACCTGCATCGTTTCCGCGACGTCGCGCACCAGGCTTCTCAGGTCGCACGGTGCGTCTTCAAGGTGACGCGGCCCGCCTCGATCCTGGCCCCGTCCAGCACGTCGTCGATCAAACCCAAGAGCTGCCGGCCGCTGCGGTTGATGATGTCCAGGTCCTTGCGCTGGTCCCCGGATAGCCGCCGCTCTCGCGCAAGAGGCTGGAGAATCCGAGGATGGCGTTAATGCCGGCCGCCGGACGCGTGAAGCCGGGCGACACCGTCATCGAAGCATCCGGCGGATCGACCAGAATCGCCATGGTCCTTGCCTTGGAGCGCTACTTCACAACCGAACTCTTCGGACCGTTCCGGACATAGACGTTGGTGCAGGCTGGAGTCCCGAGGATTTCGTTTCCCCCAGTGTGATCGGCCATACCGTCAACGCCGCCCCGTTCCCTGGTCCCGCCGCACGGCAGCCACAGTGAAAACTCCTGCTCTTTGCGAGCGTTGAACGACCGTGTCATGGTGCCGCCGTGCTGACGGACGACCTCGCGGGCGATCGCGGACCCGCTATCCGCAATCTCCCGGCCCGAACCGAAGAG
Organism: Bryobacterales bacterium; assembly: GCA_963710565.1. Taxonomy (GTDB): domain Bacteria; phylum Acidobacteriota; class Terriglobia; order Bryobacterales; family Bryobacteraceae; genus DASWZN01. Next base: position 474,479 of record CAVQAN010000007.1, on the reverse strand, counting down.
TCGCATCGCAACCGAGTTGATGAAGGACCCTCTGCCACGATGCGTCACGGCCAGAAAGATCCCCTCACGTGCCAGGTGGGCACTCAGGACCGGTTCATCCCCTGCCGGCGCCGGATGGACCGCGCTTAACGCCAAGAAGGTTATCAGGGGCTGGATCTGATCCAGATTGCCCTGGAGCACTCGAATGTTGCGACCGCATAGGGCGAACTCGGCCTCCTTGGCCGCCCCCTGGATGATGGCCGTGATATCGCCTTCACGGACTTGTGGCGGTGCCAACGCGGGGGCACGATAGAGAAGTCCCACGATACTGGCGGAGAGACGTGCGCATTCCTTTGATACGATGCCGAGAAGTTCCTGCCGCACTTCCGCCGAGGTGTCCTCCTCGGCCAGCAGGCCCGCGGCACTTTGGATGGTGGCTAGAGGATTCAGGTACGCATCTGCCTCCAGGTTGACCGCAGGCCAGGTGTTGGCGCCGGCTGCGAGATGCCCTCGCCCCACCGGCGTCATATCCAGCCAGCAACGAACAGATCGGGGGAGCAGCGCCAGGAGCGCGAAGACGACTCCCGGAGGATGCATCAGCAACGCTGCCTCCCGGGTCGTCGCGACGTCGAACATCGTGTTCAGCGATGACATGACCAGAGCGGTCGTCGGATCGGATGGTCCTTCCCGGTAGGCAGTAATGGCCTGGGACCGGATGTCGTGCTGCAGAGCCTTCGCCGGCCCATCCGGCGCCGGTAGGGATCCGTTGCAGTCCGCCCCCAGGCGGGAGCCAGCAAATATCTTGAATCCGTCCGCCCTCATTCTCGATCTTGTGACCGTGGAGCCAGGCACCCGACTGGTTCGACGAGGCCCACGAAGTGAGCCAAGGAGTGAGGTGAGAGACAAATGAAGAAACTGCTGATTGCCGCCGCCGCGGTGCTGTTCGTCGCGCCGGTTTTCGCTCAAGACGACGCGAACCTGAACCAGTTCGTTCAGTTGCTCAAGATGGACCTTAGACATCAGGCCAAAGATGTCATCCGCCAGAAGATGGTGACGTTCACCGATCAGGAGGCCTCGAAGTTCTGGCCGGTCTACGACGCCTATATGACGGAACTCGGCAACTTCCTCGATGCCCGAGTCGCCTTGATCTCGTCCTACGCCGACAATTACGACAAGATGACCGATGCCGAGGCGCAGCGGCTCATGGACCGTCGCTTCGACCAACTGAAGCAGAGAGCGAAACTGGATGAAAAGTATCGTGCGCTATTTGCGCCGACGCTTTCACCCCGCCGCCTCGTTCGCTTCTGGCAGATCCAGCACGAGCTCGAAATCCTGATCGAACTCAAGGCGGTTTCGCAAGTCCCGCTGATGAAGTGGTGGCAGGAATAGCCGCGCGGAGCACGCTCTTAAGCGTGCCGGCATAGGTCCAAGGGGCAGGCGCTTTCGCCTGCCTCCCAGCCTGCTCCGGAACTCATCCGCTCATGCGGAAATCGCCTTCCGGAGCAACGCCAGCAGATCGTCGAGCCGGTCGGGTTTCCGAAGGAAGATCCCGGCCGGCCTGCCCAACGAGGCGGCGGCCATCCTCTTGCCGGCGAAGAAAAGGGTTGTAAGTCCGAGAATGTTCTTGCCAGTTAAAAGAGTCCGAGTTGTAGTTATGGATACTGTAACCTGAATTATGCACGAACCGAGACCGAAGGAGCAGCTAGATCTAGGGTCAACTCACGCATCAGTCGCGCCAACCGCCTCGGTTCGTGCATGATTCAGGGGACACCGTGTCTCGTGATCGCTATCTTCTCGCCCTTCGCCACCCGGTCAACCAGGGCCGACAGATGCGTCTTCGCTTCGGAGGAACTAGTGGTCTCCATGTCCGCTGGTTTCAGCGCGCTGCAGCGGCCACGATCTGCCCCTGGCGCGCGTAGTCGATCGCCTCGGCCAGGATGCGCGCCGATTCCTGCGGGGCGTGGAAGCCCATCGAGTTCTCGGCGTTCACGAAGTCCACGCGCCACTGCGCCCGGCGCTGGAACTTGAGCGCAGCCTCCAGCGCCTGGTCCGAGGCCCCTGCCGCGCGCGCCGTCTTCACCTGGTCGAGAAGCTCGATGAGCGCGTCTTCGGCGCGCGAGAGCAACGCTGCGTGGCGGTCCTGTATGCTCTCGATGCGCGCCTTCATTTCCTCGGCCGGAACCGGGTGGCAGATCAGGCAGGCGCGGTCCAGGTTCTCGAACGGGCTGCGCACGTGGTGGTCGCTCACCTTCATCGCGCCCTGGCGGAGGAAGGGCATGTGGCAATCGGCACAGGCCACGCCGGCGCGCGCGTGGACTCCCTGGCTGTACGTTTCGAACTCGGGATGCTGCGCTTTGAGCACCGCGGCCCCGGTCTCCCCGTGCTTCCAGTCGCTGAAACCGATCTGGTCGTAGTAGACTTCGATCTGTTCCACCTGCAGGCCGTTCGCCCAGGGGTAAGTCACAATCTTGTGCTCACCCGCGAAGTAATACTCGACATGGCACTGAGCGCAGACGTAGGTGCGCATCTCCTGGCGCGTGGCCATGGTGTTGGGGTCGTAGTTGTCGACGCCCTGGCTCTTCTTGAGCGCCTGGATGCCACGCAGGAAAGCGGGCCGCGTCACGCGCAGTTGCATGGTGACGGGGTCGTGGCACTCCAGGCAGCCGATGGGATGATCCACCAGCTTGCGCGCTTCCTGAAAAGGCATGGAGGAGACGATCTCGAAGCCCTTCATGACGTCCCCGCTGCCCGCCTTGCGGTAGGCCGGCAGAATCGAGCTGTGACACTGCAGGCAGCTTCCGGGCTGCGGGCGCTCCCGCGTGCGGCGCGTGTTGTCCTGGTCGATGAGCGACCAGGCGTGGCCGCGCGCTTTGTTGTATTCGAGCGCGAAGGCGTAGCCGGCGAAGATGCGCTTCAGACGCGGGTCGCGCCCCAGGTGCGAGAACGGGACGCTGCCGCCGTACCTGGTGGCGCGCATCTCGGTGTTGCGCTGGAAGCTGTCGAACTCCCGCGGGAAGTCGCGGCCCCAGACTGCGGGGTCGAGCGTGTTCTCCGTCAGCGCGACGATCTGGACGTGCGTCTCGCGCGCCTCCCGCTTCCGCTCCCGGATGTTCACGAGCAGCATCGTGACGACGAAGGTGGCGGCCGCGACGGCGCCACTCAGGAGCACGTAGGTCCAGCGCGAGGGTTTCATCGTTCTCTCCTTGGGCCGTGGCCCGCGCCGGAGTGGCACGCGACGCAGTGCAGGCCCGTCATCTCGCTCGCCATTTCCCCATGGCAGCGCAGGCAGTTGGCTTCGAGAACCTCCGAGTTGAATTCATGGATGCGGATGGGTTCGGGGAAATCCTGGAGGGTGAAATGGAGCGAGTGGTTCCAGCCGTTGCGAGCCTTGACGAAGTACTTGGGGGCGAGGGCGTGGGGCGTGTGGCAGTCGTTACAGACCGCGGCGGCGTGGTGCGGGCCGCGCTGCCAGGAGTCGAGCTGCTCGCGCATGACGTGGCAGTTGGCGCACGCTTCCGGCCGGTTGCTGAAATACGAATAGCCCTTGGCGTAGACGAAGGTGAATGTGCCCAGGCCCGCGAGCGCTCCGGCGAGCGCGGAAAGGACGTAGCGCCAGGCGCTTGGCATCCCGACTATTGTAAACGGAGTTTCGGGGCCGGATGAAGCCCGGCCGCGCCGCCGGATCAGGCGGCTTTCTGGACCTTACCGCTGCGCAGGCAGGACGTGCAGACTCGAATGCGCTTGGCCGCGCCGTTAATCATGGCGCGTACGGGCTGCAGGTTCACGTCCCAGCGCCGCTGGGTCACATTGTGCGCGTGGCTCACGCGGTGGCCGAACCGGGGCCCTTTTCCACACACATCGCATACTCTCGCCATCGACGTAAGTCTCCTCGCGTAACGGTAGGAACCTCTATCCTAACAACTTGCGGGCGATGGGCGCAAATGGCCGTCGGCGGTCAGGCGGCCCCGCGCGAGCGTCACGGCGCGAAATAGCCGTTGATATCGAGTACCAGGTGCGTGCGGCCCGCTACATACACGCTGATGGAACCGTCCGCGGCCGCCGCCGGGATGATCGCCGCGTTGGCCACCACCGAGCCATCCCACGAGTTCAGCGTTGACACCACCGGCTGCTGCGCCCCCGTGGGCCACGCCGTCAGGTACCACAGCGGCCCGTCCGGCACCACCGTCACGTTCATCGCATACGCCGCCGCCGTCGCAGGGATGTTACACCCGCCGGCCGGGATCGCGAACGAGCGCGTCGTTCCCGCCTCCAGGATCGGGCCCGTGAAGGGACCGTCCGGATTCCGGGTGTCCACGACCCGGCACGGTGTGATCGGGTAGAACGACAGCGCGCCGGGCTTGCCCCCACCGGCGAAGTATCCGTTGATGTCCAGGATCACGTCGGTGGGGTTGTAAGCGTAAATCGATACCGAGTCGTTGGTCCCGTTGGGAACGATGGCGGCGTTGGCCACCACTTTCCCGGTCCAGGAGTTCAGCGTCGAAACAAACGGCCGTTCCTGCCCCGTCGGCCAGGCCGTCAGAAACGCCAGGAAGCCTTCCGGCACCGCGGTCACGTTGAACGAGTAAGCGCTGACCCCGCCAGGAACCCCGCAGAAGCTGTACGGAATGGGGAAGTTCCGGCTCCCATACTCCGGCAGCGAAGGCGCTCCGAAGGTGCTGACGGGGAACATCCGCGTGTCGACGATGCGGCACGGCGCGGCGGTGTAGAAAGCAGTCGTGGTCGGGCTGGGGGTGTCGAAGTAGCCGTTGACGTCCAGGATGACGTCGGTCGTATCGCTGACGAAGACGTCGACCGCTCCGCCCGCGCCCGCCGGCACGATAGCCGCGTTGGCCACCACTTCACCGTCCCAGGAATTCAAGGTCGAGACTTCGGCCTGGGGCTGGCCATGGGGCCAGAGCGTCAGGTAAGAGAGCCGGGCAGGTGGAACGACGGTTACGTTGAGCGAATAGGCCTGCGCCGTGCTGGGGATGCCGCAAGCGCTCTGGGGAATGGCGAAGGAGCGCGGGGATCCGGCCCCCAGCGCCGGACCGCCGAACGGTCCGTTCGCGTTGCGCGTGTCCGCCACGCGGCAAGGCGCCACGGGGACGAACTGGAGCGGCAGGACGGTCTGGGTGATAGGGACCGCGAACTGCTCAAAGGGCGGGGGATATCGCTGATTGCTGAAAATGGCGTGAGCAGTCCGCGTCCCGCCGGTGTTGGCATCGACGTGATAAGTGATCGAGCCCGAGCCTGTTCCGTTGCCCGAAACGCCGAGCCAAGACGCGTCGGAGCTCGCGCTCCAGATGCAAGCCGCCAAACTCGCCGTGACGGTCATCGTGCCGGAGCCGCCCGCGTTACCGAACGAGGCCGGTGTGACCGAGTAGCTGCACGCACTCCCCTCACGCAGGGTGGTGGCTGGCGCGCTGCCCACCTGGAGGGTCAGCGCTAGCGGCTGCACTCCTCCGTTCGGGGCCAGCGACAGCGTCACGGTTCCATTTCCCGTCCCAGAACCCCCGGAAACCACCGAAACCACCGGGCTCGGCGGCGTCACGCTCCAGGGACAACCCGCCGCTGCGGAGACGGTCAAGTGAATGGTTCCGCCCGAGAAGGGGACGGTGGTGTCGCCCGTTACCTGGTAAGTGCAGCTCGCATCCGCCTGAGTGATCGTGAAAGGCTGGCCATTCACGTTGACTGTCCCCGTGCGCGTCGAGCCCGTGGCGTTGCCGCCCAACGTCACCCCTACCGTGCCCGCGCCCGTGCCCGATCCTCCGCTCGTCACCGTGATCCAACTGCTGTCGGAAGGCGCGGCTGTCCAGGCGCAGCCGCTCGGTGCGGCGACCACGAAACTTATGGTCTGGCCGGAGTATGCGACCACGGACGAAGGTGTCGCCGTGTAGGAGCAGGCGGGTGTGGCGTCGGCGATGCGGGCCAGGAACCCGGAGCTGTACCCACCGGGAACGCACAATCCGAAGGTGCAGTCCTGGGCGATTGGGTAAGCGCCCGTGCTGTAAGCGTTGGGCGTGACGGGCAGGTCGGACGATCCGGTTGTCCCCGCGATCCATGCGTCGCCGGAAGGAGACGCGGCCACGCCGCCCGGAAGGGAGCCCGAGGCGCCACTGTAGAACGTCGACCAGGCCACCGTCTTGCCGTCGGCGCCGAGCTTGGCCGCAAAAACGTTGGTGTCGACGGGGCCCGCCGCATACAGAGTGCCCGAAGCATCGACGGCCATCGCCGTGGCCAGCGACGGGAAAGCCGGTCTGGGAGCCGAGGCTGACCATGTGGCCCCACCGTCGGTCGAAACCGACACACGCACGCCGTCTGAAGCGCAGAGAGCTTGGGGATTGGAGGAAGACACTTCCAGGATGTTACTCCCCGCAACTGAGAAGCCTGGCGACGGCATCATTCGCCACGTCGCGCCCCCGTCCGTGCTTTTGGCCACTTGACCGCTCAGGAGCGCGTAGATGATGGACGGGTTGGTGGGACTCGCAGCGAACGAACTGGGCGTCCCAGAGAGAACACCCCACAGCGACGACCAGGTCAATCCAAAATCGGTGCTCTTGTAGAAACCGGCATAGGTATACAGATATAAGGCGCCGTTCGGGCCCGCCGCCAGCGGCGAGGTCCCCCAGGGCATCATCAACCACGGAGCATTCGGGACCTGGATGAAGCTCGCACCGCCGTCCGTCGACCGGTAGACTGTCCCGCCGCTGTCGATCTCTACGATCTTGTTCGCATCCGTGGTGCTGACAGCCATTCCAGCCAGGAAGATGCCGTTACCGGGCGACGCCGGCGGGTGCGCCAACGCCCTCCAGGTGGCGCCGCCGTCGTTCGATCCCAGCGCAGGGAACGACTCGTCTTCGCCGCCCGCCCCCTCGGCCGAATCATACGGGTAATAGAGGTATACCGCCAGGGGGTTGGCTGGAGTCCGAAGGAATCGCGCGGTCCTGGTGTCGATGTCCCAGATGGGCCGCGTCAGCGGGCTCACCGCCGACCACGAAGCCCCGCTATTGGTCGTGCGGAATACCGCGAACTGAGAGCCCGAAGCGGCTAGAATCGTCCCCGGGTTCGCTGAGTCCTGAGACAGTCCCCAGACCGCGGCCGGCGCGCCGGTGTCGCTGGCCGTCCACGTCGCGCCGGCGTCGCCACTCCTGTACAGCGAGACGTTGCTGCCGCCGAACGCGGTCTGGATGGCGTTCGCCATGGGAAAACTGCTCGACGTGGTCCCGCCGGTCACCAGGAGCTGGCCGTTGGAGGTGAGCGCCATTCCGGTGATCGTGTCCTCCCTCCTGCCGCCCAGGTAAGTCACGAAGCGGAAAGTCGTGCCATCGGGAGCGATCGAGGCGACAAACCCCTGTTCCGGACCGTTCGACGAAGCCTGGGTCACCCCGGCCGTGGTGGGCAGGTCCGGAGAGGTGGTCGCGCCCGCGACGTACAAGTTGCCGGAGGCGCTGTCGCGCACAAGGGCGGCCGGTATGTCGTCTCCGCTCCCGCCCATAACGGCCAGCCACGCCACCGCGCTCGCATCGGGAGTCAATTTGGCGATGAACGTGTCATCGCCTCCGCCGCTGCCTGCCCGCGCGCCCGGAGGGCTGTTGAGAAAGGACGCCGAACGGGTCGATCCGGCAACGTACGCGTTGCCCTGCGAATCCACGGCAATCGCCGTCCCGCGGTCGGCGCTGGCGCCTCCTAACAAGGTGGCGTAGGCGAGCTGGCCGCCGGCGCCGAGCTTGACGACGAACGCATCCGACACGCCACCGCCGTAGGTGCCCTGATAGACTCCCGGAGTCGTCGTGAATCCCGTGGCTGTGCTGCCGGTAAGGTAAGCGTTTTCCGCGCCGTCCGTGGCGGCCGCAACCCCGTACGAGTTCGGGGGGCCGAGATAGGTCGAGTACACGAGCGCGCCCCCGCCCGCGCTCAACTTGAAGGCGAAGACCACCCCGTAGGTCGCATCGCCGTGCGACTGCACCGGATTCACCAGTGGGAAATCGGGCGACAGGCTGGAGCCCGTCGCGATCGCTTCACCGGAGGCGTCCACGGTCAGACCCGACAGCCAGTCGTATCTCGACCCACCGACGTAGGTGGAGTACAGCACCGTCGTTCCCGTGGGATCGAACTTGATTACGAACGCGTTGCGGAAGCCCAACACGCCGGTTTGAGCCGCGTTCACGACCGGCAAACTACCCGCCTGGTCCACCGAGCCACCGAGGTACACATTCCCCTGCGCGTTGGTGGCGATGGCGAGGGCGGGCGTATAGAGCCCGGTGCCGAAGTACGTCCCGTAAACCAGCGTGGGGTCGATCACCAGGGGCTTCGCCTTGTCGTAGGCCGCCAGCTCGAAGCCGATCTCGTTGGCCGTCCGCAGCAGGTAGCGGCCTGCCACCCGCTTCCGCTCCCCGGCGAACTCCTGATAGACCTCGGGCAGGCGCAACTTCATGGCGCCGGACGCGGTCTCGATCCGCACGTCGCCGTTCGCTTCGAGCGCCACCTTCTCGGCGCCTTCGAAGCGCACCCGGATGCGGTTCGGGTCGGCGCCCGGCCGTACCAGGAAGTCGTACTCGAGCTGGCCCTGGTTGCCGTACCAGGCCACGTCCACGCCTTCATACACGTTGTCGTATTCGACCCGGCCGTAGGTCTCCAGATTCTGAATCCAGCCCTTGGGATCGCGGCCGACCAGGTAGTTGGCCTTGCCTGGCAGCGGATCGAGCGGCCTCGCGGTGGCCTGCGGATGCGCGCTGACGAACTCCATCCGGACGACACCGGCGCGTTCCGCCGCCGCGGGCAGTATGGTCGCTCCCGTGGCATCCAGCGCCACGCGGTAGCCGTTCGCGCGTCCCACCCAGGCGGCGGACCCGGCCTCCACCTGCCCGGCGTTCCTCTCGAAAGAAAGCGGCATCCGATTCAAAAGTTTCCCGGCGTCATTCCGGTCGGCGGCAAGCACCGTGACAGGGCCGACGACACAAATCAGCGCCGTTATCGAGGGCAATTGCAGGAATCGCATCTGTCTCTCCCTTTCAACGAGAATGCTCTCGCGGAGCGCCGATTATGGCATAGCAACAACGCTCAAGTAAAGCGGGGATTGCCAGCGGAATAGCTTGCGAACGTCCGGCGGTTCCGACGTGTCTCGCGTAGCTTGGAAAAACACCCGTAAAGCCCGCAGCCGCTGCACCGATCATAAGCGTTGTCGCGGCGAACTGCGCGAGGGCGAAGCCTGCTGCGATAAGGGAATGCCGTATTCGAGATCGGCCGCGGAGTAACCTTTGTCGTGGCGCGGACGTCCGCTCTGAATGGCGGCGACGGCTGCGCTCTGCGTGTCAGGGTTTGACGGCGCGATCGTCTCGCGCGAGCGCCAATGCCGCGGCACACGCGGACACAAGGAGGACGCGACGGCGCGCGCACCGCGCTGCGGTGCGTGTTAACCTCGGGTTTCGAACGAACATGGGGGTCCAAGATACGGAGCCGCTGTCCACGGGGCGGCGCTACGAACTGATTGTCCTGCTGATCGCTTCCGCGATCTTCCTCACCGGCATCCTCAGTCCTCCCTCGCTGATGGACGACGTCGATGCCGTGAAGGCGCAGTTGGCGCGAAACATGATCCAGTCGGGCGACTGGGTCACTCTGCGCCTGGATGGCGTGGCGTACCTTGAAAAGGCGCCGCTGAAGAGCTGGATCACCGCCGTCTGCTACCTGATCCTCGGCGTACACGACTGGGTGGCGCGGCTGCCGGTGGCGCTGGGGGCGATCCTGCTGGCGTGGGTCGTGGTGCGCTTCGGACGCTGGGCCTTCTCCCCCAAGGTGGGCTTCTATGCCGGTTTGGTTATAGCCACTTGCGTGGGCCTGTTTCTTTTCACGCGCGTCGTGATTCCCGACGTGCTGCTCACCCTGGCTATTACCGTGGCGGTATGGAGTTTCCTGAGAGCGCTCGACGAGAACGAAGCGCGGCCCAGGTTGTGGGCGTACCTGCTGGCGGCGAGCCTGGCGGCGGGTGTGCTGCTCAAGGGCCTGATCGGAATCGTATTCCCCCTCGGGACGGGCTTCTTCTATTTGCTGCTGACGCGGCAGATCTTCTCGCTTCGCGCCTGGCGGCGCCTTTATCCGCTCACCAGTTTTCTGGTTTTTCTGGCTATCGCGGCGCCGTGGCCCGTGCTGGCCACGCTGCGCAATCCTCCGTATTTCGATTTCACGCTGCACAGCGGACCGGGAGTGTGGCGCGGCTTTTTCTGGTTCTATTTCATCAATGAACATGTGCTGCGCTTTCTCAACGCCCGCTATCCGCGAGACTACAACACTGTGCCACGGTTCTATTTTTGGGTATTTCACCTGGTGTGGTTCTTCCCTTGGAGCGCGTACCTGCCCGCGGTGGCGCGCCTCGGCTACAAGCCGGCTGACCGGGCGGGGCGGACGCGCCTCATGGCCCTCCTCTGGGTCGCCGTGGTGATGGTTTTCTTCAGCTTCTCGACGACCCAGGAATACTACTCGATGCCGATATACCCCGCCGTCGCGCTCCTGATCGGCTGCGCGATGGAGGCGTCCCCGGAACGGTTGCGGACGGGGACGCGGATGGTGGGTGCCCTCGCGGGCGTGGCCGGCGTGGCGGCGGCCGCCATCCTGGTCACGGTGCGGAATGTTCCGGCGCCGGGCGACATCTCGCGGGCGCTAACGGACAACACGGCCCTCTACACGCTCTCGCTGGGGCACATGAACGACCTGACGCTGGCGGCCTTCGCTTACTTGCGTATGCCCCTGGCGCTCGCGGCCGTGGCCTTCCTGGCCGGGGCGGCCGGCGCCTGGAGGCTGCGGGGAGAGCGGGCCTATCTGGCGCTGGCTCTCATGATGGTCGTGTTCTTCCAGGCGGCACGGCTGGCCCTGGTGGCATTCGATCCTTACCTCTCCTCGCGCCCGCTGGCCGAGGCGTTGCTCCACGCTCCCAAAGGGAAGCTGATTCTGGACCGTGAGTATTACGCCTTCTCCTCGATCGTGTTCTACACCAACCAGCGTGCGCTGCTGCTGAACGGGCGCAGGAACAACCTGGAGTACGGTTCCCACGCCCCCGGCGCGCCCGCGGTGTTCATCACGGATGCCGACCTTTCGGGGATCTGGGCGCGGCCGGAGCGGTACTACCTGGCCGCCGAGAACCCTCAAACAGGACGCCTGGAGAAGCTGGTGGGCCGCTCGAACCTGTACGCCGTGGCGGCAAGCGGCGGTAAAACGCTCTTCACGAACCAGGCCATTCAGCCGGCCAGGCTCCCTCATGCGCATCGGAATTGACGCAACGGCGCTTTTGCTGCGCAGCGCGGGCGTCAAGAGCTACACCTATTACTGGCTGGCCGCCCTCCGGCGCGAGGCCGGAGAGCGGGACTCGATCCTCGCATTTCCGGTCCCTGGACGCATCGGCAAGCTCGATCACGAGCGGTCGATGACCGGATTCTTCCGAACCGCGGCCGGGCTCGCGACGCTGCACGGGCTGAACATCTCGCGGCTGCCGTGGGCGTTCCCGCGCCTGGATGTCTTCCATACCTCGACTCACTGGCGGAACCCGCCGCGCCGTGCGAGGCTCACCACTACCATCCACGACATGACATGCTGGCTGATGCCGGAGTTGCATTCCAAGGCTAACGTGGCCGTGACGCGCTGGGTCGGCACGAACATCGTCAAGCGCGCAGACGGGATACTGGCGGTATCCGAAAGCACGCGGCGCGACGCGATCCGGATTCTGGATCTCGACCCCGGCCGCATCGAAGTCGTTTATCCGGGCGTTCCGGAGACGTTCTTCCGGGTGACGGCCGCGGAGGTTCACGCCGTGCGCGCCCGGTATCGGCTGGCCCGGCCCTACCTGCTCTCGGTGGGGACGGTGGAACCGCGCAAGAACATCCCCGGCCTGATCGAAGCCTTCGGGCAGCTCAGCGCGACAACCCGGGAACAGTACGATCTGGTGGTCGCAGGGCCGATCGGATGGGCAGACCCTGACACGGTGTCCAAGGTGCGCAGCATGACCGCAGGCGTGCGCTATCTGGGCTACGTCGCCGAGGCGGACCTGCCGGGCCTCACCGCCGGCGCGGCGGTACTCGCCTACCCTTCCCTGTACGAGGGCTTCGGTCTACCGGTAGCGCAGGCGATGGCGACGGGAACGGCGGTGCTCACCTCGAACGTCTCCTCGCTGCCCGAGATCGCCGGCGACGCGGCGCTCCTGGTGGACCCGCGCAGCACGGCGGAGATTCGCGACGGCCTCGAGCGTCTGCTGACCTCGTCCGGACTGCGGGAGCGCTTAGGCGGCGTGGGCCGCGTCCGCGCCCGCCAGTTCCGTTGGGAGATCGCGGCGCGCCGCAGCCTGGAGTGGTTCCGTCGGCTGGCGGAATGAGGATGCCTCAGCGCCGCCGGCCGGAGTGCTGGTCGAGCAGTCTCCGGTACTCGTCGATCAATTCGGGACCGTGCACGGGCGACCAGTGGCCGGCTACGATCGTTGCGATGGGAAGGCCCAGTCCCTTGAGCTTATCGAGGGTCCGGGGGTACTCGGCCAGGTTCGCAAAATCGAGGTTGCCAAGCTGCTCTTTGAGAATGCAGCCGCCGTACAGGACTCTCTCTTGGGGAAAGTAGACGAAAATCCCATCCGGCGTGTGCGAGGGCCCCAGGTAGATGGCCCGAATGCGGCCATTCTGGAGTTCAAAGTCGCCCGGATACACCACGTCGGGCAGGACGAGTTCGAGTCGCGGGTACTCGGGAATTGCCGCCCGCGTCCAGTCCACCACGCTCGCCCAGTTCCGGTTGAGCAGGTCGTAGGTCATCTGCGTCGCGATAATCTTCGCGCCGGCGCTCTTGAACCACGCGTTGCCTCCGGCGCGATCGGGATGATAGTTGGTATTGACGACCTCCCTGACCGGCTTGGGCGTGACTTTGCGGATCTCTTCCGCCAGCAGGCGGGCGGTCTGTGGAGTCCACGTCGCGCCGATGACGGTCACGAACTCGGGGCCCACGTACACCATCGAGTTTTCTTTGGCGTAGTAGGAGTCTTCCACCACATAGAGGGGGCCCTGCAGGCGGCTCAGTGCTATCCCCGGCTCGGCGCCCCGGCCCGCCAGTGCGGCGAGCAGCATCAGACCGCAGGCGCTACGTGTCATCACCAGAAGAGAACCCGCCACACCGTGTTGACCAGCGCGTGGGTGACCATGGCCGCGCGGACGCTGCGGGTCGTAAGGTAGGCGCGGCCATAGAAGGCTCCGGCGACGGTAGCCAGGATCGCAAAGCGCCAGTTCGGAAACCCACGGAAGGAAAGATGTAGCAGGCCGAACAGGACCGAGGCCGCCGCCAATCCCGCCCAGTCGTTTTTCAGCCATTGGCCCAGCCAGCGCTGCACCAGGCCCCGGAAGAAGAACTCCTCGCGCAACGCCACCACCCACAGCATTCCGAGAAAAGTCCCGGCTGCCAGGAGCGCCGTCCAGCGCCAGTCTCCACGCGGGGCATGAAAGTGAACGAGCTTCAAGGCCCAGCCGAGCAGCGCCCCGAGCGGTAGGAACAGCACGAAGTTGAGCGCTCCGGCCGCCCATTCCCTGCGACGCGGCAGCAACCCGAAGCCGTTCATCTGCATATTGCCAATCGAGAGGCACTCGACGATGGCCAGGCGCGTCCACATCAGTTGGCCCAGGATGAAGATCGGCAGTCGCGCTAAGGGCGCGCCGTAGATGCGCGCGAACGGATAGGACAGGGTCACCGCGCCAACCAGGGCGATGTAGGCCAGGTCGATCACGGGCCGGCGCGGGAAGAAGAGGTACCAGAAGGACGACACCGAGGCCAGCGCTAGAATGCCCGCCAGCGACGCCGGCCGGAACACGCCCGTGGGCAGCGCATACACGCAGTACGGAACGGCCGCGCTCGCCGTCATCAGGAGCGCCAGGACGGGCCGGGACAGCCGCCGCTCGAGACGCTGGCGCACGCCCTCGATCATGGGCAGGACGTACAGGCAGGCTTCAATGACGAATGCGGCGCCGATGACTGCGGCGACCGGCGCGGGTATACTCTGAATGTTGGCAACCCAAGCGGCGAGCATCTGGATCATCTTAGCATCCGCCCTTCTGGCGCCCTTCGCTCCAGGCCAGGAGGCGCCGCCCGGCCTCGCCAAACGGGTTGCGGCGCGGGCCACCCAGACGCGGACCGCTCTCGAGCAGTACACCTACCGGCAGAGCGTCACCGTCGTGGAGCTCTCGCCGATGGGCGCGCAAACCGGCCAGTACCGCGAAGTGCGTGAAGTGGTCTTTTCCCCGGGCGGAGAGCGCACCGAGAAACCGGCCGGGAAACCGCTGGACCGGCTCGTTCGCCTGAAACTCACCGAGGAGGACTTTCGCGACATCCGCGAAGTCCAGCCGTTCCTGTTCTCGACCGAAGAGTTGTGGGCGTACGAGACGCGCTTCAAAGGCGAGGAAACAGTGGACGGCGTCGAGTGCTACGTGCTTCAGGTGCGGCCTCACCAGATCCTGGCGGGCCAGAGGCTGTTCGACGGCCTGCTGTGGGCCAGCAAGGAGAACTACTCCATCGTAAGGACCGTGGGTAAGGCCGTTCCCGACATCCGCAGCATGAAGAACGAGAACCTCTTCCCGCGCTTCACCACGGTCTGGGAGCCGGTAGATGGAGATTTCCGGTTTCCGGTCCACACGTACGCGGACGATACGCTGGATTTCCGCACAGGCCCGCTGCGCATCCGCATGGACATCCGCTACGCGGACTACAAGCGCTTCGGTGCGGACTCGGCGATCCGGTACGAGAAACCCGAGTAGGAGCCCCGCGCGGGGGTACTTTTCTTAATCCGGTAACCTCTTGACGCCACTTCCCGCCATTAAGGATAATGAACGCGGATTGGAGATTCCGTTTATGAGAGCCTATTGTCATTTTCGTGCGATGGCCGTCTTCGGGGGCGTCCTTCTCTCTTGTTCCTCGCTGGCGGCCGGGCAGGACGCCGCCCAAGGGGTCGTCCTGGATACCCAGCCTGCGATTCCCGTGTACGCGCGCTTCGTCCGCACCTCGCTGACCGGCTCGATGTCCTCGAGTGTCGTGCAACGCGCGGACCAGGTCAGTTCGTCAATGGGGGACAATAACACCGTCACGGGCGAGCGCCTTTACAGCTCCAACGAACTTTCCGCGCCCATGCGCGGCCTGGTGGTGGTCGAGGTTCCGCTGATCTCGCTCAAGTTCGCGACCGAGAAGGGCAACTACCTGGCCCGCGCCAGAGTCACCGCGACGGTTCTCGACTCGAATGGCCACGCGGCCTGGAGCCAGCAGAAGGAAAGCGCCATTAAGGGCAAGGAGAGCAGGCTGGATGCGCGGCGTCAGGGCAGCCTCTTTTTCGTGCGCGAGGTTACCCTCCCCGGAGGCTCCTCTTACACCGTGGACGCAAAAGTGGAGGATCTGCAGGCGGCGAGCAGCGGCACGTTCCAGGGGCCGCTGAAGCCGGCCGTGGGGGCTCCCGGCCTCAATGCCAGCGACGCGTTTTTCGTGCGCAAATTCGACGGCGCCGTGGACAAGTACGAGGCGGACCAGATCATCAGTTACGAGGGCAACGCCCTGTCGCCGATTCTCGATCCGGTCTTCCCCGCCGGAAGGGAATTCGGCATTCAGATGTTCTTCATCATGTATCCCGACATTCTCGGCTCCACGCCCGACGTGAAGCTCGAGCTGCGCCGCGGCGAGCAGGTGGTGTCCCAGGGCGCGCTGCCGTTCAAGACCAAAATGCGGGAAACGGCCGTCGAGGGCAAGATCGCGGACATGACGAACGGGCGCGCGCACGAGTTCCCCTACCTCGCCGACATGAAGTTCAACCAGCTCCCGGCGGGAGACTACGAGGCCGTCATCTCGATCCGCCAGAGCCGCAGCACGATCACGCGCAGCGTGCCGTTCAAGGTCGCCGGGACGCCGCCCCCGCCAGCGCCGAGCGTCAAGTAGGACTGCCCGATTCGGCCGCATGCATCGGGGGCTCCGGCCTGCCTCGCGACAGCGAGTGGTTCGTTACGTCGATCGGGAGTGGCGTGCAGCCTCCGAAGTGGCAAGGGATCGGCAACCCTGCCACGGAAGCGCCGGCCATTCACTGCGTCGCAGCCCCTCCGTTAGCCCCGCGGCGGCAGGTGGCGCAGCTTCCACTCTGTTCATTTCCGGCACAGGGAGTCCCATCAGCGAACAGTGGACCGCTCCTGGCGGCGCTCCCCCTTCTCCGCAGCCGTTGGGGATGCGACGCTGCCCTGTCTGGTGCGCACCCAGGTCGGCGGGCCAAGGGCCATTGGCACAGCGATTGCACTGTGCCTGGCCATGGTACTGGTGGAACGAGCTGCGTTTCTGTTTGCCGCTGCCGTGCTCGCCCAAGGCGCTCCAGCCGCCCAACCCGCCGCGCGCTGGGATGGGACGCTTCAGCTCCCGGGCAGGGAGTACAGGCTGGTGGTCGATCTTGCTCGGGATGCGCAGGGACAATGGATCGGTTCCGCCATTCTCCCAAACCTCGGCGTCAAGGGTGCGCCTCTCTCGGACATTGCCGTAGCCGGCTCGGCCGTCTCGTTCGCCGTCAAGGGCGTGCTGGGCGGCGTCAAGATCAGAGGCAATCTCACCGCCGATGGCGCCTTCACCGGCACCTTCGAGCAGGGCGGGAATGCGGCGTCCTTCGCGCTGCAAACGGCCGGGCCTCCGCAGGTGGAACTGCCGAGACGAAGCACGTCCGTCGCCAAGGAACTGGAGGGCGATTGGGAGGGCGACATGATGGCCATCGACCACAACGTTCATGTCCGGCTCTTGCTGTCCAACCAGGCGGACGGCCGAGCAACCGGCAAGCTGTTCCTGAAGGGCAGGCGCGAAGTGAACCTGGACGTCGCGATGGTGACGCAGGAATCCGACCTTCTGACTCTGGAAGCGCCCGAGGCTTCCGTCATCTACGACGGCCGGTTCCGCGCTGGCGAGATCAGCGGGACCTGGCAGCAGGGACCGTTTGAATTCGCCTTGACGTTGCACCGCGGCGCGAAGCACTGAGGACGAGGATATCCGCCATGCGCTTCTTCGTGATCGGTCTGACATTTGCGGCTCTGTGTTCCGGACAGGCGATGTTCCGGGGAGATGCCGCTCACTCCGGCGTCTATGCGGGCGCAGGCCCCCGGCAGTTGCACGGAGTGAGGTGGAGATTCCCCACTGGCGACCGGGTCGTCTCCTCGCCAGTCTGGTCGGATGGCGTTCTCTACTTCGGCAGCGACGACAAGAACGTCTATGCGGTCGACGCAACGACGGGGCGCCAGAACTGGAAGTTCGCCACGCGCGGCCCGGTGCCTTGCACCCCGGCGGTGGCGGGCGGGCTGGTCTACTTCGGCAGCTACGACGGCCATTTCTACGCGGTCGAGGCACGGACCGGGCATGTGCGGTGGAAGTTCTCAACCGGCGGTGAAAGGCGCTTTGAGGCCAAGGGCATCCATGGCTTTCAGCCCAAAAATCAGACCGTCGCCGACCCGTTCGACGTCTTCTTGTCGAGCCCGGTCGTCGCGCTCGGCGCGGTCTATTTTGGAAGCGGTGACGGGAACGTGTACGCGCTGGACGCCGCGACCGGCGACCTCCGCTGGAAGTTCCCGACCGGCGATGTGATTCACGCATCGCCGGCGTTCGATGCCGGCACCTTGTACGTGGGTAGTTGGGACAGCTACTTCTACGCCATCGACGCCGCCACCGGGAAGGAGAAGTGGCGCTTCCACGGCGGCGAGGACCCGGTGATTCACAACCAGGTGGGGTTCCAGTCCTCGCCGGCGGTGGTGGATGGCGTCGTCTATACGGGCTGCCGGGATTCAAACCTGTACGCCATCGACGCCGCCACCGGCAAGGAGAGGTGGCGCTTCTTCAACAACGGGAGCTGGGTGATCGTCTCGCCCGCGGTGGTGAATGGAAAGGTAGTGTTTGCGACGTCGGATTCCAGCCTGTTTCACATCGCCGACGCGGCGACGGGCAAGCCGGTACTGCAACAGCCGACCCGGGCCTACGTGTTCTCCTCGCCCGCGGTGGCCGGAGGTGTCGCCTACTATGGTGTCCTGAACGGAACGCTTGAGGCCCGTGAGGTCGGCACCGGCGAGCTGCTCTGGGAATACCACGTCGAAACCGCGAAGAAGAATTCGAACTGGGTGCTCACCGCTGAGCGGAGAACCAACGTTCCACTTCTGTTTCACTCGCCGTGGCGCGAAGCGCCCATTGTGGCGGCAGATCTGCAGTTCAGCGCCGGAGTGATCTTCTCGTCACCGCTGGTCGTCGACCAGGTAGTGTATTTCGGCGCCACCAACGGCTACCTCTACGCCCTCGAATGACGTTGCTACGACTGGCGAGAGCGATGCGCACGCCCCTGCCGGCGCCCTGCCCCATCCTGACTGAGCCCTGCCTACCCGTTCATCGAGTTCAGGAACTCGGCGTTGCTGCGCGTCTTCGAGAGCCGGTCGAGCAGCAGCTCCATGGTCTCCACCTGCGAGAGCGGCGCGACCACTTTGCGCAGTACCCAGACGCGAGTCAGCTCTTCCTTCGGCTGCAGCAGTTCTTCTTTGCGGGTGCCGCTCTTGTTGATGTCGATGGCCGGGAAGACGCGCTTGTCCACCAGCTTGCGGTCCAGGTGGATTTCCTGGTTGCCGGTGCCCTTGAACTCCTCGAAGATCACGTCGTCCATCCGGCTCCCGGTGTCGATCAGCGCCGTGGCGATGATGGTCAGCGAGCCGCCCTCCTCGATGTTGCGCGCCGCGCCGAAAAACCGTTTCGGCCGCTGCAGCGCGTTCGAGTCGACGCCGCCCGAGAGCACCTTCCCCGAGGGCGGGACGATGGTGTTGTAGGCGCGCGCCAGGCGCGTGATCGAATCCAGCAGGATCACCACGTCGCGCTTGTGCTCCACCAGCCGCTTGGCCTTCTCGATCACCATCTCGGCCACCTGCACGTGCCGCGCCGCCGGTTCGTCGAACGTCGAGCTGATGACCTCGCCGCGCACCGAGCGCTGCATGTCGGTCACTTCCTCCGGCCGCTCGTCGATGAGCAGCACGATCAGCACGATCTCGGGGTGATTGGCCGTGATCGAGTTGGCGATGGACTGCAGCAGCATGGTCTTGCCGGTGCGCGGCGGCGAGACGATCAGCCCGCGCTGGCCCTTACCCAGCGGCGTCAGCAGGTCCATGATGCGGCCCGAGTAGTTGTCCTTGACCGTCTCCAGTTTCACCCGCTCGTTGGGATAGAGCGGCGTGAGGTTGTCGAAGAAGATCTTGTTCCGCGATTCCTCGGGCGGCTCGAAGTTGATGGCGTCCACCTTGATGAGCGCGAAGTAGCGCTCGCCCTCTTTAGGCGGACGGATCTGGCCCGAGATGGTATCGCCCGTCCGCAAGTCGAAGCGGCGGATCTGGGAAGGCGAAACGTAGACGTCGTCCGGGCCCGGCAGGTAGTTGTACTCCGGAGCGCGCAGGAAACCGAAACCGTCAGGCAGGCACTCCAGCACTCCTTCGGAGAAGATGAGCCCGCTCTTCTCCGCCTGCGCCTGCAGGATCTTGAAGATCACCTCCTGCTTGCGCAGACCGGAGACGCCGGTCAGCCCGAGCTCTTTGGCGATGGCGTTGAGCTGCTGGATGCTCAGGTCTTTGAGCGCGACCAGGTCCAGCGTGGTCGCCGCCGTTGTCGAGCCGTTCTTTTGGGGCGGGGCGTTTGCGCCCTGTCCCGTACTACGCCCTTTGCGGGCACCCGCTTGCGGAGGGGCGGCGGCGGGGGGCGTCTGCGTTTGCGCCTGGGGCTTTTCCTCCTGCGTTTGGGTTGGGTTTATGTTTTGTTCTGGGTTGTCCATATGGCTTGCCAAATCTCCCTTACTCCCCGGCCGGTCACGGCCGAGAACGGCATGGGCCCTTCCGCGCCCATTTGGCGCCTCAGGGTTTCGAGGCCGCGAATCTGCTCCGATTGGTTCAGCTTGTCCGTCTTCGTGGCGACAACCAGGTGCCGCCGGTTGTGGAACTCCAGCCAGCGCTTGAGCTCCAGGTCCTTCTCCATCCACCCGCGCCTGAGATCCACCAGCAGGATCGCCAGCGCCAGGTTCTTCCGGTCGAGCAGGTAATCCTCCACCAACTGCTTCCAGCCCGCGCTCGTCTGCTGGGGAACGCGGGCGTAACCGTAGCCGGGAAGATCTACGAAACAGAATTCTCCGTTCACGCGATAGAAGTGAATCAATCTCGTCGAACCGGGCTTCTTGCTGGTGTTTGCCAGTTGCCTGCCTCCAAGCAGGCAGTTCAGCAGGCTGGACTTGCCCACATTACTCCGTCCGAGAAACGCAACTTCAGGTAGTTCCTCGGGGGGAAACTGCTCCCGGCGGGCTGCTCCAATTATATACTGCGCGTTCATTGGCCGTTCGGCGCCGTCAGCCCTCAGCCCCAGACCACTCCCGCCTCCACCGCGCGGCTGCGGACGTTGCCGGCTGACCGCCCTAGCGGCCCTGACCGCACCGCTGGCGCTCTCACGGCGCCGTTCCTGACGGCCGATGGCTGACCGCTAGGTCAGTGCAGCTTCTCTTCGCTCGGCTGCGCGGCCATCTGCTCCACCGCTCCAGCGGCTGGCAGGGGCAACGCAACGATCTCCCGCTCCAGGGCGATTTTAAGCACCTCGTCCATCGATTCGACGAAGTGCAGCTTCATCTCCCCGCGAATGGCCTCCGGAATGTCGGGGAGATCTTTCTCGTTATCCCTTGGGACAATCGCCTCCCGAATGCCGTGCCGCCGCGCCGCCAACAGCTTCTCCTTGAGCCCACCGATGGGCAACACGCGGCCTCGCAGCGTGATCTCGCCCGTCATCGCTATATCGCAGCGCACCGGAATCCGGGTCAGGGCGCTGATGATCGCCGTCGCCAGCGTGATGCCGGCCGAAGGACCGTCCTTGGGGATGGCACCCTCAGGGACGTGCACGTGAATGTCCAGGTTGCGGTAGAAATCGCGCGGCAAACCCAATTGGTGCGCGCGAGACCGGGTGTAGCTCATGGCCGCCTGCGCGGACTCCTGCATCACGTCGCCCAACTTCCCCGTGGTGGTCAGTTTTCCCTTGCCGTCCATGATCGTGGCTTCCGTGGTCAGGATCTGCCCCCCCACCTCGGTCCACGCCAGCCCTATCGCCGCCCCGATCTCATTCGATCTATCGGCTTCCGTATCGCGGAACTTCAGGGGGCCCAGATACTCCGGCACCAAAGCTGCGCTGATCACGGCGCGGTCCGGCTGAGGCTGCGCCTCCTGACCGTCCGGGCCGGTGCCCATCGCGTTCACCGTCCGCCGCGCCACTTTGCGGCAGATGTTGCCGATCTCGCGCTCCAGGTTGCGGACCCCCGCTTCCCGCGTGTAGTACTGGACCAGGGTCATCAGGCCCTCGTCGCTGAACTCGACCAGCTTGTCCGACAGGCCGGTCTCCTTCATCTGTTTCTTTACCAGGAACCGCTTCGCGATCTCCAGTTTCTCCAGTTCCGTGTAGCCGGAAAGCCGTATCACTTCCATGCGATCCTGCAAGGCCGGCGGGACGGTGTGGAGCACATTCGCAGTGGCGATGAAGAACACCTGGCTCAGATCGTACTCCACGTCCAGGTAGTGATCCATGAACATGAAGTTCTGCTCCGGATCCAGCACCTCCAGAAGCGCCGCCGAGGGATCGCCCCGGAAGTCCATCGACATCTTGTCCACTTCGTCCAGCATGAACACCGGGTTCCGCGTCCCCGCCTTGCGCATCATCTGGATGATCTGGCCCGGCAGCGCGCCGATGTAGGTGCGCCGGTGGCCCCGGATCTCGGCCTCGTCGCGCACCCCGCCCAGCGACAGCCGGATGAACTTGCGCCCGGTGGCCTTGGCGACCGACATGCCCAGCGACGTCTTGCCCACGCCCGGCGCGCCCACAAAGCACAGGATCGAGCCGCGCGGGTTCTTCACCAGCCGCCGCACGGCCAGGAACTCGAGGATCCGCTCCTTGATCTTCTCCAGGCCGTAGTGGTCGGATTCCAGCACCCCCTCGGCGAACTTCAGGTCGCGGATCTCTTTCGACTTCTGCTTCCAGGGCACCGCCAGCAGCCACTCCAGGTAGTTCCGCGAGACCGTGGACTCGGCCGACATCGGCGGCATGTTCTCCAGCCGCTTCAGTTCCGCCATGGCCTTCTCGAGGGCGTCCTTGGTCATCCCCGCGCTCTCGATCTTCTTCTTCAGCTCGTCGATCTCGCTCTTCTCGCCGCGCCCCAACTCCTTCTGGATGGCCTTGATCTTCTCGTTGAGGTAATACTCCTTCTGCGCCCGCTCCATCTGGCGTTTCACGCGGCCCTGGATGGTGCGATCGACGTTGAGCTTCTCGATCTCGATATCCAGCATCTCGGCGACGCGCGTGAGCCGGTCGATGGGATCGAAGATCTCGAGTAATTCCTGCTTCTCCTCGATGGTGAGCTGCAGGTTGGCGCCGATGGTGTCGGCCAGCTTGCCGGGATCGTCCACCCGGATGGCGGCGATCATGGTCTCGTAGTTCAGGTTCTGGCTAAGCTTGATGTATTGCTCGAAGAGCGTGGTGACGCGCGAGACCAGGCCTTCCAGTTGCGGCCCCGCCTCTACTTTGAAGTGCGCCACTTTGACCACGGCGCGGAAGAAGCCCTCGTCGTCGCTCACCGAGACGATCTTGCCGCGCTCGATGCCTTCCACCAGGACCTTGATGTTGCCGTCCGGCAGGCGCAGGCTCTGCACAATGCTGACGATGGTCCCGACGCTATAGATCTCCTCCGGGCGCGGCTCGTCGATCGAGGCGTCGTGCTGCGTGGCCAGAAAGATCTTCTTGTCCCCGCCCAGCGCCTCCTCGAGCGCGCGCACGCTCGACTCTCGCCCCACCACGAACGGGGTCATCATGTGCGGGAAGATGACCACGTCACGCACCGGCATCATCGGGAGACGCCGCGTATCCGACTTTTCTTTGGATGTAAGCATTTCAGTCTCTCACGCGTCGGCCGGCAAACCAGCCCAGCTCGCGCCTCACGCCTGTTGGGATGAACTCTCTAGAGCCACGGCCCCACACGGGACCGCGAACGTGAACATGCGGAGGAGAATACGGCGCCCCAGGAACTCCCTACCCGGCCTTCTCCAGCAATGCCAGACTGATCTTCTGGGTCATCACCATCTCCTTGGTCACCAGAAACTCCCGGACCTTCTTGTATGACGGGAGATAGTACATCAGGTCCAGCATCAGATCTTCCAGGATCATGCGCAGGCCCCGCGCCCCCACCTTGCGCTCCATCGCCAGCTCCGCGATGGCCTCCAGCGCGTCGTCGCTAAACTTCAGTCTAACATTTTCGAATTCGAACAACCGCTGGTACTGCTTCACAATGGCGTTCTTCGGCTTGGTGAGGATCTGCATCAGGGCCGACTTGTCCAGGTCCTCCAGGATGCCGACTACGGGCAGGCGCCCGATGAACTCCGGAATAAAGCCGAACTTGATCAAATCGACCGGCTGGATCCGCCCCAGCAGGTCGATATCGCGCTTGCCGGAATTGGCCACGAACGGCTTGTTGCCATCGGCTTCCGCCGCCAGGAAACCCATCGACTTCTTGCCCACCCGCCGGGCGATGATCTTCTCCAGGCCCACAAAGGCGCCACCGCAGATGAACAGGATGTTCGTCGTGTCCACCGGCGTGAACTCCTGGTGCGGGTGCTTGCGGCCGCCCTGTGGCGGGACGTTGGCGATCGTGCCCTCCAGGATCTTCAGCAGCGCCTGCTGGACGCCCTCCCCCGAGACATCGCGAGTGATGGAGGGGTTCTCATCTTTGCGGCTGATCTTGTCGATCTCGTCGATGTAGATGATGCCCGTCTGGCAGCGTTGCACGTCCCAGTCGGCGTTCTGGAGCAGGCGCAGGATTATATTCTCGACATCTTCGCCCACATAGCCCGCCTCGGTCAGGGTGGTGGCGTCCACGATCGCGAACGGTACGTCCAGGATTCTGGCCAGAGTCTGCGCCAGCAACGTCTTCCCTGAGCCTGTGGGACCCATCAGCACGATGTTGGACTTCGCCACTTCCACATCCCCACTGCGCTGCTTGTTCATGTGGATGCGTTTGTAGTGGTTGTAGACCGCCACGGCGAGCTTCTTCTTCGTGGCGTCTTGCCCGATCACATACTGATCCAAATACTCCTTAAGTTCCAATGGCTTAGGGAGCTTGTGCGGGGCTGCGTAAGGCGAATCGTGCCGGTCGTCTTCGAGGATCGAATTGCAGACGGCAATGCACTCGTCGCAGATGTAGGCCCTCGGGTAATCGCTTGGGGAAGAGATCAGCTTTCCAACAACATCCTGGCTTTTATGGCAGAAGGAACAGCGCAACGGCTCGTCAGAACCAACGCGTTTCATTTAGGATAGCTCCCGAACCGCGCTCAGCATAAAGAACCGACACCGGAGACACCTTCATTATCGCCGGAACGCCGCACCCTGGCAATCGGGAAGTTGAGTACTAGACCGTACCCGCAGTACCACGGAGCTGGCCGTCGGCCATCAGCCATCGGCCCTCGTGTCCGCCCCGAACCGTTGCCGCAGATGCGGCTTCACCGAGCGCGGCGGGGGAGGTTCGGAATCTCGTCGGCGGCGAAGCTCAGCGGGTGGTCAAGGACCATCTCCACGCTACTGCCTTGGGCCAGGACGGTGTCGGGCCCGCGCGAGAGCAGCACGCCCGCCAGTCCGGCCGCCGCGCCCGCCGCGGCGCCAACGCCGAGCCCCATCCCCGCGTGTCCGGCGGCAGCCCCCGCGATGCTTCCCACCGAAGCCCCCGCCGCCGTTGTCTTGGTCACCGTCCCGGCGTCTGCCGCCTTGCCGCCCTCGCCCTTGACGGAGCCCTCGTCCCGATCGACGTGGCCACGGGTTGCGGCGTCGACCCCGTCCACCCGCGCCCGGAAATCGCGCGTGACGCCGTTGGGAAGCGTGAGCGAATCGAACCGGATGTAGAGCTCGCCGCGGCCCGTCACCCGCCCCGGCGGCTTGACGAAGGTCAGGGTGCCGGCCACGTAGCTGCCCGGCGGGATCACCACCACGCCCCTTGTCAGGATCGGGTACGCGGTGCGCAGGTAGATCCGGTCTCCCTCCGAGGAGTGCTTCGTGCTCACGGAGTTGACCATGAGGAGCGGGATGTGCGTCCCGGCATCGACGGTGTACTCGGCCGGCTTGGTCGGCTCCGCAGCCGTCCCGACCGTCGCGGGGGCGGCCTCGGCCGGAGCGTCCGCCCTTTCGTATACGAGGGTCGCTTCGACGCTGCGGCCCGCAATCTCCCGCGTGACCGTTAGCACCCGGCGGTCCCGGGAGACCGTCCAGCGGTCCATCTGCGTGTAGTTCCGGCCCGGATCGTTCACAATCGTGTTGATCAGCAGCGCCGAACCTTCCCACTTTGCGACGGTGTTGAGCGACCGCCGCCCGATACTGGAGCGGACTTCCTTGCCGTCGGTGGTGAAGGACCAGCGCGCCGATCCGGCGGCGCATCGGATCGATTGGCCGCGCTGTTCAATCTCGATCACGGCCGCCGCCGGCTCGGGTAGCGTCCCGGCTTCGGCGTGCTGGGACTTCAGCCTCCAGTTTCCGCTGAAATCCTGGCCGCGCGCCAGCGAAGCGAGAACAAAAAGCGACAGGACCGCTGGGACTATTCTCGCCACTAGTCGAGAAAATACCTCAAAAGCGGGGCGCAACACAAGAGCGAACGCCGCGCGGCCAAACCGACGCCGCCGGGCCGGTTCGCGGCTTCAGCTTTAGGGTCCGGCGGGTTTGCCGGATCGGACGCGATCTGTGACCGGCTTCGCTCTGGCCGGCGAACTCGATCCCCTGGCTGGCGTCCCGAAACGCGCCGATCGCTTCCGGTCCCAGGAACTGCGCATTCCGCATCCGCACTCGCCTTCCCTTGCAGAATGCCCAACCGAAGCCGACTGCCCGCGTTTTCAGGCTCATCTCGGGTCAGCGTGTGGACGGGCCCCTCAGGCCAAACGATGCTACCTTGAAGACATGCGGCTATTCCTGTTCGTCCTACCGGCACTCCTGTTCGCGCAGGCTCCTAAACCGGCGCCTCAGGCAACGCCTAAGGCTGCGGTGTCGAAGCCCGCCCCTGCGCCCACGCCCAGGGCTGCGGCCTCGACGCCCCCCGCCCCTGTGCTGAACACCGACGATGAGAAGACCATCTACTCGCTCGGGCTCTATATGTACCAGTCGCTCGCAACGTTCGAACTCAGCCCGGCCGAGGTCGAGCTCGTCAAGAGAGGCTTTGCGGATGCCGCGGCAGGCAAGCCCGCAGCCGACCTCAACACCTGGGGTCCCAAGTTCAAGACCCTCGCGCAGACACGAGGCGCCCGGGCGGCGGAGCGCGAGAAGGCCGCCGGGGCGGCTTACCTTGACAAGGCGGCGGCCGAGCCGGGTGCGGTGAAGACCGCCTCGGGTCTGATTTATCGCGAGGTGAAGGCCGGCGCCGGCGCTTCGCCCCTCCCTACCGACACGGTCAAGGTCAACTACAAAGGTACGCTCGTCAACGGGACCGAATTTGACAGCTCCTATCGCCGCAACGAGCCCGCGCAGTTCGCCCTCAACGGCGTGATCAAATGCTGGACCGAGGGAGTCCAGAAAATGAAGGTTGGCGGCAAAGCCGTCCTGACCTGTCCGGCCGATATCGCCTACGGTGACCATGGTCATCCGCCGGCGATTCCGGGCGGCGCCACGCTCATCTTCGAGATCGAGCTCCTCGAAATCGTCGCCGCGGCACACTAGGGAAACAGACCGGCGAAGAAACGGCTCCTTCCTGTACTGCCGAAGTCGCGCCCGATGGAAAGATGAAATACGACCGCGCCCGTGGCAAGACGGGGACTTGGCTGAGCTGACCGCCCTTCGCTTGGCCGGCTTCCAGCCGGGCGCCGGATGCAAACGGACGCACAGGGATGGAAGACCTGCCGGCTCCGGCCGCCAAGCCCAAGCCGGACCGTCAAGGCAGGCTGCCGAGCATCTTCAGGAACGCCGCTTCGTCGATGACCTCGACGCCAAGCTTGCGGGCTTTGTTGAGCTTGGAGCCGGCCTTGTCGCCCGCGACCACGTAACTGGTCTTGCGGCTTACCGCATCCGTCACCTTGCCTCCGGCCGAAGCGATCCGCAGGGCCGCCTCTTCTCGGGCGAGATTCGGCAGCGTGCCCGTGAGCACAAAGGTGAGGCCTTCGAGCGGGCCCGCGCTCTTGCGCCTCTGGCGATACTCGAATTGCAGCCCGGCCTCGCGCAGCGCCTGAACCAGCCTGCGATTGCGCTCTTCGCGGAAGAACTGGTAGATGCTCTCGGCGACTTTGGGCCCCACTTCCTCGGTGGCTTCGAGCTCCTCGCGGCTGGCCGCGGCGATGTTGTCCAGGCTGCCGAAATGCTCGGCCAGAAGCTGGGCCGTGCGCTCCCCCACGAAACGGATGCCGAGCGCGGTCAGGACGCGAGGCAGCGGCAACTGGTGCGACCGGTCGATGTTGGCCAGCAGCTTCTCGGCCGACTTCTTGCCCATCCGCTCCAGTCCCATCAACCGGTCCACGCTCAGGCCGTAGATCTCCACCACGCTTTTCACCACGCCGCGGTCGACGAGCTGATTGACCAGCACCTCGCCCATGCCGTCGATATCCATCACGCCGCGGGAGGCGAAGTGCAGAATGGATTCCTTCAGGCGCGCGGGGCAATCGGTGTTGATGCAGCGGCTGGCGACTTCTCCCTCCTCGCGCACCACCTTGCCGCCGCACACAGGGCATTGCGCCGGCATGCGGAACGGCCGCCGGCCGGACCCGTGAGAGGTTACGCGGACCACCTTGGGAATGACGTCGCCGCTGCGCTCGATCAGGACCGAATCGCCGATCTCCAGCCCCAGCCGTTCGATTTCGTCCTCGTTGTGCAGCGTGGCCCGCGAGACCGTCACGCCGCTCACCTCGACGGGCGTCAGATGGGCGACGGGCGTGAGGGCGCCCGTGCGGCCCACCTGAACGTCAATGTTCTCGACCACGGTCTCGGCCTGACGCGCCGCGTACTTGAAGGCGATGGCCCAGCGCGGCGCCCGGGCGGTCCAGCCCAGCTCGCCCTGCTGGGTCACCGAGTCGACTTTGGCGACCACGCCGTCGATCTCGTAGGGCAGCGAGTCGCGCTTGGCCTCCCACTCGCCGTAGAAGCCGATCAACTCCTCCACGTCCGCGCACAGACGGCGGTGCGGGTTGACCTTGAAGCCCATCTTCACGAGGGCTTCGAGCGACTCCCAGTGGCTGTCGTAGTAGAACTGGCCGCCGGCGAGCAGGAAATAGGCGAAGTATTCGAGACGGCGGGCGGCGGTGATGTGGGGTTCGAGAACCCGAATCGAGCCGGCCGCCGCGTTGCGCGGGTTGGCGAAGCGGGAAAGGCCGAGCTGATCCCGGTCGGCGTTGAGCCGGTCGAAGGCCTTGCGGTTCATCATGACTTCGCCGCGGGTTTCGAGTTGCGCGAGATCGGTCTCGATGCGCAGGGGAAGCGAGCGGATGGTGCGGGCGTTCTCCGTGACTTCCTCCCCCACCAGGCCGTCGCCGCGGGTCACCGCCTGGCGTAAGGCGCCGCCCACGTACTGGACCGCCATGGAGAGGCCATCGAGCTTCAGTTCGGCCACATAGCGATACGGAGCGGAGCCCAGGAGTTGGCGCACACGGCGGTCGAAGTCGCGCAACTCGCCTTCGTTGAACACGTTGTCGAGGCTCAGCATGGCGGAGGAGTGACGCACCTTGACGAAGCCCTCGCGCGGCTTGCCGCCCACGCGTTGGGTGGGCGAATCGGGCGCGACCAGCTCGGGATGCGCTGCCTCCAGGTCCTTGAGCCGCTGCAGCAGACGATCGTACTCGGGGTCGGAAATCTCGGGGCGGTCGAGCACGTAATAGAGGTACTCGTGATGCCGCAGGGTCTCGCGGAGAGACTCGATTTCGGCCTCGGGACCGGCGCCGGGAATCATTTGTCCGTCGTGAGCCATGCGCTGTCTACTATAATGAACAGTTTCAAAGGGTCTCGCCATAACCAACTACCGAAACATCAGCCTGATCTGGAATCCGAGCGCCGGGGCCATGCGCTGGCGTCGGAGCCTGCCGCGCCACGTGGCGGAGGCGCTGGCCGCCGCCGGGCACGGGGTTTCCGTGATCGAGACCGAAGGGCCGGGCTCGGCGGGAGGGATCGCGCGCCGGCGCATCGAGCAGGGCGCGGACCTGATCCTGGCGCTGGGCGGAGACGGAACGCTGAACGAGCTGCTTCCCGGGGTGGCCCACACCGCCGTGCCGCTGGCCGTGATCCCGGGCGGCACGGCGAACGTCCTTTCGCGCGAGCTCGGTCTGGGGGTGAGCGCCATTAAAGCGGCGCGGCGGCTCAGCGAGTGCGTGCCGGTGCGGATTCCGCTGGGAGTGCTCCGCTGCGAGTCCGAACCCGAGCCGCGGTATTTCATGCTGATGGCGGGCGTGGGTTTCGACGCCCACATCGTCTACCACCTGAACCTGCCGCTCAAGGCCAAGCTGGGGCAACTGGCGTACTGGACCGGCTCGTTCCGCGAGCTCCTGCGAAAGCTGGACGAGTTTCAAGTGGAAGCGAACGGCGAGTCCTTCACCTGCTCGTTCGCGCTCGCGAGCCGGGTGCAGAACTACGCCGGCTATCTGCGGATCGCCCGGCGGGTGTCGCTGCCCAAGCAAGAGTTCGAAACGGTGTTGTTCGAGGGCGGCTCGGTTCTCCGCTACTATTTGAAGTATCTGGCCGCGGTGCTGACGGGCAGGACGGCCAACGTGAAAGGGATGTCCTTCGTGCGGGCGCGAAGCGTGCGATTCTGCGGGCCGGCGGACCGGCGTGTCTACGTGCAGGTGGATGGCGAGTACGCCGGACGGCTGCCCGCAACCGTCGAACTGGAGCCTGCCGCGCTGACGCTACTGGTCCCTCCCGATTACGCCAAGCGGGCTTGACCCCATGGACCCCATCACGCACACGCTGACCGGGCTGGCGCTGAGCCGGGCTGGTTTGAACCGGTACAGCGCCTACGCGACGCCGGTGCTGATGCTGGCCGCGAACGCTCCGGATTGTGACATCGTCACCGCGCCGTGGGGTGCGGTCAACTATCTGCACTATCACCGCCACATCACGCACGCCTTCCTCACGATTCCCTTGATGGCCCTGCTGGCGGTGCTCGTGGTGCGGCCGTTCGCGCGCAAGGCCTTCGACTGGAAGCTCACTTATGGGGTGGCGCTCGTCGGCGCCGCTTCGCATCCTCTGCTCGATTGGATGAACGCCTACGGGATACGGTTTTTCCTGCCGTTTTCGGGCAAGTGGTACGCGCTGAGCGTTTCGAGCCTGACGGATTTCTGGATTCTCGGGATGCTGCTGCTGGCGGCCGTGGCGCCGTGGTTCTCGCGGCTGGTTAGTTCGGAGATCGGCGCCCGGCCGGGAAGCGGCCGCGGGTGGGCGATTACGGCGCTGTGCTTCCTGGCGCTTTGCGGCGCCGGCCGCTACATGTTCCGCGAGCGGGCGCTGGCGGTGCTGAACGCGCGGCTCTACGGCGGCCTCGAACCGGTGCGCGTCGAGGCGCTGCCCGGGCCGCTCAACCCGCTCCGCTGGCAGGGGTTGGTGGAGACCGGGCCGTTCTACTCGGTTTTTGACGTCAACCTGCTGGACGAGTTCGATCCTACGTCAGGGCGCGTATTCTACAAGCCGGAACCGGACGCCCGCCAGACGGCGGCCGCGGAGGCCGCGCGCAAGACCGACGCCTTCCGGGCCTTCCTGGATTTCTCCCAGTATCCGTACTGGCGGTTCACCGCCGTGGAGCAGCCCGAGAACGGCATCCTGGTGGAGGTGATGGACCTACGCTTCGGCACGCCCGAACGCACCGGCTTCGTGGCGCGCGCGCTCGTGGACGGCGCCGGGCGGGTGGTGGAGTCGGGATTCAGCTATCGGGGGCGCAGGTAAGGGCCGCTGCCGCTCGTCGAACTTGACGGTCGATTCGCTCTGGAACTTGCGACAGTCCCGCTCCTCCATTTCCTCTCGCGTTTCCATCCGCTGGGCGCGCTCGTATGCCACCGCGCTGACGGGGAGTTGAAAGCCGGTTCCCGCCCACAGGATCGCGCGCATGAATCGATTACAGTCCCCCTACCAGAGTTTGCAGCGCTTGTCCTCCGGGCGGACCATGGCATCGCCCAACTTGCAGCCGAAGGCCTGGTGGAACTCGGGCATGTTCTGGAGCGTCGCGTTGCAGCGGTACTTGGGCAGCGGGTGCGGGTTGGTGTCGAGCTGCAAGCGGGCCGCCTCGGGACGATACTGTATCGCCCACACGCGCGCGAAGGCCAGGAAGAAGCGCTGGTCGCCGGTGAAGCCGTCGATCACGGGCGCTTCCTTGCCCGCCAGCGAGCGATGGTAGGCGCGGTAAGCGAGTGTGAGGCCGCCCAGATCGCCCATCGCTTCGCCCAGCACGAGCCTACCCTTGTGGTGCAGCCCGCCGCCGACGTCGATGCTGTCGAACTGGTCGGAGACGCAGGCGGCCCGCTCTTCGAACTTCTTGCGATCGTCGGGCGTCCACCAGGAGGTCAGGTTCCCAAGGGCGTCGAACTTGGAGCCCTGGTCGTCGAAGCCGTGGCCCATCTCGTGGCCGATCACCGCTCCTATGGCGCCGTAGTTCACCGAGTCGTCGGCGCCGGGGCTAAAGAAGGGGAACTGGAGAATGCCGGCCGGGAACACGATCTCGTTGCGCGGGGGGCTGTAGTAGGCGTTGACGGTGGGCGGCGTCATGCCCCAGTCGTTGCGGTCCAGCGGCTTGACCGATCTTGGACAAGCGGTAGAGATCATTGTTGAGCGAGGCAGCTCGCATGTTCTCGAAGTAGGTCTTGCGGTCGATGGTCACGCCGGAGTAGCCGCGCCACTTGTCGGGGTAACCGATCTTGGCGTAGAAAGCCTCGAGCTTGGCGGCGGCGTTCTTGCGGGTTTCGGGCGCCAGCCAGTCCGCCCGGTCGAGCGATTCGCCCAGCGTGGCGCGCAGATTGGCGACCAGCTCTTGCATCCGACGCTTGCTTTCGGGAGGAAAGTATTTCTCGACGAAGAGCTGGCCCAGCGCTTCGCCCAGCTCGCGGTCGACATCGGTGGCGCAGGTCTCCCAGCGCGGCTGCTGCTCTTGGACGCCGCTCAGCACCGTCTTGTTGAAGTGGAAATCCTCGTCGCGAAAGGGCTTGGAGAGATCGGAGGCGGCGTCATCGAACAGGCGCCAGCGCAGCCAGGTCTTCCAGTCCGCCAGCGGCGCCGTCTTCAGTTGGCGGCCGACCACCTTGATGAACTCCGGCTCGGAGACATCGACCGGCGTGGACTTGGGAAGATGGAACTCGCCGAGCAGCTTCTTCCAGTCGTAGTTGGGGGCCAGTTACCCATCTCCGCCACGCTCATGCGGTGATAAGTGGCGTAGGGATCGCGGCGCTGGACCCGCGTCATGGTCGCCTGGCCAGCGCGGTCTCGAACGACATCACCGTGCCGGCCTCGCGCGGCGGCCTCCGGCGTGTCGCCGGCCAGTTCGAGCATCTTGGCGACGTGCTTCAGGAACTCGTCGCGGATCGTCTTGGATCGCTCGTCGTCCTTGAAGTAGTAGTCGCGGTCCGGCAGCGACAGGCCGCCAGCGTACAGGGCGGCGATGGTCTCCTTGGAGTTCTTGTAGTCCTGCGTCGCGCCGAGGCCGAACGGGCCGATTCGGCCTACGCGCTGCAAGGCCGCGATGCCGCCTTGAGGTCCGCGGCGGAGCGAATGGCGGCCACGCGGTCGAGGTCGGGCTGAAGCGGCCGGTAACCCAGCTCATCGATGGAATCCGTAGCCAGGCAGCTCGCGTACAGGTCCCCGATCTTCTGCTGGTTGCTGCCGGGCTTGGCGGAGGTGTCGGCGGCGGCGGCGTCGAGAATGGTGCGCAGGCGCTCCCGGTTCTGCTGGGCCAGCATCGGAAAGGCGCCCCAGGAGGGAAAGCGGGCGGGGATGGGGTTCTTGTCGAGCCATCCGCCATCGGCATAACGCCAGAAGTCGTCACACGGCTTGCAGGCGGGATCGAGATAGGAGCGGTCAATCCCGCTGTCGGGCGTCTGCTGGGACGGCACAAGGCCGGCGAGCAGAAAGAAAGCGGCGAGTCCTTTAAGGATGCGCATGGAACCTCCTGACCAAACCTATATTAGACCGCAGGCAGCTTGGGCGGGTGGAGGGGGCGGCCCTCGCCGGCAAGCGTCCCCACGAGCGGACGCGGCACGCAGTAGTGCCTGCGCCACGTCAGCCGAGTCGCGCCCGCACCTTGTCGCTAAGGACTTTGCCGTCGGCGCGCTTGCCGGCCAGGGCGGCCTGCGACCGCTTTCATCACCACGCCCATCTGCTTGGCGGAGGTGACGCCGGTCTCGGCCAGCGCGGCGGCGATGGCGGCCTCGATCTCCTCTCGGTGGCCATGGCCGGCATATAGGATTCGATGAGGCGCAGCTCGGCCTCTTCCTTGTCGGCCTGCTCGGGACGGCCGCCCTTGCGGAACATCTCGGCGGCTTCGCGGCGCTGTTTGATCAGCGTGTTGAGCACCTGCTGCTCGGTCCGCTCGTCGAGCGGCTTCATGGAATCGATTTCGTGTTTCTTGAGCGCGGTCTTGATCATGCGGAGCGCGCTCAAGCGGTCTTCAGCCCGGGCCTTCATGGCCTCGGTCATGTCTTTTTGCACCCGGTCGAGTAGAGCCATCACTCTGTTATTCTATATGGACCGGCAGCCGAACAGCCGCAATGGAGCGCGGTCGGTCCATCCCTAGGAGCGCACGCACCAATGAACATCCTCATCGCTGAACCGATGGCCGCGGCGGGCATCGAGCTGCTGCGAGTCCCAACCGGGCTGGAATATCATCGTGTCCAACCCAAAGGAGTATCTCAACAGCCTGCCGGAGGCCGACGCCCTGGTGGTACGCAGCGCGGTCAAGGTCACCAAGGAAGTGCTCGAGCAAGGCGCCGCGGCTGCGCGCGATCGGGCGCGCGGGCGTGGGCGTCGACAACGTGGACCTCAACGCCGCCACCGCGGCGGGCGTCTGGTGATGAACACGCCGGGCGGCAACGCGGCGTCGGTCGCCGAGCACACCATCGCGCTGATGCTGGCGATGGCGCGCTCGATTCCCCAGGCCAGCGCCTCGACCAAGGCGGGCAAGTGGGAGAAGAAGAAGTTCCTGGGCAACGAGATTGCGCGGCAAGACGCTGGGCGTCGTCGGGCTGGGCAGCATCGGGCGCGAGGTGGTGAAGCGCGCGCGCGCCTTCGAGATGCAGATCCTGGCGCACGACCCCTACGTCAGCCCGCAGATCGCCAAGGACCTGGATGTCGAACTGGTCGACCTGACGCGCTTTACGCCGAAAGCGACTACATCACGCTGCACGTGGCGCTGACGCCGGAGACGCAGAAGCTCATCTCCCGCGAAGCCTTCGCACAGATGAAGACGGGCGTGCGCATCGTCAACTGCGCCCGCGGCGAGACTGATCGATCAGGACGCGCTCACCGAAGCCATGGAGTCGGGCAAGGTGGCCGGCGCCGCACTGGATGTGTTCAAGCCGGAGCCCCCCGCCGCCGGACCTGCCGCTGCTGGGCGTCGAGAGCCTGCTGGCGACGCCGCACATCGCGCGGCGTCGACCGAAGAGGCGCAGGAGATCGTGGGCGTCAAGATCGCCGAGCAGATCGCCGAGTATCTGAAGAACGGCGTGGCCATCAACGCGGTCAACATGCCCGCCATGACGCCGGAGCAGTACCGGCAGGTCGGGCCGTATATCGACCTCGCCGAGCGGCTGGGGTGCTTCGCCGGGCATATCGCCCGCGGCAACCCGGCCGGGGTGCGCTTCGTATACTCGGGCAAGATCGGCGACGGCAGCACGCACCTGATCCGCAACGCGGGCCTGGTGGGGCTGCTCAATCGCTGGCTCTCGCAGAAGACGACCCTGGTGAACGCCATGCAGATGGCGGACCGCCAGGGTCTCGAGCATCTCCGAACGGCACGAGAAGAAGACCGCGCACGTGGACTCGGTCACCCTGGAACTGGAAACGGACCAGGGAGTGACCACGGTCGAAGGTGCGGTGGTGCTGGGCCGGCCGCGCGTGATGCGCGTGGACGGCATCTACTGCGAGGCGCCACTGTCGGGCCACCTGGTGTTCATGAAGAACCAGGACGTGCCGGGCGTGATCGGCCACGTGGGCACGGTGCTCGGCAAGAACGAGATCAACATCGCGAACTTCTCCCTAGGCCGGCGCGACGCGCCGCTCAAGCCGGGCGAGCCGCTGGAGGCGCTGGCCATCGTCGAGTCGGACACCGCGGTGCCCGAGACCGTGCTGCTGCAATTGAAGCAGAATCCGGCGGTGATGGTGGCGCGGGCGGTGGATTTCACCTGCTGACGCGGGCATCAGCCGTTAGCGTGGCGGCGTCAACTCATGCTGGGAGACGCTCAGGGTGTTTCCGTCGGGATCTTTGAACCAGGCCACTCGGGCGGCGCCGCCCGGGGCGGCCCAGATGCTCAGTTCATCCTGATCCATGCCCGGATAGCGCTCGAAAGCGATGCCCGACCGCTGCAATGCCCGAACCGTTGCTGAGATGTCTTCGGTCCTCCATCCCAGAATCGTGTGGGCGGCGGGCGTCAATTCCCTGACGATGGTCACCCGGAGCATGACGCCGTCGAGATCGAACACCAGCGCGAAGGGCAGTTCCTCGCTGACTAATCGCAGGCCGAGAACGTCCTGGTAGAATTTCTTCGCCCGGGCAGGGTCGAGCGCGGGAATGAAGGCGATGGGGGCAAGGTCACTGAGGCTGAGCGCGGGGGCCATGCCCATAGGATGCTTGCCCTTTCGGGGCGTTGCAGAAATGCGAAGAGGGGATGCCCGAAGGCGTCCCCTCTTGCCAGACCTTCCGCAGGATGGGATTACACCACCGAGTTCTTGACCCGCGATCCGGAGAAGCCGTAGAACATGATGAACATGTAGCACAGGGCCGGAACGACGAAGGACAGATGGAATCCGATGCTGCTGATGTCGATCAGCCTGCCCTGCAGCAGCGGAACCACGGCGCCTCCGAAGATAGCCATATTGAGAAGCCCGGAAGCCTTCCCGGTCAGAGGGCCTAGCTTGGCCACCGCCAGGGCGAACGTGGTCGGGAACATGATCGAGTTGAATAGGCCAACGAAGGCCACGCTCCAGACCGCCACCGCGCCGCTGGTGAACATTGTCGTCAGGCACAGCAGGAACGCCACGACGCCGCATACTCCCAGGACCTTTCCGCCCGAGAACCTCCCCAGAATCGCCGTACCAAGGAACCGGCCGACCATGGCTCCGCCCCAATACAGCGAGGCGTAGACGCCCGCGTTATTGGCGACCACATTGGGCATATTGTAAAGGACGTAGTCGATGATATGACCGCCAATGGTGACCTCCGCGCCGACGTACACGAAGATTGCGATGACACCAAACACCAGGTGGGGATACTTCAGACAACTGGCCCACGTGCCGGCCGTCCCGCTGCCCATGTCCGGCTTGGGCATCTTGATCCGCAAGATCACGAAGGCCACCACGAATAGGGCCAGCGCCATCCCGATATAGGGGGCCTTCACCAGTCCGGCCCGCGCCATTCGTTCCGCTTCGGACAGGACGGTCCCGGCCGTTTCCGACTTGCCGGACAGGATCAGCCTGGCGCCCAAGAACGGCGCGATCGTGGTGCCCAGGGAATTGAAGGCCTGCACGATGGTCAGGCGGGCGGGAGCCTTCTCGGGAGCGCCGAGCAATGTGGCAAACGGATTGGCGGCAACCTGAATCAGCGTGATGCCGGCGGCGATTACCCACAGGCCGCAGAGGAACAGACCGTACGACAGCATGCCGGCGGCCGGCACGATCAGCAGCGCGCCGAGCCCCATCACGACCAGCCCGACGACGATGGAGTTCTGGTGGCCGAGCCGGGTCACGACCAGCGTCGAGGGGATCGACACCACGAGGTAAGCGATGAAGAACCAGAACTGAATCAGGTCCGCCTGGGCATGGCTAAGGTTGAAGACGCCGATCAGGTGGTGGACCAGCGGGTCCTTGAACGCGGTCGCGAAACCAAAGGCGAAAAAGACCGTGGCCAGCACGATCAAAGCAAAAGCTGTTATTCTGCGGGGCGGGATTCGCGCCCGCCTTTGAGGTCGCAGTCTGCTCGCTCATGTTCTCTCCCTGTTGCGGCGGCCGCCTGCCTGACGCTAGGGAGGCGCTGGCTGGGGAAATTGGCGGCCCGCGAGGGATGAGTCTAGCACGGAGCGGCACTGTCCCGCTGAGGAGGTCGCTTGACAGCGGCGGCTGCGCTTGGGTATCAAGGTTCATCATCATGTGGCCTCAGAACTATGCGCCGCTGGGCGGGAGCCTGGCGGCTTCCACGGTAGCGGCGGCGCTGCCCCTCTTCGTGCTTCTTTATCTGTTGGGCGTGCGGCGCACGGCGGCGTGGGTGGCCTCGACGTCCGCGCTGGGGGCGGCCGGGCTGGCGGCTCTGCTGGTGTTCCGCATGCCGGTTGTGCAGGCAGCCTCGGCGGCGGCGTACGGCGCGGCCTTCGGCATCTTTCCCATCGGCTGGATCGTCTTCTGCGCGCTCCTGCTGTACCGCGTCACCCTGGAGAGCGGCAAGTTCGAGATCCTGAAAGACTCGATCGGAAGCCTTACCTCGGACCGAAGACTGCAGGCGCTGCTGATCGCCTTTTCCTTCGGGGCGTTTCTCGAAGGCGCGGCGGGTTTCGGCGCGCCGGTTGCGGTGGCGGCCGCCATGCTGGTAGGGCTCGGGTTCTCGCCGTTCTACGCCGCGGCCATCTGCCTGCTCGCGAACACCGCTCCCGTCGCGTTCGGCTCGATCGGGATTCCCATCGTGACGCTGGCGGGCGTGACCGGCCTGCCTCTGGCGAAGCTCAGCGCAGGTGTGGGCCGGATCTGCGCGCCGGTCTCGCTGATCGTTCCGGCCTACCTGGTTCTCGTGATGGGCGGGATGAAGGCCCTGCGAGGCGTGCTGGGGGCGGCCCTCGTCTGCGGAGCCGCCTTCGCGGGAACGCAGTTCGCGATCTCGAACTTTGTCGGGCCGCAGTTGACGGATATCTGCAGTTCGCTGGCGGCGATGGGTGCGCTCGTGGCGTGGCTGCTTGTCTCGGGCCATCGCGCCCGTGACAGGGAGGAGCGCTCCCGGCCTCGCCGCGAGGTGCTGATGGCGTGGGCGCCCTACGGCTTGCTGGTGGTGGTGGTTCTGCTATGGGGATGGGAGCCCGTGCGCGTGGCGTTGATGCGAACCAACCTTGCCTTCGGCTGGCCGGGGCTGCACAACGCCGTGCTGCGCGTTCCGCCCGTGGTATCGCGCGAGGCGGCCTACCCGGCGGTGTATACGTTCAACTGGCTGGCGGCCTCGGGAACGGCGTGCATGATGGCGGTGCTGCTATCGGCGGTGTTGCTGCGGATGCCGGTGCGCAGGCTGGCCGGCGTGGCGGCAGATACGGCGCGTCAACTCAAGCTTCCGCTCGTGACCTTTGCCGCGGTGCTGGCGCTCGCGTTCCTGATGAACTACTCCGGCGCGACCGGGACGCTCGGGCTGGCCTTCGCTGGGACGGGGCGCTTGTTCCCTTTCTTTAGCGCCCTGCTGGGATGGCTGGGAGTCTTCCTGACGGGCTCGGATACCTCTTCGAACGCGCTCTTCGGCAACTTGCAGGCCATTACCGCGACGCGGTTGGGTTTGAGCCCGGTCCTGATGGCGGCGGCGAATTCGGCGGGCGGCGTAATGGGCAAGATGATCAGCCTGCAGAGCATCGC
This sequence comes from Bryobacterales bacterium, assembly GCA_963710565.1. Lineage (GTDB taxonomy): Bacteria > Acidobacteriota > Terriglobia > Bryobacterales > Bryobacteraceae > DASWZN01. Next base: position 435,728 of record CAVQAN010000007.1, on the reverse strand, counting down.
GGTGGCCTGCGCCGCGGCTGGCCTGGGCCGCGACGACGAAGCGGGCCTGTTCCGCTTCACCCTCCGCCACAGCCTGATCCTGGCGGCCGTGATCGGGCTGATTACGGTGGTGTACGCGTATGTGGGCGGAGGTGTCTGACGATATGAAGGCCATTCTGTTCGCACTGTCTCTCTGCGTGCCGGTGCTGGCGCAGCAGCCGGCTGATCTTCAAGCGATCCAGGGACTCATCGATAAGTACGCGACATCCATCGATGCCGCCGATACGGCGCTTGCCGCGCAGATCTGGTCGCAGTCGGCGGACGTCTCGTTTATTCACCCGCGAGGACACGAGCACGGCTTCGACCAGGTCAAACAGAACTTCTACGTCCGGACGATGGGCGACATGTTCTCGGAGCGAAAGCTCAGCATCAAAGACGTCGCCATTCACGTGTACGGAGACGCCGCGTGGGCCGAGTTCAACTGGGACTTCGTGGCCAGGCTCAGGACAAACGGCACGCCTCTGAACACACGGGGCAGAGAGACCCAGGTCTACCGCAGAGAGCAAGGCGGCTGGCGGCTGGTCCATGTCCACTACTCAGGCATGCCCGTCTCCGGAGCACGCCAGGGCTTCTGAGTTACTTCCGCTCGAAATGCCCCATGCGCTGGGCCTGGGCCAGGACGCGATTCGCCAGGGCGCGGTCGAGGTCGGCGCGGCGGGCGCCCGCGCCGAGCCTCAGGCTTTCCACATCGAGCGCATAGATCTTGAAGAAGTAGCGGTGCGGTCCGTGGCCGCGGGGCGGGCAAGGGCCGCCGTAACCGGGCTTGCCGAAGTCGTTGGTTCCGCTGGCGCCCAGTTTGCCGGACTTGAAGCCCTGCGCCACGGCGTGGACCGAGGCCGGGATGTCCCACAGCAGCCAGTGATTCCACGTGCCGGCGGGCGCGTCGGGATCGTCGGCGACCAGGGCGTAACTCTTCGTGTCGCGCGGCTCGCCGCTCCATTCCAGTGGAGGCGAGACATTGGCGTGCTCGCAGGTGTAGAGTCTCGGGATTTCACCGCCCTCTTCGAAGGCGCTGGTAACGAGTTGGAACGCCATCGGAATCCCCCTATCGGGCATGCTACCATCCGAGCATGCCGCAAACCAAGATCATCGTCAAAAACAACGGTTCGATTCGGATTGAAGGGGATTTCGCGATCGTGGACGCCGAGGGCAGGGAATTCGGGCTTGGCGGCCGCACGGCCGTTTCGCTGTGCCGTTGCGGGCATTCCGAAGACAAGCCGTTCTGCGACGGCAGCCACAGGCGCGTGGGATTCCAGGACACGGTCCAGGCGCGCGACCTGCCGCCCGTTGCGCCGCAGGCGTAGCTGATTCGGAAGGACGCAGCGATGAAACGAATCTTGACCGTGGTGACGCTGGCCGTGTTGGCGACGGCGGTGTCGCTGGCGGCGCAGCCTGCCGTCGATCCCTTGATCGAGGGCTTCCGGTCCGTAGAGGTCGCCTCGGTTTCGGACGCGCTGGAACAGTTGTACGGCACGCGCGGCTACATGTCGCACGAGATGCGGCCGCTGTTCACGACCAAGTTCGCCGGGCCGCACTGAATCCTCGAAGCTCGTGTGGTTGATGGCGTCTGTCTGGCCAGCCATGATCGCCTTGAAGTTCTCCCGGTCAACGCAGACCCTCCAGCGGTAGTGTCTGTCCGCCGTCTCGACAACCCTGGCGTCGTGCCCGAAGATGTTGTGGAGGCGCGGGTGGGAGTCGAACCTGTGGGGTACTCCTGGATTCTGCAACTTCCTGGTCCTCGGTTGCCGTGGCTGCCAAAAGTACCGTCGCTGCCGTCGCGCATTGCTCAAAACTCAACAAAGACATGTGCACCCTGTCGTCATAGTTCTCGTCGCACTCATCGCGGTCGACCTTCGTTCACGGCCTCTAGACACGTGGATTCGGGCCCCCCGTATGGAGCCACACCGCGAGGGCGTTTCGATCGCGCTTCGATCGGTACCCGGAAGCGCCTTGACTTTGGTATTATTTGTTCAACGAGCAAGCCAGAGTAGGGGCTCAGCGGGGCTAACCAGTACATGCATCCGGGCTGTGTTCGGGATCTCATGAGGACAATCTCTTGGTGCCTCATGCTCTTGGCGCTCACGGTCGCCAAAGGCGAGCATCTGCCGGTCAAGCTGTACACAATGGCAGACGGGCTGCCGAGCGCCGAAATCGCGTGCACGGTTCGTGACTCCCACGGCTTTCTGTGGTTCTGTGCGTCAGAGGGACTGTCCAGGTTCGATGGCTATCAGTTCGTCAATTACGGCGTCGATCAAGGACTGCCAGACCCACGGGTGGCCGACCTGGTGGAGACTCGCGATGGTGAGTACTGGCTCGCGACCGCTAGCGGAATCAGCCGGTTTCTGCCAGGGAGTTCGCGCGAGAAGGATCATGCCGGCGGCAGGCGCCGGCGGTTCTTCGAGGTCCACCGCTTCCCACCGAACGGCCAACCGTTGCCGCGGCAACCTGTTCAGTTGAAAGAGGCTCCCGACGGCCGCATCTGGTGTCTGACAACCTACGGGCTGTTGCGCTTCGACCGGGCCAGTAAGCAGTTTGAGCCGATCGACACGGGCCGGCACATGTATACTTCCCTGTTCCAGGACCGGGATGGCAGTCTCTGGCTGGGAACCGATTCCAACTTGATCCGCCTTCTGCCGGACGGGCACGTGCAGCACTACGGTGAGGCCGAAGGGCTGCCCGCCCGGCGTGGTGACCGGGGGGTCGGTATCGGGGCGATCCTGCGAGATCGCGATGGCCGGCTGTGGGTCGGAACTTGGCGGGGACTCTGCCGGATGTCCGCACGCCTGGCCCGCGGCAAGACGTCCGTCGAGCGCGTATACAACCGGCGCGACGGCCTTGCGGACAATGTGGTGATGGCCCTGTTTCAATCCCATGACGGCACGATCTGGGTGGCAACGCAATTTGGCCTGAGCCAGTTCGTTCCCGGATCGCGAGACATGCCCGACAGGTTCCGCAGTTACACTCCACTGCGCGGCTTCGATCTCCCGGGAACTGCCGGTCTCTCGATAGGCGACTTCAGTGAAGACACCAGCAACAATCTCTGGATGGTGGGGCTCGGAGCCCTGCGGCTGGCCGGAAACGCCTTCACCTCCTACCGCGTGGAACATGGCTTGCCGACCAACTCAGTCGAGTCTTTGTTTGAGGACCGCGATGGCCGGCTGATCGCCGTGACGGAAGATCCGGAGAACCACTTGCTCAGCGTGTTCGACGGCGACCGCTTCCTCCCGATAGCGCCTCGTTTTCCGAAGGGCGCTCCTGGATTTGCGCGCGGGCACGGTCAGACTCACATGCAGGATCACACCGGCGCCTGGTGGATAGCGACCGGGCAGGGGCTCTGCCGGTACCCCAGGGTGCAGCGCATTGAAGACCTCGCCCACACCCGGCCGGAAAGGGTGTTCACGAACCGAGATGGCCTTGCCGGCGACCGCATTCACGCGCTGTACGAAGACTCGCTTGGCGACGTCTGGATCTCGGTGGCCGGGGTGGATTCGGTAATCCGTTGGTCGCGGGGTGACGGGTCCATCCGGCACTTCCGGCTGGCGGAGGGGGGGCGGCGTCTGAGCATGCCGACTGCCTTTGCCGAGGATCGCGCAGGCGGCCTGTGGATGGGTCTGTCTTGGCGTGATCTGGCGCGATATCGCGGCGGGCGTTTCGAGGTCTTCAGTGCAGCCGATGGTTTGCCCGAAGGCGTGGTGAGCAGCCTCTTCCTGGACCATGCCGGCCGCCTTTGGGTGGGAAGCAGCCAGGGGGGACTGGCGCGGGTTGACGACCCATCCGCTGCGCGGCCGCGATTCTCGCTATACAGCACGCGTTCGGGACTGGCGAGCAACTCAATCGCCTGCATCACCGAAGATGCCTGGGGGCGAATCTATGCCGGGACCGGGCGCGGGGTTGACCGGCTCGATCCGGAAACCGGCCGCGTCCGGCATTTCGGGGAGGCGGATGGCCTTCGATACAGCGGCCACGCCAAGGTGGCATATCGGGACCGCTATGGAACCCTGTGGTTCGGCTCGGCGCGATTGACGCCCATGCGGGAAGATGCCTCGGCGGGACCGCCGGCCATCCGGATTACGCGGATACGTGTCCGTGGGGTGGAGCGCTCGATCTCGGAACTCGGGGAGAGCCGCGTCGAGGGACTGCGCCTGGAACCCGCTGAGAACCAGGTGCAAATCGAGTTCGCGAGCCTCAACTTCGGCGTCGGCGAGAGCATCCGGTATCAATCCCGGCTCGAGGGGATGGACAAGGACTGGGGACCTCCGGTCGACTCGCGAAGCGTCAATTACCCTGTCCTCTCTCCGGGATCGTACCGCTTCCTGGTGCGGGCCGTGAACGCGGAAGGGCTGACCAGCACCGCGCCGGCCTCCGTCGAGTTCGCCATTATGCCGCCCTTCTGGTGGCGTTGGTGGTTCTGGCCGTTGACTGCTGGCGCGCTTGGGCTTGCCGCCGTGTCCGCGCGCCGATACCGGCTGCGCCAAGCCTTGCAACTCGAGCGCGTGAGAACGCGCATCGCGACCGACTTGCACGACGATATCGGGTCAAGCCTGACTCAAATCGCGGTCTTGAGCGAGGTCGTCAGAAAGAACATGAATGGCAACAAGAGCGAGGTTGCGCGCCTGTCGCGGATCGCGGACCTCTCCCGCGAACTTGTGGATTCGATGGGCGACATCGTCTGGTCCATCAACCCGCAGCGGGATCACTTGAGCGACCTGGCCTACCGCATGCGGCGCTTCGGCAGCGATGTCTTCACGGCGCGCCGCATCGATTTCGACTTCACGGCGCCCGATCGAGGCGAACAAACTGTGGTTCGCGCCGAAGTGCGGCGGCACACCTTCCTGATCTTCAAGGAGTGCGTCCACAACGTCCTGCGGCATGCCGCGTGCGACCGCGTGGAGGTTGTCCTCCGGGCCGATCGGCGCCGCCTGATTTTCCGGATGAACGATAACGGCAAGGGCTTCGCAAGGCCGATGAATGGGCACGGCCATGGCCTGTCCAGCATGGAGCGGCGATCGCGCGAGATGGGGGGGCGGCTGGAGATCTCGTCGCAGCCTGGCCTGGGCACCGCCGTCGAGTTGCGTGTTCCGTTGGACCACAAGTCGCGCCAGGTCTTGCAGAGCGAAACTACATGAACAGGTGGTGCACCGCCGCTTTGACGGTTACAGTATGGAGTCGTTCGCATGGCCTCTGACCCACAGCCGACGCCGGCCGCTGCGCCAGCGGGCAGTGGCGTCCTGACGACGGTAATCGTCGAAGATCAGCAGGAAGTTCGCGAGAGCCTGCAGGTGCTGATCAACGGGACGCCTGGGTACCGCTGCCTGGCCACGTACCACAGCATGGAGGAGGCCTTGGCTCGCCTGAGCGCCGGGGGCGATGCGCCACGAGTCCTGTTGGTGGACATCGGCCTGCCCGGCATGTCGGGAATCGAGGGGATACCGCTCTTGCGGGCGCGATGTCCGGATGCGGCAGTGTTGGTGTTGACCGTCTACGAAGACGACGAGCGCATCTTCTCCGCGCTCTGCGCCGGCGCCTCCGGCTATTTGCTGAAAAAGACTCCCCCCGCGCGCCTGTTGGACAGCCTGAGCGAGGCGGCCGGGGGCGGTGCTCCGCTGTCCCTCGAGGTCGCGCGCAGAGTGATCGCGTTGTTCCGTAAGTTGCGGCCCAAGAAAGACGCGGATCACAATCTCACGCCCCACGAGTTGCGGCTTCTGAAACTGCTGGCGGAAGGTCACAACTACAAGACCGCCGCAGCGAGCCTGGGCCTGAGCGTGAACACGGTCTCATTCCACATGCGGCGTATCTACGAGAAACTCCACGTCCACTCCAAGTCGGAAGCAGTCGCCAGGGCTTTGCGCAGCGGCATCGTCAGCTAAGGCGATCTCAACCCACCTGTTCTGGTGGTGACAGGCCGCCTCTGGCGGCGTAGTTTTAATCTAAGCGTTCACAGGATTCGCAAAGCGAATCCGAGTCTGGGAATACACTCGAATCAACACAGGAGAAATGCATGAAAACAGAGGGGTTACACAATCAGATTACAACGAACCATCAGCGGGCGGCAGCCGCCGTTCTTGCTAAGTCAGTGCTCCTTCTGGGGCTGGGTGCGCTTGCGACGCTGGCAGCTCAGGGGCAGACCTTCAATGTGCTGTACAGCTTCACGGGCTCTGTCGGGGATGGGGCGTATCCCTCCGGAGGCGTGGTCAGGGATGCGGGGGGCAACCTCTATGGGTTCACGCTGTATGACGGGGCCGGTTATGGAACCGTGTACAAGGTCGATACCTCCGGCAACGAGACCGTGCTGCACAGCTTCAATCTGACGGATGGGTCGGGTCCGCAGGGAAGTCCGGTAATGGACGCGGCCGGCAACATTTACGGAATCACGGGCGCCGGCGGGGCCCTCCAGAGCGGAACCGTGTTCAAGCTAGACACCTCCGGCAACCTTACCGTGCTGTACGACGTTCCTGCCCAACCGCGCGCCGGCCTGGCCCGGGACGCGGCGGGCAACCTCTATGGCACCACGTTCATCGGAGGGGACTTCGGCAACGGAACCGTGTTCAAACTCGACACCTCCGGCACAGTGACCGTGCTGCACAGCTTCGGGAGTTCGCCGGACGATGGGATCTTACCTACCGCTCCCGTTTACGTAGACGCGGCGGGCAACATCTACGGGACAACGGAGAACGGCGGGGCTTTCACGTACGGAACCATCTTCAAGGTGGATGCCTCCGGCAACTACACGGTGTTGCACAGCTTTACCAACACAGACGGGGCGTATCCCGCCGCAGGTCTGATTGCGGATTCGGCGGGCAATCTCTACGGCACAGCGTACGACGGCGGAGCTTCCAACCTCGGCGTCGTGTTCAAGGTAGACACCGCCGGCAACCTGAGCGTGTTGCACAGTTTCACGGGCTCTCCCGATGCAGCGAAACCCGCGGGCGGCCTGGTCAGGGACGCGGCAGGCAACCTCTACGGCACGGCGGTGCTTGGCGGGGCTGCCGGCCTGGGAGCCGTGTTCAAGGTGGACCCCTCCGGCAACGCGACGGTTCTGTACAGCCCCACAGGGACTCCGGATGCGAACGAACCGTATGGTGACCTGATCTCGGACGCGGCGGGCACGCTGTACGGCACCACATACCAAGGCGGGGCTTCCAACGTTGGAACCGTGTTCAGCCTGACGGTTCCGCCGGCAGAGCAGTTCAACAGTTTTACGGCCCAGGTAGTCGTGAGCAGGAAGTTGCATTCCACTGCCGTCACCGGCAAATTCAACTCCACCGGCAGCATCGATCCCAGCAGCGATGCGGTGTCCCTTTCCGTTGCGGGAACCAACAGTTCGAACTGGACGTTCGCGCCGGGCTCGTTTGCGAACGTGCTCGGTGGATACACCGCCAGCGCCACGTCGGGCTCGACGAGGGTCACCGTGCTGCTCGTCCCGCTCAAGAACGGCAACTGGAGCTATTCCGCGGCGATTCTGGGCTTCGTACCGGGATCTGCCTCCGTGACCGTCAGCTTGGCGATCGGGGGCCAAAGCGGGAGCGCGACAGTCAACGCACAGGTGTTCTGACCAAAATGCCGAATCGGGAGGCGGAAGCGCCTCCCGACTTTACCACTTCTTCAAGACGTATTCAGTTCCTAAGAGTAAGAGACCTGGAGGCGCGGGTGGGAGTCGAACCCGACACTGGTTCCTGGAATCTGCAAGTTGCACATTGCTCGTTGCCGGGATTGCCATGAGTGCCAGCGCTGCCGTGGCGCCTTGCACGCTATTGCACGCTGGGAGTCGGGCGATGGAAGACTCACTCTCGGGGCGATAGGCTGAGCTTCGGGCAACCGTCCCACGTCCTCTGATTCCGCTGGCCGGGCGTCCCCTGGAATCTCATTTGGCCGGCCTGCCGCGATCGAGGCACAAAGCGACCAGATCGGAAAGACTCGCTTCGCCAACGCACATCACGGTGTCCGCGCCACCCCAGTAGATCTTTACGGTTCCATCGGACTCCGCAACGGCGCCGCAGGTGAAGACTACGTTGTGGACATAGCCCGTGATTTCCCAGGGATCCTCTGGCTGCAGAATCCAGGAGTCGCCCACGCCGAGGATCTTCGCCGGGTTCTTGAGGTCGTGAAGAGCGACCCCCAGGCGGTAGACTGAGCCGTCCATGGTCTGGAAGACGCCGTGATAGATCGAGAGCCATCCCTGGTCTGTCTTGATCGGCGGCGCGCCGGGACCGATTTTCATCTCGTCCCAGTGATACTGCACGGGCTTCATGATGAGCTGCGATTCGCCCCAGAAGCGCAGGTCCGGAGAGTAGGAAATCCAAATCGACCACGGGGAGATCTCCGAATGGGGGCGGTCGAGACGGGCGTAAAGGCCGTCGAACTTTTCGGGGAAGATCACCACATTGCGATAGTCGGCCTCGGTGATGAGCGAGAACCTTTCGACCTGGCGGAAGTCTTCCGTCTTCGCGAGTGCAATCCGGACTCCGTTTCGCGAGTACGCGCTGTAGGTGATGACATACTCCCCTTCGAGCAGGGTCACGCGCGGATCCTCGACTCCGAACTCTTCGTAGGCCGCGAAAGGACCGTCGCTCGCAGGCGTCAGAAAGGGCTCAGGGCCAGCCGTGAAGTGGAATCCGTCGGAGCTGCGCGCCAGGCCGATGATGGACCGCCCGGTGCGCAGGTGGGAGCGGAAGAGCATGACGTATTCGTCCCCGTGCTTCACCACGGCCCCGTTGTGAACGGTCTCCACTGGGTAGGGAATCGCGGCTTTGGTGAGGATGGGGTTGCCGCGGTATCGTCTGACGATGTCCTGCTTCATGATCGCTTCCTCGCTTCGAGATCGAAAATGTCCGCGTAAACCCGCTCGTAGGATTTGACCATCGCCTCGATGGAGAAGCATCGCTCGACCCGCCGGCGGCAGGCCATGCGATCGATCTCCGGGACACGCAGCACGGCCCGCGCGGCGCCGTCGACGCCGCTGACCAGGAAACCCGTCTTCCCGTCGTCGATGACCTCGCGGCAGGAGCCGAGGTCCATGGCGATGACGGGCACGCCGGCGGCGTTGGCTTCCGCCAGGACGAGTCCGAACCGCTCGGGGATCGTGTTCAAGTGGAGCAGCGCCCGGGCACTTGCGAAAAGCTCATTCTTGCCCGCGACATCGACCGGCCCGATATAGCGGATGGTCTCGTCAAGGTGGGGCTCCACCTGCGCCCTGAAGTACGTCCGATCCTGGATGATGCCCGCGATGAGCAGCGGCAGCCCACTGACGCGGGCAACTTCGATCGCCAGGTGGACGCCTTTGTCCGGGTGAATCCGGCCGAGGAAGACCAGGTGATCGCCGCCCCGATTCTGGAGCGGGTACAGCGAGAGGTCGATTCCGTTGTAGACCGTCGCCACGTAGTTCAGCCCCGGCGCGCGATCGGAGTCGCTGATGGAGACGAAGTAGCCGTCGCGATACTTCTCGTAGACGGGCATGATTCTGGGCGATGAGAATCCGTGGATGGTAGTGAGCACCGGCGTCTTCACCAGCCGGGTATAGGTGAGGGCCATGAAGTCGTAATTGCTGTGGATGAGGTCGAACTCGGCCGCGTGCTCGAACGCCTCCGAGATGTGAAGGTACTCGGCCACCTTGGGATCGACGGCGGGATCCTCTTCATACCCGCGGTCCACTACGGCGTGCAGGTGAGCGCGGGTCACGGAATCCCGGGTGGCGAACAGCGTCACATCCCAGCCTCGGGAGACCAGTCCTTCGGCGATGTTGCTCGCAACCGTCTCCCAGGCGCCGTATTGCCGGGGAGGCGTTCGCCAGGCGACGGGCGCCAGGATGGCCACTCGCTTTTGCGAAGTCATGACGTCATGGCAGCCAGCACTTCGGCGAGTGGGACGGTGGCGAAACCCGTGTTGTGATCGGCCATGCCATAGGGAATGATCAGCTCGCCATTGTGGACCAGGGCGCCGCAGGTATAGACGACATTGGGCACGTAGCCTTTGCGCTCGTTGTGGTTCGGCGTGAGCAGAGGCTCCCGCAGACGGCCGATCACTTTGGAGGGATCGTCGCGGTCGAGCAGGAACGCGCCGATGGAATACTTCCGCATGGGGCCGACACCGTGGCTGAGGACCAACCATCCGGCATCAGTCTCGATCGGAGAGCCGCAGTTCCCGAGCTGAATCAGCTCCCAGGGAAACGTTGGCCGGACTAGCACGTGACGCTCGTTCCAGAAGTGGATGTTATCGGAGAACATCAGGTAGATGTTCTCGTTGTCCTGGCGGGAGAGCATGGCATAGAGGCCGCCGATCTTGCGCGGGAACAGCGCCATGCCCTTGTTCTCCGCGGCTGGACCGTTCAAGGTTCTGAAGCGGAACAGGAGAAAGTCGGAGGTCTCCACGAGCTCGGGCACCACGATCTTGCCGTCGTACGCGGTGAACGTGGCGTAGTAGACGTGGGTGCCGTCATCGTTCTGAAAGCGGACGAAGCGAGCGTCTTCGATGCCGTTCCGCTGGGAGGGCGTGACGGGAAAGATGACGCGTTCAGACATCTGCTGTTCGGCTTCGAACTGCACTTCGTAGTTGGACCGCGCCAACATCCAGATTCCCTGCGAAGCGTTCTGATCTTCCGGACTCATTCCATCCGGCAGCCGGAACTGCTCGGCTTTGAGAGCGGTGCGAAGCTCTTCCAGCGCGAACGACTCTCCGAGTCCGCTCATGACCCGGCGCGTAAAGTCGCCGGCGAGTTTGAGCTCAGCGAGCTTCCGCGCAAACAGCGCCTTTTCATAGAGGGGATTGGGGACCTGGCGCGGCTCAGTGAGGAATCCGGTGGGGGTCAAGACCTCGATCCGCTGATCGGCGTGGATGATGCCGTCTCGGAAAACGACGGAGGAAATGTGCCCTTCCCCAGTGGCGCGCAGGCTGAGAATGAAGCGCACCGCGCCGCGCGGCAGATCGTTCTGATCGGGGTGCGGAACGATCGATGGATTGAACAGCGCGGCGGATTCCAGGGAGTACTCGGCCAGGAAATAGGAGCCGATCAGGAGCCGGCGTGGCTCGGACACTTCCCGGTCGGTCAGCACCAGATCGCGGACTTCTTCGAAGCGCTCGAGGAAGAGACGGCGGATATGCTGGTGCCGCTCGGAGAACTCGGCGACGATTTCGTCCAGGAGCGGCCCGACGCTGTCTTCCGGAAGCGTCATGATCCTGGCGATGATCCAGGCGATCCGCTCGGAACTCCCCGGGCTGAAGGGCCGGAGAAGAACCCGCGACTGATCTGGCCTGAGGACGGTGGACGTGCGTTTGACGTGCATGGACATTCTGTTATTCGCGTATAGCGATCGGTTCATGGAAGCTCGTCAGCGTATTCTGCGCCAGGCGCATCTCCGCCAACGCCAGCAGGAAGGCCAGGGTGGATTCCGCTCCCTGGTTCCCGTTGACGCGGTCTACATGCAGCCCGTCGCGGCAACCGCCTGTCTCGGGTGAGTAGAGTTCCAGTCCGAGATCGTTCCAGCCGACGAACCAGTCGAAGGCGCGCTGCGCGTGCTCGTACCACCAGTAGTCTGATGTGACGCGATAGGCTTCGAGACAAGCCGAGACCGTGGCCTGCGCCTCAACGGGCTGCTGGTCGAAAAGAGCTCGCGTGCCGCCGCGGCGGTAGAACCCGTTGCTGCCAATGGGCCGGAAGTGGCCCTTCTCGGACATCTGCAGTTCCGTGAGCCAGCGCAGGGCCTTGAGTCCCCGACCGAGCACCAGGTGTTGCTCGGTCGCCTGGCCGCTCACGATCAAGGCGTGTGCGAGCTTCGCATTGTCGTACGACAGTTCCTCCTCGAACCATTGCCAGTCCGCATGCGCACTCGCGTCGAAGAGTTCCATGAGCCGGCAGGTCAGCGTCTCGCGGGTTTGGTTGACCAGGCTGTCGCCGCTCAACCTGTGCAGGTACTCATGGATGCCGAGCAGGCCGAACGCCCACGCCCGCGGCGAAGAGAATTCCGTTAGCGCGGGCAACGCCAGCGCGAAGAGCTGTCCCGCCATCATCTGAAAGCTCCGGTAGGGCGACCGTCCCACGCCGATCCCCAACGCCCACAGCGCCCGCCCTTGGCAGTCCTCCGAGCCCTGTTGGTCAAGCCAATGCCGGTCGAAGCCCAGAAGGTTGTGGAATCGTTTCGTCTTCAGATCGAAGGCGTGCTGGAGAAAGGCGGCAGAGGTGGTGGCGAGCGTGCGGGCGCGCTCCGGGTTGTCACCCAACTCATCGAGGAGCACTGCCAGGATGAAAGCGCGGGCGTTGTCGTCGGTGCAATAGCCTTCAGAGAAATTCGGAACGCTGAAAATGGCGTGCTGGAAGACTCCTGTAGAATCGGTCATCCGCGAGAGATGGCTCAGCCTCATTTTCGGCAGTTCGCGCGGTTTTCGGTCGAGGGTCTTGGTGGCCAGAAACTTTCGCGACAGGGCCGCCTTTTCAAGGCGCGAGCACTCGAAGGAGCGCATATACATCTGCGCCACGTTGCTCCAGATCATTTCGCGGCCGATCCTGTACGCGTTCTTGCGCATGGCGTGGCGGCGGACGTCGTCGTGCAATAGCCCGATCACCTCGCGAGCGATAGCGGGCCCGTCGCCGAATGGCACCAGCACACCGCGGTCTTCCGCCAGCAGCTCCGCAGCGTGCCAGTAGGGTGTCGAAACCACCGCTTTGCCGGCGCCGAACGTGTAAGCCAGCGTGCCCGAGGTGATCTGCGCCTCGTTGAGGTAGGGAGTTATGTACAGATCCGCCGCGCCGATAAACTCCTTGAGATTCTCGAGCTCCACGAACTGGTTATAGAAGATGACGTTCTTGTCCACCTTGTTCTTCTGAGCGAGGATCTCGAGACTGAGCCGGTAAGCTTCGCCGTGCTCGCGCAACTCGTTGGGATGCGTGGCGCCGAGGACAATGTAGACCACGTCGGGGAACTCAGCCAGGATGGGCGGCAGAGCATTGAGCACATGCTCGATGCCCTTGTTCGGAGACAGCAGACCGAAGGTGAGCAGCACCACTCTGCCTTCCACCCCGAACTGGTCCTTGAAATAGGTCGGATCGACGAAACCCACGTCAGGAATCCCGTGAGGGATGAGATCGATCTTGGCCGGCGGCGCCTGGTAAATGTCCTGCAGCATCTGCCGTCCGCGCTCGGCCATGACCACGAGCCGGGTAGAGAGTGAGACTAGCCCCTCCATTACGCGCCGTTGCTCCACGTTGGGGTCACGCAGCACTGTGTGGAGTGTCGTCACGATGGGCATTCTCAGTTCGCGCAGGAGAGCCAGGATGTGGCCGCCGGCGGGCCCGCCATAGATACCGAACTCGTGCTGCAGGCAGACGATGTCCACATTGCTGATGTTGAGGAAGTCCGCGGCGCGCAGATAAGACGACACGTCCTGCTCCTCAATCTCGAAGCGAACCACGTCGGGGTACTCGTAGCCGCCCTGAATATCGTTCACCGAAACGGCGAGGCACTGGCTGTGGGGATGCGCGTCTTGGACGGCTTCGAGGAGGTTGGCCGTAAACGTGGCGATGCCGCACTTGCGTGGCAGGTGGTCGCCGACAAAAGCAATCTTGCGGACTCTGGAAGTCTCTTTCATGGGGCCTTTCAGGACGCTTGGATGCGGCGGTATTCCGGCTGCCACATGGCGTCCTGCACTTGTTGAACGATGTCGCTGAAGTGGACTCCGGCGAGTCCCTCCGCTTCCGCCGTTTCGGCTACTGCCGCCGCCACCGTTCCCGACACGCTGCGCAGGTCGTCAATATGCGGGAGCAGCGATGCGCCGGGCTGTCGCACGGCTACCAGGCTGGACACGGCACTCGCCGCCGCCGCGAACATCCCATCACTGATCCGGCTGGCTCGCGAAACGATGGCGCCGAGGCCCAGGCCGGGGTACAGCATGGCGTTGTTCACCTGTGCGATGACGTAGGTCACCCCTTTATAAGTGATGGGGGCGACCGGGCTGCCGGTGGCGATCAGCGCCCGCCCGTCCGTCCAGGCGATCAGGTCGGCCGGGTTCGCCTCGGCCCGCGCCGGCGGATTGGAGAGCGCGAAGATGATGGGCCGCTCCGTGTGCGCCGCCATTTCCCTGACGATCTCTTCGGTGAAACTGCCGGAGACCGTCGAGGCGCCGATCAGCATTGTCGGCTTCACCCGGCGCACCACCTCGGCCAGGCTTGGGCCGTCTCCATTCGCGTCGCGCCTCCAGGCCTTGCTTTCGGCAGACGGCCGGGCGTAGGGCGCCTGATAGTCACGGAGTCGATCGGTCATTTCGGCGGTCAGTAATCCCTGCCGATCCACGCACCAGAAGCGTTTGGTTGCATCCTCTTTGGAGAGACCCTCGCGCACCATGGCGTCGCGAATCTGGTCGGCGACTCCAATACCTGCCGTACCGGCGCCAAAGATGACCACGCGCTGGTTGCGCAGCGGCGTTCCGCAGACGCGGACGGCGGAGATCGCCGCCGCCAGCGTGATCGCACCGGTGCCCTGCATATCGTCGTTGAAAGTGCAGATCCGGTCGCGGTACTTCTCGATGATGCGCCGGCCGTTGCCGGGAGCGAAGTCCTCCCACTGCAGCAGCGCATTCGGGAACAGCGTTGTCACCGCTTTGACGTAGGCGTCGATGAAGGCGTCGTAGCGCTCCCCGCGCACGCGGGCGTGGCGGTTCCCGATGTACGTCGGATCGTCCAGCAGACTTGCCCGGTTGGTGCCGACATCGAGCATCACGGGGATCACGCGGGTCGGGTCGACACCGCCTGCCGCGGTGTAGATGGCCAGCTTGCCGATCGACACTTCAATGCCGCCCACTCCCCAGTCGCCGATTCCCAGGATCTGCTCCGCATCGGTGGCGAGGATCAAGTCGATGTCGCCGGCGCCAACACCGAGATTGGCGAAGGCCTCCTCGATCGCGTCGGCGTGGTCGATCGAGAGGTAGACGCCACGCGGACGCCGGCACTCATGGTGGTACTGCTCCATGGCCATGCCGACGGTGAGGTCGTTGACGATGGGGATCATTTCGCGCAGGTGCTCGGAAAACAGCCGGTAGAACAGCACCTCGTTGCGGTCGTGCAGGGCGGTCAGGTAGACGTTCTTGCTCAGCGCATCCGGCAGCCGCTCGTACTGGATGTAGGCGCGTTTGACCTGCGATCCGAGAGTGCTGATGTCCGGCGGCAGCAGACCGGTGAGGCCCAGCGCTTTTCGTTCTTCCGCGGTGAAGGCGGTCCCCTTGTTCAACAGCGGAGAATTGAGCACGGCCAGCCCGCGAGCCTTGGTCTGGTAGCAGGAGTCGCCGTTCTGACGGTGCTTCGTCATGGGCGCCAGTAGCGGAATGACTCTCTGTCGCATGCTGCTGCGTTCCTCCTTGGCCCCCGCCGCGGCGGGCACCCGCCATCACGTCTTGCGGGGAGCAATCCGCTGCCCATCTCCAGATGCCCGCTGAGCAGGGCCAACAGTCCCAGCCCCCGACGCCGGGCGGTCACATGACCGAATGTGGTCGGGCCAACGGGCACCGTTCACAGCCCCTCCCTGACCGCATTTGGTCGGAAAGATGAGCCCCGACGTCCTCGCGGTGGTAGCATGAACCAACGACCCATTCGAGGTGTTTCCGAAGGAGCATTGTTGGCCTCTGAATTCCCACAGGCGCAGGCCGTGGACTGGTTGAAGGAGCACGGTCCACGAGAACTCGAACTGCTGTTTCGGGCGATCATCTACCATCCTTCCGTACCCATCCTGATCGCCGACGACGAACGCAACTACCGCGACGCCAGCGAAGGCGCCGGCAGGCTACTAGGGATCCCGCGGGAAGAGATTATCGGCCACAAAATCGACGATCTTGCTGACCCCAGCTTCAAAGCCCGGATTCCAGAGCTATGGAGTGCTTTTCTGGGAAAGGGCGAGCAGAAGGGCACGCTTCGGCTGTCCGGTCCGGATGGAACCCAGTGGGAGGTCGAGTATACGGCCAAGGGAAACGTGCTGCCGGTTCGTCATCTTCTGGTCTTGCGCAACAAGACATCCGAGGCCGGCCAGGACCAGATCGCGTCATGGGCGCAAGACTACGCGCTCTTTCTGTTGGACGTGGGGGGACGCGTTGCCGCCTGGTATTCGGGGGCGGCGCGCATTTATGGCTACACCGGAGATGATGCCAACGGCAGGCACGTTTCTTTTTTGTATCCCAGCGAGGAGAGTGTCAGTGCGGAGCCGGAGCAGGAACTGAATCGGTCGGCTGCCGAAGGCCATTTCGGCAATGAAGGCTGGCACGTAAGAAAGGACGGATCGCGATTCTGGGCCAACGTCATTACCATGGCCCTGAGAGATGCGAACGGAGAACTGCAAGGCTTTGCCAGGGTGGTGCGCGACTTCAGCGAGCGTCACGAAATGGACGAGAAATTGCGCCGCAGTCGCGCGCGCGTCCGTCCGGTCGCCGCGGGATCGACGATTGCCGGCATCGTTTCCGGCGAGTTCGACCGCATCCCTGAGGCCAATGATGCGTTCCTCAAACTGGTGGGGTACAGCCGTGAGGACCTACTGGCGGGCCGGCTGCACTGGCCCGATCTTACTCCCCCGGAATACTCCGCGCTCGACGATCTGGCGCACGAAGAAGGCTTGAGGTTCGGAGCCTGTACGCCATACGAGAAAGAACTGCTCGGCAAAGACGGAACGCGAGTTCCGGTTCTGGTTGCCACCGCGGTTTTGAAGCTCTCGCCTTTCCGATGGATCACATTCGTTCAGGACCTCCGCGAGCGCGACCATTTCGAGAATGTCGGTGACGAAGATGTCGAGGGCAAGCAAAACTTCGAGGAGATGGTCGGAAACAGCGCAGCTCTAAAGCGGATCCTGCGACAGGTGGAAGTGGTTGCTCCTACCGACGCCAACGTGCTGATTCTGGGTGAAACCGGAACGGGCAAGGAACTGGTGGCGCGCGCCATCCACCGGCTGAGCCCCCGCAAGAACCTGCCTTTTGTCACCTTGAACTGCGCCGCCATTCCGACGGGCCTGCTCGAAAGCGAGCTGTTCGGCTACGAGAAGGGAGCCTTCACCGGCGCCCTGTCGCAGAAGCTCGGCCGGTTCGAACTGGCCCACCGAGGGACTTTATTCCTGGATGAGGTAGGCGACATTCCGTTGGACTTGCAGCCGAAATTGCTCCGGGCGCTGCAGGAGAAGTCGTTCGAGCGGTTGGGTGGCACCCGGACGATTCCCATTGACGTCCGGCTCGTCGCCGCGACCAACCGCAATTTGACCCAGATGATGGGCGACAAACTCTTTCGGACCGATCTCTACTACCGCCTGAAGGTCTTCCCGATCACGACGCCTCCGTTGCGCGATCATCCCGAGGACATACCCGTGCTCGCCCGGCACTTCACGCAGAAGTATGCCCGGGAAATGAATAAGCAGATTGACAAGATCCCGTCGGATACGATGCGCGCCCTGGTTAGTTGGGCGTGGCCGGGCAATGTCCGGGAGCTCGAGAACTTCATCGAGCGGGCGGTCATCCTCTCCCGCGGCCCCAACCTTCGTGCGCCTTTGGCTGAAATACGACCAGATGCGTCGGAGCCCGCCGGCAATAGCACGCTGGAGCAGGTGGAAAGGGAGCATGTCATCCGAGTGCTGCGGGAGACGGGTGGTGTGATCAGCAAGGCTGCCGCCCGCCTCGGAATGCCGCGGACAACCCTGAACGCGCTCATGCGCAAGCTTGGCATCTCTCGCAAGGATCTCTGACCGCCGTTCGTCCGCTGGCCAGACAAGTGCACTGTCGAAGGCTCAATGAGAGACCACTTGCAGGCCGCTGATCTGCTCTGGGACGCGCAGCAGCGTGCACACAAGGCGCAGACAGACCTCGATCGCCGCGAGTGGCAGAGAGGCTTTGCGCTGGTATTCGTGCTAATCGCGCTCACGCTTGCGGCTGCAGCCGTGCTTGCCGGCCTGTTCAAGACGCCGTAGCCGGCGCCCTGGAAAGACCCGACCGCCCGCGGTCACTTGACCATATACCGTTACCGCAGCGAAATCCCCACCCCTCCCTAAGGGGTCTACAATCCGCTCGCCGGCGAATCGCCTCAACAGAAGATGGCGTTGGAGCGACGCGTGCACCTGAATCCGACAGCAACATGAACATAAGACCGTTATACGACCGCATCGTGGTGAAGCGGATAGAAGAACAAGAAACCACGCGCAAGGGAATCATCATCCCCGACTCCGCCAAAGAGAAACCTCAAGAGGGCGAGGTGCTGGCCGTGGGTCGTGGCAAGAGGCTCGAGAGCGGCGAACTGGCGGCCCTCGACGTCAAGGTCGGCGACCGCATCCTTTTCGGGAAGTATTCCGGCAGCGAGACGAAGCTGGATGGGGTCGACTACATCATTATGCGCGAGGACGACGTTCTCGGCATTCTGGATTCGGCTGCCAAAGCGGCCAAGTAGGTCATAAGGAAACCACCCATGGCAAAACAAATTACTTACAGTGACGACTCCCGTCAGGCGATCCTGCGCGGCATCAATCAGCTCGCCGACGCGGTGAAGGTGACTCTCGGGCCCCGCGGGCGCAATGTCGTTCTCCAGAAGAAATACGGCGCACCGACGATCACCAAGGACGGTGTGACGGTGGCCAAGGAAGTCGAGCTGAAAGACCGGCTCGAGAACATGGGCGCCCAGATGGTGCGTGAGGTGGCGTCGAAGACCTCCGACGTTGCCGGCGATGGTACGACAACCGCCACGATTCTGGCCCAGGCCATCTACCGCGAGGGCATCAAGGCGGTGACGGCGGGCGCGAACCCCATGGCCATCAAGCGGGGCATCGACAGGGCCGTTGCAGTAGCCGTCGAGGAAGTCAAGAAGCTTTCCAGGCCCGTAGCCGGCGACATGATCGCCCAGGTCGGCACCATTTCCGCCAACAGCGACTCGACGATAGGCAACATCATTGCCGAGGCGATGGGTAAGGTGGGCAAGGACGGCGTGATCACGGTCGAGGAATCCAAAACCATGACCACCGAACTGCAAATGGTGGACGGCATGCAACTGGACCGCGGCTACCTCTCGCCCTATTTCGTGAGCGACGCGGAGCGTATGGAGTGCGTCCTCGAGGATCCCTACATTCTCATTCACGAAAAGAAGATCAGCAACATGAAGGACCTGCTGCCGATTCTCGAACAGATCGCGCGCACAGGTAAGCCACTGCTCGTGATCGCGGAAGACGTGGATGGCGAGGCATTGGCCACGCTGGTGGTGAACAGGCTGCGCGGCACGCTCACTGCGTGCGCCGTGAAGGCCCCGGGCTACGGCGACCGGCGAAAGGCCATGCTGGAGGATATCTCGATTCTGACCGGCGGCAAGCCCGTGGTGGAAGAAACGGGCATCAAGCTGGAGGGCGTCACCCTGGAGGACTTGGGCCGCGCGAAGCGCGTCACGGTGGACAAGGACACCACCACCATTATCGACGGCGCTGGATTGCCGAAGAGCATCGAGGGCCGGATCAAGCAACTCCGGACCCAGATCGAAGAGACAACCTCAGACTACGACCGCGAGAAACTGCAGGAGCGCCTGGCGAAGCTGGCCGGCGGCGTGGCGATCATCAAGGTAGGCGCCGCGACCGAGACCGAGATGAAAGAGAAGAAGGCCCGTGTCGAGGACGCCCTTCATGCCACTCGCGCGGCGGTGGAGGAAGGGATCGTGCCGGGCGGAGGCGTCGCGCTGCTACGCGCCTCGATGGCGCTCGAGAAGCTCACGCTCGGGGGCGACGAGCAGTTCGGCGTCACAATCGTGCGGCGCGCCTGCGAAGAGCCGGTCCGGCAGATCGTGATTAACTGCGGGCCCGAGGGCGCCGTGGTCGCCGAGAACATCAAGAACCAGCAGGATCCTAACTTCGGCTTCAACGCCACTACCGAACAGTACGAAGACCTGGTAAAGGCCGGTGTAATCGATCCCACCAAGGTGACTCGCACGGCGCTGCAGAATGCGGCTTCCATCGCCTCTCTCATGCTTACCACCGAGGCCATGGTCTGCGAGCTTGTGGAGGAGTCGGATAACTAGGCAACACGTATGGACAAGAGAATACTGAAGCGACACAAGCGTCAGGTTTCGCGCGCGAAGGCGCGGGTCCGGCTTTCAGAGCCCGACCTGAGAACACCGGAACAAGTAAAGGCAGCACGCGAGGCGAGCCGCCCGGCCGCCAGCCGGCGCAACGACCCCCAAGCTCACTACGGCACGCCGCTGGCGCGAAGCCATGCACGCCTTGCCGCCCACAGTACGGCGAAGACCGATGCCTAGCCGCGTGATGCGCGCGATCCTGACGCTATTCTGCTCGCGCTGTCCCTATTGCAGATCCATCGAGTTCAGGGGCGTGGGCGTCCGGAACGTCATTGAGGGAGCATTTCGTTGGATCCTGCAACCCTACCGCTGCTCTCTTTGTGGTCACCACTTCTTCCTGTTCCGATGGCAATCGCCCATCGGGGGGACGGCGTAGAAGCAGGTTACCTGGCCTCTATCTGCGAGATCTGGCCCGGCACCGCTGTCGCCGAGGCCAGGATCAGCAGCAATGCGCACGTCTGATGGTGGTCACGGCTGCCGGCCCCTGTGGGATCCTAAGGTCTGCGCGTACACCTTACTGAACTCGGCGCCCCAAAAGAACAGCCCCGCCGAGGAGTATACCCACAGCAAGACGACAATCGGCGAGCCGGCGGCACTGTAGGTCGATCCGAAGCCGGCATGCGCGAAATAGAGCCCCATGAGCTCTTTTGCAGCCAGGAACAGCAATGAGGCGATCGCGGCGCCGAGGGCGACGTCGCTCCACTTCACTCTGACGTCGGGAACGATCCTGTAGAGCGCTGCAAACAACACCGCTATCACGAGAGATGACATCAGGAACGTGGTGGTGCGCGGCACCGCGATCCTCATGGCCGCCATCCAAGCGTTCAACACCAGAGAAGCCAGCAGCAGGAAGCCGATGCCCAGCACCATCGCGAACGAATTGAGACGATCCCTGATCAGGCGGATGGCAGCGGCGGCGTTGGTTCGGTCGGGGGGAAGCGAAACATGCCAGATCGTGTTCATCGCGTCGTGCAACTCCACAAAGATGGAAGATGCGCCAAATGCCAAGGTCGCCAGACCAAGCAGCGTCGCAACCAGGCCTGCCCGGGGCTGGTAGGCGCCCCTGATGATTCCCTGAACGGTCCGTGCTACTTCAGACCCGAGCGCACCTCGAATTTCCGAGGCAAGCCGGCCCTGGGCGGCCGCGTGGCCAAAACCAATGGCGGCCACAGCGACGGCGATCACTATAACAGGAGCCAGCGACAGCAGGGTATAGAACGCGAGGGCGGCCCCGAGGCGCGGCCCATTATCGTTGATCCATTCGATCGAGGCTTGCCCGACCAGTCGCGGCAACGCCTTGAGCAGACGCATGAGCCGCTCAGGAGCCGGGAGTTGTCGCCTTCGCCTCTTCCCGCAGCGCGGCGATCCGGTTCTGCAGCGTCCGCAGGCTGATTCCCAGCATCTCGGCGGCGCGTTTCCGATTGCCGGCCACATGTTCGAGGGTGAGCTTGATGTAAGCCGCCTCGAGTTTCATGAGTGGCTGGCCCGGCGGGAGCATGATAGGCCCCTCATAGTCGGGGGACGACCGGGTATATGGACCGGTACTTACGCCCAAGGTTGGGGAGGGAAGGTTTACCAGGCGGATCAAACCCTCGCCAGCCATGATGGTGGCGCGCTCCAGAACATTGCGTAACTCCCTCACATTGCCCGGCCAATCATACCGTTGGAGAACCGCCAACACCTCGGCATCAACGCCTGT
Organism: Bryobacterales bacterium; assembly: GCA_963710565.1. Taxonomy (GTDB): domain Bacteria; phylum Acidobacteriota; class Terriglobia; order Bryobacterales; family Bryobacteraceae; genus DASWZN01. The sequence goes on along the minus strand of CAVQAN010000007.1, from coordinate 413,943 downwards.
GACGCGTGTGCCGTGCTTCTTGTTCAGATTCTGCAGCATCACGTCCGCTATCGGCGGGATATCTTCTTTGTGTTCGCGGAGTGGTGGAATCAAAATCTGGAAAACACTCAACCGATAGTAGAGCTCCTCGCGTAAGTGCGTGCCGAGGTCCTGACTGGTCGCGGCCAGGACGCGGACATCTACAGGGATCTCGTGCTTACCGCCAAGCCGTCGCACCCGCAGGTCCTCGAGAACGCGCAGCAACTTCGGTTGTGTGGATGTCGGCATCTCGCCGATCTCGTCGAGCAGCAGCGTGCCCCTGTGGGCCTGCTCGAAGCAGCCGGCCGAGCGCTCCATGGCGCCCGTAAAAGCGCCCTTCTCGTGGCCGAACAACTCGCTCTCGATCAGGGTCTCGGGTAAGGCGGCAGCATTGATCGCGACGAAAGGCCCATCGGCGCGCGGGCTGCACTTGTGGATTTCCCGTGCAACCAGTTCCTTGCCGGTGCCGCTCTCTCCACAGATCAGGACGGGCGCCGAAGTGGGCCCGACCTGCCTGATGAGCGCGAAGATCTGCTGCATCGCCGGGGAGGTTCCTACCAGGTCCCCGAGCACGCCCCGAAGGCTCAGGTCGCGCTTGAGCTCATCGGTGCGCTGCAGACTTCTTTTGTAGTCGATCGCGCGTTCGAGAAGGGTCTTGAAGGCCCGCGGCTCCACCGGCTTCTCCAGGTACCAGAATGCCTTGAGATCATGGACGGCGGCCAGCGCCTTTTCCACGCTGCCGAAACCGGTCAGAACGATCGCTGGAGTGAGGTCGCCGCGTTCCTTCAGGAGCCGGAGCAGTTCGAAGCCGTCCATGCGCGGCATGACCAGATCCGCGACAATGACGTCCGCGTTGAAAGCTGTGAGACGTTCCAGCGCCTCTTGCCCATCGGAGGCGACCTGTGTTTCGAAGTCGCAATCGGAAAGCATCGCAGACAAGGCAGCACGTTGGCGGTCGTCATCGTCGACGATGAGAATCCGGCCCGAAACCGCCGGCAATCTGGGCATTGGCTCCCTATCTTAGCAACTATCGGCGCAGGACCTTCCGTCTGACATCAGGCCAGAACTCGGAACCGAGATTGCTGACGAAACCGAACCCGACCGCGAGAGAGCCCTGTAGCACTCCCAGACGAACGGTGTTCAGCCGGTCCGGATACCATTGATTTGAAAGAAAGGCGGCGCCGTAGGCACTACCCAGACGCCAGATAGACAGTGTCTCGCCGCCGCCGTCTGTGCGGGTCAGTATGGTTCCGCGGAACGCGTGGCCAGTTCTGCGCCAAAACCCTGTGCTGCGCGATCGGTAGTATCGCGGATCCTCATGCAAGGTCGAGTCGAGACCGAAACCCAAGGCGCCGTAGATCGCGACACCGCCGACCGTAGACGCGAAGCGCCTTCCGTAAGCGCCGGCTCCCTGCCCCCACTCTTCCGGCGCGCCGGCCTCCTGGAGGAGTCCCGCATATGCCGCGGATCCTGCCATGGACCAGGGGCTGGCGACGGTCTCAACGTGGAAGCGCAGCTTGCCGTTCAGATCGAGCGGGCCAACGGGCTGAGCCATGACTGCTACGGGCACTGCGCACAGCAAGATCACGCTGAGGGTTGTCATGGGGCGCATCGACTCAGTGCAGCCTATAACTCGTTATGTGTCCCCACACTCCGACCACCTGCAGCACCCAGACAGCGGCAAGCACCACGACGACCACGTTCAGAAGTCTCTTGATGCCCGAGGCCATCGGGATGTAGTTATTGATCAGCCACAACACTACGCCGATCACAACCAGCGTAATGACGATACTTAGTAACGGCATTCGGTTTGTCCTCCTGTAGCTTCAAGTAGCACTCCGTTGGCCAGTCCATCCTTTTATCCAAGGACCCTGCGTCCCTGGACCAGGCGGATGACCATGACCACCAACGCAAACACCAACAACAGGTGAAGCAGCCCACCGGCGGTGAAGGACGTGACCATCCCCAACGCCCACAACACAAGCAGAACCACACAAATTGTCCAAAGCATCCTATTTCTCCTTCCATCTGGAGAGTGCAAGCCCGGGTCCAAAGCAGCGGACCAATAGGCGCACCACCGGGAGGGAGTTCCGCTGGTACAAGGTGCAGAATGTGCACTCAGGCGGCAGTTGCTGCAGGTCCCCGGGTGTCACGGTAGGTGGAATTCAAGTACTCAAGGGGAGAGTGCGCATGAGCAAAGCCACACTGGCCGGCGACGCCCACGACCGCTACGTTGCTATGAGTCGCATGCGCCGCCGCGACACCGGATGCCGTCGTCTGCGCCCGAGCCCGCCGCAGCCAGCCAACTCGTGCGGCGTCGTTCACGTTGCCGTACAGGCATCAATTACAGTGCGACCGTAATCGCAAGTCCGACGCCTGGATACCTGCGGTTGTAGAGGTAGTACCCGTTGTCATAGTCGATGTAAAGGTCATCGGTGTCGTACCAGTCCTGTGCCCAATATTCCGGCCAGGGATCCACGAGCATGAACGAATAGCCGCCATATGAGAAGCGGGGATAGCCCATGTACATGGTGGGGCGGCCGTGCATCCTGAACCAGTGTTGATTCCCGAACGAGATACTGAAGATGGACCCGGAGATGTAGTAACCCCCGTAGCCTCCACGTTGCGCCCAGGTACGATGGTCGCTTGCCCAGTTATGAGCGCGATCCTCCTGGAACGTGCTGCGTCCCTGCCAGCCGCCGCCGTGCTGCCATTCACGCTGCTGTTGCCATGCGACCGCCTGCTGGCGTTCACGCTGCGGTTGCTGCTGGTGCTGGACCTGTTGGGCGTGCTGCTGGTGTTGCGGCTGTTGTTGCTGAGCTTGCTGGTGCTGAGCCTGTTGTTGCTGCGGGTGCTGTTGCTGGGTCTGCTGGGCCCGCTGCTGTTGCTGCGGCTGCTGGTGCTGGGACGGTTGGGCCTGTTGCTGGTGTTGCGGCTGCTGCTGTTGCTGAGCCTGCTGGTGCTGAGCCTGTGGCTGCTGCTGTTGGCCAGGCTGCTGGTGCTGGGACGGTTGGGCCCGCTCCTGCTTCTGCGGATGCTGTTGCTGACTCTGTCCGTTATCCTTGCCTTGTTTCTCATCCTTCTGGTCGTGCTGCGCGTACGCAGGGACCAGCGTCCCGAAAAGCAAAAACAAGGCAGCGGTACTTGTAGCTCGAGCGAATTGCATGATAAGTTCCTCCGTTCGGTTCTCAGTTGGTTATGCACGCAGACGGCCAGTCCGCCCTATCGATATCCCACCGGCTCTGCCGCTTCGGCATCGGCCTTGGTCTGATGCAGCGTCCCACTCGGATGGTTGGGCGGAAAGTAGGGCGTGTACAGCTTCGGCGGCGCCGCTCCTGGACCGGGAGCTCCTGCTTTTCGTTGAAGACGAATCTGGCCGCGCCCGACGAGCTGGCGTGCTTTCCGGTGAATAGAAAGGTGGACTCTTATCGTTTGGTTTCGTGAGCAACGTATTCCTCACGATCCGTGACAGCCGCAGGCGAAGCTCCGTGGGCTTATCCGCCGTTCCGTGGCAGCAGCTTCCGAGGCGGAGGAGATATCGCGTGCTCCGGTATCTTTCAGGGTCTTTTTTTTCCGATCACTCCACTCCCGACTGTCGCAGTGAACGGACAGGAGAATGCATCCACGCCTGATTCTGCCCGCGTACCGCTTGGCGACGTATTTGAGACATACGCATGCCCGCCAGCAATCCCACGATGTAGCCCGGCACCCCGCCGGCGCCGACTCCAGCCACGGCAGCCACCACCGGTCCAGCCGCGCCGAGCGGTCCGAAACCCGTGATGGTCACGGTTTGAATGGAAAGGAACCAGCCCAATGCCGCGCCAACCACTGCGCCCACCGCCGCTCCCACCGCCGCTCCCGTCAGTGCTTTGCTCTGTTTCTCGTGCACGAAGTCCTTTGAGCCTTTGTTGTCGGTCGACAGCACCGAAATGTCTGTCGCGCGGTACCCGGCTTTGTGCAGGACGTCGATGGCGTCCGAGACCGTCGTTCGATCCTGATAGATTCCAATGTTCCTTGCCATTGGGCGTTTCTCCTTGGCTTGTGTCTGTGCACGGAGCGGGCCACGCGCCGAAGACCACAGCGATGTCGAATACGGTGCATGGCGGCACGCGCAGATGCAGAAGCTGCCGCTGGAAATGCACATTGTGCTTCGCGAACAGGCCGGACAGGACGGTGCCCGAGAGCCTTGCCCAATGAAGGGGGCGGATGTCAAACGGCGACCGGCGTGCACAGGTAAGTGACGTCAGGAAGACGGAAGGAAGGCGACTTATGTTGCTGATACTCTTGCTGGTCGTGCTGCTGCTCGCGGCCGCACCCAGATGGCCGTATAGCAGAGGTTGGGGCTACTACCCCAGCGGTGGCCTGGGAGTGGTGTTGGCGATCGTAATTGCGCTGGTGCTTTTGGGGCGCATTTAGCCTGTACCCTGTTCGGTCCTAAACAGGAATACTTCAACATTCCGATTTGTAACTTCAAGCCGCACGGAGTAGGCTCACAATCTGGTCGATGGCTCGATCCGCATTATAGTACGCCCGCTCGAGCTGGCTTGGCTTGGGGTAGTGTTGCGGGTCCGGCCGGTAGAGAAAGTGGCTGCCCGCCAGCGGTCCGCACAGGCGCTGGTGGAACAGCAGGAACAGGATCGCCACCCGCTGGCCCTTGCCGCTCAGCCGATAGGCGTAGCGCCCGGCTTCCCGCTCCAGCAGGCCGTGCCCTTTGAGCTTGCGCAGGTCGTAACGCAGGCTGTTCAGATTGTAGGCCTGGGGGCTGAGCGTGAAGCGCTCCAGCAGCACGGCGTGGATCTGCCGGGCGCTCCAGCCGCCCACCGCGGTGCCGGCGTGCAGCAGCACTTCCAGCAGGCGGATCATGCGCGGATCCTGAATGCGGATTCCAGGCGTGCGGACCGTGCCGCACCGCACGGGCAGGGCGATGCGGCGCAGCAGGGCAAAGTCCTCATGCACGTTCAGGTTCTCGGCCTGATGCGAGGCGAAGCGGTCCAGTACCTCCCGCAGGCGTGTGCGCACCTCTCCCAGGTAGGCCAGACCCTTGTGCAGTTTGAAGTCGCGCAGGTTGTTGGAGGTGACCTCGTTGCGCAGGAAGGTGGAATACTTTTCGTACTGCTTGACCCAGGCGTGCTTCCAGTAAGCGCGGAAGATGTGCTGGCCGCGGTCGATGGCCTCCATGATGGTCTGGAGCTTGCCGTTGATGCGGTCGCGATGGCCGCGCCCGAAGGCGCGCCAGATGCGCTCGCCGGTCAGGCGCCACAGGCCCAACTCGCAACTGCGCTCGAAGATCTTGCGGATGGGGTAGTTGCGCGCGAAGACGAAATTCTGGCAGTACTCGATCTGGTGGACGTAGTAACTGCGCTCCAGTTTGGCGGCGCGCCGGTCGCGCTTGGTGAACTTGGGTCCCAGCAGGAAGGTCCAGTAGTTGAGGCGCGGTTGAATCACTTCGGGCGAGAGGCGGTCGCAGGCGGCCTGCAGGGCCGCCGGGTCGTCCACCGCCAGGAAGGCGTTGTCGAGTTTGCGAAAGCCGACTCCGGCCGCGCGCAAGTGGCCCTCGATATAGCTGTGGCCGTTGAGGTAGTAACTGGCCTCGAAGGGGATGAAGGTGCCCAGGCGCAGGATCATGGGTCCCAGGACTTGGTCCCGGATATAGAAGTAGTAATAACGATAGCGGGCACGATGGCGGTGCAGGATGGGGTAGTCGGCGGGGCCGCCGGGCTGGCGCTGGACCAGGCGCTGGCCGGGGCGGAAGGTCCAGCCCTGCTCCATGCTTTGGAAGATGAAGTAGACGCCGTAGCGGCCGGCCCGCTCGAAGCGGCGCAGGTAAGGGGCGACGTAGTCTTCCTTGCGGACGTCCTTCTCGGCCCATTGCAAGGGGATGCGCTGGTTGGGGGCGAAAGACTCGACCCAGTGCACGTAGTCGGCGGTGCGCTGGCTGAGGACTTCCTTGGTGATGGCCTGAATGCCGAGCACGGACTGGAGCCAGTAGACGACTTGGCCGGGGCGTTGGAGGCCCATGAGGTAGCCGCTGAGGACGATGCGGTCAAAACAGTGGTATACCAGAACCAGCCAGGTTCCAAAGAGCTTGGTGAAGAGTTCCATCGGCCGCCTCCTGGGAGATTGCCTCGACAACAAGATCATGGGACAGGCGGCCGGTGGAATCAAGCCGTACTGCTGGGGAACGGGCAAGGGAAGAAAGGGTTCCAAGGGAAAGAAACCGCAGGTGTCGTTCCCTTGGAGGGTTGGCGAAGGAAAGAACCCCACGAAAGCAGAGAAAAGCAGAGCATCGCAGGTCTTCAAATCAGAGAAATTTCAAATATATTTGGCTAGGCGTAAGGAGAACACATGAATTGGGATCAGATCGAAGGCAAGTGGAAGCAGTTCACCGGCTCCGCGCGCGAGCGCTGGGGGAAGCTCACTAACAACGACTGGGAAACGATCGCGGGCAAGAAGGACCAGTTGGTGGGGCGGATCCAGGAGCGGTATGGAGTGGCGAAAGCCGAGGCCGAGAGGCAGGCCGACGAATGGTCGCGCGTGCTGACAGACTCCGGTCGCGAAAGCCCCGCGACGCCTCGGCCTTAAACGGACCCATGAAATCGACTCAAACGCGAGTTGCGGATCTCTGGTGCCGGTTGATGCATACAGAGCCCATGTGGCCCTCGCACGGCCAGTATGAGTGCCGGACGTGCGGGCGGCGACGGGTGTGCTGGGAACAAGTTCCACCCGTCACGTCACGCGCCCTGCCCCTGACGCTCGAAACGCGGGCGCAGGGCGGCTTCGCGACAACAACTCAATCGAGGATCCAATGTTCGTAGCAAATGCGCTGGCTGTTTTGGTGCTGCTGACTCTTGTTCTGGCTATGGCCCCCGCTCCGCGCGCCGCCGCCAGGGCACGCTCGTAGACAGGATCGACTGGACGGCGTTGTGTACCTAGGGAGAATCCAATGAGGAAAACTGTATTGCTGGCAGTTGTGATCTGTGTCGCTGCCTGGGCGCAGGATAAGCAGGATAAAGGCGACAAGGGGCGCGGCGGCGAGTCGCGCGGTGGTGGCCACGAGGCGGTTGCAGACGGACATGTTCCCGCTCACGGCCCGGCTGCGGCGAACGCCGGCAGGAGCGATCAGGGATCGCCGGCGCGGGGCCGGCAGCAGTCCAATGCGCAGGCCGAGGACCGCCTGGCCGCGGAAGAGAGAGGCCATCCGCAAAACCCGCACGTTCACGCCAACGACGATCGGTGGGTCGGACACGATAGCGGCGCCAGCGACCCGCATTACCGCGTCGATCGGGCGTGGGCACACGGGCGCTTCACCGGCGGCTTTGGACCGCAGCATGTGTTCCTGCTTGGCGGAGGCAACCGCGAGCGCTTCTGGTTCGGCAATTACTACTGGGACATCGCGCCGTACGACTACAACATCGTCGGGGAGTGGAACTGGGCCGGCGACCATGTCGTGATCTACGAGGACCCCGACCACGATGGCTAGTATCTTGCGTACAACCCGCGGTTCGGTACGTACGCTCACGTCGAGTATCTGGGGAATTAACCGCAACCTTTCTCAACTCTGAAACGCAGAGCCTGGGCGCCAAGTCCAGGCTCTTTCGCGTTTGGCCCTGCAACTCCGGTCCGCAGCAATTCCTGCATTCCGCACGGCAAACCCTGCACCAGCCGATGGCCCACCCTGCCAGATGGCGCATGGAACGAGAGGACAAGCTCTGTTTCTGCCGATGGACCTCGAAGTGCTTCTCTCACCGCGTGCGACCGGCCAGCCGAATCTGCAGGCACAATGCCGGACAGAGCGAAAAGCCGGCCGCACAGATTCTAAGTAAAAAGAGAGGGAGCAGATGAGTATTCTGAAAACAGTAACAACAACCGCATTCGGCCTGGCGCTGATGGGAGCAGTATTCTCGCCGGTCGCCAACGCGAGTGAGTGGAACCACAAGACCGTGATGACCTTCAGCGCGCCTGTCGAGATTCCGGGCGTCCACCTGAAGGGGTGGGGAGTGTTGCCGGCCGGGACCTATGTGTTCAAGGTCCTGGACTCGCAGACCGACCGCCACATCGTCCAGATCTTCAACCAGGACGAAACGCAGATCTACGCCACCATCCTGGCCATCCCGAACTATCGCCTCACCCCGACGGGCAAGACCGTAGTCACTTTCAGCGAGCGCCCGGCCGGTGAGCCGGAAGCGCTGCGGGCCTGGTTCTATCCCGGCAGGCAGTGGGGCGAGGAGTTTGTTTATCCGAAGGCGAAGGCAATAGAGCTGGCGAAGAGCGCCGGCACGGCCGTTCTCTTCACGCCGGCCGAGATCCCGGTGGAAGTCGCGGAGCCGATCAAGTCGGCGGACGAGCCGGTGGTCGTGCAACTGAAACAGGCGCCCGTCATGGCGATCAAGCCCACGGGAGAAGAGGTGGAACTGGCCCAGGTGGTCACGCCGCCGCCAGCAGAGCCGCTGCAGCTAGCCGCGGCGAAGCTCCCGAATTCGGGTAGCGAGTTGCCGCTGATCGAACTGCTTGGGTTGCTCGCTTTGTGCGGCGGCTTTACGCTCCGATTGGTGCAGAAACGCCTTTCGTAAGGAGCTAAGTCCGCCACACTGGCGCGCCGATTTCTGTGGCGCGCCTGCGGCCGGGGAGGAGAGCACATGAAAACTCTATTTTGGACTGGCCTGGCGGTGCTGATTCTGGGCATCGGTTCGATCTTTGTGCCGGTTCCCCGCAGCCAGAGGGAGGGCTTCACGGCCGGCGGCGTGTCGGTTGGCATTGAAACCCAACGTGCGCAAGTGATGTCCCCGTTTCTGAGCGCGGTGATGATCATGGGGGGACTTGGCACGATGATCGCTGGAAAGGTGAAGACGTAGGGAGCAGCCATGAAAGCTCTCCCCGTTCTTCTCTTGTTTGCCCTGGTGGGTTACGGCGCGCAGCAGCCTGCCTTCCGAATCTCGGTGGACGTCGACCTGGTGGTGTTGCACGCCACGGTGACCGACCGGCAGGGCGGTTTCGTCTCCGATCTGAACGAGCAAGGTTTTGAGGTTTATGAGGACCGCGCGCTGCAACCTATCCGGCTTTTCAAAAGCGAAGATGTCCCGGTCACAGTGGGACTGGTAGTGGACCACAGCTCAACGATGGGGCCGAAACTGCCGGAGGTGTCCGTGGCCGCCCAGACCTTCGTACGGTCCAGCAATCCCGGAGATGAGATGTTTGTGGTCAACTTCAACGAGAAGGTTTCGCTGGGGCTGCCCCGCACGACGCGATTTACCAATAACGTCGCCGTACTTCAAAACGCGATCGAGAACGCGGCTCCAGGAGGCCAGACGGCTCTCTACGACGCAATCGCCAAGGCGCTAGAGGAACTGCAGGCCGGCACGCGGGACAAGAAGGTGTTGGTCGTCGTCAGCGATGGCGGTGACAACAGGAGCAAGCTCAGCCTGGACCAGGTCATGAAACTGGCCGCGCAATCCAGCGCCATCATTTACACCGTCGGCCTATTCGACGCAGACGATCCGGACCGGAATCCGGGTGTGCTCAAACGCCTGGCGCATGCGACGGGCGGCGAAGCCTTTCTGCCCGGCGAGATCAGCGAAGTGGTGGCCATCTGCGAGCGCATCGCACGCGACATTCGGCACCAGTACACGATCGGATATGTTCCACTCAACGAGGCCCATAACGGCGCTTACCGTACCATTCGGGTAGTTGCGCGGGGCAAGGGCCACGACAGGCTGTCCGTGCGCACACGGACCGGCTACATACCCGGCGTCGAGCCGCGGCTTGCCGAGACGAGCGCCAAATGAAGTGGGCCCAGCGCGTCTTCTTTGCCTGCGCCGTCCTGCTCCTGGGCTACAGCGCATTCGTTCTGGTGGACACCTGGGCGTCTCAGCGGCGCGAGAGCATGGATCTCGACCGCCTCCTGCGCGAGGGGCGCGCGGCGAACGGGAGCACGCCTGCCCCCGCCATGGACGGACTGATCGGTCGCATGGAGATCCAACGTCTCCATCTTTCCGCGATGGTTGTCGAAGGCACCGACGGAGCAACGCTCCGCCGCGGCGTCGGACATATTCCCGGGACAGCGCTGCCGGGCGAGACCGGCAACGTGGGCCTTTCCGCGCACCGGGACACGTTCTTTCGCCCGCTGAAGGATCTGAAGGTTAAGGACGAGATTCGATTCTCGACGCTGAAAGGCGATTTCAGGTACGAGGTCGAGTCGTTGAGGGTGGTGGAGCCGCGCGATGTCAGCGTGCTCGCACCATCGCACGACAACGTACTGACGCTGGTAACCTGTTATCCCTTTTTCTATATCGGAGCGGCGCCCAAGCGGTTCATCGTGCGGGCCCGCCAGGTGTCGCCGCAAACGCTGGCGCGGGCGGCTGTGAAATGATGAAGTGCAATGGTCGACCGCCGGGAGCGAGAGTGACAGACCCTTCGGTTATTCCCGCAGCGCGGATCCTTGTCATCGAAGACAACGCCTCGGACGTTTTCCTTCTCGATCGGGCGCTGAAAAAGCAGGACCTCCGATTTGAACTGATCCACCTGATCAGCGGCGGCGAAGCGCTCGCTTTCATCCGCAGGCAGGGAACTTATTCGGATGCGGCGGCTCCCAACCTCATCCTGGTGGACCTGAATCTTTCCAAGTACACCGGCGAAGACATCTTGCGCGAGATCCGAAGCTCCGGACACCTGGGCGGCGTTCCGGTGTGCGTGTGGAGTTCTTCGCAGTCGCGGCGCGACGAGGCTCTGCTCAAGAGCCTCGGAGTGACTCAATTCATCACCAAGCCTTCCGGGCTGGATCAATTCATGGAGATCGGGAAGATTATCAAGGGTCTGCTCACGAGGGCCACGGCTGGCTGAGGGCGTTACAATCAGTTGGCTGGCCGCCAACCGCGACGGCCGAGAATGGCACGACACGTGCTACGCTCCTTCCGGCGGGAAAGGCTAGGTGGCGGGTGGCAAAGAAGACCGGCAGTCGTCGGCCAGACGGAGTCAGGCATTCACGGGATGCCTCGGCGAAGGGGAAAACCTCCCCAGCAGCCGCAAGTATCGTGCAGCCTGCCGTCGAGGAAAGCCCCGTTGTTGTTGGCATTGGGGCCTCCGCCGGCGGGCTGGAGGCATTCTCGGAACTGCTCAGCCATCTGCCGGACGACACCGGGATGGCATTCGTGCTGATCCAGCACCTCGATCCGGGTCACGAGAGCCACCTGACGGAGCTGCTCTCGAAGGCCAGCCGGATGCCTGTGTCTGAGGTGAACGGGGACATGCGCGCCGAGGCCAATCATGTCTATGTGATCGCGCCGCGCCGCAACCTGGCCATTTCCGATGGAATCCTCCAGACCCCGCCCCGGCCAGCCAGCGGCCGCAACATGCCGATCGACTCTTTTCTCCGCGCTTTGGCCGCAGACCGGGGCAGCAAGGCGCTTGGGGTTGTTCTCTCGGGAACCGGATCCGATGGGACGCTCGGGCTTCAGGCGATCAAGGCCGCCGGCGGTGTCACCTTCGCTCAGGAACCGGAAACCGCGAAGTTCGACGCCATGCCGAGAAGCGCCATCGCAGCGGGTGTGGCGGATTCTGTCCTGCCGCTGGCCGGAATCGCGCGCCAACTGGTGGCCATCGCGCGAGGTACCCACGTCTCGATCGAGCCTGGGGATGCCGGTGTGCCAGGGGATCCGGAGCTGACCAAGATACTCCGGCTGGTGCGTAGCGCCACGGGAGTGGACTTCACTCACTACAAGCACAGCACGCTCCAGCGGCGTATCAAGCGGCGCATGGGCCTGCGTGGATTCGCAACGCTGGAAAGCTACGGCCGGCATCTGGAGAGGAGCCGCGAGGAAGCAAGCGCGTTGTGCGAGGACTGTCTGATCACCGTCACTGCGTTCTTCCGGGAACCAGCGGTCTTCACGGAACTGTGGAAGAGGGTGCTCCCCGCCCTGGTTGAGAATCGGGGGCCCGACGATCCGATCCGGATCTGGGTGCCTGGGTGCGCCACGGGCGAGGAAGCCTATTCGATCGCCATCTGTTTGATGGAAGTCCTGGATGACCGGAAAGTCAGCGTTCCGTTCGAGATTTTCGCCACGGATATCAGTGAGGCGGCGATCGAGAAAGCCCGCGCCGGCACATACACGGGAGCCGCCTTGGCGAATGTCTCGCCGCAGCGATTGGCACGGTTCTTTACCAAAGCCGAACGTGGGTACCAGATCGCGAAGTCCATCCGTGACGTGTGCGTTTTTGCCCGGCACAACGTGACCGAGGACCCGCCTTTCTCCAAGCTGGACCTCATCAGTTGCTGTAACGTGCTGATCTACCTTGGGCCGGTGTTACAGCGCAAGGTGCTGTCGATCCTGCGTTACGCGCTCAAGCCCAGCGGCTTCCTGGTGCTCGGCCCGTCGGAAAGCATCGGCACGCTTTCCGAGTCCTTTCATCAGGTCGAGAAGAGCCACAGGATCTATTGCGTGCGGCCGGCCGCGGATCGACCGGCGCCGCACTCGACCGCAGGCCGCCGCACGGAGGGCCGGCTCGATCTCCGGCCGAGGACTGCCGAGGGCCGGCAGGAGCCGGACCTGGTGAGAGAAGCCGACCGCCTGGTGCTGGCCGAACACGGCCCACCGGGAGCCGTCATTGACGACGCCATGAACATCGTTCAGGTCCGCGGCCGCACAGCTCCGTACCTCGAGCTCTCGCCGGGCGAGCCAACCCAGAATCTGCTGAAACTGGCGCGCGAAGGCCTGATTGCGGGTCTGGGCAAGGCGATCCGAGCCGCCAGACAGACGAATGCCGCGGCCAGAGAGGACGGCTTCCGAGTCGAGGACGGTGGCCAGCTGATCGACGTCAAGATCAAAGTTATCCCGTTCACGGGCTCGGCCGCCTCGAAGGGACGGTATTTCCTGGTCCTGTTCGAAGACGCCGAACCGAACCGTAGCCCGATGGCGATGCACAAACCCCCGATACCGGACAAGGGGGGAAGTGTCCGGCTGCGGCGCGAGCTTGTGGCGGCCAAAGAGTATCTGCAATCGATCGTCGAGGATCATGCGGCCACCCTGGAGGAGTTGAGGGCGGCGAACGAAGAGGCGCAGGCGGGGAACGAGGAGCTGGAGACTGCGCAGGAAGAGCTGGAATCGGCCAACGAAGAACTGAACACGCTGAACGAGGAGCTGAAGATCGGCAACGTGGAATACGGCCAGGTCAACCGGGACCTGACCAATCTTCTCGAGAGCATCAGCATCCCCCTTGTCATGGTGGGGCGCGATCTGCGCATCCGTCGCTTTACTCGCGCTATGGAGCCTATGCTGAATCTGATCCCTTCCGATGTCGGCCGGTCGATAACGGACCTTCAACCTCGCATGGAACTGCCCGACCTGCGGCGGCTGTTATGGGATGCGATGGAGGGCGGCGATCGCAAGCCGCGCGACATCCGCGATGCCCACGGGCACTGGTATTCGCTCCGCATTCTCCCGTCCGTGGGACCGGATGGGAAGACCGACGGCGCCGTGCTGATGTTGATCGACATTGACGCCGCAAAGCGCGGACTGGACTTCGCGGAAGCGATCGTAGAGACGGTGCGGGAGCCTCTTGTGATCCTGGACCAGAATCTGCAGGTCATGAAGGCGAACCGGGCGTTCTACGGCACGTTCCGCGCAGCGCGGGAGGATACGGAGGGGCGGCTCATCTACGACCTCGGGAACGGACAATGGAACATCCCGAAGCTGCGCGAGCTGCTGGAGAACATTCTCCCCGCGCACTCGACGTTCCGGGACTTTGAGGTGACACACGAGTTCGAACATGTCGGACGCAAGGTGATGGTGCTCAACGCCAGCGAGGTTTTCAATCCGAATGCGCAAGCGCGGACGATCCTTCTGGCGATTGAGGACGCAACCGACCGCCGGCAGGCCGAAGAAGCGCTACGGACCACCAATGCCGAACTGCAGCACTTTGCCTATGCGCTCACGCACGACTTGCAGGAGCCTCTGCGGATGGTGGTGAGCTTTACCGAGCTGCTGGGACGCGAGTACAAGGGCAAGCTGGGCGAAGACGCGGACAAGTTCATCTCCTATTCCGTGGAGGGCGCCTTGAGGATAGAGGCGCTGCTGAAGGCCCTGCTTGCCTATTGGGAAGTTAGCGAACGGGAACAAGACACCCCCGCCTCGATCGATTGCGGCGCCGTTCTCGCCAAGGCGCTGCTGAACCTGCAGGCGGCCATCGAGGAGAGTGCCGCTACCGTAACCTCCGATCCATTGCCGACTGTGGCCGCCGATGAGATTATGCTGATGCAGCTTTTCCAAAACCTCATTTCCAATTCGATCAAGTACAGAGGCGAGGCGGCACCGAAGATCCATGTCTCGGCGGAAAGGGACCCCGAAGGATGGCTGTTCGCGGTGCGGGACAACGGGGTCGGCATCGGTGCGGAAGACTCCGAGCGGGTGTTCGGCATGTTCAAACGCTTGCACGGGAGCGAGATTCCCGGCACAGGCATGGGCCTGGCGCTTTGCAGGAAGGTTGTCGAGCGCCAGGGCGGACGGATCTGGGTGGAATCGGAAACGGGGCGTGGCGCAACGTTCAAGTTCACAATTCCCACACACCGTGGCGCGCGGGCTGCAAATGGGCGACTCTGACCAACGGCTGGACCCGGCGAACGCAGACTTCGAGGAGTTCGTATCGAGGGCTGCTCACGACCTGCGCGAGTCTCTCCGGGACGTGGCCTCGTACAGTCAACTGCTGGCCGAGACCTGTGCTGGCCGCCTCGATTCCGATGCCGGCGCCTACCTGGAGCGCATCCGCGAGGGGGCGGCGCGCATGGACTCGCTGCTCACCGACGTCGTGGACTACTGGTCCGCGGGCACGGGTGACCGGCGGGCCTCCCGGACGGACATGGAAGCGGTCCTGAACCAGACGCTGCTCTTGGCGGAAAAGCAGATAACGGAACGGGCTGCGATTGTTACCCACGACCCTTTGCCCGCGGTAACGGGAGACTTCGAGACACTGGCCAAGGTCCTGCACCATCTGATTCGAAACGCCATCGAATACTGCGCCGCGCCCTCTCCGCGCGTTCACATCTCATCCAGCCGAGAAGACCGCGAGTGGGAGTTTTCCGTGCGGGACAACGGTCCTGGCATAGTCCCGGCACTCCAGGGCCGCATCTTCGGCGTGTTCAGGCGCCTGCACGGAAGAGAACACCCCGGCAACGGACTGGGACTGGCATTCTGCAAGAAAGCCATCGAGTGGCACGGCGGCCGAATGTGGATGGAGTCGACGCCTGGAGCGGGATCGACGTTCTACTTCACTCTGCCTGCGGCTGATTGACGCGGATTGCACCTTGGAGTGCAGCTTTTGCCGTCCCCGGTTAAGGCGCCTGATCGCCTGCCACTTGTCGGCCAAGGCCACGCACGTGCTCTCCTAAGCCTCGGAGACCGGGCACAGGCGCTTTGCGGCCGGTTCCGCTCTTCGTTGCGGTCATCGACGAGAAAAGGCGGACACTATGTCGGTTTTGGCTTGGGTAGTTCTCGGACTGGTTGCCGGGTTCATCGGCAGCAAGATTGTAAATAGACGGGGTGAGGGCATAGTGCTCGACATCCTGTTGGGTGTCGTCGGCGCCCTTGGCGGCGGCTGGCTGTTCCACATATTCGGAGCCCCTGGCGTCAGCGGGCTCAACGTCTACAGCTTCTTCGTGGCGATTGTCGGCTCCGTGGTCCTGCTGGTTCTCTACCACGCCGTCCGCCGAAGAAGCGCCTGGTAGCGTTCCTGCGGTTTGCAACTCGGACTTATAAAACAAGGAGAGACTGTTATGCTTTTAAAACGAGTAATCGGGTTGGTCTTTGCCGGCGGGCTGGCATTCAGCGCCTTCGGCGGGCATGTTGTGGTTGTGATCGCGCCACCCCATGCCCAGTACGAGCAGCGGCCGTCACACCCCCACGGTAATTATGTGTGGGTCAGCGGGTATCATCGTTGGGATGGGCACGCTTATGTCTGGTCCGGAGGCAGGTGGGAGCAGCCTCCACGGGGGCATTCCCACTGGCAATCGCATCATTGGGCTCACGAAAAGGGCGGCTGGGTTCTAGTCGAAGGACACTGGCGCTGACCTGCCATGTGGGCGCCGGCGCTCGCGCCGGCGCCTTGAGCACACGGCTTCCAGGACCTGGGCAGCAAACACAATGAGCGCAACTCCACGCCGCGGGATGCTTGCCCGGACTTTCGGCCGGCGCGGCGTCCTGTGCGTGTGCTCGGCAATGCTGCTCTGCCAGGCGCACGGCCACGTGCAAACAGGACCGCGGCCTCCCTGCGGCAACCAACCCGTCCCGCCGTATGCCGGACTGGATAGTCCTCCTAACGTGAAGTTCTGGAGCCAGTCTGATGTCTCCCGCGACTGGAGGCCACCCGCTTGCACGGGTTGGACCACGGCGGGCTTTGCGACGCTGGTAACCACAGCCGCGCGGTTTCGTTATACCTCGGGCGCCGAGGGCCTGCTTCGCCGGGTTGGGGCAATTTCAGAACGGGCGGGCATGCGCTACTGGTCGACCACTCACCAACAGTGGCAGACGCTCATTGTGAGCGCCAACGCTTCAACCGGCGCCCAGCCGGGTCACCACCGCGAGGACTTCACGCCGGCCGAGCTCACGGCAGGCAAGGTGCTCTATCTTGAACAGGTCGACAATCTCTCCGGAACGGCCATCTACCGAATGCGCATCGACGAGGCTTCGCCCAACCGGCTCGTCTTCGATGTCGAGAATGTCAGCACCATGCGCTATTTCCTGGTGACGCTCTTCCAAGTTCCGGAGCGGCCTCCGGCGTGATCCTCGGCCTGGTCATGAACAGACGGCGCCAGCCTTCGCACTGAGCGCTCATCTCGGAACCGGCATCCCCGCGGCGGCGAGCGCGGCAGGATGTCGTAGGTCCATGTCAACAGCCTGCAATTGACCGAGCTCCTTGAGCAGCCGGGTCCACTCGTTGGCGTCGGTCTTGGTCGAAATGGGAACGTCAAGGTCTTGGTAGAAAGCGAGAACGTCGCTTCGGAGTTCTTGTGGCATTTCCGTGTAGTGGCCTTGCAGCTTGTCCAGCAGACGCGCGTAAGCGGTATCCGCCAACTTGTATGTCCCCGCTCCGGTGAACGCCCCCACGTCGAGGTTGTCGTTCGGCAGCTTCAGACGCCCGGCTTTCTGTTCGGAGAGCAGCTCACGGTAACGGTCGATCGTCGAATTGAAACTGGCCATGTACATCTTCTCGGTTTCGGGCGTCAGCCTCTTAAACGACAGGGCTCGCAACGCGCCCACCTTTGGCATAACGCGTAGAACCTCCAGAAGAAGCTTCGACCGGATCCCGGGCTGCTTATAAGTGGCACCCCAGTTCTTTTCGTAGCTTGAACGCGACAGGTTATAGAGGAATTTCTTGCGCGTCATGCTGGGGGCGTCTTTCCTGATTTCCTGCTTTCTGAGCTGCCAGGCGACTCTCGTGATCGCCGGAAAGACCGAACCGACTGCACGACGATACGATCCGATGGCAAGATCGACGCTCGTGAATACTTTTTCCAGTCTCAGCCCATAGGTATCCTGGAACGCCCGATCGAGCAGGGGTTTTGCGACCTCAAAACCGATGAAGTCCTTATATGCGGCGGAGGCGTAGCGGCCCTTGGCCGCTTGAAAGACGTCAAAGGCGAACTCCGTCTTGGCGTGGGAATACGGATCGTCGGCGTACGTGACGAGCTTCCCGAACTTCACGCCAAGCTCAGGGTAGAACAGAGGAACCGCGCGGTTGACGGCCAGGGGGTGACCATTATTGTCGGCAGCGTAGTGCGACAAGGCACCCAGGGCGAAGGCATACTCGTTCAGATCTTGGGAGTCGCGGATCAGGTTGAGGACGAAATCGCCGGTCCGCGCGTAGTGTGTCAAATCGCTGAAGAGCTTGCTGCCGAACGGATAGTACCCCAGGTCCTGGATAATGCATCCTCCGTAGGCGTAGGCGTGTGCTTGCGTCAACTCTTCGGGTGTGGCAGCCGAGAATCGCTGGCGCAGCAGCGGCTTGATCGCGCTGTCCCAGGTGGAATCGATGATGGCTTCGTGCGTGAGAACGGAATATGCGTAGGCGCTTGGGATCGGGAAGAGGAGCAACAGCGCAAAAGCGACTGAGTGCCGAAGTCTTCCGACATCGAGTATTGCCGCATGTTGTGTCATGGCTCCCTTTGGGACGATGCACGTTCGTCACCACCTTTGCCTGGCCTTCTGTCGCATAAAGGCCTGGGCGCCGAGGCAGATCCCGCACTACGGACTGCACAACCTGCACTCTCCGAAGCAGAACCTGCATATGACGTAGCGCGCCAGATGCTCCGCCATTGCCCCGGCCAGGCCCGGGTCCTTTGCCTGCACCGTGACGTATAGCCCTCGCCGAGCCGCTCAAGATGGCGCCAGCCGTGCACTAGCACGGCAGTCGCAACGAATCGCTGCGACAGAGAGAGGTAACAAAATGAAACTTGTAATCGTGGCCGGTTTGGCCCTCACGACGTCATTGCTGGCGGTCAATAGGGAGCCTGCCAAGCGGTTGACCGAGTCTGCGGCGGTCTTCTCGGAGGTAATGGCAACGCCCGACAAGGGAATTCCGCAGGATCTGCTCGAGAAGGCACACTGCATCGTCATTGTGCCCGCGCTCAAAACCGCGGCGTTCGTCGTCGGCGCCAAGTACGGAAAAGGGTATCTGTCCTGCCGCAACCAGGGCGGCTCTGGCTGGTCGGCGCCCGCCACGGTTCGTATCGAGGGCGGCAGCTTTGGCTTTCAGATCGGTGGATCCGAGACGGACCTGATCATGCTGGTCATGTCCGAGCGCGGAGCGGAGAAACTGCTTCAGAGTAAGTTCACTCTGGGCGCCGAGGGCTCGGTTGCAGCCGGCCCGGTTGGACGGACTGCGACGGCTCAAACCGACGCGCAGATGCATGCGGAGATTCTTTCGTGGTCGCGGTCCCAGGGCCTGTTCGTCGGGATTGCTCTTGAAGGAGCGACCCTGCGGCAGGATTTGGATGACAACGCCACGCTCTACGGCTCCAAGCTGGAGAACCGGGACATCGTGACCCATGGCAGAGCCGCCCCCAAATCGGGCGTTCGCCTGATCGGTCTGCTGGACAAGTACTCGTACAGAGAGGAGAAATAGTGAAACTCATCAGCGCGTTCCTGACGGTATGCGGACTCGTAGCGGCCCAGTCGGCGCAAGCTCCGAATCCGATGCAGCAGTCAACGGAGAATACGGCCCGGATGGCTTCCGGCTCGATGCCCATTTATCGTATCAGCGTGGTTGAGCGAAGCACCAAAGCGGTCAACTACAAGAACCGCGGCGGAGCGACGAAGATCGACTTTGCCGGCACACCCCTGCTGCCCGACTCCCACGGCGAGGCGAAAGTAGAGAGCAAGCAGGGCTACATCGAAATCGAGGTCGAATTCCGCAACCTTCAGCCGGCCACTGCCTACGGGCCGGAATACCTGACGTATGTGATGTGGGCGATTACCCCGGAAGGCCGCACCACCAATCTGGGCGAGGTTCTGTTGAACGGAACCAACAGCAAGCTGGACGTCACAACCGAGTTGCAGTCCTTCGGCTTGATTGTGACCGCGGAACCGTACTTCGCGGTCACCCAGCCCAGTGACGTAGTGGTGATGGAGAACATCATCCGGCCGGATACCCGTGGCGCCGTTCAAGAGGTGGACGCGAAGTACGATCTGCTGAAGCGCGGCCAGTACACGTTCAACGTGAACCCGGACGAGATCAAGCCGGTGCGACTGGATCCGAAGATCCCGCTCGAACTGTACGAAGCTCGCAACGCCGTGCAGATCGCGCGCTGGACCGGCGCCAAGCAATATGCGGGAGAGACCTACCAGAAGGCAGTCCAGGGTCTGGAACAGGGCGAGAGCTACTTGACCCGTCATCAGGGGAGGAAGCCCATCGCTACGGTCTCGCGCGAGGCCGTTCAAATGGCCGAGGATGCCCGCATCATTACCGTAAAGAAGATCGACGAGGAGCGGCTGGCCAATGAGCGCCAGGCCGGCGCAGATCGTGAAGCTCGCTCCGAGAGCGACCGAGCGGCGGCGCAAGCCGACGCGGTACGTATCGCTCGCGACGCGGATACGGCGCGGGTTGCCGCACGATCCGAAGCAGACCGCGTGCAGCAGGAAAACCTGGCCAGGATGGACGCTGCCCAAGAGGAAGCGAACCGTGCCAAGCGTGACAACGCTGCACGGATGGTCGCGGCACAGAGCGAAGCGGATCGCTTGAAGCTGGAGAACGACGCGCAGAGGGCGGCTACCCAGGCCGAGGCGGACCGCCTCAAGGCGGAAAACGACTCGCGGGCGACTGCGGCGCAGAACGAGGCCGATCGCCTGAAACTGGAGAACGACACGCAGAGGGCGGCCTCCAGGGCCGATCTCGATCGCGCGGCCACGGAGAAGGCGCAGGCGGAAACAGAGAAGACGGAACTGAGGGCCCTGCTGCTGAAACAATTCAGCGCGGTTCTACAGACTCGCGACACTGCCCGCGGCCTGATCGTGAACATGTCGGACGTCCTTTTCGATACCGGCAAGTCCTCGCTGCGGCCGGCAGCGCGCGAGAAGCTGGCTAAGGTGGCCGGGATCGTCTCGGGGCACCCGGGTCTGCGACTCGACGTAGAAGGCCATACCGACAGCATAGGCGGCGATGCCTATAATCAGCAGCTCTCCGAAGACCGCGGCACATCGGTGCGCGACTACCTGACCGGGCAGGGAATGGCGACGGGCTCGGTTACCTCACGAGGCTTCGGAAAAACCCAGCCGGTGGCCTCAAACAACACGGCCGCGGGCCGGCAACAAAATCGTCGGGTGGAACTCGTGATCTCCGGCGACGTCATTGGCATGGACATCGGCTCCGCGCCCAGGGCGGCCAACTAAACCTGGGTGGCGTCCTAAGGCCGTCCTTTGCTCGTACTGTCGGCAATCCTGGCGTTCAGCACTTCGGATTGCCGGCAGGCAAGGGCGCCATCTCTTTCCTCAGTGCGGCCGACTGGACCCGGAGCGTCCCCGGCGGCGGTGGGGGAGCCAACCACGCCCACCGTCATCGTGGTTGTCTGTTTGTGCGGATGACAGCCACGATGGGCGGAAGCCGAACAGACACAATCTCGGGAGTGCCGCGGTCCTCCGACGCGACCAGCGCGGGCCACCACCGGCTCCAGCAGGACCGGAGTCGTCGCGAGCTTGGTGCTAGCCCGCCTCGCCCGCGGTGGCCCCGTCAGGCGAGAGCGGCCGCCGGGATAGCTGATGGTGAGAACAGTTTGTGGATGCCCTTCGCCGCGGGCGCACTTGGGGCAGCCGCTGGGTGTTGCGAGTAGTGCGCTCGATCAGGGAGCCGCGCAGGACCTCGCTCGGTGAGGGTTCTACATGCACCCACGGATATCTAAGCCATTGAAAACAGGTGAGCGCAATAGGCGAAAATAGGGCGAAAATAAAGCAGCATTGCACGCTGGGAACCCACGTGCAGCCGTAAGCTATTGATTCTAAATGGAGGCGCGGGTGGGAGTCGAACCCACGCATAAAGGTTTTGCAGACCTCTGCCTTACCACCTTGGCTACCGCGCCTGCGTGAGCAGATTTCATTATCTCAAAACGGACGGCCGCCGGGAGGGCGCAGGGCCGTGGGCTGAACCTCGCGGCGCGCCGCCGGCGGGGAGGGCGAGGGCGGCGAGCGCCGCTGCCGCGCAACGGCCGGCGCTGCGCCCTCTGGAATCACAGGCAGGAGCACGTGCGAGGGCCGCAATCGATCATGGTAGACCGTCTGTTTGGCGCGGCGCAGCTCCTTCTCGTCCGCCACCGCGCCGCCCGTGTTGGGATTGCGGTCGTAATGCGGAAAATTGCTGCTCGATACCTCGATCCGGACGCGGTGGCCGCGGCCGAACTCGTTGCTCGTGACGCCGGCGTCGATGGTAATGGGGTAAACCCGGCCCGGCTGCGCCAGCACTGGCCGCTCGATCGATTCTCGGTAGCGCAGCCGCAGGATGCCGTCGGACAGGTTGACCGCGCTGCCCGTCCGGAAAGACGTCCACCAGCTTGGCGGTGAAATCCGTGTCCGGCGCGGTCGTGGACACGTACAGCACCACCCGCACCGGACCGGTCACCTCGACCGGCCGTTCGAGAGGCGCGCTGGTGTAGACGAGGACGTCGCGGCGCCGCTCGACCTCGCGCTGGTCCCGAGGCCCCCAGGGCATCCGCATGGGATTGCAGCACACGTTGCCGCCCTCGGTCGGCACGGGATCGGCGGGATCGTATGCGAACCGGTCGCGGCGCTCCACGGCGCGGCTTCTGCGGCTCCAGACGCCCGTCTCCGGCCAGCGTGGCGGCCTTGCCCTGGCCAGCCAGGTAGAACGGCGTCACCACCGCGCGAGCGAGGGGCCACTCCCGCTCGTCGCGCCAGCGGTTGGCGCCCATGACGAAGATCCTCAAGGGCGCCTCGATACCCGCTGCCGCATCGTGCGCCGCGGGGTCGTGGGCCGCGGCGGGTGTCCGTAGCCACGTGTCGAACCAATCGAGCTGCATCTCGCGCAGCGGCGCCCTCGAATCCGGCCCGAAGTTGACGCTCGCGAAATGGTAGAAGAGGTCGTGGGGCCACGGCCCTACCAAGATCCGGCAGACGCGGCCTTCGCGGCGCAGGATGCCGAAAGCCTCCAGGTCGCTCTCGGCGAAATTGTCGTACCATCCGGCCCCGGCGAAGACCGGAACGTGGACCCGGTCGAGTCGCTCGCGAGTGCTGACCGACTTCCAGAAGGCGTCGTAGGCCGGGTGGTCCAGCGCCTGCTGGAAGAAACCGACGCTGTGGCCCGTGGCCAGACGGTCCGCGCTGGCGTAGCGGCGTCTCGGCAACGAAGCGGTCGAAGTCCGGCTGGAAGGCCGGGGCTGCGGAGGTTCTCCGAGATCCACTCCAGACGGTGGCCGAGCTTGAACGGCCGCCGCGCGAGTAGAAGCGGTCGAAGTATTCGTCGCAGCCTGCCACGATGGGGAAAATCGCCTTGAGGTAGGGACTGCCCGATAGCGCCGCCTTCCACTGTGCGATGCCCAGGTACGACGCGCCGGTCATGCCCACCCGCCGGTTCGACCACTCCTGGTGCGCGATCCAGCTCAACGTGTCCTCGCCGTCGGCCACCTCCTGTCGCAGCGGGTCGAAGACGCCCTCGGACTTGTAACGGCCGCGCACGTCTTCGATCATCACGGCGTAGCCGTGCTCGACGAAGGCCCGGTAGTTGGGTCTCAGCTCGGAGCCCTTGCCATAGGGCGTGCGAATGAGGACCGCCGGCAGGCGGGTGGTCCCCTCCGGACGGAAGACGTTGGCCGACCAGGTCGATGCCGTCGCGCATGGGCACCCGCACGTCGAGCTCCTGCGACGATCCGGACCGGGTTTGGCGGGTGCGGGCGGGGCGCCGCCGCCGCGGTCAGCGGCAGCAGGAGCAGAGCAAGTCGAAGTAGCTGGCGTGCGGCCAGATCCGGCGAATGACGCCCGGCGATGTGCGCGGCTGCACGGCCGCCGATCTGGCGGGCCCTCTCGGGGTGCTCGACGAGCCACATCATATAATCAACCAGCTGCGGCTCTTCCGCAAGTCCCCGCTCGATCCGGATGACGGCGTCGTCCGGGAAACGCGCCACTTCCTCCCCGGCGCTCACCAGCACCGGCTTGCCGATCCCCATAAAACGGATGGCGATGCCCGAGGTTTCCCCGGCCGGCGGGTCACGCAGGCTGATACAGGCGTCCACGGCCGCGGCGAGGGTCGGGAACTCGGACTCCGGGACATAGGGCACTCGAATCACGCCCGGCGCGGCGAGCAGGGGGGCGAGCGCGAATTCGAGTTCTTCGGACACGAAATCGCCGGCCGCCAGCAGGCAGGCGCGTGCGCCCGCATGGCGCACGCGGTCGAAGGCGCGGAGGATGCCGGGCAGCCGTTTGGATGCGCGCAGGTGGCCGCACACCCCGAACAGGAAGGCGTCCGGAAGAACGCCGTGCGCGCGCCGCCAGCGACCTGTCTCTTCTTCCGACGGTGCGGCCGCGGGAGGCCAGAACAAGTGCGGGATCTCGACCACGCGCGTGTTGGGGGCGTGCTCGCTCACGATCCGCGCCGCCGCGGGATTGTGAACCACCACCACGCGCGAAGCCTCGGCGATGCGGCGCGCCAGCGCCCGGTCGTAGTATCGCGGATCCTGCGCCGAGCCGCCGCGCGATTCCCAAAGCTGCGCGGCGTAACCGCGCTCGAACTCGCCGTAGTTGTGGACAAACTCCTCGATGTAGTTCTGCCGGTCGAGGGACCCCAGAAGGAAGTGGTGCAAAACGGCATCGTGGAGCACTACCACCCCCGGCCGGACCAGCGCTTGCCGGTACATGTCAGTGTGCAGACGGTTGTTCCCGACCTGGTAGAGGCAGATATCGGCTTTGGGATCGCCCACTCTCACGTCGGCGAGCTTGCCCAAAGCCCCGATCAGCGCCGCCGAGTAATCCGCGATGCCCGTGCGGGCCGGGGGCAGGGGCGAGAAGAACCCGACGGTCACGGCTGTCGGGACCCGAACAGCGCCGTGCCCACGCGCACGATCGTAGCGCCCTCTTCGATGGCCACCTCGAAATCGTGCGACATACCCATCGAGAGTTGCGCCAGACCGAGGCCGGCCGCCAGATCGCGCAAACGCCGGAAGTAGGGCCGGGAAGTCTGCGGGTCGTCCGACCAGGGGGGCATGGTCATCAGCCCCGTCAAACGCAGGTTCGGAAAGGTGGCCAAAGCGCCGGCAAGGGAGGGAACCTGCTCCGGCTCCGCGCCGCGCTTGGCGGACTCTTCGGAGAGTTTTACCTCGATCAGGACTTCGAGCGGTTGCGCCCGCCGGAGCGGAGCGTCGTTCAAGCGCCGCGCCAGGCGCACCGAGTCGACCGTCTGAATCTCGTCGAACAGCTCCGCCGCGCGGTTGCTTTTGTTCGCCTGTAGGTGCCCAATGAGGTGAAAACGGGCACCCGGCAGCGGGCCGGGAGGTGCTTTGGCCTCGAACTCCTGGACGTAGTTCTCGCCGAAGTCCCGAAGTCCGAGGGCGTAACCCTCCGCGATCGCCGAAGCCGGGAACGTCTTTGTGACGGCGATCAGCGCGATCTCGTCGCGCCGTCGCCCGGCACGCCACGCGGCCGCCCGGATGCGCGCCTCCACCTCCTCAATCCGATCGCGCAGCATCACTCTCCATGATGGCGCACACACTACACCTTGTGCCTGGGAGAGGAGATGCACGGAGACGGCCGCTGGAGGGCGTCCGCGGGAGCCTAGTCCGTCTTCTGAAGCAGCTCGGCCCGCAGGCCGAATATGGCCAGAACTGGCGCCCACAGGCCGACTAAGATCGCGGCTCCGTACGAGGCCGCCTCGGAGTAGCCGAGTCTAGGGCCTGCGATGAAGGTCCAGAACGACACGATAATGCACAAGTACATCGCTAAGTACCAGCGTTTCGGGTTCGACTTCGGATTCGCCATGCACCACCTCAGAATTTAGGGTTTAGACTTCCCAGGTGATTATACCCGCACATCTCTGAGGCAAGACGCGGAAAATGCTGGGGCAGATGTGGGGGGACCGTACCATAACGTTAACAGCCCGACATCCCAGGAGTCCTCTGGGGTCACGCTTCGGTACCGCCAGGTACTGCGGAACCGAGGTCGCGGTGTGGTCCCGGGAGCACTCCATGGGAGAGCTCCGGACCGGCTAGGCCACAACCGTACTGAATGCCGGGAAGTGGAGGCGAGGTGTGCTTCGACGGGGCCACGCTGTCCGAGGCGGCGATACGGCGCTTCCTCGCGGCGGCCCGCCGGCCGGCCCTGATCGAGCCGGGTGAAGAGCGCTTTCTGCTGGCCGAAGATACCTACACCATCGAGTGGCAAGGCAACCGGCTCCTGATCCAGGCCTGGGACGAAACGCGAAACCTGGCGCGCAGAATCGTCGGGGTACACGAAGAGCGCCCCGGAAAGCTGGAACTCACCATCGAGCGCTTCGGCGGCATCGAGGGACGCATCTCCCTGGTGGATGCCGAACGGGCGGGGCCGGCCGCAGCGCGCCGCGGGCCGCGCCTGGTCTTCCGGGAGGAATTCCGGCGGGCTCTGCGGCGCCAGTTCCCGGACTGGCGCCTGGCGGAACTGAGCGCCGAATCGAACCTCGAGGAGAGCTTGTCCGCCGGGTATCCACGCGCACTGGTCCACAAAGGCGGCCTCGGATGGGCGGCAATCGCCGCGCCACCGGGCGCCGCCGGCGGCGTGCTGACATTTGGCCTGATCTGGTTGGACTACCTGCGAAAGCGGGAGCGCCGGCTCACCATTGCGGGGCTCGCGCTGTTCCTTCCGCAGGCCGAAGCCAAGGTGGCCTGCCTTCGGCTCCCCTTCTTGAATCCACGGGCGGCGCGGTTTCAAGCGTTCGTCTACTCGGCCGGCGGCTACGAAGACCGCCTCGATCCCGCCGACTACGGCAATCTGGCGACCGAGCTCGACAGTTGCTCCGGCCTTGCGCCGCAACGACCCGGGCAGGTCGCCGGGTGGATCGAACGCCTCTCCAGGCTGCCCGCTGTCGAGCGGTTCCCGCGTCGCGATGGTTCGCTGAGTCTCCGGGTCCGTGGCCTCGAGTTCGCGCGCACCGCAGGGGAAGATCTGCTGTTCGGGCTGGAGCGGAAATCCGCGGTACGGGAAGCCAACATTGCGGAGGTCGAGGACCTGGCCAGGGAGATTGCCCGCTTGCGCGCGCCCCGCTCCGCGGCGCGCGAGAACCCCATCTGGCGCCTGCACGCCGAGGCGTGGCTCGAATCTCAGGTCCGGGCCAATCTGGAGGAGATCGATGCCTCCTTGAGCGCCCAGCCGGTCTATGGGCAGGTGCCGGCGGTGGTGGGCGGCGATCGCGGCGTCCTGGACCTGCTGGCGGTGGAGCGGGGAGGGCGCCTGGCGGTTATCGAGCTGAAAGCCTCCGAGGACGTCCATCTGCCGTTGCAGGCGCTCGACTATTGGATGCGGGTCCGCTGGCATGCCGAGCGGGGCGATTTCTCGCGCCAGGGGTATTTTCCGGGCATTCCGCTGAGCCGCGAATGGCCGCGCCTGCTGCTGGTGGCGCCGTCCCTCGAGTTCCACCCCAAGACGGAGACCGTGCTGAAGTACTTCGCGCCTGAGATCGAGGTGGAACGCATCGGGCTGGCGGTAGAATGGCGTCAGAGGCCGAGGGTGATGTTTCGGGTGCGGGGCGCCGAGCGGCCCCTCAAGGATCCATAATGGCCAGCGAGATTTACGAGCAGATTAGGACCGGATTCCGGAACCTGAATCCCAACCAGGTGCGGGTGATGACGGAGCGGCGGCTCCGCGTGGGGCTGATCGCTTCCACCGGTGCGGGTTTCGCCTCGCTGGAAGAGCTGCTCGCGCCGCCATCGCCCGAGCCCCGACGGTGTGAGATCGAACGCCTGGTCGAGGGCGCCCTGGACGAGGCATCCGGCCGCCTCGACCTCGTTCTGTGCCAGAGCGAGCTACTGCCGCCTCCCGGCGCCTTCCGCGTCGATGCAGCCGACCGCGAGCGCACGATTCGCGAGATCGTGGCTCGGCGGGAGGACCTGCGGCTCGCGCTGGCCCGCAATTTCCGCGCCTTTCGCAGACCCGTTATAGGAAGAATTGTCAAGACCATTTCGCGCGAGAACGCGTTGTTCTGCCTCTTGACGGCGCTCCCCGACGTCCTGCCGAGCCTGATCGAACTGCCCTGGGCAGCCGGCGAGTTCGCCTCCGACACGGCGTTTCCTGACCATGAACCAGGTGCGCATGGCTTTCCTGATTGCGGGCGCCAGCGGCCGCGACGTCGGCTACCGCGAGCAGCGCGCCCAGATCGCGGGAATCGTCGGGGGCGCATTCGGCTGGCGGGCGCTGGCCCGCGAACTGGCGGGCAAGATCCCTTTCGGCGGCGGTCTGCTTCCGAAGGCCGCGATCTCGTTCGCCGGAACCTACACGGTCGGCGCGTCGCTCGAACGCTTCTACCGCATCGGGTATGGGCTCACACGCGAGGAGCGGCGGCAGGTTTATGAGCAGGCACTGCAGCGGGGGCGCGCGCTGGTGAACTCGGTCATCCAGGCGGCGAAGACCCGCGGCCGCCCGCCGGTCGAGGGCTGAACAACGAGCGCCTCCGCGGATCCCACGGCGGCTCACGGCCGGCCGCGGAAGCGCGGGCCACGGCTGCTACACTGGGGAATCGCATGGCCATGACCCGCCGTTTCGTCCTCGTGTCAGCCCCTCTGCTGGCGCTGGCCGCGGGGAATCGGAAGAAGGAAAAGGGCTTCGAAGGCGGCACCATCAAGGTCCTCGAGATGACGGTCCGCCGCCCGGGTTCGGGTGGGTCGATCTCGATCGACGGGCGCATCGTAAACTCCGGACCGCAGGCGATCCGGGAACTTGTGCTGATTCTCGAAGTGACGGGACCGGATGGTCAGGTCGTCAGCCGCCAGCGCGGCAAAGTTGAGGAGGATCCTCTCGACTCCGGGGCGGAGTCCGCGTTTCAGTGGCTGATGAGGGACCAGCTCACCGCCGTCGAGGTCGGCGTCCACGCCGTCGCGCATGGGGAGCAGCCGGTGAAGGTCGAAGAGCCGGGTCCCTACCCGATCGAGTGACGCGGGCGGTCAGCGGCGCCGCTTCCAGTCGAACAGCACGATGCCCGCCGCCACGGAAGCGTTGAGCGACGAGATCCGCCCGGCCAGCGGAATCCGCACCAGCAGGTCGCAGTGTTTCCTGACCAACTCATGCAGGCCTTTGCCTTCGCCTCCCAGAACGAAGGCGCTGGGCAGGGCGTACTCGACCCGATCATAGTCCTGCGCGCCCCGCTCATCCAGACCGTAGATCCAGAAGCCGCGGGCCTTGAGCATCTCGAGCGTGCGGCTGACATTGGTCACGCGGGCCACCGGCAGGTACTCGAGCGCCCCGGCGGCCGCCTTGGCCACCGTCTCCGTGAGCCCTGCCGCGCGGCGCTCCGGGATCACCACCGCGGCGGCGCCGGCGGCGTGGGCGGTGCGGACGATGGCGCCGAGATTATGAGGATCCTCGATTCCGTCGAGGACGACGAGAAGCCTCGCGGCCGGCAGCAGGTCCTCGAGGTCGACATGCGGCCCGGCGGCGCCCAACGCTACGACGCCCTGATGCACGGTCGAGCCCGCCACGCGGTCGAGCGCCTCGCGCGGCTCAAAACGGACGGGGACCGACAACTCGCGGCACAAGCCGATGATCTCCTGCAAGCGCGGTCCCGAAGCGCCTTTGGCGACCAGGACGCGGTTCAGGGGATGCCGCGCGCGCAGGGCCTCGAGGACGGGATGGACGCCGATTCGTATGGACACGACCGCGAAAGACCTTCATTGTAGCGAGACCGGCGCCGTGGCGGCCGGGGGCAGCGCGAACCACGGCGTCACTGTGCCGGTGCGCCGCACGGCCCCGTGTGACTGAGCGGCGTCAGCCGCTTTCCTAGACCGTGATGATGCGCGCCTGGAACGGCAGGTAGGCCGCGCCGTACAGGCCGGCGTCGCTGCCCAGAGTGGCTTTGTCGATGCGCGTCTCGGTCCGCCGGAAGGTCAGAGAGCGCTTCTTGAGCACCTCGAACATGGGAGGCGCGAACAGGTCCCACGCTCCCAGAACGCCGCCGCTCAGCAGGTACAGGGGGAAGTTAAAGATGTTGACCAGGCTCGCCAGCGCCGCGCCCAGCGCCTCGCCCATCTTCTCGAAGCATACCTGCGCCCGGGCATTGCCCCCGATCGCCAGGTCGTAGACCTCTTTGGAGCTGAGGTTGTCGCCCAAGCCCAGCATCCGGGCCCAGGCCGTGATGGCGGTGGCGGAAGCGTGTTTCTCCAGGCAGCCGTCGTTGCCGCAGTTGCAGGGATTGCCGCCCGGCACGACGGTCATGTGGCCGAGTTCGCCCGCCATGCCCACGAAGCCGTGCAACACCTTGCCGCCGCTGATGATGCCGCCGCCGACGCCGGTGCCGAGGGTCAGCAACACCAGATCGTCCACGTCGCGGCCCGCGCCGATCCATTTCTCGCCCAGCGCCGCCACATTGGCGTCGTTCTCGAGCAGCACCGGAGTCTGCAGGAGCCGCTCGATCTCGTCGCGAATGGGGAAGTTCTCGAAGAAAGGCAGGTTGGGCGACATCGAGATGATGCCCTTCTCCATGATGATGAAGCCCGGCACGCCGATGCCTATGCCCGCCAGATGGTCGGACGTCCTGCCGGCGCGCAGCCGCAGGATCGAGGCCACGATGTCCGAGGTGACCGCGTCGCGCCCGGCGGTCAACTGCGTCGACCCGGACACGCGGTCCAGCACCTTCCCGCTGTGATCCACTGCCGCGGCGCGGAGGTTGGTTCCTCCCAGATCCACACCAATTGAGTATTCAGCCATGCCGTTGCATCATAGCAAATTCCGTCGGGCTCCTCGCGCGGAGTGGACCACGCGGGGCAGGCGGCATGCCCCACGCCCGGCGCCGGCCCCCCGGGTTGCGGTCGCCCGCCTCCGCCGTTCAGAACGTCAGACCGATCACTACCTGCAATTCGTTCTTCCTCTGCTGCGCGGGCCAGCCCTCGAACAGGTTGGAAATCCAGCGAATGTAGCGCACCTCGGGCGTAACCTTGATTCCGAAATCGTCCTTCACGCGGAAGCCGGCGGTGGCCACCGCGCCGTAGGTCAACCGGTTCAGAGGAGTCCGCGGCGTGTTGTCTACGATTTGGGTGCCGTCCGGGTTGGTGGTGATCGTAGTGGTGCGAACGTTGGAGACCATTCTGAAGGAGGCGCCGGCGCCCAGGAATACCCGCGCCGAGGCCGTGCGCGCAGGCCGCGTGCAGTAGCGGGCCAGGATCGGCAGGTCCCAGTACCGCGCGTGGGTGGACTCGGCCACGTCCGTAATCTGGGACGTTCCGTCCGGCAGGGTCAGGTTCGTTGTCGTATCCGACGAGTAGGCGAAGTAGCGGTACATCACGTCCACGCTGACCAACACCCTGCGCGAGGCGGCGTACTCCACCGTCACCCCTCCGCCCAGGCGCGGGTACGCCGGTGTCAATGTCGTTGCCACCGTAGTCTCGGTGGTGGGAGACGTCGAGGAGGCCGTCGAATTGAGGAGATCCAGCGTGAGGACGCTGGCGCGCACTCCGGCGGAAAAGCGCTTAAAGAAGCTCGGCTGCGCCGCTTCTTCTTCGCGAGTGCTGCTGCTACTGCCCGACGCGCTCTGAGCGCGCAGGATCGGCGCCAGCAGGACCGCGCTGAGAAAGAACATGCCCGCCGCGCGGCGCACGCCGGTTTTGCGTGGGTTCAATTGCACCGGGTTCTAGGCCTCCCAAGAGAACGTTGATCCAATGGATGCGTGAAGCCGCATCGCCGTTACTTCAAGATGCACGCTTCGCGAAGCTCACGTCCGATCATACCCCGCGCCCGGTCCGGCACGCTCGGATCGGAGCCGGCGCGGCGAACGGCAACCTGTGGACTTCGCCGGTGGTCGCTTCCAATCGGGGACCCGTTCGCGGGCCTTACGTGGCGTCAAGGATGCCACGGCACCGGGCCCGGACGGGCCAACCGGGCGCCGTGCCGGCCACGCGAAACGAGGTCGCGCCCCCGTGTGCAGCGAATCGGTCCTGCGAGGACCGGTTGGGAACCGCCGCTCCGTTCCGGGCGGGCGCCCGTCAGGCCGCCGTTTGCGCCCCCGCGTGAGCCACGCTCGCTCCCACCCGTTCCGGCAGGACCCTCCGAAGCCACTCCGACAGCCGGGCCGAAAACGCGTCGTATCTCGTCTGCAGCGAGAACGCCACGATCGTCGTTGTTGCGAAGCTGGCGAGGAACAGCGCGGAGCCATGCGCGGCCGCGTTCGCACCCCACACCGAGGCGGCCAGGAGTCGGTAAAGCTCCAGAACCGGCACGTGGAGGAAGTAAATCAGGATCGCCGCCTTCCCCCCCTTCTGGAGAAACCGCCAACCGAGCACCTTCTCCACGAGGCCATCGTTCTGCCACAGCCCTACCAACGCCGCGGCCAACACGGGCAGCAGGAGACCGTGAGTCAGCAAGTACAGTACCCGGTCGTCCCGGCTGCCATACTCGACCCCCACGCCGATGGCTGCGGCGATCCCCAGAAGCACCGCGCTCTTTGAGACAAATCGGACGCCCGGGCTCTGCCAGTGCTCCCATACGAACACCGCTGCCATGGAACCCATCAGCATCTCGAGTACCCGGAGCGCGACACAAAAGTGCGCCGCGGCGATGCCGTTCCCCACCCCCGGGCTCACCGCCACCGCAGGATCGAGAGTGTACACGAATTGACGTCCGAGGGCGCACACCAGGACCAGATTGGGGATCAGAACGGCCATCCAGGAAAGTGCCGCTACCGGCAACGCGTTTCCCGGCGTGGCCCGCGCCGAGCGGGCAAACCCGGGGACGACCAGATACCCAGCCATAAACGCCGTCACCGCCCAGGCCGCGTAGTTGTAGGCGGCCAGGTTTTGGGGAAAGAAGCCATGCGTCATCGTCGCCCAGCACACGCCTTGAAAAACGAGGGCGTGACCGTCTGGAAGCGTATTGGTGAGCCAGTCTTTGGCGAAAAGAACCAGGAAGCAGGCCAGATTGATCGGATACAGCCTGGCCAGGCGCCGCAACAGGAAGTCCCTGCGCGGGACCTCATGCCGGCAAAGCGACTGTGTAATAACGAATCCGGAGATCAGAAAGAAAAGCGATGTGGCCAGCGATCTTGCCTGAATAGCATGCAGGAATGCCTGAGGCACGCGCAGGTCTTTAAGGACGCTGTATCCGCCGTGCGCCAGAACGACGATGATCGCTGCCAAGAATCGAAGTGCATTCACGCTCTTCGAAAAAGTCTTTGGCTGCGTGCCGTTCACGGTAACGCCTTTCTGTCAAAGAACCACCCGAATCATAGCACCGACCCGCCCCGGTTCCACCAACAAAAAGGCCAAACGTACTACATTTACCAGGACACCCCCGAAGTAAGTACTGCTTCACCCCCTCCCGTCCGCTGCGGTTCCCCCCGGCAGGTCCCGCACTTTTGGGCGGCCGAGCCGTTCCCTGGGCGTCCGATCCGCGTTCACCGTGCTACCGGTGGCGATCGCGCTGGAACAGCTTGCGCTTGATGTCCGGCCAGAACTCCTTGGCAACGTCGGAGAAGCAATCGGTCGCCAACTGGACCGCCAGCTTGTCCACGTTGTCCCGGGCATCCCTGCCGTCGGGGTAGTAGGCATTCGAGATGGCCGTAGCCGCGGCGTTGCCCGCCAGTTCCGATATGTTGAAGCGCCAGCCGCCGCTGTCCATGCGCGTGACGAAGATGCGCGTGGCGGCGTACCAGACGCGCTTTTTCAAGGTCCCTTCTCCGAGCCGGAAGTAGCGCGGATCCTCCTTCAGGAGCGCCGGGAGGAGGCCCTCGGTCATCATGTTGCCGATCATCAGGTCGCCATACGATGCGGCGTAGCGCTTGGCGTAGCCCGCAAAGCCCTGGCCGAAAGACGGGTTCTGGTTCTCGATCTGGTACAAGCCGGCGAAGGCCGCGCCAGTCAGGAACAACGGCCAGTCAAAGGAATCCTTGAGCGCGATCGTCATCTTCTGCTTACCGGCTATGGGCTCGAACGGCACTGCGGATTCGGCCGTCCGGTAGTTGGGAAGCACCCCGAAGATCCGCTTGTCCGGTGGCGCTGCCGGCGCGATGGGATCGGAGGAGGCGGCCGCGGGTGTTGGCGAGGGCTGTGCGGCGGGCTCCTGGGCCCCGGCGCCGGCCGCGAGCAGGAACGCGAAGGCCCATACAGCGGGAGCAGGCATGCTTCGACAGGACTGAATCATGTAAGGTTGCGCCCCTCATGAGTTTCGACGCCGGTTTGCGGGACCAGGTTACCGGACCGCCCTTTTTCGCAGATCCAGCCAGGTGGCGAAGATACCCGGGTTCTCCAGCCAGGTGAGCAGCCAGAGCACCATCTCTTCCTTGGCCGCGCGCTCCTCCGCGGTCAGCTTCGAGCCGCGAAGCGAGAGGCGAGCGTGATCCTTGGCCGTAATGGCTGCGCGGCGGCAGGCGCGGACGCGGGATGCATCGCCGCGAGCCACGGCGGCGGCGTACTCCAACTCCATATCGAGAAGCGTGCGCTCCAGG
Source organism: Bryobacterales bacterium (assembly GCA_963710565.1). Lineage (GTDB taxonomy): Bacteria > Acidobacteriota > Terriglobia > Bryobacterales > Bryobacteraceae > DASWZN01. The sequence continues at coordinate 379,839 of CAVQAN010000007.1, read as the reverse complement.
TTCTCGAAGGAATCCTGGCGGATGCCGCAGACCAGCGGGGCCAGCGGAACGCCGGTCTCCCGCAACAGGCGGCGCAAGTAGGTCTCGCTTACCGGAGCGAGCGCGCCCAGCAGCTCTTCGAAATCCGCTTCGGCGATGCGTTCCGGCCGGCGCGCTTCAAGGTAGGCCCCCAACGCCTCCCGTTTGCCTTTCCCTCTTCCGGACGCCACGCCTATATTGTTGGACAGCGCGCGTGTGGTCCGCCAGTGCTTTCGAGAATTGGTGGCCGCCGGAGCCGTCAGGGCGCACCACGAAGTAGAGGTAATCCGTGGCCGCCGGCTGAAGCGCGGCCTTGAGGGAAGCGACCCCCGGATTGGCGATGGGGCCGGGCGGCAGCCCCGCGTGCTGGTAGGTGTTGTAGGCCTGCCGGCTGTCGAGGTCCGAACGGTGAATCGCGCCTCGATAGCGGTCTTCGACCTCGGCGGCGTAGATCGCGGTCGGGTCGCACTGGAGCGCCATGCCCAGCCGCAGCCGGTTCGAGAAGACTGAAGCGATGAGCGGCCGCTCGGCGGGCAGCTTCGCCTCGCGCTCGATCAGCGAAGCCAGCGTTACGGTGTCGTGCGCTTTCGCCGCCGGCGGACCCAGGGCCTTCCAGGCCTTGCGGAAGCGGTCCGTCATCAGCCGGCAAAGCTGCGCCGGCGTGGTGTGCCGCGTCACGTGATACGTGTCGGGGAAGAGGTAGCCTTCGAGCGACGGCGCCTGGGGATCGAGATCGCCAATCGGCGCGGGATCGCGGGCCGCGTTAAGGAACGCCGCGGGCGCCATGATCTTCTGCCGCTCCAGGGTCTGCGCGATGTCGAACGTGCTATTGCCTTCGGGCACCACCAGCACGTAGTAGAAGACATCGCCCCGCACAATGCGGTCGAAGACCTTCCACATGCTCAGGCGGTCCTTGAACATGTATTCGCCGGCCTTGAGCCTGGCGCGCGGGCGCAGCGCCCTCACCATCAGGAACTGCAAGCGGTGCTCGATGACGCCGCCGTCCGCGAGGATCCTCGATATCTGGCGCGCGTCGGCCCCTCTGGGGATGACGACGAAAGCCTGCTGGTGCGGCCCGACGCTGGGCGTCAGTATCCACACGGCAATCAGGGCGAGTGCGACCAGCGCCGTCGCGATCGCGCCCATTACGAAATAGCGGCCTCTCATACCGGCCCCGCCATTCCCAGGGAGTCGAGATAGCTCTGCAGCAGGATCACGGCCGAAAGGCGATCGACGGCCCGGGCGCGCTTCTCGATGCCGATCCCGCTCTGGCGCAGCACGCGCCCGGCCTCCACCGACGTCAGACGCTCGTCCCACAGCCGGATGGGCAGACCGCTGCGGGCCTCCAGGCCGTCCGCGAAACGGCGCACCCACTCCGCCTGGCGTCCCTCTTTGCCGCTCATATTGACCGGGTTCCCGATCAGGATCGTGGCGGCCCCTTTCTCGGAAGCGAGGCGCGAGATGACCGCGTAGTCTTCCCGGATATTCGTTCGTTGGATGGTATCGAGGCCTTGCGCCGTGAGGCCCAACCCGTCGCTGACAGCGACTCCGATCCGGCGTTTGCCCACGTCCAGGGCCAGGATCCGCGCGCTTTGAGGTTCTAGTGCCATGTGGAGCGGCTTGGGACTAAGACCGGGGACGGCGCACTCCGTCCACGGCGGGACCGGGTGCACGGCTCCGGATTCTGACCTGCGGCCGAATTTCATTATAAGGCTCACCGTGCTACAGTAGCGTTTGACATTTTGAGGTCTGTCTCTTCGTGGCTGTCGCTCCGCGTCCGATCCGCACCCTGAGCCCAAGCGGTTTCGGCTTAGAGATCGTCGCCCTGGCAGGCGTGATTGCACTCCTCTACTACGGCCGCGCCTTCCTGGTAACCCTCGCAACCGCGGTGATCATCGCCTTCATTCTGGAGCCGTTCGTGGGCCTGCTCATGCGGCTGCGGCTGCCGCGCGGGCTGGCGAGCTTCCTGGTCTGCGCCATCGGTGTGTGCGTCGTGTATCTGCTGGGCCTGGGGATTTACACGCAGGCCAGCGGCCTGGCGGACGATCTGCCCAAATACGGCCAGAGGATCGGCGACGTGGCCGATCAGCTAATCGACCGCGCCGAGTCGGTCGAGCAGTCCATCGTTAACCTGGTGGTGCCCAAGCGCTTCCGCGACCAGGACCGGCAGCAGCAACCGCAGCCCAAGAAGCCGCCGCGGCGACGCGGGACTCCCGAGCCGGCGCCGGCCCCCCTCGCGGCGGCCCCAGGAACGGTGCCCGAGGTCCGCATCCGGCCCGAGCGGCCGCCGCTGGTGGACTTTCTCTACTCGCACTTGCGACCCGTTTACGAGATCCTGCTGATGGCCTCGTTCATCCCCTTCCTGGTCTACTTCATGCTGAGCTGGCGAGAGCACATCTACCGCAGTTTCCTCCAGCTCTTTCAGGGCGAGGCGCGGCTCATGGCCGCCAAGTCGGTGGATGGCATCGCCACGATGGTGCGCGCCTTCGTGGTGGGCAACTTCGTACTCGGACTGCTGCTGGCGGCCGCGACCACCGGGGTGTTCTGGGGGTTCCATCTGCCCTACGTGTTCCTGGTGGGCCCCATCAGCGGGTTCCTGAGCTTGATGCCCTACATCGGTCTGCCACTAGCCATGATCCCGCCCTTTCTGGCGGCGATCACGCTCTACAAGAACCTGGCTTCGTACGTCCTGATGCTCTCCATCGTGGCGCTGTTCCACCTGATCGCGATGAACCTGCTGTACCCCAAGATCGTGGGGCCGAGGGTGCACCTGAATCCGCTGGCGGTGACCATCGCGCTGATGTTCTGGAGCGTGCTGTGGGGCGCGCCGGGACTGGTGCTGGCCATTCCCCTGACGGCGGGCATCAAGGCGGTCTGCGACAATGTGAGTGGCCTGGAGCCGATCGGCAAGTTTCTCGGTGATTGAAATGAACAAAGTACTGAGAGAAAGACTCGATCCCTATTTCAAGCTGGCGCCTTTCGTCGGCATCGGTCTCGCGGTTATGGCGCTGGCCGCGGTGGGAATCTTCTTCATGCAGCGCGGCGCGCACATCGAGCTGCTCGGCTCGATTTTAAAAGTGCGCACGCTGCCGATCGACGAGAACAGCTCGGCGGCCGTCATCGACTTCCGTTTCCGGAATCCTTCCGATTACGTGTTCAAGGTCCAAAGGGTCGAGGTGACGCTGACGGACTCCAAGGGGAACCCGATCGATGGGTCGGTGATCTCGGACGTGGACTCCAAGAGCCTCTTCGAGTACTACCCGGCGATGGGGCAGAAGTTCAACCCAAGCCTGGTGGTGCGCACGGAGATTAGAGGCGGCGAATCGATGGACCGCATGCTGGCGGCGCGCTTCGAGGTTCCCGAGAAGGTGCTGCAGCAGCGCAAGAGCCTCCGCATCCACGTCCTGGAGGTCAACGGCCCGGAAGCGGACTTCGTCGAAGGGCGGAAGTAAGCGGCGGCTGGAAGGCCGGCACCCTTGCTGGCTGTCTTCGCCTCGAACTGATACCATCGCGGCTATGGAAAAGATCTACGAAGAACTCAAAGTCGTGGGCCAGGACCTGGCCGGCAAGGTGGGGGATCTCATCCACGAAGGCAACGTGCGGCGCGTGATCATCAAGGATGACAAGGGGCACACGTTCATGGAGGTGCCGCTGACGGTGGCCGCGATCGGCGCCGTCATCGCGCCGGTGCTGGCCGCCGTGGGCGCGCTGGCGGGGATGGCGGCGCACTTCACGATCGGCGTGGAGCGAACGCCTGAGCAGCCTGCGCCGGCGCCTCCCCAGCCCCAGAATCCCGCGTGACTATTCGTTCCTCAGAGCCACCGACGGATCCACCTGCAGGGCCTGGAGGGTAGGCGCAACCGTGGCGAGCGCGGCGACGAGCGAGAGGCCGCCAGCCACTGCGAGGAAATTCGTGGGGTCCGTGGCGCGCACCTCCGGAACCAGAAACATCGACAGAGGACGCACCGCGAACACTGCCAGGGCGAGGCCGATCGCCGCGCCCGCCGCCACCAGCCGCGCGCTCTCGCCCGCAACCATGGACAGGATACTGGAAGGCGTCGCCCCCAGCGCGACCCGGATGCCAATCTCCCGAATGCGCCGGCTCACTGCGTAGAGCAGCACTCCGTAGAGCCCGATCGAGGCCAGCGCCATTCCCAGCAGGGACATCGCCCCGAAGACCACCGCGCCGGCGCGGCTCGGCAGCAGCGTCGGCTGCAACGCGTCGCGCATGGTCTTGGTTTCGACGCCGGCGACCGGGTCGAGAGCGGTCAGCGTCGTATTCACCGCATGAACCAGGGGTTCCGGCGCTCCGCTCGCCCGCACCAGGAAACTGACGAGGGGCGCGTCGTTTATCGTGTTCTGAGCGTAGGGTCGGTAAAGCGCCAGCGCGTCTTCCTCCCACAACAGGGAGTACTTGCTGTTCCGGGCGACTCCCGCGATCCTCACTTCCTCGTTGTCGCGCAGCAGAATCGTGTGACCCACCGGGTCGGCGTTTCCGAACAGCAGCCGCGCCAGGTTCTCGTTCAGGATCGCGACGGCTGGCGCGCCGGGACGGTCCGTTGCGAGGAACTCACGCCCGCGAAGAATGGGAATCCGCATGGTCCGGAAGTAGTCCACGCCGACCGAGTTGAGGTTGTAGGCGAGGCGCGTCGCGTGGCGGCTTATGTCCGCGCGAACGTCGCCGGAAACCCAGATGGGCATCGCCGCCGCCACCCCGCGCGCCAGCGTCGCGGCTTCGACGCCGGGCAGCGCGCGCACGCGCTCGAGCGCCGCGTCGGTCAGCGTACGGAATCTCTCCGGCGGACAGGACTCGGGCCGCTCCGCGAACGTCGCCCAGACCGTGTGGCCCGTGTCGAATCCCAAGTTCAGAGAAGTGGCGTACGACAGGTTCCGAAGGAAGAGCAGCCCGCCGCTCAGCAGCACCAGCGAGACGGCCAGTTGTCCCACCACCAGCGCGTTCCTCAGGGACCAGCGGCGTCCGGCCCGCCCCTCCTTTTCCTTGAGTGCGACGGCGATCCCGGAGCGCGTGCCCCTGAGCGCCGGCGTGAGTCCCACCGCCAGCGTCACCGCGACCGCGATCGCGCCGGAATAGGCCAGCAGCCGCCAATCCGGTTGGATGATGAATTCGATCCACTGCATGGGCAGCCGAATGCCGCTGATGAGCCTGGTGAGGACGAGGTTGAGCAGCAATCCACCGCCGGTGCCGCACACCGCCAGCAGCAGGCTCTCGGCGAGTAACTGGCGCACGATGCGCCCGCGGCCGCCGCCCAACGCGAACCGGATCGCGAGCTCCTGGGAACGGCTGAACGACCGCGCCAGCAGCAGGCTTGACACGTTCGCGCACGCGATCGCCAGCACCAGCCCGACCACCGCCATGAGCATGCCGAAGAAGGCGGCCACCGGCGTCATGGAAAACCCCGACCCGCTGTGCAACAGGCGTTCCACCCCGCCCACGCCGGAGACGCTGACGCCTTTGGCCCACTTGTGATTCGCGTCCGGGTACACGCGGTCCATCTCCTGGCAGAGCGGCTCCAGGCGGGCGCGGGCGGCCTGGCGGCTCGTTCCCTCCGGCAACCGCGCGTAGATCATGACCTCCCCGGGATCCGTGGGCACAAACAGGTCCGGCATGAAACCGAATCCCACCAGCGTGCGATGCCCGCGCGGCAGGACGCCGATCACCGTAAACAGCCGGCCGTCCAGCACCAGCTTGCGGCCGAGCACGTTCGGATCGGCGCCCAGACGCCGCCTCCAGAATCCGTCGGTGAGGACGGTTACGTCCACGTCGCCCTTCTGAATTGGCCGGCCCATCGCGAGGGGAACGCCGGTCACCTGGAAGAAGTCTTCGGTCAGCCGCGTTGCCGCCAGCTTGTGCCAGGCTTCCCCGTCCCTCCACTGGGTCACCATCTGGATGTTGATCCCGGCGACTCCTTCGAAAACACGCGCGTCGCGAAGGAAGCGGTACTGCTGCATCGGTATCCAATCCATACCGCCGATCGAGATCTGAGCGAGCGAGCGCGGATCGCGGCACGAGGGCTGGCTGAAGAGGACCTCCATGGCCACGCTGAAAATGGTGGTGTTGGCGCCGATTCCCAGGGCCAGGCAGCCGATCGCGGTCAGCGCGAAGGAAGGGCTGCGGCGGAAGGCCCGCGCGGCGTAGTGGAGATCGGAGCCCAGGTCCTCCAACCAGTGGAACTGCCAGGCGGAGCGCGTCTCCTCGCGGGCGCGCAGGCTCGATCCAAACTCGCGCCGGGCGCGGAGGACGGCCTCGCGGCGGGGAAGTCCCTGCTGTTCCAGCTCATCCGCGCGCGACTCGATGTGGAATCGCACTTCGTCTTCCATCTCCCGTTCGAATTGGGAACGGCGGCCCAGGTAGCCAAAGCGGCGCGCGATTGCTCCCCAGAAAGCCATGCCGAGCCTTCCTCTCAAGCCGTGCGCATCACAAGCTGGATGGCGCGCACCAGCCGGTCGAATTCGCCCGCTTCCTTTTCGAGCTGTGCGCGGCCCTCGGGTGTGAGCCGGTAGAAGCGCGCCTTGCGGTTGTTCTCGGAAACGCCCCAAACCGCCGCCAGCCATCCCTTCACCAGCATGCGGTTGAGCGCGGGATAGAGCGACCCATCCTCGATTTCGAGCCCCTCGCGCGAAGCCTCCTTGATGCGCTTGGCGATGGCGTAGCCGTGCAGCGGGCCGCGGCTCAGCGTCCGAAGGATCAGCAGGTAAAGGGTGCCGGGAAGCAGTTCGGGGCTGGCGGGCGGTTCCATAGATTCCTTTCTGAACTATGTATAGTCCAGACAAGGGAAGATGTCAAGCCCCGCTTCCTCACTCCACCACGAATGGACCTCCGTTTGCCCCCAGCGCGGTCAGAAACTCCTCCTTGCGCTTCTCGGCGGCGCCCACGGCGGCGCCGGTGGCGAAATGGTAGCAGGCCGCCCCCGCCAGCGCGTCGAGGCCCAGAATCCCGTAGAACAAGGCGCGGCTCCGCAGGAACCACGCGGCCAGATACGCCAGTCCCACGGGCGCTACAATCACCGGAAACAGCAACAGCATGTAGACCTGGAAACGCCCCGCCGACGAGCGCCCCCAGGAATGCTCCGGATTCACCGGCCGCGGCTGGTAGACCGAGGCGACGTTGCCGACGGCCAGGAAGTAGAGCGAAAGAACCAGCGTCACGAGAATCGCCTGGCCGATGCTGGCCGGCGGCAGAGGAACGCGGAGCAGGGCGCACACCGCCAGGATCGACGCAATCTCCGCTGCGACGAACGTCATGCCCGCCAGGTTCTTCGCCCGCAAGGCGAGCGAAAACGGCGCCGGCGCGGAGAAGTAGAGCTGGGCGGCCGAGCGGTCGAAACCGAACTGGTTCCAGAACGCAACCTCGGCCAGCAGGATCGTCGCGTATCCGCTCACAACCACCGGGTAGCTGAGCCCGCCGAGTCCGCCGTGGGCGCCGTGCATGAGCGGCCACCAGATGATCGCGCCGAACGAGAAGCCCATCAGGAAAACGATGCGGAACCGCGGGGCGCGCGCCAGCGTCTTCAGCTCCTTTTCGACGAGCGCGGCCAGCGGATCGGAGAACAAGGCCGCCGGCCAGCCGTACAGCCGGTCCGCCCAGCCCGCGCTCCCAGGCCAGCCCGGCGCGCGCGCGGCCGCCTCGTCGAAGCGCAGGCTGCGCCGGAACTGAAACCGGCCGAAGAAATACGCGGCAGCGGTCGCGGCGCACAGGACCGGCAGCGCGCGCGCTACCTGGCTTCCCAAGGCGAAACGCGCCGCCGCGGCCCACGGCAGCGCAACGCTCTGCCTGGTGGACAGCAGGCGCACCAGATTGCTGCCGCGGCCGGTGGCCGTCAGCAGTTGCGGCAGCGCTCCGCAGGTCACCATCGACAACACCACGATCTCCCGGACGCGCGGGATCGCGAGCAGGCGCTCCAGCAGGCTGCGCAAGCCCGCCGAGAGGAACAGGTTAAAGGCGGCGAAAAGCAGCAGCGCCGGCGCCGGAAGCCAGCGCGGCACGGCCGGGTTCGCGGCCAGTCCGGCCAGCGTCCCGGCCAGCACCAGAAGCATTTCGAGCGCCGTGGTCAGCCGCAGCAGCAGTTCCACCACCAGCAAGTCGCGATCCGGAATCGGGTAGAGCAGGATCTTCTTGACGTTCAGCGAGGCCCCGGCGTCGCTCGTCAGGATGGGGGCGAGCTGCCAGAAAAGGCACGTCCCCATGAGGATCGCCGGCAGAGTGAACTCGAGATCCGCCCGCCGGGCCAGCGCGGTGTAGAGCCCGGCCACCACGCCCACTCCCCCCCACAAGCCGTACCAGAAGAACCACAGCATACCCGCCAGAATGCGGCCGCCCGAGGGACGCGCAAGGCGATGCCAGAGGCATCTCCACTGCGCCTCGAGAATGGCCGGCACGCGCGACGCCATGGCCTACAGCCAGTCCAGCTTGTCCTGCGGCCGCTCACCCCCGACCAGGCGGACGAACGCGTCCTCGAGCGTTTCCGCGCCCTCGCGCAGAGCGGCCATCTCGCCCTCCATGACCAGCCTGCCCTCGTGCACGATCGCCGCCCGGTCGCACAGCCGCTCCACCACTTCGAGGACGTGCGACGTCAGGAACACCGTGGCGCCGTGACGCACCCGATCCGTCAGCAGATCTTTCATCATGCGGGCGCCCACGGCGTCTACCCCCTCGAACGGCTCATCGAGCAGGAAGACTTCCGGCCGGTGAATCAGCGCGGCCGCCATGGCCAGCCGCTTGCGCATGCCCTTCGAGTACTCCGCGATCAGCTTGCGGTTCTCCGCGTCGAGATCGAACAGCTCCAGCAGTTCGCCGGCGCGCCCGGCTGCCACGCGCCGTTCCAGCCCGTACATGCGTCCGGCGAATTCGAGAAACTCGCCCCCCGTTAGCCGGTCGAACAGAACCGACTCGTCCGGCACCACGCCGATGCGCTGCTTGATCTCGAGGCCGCGTTCGGGCATCGGCAGCCCCAGGATTTCGATCGTGCCCGCGGTCGGCGGCGCCAGGCCGATCAGCATCCGTATGGTCGTGGTCTTGCCCGCGCCGTTGGGCCCCAGGAAACCGAAGAAGCAGCCGCGCGGCACCGCCAGCGTCAGCCCGTCCACGGCCGCCTTGCCGCCGTAAGACTTCCGTAGCTCCCACATGGCAATCGCCGGCGTCTCATCGGGCATAGACCCATATTAGGGCCGCCCGAGACGGCCCGCTCATCGCTGGCGCCGGGACGCCGTCGAGACGGGCCGGACGGCGAGCGGCGAGCGGCGGTCAATTGTTATGATGGCCACCGAGGCCCCTCTCGCCGTACAACCGGAGGCCCGAAGAGGAGAACAAATGCGGACACCAATGGCTCTGGGCATGGTGCTGACTCTCTGGAGCGGAACCACCTTGCTGGCCGACTTCAGTTACCGGCAAACCTCCAAGATCACCGGCGGCATGGTGGCCAGTGCGATGAAGATGGCCAGTATCGTCTCGAAGCAAGCCGGCGAGCCGATCGAGAGCACGGTGATGGTGAAAGGCGACCGGATGGCCACCGTCAGCGCGCACGCGGCGCACATCGTCGACCTGAAGAACGAGACCATGACCGAAGTGAACTTCGACAAGCGGACTTACTCCGTGGTCACGTTCGCGCAGCTTGCCGCGATGATGAAGAACGCCGACGAGCAGATGAAGAGCCAGAAGGGCAAGCCGGTGCAGAACCTGACCGTCAAGGCCTCGGTCACACAGACCGGCAAGACCAAGTCCATCGCCGGCTCCGACACGCATGAGGCGATCGTGAAGATCGAGATGATCGGCACGGACGAGAAGACCGGCGACCCGGTCACCGTCATGGTGGTCACTTCCGACATGTGGCTGGCCAAGCCGGTCGCCGGTTACGAAGAAATCCGCGACTTCCACCGCCGCATGGCCGAGAAGCTGACCTGGGCGCCCAGCATGGGAATGATGTCGCAGCCCGGCATGGGCAAAGGCATGGCGGAGATGGCTAAGGAGATGTCGAAGCTGGACGGCACGCCGATCTACCAGTTTGTGGTGATGGGCGGCGTCGGAAGCGACCAGGTCGCGGCCGGCCACGACCCGACCGCGCAGCCCACTCCGGAGCCCGAGCAGAAGGGCGGGCTGATGGGGCGGCTGGCCGCGGGCGGGCTGGGAGGGTTCGGGCACAAGAAAGACCAGGACCAGCAGGGCGGCGGATCGCAGGGCCAGCCCGGCGCGGGCACCATGATGGAGATGGTCACCGAGTTGGGCGGCTTCTCGACCGTTTCTATCGACGCGTCGAAGCTCGATGTTCCCGCGGGCTTCCAGCAGGTCGACTACAAGGACCCCGCGGCGCGCCACCACTAGCCCTGTGGTGCGGGCGGCTCGTGCCCGCTGGGTTCGGCGACCCGCGGCAGTTCGCCGGCGCTCACTCCTTCAGCGCCTCCTCGTACACCTTCAGAACGGCCTCGGCCGCGCGCCGCCATGTGAACTGCCGCGCCCGTGCGCGGCCTTTCTCGATCAGGTCCCGCCGCAGGCCCTGGTCCTCGACCGCCTGGGTGGCCTGGGTCGCGATGCCCGCCACGTCCAGCGGGTCGGCGTAGAGCGCGGCGTCGCCGCCCACCTCGGGCAGGGAAGATGTGTTGGAGGTCACCACCGGCAACCCTGCGCCATGGCCTCGAGCACCGGAAACCCGAAACCCTCTTCGAGCGAAGGGAACAAGAGCGCGCTCGCGGACTGATAGAGGACCGGCAGCCGTTCCGCCGGCGCGAACCCCAGCCGGATCACGCGGCGCTCCGCGAGGTCCTCCCAATCGAGCGCGTGAATCGCCTCGGCGCCGTAGCCGTCCCCGCCCGCCAGCACCAGGCGGTAGCGCTCTGGAAGCAGCAGCAGCGCCCGCAGCGCGTTCCCCACGTTCTTCCGCGTCTCGAGCGTGCCCACGCCGAGGAGCATCTCGTTCCCCGGGCCCACCAGCCGCTCTCGTTCACGCAGGCGCTCCTCGGGCGTCATCGTCCGACCCGGCTCGTCGACGCCGCAGGCGATAACGGTCGTCCGCCCCGGCTCCACGCCGCAGTGCGCTTCGAGTTGCCGCGCCGTATATGCGGAGTCGGTGATGACGCGGGCCGCGCGCGCCACCGCTTCCCGCAGGAGCGCGGAGAACCGGCGCTGGAATTCCGGCGTCGAATAGTCGCGGCCGGTGATGGGGAAAGCGTCGTGGACCGTGACCACCTCCCGCCGGAACCGGAACACGGGTGGCCGCTGCACCAGGCTGTGAAACAGATCGGCCTGCCACGGCAGCCAGAAAGTGAAGGGACGCTGGACCAGCCGCACTCTACACCCCGGTAGCCGCAGGAACTCGCGCCGCCGGCTCCACCGCGACAAGCGATAGCAGATCAGAAAACGGTGCTCCGTCGGGAGCGCCGCCAGCGATTCGATCAGACGCCGCGAGTACGTGCCCGTTCCGGTGGGACGCGCACCCAGCGCGTAGGTGGCGTCGAGCCCGATGGTCGCCATTTCAGGTTTAGTGTATCAGGGAGGTATTCTGAACCAATGGCGCAACCACGGGCTCTGATCACCGGCATCACGGGCAGGACGGCTCTTACCTGGCCGAACTGCTTCTCTCGAAAGGCTACGAGGTGCACGGCATCGTGCGCCGCGTGGCCTTGGAGGATCCGGAGCATCGCCTGCTGCGCGCATCCAGCACCTCCAGGACCGGATCGCGCTGCATGCCGGCTCGCTGGAAAGCTATGCCAGCATCCACGACGTGGTGCGGCGCAGTCGCGCCGCGACGAGTGCTACCACCTGGCGGCGCAGAGCTTCGTCAGCTACTCGTTCGACGACGAGTTCTCGACGCTCAACACCAACATCAACGGCACCCACTACCTGCTCTCGGCGCTCAAGAGCGAGGCGCCCCGGCTGCCGCTTCTATTTCGCCGGCTCGAGCGAGATGTTCGGGCAGGCCGAAGAGACTCCGCAGCGCGAGACGCACACGCTTTCACCCGCGCTCCGCTTACGGCATCAGCAAGGTGGCCGGCTTCGATCTGACCCGGAACTACCGCGAGGCGCTACGGGATGCACGCCAGCAGCGGCATCCTCTTCAATCACGAATCGCCCCGCCGCGGTTTCGAGTTCGTCACCCGCAAAATCACCGCCGGCCGTGGCCCGCATCGCGTCCGGCCGCGGAGGCAAGCTGCAGCTGGGCAACCTGGACGCCAAGCCGCGACTGGGGCCATGCGCCGGAGTACGTCGAGGCCATGTGGCTGATGCTCCAGCAGACCGAGCCGGACGACTACGTGGTCGCCACCGGCGAAACCCATTCCGTCCGGGAGTTCGCCGAACTCGGCGTTCGCGCATGCCGGTCTGGACTGGCAGGAGCACGTCGAGATCGACCCGGTCCTGTACCGGCCGGCCGAGGTCGAGCTGCTGCTGGGCGATGCCACCAAAGCCCGCGGCGTTCTCGGTTGGAAGCCGCGCACCTCCTTCGACGGTCTGGTGCGCTGCATGGTGGACGCGGACCTGGCCCAAAATCAAAACCGGGGACAGTATGACTCGATTCCCCGATTTCGGAGGGCCCGAAAGGGCCCGCGGGCCGCCAGGGAATTGGGGAATGAGTATACTGTCCCCGGTTTTGAAATGACCACGTTGCACGTCGATTTGGGGCGCCAGTGGCGCGGAGGCCAGAGCCAGGCGCTGCTGCTGGTGCGCGGTCTCCTGGCCCAGGGGCACGGCGCCGAACTGGTGGTCAGGGAAGGATCGCCGCTGGCGGAGCGCGCGCTCGCCGGCGGAGTGCGCGTGCACCCCCTCGGACACCTCCTGCGCAGCGAGCGGTTCGATGTCATCCACGCCCACGACGCGCACGGCCTCACCGCGGCGTGGCTCGCCGGCGCCGCCCGGCGCTCGCATCTGGTGGCCTCGCGGCGCGTCGCCTATCCGCTGGCCCGAAATCCCCTGGCCCGGGCCCGCTACCGTTCCGCGCGCATCGTCGCGGTGTCCAACTTCGTGCGGGACAGCGTGGTCGCATCCGGATTGCCGGCCGGCCAGATCGATGTGGTCTACGATGGCGTCGAGTTGCCGCCGCCCGGTCCGCCCCGGAGCCCTGCGCGCCCTTCTGGGATGCGTGGGCTATCTCCTGCCCGAGAAAGGGCACCAACTGTTGATTCGCGCTCTCGCGCCAGTCCTCGCGCGCTATCCGGACTGCCGGTTGCTGCTGGCCGGCGACGGACCCTGCCGCGCCGCGCTCCAACGGTTGGCGGCCGAATCGGGCGTGGAGCGGGCGGTCGAGTTTGCGGGACATGTCGAGGATGTGGCGGCGGTGTATCGAAGTCTCGACGTCTTCTTGTTCCCTTCGCTGGCCGAGCCCCTGGGCAGTGCGCTCCTCACCGCCATGGCCTACGGCCTGCCCGCGGTCGCGCTGGCCCGCGGGGCCGTCCCGGAGGTGATCGAGGACGGCCGCAACGGACTGTTGGTCGCCGCTCCCGAGCCGGAAGCCTTTGCGGCGGCGGTTCTGCGCCTGCTCGATGAGCCCGCCCTGGCCGCCCGGCTCGGCGCCGCCGCCCGCCAGACCGTCGAACGGCGCTTCAGCGCCGAGGCCATGATTCAGAGCACTCTACAGGTGTACCATCGGGTATTGGCATGCTAGAAGCCCTCATTGCCTTCTTGGCCGGACTGTTGATCGGCAGCTTTCTGAACGTCTGCATTTACCGGATGCCGCGCGACCTCTCGGTGGTCTCGCCGCGCTCGTTTTGCCCGGCCTGCGAGCACCCGATCGCCTGGTACGACAACATCCCGATCGCCAGTTTCCTGGCGTTGCGCGGCCGCTGCCGCCACTGCGCGAAGCCCATCCCCGTCCGCTACCTGCTGGTGGAGGCGCTCACGGGGGCGCTGTTTTTCGGGATCGTGCTGATGCGCGGCCCCTCCCTCGCTGTCCGTCAAGTTCTGCGTCTTCTGCGCTCTGGTGATCGGGCTGGTGTTCTCCGACCTGGAGGAGCGCATTCTGCCGGACGAGTTCACGCTCGGCGGCATCGCGTTGGGCCTGCTGTTTTCCGTTCTGGTGCCCTTCCAGGCGCCTGTTCCTCAGTCTCTTCCTGCACCACCTGGGCCAGCGATGGCTGTCTCTGGCGGAGGCGGCGGTTTCGGCGGCCGTGCCGGCGCTGCTGCTGTGGGGCTTGGGCGCGCTGTACCAGAAGATCCGGCACAAAGAAGGCCTGGGCCTGGGCGACGTCAAGATGGTGGCGATGATCGGGGCTTTCCTGGGGCTGGGGGGCGCGATGCTCACGGTGATGGCCGGTTCGCTGCTCGGCTCCGTGATCGGCCTGGCTTACATTTACCTGGCGCGCAAGGATCCCGGTACGTACGAGCTTCCATTCGGCAGCTTCCTCGGTGCGGGTGCGATCGTGATCGCGCTGCTCTCGCTACGATAGGATGGAAAGTACCGCCCTGATGGACGCTTTACTCGACACGCTAACCCCGGACGACCCGGCCTGGGATCTGGCGCGCGCGCTCGACGCGGCGCGGCTGCCCAAGCACATCGCCATCATCATGGACGGCAACGGCCGCTGGGCCCGCAAGCGGAATCTGCCGCGCGTGGCCGGCCACCGGGCGGGCGTCGAGCCGGTGCGCGCGACGGTGGAGACCTGCGCGCGGCTGGGCATCGAGGTGCTGACGCTCTACGCCTTCTCGCTGGAGAACTGGAAGCGGCCGCGCAGCGAAGTGGACATGCTGTGGCGGCTGCTGCGCATTTACATCCGCAAGGAACTGCCGGACCTGATGCGGAACGGAGTCCGGCTGCGCGCCATCGGCCGCCTGGAGGCGCTGCCCGCGGCGGCGCGCCACGAGCTCTGGACGGCCGTCGAGGCCACCAGCCGCAACCGCCGCCTGCTGGTGAACCTGGCCATCAACTACGGCGGGCGGGCCGAAGTGGCCGACGCCGTCAACGCCATCCTGGCCGGCGCGCGCGCCCGCGGAACCGTGGACCGGCTGCACGTAGACGAGCGCATGATCGCCGCCCACCTCTACACCGCGGGCCTGCCCGACCCGGACCTCCTGATCCGCACCTCGGGCGAGATGCGCATCAGCAACTTCCTGCTGTGGCAGATCGCCTACGCCGAGCTGTACGTAACCGAGACGCTGTGGCCCGACTTCTCCCGCGCCGAGCTGCTGCGGGCGATCCTCAACTACCAGGCCCGCGACCGCCGCTTCGGCGGGCTGAGCGAGCCGGGCGACGGCGTCCTACAGAACCCGCTGGCGGCCGAACTCGCGCGATGAAGCGCCTCCTGACCGCTCTCGCGGTGGCGCCGCTGGTCGTGTACGCCGTCGGCTGGGCGCACCCCTATTTCTTTCTCGCCGTGCTCTCGGCCATCGCGCTGCTCTGTTACCACGAGTACGCGGGGATCGTCGCCGGCTACGGTATCGAGAAGCCGGGACTCTTCGGCTACGCGGCGGGCCTGGTCTTGCTCCTGGCGCCGCAGGAATCCGCGTTTCTGATGACCATGATCGCGCTCCTCGCGCTCTGCCTCGCCCTCACCGCGAGCGATCTTGCGAAGGGTCTTCCGCGCGCGGCCGCGCTGCTGTTCGGCGTGATCTACATCTTCGGGTCCTGGCGGGTGTCCATCCTGCTGCGCCAGCGCAGCCCCAGGTGGCTTCTGTTTGCGCTCCTGCTGAACTGGATCGGCGACAGCGCCGCCTACTACTTCGGCCGGCGGCTGGGGCGTCACAAGCTGGCCCCGCGCATCAGCCCGGGGAAATCCTGGGAAGGCGCCGTGGCATCGCTTGTGGGCTCCGCCGCGTTCGCGGCGCTGTACCTGCCGCGGCTGATCCCCGAGGTCGCGCTCGGGCAGGCGATCGTCCTCGGTCTTGCGGGCAATATAGCCGGCCAGGTCGGCGACCTGGCGGAATCGGCCCTCAAACGCGGCGCCGGAGTGAAGGACAGCGGCGCCATGCTCCCCGGTCACGGCGGCTGGCTCGACCGGGTCGACAGCGTCCTGTTCGCCGTGCCCGTGATCTACGCGCTCATGCCGTGGCTGGGGTAAGGCGCCCGTCACGCGACGCTTGGCGGCGTCTGAAACCTGAGCTGATCGAACTA
Organism: Bryobacterales bacterium; assembly: GCA_963710565.1. Taxonomy (GTDB): domain Bacteria; phylum Acidobacteriota; class Terriglobia; order Bryobacterales; family Bryobacteraceae; genus DASWZN01. Next base: position 363,772 of record CAVQAN010000007.1, on the reverse strand, counting down.
CCGCTCGCAACTGTTTTCGCACCGCGCCGCGGTATCGTTGAAGCATGGCGGCTGATCGCACTCCGTTCGAAGCTTTCAAGGACCTGATTTCCGAGACCGATCGAGTCATCGGGACTACGCCCGCGCTACCCCAGGACCGCAGTGCCACCTGCCGCGAGAACCTTCGTGCTGCGCTGGCGCTCACTGATGATCTGCTGGCCCGGGCGACGACGACCGACCTCTTCCTCGTGGTAGACGGCGTGAGGACGGAGGAAGATGCTGCGACATGGTCCATTAACTCGGCGTTGCAGCGGAACAAGGTCTACAGAAACGATGAAGACTGTGAGGGGAGAGCGGAGTTCCGCAAAGAATGGGCGACACTGATCCGCGGAGAATCTCAGCCCTACTGTCAACCTGCCCAACCTATATCGGATAGCCAACACTGTGCAGCCATTGGGCGCATTGCAGAGGCGCTGTCTCTCGCGTTTGGGCCGTATTTGAACAACGGGCGTCTGCGCTATGGCACGTCGCAGAGGGCTTTCAATCTCTACCTGAAATACCTCTGGCGAATGGGGAAAGCCGCGATGCCTCCGCACTGTCCAGTCGACAGAGTCGTGCTTGATGAAGCGGGGATTGATGGGTGCTGGACGAGGTGTGACAGCGAGCAGGAGTACATGCAGTGGATCAACAAGATCAGGGAGAAGACTAGCCTGGCAAGATGGGAGTATGACGTCTGGCTCAGGAGGCGTCTCAACACTTTAGGCGTCTGAGTATTTCGGAGATCGCCAGACGCCTAGCGGCCTCCGGAAGCCGGGAGCTATACTGCAAGCATGAAGTTCCGTGTGGTCCTGGAGTATGACCGGGAGGCTGAGAGCTACTCCGCGGTCTGTCCCGAGCTGCCAGGGTGCGCTTCGGCCGGCGACACGGAAGAAGAGGCGAGGCGCGGTATCGAAGAGGCGATTCAACTCTACCTCTCCCCATCCGAGATCCAGTTGCCAGAGGCCGCGAAGCTGATCGAGGTTAGGGTTGGGTGACCGCGGAACGCCGCGCCTCACGGCCGCCCAGGTGATTTCGGTTCTCCGGCGCGGTGGTTTCAGCCTCGTGGGTTCTGCCGGCAGCCATCAGAAGTGGCGCAATTCATCCACCGCAAAGCAGGTGGTCGTGCCGTATCACCGGGGGCGGATCCTGCCGCTCGGGACGATGAGGGCAATCATCGAGGGAAGCGGGATAGACCCGGTGCGTTGGACCAGGTAGAGTTGCAGCACCTGAAAAGGGAGCCGCAGCGAGCGTGCCCGCGGCGTGGTCCTCGACAACTTCAGGGTCGGTCCGCCCTCAGTGAATCGTCCGCGTCTTGCGGTTCATGTAGTCCATCAGCAGATACTGGCCCAGCGTGTAGGGCGTGGTGAAGTACGCCTTGCCGCGGCACATCTCGGTCACCTTCTGGACGAAGTTCACCAGGCCGTAGTCGCTGGCCAGCATGAAGGTGTTGATCAGGATGCCCTGCTGCTTGCAGCGGCTCACTTCTTCCAGCGTGCGGCTGATCACCAGCGGGTCCAGGCCGAAGGCGTTGCGGTACATGCGCCCGTCTTCGAGCGTGAGCGCGCGAGGGCTTGCCGTCGGTGATCATGACGATCTGCTTCATGTCCTTCTGCTCCTGCGCCAGCAGGCGCTGCGCCAGGATCAGGCCGTCGCGCGTGTTGGTGTAGTACGGGCCCACCTGCACGCGCGCCAGCTGGCTGAGGCGCAGCTCCTCGGCGGAATCGTGGAACAGCACGCAGCGCAGGCTGTCGCCGGGATACTGCGTGCGGATCAGGTGCGCCAGCGCCAGCGCCACCTTCTTGGCGGGCGTGAAGCGGTCCTCGCCGTAGAGGATCATGCTGTGGCTGCAATCGAGCATCAGCACCGTGGCGCAGGAGCTCTGGTACTCGCACTGGTGCACGTGCAGATCGGGGTACTCCAGATTCGAGCGGCACCTTCAGCGCCTTCGCGGCGGATGGCGGAGAACAGCGTCTGCGCTGACGTCCAGGTTCAGCGTGTCGCCGAATTCGTACGGCTTCGAGGCGCCGCTGGCTCTCGATGCCGGTGGCCAGGTCGCGCGTGTCGTGCGCGCCGAAGCTCGATTTGCCGAGCGAGCCCAGCAGATCCTTGAGCGTCTTGAAGCCCAGGAAGTCGAGCGACTTGTCGGTGACCTCGAACTTGACCTTGCGATCGGCGTCGCCCGCCGCCCGGCCCGGACTCGCTGTCGTCGGGCTCCTCGATCTGCAGATGTGGCCCTCGTCGACCAGCTTCTGCACCAGCGGTCCGAGCAGCTGGTCCATCTGCTCGGGCGACAGGCTGCGGAGCCGCTCCATCATCTGCTCGGCGCTCGTTGCCGTCGAACAGCTCGCCCTGCTCGAGCGCCTGCTGGATGGCCCGCTTCAGGTCTTCGAGCGTGTGCTGGTTCCATCTCGCTGAACTGCATGTACGGGACGTGTTGAAGCCGCTTTCGAGGAAGAAATCGGCCAGCGCCTGCAGCAGATCCTCGGCGCTCGATGCCGAGGTCTTCGCCGGTGTAGCGCGAATAGCGTGACCCAGCTTCATGCATGGGCGTCTCAGTTGAACTGGCGGCGGTAGCTCGGCAGCTGCTGCGCGCGCCTCGTCGGCGGCTCGCTCGCGGCTCGCGCTTGCGCTCCTCGGCGGCGAAGCCGCGCTCCTCGCTGCGGCTGATGCGGCGGTGCGCGTACAGCCCTTCCAGAATGAACTCGGCGGCCGCGGCGCGCACGGCGTCGGGTTCGTTGGCGCCCAGGCCGAGCAGCGCTGGTCTTCTCCATCAGGCCCTGGATGCCGCCGAGCTGCTGCACCATCGCCGGCCGAACCGGCGCTCTCGTCCAGCTTCAGCGAGCCGCCCAGGTCGAACCACTGCACGATCTGGGAGACGTTGGCGCCCTCGAAATAGATCGGTGAAGACCTTGCCGACGGCGGCGCGGATCAGCTCGCGGCCACGGCGTCGCCGCCCTTCAGCTCGCCCTCGTATTCGAGTTCGAGCTTGCCGGTGATGGCGGGCAGCGCGGCGTAGATATCGAGCACGCGCGGCACGGCCAGGGTCTCGCGGGCGCGCAGCGCGCGGCGCTCGGCGTTCGAGACCACGTTTTCGAGCACGGAGATGGGCAGGCGCTGCGAGACGCCCGAGCGCTTGTCGACGCGCTTGTCCTCGCGCGCCAGGAAGGCCAGCTGCTCCGACCATCTCGCGGATGTAATCGGGCACTCGAACTGCGAGCCGGCGAGACGCGGTCGGCCCAGGCCTCCTGCGCGCGTGATGGCGATGCCCTGCTCGACGGCGGCCGGGTAGTGCGTGCGGATCTCGCTGCCGATGCGGTCCTTGAGCGGCGTGATGATCTTGCCGCGCGCGGTGTAGTCCTCCGGGTTGGCGGTGAAGACCAGCATCACGTCGAGCGGCAGGCGAACCGGATAGCCCTTGATCTGCACGTCGCCTTCCTGCATGATGTTGAACAGCCCGACCTGAATCTTGCCGGCCAGGTCGGGCAGCTCGTTGATGGCGAAGATGCCGCGGTTGGCGCGCGGCAGCAGGCCGTAGTGGACGGTCAGCTCGTCGGAGATGTCCTGCGCCGCGGCGGGCGGCCTTGATGGGATCGATGATCGCCGATCATGTCGGCGATGGTGACGTCGGGCGTGGCCAGCTTCTCGACGTAGCGCTGCTCGCGGCGCCAGCCAGGCGATGGGCGTCTCGTCGCCCTGCTTCGGCGATCAGTGTCGCGGCACTGCTGCAGATGGGCCGGTACGGGTTGTCGTGGATCTCGCAGCCGGCGATGTAGCGGCATGCACTGGTCGAGCAGCGTGGTCAGCAGGCGGATGAGGCGGGTTTTGGCCTGGCCGCGCAGACCGAGCAGGATGAAATTGTGGCGCGAGAGGACGGCGTTCACCATCTGCGGCACCACCGTATCTTCGAACCCAAGAACTCCGGGGAACAGCGCCTCGCCCTTCTGCAATTTGCAGATCAGGTTGGCGCGAAGCTCGTCTTTGACGGTGCGCGCGGCCAGACGTTCCTCGGAAAAGGCTGGGTTTTGCCGCAGACTTCCCAAGGTGGACGGAGTTTCCCCGCTGAGTTTCGTCATCGCTAGAGCATCCCTTGACTGCATTCTAGCAGCTTGGCTCGGCCGCGGCGTTCTGCGGCGGCGTGGCGCACGCTTCAGCGTGCCGGGCCGGCGCCTGCGGCCGATACGGACCCTGGCGCCGCGGGCCGGTGTGCGTGCGGGCGCTACAAGCCGATCGGCACTAGGTTAAACTGGGAGCAAGTCACGCGAACGCCCCATGCGAACCATTCTGGTTGTCGACGACGAACCGATGGCGCTGAAGCTGGTGCAGTCCATTCTCGAGAAGCGCGGCTTCGAGGTTCTCGCCTCCACCAGTCCCAAGCAGGCGGTCAAGGTCTTCCAGGAGCACGGCGAGCGGATCGAGCTGCTCATCAGCGACGTCGTGATGCCGGAAATGGATGGCCCCAAGCTGGCCAGCCACCTGGTCGGGCTGAACCCGGATCTTCCCGTTCTGTTTATGTCCGGATTCCTCACCGAGAACGAGGTCGGCGACGCCAGCGTGATCGCGCAGTACGCTTTCATCCGTAAGCCGTTCCGCCCTTCCACGCTGGTCCAGGCGGTGCGCAAGATGCTCACGGGCGAAGACGAATCCGCCTGACCGCCGTCGCTCGCGGGCCCAAAGCCCGCCCCGCCCAGGCCGTCCCTGCTAAGCTGGTTCGTGGAACTTTCTGGGATCGTGAAAAAGCTGCTGGCCGTCTTGGCCATCCTCATTCTGGGTGTGCCCCTGCTCTTGTTCCTGCTCTCCTCTGCGCCCGAGGTGACGGTGGTTTCGCCGGTCCGCGTGATCGGCACTGCCACGCCGGTCGCGGTTCGCGTGGCCAGCCCCCATGGCGTGCGGCGTGTGACCGCCGAACTGGAGCAGAACGACCAGCGGTACAGGATCTTCGAGTCCGTGCGGCCTGCGCATCGCCTGTTCTTCCTGGGCAAGAACGAGCCGCCCGCCGAGATCCAGTTCTCCGCCGGAAAAGATCGGGCCCCCTCGCTGCACGACGGCAAGGCCCGCCTGATCGTCGAAGCGCAGGCGAACGATTTCCGCGCCGGCACCTCGACCGTGGTGCTCGACGTGGATGTGAACACCCAGCCGCCGCGGGTGACCGCCGACGGCGTACAGCACTACATCAACCAGGGCGGCGCGGAACTGGTGACGTTCACCGTTTCCGGATACTGGACCGAGGCCGGCGTGAGGGTGGGGCCCTATACGTTCCGTAGCTTCCCGCTTCCCGGCCAGGCCGGCGAGCGGTTTTCCATCTTCGCTTTCCCCTGGGACGTGCCGGCCGATACCGTCCCCATCGTCTATGCCCGCAACCCCTCCGGCGCCGAGGCCAAGGCGCATTTCTGGTGCAAGGTCTTTCCCAAGAAGTTTCGCTCCCGCGACCTGGAGCTGACCGACGCCTTCATCGACAAGGTCACCGACGAGATCGATCCCAGCGGTTCGGGCGACAAGCTGCAGCGTTTTCTCAAAATCAACGGCGACTTACGGCGGCAGAACAACCAGGTGCTGGCCGATCTGCGGCTGAAGACCGAGGAGCGGATGCTGTGGAGCGGCCCCTTCTGGCGCTACGGCAAGACCGAATCGGAATTCGCCGATCACCGCGCCTACGTCTATCACGGCAAGGTGGTCGATCACCAGACCCACCTGGGCTTCGATCTTTCCGACGTGCAGCATGCCAAGGTCGTGGCCGCCAACGACGGCCGGGTGGTCTTCGCGGGCCCGCTCGGCATTTACGGCAACTGCATCGTGGTCGATCACGGGTACGGGCTGCAATCCATCTACGGCCACTTGAGCCGGCTCGAGGTCAAGCCCGGCGACATGGTCAAGCGGGGCCAGGAGATGGGACGGAGCGGCGCCACCGGCCTGGCGGGAGGCGATCACCTGCACTTCAGCATGCAGGTGGACGGCGTCCAGATCACGCCGGTCGAATGGTGGGACGAGCACTGGATCCACGACCGCATTCTGAGCAAGGTGGCGGGGAAGAGCTGAGCCTTTGCACCGCAGCGCCTGCGCGCCGCGAACTCACTTCAGCGCCTTCTCGAAGAACGAAAGCCGCAACCGGTACAGATCCTGCTTGAAGAGCGTCACGCCGTGGGTCTTCTCCGGGTACACCATGAGCTCGAAAGGCTTCCCCGCCTGCTCGAGGGCGGCGGCCATCTGCGCCGTGTTCTCGAACAGCACGTTGTCGTCTTCCAGGTTGTGCACGATGAGAAGCTGCCCCATCAGGTTCGCCGCCGCGTTGACCGGGGAAGCCTTCCGGTAGGCCTCGGCATTCTCCGCGGGCAGACCCATGTAACGCTCCGTGTAGATACTGTCGTAGTTGCGCCAATTCGCGACCGGGGCGCCGGCCAGGCCGCAGGCGAAGACCTCCGGCGCCTGAAGCATCGAGTACAGCGTCATGAATCCGCCGTAGCTCCAGCCTTCGATCCCGATCCGCCTGCTATCGACGAAGCCCAGCGACAGCAGGCGGAGCACGCCTTCCTTCTGGTCCTCCAGTTCCTTGGCGCCGAGGTTGCGGAAGACCGCCGTCTCCCACTTGTGGCCGCGGCCGGCGGAGCCACGGCCGTCGAGCGCCCACACGGCGAACCCGCGCTGCGCGAGCACCTGCTCGATCGTCAGCGCGCCGTACCAGCGGTTGGCCACCATCTGCGTGCCCGGACCGCCATAGACCTCAACCACCGCCGGGTATTCCTTGCCCGGCGCCAGTCCTGCGGGCCGGATCAGGCGCGCGTAGAGCATCGCGCCATCGGCAGCTTCGACCGGGACAATCTCCACCGGCCGGGCGTCGTACTCCTCCGCCAGCGCGCGGTCCGGCTCGCGCACGACGGACAGCTCGGTTCCGTCCGCGCGGTAGAGCGTTTTGCGCGGCGGCTCGGTGAGGCTCGAGAACGAATCGAGGTAGGCGCCCCCGTCGGGGCTCATCGAGATGGCGTGCGTTCCGGCGGCGGTGCTGAGGCGCTGCCGGCGCTCTCCGTTCGCGTCCACGCGGTAGAACTGGCGCTCCAGCGGCCCGGCCTCCGTGGAAACGTAGTAGACACGCCCCTCGCCGTCCACGCCGGCTACGGTGGTCACTTCCCATTCGCCCCGCGTGAGCTGCGCAAGCTGGCGCCCGTCGATCGAGTAGCGGTAGATGTGGTTGCAGCCATCTCGCTCGCTGGGCCACAGGAATTCGCTGCCGCCCTTGAGGAATGTCAGCCCATCGTGCACGTTGACCCAGTACGGATCGGTCTCGGTGAGCACGGTGCGAACCGCGCCGGTCCGGGCGCTGGCCACGACCAGGTCGAGCCGGTTCTGGACGCGGTTGAGCCGCTCGACGGCGATGCCCGAGGAATCCGGCAGCCAGGCGCAACGCGCCAGCAGCGCGTCGCGGGCCGGGCCGAGGTTCATCCAGCGCGTGCGGCCGCCGGCCGCACGCGCCACGCCCAAACGCACCTCGGCGTTGGGATCGCCGGCCTGCGGGTATCGCTGCGGCTCGAAGACGGCCCGCGGAGCGGCCAGGTCCACCTGCGGGTAGAGCGGCTCGCGGCTCACATCGAATTGCAGGTAGGCGATAAACTTCGAATCCGGCGACCACCAGTAGGCCGTGCCCAAATCGAGCTCTTCCGGGTAAACCCAGTCGAGTTCGCCGTTCAGCCGCGTCAACGAGCCGTCGCTGGTCAGCCGGGTGACCTTGTGCGAAGCCAGATCCATGGCGTAGAGGTTGTGCCCGCGGCGGAACGAGACGCGGCTGCCATCGGGCGATACCTTGGCGTCGCGCTCGGCCTCCGCGGTCGCGGTGAGCTGGGTCCAGCGGCCGCCGGCGATGGGGACCAGAAACAGGTCGCCGCCGGCTGCGATCAGCAGCTCGCTTCCCGAAGGCAGCCATTGCACCGCCGGTTCTTGTACGCGGCGGTTCTGCCATACGGATTCGACCGCGGGAGGCATCCTGATGGCGGCGGCTTCGAGGGCGGCGAGCGCCACCAGTTCGCGCTTGCTGCGCGTGGCCATGTCGTACAGCCACACCTTCTCTTGTTCCGTGTAGACGAACTGTTTGGCGTCCCGCGACCATGCCGGCGCGCTCATCTCAGCCGGCGCATGGTACGCCGCCAGCGCCTCGATCGTGACGGGCTTTTTGCCGGCCGCTCCGAAGCAGGCGGACGCCATCGCGAACAGCGCGCAAACACAACGGGTTCCCCGCATGACGCCTCGATTGTAGCGAATCGCGCCCGTGCGAAATGGGTTGCCGGAGGGCATCGCGGCAGGGCCAGAATCCGCCCCCAGAAGGCCAGGAATGCGGGCGTCGCCGGGGTGCCGGGCCCCGCAAACCGCCGAGCCTCGGCGGTTTGCGTTTTTGCGCGCTGATTTCAAAGGAGTTATCTGACGAGACCGCCGAGCTTCGGCGGTTTTCGTTTCCGAAGGGGGCGCGGCGGCCACATTCGCACCGCTTGAGCCATGCGAGCCAGACCGGGGGGCTGCCCCTCTGCGCAGCCCCAAATCGGACGTATACTGGCAGACGGTTCAGGAGATGGCATGCGGACGATGACAGGATACAATTCCGTGCGGGGGGCCATGTTCTCGATGGCTTTCCTCTGGGCTGCGTTTGCGGGCCCGGCGCGGGCACAGAACTGGCAGTTGGTTTGGTCCGACGAGTTCAGCGGGACCCAAGGCACGCTCCCCGACCAGACGAAGTGGGGCTACGATGCCCCCTACGCGGGATCGGGGAACCAGGAGCAGGAGACCTACTGCGGGCTGGCGGGCACCGCAGGGGTGACCGGCATCTGCGCCAACTGGCAGCAGAACGCCCAGATGGATGGCCAGGGTCACCTCGTCATTTCCGCCATCAACTCGGGCACGGCGGCCGCTCCGGTATGGACCTCGGCCCGCCTGCTGACTCAGGACAAATTCAGCTTCAGCTACGGCCGCGCGGAGGCGAGCATCAAGCTGCCCTCCGGCAAGGGGGTCTGGCCTGCCTTCTGGATGCTCGGCAACAACATCAGAACGGTCGGGTGGCCCACCTGCGGCGAGATCGACATCATGGAGAACGTCCTGAGCCTGGGGCTCAAGACGACGCAGTCCACTGTTCATGGGCCGGGATACAGCGGCGCCAGCGGAATCTGGCACCAGTACAGTTTTCCTAACAGCCAGGAGATCGACACCGCCTACCACACCTACGGCATGATCTGGAGCCAGAACCTGATTCAGTTCTATGTAGACGACTACACCGCGCCCTTTGCCAGCGTCAGTCCCTCCAACCTCCCCGCCAGCACGAACTGGGTGTTCAACCAGCCGTTCTTCCTGCTGCTGAATCTCGCCGTGGGAGGAAGCTGGCCGGGGCCCACGGACGCCACCACTCCCAATCCAGCCCTGATGTACGTGGACTACGTGCGCGTCTACTCGTCGACTGCCGTTCCCCCCGAGCTGGTTATCTCAAAGTCCCATACCGGCAGCTTCACGCAGGGACAGACCGGCGCGACCTACACGGTGACCGTCAGCGACGTCGCCGCGGCCGCGGCGACGAGCGGCGCGGTGACCGTGACCGACACCATCCCCACCTACTTGACGCTGGTTTCCATGGCGGGCACGGGCTGGAACTGCGCGAGCAATACCTGCACCCGCAGCGACCCGCTGCTGAACGGTTCCAGCTACCCCCCCATCACGGTGACAGTGAGCGTCGCGGCAAACGCACCCTCGCAGGTGACGAACCGGGTGAGCGTGTCGGGTGGGGGTGCGGCCCTCCCGTCCAGTGCCACCGACCCGACCACGATCCTCGCTGCGCCGCCCCCGCCGCCCGCACCGAGGTCTCCGGCCAACGGCGCCGATGGTGTCGCGGTCACCCCTACTTTGATTTGGGACCCTACCATTGGAGCCACTTCCTACAACGTCCATTTCGGCGCGCAGTCTCCCCCGCCGGTGGTGGCAAACACGAAGGCGACCGCGTACGCGCCCGGGGCTCTGAGCCCGGAGACCCTCTACTATTGGCAGGTAGCGGCCGTGAATAGCGCCGGGATCACGCCTTCCGCCATCTGGTCGTTCACGACGGGCGCGCCGGATGGCGCCCTCCGGTTCGTGCCGGTGACGCCGTGCCGCGTGGCCGACACCCGCAACCCCGAGGGGCTCTTCGGCGGGCCGGCGCTGGCGGACGGCTCCACGCGGGATTTTCCGATCCCGCAAAGCGCCTGCGCTATTCCCGACACCGCGCAGGCGTATTCGTTGAACGTCACGGTGGTGCCCGCGGGTCCGCTCGCCTTCCTGACGCTGTGGCCCTCCGGACAGGACCAGGCCAACGTCTCCACGCTCAACTCCTGGAACGGCTCGGTAGTGGCCAACGCAGCCATCGTCCCGGCGGGTCTGGACGGCGCGGTGAGCGTCTTCGTCCCCAATGCGACGGACCTGATTCTGGATATCAACGGCTACTTCGATTTGCCCAGCGTTCCGAACTCGTATTCGTTCTATCCCGCGACGCCGTGCCGCGTGGCCGACACACGGGGGCCGGTCGGCACGTTTGGCGGGCCTCAGATGTCCGCTGCTCAGACCCGCGACTTCCCGATTCCAGCGAGCCTCTGCAACATCCCCGCCACCGCAAAGGCGTACTCGTTGAATGTCACGGTGGTGCCGGACGCGGTGGTGCAGTATCTGGGCTTTCTGAGCATGTGGCCGTCCGGCCTGGAGCAGGCGAACGTCTCGACGCTGAATTCCTGGACCGGGAAGGTGGTGGCCAACGCCGCGCTCGTTCCGGCCGGAACTAACGGGTCGATTTCGGTCTACGTCTCCAACCCGACGGACGTGATCCTGGACATCAACGGCTACTTCGGCCAGCCCCGGCTTCCCGGCGCGCTCTATTTCTACCCGGTGACGCCGTGCCGCATTGCGGACACGCGCAACCCAGCCGATCCGTTCGGCGGTCCGGAGATGGCGGCGCAGGAGACGCGCTCGTTCGCGATCCCGGCCAGCGCCTGCAGCATCCCCGCCACGGCGGCGGCCTATTCGCTCAACGTGACCGTGGTGCCGGATGGCCCGCTGTACTTACCTGTCGGCCTGGCCGGCGGGAGCGGCCCAGCCGGTGGCCTCGACCCTGAACTCCTGGGATGGCTCGGTGGTGGCCAACGCGGCCATCGTTCCGGCGGGGACGGGCGGTGCGATCAGCCTGTTCGTAACAAACCCGACCCACGTGATTCTGGACATCAACGGGTATTTCGCGCCGTAGAGCGGCCGTCCGCCCCGGTGCCCCTTTCCGCGACAGTTTGCGCCGGCCGGACAGAGCTGCCTTAACACATGTGAAGGCGGCCGGATAAAAGGCTCGTAACCTATTGAATCCTCACGGCCGTGCCCAGTCCGCCGTGATAATAACCCCTTCTGCCTTGACGCGGCCCTGAGCGCGGGCTACTCTCGCCTTGCGTTGCGGATTCCAAACGGAGGCTGTGCGTCATGAAGAAGAGTCTTTGGCTTGCATTGGGGTTCCTGGTGGCCGGTGGGACGATCCCGGCGCAGCAGTATCTGATCACGACGGTGGCGGGGGGCGGGCTGCCGGTTACGGGGATACCCGCCGTCACCGGGTCGTTTCCCCTTCCCATTGCGGTCGCGGCGGACAGCCACGGCAACGTGTACTTCAGCGCCGGCGACTGGGTGTTCAAGATCGACGCCCAGGGAACACTCACGCGCGCGGCGGGTTCGGCACGCGTGGGCTACTCCGGCGACGGGGGGCCGGCGACCAGCGCCCAGATCGGCGCCCCTGAAGGCCTGGCGCTCGATGGCGCCGCCAATCTCTACATCGCGGACTGGGCCAGCGCCACAGTCCGGAAGGTGACGGCCGATGGCACGATCACGACCGTGGCCGGCAACGGCACCCAAGGCTACTCGGGTGACGGAGGCCCAGCAACCAGCGCCCAGCTCGCGTCACCTCAGGGCGTGGCCGTGGACACCTCCGGCAACCTCTACATCGCGGACCAGGCCAGCAGCCGGATCCGCAAGGTGGCCAACGGCACGATCACGACCGTGGCAGGCAACGGCACTGCGGGATACTCGGGCGATGGCGGTCCGGCGACCAGCGCCCAGCTCGCCTGGCCGGTCGGCGTGGCGGTAGACACCGCCGGCAACATCTACATTGCGGACACCAACAACAACCGGATCCGCAAGGTGGCGGCCAACGGCACCATCACGACCGTGGCCGGGAACGGAAACTACGCCTATTCGGGTGATGGCTATCCGGCCAGCAGCGCCCAGGTCGCTTCTCCCAACGGAGTGGCGGTGGATGCCGCCGGCAACCTCTACATCGCGGACACGGGCAACAGCGTGATCCGCGAGGTGGCCTTGAATGGCGTGATCAACACCGTCGCGGGCATGTATCTCTCGGGCGCGGGAGGCTATTCGGGAGATGGCGGTTCGCCCACCAGCGCCCAACTCAACGGGCCCCTGGGCGTGGCGCTGGATAGCGCAGGTCGCCTGTACATAGCGGACACCTACAACATGGTGATCCGCAGGGTGGCGAGTGGCGCCATCACGACGGTGGCGGGGAACCGGAGCTCGGGCTACATGGGTGACGGCGGCCCGGCCGCGGGCGCCCTGCTCGAGCAGCCCGGCGCTGTGGCGGTGGATATTGCCCGCAATCTCTACTACATCTCCGACAAGGACTCCAACCGCGTCCGTAAGGTGGCGGCGAATGGCATCATCACGACGGCGGCGGGGAACGGGACCGCGGGTTTCTCGGGCGACGGCAGTTCCGCGACGAGCGCCGAGCTCGCTTACCCGTGGGGCGTGACGGTGGATGGCGCGGGGAACTTCTATATCGCGGACCAGAGCAACAACCGGATCCGCGAGGTGTCCACAAGCGGCAGCATCCTGACCGTGGCCGGGAACGGAAGCACCGGCTACGGGGGCGACAACGGGCAGGCCACCATCGCCAAGCTCAACGAGCCCGGAGGCGTGGCAGTGGATAGCGGCGGCAACATCTACATTGCCGACACTTTCAACAACCGGATCCGCAGAGTGACCGGCAGCACCATTACGACGGTCGTGGGGAACGGAGCCGCAGGGTATACCGGCGACGGCTATCCGGCCGCGGGAGCGCGGGTGAGCACCCCCTGGGGCGTGGCCGTGGATGCGGCCGGGAACCTCTTCATCGCGGACACGGACAACAGCGCGATCCGCAAGGTAACGGTGGCGACTGGCGCCATCACGACGGTGGCGGGTATCGGCAGCACCGGCTACTCCGGCGACGGCAGCTCAGCCACCGGCGCCCGGCTGTTTTACCCCTACGGCGTGGCGGTGGACGCGGCGGGCAACCTCTACATCGCGGACACCTGGAATGCCGTGATCCGGAAAGTGACGGTGGCCACGGGCGTTATCACGACGGTGGCGGGGACCGGGGTCTCCGGTTACTCGGGCGACGGAGGCCTGGCCACCAGCGCCAAGATCGGCGCGCCTTACGGCGTGGCGGTGGACGCCTTCGGCAACGTCTATATCGCCGACGGTGACAACCACGCGATCCGCGTGCTGGTGCCCCAGGGGAACCACGCGCTGCTGGGCGTAGCCAAAACGCACTCGGGGAATTTCGCGCTGGGACAAACGGGGGCTACGTACTCGGAGGTGGTGGGCAACAACCCCTTGGCGGGACCGACGAGCGGCACGGTGACGGTGACCGAGATCGTCCCCACCGGCCTGACGCTGGTTTCGATGTCGGGATCGGGCTGGAGCTGCGTGAGCAACGCGTGTACTCGCACCGACGCGCTTGCCGCGGGCGCGAGCTACCCGCCCGTTACCGTGACGGTGAACGTCGCGGCGGGTGCGCCTTCGCAGGTGCTCAGCCAGGTGATCGTGTCCGGCGGAGGCTCGGTGGCGGCCAGTTCCACCGATACGACCGCGATCCAGGCCGTGGTGCTGGCCGCGCCTGTCCTCGTCTCTCCGCCGAACGGCGCGAGCGGTGTGGCGGTGGCGCCAAATCTGTCATGGAACGCGGCGAGCGGAGCCACTTCCTACGATGTCTACTTCGGCACCTCGTCTCCGCCGCCCCTGGTGACTAACACGACGGCGACCGGTTACGCCCCGGGCGTTTTGAGTGCGGGCGCCACCTACTACTGGCAGATCGCGGCGCGGAGCGGCTCGAGCTCCGCCGCTTCGGCTACCTGGTCGTTCACCATCGGTGCGCCGCCCGCCGCTCCCGTCCCGGTCTCTCCGTCGAACGGGGCCACGGGCGTGGTCGTGACGCCGACCCTGTCCTGGAACGCTGCGAGCGGAGCCGCCTCCTACGACGTCTATTTCGGCACTTCGCCTGCGCCGCCCCTGGCGACCAACACTACCGCCACCAGCTACGCCCTGGGCACCCTGACCTCGGGCGCAACCTACTACTGGCAGATCGCGGCACGGAACGGCTTCGGAACTGCCCCCTCGGCGATCTGGTCCTTCACCACCGGCTCGCCGGCCGCGGGCCTCCGCTTCGTGCCGGTGACTCCCTGCCGCGTGGCCGACACCCGGGGCGGGCCGGCCATGGCGGGCGGCTCGACGCGCTCCTTCGCCGTTCCCCAGAGCGGCTGCGGGATTCCCGCCTCCGCCCAGGCGTACTCGATGAACGTGACGGTGGTGCCCGAGGGCCGGCTCAGCTACCTGACCCTGTGGCCCACCGGCCAGCCTCAGGCCATGGTGTCCACGCTGAACTCGTGGGGCGGCATCGTGGTAGCTAACGCGGCCATTGTGCCCGCGGGAACGAACGGGGCGGTGAGCGTGTTCGCCAGCGACCCAACCGACGTGATCCTGGACATCAACGGCTACTTCGACACCTCGAGCGGCCCCACTTCCTATGCGTTCTATCCAGCGACGCCGTGCCGCATCGCCGACACGCGTGGCGCCACGGGGCAGTTTGGCGGGCCCTACATGTACGGCGGGCAGACCCGGGACTTTCCGATCCCGCTGAGCGGCTGCGGCTTGCCGGTCACGGCGCGGGGGTACTCGCTGAATGTGACGGTGGTGCCGGGCGGGTATCTGGGGTATCTGAGCGCGTGGCCGACGGGACAGTCGGCGCCGGTGGCCTCGACGCTGAACTCCTGGACCGGGAAGGTGGTGGCGAATGCGGCGCTGGTTCCGGCGGGGACCAACGAGTCGATCTCGGTGTACGTTTCGGACTCGACGCAAGTAATTCTGGACGGGAACGGCTACTTCGCTGCGCCAGGAGGTACGGGGGCGCTGAACTTCTACCCGGTGACGCCGTGCCGGGTGGCGGACACGCGCGGAGCCACGGGCCCGTTCGGGGGACCGGAGATGGGGGCGGGGGCGACGCGCTCGTTCGCGATCCCGGCGAGCGCGTGCAACATCCCGGCGACGGCGGCGGCGTACTCGATGAACGTGACGGTGGTGCCGGACGGGCGGCTGTCGTACCTGTCGGCCTGGCCGGCGGGGTCGTCGCAACCAGTGGTTTCGACGCTGAACTCGTGGGACGGGGCGGTGGTGGCGAATGCGGCGCTCGTTCCGGCGGGCACGGGCGGGGCGGTCAGCCTCTACGCGTCGGACCAGACGCAGGTGATTCTGGATATTAACGGATATTTCGCGCCTTAGGGCACGGGAGGGTGTGCGTCATGAAGAAGAGCCTCTGGCGTGGGTTCGGGCTCCTGCTAGCTGGCGGGACGCTGTGGGCGCAGCAGTATCTGATCACGACGGTGGCGGGGGGCGGGCTTCCGGTTACGGGGATCCCAGCCGTGACTGCGTCGATTCCTATGCCGCTAGCCGTCGCAGCGGACAGCTACGGCAACGTGTACTTCACCGCCGGCGACCAGGACAACTCCGTCGGCTTTGATGTCGGCGGCTTCCCACGGGAGCTGTTCGGGCACTGCGTGTTCAAGATCGACGCCCAGGGAATCCTCACGCGCGTGGCGGGTTCGGCGCGTCCGGGGTACTCCGGCGACGGAGGCCCGGCGACCAGCGCCTTGCTCAACCAGCCTATGGGCGTGGCGGTCGATGCTGCCGGAAACCTCTACATCGCGGACTCCTTTAACAACGTGGTCGCAAGGTGGCGACCGACGGCATCATCACCACCCTGGCCGGCAACGGCACATCGGGGTATTCGGGTGACGGAGGCCCGGCCACCGGCGCCAAACTCAACTGGCCTAGCGACGTGGCAGTGGACGCCACCGGCAACCTGTACATCGCGGACTGGAACAACATGGTGGTCCGCAAGGTGGCGGCCAATGGCGCCATTACGACGGTAGCGGGGAACGGAATTCAGGGATACTCCGGCAACGGCGGTCCAGCGACGAGCGCCGAATTCAGCGGCCCCAGGGGCATGGCGGTGGACGCCGCCGGCAGCCTCTACATCGCCGACAGCGGCAACCAGGTGATCCGCAAGGTGGCGGCCAACGGCATCATCACGACGGTGGCCGGCACCGGAACGGGCGGTTACTTGGGCGACGCTGGCCCGGCGACGAGCGCCCAACTCAGCGGGCCCTGCGGCGTGGCTCTGGACGCCGCCGGCAACCTCTACATCGCCGACACCGGCAACGGCGCCATCCGCGAGGTCGTGAACGGCATCATCGCGACCGTAACAGGGAACGGAATCCAGGGCTACAGGGGTGACGGAGGCCCGGCCTCGATCGGCCAGCTCAACCAGCCTCCAGGCGTGGCGGTGGATGCGGCCGGCAACCTCTACATCGCCGACACGTACAACCGCCGGATCCGCGAGGTGGCGAATGGGACCATCACGACGGCGGCGGGGAACGAGACCTGGGGGATCGCGGGTGACGGAGGCCCGGCGTCGAGCTCCCTCCTCGGCCAGCCCGCCGGTGTGGCAGTGGACGCCGCCGGCAGCCTCTACATCGCGGACTCTTGGACCAGCCAGATCCGCAAGGTGGGGGCGAATGGCATCATCGCAACGGTGGCCGGGAGCGGAACGGCGGGCTACTCAGGGGATGGGGACCTCGCCACGAGCGCCCAACTCGATTACCCCTCGGGCGTGGCGACTGGACGCCGCCGGCAACCTCTACATCGCCGACCAGCTTAACCAGCGCATCCGCAAGGTGGTGAATGGCGTCATCACGACGGTGGCCGGCAACGGCACCGCAGGGTTCTCGGGCGACAATAGCGCGGCGATTAACGCCCAACTCGCCGGGCCCAGCAGCATCGCGCTCGACGCTGCCGGCAATATGTACATCGCGGACACCTTCAACTATCGAGTCCGCAAAGTGGCGACGAACGGCGTCATCACGACGGTGGCCGGCAAAGGGACATATGGATATTCGGGCGACGGCGGCGCGGCCATCAACGCCGCGTTCAGGAGGATCACCGGCGTGGCGCTGGATGCCGCCGGCAACCTCTACATCGCCGACTACCAGAACCAGCGGATCCGCAAGGTGGTGAATGGCGTCGTGACGACGGTGGCGGGTACGGGAACCGTGCCCTACTCCGGAGACGGGGGTCCGGCCACCAGCGCCCAGATCCACGACCCCTTGGGCGTGGCGGTGGACTCCGCCGGCAACATCTACATCGCGGACGAGCTCAACAGCCGGATCCGCAAGGTGACGGCGGCGACGGGCATCATCACCACGGTGGCGGGCAATGGCACCCGGGGGTATTCGGGCGACGGAGGGCCGGCCACGAGCGGCGAGGTCAACTGGCCTTACGGCGTGGCGGTGGATGGCTCCGGCAACGTATACGTCGCCGACTACTGGAACCAGGCGATCCGGACGCTGGTGCCGCAGGGGGCCGGTGCGCTACTGAGTGTCACTAAGACGCACTCGGGGGGCTTCTGGCTGGGACAGGCGGGAGCAACCTACTCGGAGATGGTGACCAACAACGCCCTGGCGGGACCGTCCGCCGGCACGGTGACGGTGACCGAGATCGTCCCTGCCGGCCTCACCCTCGTTTCGATGTCGGGCACGGGCTGGAACTGCGTGGGCAACACCTGCACTCGCACGGACGCGCTTGCTGCGGGCGCGAGCTACCCGCCCATTACGGTGACGGTGACTGTGGCGGCGAACGCGCCTTCGCAGGTGGTGAGTCAGGTGACGGTTTCGGGGGGAGGCTCGGTGGCGGCCAGCGCCAGCGACACGACCGAAATCACCGCCGTATCGCTGGCGGCGCCTGCGCTGACTTCTCCGTCGAACGGCGCGACCGGAGTGGCGGTGGCGCCGACTCTGACATGGAACGCCGCGAGCGGGGCTACTTCCTATGACGTCTACTTTGGCACATCGTCTCCGCCGCCCCTGGTGACCAACACGGCGGGGACCAACTACGCTCCAGGCGTCTTGAGCGCAGGCGCCACCTACTACTGGCAGATCGCAGCACGGAACGGCTTCGGAACGACCGCCTCGGGAACCTGGTCGTTCATGGCCGGCTCGCCGGCCGCGGGCCTCCGCTTCGTGCCGGTGACTCCCTGCCGCGTGGCCGACACGCGGGGCGGGCCGGCCATGGCGGGCGGCTCGACGCGCTCCTTCGCCGTTGCGCAAAGCGGGTGCGGCATCCCGGGTACGGCCCAGGCGTACTCGTTGAACGTGACGGTGGTGCCCGAGGGCCGCCTCAGCTATCTGACCCTGTGGCCCACCGGCCAGCCTCAGGCCATGGTGTCCACGCTGAACTCGTGGGGCGGCATCGTGGTAGCTAACGCGGCCATTGTGCCCGCGGGAACGAACGGGGCGGTGAGCGTGTTCGCCAGCGACCCGACCGACGTGATCCTGGACGTCAACGGCTACTTCGACACCTCCAGCGGCCCCACTTCGTACTCCTTCTATCCCGCCACGCCGTGCCGCATCGCCGACACGCGTGGCGCCACGGGCCAGTTCGGCGGGCCCTACATGTACGGCGGGCAAACCCGGGACTTTCCCATCCCATCGAGCGGCTGCGGGCTACCGGCCACCGCGCGGGCGTACTCGCTGAACTTCACGGTGGTGCCGGGCGGGTATCTGGGGTATCTGAGCGCGTGGCCGACGGGGCAGGCCGCGCCGGTGGCCTCGACGCTGAACTCCTGGACGGGGAAGGTGGTGGCGAATGCGGCGCTGGTGCCGGCGGGGACGAATGAGTCGATCTCGGTGTACGTTTCGGACTCGACGCAAGTAATTCTGGACGGGAACGGCTACTTCGCTGCGCCGGGAGGCGCGGGGGCGCTGAACTTCTACCCGGTGACGCCGTGCCGGGTGGCGGACACGCGCGGGGCGGCGGGCCCGTTCGGCGGCCCGGAGATGGGGGCGGGGGCGACGCGGTCGTTCCCAATTCCAGCCAGCGCTTGCAACATCCCGGCGACGGCGGCGGCGTACTCGATGAACGTGACGGTGGTGCCGGACGGGCGGCTGTCGTATCTGTCGGCGTGGCCGGCGGGGTCGTCGCAGCCGGTGGTCTCGACGCTGAACTCGTGGGATGGGGCGGTGGTGGCGAACGCGGCCATCGTTCCGGCAGGGACGGGCGGGGCGATCAGCCTGTACGTCTCAGACCAGTCGCAGGTGATTCTGGACATCAATGGGTACTTCGCGCCGTAGGGCGCGGTCTGCTTCGCGCTGAAGCGCCGGCGCGCATGGCGGTACTAGTACGTCAACGCGATTCGGGCTGGCGAAGGAGGTCGCTTCTATCCTCTGGCCCGGGGGCATTTGGAGTAGAATCAGGCCGCTGCAGTGGCTACTCGGTGCACCATAACGGAGTCGAACATGTCGTCCACACTGAAGATCAAGGTCTGGGGCGGGCGGGGATATGCCCGGCCTTTGTTGTCTGCGTGTACTTTTCTCCTGGTCGCGCTGCTGGCGGCGGGCCAGGCCGGTGCGCAACAATACACCGTCACGCCGCTGACGCTTGGCGGCCCGCTCAGCGCGGCCACAGGAATCAACGGCAATGGGCAGGTGGTGGGCCAAGCTCAGCTCGCCAATGGGGGCACGCACGCCTTTCTGTACGGTGGCGGTGCGATGCAGGACCTGGGCACACTCGGCGGCACCAGTTGGGCCACAGCCATCAACAGCAGCGGGGAAGTGGTTGGCACGTCGTATCTCGCAGACGGCACCACCCAGCACGCCTTTCTGTACAGCGGCGGCGTGATGAAGGACTTGGGCACGCTGGGCGGTACCAACAGCTTTGCGACCGGCATCAACGCGAGCGGCCAAGCGGTGGGCTATTCGGAGCCCCCGGGCGGCACTTGCTGGTTGGGCACCAACAACATCTGTCACGCGTTTCTGTACAGCGGCGGCGTGATGAAGGACTTAGGCACGCTGGGCGGGAACGAAAGTTCCGCCATCGGCATCGCTGACGACGGCACGGTAGCGGGCAATTCGTATATCGCATCCGGCTATGCCAATAGCCACGCGTTTGTGTACCAAGGATTGTCCCTGCGGGATCTGGGCACGCTCTGTGCCGGCGCCGCGTGCGGCTATTACAGCCATGCCGTCGCCGTCAACAGCAACGGGGACGTTGCCGGCGTTGCCGACGTGCCGCTGGCGGGACTCAGAGAGGACGCCTTCCTGTACCATGCCGGAGGGATGTCAGACCTCGGCCTGCTCCCCAGAACGAGCGACAGTTATGCGCTCGCGATCGGCAGCAACGGAATGGTGACTGGTTACGCCGACACCAGCAGTTGGGGTACAGAAGGGCCTTACCCGCCGTCGCGTCGAGGATTTCTATTTGACGGCGCGCTCTTCGACTTTGGGATTGAAAACAGCGACGGCTTGAGCGTCAACGCGAGCGGCCAGGTGGTGACAGCGCGGGCCTATCTGTACAACGCCGGCTCCGGCACGATGACCGACCTCAACACGCTCGTCCCCGCGGGGACTCCACTCAGCAACGCCTACTTGATCAATGACGCCGGGCTGATCGTCGCCAGCAGCGGGTTCATGGCCTACCTGCTGACCCCGATCTCCCCCCTGGTGCCCGCGCTCAACGCGACCAAGACCCACAGCGGGAGCCTCACCGCCGGCGGGCAGGCGATCTATACGGTGACCGTCTCCAACTACGCCGGAGCCGGTCCCACTGTCGGGCTGGTGACCGTGGCCGAGCAGATCCCCACGGGGCTGACCCTGGTCTCCATGTCCGGCGCCGGCTGGGCATGCGGCGGAAACACCTGTACGCGCAGCGATGCGCTGGCGGGCGGCTCCAGCTATCCGTCCATTACCGTGACCGTGAACGTGGCATCGAGCGCCCCTTCCAGCGTGACCAACAGGGTCACCGTATCCGGCGGCGGCAGCCCGACCACCATCACCGCAACCGATCTCACGACGATCGGCCAGCCGCCGGACCTGACCATCGGCCTGAAGCACGACGGCATTTTCACTCCGGGCGAGGTCGGGAACTACACGATCACGGTGACCAACAACGGCGCCCCCTCGGCGGGAACGGTAACCGTGGTCGATACGCTGCCTGCCGGACTGACGGCAAACTCGATCAGCGGAACGGGCTGGACGTGTACCCTGGCGACCACGAGCTGCCAGCGCAGCGATTCGCTGGCTACGGCCACGAGTTATCCCTCGATCACGCTGGTGGTGAACGTGGCCGCCAACGCGGCCGCGACCGTGATCAACACCGCGACGGTGTCCGGCGGAGGCGATGTCAGTCCGGCGAACGACACGGCGGTAGATCAGACCGCCTTCAGCCCGAACGTACTATCACAGTACATCGCCGACGCCGACCCCACCGCGGAGTACTTCCGGATCAGCTACGGCGTCGCGCCGAATGCGACCATGCAGGCCATCGCGAGCGACCTCGGGTCGCCCGCGTGGAGCATGTACGCGCCCGGCTCGACGACCCAGACGTCGTACGTGACCGGCGGGCTCACCAGTCAGCAGTGGAGCGATGCGTTCACCTACGGATGGAGGCTGACGATGCGCGGCCGCGCGCCGGCGGGCGTCGCGGGCTTCCGGACGCAAGCGAGAATCGATACCGGCACGCATCGGTACGACATGGGCGTGGGCTACGACGCCAGCGGCGTCTATATGGCGTATGTGACAAACCGCGTGTACGGCCCCGGGAATTCGTTGCTCCAAACGTACCCGCTCCCCGACACGAACTATCACCTCCTGGAAATGGTCTACAACCCGGTAACGAGTTCCGCCACCCTGTATGTGGACGGTGTCAGCGCCATTACGAACTACACCGGACACACGGATTTTCTCAGCAACAGCGGCATGGTCTGGGGCGTCTTCTACGGGCCGGGCACGGGGAACTTCAACCTGGTCGAACTGGAAGTCCTCAAGCCCGCGCTGAGCATCGCCAAGACCCACAGCGGCGACTTCAAGCAGGGCCAGCAGGGCGCGGTTTACACGATCAGCGTGGCGAACCCGGCCGGGGCGGGCTCCTCGAATGGCGCCGTCACGGTCACGGACAACCTGCCCTCGGGCCTGACGCTGGTTTCCATGGCCGGTTGGGGTTGGACCTGCTCGGCCAACTCGTGCTCCCGCAGCGACGCGCTGGGCGGTGGTTCCAGCTATCCCCCTATCGCTGTGACGGTCAATGTGGGCGCTGCCGCCCCGTCGCCTCAGGTGAATCAGGTGACCGTTTCTGGCGGAGCGTCGAATCCGGCGAGCGCGAGCGACACGACGACGATAACGGCTACCCCCCCGACGATCGGCAACCTGAGCCCGGCCTCGGCCATTGCCGGAGGCGGGCCGTTCACGCTGACCGTGAATGGGAACAACTTCCAGGTCGGCGCCACAGTGGAGTGGAACACGGCGGTGCTAACGACGACTTTTGGGAGCCCGACCCAGCTCATGGCGTTTGTGCCGGCAATCCTGATCGGCCAGGCGGGGACGGCGAATGTGGCGGTGGCGAATCCCGGATGGACGACGTCGCCCGCTGCGACATTCACGGTCAGCTCAGCGCCACCACTGCCGGCACCGCCCGTTCCACTCTCTCCAGCGAACGGGGCCACCGGCGTGGTCGTGACGCCGACCCTGTCATGGAACGCTGCGAGCGGGGCCACGTCCTATGACGTCTACTTTGGCGCCGCCTCCACACCGCCTCTTGTGACCAACACCACCGCCACCAGCTACGCCCCCGGTACGCTGACCTCGGGCGCAACCTACTACTGGCAGATCGCGGCACGGAACGCAGCGGGAACAGCAGGTTCCGCGATCTGGTCCTTCACCACCGGCTCGCCGGCCGCAGGCCTGCGGTTCGTGCCGGTGACTCCCTGCCGGGTGGCGGACACGCGGGGCGGGCCGGCCATGGCGGGCGGCTCGACGCGCTCCTTCGCCGTTCCCCAGAGCGGCTGCGGGATTCCCGCCTCCGCCCAGGCCTACTCGATGAACGTGACCGTGGTGCCCGAGGGCCGCCTCAGCTATCTGACCCTGTGGCCCACCGGCCAGCCTCAGGCCATGGTGTCCACGCTGAACTCGTGGGGCGGCATCGTGGTGGCTAACGCGGCCATTGTGCCCGCGGGAACGAACGGGGCGGTGAGCGTGTTCGCCAGCGACCCAACCGACGTGATCCTGGACATCAACGGCTACTTCGACACCTCCGAGCGGCCCCACTTCCTATGCGTTCTATCCAGCGACGCCGTGCCGCATCGCCGACACGCGTGGCGCCACGGGCCAGTTCGGCGGGCCTTACATGTCTGGCGGCCAGACCCGCGACTTTCCGATTCCGCTGAGCGGCTGCGGCTTGCCGGTCACGGCGCGGGGGTACTCGCTGAATGTGACGGTGGTGCCGGGCGGGTATCTGGGGTATCTGAGCGCGTGGCCGACGGGGCAGGCGGCGCCGGTGGCCTCGACGCTGAACTCGTGGACGGGGAAGGTGGTGGCCAACGCGGCGCTGGTGCCGGCTGGAACCAACGAATCGATCTCGGTGTACGTTTCGGACTCGACGCAAGTGATTCTGGACGGGAACGGCTACTTCGCTGCGCCGGGCGGCGCGGGGGCGTTGAACTTCTACCCGGTGACGCCGTGCCGGGTGGCGGACACGCGCGGGGCGGCGGGGCCGTTCGGGGGACCGGCGATGGGCGCGGGGGCGACGCGCTCGTTCGCGATCCCGGCGAGCGCCTGCAACATCCCGGCGACGGCGGCGGCGTACTCGATGAACGTGACGGTGGTACCGGACGGGCGGTTGTCGTACTTGTCGGCTTGGCCCACGGGCTCGGCGCAGCCGGTGGTTTCGACCTTGAACTCGTGGGACGGCGCGGTGGTGGCGAACGCGGCGATCGTGCCGGCGGGCACGGGCGGTGCCATCAGCCTGTACGTCTCCGACTCGACGCAGGTGATCCTGGACATCAACGGGTATTTCGCGCCATAGATCCGCTTCGCTGCCGGGCCGATCCGCCGGCGCCAACGTCACTCGTGCGGGTGAAACGGGGTAGAATCGTTTCTTCGCCTCAGAGAGGGAAGGCGCGTTGGGGCGGATACAGGGCTGAGGCTGAAGCAAGGTTCTGAAGGGGGATTGTAAGGCATGAAAAAAAGCTGTTTGCTTGGGTTGGGGCTGCTGCTGGCCGGCGGGTTGGCGTGGGCGCAGCAGTACGTAATCTCGACGGTAGCGGGGACCGCGAATCCCCATCTGCCGGCTCCGGCTTTGAGCTTGTCCATCGGGGATCCGATCGGAGTCGCCGTGGACGCCACCGGTAGCGTGTACTTCAGCACCAACAGCAACGTCGTGTTGAAGGTGGATCCTTCGGGACTCCTGACGCGCCTGGCCGGCAATTGGACGACGGGCAACGGGGGCGACGGGGGCCCGGCCACGAGCGCCCAACTCAGTGCGCCTATGGGCCTGGCGGTGGACGCCGCCGGCAACGTCTATATCGCGGACAGCGGGAACAACGTGATTCGGAAGGTCGCCGTGAATGGCAGCATCACGACGGTGGCCGGCGCCGGCGCTCCGGGCTATTTTGGCGACGGAGGCCCAGCCACAAGTGCATTGCTCAGGTACCCGCAGGGTGTGGCGGCGGACGCCGCCGGTAACCTCTACATCGCGGACACCGGCAACAAGTTGATCCGCAAGGTGGCGACGGACGGCACCATCACGACTGCCTGGGGCGCGGGCCTCCCCGCATCGCAGCAGCTTCCGGCCAGCGACGTGGTGGTGGATGGCGCCGGGAACCTCTACGTGTCCTCGGTTTACCCCAGCATCGTCGTGAAAGTGGCGCCGGGCGGCAGCGCCACCACCCTGGCGAGCAGCCTGGGGGGCGGCATCATCCCCTACGTCGGTTTGGCATTAGATGCCGCGGGCAACCTCTACATTGCGGCTCCCCACGGCGGCGGCATCTGGAAGGTGGCGTCAGACGGCACCGCAACGACCGAGGCAGTGGGCGTTCCCCTCGTTACGCCGGTGGGCGTGGCAGTGGATTCGACCGGCAACGTCTTCATCGCGGACGCCTGGGGCGAAGTGGTCCTTAAGGTCGCGCCCGGCGGAGCGACCACCAGAGAGGCCGGCAACGGCGGAATCGGTTCGGGCGACGGCGGCCCGGCCACCAGCGCTCAACTGGTGAGTCCCTACGGCGTGGCCGTGGATGCCGCAGGAAACCTCTACATCGCAGACAGTCAAGACAACTCCGTGCGCAAGGTGGCGGCCAATGGAACCATCGCCACCGTGGCCGGCAACGGCACCGCCGACTACTCGGGCGACGGGCAGCCCGCTACCCAGGCGGAACTCCAGTACCCCGGTGGCGTGGCGGTGGACGCCGCGGGCAACCTCTACATCGCGGACACCCAGAACAACCGGATTCGCAAGGTCGGCACGAACGGCCTCATCGCCACCGTGGCCGGCAATGGGATCTGCGGCCATGGGGGCGACGGGAGTCCGGCCGTCAGTGCACAACTCTGTCAGCCCGACGACGTAGCCGTCGATTCCGCCGGCAACCTCTACATCACCGACGGCGCCTTCATTCGCAAGGTGTCCACTGGCGGCACCATCACCACCGTGGCGGGGGACGGCACCTGTGGCTACTCGGGCGATAACGGGCCCGCCACCAGCGCCGAAATGTGCCCGTTCGGATTGACGGTGGATGCCGCCGGCAACATCTACATCGCCGACGGCGCTCCCTACGATTACCCCCGCGATAACGGCAACGGCGTGATTCGCAAGGTGGGCCTGGACGGCACCATCACCACCGTCGCCGGCAACGGCACGGTCGGCTATTCGGGAGACGGAGGCCCGGCCACTCAAGCCAAGCTGCTCAGCCCGCAGGGCGTCGCCGTCGACGCCGCGGGCAACCTCTACATCGCGGACAGCGGCAATTGCCGGGTCCGCAAGGTGACGACCGATGGCAACATCGCAACCGTGGGCGGCAATGGAACCTGCGGTTATTCGGGCGATGGAGGTCCGGCCACCGGCGCCATGCTCGGTTTCCTTCAGGGAATCGCGCTGGATTCCGCGGGCAACGTGTACGTCGCGGATCGCGACAACAACGTAATCCGGCTTCTGGTGCCCGCGGCGGCGCGGGCGGTTTTGAGCGTCTCCCTAACCCGCTCGGGTGGTCTTACGCGGGGACAGAACGGCGCAACCTATACCATCGCGGTGAGCAACGCCGCCGGGGCGGCGGCGACGAGCGGCCTGGTTACGGCGACCGACATCCTCCCTGCCGGCCTCGCGCTGGTCTCGATGACGGGCGCCGGCTGGAACTGCTCGTCCACCACGTGCACGCGCAGCGACGCCTTGAGCGGCGGCTCCAGCTATTCATCCATCACGCTGACTGTCAATGTCGCGGCGGACGCGCCGCCGGTCGTGATGGATCAGGTCAATGTGTCGGGCGGCGGCTCCGCTGAGGCGACCGCCAGCGATACGACTTCCATGATCGTGGCGCCCGCGACGCCCGTTCTGAGTTCTCCGGCCAACGGAACCACGGTCCCGCTGGCGCCGACCCTGACTTGGAACGCTTCCAGCGGCGCCACTTCGTATGACGTCTATTTCGGCATGCCGTCTTCGCCCTCCCTGGTGACAACCACGACGGGGACCAGCTACGCTCCGGGCACCCTGAGCGCGGAGGCCACCTACTATTGGCAGATCGTGGCGCGGAATAGCGCCGGGACGGCCAGCTCCGCTACCTGGTCGTTCACCACCGGCGATCCGGTGGGCGCTCTGCGGTTCGTGCCGGTGACTCCCTGCCGCGCTGTGGACACACGGAGTCCGAACGGTCCCTTCGGCGGGCCGACGCTGGGGTTGAACGTCACGCGGTCGTTCGCGATCCCCCAGAGCGGCTGCGGGATTCCCAGCACCGCGCAGGCGTATTCCTTAAACGTGACCGTCGTTCCCCTGGGGCCGCTGTACTACCTGACGCTGTGGCCGACCGGACAGCCGCAAGCCGGGGTTTCGACCTTGAACTCCTGGGACGGCAACGTGGTGGCCAACGCGGCCATCGTGCCGGCGGGTGCGGGCGGGGCCGTGAGCGTCTACGTCCCGGATGCCACCGACGTCATCCTGGACGTCAACGGCTACTTCGATTCGCCGGGCGTGCCCAACTCGTATTCCTTCTATCCCGCGACGCCGTGCCGCGTGGCCGACACGCGGGGCGCCGCCGGCACGTTCGGCGGACCTGAAATGTACGGAGGCCAGAGCCGCGACTTCCCCATTCCCTTGAGCGGGTGCGGAATTCCGCCCACGGCGACGGCGTACTCCCTGAATGTCACGGTGGTGCCGGACGCGGTGGTCAAGTATCTGGGCTATCTGACACTATGGCCTACCGGTCAGGCGCAGGCGAACGTCTCCACGCTGAACTCCTGGACGGGGAAGGTCGTGGCCAATGCCGCATTGGTTCCGGCCGGGACCAATGAGTCGATCTCGGTCTACGTCCCCAACCCGACGGATGTAATCCTGGACATCAACGGCTACTTCGGCCTGCCTGGGCATCCGGGAGGGCTGTTCTTCTACCCGGTGACGCCGTGCCGTGTCGCGGACACGCGCTACCCGGCGGGCCCCTTCGGCGGTCCGGAAATGACGGCGGGGGAGACGCGGTCGTTCCCGATACCAGCCAGCGGGTGCGGCATCCCCGCCACGGCGGCCGCTTATTCCATGAACGTCACCGTGGTGCCCGACAGCGTACTCTACTACCTGTCGGCCTGGCCCGCCGGCTCCCCTCCGCCGGTGGCTTCGACTCTGAACTCGTGGGACGGGTTGGTGGTGGCCAACGCAGCGATCGTTCCTGCGGGGACGAGCGGCGCGATCAGCATCTACGTTACGAACCAGACGCAAGTGATTCTGGATATCGACGGGTACTTCGCTCCCTAGCGGCCTCGGGGCGGCGGAAGCGTGCCGCGGGATCCTGGATCCCGCGGCCGCCGCCATGGGCGCCCAACCCGAGCACGGCAGCACGCAAGCGGACGGGTAAATAGACCCTCAATTCCTGCCGATATGGTGTAGGAATGGCGCCATTCCGCGCTCTCTGGCTCCGATACCCGGTTCTCCCTGCCGTGGCCCTGATCCTCATGGTCTGTTGCGTCTACGTGTACTTTCGCGGCACCAACAAGCGGCTGGACCGCTTTCTGGTGGCCGTGACGCTGACCGTGCCCGGTCACATCCTGGTGATGGCGGGCGCGCTCTGGACCGCTCCCATTCATCCTCTGAAGCTCGACCTATACGTCTATTGGATCGACAAGCTGGCGGGGTTCGAACCGAGCTCTGCCTTGGGCCGCCTGGCCCTGAGTCACCTGTCCGTGGTCGTTCTGCTGGCCGTGAGCTACCAGCTTCTTCCTCTCGCCATGGTCGCCATCTACGGTGGTTATCTGTGGTATCGCCCGGCGCGGGAAGCCACGACGATGGTCTCCGTGTTCATCTTGAACCTGGCTCTCAGCGTACCGTTCTATCTGCTGTTTCCGGTCTGCGGACCCGCGTATGCCTTCCCCGGATTCCCGGATCTGCCCGCGGGCCCGGTCGTTCCGCATCCCATTTTGTTGAGTGCGCCACCCAATGGCGTGCCCAGCGTTCACTTCTCGACGGCGTTGCTGGTGCTCTGGTACGGCCGCAAGTTGCCGCTCGGGCGGTTCATCGGCGGTGCGTATCTGCTTCTCACCGCTTTCTCAACGCTGGCTTCCGGGGAGCACTACCTGTTCGACCTTGTGGTGACGGCGCCGTACACCGTTGTGGTCTACAAACTGGGCCACTATGTCGCAACGCGGATGGGTTCCCCCGCGCAAGTCCGGGCGCAGGTGGCGGATCGAATGTTGGGGCGGACGCACACACCGGCCCCAGGCCAGGTGTCATAATGATCTCGACATGATTTGCACTCGCGTATTCGGAGCCGCGCTGGTGCTGGTGTGCGCCGCCGGCGCGCAGGACATGGTCGAGCATGCGGCAGGCGTCGCCAACGCCACCTCGACCACGGGAATGCGCAGCGCGGGCAGAGGCGTCGCCTCCGCAATGGACAAGGTCGTGAAGACTCTTGACCAGGCCGCGGCCTCGTCGCCCGGCAAGGCCGCGGCTTCGTCGCCCGGCGCGGCCGCAGCCGTCGTGCTTTCCGGCCCTGCGGAGAAGCGTGACCCGCCGGCCAGGTTCACCGCTCCCGATCCTGCGCTGATCTGCGCTGGGATGGACCGCCAGGAACTGATTCGCAAGTTCGGCCAACCCGCCATGAAGACCAGCGGGACCGAGGCTTCTGCCGCCGTCGAAACCTGGTGGTACGGCTCCGATCCCGAGACGGTCACGGTCCGAATTGTCGACGGCAAAGTGCTTACCGTGCTGCCGCCCGCCCATCCCGCGCCCGCCTCCCGCAAACCGGACACCACGGTCACGGTATTGCCATAGCGCGCGTTACCCCCGCCCCGGCGACCTGTGATGGAATGGGGGTAGGTCAACTGGGACCGAATCTCAGAGGAGGCAAGAGATATGTGCGACTATTCGCTGCATGCCGTGCCTAACCGCCTTGCAGTGGAAGGAGAGGAGCTGGTTACCTATCGGTTTCCAACCAGCTCGATTGGGCTGGCGTCTCCGGCGGATCTGGAGAAGGCCAAATGCCAGCTCGGCGCCGGCGGCGCCGGGCAATCGTGGTGGTCGGTGTTGAAGAGCTGGCTGGGCCCGCCGCCGCTCCGGATCGAGGAGATCCCGGCCGTATGCATTCCGCCCGGCGCCCGCTTGCGTATGAACGACATCCCTCGCGAGCTGCAACAGGAGCTCGGCGTGGGGCGCACGGAGGAAGTCACCTTTGTCGAGTTGAGCGCCTCGGCCTACCGCTATCGGGATGGCGTGCGCTTTGAGACCGGCTGCGAAATCCTGCTGCAGTATCTGGACGAGGGACTGCACGTCGATGTGCTATCGCTCGGCGGCAGCGAGCAACCCGAAGTGGCGCCGGTATCGGTCATCGAGGCGTAGCCCGCATTTCGACGGACTAAGGGCCGCGTTCGAGTGCGTCTCTGGGCGGGGGCTGGGAGCGTCTTGGATCGGCGGCCCCTCACTGGCGGGGCCAGAGGGCGGAAGCTTGTCCGGCAGCTTGTTACAATTGGTAGCGAGCCAAAGCGGTTGAAGTGTGCCCGGCGATATGGACCTCGACCAGCTCCACACGTTTCTTGAGATCGTCCGTCTGAAGAGCTTCTCGAAAGCCGCCCAGACCTGTTTCCGGACTCAGCCCGCGATCAGCGCCCAGGTGCGGCAGCTCGAGCAGGAGCTCAACGCGCAGCTTTTCGAGCGCTTCGGCAGCCGCATCTCGCTCACCACCGCCGGCAAGATCCTCAGCCAGTACGCGGAGCAGATCCTGTCGCTGCGCCGGCAGGCCCAGGACGCCATCAGCGAACTGGAGCGCATGCCCCGCGGCGAACTGGTCATCGCCGCCAACGAAGCTACCTGTATCTACGTTCTGCCGGAGGTTTTCGCCGAGTATAGCCGGCGCTTCCCCAACGTCCAGTTGCTTGTCGAGCGGCAATACGGTTCCAAGATCGCGGAAGCGATCATGGACAACCTGGCGGACTTCGGATTCACCCAGCTCCCCGTCCAGGACCGCAAACTCCAGGTGGTCAAGATTCATTCCGACGAGGTCAAGGTCGTCGTCCCTCCGGGTCATCCGCTGGCCGGGAAGAAGGCTGTAACGGCGGACGATCTGGTTCCCTACCCGCTCCTGCTGCCGAAATATGGCAGCACCCGGGCGCGTCTGAATGAATGGCTGGAGTTGGTCGAGGACTCGATCCACACGGCCATGGAGCTCGATTCGAGCGAGATGATCAAACGCTTCGTTATGGCGGGCCTGGGCTTGTCATTTCTGGCGGAGTCTAACTGCCGCGAGGACATCCGGCTGGGGCGCCTGGCGGCGCTCTCGATGTGCCCCGAACCCATGATCCGCAGGCTCGGTCTGGTGTACCGCAGGGACAAGCCGCTGTCCAAAGCGGCCCTGGGCTTCATCAGCCTGGTGCTGGAGAAGGCCGGCCTGGAGCACGGCATCCTGAAGGGCGGAGAGGTGCACGCTTGAAGGAAGAACCGGAAGATAGGGGGACGGTGAAGACTTCGGCTATCCTCATCGCCGACGGACACCGGACCGCCGTTTATCGCACCCTTGACGAGGTGCCGCCGGAGCTGCGCCGGAAGCTGGCGGAATCCACCGTTGGTTCCAACGCCGCCACGGTCGTGATCGCGGACCGCCGCGGCGCCCAGGAGTTGCTGCGCGCCAATGTCCGCGCGCTCATCGAGGAGAGAATGGCGGCAGCCCCGCGCTTCGGTGCGCTGGTACGCCACGACATGCTTCAGGCCGCCCGGTTCCTGCGCGCCCACTGGCTGGGGTTCGCCGTCCCGGTCGCGGCCGCGTTGGCGGCGTGGAGCTTATTCCGCTGAGTGCCCGGCCGGTGGCGCCGGGTTCACAACACGGACATCCCCAGGAACCCGTGGTAGACCGATAGAACCAGGGTCGCCAGCATCACCGCCAGGAGAGCCAGCCTGATCCGCTTCATCGTGACATCCATCGCATGTATCCGCCCGCTTTAATAGATGCCGGCCGGAGGCGTTTCGGTTGCGGTATTCCGAAGAGGCCCGGAGGCGTGGTATCGTAGCGACTTATGCCAAAGAGGGCGGTCGTTTTTGGGAATGTGGGGCAGCTCGGGGTCGAGCTGACCGCGGAGCTCGAGCAGCGCGGCTACGAGGTCTTCGGCTCGGACCGCGCGCAATTGGACATCACCGAGCGCACGGTCGTCGAGCAGCACCTGGCGGAGGTCGATCCGCAGGTGGTCTTCAACGCCGCGGCGCACAACCAGGTGGATGTCGCCGAAGAGGAGCCGCAAGCGGCGTACCTGGTCAACGCTCTGGCGGTGCGGAACGTCGCCCTCGCCTGCCGCCAGGTGAACGCCCGGCTGGTCCACTACTCCACCGATTACGTCTTCGACGGGCGGGCCGGCCGGCCGTATACCGAGGCCGACGCCACCCATCCGCTGGGCGCCTACGCCGTCTCGAAGCTGGCTGGAGAGCTTTACGCGCAGGCCTACCTGGAGTCGCCGCTCGTCATCCGCACGTCGGGGGTCTTCGGGCCGGGCGGCCTGCACACGGCCCGCGGCAACTTCGTCGAGGCCATGCTGCGGCTGGCGGCGGAGGGCCGGCCGATCCGGGTGGTGCAGGATCACATCGCGTCCCCAGCTTACGCGCCGGCGCTCGCCGCGCGCTCGGTGGACTTGGTCGAACGGGGCGTGACCGGCGTCGTTCACGTTGGTGGCGGCGCTCCCGTCTCCTGGTTCCGCTACGCGCAGATCATTTTCGAGGTGGCGGGCCTCCATCCCGAATTGCGGCCGGCGGACGAGCGAGAGTATCGCACCGCCGCCCATCGGCCCAAATTCTCGGCGCTCTCGAACGCCAGGATGGAGGCGCTGGGCCTGGAGCGGATGCCCTCGCTCGAGTGGTGCATCCGGGACTACTTCGCGCGGCGGGAGCGGTACCGGAAACCGGCGGTGTAGGGCGCGCCGGGAGACGAATACCCGGAGCTTTGCCGGTACCCATTCCTACTGAGGTTGCGGGGCTGACGCCCGACCCGGTTCAGCTCCCCTCGGGCTCGGTTGCGTAGTAGCCCTTGCGGGCTTGCACCTTCTGTTCCTTGTCCCTGGTCTTGATCTCGATGCGGCGGAAGCTGCCGTCCTTCTTCCCGTTGGTGGGGAGGTAGCCGATCGCGTACTGCGTCCGCATGTCGCGCTGGATCTCGTCGAACGCCTCCGAGAGAGGATGTTTGCGGCTCACGTGGAAAGCCCGGCCGCCGGTCTCTTCCGCCATCCTCTTCAGGATCGAGCCGCCGCCTCCGCCCAGGTTCACTCCGAAACCCCCGCCGTAGGCCCCGGCATCGTAGTACTCGATGCCGTAGATGATGGCATCGGCCAACTGCGCCGAACGCATCGCCTCGTCGATCTTGAGCCGGCTTCCCTGGTCGTTGCCGTCCGTGATGAGCACGATCACCTTACGCCCCACCTGTCCGCGCAGCTCGTCGTGCGCCGCCAGGTACACGGCATCGTAGAGGATCGTGCCGCGCGGCGTGTAGACGGTGGGCACCGGGCTTTCGGTGACCTGCGGTGGCGGAGCATTCACCTTCAACCCGTCGAGCCCGCGGCGCAGCAGACGCGCGGAGTTGGTGTAGTCCTGGAGCAGTTCCGCTTCCGAACCAAAGCTGAGCAGAAATGCCAGGTCCTTCTTCTGCAGAACCTGGGTGAAGAACTGGCTGGCGGCCTGCTTCTCCTCTTCGACCAGCCGTTCCTGGCTCCGGCTGACGTCGATCAGGAGGCCGATCGTCAAGGGCAGATCCGTCTCGCGCGTGAAGTACTTGATCTCTTGCGGCTTGCCGTCCTCGCTCACCTGGAAGTCGTCCTTGGCGAGATTCCCGACCAGGCCGCCCTGCTTGGTTCGCACGGTGCAAAAGACGCTGACCACATCGACTCCGCCCTTGAAGGTCGGCTCCTCTCCTTGGGGTACTGCGGTCGGGGCAACCTCCGGGGCGGCAGCCGCCGGCGGCTGGGGAGGCGCATCCACGCGCCTCCAGCCTGGATTGGGCTGCTGGGCAAACAGGGCGGCCGCGGCCAATGCAAACACGGCGAAAAAGCGCATAAGCTCCCTCTGTCGGAATGGCATACTACTAGATGCGCGCCCCGCGCTTTCTGTTTCGCCATGCAAAAGGCTCTGCACCATTTGAAGGCCTCCGATCCCGTTCTGGGACGCCTGATTGACCAGGTCGGACCCTATCTGATCGAGCTTCTGGAGCCGAACTACGAGACGCTGGTCAAGTCCATTGTCCTCCAGCAGCTCAGCGGAAAGGTGGCCGAGGTCATCTTCCAGCGCCTGGTGGCGGCGGCCGGGAACGGCCGGCTGACACCCGAGTCGGTGCTGCGCCTCCGCCCGGCCAGGATGCGGGCGATCGGGCTCTCGAGGCAGAAGACGCAGTACATTCGCGAGCTGGCCCGGCGGGTCGTTTCGGGCCAACTGGACCTGGCCGCTCTCACCGCGGTTCCCGACCAGGAGGTCCACGCCCGGCTCACCGCGATCAAGGGCATCGGACCCTGGACCGTGCATATGTTCCTGATCTTCGCGCTGGGACGCCTCAACGTAATGCCTTCGGGCGATCTGGGCATCCGCGCGGCCGTCCGCAAGGTCTACGGCCTCGCCGTGATGCCAACGCCCCGCGAGGTGGACGAGATGGCGGGCCGCTGGCGCCCTTACTGCACCGTGGCGTCCTGGTACCTGTGGCGCAGCCTGGAAGCCAAGGCGGGTTTGTAGCCGCCCAGCTCTGGTGGCCGCCCGCCGTTTGTAGTCTCCCTCCCGTTGCGGCAAAATGGCTGCAGGAGGGGCACGAGATGCCGTCAGCGGTTTCCGGACCTAGTTTTCAGACCCGGATCGATGTTGCGCCCGAAGTGCGCCAACAGATGATCGGTGTTCTCAACCAGCAACTGGCTCAGACTCTGGACCTTTATACGCAAGCCAAACAGGCTCACTGGAACGTCAAGGGGAGCAGTTTCTTTCAGCTCCATGAGCTGTTCGACACGGCCGCCGAAGACATCTTCGAGTTCATCGACACGATCGCCGAGCGCGTCACCGCGCTGGGCGGGTACGCCTGCGGCACCGCGCGGATGGCGGCTGCGAATTCGAGCCTGCCGGAGTATCCGAAAGACGCTATCGACGGCCGGCAGCACTTGGAAGCGCTGATCGACCGCTTCGCCCGCTACGCGGCGTCGAACCGCAAGGCGCTCGACGACGCCCAGAACCAGGGCGACGCGGCCACCGCCGACATCTTCACCGACGTGGCGCGCGCGGCCGACAAGGCCCTGTGGTTCCTGGAAGCGCACCTGCAGGCGGCGGCACAGCGGGCCTCGTAGGACTCCTGAGAACTCCCGTTCACACGGCGCGCGGCGACCGCGTATAATGGCCGCATCTATGCCTCAAAGCCCAGATGCCGCCCCAGTCCCGGCGCCGCCCATGAGTGAGGCGGGCCGCCTCGTCAACGTATTCGTGGATCCCAAACCGGCCTTCGCGGACATCGCCGCCCGCCCGGGCTGGTGGGTTCCGATGATCCTGATCATGGTGTGTTCCCTGGCCTACCTGCTCCTCTTCGAGCCACGTCGGATGGGAGCACTTCATGCGCCAGCAGTTCGAGCAATCGCCCAAAGCGCAGAGCATGTCGCCCGAGGACCGCGAACGCGCGATCCAGATGCAGCTCAAGTTCGGCCCGCCGTTTGGAACGGCGATCGCCGTCATAGCCCCGCCCATCTCGATGCTGGTGACGGCCGGCGTGCTGCTGTTCGTCTTCACCAACATGCTGGGAGCCGCGGTGAAGTTCCGGCAAGCGCTCGCGGTGGCGGCCTATGCCTCTCTGCCGCAATTGCTGGGTGTGGCCGGAGGGGTGCTGGTGATGTTTCTCAAAGACCCCATGGATTTCGACCTGAAGAATCCGGCGGGCTACAACCTGGGCTTCTACCTCGACCCCCACACCGTGCCGGCCTGGCTGGTCAGCCTCGGCGGCAGCATCGACGTGTTCTCATTCTGGATCATCCTGTTGCTGGCGACCGGCATGGCGGCCGTCACCAGGAAGCGCTGGTCGACCGCGCTCACCGGCGTGCTCATACCCTGGGGCGTGTACGTGGTCCTGAAGGTTGCGCTGGCCGCGGTCTTCGGCTAGCCTGACGCGGGCCCGGCCACGACTTCCGGGCGAACGCACTACCCCGGTTGCGTCCGCCCGCGCCCTTGCCGTATAGTGGGGACCATTGGCCGCGGGATCGCGGCGAATTCAAAGGGGGCTTATATGAAGAGACTGCTGTCCGTTTCCCTGTTGGGACTTGCACTGTTTTCCTGGAGCGCTATCGCCGGGGACCTGACCGGCGTATTCACCTGCGGCAAGTGCAAGCACACCGAAAGTTCCGACGCGGCGTGCGCCAAGCACTGCATCAAGAACGGCGTGGCCCCGATCTTCGTCACCAGCGATGGCAAGACCCTGAAGGTCGCCAACCCGGACAAGATCGGCGACAAGGTCGCGGAGAAGGTGACCGTCACCGGCAGCGTCCAGGGCGACACGCTGACCATCGAATCCGTGAACTGAAGCGGGACGCGTCCCTCAGCGGAACGCCAGGGTGAGAAGACCGCTCGGGGTCTTGTACTGCAAGGCCATGTCTTTGGCTTTGTGCTTGCCGTCGAGCGAGAAGTAGAGCAGGCCGGAAACGGGTTCCGAAGTCTTCTTCTCCGGGAGAATCCGCTCTTTGAGGACTTTCAGGATCGGGTCGTCCTTGGACGAGGTACTGTCGTCGACTTTGACGTCCAGCCTGTCCGGCCCCGTTGAGGAACTGCCGACGGCGCCCTGGTTGCCGGGAAGGCGTTGGGGGCCGCCCACGCCGGTCGGCGCGCCGAACACCGGGCCGCCCTGTTCGGCCCTGACGTCGCCGCCACCCACCGGAACCACGGCCAGCGCCGCCCGGCCCGCAATCTGACTGGGCGCGTACGGCTGGCATTTCTGGCCGTTGTTGTAGCTACGCAGGAGGAAGTCGTCGCGGTCGATCGCCAGCGGTTTCGCGCCCTTGGGCGTCATCTCTACCTTCACCACGACGAAGTAGCCGCCCAGGTCCGAACCCAGCAGCTCGCGCACGGCGTCTTTGCCCTGATACAGGGTCGCGGAAATCGCCACGCTGTCGTTTCCAGCCTGCCCCGCCGGCGGCTGCTTGTCGGAGGCCGGCGCCACCAGCGGCAGGCAAACGGCCAGAAGCGCCATTCTGTTCATCGCCATACCTTTCCCGTTCAGATTATAGCCCCTTCCGGGATTTCCCCTTACAGGACCAGCCGGATCACGCCTACCGCCACGGCGACGCCGTTCGCGACCAGGGCCGCAATGGCAACGGCTTTGTTCCCGGCCTTGGACATCGCCAGCGCGAGGAGGCTCAAGATCAGCCCCACTCCGGCCACGGGAGTATTGAGCCAGTTCAACACACCAAGGTGCGGCAGGAACGCGATCAGCATGCCGAGAAAGACCAGCACTCCCCACACCAGGCTCACGAGCTGCACGAGGACTCCTCCGTTGGATCGGGTTGCGGCCGCATCGGCCCGCTCACGGTGCGCCGCGCCGCCACTCGGTTTCCCGCCCGAGAAACGGGCCGGCCTTCCCCCGTATGCGTCCCCGGTCTGTTCGGCGTGAGCACAGGCGGGGCCGTCCGCGCCGGAAGGATCACGGCGCTCGCGATCGGCCAGGCCGTGAGAAGCGCCGTTCTCGCCTGTTCCGCGAACATGACTCGCTGGCCCCCGCGCGTGCGTTGAGATGCAGGTTCCAGTATATGCCCTAAGAGAGGCACCGGAGGGCGGCGTGGCGGTTTCGCAGCTCCGGCCGCTTTCCGACGGCCCGCGGTTCGGTGGGGAGGCGCCGCGGGGTGCCTGGCGCCCAGTTCGGGCCTTGACCTGGCTCGCAATGAGGCGCAAACTGATTGCAGGTGGGAGGCTCGGAGTGAAGTTCTTCAGAGTCGCAGGAATCGGATTCTCCAGTCTGATACTGGCCGGGGTCGCGTGCGCGCAAAACGCGATCTCCGCCAAGTCCGGGATGGTCAACTACGTCGAGGGAACGGTGCTCCTGGACGGCCAGCCGGTCAAGGTGAAAATCGACAACTTCCCCCAGCTCCGCAACGGTTCCGAGTTGCGCACCGAAGAAGGCCGCGCCGAAGTTCTGCTCGGTCCCGGCGTTTTCATGCGCCTGGGCGAGAACAGCGCGGTGCGCATGGTCTCCAACGACATCGTGAACAGCCGGCTGGAGTTCCTGGCCGGTTCGGCGATCGTCGAGTCCGCCGACGTCGCGAAGAATGAGTCCATCGGGTTTGCTTACAAGGGCTCGTCGATCGACCTGGTCAAGAAGGGCGTCTACAGATTCGACAGCGAACCGCCCCAGGTCAGCGTCTACGAAGGCGAGGCCAGGGTTATCGAAGATGGCCAGGCGCAGATCGTCAAGCGCTCCCGCTCGCTCCGCCTGCAGGACCTGGCGGTGGCCGAGAGACTCGACGAAAAAACCGGCGACACCCTGTTCCGCTGGGCGCGCCGCAGGTCCGAGTACCTCGCGGTGGCCAACGTCTCCGCCGCCCGTCAGGCGGACCAGTACGGAGCCTGGGGCTCGAACAACTGGATTTGGAACCCCTTCTACGGCACCTTCACGTACCTGCCCATGAGCGGCATGTATGACAGCTTCTGGGGCTATCGGTTTTGGAGCCCGGAGAGCGTCTACATGCTGTACGTGCCCCGCCAGAACTACTGGTATCCGGGCAGCACTGGTTCTGTCTCTCAATCCGGCGCGAGCGTCGCCACCGGCGCCTCCCTATCTTCCAATGCCCCCATGTCCGGTCTCGCCGTTGGTGCGGCCGGCCGCGCGCCTTCGTCCGCCGCAGCGGGAGACCGCGGGCCTGCGCCCTCCGGCGGCGGCGCCCGCGGCGGCTTTCCCGGCCGAAGCCACTGATCCGTTCCGGTGAGCCCTGTAACCGCGCTTCCTTGACAGGCGTCCTATCTGCGGCGCAAGCTGAACGGGAGGTGAGCCTCCGATGGGACGCTTCATAAAGGCAGGCGCGGGACTCGGTTGCCTGATGCTGGCCAGCATCGCCTCCGCCCAAGTGGCGATTTCGGCCAAGTCCGGCATGATCAACTACATTGAGGGGGTCGTCCTGCTGGACGGGACGCCCGTCGCGATGAAGCACGAGAGCTTCCCTCAAATCCTGAACGGCTCCCAGCTCCAGACCGAAGAGGGCCGGGCGGAGGTCCTGCTCGCTCCGGGCGTTTTCATGCGCCTGGGAGAGAACAGCGCGGTGCGGCTGCTTTCCGACGACATCATGGACACCCGCGTCGAGTTCCTGGCCGGCTCGGTCATTGTCGAGACCGCCGATATGGAGAAGGGTCAAGCCCTGACCTTCGCCATGAACGGCGGCATGATCGGCCTGCTCAGCAGGGGACTTTACCGCATGGACGGCGAGCCGGCGCAGATCAGCGTCTACGACGGCGAAGCCTGGGTGACCGTGGGGGCCCAGGTGCAGATCCTCAAGCGCGGCCGGCGTCTGCGCTTGGACGGAGCGGCCGTGGCCGAGAAGTTCGATCCCAAGACTGGCGATGCTTTGCTCTGGTGGGCGCGGCGCAGGGCCGAGTACCTGGCTGCGGCGAATGTCTCCTCCGCGTTGTTGGCGCAGCAGAGCGGTTACGTGGCCACGAGCGGCTGGGCTTGGAACCCGTTCTTCGGTGCCTATACCTTCCTTCCCATGTGGGGAATCTACAACAGTTTCTGGGGATGCGGGTTCTACCCCCCGTGGTATTACGGCGGCTCGATGCCAACCCGGCCGGGCGGCCCCTCCAAGCCTGGTAAGCCACCCCATGGCCCCATCCACTCGGGCCCACCAGTTCTTCCGGGCCACCCTGGTAAGCCGCCCAGACCCGGTGTCAGCGGGGGACAGCTAGCGTGGGGCGGCCGCTCGGCCGGCCCGAGCCACATGGGCGCGTCGGTCCACGCCGGCGGCGGCCGTGCCACGGCATCGGCATCCTCCAGCGGCGGCCGTTCAAGCGGGGGCGGCTATTCCGGCGGATCCGGCTACTCCGGCGGATCCGGCTACTCCGGCGGCGGCCATTCGAGCAGCGGCGGCTCCTCCGGTGGCGGTCACTCAAGCGGAGGCGGCTACTCCGGGGGTGGCGGCGGCCACAGCGGTGGCGGGTTTTCCGGTGGTGGGGGTGGTGGTGGCCACGGCGGTGGCGGTGGCGGTAGCACCAGCAGCGGCGGCCACAGCCACTGAGCCTGCCCAGCCAGCCTACCCGCGCCAGCGGCCGGCCAGAGGCGCCAGCGGGTCGGCGATCGACTGAAAGCGGATCAGGCGGATCGTGTCCCGATCGCGGATCGACGCCAGCGGCATCACCCCGTTCTCGAGCAGCGCCTCGGCGCCGTCCTCGGTCATAAGCACCTCGGCACAGGGCTTGATCCGGGACTCGCCGTCCTCTTTGTAGACGTGCAGCGGCAGGCCGTCGATCTCCCGCGCCATACCCGGCTGCATGTCCCAACCTGCCCGGCCGAACGCCTCGCCCAGCAGACACACGCAGGCAAACGCCGGATTGCCCCATAGATACGAGTCGTGCTCCGGCGCGGCCCCGAATTCCTCGAAGTCGAACAACTCGACCGGCGCCGTCTCCCTCCCATAGGGCAGGCGCAGCAGAAAGCGCGGCATGGCCAGACCGATCCAGGGCGCCTGGGGCAGCTTGCGAATCTGGCGAAACGCGCCTTCCGTTATGTTCTCCAGCATCCGCGGGCTGGTGGCCGCAAGAAACGGCGCCCCGGCCTCGCGGGCCACGGCTCCCAGACGCGCCAGGAGCTTCAGGTCCCCTGGAGTCTGGCTGAAAGAGTAGTTGCCCGCCAGCGCGGCCCAGGGCTGTCCACCGAGCGTGCCGACGCTCTCTTCCACCACCATCCGCCACAGCTCGCTGTGACGCAGGTCGTCGCGCGCCGATTCCAGCTCCGCGGCCAGTTCGGCCTTCGACACATCCAGCAGGTGCAGTCTCAGCGC
Source organism: Bryobacterales bacterium (assembly GCA_963710565.1). GTDB lineage: Bacteria > Acidobacteriota > Terriglobia > Bryobacterales > Bryobacteraceae > DASWZN01. The sequence continues at coordinate 322,949 of CAVQAN010000007.1, read as the reverse complement.
CGGTCCCGTCTCCAGCCGGCGAACCAGGAAGAACAGAGCCCGCCAGGCCGCCTCGAGTTCCTGCAACGCGGGCTGGTGCAGCAGGGCACGCATGGCTTCGCTGGTGGCGGCGTCGACCTTGGCGATCAGCTCGGCCTGGCGCGGATCGGCCCCCGGAACCAGGTGCGGCGCGACGAGATCGTGCAGCATCGCGCTCCAGTCGTCGAGGGCGCGCGCCGGCCCGGCGGGGCCGCCGTCGGTTTCGTCCAGCAGATCGTCCAGCGTGATCTTCGCCGCAGCGGCGGGTGGAGCAGGCGGCTCGGCTGGCCGCAGCGACGCGGCCGCCGCCGCGAAGGTATCGTTGTCGCCGAGCTTCTCCCGCAGCCCGCGCAGCGCCTGGAAGACGTCGAGCCGCTCGAAGAGCCGGTCCGGGTGGAAGTCGTCCAGCTCCTTGAAGCGAATCGCCAGGGCGGGGGACTGGCTGCCCGCCAGCGGGAAGATCAGCTCCGGCCGCAGCTTTTCGAACACCGCATCGAAGCTGTCCCGATCGATCCGCACGGGGCGCCGGCTTCCCGCCCTGGTTTCGAACACGCCGCGGTTGGCGCGCCCGCTGAAGTCGCCGAGGATGAGGACGCGAAAAGGGGTCTCCGGCTCCACGGGTTGCGCCTGGGACCTGGCGCCCGGGCTTACGGACAGCTCAACATCTGCGAAAGAGGAAGGCTTGGACATAGACGCTCCGCCCTTGGCTGATTATATGCCGCTTCCGGGGCGGAAACCAGAGTTTGATGCTTGTTCTGCTAGTCCTACGGCGCAAAATACCCGTTGATATCCAAGACTACATGCGCCGGGTCCGTGACGTAAACGGAATCAACGCCACCATGACCGCAAACAGAAATGCTCGCGAGCGACATCAGAAGCGCCGTGCTGGCGCCCTGGAACCACCCCCCAAGGCTATCGGCGGACAGCATTGCGGCCAGGCTGTCCGTGCCCCACGCGCGGAAGATGAAGAGGTTCACCTGGCGCCAGGACCAGCGGGCCGCAGGCGTACAACACGGCGCCGTACGGCGGCGCGATAGGGAACGGGATCGCCATGATCGATTCCCCACCGGGCCGGCAGGCCACGGGCCACGCACCTCCCCTAATCCCCCCGCCCTGTTCCGCCGATCAACGGGAGCGTGAGCCTTCGGCGGCTGCTCGTGCCTTCGCAATCGGACTGGCTGTTCGCGGCGCTGATGGGGTGGCTGTTCGTGGCGGCCAGCGGGTGGCAGGTGCTGCTGGCCGACGGCGATACGGGCTGGCACATTCGCGCCGGCGAGTACATTCTGGCGCACGGCCAGGTGCCGCACACGGACCTGTTCTCATTCACCAGGCCGGGCGCGCCGTGGTGCGCCTGGGAATGGCTCTCCGACGTCCTGTTCGCCCTGGCGCACCGCGCGGCGGGGCTGAAGGGTGTGGTGCTGTTGGCGGGCACGGCGATCGCCGCCTGCTTTACCGTGCTGTTCCGCCACATGCTGGCGCGCGGGAGCGGCTTCTTCGTGGCGCTGGCGGCCTGCCTGCTGGCAGCGGGAGCGTCGGGGATTCACTTCCTGGCCCGGCCCCATGTGTTCACGCTGCTGCTGCTGGCGGCATCCTTGTGGATCCTGGACCGCGACCGGCTGGGGCGGGACGGCGCGGCGTGGCTGCTGGTCCCGCTGACGGCGCTGTGGGCCAACCTGCACGCCGGCTTTGTGGCGCTTCCGGCGTCGCTGGCGGCGCTGGCGGCGGCCTCGACGATCGAGAGGCGCTGGGACCTGGCGCGGCGCTACGCGGCGCTGGGGGCAGCCTGTCTCGCGGCCTCGCTCGCCAACCCTTACGGCATCGGGTTGCACCGCCACATCGCCGAATACCTGCGCTCGGATTGGATCCGGCAGACGGTGGACGAGTTCCAGGCGCCGCGCTTCCGCTCGGAAAGCTCGGCGCACTTCGAGATCCTGCTGTTCGGCGGGTTGGCGGTGGCGCCGTCGCTGGTACGGCGGGCCCGCGCGGGAGAGGCCCTGCTGCTGGCGGGGTGGGCGCACGCGGCGCTGGTCTCGGTGCGCAACGTGCCGGTCTATGCGGTGGCGGCCTCGCCCATCCTGGCGGCGGAGGCGAGCCGCTGGTGCAGCGCTGGGGCGGGCAGCCGCCCGGCGCGGTCGGTGGCGGCCATTCTCGAACGGGTGAGCGCCGGATTCGCCTCCAGCGCCCGGTATACGAGCGTGTGGCCCGCGGTGTTTCTCTTAGTACTGGCGGTCGTCCCGGGTCACTGGCCCCGGGATTTTCCCGAGAACAAGTTCCCGGTAGCGCTGATCGGACGGCACGAGCGCGAGATCGCGGGCGCGCGGGTGTTCACTTCGGACCAATGGGGGGACTATCTGCTGTACCGCCTGGGACCCCGGCAGAGGGTGTTCCTCGACGGGCGCAGCGATTTCTACGGTCCCGGGATCGGCGACCTGTACCTGCGGACCGCATACGGCCGCGGCGACTGGGGGGCGGTGCTGGAGCGATTCCGGATCGCGCTGGTGCTGGCGCCCAGGGAGTGGCCGCTGGCGGACCTGCTGGGATCGTGCGGCGGCTGGCGGAAGGTGGACCAGGACGGGCAGGCGGTACTGTTTGCGCGCTGCGGGCCGTTCGGGCCTAAAGAAAGCGCCCTCTCCCGTCGAAATAGTCTTCAGGGACCGGGCCAGCAATGAAAACCGCGAGCAAAGGGTCCGCCAGCGCGGGCAAGCGGGACGCCCCGGCGGAATCAGGGCCGCCTTCCGCACGATGGCGCCTGCCCTCCGGGCAGCCGCTCGCCGAGTTCGCACTCCGGTCGGGCCTGCTGGCGCGCCGTCTGCTGGAGCCGGCGTCGAAGAGCGCGGGCCGGGTACGCGCGGGCGCGAGGGCAAACCAATGGACCGCAGATTCCTCACCGTACTAGCCGTCAGCCTGCTGTTCGCGCTGGTGATCTCGGGCGTGTTCTACCAGGTGGTGGCGGGATCGGCCCGCGGCCCCCGGCGCCCCCAGAAAGTCGAGAGGCGCGACCTGGTCGTCGCCTCGCGTGCCCTGTCGGTAGGAGGGGTCTTGAAGGGGGAGGACCTGAAGCTGGAACAGGTGCCGGCCGAGGAGTTCCCCTCCGGCTGCTTCTCGAAGATGGAGGACGTGCTCGGGCGGCCGGCGGCTTCGAGCATCCTGGCCGGGGAGCCGATCCGCGAGGGCCGGCTGGCTGCCCGCGGGAGCGGTCTCGGTCTGGCGCCGGTGATTCCCAACGGAATGCGCGCCGTCGCGGTGAAGGTCAACGACGTGGTCGGCGTGGCGGGATTCGCCCTGCCGGGGATGCGGGTGGACGTGCTGGCGACCGGGCGGCCGCCGGAAGGCGACAGCTCCGGCTCCGTCACCAAGACGATCCTCCAGGACATCCTGGTGCTGTCGGCCGGCCCGACCATCGAGCCGAGCTCGAGCGGGCAGGCCATCAACGCTCCCGTAGTCACGCTGCTGGTGACGCCTCAACAGGCCGAAACTCTGACGCTGGCCAGCGAATGGCGTCTTCAGCTCGTGCTTCGGAACGGCAGCGACCGGGCCATCGAGAACACGCCCGGCCGCGAGCTGTGGGAGCTGTCGGGAACGACGCGCCGGCGGGCGGCGGCGGTTCAGACGCCGCCGCCCAGCCCCAAGCCGGCCGTGATCCGGGTCCCGGCGCCACCCCCTCCCGAAGAAGTGGTGGTCTTTCGCGGCAACCAGAGAACCGTCGAGCAGGTCGGAGTGCGAAACCCATGAAAAGACGGATGTGGTGGATGGTCCTCGCGGCGCTGGCGGCCGGGCCGGGACCGGCTGCCGGCGACAGCGTCAACCTGCAGGTGGCGGCGGGCCGCAGCCTGGTGATCGACTACGCCGGCGATATCGGCCGCATCGCCGCCAGCAATCCCGACGTTGCCGATGCCGTGGCGGTCTCCTCGCGCGAGGTCCTGGTCAACGCCAGGATCCCCGGAACGGCCACCATCGTGATCTGGTCCAAAGACGGTCTGCGCACGCTGTACGGCATTACCGTCGAGCAGAACCTCGATCCCGTGCGGCAACTCTTGAAGAAGACTTTTCCGGACTGCGACATCGAAGCGCAGGGGGCGCGGGACTCGCTTTCGCTCACCGGCGTGGTGCCGAGCCAGGCGGTGTCCGACCGGGCCGCGGCCCTGGTGGCGCCTTTCGCCAAAGCCGTGGTTGCCAACCTGCGCGTGGTCCCTCCCGGGCCGGAAAAGCAGGTCGTGCTGCGGGTGAAATTCGCGGAACTGAACCGCAATGCCGTCACCTCCCTGGGCGTGAACCTGCTCTCGACCGGCGCGGCAAACACGCCCGGGTACGTCTCGACAGGGCAGTTCCAGTCCGCCACTCTCGATCAGATCCAGACGCCCGTGGCGGGCAGCGGCGTGCCCGCCGTCAGCAAGTTCAATATCAGCGATGCGCTCAATATCTTCGCCTTCCGGCCGGATCTGAACCTGGGGATGTTCATCAAGGCGCTCCAGAACCAGGGCGTGCTTCAGATTCTGGCCGAGCCGAACCTCGTGACCACCAACGGCAAGGACGCCAGTTTCCTGGTGGGCGGCGAGTTTCCCGTGCCGGTGGTACAAGGGGGCGCCAACGCGGGGGCGGTGACCATCGTCTTCAAGGAGTACGGAATCCGCCTGACGTTCCAGCCTCACATCACGGAGCACAACACCATCCGCATGTACGTAAAGCCCGAGGTTTCGACCATCGACCTGACCAACGCCGTGCTGTACTCCGGGTTCACGATTCCGGCCCTGGCCTCCCGCCGCATGGAGACCAACATCGAGCTGGGCCTGGGCCAGAGCTTCGTGATCGCCGGCCTGATCGACCAGCGCGTAACCGAGCAGCTTTCGAAGATCCCCGGGCTGGCCAGCATCCCGGTGCTGGGGGCGCTGTTCAAGAGCCGCAACGAGCAGAAGTCTGCGACGGAACTGATCGTGATGGTCACCCCGGAGATCGCCACGCCGGTGAGCCGCGTGGATCTCGAGGCGCTGCCGGAGATGCCGAGGAAGTTCCTGCCGCTGGTGCTCAATCCCGGCCACGGCGCCGCGCCGCCCGAGGCGAAGCCCGCCGCCGGCAAGTGAGGGGGCCTATGCCCAGCGCCGGCAACCGCGATGCCCGCCAGCTCACCGCGCTCATGATCGCGCCGGACCGCGATCTGGCACGCCGGTTCGAGGAGAGCGCGGCGGCGGCGCGCGGCTTCCAGATCCTGGCGGATCTGAAGTCCTATCCCTCCCAGCAGACCCTGGACATCCGCCTGCGCCAGCTTCGGCCCGAGGTGGTGCTGCTCGACCTGGCGACGGATCTCGAAGAGGCGGTCGGACTGGTCCGCTCGGTCACCGCCGCGAATCCCGACACCCGCGTAATCGGCCTGCACGTGCGCAACGACCCGGCGGCCATCGTCCGCTCGCTGCGTCAAGGAGCCAGCGAGTTTCTCTGCGCGCCCTTCGAAGCGGCCATCCAGGAGCAGGCCCTGGCGCGCATCCGCAGGCTGATCGAGCCGCGGATACAGAGCCCGCAGGCGGCCGGAACGGTGGCCGTGTTCGCCAGCGCGAAGCCGGGCTCGGGAGCCTCGACGCTGGCCGCCCAGACCGCCTTCGCCCTGCGCCGCGCCGCCGCCGGCCGGGTGCTGCTGGCCGACCTGGACGCCATGAGCGGGACCGTCACCTTCTACCTGAAGGCCGGCCGGCCGGCCGCCGGCGTGATCGAGGTCCGGCACGGGATCGATGTGCTTCCGGCCGGGATGACGCCTGGGGATTCGCTCGACATCGCCAGCCTGCGCGAACTGATCGCCCGCGCGCGCCAAGAGTACTCCTGGGTTCTTCTGGACCTGCCCGCTATCTTCCATCGCGCCACCCTGCTGGCGCTGCCCGAAGCCGACCTGGCCTTTCTGGTGACCACTTCCGAACTCCCCAGCCTTGCACCTGGCGCGCAAGGCGATCGGCCTGCTGGGACAGCTCGGCTGCGGCAAAGACCGCGTGCGGGTCCTGGTGAACCGCGAAGCCAAGGCGCGGCGGGCTCGGCGCCTTCGGACGTGCAGAAGATCCTGGCGGCGCCGGTCCACTACAGTTTCCCCAACGATTACTCCTCGCTCGACCGCGCGCTGGCCGAAGGCGAGCCGCTCGCGGCAGACTGCGATCTGGGACGAGCCATCGAGCGAGTTTGCCGGGGGGCTGGTCGAAGCCGCCGCGGCCGGACGCCGCGCATCCGGCGGAGGAAGCCGCGCGCCTGCCGCCATGGAGGTCCGAGCATGAACGTGCGACCCTCAAAGCGGCGCGGAACGGAAAACGCGCGCCCGACCTGGGACCAGCGCATCCTGCAGAACGCGGGCCGCCCCAGGTCCTCGCTCAAGCCCGAGTACCAGGAACTGAAGTTCACGCTCCACCGCAAGCTGGTCGACAAGATCAACCTGGAGGCGCTGGCCACCATCGACAACCAGCGCGTGCGCGGCGAAGTGCGCCAGGCGCTGATCTCAGCTCATCGACGGCGAGCCGACGCTGCTCAGCTCGCTCGAAAAGCAGCAGATCATCGACGAAGTGCTCGACGAAGTGTTCGGGCTGGGGCCGCTCGAGCCGCTGCTGGAAGACCCCACCATCTCCGACATCCTGGTGAACACGCACAGCAGGTCTACGTGGAGCGCAAGGGCGTGCTGGAGCTGACCAACGTCACGCTTCCGCGACGACCAGCACCTGCTGCGGATCATCGACAAGATCGTCTCGCCAGGTGGGACGCCGCATCGACGAATCGACGCCCATGGTGGACGCCCGGCTGAGCGACGGCTCGCGCGTCAACGCCATCATCGCGCCGCTGGCCATCGACGGGCCGCTGCTCTCGATCCGCCGTTTCAGCACCGACAAGCTGATGCCCGCCGACCTGGTGGAGCGCCGGGCCATGACGCCGGGCATGATGGAACTGCTCGAGGCGGCGGTGAAGGCGCGCCTGAACATCATCATCTCGGGCGGCACCGGCGCCGGCAAAACCACGCTGCTCAACGCGCTCTCGGTGTTCATCTCTCGCCAAGGAACGCATCGTCACCATCGAAGACGCGGCCGAATTGCAGCTCAAGCAGCCGCACGTGGTGCGCCTGGAGACGCGCCCGCCCAACCTCGAAGGGCAACGGCGCGGTGCGCCAGCGCGAGCTGCTGGTCAACAGCCTGCGTATGCGTCCGGACCGCATCGTCGTGCGGCGAGGTCCGCGGCGAGGAGGCGCTGGACATGCTGCAGGCCATGAACACCGGCCACGACGGCTCGCTCACCACCATCCACGCCAACACCCCGCGCGACGCGGTCTCGCGGCTGGAGGTGATGGTCTTCGCTGGCCAACGCCAACATGCAGCTGATCTCCATCCGCCAGCAGATCGCCAGCGCGGTGCACCTGCTGGTGCAGGCGGCGCGGCTGAGCGACGGCACGCGCCGCGTGGTCAGCATCACCGAAGTGACCGGCATGGAGGGCGAAATGGTCACGCTGCAGGACATTTTCGTGTTCGAAAAGCGCGGGCTCGATCCGGAAGACGGCCGTGTGGTGGGCCGCTTCGCCGCCACCGGCATCCGGCCCAAGTTCTACGAGAAGCTCCTGGCGGCCGGCATCCGGCTGCGCGCGGACTGTTCGACGAAGTGGTGGAGGTCTGACGCGGACCGTGCGGAGTGCTTGAGCATGCTGCCCTTTGTCGCAGTCACGATCGTCTTCTGGGGCCTGATCGCCTTCGTATGGCGGGCCTGGTCGCGCCGGCGCTGGACGCCGGACCTCGAGCGCGTCCGGGCGCGTCTGGCCACCGGAGAACGCCCCGCCGGAAAGCCGCGCCAGGGGCCGGCCCTGATCGAAAGGGAGGATCGGGTTACTGGCCGGATGGTCGCCCGGTTGCTCCTGCGGCTGCGCCTCAACGAGCGCCTGAAGGCGCTGGTCGAGCAGGCCGGGTTGAAATGGAACGTGGCGCGGACCATCCACGCCTCCCTCGGCTTGTTTCTGGCCGGGTTTGCCGCAGTCTGGTACCTCCAACCGTCGTACCGCCAGGCCGCGCCGGTGGCGGGCCTGGTTCTGGGGGCGCTGCCGGTCGGCTACGTCCTGCGCAAGCGTAAGGCGCGGCTGCACCGATTCGAGGAGCAGTTCCCGGAAGCCCTGGAGTTCGTCTCCCGCGCCATGCGGGCCGGCCACGCCTTCTCGGTCTCGCTTGAGATGATTCACTCCGAATTTCAGGACCCGGTGGCGGGCGAGTTCAAACGCACCTTTGACGAGCAGAATCTGGGCATGCCGCTCGATGTGGCGCTGACCAAGATGGGCGAGCGCGTGCCGCTGCTGGACGTCCAGTTCTTCATCTCGGCCGTGACCTTGCAGAAGCGCACCGGCGGGAACCTGGCGGAGGTGCTCGACAAGCTGGCCTCCCTCATCCGGGAACGGTTCAAACTGCGGGGACGAATCAAGGCCATCAGTGCGCACGGCCGTATGACGGGCGCGGCGCTGACCACGATCCCCGTCGCGGTGGGCATCATGATGTGCTACGTCAACCCGGGTTACGCCCAGTTCTTTGCCCACGACGACACGGGCAAGGCCATGCTCGGGGTGGCGGTCGCACTACAGGTCATTGGCTATGGCGTCATCCGGAAGATCGTGACCATCGAGGTCTGAGGATGGAACTTCTGGCCACACTCCTGCTGTTTGCGACCGTCGCGGCGGCGTTCATCTTTGTGGGGGCGCGCTACTGGGCGCGGCCCAAAGCGGCCATCGAACGCGTGACCGAGGGCTCGCTGGGATCGAATGCGCGTGCGGGTGTGCGTCCGGGCGCCGCCTTCCGTGGCCTGGTCGGGCGCCTGGGGACGGTGCTGCCGTCCTCGGCGCGGGACGCTTCTCTCATCGAACGGCGTCTGATCCGGGCCGGCTTCCGCGGGCCCGGCGCCTTGAAGACGTTTTACGGCAGCAAGGTCTTCCTGGCCTTCCTGCTGCCCCTGCTGACCCTGGCGATCGGGCCGCAGGCAGGACTCCCCGAGGAGAACCGCATGCTGGCGGCCGCGGTGGCGGTGGCGGCGGGATTCCTAGGGCCCAACGAGTTCATCCGCATGAGCGGCCGGCGGCGCCAGAAGCAGATCCGGCGGGCGCTTCCCAACGCGCTCGACCTGATGGTGGTATGCGTCGAATCGGGCCTGGGCCTGGACCAGGCCATTATGCAGACGGCCAAGGAGTTGCGGCGAGCCCACCCGGAGCTCAGCCAGGAATTCGCCCAAGTCAACTTCGAGCTGAAGGCCGGCAAGCGGCGGGTCGAGGCTCTGCGCAACCTGGCCGAGCGTTGCGCGGTCGACGAGCTCAAGAAACTGGTGGCCGTGCTGGTGCAGGCCGATCGTTTCGGCACCGGCATCGCCCAGACGCTCCGCGAGCACTCCGACTACATGCGCGTGCAGGCGCGGCAGACGGCCGAGGAGAAAGCCGCCAAGCTCGGGGTCAAGCTGGTCTTTCCGATTTTCTTCTGTATTCTGCCCTCGCTGTTCGTGGTGACGGTGGGGCCGGTATTCGTGCGCATCTCGCGGGAATTGCTGCCGATGATGCGGAACATGTAGTTCAACCCGCCGGCTCCGGCCGGACGGAACCGGCTATGGCCGGTCTGAGACGTGAAAGGAGATTCTATGCAACCGGGAACGATTCGTCTGATCTGCGCGCTGCTGGGCGTCCTGCTGATCGCGCTGATCGTGCTGCGGCGCCGCAAACAGGCCGAGTAGCGGCGCCCCGTCGGGGCAGTCTTGGGAGCGGAGTGCGGGTCCGGTCCTTGTGCGCCCGCGGCTCGTGGTGTGCCTGGGGGGCGGGGCCGGCGGTGATGCGCGGAAGGAACGATTTCCAAGAGCGAAGTCCGCCCCCCGCTCACTTCACCAACTGCTGCAGCGCCAGGAACGTAACCCGCTTCTGGGCTTCCGTGCGCGCCAGCGGCGAGTAGTAATACCAGAACGTGGCGCTGACCTGCGCCTGCGTGCCGGGCGGAATGGCGAAAGTGAACGACTCGCGGCGCTTCTCGCCGGGGGCCAGGCGCGTGTCCGACAGAACGCTCGCGGCGCGCAGGAAGGCCACCGGCTCGCGGTCGATTTCCTTGCCCTGCTGATCGGCCACCGTGCGGCGGTAGACGCGCTGCTCGCGGAAATGCTGGCCGCCGTAACCGTCCGCGCGCACCTCGAGAACGATCTGCCGGAGCGGCGATCCGGTGGGCACGAAATGCCCGGCGGCGGCGTTGGCGACGTCCACGAAGACCTGCAAGTTGTCTCCGCGGCGCTCGGTCGTGAGCTTCGCCTTCACGGTGCTGGCCAGTTGCTCGATGGAGTGGCTGCCGGGCATCGCGTGCAGGTTGATCTTCGCCAGGCTGACCTGCTGGACGCGCGGGTCCACCACCTCGCCCTCCACCCGGTTCATGTGGCAGGACTGGCAGGCCTTGCCTTGCTTGAAGAACAGGCTGTTCTTCCACTCCGAGTACGTCGTCAGTACGGGGAAGCCGAGCGCGTTGCGGTATTCGTGGCAGGGCGCGCAGATGGCGGCGGTCGTGTGAACGGCGGAGTAGACGGTCTCGTGCCCGACCGAAGTTACGTCCCGGAGCGGCCCGCTCTTGACCTGGGTGAACTCCACCCGGGCCTGGGGATTGGGGCCGCCGAACGTCACCTCGCGAACCGAGTGGCAGTAGTCGCAGGTCACGCCCTCCCAGCTCACCTTGCGGCGCAGGCGGAAATCGGCGGTCCGGAAGGCCAGCGGCGAGTGGCACTCCAGGCACACCTTGCGGGAGTCGGCGCCGAAGTCGGCTTCCGTCATCTCGAGTGCGTCCTGAAACAGACGGCTCTCCATGGCGCCGGCGTGCGCAGAGGATTTCCACGCTTCGTGAATGGCGCGGTGGCAGCGGCCGCACACCTCGGCGCTGGCCGGCGTGTCGAGCGGCTGCGGCGCCCCGCTGGCGGCATACAGAGCCACGAGGATCAGGGACAACCTGGGGCCCATACCTCTACCTCCTCCCCGTTTCCGCAATAGGAGGCTCGGGACGCTCGATGGCGCGTACCGCGAGCCACAAACCGGCAATCGTCACCGCGATCGCGATCAACGCAAAGATCAGGCCGAAGCGGCGGAAATCCCGCTCTTTGAGCGCGGCTTCGCCCGCGCGGTGGGTTTCCGCGGCGATCGCGAGACCGGTTTCCGCGGCGGTCCGGACCGCGCCGGGATCGAGCGTGTGGGTGGCCACCCGCGCCTTCACCAGCGCCTCGCGGCCGTCTTGCAGCTTCAGAACCGCTTCGGAAACTTCCATCCCCGAACGCGCCGCCAGCCCCAGAACGGCGTCGGAGCTCTTCAGGGACGCATCGAGCTTCGTGATCTGCGCGGCCATGCCGGCGGCGGTCTGGCCCTCGGCGCTATCCGCGTCGTGGCACTGCTTGCAGACCGAAGCCGGCCCGGCGAGCATCGCCGTAGAGGGCATCTTGACGCCGTGGTTGCTGTGACATACCACGCAGCCGCCCAAATTCATGGCGGCGAAGACGTCGTGGTGCGTGCTCTTGTCGTATAGGTTCTCCATCAGAGCGTGGCAGGAGCCGCAGACCCCGGCCACCGAGGAAACCTGCGGCGGCGTCGCGCCATGGTTGCCGTGGCATGAGGCGCAACTCGGCGCGGAGAGGTCGCCGCGCTTTGCCAGGGCTTCCCAATGCACGCTCTGACGGTACTCGGCGAACTGAGTGGTGGGGATCTGGTACTTCGCCATGCGGACCGCGTCGGCGTGGCAGCGGGCGCAGGTTTCGGGCAGGCGCAGCGGATGTACGGCGAGATTGCGGATCCTTGACGGCGCGTATGTCGTGCACGCTGTGGCAGTCGATGCAGGTGGCGGCCGCCTCGTCGCCGGCGGCGATGCGTTTGCCGTGGACGCTGGTTTGATACTCGGCGTACTGGTCCACGCGCTCGCGCGGGTTGTAGCGGCGCATCAGGTTGACATCGCTGTGACAGTGGGCGCAGAGCTGCGGCACGCTCTTACGGGCGGGCTTGCCTTTGAAGCCGTGGGCGGGACTCATGGAGACGGCCGGGTCGTCGGCGTTGCGGTCCCCGCCGTGGCAGTCTACGCAGGAGAAGCCGTGCTGGCTGTGGACGTCCTTAGCGAAGGTCAGAGCGGGCTTCTGGAGGTCTTCGGCGAGCGCGGAATGGCACTCGACGCAGGAGTCCTTGGCCAAAGCGGCCGGAATCAGGCCGAGGGCGAGGCACAGCAGGGCGCGCATCATTTCAGGTACCCCAGCAGCGAGAAAGTCGCCAGATACGCGAGCAGCAGGACCCCCGCACCCGTGACCAGCCGCGTGCGCTCGACGCCTTCGCGATTCGTCGCCCAGAAAGGCAGCATCACCCACCACGCGATCAGGAGGCCGAACCCGGCCAATCCGAGCAATTCGCCTTCCAGGAACCAGACGTGGCTGGGAATGAGCTTGAGCGTGTAGAAGGGCGCCAGGAAATACCACTCCGGGCGGATGCCCGCCGGGGCCGAGGCGAACGGGTCGGCCTTGTCGCCTAGTTCCCAGGGGAACAGCGCGGCCAGGCACCCCAGCACGCCGAGGGCGGCGTACCACGCCATCAGTTCGCGCAGAAAGAAGTTGGGAAAGAACGGCATCCGGGGCTCCTGGGCGCCGGAGGCGGCGAAGCGCCTCTCGATCCAGGGCGGGGAACTGATGCCGTGGCGCTGCACCAGCATCAGGTGCAGGGCCAGGAGCGTGGTGGCCAGGCCGGGCAGCACGGCGACATGAAAGCCGAAGAAGCGGGTCAGCGTGGCGCCGCCCACGTCTTCGCCGCCACGCAGGAACCGCGCTATGGCAGGCCCGGCCCAGGGGACGCTGGCCGCCATGTCGGTCCCCACCTTGGTGGCGAAGTAGGAGATGGTGTTCCAGGGCAGCAGGTAACCGCTGAAACCGAACCCGAGCGCCAGGCCGAGCAGCGCCAACCCGCTCAGCCAGGTCAGCTCCCGCGGCCGGCGGTATGCGCGCAGGAAGACCACGCTGAACATGTGGATGAAAGCCGCCAGGATCATCAGGTTGGCGGACCAGCTATGGATCGACCGGACAGCCAGCCGAACTGCACCCGGGTCATGATGAACTGTACGCTCTCGTACGCTTCGCCGGCGGTGGGCCGGTAGTAGAGCAGGAGCAGGATCCCGGTCATCACCTGCACTACGAAGAGGAAAAGGGTGACGCCCCCGAAATAGTACCAGATGGTGCCGGAATGGACCGGTACGGTCTTATGGGCAATGAACTCGCGGATGGACGCCAGCCCCAGGCGTTCGTCCAGCCAGGCGATGCCGCGCTCCAGGCGGCCCTGCTCCTCGACAGGCGGCACTCTCAGTCCTCCTTTGCTTTTCCGCCAGCGCGCGGGGCGGGCCGTCTTGCCCGATGCCAGAAGCCGACCGGGGTCGGCCTCGGACCGTGGGGGCCGCCCCACTTCCTTAGGCGCGGCGGGAAACGAACACTTCTTCGCCGCGAAGACGCACCACGTACTCATCGAGCGGCTTCGGCGGCGGACCGGACACCACGCTCCCGTTCAGGTCGTACATGCCGTTGTGGCAGGCACACCAGATCACGCGGGCGTCTTCTTTGTACTGGACAGTGCAATTCAGGTGGGTGCAGACCGCCGAGAAGGCCTTCCACTCGGTCTCGCCCGACCGTATGAGCAGCACCGGCCGGCTGCCGAACTTGACGATCTTCCCGCTGTTTACCTTGAAGTCCTGAACCTTGCCGGCGGCACCTCGTTGACGGCCGCCTCGGGAACTGCGGGCGGATCGACGAATCGCGCTACCGGGTAGAGAAACGCGCCCAAGGAGGCAGCCACGCCTCCTCCGAGAAGCCATCCGATGAAGCCCCTTCGTTCACTTACCATGAGAGCCTATGTTCCCGAATGCTACTGCGGCGAGCTTCTTGTGTCAAGAGGGGCGGGCATTAGGATGTTGGGGTTGGATTGTGGCATTTCGCGCAGGCAGGTGGGGGAAGGTGAGCAGCTTAGGGTGTTGAGAAAACATAACAAGTGGTGCCGTGTTCCTGCCTCGCGAGGCGAAAAACCGTTGCGAAGAGACACTGAGCCATTGCAGATTGCCATACCGGCATCTGTACCATTGAAATCGGTAGCTTGCGGACGTATGTCCAGTTGACCTGTTTAAGAATACAACGCCATGTCCGAGAGTCGGATTGCCATCGTTAGAAACGCAACATGATTTGGTGTTTCTTTTTCAATAAGTTGTGTACAATGCAACGATCATCTCTACGGCGGGCCACGAAGGTGCACATACAGCGGCGGAGGCAAACTAAAATGGTCGCACTTCTCGTTCTCGCAACTTTCGTTGCATTTATTGCTTGGGATGTCCTGCTGCACCGGGACAAGTACCGGTTTCGCGTGGCAAGCCCGGCTGTCAAGCCGCAGGGAGCGCAGGTGATCGCCGGCGTGACCCTGCCTGAAGGCCTGCTCTACCACCCCGGCCATACCTGGGCTCTCGATGCCGGTAACGGCCGTGTTCGCGTGGGCCTGGACGCAGTTCGCGGCCAGCCTGATCGGCGACGTCCAGAAGCTGGACGTCCCGCAGCGCGGCCGCTGGTTCCGGCAGGGCGAGAAGGGTTGGACCCTCCACACCGACCGCGGGCGACGTCGCCATGCTGGCGCCCGCCGAGGGCGAGATCGTCGCCGTCAACGAGAAGGCCATCTCGATCCCGAGACTCGTCGCCCAAGACCCCTACGGCGCCGGATGGCTGCTCGAGATCTTCTCTCCGGATATTCAGGTCAGCTTCCGCAATCTCCTCACGGGCGCGTTCGCCCGGCGCTGGATGGAGGAATCGGTGGCCGAGCTGCGCCAGGCCATCTCGCCGGGCGCGCTGGCGACCGCCCTGGACGGCGGAACGATCTCCCCGCATGTGGGCACTGAATTGCCTCGCCGAGAAGTGGCGGGAAGTGACTCGGCAGTTTTTCCGCTCATAAAGAACGGAACTTCATCTCGGATGCACGCAATTCTGTATCGATAACACGAAGTGTGTCGGCTGCGGCGCCTGCATGGCGGCCTGCCGCGAGCAGAACGCCTGCCCGAGACCGACGCCGCCGACCTCACGGACAAGCAGTTCACGGTCATCAGGAAGGCCGTGGGCAAAGACGGCGAGGTCAACTATCGCCGGCTCTGCATGCACTGCCAGGACCCGACCTGCGCCTCGGTTTGCCCGGTCGGCGCCCTGCACAAGACGGCCGCCGGCCCGGTGGTCTACAACGCCCGAGATCTGCCTGGGCTGCCGCTACTGCATCCAGGCCTGCCCGTTCAGCGATTCCGAAGTACGAGTGGACGGCCCGACGCCGCGGGTCCGCAAGTGCAACTTCTGCGCGGACCGCCTGGCCCAGGGCAAGATCAACGCCTGCGCCGAAGCCTGCCCGTATCGGCGCCACCATCGCCGGCGACCGCGACGCCCTGCTCAAGGAGGCCCGGGCGCGGCTGGCCGCCGAGCCCGGCAAGTACCTGCCCAAGATTTACGGCGAGCACGATGCCGGCGGAACCTCCGTGCTCATCCTTTCCTCGATTCCGTTCGCCGCGATGGGACTGCCGGAGAACCTGCCCGCCGAGCCGCATGCCGATGCTCACCTTCCGCGTTCTTTCGAAGATCCCGCCGCTCGTCGCCGTGGGCGCTTCCGTGCTGACCGGCCTGTGGTGGTTCACCCGGCGAAAGAAGCGGTGGCGCTCGCCGAGGCGTGGTGGCCGGAAGCGGCGGGCCGCAGCGCCGGGGCGGAGGACGAGGCGCAGGACGAGGTGCGGAACGTGGCCGGGCTGGTGCGGACCAGCGGCGGCGAGACCGGTGGCGCAGGACGAAGGACCCGACCGAGACCGCCGTCGACGGGCTCGAGGGATACGCCGTGAGCAGGTGCGTCGCTCTTCTGGCGCGTCGTCGCCCTGGTCATCCTGGTCGGGCGGCGCCTACGGCACCTGGGTGCGCTTCACGCAGGGCCTGGGCGCGTCCACCCATCTCAACGACCACGCCCCCTGGGGGCTGTGGATCGGCTTCGACATCCTGTGCGGCGTGGGTCTGGCGGCGGGCGGCTTCACGATCACCACCGCGGTCTACATCCTGCACCTGGAGCAGCTGCGGCCGATCGTGCGGCCCACCATCCTGACGGCCTTCCTCGGCTACCTGCTGGTGGTCGTGCGCGCTGATGGTCGACCTGGGCCGCCCCTGGAACATCTGGCGCGCCATGGTCTTGTGGAATCCGCACTCGGTGATGTTCGAGGTGGCCTGGTGCGTGATGCTCTACAGCACCGTGCTGGCGCTGGAGTTCTCGCCCATGCTCTTCGAGCGGCTGAAGTGGCACGCGCGCCGTGCGGATCGTCAGGCGCGTCGTGGTCCCGCTGGTGGGCCTGGGCTTCCTGCTCTCCACGCTGCACCAGTCCTCGCTCGGCAGCCTCTACCTGATCCTGCCCACCAAGCTGCACCCGCTCTGGTATTCGCCCATCCTGCCGCGTGCTGTTCTGGTTCTCGGCGGTTTCGGTGGGCCTGGCAATGGTGATCTTCGAGAGCGGCCTGAGCGCGCGCGCCTTCGGCCGCGCGCTGGAGTTCGACCTGCTTGCAGGGCATCTCCAAAGTCATGGCCGTCGTTCCTGGGCCTCTTCCTCGCTCCTGCGCTTCATCGATCTGGCCTGGCGCGGATCGCTCGCCGCAAGCGTTCCGCCTGGCGGGGCCGGGCAGTTACGAAGCCGGCATGTTCTGGCTGGAAATCGCGCTGCTGGCGCTCCCCATCCCGCTGGTGCGCCATGCCGCGCGGTGCGGGCCAATCCGCAGGCGCTGTTCGCCTGCTCGGCGGTGGTGGTCGGCGGGTTCCTGGTCAACCGGCTGAACGTCTCGACCACCGGCCTCGATGCGTCATCCGGGGTGCACTACTTCCCTTCCTGGATGGAGATAGCGGTTACAATGAGCATCGTGGTCGTCGGGATGAACCTGTTCCGGCTCGCGGCGCGGTACCTGCCGGTGTTCCACGACGCCACGCACGGCGAGGAGCCGCGCCAAGCGGCGTATGCGGAGTCTTAGCGCGAAGCTGATTTTCGGACTGGTGGCCAGCCTGCTCGCGGTGTTGGTCGGGCTGGGCTGGGCCAACCTGCGCGTGCTGCGCGAGAACCTCGAAACGACGGCGGTGATGGCCGAGCAGCGCATGGCCGGCGTCATCTTCCAATCCACGCGCACCAGCATGCTGCGCAACGACCGCGAGCAGCTGATCGACATCATCCGCTCCATCGCCGCGCAGCCCGGCGTGCGCAAGATCCGCATCTTCGCCAAGAACGGCGGCATCCAGTTCTCGACCTTCCCCGGCGAAACCGGCACCATGGTGGATAAGCGCGCCGACGCCTGCTTCGTCTGCCACAGCTCGAACCAGCCGCTCGAAAAGCCCAAGACGCAGGACACCTGGCGCATCTACCGCGCGGGTTCCGAGCGCGTGATCGGCCTGGTGCGGCCCATCGAGAACGAGCCGGCCTGCTCGAACGCCGCCTGCCACGCGCACCCGGCCTCGCAGCGCATTCTGGGCGTGCTGGACGTGGTGCTCTCGCTCGATTCGGTGGACGAGGCGCTGGCCGCGCACGAGCGGCGCATGCGGGCGCAGGTGGCCTTTTCGGCGGCGCTCATGATCGCCATTGCGGGCGGCCTGGTGTGGTTCCTCGTCCGCCGGCCCATCAAGCGCCTCACCGCCGGCGTCCGCGTGCTGGCCTCGCACAACCTGGCCTATCGCTTCGGCTTCCGGCGGCGCGACGAGATCGGCGACCTGGCCGGCGCCTTCGACGGCATGGCCGGCAGAGCTCGAGACCGCCAACCGCACCCTGGAAGACCGCATCCGCGCGCAAGACCAAGGAACTCGAAGCGGCCCAGGAGAAGCTGATCCACTCCGAGAAGCTGGCCTCGCTCGGCCAGCTCGCCGCCGCCGTGGCGCACGAGATCAACAATCCGCTGGCCGGAATCTTCACTTACGCGCGGCTGCTCGAGAAGAAGCTGGCGCCCGAGAAACCGCTGCTCGACTGGATCCAGACCATCCAGCACGAGAGCCGCCGCTGCGGCGACATCGTAAGCAACCTGCTGGTGTTCGCGCGCAAGCACCACACCGAGATGGCCCTGACGGACGTGAAGACGATCGTCGATCGCACCGTCGCCGTGGTCCGAACACAAACTGCAGATGCAGGGCATCGCGCTGGCCTGCGACGTTGCCGGTGCTGCCCGCAGGTCTTCTGCGACGCCTCGCAGATCCAGCAGGTGCTGGTGGCCATCGTCATGAACGCCGTGGACGCCATGCGAGCAGGGCGGGCAGGGAGGCCACCTGCGCGATACGCGCCAGCCTGCTGGCCGGAGGACGGGCGCCTTGACCTGGCCGTCACCAACGACGGCCCGCCCATTCCCAAAGACGTGCTGCCCCACATTTTCGAGCCGTTTTTCAGCACCAAACAGGCCACGTCTGGCGTAGGATTGGGGCTGGCGGTGGCCTACGGCATCGTCAAGCGGCACGGCGGCGACATACAGGTGGAGACCGGGGAAGAGACCACGTTCCACGTGATCCTCCCCGTGGGCGGGCTGCCGGCTGAACAGAACCAGGAGACGGAGAACACGGATGTCCGAACAGAAGTTATCGATCCTCATCGTGGATGATGAGCTGGTCGTTCGGGACTCGCTCGTCCATTGGTTCACGGAGGAGGGGTACGACCTCGACTGCGCCTCGAACGCCAACGACGCGCTCGCCAAGCTGGCGGCGCGCGAGTTCGACCTGGTCATCGCCGACATCCGCATGCCCGGCATGGACGGCATCGGGCTGCTCGAGAAGATCAAGAGCGAGCAGCTCGACACCGGCGTGATCGTGATGACCGGCTACGCCTCGGTCGAGACCGCGATCCGGGCGCTCAAGCACGGCGCCTTCGATTACATCACCAAGCCCTTCGATCCCGACGACCTCTCCGTGGTGGCACGCAACGCGCTCGAGCAGCACCGGCTCAAGCGCGAGAACCGCATGCTGCGCGAGCAGCTCACCGAGACGGACCACGCCATCACCGAGCTGGTGGGCCAGAGCGAGGCCATGCGCCAAGGTGCGCGAGCAGATCGAGACCGTCGCGGGCGTCGATTCCACGGTCATGGTCGAGGGCGAGAGCGGAACCGGCAAGGAGCTGGTGGCCCGCGCCATTCACCGCCTCAGCCCGCGCCGCTTCAACCCGCATGGTGGTGGTCCACTGCGGCGCGCTGACCGAGACGCTGATCGAGAGCGAGCTGTTCGGCCACGAGAAAGGCGCGTTCACCGGCGCGCAGTACCGCAAGAAGGGCAAATTCGAGGCCGCCATGGGCGGCACGGTGTTCCTGGACGAGATCGCCGACATCAGCCTCAAGACGCAGACCGACCTGCTGCGGGTGCTGCAGGAGCGCGAGATCGTGCGGGTGGGCGGCACGCAGGCGATGCACGTGGATTTCCGGGTCATCGCCGCCACCAACCGCAACCTGGCGGACCTGGTGAAGGAAGGGCGCTTCCGCTCCGACCTCTTTTACCGGCTCAACGTGTTCACCATCCACCTGCCGCCGCTGCGCGAGCGGCACGGCGACGTGCCGTTGCTGGCCACCTTCTTCCTCGACAAGTACAGCACAGCAGATGAACCGGAAGTTCACCGGCTTCGACCGCGCGGCCATGGACCTGCTGATCGCGCACAACTGGCCGGGCAACGTGCGGGAGTTGGAGAACATCGTCGAGCGGGCGGTGGTGGTGGGCCACGAGCCGCTGGTGCGGGCGCACGACCTGGCGATCACGAAGCCCGCCGAGGGCGCCGGCGATCTGACCCTGCTGACGCTGGAGCGGCAGCACATCGTGCGCGTGCTCGAGGATTTCGCCTGGAACCAGACGCAGGCGGCGAAGGCGCTGGGCATCGACCGCGTCACGCTGTACCACAAGATCCGGCGCTTCGGGCTCAAGCCGCCCACCAAGGCCGAGCGGGCGTGAAGGGCGGGCTTCAGCCCCGCTGAGAGGGCGCTACGGAAGATCCTCAACCAGACAGGCTGCTCGTGCCCGTGGGCGATTTCCCGCGGGATCTGCTGTACGAGATCTCCCTTCGCACGCGAATTCCCATCGGCCCCGCGAAGCTCGATCCCGCCTTCGCGCTGAACCCGGCCCGCAATCAGTACGATTCGACGCGCCTTGTGGCCGAGCTGAAGGCCCGCTTTCCCGAGGGGATGGTGATCGGCGCAACGGCCTGCGATCTGTTCATCCCCGTGCTGACTTTCGTTTTCGGCGAGGCGGAGATGCCCGGCCGCGCGGCCATCTTCTCCATCCATCGCCTGCGCGAGGAGTTCTACGGCCTGCCGCCGGACCGCTCGCTGCTCACAAGCCGGGCCGTGCGCGAACTGTGGCACGAGGCGGGCCACCTGCGCGGGCTGCCGCATTGCCCCGATTGGAACTGCGTCATGAGCTCCTCGCACTCGGTGGAGCGCGTGGATTCCAAGAGCGAGCGGTATTGCAGGGAGTGCGAGGGGCGGCTGGGGAACGGGGGGCGGTAGGGGGCCAGTTCCCGGAACGGGCGTCAGACGCCAAGGTGAGGCGCGCCAAGCGCGTCGTCGGTCGCCTGCGGTTCGCCGCTAGCGCGCAGTGCCCGGAGGCGTCTGGAGCACCCCGAACGGAGTTCCTGGACACTCAGTGAGGAAGAGCGCTTCTGCCTTTTCGCATTTCTGGTCGATGAGCCTGCAAGCTTCCGCCGTGAGCCTTCCTTGAGCCCTGAGCCACTGCTTCAGTATGGCGTAACCATAAGGATAGGCGTCACCTTCAGCTTTGCAGGTATCGCGAAAGACGCCGGGAAGAGTCAGTTTCTGCCAGGCATGCCGTAACTCATGCGCGACAACGTACTCCAGAGCCGGCCATGCCTTCAGATCCGCTCGGATCCAGATCTCGTGAAGGCTCGGACAGCACGGTGTGTATCCCTCTCGGATGTCGCGTTGCAAGCGTGTAAAAACGGCGCCGCATTCCCCTAGAACGGCATCCTGAACACCAGTCCCGGGCATCTCGCCTACTCGTGCAGGACGAATCCAGACGATTCTCGGAGACTTGTGGAGCCGAAGGTCGGCACGCACAAACGCTGCCACAGCCGCGGCACGTTCCAACGTCTCGGTGTCGACCTCTTGCTCATGGAGTCTCCGATAGCAGTAGCGCTGTCCAGCGGGATCCAAATGATCCAAGTTGGCCGTCGATGTCACCATCCTTGCTCTCGATGCTTAAGGGTACCGCTGCCAATACGGTACCGCTGCCAGTATCGCCCGGGCTAGAGGGAGGAGTTTGCCCACCGCCGCGCGGAACAACTGCGAATGCGCCTTGAGGCAAGCCGGATTATTCCGTTCAGGCGGCAACTAGATCACCAACGCCTAGAGAAACTGCCCCGCCAGGACTTTGAACCGTCCTGAGCGCGGATCCATCCACGTGGCCGCGGTCGTCGCCATATCGGACGAACGACATCTGGTCCATCTGCTATCGTGGGGCTGTGCTGCCCGAGTTGAACGACCAAGGAGAACTGCCCCCAGGAGTGCACGTCGCGGATTGGCAAGAGTTCGAGGCTCGGTTCTGCGGTTCGTCATCGAGACGCATATGGCTGTCAGGCCGCCTTCGGGCGCTCCTGGAACTCGCCGGCGTAAGCGGACAACTACGGCGGGTCTTCATATGGGGCAGTTTCGTCACCGCGAAACCGGCGCCCAAGGACCTCGACATCCTTCTGATGATGGGCGAGCACTTTGAGGTCGACGAGATTGCCGCCCCGGCGCGAGCCGTTTTCGATTCCGCGCGGGCCAGGCTGCTGTTCGAATCTGACGTTTTCTGGGCGCGAGCTTCCATTGGAGACGAGTTGCTCGATCTCTGGCTGGACACCTACCAAACTTCCAGGAGTTTTCGAAAACGCGGTATTGTGGAACTGGAGCTGCCTTGATTCAAACCGACGACCAAATGCTCCTAGCGCAGCAATGCATCGCTAACCTGCGGAGAATCCTCTTGGAGGCGCGCAAGGTCCATTCGCGGCAGGACTACGCTCGCATGGCGGAGCCGATTCTTCTCGAAGTCCAGCAGCGCGAGCAGGACATCCTCGAGTACTTGAGCAGAGACCTGGAGCAGCCAGTAGCGAGCTAGCTGCGAGTGGCCGAGACGTGCCGAACCGATCCTGTTGCCCGGAAGCGTGGACGCGAAGAGCGCGACCAGTGCGAGTGTGAGCGGAAGCTGCGGAGCAATGATTTCCTGTAGCGGGTCACCCCTCCGGAAGCGGCGTCTCCGCATCCCTCCCGTGCTGACGGAGGATCGCTGCCGCACGCGGAGCGAGCCCCTGGTCCAGCAGAACGCGATTCATGCCACGCGGTCGACGCTCAAACGCTCGTCATCGACAGTCGCTGCTGTGTAGCGTAAGGCCTGCTGCAGGTCCTCGGGTTCGAGAAAAGGGTACTCGGCGAGCAGTGCCGCGCGGTCAGGATAAGTTGCCAGCAGTTCGAGAACGCGACGAACCGTGATCCGCATCCCGCGGATGCAGGGCTTCCCGCCGCATTTACCCGGCTCGACCGTAATCCGGTCGAATCGGTCCACCGTCGCCATGTGCTCAGTTTAGCCCGTCGAGCGCCCCCTTCACCCTCTCCGCCGTCATCGGCAACTCCAGCAGCCGCGCGCCCGTCGCGTCGTAAACCGCATTGGCCAGCGCCGCGCCCATGGCGATGATCGGCGGTTCGCCCGCGCCGAGCGCAGCCATCTGCGGATTGTCCACCAGCGCGACCTCGATCTCGGGCAGCCAGGAGAACCGGGGGATCTGGTACTCGTCGAAGTTCCGGTTGAGCACCTTCCCGCCCTGAAACCGCACCTCCTCGGAGAGCGCGTAGCCCATGCCCATCATCACCGCGCCCTCGGCTTGCTGGCGCAGGCCGTCCGGGTTCAACTGGACGCCCACATCGAGCGCGATCAGCACCCGCTTCACTTCGACGCGCCCGTCCTTGTGGACCGCCACCTCCGCCATCGTGGCGTTACACGCGTTCGAGTAAGTGCCGCAGGCCAGGCCCACGCCGCGCCGGCTGGGCGCTTTGGCGGCCTTCCACCCGAACCGCTGGGCCGCCGTCTCCAGCACGCGCCGCATACCGCGCGTCGGTCAGATTATTGAGGCGGAACTCCAGCGGGTCGAAGCCGCCCTTGGCCGCCATCACGTCGATGTGCGACTCACGGGCGAAGGTGACGCTGTTGACCGTCGGCGCCCTCCACGGTCCGACCTCGAAAGGATGCATACCCGCCGGGTTTCCGCCCATCCAGCCACCCGCGGAGGTCGTGCGCTGATGCGGGATGACGTAGAACGGCCGCGTCTCCCGATCGCCGGCGCCGACGACCCGTGCATCCCAGATGGTGATCTTTCCGGCCGCGGTCATCCCCGACCGGATCTTGATGACGGCCGCCGGCCGGAAGTGGTCGAAGAAGAACTCCTCCTGCCGGTTCCACACCACCTGCACGGGCCTGCCGGTGATCTTCGCCAGCTTTGCCGCCTCCACCGCCTGGGGGCCTTCCGTCTTTCCGCCGAACCCGCCGCCTACGTAGCGCGAGATCACGCGGACCTTGTCGGGTGGAAACCCGGCGCCCCTGTGCCACCTGGTCCTTGACCATGAACGGCGCCTGCGTGCTGGCCCACACCGTGACTCTGCCGTCCTCCACCACCGCGGTAGCCGAATGCGTTTCGATAGGCGCGTGCGCACCGTATCCGTGGAGATACGTTCGCTCGATGATGCCGCTGCAGAGCCGCTCCCCCTCAGCCAGGTCGCCGCTCTCGCCGACCACTCGAGGCTGCGGCGCGGTCTTCAGGAGGTGGTCGAAGATCGTCTTTTCGTCGGGAAGCGCCGGCTGGGAATCGAACTCGGCCTTCACCTTCTCGAGCGCAGCCGCGGCCACGTCGCGCCGCTCGTGGAGCACGGCCACCAGATCGCCATCTTTCACCACCCGCACGCCGGGCGCCTTCTCGGCCCCCGAGGTGTCCACGCTCAGGCACTTTGCGCCGTGCGCCGGCGGATGCAGCACGCACGCGTGCAGCAGGCCGGCCGGCAGTTGGTCGCCCGCGTAGCGCGCCTTCCCGGTCACCTTGTCCAGCGCGTCCTTGCGGCGCGGCGATTGCCCGATGATCTGAAACTCGGCGACCGGCTTGACGGCGATATTCGGCTAGGTGTTTCTC
The DNA here is from genome assembly GCA_963710565.1 of Bryobacterales bacterium. GTDB lineage: Bacteria > Acidobacteriota > Terriglobia > Bryobacterales > Bryobacteraceae > DASWZN01. Next base: position 298,779 of record CAVQAN010000007.1, on the reverse strand, counting down.
GATGCGCTTGCCTTCCACCAGGCGGGCGTAGCTTACCGACGGTCCCGCCCCGGCAGAGTCGGTAACCACGCCATTCTTCACGCGGAGCCGTTCCACGGGCGCGCCCAGGCGTTCGGCGGCCATGGCGAGCAGCACCGCCCGCGCTTCCGCGGCGGCCTTGCGCAGGGGCGGCACCAGGAACGGCGTGGTCATCGAGCCGAAGGTTCCCATGTCGTAGGGGCAGAGGTTGGTGTCCCCCATCACGACGTCCACCGAGTCGAACGCGACATCCAACTCCTCGGCCAGCACTTGCGCCAATGAGGTCATCGCTCCCTGGCCCAGTTCCACCTTACCGACCAGGCACTCGACGCGGCCGTCCTCGCCGATCTTGAGAAAAGCGTTGAAGTTGGTGGGCGCGGAAACGCGGCGCGGGATGCGGTTCGGCTCCTGCGCCAGCCCGCTGTCGAAGAAGACGAACAGGCCCGCGCCGGCGAGCCTGGCGAAATCGCGGCGGCTGAGTTCCCTGGTTTCCATCACGCACCTGCCTTTCCGGCCTGGGCGGCCTGTTGAATGGCGGTGACGATGCGCACATGCGAGCCGCACCGGCACAGGTTGTCGTCCATCGCCGCGATGATCTGCGCGCGCGTCGGCCGCGGGATCTTCTGCAGAAACGCGTAGGCCGTCAGGATCATTCCGGGCGTGCAGTAGCCGCACTGAAACGCGTGCTGGTCGTGGAAGGCCTGCTGGATGGCGTGCAGGCGCTCGCCGCCTAGCCCCTCGATGGTCAACACGTGCTTGCCGGCCACGTCCTTAAGCGGCGTCACACAGGACCGCGCGGCTTCGTTGTCCACCACCACCGTACAGGCTCCGCACAAACCCTCGCCGCAGCCGAACTTGGTTCCGGTGAGACCGACGTCCGAGCGCAGCACCCAAAGGAGCATGCGCTCGTCGTCCGTTGTGACGCTCACGGACTTTCCGTTCAGCCGAAATGAGACCGTCCGCTCCATAGGAGACTCCTTTCCGAATCGCCGATCTCGGAACATTCTACAGCCGTAGCCGTCGTCCCTGCCAAGAGCGCATGCCGCCAGCCGCGGCAGGCGGTTCCAGAATGCAACCGGCCCTGAATCTCGCCGTCCTGCCGAAGCCCGAGCCATAGTGAGGAGAGTCCGAAGAACTCCGCCGAGCCGCTGCGAGGGCGGCGGCGACGGGTCCGTCTCCGCGACGAATTGCGGAGCCCCTGGCGACTCGTTGCGGCGGTGTTACGGTCTCTCCGATACCCTGCCGGAGACGCCGGGAGCTGGGATGGAAGGCCGCGCCGCCGCCGCGCCGGGAGACGCCGCGCCGACGCGCGCGGAGTATCGGCGGCAGTGGGTGACCGCTCTGCCTGCGGCACCCCTCTTCGGGCTAAGACGAGCCCAATTCAGTCCGCCCATGGCAGAATAGAACCAATGAACGAAGGCATCGAGAATATACGCAAGAAGGGCAGCCGCATTATCGCCGAGGGCACGCATATGCTCCCGGCCGCGGCGCTGATGATGGCCGAAGGAGTGATCCGCTCCCTGGACGACCTGAAGAGGCCGTTCGTCACGGTGGTCAATTCGTACACCAACCAGATCCCGGGCCACGCGCACCTGGACCGGATCGGCGCCATCGTGCGCGACGAATTGAAGGCGCTCGGCTTCAACGTCTGGTACGTGAACGTCGGCGGCGCCATCTGCGACGGCATCGCCATGGGCCATTTCGGCATGAAGTACTCGCTGGCCTCGCGCGAGCTGATCGCCGATCAGATCGAGACGATCATCGGCGCGCACCCCTGCGACGCCTGGATCGGCATCGCCAACTGCGACAAGATCGTCCCGGCCATGTACAACGCCATGGTGCGGATTAACATCCCGGCGGTGTACGTGAGCGGCGGGCCGATGCTGGCGGGCGAGGGGAACACGGACCTCATCACCGTATTCGAGGGCGTGGGCCGCCACAGCGTGGGGAAGATGAGCGAGGTGGAGCTGCGGTCGCTGGCCGAACGCGCCTGCCCCGGCTGCGGAAGCTGCTCCGGCATGTTCACGGCGAATTCGATGAACTGCCTGGGCGAGGCGATCGGCCTGGCCCTGCCCGGCAACGGGACCATTCCGGCCGAACGGTGGGCGGACGGCCGGCGCTCGACCGAGCTCAATCCCGAACGCATCGAGATCACGAAGAAGGCCGCGCACGCGCTCAAGCGCTGCCTAGGACAAAACGTTCGCCCGCTCGATATCGTCACCGAGCAGGCGCTGGTGAACGCCTTCGTGCTCGACATGGCCATGGGCGGATCCACCAACACCATCCTGCACGCGCTGGCTTTGGCTCATTCCGCGGGAATCCCGTTCAAACTGGACCGGCTGAACGAAATCTCGGCCGCGACGCCGAACATCTGCAAGGTTTCTCCCAGCCGGCCGGAAGTGCACATCGAGCACGTCCACCGGGTAGGCGGCATCCCCGCCATCCTGAAAGAAATCGACCGCCATGCCGCGACCGGGCTGCAACTCGATTCGCCGACGGTCACGGGCCGGCTGCTGGACTCGGTCGCCTGCGCGCCCGATCCGGACGGCGACGTGATCCGCCCGGTGGCGAAGGCGTTCTCGAAGACCGGCGGGCTGGCGGTTCTCTTCGGCAACCTGGCGCCCAAGGGCGCGGTGGTCAAGGTGGCGGGCGTGGCGGCGGACATGATGGAGTACGAGGGCGCCGCGCGCATCTACGAATCCCAGGAGGATGCCCTGCGCGGCATCCTGGCGGGCGAGGTGCAGGACGGCGACGTCGTGGTGATCCGCTACGAGGGGCCGCGCGGCGGGCCGGGCATGCAGGAGATGCTGTCGCCGACAGCGGCCCTCACGGGCGCCGGCATCCGCGCCGCCCTCATTACCGACGGTCGTTTCTCCGGCGGCACGCGCGGGCTCTGCGTCGGGCACGTATCGCCGGAGGCGGCCGCGGGCGGGCCCATCGCGGCCATTCGCCCCGGCGACCGCATCTACATCAACGCCCGCACTTGCCGGCTCGATCTGAAGGTGGACGACGCCGAGATCGCCCGCCGCCTGGAGGCGCTGCCGCCGTTCGAGCCGAAGGTGAAGCGCGGCTGGCTGGCGCGCTACCTGCTGCACGTGACGAGCGCGGATACCGGCGCGGTGTTCGAGATCTAAGCTGACAGACCGCTCCCTGAGAGTCTCGGCTTCAGCGCTCAGAACAGAGCCGCGACAGTCGGGAAACCCAGCCGTCATCTATCGCGCCTGGCAGGAGGGACGCTTCACCCTCCTGACCTGTGCGGAGTATCTCGACGAATTGGGCGCTACGCTGCGGAAGCCCGCAATCGCGAGCGCATCAGATCTTACAAAGCCCGGCTTGGTCAACGAACTAAGAAGCTTGCCGAGAGCGTGGAGGAGTTGCAGCCCATCCGCCCCTCTCCCGATCCCCGCCGGCGGTTCTCTGCTGGCCCTGTGCGAAGCGGGCAGGGCGGATTATCCGGTGACGGGCGACAAAAGCGGGCAGCTTGCGCTCGAAGACCACAAAAGCACGCGGACCGGCTGGCCCGAGACCCTCTGCGCAATACCAGCGCCCATAAGGCGGCGTGTTGGGCGGTCCTCCAGCTCCGGTGGGAGCGGGACGCGGACGTCCCGAGCAGGCGTCGACGCCCGCCCCACCCGAGGTTTTCGCAACCTCCGCCGCCCCGTTTCATCTAAGATATAGAGAGGGAGTCTCTTTGAGCTGGGCCGAGCCACATCGCGTTTCCGCTCGCTGGACCGGCACCGCGCTGATCCTTCTTCTCCTGGTCTGCTTTGCCGGTGTTCAGACCGCGGCGGCCATCACCGTACACTCCCACGACCACGGGAATAGCGGCCATTGCTGCGTGATCTGCCATGTGGGGCATCTGCCCGCCCTCGAAGGGCGGACCGCCCCCGATACCGCCCCGTCCACGGTTGCCGAGTGGCGCCGCTGGCGCGAGGAACCCATCCTCGCCGGCGATCCATCCCCGGTCCTCAACTTCTCCCGCGCGCCTCCCGCATAGCCCTTCTCCTCTCGTTTTGCGCAATTCCTTGAGTGGATTTGTGCATTCAGCCACTTTAGATGTTTTCGAAGGAGACATGGCTATGTTTTTCAAGCACTTGTACATATTGGCCGGGATGGCAATCCTGGCCGCCGGCCTTGCGTTCAGCCAGTCCATCAGCGGCGGCACCGTGAGCGGGACCGTGGCGGACCCGTCGGGCGCCGTCATCGTCCACGCCAAGGTTGTGTTGCGGAATCCGGTGACCGGCTACGAGCAAACCGCCACGACCGGGGCTGACGGGTCGTTTCGTTTCAACAACATTCCTCCAAATCCCTATGCGCTTACCGCCAGCGCCCATGGGTTCGCCGACTCAAGCCAGCAACTGGACGTACACGGCTCCCTGCCCATGACGGTGAACGTTTCGTTGAGCGTGGCGGGTTCGTCTACGGCCGTGACCGTCGAGGCGTATGGAGCCGCGGTGGAGACCGATCCCTCGGCTCACGACGATGTTGATCGGAGCAGTTTTCTGAGACTGCCCTCGTTCGATCCTGCCGGCCAACTCAGCCAGGCGGTGACCTACAGCACGGGCGGCGGTGGCGGCCGACGCCAACGGCTTTTTCCACCCGCTGGGCGACCACGCCCAGACCAGCTTCGTCATCGACGGGCAGCACATCGGCGACCAGCAGAGCAAGATCTTCTCCACGCAGATACCCGCCAACGCGATTCAGTCGATGGAGCTCATTACGGGCTCGCCCGGACGCGCAGTACGGCGACAAGTCCAGCCTGGTCGTGAACGCTACCACCCGGTCCGCGCTGGGCGTGACCAAGGCGTTCGGCAGCCTCGAATCCGGCTGGGGTTCTTTTGGAACCTGGAACGGCAGCGCATCCTTCGGCATTGGAGGGACCAACTGGGGGAATTTCATCGTGGTGAACGGGATTCGCTCGGGCCGCTTTTTGGATACGCCCGAGTTCCTGCCCATTCACGATGTGGGCAACAACGAGAGCATCTTCGACCGCTTCGACTGGCAGCCGGACGGCAAGGACTCCCTGCACCTGGATCTGTTCACCGCGCGCAACTGGTTCCAGGTCCCCAACAGTTTCGACCAATTGTCGCAGGACCAGAAGCAGCGCGTGCTGACCTGGAACATCGCGCCCGGTTATCAGCACGTGTTCAATGCGCACATGCTCCTCACGGTGAATCCCTACGTTCGCCGCGATCAGGTCGATTATTACGCCAGCCAGAACCCCTTCGACGACACGCCGATCACGGTTTCCCAACTCCGCTTCCTGACCAACTACGGTGTGAACGCCGATCTGTCCTACACGCACGGCCGGCACGACTTCAAGTTCGGAACGCAGATCCAGCGCACGCCGCTCTCCGAAAGTTTCCAGTTGGGTGTCACCGACCCCAATTACAATCCCGTCTGCCTGGATGCAGGCGGGAACTCGCTGCTGCTTCCGGGCGTGACCAACCCGGCGCAGTGCCAGACCATCGACCCTTCGTACACCGCCAACCCGAACCTTCAGCCCGGCCTCGTGCCCTACGATCTGACGCGCGGCGGCTCGCTATTTCAACTTCCACGCAACCCGCACCATCGCCCAGTACGCGCTTCTATGCGACCGACACGATCAAGCTGGGGCATTTCACCATCGACGCCGGCCTGCGGGACGACCAGTACGACGGGCTGGTCACGGCCAACGGTATTCAGCCGCGCCTGGGGATCTCGTACCTGATGCCCAAGACCAGCACCGTGCTGCGGGTTGCCTATGCGCGGACGTTCGAGACGCCGTTCAACGAGAACCTGATCCTTTCCAGCGGGACGGGCGGCGGCGGGCTGGCGCAGAATGTCTTCGGATCCGTTTCGGCGCCGATCAAACCGGGCGTGAGAAACCAGTTCAACGTCGGGTTCCAGCAGCAGTTGAGCCGCTGGCTGGTCGTCGACGCCGACTATTTCTGGAAGTTCACGCAAAACGCGTACGATTTCAGCGTGCTGTTCAACACGCCCATCACCTTCCCCATCTCCTGGAACAACTCGAAGCTCGACGGTGTCACGGCGCGGCTGAGCACGATCAATATCCACGGGTTTCAGGGCTACATGACGCTCGGCCACACGCGGGCGCGGTATTTCCCGCCGGAGGTGGGCGGCCTGATTCCGCTGGGCGGCTTCCCGGACAACGTCTTCCGTATCGACCACGACCAGGCCTTGCAGCAGACTACCGTTCTCAGGTACCAGCGCCCCCACGGTTTCGAATGGGTCGAGTTCACTTGGCGCTACGACAGCGGCCTGGTGGTGAGCGGCGTGCCCGACGTCGCCGCGGCGACCCAGCTCACGCCCTCGCAACAGGTGGACATCGGCTTCACCTGCAACGGCGTGCCGGCCACGCTGCAAAGCCCCATCACGAGCTGCAACGGCGTGGGAACATCGGCACTGCTGACTCTGCCGCAGACCGGAACCGAGAACGACGACCACAATCCGGACCGCGTAAAGGCCCGCAACGTTTTCAACGCCGCCATCGGTACCGACAACCTCTTTCACACGGAAAAGGGCGGGCACGTGACGCTGCGATTCGCGGTCGAGAACCTGACCAACACGGTGTCCCTCTACAACTTCCTATCGACCTTCAGCGGGACGCACTTCGTCCCGCCACGGAGCGTCCAGGTGACGCTGGGGTACGTGTTCTAGGCGCGAGCCGGCGGCGATCAGCCCTCGGCCGTCTGCTGCCATCCGCCATCGGCCGCCTTTTGGTAACATATCCCAAATGCTCACCAACGGTCGCATTTACAACTTCAGCCCCGGTCCCGCCATGCTTCCGGACGCGGTCATGGTCAGGATCAAGGAAGAATTCCTCAACTACGGCGGCCTTGGCGCCTCCGTCATCGAGATCAGCCACCGGGCCAAGGACTTTGTGGCCATCGTGGACGGCGCCACCAGCCTCTTTCGGGAGCTTACCGGCCTGCCCGCCGACTACAGCGTTCTGTTCGTCGCCGGAGGCGGCAGAATGCAGTTTTCGGCCGTGCCCCTGAACTTGATCGGACGGTCGCCCTCGCGGAAAGCCCTGTATGTCGAGACCGGCGTTTTCGCGGCCAACGCCATCAAGGACGCCGCCCCGTATGGCGACATACGGGTGCTGGCGAGCAGCCGTGACACTGCCTTCGACCGCATCCCCGCCGTCGATCCCCAGGCCGTTGATCAGGACGCCGCCTACGTTCACATCACGACCAACAACACCGTCTACGGCTCGCGCTGGAACGCCTTCCCCGAGACGGGCCAGGTGCCCCTGGTGGGAGACTCGACTTCGGAGATCCTGTCGCGCGTCATCGACTACTCGCGCTTCGGCGCGATCTATGCCGGCCTCCAGAAGAATCTCGGCCCGTCGGGAACGGCCGTCGTCGTCATCCGCAAGGACCTGCTCGGGCAGGCGTTGCCCGTCACTCCGCTGCTGCTCAACTACGCCAGCGTAGATAAGGGGAACTCCCTCGTCAACACGCCGAGCACGTTCAACATTTACGTTACGTGGCTCGTTCTGCAGTGGCTGAAGGAGCAGGGCGGCGTGGCCGCCATCGAGGCCGTCAACGAGGCCAAGGCCAAGGCGGTCTACGATGTCATCGATGCTTCCGGCTTCTACAAGGGCGTCGTTCAGCCGGAGCACCGCTCCCGGATGAACATCACGTTCCATCTGCCCACGCCGGAACTGCTCGACCTGTTCCTCAAGGGCGCGCCCAAGCAGGGCCTGTCCGCGCTCAAGGGATACCGGGATGTGGGCGGCATACGCGCTTCCATGTACAACGCCATGCCGATCGAGGGGGCGCAGGCCCTGGCGGGTTACATGCAGGAGTTCGAGCGGAAGAACGGCTAGCCATCATTACTGGACGTTACTTCGCAGCCAGGCGCCGATGGTCTCGAGCGCCCGCGGGGAGATCGTCTCCTCGCTCTGAGCGTACTCGGTGATGCTGCCGGTCTTCGCGGTCTGGAAGAGGTGATTCAGGCCGGCGAGTTTCACCAGCGTGAAGGAGGCGACATGCCCCGCTGTGAACGCCGCGGCGGCCGCCCCTATGTTCGAATCGGCCGGCACCTGCAGGTCCTTGGCGCCGAACAGGGCCAGCACGGGGCAGCGCAGCTTCGCCAGGGTCTCAGCCGCTGAATAGGCGAACAGGGAGCGGATTTCCGGCGTGAGCAGTTGCGCCAGTCCCGCCTCGAGTTGCGCCCCCAGTTGCGGCTGTTTCGTCTTCCACTCCGCGGCCACTTGCTGCAGTCGATCCCGGGCTTTGGCGTTGTCGGGCTCCTGCCGGAGCACGGCAAATGCCTGGCGGCTCATTTCCAGATTGGCTTCAATGACCGCTTCCGGAGCGCCGCCGGCGCGCATCATCCCCGCCGATTGTTCGGCCAGCAACTCCTCGAAGGGCTGCGCCGGGCCCGCCAGCATGATCACGAAAGCGACGTCGTCCGAGCGCACGGCGGCCAGCGGACCCACCATGCCGCCTTCGCTGTGCCCCAGGATGCCGATGCGTTTCGCATTCACCTCGGGACGAGCCTTCAGCCAGGCCACGGCCGCGAGCGCGTCGCCCGTGAATTCCGTCAGGCCGGAGCTGCTGAAACTGCCGGTCGATTTGCTGGTGCCGCGGTCGTCCAGGCGCAGCACCGCGTATCCGGCCCGCGTCAGGTGGTCCGAGATCACCAGGAACGGCTTCTGCCCGAAGACCGTCTCGTCGCGATCCTGGGGCCCGGAGCCGGTCACGAGCAGGATCGCAACGAACGGCCCGCCCTGCCTGGGGTGCGTGAACGTGCCGGCCAATTGGACCCCGCCGTTCGCCACCGTTACTTCCTCGGCGTCATAGGGAAGTGGAAGTGCCGGGTACTGGGGCCGGGCCGGGGCTTTCGGTTTGCCGCGCTCGAACGCGAGCGGCAACTTCTGGCCAGCCTGGGTGAAGGTGCCTTCGATCCGGCCCGTGCCCAGGACGCCCTCGTAAGACAATCCCAGCGATTGCATCGAGAAGCGAATGCGGTTCTCATCGACGGTGATGGAATCGAGCGCGAGGCCGAATGCTCCTTGGTCGGGACTGTCCAGAGTGGCCGACAGCTTGCCGTCCTGGCTCTTGACGTTCAGCCCGATCCGAAGCTTCATGGCGCCGGCGTCGAGCGTGCCGGACCAGGCGCCTTCGAACGACGATATCTGCGCGCTGAGTATGCCGGCGCACGCCACCAGGATTGCGACGATTCTCACAATGCCTCCAAGGACCGGGCGGAGCGCCGGCGCAGCAGCCATTGAACCAGGCGCGTGGTCCAGATCAGCAACAGCGGGCCGACCGAGTAGCCGATCGGTATGATCCACCAGCCCAACAGCTCTCGCGCGCCGTGCCAATCCGGGCTGATGTAACCCAGGGAGAAGGCGGGAGGATCCAGCCACAGCCCGATGTGATTCCACAGAAACGGCTTCAGCAGCGCGCAGACCAGAAACCCGAGGCCGAGCGAGTAGCCTAAGAGCAGCGCCAGGAACGCCAGGAAGCCGCGCAGTCCGGTCAGCGCCCACTGGAAGGTTGCGCTCAGCAACGCCGCGGGCGCCGCCGAGACGCTGGCGCGGGCCATCAAGCGCTCGCGCTCAAACGACTCGGCCAGCGACTCCGGACTGCCCAGCGCCGCGATCGTCTCGGCGACAATCTCAGCCTGCCCGGAGGAGGCGTCCGACAGCCGCTCCTCGATATGGTTGCGGATGTCGGACAGGATTTCGGCCTTCTCGGCGTCCGGCATCCGGCCGAGCGCCGTGCGCAGGCGCAACAGGTAACGTTCGATTTGCGCGCGAGGGTCAGTTTGCGTCGTCATGGTGTTTTCCTTTCGTGCGGACCGCGGAGACGATCTCGTCCATCTGCGCGGAGAATGCGCTCCACGCCGCGGCCATCTCCCTGGCCTTGGCGCGGCCCGGCGTGGTGAGCGTGTAGTACTTGCGCGGGTGGCCGGTTCCCGCGTCACGCCATTCGGAGGTGACCAGCCCGTCGATGCGGAGCCGGTTCAGGATGGGGTACAACGTGCCCTCGGCCACCTCCATTCCGCCGCGGCCCAGGAGGGCGCGGAGGATGGCGAGGCCATAGAGCGGCTCCGCCCAGAGGCTGGCGAGGATCGCGAGTTCGAGGCAGCCCTTGCGAAGCTGCGCGTCCCAGTTGTCGGGAGCGAGTGCTTGTTTGGTCATATACATTGTAATACTATGTATAGTGTCATGCATCTTAGTGTGTTTGTCAAGGGTTTTTTGGGGGGGCGGGCAGGCGGCCGCAGGCATCCAGCCGATGTCTTCGTTTCTTGGGGCCGAACCTTGGGGGACAACTCCGCGGACAGGCGGACGCAGGTGGTTCCCTGCCCTTCCTGCTACCGCGGCGCGTACAGCTCGATCACCCGCTCGATAGCCCGCCGGCACACCGAGCAGAAACCCACCGGGTCCCGCGTGAACATGATGCAATCCGTCTGCGGGCGGTAGTAGCCGCGCGCCTCGTAGTTCGCCCCCTCGAAGGCCCCCACCTTGCCGGAGTACTCCGCCCCGTCCAGCAGTTTCCGATCCAGCCCCATCTCCTCCCGGAACAGCGCCTCCATCTCCGCTTCGGGACGGTGCTGCGCGCGCAGCTCGCGCCGGCGCGCCTGAATGCGCTGCTCCTCGGTCTCGAACTCCTGCTTCAGCCACGGCGTCGGCAGAGCGGTGCCCGGCGCGATCAGGTCCGCCCACTTGGCCCCCTTGGGATCGGCGGTGACGTTCGGCTCCCACGGCTCCGGCCGCGCGGCGGAACTGTCGTATGCCACATCCGAGGTGTAGTACTCGTCCGCCAGCCCGGCGAAGTGGTGCCCGAACTCGTGGACGAAAACGTAGGGCGTCCATTCGTTGTCGGCCGCCACCGTGGCGTACAGGTTGAAGATTCCCCCGCCGCCGTACTCCCGGCTCGTTGGCGACGATCTCGATGAACTCGTACGGCGCCGCCGCGGCCGCTCGCGCACCCGCTTGTTGTCGAAGGTCAGAATGTACCGCTCCGAGCCGAAGGCATCGTACGTCGTGCGCAGAGGCGAGTGCCGCCAGCGGCCATCGGAGGGCCGCGAGACGCCGCTCTCGCCGGCGGGGATGTCCACCGCCCAGACGTTGAAGTCCCCGCGGTGCTCCTTGAATGGCGACGCCGCAAACAGCAAGTTCGGTGAGCCGCCGGGCGTCGTTGTGCCACTTCTCCATTTCGGCGGCCGTGTAGCCGTCGCCCATCAGCAGCAGATCGACCTTGTCCCTGCGGCTCGCCGTTCTTCATCACCGCCCACGCGTGGACACCGGCGGGCGGGCCGCTGCGATCCATCGTGTTGGCAGCCGGATCCACATCCACCGACCAAACCTGGCGGAACGCGTTCTTGCGGTCGCGCTTCTTGAGAACCACGTGAACCGCCCCGGCCGGCGCCGGAAAACGCAGCGACTCGTGAAACGCCCTCCGCTCCCTGCCGGCCTCCGGCGTCTGCTCCCACTCCCCGAAGATACTGGCAAACCCGCGAGAGTAGAGCAGCCGCTGAGTCTTGCCATCGGTCACCTCGAAGAAGTACTTGCCCAGGTTGGTGTGGTCGATCGTACGGTCAGGATGGCCCGGCCACTCGCCTTCGAGCGCCAGCCCGTCCAGGGCAAACTGCTCCTCGGACGCGCTGCCCGTGTGAACATAGTCCAGCCGCATGGTGCGCGGCGCGGCCCCCAGGGCCGCCGCCATCGCCAGCATGAGAGCGATCAAGTTGCACCTCCCAGAAACCAGAAGCGTAGCGCACCGGCGGGTTTGGCACAACGCAGTCCGGGTGGAAAACGCTCTGGGCCGAGGATGAACGCCGATAAACTCCGATAGGCCTGTGGTTACAATCTATCCACGTTGATCTGCGTTCATCTGCGGCCTGAACGCCTTCAAAGCTTCTCAGGGAGTGGCGCTGAGGGAGCCCGCGGCTTTGGCACGACATTTGCGTCCTCCGCGGCCGCCCCATCGTATCTATCCTATGAAAGGTGATGGCAGCAGCCTCCAACGCGGTGCCGGGGCGGGAGCCGCTCCCGGATTTCGCCTCGTTGGTGCGGGCGCACCAGGCCATGGTCTTCAGTATCGCTTTGCATTACGTGCATGATCGCTGGGCCGCCGAGGAGTTGGCGCAGGACGTCTTCCTCCAGCTTCATCGGAACCTGGCGGACATGCAGTCGGCCGAGCACGCCGGCCGGTGGCTGCGAAAAGTCGCGGTCCACCGCTCGATCGATCATGCACGCCGCGCCAGATATCGCCCGCAGGTGGGATTGGAGGACGCCCCCGAGCCGGCGACCCCGGCCGCGGCGGGCGATCCGATGCTCTCCGAGCGGCTGCGGCGGTTGGTCGCGTCGCTTCCCGAAAGGCCGCGCGCGGTGATGGTTCTCCGCTACCAGGAAGACCTGGATCCGGAAGAGATCGCCGCGACGCTGGGAATGCCGGTGCGGACGGTAAAGAGCCACTTACAGCGGTCCATCGCCATGTTGCGAGAGAAGGCGAGCCGGGCTTTCACGCCGGCCGCTGGCCGCCAGAACCTTTCGAGGGAGATGGGAGAAGTCGAGAATGAACCGCTTGGATGATGCACTCCGCGAGGCGCTTCGCCGCCAGGACCCGGGCCCCGAATTCACGGCCCGCGTCCTGACTGCCGCCGCCGGCGCTCAGCCGGGAGTGAATTGGTGGTGGGCGCCAAGGTTGCGCTGGGCGACGGCAGGGGCGCTCGCGTGCCTGCTGCTGGTTGGCGGCAGCTTCGAGTACCGCCGTGAGCGGGAAGAGCGGCAGGGCCGGCTGGCCAAGCAGCAGCTCGTCCTGGCGCTTCACATAGCCGGCGCCAAACTCAACCTGGCGCGGGACCGGGTGCAGCAGCTCAACGCAGGAGATTGAAGCTGAGACGGGCCTCCGGCCTGTCAAGGAGACTTTATGAAATACGCACTGGTAGTGTTCTTCGCGATCGGCCCCTTGCTGGCGCAGGACGTGAAGTTGCCCTCAGGGATCGACAAGCTCGCCGCCAAGGCGACCGAGGTGGTTGACGTCTCGCTCGACGGCCCGCTGCTCCGTCTGGCAGGGAGGTTCCTATCCAACAACGATCCGGACGAGGCCAAGGTCAAGAACATCGTCAACGGCCTGAAGGGCATCTACGTCAAGTCCTTCGAGTTCGAGAAGGAGGGCGAATACTCGCCTTCCGAGCTCGATGAGATCCGGCGCCAGCTCCGCGGACCCGGCTGGTCGCGCATGGTCGGTGTCATCAGCAAGAAGGGCGGCGACAACGCCGAGATCTATATGAAGCTCGACGACGACCACATCGGAGGGCTGGTCATTCTGGCCGCCGAGCCGAAACAACTGACGGTTGTGAACATCGTCGGCAACATCAGCCTGGACGATCTCAGCGCGCTGGGCGGGCACTTCGGCGTCCCCGACATTGACACGGGCAAGGACCACAAGAAGCCGGCCGCCAAGGAGTAGGCCATGAAAACGCTCCTCGCCTCGACGATGCTTGCGACTTTGCTGGCCGCTCCGGCGGCGGCGGGCGATGCGGATTTCCACGCCATCGTTCGCGGCGTCGAATCCGGCTACGGCGTTTCCCGCGTGCACATTCCGCTCTTCGGACTGGCGCGCTTCGCGGTCAGGATCGCCCAGCCAGAGGGTGTGAAGGACTTCGACATGGCGATCTTCGAGACCCGCCACGGCCCGCCGCCCGATAGCGCGCGCTTCGACGCCATCGTGCAGCGCGCCGGCGGCCGGCATTGGAGCGCCGTGATCCGCGTCCGCTCGCGCCGCAGCCACGAGTGGGTCTATGTCTACGCCCGGCCGGAAGGCCCGGACTGGCGGATGCTCATCGCCACGTTTGAACCCAGCGAGACCGTAATCCTTGAGGCCCGCGTGGATGCCGAGTTCCTGGCAAACGCGCTCGACGATCCGGAACACGCCGGCCAGTCGCTGAACGGAGACCGGCACGCGAAGTGAGCCCTGCCCCCGCCTTCCGTTACACTGATAGCAGCAATCTCACTCGGAGGGCCCTTCCCATGGCAGCACCTGGAGCGGAACACGGCGGCGCCACTGCCGCCGACCAACAAGCGATCCACGATCTGGCCGCCGCGCTGATCGACTCCTTGAATCGGGGCGACACCCGCGCCTTTGCGGCCAACTTCCACGAAGACGCCGACTTCACCAACGTGATTGGAATCCGGGTTCGGGGACCGGAGGCGATCCAGGCTCTGCACGACGCCCTGTTCACGGAACCGCAGACGCCGGACTGGCCCTCATTCCGCCACGCCGTGACGACGCTTCATAATGTGCGGGTACGCTTCATCCGCCCGGATGTTGCGGTAGTGGACATTCGCTGGTCCCAGAAGGGTGCCCTGGGGCCCGATGGCCGCCCGTGGGACAACCGGAAGGGGTTGATGAACTGGGTGGCGGCGAAGGAGAACGGCCGCTGGTGCGTGGCCGCGTCTCACAACATGGACCTGCCCGGATAAGCGGCCCTCACGGGTTGTACGGCACCGGCTTTAGCGGCGGGCGGCCTTCCAGCGTCTCGTAAGCCACCATCTCTTCGAGCTTGCGTTTGGGCGCCGGCTCGGGCCAGTGGTCCGGAACCCCGATGGGCGTGATGCAGATCCGCTGGTATTGGCTCGGGATCGCCAGCACCTCGCGCGTGACTTGTTCCGGAATGCCGTCGGTGAGGTAGGCGGTGCCGTAGCCAAACGCGCGCGCCGCGATCATCAGATAGCCGGCCGCAATGGGCCCATCGTGCCGCTGCGCGTAACCGGTGCACGGGCACCCGGTGTCCACCAGCACCGCCACGTACACCGGCGCCGTGAAGTAGCCCTCCGTGAAGTGCAGAGCGGCCTCCTTCTTGTCGCCGCTCACGAACTTGGCGACGATATCGAGCGTGCGCTTCTTCATGGCCTCGATCTTGGCCCGGTCCCGAATCACCAGGAACGTCCACGGCTGCTGGTTCATGCACGTGGGACTGCGGCGGGCCGCGTCCAGAATCTGGAGGAGGTGCTCCTCCGGAACAGGGTCGGGCTTGTAGCGGCGCACGGTCTGCCGTTTGGCGAATACGGCCAGCAGCGCGGCCTGGTCGTCTTCCCTCGTGGACGCCCCGAGCGGAGCGGCGCCTGCGGCCAGGGAAGCAAGCTGAAGCAGTTGTCTGCGGCTGGTGCTCATCGATCCTCCATCACCGGTAATGACGCACGTTGGCAGGTTTCGGATTCCATTATCCCGTGTTTCACCGGAACCGCTGGCTTGCCGGCGCCGTCCTGGGGATTTCAGCCCGTCTTACACTGGATGTGAAGCATGCTTTGCCGGATCGCTCTAATCGTGTCGCTCGCGGCGCTGGCGCTGCGGGGCCAGACCGTTTGCCAGCCCACGCCCGCCTATTCGCCCTGCGAGATCGCGTTCGAGCTCTCCGCGGCCGAGATGGCGGCGCATCCGAATCCCTACCGCACTGTCGAGCTCGAGGCCGAGTTCCGCTCCCCTCGCTTCCGCACCTTCCGCATGCCCGCGTTCTGGGACGGCGGCAACCGCATGGTGATCCGCTTCGCGCCCACCGAGGCGGGCCAGTGGACCTTCCGCACCGCCAGCAACGTCGCCCGCTTCGACGGCGTGGAGGAGCACTTCTCCGCCACGGAATCCGGCTCGCACGGCTTTCTCCACCCGGCCAACGTTCACCACTGGGCCTTCGTGGATGAGAACGTGCGCACGCCGCAGCTCTGGATGGGCGACACGCTCCTCCCGCTGCCCTACATCGACCGCGCTCTGTTCGAGCGGGTCGTGGACGCCCGCAGCGCGCAGAAGTTCAACCACCTGCGCGGCGCGCTGCTCTCGGCGCCGGGCGGCGCCCAGCGGGCACTGTTGGGCGGCCTGCCGGATGCCGCCGTCTTCCACGAAATCGACGGCCGCATCCTTTACATGAACGCCAAGGGCATGGTGGCCGACCTGGTGCTGGCCTGGAACGCAGGCCAATGGGCCAGCCTGTTCCCCTCCTGGGGGGACCGCCGCCGCTTCCTGCGCTATCTGGTGGCGCGCTACTCGCCCATGCAGGTGACCTGGCAACTGGCCGGCTCGTTCGAAGACGACGAGAATGGGCGCGCGCTGCTGCGGGAACTGGGCCAGGCGCTCAAGAGCCTCGATCCGTACCTCCACCCGCGCGCGACCGGCGCCCTGACCACGTCCTCGCCGCTCGCCGGCGATGAGTGGATGAGTTTCATCGCCTACGGCACCGCCGACGATCAGCTCGGCTCCATCGAGCACCAGATCTACCCGGCCGCGTTCGTCAATCTGAACCTCGGCGCCGAGGACAGCGGCGCGGGTGGGCCGGGCGCCGTGGACGCCGACACCTTCCGCCATCGCCTCTGGAACGCGGCCATGGACGGCCAGTATCCGACCTTCGCCAACACGGGCGCTTCGGGTGCTGGCGGCCGCCCCGTCGACGCCGCGTATCTCGACTCCCCGGCCGCCAAACAGATGGCCATCTGGTACGACTTCTTCGCCGGCACGCGGCATTGGGAACTCGAACCCTACTTCGAGTTGGACGGCGGCCGTGCGCTGGCCCTCGAGCGTCCCGATGGGGAGGAACTCGAGGGCATCGAGTACGTGGTCTACGTCGAGAAACCCGGGCCGGTCGAGGTTCTGGTTCAGAAGCGTGGCTACGACGTCGAGTGGTTCAACCCGGTCACCGGGCAGCGCATCCGGGAGAAGAAGGGCTTCAAGGGCGATCACTTCGCCGGGGAGACGCCCGACAAGTCGCACGACTGGGTTCTGCACATCTTCCGCGAGGGACGCCTGGAGTCCATGCTGCGCTCCTACAAGTTCGAGTCGCGGCCTATCATTATGCAGGAGATCGAGCAGGTTCCTCAGAAGGTGCCGTTTGAAACGACCGAGCCGGCTGGCGACCCGATCTCCGTCTCAAAGCCCCCGAAATACGCCGCCAGGCTGACTCGGGAAACCCGGGCGACGCGCGCGATGATGTGGCTATGGACGGGCGAGATCGCGGCCGATCAGCAGGGCTCCAGAGTCCTCGGCACCGGCCCCGCGGGCACGTTTCACATCCCGGCCAATCTCACCTCGGCCTACCCGGCGACGCTCACCGTCCGGCTCTACGGCATCAACGCCCACGGCAAGGTGTACATGATTCTTCGGGTCTACCAACTCTCCCCGTGACGCCCAGAATCCTCGCCATCGACACGACGACCGAGTTCGGCAGCCTCGCGCTGGTCTCCGGCGGCGCGGTGGGCTGGGAGACTCCTCTGCGCTCGAGCGAGGGCTTCGGCCACATACTGTTCGACCGCATCGCGCTCATCTTCGAGAATGCCGGCTGGAAACTCGACCAGATCGACTGCTTCGCCGCGGCGGCCGGCCCCGGATCGTTCACCGGCGTGCGGGTAGGCCTGGCGGCCGTGAAGGGACTCGCCGAGGCGCTCGGCCGGCCGGCCGTGGGCGTGTCGAACCTGGAGGCCATCGCCTGGCATGGCACCGCCCCCCTGCGGGCCGCCTTCGCCGACGCCCGCCGCGGGCAGATCTATGGTGCGGTTTACGACGCTGATCTCCACCTGGTGTCGCCGGAGGTGGTGGCGCTTTTCCCCGAGTGGCTGGCCACGCTGCCCGCGGGCGGACTCCAGCTCCTCTCGACCGATGCCCCCGCCTTCCGCCCCGCGTTGGCCGGAACTCGCTTCCACCGGGATGGACTCTGCCAGGTGCCCCGCGCGCTGGCGGCCGCCATCGGCCGCATCGCCGAAGAGCGGTTTCTGGCCGGCAGGGCCGCCGGCCCTGCAGCCCTCGACGCCAGCTACGTCCGCCGCTCCGACGCCGAGCTGTTCTGGCGCGAGTAGGACGAGCTCCTGCTTGTCCGCTGCGCTAAAATGAAGATCCATGCTCGGTAAGGCGCTGACGGCGGTCAAACGGTTCGTGTTGTGGGACTACGATCGCGCCACCTGGCAATACGATGTCATGGTCGGACTGATCCTGGCATTCGTCCTCCTGACGCCGCGGAGCTGGTTCAACGACCAACCTCGCATTCCCGGGGCCAGCAGGATCGCGATGTTGCAGGCCCACGACACCAACGGTCATTGGTATTGGATCGACGCGGAACTCCTTTCGAATGTTGCCCCAAGCCAGCGGATGGCGGAAGTCTCCAAGATGCTGCGTGGGCGCGCGGGCGAGAAGCGGCCCGTCGTCCGCCTGGAACCGATGGTGGATTCCGAGTCGGAGATAAAGGGCTACATAGCTTTTACGCAACCGTGAGCTGGCGGCTGTAACGTTGCCCCCCCGTGTCGCGCCCTGTCTTGAGAACAGCATGACATCCAAGCTCTTAGCCGCAGTTTTGGCCGTCGGCGCTTTGCCCGCCGCAGTCGATGACGTGAAAGACGTCCTGGCGAGGATGGACCAGGAGGCCAGAACCTTCCACCAGATCGCGGGCAAGCTGAAGAAGACCGAGTTCACGGCTGTTTTGGACGACGTTTCGGCTGAAAGCGGCCGCATGTGGCTCCTGCGGACGGGCCACAACGTCACGATGCGCGTCGAAATCGACGTACCGCAGCCCAAATCGGTAGGCGTCGAAGGGAGTAGTGCCAGCATCTACTACCCTAGGATGAACACCGTGCAGATCTACGACCTGGGGAAGGCGGGCGCTCTGGTGGATCAGTTCCTGGCGATCGGCTTCGGGAGCTCGGGTAAGGACTTGCAGGCGAACTACACCATCACGCTGGGGGGCGAAGAGACCGTGAACGGCGCGAAGACGACCCGGCTCAAGCTCGTGCCCAAGTCCCCCAAGGTCCTCGATCAGATCAAGAGCGTCGAGCTGTGGATTCCCCTCAACGCCGGCCATCCCGTGCAGCAGAAGGTGATCGAGCCCGGCGGCAACTACTACCTTTTCAGCTATTCCGAGTTGAAGCTCAGTTCGGACCTGCCCGAGAGCGCGTTCCGGCTGAAGCTGCCTTCGGATGTCCACAAGGAGTTTCCGAATAAATGAGCGCGCAGGGCAGCGGACGCGCCGGCGCGGGGCGGCTGGCGTTTCTGGATTGGGTAAGAGGGCTGGCGGCCATCACGATGCTCAACGGCCACGCCTTCCACTCCTTTACCAAGCCCGAGCAACGCCAGGGTGGACTGTACGTGATCACGCAGTTCATCGGAGGCCTTCCCCCGGCCATCTTCCTGTTCCTGGTGGGCGTGACCCTCGCTTTCCTCATGGACTCCTGCGAGCGCAAGGGCGTTCCCGCCGGCGCCCGCGTGAGCAAGGCCCTGCGCCGGGCCGGCTACCTGTTCGCTATCGCGTTTCTGTTCCGACTCCAGGTTTGGGCGTTCGGGCTGCCCGCCAGCCCTTGGACCGACCTGCTGCGAGTGGATGTCCTCAACTGCATGGGACTGGCGATCGCCCTCCTGTCGGTCATGGCCGTGTTCACGACCGAAGAACGCGTGCGTCTCTGCGCCGCGCTGGGGCTTGCCGTCGCCGGACTTTCGCCGCTGGTCTCGGGGCTCGATTGGTCCGCGGTGCCCAGCCTGGTGAGAATGTATGTGGCCCCGGACTATCTCTCCTTCGGCTTCTTCCCCTGGGCCGCCTTTGTAGCTTTCGGCATGAGCGCGGGCAGCATTATCCGCATGCTTCCGGCCGAGCGGTTCGAGCGCGCGGCGCAGTGGTCGGCGCTCACCGGCTTCGGGCTGGTCCTGGGTGGGAATTATTGCGCTTCGTTCCCGTACTCGATCTATCCCAAGTCCGAGTTCTGGCTGGACAGCCCCTGGCTCGTCCTCGTCAAAACGGGCGCGGTGCTGTTGGTGCTGTCATTCGCGTACTTGTGGACGCGCCACACCGCGGACAAGTGGAGTTGGGTGCGGCAGTTCGGTGTGACCTCGCTGCTGGTCTACTGGGTTCATATCGAGCTGGTCTACGGGCGCTGGTTCTGGTTCTGGAAAGAGGCCCTCACGGTGGGGCAGGTCGTGCTGTGCTCGGTGGTCCTGATCGGGCTGATGCTGTTCCTGTCGCTCGCCCGCACGCAATGGAGGAACTGGGCGCGGTTGGGCCTCTCGCTGGGCTGGTACTTCTTCCTGACCGAACGGCGCGCCGAGCAGTAGGTGGAGCAGGAATCCAGTCCTGCGGCCGGCGTCCACGCCGCCGCGGGTCCAGCGGGCCGCGCCACCGGGTTAGGCCGCCCGTTCCGCCCCGGAACCTCTCAGGTAGGGTCCGCTGGTTCCGTTGGGGAGAATCGTGTCGGAGTCGGTGCGCGCCTGGGACAACTGCACTCCCGTCATGCCCCGAGCCCCGCGCAGATTGGCGCCCCGCAGATCCGCCGCGAACAGCACCGCTCCGTCCAGTTGCGCGTTCACCAGCGTGCTGCCCGTGAGATCCACGCCGCCGAGTTTGGCCTCCCGGAGGTCGCAGCCGGCCATCAGCGTTCTGCCGAGGCAGCTCCGAGTGAGCTCCGCACGGAAGAACTTCGAACCGCTGAGCGCGGCGCCGCGCAAGTCGCAGCCCTCCAGGCGCGCGGACCCGAAGTTGGCATCGGTGGCGATCGCCGCCGACGAAGCGGCAAAGCTGCATGCGCGCGTGATAGAGAACTGCCCCTTCCATGTTGGCGTCGCCGAACGACGTGTCGAAGACGTTGCGTGTGGTGCAGCCCGGCGTCGCTGAGAACGGCGCCGCGAAAATCGCACTCCCGGATGCGGGCCTCGAGCAGGCTCACCGAGCCGAGGTCGCTGCGGCGAAAGCTGACAGACTGCAGGGTCGTCTCCGACAGGTTGGCGCCCTCCAGACGGCACAGACTGCAATCGGAGTTGGTGAGAGAGGCGCCGGCCAGGTCGGCGTGCGACAGACTGGCTTGGCGCAGGTCGCTGCTCTCGATCACGGCGCCCGTCAGGTCCGCGCCGATCAGCACCGTCTCGATCATCGACGTGCCGCGGAAGATCGCGCGGCTGAGGTTGACGCCCTCGAGCTGTGCGTCGCTAAGCGTGGCGCCGCTGAAATCCGCTCGCACTCCCTCCGGCCGCTGGCTCAGCCACGCCAGGTGCGCTTCGATGACGCGGCGCAGGGCGTAGTTAAGCCCGCCATGCTGTGAAGCGCTTGCAGACGGCGGTGGCACGGTTCGGTCCAGCATTCGCCCTCGTCCTATCGGCAGAAACACGTGAGATGCCTAGGGCTACTGGACAACTGACTGCACGGAACCGCCATGTTAACGGGCTTTAACTGTTTGTTAATCTTCTGCTATGCTGTAACTAAAGGTGCTAGCGATGGCCAGGACAAACACGCGGAGCCTCGAGGTCCCCGACCGCCGGATCCTGCCGCGCCGCATTACGGAAGCTTCAGCCGCCACTCGCAACTTTCTGGTATCTTCATCTCAGTGAAGGATTTCGGGCCATGAGCGCTCTCGACGGACCCACCCAACACCCAGACGAAACCGAAGCAGCAGATGCGCATCCTCGTCATCGAGGACGAAAAACGCATCGCCGATTTCGTGGCCCGCGGCCTGGAGAGCGCGGGCTACGCGGTGGATGCGGCGGACAGACGGCGCCAGCGCTCTGGAGCGCATCCACGCCACCGATTACGACCTGGTCATTCTGGACCTGATGCTGCCCGACATGGACGGGCTCACGGTGCTGGAGAAGATCCGCAACCGCAAGACCAGCCCGCCGGTGCTGATTCTGAGCGCGCGCGGCGCGCGTCGACGATCGCGTCAAGGGCCTCGAACAAGGCGCCGACGATTACCTGGTCAAGCCTTTCGCCTTCGTCGAATTGCTGGCCCGGGTGCGCGCGCTGCTGCGGCGCGGCCAGCCCACGCCCGGAAGGCTGCAGGTGGGCGACCTGGCGCTCGATTGCATCCGCCGCAAGGTGACGCGCGCCGGCGAGACCATCGAGCTGGCGCCCAAGGAATTCAGCATTCTCGAATACATGATGCGCAATCGCGGCCGCCCGCTCAGCCGCACCATGATCGTCGAGCACGTCTGGGACATGGATTACGACGGCCTGACCAACATCGTCGACGTCTACATCCGCCACCTGCGCAGCAAGATCGACGACCGCTTCCGCAGAAGCTGATCCACACCGTGCGCGGCATCGGCTACATGATCGAGGCGCCGAGACGAGACACGGAGTCGAAAGCCAGTTGACGCCCTCGCCAGGGCCGCTGCCGCTCGGTTCGTTTTGCCCCGAGTGCCATGGCCCTGGAAATCAAGCAGAGAGAACGGGAAGGTATCGTCATCCTCGACCTGAAAGGCCGCATCACGGTGGGCGAGGAGGCGGGGATACTGCGGGATGCGTTCGGCGGGCTCGCCGCATGAACAACGTCATCCTGAACCTGCGCGACGTGGAGTTTCATCGACAGCACCGGTCTGGGCGCCCTGGTCCTGGGCTTCACTTCGCTGCGCAAGCGGGGCGGCCGCCTGAAGCTCGAGAACCTCAGCCGCCGGCAACGTCGAGTTGCTGGTCTTTACCAAGCTCACCACCGTCTTCGAGATCTTCAACGACGAGCAGGACGCCGTCAACAGTTTCTTCCCCGACCGCGAGATCAAGCGTTTCGACATCCTCAGCTTCGTTCAGGAACAGATGGGGCAAAAGGGCCTGTAGGCTGCCGGGGTATCGCTCCCGCGGCGCAGGCCGGCCACCGGCCACCGGACTGCCAGGGGATATTGGCGGCGGGCCTCCTGCCCCGTTCGAGCACGCGGGCCCGCCACGCGCTAGGCTGGAGTTGTATGGCTTTCTGGAACCAGAAGCGGATGCTCCCCGCGGGCGACGCGGGCGCCCGAGTTTCAGTTGCCGGACCTCGGGGGGCGAGGCACTCGCTCGGCGAGATCCTGGCAAACGGCCCCGCGCTGCTGGCGTTCTTCAAGGTGTCCTGCCCGGTGTGCCAGTACACGTTTCCGTTCCTCGAACGCCTCCACCAGGGCAGGCCTCCGGGCGCTGTCCAGATCGTCGGGATCTCGCAGGATGAGGCGGCCGCGACGAGGAGTTCTGCGGGGATTTCGGCGTCACTTTCATGACCCTGCTGGACGACCCCGCCGGCTACCCGGTGAGCAACGCCTTCGCCATCGCGAACGTGCCGTCGCTGTTCCTCATCGAGGCCGACGGCGCCGTTTCGATGAGCCGAGAGCGGGTTCTCCAAGCGGGATCTCGAAGCGGTCGGGCTGCGAGTGGGCGTGGCCCCGTTTCGGCCGGGCGAAAGCGTTCCGGAAAGCCGGCCGGGTTGAGGTTCGAAGAACTGACTCCCGGGAGGAGTCGCGAGGATGCCGAACATCGAAGAAGTGCTGGGCTCGGCGGCGGCCATCGCCAAAGGCATGGGCGTCACCCTCAAGGAGATGATGTCGCCGACGGTCACGGAGACCTATCCCGACGAGCCGCCCAAGTTCCAGGAGCGCTACCGGGGCGTCCACGTGCTCGAGCGCGACGAGAACGGGCATGGAGAAGTGCGTCGCGTGCTTCCTGTGCGCGGCGGCCTGCCCCGCCAACTGCATCTACATCGAGGCCGCCGAGAACACCGAACGCGAGCGCATCAGCGGCGGCGAGCGCTACGCCAAGGTCTACAACATCGACTACAACCGCTGCATCTTCTGCGGCTATTGCGTGGAAGCCTGCCCTACCGACGCCATCACGCACGGCCACGGTTTCGAGATCGCCGAGCTACAACACCTCGACGCTGATCTACCGCAAGGACCGCCTCCTGCGCCCCCAACCCTGAAGTGACGCGCGCTGCTGGCCCTACGGTTTCGTCCGCTCCAGAGCGGTCCAGTTGCCCTTGAGAGCCACGTTTGGGTCGAACCCCGGCGAATCGGTCAGGATGTACTCGTTGGCGTTGTTCATCCACGCGTGGCCGTACTGGTTGCTGAGTTCGACCGTCTCGCCCGTGTGAGGGTTCCTGTAGGTCTCCACGCCGCGTATGTATTGGCTGAACTGCGCCGCGGAGGCGTCCTGCGCCTTCTGCCGGTTTTTCGTCGGTCTGGTTGATGATGTTGCCGATGTCCTTCTGGTTCTGAGCGATGATCGCGGAACGGTCGCGGGCGCCCTTGCTGTCCGCGGCCTGCATATTGACGAGGACCTGCGTCACGCGGCCTTCCCAGGCCGGGTCAAGCTGCACCGTGGCGAGAACCAGGTCAAAGAACTTCTCCTTCGCCTGCAACTGGCCCTGGGGCGCGCGCAGGGCGAAGATCAGGTAGCCCCCGCAGTTGTAACACAGCCTCTGCCCCATTTCCCCTGTGGCCATGTTGAACGAAGGACCCGGCGTCGCGGCGGCAAACGTGACCGCCGTGATCCGCTCCTCGACGGCCTGGCCGTCAGAGGTTGTACTGGAGGCGCGCGCGCCCGATTCGGCGTGAATCCGCATGCGCAGCCCCACGCCGGCGGCCGTCTGCTCCTGCTCGCGCACCTTCTCCTCAAGCTTCTGGGCGGCCTGGCATGGGCTCGATGGCCACCACCCGGGCGTTCGCCCGGACATTGGGAACCGCCATCGCCGCAGGAAGTCGCCCCGGCGTCATGGGTGGCATGATGTCGCACTCCTTCCGGCCGAAGCGCATGGATTGCTGCGCCACCATTTGCATGTCCGCACTGGACCGGGTCGTCCGACCACGTCCAGTGATGGCCGGGGAACATTTCCAGGGCGAAGCGGTTGTCCGGGCTGGTGGCGCGAAATGAGAGCCGGACGAGGTCCGCGTGGCGGCCGATGGCGGTGCTGTACCCGACGTTGCCCTGAAACTGCCAGTCGCTGGGGATCAGCAGGCTGAGGGCCCGCGTGGGGCGCTCGAACCCGGTCTGATCGACCACGGCGGGACTTTCTTCATGCGGTAGTAGTTGTTGGCGCCGGGAGGCGCGGGCGCGGTCTTCTGAGCGACGAGCGGAATCGCCGCCGCGAGGACGAAGGAAAAGGCCAGACTGAGTCGCATCGCGAGCTCCAGGCACGAAGTGGACTTTTCGTCGCGGTGGTGCCGCTTTTCCTATCGGCGCGGGGCCTCATTTCACCAGGGCGTCGGCCGCATTCGCCGCCAGGATGAACTGGGTCACGGCGCGGGACCACGTATTCGTTCTCGATACCACAGGAACGGCCAGTCGTCCTTCGGCTCCGGGAAGTCCGGGCTCGACGACCACGAACGCCCGGCACCATGCCGCCCGGGATGAACGTGTAGTCGGCGCGGTTGTTGCCGTAGGCGATCAGCTTGGACCGCGTGCCGACGCTCGAGACCTAACGAACGCTCGAGACCGGGTGCGTCCCCAGCAGGTAGTCGACGCGCCGCGCAGCGTGTATTCGGGCCCGACGATCTGGGGATACGCCGCGTGCAGGTAGTACATGTCGGCTGGCGAAGCCGGCGACGGCGCCGGCGCCGCCCCAGCCGCCCGCAGGCATGGGCACGCCGAACGGATTCTGCGCCAGCTCGGCGTCCAGGCGCGTCTTGTATTCGGCGACGGCGGCTCCCAAGCTGGCCCGGAAAGTCGGCATCCATGAAGGGCAGCGCCCGCACTGCGACCCATCCCAGCCGCCGATGCGCCGCCGGATCGTCCGGCGCCAGCTCCTCGAGACGCGCGCGGTAGAGCGGTCCCCCGTTGGTCGCGAGCAGCAGCTCGACCGCGGCCTTGATCTCCTCGTCCCTCGAGTTCCGCCGCCCGTGGTGTTGAAGGAACGGAACAGCGACGGCGGGCCTTTGTGCTCCTCCGCCCAGACGCGCTGGGCGGTATCGAGGCACTCGGCGGCGAGTGCGTCATCGTCGCCGCGCAGCACGCGGCTGGCGGCGGCGAGCGCGGCGGCGGAGGCATACTGCAGCGGCGTCGTGCGCGTGGTGAAGGCCCAGCGGTCGTCGGGAATCGCCGAATGGAAGCCGTCGCTCGCCGCCGCCCAGCCGCGGAGTAGATCTTGCCGTCGGTCTCCGAGGCGCGCGTCGCCCAGGTGGGTGTATTGCCGCAAGTTCGGCGCGATGATGCCCGGAATGCTGTGGCCGACCGCCTTGAACTGCGCGAGCACCTGCAAGACGCCGTGCTCGACCTGCTGGAGCGCGTCCGGGATGCCGTCCGGCCGGCGGATCTCGACCGTGCGCGCCTTTTCGTCGATCGTGGTCTCGTCCCAGGCGAGGTGGAAGGTCTCGATGGCCCAGGCCAGGTCGATGATGGCCGCGTCCTGGCTCTCGGTGCGGATGTCGAAGTCGCCGGCGTCGTACCAGCCGCCCTGGTTGAGGCCGGGGATGTGCTGGCCGGGCTCGAACGGCGAATCCGTGCTGGGACCCTGCGCGTAGCCGTCGAAGTGCTTGTGGTCGACGGGGGCCTGGCGGGCGTCGTCCAGATGCGAAGCGCCGTGCCAGACGCGATAACGCTTCGCGCACCGAGACGTGGTCCATCTGGACCGCGAGATAGGTGTCCAGGCTGGGCTGCCAGACGTGGTCGCGGTAGACGTCGGCGGCGATGCGGAAGGGCTCGCGTGCGCTGCGCCGGCGTATTCGATCACGTAGAGGCCGGGCTCGCGCACGGCAGAGAAGTCGAACCGGGCGTAGGCGTAACGCAGCCACTTGCCCCAGGGCGTCGCGGGCCCCTCGAAGACTCTCTCGTAGCCGCCGTTCGTTGAGCTTGAAGACGCGCGCCGCAGCAGGCGCGTCGAAGCGCGGATCGAGCTCCAAAACCGCCACCTTTTCGCCGTCGGGGTGGTATCCCACCTGGCTGTGCGCGATGACCGGCGGGCGCACCCAGCCGGGAATCACGTTCGGCCGGATGTGCCACACCAGCGCGTTCTCCGTGCGGCCGGCGGGGATGAGGCTGCGCACCACGAACCAGCCGTTCTGGGCGCGGTTGCGGCCGTCATAGAGCGCCAGCGGGACGCCTTCCGAGGCGATGGCGACCCGCACCGCGGGTCTTCCGGGGCGAGCGTGATGGTATTGCCGGAGGCCAGCGGCTGGGGCTGGTCCGTCGGCGTCTCCATCGGCCCGCCAGGGTGGCGCGGGAAGACGCCGAAATCGCGGTCGAGGAGGTACGACTTGCCAAAATAGGCCGAGGGAAGGAACTCGAGATTGAAGCCGGCCTGACCCACGCAGCGCCTCCGGCAGGGGCTTGTCGAGGTGAACCGCTACGCGCATGCCGTCCTCTTCGGCCGTGACCTCCAGGCGGTAGCTGAGACCGCGATCGGGATACGAGCAGAAGGCCGTCAGGCGCCGGCTGCTTTTGTCGGACACGCGCCGCGCGAAGACCGGCCCGGGATCCCACTGCTCCGGGGTGGGTAGAAGGCGGATGTCGCCGTTGGTGGCGATGCGGTTGTCGTGGAGAATGAGCTCAAGCGCGCTCATCTTCTGGTCGCCGAAGGTGCCGTGGAAGACGTTGTGGTAGAGGACCACGCTGAGGCCGGGTGCGTCCAGGTACTCCTTATCGGTCATCTTGAGGTCCAGGCCGGGAAGGGCGGTGGCAGAAAGGAGTGCGAGGGCGAGTCCGGCCCCGAATCGGGCGCGTGAGCGAGCCGGGGTCCGCTGGCTCGCAGCCGCGGACCGGTGCTGAGTGGGTTGTGTCATGGCTGCCTTTGAATTCTAATATGGTTGGAGCATCGAACAAATGAGAACCTCACCGTCCGGCAGCCTGGCGCTGGCTGCTCTTGCCATTCTCACCTGCGCTCCGGCTGCGTTTTCGGTCGGCCAGCCTCGGTACGTGACGGACGGTGCAAGCCCGGGCAGCTTTGCCATCGCCGGTGCTTCCGTCTACGTCGATGCGGACGACCACTGGGGCGTCGTCCGGGCGGCGGGCGATCTGCAGGACGACGTCGAACGGGTCACGGGATCGAAGCCTGCCGCTGTTGCACGACGCCGCCGCTCTTGGAGCGAACGCTATCCTGATCGGGACGCTCGGGAAGAGCCGCGTCATCGACGGACTGGTGCGCGAGGGCAAGATCGACGCCGGCCGGCATCGCCGGCAAGTGGGAATCGTTCCTGATCCAGGTCGTGCCGCAGCCCTGCCCGGCGTCGCCAGCGCGCTGGTGATCGCGGGCAGCGACAAGCGCGGCACCATCTACGGCATCTACGATCTCTCCGAGCAGATTGGCGTCTCGCCGTGGTACTGGTGGGCCGACGTGCCCGTGCGGCATCGCGACGCGCTCTATGTGAAGGCCGGGCGCTACGTCGCAGGGCCGCCGGCCGTGAAGTACCGCGGCATCTTCCTGAACGACGAAGCGCCGGCGCTGACCGGCTGGGCGAAGGAGAAGTACGGCAGCTACAACCACGAGTTCTACGAGAAGGTGTTCGAGCTTACTGCTGCGGCTGAAGGCGAACTACCTCTGGCCGGCGATGTGGAACAACGCCTTCAACGAGGACGACCCGCTCAATCCCAAGCTGGCCGACGAATACGGCATCGTGATGGGCACCTCGCATCACGAGCCGATGCTGCGCGCCCAGCAGGAGTGGAAGCGGCACGGCACAGGGCCCTGGGACTACACCACGCAACGCCGAGGTCCTGCGCGCCTTCTGGGAGGAGGGCGTGCGCCGCAACAAGGAATTACGAGAGCATTGTCACCCTCGGCATGCGCGGCGACGGCGACATGCCGATGTCGGCGAGCGCCAACACGGCGCTGCTCGAACGGATCGTGGCCGACCAGCGGAAGATCATCGCCGCCGAAGTCAATCCCGATGTCACGAAGGTTCCGCAGGACTGGGCGCTCTACAAGGAGGTCCAGGAGTACTACGAGAAGGGCATGCGCGTTCCCGACGACGTGACGCTGCTGTGGTGCGACGATAACTGGGGCAACATCCGCCGCCTGCCGACTGCCGAGGAGCGGCAAGCGCAGCGGCGGCGCGGGTATCTACTACCACTTCGACTACGTCGGCGATCCGCGCAACTACAAGTGGATCGACACCAACCCGATCCCCAAGGTCTGGGAGCAGATGAACCTGGCCTGGCAGTACGGCGCCGACCGCATCTGGATCGTGAATGTGGGCGACCTGAAGCCGATGGAATTCCCCATCGGAGTTCTTCCTGACCTGGCGTGGGATCCCGCCGCGCTGGCCCAAGGAGCGCTGGCGGAATACACGCGGCTCTGGGCCGAGCGGGAGTTCGGTCCCGACGCACGCGCCGAGATCGCCGACATCGTCTCCAGCGTACGCTGAAGTACAACGGCCGCCGCAAGCCGGAGCTGCTGGAGCCCTCGACTTACAGCCTGCTTGACTACCATGAGGCGGACCGCGTGGTGGCCGAGTTCGATCGCATCGTCGCCGAGGCGGAGCGGATCGCCGCGAGCCTGCCCGAGAATGCCCGCGATGCCTTCTTCGAGCTCGTGCTCCATCCGGCCAAGGCCGCCGCCCAAGTCACCGAGCTCTACGTCGCCGCGGCAAGAACCGGCTGTACGCCGAGCAGGGCCGCGCCGCGACGAACGACTGGGCGGCGCGAACGCGGGCGCTGTTTCAGGCCGACGCCGACCTGTCGCCGTTCTACAACCACACGCTCGCCCACGGTAAGTGGAGCCACATGATGGACCAGACGCACATCGGCTACACCTACTGGCAGGAGCCGCCCAAGAACACCATGCCCGCCGTCAAGGAGATCGACTGCCCTTCCCGGAGCGTGGCCGCGAGTTCGATGGGCGTCTCCGGCGCCGGGGCCCGTCTGCCGCTTCGACGCGTTCAACCGGCAGCGCCGCCATATCGACGTCTTCAACCGCGGCCGGGCGCAGTTCGAGTTCTCCGCCGTGGCCAGCGCTCCTTGGATCGTGTTGAGCGCCTCGCACGGCCGCGTCGACAAAGAAGAACGGCTCTGGGTGAGCATTGACTGGAGCAAAGCGCCGCCGGGTTCGGCCAGCGGCTACGTGACATCTCCGGAGCGGCGCCAGATCAGTGAACGTGAATTTGTTCAACCCGCGGCAGCCCGAGAGACGGACTCAAGGGCTTCGTCGAAGCGGACGGCCTCGTCTCTATCGAAGCGGAGCACTACACGCGCAAGGTCGACGCAGCGGCGGCGCGCTGGGAGAAGATTCCCGACTACGGCCGGACGCTCTCGGCCATGAGTGTCTTCCCGGTGACCGCACCGAGCGTCAGGCCGCCCGGGACTCTCCTTGCCTCGAGTACCGGATGTACCTGTTCAACCGCAGCAGGTGGAAGTCGAAGCGATCCTCGCGCCGACGCTCGAATTTCGTTCCTGGGCGCGGGCTCCGCTTCGCGATTTCCTTCGACGACCAGCCGCCGCAGATCGTGGACGCGCTGGCGAACGATTCGCAAGCCGACTGGGCGACCTCGGTCAAAGACAACGTACGCAAAGTCCGAACGAGGCACACGCTGGCCGGAACGGGCTTCCACACGCTGAAGTTCTGGATGGTCGATCCCGGCGTGGTGCTGGAGAAACTGGTGGTGGACCTGGGCGGCGTGAAGCCAAGCTACCTCGGCCCGCCGGAGAGCTACCGCGGTCAGCCCTGAAAGCGATCCCGTGCCGCTCGGGTGCCGTGTTCGTAGGCGTCGATCAGCTTGTCCCAGGCGGCGTTGGCCTCGGCGTCGATCTGCTTGCCGCGCGGGGTCGGCGTCGAACCAGGCCAGCGTGCGGCGGATGCCCTGCGCGAACGGCACGGTCGCGCAATAGTCCGGGAACGAAGCGCTTGATCTTGGTGTTGTCGAAGACCACGCTGACGGCCTTGTCGCCGGTCAGGCCGCCCAGCGCGTCGGGCAGGCACGCGGCGATGAAGTCGGATGGCGATGTGCACCAGGCGCGGCTCGACGCCGGCGGCCTCGGCCACGATGCGATAGCACTGGTCCCAGCACATCGACCTCGTCGCCGGTGATGTGGAAGGCGTGCCCGATGGCCTGCTCGCTGCCCCAGCAACCCCACCAGCCCTTTGGCGAAATCGGTGTTGTGCGTGATGACCCACAGCGACGAGCCGTCGCCCGGCACGATGACCTTCTTTCCGCGCCGCATGCGGTCCACGACAGTGTAGGACTTGGCCCAACTGTTGACGGCCAGAGTGATCTGCGTCTCGCCATAAGTCAGCGACGGGCGCACGATGGTGACTGGGAAGCCCTCTTCGCGATAGCGCCCGCATGAGGCGCTCCTCGCAGGCGATCTTGTCGCGGGAGTACTGCCAGTAGGGATTCGCCAGCGGCGTGGACTCGGTGATCAGGTAGTGCGTGGGCGGCTTCTGATACGCGCTGGCGGAGCTGATGAAGATGTATTGCCGCGTGCGTCCGCCGAACAGCCTCAGATCGCGCTCGATGTGCGCCGGCACATAGGCGGTCCAATCGACCACGGCGTCGAACGACGCGCCCGCCAGCGCAGCCGCGGCCGAGGGGTCGTCAATATCCAGGGTGAGCGTCTTGACCCCGGGCGGAACGTTCGCCGCGTGCCGCCCGCGGGTCACGAGCGTGAGATCAATGCCGCGCTCGGCCGCCAAAGCGCGTGCACGCGGTGCTGATGATTCCGGTTCCGCCGATGAAAAGTGCCCTCATGGCCATCCATTGTGACACGGCGGCCGGACCCGGTTCTCATCTCGTGAACTCGACTACCACTTCGCCATTGACCTCCGCTGGAATCCTGTCGATCAGCGTCGGCTCCCACTGCCAGCGGCGGACTGCGTTCTTGGCGGCGTCCACCAGGACCGGATGGCCGTTGGTCTTGCCGAAGGCCTTCCAATCGCCCGCTTGGTCGAGCTGAACCTCCAGCACGACGGAGCCATACAGAGCCAGCCTTCTGGCCTGTAACGGAAACTCCGGCGCCACCCGGCGGCGTAGCTTGCGCGCCAGTTCGTCGCGACTGAGATGCACCGGCCCGAGGTGCGGACCGGCCCCAACCGAGGCGGCGGAAAGCGCGGGTTCCGTGTGGTTCAGCACCATCATGCCGACCAGTTCGTGCGAGCCGCCCGCGGCAACCAGGGAGCGCGCGACTTCGGGCGTCACGGTGAAGTCCACGCCACGTTTCTGGACGAGCGAGGCGATCCAGGCTCCATCCAGCCGCGTTCGCAGCAGGTTGGTCGTTTCGGCGATCGTCAACGGAGGACCATCCGGCAGCGGCATCCCTGCATCCGGACCGCGATAGTTGGCGCGGATCGCTTCCAGCACTCCAGGGTCCGCCTTCAGACCGGCGAGGGCCCGCTCGTCCTCGGCGGTCAATCGGAAGTCCACGCCGGCGGCCTGAATGTTGCGGACCAGTTCATTCGCGCCGGGACTGCACAGGCGCAGGGCTCCATAGAGGGCGTCTCTCTGGATCGGCTTTGCCGGCTGCGCCCGGCTGAGCACGGGCGAGAACAAGAAAACGGCGGCGAGGGCCGCACGCGATAGAGTCGTCATTTCAGCACCCCCGGAGGGTTGTTGTAAGGGAACTGGACTCGCCTGAGAGGAACGGCGCGCGAGCCCGACGCGGTAGTTGACACATGACCGGGATCCCTTCCTGGCTTCCAGGCCACCATAGAATATACGCCCGATCACCGTGCCGGGAGTGTATTTTCGATCTCGCCCGGGGCGGGCAGGTTCCAGCGGTACGGTCCAGTGAGGGGCCACGGAAGTCCTGGTACCAATGGGTAGTCCGCCCGGCCGGCTTTCTCGCAGAGTCTCGCAGGACGCCGGCGTCTCCCGCGAGCGGTTTGCCGGCTTTGACAGCTTGAGCTATTTCTGACTTGGCGCGACGCGCCTGGCCGCTCGGACTTTGCGCCGCCCCGCTGACCGCCGGTTCTTGACCCGGCCTTTGGCTGCCGGCGAGCCGGCCCGGTCCTCGGGCGGTCCTACCCCTCTTCCGCGCGCCGCGCCCGCTCGTAGCACGGGATGCAGAACTTGGCCCACGGGACGGCCTCCAGCCGCTTTTCCGAGATAGCCTCCCCGCAGCCCTCGCAGATGCCGAAAGTGCCTCGGTCGAGACGCCGCAGGGCCGCTTCGAGCTCGCGCAGCAGCGCCGTCTCGAGCCGGTTCTGGTTCACGAAAAGCCACTCGTCGTGGCTCTTCTGACACCAGTCGCCGAAGTCCAGGGGTTCCTCGGGGCGCTGGACGAACTCGGCTGCCCGCCTGGCCGAGAGCCCCTGCCGGACCTCGTGGATCTTGCTCACGATCTGCCCCAGGTAATGCTCTGTTTTCGCGGGCGCGAGGACCTCTCTCACCATGCCGGGCATCTTCCCCTCCATTGGCGGTGTCACTCCGCCAGTTTTACGGCCACACTACGGTAGCACGATTTTGGAGAAGCGCACACAAAATTCGAGGGGCCGAAGAGGGGGCGGACCGTCGCGGGTGCGGGTGGCATAGATCTCTTAGGCCGTCTGAGTCAGGTACGGCTGCCGCAGCGCCCCGTGCGAGAATCGAACCATGGAGAATCGGGACATCGCGCGCCTGCTCTCCGAGACCGCGGATCTGATGGAGATCGCCGCCGAGGACCCGTTCCGCATCCGCAGTTATCGCAACGGCGCTTCCGTTATTGAGAGCCACCCCGAGCGCATCGAGGACATCGCCAGGGAAGGCAAGCTCACCGCCATCCCCGGCATCGGCAAAGGGCTGGCCGGCGCCATCGAGGAGATCCTCAAGCGCGGATCGTTCGATCGCCGCGACCTGCTCATCGCCAAGTACCCGCCCACCGCGCTCGAGCTTCTGAAGATCCAGGGCCTGGGTCCCAAGACCATCGCGCTCCTCTGGGAGCACTACCGCGTCAGCACCATCGACGACCTGGAGCGCATCTGCCAGGAGCAGAAGCTGCGCCTGCTGCCTCGCCTGGGCGCCAGGCTCGAAGAGAAGGTGCTGCGCTCGATCGCCCAATACCGCCGGAGCAGCGGCCGCTTCCTGCTGAGTTTGGCGGACGAGCTCGCCACCGAGCTGGTGGCCTATCTCGCCGCGACCCCGGGAGTGGACAAGGTGACGCCCGCCGGCAGCCTGCGCCGCGGCAAGGAGACGGTGGGCGATCTCGACCTGCTGGTCACCGGCCCGGCTCCTGAAGCCGCGCTCGACCGGTTCGTGGCGTATCCGCGCGTCGGCGAGGTCCTCGGAAAAGGCCCCAACAAGGCCAGCGCTAAAGTTGGGCTCCAATCGATCCAGATAGACGTGCGCGCGCTGCCCGCCGAGAGCTTCGGCGCGGCGCTCATGTACTTCACCGGCAGCAAGGAGCACAATATCGCCCTGCGCGGCCGCTGCCTCAAGATGGGCTACACGCTCAATGAATACGGCCTGTTCCAGCTCGTAGGCGAGGCCAAGGCGGCCGGCGGGACCGAGGAGTCGGTTTACGAGAAGCTCGGCCTGGCCTGGATTCCTCCCGAGTTGCGCGAGAACCAGGGGGAGATCGATGCCGCGGCCGAGGGCCGCCTGCCGCACCTTGTCGAGCCCTCCGACATCCGCGGCGACCTGCACATGCACACCACGGAGACCGACGGCCGCGCCTCGCTGGAGGAGATGGCCGCCGCGGCGCGCGCGCTCGGCTACCAGTACATCGCCGTCACCGACCACTCCCAGGCCCTCGCCATGGCCAACGGCCTCGATGAGGCCCGCGTGGTCGCTTTCGCCCGCAGCGTGCGCGAGATGGACCAGAGCGGGCTCGGCCTGCGCGTGTTTTCGGGGATTGAGTGCGACATCCGCCGCGATGGCACGATGGACCTGACCGGCGACGCCCTGGCGGAGCTCGATTTCGTCATCGGCAGCGTCCACAGCTACATGAACCAGGAGGCGGCGGAGATGACCGACCGCCTGCTGCGCGCGCTCGAGTGCCCGCACATCCGCGCCCTCGGCCACCCCACCGGACGCCTGCTGCTGGTGCGCGATGCCTTTCCCTTCGATTTCGGCCGCAGTGGCCACGGAGGCCGCCCGCCGCGGCGTCTGGATGGAGATCAACGCCAGCCCGGAGCGCCTGGACCTGCACGACACTTTGCTGCGGCAGGCCAAGGCCTGCGGCGTCCGCTTCGTGATCTCCACCGACGCTCACCACCCCAAGCACCTGCTCAACATGCGCTACGGCGTCACCATGGCGCGGCGCGGCTGGCTCGAAGCGTCCGACGTGATCAATACGCTACCATTAAAGGAGTTCCAGCAACTGCTCGCGCCGGTAGGGACGGCCGTCGGCTTGCGGTCATCTTCCAAACGCTATGAGAATTCTCTTCTTCTGTCTGGCTGCCCTGTGTGTGGCGGCCGCCGTCTCTGGTGCGGCCGGGTTCCGCATCCCCATGGAAAAGTACAAGCTGAAAAACGGGCTGCGCGTGATCCTGGCGCCCGACAGTTCCGTGCCGGTCGTCACGGTCTACATCGTCTACGGCGTGGGCGCCCGGGTCGAGGAGAAGGGCCGCACCGGCTTCGCACACCTCTTCGAACACATGATGTTCCAGGGCTCCGAGAACGCGCCCAAGGGCACGCACTTCAGGCTGGTCGAATCCAACGGCGGCTCGCTCAACGGCTCCACCCACCCCGACTACACGGACTACTTCGAGGTCTTGCCGTCGAACAAGCTGGCGGTCGGCTTGTGGCTGGAATCGGATCGCATGCGCGCCCTGGCCATCAACAAGGAGAACCTCGACAACCAGAAAGAGGCCGTGAAACAGGAGCGGCGGCTGTCGTTCGACAACCAGCCTTACAACACCGCCATCGTCGATCGCTGGCCCGAGATCTCCTACCGCAACTGGCAGAACTCGCACTCCCTGATCGGGTCGTTCGAGGACCTGAACGCCTCGAACGTCGAGGATGTGGCCCGCTTCTTTCACGGTCACTACGTGCCCAACAACGCCGTCCTTGTGATCTGCGGCGACATCCAGGTGGACGACGCAAAAAAGCTGGTGGACGCGTATTTCGGGGACATGCCCGCCAAGCCGCTGCCCACCGTCCCCGATATGACCGAGCCCCCGCAAGCCGCCCCGCGAGCCGAGCTCTACAAGGACAAACTGGCCCGCGTTCCCGCCGTGATCATCGGCTATCCCGGCCCCGGCCGGCGCACGCCCGATTACAACGCGCTGGTCATGCTCGACATACTGCTCACCGGTGGCGAGAGCTCGCGCTTCCAGCAGAACCTGGTCAAAGGGAAGAAGTCGGTCATCCAGTACGAGGCCAACCTTGGCTGGCCGTTCGCCGGCGCCAGCGATTACATGGACCCCGGCCAGTACGCCATGATGCTGCTCTACAATCCCTCCTTCACGGGTGGCCAGATTGTGGCTCAGGTGGAAGAAGAGATCGGCAAGATCGTTCAGGACGGCGTCGATCCGAAGGAACTGGACCGCGCCCGGACGTATTTCCGCTCCTCGCGTATGCGGCAGCTCCAGAGCTCCCACAACCGCGCCGCGCTCCTCGGGAAGTTCGAGCTCCTGGACGGCAACCCCGACTACATCAACACGGAGATGGACGAGTTTCTGGCCGTGACGCCGGCCCAGATCCGGGCCGTGGCGAAGAAGTACATCGATCCGGAGAAGCGGACCGTGCTCGACATCGTGCCGGCCGGCGATGCCTCTACCGCCGGCGGGGAGAACTGATATGCGCGGTCTCCTGCTGGCTGCGGGCGCGACGATGCTGATGGCGCAGGTGCAAGGTCAGACCATGGATAGAACGAAGCCCCCTCAGACTCCCGATTTGCCGGTTTTCAAGCTGCCACCTGTTTTCGAGACCCGGCTCCCCAACGGCCTCACGGTGCTGCTGGTCGAAGACAAGCGTTTCCCCATCGTGACCGCGCGCCTGGGCTTCCAGGCCGGCGCGAAATACGACCCGGCCGACCTGCGCGGCCTTTCCGAGACCGCGGGCGCGCTGCTCACCGAGGGCACCACCCATCGCACCGCGCGGCAGATCGCCGAGGAGGCCGCCTCGATCGGCGGCAGCCTGCACGCCGACTCCTCTGCGGATTCGCTGCTGCTGGCCGCGAGCGCCCTTTCCGAGAACCTGCCGCACATGCTCGACCTCATGGCGGACGTGGCGCGCCACGCCAGCTTCCCCGAGGACGAGGTGGCTCTCCGCAAGCAGAACCGCAAGCAGGAACTGCTGGCACAGCGCGCCGACGCCGGGTTCCTGGCGGACGAGAAGTTCTCCGAAATCGTCTTCAGCCCGCACCCCTACTCGCGGCAAGACCCCACGCCCGAATCGATCGACAAGTTGGACCGCGCCGCGCTGGCCGGCTTCCGCGACCGCTACCTGGCTCCGGCCAACGCGGTGCTCGTTCTGCTCGGCGCGCTTCCGGAGCGCAAGCAGTCGCTCGATCTGGTCCAGGCGCGGTTCGGCGACTGGGCGCGCACGGAGACGCCCGCGGATCCCGCGGCGAAGTTCCCGGCGCCCGGCAAGTCGGTGACGCTGGTGGACCGGCCGGGCTCCGTGCAGGCCGATCTCCGCATCGGCCGGCTGGCCGTGACCCGCAACGACGCCGATTACTTCCCGCTGCTGGTAGCCAACACCATCCTCGGCGGCGGCGCCAGTTCCCGCATCTTCGCCAACGTGCGCGAGAAGATGGGATACGCCTACGACGTGCATAGCGCGGCCATGCCGCTCAAGGATTCCGGCACCTTCGCCGTCGCCACGCAGGTGCGCAACGAGGTGCTCGCTCCCGCCATCCAGGCGCTGCTCGCCGAGATGCGCGAGATCGCCACCCAGGACGTCTCCGCCGCCGAGTCTCGCCACGGCCAAGAACTACCTCAGCGGCGTCTTTGTCATCCGGCTCGAAACCCAGGACGGCCTGGCGAGCCAGCTCGCGGCCACCAGGCTGCTGGGCCTGCCTCTGGATTACCTCGAGAAGTACACCGCGCGGGTGCGGGCCGTCGATGCGCCCTCGATCCGCGCCGTGGCGGCCAAGTACATCAGTCCCGATGCCGCCGCGCTGGTGGCCGTGGGCGACGCATCCAAGATCTCCAGCCAGCTCGAGACCTTCGGCAAGGTCTCCATCGTCAAGGCGGACTGATGAGGCTCCTCTCGTCGCGAACCCGTTACAGGAACTCGATCTTCTCGGTAAACGAGGAGGAGGCCCTGGAGCCCGGCGGCCTGCGCATCAAGCGCGCCATCGTCCGCCACGGTCCTTCGGCGGTGATGATGCCGGTGGACGCCAAGGGCCGCGTGCCTGCTGGTCCGGCAGTTCCGCCTGGCTGCGGGCGCCTCGCTGTGGGAGCTGCCGGCCGGGCGCGTGGACGAGGGCGAAACCGTCCTGGCCGCGGCTCGGCGCGAACTGGTCGAAGAGACCGGCTACCGCGCGCGTACGTGGCGCAAGCTGGTCGCTTTCTATGCCAGCCCCGGCTACGTCGCGGAGACCATGACCATCTACCTGGCCACCGGTCTCATCCCCGGACGGGCCACTCCCATGGAGGACGAGCGCATCGAATGTCGCTGGTTCACCGCCAGGGAACTCGACCGCATGATCCAGTCGGGCAGGATCGTCGACGGAAAGACCATGATCGGGTACCTGCTCTGGCGGAAGTACAAGGGCTGAAGCCCCCCGCTCAGCCGAAGCCGGCGCTACCCCGCACCGAACTGCGCGCAGGCGAACGGTCTCCAGCCCGCGGGCCGTGCGCTTCCGCATGCCCAGGCCGCTACTTCGCAGGTGCGGCTGACGCAGCCGGCTTGGCAGCGGGCGCGGGCGGCCTGGCGGTCGGAGCGCCAGCCGCCGGAGCGGCACTCCCGGCGCCCGAATCGTACAAGCTGACGATGTCGCGCGTGATGTCGATCGAGTTCGAGGCGAACAAAACCGGCGTCTGCGGAGAGCTTACGTCCAGGATCAGCGCATAGCCGTGCTCGCTGGCGTACCGGTCCAGCAACCACCATGATCTTCTGGCCCCAGCTCCTGGAGCACGCGGTCCTGGTCCTGCTGCAGTTCCGCCTGCGCGTCGTCGGTGTCTCGCTGCAATTGTTTGCGGCGCTGGTCGATGTCCCGCATCAGCTTCTGCCGCGCCTCGTCCGACATTGTGTTGGTGCCCGTGCGGTACTGCTGTTCGAGCTGCTGCACCTCGGCCTGCTTCTGATCCAGCTCCTTCTTCTTCGGCTCGTACTTGGAGCTGAGCTCGCTGATGGCCTTCTGCCCGTCCCGGGTTTGGGCGATCGCTTGCTGAATATGGATGATGCCCACCTTGGTGGGTGGCGCGCTTGCCTGGCCCAAGGCCAGAACTCCGAAACCCAGCGCCAGCAGGGGCGCTCGAAACACGCTTTTCGTCACCGAAATCGGCTCCTTCAAAGTCTTGATGTTAGCACAGCGGCCAAATTGCCTTCCGCGCGGCGCGCCATGGCGTCCGCGGCATTCCCACGGCTCGACAACAAACGGCCCGACACTAAAATGTCCGCCCGATGGTGAAGCGGAACATGGTCCGCCGGTCCGGGTAGTTGTATCCCTGGCCTATCGTCGCCAGCGCGTTAGGAAGGTGGCCGTGTTCCCTAACATCGAACGGTCCACCACGATCGGTTGCTGGACCCACCCATTGTAGATCGTGGGGTTGTATGCGTAGTAGATTCGGAACGGTGCATTGACCACCGGCATGATCACCTGCAATTCCAGGCCGGTCGAGGTCCTTACCCGTTGGGTCCCGGGTGCGATGCGGATCTCGTTCGTGAACCCCGCCGTGGGGAACTCTTGCTGCAACTGCTGCAGGCGCGAGTCGCTTATCGGTCAGTTGCGCAAGGCATCGGTCACCCGATCCCATCCGGCGTCGAAGAAGGCGGCCAGCGTCACCGGGCCGAAAATCGGAATGCGGTACTCGAAGTTGCTGATGGCTTGCGTATCGCCGCCGATCGCGATCGCCTGGTAGATCGGGATCGTCATGGTGGCCGGCACCAACGTCGCCTTGCCGCTCGAATCGTATCCCGCTTGCATCCGCTGGGAGCCGTCGGCGTTCAGTACGTTGACTCCTCGCCGAACTCGGGATGAACGCGATCGGGGCTGATGCCCCAGATTTCGAACCCGCGTACGTCCTGCTCGCCGCCGATGTAGAAGCGGTTGAAAGGCGGCGCCGATTTGCCGCCGTACCCCGTGATCATCGTGCCCATCAGACGCATCCCGACCACGTGCCCTTTCTTCAGGGCCGGGTGGAAGTAGCTGAACGACAGAGACGGCTGGAGCGTGTTCACGTTGCCGCCCAGGGCGCTGCTCGCGAACCCGATCGAGGCCGAGAAGCTGTGCCCGTGCGTCGGCGTGATCGGATGGTCCACCGAGTTGTAGGTGAACGAGGGCGTGATCTGGCTCGTCCGGATTCCCGTCAACTGGTTCGGTCCGCTCAGCGTGCCTGCGAACGTGGAATAGTCGAAATACGTCGTCGCCGCCGTGGTGAGGGGCGTGTAGGCGCTCATGCTGTACCCGTAGCTCAGACCCACCCGCGCGAAACTCGCTGCGCAGAGGATAACTCGCGAATACCGTAAAACCGCGCGTGTCCGAGGTGTAGTTCAGCAGGTTCTGCGTCCCGATCTGCTGATACAGCGGAATCAGGTTCTGTCCGTACAGGATCGACGACTCCCGGCCCTGATCGTAGTTGAACCGCTGGATGAAGACCGTGAAGCCCGTCTGGATCGGCCGATCCAGGAAATACGGCTCCGTGAAGCCGAACGTCACGTTCCGGATGCGCGTTCCCAACTGCGACTCGATGGAAAGCGTCTCGCCCAGGCCCAGGAAGTTATTGGTCGAGTAATTGAGCCCCGATGAAGCTGCCCGCGATGCCCGACACGCCTCCCGTCAGCCCGATGGTGTTCTTGCCGCGCTCCTTCACCTTGAGCGTGATATCCACCGTGTTCGACTGCGGGTTGCGCGTGATCTGCGCCGCCTCCTCTTTCTTGAGCGCCTCGAAATAACCCAGCTGGTTCAGGCGCAGAATGCTCGATCTCCCACATCTTGGCGTTGAACAGATCGCCTTCGTCGATCAGCAGCTCGCGGCGGATCACTTTGTCGCGCGTCGTGGTGTTGCCCTGGAAATCGATGCGGCGCACGTAGAACTGCTTGCCCTCGTCGGCCTTGATGGTCAGGTCGATCTGGTCCGTGCCGCGGCACCGATCTCCGGAAGCGGTTCGGGCACGAAGTCGATGTAGCCGAAGCTGCCATACAGATCGCGCAGTGCTCTCCATGCCCTTGCGCAGTTTCTCGGTCGAGAACACGTCGCCCTGCTTCATCCTGAACATCGGTCCCGTCAGGCTTTCCGGCACGCGGAACAGCTTCACGCCCACGTAGTTCACGTTGCGCAGATGGTAGAGCCGGCCCTCTTCCATGGGCAGCATGATGTCGGCGTCGATCCCCGGCTTGGGCTTGTACAGGAACGGGATCCGGAACCTCCCGGCGGCCGTGTTGCGCAGGTTCACCTTCTGGTCCAGCACGCGGGCCGCGAAATAGCCGTGCGTCTGGTAGAAGTCCTGGATGCGCGCCTTGTCCTCTTCCAGCTTGGCCAGGTCGTACGTCTTGGCGAACAGGTTCTCGAACAGGATCGAGTGGGGAATCCCGATCGGCCGCAGATTCTTCATCGCGCGCGATCACCTGGCGCGTGGTGAACGCCTTGTTCCCTTGATACGTCGATCATCGCCCACCTTCACCTTGGCGCCTTCGTTCACCTGGAAGGTGAGTTCGAGCGACGAAGGCGGGATCTGGCGCAGTTCCGGTACCACCTCCGCGTACTGCCGGCCGCGCTCGGCCAGGTACTCCTTGATCACCACCCCGGCGTGCTGGATCTTGTTGGGATCGTACTGGGACTCCACCGTGAGCCCCACCTTGCGCTCTTTGTACCGGTCCAGCATTTCCGACAGGGTGATCGACTTCATGCCCTCGTACTTGATCGAGCGGATCACCTGCCGCTCCACCAGCACGAACCGCACGATCGTTCCCGTCGTGCCCGGCTTCGGTCTCGATCCGGATATCGTCGAAGCGGCCCGTGTTCCACAGCGCCATGAAGTCGCGGCGCAGGGCCTCCGGATCGTAGCGGTCGCCCTTTCTGCTGAAGATCATCGCCTTGAGCGTGTCTTGTGGGACGCGGCGAGCGCCGCGGAACTCGATGGCTTCGATCACGTCGAGGTTGGGGGCCGGGGTTGGGGCCGCCTTTGGCGCTTCAAACGGCGCTTTCTGACCCTCCGGCGCGG
Source organism: Bryobacterales bacterium (assembly GCA_963710565.1). Taxonomy (GTDB): domain Bacteria; phylum Acidobacteriota; class Terriglobia; order Bryobacterales; family Bryobacteraceae; genus DASWZN01. Next base: position 256,936 of record CAVQAN010000007.1, on the reverse strand, counting down.
GCGCTTTCTCGGGCGCCTGAGGCACCGACTCAAAAGGACTCGGCTGCTGTTGTTGCTGCTGGGTGGGGGGCTGGGGCGGAGACGGCTGCGACTGCGCCTGGGCAGTCAGGCAGCATGCGCAAACGAAGAGTACCCACAGGCACCCGTCGGGCCTGTCAAACCTCATGCGGACTCAGTTCCTCTCCACTCTGCGCGCCTATTCAGACGTGACGCCAGCGTCCGGCGTTTCACCCGATGGTCGCCATCCTGCGCAGATTGAATCATTTATTCTAGCACTTCGGATTCTGCGAACCGCTCGAACCGGCGCTCTCTATTCGACGGCGCCCGGGGCCGCGTCCGTTTCACGCATCTCTGCGGGAGCCCCTTCCCCGAGGAAGGATCGTGTCGCCGATTCCAGTCTGCTGGGAAACCAGCCCAGCACCAGCCCATACGTCAGGTGCGCGAGCAACAGGGTCCGCGGCGGACCGTACAGCGCGGCGAAGACTCCCAGCTTCCTCAAGAACAGAGCCTCGGAAAAGTAGTACCAGACCAGCCCCGTGAGCACACCCAGCAAGGTGACACGAACGCGCCTCCGGGCGTTACCCACCAGCAGGCCGAATGTCATCCCGACCAGGCCCGAGACCCCGAAGTGCAGGCCCAGACCCAAGACTGCGGTCCAGCCGAAACCCCGCTCAAGGGCCGGCTGTCCACTCAGTGTCGAACCAAGCAGGTTCGGCGCCGTCCAGATGGAACGCAAGTCCACCAGCGAGCTGACGGCCAGCCAGCCGAACATGGCCGCCCCGCCCAGCACCCCAGCCTCGATTCCGGCCAGCGCTCTGCAGACCAGGGGCGAGACCCGGCCATGGTTTTCCGGACCCATCAAAAGAGCCTATACTAGCACGCCCCGTGGGGCAGGCGTTTCCGCCTCCCTTCGGCCGGCCGGCCCGTCAGGCTCATCGCACCCTCACCTCCGGCGCGATCATTTTGCGTCCCCGCAGCCATTTCTCGAACTGGGACCTCGCCTCGCTGGCCTCGACCCCGAAGCCCGCCTCCAACTCCCCTTCGCCCGCCACCAGCGTCTCGTCGAACGCGCTCGACCCCCGTGAAGTCCCGCATGAAGAACTGATCGAGCCACGCCTTCGGCGCCGGAATCTCGACCCCTCCCGCCACCAGCGTCACTTTCAGCCTTTGGGCGAACACGCGGCCTCCGCTTCCAGCAGACGGGCTTTCCGCGCCGCCCCCCAGCGATACCCGCCCACCCCGCCGCCGGCCGGCACCACGCGGTGGCACGGGATCGCCAGCGCGGCCGGATTCGTCGCGCAGGCGCGAGCCACCGCCCGCGCCGCCGTGGGCTGCCCCAGTGCGCGCGCGACCTCGCCATAGGTCCGCGTCTGGCCCCAGGGGATCTTCCGCAGTTCCTCCCACACCCGCCGCTGGAAGCCCGTCGCCCGCACGTCGAGCGGCAGTTCCGCCGACGGTTCCTGGCCTTCCAGTTGCCGCACCAACGCGCCCGTCCATTGCCGCAGCCGGTCGTCGTCGCGCTGGATTTCGGCCCCGGGAAACTCCAGGTAAAGCGCCGCTTCGAGACCCGCCTCGGCGTTGCCCAGCGCGACCGCCGAGATGCCGCGCTCGGTCCCCGCCACCAGCAGCCGCCCCAGCCCGCACTCGACCACGGAATAGGAGATGCGGACGCCCGCGCCGCCGCGCCGGTATGTCGCCGGCGTCATCCCCAGCTCCGCCGAAGCGCGTTCGTAGAGCCGGCTCCCCGACCCGTAACCGGCCTCGTAAAGCGCATCCGTGACGCTGCGGCCATTGCGCACCTCGGAGCGGAACGCGCCGATCCGCCGGGCTTCGGCGTACTGCCGCGGCGTGATCCCCAGGTGCCTCCGGAACAGTCTCGCTAGCCGTTGCGCCGTGACGCCGAGCTCCGCGGCTAGGGCATCGAGCCGCGCCGTGCCCGCCTCGATCTTCCGGCACGCGCGCTCCGCCAGCGCCAGGCCGGAATCCTCCCGTGGCTTGCACCGTCGGCACGCCCGAAAGCCCGCCCGTTCGGCGGCCTCCGGGGCAGGGAAGTACCGCACATTCGCCTGCCGCGGCCGCCGCGCCGGGCACGACGGCCGGCAATACACCCCCGTCGACTCCACCGCGAAGACGAACTTCCCGTCCCACCGCGCGTCCCGCGTCTCCACCGCCCGCCACAATTGTTTCTCGTTCATGCCTTCGAGAATACGCCGTCCCTGGTTTCGATTCTATCCGCTTTGGCGCGTCAAACTGCGGCGTGGCGCAGGAAGCGCGCTCTCAAACGCGACCGTCACCACCACCGAAGCGTGGACGCCGACGCTCTCTCCTGGCGCCGGTATGGCGCGGTAATTCGTGAGCGTCGGGGCTCCGCTGGAGTCACCCCATCGACCAGCAGCACCCTGCCCAGCTTCACCCCTTGGGTCGCGGCCAGCGCCTCGGCAACGCCCTGCCGCGGGTCTCCCCCACGTGCCTCGTGACGAGATGGACTTATCAAGAGTGGCGTAAGACAGGTTGCCTATGTTTAAAGAACCTGCTTTCCTCGATCTCTTGCGCTCGCTCACACCCTGAGAATACGCCCCAGGCTCCGACTCAATCCGCTTTGGCACGTCAAACCCGCCACGCCAAGCCCGATGGCTGTGCGCCTTGCACAGACGGCCGGTTTGCGTCATGATTTGGACAGTTCTCTGCGGCCACGGCTGTTTGGGTCGACGCTGCGCGCGGCCAAGCAGATCGCGCAAAGGATGTGGGGATAGATGGCGTACGTGAAACGTGTTGTTTGCTTGGCGAACTCCTACAAGCCGCCAAACGGCCGCTGCTTTGCGGGTCGCGAAGTAGTTGGAGAATGCTTTGGGGGCTGGATTCGACCTGTGAGTGCCAGGCCTACGGCCGAGGTGTCGTTTTCCGAATGCCGGTATGAGAACAGTGCAGGTCCCAAGCTTCTGGACATCATCGATATTCCGTTACTGAAACCCGACCCTCGTCACCACCAGACTGAAAACCACGTCATCGATACGGGCCGCTGGGCGAAGGTCGGCGAGCTTCCTTGGAACGTGCTTGAGCAACTGCGCGACCGTCCAGCCTCGTTCTGGATCAATAGCGATCACACAAAGGGCCCGGGCTGCAACGACTGTATAGGCGAAGCGGAGGCCTCAACGCTGCCCGACTCTCTGCTGCTGATCAAGCCCGAGAACTTCAATGTCGAAGTCGGCAAACACTATTGGACAGGAAATAGGAGCTATAGAGCGAGCTTCGACTACAACGGCACGCACCACAATTTGAGTTTGACGGACCCGGTTGCGCGCGACGCGTTTGCCCCAAAGGAAGAGGGTGCCTACCCGTTGACCGACCTTTATCTTTGCGTAAGCTTGACAGAGCCTTACGAACACGACGATCGATGTCACAAGCTGGTAGCTGCGATCATCAAGAATCCGCCCCTGTGAGCGAAAGCGTGCAAGACACCGTTTTCACCATCGGGCACTCGACGCACCCACAGGCGAACTTCATCGAGCTGTTGCAGCGCCACGGCATCACCGCGCTTTGCGATGTTCGATCGAAGCCTTACAGCAGGACGAATCCGCAATTCAACCGCGAGGAACTGAAGCGGTCTTTGCGTGAGTGCGGCATCAGGTATGTTTTCCTGGGCAAAGAGCTCGGTGCGCGGAGCGACGACCCCGCCTGTTACGAGCATGGGAAAGTCCAGTACGACCGGCTTGCAAGCACGGATCTATTCCGGCACGGGATCGAGCGTGTGCAGGAAGGGATGAAAGGGTACCGGCTCGCCCTTATGTGCGCCGAGAAAGAGCCGCTCGAATGCCATCGCACCATTTTGGTGGCGCGGCATCTGGCGGCGCTAGGCATCAATGTCGAACACATCCACGCCGACGGCAGGCTTGAGAGCCATACGGCCGCACTGAGCCGCCTGGCGCGCATGCACAATTTACTGGAAGATGACATGTTCCGTTCGCGCGAGGAGTTGTTGGCAGATGCCTACCACCGACAAGAGGAGCGCATCGCATATGATACGAGCCACGGGGATGCGCTTAGGAGCGTGGCCGGATGAAGATCTTCACGATTGGGTTCACCAAGAAATCGGCCGCGACGTTCTTCACGCGGCTGACAGACGCGGGGGTCAAGCGCCTGATCGATGTCCGCCTGAACAACGTCTCGCAGCTAGCGGGTTTCACGAAGAAGGACGATCTGCGGTACTTCACGAATGCAATCTGCCACATTGACTGCATCCACCTTCCCGAACTCGCCCCAACCGCCGATATTCTCGACCCTTACAAGAAGGCAAAGAATGGCGATTGGCAACTGTACGAGCGTCAGTTCCTGGAACTGATGCGAGCCCGGCACGTCCAAGACACGACCCCGCGCGAACTTCTGGATGGCGGCTGCCTGCTTTGCAGCGAAGAAAAGCCGGACCACTGCCACCGGCGCCTTGTCGCCGAATACCTCAAAGAACATTGGCGGGATGTTGAAATTGAGCACATCCCTTAGCCGTCGCTCCCTTTGCAGTAGGCGTCTGCAACGTCCGATCTCCTTCCGGCGAGGCACGTTGATCAGTGAGGTCCTTCTGGCGTTGAGTATCGATTTCCTTGAGTCTCATCTGAACAGTGGTTTTGACCTGCTGTTGAATCGACGCCTTGAGCTCGGCCTCCCGAGTTTGGGCTGCCTTGAGGCTCTGTGCCGCCTGATCACGCTGGGCGTTCGCCGCTGCGATCTGCTTCGCAGCCTCAGATTTGGCACTGGCTTCGATGAGCTTTCGTTGCCTCTCGATTTCGGCTTGTGTTTGCACTCTCAACTGCTCGCGCAACCGCTTCTCAACGTCCGCAAGTTTGGTCTGCTCCTGCTCTCGAATTCTCGCCTCGATCTGCACGAACCGGGACCGGGAGATGACAGTGTTGCACCATGGGCATCGCTCGACGTCGGCCATGTGAGTCCTTTCCTCCTGGCTCAAAAAGGACCAGGAAGGACAAGTTGATATCCTTTTACGTCCTTTTACAGGCTTTCTTATCGATACGACCACCGCTGCACTCTCGAGCGTTACCTCCCAGCCGAAGTGGGTATGTTATCAGCTACATGCCTGCACAGCCGGCATCTCAGCACACACGTCCTTGCGTCTGGGGGTCCGCTGTCCACTTGCCCCCATAGTCCCGGACTCTGCCATCCGGCCGGACACTACGCCCGCCTCGCCTCGCGGCGAATCCCCTCGGCTATCCACATCCGCAATTGCGTCTGGTAGCCGACTGACTCGGCAGACGCGATCCCTTAGCCGCGGCGATCTGCTCGGGCCCCAATCGAATCTCCCGGCAGGAATTTTCTAATTGTCGCCGAACAGAAGCGTCTTCAACGGAGAGTTCTTCACGCCAACGCTCAGGAAGTGGCCGTTGTTTAGCTGGACCCAAACCTCACCGCCCGCCAGCGCCTTCCCGACGTCCCGCTGGACCTTCTGAAGATCCTGTAGGGTGCCCATCATCTGGTGCACCGCGCCGCAGGAGGCCAGGACCAGCGATACCGCGACCAGCCCAATCGCGGAAGCAAAGCGGTGCTGCATAACCGTCTCGATTCTCCATTGCCGCTCGAAATTCGCGTCCATTATGATCAGATTCACACACTTCCCCAGAACCTTTTTCCCGGACTCTCATGCACTTGCGCCGCCTCTCCCCTCTCCCCCTCTCCCGTCCCGCGCTACGCTCCCATCGGAGGATAAAGGCAGGTGCCGCAGTCTCCGCTCATCGAGTTTCATCGCGTTCGGCGGCATTTCCCCTGGCCGGCATCGGCGCCCCGAGCGGCAAAAGCGCGATTCCGCCAGTGCAACATGGTCCTAGTCCCATTTCCGGACAGTGCGCCTCAACGGCGTGAACCACCGGCGGGGGAAGGTCCCGCCCGTTCCGTCCAGGTGCCCCGGAAAGCGTTTGCCCACTCGTCGCAGATGCCGGCGGAAGCGCCCACACCGGCTCCTCTCGCACCCCCCTGATAGAATCGGATCAGCCCCATGCCCCCCCGCCTCCAACGCCGCCAGGCCCTGTCCGACGCCCTCGAAACGCGAGTCCTCTGCATGGACGGCGCCATGGGGACCATGCTCCAGGACGCCCGCCTCACCCCCGCCGATTTCGGCGGACCTGCCCTCGACGGCTGCAACGAGAACCTCGTCCGCACCCGCCCCGACGTAATCCTCGGCATCCATCGCGCCTACCTCCAGGCCGGCGCCGACATCATCGAAACCGACACCTTCGGCTCCACCAGCATCGTCCTCGCCGAATACGGCCTCGCCCACCGTGCCCGCGAAATCAGCCGCCGCGCCGCCGAACTCGCCCGCCAGGCGGCCGATGAGATCGCCACTTCCCTGAAGCCACGCTGGGTGGCCGGCTCCATGGGCCCCACCACCAAGGCCATCAGCGTCACCGGCGGCGTCACCTTCGACGCCCTGCGCGAGGCCTACTACGAGCAGGCCGCCGGCCTCATCGAAGGCGGCGCGGACATCCTGCTCCTCGAAACCTGCCAGGACACCCGCAACGTCAAGGCCGGCCTCCTCGCCATCGCCCGCCTCCGCCGCGAGATCGGCGTCGAGATCCCGGTGATGGTCTCCTGCACCATCGAGCCCACCGGCACCATGCTCGCCGGCCAGACCGCCGACGCCTTCTACGTCTCCATCGCCCACGCCGGCCTGCTCTCCATCGGCCTGAACTGCGCCACCGGCCCCGAATTCATGACCGATCACATCCGCACCCTGAACGAAATCGCCTCGACCCGCATCTCCTGCTACCCGAACGCCGGCCTCCCCAACGCCGAAGGCCAGTACGACGAGACGCCCCAGTCCCTCGCCCGCGAGATCGAGCGCTTCGTCGATCGACGGCTGGCTCAACATCGTCGGCGGCTGCTGCGGCACCACGCCCGCCCACATCGCCGCGCATCGCGCAGATGGTCGAGGGCAAGAAGCCGCGCGCGCCGAAGCCGCCCACTCGCCGCGTCTTCTACTCCGGCATCGAACTGGTCGAGGCCGAGGACGCCAACCGCCCGCTCCTCGTCGGCGAGCGCACCAACGTCATCGGCTCGCGCGCCTTCAAGAACCTCATCGCCGAGGAGAAATGGGAGGAAGCCACCGAGATCGCCCGCCGCCAGGTCAAGCAACGGCGCGCACATCGTCGACGTCTGCCTCCAGTCCACCGACCGCGACGAGCTCGACGACATCCCCCCCTTCTACGATAAGCTCATCCGCAAGATCAAAGCGCCCGTCATGATCGATACCACCGATCCGCGCGCCATCGAACTGCGCCCTCACGTATTGCCAGGGCAAGAGCATCATCAACTCCGTCAACCTCGAAGACGGCGAGGAGAAGTTCGAGCGCGTCTGCCCGCTGGCCCGCGCTTACGGCGCGGCGCTCATCGTCGGCTCGATCGACGAGGACAAGCACGCAGGCCCAGGCCTTCACCCGCGAGCGCAAGCTGGCCGTGGCCGAGCGCTCCGTCCGCCTGCTGACCGAGAAGTACGCGCATCCCCGCCGAAGACATCATCATCGATGCGCTGGTTTTCCCCTGCGCCACCGGCGACGAAAACTACATCGGCAGCGCGGTCGAAACCATCGAAGCCGTGCGGCTCATCAAGCAGAAGCTGCCGCGTGCAAGACCGTCCTCGGCATTTCCAACGTCTCCTTCGGGCTCCCGCCCGCCGCGCGCGAGGTCATCAATTCCGTCTTCCTCTACTACGCCACCAAAGCCGGTCTCGACCTCGCCATCGTCAACGCCGAAAAGCTCGAACGCTTCGCCTCCATCCCCGACGAGGAGCGCCGCTCGCCGAAGCCCTGCTCTTCAACACGCCGCCCGATGGCGCCGCCCCCGCCGACTGGCGCCAGCAGACCCGCGAGCAGAGAGCCGCTATCAACCAGCTCCACATCGCCGCCATCACGAGCACTTCCGCACCAGCCGCGAGCCGTGCCAAGAAAGAGGCGTCGACCTCCCTCTCGACGAGCGCCTGCCGCGCTACATCGTCGAAGGCACCAAGGACGGCCTCATCGCCGACCTCGACCTCAAGCTCGCCAAGGAGCCGCCCCGCTCGACATCATCAACGGCCCGCTCATGGCCGGCATGAGCGAAGTCGGCCGCCTGTTCAACGCCAACGAGCTCATCGTCGCCGAAGTGCTGCAATCCGCCGAGGCCATGAAGGCCGCCGTCAACCACCTCGAGCAATTCATGGAGAAGGCGGACACCGCTCGCCCGCGGCCAAGATCGTCCTCGCCACCGTCAAGGGCGACGTCCACGACATCGGCAAGAACCTGGTCGAGATCATCCTCGCCAACAACGGCTACAACGTCATCAACCTCGGCATCAAAGTCCCGCCCGAAGAGCTGATCCAGGCCTTTCACGAGCACCAGCCCGACGCCATCGGCCTCTCCGGCCTGCTCGTCAAAAGCGCCCAGCAAATGGTCGATCACCGCGGGCGATCTCAAGGACGCCGGCATCAAAGTGCCCGCTGCTGGTCGGCGGCGCGGCGCTCTCCGAGCGCTTCACCCACGTGAAGATCGCCCCCGCCTACGAGGCCGCGCGTCTGCTACTGCAAGGACGCCATGACCGGCCTGCGCACCATGAACGAGCTGACCGACCCGGCCACGCGCGGCGCCGTCATCGCCGCGCACACGCACTCGGAGGCCGAGGCCGCGCCCTGGCCCGGCCAGTCTCCCGCCTTCGTGCCCGGCGTCCGGCGCAGCACAAAAGTGCGCGCGGATATTCCGATTCCTCCCGCCCCGTCGCCTCGACCGCAAGGTTCGCGACGTGCCCAGCCTCGCCGAGGTCTGGAGCTACATCAACCCCTACATGCTCTACGGCAAGCACCTCGGCTTCAAGGGCAACTTCGAGAAGGCGCTGGCCGATCGCGACCCGAGGGCGCTCGAGCTGTTCCATAACATGGAGTACGTCAAGCAGGACGCCGCGAAGTGGATGCGCGTCCGCGCCGTCTGGCAGTTCTTCGAAGCCGAGCGCGACGGCAACGCGATCCACCTTTACGCGCCCGGCGCCTCCGCGCCGCTCCACACCTTCGCCTTCGAGCGCCAGCCGCGAGAGAACGGCCTCTGCCTGAGCGACTACGTCCTGGACCCCGCCGCTGGCCTCCGCGACCACGTCGCTCTCTTCGTGGTCACCGCCGGCCAGGGCATCCGCGAACGCGCCGAGAGGGCCAAGGAGGCGGGCGAGTTTCTCTTCATGCACGCCGTCCAGGCGCTGGGGCTCGAGACCGCCGAAGCCGCCGCCGAATGGCTGCACCGCCGCATCCGCGAAGACTGGGGCTTCCCCGACCCGCCGCCGACGACCATGCATGAGCGCTTCACATCCCGCTACCACGGCAAGCGCTACAGTTTCGGCTACCCCGCCTGCCCCGGCCTCGAAGACCAGCAGGGCCTCTTCGATCTCCTGCGTCCCGAAGACATCGGAGTCCGCCTCACCGAAGGCTTCATGATGGACCCCGAAGCCAGCGTCAGCGCGCTCGTCTTCCACCACCCCGATTGCGCCTACTTCAGCGTGGAGGCGGGGGCGGAGCCGGAAGACGAACGGACTTGAGCGCACCGGCGCCAACCGCCCCCCTACCGGAAATCGTGCGACGGCACCTCCGCACCCCAGGCTGCCAGCGCTTCGATACGGGTGGCCTTCACCGAAACCACGCTATCCACGTTCTGAAGGGCGCCCTCGATGAACAGGAACGGCGCCCCGACCAGCGTCAGGCGGTACTGCTCGAACACGTCCGGGGTGACGATGACGTTGGCGATTCCGGTCTCGTCTTCGAGGCTGAGGAAGACGAAACCGTGCGCCGTGCCGGGGCGCTGGCGCACGATGACCGCGCCGCCCACCCGCACCGCGCGGCCGTTCCGCATGGAGTGAAGCTCCGCGGCGGGCGTGGCTTGGCGCGCGTTCATTTCGGCACGGCGCCAGGCCATAGGGTGGCGTCCGATGGTGACCCCGGTGCCCAGGTAATCCGCGCGCAGGCGTTCCTCGGGGCTCATGGGGCGGAGCGGGGTGGCATCAGCTTCAGGCTTTGACGACTCCAGCAGCGGGCCGACGGGCTGGATCGCTCGCGCCGATTCCCACATCGCGCCGCGGCGGCCGGCCGGTTCCAGAGCGTTCAAAGCGCCGGCCGCGGCCAGTTTGGTCAGTTCGTCCTTGCGAAGCTCGGGAACGCGGCGCACCAGGTCGTCTATGCTCGCGAACGGGCGCCGGTGTACGATGGCTTGCCCCGCTTCCTCCCTCAGCCCGCGCACGTAACGCAGGCCCAGGCGGAGGGCGGGCATCTCGAGCGTGCAGGACCAGGCGGAAGCCGTCACGTCCACCGGCTTCACTTTCAGTCCGTGACGCTGCGCGTCCTTGATGAGGGTCGAGGGATGATAGAAGCCCATCGGCTGGTTGTTCAGCATCGCAGCGGTGAAGGCGGCCAGGTAGTGGACCTTCAGATACGCGCTGGCGTAGGCCAGCAGAGCGAAGCTGGCGGCGTGCGATTCGGGGAAGCCGTAGAGCGCGAAAGACGCGATCGCCTGCACGATGGTGTCCTGCACCGGCCCGGTGATTCCGTTGCGCTCCATGCCCGCGCGCAGACGGACTTCGATCTCCTGCATCTTCGCTTCCGAGCGCTTGTGGCTGAACGCGCGCCGCAGTTCCTCGGCCTCGCCGCCGCTGAAGTTCGAGGCGATCATGGCCATGCGCAGCAACTGCTCCTGGAAAATCGGGACGCCCAGGGTGCGGCGCAGCACGCGCTCGAGCGACGGGTGCAGGCATTCGGCCGCCTCGCGTCCCTGCCGCCGCTTCAGGTAGGGATGCACCATCTTACCCACGATCGGCCCGGGGCGGATGATGCCCACCTGCACTACAATGTCGTAAAAGCGCTGCGGCCGCATGCGCGGCAACACCGCCTGCTGCGCTCGGCTCTCCACCTGGAACATGCCGATGGTGTCGGCCCGCTGGAGCGCGGAGTAAGTGGCCGGATCGTCCGTCGGCAGTTGCGCCAGATCGACCTCCTCGCGATAGGATTCGCGGATGCGCGCCAGCGTTTCTTCGAGCACCGCCATCATGCCCAGGCCGAGCAGGTCCACCTTGATGAGGCCCAGGTCGGCACAATCGTCCTTATCCCACTGGACCACGACGCGGCCGGGCATGGCGGCCGGCTCGAGCGGCACCACGGAATCGAGCTGGCCCTGGCAGATGACCATTCCGCCGGAGTGCTGGCCGAGGTGGCGCGGCAGGTCCTGCACGCCCAGGTACAGCTCGAGGAATTTCCGGATGCGCGGGTTGGCAGGATCCAGGCCGGCGTCGCGGAACTGGCGTTCGGCGGTGTACTGCGGGTCCTTCCATTCCCAGGCGCGCGCCAGCGCGGAGAGGCGCCCCAGCACGTCTTCGGAGAATCCCAGCACCTTGCCGACCTCGCGCGCGGCGGAGCGGCCGCGGTAAGTGATGACGTTGGCGGTCATGGCCGCGCCGCGCCGGCCGTAGCGCTGGTAGACGTATTGGATCACGCGCTCGCGCTGGTCGCCGCTGGGCAGATCGAGGTCGATATCGGGCCACTCGCCGCGCTCCTCGGAGAGGAACCGCTCGAACAGCAGATCCATGCCGACCGGGTCCACCGCCGTGATCCCCAGCGAGTAGCAGACGGCGCTGTTGGCCGCCGAGCCGCGCCCCTGCGCCAGGATGCCGTTGTTCGCGGCAGAACTGGACCAGGTCCCAGACGATGAGGAAGTAGCCCGCCAGTCCCAGCTTCTCGATGAGCGCCAGCTCGCGCTCGATCTGCCGGCGGGCGCGCTCGTGATAGGGCTGGTAGCGGCGGCGCGCGCCTTCGTCGGTGCGCTGCCGCAAAAACGAATTCATCGTTTCGCCTTCGGGCACCGGGTATTGCGGAAACTCGTAGCCGAGATCGGTGAGGACGAATTCCAGGCCGGAGGAAAGCTCGACCGTGTTGGCGATGGCGTCGGGGAGGTCGGCGAACAGACGCGCCATTTCGGCGGCCGGCTTGAGGTGGCGCTCGGCGTTTTTCGAAAGCAGGCGGCCCGCCGCGTCGAGCGTGGTCTTGTTGCGGACCGCGGTGAGGACGTCAAGGATCTCGCGCTCGGCGGCGGTGGCGTGGCAGACGCCGTTGGTGGCGAGGAGCGGAACCTTCCTCGAGCGGGCCCGCTCGACCAGCGCCTGGTTGCGCGCCTCCTCTTCCCGGCCCATGTGGCGCTGGATTTCGGCATAGACGTTGCCCGGGCCGAAGGCGTCGAGGAGCCATGGAAGACAAGCTTCAGCTTGTCCCAGGCACACCAGGCCCTCGGCGTGTTCGGCGATCTCCTCGCGTGTGGCCGCGCCCTCGCCTTTCTTCGCCCGTAGCTTCATGCGGGTAATGAGGCGGCACAGGTTCCGGTATCCGATGCGGTTGCGGACCAGCAGCGGGTATACAGAGCCGTCGGTGCACGTGACCTCGGCGCCGATGTGCGCGCGCACGCGCGCCTTCTTGGCCGCGAAATGGAAGCGGGGCGCCCCGTAGAGGCCGTCGCGGTCCGCCAGCGCCATGGCCGCGAAACCCATTTCGGCCGCGGCGCCCGCCAACTCCTCGGGCAGCGACGCGGCGCGCAGAAAGCTGAAGGCCGAGCGGGCGTGCAACTCGACGTAGTCAGTCATAGGTTCCCTCGACGAACCATTGGCCGTCGCGGCGGTCGCGGTAGAGGAGATAGAGCGCGCCGTCGGAGAGCGCCACGTCCCACTCGTCGCCCGACCAGGCGTCTTCGAGCCACCAGTCGCCCGAGGTGCGCCACGGCCCGGCGGCTTCGAGCACCCTGCGCGCGAGCACCCGCACCGGCCGGCCATCCTGCGTCTCTACCTGGGCCCGCAGCGGGGGCCGGAACAGGCGCAAAACCTCATTAAATTCGGGACAGTATACTCTTTCACCGATTTCATCTCTGCCGAAGCGCACCACGCGGAAGGCGCGCGGGCGGTGCGTGTCCATCAGCTCGGCCGAACCGGCATTGCCTTCGCCGACCAGCCTGGCGATGCGCGCCAGCGTCAGTTCCAGCTTCTGCGGCTCCGGCGCCAGCGGAATGAACAGCCCGTGCTGCACCACGCGCGGATTCACCGGCTCGGCGGCCAGCGAAATGGCCGTGACCGGCGCGCCGGTGGGGTGCATTTCCAGATCGAGCGAGAGCAATTTCAGAAAGGCCCCGGCGGCCCGCATGGGATAGGGAAGGCGCAGCGCCCGCCGATGGGGGCCGGCGCCCTCGAGCGCCAGGCTCAGCTTCAACTCGTGGGCCGCCAGGCCGCGCGATTCCAGGTGCGCGCAGAGGTCGTGGAGCAGCCGGCCGAGGAGGAACGCGAGCGGCTCGAGCAGCGTGAGAGGATGCTCCAGATCGAGCGACGCCTCGAACGGCGGCGCCGGATTCGACGGCGCCAGCGGACGGCGGCCCGCGCCGCGCGCTAGCTTCTGCAATCGCACCCCCTCCTCGCCCAGCCGCTCGGCGACGCCGTCCTCGGGCAGCGCGGCAAACTCGCCAAACGTGCGTATGCCCCACAGCGCGAGCGTCAGCGCGATGTCCTCGCGCGGATCGAGAAGCGCCACCGGGAGGCCGGCCTCGCGGCCCCCTTCCATCACCGTCACGCCACAGAAGCCGCGCGCGCCGTGAACCGCGAGGTCGGGGTTGTGCGCCACGGCGACGTTCGCGGCCAAGCCCAGATCCGTCGCGCGCCGTGCGATGGCTTCGGCAATCTCCCGCGGCGAGCCGAACAGGTGCGCCAGGCCGTCAATCGGGATGACCACAGTCGAGGGCGAAGTCTCTTCGACGGTTGGCGAGAAGTCCGCCGCGCACCGGACCAGTTGAGCGAGGTCCGCCCCGGATGGCGCGTGTACGGCCGCGAACATGGCTCACCCCACCAACTCGATAGGGACCGAGGTCCCCTGCGACGCCGCCCGGAAGCGCGCGCCTCGCAGCAATCGCGAGCAGCCCACGGCGCCGGACCAGGCCACGGTTTCCCGGCGCATCTCCAGGACCAGCGACGCGCAGGATTTCACCGTCTGTTCGCGCTCGACCAGGAGCATGACGGTGGGGGTGTCCTCGATGGCGCGCCGCAAGCGATACCAGGACGCCAGCGGAATACGCCGCGCGATGTTGGGCGGCACGTCGCCCAGGTCCAGCGCCACCAGGCCGAACCCGCCGGCCTGTACCAGCATGTCGCCAACCTTGAGGGCGTGTTCGGGATTACCGCCGCACCGCACCCAGAGGAGCCGGGAAAGGTCCACGCCCGCGGCTTGGGCCGATGCGGGATCGAAGGCGTCGCCGGCGTCGGCCAGGGCGCAGATCTCTTCGCGCGCCGCCGCGGCCCCCAGGATCGAAGCCATCAGGCTGGTGCGGCCGCTCGAAGCCGGGCCGTGGATCTCCGTGATCGCCCCGCGCGGCAATCCGCCGGTCAGGGCGTCTAGAGTGGCTACGCCCGTGGAGACGAACTCGGGGGCCGGGCGCGCGCGCCAGTTGAGTTCGGCGCTGAATCGCCCGCCCAGTGCGGATTCGAGATCGGCGCGGAGAAGAGAGGAGGATTTCATGGGGGGCCCATATTCGTCTTTTGTTCGCCTATCCGTATTGTGCTGCAAGCCTCGATGGAAGTCAAGGAGAAGGGTTGAGAAGGGTTGGCGGGAACGGCCCCCATCATGCTATAAAGGTGAGGTCCACCCGGTCACATGGGCGCGTAGCTCAATTGGCAGAGCAACTGACTCTTAATCAGTAGGTTGAAGGTTCGATTCCTTCCGCGCTCACCATAGAAAACAAAGAACTTAGCATTTTCAGCTTAGCCCGAAAACCCCGTTTTGTCAGCAGTTTTGTCAGCAGACTGGCGTGGGTTTGGGGCAGCAGCGGCCCGTTTTCTTGTCAGCAAAAAATCAGTCCCGCCCTCCGGGGCATGGCTCACCGCCCTGGGATCGATCCCGATGAGGTTGGGTTGGCCGTTTATACGGTGCCGGCGCCCAGGTCCTGACAGACGGCGTCCACGAACGAAGAGACGGCCTTCCGCAGGACGGCGAGTTGCTCCGGGAGGGTTCGGCCGAGGTTCCGGGCTTGCGCGTGGAGTTTGTCGATCACCACCGACGGGTTGAGGTCGTATTGGGACTTCAAGAACGCGCTCGGCCCCTGGACCTCAATGTCCCAAGGCTCGGTAGCCGCGGCGGGGAAGTGTCGCTTGTTGTAGGTGACGATCAAAGGGGCGCCGCACTTCACCGCGGCGGCGAGCACATGGCGGTCGCCCGGGTCGTTCGCCATCCGATCGATCAGAGGCTCGTATCCCGCAACCCAGGAATCGCCGAAGTGCTCGCGCAACTGCGCGACGAGGTACGCAGTCTTGCCGGCCGACAGCCCGATCCGGCCCTCGAGATTGCGAACAACTTCGGCGATGATCGTCTCGGACCAGCGAGGCACGTAAAGGCGAGGATGTTCGGCGAGCCGTAGAAGGGTGTCTCGAAGTGGCGCCGGGATCAGGACACACGCGTCCAGGACCACGAGGAAATCCGCAGTCACTCGTCCTCGGACCCTTCGGGAAGAAGCACGCGATCATAGGTGCCCGATTCCATTTCGGTGCGGGCCATGTTGTTGAGGGCCTCGTGCCGGGCGGTATCACGCCTGCGCTTGTAGTCCAGCAGATCCCGGAGATAGATCCGGCGGTGAGAGCCGACCATGTGGAAGGGAATATCGCCGTTCTCGACCAGTCTCACGAGGAAGGGGCGGGAAACGCCGAGGATATTGGCGGCTCGTTGTGTCGTGAGCTGTTGATGCTCCGGCACAATGGAGATTGCCCTTCCAGCCTGCAAGTTCTTCAAGATCAAAAGAAGGAGGTCGTGAACCGGCTCTGGAATGGCGACTTGGTGCCCATCCGGTCCGACCAAGCTGGCCTGGCCGCCCTGAATCAGCCGGCGGAGATCGCGGATCTGCTTCTCCTGCGTCTGCGGTACCGAGATCGGTTCAGTCAGCACGTGTTCCATGGCTGCCCTCAACACGATCCTACCATATGCGAAATAATCGAAACAAGTGAATCTTACGAACGGACTCTCGTCCCCACGTCGACTCTTCCCCTATTAGCCCGCGAGGTCGCTTTTGTCAGCGGCCGTTCGGTTGCGGGCCGGGCCCCTCTTACCGGAGCCGGCTCCCCTTTGATCGATCCGGATGACGTTAGAGTCCACCGCCGCCTTCGGCTCTTCCACCCGATTGCCGAACAGGCGCTCCATCCGCTCCGACGACTCCTGGTCGGAGCCCTCGAAGAGGTGACCGTAGGTGTCCATGGTCAACTTGATGGAGGAGTGTCCCAGTCGCTCCGCGATCTTCTTGGGATGCACACCCTCGGCGATCAGAAGCGAGGCGTGCGTGTGGCGCAGATCGTAGAATCGGATCTTCGGCATTTTCGCGTCCGCCAGGATCTCATGGAAGTGATGGAGAACATTTGAAGTATCGAGCGGCGTTCCTCGGCCCGAGGTGAAGACAAAGCCGCCCTCGCGCCATTCATCGTCGGCCAGCGCTTTCGCCTCTTCCTGGCGCTGCCGCTGCTGGCAGAGGGAGGTCACTGTCACCGGCGGGATCTCGATTGTGCGGCGACTCGCTGCAGTCTTGGGTGGCTGCAACGAATAGGCCTCCTGGGTCTCGCGCTCTGAGCGGCGCCGCTTGCTCCGCTGCAGGGCACGTTGAATCGTCAGTTTGCCACGGACAAAATCGATGTCCGGCCACTGCAGTCCGAACAGCTCCCCTTGCCGCATGCCGCTTGTAAGCGCAAGCACGTAAAGAGCTTCGTAGCGATCTCCACGGACGGCCTCTAGGAAATGCTTCGCCTGAGCTGGGCTGAGGAATCCTATCTTCGAGTTCTCTCGGGCTTTGCGCCTCTTCGCCGCGCGCATTCGCGAGGAGGCGGGATTGGTCACAATGAACCGCCAATCTACCGCGAACTGGAGTGCCCGCCGCAACACTGCGAGCGCGTACTCGATTGTTCTGTTGGAGTGTCCCCTGGAGCGAAGGGTCTTGAGGAACTGATCCACGATGCGCGGCTCCAAGCGGTCCAGACGTATCGCTCCAATTGCAGGAACGATATTACTATCAATGTGATAGCGATAGTCCTGCCACGTCGAAGGAGAAATGCCACCTTCCGTCTTATAGAAGTCCAGGAAACCTCGGAGGAAGGTCTCAAGGGTCTGCGCTCCGGCGTCGGGATCAACGCGGTGTTCTGAGCTTTGGAGCTTTTCTTCAGCCTTCTCCAGCGCTTCATGCTTGGTTTTGGCTACGACTGAACGTCGCTTGCCGTCTGGAAAGCGGTCACTTGGCAAGTCGACCCGGAAATACGTTTCGCCACCACGTTGGACTTTGAAGGCCTTCACCAGAATCGCCTCTTAGAAAACCATACCAGAGCCTTGTCAGCAAATAATCAGTATGTTCCTGAGTAGGTAGTCAGCGCGCAAGCCGGCTCCTCTCGGAACTGCCCCCCGCCGGCTCTTACGCGGCGTTCCTCCCGGGGCGTGTGTTTTGACCGATCCATTCCTCCAACGCGTGGGACGGCACCCGAATAGAGCCGCCGATCCGAACCGTCGGCAGTACTCCGTCGTGCATCAGCCGATACACTTTGGCCCGGCTCAAGCCCAGTTTCGCCTGCACCTGCGTGGCCTTCAGCAGGCGATCACCGTCCGTGAGCGTTGACATCCTCGGCGGTGTCGCGGTGTCTGAAGACCGCCTATCGTTTACGGCGAGAGTGTCACGTCGGTTGGCTTTCTCGATTGTCACCAGTTGTTGTTCACCCATTTTGATTCCCCCCTGAGGTTCGATACATCCCAGATCTTGTAGGCCGCGGGGCCTCGGTCGCCAGGAGCCGTATCCCTCCGGTTCGTGCCCCGAGGAGTAGTCCCGCGTCTAGCGGCCTTTCCCACCCTCCTCCGAGCGCATTCCCGCCCGCTGATGACGCTCCGTGCGACATCTCAGTAGTAGACGGAATCTCAGGCGCTGTCAAAACTCCGACGTCCTCGCCTACGATGCGGGAGCGGCGGGACCTCACTTTGCTCGACTGATTGGACTCGATCCTGCTTACTCTGGCGTCTCGATCAGGCGGCGCGACGGATATCGCCGAGAACATCTCTCGAGTTGAGTGCAACGGGCCGGATTCGCGGTCGATAGCGCAAAGAGCATTTTTCGGTCACTGAAGCCCGAGCGCGCCCGTGGATCGGTCTCGGACTTGGTTGGCGTCCGATAGCACCGAGAACATTTTTCGGGTTGAGTGAGCGACCCTCGGATTGGCGGTCGATAGCTCAGAGAACACTTTTTGGGAACCGAAGCCTGAGCACGATCTCGGATTGGTCCAGGAACATTTCTCAGTTTGGGCGGACTTGGCCCCGGGGGATGATAGCTCTGAGAACATTCTTCAGGTCGCCGAGAGCTCGGCAGAACGCGCGATGTGCGGGATCGCGCAGGCGGTTCCCGCCGGGCGCGGAGAATATGGAGCGCGAGATCGTTCCCGTAGAATCGGGCCAGAGGGAAGGCGGTGTTTTCGTCGATCGAAGAACTCGGCAGGCGTTTGGTGGCGGCGAAGTACGTCATCGATCCCGTAGCGCTCCAGGTGGTGTTCCTGGCGACGCGCATGCAGAAACCGATCATCGTCGAGGGTCCGCCTGGCTGCGGCAAGACGGCTCTGGCCCAGGCGGTCGCGACCGCGGCCAACACCGTCATCGAACGGCTGCAGTGTTATGAAGGCATCGGCGAGGAGAAGGCGATCGGCAAGTTCGACACCGCCCTGCAAAAGCTGTTCCTGGAGATGCAGGCGGATCGGCTGCGGCAGGACTGGGACGCGATCAGGAGTAGCCTGCATACCCTGGATTTCTTCGTTCAGGGCCCGCTGCTTCGTTCCCTGCTCCACGAGAAGCCGTGCGTCCTGCTGATCGATGAGGTCGACAAGGTGGACGAGGGATTCGAAGCGCTGCTGCTGGAGATTCTCTCCGAATGGCAGATCACGGTCCCGAAGCTGGGGACCATTAAGCACCGTACGGTCCCGTTCGTAATCCTCACTTCAAACGAGGTTCGCCGGCTCGGCGATCCGTTGCGACGCCGGTGCTTCTACCTGCGGGTCGAATTCCCGACCGTCGAACGGGAGGTTGAGATTCTGCACGTTCGCCGCACCACGGCCAATCCGGCCCTGAGGCGCACGATTGCCGGGCTGGCTCACGCCCTTCGGGGGTGGCAGATGGAAAAGCCGGTGTCCATCGCCGAGATGCTCGAACTGGCACAGGCCTTGGACATCCTGGGCGTGGAAGACATCACACGTGAGATGCGAGACGTGCTTCTGCCCCTGGTCGCGAAGACGGACTCTGATCGAAAGCGGCTCCTGCTACGCGACGGTTTCGCTTCACTCGTGTTCGATTCACACAGGTACGCCGAAGCCGCGGTGGAATCATGATGGTTGGCTTGAAACTGGCGGGTCTGTTCGTGGCGGGCGCGGCTGCCTGTCTCGGGCAGGCCGATGAACGCGCAGTCGCGATGCGTTGGGCCGACTACTACGCGGCGTCGTACCGAGTTCCGCGGGAACTGGTCCACTCAATCATCGAAATCGAATCCGGCTGGCAGCCGCGGGCGGTCTCGAGCAAGGGCGCCGCTGGGCTCATGCAGCTCATGCCCGCCACAGCGGCGACGTTCGGTGTGACGAACCGCTTCGAGATTGCGCAGAACATCCGGGGCGGGGTGGCGTACTTGGCTCACCTTCTGAGGTTGTTCCAGGGGGACGTCCGCCTGGTCGCTGCGGCGTACATCGCTGGCGAAGAGCGGGTTCTCTCGGCCGGACTGGCATACTCGAACGCCGAAGTCTTTGCGTATGTGGCCAAGAGTGACAGCGTTATACCGCGCGAAGCGGTTGAAAGGTGGTTCGCCATGAGGGTCTTCAGAGCGCTCCTGCTGGCCATCCCTGCGTTGAACCTGGCGGGGCAGGTACAGCCGCAAGTTGTCGGCCAGCCGATCCGCGACGGCCAAGTGACCACGGTCTTTCTTGCTCCGCGCTATACGACGGCGATCCGCATGCCGCGAGCCGGTCAACTCGGTGGTCGTGGGCGACCCTGCGTCGTTTTCGGCGGAGCATTCGGATCGTGAGCCGCAACTGGTGTTCGTCAAGCCAATCACGACCAAGCCGGCGCAAACGAACCTTCTGGTCTCAACGACTCGGGGACTGCAGGTAAGCCTGCTTCTGGTGAGCCGCGGCGAGCCGAAGGAGGACCAGCAAGCAGAAGTCGATTTCCTGATGCGATACAAGCCGGCGGGACAGTTTATGGTCCAGCCCGCCGACTTCCCTTCGGCGACTGTCCCGCAAACCAGCCGGTAGCTGGCCAGCGCGCCAGCGCGCGCCCGCCAGGCCCGAGGCAAGTCGAACGGACCGCGCTCGACGATCCTCCTTGACCGGCAGCGCCGGGCACCGCTGCCCGTTCTGTTACGGCCAGAAACCCGGCATCTCGCCGCCCGCCAAGGAACTCATCAAGACCGGCGTCAGCGAGGTCATCGATCAAGGGACCGAAGTGGTCGTCTCTTCTCGGTGGTGAACGCTGAGGACCATGCGGTCGAACTCATGCCTCCGCAGATTCAACTGGGCGGCTTGAGGAAGACGGGCAAGCTCATCCGCAGGTCACGCTGGTCAACATCCGAGCAACTGCCCGTGACGGACTTCCGCATGAGCCAGCGCCGCTTGGGGCCGGGCGAGCGAGCAGACGGCGTGGTGGTGTTCCGGCGCCCTTCGTTCAAGCAGTCAACCGAGACGCGTGTTCCTTCAGATGGCTGAGTCGGGCGCCGTGGATCGACCGGCCTTGGCTCCGATTGGTTTTGGAATTAGCAGCTTTCGGGAGGTCGCCTATGACGGACGATAGCAATTCGCGCTGAGAGAGAGCGAGACCGGTGAGGAGACGACGACCTGTCGAGGCGCGAGCCTGAAGCAGCGGAGCACCGCGCGAGCCTGCGGCTCTGGCGGGATCGTGCAACAGATCTGGAGGCGAATCCAGGAAGAACGCAATCGGCCCAAAGCGGGTCGAAATCAACCCTCGCGGCCAGAACAACATGGATCGCAGCAAGGCGTTTCTGGTGCTCGGCGACGACCGTCGTTCTGGCCGGCTTTGCGTTTCTCGCTCTGTTCTCTACCTCCGGCGCGGAAAAGCGGGCGCAGGAAAGGCGGACCAAGCCGAACCTGGGAAGACCGGAGGCTACAGGGCGGCGAGGCTGGTAGGCCGGTCCTCAACTGTCCCGCTCCTCAGCGCCGACCAGTCGGCGGCGATGCGACCGGGGATCAATTGAGCCCAGACGACATTCTGGCGACCTCGCGCCGCGGGAACCAGTACGCGCTGAGCAACGCGCCCACACGTGAACGACCCCGCCCTGAACGCATATCGGCGCCAGAATGAGGTCACCTACACCTCGGTTCCGGCAGCGCCAACCCCGGTTCCTGCTCGCCGCCCGCCGATGATTCCGAGGCACTGAAGAAATCGTCACTCGTGTTCGTCCGTAACACGACGTCGAACTGCTGGCCAGACTGGGGCGGCGCAGCAGCCAGCGTTCATCGAGCGGAAAGGAGCCTCGACGCTGCTGCCGACCGGCAGCCGGCTGGTGGCCCGCCTGCAGACGGCCGTGAGCAGTGCGGTGAAGGTGCCGGCGATCGCCGTCATCGAATACAACTATGAGCGGGACGGCGAGATCGTCATTCCCGCGGGAACGAAGGCCATCGGCCAGTTGGCGCAAGCGAATCAGAACGGCCAGGTCGGGCTCCGGTTCACCACGCTGGAGATGCCCGACGGGAGCACGGAGGCCATTGAGGGCAGCGGCGTTGGTCTCGACTTCGGCCCGCTCAAGGGAACGGTCAACGGGCGCAACGGGGTAAAGCGCGCGCTGGTTCGGTCGCTGACTGGAGTTGGCACCGTGGCGGCCTATGTGGTGGGCGGCGGCGGCTTCGGCGGGCTCTCGAGTCCGCTCGACCAGAGCTTGCTGCTGCGGGAGCAGCTCGCCACCAATGTCGGCCAAGCGGGTGAGCAGGAGTTGGCGGAGCTTGCCTATTCCCAAAACGTGGTCGTGACGCTTCCAGGCAACACGCGGTTCTACATCGTACTGCAACAGCCGGCGGCGGCACCCAATCGTGATTCCGCACCGACTTCGGGGCCAGGGATTGCGACGCCCGCGACGGCGGAACTCCGGGAACTCATTGCACTGAAGAGCGAACTCAACCGGATGTACGGGGAAGAGTCGGCAACGCAGACGTCGGAGCCGCAGTCGCCACAGCACTGAGCACGGCGGGCAGGGTCGCGGATAGGGTAAAGTTGAACCCAAGGAGTCTGGATTGCGCCCCGAACTGGAAGCGACGGGTCCGATCCCCTGGGTAATTACTCAATTCAGCCGATTCCTGCTCGACGGCTACCAAGAGATTCGGGGGCTGATTTCCTCGAACACCCCGCACAGCGTGAAGAGGGCCTTCACCGGGAGCCTCGCTGCGCTGATCCTGGCGCTGCTGGCCGTTGCGGTGATCGCGTGGCGGATTCATCCCGCGGCGGTCGTTGTGGCGATCGCCTGCGTGCTACTGATCGTGTACGGAAGGTCCCTATTCCACCGTCTGGCGCTGTTCGCCGGGTACTTCCTCTGCGGATTTGTGCTCTTCATTGGCGCAGGCCTGATCACGGCGGTTCCCCTCGAAAAAGAGTACCCCACGCTGGCCAAGATCATAGCCGTCTTCCTGTTTGTCGTCTTGTGCCTTGTCATCCCTGCCTTGTTGTCGCTGAGGCCGCGGAAGGCGGTCATCGGGCACGCGGGCGCGGAACCTGCAAACGGAGGCGAGATGAGGAAGCCAGCGGTGACTTTCTCCGATGTCGGCGGCCTGGGTGAAGCGAAGAAGCAGATCCGCGAGTTGGTCCAGGCGAACCTCGATGGCGAGAGGTTTGGGCAGTACGGGGTGTATCGGAACGGCATCCTGCTCCACGGCCCGCGGGGCACGGGTAAGACGTTCCTGGCCGAGGCGGTCGCTGGGGAGTTTGGGCTGAAGTACCTGCCCGTCTCCGCCGCAGCTCTGCATGACAAGTGGGTCGGCGGAACGGAAAGCCGGATCGATCTGCTGTTTCAGGACGCCATCGCCAACCGGCCGGCGCTGCTGTTCATCGACGAGATCGATGCCCTGGGCGCGAAGCGCCAGCAACTTGGCGAAGGGGATGACGCTGGCGGCGCGGGGCGGGGGTACAACTCCGCCACCAGCCAGTTGATGGCCTGCATTGACAAGGCCCGGGGCCAGTCGGGCCTGATCCTGGTCGCCGCGACGAACTTCTATGACGGCCTTGACCGCGCCCTGATCCGGGAGGGCCGCTTCGATCTTCACGTCCGCCTCGATCTGCCGAACGAGGAGGAGCGCGCCCGGATCTTCCAGGCCCAGCTCGCCAAGCGCCCGGCCCGGCAGTTGGAAGTTCAGCCGTTTGCCCGCCGGACGCCCGGCTGGAGTGCAGCCAGGATCTCCGCCTTGGTGGATCGCGCGGCACTCTTTGCGGCGCAGGAACGACGGAAGATCGAAGAGAAGGATCTGGCCCGCGCCATGGCGGAAACGGGCGGCAAGGACAGGGCCGCCTTCAAAGAAGTCGATTGGGACGACGTGGTTCTACCGACGGACACGGAGGCGGACCTCCGGGCGCTGGTTCGTCTGATGGATCCAGCCTACAGCGAAAGGCTGAAGCTGCCCATGCCGTCGGGCCTGCTGCTGATCGGGCCACCGGGCACCGGGAAGACGATGATCGCGCGGCTGATCGCGACGCAAACCAAGCGGAGCTTCTATCCCGTGACGGCGGCCGACATCCTCGGAAGCGCCACGGGGGCATCGGTGAAGAAGCTGGCTGATCTGTTCGCCAGGGCCAAGGAAGGCAGCCCGTCGATCATCTTCATCGATGAGATGGATGGCCTTCTGCCTCGGAACACTGGCCTTCAATCCCAGCATGACATTCAGGTGGTCGAACAAGCCCGCAGCCTGATCAGCGAACTGGAGCCGCACCACAATGTGTTTCTCGTTGGGGCCACGAACCGCCTCGACGGCATTGACCCGGCGATTCTGCGGGGTGGGCGCTTCTCGGAGAAGCTCGAGATCGGACTGCCAGACGAAGCCGGGTGCAGGCGCTTGCTGGCAACGCACTTGGCAGGCGTGCGGCTGGTGGAGGGGCTGCGCGGAGAGGATCTGGCGAGCCGACTGAATGGGACTTCGCCGGCGGACTTGGAGGCCGTGTGTAGCAGCGCCAAGCGCATGGCCATGCGGCGAATGCCGCAAGACGCCCACGAGTTACCGCCGCTCACGCTGGAGGACTTTGTGGAGGCGCTGAAACGGGTGCGGGTGCAGCTCTGAGCTCCAGATGTTCCCGCTCTGTGAGCGACTGCGGCCACGACAGGGCGCGCATTTGAACCACCGGACCAGATCGCGGCGACTGGTACAGCCGTGCATCATCTACACGCCCCGTTTGTCCATCCAGTCAAGGATCTCGCTATAGCCTAGCCCCGTGGCTTCGGATGCTTTTCGAGCGTATGACCGTGCACTGGCCTTCATCGCTGCCGATGATGAGTCCGATTCGTGGCCCGCGAGGTCCAGGCAACCTCGACGGAGATGCGCCCACGATAGGTTCTTCTTGCGCTTGAGCGCGATGAGGACCACTCCGATCGGATCGGCGGCATCATTATTCGAGGCTTGACCTTCGAGTTGCGCGTGTCCTTTCTTGCTTAGAAGAAGGGGCGGTCTGCCATCGCGAACAGGATGGTGGAGTTCGGCGGCCGAATCTAGAGAGTCGCCCGTCAATATGCATTGGCTGACAGCGGATCGGCAGAGCCGGCGGGCATTCTTTCCAAGCAAGTACCCGTCCATAGCGATCTGTTCTTTGTTCACCCACTGCTTTAGTGCGTTGAGGGCCAGGCAAAACGCACGAACGGAGTCCGTCAGGAAAGGAGCCATGCCAGCTGGGACCGGGTTCTCCTCGAGAAACGTGCGGACAGGGCCCGGTTCCTTGGCTAGTCTGGCGGATTCGGCGATGATAAGGTCCCCTATCTTATCGAGCAGATCCGCGAACTTCTGGTTGGCCACTTTTCGGCGGAGCGTTGACTGGTCCGCACGCGCAAGAGCGGCATAGTGACGGACGTACTCGGACAGGAGTTCGGTCTTTTGAGCCGCGGGAATTGGCACATCAAGTTCGGGTCGCACGTAGGACATGACTGGACCCAATTCTATTCGATCAGGGATTCTCCTGGGGTCTATTGCGTGCTTTGCGCCGGCACAACATCCCGCGGGCGGGCGCCACATGGCCACGCGGCTCATCGGATGGCCGGCGAGCTATCGCCGCTGATAAAGGGTCCCCTCAGGATCACCCCTATCGCCGACTTTAGGGAACGCGTGCCACTCCTGATCCCTGCGCTGGATCATGACATGCTGCAGCAGCAATCCATAAAACCAGCGTGCGATGTTCCACTGTTCCGGATCGTCGCCGTCGCCCAGACAGTCATAGATCTTGTCGTACGGCGGAGGCCAGATCGTTCCCGGGATCCAGCTGGAGTAAACAAAACTGCTATCAGCTTGGTCCATCTCTCGACGCAGCTCATCTCGGATGGCATTGTAGTAAGCATTCCGGTCGCCCGTCTCCCTGAGGCTGAAGGCGTCAAGCTGAGCCTTCCACCCTTCAAAAGACTCGCGGTGATCGGGCGTGCGCATGAGCCTTCCACTGGCGCTATACAGCATGTCCCTTCTCCTTGTTCCACAGTAGTTTGACACACTCGTGCGCGTGGGAAAGTGCCGCGCCCCCGAGGGTCTCAATGACCGGCCATCTTTCTGATTGCTTTCGTCTGACACGAGACTTTTGAAATCGCGGCGCGATCTGTCCTATTCTGCGGCCACGCCCGGTAGTCGCGCTCATGCATCGCGAAGACCGGGGCGGAACGCCATCGGATGGAGGTCAACCGCACCATGAATGAATTCGCCAAACGGGCGGTCGTCGCGCTCGCAATGGTCGTTTTGGTTGGGCACAGCGTTGTCTTCGCGCAGAACCTTGGGGCAGCACCGCAGACGAACGTCGCCGTGCAGGGGCAAACGGGGGCGCAGCCGGAAGGCGCGTTCCTGAACTTCGTCAACTGGATCGGGAACGTCATCGCGCCGGTGGGCGCCGGCATTGCGGTGCTGGGAGCCATCGCAGCCTTCGCCACCGGCCGGGGCGTCTTCCGTTGGCTCGTCACCGCGGCGGGACTCCTGGCGGTCTCGGGTCTCACCCGATTGATCGAGTTCTGGATCGCGCAGGGTGGCGCGGGCGTTGCCTAGGGGGAAGAATGGGCGTTCCACCGCTCATCCTCGACGGCATTCGTCTTCTGCTGGCTCTCGCCGCTCCGGCGTCTCTGGTCGCGCTCGTTCTGGCCGCCATTGCACTGCGGCGTGAGGGGACGACGACGTTCTCCGTCGGCGGGGGCGGTTTCTCGAAGTGGATGTTCTGGGCGATCGTGATGATCACGCTGCCGCAGGTTTTCGGATGGTTCGCGTTCTGGGGCGTCGGGTCCCCACTTCCGGGCGGCGGTATCGGGAATGGCTGGATGGCGGCGTTCGCGAACGACGCCGTCATCTTCGTGAACACGTTCGTGATCGGCCGCCTGGTGCCGGTGCTCGCCGCGTGGCTGGTTCTGCGGTCGGTCATCGACTTCAGCGAAGGCTACACGCCGCTGGCCTCCATCCTGGGCGCGATGTTCCTCCTGGCGATCCCGGCCACGGCGGCGCTCCTCCAGGGCTGGAACGACGGGACGCGCTTCGGGACGGCCTCGGTGATCGAGGGGGCATGGACGTACACCGCGAGCCGGATCATGCCGATCGCGGCGGGGCTTGCGGTCATCGGCGCCATCATCAACTTCGCGTTTGGACGGCCGGCGATCCGGCTGATCGGCTGTGCCGGAGCGTTCCTGACCGTCTCCGCCCTTTGGCGGCTGGTGGTCTCGATGATGTGACGGGCGGGGGTCCATGAGCTTCCTTACCGGCATTACGAACCTGACGAACTGGATGGGCAACGTCATCATGCCGACCCTCGCGGCCCTGTTCTTCGCGCTCGGTGTCCTACGCTTCGCTCACGGCCAGGCCCACACCTACACGCCGTGGGCTGGCTTTCTGTGCCTCATGGTTTCCGGGATCTTGCGGGGGATCGAAACGTTCGCGACGCAGGCGGCATGGAACGACCCGGATCTGGTCTGGATCACCTTGCGCGGACTGATCAACTGGACCTGCAACGTCATGCTGCCGGTGTACGCGGTGCTGCAACTGCTTCAGGGCCTGATGCAATACGCCGGGATTGGCCACCGGGTCTATGCCGGCGGAGCTTGGATGCGGCACTTCGCGGCGGCCGCCTTCTGCCTGGGGCTGTCGGGGTTGCTGCGCCTAGCCGAATGGTTCATCGCGCACGGGCTCGGCGGGATCGCTTGAGGAGCGGCGAATGGCACTGAATATCAGCCCCGTTCATCGGAACCTACACACCCGGGTGAGTTGGTTCTACCTGGAGTTCGAAGACTGGTTTGTCGTCATCGGGCTGGCGGCCGTCACGAACGTCTTCGGCCGCTGGATAGACCGCAACATCTTCGGCATCCCGATGAACGTGTTTCTGCAGTACATCGTGCCGGTGCTCAGCGTGCCGTTCCTGATGCTCTTCAAGTACGGGAAGCCGCGTGGATACCTGAAGGACCTCCTGGCCTGGCACGCAAAGCCGCGGATCTACTGCGGCATGGAGCCGGATTCACAGGTCGACCGCGACTATCTGACGGAAGAGGAGTCCAATGCGCAGGAGTGTCGACCAGTATGAGAGATCCTTGCGCCAGTCGCCTACTGCCACTCGCTGGACAATCCGCGCGGCGCCTCGGCAGCGTCCCATTCGCGCGTTGTGGGTTTCTCGACAACTTGACCGCCTCTGCCCAGTTCTCAGCTGAATTGGTGGACAACACCCGGACCTCCAGTGTGGCTGCCGGTCTTTCGAGGTCGCTGGGCCGTGCTATGTGAGCTGCTCGACCTCCTTCTCAATCCGGCATATATAGTTCATCTTGCGCCGAAAGGCTTGCCGCTGGCTCGCAGATTCACATTTCCGGAGTTCCGCCGCGTATTCGTGGATGACCTGCTCAAGAAGTTCATGAAACCCACGCGTGTTGATCACAATGCCGCTCTGGCCGACGGTGTACGAGACCAGCGCCAGCCCAGTACCGCGCTTGATTCGGGAGGTACCCTCCGCCTCAGATTGATGCAACAGCCCACACCGAATGGTCTTGTAGAAGAGAACCGCGAGTGGTCTATCGAAGTGCTGGTTAAATGCGGTCTCAGTGAGAAATGAGACGAAGTACTTCTCGCCCTGTCCGTACGGTGTCTTCGGTTTGCCTCGCCGAAACTGTTCGAGCGTTTCTATGAGCGCCGAATCGAGAGCCAGCACAGCGAAGCCGCTTGTTTGGCGCGGCAAAAGAGTTCGGATGTGCTCCAGGTAACGCGTTTCAACGCGGTCCTCGAACATCGCCACGCCCAGATCCCAGTCAGTCTCGGACTTGAACCGGAGCTTCTTCCAGTCGTCTGCGGAGTAGTTCCTTGAGATTCGCACCCGCCCTCGCTATCACCTAAGAAAGCAACTGTATACTACCGTGCTTTGGAAGACAAGCTGGCTGCGAATTCCGGCCAGCCTCGAGGGTTTTGCAGATCCCCTTGGCTGGCTTGTTGCTACATCGTGTATATAGCCGTACACCACTCGGAACGACGGCCAAGGAGGAGTTGAATGCCCAGGACTGTCGAACGGCATGAGCGATCCTTGCGTCAGCCTTCCCGCTGAGTGCGAAGTTGGGCTGATTAGGCTCGTTGGCACGCTCAACATCCCGTTTGCCACCTGCTCGTGCGGAATTCACTCTTCAGTGACCGTACATCTCCTTCCGCCGCAGAAAGGCGTCAGGTCCACCTTCTAGGATGCGTACCACGCAGAGTTTGGTCGAAACTGCATCTATTGAACCGCGTTCCGTGACCTTTCCCGAATCACTCTCACGATGCATCGGAAGTATCAGCTCCGAGTCGCCCAGAACGGCAATGTTCGCGTTGTGCGTCACAAGAATAACTTGCCGCCGCTCCTTGATCTGTCTCAACGTAGTGACGATGCTCGAGAAAATGAATGCATTGTCAAGGTCGTCCTCGGGCTGGTCGATCACCAGCGGCACATTCGACTCCGCGAGCATCGCAATGGTTAGAAGAATCGTATGACGTTGCCCGTCTGACAGTTGAAGCACTGGGATGTCCCTCGGCGGCGATGACTTGGTGCGAACGACGACGATCGGCTTCGGCTGCTTCGCGAGGGTCTGAAGTTCAAACAGGATGTTCCAGTAGCAGAGCTTGTCGACGATCCTCGCCGCCCACTCGGTTGAGATCTGCGCCTCTCCTGCAATCTTGTCGGTGCTCCGCTCCAGGATCAAATCAGCGAGATCCGACGGGGTAATCCGGCTGCACAGGGTCTCGATCAGGTTGTCTTGAAGATATGTTCCGTGCATCTTCTCCTTCATGAAGGATACGAACGCGTTGGTGATGCCGGCGTCATCATACTTCACGAAGACCGTGTAGTCTCGGATCGTCAGGCCGAGATTGCTGTTGATTCCCTTCAACTGGCTCTTGCGGCGCGCAGTCATGGTCGCCCTGACTCCCTTCAGTTCGGCCCGTAGGCGTGCCCGCTGTTCCTGGCATTGCTTTCGCTCGTCAGCGCGCTGCTCTACCCCGGCGATTTCTCGGGCGAGTGACGTTTTTTCGCGGAGCAGCAGTTCCAAGCCCGGTATGTCCGTTGCGATTCCACGAGCCTTGAGGTCAGCGAGCTTAAGTGCCATCTCCCCGCTCATCCGCTGATGGCTGAGTCTCAACGCTGCGGTCAGCTTGAGGAGTTCGGTCGCGCAGGCCCTTAACGTTGCGTTCAACTCCAATTCCTTCTGCTTGACCATCACGTTGTTCTTCGCGAGCGCTTCCTTGATCGCCGCCAGCGCGCTAACAGAGAGATTGCCCGGAACTCCGTTGAAAGTGAGCGACCCTCGGAACTCATAGATTACGCGACAGCGACTCCCTTCGCAATCGGCTTCTTGGAAACAAGGTTCGCCATCGAGGACAGCAGCAACGGAATCTGACGGTAGCCGATGACCTTCCGGAACTTCCGCTCGGCCACGAGCAGCCCGGAACCGACCCAGCGTTCGATCTGATCTCCGTCCCGCCATCGCTTCACGTTCCGGCAAACCGTCTCCACAATCGAGAAGGCCGATTCGATCACGTTGGTGCAGGCCAGGGTGCGACGGAGCTGGTCCGGCACCCCCAGCCTGTGAACGGTGAGCGTTTCCTCCATGCCTTCCTCCAGGCTGCGCGCCGCACTCGGATTTAGGTCCATCAGCTCACGATGCAACTGCGTGAGCGCCCGTTTGGCGGGCTCGTATTCTTTCATCGCGTAAGCGTTTTGCAGCTTGCGGCGCACGCCGGCCTTGTGTTCCTCCGGCAGGTGGTCCAGCACATTGCGTTTCTTGTGAACCTGGCAACGCTGGATGAAGGCGGCCTCCCCGGCGTGGCGCCGTACGGCCGCGGCCAAGGCTTTGCCCCCGTCGAGGATGTACAGCCGCGGGATGCTGAAATCCAAGCCGCGCGCCAGCAAGTCGCTCAGCAGTTCCCCGATTACGGCCGCGTTCTCGGTGGCCCCCTCGCGCAGGCCCAACACCGTCTTGCGCCCGTCGCAGCCGATGCCCAACGCCACGATCATCTGGCGATCCTTGAACGGCGTGCCGTCGATCAGCACGGCGCACAACCGCAACTCGGCCAGCGGCCGCTCCATCAACTCCTTTACCTTCTCCCGGCTGGCCTCGATGAAGTTTTCGCTTACCGCCGACTTCTCGATGCCGTAGGCCTCGCTGAACTCCTTCACCACGGCCCCGTAGTTCCGGGTCGAAAGCCCGCGCATCATCTTGTCCCAAACGCCTTGCTGCAAGGGCGCGCTGCGCTGGAACAACTCGTAGCTGCCCAGCCGTTGCTCCCGGTTCTCTTTGGTCCGCAGGCGGGTTCGTTTCAGCGGCACCTTCTGGCCGTCCACCACGCAGTAGCCGTCCTCTTTGCCCCAGCGGTGTGCGCGGCGATCCGGATGCTGCTCATGGCGCTCGCCAGCCAGGTGACGAACTTCCTCCTCCATCACCAGGCTCATCAGCGCCAGTCCGGCCTCGCGCAGCAGATGGCCGACGCCGTCCTGCAACAGGCCGACGATGTCGGCCATGGGCAGGATCATCTGGATGCTGGGATTGTCTTGGGAAGCGAGTTGGCGAAACTGCTGCACCGCTCGCTGACGATCGATCTGGTATTGTTGCTTCATAGCGACTCTCCTTTTTCTTGGCGGAAAAATATCCTGAAGGCTACCATGCTTTCAGGTGTGAGAGTCGCTACTTTCTACGATCTACCGGGCATCTTCCTAACAGAGGCGACGTCCTCGGTGCAAGCGCCGCTAGTCGCGACGATCTGATCGAAACTGCGCTGAATGCTGGACAGCGTATACCCGCTCGTGTACTCGGCGGCGATACCCTCGACGGACTCCCTGACGGCCTTCTCCGATGCGAGCTTGCTCTGGGTGGCGACTACCTCGCGAAGGTTGCCTTCCTCCGCGATCTTCAGTTTCTTCTCGATCTCCTCGAGCGACTTCTTCTTGGCCGTCAGCTGCCCGAAAGCAGTCTCGAGAGGAAGAAGACGGCTAGCATTCTCTCGAAGGGAGGTGACAAGCGTCTCCTCCGTTTGAACCAGATCGCGCAAATTCGTGTGACGGTCCAAGAACGCCTGAAAGAGCTCGGGGTGCTTCAGCGGGTCCTCTGCGACCTTGGCCAGTTCGCCCTGACCGAAATACTCGATCCGGAAAGCGTCGACTGGCACGTCGACGATAGATCGGTCCTCCTTGGCCTTGACCTCTATCTCGCCTCCCCGCGTCCGCACATATCTGTAGAGGATACTGTTCTCGTCCTCGCAGAAGACAGTCACCGAATCGGGGCAATTATCGTAATCGGCAAACTCGTCATTCAGGCCGAGGGCGTACGCGAGGGCCCGGATGGCCGTCGACTTGCCTGTTCCGCGGCCCCCGATGAAACAGTTGAGATTGTCGCTGAAGTGGATCTTCTCGCCATTCAAGAAACCGCCCGTCAGAGCCATAGCACGGACGCGGGGGATCGCGCGGGGAACCGAAGCGGTGGCACGCACCCGTGCGGCCGGGTCGATCATGGCCACGCGCAGCGCGTTGAAGCTTAGTTCGGCGAGCTTGACGCGCGTCCACGGCTTGCTCGGATCGTGACGTTCAAACGCCTTCATTGAATGTGCGTCGGAACCCTGCAGATGGGCGAGGTGGTGTCGTGCCGACAGTCCGGGCACCCCCTGGCGCGCGGCGAGCATCTTCTTGCGCTCTGCGCCTGCAGATCCCGCCTCGTCCTGGTCCGAGTACCAGCTCAAAGCATCTAGAGCGTCACACTCCAAGCCGTAGAGGCCCGGGCTGTTGATGATGTCTCTCTTCCAGTTCTGAAACCCGCCAGCGAACGCATCAAACCCTGTCTTTTCCCGATCGATATGCGCCGCGACGGATATTCCGCCCAGCCTCTCTGCTTCCGCGATCGTGTCGGCCATCGACTTCGCGGTTCTGGTGTCTTCCGCGCCCATGTCTCCGACCAGGTCGAGGCGCGCCAGGAGCTTCGTCAGGTCGCCGAGACGGTCCGGCGCAAAAAAGACGAGGAGGTGCCCGTGGGCTGTCGTCACTTCGACGCCCGCCAGAACGAGGATGTAGCCCGCGTAGTTCTGCGCGGCGTGGTGAACCGCCCGCTCAACATTGACATTCGAGTTGTGGTCCGTGATCGCAATGACGATCAGTCCCTGCCTGACTGCCGAATCCACGATGGCCTCGGGCGTCATTTCCGAGTCCTTGACGTCGTGGGAGCCGCCATACGAATGAATGTGCAGATCGATGCTGTGGAATCGTGCGCCGTTGTCCAATCCGTTGAGATCTTTGAACTGAACCGACATCCACCTCGCCTCGCTGCGGCGCCATCTCTGGCAATGGTCCGCGCCGTATTCGAGCGGTTTTCCACGCCGATTTCTTGTAAGGGACGATTATAGTCTCTAATTATGTCGATGGGGCCTGGCGGTCCACCGTAGCGCGCCTGCCGTCGGGAAGCGCAGCCCAGGCCGAAGCTTGTTCCGTGCCAGATCGTCGCCATCCGGAAGCCCTCCATATGAGGGGAGTCCCCTTGTCCCCGGCCCCCTGAGCACGCCGAATGAAGGTCGGCTGCGTTGATTCTTGAGCGCAGACTTTTGAAATCCTGCCCCAACCTGCCCTATTCTGCTGCCACGCCCGGTTGCCGCGCCGAGAGCGACGCTTCCAGGGCCGGAGAGGGACTTCAATGCCCACGACTGTCGAACAGCATGAGCGATCCTTGCATCAGCCGGCTTTCTGCGAGCTGCTGCCCGTGCGTGACATCATGCACGACGTCATCATCCGAACGACCGGCGCCTTTGTGGCCGGGTACGAGCTCAGCGGGATCAACTCGTACTACCACAGCGACGAGGGGCGAAACGGCACGAAGATGGCGCTCGAGGCGCTGATCCGATCGCTGCCGGAGCGTTCGATGCGCATGCAGGTGCGTTTCGAGATCACGGAGGGGTTGGGCAATCTGCTGGAAGACTACCAGCGCCAGCTGCGGAATCAGAATCCGACGCTACTGGCGCTGGACCGGACCAGGCTGGAACGCTGGAGAAGCGAAGAGCGGTCCGGGTTTTACCTGCGCCCACTCCTTCACGCCTACTTCCACTGGAACCCCGTGGTCCATCAGGGACGTGCGGGCAACGGCCTGGCCGGGGCCGCCCGCCGGTTCAGCATCTCAGCGAACAAGTGCATCCAGCGGACCCGGCGCGAGCACGAGGACCTTCTGTCGGAATTCGCCTCGATCCTCGCCGGCGTGGAGCAGACCCTGAGAGCCACGGGGATGGTGGTGCGGCGGTTGAGCGATGGGGAGATCTTCCTGGAGCTGAAGAGAGCGCTCAATCCCTTGCTCCGCGATCCGATTCCGCTCCGGCGTCCGGAGTCGTCCCTGCGGTATCGGAGCGCGCGGGAGCAAGTGGTCAACACGAACATCGAGCACGAGGAGGAGACCTACATTCGAGTCGGCGGACTCCTCTACTCGTTCATCACGCTGAAGGACCTTCCGGATGCCACGTTCCCGGGCATGCTTCGGGACCTGGTGGGGCTCGACTTCCCCATCTCCGTGAACGCCGAGGTGATGATCCCCGACCAGCCGGCGATGATCAAGCACTACAAGAGCCGCCTGAAAAAGACGCAGGCTGCGCAGCGCGACTTGAACGGCGGCGTCCGTATCGACGTGGACGCGCAGGTGGCGCAAAGGCAGCTTCTGGAGACGCTGGAGCAGTTGATCTCCACCTCGCTGAAGACCTGCCGCACGAGCCTGGTCGTCGGCGTTCGCACGTCCCTGCCGGTTCTAAGCCACCGCGATCTTGTGGAGCAGGAGCGGGTGCTCGCGGACCGGCGTCACAGGGCCCTCTACACGCTCATGCAGATGAACGGCAGCCGGGGGCTTCCAGAGGACGTGGCGAAGCGCCGGCTGTTCATTGGCGCCCTTCCTGGCATGGGAGAGGAGAACCAGCGGGAGAACGACTGCCTGACCCTACACGCGGCCGACCTGCTCCCGGTGGAGACTGGGTGGCGTGGCATGCCGCACTCGCCGCTGATCCTGTTGGAGACGCCGCAGAAACAACTGGTTCCCTTTTCGCCATGGGATGCCTCGCTCGCGGACGCGAACATGCTGATCATGGCGGCGACCGGCGGGGGCAAGACCTTCATGGCGATGTTGTTCCTCCTGATGATGGCGCGGGCGAAGCCGATGATCTCGATCCTGGAGCGCGGCGACTCGTACCGCCCCCTGGTCGAGCTGATGGGCGGCCGGTGCATCGATATCGACCTCGAGGGCAGAGTCACGCTGAATCCCTGGGACCTGGCTCCGGGGACGACTACCCCCGGGAAGGACAAGATCGCGTTTCTCAAGAACCTCACCCGGCACATGATTGGCGACAGCCCTCACTCGGACACGGCACTGCTCGACAACCTGCTGAGCGAGGCGATCGGCCGCACCTACAAGCGGTGCGCGATCCGGCACTCGAACCCGATTCCCACCTTCAACGATCTGCGGGAGGAGTTACAGCAGTGGCGGGACGAGGATCGAATGGAGCGAGTCATCGAGGAGGCGAAACTCGCCGCTCTCAAGCTGCGCGAGTGGACCGGCGAGAGGGGCGTTTACTCCAGGCTGTTCGACCAGCACACCACCTTGCGGACCGACGCGGACTGGCTGTTCTTCAACATCGAGAAGCTGCGGGACGACCCGCGGCTGGAAACGGCGATGAGCATGATGATCGCGCATGCGATGCAGGAGCGGGCCTCGGGGAGGAGCGGCCAGCAGAGCATCACGGTGCTTGACGAGTGCTGGTCGCTGCTCGAGTCCGATGTGCTGGCGCCCGAGGTGGTCCAACTGTTCCGAACCGCTCGAAAGCGTGGCGGCAGCGTTTGGGGGATCTCGCAGACGCTGGAGGATTTTGTGGGCACCGAGACGCAGCCGCGGCTGCATGGGCCCGGCATCATCAGGAACGTCTCGACGAAGATCATCGGGCGGCAGCCGGGCGATGCCGCGCCTCTGGCGACTCACTTGGCGCTGAACCAGGTGGCCTTGAACGAGATCAAGCGGCTGAGCGCGCCCCGGAAGGGCCGGAGCGCGGACGTGCTGCTGGTGATCGGCGAGAAGGCCGAAACCACGCAGACCATCAGGCTTGTGCCGACGCCGGTTGAGTACTGGGTGTGCACCACGTTCCCACGCGAGC
Source organism: Bryobacterales bacterium (assembly GCA_963710565.1). Classification (GTDB taxonomy): domain Bacteria; phylum Acidobacteriota; class Terriglobia; order Bryobacterales; family Bryobacteraceae; genus DASWZN01. The sequence goes on along the minus strand of CAVQAN010000007.1, from coordinate 221,071 downwards.
GCGCATACAGGACGTACTGCCTGGAGCAGTATCCATCCCGGCCGGCATTGGAGGTGTACGAAGACCTCGCGCGCAGGTTTCCAAACGGGCTGGCGGAGGTGCCTCCGCTGCCAGAAGAACAAGCGGGCGTCGTACTGGGCATCGCCGGCCGACACGGGTGATCACCTCAACCAACGTGTCAGGGCGAGCACGGCTATGGTGCACCGGGCTCCGGCTGGCCGCCGAGGCAGGCGTCGATAAGTACCGGCGCGCGTTGGTGAAGGATCGATCTCTCGGAACAAGGGTTACCGCGACATCGCTTCGCCATCTGCTATCGGCCTCTCCTGGCGGCGTTTAGAATGATAAGCTTACTACGAGCTTGCTCCGTTGCCGATGCCAAACATAGAGCTGAAATGGTCCGATCCGCCCAACGATCCTGCCGAAAGGACCCTCCTGGAATCGCTCATTCGCGGATATTTCGCGCAGGACTCTGCCGTCGTACAGGTCACCCTCCAGCCGATCCCTAGGGGTCGCTCAGGAGCCATGCCAGTGATAGCGGCACCATTGGCTTTGAAGGGAGGCAAGCCAACTTCCCTTCAGCCGGAGTTCGTGAAGCTGGCTAAGGACGGACGTGAGATAAAGCAATTCGAGGACCTCGCCGCAGGAACGACTCTGGTGTTTGGCCAACAGCTCGCGCGAACTCCCTATGCGGATAGTCACTTCGGGCTTACGGCTTTCGGTTTCCGACTCTTCGAGCATGGAACCGACGTCGGTCCGCTCTACGCAACGGCTCATGTCGATCTGCCGCGAGCTCTTCGTTGCATTGCAGATTTCAGTGCCCGGCTGAGCGACTGGTACTCCATAAAAAGTGCGACCGATTCGACGAGTGTCCCTCTGGGTCTTGAGGAGTCGCGCATTCAAGCGCTAATCGAGAATCTGGCGCTATTGTCGCCGTCGAGCGCGCAGTTGGTTAAGCAAGCCCTCGACGCTTTTCGATCTCATGAATTCCCCGCTACGATCAGCCGCGTACACGGTGATCTGCATCTTGAGAACATTCTAGTCCCGCAAATCGGTGATTACTGCTACCTAATCGATTTTGCCAGCGCGTCGCATGCGGGCTCGCCCTGCATGGACCTGGCGCGACTTGAGGCGGATTGCATATATCGACTGTTACCTTACGATCTCGCGCCAGAGGAAGTTGCCAACTTCGAACGCCACTTGTGGAGGGGCGAGTTCGATCAGATTCAGGGTTACTCTGCTGGGCAACTCGTAACGACTCTGCGCCGGACGGCGACGGTATTGGGCTCTACTAATGCTACAGGCTGGATGATCGTGGGCCGGATACTCAACGGCCTGAGGATGTTGGCCAATACGTGGCTTGATCTGCGGCCCTACAGCTTTGCCGCCCGTCGCGAGGGAATCGCAGCATCGCTCGGGGTTCTCGCTGACTTCTTGCTCTCGTTCCTTGCCGGCAAGGTCCCAACCATCGTGGGACCGTCCATCACCACCACCGTCAAACCGTCGGAAGGACTCCGACTAGTCCGATGGCTGTACGTGAGTCGAAAGTACAATGAGGCCCTTGATCTCGCTCGCACGCTCAACAAGGCAAAGCCTAGCAGCCCTGGCGCGACTTCCCTCCTGGGTGCAATTGCTGGCCTTTCGACACCAGGGTCGCGAGCGGACGTCGATGCATTATATCGTTCAGCCGCCAGCCGCGCCCGTTCCCAGCTTGACCGTGGCCTGAAGCAGCTGTACCTTGCAACAGTTCTATTCAAGGCACCTCCACCCCGCAACCTGAAGTTAGCGGTGAAGACCTTCGAGCAAGCGACCGATCTCTTGATGGGCTGTCCAGACTCGCTTTACGCCGGCATCGCAAAAGACCAATTGGCACGCTGTCAGCAGGATTCAGGAGATCTGGAGTCGGCGAAGATCGCCTTCAACGAATCAATTGCATCGAAGAAGTCGGCCCTGGACCTAGGTGGCGTCGCGGTCAGTTTAGGAGGCCTAGCCCTACTGGAGTTATCGACGGCAAACTACGTCGAATCCGAGCGCCTGCTGAGAGAAGACAAAGATATTGCGATACAACTACACGATAGAGGTGCGGAGATCAAGATCGAAAATTGGCTCGGTCAGGTTGCAATGCTGAAGGACTTCGATCTAATCGGCGCGATAGGTCACATGGAGAACTCCATCCAACTTGCGACTGATTATGCCAGCCAAGACTCGACATACGCTCCTGAGATTGATCTTGCTTTCGGCCAGATTGGAGCAGGCTTCGCCCACTGCTTTCTTGCGAGTGTCACGAGGGCAATCGAGAGCGAGGATGCGGCGCACCAACTTCTGCTGTCACTAACGGGCATGGTCGGGGAGCAAGTATCGGCTCTCCTTGAGCTAATGTCAGGCCATCGGCTCTGCCTCGAAGGACGTGTGACCAGGTCTGCGATCAGGTGCCATGGTGCTCTCGACCACATTCTGAGCCTTGACAGGGTAGACTATTGCGATTACGCTCTGCGCACAGCGAAGTTCTATTCGTTTAGCGGACATCCCGGACTCGCTGCCAAGGTGGCAAAAGAGGGACGCAGGATCGCCTCCGAGCTCAAACAGGCGCGCCTTTACCAAATGTTCGCAGCATATGAGGCGAAAGCGTGAGCAAGGAACTCCTTGACAAGCTGCCGTCTTTTTTGGCGTATCCCCTCGCGCGATATCAGGGCTCCGAGCTGAGATCGCCCCGTGTGCTATTTCAGTTTCTTGAATCCCTTCTTCTGTACGTCGAATGTCTGCTCCGAGCACAAGCGAGGGACTATTTTGATCTCGGACGTCCCGGATCGCTGGGAATCAGAACTGAGCGTATTCTTATGCTGTCGAAGCGCCTACGGGAAGCTCAAGTCCCCTTACTAGTTCAGTTCCTAGAGGAGGAGCGAAGGGACGAGGATCTTAGTCGCCTAGTCACATTTCGTAACAGGTGGGTACATGGGCAAGGTTCAGACCCAGACGCTTCCGTCGCGCCTGAGCCTGCCTGGATTGAACTGTCGGTTGAGCGACTACTATGGAAGGTGACTCCGGTCGCCATCGATGTGTTTCGAACGGGTCCCACCGGTAGCGTGCAGACATTCAGGCTGCAGGGCTTGCGAGGCCTTTTCGATGCTCCGATGTTCCATCATGATCAACTGCCCGCCGGTCTAGAGGATGGGGCTCTGGTGGCGTGCGCCCCCGGGTTTGAGCCGACTGTGCTCTGGCCCTTCTGTATCTCGGCGAACGGCAGCCTCGGCGAGAACCGAGTCAAGATGCTTGCACGAGTTGTCGGGAAAAGGAAGGAGTACTTGGACCCGCTCGACCTGTTCGGAATGACCGGAGGCTAGTGAGTCTGTCAACCGTCCTCGGCGCACATTGATGCCGGAGTGGCGCATTCCATGTGGCTTCGACTTGCCGGGAACGTCCACTATGGATTTTGGGCAATACGGAGCGGTGCATCGCTCTGGCGTCCGAAGGCACTCCGCGGGCTTTGCCTGGGCTCGCAGTCTGGCAGTTGCCGCGCATCCACCCGCCCGTTCAAACCGGGAGAATCAGATCATCCGATCATCCAGCGGTGGCGGCCTGGCGGCCGCAGATAGCTCCAGGAACGTTTTGCAGGTGACGTTGGCCTCCGTGGCCGTGATAGAGCCACCGGTTATCCTATGGGAACTCGTTCATGCGGTGGACTGGGGTTCTCGTCCACGCCGTGACCGTCTCCGGTTCATGATTCTTCGAGAGCCGGCATAGAGCAGCAGAATGCCGATGTACACGCCCAGGCTGGTCAGCAGCGTCGCTCTAAAACCGTAGCCGACGGTCCCAGCCAGCAACCACGCGAGAGCGGCGAAGCAGCCCAAGAACACGACGATCACGACTACCATTCTGGTTGTAGTTGACATCGCGCTAATCCCCCGACATTGCGGCTACCTCTTCTGGAGGACGCATTCCGACGCAAGAAAGACGCAACACCCATGACTGCCGTGCGCGCTTCCGGGGTGGATTGATCCGGGAACATTTTGCGGGTCGCAGGGCCGAAGCCGGAGAAGCGGACCGAGCGGTAGATGGCGAGGGCGAACCCGAATCTGAGAGTGGGAGCTTCGTGGCACTTCCTCATAGAATCGGGCCAGAAGGACGAGGGGCGGGTGTTCGCTTCGGTCGCGAGAAAAGGGATGTGGTTCGCAGTGGTTGTGGGCCTCGCGGCGTTTCTCGTCTCGCGGATCACGATACCGGATCTGGATGACCTCCTGTCGGGAGCCCTGAGCCCGGTTGTCGAAATGGAAACGCGGCGGAGGTAGGAGCGTGATTTCTGTTCTGTGGAGCAGTCTGTTGGCCTTCCTGACGGTGCCCAGCTTACGCCGAGTGGTGGCGATGACCCTCGTTATCGCTCTCACGGTTATGGTTGTAGCCCCGCCGGCGCGGGCTCAGATAGGCATTCCGGCTGTGATTGCGGCAGCAACTGCGGTCGTGAAGCTGATCAACAACGTGATCGGCGGGCTGCTTAGCGCCATCCAGGGCACAGTCGGCTCCATCAACGGCGTTCTGACCCGGCTTCAGTCGCTTTGGCAGGACGTCGTCTACCCGCTCCGGTTGATCAACCAGGCGCGCGCCATGGTGAATTCCATGATTGCTCAGTACCGCGGCCTTCTGACTGCGCTGCTGCGGGTCAACGTGTCGAGCGCCACGCTCGCGAACCCGGCGGCGCTCGAGAACGTCATCCGGAACCGCGGGACGGCCGATTTCGCGGAGGTGGCAACCGCCTACACCCAGACGTACCGACCGATTCCACTGCCCACGGACGCTCATCCGATCGAGCGTGACCTGGCCGACATCGACGACGCCATGGCCCTGGCGAACCTCAAAACGCTGAAGGCTTCGGACGCTGCGGTCGATCAGATGATGGCCGCGGCCAATGTGATCGAGGACGAGGGAACACACATGGCTCCCGGTTCGGCGGCGTTCCTCGCCGGGGCCGGCATGATCGCGTCCGTGAAGAGCCAGGCCGTGATGCAGCGCATGATCGCCGCCGCGATTCGCCAGGAGGCGGCGCGCGTGGCCCACGACAACACCGTCCGGAAGCGAAACGCGATGTTCGGTGCGCAGTTCCGGACAGACGTCCAGACGATGTTCAAGAAGTAGGAGGATTCTGTGAACTGGTTATGGCAACAGAGGTCTCCGGTCATCGCTCTCCTGCTGGTTGTTGTGCTGCTGGCGCCACAGCCGGCCAGAGGCCAGTTCATCGACTGGGCTGCGGTCGTCGCGGCGATCGAAGCTATAGGGAGCGCCATCAACAACGTGATCGGAACCGGCTTGCGGGCAATCAACACCGCGCTCGGGACGGCGAACAACCTCTTGAACACGATCCACAGCTTCTTCTTAAACGAGGTCTACCCTGTACAGGCGATCAGTCGGGCGCACGGCGTTGTTGGGGTCGTCCAGGGCATCTACAACACAATCCGCGGCCTCGTGAATCTCAACGTCGCCAGCGCCACCCTGGCGAATCCGCGCCAACTGGAGAGCGTTCTTCTATCGAGAAACCCAGCGGCCATCGGCCAGGTCGGCGGCCGGTTCACGACGCTCTATCAGCCGGTCCCAACCGAGAAAGACGCTCCGCCTGCCGTGCGCGATCTGATTGACATGACCGACGCCACGTCACAGGCGGCGCTGAAGAAGGCGATTGCGATCGACGCCGCGGCGGACCAGTTGATGAACGCCTCCGACCAGCTCGCCGGTGAACTCGCGCAGGCGGCGCCTGGGACGGCGCCGATGATCGAGGCGCAGTCGGCCGCGATGCTGGTGAAGGCCAACGCGCTGACGCAGTCCGCCATGGCGGAATTGTTCCGGATCCGTGCGATCGACATGGCCAACACGGGAGCGGGCCTGAAGTTCAACGCCGGCTACGCAAGCGACACGCGGCGCAATGTGCAGGACATGTTCAAGAAGTAAGGGGGCCGGATGTTCTTCTTCGAGCGGACGTTCCAGACAGTGCTGAATGGCGTTTCCGGGGCTCTCGGCCCCATGGGTGCGATCACGGGTATCGCGAACGCGGTCCTCCTGCTGTGCGCGCTGTTCGCCGTGTATGAGGCATACGCACGGGGAGGCGACGCGCGCATGATCGGCATCGCAGCGGCCAAGTTCCTCCTTCTCGGCCTGGTTCTTTCGAACTACGACACGATCTTCCGCTCGGTGAACGGCACATTCAACCAGGTGGCAGCCGCGATCTCCCCGAACGACTGGGCCAGCAACTGGATGCTGCAAGTGAATCAGTACTTCACCGGCATGGGCAATGCGAGCTGGTTCAATCTTGTGGTCAGCAGTATCGTGGCTCTGATCAGCGTGCTCGTCCAGTTGATCGCGGCGGTCGTTTTCCCCATCGCGCTGCTGATCTTCACGATTCTGTATTGCCTGTACGGCGCCGTATTGTATGCCTGCGGCCCGCTGATCCTGGCGCTTTATCCGGCCTTCGGGGTCGGCCAACTGGCCCGCAGCTACCTGGTGAACCTCTTTATCTTCCACGCGTGGGGCATCGTCTATGCCCTGTTCAGCGTGCTCCTGACCGCCGTGAACGCGGACAGCCTGGCGGCGATGCTGTCCGCCGATAGCCTTGGAGGGTGGTTCCAGGGCGCCAGCACGGCGCTTCTGATGTCGCTGGCGAGCATTCTGTTTGCGGTCATGGTTGCGCTGATTCCGTTTCTCGCCAGGCGGATTGTGACCGGCGAGATCGGGAGTTCCATGCTGGCGATCATCTACACCGTCAACTCGGCTTTGGGGTCGGTGAAGAGCCTGGCGATGAAGAAGGGATAACGGGAGGGCGCGATGTTCTTCAGCCGCAAGAAGACGGCGGTCCCGGAGGCGCTGCCTGAGAGGCTTGGGTACAGCAGGTACTACGAGCACGACGGCCAGCTCCGGGCGTACGCCAACCGGTCGATGCTGATGGCCGGGTTGTTCGGCGTGATCGCTTTGATCTCCCTGCTGTTCGCAATCTATGTGCGCCTGCAGCCCGCGACGGTGATTCGAGTGTCCGCGGACGGCGAGGCGACGGTGATCAGCGGGAGGCCCGTGTCCGCCACGAGCATCCTGAGTGCCCTGGCTGCGGGGCAGGCTGGCGACGTGCCGCCGACGGATATCGAGGGACGGGCGGTGGTCCGGAAGTTCCTCGAAAGCTACATGCGGTACACGCCGACGTCGGTAGACAAGAACCTCGCCGACGCGCTCAACATGATGACGCAGAATCTCCGCGCGTACAGCCTCGGCCTGCTCCGCGACCAGGACCTGGTCGGCAAGATCAGGGAGGAGCAGATCACGTCATCGTTCAAGATTCGATCGATCGAGCCGGTGCCTGGGCAGGCGTGGACGTACCAGGCGTTCGGGGTGAAGGAGGTTCACCGCATTCGGAGCAAGAGCGAGTTCACCGACAGGATCGTCGGCAAGTACCAGGTGCGGCTGATCCAGGACCGCCGCTCGGAGCGCGTCCCGAGCGGCCTGCTCGTGGCCGAGTACCGCGAGGAGCAGATGGTGGGGGAGAAGGAGGGCGGACTGCTGCAGGAGTCGGGATTGATGGATAGCCGGTGAGGTTCCGCCGGCCCCGGTTTTTGGCGGTTGGGCATCTTCGGATCGGGGCAGCCAGGCGCGAGCGGCCTTGGGGCCCTAAGGCGTTGGCAGGCCGCGAGTTGGGAGGTGAAACGGGCCATGCCACCACGTCGCGGTTGCGGCACGCCTGCTCGACAATTCGGCGTCGGCTGGTCTGCTCTGCGTATATACTTGACTGTTCCGGAGAGGTCAAGAAGAGCCCACATGGTCGACAGAGCTCAGGATTCGGGCGTTCGGGCAATTCTGTGTGCGGATTGGGCGAAAGGAACAGACAAGAGGGCTGTCTATGTTGCCGATGTTGAATCACGTACCGTGCGGCGGCTCCATGCTAGGGGACACTGGTCGTTGGCTGCGGTACTCAGCGAGGCGGGTCGAATGGCGTCACGTGGCCCTGTCCTAGCGACTTTTGATGTGCCCTTGGGTGTTCCCGAAAGCTATCTCGCCGCCGCCGTTACGATCCCGTTGTGGCAATCATCTACGACGTTTCTCGGCTTCTTAACTCGCGCCTGTTTGTTACCATCCTTCTTCAACAGCACCCACTCAGCCGCTGGCTGGAGGATCGAGCAGCCGTTTTTTGCTGTCCCGGCCGGAGTAGGTGGTCTCGCCTCGTACCTGAGGGCGGCCTCCCTGCGTGGTGTGGACCTGTACCGCAGGATCGACCGGCAGACCAAGGCGAAGACGCTGTTTGCTAAGTGCGGCATCCCCGGAACCGTCGGCAGTGCCGCATGTGCCCTTTGGCAGGAACTCGGCTCCTTGCTGGAGTGTAGCCACCAGTTCCGCGTGTGGCCCTTCGACGGCGATCTCCACGTACTGCTCCAATCGACTCCTGTTGTCGTCGGTGAAATCTACCCCCGCGCCCTGTACTCCATCGCGTTGCTGGACGGGCCCGAAGAATTGCGTGCCCCCCTTGCTCTGGCGAAGACCGATGCAGAGGTTCGGCATTCCGCAATCGAGGCACTCAAGGCTGCAGACTGGGTTCGCCTGCAGGGCGTCGCGCTTGAGAACCTGGTCGACGGACAGGCCAACGAGGATGCCTTCGATGCGTGCGTGACGGCCGCCGCATTGCTTCGCTGTGTGCTCGAGAGACTCCCGCTCTGCCTTCCGCCTCTCGGCTCTGATCGAGCGGAGGGAGGGATGCTCGGAACGGGATCGGTGAACCTGGCGTTACCCGAACAGAATCTTGGCGCTCTCAGGGCAGGCGTCCGAACCGCCAGAGGACGCAAGAGTCATGCAGCTAGGGCCAGCGCTGTTCTGCATGCTTCCCGGACTTTCCAGTGTCCGATTGGTGGCTGCGGCAAGGTCTACGTGAACACGCGTGGGGGCTGGGATGGCCACGTCGGGTCTCTTAGGAATCACCCTCAATGGCACCCGGAGATCACGTCAGCCGAACAGCGGAAGGGACGGTTTGAGGTCGAGTTTCCAGAGTTCTTTGACTGACGGGCGCGGCTGTCCACGGGCCCGCGGGCGGCAGTGCCCAGCTAGGTGGGAGCATCCTTGCCGCAGCGTGCTGTCGAAGGCCCTAGCAATTCGTCCAGACCGCTGGCCGTGCCACCCCAACGGGCGAGCAACGTTCAGTGTGGGTGTACCCGCTGGCGCACTCTGGTAGAGTCTGGTTGTGGAACACGCACTTCACGTCACCAGAGGGATCGGGAAAGACTCGAAGGGTCATATTCTGCGGAGCAGAATTTCCGTCATTCGGGCGGAGACTGATCTCGGCCCGTCGCCACAGCTCGGTATTCCAGAATCCATTCGAGGAAAGGTCGTTGGATTGACCACAGAAGAGTTGGTAGATCTGCAGTTCGGTAGCGACGTAGAAGTCGGCTTTGAAGGCAGAAGATACAGATTCACGCGGCTCGACAAGGACGGAACATTCGAGCTCCAGAAGGATTGGTGACACTGCCGAGGCGGATGACGCGAACGCCGATCCCCCTGGGCGGCGCAACAATCGGAACATCTGGCAAGTCGGGCTGACTCACCGCAACCCAAATAGCACAGCCACGGCACTGCAGTTGCGGCCTAGCGGCCTACGCTGGGAACCTCGGCACGCGCCGCTGTACGCCAACGGTCGGCTCTGCTTTGCCGTCAGATGGGGTCGTCGAGACAGCTGCGTGCCCACGAATCACCTGCTTTCGCCAGGGCGGTTCGGAGGGAACCCGAAAAAGCCTGTAGGCCGAGCGTGGCCAGCAGCATCGTAAACCAGAGAGAAGAAATCGAGCAGGAGGCCTTCCAAGACCGTTGGGTTGGCGTCGTTCAGAGTTCGCCTCTGGATCACCTGCGACGTTCGAATCGGGCCCCAGTAACGTTCATATGGGTTGATGTCGACCGCCACATGAAGCTCCTCAATGCCGGTCAGTCCGAGTTCCACGTTCCAGGGCGGAGCGAGGCCGAGGACCTTTACCGCGAAGGTGGCAAAGAAGCGCAAGGTGTCGTAGTAGACCTGCTCAAACATGAGCGAAGGCAAAAACGGATACGTGAGCCCCTGCGGGTATCCAGGTTGCGGCGCTCGGACGATCATGCCAACACTAAGGGCCCAGATTTCACCATTTTGAAAGAGCTGCGTGGAGGCAAGAAGCCCACCCGGCCCGTCGGTTGAGTGGGACTCGGGTTCCCACGCAATCGCTCCAAACTCATTGTGATCAACGGCGGTACTGAAGTTTCTCGACAGCAGACGCGACTGCTGAGCCGCTTCTTTAAGCATGCTCAACGGCAAAGGAGCAGACAGCGGTCGGACGGGTATGAGCCGAAGGTAGCAGAAGCTCTCTGTCTGATAGGCATACGTCACTTGGTCTCTGCCTATCGTTCCCGCGCGCGCCAGCACTCGACCCTTGCCAAAATAGGCTGCCTTGTTGAAGGTAGACGGGGTCTCCGGGAAGGCCGCCGGAGATATCGAGGCTTGAAGCATCGGCTTCAGCGCAAGGACGAAGCGCTCCTTGAGTCGCTTGCGCTGTTCTTGGATATGCTTCGAATCAGCTTCGTCGGGAGCCAGGTCAAAGACGATCGCGCCACCTTTGTGGCGAAGGTCGAACGGTAAGTCTTCGTGCTTCCCATAACGCTCGTTGAAGACCAGGAGGATCTTGCGGTCTCCCACGGCTCGAAGGGCGTACCCGAGTTCAATCGCAACATTCGAATTGATCAGTTGCTTGGGGCCCACTGCCGTGCCACTTGCGTCGACCACTCTGCCGACCAGAGTCACGTCGGCCACGACAACGTCCGACCGATCGATCTTTTCGAGGATGGTGCGGGCCAGATCCGGGCTACCGGTGACGCCCTGTATGTCTTGGTCTAGATGAAGCGCCTCCCTGGTTTCGCGGCTGGTCGGCTCCTCGAAATCTGGAGGCTCTTTGAGCTCCTCGATGGCATCTCTCAGCGCATCGCGGACCAAGAAGCGCCCGATTTTTCCAGGGGTATCAGACTGCCACGACCAGAAGATCTTCATAGGGACGTAAACTCCGTATTTGTGAGTTTCGCACGCGCGGACCTCACGAGCCAGGACGTGCGTGCCATTCTCCGCGGGCGTGCGATGAGACTTTTGAAATCGACTCCCTGTCTGCTCTATTCTGCCGTCAGGTTTTGGAGAGCGGGCCTGCCTGTTCGAACACGGCCTGGCGGGCTCCGACCAAGAGAAGGGGAGCGAATGACGACAACGGCACCTGTCGCCGGCGAACCAAAGCCGCCGGTCAAGAGGAAGGAGCGCGCCCGGGGCCGGCGGGCACACCGTGCCGAGGACAACGGCGCCCGCTACTTCCTGGTGAAGAGCTCCGGGGCGGGCCAAGTAGAACTGGGCGAAGAGGCTCCCACAGAAAACGAAGCCATGATCACCGCGTTTCGCACCGGCGGGACTTTCGCCATCGTGACCGAATGGAAGACGAACGTGGACCTGACCGACGGGCGGCCGGTCATCAAGAAGGAGGCGGTCCAGCGAGAGAAGAGTCCAGGAACAAATATCGGGTCTCATGACGTAGGTCGAGGCGATCCGCAGCCACATGCGGAAAAGTTGCTGGCCGGGAACACCCGCACCAGCGTTCTCCCGCCTGTTCCGGCAACGGACAGCAAGGGAGTGGGTCGTTAACAGCACAACCCGGTGACGGCTCTCCGAGCCTGGCACCCGGGAACTTGATTCAAGTTCACGGCAACAGGCACGGGAGGGCACCGGAGACGGGGCTCTCTGTCTGTCTGTTGCTCTTCAACACAAACAGACAAGGAGATGCCCAATGAAAACGATAGTTACGTCCCAATTGCCAGTGATGGCGTTGGAGATCGATGAGGAAGGAACGGTCGCTCAGAAGTCGATGCAACTGACCCGGCAAGGACAGCTCGACAACACGCTGCTGGACGCGCTGTATCCGGGAATCCGTGTGGCCACCGTTGAAATTCCGGGCGCGGAGCTCGATGACTACGGGCGCGCCAAGGTGGAACAGGCGCTGGCGCAGTTCACCGTGGGCGGGGTGGAGTATCGCCTCATCGGCGCTTCGGGTTCCGCGAAGAACGGCAGGTATTACGCCGTCAGCAAGGAATACGAAAAGCCGATCGCCGAGCGGTTCCAGCAATGGCCGGAAGCGGCGGTCACCTATTTCGGCATCCTGATCTCACCCTGCAAGGTGCGGATCGAGGAGCCGGACGCGAAGGTGCTTGTCGTGGAAGACCATTCCCTTGGCACGAATGACTGTCGCGGCTGGATCCGGCGCTCGCTGTTCGAGCGGCTGCATCTGCCCGACCGTCACTTCTACCAGTTCCGCCTCGCATTCAACCGGACCCAGGCGAAAGGCAGCTTCAAGGTCATGGAGAACGACGTCGCTGAGCCATCTCGGCGCCGACATCGTCCTGCCGAAGAGCTGCCATGAAGCCTGCGTTGCCGGAGAAGTCAGCGCTGGTGAGGCTCTGGTGCGGCGACGCGCAGTTGCTTCCGGGGTCCGATCGTGTTGGGCATCCGGGAGGTCTCGCGGCCGCTCGAATACGAGTCCAGCTACACGCTTCTGACTCACGCTCCCGAGTCGTCCATCGACCTTGAGGTGCTGCCGCATGCGCTCGAGCAAGTACGGAAGCTCAAGACCACGGTGGACGAGAACAACTTCGAGGAGCTGTTCCGGCTTCTGGGGACCTCGACGAGGTCATCGGGAGACGGACGAATCCGCGTCCACCGAAGCGCACCGTGGTGGAGGCGGCGCTAAAGGCTGACGGCAGTGGTCAGCTCGTGAAGTTCCCGTTCATCAACAACCAGCTCCAGCGGATACTGTGCCGGTGGGCGTACAAGCTGTGCACGGCGGGCGGCTTTCGGCTGCCGGCCTTCGCACTGGCTGACGACGGCTACCTGGTTCTGCACAACGGCCGGGTCTTCAGCGGTTCGGATTGGATGCCGGAGAACAGCGCGCTCACGAGCCTCGGCTCGGCGCGGATGTTGGAGGTCCGCTATCCGATCCGGGCCAAGGACGACCTGCTGCCGTTGCGAAAACTGCACATTCCGGAGGCGGTGACGCGTCTGATAAACGACCTCTCTCGGCAGGGCTGTTCGATGTCCGAACAGGAAGCCGTCGAGCAAATCGTCAACAGGCAACTCCGGCTGGAGCACACGATCACCCTCCACTCGAAGACGGCCGCGAAGAACGGAGGCGACTACGATTTCGACGTTGTCTGCGTGGTGGAGGAGAGCCGGTTTCCACGGTGGGTCGAAGATCGCTTCAGCCACCGCGAGACCTTCTCGAACGAGAAGGACAAGCGGAAGAAGAGGCGGTCGGCCTGGTGGAACCTGCCGCAGGTGGCGGTCTCGGCGAAGGGGAACGAAATCGGGATCATCACGGACCTGATGACGTCCTGCCACGCCGAAGGACGCCCGGAACTGGCGGAACGGCTAGCGAAAGAACTACAGGCGGCGCTCGATGCCCTGAAGCACGGGACGCTGACCGAACCAGGAGGTGATTGCAGGGGTTCGCAAGCAGGTTGCTACCGCGCCGTGGTTGAGGCTGAAGGATGCCAAGCGGGTTAGCGATCTGCCACTCCACTTGAACGTGAGCCCCACGGACAGAATCGGCAGGCTGTACAACATGCTCCGCAAGGAGCTCGACGACTTCTTCAGCGATATCCGGCCCCTGGAGGACTTCCGCGGTCTGATCGTCAACGGGCGGTTCGACCGCGAGATGTACGCCGAGGCAGGACAGATCGCTCGCATCTACGGCGTCAACATCGCGCTGACTCTTGGAAAGCGCGAGAAGTATCGCCAGGCAGTGACCGAGGCAGATGCCGCGGTGAACGCCTGCGCCTCCGACGATGTGGTCGCGCGGCGTAAGGCGTTCAAGGCGCGGAATAGGGCCAAGGCCGCGCTGCGCTGGTATGAGGAACGCTCCCGGCAGGAGATCCGAAACATGATCCACCTGGTCCGGAAGTGGGCCGAACGAAAATCCGCCGAACGCGTTCGACTGGCTGGCGGCTCTCTACGCGATCACCTGCAAGGGGAGCAAGAGCACCGGCAGCATCGTCTTCTACGCGTTTCCGCAGGAACTCGTCAACATGATCGCGGACCGCACCGGTGGCCGCCGGGTCACCGTCGCGATTCCGGATTTGGTGAGTGGCGAGGTGTCGATCGACCGGGACGGCAATGTCTTTCTGCTGGATCAGGTCGACGACGAACAGGGCCAGATCGTCGAGAGGGAGACGTTCCTGATGCAGGTGACCAGGGACGGCGGCCTGATCTACGATCACGGCCGGCCTCAACGGATACATCCGGTTGAGTTCGAACCCGGTCGGGCGGAAGTGCGAGACGGCAGGCTGGAGCTTCCTGGCTCCAGGCAGATGCCGAAGGTCGCGAAGCCCAGATCGGCGGTTGCATAACATTTAGGGGAGACTGGGCCAAGCCGGGTCTCCCCACTTTGTCTCGGGGGGGGAATCAAGTGCCTGCGCCATGGCCAAATGCCGGCCATCATCGAACATCAACTATTCCACTGTCGAGAACCTGGTGGAACTGGTGAGATTCGAACTCGCGACCTCTTCCATGCCATGGTGGACAGATCAATCGCGGAGCTGCGGACGCCTCTCCATGCCGCCGCTTGGCAATCGAACGGTGGGCGCCACCTCGTCAGATCTACGAGGATTGGGAGGTCCTTACGGAGACGCCTTAGCGAAATCTGGTTAGCGTTGCAGATATCGGATCTTCTCTTTCAGCGCCGAGGAGTTGTGAGCCACGTTCAGCCACGTTGCGACTTGGGCGATGCTTTCCTCGTACTCGTGCTTAGGATCGAGGTTGACCACTGCGGCGACTAATGCAACATCGTATAGTGCCCTTCGCACGCCCTCGGGGCAGATCTTCGGAAGTCCCTCGGCAAGCAGGTGCGGCAGTTCCTCGCTATTGGTGAGCTCCTCGACCAGATGCACTTGCGCGTCACTCAGTCTTAGCCTCTTCGACGCCTGCGAATAGAGCGCCAAGAGATTCTCGGTCAGCTCGCCGCCAGCGGTACCAACGTAGAAGACAAGCGCGGGAACCCATACTACCGCCTC
Organism: Bryobacterales bacterium; assembly: GCA_963710565.1. Lineage (GTDB taxonomy): Bacteria > Acidobacteriota > Terriglobia > Bryobacterales > Bryobacteraceae > DASWZN01. The sequence continues at coordinate 206,011 of CAVQAN010000007.1, read as the reverse complement.
ATGCGCCTCAGCCGTGATGAGTGCTATTGGCTTGAACGCCGAGGCTCTCAACTTGGCCTTGATTTTCGCCCACTTGCCGACACTCTTGGTTACCCTGTTGTTGAAGACGTAGCCGATTCCCGCGTTAAGCACCGGAATCAGGCGCATGACGTACTTTTCAGCGAAGTACTTGCCAACTCTCGGGCCGGCGACCTTGATGATCCAGCGCTGTATGGCCCTCCGTGCGCCGGCGCGGAGTATCCTCCTAAACTCTCTGCGGACAACCTCGGTCATCGCATACCGACCATAAGTACCGACTCGCTCGATACCCTTTAGTCCGAGCGCTGCGTTGAAGACGGTCCAAAGGTCTTCCTCGTCATCGCGTTGAAACGGGCATCCGTACAGATAGGCTATTGCCAGCATGAGCTGCATCTGAACGCGCGTGGCGTAGGCCATGTCACCCAGCAGCAGGAGGACGGCCGCAGCCGCTGCGGCTTCAGGCGGGCCTGGCACGGGGAGTGTAAGGGCCGCAGCAGCTTCGCAGCCTGTCACGGCGAGGCCGTTACCAGCCCCTTCCCACTTCGTTCTCTTGGCAGCCCGTCTTATCAAAATATCTGCCAGAGCGTCTGTCGGGAGGCCCGGGTACTGATCATGGACCCGCTTCGCGTCACCTGCGGCTCTCTCGAAGTTGATCCCGGCCCTAAAGACACCCGTTATCGTCTTGTGAGCACGCTGGTCCAGCTCCCGCCTGATGCGGGCGAATCTACCCTCAGGGTCCGCCATATCAATTCCGGTAGCATACAGGACTGATTGCATGCCGTCAATCGTCCCTAACGGATTCCTTAACGGCTTCTAGTCCTCGACGACCGGAATACGAAGCCACGGCCACACTCCTCCGTTCCGCAACCATTGGACTCCAGTTGGACTCCAGTGGACGGTTTTGACCTTCGATGTGGATCTAGCGAAGTAGCAGAACCGGCGTGTTTGGTAGGACTTGGGGTTGGTGGACCTGGCGAGATTCGAACTCAGGACCTCGTCCAAGCCATGGTGGATAGATCCGAGCACACCGGGCTGACTGTTAGCGGCTTCCCGATACCGCAGTACGTCCGCATCTGCCGTGGCTTCCAGCCGCATTCTCGCGCGCAGGGTGCGTTCTCGGGCTGATGTGCTGGGCTGTCCGATAGCTCCGAGAATACTTTTCCGGCGAATTAGGGTGTGCCAAAAGGCTTGACGGGAGCGGGTTGGCAGGCGTTTCACGACGGCCGCCGAGAATATGGAGCCTCAGAGTCTTCGCTTAGAATCAGGCCAGAGAAGAGGCTGAGCCCTCGTGGGTTGAGGGCTGGGCCTCCCCGTTTCTGTCTCGGAGGGGAGCAATGAAGCGCATCGTGATCATCATTGTGATGTCCTTGTGTGCTTTCGGCCAAAAGATCGAGACGCAGAAGGCGGATCGGCAGAGGATCACCCGGGTTGCCACGACCCAGAATCACCTGACCGTGCTGGAGTTCAGCGAGCCGGTGAAGGAAGTCGCGGTGGGCAGCTCGAACTTCAAGGTTGAATGGCGCGAGAACAAGGTGTTTGTGCAGCCGCTGGAGCTAGACGGTTCCACCAATCTGTTCGTCTGGACGGCATCGGGGCGGCAAAGCTACGAGCTCGTGCCGGCCGGAACTATCGGCGAGACGCAATTCGCAATCGACGAAGAGCCCGTCGCGCCAGTGAAGGCGGACCCGCCACCGCCCCCGAAGCCGCCCGCCGTTGAACAGCCGAAGGTGCCCGCCACCATGCTGCTGGAGAGCACTCCCGTGAAAAGCATGGTTGCATCCAAAGAGGACGGCCGCGTGCGGATCGCGCTGCGCGACGTTTATGAGAAGGACGGCCGCGTGTTCCTGCGGTACGCCATCGTGAACCGCAGCGAGAAGGCGTACGTGCCAGGGCCGCCGGATGTGTTCACGCTGAAGTCGCCGCGCTCGCTGCGGTCTCTGATCCCACTCGCCACCACCCAGCTTGGGAGCGATTTCCCGATCAAGTGGAAAGACGTGGACTATGTGAGGCTGCGGTACTCGGAGGCGCCGACGTCCGCTGTCCAGCCCGACCAGACTGCTCATGGCTTGATCGCGTTCGACCTCCCGGCGAGCTCGCAGCCGGGTGAACGAACTGTTCTGAGGTTGACCTTCCCGGACGATTCAGTCGGCCATATCAACGTGCTCCTGGTGTTGTAGTCATGACCGCAGCAGCCCAAGTACTTGCCGCCGTGCGTCACCGGCAGTTCCTGTGCGAGGAAGTGGGCGTTGAGCGGCCGGTGACGGCCGCGGAGGTACTCACCCGCTTTGAAGCCAGCATGCGACGGCGGGCGGATCTGGGGGTGCGGAACCGGCTCGCGAACCTCTTGCTTGAGCCTCGGAATCCCTTCGAACCTGCCCGTCGGCGCAAGCCGAGGATGGAAACGGTCGTCTTCGGAGCACTTTTCGCCCTCGTCATCGCCGCGCTCCTGTTCTTCAACCTGGCGGCGTAATGGCCACACCCTCCGCGCACCATGAACGTCCGCCACTGTCGGCGTCCCCCGTCTTCGTCTGCGCCGCCCTGGCCGCAGCAGCCCTCTTCGTGGTCTGGTTCCTCGGCACCCGAGCTTGGCACTTTACCGATCTGCAGACCGCCGAATTCCTGGCCTACTTGGCGCTGGCGGTCGGCGTGCCGGTTGTCACCATCTGGGTTCTCGCGAAACGGAAGGAATGGAAGGAGAATCGGCGGCGTTATCCGCCGCTGGTGATGAGCCCGGTTGCCGACGTGCAGCACGTCGCGAAGGCTTGGGAACAGAATGCCGTGGTGCTGGGCTACGACGTCCACGGCACCCCCTGGTTGTGGCCTGACAAGGTTCGGGTCATGCAAGGAATCGTTCTCGGCATGACCGGCAGCGGCAAGACGACGCTTCTGAGGAACATCATCACCCAGGATCTTCAGCGCCGCATCGGCCCCGAAGACGACCGACACAAAATTCCGATGGTGATCTTCGACGGGAAAGGCGATCTCGACTTCTTCTACGAACTGCTGCCGCACATCAACCGGGCCGGCCGGCTCGGCGATCTGCGCCTGATCAATCCTGCCAGGCCGGACCTGTCGTGCCTCTACAACCCCTTCCACACGACCGACGAGAACTACATGGCGCAGGTGAACATGGTCTTCGGCAGCTTCAACCTGCACGATGAGTTCTTCGCCAAGCACCAGTTGAACTACCTGGCCGACATCGTTCGCGTGCTGCACTACACCGGCCTGCCCTTCAACTTCTATGACGTGATCGTCATGGCGCTGGACGGCGAGGTCCTCCGCGAGCAGGTCGAGAAGGCCCGGCGGCACATTCAGGCCGACTCCGGCGTCTCGCTGCAGCGCAGCCTGAACTTCGAGATGTCCGTCCGGAACCTGGTCGAGTCGTTCAACGACCGCGAACGGGTGCCGAAGATCCAGGGCCTCCTGAACGAGTGCATGACATTCCTGGACGACGAACTGTCGGTAATCACCGGTCCCTACGAAGACCTGCTGTCGATCGATGACGTGATCGACCAGGAGTTGATCCTATTCGTGACGCTGAACATCAACAAGAACACCGAGCCGGTGCGCGCGCTGGGCAAGATGCTCCTCCAGAATCTTCAGTTGGTGGTCGGCAAGCGGTACGAAAGCGAGGAGGAGCGAAGGCGGCGCAACCGGCCGATTCTGAGCGTTGTCCTGGACGAGTTCGCCCCGTTCGGGTACAAGAACTTCGCGCAGATCCTCCAGACGGCGCGGGGGACGAACACGGCGTTCCTGTTCTCAATGCAGAGCCTGCCGCAGTTGCTGCAAATCGGCAGGGGCTTCAAGGAGGACGTGACGTCGGCGCCAAACACCAAGATCGCGCTGCGCACACAGGACGAGGAGACGTCGAAGTTCTTCATTCGAGCGTCAGCCGAACAGCGAGTGATGAAGCGGACGGTGTCATTGGTGCGCCAGCAGTTGTTCGGCTGGGAGCGGTTTGAGCGGGGCACGAGCGGCTCGGAACGCGAAGAGCGGGAGTACCGTGCCGAGGACGAGCGCATCAAGAACCTACCGAAAGGCCAAATGCAGGTCCTCATGACTGACGATACCGAGGGCACGTTGCACCGCCATCTGCACGTGCGGCGGCCACAGGACATCACATTGCCCGGCTTTGAGATGGAATTGGCGCCGCGGTTGCGGCCATCTCGATCCGACGTTCAGGGGGCCAACCTGCGATTCAAGAACCCCGAACTGGCGGCGTCGATTGGCCGGCGGATGCGCGGAAGGAGGTAGGGCATGTGGAATCGTGTCTTGGTGATCGGCGTTGTAGCCGGGGCAATCGTCACCGCGACGCCGCCCAAACCGGCCAGCCACCCGGCTGTACCGGCCGCTCAGTACTCGCCGCTGGCTGCGCAGGGCGGTTACAGGGGCCAGACGACGACATGGTACGACGCTCTGTTCCGGTCGCTGAATCCGACGGACGTCGACTGGGGCCTGCGTTGGGAGCAGCGGCGGCGCATCCTCCTGGAGAATTCGGTCGGCAACAAGTACTTCGTGTACGCGGCGGCGCTGTCGTTGCTGCTGATCTGGCTCGCGGTTGTGATCGTGTGGCAGCGCTGGGACCATACCGAGCGGCTGAAGGCGCTGGCGCAAAGCACAGCCGACGTTCTCAACTACGCGACGTACTGGAAGCAGGCAGCAGGCGAGGCGATTCGGCGGCACAACGACCATATCGAGCGCTGCAACCGCGTCATCGAAGCCGGCGAGAACGGCGTGCCGCTCGGTGATGTGGCTGAAGGCATCCGTCTGCGGCGCGAACTGGAGGAGAGCCGGACCGAAGTGCTCAATCTGACGACAACCAACAAGCGCCTGCAAAGCGAGCTCGACCAGAAGGCAGGGTTGATTGTGGACCTGTCCCAACGGGTTGACGAGGTCGCGCGGAAGACCGGAAACGGAAAAGGCCCGCAGTCGGGCCAGGTCGCGTCACTTGTCGAGCGGATCAACCGACTGGAGGAGGCGCTGAAGGCAGCCAGGCGAGAGAACGAAGTCCTGAAGGGGGCCTGACTTCTGCCCATGCTGATCTCTGTTCTGAGTTTCGGTAGCCTCTGGTCAGGGCGCGCGGATGCCGCTTACTACAACACAACTGGGGTTGCGGTGGAAGGCAAGATTCGCAATCGCCCATGCATCTACGGCGTGGCACGGTTCAACGGGCGCAGCGGATTCCGTCCCGACTGGACGGAACGAATGCTGTCGAAGGTGTTCGACTGTGAGGCGCCGTGCGTCTGGAACGGACACAACAAGGTGTTGTTCAGGCGACTGCTGGACGCTCCCGCGCGGCCGGACGCGTACCTGGTCACGGTGACGGCGGAGCAAACGGGCGGGATCGACGCGCACGGCGCCAGCCCGTGGTCGCACTCCAATGTGCAGGTGATCTCGTTCAGCGAGTGCGGCGAGCGGCAGGAGGCCATGCTCGTGATGCCTCCATATGCCTGGATCAGGGGCAGACTGGGCACCTTCTTCCTAGAGCCACACCGCCAGAAGCCGTGGGCGGCCCGGCTTGCGCTGTCGCCGGTTGGTTGAGAAATGGGATACGTCAAGGGCACGATCGACCTCAGTTCGCGGCAGGACGCGGTCCTGTTGCAGCAAGTGCTCAGGTCGCGGCACGTGAGTCACGACCAGCTCTGGCAGTTCTTCCAGCTCCAAGCGCAGGAGACGCGACGGCGGATCTTCAATTGGCGGGTGTCACGGTTGGTGCGCCATGGTCTTGTCGTGCGGACGAGTGCGGCGTCTCAGAGTCGGACCTGGGTGTACACGATCAGCGACAGTGGTGCGGCTTATCTCGCCGGCCAGGGCGACGGAGCGGCACTGGTGGCAGGAAGGGCCGTCAAGCAGCAAGATGATCGGGCGGTCCTCCATTCGCTCGACCTGAATGAGGTTCACCTGAAGCTCATGCGCACCGGGGAATTGCGGCGATGGAAGTCGGAACTTGAGATCGTTTGCTTGAACGAATTGACCGGCTTCGGCTACGCAAAAGACTACGATGCGGTCGTGACGGTCGTCTGCGATGCGCAGGATGCGACGTTCGCGCTCGAGTACGAGAGGCATCCGAAGGCAGCCGACCGGTACTGGCAGATCCGGAAGGCGTTCGAGAAAGAGCGGCACGTGGGCTGTTTTCTGTACCTGACGCAATCGTACGAGTTGCTCAGCTACCTGGCCGGCTTCTACGATCGGTGCGCCAAGGCGGTGTACTTCGGCATCCTGAGCGACTTCCAAGAGCACGGATTGTGCGCCAGAGTTCTGGACCATTGGCGTACGTCTTCGGTCCCCCTCAGCACAGTATTGGCGGTCCATGGCCGCTGAATGCGCGGCACGACTTCCTGACGACTTCCCCTCGACTTCCTGACGGCTTCCCGACGACTTCCCCGGCGGCCTCATAAGTGGCTGCAACGAAGGCAGTTGCCGATTGACTACCGTCTGTTTGTGGCTATTTTTGATGCCTGAATGTGAACGACGGGAGTTTCCGTTACGGAAGAAAGGTCTGGACCTTGCCGAGGTAGAGAGGAATGTCAGACGGTACGTATTCTCCACCGCTGACCTTGAGCGGTCCGATGGCGTGGTCTTTGGCGAGCTCGGTTCCGTGGTCGCCGTCGAGTGCGGCGATGAATGCCTGCCAGTCGTTCTGATTGGAGACGAGCTTGGCGCGGTCCAGATGAATGGAGATGAACTCGTGTACGAGGAAAACGGCGACCTGGGCGTGGCGTCGCCGCGCCTCGATGAGAGTGCCGGCTGTGGCGTGGAGGAGTTGGTAGCGCAGCGACCTGGTGCCGAGACCTGGCTCTGTGTTGAAGAGAGCGCGAGTGAGAGCGGCAATTCGTGCCGGCACATTGGAGCCGGGCACGGCCTGCCGGCGGTCGTAGTATTCGCCGACGAAGTAGTCGCCGAACGGCTCGTCCGCCTTGGCCTCTATGCTGACGAGGAGTTTCCGGGCGCCAGTGGTGCCGAGGATGACAAGGTCGGCATTCCTGTGTTCGCCACCAAAACGGTCAAGTGGGATGACGCACTCAGGATAGGCGTCGGTCAGGACGAGGTCACCGGTGGGAAATGACCGCCTCAGGAACGACAGGAGTTCTTCAGGCGGCGAAGCGGTTGGCGCTCTGAACCACGAGTTGGCGAGTTCCTTCGCACTCCTGTAGTCCTTCCAGTGCCGTGCGCCCTGCTTCGGCGGAGCCTTGGCGAACCAGTCGTCGACGGACAGGATCTCCTGTGCGCTCTTGCTGAAGATGCGCACCTCTGGAGAGTCTACCAGTTTGCCGGAGGCCACCTGGGGCAGGAAGAGGTTGAGACCGAGGCGAGAAATCCAAACGAAAGGAGCAGGTGCATGGCGCAATCCACGTCTGATGGAGCGGCCGCTGGGCCCGTAAATGGGCAAGCGATGCGCGCAGGTATGGCGTCTATGTTCGCACCGGATCGGTTGCGGGAGCTTATCGCGGCGCTCGAAGTGCCGTTCGATCCGGCGCACATCAAGTGGCGCGTGACAAACACGGTGACAACGGGCAGCCGGAACGGACCGGTCTTGCGGGGTCAGGTGCTGGCGTACGCGGACCCCCGTGCGTACACCGACCGCTTGAACTCGGTCTTCGGACCGGCTGGATGGACGCGCGATTACAGGGTCCAAGTGGTTCAGAACTTCGAGCGAAAGGAGCGTGGAGCGACGGAGAGGACAATCACGGCGAAGATCGTGGTGACGTGCAAGCTCACGATCCATGGCTTCGGTGCGCACACCGGCCTGGGCGAGGAGTGGGCGGAAAACGAAAACGCCGGGACTGCGGCGGAGGCGCAGGCGTTCAAGCGGGCGTGTTCGTGCTTCGGGCTTGGTCGCTACCTATACGATCTGGAGGGTCAATGGATGGACTTGGACGAGCACAGACGCCCGCTGCAGACGCCGAGACTGCCCGACTGGGCGGTGCCGAATGGGCATGACGGCGGGCATCACAGGGCGCAGCACCACGCCAATGGCCACCCGAAACGGGGCACTGACAGCGCGGCGAACAACGGCAAGGGCGGTCTTTACCGACAGGAGGTGCTCGACCAAGTGAAGAAGCTGTGCGCAACTGTCGGCTTCAGCCTGTCGAAAAGCGCCCTGCGGACGGTCGCCAACACCGATGACCCGGACAAGATTCGCGACATGGCGAAGCTCACCGAGGTGTTCGCGCGCTTGCAGGACCTCGCGCGTGGTGTGGAGCGACTGCGTGTGGCGGCGTCTAAATCAGGGGACTCCCGGTACTCGGCGCTGTGCCATGAGTTGAACCTAGCCAGCGAGTCGGTCGACGACATCCCGGATCGGAGGATGCTGAGGAGACTGGTGGAGGCACTGGAACACGAGACGTCGGGGCGCTCTCCACAAATGTGAACCAGGCTCTTAGATCAGTGCTCGAATACCACTTCGACGTTGACCGCAACCTTCACCCGATGGCCGTCCTTGAGACCAGGTCTGTACTTCCATTGGCGCACGGCTTGGATCGCCGGCACTACAATCCTGCTCTCATCCGAGGGCCATTTACGAATGGTGACTGCGCGGTCTACTGTGCCGTCTTCGTTGACAACGATCGCGAGCTGAAGCCGGGGCGGAACTGGGCCGTGGACTGGAAAGTCGGCAGGTAACCTTGGCTGTGCGGAACTCACCAAAACGGGGGCTGTCAGGCCGGGTTCGTCTGGGCCGTAGATCATGTACCCCGAATCCTCAGGCAATGCTGGCTTGGTCTGAGAGATTGATGCGATGTGGAATCCTTGATGTCCTGCCACGAAGACAACGTATGCCGAGGTTGCGTCCTCGTCGCCCCGAGTGCAACCTGCGACCGCCAGAAGCTGTTCGTGGTCACCGTCAGTTCGATGACTTAGGCTGATGTCACCCGGGTCGCACGCCCAACGCTCCCTTTGGAAGCGTTGGTGCCACTCGCGGAGGTCCCCCGCGGCCGAGGCATCAACCGATCGCGAGGCGGCCGGCCAGTCTTTGGCTTCCCACCTGCGAATTTCGACGGAGGGTTCGATGGTGACCTCCTTGACCCTCACCGCTCTGTCGGTGCCTACGGCGTACTCCAAGTAGTGGACACCTCGATAGCCGGCGAGCTCAGGGTCAACTGCAGACGTGAGATAGATCAGTCCAAAGCCACCGGCCCGGATCGAAAAGTAGTATGCGTCGTCGAGGCAGTAGGAGAGCACACGGCTGGCCAGCACGATCGGCGCTTCTGGCGTCTCGCCGATTCGGAGCACCTTCACCCGAAGCCCCTGCCATACCGAGGCAAGCGCAGGTGTGATGTCAGCGGTGACCAGGTACGGCTTCTGATGCGGCTGTGGCGGTGCGACGTAGTACGTCATCCATCCTTGGGCGCCGCTGATCTCCTTGTACCCATTCGATTCGACCGTCAAAACGTGCTTCCATGCGTTGCCCTGGATTTCAAACAGGTAGAGGGAGGTGTCCAACCCATACGGGATCGAAAGGCTGGTCGTCGCCACCAGCCACGCGGGATACTCGGGCGGCCGCCGAAACTCGATGCGAGGGATGGCACCGTAGCCCCCTTCGTCCCCGACGGGAACGTCCTCTCTTTCGAGCCGTTCAGTGACGCGTGCGGCGAGGATACCGGGAGTCGACTTCACCGCGTCGGGCGCTGCCACGACGTCGACGATCAGGTCACTTAACGCATGCTTCAGCCTCGTAAGGTTGGTGGCCACCGGTTGGGGTACGTTATCTGCGTCGTCCGGATCCACTGGAAAGCGGCGCAGTTCGGAGACGATGTGGCGGACTGAGTCCGGCGGATGTGCCGGATAGGCCGTGGCGGAAAACAGGCATGCGCCTGCAAGGAGAATCGAACAGCGTAGCAAAATGGCGACCATAGTCCGTCGCTCTGTCATGCACTGACGACAATACCAGAAACCGCGGCTACGGAAACGTCCGAGATCTGTGACGTGAACCCGCCGCAGGCGAACGAAGGGAGACTGCAATGACCACGAATGGTCTGGTTGTGAACGAAGTGCTGCGTCTTCAGGACCCGGACGCGAAGCGCCTGGGCCTGGACCGGCTGGATGAGGACAAACTGATCCTGGCGTTTGCCCGCTGGGCTGAAGCCCAGCTGAAAAGGTGGGTGGACTACGCCAGGGGCGCTCTGCTGTTCCTGATGGTGCCGGGCGATCCGGAGTCGGGGGCGTTCTACATTTACGACCGCGCCCGGCAAGCGTTCTTCCTGGTGGACCAGGCCCAGACGCCGCGGTACGGCGGGTACGGGCTCAAGGAGTTCGACCAGATGGCGGAAGCGCGCGGCCTGAAGGCGCTGGCGCGGAATCCGCGAGCGCTTGCCGTGGCGCCCCGAGGAGACTTTTGAAAAGAGCCGGCGGCTCAGTATATAGATGATGCAGGGAGGTACCCGCGATGGGCCACCGGTTGCCCGCCACACTCGAAATGGCCCGGGAGTTCACCGCCCTGTTCGTGAACCGGCGGGCCTGCACAGTCCAATCCACCCGGCCGCACCCCGAGACCGGCCGCCATTACTACTACCGGACCAGGCCAAAGGAGGGCGGCCCGCCAACGGAGCTGACCCCCGAAACCGTGCGCAGCCACCTGGCTGGCGAACTCACCATCGGGCTCTACGCCATCAACCCTGAGACCCAGCGGTCCAAGTGGGTGGCGATCGATGCCGACTACAAGACGGCGCTCGAAGATCTGATCCGAGTGCAACGGCAGCTGCAGGAGGACGGCGTTGAGGCGGCCCTCGAGAAATCCAACCGTGGAGGGCACCTGTGGATCTTCTTCGAGAGGCCGGTGCTGGCCCGCGAGGCGCGGATCTACATCTATCACGTCGCCGGGCGGCTGTCGGTTCAGGTCAAGGGCGCCGGGCTGCCCGAGGGCCTGGAGATCTTCCCGAAGCAGGACACGGTGGCGGCTCACGAATTCGGAAACGCGATCCGCGGGCCCCTGGGAGTCCACTGGGGGGCCCGGGAGAGCCGCGGATGGCGGTACTGGTTCTACGGCGCGGACTACCAGCTCGGTGATCAGCTGGCATACCTGCAGAGGCTCGGCAAGGTCAAGGAAGAGCACTTGAAGCGGATGATCGCGGGGAAGGAGATCCCGGCGGAATTGCAGCGGCAGGCACGCCGGCCGGAGATTCCGAAGTACCTGGAATCGAGGCGGGGCGAATTCCGGATTCTGGACTATGTCGAGGTGCGGCGCCAGGTGGGCCGCAACTGGGTCGCCCGGTGTCCATCGTGCGCCGCCCAAGGGCGTGACCGCGGCCGCGACAACCTGGCGATCGCCGTGGAGGAGCCGCGCAAGTACATCTGCTGGGCCGGCTGCACTAAAGAGATGATACGCGAGGCGCTGGGCCGGCCAATCCGCGAGCGCCAGTTGGCGTGACGGCGGCGAAGGGAGGCTCGAAGATGGCGGCTGCGCAACAGGCAGATCCGGCGCGAGGGACTACGCGACAACCGAGCCTGGTGGCTGGGGGAGAACGGCGGCGCATCGAGCGGCGCCTGCGGGAAGCGGGGATCTGGTGCCATCCGGAAGTATCAGTGCAGTACCAGAGGCTGGCGCAGCGGACCGTGCTTCGGGGCGTCGAGTCCGGCGGCGCGACGAAGGAGATCGGCCGGTACGTCACCTTCTGCGACGAAAGTGGAGGACAGCTCGGCTGGCTCCAGCCGATCGACTCGATTGGTTCCAATGGGCGGCACGCGGTTGTTATCGCTACGAGCCTGGTGAGCGTGGAGGTGTTCCGGGCGCGGCACACCTACGAGGTCCTGATCGCCAGGCACTCCCTGGCTCAGAAGCCGGGGTCAGCGCGCCCGCAGGCCGAGGCGAGCGTGCTATTCCGGGGACATGAAGGCCACCTGCCGTTGGACCTGACTGGGAGCGACAAGGCGATGGCGGGACGGATCCTGCCGGAGTTCTTCAACAAGGCGGGAGAGCGGATAGAGATCCCGGGCGACTTCACGAGCGCGCTGAAAGCCGTGGTCCTCGGGGCCAGTTGTCTGGCATGCGTTCATCAGCACTACTTGACGGCGCCGAAGTCCGACGACGCTGGGGCATGAGTCAGAAGTCACGAGGGGAGGGCAGCGTGAGACGAGTCAAGGATGCGGCCTTGGTTTTCTGCGTTTTCAACGTGTTGCTGGTGATCTTCGGGAGCTGCTTCCGGGCCACGCCGGCTGGCGCGTTCTTCGGAGCACTCGCGGGGACTCCCGTGCTCGTGCATGTGTTCAACCGGCTGGTCCCGCCGCAGAAGGAGATGGACAACACACTGGAGCCAGTCTCGCGCGCCGTTGCGTGCCAGCCAGCCGAGCAAGTCGTCGTCCTGCGGCTGGACAGGCCTGATCGGCGAGCGTGAACCGACGATTGGCAGGTCGGACGAAACGTCAGATGCGTGCTCCGTGACAGGCGCTCACGGCTTGCTCATGAGTTCCGGATATGGAATACACACTCGCCCCTCTTCACCAAGCAGCCGGATGCGCTTCTTCAGGAAATCGGTCAGGCTGATCGCTTCGCTGAGGATCATCATGAGATCATGTCCGTTCATCACGAAAAAGGAGGGTGCTTTACCACGAGTGATGGCGTCTCGTGCCTCTACGGTGACATCGTTCAGGGCGATGAACACGCCGCGCGTAAAGGTGGACTTACCCTCGATCTTGCCCTTGAAGACCAGAAGGTCAGCTTCGGGGAGAGCCCGCTTCTCCCATCTTGACTCCAGAAGGTAGATTTGGTCTCCAAGCTCGAATGAACCGTCTATCTGTTCCCCCGTTACACGAAATGCCTGCCGTGGATGGAGTTCGAATAGGGCAAATAGGCGATTCAGGAGGCTCTCCAGCGCCAATCCGGCCTTGCTCCTATCAGCCTCGGCGGCAAGTCGACAAAACTCTTCCCTCAACTGACTGAGAGCGTGGGAGCGCTGGTGCTGTTGGGACGACGGCTGCTTAGGCCGAGAATCGGTTTGGCCTCCGGGAACTGGACTGTCTTGCAGGAGACGCGCGACTATTAGGCGGCACACCTCTTGCGCCGCTCCGTTCTGATCGGCGTAGTCGAGCATGTCACTCATGAGTTTCCCGACGACGCCATTTGCCTCTTTTTGCCAAAATGCACGGAGCCGATTCGCCTTCGATCCGCTTGCGTAATCGTAGCGCGAGTCGTAGATATCGCGCCCCGTGCTGTCGCGGATGAATTCAGCGAAGGTTCGATTGGTGAAGTTCAAAACGTACCCGGTGTCCATTCCGAGGAGCTGTTCAAGCTTGCGTTTTTCTAAGTTAGTGAGATTGGACATACTCACTCGCTCACGCTGATTTCATCCGTCCACCGGTCGTAGAGCGTCGAGATCCTGAAGTTGGCACGCGAGCCCATACGTCAAGATCCGCGCAATCCATTTTAGCTCGCCCCGTCCTTCGAAATCGGAAGACCAACAGGTCTTCCCACTTCCCAGGTCTCCGAGGCGGACACCCGAGCAGATAGGAGTTTCACATGGAAACCGGACGTGTGCCCAAGTCCAGTAATGGCGGCCATCTTGCCGCTGACCAACTCGTCACGAACCATTTGTGGCTGGTTCGAGCCGTCGCCAAGAAGGTGCGGGACAGGCTGCCAAACCACGTGGAGTTGAACGATCTGATCGAGGACGGTGTGTTTGGCCTGATCGCGGCGGCGCAGCGCTACGACCCGACGCGTGGAGTCGCGTTCCCGCTGTACGCCAAGCACCGCATCCGTGGCGCCATCGTGGACGGCCTCCGGCGCATGGACCACTTCTCTCGGAACTCGCGCTCGAAGGCCAAGAAGTCCGAACAGCAGCGCGATCCGTCCTGCGCCGATTGGCGTGTCTACACGGGAAGGCACAATGCCCTGGGGAACGAAGTCGCATTCGCCGGAGGTGCAAGCGGAGGGGCACCCGAGCCGGTCGCCGGTGCGGGTTGGCAGCCTGACGTGATGGCCGGCCACGAGGAGCTCTCGGCGACGTTGCGCAGTGCAATGAGAACGCTTCCCACCCGGTACAGCGAGATCGTCGCGTTGTACCACTGGCGTGGGCTCACCATGCGTGAGATCGGGCGGTCGTACGGCATCAACGAGAGCCGGGTCTCCCAGATTCACAGACGAGCCCTGGAACTCATGGCCGCAAGCCTGCGGTCCAAGGGCATCACTTCGTGTGCTGCGGCGCTGCCGTGACTCGGCGCGCAAATCATTCGGGACGGAATGGAGTCATGAACGACGTTGCTTTGAAATGCGACTTCTGTTCGGCACCGGGGCCGGCGTGGGCCTATCCGGCGCGGGATTTCGACGCGTATCTCGCTTTCCCGGTGGTAGGGGAGAGCGTCGGAGCGTGGGCGGCATGTGAGGAATGCCATCGGCTGATCGAAACAGGAGATCGCGAGGGTCTCGCCGTGAGATCGCTGGACGAACTGATCTTCGGGTGTCCAGAGGCGGCCATGGCGGCGTCGGCGCTGAAGCAGGAGTTGCACCAGTTGCACGAATTGTTCTTCGCGAACCGCCTGGGCACCGCCGTGCGGATCGTGCCGGAGCCGGCCTGAGAGCGGAAAGAGACGCTCCGGCGCGAGTGGAAGCACGACACGCTTTTCAAACTCCCTGACCAAGCCCAGGCGAACGAGCCTGCGCCGCGTTGGGGGCCGAGCCGCCGGAAGCGGTGTCACATGACCGGGGAGAGCTGGCCGTAGGGTCCTTGGCTCTCCCCGATTCGTTTACAAGGAGGAACACTATGCACGAGACGAACACCGTTGAAATACAACAGGCACCCCTTTCGGTGCGGGCAGCGGTCGCGGCAGAAGCGCCCACCGCGACGCTGATATCCTATGGCGCAAAGCTCACGCGTGCCGAACTCGCTCAGGTGCCGACGCCGGCGGGAACCGCAACGCACAAGCCGATCCCGCACATCGAGGTGGTCGAGCGACTCACCGAGACCCTCGGCTTCCGGCAGATCGGCGTGGTCCGGGACGAGTACGCGGTCTCGAGCGACGGCATGCGCATGTTCGGGGTCATGGACTTGACCACGGGCTTCGAAGGCTGCCGCTTCGCCATCGGGCTCCGCAACAGCCATGACAAGTCATTCAGGCTGAGTTGTACAGTCGGCTTGCGTTGCTTCGTGTGCGAGAACCTGGCCTTCCACGGCGACTACACGCCGGTGCTGGCAAAGCACTCCAAGAACTTCTCGCTTCAGGACAGCTTGGCTATCGGCGTGGATCGGATGCAGCGTAACTTCGGTCCGCTGCAGCAGCAGGTGGAGGTCTGGCAGAGTCTGCAGTTGTCCACCGCAGCAGCGAAGCTGGTCATCTACCAGGCGTTCATCGAGAATGCGCTGGAAGCCCCCAAACACCTCGCGCGCCGGGTACACGAGATGTACTTCGAGCCCCAGTACGACGAGTTTCGGCCGCGGACCCTGTGGAGCCTGTCGAATGCGTTCACCAGCGCCTTCAAGGAACTGGACCCCATCCCGCAGTACAAAGCGACGGCGAAGCTGGCGGGCTTTCTCGAATCCGTTTCGCTTTCGTAAGACGCTGCACCACTTCACTGGACGAGCGGCACGCCAGTTGCGTCCGCTGTCTCCCCGATCTTCGCGCGCAGCCGGCGAAGCCAGGCCCTGGGATTGCGTCCGTGCATGACGCGGCCGACGAAACCGAGCCGCTCGGCGATGTTGCCGCGATTGTGTCGGAGATCCTCTTTCGCTGCGCGGCTATACTCGCGGACCCACTGGTCGAGATCGGCGGGACGTGAGAAGACGTAGGTCGCGTGACCCTGCTGCGGGACCTCGACCACCGTGGCGCGCTCCAGCTCAAAGATGAACTCATCTCGGAACAGGAAGATCCTTCGAGCGCGCCGGCGGAGTTGCTCGTAGTGGAAGCAGTCGTAGTCCGGCTGCCAGGAGATCTGCTCAATATCGAAATCCGGCGGCACACCAAGGTCGTCGCAGATGCGCGCGAGCTCCTTCCATTCCAATGCCTCGCGGTCGAGGCGCCGGCGGATTCTGTCGAGAGCGTCAAAGAACCCGCCGAACCGACGATACATCTGGCGGGCGCTGGCGAGCTGCTCCCGTACGCCGGCAGGGAGCGCAACGTTGAGTCGGCTTGGGAGCGCCGTTTCCCAATCGAGCAGGTGCCATTCTCCACGGCGGAGCCGGTACTTCCCGCTCTTGACGAACAAGGCGTCGACGCCGACTTTGGCGCCCGACAAGTGGCGCCACTGGTTCCAGGTCGGATCCCAGGAGAGCGGGAGGGAGACAGGGTCAAGGACGATTTCCACCCTGCGCCCGCTATCCCGATACATCGCGTAGCCATCGAGGAACTCGATCTTGCGCAGTGGGGCGCGAAACCGTCGCTCGCGCCGGTCAGGGACGAACGAGAGGATCTTCCTGGCAAAGAGGGTTCCGCGATCCGGCGAGAGGTCGCCGGCAACCAGGAGCGATCCGCAGCCGCCGTATGGGAAGGCCGCGGGCGAATCCGGATCCGCGAGGAGGGCGTCGTAGCAGGACCGAAGCTCGGGATGGGCCAGCAGATTGAAGGCGCGCTCGACTGCGTGGGTCTGCTCTCCGGGAGCGCCCTCGGCCTCCAGCTCGAGGAGCCGCACCTTGAAAGCAGCGCGCAGGTCACCGGGCGCGGCGCCAGGAGCGGTTCGCAGCAGATCGTAGAGGGTCTGGTCTTCGCAGCCGGGCCGCTTGCGATTCGCGAAGTAGAAGTAGTTCCTCACGGCGCTGCTGGGGAGATGGACACGCCGGACACCCAGCCGCCCGTCACGAACTTCCGCAAGAAGGAAGTACTCGTCCCGCTTGTCTGTCTTCGGCTGGCTCACGCAGCCGATCGGTGCGAAGTAGACCTGTTTGGGATGACGCCCATTGGCCCGGGTCGCAAACAGTTCGCGGACCGGCGCCGTGGCGTTCACGTCGAACTCAACCTCGTCGGACGGGAGGATCAAGCCGGCGAGACAGTTTGGCAGGGTGAGGGGATCGCCGCCCGTGAACAGGCAATTGATGGCGGATCCCTGACGCTCGACGCTGACCACGCGCCGGCATACCACGGATGGCGACACCGGAGCCGGTTGCGCCGCGGCGGATGGTTGCGTCACAGACAGGCCTCACATGACGCGTTCGGTCGGGATCGGGAAAAGCCGGAATTCCCTCCCTGGTACAGTGAAGCCCGCGCTCCCAGTTGCCAAGAGAAGAATCTCCGCCTCATCGAGGGCCATCTGCAGATCCAGCGGCATCCGGGTCAAATCATCGAGTGGCCCAGTGCGCTCGAAGTCAGGCTCTTCCGCCTCAGGCGTGACGGTGGCGATGAGAGCCGCATCTTCCAGAACGGCCGTGACATCGGCGCTATCACCGCCGGAACCAGGCAGGACGCCGCAGCCGGGGCAAACCGCTTGGGACTCATTCAGCTCGTCGACTTCGGCGCCGCATTCCAGGCAACGCATGACTATCACTCCGCCCTCAGTCTACGTCGGACGAGGTGACGCTTACAAAAGTCTCGGAAATGGGGCGGCCGGACCCGCCGCCATGACGGGGAACGCCTATGGTGGATCGCCCAGAAGGGCTCTTAACCGGGACTTCAGCGCCGCGTCCGCGGGAGATGCGCTTGATTGGCGAAACCACTGGTCAAAGACCTTCCGCGTCAGGCGATGCTGCGTGGCCGGCTCCCGCGCCTCAACGGTGAACTCGCAAAGGCTTTTCGGCTCGTACTTGATGTGCTCGCAGCGTCGGAAACGATCGATCGCAAGCCCCACAGCTTCATAGAGCGAGCGGGCCTCCAACTCCACTGCATGCTCGACGCCATCGGAATCCGTATATGAGACTCGGCAGCGCTTCACCAAGGGCATAATAGCATCTTCGCCATTTGTTCGCCACAGCGACCCGCTATCCCCCGGACGTCTTACGGGTCTTTGTCGTCTCGGAACCCTATGAACCGGGAGTGCCTGAGGGGGCGGTCGAGACGTCTGGGGTTCGTCCGTTCGTCCGATATACCCGAATTGCCCAACGAGGACCGGGCTCCATCTTCTGGCACGCGAAGCGCGGCTTGGCTCTGGGTTACCCATCCGAAGACGGTGTCCCTCCAAATCGGTGTGTGCCGAGGTCAATAGCAGAGGCAGATGTGTACGGAGCGTTTCCAGGGGCGACGAAAGGAAACGAACGGCGACCGCTGCCGGATGCTTCGGGCAACCTAAGCGGTTCGCCGACGGTGCAACCTTTTGACAACGCCAGTCATGCGCAGGCGGTATGTCACTAGCTGTTCGCTGACACCATACGTCTGCGCGATTTGGGTTGTCGAGTCTTCCGCTCTCGCTGCGCGCAGGAGTGCCTCACTGGGCAGAAGGAGACACCATCCGAGCCAGTTCGCCTCCTCCTCTTGCTTCGGGTCGTAGCTACGCATGATAATATTGCCATCCTGCGACATCACGATCCTGCCTGGTTCATGATTCAGGACGATGTGCGCCAACTCGTGAGCAATATCGCTGGCTTGGCGAGCCTTCGAATGCCGTGGATTGTAAATCACCACGTTCCGTCCGTTCACGGCGCAGGTGACTGCTGACCAGCCCCACGGGTCATGGATGAGCAGCTGATCTTGTGCCTCCTGAGAGAGCCCTGACACATCCCCTGGAGTCCAGAGCTGGACATCAAGTAACCGCGCCACCTCCACGAGCTCAACGGGCGCATGCGCTGGGAGGCCCAGTTCGCGCCGCAGACTGGCGGCTGTCCGCTCCGCCCACGTCTTGAACCCTCGCTCCAACATACCCATCGCAGCTACCCACCTCGCTCCTCATTCTGTGCATTCGCAGCCAGGAGTATCATCTCCGCTAGCGCTCTGATCGTCTCTGGCTGTTGAGTCTGATCCACCTTCAAGTGCGCGGACACCTGCAGCCGTTGTCGGGAATCTTGGCTTGGGGCCGTTCTTGCCGCGTCGTCCGACCAAAGAAACTGGCCAGGATCCACGGACAGCCACTGGCAGAGCTTCCCGAACGTCGCAACGTCCGGGATCCGTCCGGCTTCGACCCGCAGGAGCGTGGCAGCGCTAATGCCGATTTCCGCGGCAGTTTCGCGCAGTTTTCGTGCGCCGCGTCGGTCTCGCACCAGTGCCCCGAGACTCTCCAACCTCCTCTTCGCCAATGGTTTACCTCCTTCAAGTCCATTGTAAAACAGAACTCCCTTGTTGAAACGTATTTTTTGTGGTAACGTCTAAGGGGAGAAACGGAAGTACATCAGCGAAACAACCTATTCAGAGGGGGTCCTTCAATGTCCTGGAATTTCCAACGGAGCAAGGCCCGTCTGGGCGAGGAGTGGAAGCGCATCAAGGAGACCGGGGTCTCGGTCAAGCCACTTACAAGGGAGATGGACTTGTCCAACCTCTCTCCCAACGACACCAGGCTCGTCACTGGCGTCCACCTGTATGCGGACATCACAAACCTCAACGACCTTCTGTTGGACCCTGTCCAGCGGCGGGATGACTATCGCCGGATCTATCGGACCTTGCACTTGACCCGTCTGGAGGTCCGGCGCATCGTGCAATGCGTGTTCGGCGGCGACAAGATCCAGGTGCAGGGAGCGAGGTTCCATGGCCTCCTTTTCCGCCCCTATCATGATCCTGAGACCATGGCGGCCGACGCTGTCATGGCGGGCCTAGCGATCTATAGCGCACTTACCGAGGCGTTCGGGGAGGTCTTTGACTCCTATCCCGAGCTGGTGCCCACCGTCGGCCTGGAGCTCGGGGGACTGTCTCGTAGCCAATATCGGTATTCGCGGGGAGCGTGAACTCATAAGCATTGGACGCGCCGCCAACGTCGCCGCAAAGATTCTGCCTGGCGCAGCGGGTGCCATCATGCTCGGCACGGAGCTGTACGACTGCCTCAACACTGACCAGCAAACCTGGTTCGAACGGTCCGGGGGTGCGTACCGACTGGACTGCACCAGCATCGAGGACATCGAGGACACTGTGCGTGGTGCCGGGTTTGGCTGGTCTGTCCAGTCCTCAGTCAACAAGTTCCGAGAGGGTAAAGCCAGTCTCCCGCTGGATGACATCAGCGTTGAGGATGTCCGCGAGAAGATCGACATCGCCCGCCTTGGGCCCACCCGCGCAAAGACTTGTCCGGCGGCCACACTGTTTGCCGACATCGACGGCTACACCAGCCTCGTGGACTCGCTTGCCGGCGACACTGACGAGCTTACCAGGGCGGTGCAGCTCCTCCACCTCTTCCGCTACGAATTGCGCCAAGTAACGGAAAGAGACTTCGACGGTATCGCTCTCCAACACCAAGGAGATCGTCTGCAGGCACTCCTTCACTCCCCACGCCACGATGATGGCGACGTCATGCAAGACGCTGTGAACCTCTGTATCGCGTACAACTCTTCGGTCGAAGAGGTAGTCAACCGATACCACGATTTCCTGGGCAAGCTCCACATTGGCATCGGCTGCGCATTCGGCAGAGCCCTCGTCGGCATGCTGGGCACGAAGGGGGATCGCGACCCGGTCTGCATTGGGAACGCCACCGTCACCGCCGAGGCCATCCAACTGGCTGTGCCCGGCAACCGCATGGGCATCACAAAAGAAATGCACGAGGCCATCGAAGACGAGGACGTTGCCGATCAGTTCACGTGGAGCCAGACTACAAACTGCTACACGGCGGACGGCATCACATGGGTCACGATCGAGGAGGCCGCTGACGGCAAGGCCTACCGCACCGCAAAGGATGCCAGCTACGCCGTGACGGGAGCGATCCTGGTGGGTGTCCGGCGCTCGCCTGAGCTCTTGCCGCTGAGGGTCACGCGCCCGTACGCTGAATGAGACCGCCACTCCAGTGGTATCAGATTGCCGCGTCGCGGCTGGAACGCGAACGTAGCTACCTCGCCAGCTTGGCATTCTTTGCACTGAAACGAACGTACTGCGACCAGACCAGCAACTTTATCGCGATCGGCATTCTCCATTATGTTGGGCAACGCTCGGGCAAAACACACACGATGACGGTGCGCCTGGAATACCCGCGAGGTTTTCCGAAGAAGGCGCAGTACGTGTTCGACCACGACCGGATGTTCGCGGTCGGATCGGCTGGGCACCTGCTGGGCAACCACGAACTCTGCCTCACCCTCACAGAACGCGGGGAATTCTCCCTGGGCTCCGAAACGCTCACGGAGGAGGTCCTCGGTGCCACGCTCGTTTGGTTTCACAAACGGCTCATCTTCGAGCGTAGTGGTGAATGGCCAGGACCGGCTGAACGCCACGGGATCAACGCGGTCCTCGATCTCCTCGTCGAACGCCACACCGTTTGCGACATAGCCTCAATCCGGACGTGGCTCCAACGTTACGCGGTGGCACCGTCAGGAAGGCCCACCGCGCCGGACCTGTATGCCCCCTGCCCGTGCGGCAGCGGCAATCGCCTCAAGTTCTGCCATCGCGAAGAACTCAAGCCTCTGTTCGATCGGCTCTCACGCGTTCCCGCCGACCGTCAACTCAGTCAGCTGTTGGATGTCAAATGAAGGAGAAGCACGATGGAAGAAGACACCAAACACATCATCGACGTCAACAGGGACAACCTGGCGCGGATCATTGGCTTCGTCGGCGTCATGGATTCCAAGGCGGCGTTTGTCCTCACACTCGTACTGGCGCTAACGGCATACCTTGTGTCGCAGCTCGGTCCGTTCCTGACCGCCCATGTTGAGCACAGGGCCGCAAATGCCTGGGCGCCTGTTTTCTTCGTCCTCCTGGACACCTTGGCACTCGCGTGCCTCTGCTGCTTCGTTGCCGACACGCTCATCATCATCCACGCAATCAAGCCAAGAACCGAAAGGCACACAGGTAAGCATTCGCCGCTATTCTTCGACACGATAGCTATGATGCCGTGCGAGGAGTTCAAGGACCGGATGCAGAACATCACTCCCAACCAGTACATCGAGAATCTGATCGATCAGGCCTTCGACAACGCGAAGATCGTGCGGCAGAAGACCGCATCCGTGCAGAGGAGCGTAACAATCTTCTGTTGGGGACTTGGGTTCTTTTTTGCCTTCACCATCGGTCGCCCAATCCTCATAGCCTTGGTCGGTGGCTAACAGCCGGCGCAACACGTCTCGGGAATTCGCCTCTTGGCATTAGCGCTTGCGTATGCAGACCTCGACGCCTGCTCCTCCTTGGCCGCGCAGGCGGTAGGAAAGCCCTGCAAACGTCAGTGAACCTTCGGGCAGTTGCTTTGGCTCGTGAGTACAGGGCTAACGCGGTTCCCAGTCCAAGCGTTGACTGGCACACGGGCGAAAACAACCAAACAACAACAACACAACAACAACCACCTCCACCACCGTCGTCGTCGTCGGTCGTCGTCGTCGGTCGTCGTCGTCGTCGTCGTCGTCGTCGTCGTTGTGACAGAACCCGTAATCTTGCCGCCCTGGACCTATAAGTTTGCCGTCGGCGTGTGCGTAAGGTCCTGATTCTGCACTCTGGCGGCGCGCCCTCGCGACGGTGTTGGACCCATATACTAGCCGCGCGTTCAGACTGGACCGATAACGTTGCCGCGAGCCCGATTGAGTCCGTCGAAGGACTGGACGCTGCCAATTGGGGGGACAACCGTTCAGACGCCCTCATCGTGCGTCGACCGCCACGACGGCACAGGTGGCCCAGGCCGTTCTAGCGGCCGTCTAGATGCCGGGCGTTGCGGCGAAGGCTTTGATCCGGGCTTCGATCTCGTCTCGAATCCGGCGAAACGCGGCTTTGCGCTCTTCCTCGGTTCCCTTAGCCGCAGCCGGGTCCTCGAAGCTCCAATGGATTCGCTCGGTCTTGCCCGGGAAGACGGGGCAGGACTCGTTGGCGTTGTCACAGACCGTGATGACGTAGCGGAATTCCTGACCCATGAATTCGCTTATGGACTTCGACCTGTGCCCGGAAATGTCGATGCCGACTTCGCCCATCACCGCTATCGCCTCCGGACGCACGTGAGTCGGCTTCGTCCCGGCGCTTTGGACCTCATAGCGATCGCCGAGGTAATGACGGAACAGTCCCTCTGCCATCTGGCTTCGGGCCGAGTTCCCAGTGCATACAACTAGAATCCTCTTCGTCGGCATCTGATCCGCTCCCATCCCTCTCAATTCCTATTGCGTCAGCCAAGCATCCAAGCTAGAGGTCATGTTCATGGCCTTCTGCCTCTAACAAACGCGCTCATGAACTTCCCGTCGATCTGCGGTGCAATCGCGTCGACATCAATCCCCTCGGTCGTCAGAAACTCGCGCGCATCTTCGATGTTGTAGATCCGAGTCGGCTCGACACTGATGTCCACGAACCCGGCTTGTGTGAGCTTCTGGACATACTCGATTTCCTGCATGGCGCCGGCAATGCAGCCCACCCAGAGTTCGACGTTGCGCCGAACCTCTGCTGGGACCTCACCGTGGACCACTACGTCGGACACCGCGAAACGGCCGCCCGGCTTCAATACGCGATAGGCCTCACGTATCACGCGATCTTTGTCCGCCGAAAGGTTGATCACACAATTGGAGATGATGACATCCACCGATTGATCCGGGAGCGGGATGCTCTCGATCTCGCCCTTCAGGAACTCCACGTTCTCAACCCCCGCTTTCCGCTGGTTCTCGCGGGCAAGGGCGAGCATCTCGTCTGTCATGTCCAGGCCGTAGGCCTTGCCGGTCGGTCCGACGCGCTTGGCCGAGAGCAGGACGTCGATTCCACCGCCGCTGCCCAGGTCGAGGACGGTTTCGCCAGGTTTCAGCTCGGCCAATGCCGACGGATTACCGCACCCCAGCGAGGCGAGAACCGCAGCCTCAGGCAATTGGCTCGTCTCGCCCAGTTCATACAGATTGGATGTGATCGGGTCCGTGGAACAGCAAGAAGACGGAGCCGACCCGCAGCAAGCGGCACCGCTGCCCGAAACCACGCGAAGGGCCTGCTTACCGTATTTCTCTTTGACGACTTCCTTGATCGACATAATTTACCCCCTTAGCTTGATCTGAACGATCGCATCCGGACTGAGGATCCTGTTCCTTGTGCAGCACTCGGAATAGAGGAACGCGAGCAACTCTGTCAGCGCTACTGCGTTCGCCGAGTACCAGAGGAAGGTGCCATCGCGGCGAACCGTGACCAGTTCCTCATTCTTCAACTTCTCAAGGTGGTGTGACAGAGTGGATCCCGTGATGGCCAGTTCTCCTTGGATGTCACCCACCACCAGGCCGTCCGGGTGCGCCGAGAGCAGCAACCGCATGATGCGGAGGCGCGGTTCCGTGCCCAATGCGTTGAACATATCCGCGTACCGGGCGACGTCAGGTCCTTTGATGCTCATCTCAGTTGCCAATGAAACTCTCGCTAGTTCCGATGCGGCGAGGACCTCGCAAACGACTTCAGGCGCTCCTCTTGGGCCTCATGGTCCTGCTGTAGCCCTTGTGCCAGCCGGAGAAGGCCGTTGGTCAGATGCCAATCCGGCGAGTCTTTCCGCCCCTGCTTCTCTATCCAGTCCAGGTGCGCTTGAAACGAATCGGTTGCCAGTGCGTAGAAATCGACCATATGTACCTCCCGGTGCTCTGCTTGCACCTTCTGCCGCGAGGGTGTGCTTCGCATCACAGGCAAGATGGGGGGAGCCGCCGTCAGATCGGTCAGGTTCTTGTTCCCGATGCTCATACTCTCTGTCAGGCCTTCTGCGTGCGGCAGGTATCGACGCTGGCAAACACGCCGCCGTACCATTTCCGATTGATCCAAAGTGCGACATTGACCAAGGAGATGAGCACGGGGACTTCGACCAGCGGTCCGATTACGGCCGCGAAAGCGGCGCCGTGGTGGATGCCAAAGGTGGCGATTGCCACAGCGATGGCGAGTTCGAAATTGTTGGACGATGCCGTGAAGGAGAGCGTGGTGGCCTCGGCATAGTTGGCGCCGACCTTCTTACTCATCCAGAACGACACGAAGAACATCACGACGAAGTATATGGTCAGCGGGATGGCGACTCGAATGACGTCGAATGGCAACTGGACGATCATCTCGCCCTTCAGGGAGAACATCACCACAATGGTGAATAACAAAGCGACCAAGGTCATGGGACTGATCTTCGGGATGAACTTCTTCTCGTACCACTCGCGGCCCCTGGCTTTCTGCAGCGCGAAACGGGTGAGCATTCCAGCCAGGAATGGGATGCCGAGATAGATGAAGACGCTCTTGGCAATCGCGGCCATGGAAATGTCGACCTCGACCGCCCGGAGGCCCAACCAGCGTGGAACAGTGGCCAAGAAGAAGTACGAGTAGACGGAGAAGAACAGCACCTGGAAAATCGAGTTCAACGCCACCAGGCCGGCGGCATACTCACTGTCGCCGTGCGCGAGGTCGTTCCAGACGATCACCATGGCGATGCAGCGAGCCAGCCCGATCAGAATGAGGCCGGTCATGTACTCGGGTTTGTCGCGGAGCAGCAGCACCGCGAGCGCGAACATCAGGATTGGTCCGACCACCCAGTTCTGAACCAGCGAGAGCACCAGGATGCGGCGGTGCTGGAAAACGCGCCCCATTTCTTCGTACTTCACCTTCGCCAGCGGCGGATACATCATCAGGATCAGGCCGATGGCAATGGGGATGGATGTCGTGCCGACGCTGAAACGATCGAGAAAGGGCACGACGCCAGGTACGAGGTAGCCGAGTCCGACTCCGGCGGCCATGGCGGCGAAGATCCAGAGTGTGAGATACCGATCGAGAAAAGATAGCCGGGGACTTGTTGGTGTGTCCATGTCTGTTTCAGCCTTTCGAAGCTCCTGCAAAGGCCAGTGAATCGCACGCCAGTTGCCGCAACAGCTCGGGGCCCACGGGCGCCTTGGGCTTCCAAGGGACCAGCGCGAATCGGGTCGCCAGGCAATCACGCACTTCCGCGATGTACGGAACCTCTCGCGAGCCGCGCTCGACCAGGACGGGATCTCGGAATCCATCGCCCGCGAAGCTCTGGTTGATGATCCAGGCGTAGGGCTTGATGCCAGCCCGCTGGAGGTCGTCCTGCAACCGCGCCGCTTCGTGAACGGGAGTCGCCTCCGGCAAAGTCACCAGCAGAACACGCGTGAAATCGGCGTCTCGAAGGCGCGGAAGGAGTTGCCGGACGGCGTCCGGCACATCGCTCATCGTGCGCGTGACGTCGCGGTGGTAGGCTTCGGCCGCATCCAGCAACAGGATGGTGTGTCCGGTAGGGGCTGTGTCGAGCACCACGAAGGCGTGCTCCCCTTCGGCCACGGTTCGCGCGAACGCACTGAACACCGCGATTTCTTCGGTACAGGGTGATCGCAAGTCCTCTGCAAGCAGGGCCATCCCCTGCTCGTCCAGTTGGGGCGCCGCTTTCGCCAGGACGGCTTCCGTGTATTGGCGAGTCTCGGTGGCGGGATCGATCCGGCTCACCGAGAGGTTAGGAACAGATCCCCCGACCGTGGCCGCCAAGTGAGCCGCCGGGTCGGTCGTGCTGAGATGTACCGGATGCCCCCGGTGGGCCAGCTCGATAGCGATGGCGGACGCGACTGTCGTTTTTCCGACGCCGCCCTTCCCCATCGTCATTACGACACCGTGCCCCATCTTTTCGAGTTCGTCGATCAGGGCCGAAAGGGGAAGCCCGGAGTGGATCACGTGGGACAGGTCATTGTGCACGGCCGTGCGAATCGGCGACGGGCCGCCGAACACACGCCGGAGGTTCTCCACGCCCATCGGGGCGTACGGGAGCAGAGGAACCTCGATTCGCGGAAGTTCCGCGAGCTCGGCAGGCATCCCGGCGAGTGCTTCCTGGCCGCGGACCTCGAGTGCGCACGCGGCGGCATCGCTGCGATCCTGCGCAATAAAGAGGCCGTTGAGGAACAAGCGCTGATTGGCGATGCCCATTTCCGCCAGTTCCGCTCTGGTTCGATTCGCTTCGGCGAGTGAGGAGCGTTCGGGACGGCTTACCAAAACCAGCGTTGTCGTTGCAGCGTCGGTGAGAGCTTGCAAGCTGGAATCGTACAGGGATCTCTGCGTTTCGAGGCCGGCCAGTGGCCCAAGGCACGAGGTGCCGGTTGTGTTCTCGGCAATGAATCCGGTCCACGCGGCCGGAAGCTGCAACAAGCGAAGCGTATGTCCCGTCGGAGCCGTGTCGAAGATGATGTGATCGAATCCCGCGGTCGCCTGGGCATCGCCAAGCAGTTTGGTGAATTCGTCGAAGGCGGCGATCTCGACCGTGCATGCGCCGGATAGCTGCTCTTCCATGCTGTTGATGGCTGCGTCGGGGAGCACTCCGCGGTACGGCCCGATCACCCGATCCCGGTACGCCTTAGCGGCCGCTTCCGGATCGATGTTCAGCGCGAACAGTCCGTCGGCGCCGGGAATCGCGGTCGGCGCGCCGGATAGCCGGACGCCCAGAACCTCGTCAAGGTTCGAGGCCGGGTCCGTACTGACCAGCAATACCTTCTGGCCCCGCTGGGCCAGTGACACCGACGCCGCACACGCGAGCGATGTTTTGCCGACGCCGCCCTTTCCCGTGAAGAAGAGAATGCGCGTGGCATTCTCCAGCAG
This sequence comes from Bryobacterales bacterium, assembly GCA_963710565.1. Taxonomy (GTDB): domain Bacteria; phylum Acidobacteriota; class Terriglobia; order Bryobacterales; family Bryobacteraceae; genus DASWZN01. Next base: position 178,537 of record CAVQAN010000007.1, on the reverse strand, counting down.
GCTGTTCATCTTCTCTGTCGTCATGGCGAATCGTCCCTAACAGCACTTGGTCTGGATCACCGGCAGTTGCGCGCCCGGCTGCGTCTGAACCGACTGGTCCGGCTCGACGCCGGTCAGTCGCGCTAAATCGTCCCGGGTCGGGTAGCAGCCTTTGCTGACCACCGCACCGTTCAGCAAGATCAGAGGCAGACACTCGTTCCCGAACTGTCTGAGGGCCGTCTTGACGACTTCGCTGGCGGCGAAAGCCTGCGGCTGCTGGGCCAGGTTGTAACGCTCGACCGCGATTCTCTGATTGGCCAGCCAATGGAGATCCGCCGCGAATCGCGCCAGTGCGGGATCCACACTCGGACCGCACACCCCTGTTGAGCAGCACATCGGGGGATCGAAAACTTCTACTTTGTTCATATCCATTCCTTCCGCCTTTCGTCGAAAGGCGATAGCGCAAATACAAAATCGCTCAGATGATCGCCACAAGAGCCTTCAGCTTTCGAAGCGTTTCGTAGTTGATGCAATATCCAATCCGAGGTCCGTCTTGACTACTGCGAATCAACCCGGCGTCCTTCAGGATTCTGAGGTGCTCGGAAACCGTCGACTGCGCGAGCGGCAACTCATCGACAATCTGACTGCACACCCGGGCCTCTTTCAGCGACAGCATACGAAGGATGCGAACACGAGCTGGATGCCCGAGCGCCTTCGCCAGCTTTGCCAGTTCATCATCGGCTTCCGGGCCCTCAAGGCCCGGAAGATTGATGTGCGGCTGCGGTTCGGCCGGCGGGCAGCAGATGGGATCCGGCTTCGTGGTGTGGTTGATAGGCATTCGACGATTAACGATAGCACGGCTCCTGCTTGGCGTCAAGCCCGCCGTCTTTCGAGGATGTTCTTGAGTTCCGAAACCGCCGGCACCCGCCCGGAGATAACGACCTCGCCGTCGATCACCACGGCCGGAGTTCGCATGACATTGAGATCCAGAATGTCGGCAATATTCGTTACGTGCGAGATGTCGGCTGCGAAATCGAGCTCGGCGCAGGCGTTCACGACATTCCTCTCTGTCGTCTGGCAATTGGGGCAACCCGGCCCCGCGATTTGAATCTTCATAGCTGCACCTCGAAGATGTAGATCAGGCAATAGCGAGCTCCGACGATGACGAAAATCGCTCCCGTCGCGCGCCGTGCCCACTTTTCGAACAGGACGAGCTTTTTGAATGCCTTGCTGACCCACTGGGCGCCCAGCGCGATCAGGACCGCAAAGACGAACACTGGGACGCCGGTTCCGGCACCGTATGCCGACGGCAACAACACGCTGGAGCCATTCTTGACAGCGAGCGGAAGCAAGCTGCCGAAGAAGAGGGCCGCGGACACTGGACAAAAGGACAGCGCAAAGAGAATCCCAAGCAAGCCGGCGCCCCAGGATCCGGATCTTCCAATGCGCTCCCCGGCCTTGTCGCTGACACAAGATGTGGCGAAATTGAAGCGCACCAATCCCAGAAGGACAATCCCGGTCGCAATCAGAACTGGCCCGAGGAACTTATTCATATACGTGGAGAGCCAGAAGGACAAGTCCGGAATGGCGAAGACACTTGCGATCAGGAGAGCGGCCAACACCGCATAGGCCAGACTCCGCCCCAGGGTGTACAGAACTCCCGTCAGTAGAACCCGCCGGGGAGAAGACAGATCCTTGCCAATAAACGACATCGCGGCCACGTTGGTGGCGAGCGGGCACGGACTGATCGAAGTCAGAATTCCCAGCCAGACCGCCGTGAGCACCGCTGTGGCGGACAAGATCATGGGAGCTTCTTGAGGCAATCGCGAACCTCCCGCTCCACGTACGCCTGCATAGCCGATTTGTCTTCGACCAGTTCCCAGATATCGTTCAGTACCTTATACTCCGCCTGCCTGCCCTTGGTGAAGCGCACAAGGACTAGTGACTTCGTGAAAAGCTGGTAGTCCTTCACGAAGTGCCGGTTCTCGGGCAGTTCAAAGTTCACCACCTTAAATTGCAGGCGGCCTTTGGAGATGTCCGCGCCGAACCTCTGCTCGACGACTTCGCGAGAGTAGCTCTCGAGCGTGCGGCATGTTGTGCAACGGAACGTTCCGTGGAAGTAATAGGCGATGACCTTGGTGTCGGTCCCCTGAGGCTGGGCCGCCGCTGGGGAATCGGCCCGAGCGCCGAGAATGGCCACCGCGAGCAAGAACAGGACGATTGAGGTAAGCTTTCGAGGCACCTTAAGCCTCCGCAACTTCTAATTGCCGCCCGATGCAGTTCGCGCAATTTCGCCGCAACCATCTCGATCCGCTCGTCGGTGACGGGGGTCTTGCCCTTCTCTAGTCCCAGGTCGCTGACGCGCAGGTGGATGAATCCGGTAAAGCCGCCGAGTTCCATCGTCTTCTTTGCGCAGTCGCTGTCGCAGCCATCCACTACGAGCAGGCGATCGGCACCTCGGGTGTTGACCTCGATCAACTCGACTTTGCCTGCGATGCCAGCCAGGCAGAACATCTTCGCCTCGCCGGCCTTGTGCAGGGCGCGAACTGCACGGTCACCGATCTCGGCAAGGTCGGCCGCGCCAGAACAAGAGAACATCAGGGCTGTCGATCCTGAACATGAGCACTTTGGTCGTATATTCATGTGGTTCCTTTCCTCCTGGAATGATTACGGTGTGGCACCGGAGTGGACCAGGTCCCACTGTTCACGAGCTTGCTTCTGCAACTCGGACTCGACGCAACTGAAGAACCTGGTGACGCACTTCATGCGTAGGCGATACCAGATCTGGGAGCCCCGTCGTTCGTCCTGCACCACGCCCGCGGTCTTCAGCACGGACAGGTGCTTGGAAACTGTGGACATGTCGGAGCCGACGAGCGCGGTCAACTCGCAGACGCACCGTTCCGACTGCATGAGTTCATCCACGATCAGCAGACGGGAAGGGTGGGCCAGCGCTTTGAAAACCTGCGCGCGCGCTTCATAACGTGCGAGGGTCTTGGCATCCATACCTCACAATCATAACGCTACTTGGCCAATACGCCAAATAGGAAACTGTTCGTCCGGCCGGGTTTTGGGCTGGCCGACCACGGCTAACGCACCGCGGGACTAGTCAGAGTCACCGACCCGAGCGTTGGGGCCATGTGCTCACGTGAGGATCCTCGGTTCGTCGGAAGCGAGTCCGGAGGCCGCGGAAACGATTCGCCGCGACTTGACTGAAATTCGGTTCGAGCCCGCCGAGGTCGGCGGCGCGGCGGGCGATCAAGGCCGCTGACGGACCAGGCCGGGGCTACGCTTCTCACCCCAGATATCGAGCCATCAGGTCGATGTGCAGTGGTGCGAACAGGATGTGCTTGCCGGTGTGGTACTGCGGGTGCTGTGCCATGCGGCACATCTCAACAATCTGCCCCGGGTTGCCTTTGGCATTATCGAGGACACGTGGCCGGAAATCGGCAAGGTCGAATTCCCGCAGGCCAAAACGGTCTGCCGCCAGATCGAACAGCGTCGACGCCTCCGGATCAGACAAAGGCGCCACTTGGACCGTGCGCCGGGGGTCCCAGAACAGCCGATGGAGTTCGCCCAACCGCAGAGCATCCCGCGAGACGGCGATCATCACCATCCCCGGAATGTGGTAGACGCGCTGGAAGAACCGGTACGCCGGGAAGCTGGAACCCTCGATACCGTCCAGCATAAGTAGACACGGGTTGGCTGCCAGGGCCCTCCAGATGAGGCCGCGCAGATGAACGCTCGTCTGCTCATCGCATTTGTCGGACGGAAGATGGACCAGCGTCGTCGCCAGGGACGTGAGCATGTCGTGCAGGACAGGGCGGTGTTCCATGTAGACCGCGCGCTTGGTCGAAGCCGTGACGGACTGGACCAACGCCGTCTTGCCGGAGCCCGCCGGTCCGAACACAACCAGTGACTCCCCCCGCAGCACGGCCTCTTCGATCCTGCGCATCTCCTTCCGCAGCCCGACCAGCGGGATCTCGGCGGCCCCACCAACTGTACTCACTTCACGACTAAGACGCTGCACGGCGCCATGCGCGTGAGATTCTGGGAGGTCCCGCCCCATAGATGCTCGTAGATTCGCGAGTGCCCCGTGTATCCGATTACCAGAAGGTCGAAGCCCTTCTCGCGGGCGAATTCGACGACCGCCTTCACTTCGTGTCCGCGGACCACCGCTGTACGCAGGTCGATTCCGCGCAGCGCCGCGCGCCGCTTCGCCTGAGCCGTGACCTGTTCGAAGTAGTCATTCTCTTCTTCGATCTCGTCCGTGACTTCATCGATGGTCTTCCCATCGTGAATCGAGTACTCTTCGACGCTAATCATGTCCAACGAAGCCCGTAGGCTCTTGGCCAGTTCCAGCGCCGCGTCGAACGCTCTCTGCGCTCCTTCCGAGCCATCGTGCGCAATCAGGATCTTTTCAATCATGGCTTTGGCTTGGACCGTTGTATGCGAATCATCTCGACGTCGCTCATCGCGATTAGGCCCTTGTCCATCATGTCTTCCACTTCCGGCAGGAGGCGGGCGATGTTCTCAGCCGAGTCGACGATGCAGACAACAATCGGCAAGTCATGCGTGAGCAGGTGAGATCTGTGAACCTCCGCCGTCTCGCCATAACCCTCAAGTCCCCGATACACCGTGGCACCCGCGATATGTAGCTCGCGGCATTTGTCGACCACGGCCTCGTAGAGCGGCTTTCCGCGGTAGCGATCGTGCTCGGAGAAGTGCAACCGCAAAATCTTAGCTTGTGTGGGCACTGGCATCGCCTGCCTCCGTGAGCGGATGGGAGTGGATTAGCCGGATGACATCCACGTCCGAGGTTACGATCAGCCCGTCCTCGATCATCTCGGTTACGGCGTCGCGGGCGGCCAAGATCTTGTCGGGCGCATCCACAACGGCGATCATGATCGGGCAATCGGGCGAGCGGTGCATAAAGTGCTCTTTGTGTGTGTGCCCCTTAGCGCCATACCCCAGAATTCCGCGGTAGACGGTCGCGCCGGCGATGTCCATCATGCGGAGTTTCTTCACGATGGCATCGTGCAGCGGTTCGCCTTTCCAGCGGTCCGCCTCGCCCATATAGATCCGCATCAGCTTCGCCTGGTCGCGCTTCTCTTCGTGTGGGTGCTTTGGCTCCGGCCGCCGCTCCTTGGTCGCGATCTTGAAGACGGTGGTGTCCTGGACCTCGATGAGCCCGTCGGTCACCATGTCGTACAGCGTGGGAAGCAACTCGTCGACCTTCTCGGCCGTCTCGACGAACTCGACGCGGATGGGCAGGTGCTCGGCCAGGACCTCGATTTTCGGGGTGTGCAGGACATGGTGAGCGCCGAAGCCGGCCATCGCTCGGGAAGCGGTCGCGCCGGCGACGCCCTTATGCATCAAAAACTGGAGAATCGCCTCGTAGAGCGACTCCAGGTGATACTGTGTGTCTTCGTTGACGTAGATTGTTACCTTTTTCGCCGGCCCCTTCTTAAGCATGGAGCCCTCCTTGCCGTCTTAACGCCGGGCGGCCAGAACCGCGCCGGCCCATACCGCTGCAAAACCCAGCACGACACTCCCAATCACGTTTAGGAGCCCAAGCATCGAGCCTCCCTCGCGAACCGCCCGAAAGCTTTCGTACTCGAAGCTGGAGAACGTCGTGTACCCGCCCAGGAATCCGATCACCAGCACCAGACGCCAGTATGGGTGCGGCTGAAACCGCTCGGTTAAGAGCGTCATCAGCACGCCGATGGCGAACGATCCGGTAATGTTGATGATCATTGTGCCGAGCGGGAACTTGCCGCCGAAGCGGCTCATGATCGCCGTTCCAAGGATGTACCGTGCCAGCGAGCCTAATCCTCCGCCCAGCACAACCATGACGTATTTCCCCAACTAGAGCAGCCCTCCAGACTGTGTGATGTGAACGGGCCGCAGGCATTTCGAACGCCTCCTAGGCCGGTGACCGGTCTCCGAGCTTTCTGGAATCCCTGTGGGAGGTACCAAACGGAAGGGGCCTTCTACAGCCGATTGCCCTGTAGGAGTCATTGGTCGCACCAGAAAACGGCGCGACGTTAGGCGGACTCCACCGCCGCAACCCGATGGTACTGCATGTTTTTCGACGGCGCAAGCCGATTCGGGCCCCCTTTTTGGTCGCCGGTCACTGACCCGCCCGCACAGCATCTTCTACCGCTCCTCGTTCTGCAAGTCGACGCTCATCGAGGCCAGTCCCGGCTGTTTCTCGGCCCGCGGCAACAGGTGCTTTGGCAGGAACCATGCGTTCGCGATCGCGGTGGGAATGACCGCGCTGCCGATCACCGTCGCGACCAAGTGGGAATACTGCGCCTGGTTGATGATCTGATGATTGAGGCCGAACAGGGCCGAGATGGTGCCGAACGTCAGGCCCGTGGACATCATGAGGGAGTAGTAGAGGCCCTCGTGTCCCAGATAGTCGAACGCCCGAACGGTCGGAACCAGTGGGACCATCTTGCTGATCATCTTGGCCGCGAACAACGCAAGGAAGACAAGGGGAGCTGCGATCAGGGCGGGAACAGAGACCAGCGAGCCGGCGCGAATGAAGTAGAAAGGCGTCAGCAGGCCAAACGTGAGCGTGCGTAGCCGGCGAATCAGCACGTGGTCCTTGCCGACCGTTCCAGCCAGAACCATGCCGATGATGTAGGCCGGAAGAACCGCCTCACTGCCCGACCACGCGGCCAGCCCTCCCATTCCGAACAGCAGGAAGAGAATGTACTTGGCCTCCAACTCCGAGACGCGGCCCCCGTATCGCTCGAAGAACCAAGGTGTAACGAATGGTAGGGCGGCGAAGACCACGACGCTCAGCACGATGAAGACGACGGTCCTGCCCGTGAACGGGGCGAAGATGAGCCCCAGGCCGATCACGGTTCCAAGGTCATTTACAAAGCAGGCCGCCAGGATGCCCTTGCCGAACTCGGTCCGGTTGAGGCCGAGTTCCAGCATGACCGAATAGACCACGGCAACCGAGGTAGCCGAGAGCGCGATCCCCGCTAGCCAGCTTGATCGGACGGACCAATGGAGCACGAAGTGGGCGACCGCCGCGGCCCCCAGGAACGGGCCGCAGAAGCCCGCCAGCCCGACTGTGAGCGACTCTTTCCACTTGGTGCGGAAGATGCCGGGGTCGAGCTCCGCGCCTGCAAGAAAGGTCAAGACGATCGCGCCCGTGCCCGCCAGGAACGTGATCCAACCGGACTTCGCGCCCAGGAACTCGGTCCCGATCAGCGCGCCAATGATCAACTGCGCGACGGTGCCGACCACGATCTCGGACAGCGCCGTGGAGATTCGCAGCCAGATTGCGATCAGAACGGCTACGAGGGCGAGAAAAAGCCACAGCGCAGCGGAGAACCAGACCTGTTCCATTCCGTGACCTCCAATCTGTGTTGGGAATCGCGGGAAGGAACGATGCTCTCCCACAGCGACTCCGCTGTAGGAGTCATTGGCTGCAACACCAGCAGTAAGCGGACTCCACCGCTCGACAACAGGCTACACGGGTGATTCCAACGTCTGGCGCGACGAGCTGAGTCTGCTCAAATCTTCTCGGATCTGAGGAGCCTTCTCGCCTGCGCCAGCGATCAAACGCTCGATGGTGCCGATCAAATCGTCCAGGCGCCCCGCCGCCTCTTTGTCCATCGCGAACAAGGCGGTATTGACGCTCTTCTCCCACTGCGATGCCAGGCGCGAGAGATTTTTGAATACGACGTCCGCAATCGTCTTCCGGAAATGCCGGCGGACGATGCCCTTAGCCAGCGACATGGGAATCAGGAACGAAATCAACTCCCACTCGCGGTCGAACAGTTTGCCGATACGGATATCCGGACTGCGCGGCTCCTTGGCCTCGATCTCTACCTCGGTCGTGCGCAGCGGTACCCCAAGGGCCTCCATGGTTCGCTCAGAAATGCGATTTCGAAAATCCTGGAGGGACTGCGAGAGCTGCCGGCCGACCCTGTGCAGGGGATCGAGAAAGTCTTTCCGGTGGCCGGCGGACAAGCAGGTCATCTCCGCGGTGATCGCGGGTTCCAACCATGATCCGAACTCGCGGGCCGCCAGCGCCAAAGATCTCGTCCAGGCCGGATACCGTTGTTCGAAATCGTTCACCAGCCGCGCATCGATTTCGTGCTCGTGCGTCTCGAGCGTGCGCGCGAATTCTTCTCTAGCGTTTGTCGTCGTATGCCGCACAATCAGACGCAGAGACAGTTTGGAGTCGTCGAGCGATCTCTTCTCGCCGAGGATCTTGCCCTTCAGGGCTTCGCGCTCGGAGTCGGCCGCTTCGGCGGCCTTGAGGGCTACGGCCAGGTACTCCGCGCATTCCCGCAGCAGCGTGTCCACCTTCCGGGCCAGGATCGCGTGGCGCTGTTCGTCCGAATGTTCGACTGCTCGGGAGACGAGCGCCTCCTCGAAATGCTTCTGAAGCGCTTCGTAGCCCGGCCGGATTGAGTACGGATAGATGGGGACCCTGCCGTCCCAGTGGCGCGTCAACTGCTTGCGAACGAACTCCTCCACCTGCCGCTGCTCGTTTTCTTGAAGGACGTCCACCTTCGTCAGCAAGAGGGAGATGTTCGGCGTATACCGGCTCAGTTGCCTGATGAGTTCGATATCTCTTTGGGAGAGTGGCGGGTCGACGCCCACGGCGACGATGGCCAGGCCAACGTTGGGCAGCCATCCGAGCGAGGCGTCGGTATTGTGCGAAAGCACACTCTCCAAGCCTGGAGTGTCCACAAAGCGGACTCCGCGGAAGCGTCCGAGCGTCGGGAGTTCCACGGTCACCAACGCCGCCCGTTTGTGGTTCTCGGCGTTCCGCGCTTCGTCAACGTAAGCGCCGATGTCCTCAACCGGCACTTCTTCGCTGTGACCGTCGAGAAACCGGACTCCCGCCCGCTCCTTCGCGCCGTAGCGGATTTCACTGACTACCGAGGTCACCGGAACCACGCCGACGGGCAGAAGATCGCGACCGAGGAGGTGATTCAGGAAGCTGCTCTTACCGGCCTTGAAGCGGCCGAGCACTGCGACATTGAGCGTTTGATCGCTAGCGAAGGCTCGGCAACTAGAGATCAATGCCTTCAAAGCCGAGATACCGTATCGGCTCGCGACCTCCTCGGCGAGCTGGACGGAAGCGTCGATGTTGCGGTCTTCGATCACATGATTCTCAACGCCCGAGACGGGTCCACCCCCGGCTTTAGTATCCCGAGCGTCCGTGGCGCCGCAACTAGACATAGTGTCGCTGCTTCCTTCCTAGCAATCCGGCGGCCTCGATAGACGGGCTCCGCAAACTGACTCTTGGCTTTTGGGAGGGGCTTGGCCGAACTCCCGCAGCATAATGTGCAGGAGTCATTGGCCGATTGGACGGCGTTAAGCGAACTCCACCGCTCAGTTACGAGTATAGGCGACAGCTCCCGAGTTTTCAAGACTGACACCGTCCGCACAAACCCCAAGTTCCCGACTGGGCGGCGACCACCACATCGATAAGTGTATGGTGTATTTGTCACGGTTAGAGATGGGAGTGCGATGAAGGTTCTGATTGTCTCGGATCTGCACGGTAATTTGGAGGCCGTCCGTTCCTTGCCCACGGACTACGACGAGCTGTGGGTTTTGGGCGACCTTGTCAACTACGGGCCGAATCCCGCGGAGGTGATCGAGTTTGTGCGAGAACACGCGTCCCTCGTTGTTCGCGGCAACCACGACGATGCGATCGGCTACGGCCGCGATTCCGAGTGCTCGGCGCCGTTCCGCCTCCTGGCCGAGGAAACGGGCCGTTTCACCGTGTCGGTCGTCAATGAGCAGCAACGGGAGTTCCTGCGCACCATGCCGCTCACAGCGGAGCGAGAGATCGCGGGTGTCCGGTGTTTCGCCTGCCATGCTGTGCCTGGCGATCCGCTGCACAAATACCGCTTGGCAGATTCGGACCTCTGGGACACGGACGCAGCCAGAGGATTCTGCGACGTTCTGTTCGCGGGACACACGCATATTCCATTCTGCCGGGCTGTGGGCACCCTCCGCGTGGCCAATCCGGGTAGCGTCGGGCAGTCGAAGCGCGCCGGCGGGCGAGCGTGTTATGCGATCTGGCAGGACTGCGAGTTGCGCCTGGAGTCGGTCGAGTACCGCATCGAAGAAACTGTCGCCAAGCTGCGTGCTTTGCCGGTTGCGCCGGAGGTCCGTGCACAGTTGGAGGCTGTCCTGCGTACGGGATCGCTTGCCGGTCTTCCTTGAAGCGCGATCGGTTGTATAGTAGGAGTTCGTTGTGAATAGCAGGTGATGGGGCCTCACCGTCAACCGTTCGGCCGCTAAAGGTGGTCGATCTGATAGCTCCTACCGCAAGGTAGGGGCTTTTTCAGTTTATGGGCCTTCGCAACGGCTCTTACGCCGGGGTGCAGCAAACCAAAAAGGAGTCATTCATGTCCGAGATCGTACGAGTAGTAGGACGCGAGATCCTGGATTCCCGCGGGAATCCGACCGTCGAGGCGGAGGTCGAACTCGCTGACGGTAGTGTTGGACTGGCTGCCGTGCCTTCGGGCGCATCCACTGGAGAAAAGGAAGCGGTGGAACTGAGGGATGGCGACAAGAGGAGATATGGCGGCAAGGGCGTCACCAAGGCTGTCGGGAATATCAACAAGGCCATACGGCAGGCGGTGACGCACCTCGACGCTTCCGATCAGCGCGGTATCGATGCCGCCATGATTCAGCTGGACGGCACTCCCAATAAAGCTAAGCTGGGCGCGAACGCGATTCTCGCGGTGTCCATGGCGGTTGCTCGCGCGGCTGCCAGCTCTCACCGCTTGGCGCTCTTCCGGTACTTGGGTGGGGCGAATGCGTGTCTCCTGCCGGTGCCCTGCATGAACGTGCTCAACGGCGGGAAGCACGCCGACAACACCGTCGATTTTCAGGAGTTCATGATTGCGCCGCACAACGCTCCCTCGTTTGCCGAAGCGATTCGCAAGGGCATGGAGACGTTCCATGCGCTGAAGCAGGTGCTGCGCGCCAAGGGCTACAGCACGGCCGTCGGAGACGAAGGTGGATTCGCTCCGGACCTGAAGTCCAACGACGAAGCCGTAGAAGTGATCTTGGAGGCGATCGTGAAGGCGGGCTACAAGCCGGGGGAGGACATCTCCATCTGCCTGGATCCTGCAGCCAGCGAGATGTGGGACGACGGGAAATACGTCCTTTTCAAGTCGACCAAGAAACCGATCACTTCGCAGGAGCTCGTCAAGCTCTGGGAGTCATGGGCGAATCAGTATCCGATCATATTGCTCGAAGACGGCATGGGAGAGAACGATTGGCAGGGGTGGAGCGATCTCACCGCTACTCTCGGATCGCGCATCGAGCTGGTGGGGGATGACGTCTTCTGCACCAATCCGCAGATCCTCCAGCAGGGGATCGACAAGGGGATCGCTAACGCTGTTCTCATCAAGCTCAATCAGATCGGCTCGGTGACAGAGACCCTGGAGACAATCGACCTAGCCAAGCGGAACAACTACCGCTGCTTCGTGTCGCACCGTTCGGGAGAGACCGAGGATACTTTCATCTCCGACTTGACGGTGGCGACGGGTGCGGGTCACATCAAGACCGGCTCGGGCTGCCGCAGCGAGCGCGTGGCGAAATTCAATCAGCTTCTGAGGATCGAGGAGCGGTTGGGGCCGCAGGCGAAATTCGCCGGACGCTCGGCGTTCGGGCACTGATCAGGCGAGCCGTTTCCAGGGTCGCGGGTCGCGCCGCGGCTGCCGGACCTCTCGTTCGTCAAGTCCTTCTGGTGGTTTTCAGGAGGATGCGGATGCGATACTCTTGCTCCCGAGGCGGGGGGCGCGCCGTACCTTTGATCGCGGTTCCCGCAAACCGCCGACTCGCGCGTTCACGCCGCTTGGCGAGGTCGATTGTTTCAAGGGTCTCGGGCACCGAGCCGCTGGACGGCGCTGTTGTCAGCGAATGGCTGGCGAAGCACTTGTAAACGCGATCAGACTGCGCACCCATAACCCTGCCGGTCCGGCAAGTTTATGGGTCCAGTCACAGTCGTCCCCGCCGTGGGTAATGGAGCCTCAAAATGCGAAATGTCGCCAGGCAAAAGCTGTGTTACTTTCCGCTCTCGCCGCGAGAGGCCGAGCGGGTCCGGCAGTTCTTGGTGTTCGGAGAGGCGGCTAGCGTGCTCGACCCCTGCGCTGGAACGGGCGCGGCGCTCGCGTCCGTCACCTCCAACGCCAAGGCGCTCCGCTTCGGCGTTGAGCTGGATGCGTTCCGGGCGGAAGAAGCTCGCAAGGCCCTTGACCAAGTCATCCAGGGCAACTGCTTCGATGTGCATTGTTCGGTCGAGTCGTTCTCGCTCCTGTTCCTCAATCCCCCATACGACCATGAGGTTTCGGAAGGCCGCAATGCGCGCATGGAGCGGCTCTTCCTCGAACACACGTTCCGCTGGTTACTGCCGGGCGGCGTCCTTGTGCTCGTGATCGCGGGCAGCCGTCTGGGCGAGTGCGCGGAGATCCTGGCGGTCCACTTCAAGGACAAGGCAGTCTACCGGCTCAGCGAGCCCGAGGCAGTCCGCTACGGGCAGATCGTAGTGTTCGGCGTGCGGCGCACACGGCGGGAACGCGACCTGTTGAAGGACTGGGATGTCCAACGTGCGAAGTCAAGGCTCCTGGGCTTCGTACGCAAGCAGGACGATCTTCCGGTGCTACCCGATGAGGCCGACCACCAATTCGCCGTGCCGCCGGCGGGGCGGCCGCAACTCGTCTACCGAGGCCTGCCGTTGGACGCGATCGAGGATCAGTTGCCAGCATCGGCGGCCTACAGGCAGGCGGGGCGCATTCTGTTTGCGCCGGAAGTCCGCGCGACAGGCCGGCCGCTCACACCGCTGCACGGCGGGCATGTCGGTCTCCTGACGACGAGCGGGCTGCTCAACGGCGTCTTCGGAGAGGGTCCGGACCTGCATGTGGCGCGATGGGAAGCGGTGAAGGTAACGGACCGCTTCGAAGAAACTGACGACAGTGGTGTCACGACGATCCGGGAGCGGGAACGGTTTACGCAATCGCTCACTCTCGTCTACGCCGACGGGACGACTGCGATTCTCCAGGAAGGGAGCGGGCATTCATGAAGAACGCTCACCTGCGGATGGGCTCGTTGCAGTTCACCAAGGTGCTCCGCGACACGACCATCGACGTCACGGTCCGGATGGACCGGTTAATCGCGGAACACGATGCCGATGGTCGGTGCGCACGGTGCCACCTGGCCTCAGTGATCGGCAACGACCAGGAGATCGCCGCGATCGCGGCCGCCATCTCGGAGGAGGCGCGCTTCCACGCCAGCGGTCCCGGCCTTGACCGGCTGATGATCGACCTCGGCAAAGAGGCCGAGGTATTCCGGGGTTCGATCTCAATTCCAGGACGGCGCCGCCCGGTGCGGCACCTCGTGGCTGTTTCTGAGGAGCTGTCGCGAACACGCGCCGGCGGCGAGCCAGCCGCGCGGCGAACCGTGCTGTGCGACGACGATCCGGAGTTCCTGCTGTACCGGCTTGGCGTCCGCTTCGGCTTGCCGGTCCTGCCCGATTGGAGCGAGTGGTTCGGCCACGAACTGGCGCGGCACAACGCAATCGAGCCGCTAATCGGGGTGGGCTGCAGGCCGGTGCTGGTCAAAGGAACCAAGAAACGGTTCCTGGGGTGGATCGGGCACGCGCTCAAGCGCGGCGTAATCCGGGTCCCACCAGAGGAACGCTGTCCTGTCTGGGAGGTGGCGACAGGATGGGAGACCGTCCTTGAAACAGCAGCCGAAGAAGCAGCGTGAGATCGATTGGTTTGCGTATCGGTTACACTTACCTCTTAGATGGTGCGTCCTGAAAGACGCGTGGTTCTAGCGGGTGCAAGTCCCGTTCGGGTAAGCGCCGGAGCGCCCGGTAGCAGACTTCAGCCGGGAGGAGAAATCCAACCGAGCCGAGCGGAGTGTCGAAAGCCCTTGAAAAAGAGGGAAGCAAACCAGCGGGCCGCAACAAACATTGAACGCGATCCAGCCTCGTCAAAGTGTCAGCCGAAAGGTGTTTGGGAGGGCCGAGACGCTCATTTCACGGCGAAGGCAACAGACAGCATCCTGGGACCGGAACGGGTGCTGGACCTCCCCGGGGTAGAAGGCGGTGGCACGTTGGGACAGAACGACGCGGAACAGGAGAGACCCTCCCCGGCAGCCTCGTCGGGCAAAGACCGGGCGTATAAGGCCGGATGGCTGAAGTCGTACGGAGCCGGGAGGGAGTCCGAGAGGTCCGTAGTACCGATGAAGGCGTGCAAGACAACGCGCTGGAGGGAAGGGGCCTTGCTTTGATCATGCTTGCCAGGAGGTAAGTGCGAGGGCATGCCGGAGACGGCCAACACCCCCAATGAAAAAGTACGAGAACTCCAACGCAAGCTATATGTGTGTGCCAAGCGGAGTAAGACACGCCGGTTCCACGCGCTGTACGACCGGATCTACAGGAGTGACGTTCTGTGGGAAGCGTGGAGGCGGGTGCGCAGCAAGCACGGCGCGGCGGGGATCGATGCGGAGACCATCCAGGCCATCGAACAACGAGGCATGGAGGCGTTTCTGGCGGAGATCGAAGCGGCGCTGCGGGCAGGTCGATATCGCCCTTCCCCGGTGAAGCGGCGGTACATTCCGAAAGCGGATGGGAGGCAGCGGCCGTTGGGGATTCCCACGGTCCGGGATCGAGTGGTGCAGATGGCGGCGAAGTTGATCATCGAGCCGATCTTCGAAGCGGATTTCCAGCCGTGCAGTTATGGATTCCGTCCGAAGAAAAGCGCGACCCAGGCTCTGGAGGCGATCCGTGAAGCGGGTAACCAGGGTTTCAACTTTGTCGTCGATGCGGACATTCAAGGCTACTTCGACAACATCCAGAGGGAAACCCTGATGGAGTTGGTGAAGGAGCGGATCTCGGATCGAAGGGTATTGAAGTTGATCCGCCAATGGTTGGAAGCCGGAGTGATGGAGGACGGGACGGTGAGAGAAACGCTGGCGGGAACCCCGCAGGGCGGAGTGATCTCGCCGTTGCTGGCCAACATCTACCTGAACAAACTGGATCGGATCTGGGCGGCGCGGTGTAGCCAGCTTGGGATACTGGTCCGGTATGCCGACGATTTCGTGGCCATGTGTGGCACGGAGTCGCGGGCCAGGGAAGCGCTCCGGCGGATCGGGCTGGTGATGGACCGGCTCGGGTTGACGCTGCATCCAGCGAAGACGCGGCTGGTGGACTTGAGACGCGGCAAGGAAGGCTTCGTGTTTTTGGGATGCTCGATTCGCAAGAAGCGGAGCATCCAGCGACACCCGCGCTGGTATTTTATGCAGCGCTGGCCGAGCCCAAAGGCAGTGAAGAAGCTCCGGGACCGTGTGCGAGAGTTGACCTGCAGGCGGCAAAGCGGGAAGGACGTGAAGCAGATCATCGCGGAACTGAATCCCGTGCTTCGCGGCTGGGGGAACTATTTCCGGACGGGGAACGCCGACCGGGAGTTCAACGAGACGGATACCTTCGTGTTCCAGAGTCTGCGGCGCTGGCACTATCGGCACGGCGGGCAACGGCCGACGAAGCGTCGTTTCTACACTGGCGATCAGCTACGCGGGATGGGCCTGTACCGGTTGATGGGCATCGTGAAGTACCCGTCGCAAGCCACACCCAGAAGATCATCGTTAAGCCGTGTGCCGGAAAACGGCACGCACGGTTTGAAAGGGGATTCGATGGAAACGGGCCGGCAGCAATAGCCGGAACCGCGCCATAATCTACCAATGCCCAGACCCCGCAAACTTACACCCGACATACTCCAGGCTGCGCTGATCGGACTCGAAGCGCAGCGCCATCGCCTCGACGGCCAGATCAGTGAGGTTCGCCAGCTGCTCGGCTCCAATTCACGTAGCGCAGTTCCGGCTGCCACGCCGGAAACGCCTTCGCGACGGAAGCGGACCATGAGCGCCGCTGCCAGGGCGCGGATCGCAGCTGCGCAGCGGAAACGCTGGGCCGAGAGCAAGGCGGCGTCGGCACCGACCGCGCCCAAGAAGGCCGTCCAGAAGCGGAAGCTCAGCGCCGCCGGCCGGAAGGCGATCGTCGAAGCCGCGAAGCGCCGTTGGGCAGCTCTAAGAGAAGCTAAGAAGGCGTCGAAATAGGCGAGACCCGATCGAGCCGCCCGCGAAGAAGTCGCCACCCGTCTAAGTCTAAGGTCGTCTGATCTGTCCTGAGCAGCACCCTCACTACACCCCTACCCGCTCTGAAGGCGTGCCCTTCATTCCGAGATGCTCCTCGACGGCCTGAACCGCTGCTGGACAGAGGTCTTATCAGCGAATACCGGAGACGATCATCCATGCCCCAGATAGCTGACATCACAACATATTTGAGACAGTTTGCGCACCAACTCGAGGACCGAATTCTCGAGCAGTTCCCCCCTCTGCACCAGGCCGGTGAACCTCTACCGGCCGAACTGGGCCATCTGCGGCGGACTCCGTACCCGGCCCAGGCGTTGGCCATCGCGGGTATCGCGAAGCGGTGGGAGGTGGAGAGCGCGGCCGCCGCAATCGCCGAGTGCGGCACGGGCAAGACTCTGATCTCGCTCGGCGCCATGTACGTTCATGCGAAAGGAAAGCCGTTCACCGCACTCGTCATGGTGCCGCCGCAATTGACCATGAAGTGGTGCCGAGAATGCCTGCTAACGCTGCCCAGGGTGCGCGTCTTCCTGATCGACGGCATCCGCAACGGCGTTGGGTCGAACGGGCACACCGGCATCAACGAGGTCCGCTATCGGAACGGTCGCGCTGTGCGCGAAGGACTGCGAACCACGTTGAGCGAAATGCGCCTCATCGGGAAGTGGAAGTCACCGCGAGAGCGGTGGGCGAAATTGTGCGATTGCCCCGCCGTGTGGGTGATCTCCCGCGAGGTTGGGAAGCTCGGGTACTTTTGGCGGCACGCCTACGGGGTACCGCGAAGTGGGCCGTTCAACGGGTCGGTTGTCAATCCAGACACAGGGCGGCCAGTTCTGACCGAACAGGACCAATTGCGGAGAGCTGACTTCCGCAAGACCAAGCACGGCGCAGTCGTGCTTCCGGATGAGCAGACGATTCCCGCAAAGGCCCGCCGACCGATGTTCAGTGCGCTGTGGCAGGCCGATGGGGCCAAAGTTCGGCGCTATGCACCAATCGACTTTATCGGTCGGTACTTAAAAGGCTTCTTCGACTACGGCGTCGCTGACGAGGTGCACGAATTAAAGGGCGACACTGCTCAAGGGGCGGCACTTGGCACGATCGCTTCGTGCGCCCGGCGCTCGGTCATTCTGACCGGCACCCTGAACGGCGGCTACGCGGACGAGCTCTACAACATCCTCTTCCGGCTCGATGCGAGAAAGATGCTGGCGGAGGGATTCGCCCACGGAGATGCAGGCGTGCGGGCGTTCTCGGAAACGTACGGCGTGCTGGAGAAGGTCACCACGATCGACCCGGCCGACAACGCCTGCTCAGAGAAGCCGAAGGTCACCACGCGGGTCCGCCGGCGGCCTGGCGCGTCGCCGCTCTTGTTCGGCCGGTTCCTCATGGAGCTCGGGGCATTCGTTTCGCTCGAGGACATCTCCGATGCCCTGCCGTCGTACGACGAGGAGGTCGTAACCGTGGAGATGGATGCGGCACTCGCCCAGGCCTACAAGGGACTGGAGGAGGACATCACATCCGCCCTGAAAGAACATCAGGGCAATCAGTCGGTCATGAGCACGGGATTGAGCGCTCTGATGCTCTACCCGGATCGGCCGTTCCATCTCGGGACTCTCTACGGGTATGCAACAAATCCGGAGACAGAAGAGCGCGAGCGCTTCGTGATCGCGGACCCACCCGACCTGGACGAGGACGTGCTGTACGCGAAGGAGCGGCGCCTGGTGGAGGAGGTCAAGGCCGAACTCAGGCAAGGACGCCGCTGCCAGATCTATGCCGTTTACACGCAGAAGCGGGATGTTACTCAGCGGCTGAAGAACTTCCTCGGCCGCGAAGGCATTCGAGTTGAGGTGTTGACCACGGCTGTTTCGCCGGAGGCCCGCGAGGCCTGGTACGAGCGGCAGCTGAAGGCCGGCATGCAGGTTTGCATCGCTCACCCGCGCCTCGTGGCCACCGGGTTGGACCTGCTCCATTTTCCGAACATATTCTTCTACGAGTCCGGCTATTCAGTCTACGTGCTGCGCCAAGCCAGCCGCCGCAGTTGGCGCATTGGGCAAAAGCAGCCCGTGCGTGTGAAGTATTTGGCCTACGCCGGGACGATGCAGGAAAACTGCCTCCGGCTGATGGGGAAGAAGCTTCTGGTGTCACTCGCGATGGAGGGCAAGTTTGCGAATCATGGCCTGCAAGCTCTCGACGATGACGGCGACTTGCTGACGGCGATGGCTCGTGAACTCGTGACCCAGAAGGGCGTGGGCGAGAAGGCCGACGCCTGCTGGCGCGAGGTCCAAAGGCAGCACTCTCGGGTGCTGGAAAGCCAACAGCTTCGGACAGCCGACCAGTCGCCGGAACCGGCAGTCGCCCCCGGCGTCACCGAGTGCGTCGCGCCCGCGCCGCAGCCTTTGCCGACGCGGGACGCACTGGCTGAACTGGCGCTGGACCGCCGGACGGTCGCACGCCGGCCGCGTTACACCGACGACGCTCAACTCCCACTGGCATTCTGACCAAGAGCGTCGACCAGCGAGATCAAGGAGGTGAGAAGCATGAGTACGACTCTGGCCGTCCCCGGCGCCAGCGAGGTGGCGAAGGGCCTCAGCATGTTCGAGATCGATGAATCGCTCGCCTCGCTCATCGAGGCGGCAACGGAGCACGCCGAGGCAAACAACGGCGAGGTATCGGACGAGATCAAGACCGCGCTAGCGACCTATGTCGAGGCCTTCGGCCACAAGGTCGACCGCATCGCGAGCTACCTGAAGGCGCAGAAGGCGGAGGCGGACCTGGCACAGCGCGAGGCGGAGCGCCTGCAGGCGCGGCACAGGGCGGCGGAGAACCGTGAGAAGCGGCTGAAGCAGTTGCTGGCGTGGTTCATGGTCACCCGGAATGTCCGGCAGCTCCGCGGAGCCCTGAATACTATCACGCTGCAATCCAACAGCGCTCCGTCGCTGGTGGTTGACGCGAGCGCCCGCATTCCAGACAGCTTCTACCGCGCGAGACTAGATCTCACATGGCCCGAGTGGTGCGAGATTCTGGAGGCGCTGCCGCCAAGCTCCCTACGCGCCCGCCTCCGGAGTGCGGAGGGCGACACGGTCCAAAAGGAACTCCAACGAGGAATCCTGTCCGACGCCTTGGCACGGGGAGAGGAAATAGTCGGCGTCGCCCTCGCCAAGGGGCGGCACATCAGGCTGCGGTGATGGTAGCGATAGTGTGGGCATGGAGCCTCAAAGGGATACTCCCTCGCGTTACCCGACCTCCTCGACAGTCGCAGCTGTGCGGAGAGGGGCGACTGCTGGCGGGTCCATTCCGCATATACTTTCGATCATGGGTATTGTGGAACTGCGCGATGCGATTGATCGCGTTCGGAGAACCCGAATCGAATGGACCGAGACTTACACTGATCACGCTTTCGGTACTACGAGCGCGGGCTTGGCAATCTCGGCGTCCGCGTCTTCGAGAGCCTACTGGGTAACAGCGAGATTCGCCGTGTGGGATCCGAAGACGGGAGCTCTTGCTTTCAGATTTGAGGCCGAGGCACGCGAACGCGGCATGATCGGTTGCGTCCAGCAGGTTGGAGAACCGTTCAAGCCCGACCGAGAGACTTTTGAGAAGGCACGTGACTTAATACTCCAGTTCTGCGCGGACGCGAAGAAGCAACACTGCGAAGAGTTGGAGACTAGACAGCGGGCGCTAGAGTTGGAAGCTCAAAACCGGTTCTATGAGAGATGATCCTGACACACGTCTGTCGGCTCTGTGTATAACACTGTATAACACCCCTGATCGAAAGCACTACCGGCTAAAGCCGGTAGGTTCTTTTGCGACTGAAAGTCGGGTTGCGGCTAAAGCCGCCGGAAGGCCCCCGGCTCACAGCCGGCTCAAGGCTCGGTGGGCGCGGTGATCTTGAACCCCTGTTCGTCTTCGTCCCACCGTTGGCTCTCGATGTACGCTTTCACCGTCTCCTCGTCCACCGCGGGTAGCGGAGCGTGCGCGCGACCCGTTGCGGCAGATCTGCGAGGCGCGGGAAGTGGTGATCGTACGGGGCGCGTGCGTGCTGCCTCTGTATTCGGCCATGCTTCCCCGCCCGCCTGCCTCGAGAGCGCTAGCTAACGGGAGTCAGCGGCCCTCAGACGAGACGCGCGTCCGTGGGCAAGACGTTTCGGCCCGACGACGGTGCCTGAGCCATCGCCAAAGATCTGGAAACCGGCCCAGTACAGCGGAACGGCGTTGCTCCCGAACTGCTCGACCGTATCGAGCTTGGCGCGTTGCAGGGCGACGCTCCGATCGTCACCCTGTGCGAGATGAATGTAGAACCGACTCACCAGGTAGGTGGAGGACGTGTCGCCGACGCTCCAGATGCTCGCCAGGACGGACTTTGCACCGGCGAACAGAAAGGCTTTCACCAGGTTGGCAACGCCCTCCTCCCCTTCGACGCTGCCAACGCCGGTGTCGCAGGCCGAGAGAGTCACAAGCTCGGCTCGAAGAGGCAGATTCCTGATCTCGCGCGCCTGGAGCAGTCCGTCTTCGTGGCCTTGGGCGTCTGGGGCCAGAAGGAGAGCCGCTCGGTCCGGGAATTCGACGTTCGGCATCCCGTGCGTAGCGATGTGAATGATGTCGAAGGTGGCGAGCGGCTGGGACTTGAACGCGGCCTCGGTAGCCTCGGATCCCATGAGCAGCGTGGCTTGGCCGCCAATAGCGTGGCTGGCCGCGATGAGTTCATCTCGGGTATTCGGAAGGTCGGCGAATGGGCTGGCTGATCTCGCCCCGTCCGTGGCGGGTGCTTTGCCAGCCGCGAAACGCGCGTCGCCGACTCCCAGGAAATGCGGGGCAGAGCGGACAGTTCTGCCGCCGGAACGCAACAGGTACAGAACCGTGCCGGAAGGACAGTAACTCACGGCATGTGATCGAAGGACAAGGCGCCTTTCCGGATCGACCAGGGAATCATAGGGCAGGAAGTTCAGCTTGCCATCCGGTACCACGAGCAGCCTCGGCCTGGTGATGCCGCGCAGCACCGGTTGGAGCAGTTCGGCATAGAGCCGTTGGCTCACCTCCGTGGCAGATGCTCTGGCGCGAATTCCGGTCAGATACTCGTCAACATCGCGTTCTATACGCTGCCGGCCCTTCGGCAGGACGAAGACTCTGGAGTCCGTGCGGGTAATACAGAGGCAGAAGGCTCGGGGATCGTCGAGGACATATTCAAGAACCACTTCGTCGGTGCGGAGGCGGGACTGAAGGGCCCGAAGATCGACCGGTCTCGACCGGGCGATTGCCGCCTGCAATGGAGTCGCGCCAGCGTGGATCGGTGTGAAGTCCTGTTCCGCGGCAAAGAGCTTGTCCAGGAGACGTTGCCGTTTCTGCCGCTCCCCCTCGTGGAGGAGCTCGACCTGGATACGGCTGATATCCTGTTGCGCCGAGGCTGTGAGGGGATCCGCCGACGGTTCGGGCCTCTGCTGACCTCGCAGGGCATCCGCGAGAGAACGGCCACGCGCCTGCTCGATTGCCTCGAAAGCCTCTTTTGTGTTGCGCAACTTCGTGGCTGCCAGGTTGAACCGGCCCAGGTAGACGCCGCTGAGAGTCGCAATCAACGAGCTTTCGAGCTGGCGACTGGGGACGGTAACCAGCAGCGCATCGATCATGTCGGCGGCTTGCTCAAACAGTCGATCAGCTTCCGTGAATTCGCCCCTGGTCGCCTTCAGGTCGGCTAGGAGTGCCACATGCTGCGGAAGGTGGTACTTGTCTTCGAGGCCGTTCATGGCTTCGAGGCCGCGACTGGCGTATGCCTCCGCGGCGTCGATGTTCCCCGCGTCGCGGTAGGCCTTGGCCAGTTCAAACGAACTCCACGCGAACGCGTGGTGAAACCCCGCCGTCCGAGTGAGATCGTTCGCCGCCTGGAGGTACTCGATGGCCTTGCGGGGGTTCTCGGCTCCAATGCCTGCGACGATGAGTAGCTGGGCCTCCGCAGCGCGATTTCCATCGGCGCGCGCACGCTTGAGCGCGACCTGGAGCAGCGCATCGGCTTCCGCGCGCCGGCGCAGCGCGAGGAAGGCGCGGGCTTTGCCCTGATACGCCAGAAACGGAAAGCCGGCGTCGGGGGCCTTTGCGGCACGCCCGATCGCGACATCGCAGTAATGGAGGCCGTTCTCCGTCTGCCCCGACTCCACCAGGCCGTTGCCGACCAGCGAGGTGTAGTAGATCGCGGCGCCGGGATCGTGGGAGAACTGCCAAATGACCGCTTGCTTGACCATGCGTTCGGCTGCGGCGAACTCCCCGTCAAGGTACTTGATCTCGCCGAGTTCTGCCGTGGCTCGCTCCTTCCAGCGCTCGTCCCCGAGCGTCGTGGCGAGACCGAGAATCTCCTCCCAGAGATGGCGAGCGGCCGCCTCATTCACGACGCGTTCCCGAACGGCTTGCGCGACGAGGCAGCGAAGCTGGAGCACTTGGTCGCGGTGGCTCAAAGAGTACTGGAGGGCGCGGTCGACATCCGTGTCCGCTATGCCGCCCGTCCCTCCGGTTTCGGCTGTGACCCAGATGTACCCCACCCTGGCGTACAGCGCATCCCGCTGATTTCTGGACTGCCTGAAGAGATGCTCGGCTTGGGCGAAAAGAGGCTCGGCTTTGGGCCAGTTGTTTAGCAGGGCGAGGTCGTCAGCGTTTGCGAGGATGATACGTGGATCGTCGCTCTGAGCTCCCGCATATCCGGCGACAAGGCAGATCAGCGCAAGAGCGACAAGTCGGCTGCGCTCAGAAGCCGACACCGGCGCGTAGAGAACACTAGGACCTGTTGACCCAGACATCCCCGAAGCCCTACTGCAGTAATTCTGGCATATCGGGAAGACAACGATGCCGCCTCGCCCCCAGATTCGCGGTGCCGCGCCTAGTCCAAGGTGGCCTGTTCGCGGTAGAATTCGGCCTGACGAGACCTCAGTATGGTTCCGAACCAGAAAGTCTCCGGCGCCGACGAAGAACACCAAGCGTGCCTCCTACCCAAGACCCACCGCCGCCTCTCCGAAGCGCACCTGCTCTGGCATCAGGCATTGGAGAGATACCACGAGGCTGAAGCTTTCCGCGCAAATCTCAATGCGACGATTGAGGCCCTTAGGAACGTCACATTTGTCCTTCAAAGCGAGAAGGGTCGCTTCAATGACTTTGAGAAATGGTACGGCCCATGGCAAGCTCGGCTGAAGGCCGATTCATCGGCCAAGTGGCTCCACGATGCTAGAACAACGGTCGTTCACAAGGGCGAGCTAGAGACCCAGAGTACGGCCGAGGTGCGCCTGCTCACTTGGCGAGACGAGACGATTGCGAGATTAGAAGTCCCTCCCGAGATACCGTCTGTTCTGGTTCTCCAGAACCTTGCACTTTTCAATCGCCTGGGGGACTCTCAGGCAAAGGCTGAGCAGTTGAAAGACTCCGTGGTAGCGATTGAGCGGCGCTGGAGCACGAAGGAGCTTGGCACCCTTGAGATTCTCGACGCCCTCGCGAACGTATACGGCCTTCTGAGTGACATGATCCTTGACGCTCATATCCATCTGGGGCGATGCGAGTGTATTCAAGCGGCGCGCCAGCACCCTGACTTTCGGTCTACGTACGACAGAACGGGAACCCTAGAATGTATGGCATCAGGCGTCAGCAGGCGCACCGAGACATTTAAGTTGCCAACCGGAGAGCAGATCGGCTGCACGCTGGAACCCCTGTCTGCCAATGCTGACCCCCACGAGGCGATACGTCGGTATGGGCTGGATGAGAGCAGCAAGCTCACCCCTTGGGACAAGTTGGACCCCGCCCTTTTTGCGAAGAGAGTGCTCCACTCTGCAAAACGGATCTTGCTGAGAGATAGATTTCACTCCCGGGTGATGTTTATTCGGGATGGCCGCGGCGCATGGAATCTTGTGCCGCTCGAGGCTGCGGACGGCGCCGAGAAACATCTGCTCATGCGCATAGTGGCGCGCTTTGTGGAGACGAAGGGCTGCGACGCGATCGTCGAGGTAGGGGAAACTTGGTCCACTCTCACGAAACCGCAAGCCGACGTACAACCGCATCTCGCCCCAGCCAAAACGGTGCGACGCGAAACGCTGTTGGTGATGGTCATCACGCGCGAGGGGTTCATGCGCGCACACGTGACGCCGTTCAAGCGGGGGCCGCTCGGAGGCATCAAGCTGGGCGAAACTCACGATACCGACGGGATGGTGCTGCCCTATCTTCGACCTGTCTGGGAAGTTTGGCGTCGGCAAGGATACAGGTTGCTTGAGGACGGGCAGACAGTGCGACGAATTTGGGAGCCAGACCCGCTGGATGTGTGTTTTTGTGGCGGACCGAAACGCTTCGCTGAGTGTTGTCATCCTCATATCCCCTTAAGCTCAGCGGCTGCGGCTGCCGGGGTTGAAAACGCCATTGCGGCGTCCGATTTTGGGAGGGCTGAGGACTTGGCGAGGGCAGCACTTGCCCAATACGTGATCTGGGTGAAGCAACACACCGCCGGCATGATGAACGTGGCGGAGGAAGCACATAAGCTATTCGTTGATATGGACTTACCGGCTTTGGAAGCGCACGTTGAGATCCTGCGGACTGCGCTGGAGGCCAACGGCCACGGAGAACTTTTTGTGCCGCAAGTGCGACATCTTGCGACCGTCATAGGGATACCCAGACTTAGCATTCGATTGTTGACTCTTGGCGGTCGCTGGCTCGCGAGTTCAGGCCGACCGGAAGAGGCGATCCTGGAAATGGACCGCCTGGGAAACCTAGATGAGATCGACGACACACTCACACTGCTGACGGCGGTGCGTTTGTTTGACTTTCCTCTTCAACGGTCCGAAGACGTGTTACTTCGTGCTGTAGCGGCGGCCGTGTACCCTGAGGAAAGATGGGTTGCCCAATTGGCCTTAGCTGAGTCCATATTGCGAGTTGGAAGGAAGGCCGAAGCAACGGATTTAGTGGATTTGGTGGACCTGCCCCCAGTTTTGAGACAAACGGTTAAGACTCAAAATCCATTGAAAGGGAGAATTGAGTCATGGGATTGTCTCGCAGGCAGTTCACCAAGGAGTTCAAGCTGGCCGCCGTACGGCGGTTGGAGCAAGGGGTATCGATCGCAGAAGTAGCGCGGGCGTTGGAGGTCAACCCCAACGTGCTGCACCGCTGGCGCCGTGAGTTTCGGCACGGCCCCGGCAACGCGTTTCCGGGCAACGGCAAGCAACGCTGGTCGGAAGGGCGGATCGCGGAACTGGAGCGCAAGATCGGTCAGCAGACCGTGGAGATGGATTTTTTGAAGGGATGCTTGCAGCGCATCGAGGAGCAGCGGATGCTGCAGGCATTGACTGGAAATCCGCGGTCTACCGGAAGGTCCAAGAAGAAGTGAAGGCCGGCCGGGGACTGAAGATCGAGCGCATGGTGGAGCTGGGCCGGGTCAGCCGGTCCAGCTTCTACCGCTTCCACGAGGACGGCCGGACGGGGCCTGATCCGGACATGGATCTGCGCGACGCCATGCAACACATTGCCTTGGAGTGGCCCAGCTACGGCCGGCCACGGATCACCGCCGAGTTGCGGCGACGCGGCTGGACGGTGAACCCGAAGCGGGTGTACCGCATCCTGCGGGAAGACAATCTGCTGTGCGTGCGCAAACGGAAATTCGTCGTGACGACCGACTCCAACCACGGCCGGAAAGTCTACCCCAACCTGGCCGGCCAGATGGTGGTGACCGATGTGGACCAGCTGTGGGTGGCCGACATCACCTACATCCGCTTGCAGGACGAGTTCGTGTTCCTGGCGGTGATCCTGGACGCCTGCTCGCGCCGCGTGATCGGATGGGCCTTGGAGCGGACCCTGGAAGACGACTTGACGCTGGCCGCGTTGCGCATGGCACTATCCCAGCGTGCGATCCAGCCGGGCCTGGTGCATCACTCCGACCGCGGCTCCCAATACGCCTCGACCGACTACACGGATCTGCTGAAGGCGCAGGGCATCGACATCAGCATGAGCCGGAAAGGAAACCCCTGGGACAACGCCGCCTGCGAGTCGTTCATGAAGAGCCTGAAATACGAAGAAGTGCTGCGCAACGAATATCGGGACCTGGGCGAGGCGCGCCGCTCGATCGTCCGGTTCCTCGAACAGGTCTACAACGAACAGCGGCTGCACTCGGCGCTGGGCTACCGTCCACCGGCCGAGTTCGAGCAGAACTTGATGGCGCGCAAGCGGGCCGCCCAGGACGCGTCCGCAGGAGAACGTTCATGCGCCAACTTGTGACGCGGCGGGGCGAAGAGAAAGGCGCCCATAACAGGGAAACCCTCCAGACGACCGGAAGGACTACCCGGATTGTAATCGTCCCAAGAGAGTTTGCGCCGATCCCTCACGCCCGCGCCGCTCTGCGAATTCCGATGGCCATCAGAATGCGTTTTCTGAGGCACGGCGGAATCTATCGGTCCGATGTGGTCCAAACCAGTCAAAACCAAACCCTGGGGTGGGACCGTGCCGCCTCCCGCTGGTCGGCCCCGAGCCCAGGTAAAAGAACGCGTCGGGAGGACCACGCCCTTCTCATCGTCCTCGATGAGTTCCGGCCGGCTATTCCTCGATCGGGTTGCTCGCCAGCATTGCCCGTCTCCGCTTCGCCGACACGGCCAGAATAATCCGATTGCCAGATCCGAGGGAACGAATTATCATCGAACGGTAAGCAGTGTCTTAACCGCTTGTGTCAGCTCAGGGGGCAGGTTCATGGTGATCTCTGAGTCTGCCACATCGAAGGCCCACTCAGAAGGGATGCCTGCTGCTATGGTTCTCCGCTGGAGGATATCGAAAGACGCAGGCCACCTTGCCACCGCGTTGAAGGCGATGCAACGTGGGGACGCTTCGGAACGGCAGGGGTACGCAGGAACCCTGATTGACGAAGGGATGTATACCGAGGCCGAACTGCTTTTGGCTAGCCAGATTGACCAGGGAGATCCGATTGCCAAGCTGCTGATCTCCGATGCGCGGGTACGCAGTGGTAATGCGGCCTCCGCACGCGAGCTTCTGTTCACTATTCGACCGGATCAGGTCCCGAACAGACTTCGGTACGCTTACGCAGTCGCGTGCTCACTTGCCGCACTATCAAGTGGAGATGCTGAGATGCGCCGAGTGGCGGTGCGAGCGATCCAGGCTTTGCCACCTTCTGCTCAGGACGGCGATGAAACTTTGCGAACGCTGTTGCGGGCGCTGGAGCGGGGCGGCCCTGGCGCCTAGACCGGTAAGCCGCGGCTACTTGCCGATCCGGTAACCGCGCTCACAGCAGCAATCGCGACGTTCCTGGTGACGGCTCCCCGGCGCGTGGAATGACTCCGGAACCACAGGGAGCCGTCGGGCGTTATGCGTCAGCTTGACAAGCACACATTCCTTTGACGCTGAGTGCAGACGGTCACCCAGGCAAACAACTTCGGTTGCTGTGAAGGCGAGGAATCTGACGGAACTCATTCCGCCAGTCAGCCCATTTCAACTCCGGCCCTGTGAAATAGCCGCAACAAAGACATTCGCGAGTCGGGTCACGGCCTTCCTGTCCGTGAATGCACATAGACTCCCTGCCGCACACTTGGCAAACCCCCACCGCTCCCTCAGAGTGGAGCACGGCAACTTCTCGAATCGACGATTCACGGCCGCAAAACGAGCAGCGGATAACGTCGCTATCGATAATGGCAGCATCTTGCAGGCACACAGAGCACTCATCCAGATGACGAGTGACAGGGCGCATAGACGAACGAAGGGAGGCCTGCAGAGATGTGAGCCGCGCCCTGACGAATTCTTCGTATCGCGTGAGTGCCTCCACCATCTGCGGCGTTGTCTTCGCACCATAGGACTCTATGTCCGAGAATTCCGAGTCGGTGAGATCGATAAACAGATTCAGTCCTGCGGCCGCTGCGGCCTTGTATGAGGCAGTATCCCTGCTCAGCTCAACATAGTGCGCGAAACGGTTTCTCAGGTTACGCAAGGCCGTGATCACGCGGCGTTGATGATCATTCAGCTCAAACCCACAGTGGCGCTTCAGCCGCTTCATGCATTCTTCGACATCGACACTTTTAAAGTCCCCTTCATCGAACTGACGCTGTGTTACTGGTGTCTTCCCAACCACTAGGTATTTCTGATGCCTGAGTGCCAACTTTGCCTTCAACAATAATTCGAGGGCCGTCGCTAGATGAAGAATCATGAACATCCACTGTTCCGGATCGTTTCGTTGGGCGTATTCAATTGCTGATTCAGCAAATGCCCTCGCGTTATCGAGCAGGCGAAGTCCGTAGTGACACTCCAGCGTGTGGAGCTCCTCAGCTCGTGCCAGAACGGCCGCAAGCTTATCGTCGTTGTCCGTGACTTTGTCCGGAACTGCATTGCTGTTTTGGGAAGTGCTGTTCACGTAGGCCCAATCCGATAAAAGTGTCGCACACCGGTTCGGTGGCGTCCACTCCCGCGCAGCCGTCCAGGGTGGCGTCGGAGCCCAGCAGATCGACTAACAGGCGGCCTGAACCAAGCCGGTCTCTCCGCTCGGCTCTGTGTAACAGCCACGCTAGACCGAGTGGACGTATAGTCGCTGACGCGGGGATTGGGAATTCGTGGCCCGGAAGGATCGCGCGGTTTTCGGCCGTGGGCAAGGTCTCGGCCGTTCATCGTTTGGTATTAGATTTGAATCATGGACGAGAGCAAACACGATAGCACGTCTCTCAAAACTGCCGGGCAGAAGGCGGCGGAAACGAAAGGGAGGATCGAGCGGGTTCGGGAAGCAAGGATGGCGACTTGGACCAGGAAGAACGGCAAGAATGACGCCTTGAACCCTTACTCCAAGCAGAACTATCCCCACTGAAAGGAAACCGCATGATCGCACAGTCGCCGACACTGAGACTGAACCATCGGCGTCTGCAGCTGCACTGTCTACCAATCGGCCGTTAGGACGCCTGCGAGGGCCTTGCCGAGGTAGGTGATCGCCCGTTTGTTGGCCCGGAGGAGGCGGAGAGTCCGCAAGGGCGAGCACACGGCAATTCGAAGGGCTTTGCGCCGGTCGAGCGCCCCCTGGGCGTCAAGCGCCTGATTGAAATTCGGGAGGTCCTGAGCCGCGGTATCGCCTACCACGCGAAGGACGGCTGTGGGCAGACCGGCTCGGTTGGCGATGGCAAGGATTTCGTAGCTTTCCATGTCGACCACATCGGCTCCTGCCTGCGCCAGGCTGAGCCTGTCCTCGGCGGTGACCGCAATCCGGGCGGAGGTGATTCCAACAACAGTGTCGCAGGCCATGCCTTGAGAACAGAGCAACTCGCGGAGCCGGTGAGTAATCGACGGAGAACACTCCAGGGCTGCCTGGCCATTCGCAGTGGACAAACATCCCGTGTAAAGGACCAGCCGTGATCCCGGCAGCGATTCCTTGAGGCCGCCGCAAAGCCCTACCACGAGGACGGCATCTGGTTTCTCCGCAGCGAGGGCGACCTCCGACCGACCGGTCCACGGCCGCAGGGCCTGTGCCGCGGTCGAGCGAGCCAAATGGGGGCCCATGCCGGTGATGCGCAGATCGAGGTGATTGCGGCCCACAGAAAGAGACACGACACCCCGTTCGCGCTGGCCTGTGCCGTTCGGTGGCCCGAGTCTGAGGACGGGTGCCGCTTCCATCTTGGACGCGGCGAAGACACAGATCTTGCTCAGCGGTTGCCTCCTTCAACGAACTTCAATCGGATACGACGTAGTCGCAAATGCGCCATCACGTCGGACTTGCAGAGTGAAACGCCCAGGCGGCAGTGACCTCAGGTCTGCCCGCACCTCAGCGGTCGTCACATGGTTTCTCATGACGGCGATCGCCGGCGTTTCCAGTCGCGTTTTCTGATCGGAGTCCACGACTGTGAAGAGATAGCGGCCTTCGTATGAGCCGATGGGCAATTGAACAGTCAGGAGCAAATCCGCACGATCGAGAATGGGTGGCTGGACGGCGGTTTGGGCCTCGCGCGGTGTCACCCCTCGAAAGGTCTCGAACGGCCGCAGATCGAGTACCTGCTTCCGAATCTCTGCGCTCGCGACCTCGACCCCTTTCGTCACAGGCGGTGTGTAAACAACCGCGGTTCGATGGTTGAGGAACAAGACACCGGCGCAGACTAACACGGCCAAGCCTGTGGCCGCCGCCCCCGCCAATATCCTGGTGCGCCTTCGCTGCCACGCTGTTCGAATCGCGTCGTACTCCGCGAAACACGGCGAGCAGGTGGCAATATGTTCGAGATCCCCAATCTCATCCGCTGGGCGGCATTCGTCACGAGCCAGGGCCTCCAGGCGCTCGCGCCCAAGGCAGCCTGCCCTGTTGGGATTGGGGAAGGAAGTGCGGACGTGCTCCCGGGCTGCACGCAGCAGGTGGTCTTCACCGGCTCCGAGGAGCTGGTTCCTGGCCGGCTCTGGCCGTTTCATCTGAGATCTCCTTGATCACTGCAAATCTTCTCCAACCCACGGTAGAACTTGTGCCGAGCCTGTCCGGCCGAGAAACCGAACACCTTCCCGACCCTCCTCCATGGTTTGCCAAGTACCCGGAGCATCCACATCACCTGCATCTCGTGGTCTGCGCGTTCGAGGATCTGATTCACCCATATCTGGAACTCGAGCTCGTCCGAGGAGCCAGCCGCAGGTTGAGCGCACAGCTCAAGGTCCCGGCTTAGACCCCGGTACTCAATCCGACTGTCCCGGGCACGCACGGACTTGATGAGATTGATGGCCGCCACACGGCAGACACCGATCACGGAGCGGACTTGGCCAGGATGACTACGGACATAGTCCGAGACCTGATCCGCCACTCTATCGTTGAGATCGCCCGCGCGTGTTGAGTCGCCGAGTTGCTGGCCGACGTAGCCCCAGAACCACGGCCAGAGGGCCCGAAGGGCGGCAGCGACCTCGGCGTCTACCGCCGGGCTGACATAAAACTCGGGAGCGCGCGGGTGGTACTCGCGGCCACTACTGGCCATAGTTAGCATCCTCCCCAATGAGCCGGCCACAGTCAGCAGCTACTTCCCCTATATATACGACAAACGACGCCGGTCGAATTTGACAAGAAGACGCACTTTTTTTCGAGCCCCTCTGAATCGGCCCGCAGGCCGCAGATTTCTCTTGCCAAGATTCGGAGTCTATGGCCAAATAATCACAAGGCACACCGGCTCTCGCCGGCCTTCGGAGGGGAATATGAGTTGTTTGCATCGCATCGTTCTAACCGTGTCTGCATCCGCCGTTGCGTTCGCCCAGGCGCCCACAGGCGAAATCGCCGGCACCATTTATGATGCCAGCGGAGCAGTGATTCGAGCTTGCTCCATCAACGTACAGAGCGTCGAAACCGGATTCGCGCGCTCGCTTGTGAGCAATCAGGTTGGCCAGTACAGCGCGGCGTCTCTTGAGTCCGGCCGCTACAGGCTGCGAGTCGAGGCCAATGGGTTCCGGAGCGCTGTTGGGGACGCGGAGGTCGCAACCGGTGCTGTGACCAGAGTCGATTTCACGTTGGAGGTCGGGGAGGCCAAGGATGTCGTCAACGTTGAAGCTGTCGCGCCCTTGATCGATCATGAGCGGCACACGGTCGACCAGATCGTCTCGCGTGAGCAGATCCAGGGACTCCCGCTCAACGGGCGCAGTTTTCTGCAACTCGCGTTTCTTGCGCCAGGTGTCGCCGTGTCGGCCGACAACCAAGGCCAGTACAACCGAGCCTTCGATGTGTCCGTGCTCGGCAACGATCCGGACCGAACGCGAATCACGGTCGATGGCGCCCGGATCAACGATCCGGTTGACGGCGGAACACAGCAGAACTTCTCACAGGAGATCGTGCAGGAGTTTCAGATCAGCTCCACGAACTTCGACCTGTCCACGGGCTTGACCGCCAGCGGAGCGATCAACGTCGTCACACGGAGCGGTTCAAATCAGCTCCACGGGGAGGGATTCTTCTATTTCAGGGACCACAACATGTCCGCCTATCCGGCTTTGCAGCGCGACCCTATCGATCCAGACCCGTTCTTCGCGCGACGGCAAAGCGGGCTGTGGGTCGGCGGGCCAATCGTAAAGGACCGACTGTTCTTCTTCTCGAGCTACGAACACAACAACCAGCAGGGTGTGTTCAGCACGGTGCCCACCGACCCCACCTTCGCATCCTTCGCGGGGGTGGCCCCGAGCCCCTTCCACGAAGACATGGTCAACGCACGTCTGGACTACCGGGTCTCCGCCCGTCAGACCGCGTTTCTGCGTTATTCGCACGATTCGAACGACAGCTTCGCGCCACGCGAGGCCAATTCACTCCCGTCCGCCTGGGTCAGCAACACCAACTTCGCCGACTCCGCGGTCGCTTCGCTGACCAGCAATATTCGACCCAGCGTCGTGAACGAGTTTCGGTATTCGGCCACGTTCTGGTCCAATCGCAATGCGCCGCCTACGGCCCAACAGTGCCCCGGTTGCCTCGGGCTCGACGGACCGCACGTCAGGGTGGATGGGGCCGGCCTCGTTTTCGGCAATGAAATCAACTCCCCACAGAGCCGGCTCGTCCGTCGGCACATCTTCGCCGACAACGTGAATTGGCAACGTGCGAGCCACCGCATGAAGTTTGGCGTTGAATGGGAATACCTGAAAGGCACCGGCACATACACGCTCGACGCTCCCGCCGCAGTTACGCTGTTCTCCCCGCAGGAGGTGCGGCAGGCGGCGCCTCAGCTCGCGCCTCTGCTGCCGGCGTCATTCAGGTCGGTAAGCGATGTCCTCAAGCTGCCGCTGGAGAACTTCATTTTCGGAGTAGGCGACGTCAGCCAGCCACCTGCGTTTCAGCGGGACCAGGCAGACCACGACAATATCGTCCACGCGTACTGGCAGGACACGTGGCGCTTGCACCCGCGGTTCAGCCTGAACTATGGTCTGGCCTGGTCATTCGAGACGAACGCGCTCAATCACGACCTGACGAAACCCGCGTTCCTTGCGCCCATCTTCGGGCAGTCCGGGCTCGGGAACGAGAAGCACGCGTGGCGCCACTTCACGCCCGCTCTCGGCTTCGCCTGGTCGCTGCCGGGCAACAAGACCGTCATCCGTGGCGGAGGTGGGATCTACTACGACACCCTGAATATCGAGAATCGCCTGGTAGAGCGCGCCTACCTGGGCCCGTTGGGCACGGGATATCTTCCCTTACCCGGATCAACGGTGCCGAATCCAATCCCTGGCGTGCCAGGCGTACCGGTGGGCACGCCGCTGAATTTCCTCACGCCGACAGCCTTCTCGGGCGCCGCTCTGGCGGCGATCCTTCCATCGGTGCGCGCTGCCGCCATCCAGCAGTTGCACATCGATCCGAATGACACCAACCTCCAGGTGCGGAACATCGACGTGTTCAAGACAGGAGCGGACCTGTTCCCGCAGGATTTCGTTCCCGCTGACGCGCAGAACCTCAGCATCGGGGTTCAGCACCAGTTCGACGATAGTCTCACGGTCACCGCGGATTTTGCGTATCGCCACTCCTTGCACCAGATGCTACGAGGCGTCGATCTGAATCACTTCTTTGCGATTTCCGGCCCGGTAATCCCGAGGTGCCAGCCAGCCGTGGCCTCCGTACCAGGTGTTGAATGCTCGAACGGTCCGATAGAGGCGAGCATCAGCGGCGGACGATCGACGTACAAAGGCCTGCTTGTGCGAGCGGAGAAGCGTTTCGGCCGTCGCCTCGAGGCGCAGGTCTCGTATGCGCTACAGGACGAGGAGGGCATCTACGGCATGTTCGACCTGTACACGCCGATCTACAACTTGAACAACTGGTTTCAGAACGTAGGCCCCGCTCTTCCGCGGCACGTTCTGAACGTCTCCGGAATCGCGAACCTGCCGCTCGGCCTTGAGATCGCGTTCATTTCGAGCTTCAATAGCGCGGCGCCGTTTCAGCCGGTCATTTCGAGCGTGGACTTCTATGGAACCGGCATCAACGGATTTCTGCTGCCCGGATCCGGTACGAATCAGTTCAACTTCCGCCTCGGCCGGTCGGACCTAGTGCGCTTGGTCGACGCGTACAACCAGGCGTACGCGGGCAAGGGTGGCCCCAACCCGGCCCAAGTGTTCCCAACCATTACGCTGCCGAGCCAATTCGGTTTCGGGCGGGTCTTCAATTCCCAGGACCTGCGGGTGACAAAGGCGTTCCGATTCGGCGAGCATCTCGAACTGCGCGTGTTCACGGAGGTCTTCAACGTGCTCAACTACGCGAACCTCACCGGATACGAGAATGACCTGATATCGCCCGCATTCGGCCATCCGACCGCCCGGGCGGGCAACGTTTTCGGCACCGGCGGCCCACGAGCGTTCCAGCTCGGCGTACGCGTGAGGTTTTGAAAGGCCATCCCGGCGCACGGTTGCCACCGCGTCAAATCCACCTTCCGCCATCTGTCTATTGAGTAGAGGGCACCATCTCTTCCATCGATTGCCGTAACGGCTTTCGGGGATGTGGCCGATAGACCTGGGCTGGCCGCTTCTGCTCCTGTCGCGAATCTCGGGACGGGAAATCTTGCGGCTGACAGAGGGGCAGGGCGTGGCTACCTGGAGATTCCAGCGGGGCAACCGGGCTGTCGGTATGAGACGCCGGAAGTCGGCCAGGCCGCGAGGGCCGACGTGCCGGTGGACACCGGAGCTGGACGAGATCCTGAAGGCCGCGTGGGCCAGGGGAGGTCTCCGTGCCGCCCGCCGCGCAATCCGGGCGCTGCAGCCAACGTGGTCACACTACTCGATCAAAAGGCGTGCCGCCATCCTCGAACTGCGGCGCCCCCGATCCCCGCGGTGGTCCAGTCGCGATGAATACAACCTTGAGCGGTGGATTGAAGGCAACGCTTCTCTGGCCCTGATCGCGAAGCGCCTGGGCCGGTCAGTGGCGGCCGTCCGAAAGAGGCTCTGGCATCTCGGACACAAGGCCGAAAGCCTCGGAGGGTACAAAGTGAAAGAGGTGGCGGAGATGCTCGCGGTGCCGCCCGCCAGGGTTCAGTACTGGGTGGGCGAAGGTCTCTTGCTGACGAAAGGCGGACGGATCACCGAGAGCTCCTTTTCAACGTTCCTGAGTGACCACCCTCGGAAGATCCCTTTCGAGACTCTCAGCCGCGACATGCAGGCTTGGCTAGTGGAGATGGGATACCCAGCGGAGATTGTCGGCAAGGAACTGCGGAAGGCCGCCGGCGGGTGAGGCTTCACTTCGAAGGCAGTACATAGTACGCGTCGGCTGCCGCGAGCCACTCCGCAAACGGCGGGTACGAGCTCGGACGACTCTGCGCCCACAATTCACGGCAGTGCTCCTTGTAGTGAATGAGCCGGTGGTAACGAGGATGATGGCGAACCTCGTAGCGCAGCGCAGACACCCATCCCTCCTCGCGGGCAATGGGGCACCAGGGAGCGTCGCCGGCCCGCACGAGCCGACGTAAGAGTGGGAAGCCCCACTTGGCTGCCAGACCAGACGCGGTCAAAAAGCCGGGGAGACGTTGACGCAGTTCGCTCGTCACGGACGCGCCAAGGTTATCCCCTTGCCTGGACACGCAAACGACCCAGATCGCAAAAGCCCGTGATTCGAGCAGGTCAGAGACAGCGTCCCGCAGCCGGCTCGACTGCACTCTGGCCAACGCCTCGACAGCACGAGCCTCCTCAGCCGTGGCCTGCAAGAGCGTACGAGTCGAGGCGACAGCAGCCGCCCACTCCTCGAACGTCGGCCAGCGAGTCGGCTGATGGCCGCTCCATTCGGTCGTGGCTCGCTCCCAGTGGGCCCATCCCTGCTCAGTGCGGAGGTCGTTCTGCGCGTAATACGTCACCGCTCCAAACCAACCGCCCGCTCCGGCATCGCCGAACTCGTGGGACTCTATCCACTCCTCGATGGCACGCCAGTCAGGCCCTCGGTTCGAGACCAGATAACCGGGGCAGCGGCGGTCCAGGGCGGACCGGACCAGTTCAGGAAGGTTCTCTGCTACCTCCGTGATAGCGCGGACCCACAAGATGAAAGTGCGCCACTCGACGTACTCTTCCGCGGCCTCCCGCAGCCGGCCCCAGGGTACGAGTAGAGACTCTCGAAGCGCCTCCTGGCTGACGTCGTTATGGAGTTGGGCCGCCAGTCTGCTGAGGTCTTTTCTCGCCATCAAGAAGTGCTCCCCTGGGAAGGCTGCCACGGCCCTTGTTGAAGTTCCTCCACTGTAGCAACTCCGTGACAGAAAATGGAGGTATGGCGCGCAATAGTGACGAACTGAGATGCGGGATCACCGCAGCGGGTCGTCGGTAGCGCAGAGGTCGTCCGAGTGGGCGCCGGGAGAGGTTTGGCTGGGGGAAATCATACGAACAAGTCGTCCTCGATCAGCTTAAGGTACTTGTTGACGTAGAACATATCGGGCTCTTCACGGGACGCCCGTGACCTGATCCGGAATGCTGGTTTGTCTGGATCGAGGGGGTTGAAAATCACAAGGCCGATCCCGAACATGCGGGATAGCGTGTCCAGCCTACCGATGTCCTCCTCAGAGGGCGCTTTAGACCCTCTCACATGGTTGCGAGCTTCAGCACCTTCTCCAGCGTTGCGCGGCCTTCGCGCGTGCACCGACACGAAGAATCCCCGCGGACCTCGATCAGGTTCAAATCATGCAAACACTCCCGCGCTGCCCAGAGTTTTGGACCGCTGTAGGAGGGTTTTGACTCTGTAACATCCCTATCAGGGTGAACGCGATACCCCTCTTCCGACGCATAAAACCAGAATGTGTCTATTCCCTCAGAGGCGAGTTTGTGAGCCGCGACCCTCAGGTGCTGGCCAACGACGTATTCCTCCAGCAGCCATGAAAAAACACGAGGCAGGCTCTCATTCCGCCGGCTTTCGAAGTCGTCCATGGCTTTTGCAAGACTCAGCCGAAGTCGTCCGCCAACCTTCAAGAACTCGGCACCGCTCGCGCCGGCGGCGTAGCACCGCCAGCGGAGCCAAAGGGTCACGAGGAGGCCCACGGCTGCCCCAAACGCCCAATACGCGTTACCGGTATTCCAGAGTGCGTCTTGGATCTCCGAAACCCAGAACGCTTCAGAACCCTTCGCGAGAGGCCCAAGTCGTCGCCAAGATGTCTCGAAACAAGTTAGCCCATTCGCGCGCCGTTCCGGCAC
Organism: Bryobacterales bacterium; assembly: GCA_963710565.1. GTDB lineage: Bacteria > Acidobacteriota > Terriglobia > Bryobacterales > Bryobacteraceae > DASWZN01. Next base: position 141,364 of record CAVQAN010000007.1, on the reverse strand, counting down.
AGCAGACTTCAGAATTGCCGCTGACAGATCCTCTAGGGTCGCACCTGACAGGTCGGAGGGCAGACGCAGACCTCGGTCCTGATAGAAGCGACTTTTCATTAGTTCGGACGCGATCGCACCTCCCACCGCGCTGAGGTCAAACGGCAACGTGACACGCTGCCCGAGGATACGCAGAAACGCGGCCCACAGTGTTTCCAGGGCATAGCGCTCGTATTGCTGTGCCTGAAAAACGCGCCATGCCTCCGCCGTCTGCCGTAACCCGGGCTCAGGAACGTAAGCATGCGACGGTGATTGCCAGTAGTAGATCAGAGTGCGCAAGGCATCTTCGTCATCCCACGCATCCCGCCCGCATTTGCTGATCAGGTGCAGCAAGTAGCCGAGTGTTGACCGACGAGCGTCTTCCCCCTTGCGCCGCACGGGATCCTGCGATGATCGCTCGAATCGGAAGAGGACTTCAATGAGAGCAGGCCGATCGGTTCCGCCCCGGTTCCGGACCGCGCAAGGACAGAAGTCATCATGGAGCTGCTTGAGAACCTCTCCGCCGACTGGACGTGAACCGGTCTTGGACAGCATACGTACAGCTGCAGATCCGGCCAACTGGTTTTCGAAGGCCTCGGCCAGCCGCTGCCCTTCCGGCAACAGCGAAACCGTGCCATCGCTGTTGACTCGCAGGAGCCTGAGGCTGGTAAACGAGGGCCTGTAGTACGGAGAGGAGAAGGCGCTCACCCTGTGTGACCACGCGGCCTTGTCAACGCGGTACCGACGCGATTCCCCAGTCCATCTGTGCGGCCCCGTTCTGACATCTCTGATCCCGACAACGCTAAGAATTCCATCGCCGTGCGTCGCTTGGGCTGCATAGATCAGCGCTGTTTCATATCGGAATAGGTGCTCAGTGAGCGCTTTGCCAGCAGCCACGTCTGTATCGTTCGCGACCTTGAACGCCCACGTGAAGAATGCGTAGTAGCGTGGATGCACGGTGGAATTGGTCAGTCCCGGAAGGAGATCGTCTAGAATTGCTTCACCGACGCTTTGCAGGCCGAGAAAGTCCCTGCCCCCCGCTTCTTCACTCGTGTCCTCGGTCCAGTTTGGGACCGCTCCCAGATTCGAGACATTAGCTGACATCGAGGACACCCTCCGCAAAAGGTATGATCAGCACCGTGCAGCTTGGACACTTCACCGGTCGTGTGATATCGGACAGTTCGCTTGCGACTACTTCGGGGAGACGTACCCACTCACGGGGACAACAAGGCTCGTCCAGGTCCGGCAGGTACTCGATGAACTTCCAGTCCGCGCGGCGGTAAAAGCCGTCGTAAAGCACCATCTCATCCGGATGCTCCCTAGCGCACTCCTCACGTAGCGTTCTCCGCTCGAGCTCAGCTTGGGACAGCGTAGATTCGACTGATCGAATGCTGTCCATCAGAATTGACAACCTACGCTCGTCGTCTTGCTTGCTGTGTCGGCGCGCTGAGGGTCTGAACACAGTCTTCCTCTGAGCCTGCAGCGAACCGACTTCGTGCTTAAGATCAATGCAGCGGCGAGTCGCGGCGCGGAGTTTCAGCAGCGGTCGGAACCTCCGTAAGGCGACGTCCTCCGGCGTTTCCAGTGCCCGCAGGCCGGCAACAGCCGCCCGCATCGCATCTGGGGTGATTCCGGGAATGAACACGTTGGCGCTGTCGGTGGCCAGCTCCTCGGCCGCAAGGATCGCGTCATCGGCGGTCTCGAGGTGCAGCCCAAGCACGCCCTCAGCCCCGGCGAGAATGTACCTGATGTCTCCAAGGCCCTGCGATTGGTTGTCCCAGTCGACCGTGCCCAATTCGCAGAGATGATAGAGAAGCCGACCCATCAGACGCTGGCGCTTTAAGCAATTGCGAAGCTGTGTCTGCTTCGTCCCTGCCAATCGGAGGAAGTAACCCTTCGGGCTCCCCTGCAGGCCACCAGACGCAGATAGGGCAGCCGTCAAGACGCGCCTGACGTAGGCGGCGTAGAAACGGGCCGGCAGGCTCTTCTCGTCAGCCTCAGGGTGCCAGGCAAGATAGTAAAAGCGTGCGAGTGAAAGGCCAAAGTCCAGCAGATATGTCATGGCCTCCATGTGGGAGTCCCGAGCGTCTTCGGATTCGAACCGGTCCACGATCCATTCCAGAACCTCTTCGGTCTTTACGGCGGCTGCTCCGGAATCGAGCGTTTCATCGTCTGGTGCGGGCTCGTCATCCGATGGAGGCTCTTGGTCTTCGTCTAGCTCGCTGGTGTCGGAAGCGGCCTCGTGGTTCCTAATGGGCGTCCGCGGCCCGGAGCCCCGCAGCAGCGCTCGAAAGAGCCCAGGCACAGCGTCCAACAAGGTCATCAGGCCGCCCTGCCGGAGCCCTGGGCGACTGGAGTCCGGAGACTCGTCATCCTCCAAGAGGACCGCTGGTCCTACACTGTCTTCCTCCCTAGTCGATGTCTCGCCCCCGGATTCGGAACCCCTGCCTCGCCAGCGAGGGTTCGCACGACCGGCGGCCGATAGGACGGCCGCCATCTCGCCCTGCACGAACGCGAGAAGGGCAATCAGGTCGTCGCTTTCCGGGTCGCCTTGTTTGATGCGATTGTAAGCCTGTCGCGCTCGTTTGAATGCCGGCGGTGACCCGATGTCTTCTGGAACAATCATGATTGCCTTGACCCAGAAGAACTGACTGTTTGATCCGTTCCGGGAGAGGCGTACAGCGACGCTCGCGGTGGACTCGACGGCAGCGAGGCAAGCCGCTGGAACCTGTGCATGGACCACCAGAACTTCCCCGCAGGATTCAAGGGTACCGGAGGATTCTACCTTGAACGGTCCTTCTCGAGTGCCGATCTCGATGTCAGCCGGAAAGGGGACCGCCTCCGCCTCAATCCCAGCCAACAGTATTCGGAGGTGGACACCAGAGAGCTCAGCCCACACGATCCTGGGCTGTGCGTCCCGCGGCGCTATCTTCTGCGGCCGATATGCGAGCTGTTTCCACTTTGTCGGAGAGATCCGCACGGTGCTGGCAGTAAACAACTGATCAAAGGCCTCGGGGTGTGGCGAGAGCCGCGCAATGGCAGCTTCGAAGTTCCCAGTGCTCGCATCGCGCGTCCAGGCCGCAGATGTCAGATTTGGGCTTCCAGAAACGAGTACGGCCCCCTCCGCGCCTTTAGCCAGCAGCACCTTCGCGTGCACGAAACGCTTCCCAGCCCCACGCAGCGTTCCAGGGCTGATCCGCGACGGCAGCGCTGCGCCAGCCTTTGGGTTTACCGCCGTTCCACCGGGGCCCTGCGCAATGACAATGTGGGCATGCGGAAAACGGACCGCCAAACTGGACACGGCAGACAAATCAGAGTCGAAGTAGGGCGATACGACGGAGATCTCTTCTGGTTCGAAGAAGAGGACGTCGCCAAGTTGATCGAGAAGACTTCGGTCCAGGTTGTGAAGAAGATGAACCCGGTCTCCATCGGATGGTACGTGGGCACCGCCCCGCAGCGATCCGAGCGCTACTGAGCAGTGACCTATGATCTCGTTCAAGGCCGAGCGAGCGAGATCGCCAATCGGCTGCTTGGCGACCAAAGCCTTGACAAGCCGAATTGCCTCGCCGATCTGTGGAGCGGCCCAGGTGTCACCATCGTGACAAGTCAAGCGATCGACGACTTCCAAATTGCTGCTCAGGCCGCCTTTCGTCAGGTTCGCGCTGCTGACGTACATGCGAACCTCGTTCTGCGACCACAGCAGCGAGAGTTTGGCGTGAAAGACGGAGGGCGCCAGGTCGACGGGGACAACCCAGTAGTCAACGCCGGCCCGCGTCAGAGCCGCGCGCTCAGAGACCATGGCTTCATAACCGTGCCGGTCAACAAACAGCACGATGTGTTCGCATCCGGCGGCCAAGAGAGGGTTTACGAACTTGTACTCGAAGAATGCAGGCGTCAGCGCATATGTTGTCAGAATGACGCCGGTAGGTTCACTGGACAACATTTCACGCAAGAGCGGCAGCATCATCTTACCGTTCGTCGTTCGGTGACATTGCGGTTACATCGTGCGCGGTGATCATGGCCCCCCATCTCACTCGACCAACGCCTTGAAGACCGCGTCGGCGGCGTCCTTGTAGAACTCGATGCTGATCCGCGTCCAGAGGTCGTCGGGCAGGTCGTTCAAGTTGCCGGCGGGCGGACACCGGCATCAGCAGGGTCTGCGCTTGCTTATCGATGGCAAGTTCGGCGATCTGGATCGCGTTCGGGATCATCTCGATCGAGCCGCCGAGGTTCAGCGCGCCGACGATGATCGTGCCGCCGCGGGTGTTCTTTCCCAGGAGCGATCCGCACAGGGCAACCAAGACCGGCAGCCCCAGGCCCGTGCCAGTCTTGTCCGCGTCCATTGCGCGCATCTGGATGGAGAACTCATGCTCACGTGGGTCGCGATCGCCGACCAGTTCCTTGGCGCGGGAGTACAGGTTCTGTTCGCCGATCTTGACGCTCTCCCGGAAAGCCGGCGGGGCCGGTTGATTGAGAATCTTCACGCCGCCGCCAGGTCCCGAGGTCACCTCCATGCGGTAAAGCCCGGCTCCCGTTTCCGGCGACCCCATGCCCACGGCCCACACTTGTCCCGGCGGAAGCGGGTCGCTTTCGATCGCCTCGTCGCTGTGCAACTCCGGCGTTGAAACGAACTGTTCGACGCCGTCGGGTCCCATCGTGTAGCTGAAGTGAGTATTCCGGAACTCGCTCTTGAAAACCCGCTTCTGCTGCTCCTTCACGCGTCGGCGCGCCTCAAGGGCCAGCCGCACGATCCACTCCAGATCCTCTTCCGGAACCGGCATCGTCTGGGTCCGGAAACAGCAGCTTCACGAGCCCGCTGACCGTCTTGTTCACCGCTTCGATGTCCCGCCCGCTCAGACGCGCCGCCGAGATAGACCCGGCCCTGCATCACGTTCACGCGGCTGCCCGAACGCAGCTTGCTCCAGCACTCACTCAAGAAAGTCGCTCACCAGTCCAAAGTGATCCGTCAGGTGCTCGCCCGGCTTCGAGCTTCGGGAAATCCCATCCAGGCAGCGTAGGCGTGAATTCGGTCCATGAACGCTGTGTCGTTGCGCATCTCCGGCGGCAGCGGACTCAACAGGTGCCCGATGCGCTGCTGCTGCTCCACGTCCACATCGAAGTTGCCAACCATCACGATGCCGCCGTCCGCGCGGATGTTCTCCTTGCCGCGGCTGAACTGGCCGGAGGCCATGTAGCCCTTCATGATGTTCACGCCATCCTTCTGGTCGAAGGAGATGCCGGACACCTCGTCGAAGCAGACCACGTCGTACTGGCAGACCAGGCCGCGCTGCCCGTTGGCCATTGTTGACGAACATCTTGGCCACGGTCGCCTTGCCGCCGGAGATCAGGTGGGCATACGGTGAGATCTGTTGGAAGAGATGGCTCTTGCCGGTCCCGCGCGGCCCGAGCTCCACCAGGTTGTAATTGCGCTCGACGAACGCCACCATGCGCAGCAGCGCCACGCGTTTGGCACGCTCATCGAGAGCTGCTGGCTCAAGGCCAATCGACCGCAGCAGTAAGTCCATCCACTCCGCTGTCGTGAACTTCTCCCGCCCCCGCGCCAGCACATCGAGAACGTCCGACTTCGACATTTGGATCGGCGCGGAGACTCTCGATGGCAAAGGGCCGGCCTCCGTTTTCCTGCGCCACGATAGCCGTCATAGGAAAGCGTGACCTCGGCATAGAAGCCGTCGGTGAGCATGCGTTCGTTGTCGCGAACCAGCTCATCGGCGATGCGAACGTCGCGAAGGGCCAGGCTCGGCAGCTCGGCGATGTAGCAGTCGTTCTTGGTGTCCAGCCGCGCCCGGACTAGGTCGATCAGCTTCACCGAACCCTGCTCCTTGGCTCGCGCCTTGAAGAGTTCCTCTTCGCCAGTTCGCACGGTTCGGTCGCGAAGCTGCTTTTCAACAATGGCGAGGCCTTCCTGGATTTCGTGCTCATCGACGCTAGCGCAGTAACGCCCCAACAGGAACTCGACCACATAAGTGGGCACAGGGTATTGCCGCGAGTACTTCCGCACCAGATCCTTGCGCACCAGGTAACCGTCAAAGGCCCCAGCGGCCCGCTCGTCTAGGCTGTCCATGGTCACATTCATGCTTTCTCTCCTACGCACGTGGTCTGGCTCGTGATCACCTTGCCCTCGGGGTCCATCACAACCACGGAGGCGGCAGCGCCCTCATGAGAGTCATCAGAAACGGCTAGGCTGACCTCGCCGCCAGCGCCCACCTCCTTCGCCGTGGCGACTATGCTGGTCGCCTCTTGTCTCCAATTCGTCCGCAGGTCCACCCTCACGCGCGGCTCATTGGTTTGTACCCGCACCCGGCACCGCATACCGCGCCACTCGATCGACTGAATCGAGGCATAAATAGCGCCCAGTCCGCGCTCCACAACCAGCTCAGGCACGACACACTCCTGCGGACTGATGCCACCATGCGCATACGTCTCCCCGGCGCGAAAGCAAGCAATGCCAGGAGGCGAAGCGATGCGCACCTGTTCGTTCCAGTACCAGGCGAAGACAGGCACAGCCACTTCCGATTGCCCCTTCACCAATGCGCATCGCGCCCACTTGGTCTCAACCATGTAGGCGGGCAGATCGACCTTCGGCAATCCGCCGGCGAGCAGCAGCCAGCCGTGGTCCGTCACCACCCGCACGCGCCGCCAGCCGGCCTCGAGCAGGCTGGACACGCGCCCGGCGATGCGTTCGACCTCGGCTTCGAGTTGATGTACGAGCTCACCCTGAAGAGTGTGCCCCAGGCTGTCGATCGAGCCACACTCCGTCCACCCGCCGCCGTCTCCTCCCGCCGGAATCCGAATCTCGTCCGGATCGAGCAGTTCCACACCCGCGCTCTGCAGCCGTTCGCGCAGCAACGGAGCCGTCAACGGCTTCCAGCCGGACCGCGACTGGACAAGCGGAGTGAAATCCCCGCCGTCCCCGCCCTTGAGACCATCTCTAACCGGGCTCGCTGATGGTTTTGCCGTAGCCGTCACGGTCGGCAGGGGCGCCAACCGATGGGTCATTGTCACGCGGAGTGATCGCGCTTCCAGCAGCGCCGCCAATCTCCCGGCCAGATCGCACCGGAGCCCATCGACAAACAGCAGGCAGGTCTCCTTCTCCGCCGCCACCTGTCCCGCAGCCATCTTCACTTCGTCTGGCTGGGTAGCAACCAGGGACTGAAAGTGGCGCGCCGAGAGGTCGAGCCACGGCTCGTAGAGTGCCCGAACCACTTGAGCGATGAGGGCGACATCAGGCCCGTTCCGAAACGACGCCAGGGCATCCATCGCGGCCCGATCGCACTGCCATCCAGTTTCGGCATAGGCTACCGCCGCAGCCGAAACCGTCGCCCCGCCCACGGGGTTGTGAGCGGCTTGGGCCAATCGCGCCAGGAACCGCAACGCCAAGGCCCAGGGACTCGCCTCCATTCGCGCCCAGACCCAATCCCGCCGCTCTGCGTGCCTGCCTTCGAGTTCGAGGACGCGCACACAGGCAGACGCGTGCGGAAGCGCGGCGGCAAGCGCCAGGTCACGACGTAGTTCCGCCTCGTCGCGCTCGTTGATTCGCGGATCGCGCGAGGGGTTGAGTATCAGCTGTCCTTGACCCGCGCTGGCCGGATCCCTCAAGAGTTTCGCCACGCCCGGGTAGAGCTCGGGCGCTTCGACGAAGCGATTCCAAACTCGGTCGAGGCCCAACTCCGCGCGCAACAGCTCGGCGGCAACCTCGGCCGGTGGCGTCCGCTCTGGGTCCAGCGCAAACTCGGACTGGCACACCGCTCGGAAGGACTCCCACCGTCCGCCCTTGGCGCTGGCCTCAAATATCTCCGGGCTGTTTAGCCACAGCAGCAGGTCTCGCACCGGGTCCTGGACCAAGAGCTTATCGAAATCGTCGGCATCAAGCCGCCGGCCTTTGAGCGTCCGAGCGTCGACCTCCGCCAGCGAACCCAGAGCGCGCCGGAACGCCTCTTCGGTGCGGCGATCGGCGGCCACATCCAGACCGAGGCCGTCTTCTGAGACCAGAAACGCCCGCACGGTCCAGTCCTGCCCGTTCGGCTGATGCCAGACGCGACCGCGATATTGAAGCTCAACCAAGGGCTGGAGTGCGGGCGGGCAGTCAGCTCCCGCTCGCAGCTCCTGCCGGCTGATGCGTGGCAGATAGAACACGGGCGTTTCGCCGGGCGGGGGCGCTTCGGGCAGTGTGCGGTCGACGATGCATTTGAGCCAAATGGCCGGTCCGGTGCGTGTGGCGGGATCGTAGCGGCCGAGCGTGTACAAGGCCGGCAGTACCGCGCGCAGCGCGGACACAAGTGGCGTCCATTGACCTTCCGCGTCGGTCCATAGCAAGGCGGCCGGAGCCGCCGAGCCTTCAGCGGTGCGGATCGATCCGGATAGCGATTCCCTCAGTGCGTCCAGCAAGGTTCTTGCCACCTTTGTCATCTGTTTCCTCCTTGCCGGCGCCGCTCCCGCCGAGCCTCCTGCGTTCGTCTGGCCATTTCCTCAATACGGCTTGCCACCTTGGCGATTAAGTCGAGCGAGACCGAATTCGGGATATCGCCACCAGCAAGATGGCGAGAAACGTAGGAGGCGCTGGCGCCGTGCAGACCCAGGCGGCTGGTTACCAGGTACGCCACCGCCTCGGCTTCAATCTCCACCGTGCGACGGTCAAGGTTGATCCGGCTGGGCCACCAGTAGTCGTGGTCTGAGCCCAGGTGACCTAGGTAGATGTGAGCCAGCTCGTGGCAGAGCACTCCATAACGGCTGGGAGAATCGAGATCCTCGTGGATGGCAATTCGCATCTTGTAGCCGCTGTCGCCTCGGGCAATGGTGGCAAAGCCGGCGCTCGTGGAGGACAGCCGCTTGAAGTCTACCTGGATTCGATCCCGCCGGGCGGCGTTTCCTAAGGTAAGGTTTAAGTACTCGCCGTCCCACTCGCCTGAAAACTGTGCAAACTGGTTCAGCTCCGCGGGAAGGTCGGGTCCGACCGTCTGGTCGAGCTCGTAGACCATGAGGACCGGGTGCTTGGGGGCAAGGATCAACATAGGCCGCGCATCGTCTATGAGTCTGCGATCAAACCGCAGTCTCCAGTCCTTCTCCGTCGCATAGAACGAACAACTTGGGTTCTGGAGCCGCACCAGCATGTTGTTGTAGGGTGCGTAGTCACGGAAGCGGGCCATGAAGCTGATCATTTCCTGGAACGCGGCCGAATCGCGGTAGACGAAACTCTGCCGGACCAGGGAGTCGATGCCGGACTGGACTTCCTTCCTCGGAGGCACACTGCCAACCAGCACTTTGTCCAACTCGCTCTTCTCCCCGTCCTCGCCTTCGGCCAGAAGAGAGCCCAAGTACTCCCGGAAGTAGCGGGGTAGCCGAGAGTCTTTAGAAGACCGCGTCAGCACCTCTCTGATTACCAAGCAGGTCTTGCCGCCCAGCTTCGTCTCCGCCAAATCCACAAGCTCCCACGCGGATGGACTTCGGTTGGAACGCAGCACGTCGAGCAAAAGGGCCTCAATCCCTTGTGCTAGAACGGTTAGGTTCTCTGGTTCAGAAACCATGGTTGTGCCTCACGGGCGTTTGTCCTCGGACAGCTTCGCCTCCACTGCCTCTTGCCGTTCGCGAGCCTTCTTCTTGACGTCGAGGGAGTAGTGCAGGTCGTTCCAGCGTGCGCCGTCATATTCGTCGCCGCCCCGAAAATCTTCAGTGCGCCCGTCCCAACTCCAGAACCAGGGGAAGTTCTCTTTCGCGCGGTGCGATTCCTTGCCGCGATCTTTGCCGTAGTTGATCCTAGGCGTCAGGCGCAGGATGCAGTCGCCCTTCTTGGGCTTTGTGCTGGGCGCGAGGGCTGCCGTCAGCCAGGGGCGGATGTTCGGCCCCACGCCGTCGTTGATGTCCGGCTCCCAGCCGAAGGGCTGTTCGTGAAGCACCTTCCAACGGACGAAGATGTCATACGGTTTTTCGCCAGCCAGGATCTTCTCGAGCTCGGCTTTGAGGTGGAGCGCCGCGGTCAAGCGCGCGTCGGCACCTTCCGCCCCCGAAGCGACCTCGGCCCGCTGGCGGGTGATCCAGTCACCGAGCGAGGTGTAGATCAGCTTTTCGAGCGTCTGGTGCCCTTCGCCGTTCGGGGCGGCGAGCTTGTGATAGTTGATCAGGGCATGAAAACCATCCTTGCGGCCGTCCCAGACGTGCCAGACGAAGGGGCGCTGATGGAAGATCTGGCAGTGTTCCTCAAAGAAGCGGTCGCGCAGCCAGACTTCGAGGGACTCACTCTGGCCGACCAGGTCCGCAAGTTTAGCAGCGGACCACTCTTTGCCATAGGCGTCGGCCAACATGGCGCGCAGCCGGTCCGCCGACGAGGCTTCGCCGGCAAGGGAAGTCAAGGTCACGATACCATCAGCCTCGACGTGCGATTCGAGGCCATCGGGGCGGAGCGCGGGGCAATCCGGGAAGCTGGAACCAGTTTGGCGCGGCCAGCGGTAACCGACCAGCCGCGCAACGGCGATATGGAGCGGGTGGTCCGAACCGCTAGGGTGGCCGTTGAAGAGCCACTGCGTGGGGTCGTCCGAATGCGGTCTTGGGAGACCGGTGGAATACTTCTGGGCCGCGATGCTCCGCCAGTGGGCGAGGTCAAACGGAATCTTCACTAGTGTCCCATTCGCAGCAATTATCTTCTGATCCAGCTCGCGAACCAGTCGATCAAACTCCTGAGTAGCGCAGAAACTCCACAAAGCTGGAACTAGGTCCTGGTCTGCTGGCAGGAGCACAGCCACCGCCTTGTCAAACTTCTCTCCGGTATACACCGTGGAGCGAAGCTCCCGAGCCAGGCTGACCGCAACTCCCTTCTTGCCCCATGCCTGCTGGCCGCTCTGATCTTGGTTGTGGATTTGGTCCTTCTCGGCATCCGACATGCCTCGGACCCGCTGGCCAACCTCGTCCCAACAAAGCATATGTTCACGCCCGCCCCAGAGAATCGTCCTTTCGACGCTGCCTTGCTGAAAAACCCAACCCTGAGGAGCGTAGGGGAACTCCCAAAATAGTCTGCCGTAATGCGCATAGTCGCCGGTTCCGAGCCCAAGGAAAGAGCTAGTGTATCTACTCAATCGCACAGGGCCACTCGAATTCTGCAGCGAGACTCTTGCGTCGGGGTTCAGAAACTGTGAACTCTGCAGGACTCGTTCCCCAGTGCCGCGACGCAACTCCCGAGCCTTGTCTTGATAGCTCTCTATGTGCCCCGCATCCCACCCCGCAAACGTGTGCTCCTGAAACGGCACGCGGCGGGTCAGGCCCAGCAGGGCTACGAACGCCCCCGCTGCCGCGTGGCTGTCAAACGCATGCTCACCCAGACGTACAACGAAGTCCCATTGCGCGGCCTTCAGCAGCCGCTCGCGGAGCTTCTTGTAGCTCGTCAAGAACAACCAGTTCTGAGGTGTTACGACCGCTACCGATCCGTCGTCGCCGGCAAAGCGCAGGCAACGGTCCACAAAGCAGGTGGCCAGGTCTGCTTTGCCGTCGGAGTGGAACTCGCCGCAGTACCGGGAGAGGATCGGGTGCTGCCTGCCTCGCCCCAGGTAAGGCACATTGGTCGCCATCAACGTGAAGCGGTCCGCCAGAATCCGAAAGGCCGCGAGCACGCCCCGGGCAGCGATGACGAGTTCGTGCGTCTCATCCGATTGCTCCTGCTGGAGCGCCTCCTCGATGAGCGGCAGCACCTGCTCCGCGCCGGTGGTGTAAACTGTCGCCCGAAGCCGGAGCGGATCGATCAGGCTGCCCAGCGTGGGCGCGTCCTTGAAGAGCGAATACAGCCGGCGCATTTCCTCCCGCGCCAGCCCATCCTCACCCGCCAGCCGCAGCCAGTCAGCCTCCGACGCGTTGATACCTAGTCCCGAGCAGGCCAAGTTCATCTTCGGCAACAGGAAATGCTGGCCCGCCAATCGCCATGCCGCCAAAGCCAGGTTGAACGCCGCAATCTGCGCGCAGCGGGCGTCAATTTCGAGCCCAAAAAGGTTGTCACGGAGGACGGCGGCAAGAGCATCTTGGAGCGACAGCCCTTCCTCCTCCATCCGCATGCGCGCCAGAATCGGCAGCGCAAAGACGAGGAAATGCCCACTGCCCATGCATGGGTCGAGCACTCGCAGCTCGCGTGCCGCGTGCGGCCAGCCGTCGAACGCACCCGCCGCCGGTGAGCCGTCCTCATTCAGTCGCAGATAGGTCCAGGTGTAGCCGGCGAGCGCTGGGTCATTGCCTTCGGCGCGGCGCTTGGCGGTCCACCAAGCGCCCAGCGTGTTTTCTAGTAGAAAGAGGACCATGTAGTCCTCCGTGAAGAGCTGCGTCACCGCCGGAAGCTCGTCAGCGCCGATCTTGACTTCGGACCTGTTGACGCGGTCCTTCTCATCCCGCTGCCAGAACTGGTACACCCAGCCGAGGCTATCGTCGGCGCGGAAGATCTCCTGGGACAGCGCCGCCAGTTCTTCTTCAAGTTGCTGCCGGGTTTCGGGTGGGAGCGAGACCTTCAGGACGGGGTCGTCCGGACGGAACACGGCCAGCAGCATGCGCTGGGCGAGTTCTGCCGCTACGTCGAGCCAGTCGCGCCCTTGCTCGCGGGCCATCTCGGCGACCTCTTCGAGTGTCATCGCCATGCCGTGCTCGGCATCAAGCAGCAGGTCGTTTTCCGCCAGGAACCGCGCAAAGAGCATGCGGTGCCAGTGCTCGTAAGCGCATGCCTGGACGAGATGGTGGATCTCCTGGGTCTCGCGCCTGGGATCCCGTAGATCGCCGAGTTGGCGGCCATGGGCCCGAAGCTGGTTGCGCAGCTCCCGCTCCGCGGCCGTCATGTGCGGCCAGGGTTCGTGATGGCGGACGGCATACTGGTCAGCCAGGACCTTGTGGGCACCCTCCTCGGCGATCGAGCGTGCCTGGGCGACCGCATTCTCCAGCAATCGGCGGTTTTCGCGGCTGAGGGTGGGCATGGTTGGGAGACCCCTATTGAGTCTGGACTGGCCCGCGCTTCAGGGCCTCCAGCAAGCGGCTGCGCTGGCGAGTCAGCCAGGCGTCAATATCGGTTTCGGTTCTGAGCACCGCACGTTCGAGGGCGACGAATTGAACCCTCGGTTCGAGCAGTTGTGCCGCCTGCTGAAGTGCTTTCGCAACTCGCGCGGGAACGGCCTCGGCCTCGTTCTTCCGAGCCGCCAGATTCTTGGCGTCGACGGCTGCAAGGAGTGCGGCGTCACTTCCCACATCCAGCTTGGAGGGAGCTTCCAGGTCCACCTCGGCAAGGATGCGCGCCTGGTCTCCGGTAGGAATCCGCTGCCAGGTTTCGTCGGCAGCCAGCGCTTCCACGGCCCGCGCATAGGCGGCTTCATGCGCCGACTGAGTTGTGTTGAGACCCTGGCGGAGAAGGTCGGCCAGCGCAGCACGCAGGGGAGCAGCCGGGTCGGGGTCAGCCAGGAGGAGCCGGTTGGCGCGGATGGCTTCGACCTGAGTCAGGGTGGCCTGCGCTTCGGGCATTGCGGCAGCGTTAGTAGCCATGCGCTCGAGCGTCTGCCAAGCTGGCTGGCGCTTGGCGATCAGATCGCGCGTCTTCTTCCACCCGGTGATGCGGGCTTTGAGGTCCGTGTCCTTGGCACGCAGGGCAGCGAGGCGGTCGTTGCCGACCAGCTTCTGCATGTCCTCGATGTCAGTGACCGACGGACGCGCGGGTAAGGGGGCATCACCGCCCGCTTCCGAGGCAAGTATGAGGAGAGCAGCGAAGAATTCCGGGGCCTTAGCGTCGAGCTCATCGCCTTTGGCCTTGACGTCCAGTTCCTGATAGAGGGCCCGGAGCGCGTTGCGGTCCTGGACCGAGAGCGTAACCTTCTCGACGCGGAACTCCGACTTGGAGATCTTGTTTTGGTCGAGCTGTCCAGGAGCGACCGCGACGCCGTTGAGCGTGGCCGTGATGTGCTGGCTGCGATGGAGGGCGATCAGCGCCGCATCCACGGCGTCACGCGGCCACCCGAAGGGGCTGCGTTCGAGATCCTTGCGAACCTCGGCGCCCGTCTTGCCGGAGCCGATGGTCGAAAGGACCTGCCGGCAGACGGGATGCTGTTCGATGGGCCCCTGATGGTTGAGCGGGGCAAACGGCTGGTCGGCGCCGTCGCGGGCGCGTTTGAGCGCGGCTTCCCAGACGGAGCCGGGGAAGTCAGCTTCCTTGAACCGCTGGAAGAGCCGGGCCAGCGACGCGTCGGCGCCGGCGCGGACCTTCTCCTCCAGAGTGAGTTGCAGCATCTCGTTGCCACCGCCCTGGAATACCTTGGCGCCGGCAACGATGTCGGCGACTAGAACCTCGCGCTGGCCCTTGGCAAGAAGGTGGCGGCTCTCCATGCTTTGCCGCGCGACTTGACCTTCCGGGGTGGCGGGGACGCCTTTGGCGTTCAGCGTCTGCTCGGCTGCTTGCTCGGTGGCAATCACGTTCAGCAGCTCATCGCGGGACTTGCGGGGGATGAATACAAACAATACCGGGCTGTTCATACCCGCCGCCCGGGCTGCATTGACTACTTCCTTTTCTGAGGTCGAGAATCCATCGCGTAGCCATAGCGGGATGGTCTCGCCGTCAGACGCGGGCGGTTCCTGCGAGCGGTGGGTCACCAGTTCGCGAGGCACCTTGGCGGAGCCGTGGAGGGGTCTGACTTTAGCGGTGGTCTGCGCGACTTCGGCAGCCAACAGTTGATCGCGGCGCTCGTCAAAGTAAGCAGTGTCGTTCTTGATCTTGGCTTCTCGCTTGCGGAACTCGTCGTCCCAGTTGCGGCCCTCTTCGGTCTGGATGCGGAAGTCGGCGCCCACCCGCATCAGCACACCTTCGTCAGCGAGTTTGTCCAGCAGACAAGCCACCTCGGAACGGAGCTTGCCATTGTCGGCTGAGAAATCGTCTACCAGAAGGTCGGCGATGTGCTCTTTGGTGGGGCGGACGCCGATGTCGGCAGCACCATCGCCGGGCAACTGGCCGATGAGGAAGACCAGGCCGCCAATGCGCTGGCGGAGGCGGTCTTCGGCGGAGCCGTTGCGGCCTAGGACGAGGATTCTTTCGTTGATTTCGCGGGGCAGCGCGCCGGTGGTGACCATCTCGGGCGCCAGCGCCTCATAGAGATCGTCGCCGGGTATCAGGCGGCCCAGCCGTTCCCCGGCGAGCCTCGCGACGCAGTCATGAATGATGCGAAGTTGCGAGCGGAGCTGGCTCTGCGTTCCCGCCGTGTCCACCTGGCGGAAGCAGTGCTCCCAGAAGCGACGGCGCACGGGTAGCAAGGGGTAGTCTTCAACGATGATGGCCTTGTCTTCCTGGCGCTCGCCGATCTTGGTGCCCTGAAGCTGGCGCGAGACTTCACCGGCGTGGGTGTCGAGCATCTCGGCGATCGGATTCAGGGCTGAGGGCTGCTTGCGCAGTAGCACCTTGCGGGTCACGGTTTCGACGTCGGTGTCAGAGAGCTGGATGCGGATGGTGAAGCGATCCAGCAGTTTGTGTAGGAGCTTGACGCCCGTCAGTGCGGACTGTCCGGCGGCGACAAGCATCACCTGGCTGTCGAGCTGCTTGCAAACGGCCTCGGCGATCTCCATGACCAGGGCGGAGCGCGTCTCGGAATCGCCGATGTATATCTGGACCTCGTCGAGGATGAGGACCGCGCACGGGATCTGTCCATCCTTGCCTGCACGCCGGAGCACCCGCTTGAACATGCCGAGGAATTCCTCGGTGGTGAGGTCGCTCGATCGAAGGGGGAACTGGGTCTTGAGAATCTCTCTGGTCGCGCCCTCGCTGGTGGCGAAGTTCGCATCCGCGGCGAGCAGAGCCTTGGCAATGAGGGGGCTGACGTAGAGATTGTTGAGCTCCTGCAGCCAGGTCTTTCCGGTCGCTTCCACGGCTCCCTGGACGCTCGCGAGAAGCCCGCGCTCTTCGAGCCACAGGTGGAATTGCGCCTGCGGGTACTGCGCCGGCAGCCCGCATGCCCGCAACAGAATACTCAGCACGCTCAAACGGACGTTCTCAGTGGTGCCGGCAGGCAGCGTTCCGGCCGCGGCGAGCAATCCACCCGAGCGCTTGCCGGCCACATCGAGCTCCCGCAGCAAATCACGAACCTCTTCCGGCAGTTCGGGCACGAGACTGCGCGCCGTGGCGCCGTCAGGAAACTTCGTGTCCGCCCAGAGATGCCAGAGCATCTTGAGCAGATGCGACTTGCCGCTGCCGAAGAAGCCGCTTACCCAGGCCGCCTTCTGGTGCGCCTGGCTGCGATTGGCCAGGAACGAGGAGAGGATCTTGACGATGCCCTCGGCGTATTGGCCCTCGCAGACAAAGGTGGCCAGTTCGCCGCGAAGCTCAGCGAGGACCTTCTTGTCGGTCGTCTCATCGGCAATGCGGGCCTGACCGTCATTGACCAGCCCTTCCTGAGAAGGATCACGAAGCAGAGTGTCCCGAATGAGTGTAGGCATTAGTAACCTCCGGATGAATGCAGAGTGATGGGGATAGCAAGGTAGTTCCACCCGTCGCGGGCATCGAGCAAACGGTAGTTGTTCTGGTCATAGGTGCCCGGAAAGAACACCACAAGGCGCCCGCGGATGGAGGGCTCCAGCAGCTTGAGCACGCGCGAAACGCGGGTGAAGCCAAACAGCGCCCCTACGCCGAAGACCGCGACGACCGACGTCTTCGTGACGCCGGGCTGTTCGAGCACGAAGCGGACTTTCCCCGCAACGTACTCGGCGAACTCCGATTCGAGCTTGAGTTGCAGGTCCTCTGGGGATTGGAAGTAGGCATCGCGGTACTCCGCGGTGGCCATCCACTCCGCGAACGCGTTCGCTACGTTGACCCTGAACCAGTCATGACCCGCCTCCCGGGTGGCCATCGCGAAGAGATCTTCCCGGGCCAGCAGGGTGCGCTCAAGTTCCTTGTCGTAGACGACCATGATGACGCGCTGGGCGCCGGCGATAGTCTGCTGCCAAGGCAGGGCGATGTGCTGGCGGTACTTTTCGGCAAGCTGTTCGATGCGTCCCATGATCACCTCCCCTGCGCGCTACGTGAAGAGACCGGATCGAGCCGGTCGAGATTCAGATCGATGACATCGCCGGCCATCCGAAGATCGAGCAGGCCGAGGCGCTTGGCTGCCGTCGCCAGCTCGAGCGCGGACGAGGCAGTGCAGTCGAGGACTTTCAACCAACCGGAGGTGAGACTCTCCTCAACTGCCAGGCCCGCGGCGTGGGCAAGGTAGAGCCCGAAAGCCGCGGCGGGTGCGGTTGCACGGACGGTGCGCCGGAACTTGAACGTGCGGCCTTGCAGGTGTCCGGACTGCGACCAGGAGCTGGCCGCGTTGCGGACAACTTTGTTCAGCGTGGACTCGTTCAGGCGGTCTCCGACCGTCTTCGCCAATGCCTCGCGCATGGCGGTGCGCTGGAACTCGGAGCCTTCCTGAAGGGCAAGAATGACATCCGCAGTCGCAAGCAGAAGCGGGTCCCGGGTCAGGCTACAGAGAAGTGCGAGGAGTGGGCGGCCCTCGACATCCACATCCCAAAGCCGCCGAAGAATGCGGAAGACAGGAACCGCCGGATCCAGGGCGTACAACTCACGAAGCCGTTGCAGAGTGAGCCGGCGCGTCGAGACCGTTTGCTTGGCAAGGCAGTTCTCTTCGATGACGGCCGAGACGTAGGCTGGGGCATTGGAGTCGACGCGGACAGCCGCGAACGTCGCGGCCAGCTCTTCAAGCATGATCGTGCGACTCGTGTGCGTACCGATGTGGCCGAAGCGGAAGCCGGCCGCGATGGCCGCCGCGCGATTCGAGGTCGGGGGGAAGAAGATAAGGCGCGTCGCAGTCATAAGCTTCTAGCCCTGAGCCTGGTTGGCCTTGAGACCCGCGAGTTGACGATCAAGCTCCTCCACTTCCTTGAGGAGGGCTTTCTGCATCTTTTCCGCTCGGTCGGCGATCTTGTCACCGTTGCTTTTAATGGTGTCTGCCCAGGTCTTGATCTGGGCCAGATGCTCGATCTGTTTTTCGACGGCGCGCGTGGAGAGCTCAATCGCGTTCAAAGCCTGCTCCGACTCGGAGGCCTCATGGGTCTCGCGAATCACGAGCGCGCGGGCAACGCTGAACGCCGCCTTGACATGCAAGTCAGTCGACCGATCCTCCGGTTCCCAGATGATCACGAGGTCATTCCCGTACCGCGCGAATGGCTCCAGGCCGTCGGGCGCGGCGCCGCTCGCAAACACGAACACTCCCACCTGTGCCTGCCGATTCTTGCGCGCCTGCTCGATCTCCACGAGGGCCCCCGCCAAGCTGTAGCTCTTATTGCTCTTGGCTTCCCAGACGATCCGTGCGCCGGACGCGGCACTGTCGGGACCGAGCGTGGTCACAAAATCGCCAACCTTGCTGTAGGCGATGGTGCCTGTGGTAGCGCCGGTGCTCTCGTGGATGTCGTTCAGCCGGCGAGCTTCGGCATCAAGCAGCTCTCCGAGCTGGTCCTCGAAAGCAAGGCCATGGAGCGTGGACTGCGCCGCAGCCTCCCGGTGCGATTGCAGCTTGGCAAGGGCTTCACGAACTTCCGCCTGAAAGTCGGTGTTGCTCCCGACCAAGGTGCCGATCGTCAGCAGCAGCTCCCGCTTCAGCCGGGACAGGGATGAGCCCTCATCGTCCAGCGTTAGGCTCTTGCCGATGAGGTCCTGAGCGGCCTCCACCTTCTGCACGAGCCGCGAGAGGGCCGAATCCGGCTTGTCCAGGGAGAACTCGTCGGTCAGGGCGTCCACCAGAGCCTTCACATCAGAGGCGAGGTCCCCATTGCTTTCCCGAACCTTCCGCACCAACCGGGAGAGCGCAGATTCCTCCGTATCCAACGAGAACTCCTTCAGAATCCGCTGCTGCTGCTCCTCCAAGACCTGCTCCAGCATGGACTCGATGCGCACCTTCAAGCCTTGGGCGTCATCCGGTGAAAGCAGCCTGAACAGCGGGCTCCCTTCACCAAGGTGAGCGGCGAGCGCCCGGGCGATAGTGGAGTTCTCCGGCGCGAGATGAGCGCGCAGTACCCGCTCCAGGTCGCCATCATTGCGGATCAGGGACTCAATCCGCTGGGGGAGCGTGCCGGTCGCGGGATCAAAATACTGCTGTAGTGCGCCGGCGATCCCACTCGTGATCTCCTTCCCTCGGCTGGCCAGAAGCCGTTCGAACTCCCCGACCAGTTCGTGGCCGGCCTGACGAATCGCGGTCGCGTCCAGCTCTCCACTGGCCTGCCGAAGCGCCAGGATTCCAAGCCGGAGAGCGCCAAGCGCATACCGTTCGCGGGGAGGCCCTTCCAGGAACTTCTCCAGTTCGGTGATCACTTCGGGATCCACGACCTCGAGGTTGAGGAGCATGGCCCTCTGGCCAACCGTGAGGCTCTCGTCATGGACCGAATCAACCGTCGCAGATATGGTTGAGGACATTGCAGCACCTCCGCCGGCAAACTTGCCGGCTCATCTATATTCCGAGCCGCATGTCACATTTATAATCGATACACCAGTCTGAGTCAAGAGGCATTGATAATGTTGCCGGCAAGTTTGCCGGCGGTGCCGGCGGAGACTCGACAGCCTGTCGGAGCTCCCGCAACAGCCGTTGCCTACTTCGGCCAGCCACACGCTCTGAGGGGCTTCCAGGCACGCGAGAAGCCTGGCTGCCTCATTCTTGAAGTTCGACCACTCCCACTCACCGGTCAACGTGAGACCGAAGGGTGACACGGGGCGCCTACGTGCTGTGGCGGTCGAGCGCGAGTCCCCAAGAGAGTTGCGCCGCAGCTGCAGTGCATGGTCATCCCGGACCGGGACAAGTCGGATTTCTAAAACTGCCTGGGCGTTGTCGGCAGCAGGCTGATCGGTACGTACACGGGACTGCAGGTCTACCGGAACGCGGGCGGCGCCGCCACATCATCGCGCCGATGTTGGACAACAGCCCGCCGCTCCGTTTCAAAAAGGACACCAATCCGAACGTCGTGACGGCGCTGTGAACCATGGATCTTTTTCGCCTCCTGGGCTTGACTATCCTCCTACATTGGCACTTGAAATGAAAGAGTTTCTGGTAGAATTGTCTCCTGGTCCGGGCGCATAGCACGCGACGCCGAAGGAGTTGCTAGGTTTGGGAGGACGCGACTTTTACAAGATGACCGGCTCTGGCAACGATTTCGTCTTCCTTGACGGTCGCTACCACGCGACAGTGGATTGGCCGCCCACCCGCATTGCCAACGTCTGTGATCGCCGACTTGGCGTCGGGGCTGACGGGCTGGTGTTCTTGACCCCCGGAGATCGGCACTCGGTGCAAATGACATACTTCAACTCAGATGGTTCCCCTGCACCGATCTGCGGCAATGCGCTTCTCTGCTCTGCCAGGCTAGCAGTCTATCTCGGTTTTTCCTCGTCTGAGAAGATCTTGCTTCGGTGCAAGTCCGGCGACTATGAAGCAGAACTCCTCGAGACTTCCCGGATGGCCATTCTGCATTTCCAGAATGTCCAGTCCCCGGTAGAAGTTCTCGACGTCCCACTGGGGCCGCACGAGACTCAGATGCTGCTTCTTCAGGTCGGCGTTCCTCATCTTGTCGTGATCCATGAGGACGTTTCCGTCATCGACACTGCTGTGCGCGGGCGCGAACTCCGTTCTCACCCCCGTTTTGGTCCTCACGGTGTCAATGTGAACTTTGTGTCCCCGGTCGCATCGACGATCCAGACGTTCAGGATTCGCACATACGAGCGCGGCGTCGAGGAGGAAACCTTTGCCTGTGGCACCGGCGCAGTCGCTGCCGCGGCCGCCCTTGCTTTGACCACAGTCGTTTCACTACCGATCCAGTTCCTTACGAGGTCCGACAAGATCATCGAGGTCCAGGCGCATCCATCGGCTGAGGGCCTTCAGAATGTAAAGATAATCGGCGCCGCTACCCTCCTATATCGAGGGACCCTGGTCGACCTACGCACTGAGACCGCGCATCAAAGCTCATCTGCTTCCGCGAGGCATCCCTTCCATGTCTGATCCTACAGTCTCTGTAGACAATGACGAACAGCTATTTCGTCACCTGGAACGATATCACGCTATGTATATTGCTCACCTACGTGAAACTCGCAACAATGCGCTCGCGTTGGTGGGGATCATCTTTCTGATGCTCACCGCGATTATCCAAGTACCTTCTCCTCTTGTCCATGCAGACAGGATGAAAGCTTACTCAGGAGTGGTGCAGCGGGTGCTTAGCGAAGTCACCAGCCGACTGTTCAATCTGACCACGCACGACCAGAAGGCGAGCTTTCTCGCAAGCACCTGGGACTTCTCGATCCTTTTCACGCTGTGCGCGTCCTTTGTCACGCTCAGCATCACGATCAAACTCTTTTACCATTCCGGACCCCTCCTCACGGGCTTCACAGGCAATGAGAGTGCGAGGCCTCCGGACAACGTCGCTTTTCAGCGCAGCCTGGTAACCGACAATAGGAAGCTCACAGCTGCAATACTGCGTGCCGACAGAGGCCTGAAGTATAGCCGCCTGTCGGCCTTGGCAACCGTGCTCGGTGCTGTGGTGTTAACAGCCTTATGGGCTCTATTTGGTAGCGTCAGTTGAACTCTGCTCGCGGCTTGGACGTGCTATGACCGACTCATCACCGTACTTTGTCCACAAGGCACTATACGAGCGCGCCTTAGGCCTGAAAGACATGCTCTCACGTGCCAACTCCGGATTTCGTATCTTCTGTACGGAGGATCGTTTCGCGACGGCGCTCTTTGCCCCTGATCGGGTCTGGCCTCGTTACGGTCCAATATACCTGACTGACGGGGCAGCAACCGCCGTCGGAAGCCCTTCGTCTGACGCCTATCACTTTGAGCCGTTGTCCGAAGAACTCCATATTCTCCTAGACAACTGCTGGCACGTGATCGGTCAGTTTACGCACAAGCCCTGTTGGTTCGGAGTGCAGGACACCGAAAAGATTGCTCGCGTTGTGGCCGCACCGATCTCGCCGCATCCCAAGATCAACCTGATCGTGGGGCGACTGAACTCAGGCGAGCCGCTCTTTGCGACCGTGGACCAACTCCAGACTGAACTACTTCTGCATGTGACAGACTTCGCCGAGACCTCACCTCAGACGTCAGATCTTGCCAGTATCGCATTTGACTATCTCGATCGAGAGGTCCTGGCGAAGTGCCATTTCGACGAGTTGCCGTACCCATCACTCTCGCTGCCCTCGCATAACTTCGATAATCCTATTTACGATACCGATGCACCCACAAGGCCGGAGCACAAGCTGATGGAGGTCTTGGAGGACGTAGTCTTGGGCAAACGACTTCAGGATCTGCTGACTGCGCTTGCATCGAAACACGTACTCTTCATTGGCGGCTTTGGTGCTGGCTCAGACGTCCTTGCGAAGCACCTGTTACTCGAAGCCGCGAACCAGAAGGACGACAACGGCCTATTGACGATGGAGTGTTGCGGCGGGGTTGACGGTGCCCAGCGGATGCTCGAACTCGCGGAATCTGATGCGATGATGTACGGCTCTGCAACCATCTTTCGTGATCTCTTTGATCCTCAGATATCGCTTTGGATCGCCGATAGCGGCGGTTACAAAGAGGAACGCGGTGGCCTCTTTAGCCCTGAGTTAAAGGCCAAACGTGTGGCGAAGGTCGTCCACGGCCTCCCTGACGATTCTCGTCTTGGCCGACTAGTAGCTAGAGTTAAGGGATCTCCAAGAAATACGTGCTATCTGATATTTACAACTCAGTATGATAGCCTTCAGCATTTGGCCACGGCCATCGGTCTCGAATCGAGAGCGTGGAACGGAGCGCTCCGGGAGAACGTGGAACACTTTATTCTTAGGACGTTTGGCGAGTGTTTTGTCGGAGCGGCGGATGGGATAACGACTAACCATCTTGACGAAATGGCACACTCCATAATGAGGCGCTGGGTGACGAGCGGCCGCAGCGAGCCCGCGTGGTTCCGGGATAGGAATAGACTGTATGAGTATGCTGTCGTGGCGGAGATGTACCGGCCTGCCCTGTGGTGTCGGATGCTCTGGCACCTTCTGCTTTGTACCTCAGAACAGGTCGGCGTGGATTCGGTGGCGAGTCTCGCGCGCCACATCAATCAAAACGCATACAACCAGTGGCTGCGGCTACATCAGCCTGAATCGATCTGACAGGGCGGACTCGTTGGCATGGTGAGTCTTGACGCAAGCTGAAACGGAATGCAAGTCATGGAAGATCATACGCAAGGGCAGAGGTGGCCGCCGACCTTAGACTGGAACCTCGCCATTGCGAGTGAGACCAATCGCGACGCTCCGCGGCGCTTTCTAGAAGAAGATGCCTGGAAGCTTTTTCTTGTTCCCCGCGCGCCTAGTCTCCGAACATCACGTTGGAAGAACACCATCGTTGTTGGCGTTCGTTGGTTCAATACAATGGGTGCCTGTGTGCGGCAGCATGGCGAATCCGTGCTTAGGTATCATCTGAAGGAAGGGCAACAACAGTTTTTCGGCACGATTCTGAGTGCTGTGTCGCGCGAGGTCGATTTCGAGTTTGAGGTTGAGGCGGATCTGGATGTCGACCACGACTCGGTTCTCAGGCAGCGGCTCGGGATGGCCGTCAGGGGCCGACAGATTCGTGAGTGGATCGACTTATACCTCCACGGGCGCTCGTTTGCTCTGGCCCTGGGTGCTGAGACGGTCAGTCGGTTCGTCTTCATTGAAGAGCTGTTTGGCGCTCCTCTGTGGTACGAGCGCGCGCGGGTCTCTCTGACGGCTTTGGACGGCAAGCCCCTTATTCTCTCTGGAATGCCGCGGGCCGGCAAAACGTACACCGCACTTCGCCTTCTATACGACGTTCACGTGCAGTGTTTCGGCTCTGTATGCTTCTTCGACGACGTATACGCCTTTTCTGGATTTGTAGATCGACTCGCTAATCGCAAAGGTCTTGGCGGGCCAAAGATCTTCTGCGTACTTGACGATCCGTTCGGCGCGGAGGAATGTGATGAGACCTTCACCCTTGGCGTCAGACGAGCCATGGGACGGTTGCGAGACGCACTTGGGCTCCAACTTCTAATCACTTCCAGATCCGAAGTACTTGAGGTGGCCCGACGCATCGCTGGACCAGTTCTCTGTGAGCCGA
This sequence comes from Bryobacterales bacterium, assembly GCA_963710565.1. Classification (GTDB taxonomy): domain Bacteria; phylum Acidobacteriota; class Terriglobia; order Bryobacterales; family Bryobacteraceae; genus DASWZN01. Next base: position 117,263 of record CAVQAN010000007.1, on the reverse strand, counting down.
ATGTCGTCGAGTTCACGTTCGACGGTGCCGGGACAGTCGGCAAGCCTGACATCTACCCGATCGAGCAGCTCGAAGGCATCCTGGAAAAGGCTGCTTGGCTTCTGGGTGCCAGCTGGCTAGGTCGATACGAACTATACAGGAGGATGAAATCCTCATCTGTGGCTCCCGTAGGCGCTGAGCACGAGGCCTGGCATCGCGTGTTGGAGATCGACTCAGTCCCCGGTGTCATCTGGTCGGCGCTTCTGATGAACCCTGCAATTGGGGCATTTCGAGGGGAGAGCACGGCGGAAATTTGCCGAATTGGCGAACGGATGGCGAGCGCGAGGGATCTGCGTGTGACGTATAACTCAGAACTTCTTGCCTGGCTGTCAGTCCCCGAGAATGAGGCCGATCCTGCCAAGGTTCTGTATCTGCTTCTGCCGTCCATCACGGTGGTATACCCCGATCTTTTGAAGATGATATTCAACCCCGAGGAGGAGGCATCGCTCCGGAGTGTAGGGGAGAGTTTCATTTGTCTTAAAGAGGCGTTCGGCGCGTATTCGATTGAGTCGATCCAGTACTTTCACCCCAGCGTCGCGCACGCTGTGCAGGACGTTGTCAAACAGAGGGGACGATCTCTTTATCAAGAGCTGTTGTTGCCCTACATCGTTCGTAAGGAGAATGTTCCGCCACGTATCGTTGCGGACTTTCTGTGTAGCTACTTCTCGCTGGGGTGCCCGGCGAACGCGCTGACCGGTGAATTGCTGGATCGGCTGTATCATAGCCAGTCTCCTATCGAGAAACAGTGGGTATCCGTGGTGGCAGCATTCTTCGTGGAATCATCGCAGCCGGGAGAGCTGTTGAGTGACGCTCTTGGAACGGCGGACCTGGAGGTACTGTCGCGGGTTTCCGTACTTGTCGATGAACTGCTGTCTGCTGACCTGGACGCAGATGTGAATGAAGAGAGGCTTCACCTTTTACTAGGGAGCTTCTTCAGAAGCATTTTCTCCTTGGACCTCGGGTCTCGCCCAGAGGACTTCGCCTTACGGGGCTCGCTAATTCTCCACGGCGTGCTGAGCCATCTTGAGGACTATCTTTCACTTTCGTTGGCGGAGGGTAAAGACAGGAACCTTGATGACGTGGTGGACCTGGTGCGGGAGATGTCTGGAGCTCAGGAACTGATGCGTCTCCTCAAATCTGACGTCGATGTCGAGGTGGTGATACAGGCAGCAAGCGTTTGGATCGATGCCCTTTTGATGAAGATCGGAGAGATACAGTACTATTTGACGAGCCAACTAGACACGGAGCAGGAGGGTGACGCCGAAGCTGATGGCGAGAGCCAGAAGCGAGCGTTGCTTCAGGCGCTGGTGCTTCGCATGATGGAGGTAGTCGAAGAGTTGTGGCGCCAGAGCTTAGTCAAGTCAGAGGCGGATTCTTGGCGGCAATACCTGGCAGGGGCCATGGCGTTCTCGGTTGCTTGGCACAACCGCTGGGGGGTCTCGGGTGGCGCTTGTGATCCGATCACAGATTGGGTAGGTAATGGCGGTTTCCTTACGGGAGAGGTTGAGGGAGAGCCGTTTTGGGAGGGCGTTAGGTTCAACCTCCTATATCATTCGCGATACTTCCAGGCGAGGGCTTCGGCATGGCACCGTGAGACCGCTCTCCGTCTGTGGCGCCGCGGGAAGCCAAGGTTGGGAGCGGATTCCTCGCATGAAGGAGGATTGGACTCGTCCGAGCAGGATTCCACATGGGGGCAGAGATTCTCCACCTTTTACCATGCTTGCATCACGAGACTGCTGCCTCTTGACGCGACTTCGGCTTCTGCCACCACTGAGGAAATTGCCGGCATCACCTTCGTGCTAGGGCTCAGGGCACCAAGAGAGGATGGCTTGGCCGAGGACTTTGTGAGCCGGATCGCTTCGGTGGCCGCTCCTCATTCATGGCCGTTTCGAGACGGTTTTTGGGAGGGTATGCTGCGATTGTATCTGCACAACATCTGCGATTCCATCAGGCTCACAGAGGAACCGCTAATGGATGGGATCAGGCAATGGCGCCGAGATAATCCAGAACGTCTTGCGCAGCTGGCAGGAATGGCGAACAGTACCGCAGAGAAGCTAAGATCAACATCGGGCGAATTGTGGGTTGCACAAGGTCTTGATCGCCTCAGGCCGGTGATGTATGCCCTCACCGAATTGTAGCGTTGAGGGGTGGCTGCTGGTGTGACCGATGGCGACATTTCTTGAAGTGAGACAGATTGAGAAGCGTTACGGCTCGTCAATGGCTCTCGATGGAGCGTCCTTGGACGTTGAAGAAGGTGCTTTGAATGTGGTCCTCGGCCCAAGCGGTTCCGGTAAGAGTACTCTTCTCAAGGTGATTGCCGGACTGCTCGTGCCAACCTCCGGGCGAGTGTTCGTCAGGGGCGTTGACATCACCGACGTACCGATCGAAGAGCGCAACATCGGCCTCGTTATGCAGGGCTACGCCCTGTTTCCGCACCTGACCGCCCACGGTAACGTGGCTTTTCCGCTCCGTACTGCTGCACATCGTTGCAGCGAGCGGCACTTGCGTGAGAGAGTTCAACGAATGTTCGCGCTAACCGGCCTGGAGGGTCTTGAGGAGCGTAAGCCCGCCGAACTCAGCGGAGGACAGCAGCAACGTGTCGCACTTGCGCGAGCACTTATCTTTGATCCTGACGTTCTGCTCCTAGACGAGCCCCTTGCGGCGCTGGACCGGAGGCTTCGCGAGCGGATGCAGGATGAGATCCGCAGACTCCACAGAACCCTAGACATGACCGTGGTTTTCGTTACGCACGATCAGACCGAGGCAATGAGGGTCGCTGATCACATTTCAATCCTCAACCGAGGCCGAGTCGTTCAAACGGGCTCGGCCCTTGAGCTCTACGAATCACCGAGCGACGAGTTCGTCGCACGCTCTCTCGGTGGTGCGAACATTGTGGCCGGAAGGGTTACCTCGGTTCGCGACGATGATTTCGACGTGCAAGTGGGTAGTTCCACCTTGCGAGTCCCATCCATCGACGGGCTCTGTCAGCAAACGCAGGTCACGCTGATGGTCCGCCCGGAGAGAGTTCGGGTTGGGGTTCCCGACCCGGATGCAAACAGTATTCCGGGGATCGTTGTTGAGTCGATTTACTTGGGAGGTGCGGTCCAGACGGATGTCTCGCTGGACGATGGCACGGTGTGGCGGTCGACGATGACACCTTCCAGATCTCTCTTGCAGACCGGCGCGTCAACGTGCCTTCATTGGCGGATCGAAGACACGCGCGTGCTAACTATTCAACAGCCGAATTCGGTTTCGTCCTTGGAGGCCTCAACATGACACGTAGAGCGTTCAGCCGTGAGGTACCGATTGCACTGTTTCTTCTCACTGCATTGTTAGCGTGCACGGCAGCATGCAACCGTTCGCAAGACCAGACCGCGGCAGTACGGGAACTCACCATTTGCTCCTACGGCGGCTCCTTTCAGGAAGCGCAGCGGAAGGCCTTCTATGAGCCGTTTGAGAAGGAGACTGGAATCAGGGTCCGTGAGGCGCAGTGGTCGGGTGAATACGCGAAGCTCAAAGCCATGGTTGCAGCGGGATCGCCCGCCTGGGACCTTGTAAACGGCGCGGAGTCATCAACCATCATTCGCGGAGCGCGGGAGGGCATCCTGGCTCCAATTGACTACACCGGAATCGATCGAACTAAATTCTATCCTGGTGCCGTAACGGACTACTCTGTGGCCTTTGACTTCTACTCGACCGTTCTGGCCTATAGCGCTCAGACGTACCCTGCCGGGAAGGCTCACCCGACAACCTGGGCTGATTTCTGGAACACGAAGCGGTTTCCTGGAGGGCGTTCGTTAAGGAAGGACCCCCGGACCACGCTTGAGTTTGCCCTCCTGGCTGATGGTGTGCCTATGCAGAAGCTCTATCCCTTGGACGTCGACCGGGCTTTCCGGAGCCTCGACAGAATCGCACCCTCAGTCACGGTGTGGTGGTCATCGGGCCACCAGCCGGCACAGCTGCTCGCAGACAAGGAGGTCGCATTTGTGTCTGCGTTCAACGGCCGGATCTGGACGGCTGCAACACAAGACAAGATGCCAGTGGACGTCGAATGGAACCAAGGAGCACTTGACACAGACTCATGGGTGGTTCCACGAGGTGCTAGGCACTACAAGGAGGCGATGGACTTTATCAGGTATACTTGCAGGGCGGACGTTCAACTCCGGCTAACGAAGTACATCAATTACGGCCCAACGCTGCCGGAGGCGTACGCCAATCTCGACGCGGCCACACGGGCCATCCTCCCGACTTCTCCCGAGAACCGCCCCAAGCAGTTTGTTTTCGATGCGCAGTGGTGGGCGGACAATGAGTCGGTTGTCCTAGAACGCTGGAACAAATGGCTCGTCCAGCGCTGAACCCGGAGTCAAACACCGGCATCGATCCGGTCACTCTCAGGAGCATCTGATTGCTCTCACTGGAACCTGAACCCCAAAGGTCGGGTCCGTCAGCAGCCGCCAATGCGTTGCTCGGACGCCAGCGGACTAGTTACTTACTGCTTCTCCCAGCGATCGGATATCTCTGCCTCTTCTTCTTCGTTCCGCTTCTGTTTTTGCTGTGCCAGAGTATCCTCACACCGCAGAACTACCTCCGCATCTTTCACCAATCTGTTTATCTCGATGTGATGTACCGCACTGCCACGATGTCACTGGCCGTAACCGGTGTCTGCATCGCTCTCGGGTATCCATTTGCCTACTTCATGTGGACGGCACCCCAGCGGGTTGTCAACGCAGCAATCGGAGTTGTCATCTTACCTTTCTGGACCAGCATCCTTGTGCGCAGCTACGCATGGCTTGTGCTCCTTCAACGGGAAGGCGTGGTCAACAGGGTACTCATGAGCCTGGGGATCATTCACCATCCGCTCGCGCTCGTGTACAACATGCTAGGTGTCGTATGCGGTATCAGTTACATCATGCTTCCGTATATGATTTTGGTTCTGTATGCCAGCATGCGGAACATTGACTACCAGTTGCTTCTTGTTGCTCGCAGTCTTGGGGCCAGTCGCCTGAGGGCGTTTGCGCGGGTCTTCGCTCCCCTCACGGCAGGCGGCGTAATGGCGGGATGCTCATTGGTATTCATCCTTTCGTTTGGTTACTTCATAACGCCGGCGCTGCTCGGCGGCCGCGAGCAAACAACGTTCTCGATGCTTATAGATATCCAGATGAATCAACTATTAGACTGGAGGTTCGGAGCCGCGCTTTCCGTCGTCCTTCTCTTGGTCATTGGGCTCTTGGTGGTCATGGTGCGTCGCACTGTCAAGGTCGAAAGGTCAGTCCAGTGGATACAGTCGTAGTTGAGGAGAAAGTGAGGCTAGGCTTGTTCACAAGGGCGGCCGTAGCTGCCGTGACTGTGTTTCTTGTCGCCCCGATTCTTGTCATTATTCTGCTTTCGTTCAGCGCCAGTCGGTATCTGCAGTTCCCGCCGCCCGCATACTCACTAAGGTGGTATCAGAACCTGCTTGAGGACCCGAGTTGGCGGGAGTCTCTGTTAACGAGTATCGAAATCGCCATTCCAGTGATGCTGCTGGCAACGTCCGTCGGCACTGCTGCGGCCATTGGCCTCGCGCGGTGCCCGAATCGGGCAGCAGACGTGCTACTTTCAGTGACACTGATTCCATTGATCGTTCCATCGATTGTGACCGCAGTGGCGGCCTTTCTGTGGTTCGCTCGGATGCAGTTGATCGAGACCCGGACGGCCCTGGTTCTGTCACACACGGCGATGGCCATTCCGCTCGTTGTGCTGAGCGTGTCGGCCAGCCTCCAGGGGGTCGACCACTCGCTGGAGTTGTGCGCTAGATCTTTGGGAGCGACTCCACTGATGGCCTTCCGCAGGGTTACGCTTCCGCAGATCCGCGCAGGCATACTTGCGGGGTGCCTTTTTGCCTTCATTACATCATTTGATGAGCCCGTCATATCACTCTTTGTGGCAGGCACGCGGGTCGTGACCCTGCCCAAGAGAATATGGGATGGTATTCGCTATGAGATTGATCCAACTGTGTCTGCGGTGTCGACCGTCATCATTGTCTTTACGTCAGCGCTCGTCTTTGTGGCGAGCTATCTTATGCTGAAAGCCCGACCTCGGCTCGGTCGGTTGAACACGAAGCTGCCGATAGGCCGAGTCAGCTCCGTAGGTGTCAAGCGGACTTATCACGATAGAGAAAGGTGAGGCTCTAATTATGCCGCAAATCGACTGCAGCGCGTTTTTTGACGTTTTGAAGCCACGTGTCAGAACGCGGGACAGAGTGTTGATTGAGATTGATGATCACACGTATCTTCCAGAGGGCGAGCTCCTGAGTGGATGGCTGCCAAGGACTCGCGAGGCGTTTCGTCTTCTGGGTCGCGCGGTGCGAGAGCCTCCCACTGCGTATGAGAGCGTGTGCATCGTCGGCTGTGGGCCTGGGGTCGATGCGGTGCTGGCGGTGGAACTGCTGGATCCTACGCTGCTGGTCCTTATGGACCTTCGTCTGGACGTTGTACACATGGCAGTAGAGAACTGCCGTCGTAACTGTTGTGTCCGACCCGGTAAGGATGTCATTGGCTATGAGAGTGACCTGTGTGGAGCGCTGCATCGGATGGGTCGGAAAGTAGAATTGATCTATGAAAACCTTCCGAATGTTCCGGCTCTGAAAGGGCTGAGCCTGGACCATAGTGCTTTGACTGCCAGTTTTTATGACAATTCGAAGTATGCTCCCATCCCTGAGGAATATGAGCGCCTCATGCTTGGTTTGCACTATCGGTTTTTGGTTGAAGCGAGGGAGTGCTTGCAGCCTGGCGGCCGCGTGATAACTTGCATTGGAGGACGGGTCCCCTTTGAGGCGATCAAAGCGATGTTCTTGACGCTAGGCTATCGTCCTAGGGTGTTGGTCACGGACATCGTTCAGCAGTTCGAAGGCGAGCGGCTGTTACCACAATATAGCTACATCGAGCAGCAGAATGGGATGAAGTTCAGATTCCTCCCGCTGGAGGCCGGCAAAGCAGCGTTTGCCCAGCTGCGGAGCGCCGGAGTTGTTGGTGAGAGCGTTGCGGAGGAGCTTCACCGGATGGGTATTCTCATCGACGCGCATGATGCGAACGTGCGGCATATGCTCGGGAAGCACATCGGCGTCGTTGGGTTTGTGATCGAGGCGTCTTTGACATAGGGGGACGGGAGTCGGCGGTGGAGAGGAGGGTCGACTTGGTCTCAAGCCCGATTCAGGAGGGCAGAGAGTCCTGAGAGCGAGAGGAAGCACGGTCGCCAGCCATCGCTGACAGTTGACCTGCTAGGTCCGCGAGAGCCGCTGAGAACTCCATAATAGCCTCTAGCGGTGTACTGGAGCGGCCGCCTGCCCAACGCCGAGTTGCGAGCCGCTGTTCATCCATCGTGCACATTGAGTCGAGCAATTTGGCCAGCGTACAGTCGATCCTGAAGACGATGTACGGGATGGAGCAGGCGTCTGCTTCGTGGTCTTCCGGAGCGGGGGTTGTGTCGTCCGAGCAGGCCGCGAGAGTCTCAGCGGCCTGGCGTTCAATGTCGCGCATGGTGGCTTCAAGGACTTCAGTCGTTGCGGCGTTGACCCGTCGCTTAGATGTTCCGAATCCGAGACCTTCGAGGGACGCCCTAACGGCTGGCCAGTGCTTGTTGGCGATGGCCTCGCGTGATACTCTAATGAACTCTGAGGCGAAGTCTGCTGCCATAGCCGGACCTTGAATCTAGCACACTGGCAAGCACCTTCGAGGCGGCGCGTGACGTGCCCGGCTCTTCGGGCGCTAGATGAACCAGATCCTTGGGCCCTGCAGCGCGAGAATCGCACACGCCCAGTTGCTCATCTGACGCTTACTAATGCTGGGTAGCAGCATTTGAGATGCGCCAGCGCCGGGCGCCCCCCGCGGCGAAGGGTAGGTCGGGACGCGGCTTGTCAGCAGCTTTGTCAGCACTGAGACCGTCTCCGTGCGTCCAATGCGACGTCCGCTGTTCCAAGGTGATCCGGAAGCCAAAGAAAAAGCACGATTGTGCAAAGAAAAGACTTGACACGCCTTCACTCTTAATCAGTAGGTTGAAGGTTCGATTCCTTCCGCGCTCACCATAGAATCAATCAGATAGAGGAGTTCTGCCCCAAGCGGTATCACGCGAGTGTGCCAAGTTCCGGGCGTGTGAGCTACCGCGCCCGTCTCCTGAGAGTCAACAGATGCCTGTCGTGAAACTCGGCCGGCAGATTCGTGCCGAGGAGGGGCGACTCGTGGGCCGGGTGAACCGCCGCGAAGTCCAGGACTTGACCTGTCGGCAAACACCGCGGCTTTCTCGGGACCTGTCTTCAGGCGGGAGTTTGCCTCGCTGTATACTGCCTCTGTGGGATTGTGATGAGGACTTCGATCTTTGCTCTCTGTGTTGCGCTGGCGTCGAGCAGTCTGTTCGCCCAGAAGCCTGGCTGGCAGCCATCGCCGGGTCACGCGCAAGTGCCGATATGGCCGGGCACTGCACCTGACGCGCAGTTTGGCCCGCCGGCCAACACCGAAACGACGGAACCGGGAGAGGTCGACAACGTCTCACGGCCCACCATGACCGTCTATTCGCCGCAGGGAGGGAATACGGGCGCCGCGGTAGTCGTGTTTCCTGGCGGAGGCTATTCCGTCCTGGCGATCGATCTCGAAGGCACGGAGGTTTGCGACTGGCTGACGTCAAAGGGGATCACGTGTGTGCTCTTGAAGTACCGCGTTCCGCACTCGGGGCCGCAGTGGGATGGGGGATGTAACTGCCAGGTGAATCCGAAAGCTCCGATGGCGCTCGAAGATGCACAGAGGACGGTGGGGCTGGTCCGCTTTCACGCCGCGGAGTACCATATCGATCCGCACAAGATCGGCGTGCTTGGATTCTCGGCAGGCGGGCACCTGTCGGCAGCGATCAGCACGCACTTTGACAAACGCTCGTATCAGGCCGTAGATGCGGCCGACAAAGAAAGCTGCCGTCCGGATTTCGCGGTGGCCCTTTATCCGGGGCATCTCTGGATTTCCTACAAGCAGTTCGAGTTGAATCCGGATGTTCCCGTCTCCCGCCAGACGCCTCCCACGTTCTTGCTGCAGGCCGAGAACGATGACGTGGACAATGTCAACAATTCGCTGGTTTACTACATTGCACTGAAGAAGGCCGGGGTCCCGGTAGAAATGCATTTATACGCGGAAGGCAAGCATGCCTTTGGGCTGCGTCCCACGAAGTTCCCGATTACGCGATGGCCTCGGCTAGTGGAGACCTGGCTGCGGACGATCGGGATGATTTCGAAGTAGGCCTGCCGACCCGCCTCGCCGTCCTCCGATGCTCAGCGCGCCGGAGCTGTGTCAGGCTGAAAAGCCGAATCGACGCGACCCGCGGCCGTGTTACGATTTGGAGAACGGTAGTACGACTTGGACTACCGGCGTCCGGCCGGCCCCGAGACAAATGCACATCCCCGACGGCTATTTGAGTCCGGCGACCTGCGCGGCGCTGTACGCCGCCTCAGCGCCGTTCTGGTATGTTTCGCTGCGCCGGTTGAAGCGGCTGCTCGCCACGAAACTGATTCCGTTGCTTTCGGTGTTTGCCGCGTTTTCCTTCGTCGTGATGATGTTCAACCTGCCGTTGCCCGGGGGCACCACGGGCCACGCGGTGGGTGTTTCGATCGCCAGCATTGTGCTGGGGCCTTGGGCTTCCATTCTCGCGATCTCGATCGCGCTTTTCATTCAGGCGGTCTTCTTCGGCGACGGCGGCATCACCGCCTTCGGGGCTAACTGCTTCAACATGGCGGTCGCCGGGTCGCTGGTCGCCTACGTCACCTATCGCGCCATTGCCGGAAAGTGCGCCATCGCTTCGCGGCGGCGCGTGCTTGCCGCCGGCGCGGCCGGCTACGTTTCGCTCAACGTGGCGGCGCTGCTGGCTGCGATCGAGTTCGGAATCCAACCGATGTTGTTCCGGGATGCGTCGGGAGCGCCGCTGTATGCGCCCTACCCGCTGAAGATCGCGGTCCCGGCGATGATGGCGGGGCATCTCACCATCGCCGGCCTGGCCGAGTCGATCCTGTCGGCGGGATTGGTGGCGTGGCTGCAGCGCAGCCATCCGTCCCTTTTGAACGCCACGGTGCCGGGAGCCGCGGCCACGAAAGATGAAGCGGGCGGTGTTGGCTGGCGGGCCATCCGCCCTTTGCTGGCCGGCTTGACCGTTTTAATGCTGATCACTCCGCTAGGGATCTTAGCGGTCGGGAGTGCGTGGGGTGAGTGGTCTCCGCACGATCTCGCCGACCGCGCCGCCCGCCGCCAGATCGCAGCAGTGTCCGCGAATCGGGCGCTGCCGGCAGGCGTACCGCGAGGACTGGAGCGCCTGTCCTCCATCTGGACGGCCCCTTTCCCGTCCTACGCGCCGCCGTTCTTGCGCAGTTCCTCGTTCGGCTATTTCCTTTCCGCGGCCTTTGGAACGGGCCTGATCCTTCTGGCGGCGCTGGTGGTGGAACGGAGCTTTGCGGCCCGGCGGGGTGGATAGCGTGCGTTCGAATCGTGCGGTTGACGGATCCGTTCACGGCTTTTTTCGAGCTTTCGGACATGCGCTCGAATCCGAGGAACTGGCCCGGCGAGCCGGCCTTCTGCAGGGCCTCGATCCTCGCGTCAAGCTGCTGGGGATCTCGAGTCTGATCGTAGCGACGGCCGCTTCCCGCCGGCTCGAGATCATCGGAGCTCTGTTCGCCCTCGCCTTCATTCTGGCGCTGTCTTCAAGGGTGCCGCTTCGCACTCTGGCGATCCGCATATGGGCCGGCGCGTTCGCCTTTACGGGGCCGATTGCAGTGCCCGCTCTTTTTCTCACGCCGGGCCGTCCGATCGGGCGGCTGCCGGTGCTGGGGTGGGCGTTGACGGCACAGGGGCTGCGGAGCGCCCTCTATTTGACTTCTCGCGTCGAGACGACCGCAACGCTATCCATGTTGTTGGTTCTCTGTACCCCCTGGACACATGTTCTAAAGGCCCTGCGGGTCTTGCGCGTTCCGGTCTTGCTCGTTGCGATCCTGGGCATGACTTACCGCTATATTCTCCTCATGATCGCGACCGCTGAAGAGATGTTCGAGTCGCGGCGCAGCCGGATGGTCGGAACACTCGAGGCGAGGCAGGCCCGGCGCCTGGCCGTCGCCACAGCCGGAGTGCTGCTGAGCAAGACCATGCAACTCTCCGCCGATGTGTACCTCGCGATGCAGTCGCGCGGTTTCCGCGGAGAAGTGTACGTGCTCGACGAGTTCGAGATGTGGCGCCGCGATTGGGGTTGGCTGGCGCTCTTCTTCGCTCTGGCAGCGGCCGCCATGTGGATGGGGCGTTAGAAAGAGGAATGCGATTGCCGGCGCCGGTCTTCGAGATCGAGGGTGTCAGTTACAGCTACGAGCACGTGCTCGCGCTCGACGCCGTAAGTCTGGCGGTTCGCCCCGGGCAAAGGGTCGCCCTGCTGGGGGCAAACGGCTCGGGGAAATCCACGCTCCTGCGTCTTCTCGACGGCCTCTGCTTCGCGGCGGCAGGCACCGTTCGGTTTTGCGGAGAGACGTTGAACGAACAGCGTCTCCGGGATGACACGTTCTGGTTCGACTTCCGCCGCCGCGTTGGCATGGTGTTCCAGGATCCCAATGTGCAGTTGTTCAATCCGACGGTCTTCGACGAACTCGCGTTTGGACCGTTGCAGTTGCGCTGGTCCCGGGACCTGATTCGCGAACGAGTGGCCCGGACGTTGGACGACCTGAACATCGCGCATCTCAAGGACCGGCCGCCGCACCGGCTCTCGGGAGGCGAGAAGAAGCGCGTGGCCATCGCTTCCGTCCTGATCCTCGACCCGCAGGTGCTCCTCCTCGACGAGCCAACGGCGGCGCTCGATCCGCGTAGCCAGGGCCAGATGATTGACCTCCTGGCGGGCTGGAAGGACAGCGGCCGGACCGTCATCACCGCCACTCACGATCTGGACAGTGTGGGCGAAATCGCCGACGATTGCTTCGTGTTTCAGGCGGGCCGCCTGGTCGCCGAGGGAGCGCCGGCGACCGTGCTCGGAGATGCCGGCCTGCTGCGGCGGACGGGCTTGCTGCACGCGCACAGGCATGCGCACGCCTCAGGAGAAGTCCACTCCCACCCTCATCGCCACCACGATCCTCCGCCGTGAGGAGAACTCGCGGCTCCGCTCGGCTTGCGGCAGCCGGTCCTGGCGCGATCGGAAGCCGTCGGCGGCCGGGAAAAGCCGTGCTACGACGCCGCGAATCCGTATGCTACCTTGGATTCGGATGTCCGACCTGAGCCGCATTGGCGTGGCCATCGCCGCCGACCTTCTGGGCAAGTTCGACGCTCTCATCGGCAAACGGGGATACAGCAACCGGTCCGAGGCCTTCCGCGACCTGATCCGGGCGGAACTGGTGCGGCAGTCCTCAAGCCGGCCCGCCGGACGCGTTGTGGGTTCGCTGACGGTGGTCTACGACCACCATGTGCGCCTGCTCGAGGAGAAGCTCACCGAACTGCAGCACCAGCATCACCGCCTGATCGTGTCCGTACTCCATGTCCACCTCGATCATGACAATTGTATGGAGGTGCTCGCGCTGCGTGGCGCGTCCGGAGACGTTCAGCGCTTCGCCGACCTGCTGGCCGCCACCAAGGGCGTCAGACACGCGCAGTTGGCGATCACCGCCAGCGGGGACGCGTTGTAGATCCGCTGTTTGCCGCGCGGCTGAAACGTAAGCCCGGCAACGGCTGTGAACGGACAGCCCGGGGTCCCGTGAATGCGGCCGGCCACCGGCGCGTCCGACGCCGAAGACTGTGGGGCCGCTGGCGATTAACCGCGCGCGTTCGGAGAGAGCCGCTCCAGCCGTGCCGGGCGGCCGCGGGCTGCTGCCGAAGCCCCGCCTGGGAGATACTGAAGACTTGAGCCAGACGAACCCGAACGACGTGGCGACGCAGGGCCGCAAGGACCTGGAAGCGGGCGCCCTGTGGCAGGAGACGGAACGGAACTTCCAGGGAAGCGGCCGCGCCGCGGACGTCCAGCGCGCCCTGACCGAGGCGGTCGAGCGAGCGGTGATCGAGGCTTTTCAGGGCTCGCTGGCCCGCCTGTTTTCGGGTAGCGCCACGATGCTCGCCGCTGGCGGGTTCGCCCGGCGCGAGTTGTTCCCTTACTCCAACGCGGACATCGTGATCGTTCGAGAAGGCGATCCGCCGCGGGACCTGAACGACGCCCTGGCCGAATTCGTCCGGCTGCTGTGGGCCAAGGGCGTGCGTCCCAACCAGAGAGTCTGCACCATCGCGGAATGCCTGGCGCTGGTCGACCAGGGCAACGACCTGGGCCTCAGGCTGATCGACCGGCGGACGCTGGCCGGCGATTTCGCCGTGGCCGAGAGGTTGGAGCGCGAACTCTCCGGCCTGTTCGAGAGGCAGGGACGGCACATCGCCCAGCGCGTGGTTTCGCAAACCCGCGCGCGCCACGCGAAGTGGCAAGACACGCCTTCTCACCGGGAGCCCGATGTGGAGGAGACTCCGGGAGGGCTGCGGGATTTGCGGTTGTTAGAGGATCTCGAAAAGCTCTGGCCGGACCGCGTAAAAGCGGCCCCGGCGCTGGACGAGGCCGCTGCGTTCTTCTCTTCCGTCCGCTGCTTCCTGCACTACCGGGCCAGGGAGAACCGCAACGCGCTCGATCTGGCGGCGCAGGCCGCCATCGCCGCGCAGTTCGCCGCCGGCCGGGCTCCTTCCCTGTGGATGCGCGAGTATTTCCGGCACGCGCGGGCGGTCTTCCGGGAAACGTGCCGCGCCCTCGACTCCAGCGGCCTGACCGCGCCGCAGGCCTCCGGCGCCGATTTCTCGACCGACCCGGAAGCGGTATTTGGCGTAATCGAGTCCGTGGCCCGCGACGGAGTTCCGCCGGGGCCCGCCACGGAGCGACGCCTCCAGGCCGCCCAGGGGGCGATCAGCGCCTTCTGCGCGCAGGAACGACCCCTGTGGCCGGTCATCCGTACGATCCTCTCCCTGCCCCACGCGCCGATGGCGTTGCGCGTTCTCCAGCGGGCGGACCTGCTGGCGTCGGTTTTTCCCGAGTGGGCCCGCATCGAAGGCGCGGTGGCCCACGACGCGGATCATGCCTACACGATCGACGAGCACACACTGATGGCGATCGAGCGGGTCTGCGATTTGCCGGAAACCGCGCACCCCGCGCGGCAGCGGTTCAGCCAACTGCTCTCGGAGATCGAAGACCGGGCGGTGCCGCTCTTTGCGGTGCTGTTTCACCGGATCGGCGGGAGGCGAGGCGGCGGCGCGCATCCGGATGCCGGCCCCCGAGCGCGAGCTGGTCGCGTTCCTCATCGAACGGCAGACCAGCCTGTCGGATGCCGCCAGCGGCCGTGACCTGGGCGACCCCGCAACCGTCCGCTGGCTCACCGAGCGAATCGGGACCATCGAGCGGCTGAGACTGCTCGCACTGCTCACCTATGCCGGAATCGCGGCGGCTCTTCGGAAGCCACGATCCCCTGGCGGCTCGATCAGCTCGGGCGGACCTATGACGCGACCTGCCGCGGGCTGACGCGCGAGCTCGAGACCGACCGCATCCAGGAGCTCCCCGCGACGCTCCCCGAAAGCGCGGAGTTCATCAAGGGCTTCCCCACCCGATACCTGCGCGCGCACACGGCCGAGGAGATTGCGGCGCATACGCGGCTCTATGAGCTCAGCCGGCCGACGGGCGTGGCGGTCGAACTGGAACCGATGGAGGGCGCCTACAAGCTGACCGTGGTCGCGCAGGACCGGCCGTCGCTCTTCGCATCGTTTGCCGGCGCGATCTCCAGCTTTGGCCTGAACATCGTGAAGGCGGAGGCGTTTTCAAACTCGCAAGGCGTCATTCTCGATACGTTCACTTTCACCGACCCGAAGCGCACGTTCGAGTTGAACCCGCCCGAGGCCGAGCGTTTGCAGGATCTGATGGGGCGCATCGCTCTCGGAAAGACGGATGCCAGGCGGCTGTTCCGCAACCGGCCGAGCCCGCGGCCTGAAAGACGCCTCATCGAGCCGCAGATCCAGTTCGATTCCGAGGCGCACGAAACGGCGACGCTGGTCGAGATTGTGGCGGAGGACCGGATCGGACTCCTGTACAGCCTGGCGACCGCCTTTTCCTCGAACGCGTGCAACATCGATACCGTGCTCATCGACACGAAGGGCCATCGGGCGATCGACGTGTTTTACGTAGCCAAAGACGGCAGGAAGCTGTCCGCCCGAAATGCAGGGGACGCTGAAGCGGCAGTTGCTCTCGGCCTGCACGGGGGACTGAGGAGAGGGAGGCGGCCCTCACTTGGCGTGCCGGATCGCCAGAATGATCAGGCCGAAAACGACGATCGGAATCAGCGCCATCGCCACGTAGAAGAGAATCCTCTTCAGCCAGGGCGTCCGGCGTACCTTCCAATCCCTCAGTTCTGAGCGGTCCGCCGCAGCGACCTGGTCCAGATGCTCCAGATCCCAGGCAAACTCGTTCGCCGTGGAGTAGCGGTTCTGCGGCTCGCGCTCGATGGCACGGTAAATGACCTCCTGGAGCTCCGGCGAAATCGCCGGGTTGTGCTCGCGCGGCGGGATGGGGTTGTTGACCAGCCGGTCGTTCATGACGAGGAGCGGATTGGCGCCGGTAAACGGGGTCTCGCCGGTCAGCATCTCGTAGAGCATCACGCCCAGCGAGTAGATGTCGCTGCGGCCATCGCCGCGCTTCCCTTGCACCTGCTCCGGCGAGATGTAGTCGGGCGTCCCCATTACCTGCGAGAGCTTCCCGAAGGTGAGGCGCCGCGAGCCGGTCTTGCCGGCGATGCCGAAGTCGATCAGCTTGATGTTGTCCCCGGCCGTCGACCATGATGTTCTCCGGCTTCAGGTCGCGGTGCACGACGCCGTTGCGATGGATGTAGTCCAGGGCATCGCAGACGGCGATGGCGATGCGCAGGGCCCGCTCCGGCGGCAGCGGCCTCAGTTCCCGGAGGATGTGGCGGAGCAGCCGGCCGTTCACCCACTCCATCACCATGTAAAGGGAACTGCGGGAGTCGTCGGAGAGGACTTTCATAACGCCGGGGTGGTCCAGGGCCTGGCCCACCTCCTCCTCGCGCTTGAAGCGGTCGAAAAGGACGGGATCGGCTTCCATTTCCGGATGCGGGATCTTGATGGCCACCTGGCGTCCGGTGCGCGTGTCGGTGGCTCTGAAGATGGAGGCCATGCCGCTGCGCGCCACCAGTTCTTCGATGCGGTAGTGGTCGAGCTGTTCGCCGGTATGTAGTGCAGTCATGGGCGGAGGTTGCGCGCACGCGAGAGGAGGGGCGCAATCGAGCCCCGGCGATGACAACCCACCCGTATATTCTGGCATGCCGGCCATCGGAAAGTCCTTCGCGGTCCGCGACAGAACCGCGGTCCGGACTTGCCCGGGGCACCCGGATGGTAGGCAGCCGGCGGCCGCGGGGATGCCGGCGAGGCGTGGCCGTATCCCGGCTTTCGGCCATCGGCCGCGATGCCGGCCGGCGTTGCCGGGTGCGGGCCGCGCCACAACCGATGGCTGACCGCCGCCCCCCGTCAGTAACCCAGCTCGCGGAGCTTTTCCATCGTCAATGCGGATTTCGGCTGCTTCAGATTCCCGAGTAGTTTCTCGACGTACTTGGCCAGTATGTCGCACTCGATGTTCACCTGGTCGCCGCGGCGATGGGAGCCCAGCGCGGTCGAAGCGTAGGTGTGCGGGACGATGGTGGCCGCGACCACCCCCGCTTCGATCGAGGCCACCGTGAGGCTGACGCCGTCGATGGCGATGGAGCCTTTCTCGACCACGTAGCGGTCCAATTCGTCGGGAATGCGCACCGTCAGCCACCAGTTTCCTTCGCCCACGGAATCGAGCGCGAGGAATTCGCCCGTGCCGTCGACGTGGCCTTGGACCAGATGCCCGCCGAGCCGGCCCGAGGGCGAGAGCGGCCGCTCCAGGTTCACCGGCGATCCGGCGTCGAGCGCGCCCAGGTTGCTGCGGCGCAGCGTTTCCGGCGACACATCGGCGGAGAAACTCGTGCCCGTGAAACTCACAGCGGTGAGGCAGACGCCGTTGACCGCGATGCTGGCGCCGGCGGTTGCATCCGCGAGCACGGCGCGGCAGCGGATTTCGAGCCGCGCCCCCGCGGCAAGCACCTCGACACGCGCGACAGAGCCGGTCTCCTCGATGATGCCGGTGAACATGGCTCAGGTCTCCTTGACCAGCCAGGCCTCAACGGCGAATTCATCCGGCTCGCCGATGGGCCCCACGACCAGGTCGCGGAACTGGATGGCTTCCTTGCGGCTGCCGCGCCCGGCGCCGCCGACCACCGGCAGCGATTGAAGGCCTCCCAGGATCTTGGGAGCGTAGTAGAAGAAGATTTTGTCGGCCACGCCGCTCTGGAGCACGGCCCAATTCACCTTGCTCCCCGCCTCGATCATCAGCGAGAGATAGGACTCGCGGCCCAGGTGCTCGACCAACCCGTGCAGGTCCACGCGGCCGCCTGCGCCATTCACGACGATCACCTTCACGCCGCGGGCTTCCAGAGCGCGCTTCCGGTCGGCGTGCGCGGCCGACGTAGTCGCGGCCAGCACGTCTCCCCGCGCGGTCTCCACCATCCTCGATTGCGGCGGCAGGCGCAACTGCGAATCGGCGACAATCCGCAAAAGCGGCCGGCTGCGGGGCAGGCCCGTGCGGTCGGTGAGCAGACAATCGTCCGCCAGCACGGTGCCGATGCCGGTGAGAATGGCGTCGTGGGTGTGGCGCAGGTGCTGGACGTGGGCGCGCGCCTTCTCGCTGGTGATCCAGCCGCGGTTGTCCACAGGCGCGGCGATCTTGCCATCCAGCGTCAGGGCCGCCTTGAGCGTGACCAGCGGCCGGCCGGTCCGCATGAAGTGGAAGAAGGCCTCGTTGAGCTTCTCGGCCTCGCGGGCGTGCTCGGGAGCCAGTTCGACTTCGACGCCGGCCGCGCGCAGGCGGCGGAAGCCTTCCCCGGAAACGCGCGGGTTGGGGTCCGGCACCGCGGCCACGACGCGGCGGACGCCGGCGGCGGCGATCGCGTCCGTACAAGGCGGAGTCCGGCCCTGGTGGCAGCACGGCTCGAGTGTGACGTACAGCGTGGCGCCCCGCGCCTTCCCGCCCGCCTGATCGAGGGCCAGGATCTCGGCGTGCTTCTTCCCGGCGTAAGTGTGGAAGCCGGAGCCGACTACCTCGTCCCCCAGGACGAGAACGGCGCCGACGGTGGGATTGGGGCTGGTGAGGCCCTCGCCTTGCCGCGCCAGGTCAAGCGCCTGGCGCATGGTGTCGGAGGTCATCCTTCAAACAAGGATGCCACGAACTTGTCCGCCTCGAAGGGCAGCAGGTCCTCGGGCTTCTCGCCCACGCCCACGAAGCGGATGGGCAGGTTCAGCTCGCGGGCGATGGGAATGACCACGCCGCCCTTGGCGGTGCCGTCCAGCTTGGTGAGCACGATGCCCGTGACGCCGGAGGTTTCCGTGAAGCGCCGCGCCTGCTCCAGGCCGTTCTGGCCGGTCGTGGCGTCCATGACCAGCAGCACCTCGTGCGGCGCGCCGGGAATGAGCCGGGCCGCCGTGCGGCGCATCTTGTCGAGCTCCGCCATGAGGTTCGCTTTCGTGTGCAGGCGGCCGGCGGTGTCCACGATCACGTAGTCGATCTTGTGGGAGCGGCCGGATTGCAGGGCGTCGAAGAGGACGGCGCTGGGGTCGGCCCCGGGCTTCTGGTGGATGACCTCGGTTCCGGTGCGCTCGCCCCAGATCTGGAGCTGCTCGATGGCGGCGGCGCGAAACGTGTCGGCGGCGCACAGCAGCACTCCATGACCCTGTGAGCGGTACAGGCGCGCCAGCTTGCCGATGGTGGTGGTCTTCCCGGTACCGTTGACGCCGACCACGAGCACCACGGCGGGAGGCTCGGTGACGCGCGGCAGCGCCCGTTCGGTGGCCTCCAGGACCTCGACCAAATGGTGGCGGATGAGCTGCTTCAACTCCGCCGCGTCGTTGATCAGCTTGCGGTCCACGCGCTGGCGGATGAGTTCCAGGATCTCGCCGGTGGTGCGGACGCCGATATCGGCGCTAACCAGCGTGTATTCGAGTTCCTCCAGCAGATCGGCGTCGATTTCCTTGCGGCCGGCGAGCGCGGTCTCCAGATGCGAGACCAGCCCGGTGCGCGTCTTCGCGATGCCGCTCTTCAGGCGGTCGAGCAGCGACGGCTGCGCGGGGATCGAGCCGAACAGGGTATTGATCATGACGTCATTTCATTGTATCGGGCGGCGGGGGCGAGGGCGCGGTTGCGAGGTTCCGCGCTGGCGCTATCTTTCCGTTACCCGTTCGAAGGTGCCCGTGCGGAAGACGTTCACCATGTGCGGGGCCAGTTGGGTCCCGGCGCCGAGCTTCATCTCGCCCAGGACGTCCTCGTAGAGCGTTGCGTATTCGATCTGCTTGGTGGCGAGAGACACCCAGATCAGGCCCCAATAGTGGCTGCGCCCGGCCAGATCGAGGCCCTGGGTCTTGAGGTTGAACTTGTTGAAGAAGGCGTTGTAGCCGATGAGCGCGCATGGCTGGCCGTTGCGCTTCGAGACGCCCACCCAGGTCAGCTCGACGCTCTTGTTTTCGAACTCGCCGGCGCCGCCAAGCGCATCGGTCGAGGGTTCCATGCGGTAGGGCACGTTCAGGCTGAGCTTGTCGAAGTGGTCCTGGGCGAAAGACTCGAACATCTCCGTATCCCAGACCAGGTTCCGTTCGTTGAAGGCCATCGGCGGGAAGCCCCGAAAGAAGTCGGCCTTGGCACTGTTCCCTCGGTCGGCGAGGCGGTAAGTGAGTCCTTCCATGAACTCGCGCTTCTGGCCGTTTGACGTGACGTTGCTCCACCGGACTTTGTCGTCCGGCAGGCCGCGGGTGTAGTCGCCGGCGATTCGCTGGGTCGGACCTGCCGGATTGCCTTTGACGTCCAGGGAGTAGTAATCGCAGGTGAACCGGTAGGTGCGCGGACCGTCGTCTTTCACCTGAAGGCCGGCGGGCAGGCGCGAGAGGGCGTCGCCGCCCGTGGGAGTTTGAGCGCCGCCGGCGAGGGCCAGCGCCAACGCGAGCGCGGTCAAGCGCGGAATGGTTTGCATCGAGTGTCCTTCCCCACTGAGTATAGAGCCGGCCTTTTCTGGCGGTCTCGAGGAAACGGCCAGGAGGTGCGAACGCCGGACCAGCGGCCCGGGATTGGAGACGAAGGGTGGCGATCGGGAGAACGGTGCTAGACTGAGCGCGGTGCGGCCACGTTCTGTGGTCCGCTCGAGGAGGCAAGCGTGAAGGTGGCTCTTTTGTTCGTGGCCGTCCTGGCGGCGGCGGTCGCGCAGGTGCAACCGGCCTGGAACGCGGAGGAGCGCCCCATCGCCGACCGGCTGCGCGGGTTGCGGCAACTGTCCGACGAGGCGCGCGGCGAGGTCACCAGGCAGTTGGCGGAGCAGATACGCCGGTTGCCGCCGGCGCCGAACAAACTTCGCCTGGCCGAGGGCTTGGCCAATCTGGCCACGGAGGGGGACTTCGGGCGGCAGACGCTCCAGGAAGTGGCCACCACGTTGGCCGAGACTCTGCGCGAGCGGCCGGCCCCGGATGAGAAAGGCGAACCGGCGATGCCGTACCGGACCCTGGCGCAACTCATCCGTTACGAGCGGGTGGAGGTCCCCCTGGAGGCGCCGCCCCTGGCCGCGGCGCTCGCGCAGATCGAAGAACTGGACCGCCGCCGCGCTTCGGCGGATTTTGAGTTAAGGGACCTGAGCGGGAAGGAATGGAGGCTGAGCGGTCTGCGCGGCAAGGTGGTGCTGGTCAATTTCTGGGCCACCTGGTGCCCTCCCTGCCGCAAGGAAGTACCGGATCTGGGCGCGCTCTACTCGCGTTTTCAACAAGAGGGTTTCGTCGTCCTCGCCATCTCCGACGAGGACGCCGGCAAGGTCGCGGCGTTCGTCAAGGAACACGGCGTCAGATATCCGGTCCTGCTTGACCCGGACGGCAAGGTCGGCAAGCTGTTCGGCGCGGAAGGGATCCCGAAAAGCTTCGTCTACGACCACGACGGCAGGCTGGTGGCCACCGCCATCGACATGCGGACCATGGGGCAGTTCCTGGCGATGCTCTCCCGAGCGGGCCTGAGGTAGCCCCAGGCCGATTCCCACGCTCGCACGAGCGCGGCCACGGTGCGCTGGTGCCTTTGGAGAGGGGTGCGCCACGGGAACCGCTGCGCTATCCTGGACATTACCCCAGGGCGTCATGCGGCAACTCAGGTATTCTACACGCGGCGGGATTGTTGTCACGCGGACCCTCTCCAAGGCCCCGTACAGGAAAGGTCTGAAGCACCTGCTGCGCGAGCTCGACAGCCGGCGCGGCTTCTACCTCTCCTCCGGATACGAGTATCCGGGGCGCTACTCGCGCTGGGATATCGCCTCCACGCGGCCGCTGCTGGAGATCGTAGCCTGCGGGCGGGCCATGGAATTCCGCCCGCTGAATGAGCGCGGCGAAATACTCAACCGGATGCTGCTCGACGTGCTGGGACCGCACCCCCACTGGGAGTCGCTGGCGCTCGACGGGGGCGCGCTCCGCGGCCGCTTGAAGCCTCTGCCGGCCCTGTTCCCGGAAGAAGAGCGCAGCAAGCAGCCCTCGGCGTTTTCCATTCTGCGCGCGCTGACCGAGGAGTTCCGCTCCGAAAAGGACAGCCGGCTGGCGCTGGTGGGCGCCTTTGGCTACGATCTGCTGTTCCAGTTCGATCCGATCGATTTGAAGCTGCCGCGTAACGGCGTCAAGGACCTGCACCTGCTCCTGTGCGACGACATCTTCTACATGGATCGCAAGAAGGAGCAGATCGAGCGCTACGAATACGACTTCGAGTACAAGGACCTCGCCACGGCGGGCGTCGAACGGTCAGGCGCGCCGGTCGCCCCGCCTCCCCGCCTCGGCGAAACCGGCGAGCCCGTCTCCGACCACACGGCCGAGGAGTATGCGGCCAAGGTGGAGACCGCTGCGCGAGGGAATGCGCCGCGGCGACTACTACGAAGTGGTTCTGCGCCGCACCTTCCGCACACCCTACTCGCGACCCGCCCTCCGAGCTGTTCCGCCGCATGCAGCTCCACAGCCCCAGCCCGTACGAGTTCCTGCTGCAATTCGGCGACGAGCAACTGGTGGGCGCGTCGATCGAGATGTTCGTCCGCGTCGAAGGCGGCCGCGTCGAGACCTGCCCCATCTCGGGCACCGCGCGGCGCACCGGCGATCCGATTCACGACGCCGAGAGCATCCGCGAACTGCTCAACTCGACCAAGGACGAGTCCGAGCTGACCATGTGCACGGACGTGGACCGGAACGACAAGTCGCGCGTCTCGGTGCCCGGCTCGGTGACGGTGCTCGGGCCGCCGGCTCATCGAAGCCTACGCGGGCCTGTTCCACACCGTGGATCACGTGGAAGGGCGGCTCAAGCCGGGCTTCGATTCGCTGGATGCGTTCCTGAGCCACATGTGGGCTGTCACCGTCATCGGCGCGCCCAAGAAAGCGGCGGCGCAGGCTCTCGAGAACCTGGAGAAGGACGCGCGCGGCTGGTACGGCGGCGCGGTCGGCATGCTCTCGCTCAACGGCGACATCAATACCGGCATCACCATCCGCACGGCCCACCTGCGCGACGGCGTCGCCCACTATCCGTGGGCGCCACGATTCTCTACGACTCGGTTCCCGAGCTTGAAGAGCAGGAGACGCGGATCAAGGCGACGGGCTTCTTCCGCGCCTTGCAGGGCCGGCCGCAGGCGAAAACGGCGCCGGCGGCGGGGGCGCAGGTGGGCAAGGGCGTGCGTCTGCTCCTCGTGGACAACGACGACTGCTTCATTCACACGCTCGCCAACTATGCGCGGCAGACCGGCGCCGAGGTGGTCACCTACCGCGCAGGATTCCCGCTCGATCTGATCGAGCGCATCGCACCGTCCATCATTCTGGCTTCGCCCGGCCCGGGAAGACCGGAGGAGTTCGGCGTTCCGGACCTGGTGCGCTACGCGGCGCGCAACGGAATCCCGGTGTTCGGCGTGTGCCTCGGATTGCAGGGAATGGTGGAGGCCTTCGGCGGCACGCTCGGCGTGCTCGACTACCCGATGCACGGCAAGCCGTCGCTGGTTGTGCACCGCGGCGTGGGCGTGTTCGAGGGCCTGCCGCAGCCGTTCACCGTGGGCCGCTACCACTCGCTGTTCGCGCAGAAGGCGACGTTCCCGACTTGTCTCGAAGTCACGGCGGAGACCGAAGACGGCGTGATCATGGGCGTGCGTCATCGCGAACTGCCCATGGAGGCGGTGCAGTTCCATCCCGAGTCCATGCTGACGCTGGCGGACGACTGCGGCCTGCGCCTGATGGAAAACGTGGTCCGCCTGTACGGGCGCGTGCGGCCATGCCCCGCGTCCTGATTGCCGGAGGCGGCCTGGCCGGACTCTGCCGCCGCGGCCGCGCTCGGTGGCGCCGGTTTCGACGTCGATCTGTTTGAAGCGCGCGCCTTTCTGGGCGGCCGCGCAACCTCCTACGCGTTGCCTTCGGCGGAGGGTTCCGAGGTCATCGACAACTGCCAGCACGTCCTGCTGGCCTGCTTCACGAATCTGCTCGGACCTTTACGGCCGGCTGGGCGTGCGCGACCGCATCCGGTTTTTCCGCGAGGTCCGTTTCGTCGAGCCGGGCGGGCGCGTCTCGCTGCTGCGTGCGGGATCGCTGCCCGCTCCGCTGCACTTTCTCGGCTCCTTTGCGGGGCTCCATTTTCTGGGCGCGCGGGACAAGCTGGCCGTGGCGCGCGGCCTCCGTGCGCTCGAGCGCGAGCACGGCCGGCGCGACGACCTCGACCGCATTACCATGCTCGACTGGCTCCGCGAGAAACGCCAGACGCCGCGCGCCATCGGCCGGTTCTGGCAGCAGGTCCTGGTCAGCGCGATCAACGAGGACCTGGGTCGCATGGCGGCCGGGCACGGCTTCCAGGTCTTCTGGCAGGGCTTCCTGGCGAGTCCGGACGCATCGCGGATGGGCCTGGCGTCGGTGCCGCTGGGCGAGTTGTACGCCGCCCGCGCCCTGCCCAACGCCACCCTGCACTTCAGGACGCCTGTGGACTGCTTCGCGGTCCAAGGCGGGCGCGTGGCCGGGGCCCTGGCAGGGGGTGAGACACACGCCGCCGACTACTACGTCTGCGCCCTGCCGTTCGAGCGCGTGCCCGCGGTCGCGCCCGCGCTCGGCCTCGACCTGAGCGCGTTCGAGCACTCTCCCATCACCGGAATCCACCTCTGGTTCGACCGCCCGGTGATGGACGTGCCGCACGCCACGCTGCTCGATCGCACCATTCAGTGGGCCTTCAACAAGGGCGAAGGCCGGTATATCCAGCTCGTAGTGAGCGCCTCCCGCAGCCTCCTTGAGATGCGCCGCGAGGCGATTCTCGAACTGGCGCTGGGCGAACTGCGCGAGTTCTTCCCCGCCGCGCGCGAGGCCCGCCTGGTGAAAGCGCACGTGGTGAAAGAGGTCCGGGCGACCTTTTCCGCGCGCCCCGGCCTGGAGGCGCTGCGCCCGCCCGCGCGGACCGCGATTCCGAACCTGTTTCTGGCGGGAGACTGGACGCGAACCCTCTGGCCGGCCACCATGGAGGGCGCCGTCCGCAGCGGATACCTCGCGGCCGAGGCGCTGTGCGAGGCCGCGGGCCGGCCCCAGCGGTTTTTGGTTGACGCCCAGCCGCGCGCGTGAGCGTCCGGGGCCGCCCCTGCCGCTTCTGCGATAATTGGAGCGATATGCGCACCTTCGCTCTCCTCGCCCTCCTGTTCGGTCTCGTGGCTACCGCTCTCGCGGCTGACCCGCCCATGACCAAACTGCGCATCGAGGTCAAGAACCTCGCCGGCAAGCCCATCGAGCGCGCCAGCGTGGTGGTGCGTTTCGCCGGCTCGCGTTCGGTCGCGAAGCTGGGCAAGAAGGTGATCACGAGCTGGGAGGTCCGGACCAACCAGGAAGGCGTGGCGAAGATCCCCGAGCTTCCCCAGGGCAGCATCCGGATCCAGGTGATCGCCAAGGACTACCAGACCTTCGGCCAGACCTTCGAAGTGACCGAGCCCGAGAAGACCGTCGAGATCCAGTTGAAGCCGCCCCAGGCCCAGTACTCGTCCCAGCAGTAAAACGGGCTGGCCCCAGCACCCGCACAACCCCCAGTTCTACGGCAATGGGCGTCGTACGAATACAGTACAATGCCCAAGAGCATATGACCCTTATCTCGAGTATTGCCCTCGCCCGGCTTGGCGCGCTGGCTCTGATGACGACGGCCGCCTGCTCTCAGACCGGCCCTCCCATTGCCCACCTCGAGAAGAGAGGCGCCGCCACTCAGCTCATCGTCGACGGCAAGCCGTTCCTGGCCCTGGCCGGCGAGCTCGACCAACACCGCCGCCTCCAGCCCTGAGCACATGAAGGCGACGTGGCCGCATCTGGCGAAGGTGGGCCTCAATACCGTCCTGGCCCCGATCGCTTGGGCCTGGATCGAGCCTGAAGAGGGCAAGTTCGACTTCACTTTCGCGGATAACGTCATCCGCGACGCACGGGCCAACAAGATGCGCATCGCGTGGCTCTGGTTCGGGAGCTGGAAGAACGGGCTCACGAACTTCGCTCCGGTCTGGGTCGTGTCGAACCAGGACCGTTTCCCGCGCGCGCAACTCGCGGGCGCCAGGACGGTGGAAGTTCTGTCCACTCTGAGCGCCGCCAACCGGGACGCGGATGCGAAGGCCTTCGCCGCCTTCATGCGGCATATCAAGGAAGGCGATGCGGCCGATCGCACGACCATCATGGTCCAACTGGAGAATGAGGTCGGTCTGATTGGCGACTCCCGTGACCGGTCCGCGCCGGCAAACGAGGCTTTTGCCAGGCCGGTTCCGAAGGAACTGACCGGCTACCTCGTGGCGCACAGAGATTCCCTGCTGCCTGAGACGCGCAAAGTGTGGGAGGAGGCCGGTTCCAGGACCTCCGGGACCTGGGAGCAGGTCTTCGGCGCCGGCCCCGGCCGGGCCGACGAAGTCTTCATGGCGTGGAACTACTCGCGCTATGTCGGCAAGGTGGCGGAGGCCGGCAAGGCCGAATATCCCGTCCCGATGTACGTCAATGCGTGGATCGTCCAGCCGGAGGACCATGGACCGGGCGACTATCCGAGCGGCGGGCCGCAGGATCACATGCACGATATCTGGCGGGCCGGCGGTCCGCAGATCGACATGCTGTCGCCGGATATTTACCTGCCGAACTTCAACGAACTGGCCACCCGATACAGCCGCAGCGGCAACCCGCTCTTCATTCCGGAGTCTTCCGGAACCGCGGCGGGTGCGGCCAACGCTTTCTACGCCATCGGGCAGCGCAACGCCGTAGGCTACTCGCCCATGGGGATCGATCAGCCCACGCGGCTGGTCGGTTTCCGGCCCGATACCGGTGTCGATCCGGGAATGCCGGCGGAAGTCGAGAGCCAGCCGTTTCCCAGAGCCTACAGGGTTCTCGCTCAGCTCAGCCCCTTGATCCTGGAGCACCAGGCGACGGGCACGATCGGGGCGGCCTGGCTCAACAAGGGCCTCCAGATGAGCGACATCGAGCTGGGCGGCTACAAAGTGAACGTCAATCTCAGACGAAATCGCCGTGCTCCCAACGTCATTCCAGAGGTGGGGTACGCGATGGTCATCGCTGCCGGGCCGGACGAGTTTTATGTGGCCGGCACCGATGTTCAGATTACCTTTCTTCCCACCACGCCGGGGCCGCCCATCGCCGGGCTCGCCAGAGTGGAGGCGGGACGTTTTGAAAATGGCGAGTGGCTGGCGACACGTCTGCTGGCCGGGGACGATTGCGTGCTGGAGTATGACCAGGCGAAGGCCGCAGCGGCGAACCAGTCCGGCAGCGGTC
This sequence comes from Bryobacterales bacterium, assembly GCA_963710565.1. Lineage (GTDB taxonomy): Bacteria > Acidobacteriota > Terriglobia > Bryobacterales > Bryobacteraceae > DASWZN01. The sequence continues at coordinate 90,360 of CAVQAN010000007.1, read as the reverse complement.
TGCGCTTCGGTGCCGACGGCCCCACCATTCAGCGCGTGAAGCTGTACCGGTATCGCTGAGGGATCAACGGACGAGGGTCGCGGCCATCAGCCCGATCACGACTTCGTTGGCGAGGGCGCGCACGGTGAGCGACTTCAATTCTTTGCCTGGTTCGAGCGGGAGATCGAGCACCGTCGCCGCGCCGCCGGGAACGGGACCGCCGCGGCCCTTGAAATCGGCCACATCGAGCACGCGAATCTTCCCGGTCTTCAGATCGACGCGGATGGGAATGGGCTCCGGACGCCGGAACTGAAAATCGTCGATGAAGTAGTCCTGGTCGATGGGCCACCAGTTGGTGGGGTTTTCGAGGCTGAGTCTGCTGACCGAGCCATCGGCATAGGTCACTGCCAGCTCACCGTTCTCGAAACGGCTCTGCATGTGGTTCGTCGAGCCGGCCAGCAGGAAGACAATTCCTCGAGCCTTGCCGGACAACAGCACAGTGAGCCTCCCTTGGGTAGTTGTCCCACTGGGACACGAAGATCGCGTTCCGGGCTTCACTCTCGCCCGGCGTCGCGAGGGGGACGCCGTTGGGGAGCGTGATGCGGTCGTGGCCGGCGCGGGCGAGAGCGCGGAGACCGGCGTCGTCGATGTCCGCGGTCGCGTTCACGTGCCCGGCCCAAGCCCCGATGCCTTGTTTCGGAATGGCGAGTGAAACGAAGGGGGAACGGGGCGAGCGGTATTCGTTTTTGAATATCTGCGTGACGCGGTCGTTGAAGTGCGCCGCGAGATCCACGACCGAGGCGGTTCCCGTGACCATTCTGGGCGTGTCGCGCGGCGCAAGCGCCGGTCGTGGAGCGCGCGCGCGGTAGCACCGGTGGCGCAGCCTGCTTCCAGCGGATGACCACCATATACTTCGGCGCGGCGGGACTTTGAATCTCGAAGCGGGAAGCGGGTTCGGCGCCCGGAATCGGCCGGGGGGCGACGGCGCGGCCATCGACGGTCACAATCGGCTCATCGCCGCGACCGGGGAGCCGCAGGCGCAGTGACAGCGGCTTGGCGAAGCGCTGCTCGATGAGATACATTTCGGTGGCGCCGCCGCGCTTAAAGACGATGCTGGCATCGGGGTGGCGCAGCGACGCGCGGTCCCAGTCCGCGGGGAGGCCGGGCACGATGAGCAACTCGCCGCCGAGGACGTCGGGCCGGAGGCCGAAGAGTCCCTCCACGATGGCACGCGAGGTAACGCCGCCTCCGTCGGCAAAGTCGCGCTGCGCTTCCCGGCGGTAGACGTCCAGATAGTTCAGCGTGCCGACGTTGCCCGGGCAGATGCCCATGAACATGCTGGCGAGGAGCGCGCTCTTGGCGATGCGGAAGGCTTCGCCGGCTCGGCCGGCCTGCCACAAGCCCAGAGCGGTGTGCATGTTCTCGCCCATGACCACGTTGTTGATCGACCACGAGTAGGGCATCCAGTCCGTGGTCGCGAGGACGTAGTAACTGTCGTCGGTTGGGACGCCGGGGCCCCGCACGGGCAAGTGCGGCATGTAAGTGTCGACGTAATCGGCCATCTGGCGCGCCTCGGCCGGAGTCGCCAGCTCCGCGTCCATCGTGTGGTAGAAGCTCCACAGGGCGGCGCTGGGATGCAGGCGCTGCAGCCCGAGGTAGTCCCTGAATTCGCCGAACATGCCGCGGTCGGGCATCCACAGGAATTCGCGCATCGCGCGGGCGATGAGAGCCGCTTCCTCTTCGTACGGAGTGGGGTCCTGGCCGAGGAGGCGCGCCAGGCGGGCGGCCTCCCTGTTGTGGAAGTAGTTGTAGGCGCTCGCGTGCGTCGCGCCGCCGCCGTTGTACTCGCAGGTCGTCGCTGGCCCAGATGACGGCGTAGGCTTCGTAGAGGGGAAGTTTCTCGGGGCCGTATTCGCGCCGGAAGAGACGGCGTTCCCAAGCCAGATGGCGTTCGATGACGGGCCACATGTTGCGCGCGAAATCGAGGTCGCCGGTCCATCGCAGGTGACGGAACAGCGCGTCGATGTACACGGCGTTCATGTCGTAGTGGCTGTTCGAAATATCGCCGTTGCTGTGGAGGGCGGCCTCGCTGCGGGACAGGTTGGAGTCTTCGTCGGGCGGCGGAAGTCTTTCCGGGAATGGGATCGGTGTTCTGGCGCGTGGCCCAGTAGGCGAAGTGGCGCCGGGCGCGGTCGTGCCAGCCGAGCGCGTCGGGCGCGTAGGCGCCGCGCCAGCCCAGCAGCTTCGAGCGCCAGGCGATAGCGCCGTGCATGACCACGCCCTGGGGCTCGTCCCACACGGCGTCGACGCCGACATTGAGCGCGGCGACGGCGGCGTTGATAAAGGCATCGGGAGTCTCCACCGCGATCTGCGAGCGAAGGGCGCGGAAGTGCTCCTCGGCTTCGGCGAAGACACGCGGAAGGTCGCCGCCGCGGTAGGCGGAAGCGAGCGGAATCGCCGCCGCTCTGCGATCGAGGCCGGGGCGGTCGGCGGTGACGTTGCGGTAATCCTCGAGTTCGTCGGCGGTGGCGGGCGCGGCGGGATCGGGGATCCGCTGGAGGGCGAAGTAGAGCGGGCCAGACCGCAGGTATGGCCATGCGCGCCGTGATGACCGGGAGGCGCGGCGCGTTCCGGCGTTTGGCTGGCCGATGCGAGGAGAGCGTCAAGCGACGTCCATGCGCTGGCGTCGGCGAGGGCCAGGACCGCGCCCGGCGGCATGAGACCGGCGATCGTCGCGGATTTGGCGCGCAGGGTGAACGCGCCAGGAGGGCGCCCAGCGCGAATTCGTTGTCCTGGCAGGACGCCGGTTTGAGCTGGAAATACTGCCCGATGGGAACGGCTTCCGTGCCGATGTCGCCGTCCCGGACCCCGCGTTTTCCATCGAGTCCTCCATAGGCCGCGACGATCTCGACCGGCGCCGTGAGGCCGCTGGCCTCGATCCGGACGATCAGGCCGTCGGTCTGGTGGAGGGCGATCGCATGCAGGTGTAGCACCCCACCGGCGCCGAGCAGAGGATCGCGGATTTCGTAGAGCATCGTGCCGGGGCGATAACGCGCGGCGATGCGGGCGGCCTCGTGCAGCCATTTCGCGCCCGCGAGCGGTCTTGATCCCGAAGCGCAGATTGCCGCCGTGCCCAGGCAGGTAGAGCGAGAACTCGGGCTGGTCGCCCGCATCGACACGGAAGGCTGTGTTGCCGCCATAGAGCGGGCGGTTGAAGAACTCGCCGCCGTTCTCGATCGACGAAGTCCTGGCCGTCCGGGGTATAGCGGAGGGGACGGTCGATGTTGTCAACCAGGTTGGGTTGCGGTTTCGAGACGGCGGTCAGGGGATTCTGCCCGAGAGCGCCGCCGTGGACCATCAGCGGCAAGAGTAGGAACGGGACTGCGCGCGGCGCTTTCGGGTGGCGAGGGTCGCCCATGCAGACAGTCTACTTGGAATCGCCCCGGGATCGGCTCCCGCGGACTCCCCTTCGTGCATCGCGCCCGAGCGCCTGTGCCACGGCAAAGCCGCCAGCCGTGGCACAGGCCAGGGCGCCGCTCCCGCGCCATGGTCGGCCGATCCGCTGCCGCGGCCGCGTTGCCCAAGCGCCGGGTGGGCCCAGGCGCATGTGTGCTGCGGAAGCAAGCGCTTTGGCCGCCGTGGCTGGCGAGCGGGAGAGCGCACCAGGCCGAATGAGGGCCACGCGAGAATGGCGAGTGTTCTTCCCGTTCAGCGGTAGCCGTACAGCTTGACTCTCTGAATGGTGTAGCGGTCTCCCGGGAACCACAGCGCCCTCCATTCCGGCGTCTCATCGCCGTTGAGACGGCGTCCGGCCACCCAGCGGCCCTCGACGTACTGTCCCTCCTCCACGGTCGCCAGTCCAACGCTCTGGCTTGGGTCGGTGGCCGGCTCGAAGTAGACGCTCATGCTTCTGCCGAGGATCAGGTAGTCGTCGGGGCCCAGTTGGATGAACAGGCCGGCGACGCGGTCCACCGGCGGCGCCAGGGGCTCATTCGGGTCCTGGCTGCGCAGAGCGAACCGGGCCTCGATCGTGTAGCCGCCCAGCCGCACCTTGGATCTCGGCGTCTCCCCATCCATCAGCACCGCAGTCACCTTCCCGAGACCCTGCCTTTCCAGAATCAGCGGAGCCACCTGCGACAGCGCCCGGTAGCCCTTGGCCAGCTCGCCGTCCGGGTTCGCGAGCCGGTCGATCCCAAAAGGCGAGTAGCCGATGCCATCGTACTTGCCGGCGGTGGCGATCGCCCATGCGACGCCCCGCGCGTCCCCGCGCGACTCGGGGATGAACAGGGGGTTGCCCGATTGCGTGTACCAGCCGCACCAGTCGCCGTAATTCGGCACGTGGACGTCCGGCGCGAGAATGTCGATGGCCGGCCCTCCCGCCCTCCATGCATCCATGACCTGCGGCAGCGGGCCGCCGCTCGGATAGCCGCCGGGCATGTCCTCGTTAGGCTTCTCCTTCCCCTGGCGCAGCCACGTATTCACAAACATCGGCAACGGATACTCGGCTTTGCCGGCCGCCGCGACGTAGCCCACGTAACGAGCGTAGTTCCACGCCATGAACAACTCATCGGTCTCCATGCCGGCGCCGAACGCCTCTTCCCAGCTCCCGGATGTCTTGAATCCCGCCGCTTCCCAGCGCTTGTGCAACTCGGGAATCAGCGTGTCTCTGTGCCTTTGGAGGTAGTCCAGGAACTCCTTCGGCACCTGGCCCTCGAACGCCTTGTTGGCCACGGGAGAGTGGTCGCGCGTGGGGCCGAGCACTCCCACTTCGTTCTCGACCTGCATCATGATGACCGTGTGCGCCTCTCCGTCCACCTCGCGGATGTGCCGCATGAGCGCGGCGAAGGCGCGGGCGTCGGCATCCCGGTTGGCGTCGCTCAGGGTCGTCAAGGTCGGCAGCCCCTTGCCCCTCTCGTCCTGGATGAGCGGAAACCGCTCCTGGTTTGTCTTGACCCAGGTGGGATCGTAGGTGGACTTGCCGTTCTTCCAGCTCCCGAACCAGATCAGGATCAGGCGCAGGTTGTACCGGCGGGCGTCCTGGATCAGACCGTCCACCAGCCCGAAGTCGAACCGGCCCTCCTCGGGCTCCAGCAACTCCCAGGACACCGTTGCCAGCACCGTGTTCAGGTTGGTCGCCGCGATCCGGGGCCAGAGCGGCCGCATGTACTCCATGCTGGAGGCGCTGGAGTTGTTCAACTCCGCGCCCAGGACCAAATACGGTTTGCCGTCCACGATCAACTGCGTAGCTGTCCCGCGCTTTTCGAGGTGCGGAATGTTCGTTGGAGGTTTCGTTTGCGGGAACGCCGTCGCGGCGGTCAGAGATGTCAGGACGGCTGCGGCGAGGAGGATTCTGAGGGTTCGCATCGAAACAAACATACCTCAATTCGCCGCGGAACATAGGCAGGCTTGCAGTTTTGGATTCGGCGTCGCCGCGGCGGCAGCATCCCGGTCGGGACAAATCCAATCGCCGGACGATGCTAGTGTGGTGCGTCGCAAATGTCGTCGGGTATCGGAACGAGCTGCAAACCGGGGACGGGCTCGAATTCCGCCGTTGTTGCGAAACTGCGTGCCCGTCCCAGGGTTTGCCCTTGGACAATCGTACTTCGCATGACTTGCGACGCACTACACTATTCTGGCGGTGAGGGTGGGATTCGAACCCTCCAGAAATCGGCCGCATCCAATCGATGAGATAATGAAAGTGGCCATGACCGTAAGGCTTGAACTCAAACCCGACGTCGAGGCGAATCTGGCAGCCCAGGCGCGCGCGAGAGGCGTAGCGCTCGACGCGTATCTCCAGAGGGTGATCGAGGACCTCGCCGGAACCGAGGCCGCGCATCCGGCCAAGCTCCAGGAAATCGAGGCCGCTCTCGACGCTCTGGCTGAGATGGGTCGAGGTCTCCCTCACCTGCCGTCGTCCGCGTTCAGCCGCGAGAGCATCTACAGGGATCACGACTGAGGCCGGGTTGACGACCCTGATCGACACAAATATCCTCCTGCGCTTCGTGGAGCCAAACGACCCTGAATACGGCTTGGTTCGACAGGCCGTTAGAGCGCTTACGGAGAAGGGCGAGACTCTTTGTTACGCCCCGCAGAATCTGAGCGAGTTCTGGAATGTGTGCACTCGGCCTCTTGCTAACAACGGGCTCGGCTTGACGCCGGCGGAGACCGACGCTCGGGCCGCGCTGATTGAAAGCAGATTCCAGCTCTTGCCGGACGATGCCAGGGTTCATCGGGAGTGGCGTCGCCTGGTGGTCGCCCACTCCGTAACGGGCGTCCAGGTACACGATGCCCGGCTTGTCGCCGCGATGCTGGCACACGGAGTCTCGCGCCTGCTCACGCTCAACGACCGCGATTTCGCGAGATACCCCGGCATTTCTGTACTCCATCCCCGCGTCCTTGCACCAGCCGGTTCTGGCCAGTGAGTGAAGGAACTCAGGAGAGGTAAAGAGATTTCTCCTTCTGGCCCAGGAGCTTGATGAAGTTGCGCTTGATCTTGTACTTCACGCGCAGGGCTTCCAGGTTGCCGGCGAACTCCTCGTTGCGATTCATTCGCTTCATCGCCGCCGCGCCCCTTGCCAGCAGGTCGACGGCGTCTTCGTAGTACTAGCTGGCTGGCGGTGAGGGTGGGATTCGAACCCACGGAACCCGCAAAGGTTCAACGGTTTTCGAGACCGCCCGATTCAACCGCTCTCGCACCTCACCGCATCGGGGACGGACCTGCTTTCAGTATACAAAACGCCCCGGCGCTATTCCGACCCGATCTTCAGCAACTGCCCGGCCTGCTCCAGCGCCTCGCGGGTCAGCCGCTCGCCCGAGAGCATGCGCCCGATCTCGCGCGTGCGCGCCTCCCCCGCCAGTTCCTCGATCACGGCTACGGTGCGCCCGCCCGTCTCCTTCTTCTCAACGTGGAAGTGGTGGTCCGCGAAGCCCGCGATCTGCGGCAGGTGCGTTACGCACAGCACCTGGTTCGACGCCGCCAGTTGCTTCAGGCGTCGGCCCACGGTCTCGGCGGCGCGCCCCCCACACCGGCGTCCACCTCGTCGAAGACCAGCGTCGGATGGATGTGCCCGGTGCGGTGAGCGGCGGCCGCGACGCAGGTCTTCAGCGCCAGCGCGATCCTCGATACCTCGCCGCCCGAAGCGACCTTTTCGAGCGGGCGCGGCTCCTCGCCCACGTTGGGCGACACCAGGAACTGCACCGCGTCGATCCCGTTCTCGGACCAGGCCGCCGATCCGACCACCACCTGGAATCGGGTGCGCTCCATGGCCAGACTCGCCAGATCCGCCTCGACGCGCGTTTCGAGCTTGCGCGCGCCCTCTTGGCGCCGTGCGGACAGCGCGCCCGCCGCCTCCTCGAACGCCGTCCCCAGCCGCTTCAGCTCGCGTGCCAGTCCGGCCTTGCGCTCCCCGGCCGTCTCGGCCGACTCGATTTGGTTCCGCACCTGGCCGAGGAACGCCAGGATCTGCTCCGCCGTGGCGCCGTACTTGCGCCGCAGCCGATCGAAGGCGGCCAGGCGCGCCTCGATCTCCTCCAGGCGTGCCGGGTTGGCCTCCAGGTGGGAGAGGTAGTCGCGGACGGAGTAGGAAGCCTCCTCGATGGCGATCACGGCGCCGGCCAGGCCTTCGCGCGCCGCCTCCAGGCGCCCGTCGATGCGCAGCAGTTCCTCCAGCCGCCGCACGCCGATCCGCACCTGCGCCAGCGCCGATTCCGGCGCGTCGTAGAGGGCCGTGTACACCGCATTGGCGGCATCTTCGAGGCGCGCCGTGTTCTGCAGCACGCGCCGCTCCTGTTCGAGGTCCGCGTCTTCGCCCGGTCTCGGAGCGACGCTTTCGATCTCCCGGCGCTGGAAGTTCCACAGGTCCAGCAGCCGCAGTTTCTCCTGCTCCCTGCGCTCCAGTTCCTCGATCTCGCGACTCACGTTCCGCCACTCCTCGAAGGTCGCGGCCACGCGCGTGGCCGGGTCCGCAGAGCCGGCGAAGGCGTCCAGCATGGCCAGTTGGGCGCCGGCGGCAAACAGCATCTGCTGTTCGTGTTGTCCGTGGATGTCGCCCAGGAACGGCGCCAGATCCCGCAGCAGCCCCACCGTGATGGGACGGCTGGCGGCGAAGGCGCGCGACTTGCCTTCGGCCGAGATCTCGCGCTCGAGAATGATCTCGCCGCCCTCGGCTTCGATGCCCGCCGATTCCAGCAGGCGCGTGAACCCCGCCTCCCGTGGCGCCTCGAACACCCCGCAGATGCGCGCCCTCGCGGCGCCCGTCCGGACCGACTCCTGCGACGCGCGCCCGCCGAAAAGCAGCCCCAGCGCATCCACCACGATCGACTTTCCGCTGCCCGTTTCTCCGGTCAGCAGATTGAGCCCGCCATGGAACCGAACGTCCACGCGCTCGATGACGGCGTAGTTCTCGACCACCAACTCGAGGAGCATCGAGGGAATTATAGACCGGAAAGCGTGGCTCACGCTTCACCGCGGCGCTCGCGCGCGCCCCCCGTTCGCCGCCGGCTGCGCGCTGTGCGCGCCAAGACCGCTATGATAGGAAATCGGGGAGGAGTCGGTTTGAATCTGGTCATCCAGCCCGCTGCGTTACTGCTCCAGTACAGCATCTGGGACATGGTGAGTCGCGCCAAGGCCTTGCAGCTCACGGTCTTCGGCATTCTGATGATCGCCTCCGTCGTCTCCTGGGCTATCGTCTTTTCGAAGTGGATGAGCTTTGGGAAGGCGCGCTCCTCCAACCGCCGCTTTCTCCGGGCATTCCGAAAGGCCGCCGGCCTTCAGGCGGTGGCGGTCGTGAGCGAACAGTTCCGCCCCTGCCCGCTCGCCACCGTTTTCGACTTCGGCTACGACGAGGTCTCTCACCAGATCAAGGCGCGCGGCAGCGTGACCAACCAGGTCGCCCTGGAACGCGCCCTGCAGCTCGGCGTCAGCGAGGAGGTCGCCAAGCTCGAGCGCAACATGAACTGGCTGGCCACCACCGCGACGGTCAGCCCCTTCATCGGCTTGTTCGGCACGGTGTGGGGCATCATCGACGCCTTCCAGGGTCTCGGCCTCGCCGGCAGCGCCAGCCTGCGCGCGGTGGCTCCCGGCATCTCCGAAGCGCTGGTGGCGACGGCCATGGGCCTCGCGGCGGCCATCCCCGCCGCCATCTTCTTCAACTATTACGGTCACGTCATTCGCGAGATCGGCGCGCGCATGGAAGACTTCTGCCTGGAGTTCCTCAACCTCTCGGAAAGGAACTTCGAGGGATAAGCCATGGCTTTCTCGATGGGCGGCAGCGGGGGTTTCGGCCGCAGCCGGTTCCGCGGCATGAACTCGCTGGCCGAGATCAATATCGTCCCGCTGGTGGACGTCGTCATGGTGCTGCTGGTGATTTTCATGCTCACCGCGCACGTGATGGAGTTCGGCATGGAAGTCGAGGTGCCGCACGTCAACCAGGTCCGGAACTCGGCCCAGGAGCTTCCCGTTGTCACCATCACCAAGGAAGGCTACCTCTTTCTCAACGACAAGGAGATCAACATCAACGACGTTGGCTCCGCGGTGAGGCAGCGGTTCGGCAACGTGACCGCGGTCTATGTGCGGGCCGACAAGGACGCCATCTGGGACGTCATGGCGCAGGTGGTGAGCGCCCTCAACGAGGCGAAAATCCAGATCAACGTGGTTACCCAACCCGTGGATGAAACCGGCAAGGGCGGCGGGCGGCGCTGAACGGTATGTCCGGCCGGGTCGACACTCTCGAACAACGTGACGGGCTAAGCAGGTTCTTTGCGCTCTCCACGGGCGTGCATGCCGCGTTGTTCGCCTTGATCGCGCTCTACACGTCCTCTGGTGCGCGTGGGCGATTGCAGTGGGGCAACCCTTACTCCGTCGGCGGTCAGTCGGTGGGAGTCAACGCCGTGAAGCAGATCCCGGTGCCCGGACGCACCGGCGCCGCCAATCCCCTCGCCAACCCCACCCAGTCGCACGTGCCTTTGCCACCCAAGCCGCAGCCGAAGAAGGAACCGGCGATCGATCCCGACGCCCTCCCCATCCCCGCCCGCAACGCCCCCCGCAAGCCGACCTACATGCGCCCGCAGCAGTACTCGCCATACCGCCCGTCGCCCGACCGTCCGAATCAGCTCTACAGCCGCTCGGGTCAGGCTCTGGCTTCGCCCATGTACGGCGCGCCGGCCGGAGCGGGCGGCGTGCAGATGGGGTCAGCCGGCGCCTTCGGCTACCGGTTCGGCGCTTATCGTGACCTGATCGAGCAACGCGTGTCTCAGAAGTGGCGCACCAACGAAATCGACCCGCGTATTCAGACCGCACCCGTGGCCATCGTCACCTTCGAGATCCAGAGAAGCGGCTCCGTTACCGACGTGCGAATCCTCCAAAGCAGCGGCAACCGTGCGTTGGATTACTCGGCACAGCGGGCCATCTACGAGGCGGGCCCGTTCCCTCCACTTCCCCAGGCGTATGAGCACTCGACCGCCGACATCGAGATTTGGTTCACATTGAAGCGATGAAAAAACAAACCCTTTGGATCGCTGTCCTCTCGACCGCCGCGGCGGCGCTCGCCGTCCTGGCGCAGGAGCGCGAGATCATCAAGATCGCAAAAGAGCACGAACTCGCAACCTTGGCGGTGCCGGACCTGCGCGGCTCGGGCGATGCGCAGAAGTACATGGACGCCTTCAACCGGACGCTGTGGAACGATCTGGACAGCTCCGGCATGTTTCGCCTGGTTCCCAAGAGCCTGTACTGGCTGCAAACCCCGCAGCAGCCCCAGGACTTCCGCCCGGAGCAGCCCGCGCCGCCCTCCAGCGCGAACATCCGCCCCAACGGGCAGGGCCTGTGGCTTTCGGACTGGTCGTCGCCGCCGGTGAGCGCCGGCTACCTGGCCTTCGGTTACACCGCCGCGCAGGGGGGGCAGATCGTCTTGCGCGGCTGGCTCTTCAACGCCGGTCTGCCCCTGGCCGGCGCCCAGATCCTGGGGAAGACCTATCTGGAACCTCTGGGGGAGGACGGGGCCCGCAAGGTGGCGCACGAGTTCGCGGCCGACATCCTCGAGAAGTTCGGCGCCCCCAGCCTGTGGAATACGAAGATCTATTGCACCAGCGAGCGCGCCCGTGGCATCAAGGAAATCTGGTCGATGAACCCGGACGGCTCGAATCCGATGCAGATCACGTTCTTCAAGTCGCTATCCATCATGCCCGCCGTTTCGCCGGACGGCGCCCGCCTGGCGTTCTGCAGTTACGCGCACGGCAGCCCGGCCATCCAGGTCCTGGCGCTAGAGACAGGAAGGCGATTACCTTTCTATAATGAAGTTTCACCCTTGACAGCGACGCCGGAGTTCACCCCGGATGGGAAGCAGATCCTGTTCGCTTCCTCTGTCACGGGCTGGGCCCAGATTTACAGCGCGAATCTGGATGGCAGCGGAATGCGCCGGGTCACCTACTCGCGCTCCATCGACATGGAGCCGAAGGTGAATCCCAAGACGGGCAACGAGATCGTGTTCATCTCGGACCGCTCGGGGATGCCCCAGATCTACCGCATGAACATGGAGGGCAGCGACGTGCAAAGGCTGACGGACGGACAAGGCGAGGCCGTGAATCCCGCCTGGGACCCCGACGGCCAGCACATCGCGTTCTCCTGGACCCGCGGATACTCCCCGGGCCACTACAACGTTTTCATCATGGACGTTGCGACCCGGCAGTACACGCAGTTGACGCACGACGCGGGGCGCAACGAACACCCGAGTTGGGCGCCGGACCGGCGCCACATCGTTTTCTCGTCCAACCGCAGCGGTTCCTCGCAGATCTGGACCATGCTGGCGGACGGGACCCAGCTCAAACAACTGACCACCCAGGGCATCAACACTCAGCCTGTGTGGGGCAAGTAACAATCGAGGAGAATGAGATTGACTTCGAGGAGGCATTTCAGGATGACTAATCGCAAGATCGGTGCAGTGCTGTTGTCCGTCTCTCTGATTCTGTTTGCGGCCGGCTGCAAGAAGAAGGTACCGCCGCCCCCGCCGCCGCCGCCCCCCGCCGCGACGCCGACGCCGCCGCCGCCGCCCCCCAAGCCCGCTCTCCAGTTCTCGGCCGAGCCGGGCACCATCGAGCGCGGCCAGTCCGCCAGGCTGCGCTGGTCGGTCAGCGATGCTACCGACATTTCCATCGCGCCGGGAATCGGGACCGTGACCGCTCGCGGTGAGCGCCAGGTCTCGCCCACCGATACCACCACCTACACCTTGACCGCCAGCGGTCCGGGAGGCAGCGATAGCGCCACCGCCACGGTCAACGTAACCATGCCGCCTCCGCCACCGCCCACGCCGACGCCGGTGCCTAAGAAGAGCCTGAGCGAGCTGCTGTCCACCGAGGTGCAGGACGCCTACTTCGACTACGACAAGAGCGACATCCGCGACGATGCCCGCGCCACCCTGACCCACGATGCCGAAGCGCTGAAGCACATCTTCATGGAGCTTCCGGACGCGGTCGTGCAGATCGAAGGCAATTGCGACGAACGCGGTTCGGCCGAGTACAACATCGGCTTGGGCGACCGCCGCGCCACCGCCGCCAAGGACTTCCTGGTCCAGTTGGGCGTTCCCGCCGACAAGCTGAAGACCGTCAGCTACGGCAAGGAGCGGCCGGTGTGTACCGACTCCAACGAGGACTGCTACCAGAAGAACCGTCACGATCACTTCGCGGCGGCTCAATAGCTGGACGTGCCGGGCGGTTCCGCACCGCGGAACGGGCCGGACGGAGTTCGTGTGCAGGTCGCGGAGCGCGCCGGATTGGCGCTCCGCGACCTGCTATTTTTGTGTAGGAGGATCTCGACATGCGTTCCCTGCCGCTTGGCCTTCTCGCTTTCTGCCTGCTTCCCGGCCTCGCGTTCGCTCAGAAGAGAGAGTTCGTCGATCTGCAGCGCGACGTCGCCGCGCTTCAGGATCAGGTGCGTAGCCTGCAGCAGTCGGACAGCGAGAACATGGGCAAGATCACGGCCCTGTTGCAGCAGGCCATCGACACCATCAACAAGGTGAACACCAGCATCGCCGTTCTCGATAAGAGTCTCTCCAGCCCGGTGGCGTCCGTGGGAACGAAGGTCGATTCCATGACCAACGAGTTCCAGTCCATGCGCGTGTCGCTGGACGACGTGACCTCGAAGCTGGCCAAACTTCAGCAGGGGTTGATCGACCTGAACAACACCGTCAAGGTCATCTCGGCGCCGCCCGCTCCGCCCCCGCCGGCCGCCGGTGCTCCGGGTGCCGCGGGACCTCCGCCCGGAGTGACGTCCGAGTCGCTTTACTCCAACGCCATGCGCGACAAGGACAGCGGCAACTACGATATCGCACAACAGGAGTACAGCGACTATCTGAAGTTCTATGGCGCCTCCGAGATGGCGCCCAACGCGCAATACTACATCGGCGAGATCTATTACACCCGGAAGGACTACGAGAACGCGCTGCAGGCGTTCGATGCGGTGCTGGAGCGCTTTCCGGACAACAACAAGACCTTGGACGCTATGTATATGAAGGGGCGGACTCTGTTCCAGATGGGCGAACGTACCAAGGCCGCCAACGAGTATCGCGCCGTCTACGCCCGCGCCCCCCGGTCGGAACTGGCGGCCAAGGCTAAGGCCCAGTTGGCGGCCATGGGCCTGACGGTCAGTGCCGCCCCACCCCATAAGACCAAGAAGCCCTGAAGGGAGACGCGAACATGACTGACCACGCCCGCCCGCCGCTGACGGCCTTCGAGGACGTATCCAAGTTGATCGACCACTCGCTGCTGCGGCCCGAGCTGCCCGATGCCCAGGTCGTGGAGGGTTGCCGCATCGGCCGCGAGTACCGGGTGGCGACCGTGACCGTGCGCCCCTGCGACGTCGATACGGCGGTGCGCGCCATGGAGGGAAGCGGAATCGGCGTGAGCACCGTGGCGGGTTTCCCGCACGGCTCCGCCACCACCGCCACCAAGCTCTACGAGGTCCGCGACCTGCTTCGCCGTGGCGCCTGCGAGGTGGACCTGGTTCTCAACATCGGGAGGCTCGTCTCGCGCCAGTTCGAGTACGTCGAGACCGAGCTCGCGCAGGCCGCCGCGGCCTGCCACGAAGGCGGCGCGCTGCTCAAGGTGATTCTCGAAAACGCCTACCTCACCGATGAGCTGAAGATCATCGCGTGCCGTATCGCCACCAATGCGGGCGCGGATTTCGTCAAGACCTCGACCGGCTACGCCCCCTCCGGCGCCGTCATCGAAGATCTCAAGCTCATGCGCGCCCATGCCGGCCCCCACGTCCGCATCAAGGCGGCCGGAGGCGTGCGCACGCTGGAGGGCGTTCTGGAAGCCTACAAGGTCGGCTGCTCGCGCATCGGCGCCACCGCCACGGTCGCCATTCTCGAGGCCTGGAAGCGGCAGCTCGCCAGCGAATCGGCGCGGAATGCCTAGCGTGGTGCGTCGCAAATGTCGCCGCGTATCGGAATGAGCTGCAGACCCGGGACTGGGTCGAGTTTCGCCGTCGTTGCGAAACTTCGTGCTGGTCCCAAGGTTCGCCCTGGGACAATCGTACTTCGCATGACTTGCGGCGCGCTGCACTAGCGGGGAAGCCGAGCCGGCGGCTTCTCCCTGCCGTCGATTACGACCCGCGACGCCGCCGTCTGGCGACGCCTCGGCCGCAATCGGAATCGCGCGAATGGCTGAGATCCATCCATTGCACGTCGAGACGGAAAGCGAGGTGGACGGGCCGCTGTCTTCACCGCCCGCGCAATCCACGGCCTGATACGCGATTATATGGAGAGGCGCATCGACGCCGGCTATCACCTATGGGGCCTGCTGGCGCATTTCTTTTGGCTGAGAAGACTGCGGATCGAGACTCCGGCCGCCGGGCCTTGCTCCCGCCGGACTCCCGAGCTGGCTATCAGGTGATCGTCATCCTCTTCGCCGCCGCGATTTTTCTCGCCGGAATCGTCAGCCCGCCTTCCTTCATGGACGACGTGGATGCCGCGTTCGCGCAGATCGCGCGCAACATGCTCGAGTCGGGCGACTGGGTCACCGCCCATCTGAACGGCGTCGCGGACCTCGAAAAGCCGCCGCTGATGTACTGGATGATCGCCGTCTCCTACCGGATCTTCGGCGTACACGACTGGGCGGCGCGCATTCCTATCGCGCTGGCCGCCATTCTGCTCTGCTGGGTAACCGCGCGCTTCGCGGCCTGGGCCTTCGGCCGGCGCGCCGGCCTTTACGCGGGCCTGTGCATCGCCACCTCGGTCGGCTTGTTCCTGTTCACCCGGATCCTCATCCCCGATGTCATCCTGACGCTCGCCATTACGCTGGCGATGTGGGGGTTCCTGCGCTGTCTGGACGAGAGCGAGCGGCATCCCTCCGCCTGGGCCATGCTCCTGTGGGCCGCCGTCGCCGCCGGTCTGCTGCTCAAGGGACTGATCGCCGCGGTCTTCCCCGCGGGCGCCGCGATCCTGTATCTGGGATTCACGCGGCGCCTTTTCGACCGGGAAGCGTGGCGCCGGCTCCGCCTCGTGCCCGGTGTCCTGCTGCTGCTCGCCATTGCCGCGCCCTGGCACGTGCTCGCCACTGTCCGCAATCCCCCCTATTTCGATTTCACCCTGCACGGCGAGCGCGCCTCCTACCACGGATTCTTCTGGTTCCACTTCATCAACGAGCACCTTCTGCGTTTTCTCGACCGCCGCTATCCGCGGGATTACGACACCGTGCCGCCTCTCGCTTTCTGGCTGCTTCACCTGCTCTGGCTGTTCCCGTGGAGCGTGTACTTCGGGGCCGTGCTGCGCGGCATTCGCGAGTGGGCGCCCCGCTCCCGGACCGCGCCTCGCGGACGCGCCTCCTCGCCCTCTGCTGGACCGGTTTCATTCTCGTCTTCTTCACCTTCTCCACCACCCAGGAATACTATTCAATGCCGTGCTACCCGGCGCTGGCCCTGCTGCTCGGCGCGGCGATGGCGAAGGAGAACGGCACCCCGCTGCAGATCGGCACGCGCACAGCGGCCGCCATCGCGTCTGTTTTGTTCCTGGCCACGGCCGCGATCCTGGCGATGGTCTGGAAACTTCCTGCCCCCGGAGATATTGCGCAGGCGCTCGCACAGCACCCGGAGCTATATACGCTCTCTCTCGGCCACATGGCCGATCTGACGCTCGGGGCGTTCGCGTACCTGCGGGCGCCGCTCGCCCTGGCGGCTGCGGCCTTCCTGATTGGCGCGATCGGAGGCTGGAGGTTCCATGGCCGCCCCGCCTTCCTCGGCTTCGCGCTGATGATGGTGGTCTTCTTTCACGCCGCGCGCCTGGCCCTGGTGGTCTTCGATCCGTACCTGGGTTCGCGCCCCCTCGCCGAAGCGCTCCTCCGCCAGCCTCCGGGACAACTGATCGTCGACAACCCGTACTTCGAGTCCTCCTCGATCTTCTTCTACACCAATAGGACCGCTCTCCTGCTGAACGGCCGCGAGAACAACCTGCTCTACGGTTCCTACGCGCCGGGAGCGCCGAATGTCTTCATCGAGGACGCGGATTTTCCCCGGCTGTGGGGGGCCTCGGAGCGCTGCTTTGTCATTGCGGACGGCCCTCACGTCACCCACCTGGAAAAACTGGTGGGCCAAGCGGCCCTGCACCAGGTGGCGGCCAGCGGCGGGAAGTATCTGTTCACCAACCGCTGAGGGAACGTCTCCCTCGCGCAGCGGCGTTCGGGCGCGACTGGAACTCGCTGCTGTGCGGGGGGCCTCGCCAGCCGGCGCTGCTCGCCTCGGCCAACTGAACTACGACTGCGGCCTCTGGACCGGAGGGAGTGTGTTCGCGTCCTCGGCGAGCGAGACGATCGGGAACAGCTCGTTGTACTGCTTTTGCACGAAGAGAGCGTTGCGTTTCCGAAAGAGCCGCTCGGCAACCCGGTCGGCGGCAGCGAGCGTGATGCGCTCATGCGCGCATAGAAGCGGCGCCACCTGAGTGATCGAGCCGGTTGCCTGGCGGTTCAGACAACCGCAGAAGTGATTGCACCGTTCCCGGATAGCACACCGCTCGCAAGGTTCCTTCTCCTGGGCGTTCTCGGCGTACAGCGTCGTCCGCCGGGTTTCATCGATGCCGTTCCGGACATCCCCGATCGAGAACCGCGATTCGGATCCGTCCCCGACAAACTGGACGCAGGGGAACAATCGGCCTGTCGGAGCCACCGATATCTGCCGCCGCCCCAGCTCGCAGCGTTCACTGCGGCAACTGCCCGGAAAGACGTGGGAAGCGATTTTGGTGTCGAACGGGCTGAAGTAGAACTTCTCCTCGCGGTTCGTCAGATCCTCATACCAGCGCGCCAGTTCGCGATACTGATCCTCCAGTTCCCGCACGGCTTTCCCCGGCCATTCGACACCGTAGTTCAGGGAGCAGATCAGGTAACGGAATCCGCATTCGAAAAGGAATCTTACCGATTGGGCATACTGCCGCACGGTCTCCGGCGTCGTGACCAGCATGACCGGCGCATAGGGCCTCCAGTCCAACAGCAAGTCGATTACCGGCCGAAGGCGGGCAAAGGTCCCCTCTCCGCCGGCATCGACTCTGTGGGTGTCATGCGCCCCGTGCACGCCATCGTGACTGAGCGCCACGAAGACTTCGGAGGTCGGCTCCTCCGCGAGAAAGGACTCGTCAAGCAGCCAGCCGTTCGTCGTTACCTTGAAATGGAACGTCTGGGCGGTGCGAGAGCCGATCTCGCGGCAATAGCGAATCACCTGCGCGATCAGGTCGCGCCTGAGCAGCGGCTCACCGCCGAAGAAGATGACCCCAACGCTCTGTTCCGGGTTCTCGCGGCGGCACAACCCCACCGCAAGGTCGACCGCCGCGCGGGCAGTCTCCCACGTCATGTCGCCGCCCTGATGCGGCGCCGCATAACAATAGCGGCAGCGGAAGTTACACCGGGCGGTCAGGTGAAGCGTCAGGTGCATCTAGATCACGCCCTGGGCCTTGAGCCAGCCAACGAAGTCCCGCACCTGCTCGCGGAGTTCCTTTTCGCCGATCGCGCGGCCGGCCTTCTCGTGCTGCTCCCAGGCCGCCCTCCCGTCCGTTTCGCTGGCGCCCCGGGAGCCTGTCCTTTCGCCAGCGGAAGCCCCCGGCTCATAGAACAGCCCGATCCATGCTTCCGGATCGTGCCCGGCGAGCCCTGTCCGCAACCTCTCGGCGGTTCCTTTGAGATCGTAGCCGGAGACGGTGCTGATGCAGGGATCGTGGCGCCTGGCGTCGATCAACTTCGTGGAAACGAATTCGTAAGCGACCTTATGCACGCGATCATAACCGTCCAGCGCCAGATCGCGTGTTTGGGTGCGGGTCTCGGCCGCTCGCTGGCGCGCTTCCTCGTCTGACCCCGGGCACCAGTACATGTGGGTCACCGGGACAGTTGCGTGCGGTATCGTGAACGCGCCCGGAGCGAAATCCAGGCCGAACTTCTTCGCCTCGTCGCGCATGACCTGCTGCGCCTCGTCTTCTGTCAGGAAAACGGGCCTCCACCTGCCTTCCGTAAAACGGCAGCACGTTTGCGCAGCGTCTTGCGCTTGTGACGGGCGAAATGACGACGGAAATCGGCACGAACTCTCCGCAGCAAGACCCATAACTTCATGAGAAATGGCGCGTTGCGCTGCAGTGCCCAGCCAAACCCACCAACATGTGGTCCTGCGTCGGGTTTGTGGCGTTCGGAAAGAGACCGAATATTCACTTGACAGGAAGCGATAAACCGAGTTTAATGTTCTCTAAGAGCACCCTACAGACTGGGGAGGTGACGGGTTGCACTCAGAAGAAGATTACGTGTGGCGCTTCGCCGTACCGGCGAAAGCCGCTGCGACCGGGCACGAAGATCCCCTCGTGGAAATGATTCGGGTTTTTCTGGATGATTTCCTCAGTCTCGGATTCCTGACGTGGAAAGGGCAGCGAGTTCGCGTTGACGGATTCGCATTCACGAATCACCCCAAGCAGACATACGGCATTTTTCTCGACGTGGCCGCACCCGGCGGCGGCCCAAACGGGAAAAGCTCGGCTGTTTGATCCGCAAGCCGAGGGCATACCGACGCCAGGCCGTTGAGACCGGAGGCCGGGAAAGTTCGGGCAGGAACGGAGGAAAGAGCAATGCCGAACGACATCAGCATACCCAAGCCAGCGAGTGTTAATTTCCAAAAAACTCCCAGCATATCCCACACACTGTCGAGCGCCGACCAGCAGAAGCTCGCCGCGACAGTGGCGCCCACGTTGGAGCATATCGTTTCCGCCGCGGGTTTCAAGCTGTCGCCCCAACAAGCGGCGCAGCTCAACCAGGCGTTTACCGAGCGCGGCACCATCACCATCCAGCCGGGTGGAGCAAGCATGGATGTCAGCCTCTCCGTGGCAGGCAGCTGCAACCTTAACGGCAAGGCGGCAACGCAAGGTCACATCGAGTAAAGAAACCGAGAGTGCCGGAGGGCGCTTCGACGCGCTCTCCGGCGCGAACAGCCATGGAAGACATCGCCATATCGGCGCTGGATCTCAAGGTCCACCACCAGATCCTGTCCATCCAGTTGAGCTGGAACTGCAACGCCGCATGCCGCCAGTGCATGGTAAGCGGCAGCAACGAGCGCAGCCGCGTGATGTCGCTCGCCGAGGCCAGCCGGATCATCGATCAACTCGAGCGCCTGCCGCTGACTCGCTTCGTCGGATTCACCGGCGGCGAGGCATTCCTGCATTACGATCTCCTGTTGCAGCTCGGACGCTACATTCAGGAGAAATTCGGCTATTGCCTGGGCGTCGCTACGAACTGCTTCTGGGCGGAGGACCGCGCTAGGGCGCGGGAGATGCTCTCGTCATTGGCGGCGCTCGGCCTCACCGAACTGCTGGTCAGTCTGGACGACTTTCATCTTGAGTTCGTCCGGGCGAAGTGCGTCGAGAATTGCCTGCGCGAGGCGCTGGCGCTCGGAATCAACATCACGGTCCAGACCATCCGTAGCCGGACCGGCCACGATGCCGCCTGGTTCCAGAAGAACATGGATGTCCCCCGCCCGCCCGCGGTGCGATGGGTCGAGACCCCGTTGCACCCAGCCGGACGCGCCGTGCACGGCGTCCCGGCGAGCGAGTACGTATATGATTGGACCAACTGTGCTGGCTACTGCACCGCGTTGCGGGTGTGGAGCGTCGATCCCTACGGCTGGGTCACTCCGTGCTGCGGTACGGCCTTCTCGCACCGCCTGCGCGTCGGCAATGCCCTTCAGGAAGATCTCGCGGCCATTGTCAATCGGGCCAATGTGGATGTGCTCCTCAACACGCTTGCGGGTTGGGGTGGGCCCTACCTTTTGATCAAGACGCTGGAACAGAACGGCGATTATCGTTTTTCCAATCGCGAGTTCGCTAGCCACTGCCACGCCTGCGACACCGTCCTGCGGGACCGCCAGGCGCTCGGGGTCTTTGAGCGGGAGCTTCCCCCGCACTGGATCGAGGCCGTGGCTTCGCGCTTGGCCGCCCACACTCTCTGGTACCGTTGCGTCGTCGATCATGACCCGGGCAGCGACTGGCTTCCTGCCGGATGGCTGCCCGCCCGCGAGCCCGAAGCGCCGGCGGATGGCCCGCTTTCAACCCGAACGCACGCGCAGCCATAACGACTGGTTCATCAAAGTGAACACCCGCGAGAGCAACGAAGCGGCTGGAACACGCGAGGGAATGGCGAAGCTCATTTGCCATCAGCTCGACGTTATGCTGCGGGTAATCGATCTCGAGTGCGCCGGTGGGCCGGCTTCTCCTGACGCGTTTCGGTTCCGGCGAGGTTCCCGGAAGGGGTTCCGGCCGCCGCTCAGCGGCGAGATCGGGCCCGCGAGTGGCATCCGGTACGACTCGGCCGGCGACTACCGCCACGTCGAGCCGCGGCTTATGTTGATCCGCGACTTGCTAGGCCAGTTGAGCCGCTGTGGAGTTTTCGAAAGCGGCGCCCGGGAGGTTCACATCGAGGGCTTCCGGCTGAAAGATCTTAGGTCCTGGGCCCGCTACGCCAGCAGCCAGCTGAGCGACAACTTCGGCGAGTTCTCGAGCTGGTGTAGTTGCGAATGCGAGTTCTGCTTTCTGAAGGGTTCTGACTCGCTTTCGCCCAAGCGCCCCATGCTCTCGCTGGCCGAGGCACGGACCCGCCTGCGCTACTACTCGGCCGACCGCCGCACCGGACTGCCCACGCCTTTTGCGGCTCCCGGGGAACCGCTCGCGAATCCCCGGGCGATCGAATTGCTGCGTCTCGCGCACGACTTCAGTCCCGAAGAGGTTCTCGACATCACAACGAATGGCGACTTTCTGACCGAGGGGATGATCGATGCCCTTTCTGAATTGAAGCCGGTCCATATTGCTCTTTCCTTGAACTCGGCCGATGTGGCTACGCGGCGCCAAACCATGCGATCGCGACGCCCCGAGGTTGCCATCCGCGCCGTCCCGCTGCTCCGCGAGCGGGGAATTCAGTTCACCGGCAGCATTGTTCCAAGCGCTGCGGTACCGCTCGAAGACGTCGCGCAGACGATGCGCTTCCTCGATCGTAACACTCCCCTTCAGATCCGGTTGCTGTTACCGGGCTACACGCGCCACTCTCCCCCGCCCGCCGCCTTCGATACCGCTTCCTTCTGGAACGCCTTGGTCGAGCTTGCGTTCGGCATGCGCGCGGAATTGCGTGCCCCTCTGCTGATCCAGCCGGGCTTCTACTGGAATAGGAGTATCGGCGCCACCATCGATGGGATCTTCCCCAATTCACCCGCCGAGAAAGCCGGCCTCCGCTGGGGAGATCTCATCGTCCGGGTGGACGGCCAGACCGTCATCACTCGGGCGGAGGCCGCGCACCTCCTGGAGTTGCCGCGGAAGAACAACGCATCATGGGGAGCTAGCGTCGAGGTTGAGCGCGAGGGCCGCCGCTTCGTCGTGCAACTGTCCAACGAACTGCACGCCGGCGATGATTGGTATCCATACAAACCTAGGGGCTACCCCGCGTCCTCCAGCGTGCTGGCACGCTGGGCGTTTGGAGTGCAGCTCATGGATGGCTTTGACCTCGGCCCGCTCCGCACCCTGAAGGAAATCGTCGAAAGCCATCGCAAGGTGCGCAAGGTTCTGGTCTTCACCACTCCCTTGGTCAGGGATTTGTATGCGCAAGCGCTCCAGATTGTTGCGGACTCCCCGGAATGCAGGCCTCCCGGCGTCGAGGTGCGGGTCACCACAGCGGCGCACAATTTCTGGGGCGGCAACATCATGATCGGCGATCTGCACGTGGTCCAGGACTACGTCGATCACCTCCGCCTGCTGCAAGATCTGGGCTACCAGCCTGACCTGGCGATAATCCCGAACACGTTCGCTAACCCCTGGGGCATGGATCTTCTGGGCCACTCCTATGCCGAGATCGAGCGTCGGACGCACATCGCAGTGGAACTGCTGCCCGTACGGCGCGTCATGGTGTGAGCGTTCCCACAAGCCCGTCGGCGCCGCGTCTACCGCCCTGGCACAACACCGTGGTACAACCCGAGCAACCCCTCCATCGCCACCTGCTCCGCCCGCAGCCGCGCCTCGGGCCACGCCTCCACCTGCCTTCCGTAAAACGGCAGCAGGTTGTTGCGCAGCGTCTTGCGCTTCTGCCGGAAGCATCGCCTCGCGAATTCGAGGAATCCGGCCGCGTCTTCGACCGGCTGCCGCGGCTCCAGCCGCACCGCCGCCGACTCGACCTTTGGCGCCGGCGAAAACGCCGAGGGCGGCACCCGGAACAGAATCTCCGCTACCGTGAAGCACTGCGTCTGGACCGTCAGAAACCCGTAGTCGCGCGTGCCCGGCTTGGCCACCAGCCGCGCAGCCACTTCGAGCTGCACCAGCACCACCGCACGCCGCAGCGCCGCGCCCATTCCGAAGATTCGCTCCAGAATCGGCGAGGTGATGTAGTAGGGGAGGTTGCCCGCCACCACCGCCGGGCCCCACTGGCTCAGGTTGGTATCGAGGATATCGGCTTCCACCACCTCGACCTGCGGGAAGCGCTGCCGCAATCCGGCCGCGAGCGCCGCGTCCAGTTCGATCGCCACCACGCGGTCCGCGCGCGCCGGCAGGAACTCGGTGAGCGCGCCGCGTCCCGGCCCGATCTCGATCGCCAGGGGTTCGCGCTCGGGGCAGGCCGCCTCGGCCAGGCGCGCAAGAATACTCGCGCGAGGCGAGAAAATGTTGTGCGAGTTTGGGGCGAGCCACGTGGCCGGCGCTAGCTCTTGATGTTGATCTGCTGCCGCTGGAACGAGATGTACATCTTGCCGGAGGTCGGGCGGCCGAACATGGTCGCGGGCGTGAATTGCGTGAAGAGCAGTTTGCGCTCGATCAGGCGCTTCAGCCCGGGATTGTTCGCCAGAGAAGGTCCCTGGACCACCGCGAAGTCCGCCATGCGGCCCTCGCCATCCACCACCACTTCCACTACGAAATCGGCGGTATCGCTGTCGAAACCGAAGGGCACCTGCTTGAACGCAGGCTCGGTCGAGAGCCCGAACGGCACGTCGTTGCCCACGATGGGGTGGAACGCAAAGTTCGGAATGAGGATGGCGAAAAGCGCGACGGCCGAAACAAAACCGCCCGCGAAGGGCAGCGCCAGCGGGCGCATCAGGTTGTCGGCCCACAACCGCAGCCGGCTGGGCAACAGGTCGAACCGCCCCTGCCGCGCCGCCACCCGGGCCCGTTCCTTGGACGCCATCACGCGCAACGCGGTGGTCACCTTGGCCGGAACGGCCCCGACCGGCAGCGACCGCACGGCGGCGCGCACCCGCTTCAGTTCCTCCAGGCGCGACTGGCAACCGCCGCAGCGGGCCACGTGCAACGCTATCCTTTCCCGTTCCTCTTTGGACAGGCAGCCATCGAGGTGTGCGGAGAGTGAATTCTGGACAATAGTGCAGTTCATAGCTTCACTCAGCCGTTTGTGGCGTCAAATGCAGGACCGGTTCCGGCTCCAACCGCCCTGTCAGTTCCTTTCGCAATGCCTCGCGTCCACGCAGTATCCGGGACTTCACGGTCCCGAGAGCCACCTGGAGGATCTCGGCGATCTCCTCGTAGCTCATCTCCTCGATATCCCGCAGCACCACCGCCATCCGGTAGCTCGGATTCAAGCGCGCCAGGGCGGCCCCCACCAGCTTGTGCCGTTCCTGGTCGGCAGCGCAGTCGTAGGGAGAGCGGGCAGGGTCGGACAGCCTCTCCGAATAGTTCAGGCTCCCCTCTTCCTCTTCCTCCAGACCTACTTCCTGTTTCCGATGGCGCCCAAACCAGCGCTGGTAGTTGTAGGCCTCGTTCACCGCAATCCGGTAGATCCAGGTCCTCAGACTGCTGTCGCCGCGAAACGCTCCGATCTTGCGAAACACCTTCAGAAATACTTCCTGGACCACGTCCGAGGCGTCGGAAGAATCGCTCAGCAGCCGCACCACCAGGTTATAGACCGGCTGCTGGTACTCGGTAATCAAAGCCTCGTAAGCCGCCTCGGCTCCCTGCCGAAGCCCTTCCACGAGCCGGCCATCGTCACCGGTATCCCGCCGGTCCCGCAGGACCTCGATCGGTCCAACTTCGACCGCGTTGCCGAGATGAAGGGTTGCGTCCGCCACGGCTTAGCCTCGACGGCAAATTCACCTTCAACGTAGCAGGAAACCGGACTTCCTGCAATTGTATAGACACCCGCGGGTCCGAAAAAGTTCCCGGGGGGCCTCCGGCGGCCGGCCGCTCGGGGCCGCTTCGTACCGGGGATGCAAGCGCCCCATGGAACAAATCGCCTCCCCGTTTCGTCTCCCTTACGATGAAGTCGAACGCCTCGATTGCCGAAGCTGTGTCGGTGGCGGCGGGATCGCTGCGCGGGAGCAAGCTGCGCAGCTTCCTCACCCTGCTCGGGATCATCCTCGCCACCACCACCCTGATCGCGGTCATGGCCGTCATCCACGGGATGGATCTCTACATCGGGCAGCAGGTTTCCGACATGGGCGGGGACGGCTTCCGGATCGTCCGGCTGGCCATGATCGGAGAGCACAACCCCAAGAAGTACCTCGAGCTGCAGCGGCGCAACCCGAAACTGCGCAAGGAGGAGTTCGAATTCCTCAAGAGCCACGTCACGATGTGCCGCGACCTGGGAATGGAAGGCTACCGCAGCGTGCCGGTGCACTACCAGAAGGAAAACGTGGACGGCATCCTGCTGCGCGGGGTCACCAGCAACATGTCGGCCATCGCCAATATCCAGGTGGTCTCGGGGCGGTTCTTCTCCGATTCGGACGACCAGAGGCGGCAGGCCGTGACCTTTCTGGGCAACGAGGTGGCCGAGAAGTTCTTCCCCAACGCGAATCCCGTGGGTAAGACGCTCGAGATTCAGGGGCGGCCCTTCGAGGTGATCGGCGTCGCCAAGGCCCAGGGCAGCGTCTTCGGCCAGAGCAGGGATAACTTCCTAATGGTGCCGATCGAGACGTATTACAAGATGTTCGGCTCGCAATCCGACGTCAACTTCTTCGCCGCGGCGCTCGATCGCGACCACATCGAGCGCGCCCAGGACGAGGCGCGCGTGCTGATGCGCAGCTTCCGCCACCTCAAGCCGAGGGATGAAGACAACTTCGCCATCGTCGGCTCGGAATCGCTCACCGAGGCCTGGGACAAGCTGACCGGAGCCATCGCGGCCACGGCGGTGGCCATCGTTTCCGTGTTCATGGTGGTCGGAGGCGTGGTGATCATGAACATCATGCTGGCGGTCGTCTCCGAGCGCACGCACGAGATCGGGATCCGCAAATCGGTCGGCGCGCGCAAGCGGGACATCCTCAGCCAGTTCCTGGTGGAGTCCTCGATGCTGGCCGCCAGCGGCGGTTTGATCGGGGTGGTGACGGCCTGGGGACTGGCCGCCATTGTCCGTAACGCCACACCGGTGCCCATGGCCGTTCCTTTGTCGTCGGTTGTGATCGCCGTGCTGCTCTCCGGCTCGGTCGGACTGTTCTTCGGCATCTACCCGGCGCGGCGCGCGGCGCAACTCGACCCCATCGAGGCCTTGAGGGTCGGAGAAATGAGCGGGACCGAAATCCTCTCGGCGGCGCGCATGGCGCTGGCCACCATCCGCGAGCACAAGATGCGGAGTTTCCTCACCGTCCTGGGAGTGATCATCGGGACGGGCACGGTGATCGGGGTCGGCTCCATCATCACCGGGATGGACGCTTCCATCTCGAACATCTTCCGCAGCTTCGGCCCCACCACCCTGATTGTGTTCAAGTTCAAGATCGGCTTCCGCTTCAACATCACCCGCGAGGAGGCCATGCGCAAGCCGCTCACGGTCGAAAACGGGCGCGCCATCGCCGAGCGCTGCGTCGCCTGCAAGGGCGTCAGCCCCTACCTGTTCCCGGACTTCCGCGCCATCCACCTGGCCAAGTACAAGGGCAACGAGATCTACAACATCGACATGGGCGGAACCGAAGAGGGGTATGCCGCGGGCGGAACCACCATGAAGTACGGGCGCTTCATGAGCGACACCGACAACCGGCACCACCTGCCCGTGTGCGTGGTCGGCGAGGACATTCAGAAGTCCTGGTTCCCCGGCACGGACCCGGTGGGCAAGCGCATTGAGGTGGACGGGCACGAACTCGAAATCATCGGCGCAATGGAACGGCCGGCGGCGAGTTTTCCGGGGCAGGAGGACCTGCGCATCCTGCTGCCCTATTTCACGATGCGGAAGATGTATCCCAGCGCCCGGGAGAACATGCTGATCGTGATCGCCCAGGACGGCCGGGTCGCCGAGGCCATGGACGAGGTGCATGGCATTCTCCGCCAGGAGCGCCGCCTCAAGCAGAAGGACCCGGACACCTTCGACATCACCACCGGCGAGCAGATGATCGAGGAGTTCCGCAATATGATGGCGGTCACAGCCCTGGTGATGGTCATTCTGAGCTCGATCGGGCTGCTGGTGGGCGGCGTGGGCGTGATGAACATCATGCTCGTCTCGGTCACCGAGCGCACCAAGGAGATCGGCATACGGAAAGCCGTCGGCGCGCGCCGCAGCGACGTCATCGCGCAGTTCCTGACCGAAGCGGTGGTGCTGACCGGGGTGGGCGGACTGCTGGGCATTCTGCTGGGCTGGATGCTCTCGCTGATCGCCAAGCTGGTGTTTCCCGACCTGCCCACGATGATTCCGATGTGGGCGGTAGGGATGGGCGTGTCGGTCTCCGTGGGCGTGGGCCTGTTCTTCGGGATCTGGCCCGCCGCGAAGGCCGCGCGCCTGGACCCGGTCGAGGCGCTGAGGTACGAGTGAAGCCGCCTGGGTGGCGCACGCTCTCAGCGTGCCGTCTCCGCACTCTTGCGGACACCTCTTCGCAGGCCGCCGCGGGAGTGCGTGCGCCACAAACCACTACTGCGCTTCCTCGATCGCCTCTGCGAGTTGGCTGGTCTTGATCCGTTCCGCCGTCGCGCGGACCGTCTCGCCTTCCCCTACCTCGACCAGCTCGGAGCGGCCTTCGAGCGCCTTAAGGACCTCCTCCAATTGCTGCAGGGTCCACCTTACGTTTCCATCGAAGGCGAACAGCCGGTACCGGCCCGGCACCACGCCGTAGATCGTCGCCTGCCCGCCGCTCCCGGCCCCGCCCAGGCGCACATGCCCGCTTTCGAAACGCTCGGGATCGGCAGGCGCCAGCAGGAAGCTCACCGCGCCGCTCCCGGCGGACCCGCCGGAGACCGTCGCCTCTACCTGGCCGGTTCCGGTGCTCGCCACAACGCGGATCGGACCGGCCGCGCCTTGCGCCAGGTCGAATCCGTACGGCGACACATCTCTGTCGCCGATGGAAAGGGACTTGACGTAGGGCACCCCCGAAACGCTCAGGCTCAGGCGCCATCTTCCCGGGGTGATATCCGCCAGGGTAAAGGCGCCCTCCTTGTCGACCCTCGCCGCTGGCCGGGCGAAGACGAAGCCGCCCAGCGGCTCGATCATCACCAGGAGGCTGTCGAGTGCGGGCGGGTTATTGCCCTCCACTTGCAGGGTTCCGCTCATCTTCGCCGCCGGCGAGAGGACGAGCCGGATCGGGTCCGGCGGTGTGGCGCCGGCTTCGAGCGGCAACTGAGCATGGTAGAGCGGACCGTCGCCGGACGTTTGCGCCACCAGCACGTACGACCCGGGTATGACCGGCCCGACTTGCAGTTCTCCGGTGTGACGGTCCACGCCGGAGCCGTACGCCGGTCCTTGATAGTAGTCCAGGCTGGGCGGAAGCAGTTGGACGTGGACTCGCTGCAGCAACGCGGGATCCGCCACATCCACGCGGACCCGCACCGTTACTCCGGGAACGCGGCGCACCTGGAAGTCGACGCCCCGCGTCTCGACTCCCGGGGCCACCTTCAGGCGGGTGGCTCCGTTTGCGTCCGGCACGCCCGGGTAGAATTGCGGAGCGAAGACCAGGGTGCGCCTGCGCGGGTCGTTGGCCGGAGTCAGCGGGTGCGGCTCCTCCACCTCCCCGCTGCACCGCGCGGACACGTAATAGCGGCCCTTCTCGAGGGCCGCTATCCGGTATTCGCCGCGATTGTTGGCGTCCGCGCTGCCCGCGACTCGCATGCCTCGCCGCCCGCCCTGGGAGCGTGGCTGTAGCGCGTTCACCTCGCAGTTCGCCACCGGATCCCCGAACTCGTCCACCACTTTCCCGCCAATGGAGCCGGGCGGAAAGAGCCGGATGTCGATTCCGCTTTTCCCCTCGCCGGAGGACAGCGCGATCGGGGGTGGGCTCGCTAGCGGCGAGGTGTAACCGGGGCGCCGCGCGTCTACCCAGTAGGTCCCGGCCGGCAGGCCCCGAAACGCGAAGCCTCCGTTGGCGTCGGTACCCGCGGTGAGGTCCGTTTGCTCGGCGCCGTTCAGGTCGACCTCCGCCTTCGCGATCGGCTCGCCGGTGAGGGCATCCAGGACTCTGCCCTCGATGGATCCCGTCGCCAAGCCGGGCACAACCTGCGGTTGTTGGGCCAGCGCAGGCGATGCCGCCAGGAAGATCGCCGCGCACCACCGCCGCCACCCTGCGCTCACTTTGTGTCCGCTTCCTCGAGAGCCTCTTTGAGCCGGCCGGCCTCGATCGGCTCCGCCGTGACCCGCACGGTTTCGCCTTCGCTCACCTCGACGAACTGCGCGTGGTCCTCGAGCGCTTTGAGGACGTCCGGCTGTTGCTGAATGGCCCAACCCGCGGCCCCTTCGAAGGCGAACAAGCGGTAACGCCCCGGCGCCACGCCGTAAATCGACGCCGTGTCGCGGCCGACCATCCCCACCCGTGTGAGGCCGCTTTCGAGGAGTTCCGGATCGGCCGGCGCCAGAAGGAGGCTCGCGCCGCCGCTCCCTTCCGGCAACGCGGGAATCGTGACCTGCACCTGGCCGGTCTTCGTGCTCGCGAGAATGCGGATCGGGCCGGCCGCCCCCTGCGCCAGGTCGAAGCCGTACGGCGATACTTCCTTGTCTCCGATGGAGGCGGACTTGATGTAGAGGACGCCCGCCACACTGAGGCGCCATCGCCCGGGACTCACGCCCACCAGCTTGAAGGCGCCGTCCTTGTTTACCTGGGCGTGAGGCTGCCCGAAGGCGACGTTGCGCAGCGGTTCGAGCGCCACGCGAAGCTGATCGAGCGCGGGCGGGTTGTCGCCCTCCACTTCCACCGTTCCGTTCATTTCCGGAGCCGGCAGGAGCAACAGGTGAATCGGCTCCGGCGGCAGGGCGCCGATCTGCACCGGCAACCGGGCCTGGTAGATGGGGAGACCGCCGGCCGTGTTCGTGTCCGCCACCAGCACATAGGAGCCAGGCATCACGCCACGAATCCAGAACTCTCCGTTGCGCCGCTCCATGATGAAGTCCGGCCCTTCGGAGGGGTCGAGGCTGGCCGGAAGCAGTTGGACGTGGAGGTTTCCGCCGAGCAGCGCGGCAGGATCGGTGGCATCGACGCGGACCCGCAACTTGACGGCCGAAACGCGGCGCGCCTGGAAGTCGATGCCCCGGATCTCGACTCCCGGCGTCACCTTGAGCCGGGCGGCGGCGCTTGCCTCCTGCACGCCCGGATAGAATTGCGGCGCGTACACCAGGGAGGGCTTGCGCGGGTCGCGGGCCGGCATCAGCGGGTGCGGCGCCTCCAACTCCGCGTTGCACCGCAGAGCCAGAAAGTAGCGGCCCTTGTCGAGCCCCTGGATCCAATATTCGCCGCGGTCGTTGGTCCCCTCGCTGCCCCACCGCGCCAGGCCGCCACGCCGGCCTGTC
Source organism: Bryobacterales bacterium (assembly GCA_963710565.1). Lineage (GTDB taxonomy): Bacteria > Acidobacteriota > Terriglobia > Bryobacterales > Bryobacteraceae > DASWZN01. The sequence goes on along the minus strand of CAVQAN010000007.1, from coordinate 60,216 downwards.
ACGGGTTGGGCCTGCCAGGCGCTCACGCGGCAATTGGCGACCGGGGCGCCGAACTCGTCAACAACCTTCCCGCCGATGCTCCCCAGCGGGGGCAGGCGGATCTCGATTCCAGTCTTCTGTTCTGCGTACGCCAGCGTGATCTGGGTGCCGGCCTGTGGCTGCGCGCCATGGGCTGGGTGGCGAGTGTGTACCCAATAGGAACCGCCCGGCAAGGCGCGAAAAGCGAAGTGCCCGCCGGCGTTGGTGCTCGCTCGCAGGTCCGTTTGCGTGCCTCCCTGGATGGCGACACCTGTCACCCTGACCTCGGCCTTCCGAATCGGCGCGCCGGTGACGGCATCCAGTACCGTGCCCTCGATGCACGCCGTTCCCGGGTCTGCCGCCGGCTGGGGAGGCTGTTGCGCCGGCGCAGGCCAAGCCGCCAGGAAGATCGCCGCGGGCCACCGCCGCCACGCGCTCATTTCGTCTCCACCTCGGGAATCAGCCGCAAGTCGCGGGTCGCGTGGCCGCCCTCCGCCACTTCGATTGGCTCTCCGCGTCCAGCCAGCGCTTTCAGGAAGTCGGGGTCCTGGCTGGGATCGCTGTCCATGCGCGCCAACGCATAAAGGGTGTAGGCGCCCGGCGTGACGCCTTTGAACTCGAAGTGGCCGTCCTCATCGCCCAACGTCACCTTGTAGAAGGTCCACACTTTCTCGCGCGGGCCGGCCGGCGCCAGGACGACGTACGCCTTCTTGGCCTTCTCCTCGCCGGCGCCCGTCACCGTTCCATCGACCACAGCAGCGCGCGTGCTGAGGACGATGTTCAGCGGCGCGGTGGTTCCCGACTCGATCACCATGTCCTCGGTCAGGACGTCCTGGTCGCCCAGGCGCATGGACTTGATGTAGCCGCCCTGGGGGACCGGTTCGACGCCGATGTCCCACACGCCTGGGAGCACGCCGGCAAGGTGAAAGCTGCCGTCTGGCTTGACCTCCGCCTCGGGTGCTGGGCCGGAGAAGTCAAGACCGTCGCCCGGAGACAGCCGGACGCGGAAATGCGGCGCTTCGCCGGCCGCGCCTCCTTCGAGCCGGACCGAACCGGCCAGATCCACGGCGGGATCCAGGCGGAGGCTCACCTGCACGGGCCCCTGACGAACTTCGACGTGCTCCACGCCGCGGTAGGAGTGGCCCGGCGGGTTGTAGTGCGCGGTCAAAACGTACCTGCCGGGAAGCAGGTCGCCGGCCTCGAAGGCGCCGTCGGCCTTGTTCACGCCCGCGCCCATGAAAATGCCCTGCCCCGTGTCCTCCTCGGCCCGGATCTGCACCGTCGCCTGCGCACCGGGCTCGGCGTCCGCAGGCAGAATGACCTTGCCCGCGATCTTGCTGGCGGGCTGGGACGACAAACGAAAGTCGAAGCCTTCGAGATTCCTGCCTGAGGCGAGCGCAATGGGAGTGGCGGCGGCGATGCGGTCCGCGTTGGGATAGAACTGCGGAGCATACTTCGACTCGTCCGGCGGCTGCCCCCGCACCACCTCCGGCGTCGCCGCCGGCGCCAGCGCCTCGGGACTCGCGACCAGGAAGTACCTCCCTGGCGCCAAGCCGCCGATGCGGTATCGGCCACGCTGGTCGGTCTGCGCCGACGCCACCGTCCCATAGCGCAGCTTGCGGCGCTCGAATCTGGCGGCAAGCAGCCGTACGCTCACGTTCGACAGCGGGTCGCCGTCGGAGTCGGTCACCGTTCCGGAAATCGATCCCACGGGCCGCATGCGGAGCACGACCTGGCGGTCCTCCCCAGAGGCCAGCGAAAGCACTTCCGGCGGCTGGCCGCGGCGGACGGCTCCGAAGCGCGCGGTCTCGTAGCCGTCTCGGTTCGCGAAGAGGAAATACGGCCCCGCCGGAACGCGTGCGAACGCGAACGCGCCCCGCTCGTCGGTCCAGGCCACGGCGTCCGAGGGCTCGGCGGTTTTCGTCTGTAGCGTCACCACAGCGCGGGGGACCGGCGCTCCCGTCGCGTCATCCAGGACCACGCCCGCGACGGAGCCATAGCGCGGCGCCGCCGGCCGCACCTGCCCCCAGGCCACCGCGGCGAGCGCCAGCACCCACCATCCCGAGCCTGCGCGCGTCATTCTTTCCAGCGTAGTCCCTCCGCGGGGGGCGTGCATGGGCGCGGGCTTTCGGGGCGCAGCGGGCGGTAGTGGGTCAGTTTCAGAATATGACCCCTTGATACGGAGGTAGCACTCATGCTGAGGCCACCCGCTCCGCCGATTCACCAAAATCGACCGATACCCCAACCGGTCAAGCAGCGGTGCTATCCTCGGGCCATGACAATCGCGCTTGGCATCCTTGCTGGAAACTCGCACATCCTTGCTGCCGATACCCAGGTGAACGCCGACACCGATAAGCTCTCCCAAGGCAAGATTCACTTCTTAGCTAGCCAAAGCGGCCCAACCCCAGGAGTAATCGCTATCACTGGAGCTGGGGACGACTTCCTACTAAGGGCCATTCAGGAGGATCTAGCCGACCTGTTCTCGCGGACCCATACCGAGAACATGCACGAACTAGAGGTTGCCATGGCTGGTCTAGTCAAGACGTTCTACCGAGATCACATCGCTCTCACGCCAATCATGGAGCAACGGCCTGAGGTGGAACTCATAATAGCGGCCAGACGCGGGGCCTACAGTGGAATGTGGACGACCAGAAAGAACAAACTAACCAAAGCCCACTCTCCAGTATGCGTCGGCATCGGAGGCACATACGCTGACAGCTTATTGGCTAACATGGAACTCCCGCAGCAGCCCGAAACAGCAATGATCCTTGCTGCCTACACCGTTTTCCTGGTCAAAAAGAGAAACCTGTATGTAGGAATGGACACCCAAGTCTACTGTCTCGATGAGTCCACCGTTCTATTCCCGAAGGGCCTAGGCACTGCCCAGTGTCGTCACTTAGAGGAACTCTTTAGGAGTTGCATCGGAGTCGAAGCCAGAGTGCTGCATCGCATGTTCGGTAGCAAGTACGATTTCTGTGAGCGGGAAAGAGTAAGCGGAGATATTGAAAAGATGCGGGAAATGCTCTGCGACCTTCACCCCAACAGCCCGAGCAGTTCGGAGAGTTCCCAAACATGAGCGCTGATCCCAACAGCCATCGCACGAGTGATCCGCAAAGTCTGATGGATGCGGCAGAAGTTGTAGTGCATGTAGTGGAGCGCGAGAGCCGCAACGTGGTTCTCGATCTTCTTTGAGAAGGCGTTCGTCAGGCGAGTGAAGCGCCGCATAGACATCCGCATCGTGAGGTTCTGGCGCTCCACATAGCTCGTGCTGATGTGCTTGGCATCAGGATCTCCGAGCCGAATGATTTTCTCCTGTCCGTTGCAGATGGCCGGGCTGTAGCGCCTCTGACCCTCGGGAGCGTTCCCGAAGTGCTTCACGAGCTGCGCGTAATCAACCTGATCGGAAAAGGCATCAATCACGGCGTTCAGATAAACCTTGTGGCCGTCGCTCGTAAGCTGAATGCGGCTCGCAAGGCGCTTCTCAAGGTCCTGAACGAACTCGGTTGCGCATCCGGCATCCCGTTGTCCGACGAGCCAAGAGCAAACCAGCTTCGTGTCGGCGTCGATGGCGACCCAGGTCCACACGTCGCCGCAGATCCGCTTTTCGACCATCGTAGGGGTGACGTTCTTTTGCTTCGCTCCGACGAAGGACCAGATTTCATCGACCTGGACCCGCTTGCAGGTCAGGTTCACGAGCGTCTTGTCCATGTATTCGGAACAGGCCGCGCCAAGTTCAACCAGAAGCTTCGCAATCGTGTTCTTGGCAACCCCGGTCATGCGAACCGTCGCACGGATCGAGTTGCCTTCAACCAGCGCCGCAACCACTTGATTCCGCTTGGCGTTATCGAGCTTGTTCATACTTCCAATTGTACTAGCGCTCAAGCAGAAAGTCAAGTATAGAATGGGAGAAAAAGTTGCGTTTGTCAACTTGATTTGGCCCCTTTTGATGCTCTCATTTGGCCCCACCTGGCCTTTGTTCCGTCTGCCCGTGCAGACGCCTCTTCTTGATCCGCTTCCTTAATTGCTCACGGACTGTCGCTTTCCCGTTTTTGGAGGGCCCCGGCCGCAGCGAAGCCCTGCGAGGCCGTAGGCCGAGCGTTTAGGGCGAAGCGGAGGCCGGGACCCTCCAAGAAATCCGGACCGCCGGACCCTCACCGCGACTCCGGTGGAACCCTGTTGGCCGGCTCGAATTTGTGGTCGAACGCAATCCTCTCGGTCGCCGGCAGCCGGAGCCAATGCACCTCCAGTGGTTCCTCTTCCAGCTCCGGGCCCAGGCAGTCCAGCGTCACCACTTCCGCCAGTCGGGTCTCCACCCAACGCGTCCGGCGCCGGGTCTCTTCTTCCCCGCCGCTTTGGCCGCCCTCGCCGATCTCCAATGCGCGCTGGAACGCCGCCTCGCGGTCTTCGCTGCGAAAAAGATAAAGCCCTTCTTCCCAATGGCGAATCCCGCGCCCTTCCACCATCTCCGCCCAGCGGATCCGCGCCCGATACCATTGCCGCGTCTTCATGCCCGCGCTCCTTTGCCTTGCTTCTTCTCCAAGGTCCGCCGGAATCGGTACGACTCGTTTCCGGTCTCGATGATGTGGGCCTGGTCCGTCAATCGGTCCAGCATCGCCTTGCACAACCGCGCATTGGGAAACTTCGTGGTCCACTCCGAAAACGGCAAGTTCGTTGTCACGATCACCGCCGCCCGCTCGGCGCGTCCGGCGATGACCTGAAACAGCAGTTCCGCCGCGGTGTCCGGCATCACCACGTAACCCAGCTCGTCGATCACGATCAGGTCGTAGCGCGTCCAGCGATTCCTCACCCGCGTCAGCTCGGCATGGTTCTGGGCTTCGATCAGTTCGGTCACCATCTCCGCCGCCGTCGTGAACCGCACCCGCTTGCGCTGGCGGCAAGCCGCCACCGCCAGCCCGGTCGCCAGGTGACGTTTTCCCCGTTCCCGTTTCGCCCAGAAAAATGATCGGCTCCTTGCGGGCCAGGTATCCGCCTTCGCTCAGATTCCGCAACAGCGCCGCCGGAATGTGCGGACGCGCACTGGAAGTCGAACTCCTCCAGCGTCTTCACCGCCGGGAAGCGCGCCTCCTGAATCCGCCGCGCCATCGCCTTGCGCGCGCGTTCCTCCACCTCCCCTTCCAGCAGCGCTTCCAGATAACTCAGATGCGACTGCCTCTCTTTCGACCGCCTGCTCGGCCAGCCGCGCGAACTGTCCGCCCAGCGTCGGCAGTCGCAGTTGCTTGGCATACTGCCGGATCGCGGCCTCGTGCATGGGTTTGACCGCGGCGCTCATTGGATCACCTCCGTCGCCGTCCAGTTCGGCCGCAACCGGTCGTAGTCCTCCAGGCTCGGCTGCGGCCGGTCATAGCGATTCAGCGCGCCCAGTTGTGCCGGAGCGGCCGGCGGCTGCTGTTCCCCGCCGCCGACGCTCAGCAGATAGCGAACCGCGCTCACATCCGAACACCCCATCTCCAGCGCTTCTTCCACGGCCTGGCGCACCCGCGCCGGCCCATGCTCCCGTGCCAGCAGCAGCACGTCGATCATCGCGCGCGTGCCTTCCTGCTTGCCCTGCCGTTCGCCGCAGCACACCCCAGAACCGGTCGTAACTGGCCGGCCAGCGCCCTTGTGCGCGGCACTGCTCCAGCGCCGTCGAGCCGGCCAACGCTCCCGGCTTCTTCGTCAGCGCATCCAGGTAATGCTCCAACTCCAGCACCTTCTGATGCCGCTCGTAGCAGCGCTCATGCCGCGCCACGCACTTCCCCTGATGCCAGATCTCCACGTAAGCCGAGTAGACCTTCACCTCCACCGCCGTCGCCCACCGGCAACGGCGCCGAGTAGAAGTTCGTCAGCACCTTCGCGCAACCGCTGCCGTTGACCGTCGGAAAATGCAGCGAGGCCAGATCGAAACCTTCCTGCGGCCAGCGGCAATAGATGCTCCCGCTCGACGATCATCGCCGCGCCGATCGGCTGCGCGCGCCCCTCGATCACGCGGCTCTCGTCTTCCTTGCGAACCCGCCGCCAGCAGCAGGTTCAACTCTTCCAGATCCCGCGACCTTCGGCACCGGCACCAGATGGTTCCGCCGGAACTGGCCTCCTTCGCCTTCCACGCCGCCTTTCTCGTGACCTTCGCCCGGCGTGCAGAACTCCGACTCGAATCCCCAGTGCGAACGGAAAGCGATGAACCGCGCCGTCTCCTCCCGCTGATGGCCGCGCAGAATCTTCTTTACCGCGCTCTTCAGGTTGTCGTAGCGCAGCACCCGAAACACGCCGCCAAAATAGGCGAACGCCAGCTCGTGCGCTTCCAGAAATGCCTGCTGGTTGGCATGCGGATAGGCCCGATGAAAGGCGCCCCCGCTGGCCATGCTGCGCAGGCAGAACAGGTAGGTCTTGCGCGACTCGCCGTCGAACTCCGCCCAGCCTTCGTACCAGTCCACCTGCGCCTCGCCACCCCACGTGTAGGACTGCGGCACGAAGGTCTCCTGCCCCAGCAACCCCATGGCGGCCTTCCTTTCGCGCACATACTGCCGCACCGTCGATTCCGCCACTTCCGCCTCCGGCATCTCGCGGCGCAGTCGCGTCCAGATGCGGTGCGCCGTGTGCCGCTGCTTTCTGCGGCGCCTTGCGGTCGGCTTCCAGAATCGCGTCGATAAATGGAATCGCCGCCGCCAGTTTCGGACGCTCCCGTTCCGGGATCTTCCGCTCCGCCGGCACCGCGCTGGCCAGCGCCTTGCGCACCTCCCGCCGGTGCACCCCCAACTTCCGCGCCACCGCCCGGATCGTCCCGGCGCCATGTTCGTACTCCCGCCGGATCTGCTCGTATAGCTCCACTTTGGCTCTCCTGTTCTCCAAACCGTGTCTCCTTCCGGGCGCTCACGCCCGAAACAAGATACACGGTTTCCGGTTTACAGGTGGGGCCAAATCAGAGCATCGAAAGGGGCCAATTCAGAGTAGCGAAATCAAAAGTGAAACACAAGTGCAATGGAATCAACGCGGAAGAGCGGGAAGCTCCAAGCACCCAGAGGTTGAGAGTGTCGCTGGACGCGAAACTGACAAGCGGGATGATCGCGGAGGCGAACTCACTAATCGAATCTGGTGCTGATGTTCCGTCCGAACTGCTCCAGACTGCTCTCAACTTCTGCAAGGCTCCTTCTGAGGCCTTCGGCTTCGATCTGGAACACGGTGCCACAACTGGGACAGGTGAGCTTCGGATCGGTCTCAAGCCGACTGATGCTCTCGTGAAGTTCCTGGCCGCACTTCGGGCAAGGGATGGGGAGTTCAACACTGCGGTCTAACATGTGGTCCTCTTTTGTGCCGCAAGTACTGGCGTTCACTTCATCGCACTGACGATAGCCAACAGGATGCCGACGACGAAGGGCAACAAGACGAAAAGCACCCACAAATGGAAGACGATCCTGCTGGCGATGTGCTTGGCGTCGGCTGAGACTTCTGTGCGCGGATCGAACGGGTTATCCTGCAGCTCTTCTCGCTTGGCGGCCCTGGTGGCCCGTTGCTCTTCAGCATCTCTCTTCCGTTTGGCGAACCGTTCGGCTAGCGCCTTGGTACAAGCTTCCTGTTCGATGCAGTCCGGGTCCGTAGCGAACTTCTCTAGTTGTGAGTCGGATATAGCTCGCAAGACCCACGGATCCGATGCTGCAACGTGGTACTTCGAGGTCATAGGAATACGTTCCTTTTGGGAGCCCTTCAATTACGGTATCTTCTCCCACCGCGCCTTCGCGGCCTTGGCCGCAATCTGCGACCGCTTCTGCGGTCCGAGCTTGGCAGCCCTGGCAGCGCCACCCTTTAGGCCGCCTAAACGCCCCAGAGCGACGGCTGCGGGGTTCTTGGCCTTCACTTCGGGGGCCGGCGTGACGGGTTCTTGTCCGGTGGATTCAAGCATGATGCGATGCGCAAGCTGGTTCGCGTCGCGGGGGCGGGTCTTTGAGCGGTCAGGCATGATGCCTACAGTATGGCAGGGGGGGCGCTGATGTCAAGATGCGAGAATTTCAAACTGACCCACTACCCAGCGGGCCTTCCAAAGCACAGCCATATGCAATGGACTAGCACTCGGCTGACGGGCCCTCCGGCACACTACCCGGAGGCTCCCGGTTAGCGCCATTTTCTTCTTGACTTCTTGCGATATATGCGACCATCATGAACTATAAAGCCGCTCCGCGACTGCCGTCTTTCTCGGAACTCCGGCCAAATAGTTTGTTTTTGTTCCACGGACAAGATTGGAGGGGAAATGCGTCTGCATAAGTCTATGCTGGCAGTGGCTTTCCTCTGTTGCGGTTGTGGAACCGCCATCAGAGTGACGAACTCGGAGAAACATAAGATCGACGGGATCCCGTTCTACGCAAAAGTCGCCGCATGCAAGCACGAGACTGTGTGGCTTGTGCCTACCTACAAACTTACGCTTGTCGAGATCACTCCGGCACCCGCAACAGAGGAGGAGAACCAGACCGCGGAGAACAAGACAGCGGGCAAGGAAGTCTCGAAGTCTCTCGGCGTGAGGCTGATATCGCTTGAAACGTACACCTCGGACGATTTCCGGAAAATGGCCGCCAGTATCGAGAACGATACCAACCAGCCCGACGAGGGAGTGGTTCGGAATTGGTTTCTGAACCTGCCGCAGACCACGGTGCCGGGCCACGGGCTTCCGGCTGCGGAAGAACGCATTCTGGCCAGCAACGAAAACGTGCCGGTTGTGATGGTCAATTACGCCACCACTTACTACTACAACGTGAAGAGGCCGATCCTGGGGTCCGTGAGCGCAACGGCGGAGCTGAACGCGGATGGCACTCTCTCGAAGGGCTCGGCTCAAATTGAAGACAAGACTCTGCAGGCTATTCTCGACCTCCTTCCAGTGAAAGAGTTGGCAAGCGCGGCGGCTACGGGAGCCATCGCGCCGCTTGCCAGGGGACGTGCGCGTGCGCGGTTGAAGCTCATCATCGAGCCTCAGGTGGACAAGTACACACTGTCGCAGGCCCCGAAGATCGTACCGGGGCAAGAGTCATCGTTCCCGTGCCCAGCCCCGACGGCTACGCTTGACGAGATTCAAGGGAACAATTTCTCGCGAACGACGGTGGCCGCCGCCGATTCCGCGGACAAGACGGACAGTCAGCAGAAAGTGAAGTTCGCCGGAACCGTTCAGCTTCCGAAAGCTGACGACGCAAAGAAACCCCCGGCAAAATAGGTCCGCGCGCCGCCCGGCCCTCCGGTGCCCGCACGCCTGCGGCGCCGCTCAGCCCAGCTTCTCTTTGAGGAGCTGGTTCACGGCCGCCGGGTTGGCCTGCCCGCGGCTGGCCTTCATGACCTGGCCGACGAAGAAGGCGAGCACGCTGGTCTTGCCGCCCTTGTACTGCTCCATCTGCTTGGGGTTCGCTGCCAGCACGTCGTCGACGATCTTCGCCAGCGCGCCCGCGTCGCTGATCTGCTTCAGCCCGGAACGCTCGATGACCGCCCCGGCGGATTCGCCGCTCGCGAACATCTGGGCGAAGACGTCTTTGGCCATCTTGCCCGAAATCTCGCCCTTGGCGATGCACGCGATCAGGTCGCCGAGCTGGGCGGCCGAAACGGGCGATTCGGCGATTCCCTTGCCGGCCTCCTTGAGCGCCGCCGCCAGGTCGCCCATCACCCAGTTGGCCGCAGCGCGCGGATCGCCCGCCGCCGCGGCCGCCTTCTCGAAGTAGTCGCTGACCTCGCGCGTGGCCGTAAGCACGTCGGCATCGTACTCGCGCAGGCCGTAGGCGGCGACGAAGCGCTCCCGCCTGGAGGCAGGCAGCTCCGGCATCTCGCTGCGCACCCGTTCACACCAGGCCGCGCCGATGCGCAGCGGCACCAGGTCCGGCTCCGGGAAGTAGCGGTAGTCGTGCGCGTGCTCCTTGGAGCGCATGCCCACGGTCTCGTTCGTGTCCGGATTGTAGAGCCGCGTTTCCTGCTCCACCCGGCCGCCGCTCTCGATCAGCTCCACCTGCCTCGCAATCTCGTAGTCGAGCGCCATTTTCAGGAAGCGGAACGAGTTCAGGTTCTTCACTTCGGCCTTGGTGCCCAGCCGCTCCTGGCCGCGCGGGCGCACGGAGACGTTGGCGTCGCAGCGCAGGTGGCCCTTCTCCATGTCGCAGCTCGAGACCTCGATGTACTGCAGCCGCTGCTTCAGCTCCGTCAGGAAGGCGTAGGCTTCGTCCGAGGTGCGCATGTCGGGATCGGAGACGATCTCGATCAGGGGCGTGCCGCTGCGGTTCAAATCCACGTACGTGTAGCGCGCGGAATCCGGAAAGCCCTCGTGCAGGCTCTTGCCGGCGTCGTCCTCGAGGTGAACGCGGGTGATGCCGATGCGCCTTGCCGCCCCATCCACGGCAACCTCGATGAAGCCGTGCTCGGCCAGCGGCTGATCGTACTGGCTGATCTGGTAGCCCTTGGGCAGGTCGGGATAGAAGTAGTTCTTGCGGGCGAAGCGCGAGAACGGCCGCACCTCGCAATTCAGGGCGAAGGCGGCCTTCATCGCCATCTCGATGACCGCGCGGTTCGGCACCGGCAGCGCGCCGGGAAGGCCCAGGCAGACCGGGCAGACGTTGGTGTTCGGGGCCGCCCCGAAGCCGGCCGGACACCGGCAGAAGATCTTCGACCGCGTCGCCAGTTGGACGTGGACCTCGAGGCCGATGACGGCTTCGTACTTGGTGGGCGCTGCTGTCGCGGAAGACATTCTCACCATTATCCAGCCATCGGCCATCAGCCGTCAGCCACCCATGAGTTGCACGGACTCGTGAAGCCGTTCCGCGGCGTTGCCGGGGCATTGCCTGAGATGCCCACGCCCTCCGCGATCCGGCAATGGTTGTCCGTCATGGGGACGCTAGCACTTTCAAGGTTCGAACTCCATGCCTCGATGGGGCTGGATTCGGTCTTCCTGCACTTCTATACGAAGTTCGAGGCCCTAGGCGCTTGATTGGCCGGGGGATTGCGACGAGGCTGCCCTCTATTCGTTGCGACGGTTGATCTCAGGCGACGATCATCCGACGGATTGAGTATTCTCCTCTACGACGCGACACCCGGCGGTGCCGGTCACTGTCTCGAACTCATGAACCTCGGTTTAGTCTGGCTGCAGAAGGCCCAGGAGATTCTGGCAGGCTCGCCCGAGCATCAGGCAACCTGTCGTCGCGCTTGCCTTGACTGCCTGCTAGACTTCTCGGGCCAATTCGATGCACACCGCTTGGACCGAAAGGCAGCTCTTCGGCTGCTTGATGCAGCCCTGCCGCCCTCTTGAGGCCGTTGCTGACCTGAGCGATCTGCGGGGCGCGATCCGAAGTCACACCCCCACCACGACTTTCTTCCGCCCATTCTCATGCACTTGCGCCGCCCCTCCCCCTCTGTCCCCTCCTCGCCCGCGCTATCCTCCCAATCGGAGGGCAATCCTACGCGCAGCCCGCGGTCCAACCAACGTTGAGGAGCGGCGCGCTCCGAAAACGGAGACCTCACCCGCCGCGTTCATCGAAATTCATCACATTCATCGCCATTTTTCTTCCCCGCACAGCGCGCCCCGCGCAAAAAAAGGGGGGGCGCGCAGTGCAATATGAACCTAGTCCCATTTTCGGACAGTCCCCGCGAGGGACTGGCAGCCGCGCAAGACCGCCCTGCGACCCGCGCACTCCTTCGCCCGTCAGCCCATCCGGCATCCCGCACGCTGCCCCAACCTGCTATCCTGTGGCGCGGGTCCAAACTATGTCCTCACCCATGCCGGAAACCGCCCGCAGCGCGACCGCCAATCCCGTCGGGACCGGGGGCCGCCTGGTGTCGCTAGACGTTTTCCGCGGCGCGACCATCGCCTCGATGATCCTGGTCAACAATCCTGGAAACTGGGCCGCGGTCTATCCTCCGCTGCGCCACGCGGCGTGGCACGGGTGGACCTTCACGGACCTCGTCTTTCCCTTCTTCCTGTGGATTGTCGGCGTGTCCATGACGCTCTCCTTCGCCAAGCGCGTCGAGCGGGGCGACAATCGCCTGCGGCTGTTCCTGCACACGGCGCGGCGCGCCGCCATCATCTTCGGGCTGGGCCTGCTGCTGAACGGCTTCCCGCACTTTCACCTGGCGACATGGCGCATCCCCGGCGTGCTGCAGCGGATCGCCGTCTGCTACCTGATTGCGGGGGCCATCTTCCTGCTCACCACATGGCGCGGACAGGCGATCTGGACCGTGGGTCTGCTGGCGGCCTACTGGATGCTGATGACGCTGGTGCCGGTGCCCGGCGCGGGCCCGGGGGTCCTCGAAAAGGGCGCGAACCTGGCGCACTACATCGACAGCCTGGCGCTGGGGAGCCATATGTGGTCCCAGACCCGCACCTGGGACCCCGAAGGCCTGCTCAGCACGCTGCCCGCGATCGCCACGACGCTGTTCGGGGTCCTCGCCGGGGGCCTGCTGCGCTCCGCCTTCACGGCCGCCGAGAAGACCGCCTGGCTGTTCTTCGGAGGCAACGCGCTGGTGTTCTCCGGGCTGGTCATGAACGTCTGGTTCCCGATCAACAAGAACCTCTGGACGAGCTCCTACGCGGTTTTCATGGCGGGCCTGGCGTCGATCGTTTTTGCGGGCTGCTACTGGCTGGTGGACGTGAAGGGGCACCGCGGCTGGGCGAAGCCGTTTGCGATTTACGGGATGAACGCGATCGCGGTGTACGTGCTGGCGGGCGCGCTGGAGACGATGCTGGATGTGGTTAACGTCAGCGGGCCGCCCGCGTCCCTTTCGCTGCACGAGTACTTGTACGACCACCTGTTCGCGCCTTGCGCCAGCCCCGTCAACGCCTCGCTGCTGTGGGCGGTGTCCTGCGTGCTGGTGCTGTACGCGGTGGCGTACGGCATGTACCGGCGGAAGTGGTTTGTCAAGGTGTGACGAGGGGGCTTGCGCGCGTGCAGCGACCGGGCCCGGCCTACTCCTTCTCCCGCCCAATCGCCCCCACCCTGGCCCCCGCCGCCCGCAGATAATCCGCCGGGGCGAGCAGGATCTGGGTGCCGCGCACTCCGGCCGACACCGATACCACGTCGAAGAGTTCGATGGTTTCGTCGGCCCAAACCGGGCAGGGGCGCTTGAGGCCGAGGGCGGTGACGCCGCCGCGGACGTAGCCGGTGAGCGGCTGAACCTCCTTGAGCGGGACCAGCTCGACGCTGCGGTCTCCCGAGAGGCGCGCCAGGGCCTTGGGGTCGAGCTCCGTGTTGGCCGGAATGACGGCCATGAGCACGCCAGTGCGGTCGCCGCGCGCGACCAGCGTTTTGAAGACTTGCTCGGCGGGGAGGCCGACCTTGCCGGCCACCGTTGCGGCGTCCAGGTGCTCCGCATCGATTTCGTATTGGCGCAGCTCGTAGCGGATGCCCAGTCGATCGAGATGGCGGGCGGCGTTGGTCTTCATTTGGCCTGCTCGCCAGCGGATTCCAGGCAAGGCCCCAGCTCTCGCGTCAGGTCGGCCATCCCGGGAGACCCTTCGCCAAAGACGGCCAGCCCGGCCTTGACGGCTCTTTGAGCCCAAGAGCGGGCTGCGGCGGCATAATCCGCCTTCAGGTTCGCCGTGGCCAGAATCTGCAGCGCGCGCGCTGCGTCCTGGTGCTTCGGCCCAAACAGCTTGAGCGTCAGTTCAAGACTGCGCGACGCGGCTTCACTGCTGCCGGACAGGTCGTTACGTCGCAGCCGTGCCTCCGCCAGCGCAAGGTATCCGAGCGACACGTCGCGCCTCGAGGTTCCCGCTTTCTCGGCCAGCGCCAGCCCGTGGTTGCACTCCTCTTCAGCGTTGCCTGCGGAAGCGTCGTGACTCGCCACCAGGCAGGCGGCGTAGAAAATGCGCGGCGCGAAGAACAGCGGCGGAGGCTTGTGGTACTTTCGGACGATTTCCAGCGCCGTCTTCACGGCCTGTTGCGCGCCCCCGACATCGCCCAGGCGCAGCCGCGCTTCGGCCTCGATGCTCTTGCAGTAGGCTACTCGGACCTTCATGTAGCCGCCTTCAACGGAAAGCCGATACGCCGTTGCAGCGGTTTCGGCGGCGGCCTGGTAGTCCCGCAGGGCGAGCAGGAGGGCTGCGCGTTCCCTCGCTACAGAACCCCCTGCCGGTTCAGCTTGGGAGAGAATCAGGGAGGCTTCTTGCAAGGCGCCCACCTCGACGGACAACTTGGCCCGAAACGGAAGCGCCGCCCGCAGGTCATATCTCTTCGCCTTCGCCGATGCCAGCTCGAAACGAAAGGCGTCGAAGGCCGCCTGGTACCTTCCTTTTTCGACCAGTTCCTCTATGAGGCCCGCGACGCGACCGGCTTGAATGGATTGTGCCTGCAGATACAGTGCGCAAACCAGCGCGAGCGACACCGTTCCGAGCGTACGCGCCGCGAGTTGCATGGGACGAACCCGGCAGAGTCCAGTGTACCCCGGCATCGCTACAATGACGGAGTATCCATGGAATACCGGCGGCTCGGCAAGACTGGGCTTATGATTTCGGCGGTGGGGCTGGGCGGGCACTGGAAGGGCCTCGCAGCCGTGCTCGGACGGCCGTTCCAGGGCTCGGGCTACGACGCGGCCGACTTCGAGAACATCCACGCTCCGGATTTCATCGAGAACCGGCACGAAGTGGTCAGCCGCGCCATCGAGCTGGGCGTCAACTACGTGGACGCCTGCTCTCCTCCCGAGGTGTTGGCCTACAGCCGGGCACTCGCGGGCCGGCGCGAGGCCATGTACCTGGGATACTCGTGGCACACGCGCGAGCCGCGGTTCCCGGAATGGCGCAGCGCGAGCCGGCTGGTCGAGGGCCTGCAGGAAAGCCTCGCAGAGGCGCGGATCGAGGCCGTGGATCTGTGGCGCATTTCGCTGCCGGTGGACGGGATCGAGGACGCGGGCGAGCGGCGGCGGATCGAGGAAGCCACGGCCGGGGCGCTGGCGCAGGCCAAGCGGCAAGGCCAGGCGCGGTTCACGGGCGTATCGAGCCACGACGCCGCCTGGCTGCGCATGATGATCGCCAGGTACCCGGAGCAAATCGAGGTGGTTCTGTTCCCGCTGCCGGCGGGGGCGAAGCCGGCCTCCACCGGCAGCGTCTTCGCGGACGCGCAGGCTCACGACACGGGCGTCCTCGGGATCAAGCCCTTCGGCGGGGGCGCGCTGTTTCGCGGCGACGGCTGCGACGGCTGGCGCGCGCGCCTGGCGATCCGCGGCATCCTCGCCAACGCGGCGCTGGCGGCCACGCTCCCCGGTTGCGCCAACGTGCAACAGGTGACCAATGCCGTGGCGGCGGCCCAGGAGCCGCGGGCGCTCGATCCCGAGGAGCGGACCGAACTGGAGCGGTCGGTCGCCGCGATGCGGGCGCGCGTTCCGGGCTGGCTCAGGAACTGGGACTGTCCGTAACAGGCTCGAGCGGCGTAACCGGGTCGAGCAGCAGCCAGCACAGCACGCCGATCAGGTAGATGGCCGCCATCACGTGGATGGGCACCATCCAGTCGTTGTTGGTGGCCCGCAAGAGATAGGCCGCCACCACGGGCGCGGCGCCTCCGGCCAGGTTGCCCATCATGTTCATCGAGCCGGAGAGCGTGCCCGCGCACTTGCCGCCGATGTCCATGCACGCGCCCCAGGCGCTGGGCATGACCAGATCGTTCGCGAAACTGGCGAAGCCCATCGCCACCATCGCCCAGAAGGGATCCTGGATGCCGGTGTGAACGAACAGGAGCACGGCCGCGCCTAAGCAGCCGAACGAGGCCGTGGCGCGGCGCGCGGTTTTGACGCTGCCCATCCAGCGCGTCACCCGCGCCGCGATCAAGCCGCCCAGCAGGCAGCCGACGCCGCCGAACAGCAGCGGGAAGCTGGCCAGCCGGGCGGCGTAAGCCTCGCTCGAGATGGCGGTACTCGCGCAGATAGGTCGGCAGCCAGGTCACGTAAAACCAGAAGGTGTAGGACAGGCAGAAGTACTGGATCCAGAGCAGCCAGACGGAGGGCGTGTCGAGCAGCTTGCGCCAAGGCACGTGTCCGTGGCCGCGGGTCGTGCTTCACCGAGCCTTCGAGCAGCGCCAGTTCGGCTGCGTTCACGGCCGGGTGCCGGCGCGGGTCGTCGCGGAACCAGCGGTAGAACACGACCGCCCAGACCACGCCCAGGAGCCCGAAGATCCGGAACGCCTGGCGCCAGGTGACCCAATGCAGCATCCACGCCACCAGCATGGGCGTGAAGGCGCCGCCCCAGCGGGCGCACATCCACATGATGCCCTGGGCGCGCACGCGCTCGTGCTGCGGCAGCCAGGTGGTGAAGACCTTCGTGAGATTCGGGAAGCAGCCCGCCTCGCCCGCGCCGAACAGGAAGTTGGCGGTGGTCATCGAGGCCAGGTTCCACATCCAGCCCATGGCGGCCGTCATGACGCTCCACCAGCTCACAATGCGCAGCAGGACGCGGCGGGGACCGAGCCAGTCGCCCATCCAGCCGCCGGGAACCTCGAACAGCGCGTAGGCCCAGGCGAAGGCGGCGAAGACGTAGCCCATCTGCACCTTCGAGAAGTGCAGCTCCGCCCGGATGTTGGGCGCCGTCTGCCCGATGCAGGCGCGGTCGATGTAGGTGATGATCGCCAGAGTGATGGCGAACAGAACGACGAGGTGGCGGGCGCGGGTGGGCTTCATGCGACCGAGGCCTCGATCCAGCCCAGGTACGCTTCGAGGCCATCCACGATGGGAAGGGCGACGATTTCCGGCAGCTCGTAGGAGTGCATCTCGAGGACGGCCGATCGGAGCGGCGCGAACCCGGCGCGCGTGGTCTTCATCGTCAGCAGGCACTCGGAGGCTTCTTCCACGGCGCCCTGCCAGCGGTAGACGCTCTCGATGCCGGAGACCATGTTCACGCAGGCCGCCAGGCGGCGCTCGACCAGCGCGCGGGCGATCTTGCGGCCTTCTTCTGCCGAGCCGCACGTGACGAAAACGACGACCTTGTCGGTCAAAACCGCCTCCTGGCGCGAGAAATCTACTGCCGGCGCGAAATTCCTGTAGCGCGAACGTTCAAAGAGGATTATAAACAATGTAGAGATGAAATCCGCCGCACTTCGCGCCGGTCGCGCTTTCGTGCTCTTCGCGGCCGCAGCGTTTCTCTTTTTCGGGCTCCGCGTGCCGCAGACCATTGGGCACCTGAGAGAAAGGCACGAGACGATCCGCCGTCTTCAGAAGGAGAACGCCGACCTGGAGAAGGAACTGGCGGAGAAGCAGGAGCGCGTGCGCAAGCTGCGCGACAGCCGCTCCGAGCAGGAGCTCGAGATCCGAAAGCAACTGCGCTACCAGCGCGAGGGCGAGACGTCGATCATCCTGCCCGAGCAGAAGCCGGCCAAGTAGGGGTCGAGCCACGGCGCGCCTCCGGCGCTCCCGGGCGGCTGGTCCCGGAAGCAGGTGATCGGCCACCTGATCGATTCGGCGTCCAACAACCACCAGCGCTGGGTGCGCGCGGCCCTGGCGGGAAGCCTGGAGTGGCCGGGCTACGACCAGGACGGGTGCGTCCGTATCCAGGCGTTTCAGGAAGCGTCCTGGCCGATGCTGGTGGACGTTTGGGAGGCGATGAACCGGCTGCTGGGTCACGTGTTGGCGCACTTACCGGAGGGGACGGCCGGCGCGCCGTGCCGCATCGGGGAGCGCGACCCTATCCCGCTCGAGCAACTCGCCCGGCAGTACCTGGAGCACATGCGGCACCACCTGGACCAGATCGTATAGTGAGGCACAGCCGTGGCGCGGGCTTCAGCCCGCCGCGCCGGCGCTCCTGCCGACACCTCGGCGTCGAGACGGGTCTCGACGCGGCACGCATGAGTGCGTCGCCACAATCGCAGATCCAGGCGCTCGACCGGACACAGCCGATGCTTCCGATGCGCTGTCAGGACCGGAACACGCACCGAAGTCGCCGGAGGTCCACGGCTACCATCCGAAACTGGCTGCTCAAACGGCCTCTGGATCAACATGGTGGAGCGGTGGTTTGCGGCTCTCACCGAAAAGCAGATCCGCCGCGGCGTTCATCGCAGCGTGCGCGGGTTGGAAACAGCCATCAAGAACTACCGGGCCGTTTCCAACCAATCGCCCAAGCCCTTTGTCTGGGCCAAGACGGCCGACGACATCCTGGCATCGGCAGCCCGATTTTGTCGACCACGAAGTTCCGCTACAACGGGCGAAATTCGAGCCGGTCCCCGGTTTGCAGCTCGTTCCGATGCCCGACGACACTTGCGACGCACCCCCTAGCTGCAGCCGCTCGTCCCGCCGCAATTCCCGCACTTGTAGCAGCTTCCGTTCCGCGTCATGATGGAGCCGCACTCCGAGCACAGCGGCGCGTCGTCGGCCACCGGGGCGAAGGGCAGGTTCTGCTGCGGGTCGGGCTCGGTGGGCCGCAGCTTGGACGTCTCGCCCGCCTCCGTCACCGCGTACTCCGGACCCAGGAACCGCGCCCCCATCCAGCGGAAAATGTAATCCAGAATCGACTTGGCGTAGGGAACGTGCGGATTGCCCGTCCACCCGCCCGGCTCGAAACGAACGTGGCTGAACTTGTCCACCAGGAACTTCAGCGGAACGCCGTATTGCAACGCGAAGCTGATGGCGGTGGCGAAGCCGTCCACCAGGCCCGAGATGGTCGAGCCTTCCTTGGCCATGGTGATGAACAGCTCGCCCGGCGTGCCGTCGTCGTAGAGGCCGACGGTGATGTAGCCCTCGTGCCCGCCGATCGAGAACTTGTGCGTGATCGAGGCGCGCTCGTCGGGCAGCTTGCGCCGTACGGGGCGGTAGACGATCTTCTCCGCAGCCCCAGTGGCCGCGGCCGTCGCCGCCTTGGTCCCGCCGCCGGAGCTGAGCGGCTGCACGCGCTTGGACCCATCGCGGTAAATCGCCACCGCCTTGAGCCCCAGCCGCCAGCTCTCGATGTAGGCGTCCATGATGTCCTGCGCCGTCGATTCCTCGGACATGTTGATGGTCTTCGAGATCGCGCCCGAGATGAACGGCTGCACCGCCGCCATCATCCGGATGTGGCCCATGTGCGCGATGAAGCGGTTGCCGTTCTGCGGTCGCAGGCTGCAATCGAACACCGGCAGGTGCTCCTCTTTCATCGACGGCGCGCCTTCGATGGTCCCGGTCGAGTCGATGTGGCTGACGATCTGCTCCACCTGCGCCGGCGCATAGCCCAGGCGGATGAGCGCCTGCGGAACCGTGTTGTTGACGATCTTGATCACGCCGCCGCCCACCAGCTTCTTGTGCTTCACCAGGGCCAGGTCCGGCTCGATGCCCGTGGTATCGCAGTCCATCATGAAGCCGATGGTGCCGGTGGGCGCGATGACGGTGACCTGGGCGTTGCGGTAGCCGTTCTGCTTGCCTGCCTCGTACGCCTCGTCCCACACCTTTTGCGCCACGTCCTGAAGCCCGGTAGCGCTACGATGGCCGATGCGGCTCACCGAGCCGCGGTGCATCCGGATCACCTCCAGGAACGGCTCCTCGTTCTTGGCGTACATGGCGAACGTGCCTACGGCGCCGGCAATACGGGCGCTGGTCAAGTAGGCCTGGCCGCACATGATGGCCGTCACCGCCGCGGCGTAGTCGCGCCCGGCGTCGCCGTCGTAGGGCAGGCCGAGCGCCATGAGCATCGCGCCCAGGTTCGCGAAGCCCAGGCCCAGCGGCCGGTAGTTGTGCGAGTTCTCGGCGATCTTCTGCGTCGGATAGCTGGCGGCATCGACGAAGATCTCCTGCGCCAGAATCACCGTGTCCACCGCGTGACGGAACGCCTCGGCGTCGAAGTGCCCGTCCGGCCCCAGGAACTTCATCAGGTTCAGGGAGGCCAGGTTGCAGGCCGAGTCGTCCAGGAACATGTACTCCGAGCAGGGATTCGAGGCGTTGATGCGGCCCGAGGTCTTGCACGGATTCCAGCGGTTGACCGTGCTGTCGAACTGCATGCCCGGGTCGCCGCACTGGTGCGTGGCCTCGGCGATCTCCTTCAGCAGGTCGCGCGCCTGGTAGCGCTTCACGGGCTGGCCGGTGGCCACCGACCGGGTCCACCACTCCCGGTTCTCGAGCGCCGCGTGCATGAACTCATCCGAGGCGCGCACGGAGTTGTTCGCGTTCTGGAAGAAGACCGAACTGTAGGCCTCGCCGTCGAGCGAGGAGTCGTAGCCCGCGTCCACCAGAGTGTGGGCTTTCTTCTCTTCCTTGGCCTTGCACCAGATGAAGGCGTGGACGTCGGGGTGGTCGGTGTTGAGGATCACCATTTTGGCGGCGCGGCGCGTCTTGCCGCCGGACTTGATCACGCCGGCGAAGGCGTCGAAGCCCTTCATGAAGCTCAGCGGGCCGGACGCGCGGCCGCCGCCCGAGAGACCCGCCTCTTCCTCCCGCAGCGGAGACAGGTTGGTGCCCGTTCCCGAGCCCCACTTGAACAGCATGCCCTCGGTCTTGGCCAGGTCCAGGATGGACTCGAGCGAATCGCGCACGGAGTTGATGAAGCAGGCCGAGCACTGCGGGCGCGACTCTCCGGCCATCAGCTTGCGGATCGAATCGGTCGTCTCTTCGTAGCACCAGCCGTAGCCACGCGCCTCGCTGACCCCCACGTTGAACCACACCGGCGAGTTGAAGCTGGCCTTCTGGGTGAGCACCAGGTGGGCCAGCTCAAGGCGGAAGTTCTCGGCGTCGGCGGCGGTCTTGAAGTAGCCGCCCTCGGTGCCCCATTTGACGGTCGTGTCCACGACCCTATGAACCAGTTGCGCCACGCTGGTTTCCCGCTCCTCCGAGCCCAGCCGCCCGTGGAAGTACTTGCTGGCGACGATGTTGGTGGCGGTCTGCGACCAGTCGGCCGGCACCTCGACATCGCGCTGCTCGAACATCACCACGCCCTTGTCGTTGGCGATGCTGGCGGTGCGGATCTCCCAGCGGCATTCATCGTAGGGGGTCCGGCCGGCCGGCAACTTCAAGGTAAAATAGCGAGGAAACGAGATGCCCTCCCGTTTCGGTCTTTGGCTCCGCTCGGTTTCCGGCAGCTTGATGCTCAGATCGACGCCCAACTGTCCCATGTGCCTCAGCCTCCTCTTTGTAGGTCTATTGTCTCAGCCCTGCGGGGGTAAAGGGTTCTAGTAGGCCCACGGTATGTAATGTTGCCCCAACATATAGTGCCCCGTCAAGGAAAATATCTATTGGTAGTACTTCTAGTTACAGTGTAGCGCCAAGGGCCATTTCAGAGGATGGAGGGGCGAAGCTCCGTTTTCCGGTCCGGGAAAGGTCCTCCTCAAACACAGGGCAGGAGTTCTGATCGGGCCGGGTACCGGTTCGCGGAATGACCGGCTCTGGGAGGCCGTCGGCGCGAAGAAGGCGAAGGCCGGGACCGAAGCGAGCCAATCCGGACTGCAACGCTCATGGGGCGACATCGCAAGAAACAGGAATCTGCCGGCTTGGCAGTGCAAGCCGAATCCGCATCCTGCCTGCACTACAAGGATCAAAGGCCCTTGGCCCTACGGCGCGAAGTATCCGTTGATGTCGAGAATCACGTGGGTCGGGTCGGTGACGTAGACGCTGATCGCTCCGCTCGCCCCCGCGGGCACGATCGCCGCGTTGGCCACTACCGAGCCGTCCCACGAGTTCAGAGTCGACACCACCGGCGCTCCCGAGCCCGCCGGCCAGGCCGACAGGTACGATAGCCGCGCATCCGGCACTACGGTCACGTTCATCGAATACGCCGCCGCCGTAGCGGGAATGTTGCAGCCACTCGCCGGAATCGCGAACGAGCGCGTCTCCCCCGCCGCCATCTCCGGACCCCCGAACGGTCCCGCCGCGCCGCGCGTGTCCGCCACGCGGCAAGGTGTCACCGGGTAGAACGACAACGCGCCCGCGCCACCCGGCAGACCGAAGTAGCCGTCGATGTCCAGGATCACGTCCGTCGGGTTCGAGACGTAAACCGAAATCGACTCGTTGGCCCCCGCGGGAACCAGGGCGGCATTGGCCACCACTTTCCCGGTCCAGGAGTTCAGCGTCGAGGCCACCGGTGGCGCCTGTCCCGTCGGCCACGCCGTCAGATAGCCCAGGTACCCGCTGGGCACCACCGTGAAGTTGAGCGAGTACGCCCGCGCCGTGGGCGGAGTGCCGCAGCCGCTCAGGGGAATGGGGAAGTCGCGACTCTGCCCGCCAGTCATCGGGGGCCCGCCGAATGTGCCCGTCACGCCGCGCGTGTCCGCCACGCGGCAGGGCGTCTCGGGGTAGAACGCGTACGAAGCCGGGCCGCCAGAGGTGTCGAAGTAACCGTTGATATCCAGGATCAGGTCGGTCGCACCGGGGACATAGACGCTCACCGCACCGCCCGTGCCGGCCGGAACGATGGCCGCGTTTGCGGCCACGGCGCCGGCCCAGGAGTTCAGAGTGGAGACGTTCGCCTGCGCCTGGCCGGTAGGCCACAACGTCAGGTAGTAGAGCGGGCCTTGGGGCACCACAGTCACGTTCAAAGAGTATGCCTGAGCGGTGCCCGGGATGCCGCAGCCGCCCTGTGGAATCGGGAAGGACCGCGTGGAACCCGCCGCCAGCGTGGGACCGCCGAACGGCCCGCCGGGGCCGCGCGTGTCCACCACACGGCAGGGGGTCAGCGGCACGAACTCAAGGCCCGTCACCGGCCCGCCCGTGGTGAACGCCCACGTCCCGGAACTGGCCGTTCCGGCGGCGTTGCGGCCTGCGATCTGCCAGTAGTAGGTAGTGCCCGGGTTCAGCGTGCCCGGAGCGTAACTGGTAGCGGTCGTGTTCGTCAGCAACGGCGGCGAAGACGAAGCGCCAAAGTAAACGTCATAGGACGTGGCCCCGGTCGAAGCGTTCCAGGCCAAAGCCGGCGCGGTCACCACGCCGATGGCTCCGCTGCCCGGAGCAGTGAGAACCGGCGCCGCCGGGGGCGCGAGGATGTTGGTCGTGGCGCTGGCACTGGCCGCCGGCGAACCTCCCCCGGTCAAGTCGATCCGGGTGGCCGCTTGCGAGGGCGCGTCCACGGCGACGTTGACGGTCACGGTGATGGGCGGATAGCTGGAGCCGGGACTGAGCGTATCGCTGCGGGTGCACGTGTTGCCGGAGCAGTTCCAGCCGGTGCCCGACACGGAAACCAGCGTCAAACCGGTGGAGGCCGCCACAGTCACCGTGCCGCTGGTAGGCGCGGCGCCCGCGGCGTTGCTCACCGCCACGGAATACGTCGCTCCCAATTGCCCCGCCACGAAGACGGCCGGCTGAGCGATGCTGGCACTCAGGAGCGGGCTCGTCCCCCCCAGCACCAGCAGCCGTACTACGTTGTTGCCGTAGTCGGCTATGTAGACTCTGCCGGCGGCATCCACCGTCACGCCGATGGGGAAGTTAAACTGAGCGCTTGGCGCCGGACCTCCATCGCCGGAATAGCCTGGGCTGCCGTTGCCCGCCACCGTGGCGATCGTGCCATTCGTCGCCACCTTGCGGATCGCGGCGCGTCCGGAGTCCGCGATATATATGTTGCCGGCGGCGTCCACCGCCACGCCGTAGGCGCCGGAGAGCTGGGCGCTGGTGGCTGGGCCGCCGTCGCCCGAGAATCCATAAGTGCCATTCCCCGCCACGGTGGTAATGATTCCGGTCGCCGCCGTGACCTTGCGGATCCGGTCGCTTACGGGGTCTGCGATGTAGAGGTTGCGCGCGGCATCCACGGCCAGGCTTCGAGGCCCCCTGAGCCGGGCGCTGGTTGCCGGGCCACCGTCGCCCGAGTCGCCGGAGATTCCATCCCCCGCGACGGTGGTGATCGTGCCTCCCGGCGCCACCTTCCGAACGACCCTGTTCAAGGTATCCGCGATGTAGAGGTTGCCGTCGGCGTCCAGCGCCAGGCCATGCGGGACATTCAGTTGGGCGCTGGTGGCCGGGCCGCCGTCGCCCGAGTATCCGCTGACTCCCGTCCCGGCTACAGTGGTTATGACGCCAGTCGCCGCCTCCACCCTGCGGATTCTCGAGTTCACGGTGTCCGCGACGAAGAAGTTGCCCGCGGCGTCCACCGCCACGCCGCCACATCCATCAAACAGCGCGCTGGTGGCCGGGCCGCCGTCGCCCGAGTATCCAGAGCCTGCGGACCCCGCCGCCGTGGCGATAGTGCCATCCGGCGCCACCTTGCGGATCCGGGATTCGCTCAAGTCGGCGATGAGAAGATCGCCGGCAGCGTCCACCGCCATGCCGTAAGGCTGGTAGAGCACTGCGCTGGTGGCCGGGCCGCCGTCGCCCAGGTAGCCCGACGTTCCGTTGCCCGCTGCCGTCGCAATAGTGCCCGCCGTGACTCTGCGAATCACGGCGTTACCGGTGTCGCTTATGTAGAGAGTGCCGGACGCGTCCACAGCCACGCCTGCCGGCGAGTTGAGTTGGGCGTTGACCGCCGAACCGCCGTCGCCTGAATACCCGAACCCTCCGTTCCCCGCTACCGTGGCAATGGCCCCGCCCGCCACTTTGCGGATTCGGTTATTGCCGGAGTCCGCGACGTAAAGGTCGCCGGCGGTGTCCACCGCGACGCCTGCGGGCGAGTTGAGTTGGGCGCCGATCGCCGAACCGCCGTCGCCCGAGTACCCGGAGCCTCCGTTTCCTGCAACCGTCGTGATGATTCCGCCCGTCACCTCGCGGATCCGGTTATTGCCGGAGTCCGCAATGTAGAGGTTGCCGGCGGCGTCCACTGCCACAGCGGCTGGCTGTTTGAGCTGGGAGCTGACGGCTGGACCGCCATCGCCGGAATATCCGGAGCTTCCAGTCCCCGCCACCGTCGAGATGGCGCCGTTGGCGGCCACTTTGCGGATTCTGGAGTTCGAGGTGTCCGCGATGTAGAGGTTACCGGCGGAATCCACCGCCGTACCGTAAGGCAGATTCAATTGGGCGCCGGTGGCCGGCCCCCCGTCGCCCGCATAGCCGCAAGTCCCGCTCCCCGCCACCGTCGCGATGGTGCCATCCGCCGCCACTTTTCGGATCACACAATTGTAGGTGTCCGCGATGTAGAGGTTACCGGCGGCATCCACCGCCACACCTTGAGGCTGGTTGAGTTGTGCGCTGGTCGCCGGCCCTCCGTCTCCGGAGTACCCCACGCTGGAACCTGAACCCGCCGCGCGCGTGAGCACTCCCTGGGCGTCGACTTTGAATACCCAACCGCGTGCGGGGAAATATACGTTGCCGTGCGCGTCCACCGCCACCGCCACGGGGCTGGGGAACGACGCACTCACGGCCGGCACCCCCGTTGGCGGCAGCCCTCCACCTGCCAAAGTCGTGATGAGATACTGTTGCGCCTGCAGCGTGCCGCCGGCCAACAGAAGCCCAAGCCCCAGCAAAAGGTCCTGTTTCATCGAACACAGCCCCCCTTACGTCATTACCGCACCCCAGAGAACTGCCGGGAACAGAAAGTAACCACATTCTACATCGATCCGGAATCCAGAGAACAAACCCCGAACGTCCTGTCTCATGAGCGGTCGGGCCGCAGGTGCGCCAAGGGCGAGGCGGGCGGTCCGAGTCCTCACCCTGCCAGAGGATGAACTCACCGGAGTGCCCCGCTCCCCGCCTTGGCGCCGCCGAAATCCGCATCCGCAACTCTGCGATTTCTGAGAGACTTGATCCAAGATCGGTGATCGCATTCGGACAGCAACGCTCATCGCTTTCGCAGGCATCGGCGGCGCACAGCCCGACGCGGCTGGCTCGAACGGACCCGCGCATGAGGCGGGAAGGGGAGGCACGAGAATGCCACGTAGATCCTTTGTGCAGACGCTGGCGCTGGCCGGCGCGATATTGATACTCCCGGGGAGAGACCGGGCGCAGACGGCGGACCCCCGCGCCCTCATCAGCCAGGCGGTTGACGAAAAGAGCCTGGTTACGCTTCGCGGCAACACCCGCCTCGAAGCGAATCCACACAACGACGTGGGGCCTGTCGGGAACGATTTGCATCTCGACATGTACCTGCAGTTGAAGCGCTCGCCCGAGCGCGACCTGGCGGCCAGACAATTCGTCGAATCGCTCACCGACAAGACCTCTCCGAACTTCCACAGGTGGATCACGGCCGCCGAGTATGGACGGCGGTTCGGAGCCGCTCCCGAAGATATCGCGACCGTTTCGCGCTGGCTGGAATCGCACGGATTTACGGTCAACGGCGTCCCCGCGCACAATATGGTGATCGACTTCTCCGGAACCGCGGGCCAGGTGCGCGAAGCGCTGCGCACCGAGATTCACGCGCTCGATGTCGCCGGTCAGCGTCACTTCGCCAACATGAACGATCCGCAAGTTCCCGCCGCTTTGGTGGCGGCGGTCGCCGGGGTCGTTTCCCTCAACGACTTCAGGCCCCATCCGATGTTCGTGCCGCGGACGCAATACACGCTGGGCTCGCTATGGGTGCCCGTCGTTCCGGGCGACCTGGCCACCATCTACAATTTGAATCCGGCGTTTGCCGGCGGCTATACCGGCAAGGGACAGACCATCGTCGTGGTCGAGGATTCGGATCTTTACAACGGCGCCGGCGATTGGGGCGCTTTCCGCGGCGCCTTCGGCCTCGCGAAGTACGCTAACGGCTCGCTCACCGTGGTCCACCCGGCTCCCGGGACCGGCGGCGCCGCCTGCGTCGATCCAGGGGTGAGCGGGGCCGATGTCGAAGCTGCCATCGACGTCGAATGGGCCAGCGCGGCCGCTCCCGATGCCGCCATCGTCATGGCGTCCTGCGCGGATACGACCAACTTCGGCGGATTCATCGCTCTTCAGAACCTGCTGACCAACGGCGGCCCTCTTCCCAGCGTGGTCAGCATCAGCTACGGCGAGTCGGAAACCGATAGTGGAGCCGCGCAGAACAGCTTCATCAGCACCCTGTATCAGACCGCCGCCGCCGCGGGCGTGTCGGTGTTCGTCTCCTCGGGCGACGAGGCCGCCGCGGAGACCGATCACCGGGCCGAGTTGGCGATCCACGGAGTCAGCGTGAGCAGCTTCGCTTCCACGCCGTACGATGTCGCAGTCGGCGGCACGGACTTCGGCGACACCGCTGCCGGCACCGTCGGCACTTTCTGGAACTCCGCCAATGGCGTCTACTACGATTCCGCCAAGTCCTACGTTCCGGAGATCCCCTGGAACAACTCCTGCGCCAGCGTGGTGCTGGCCAACTATCTCGGATACGCTGCGGCCTATGGCGCAGCGAGCTATTGCAACAGCACGTATGAGGGGCTGACCGCGGTCGGAGGCAGCGGAGGGCCCAGCGGGTGCGCCACCGGGACCGCGCCCGTTACCGGAGTGGTTGGCGGCACCTGCGCCGGATACCCCAAGCCTTCGTGGCAGTCGATTTTCGGCAACCCTGGCGACGGCGTTCGCGATCTTCCCGACGTCTCGCTTTTCGCCGCGAGCGGCCTTTGGGGCCACTACTACGTGTTTTGCAGTTCGGATGCGGGAAGTTGTGCCGGCCCGCCGTCCGATTGGCCCGGAGCCGGCGGAACCTCGTTTGCCGCCCCCATCATGGCCGGGATTCAGGCCCTGATCAACCAGGCCTTGGCGACCAATAACGTCGGCAACCCGAATCCCGTCTACTACCAGATCGGTCAGAGCGAATACAGCGCCGCGGCGGGCAGGGGCGCCTGTAATTCCACCACCGGCCCCGCCTCGTCTTGCAGCTTCAACGACGTCACTGAGGGCGACATGGACGTCCCCTGCGCGGGCGCCTTCAATTGCTATTTCGGCGGCGGGGGGCTGGGTGTCCTGTCGGTCTCCAATACCTCCTATGAGTCTGCCTATGCAGCCGCTCCGGGGTGGGATTTTGCGACTGGCATTGGCACCGTGAATGCTTTCAACCTGCTGAACGCCTTTGTGGACTCGATTGCGCCTTCCCATGCGCCGGCTCCGCCCGCGCTGGTGTCGCCCGCCAACGGGGCCCCGGACGTCTTGCCGGGGTCTTCCTTGAGCTGGAACGCCTCCGCCCGGGCCACATCCTATGACGTCTACTTCGGCGCCGCCTCCACGCCCCCGCTGGTGGCCAACACGACCAACATCGATTACACTCCCGGGGCACTGGGCTACGGGACTACCTATTACTGGGCGGTCGGCGCCAGGAACGCCCTGGGCGCCAATGTCTCCGCGGTGTGGTCGTTTACGATGAGTTGCGCGGCGGCGCTGAATCCGTCGAGCGCGACTGCGCCCGCGGCCGGCGGCACGAGCACGATCCCCGTCACCGCCACCCCGGGCTGTGCCTGGACGGCGGTAAGCAAGGTTCCATGGATCGTGATCGTCTCTGGAGCCTCCGGCATCGGCAGCGGGACTGTCGGCTATACGGTGGCGGCCGACACAACCGCTCAACGCACCGGCACAATCACCATCGCGGGCCAGACCTTCACGGTGACGCAGGCGATCTATCCGCTGGTGTCGGCCCTGGCGGGCGGCGCCATGCCCCCCACGGCGGCGCCAGGAGCCTCGGTCTCGATTCCCGTTTCGTATGGCGTCGCGGCCGACGTCTCCGGAAACGTGTATTTCCCCAGTCCCAATTTGAATGCGGTCTTCAAGGCGGACCCAAGCACTGTGGTGATCCGCATCGCCGGAACCGGAGTTGCGGGCCAGCCGGGTGACGGCGGCCCCGCCCTGACCGCGCAGTTGAACGGCCCGAATGGCGTGGCCGTGGACGCCTCCGGCAACGTATATATCGCGGACACGAGCAATTACCGCATCCGGAAAGTCGACACCTCCGGGAACATCTCCACGGTCGCCGGGGACGGCGCGTACGGCTACTCGGGCGATGGCGGCGCGGCCACGGCCGCGCGAATCGGCTCTCCATACGGTCTGGCGGTGGATTCCTCCGGGAATCTGTATGTTTCCGATATAAGCCACAACGTCGTCCGGATGGTCGCGGGTTCCGGCATGATCGCCACCGTCGCCGGGAACGGCACTTCCGGCTACTCGGGCGACAGCGGGGCCGCCACCAGCGCGGAACTGAGGAATCCATACGGCCTGGCGGTGGATGCCTCCGGGAATCTGTACATCGCGGACTACGGCAACCAACGCATCCGTAAAGTTGACAGCAGCGGAATCATCACCACGGTGGCGGGCAATGGCATTTCCGGCTTTTCCGGCGACGGAGGCGCGGCCACCAGCGCCGAACTGTCCTTCCCGACCGGAGTTGCGGCGAACGCCGCGGGTGCCTTCTACGTCGCGGATGGTTACGAGAATCGCGTCCGCATGGTGTCCACCAGCGGGATTATCACCACGGTGGCGGGCAATGGCGTTTCCGGCTTTTCCGGCGATGGAGGCGCGGCCACCGGCGCCCAGCTCGCGAACCCCGAAAGCGTGGCCGTGGACACCTCCGGCAACCTGTATATTGCCGACCAGGGCAATGTGCGGATCCGCAAGGTCTCCTCGGCCGGCGTCATCGCCACACTGGTCGGCGGAATGATCGGCGATGGCGGATTGGGGGTGTTCGGCGCTCTGAATCAGCCCTCCGGCGTCGCCCGAGACAACAAAGGAAACACGTATGTCGCCGATACCATTAACAACCGAGTGCGCAAGGTGGCGCTTGACGGTTCCATCGCCACGGTGGCGGGCACGGGCGCGGGAGGATTCTCGGGCGACGGCGGCCCGGCCGCCAGCGCCCAGTTGAATAGTCCGCGAGGCCTGGCGCTGGACGCTTCCGGCAACCTCTATATAGCGGACAGCAGCAACCTCCGCATCCGGAAGGTAGACGCCTCCGGGAACATCGCGACGGTAGCCGGGAACGGCATATACGGCAACTCGGGCGACGGGGGCCCGGCCAGCAGCGCCCGGATGGGCTATCCCTACGGTCTGGCCGTGGATTCCTCGGGGAATCTGTATGTTGCCGATGAAAGCCACGAAGTGATCCGCAAGGTGGCCGCTTCCGGGACCATCGCGACGGTAGCCGGGAACGGCACAAACGGCTACTCGGGTGACGGCGGGGCCGCCACGAGCGCCGAAATGTCCGGCCCGACCGGAGTCGCGGTGGATTCTGCGGGCAATCTGTACATCGCGGACCGTTACAACGATCGCATCCGCATGGTATCCAGCGGGACGATAACGACGGTGGCGGGCAATGGGGACTGCTGTTTCAGCGGCGATGGCGGTCCCGCCACCAGCGCCAACCTGTGGAGCCCGACCGGCGTAGCTCTGGATGCCGCCGGCAATTTGTACGTCGCGGATAACTCCCGCATCCGCATGGTATCCACCAGCGGCATCATCACCACGGTGGCTGGCAACGGTTCCTTGGGCTACACCGGCGATGGCGGGCCCGCGGTTAACGCGGCTTTCCGGACTCCGTTCGCCCTCTCCGTGGACGCTGCGGGCGGCGTGGCGGTGGCCGATCAAGGCAACAACGCCGTCCGGCTCCTGACTCCCGCCGGCACACAGGCCGTTCTCACCATTCAAAGCTCACACACCAGCGTTTTCACGCGAGGTCAGACCGGCGCCACCTACATTCTGACCGTGAGCAACGGTTCGGGGGCCGGAACGGCCGCCGGGGCGGTCACCGTCAGCGAGATTCTCCCCGCCGGCCTCACGCTCGCCTCGATGGCGGGCTCCGGGTGGACGTGCCCGGCACCTATGGCGCCCACCTGCACCCGCTCCGACGCTCTGGGAGGAGGGTCCTCTTATCCCCCGATCACCGTGACAGTGAACGTTTCGGCGGCCGCGCCCGCGCAGTTGACCAACCGGGCCAGCGTGTCCGGCGGCGGCTCGGCGCCGGCGGGGGCCGGGGACCTCACGATCGTTGCAGCTTCCAGCCGGCCGCCAGCGCCTGTGCTGGCTTCTCCGGCCAACGGCGCCACCGGGGTTTCGCTGGCGTCGACCCTGATGTGGAACGCTTCGGCCGGGGCCACCTCCTACGACGTCTGCCTGGGCACCTCAGCGCCGCCGCCGGTGGTCGCCACCACGGCGGCGACGACTTATAGTCCCGGGGCCATGGCCGCGGACACGACTTACTACTGGCAGATCGTGGCCAAGAACAGCAGCGGCTCGGCGAGTTCCGTCACCTGGTCGTTCACCACCCAGGTTGCGCCGCCGGTGCTGGTGTCGCCGGCCAACGGCGCAATCGGAGTCTCGCTCGCTCCGGTGCTCGCCTGGAGCGCCTCGCCGGGCGCGCTTTCCTACGACGTCTACCTCGGAACCCAGGTCTCACCGCCGCTGGTGACCAACACCACGGCGACCAGCTACACCCCGGGCACGCTGAGCCCCGGGGCGCTCTATTTCTGGCAGGTAGTGGCCAAGGATAGCGCCAGCGCGAGCGCTTCGGCGATCTGGTCGTTCACAACGTCGGGAACGGGGCCGCCGGTGGTCGCCCTGCAGTTCATTCCCGTGACCCCGTGCCGTGTGGCCGACACGCGCAACCCTCCCGGCCCCTTCGGCGGCCCCACCATGACCGCCGGCTACACGCGCTCCTTCCCCATTCCGCAAAGCGCCTGCAATACTCCCGTCACGGCTCAGGCATACTCTTTGAACGTCACCGTGGTGCCGAAAGGTTATCTCGGTTATCTCAGCCTGTGGCCCACCGGGCAACCTCAGCCCGGCGTCTCCACGCTGAATTCCTGGCAAGGACTCGTGGTGGCCAACGCGGCCATCGTGCCGGCTGGCGCCAATGAGGCAGTGAGCGTGTACGTCACCGATTCGACCGATGTCATCGTGGATATCGACGGCTACTTCGACGCGTCCACCGGCCCGGGCTCCTACGCCTTCTATCCGGCTACGCCGTGCCGCGTGGCCGATACGCGAGGGGTGGCGGGACGGTTTGGCGGGCCTTCGATGGACAGTTCGCAGCCGCGCGACTTTCCGATTCCGCTGAGCGATTGCGCGATTCCGCCGGCGGCGAGCGGCTACTCGCTTAACTTCACGGTGGTGCCCTCGGGATACCTGGGGTACCTGACGACGTGGCCGACGGGGCAGACGCAGCCCAACGTCTCCACGCTGAATTCCTGGACCGGGAAGGTGGTGGCCAACGCGGCCATCGTTCCGGCGGGGACCAACGAGTCGGTCTCGGTGTACGCCAGCAATCCGACCAACGTGATCATGGACATCAACGGTTACTTCGGCGCGCCGGGGACCGCGGGAGCGCTGTCGTTCTATCCGTTGACGCCGTGCCGGATAGCGGATACACGCGGTGCGGCGGGCCCGTTCGGAGGTCCCGAGATGGGGGCCGGGGAGACGCGCTCGTTCTCGATTCCGGCGAGCACCTGCAACATTCCGCCGGCGGCGGCGTACTCGCTGAACGTCACCGTGGTGCCGGACGGGTATCTGGGCTTCTTGACGGCGTGGCCGGCGGGCGGGGTGCAGCCTGACGTCTCGACCCTGA
This sequence comes from Bryobacterales bacterium, assembly GCA_963710565.1. Taxonomy (GTDB): domain Bacteria; phylum Acidobacteriota; class Terriglobia; order Bryobacterales; family Bryobacteraceae; genus DASWZN01. The sequence continues at coordinate 27,971 of CAVQAN010000007.1, read as the reverse complement.
ACTCGTGGGACGGCAGCGTGGTGGCAAACGCGGCGATCGTCCCGGCGGGGACAGGCGGCGCGATCGACATCTACGTTCCGAACTCGACCCACGTGATCCTGGACATCAACGGGTACTTCGCGCCCTAGGCCAAAACCCACGGTGGGCCTCCGTTTGAGGCGGCGGCCATGGCGCTGGCGAGATTCCGGCCCGCCGGGCTTATCCGAATCCGCGTTCGCCCCGGCGCCCAGGCTGAGGATCGCAGCGCGGCCGTCCGCCGGGTCCCGTGCAGCCACGGCCGCCCGTGTTCAGGCGTGGCTCGACAGCGATGGGAAGTCGCCGCGCGAGCAGACGCTGAAGCTTAGGCTAGCTGCTCAGTGCCATCCAGCACCGTATGGCGGCTCGGGTTCCGGAGCAGCGAACGGCGCCGGATCTGACGCCCCCGCCCGGGCCACATGAATCGCCCGATGCGGCCGGCTGCCCATGGGCGTTGGCTGTGGTCGGTTCCAGCATGCGGTGAAGTGACAGAGGACCAGGAGAACGAACGGGAGCGCCGAGCATCCAAAGCTCTCGGAGCGGAAGGCCGTAGGCCGCTCGACGCATACGCCAGAATGATTGGCGCTGATGCGACGACTTACCGCTCTTGCTCAACCTGACCGCCACGGGTTTGCAGCAGTGGTGGTGAATACCGGCGCGAGTTTGATCATTCGATCCAACAACGCCGGTGTTCCGGACCACTTCACCCCAGCCGTGGGAGCCGCGAAGGGGGAAACACATCGGATAAGCGGCTCCAATGCACGTGGTTGGATGTACAATCGGTCGTGGCCAAGGATGGCAAGACGAGATTCCTGGCCACGGCGGGCTCCGTGTGGAGGGAAGCGGTTCCCCGCAAACGCCCCCAGCGAAACGGTGCGCGGGCACGGGGAGCGGGCCGAACAGCGAGTGTGTTGGACGGCGGACAGGCGGGCTCGCATCTGTCGAGAGCGAATCGTGAGGAGCTGAACGAGTGCGTCACCCGATCTTCTCGCCGCGGCTGTTTCCCGTGACGTTCCTATCGCTTGGGCTTGCGCTCTTTTGGACTCCGGCGGGCGGCGCTGCCCTTGCATGGGGACAGTCGTCTAACACCGCCGAGACACTTGCCGCGCGGATCGGTGCAATCAACCGGGAGGTTCGAGAGACCGCCCCACTGTCTGGAACGAGCAGGCGCCTCGCGGGCCTTCTGCAGGAACGCGCCGCCCTGCTCTCGGAATTGATCGGCAAGGACCCAGCCAGGGCACTGGAAGCGGCTCTTCCGTCCGCAGTTACCGATGGGCTGCGGATCGAACAGCCCGGCTCGCCGCTCGAAACCGGAGGGCAGTGGGAAGGCACGGTCGAAGCGGCGATTTCGGACGATTTTACGACGGCTCGAAGCGAGACTCGCTGGTACCTGAATACCGGGCGCGAGCGGGTCGAGATGTTCTTTACCGGCGAATGGCCCCGCCGGAAGGGAATTCATCTGAGCGTCGAGGGAATGAGACTAGGGAACCGCCTGGCAATCGTGGGGTCCAGGGAAGTCGCGCCGGGCATGGCGGCGCAGGGCGCGGCGGCGTCGGGCACAGCGCTGAGCTGTACGACCGTTGGTCCGCAGAATATCGCCGTGCTGATGCTGACCATGCCCTCCAACCAGTCATTCCCACCCGCGTATACGAAAGCCGCATTGCAGGATGCGTTCTTTGGAAGCCCCGCCGACACCAGCGACACCCAGTCTCTGAACGGTTATTGGAAAGAGATGTCCTATGGCAAGACCTCGGCAGTCGGACAGGTATTCGGGCCGTTCGCCTTGACCCAGGACTACACCCTCGATACGCAGGGCGACCTGGAAACGGAAGCGATCAACCTGGCCGACTCGACGGTCGACTTCACGCAATTCACGAGGATCGCGCTCGTATTCCCCATCGCCTACTGGGGCGGATGGGCTGCCGACGACAGCATAGGCTGCTGGACGATTTCTTCTCCCAGCAAGGGCAACCTCAACGCGTCGATCGGATGGCTGCCTGCTTTTCCCAACTCCTCTCCCCCGGTCGGCACCTACGCGCACGAACTGGGACACGGCCTGGGCCTGCATCATTCGAGCTCGGACGACTACGGCGCGGTGCCTATCGGCCCCATGGATCAGGCCGGCACGCTCACGGAGTATGGCGATCCATTCTCGACCATGGGCGGAGGCGGAGGTCACTACGTCGGCGAACATAAGAGTTTGATTCTGCACTGGCTGAATCTGGGCGACTATCTGGAAGTGACTTCGAGCGGCAGCTTCACGCTGGAGCCGCTCGAATCCACGGCCAATCCCCGCAGTTTGCGAGTATTGCGGGACGCGGTGAGCAGCGCCTGGCTGTGGCTCGAATATCGCCAACCCATTGGCGATGTGGATACCCAGTTGGGGAGCTACCTTGGCGATCTACCTTTTGACGGGGCGCTCGTTCATTACGAGGATCCCAACCTCGACTCGCCTGAGCACACCTACCTGCTGGACTTCAAGCCCGTTTCAGCCCCGAACTACTTCTTTCAATCCGCGCTTACACCAGGTTCGTCGTGGTCCGATCCGTATTCCCTGCTGACGCTCAGAGTTGGAAATCCCGCCTATGGCGGACTCCCAGTCAGCGTCAGTTACGACCAACCTTGTGCGAGCTTGCAGTACTCCGCCACTGCGTTCCCCGCAGCCGGCGGTTCGGGGACCATTACTGTGTCGGCGCCAGCCAACTGCACGTGGAGCGCATCCACCGCATCGAGTTGGATCAGCTTTCCGAACGCCACGTCCGGATCCGGCCATGGAACCGTTCCGTTCTCGGTCGCCGCCAATTCGGGTGCGGATCAGCAAAATGGGTACATTACGGTGCAGCGGCAGAGCACCCGAATCATTGAGCGCGGCACGAAGTCGGTGCTGAGCGTCAGCCCGAGCTTCGGGACTGGGGCCACGGGCCAATTCACATTCGCCTTCGACGATGTCAACGGCTACCAGGACATCTCGTCTCTGTCGGTGAACTTTTCCGGATCCCCGAGCTGCTACGTCTATGTGTATCCCAGCAGCGGCCAACTCTATTTGTCGGGCGACCCGGGCGGCAGCTCGCCGCCGCCAGTCACAATAGGCACTCCCGGCAGCACCGCCAGTAACAGCTCTTGCTCCATCTCTTCTTCGGGAGGCTCGATCGCCGGATCGGGCAACCAACTCCTGTTCACCGTGGAGGTGAACTTCTTCGCCTCGTTCGCCGGCGCACACCGGATTGAAGCCGAAGCGGGCGGATCTCCCACCGTCCCACTCGGAACGTGGATCGTGCCCTCGGTCCAGCAGGCCGGCGTCACCATTCAAGCCAGCGCCGCGGGCGCGCCCTTTTCGTTGGACGACGGCTCCGTTTACACCGCGCCGGCCACGTTCTTCTGGCCCGCGGGCTCGCAGCACACCGTCGCCTGGCTCAGCACCTGGGCCGGCCAGGCGGGCAAGCGGTATGCCTTTCAGGATTGGACCGATGGTGGATCGAATCCGCGCACGATTACGGCGCCATCCGGCGCCGCCAGTTACACCGCGAACATCGCGGCTCAGTACCGGCTCTCCGTGGCCGTAACGCCGGCCGGGGCAGGCCAGTTGAGCGCGGCTCCTTTTTCGAGCGACGGCTACTACGACTCCGGCGCATCGGTGCAGATTCAAGCGACGCCAAATCCGGGGTACAGCTTCCAGTCGTTCGGTGGCGACGCGTTAGGCGACGGCAATCCGGCGACGGTAACCGTCACGATGCCTCTATCGGTGACGGGGTACTTCTATTGCGCGCTTGCCGTCTCCTCCGGGCCGCCCGAGACGACGGGCTCCGACAGCACCAGCGGGCTTGTGGACCTTTCGATCGGGGCGGGCTGCGCATGGACGGCGGCCAGCGACTCGGCGTGGCTTACAGTGAGTCCGGCATCCGGGACGGGAAGCTCGACCCTGCCGTACGCGATCGCGGCGAACCCCGGAGCGGCGCGCACAGGCACCGTCACCCTGACTTATAACGGCGATTGGACGGCGCCGTACACCGTCAATCAGGATGCGGCCGGCTCCCCGAGGGCGTCGGTCAAGTCGCTCTCGCCCGTCTGGGGCGCCGGGCTTTCGACCGTAGCCACGGCGCAATTCTCCGCGGCTGGGGGATACGGTCAGCTCGCTTACGCCATGGTCTCCTACCAAAGCACCGACTCCGATTCCTACTGTGAGGCGGAATTGTACCGCGACTCCTCTGGCGGGGATTGGATCTACTTGAGCGATGACTTGGGCGGGCGGCTCTACTCCCCAGTGCCCGGAAGCGGCACCCTCAGTGTGTCGAGATGCTCGCTAGACCTATCGTCGCTCGCCGTCTCGGGAAGTGGCAACGACTTGACGCTGGCGCTGCCACTCCATTTTGCCACCGCGTTCGCCGGCAACAAGCTTGTGATGGTCGAGGCCTCCACCTTCGACTCGAACGGGTGGACTTCCGGTCAACTGATGGGCACGTGGGTTGTGGCAACGCCGAATGGCGCGGGCAGTCTGCGCTTCGTGCCGGTGACTCCCTGCCGTGTGGCGGACACGCGGGGCACGGCCGGGCCATTCGGCGGTCCGACGATGGCGGGCGGCTCCGAGCGCGACTTCGCAATCCCGCAGAGCGGCTGTGGCATTCCTCCAACGGCCCAGGCCTATTCCCTGAACGTAACGGTCGTGCCAAAGGGCTACCTCGGCTACCTGACGCTGTGGCCTACCGGGCAGCCTCAGGCCTCTGTTTCCACGCTGAACTCCTGGGAAGGCATCGTGGTGGCGAACGCGGCCATCGTGCCGGCCGGCGCCACCGGGGCGGTGAGCGTCTACGTTGCCAATCCGGCCGATCTCATTTTGGACATCAACGGCTACTTCGACACGTCCACCGGCTCCAACTCGTACGCCTTCTATCCGGCGACTCCTTGCCGCATGGCCGATACGCGCGGCCCGACGGGCCAGTTTGGCGGGCCTTCGATGGACAACACGGAGACGCGCGACTTTCCGATTCCGCTGGGCAATTGCGCCATTCCGGCGACCGCGCGCGGCTACTCGCTCAATTTCACGGTGGTTCCGTCGGGGTACCTGGGGTTCCTGACGACCTGGCCGACGGGCCAGGCGCAGCCGAACGTTTCGACCCTGAATTCCTGGACGGGGAAGGTGGTGGCGAACGCGGCCCTGGTGCCGGCGGGGAGCAACGAATCGATTTCGGTATATGTGAGCAATCCGACCCACGTGATCCTGGACATCAACGGCTATTTCGGACAGCCGGGGAGCGGGGGAGCGCTGTCGTTCTATCCGGTGCCGCCATGCCGAGTGGCGGACACGCGCGGTGCCGTAGGGATGTTCGGAGGCCCGGAGATGGGCGCTACGACGACGCGAGCGTTCGCGATTCCGGCAAGCGGGTGCAACATTCCGTCGACGGCGGCGGCGTACTCGCTGAACGTGACGGTGGTGCCGGACGGCTATCTGGGCTACCTGTCAGCGTGGCCGGCGGGCTCGGCGCAGCCGGGGGTTTCGACGCTGAACTCGTGGGATGGCGCGGTGGTGGCCAACGCGGCCATCGTCCCGGCGGGGACAGGCGGGGCGATTGACGTGTACGTCACGAACCAGACGCAGGTGATCATCGACATCAACGGGTATTTCGCGCCCTAGGGCACAGGTCAGTCGCGACGTACTGCGCTGCTGTTCGCAGGGATGGAACTCGGGAAGACAGAGCCGTGGCCCGGTCGACAGCGGTAGGCCACCGATATGACGCCACCGCTGCGCCGCCAACGGCGGTCCCTTTGGATCTTGGCCCTCTGGGCTTCGTACCACAACACCGCTGCGGCTCAGTTCGCCGGCGACCTGGCAGTTCACCGGGGCAGGGACTCGGCGGCCAAATCGTGAGGAACCTCGGCCGAACAACCGCCTCGACCATAATTCCAGGCGACCAATCGAGTGTGTGAGGGTGACTCCGGGGCGACCCGGCCAACTCCGCACAACTGGGCGGCCGTAGCTCCGCGGCAGAAGTCGAGAACTCACTTGACGGGCCATTCGCGGCTCGAATACAATTGCGGTGTACTTTATCCGCTTCTATCTCTTCAGGAGACAGGCACATGGCAGATGAGAGGGTTTTGAGCCGAGTTGAGCCGAATCGGCGAGGATTCCTGCAGCGCGTTCTGGGTGGCGCGGCCTTTGCCGCCCCTGTCCTGGCGACTTTCTCCCTGGGTGCGCTCACAAGCCGCGCCGCCCGGGCTCAGTCGCCCAACGGGTGTCTTGGGGCTAATGACGGCCCGTGCCCAACCCCGGAGCCGACTTCCGCGATTCTGGTGGCCACCGTAGCGGTGGGCTTGGGTATTGCGGCGCACCGCTCCGCGCAGCACAAGGAGCACGAGTCGTCGGGCCCCGAGGCGGACGAGTAGCCGCTCTCGCGCGAGCGTCGATTCCCCGCGCGTGCTACTGAGCGCAGCTCTGATCGTCAGGAACGAGGAACGGTTCCTGGGCCTGTGCCTGTCCTCCATCAAGGACCTGGTCGATGAAGCCGTGATTGTGGACACCGGCTCCACCGACCGCAGCGAACAGATCGCGATCGAAGCCGGGGCGCGTGTCGAAGAGTTCTCCTGGAGGGGCGACTTTTCCGCTGCGCGCAACCGTGCGCTGGACCTGGCGCGCGGCGAGTGGGTCCTTTACATAGACGCGGACGAGACGGCGCGGCCCGGCTGCTTCGAGGAGGTTCGCGCGCAACTGGCCGATCCGGCGCGCATTGGTTACAACGTAAGTCTGCATCCGCGGCCCGGGTACACGCCGTATCGGATACTGCGGCTCTTCCGAAACGACCCCCACATCCGGTTCCGAGGAATCATTCACGAAAGTGTCTGGCCAGCGATACGGGAGCGGCGCTGGGAATCCCGCGTCGGCTTGAGCCGGTTGACTCTCGATCACCTTGGGTACGAAGGCGACCAGGGCGGCAAACACGCGCGCAACCTGCCGCTCCTCCACAGATCGCTGCGCCAGGATCCGACCCGGGTGTTCTCGTGGTGTCACCTGGGAGAGATCTACCTGGAGCTGGGCAAGCCCGGTTTCGCCGAGTGGGCCTGGCGCAGAGCGCTCGATCTGGTCCGCTCCAGGACCGCAGCGGCGCCGGACGACCACCTTCCGTACTCGCGTCTGATCCAGTGGATGGGCGAACGCGGCGGCAACCCGGACGGCCTGATACGGGAAGCGCTGGAGCGCTTTCCCGCCAACGCCTATCTGTGGTGCCTGCGGGGCCAGAGCCTGATCGCGCAGGGCGAGTTTGAAAAGGCCATTCCCGTGTTTGAGCGGTTGCTCGCCTTCGGGCAGGCCGGGGATTTCGATCCCTACGTGGCATACGATGCGAGAATCTTCGGCGCGCTCGCTTACGAAGCCCTGGCCGGCTGCTATTTCCGCTTGGGGGCGTTCGGCGAAAGCCGCCGCTATTACGATTTGGCGGCGGCGTCGGAACCGGAGCGCCTCGAGTATCGCGTGAAGCGCGCGCTGTCCGCCCGCCTGGAGCGCTCGGGTCCGCAGGCCGCGCGAGGTCCACGTTGAAGCCATCGGACGGCCGCACTCCACGGGTTTCGGTCATCGTCCCAACGTTCAACCGGACCGCGGAGCTGCGCTTGTGCCTGAGCGGCTTCGCACGGCAATCGGCTGCACCCGGCGAGTTCGAGGTGATCGTGATCGACGACGGCTCTACGGAGGACGTCGAACGAGTCGCGTCGGAGTTTCGGGACAGGTTTCCGCTGCATCTGGAACGCTGCGGCCACGGCGGGCCATCGGTGGCGCGCAACCTGGGCATTGAGCGGTCGCGGGCGCCCTTGCTGGTGCTGTATGACGACGACCTGCGGCCGGCGGCCGGCCTGATTGAGACCTGCCAGAGTTATCACGAAACGCACCAGTCGGGCCGCCAGCTCGAGCTCCTGTATTTCGTGCCCGATCCCGCGATTGCGGACATGGCCGTCACGCGCTGGGCGTTTCATCGCATCTATCCTTTTCCGCCTGCACCGGGCGTTCATGGATGGGACCACTTTTGGGGCGGTTCGCTTTCGTGCAAGAGGGCGTTGTTCGCGGAACAGCGCTTTGATCCGGCCTGCCAGGCGGTGGAAGACGCGGAATTCGGATTCCGCGCGGGTGGCTTCGAGGGTCTTGAGATCTACTTCCAGCCGCGCGTCACCGGGTATTTCGTCCGCCGGCTCGGCGTGCTCGAAATCTGCCGCCGCCAATACCGCATGGCGTACTACCGGCGGCTGATGGCGGTGCGGCATGGCATCGAGTTTCCGCATCCAATTTATCGCCGTCCGGAGGACTTCCTCATTGAGGACTGGCCCACGTTTCGTGCGATGTTAGCCGCCGCACGGCCGCAGGAGAGCGCGGTGTTTCCGCCGGGGTCTGCGCGCTTCGAGCTGTTGTGCCGCATGTGGGGGAAGGCTGATTTTCACGCCATCGCGAGCGGGTGGATGGCGGCGCGGGCAGGTCTGTCTCCCGGCGAGCTCTAAGCTCCGGACGGTTTCCGCCGCGGCCCCAACAGGGCGCTGAGGTCGGGGGGGCTTCCCTCGCGGGCCGCCTTCCAGCCTTCGGCCCGGGCGTGCTCTTCCAGGCGCGAGCGAAACGCGTCCAGCATCTGGCCGCCCGCGAATCCCGGCTGCGCGGCCCGGCGTTCCATCCCGCGCAACGCCGCCAGGAGCGCCGCCGGGCCGCTGGCATCGGCGAGGGGTTCGGACGGAGCGTACGACACCGCGCCGGGGTAGGCGCGCGCAAGAGAATACCGGTGGTAGGCGGCCAGGTAATGCGCCTCGCAAGCCTCCTCCAACCCCATCGCTTCGACACGCTCACAGGTGACGGCAGGCTCGTAGAAGAGCGTCAGATCGATACGCCGGGCAAGCCGTAGCGCCAGTTCGGCGCCCGCCATCGAACCGTAGACAGGATCGAACTGTGCATCCTCGAAGATGGCGGTCTTCGAGGTGACCGCATTCCAGTCGAACGCCTGCCAGGATTGGACGCCCGCCCTTTTCGGGACTGGGCGAAGACGCCGGTAGGCGCTGTCGGCGGTGTAACAGAGCAGGCTCGCATGATGCCTCGCCGGATGCGCCGCATGGAGCTGGAGACAGGAGTCCAAGAAGCCGGGAAGCGGACGCAGCCGGCTGCTGCAAAACACAACCAGGGGCGCGTGGGCTCGGCGGATCGCGGCATTGCGCGCCGCCGAAGGGCCGGTCTCTCCGCCTTCGAGGATCACTTCAGATCGATCCGCTGCGAGGGTCTGGGCGGCCAGCCCGTCCAGGCACTGCGCCGCGGAGCCGCTCCCATCCCAATCGGGCACGATGACGGAGATCGCGGGCGCCGGCATGGCCAACTACAGCAGGAGACCTTCGTCCTTCATCTGTTTCAGGACTCCCTCGACCATCTCGACCGGCGATTCGGCGAGTTGGTAGGCCTGCTGAAGCAGTTCCGCGATGGCGGCAGGGGAATTCGTGCCGTTCGAGAGTTCCAGAATGGCGGCCGCGCTCGAGTTCAGGTAGTGGACGCGGTCTTTGTCGGGCTCGTAGACGATGTAGCCTTCCTCGGTCTCATCCATATCCAGCCCGTCGATTCGCTTAGGGTTTTCCTGCATGGGTGCCTTCGGACTCTCAGAGTTTAGGGGTTGCGCCAGCAGCTTGTCAACGGATTCACCCACTCGGATTCTGTTACTCTTTCTGGAGAGTGACCGACCGGATTCTGCTGCTCACCCCTCTGAAGGACGCCGCCGACTGCATTGACGGCTACTGCCGGAGGATCGAGGCCCTGACTTATCCTCACGACCGGATCTCTCTGGGCTTTCTGGAGAGCGACAGCGTGGATGGAACGTGGGCGGAAATATCGAGCCGGATGGAGAGAGTGCGGCGCGAATTCCGGCGCGCCGAGCTCTGGAAGAGGGACTTCGGGTATCGACTTCCAGTGGGGGTCCATCGCGGCGCGCCGCCGATTCAGGCAGAAAGGCGCGCCGTGCTCGCCAAGAGCCGGAATCATCTCCTCCTGCGCACCCTCGATGACGAAGACTGGGTGTTGTGGCTGGACGTAGATGTCGTCGAGTATCCGCGCGACATCCTCGAGCGGCTGCTCGAAACCGGCAAGGAGATTGTCGTCCCTCATTGCGTGCTCGACTACGGCGGACCGACCCACGATACGAATGCCTGGCGTGACCGGGGTCGCATTCACCTCCAGGATCTGCGCGGCGAAGCGGAACTGGTGGAACTGGACGCCGTGGGCGGAACGGTTCTATTGATTCGCGCCGATCTGCACCGGGATGGGCTCATCTTCCCGCCGTTCCCGTATGGGCGCGAGAATCCCGCGGCGCGCGAAGGCCGCGGCGAGATCGAAACCGAAGGACTGGGACTGATGGCGCGCGACATGGGGCATCGATGTTGGGGGATGCCGAACCTGGAGGTCCGCCACGGCCGCTGGTGATGGACGAGCGCGATAAACCTTCGCTCCTTTACGTCTGCCCGGTTGCGCCGGCGTTGGGCGGCAACGGGCTGGCCATGCGGTGCGGCATGGTGCTCGAGGCGCTCGCCAGCGGCCACCGGGTTTCCCTGCTGGCGGTCCCCTTGTATCCACCGTTCGGCCGGCCCATTCCCGATTCCTTCGCGAGGCTGTGCGAGCGGGTGGCGATTGCGGCGCCCGGGGAGGCGGCGGCCGTCTATGGCGGCGCGGCCTTCGAGACGGTTCACGCCTTTCGCCTGGCCGCGCTCCCGTTCGCCCGCGGCTACTTTGGGGAGCCGCGAAGCCGCTTCCGCTGCCTGGATCTGGACGATATCGAATCGCGAACGCGCCGCGGCATCGCCGCGCTATACCGGGCCAACGGAGACGCCCGCCAGGGCGACGCCGCCTCAGCCGAGGCCGGACGCTACGAACTGCTCGAAGGGCTGGCCTTTCGCATGGTGGATCGCGTCTACGCGTGTTCCCGCCGCGACCGGCAACTGCTTCTCGACCGCTGCCCCGCCGAGCTGGCCGTACTGCCCAATGCGGTCCGGCCGCCGGCGGCGCCGGGCGCTCGCAGACGGGGCCTTTTCCGCTTCCTGTTTCTGGGTACGTTGGGCTACTATCCAAACCAGGATGCCGTGCTTTGGTTTTGCTCCTCCATTCTGCCGCGGATCGCGCGGGGGAATCCGGTTCCGTTCGCCGTGGATATCGCGGGGAACGGCGCGCCCGAGGGTCTCAGAGCCGCGGTCGAGGCATCGGGCGCGCATTTTGTGGGCGAGATCCCCGAAGTGCAGCCCGCCTACGACGCCGCCCACGCCGTGATCGTGCCCGTACGGGCCGGAGGCGGAACGCGCATCAAGATTCTGGAGGCCTTCAGCTACGGGCGCCCGGTGGTCACGACGCCGGCCGGCATCGACGGGATTGAAGCGGCGCCGGGGGCGCACGCGCTCATCGGGGAGTCTCCCGAAGAGTTCGCCGCCGCTTGCATCCGGCTCATGACGGATTGGGACCTGGGGGAGCGTCTGGCGGCGAGTGCGTCTTCTCTGTGTTCGCGCCTGTATTCGATCGAAGCGATGAGAACTGCGGTATCTTCGCCCGCAGACTCTCCCGCTCGTCGAGGATGCCGGCCAGCCGGCGGGCCGCATTCTCCCATGTGAACTGGCCGAGGATCCGGGCGCGTGCGGAGCGGGCGTGTGAATCGCGGTTTTCGATCGCCGCGCGAATGGCCTCGATGGCGCAGGCTCGATCCGGCTCCCACCAATTGGCGCCTCGAAACAGCTCGTCCAGGCCCGAGTTCTCGGGATCCTGTGCGGGAACCTCGCGGCTGGGGATCAGGGTCGCGATGGAAGAGTCCAGGTACGCCAGGTAAGCGCTGTGCGCGGGTGCGATGATCTTCAGCCCCGCAGCCGCGGCTTCCGTCGTGGGGAGGTCCCATCCCTCGCCGAATGAGAGGGTCATGTAGTGCGTGGCCAGGGCGTACAGGCGGGGGATCTCCGCATCGGCGATCGTGCCGCGAAGGAACACCACGGGGGCCGCGTCCGGCAGGCCTTTGCCGATGCTCTTCCGCAAGCGATCGACCCGCTGCAGAAAACCTTCCCAGGAGCCCAAACCGTAGGAGCCGACCTTGACGATCAGAACGGCGTCGTCCGCGGCCGAGGTCCCCTCGATCCAAGCGTGCAACAGGCCCAGGAGATTCTTGCGCCAGCAAAGCTCCGAGACATTCAAAAAGCGCACCCGGTAGCCGGCGATGGACAACCCGTCCGGCGCCACAAACGACATTGGCTCGGTCCTGTTCGAAAAGGCGGCTGCGTTCACACCCGGGGGACAAATCAGAATGCGATGAGCGGGCATGCCACTGTGGATCCACGCGCTACGCGACGACTCGGCGGGCACCACGACGAGATCGTGCCTGCGATTCGCCTCGACCCAGGCCGGCAAGACGCGGTCGGCCTCGAACATGGTGTAATTCACGTTGATCTTTCCCGGGTAGAGCAGGGCACCAAGGGGAGTGCAGAACTGAAGCACCGTCTGAGCGTTGCCGAGCGGCCTTTCCAGGGACGCGAACAGCGGGTCCTGCGCCGCCTCCGGCAGCTTCGCGGCGCTCCACTCGGGGATGTCGCGCAGTTCCACGGCGACGCCCTGGTCATGCAGCGCTCGCGCAAAACCCCGGACACAGCGGTCGTAGCCCGTCGGTCCGCGGAACGGCCCGCGGATGAGGAGGGATTTCATTGGGGAATCCGCCGTCCGATTTCCGCCCGGCTCGCCTCGACGAAACGCACGGCAGCGGCCACGGCCGCCTCGTCGCTCCCCCAGACCGGCACGAAGACCCTGACCAACGCGGTGTCTGTGCGGCCGTGGCGAAGTGAGTCCACCATCACCCAGAACTTGGCTGCCCACTCGCTGGCCTCCGAGCGAAACGGGGTCTGGTACCAATAGAGCACCACGCCCCGGTTCACGCCGTTCGAAGCGAGATAGCGATTGACCTCGAGATGGCCGATGCGGATGGTGCCGGATTGGAGCGGCAGCCATCCCGCCGCCGGCAGGCACACCTTGGGAGAATGCGGCTGGCGGCGGCCGCCGCGCTGCGTCTGAAACCACGCCACCAGGAGTTGCGCAGTGCGGGACGTGCCTCGCTCCGTGTAGATTCTGCTCAGCGTCGCATCGGCTTGCATGATGTGCAGCACAGCGGGGGCGATGGGGTCTTCCCGCTGGAGGCTCCAGCCGTTCAATTCGTGGGCGAACGGAGCGAAGTCCGGTTTGGCCGGAAGATACTCGAAGGGCGACGCGAAGGTGACCAACAGGGCTTGTGAGCCCAGGAACGCAAACAGGGCGATGAGGCGCGGGTTACCCATGAAGACGCCTCCTGGCGCGCTCCATCGACCAGTGCAAACCGGCCCCCACGAGCATCGCGGCAACGAAGATCGCCCAGCCGCTGGCGGTATGAACGGGGCCCTCGGCCCAGTTCCGGTTCGCGCTGCCCATCAGCGCGGCCGCCACCACGCGCAGAGCGTTTGCCAGAATCGCGAGCGGCGCCATGATGGCAACCAGCGCCAGACGAATCCACGGTCCTGAACCCGCGATGTATGCGTAGACCGCCGCAAAGAAGCCCAGCGCCAGGAGGTACCGAACGCCGCTGCACGCCTCAACCACGGAGACACTGAAGCCCGTGAGGTGCAGTATGTTTCCGCTGCGCACCACCTGGACGCCTCCGGCCGAAAGCGCAAAAGCCGCCAGCCGGGTGGCCAGCAGTTGCAGGGGAAGAGTGATCTGGTTGTAGAGGATCGCCAGCTTGGGGAGCATGAACAACAGGAGCAGCAGCGGAAAAGCCAGCGCGCGCAGAACGCCGGACCCGCCCAGTGTGAGAATCACGGAGCAGATCGCGCACAACAGAGCGATGCACGCGACGAACTTACCCGCGCCGGCTATGGCGACATAGAGCAGCACCGAAGCGAACGAAAGCGGAACAAATCCCCACCACGTGGGACGAACCTGGTGTGGAAACCAGCGCGCCCGCCCTCTCCAGGCGATCCAGACGGCGATGAGGGGCACCAGGAATCCATGGCCCATGTCTTCATCGTGAGTCCACTGGTCCCACATTTCCGAAATGCCGAACCAGTAGCAGTAGATCACGAGCCCGGCCAGAACGCAGGCATAGACCGCAGTGACAGAGAATGAGAGCTTCGAGGGGGGGCGCTTCGCGAGGCCATCGGAAGTTGCGGTCAAGGCATCATTGTACGCCAGGCAAAGCCGGACGGCCGCGATCCCATTACCCACGCTGGCCCACCCAGGCGCCCAGGTTCGTAACAAAACGAGTTGGTCCCCGAGCGCGACAGCGCAGGAAATGGAACACGCCTCGTTCAGGAGAGACGCCGGTAACCTGTTGATTCGCGATATGGTTCGGTAAACGACTCTACGCAGCATGAGTGCCCAGGGTTGGCTGCGGTCTCCTGGGGGGAGCCTCGTGTGTGATACCGAATGCGGTATCATGAGTAGCGTGGCTGTCCACAAGACACTCCAGAAGATGCGCAAGATCCAAGCGGGCTGGCGCATCGAAGAGTTGCAGGCGGTAGCGGAGGCCAATCGCGTTGAGTGGCGCAGACCCGGGCGAGGCGGCAGTCACGTTATCTTCAGCGCGCCCGGTGTACGCGAGATCGTCTCGGTGCCCGCGAGACGTCCCATCAAGCCGGTGTACATCAAACGGTTCTTGGCGCTCATCGACGCGGCTGGAGAGGTTGGGAAACCATGAGACGTTCAAATCGAGAACTCGACGAATACCAATTTACGGTCCGGCCGCTATCCGCTGATGAGGGTGGCGGCTATCTGGTGGAGTACCCGGACATACCCGGATGCATGTCCGACGGGGAGACGATCGAAGAAGCGATCGCGAACGGCAGGGAAGCGTTGCGCGATTGCCTGGAAGTATTCCGGGACTCTGGCCGAAAAGTGACGAAGCCCAGCATCGAGGCAGCACAATGGCGTCAGCGCCTGCCCCGGACTCTTTACGCCAAGCTCACGAGACAAGCCCAGCGCGAAGGTGTCAGCATCAACAGCTTCGTGATGGCCGTCATCGCCGAGGCAGTTGGATCAAGGCGCGCCGTATCGCGGCGGGTGAGCAAGCAAGCATGAACGGCGTAGTGTGGGAACGTCGTCGGGAACGGCGAAAGCGGGCGTAGCTGTTAACAACTCGGTCGGGGGTGTGTGCAGCTCGGGCCGCCGAGCGAGAGTTTGGCTCCCCGAGTCAAACAAAGGGTATTTGACGGGCGAGAGACACTGGCAAAGTGGTTGATGCGCAATGGCTTACTCAAATCCTGCAGAGTTTGGTCAATCACGAGCTCCGTGCTCAGTTTCCCGCTGATTCCGAACGGCACGTGCTCCGCGGATCTGTCCTTCACGCTTGGGGGAGCCGCGTTGAACGATGCCGTGGAGCCCGGCTGGCCGGCCGCTCTCGAAGCCGGACTGATCACCAACGTGCGCGTTTCGCCGTCCAGCACAGGGCGACGATCGTGCTGAGCTTCTGAAGCTACTCCTCGCGCAGCGCCCGGATGGGATCCACGCGCGAGGCGTGCCGGGCCGGCGCCAGCGTGGCCAGCATCGTAATCAGCAGGAGCGGAAGCGCGATGGCGGCCAGTTCCAGGGGGCTGAACCCGCTGGACGCCGGACCCACCATCACGACGGAGGTGACCGCGCGGCAGCAGAAGAACGCCACCACGAAGCCGACGGCGACTCCGGCTGCGCCAAGCTGCAATCCCTGTTCGAGCACCATGCGGACCACCTTCCAGGGATCGGCACCGATGGCGATGCGGATCCCGATCTCGCGCGTGCGGCGGCTGACCGAGTACGCCACCAACCCGTAGAGTCCCACCACCGCCAGGAGCAAACCCATCAGACCCAGCGCTCCCACCGCCTGTGTGAGCATATTGGGCACCTTCACGGCGCGCTGGCTGTAGAAATCCTCCATCGTGCGGACGTCGAAGACGGGCATATCGGGATCGATCCCGCGCACCACGTTCCTCACCGCGGTTGAGATGCTGGCGGAGGCCTGGGCACCCGATTGGGTCATCAGGGTAAACGCGGAATGGCTGTGTTGGCCCAGAGGCAGGTAGACGAAATCCTTTGGCGGCTCGCTGATCCGACTATACTTCGCCATCTTGGCAACACCGACGATCTCTACCAGGTCGCCGGCAGGGCTCCTCAGATGGAACCGCTGCCCCAGTGCGTCTCCCTTGGGCCAGAAATGATTGGCCAGGTGTTCGTTCACGACGGCTACCAGCGGCGCGTTCTCGCCGTCCGACTCGAGAAAGCTCCGGCCGCGCAGGATGGGGATGTCCATGACGCGGAAGAAATCTTCGCTGACAATGGCGTAGAGGGCGGCCGGCAACTCCTCGCCGCGGTGCAACTGGTAACCGGCGGGAACGATGTCCAGCGAGTCTACCGAATACATGGGGGCAACGGAAGAAAGCGCGGCGGCCCGCACGCCCGGGGCGGCCTGCGCTCTCTCCAATAACGTCTTGTAGAATTGCCGGGTGCGGTCCTCCGAGTAGTTCGCCAGTTGCGTGTCAAGGCTGGTCAGGAGAAGGTGGTCGGTCCGGAATCCGGGCCCTGCGGTCAGTTCATGCCGGAAGCCGCGCACCAGGGCGGCAGAGACGCTGAGGAGGACTAGCGATAGAGCGACCTGGCCCGCCACAATCGTGTTGCGGCCCCACAAACGGCGTCGTCCGGCGCTATCGGCGTCAGCCGCTTTCAGCGCCGGCACCAGGTTGGGACGAGTCATCTGGAGGGCCGGCGCCAGCCCGAACAGCAGGGTGCTCAGGACCGCGGCCGCGAGCGTAAACAGCAGCACCCGGCTATCCACGCCTATGTCGAAGACGACGGGCACATCGGGGGGAATCGGAATGCGGCGCCAGAAATCCGCAAACGCCTGCGCAACCAGCATGCCCAGCATCCCGCCCGCGACCGCCACGAGCAGGTTCTCCAGAAGCAACTGGCGGATCAGGGCCCAGCGGCCGGCGCCGAGAGCCAGCCGTACCGCGATCTCCCGAGAGCGTCCGCGGGCGCGGCTCAGCAACAAGCCCGCGACATTGGCGCACGCCACCGACAGGACGCAGAATCCCAGAACCCCGAGCATCCATATCATGGCCGCAACCTCGGGGCCCTGGGCGATACGAAGCTGGAGTTCGGTCTGGACCTGGATCCGGTCCCCGGCGACGGCTTGCGCGTGCAGCTTCAGCAACTGATCCGCGAGGGGGCCGATATCGGCCTGCGCCTGCGCCAAGCTTACGCCGGGCTTGAGGCGGCCTTTGACGAACAGCCAGCCGGCGTTGCGGTCGTGCAAGAGGTTGCGCTCTCCCAGGCTGGGCGACATGGCCAGCGGAATAAACATCGTCGGCCGGAACATCAGGCTGATGCCGGTGAAATGCTCGGGCGCGACGCCGATGACCGTGAATTCGATCCCGTTCAGCCGGATTCGGGACCCCAGCACCGACGGGCGGGCTGCGAATTGACTCACCCAGAAGTCGTGCCCGAGTACCACCACCGCGTCGCGCCCTTCGACCCGGTCTTCATCTGGCCGGAAGCCGCGCCCGAGTGTGGGCTCGACGCCCAGCATCTCGAAGAAGTTGCCCGAGACGTACATCCCAATCTTCATTCGCGGCAGGGCGCGCGCGTCGGCGGCGTAGCCGACCTTCACGAAGGAAGCGGCGATGAGGCCCTCGAAGCTGCGGTTGCGATCGCGCAGATCCACGTAATCCGGGTACGAGATGTTCGTATTGCTCCCAAACTTGGCGGAGGTGGTGGTATTGATGTTGACCACCCGGTCCGGTCCCAGGATCGGCAGCGGCCGCAGGATGATCGCGTCGGCGAAACTGAACATGGCGGAAGTGGCGCCGATGCCCAGCGCCAGCGAACAGATGGCGACGGCGGTGAAGCCAGGATCCTTCCGCAGAATCCGCAGCGCTTGCCAGATGGATGTCAGCATGGCGCCTAGTCTCCTCGCAACGAGATTCGGGGGCGAATATGCAATTATGCTGCCAGGCTCAAACGGCCGTCAATGGGCGTTTGGCCGCATGGCCGGCGCCTGTCGCGGCCGTGGCTGTCCGCTCCTGGGAACGGGTGTCCGCCTTCGGAACGGGTTCCGCGGGGAAAGCCACGAATCGCCGATAGCCAAACCGTGTGTCCGGCGGCGATGTGGCCCATTTCATGCCCCGACCACGAACAACAGTTCGTCGTCTTGGATCGACTAGACCAAGGCTGAATGAAGAACGACGGAGAAGGGGGCAGAACTGCCTATTGCGAAGGCGTTGAGGGCCGGATCTTGAACCGCATGACCTGACCGTGTTTCAGTGAAGGCATAATCCGGCCTCCGAATCGATCTTCGAGACTGGCGTTGTAGCGGACTCCCGCTCTCGTTTGATACTCCCGAACGGTGCCCAACTCCTGGAACTGGCTCACAACGCGCAGGCCCTATTCGAGAGTCAGCCTGCGGTGGAAGACGCAAACTCCTGGGTTTTGTCGTCTCAAACTGCACCTGGAAAGGCGGCGAGACTGACCGCGCAGTACCGGCAACCCTTCGACATGTTGGCGATTGCGGTCGCTGCGGAACGGTAGCAGATGGGAGTGGGATGGCGGGAGCGGCCAGGGAGTTTGGCTCCCCGAGTGCAACCCTGATACGAACACACGTTTGGAGAAACCGAAGGGCCCCGATTTCTCCGTCCTGTTAACCGCTCGGGGAGATTTCGAAGGCGCGAACTCCCACTTGATATTCGACTTTCAAAGAACCCGACAGCCTTGTTCGAGTAAAACGACGACTTCGGTGCAGGCCTCCCAAGCTCTAGAGCCGTTCGGGCCTCAAGCCGCGCCCGCCCTCAATGTCCACGAGAACTTCCTTCAGCTCCTTTGCGGAAAGTCGGTCCGGCCCCGAGCGGCTATCTACAATTCGGCCGTGACTCAAGAGCACCTGCCGATCGCCGAAACTGCTCGCCATCTCGCAACTATGCGTCGCCATTATCGCGGACATTCCCTCCCCTCTTACGAGCGTCGACGTCGACTCCATCACAATGTCGTAGGAAACTGGATCTAGGTGAGCGACATGTTCATCCAGGAGCAGGATGTGAGCCCCTTTCGTCTGATTGTCTGCAAGAGCGGCTGCTACCGCTAGGCTGAGGAGTTGGTGCTCTCCGCCGGATAGGTGCCAGACCTGTTCCCTAATCACTCGTGACAACCCCTTTCGAATCGCATCCAATCGATGTGCGATCTCATCGTCACGGATTCTCCCCTTCGACTGAGCCGCCCGGCCTCGATCGCCAACCGCATCACCTCAGCGACAGTCAGTGCCCGTGGCAGTCCGACTTCTCGCGACTGGTGAATATGCGTCACGAATCGGGCCCTCCGATGAGGAGGCACATGAGACGCGTTATTGCCGTTCAGCCAGATCTCGCCAGCGTCCGGGAAAACCTCGCCAGTAACAAGTCTGAAAAACGTGGACTTGCCCGATCCATTTTCGCCAAGCATCACTACCCATTCGCAAGCCTGCAGACTAAACTCAATGCCATCTAGCGCGAGCACGGAACGTCGATCTCCGAGTGCGAAGCGTTTGGTAACGTTATCGAAACGCAGCATATTACCAATCCGATCCGAAGAGGCGATAACGATCCTTGAATCGAAGAATGACGACCGATGGAATGATCAACAGCAACCCGGTCAGAAATCTCACGTCACTGGGGAGCATCAACTTCGTTAATGTCGGGTTCCAGTCGAAGTAGAAGAACCCTACGGCCGCGTTGTAAAGCCAGCTGCCAACTACGCACATCGCTGAATGAACCCAAACAGAACGCGCTGAGACAATCGTTTCGCCTATGACAAGCGCCGCCAGCCCGCTAATCAAAAGGCCGAACACCATATTCACGTCGACCGCACGTTTGAAATGGACAATCATCGCGCCGCCCAGGCCGATAACCGCATTCGAGATGGCAAGCCCAAGGATCAGGTATATAGTCGGGCTTCTGCCAATCGAAACACAGAACCATCGTGTATCACCGAGGGCCCTCAGTATTCGGCCAAGCCTGGACCGGTACAGGAAGAACAGTACGCAGAGGAGGATTGCGACCATGCCTGCTACGATCACCAAGTCCATGCGACCTGAATTTCCGCGATTCAAAACATCGAAGACCGTTGAGCGCGTCGTCATGCGGTTTGACTTTCCGCCAAGAAGTCTGAGCGTGATCGAATACACGAGAGCCGTGGTGACAATGCCCGAGAGTACCTTCGGCACACCGAGTTTGCTGTGCGCCACGGCAGTGAATGCTCCCGCCACGGAAGCAGCCAATGCAGCACCCAAGAGCGACATCCATGCAGGCGCGCCGGCTTGGATAAGCAAGAAGGAGACGGTGGCGCCCATGATTGCGCTGCCCTCACAAGTCAGATCCGGGTAGTTTAGTAGTCGAAAGCTTATCGCAAGCCCAAGCGTAATAGGTGCGTAAAGCAGGCCGACCAATAGTGCCGCGAGGCTGAGGTTTAGCAGAGAATCTAACATGTGAATCAGCGGTACACGTTGGTCGCCTTCTTAACAAGGTCCTCTGGTAGCTGGATGCCGAGCGTCTCTGCGGTGGATCGGTTCAGGTAAAGATCGCCCCTGTCCGCGGAAGCCACAGGAACCTTACTTGCAGGTGTACCTTTTAGAATCTCGATAGCCTGGCGAGCGTTAACCCGCCCAAGCTCTACGTAGTTCGTGCCCACAGTGCCGAGGGCGCCGTTTTCAACGATTCCCGAGATCCCGGTGAACACCGGTACCTTTGCTCGGAGACATGCGGCGATGATGACCTGGGCATTTCCCTGTGCCGTATTGTCAGCTGGAATGAAAAACGCCTGTATTCCGGTCTGCAAGAGCCCGGCTACCGCCAGAGAAATCTGTGAAGGCTCGGTCACCGTCCTGGGAACTAGTGAGATTCCACGCTTGCTGCACTCCTTTTCGATCAATCCAACAGACACTTGAGAATTGATTTCGCTGGAATTGTACACGATTCCAAGTTGCTTTAACTGGGGGACAAGCCTCAACATTAGATCGAATTGAGCGCTGTACGGCCAAAGGTCCTGAGTTCCGGTTATGTTGCCCTTTGGTGAACTTAAGGTGGCTTCATAGAATCCAGCGGCGACCGGATCTGTGACGGCACCAAATATGACAGGCTTGTCCTTTACGACACGAAACACTTCTTGGCTAGCCTGCGTACCGAGGGCATAAACAAGAGCGTACTGCTCCTTGCCAATAACCTGCGCCAAGGTTGTGGCCGCCTGAGGGTCGGCGGCAGCGCTCTTTGTGATCAGCGTTACGTTTCGCCCCTCGGGTGAATCGCGTAGGCCCGCTTCGAATCCGAGCTTGAGCGCATCGGCCCATTCTTGGGGCTTGTCTTGAAATATCAGAATTCTCGTCGCGGCTTGGCGGCGGGTCACGGCATCATAGATCAACGCGATGAGAATGACTCCGACTGCGGCAAAAAACAGGTTCTTAAGGAGGCGCTTGTTCATTTGGGACGTTCCTTCGAGTTGCTAGTGTCTAAGTGTCAGGTGCTGTTGGATGGCAAGTCGGTCTTTGAGTGCGTCCGGCGTCACATGTAACGGGTGAGCTCGCTGGATCAGAGCGTTGAACATCTGCGTAAAGTAGCCCGGGATCACTGCTTTGTCCATCCAGTTTGAGTCACTTGTGACAGAATGCCGATCAAACCTATCATTTGGAGTCAGATAGAACCCCCAGGACTCACCAAAGATGCAATCGAGGGAGGAGATATCTGGATCAACCAAGTCACTGGAGTAGAGGAGGTATACCTGCATCCCAGCATCGACCTCTTCTTTGAGAACGTTGTCGATAAACGCCGAGGCGATACAGGCCTCGAGTGCTTCGCCGAGAACAAAAATGCGCCCATGGTAACCCGGGTGCTGCTTTGCGGCATCACATGAGGCGTGATGAAACTGCTGGTACTCGTCCTTCTCGAACCAGTCCTTGGTCGACGTGGCGATATCGATCGCCCGCAGGTTTGAACTTCCCCGAATGAGCTGAAGAACATGCTCAAAGAAGGCTTCTCCTGTTCGAGGTGGGTCCGCTGGTGCCGCTGGCTTTTGCTTGACCCGCTCTCTCATCGCGTATACCTCGATCCATGCATGGAGTTGGGCGGGGGGCAGCGATCTGTCTTTCCATTGCCCCCAAATCGAATCGAATGCCTTTCGGTATGCCGCGGCGCGGGCCTCCCCCGTATAGACGCAGGCATTGCCACTGGCCGGAAAGTCGCGAGGCCCCTTGGCAGTCTGACCAAAAACCAATGAGCCGCCGACGACAGCCATATCTACTAGGGGATCCTTTTCGAGTGTTATGTTCCGAAACTCCCGCTGGAGGTCTTCGATGCTGTCGGCTGGAAAGTAGCGCAACTGAAACCCGCCTTTCGAGTTGCTGTTCTTGTTTGCAGGGCTGTGAAGGTTTAGAAACTGCTGGGCTTTCTTTCGATTCACATCGGACTCGAACGCCGCCAGCATGGGCTGAAGCGGGTGGACCAAAAGTCGACGAACATCGGCATCCTGGAGGCGGTCCCTCTGCTGGCGGTAGAATGAGTCGGTCGCGTCGAAGGATGCGTATGGGGCATCGGTGCTAGTCGCCAGATAGCAATCGATCTGCCGAGTGTCATCAAGAAGGTTCACGGCGTTCGCGATGCGTTCGTGGGCCTCCCACTGCTCGCCCTTGTCGGCAAGTCTGTTCACTTTCGTATCGAGCTCCAAAATGCTTAGCCGGAGGTGAGCGTTAATGAATCCCTGAATCTCGGGGTGTCTCGAGCAGAGGTCACGATAAGACCGCAAAATACCTTTTGCTGGAAGAGTGGAATAGATCTTGTCGAGCGAATAGATCCACGCGCCCAGAATCGCAATCGCCGCAGAGTCGAGCCAAGAGATAGCTTCGACCTTCTGACCGCGGACCTTGGCAAGAATTACAGTCACGACGACACTGAAGACGATTCCTCCAAGGATCGTCTTCACAACGTCGATCAGGAATTCCTTCTTCTCGGATTTTAGTGTCATTTCGCGCCTCGGTCACACGGATGGAGTTTCAGCAGAGGAAGATGGACGCTCGGGTTCGCCGCCCGCAAGCCCCACAAGGGGCGGTGCCGAAACCAGGGGCGATTTGTAGGGGCAGCCCCCGTCGTACTTGTCTCGAACAAGCATCATGTACGGGTGCGTCCGCCAAACACTGGAAGAGCGGTCGCCTTGCCGAACATTGCCTAATCGCTGCGGCAGTAATCGCCCTTCCCAAAGCTGAGCCCTGGCCACGCAAGGCCATATGTCGCCTTGAATGTCGAGGTAGACTCCGAGGATTTGCGTACAGATACCGCCGCCATAGTAAGCGGCGGACGGGCCCCGGTCAATGTCGAACTCTTCACGGTCTATCTGACGCAATCTTTCAAAGAGGTCGAAACGCTCTTGCGCCGAGAGCGGCTGAAGTACGTCTGGAACACGGAGCCTTTCGGGGGCGGCCATGGTGCGAACAGATTCGTAACCGACGAAGTGCCCAGATTCAGTTCGGCCTGTCGGAATGAAGTCGCCGACTATCGGCAAAATGCTACGAGATCGGCACAGCCGGTGAATCTCTGGAATCTCATTGAGATTCCCCTTGAAGGCCATAATGTCCAGCCCAAGCCGAGTGGGCTCGTGTGCATTGAAACCGCGATCTTGGAGGTTCTCGAGCGCTTGGTTTCGCTTCTTCGAATACCCAGGCCTGCCCGCGACCAAGTCTTGGACTTCCTCGCTGATCGCGTTGTATTTGAGGACAACCGTGACACGATGCTCATAGAGGAAGTCAACTAGGCTTTGGTCGTAGGCCAGGCGAATCCCATTCGTGAACAGCACTGTGATCATGCCGTTGGAAGAGATCCTTCCGACGACTTCCTGAAACGCCGGGTCGATGGTAGGCTCGCCAGCTCCAACCAAGTTCACTGTGCGCGCACCTGCCTCCTTGAAGTCGTCCACTGCAGCCAGGAGCTCGGCGACGGAGAGCTCATCGGGTTTGCGGATTTTTCGCGCGGAGTTCTTTTCCTCAATAAAGCAGTAAGGGCAGTTCAGATTGCATGGGTTGGAGAGATCAAGCGAAGGATTGAGCATTGACGCGCCACTCAACGCCGATGCGAGCTGCTCCTTCGCAAACGACCAGCCTGCCATCGTATTTCGAAGATCCGGCTCGCACCGTACTTGATCCTCATGGACCATAAATCGGCCTCCGCTTGTAGGGTAAGACCTTACATTGTATATCTTTGCAGGCGTCCCTGGGCGCGACAAAAGACGCGAAGGTCCGTTGACCCGCACTCGCATCATGCTGAGCGAACGGCGCGCACGCTGATTGGGAGGGACTGGTCAGAGCCAGCAACGGGTGGTTGGCGTGAACCCGATCCATCTCTGACGGCGCGGCTATCCCGGCTGTTTCTTCCCGAGCTTACGACCGCGCCTGAGCCAACGCGCTCCGAGGTTCCTCTTGCCGTCGCTCCTGTGCGATGGCGTGCGAAACATTGACCTGGCTGCTGATTGCGGTCACTAGGTGTGCGTAGCTTGGATCGGTGGCGTAGTACGCGGGCGACTGCCGCGATCAGCGCCGGCAGATCACGGTCTTTCTGGTACTGCTCCCACGCGGCGTGGTAGGGCGCGCCGTTGGTGATCAGCCAGGCGTAGTCGCGGCAGGAATCTTCCAACGAATCGTAGTCGGCGAATTCGAGGTTCTCAACGACGGACTTCCCGTTGATGACCTCGCGCGTGGTGACCGTGCACCACTTCGTGTGGCGGGCGGCGCGTTTGATGCCGAAGTAGTTGGCGTGGCCGACGGGCTTCTCGCCCCACTTCGATTCGATGGCCCACTGGGCGATCAGCAGTTGGGCGGGGCAACCGGTTTCTTGCTCGAGGCGCACGGCGATCCGCGCCACCTCGTTGAGGCGGGTTTCGAGGGTTTCCATAGGTGTTCAGTAGATAAACGAGCGGTCGTCGGTTGTGGGCAGCGGCACTGGCCAGCCGAACAGGCAGAGATGGTCGTAGGCCCAGATCTTGATCGCCGGGAGCTCCGAGGCGGTTGACGTTCACGAATTCCCGCAGCCACGGCCAGGTACCGTAGTAGAGGCCCATCAGGTATCGGCAATGTGCCTGGTCCCAGGCCAGTTCCTTCCATGGGTACTGCGCGCACCGGGTCGCCTGGTCGAGGTTGTGGTTGATTCCCGGATACTGGTAGCCCTCGATGAGGAACGTGTCGAAGCCGGAGCCGGCGCGCGTCGTCCACTGCGACGGCAGATTGATGTACCGCAGCAGCTTGCAGTTGTCCGGGTCGTTCACGTCCATCGGCCACAGCAGTTCGAAGACGGCCGAGGGGCACTGCGACAGGACGTAGCTCTGGATCGCGGCCACGTAGTTGTACAGGCGCGTCCGGAGGAAGTTCGCGTCGGCGTAGCTGTTGGCCGCCGGATCGTCGTTCGGCGTGTGGAAGGTCGCCAGTGCGCGGCCGAGCGCCGACTGTGCCGCGGCCTGCGTGTCCGCATCGTAAAACGCCATGCCGGACGGCGTTCGCCAGGAACCACCAGAGGATCTCGCCGAACTGGAGCTTCGGCGTGAGTCCCGCCGCCAGCATCAGGCCCGCCATCGCGGCGTGCGCTTGCGCCATGTAGTTCTGCGGCCCGGAACTGAAGGCGATCTGCGAACTGTTCAGCGTGCCGAAGCCGGTGGCGGTTTCGACCGGCTGGCCATCCGGGAAGCGCTGGACCCAGACCGAGGAGGGCGGATTGTCGGGTGGGTTCACCAGTTCCTGCGAGAACGAGCAGACGACGCTCATGCCGTTCGCCTTGAGCAGACCGAAGAAATCCGCGTTCCAGTCGCGGAACGCCCGGTTCAGCACCGGCGTCTGCGTCGGATCGATGACCCACTTCACGCCATACGTGCCGCCCTGCAGATCGCCGGTCACGGTGGCGTGGCCGGAGCCGGTGTTCGAGGCGGGCAGTTCCGTGTACACGTGGAACTGCCACACGCTGCCGAAAGAATGAGACGTGATCGTGAGGACGCTGCCGGCGGCCGTGGCCCAGACGCCGTCGAAGATCGCGTTGATGAAGTTGGCGAAGTGCCGCGCGATGGTGTTGCTGTTGTCCTGCCCGCCGAAGACCGTCTTGCCGATCGCGGAGCCGCCAACGTGCAGCCAGACGACATCCTGATCGTTCCAGTTGCCGGAGAACGTGACCGTGCACTGCGGGTAGGACGGGATTGGACGCCACCGACTGCTTCCACCAGAAGACGCCGCAGTAGTGATCGATCTCGCCCAGCAGCCCGAGCTTCTGGATGTTCCAGACCAGCCGTCTGCGGCGAGAGCTTGTACGTGTTGTCCGTATCGAAGTCGGTGGCCACGCCGACGGCGGTGGTCGTCGCGACCGGATCCGGCACGTCGCTCTTCACCGCGCATTCGAGGAAATCGAAATAGAAGTACCAGCCCTGGCTCGATGGGTTCTTGTTGCCCGAGAGCGTGATCACCACCCTGTGCTGCCCCGCCGCGACGCCGGAGAACAGCAGGCGCCGCGTCTGCGAGGTGGTGGCTGCGGGGTAGTAGCAGTCGAGCGTCACCGGCGCGCCGCCGTCGAGCGTCGCGGTTACGATGCCGCAGGTGGTGTCCAAGCGCGTGCCGACGTAGATATCGTGGATGTGCTGGCAGTGCGTCTCGATGGTGACGCTGGCCCCGGCAGCCGCCGCGCGGATCGCCCGCCCCTGGCTCCAGAAGGCGAACGCGCCGTTCACGGGATCGTTGCCGGGCGCGGGCTCCCAATATCCCGACGTGCTGACCCAGGTGCTGTCTTCCTCGATCCGGACCGAGCCCGGGCCCGGCCACCTTGAGCGCGCGCTTGCCGGCCGGATTGCTGGTCACCGTCCAGTTGGTGACCACCATCTTCCACTCGGTCGGCTGGTATGCCTGGTTGTTGGGCAAAGCCGGGCGCGATCGTCCACCAGACCTTGTCGACGTTGCTCCAGCCGAGCGCAGTGAAATCGATCCGCACGTGCCAGGACACGTTGTCGGATGAGCCGCCGGACAGGTTCCAGTTGGCTGGCGGTGAAGTACAACCGGCTGCTGCTGTTGTTGTCCGTCTGGTAGAACGCCACCATGTTGCCGTCGGCGCCTGGCGCGGCCGTGATCACCAACTGGTTCGGCAACACCACGGCGGCGCTGAGCACGACGGGGCCGTTCTGCACCCAATTGATGGCGTTGATCTGCTGGGCGATGGACTGCAAGATCGTGGCGGCGCTGACTTGCGAGAGCGTGTCCGCGGCCGATCCATCGGAACTCGAAACCGCAACCGGCCCGGCCACTCCAGCCTTCAAGCGTGATGAAGATCTCGTTGCCATAGGTGCCGCCCGTGGTGGCCGTGCAGTTCGGATCGGAGGCGTTGATCTGGCCGGCGATGTTGTTCGCCACGCCCGCGCTGTTCAGCGAATCTTCCAGGCAGGAATACGTGGCCGACCCGATCCGTGACCCAGTGGTTGTAGGCGGCATTGCCCTGCCACCACATGGCCTGATCGGTGGTGGTGTGCGACGTGGAAATCGCCGGGCTGATGAAGGACTGGTTCTGATACCAGAGCGTGACCTTGTCGCCGGGCTGCGGACTGTTCAGATTGAGAACGTAGGTGGCCGAAGCGCCGGTGCGGCCAGTCGTGTTGCACGTGACCGTGATGCCGGTCGTGCCGAACCACTTCACGTCGGTGTGGCCGACGCCGTTGATGGAGTAATCGAGCGTGTTCCAGTCGGTCCACGGGTTCTTGAGCGACTCCCAGGACTGGATGCCCTGCCACGTGACGTCGAAATCGAGAACGAGGCCGGTGAGGTCGCCATCCGGCAGGTAGGAGAACAGCGGGTGCCCGAACGGATCGTCCTTCTGGAACAGGACCAGCACGGCGAAGTCGGCCATGTCGCGGAAGACGCCGGATACGGTGAATCCGGTGTCCGACGCACCCCACAGTGCGGCCGCCGCGCCGTAGTCGTCAAAGCCCT
>CAVQAN010000006.1:0-19950 GCA_963710565.1 Bryobacterales bacterium | reverse complement strand
CACGCCAGTGGCATAGCTGGGTAGCGAAGTTCGGTCAGGATAAGCGCTGAATGCATATAAGCGCGAAGCCTTCCTCAAGATGAGATCTCCCAATCCGAAAGGGTAAGAAGGGCACTGGAAGATAACCAGTCTGATAGGGCAGATGTGGAAGTCCAGTAATGGATGGAGCTTACTGCTACTAATAGCCCGTTCGGCTTGACCATAAAATTCATCATAGGCACAGAGTGTCTGAAAAGCGTCTTTCCTTGTGGTTGCCCGTCAACGTTCAGGTGGCCGCCAGCGATCAGCCATCAGCCTTCAGCGAAGAGGGTTGGGGGCTGATGGCTGAAGGCCATCGAGATCTTTTGGGTGATTGTAGCGAAGGGGTCACACCCGTTCCCATCCCGAACACGGAAGTTAAGCCCTTCAGCCCCGATGGTACTGCACGCGCAAGTGTGTGGGAGAGTAGGACGTCGCCCGAATAGAAGCAAAGAGCCCCGGCCTTTGGTCGGGGCTCTTTTTGTTTGTCTTGCGGGATATCTTCGCCATCGCCCTCGTCGTCCACGCCCTGACACCAGCGGAGAGGACGGGTTCGGCGAACACGGGGGGCGGTGCGGGCTCGCCGGACATCACGAGGCCGCGCACTTCGGGCAACAATGTTATGGCGGTCAACCTGGACGAAATACGGCGCAAGGCCGTGTCGCAGAGCCTGTTCGAGCCCACCACGCTGAAGCGCGCGCTCGACAGGCTGGGGTTCGTGCAGGCGGACCCGATCCGCGCGCCGGCGCGGGCGCAGGACCTGACGCTGAGGCATCGGGTCAAGAACTATCGGGCGGGCGACCTCGAGAGGCGCTACACGGGGCTCGGCGTGGAGGAGGACTTCTTCATCAACTACGGCTTCGTGACGCGCCCGATCCAGGCGCTGATGCATCCGCGCTCGGGTCGCTGCGCCCCGGCCGAAGGGCGGAGGGTCTGGACGGCCGAGCGCGGCGAGCAAGCCCAACTCCTGCTGGAGTTCGTGCGCCAGCGCGGCGCGGTGCATCCCCGCGACGTAGACGACCGCTTCTCTCACGGCACGGTGAGGAACTACTTCGGCGGGTCGTCGAACGCCACGACGCATCTGCTCGACGCGATGCTCTATCTCGGCCTGTTGCGGGTGGTACGGCGCGAGGGCGGAATCCGCATCTATGCCGCGCACGAGCACGGGCCCGGGCCGGCCGACGAGGCGGCGTGCCAGGCGCGGATCGACGCGCTGGTCGATGCGGCCGCCGGCATCTACGCTCCGCTGCCGGCCGGAAGCCTGTCGTTCTTGGTGCGCAGGCTGCGGTATGCGGCGCCCCAGTGGCAGCAGGAGTTGAAGGGCGCGCTGGAACGGGCCAAACAGCGGCTCTCGCACGCGCGCATCGACGGTGTCGACTGGTATTGGCCGGGAGAACGGGGGGGGCGCGGTGAGGCGCAGGACACGGTACGGTTGCTTGCGCCGTTCGACCCGGTGGTGTGGGATCGGGATCGCTTCGAACTGTTGTGGGGTTGGGTGTACCGATTCGAAGCCTACACTCCGGCGCCCCAACGCAAGCTCGGGTATTACGCTCTTCCGCTGCTGTGGCGCGACCGCGTGATCGGCTGGGGCAACCTCTCTGTCGAGAACGGCGAGCTCAAAGCGGACATCGGCTATGTTGGCCGTGCGCCGCGCGAGCGCTCATTCCAGCGCGAACTGGGGGCGGAACTGGATCGCATGAGAGTCTTTCTGGGCCTGCTCAGGGGCAGGGTCTGACGGGCCTGGCGGGTGCGTGGCTTCCGAGGGGCGCGAGTGGAGCCGCGAGGAGCTGCCGGCGCGGAGCGGCGAGCGGCGGCACGCTCTCTCTCCAGTAACCCACGCGAGTTGCCGTTCAGCTTGCGGCGGGCTCTTCGATGCAGGGGTTGGGGTGGCGTCCAACGCATTCAGAATAGGCGCAGGATCTGGAGAGGGACGCGGGACGGGGCCGCAAGTTATCGACGGATGTCCCCTTTCGTGAAATTGGGGAATGAGTATACTGTCCCGAGTTTCCCTGGTACCGGAACGGACACGAAGGACTTGATTCCAGCCCCACTTTGTGCATAATTAAAATAGGTTAATTATGCAGGAGGCCCTTCGCCTTCCCACCGACGACCGTGCGCCCGCGGCGAGCCTTCAGGCCCGGGCAGACCTGCTGGCCGTGGTCGCGCTCCTGGATCGGATCCCCGACGCGGTTTCCGCCATGGCCGTCCTGCTCAACCCGCAGCGCCAGATTGTGCTCGCCAACCGGCGGATGGTCGAATTCGTCGGGGCCGAAGGAGCGGGGGAGTTGCTCGGACTGCGGCCTGGCGAGGTCCTCGAATGCGTGCGCGCGCGCGAAAGCGATGCTGGATGCGGAACCACACCGCATTGCACGGTTTGCGGTTCCCTCCGGGCCAATATGGACGCCCAAGTGGGTCTTGCGCAGACCAAGGTCTGCCTGATGACGCGCCGCGGTGCCGGGGGCTACCGCAGCGCCGCCGACCGCGTGCTGCGTGATCGGCTGGAAGGGGGCATCCTTCCGCAGGCGACCACTGTCGCAGCCGAAATTGTCGCACTCACGCGCATCGTCGCGGACGAGGGCGACAATCCCGAGGCGCGCCGCCAGGCGCTGCACCTGCTCGAAAACGCGTCGAAGCGGCTCGTGCGCTTGGTTCATGCGCACGCAGATCGGGCCGCTGCCGAAGCCGGCCGGCTGATTGCCCTCCGGAGCGCCGTTTCCGCCCGAGGGCTGCTATCCGAGGCCGCCGGCGGGCCGGAGATCCAATTGGTCTTGCCTTCCGAGGATGCCACCGTGGAAACCGATCCCGCTTTGGCGCAGAACGCAATCCGGGACATCCTGCTGAATGCGCTCCAGGCTGCGCCGCCGGAGGAAGTCAGCGCCGGCTTTCGGGTCTCTGCGACGCACGTCGATTTCTGGGTTCACAATCCCGGCGAGATGGAGTTGCCGGTCCAACTTCAGGTCTTCTCCCGAGCTTTCTCCACGAAAGCGCCCGGCCGGGGCTACGGAGCGTACTTCGCCAAGCTGGTCACGGAGCGGTATCTGGGAGGTTCCGTATCGTTCCGCTCCCATGCGCGGGAAGGCACCACCTTCACCGTCCGCCTGCCCCGCGCCCGCCAGGAACAGGAGGTAGAGCATGCTTAGCGCCGGCATCGCGGTCAGTGATCCGGACTTTCGGAAGCAGATTGTGGACTGTTTGCAGAGCCTGAGTGTACGGATCCTATTCGACGAGGAGGACGCGGCCGGACAGGCGCGCTGGAGGGATTCCACCGGCCCCGACCTCCTGGTGCTCGACTTCAGCCAGCCCGGCGTGCCGCAGATCATGTCCAGGCTCCAGTCGGCCGAGGCTCCGGTCGCGGTCATCGCGGCCCACTGGCTGGGCGAACCGCAAGCGATTCTGACCGCGCTGCGGCTGGGAGCGCGGGAGTTCCTAGCGCCGCCCTTGAACGAGGCGGCGCTGGCGGGCGCGGTCCGCTCCATCGAGAACGAGAAGATGCAGCGCGAGGCGCGCCGCCGGCTGGCGACCGCGGTCGGCTTCCTGGGCGCGAGCGGTGGATGCGGCGCTACCACCATCGCCTGCCACCTGGCCGCGGAGTTGCGCCGCTCCGGCACCGACCACGTCGCCTTCCTGGACTTCGACCTCGCCGCCGGCACGGCAGGCTTCTGGTTTGGGGCCGACGGCCCCTACTCCGTCCTCGATGCCGTTCACGGTCTCGGCGGCATGGACGCGACCCTGTGGAAGGGCCTCGTTTCCGAGGTGCAGCCGCGTCTGGATGTGCTGGCGGCGCCGCCCGGCATTCCGCTCAGCGCCTTGCCGGACGCGCGCCGCCTGGCCGGGGTCCTGCGCTATGCGCGCTGCCACTACGATTGGGTGGTGGCGGACCTCGCGACGCACCTCACGCCCCTCTCGGTAGCGCTCCTGGACGACCTCGAGACCGTGTTCCTGGTGGCCACTCCGGAAGTGAGTTCGCTGCTGCGGAGCCGCAGGATCGTCCAGAGGTTGCTGCATCTCGGCTGCCCGAAAGAGAAACTGAGGTTGCTGGTGAGCCGTGTCCAACAGGAGCAGGAGGTTGCCGTCCGGGAACTGCCGAACCTGATCGGCCTTCCTGTGGAGGCGGTTCTTCCCAACGACAGCGCGGAGGTCGCGGCCGCGCACGCATCCGGGAGGCTCATGGCGCGCAAGTCCGACTTCGGGAAGCGCGTTGCGCATCTCGCGGCCACGCTCAGCGGCAAGACAGTCGAGGAAATGAGGCCCGCCCGGTTCTCGATGTTCCGCCTGCGCGCTCAGGAGGCATAGGCGCAGCCGCTGCCCCGCCCCTACTCGCCCGCCGTGGTGGCCAGCACCCGCGCGTGGTCGTTCGAGACTTCGAGCCAGCCGCCGTCGATGTGGAGCGAGCGCCGGCGGCCGTCCGCGGTGTAGCTGAGGACGCCGGAACCCAGCTCGGAGAGCAGCGCCGCGTGCCCGGGCAGGATGCCCAGGTAGCCGTCCTTGGCCGGGATCTGCGCTTCGCTGACGTTCTCGCGCACCATCAGCCGCTCCGGCGTCGCCACTTCCAGCAGGAACGTGTCCGCCATACAGCTATGCCGTCGCCTTGTACTGCTCGGCGCGCTCGAGCACGTCCTCGATCGTCCCCTGCATGTAGAATGCCTGCTCCGGAACGTCGTCGTGCTTGCCCGCGACGATTTCTTTGAAGCCGCGGATCGTATCCTCGAGCTTCACGTATTTACCCTTCAATCCCGTGAACTGCTCGGCCACGTGGAAGGGCTGGGACAGATACTTCTGCAGTTTGCGCGCGCGCGCCACAATCACCTTGTCCTCGTCGGAGAGCTCGTCGATGCCGAGGATGGCAATGATGTCCTGAAGGTCCTTGTAGCGCTGCAACACCTGCTTGACCTGCTGCGCCACGTTGTAATGCTCCTCACCCACGATGCGCGGGTCCAGAATACGCGAAGTCGAAGCCAGCGGATCCACCGCCGGGTAGATGCCCAACTGGACGATGTCGCGAGACAGGTTCGTGGTCGCGTCCAGGTGCGCGAAGGTGGTGGCCGGCGCCGGGTCCGTGTAGTCATCGGCCGGCACATAGATGGCTTGCACCGAGGTGATCGACCCCTTCTTGGTCGAGGTGATGCGCTCCTGCAACTCGCCCATCTCCGTCGCCAGGTTGGGCTGATATCCCGCCGCCGAGGGCATGCGGCCGAGCAGCGCTGAAACCTCCGCTCCCGCCTGCGTAAAGCGGAAAATGTTGTCGATGAAGAGCAGCACGTCCTTTCCCTCTTCGTCGCGGAAGTACTCGGCCACGGTCAGCGCCGAAAGCCCCACCCGCAGGCGCGCCCCGGGCGGCTCCGTCATCTGGCCGTAGATCAGCGCGCAGCGGGACTTGGTGTAGTCGTGGATGTCGATGACGCCCGATTCCTGCATGTCCAGCCACAGGTCGTTGCCCTCGCGCGTGCGCTCGCCCACGCCGCCGAACACCGAGATCCCGCCGTGCTTCAAGGCGATGTTGTTGATCAGCTCCATGATGATGACGGTCTTGCCGACGCCGGCCCCGCCGAACAGGCCGATCTTGCCGCCCCGCAGATAGGGCTCGAGCAGGTCGATGACCTTGATGCCGGTCTCGAACGCTTGCAGCTCTGTGGACTGATCGTCGAAAGAGGGCGCCATGCGGTGGATGGGGGAGTATTTCTTGGCGTTGACCGGGCCCATGTGATCCACCGGCTCGCCGATGACGTTGATGACCCGCCCCAGCACCTCCGGTCCCACCGGCACTTCCACGGGATGGCCCAGGCTTTCCGCCTTCATGCCCCGCACCAGCCCATCGGTTGGCTGTAGCGCGATCGTGCGCACGCGGCCCTCGCCGATGTGCTGAGCCACCTCGACGATGATGTTGATTGGAGTCGGGGCATCGAAACCCTCACTGGTGATCCGCACCGCCGTGTTGATGACCGGGATCTGCCCCTCGGCGAACTGGATGTCCACCGCCGGCCCGGCCACCTGAATCACGCGGCCCGTGCTCACTCCCGCCGAACTCTGCGCGCCGTTCTGTGCCATCGTCGATAACCTCCTAGAGGACTTTGGGCCGCGCATGAACGCAGCTTGACTCCCGTACGTCGCTCGTTCTCGATCCGCGTTTATCTGCGTTCATCGGCGGCCTGAATTCTCACTCCTGCGCCGCCGCGGCGCCGCTGACCACCTCGATCAGCTCCTTGGTGATGCTTGCCTGGCGCACGCGGTTCATGTGCAGCGTCAACTTGTCGATCATCTCCCCCGCGTTCGACGTGGCCGCGTCCATCGCGGTCATGCGCGCCGCCACTTCCGCCGCCGCGGATTCGAGCATGACACGATACACCGAGATCGCGACGTAGCGCGGCAGCAGCGCGGCCAGCATCCCGGCCGGCGGCTGCTCGAAGATGAAGTCCGTGCTGGTGCGTTCCGCGGGGAACTCGACCGGCAGCAGGCGCGTCACGGTCAGCTTCTGCGAGAGAATACTCTTGAACTCGTTGTAGAGCAGGTACACCGCGTCGGTCTCCTCCCGCGCGAAGCGCTCCGTGATCTCGCCCGCGATCGCCGCGGCCTCTTCGTACGTTGGCTTCTGCGAAATCCCGATGCGCTCGGCCGCAATGTCCGCCTTGCGCTTGCGCCAGAAATCGCGGCCCTTGCGTCCCACCAGGTACAGCCGGACCGCGCCCGGAGCGCGCTCGGCGATAAACTGTTGCGACGCCTTGATCAGGTTGGTGTTGAAGGCGCCCGCCCGCCCCTGATCGGAGCTGAACAGCACCAGCAGCACCCGCTTCTCCGGACGCCGGGCCAGCAGTGGATTGTCCGCCGTCCTCGTCGCCAGCCGCCGCCGCGGCGAGATCGCCCAGAACCTGGCGGAAGATCGCCGCATAGGGCCGCGCCGCAACCACGCGGTCCTGCGCCCGGCGAAGTTTCGCCGCCGAGATCATCTTCAACGCCTTGGTGACCTGCTGCGTGCTCTTGACCGAGCGGATGCGCCGCCGCAGATCGATCAGACTGGGCATCGGGTCAGCTCCGGGCCGGAGCGGCCGCGTTCGCCGGCCGGTCGCTCATGAACCTCTCTTTGAATTCCTTGATCGCCGCCTGCAGATCGGTGCGCAGCGCGTCGTCCAGCTTCTTCTCCTCGCGAATCCGCTGCAACAAGCCGGGGTGCGCGTTCTCGACGAACTGGCTGAGACCGCTCTCGAACTTCCGGCACTCCTCCACCGGCAGGTCGTCGAGGTAGGCATTGGCGCCCGCGAACAAGATGAGGATCTGCTTCTCCACCGTCAGCGGCTGGTATTGGGGCTGCTTCAGGATCTCGGTCAGCCGCCGGCCGCGGGCCAACTGCGCCATGGAGACCTTGTCCAGATCCGAGCCGAACTGCGCGAAAGCCGCCAGGCCCGCGGTACTGGGCCAGGTCGAGGCGCAACGTCCCCGCTACCTGCCGCATGGCGCGAATCTGCGCGTTGCCGCCGACGCGGCTCACCGAAAGGCCCACGTCGATGGCCGGGCGCACGTTCGAGTTGAACAGGTCCGTGTCCAGGTAGATCTGGCCGTCGGTGATCGAGATGACGTTGGTCGGAATGTAGGCGGAAACGTCGCCCGCCTGCGTCTCGATGACCGGCAGAGCGGTGAGCGACCCGCCGCCCAGTTCGGTCGAAAGCTTGGCCGCCCGCTCGAGCAGACGGCTGTGCAGGTAGAAGACGTCGCCGGGATACGCCTCGCGGCCGGGCGGGCGCCGGAGCAGGAGCGAGATCTCGCGATACGCGGCGGCATGCTTCGAGAGATCGTCGTAAATGCACAGGGCGTGCCGGCCGGCATCCCGGAAGTACTCGCCCATGGCGCAGCCCGCGTAGGGGGCGACGTACTGCATCGGCGCGGCGTCGGAAGCCGTCGCGGCCACCACGACGGTGTACTCCATGGCGCCGTGCTCTTCGAGCGTCTTGACCACCTGCGCCACCGTCGAGCGCTTCTGGCCGATGGCGACGTAGATGCAGATGACGTCGCCGCCCTTCTGGTTGATGATGGTGTCGAGGCCGATGGCGGTCTTGCCGGTCTGGCGGTCGCCGATAATCAGCTCGCGCTGGCCGCGCCCGATGGGGATCATGCTGTCGATCGCCTTCAGCCCGGTCTGGAGCGGCTCCTTCACCGGCTGCCGGTCCACCACGCCCGGCGCCAGCCGCTCGATGGGGCTGAACTTCTCGGTCTGGATCGGTCCCTTGTCGTCGATGGGCAGCCCCAGCGCGTTGACCACGCGGCCGATCAGCGCCTCGCCTACCGGCACGGACATGATGCGCCCGGTGCGCCGCACTTCGTCGCCCTGGCTGATCTCGTTGGCTTCGCCCAGCAGCACCGCGCCCACCTGGTCTTCTTCCAGGTTCAAGGCGATGCCGGCAATGCCGTGCGGAAACTGGATCAGCTCGCCCGCCATGACCTTCTCCAGGCCGTAGATGCGCGCGATGCCGTCTCCGACCGAGATTACCGAGCCGACCTCGGAAACCGCGACCGCTTTGTCGTAATTCTCGATTTCTTCGCGGAGGACCCGCTCGATTTCATCTGCCCTTATTTGAGCCATCGTGAACCTTCTGGTTGGGGGCTAAGAGGCCCCACCCGTCAAGCGCTGCTTCAATCCCTGCAACTGCCCGCGAATCGAGCCGTCGTATACCGTCGAGCCGACGCGCGCCACCACCCCGCCGACCAGTCCGTTCTCGACGCGAAAATCGGCGCGCGCCTCGCGGCCGGTCAGGCGCCCCAGCGTGGCTAATATCCGCCCCCGCTCTTCTGGCCCGAGCAGCCGCGCCGAGACGACATCGGCGCGCACCAGGCCCGACCGCTCGTCCATCACCGCCTGGAAGGCCTCGCGGACGTCTCCGAGCAGCGCCACCCGCCGGTGGTCGATCAACACGAAAAGGAAGCGCCGCACCAGGTCCGAGAGCGGCAGCGACTCCGCCAGCCGCCCCACCACGGCGCGCTTGCGCGCGGCCGGGACCGTGGGCGATTCGAGCACCAGCCTCAGATCTGTCCAGGCTTTGAGCGTCCGGTCGAACGATTCCATTTCCGCGGCTACGCCCTGCGCTTCCGCCGCGGAGCCGGGCTCCAGGACCAGGTCCGCCAGGGCGCGAGCGTAACGGAAGGCCAGTGCACGGGGCATGCTAGGAGATCCTCGCTGCCTGCGCGTCCGAACGCCGCTCCAGGTCCTTCAGCATCGCGCCCAGAAGCGCGCTCTCCGAATCCGGGGTCAAGCGCTCGCGAATTCGTCTTTCCGCCAGGCTGACCGCCAGATCCGCAGCGTAGGCTCGAAGCTCCTGCCGGGCGGCCTTCCCCCCGGCCGCGATTTCCTGCTCCGTCTGCTCCCGGATCTTCTGGAGTGCGCGCTCCGACTCCGCGCGCATCCGCTCCGCTTCCGCGCCGGCTTCATCGAGGGTTTTCGTCTTCATCTTCTCGATTTCCGCGCCCAGGCCCGCCAGCCGCCGTTCCATCTCGGCGTAACGCTCCTGGGCTTCCCGGCTGGCGCGGGCGGCATCGTCCAAACCCCGCCGGATCGACTCCGTGCGCGCCGCAAAAAACGGCCCGCCCTTCTTGTAGATGACGTATCCCAGGCCACCCGCCAGCAGCGCGAAGTTCGCCACCTTCCAGGGCAAAAGCCGATCCGATTCCTCTTCAGGGTTCTTTGGTTGCCCGGCGGCCTCCAGTGCAGCGGCCATGAGCAGCGCCGCGAAGGTCAGGGTCAGGAAGCGTTTCAAGCCACTCTCCCGTGCAGCACGGAATCGGCGATCTGGTCGGCGAGGGAACCGGTCTCGAGGGCCAGGGATTCCCTGGCCGCGACGAGTTCGGCCGCCAGTTGCTGGCGCGCGTCCTTGACCGCGGCCTCGGCGCTGCGGCGGGCCTCCGCAACGGCTTCGGCCTGGTCCTGCCGCAGTCTCTGGCGGGCCTCTTCCTGCTCCCGGTAAACCTCGCTGCGGGCGGCACGCAGGGAGGCTTCATACTCCTCTGCCTTTTCGGCCGCCCTGGCCAGACTCTCTGCGGCCGCTTTCCGCGCGCCTTCGGTCGCCCGATAGCGCTCCTCCATCACCCGCGCCATGGGCCGGAAGAACATGCGCTTTAGATAGAGGTGCAGTGCAACTACCAGAAGGAGGGTGGGGATCGCCTTCAGCATTAACCCACCAAGAGAGCGAAGCAGTTCGTCCATCGGGCTTGTATCGGGAACGTATACGAAAGACGAGAGATACGCCGAACAATCAACCTAGCACACGGCTGACGTGGTGGTCAACCGACGGAGCGCGCGCGGAACCTCCTGTCGAACCTCATACCAGGGTAGTAGCCGGGCGCCGCGGAATTCTCTGGCTGAGACCGGCGAACCGCCGCGTGCCGCGCCCGCCCACCGCCCCAGGTTCCCCTCCACGCTTGCGCCCGTCCGCGCGTCACATGTATGTGAGCCGTTTTTTGCCCTGGGTTTGCCTGCTGTCCGTGTCGGGGGGGGTGTCTGCCGGACCGGACCTGACGGCCATCCTCAAGGGCGTCGAGGAACGCTATAACCGGGCGCAGACGCTCCAGGTCCATTTCGAGCAGACCTACGAGGCGCCCCAACGCGCCCCCAAGACCGAATCGGGCGTTCTGTTCCTTCGCAAGCCGGGTCGTATGCACTGGCGGTATTCCCAGCCGCCCGGCAAGCTCTTCGTCAGCGACGGCAAGTTCGTTTACCTGTATACCCCCGCCAACAACCGCGTGGAAAAGACCAAAGTGAAGGAGAGCGATGACATGCGCGCCCCGCTCGCCTTCCTCCTCGGCAAACTGAACTTCGAGCGGGATTTCAAGCGCTTCTCCTATCATCCCGGCGATGGCGGCACCTGGGTGTCCGCCGAGCCGCGCTCGGGGAAGGCCCCCTTCACGAAGGCCGAATTCCTGGTCAGCCCGTCCTACGAGATCCGGCAGCTCATCGTGGCCGAAGAGGGCGGCTCCAGCATGCAGTTCCGTTTCGACCAGGAGAAGCTCAACCCCACGCTGGCGGCGGGCCTGTTCCGGTTCCAGGCGCCCCCCGGCGCCGAGGTCGTGGAGGAGGAATGAGGAATCGCCATGGCTGAGTTCCTTCTCAAGTACGCGGACGCGCGCGGCGAGGTGCACCGGGAAACCGCTCAGGCCAGCAGCGCCGAGGAAGCGCGCGAGCGCCTCGTAGACCAGGGTTTCCTGGTCTACTCTGTCCGGCCCAAGGGCGGCATTGCCGCTTTGGCCCCGGCGCTGTCCGGCCGCCGGCAGAAGCTCAACATGGAGCGGTTCCTCATCTTCAACCAGCAGTTCGTCACGCTGGTTCGCGCCGGTCTGCCCATCCTGAAGGGCCTCGACCTGCTGGCCGACCGGCTCACCGACCCCAAGCTGGGCCAGCCACATCCGCGCGGTCCGCGACGAGGTCAAGAACGGCGCCCTGCTCTCCGACGCCTTCCGCGCCCAGGGCGTGTTCCCGCCCATCTACGTGACCTCGGTGCTGGCGGGCGAGAAGAGCGGCAGCCTGGCCGAGGTGCTGGACCGCTACATCACCTACCAGAAGCTCTCTCAGGCGATGCGGAAGAAGCTGATGCGTCTCGCTCATTTATCCCTCGGTGCTGTTCTCGCTGGTGATCGTGCCTGATCGTGTTCCTGGTCACCTACGTGGTGCCGAACTTCGCCCAGCTCTACAAGAGCATGGAGGCGAAACTGCCCGCCATGACGCAGATCCTGATCGCCGTCGGCACCACGGCCCGCAGCTACATCCTGGCTGGCTTGGGCGGCGCTGGTGCTGGCGATCCTGGCGCTCCGGTACTGGGCCCGCAGCGACGCGGCGCAGATCAAGCTCGACCGGGTGAAGCTGCGCGACGCCGGTCCTGGGCGACATGTGGATGAAGTACCAGGTGGCGCAGTTTTCGCGCATTCTGAGCACGCTGCTGGTGGGCGGCATCCCGCTGGTGCAGGCGCTCGAACCGCGGCCCATTCGCTCGAACTCGCGGCTGCTGCGCTGCGCGCTCGAGAAGGCGCCAGAGCAGGTCAAGGAGGGCCAGTCGCTCTCGTCCGGCCTGGCCGCCACCAGGATGTTTCCGGGCCTGGCCATCGACATGATCGAGGTCGGCGAATCCACCGGCGCGCTGCCCGCCATGCTGGCCAGCGTGGCCGAGTTCTACGAAGAGGACGTCAATACCCGCATGACCGCGACGCTGGCGCTGATCGAGCCCGCCATCATGATCTTCATGGGCGCCTTCGTCGCCTTCGTGCTGATCTCCCTGTACTTGCCGATCTTCTCTCTGGCGGAGACGATGTGAATCATGGCCACCGACCGCACCAAGCTGACCGATCCGGCCGAGGCAGGCCGCCGAGGCGCAGGCCTGGCCCGGCGCTACCGCTGCGAGTTCGTCGACCTGCACGTGGCCCACATCGATCACGACCTGTTCCGCTCCATCCCGGTCGACCTGATGTTCCGCTACAACTTCGTGCCCATCCAGGCGCGACGACGGAACCCTCGAGATCGCGCTGTCGGATCCGCGCAACCTCAACCTGATCGACGAGCTGACCGTCCTGCTGCAGAAGAAGCTGCGGGTCCGGGTCGCCACGCTCTCCCAGATCTCCGACCTGCTGAAGAAGACCGAGCAGTCCCAGCGCGTTCTCGAAGAGGTGACCGAAGGCTTCGCGCTGGACGTGGTGGCGGAAGAGGACAACCCCGACGAGACCCTGTCGATCGACCGGCTGACGGCGGCCGAAAGCGACATCGCGCCGGTCATCAAGCTGGTCGATACCACCATCTTCAACGCGCTCGAGCGGCGCGCCAGCGACATCCACATCGAGACCCGCGACGCCGAAGTGGCCATCAAGTACCGCATCGACGGCGTGCTGCACTACGCCATGCCGCCCATCGCCAAGGACTGGCACTCCACCATCCTTTCCCGCATCAAGGTGATGAGCGAACTCGACATCGCCGAGCGGCGCATCCCGCAGGACGGCCGTTTCCGCGTGCGCTACAAGAGCCGCCTCATCGACTTCCGCGTCTCCATCATGCCCACCATCCACGGCGAAGACGCCGTGCTGCGCGTGCTCGACAAGGAGTCGATGAGCGAGAAGTTCGCCAAGCTCTCGCTCGACGTGGTCGGGTTCCCCGATGACGATCTGGTCAAGTTCCGCCGCTACATCAAGGAGCCCTACGGCATGGTGCTGGTCACCGGCCCCACCGGCTCGGGCAAGACCACCACGCTCTACGCGGCGCTGAGCGAAATCAAGAACGACGAAGACAAGATCATCACCATCGAGGATCCCGTCGAATACCAGATCAAGGGCATCACGCAGATTCCGGTGAACGAGAAGAAGGGGCTGACCTTCGCCCGCGGCCTGCGCTCCATCCTGCGGCACGACCCGGACAAGATCATGGTGGGCGAAATCCGCGACCAGGAGACGGCGCAGATCGCCATCAACGCCGCGCTCACCGGCCACCTGGTGTTCACCACCGTCCACGCCAACAACGTGCTTCGACGTGCTGGGCCGCTTCCTCAACATGGGCGTCGAGCCGTACAACTTCGTCTCGGCGCTGAACTGCATCCTGGCGCAGCGGCTGGTGCGCATGATCTGCCCGCACTGCAAGCACCACGGTGCAGTACCCGGATTCGTACCTGACCGAGAGCGGCCTCGATCCCGCCGAGTGGCGCAACGTCTCGAGTTCTACGAGGGCGCGGGCTGCTTCGAGTGCGGCGGCACCGGCTTCCGCGGACGCACCGCCATCACCGAACTGCTGGACCTGAGCGAGCGCATCCGCGAGATGATTCTGGACAAGCGGCCGACCTCCGAAATCCGGCGCGTGGCCCGCGAAGAAGGCATGACGTTCCTGCGCGAATGCGCCGTGGAGAGGTGAAGGAGCGGCGTCGACCACTCTGAAGGAAATCAACAAGGTGACCTTCATCGAGGGCTGAAAGATGCCGCCAGTTTCCTGAAGAACCTGTTGAACGACCCGCCGCCGCGGTTCGCCTTCGAGGTCTCCGAGAGCGGGATCGCGCGTGGCGCGCATCGGCCGCTCCGCCCGAGATCGGTTTCCAGCCGCT
Organism: Bryobacterales bacterium; assembly: GCA_963710565.1. GTDB lineage: Bacteria > Acidobacteriota > Terriglobia > Bryobacterales > Bryobacteraceae > DASWZN01. The sequence goes on along the minus strand of CAVQAN010000006.1, from coordinate 5,890 downwards.
CGAGCCGGACGTTATCTCGGTTTCCCCGGTGCACGACAACGTCCTGCGCATGGAGGAGCTGACCGACCAGGTGCGGGCCCTGGCGCCGCGCGGCGAGAAGAAGCGCCTGCGCGCGGCGCTCATCCTGCCGGACCACAGCGTGCGCGTTTCCGTGCTCGATTTCGACGCGTTTCCCTCCGATCCCGAAGCAGCAGCTTCCGCTGGTCCGCTTCCGGCTGAAGAAGAGCCTGCCGTTCGACATCGACGCCGGCGCCATCAGCTATTACCCGCAGCCCAACGGCCAGCGCGTGGACGTGGTGGTGGCGGTGGCGCCGCTCGAGGTCCTGGCCCGCTACGAGATGCCGTTCCGCGCCGCCGGGTTCGATCCCGGCCTGGTCACGACTTCGACCCTGTGCGCGCTGGAGATGGTGCAGGAGGAGGGCGTGGCCGTGGTCGCCAAGCTGAGCGCCCGCGCGCTGACCCTGGCCGTGCTCGATCGCGGCGTGCTCAAGCTGCTGCGCTCCATCGAGCTGTCCGACGGCGGGATGGCCGAGGTCGCCTCCCACCTCTACCCGACCTTCGCCTACATGGAGGACCAGTTCGGCCAGCGGCCGCAGGAAGTGCTGACCTGCGGCTTCGGCCGCTCGAGCGACGACCTGGCGGCCGAGATCGGCCAGCCCTGTCGTCCCGGTGCGCTCCCGCTACGGCTTGCCGGACCAGTTTAATGCCGGCCTGCTGGGATACCTGGAGTGCCTGGAGGAGATCCAATGACCCCCAAGGTGGCCGATCAACCTCGCCAGCGAGCCGTTCGAGAAGACCCGGCCCATGCTGGTGGCTTCGGCCGTCGCGGCCCTGCTTCTGGTTGGCCTGCTGGCGCTGCTGGTTGGGTTGTCGGTCAGCGAGCGCGGCCAGGCCGCCGAGTTGCGCCAGACCCTCGCCCGCCTGGAGGCCAGGCGGCGCACTCTCGACGCCGAGCAGACGCGTCTGGAAGCCGTGCTGCGGCAGCCGGAGAACGCCGAGGTGCTCGCGCGCAGCCTGTTCCTGAACAGCCTGCTCTACGCCAAGGGCATCAGTTGGACCCGCCTGTTCGACGACCTGGAGAAGGTGATGCCCTACAACGTGCGGCTGATTTCGATCCGGCCCCAGGCGGCCGGGCAGAACGAGATCCTGCTGGACATGGTGGTGGGCGCGGATTCCGCCGAGCCGGTGGTCGCAGTGCTGACGAGCCTGGAGAATTCTCCCCTCTTCGGCGCGACGCTGATTCACAACCGCTGGCCGCCGACGCAGTCCGAGCCGCTGCTGCGCTACCGGGTGAGTGTGAGCTATGTGCAGAAGCTGTAAGAGAGTGGCTTTCCCTGGCGCACGCTTCAGCGTGCCGTGCCGGCACTCGTGTGGACGTCTGTGCGTCGGACAGGACCTTCGGTCTGCCCGCCGGGCACGCGGCAACGCCCGCCCTGCGAGGTGTATCCCATGACGCGCATTAGCATTGCGACTCTTCGCCAGCGGTTGGCCGGGTGCCGGGATCCGCCCGAACCCGCGCTTCGTCGCCCGTCTCGTCCTGGCCCTGCTGGTGGTGGCGAACCTGGTCGCCGCGACCGTCATGCTCAAGCCGTGGGAGGGTTCGGCCGATTCCCTGGCAAGGCGGGCCGCGTCGCTGCGCCAGGAACTGAAGCAGAAGCAGGCTGCGGTCGAGCGGATGCGCGGGATCGTGAGCAAGGTGCAAACCGCGCGCAGCGATGGCGACACCTTCATGAAGCTCGTACCCGCTGGGCCGCCGGACGGTGTCCTCCAGCCTGCTCGATGAGCTCGACCAGATGGCCCATAAGGCCGGCATCAAGCAGAAGGAAGTCGGCTTCGCCTTCGAGCCGGTCGAGGGCAGCGAGGCGCTCACCAGGGCGGAAATCACGGCCAACTACGAAGGCGCGTAGGACCTGACGCATTTTCTCAACCTGCTGGACCATTCGCCGCGGCTGCTGATCGTCGACAGTCTCGCGGCCACTCCGCAGCCCACCGGCCAGCTCCTGGAGATTACCATCAAGCTGAATGCCTTCGTCCGCGAGGGCGTAGCGCCGGAAGCGGAGCCGAGCAAGCCTCGGCCGCGCTTCCCGGGAGGGCGCAATGAACTTCCAGCTGAAGGGGCTGCGGGAGGAGCCTAAAGGGAAGCTCATTGCCCTGGGGGCGTCGGTTGTCGTCCTGGCGGGGGTTTTCTACTTCAGCGTGCTGGCGCCTTCCGACGATGAGCGGCCGGCCGAGGCCGGGCTCCCAGAGCGCGCTTCCGGCCGCCACCCGGAGCTCGCCGGCGGTACACTGCGCCCGCCTGCTCCGGAGACGCGCCAGCGGCCGCCGCTCAAGCCCGGGCCCGGGCGCCCCGGCCAGAGTTCAAACTCGGACTCCGCGACAAGCAGCCCGACCCCTCTTCGATCGATCCTACCCTGCGGGGATCTGCTCGCCAGGGTGCAAGCGGTTAGCATGGCCGGCGGCGTCCGCAACCTGTTCCAGTTCGGCGCGCCGCCGCTGCCCAAGATACCGGAGGTCAAGATCAATCCGCTCAGCGTTCAGGCCGCCGCCGCAGCCGCCGCCACGCCGGCGCCCGGCCCCCCGCCCACACCGCCGCCGCCGCCTATCCCGCTGAAGTTCTACGGCTACGCCACCCCCGCCCCCTCGGGCGCCAAGCGGGTCTTCTTTCTGGATGGTGAGGATATCATCGTGGCCGCCGAAGGCCAACTCGTAAAGAACCGCTACAAATTGGTGCGAGTCGGCATCAACTCAGTGGTCGTCGAGGACGTGCAGTTCAAACACGAGCAGACGTTGCCGCTCGAGGAAGAGAAAGGCCAGGGCCAGACGGGATGAGCCGGCGGCGTAAGGGGCAGGATTCCGGGTTTGCCTGCTGTTCGTGCTGCTGCAGCGGCGATCGTCGCCCTCATGCTCTACGCGGAGATGCCGCGCGTCGTCTTCGAGAACCAGCGCCTGAAGGAGGGCGATCTGATCGCACGGGGCGAACAGTATCGCCAGGCGATCAGGCTTTTCGTCAGGCGGTTCAATCGCTACCCGGCCATGATCGGCGACCTGGAGAACACCAACAACATCCGCTTTCTGCGGCGGCGTTTCAAGGATCCCATGACCGGGAAGGACGACTGGCGGCTGATCCATGCGGGTGGCGGTGGATTCACCGACTCGCTGACCATGAAGCCCCCAACGCCCGCCGGTACCATCAGTGCCAGCGAGATGGCCTCGTCCAGCTCCGGCGACGCCACCCCGCGCAGCAGACTCCGCAGAGGTGGCAGATGCAGCGGGGCGGCCCGGCTCCCTCCGATATAGCCTCCGGAAACCCCGACGGGCAGTTGCCCCCGGACCAGGGTGATCCTTCGCAACAGGCGGCACAGGGCCTGCCGATCATCCCGCTTGGCCTGCCCGCCCGCAGCAGGCCGGCGACGCCGGCGCACCGGGCACTCCCCAGCCGGGCGATCCGGGCTACGCGCCCGGGGCGGTCCAGCCTGGCCAGCCTGGATACCAGCCCGGGCAGGACGGCGTTCCCGCGAATCAGCCCGAGACCCCGATGAAGCGGGGCCGCCGTCCTACCGGCCCGGAGTGCCACCTTACGGCTCCCCCAACTCGCCCAACTATCCTCCCTACGCTCTGCCCGGGATGCCCCAGACCCTCGTCCCTTCCCCGATTCCGGGGCGCCGGCGACCACCGGCAACGCCGGCAGCGGATCGTCTTCACCCGGCTCGACGCCTTTTGGCGGTGGATGCGCGATGGCCGCGGGCGCCGGAATCGCCGGCGTCGCCAGCAAGTCCGAAGCCGCGGGAATCAAGCTCTACAAGGACCACTCGAAGTATAAGGAGTGGGAGTTTATCTACGACCGCGACAGGAGATCCTGGGCCAGGCGGGAGTACAAACCCAGCCTGGAACCCAGGTGCCCGGGATGGTAGGGGCGCCTGGCTTCGGGCCCTCGATGGGAACACAGCCGGGAGGGTCGCAGGGAACCTCGCAGCCGGGATCTTCGAATCCCGCCCCCTGACCGGCACCTCTCTGCCGGTGCATCAAAGCGAACGACGCCACGGTAACCGCCCGCGGGACGACCTGACCGCCGGCGTCTTTACGGTGTTACTCCTCCCGCGTCCAGGTCTGCGACCGCCCGAGCAGCGAGATGCCGATATACCCCCGCAAGATCAGCTTCTTGCCGCCCTCCCCAGCCTGGCCTTGCAGCGGCATACCTTCCCGTTGTCCGGATCGAGAATGTCCCCGCCGCTGTACTCGTCGCCGTTCCGCTTCAGGTGGCGCAGGATCACCATGCCGGTCACGGGCTTGTTCTTGCGCTCGTCCTTGCACAGGTCGCAGATCTCGTTGGCGTTCTTCGGGTCGATGCTGGATTCGATCTTGCCGAAGAACTCGCCGTTCTGCTCCTAGATGAGCACGATCCCCTTCGGCTTGCCCGTTTTGTCGTCGACGTTTCCACCGGCCCGTGATACCGGGCTCGGCGGCCATGGCCGGCAGCGCCACGAGCGCCACCGCCAGCCAACCAGGACATTCTCATCGCTTCAAGGCCTCCCAAAAGACCGATCTCGCGGCCCACGAACATCGCCATCTCGAGCGCCTGTTCGTAGTTGAGCCGCGGATCGAGCGAGGACTGGTAGGCGCGCTTCAGATCGGCCTCCTCGAGGCCGCGCGCGCCGCCGATGCATTCGGTGACGTCTTCGCCGGTCAGTTCGATGTGGATGCCGCCGAGACAGCCGCCGTAGGCGGCGTGGATGTCGAAGGCCTGGTCGAGTTCGCCCAGAATCTCCTCGAAATCGCGCGTCTTGATCCCGTCGGCGGTGGTGCGCGTGTTGCCGTGCATCGGATCGCAGCACCACAGCACCGTCTTGCCTGTCGCCTCGACGGCCTCGATCAGCGGCGGGAGGCAGGCGCCGATCGACTCGTTCGCCGAAGCGGTGGATCAGCGTCAGGCGGCCGGGTTCGTCGTCGGGATCCAGGATGTCGATCAGCCGTTTGAGCGTCTCGGGCGTCATCGCGGGCCCGACCTTGATGCCGATCGGATTGCGGATGCCGCGGAAGTACTCGACGTGCGCGCCGTCGGGATCGGCGGTGCGCATGCCGATCCACGGGAAATGCGTCGACAGGTTGTACCAGCCGGTGCGGCGCGGCACCCGCCGCGTCTGCGCCTGCTCGTAGGGCAGGTGCATGCCTTCGTGGCTGGTGAAGAAATCGATCCAGTGCAGCTCGCCCGGATGCACGCCGAGCAGTTCTCCATGAACCGCAGCGAGTCGCCGATGCTGCGCGCCATGCGGCGGTACTCCTCGGCCATGGGCGAGTGCTTGACCCAGTCGAGATCCCAATACTCGAGGCGATGCGGATCGACGAAGCCGCGGCTGACCAGCGCGCGGATGAAGTTGAGGGTCAGCGCGGCGCGCTCGTAGCCGCGCAGCATCAGTTGCGGATCGGGCTTGCGGGCCGCCGCAGTGAACTCGGGGCGGTTGACCAGGTCGCCGCGGTAGCTGGGCAGGGTGACCCCGTTGCGCGTTTCGAAGTCCTCCGAGCGCGGCTTGGCGTACTGGCCGGCGAAGCGGCCCACGCGGACCACGGGCTTCTGGCCGCCGTGAACCAGCACCAGGCTCATCTGCAGCAGGATTTTGAGCTTATTGGCGATGGTGTCGGAGTCGCAGTTCGAAGCTCTCGGCGCAATCGCCGCCCTGCAGCAGGAAGCGCTCGCCGCGCGCGGCCTCCGCCAGTTGCTTTGCAGCGCGTCGATTTCCCAGGAAGTCACCAGCGGCGGCAGCTTGAGATCTCCACCACGGAGAGCAACGTCATATCCGAACGATAAACCGGCTGCTGAGCCGCCGGCCTGGACCGCCACGACGCCGGGGACCACTCGCCGCTTTCCGCCCTCGTTTCCACCATCGCAACAAGT
>CAVQAN010000005.1:0-18855 GCA_963710565.1 Bryobacterales bacterium | reverse complement strand
AGCGGCAAGCGCTCTCCGACGCCACCTGCACGGCCCTGCAACTGGCGAACTTCTGGCAGGACATTCCCCTGGATCTGAAGAAGGGGCGGATCTACATTCCGCTGGACGCCATGGAGCGGTATGGGTACACCGAGGAGGACCTGGCGGAGGGTCGCGAGTCGCCCGCCTTTCGCGCCGTGATGCGCGAGATCGTGGGCATCGCGCGCGAGTTGTTCGACCGGGGGATGCCGCTGGCGCAAATGGTGAACCGGAGGCTGGCGGTGGACATCGATCTGTTCAGCCGGGGCGGGATGCTGGTTCTGGAGAAGATCGAGGCGCAGGATTACAATGTGCTGCGGCGGCGTCCTTCGGTGACGAAATCCGAGCGCGGCCAGGCTGCTGCTCGAAACGCTGGGGCGCCTGGTGTTCCCGAGACCGGCATGACCGACCTGGAAACCTCCTACACAACCTGCCGGCGGATCGCAAAATCGCGGGCGCGGAACTTCTACTACTCCTTCGTGCTGCTGCCCAAGGCGCAGCGCAACGCGATCTGCGCCATCTACGCGTTCATGCGCCACTGCGACGACCTGAGCGACGATCCCGAGCCCGGCGTCGAGCCCCGGGAGGCCATCGAGAGGTGGCGACACGAGATGGAGGCCGCCCTTGAGGGCCGCTTCGGGGAGAATCCACTGTGGCCGGCGTTTCACGATACCGCCGGCGCTACAAGATCCCGCCGGTGTACTTCCACGAGATGATTGAGGGCGTGCTGAGCGACCTGGGGCCGCGGCGCATTCCCACCTTCGACGCACTCTACCGCTACTGCTACCAGGTGGCGAGCGTGGTGGGGCTGACGGTGATCCACATCTTCGGCTTCAAGGGCGCGCGAGGCGCTGCCGCTGGCGGAGAAGTGCGGCGTGGCGTTCCAGTTGACCAACATCCTGCGCGACGTGCGCGAGGACGCGGCTCGCGACCGGGTGTACCTGCCGGCGGAGGATCTGCGACCGCTTCCGCGTGGACGCGCGCGACCTGGCCGAGGGCAAGCGCAGCGATGAGTTTGTGGACCTGATGGAGTTCGAGGCGCAGCGCGCCCGCGCGTACTACCGGGAGGCGGAGCCGCTGGTCGACATGGTGGATCCGCACAGCCGGGCCTCGCTCTGGGCCCTGATCGAGATCTACTCGCGACTGCTGGGGCGGATCGAGCGCACCAACTACGACGTGCTCTCACACCGGGTGGAGCTTTCGGGGAGAGAGAAGGTGCGGATCATTCTGCGGGCTGCGGTGGGGGGGCGGTAGGGTGCCCAAAGGGTTGAACTGCATCCGGGGTGCGGTGGCAGCGCTCGTTCTGGCCGCCTGCGCGCTGGCAGCCCAGATTCCGCAGGCGGAGTACCAGTCCCGCCGCCAGGCCGCGCGAAAGTCTCTCGACGGCGCGGTGCTGGTGCTGTTTGGACGCACGGCAGCGGAGATGGAGGAGCACGCGGTGGCGGCGCTGCAGGAGCCGAACTTCCGCTATCTCACCGGCTGGAGCCGCCCGGGAGCGATTCTGCTGCTATCGCCCGCCCGCGAGGTGCTGTTCCTGCCGGGGCACAACCCGGAGCGGGAGAAGTACACGGGGCAGCAGCCTGCGGCAAGCGATCCGGATATCCGCACAGTGACTGGGTTTGACGAGGTGCTGCCGGTCGAGCGGTTCGAGTCGCAACTGGCCAAGACACTGGAGTCGAGTACGAGCGTCTTAGCTCTGCTGCGCGAGCGCTATGCCGCCCGGCTCAAGCGGCTGGCGCCGCTGCGCGAGCTGACCGACGCGGAGAGCAAGCTGGGGGCCCTGCGAGCGAAGAAGTCCGGCGCCGAGATTCAGGCGATCCAGAGAAGCACCGATGTCAGCGTGGAGGCGCACCGGGCGGCGTGGGGGCGCATCGAACCGGGCCTGTTCGAATACCAAGTGGCCGCGACAACGACGTCCGCAATGCTCGAGCGAGGCTGCGAGGGCAACGCCTACTCTCCGATCGTGGCCTCGGGGCCCCAGGCTACGGTGCTGCACTACTCCGAGAACGGGCGCGTTATGCAGGCCGGAGAGCTGGTGCTGATGGACATCGGCTCGCAATGTGCGGGCTACGCCACGGACATCACGCGGACCGTTCCGGTGAACGGCAAGTTCACGCCGCGCCAGCGAGAGCTGTATGAAATCGTCCTTGGGGCACAGAAGGCGGCCATAGCCGCGCTAAAACCCGGCGTCACTCTGCCGCAGCTCAACCAGATCGCCCGGGACTACCTCGACGGCCACGGGCGGGACCTTGGCGGCGGTCCGCTCGGCCGCTATTTGACCCACAGAATCTCCCACGGAGTCGGCCTGGAGGTACACGACTATCCCCCTGCGTCTTTCGCCGAGCCTCTCCAGGCCGGGATGGTGATTACCATCGAGCCGGGGCTGTACATCCCCGAGGAGAGGATCGGCATACGCATCGAGGACACCCTGCTGGTGACCGAGGAGGGATGTCGGAATCTGAGCGCGGCACTGCCGCGGGAGCCTGCCGAGATCGAGCGGGCTATGGAGCGCCACTAGCCGGACCGGGCGAGTCCGCTCTGGACAGGCCGCAACCGTTCTGCAGCAAGCCGACAGGGAGTAGGACCGAAGTTCTGGCGGTCCCGGTACCGAAGCCGGAATTTTCCCGTTACATCCGCCCGAATTGGGTCTAGAATGATGTCGCAGTACCAACTCGCCGGGCTCCTGGGGAGCGGGCGGCTGGGTTGAGGAGGGAATCGAGCCATGTTCGACACTCTGGACGATACGATGAAACAGGATGACCAGGCGTCGTCTTCGGTAGCGTCGCGGCTGGTGCCGTGGGCTATAGGAATCCTGGCTACTGTATTGGTTCTAGGCGGGTTATATATCGCGATACGGTCACTGGGCTGAGGGTTGGCTCGGCCGCGAACCGGGCCTTCGCCTGGCCGGAGGGGCCGAGATGGTTCATCACGGAGCGCACCAGGCCGGCATACTCAGGCCTCGGGTTATAGGTGGCGAGAATCTGGACCAAGTTCTTGCCACGGTACAGCTTAGAGTTGCCCAGGCGGGAAGCCACCAAGAGGATAGCCTCCCGAAAGGAGGCAAACTGCCTGCGTCCCGAATCCCACCCGAAGATGTTCTTGCCGACGGCTGTTCTGCCGCAACCGGTTTCCACCATCGAGATGCTGGGGAGCAGCCGCCAGTCCAGCCCGTGGTGGTCGGCGGCTTCCAGGAAGTCCGGGGCGAGTGCCTGGAGCGGGCTGTGCACATCCCGTAAGAACACCTGTAGCCGGGAAAGTCGAGGATCGCTCTCGTGGAAAGACTGGCTAGGCGGCAGGGCAGTGTTTGGCACGGCCGGTAGCCCAAGCAGTCCCGCACAAATGAGCAATTGTCTCAATCCGTAGCGCCTCGACCAAGTAGATTCCAGCCGCGAGCATTAAGCCGCGTTAAGATAAGAACCAAGCAGTTCTCATACTATAGCACAGCAAGGCGCAGATAAGGCTCCTTCGGCAGAATGGCTTCAGGATCATGTCTATTGGAAACAACCTCACACTTTCAGGATCATTCTTGGATTGGAATATGCTCCTCAGAAGGGGGTATAAGTGTGTGGAGCCTGACGGGTTTGAAGAGGTGGGCCTTTGATCGGCGCGGGGAGAAGGCTCGGAGGTCGTTGGTAGTCGGACACCGGCGGTGCCGCACTCCCGGGGTTGCGGCACGTGGCGAGTTCCGCTGGGGCCAGATCGACGGCTCCCCGGTCAGCGGCGGGGACAGAACTGGACTACCGGCTGATACTGGACTGGTCGCCAGAAGCCGTCAGGGCGATGGCGGCTGGAGCCGCTGCGGCGGCGACGGCAACGCCCGCGATAATCACTGCGTGGGAGCTCAAGGCCGATCCGATCTTGGCCCCCGTGGTGGCGGCGACAGCGGCTCTGGAGGCGGCGGCCACGACCCGGATGCTAATTACGTTGACGACATGGGCCGCCGACTCGGCGGCCTGGGCGGTGGTATCGAGCGCTCCGGTGACCTCGACTAGTTTGCCCACGAGCTTGCCCAGATCGGTGCCAACCAGCTCGACCCGGACGCCGGCGGTCTGGTCGGTAAGAAAGTAGTGGCCATGCCTCTCGGTGAGAACGCCCGTCAGCTTCTCGGGCGCCGCCGCGCCGGAGGCCTGCACTGTGAAAGCCAGGGCGCGGCCCGGCAGGACCTGGGCCAGCAGCATTCCCGTCCCGTTCCTCACCTCGACCGCGCCGGACATGGTGGCGACCTCGACACGGCCCGCGCCGGCCAGGTTGACCTGTACCGCCGAGAGGGGCGAGGTCTGCACCTGGAGTCCGGCGGCGTCGATCGCGTATCCTTTCGGCGCGTCGACTTGCGCCGCTCCCCGTTCGAGGATCAAGCGGCTTTGGAAGACCTTCCCTCGCGAGTCGCGCGCCAGACGCATGCTCGTCCCCCTGTAGAGGCGTAACTCGGAACCGGCGGTTCCCGTCTCGATCACGCTTCCGTCGAGAATCGTCGCATTTCCAGAAACGTTGCTCCGGTCGATCTGGAAATCTCCATTGGTGGTAGCGACTCCGATAGAGGGCGCAGCCGCCCCAAAGGCTCCCAATACGGCGGCGACAGCCAGCGCGATGAGAACTGCTGATCTCGAAAGCATGTTTCCTCCCGGTGCGTAGGGCCGGTCCTGCGCGGCCTCTATTCTCCGGATCGGTAGCGGAGCTTCGAACGGAGAGGGGGATAGGGCAAAGACGGTCCCGCGTCTAGGAGAAAGCCCTGAGCCGGAGGGCACGGGGGTCCGCCCGATGGGAGAGGCGATGCCTCCGATGCTGTACCGTATTTCGGGCGCGCTGGCCCTGGGGGCGCTGATCTTGTGCCTGGCCGCGACGGCGGTGCTCGGCTGGGAAGATCGCCTGACGCGGGCGGGAGGCCGCCAAGCCATCGAGACGGCCTTGGCTCTGGCGCCCTCGGACGCCAGGAACTACGCCGCCCTGGCGTCGCTCGGGGGCGCGGATCGGAACCGTGCGCTGGAACTCGCCGTGCGAGCCAGCCCTTGTGATTCAAGGGCATGGATTGCGCTGGGTCTGGATGCGGAACTACGGGGAGACCGGGCGGGCGCCGAGCGCTGCCTGCTCCGGGCCGCGCGGGTCGACAAAACCTACATCCCCCGCTGGTCGCTGGCCGGCTTCTACTTTCGTTCGAACGACCGCGAGAAGTTCTGGCCCTGGCTGCGGGAGGCGGTGCGGATGTCCCACGGCGACCCCCGGCCGCTGGCCGAACTCGCCTCGAACCTGGGCGAGGATGCACCGGAGGCGCTGGCGGCCCTCAGCGGGAGCCCTACGGTTCTCGAGAGCTACATTTCCCTACTGCTGGACAACCAGCGTGCAGGTGCGGCGGAGACCGCAGCGGGAAGGCTGGTGGAAGTGGGCGGGAAGAGCGCTGCCGGGGCCGCGCTCGCCTATTGCGACCGTCTCCTCGAAGCCGGCCGGCCGGAGGCGGCGTTGCGCCTCTGGAACCGGCTGGCCGCGTCGCGGTCGATCTGGGCACGGCCGCTCGACCCGGAGCGGGGGCCGCACCTGACCAACGGCGATTTCGCCCACGAGCCACTGAGCCGGGGCTTCGATTGGCGGCTGCCGCCCGCCGCGGGCGTCGAGACGGTGCGGCAACCGGCCGACGGCGGATTGCGGTTCTCGTTCTCGGGGGACAGCCGGAAGACTCCATGCTGATGCTCCAGCGGGTCCCGCTAGCCCCCGGCCGGTTCTGGCGACTGGCGTTCGAGTACCGCAGCGAGGGGATGGAGGGGGTGACGGGCCTTCGCTGGCGCACCATCGGGGCGGAGTGGCAGGCGCCGGCAAGCGAAGCCTGGAGGCAGGCGTGGTTCGAGTTCCAAAGCCCGCCCGCGGGGAGCGTCGTGCCCCTGGTGCTGGCCTACGAGCGGGCCCCTGGAACGATGCGGACGGCGGGCGCCTTCTGGCTCCGCCGGGTGCGGTTGGAAGCGGCGCGTTAGCGGAGCGGGACGGACCCCGGCTCCCGGCCGCGGGCGGTCTGGGCCGCGTGGCAAAGAGATCCCAAATCGTGTAGGCTCTTAGGAGCCATGCCGATCCTCGCGCCCATATTGACTATCTTTGTTTACGGGCTCATTGCCGCGATGCTGGGCACGATCCTGCCCGCGCTGTCCGCCCGGTTCCAGCTCACGCCGAGGCAGAACGGGCAATTAGCCCTGGCGCAGGCGATCGGCCTGATCATCGCATCCGTCGGGGCCGGACCGCTGATCGACAGCCAGGGCTACAAGGTGGGCCTGATTCTGGGTCTGGCGCCGATCGCCCTCGCGTTGTTCCTCCTGCCTGGTTCGAAGAGCTACGGCCATGTGGTGTGCTACTTGTTTCTGCTCGGGCTGGGCGGGGGCACGATCGTTACGGGAGCCAACGCACTGGCCTTCGATCTGGGCGGCTCCGGGCACGCGGCGGCGCTCAACTTCCTCAACGTCTTTTTCGGCCTGGGCGGTCTGGCGACTCCGTTCATTCTGGCCAACCTTCTGGGCGGCAATTCGAGCCGCTTGTGCCTCCTGACCGCGGTGGCCACGGCAGGCACGCTGGCCGTGAGCGCCGTGGCGAGGATGCCGGCGGCCCGGTCCGCGGGCGGAATCGCGCTCTCGGAGGCGGGCCACCTGCTGAGTCAGCCGGCTCTGTGGCTGCTGGCGGCGATGCTGTTCCTGTACGTGGCCTGCGAGGTCGGGGTTTGGAACTGGCTCGCGCGGCACCTGATGGCGCAAGGGATCTCCGAAGTACGGGCGTTGAACATCCTGTCGCTCGGCTTTGCGATGGGCCTTCTCATCGGGCGATTGGCCGCGGCCTTGACGCCGGTCTTCAAGGCGGCGCGGCCCGAGACCGTGACGCTGGCCGCGGCGGCGCTGATGACGATCACCACCTTCCTGGCGCTGCAGACGACCAGGCCCGCGGTGGCGTGGGCGGCGGTGTTCTGCGCGGGTCTGGCCATGGCGCCGGTGTTCCCGACGGTACTGGCGATCACCGGCAACGTGTTCGGGGGAGCCAAGGCGACTGCCATCGGAATCGTCGCCATGTTCGGGTGGATCGGGCTGGCCGTGAGTTCGCCGGCGATTGGCGCGATTGCGGGGGAGGATCCCAAGCGGCTGAAGAAGGCGCTGCTGATCCTGCCCGCGTTCTCGGCTGCGATGGTGGTAGTGAACCTGGCGTTGCGGGCGGTCCTGTAAAAGTGGGCTTCGCAGGTTGCCGGCGGTTGTAGTATCCTCTGGTGTTGGAGAATCAGAACAAGAGTCGGAGGTCCGTCATGATTTTTAAGAGAGCGGCTTGGCTTGGGGGCGCGTTGGCCGTCTTCGCCGGCGTTTCGCTCGCTGCCATCACAACCATCGAGGGGAGCGTCACCGGGGACGATGGCCAGCCCCTCAAAGACGCCGTCATCAAGATCGAGCGCCTTGACATCGCCGGCCATTACCACACCAAGACCGACAAGAAGGGCAAATACTACTACGGAGGTCTGCCGCTGGGCCTGTTCGACGTGTGCGTGGAAGTGGACGGCAAGCAGCGCGATTGCCTGCACAAAGTCCATACCACGACCGAGAAGAGCACCGACGTCAGCTTCGATCTCCACGGCCAAAGACAGCAGCAGGAAGCGCTCGCCCAGGCCGCCGCAACCGGCACGCTCACCAAAGAGCAGGAGAAGCAGTTGACCCCCGAACAACGGGCCGCGCTCAAGGACCACGAAAAACAGTTGGCCCAAGTCCAGGCGCACAATCGGCAGTTGAACGAGGCGTACGGGGCGGGGATGCAGGCTTTGAACTGCGGGAAGAAGCCGTCGTCCTGTCCGGCCACCGCCGCGGCGGACCCCAACAATCCGCAGGCTGCGCCGCAACCGATGACGGCGGCGACCTACTACGAGCAGGCGATCGCCGCGTTCAAGAAGGCGTCTGAGACGGATCCCAAGCAGGAGGCCATCTGGTCGCATCTGGCCGAGGCCCAGACCGGTCTGGCCGGCGCTCAGATGGGCGCCGAGCAACAGGCCACGCTGACCTCCGCGCTGGACAGCTACGAGAAATCGATCGCGCTCAAGCCATCCGACGCGGCGGTACACAACAACTACGCTCTGGCGCTGGCCCGGCTGAAGAGATTTCCCGAGGCCTCCGCGGAGCTGAAGAAGGCTGCGGAATTCGACCCCCCCGGCGCCGGCAAGTACTACTACAACCTCGGCGCCCTGCTGGTGAACGCCGGCCAGTACGACGAGGCGGCGACGAACTTCAAGAAGGCCATCGAGCTGACTCCGAGTTACGCCGAGGCGCATTTCCAGTACGCCGTGTGCCTGTCGTCGAAGATGTCGGTAACCGCGGACGGCAAGACGGTGGCGCCTCCCGAAATGAAAGGCGAACTGGACAAGTACCTCGAGTTGACGCCGGACGGCCCCAACGCCGAGGCGGCGAAGGCGATGCTGGCTGCGCTGACCACGCAACTGCAGACCCAGTACGTGAACCCGAACGCGACTCCGACCCCGGCGAAGAAGGCGAAGAAGAAGTAGGCGCGGGATAGAAGGGCGGGGCGTTCTCCGGGAGCGCCCCATTCCATGACTCGAGTCGTTCTCTATCTTTTCCTCGCCATCATCCTTATCAGCTTCCTGCGCTCGATCATTGGAATCTTGGGCAAGACTGTCGGCGGATTCCTGGGGCCGGAGGCTTCCCGGCGCTCCGCATCGGCCGGACCGCAGAAGATCGGCGAGCTCAAGCGCGATCCCGTGTGCGGCACCTACGTTTCCACGGCGACATCGGTGAAGCGCACTCTGGGCGGGGAAACGGTTCACTTCTGCTCCGTCGAATGCAGTGAGAAGTACGGCAAAGGATAGAGCGTTCTGCGGCGCCCGCTTGTGCGCGCGGTTACGGCGCCTGTGCCGGCGCCCCGGCGAAGGTGAGTGCGGCCGGCCGGCCCGCGCTGCACTAGAATAAGTACAAAAGAGAGCGTTTATGGTTTCGCAAACCCGGTCCCGGCGTTTGGTCAGGGCGACTGGGGCGCTGGCGCTGATCGCGGCGGTGACGTTCGCCTGCTTCAGGGTGTTCCGCGTGAACTCTACCACGGTGGCGCTCGCCTTCCTCCTGGCGATCCTGGCAGTTGCAACGTGGGGAAGCCTGGCGGAAGCGGTGCTGGCGTCCTTCGCGGCCGTGCTGTCGTTCAACTACTTCTTCCTGCCCCCGGTAGGCACGCTGACCATCGCCGATCCGCAGAACTGGGTGGCGCTGACGGCGTTTCTGGTGACGGCGGTGACCGCAAGCAATCTCTCGGCCACGGCAAAACGGCGTGCGCTCGAAGCCTCCGGACGCCGTGCCGAGATGGAGCGGCTCTACAACCTGAGCCGCGCCCTGATGATGGCGGAGCCCAGCGAGGCCGCCGTTGCCAGACACCTCGCACGCCAGGTTGCGGCCGTTTTTGAGCTGAGGGCTGTCGCGGTGTTCGATCGCCGGACGGGAGAAGTTCAGCGCGCTGGTCCGGAGGATCTTCCACTCAGCGAGGCCAGGCTGCGGGACGTAGCCGTGCAAAACACCGAACTCGACGAGAGAGGCGTCACCGCGCTGCCCGTCCGTCTGGGCGGCGGCCCGATCGGAAGCCTGGGTATGTTCACCGGTTCGGTGTCCGACGCCGCGCGCCACGCCATATCCAATCTCGCCGCGATCTCGCTCGAGCGAGCGCGCACGCTCGAGTTGGCCAGCCGCGCCCAGGTGGCGCGCCAGAGCCAGGAGCTGAAGTCCGCGCTGCTGGACGCCGTGGCGCACGAGTTCAAGACGCCGCTGACCTCGATCAAAGCGGCGGCCTCAGCGCTGCTTTCGGGTCCGGCCGATGCGACCAGCACGGAACTGCTGACGGTTATTAGTGAAGAAGCCGACCGCATGACCACCATGGTCAGCGAGGCCATCGACATGGCCCGCATCGAGGCGGGCGAACTGCACATCAGACAGGAGCCGCATGCGCCCGCGGAGTTACTGGCCGCCGTAGCCCGGAAAGTCGAACCGGGCCTGGACGGACGACGGATCGAGGTCTCGGCCGCAGGCGACCTGCCGCTGTGCAGCGCCGACGCGGCGATGTTCGGCACCGTGCTTGTGCAACTGATCGACAACGCGTTCAAATACGCGCCTCCCGGTTCGCCCGTAGTGGTGGCGGCGGAAGCCACTCCCGACGGCGTCGCCTTCAGCGTCCGGGACCGCGGGCCGGGCATTCCCGAAGAAGAACGGGAGCGGGTGTTCGAGAAGTTCTACCGGTGCGCGAGAGACCGCCAGCGCCTTCCCGGCACCGGAATGGGGCTTACGATCGCGCGGGAAATCGTGCAGGCGCACGGCGGTCGGATCTGGGTGGACAGCACGGCGGACGGCTCGCGTTTCTGCTTCACTCTTCCTCTGGCGGCGGAGCGGGCGCCGTCGTGAGCGCCACGCGGGTCCTGGTGGTGGATGACGAGCCGCAGATCCGGCGTGTGATGCGCGCCACCCTCACCGGCCTGGGCTACTTCGTGGCGGACGCGCGGAGCGGGGAGGAAGCGCTCGAGAAGCTCGGCGCGGAGCGCTTCGACATGGTGCTGCTCGACATGAACATGCCCGGGATGGGCGGACTGGATGCCTGCCGCGAGATCCGGGCGCGCTGGGACGTGGCCGTGATCGTGCTCACGGTGCGCGACGCAGAGAAGGACAAAGTGCAGGCGCTCGACGCCGGCGCCGACGACTATATCACGAAGCCGTTCAGCATGCCAGAGCTGCTGGCGCGCATCCGGGCGGCGTTGCGCCGCCTGCCACAGAGGCCCGAAGACAGCCTGGGAACGGTCAAGCTCGACGAGGTCGAGATCAATCTGAAAACCCGCCGCGTGACGACGGGCTCGCGGGAGGGCCGGCTCACGCCCAAAGAGTTCGACCTGCTCCAGTATTTCCTCACCCATCCCAATCAGCCCATCGCCCACGGCGCCCTGCTGCAAGCCGTCTGGGGGCCCGATTACGGCGACGAGGTGGAGTACCTGCGAGTCTTCGTCAACCAGCTCCGCAAGAAGATCGAGCCCGACCCTTCGCATCCCCGCTACCTGATGACCGAACCTTGGGTTGGCTATCGCTTCAACCTGCCGAGCGAGTGATTTGGCCGGGTTGTGGCTGTGGGCCTTTGTGCGGCCCCCCTCACGGCGTCCTCAGGACCTTCTGTGCACCGCAAGCCTCTGAGCGGAATTGACCATACCCCCTCCCGCTGCCCTCCCTTTGTCGCGCCTTCCCCACTTCCCTTACGAAATCCTGAGGCGCCCTTTATGCCTTCCTTACGGCTTTCCGGTTAGCCTCAATCAGGTGGCACTCATGAACAAGATCTGGCTGGCCCAACCTGCGGCGCCCGCGCGAGTGTTCTCGCCGCCGGAGAGCGCGAGAATGGAAGTGGCGGTGATTTACGCCGGCATGAACCAGACGCTGGCCGCCCTGCGCGCCGCCGCCCGCCTCGCCCAGGGCTTGGTCACCCGAATCCGTCTGATCGTGCCCCAGCCCATCCCCTTTCCGGCGCAACTCGATGAGCCGCCGGTTCGGAAGGACTTCGCGGAACGGCAGTTCCGCACGCTGGCCGAGAAGTCGGGCATTGAGACCCACGTCGAGATCCGCCTGTGCCGCGAATGGGAAACCGGGGCGATCGACGGCCTCAAGCCGGGTTGCATCGTCATCATGGGGGCCAGGATGCGCTGGTGGCCGGGGGCGCGGGAGCGGCGGCTGGCTCGGGCTCTTCGCAAGGGCGGGCATCAGGTGTTGCTCGTGCTCGCGAACAAGGAGACGCGGAATGCTTGACTTCCTGTACGTGCTGACCGGGGTTGCCGGCTTCGTCGTGCTGTGGGCCATCACCAAGGCCTGCGACCGGTTGTGAGGGAGACACCCTATGGACTACATCGTTGCCGGGACCACATGCGTGTTTCTGCTGGTGTATCTGACCTGGGCGCTGCTTCGCCCGGAGAAGTTCTGAGGGCCATATGACAGGAATCGGGATTTTCCAGATCGCCGTGTTTTTCGGCCTCGTCCTGCTGATCACCAAGCCGGTGGGGCTGTTCATGGCGAGAGTCTTCGAGGGCGAGCGCACGTTTCTCCATCCCGTTGTCCGTCCCCTGGAGCGCCTGGTCTACAAGCTGTGCGGGATCCGGGAGGACGCAGAGCAGCGCTGGACCCACTACGCGGGCGGCATGCTGGCGTTCAGCATCTTCGCCTTCCTGTTCGTCTACGCGCTGCAGCGGCTGCAAGGCTACCTGCCGTTCAACCCGCAGGGCTTCGGCGGCAAGCTGATCTCGCCGGACCTGGCCTACAACACCGCGGTCAGCTTCCTCACCAACACGAACTGGCAGGCCTACACGCCCGAGACGACCGTGAGCTACCTGGTGCAGATGGCCGCCCTGACGGTGCAGAACTTCGCCTCCGCCGCCGTGGGCATCGCCGCCGCGGTGGCGATCATTCGCGGCTTCGCGCGGCACCAGGTCTCGAGCATCGGGAATTTCTGGGTCGACCTCACTCGGTCCACGCTTTACATCCTGCTGCCGATCTCCATCCTCGCGGCGCTGCTGCTGTGCTCGCAGGGCGTGATTCAGAACCTCCACCCTTACACCGCGGTCAAGACCGTCGAGGGGCGACGTCAGACCATCCCGCAAGGGCCCGTCGCGTCTCAGGAAGCGATCAAGATGCTGGGCACCAACGGCGGCGGATTTTTCAACGCCAACTCGGCGCATCCCTTTGAAAACCCCACTCCCTTCACGAACTTCGTCCAGGTGCTGCTGATCTTCATCATCCCCGCGGGACTCACCTATACCTTTGGCCGGATGGCGGGCGACACGCGGCAAGGCTGGGCGATCTTCGCCGCGATGGCCGTGATGTTCCTGGTTGGCGTCTTCGTCTGCTATGGTTTCGAGCAGGCGGGCAACCCGATCCTGGCCAAGTTCGGTCTCCAGACCGCGGCCACCGCCAATCAGTCAGGCGGGAACATGGAAGGCAAGGAAACCCGCTTCGGCGTCTCCGCATCGGCTCTGTTCGTGACCGTGACCACCAACGCCAGTTGCGGCGCCATTAACACCGCGCACGACGCGCTCACTCCTCTGGGCGGCCTCGTCCCCATGTTCAACCTCCAGACCGACGAGGTCATCTTCGGAGGAGTGGGCTCGGGCCTGTACGGCATGCTGCTGTACGCCATCGTCGCCGTCTTCATCGCCGGGCTGATGGTGGGCCGGACGCCCGAGTACCTGGGGAAGAAGATCCAGCAGAAGGAGGTGAAGATGGCGATGCTGCCGATCCTGGCCACGTCCTTCCTGATCCTGGCCCTCACCGCGGCCAGCATTGTCGTTTCGTTCTCGAAGACGGGCTACTGGAATCCGCCCGGGCCGGGGACCGCCAATCTGAACAACGGCGGCCCGCACGGCTTCAGTGAAATGCTGTACGCCTACTCGAGCGCGTCGGAGAACAACGGTAGCGCCTTCGCCGCCATCAACCCCAACACCCCCTGGTTCAATCTCACGCTCGGTCTGGCGATGCTCTTCGGACGGTTCATGTTCATCGTGCCGCTCCTGGCCGTCGCGGGCAGCCTGGCGGCCAAGAAGAAAGTGCCGACTTCGAGCGGGACCCTGCCCACTCACGGCCCGCTATTTGTGGGGCTGCTGGTGGCGACGGTAGTCGTGGTTGGGGCCCTGACCTTCTTTCCCGCCCTGGCGCTCGGGCCGATTGTCGAGCACTTCCTCATGCACCAGGGAAAACTCTTTTCGCTGCTGCTGTTTTCTGTCGGGAGCTAAGCGATGACAAGCACCGTACTTCCCCCCGTGATCGAAGATTCGACGGCGCTGATGCCGAAAAAGCTGGTGCGCGCGCGCCCGCTGTTCGATCCCGAGATTCTGCGCCGGGCGACAAAGGATTCGTTCCTCAAGCTCAATCCCGTGACGCTGGCGAAGAACCCGGTGATCTTCGTGGTCGAGGTCGGCGCCGCCCTCACGACGGCGTTCCTGATCCGCGACCTGGTCACCGGGGTGCGCGGCCTGGGATTCGAGCTGCAAATCTGCATCTGGTTATGGTTCACCGTGTTATTCGCCACCTTCGCCGAGGCCATGGCGGAGGCCCGCGGCAAGGCTCAGGCGGACACGCTGCGCAAGACCAAGACCGACGCCATCGCCAACCGCTTGCTCCCCGATGGGGGGAGCGAGAGGGTCCCGTCCTCGAAGCTGCGCGCCGGGGACAGCGTGTCGTGCTGCGCGGGCGAACTGGTGCCGGGCGACGGCGAGGTCATCGAAGGCATCGCCACGGTTGACGAATCCGTCATCACGGGGGAGAGCGCGCCCGTGATTCGCGAGTCGGGCGGCGACCGCAGCGCCGTCACCGGCGGCACCAAGGTGCTTTCCGACCAGGTCAAGATCCGCATCACCTCGAACCCCGGCGAAACATTTCTGGACCGCATGATCGCCTTGGTCGAAGGCGCCTCGCGCCAGAAGACGCCCAACGAGATCGCGCTCAACATTCTGATCGCGGGTCTGACGCTCATCTTCCTGTTTGCCGTCGCCACCCTGGTGCCGTACGCGGTGTACAGCGTGGCTTCCGCCCACGCCGGCACCGTTCCGGGCATCCCGGTTTACGTGGCCCTGCTGGTGTGCCTGATCCCCACCACCATCGGCGGGCTGCTCTCGGCCATCGGCATCGCGGGCATGGACCGCGTCATGCAGCACAACGTTCTGGCCATGAGCGGCAAGGCGGTCGAGGCCGCGGGCGACGTGAACACACTGCTGCTCGATAAGACCGGCACCATCACGCTCGGCAACCGCCAGGCGGTGGCGTTCCTTCCCATCGACGGCGTGAGCGAAGGCGATCTGGCGGACGCGGCCCAGCTTTCGAGCCTCGCCGACGAGACGCCGGAAGGCCGGTCCATCGTGGTGCTCGCGAAGGAGAAGTACCGGCTACGGGGCCGCGAGGTCTCCGAACACGACGCGCACTTCATTCCATTTTCGGCTTACACCCGTATGAGCGGCGTCGATATCGACGGCCGCCGCCTGCGCAAGGGCGCCACGGACGCGATCACCGAGTTCGTCCGACGGGAGGGTGGAGAGGTTGCTCCGGCCATCACGGAGTTGTCCGATCGCATCTCGCGGACCGGCGGCACTCCGCTGGCCGTCGCCGACGGTCCCCGCCTGCTGGGCATCATCCACCTCAAGGACATCGTGAAGGGCGGCATGAAGGAGCGCATCGCCCAATTGCGCGCCATGGGCATTCGCAGCGTCATGGTCACGGGGGACAACCCGCTGACGGCCGCGGCCATCGCCGCCGAGGCGGGCGTGGACGACTTCCTGGCGCAGGCCACGCCCAAGGACAAGCTCGAGTACATCCGCAAGGAGCAGGCCGGCGCGCGCATGGTGGCGATGACCGGCGACGGCACCAACGACGCCCCGGCGCTGGCGCAGGCCGACGTCGGCCTGGCCATGAACAGCGGAACCATGGCGGCCAAGGAAGCCGGCAACATGGTGGACCTCGACAGCAATCCCACCAAGCTCATCGAGGTGGTCGCCATCGGGAAGCAGTTGCTCATCACCCGCGGCGCGCTGACCACGTTCTCGATCATGAACGACGTCTCCAAATACTTCGCCATCATCCCGGCGATGTTCATGGTGACGTACCCGCCGCTGGCCAGGCTCAACATCATGTACCTGCGCACGCCGCAGAGCGCCGTGCTGGCGGCGGTGATCTTCAACGCGTTGATCATCGTGGCGCTGGTGCCGCTGGCCCTGCGGGGCGTAAAGTACCGGCCGCAGAGCGCCGCCGGGATGCTGCGGCGCAACCTCTGGATATACGGCGTGGGCGGCTTCATCGCGCCGTTCCCGTTCATCTGGCTGATTGACCGGATCCTGGGCTTGCTGAGGCTGGCGTAAGGAGAGAGCTATGTGGCAGCAGATGTTCCGCGGCTTCAAAATGATGCTGGTTCTGACGATTCTGACGGGCCTCGCTTACCCTCTGGTGGTCACGGGATTGTGCCAGGTTCTGTTTCGCAACCAGGCGGACTGCAGCCTGATCCGCGCCAACGGCCGGATCGTCGGCTCCCGACTGATCGGCCAGAACTTCAAGGGGCCCGAGTACTTCCAGCCCAGGCCCTCCGCCGCTGGAAACGATGGATATGATCCGACTTCGTCCGGGGCGGCCAATTTCGGACCCACCAACCAGAAGCTGGCCGACCGCGTGAAAGAAGCGGTCGCCGCCTTCCGCAAAGCCAACCCGGATTACACCGGCCCGCTTCCGGCCGACCTCGTGACCAGCTCCGCCAGCGGCCTCGATCCGGATATCAGCCCAGCCTCGGCCGATGCCGAGGCTACCCGCATCGCCAGCGCCCGCGGGATCTCCGTTGACCAGGTTCGCAGCCTGATCGCCCGCAACACGCAAGGCCGCGACCTGGGTTTTCTGGGCGAGCCGCGGGTCAACGTTCTGGCCGCCAACATGGCCCTGGACGCAAGCTTCCCCAAGAAGTGAGCCGGCTTTCCCTATTCGGCCTGTTCGCCGTCGCCGCGATGCTCGCATGCTATGCGCTGGAGCGTCGCAGCCCCTGGTTCGTCTTCGCGTTTGCGTGGGCTTGCGGGCTGGCGTCCCTATACGGGTTTCTTCAGGGCGCCTGGCCATTCGGCCTGGTCGAGGCCGTCTGGTCCTTAGTGGCACTACAGCGATGGTGGCTCGTGAGGAAATCAGGCTAGGCGCGCGCTGGGGTCCATTTACTTAGGAGGCCTCAGCCATGTTTGCTGAGTTTTCGAAAAGAGGTTGGCGTACTGTGAGCACGGCCATTGCGGTGTCTCCGCTGGTCGCACTTGCGCCCTGGCTTGGTCGCGCTCGGGAAAAGACGGATGAAAGCTCCGCCGATCTCAGCCGGCGCGTCACGGAACTCTCGGTCGCCAAACCGATGCCACCTCCCGGAATTCCCGCTGCAAAGCCGCGCTGTGCGGGAGTACGCCGCGGTCCGGCCCTTGGTTTCCATGGGGCCCGCCTCACTTCCCCGGCGCCCGCCCGAAGAATCGCACGCGGACCACCAGGTGACGGCCCTCGTCGCCCAGGAACTGCAAGTAGAGGGGGGCGCCGAAAAGGTTGTTCACCCCACCCGGATTCAGGTGATCGGTCACGTTGTTCACGCCGGCGCGGACGGCCACGCGGTAGCCGCGAAACGTGAACCGCCGCTCGACGTGAATGTTCAGCTCGAAGTAAGAAGGGAAACGGTGGGAATCGGCCCCGCCCAGGATCTGCCCGTACTGATCCACCACCGAAAACGGGAAGCCGCTGCGCGCGTCGGCCAGCACCGCAATGGCCCAATTCTTGAGTGGCATCGGCAGGTACGCCCATCCCAGAAACCGGTTCGGCGCATCCCAGAGCAGGGGAACGAATTCGTTCAGCACTTGAAACGGCTGATCGGTCCTCAGGTCCGGAATCGCGTTCGCAACCGTGCGCGAGCGAGTGTAGCTGGCCATCCACTCGAACTGGCCGGAGAAACTCTGGCGCACCACGAAGTGCACAGCGTCGTAAGCGTCGCGGCGATTGTTCGTCAGCGCGTAGACGCCCGGCAAGGTCGGGCTCCCGAACAGCGTCTGGAAACCGGAGGCTCCCGCGGTGGGCGACGACGTATTGACGAAGCTGAATCCGTCGCTTCCGCGGCGGCGCAGATAGTCGGCCCCGGCGTCGATCCGGTGCGGTAAGCGGTGATCGACCCCGGCGCTCCAGTTCTCGAAGCGGGGCAATTTCAGCGGACCATTAGCGAGCGTGAACGTGGTCGCCTGCGGAGGGCCCGCCGCGGTGCCGTCCGCATTGTAGTAGGCAGTCAGCGCGGTCTGGTCGCGCGGCCGGCTGAGCAAGGCGAGATTGGCGGCGTCGTGCGTGATTGCGTATCCCGCCGTGAGCTTCGTGTTCCCGGAAGCGAAAGGGGCATACGAGACGGAGGCCCTCGGCGACAGAACCACATCGTCAACGGCCCGGTCCCAGTCCTGCCGGATGCCGGCCTCGATCTGGACATTGCGCCTGAGGCGCCAACTGTCCACCACATACGACGACGCCTCGAGGTCCGAGCGCTGGAATGCGCCGCTGCCGGCAAACACCGTCTGCGAGAGCAGGGTGCCCGCCAGACCGATCTGCTCGTAGCCTGTGCGCACGAAATCGGCCTGGTAGTGGATGAGGTCGAAATCGGCGCCCACTTTGAACTGGTGCGCCCCGGCGAACTCCACCTGAGGCAGGAATACGTTCGCCAGCGCCTGGTCCCGGCTGGCCGACTCGCTGGAGTTCACGAAGCTATTGCCGCTTCGCCCGTCGGGCGACAAGATGTAGAACCCCTGGCCCTGGGGGACTTGGCGGTCGGTGTAACTGCTGTGCGCGTAGCCAAACTCGGCCAGGGTTCCGTTCTCGAAATAGACCTGGTCCTTGAGGCTGGTAAAGTACTCGCTGGAGCGCTGCGCCGTGGTCGTGGAAACCGGGTCCAGCGGCCCCAATCCGGTCCGGGTCTGGTTCTCGATATTGACCAGGAAATCGGCGAACAGGACGTGAGACCGCGTCACATTCACCTGGGTATGGAGCAGGTTGCTGGCGGACCAGCCGGAGCGCTGGTTCTGCCCCTGCCGCAGCCCATTCACGTAGCTCTGGTCATACTCCGCACCGAAAGTATCCGCAAACCAGGCCCGCCCTCGAACGATGGGCCCCGAAAGGCCAGCTCGCGGCGTCCAGTTTCCAAGATGAAAGCCGTTCTGGGTTCCCAAGCCCGGAATGAAATTCGTCGCGGTGCAGTGGAACCGATCGGTGCCGGTGTCGGTGTGAATGGTCAGGACGCCGGCGCCGCCCTTCCCGAACTCCGGGGAGACGCGCGCCGTCTGGAACTCCATGTCCCGAATGCCCTCCA
>CAVQAN010000004.1:0-108397 GCA_963710565.1 Bryobacterales bacterium | reverse complement strand
CCAAGCCCGCGGAGACCCAGACCTTCGCCACCGGAAAAAAAGCCTGGATTCTGTGGCTCGAGAACACCACCCCCGCCGTCTCCAGGAACCAATAAAGCTACCGCAACGTCCTCGACACCTTCGGATACGACATCAAGCTCGTCAAGCCCGGAGACTTCACGCGCGTTCCTGCCGACCGCGAGACCGTTCTGGTCGTGCCGGAAGCCGCCGGCGTGAAGCTCGACGCCGCCCAGCAGCAGCAGATCCTCCAGTACCTCACCGCGGGCGGACATGTGGTGGCCGAGGGCAAGCAGCCCTGGCTCACCCAGCTTGGCTTCGTCTGGCAGGGCCGGCAGATCGCGCTCTCCGCTGTCACCGACGACCTCTATCCCGACATGCAGATACGCTGCGCCCCGACGTGCGCATCGAACGCTTCGAGGAGCCGGACGGCGTCCGGGAATTGATGGTAGACAGCGAGAGCGACCAGATGTTGGCCCTCTCCGGCGAACATGGCGCCGGCCATTACGTCTACCTCGCCGCGCCGCTGGACGAGTACACCACCGACGGAACCAGTCACTATCCCTATTTCCCGCGCTACATCATCGAGACGTTCGGCGTGAACACGGCTCTGCGCAGCCCCCGCATCGAGGCCTACTTCGATCCCAGTTACCGCACCTCCGCGGACTGGGACCGGCTGGCGGTGCAGTGGCGTAAGTCGGGAATCCGTACCGTCTACGCGGCGGCCTGGATCTTCTACCACAGTGGTCGTTCCGCTACGGCGACTTCATCAAGGCCTGCCACCGCAACGGCGTCGCCGTGTACGCCTGGTTCTGGTTCCCGCAGGTGTCCCAGAAGTTCTGGCAGGACCATCAGGAGTGGCGCGAGAAGACCCCCAGCGGCGACGACGGCCAGGCGGTCTGGCGTTTCTGATGAACTTCCAGAATCCGGCCTGCTATCCGCGCCGCCATGGACTGGATGAAGAGCCTGCTCAATCAGTACGAGTGGGACGGCGTCAACATCTCCGAGCTGAACTTCGATTACTACGCCAAGGATCCGTTCGATCCCAAGAAGTTCGTCCCCATGAACGCCGACGTGCGCGCGGACTTCCGCAAGCGCGCCGGCTTCGACCCCATTCGACTGTTCCAGCCCACCTCGCCGCGCTACTACAAGTACGACCGCGCCTCCATCGAAAGTTCATGCGTTACCGGGAGAACCTGGTGATGGACATGCACCGCAAGGTCCTCACGGAACTCGAACCGTTGCGCCGCGCCAAGAACTACGAAGTGATCGTGAGCACGCTCGATAGCCTCCATAGCAAGAGCGTGCCGCCGGGCACCGGCCTTGACTCGCGCCGCCTGGTGGCCCTGATGAAGGACTTCGATTTTACCTTACAGGTTCAGGATCCATCCGAGTTCTGGATGAAGCCTCCGGACCGCTATCGCCGCTTCGCCGCAGACGTACCCGAAGCTGGTGAAGGATCCCTCGCGCTTCATGTTCGACGTCAACGTGGTCAAGGAGCGCAACATCAACTCCACCAGTCTGCCCACCTTTACCGCCACCGGAACCGAGCTGGTGCGCACGGTGGTTGCGGCGGCTGCGTCTTTCCCGCGCGTGGCTATTTACTCCGAGTGGACCGTCCGCGACCAGGACTGGATGCCGCTACGCATCGCCCTGACACGGAACTCCACCCTCAGCGGCGGCGGCGGCGACTGGAAGGTCGCCGGCTCCGCCCCGGTGCTCCTGACACCGGCTGAAGACCGCGACTACTATATGGATGGGCGGCTCTGGCCCGCGGTATCGAGCGACGGCGTGCTGGCGCCTCCCGGCCGCCACGGACTTTCGACCAGCCGCCCCTGGTACGCCTTCCTCGACCCCGGCACCATGCCCGCGCGCCTGATGAGCATCTCGGGCGACCTGCTGGACGCGCCGCGTGATGCCCACCGGCTTGATCTTCCGTTACGCCAGCCCCGGTCGCGCCGTGGCCGTCTTCAACGAGCGGGCCGCGCGACATCCTGGTCGATGGCCGGCACTTCCGCGTGCCCGTCGAGCCGGGCGTCGCTATCTGGACAGCCATGCTTCCCGCCGGCGAACACTGGGTGGCCGCGCGTCACCAATACCAAGGCCGGCGTGGCCGTGAATCTCTGGGGTTGGGCATCGGCCTCCGCCATCAACGCCCTGGGCGGACTTGCCACGGGGCTCATGCTTCTGATCTACTTTGAAGTTCGCGTGCGGCGGATCGTCCGGCGGCGCGCCTGACCTCATGTTCTCAAGCGTCTTCATCGACGGCCTCTTTGTCGCGGCGGTCACCCTTATCTGGTTCATGCTCGGCTACCAGTGCCTGCTCTTCTTCCTGGGCCACCGCTATTACCGCCTGAACCGCCTGGCGCGGGGCAAGGGCCCGCACGTTCGCCGACGCGGATCTGCCCGCCGTTTCGATCCTGGTGCCCTGTCACAACGAGGAGAAGGTCATCGCGCACACCATCCGCGCCCTGGTGGCGCTCGACTACCCGCAGGACAAGGTCGAGATCCTCATCATCAACGACGGCAGCACGGACAAGACCGCCGAGGTCGTATTCGGGTTTCGCGGCGGATCCCCGCGTGCGCCTGCTCAACGTCCCCGCCCCGCTGGCCGCGCGCGGCAAATCCGGCGCCTTGAACTACGCGCTGAGCCAGGCCCGCCACCCGGTCCTGGCCATCTACGACGCCGACAACATTCCCGAGCCAACCGCCCTTCGCCCGCTGGCCGAGAAGCTGGTGCGTCGATCCCACCCTGGGCGCCGCCATCGGCATGTACCGCGCCTGGAACCGCAAGCGTGCATTCCTCACGCGCTTCCTGAACATCGAGGGCATCGGCTTCCAGTGGATCTTGCAGGCCGGCCGCTGGATGTTGATGCGGCTCACCACCCTGCCGGGCACCAACTACGTCATCCGCAAGGCGCTGGTCGATCGGCTCAACGGCTGGGACATCTCCGCACTGACCGAAGACGCCGAGATGAGCATCCGCATCTACCAGGCCGGCTACCGCATCCAGTTCATTCCCGATTCGGTCACCTGGGAACAGGAGCCCGAGGGACTGAAGGTGTGGTTCCGCCAGCGCCGCCGCTGGGTGCGCGGTTCCAATTACCTCTTCCGAAGTACGCCGGAAGCCTGCTCAAGACCAAACCGCGGCGCATCGGCTGGGAGCTGCTCTACTCCCTGGCGCTCTATTACGTCTTCTTCCTGGCCGTGGTGATCTCGGACGTTCTGTTCGTCCTCGGCGCGCAGGCCTGATCCGCATCGACGTGCCCGGGCCCTACGCCACGGTCTGGGTATTCGCCTACGCCACCTTCGTCGGCCAGCTCGTCATCGCGCTTTCCTGCGCCGAGGGCGAGGACACCGCTCGTCAACATCCTCCTCACCTGTCTGATGTACTTCACCTACTGCCAGCTCTGGATTCCGGTGGTGGCGGTAGCGTTCTGGGACGACTTCATCGCCCGCCGCGAGATCAAATGGGCCAAGACCGAACGCTATGAAGTCACCGGCTCCGGCTCCGGCTCAGAAGACCGTGCTCTGCAAACCTGGGACTGGACCCAATTTCCCTGCTTTTGGGAAATTGGTGCCTGTCCCAAGGTTTGCCCTCTACGCACCCCGCACCGCATGATCGACGCCCTGACCAACCTGCCGCTCCTGAGAATCCTGCGCTACGCTCTGGAAGCCGCCGTCTTCTACGCCGCGCTGCACTGGCTCGCCATGCGCGTGGTGTACCAAGGTTCGTCAAGCCTGCCCGACCCGGCCTGGCGCGACGCGCTCGGAGCCCAGGACGTCTGGCTCCGCGCCGAAGACGGCCGAAGATCCACGGCTGGTGGGTGAAGGCAGAGGGCTCGCGCCTCGCCACGCTGTTCCTGCACGGCAACGCCGGCAACATCGGCCACCGCGCGGGCCACATCCGCGAGATCGTTGGCCGCCGGCTCGGACGTGCTCGATCATCGACTACCGCGGCTACGGCCGCAGCCAGGGCCGGCCTTCCGAGCGCGGTCTGACGCGGACGCGGACGCGGCCTGGGCGTACGTCGCCGCCCAGGGCAAACCGCATCGTGCTTCATGGCGAATCGCTCGGCTCGGCGGTAGCGGTGGAACTGGCCACGCGCAGGCCCGCCGCCGGCCTGGTTCTCGAAGCGCCCTTCACCTCGCTCCGCGCGGAGGCGAACCACGCGCTCCCCGTGCTCGGCCCGCTGCTGGTGTGGGGTTTCGACACGAAATCGAGGATCGCGAGCGTGCATGTGCCGCTGCTGGTCATTCACGGCAACCGCGACCCCACGGTGCCCTATCGCCTCGGCCGCCAGCTCTACCCAAGCCGCGCCCGGCCCGAAGTCCTTCTGGACCGTGAAGGGCGCCGACCACAACGACCTCGTCGAAACCGCCGGCCCCGAATTCCGCGAGCGGCTGCGGCGGTTCTACGCGTCCCTTCCGCTCCCGGCCAGCCCGGCCGCCCTCCAGCCATAGACCGAGCATTGATGCCGCCGGCCCGGAGGCAGTTGACGGCAGACCTTCGCTGGCACGAGCGTCGCATCTCGGACAGATCGCCACGCCACAGCCCCGTCCCGAAAAAGCCGGCGAGGCTCTGGACCTTCCTGACGCGGGTGATCTCCTGCAGGGCGAGATTGCCCGTGGCCGAATACGTTCTCGCCCCGAGAACGCGCCGGGCTTCATCGAGCAACTGCGCATCAAGCACAAGGTTCATCCGCTTCATGTGTGGAGCATACTACGCTGGCCGGCCCCCTTGAAGCGCATGGCCCGCGCCTCGGCCGTCAATCCATCGCCTTCAGCTCGCTCAACCCGAAGCCCTCCATCGTTGTGATCAGGATGAACGGCCGCGCCACTCGCAGCCTTGTCGCCACGAGAGCCCTTTGTCGATTGGTGGCAGCGACGATGCGCGCCGCGCTGGGTCCGCGCTTCTCGGCGCTCCCCGAAGCCTGAGTTCAACGTGCCGGTGGCCCTTTTTGCTGCCGGGGCCGGCTCGCTCCGGTGATATACTCTTCACGATGAAGACCCTCTTGGTGTTCGTGGTGGCATGCGGAGCGGCCTGGGGCCAAATGGCCGGGCCGAACTCCAACGATCTGCCCATCCCTAAGCCGAAGGCGCCGCCCGCTGGCAACGCCGATGCCTGCAAGGGCAAGCCGGATCGCGTTTACGCCCATGAGGACGGCGTCTACCACGCCTGCGTCGATGGCAAGACCGTCTCCTCGGAGGACAAGAACGCCATCCCGCGCAAGCTGATCGACCTATACGAGGCCGCGCAAGCGCCGCAGCCCGACGTCTCCGCCGGCAAGAGCGCCGCGGATGGCACCGCGGTGATCAGGATCAAGGCGGCGGACATGGCGGCGGCCCCGCCCCCGCCCCGGCTCGAGGATGCGCGCCTGAAAGAGATCGCCGTCGGCATGGCGCCGTCCGATGTCGTGCGGAAGCTCGGGATCCGGCGATGAAGATCAGCGGTGAGGTTCAGGACTACAGCTACGTGCTGGTGTCCGGCAAGACCGCGGATCTCTATTTCGAGCAGGGGAAGCTGACGCGGGTGAAGTTGGTGGAGTGAACCAGGGCGCTCACCTGGTTTCGCAGCAGGCCGCCTCAAAGTCCGCTCGCTCCTCGCCGCGGCGCCGCAACTTTTCGGGAGTCATGCTCTGAACTACCACTCGTCCCGGCCCGGTCAGCTTGGTCTGCCGCGGGTCCTCGCCGGCCGCCTGCATTTCGTAGCCCACCGAATCCTCGAAGGCCACGATGCGGACCGTGTCCACATCCAGAGCCTGGCCGGGATTCAGCACGAACTCGACGAAGTCCCCGCCCGCGTGAATGAACACCGTCCCCGGTCCCGTCAGCCGCTCCAGGATGAACTCTTCGCCGCCGGAGAGGCCCGCGCCCAGTCTCTTGGTCAACGCCACGTCCAGATGCGCCGTGCTCTGGGCGCAAACCAGTCCGTCGCGCTCAACCAGCAGGCTTTGCCCGGCCTTCAGCTCGAACGCCTGTATCCGCCCCGGATACGCCCCGGCGAAGCCCACCTCGGAGGGACTCGGGGCGCGGAAGTGCTCCATCTTCTCCCCGCCGGATGCCCCGTTCACGCGGCCGTTCCGCTGCACTTCCGGGAACTTGTACACCATTCTTCCGGACCCGGCGATCACCTCCTGGCCCGGTTTCAGGCGGATCCGCACAACTTGCACGCTCTCGCCCTGAATCGTGTAGTCCAGCGGTTCGGCCGTGGGCGCCACCGCCGCCATCGTCCGCGTGCCGTTCCCGAGCGGTTTGCCACAACCCGCGCAGAAGCTGGATTCGACCTCGACGCGGGTCCCGCAATTGGTGCAGAAGGGCATGTTCCGGAGTCTCCGATGCCTGTATCTTACTACGGCCTGAGAGTACCGCCCCCCCAGTCCCGCACTTTTCGCATCGTTTGCCCGCCAAGTTCCCGCGTTTTCACTCAATTGCGGGGCCTTTTCGGGTTTTCAGGAAAACATGGTTCGAACGCACTCCACGAGGGCCTCGGGTCGAAATGGCTTCGGTAGAAAGCGGCGGCCTGCGCCGCGCGTCGGGGCGTCCGGAACGTAGGCCGAAATGTACAGCACCCCGATCTCCGGGTATCCGGCGCCGACCTTCTCGCCCAGCGTGATGCCATCCATCCGGGGCATCTTGACGTCCGTCACCAGCAGCTTAATTCCACCCGAGAGCCGCTCTACAAGCTCGTATGCCGCCACGCCGTCCTCGGCCTCGAGAACTTCGTAGCCGTTCCGCACCAGGACGGTTCGGACGAAGCTGCGGACATCCGCCTCGTCGTCCACCACCAGCACCGTCTTCTTCCGGCGCGCGGAACGCATAGGCCCACATCGTATCACCTCGCGCGCACTTTCGGATTGCCGATTCTATTAAGACGCCATTAAATCGTCTCGTGGCAGCCGCCCTGTCCGGCCGGGGGAGCCGGCAGCGCCGGCGGTTGCGCCGCGAACCGCTCCGCCCACCGCACCCGCCCCGTCAACTGCATCGCCACGAACAGCGTCAGAATCGAGCCGATTGTCACCGCCAGCCCCGTGAAGCCCTTCAGGAAGAAGGCATAGGAGAACAGCACCAGGTAGATGAGCTGCGCCATCGCCGCCTCCACCGCCGCGAAACGGATCCCCACCACCAGCTGCAGGTAGCTGACCACCAGAAAAATCGAGACCGCCGAGCAGATGAAGAACGCGGCGTGGATCGAAATGCGGTCCACCAGGTACGCAAACAGCAGGTGAAAGGCGAAAAACGCGCACGCCAGGAAGAAGTAGTTCATCGGGTGCAGTTCGATCCGCCGCATGGTCGTGATGATGAACATCAGGAAGAAGAAGAACAGCAGCGAGAGCGGCGCGAAAAAGCTGATCTCGGCCGCCAGCGGCCCCGGCTGTAACTTCTGCGGCATCGCCATCCCGATCTGGAACCCCGAGACCAGGTTCTTGTAGGCCCAGGTCAACTCCCAGCCTCGTGCGGTCTCCCGCTTCGACGTTGGCGACAGCGTGTTCTGAGGGAAGTCGATGTCCTGGAAGTCGGTGTCCATCGTCAACACGAAGTCCCTCACTTGGCCCACTCCCGACCCGAAGCTGTAACGCCACCAGTCCAGGCCCTGCGAGCGGTAGACGACGTGCAGCGTTGCCGCCTGTCCGGCCGCCAGTCTCGCGGTTGCGGTGCCCTGCGCGCTCCCGGCCTGCGCGGGCTTCCCGTCGATCAGGAACTCGAGATCGTCGTATACCGCCTGCGCCACCGGAAAGCACAGTCGGAACGTAACCAGTTGTTCATTCGAGCTGACATTCCTGAACTCGTAATCACCCGCAAAGCGGACTTTGTATGTGGCGTACCACAGCAGGCCCTTCTGCCGATGATCGAGATCGAACGCCACCCGAACCCGGCTGCGTTCCAGCGGCAGAGCCCACTCGGCCACCTTGGACGACTTGTCCACCTCCGCGTAGGTAGCCGACGGCGCCACTTGCTGCTGGGGCGCGCCCCAGATGGCTTCTACCTTGCTAGCCAGGTCCCCGCTCGAGTCGTGGGTTCTTTCGGAGATCGTCCCGCCCAGGATGGCCCAGGCAACCGCCGTGCAAACCAGAATGAACGAGATCGCTACGATCCGCTTCAACATGTTTGCTGCCTCCAGACCCTATTCTGCGCATTTTACTTTGTAATGTAAAGTACTTTTTTGCAGTGGGAAGGCCCCCGGGGTCCGCAGGTTCTCTGGACCCCCTCTTCGGTCGCCACCGCCGCCTCCGATGCTAGAATCGTCTCTTGACCCCCCTCCCGCGCGTCTGCGCCGTCAGCTACCTGAACACCGTCCCCCTGGTTTGGGGCATGCTCCACGGCCGCCAGCGTGAGCAGTTCGATCTGACCTTCTGCCTGCCCTCGGAATGCGCCGCGCGCCTCGAAAACCTACAGGCTGACATCGGCATCGTCCCCTCCATCGAGGCAGCCCGCCAGGGCCTGGCCATCATTCCCGGCGCCGGGATCGCCTGCCACGGCCCCGTGCGCAGCATTCTGCTGGTGACCAAGGTCCACCCCAGCCACATTCGCACCCTGGCTTTGGACGCGAGCTCCCGCTCTTCCTCCATGCTGGCCCGCATCGTCCTCGCCCGCCGTTACGGCGTCGAGCCCCGCGCCCTGACCCTGCCGCCCGACCTGCCCGCGATGCTCGAAGCGGCCGACGCGGCGCTCGTCATTGGAGACCCCGCCCTGCGCCTCGACCCCCGGAGCACCGGCCTCGCCACCCTCGACCTCGGCGGCGAGTGGTGCGAAATGACCGGCCTCCCCATGGTCTTCGCCGTCTGGGCCTGCCGCCCCACCGCCCTGGTCACCGGCCTCGCCGAAGCCTTCCTCGACTCCTGCCGCTTCGGCATCCAGCACCTCGACGACATCGCGCGCCTCGAAGCCCCGCCCCGCCGCCTCTCCGAGGCCCTCGCCCGCGATTACTTCGCCCGCAACATCGTCCTCGAACTGGGCGAGCGCGATTACGAAGGCATGCGCCTCTTCGTGCAGTACGCCCGCGAGTTTGATACGGTGGTCTCAACGGGGGGCGTCACCGCATGATGACTCGCGACCAGGCTTGCGATCTGTTCCGAAGTCCCGACCTCATCGGCATCGGCATGGCCGCCGACGCGCTGCGCCGCAAGCTGCATCCCGAGGGCGTCGTCAGCTACATCATCGACCGCAACATCAACTACACCAACTTCTGCACCGAATACTGCAGCTTCTGCGCCTTCTACCGGCCGCATGGGCCACGCCGAAGGCTACGTCCTGCCCAACGAAGTCATCTTCGAGAAGATCCAGGAGACCGTCGACCTCGGCGGCACGGGCATCCTGATGCAAGGCGGCCTGCACCCCGATCTGAAGATCGAGTGGTACGAGGACCTGCTGCGCGCCATCAAGCAGCGCTTCCGACATCTGGTGCACTGCTTCTCCGCGCCCGAGATCGTCAACATCGCCGAAGTCAGCGGGCTCTCCCTCCGCGACACCATCGCCCGCCTGCGCGACGCCGGTCTCGATTCCATCCCCGGCGGCGGCGCCGAGATCCTGCGACGACGACGTGCGCCACCGCATCAGCCGCCTGAAATGCACGACGCCAGGATTGGATCGACGTCCACCTCGCAGGCGCACACGCCTGGGCATGCGCACCACCGCCACCATGATGTTCGGCTGCGGCGAGACCATCGAGCAGCGCATGAACCATCTCGACCTCGTGCGCCAGATTCAGGAAGAAACCGGCGGCTTCACGGCCTTCATCCCCTGGATCTTCCAGCGCGAGAACACCTCGCTCGGCCGCTTCGTCAAGGAAGAAGCGACGGCCGTCGAGTACCTGAAAACGCTGGCGATCTCGCGGCTCTATCTCGAGAACATCCTCAACGTGCAGTCTTCCTGGGTGACGCCAGGGCCTGAAGACCTGCCAGGTCGGCCTGCGCTTCGGCGGCAACGACGTCGGCAGCATCATGATCGAAGAGAACGTCGTCTCCGCCGCCGGCGCCCACCACCGCGCCACCGAAGAAGAGCTGCGCCGCATCATCCGCGACGCCGGCTTCGTCCCCAAGCAGCGCGACACGCTGTACCGCACCCTCTTTCTAAATTAAATTCGGGACAGTATACTCATTCCCCAATTTCATCTTCGACGCAGACGCCCCTGCCCCTCGCCCATCCACCTTGAGCTAAGATGAATTCGCTCTATGACTAAGCTCTATCTCTTCCTCGCGACCGCCGTGGCTATGGCCGCCGCGCCTTCCATCACCGTCGAGCCGGACCCCGCCGGCCTCGTGATGCACAGTCCCGGCGAGACGCTCCGCCTCTCCGTTTGCGGACCCACCCTGATTCACATCGTCGCCGGTCCTGGCGACGCCCACGCCTCCTCGCCCGCCGAGCCCTGGATCGTCGCCCCCTGCAAGCCCGCCCCTTTCGCTTTCACCCGCGACGACAAACAGGTCACGGTCTCGACCGCCGCCCTCCGCGTTCGCCTCAGCCTCGAAGACGGCCGCCTCACTTTTCAGGACGCCGCCGGCAACACCCTCGCCACCGAGTCCGACCGCGAGCCGCGCCGCTACGAACCCACTCAGGCCAACGGCGAGAACCTCCACCGCGTGACCCAGCGCTTCTTCATTGACGCTCACCAGGGACTCTACGGCCTCGGCCAGCACCAAAACGGCGTCTTCAACTATCGCGGAACCGTGGTGGAACTGGCACAGGCGAACACCGACGTCGCCGTGCCCCTGCTCATCTCGTCTAACGGGTCCGCCATCCTCTGGAACACCGCCTCCCGCTCCTGGTTCGACAATCGCTTCGCCACCGAGCTCAAGCTCACCGCCGACGCCGCCGATGCCATCGACTACTACTTCGTCTACGGCCCCGAAATCGATTCGGTGATCCACCAGTATCGCGAGCTCACCGGACACGCGCCCCTGTTCGGCAAGTGGGCCTACGGCTTCTTCCAGTCCAAAGATCGCTACAAGTCCGCCCAGGAATTGCTCGACGTCGCCGCCAAATACCGCGCCGAACACGTTCCCCTCGACGTCATGGTGCAGGATTGGTTCTGGTGGAAACACCAGGGCGATACCGCCTACACGGATGACTACCTCGCGCCGCACCCCGACGTCCCCGGCGCCTTGCGGACGCTGCACGACCAGCACGTCCACGCCATCATCTCCGTCTGGGCCATGATGGACCCCAAGTCCGCCAATGAGCAGGAACTCGCGCGCCGCAACTTCATCCTTCCCGGCGCCTTCGATTACGACGCCACCAACCCGGCCGCCCGCGACGCCTATTGGAACCTGCTGGTCTCGCCCATCCTCTCGCAAGGCTGGGACGGCTTCTGGCTGGACAGCTCCGAGCCGGAAATCCTCAACGGCCGCAGCGACGCCGTGCTCTTCGACAAGCCGCTCTCCATCGGCAACGGCGCGCGCTACACCAACGTGTTTCCGCTCTTGCACACCGGCGGCGTGTACGATCACTGGCGGCAGAGCGGCAACCTCAAGCGAGTGTTCATCCTCACGCGCTCGGCCTTCCTTGGCCAGCAGCGAAACGCGACCGTGGTCTGGTCCGGCGATGTCTACGGTACCTTCATGACCTTCGCCCGCCAGATTCCCGCCGGACTCAACTTCGCCCTCTCCGGCATTCCCTACTGGACTACCGATATCGCCGGCTACGGCTGGCCCTGGGAGCGCGATACGCGCGACCCCTCGTATCAGGAGCTGTACGCGCGCTGGTACGAGTTCGGCGTCTTCTGCCCCATCTTCCGCACCCACGGCCATCGCGCCAACGACACCAACGAGGTCTTCTCCTACGGACCGGTGACGCCCATCCTGATCCAGTACGACAAGCTGCGCTACCGTCTGCTGCCGTACATCTATTCCCTGGCGTGGCGCGTCACCAGCGAAGACTACACCATCCAGCGACCGCTCATCATGGACTGGCGCAACGATCCCAAGGTAGCCGCCATCGGCGATCAGTTCATGTTCGGCCCGGCTATCCTTGTCAATCCCGTCACCGAGGAAGGCGCAACCAGCCGCTGGCTGTACCTGCCGCCCGCCAATGCCTGGTACGATTTCTGGACCGGAGACAAGCTCGGCGGAGGCCGTCGCGTCGAGGCGCAGGCGCCGCTCGATCGCATCCCGCTCTACGTTCGCGCCGGCTCCATCCTCCCGCTGGGCCCGGAGGTGGAATACGCCGACCAGCAGACGGCCGCCCCGATCGAGCTGCGCGTCTACCCCGGCGCCGACGGCAGCTTCACTCTCTATGAGGATCAGGGCGACACTTACGCCTACGAGAAGGGCGCGCACGCCGTAATCCCCATTCGCTGGGACGACAAGTCCGGTACGCTGACCATCGCCGCGCGCCAGGGTGCCTACCCGGGCATGCCCGCCGAGAGAGCCTTCCGCGTAGTGGTAGTCGACGGGACCAAGGCCGGCGCCGCGCCGAGAGATGTGGGGTACACCGGCCAGGAAATCAGCATCCGCCCAGCCGCCAGGAACGCTCCCGACTCCGGCCCGCTTCACTACCGCGCCCCCGCAAATGCTGTACCCTAGGCCATCTGATGCCGGACATCAACGGATTCTCCGCCCTCGAATGGAAGGCCTTGCGCCGCCTCGACACGCCCGACAGGATCCAGCGCTTCCTGGATTGCGAGGTGGCCTACAACAAAGAGAAGGGCGGCCCCACCATCCGCTCCCCCCGCCGCGTCCTGCGCGACCGCACCGCCCATTGTCTCGAAGGCGCCCTGTTCGGCGCCGCCGCGCTCCGCGCCAACGGCTATCCGCCCCTGCTGCTCGACCTCGAAGCTGTGCGCGACGACGACCACGTCCTCGCCATCTTCCGCCGGCACGGCCATTGGGGCGCGGTCGCCAAGTCCAACTACGCCGGCCTGCGCTTCCGCGAGCCCGTGTACCGCACCCTGCGCGAGCTGGCCATGTCCTACTTCGAGCACTACTACAACCTCAAGGCCGAGAAGACCCTGCGCGCCTACTCCCGCCCCGTGAACCTCCGCCGCTTCGACCGCATCGCCTGGATGACCACCGAAGACGACCTCTGGGCCGTCTCCGACTACCTCTTCGCCATCCCCCACCGCCCGCTTCTCACTCCCGCCGTCCGCCGCCGCCTCACCCGCATCGACGACCGCCTCTACCGCGCCGGAATGGTGGGCATGGTGCACTGATTTGTGGCGCACGCACTCGTGCGTGCCGCGTCGCCACTCGTGGCGACGTCTGGCTCCTCAAACCGGCAGCCCGTTGCTATCCGTGTTCAGCGACTGCGTCGAGAACTTACCCAGGTACGCCGAAAGCGTCCCGTCCGCTTTAATGGCGAATACGCACCCGTCCTGCCAGATGCCGTCCAGGTGCCGGAACGGGCCAGGCGGATCTCCCTGGTTGCAGTGAACGTCGTGCACGCCGTTCCCGGTCGTATAGGGTGCGCCAAAAGCGAAGACCTTCGTCGACCCCGTCACCATGGCGACCAGCGCGGTGCCGGCCTCGTTGCCCGTCACGTTGGTCCAGGTCTGGATACTCGTCTTGAAAATGGCGTTCCAGATCCCCCAGAACACCGCCAGACAACCCAGCGGCCTCTGAAGGATCGGGCTGCGGGCGTAATCCATCGCGCCCGAGGTCGCATCGGAGTCCAGATGGTGCCAGCCCTCCGCCAATGCCGCGACCGCGGCGAACAGGGTGGCATCCAGATTGTTGAAGACCTGGTACTGGAACTGGCCGTTGGGTTCGTTCACGTCCACCGCGGCCTGATATTGCACATCGCCCGCCATTATGTTGAGGTCAACGTGCATCCATTGACCTTGTTCCGTCGTGTAATTCACGTACCGCCCGACGACCACGCCATAATCCGGCAGCATTTCCCCTCCTCTTCAAGCCGATCATACACCAATTCGGCCCAAAAACCCCATACATGGGAAAAGTCCCGTCGCGTGGCGCCCCTGCGCCCGCCTGCCGTGGTCGATCATCCACTACCGGCCACCGATTCCCGGAATGGCCCAGCGGCGGCAGCGCACCCGGAGCGCTGACACCGCCGTTCAAGCCGCGGCCGTCGGCGCAACCGGGCTGCCGTCCTGCTGGGCGGCCTTAATAGCGTGCCAGTTGGTTGAGCTGAATGAGGTTGCCGCAGGTGTCGTTCAGCTTCGCAATCGTCGCGCCGGGCACGTCGGTGGGTGGCATTGTGAACTCGGCGCCGCGGTCCTTGATCCGCTCGTAGTCCCCCTTGACGTCGTCGCTGAAGAACATCGCCGCGGGCTGTCCCTGCTGAAACAGCGCCTGCTGATACGCTTTGGCCGCGGGATTGTCGTTTAGCGCGAGCTGTAGCTCGGTGCCGTCCGGATCCTCGGACGAGACCACGGTCAGCCAGCGAAATGGGCCGTGACTGAAATCCACCTTCTTGGCAAAGCCCAGTACCTCCGTATAGAAGCGCAGCGCCTTGTCCTGGTCGTCCACGTATACGCTGGTCAGTTTGATTTTCATTTCGTTTCTCCTTTGTCACGTTCGCGGTTTGGGCCGCGTCGTCCGTTCCTTGTCTTCCTCTTCGTTCGTGTTGATCGATCCATGCGGTCGAGCTAGCGTTCCAGAGAATCTGCGCGAGCGGACCAGAACCGGCGGAACGGAGCCAGCCAGACATCCACCTCCTGAAGTGGTTCCGGTTTCAGCCGGTACAGACGCCGCTGTGCGTCCACCGTGGATTCTACGACGCCGGCCTCGCGCAACACGCGCAGGTGTTTTGACACGGTCGGCTGCGGCATACGAAGTTGACGCTCGATCTCTCCAACCGACTGTTGTGACGAGACCAGGAGACCCAATATCGCGCGCCGGTTCGGCTCCGCAATGATTTCGAACACGGACGCCACTCTCTTGGTATACTCGACAGAGTATATGCGTGTCAAGGTATATACAGGTTGGGGAGCCGGGCGACGGGCGCGGGGAAAGTGGCGGCAGCCCTGGTGCCCGCCTCGGACTGAAATCCGTCCCCGTGACGGCCCCGAGCGGGCCGGGTGGGGGATCACGCCTCTCCCAACGATCTTTCTCTAACCCCCTCAACTGTTTCCCAGCCCCAGCCCCCGCCTCGCTCGCCGCCCGCCCCCTATCCTCGGTCCGGAGGAACCACATGCCCACCAAGCGCCAGGCCGCGGCCAACCGCCGCAACGCCCAACTCAGCACCGGACCGGTCACCGAAGACGGCAAGGCCCGCTCCGCCCGGAATGCCACCCTGCACGGGCTCCTCGCCCGCGAAGCCGTCCTCCCCGAGGAGGACCCCAACCAGTACCGCGCCGTCTTCGACGCTCTCGAAGCCAAACTCCGGCCCGCCGGACCCGTCGAGGAGTTTCTCGTCCGCGAGATGGCCTCCGCCCAGTGGCGCCTGCGCCGCCTCCTCCGCATCGAAACCGGCCTCTTCATCGGACGCGCCCAGAGCGCCCGCATCTGCAACTTCGACGAGGATGAGGACGAGCCTGAAGACCCGTCCACCCCCGAGGAGCTGCATGACCGCAACACCCTCGTCCTGGGCTTGGCTTTCTTCCATAGCTCCGGTGGCGACCCCTTCTCCAAACTCGCCCGCTACGAGAACGCCCTCCGTCGCGCCTACTATAAAGCTCTGCAAGCGCTGGAGAAATCCCGTGCCGCGGGGCCTGTGCCAAACGAACCCAATTCCCCGCCTGCGCCCCCGTCCGATCCCCCCATCGAGGCCACCGCCTCCGAGCCGCCAACCCCCGGCGGCTCCGCCGCGCCGCCAGACCCACCCCTGCCCGATGCCCCCATGGAATCCGGCCCCGATTCTTCTGCATCCTCCCGCCCCTTGCCAGCATCCGATGAATTTTGCATACTTCAATCGGGGGGTTTTGGGTCATGGACTCCGTTTTGGCGCTGCATCGATTTCACTTCGCCTTCACCGTTACGTTCCACTATCTATTCGCGCAGTTCACCATGGGCCTTGCCCTGCTGATCTTCGTGTTGAAGTCAAT
Source organism: Bryobacterales bacterium (assembly GCA_963710565.1). Lineage (GTDB taxonomy): Bacteria > Acidobacteriota > Terriglobia > Bryobacterales > Bryobacteraceae > DASWZN01. The sequence goes on along the minus strand of CAVQAN010000004.1, from coordinate 92,461 downwards.
CGCCCTCAGAACCGGCGACGACCGCTACGACCACGCCGCCCGCTTCTGGATCAAGCTGTTTGCCATCACCTTCGCCGTCGGAGTCGTCACCGGCATTCCCATGGAGTTCCAGTTCGGCACCAACTGGTCGCGCTTCTCCAGGTTCGCCGGCGGGGTCATCGGCCAGACCCTGGCCATGGAAGGTGTCTTCGCCTTCTTCCTCGAGTCCAGCTTCCTCGGCCTCCTGATTTACGGCGAGAACCGCCTCGGCCGCAAGCTCCACTGGCTCACCTCGCTGATCCTGTTCGCGGGCACCTGGCTCTCCGGCTTCTTCATCGTCGCCACCGACGCCTGGATGCAGCACCCCGTCGCCTACGCCCCCGGCCGCGACGGCGTCGCCCTCAGCAGCTTCTGGGGCCTCCTCCTCAACCCCTGGGTCTTCTGGATGTACCTCCACAACATGCTCGGCACCGTGGTCACCGCCTCTTTCGTCATGGCCTCCGCCGGCGCCTTCTACCTGCTCGCCAGGAAGCAGGAGGAGTACGGCCGGATCTTCGTCCGCGTCGGCGTCATCGCCGCCGCCATCGCCTCGTTCCTGATGCTGTTCCCCACCGGCGACCGCCAGGGCGTCATGATCGCTCGCTACCAGCCCGTCACCCTGGCCGCCATGGAGGGCCTCTTCGAGACCGCCCAGGGCGCACCCATCGCCGTCCTCGGCCAGCCCGATATGGAAAAGCGCAAGCTCGACAACCCGCTGCTGGTCCCGCACGCGCTCAGCTTCCTCACTTACCAGAAGTGGGCCGCGGAGGTCAAAGGTCTCGACGCCTTCTCCGCCCAGGACCAGCCCGACGGCATCCCTCTGCTGTATTACAGCTATCACATCATGGTCGGCTTGGGGACCCTCTTCATCGCCGTCACGCTCGTCTCTCTCTGGCTGCTCCGGAACGGGAGCATCTACCTGGCCCGGCCCTGGCTGTGGGTGCTCATGCTCTCGCTTCCGTTCCCCTTCATCGCCAACACCGCCGGCTGGATGACCGCCGAACTCGGCCGCCAGCCCTGGCTCGTCTACGGCCTCATGCGCACCGCCGCCGGCCCCTCTATGCAGGTCTCGACCGGCAACACGCTGTTCACCCTGATCGGGTTCATGGGCATGTACACCGTCCTGGCCATCCTCTTCCTGTTCCTCGTGCGGCGCGAATTCGACCACGGTCCCGAGCCCTGGCACGAGAGCACCGAGTCCCTGTTGGGTGGGGCGGGCCTCGGCCCGCGTGGGGCGTCAGCCCCGCTGTCTTAACTAAGGAGACGCTATGGCAACCGTCTGGTATTGTCTCGTCGCACTCATGATCGCCGGTTACGTCATCCTCGACGGCTTCGACCTCGGGGCCGGCATCCTCCACTTCGCCGTCGGCCGCACCGAGTCCCAGCGCCGCCGCGTCATCCGCTCCATCGGGCCCGTCTGGGACGGCAATGAGGTCTGGCTGCTCGCCGGCGGCGGCACGCTCTACTTCGCCTTCCCCGGCCTCTACGCTTCCAGCTTCTCCGGCTTTTACCTGCCCCTCATGATGGTCCTCTGGCTGCTCATCCTGCGCGGCATCGCCATCGAGTTTCGCAACCACCTCGAAGACGACATCTGGCGCCCCTTCTTCGACGCCCTGTTCATGCTCGCCAGCGGGCTGCTCGCGATCTTCTTCGGCGCCGCCCTGGGCAACGTCATCCGCGGCGTGCCCCTGGACGCCAACGCCACCTTCTTCCTGCCGCTATGGACCGATTTCCAGACCGGCAAGGACGTGGGCATCCTCGACTGGTACACGGTCCTGGTCGGCCTGCTGGCCTTCGTCACGCTGGCCGTCCACGGCGCCCTCTGGATCGCACTCAAGACCGAGGACCTTCTTCAGCACCGCGCCCGCATCATCGCCAAGTGGGCCTGGGGCGGCATCGCCGTCCTCACCGCTGCCGTCACGCTGGCCACCTTCCAGGTTCAACCCCTGGTCCTCCACAACCTTGCCACCTACCTCTGGGGCTGGGTCTTTCCCGACCTGGCTCTCGCCGGCCTGATCGCCATGCTGGTCTTCATCCTGCGCGGCGACGACCTGAAGGCCTTCCTCTCCTCCTGCGCCTTCATCGCCGGCATGCTCACCAGCGCCGTCTTCGGCATCTACCCCTACGTGCTGCCCTCGAACACCGACCCCCGCCTCGGCCTTACCATCGCCAGCACCCAGACCTCGCCTTACGGCTTGTCCGTAGCCCTGATCTGGTTCATCCCCGGCATGCTCCTGGTCCTGGCCTACTCGAGCTTCATCTACCGCCACTTCGCCGGAAAGGTGCGGCTGGAGGAGGAAGGCTACTGAACCAAATCAGCGACGCGCTCTACGGCCGCGTTCTCACTCGTGAGTGACCCGATCAAGCGCCGCCCGACATGGACACGGTTCACGAAGAGATCTGTTGGGTGCTCCCTGCCGTTCTGCCCATCGGCGATTCCCCCAGCGCTGGCCGACGCCTGATCGCCGCTGCCGTCACGCTGGCCACCTTCCAGGTCCAACCCCTGGTTCTCCACAACCTCAGCACCTACCTCTGGGGCTGGGTCTGCCCGGATCTCGCTCTCGCTGCGCCTTCATCGCCGGCATGCTCACCAGCGCCGTCTTCGGCATCTATCCCTACGTGCTGCCCTCGAACACCGACCCCCACCTCGGCCTGACCATCGCCAGCACCCAGACCTCGCCCTACGGCTTGTCCGTAGCCCTGATCTGGTTCTACCGCCACTTCGCGGGCAAGGTGCGATTGGAGGAGGAAGGGTAAGCTCGCCGCGGCACGTTAGGCGTGCGCCATCCCGAGGTTGGATGCAGCCGGGTACCGGCTCTACGGAGACGGCCGCTGTCCGCACGCCGTCGATCCCGATTCGGAGAGCGCACTACTCGACACTGGCGCCGTTGGTGACGCCTCGCGGAATCGGTGACGCCACGGGAATCGCGCTTTGGAGAATGCTCGTCATCCGGTAGTAGTAAGGTTCGAAGTTCGCCAGCAGATTGTGAACCCCCACCACCACCAGCAGATTGCGGCTCGCATCGATCAGCGGGCTGAACCCGAAGGCTCCCTGGCTGCCGTTCTGCAGGGACCGACTCTGGCTGTCGACATCCAGTAGCCAGTTGCCGATTCCGTAGCGGTTCATGGGCGCTTGCGGGTCAAGATCGCCGTACTGCTGATACGGCGAATCGATGATCGGGACGCCACGCGTCTGATCGCTGAGCATGACATCGATGGCACGGGCGGAGAGAATCCGCTGGCCGTTGTAGACGCCGCGCTGGTGGATCATGGTCAGAAGCCTCATGTAGTCGCTGACCGTTGACCGGCCCCCGCCGGAGATGCGCGGATTTTGGGTCGGACCCTGGTATTGATAGTCGGTAGCGGTGAGCCCCAGCGGTCCGGCGATTCGCTGCTGGAACAGGGTTTGCCAGTCGTTGCCCGCCGCCACCTCCGCCACCCGGCCCGCGATCTGCATATCGGCGCCGCTATAGATGAAGCCGGTACCGGCGGGGATCTCCAGCGGCAGCCTGGCGAGCAGGCGCGCGCACAGGTCCAGAGTGGTAGACGGGTCGGACACGCAGGTATTGTTCGTAGCAAGCTCGCTGGGGAAGCCGGCCGTGTGGCTCATCAATTGACGGATCGTGATCCCGGCCTTCTCGCCGGTCATATACGGAAGGTACTTGCTCGCGCTCTCGTCCAGCGACAGAATGCCGCTATCGGCCAGGGACATGATGAGCGCACCCGAATACCACTTGGTGCCCGAGGCGATGGCCACCTGACTGTTGGCTGGCCAAACGCCGAACTGTTTCCAATAGAGCAGCCGCCCGTTCTGCACGATCAAGGCCTCCAGTCCCGGAGGAACGTCCGCGGCCGCCTCAGTGAAGAGCGGGTCGAGTTGGCTGAGGTCGTAGCTCGGGGCGAATGGGGCTGGTTCCAGCCAGGGAGCGCCACCACCATGCAGGCGCTGCCGGTCGGGGTCGTCGGGCTGGGCGAATGCGGTTGCGGCGAGGGCCAGGAAGATGGTTCCGCGAAACAAGATGAATACCTCCACCAATATATAAACCGAACCGGGCGGGAATGTTGCGCCTGGGCGAGCGAAGCCCGCTTCACCCACTTCGCCCGGAGACGACAGACCGGCCCAGTTCTTACGCCCGCCCGAGCGGCGAGGCGTCCTTTCCTCCTCCACGCTAGCCCGCGAAGTTAGATCCGCTCCGTGGTTTCGAGGCGATGTGCGCTATCGGTTTCTTCGACTATTGGAGCACCGTGACGCCAGAGCAGTGTCCACATTGTGGAGCGAAAACCTGCGTCGCAGACATGTGGCGTCGGCCGCGAGGGATCGTCTGCGTGGCGCCATCCACCTTTCCCGGCTATCGCCGGTTCCCAACAGAGGCATGCCGCTGCCGCACGGAAGGAGACCTCTGGATGGCCATCCCCCTGCTCTACGCTACCCCCCGGTGCCTTCAGATGGCGCGGTTTCGAGCAAGAGAGCGCGTCACAAGCGCCGCCAATGCAATCAGGGCGCAGAGGAGCACGAACCAGTCGCCGTGGCGTGTGTAGAAGGTGGTCGCGGCGACCCAGGAGTAGCCGGCGCTCGCCGCGCCCTGGATGTAGGGCGGAAGGCTTCGGGAAAGGCGGCCGGCGGGGTCTATAGTGGCGGTGATGCCGTCGTTGGTGGCGCGCAGGATCCAGCGGCGGTTCTCGGCCGCGCGCATGCGCACGATCTCGAGATGCTGCTCGCGCGCCGCGGTGTTGCCGTACCAGCCGTCGTTCGAGATATTGACCAGCAGCTCGGCGCCGTCGCGCGCGAAACGGCGCACGAAACCGGGGAAAACGGATTCGTAGCAGACGAAGACCCCGATGCGATGCGGACCGGCTTCGAGCGTCACCTGCCGCGCGCCGGGCGCAAAGTCGCCGCTCTCGGTGGAGACCTTGGCGACCAGCCCGTGGAACGGCCAGGGCACGCGTTCGCCGAACGGCACCAGGTGCATCTTGTCGTAGCGCCCCGCGGGTACGCCCTGGGGCGACACCAGAAGGGCCGAATTGAGCGGCGCCCCCGCGGCGTCGTGCGGGGTGACGTTGACGATGAGGTACGCGCCGTTCTGGCGCGCGGCTTCATTGACCCACGCGGCGGTGTCCGGGTCCTCGTAGTAATAGACGGGCATCGGCGCTTCGGGCCACACGATCAGATTGGCGCCGGTGCCGGAGGTGAGCGTGTCAAGGCGGACCTGCATGTCGCGCACCCACTGCACGGTCCAGGCCGCGGTCTCGGAGACGTTCGGCTGCACGAGCACGGCGGATTCCCTGCCTGGCTGCGGAGGCGGCAGCGCGGGCAGGAGCGCGATCCCCAGCAGCGCGGCCACGGGGGCCAACTCGAGACGCGGACGGCGCATCGCAGCCAGCGCCAGCACGGTCGCGGCCAGCGCGAAAGCGAACGAGATGCCGTAAACGCCGGTGTAGGGCGCCAGGCGGGCCGGCACGGACATACCGATGCCCGCGTTGCCCAGAGCGAGCCAGGCGAAACCCAGGTGCGTGTGGGTCCATTCGATGGCCACCCACAGCGCGGGCACGGTCAGCGCGGCCCCGCGGCGGGCAAGCAGGAACCCGGACAGAAAGGCGAAGACTCCCAGGTGGAGTCCTTTGATCAGGCAGAACAGGGCGTAGCCCAGCCATGCGGCCCACTCCGCCATCTCCCCGTGCATCGCCAGCACGAAGTGGATCCAGTAGCAGGCGCCGGCCCAGTAGAGGATGCCGGCGGTCCAGCCGAGGAGGAAGCGCCCGCCGCGCGCCCGCGTGCGCGCTATCGCCACCAGCAGAGGCGCCAGCGCGAACGGCGCCAGGAAGGCGAAGTCGAACTTCGGGAACGTCAGAATCAACAGGAGGGCCGTGCCGCCGGCCAGCAGCAGGTTCAGGAGCACCGGGCTTGCTCGCTCACGGCCTCCGCCATGTAGGAACTGCGCACCAGCGGGCCGCTGAAGACCATCTTGAAACCTACCGCCACGCCGTACGCGCGCCAGGCCTCGAACTGTTCGGGCACGACATACTCGGCCACGGGCAGGTTGCGCCGCGAGGGCCGCAGGTACTGGCCGATGGTCACCACGCCGACGCCCGCTCCGTACAGGTCGCCAAGAAGCCGCTCGACCTCCTCGGGCCGCTCGCCGAGCCCGGCCATCAGGCCCGACTTCGTCAGCGCTTCGGGGCGATAGCGCCGCGCGAAATCGAGCACGCGGAGGGAGCGGCGGTAATCCGCCTGCGGGCGCACGCGGCGGTAGAGGCGCGCCACCGTCTCCATGTTGTGGTTGAAGACGTCGGGGCCGGCGTCGAGCACGCGCGCGACGGCGTCCAGGTCGCCGCAAAAATCGGGCGTCAGGACTTCGATGCGGGCCGCGGGCAGTTCGCGGCGCACCTCGCGAACGGTCGCGGCAAAATGAGCGGAGCCGCCGTCCGGCAGGTCGTCGCGATTTACGCTCGTGATCACGACGTAGCGCAGGCGCATGGCGGCCGCCATGCGGGCAACGTTCGCCGGTTCGGCGGGATCGAGCGCGAAGACCTGCTTCGCGGGCGAGCCCTTCGGAACCGAGCAGAACCCGCAGCCGCGCGTGCAGAGGTTTCCCAGGATCATGAACGTCGCCGTGCCGCGGTGAAAGCACTCGTGAAGGTTCGGGCAGCGCGCCGATTCGCACACCGTGTGCAGCTCGAGCGCGCGGAACCCCCGCTTCAGCTCGTGTACGGGAACGAAGTGCGTCCGAGGCTTCCTGAGCCACTCGGGCAGCCGCGGGGATGGCGGGGCGGCGGCGTGACACGGCTCAGAATCTCTTGACGATCGGCTTGAAGCCTGCGTTTTCGAGGTCGGCTTTGGTGCGCGCCGGTCTCCGACGCGTCCCGGAGCGGCCCCACCAGGGCCCGGTACAAATCGCCGCCCGGAGCGACCGGTGCCGTCAGCGCCCGGAACCCCTTCTCCTTGAGTACATCGACCAGCATCTCCGCTTGCGGCTTCTTCACCGCGGCCACTTGCAGGTAGGTCTGCCCCGGGTGAGGGCTGCTCCGCGGCGGCGGCGTCTTCGCGGCGGCGGAGGCCGATGCGGCCGGATGCGGGAGTGCGGCGTTGCGGCGGGGTCGCGGCGTCGCGGCGCGCAGGGGGCGCCGGGGAACCGGCCGGCGTGGCGCCGGGGCTGGTCCGTGTGGTCACCTTGGCATCGCCCGGCGGAAGCGAATGCGTCCGGAGTCGCTTCGGGCGCGGACGAGGCGCCGCTTTCGGCGCCGGCGGCCTGCGGGCGCCCCGCCGTCTGGTTGGCCGCCTGCTGGCCGCCCGGCGCGGGCGTGTCGCTACCGGAGTTCGCCCGGCCCACGAAGTAGCCCATCGAGAAAACGACCCCGAACACGACCATCAGGATAAAGACGATGCTGAGCAACTGCTTGTTGCCCACCACCAACTCGAATTCGCCGTCCTCATTCCTCGGCATAATGTGATCGCTTCAGCTCTCCTTGCACTCCTGCGGCGTGGCAGGCCGCAGGGCCGCGGTTCTTGCCGCGCGCCGCCGGTTCCCTCAGCCTCGCGCGTACTTGTCCAGCGCTTTCTCCAATGACGTGATTATATCGAGCGGGAGCGGGAACACGATAGTGGTGTTCTTCTCGGTCCCGATCTCGACCAGCGTCTGGAGGTAGCGCAACTGGATGGCGGCGGGCTGCTTCTGGATCACCTCGGCCGCCATGGCCAGCTTCTCGGCCGCCGTGTACTCGCCCTCGGCGTGGATGATCTTGGCGCGCCGTTCGCGCTCGGCCTCGGCCTGCCGCGCGATGGCGCGGATCATGGACTCGGCCAGATCCACCTGCTTGACCTCGACCATGCTCACCTTCACGCCCCAGGGGCCGGTATGCTCGTCGAGCACCGATTGCAGCCTCACGTTGAGCTTCTCGCGCTGGCTCAGCAGCTCGTCCAGCTCCACTTCGCCCAGGACGCTGCGCAGCGTGGTCTGCGCCAGTTGCGAGGTGGCGTAGAGGTAGTTGGTGACATCGAGTCACGGCGCGATTGGGATCGATCACCCGGAAGTAAATCACCGCGTTCACTTTGACGGTGACGTTGTCGCGCGTGACGACGTCCTGCGACGGCACTTCGAGGGTCTCGGTCCGCAGCGAGATCCGCACCATGCGGTCCAGGGGCCGGAAGACCAGGAAAATGCCGGGGCCTTTCGGTTGGGGCTGCAGGCGACCCAGGCGGAAGATCACACCTCGCTCGTACTCGGCCAGGATGCGTATCCAGGAAAGCGCGAACAGAACGACGATCCCGAGGATAATCCACAAGTAGTTAGGATCCATGTTGGTCTCCGAGGTCGGAAGAAACCGGTTCCACTTTCAAGGCGAGCCGCTCGACGCTCTTGACCTTGACCGGCGCGCCGGCCGCGACCGGCGCGCTCGACACCGCGTTCCAATACTCACCGTGAATAAAGACTTTTCCCTCGGGCGCCAGCGCGGTGTACGCCACGCCGATCTCGTCCACCATGCCCGCCGCGCCGGTCTGCACCTTGGCGAGGCGCGCCCGCACGGCCAGCGTCAAGAGGAAGCTGGTCACCAGGGCGAAGGGCAAGGCGACCGCCAGCGCTGTCGAGAGGTGGATGCGGAGCTCGGGCGCCGGGCTCTGGACCAGCATCAGCGCGCCCAGCACCATGGCCAGAGCGCCGGCCGCAGTCAGCACGCCGTGCGTGGCGAACTTCGCCTCGAGCGCGAACAGCACCAGCGCCAGCGCCATCAACGCCGCGCCGCCCCAATTGATGGGCAGAACGGAGAGCGCCGAGAGCCCGACCACCACCAGGATCGCTCCGAACACGCCGGGCGCAATCACGCCCGGGTGGGTGAACTCGACGTAGATGCCCAGCGCGCCCAGGATGAGCAGAATGAACGCCAGGTTGGGGTCGGCGACGGCGGCCATGAAGCGCTCGCGCCAGGTGGGACTGTACTCGACCACCTGCGGCGCGGCCAGGTGCAGAGTCTGCTTTCTGCCATCGAAACGCGTGATTTCGCGGCCATCGAGCTGGCGGAAGAGGTCCGCCTCGCTGGGGGCGACGATCTCGATCAAAGCGCTGTCGAGCGCTTCCTTGTCGGTGAACGATTTGCGCATCGTAGACCGTCTTCTCGGCCAGTCCGGCGTTGCGGCCGCGCTTGGTTGCGATGCTGCGGACCATGGCCGCGGCGTCGTTCTGCACCTTGTGCGCCATGGCCGGGTCCATCTGGCCGCCGAACATCGAAACCGGCGTGGAGGCGCCCGTGTTGGTCGCGGGCGCCATGGCCGCCACGTCGGCCGCCTCCAGGATGAAGAACCCCGCCGAGGCCGCGCGGCCGCCGCTCGGCGTCACGTACGTGACGACGGGCACGGGCGATGCGACGATCTCCTGAATGATCTCGCGCATCGCATCCATCAGCCCGCCGGGCGTATCGATGCGGACGAGCACGAGAGCGGCGTTCTCGCGCCTGGCCTGCTCGATGGCCCGGCCGACGATTTCGACGGTGATGGGGTGGACAATGGCGTCGATGTCCACGGCGACCACTTTCTGGGCGCGCGCCGCCGAACCGGCGCCGGCGAGAAGGGCGAGGGTTGCCGTCAGAGCCTGAAATCTCAAAGCAGAATCAATATACCACCGAGGGATAGGCGCGGGGCGGGTGCAAGAAGTCGCGCGCGGATCCTTACGCCTGGCGCACCGTCGCCGCATTACGGTCGCGTTCGCACGTCCGCACGCGGCCATCCGCGATCAACTCGAACTTCCCGTCGCGCCAGGTCATGCGGCGCTGGAGGTAGCTGGCGACCCACACGGCGAAGCCCAGCAAATCGCGCACGGGATAGAGCCACGGGCGCCGCAGGCACTCGCGGTCGCGCGCTACGCCCCACCCGATGGCCAGCGATTCGATCATGCGATTGAGCGCGGCCCAACCAAGGACAGCCGCGCCAGCCAGGGGATGCCCCAGCATGGCTCCCGCGATCGCGGCCAGAATGCCGGCGGGCATGGCGAAGACGAAGACCGTGCCGAGGTGGCCCAGGGGCCGCGAGCGGCGGGTGCCTCCGGCCCAGCGCACCTGCCGCTGCCACATGCGCCGGAACGTCATGGGCGGCACCACGTGCGCAATTACGTGGCGCGAGAGCGCAACGTCAAATCCTTTCGCGGCGATGAAACTGCCGATGACGAAGTCGTTGGAGAAGTACTCTCCCGTGGCGGCGTAGCCCCCAATCGCCTCGAGCGCGTCGCGCCGCACCACGATGGTTGGGCCAAGGCCGAACTTCATGCCCTCCATCCAATTGGCAATCATGACCCCGGCGGTCATCTCGACGCTCATGCCGATGGCGTCCAGCAGCGACCAGAAGCCGCCGGTGTTGAGCCCGCGGTAGACGCAGGTCAGCATGCCCGTGTTCCTGTGGAGCAGCGGAGGCGCCACCTGCCGCAGATAGTCGCGCTCCACCCTGACGTCGCTGTCGCTGGTGACGAGGATGTCCGAGCGCGCCACCTTCGCCATGGTGAAAAAGGAGTACGCCGGGGCGTTGGGCCAGGGCGGCTCGCCCTGCACGACGATTTGCGAATGACGCTCCGGGTGGCGCGCCATCGCGCGGCGTGCGACGGGCAGAGCCGCGTCGTCCGCCTGGTCCACGGCAAAGATGACCTCAAAGCCGGGGTAGTCCTGCGCGAAGAAGCTCTCGATGTTCTCTTCCAATTGCGGCTCCGGCCCATGCAGAGGCTTGAGCAGCGAGACGAAGGGAAGCTGCGCATCGCCGAGCGTGGCTTCAAACCGCCGCTGTTCGCGAGCCATCCTGTGGAAGCGGCGCGCGCCGATGAGGGTCAGCACCAGAACGACGGTAGAAGAGAGGGCCCCGATCGCGGCCACCAAGGCGAGCGGAATCGCGAAAAGGAGCATGCCGCTATCTTTCCCTTGCCGCGCTCTGGCCGGCAATGAAGCGGGCGGCAGCCAGCAGATCGTCCAAGACGTAGTCGGGTGCGGCGGAGTAGCACTGGTCGCACCGCCCGCGCCGGTGCGCAAAAGTATCGAGCGTATTCCGCTGTTGTGCGCGGCCTGGACGTCGCCGGTGCGGTCGCCGACGAGCCAGCTCTCCGGGAGGTCGAGGTTCAGCTCGCGGGCGGCGCGGCGCAGCATGCCGCCGGCTGGCTTGCGGCACTCGCACTCCATCTTCAATTCGGCGCGCTCGCCGGCAAAGCCCTTGTCGGGATGGTGCGGGCAGTAATAGATGCCGTCGAGGAACGCGCCTTCGCGGCTCAACTCCGTCTCCATGTGGTCGTGGATGCGCAACAGCTCGCCAGGGGAGCAGTCTCCGCGGGCGATGACCGGCTGGTTGGTGACGACCACGATGCGATATCCGGCGGCGCGCATCAGGCGCACGGCCTCGGCGGCTCCGGGCAACAACCGGAGCTGTTCGGGACGCGTGATGTACGGCGTCTCGTGGTTGATGGTGCCGTCGCGATCGAGAAAGACCGCCGGACGCTGCACGGCGAGACTTCCGCGCGCCACCAGCCCCGAGCGGACGTCGGCCTCCACGCGGTCCAGGCGCGCGGGCGTGCCCGCATCCTGGATGTACTCGGGGCTGCGATAACCATGCAGATGCACCCCTTCCCGGAGCATTCGGGGGAAGACGTGTCTCGCGAAATCGAGCGGCGCATCCGGCACGGTGAAGCCGCGGAGCGCGGAGCGCCGGAGCACGTAGAGCGCGGCGTTCACCAGGTTGGGCAGCAACGCGCCCTGCGGATGCGGATAGCCGTGAATGGCCTGGATGCGTCCGTGCTCGTCGCACTCGACCAGGTCGGAGTCCCGGGGGTGCTCGTTGGGATGCAGGAAGAGGGTGGCTTCCGCTCCGCTGGCGGCGTGGGCGCGGAACATACGCGCCAGGTCGACGTTGAGCATCGTGTCGCCGTAAAGGACGAAGAACTCTTCCGGCAGCTCGCCCAGCGCGGCAATCACCGCACCGGCCGTACCGAGCGCGCGCTGCTCTTCGACGCAGCGAAGATCGAGGCCCCAAAGCGAACCCGCGCCGCAGAAGGCGCGTATGCGCTCGCAGCCGTACCCGCACAGCAGCGTCACCTGCCCCACGCCACTGCGCGCCAGCAGTTCGAGCTGATAGGCCAGCAGCGGTTTGCCGTCCACGGGCACCAGCGGCTTGGGAAGGCCATTGGTGCGCGCGGCCAGCCGGGAACCCTTGCCTCCGGCCAGTATGACCGCCTTCACGTTCCCGTTCCTTCCCGGCCTATAGTCCGGAGCACTTTGCACTCTGCCGTTCTTCGCTCTCGCGCTCTTCGCTCTCGGCATCGAGCGTGGTTGGATTGTAGAAGATGACCTTGCTGCCTTCGCGCTCAAAGCGGAAGGGAACGCGGCGCAGCTCCTTGAGGGCGGCTTTCACCTCCGCCTGCCGTTCCGGCCGCACGCAGAGCAGCAGGAACCCACCGCCGCCGGCGCCGAGAATCTTGCCGCCCGCCGCGCCCGCCGCGCGCGCAGCCTCGTACCATCCGTCGATCGCCGGGTTCGAGATGCCGCCGGTGAGGCCGCGCTTGAGGAGCCAGCTCTCGTGGAGAATCTCGCCCACGCCGTCGGGATTGCCGTTTTCGATCTCGCGCCGCAGGGCGTGGGCGTGCTGCACCATGCGGTGCATCCGGGCGATCGCATCCTGCCGGCTGCCCAGCGCTTGTGTCTGCTCGGTCAAGATGTCGGAGGCGCTACGCGTCATGCCGGTGTAGAACATGAGCAGGCTGCGTTGCAGTCTCTCTAGGGTGGCCAAAGAGCAGATCAGCGGCTCCACACTAACCGAGCCATCCTGGTGGAAGCGGTACATGCGCAAATCGCCGAAGGCGGCGGCGAACTGGTCCTGCTTGCCGATAGGGTCTTGGCAGAGGTCGATCTCCACGTGGCAAGCGCGCTCGGCCAACTCCTGCGGGGCGACGTGGCCGACCCTGGTATGCGTGGAGGCCATTCAGGAGCCCCACGGTGAAGGAACTCGAAGAACCCAGACCGCTCCCGCGCGAGGGAATGTCGGCGTGCGAGGTGATCTCGATACCCTGCGAAGGGCCGAGGAGCTTCAGGCAGTGGCGGACCAGCGGATGCTGGATGTCGTCCACGCGCTGGACTTCCTCGGTGCGCGAGTAGCCGATGCGGATGCTGCGGTCGAAACGCTGCTGGAGGGTAAGGTAGACGTACTTGTCGATCGTAACGCTTACGACAGCGCCGCCGTGCTCGCGGTAGTAGCTCGCAATGTCGCTGCCGCCGCCGGCGAAGCTCAAGCGGCACGGGGTTTTGGTGATGATCATGGCCGCACGCGCAGGGCGCGCCCGATCTTCAGGTCTACCACGGCGTGGATAAGGGCGGTGTGCGCGACCTCGACGAGGCCGTATTCTTCGAGCGCCACGTAGAAATTCAAGTCGCCCAGCGTGCGCAGCGGGTTGTCTGCGCGAAAACCGCTCAAAGTGATGACCGGGCAGTCGAGCCTCCGGGCTTCCTCCACCGCACGCAGCATGTTTGGGGACCGGCCGGAGCTGGAGATGGCGTAGAGAACGTCTCGAGGGCGGGCGTGGAAGCCGATCTGGCGTGCGAACACTTCCTGGTAGCCGAAGTCGTTCCCCAGGCAGGTGAGAGCCGCGCCATCGTTGAAGCAAAGCGCGGGCATACCGCCGTTCTTGGTGAAGTCGATCGCCATGTGACCCGCAATGGCCGCCGAGCCGCCGTTGCCGATGAACATCAGCTTGTTTCCGCGTCCGGTGGCTTCCAGCGAAATGGCCAGCGCGCGGTCGTAGGCCTCGGCGCGGCTGAGGGGCTCGCCGCGCGGGCCGGTGCATTTCACTTCCTCGAGCGCGCGTGCGAGCTCCCGGAAGTACAAATCGAGTTCATTACTCAAACAGGGGCCCTCCTGCGGGTCCGTGGACTGCGACGTAAGCCGGAAGCTCCATCTTACCTCCCGGCTGTGGGCCGATTCCCGGCGCGGGTGGATCCCCAATGGGAACACGGCGCGGGAGTGGCGCGTATACTCGGTAAGTCGGACTTTGAACGGAGGAAACTTGCTCGTAACATCGGGGAAACGGCGCCGCGGATTGGTGGCGGCCGGCGTGGCGTGTCTGATGGCGGTCTTCATTCTTCAACTCTGGTTATCGGTGCGGCGGACTTCGCAGACCTGGGACGAGGGCGATCACATCTTCGCGGGTTACATGTCGTGGGTGCGGGGCGATTTTGGGTTGAATCCGGAACATCCGCCCCTGGTCAAGCTGGTGGCGACCGTGCCGCTGCTGCCCTTGAAGCTCAACGTTCCGAAGTTGCGCAATCGCTACTTCAAGACAGAGGCATTCCTGGACGGCCGGGAATTCCTCTACGGCAACGACCCGGACACGATCCTGGCGCGCACGCGCACCGCGGCGTCCCTCTTCGCGCTGGCGTTGCTGGCGGTGGTGTTCCTGGCAGCCCGCGAGATGTTCGGGACCGGCGCGGGGTTGCTGGCCCTCACGCTGCTGGTGTTCGAGCCGAACCTGCTGGCGCACGGGGCGTACGTCACTACCGACGTCGCGCTTTCCTTCGGCATGTTCGCGACGGTCTACGCGTTCTACCGCTACGTGAAGGCCCCATCGGTCTGGCGGCTGGCGCTCACGGGGGTGGCGGCGGGAGCCGCGCTCGCCGCCAAGCACACCGGCATTCTGGTCTTCCCCATCCTGGCGCTGCTCCTGGTGTGCGAAGCGCTGGTGAGCCGTGGAGAAGGCGGCTTCGGCGATCGCGCGGCCGCGGCCGGCAAGCGAGCGCTGAAGCTGATTGGACCGCTGGCGGGGGCGGGCCTGATCGCGGTGGTTGTTTTGTGGGCGTGCTACGGGTTCCGGTACAAAGCGCGGCCGGCCGGTTGGGGCCTGGCGCCGCCGCTGGCCGGGTACGTGCAGCAGTTGAAGCCCATCGAGGCCAAGGGCATCTCGCTGCTGGCCCAATGGCACGTGCTGCCGGAGTCCTATCTCTACGGTCTGACGGATGTACGCGGACTGGCGGCATGGTTCCCGAGTTACATCTTCGGCAAGGTCTATTCGAACGGCGTCTGGTTCTACTTTCCGGTAGCGTTCGCGGTGAAGTCGACGCTGGCGCTGCTGGGTTTTCTGCTGCTGGCAGCGGGGGCGATCGCGATGCGGAGGCTGAAGGGCGGACGGGAAATCCTGTTCCTGACCGTTCCGCCGCTGTTTCATCTGGCGGTGGCGATGAGCTCGGGGCTCAACATCGGCCTGCGGCATATCCTGCCGCTGTACGTGTTCTTTTCGGTGCTGGCGGCGGGCGCGGCGTGGGCCTTGATCCGCCAGAACCGGCGCTGGGCGTACGTGGCGGGCGCGCTGCTGGTGGCCCACGTCGCTTCGTCGGCCGCGTGCTTCCCCAACTACATGGCCTACGCGAACGAACTGTGGGGCGGGCCGTCGAACACCTACCGGTACTTGAGCGATTCGAACACGGACTGGGCGCAACAGCTCAAGAGCGTCAAGAAGTACGTGGACGCGCGCGGGGTGAAGGACTGCTGGTTCGCCTACTTCGCGGGCGGGGTCGTCCCGCCGAACGCTTACGGAATTCCCTGCAAGACGCTGCCGACGCTCGATACGCAGTGGCTGGACGAACCTTCGGATGTGCCGCCCGTGATCGACGGGCCGGTGTTCATCAGCCTGGGAACGCTTTCGGGAGGCGAGGGCTGGCCGCCCGGGCTGAATCCGTACCGCCAGTTCCAGGACCGGAGTCCGGCGGCGGTGATCGACCACGGGGTTTTCGTGTTCGACGGGCGCTTCCAGGTGGGCCGGGCCTCGGCGCTGAGCCACGCGCAGCAGGCGGGAGATCTGCTGCGCGGGCGACACGTCGAGCAGGCGCTGGCTGCGGCCCAGGAGGCGGTGGCGGCCGATCCCGACGTGGTGCAGGCGCAGGCGGCGCTGGGCGATGTCCTGATGGTGCTGAAGCGGCCGGACGAGGCGCGGGCGGCGTATCGGAAAGCGCTGGCGCTGGCGCAGACGGTGGAACCGGAGTTTCAGAAGGACTGGGTGGAGAGGATGCAGCGACACCTGGGCGGGAAGTAGACTCCGGTAGCGACGCGCGTCGGAGGCTCCGCGTGCGAACATCAAGTTAAGGTGCCCTCCGAACCTCTGCGAACTCTTCTTCCCCATATCTGGGAGCTCATGCGCCCGCGGCGCTGGCACCTGGCGCTCGGCTTGGTGCTGATCGGAATCAATCGCGTCGGCCGGCCTGGTGCTGCCCGCCTCCACCAAGTTCCTCATCGACGACGTCATCGGGAAACGGCACGCGGCGATGCTTACCCCTTTGGTCCTGGCGGTGCTGTGCGCCACGGCGATTCAGGGCGTCGACCTCGTTCACGCTGACCCAACTGCTCTCGAAGGCGGCGCAGCGGATGATCGCCGAACTGCGCCGCAAGGTGCAGGCGCACGTGGGCCGCCTGCCGGTCGCCTATTACGATGCCAACAAGACCGGCGTGCTGGTCTCGCGCATCATGACCGACGTCGAAGGCGTGCGCAACCTGGTCGGCACCGGCCTGGTCGAGTTTATCGGCGGCATCGTGACCGCGGTGATCGCGCTGGTAGTGCTGCTGCGCATCAGCCCGGCGCTCACCGGCATGGCCTTCGTGCATTCTGCGCGTGTTCATGCTGTTCCTGCGGAGGGCGTTCCGCACCATCCGGCCGATCTTCCGCGAGCGCGGCAAGATCAACGCGGAAGTCACCGGCCGGCTGACCGAATCGCTGGGCGGCGTGCGCGTCATCAAGGGCTACCACGCGGAGGAGCGCGAGGCGGCGGTGTTCTCCTCGCGGGGTTCAGCGCCTGCTCGACAACGTCATGCAGTCCCTCACCGCCACGTCGCTGATGGGCCTTTCGGCAACGGTCCTGATGGGCGTCGTGGGCGCACTGGTGATGTACCTGGGCGCGCGGCAGATTCTGGCCGGCACGCTCACGCTCGGCAGTTTCATGACCTTCACGGCGTTTCTGGCGTTCCTGGTGGCGCCGGTCTTCCAGATCGTGGGCATCGGCACGCAGCTCACCGAAGCCCTGGCGGGCCTGGAGCGCACGCGGGAAGTGCTGCGGGAGCGGCCCGAGGACGAGGACCCGGCGCGCACCGCCGCCCCGGAGGAGATCCGCGGCCACGTCGCGTTCGAGGACGTTTCGTTCGCCTACGATGCCGGCAAGCCCGTCCTGCACGGCATCTCGTTCGAGGCGCAACCTGGCACGGTGACCGCGCTGGTGGGCTCGTCGGGTTCGGGCAAGTCCACCATCATCGGCCTGGTCGCGGCGTTCTACCGGCCCGCGGCGGGCACGATTCGGGTCGACGGCACGGACCTGTGCACGGTGCGCCTCGATTCTTACCGCACACGGCTGGGCGTGGTTCTGCAGGACACGTTTCTGTTCGACGGCACCATCCGCGAGAACGTGGCTTTCGCGCGCCCGGACGCCACCGCAGAGGAAATCCTGGACGCCTGCCGCATCGCGCGCGTGGACGAGTTCGCCGAGGGGTTCGAGAACAAGTACGACACCATCGTGGGCGAGCGCGGCGTGAAGCTCTCGGGCGGCCAGCGCCAGCGCGTCTCGATCGCCCGCGCCATTCTGGCCGATCCGCGCATCCTGATCCTGGACGAGGCGACTTCGAGCCTGGACTCGGAATCCGAGGCCGCCATCCAGGCGGCCTGGCCCACCTGATGCAGGGGCGCACCACCTTCGTCATCGCGCACCGGCTATCGACGATCCGGCGCGCCGACCAGATCCTGGTGGTGGAGGCCGGCCACATTGTGGAGCGCGGGAAACATGAAGATCTGCTGGCGCAGCGCGGCCGCTATTGGGAGCTGTACACGCGCCAGCATGACGTGGAGTCGAATCTTTTCCTGGCGCCCGGCGAAGGCGACCGGGTGCCCGAGGAGGAGACGACTCCCCCGGCCGGGGCCAACGGCGCCGGCGCCGAACCCTTGCCCCGCCTGCTGCGGGAGGGGTGAGTCAGCGCAAGACCCGCAGTCGTCCCGCACCGCCGCATGCTGCCAAATCGCACGCTGCGCCGTTTGGCCGGAAGTGGCGCGGTTTATGGCTATGGTGTCGCACCCGCCGCACCCGCGGACAGCTTAGCCGCATCGAGCGGGAGGGGACTCGTCAGCACCATCTCGAGCGCCGAGCCGGCGTCCAGGTACAATCCGCCGCCGCGGCGGCCCAGCAGGACTGCGGTGACGATTGCAGTGGCGGCAGCGGTGGCCCCGATCCCGATGATGAGCCCCTTGCTGGGCCCCACCGATGGCGGCGGGGTCAGCCCAGGTTCCGCCTGGAGGTGGCTGGCCATCCCGGCCGGCGCTGCGTCCGGGGGCGCTGGACCTGCGGCCACGCCAGAGGCAGGGGCGCCCGGCACGGTGCTCGAGCCCGTAAGCGGGACCGTGTACCCGTTGGCGAAGATGAGGCGCGCGAAGTGCACGTCGAACCCTGCCTTACGGCCGCTGCGCCTTACTTTGTCGATGGCGCCCTCGACGTATGTGCCGGTGGGGATCGCCACATTGCCGCCGACCGCCACCGGAAAGGCCGTCTCCGCGCGCACGGCATCCCCGGGCCGGGACGTCCTGGTGGACAGAGCGCTGGTCAGTTTCAGGGAAATCTTCGATCCCGCCGGGACGGTGACAAGTTGGGCCTGGGCGAGGCATCCCAACGCGCCTGCAAATCCCGCTATGGCGATCAGCCGCATGATCTTCTCTCCTCCTATTGGTCGAAGCGCAGACCGAAGGTCTGGCCCGCAAACTGGAGCGAGCCCAACGCGAACGAGCCGTCCGGGTTGCGGACCGGTGAGTATGCGGTGTCGGAGGCCTTCTTGCCCAGAGCCACCACCCGGGCCTGGACCGTGGCGACCACCTTCGACTTCCGAAGGATGCGCACCTCGGCGACCGGCCCCAGTCCTTCCCAGGTGGCTTCATAGCTTCCGGCCGCCAGTTCCTGTCCGGCGACCTGCACGGCGCCGCTCACGGCAAACGATTCCTTGTGAGCGACCGGCTGGCTGACCACCGCCGGAGGGCCGGGGCAAGGCACCTCCGCCGTGCCTGGAGTGCCGGAGATTACCGTCGATGGCGTGCCGGGCGTGCCCGGGATGACCGTGTCCGACGTTCCCGGAGTGGCAGGGGTAGGACGGCATCGCGTGGCCGACTTCCATTGGACAAGTCTTGAGGGCTTGGACTGGCGGACGGCGGCGGCGATCTTGTCCGCATCCAACGTGAGCGGGCGTTCGAGGATCATCTCGAATTGGGTGCCGTTGTCCAGAACGACGTCGCTTCGGGAGCTGACCTGCACATTGACCGTGGCCATGGCGCCGCCGGACAGGTCGACAGCCGAGCCGTCCGCGAAGACAACCTGCGTGAAGCCGATGCGGAATTCGGCATGGCCGGAGAGCGTGCGCGGCAGGGTCATGATGTCGATCTGGCCCTTCACATACGTGCGCGGAGGGATGGCCATCCGGTTGTCGACCGTGACGGGAAAGGCGGTCTCCGCATAAACGCTGTCGCCAAGCTGGACCGACTTGGCCCACACCGGGCCGGTCAGCGCCACTGCGACTTTGGTTCCGGCCGGAATCACGATCGGCGGCGCCGGCGCCTGCTGCTGCGCGGGGCTTGCAAGGGCGGTGGCGAGTCCCGCCAGAATCAGGAGTCGCATTACTTTTTCTCCAAATGAAATGACGTGCCTCGCCCGGCGGCAGGTTACTCGACTCGCTATGATAGGTAGCCGAGGAGATGACAATGCCCGAACCGATTTACTTGATTGCCAACGGAGATCTGCGGCTTTCGGCGAACCAGAATTGCTGGGCGGCCCAGGCGAAAGTGGAGGAGGCGGTCATGGCGGCCGTGCGCCGCGAAGGCCGCGACATCGAACGCGGCCACGCTTACGACCCGGCGTTGAAGCACGGCTTCATCGGCAGCCAGAAGCAGGGGATCGAGGTGTTCCGGAACCTCCCGCCGGAAGCGCCGCTGGTCGTCTGCGAAGCGGTGTGGCAGTACAGCCACCAGGTTCTCACCGGCCTGGTGACGCACAAGGGACCGATCCTCACGGTCGCCAACTGGAGCGGCGAGTGGCCGGGCCTGGTCGGCATGTTGAATCTGAATGCCTGCCTCACAAAAGCCGGCACGCCGTTCAGCACGCTGTGGAGCCTGGACTTCAGCGACGAGTTCTTCCTGAATGGCTTGCGCAAGTGGCTGCGGGGCGAGCAGGTGGTACACGATATCAGCCACGTTCGCCCGCTAGCGAGCTTCCGGCTTCCGGCCGAGGCGGAGCGGATCGGCAGCGCGGCTGCAGCGAGCCTGAAGCGCAACAAGGCCATTCTCGGCGTTTTCGACGAGGGCTGCATGGGGATGTACAACGGCATCATCGAAGACTCGTACCTGATGCCGCTGGGAGTGGGCAAAGGAGCGGCTGAGCCAGTCGGCGCTGTATGCCGAGATGCTGGCCACTCCGGACGACGAGGCCAAGGCCGTGCGCGCCTGGCTGGACGCCAAGGGCATGCGCTTCCTCACCGGGTCCGAACTCGGAGACCGACCTGACCGACGGGCAGATCATCGAGCAGTGCAAGATGTACATCGCGGCCCTGCGCATCGCCGACGACTTCGGCTGCGACGTGATCGGAATCCAATACCAGCAGGGGCTGAAGGACCTGGTTCCGGCGTCGGACCTGGCCGAAGGGCTGCTGAACAACACCGACCGGCCTCCGGTGCGCGCGCGCGGCAACGGCCGCGTACTCTACCCGGGCCAGCCCCTTCCACACTTCAACGAGGTGGACGAGTGCGCCGGTCTGGACGCGCTGGTCACCAACCGCATCTGGACGGAGCTGGGCTTTGCCCCGGAAACCACGCTGCACGATGTTCGCTACGGCGAGGACTTCGAGGGCCAGTTCGTGTGGGTCTTCGAGATCTCCGGCGCGGTTCCGCCGGCGCACCTGATCGGCGGCTATGCCGGCTCGGTCAGCGAGCGCCAGCCCCCCATGTACTTCCGGCTGGGCGGCGGCACCGTCAAGGGCGTGAGCAAGCCGGGCGAAATCGTGTGGAGCCGCGTGTATGTGGAGCCGGGCGCGCTGAAGGTGGATATCGGGCGCGGGAAGGTGGTCGAGTTGCCCGAGGCGGAAACGGAGCGACGCTGGAAGACCACCACGCCGCAGTGGCCGATGATGCACGCGGTCACCTACGGCGTGGGCCGCGACCAGTTGATGGCGCAGCACAAGTCGAACCACATCCAGGTTGTCTACGCGCCCGACGCCGAGGCCGCCAACCGCGGGCTGGCCGCGAAGGCGGCCATGTTCCGCGATCTGGGGCTGGCCGTGAACATCTGCGGCACCGAGCACGGGCTGGGCTGCTAGCTGTCAGCCGTCAGCTTTCAGCTTTCGGCCGCGGGCCAGGGGCTGAAGGCTGACAGCCGATGGCTGGAAGGGATTCCATGACCACCGATCATAAGCTGGTTCCGCGGCAACATCTGATTCCGTTCCTGCTGGTGACGGCGCTGTTCTTTCTGTGGGCGATCCCCCACAACCTGAACGACGTGCTGATCCGGCAGTTCATGAAGTCGTTCGAGATCACGCGTCTCAAGGCGGGGCTGATCCAGTCGGCTTTCTACATGGGATACTTCGCCCTGTCCATGCCGGCGGCGCTGATCATGCGACGGCGGGGCTACAAGTTCGGGCTGGTGGTGGGGCTGTTCCTCTACGTCGCCGGGACCCTGCTGTTCTGGCCGGCCGCGATTGTCGGCCAGTACGGCTTCTTCCTGCTGGCGCTGTTCGTGATCGCCGCCGGGCTGGGATTCCTGGAAACGGGCGCGAACCCGTTCATCGCGCAATTGGGCGATCCGGCCAGTTCGGAACGCCGGCTGAACTTCTCGCAGGCGTTCAATCCCCTGGGCGCGATCAGCGGCGCGCTGATCGGAACGGTGTTCATCTTCTCCGGAGTCGAGCTCGACAAACAGCAGGTGGCCGCGATGAAGGCCGCCGGCAACCTACCAGGCCTACCTGCATCACGAGACGCTGCGGGTCATCCGGCCTTACATGGTGCTGGCCTGCGTCGTCTTCGTGCTGGCGCTGCTGATCATGCGGACGAAGTTCCCGCAGGTGGCGCGGCGAGCGGCGCCGCCGAAACCGCCTCGGGACGCGGGTTCCGCGAGCTATTCCGGTTTCCGCACTACGTGACGGCGGTCATCGCGCAGTTCTTCTATGTGGGCGCGCAGGTGGGCACCTGGAGCTACTTCATCCAGTACATCCAGGAGTACACGCACCAGCCCGAGAAAGTCGCGGGCTACTTCCTGAGCGGGACGCTGGTGGCTTTCTGCATCGGCCGGTTCTCATCGACCTACGTGATGAAGTTCGTCCGTCCGAGCCTGCTGATGGGCGTATTCGCCGTGATCAACGTGTGCCTGGTGGCGGTCGGCGTGCTGCTGCCCGGCTGGATCGGACTGTGGGCGATCTTCCTGACCAGCTTCTTCATGTCCCTGATGTTCCCGACCATCTTCGCGCTGGGGATCAAGGGGCTGGGGCCGAACACGAAGATCGGCGGCTCGCTGCTGATCATGGCGATCGTCGGCGGCGCGGTCTTCACGCCGATCATGGGACTGATCTCGGACGCGACGCGGAGCATGGCGATGGCGATGCTGGTGCCGCTGGCTGCTACGTGTTCATCGCCTGGTACAGCTTTGTGGGATCGCGGATCAGAACGCCGGCCCTGGCGGCTGTTCAAGTGGAAGACTGAGAAGAGGCTTCACCCGGCGGCGGCCCGCAGGCCCGGCCTCTCGGACATCGCGATCTCGCCCATCGTCATGAGGAGTTGGTCCAACTTGCGCTGCAATCGCGTCCGCTCGCCGAGGTTGTAGACCTTCGGCAGGAGTTTGCGGGCCTCCGCGCCCACCTTTTCAGCGTCTGCCCAGCAGCGGTCCGCGGAGCGCGCGCGCTCGATGCCGCGGTCCAGTTCGCGATCGATGAGTGCGACCAGTTCCCGATCCGTCCTGGCGCGGAGCTGTTCAAGTTTTGACATGGCGGTCATAGGAGTTCACCCAATTGAAACAATTCACCCACTATTTCGGGTACGACTGCTGTCTCTTAAGTAGACGAACGGGGAGCCGAAAACGTTCGCAGAATCGGGACCGCTTAATGATGGAACCCGGCGCGCGGCGGGCTGCGTTATGCTCTGGTCATGGCCTTCCGATTGCTTGTGACCCTGCTCGCAGTGTCGATGCTGCTGGTAGCCCAGACGCCGCCAGCGGCCCCTGTACTCAAGATCCCACCGGGCGCCGAGGCCGGTCCGGGATTCAACGCCGAGACCGCAACCAGGGCTTATCTGGCGACGCAGACCCCCGCCGAGAAGGGCCGCTCCGACTCCTATTTCGAGGGGGGCTACTGGCTCATCCTGTGGGACTTCCTCTATGGCGCCGCCATGTCGATCCTGCTGCTGGCGGCGGGACTCTCGCGCCGTATGCGCGAACTCGCCGAGCGCATCGCGCCCCGGAAGCCGCTGGCGACGTGGCTCTACTGGGCCGAGTTTTCGATCGCTCTGTTCGTGCTTGGCTTTCCCATGACAGTCTACGAAGGGTTCCTCCGCGAGCGCCAGTACGGGCTCATGAACCAGACCTTCGGAGCCTGGTTCGTGGACCAATCGAAAGGCCTCGGGATCAGCATCGTGCTGAGCGGCCTGATGGTGGTGGCGCTGTTCGGCGTCATCCGCCGTCTGCCCCGAACCTGGCACATCTGGGGGGCCGTGGTGACGCTGGTGTTCATGATGTTTTTCCAGCTCATCTATCCGGTCTTCGTGGCGCCCATGTTCAACAAGTACACGCTGCTCAAGGACGCCCGGATCCGGGAGCCGATCCTGCGGCTGGCGCGGCAGAACGGAATTCAGGCTAGCGACGTGTACGAGGTGGATGCCTCGCGGCAAAGCAAGCGCGTGAGCGCCAACGTCAGCGGCTTCCTCGGCACGGAGCGCATCACGCTCAACGACAACCTGCTCAACCGCTGCTCGCCTCAGGGCGTCCTTGGGGTGATGGGCCACGAGATGGGGCACTACGTGCTCAACCACGTGTACAAGTTCATGGCCTTTCTGACCATCCTCACAGTGGTGTTCTTCACGCTGTTGCGCTGGGGGCTCTCCTGGTCGCTGGGACGCTGGGGCGCCGGGTGGGGAATTCGCGACGTGTGCGATCCGGCGGTTCTGCCGCTGGCGATGCTGATCCTGTCGATCCTGTTCTTCGTCGCCACGCCCGTCATGAACACGCTGTCGCGAACGGATGAGTACGAAGCCGACATGTTCGGGCTCAACACCGCCCGCCAACCCGACGGCGAGGCGGAGGTGGACGTGATGCTGGGCGAATACCGCAAACTCGATCCCACGCCGATCGAGGAGTTCCTTTTCTACGACCATCCGAGCGGCCGCACGCGCATCTACGCGGCCATGCGCTGGAAAGCCGAGAACCAGTGCCTCGGCAACCCCGTCAACCCTTGTGGCCGGTGAGCGGGCGATGACGGTGCTGTTCGTCCTTAACGACCACCCGTACCAGTCCGAACGCAACTACAACGCGCTGCGGCTGGCGACGGCGCTGGCCGCCGGCGAGGACAATACGGTGAACGTGTTTCTCATCGGCGACGCGGTCCATTCCGCCGTGCGCGGCCTGACGGTGCCCGAGGGCCGGGACGACATCCCCTGGATGCTGACGCGTTTTTCGGCCGGCCATCGCAGAGTCGCGGTCTGCCGCACGTGCCTGGATCGCAGGGGCATTCCCGAGGACGCGCTCATCGACTGCGCCCACCGCAGTTCGCTCGACGAACTGGCGCGCTGGACCGCGGAGGCGGACAAGGTGCTGGTGTTCTGAGCGATGTCACGACACAACTACTCGACGAATAGCCCCTGGGAGCCTGTGGTGGGCTACTCGCGCGCCGTGCGCGTGGGCAACCAGGTCTTCGTTACGGGCACCACGGCGATCGGGTCCGATGGAAAGCTGACCGGCGCCGGCGACGCGTATGCGCAGACCGCGCAGATCCTCCGCAACATCGAAGCGGTGCTGGCGCGAGCCGGGGCCGCGATGCGGGACGTAGTTCGGACGCGTATTTTCGTCACCGATATCGCCCGCTGGCAGGAGATCGGGCGCGCCCACCGTGAGTTCTTCGGCGACATACGCCCCTGCGCGACCATGGTCGAAGTGCGCCGGCTGATCGATCCCGAGATGCTGGTCGAGATCGAAGCCGACGCCGTGGTGGAATAGCCACTGCGCTAGAATCGACGCATGCGGATTCGCTCCTCCATCCTGTCGTTCGCAGTCTGTTTGAGCGCCTGGGCGCAGCCCTACCAGGTGAAGATCGAAAACAACGTGCCGGCCAAGATGCGCGACGGCGTGGTGCTGATGGCCGACGTTTACCGGCCGCTGGCGGACGGCAAGTTCCCGGTGATCTTACAGCGCACGCCGTACAACCGGACGAATGGCTCGGGGAACAACGTGGACACCGCCTCGCACGGCTACGTGGTCATCATCCAGGACACGCGCGGCCGGTACCAGTCGCAGGGGACTTTCTATCCGTTTCGGTTCGAGAGCCAGGACGGGTACGACACGGTGGAGTGGGCCGCGGCGCTACCGTACTCGAACGGGCAGGTGGGGATGTTCGGCGGCTCCTACGTCGGCGCGACGCAGATGCTGGCGTCCATCGCCAGGCCGCCGCACCTGGTTTCGATCTTCCCTTACGTCACGGCGTCGGAATACTACGAAGGCTGGACCTATCAGAGCGGGGCGCTGATGCAGTGGTTCACCGCCTCCTGGGCCAGCGGGCTGGCTGTGGACACGGTGACACGGCAGGTGGCGGAGACGGGGGACGCAAAAAGCTGGGTGACACAGCTTCCGATAGAGTCCTACCGCCTGGTCGCGCTGCCGGGCGCGGGCGTGGCTCCCTACTTCCGCGACTGGGTGGCGCACGAGCGGGATGACGAGTACTGGAGGCCGTGGAAGATTTCCGACCACTACAGCGAGATCACCGTGAAGGCGCTCCACTCCGGCGGCTGGTACGACCTGTTTCTGAAGGGGACGATTCAGAACTTCATGGGAATGCGCCGCGCCTCGCCGGCGGCGGCCGGCCAGCGCCTGCTGCTCGGCCCCTGGGGGCACGTTTATACTTCCCCGGAAGGGAAAATCGGCGACTGGGTGTTCGGCAAGCAGGCGGTAATGGACTTCAATGAGATCCTGGTCCACTGGGCGGACTACTCGCTCAAGGGCGTTCAGAACGAGTACGCCACGGGCGCGCCTGTCCGCATCTTCGTGATGGGCGAGAATGCGTGGCGCGACGAGCAGGAGTTCCCGCTGGCGCGCACCCAATACGCGAATTACTACTTGCGCCACGGCGCGCTCAGCGCCGCCGCGCCGGCCGCGGACGAGACTGCGGAAGCCTACGAGTACGACCCGGCCAACGCCGTTCCGACCATTGGCGGGCGCCTATGCTGCAGTGGCCAGCTTCCGGGCGGCCCGTTCGACCAGCGGCCCAACGAGGGCCGCCCCGACGTGCTGGTGTTCTCGACGCCTCCACTCGAAAAGGACCTCGAGGTGACCGGGTTCATTCATGCCAAGCTCTACGCGGAGAGCTCCGCGGTGGACACCGATTTCACGGCCATGCTCACCGACGTCGAGCCATCGGGCTATTCGCGGCTGATCACGGACGGCATCGTGCGGGCGCGCTACCGCAATTCGACAACGAAGGCCGAGCCGATCGAACCCGGGAAGGTTTACGAGTACGACATCGACCTGTGGGCGACCAGTAACCTGTTCAAGGCCGGCCACCGCATCCGGCTGGCGATATCGAGCAGCAACTTCCCGCGCTTCGACCGCAATCTGAACACCGGCGAGCCGGCGATGGGGGCCACGCGCATGCTGAAGGCGCAGCAGAAGGTTTACCACGACGCCGCGCATCCGTCGACGCTGGTGCTGCCGGTGATTCCCCGGTAGGGGGGCGCGGCGCGGTCACGCCGCTCGACGCGGGAGGCGCGCCAGCCGCCTCCTGGCGGCGCCTCTACTTCTGGCCGCCCACCGCGGGCTCAGCGCAGACGAAGTTCGCGGCGTCGTCCACGCTGCCAGTGCCCTTGTAGTGCGCCACCGACGGATACGCGCACAGGGGCCGGGTGCGCAGCACCTCGCTCTTGGGGTCGAGATCGTTCTTGTGCTTCGTGGCGACGATCCGCTCCGGCGCGATGCCGTTCTCGACCCAGCGCTCGACGGCGGCGCCGACGTCGTGGTCCGCATCGCCCGCGGCTCCGCCGAACTGGCCGAAGCTGTTCGGCCCGGAGCCGCCGAAACAGTGCTGCATTCCGGGCGCCATGAACAGCCGCACGAAGCCCCGCGCGTCGCGCGCGCCCGCTTTCGACAGGACGCTCTCGTAGTAGTCGATGGCGTTCCGCGGAGCGATCGCCGCGTCGCTCCAGCCGTGATAGAGGATGAGCTTGCCCCCGCGCGCTCGGAAGCGGCTCAAGTCGGGATCGGTCGCGTTCAGAATGGCCGCCAGTTTCTCGTCACCGGCCTTCGTATCGCGATCGGCGTCGAAGGTGTGGTAGTCCCACGCCGCGTCGCCGAACATCATGTACTTGTAGAACTGCGTCCCGAAAGCGAACATCAGGCTCTTCTCGGGGGCCGGGCCGGTGATCCACAGTTGCCAGCCGCCGGACTCAGCCTCGCCGCCGGGCGCGTAGCCGGGGAAGACCCCGCCTGCGTATAGCTTCTTCAGAGCGGCCACCTGCGCTGCGGTGAGGCAAGCGTCCGTTTCGGCGCTCTGGCACTGGAGGACGGAAGGATCGAAATGGCAGCGGGAAGGGTCCTCGATGAGGCCGTCCTTCAAGCCGTCGAGCGAGTCGCAGGCGGCCAGCGCGGCGGCCTGGATCGCAGGGAGTTTCTTGGGAGGAATGTAGCTCTCTCCGGAGACAGCCAGCAGGTCCCAGACGGAATTCGCAAGCAGGTGCGTCCAGTAGTTGGCCGGCGCGCCGGCGACGATGCCGTCGTAGTCTTCGGGAAAGCGCTGTGCCTCCATCAGCGCCTGGCGGCCGCCGTTTGAACAGGAGCTGAAATACGAGCGCCCGGGGGCCTCGCCGTAAAAGGCGCGGATGATGGCCTTCGCGTCTACCGTCATCAGATGGATGGCGCGGTACCCGAAGTCGACGACCTTTTCGGGGTGCCCCAGCGCCCAGGCGGCATCGGTGGCGCCCGCCTGGTGGCCGGTGTCCGTCGAAGCGGTGGCGAATCCACCGGCCAGCGCCGCCTGCATCTGCTGGTAGCCGATCGAGCCGGCGAAGCCGCCGTTGCCGGCCCCGTGGAAGCGCCCGTTCCAACCCGAGGCCGGCATCCACACTTCAAACTGAATATCCGAGTCGGTGGACGGCTTGATGGAGCCCGCCACGCGGCAGAACGCGGGCAGGCCCGGATTCGCGGCCTTGCCGCCCGGCGGCACGAAGCTCGCGGCAGGGACGGATTCCGCTTTGGTAATCGTGGTTGCCGGCAGCGGTAGCTTGGCCAGGCTCGCACAATCCTGCGCCCCAAACGCCGCGCCCAGAAACAACAGAGAGGTCAGCCCACGTCCGATCATGCTTGCTCCTATCCTTTGGCCTTCCGAATCTCGTCGACCAGCGCCGGCACCACTTCGAACAGGTCGCCCACTATGCCGTAATCGGCGACCTCGAAGATGGGCGCGTTCTCGTCCTTGTTGATAGCCACGATGGTCTTGGAGCCTTTCATCCCGACCAGGTGCTGGATGGCGCCGGAGATGCCCACCGCGACGTAGAGCTTGGGCGCGACGGTCTGCCCGGAGCTGCCGACCTGGCGTGCCATCGGGAGCCAGCCGTTGTCGCAGATGGGCCGCGAAGCGGCCAGCTCCGCGCCGAGCGCCTGCGCGAGCCGCTCGACCACCGCGATGTTGTCCTTCTCCTTGATGCCCCGGCCCACCGAGACGATGATGCCGGCCGCGGCCAGATCGACGCCGCGCTGCGACTCGCGGAATGGCTCGCCGGGCTGGGTCCGTATTGCGCCGGCGGCCAGTTCGGGGACGAAGGACTCGACCGCTGCTTGCCCGGGTTCCAGTGAGTCCGCGCGGTAGGCGCCGGCCTGGATCGAGGCGAAGTTGGGCGCCGCGGAGGTGAAGCGCACGTCCGCGTTCAACTTGCCCTGGAAGAGCTGGCGCACCAGAACGGGCGTGCCTTCCTCGATGCGATGGCCGACGGCATCGCTCACCAGCACGCGCTCGAAGCGCGTGGCCAGCTTGGGAGCGAAGTCGCGCACGCGGTAGGTGTGCGGCAGCAGCACCAGATCGGGGTTCACCCGGCGGATCAATTGCTCGTAGGTGGCTGTGTTGGCGTCCGCGGTGTAGCGGGCCAGCAACGGATGCTCGATGGCATAGACCTTCTCGACGTTGTAGGCCGCGGCTTCGGCGGCGAGCGCGGCCACCTGGTCTCCCGCCACGGCCGCCGAGACCGGTTGACCCAGCTCGCGGCCCATCTGCGCCGCCGCGGCCAGCGTCTCGAAGGACATGCGGTTCCAGGCGCCGCCGCGTTGTTCGAGGATGACGAGGATGCTCATAGGACGCGCGCTCCGAATCTCAGCCGCTCGACCAGTTTGGCGGCGGCCTCCGGGGCGGTGCCGGTCAGGATCTCGGTCTGCTTCGTCTTGTGCGGGACGTAGACGCGGGAGATCTCGACGGCAGGCGCCGGGGCGGTTGCGAGCCCGGCGGCGGGGACGCGCCGAACATCCTTGGTCTTGGCCTTCTTGATGCCCATGAGGGTGGCGTAGCGCAGCTTGGCGATGCCGGATTGGATGGTCAGCAGCGCCGGCAGCGGAATCTCGATGCTCTCGAACCAGCCTTCCTCGAGCTCGCGCTTCACGCGGATCGAGCCATCGAGTTTTTCGACCTGCATGATGATGGTGGCGTGCGGCAGGCCGAGCAGCTCGGCCAGCACCACGCCGGTCTGGCCGTAGCCGAGATCGTCGGATTGCAGACCGGCCAGGATGAGGTCGGGCCTCTCGGGCTCGATGGCGCCCGCCATCAGGCGCGCGATGCCGAGCGTGTCCCAGCGGCCCAGGTTCTCCTCTTCGACGTGGATGGCGCGGTCGGCGCCCTTGGCGAGGGCTTCGCGAATGGATGGGGCGGCCCGCGGCGGGCCTACCGTCAGCACCACCACCTCTCCGCCGTGCTTCTCTTTGAGTTGCAGCGCCGCTTCCAGCGCGTAGGCGTCCGGCTCGTTGATCTCGAAAGCGAGGTCGCTCTCATCGATCCAGCGGCCGGAGGCGTCGGTACGCAGCAGGGAATCGCGGGCAGGGACCTGCTTCAGGCCGACGATGATTTTCATGGGATTCGCTTCCAGTTTACGCTGGAAACGGGGCAGGCGCTTCGGCTGGGCGGCGCCGTAATCCGTCCGTAGGGACGGCCCTCTCTGCCGAGCAGGGGCCGAAAGGGTGCGGAAGCGTTGGTAGCGGATGGCGGAGAGCGAATGGCGATCCTCCGGTGCGAACTGGGCGGGAGAGGAGTTACGGGAAAGAGCCCGACAACCTTCCGCGGGCCGCCTGCGGGCACACCTCCGGCTCGCCTTCTCAAAAAGTGCTTCTATAATCCGTCCGTAAGGAATCCCAGACTCAGGCCGGTTGCGGCAGCGGCAGGGCCGCCAACACCGTGCTCCATCCCCCCAGAAGTTGCCCCACATGCTTCAGCCGGCAGATCACGCTGCGCGCGTGATGGATGATCCGACCCGCCGTGTTGAAAATTAGGAACCGCAGCCGCTTCGGTCGAACATTCAGTAGCTCCGCAGGCAGAGCCAGCCGCTTCAGCGCGCTCAGCAGATTGTAAGTCAGCACCGCCAGCCGCAGCCACGCCGCATTGGCTCCGAAGCGTCCGCACGGCATCACCCCCGCCGCCAACTCGTTCTTCAACACCTCGTGCGCCGCCTCGATTGTGCCCGCCTTCTCCCGCTGCCATTCCAGCAGTCGCTTGACGTCATGGTCCCAGCGGTTGGTCACCACCGCGTAGTACTTGTACAACTTGCCGTCGGCAAACAACTCGCCCTGCTTCTTGTGAACTCGAATCGCCAGGTAACGAATATGATCCAGCTCTTCTCCCGCCTTCTCCAGCGGATCCCAGTTCTGCAACTCGGCATACTCCCAGTCCGCTTCGGCCTCTTCCCGGTACGCCTTCCACAGTCCTTCGGGCAGCATCCGCAGCCGCTCCCGCAGCGAATCGCTCATCTTGGCGCTGATCCCGAATCCGATGAATCCTGCCGGCCCTTCCGTCCGCTTCTGGTCCCGCAACCAGCGCATCAGATCCTGTTCGTAGCAGGCCGAGTCCCCGCGAAAGTACTTCTCTTCCACCGTCGCCGGCAGGGCTGCAAAAGCCTGCTTGGCGACCGGCAGTAACTGAGTGTGCGCCCCCACGTTGCCGTCTCGAAACTCATCCGCCACGATCACGTTCAGCTCCGCCCACAAGGCCAGCATGGGTTGGTAGCCGGTGCCGCCTTGATAGGTGGGTTGAGCTTCTCTCTTCCAGCTTTCGATCACCGTGGCGTCCAGGTCGATGGTCGCGATCTTGTCTCCGGTCCGGCGGCCGAACTCCTGAATCATCTCCCGGTTCACCGAGCCCAGTCCCTGGAGCGCCGCGTTCTCGCCGGGAATGTAACTGCGCTGTCCCAAGCTCAGAGCCCGCTGCTGCGCTTCCTCCACTTTCGCTTCGTCGTGAAACTGGTACAGAAACTTGCGCGCCGCCTCCGGGGATGGCACCTCGTGACCGATCAACTCCGCCAGTCCTTCGTCAGCCCGCAGATGCTCAAAGTCTTCCAGACAGTCACCCCCGGCCGCGT
This sequence comes from Bryobacterales bacterium, assembly GCA_963710565.1. GTDB lineage: Bacteria > Acidobacteriota > Terriglobia > Bryobacterales > Bryobacteraceae > DASWZN01. The sequence goes on along the minus strand of CAVQAN010000004.1, from coordinate 60,653 downwards.
TCAGAATCACGAAGCTCTCCACGTACGCGTCTTCGGATAGTCCGCGTTGCCGCTGCTTCAGCGTGACGTTGCGCCGGACACTGCCGCCTACCGCCAAGGACCGGAAGGTCTGGACCAGCACCGGCATTCCACCTAACGCTGTGACTCCCTCCTCGGTGGCTTGGTCATCATAGGCGAAAGGCAGGGGCTGTTCGGTCACCGAGGGCTTCGGACGTTTGGGCATGAACTTGGATTGTACGCGACCTCCGCTTCACCTCCAAGGTGAAAGCGCACATTCCTGCCGAGAGCCCGCGATCCGCACTCCCCGCTTAGACTCCGAAATCCGTTACGGACGGATCACGGGCGGCGGCCGGCGTCAGGCCGGGTGGGCTACGATCAGGCTCTGCGATACGCGCGTAGGCACAATCCTCGCGATCTCGAAGCCGGCTTGCGTGAACAGACGGCGAAACTCGGTCTCCGTCCGTTCGCGGCCGCCCGGCATCAGCATCATCTCCAGATCGAGCAGCTTCCCGAAGTGCGGCTGCGGCGTTTCCGGAATCACGTTGTCCATCACCAGCAGCGTTCCGTTGCGACGTGTGTCCAAGGCCCGGCGGCAGTTCCGCAGGATCGTGAGGGCGCGCTCGTCGTCCCAGTCGTGGATGATGTGCTGCATGTAGTAGGTATCGGCCCCCGCCGGAATGTGCCTGAAGAAGTCGCCGGCCGCGGTCCGGCAGCGGCCGCCCAGGTTGAGGGACTCGATGCGGGACCGGGCGCCATCCACCACACCCGGCATGTCGAACAGGATCCCTTTCATCGCCGGATAGCGGCCCAGGACCTCGCAGAGCACGAAGCCGTGCCCCCCGGCGACATCCATGAGGGCGTGCGTGCCCGTGAAGTCGTGCGCCTCCAGCAGGGCGGGAGCGAGGGAGGCGCTATAGCAGGTCATGGCGTCGTTGAACTCGCGCGCCACTTCGGGCAGCGCTCGCAGCGCTTCAAAGCAGGGTTTGCCGTAGAGCTTCTCGACCGCGGGCTTACCGGTCTCGACGCTGTACGACATCTCCGCCCACACCTGGAAGTGCATGGCGTTAGCCGCCCACAGCACCATGGGGCGGATGCTGCCCGGCACGTCGGAGCGCAACAGTTGAGTCTCGGGCGACAAGGCGAAGGTCCGGGGCTGGGGTGCGGAGAAGAAGCCAGCGCTGACCAGCGCGCGAAGGACCCGATACAGAGCGTCCTCGTTGCTTCTGGTCGCTTGGGCCAGGGAGGCGACCGAACGCGGGCCGTCAGCCAGCAAGTCGGCGATCTTCAACTTCGCGGCCACCGACAGCGCCGCGGAAATCATGTAGCCGCCGGCCGCCTGGAACAGGCGCTCCACTGGTAAGCCCTGCGGCTGTGAAATAGGATCCTGCCTGGTCGAAGCCATCCCCACCCCCCGGAGTACTCGTGATAGGATGCTCGAGCCGGGCCCCTGGATTCCGATTCCTGGCGTCAGGCCGCTACCCGGCGGCTGTGGCTCGATATCCTGGGGCGCGGTGGGGCGCCGAACTTCCGGGGGGTTGGGCTCGTCACTACTTCCATGAGTTCCTTGCTGCAAGACGCGCGTTTCGCCTTCCGCACATTTGCGAAGACTCCCGGCTTCACCTCCGCCATCGTCGTTTCGGTGGCCTTGGGCATCGCGGCGAACGCCACCGTGTTCAGCGTGGCCAACGGCCTGCTATGGGGCGTGCTGCCCGTGAGAGACGCCGGGCGGCTGGTGATCTTCTCGGAAGGCCGGTCCTTTTCCCATCCCGACTACCTGGACTATCGCGACCAGACCTCGCAGGTCTTCGAGGGCATCGCCGCCCACTTTCCGTTCATCCCCGCCAGCATCGGCGGAACCGGGCAACCCGAGCGCGTCTGGGGCCAGGTGGTGAGCGGCAATTACTTCCACCTGCTGGGGGTGAATCCGGTCATCGGCCGCGCCATCCTGCCTGAAGACGATCAAGCCACGGGGAGCGGCACGGTGGTGGTGCTCAGTCATGGTTTGTGGCAGCGCCGCTTCGGTTCGGACCCCCATGTGCTCGGCCGCCCGGTGGCGCTGAACGGGCAGCGCTATACCGTGGTTGGAGTCGCCCCCGCGGGTTTCTCCGGCACCGATCACGGCATTAGGTCGGAGTTCTGGGCGCCCCTGTCGATGGCTGAACGGATCATGCCCGACCTCAACAGAGAGTCGGCGAGAAGCAAGCGAAACATGCAGTGGCTGCTGCTGAATGCCCGGCTCAAACCGGGCGTCAGCCGCGCCCAGGCGGTGGCCGTAGTCAACGTGGTCAAGAAGCGGCTTGACGACGCGTGGCGGAAGGACGAGAAATACCACCATCCTGCCCTGACCCTGGATCCGGCGGGCGCGCTGATCGGCGGGGCCGGCACGCAAGCGCTCGGGCTGATGGCCGTCCTGATGGTCCTGGTGGGCCTGGTGCTGCTGGTGGCCTGCGCGAACGTGGCCAACCTCCTGCTGGCCCGCGCGACGGGACGGCAGAGGGAGATCGCCATACGGCTGGCGATCGGCGCCACGCGGCGGCAGGTGATTCGCCAACTGCTCGTGGAGAGCGTTCTGCTGGCTCTCGCCGGGGCCGCGGCCGGCTTCCTTCTGGCCGCATTCGCTGCCGCGGCCCTCTCCCGCTTCCGGTTGCCGCTGCCCTTCCCCATCGCTTTCGACTTCAACGTGGACCTGCGGGTTCTCCTCTTCACGGCGGGCTTGTCCATCCTCACCGGCATCCTGTTCGGGCTGGCGCCGGCGCTGCGCTCCACACGCCCCGATCTGGTCGAGGCCCTGAAGAGCGAGTCTCCGGTCTTCGGCCGCCTGCGCCGCTTCAGCCTGCGCAACGCCCTGGTGGTGGTCCAGGTCGCCCTGTCGCTGGTGCTGCTGGCGGGCGCGGGACTCTTTCTGCGCAGCCTGGGCAACGCCTCCTCTATCGACATCGGCATGAAGGCGGACAACATCCTGCTCATGGCAGTCGATCCGAAACTGCACCAGTATTCGCGCGAGAAGACGCAGCAGTTCCTCCAGCAGCTTCGCGAGCGCGTGTCGGCGCTGCCGGGAGTCCGATCCGTGAGCTTCGTCGACAGCCTCCCCTTGAGCATCGGCGGGATTGGCTATGACTTCAAGGCCGAAGGTGGCAAGGACCGGGCGGAGCAGACCATCGGAGCGGACGTGTACACCGTGGGTACCGGGTACTGGGAGACGATGGGGATCCCGCTGCTGCGCGGCCGCGACTTCCGCAGCGGGGCAGGCGACGACAACGCCGCGATCGTCAACCAGACCATGGCCCGGCGCGCCTTTGGCAACCAGGACCCTCTGGGACGACAGATCATGAGCGACGAGCCGGGGAACAAGACGCTCTACACCATCATCGGCGTGGCTGGGAACTCGAAATCGCGCACGCTCGGCGAAGAACCGCAGAATTGCGCCTATCTGTTCATGGATCCACACCCGGAAAAGATCTTCTCTTTCTTCGGGATCTCGATCGCGGTGAAGACGGCGGCGAACCCGGCGGGGCTCAGGAAGCCGGTGCGCGATCAGATCGCGGCCCTGGACCCCGACATGGCCATCCTCAGCACCGGGAGCATGCGGGAACACGTGGACAAGTCGCTCCTGGTGCCGCAGATCTCGGCGACCCTCCTGGGGACCTTCGGCGCCGTCGGTCTGACCCTGGCGGCGATCGGTCTGTACGGCGTGATGAGCTTCTCGGTACGCCGCCGGACGCGCGAAATAGGCATCCGCATGGCGTTGGGCGCCCAGCCCGGCGGCGTGCTGGCCATGGTTTTTCGCCAGGGTCTCGCGCTCACGGGCGTGGGGTTGACCATCGGCCTCGCGATCGCACTGGCCGTTGGCCGCCTGGCTGCGAGTCTCCTGTACGGTATCAGCGGGACGGACCCGGTGACCTTCCTGGCGGTGCCGGCCGTTCTGGTGGCTGCAGCGCTGATCGCGATTGCGATCCCGGCCCGCCGCGCGGCGCGGATCGGGCCCATGACGGCGCTGCGAACCGAGTAGCCTACAGCGTCCGCAGCAGCTTCGCGAGGAGGGCCGCGCGGTCCGCCATGCGGCTGACCAGAACGCTCTCGCCGGGAGCGTGCGCGCCTTCGCCGACCGCGCCCAGACCGTCGAGCGTCGGCACTCCCAGGGCGGCGGTGAAATTGCCGTCCGACCCGCCGCCGGAGAGCGACTCTTCGAGTTCGACGCCCAACTCCTTCGCCAGCCGCTGGGCCAGGCGGAAGAGGCGCACCACGTCCGGGCTCCGCTCCATCGGCGGGCGGTTCAGACCGCCTGAGACTTCGATCGTGCAGCGGCGGTCGAACGGGCGCAGGCGGTGGAATTTGCGGTCGAGCGCGGCTGCGTCTCTGAGCCGGATCACGCGCACGTCGATCGAAGCCCGGGCTTCAGCAGCCACCACATTGGCCCTCGTCCCGCCGGAGATCACGCCGGGGTTGACCGTGATTCCCCGCTCCAGATCGCTGAACGCGGCGATCTTTTCGATCTGCCGCGCCAGTTCGAGGACCGCGCTGGCGCCGGCTGCGAAGTCGAGGCCCGCGTGCGCCGCCTTCCCACGGACCGACAGCGTGTATTCGCCCACTCCCTTGCGTGCAGTCTTGAGCTTGCCCTCGAGGCCCGTTCCGGGCTCGACCAGCAGCACGGCGACGCTGCGCCGCGCCTCCGCCTCGGTGAGCGGACGCGAGGACTCGCTCCCGACCTCCTCATCCGAGTTGAGCTGGAGCAGCACCTTGCGCCGCACCGGCAGGCCGAGTTCCCGGAGCGCGCGGGCGGCGAAGATCGCGCAAGCGATGCCGGCCTTCATGTCCAGCACGCCCGGCCCCCACAGCCGCCCGCCGGCTTCGCGAAACGGCATGCCCGCCAGACTTCCCAACGGATGCACGGTGTCCGAATGGCCGAGCACCAGGATTTGCCCGTCCTTCTCGCTGCCGGGCAATTCGAACTCGCACTGAAGATGCGGGCCGGAGCGGCCGCCGGGCAGGGTGCGGACGCGCGCCTTGCCCGCCACCTTGTCTGCCACCAGTTCGGCAAAGCGCGCCACCGCGGCGGGCTCGTCACTGGGCGATTCGCACTCCACCAAGTCCCGGATGAGAGCGATCATCTCGGGCTCGCTGGCGCGCAGGGTTGAAAGGATCGGGTCCACTCTCTTGCTATAATACGAGTCCCAATGCCAATTCTGGACATACAAGCGATCAAGGAGATTCTTCCCCATCGCTACCCTTTTCTCCTGGTCGACCGGATCCTCGAGCTCGAAGCCGAGCGCATCGTCGGCATCAAGAACGTCACCGGCAACGAGCCGTTCTTTCAGGGGCACTTCCCCGAGTTTCCGGTCATGCCCGGCGTGCTCATCGTCGAAGCGATGGCGCAGGTCGCGGGCGTCCTGATCCTGCAAGGAATGGGCGCCCAGAAGGCCGTCTACCTCGCTTCCATCGAGCAGGCCAAGTTCCGGAAGCCGGTGGTTCCCGGGGACCAGCTCCGCATCGAGATGAAGGTCGCCAAACGGAAGTCGTTCGTGGCGAAAATGTACGGGACGGCCACCGTGGATGGAGTCGTGGTCGCCGAAGCCGAGGTGATGTGCAAGCTGGCGGGCGTGGGCCTGGCAGCGGGGCCCGGGCCGGCCACGCCGGAAGCCTGACGCCGCCGATGCCTGTCCACCCGACCGCGATCGTCGACCCAAGCGCCCGCGTTGCGGAGAGCGCCGAAGTCGGCCCTTACTGCCACATCGGCGCGGAGGTCGAGATCGGCGCCCGAACCCGGCTGATGGCGCATATCTACGTCGAAGGCCCCACCTCGATCGGCGAAGACAACATCTTCTTTCCGTACGCTAGCGTGGGCGTCGCCCCTCAGGACTTGAAGTACAAGGGCGAGCGCTCGGAGACCCGCATCGGCAGCCGCAACCGTATCCGCGAATTCGTCACCATCCACCGCGGCACCGAGGGCGGCGGCCTGCTCACCTCCATCGGCGACGACAATCTGCTGATGGCCTACGTCCACGTGGCGCACGATGTCCGCATCGGCAACCACGCCATCATCGGGAACGGCGTGGGCTTCGCGGGGCATGTCACGGTGGGCGACTTTGCGGTGGTGGAGCCGATGAGCGGCGTTCACCAGTTCTGCCGCATCGGCCGCCATGCCATTGTCGGCGCCGGCACCATCGTGACGCAGGACGTGATGCCGTTCTCGATGACCGTCAGCGAGCGCGAGGTCAAGAACTTCGGAGCCAACAAGATTGGCCTGGAGCGCCGCGGCTTCTCCGCGCCCGTGCGCGACGGTCTGCACAAGGCCTTCCGCCTGCTGACGCGCGCCGGCCTCAACACCTCGCAGGCCATCGAGCGCATCCGCGCGGAAATTGAGCCCGGCCCGGAGATAGACGAGCTCATCGAGTTCATCGGCAACTCGGTGCGCGGCGCGATCAAATGACCCGCTACGGTCTCATCGCGGGGAACGGGCGTTTCCCGATCCTGGCCCTCGAGACGGCGCGCCAGCTCGGGCACGAGGTGGTGGTCATCGCGATTCAGGAAGAGGCCTCGAAGGAAGTGGAATCGCTGGCGGTGCGGTGCCACTGGGTGTCCATCGGCCAGCTTGGCCGCCTCATCGAGATCCTCAAAGAGGAGGGCCTCACCGAAGTGGTGATGGCCGGGCAGGTGAAGCACGCCAGGCTGTTCTCCGGGATCGTGCCGGACTGGCGACTCATCAAGCTGCTGGCTTCGCTGCCTCAGAGGAACACCGACGCCCTGATCGGCGGCATCAGAGGGGTGCTCGAGAGCGAAGGCATTCACCTCACGGATTCGACCGCGCTGCTCAAGCCGCTCGTCGCGCGTCAGGGGTCGCTGGCCAAGCGCAAGCCAACCAAAGACGAACTGACCGACGTCGAATACGGCCGGCGCGTCGCCAATGCGCTGGCAGGCTTCGACATCGGGCAGAGCGTGGCGGTGTGTGAAGGCGCCTGCGTGGCCGTCGAGGCGATGGAAGGCACCGATGCCATGCTGCGGCGAGCAGCGGGCCTGGTCAACGGCCGGCCGCTGCGCCTGATCAAGGTGGGCCGCCGCCGCGCCCATCTCCTGTTCGACGTTCCGGTAGTGGGCCTCGACACCGTCCCGGTAATGGTGGAAACCGGAAGCACCATCCTGGCCGTGGACGCCGGGCGCACGCTCCTGCTCGACCGCGAGGAAATGCTGCGCCAGGCCGACGCTGCCGGCATCGCCGTGGTGGGGTTCGCGGCGGAAGACTGAGGGGCCGTCTCCTGCCGCTGCGGCGGGGCAGGCCTACGCCGGCGGTCTATGCTGCCTCAACGACCTATAACTCACGGTAGGTGACGAGCATCACTCCCGCCCGATCCAGCGCCTGCCGCGTCTCGACGGCGGTCAGAGCCTGAAGCTCCGCCTCGCGGCTCTCCTTGAGGCGGGTTGGGGCGGCGCGGAGCTCGGCGCCGCAGCGCCCCGGATGGCACATGAACTCGACGCTGCCGGGCGGAAGCAGGCCGATCAGGTGCACTAGTTCCGCCGTTCGCAGACGGCCTGTCAGCCGGAACCCGGCGAAATGATCCGTGGTGCGGCACCCGTGCGCGGCAAGAGCGGCGTCGAAGCGCCGGCGGGGGAATCCCAACAGCCGGCTGGCGATCCGCACGCGGGCCGGAATCGCAGCGGAGGCAGCGCGCAGGGGAAGGTCAAAAGGCCGCCGCACCCAGGGGATGGCGAATTCCTGGGAAATCCGGGCCACGGCGGCGAGCACGGAGGGCGCGGCATGGGTATGTTTGTGGGTGTCCAGATGCGACGGCCGCAGGCCCGCGCCGAGGATGCGCCGGACCTGCGCCGCGAGCTCGTCGTAGACCGGCACGCGGCCGAGCGCGAGGGCCCGCAGCAGCGCGCCCACAGTTGCCGGCAGCGGCGCGCCCGGTCTGGCCACGGACTCTCCCTGGGTCAGCACCAGGTGGCAGCCGACGTCGAGCGCAGGGTTCTCGAAGGCCAGCTTCACGGCGTCGTCGAACGCCGCGCCGTTGGCCATGATGGTGGTGGCGGTCACAATGCCGCGCCGATGCGCCTCGACGATGCCGGCGTTAACGTCGCGGGTGAAGCCGAAGTCGTCGGCATTGACCACCAGCCTGGTCCTCTCCGTGCCGGACGTATGGTCCAAGTGTGCCTCCGCCCGCAAGCTCGCCGGAGCACGCTGAAACGCGCGCCGCATCCAAACTCAGAAAATCGAGAATTTCACTCGCAGGAACTTCTTGGGGTTGGCACGAAGGTCTTTGACCAGCCCCTGGAGGTCGGTCGACAAGCCATGCAGCGAGTCGTAGAGCTGCGGGTTCACCAGCAACTGGCCCATGGTCCCCTGGCCCGCGTTCAGGCGGGTCAGGGTGGTATCCACCTGGCCGAGGACGCTCTGAATCTGGCGATACGCGGCGTCATCCTTGAGCAGTTTGCCGGCCGTGCCCTGCCCGGCGTTCAGGTTGTCGAGCAACTGCCGCACCTGGGCGATGCTGGCCTGCGCTTCCTTGTACAGGTCGGGGTTTTTCAACAACTGCCCGGCCGTCCCCTGGCCCGCCTGGAGATCCTGAATCACCTGGTCGAGGCGCGCCACCGTGTCGTGCGCCTGGTTGTACAGGCTCTCGTCATAGAGCAACCTGCCCACCGTTCCCTTGCCGCTGCTGACCGTCTCGGCGACCTTCTGCAGCTCGGCCACGGTCTTCGTCAGGCGGGTATAGAATTCCTCGTCCACCAGGAACTTGCCGATGCTCCCCTGGCCCGACTCGACCAGGGTGATTATCTTGTCGACGCGGCCCAGAATGGCCTGCGCCGAGTCGAAGAGGCCAAAGCCCTTCTTGACCAAGTCGGCGATCTCGGCGCTGGGTTCGCTCTTGACCTCGCCGTCAGGCTGGACCGTAACCCGGCTCCGGCCCATGCCGATGTTGATGAACTTGCTGCCCAGCATGTTCTCGGCGTCGATGTCGGCCACCGAATCGACGGGGATACTCTGGAGCCGGGACCGCGCCACTCGCATGGTCACGCGCACGATCCGGTTGGGCTCTCTGGAGCCCGAGAGTCCGACCTCGGTCACGCTGCCGATGAGAATGCCGTTGAGACGGACCGGTGCGCCCTTGGCCAGGGCCGCCGAATCGCTCATGAACGTGTAGAGCGTGGCATAGCGCTCCCAGAATGGTTTGTCTTGGGTGAACAGAAAGACGAGGACAGCCAGGATGGCCATCGATACGATGGCCATCACGCCCACCCGGAGCTGCGCCCACCTCACCTTGGCCTGCGATGGCATAGCCTATCCTTCCGGCCTCATGCTACGGGAATTCATTGTACACATACCGCCTGCAGCGGCGCAGAGCGTTGGCCCGCACCGCGGTTCTCTGCCGCGCACCTGCCTCATTCCTCGTGCCGCACGAACTTGGCGACATAGGGATCCCGGCACGCATTCAACCCGGCCAGGCTACCCTCGAACGCGATCTTACCCTGGTTGAGCACCATGAACACCGTGCCCAATCCAGCTTCCTCCCCGATCGCTACCGGCTCGGCCCGCCCGCGTCTCGGGATTGAAGCGGCAGGTCGCCATGAAGTGGCCGTCCTGGTAGCGGTGCGTGACCATGACGGTGGTCGTATTCTTCAGGTCGCGCTCCTTTGGCGATGAGCGCGACGATCGTATAGGCCGTGATCGGGTCCAGGCCCGCCGTGGGCGAGTCGTAGAGCACCAGGGGCGGCTCGGTCACCACGGCGCGGGCGATTCCCACCCGGCGCCGCATCCCGCCGGAGAGCTCGGCCGGGAACCTGTCCAGCGTCTGCTCGAGTTCCACGAAGCGCAGGGCCTCCGCCGCGCGCTTCGAGCCTGGTCGGGCGGAAGCTGAAACTCGAGCAGGTTCATCGAGCGGATAGGCCACGTTCTCTTCGACGGTGAGGGAGTCGAACAGCCCTCCCTCCTGGAACAGCACCCCGATGCGGCTGCGGACGCGGAAGAGATCCCTCTCCGCCAGCCCTCCCAGGTCCTGCCCGAAGACGTGCACATTTCCGGAGTCGGGTTTGATGAGCGCCAGCGCGGTTTTCAGAAGCACGGTCTTTCCGCTGCCGGCCGCTCCGAAAATGACGCGGGTCTCGCCGCTCGCAACGTCGAAGGAGACGTCGTCGAGTGCCGTGGTCTCGTTGAAACGGACGGTAACATGCTCGAACCGCAGAACGGATTGGGAGCGTCATGTGCCATCCGGCAGCTACAGGCTCACGAAAACCCTCGTGATGAAGAAGGTGAGGAAGAAGATCATCACCGAGGCCGCCACCACCGCCTGGGTGGTCGCGCGGCCGACGCCCTGCGTTCCGCCGGTGGTCGTCAAACCGTAATAGCATCCCGTCAGCACGATGGCGAATGCAAAGACGAAAGGCTTGAGCAAGCCGAAGAACACGTCCGTGTAGGTCGAGCGCCTGCCAGGCCGTGTTCCAGTACTGGTTGGGGGTCAGGGCCAGCACGAAATACGCGATGAGAAACCCCCCGAAGATTCCCACGAAATCCGCGATGATGGTCAGCAGCGGAAGGACGACGCAGGCCGCGATCAGCCGCGGAGTGACCAGCTTCTGTATGGGATCGGTGCCCAGCGCGCGCATGGCGTCGATCTGCTCGGTCACTTTCATGGAGCCCAGTTCGCTGGCGATGCCGCTGGCCGTTGCGCCCCGCCACCATCAGCGAGGTCAGCACCGGTCCCAGTTCGCGCACCAGCGTGATGGCCACGATCTGGCCCGTCTGCCCGACCGCGCCGTACTGCGCCAGGGCCTTCGCCATCTGCATGGCCATGACGGCGCCGCTGAAAAAGCCGACGCAGATCACGATAGGCAGGCTTCCCACGCCGATGATGTCCATCTGAAGGAAAATGTCGCTGGCGTAGTGCGGCGGGCGGAAGACGTTGAGGAGGGCCCGGCCCGTCAATATGTAGAAATCCTGAACTGCGAGTACGGGCGACTTGAGCACGTCGAGCAAGGCCGTCTGATCCTCGTGTCCCGATGGTAACATACGGCTTTGAGGTGAACGTCGCGAAGGGGCTCACGGACATTTCCGGAGTTCTCGTCGGCCACGCCTCCGATTGGGAGGCGTTGACCGGCTGTACGGTCATCCTCACCGAGGCGGGCGCCGTGGGCGGCGTGTGGGTAGGCGGATCGGCCACCGGCACGGAAGAGCTGGCCGCGCTCGAGCCCGGGCACGTGGCGGGGCGCGTCCACGCGGTGGTGCTGTCCGGGGGCAGCGCCTTCGGCCTGGAGGCCGCCTCCGGCGTGCGCCGCTACCTGGAGCGGCAAGGCATCGGATTTGAGACCTCCGCCGCGCGCGTGCCCATCGTGCCCTGCGCCATCCTGTATGACCTCGGCCTGGGCCGGCCGGCGTCCGTCCCACGCGCGAGATGGGCGAGGCAGCGGCGCGCGCCGCGAGCGGCGGTGCGGTCGAGGAGGGCGCCGTGGGAGCGGGAACCGGGGCCACGGTCGGCAAGCTGTTCGGCATGCAGCAGGCCATGAAGTCCGGCCTCGGCTCGCGCCACGGTCGCGCTCGAAGGGCCGCTGGCCGGAGTGAGGGTGGCGGCCCTTTCGGTCGTGAATGCGATCGGGGACGTGGTCGATCCGCGGACCGGCGCCATCGTAGCCGGCGCGCGCCTTTCTCCGGAGAGTCTCGAGTTTGCGGAGACGGCGAGCCAGATGAAGCGCGGCGCGAGCGGCGGCTTCCGGCCCGAGAACACCACGCTGGTCGTGGTGGCGACGAATGCGCAGCTCACGCGGCTGGAGGCGCGCAAACTGGCCGAACTCGCGAGCCTGGGCATGGCGCGGGCCATCAACCCCGTGAACACCATGTCCGACGGCGACATCGTCATCGCCCTCTCGCTCGGGACCGGAGCGGGCGCCCATCGACGCGCTCGGCGTCGCGGCGGCCGAGGCGGTGGCCGAATCGATCCTGCGCGCGGTCCGCCTCGCGCCCTCGCTCGGCGGCCTCCCGGGCCTGGCGTCCCGCGCCTCAGCGCCGCACCAGGGCATGAAGACCGAAGGCGGCTAGCGCGCAGCCGCAGACGCAGTCGAGCGCCGGGAAGCAGCGGCTGCCGAGTTTGCCGGCCGCGGCGGCCACGGCCGAGGACAGGACCGTCCACCACGCCATCGAGCCGAGAAACACTCCCGCGACCAGGGTCAGCGCCGCGCCGCGCCAGGCGGCCGCGCCGGAGCTTCCAAGCATGGCGGCAAAAGCGAGGATCGTCATGGGGTTGGCCAGCGTCAGAAGGAACGCGGACAGGAAGGCGCCGCTCCGGGCTGCGGCCGGCGGCGCCGCTTTGGCGCGGCCGCGCGCCGCAACCAGGCGGATACCGTAGATGATGAGGAACAGCGCGCCGGTCCAGCGCAGCCAGGAGGAGGCGGCGGCTGCAGGTCCGGTTAGCGCGGCCAACCCACAGGCCGCAGCCGCTCCGTATACGCTGTCCGCGGCGGCGGCGCCGAGTCCCGTCGCGAGGCCCGCCGCGCGGCCGTCGCGCAACGTCCGCCGGATGGCCAGCGCTCCGATCGGGCCCACCGGAGCGGCGATCGAGAAGCCCAGGACGGCGCCCTTCCACAGCAGTTCGGTGTGCATCGGCTCCATTCTCTTCTGTTTCATGCCTTCTGAACAGGCACAAGTGCGCGTATACTGGCTATATGGCGAGAGGATCTAACGAATTCGATGCCATAGACGTTAGGATATTAGGCGAGTTACAGCGCAACGCGCGCCAGACCTTCGCCGAACTGGGCCGCAAGGCCGGGCTATCGCTCCCCGCCACCGCCGACCGCGTGCGGAGGCTCGAAGATTCCGGGACGATTCTGGGCTATGGCGCCCAGGTGGACGCAGGCAGGCTCGGCTACCCGATCACCGCCTTCGTGCGGTTGAAGTCCGTGCCCCAGAACTATGCCCGCTTCAAACACGCCGCCACGGGGCTGCCCGAGATCATGGAGTGTCACCATGTAACCGGCGAGGACTCGTTTCACCTCAAGCTGGTCGCATCCTCGATCGCGCACCTGGAGGAGCTGGTGGGGAAGCTGAGCGCGTTTGGCCAGACCACGACTTCGATCGTCCTCTCCACGTCCCTGAGCCGGAACCTGGCGGGACTGAAGCCCGCAGGCCTGCGGGGCTAGTGTAGTGCGGCAAATTGCGCCCCGTATGATCGGCTGCGGGGCAAGCGGCGAAATCCGAGCCAGTCCCGGGTTTGCGGCTCGTTCCGATACCCGACGATACTTGCGCCGCACTGCACTAGCGCGTTCGCCGCCGGACACCCGATTCCCACCGCCGGACAGAGGGCGTGGCGAGCCTGGCGCGGTTTCCACGACTTAGCCCTGGCAATCCGCCTGCTCTGGAGTGGCCTTGCAGGAGGTCGTATGCCGCTTCAACGCGTTCGCGAATGCGTATCCGGACTGCCCGATTCCGGCTATTTCGCCGAGAAGACCCGGGCCGGGTGGTTCCTGGTGGCGCTCGAATGGGAGCATGCGGCGGAGCGGGACTCAGCGCCGGCCCAGCTCCACGAAGTGCCGTTTGGATTCCGAATCGCGCCCGACTGCGTGCACCTGGAGGACGATCCAGACGAAAAGCGGGCGCTCACGGTCATGATGGAGGTGATCACCCAGGACAAGCCGCTCTCGCAGGTGGCAGCCGAACTGAATCGGCGGGGCTTTCGCACGCGGCAGGATGGGAAGTGGACGCCCCTGGACGTTTTCAATCTGCTGCCGCGCCTGGTGGAGACGGGCCCGGCCATTTTTGCCAGCGCGGAATGGCTGGCTCTGAAGAACCGCTAGCCGACGGATACCGGAGCCCGGCTGGCCGAGGCCCGGCGCCGTCAGCGCACCGGCTCAGTGGCCACGATGTGCGAGTCGGACTGGAACTTCTTGTAGTCGCTGTAAGTGAGGTCCACCTCGCCGGAGAGCTTCTTAAGGAGCAGCAGCCGCGCTCGCCAGGTGACCCATACGCGCTTGGGCAGCCAGATCTCGCCGTTCACCCGCGCCTGGAGGAGCGTGAGCCGGGCGCCGGGGTTGAGCCGGAAGGCAAAGCCCCCGAAGCTCACCGTGTCAATAGTCTCGGCCTCCGCCTTGACCCAGGCGTAGGTCTCGGCATCGATCCACAGCCGTCCCTTCATCCTGGGAAGGACCTTGGCGGCGCCGGTCTTGGGCCTGTAGTCGCGCCGGGGCATGGCGTCGATCACGTAGACTCGCCGGCCATCCACGTTTTCTTCGCCTGCCGTGCGGAAATCGAATGCGTCGGGCACCTCGCGCAGGAACTCGCGGTCGCGCTCGCGCTTGCCGCGCCAGTCCGCCAGGCGCTTCTCACGCTGCGCGGGCGTTTCGGCGCGCCGCTGCTCGATGCTCTTCTCGAGTCTCTGCCGCTCCTTGCGCTCCTCATCCGGTGGGAGCGGCTTGTCGTCGCGGCCAATCAGGCGGCGATAAGGCGAGCCTTCGGTGAGCGTGACATCGTAGCTCTTGACGACCCGGCGCTGGGAGTCGAGATTGCGCTCTTCCTCCCGCTCGATGAAGGTATAGCTCTCGGCCAGTTTCTGGGTGCGGCGATTTTCCTCGGTCGAGCGGCGCACGATTTCGCGGGGATCTTCCGCCCGGAGCAGAACGCCGGCGACGACGAGAAAGAGGCCGAAGCGCAGGAATATCCTCATGTTCTTCCTTGTTGTACGCAGCGCCGCCGGCACGGGTTTCGTCAACGCTGTATACTCACGGTGGAAAGGGAGAGGGACTGCCATGAAGCGCTGGCTGTTGCGCGCGCTGTATCTTTGCGGCGCGCTCGTCGCACTGCTGTCGATCGCCGGGCTGATCGCCCGGTCCATGATAACCGGTTCTTCGAAGGACAGCGTTGTCGCCGCGCTCAGCCGGCGGCTGGGCGTCGCGGTGTCCGTCGGGGAGGTGCAGTTCGACCTGGCCTCGATCTTCCAGCTCAAGCCTGCGATCTCGCTCAACGATATCGCCATCGGGAACCCTCCTGGATACCGCGCCAAGAGCCTGCTCACCGCCAAACGGATCTCGGCCCAGATCGCGCTGGCGCCTCTGTTCAGCCGCAGGATCGAAATGCAGTCGATCCTGATTGACACGCCGCAGATCGTGGTTGAGAGCGATGCGCACGGCGGGACGAACATCGAGGCGTTTCTGAAGAAACTCTCGTCTCCGGCGCCGCTCCCCAGCGGGTCGCAGCCGGCGGCGGGATCGAGCCCCGCGGCTTCGCCCCAGAGCGGCGGGCAAGGGGCGGATTCGGGCGCTACTCCGGCGCTGGGTATCGACGACTTCCGGGTTTCCGGCGGCGAGGTGCTCATTGCCGCAGCGGATTCCGGCGCGCCGCCGTTGCGGATCGGCGCCATTAACCTGCGCGTGCAGGATCTGTCGGCCGGAAGCAACTGCCGCCTGGATCTGAGCGCGAAGCTCTTCGGCGGACCCGATTCGGGCTTCCATCTGGAAGGTCACGCCGGACCCTTCGTATCCCAGGTGCTGCCGCTGGATGCCAAGCTGACGCTCACCATCGTGCCGCACGAGATTCCGGAGCGCATCCGGCGCGAGCAATTCGGGGTGCTGCTCGGAGCGCCGGGCGACAAGGCGAAAGCCACGCTCGAGGTCTCGCTTAAGGGCGATCTGTACAACAACGTCGCGGGGCCCGCCAAGCTCACTCTGTCGGGTCTCAAGATCGGCAAGGACGCCGGCCACCTGATCCAGATGGACGGCGACGCCCCGGCGCTGTTCTCGGCCCAGAAGCCGATGTCCACGCCGGCGTTCCATCTTCAGGTGCTGAACGCCAGACTGAAGCTCGGCGCGGGCGAATGGGCCGGTGCGGCGGATCTCCACACGCACGGAGCCACGGTGAGCGCCGCCAGCCGCGGGTCGATCCATAACGTCGATGTCAACGAACTGCTGGGCAGCCTCACGGCCGACGGGGGCGGGAAGATCTATGGCATCATCGACGTCCCTACCTACACACTCCAGGTCGCCGGCAAGACGGCGGACGAGATGAAAAACTCGCTGGAGGGTACCGCCAAGCTGTCGGTGACGAAGGGCCGCATCGCCATGCTGGACATGCTGAGCTCGATCCAGCAGGCGCTGGGGTCGGCGCAATCCGCCGGCGCCGGCACGGCCGGAAGCACGGCATTCACTTCGCTGACCAGCGACCTCAGCGTGAAGCAGGCCCGCTTGGATCTGAGCGCGATCGCCTTCGACAGCCCCGTGCTGAAGTTCACCGGGAACGGGACGATCGGGTTCGATCACAGCCTGCATTTCGACTTGAGCGCGAGCGTCAGCGGCGCAGTCGCGAACCTGGTCAACCAGCTCACCCGGCAGGCCAGCAGCAGCGGCCAGACCACGCTGCCCGTAACGATTACGGGCACTGTCGACCACCCGCAGGTCCACCCCAGCGTCAGCAAGCTGGCTACGGGCGCGGTTAAGGGGCTGGTCCAGTCCCTCTTTAACAGACAGAAGTAGGACGCGCGCGGAGCAGGTCCGGGGTCACCAGCGCTGGTGCACCAGCGGGCGGATCTTTGCGTCGTAGATCCTGGCGGTGGCCGCCATGGTTGCATGGGGCAGAGGCGGGAGGCCCGAGGCGGCGCAGTTCTCCGCCACCTGCGACGGCCGCTTGCCGCCGGGGATGGCGCAGGTGACCGCGTCGAACATCAGGATCCAGCGCAGAGCGAACTGCGCCATGCTCGTTCCCGCGGGCAGCAGCCGGCGGATCTCTTCGACCGCTTCGAGGCCACTTCGTAATCCACGCCCGAGAACGTCTCGCCGACGTCGAACGCCTCGCCGTGGCGGTTGAAGTTGCGGTGATCGTCGGCGGCGAACTTCGATTCGCGCGCCAGCTTGCCGGTGAGCATTCCGCTGGCCAGCGGCACGCGCGCCAGGATGCCCACGCGGCGGCGTTGCGCCTCCGGGAAGAAGAGCTCGGCGGGGCGCTGGCGGAAGCAGTTGAAGATGATCTGCACCGTCTGCACGTTCGGGAACTCGATGGCCTTGAGCGCCTCTTCCACGCGCTCGACGCTGACGCCGTAATAGCGGATCTTTCCGGCGCGCGCCAGATCGTCCAGCGCGCCGAAGACCTCGGGCCGGTAGTAGACCTCGGTGGGCGGGCAGTGCAGTTGCACCAGGTCGAGGCAATCGGTGGCCAGGTTGCGCAGGCTGTCCTCGACGAAGCGCGGCCAGGTTGGCCGCGTTGTAGCCGTCGGCCGTGTGCGGAGAGAGGCGGCGGCCGGCCTTGGTCGCGACCATCGACTTGCTTCTTTGCGCTCGCGGCGCAGCTGGCGCGACCAGGCGCTCGCTGCGGCCCGTCGCCATAGACATCCGCGGTGTCGATGAAATTCACGCCGCAATCGATGGCCTGGTGCAGCGCGGCCAGGGATTCCTTGTCGTCGCTGCTGCCCCAGGCGCCGCCGATGGCCCAGGCGCCAAAGCTGACTTCGGAAACGTTCCAACCGGTACGGCCAAGAGCGCGGTAGTTCATGGATCGACCCCCTACTCCAGCGTCTGCTCGAGCACTTTGCGCGACTGCTCGGCGCGGTAGGCGCGCAGCTTGTCTTTATACTCGGGATGCCGCGCGGCCAGGATAGCGACGGCCAGCAGGGCGGCGTTCCTGGCGCCGGCTTTGCCGATGCCGAGCGTGCCCACGGGGACGCCGCCCGGCATCTGCACCGTCGAGAGCAGCGAATCGAGGCCCTTGAGAGCGGCGCTCTCCATGGGCACGCCCAGCACGGGCAGGATGGTGTGGGCGGCGATCACGCCGGCCAGGTGCGCCGCGCCGCCGGCGGCCGCGATGATCACCTCGAGGCCGCGTTCCTCCGCCTGTGAGGCGTACCGGGCGGTCTCCGCGGGCGTGCGGTGCGCGGAAAGCACCCGCGCCTCGTGCGGCACCCCAAACTCGGTCAGCGTGCGGGCCGTTTCCCTCATCGCCTCCCAATCGGACTTACTGCCCATGATCACCGCAACCAGGGACTCACTCATGGAAACCAGAGTAGCAGCACGCGACGACGCGCATTTGCACGGACTCGACTCAGCCAGAACGCCGACGAGCCCCCCTCACCACAAATACTCTTTCGCCTCCGTCCGGCGCGCGTAGCTGTCCAGGACGTGCACCACGCGCAGCTTCTTCAGCTTCTGCGGCGAGAGCTGGCCGATGGGGATGTAGAGAATGTCGCGGCCGAAACGCGAGGCAATCGAGCGGAACACCGACCGGGGCGGGCGCGCCGCCACGTACACCACGTTCCTGCTGCATCGAGTAATCCAGCCCTGCGAGCAGCAGCCGCTCCGGCTTCGACTCGGCGAAATCGTAATCCGGATCGCTCCACACGTCGACCATCCGCCGCGGCGGCAGGCTCATCAGAAAGCCGCCGTACTCGGCCCGCCCGATGCCCGGCCCCACCAGGTGCTCGAACGGGCTGGTCGAATAGAACGCCATGTCGGATTCGTTCTGGTTCTCGCCCAGCCACGTGGTGAGGTAGTTGTAACGGTTCTCCGGATCCGCGTCGAAGATCACGATCACCGAACCCACCTCGCCGGCCATCTTGTCGAACTGGCGCACGTAGATCTTTCCCTGGTGCCAGTTGCGGATGGTCTCGCGCAGGTCCACGCCGTCGAGCAGCGAGGTGGTGAACGGCTCCGTCCGCATGCGCTCGTCGGAGAGAATGCTCTTCGCCTTCTTCTTGATCGCGCGCCCGTAGTCCTCGATCACCAGGTCCTCGGGCGGGTAGGAGCAGATCGCCTCGCCCTGAAACTCGCGCGCCCACTCGCCCTGGAACTTCTCCTTCTTGCGCGGCTTGAGGCCCAGCGGCCGCAGCCGCCGCTTGGGGCGGGGAAGCCGCCGCCGGAGCCGGATCCGCTTCGTGTTCCGCCAGATCTCTTCGCCCGAGAGATTCACCGTCTCGATCTCGGCTTCCGTCCTCTGCGCCGGGTAGCGCCCCGCGGTCTCCCAGACCTCCCAGGCATAGTTGTCGTCCACCACCGCGCGGGCCGCCACCGCCAGGTCGAAGACGCCGGCGGTGAGGTCGCCGGCGGTGAGCGCCAGGTTGCGCGTGTAGCGCGCCAGCAGGCGCCGCTGCCACGCCGCCACCGCCTCTCCCTCGTTTTTCGCGTAGGCCTGCTCGGCCGCGCGGTAGACTTCGAGCTGAACCCACGGGCGGTCGATGAGGTCCGGCTCCGCCATCGCCTGGCGGAACTGCTCGTAGCGATTCTGCAAGTAGGGATACTCGGTTGTGATCTCGGCGAGGCAATCCGGATGCGGGTTCAGCAGCTCGACCTCGCGCCGGCGGCGCGTCCGGCGCGGCGGCTCCTGCGGCGTCTCCATGGCATCCAGAACCGCATCCAGCAGGTTCAGCGAGACGACCACCAGAACGCTCGCCAGCGGGTCCGCGCCCTGCAGTTTCCAGGCGATGCCGGCCGCGTGCGCTGCCGTCTCTTCCGAACGCGGCTGCGGGTAAACCCGATACGCTTCGACGTACTTCTCGAAGCCGATGCGACCCAGCGTGTACGGATCCGGGTATTGATCCGGCAGGTGCGGGCGCTCGCCTAAATCGGGATCTGCGAACAGCACCTCCGCGCCGGTCTCCCCGGCGGTGCGGATTGCTTCCGTGAACGGGTCGGCCGGCTCCACCGGCACGTAGACCGCCTGCTCTTCAGACTGCGCGTCCGGATAGACCAGCACCGTCATCTGGGGGAGCCGCGCCACGGCCAGCCGATAGGCCGCCTCGAGCGTGACCGGCAGTTCCACGGCGACTACCCGCGGCCTCTCGGCGAGGATGGCCCGCCGGACCTCGAGGGCGAACTCCAGGCGTCCCGGCGCTACCGGCAGGTAGCGGAAGTTCCCGCGCCGCAGGCTGCCCGAATCGCGCAGCAGATCGTCGATTTCCGAACCCACATCCCTATTGTCGCGCCGCGGGCCGTACCTCGAGGCGCCCCGCCAGGCCCTCGACCGAAACCCTCGACCCGCTGCTGACGATCACCAGCGCCGCCATCCGTGGCACCTTGATGCGATAGTGGACCAGCGGTTGCTCGGTGCATTCGCCGAACAGCGCCGCCAGCAGCCTGGGAACGCGGCGCTCTACAAAAGCGTACTCCGGCGTGATGCGGACCGAGCGCGGCCACGCGTCCACGCGCACATCGGTCTGCACCACGCAGGCGCGCTGGCTTCCCAGGATGTTGCGCGGCTCGATGCGGGCCTCGATCTCCACCTCGTTACGCTCCCACGCCGTCACCGCAACGCTTCCGCGGGAGCTCTGGACGTAGACCCGTCCATCCGGCTCGAGTGCCGCGGTCTTGTGGATCTCTTTCGGAGACCCTAACAGCATCGCCGAGAGCGTCATCGTTGCCAGGACCGTTGCCGTGCTCACACGAGCAGACTACCAGCGGCCCGCGTCGCTTTCACCGCCTTTTCGGCAAGTTCCGCGCGCCTACCGGCGAGTGACAGGGCTGGCCACCGGCCGCCGGTGAGCGCCGCGTTGCCGTAAACTGGCTCCCAATGGCCGCTTTGTCCGCAGGCGGGCTCCTGAAGATCGGCGTGCTGCTCGGCGCCCTCGGCGTGCTGTGGGTCGCAGCGGCGTCTCTCCTAGTCGAGGGGGCGGCCCGCGGCAGGACCTGGTCCGACCCGGCGACCATTCCCGCCCGCCGGGTGGGACTTGTGCTCGGCTGCTCGCGACGGGCAGGCACATACCGGAATCTCTTCTTCGACAACCGCATCTCGGCCGCCGCGCGTCTGTTTCGCGCCGGGAAGGTCGAATACGTTATCGTCAGCGGCGACAACCATGTCCGCGGCTACGACGAGCCGAAGGACATGAAGGACGCTCTCGTCCAGGCGGGCGTGCCGGCCGAGCGGGTGTACTGCGACTACGCCGGGTTCCGGACCCTGGATTCCATCGTGCGCGTCCGCGAGGTTTTCGGCCAGACCGCCATCACGGTTGTCTCGCAGGAATTCCACAACCAGAGAGCGATCTTCATCGCCAGTCACCGCGGCGTGGACGCCATCGGCTTCAACGCTCCCGAGGTGGACGCCTACAACAGCTTCAAGACCAAGTGCCGCGAACTCGTGGCGCGCGCGAACATGCTTGTCGACCTCTTCGTCCTGCGCCGCGAGCCGAGATTCCTGGGCAAAAGGGTGAGGCTCGGTGGTGCATGATTCTTCCGTCGCGAAAGCGATTCCGCCGGCGCCACGGAGCTTCGCGAGGCCCATCTCCAACTGCAATGGGTAAGCGCACCCGGTCGATTTGCGAGTCGTAAGCCCAGAAGTATGCTATGCTTAGGGTGCGTTTGACAGTCCCGCCAACCTGGCCGCGACGCCAACCCGCCTCGTAAAGCCTGCTCTCAAACGGCAAGGAGATTACGTGAAGAATATCTTCGTGGGTAACTTGGACTCCGGCACCACCGCAACTTCGATTCGCTCGCTCTTCCAACCGCACGGAACGGTCGGGCACTTCAAGCTGATGACAGACAGGGATACGGGCCTCTCGCGGGGGTTCGCCTTCGTCGAGATGACAGATGCAGAAGCGGACCGCGCGATCGCCGCCCTGAACGGCAGCATCGTCGAGGGCCGGACGGTCGACGTGCACGAAGGCAGGCCGAGACTGCACTGCACCCGCGCGCCGGGCGTGCGCCGCGTACCCCGCCCGTAACGCAGCCATGACCGGACGAATCAAGAGCCTGAGCACGCTGAGTCCATCGGGTTTTATCACCGGGGCCAGCGGTCACGACGTCTACTTCCATTCGTCGGAAGTGTTGCCGCCCGGGGGCGGCGGTCTGACTATCGGTCAACTGGTGACTTACGATGTGGGTGGCGGCAAGTGGCCCTCGGCCATCAATGTGCGGGTCCCTGCGCAACCTCAACCCACTCCCCGCGTGTCGGAGAGACGTTCGCCGCCCACCTATGTTCAATACATGGGTTTCGAGCAGACCGGGAGCACACGGGCCTATCGGTTCCGGC
Organism: Bryobacterales bacterium; assembly: GCA_963710565.1. Classification (GTDB taxonomy): domain Bacteria; phylum Acidobacteriota; class Terriglobia; order Bryobacterales; family Bryobacteraceae; genus DASWZN01. The sequence goes on along the minus strand of CAVQAN010000004.1, from coordinate 38,740 downwards.
GCGTGGTGCGAGGCGAGGAAACACGGGAGTTCGTCGTGAGCGCCGAACTGGACCTGTTCTTCAAACACCATGTCGGGTTCCAGGAGGGGCCGGCCTTGTCTCTGCGGCTCCTGTCGGCAACCCCGGAGTGTTCCACCCCCGTGGAGTGGCCGCCGGCTCAATGGCTCACCGATTCGGACATGGTGGCCCACCTGGCCCGCCGTGCCGTCGGGCGAAAGGCGCACGGCACCAAGCGCAACCCGAGCAGCTAGTCTCGCTGCGTGGCGCACGCGAGCTCCTCACCCCCGCGGCGTGTAGCGCAGGGCTTCCTCGCCCAGCGTTTGCAGGATCGAAAGCTCCAGCGCCTGGCTCTCCTGGATCTGGTCCGTCGCCAGGCTCTTGAGCTTCATCGCGAACCGCGCCACGTTGATGCCGTCCCGCACCGTGTACCGCTCGTCGGCCGCGTGCGCCTGCTGCAGAAAGTCGGTTACGTACTGGAGAATGCGCTCCTCGCCGAAGGGCAGGTTCTCGTGCAGGATCTGGTACTCCTCGTCGCGCTCCGGGAAGTCGATCAGGATCTGCGGCTGCAGGCGGGAGTGTATGTACTCGGGCAGATCGAACGTCGAGGCGTCGTCGTTCATGGTGGTGACCAGGCGGAACTGCGGATGCGCCTTGATCTTGATTCCGGCCACCAGCGACTCCACGTACCGCCGGCTGTCAAGCAGAGGAGCCAGGCTGGCCCAGCTTTTCTCGCTCATCCGGTTCCCTTCGTCGAGGATCGCGACCCCGCCGCGGATCACCGCCGTCAGCAGCGGCGAGGCGACGTAGCGCGACTTCGCGGCGCCCTCGATCACGGGCTGCACGATGAGGTCCTCGGGGCGCGTGTCCACCGTGGCCTGCATGATGTAGACCTCGCGTCCCAGGCGCTTGCCGGCGGCGTAGGCCAGAGTCGTCTTGCCCACGCCCGGCTTGCCGATCAGGCGCGGGTTCATGGGCAGGTCCTTCGCGTCGACCACCAGCCACGCGGCCAGCAGTTGGCGCATGACTTCTTCCTGCCCTACCCAACGCACGGGGATCTCGTCCGGATGGGCGAGGTGAAGTTGCACGCCTTCTATGTCGACGGCCATGACAGCCATTGTCCCAAAGAAGGGTGTCGGCGATCAGGCGTCAGCGATCAGCCCGGTACTGAAGGCTGATGGCCGATAGCTGACGCCGCTTTCAAGTGGAGAGTCTGGACAACTCCTGGTCGAGATGCGCAAGCGCCTGCGTGAGCATTAACTTGTAGCGGGGGTTCTGGGCTGCTTCGATGTCGTGCAGGACCCGCGTGCGGGAAAGTTGCAGGTCCTCTGTCTTCCGGAGCGTTTCGAGTTGCTTGGGAGATCGGGGCTTGCGCGCATCTTTCCCGACCCTCCGAGTCTCGACGGGGCCCTCCGCCGCGTTACTCTGCCATCCTCGGGCCATACCTTCATTATAGGACCCCGACACCCGGAACCGCCCGCGTCACGGCGGTTTAATCGTATGTTAATTCTTCTGCCCTGCGCTCCGGCGCCTGCTGTACGTCAAAATCATCGGGTTGCGAACAAACTTCGGCAAAGCCGGAACCAGCGCCAGCACCAGCTTGTACCTCCAGCCCGGCACTACGAACAGGTTCCCGCGGTCGAGGCCTTTGAGCGACGCCGCCACCACGTCCCCGGCCTGGAGCCACATCGGCCCGGGAATCACGCGCCGGTCCATGCCCGTAACGTCGTGAAACTCCGTGTAGGTGAAGCCCGGGCACAGCGCCTGCACCTTCACCGCCGACCGCGCGCTCTTCAGTTCCAGGTACAGCCCTTCCGTGAAGGCATTGATCCAGGTCTTGGTGCTGCCGTAGGTGCTACTGACGGCCGCCGGCAGGAAGCCCGCCGCCGACGAGACGTTGATGACCGCGCCGCTATCCCGCGCCGTCATCCCGGCCAGCGCCGCGTGCGTGAGGCGCATGGTGGCCAGGATGTGCAAGCGGTGCAGCCTGTCTTGGGCCTCGAGTGCGGTTTTCCAAAAGAGCCCCGGAACGCCGAAACCCGCGTTGTTCACCAGCAAGTCGATACCGCCGTCCCGCGCGATGCGCGCCTCGACCGCCCTCAGCTCCGCCTCATCGGTCAGGTCCGCTGCCAGCGCCTCCGCCCGCACGCGGTGCGCGGCGGCGAGCTCGGCCGCCAGCTTCTCCAGCCGCTCTTTCCGCCGCGCTACCAGGATCAGGTCGTACCGCCGCGCCGCGAGCTGGCGCGCGAACTCCGCGCCGATGCCGCTCGACGCGCCCGTGATCAGGGCAATCACCGAGCCCCGTCTCCCACCAGCTCGATGAACCGCGCCACCGCCTCGATCCCGCGATAAAAATTCGGCAGGTGGAACTTCTCGTTGGGCGAATGCAGATTGTCGTCCGGCAGCCCGAAGCCCATCAGCACGCTCGGGATCCCCAGACTACGCTCGAACGACCCCACGATCGGGATCGAGCCGCCCGAGCGGATGAACACGGTCTTGTTCCCGAACACTTCTTCCATGGCCTTGGCCGACGCGCGCACGAAATCATTGTTGGGGTTCACCAGCGACGGCTCGGCGCCATGGATCGGCTTCACCTCGGCCGTCACGCCTCGCGGGCACGCCGCGGCCACCGCGGCCTTGAACTGCTCGATCGCTTCGTCCGGCTTCTGGTCCGCAACCAGGCGCATGCTGATCTTGGCCACCGCCCGGGCCGGGATCACGGTCTTGGCGCCCTCGCCCGTGAATCCGCCCCGGATTCCGTGGACCTCGAGCGTCGGCCGCGCCCAGGTGCGCTCGAAAACGGTGTGGCCGGCCTCGCCTGTCAGCTCCGGCGAGCCCACTTCCTTCTTGCGGTATTCTTCCTCATCGAAGGGTAACCGCCCCCAGGCCTCGTTCTCCTCCGCGCTCTGCTTCACCACGCGATCATAGAAGCCTGGAATGTGGATCCGCCCGTCCCGCGTCTTGAGCGCGGTCAGGATCTCGGCGATCGCCATGATCGGATTCGGCGCCGCGCCGCCGTAGACGCCCGAGTGCAGGTCGTGGTCCGGACCCTGTACGTGCAGCTCCGTGTAGACGATGCCGCGCAGGCCGGTGCAGATGGTCGGCAGCTCCGGCGCGAACATCTCGGTATCGCAGATGATGGCCGCGTCGGAGGCCAGGTTCGCCGGCTTGGACGCCACGTAGCTCTCGATGTGCTCCCCGCTGACTTCTTCCTCGCCCTCGATCAGGAACCGCACGTTGCAGGGCAGCTTGCCGGTGGTCTTGAGCAGCCCTTCAACGGCTTTGATCAGGATGTAGGTCTGCCCCTTGTCGTCCGACGAGCCGCGCGCGTAGATGTTGTCGCCGCGCACCTCCGGCTCGAACGGGGGCGACTTCCACTCTTCCAGCGGCTCCGGCGGCTGCACGTCGTAGTGACCGTAGAACAGCAGCGTCGGCTTCGCCGGCGCCCCCAGCCACTCGGCATACACGAGCGGGTTCCCCTCGCCCTCGATCAGCCGGGCGTTATCGAGGCCCGCCGCCGTCAGGGCATCGCGCGCGAACTCGGCCGCGCGCAGTATGTCGCCCTTGTGCTCGAGCGCCGTGCTGATCGACGGAATCCGCAACCACGCTTTCAACTCCTCCAGATATCTTCCGCGGTTCTTTTGGTAGTAAGTCATCTCGTGTGCCTTTCCATGGTCCTGCCGTGGCGGCGCACAGCTCGCGCACCACAGCCGCCGCCTTATGATAGCCAATCCCGACGGCCAGCGCCGTGCGCCAGGCGGCCCGTAATCCGTCCGTAGGGACGGCCCTCTCTGCCGAGCAGGGGCCGAAAGGGTGCGGAAGCGTTGGTAGCGGATGGCGGAGAGCGAATGGCGATCCTCCGGTGCGAACTGGGCGGGAGAGGAGTTACGGGAAAGAGCCCGACAACCTTCCGCGGGCCGCCTGCGGGCACACCTCCGGCTCGCCTTCTCAAAAAGTGCTTCTATAATCCGTCCGTAAGGAATCCCAGACTCAGGCCGGTTGCGGCAGCGGCAGGGCCGCCAACACCGTGCTCCATCCCCCCAGAAGTTGCCCCACATGCTTCAGCCGGCAGATCACGCTGCGCGCGTGATGGATGATCCGACCCGCCGTGTTGAAAATTAGGAACCGCAGCCGCTTCGGTCGAACATTCAGTAGCTCCGCAGGCAGAGCCAGCCGCTTCAGCGCGCTCAGCAGATTGTAAGTCAGCACCGCCAGCCGCAGCCACGCCGCATTGGCTCCGAAGCGTCCGCACGGTATCACCCCCGCCGCCAACTCGTTCTTCAACACCTCGTGCGCCGCCTCGATTGTGCCCGCCTTCTCCCGCTGCCATTCCAGCAGTCGCTTGACGTCATGGTCCCAGCGGTTGGTCACCACCGCGTAGTACTTGTACAACTTGCCGTCGGCAAACAACTCGCCCTGCTTCTTGTGAACTCGAATCGCCAGGTAACGAATATGATCCAGCTCTTCTCCCGCCTTCTCCAGCGGATCCCAGTTCTGCAACTCGGCATACTCCCAGTCCGCTTCGGCCTCTTCCCGGTACGCCTTCCACAGTCCTTCGGGCAGCATCCGCAGCCGCTCCCGCAGCGAATCGCTCATCTTGGCGCTGATCCCGAATCCGATGAATCCTGCCGGCCCTTCCGTCCGCTTCTGGTCCCGCAACCAGCGCATCAGATCCTGTTCGTAGCAGGCCGAGTCCCCGCGAAAGTACTTCTCTTCCACCGTCGCCGGCAGGGCTGCAAAAGCCTGCTTGGCGACCGGCAGTAACTGAGTGTGCGCCCCCACGTTGCCGTCTCGAAACTCATCCGCCACGATCACGTTCAGCTCCGCCCACAAGGCCAGCATGGGTTGGTAGCCGGTGCCGCCTTGATAGGTGGGTTGAGCTTCTCTCTTCCAGCTTTCGATCACCGTGGCGTCCAGGTCGATGGTCGCGATCTTGTCTCCGGTCCGGCGGCCGAACTCCTGAATCATCTCCCGGTTCACCGAGCCCAGTCCCTGGAGCGCCGCGTTCTCGCCGGGAATGTAACTGCGCTGTCCCAAGCTCAGAGCCCGCTGCTGCGCTTCCTCCACTTTCGCTTCGTCGTGAAACTGGTACAGAAACTTGCGCGCCGCCTCCGGGGATGGCACCTCGTGACCGATCAACTCCGCCAGTCCTTCGTCAGCCCGCAGATGCTCAAAGTCTTCCAGACAGTCACCCCCGGCCGCGTTCAGAATCACGAAGCTCTCCACGTACGCGTCTTCGGATAGTCCGCGTTGCCGCTGCTTCAGCGTGACGTTGCGCCGGACACTGCCGCCTACCGCCAAGGAGCGGAAGGTCTGGACCAGCACCGGCATTCCACCTAACGCTGTGACTCCCTCCTCGGTGGCTTGGTCATCATAGGCGAAAGGCAGGGGCTGTTCGGTCACCGAGGGCTTCGGACGTTTGGGCATGAACTTGGATTGTACGCGACCTCCGCTTCACCTCCAAGGTGAAAGCGCACATTCCTGCCGAGAGCCCGCGATCCGCACTCCCCGCTTAGACTCCGAAATCCGTTACGGACGGATCACGGGCGGCCGCCCAAACGGCCGATGGCTGACGGCTGCTATGCTACAACTGATAGTTCCCAGGAGGGCCCATCCTCAAGATCTCGGTGCTGGCGAGCGGGAGCTCCGGAAACGCCACGCTGGTCTCGACGGGGCGCACGCGCCTGCTGGTCGACGCCGGCCTCAGCCGCCGCGAGCTGATGAGGCGCCTGGCCGCCGTGGGCGAGGAATTCGAGCGCATCGACGCCATCCTGATCTCGCACGAGCATTCGGACCACGTTTCCGGCCTGCCGGTCATCGCCAGGAGCTTGCAGGTTCCCGTTCTCTTGACGCGGCTGGCGGCCTCCGCCATCGACTGGAACGGCTGCGAACCCCGGATCGAGGCCTTTCAGGCCGGAGCGAGCATCGCGGTCGGCGATATCGAGATCGATACCTTCACCATCCCCCACGACGCCGCCGATCCGGTGGCCTTCTGCTTCCGTTCCCAGGGGCTTAAAGCCGGCCTGGTCACCGACCTGGGCTACATCCCGGAGTCGATCAAGTTCCACCTGCGTGGCGTGGACCTTCTGATCCTCGAATCGAACCACGATCTCGATATGCTGAAGGTGGGACCCTACCCATGGTCCGTCAAGCAGCGCGTGATGAGCCGCAACGGTCATTTGTCGAACGAAGCCGTGGCCCAGTTCATCGTCTCCGACCTCGATTCTGCGGTGCGCACGCTGGTGCTGGGCCATCTGAGCGAGCACAACAACCACCCGGAGATTGCACGGCTCTCCGCCGGCCAGGCGCTGGGAGGCCGCGGTCTGGCGACTCGCCTGGTCATTGCCGGTCACCGCGAGCCGACCGAGACCTTTCAACTGTAGAGGACACGGGCGTCTCATGCTACCCTGTGGTGGGGCGATGCGGCTATAGGCGTTCGATCCTGGGGTAGCCGGTTATGAGCCCGCCCAGGACCGGGGAGCCCTGTAGAGGACCGCTATGATTGCGCGATACACACGGCCCGAGATGGGCCGCATCTGGACCGACGAGAACAAGTTCCGGACTTGGCTCGAGGTCGAGCTGGCGGCCTCGGAAGCGCTGGCCGAAATGGGAGAGGTTCCCGCGGAGGCGGCGCGCCTGCTGCGCCGGAATGCTGCCTTCGAGGTCGCCCGCATCTTCGAGATCGAGCGCGAGGTCAAGCACGACGTGGTTGCGTTCACCACCGCTGTGGCCGAGTCGATGGGGACGTCGGGTCACGCCGACGCCAGCCGCTGGCTGCACTACGGTCTCACCTCGAACGACGTCGTCGACACGGCGCAAGCCTTACAGATCGCCCAGGCGTCGAAGCTGCTGGCGGCCGGTCTGGCCGGGCTGCGCGCGGCGCTTGAGGAGCGAGCCTTCGAGTTCAAGGACACCGTGCAGGTGGGGCGCACCCACGGCGTACACGCCGAGCCGATCACCTTCGGCCTCAAGTTCGCCCTGTGGTATGACGAGGCTGTCCGTAACGAGCGGCGGTTCTCGGAGGCGGCCCGGGAGATGGAAGTGGGGAAGATCTCAGGGGCCGTGGGGACCTTCTCTCACACCCCGCCGGAGGCTGAGGAGCGCATCTGCGCCAAACTGGGCCTGCGGGCCGCGCCCATCGCTTCGCAGGTGCTCTCTCGGGACCGCCATGCCGCCTACCTCTCGGCGCTGGCGCTGATTGCCGCTTTGCTCGAGAAGATTGCCCTGGAGGTGCGCCACCTTCAGCGCACCGAGATGCGGGAGGCGGAAGAGGCGTTCTCCGCCGGGCAGAAGGGCAGCTCGGTCATGCCCCACAAGCGCAACCCGGTCACCTGCGAGCAGATCTGCGGGCTGGCGCGCGTGGTGCGGGCCAATGCCCAGGCGGGCTTCGAGAACATCGCGCTGTGGCACGAGCGGGACATCTCGCATTCCTCGGTCGAGCGGGTCATCCTGCCCGATTCCACAATCCTGACCGACTACCTGCTGGCGCGCACCACCAGCCTGGTGGGCAACCTGCGCGTCTTCCCGGAACGCATGCGCCGCAACCTGGAACTCACCGGCGGGCTGGTCTACTCGGCGCAACTGCTCAACGACCTGGCCGCGGCCGGTATGCTGCGCGAGGCCGCTTACCGTGTCGTGCAGGGCCACGCCATGCGATGCTGGGAGCAGGGAGGGGACTTTCGCGCCGCCGTCGAGGCGGACCCGGAGATCCGCGCCGTGCTCACCGCCGACGAGATCGGGCAGGCGTTCTCGCTTGATCGGCAGTTGCGGAACGTGGGCGCGATCTTCGCGCGCGTCTTTCACGAGAGATGATCGTAAACCCGGCAATCGAGGAGTACATCCAGGGTCTGCTCCCGGCTCGGGACGAGATTCTGGCCGAAATGGAGGCCGAGGCCGGACGTCGTTCCATCCCGATTGTGGGCCCGGCCGTGGGTTCGTTTCTGGGAGTTCTAGTACTTTCGACGCGGGCCAAGCGGATCTTCGAGCTGGGCTCCGCCATCGGTTATTCCACCATCTGGCTGGCACGCGCGGCCGGACCCGGCGCCGAGGTCCACTACACCGACTCCAGCGCAGACAACGCCGAGCGCGCGCGCTGGTACCTCGAACGCGACGGACTCAGCGACCGGGTGCGGATCCACGTTGGCGAGGCCCTGGCAGCGCTGGCCCAGACAGAGGGTGAATTCGACTTCATCTTCAACGATGTAAATAAGGACGGCTACCCAGCCGTGTTGCGGGCGGCTCGCGGGCGTCTCAGGCGCGGCGGTCTGCTGGTGAGCGACAACACACTCTGGCATGAGCGCATCCTGAACCCGCTCGACCCCACCTCAAGAGCAGTGGCAGAATTCAACCGCAAGCTATTCACATCAAATGATTTCATGGCTTGTCTCGTGCCTCTTCGCGATGGGCTGACGCTGGGTGTGAAGCTCTAACGCGGGGACTCAGTCCCCCCGGTACTGGGACAGTGGCGAAGAAAATGCTGTTGTATTTGCGGAAGCCTGGGTTAGACTTGAGATGAAGGAAGTGGATGGCGAAGGCCTACGGGATCTCAAGAAGTCGGGGACTGGATTTGGCACGAGTCTTGCTGGTGGATGACGACGTGACATCCCGGCTCACCCTACAGACGGTACTCCAGGCGGGCGGGTATCGCGTCGACGCGGCCGCCTCGGCGGCCGAAGCGGTCAGCAAGCTGGACGAGCGCGAATACGAGTTGGTGTTGACCGACCTGCGGATGGAGTCACCCGAGGCTGGCCTGAAAGTACTAGCGCACGCCCGGATGATGGACTACAAGCCTGCCACGGCTCTCGTCACAACCTACCAAGACCACAAGCGATCCCGGACGGAGAAGAACGCCGCCACCGTCCTGATTGAGCCGGAAGATCTGCCCGGACTCCTGGGCCGGATCGCGGACCTGATCAGCGGCCGCGCCACCCGCAAGGTCGAGCGCGAGCTCCGACACGCCACCTAGTCCACCCGGCGCCTACAGGCCGAAGACAGCCTCTTCCAGATCATCCAGGCCACCGGCGAAGAAGTGATCTTGCGCGTCAATCCAGATGAGCCGCTTGGGCTCGGGCAGGGCGTCGAAGAACGGCTGGAATTCCTCGCGGGGGCCGTATTGGTCGTGCGTGCTCTGAATGAACACGCGCGGCGCTGTGCAGCCCAACAGCCAGCCGGACGGGGCCCCTGCGCGGGTCGGGAACCCGGCGGCCAGCACGCGGGAAGGGGTCACGAGTTCGCATCCCAGCCGCAGGACGACGTTTGAGCCAAACGAGAAGCCAGCCAGCGTGTAGGGCAGCGCGGGATAGCGGGCGCGGAGCCAGCCGAGGCAGGCACGGGCGTCCTCGATCTCGCCGGGGCCGCCGGCGTGGGCGCCCTCACTCCGGCCGACGCCGCGGAAGTTGAACCGCAGAACCGCCGCCCCCGCTCGCCGCAGGCCGCGCGCCAGCCGGTGCACCACCTTGCTGTGCATGGTGCCTCCGTAGAGCGGATGGGGGTGGGCGACCAGAGCCACGGCACTCGCCGGGGTCTCCTCGGGCTCTTCAAGTAATGCTTCCAGTGCTCCGGCAGGGCCATTGATTAGAAGAGACTTAATGGCGCGCGCCACGCTAAAAAGTGCGGTAGTTGGTGAACTGCATGTCGATTCCGAAGTCCTGGCCGCGAAGGAGTTGGATGACCTGCTGGAGATCATCCCGGTTCTTGCCGCTAATGCGCACCAGGTCGCCCTGGATGGAGGCCTGTACCTTCAGCTTGGCCTCCTTCACCTTCTTGACGATCTCACGCGCCTTTTCGATCGGGATTCCCGACTGGATGGAGATCTCCTGGCGGACGGTCGAGCCCGCCGCCTGGACAACCTCGCCGTGGGTGAGGCCCTTGAGGGGCACGCCGCGTTTGACGAGCCGCGTTTCGAGGATCTCGATGATCGCGCGAAGCTTGAACTCATCGGCGCTAGCTAGCTGAATCTTCTTGTCTTTCTCGTTCAGCTCGATGGTGGATTTCGAGTTCTTCAGGTCGAAGCGGACGGTGATTTCCTTCATCGCCTGGTGGATGGCGTTGTTGACCTCATTGAGGTCGATTTTGGAGACGATGTCGAAGCTGTTGTCGGGCATGGAGGTCTATTGTCCCAAAGCGACCAGGACCCGCTCGGTGATCTCGTCGATCATGGCAGGCATGGCGCGGTCGAGGGCGACCGTCACGGCCGCCCTGACACGCTCGGCGTCAACCGCCGAACGGGGATCCCAGCCTATCGGGGCGGCGAGTTCCGCGTGGTCAGTCTCGGCTGGTTCCACGGGGGCTACGCCCGCGGCGGTATCTGGCTCGGCTGGCTCCGCGGGGATTACGCCGGCGGCGGTATCAGTCTCGGCTGGTTCCACGGGGGCCACGCCCGCGGCGGTATCTGGCTCGGCTGGCTCCGCGGGGATTACGCCGGCGGCGGTATCAGTCTCGGCTGGTTCCACGGGGGCCACGCCCGCGGCGGTATCTGGCTCGGCTGGCTCCGCGGGGGCTACGCCGGCGGCGGTATCGGGCTCGGCTGGCTCCGCGGGGGATACGCCGGCGGCGGTCTGTGGCTCGGCTGGCTCCGCAGGCGCGGCGCCGGCCACAGCGGCGGATTGCTCCGGGGCGGCTGTATCGACGACGGGGCCGTCATCGGCCGAGGTCGTCTCGGCAGTGGAGGAGGGTTGGGCGGCTGCGCCGGTTTCGTCCCGCACTTCACGGGCCGCTTGGGCCGCCTCGACCATAGGCCGGACCAGGGCCACCACGGCGGAGGCCTCGAAGGGCTTCTTCAACACCGCGTCGGCGCCCACGCGGGTGACCGCCGTTTCATCCACAGGCTCAAGCAAGCCAGCCAGCAGAACCACGCGCGCGTGGCGGTGCCGGGGGTGGCTCTTGACGTACTGACAAATCTCGTAGCCGGAGCGGAGGGGCAGGAACACATCGGCCAGCACCACATCGGGGTCCGCATCCGCGAGCCTGACGAGAGCCGTCTCGCCGTCGGTTACGGAAACGACCTCGAAACCCTCCTCGCGCAAGATCCTCTCGCCCATGCGCTGCGCATGGGGGCTGTCGTCAGCCAGAAGGATGCGGCTCATTTCTTCGGCGCGGGCTGGTCTTGAGACGGCGCCGGCTGTTGGGGAGGGTTGGGCCGCGCATCGGGCTGGGTGTCGAGCGCCGAGGATCCCGTAATAGGGCTGGCCGTCACGTCGGAACCGGCCGCTCCCGCCGCGGCCTCGACCGGAACCGTGACGGGAGTCCCAGGCCGCAATGTGTCCATGGCGGGCTGGCCGGACTTGGCCGCCATCGCGACGTTTGGCCGGCCCCGGAAAACGCCCCAGAAGTGACTCATCAGGCTCTGCTTGCCGTGGTTCTCGAGTTCGTACTTCTGGCGAGCCAGGGCCACCGGATCCGGGTCGGGGATCGGCTTCTCGAGGTCCTTCAGCCGTTTCTTTGCGTCGCCGGCCAGGGAGCTCAGAGGGTAATCGCGCACCAGCCGGGAGAAGGCGTCGGCGCTCTGATTGCGGAACTTGGGACCGAGCTTGGCGTAGGACTCGCCGGCGTCCCAGAGCGCGTAGTCGGCCTTGCTGAATAGCGGATAGTGGTCGGCGAGGCCTTGCATGCGGTTGGCCGCCGAGTAGAAGACTCCCTTGCCGTAATAGAATGTGCCCACTCGGAATTCGCCGTCCGCCAGCACCTCCTGGATCTCGCGCAGGATCTGCTGGCCTTGCGGCGCCCACTTGCTGTTGGGGTATTCGGTCAGCAGGGTGCGGCACTCGGCGTCCGCGCGCAGGGCGTGGGTAGGGTCGCGGTCCGCTTTGTCCATCTGCTTGAGCTCGATCTCGCAGACCTTCTCCTGAGCTTCAGCGGCCTCCTCCATGGTGGGATAGAAAAGCTTGAAGTCTTTGTACTCGGCCTCGGCCTGGGCCCAGCCGTGGGAGCCGCCCTCGCGGTACCAACTGTCGGCCAGGGCGAGCTTGGCTTTGGCCATATACTCGCTCTGGTCGTAAGTGTTCATGAGGGTGTTCAGGGTCAGGCGCGCCACTTCGTAGCGGCCGTGCTCGAGGTCGTGAATGGCCGTGTCGAACAGGACCTTGTCGGGCTGCTGCGTGTCCTTGGTGATCGGGTTGTCGTACTTCTTCACCTTGTACGCGCAGGAGCACGTAAGCCCGGCGACGACTCCAAGAATGAGGCCAGTCGGAATCCAGCTTTTCGAAACCGTCATAGATCCTTACTCAGAACGCAAACTCAATCTATAAATCCTACACCCGGACGGCGGTTGCGCTGTGGGCGATCTCCCGCATCCTGGCCACGGCGGCGGCCGGATCGGGGCTCTTGAAGATTGACGCCCCGCTGACAACCCAGTCGCAACCGGCCCGTACGATGTCCGCCAGGTTCTCCTCGTTCACGCCGCCGTCGATCTCGATGGCGAAGTTCAACCCCAGTTCCTTGCGCCGGCGGTCCAGCGCGCGGATCTTGTCGAGCGCGTGGGGAATAAACCGCTGGCCGCCGAAGCCCGGGTTGACGCTCATGATGAGCACGTAGTCCACCAATCCCAGGACATCCTCGAGCATGGCGACTGGGGTGGAGGGATTGAGCACGACGCCGGCGTGAACGCCCTCGCTCTGAATCGACCGCAGGGTGCCGTCCAGGTGGCGCGCCGCCTCCAGGTGAACCAGGACCTGGTCGGCGCCGGCCTCGATGAAGATCGGGGCGTACTTGTCCGGATCGCTCACCATGAGGTGAACGTCGAGTGTCATCTTGGTGATGGCGCGGATGGACCGCACCACCGGCGGGCCAACGGTCAGGTTGGGCACGAAGTGACCGTCCATGATGTCTACGTGCAACATCGTGGCGCCGCCCTGCTCGACTTTGTGGATTTCGTCCCCCAGGCGGGCGAAATCCGCGGAGAGGATAGATGGAACGATTTGAACCATTTACGAGCTAGTCCGATGTTATCACAGCCGCGAAGAACCCATCTCCGGGATCAACCCCCGGCAGGCGCCGCCACAGGCGCGCGACCCGCGGGCCCCCCTCGGCGATCACGTCCTCATTCTCCTCGCGTTCGAGGGAACAGGTCGAATACACGAGACGTCCGCCCGGCGCGAGCCGTTCCAATGCGTTTCCCAGCAGGGCCACCTGGCGGCGGTGCAGGCCGGCGAGATCCTCCGGTTGAAGCCTCCATTTGATCTCCGGGTTGCGGCCCAGGGTGCCGGTGCCGGAGCAGGGCGCATCCACCAGGATGCGCTCGAAGCGGTCCCGAAAGGGAAGCGGCTGGGTACCGTCCAGGGCCACCAGCTCCGCGCCCAATGCCTTCATGTCGACCAGGCGGCTCAGGTGTATGTCGCAGGCCACAGCCCGCACGCCGCTCTCGAGCGCCTGGGCGGTCTTGTTGCCGGGCGCGGCGCACAGATCCAGGAACGACTGGCCGGGCCGGAGATCGAGCAGCGGAACGATGCTCTGTGAGCCAATATCCTGAATGCGCAGGCCCTCGGGGCGGCCTGCGGTCACACGATAGCAGCTTGGCAGTTCCGTGGGTTCGAACGCGTCGGCAAGGGGTCTTTGGGGGACGCGCACGTAGGTCTCGGGCGTCACGAGGTTGGCGCGCGCGATCTTGTCGGCGGTTTCGCAGCCGTACTGCCGCTCCCAGCGATCGAGGAGCCAGGCGGGATGCGAAAGCTCGACGGCGCGATCTGGCCAGGCCATCGCCTCGCGATTCGCCTTGCGCAGCACGGCGTTCACCAGGGGCGCGGCGGACCGCTTGCGAGCGCGCTTCACGAGTTCGACGCTTTCGCTCACGGCGGCGTGCGCCGGCACGCGGTCCAGATGCCGGATCTGGTGGATCGCCATGCGCAGGGCGATGCGCACCTCCGGGTCGAGGCTCGCGGCCGGGCGGCCGGAGAGGTGTCCGATCAGAAAGTCGAGCTGGCCCCGGAAGCGCAGAGAGCCCAGCACGATTTCGGCCGCCAGGCCGGCGTCGCGCGAGTCGAGCGAGGCGGTGCGGCTGTACAGGAGATCGGCGGCGTAGCCACCGCGCTCCACCAGGCGGAGGATCTCGAAAGCGGCCGCGCGTGCAGGAGAGACCACCTCCCTATAATAAATTGTGGACATCGAGAAGACGCTGCTGCGAAAAGTCGGCGAGGCCATCGGCCGCTTCAAGATGATCCGCGACGGCGACCGGGTGGCGGTGGCGCTCTCCGGGGGCAAGGACTCGCTCACTCTGCTGCACGCGCTACTTTTGCTTGCGGAGCGCGCGCCGGTCGATTTCTCGGTCTGCGCCTTCACGATCGAGCAGGGCAAGTTCCTGCGGCCCATCGAGCCTCTGGCGGACTACCTGAAGACGAAAGGCGTGGCCTGGACGTATTTCCGCGACAAGCCCTCGCTACAGTTGCTGGAGGACCAGCCCGAGCACGGTTGCGACCTGTGCAGCCGCTATCGCCGCCGGGCGGTTTACGAGGTGGTGCGCGGACTGGGCGCGAGCGTGATCGCCTTCGGGCACACCGCCGACGACTTTTGCGAAGCGCTGCTGAGAAACGCACTGTTCACCGGCAAGTTGAGCGCGCTGCCGCCGGTGACGTATTCGCGCGACAAGCAGTTCCGGCTCATTCGGCCGCTGGTGTTTGTGAGCGAGGAGGTGACGCGGCAATACGCCGAGGCGACTGGGGCCCCCCTAGTGCCTTGCGGGTGCTCCCAGAAGACCGGCACGGTGCGGCGGGCATTGCGGGACCTCTTCGCCAGCCTGCAGGGGCAGTATCCGCATCTCCAGGAGCACCTGCTGGCGGCGATGTCCAACGTCGATCCCTCCCGGCTTCTGGACACGCGGTTCCTGAAACTGGAAGGCGGCGCCGGCGGGGCGGGCCAGGGCGTGTTTCCGATTCTCGGCGGGGATGAATGTTAAGGCGGCCCGATTGACCTGCTATTTCCGGTAGTGAGAAAATGATCTCTCTCCCGGATTCGAAACCGATGAGACTACTACCACGCCAGGAAAAGTTCTTTTCTTCGTTCTTAGGCCAGGTGAACCTGATCACGGAGGCCTCCGGAATTCTGTACGATGCGGTCAAGGAGGGCAACTCGCACCTCTCGCGCGCGGCCGCGCGTATCCAGCAGCTCGAGCACGAGGGTGACGAGATCATCCACGACATCTTCACCCGCCTCAACCAGACCTTCATCACGCCGCTCGATCCGGAGGACATCCACGCTCTCTCCTCGAGTCTCGACGACGTTCTGGACGGGATCGAGGACGCGGCCTATCGCATGGTGGCGTACCGGCTGGACCCCATTCCGCCGACCGTGGTGGAACTGTGCGAGGTGGTGCGCGACTGCGCCGTGGCGCTCGAGAGGGCCTTCGAGAAGCTCGACAAGGACGAGAAGCTGCTGGACGACTGCATCGAGGTGAATCGCCTGGAGGATTACGCGGACCTGCTGGTTCGCCGCGCCGTGGCAGAGCTGTTTCAGCAGGAGAAGGACCCTATCGCCCTCATCAAAAAGAAGGAGATTTACGAGTTCCTCGAGGCTACGACGGACCGCTGCGAGGACGTGGCCGACGTTTTGCAGAACGTCGTCGTGAAGAACAGCTAAAGCTCCCCGGCATGCTCAGGCCCTGATGTCCTCCGCGCTCCTTCTGGTCATCGTCATCACCGCGGTCGCGCTGGTCTTCGATTTCCTCAACGGGTTTCACGACGCCGCCAACTCCGTCGCCACGGTGGTGGCCACCCGCGTTCTGACGCCGCTTCAGGCGGTCATCTGGGCGGCCCTCTTCAACTTCATCTCCGCTTTCAGCTTCGGCACCGCGGTGGCACACACAGTGGGCGCGGGGATGGTGGACCTGCACGCGGTCACCGTATACGTGATTCTGGCGGGGCTGATCGGGGCCATTTTCTGGGACCTGGTGACGTGGTGGTTCGGCCTTCCCACCAGCTCATCGCACGCCCTGTTCGGCGGGTATGCCGGCGCCGCGATGGCGCGGGCCGCGTTCTCCCGGGGTTTTGGCCACAGCTTCGAAGTGCTGATCTGGAGCGGCTGGATCAAGACACTGATCTTCATGGTCCTGTCGCCGGTCATCGGCCTGGTTTTGGCCTACGTCTTGATGGCCTGCGTCTACTGGTTGTTCCGCCACTCCACGCCGAAGAAGATGGACATCTACTTCCGCAACCTGCAGCTCGTTTCCGCGGCGGCATTCAGCTACTCGCACGGGACCAACGACGCGCAGAAGACGATGGGCATCATCACCGGCGTTCTGGTGACGACGGGGTTTCTCAAGGTGTTCCGGGTGCCGGCGTGGGTGATTGCGGCGGCGGGCGCCGCCATCGGCCTGGGGACGCTGTCCGGCGGCTGGCGGATCGTGCACACGGTGGGCTCGCGGATCACCAAGTTACGCCCGCGCGGCGGGTTCTGCGCGGAGACGGCGGCGGCGATCTCGATCCTGACCGCCACGGCGGTGGGGGTCGGAGTCTCCACCACGCACGTCATCACCGGAGCGATCACCGGCGTGGGCTCGATTCAGCGCATGAAGGCCGTGCGCTGGGGCGTGGCGACGAACATCGTCTGGGCCTGGGGGCTGACGATACCGGCGGCCGCGCTGGTGGCCTGGATTTCCTACTCGCTGCTCTATTCGGCCGGCCTGGACCCGCGGTAGGGGCGGGGAAGTGGGTGGTGGCGATACCGGTGATCGGCGAGCTAGGAAACCCGGTAGACGTACGCGTCCTCAACGAAGCGGCCGCCAATCATCTGGCCACCGAGGCGCATCCCTTCGACGCTCCTGGTCTTTGCGAAGAGCCGACGCAGCTCCTTAATAGAGGGGTCGGTCATCGGAAGGATCAGGATTGGCGGAGTCTTCTCGGGCGTGAACCCCGCGGCGGCCAGCGTTGACCAAACGATACGCATCCTTAAGGTCGAGCGCATCTGGCTGGCGCGCGGAAACAACCAGCCGCCAATCTTCGTACTCCGACAAAAACATCCAGAGCGCCACGCGGATCTTCAGCTTCGCGCGTTCCAGGGCATCGAGAACCTCCGAGCCCCGATTCATGTCCAGGCTCACCATTGCAGCTTTATCCATGAGATAACCCCGTGCCGTCTGTCGCCAAGCGCCCCCAGTAGTATTTGCGCGGACTCCGGACGATGCCTTCGGTATCGGCTCTGCTCCGACCAGGACCGAACAACTTCCCAATTGCTTCGGAAGTCCGGATCCTTGCCAGCCTGTTCGAGGCGCGCTTCTTCAAGACCGGCAACCTTGATCAACTCCGGCAGGTTGTGAGAATGGCTGGACTCAACCTTTTTCTTGTCCGGGAATTCACCCGCTGAGTTCCCTTTGCGATGCAAGCTTTGAACGCGCACTCCACCGCGTAGCCAGCCAGATAGTACGCGCCATCGAACAATCCCAGCCTAAGCAGGGCGGTTGCTTCCTTCAGCCTGACCCTCGAAAGCGCTTGGAGGTCTTTTCGCCACGAGCCCTCATCATACCGCCTGCCCCGTCATCGTCGAGGAGCGGGCACATGGGGACCCGCGGACCCCGGGCTCCGCCAATAGGCTACACCCCCCGGCGGTTGCCCCAGAGCTCGATGTGCAGGCGGGGGCTGAAGCGGAAGCCTTCCCGCTTGGCGATCTCGACGAGCCACTGGCCGCGCTCGCGGAGAACCTCCGCATCCGTCCCCTCCGGCATCAGGACCACTCTGTCGCGGGCGGCGCCGGTGCGCTCGACAAGCTCGCGCACCTCCGCCAGATCCTCCGGCCGCTGGAGGACGAACTTGAGCTGGTATTGGAACCAGGCCGTCAGCCGGCGCAGCACCTCGATGTCGACACGAAGCCGCTCGTGCTGGGCGGCCCAGCGCGCTCCGTCGCGTTCCCAGGGGGTCGAATTGGCGAGCTTGGGGCTGATGCTCATCAGGTCGCAGGCCACGGGGGCGAAGACGGTGCCCGCCGTCTCGATGGTCACGTGGAGGCCCAGGGCGCGCAACGCCCCGGTCAGTTCAGCGATCTCAGGCGCGATCATCGGCTCACCGCCGGTAACGACCACATGCCGGGCCGGGAATTGGCCCACGCTCTCGAGGATTGCCTCGAGCGGCCGGTCCGTCCCTTCGGGCGCCCAGGAGGTGTAAGGCGTGTCGCACCAGACGCAGCGCAGGTTGCACCCGCTGGTCCGGATGAAGACCGAAGGAGTGCCCATCAGCATTCCTTCGCCCTGAACGGAGTAGAAGATCTCGGAAATCTTCACGCGCGCCCTCCGAGGGGGTCCTCGATGCCCGCCTCTTGGAATCCCTTGGCCCGCAGCAGGCAGGAATCGCAGGCGCCGCAGGGGTTCGTCCCCCGCTGGGGATCGTAACAGCTCCAGGTGAGCTCGAAATCCAGGCCCAGGCCGCGCCCCAGGCGGACGATATCGGCCTTCGTCAGCCGGATCAGGGGCGTGTGGATGCGCACCCGGGTGCGGCCTTCGACGCCGGCCTTGGTGGCCAGGTTGGCGGTGCGCTCGAAGGACTCGATGAACTCCGGCCGGCAGTCCGGGTAGCCAGAATAGTCGATGGCGTTGACCCCCAGGAAAATGTCCGCGGCGTCGAGCGTTTCGGCCCAGGCCAGGGCGCAGGCGAGGAAGATGGTGTTGCGCGCCGGAACGTAAGTGACCGGGATTCCCTGGCCCATCGACTCCACGCTACGTCCCTTGGGAACCGCGATGTCGCCGGTGAGGGCGGAGCCGCCGAAAGCACGCAGGTCGATCTTCAGGGTTACGTGACGCGAGGCGCCGAGGGCCGCCGCGACCCGGCCGGCCGCATCGATCTCGATGCGGTGGCGCTGGCCGTAGTCGAAGGAAAGGGCGAAGCACTCGTACCCCTCGTGCCGGGCCAGCGCCAGGCAGGTCGATGAATCGAGACCTCCGCTCAGGAGGCAGACGGCCTTCGGCATCGCGATCCTTTCTGGCGCACTCATGTGTCGGCGCGAGCGCCGACACGGCACGCGGAAGCGTGCGCCACGCCTCCTTTCAGCAGCTTCAGGCTCAGGAAGAACCCGCCCAGCGGAAACACGGTGAGCGCCATGAGGGCGTAGTGGAGCGTGATCCGGTCGGCGGCCCAGCCCGTGAGTGGGATGAAGACGATCCCGGCCATTCCCCAGGCGAATCCCATCATCAGGGCCGAGACCGTGCCCGCCTGCGACGGGACCAGGTCCTGCGCCATCACGACGTTCACCGGGATGGTGAACAGCAGGATCAAGCCGCCCGCCAGCAGCCCTGCCACCGACAACCATCCGTGCGCCAGGAAGAACAGGGCCAGGAACGGCACCGAGCCGATCATCGAGACGGCGATCACCAGCGGGCCGCCGAAGCGGTCGGCGAGGTGGCCACCGACAAAACCACCGAGCGCGGCGAAGACCAGGTACGCCGACAGCGTGTAGTTGGCTGCGGAGATCGCGTATCCACGCTCCAGGTGGAGGTAGAGAGGAATGAACTGCGCGTACGTGATCTGGATGATGGATCGGATGAAGACCAGCGCGTAGAGGATGGTGAGCTGGCTTCGGACGCCGCGTAGCGCGGCCCAGTCGAATCCGGGCCGTTCCCGCGGGTGGGCTGGCGGCGCAGGCAGCAGCGCCAGCATCAGGATGGAAATCAGGAGGCCGGGGATGGCGGCCCACCAGGCGCGGCTCAACCCCAACCGGCCCGCGACCAGCGAGAAATAGGTGGGGCCGAGCGCGTAGCCCAGCGTCCCCGCGCTAACAAAGATGGCCATCGCACCGGCGCGGTTGCGCTCGACCCCGGCGATCGCGCCGGCGGTGGCCTGCGGATGGAACGCGGCGACGCCGGCTCCGCCCAACGCCACCATCAACAGCAGCCAGCCATAGCTGGGGGCCAGGCCGAGCGAGGAGATGAACAGGCCCGCCAGGGCCGGCCCCAGGGCGGCGAACAGGCGTGTGCGGAGGCGGTCGGAAAGATAGCCATAGGCGGGCTGCATCACCGAGGACGAGAGCACCAGCGTGCCGCCGAGCACGCCGGCGCCGGCCAGCGACATTCCAAACCGGCTCACCAGCAGCGGCTGGAGGCCGCCCAGCGCACCCGAGTACATGTCCGCGCAGAGATGCCCGGTCGAGAACAGGGCCAGAGCCAGGGCACCGCGTCTTGCGGTCTGGGACCCGGCGCGGGCGGCGACAGTTACGGCTTCCGATGTCAGGGACATGGGCGGGAATCTCCTATTATAGTGGTCCGGTAGCGTGCGCATCGCGTTTCTCACTTCGACGCCTCTCGACTTCGCCCGCGGCAGCGGGACGTATGCCGGAATCTCGACGCTGGCGCGCGCGGCCGAAGGGCTCGGCGCCGAGATCGCCCTTATTACTCCGCCGGCCCGGCTGCCCGTCTATACGCTGGAGAGGCTGTGGTTCAATCGTGGGCTCCGCCGGCAGGATTTCCGCGGGTTTGACGCGGTGGTGGGGTTCGACATGGATGGCTGGCTCGTCGCGGGCCGGCGCGGCGTGCCGCACGTGGCCTCGATCAAGGGCGTGATCGCCGACGAGATGCGTTTCGAGCGCGGCCTGACTCGCCGGACGATGGCCATTCAAGCCGCCTGCGAGGGAGCGCACGTCCGCCGCGCCGGGATGGTGATGACGACCAGCCGTTACGCCGCTTCGCGCATCGTTGAGCTGTACGAGCCGGCTGCGATGCCGCGCATCGTGCCCGAGTGCATTGACCTGGACGCCTGGCGTGGCCTTTTTCGGAGGCATCCCGGAGCGCCCGCCCCGGGGCGGTTCGTGGTCCTGTGTGTGTGCAGGCTCTACCCGCGCAAGCGGGTTGGCGTGCTGCTGGAAGCGGCGGCTCGTCTCGGCCAGCGCATACCGGAGCTCGAGATGCGGATCGTGGGCCGCGGGCCCGAGGAAGCCCGGCTCACGCGGCGCGCGCGGGAGCTGGGTATGGAGCGCACAGTCCGCTGGCTGGGCGATATCCCGCAGGCCGAACTGGCGGGCGAATACCAGGCCTGCCATGCCTTTTGCCTGCCCAGCGTGCAGGAAGGCTTCGGGATCGTCTTCCTGGAGGCGATGGCGGCGGCGAGACCGATCGTGGCGGCCCGCGCGGCGGCGGTCCCGGAGGTCGTAAGCGACGGCCTGCTGGTGGAGCCGGAAAGCGCGGAGGCGCTCGCGGATGCCATCTTCCGGCTCTACGCGGATCCAGCGCTGCGGCGCGCCCTCGGGGAGCAGGGCAGCCGCGCCGTCGAGCGGTACGACGCCCGCCGCGTGGCCGTCCTGTTTCTCGAGGAACTGGCGGCGTTTACTGGCGCGTCAGGCTGATTCCTCCGTTGACGGTGTGGAGGCTGATCTCCGCGCCCCCGCCGCCGATCTGCGTGTCTACGTGGCGGCCCGGCCCGTAGTGGTCGCGTTCGCGGGGCAGGTCGAAATCGCTGCTAACCCCTCCATGTACCGTGGCGATCTCGAGGTGCGCTCCGGCATCTTTGGGCAGAGCCAGCGCGATCGTGCCGTTCACGCTGTGCATCGAGATGTGCCGCGCCGCGAGTTGCTCGAAGCCCCCTCGGACGCGCCCGTTGACGGTGGACAGATCCAAATCGCCAGCGGCCTTCCGGACCTCCACTCCTCCGTTCACGGATGCGACCTTGATGTGCCCGGCCACGCCTTCGACCGTCACGCCGCCATCGACCGTGTTGATGGGATCGAGCGCCGCGCCGCGCGGGACGGTGATGGTGTAATCGACGGCCGCGCAGCGGCGGCAATTCTCGGGATACTTGGTGCGGATCTCGACGGCGTCCGCGCGGGCTTCGACGACGATCTTCGCATCGTCAAGCGCCTTGCGATCCTCGCCGCGCTTGATGGCGTCGACTTTGACCTCGTTGCGCTCCCAGGCCATGACGTGAATGGCGCCGTTCACGTTGTGCACGCCGACACGGCCGTTGGCCGCGAGCGGGTAGGTTTGGTGGAATTCCTCGCGCGCCTCGTCGCGCGCGTAGAGCATGACCAGGCTAGCCGAAAGGGCAGCCGCCAGAGCAAGGCGTTGTACCATTGTATGGGCACTCCTCAGAGCGCTGGACGGAGCGGCGGGGTTTTGGTAACGCTCGGAGCGGGTCGAGTGGTACGCCCGTGGGTCCAGCCGGGTTTCCGACCCGACGCGCGCCGTTCCCGGAGTCGCTGACGGTGGGGCGAGGAGGCCGGCGCGGCCGAGGGCTGCATAGGAGGAGACGTGGTCAAGAAGATCCTGATCGCGGTGGCGTTGCTGGCGGCGCTGGCGCAGTTGGTTCCCCAGAGCGTGTTCCCCACCACAAATCCGCCGGTGAACCCGGCCAACACAATCGATGCGCGGGCTCACGCGCTCACGCCCGCGGTCGAGGTCATCCTGGAGCGCTCCTGCTACGACTGCCACTCCAACCGGACGGTGTGGCCCTGGTACAGCAAAGTCGCGCCGGTCGCGTGGCTGCTATCGAACGACGTCAAAGAGGCGCGCCGCGAGGTGAATTTCTCCGACTGGGCCCAGTACAACCCGAAGCGCGCCGCGCACAAGCTCGAGGAGATCTGCGAGCAGGTGGAACGGGGCGACATGCCGCTCTGGTATTACCAGCCGATGCACCCGGCCTCGAAGCTCTCCGCGGCGGACAAGAGCGCGGTGTGCGGCTGGACCCGGGTCGAGCGCGCTCTCGGAGACTTGCCGCAGAAGTAGGACCGGCCTCCGGGACCAGGGGTTGAAGGGCTCTGCGGCACGCTGACCAACGGGAGCGGCCTACGGCATCTTCGCGGTGTCGTCGAAGGCGAGCTCAACTTCCACCGTCTTGCCGGGGTCGATCTTGATGGGATCGGGGGTCCCTGGGGTCTTGCCGTACATGCCCATCGAGGATCCGGAGGGTGGCGGACCGGATTGGCCGTCATACCCGCCCGTGGGATCGAACACGGCGACCGCGTAAAGGGGAGAGGTGGTGAGGTCGGAGAAGGTCACGGTTGCGTCCTTGGCCTGGCCGCTGTTGGTCGCAAACGGCATGACGCCGCCCGAGACGAAGTCTGGGGAATCGAACAGGAAGACGATGATCTGGTGCTTGCTGTCCACCGTTCCGGACCCGGTGTACTTCAGCTTGATCTTGAGCGTCCGGGGGGCCGCTTTCTCCTCGGGTTTGGGTTGCTGGGCCGCCAGGGGCATCAACGCGAGGGCGAGCACGCCCGCCGTCAGACAACAGAATCTCCTTATCACTCTTGTGGCTCCTTTGTGGGGTCGAAGATACCGCTAAACACATTCTACGCGGCGGAGGCGTCAAAAGTTCCGGGAGATCGGGTGACGGCAAGGGGCCGGCCCGCCCCCGGCCTCCTGCCCCACCTCGCGGGCGTAGAATTGGAAGCAAGGAGGGGCACACATGAGCTTTATTGACGACGCGCTGCATGCCAACCAGGACTATGCGGCGCAATTCGAAATGGGTGGCCTGGCGATGCCGCCGGCCAAGAAACTGGCCGTGCTGGCGTGCATGGACGCCAGACTGGACGTGGCGCAGATCCTGGGGCTGAAGCCGGGCGACGCGCACGTCATCCGCAACGCGGGCGGAATCGCGACCGAAGACGCCATACGCTCGCTGATCATCTCGCACCATCTTCTGGGGACCCAGGAGTTCATGGTCATCAACCACACGGATTGCGGGATGCTGACTTTCAAGGACCACGACCTGACCGAGCGGCTCAAGCGGGAGACCGGCGCCATCGGGGTCGTGCCGGCTGCGTTTCACTCGTTCACGAACCTCGACCAGAACGTCCGCGAGCAGGTGCTGAAGATCCGCGCACATCCCTGGCTTCCCCGGCAGATCCCCGTGCGGGGCTTCGTTTACGACGTGAAGACCGGGCGGCTCAGGGAGGTTGCAGCCGAACAGGCCAAGGGCCACGGCGGCTGACGCGAGGTTACTCGAGCCAACGCTCCAGAATGGGGGCGTAGGCATCGACGCGGCGGTCGCGCAGGAACGGCCAATTGCGGCGCACCTCTTCGACCCGGTGCGGATCGCACTCGGCAACGAGGATGGCTTCCTCGTCCGTGGGCGCCTGCGCGACCAACTGCCCGAACGGGTCGCAGACGAACGAAGATCCCCAAAACTCGATGCCTTGTTCCGGGGGGCCTTCGAAACCGACGCGGTTGACCGCCGCCACGTAGACGCCGTTGGCGATGGCGTGGGCGCGCTGGATGGTCTTCCAGGCGTCCAACTGCGCCGCGCCGTGCTCCCGCTTCTCGGCGGGATGCCAGCCGATGGCGGTGGGGTAGAACAGGACGACCGCGCCGCGCAGGCTGGCGAGGCGCGCGGCCTCGGGATACCATTGGTCCCAGCACACCAGGGTCGAGATACGGCCGAAGGGTGTATCGAAGCAGGGGAACCCGAGGTCGCCGGGCGTGAAGTAGAACTTCTCGTAGTAGAGCGGGTCGTCGGGGATGTGCATCTTGCGGTAGAGGCCGGCCACCTTCCCGTCGGCGCCGATCACGGTCGCCGTATTGTGATAGAGACCGGGCGCGCGGCGCTCGAACAGGGACGCCACGATGACGATTCCCAGCTCCAGAGCGAGCGCGCCCAGGCACTCGGTGGTGGGACCGGGGACGGGCTCGGCGAGCGCGAACAGACTAGCGTCCTCCTGGCGGCAGAAGTACTGGCTGCGGAACAGCTCTTGAAGACAGACGATCCGGGCGCCCTGCGCGGCGGCTTCGCGGACGCGCCACTGCGCCTTGGCTAGATTCTCGTTGGGGTCCTGGGCGCAAGTCATTTGCACCAGGCCGATGCGAAATCGGGCGTCGGCTGCCATACAGGCATCATACAGCGCGCTATGCTGGAGCACGTGAACCGGCGGCGATTTCTGCTTGATGTTTCCAGGGTTGCGGGGTTCTCCCCGGTGCTGGCCAAGGCACAAGGCGAGGGTTCGGCACGGAACCGCTGGGTGCAGGTGGCGGAGAGCTTGAAGCCGCGCCTGCGCGAGACGGCCAAGGCTCCCATGGCGCTGGTCAGCGCGGTTTCGGACAAGACTAGGTTCCTGCGTTGGCGCATGGAGCGCGTGGCCGCGCCCGGCGCGCTGCGCGACCGCCCGATGGGCCGCGGCGATGCGGCGATCCTGGATTTCGGCGGCCATCTGACCGGCCACGTTTCCGTTTCCATCTCGGGCGAGGGCCGAGGCGTGGACGCTCCGGCGAGGATCAAGCTCATCTTCGGCGAAGTGCCGGCCGAAGTGGCGGAGCCGTTCGATCCGTTTCAGGGCGCGCTAGGCCGGGCGTGGTTGCAGGACGAGACGATCAACGTCGATGTGCTGCCCGCGACGATCCGGATGCCGCGACGGTACGCGTTCCGCTATCTCAAGATCGAGGTCGTCGACACATCGCCGAATTTCAAGGTGCGATTCGAGGACGTGGGCGCCGTGGCGCTGACCTCGGCCGGCGCGGATCCGGCGCCGTTCGCGGCCAGTGTCCCGGAGTCCCTGAGGCGCATCGACGCGGTGAGCATTGCCACGCTGCGCGATTGCATGCAGACCGTCTTCGAGGACGGTCCCAAGCGCGACCGGCGTCTGTGGATCGGCGATCTGCGCTTGCAGGCGCTGACGAACTACGCGACATTCCGCAACTACGACCTCGTGAAGCGCTGCCTGTACCTGTTGGCCGGCCTCGCGCGAGAGGACGGGATGGTGTCGGCCTGCGTCTTCGAAGAGCCGCGGCCGCTGCGGGGCCACGAGTACATCGTCGACTACGCCGCGCTCTATCCGGCGGTGGTGCTCGATTACGCGCGCGCATCCAAGGACTGGCAGGCGGCGCGGGAGCTGTGGCCGGTAGCCAGACGCCAGATCGGGATCCTCCTCTCCTCCGTGGATGCGGGAGGGCTGTTTGCGGCGCCTCCGCACTCCTGGGTATTCGTCGATTGGAGCGACGCGCTCGACCGGACCGCGGCCATGCAGGGAATCTTCGTCTATTGCCTGCAGCAGGCGGCCGAACTTGGAACCTGGGTGGGCGACGAGGCCACCGCAGCGCAATACTCGCAACTCGCCGCGCGCATGACCGCGGCGGCGCGCGCGGCCTTCTACGATGCGGAGCGGCGCGTCTTCGTCAGCGGGCCGAAGCGGCAGGTATCCTGGGCGACGCAGGCGTGGATGACGCTGGCTGGCATCGCCACGCCGGCGGAGGGAGGGGCCGCGTTCCGCGCCCTTTCGAAAATGCCCGACGCGGTGCGGCCCGGCGCTCCGTATCTCTACCACTATGTAGTCGAAGCGATGCTCGGTTGCGGCCTGAAGCGCGAGGCTCTGGACCTGATTCAATCCTACTGGGGCGGCATGGTGGAAGCGGGCGCCGACACGTTCTGGGAGGTGTACGACCCCGCGAATCCAGGGCTGTCGCCTTACGGGAACGTCCTCCTCAACAGCTACTGCCACGCCTGGAGCTGCACGCCGGCGTATCTGCTGCGGGCTCTCTGAGCCGGCGGCTACATATACATGCCGCCGTTGACGCTCAGGACGTGGCCGGTGATGTAGGAGGCCTCTTCGCTGGCGAGGAAGGCGACGGCAGAGGCGACGTCTTCGGGCTTGCCTCCGCGCTTGAGCGGGATCGACGCCAGCATGCGGTCCTTTACCTCCTGGGGCAGCTTGGCGGTCATGTCGGTCTCGATGTAGCCTGGCGCCACCGCGTTCACAGTGATGTTGCGGCTGCCGACTTCCTGCGCCAATCCCTTGGTGAGGCCGATGATGCCGGCCTTGGAGGAGACGTAGTTGGCCTGGCTGGGATTGCCAGATAGGCCCACGACGGAGGCCATGTTGATGATGCGGCCCCAGCGCTCCTTGATCATGCCGGGCAGCACCTGCTGCGTGATCAGGAAGGCGCCGGTGAGATTGATGGAGAGGACGAAATCCCAGTCCTCCTTCTTCATGCGGAGGGCGAAGCCGTCCTTGGTCACGCCGGCGTTGTTCACCAGGATGTCGATGCGGCCGGTCTCTTTGAGCGCGGCGGCGACGGCTTCCTTGATGGAGTCCTGCGACGTGAGGTCCAGGTAGACGGGAAAGGCCTGACCTCCGGTGGCGGCGATCTCCGCGACGACAAGGCCGTTGTTCTCGCGCTCATTGGAGGCGACGACGATGCGGGCGCCCGCGGCGGCCAGGCGCAAGGCGACGGTCCTTCCAATTCCGCGGCTCGCGCCGGTTACAAAAGCGGTTCGATTGGTCATTTCTAATCAATGATAATGGTTTCAGCCGCCGGCCGTCAGCCATCGGCAACAGCCATGCCCTACACGGATCTTCGCGAGTTCATCCAGGCGCTCGAGAAACACGGGGAACTGGAGCGCATTCCCTTCGAAGTCGATCCCGTGCTCGAGATCACCGAGTTCGCCGACCGCTCGGTGAAGCGCGGCGGGCCGGCGCTGCTGTTCGAGAAACCCACGGGCTCGAAGATTCCGGTGCTGATCAACGCCTTCGCATCGATGCGGCGGATGGAGCTGGCGCTCGAGGTGGAGTCGATCGAGGAGGTCGCGGAGCGTGTCTCGGGGTTCCTGGCGATGGAGAAGCCGGAGGGGCTGATCGCTAAGCTCAAAATGCTGCCGAAGCTGGCCGAGATCGGCTCGTTCTTCCCCAAGACCGTTTCGGGCGGGCCGGTGAAAGAGGCGATCCGGCGGGACGGTTTCTCTCTGGCCGACTACCCGATCCTGCAGTGCTGGCCGCAGGACGCCGGGCGGTTCATCACGCTGCCGCTGGTGTTCTCGAAGAACCCCGACACGGGCAAACGCAACTGCGGCATGTACCGCATGCAGGTCTTCGACGAGCGCACCACCGGCATGCACTGGCAGACACACAAGCAGGGCGCGGAGCACTACCGGCGCATGGCGGCGCAGGGCGGGGCGAAGCGGATGGATGTGGCGGTGGCTCTGGGCGGCGATCCGGCGACGATTTTCTCCGCGGTGCTCCCGCTGCCGCCGGACATCGACGAGATGCTGTTCGCGGGCTTCCTGCGCGGGGCGCCTGTCGAGATGGTGAAATGCGAGACGTGCGACCTGGAGGTGCCGGCCCAGGCGGAGATCGTGCTCGAAGGCTACGCCGAGCTGGGCGAACTGCGGCGCGAGGGGCCGTTCGGCGATCACACCGGCTACTACTCGCTCGAGGACGACTACCCGGTCTTTCACGTCACCTGCGTCACAGAGCGGAAGAAGCCCATTTACGCCGCGACCATCGTCGGGCCGCCGCCCATGGAGGATTACTTCATGGGCAAAGCGATCGAGCGCATCTTCCTGCCGCTGATGCGGCTGCAATTGCCGGAGATCCGCGACGTCTCGATGCCCGCCGAGGGGATCTTCCACAACCTGATGCTGGTGGCGATCCGCAAGTCGTATCCCGGCCATGCGCGCAAGGTGATGCACGCAATCTGGGGCATGGGGCAGGCGATGTTCTCGAAGTGCATCGTGGTGGTGGACGAAGACGTGAACGTGCAGGACGCGCGCGAGGTGGCGTGGCGGGCGCTGAACAACATCGACCCGCAACGCGACATCGAGTTCTCGATGGGGCCGATCGACTCGCTGGACCACGCCAGCCGCCTGCCGAACTACGGCTCGAAGATGGGCGTGGATGCGACGAAGAAGTGGGCGGGCGAGGGTTTCACGCGGCCGTGGCCGGACGTGATCCGGATGTCGCCGGAGGTGGTGCGGCGGGTGGAGGAGATGTGGGGGAGGGCGGGGTTGAAGTGAAGGCGAAGGGCGAGATTCGGAAACTGCGTGGGGTCTTGAAAGGCTGGCTGCCCTTACGTCCCCGTTGACGTGTAGTTCCGCACGCCGCGGTTCCAGATGGCGATGGCGGCGGCGAGGAAGACCGCGGTCACCACGGGCAGCAGCCACGTGTAGATGCGGTAGGTTTCCTTGTGCAGGATGTGGGCCGTGGGGTAGAAGCTGGCGAAGCCGAAGGGCACGATCCAGCTCAGCAGAAAGCGAATGAACTGGCCGTAGATGTCGAGCGGGTAGCGGCCGAAGGCCAGCATGTTGTAGACGGGCGGGGTCACGCCGACGCGGTCTTCCGCCCAGAAGGACACTGAGGTCAGCATCAAGAAGATTGCCGTGTAAATCGCGCAGCCGCACAGGGAGGCGTAGACGATGAAGAGCCAGCCGGCCGCGCCCAGATGCAGTCCCAGGCGGTGCGAGCAGCTCGTTACGATGACCAGTCCCAGCACCGTGTCGCCGAGCGCCTCCAGGCGGAACTGGCCGAAGAGCACCTGGAACAGCGAGCTCACCGGGCGCAACAGCACCTGGTCGAACTTGCCCTGCACGATGTACGTGTCGCTGAACCAGTAAAGGTTGATGCTGAGCATGTTGAACAGCGACATCGGCAGCAGCGAAAAGCCGTAGAGGAACAGGATCTCCAGGAAGCTCCAGCCGGCGATGCGCGGCATGCGGCTGAAGATCAGGAAAACCACGGCCACGCTGCACGCGGTGGCCAGCATCATGGAAAGCACGGAGATGAGAAAGTCGAAGCGGTAGCCCAGGCGCACCTTGGCGTACTGAATGAAGTACTGGCCGAAGAGGGACAGGTAGCGCATCATGCCGAGCCCCTGGCGTCGAGATGAGTCTCGACGCGGCACGCAGGAGTGCGTGCGCCACAAGAAGCTGATCTCAGGTAGCGCATCTAGCCTCCGTGCACCGTGATCTTGCGGCTCATCACGCTCCAGAACCAGCGGCCGAACCACAGCAGGAAGACCACCCAGAACGTCTCGATGGCGAGCGCGGCCGCGGTCTGACGCCAGGTCATCTTGCCGAGGTAGATCATGAGCGGCGTGAAACCGATGTGCTCGAACGGGAGCCAGTGCGAGACCACGCGTAGTGGCGCCGGCAGCAGCGTCAGCGGCACCAGCACGCCCGAGAGCAGGTCCTGCACCCAGAACTTCGCGCGCAGCAGGCCCAGGATCGAAACCAGCCGGATGGCGCACGTCCCGACGATGAAGTTGATCGCGCCGACCAGCATCACGCTGGCCGCCAGCGACACCAGGAAGACGGCGAAGTGCGCCAGATCCGCGGGCGGCAGCAGCGGAAAAATCAGGCTCACCACCACCGCGGTGGGCACCGTGAGCAGCAGCAGGCGGAAGGCCGATTCCCCTGCCGAGCGCGCCACGTAACTGGTCTGCAGGCTGACCGGCTTCAGCAGCGTCATCGTGATGCGGCCGTCCAGGATGTCCTCCGCCATCTCCGCGTCCAGGTTGTTGAAGTACATCGAGCGGATGATCCAGCCCACGGCCACGTAGGTGATCATCTGCGGGAAGGTGAAGCCGGCGAAGTGCGGCTCCACTCGGAAGATGGCCCGCCAGATGAAGTAATAGACGGACACGTTGATGAGGTAGTTGACGATGCCGGTGTAGTAGCGCAGCCGGAACGCCAGCATGTTCAGGAAGCCGATGCGCGAGAACTCGAGGGCTACCGAGGACACCGTTCCGACTCCGGCACCAGGCCGCCCGTGTAGATGGTGCGGACGACCTCTTCGATGGACTGCTCTTCAATCACGATGTCCAGGACGGTAGCGGCCGTGACCACCTGGCGAATGATTTCGGCGGTGGAGTGCTGGGCGTGCTCGAAGGAAAGGCGGTAAGTCATGCCGCCGAGTTTCTCGCTCCGCACGCCGGGGATGTCGATGCGCTCGAAGCGCTCGGCCTGCTCGCGGTCCTTGAGGTCGAACTTGATGGTGGCGTCGCGCCAGAGCTGGCGTTTGAGACCGGCCAGGCCACCGTCGAAGAGCAGGCGTCCCTTGTCGATGATCATCAGGCGCGGGCAAAGCTCTTCGATGTCGGCGAGATCGTGCGTGGTCAGCAGGACGGTGGTTCCGAAGTCGCGGTTGACGTGTTTGAGGAAGGCGCGGATGCTCTCCTTGGCGACGATGTCGAGGCCGATGGTGGGCTCGTCCAGGAACAGCAGCGGCGGGTTGTGCAGCAGCGCGGCGGCCATATCGCAGCGCATGCGCTCTCCCAGGCTGAGCTTGCGGACGGGCGTGTGCAGGTAGCGGCCGATCTCGAGCACCTCGTCGAACTGCTGCATGCGGGCCGCGTAGTCGGAGTCGTTGACGCCGTAGATCTTCTTCAGGAGCCGGAAGGATTCGACTACGGCGATGTCCCACCACAACTGTGTGCGCTGCCCAAAGACTGCGCCGATGGTGCGGGCATAACGCGAGCGCTCGGCCAGGGGGACGAAGCCGTTGGCGCGCAGCGAGCCGGCAGTCGGCACCAGGATGCCGGTGAGCATCTTGATGGTGGTCGACTTGCCCGCGCCGTTGGGCCCGATGTAGCCGACCATTTCGCCGGGGCGGATCTCGAAAGCGATGCCGTCCACCGCGCGCACGGTCTTGTATTCGCGCACCACCAGGTTCTGGAGCGCGCCCCACAGCCCTTCGCGCCGCTCGAAGGTGCGGAACTCCTTGACCAGGTTCTCGACTTGGATCGCGCCTCGCACTCAGCTTCAGGGTATCGCAGGGGGTGGATTTGTGGCGCAAGCACTCGTGCGTGCCGCGTCGAGACTCATCTCGACGCCCGAGTGCCGGCAGGAGTGCCGGCACGGCACGCTGAAGCGTGCGCCACGGTCACTGCTAGCGCAGCTCTTCCATGATCCGGTCGAGGGCTTCGCGTGGCGGGCGGGTTTGGGACTCGGGCAGCGTTCCGAGCGGCTCGTCCACCACGTTGAGAAGATCGATGAAGTGCTTGCGGTTGGGATCCAGATACAGGATTCCGGTGACCACGTGGCCGCTGGTCTCGGCCTCGTTGAGCGTGCGCAGGGCGTTCATGCGGTCGGTGGGATCGTAGTCCTTGCCGAGCTTCTTGAGCAGCAGGCGGGAGCCGTCATGCAGGGCGATCTCACGAACCTCGCCCTCGGGGATCTCGACGGCGATGTCCGCGAAGGACGGCACGAAATCCAGCTCCTGGAGCGGTTCGTCGTGCTCCTTCATGTAGGCGTAGCTCTTGGTGGAGCCTTCGTGGTCGTTGAAGGTGACGCAGGGCGAGATCACGTCGATGATCGAAAGGCCGTGGTGTGCGATGGCAGCCTTGAGAATGGCCTGCAACTGCCGCTTGTCGCCGGAGAAGGAGCGGGCCACCAGGGTGGCGCCCAACTGAATCGCCTCGACGCAGCAGTCGATGGGGGTGAGGTCGTTGATCACGCCGGTTTTGAGCTTGGCGCCGAGGTCGGCCGTGGCCGAGAACTGGCCCTTGGTCAAGCCGTAGACGCCGTTGTTCTCGATGATGTAGACCTGCCGGATATTGCGCCGCAGCATGTGAATGAACTGCCCGATGCCGATGGAAGCGGTGTCGCCGTCACCCGAGACCGTGATCCCGAACAGGTGGCGGTTGGCCAGGATCGCGCCGGTCGCGACCGAGGGCGCGCGGCCATGCACGGAGTTGAACCCGTGGGCCATGTTCAGAAAGTACGCCGGCGATTTCGACGAGCAGCCTATGCCGGAGAACTTGGCCACCGACCAGGGCTCGATGCCCATCTCATAGAAGCACTCGATGATGCGCTCGGAGATGGAGTTGTGGCCGCAACCCGCGCACAGCGTGGTCCGGCCGCCCTTGTAACTGGCGACCTCGAGGCCGATGCGGTTGGTCTTCTTCGGGGGCGCGGTGGTGGTGGACATCAGAGTCCCTCCTGGCGGACGATTTCTTCGGTGACGGTGCGGGCATCCAGCGGCAGCCCGCCGTAATAGCGCACGCTACGCAGCTTGGCGATCAACTCGGGCTCGAGATCGAGCCGCATCAGCATCAGCAACTGGGCGTCGCGGTTCTGGTCGATCACGTAGACGCGCTCGTGGCGCCGGATGAAATCGATCAGATCCTCGCCGAACGGGTAGGCCTTGAGGCGCAGGTAGGCGGTCTCGAGACCTTGTTCGCGGCGCAACTGGTCGCGGCTCTCTTCGGTGGCGTAGCGCGAGGTGCCCGCGCATACGAGGCCGACATGGGCGCGGCCGCTGAGATCGACGTGCGGCGCCGGGACGTGCCGGCGAATGCTCTCGAACTTGCGCGCCAGGCGGTCCATGTTGTTCATGTAGTCGTCTTCGCGCTCGCTGTAGCCGGCGCGGTCGTTGTGCCCGCTGCCGCGCGTGAAGTACGCCGCGGCGGGGTGATCGGTGCCGGGCAGGGTGCGGTAGCCGACGCCGTCGCCATCCACGTCGCGGTAGCGCGCGAATCCGCCCAGCCGAGCCAGGTCTTCGGCGCTCAGGACCTTGCCGCGCTCGATGGGCTTCTCGGGATAGGGGAACGGATCGGACATCCAGTTATTCATCCCCAGGTCGAGGTCGCTCATCACGAAGACCGGCGTCTGGAAGCGCTCCGCCAGGTCGAAGGCGTCGATCATCATGGAGAAGCACTCGCGCATCGAGGACGGGAAGAACATGGGGTGCCTGGTGTCGCCGTGCGAGAGCAGCGCGGTGGTGACCAGGTCGCCCTGCATGGTGCGCGTGGGAAGGCCGGTGGAAGGCCCGACCCGCTGCACGTCCACGATCACGGCGGGGATTTCGGCATAGTAGCCCAGGCCGGTGAACTCGGACATGAGGGAGATGCCGGGGCCCGAGGTAGCGGTCATGGAGCGCGCGCCCGCCCAACTCGCGCCCAGAACCATGCCGATCGAAGCCAGCTCGTCCTCGCCTTGGACCACGGCGTAGGTGGCCTTGCCGGTTTCCTTGTCGATCCGGAACCGCTTCAGGTAACCGATCAGGGACTCGACCAGCGAGGAAGACGGGGTAATGGGGTACCATGTCACGACGGTCACGCCGGCGAACATGGCCCCCAGGGCGCAGGCGGCGTTGCCGTCGACGATGATCTTGCCGGCGGTGGCGTTCATGCGCTGGACCGAGTAGCGGTCGGTCTTGGGCAGGTTCTGGGCGGCGAAGTCGTAGCCGGCCTGGACGGCGCCCCAGTTCAAATCCGCGGCCTTGGCCTTGCGCGCCCCGAACTGCTTCAGCAGCGCCTTGCGAACCTCATCCATCTCGATCCCCAGCAGGCGCGCCAGGACGCCGTCGTAGATCATGTTGCGGACGAGTTTGCGGAGCCGCGCCTCGGGGCACACCGGCCCCACCATTTTGTCGAAGGGGACCGGATAGAAATGCACGTCTGAGCGGAGCGCATTGAGCTTGAGCGGCTCGTCGTAGACCGCGGCGGCGCCGGCGTCCAGTTTCAGAACGTCCTCCTGGGCGGTTTCCGGGTTCATGGCGACCAGGAAGTCGACGTCCTTCTTGCGGCCGATGTAGCCGTCCTTACTGGCCCGGATGGTGAACCAGGTGGGCAGGCCGGCGATGTTGGAAGGGAACAGGTTCTTGCCCGAGACCGGGATGCCCATCTGAAACAGGGCGCGCATGAGGACGGTGTTGGCCGTCTGGCTTCCCGAGCCGTTAATGGTGGCTACCTGAATGGAGAAATCGTTGACACAGGACTGCGGGGCCTCGCTGGAAAGCGGGGCAACAGGATTGACCTCGGCTGTTGGCATGAAGTATCGTTTAACCCTCTGTTGGGAAAACCCTCTCCTGACTCCGATTATAGGATGCGGGGGCGGGGTGCGGGGGTGCAGGGGGGACGCGGCGCAGTTGGAGCGCGAGAACGTGGACTACATGCTTGGCGCCAGCGTGTTTCGCTTTTGCGGATGATCGCTGGGGAGCACCCACTTTCGGAGGTGGCGAAGGCGACGCGTGCTATACTCAGCCCTTCATGCGGGCACCTGACACACTACGCACGCTCGTCCACCTGCTCCTGCTTACCGGGCTGGCCCTGCTCATCTCCTGGCCGGTGCTGTTGCATGGTGCTCCCATCCTGGCGCACGACACCGTGTGGCACGCGATTTGGGGAAGGAACTTCGCGCAGCAGTTCTGGGCGGGTGAATGGTATCCGCGCTGGCTGTCGGACATGCACGGGGGACTAGGCTCGGCGACGTTCTTCTTCTATCCGCCGCTGGCGAGCTATGCCGCCAGCGTTTTTCGCCCTTTTCTGGTTGGACGCGATCCCAGCGGCGTGTTCCAGCTCGGCTTTGCATTGGCGCTGGGTCTGATTCTGTCCGGCATAGCCGCCTATTACTGGCTGCGTTGCAGAGTGACGCCCGGGGCCGCCCTACTTGGCGCGGCGATCTACGTGATCGCTCCGTACCACACGGCCATTAACTTGTACAACCGTGGAGCGGCGCCGGAATTCTGGGCGTTCGTGTGGATGCCGCTGGCGATGCTTGGGGTGGAGGGCCTGATTGGCAAACGATGGTGGGCCTTGCCCGCATTGAGCTGCGGCTATGCGCTGCTGGTGTTAAGCCAGGTGGGAATCATGCTGTGCTTTTCGGCGGTGCCGGTCGCCGCGGCTCTCTTCCTTAGCGAGCGCGGCCAGCGAATGCGAATCACGTTGGCCACGATCGCGGGGATGGCGCTTGGGGCGGGGCTGGCGGCGGTGTACGTCGTGCCGGCGATGCTGGGCGAGGGCTGGATCCACATGGAGGGCATACTGGATGACTATTTCAGTTTCCGGCACTGGTTCCTGTTCCAGCGGATCCCCTTCCTGCTCCACTTCATGGCCCGTGTTCTGATCCTTACCCTGTCGATGGTGCTCTACGCTGGCGCGCTGTTTTGGGTGTGCCTGCGGTTCGGGCCAACGCGCCGCGAGCGGACCGCGGCGATCTTCTACTTCGGGCTGGGAATGGCCGCCTTTTTCTTCATGACACAGGCCAGTTATCCGTTTTGGCAGTTCATCTCCCTCGTGAAGTTCATTCAGTTCCCGATTCGCTTCGATACCGTGTTCACGCTGGCGGTGGCCGCGCTCTCGGGGCTGGTGTTTTCCCGGATTTCGGAACCCCGCGCCCGGCCGTGGCTTTATGTGGCAGCGGTCGTTGTGGTGGGTTGGATTGCGGCAGACGCGTGGGCCGCGTCCATGGCCTTTCGCGAGTGGCGGCACGTTTCGGGGGAAAGGAACCAACTGGACCCGCTACAGAGGGACGGTTTCTTGGCCAGGACGGCCCGGCTCGATCTCGCAGCCGAACCGGGCCATCTGGAGGAGTTCCTCTCGGTGCACCCCGCGCGAGCCCTGGAGCTGAGGAGCGCCGCCACCGGCCAGCGGATCGGCGCGGCTGCGGTCGCGAGTTGGCGGCCGCGTAGGGTCGTGTTACACGTGGACGCCCCGGAAAAGGCCCGCCTCACCATCAACCACTTCTACTATCCGGGCTGGCGCGGGCGCATTGGCGCCTCGGGGCAGACGATCCCAGCCGGACCGACACCCCAACACGGCCTGATCCGCATGGACGTGCCGCGCGGCCGGTATGATTTGATCGTGGAACTGGCCAGGGAGGGCCCGGAGAAGGCGGGGATCGGGATCTCGCTATGCTCGCTAGCGATCGTTCTCGCCTTGGGCGTAGTGGGCGTGGTCAAGCGCAGCCCCTCCGGCGGCGCCGGTCGCGTCACTGCTTCCGGGGCACCGCAGCCTTCATGATCATGCCCCGCCAGAGCCAAGGCCCCCTGCCGATGCCACGCCATTCCACCTGATCGAAACCGGCCTCGAAAAGCACCGTGGACAGCGTGTCCACCGACCAGAACTTGATGTGCCCGAAGTCCCACAACGGTGTTCGAATCCCATGGTAGGAGTGGCCCGCCAGCGCGAGGGCGATGTTCTTGAGATAGCCATGATAGGGTGTCGTCAGCACCACAATCCCGCCCGGCTTCAGCAGCTTGAAGCAGTTGGCGGCGTACGCTCGAGGCAGAAAAATGTGCTCGATCACTTCCGAGCTGAGGACCGCGTCGAACGCGCCGTTACCCACTTTGGATACGTCCCCAGTCGCATCCAGAACCTCGAACCGCATCATGGGATAGTGCCTCCGGGCAACAGCGATGGCCGAAGGAGATATGTCCACTCCCGTCAACTGCCATCCACGGTCCAGGAACTTGGCCAGGAAGGCGCCGTTGCCGCAGCCCATTTCGACGACCGCGGCGCCTCGCGGCAGGTCCTTCAAATACTCGCCGACCAGTGGGGCATACTCGGCGTGGGTCTCAGCTCCTCGGAGTTGGTGTAGGAGCTGTCATCGAAGTGGTACTCGTCGGCCGACGCCTGCGGTTTCAGGCCCTCAGGCCGCGGAACGCTGTGGTTCCCGCTACCGCTGTAGGCGAGCACGGCCAGAAGAACACCGAAGACCAACAGTAACGATAACAAGACAAGCAAGACTTTGCGCATCGTGGGACTACCTCCGGGACTCGTTGGCTGGCCGGAATCTCCGGCCTGGAATTCCATGTCCTACTCAGTATAGCCGCATCTGAAGCGCAGGCTCGTCTCAGGCGCCGAAACTGTCAGACGGAGAGGCCGCGTCTCCTTGCCGGAGGCAAGGCGCGACCGTGCTCAATGCGCGTTCGGGCCGTAGCCTCCGAAATACCAGCTGACGCCGACGGTGGTGTACAGGCCGTAGGGCCCGTCGGGACGGGACGAGAGCGGGGCGAGCGAGGTGTATCGCCCTAACAGGTGGCTTCGATGGTCGTCAGCCTGAGTTCGAACTGGTGCGGCAGCGTGACGCCGGCGCCGTAGGTTTCCTCCCACAGGATCCCCGATGCCGACGCCCTATACCCCACCCGGCGGGAGGTTATCGCCGCCGAAGAGTTTGGGCGCCGCGAACAGGAACAGGTGCTTCAGCGGAGTTCGCCCGAAGGGCTGGAACTCGACGTAGCCGCTCCAGACATAACGAGCGTAGGCAGGCGACGCCCGGCAATAACAGGGGGCTCTTCGGCGGCTCGCACAGCCCGAGGTCCACCTCGTTGTGCGGAGGCGCCACCTCGAAATCGACGTATCCGCGCACGAAGTTGTGCGGCAACAGGAGGCGATCCTCCGCGCCCGTGTCTTTTGAGCTGGCGCCGGTTGTCTCGGTGGTTCTGCGCCGCGCAGACACTGCAGAGCAGCAGGCCGATGCGATCGTTCTCATGAGCGGAGTCTCTCCTCTTTCCGGGATTCGCGCAGCCAGGCCGGGTGGCGCGGAAACGGACTACACTAGCACATCTTCCGGGGTGGCCATGTTATACTCGTGGTTTCCATGCGAGTCTTGTCCGTCGCCCGGCGCCATCCTCATCATCATCACGGCCGGAATCTGCCGACGGGCTAACTGCTGACTGGAAGGAAATCGAACGCAAAGCCCGCCGGAGGACAGGCGGGCTTTTTTGTTAGTCCCGCGGCCGGGCGGTGGAGCGCCGGGGCAACCATGTCCCCTGTGGTGCAGGCAATAGGCGCGAAATGAACCTGGATTTCACGAAACTCGACGGGCTGCTGCCGGCTGTCATTCAGGACCACTCGACCGGCCGCGTCCTCATGGTCGGATTCATGAACGAGGAGGCCTTCCGGCGCACGGTCGAGACCGGCTTCGCCACCTTCTACAGCCGCTCCGCAAGAAGCTCTGGATGAAAGGCGAGAGCTCCGGCCACCGCCTGGTGGTCAAAGAGATCTCCACCGATTGCGACCAGGACTCCCTGCTGGTGCGCGTCGAGCCGCTCGGCCCCGGCGTCTGCCACAACGGCTACCAGAGCTGTTTCTACCGCCGCCTGGAGGACGGCGCAGTGGGTGGAATCGGAGCCGCGCACCTACGATCCCGAGGCGGTCTACGGAGGCAAGCCGTGAAGCTGAAGCTCGGCATTCCCAAGGGCAGCCTCGAAAACGCCACCATCGACCTGTTCCGCCGCGCCGGATTCAACATCACC
This sequence comes from Bryobacterales bacterium, assembly GCA_963710565.1. GTDB lineage: Bacteria > Acidobacteriota > Terriglobia > Bryobacterales > Bryobacteraceae > DASWZN01. The sequence goes on along the minus strand of CAVQAN010000004.1, from coordinate 169 downwards.
ACCAGCAGCCGGTCGTACTTCCCGGCCATCGACGATCCCGAAGATCGAGTGCATGCTCATCCGCGCGCAGGAGATGGCGCGCTACGTCGAAGACGGCGTGCTCGACGCCGGCCTCACCGGCCGCGACTGGGTCGAGGAGAGCGAGGCCAACGTCCACCGGTCTCGACCT
>CAVQAN010000003.1:0-29791 GCA_963710565.1 Bryobacterales bacterium | reverse complement strand
TGGTCGAAACGGGAACCGGAGCCGGGCGATCGCCCAGCAGCACCGTTCCATAATCGGATACCCGATTCACGTTCAGGAACTCTCCCGAAACGGCGAGGCTGGTGGAAGCGTTCGGCCTCCACAGAAAATACGGGGCCATGAAGTACTTCTCCGAAGCGACATACCTCCGGAAGCTCTCAGCGTTCTCATACACGCCCTCAATGCGGTAGTAGAGGGTTTTGCCTCCGTTCAGCGGTCCGGAAACGTCGAACTCCGGCCGAAGGAATCGCTCGTTTCCCCCGGTCATGGACAGCGAGATCAGCGGCGTCTCGGTCGGCTTCTTGGTGATCACATTGACGATGCCCCCGGCCTCGGCGGTTCCATACAAGGCTGAGGCAGGCCCCTTGAGCACTTCGACTTCCTCCATGTCGGCAGTGTCGGAGAGCATCAGGCCGTAGAACTTGAAGCCATCGCGAAGGTAGTTATTGTTGAAGTCCAGGTTGAAGCCGCGCATTGCGACCTCGTTGCCGAGACCGCCAGCGATCGCGGTGTAGGCTCTCTCCACGCCGGCCAGATAGGTCAGCGAGTCGGCATACTGGAAGACTTGTTGTTCGTCGAGCAGTTCCCGGTTCACCACCTGCACGGACTGAGGGAGGTCCATGATCGAGGTGTTTGTCAGGCTGCCCGCGCTCGAGGTCGGCACGATAATTCCCTCCTCATCGGCGTGCACGGTCACCGTCGATTGCAGCGGGGCCACTTGCAGGGTGAAGGTCAGCTCGGGGCTCGTCTCGCGGGCCTGCATCGACCGACTTTGCCAGGTTTTGGAATCCGTTGGCTGAGGCGACCGCGCTGTAGTGTCCCGGCAAGACGCCAGTGAAGGCGAAGTGGCCGGTCGCATCCGTGGTGGCTTGAGCCGTGTTGGACGATCCGTCCGTGGTCAAAGCGACGACGGCTGCCGCGATCGGCCGGCCCTGCGGGTCCATGACTGTTCCCGACAGAGACGCCGGACCGGTGGTTGATTGCGCGCTTATGACCTGGATTGCGGTCAGATTGAGAATCAAGAGCAGATGTGTTTTCAAGAGATCCCCCCCTGTTGTAACTCCAGGATAGGAGACAATGTACCGATTTGAAATGCGACAAGATGTCGCACCGGCTCTTGAACAGGTATCTCGCTGGCCGGTTCCTAATTAGTGGGTCATGCTTGTGGCGCACGCTTGAGCCCGCCGCGTCCCGGCTCATCGGGACGCCGGGTGCCCGCAGGCAAGGGGCTCTCGTGGCCAACTGCGAACTGCGCGATGAGGGCAACTCTGTGGCCCGGTCCGGGCATTTTCCCTTCGCCAATACGCGGACCTGAACGGCTGCAGTGTTGAGACTGAGGAGCCCTTATTGAGGTCGCGGAAACTCGGGACGAATCCACCATCATCGACCGCCACGGAGTCCTTCTCGTTGGAGATCCAGATGAGATACCGCTCCTTCTGGTGCAGCCGATACAGCAAAGGGAAATACTTCACGCCTTCAGCTCAGCACGGTCGAGGCAAGCCGCGAGGTCCTCTCGGCTCAACGAGGGGTATTCGGAGAGGAGGTCCTCGACCGAGTCGCCGTTGGCCAGCATGCGCACGATCTGGTGCACCGCAATCCGCGTGCCCTTCACGCACGCCTGACCGTGACAGATCTTCGGATCAATCGAAATGCGCTCGAACGGCTAGCGCCTCCGGGTCCAGTGTACCGCCCCCCGCGCTATACTAACCCCCGGTACGGTCCCATGAACATCGGAGTCCTTCGGGAGAAAGATCCCCCACGACCGCCGGGTGGCGCTGACCCCGCCGGTGGTCCGCCAGCTTGTCGAGCGCGGCAACGTGGTTTGGGTGGAGCAAGGCTCGGGCGATGGCGCCATGTACCGCGACGCTGAGTTCATCCGCGCGGGCGCCCAGCATCGGCTATTCGCAGGCGGATGTCATCGCCCGCGCGGACCTGATCGCCCGGATCTCGGTTCCCACCACCCAGGAACTCGATCTGGGCGCGGCCGGGAACCGCGGTGGTGGCCTTCTATCACATGGCGGTTGCCGGCCGCGCCATTTTCGAGCGGCTGCTGGAACGCCAGATCACCGCCATCGGCTGCGAGATCATCGAGACGCCGGACGGCCGGCATCCCGTGCTGGCCGCGGCCAGCGAGCTGTGCGGCCGCACGGCGGTTCCGCTGGCGGCGCACCTGCTGCGCTCGAGCTCCGGCGGCCGCGGCATCCTGCTGGGCGGCACGCCCGGCGTTCCTCCGGCGCACGTGGTGGTTCTCGGAGCAGGCGTGGTTGGCGCCCGCGCGGCCCGCGCCGCCACCGCTTCCGGCGCTCGCGTCACCGTCCTCGATATCGATGCCGAGAAGCTGCGCGACCTGGTCGATCACGTGCCCAATATCTCGACCGCGCTCGCCGATCCGGATTCCATCGCGCCGCGGTCGCCTCCGCCGACGTGGTCATCGGAGCCATTCTGGTCCCGGGCACGCGGACGCCGCACGTCGTGACCAAGAAGATGGTCGAGGCCATGCTGCCCGGCTCCGTGATCATCGACGTCGCCATCGATCAGGGCGGCTGCGTCGAAACCAGCCGGCCCACCACCATCGCCCAGCCGGCCTTCGTCTATCACGGCGTGGTGCACTACTGCGTTCCCAACCTGACCGCGGATATCGGCCGCAGCGCCTCGATCGCCCTGGCGCACGCGGTCATGCCCTACCTGATCCGTTTCGGCGAACTGGGCATCGAGGACGCCTTCCGCAAGTGCCCGCAGCTCGCGCGCGGCGTCTACACCTACCGCGGCCAATGCGTCCACCGCCGGCTGGCCGCCGCCTGGAAAGCCGCCTACCGGCCGCTGGCCGAGATGCTGTCCGAAGGGGCGTGAGCCATGTACTGGATCGAGAGCTACCGTTCGAAGATCCGCACCGCCGAGGAGGCCTGCAGGCCATCAAGTCCGGCGACCGCGTTTTGGTTCACCAGGGCTGCTCGGAGCCGGAAGCGCTCATCGCCGCGTTGCTCGGCCGCGCCCCGAGCTGCGCAACGTCGAGCTGTTCCACATGGCCACCATGGGCACGGCCGATTACACGCTGCCCAGTACGAAGGCATCTTCCGCCACAGCGCCATGTTCATCGGCGCCAACGTGCGCCGCGCCGTTCAGGAAGGCCGCGCCGACTATATCCCCATCTTCCTGCACGAAATCGAGAGGCCTGTTCAGCACCGGCGAGATGCCGCTGATGTCGCGCTGGTGCAGTGCGCCCGCCCGACGTACGGCTACCTGAGCCTGGGCACCAGCGTGGATTTCACCCTGACCGCCGCCCATGCGCCCGGCACGTGATCGTGGAAGTCAACGACCAGATGCCCCGCACCTGGGCGATACCTTCCTGCACGTGAGCAAGGCGGACGCCATTCGTCGAGACCTCGCGCCCGCTGCCCGAATACACACAATGCCAGATCACGACGTGCAGCGCGCCATCGCGGGCCACGTGGCCAACCTCATCCCCGACGGCGCCGACCCTCCAGACCGGCATCGGCGGCATTCCCGACGCGGTTCTTGCGCTCTTCGCGACCATAAGCGACCTCGGCGTCCACTCGCGAGATGTTGCCCGACGGCGTGATCGATCTGGTCGAGCGGCGTCATCACCAACGAGAGGAAGACCCTTGCACCCGCACAAGGTGATTACCGGGTTCGTGCTGGGCACCAAGCGGCTGTTCGACTTCATCGCACGATAACCCGATCTTCGAATTCCATCCCACCGCCTACACCAACGACCCGTTCAACATCGCCCAGAACGACCGCATGGTAGCCATCAATTCGGCCATCCAGGTGGACCTCACCGGCCAGGTATGCGCCGATTCGATCGGCAGCTGCCCTACAGCGGCGTCGGCGGCCAGGTCGATTTCATCCGCGGCGCCGCGCGCTCGAAGGGCGGCCACCTATCATCGCGCTGCCATCCACCGCGAAGAACGGCACGGTCTCGCGCATCGTCGCCGACCTCAATCCCGGCGCCGGCGTCGTCACCTCCCGCGCCGACGTCCACTACGTGGTCACCGAATTCGGCGTCGCCTACCTTCACGGCCGGAACCTGCGCCAGCGCGCCGAGGCGCTGATCGCGATCGCCGCACCCCAAATTCCGGGACGAACTGATGGACGCGGCCCGCGCTCTGGGCTATCTGGAAAAGGCCGTCCGGTAGCCACGCGTTCGTCGCGCGTTGCCCGTCCCCCGGCGGCCGTTCGGACGCCGAGATCCTCACGGAGGGGGCGATCCGCCCTGCTCCCCGAGGCCTGCTCACCCGCGCGCCCCGAACCCCCCGCTTCGTGCCCGCTTGACCCCGCCCGTTCGAATGGAATAAAGTTGTCGGTAAATTAAAGCCTCTTGCCGGGTGGGACGGCCCTCGCTGCCCGCGAGAGTGGAATTATGCCCGACAACGTCACATCTTCGCCCGCCGCGCTCTCCAGCACTCCCGCCCGGCACGAAGGCAGCCCCTGCCCGAGATGTGGGGCGTTGAAAGCTCACCACACGCACCGGAAAGGCAACACCGAATACCTGCTCGCTTTCCTGGGCGGCCGCATCCGCCGCTGTCATGCCTGCAATCTGCGCTTCGCGCGCCTCTTCGACTCCGTGGTGTACATCGAGGACGCCCGCCGCGTTGTCCGCGCCGCCGCGCTCAGCCTGCTGATGCTCGTGGGCGCCGCCCTGTTTACTCTGCTGCTGCTGTGGTTAATGAAAGGCCAGACCGCTCCCACCGCGCCCGAATGCCGGCTCGAATCCCCTGCCGTGTCGTCTTCCTTCGCCGCCTGAGGGCCGGCTCCGCCCCCGGCGCGCGATCCCCCGCCCGCGATCTTCCGCGCAGAGGAGCGCATGAGGACCGCCTCGACCACAAGGAGCAGGCCCAGCGCAAACGCCACCCCCCTAGACGCTCACCACGGGGCACGGGCTCTGGCGGATGATCGCGTAGGCGTTCGTCCGCAGCCGGCCGAACAGGCCCGCCGCCGAACCGCGACCGATCACCAGCAGGTCCGCCTGCCGCCCGGCGGCCACCCGGCAGATCACTTGCGGGGGATCGCCGCCCTCGACCACCGTTTCGGCCTCGGCTCGCATGTCCTGCTGAAGCCGGGCCAGTTCCTGGCGCGCGGCTCCGGACAGCTCTCCGGCCAGCCCGGTGTCGAAGTAGTCGCCGGGCCGCGCCTTGATCGACGGAATCGCGTGCGCCAGCAGCAGCCGGGCGCCGAACTCCGCCGCCATCTGCGCCGCCCAGCACAGCGTCTTGCGGCTCTGCGGCCCCAGGTCCACGGCGCACAAGATGGTGCGGAAGGCGATCGCCGGCAAATCCGGCGCCCCCTCCAGGTGGACGCCCGTCAGTACGGGGCAGTCCGCGTCATGCAGCACCTTGGCGGTTACTGATCCCAGGATGAAGCGCCGGAATGGCCCGTACCCATGCGTCGGCATGGCGATCAGCCCCACTTGCCGGTCGTGAGCGTATTCCACGATGCGCCGCGCCGGATCGCCTTCGAGCAGCACCCGGCTGACGCGCGCGCCGGCGAGCTCCGGTTCCAGAAACGCCTCCAGTTGCTGCCGCGCCAGCGCGGCGCGGTTGCGCATCACTTCGTTGGCTACGCCGCCGGCGAACTCCATCTCGCCGAAGTCGTAGCGGAGCGGCTCGACCACGTGGAGCAGCCCGATCTCAGCCTCGAAATGGGATGCCAGGGAGGCAGCGTAGCGGGCAGCCCCGAGACAGCGCTCGGAGAAATCCACCGGCAGCAGGATCTTCGACAGCGGAATCATGGCTCACCTCCGCTGTGGACAGTGTACTGCAAGAAGGCGCCGGGCGCGCGCCGCCCGCGGGCGTCAATGGACGGCCCGGGCGCGAGGCGCCAATCCCGCGGCGGGCGACGGGCGGGGGCAGTCGCGCTAGACTGGTTCGTATTCGACGCACGAGACAACGAGGCCGCCCCAAGACCGCCGTCCGGCCCGGCTGGGCGCGGCAACATCTGGGGCTGCTGCTCGTCGCCGCGGCCCTCGCGCTCGGCTCCTTGCGGATCGTCTCCACCTACACCGTCTTTAACCACACCGTGGACGAGCCGGCGCACATCGCCTGCGGGATGGAGTGGCTCGAGCGCGGAACCTACCGCATGGAGGACCAGCACCCGCCGCTCGCCCGCGTGCTGGCGGCCCTGGGCCCGTACCTGAGCGGGATCCGGCTCCAAGGCGTCTGGGACAAGGACCCGACACAGAGCGGGATGTACTCCGAAGGCCAGTACATCTACTGGGCCGGCGATCGCTACAATCGCACGCTGGTTCTCTCGCGGCTCGGCATCCTGCCCTTCTTTTGGCTCGCCTGCCTGGCGGTCTATTTCTGGGCGCGCAGGTTCTTAGGGACTCCCACCGGCGTGGTGTCCGTATGGATCTTCTCCTTTGTTCCGGCGGTGCTCGCGCACGCCGGCCTGGGCACTACGGACATGGCGCTCACCGCCTGCCTGGGTGCGGCGTTCGTGACGATGCTGGCGTGGTCGGAGCACCCCACCCTGCGGCTGAGCGCACTGTTCGGCCTGGCGGTCGGATTGGCGGTCCTCTCGAAGTTCTCGACCCTGGCGTTCTTCCCGGCAGCGGCCGCATCCGCACTGCTCGCGTTTCTGGTGGGTGGACGCCCGGGATTCCGCCGCCTGTTCGGACATGCCGGACGCCTGGCGCTTCCCCTCGCGGCGCCGCCCTCGTCGCGCTCCTGGCGATCTGGGCGGGTTACCGCTTCCACTTCGGCCCGTCGCCGTGGGCCGGAATGGCCCTGCCGGCCCCGGAGCTCTACAGCGGCATCCGCAGTGTCATCGAACACAACCGGACCGGCCATCTCGCATACCTTCTGGGCCAGCACCGCGTCTTCGGCTGGTGGTACTTCTTTCCCGTGGTGCTGGCAGTGAAGACGCCGCTGCCGTTCCTGGCGCTGGCGGCTTTCGGGGCAGCCATCTCGCTGGCACGTTGGAGGGAAAAGAGCGGCGCGTACCTGGTCCCGCTGGGATTCGCCGCGGCCATCCTGGGCGTGGGCATGGCCGGCCACATCAACGTCGGCCTGCGCCACATCCTGCCGATCTACATGGGCCTGTCGATCCTGGCGGCAGCCGGCGCCGTGCGCCTGTACGAGATCGGGCGCGCACGAGCCGACTGGTCCAAAGCCGCACCGGCGATCTTGCTGGGCTGGTTCGCGCTGACCTCGCTGGCCGCCCACCCCGATTACCTCGCCTACTTCAACGCCATGGCCGGAAGCGAGCCCGAGCGCATCGTGGCCGATTCCGACCTCGACTGGGGCCAGGACATGACGCGCCTCGCGACCCGGCTGCGAGAGCGCGGCGCCGCGAGCGTCACTTTCCAGCCTCTGGTCTTCGATTTCTATGACCGGCGCGGCCTGCCGCCCATCGATTTCGGCTCTCCGCTCGCTCCTTCACCCGGCTGGAATGCCGTGAGCATCACCATGTGGAAAGTCATGCGCATGGGGACGAGCCCGCCCTTGAGGCCGTGGCCCGACCTCACTTCCATGAAGCCGGTCGAACGGGTGGGGAAAGGAGTGCTGTTGTACTACTTCCCGCCGGGGCCGTGATCCAGCGGGGCGCTCACGGCGCGACAGGTTTCGTTTCCGGGCCCGCCGGTGACACCGTGCCCGGACGTGACGCGGCGGGCGCGGCGGAACCGGACCCGGCCGCCTGCGGCGTCGCCTGGGCGGTGGAAGTCGTCGCAGCCGGCGCCTTCCTCCGCAATTCAATCGAGTTGCCGGTGCCGACTTCGATCACGCGCACGTTCTCCTCGGTTACCTCTTGCGCCCGCACGATGTGCGGGGTGATGGCGAAGACGATCTCATTTTCCGTGGTTGTCTATTGTCCTGCGCAAACAGGTACTTGAGCAGAGGAATCTTGCTGACCCAGGGATAGCCGCTCAACGATGGGTCTCCGTGTCCTCCAGGATGCCGCCCAGCAGGTTCACCTCGCCGTCGGCCAGCCGGGTTTCATGCTCGATCCGGCGCTGGCCGATCATCGGTTGCGTGATTCCGCCGATGCTCTCCTGGCCCGTTACCGAGGAAATCTCCAGCGCCATCTTCAGCGTGACTTCGCGTTCGGAATGAATGTGCGGAGTAATATCGATGTTCACGCCGACATCCAGATATTGGAATTGCGTGCTGACCAGCGGACTGACGCTGCTTCCGCCCCACCGTGCCGGCGGAACGAGCCGGTGGCTATCGGCACGCGGTCGCCGATTCTCAGCGTGGCCTTTTCGTCGTTCAGAGCGCGAATCTGGGATTTTGCAGGAGCTTGGTGTTGCTGTCGCTCGCCAGGACCGTGAACGATCCGCCCGGAACGCTCGACCGCGAAATTGCCGATATTCACGGTGTAGCCGCCGCCGCTGCGCGCTTCCGCCTGACGGTGCCCGGCAGATAGCCCATGCTGGCGGACGTGGGCACGCTCGTCCCCAGGGTGCGAATCCGGTCGCGGCTCACCTGCATCACGGCGACATCGATCACGACCTCGGACTTGGGCTTGTCGATGTCGGTCAGCAGCTTTTCGGCGAGCACCATCTGGTCCGGCGTGCCGCGCACGATCAGGGCGTCTTGCGCCTGGAGCAGTTGCACGCGGCTGACGTCCAGGATCTGGCGGACCACGTTGGCCGCTTCCTGCAATTCGGCCGGAGTCGAGACGATTTCGCAGGTAGAACGTCTTCATGACGTTCTGTTCCAGCTCCTTGCGTTTGCGCGGCGAATCCGCGGCCACAAAAATGGTGTTCGGCAGACACCGGACGCCAAAAAGTCTTCGACTGGAGGCGAACCATGTCCAACGCCTCGCGCAGCGTCACATCGGTGAGATCGACCTTGATCTTCTGCGGCCTGTAGTCCGGATCGATGATCACGTTGAGCCCCGCCAGTTTGCAGATGGTCTTGTAAGCTGCGTCCGCATTCGCGGTCATGTGCAAGGTGATGGGAGCGCTCGAGAGCGGCTGCAGTTCCACCGACTCGGCGACCTCTTCGGCCAGCTTGGCGCGGCGGCTCGGCCTTCGGCGCCGCCCGCTGCCGCTCCTGCCGGCGGATCATGTCGGCCGTACGCCGCAACTCCTGCTGCGCGAGGAAGCTGGAGCCGTCGATCTCCACCGCGTGCTGGAACTCCGCCAACGCTTCCGTAAGGGCGCCCGTGTTGCGCAGGAGCTGGCCGGCGTGGACGTGCTGCGTGGCGGCATTGAAGCGCATGCGCGTATAGGCGGCGAAGTACTTCGGGTTACCGGGCGTGAGCGTGTAGGCCTGCTTGTAATACGCGTATGCGGCGTCGTAGTTCGCCTGGCGCTCCGCTTGGACGCCCATGCTTGTAAGCGTCTTTTCCACGATCCGCGTAGGCAGGCAAGCTTAACGCGGCGAGGACCATCAGCAAAGTGACCAGCCGGTGACGATTGACCATGGCGCCTGTCTCTGAATCGAGCCAGTTTCGTTTCCCAGAGAGATACTTTCGCACTGACCTGTTCATCTGCCCGCGTTGCGTCAAGCACACTCGATGCAGTATGAAGGTCTATACATATTATTACCGCACTGGCCCCCGCCTTTGTTTGCGCTGGAGCAACGACACCGCTCACACAGCGAGGTTTCCTTGCCGAGCCGCAATTAGCGGGAGCCCCCCGCGAGGAAGCGGCGGGAGCATGCCCTGCACCTGTTGCTAACGTATTGATTATGAATTGGATAATCCTCACCGGAGGGAGTTTCGGTAGGGAGCGTAACTCCCGCCGGCGACGGTGTGGCGATCATGTTGCGCGCCCAGGCGGACAAAGCCAAGCCGGGGCTCAAAGGCAACCCGGTCCTGGACGTGTTTCGCGAGGCGGCCGCGGACTCCGGCGGCCGTAAGGCGCTCCGCCAGCGGTTGGATACGTTGCCGGCAATTCCCTTCGAGGGGTAGCGCCCGCCCGGTAGCGTACACTCGGAGAGTATGGTCCCGGCCGTGACCGCAGCGTAACGAGCCCGCCGATGCCCGCACGCGATCCCATCCGCGCTTTGCACGTATTTCCGCTCTTCGGTCCCGATCTCGTAAATGGCTCCGAGCGTTACGCCTGGATGCTGACCCAATCCCTTGCCGGCCTGGGCGTCGAAATCGATGTCTTCACAACCTGCTCCGGCTCGGTGCGACAGAAATCCGGCTTCTCGCTCGACTGGCCCCGGGACTTCCCCGCGGGCCCCAGCCGGCTCGATGGTATCCGCGTGACGCGATTCCCGGCTCGCCCGATGCCGGCCGCCGCCGGTTGGCTGGCCGCGCGGCTGCTCGATCGCCACGTCCATTACGCGCGCCTCAAACTGGGCCCGGCGCCCGCCGGCGGCTCGCCCGATCTGGCCCTCTACCAGCACCGCATCATGGCCTCCCAGCCGCGGCTGAGCAACCTGCTGATGCTCCTCAGCCTCGGCCCCCTATCCCTGCCGCTGTTCAACGCGGTGCGGCGCCGGGCGCACGATTACGACGTCATCCTGGTCAGTTTTCTGCCGCTCCTCTCGGTGCCCGCAGTGGTGCGCATCGGCCGGGCCCGCCGCCGCCCGGTCGTTGTGCTCCCTCGTTCCACGCCAACGATCTCTCGAACAACTCCCGCATTCTCGGCAGCGCCCTCGCCCGTGCGGATGCCGTCCTGTCCATGACGCCCCACTCCGCCGCCTACCTGGCGCAGATTCATCCAGGCTGTAGACCGTTCGAGGTCGGCGGCGGTGTCGATCCGCGCGCCTTCGATGACTCCGCGATCTCCGGCCACCGCTTCCGTGCCAGGTACGGCCTGGAAGACCGCAAGATCGTCCTGTTTGTAGGGCGCAAAGAGGAGGGCAAGCGCTACCGCGTCGCCATCGACGCCATTGGCCTGGTGCACGATCCGGCCGCCATCCTGGTCCTGGCCGGCGAAGACGTCGATGGGCTCCCCGTTACCGGCGCCCGCGTCCGCTACCTGGGACGCCTGAGCCAGGAAGACCTCTGGGACGCCTACGACGCCTGCGACGTCTTCGTGCTCCCTTCCCGCTTCGAGAGCTTCGGCCTGGTCTTCGTCGAAGCCTGGGCCCGCCGCAAGCCGGTCATCGGCGATAGCGGCTGTCCGGCGGTTGCCGCGCTCATCGACGATCCCGTCGATGGCTTCCTCCGCCCCGACGCGCCGTCTATCGCGGAATGCCTGGACCGCCTCCTCGCCGACGCCTCGCTGCGCGCCGCCATGGGCGAGGCCGGCCACGCCAAGGTGCTGGCGAAATACACCTGGACGGCGGCTGCGCGGCGAACGCGCTCGGTTTATGAAGCCTGCATCAGCCCTGCCAGGCACGCCGGCGCCGGGGCGGAAACGCCAGCGCCAGCTTCTCTTCTCCGATCAAGTCGAGATTCGGATTGAAGAACGGATCGTCGTTCATTTCGCGCTGCCACCGCGCACGGAACCGGCCTAGATCCGCTTCCTCCGTCCGCCAGCGCCATTCCCCCGACCCTCTTGACGCCGATTCCCGATGCCGGAGCTCCGCATACGGCGTCCACACGATCCGGTAGCCGCGCTCGATCAGCCGCAGGCAGAGATCCAGATCGCCGTAGCTCACCGGGAACGATTCGTCAAAGCCCCCCACTTCCCGAAGCACGTCACGGCGCATGGCCATGCAGGCCCCTGTCACCGCCGACATGTTGCGCGCCAGCATGAGTTGGCACAAATAGCCCTCATCGCGGCGATCCGAAAGCCGCAACAGATGCCGCGCGAACACACCGGGCCCCAGCCAGACTCCGGCGTGCTGCAGCGTGCCATCCGGAAACAGCAGCTTTGCCCCCACCGCGCCCACCTCCGCGCGCGCGGCCTGCGCCGCCAGTTCCCGCAGCCAGTCTTTTTCCAGCACTTCGGTGTCGTTATTCAGGAACAGGAGAACCTCGCCCGTTGCTGCCTGGGCGCCGGCATTGTTCATAGCGGACCAATTGAATTCCCCCGGGTAAGGCAGCACGCGCACGTTCTCCAGGCCCCGATACCTGGCAAAGAGCTGCTGCGTCCGTTCTTCCCGGCTGCCGTTGTCCACCACGACCACCTCCATCGCGCCGTACGTGGTGCGATGGAGGAGCCCGTCGAGGCACCGTTCCAATAGATCCGCCCGATCGCGCGTCGGAATGACCGCCGAAACACGCGACTCGGGATTCCGCCAGCGCACCCTCTGTCCGCGCGCGACGCCGGGCGCCGCCTCCACCAACCCCCGTTCGCCGACTCGATCCTGCACCGCGCGCCGCGACGCCTCCACATCGTTCTCTCGATCCACCGCGGGCCGGTGGCACAGCAGCGCCGGGACGTGGCGGATGCGGGAAGCGGCCGTTGCGCCGGTCGCGCGCAACGCCAGGTCGTAGTGGCAGGCCCCGCCAAACTCGCCGCGCAGGCCGCCGATTCGGGCGGCCAACCGGCGCTCGTAGACCGCCAGGCTCCCCAGGTAGTCCTCCGCCAGCAGTAGATCCGGATTCCATCCCGTCTTGAATTGGGGCAGGCAGCGTTCCCCGCGCGCGTCCAGAGAATCCTCATCGCTGTAAACGATCGCCGTGTCCGGGTTCGCATCGATCTCGGCCGCAATCTCGAAAAGGGCGCTCTCGGCTACGATGTCGCCCGCAGCGAGAAACGCCACGAACTCGCCCTGCGCCATGGCGAGCGCATCGTTGCCCGCCGCCGGCCCCCCGCGGCGATCCCGGGCCGCAACGCGCACTCGCGGATCGTCGCCGCAACTCGCCAGCGCCCGCGCCACGTGCGGCGCCGTCGAGGCATCGTCCACCAGGCAGAGCTCCCAATCCCGGTAGATCTGCCGCCGGATCGATTGGATGGTCGCCCGCAGCGCCTCCGCCGGTGGATCCTGCACCGCAACCAGCAGCGAGAACAGCGGCCGATGCGTGAGCCTCCCCATCGCCGCCGGAATCGCCTGACGGTCCGCCTCGCTGAGCCGGTCGAACTGCGCCACCCAGCGCCGGTAGTTCTCCTGGTTGAAGGGAAGCGGGCCGGTTGCCGCCGCGCCCGGCCGCCAGAGCAGCCGGCGCGCCGCCAAAGCCCATTCCAAGGCCCGCCGCAGCGGCGCGGTGACTCTCCAGCTCAGCGACCCCCGGATGGCCGCGTACTGGTCGCTCTTCTCGCGCAACTCCCGCGCCAGCCGCTCATTCTCGGCGGCCAGCATCTCGCCCTCCCGCAGCGCGCGCGCAAGCTCTTCCTGCCCGTCGGTATTGCGTGCGCTCGTGTCTGGTTCCGGCATGCTCGCGTGAGTCATTCTAGCAGGTCACGCGGAGCACCCGGCCCGAAGATACAATGAATGGTCCAAGGCACGATGACCACCTTGCCACCCAGTCCCTCCCAGGCGCCGGCGTTCGCGGCACTCGTCCGCACGACGGGCGCCCGCGGCCGGTCCTTGCAGGAATCGTTGCAGTCTCTGGCGCTGCAAAGCCTGCCTTGCATCGCGGTCGTCATCGTTCACGGCAGCCTCGAAACATACGCCCGCGTGCGCGAGGGCTGCGGCCAGAGCGGCTCGCCGGACCTTGTCCGGGTCCTTCACGCGCCCGATATGGACCCGCGCCGCAAGCGCGGCTACCCCATAAACGTCGGCCTGGATTACTGCCTGGGCCAGCTCCCGGATCTCCAGTACCTCTTCCTCCTCGACGACGACGACATCGTCTACCCTTTCTTCACCGGCACCATGGCTCTCGCGTTCCGCGCCTCGGAAGCCGATGTCGTCTACGCCACAGCCAACTGCCGGGAAGCGGGGAAACCGCTGACTGCCGCCTACCCCTACCGGCCGTATACCCATCTCTTCGATCGGAACTTCATCCCATCCAACGGCTACGCCATCCGCGCCGAGGCCCTGCGCCGCTGCTCGGTGCGAGTCGCAGAGGACCTCGACTATCTCGAGGATTGGCTCTTCCTCCTCCGCCTGCTGGAGTCCGGCCTGCGCTTCTACGGTCTGGATACCACCCTATCCGAGTTCCGCGCGGAATCCGCCGCGGATTTCGCGCACAGGCACGACCTCGAGGTCTCGGAAATCCGACTCTCTTCGCGTCCGTCACTACATCAACACCTCGGCCTTTCCGGTGCCCGGCGCCGATCTCGCCCGTCTCGGCGGCGGCCGCTCCCCTTCGCTCCGCGAGGACGAGGAAAGGGAGGGATATCGTTTCGCCGATTCCTCCATGACGGCCGCCCTTCACCGCCGGATCTGGGAACTCGAACATTCCTTCTCCTGGAAATGCACGAAGCCCCTGCGCGATCTGGCCGGGGCCTTGTTGCGCCTGCACAGCGGGCGGAAGTCGGGAGGCGCAGAGTGACGCCGGGAATCACCGCCCTCCTTCCCTTGCTGGTGCGCGATCCCGGCTCCTCCGAAGTCTCCCGCCTCTTGCGCGCCGCCGGATCCGTCCTTTCGCAGGAATGCGATCTCCCGCTCGAACTCCTGATCGTCGACGATGGCTCGGAGCCGGAAGCCCGCTCCCTCCCCGCCTTGCGTCCCCTGCTCGACGATGGACGGGTGCGGCTCATCCGCCTTGCGCGCAATTACGGCATTGCCAGCGCGCTGAACGCCGGTCTCACCCAGGCCCGCTACGGCCTCATTGCCCGCATCGATGCCGATGACGTCTGGCGTCCCGGCAAGCTCGCCAGGCAGGCCGCCTTGCTCCGCGCCGATCCCGATCTGACACTGGTCGCTTCGAGTATGCGTCTGGTGCATCCGGATAGCCCGCACCTGGACCGAGACGATCTCCGCGGCGGCGATTGGGCCCACGCCCTCAGCCTCACGGAACGAATCGGCTGCCCTTTTCCTCACGGCAGCGTTCTGGCCCGCCGCGAAGTGTTCGAGCGCGTGGGCGGCTATCCCCAGGCGGCGGTCTTTCAGCACGCGGAGGACTTTGCCCTGTGGGCCCAGTGGATCCGCTTCTTCAAAGTGGCGATCTGCGACGAGGTCCTGTTCGAATACACGGTTTCCGAAGAACAGATCAGCGCGCGGTTCGCCGCCGAGCAGCGGAAGGCCGCTGCCGCGGCGCAGCGGGCGCTCCGCGTGCTGGCGGCCCCGGCCCGCATTCCCCAAGCCGTCGGGCAAATGGCGATGGCGCTCGGTCTGGACCTTCTCTCGGCCTCGAGCGTCCTGTTCACCGCCTGGAAGTACTATGAGTTCATCCTCGCCGATGCCGGCTCGTACGAAACGGCCGCCGCGCTTTTCCCCGACCGCGCCGTCCACCGTTGGGAAGACGTCCACACCCTCCTGGCGGACCGCTTCTTCTACCTGCACCGAGGCCCCCTCGACCGCCCGCTTCAAAGCGCGCGCTCGGTCCACACGGTAGATGACGTCCCGTGTCCGGCCACCGGACTGGCCTGAGGCGGGCCCCGGCGCGGCGCTCGAAAGCGCGCCCCACAAGCGCCACACAGACTCGCACCCCTCCCGGGCGAGTTATGATGAGAACCGCCGTCAGGTCCTGCCGGCAGGCCGATTTCCCCATTGGAGAGCGCTATGGAAGCCCTTCCCCGCTACCGCGATGCCGCCCACGATGAATACGCGCTTCAGGAGATGATCCTGCTATACAAGTCCGCCAGCCCGCATGAGCGAACGGAACTGCTGTCCGACTGGCAGGCACAGTCGACACTTCCGTTCAAAGTGGCCAGGCTCGCCGTTGAAGACGCGGACGCCGGCGTGCGCTACTGGATGGCGCGCAACGCCCTCGGTCTGGACTACCGGCAGAGGAGTGCCCCGGCGAAAGAGCGTGACGACACGCACCCGGAGCGAAACCTCGAGGCGCGCCTGCGCGCCGACCTGGTGCCGGTCGTTCGCGCGGCGGTATTCGAGAACGTCCACCTGCACCGCCCGGGCTCCGTGCATATCGAGGAGGATCTCCGCGCCATGTCCAGGTTGGAACGGCTGGCCTACGTGCGCAACCCGGGGATCTTCGTGTTCGAAGCCCAGGCAGTCCTGGGTCTGGATCTTCCCATGGAGGAGCGTCAGGAGCTGATTCTGGCGTTGCTCACCAATGGGAGCTTCGTCCAAGGCTCCCACTCCGGCCGCATCAGTTGGACAGCGTATAGAGAGTTGTGGGACACGGTCAGCCGTCTTCCCGATGGAGACGCCAAGCTCGATTTCTTTCGCCGGATCTACGCTCCCGGCGACAAGAGGGCGGAAATCTACAAGGCGGCCAGCCGGGAGGCCGTACGGTGCGCGATTCTCGAGGGCTGCGACGACAAGGACGCGGATGCCCCGGACCTGTTGAAACTGGGAACCGCCGATCGCCATCCCGATTGCCGGCAACTCGCCTACGCGAAGCTCCCCGCGGAGATGATCCAGCGGGAACTTCAAGAGGTGCTCAAGGGGTCCGACAACGCAGCCATCCTGGGGCTGGTCTCGAATCGGAACGTGACGGCGGACCAACTGAAGGCGCTATGGCGGCGCGTGCGGGAACTCAGCCTGGGAGAGGAAGCGCGCCGGCTGCGCAGGGAGCCAACCGCCGCGGACATCGCTCTCGATCTCTCCGAAGAGTGGCGAGTGCCCGGCGCCCTTGCCCGCTGGCGCGATTTCGCATGGGACATACTGTGCGGTCTGGTTGTCCCCGCGTTAAGCGTCACGCTCCTGATAGCGGGCCGCCAGGGGCAAGGCGCTCTGCTCAGCCTCCTGATCATCGCCTGTTGCGGACTGCTGTGGCTCCCGCTGTGGTTGCCCTACCACTTCTCCGTCGCGGACTTTCTTGCCACGCAAAGGCTCAACGAGATGAAGATACTTCTCGGGGCCAAGGACGTGGCCGAGATTGAGGCGAAGGAAGGAGCGGACGCCGCGCTGCTCAGATACTCGGCCCGGCGGAACTTGATTCGGGGGATCTTCCTCGGCGCCACGTGCCTGGTAGCCCTCACCGGCCTGGTCGTGGCCCTGCTTCAGTAAGGCCGGGGGACCGAGAAACCCGCTTGTCCGAGGAGGCGTATCCGGTAGGGCTGACGGCCAGTCACAAGCGAACTCAGAACTTGTGCCGGACCGCAAGTACAAAGGGCGCTGGCGGTTGGACGAATCCGGGGCGGCGCCGCCCGCCGAACCAGCCCGACGGGGGGTTAGAATGCGGGTGTAGCAGGTCGTAGGAAAGCAAAACCGCCGAGGCTCGGCGGTTTCCGTTTTCTTGCACTGATTCTAAAGGGGTTAATTTAACAAACCGCCGAGGCTCGGCGGTTTTTGTTTTTGGGGGGTAAACAATGAGTGAGAACAAGATCGAGGATGCCTTGGAGTTTGGGACCTGGCTCGGGCGCAGACAGACCCTTTCGGTGGTGGCTGGACGCTGCTCCGCGGCCGATGCCGAATGCCTTCGCGAGCTTCGTGGATCGAAGAAGTACAAACTGCTGGGCCTCACCTGGGAAGAGTGCTGCAAGCAGCGCCTCGGGATCTCCCGGTCGGTCGCCAACCAGATCATTCAGAACCTGGAAGAGCTCGGTCCCGATTACTTCGTCATGGCGCAGGTGACGGGACTTTCCGCGGCCGAATTCCGCACCATCCGCGGCTCGGTCTCCAACCATGCACTGCTGCACGCCGGGGAGGAGATTCCGATCGAGGCTGAGAACGCGCCGCGCCTGGCAGCCGCCGTCGATTCACTACGCCGCGAGGCTGCCTGCCCCTCCGCCCCTCCCGCGGACGCCGCGGCGGAAGCGGAACGTCGCTTCGCCAGGGCTGGCCGGGCGTTAAGGGCCGGCTATGCCGAGCTGGAAAAGCTCCAGACGATGCCCCTGGGCGTTGCCGGCCGCGCGCGACTGCAATCCGCCATCGGGGAAACCGTCAGCAAGCTCAACGTGCTGGAGATGCAGGTGAAGGCGTAGGGCAAGGAGCCGCTCGACGACCGAATCGGCTCCCATCTTCCTGCTCGTTGGACTTCTGGTGGCGCCTCTGTGGACACACAGCCACTCTCTCAGAAGCCGCAGTCCGCGAGGGCTTCCCAGGCTCGGGGCCAGGTGAATTCCCGCTCTAGGAGACTGCGTCCGGCCAGGCCCAGCCGGCGCCGCTCCTCGGACGACGCCAGAAGGCTGGAGACGGCCGCGGCGAACGACTCCGCCGTGTCGCGCAGCAGCAGGTGCTCGCCGTCGCTTACGGGCAGGCCTTCGGCGCCGAGAGTGGTGGACACCACGGCGCGCCCGGCCGCCCAGGCCTCCAGGATCTTGACGCGCGTCCCACTGCCCGCAAGCAGCGGGACGACCACCACGCGCGCCTTCTCGAGTTCGGCCACGGCATCCTCGACAGGGCCGGTGAACTCGACCCGCTCATCGCCGCGAACGCACTTCGCCACGGCGCCCGGATTCCGGCCCACCAGCCGCCAGCGGAGATCCGGCCACCGTTCCCGCAAAAGCGGCCACACCTGTGCACGAAAGAAGCGCACCGCCGAGACGTTGGGCCCGTACTCGAGATTGCCGGAGAAGGCGACCACGTTTTCCTCGCTCGCCTGGGGCGCGGCTACCGCCGGCAGCGCGTTCGGGAAAACGTGGACCGCCGCATGGGGCGCGATCCGGAGGACGCGGCCGGCGTCCTGGTTTGAGGCGACCAGAACACAAGAGAAGCGAGGAAGCCAGCGAGCCTCCATCCGGCGGGCCGCCCGCGCGAAGCGGGCGAAAGCAGCCGATTGAGGCCACCTCGCGGAATGGGTCATACTCCCGTACAGCGCGGACTCGACGTTGTGCAGGTCCAGAACCACGCGCGCGGCGTGGTGCGCCACCAGCTCGAAGTAGGGGGCGCACCAGAAATGCTCGATAAAGGCGACATCGTAGCGCTGGCGGTCGAGGCATAGCGACACCTCGCGGGCGAACCCGCCGAACCGGTCGTTGAGCGGAGGCCGGCCGAACGCCAGGCGGACGAGGTTGCGTGCCGCGCGCGCGGCGGGCGCCTTGGAGTGCGCCGGAAGATCGATCACGCGAACCGCGCGCGCCAGACCGGGCGGAAAGGCGCGGCGGGGGTCCGTATCCCCCGGCTGGCGGAACACGACCGCGTCGAGCGCGTAGCGCCGCCCGAGATACTCGAGGATCGAGGCCGTGCGGATGGCGCCTCCTCCGGCCGCCGGGTACGGCGCCTCCGGGCTGAGGACGAGGGCGGAACGGTCAGGCGGCAAAGCGGCGCCTCGCTTCCAGGTAGACTTCGCGGGTGCGGCGAGCCGTGGCCTGCCAGGAGAATTCCCGCGCCCGGGCGAGCGAGCGCGCGCGCAACTCCCGCAGCCAATCCGGACGCTCGCAGGCTGCCTTCAGCGCTGCGGCCCAGGCCCGCGTGTCGCGGGCGTCGAGTTCGAGGGCGGCGCCGCCGCACACTTCGGCGATCGCCGGATCCCGCGAGGCGAAGACGGGCGCGCCGCACTGCATCGCCTCGAGCGGCGGCAGTCCGAAACCCTCATAGAGAGACGGGCACAGCAACGCGAGCGCCCCGGAGTACAGTTCGGAGAGCCGGGCGTCGTCCACACCTGCCAGGACGCGCGCGCCCCACACGGCGGGAAAGTCTCCCACCAGCACCAGGTCCACCGGGTGTTGTGTCCGCGCCTCGCGCCAGGCCTCGACCACCGTCCCGACGTTCTTGCGCGGGCCGGCCGCGCCGACATACAGGAAATACGGCGAAACGGGGCCCGTCTCCACACGCCGCAGCGCGGGCGAGGCGGCCTCGGGAACCGCCGCGACCCGCTCCGGCCGGATCCGGAAGCGGGCGATGGCCTCGCGCCGCACGGCCTCGGTCGGTGTGATGACCATGGTCGCAATCCCCAGGCGCAGGAGCAGCGGGGTACGGAAGCGCACGCGGCGCGTGCACGGGTATCCCCTCCATGGCGAGAGGTCGTGCAGCGTCAACACGCTCGGTAGCGCGGGCCAGTAGGGCACCTCGAAGTTGACGCCGTGGTAGACGTCGATGCGCTCGCGTCCGAGCATGCGATTGAGACCCCAACTCCACCATTTTCGCTCGAGGGCGGTCTGCGGCCCTGGTGCGGCGGTCAGGTTGGGCAGCGCGCGCCGCGGCATGGAGAACTTGCGGTCCGAGGCCATAAGGAATTCATCCTGGGGGAACTCCCCGGCCAGCGCCAGGCTCAACTCGGCGGTGTAGCGGCGCAGGCCGCCCGCCGGCAGCGTGAGCGGTGTGGCATCGAGCGCCACCCTCATGGCCTGGTGTCCTGTCTCGGGGCGTGCTGAGGCATGCTCCACATGCGGCGTAGGACAAGCTACGCCCCGTCCGCTAGCGTTGGGCGATCCGGGCCAGTTCCAACTCGCGGTCGCGATAGTTGCGGTCGTAGTAGCTCTGGTATTCGCCGGACCGGACGTGTTCGACCCAGTCCGTCTGGTCACGGTACCAGGAGACGGTGTGGCTCAAACCCTCTTCGAAGCCCACTTGCGGCTGCCAGCCGGTCTCCCTCAGGATCTTCTCGCTGGCAAGAGCGTAACGCCGGTCGTGCCCCGGCCGGTCGCGGACCGAGTCGATGAGACTCTCGTCTTTTCCCGCCGCGCGCAGGATCTTCTTCACAACCTCGATATTGGGCAGCGATCGGTTCCCGCCGATGTTGTAGATCTCGCCTTCGCGCCCGTGTTCGAGCAGAGCCGCCAGCGCCCGGCAATGATCCTCCACGAAGAGCCAGTCGCGGACCTGCCTGCCGTCGCCATAGACGGGCAGCCGGCGGCCGTCGAGCGCGTTCAGAATCATGAGCGGGATCAGCTTCTCGGGGAACTGATAAGGGCCGTAGTTGTTCGACGCCCGGGTCACGAGCACGGGCAGCCGATAGGTGGTGAAGTAGGAAAGCGCCAGGAGGTCGGAGCCCGCCTTCGACGCCGAGTACGGGCTGCTGGGCTGCAAGGGAAAGCCCTCGTCCGCAACGAGCGGCTCGGCCAGGCTGCCGTAGACTTCATCGGTCGATACGTGGAGAAAGCGTGCCGTGTTATGGGCACGAGCGGCTTCCAGCAGCGTGAAGGTGCCCCGCAGGTTGGTCTCGAAGACGGGCTGCGGCGCGAGAATGCTGCGGTCCACGTGCGACTCGGCGGCGAAGTGGACGATGGCGTCGGCGGGGAACTCGTCGAGCAGGGAATTCACCAGGGCGGAGTCGCAGATGTCGCCGCGCACGAAGCGGTACCTCGGGTCGCCTGCCACCGGCTCCAGGTTCTCGAGATTGCCGGCATAACTCAGCTTGTCGAGATTCAGCAGCGAAATCGAGCGCTCCCCCGAGAGCATCAGACGGACGAACGCGGAGCCGATGAAGCCGGCGCCTCCAGTCACGAGCAGCTTCATCGCGCCTCCACGGGAACCGACGCCGGTCCAGCAGCCCGGAAATTGGGGAATGAGTATACTGTCCCGAATTTAATCACTTATGCTGCGTCTCCCAGTCGTAGTTGATGCCAAGGTCATCGAAGGGCAGGCGGCCCTCGTCGGCCGGATCGTAGAAGCGATCGGTCGCGTAGACCAGCATGGCGGGCGTGAGTCCGATGATCTTGTAGCCGTGGGCGACGCCGGGGGGGATGAGAATCTGCCAGGGTCTCAACGCGCCGACGTACAGCGTGTTCCGGGCACCAAAGGTGGACGAACCGCGCCGCAGATCCACCAGCGCCACCTGGAACATTCCCTGCGCGGGGGTCCAGGCGTCCGTCTGGCGCAGGTGGTAGTGAAAGGCCTTGATGGCGCCAGGATAGCCGAGCGCCGCCGACACCTGCGTTCCCGCGGCGGGGAACCCCGCCAGCAGTCCCTGCCCGAAGCGCAGCACTTCGAGGAAGTAGCCGCGGTCGTCCGGCCACAGTTGGTGGGGAGACACGCGCACGCCCGCAATCAGGTGCGGCGAGTCCGGTGCTTGAATGAGGGAACCGATTCCTTTCTCACACTCCGGGAGGACGAGTTCGATCCCGCCCGTCCGGGCGATGGCTCCCGTCATTGCTGGGCCTCGGCGGCCATGACCAGGGAGTCGGCCCGGCGTCGCATCTGCGCCACCAGGTTGCCGGCCCGCAGCAGGGAGTCGAAGGTTCCAGCGTCCGTCCACCACCCATCCAGAAACGAGAACTCCAGAGATCTTTCCCCGATAAACGCGTTGTTCACGTCGGTGATTTCGAGCTCTCCGCGGTCGGAAGGGACCAGCGTCCGGATCTTGTCGAACACCGACTGGTCGTACATGTAGATGCCGGTGACGGCGTAGTCCGACTTCGGCTGTTTCGGCTTCTCTTCAATCCCTACGACCCGGTTGTCGCGGATCTCGGCCACGCCGAAGCGCCCGGCATCGGGTACCTGCTTCAATAGGATGCGCGCGCCGGCCAACTGCTTCTCGAACGCCTGCACCGCCTCCCGGATCGAGCCCTCGATGATGTTGTCGCCCAGAATGACGCAGATCCGGTCGCCATCGGCGAAGTGCTCGGCGAGCGCCAGCGCCTCCGCGATGCCGCCCTCGCCTTCCTGGTAGGCGTAATTCAGATGCGCCAGCCCGAAATGCTTGCCGTTGCCCAGCAGGCGGAGAAAGTCTCCGGCGTTCCTCCCCCCGGTCACGATCATGATGTCCCGGATGCCCGCATTCACAAGCGCTTGGATGGGGTAATAGACCATCGGTCTGTCGTAGATCGGCAGCAAATGCTTGTTCGTGATTTTGGTGAGCGGAAGCAGGCGGGTACCCGTTCCGCCGGCCAGCACAATGCCCTTCATCGTTACCTCCGGCGCCGCAACCCTCAATCATACATCGTTTGTTGAGCTTCCGCCGTCCACTGTTGCCTGGCCTAAACGGAGGCGCTTCCCCGCGCCCGCGGCCGCGCTGACCGAAGCTGACCGGGATCCTAGTGCAGTACCCTGCGCTGGCGGAGGTACGCCGGCGTGTCCAGGTCGCTCAGGTCTTCCGGTTCCGGAATCGGCGGGGTGCCGTTGGGAGGCTTGCTCTCAAGGGCGGGCGGCGCGGGTGCTGCGGCGACGGCTGGCGGAGGGGTCTCGGGCTGGGTTTCCGAGAGCCACACGGACTGTGCCCCGGGCTGCCCCTCGGCCACCTCCAGTTCCTCCCCGCGCGGCGGGAACCCCGTAGCGATCAATGTCACCTTCACGCTGTCGGCCATGGATTCGTTGAAGGCCAGGCCGAAGTTGACCTGCACGTCATTGCGTCCGGTCGCATGGCGGATCATCTGGCAGGCGTCGTTGACCTCGTGGAGCCCCAGCCGCGCGGAACCGGTGACGTTCAGCAGGACGTTGCGGGCGCCCCTGATCCCGGATTGTTCGATGAGCGGGCAGGAGATGGCCTGCCGGGCGGCCTCGATCACGGCGTTGTCGCCGCGGGCGGTGGCGGTGCCCAGAACGGCGTAGCCCATGCCCAGCAACGCAGAACGCAGGTCGGAGAAGTCGCGATTGATGAAGCCGGGCGTGGTGACGACCTCTACCAGATCCTGCACCGTTCGGCGGAGAAAGTCGTGCCCCAGCCGGAAGGCCTCCAGGATGCTGGTGCCGCGGGGGGCGAGCGCCAGCAGCCGCTCGTTGGGAATGGTGATCACCGTGTCCACGCTGCCGGCCAGTTTCGCCAGTCCTTCCTCGGCCTGACGGAGGCGACGCTCGCCCTCAAAGGCGAAAGGCATGGTGACGATGGCCACCGTGAGCGCGTTCATCTCCTTAGCCAACCCCGAAACCACCGGCGTCGCGCCGGTGCCCGTACCGCTGCCCAGGCCGGCGGTGACGAAGACCATGTCGGCACCCTGGAGGATCTCGACGATGCGTTCCGTATCTTCGAGCGCGGCCTGCTTGCCCACCTCCGGGTCCGCCCCGGCGCCGCGGCCGCGCGTGATCTTGCAGCCGATGGCCAGCTTGTTCGGGACGGGCGAAGCGCGCAGCGCCTGCACGTCGGTGTTCAAAACGTGGAACTCGACGCCTTCCAGTCCGCTGGCGAGCATGTGTGCGACGGCGTTCGAGCCGCCGCCACCGACACCGATCACCTTGATCCGCGCCTCGGAGGCGCCACCCTCGTCTTCCATCTCGTATTTCAATGTCATAGAACCCTCGCCCGCAGTCGCCTACCGGAAAATGCTTCCAAAGATGCCCGTCTTGCGGCGGTCCAACTCGGCCCTCAGCTTGAGGCGCGCCGAGTACATCGCCAGCCCGGCCGCGGTGGTCCAGGCCGGCGTTTCGATGTCCTCGGGCCAATCCAGGATCCCTACCGGCAGCCCGTTGCGCGCCTGGCAGCGCAGCACCATCTCGGCCACGTCGCACATTCCGTTCAGCCGGGAGCCGCCGCCGGTGAGGACGGCCCCGACCAGGACCTCCTCCATTCCGATCCGCTCGAGCTCTTTCTGGACGAACTCGAACAGCTCGAAGGCCCTGGCTTCGAGGATGGTGTTGAGTTCGCGGCGCCGGGTCTCGCGCGGCCCCCGGCCGCCGGTGCACGGCAACTCGATCAGGCTGCTGTCGCCCGTCAGGCCCAGCATGGCGCAACCCTGCTGTTCTTTGATCCACTCGGCGTCCTCGGTCGAGACCAGAAGGCCGTGCGCCACGTCGGAGGTGAAATGATCGCCGCAGACGGGCAGGCTGACGGAGTAGATGAGGGCCTCGCCGTAATAGACGGCCAGGTCGGTCGATTGCGCTCCGATGTCGATCAGCGCGATACCTTCCTCGCGGCCGTCCGGAACGATGGACGCATAGGCGGCGGCCACCGGCTCGAAGACCGTTTCTTCCACCTTCAGGTGCGCCTGGTTGGCCGCGCCCACCAGGCTCTGGTGCTCGTGAGTGGACGCGGTGACCAGGTGTACGAATACCTCCAGGCGGGAGCCGATCATGCCGCGCGGGTTGCGATATCCGGGGCGCCCATCGACCGTAAAATCCTGCGGGAACAGGTGCAGCAGCATCTCGTCGTCCTGAAGCTGCACCCGCGAGGCGCGCTCGACGACGCGGTTGATGTCCCCCTGGGCGATGGGACGGGGAAAACCGATCTCGTACCCGCCGCGCGCGTTCGAGCCGCTGATTCCCGTGCCGCCCAGTCCGAACACCGCCGACCCGATCGAAACCTGGGCCGCGGACTCCGCCCGCTCGACGGCCGTCCGGATGGAGTCCGCCACCTCGTTCTGATCCGAGATGCGGCCCCTTTTCCAGCCGCGCGAGGGAGCTTCGCCGTGCCCGATCAGCCGGACGCAGGCGTTCTCGAGCAGCAGGATGGCGCAGCGCGTATGGGCGCCGCCGGCGTCCAGGCCGGCCGCAAGGACGTGCTTAGCGGCCATCGGTGCCTCCGTTCTGAGCCGTGACACGGTCGTCCAGACGCAGGTCGAAGGTGCGTGCGTTGGGCGCCCGCCGGCCGATCTCCGGGTAGTGGTCCATGAAGTTGTTCAAGCGCTGAAGGTAGTTCCGATTCCCGAGCAGCAGCCGGACCGCGCGGCCCTGCGCGACCTCGACCACCACCAGGTTGTCCGGGTCGCTCACATCGACCTCCGAGATCTGGCTGGCGTAGGCTTGCACCTGGCGCATCAGGTCCACCACCTGGCCCGCCCGCGCCCGCCGCACCTCGGGCGTCTGCTTGCGCGCGATGCCGGCCAGTACCGGAAGGCTGAAGCGGGCCCTCTCCGGCGCCCGCAGGATCACGCCCTCGGAGTCGACCAGCGCGGTCTCCTCCGGCAGCACCGCAAAGGCCACCGGCCGGCGTTCGACAATGCTGACCGCCAGGCGGTTCGGCCACAGGCGCGAAATCGTAGCGCCCCGCACCCAGTCGATGGCCATCAGGTTGCGCCGCCGCTCGGCCAGCGGCACAAGGTAGACGCTACGACCGATATCGCGCGCGAACACGCGTGCGACATCTTCTCGGGGCGTGTACTGGAGGCCGGTCAGGCGGAGGCCCGGGCCCGTCAGGATGAAATGGGCGTCGCTGGCCAGGAACTGGTCGATCTGATAGGCTCCGGCGATCACGGCCAGAACGCCGGCGCCGGCCCCCGTCCAGATGAGTACCCGGCGGAGCCGGACGCGCCAGCCGGAGCGCGCTTCGGGCTTTGCGCGCACGCGCCGCGGCACGGGCGGCTGCGGGTCCATGCGTGGATCCTCGGTCATATCGAGTTCGAGCTGCGCAGCCTGTCTCGGCGCCATCTCAACACCCCGCCCGCAAGCGCTCGAGGATGCGCTCGCCCGCCTGCCAGACGTTCCCCGCGCCCTGCGTGACGATCAGGTCGCCTTCCCCGGCCGCGGCGAGCGCCGCTTCGACCGCGCGGTCGATCGTTGCGACGTACTCCACCGAGCGGTGGCCGAAGGAGCGGATGCGCTCGGCCAGGACCTCGGCGCTGACGCCGTCGATCGGCTTCTCCGAAGCGGCGTAAATATCCAGCACGAACACCGCGTCGGCCTGGTAGAAGCAGCGCGCGAAATCGTCCATCAGGAGCGCGGTGCGCGAGTAGCGATGCGGCTGGAAGATGACCAGGATCCGGCGGTAATCGCACTGGCGCGCCGCCATCAGCGTGGAGCGGATCTCGGTGGGGTGGTGGCCGTAGTCGTCCACCACCGTGATGCCGCGTTCCTGGCCCTTGATCTGGAAGCGGCGGTCGGGACCGGCGAAACCCGCCAGCGCCTCGCGCACCGCATCCGCCGGGATCTCGAGCTCGCGCGCCATCGCCGCCGCGGCCGTGGCGTTGAGCACGTTGTGCGCGCCCGGGACGTGGAGACGGAACTCGCCCAAGTCCTCGCCGCGCGCCCGCAGCCGGAAGACGCTCGCCATGTGGCCCGCCGCGCACTCGGTCACCTGGAAATCCGCCTGCGCCCGCGTGCCGTAGGTGATGGTGCGCCGGTTCACGCCGGGCAGTCCTCTGTACGTTCTCGTCGTCCAGGCACAGCACCGCCGCGCCGTAGAACGGCACTTTGTTGACGAATTCGGTGAATGCCGCGCGAATCTCCCCGATCGAGGCGTAGTGGTCCAGGTGCTCGCGATCGATGTTGGTGACGATGGCGTAGATCGGCGAGAGCTTGAGGAACGAACCGTCGCTCTCGTCGGACTCCACCACCAGGAAGTCGCTCTGGCCGAGCCGGGCGTTGGTGCCGCCGAAGGCCTTCAGCTTGCCGCCCACGACCACGGTGGGGTCCTGCCCGGCGTGGTCGAGGATGGTGGCCAGCATGGAGGTGGTGGTCGTCTTGCCGTGGCTGCCCGCGACGGCGATGCCGAACTTCAGCCGCATCAGCTCGGCCAGCATCTCGCCGCGCGGGATCACCGGAATCTGCAGCCGCCGGGCCTCCAGCACCTCCGGGTTGTCCTCCCGCACGGCCGACTGATGACCACCGCCCGGGCCGAGCCGACGTTGCAGGCAGCGTGTCCCTCGAAGATGCGGCGCCCAGCCGTTCCAGCCTGTCGGTGGTCGCGGTGAGCTTGACGTCGGAGCCGGTGATCGTAACCGAGATCGAGCAGCACTTCGGCGATGCCGCTCATGCCGATGCCCCCGACGCCCACAAAATGCAGGTGCTGGGGCTTGAGAAACATCTTCGTCAAGGTTTCACCCCGTATCGCCGAAGCCGCCGCAGCGCGACGCGCGGAGGGAACGCGATCCATCCGCTCCCGTGCCGGCGCCAGCGCCTTTTCGAACCGCGGCAGAAAACATTTCTTTACGCTATTGTTTCGGCTTCCGGCTCTCCTGTCAACCAAAATCGTGCTGCGGGGCAGGCTTCAGCCTGCCAGTTCCTCCAGAATATCCGCCGCGCGCGCGGCCGCCCCCGGCCGGGCGAACTTCCGTGCCGCCTCGCCTGTTCGCTCGAGGGCGCGGGCTGGATGCCAGCGCGCCAACCTCGTCGAACAATCTCTTTCCCGTGAACTCCCGGTCCGCGACCAGGCGGGCCGCCCCGGCGCGGGCCAGCGCCTCGGCGTTGCGGGTCTGGTGGTCGTCCGCCGCGAACGGGAACGGCACCAGGATCGATGCCTTGCCCGCCGCCGCGATTTCGGCCACCGCGCCGGCGCCCGACCGCGAGACCACCAGGTCCGCCGCCGCGAAGGCCGCCGGCATGTCCTCGATAAACGGCGCCACCTCGCCCTCGACCCCGCTCGAGGCGAAATCGCGCGCGATCTCGGCGTACGCCTCGCGGCCGGTCTGGTGGACCAGCCGCACCCGGAATCCCGCGTTCCGGAACAGCGGCCAGCTCTCCCGCGCGGCGTTGTTGAGAGTGCGCGAGCCCCGGCTGCCGCCCGTGATGAGCACCGTGAACGGCTCGCCGCGCGGCTTGGGCGGCAGCGCGAAAAACTCCGGCCGCACCGGAATGCCGGTCAGCTCGGGCCTTTCCGCGCGGAAAGTAGCGGTCGTCTCCTCGAAATTGACCAGCGCCCGCCCGGCCACCCGCCCGATCCAGCGGTTGGTCATGCCCGGCATCGCATTCGGTTCCATCAACACCATCGGAATCCGCCGCATCACCGCCGCCAGCACCACCGGGCCGGCGGCGTATCCGCCCATGCTGAAGACCGCCGCGGACGCCAGCGGCCCAATCGGCGCCACCATCCGCGCCGTCGCCAACGGCAACTGCACCAGCGTGCGCGCGGTCCGCGCCAGGCCGACCCGCTTCAGCCCGCCGATCTCGACAACTCGATCGCGAAGCCGGCCTCCGGGCACCAGCTTCGCTTCCAGGCCCGCCGCCGTCCCGACGAAGAACGGCTCGTGCCCGCGCCGCTTCAACTCCCGGGCCACCGCCAGCGCCGGAATCACGTGGCCGCCGGTGCCGCCCGCCGGCCATGAGGAACTGCTCCGTCCACTCTCATCCCGCCTGCTCGCTGACGCTCAGGAGCAGCCCCATCGACGCCAGCGTGCTCAGCAGCGAACTGCCGCCGTAGCTGATCATCGGCAGGGGGATGCCCTTGGTCGGCGCCATGCCCAATACCACGCTCATGTTCATGAGGGCCTGCACCACCACCATGAGCGTACGCCCAGGGCGAGATAGCGCCCGAAATCGTCCGGCGCCGCGCGCCCAGTCGCAGCCCGCGCCACAGGATCGCCAGGAAGAGAGTCAGCAGCCCGGTGCAACCATCAGTCCCAGTTCCTCGCCCACTACCGCGTAAATGAAATCCGTGTGCGCCTCGGGCAGGTACAGCAGCTTCTGTTTGCCCTGCATCAGGCCGAGCCCGGTCAGGCCGCCGCTTCCCACCGCGATCTTCGATTGCCGGACGTGATAGCCCGGATCTCGGTTGTAGGAGGACTGCTGCAGGTACGCCTTACCCTGGCGCCCCAGGGAACCGGTCCAGCGTGGAATACTCGGGATCGAAGAAGCCGAAGACGCGCACCAGACGGTAGGGCTTCACCGCCACCGCCGCTACCAGCCCACCGCTCCCACGAGGACCGCGATCCGTATGTACTTCGTCCAGACCCGCCACGTAGAACACGACCGCCGCGGTCACCACCAGGACCGCCGCCGTCCCCAGATCCGCCACCACTACGGCGATAGCGAGCAGGCCGACGTCAGCAGGCCGCCCGCGAGCGTCCGCCGGTTGTTGATCTTCTTCGCGCGCTCGGCCACGAAGTAGGCCAGGAACAGAATCAACGCCGGTTTGGCGAATTCGGATGGCTGTATGCCCAGCGGCCGATGCGCAGCCAGCGGGCGCCCGGCCGTCCAGGAAATAGACCGCCACCAGCAGCGGCAGCACCAGAATGACGCCGGCAAAAAGCGCAGGCCTGGCTGTTGAGCCGGCGGTAGTCGTAGTCGCTTGAGCAGCATCATCGCCACGAAGCCGGCCACCGCCCAGGCGAGTTGCCGGTAGATGTAATAGAAGCTCGACCCGTACTTCTGCTGCGCCACCACCGACGACGCGCTGTAGACCATCACCAGCCCGAAGCACACCAGGACGACGACCACCCAGAACAGCACCCAATCGGTCCGGACGCGCTGCGCCATATCAGCCTCGCGGCTCCAGCCCGCGCACCAGTTCTTTGAACACCCGGCCGCGGTGCTCGTAGCCGGTA
>CAVQAN010000002.1:0-77478 GCA_963710565.1 Bryobacterales bacterium | reverse complement strand
CGGGTCGAGTTGTCTCTGACCGAGCAGATGCAGGAGGTGATGGATCTGATCGACAGCCAGAGCGCCGGTGGTGGGATCGTTGATGGCCGGCGAGAGCGCCTTGATGGCGATGTCTACCAGGATGCGGAAACCGAAGGCAGGGTCGTTGCCCAGGATCCGTTCCGAGCCCAGCGCGACGCACGCGCGCAGGCTGTCCTCATTCACGGCGCCGGCGCCGGAACCGTGCAGCCGAAAAGCGTCCTCTCCAGTGGCCAGGAAATCGCCAACCTGCGGAACGAGCTCGACCGCACAGCCCGCGCGGCCGGCTATCTCCGACAGGCCTGCCGCATCGAACGCGAGAACCACGCCCGAACGCCCGCTATGCGCGATGGTTCTCAGGGCCGGCGTCGCATGCAGGTCCGCGACCGGGGGCTCCGCTGTGTGCGGCGCGAACGGGTCCGGATAGAGCGCGTCGATCACGGTGCGGGTTTCGGCGGCCACGCTGGTCAGAACCGCGCCCTGGCGGAGATCCAGGCCGGCCATCTGGATCAGGTAGAGGAACAGGGCGACGCTGAACAGGCTCGCGGCGACGGCGACCAGCATGGGAAGCTGCGGGACGCGGTCTTCGATCCGCCCCAGGGCCGATAGCGTGTAGGTGTAGGTGAAGACGAACGGGACCAGGACCAGCTTTAGACGGCGGGCCACGTAGATCCGCGCGATGATCCTGGGCGAGAGCTGGCCGCCCGCTACCTGGATCGCGAGCAGGATGACGCTGAAAGAGAATACGACGAGCGTCAGCAGCGAGGAACTGAGCGCGCTGGCTAGAGCCTTCGCGCCATCGAGTCCGAACCCCATGAGCGTCCACCGCGTGCGGTCGTCAACCAGGCGGATCAAGGGGGCCGCGATCATCGCGGCCGCCATGCTCGCCACCGCCGGGGCCCACAGGGAGGAGCGCAGGAACATTCGAAATCTATAGCGTCGGATCCAGCTCATGGATTCTGTCTCAAATGTTGGTCACGAGGGAAGTGAAGGCGAGAGCCCCGACGATGACCAGCAGCAGCGCCACCAGCAACGTGATGCTGAATTCGTAGTGCAGGCCCGCCTTACGAAGCTTGCGCATCCGGTTCCAGTGCTGTACCGAGGCAGCAAAAAGTGCCGCCGTCCCCAGGACCACGAGATAGAAACCCATGCGCCGGACACCCACTACACGCACGCCGCCAAGTAACCTCTTCAACTCCACGTCGTGCATGACCTGGCCGAGTTTGGCGAGGGTGAAGCCGAAGCTGATCATAGAGAGGGCCGTGCGGATCCACGCCATGAGCGTGCGCTCCGCGGCCATGAAGCTCCGGCTCTTGGCCAGATCCGTGCGCTCGTGCGCGAGGATCGTGGCGATCGACGGCGCGGACGGCGCGGCCACAGGCGCCGGACTGATGTCTGTCTCATCGTGCATGGCTTTTCTCCTATCGCTTTCTGCCCATGAGGCGGTTCACAGGACCGCGGATCAGCAGGTAGGGGACAATCGCCAGGACGAGTGCAATGAACAGTCCCTCGCCCGGGTAGAAAGTGTGGAGCTGCCACACCTGGTAGATCACTTCGAGGACAAGGGCGAGGCAGAAGATCTTGCCCACCGACTTCCAGCCCCTCCGGATCAGATCCATGCGGTGCTCGGGCTCTGTGAACAGACCCCAGAAATAGGCGACCCGCCCCTCACGGGCGTCCTTTATCCCGTCCTTGACGGCGAAGATGGTGGCCATTACCGGCTGCAGGATAAAGCGGAAATGCATTGGCCCGGACAGCCGGCCCGTCAGGTCCTCCGCGATTCGCGAAAAAATGTCTTGCATACTCGTTCTCTCCCTTTCCCGTGCCGCCTGGGCTCAGGCGTCATCCCTGCCCGATCCGATGCGGGACTCCTTTGTCTGTTGCCACGGCCAATGGCCCTCAACCTCGACACTCAGGGTCCATCCCAGAGCCGTCCGCACCACCACCAGACCGCCCAGCAAGGCGAGGTTGTTCATCGTCAAATCGAAAGCCACCGTGTTGACAATGTCGGCGGCCACCAAAAGTTCGAGACCCACCAGGAGCGTCTTCCCCAACACGATCCGATATCTCTCGTAGGACCCTTCGATCTTGCTGAGGGAGTGAAAGAGGAATCGAGTGGTCCCGATGAGAATGAAGATAACCATGATCGCCACGGCCAGGGCTTCAATGCCCCGGGAGGCGAGTTCCATCCAATGGCGAGTAGCTTCCATCGTCCTAGGTCCTTTCCGGCGCTTGGGCCGGGTCAGTCAAAGCCGTGGCGGCGTCCGTGCTGCCGTGACAGTGTTTGTATTTCTTTCCGCTCCCGCACGAACACGGGTCGTTGCGGCCAATCTTGGCGGTCCCGCCCGGCTGCGTCGCGGCCGGCGGGGTCTGAGGCTGCATGATCTCGTCGGCGAAGCGGCCCTGGCGCAGCAGGTTCGCCATCGTCCTCATCGCGGGGTCGATGTGGTGGAAGAAAAGCTTGTAGCCCGCACACAGATAGTTGAGGCCGGGCTCCCCGTCCGGGGTGCTGATGAACCGGTTGCGCGGACATTCGCCGTGGCAGGCGAAGCGCACGTCGCACTCCCGGCAGTACTTGGGCAGGCTGGTCAGTTTGTCCCGCCCGAACGCGCGCTGCTTCTCGGAAGCGACCAGCTCCGCCATGGGCGTCTGCTGGATATTGCCCAGAAGGTAGGCGGGCTCGACGTAGTGATCGCAGGAATACACGTCGCCGTTGTGTTCGAGCGCGAGCGCGCCGCCGCAGGTGGGCGAGAAGATGCACAGATTATGCTGTCCAAGCCAGCTCCCCAACGCAACGTCGAACGTCTGGACGAACACCTTGCCCACGTCGCGGCGCACCCACTCGTCGAAGATGCCGTTCAGGAAGCGGCCGAACTGTTCGGAGCCCACGGTGCGCTCGGTGACGAGTCCGCCGGACTGGGTGTAGAGCGGCCGGTCCGCGCCGGGCCGTTCGCCCCAGCCCAGGTTGGCAAGCGGCAGCAGCGCCTCGGTAGCCCGCTCCACGATGGGGATGAACTGCATGAACGCGGCGCCCAGCTCGTCCCGAAAGAAGCGATACACCTCGAGCGGATGGTCGGCGTTCGCGGCGTGGATGGTGCACAGAATATTGATGTCCACTTCGTGCTTGTTCAGCACTGTCCAGCCGCGCATGACCTGGTCGAAGCTGCCGGCGCCGCCCTTGTTGACGCGGTAGGCATCGTGCATCGCCTTGGGCCCGTCCACGCTCAGGCCGATGAGGAAGCCGTGTTGCTTGAAGAAGGCGCACCATTCATCGTTGAGCAGCGTTCCGTTGGTCTGCATGGTGTGCAGGATCTTCTGCGCGGGCCTCCGGTACTTCTCCACCAGCTCGACGGAGCGCTTGAAGAAGTCGAGCCCCATGAGGGTGGGCTCGCCGCCCTGCCAGGCGACATTGACCTCACCGGACGGCTGCGCTTCCAGGAGTTGCCGGATGTAAGTGTCCAGCACGCCTTCGGACATCCGGAACGGGTCGCCCGGGTACAGTGTCTCCTTGGACAGGAAGAAGCAGTACTTGCAATCTAGGTTGCAGATGGCGCCGGTGGGCTTGGCCAGAAGGTGAAACGGCATGGGCCGCGAACTCATAGGGTGCTTCCTTTCTCGCGAGCTGCCAGGGCGTGTCCCTCGCACAGTGCCTCGACTGCCGAATCGACTGTGGGGAACATGCGGTCGGGTCCGATCCGGTCCGCCAGGCCGGTCCGGCCGAGCATGGCGCGGACCGGACTCTTGGCATCGGCAACCACAATCGCGACGCCCTGGTCCTCGAGATCGCCGCACAACCGTTCCAGGCTGGCGGCCCCGGTGCTATCCAGTTGGGGCATGGTCCCGGCATCGAGCACCAGGTACCGCACCGGCGTCCGGCGCCGCCTGGACAACGGCTTTGGCGCGCATCTTGAAGTGGTCGGCGTTGAAGAACACCAGGCCCGAGTCGAAGCGGTAGATGACTAGGCCCGGGAACGTCTCCGTTTCGGAATCGGCGGCGGCCTCGCGATAATCGGTCGTCCCCGGAATGCGCCCCAGCACCGCGTCGTGCGGCGTGGAGGCATTGATCAGAAGCTGCACGATGGCGACCATGACCGCGACTACCACGCCGGGCAACACGCCGACCGTGATCACGCCGAGCAGGGTGATGAGGCAGAGCCGGAATTCCCGGGGGCTGACGCGGCGCAGGGTTGCCAGGCCGGGCAGGTCGAACAGTCCCATGGCCGCCTTGATCAGAACCGCCGACAGCACGGCCATTGGCAACCATGCCAGCGGAGCGGTGAAGAACAGCAGCGTCAGCGCCAGCACGGCGGCCACCACCAGACTGGTGACCTGGCTCTTGCCGCCCACCGAGTCGTTCACGGCCGTGCGCGAATCCGCCCCACTGATGGCGAACCCACCCAGCATCCCGGCCCCGATATCGGCCACGCCCATGGCGATGAATTCCCGGTTGGCATCGATGTCGTAGCGATTCTTCGCCGCAAAGCCCCGGGCAGTGACCATGCCGCTGTTGTAGCTGATCAAAGCCAACCCGATCGCACCCAGCGCCAGCGGCTGCCAATCGCTTCCGCCGACGGACGGAATCACGAAGGCCGGAAGTCCCGCCGGAATCCGACCCAGCAGCTTGATGCCGAGTGCGGCAAAGCCGAAGAACGCCGAGCAGACGACACCGAGCACCACGGCAACCAGCGGCCCCGGCACCTTGGGCGCGAGGCGCGAGAGCACGAGCAGCACGGCCAGAGTCGTCACACCCACCGCCAGGGTCGGCAAGTGGGTCTCGCCCAGTTTCCCGAAAAACTGCCAGAGCAGGCGAAAGAATCCGCCGGGCGCTAGTTTGAATCCGAACAGCGTGCCGAGCTGGCCGGTGATGATGCAGATGGCGATCCCGTTGATATAGCCGGTCAGAATCGGCCGGGCCAGGAAATTGGTGAGGAATCCCAGGCGCGCCAGGCCGGCCGCGATGCAGAAGACGCCGGCAATCATGGCCAGCGCCGCCGTGAGCGACAGGGTTCGCGCCATGTCCTGCCCCGCCAGCGGCGCTACGATGGCCGCAACGATCGCGCACGTCGCGGCGTCAGGCGCAAGAATCAACTGCCGGGACGAGCCAAGGAACGCGTACGCCACCAGCGGAAGCAGGCTGGCGTACAATCCGTAAACCGGCGGAACGCCCGCCAGTTGCGAATAGGCGATCGCAATCGGCAAGGCCACCGCGGCCACCGAAACGCCCGCCAGAAGGTCGTAAGGCAACCAGATCTTTCTATACCCGGACAGTAGGTTGATCAGGGCCATCTTCTCTATTCGCGGAACCGTGCAGCGGAATGATGAAGATGGCCCGAGGGAGACTCAGAATATTCGCCGCGCGGCTACCGTGCCGGGCGCTTCCGGGGGTAGATGAGCGTCAACTGCATACTCAACTGCCATTTCGGGAAAAGCTGGGGGCGGATCGAATTGTTGTACAGCGCAACGTTGCAATCCACGGCCTGGCGGCCAATGCTGAAGGTCCTTCCCACGCCGCCTCCAAAAGGCACCAGCCAGCGGCCCTCGCCCGCGTCGTCCCAGTTCGCGCCGATGGTCGGGTTGGTGAAGAGGTACCAGTCGTGCGGCAGGTTGTAGTTGAAGCTGACCTCGAGTTGTAGCTGGTTCACCGCGGCCCGCCGCGAGTTCACGGGAAGCGACCAGATATTTTGCGCCGCTACCCAGAAGCCTCCCCACTTGGGCTGCACCACAACCGCGACCGAAGGCCCCAGATCCCATGTGCCCTCGCCAAGGTTGGAGTTGGTCGCGGTAGGCATCAGAAGTGAGGGCCCGATGCCCCAGATCAGCCATCCGGGATGGGCGGGCGTGAGAAAGACGGTCGCCACCGTGTCGCCCATGCCGGTGACGCCGCCGCCAGGCTGGGTCACGTCAGGCTGGTAAACCAGCGGGTTCGCCGAGATGCGCGGGATCAGCAGCCAGTTCGACGACACTTGCAACGGAATGAGGGGGAGCGCCTGAAGACCGAATGCGGTGCGACCGTATGGCCCGGCGTCGAAGCTGACGCTGCCCGTCAGGGGGACTTTGATGGCGTCGCCCACCGGGTTTCTCGCCAGGTCTCTGAGATCGTCCGCGGTCTGCTGCGCGCGCAGGGCAGGCCCCAGTAGCAGGCCAACCAACAGGACAAGGCCCCCTGTCAGACGGGGCCCGTCCGCGGTTGAGCCGCCAACCTGCCCTACGCGCATCCTCCTGCTTCCTGGCCCGCTGGAATGAGGCTCCACAAACGTGTTCGTCTCTGCCTTGCTCACATGCCCGTCAGCGCCTGGAATAGCTGCCCCAACAGTTTCTCGATCGGAAACTTCAGCAGGAGCAGCGGCGCCATGGGCAGGATCGCGGCGGCGGCGAGATTCTTCAGCATCCTGGGGCCTACCGGAACCGGTCGCATGTCGCTGACGACCTTGAGGCTGTTGGTCAGATCGGCCAGCGACTGCAGGTCCCCCGAGCCCAACTGGGATTCCCCGGTCGCCTGTTTGTCCTGGATCCACCGGACGTCAAATGCGTTCACATAGCGCGACGCCATGGCCATATACTGGCTCATCCCATTGACGCGGCATATCCAGAGGTCGTAGGAGAAGATGCAGAGCGGGCCGATGAACAGCGCCGCGGCCAGCAGCAGGACCAGCGGGATCGAATAGTACATGGTTTCGAAAGGCGCACCGGACGCCGTGTAGTTCTCCGCGAATTGCGCGGCGAAGATCGCCGAGATGGCGAATGTCAATGGAGCAAACTCCTCGTGCACAATCTCCAGGTACCCCAGCCCCCCCTCGCCGTCGGAGTGAGTCGGCATCAGGCGGAGGTTGAGGCCCTTTACCTGCCAGAGAAGGTAAATCCAGAGGCCCAGCCGCCACACCCATCGGAGCAGCAGAAAACGGAACAGCGTCAGGCAGAACCCCAGATACCAGGCGGTGAGCGGGGTGATCCCACCGGCCGAATGCAGAACGGCCTGCCAGCTCCCCGTCTTCCCGGGGAGAGGCGCAACCAGCTCGAGTAGCGGCAGGCCCGCCGCCACCAGCAGGAAGACCACCTCCGCCAGGGCGGAATTCACCAGCCGGGTGACGCGGGCGACGGCCGACGCCAAGGCCGGCAAGGCGCCATCCGGCACCAGGCCTGCACTCACGAGGTAGCGGGGGAACTCCGTCATTTCGGGGAATACCCAGGTTTCACACACGAAGAACAGCGGGATGGCCAACAGCAGGCGGACATGGACGCCGGTGGCGCCGAGCGAAAACACTTTGTCGCCGAGTCCTTGCAAGAGCGCCAGCAATACCAGGACGCTCCACGACAACAGGCCGAGCGCCACTCCCAGCCGGATGGTATTCATTCCTTCGTCGCGAACCAGGCCCAGCCGGCGTCCCAGCCGGTGCAACGGACCGCCGATCATGTTCAGTTCCTGCATGGTTGCCTTCTCTCCGGGGTAGTCTGTCACGGTGTTCCCGCGGCACGATGCGTGGGGACAGGCGGCTGACTCAAAATGTCTGAGGGCCGAGTTGGCAAGGCGGAAACACCCGCCGCTCTCAGTCGCGCGGGGGCGGGTGGACGAGTATCCCACCGCGCCACTCGGTGCGGCCGGGGGCGAGAACGTACAGGATTGCGGAGACGCGCGGGAACAGACGGATAGCCAAACGGCCGCCGCCCTTCCACTCACTGCCCTCCCGAAAATGGATGTGCTCAAAGGTGCCGCCGACGGTGAGGCGCTTCCACTGGGCGCTGACGTGATCGCCGTCGGAGATGGTGGGCCTCACGTAAGAGACGGGAACCGGAGCGCCGCTCTGCTCACCCCCTGCCTCTTCTTCGCGAAAAACCGGAGTCTTGCGAAATCCCTGCAAAATGAGACCCTGGGTCACAAACCAGCCGCGCTCGTAGTCCCAGCGAAAACTCAGAGCTGGGGAGGTGGTGGTTTCATTGCTGCCGAACAGGACGCCAAAGCCCGGCGACAGTTTGAGTTCCCGAACACGGAATGTCCATGAGGCGCCGGTAAAGCCGGTATCCGCGGTCTTCCCGCCGAAATAGTGCCCGTCGAATCCAAGACCGCGCCAGAGGGGCTGCAGATAGGAGCCGGAACGGAAAACGTCGGAGGCGGCGAATTCGGCTTCGAAATCCGCCGGTCCTTCGCGGGCCTCCTGCTTCTCCGCGGAGACTTCGGCAGGCTCGGCAGGCGCCGGAGCTTCCTGCGCCAACGCCATGCCTACCGTGAACAGAAACAGTCCTCTCACCATGACGGTGTGCCTCCGGTATCGGGAAAAGCCGCAAGACCGGCAGCTCCTGAACGAGCAAGCTGCCGGTCTCGAAAGTTGCTGGACTGCCTCTAGTCTCTGGCGAACGCTGCCGCTGCCAGCGTCTCCAGATCGAGGTACTGGCCCTTCTCGGTGGTGACGCCGACGAACTTGATCGTCCCGCCCTTGAACGGATTGGCGCCACTGTATTCGTGGCTGACCGCATCGGCGCTGTCGAACCCGACGCACAGGCCGTCGCCGCACAGCGTGAACTTGCCCACCTGTGCGCGCATCGGGCCTTCGGCCACTACCTTGTCATTGACGTAGAGCTTCGTGGTCCCGACGGACTCGTGGAACTTGCCCGCGCTCTCCCTGGTGAACTCCATGCCAAGCGTGTACTTGCCGGGCGCGAGTTCGGGCGAGACGAACTTCTGTTCCGGCGGGATGCCGAGGAAGTTGTAGACGTAGTGCAGCTTCTTGTCCTTGAGAAACAGCGAGTGGCCGCCGAAGCGCGAGCCGTGGGCGAAGATCACGCCCGAGGCGTTCGGATCGACGATCTCCACGTCCGCGAGGATCTTGTACGAACGGCCTCGCACGTTGACGGCGACGCTTTCCGGGACCGAACCGGTGCCCGGGTAGTAGATGAACCTCTCGCGCGCCGCCTCTTCGGTGGGACGCGGAGTGTTGAGGATCTCCATGGCGGACCGGTCGTCGAGGGGCAGCACCAGGTTGGTCTCCGCTTCCTTGAACCAGGCCTTGATGAGTTCCTGGAGCTTCTCGGGGTGTTCTTTGGCCAGATCGTTCGCCTCGGCGCGGTCGACATCCACGTGGTAGAGTTCCCACACGTCCTTGTCGAAGTGGCCCTTACCTGAAATCGGGGCATGCAAGGCGACAGCCTTCCAGCCGTCCTGCCAGATTCCACGGGTTCCGAGCATGGCAGTAATACTGGCGCTTCTTGGCGGTCGGCGCGTCCGGCGTGGCGTCGAAGGTGTATCGCATGGAAACGCCGGAGAGCGGGTACTGCTCCACGCCTTTGTAGACCTTGGGCATCTCCAGTCCGCACACATCCAGGATGGTCGGGACGATGTCGGTGGAGTGGTGATACTGGTTGCGAACCTCGCCGCGCGCCTTGATGCCCTTGGGCCAGGACATGACCAGAGCGTCGCAGGTGCCGCCGGCGTATTCCGCGTAGCGTTTGAACATCTTGAACGGGGTCGAGGTGGCGGCGGCCCATCCGGTGGGATAGTGTTCGTAGGTGTCCGGTCCGCCCAGCTTGTCGATGAGCTTCATGTTCTCGGCGAGTTCGTCCGGATAGTTGTTGAAGAACTTGTTCTCGTTGACCGAGCCGCTGGGGCTGCCTTCTCCGGAAGCGCCGTTGTCGGCCGTATAGAAGTACCAGAGTGTTGTCGAGCTGTCCGCTCTCCTCCAGGTAGTCGATGATGCGGCCCACCTGCGCGTCGGTGTACTCCGAGAATCCGGCGTAGACCTCCATCAGGCGCGAGAACAGCTTCTTCTCGTCGGCGTTGAGCGTATTCCACGGGCGAACCACATCTCCCGGGTTCGCCACATCGTCCGGCAGCGGATTGAGCGGGGTGAGCTGGGTGCCTTCCGGCAGGAGGCCCTTGGCGATCATGCGCGGCAGGACCCACTCGCGATAGGCTTCGTAGCCGTCGTCGAACTTGCCCTTGTACTTGTCGATGTACTCCTTCGGGGCATGGTGGGGGGCATGGTTGGCGCCCGGACAGAACCACATGTACCACGGCCGCGACGGATTGCTGGCCTTCTGGTCGCGGATCATTTGCAGGGCGTGGTCCGCCAGGTCCTTGGAGAGGTGATAGCCCTCCTCCGGGGTGTACGGCGCGTCGACGAACCGGCTGTCTTCGACCAGGTCGGGATACCAGTTGTTGGTTTCGCCGCCCAGGAAGCCATAGTAGCGGTCAAAGCCCTTGTTGAGGGGCCATTGCTTGCGGCTTCCGCCCGGGCAGCAGTCCGTCTCGACGACGTTGTGGTTCTTGCCCAGCCAGAAGGTGCTCCAGCCGCCGTCCTGTAGGATCTGGCCGACCGTGGCGCACTCGTCCGGGATGCGGTTGTGGGCGCCGGGGAATCCGGTCGCCGCCTCGGTGATGGCGGCGCAGCCGTTGAGGTGGTGGTTGCGTCCGGTCAGGAGCGTGGAGCGGGTCGGCGAGCACAGCGCGGTGGTATGCCACTGCGAGTACATCAACCCGTTGTCCGCCAGCCTCTGCAACGTCGGCATGTTGATCCTGCCGCCGAACGGCGACCAGGCTGCCTGCCCCGTGTCGTCGTAGAGCACGAACAGGACATTTGGCGCGCCCTCGGGGGCCTTGATTGGCGTATACGGTGTCCAGTCCGGAACGGAATCGCGGACATCGAGTTTGATCGTTCCTTTGAACGGTTTCGTAGCCATTGTTCCTTTTCCTTTCAAAACGAATTCATCAATTGCTGGGCGTCTCCAATCACCGGCATCCCGCCCAGGACGCCGCTCGCCGCCGCGTTCCGCGCGGACTTGGCCGCGCGAGATGATGGGAGACCGCGAGCGGCCGACTCAGAATATTTGGCGCCGCCGCGGGCTCACCCAGCTGGCGCAGGGGCAGGATTCCCAGGGGGCTGCGACGACAGATCGAAAACCACCTGGTCAAACCACCAGAGGCGTTCAAAGAGAGATCGCGCCTGGTCCAGTTGCGGGCTTGGTTTTGAGGAGCGCGCCGTCTTTCCCAGGACGTCGCCAATACTGCGGTTCCCGTCAATCGCATCAAACCAACTCTTTTCCACAGAGTTGATTGGCAGGAAGAGATCCCTGTAGGTATGAGTCCGGTTTATGAGGACGGCCGCGGCCCCGGGGGGCAGTCGCTCTTCGACCGAGACCGTGTCTGACCTTCGAATGGGCACGTAACCAAGCCAGGCGTGACCCTCAAAGCCAACCGGGTGGGACCCACCGGGGCAGTCGCTTCGATAAGCAACCAGGCTGTGGGTCACCATCGTTCCCCGGAACAATTCGACAGCGGCATATTGCTCCGCCAAGGGAAGCTGGGCCATCCGGGGAGCGTGCGGAATGTTGGCTACGGCGCCGCAGAGGGGGAGATAGGGTGCCTGCTTGATCCACCGGCCGAATGTCATTCCTCCGCGGTGGAGAAAGTCGGACAGTTGGGGGACGGAATACGCGCGGTCCCGCGGATGCAGCAGAGCGTCGGCAAGGGCCGCCTCGTGCCGGAAATCCGGGGCCTCGCGCAACAGGTGTTCCAGCGGATGTCCGGGCGGTAACGCCTTGAGCGCGGCGACGAGATCGCGAATTCCCTCATCCGTCGCCTGGATACCGATGAGCCGGCAGAACTCCTGCAGCATATAGATGCCGGTACGTCCGTAAGGCGCGTACACCATGAGATGCATCGCCCCGTCCGGTTTCAGCACGCTGCGTAGCGCGCTGAGTCCCGCGTCCGGGTCCGCGAGGTGATGGAGAACCCCGGTACACACGATCTGATCGAAGCTCATTCCCAAATCGCCGACCTGCTCGATGGGAAGCTGGTGGACCTGAAGATTCTTCAGGGCGTATTTTCGCTTGAGCTCCTCGGTGCATCGGAGGCTTGTTGCGCTGAAGTCGATACCGGTCACCCGAGCGTCAGGCCAACGCAAGGCGTGCCTGGCCGCCTGCGATGTTCCGCAGCCGGCGATGAGGATGGAGTGATCTTCGCGAAAAGGCCGCCCAGGCCAGAACAGATGATAGTCGGCGCGGCGCCTCTCGCGATCCTGCCAGAGAAGACGATATTTGTCGAGGCTATCGACCGGCCGGGGATAGGGATAGCGCTCGTAAAAGCTTCGGACTTCGTCTTCTGGTCGGTTCACGTCAGCTTAGCCCGAATGCCCATGCCACATTTAAGCAAGTTTCCCCGGCGGATGTTATGTCCGCCGGGGTTCAAGCGTACTGCGTGCTGAATGGACTACCCTATTTCACGCCGGCGGCATTGCCGGATTCCAGCATCTCCTGCTTGCGTCTGAGTTTCTCCATGAGAGCGCCGGGAGTCCAGCTCTCCGGACTCTGACGCGGCGGGAACTCATTCATGGTTGCCATGTACTGAGCCACCAGCGCGCCGGCCGGCGTCAGCATGAAGATGCGATCCGCCCGCCACTTCTCGTAGTAGAGGGAGACCTCCGCGTTCTCGAAGGGGTCAGCCCGCAGGTTGACCAGCAGGGGGAACCTGAGCTCTTCGAGCGGGTCCTGCCACGCGGCAAGTCCCTCTGAGCGTTGGATCGCGAAGTGGACCTTCCAGTTCCCGTAGCGGATCGCCATCAGGTCACCCTCATCACCCCAGTACAGGAAGCCCGGACGCGGGTTTTCCTTCTCCTCGCCCTTCAGGTGGGGGAGCAGGTTGAACCCATCGATATAAACCTTGTAGGTCTTCTTTCCGGCAGTGTAGCCCGTTTTGAGCTTCTCCCTGATGTTCGGCTCGCCAGCCGCGGCCAGGAGCGTGGGCAGCATATCCTGGTGCGAGAAGATCTCGTTGGAGACCGTGCCCGGCTTGATGACGCCCGGCCAACGGATTGCGGTAGGCACGCGCCAGCCGCCCTCCCAGTTGGTGTCCTTCTCGCCGTGGAACGGGGTGGTGCCGCCGTCGGGCCAGCTCAGCTCTTCGGCGCCGTTGTCGGTGGAGTACATGACGATGGTGTTGTCGGAGATGCCCAGCTCGTCGAGCTTGTCGAGGAGTTGTCCCACCTGGCGGTCATGCTCGACCATGCCATCTGCTGTGATGCCCAGGCCCGTCTTCCCGGCGACGCCCTCTTTCAGGTGCGTCCAGATGTGCATCTTGGTTGAATTCCACCAGCAGAAGAAGGGTTTGTCGGCCTTGACCTGCCGCTCCATGAAGTCGATCGCGCCGGCCGTGATCTCCTCATCCATGGTCTCCATGCGCTTCCTGGTCAGATGGCCGGTATCTTCGATGGTCTGCGTGCCGTCGGGTTTCGCAAAGCAGTGCAGCACGCCGCGGGGCCCGAACTTCTTGGCGAATTCCGGATTCTTCGGATAGTCTTCGCATTCCGGTTCTTCTTCGGCATTCAGGTGATAGAGGTTTCCGAAGAACTCGTCAAAACCATGCATCGTCGGCAGGAACTCGTCGCGGTCGCCGAGGTGGTTTTTGCCGAACTGGCCGCAAACGTAACCCTGCGGTTTCAGCAATTCGGCGAGGGTCGGGTCTTCCGGTTGCAGGCCGAGCTTTGCTCCAGGCAAGCCGACCTTCGTCAGGCCGGTCCGGATGGGCGACTGGCCGGTGATGAAGGCGGCGCGGCCGGCGGTGCAGCTCTGCTGGCCGTACCAGTCGGTGAATAGCGCGCCTTCCTTGGCGATCTTGTCGATGTTCGGGGTCTTATACCCCATGA
This sequence comes from Bryobacterales bacterium, assembly GCA_963710565.1. GTDB lineage: Bacteria > Acidobacteriota > Terriglobia > Bryobacterales > Bryobacteraceae > DASWZN01. The sequence goes on along the minus strand of CAVQAN010000002.1, from coordinate 63,832 downwards.
TACCGAGGTTATAGGCGCTGATATTGAACCAGCCGATATCATCGCCCCAAATAATCAGAATGTTTGGTTTCTTTGTTGCCATTAGCTACTCCTTCTGTCTTGGATCTAGTAACTCTTTTACTGCCGTTCCACTTCGTGAGCCTTTAATCGTCTTCAATGCTGTTTCAGCCCCCCCCTTTCTCACGCTGGCACCCGTGGCCGCTGCGGTTGCGGCGCGGCTGTCTCGGAACTCAGCCGGCTGAAGGGCGAATCCGGTGTGCTGTCACCGTGGCAGAAGCGGAACTTCTTGCCGCTCCCGCAAGGACAAGGCTGATAGACGCCCCGCTTGGCGTCCTCGGCGGCCGTCCAGGCCATCACGTCGGAGGCCGGGTGCCCGGTCTGGAACAGTTGGGCCATCTTCCGCATCGCCGTGAGGGTGTGGGTGAAAAACAGTTCGAGTCCCCCGCAGAGGTAGTTCTGGCCGGGTTCGCCATCGCGCGAGAGCGCGAAGCGGTCCTTGGGACAGCCTCCGTTGCACAGGGGCCTGACCTCGCAGTTCCGGCACTGCGCTGTGAGCGTGTCACGCTTGTCGTCCCCGAACTTCCGCTGCTCGGGTGAAGCGATCAGCTTGAGCATGTGCGTCTGGTGAATATTGCCCAGCAGGTGGCGCGGCTCGACGAAGTGATCGCAGGAGTAAAGATCGCCGTTGTGCTCCAGCGCCGGGCCGTAACCGCAGGTGGGAGCGTGAATGCACAGCAGATGGCGGCCGAAGAAGGCCTCGAGCGTCACGTCGAAGAGCTGGACGAAAACCTTACCCACGTCGTGGCGGACCCATTCCTCGAAGACATCCACAAGGAAGCGCCCGTATTGTTCGCTGCCGACCGAGCGCTCGGTTACCAGGTCGCCCGTCTGGGTGTAGAGCAGGCGCTTGCGGCCTGGCTGTTCGCTCCAGCCCTGGTTGGCGATGGCGATGGTGTCCGCGGTGGCGCGCTCGATGATCGGGATGAACTGCACCCACTTTGCGTGAAGCTCGTCGCGGAAAAAGCGATAGACCGTGCGGCCATGTTTCTGGTTGGCGGCATTCACCGTGCACAAGATGTTGAACTCGACCCCGTGCCGGTGGAGGCGGCGCCAACCCTGCATGACCTTGTCGAAGGTGCCCTGGCCGCCGCGGTCCAGCCGGTAGGCGTCGTGGAGTTCGCGCGGGCCGTCAACGCTCAGGCCGACCAGGAAGTTGTGCTCCTTGAAGAAGGCGCACCATTCGTCATCGACCAGGATGCCGTTGGTCTGAAAGGTGTGCTGCACAGTCTGACCGGGCCGGCGGTACTTTTCGACGAGTTCGACGGAGCGCCGGAAGAAGTCGAGCTTCATCAGCGTCGGTTCGCCGCCCTGCCACGCCACCGTCACCTGGGGCGCGCGGTGCGATTCCAGCAACTGGCGAATGTAGGTCTCCAGGGTGGCCTCGGACATCCGGCTCTTGTCGTTCGGATACAGCGCTTCTTTGGACAGGAAGAAGCAATACTTGCAATCGATATTGCAGGTGGAGCCGCTCGGCTTCGCCAGCAGGTGGAAACCGGGCGGAGCATTGGCTAGCAAAGCGGCATCCAGCACGGGCTGCCCGGCCTGGACGTTTTCGCTGGAGCCCAATATGGGTAGAAGTTTATTGGTCTGGTTCTCACTCATGTGCCTGGCCCTCGATCTTGAAGCCCGTATGGTACTCACGGCCACCCGGCAGGATCCTCACCCGACGCACCAGTTCATCAGTAGCGTGCTTCTCAATCACCCACATCCCTCCGGACGCCGCGCGCCGTGCCCTCGGCCGACTTGGCGTCGCGAGACGATGGAAGACCGCAAGCGGCCGACTCAGAATATTTGGCCCCCCGCGGGCCGTCTTACTTCTTCATGGCCTCGGCGATGCTTTTGATCCGATCTTCGGAAAGCAGCTTGTTTCGGGCCTGCACGAGATCGATCCGGCGGTCGGCCAGCTTCTTGGTCTGGTCGATGACATCCCCGTTCTTTTCCGCCGTCGCCTTCATCAGCTTCAATGTGCCCTCGGCCGCTTGGGCGGCATCGAGAACGCTCTTGGACAGGCCGTCCGGCCCGGCGCCCTTAATGGCCTCGATCCTCTTGTTCAGTTCCAACTCGGCCTGGTACGCCTTCGTCTGGGCACCGATCAGTTCTTTCTGGGACTTGGCGAGATCCAGTTCCGACTGGCGAATGTCCTTCGTCTTCTTGAGGTATTGATCGACCAGATCCAACTGCTTGAGTTGACCTTCCAGGGTGATCTTGTCGGCGTCCCGTTTCTCTTTCTTGGCGGCGCCGAGCTTGGCCTTCAAGCCATCGATGTCTGCCTTATTGGTGGCCAGCCACCCTTCGGACTCCTTGATGCGCGCCTGCGCATCGGCGCTGGCCTTGTCGGCCTCCTTCGTGTTCGTCTCGGCCGTTTTTAGGTCGTTCTGGATCTCGTCCGCGCTGCGCTGCGGAATGATCGGCGTCTTGATCAGATCTTCGTAGAACTTCTTGGCCGGGACATCCGCAGCCGCGCCCGGCGCCTGTTGAGCGGCAAGGACTGGGGCCATCGCCAACACACAGACCACCGCCAGCCGCGATTTCGATTTCGTAATCATTCGACCTCCTCTTTCATCTGCTGCTGTCTCACTTCATGCCGAACACCGTCACGTGTGCCTTGCCCTTCAGGAGACCCTTCGTGTCATACCAGAACTCGATTTTGCGGATGCTGCGCTTGCCGGCGCCCCGCAGGTCGATCTGCCGGCTCTCGCCCCCCTGGGGAATGTTTTGGCGGACCTCGATGTTGTCCGGCGCGCCGTTATCGTAGGTGATCACCATGTGCTGAAGGTTCAAACCGGCGTTGGTCACCTTGAACTTGACGCGGCGGAAGTCGTCGAAGGGGCCTCTTACGAAGAGGGCGTCGTGGTCGGCACGGCGGTCGGCCTCCACCGTTCCGATGAGGCGCCAGGCGCCAGCGGCGCCCGCCCTTGGCTGACCCACTCTCTGCGCGTGTGCCGGCGCGGCCCAGGCCAGCACTACCGCTACCACCGCGAAGCACAACGCACGCTGTCTGCTACGCATATCTCAACCCTCCGCCTCGCTCGAGGGCCGCTGCCCTCGCGAGATTGTTCGGTGCGATGATGCCGGCCGAAGGCGGTGGACTCGGAATATTTCCCCTGCTTGCAGCGGTAGGGAAGGCCGGTGGCTGGGTGCGCGTACCAGGTACGCAGCACTGAACCGCGACCGTAAGAGAGCGGACTCCCGCTAAACCGTACTGATCCGCTTGCTTACGCGCGCGGTTCGGTGCTGGTGTCCCGCTGGACGCACCCCCGTTGGCCACGGGCGGAACATATTTTGAAGCGCGGCCGGTTCCGCGGCATCCTTTCCCAGGCGGAGTCATCGGCCGGAGGTCGGCGACACGAATCGATAGCGGCCGTCCGCCAGGGTGATCCGAGACCAGGGAGACAACGATGAGAAAACTGCTGAGCTCGATGGGGGCGGCCGCGTTCGCAGCCGCATTACTGACGTACGGGACGGCGTTCGGCGAAGACAAGCCGAAAGCCGAGCAATATTCTGCTGTCTGGGCGGTCGTGGGCGGGGGTGCGGGTGGCTCCTCCGTGTCCATCGACATTCACATCAACAAATACAACACGGACGAGGACATTAAGAACTTCGCCGCCATTCTCGCGGAGAGCGGTCCGGATCGCCTCCTAAGTGCGCTGGAGAAAGAGGATGTCGGACAACTCTCCCCGACCGGGCATGTTGGAACCCCCATTGCGATCGCGCGCAAGTTCCAGAAGGGCGACAAGACCATCGTCCGGGTGGTGACGGCCCGGCGACTCTCCTTCCTCGAACTTCGGAATTCGGGCCGGTCCGTCGATTATCCGTACACGATCCTGCAGTTGGTGCTCGACCAGAGCGGCAAAGGAACAGGCACGGCCATCGGCGCGGCCAGACTCCGGTTCGACAAAAAGAAGAACGTATACGAGATCGAGAGCTTCCAGCACGGGGGGACGAACAACAAACTGCTCAACGTGCGGATGTGGAAATAGAAGCCGCTCCACTCGCGGCCTTCCGCCGCGGCAAGGTCGCGAACCCTCGCCACGACGGAGCGAAATAAAAAGAGACGGCGGCGCCGTTGCCGAATCTCCACTGTGGTTCGGCAGGGGCGCCGACTCGACGGTAACCTGCCGCCGGAGAGGCTCGGTCAGGCACTGGTCCCACGAGTTTTCGGCGGTCGACTATAGAGGCAGAGCATCACGGAGCAACGTATGAGCATTTTTCTTGACACCATCAACCGGCGGTTCTTGGCAACCGCCAACATTCTGGCGATCCTGAGCGTCGGGCCCTGCGCGGTTCTGGCGCCGCCGCCACTAGCAGCTCAGCAGGCCGAGGCGCAACCGGCGAAACTCGACCCCGCGACTCTCGACAACTTGGTGGCCCGGGTCGCGCTGTATCCGGATCCATTGCTGGCGCAGGTGCTGGCGGCGGCGAGTTTCGCCGAACAGATTCCGGCGGCGACTCAATGGGCGGCGCAGCACGCCAACCTGAAGGGCGACGCCCTGGCGCAGGCCATGGATGCCGCCAACCTCGGGTTCGATCCGAGCGTTCAAGCCCTGCTCGCCTTTCCGTCCGTCCTGGATCTGATGAACAAGGACATGGCCTGGACGCAGCAGCTCGGGGACGCGACGCTGGTGCAGCGCGGCGACGTGATGGACTCGGTGCAGCACATGCGAAAGAGGGCGTACGACGCGGGTAATCTCAAGTCGTCACAGCAGATCACGGTAGTCCAGAGCGAGCCGCAGGTGATCGAGATTCAGCCTCCCAGCCCGACCGTTGTCTACGTACCGGTCTACAACCCTCAGGTGGTCTACGTCGCGGCGCCGCCTCCGCCCGCGGGGTCGGTCGCGATGGCGGCCCTGCTCGGATTTGCCGTCGGCGTGGCGCTGAGCAATTCTTACTGCACCAGCTATTGGGGATATCACGGCGGCTTTGGATGGCATTCGCACACGGTGATCATTCACAACAGCTCATGGGGACGGACCTGGGTGAATCACAACACTTACATTCACACCTGGGGCGGTAGCAACCGGGGTTTCTACTCCAGGCCCAACGCGTATGTCAACACCAACGCGTATCGCCGCAACACGAATGTGAACGTGAACCGGAACGTTAATGTGAACAAAAACACCAACGTCAATGTGAACAAGAACGCCAACGTTAATCGCAATACCGGGGTCAACCAGGGTATGAACAGAGGCCCGGCGCAGAGTGCGAGCCGGAACGCGTATTCCTCCAGAGCGAGCGCCCCGGCTGCGCGCGGGTATTCGAAGCCGAGTTCCGGACGGTCCGGGACTTTCTCCGGCGTGCAGAATGGCAGAGCGGAACAACACTCCGCTGCGCGCGGGAAAGCCAGGCGCGGGAGATGAACAGGCTATCCAGTAGGGAGATTATCGCTATGCGAAAAAACATCTATGCAGTGACCCGCTTCCAACCCGTGGCCGTCGTGGCCGTGTTGGCATTCCTCTTGGCGCCGGGTATCAGGCTCGCGAGCGCGGCGGAGCAGCCGGCGTTCACGACTCCGGATGCGGCCATGGCGGCCCTGGTCAAGGCTGTCAAAGCTCATGCTCCGGATGAAGTCATGAATATCCTGGGCCCCGAACTCGAGAGCTTCAACGCGACGCGCGACAAGTCGCAGGATGCGATCGACAGGGAGTTGTTCCTGGACGCCGCCCGGAGCGTGAAGTTCGAGAAGGCAGCGGACGACCCGAACACGGTGATCGCCTATTTGGGCGAAGACGAGTGGCCCTTCCCCGCTCCTCTGGTCAAAGCCGCCACAGGGTGGAAGTTCGATGGCAAAGCCGCCGTGCAAGAGATTCACGATCGCGAGATCGGGCGGAACGAACTGGGGGCCATAGAGGCCTGCTCGGTCTACGTCGAAGCTCAACTGGAATACGCCTCGGCAGACCGCGACGGAGACGGCTTCCTGCAATTCGCGCAGAAGGTCAACAGCACTCCCGGGAAGTTCGACGGGCTGTACTGGAGCAACGCCAGCGGCGAAGACGAGAGCCCGATTGGCCCCTTTGCCGCCCAGGCGGCGGGGACCGAGGCGAACCTTCCCGGGGAACGGTCGGCGCTCTCCGGATACTACTTTAAGATCCTGACGGCCCAAGGTGACGCGGCCGTGGGCGGTGCCCGTAGCTACGTGGTGGATGGCCGCATGATGGGAGGCTTCGCGCTGGTGGCCTGGCCTGCCGAGTACGGAGTGACCGGCCTATCTACGTTGATTGTGAATCAGCTTGGGGTTGTCTACGAAAAGGACCTGGGCGCCGAGACCGACAAGATAGCCCGGGAGATGACCCAGTTCAATCCCGACAGCGGTTGGAAGAAGACCGATTAACTAAGGGCCGTAAGAGGAAGGCCGCGCGCGGTTGGATTGGCGAAGCTGGTTCGGCCAGCACAACCGCGGCGGCCTTCGCGGGCAGAGATTCCATGCCCGCGCCGATCCCCAGTCCCCGACACCAAGCCCCGTCTGCCCCCGCTGTTCGGCCAGACCACTGATTTTCGCCGCAGACTTTCCTGACATGTGTGCGAACCTGCCAGAACCTGATCGCAGCGCCCGCGCCCTGATCTCCTCCGACCAGCGCATCATCGACGAAGCGTCGTTCTTCATACGAGGGTGCTTGGAGATCCCGGTCCTTCATAGTAGCGAGGTGTTCCTCCGGGGCCTCTGGGCCTTAGTGAAGGAAGAACTATTCGACGAGATCTCAGAGTCCTGGCCCGTTCAAACACCCTCTCGCCACAGCACAACAAAACGCCATCTCGCGACTCGAAGCAATGGGACTTTCCGCAACCTTGCTTCACATCCAAGGACCTTGGCAAGGTAGCCTCAGTAATTCCTGAGGGCGACTGCCGCGTCGGCGCTCCGGTTGTCCCTGCGTTGCCGTTGTCCTGCCTCAGTGGACAGGACCACGGGAACCCTCAATCTCCCTTGTCTTACTACTTCGGCGGAAAATGCTTAAAGGCCTTCTTCACGGCGGAGTTGACGTTCTTGTGCCGTTCGGTCATGTCGTGGATCGTGTCGCTGCAATAGGCGCGCCAGAGCGGAGCGGAGCTGGCGGCGTCCACGATATCCAGCACCAGCATGCCCGTCGTGTAGGAATCGATCACGGTTTTGCTCCACATTGGTTGCATGTACCATCCGTAAGGCGTGCCCCACCACGGTCCAGGTTCGCTGACGGTTTTCAGTTTCTGTTCGTCCTGAGATACCAGGAAAAACGTGACGAAGACGTCGGGCGAAACGTCGACCGGTCTGAAACCCTTCTTCATCAATTGCTCGTTGCCCGCCTGCAGGACGAGCTGAATGCCGGTGGCGTACCGCTCCTTCAGGTCGGGGCGCTTCTCGAAAACCGGGTGGGTGCGCCATTGATAGGTGTGGATGCGGGAGAAATCGGCGTTATGGTCGAAATCGATCTTCACTTTCTGCGCAAGCGCGGAAGGGACCGGCAGCACAAGGCCCGCCAAACACACCGCAATGAGAGGCAGTCCAGCCTTCACCGTCCTCGTAGTAAGGTCGCTCATCTAAACAACGATGTTGAAACCGGGCGGGAGTCGCAGAGAATTGCGCGGGACGCGAGAAGAGGCGGCGTGTGGAACTTCCTACCTGCCGGCCAGCGCCTGAAACAGTTGCACCACGACCTGCTCGAGCGGAAACTTCAGGAGCAGCAGCGGCAGTAGCGGGACAATCGCGGACGCCACGAGAATCTTGATGAGCCGCGAGCCGGCGGGAATCGGCCGCATCCCGCGCACGACGTTGACGCTATTCGTAAGGTCGGCCAGCGACTGCATATCCGGCGTGCCCAACTGAGATTCGCCGGACGCCTTCTCGTCTTGAATCCACTTGGCGTCAAACGCGTTCACATAGCGGGAGGCCATGGCCATGTATTTGCTCATCCCGTCGATCCGGCAGATCCAGAGATCGCTGGCGAAGATGCACAGCGGGCCTAGGAACAGCACCGCGTTCAGAAGCAGGACCGTCGGCACCGAGTAGTACAGACTTTCAAACGCCGCGGTTCCCGAGGAGATGCTCTCCGCAAACTGGGCTGCAAAGAGCGCCGAGATGGCCAGAATCAGGGGAGCGAACTGCTCCTGCACGATTTCGAGGTATCCCAGCCCGCCCACGCCGTCGGAGTGAGTCGGGATGAGGTTGAGCTCGAGCGTTTTGACCCGCCACAGAAAGGTGCACCACAGGCCCAGCCGCCAGAGCCAGCGAAGCAGAAGAAATCGAAACAGCGGCAGGCAGAAAACCAGATACCAGCCACTCACCCAGGTAAGGCGCCCGCCGGCCGCATCCAGGATGGTCGCCCAACTCCCCGTCTGGCCCGGCAGAGGCACGACCGCGTCGATCACGGGTGCCGCGAACGCTACCAGGAGAAATAGAACCTCCGCGAGCCACGAGTCCTTCATCCGGCCGATGCCGCGGACGGCGGACGCCAAGGCTGGCAGCGAGGCCTCACGCACCAGACCGGAGCGAACGATGTAGCGGTGAAACTCCGTGATCTCGGGGGCCACCCACGTTTCGCACAGGAAGAGCAGCGGGATCGCGATCAGAAGCCGGATGTGAAGCGCGATCGCTGCCAGCGAGAAAACCTTGGGGCCGAAGCCCTGGAGGAGTGCCAGCAACATCAGGACGGTCCACGCAAACAGGCCCAGGGCCAGCCCCAGCCCGATGGTGTTCGTTCCTTCCCGCACCAGGCCGAGGCGCTGGCCCAGTTTGTGCAGGGGCCCGCCGAGTAGGGAGAATTCCTGCATTGTCTCGTCTGAGCGCCACGTCGATTCGCTCATGTTTGCCTGGCTAAAACGCTTCACCAATCCCGACATACCATCCGTGGCTGCCCTGGCCGACACCATAGTCAATGCGGAGATTGATGTGGTTCTTCGGCGACAGATTGAAGCGCAAACCGGCGCCGCCGCCCGGATGCGTATCGGAAACGCTGAAATCGGAGAATGTTGACGCCACCTCACCGGCCCCGGCAAAGGCTACGACGCCGAAACGCCACCAGATCTCACGCCTGTACTCGGCCTGGCCGACGAACATTCGGCGGTCCCGATAGCGGCCCACCGGGTAGCCGCGCATGTCCGAGGCGTTACCAAGAGAACAGAGGGCAAAGAACGGCGCATGCCCGTCCACCGCGCACGCCTTGACGTGGTATGCCAGCACCTGCCGCTGGCTGAGCCGGAAAAACTGCTCAAATGTGGCTTCGTAATCCTGGTAGGTGAACAACGCGCCAACGCTCGCGCTGGAGAAGTTGAGTTTCGTATCGAGGACCGAGCCCGACCGGGGATAGAACTGGCTCGCTCGCGTATCCCGCTGGACGTGCAATCCCAGGGCCGCGACCGGTAGCGTGGCCTGGACCTCCTGAAGCGCCGGGGGCACGTCGTCTTCGCTGAGGCTGGCGCCGGTGTCCACCTTCGAGTAGAAGTACCGCCCTCCGACGTACCATCGCTTGAAGACTCGAACCAGCGCTCCGGTAAGAAACCCGCTGCCGCTCTGGTGGATCGGAATCGTAATCCCCCGCTGTTCATTGCCGATTCCATAGAACGCATAGTTCACCCGAGCGGTAACCCCGGAAAGCAGGATCCGGAAGCGATCCTCCCTCAGGTAGAGTTTGGCGCCCAAGGCAACACCCCAGGTACCGTTGGAAGTGCGAAGACCGCCGACGCCGAAGACGGAGGGCGGCGATACTTTGTCATCCGCGTTGAGAGGGACCGTGTAGAGCACGCCGAGAGCGAGGCCGTTGCCGATGGTCGGATCGATCACCGGGATCGGCGCAAACGTGAACTCACCGCCCTTCTTGGGTTCCTCTGCCTTGGCCGACTGCTCCGCGGCGGTGGTCTGCGCCGAGTCCGACGGGGCGGTTGGCGGAGCCTGAGGGGTTTGGGCATCGCCAAAGGCGGGTCCGCATGCAAGGATCATCCACAGCGCGACAGCACAGAAGTGTCTCGTCTTCACCGTCTTGGTTCCTATGGGCATGCCCTAGATGTGCACGCGGCACCGGCGGACTCTAAATATCCAACCGGGCCGCTGGTGCGATCTCCGGAGGCTCCCACGTGGCGGAACTTTATTGCGTCACCTTCGCCGATCGTGACATCTGACTCAATCTATGCCTCGCCCTTTGTTGCTGCTGATGCTCTGCGCCGCCCTTTGCCTGGCTCGCAACAAGAGCGATACCGTGACTGTGATCAACGGCAACACCGTCGCATGCGAGATCCTGAACCTCAGCCGAGGCATACTCACCGCCAAAACCGACTCGCTCGGCACCGTCTCCATCCGCTGGCAGGACGTAACCCACATCCGAAGCGACTTCATCTTCGAGATCCTGCTTACCGACGGCGCCAAATATCTCGGCCCTCTCGATCTGGACGCCGCCGGCAAACTCGTGCTGCCGGGCACAGCCGCCGCCCCCCTGCTCAGCGTGATCTCGCTCACTCCTATCGGGTCCCGTTTCGCGAACCACTTCAACGGCGAGGTGGATGCCGGCTACAGCTTCCAGAAGTCCAACACGACTTCGCAATTCAACATCGACGGCGACCTCGTTTTCAACGGCCGGCGCCGGTCGCTCGAAACCGAGGTCAGCAGCAACCTCCTGGTGAGTCGAGGGATCACCTCTACTCAGAAGAACATGGTCAGTCTCGACTTTAACCAGACGCTCCCCCGCGGTTACTTCGCCCTGCTCCTCGGTCAGTTTTCGGACAACAAGGAGCTGAATCTACTTCACCGCTACCTGGGGGGCGGTGGCGCCGGCCGCTACTTCGTCCACACCAACCACTCCATCGTTTCCGTCTCCGGCGGCGCCGCCTACTCGACCGAAAGCTACACCAGCAACGAACATCGGACCAACGCCGAAGCCGTGGTCGAGACCAACGCGCAGATATTCCGTCTCTATTCTCCGAAGCTCGACATCGGCGGCGATTTCCGCGTGTGGCCGAACCTGACCACCTGGGGGCGCGTCCGGATTGACGCCCAGGCCAGGGTCAAGGTGGAAGTCTACAAGAACCTGTTCGTCTCCGTAACATTCACCGACAACTACGACAGCCAGAACCCCACAACCGCTCACTCGATCAACGACTATGGTATCGCCACGTCCGTCGGCTATAGCTTCAACCGCTGAAGGGGCGGGGACCGTGGGGGTTGTGGGGCAGGTTGTCAAACCTGCGGCGGGTTGGCAACCCGCCTGTAAGTCTCTGCGTAACAGGTCGGCCGGGCGCCGGTTTGCAACTGTTCGCAACCGGCGCGCAGGATGCCATCCTGCCCCACAACGTGTGCCACGTCTCCCTCCGAAAATACAACCACTTGGCCGCGGGAAGCATCATACTTGGAAGTGTTCGGTGAGTCCCATAGGCGGTGGTGTGTCCGTTCTCTGCGGGTCGCCGCCGCTGTCGCGGCCGTTCTGGCGTTAACGCTCCTCCTGGTTCATACAGCGCCTGTGCGGGGGCTCGTGCTGGCCGGGGTGGTTAGAGAAGCGTCGGCCCGCAGTGGCATGCGGCTGCAAGCCCGGGCACTCGACTACAACCTGCTCGAAGGCTGGATCCAGTTGGGCGGCATCTCCGCAGGATTGGACGACTCTGCGGCGCTTCTGCAGGCAAAGCACGTGACCGTGCAGGTGCCCGTCGTGGACCTGGTGCGCGGCAGCCTCGGCCAGGCTCAAATCGTCGCCGATGGCGTCCGTATCCGCCTGGAGCGTGGCCCGGGTGGGCAATGGAACTGGCCTGCCTCGACCGGTCAGCCGAATGCCGGCGCAAGCTCGCTCAGCTACTTCAAGTCGTTGCGCGTTGACGACCTGGAAGTGGCGCTGGCGGACCGTTCGGCCGGGACGAGTGTGGAGTTGCCAAAGGGCCGTCTCGATGCGGTCTGGGACACGTCTCAATACCGGCTGAAATATCGAGCCAGGGGTAAAGGCCGCTTTCAGTCCGCCAACGTGACGGCGCCGCTGGATGACGTCACGTTGAACGCCAGCGTAGGCGCGCATGCACTGGTCGTGGAACGCCTGTCGTTGGCGTCGGGCAGTTCGGTCTTCGCGGTCGATCATGCCCTGTGGGCGTTTGACGGATCGAACGCCGCGGCTGCCGGTTCCGCGTCGATCGTTATGGGGCAGTTCCTGCCGAGTGTCTCAGGGCGCGCCGAGGTTGTGGTTTCGATCTCAGGCACACCGTCCTCGCCCATCGCCGATGTGCGCATCACGAGTGACGACCTGAGGACCGGCGATTGGAAACCGCGAGGCCTTGCGCTGGCCGCGCGATACAACGGTCAGAAGGTGGAGATCACCGACTCCTCGGCGCGGATACTCGGCGCTCGCGTGCGCCTGCGGGGCGCAATGGATCTCGGCGGACCGCAGCCGTTGACGCGCGCGACGCTCGAGATCGACGGAGTTGCAGTCAAGCGGCTTCTGGCTGAACTCGGCTGGAAAATCTCGCCATCCGTCGCGGGCAGCGCGCGGATCGAGGCGACATGCACCGGAACGGAGTGGAAGACGGGCCGCGTCTCAGGCGTGCTGCGCGTCGCCAATGGAGCGAAGGCGTCCTTTCAAGCGCGCATGGTGGGCAGGCGTCTGGCTCTTTCGTTCGATTCCAAGGGGACTGGGGGCATTGAGGCCAGAGGCGCCGCCCAGATCGACACCATCGACCGGTTGGTGCGGGGCACTTTGGACGGCCGGATCGAGAGTCTGAGCCGAGCCGACAAACTCCTTGGCTTTTTGAACGGGACTCCGCCCCTGGGACTCATCGACGGTTCTCTCGGCTGGCGATTGACTCTGGGCGGCAGCCTCGGTGGTCCGAAGGTTGAGTTCACCGCCGAGAGCGGCAATCTCTCGTTTCCCACCGTGAAAGCCGCCACGCTCGAAATCGCCGGCACCTACCAAGCTTCGGCCGTTCGCCTGGAGCGGCTTCACGTCCAGTCTGGCGAGCAGGAGATATTCGCTTCCGGAACCATTGGCGCGGGCGCGTCGCTGGAGATCGATGGCAGGTTGAGGGGTCTGGCGATCGGCAACTTGTCGGCGGCCGCGAGCGGCAGCGTCGACGGCGAATTCACTCTGCGCGGCACGGCGTCCCACCCGCTGGCGAATGCCCGCCTCGCAGCCACCGGCCTGCAGGTCTACGGTCAGCCCCTGGGCACACTCGAAGCGCGGGCCGATTTTCGGGACGGGATCCTCTCGGTCAGCCGGCTTCATATGGAGCAACCGGGGGATGGTTCCGGAAAGCTGGAGGCATCCGGCACGGTTGCCCTTGCGGCGCGCCGCTTTGAGTTCAGCGCGGTTGGCACCGGACTGCGAATGGACACTCCGGCGGTGCGTGGCGACTTGAGCTTCCGGGCGGCAGGCAAGGGCTCGTTCGACGATCCCGCAGGGAAGCTGAGCCTCGAGGCGAGTAACCTTGCAGCCGGCGCGTTGCCGATTGGGCGGCTGAGCGCGGAGATCGGCTACGAGGGCGGCCGCGCGAAAGCGGTTCTGCGGGCTCCGGATCTGAACGCCTCGGTCCGCGCCGAAGTGCAGACCGGCGGAGAGTGTCCGGCTGATTTCGAAATCAACTCCACCGGCACACGGCTCGGTGCCCTCCGGTACCTCGACCATGCGATTTCCGGCGGCTTTGAAGGCACCGTCGGCGGCAGCGCGGCGCTTTGCGGACCGGAGCTGCGGACCGCGGCGGTCCGTCTTCAAAAAGTGGAATTCGATGTCGATGGCTACAAGATCCAGACGGACGGGCCGATCGAGGCGGACTACCGGAGCCAACGCCTGAGCATCGCGTCGGCCCGGTTCACTGCGCCCTCGGCGCGGATACAGGTGTCCGGTGCGCTGCCTCTGAGCGCAGACCAGCCCCCAGGACAGATATCGATCGCCGGAACCGGTCGCCTGGATGAAGTTCTGAAGAGCATTGGGATGGATGGCGGCGGCGAAGTCAACCTGGACGCGGCGATCACCGGCAGCCTGCGGAACTGGGAGCCGCGGCTCGACCTGACCCTTAGCGACGGCCGGCTGACCGCGAAGGACCCGCCGGTCGCACTCGAGCACGTCACGGCGGAAGCGCACATCGCGGACGGCGTTTTGCGACTGGAAAGGATGGGGGGCAAGCTCGGCGGCAGCGACTTCGGTGCCTCCGCCACGCTGCCGCTGCACATGGTCACGGACCGATTCGATCCGCCGGCCCATGAGCCGGGCCAACCCATCCGGTGGTCGCTCGAAACCAAACAAACGCGCATTGGCGGCGGCGCGCCGGGGGAGGCAGGCGTGACCTTCAGCCTGCGCGCTGCCGGCGAGGCTGCGGGGCTGAACCTTGCAGACGTGAAAGCCGCAATGGATTTCGATGAGCTCAGCTTGAGCGCGAAACACGTCGAGATGAAACAGACGCAGCGCAGCCGCATTGAGATCGACCACTCCGTGGTCCGCCTCCAGCCCATGGAATTGCGCGGCTCCACTTCGACCTTGCGGATGTCCGGCACGGCGACCCTGGGCGCCGATCCGTCGATGGATATTCGTGTCGCCGGCGAGACCGATGCGTTGGTGCTGGCGCTGTTGAGCCCGGGGCTGGACGCGGCCGGACAAGTCACGCTGGATCTGCATCTGGAAGGAAGCCTGCAACGCCCGGCGAGGTCCGGGTCTGTCCAGTTGAAGCGCGCCAGCCTTTCTATTCGCGGCGTGCCGGCCCGCGCGGAGGAAGTCACGGGACGCCTCGACCTTCTGGGCGATGAGCTGGAATTGAGCAACCTCACCGGGAGACTCAACGGAGGCAAGTTCAGCGCCACCGGGCAAGCCAGGCTACGTGGTGAAAAACTGGACAACGTTTCGATCAGCGCCCAGGGTGAGAACGTCCTGCTGAACTACCCGTCCGGGCTCAGAACCAGCAGCAACCTGAGTCTTGCGCTTCGCTCCAGCGAGCGGGGTCTGGTTCTGAGCGGACAGGTGGGAGTTCAGGAGGGGACTTTTCACGACATGCTCGATCTTGGTTCAACCCCGGAGATCGCGCTGCCCGCGTCGTCGCAGGCCGGAACGATGCCCGATTCGCAATCGATCGCGCTCGACGTCGCCCTCGTAACAGAGCAGCCCGTGGAGATCGACAATAACATCGGCAAGCTTGCGGTAAGCGGGAAGCTCCGCGTGCGCGGGACCACGGATCATCCGATTGTGGGCGGCGAAATCAAGCTGGAGGAGGGAGGGCGCCTCTACTTCGGCGACCGCAGATATGACATCGAGCGCGGCAGCGTCCGGCTCGACGGCTCCACCAATCTGGATCCGCAACTCAGTCTGGTCGCCACGACTCGTGTCAACCGGTTTGAAATCCGCCTGAGCCTGTCCGGCACGGCGAAGAACGTGACAACGACGTTCACTTCCGACCCGCCTCTCGCGAGGAACGACATCATCTCGGTGCTGCTGACAGGCAAGACGGTGGCGGAGAACCAGGGAGTCGATCTTCGCAAACTGGAGGCGTATTCGCTGCTGTCGGGTGCGCTCAACGCCACGGTAGGCGGGTCGATGGGCCGCAAACTCGGCATCAGCCAGGTGTTGGTGCAGCCCGCAATGATCGCCGCTGAATCGAATCCCCAGACCCGGTTGACGATCACGGAAGACTTCACACGTACGCTGCGGCTGGTCTACTCGATCAACCTCTCGGACAGCAGCGATCAGATCTGGATCGTGGAATACGATCTGCCTCACCGCCTCCAGACGCGCGCGGTCAAAGAGAGCGACAACACGTACCGCGCGGAGGTGCGCCACGAAATCCGGTTCGGGAGCGCGGGGACGCCCGTTGCGCTCGCGCCGCCTGCCGCAACCCAGCGTCCCAAGATCAGCAGTGTGCGCGTCCAGGGCGGAGGGCCATTCGACGAGCGGCAACTGGCCCGGCTGCTCCGGGTGAAACCCCACCAGACCTACAGTCCGATCAACGTCCGCAAAGGGACGGAACGGCTGGTTCGGTTCCTCCAGGAGAAGGGATACCTGGAGGCGCGCGTACACATGGAGCGGGAATATCGCGAGGCGAGCGTCGCGCTGACTGCCGAAGTCAGCCTCGGCCCCCTGGTGTCGCTCGACTTTACGGGGGATTCCGTGCCTCGCAAGGTGCGCAAAACGGTTCGTGAGGCATGGCAGAACGGGCTGACGGACCAGCAGCGAATCGAAGCCGCGGAACAGGTGTTCACAGGACGCTGGGGACGGCAGGGTTTTCTTCGGCTGAAGACGGAGTGCAAGATTCAGACGTCCGCCGATGGCAGGAAGCAAGTGGTGTTCGCATTGGAACCCGGCAGGCGCTATCGCAACGTTCAACTGGCGCTCGAGGGTGCTTCACACGAACATGCCCAGGAGATCCTCGCTTTGATCCGCAAGGGTAAGTTGGGGGACGCGGTCTATGCCGAACCAGGCCGGGTGACGGATGCCGTCATTCGATATTACCGGCAGCGAGGATACCTGGCCGCCGAAGCCGGCGCGCCGCGCCAGTTGGTGAATGAGAACGACGGCACCGGCCAGGTGGTGATCCAGGTTACGGAAGGGCCGGCGTTTCGAGTGGGCGAAATCCGGTTCGCGGGAAATCGGGCGGTGAAGGAGGCCGCGCTCCTCTCGAATCTCCCGCTGGAGGCCGGCGGGGCCTTGGAGCCAGCCCGGTTGGACGCGGCCGCCACGGCCATCCGCGGCAAATACGAGTCGCTCGGCTACCGCGACGTGCTTGTCAACTACCAGTTGAAGCAAGGAACAAAAGCGGCTGTGCTGGACGTTGCATTCAACATCCAGGAGAAGGATCAATCGATCGTTCAGTCGGTAAAGATCGAAGGCAACCGCAACACCAGCGACAAATTCGTGCGCAGCCAGTTAGTCGTATCCGAAGGCCAGCCCGAGAACGTCTCGCAGATTAGTAAGTCGATCCAGAACCTGTCGCGCACGGGCGCCTTTACGTCCGTGGACATCGAAAGCCGGCCATCCGAAGGGAATCTCGCCGGCTCGAAACAGGGCGCCGATCTGTTGGTCAAGCTGGAGGAAGGGAAACCCTTCCGGGTGCTCTACGGAGGCCTTTACAGCACCTCGAACGGAGTCGGGGCCATCGCCGACCTCGAGAACCGCAATTCTCTCGGCAGCGCACGCATCGTAGGGCTGCGTACCCGGTACGATTCCGGCCTGCGGGAAATCCGCCTTTATGTGACCCAACCTGTCTGGCAACGGGCGCCCATTTCGACCACGGCGACCACGTACGCCACCCGCGAAACCGTGGACCAGGGAATCCTGCAGAGCAAGGTTGGCGTCAGCCTGCAGCAGGACTGGACGTTCCACCCCAAGTATCTGCTCTCCTACGGATACCGATACGAAAACGAGCGGCTGACGGTGCCGCAGGCGGACACGCGGTCCGTGCCGCCGGGAGCCGTGGCGACCGCGCCTGCTTACGTCACTGCCTCCCGTGACTCGCGTGACTCCTTCCTGGACGCGACGCACGGGTCCTTTGCCGCTCTCAGTTCGGAGGTAGCTCCCAGCTGGTTAGGCAGCGACTACGGCTACGTTCGTTGGTCCGGGCAGTTCTACAAGTATTTCCCGCTAAAGAAGCCGCAGGCCCCAGTCTTCGGGGAAGAGCCCCGCCCGTCGCGTTTCGTGTTTGCGACCGCCGTGCGCCTTGGCTTGCAGAGAGCGCTAAACCCGCAGGGCATCGTGGTGACGGACCGGTTCTTCGCCGGAGGAGGGACTACCATTCGCGGCTTTCCGCAGGACGGCGTGGGGCCGCAGACCGCAGACGGCCAGCCCGTCGGCGGCAACGCCATGATGGTGTTGAACAACGAATTGCGGTTCCCGCTGGTGGGGATCTTCGACGGTGTCGCATTCAGCGATATCGGCAACGTATGGGCGAAGATCTCGCAGTTCAGGCTGACCGACGTGCGGGAGTCCGCGGGCTTCGGGCTGCGGGTGCGGGTCCCATTTGTGGTGCTGCGTTTCGACTACGGGGTTAAGCTGGACCGGCGGCCGGGCGAGAGCTTCGGCGGATTCTTCTTCAGCATCGGACAGACATTCTAGTGTAGTGCGCCGCAAATTTCGAGCGGTATGACTGACAGAAGACCGGTGGTGGGACAGGCACGAATTTCGCAAGTGCGGCGAAATTCGAGCCAGTCCCGGGTCTGCCGCCAATTCCGATGGGCGACGGAATCTACGGCTTGCGCGCCCCGGCCAGAACCCCTATACTGCGGTCCACGGCTCAACAAGCAGACGTGCAGTAATGCCTGATAAGTGGAAGCATGAGGGCGGAGCCATCCCAACGCTCGCAGGGATCCGCGTCCTCGCGTTTCTGGTGCCTTGCACCGCGCTGCTCTACTACTTCGCGAATCCTGAGCGCCATTCCCCTTTCGACTACACCATGCGCGTGGCGGAAGCCTTGCTTCACGGGCATCTCGGGCTGACAGAGCTTCCACCATCATGGCTAAACGAGATGATTCCGTATCAGGGGACGTATTACAGCGCTTTTCCGCTTGGGGCCGTGCTGTCGATGATACCGGTGGCGCTACTCAAAATGGCCGGGTTGGTCACGGCTTACCCCAGCGCAGGCATTGCCGCGATACAGGCCGGTGCGGTCGTGTTCTTTTGTTTCGGGCTCACATCCCTCTATGGAGATCGGTACGAGCGGCGCATATTGCTGACGTTGTTTCCGGTGTTCGGCACCTGGGCGTTCTGCAATCTGGCCTTCGGTGGCGCCTGGCAAATTGCACTGGGATTTGCGCTACTGGGACAGATAGGGGCGCTCTACTTCGTACTGGTCCGCCGCCGGCCGCTGGCAGCCGGCCTCTTCTTCGCCATCGCCTGCGGTAACCGCACCGAAGTTATCCTTACGGCGCCGGTCATCCTTTATCTTCTGTTGCGGTCCCCAGGGAGCACCGGGACGCCGCGCAAAGCGCCGGCATGGAGGGCACAAGCATCGTCCGCGTTGCGCTTTCTTATCATCCCCGTCATCTTGGTCGCTTGCACCTTAGCGTATAACTACGAGCGGTTTGGCTCTGCCGGCGATTTCGGCTATTCCCGCATACCTGGGGTGTTATCGGAACCCGGCTACACTGACGGCGTCTTCTCGTTCAAAGCGATTGCCATCAATTCCCGTGTGATGGTTCTCGGCGGTTGGAAACGGTTGAAGCAGTACCCATACCTCGTACCCGACCCGTTTGGCGGGTCGATCTTTCTAAGTTGTCCGCTGCTGCTCCTTCTATTCCGTCCTGGAGCGCGCAGCCGGGACTCGGCCATGAGATGGTGCTGTTGGATCGCGATCATCGCGCAGACGCTGGTGTTGTGGACCCACGGCAACCCCGGCGGGTGGCAGTATTCGTATCGATACGCGATAGAACTGCTCCCCTGGATGTTCATGCTGCTGCTGGAGGCCGACTGGCGAAGCCGGCTCTGGATCGAACCTGCCCTGTTCGGCCTGTCGGTGTCAATCAATGTTTGGGCCACGTACCTGTTCCTGTGGACACAGTACGTCCGGCCCTGAACCGTTGCTCAACGGGGAATGTGTGCCGCCATCAGGATGCTGGCGGCGACGGCGGCGAGGAGCCACAGAGATACGATGGCGGCGGAACCGAGGGCGGCGGCAACCGATCTGACCTCTTCTTTCCTGCGAACCTCCGCGGCCTCGGCGCGTTCACGGCATTCGGCGAGCACGTCCGCGGGGATAATCCTTTGAAGGACCTTCACGCCCAGGAGGAGGATCAGCAGATCGTCCATGCACCCGATCACCGGAATAAAGTTCGGGATGAGTTGAATGGGACTGAACAGGTAGCCCGCGGTGCAGGCTGCGACAAGCCTCGCGTACCAGCGCACCCGAGGATGCCTGAATGCAAAATAGAAGACCAGCGCCTCTTTGTGGAGTCGTTCTGCCTGTCGCCTCCAGCGCGTGAAGAGCCTGGGTTCCGGTCCGCTGTCAAAGTTGCCGTGCATAGCTACGTTCCGCCCAGAAACAGTCATCTCCGCTAACCGGCAGCCCGGTGTGGAGTGCATGATGAGGATCCCCCGCCGGCCGATGCAAGTTAATGTTCGGTGGGCTTTTGCAACGAGAGGCCGGACCAGCCGCTGGCGCCGGCCTCTCGTCTTGCGTTCCCGTTTACGAACGGCGCAGCTTGCGCAGGCCGAGACCCGCGCCAGTGAGCAGCAGGCCGAGCAATCCGGCCAAAGGAAGCGGACTGCCGGTCTTGGGCAACTTGGCCGGGAGCTGTTCGGCCACAGCGGGCTCGGGAGCCGGGGCCGGGGCGGGAGCTGGAGCCGGAGCCGCCGCCTGAGCGGGAGCCGGGGCCGGAGCGGGAGCCGGGGCGGCCTGGGCCACGACCGGCTTGGGGGCGTGCCCGGTGATCGTGGTGTTGGTGGTCACTTGCGTGACGGGCTCTTCCACGATCTTCTCTCCGGAAACGGTCATCCCCTTTTTGAGGTACTGGACTTCCGTAGGCCGGCCATCGACCGAAAACTTGTAGTGGGCCTTTGCAACGAACTGCTCGTTCGTGCCGTCAGGCATGGTCAGGATCACGGTGTTGCCCGACACGAACCACACCTTCCCGGATGCTACTGTGACAGTCCGCTGAACAACCGGAGTCGTGGTGGTGGTCAGGGAGCCAGTCAGGTGCGTGCCGGGCTTCAGGTCATGCACCGTGAGCTGTTGGCCATCGATCGTGAATACCTGGCTATCCGGCACGGTGAACATCTTGAACCCACCGGTCGACAGCAAAGCCACAATAGTGTTTCCGTTGACGTACTTCACGACTCCGGAAACGGTCTTCGTGGTCACGGTTGGGGTACCTGGGATGGTCTCCTTGGTGGCGGTCTGAGCTGCGGCAGCCACGGCCAGGAAGCCAATTGTGCACAATCCAGCTAGGATTCTGCGGTTCGTAGTGTTTGTCATTTCTATTTCTCCTTAGATTCGAATTGCGCGGCCGGCGCATAGGCCGAACCGCTATCCTGTAACTTTTTAACTTGGGTTTGCCGCTGCAGCGTGGCGTGCACGATGTAGCGCAGGGGGGCGTCGCCGATGAAATCGAATGGGTAGCAGGTGGTCAGGGTCAGCGACGACACGCCCCGGGGTTTCAAGACACCGACATCCTCCGGTGTGACGATTTCAATGCTGTCCACCGTATAGAGGCTCACGAGGCCGGGTGTCGCAAGCTCTACCGCGTCGCCTACGGCAGTGCCTTTCAACGCTCCGAAGAAACCATCCCTGTGACCCGAGATCCCGATGTTGCCGTTGCCGGCCGCTCCCGGCCTGGCCGTCCCGGGTACCCGTCCCACACCGCGGTTGAGAACCAGATCGTCGGTCCCCTCAAACACAGGCACGCGGATCTGGAGCCGGTCGATGCGGAGTACGGCCAGGGGCATGTTCTTCTCGATCAAGAGGCTCTCGCGGTATTTCCGAAGGCGCTTTCGCGACCATCGGCTGAAGTCGCCCCCTTCGTCGGCCTGTGCGGCCGCGCCCGGTCTGGAGTCCTTTTGGGCGAGGGCGGCCTGGGCCTGATCGAAAGCCTCGAGCGCGAGATGGGAAAACAGCCAACGGTGAACCAGGGCGGCGGCGACGATCGCCAGGAGCAGCAGGCCTGAGACCAGGAGGAGGCGCTCGGCAAGTAGGCGGGCCCGGTTACTCATCATGGTTGGCCCTGTCTCGGCCGCGCCAGGATCGGTAGCTCGCCAATCAGGCCGCTCATGACATCACGGCCGGCCGCGGCACTGCGTTCGGGTCAGGTTGGGTCTCGCGGTGACCCGCGTCACGCGGGCGGCCGCCTTGCGACGCCCGGCGGCTGCCGGGGTAATAGCGGCTCCAGCGGGCCTGGAAAACGCGCTCAATCCTGGTCCAATCGGCGCCTGCCGCAGCCCGGCCCCGACTTGCGGCACCGTGTGTGTGAGGCCCTTGGAGGAGCATGCTGATCAACCGGCTGCACACTGATGCGAGTCGTCCTGCGTTCGACTCAATATTGTTGGCTATGGAGCGCCCCATCGCAGGCACAGGTGGGCGCGCGCCGCGTAGGCCAGGGCGAGTGAAAGCGCGATAACGCGTGCGGGCCTGCAGCAGGCTCTCGCCAGCGCGCGCATCTCAGTGCGCCGCCTGGGGCCGGGACAAGGGCAGATCGACCGCAATCGCGCAGTGATCGGAGATCCGCTCTTCCGGAGCCTCGTTCACCTCCTGATAGGTGCGAGCGAACCAGGGCGCGAAGGCGGGAGGCTGCCGGTCCTTCTTGCGCTCGGGCGGGCCCTCGGGCCTGATGAAGAACCAGTCGAGCTTGTACCTGCCGACCACTCCCTTGAAGTCGCGGGGCAAGGCGAAGGTGTATTCGTCGAACCCCCTGGCGTCACGTTGGTTGCTGTTGGCCAGGGTCTTCTTTCTGCCATCGACGGTGCGTTTGCGATCGCCGTGGAAATCGAAGGCGCCGCCGTCCGCAAAACGGAATTTGCGGACCCCCTTGAACAGCGCGTACTCGCGGTTGTTGGCGATTACGGGCACGTCGTGGACGGTGGGATCGGTATACTTCCTCAGGTACTTTCCCATAGCCGCTAATCCAAAGCAGTTCACCGGGTTCACAACCTTCCAGATCTGCTTGCCCCAGAAGCGGTAGTCCCTGACCTTGGTCTTGACGACATAAGGCAGGGACAGGATTGCCCCGTCGGAGCCGGTGGTGTTCATGTCGCCGGCGAGGATGACGGGGCCCGGGGCCGACTTCAGTTGCTCGAGCAGGAAGTTCATCTGTGACTTGCGGCATCCGGCTTTGCACTTGTCCTCGAGATGCGTGGCGGCGACGGTGACCATGCCGCCCTGCCGGCCGGGAATGTCGAGGCCGGCCAGAATGGCCATTCTGCCGCCCCGCCGCCGTTCCGAAACCAGCTGATCGAGGAACAACTTGTCCGACGCAAGGCGCTTGCCCTTCTCGAGCAGCGGCACCGGCTTGTTCTCGTCCACGAACCAGTCATGGCAGACGGGCAGGCGCACGATGCGCGCGTCGTGAATTGGATAGCGGCTCGGCACGGCGGTGCCGTGTAGGGCGCGCAGCCGTTGGGGATCGGCCTGGACCTCCTTCTGGACCTGGGCCTCCAGGTCCTTGTCGGTCATGTCCGGCTTCTTCAGGCCCAGCATCATCGGATCGAGCTCCACGAATTCGACGCCGAACACGAAGTTCATCTTGAGCGCGGCCGCGAGTTCGCGCGCCACTTCGTGGTAGTCGCTGCGCTTCATGCCGATGTCCACCTCGTTCAACACGAGCAGATCGGCTTGCTTGAGGAGCGCGACCTGTTCGCGGAGTGCCGCCAGGGTGTCGGGAGTCGCCTTGGGGTTCTTTGCCGCCTCCGCCGCGAGGGCTTCCGGATCGGACAAGGCGAGACGCACAAGGTCGAAGTTCTCGCCGCGCTCGATATTCCACATGAGCGCGCGGAGCACCGGCCCCAGAGGCTCCACTACGGGACGCGCAGGCTGGACGCCGGCCTCACTGGCGTATGCGCCGGTAACCGGGGTATTCAGAACCTCGCTGAGCTTGCTCTCGAGCGCAGGCTCCAGCGTGGTTTGGGTGGAAAGCCGGACAAGTTCCGGGAACGAAAAGAAGTTGGGCTGAGACTGGCCGCGCAACGCGGGAACCGAGGACGGAAGGAGGAGGCAGAACCAGACGAGGCGCGACGCTTTGCTCCTATTTGTTGAAAGCATCATCGCCACCCAAGATGCGACGGGATGGTTTGAGACTCACAAGAAATACTACAACCGTGCCGCCAACCGCCGCATCAGGACCGGCGGAGGAGTCCCTATGCCGAAATCACGAGCGCTCCCGACGCTGGCGGCGCTTTCGCTTGCCAGCATGGGTATCCTCACTGCCCTTCTGATGGTTGGTTGTTCCCGCGGGGAGGTCGCCAAGGACAGTGGGGCGCCGGCGAAGCAAACCCCGGCGGCCGAGGCCGCCAGCGAGGCTCCTCCCGCCAATCTGACCGAGAGACTGGCGCGAGAGAAGTTCACCGGGGACCTCGACGCCATGATCAAACGGCGTGCCATCCGCGTCCTGGTGATCGCCGACCGCACCAGCATCATGTTCGACGGGATTCAGATGCGGGGCGCGATGTACGACGTCTTCCGCGAATTCGAGGCCACCCTGAACAAGAAGTACAAGACCGGCAAGGCCCCGGTGTCCCTATTCTTCCTGCCGGTGGACCGCGATCACGTCGTCGAGGCGCTGGCGGAAGGACGAGGCGACATCGTGGGGAAGCCGGTCGCGATTCAGGAGGAGTGGAGGAAGTACGGCGACTTCAGCGACCCGATCCGCGACAACATCAGCTATGTCGTGGTCACCGGACCCAAGTCCCCGCCGGTCTCGAAACTCGAGGACTTGTCCGGCAAGGAAGTCTACATCCACAAGCTGAGCGCGTTCTACCTGGCCATTCAGACGTTGAACGAGCGGTTCAAGAAAGAGGGGAGGCCGCCGGTATTGGTGAAAGAGGCCGATCCAAACCTCGGCGACGACGATATTCTCGAGATGTTGAACGCGGGGCTTATCCAGTACACGGTCGCCAGGGACATGTATGCGGATTTCTGGGCGAAGATCTACACCGACATTCACCCTCAACCGCAGATGGTGGTCGCTTCCGGGGAATCGAGCGCGATCGGCGTTCGCCGGAACTGCCCGAAGCTGGTGGCTGAGCTGAATGCGTTTCTAAAGGACCACCGTGAGGGCACGTCCTACGGCAACACCATCCTGCGCAGGTACCTGAAAGACACGAAATGGATCAAGAATTCGCTGAAAGAAGGCGAGCTCAAGAAGTTCAACCTGATGGTGAATCTGTTTCGCAAGTACGGGGACCAGTATGATTTTCCTTACCTCCTGGTGGCGGCCCAGGCGTACCAGGAATCCGGGTTGAACCAGAGTCTGCGGAGCCCCGTGGGCGCAGTGGGCGTCATGCAGATCAAACCCGCGACGGCGGCCGGCGATCCGATCAACATCCGCAACGTTACCAAGGTGGACAAGAACATCCAGGCAGGAGTGAAGTATTTGCGGTTCATGGTGGATCACTACTACAAGGACGAGCCCATGGATGAGCTCCACAAGGGGCTGTTCGCGCTCGCGTCCTATAATGCCGGTCCCGCCCGAATCCAAAGCCTGCGGAGAATGGCCAAGGACGAAGGGCTCGATCCCAACCGCTGGTTCAACAACGTGGAGCTGATTGCGTCGCGGGAAATCGGCAGGGAGACCGTGCAATACGTGAGCAACATCTACAAGTACTACCTGGCCTACAACATGGTGATGGAGCAGCGGGTCAAGGCGCGGCAGGCACGGGAGCGAGTGAGTAAGCAGTAGGGCCGGGTGGAGAAGCGGCAAAGAGATTGAGTCGATCTGTTTCTGTGTACATCCGTTGCCGGGTCGGGGTACAGCGCGGGTGCGCCTCTGTCCGGGGATAGAGCGCCGGTTCGAGTCCGGCAGCCCCGATTTTTGGCGCCGATGGATGACGGATAATGACGTGGTGCGCGGGCCTGCAGTTGAGTTCACTTCGATGATGCGTGCAATCCAGACGGTGGAGGCGGCGTGACGGGAGCGGGCAAGATTCTGATTGTCGACGACAACCAGGAATCCTTGAAACTGCTTTTGGAAACCCTGAGCGCCGAGGGATACGACGTCCGGCCGGCCGACAGCGGAGAACTGGCGCTGGCGGCAGTCACGCTGAATCCGCCGGAGCTGATTCTGCTCGACATGCGAATGCCCGGCATGAGCGGGCTGGAAGTATGCAGGAAGCTCAAGTCGCAGGCTGAAACCCGTGACATACCGGTCATCTTCTTGAGCGCCTCGCTCGACTTCGAGGACCGGCTGGAAGGTCTCGAATCCGGTGCAGTTGACTTCATAAACAGGCCGTTTCGCCGCGAAGAACTGCTGACGCGTCTGAGAACCCATCTCGAACTGGCGCGGCTCCGGAAGGATCTGGAGCGGCGCGTGACGGAACGGACCGCCGAGTTGCAGGCTGCTTACGAGCAGCTGAAGAGCGAACTGGAGAGACGGAGGAAGATCGAAGAGGAACTGCGCGACAGCGAGCGGCGTTTCCGTTCCGTTGCGGACACCGCGTCGGCGGGCATCTGCCTGTTCAACCAGCAAGGCGTGCCCACCTATGCCAACAAGTGGCTTGAAAGATTCTGCGGGAGCTCCCTGGAAGAACTTGCGCCAGACGGTTGGTCCAGGTTCGTTCATCCCGACGACTTGAACCGCCTGACCGAGGAGATCGCCGAGGCCGGTGAGCAGAAGCGATCCAGCTGGATCGAACACCGCCTGCGGAGATACGACGGGGAGTACCGTTGGGTAGCCGCTACGGCGACTCCCCGTATCGTGCACGGTGAATTTGCGGGCCACATCGTCATCAGCCTCGACGTCACGGAGGCGAAGCGTAACCAGGAGCGGGCTTTGGCGAACCAGAACCTGGAGAGCCTGGGCGTGCTGGCCGCCGGAATTGCACACGACTTCAATAATCTTCTGGGTTCGATCCTTGCCCATTCCGAACTGGCGCTTCAGGAGATCCCGGGCGAATCGGCGGCGCGCGAGAGCCTTTCCGCCATCACGACCTCCGCGCTTCGCGCTTCGGAGATTGTGAGCCTGCTGACGGCATACGCGGGGCAGACGGACCTCGAGGCGTTCGGGCCGGTGGACCTGCGCTCGATGGTCGAGGAAATGGTTCAGTTGCTGCGAGCGTCCGTCCCCAAGACGACCACGTTACAGTTGAACTTGCCGGAGGGCCTTCCTCCCATCTGGGCCAATCCCGCGCAGATCCGCCAGGTGGTCCTGAATCTGATCTTGAACGCGTCCGAAGCGCTGGAGGGAGCGCCGGGAACGGTCGCCGTGGCGACGGCGCGGATACAAGTTCGCCACGCATCCGAGGAATCGCGAGATCCCGAGCCCTGCGACGGCGAGTACGTTCTGTTTGAAGTTTCGGACGACGGCTGCGGCATGACGGAGGAAACCAAAGCCAGAATCTTCGAGCCCTTTTTCTCCACCAAGTTCCTGGGGCGGGGCATGGGCTTGGCTGCCGTGCAGGGCATTGTCCGCGGAGCGGGAGGTGCGATCAGCGTAGTGAGCGCTCCCGGCCAGGGTTCGACCTTCAAGATCTGGCTGCCGTGTCTGGATCGCAAGCAAGAGGGTAACGCCGGCACGCCTCAGTTGCAGACGAAACGGGCCCGCACGATCCTGCTGGTGGACGACGAGGACGGGCTGCGGGTGGCCGTGGCGCGTGCTCTCAGGCGGGAGGGTTTTGCCGTCCTGGAGGCGCACGACGGCCTGGATGCGGTCCAACTGTTCGCCAGCCGCTCCAGTGAGATCGGCATCGTCGTCCTCGACATGACCTTGCCCGGCCTGTCCGGCAACGACGTGTGCGAGGAGATTCGCCGTTTGAAGACGGACGTTCCGGTAATTTTCACGAGTGCGCAACCTGCCACCGGTGCGGATGAGCCGGCCAGGCGGACCAACCAGCGCTTTCTTGGAAAACCCTATCGGCTCCGGGAACTGGTGCGGACAATCCGAGAGATGGATGCCCTCCGCTGACGGGCGGTAGGGACCCGCGCGCGTGGCGCACGCTTCAGCGCAATGTAGCTTAGTCTTCCGAGACGGAGTGGGGCGGCTCCCCAGGTCGGGCGGAGGCGGGTCTGGAGACCCGCTGCAGGACTGGAGTCCTGCCCCACCAGAGGCAAAAAAGAAGTTGCATCGGTCGTGGGCGGCCGCGCATCTGGGACCGGGCAGCTAGCGCAGAATAAAGCGCCGCCCGCTTTCCGCGGGCATCGTTGTCGTGAAGAACGGCAGTCCGCGAGGTCCGTTTGGGCCTGGCTGGCTTAGGCTGGATGGACCCTGGTCGAATCCCCGGCGACCTGACGATCCGTTCGCAGAGCGTGCGATTGGAGTTGGCAGGATGCGAATACTAACGGCTCTCGCGGTCACTGTCGGCCTGGCCGTGGTCCTGGTCTGGCTGCCGGTGCCAGGAATCTGGTGGCATGTGGTCAGGTGGGCGGCATATCTGCCCATCCTGGCGATGAGCGCCAGATACGGCCCGACTTCCGGGTTGTGCGCCGGACTGGCGGTATCCCTGGTATGGGCACTCCTGACGGTTTCATGGGGGATGGGCGACCTGGCTTGGCTGAGCATGCTGATGCCGGACTTTGCCGCTGTCGGGCTGTTTGGCGGCCGGCTCCTGGGGGTATCACCACGTTCCAGGCAACGCTACGCCGCGAACGAGGCACTGGCCTGGCCTGAGCCGGGCGGGATCTCCGCACCGTACGCCGACGTCAACCTGGATCCGATCATCAGCATTCAGAGTGCGGCGGGCCTGCTGGCCGAAGAGGACACCTCGGTGGCCCTTCGCCAGGAGCTCGCCGACATCATTTCCAGGGAATGCGGACGTCTCTCCGTCAGCATCACGGGGCTGCTCCAAAGGGCCCCCGCGGTCGCGCAGCCGCAGTTTCGCGAAGCCAACCTCGTGGCGATCGTAGACGCCGCGGCCAGAGAGGTTGAGTCCGTGCTTTGGGACCGGGGCATCGTGGTCCACAAAGAGATTGCGCCGGAGCTCACGATCATCCAGTGCAACCCGGATCAGCTCCGTAACCTCGTTCGGTGCCTGACGGTGAACGCGGTTGACTCCGCGCCGGCAGGAGACGAGGTAGTCCTGAAGGCCCGCCGCGGAGAGGATGGCGTCATTCTGGAGGTTAGAGATCAACGCCGAGGATCGTTCATCAGCCAGGTTCTAAGCCGATTCTTCGACTCGCGCCCCGAAGCAACCAGCGCCGGCCTCACCGCCGCTTACGACATCGTTCGCCAGCACGGTGGTAAAATTGAGGCCACAGTTAACGTCAGGAAAGGACGTGAGTTCTCGGTGTGGTTGCCACTACGCCGGGACCTTGGAGATGGCAACGGGCAAGGTACTGGTGGTGGAGGACGATGACAGCCTCAGGCGGGTCACCCAACTGCACCTTGAAAAGCTCGGCTTCAGTACCTCCGCAACCGCCAGCGCGGAAGAGGCGTTGCGGATTCTGGGGGAGTCGCCTTACGATGTTCTCCTGACGGATCTCCACCTGCCGGGGATGTCCGGTGTCGAGCTGCTGAAGCAGGTCAAGGTAGACCATCCCGAGACGATCGTCATCGTCATCACCGCCTTTGCCACGGTCGCCAGCGCAGTCGAGGCAATGAAATCAGGGGCTTACGACTATATCACGAAGCCCCTGCACCACCACGAGCTGAGCGGGCTGTTGCAGCGCGCCATCGACCACCAGCAACTGAGCCAGGAAGTGGGGCTGCTTCGTACCTGCCTGGATCAGAAATACGGCTTTGAGCAGATCGTGGGCTCCTCTCCGCGCTTTGCGCATACCATCAATCTGGCCGGCCGGGCCGCGGCATCCGATGCCACGGTGCTGATCACCGGCGAGACCGGTACCGGCAAGGAGCTGCTGGCCAAAGCGATACACTTCCGCAGCCGTCGCAAGGGCCGCCCCATGGTCACCATCAACTGCGGCGCGATTCCACGGGAGCTGCTTGAATCCGAACTGTTTGGCCACATGAAGGGATCCTTCACCGGGGCCATGAATCACAAGAAGGGCCGGGTGGAGGCAGCCGACGGCGGCACGGTCTTCCTGGACGAAATCGGGGAGATGCCGTTTGAGCTGCAGGTTCGCATCCTGCGCCTCATTCAGGAACGCGAGATCGACAAGATCGGTTCGACAGCGCCGACCAAGGTTGACGTGCGGATCATCGCCGCTACTCACCGAAACCTGGAAGCCATGGTGGAGGACGGATCTTTTCGAGAGGACCTGTACTACCGGCTTGCCGTGGTGCCGATCGCCATTCCGCCCTTGCGGGAGCGGCCGTCCGACATTGTCGAGATCGTGCTGCACTTCTTTGAGAAGGGCAAACAGGAGCATGCGCGGCCGAGCCTCAGATTGCCGCCGGATCTGCTGCCGTTGTTTAGCGCCTATCGCTGGCCCGGCAACGTCCGGGAGGTGGAAAACCTCATCGAGCGCCTGATTGTGCTGTGTGACGGGAACGAAATCACGGTAGACGATCTGCCGGCGCCGGTGCGGGCGGCGGCGGTTTGCGAGGACCTGATTCGCATCGAGCTTCCACCGGAGGGCCTGGACTTCGAGGCGGTGGAGAAGGAACTCCTCACCAAAGCGCTCCGCAAGTTCGATGGCAACAAGACGCGTGCGGCGGCCTACCTGAATCTCAGCCGCAAAGTTTTTTTGTATCGCCTGGAGAAGTTCGGCATCCTTCACCCCGCCGCAACGGGTGCGGCGGCCGTTGGGGACGCCATTGACGAGTCTGCGTAGCTGAGCAGTCGTTCGACTCCCCCGGTCTATCCACGGTAGTCGTTGCCGCGCGCGTAAAGGGGGTTCGTCATTGTCATCACCCGAGGGCGGTTCTGAAACACCCGCGACGGTGGACCGTGCCCGGCCGGCCGAGTCAGCCGCTGAGCGCATGACCAGAGACGAACTCATTCGCCGCCACGATGGCGCAGTCGCCAGGTGCGCGGCGATGAAGAAGCATGAGGAAGACACCGCAAGGATCCTGGCCGCCGCCCTCCACCAGCTTAAGAACCCGATCAGCAGCATCATCGGCTCGTGCGAGTATCTGACGGAATACTCTCAGGAGAATCTGGAGCCCGAGCAACGGGAAATGGTCGCCGCAATCGAGACCTCGGCGCAGACCCTGCTTCGGCTTTCCGGCGAACTCTCCAGACTTTTCGGCCTGAGCGGGCCGAAGGACGACGCGACCATCGCAGCGGAGGAAACCCCGGCCCCGAGTGAAGGTCCGCCCGCGGACGCCTGATAGACCGGCAGCCAGAGTGCGGCGCAAATTGCGGGCCGCAGGATTGTCCAGAAGGCAAACCTCAGGACAGGCACGAATTTCGCAAAGGCGGCGAAATTTCGAGCCAGTCCCCGGTTTGCGGATCATCCTGCGCTGCGTAGGTTATGCGGTCTGCGGACTCCCGAGTCACAGTTTGTGCTGTGATAGACTCGCCTAAGCACTGCATGCCGGATGGCGATGCTATGGCCCTGGAGGGCGCGACATGACCTTACCGGTGGTTGGCATTGGGGCTTCGGCCGGAGGCCTCGAGGCCGGCAAGCTTCTGCTTGCGCATCTGCCCGCCGATACCGGCATGGCATTCGTATTTGTTCAGCACCTCGATCCGAAACACCACAGTAACCTCAGCGAGATCCTTTCGAGGGTCAGTGCAATTCCGGTCCTTCAGGCATCCGACCGCATTAACATCGAGCCCAACCACTTATACGTGATACCGCCGGATGCCGAACTGGAGATCGCCGGCCGCGTGCTGCGAATGACTCCGCGCGTCGAGCCGTCGCCCGGCTCGCACATGCCGATCAATGCGTTTCTGCGGTCCCTTGCGCAAGAGTGCGGCGAGCGCGCCATCGGCGTCATCCTCTCCGGGGCCGGCACGGATGGCTCGGCCGGCCTCCAGGCAGTGAAAGCAGCCGGAGGAGTGACGTTCGCGCAGGACCCCGCGACGGCAAGCTTCGACAGTATGCCGCGGTCGGCTATCGAGAGCGAGTGTGTCGATCTCGTTTTGTCGCCCGAGGCCATTGCCGCGGAGTTGGCTAGGCTCGGCCATCATTCTTATATCGTGGAAGACGAAAACGACGGATCGCTGCGTGCGGCCGGGAAAGTGAGCGGCGATTTCGGGCCGATCCTCAAACTCCTGCACGATGCGACCGACGTCGATTTCAGTCTCTACCGGGAGAACATGATCCGCCGCCGCATCGTGCGGCGGCTCGCGTTGCGCAACATCGACAGCCTCGACGAATACCGAAAGCAGATCGAGCAGGATCCCCGGGAACTCGCAGCTCTTCAAAAAGACCTGCTCAGCGGCGTAACCCAGTTTTTCCGCGACCCGGAATCCTTCGAGAAGCTCAAGAGGCTCGTCTTCCCGCGCCTGGTTCTAAACCGGACCGACGGCGACCCGATCCGAATATGGGTTCCTGGCTGCGCTACGGGGGAGGAGGCCTACTCGATTGCCATCTCGCTGGACGAATACCTCAACCAGACGAAGCAGGCCTGCCGGATGCAGATCTTCGCTTCCGACGTCAGCTCAATAGCGGTCGAGAAGGCCCGGCGCGGCAAGTATGCCGGGACCGTGGCCGCGGATGTCAGCCCGGATCGTCTGGAGCGGTATTTTGTGAAGGCCGACGGGGGCTACCAGGTCAGCAAGGCATTGCGGGAGATGTGCGTCTTCAGCCGGCATGACCTGTTGCGGGATCCCCCTTTCTCGAGGATGGACCTGATCAGTTGCCGGAACGTGCTGATCTTCTTTGGAAGCGTCCGGAAGAGCGTGATCGCCCTCTTGCATTACGCGCTGAAGCCGGGCGGGTTCCTCGTGCTCGGCCCCTCCGAATCGGAGTCAGGTCACGGGTTTTCGATGGTCGAGGGCGCCCGGAGCATTTACGTGAAGAACGAGAGCGCGGGGAAGCCGCACTCGCCTTACGTTGGCGTCCTGGGCCGCCGTCCAGCCGCCGACGCCCACTGGAAGGCGCCGGGGCAGCCGCCAGGCCAGCTCGCAAACGGCATCGACCTGCGAAGGGAGGCAGAGCGTGCGCTGCTGTCCAGATACAACGGGGTTGGCATTGTAGTGGACCAGACTCTGGAGATTCTGGAAATCGTCGGCCAGGCTGCTCCCTATCTCAGCTTCCCGGCGGGAAAAGCGAGCTTGAACCTCTTGAAACTGATTCCAGAAACCAGGCTGTTCCTGGAAGTCGAGAAGCTCGTTCGCGAGGTCCAGACAAGCGCCGTGGCGGCGCGGAAGGACCGGGTTCCCTACCAGAGCGACGCGGCCGGGGGCGAAGTAGATATCGAAGCGCTTCCCCTGGGCGACGCGCGGACGCGATCTCTCTTGATTCTGTTCGAGCCTGTGCCGGGCGTGCCGGAGATTGACCCCGGCCCCCGGGTCCGTCGAAGGGATCCCGAGATCGCAAGACTGAAGCAGGATCTTGCCGATGCCCGATCGCGGCTGGCGGCGATCCTGGAACAGCGCGAGTGGTCGGAGGACGAGAACCAGAGCGCAGTCGAGGAGGCGACCTCCGCCAACGAGGAACTGCAAAGCCTGAACGAGGAGCTGGAGACAGCGAAAGAAGAACTGCAATCCACCAACGAAGAACTGGCTGCGGTCAACGCGGAGCTGGTGTCGAACAACGCCGCCCTGGTCGAAGCGCGCGATTTCGCCATGCTGATTGTTGAAGCAGTGGCGGCGCCGCTGGTGGTGCTGGATATGGAGCTGCGGATCCAGACCGCGAACCCGGCGTTCTATCGCATGTTCCGGATATCCCCCCGTGACGCCCAAGGCCTCCCCTTCTATTCGGTTTCAAACGGCTGCTGGGGCACACCGGGTGTTCGAGAGGCGCTGGAGCGCATTCTGCCGGATCAGGAATCGATCCGGCAGGTCGAGATCGAGAGCGAGTTTCCGTTCATCGGGAAAAGAACCCTGGTGTTGAGCGCGCGCCGGCTCGAAGGCCTGCAGCAGATTCTCCTCGGCATCGAGGACGTTACGGAGCGCCAGGAGCGTGCCCAAGCCGCACTGCACGAGAGCGAAGAGCGCTTCAGAATCATGGCGGACACGGCGCCGGTGATGATCTGGGTCTCCGGCGGCGACAGAAGCCGCTCCTTTTTCAACCAGGCGTGGCTGGCTTTTACCGGCCATGCCATGGAGCGGGAACTGGGCGACGGCTGGACCGAGGGAGTACACCCCAGTGACCTGGACAACTACCTGAATACCTACTTCTCTTCCTTGTCCGCGCACCGCGCTTTTCAGATAGAGTACCGGCTGCGGCGGGCGGATGGAGAGTACCGCTGGCTGCTGGAGAGCGGCGCTCCACGCCTGGAGCGCGGCGGCTTTGTCGGCTACATCGGATCGTGCATCGACATCACCGATCTCAAGCGGCGGCATGAAGAAATTCTTGCTACGCAAAAACTGGAAAGCGTGGGAACGCTCGCCAGCGGCATCGCCCACGATTTCAATAACCTTTTGGGCGCGGTGCTGGGCCAGTCGGAACTGGCTCTGGCGGAGCTTGCCGCCGGTTCGACTCCCAAAGAAGAGCTCCAGCGAATCCGGGCAGTGGCCATCCGCGGTTGCGAAATCGTCCGCCAGTTGATGATCTATGCCGGGAAGGAAAGCGAGACTCTCGGACCGGTCGACGTTTCGCGGACCACGGAGGAGATGCTCGAGCTGATCAAAGTTTCGGTGTCGAAGCACGCAGTGTTGGAAACCGATCTTGGAAAGAAGCTTCCGGCCGTTCACGCCACGGCGGGCCAACTTCAGCGGGTTGTGATGAACCTCGTCGCCAACGCGTCGGAGGCGATAGGAGATCGGGATGGAGTAATCCGGGTGACCACAAGGCGGGTCCTGGTGGGCCGGGACTCGCCCGTGACAGCCTCGGAACGCCTGGCTGAGGGCGACTACGTGCAACTGGAGGTCTCCGACAATGGCCGGGGCATTTCGCCGGAGGCGCAAGCCAAGGTCTTCGATCCGTTCTACAGTACCAAGTCCGCGGGCGGCGGCCTCGGGCTTGCGGTGGTCCAAGGGATCGTGCGGAGTCTCGGCGGAGCCATCCGTCTGACTAGCGCGCCCGGCGCGGGCAGTACATTTCTGATATTGCTGCCTTGTGCCGCGGCAGCCAGCCGGGTGGCCCAGGTCGCCGTCGCTCCAGCCAGGCAGGATGCCCCTCAATCCCCGGCAGCGACCATCTTAACGGTGGAAGATGAAGAGTTCCTGCTGCAGGCCACCGCCAAGATGATCCGCAAGGCAGGTTTTTCAGTCCTGGAGGCAAAGGACGGATCCGCCGCCATGGAGATGATCCGATCGTACCAGGGCCGTATCGACGTGCTCCTCATGGATCTCTCTCTGCCCGGAACTCCGAGCCGCGAGGTCTTGGAAGAAGCCGGCCGTTTGAGACCCGAGATGAAAGTGATCGTAGCCAGCGCGTATAGCGAGGCTATGGCCGCCGCGTCCCTGGGAAGGGCAGTCGAGCGTTTCCTGCGGAAACCCTACCGGTCGGCCGATCTGATCGCGTCGATCCGGCAGGCTTTGACGCGCCAGCAATCGGCTGGGGCGCCAAACGCGGAATGAGGGCGTGAGTCCGCGGTGTGCCGGGCCGGCGCCAGATATTCTGAGTC
The DNA here is from genome assembly GCA_963710565.1 of Bryobacterales bacterium. GTDB lineage: Bacteria > Acidobacteriota > Terriglobia > Bryobacterales > Bryobacteraceae > DASWZN01. The sequence continues at coordinate 28,710 of CAVQAN010000002.1, read as the reverse complement.
AGCGGCTGGACGGTCTTCATCCTTGTGGCGGGTGCTTGCCAGGGTGCAAGCAGGTCCGCCGACGTCGCCGCGCATGGCGCCGCACGCTACCAGTTCTAGGAGGCACATTTGTGACAACGCTGAAAGTTCTGACATTCATGGTTTGCACCGTTTGCCTGCAAGCCCAAACGCCGGTTGAGAAGGCCTGGACAATCCTGTCGGGCGCCGCCCAGGACAAGAGTTACGAGAAGAGGGGCCAGGCCATCCAGTCACTGGGGATCGTTTCCGGAGACGCCCGCGCTCAATCGATCGCGGAAACGGCGCTCAAGGACGATAAGGAAGAAGTTCGCGCCGCCGCTGCCGCTGCGCTGGGCGAGATGCGCGCCACGGGCTCCATTCCGAAGCTGAAGGCCGCCATCAACGACCCCGAGACGAGCGTGGTTTTTGCCGCCGCGAACGCGCTGTTCGTGATGAAAGATCCGACCGGCTACGCGGTCTACTACGCCGTTCTGACCGGCCAGAAAAAGAGCGGCGATGCCCTGGTCCAATCACAGATGAAGATGCTGAAGGACCCCAAGGCCCTCGCCAAGCTGGGCTTTGAGCAGGGTATTGGATTCATTCCATTCGGAGGCATTGGCTACGGGGTCTTCAAGGCGGCTACGAAGGACTCGGTATCCCCCGTCCGGGCCGCGGCCGCCTCGAAGCTCGCCGCCGATCCGGATCCAAAATCGGCCGGGGCGCTGGCGACCGCGGCAAAGGATCCGAAGTGGCTCGTCCGCGCAGCGGTTGTGGACGCAATAGCGAAGAGGAACGACCCTTCCATGCTGAAGGACATAACTCCTCTTTTGGATGACGAGAACGACGTCGTGCGCTTCAACGCCGCGGCCGCGGTGATTCATCTCAGCGACAAAGCCAAGCCCGCGGGCAAGAAGTAGCGGATGAGCGGCACCTCGTTCCCGGGCGCGTCGTGCGGCGTCTCGGTGATCTGCAGGAGATTCTTGAAATGACTCAACACGACTCAGCGGCGCCGGCCGACTCAGCACCGGCGACGCCTGACTTTTCAATGGTCCTGGGCGGGCCCCTGTTTCAACTGTTCCGGCGAACGCTTCTGTCCGGGGATGCCCTGGAGCTTCTGCGCCGCCGGATCCTGGTGATCACGGGATTAGCTTGGTTGCCACTCTTGTTCCTGTCATTGCTCAATGGCCGCGCCTTGGGCGGAGCCGTCAGGATTCCCTTTCTGTATGACGCCGAGGCGCACGCGCGGTTCCTGGTCGCCCTGCCGATGCTCATCATCGCGGAACTCGTGGTCCATCGGCGGGTTAGCCCCGCGGTACGGCGGTTTGTGGAACGGCGCATCGTGGTGGCCGACGACTTTCCTAGGTTCAATGCCGCAGTCAGCTCAGCGCTGCGCGCGCGCAATTCCGTCGCCCTGGAAGTGATGTTGCTGGTCCTGGTCTATACGCTGGGGCTGTGGATCTGGCGGAGCCAGATCGCCGTGGGAGTGGCAACCTGGTATGCGACGCCGGATGCGACAGGCTTGCATCTCACGCCAGCCGGGCATTGGTATGCCTTGGTGAGTATCCCGGTGTTTCAGTTCATTTTGTTGCGCTGGTACATGCGGCTCGCGATCTGGTTCCGGCTTCTGTGGCAGGTTTCGACGGCTGAACCTGCACCTCACCGCCGCCCATCCGGATCGGGCCGGCGGGATCGGCTTTCTGGGCACAACCTCCTACGCCTTTGGGCCAATTCTCTTTGCCCAAGGCGCCTTGCTGTCGGGATTCATTGCCAGCCGGGTCCTCTATGAGGGACAGAGTCTGGTCTCATTCAAGGTGCAGGCAGCCGGGCTGATCGGTGCCATGGTGCTGTTCGTCCTCGGCCCGCTGGTCATGTACACGCCGATGATGGATCGCGCCAAGCGGAAGGGCTCAGCCGAATACGGCTTGCTGGCCAATCGATACGTGTTCGGGTTCGAGGAGAAGTGGATCCGGGGCGGCGCTCCGGATATGGGCGAACTGCTCGGTACGGGGGACATCCAGTCGCTGGCCGACCTCGGAAACAGCTACTTGGTTACTCGCGAAATGCGCCTGGTGCCCTTCGGGATCAAAGACATCGGACGGCTTGCAGGAGCCACGGCCGCGCCTCTTCTCCCGTTGGCGTTGACAGTCTTTTCGCTCGAAGAGGTGGTGACGAAGCTGGTTAAGATCGTGCTCTGAGGCGACTGATTCGAGCTTCTTTGTCCTGTCTCAGTGGTTCATGCTCTGCCGAAGGTTGACCAGTAGCTGGTCCGCGGAGTCCAGACTGATGAAAAACCCCGCCCGTGGGTACTCATAGTCGAGGATGACGTAGATGGTGATCGTCAGGATGACCACGAAGCCCAGCATGTGGATCAAACTGCGGCCTTTGCCGGCGACATCATATCCAGCCAGCAAGGAACAGATCATGGGGAGCACTGCCAAGAGCGCGAAAACGATGGCCGGCGGATGCATCTGCAACGCTGCCGTCCGGGTGGTCGTGATATCGATCATCGCGTTCAGCGATGACAGGACGAAGACGGCCGCCGGATCCGAGGCCCCTTCCCGGCCGGCAATAACGGCCTGGGACCAGATGTCCCGTTGCAGAGCGGTGACCCGGGCCATGGCGGTCTTGGCGGCGTCCGAATCCCCGAGTTTGCGGTAGAAGGCCAGCCTGGCATCCAGATACCGGCGGAAGCTCTCGCGCAGCGGCTCCTGCCTGGGGAGGGGCAGCAGATCGATGCGCAGATACGCGGTTTCGATGGCGTTGGTCTCAGCCACAATCAACTGGCGCTTCGCCTCGAAGCGCGTGGCTGCGCCGGAAAACGTGAACGCAAGCAGCAGCCCCATTAAGGCGAAGACGGCGCCCGCCAGGGGGCCGAATGCCTTGCCTGCGCCTTCCGCGCCCCTCCTCCCGAGCCAGAGGCCGATTTCCAGACATGAAAGCATTCCGGCGAACAGGAGAACGACGATCAGGGTGATGTGGAACGTAGTCATTGGGTTTTCTGCAATCCTTCGCTCTCGTCCGTGGCGGCGGTGCGCCGAGGGGCACGCCCGTCAGCCGTGGGCGGTGCGTTGGATCCGGCCAGGTTCAGGGTTTGTGGCGCGTAAGCCATCCGGGTGCGGGCCGCCGCGACAGTTTCCGCGGTGACCACGACGACAGATGCATTCGGGTAGTGAGCGGCTCAACTTATCCGACGCCCTCGGCGTCACGCCGGGCTCCCACCGCCGGCGGAACTGGCCCCCGGTCCCGTGGGTTCCGACAAAAAGATTCCCTAACCTGGATGATCCCGGCAGGCTACTCTGCCTCTTCTCAGGCAACTCGACGCAGTCCTCCTCAGGGACAACGCCACGTAAGTCTTCTGCTTTCATTCGCTTAGTTCAGAACGCTGGAGGGGCCAACAAAGTGCTCTACGGGGCACGGCCCGACCGGAATCCTTTGTTCATGGAGATGCAATATGGCAGCCCCTGCAATCAGCTTCACCGAGTGGTCAGTTCCTCAGCCATTGTTCAACGTAGCCGACGATCCTGCAGCTTCACGCGCCCCGGCACAGCCCCCCGACGAGGCGTTGGTTGCGGCGGCGAAGATGGGCGACGCCGACGCGTTCGAGCGGCTCATTGAGCGTCACCAGCGGTTCTGTCTGGCCAAGGCGTTTTCGATTTTGCGGAATCATAGCGATGCCGAAGATGAGGTGCAGAACACGTGGGCCAAGGCGTGGAAGTGTCTCGGCCAATTCCAGGGGTCCGGAAGCTTTGGGGGATGGATCAGCCGCATCGTATCCAATCAGTGCCTGATGCGGATCCGTGAGCGGCAGGGTGCGCGGATGGTATCGATAGACGAGGTGTTCCACTCCGACAGTTCCTTCCGGCTGGAAGTGATCGATCAGGAGGCGCTCGCCGAGGAAACAGTGGGCGACAGCGAGGTCTCGCAGCTTGTGAACGATGAAATCCGCAAGGTTCCGGTCCTGCTGCGCCAGGCTCTCATCATGCGGGATCTCCATCAGTTCGCCATGCGCGATATCGCCGAGCAACTGGGAATCAGCACTCCCGCCGCCAAATCCAGATTGATGCGTGCCCGCCACGAACTGAAGCGGCGCCTGTCGAAACACGATGGGGAAACGGGCTGCGGGACTCTCCTTCGCAAACCGGCACGCTGCCGGACGGCGTACGTGCGGGCAAACTGATCGCACCGTTCTCCGTGTGTGCGGAAGGAACGGACTGGCGCCAACCGGTCTCGAGCTCTCCGTAGTGTGCCGCTTGCTGCACACCCCGGAATCCAAGCCTCGCGACGCATCTCTCGATCTCCTTCAAGCTGTCCCTGGAGCCCCAGGGCGGCGCTACGGCCAAGGCATAGAGTCGCCCGGGATCCGCGTGGCGTGCTCAGCCAAACCGTTGTTGATGAACTTGCAGGTCTCAAGGTCAACCCATTCCTGCCAATCATCGTTCGCTCTGACCGGCAGTGCCTCGATGACATTGCGTGGCGCCCATTGGAGCCAATCGAGTCGATCGGCTGGAGCCAGCCGAGTTGCCCTCCGCTTCCGTCGCAGAACGTGACGTACCGTCCGATCTCCTTTGTCGCGCCTCCCGACTCGACGCCACGAAGCACGGCCCGCTGTGCCAGCCTCTGATACTGCACTGACACTTCCGGATGGCACCAGATCCCTGCTTCCCGCAGGCGCCGCTCGATGCGCCGCCGTTCTCCCCCGGCCATTAGGCTCGGTCGTCTCGTGGCCCCTCCACAGGTGCCCTCCGCGGCTGGATTTCCCGAGGGCTGCCTCAACGCCGTCCTCCTGCAATTGCCGTTGCACTCGGATCAGGTCTTCAAGCGCCGTCTTGCAGTCGGCATCGATCGCCACCCACTTGGACCTCTGGGTCTCAGGGTTGATGGCGTAGAGCCCGATGGTGAGTTCGCCGGCCATGTGGCTGCGCACGGTCTCGGGGGTCAGTTCCGTTGGCAGGCCGCCGTCCTTCGGCTTGGGCCGGTAGTAGTAATGGCGGCCGGTCTCGGGGTGCGGCCGGGTGGATTGGACTGTGCAGGCCCGGCGGTTCACAAACAGGGCGGTGAACTCCCGGGCCATTTCGAGCGTGGCGGGCAACCGGTGGTCCATCGCGGATACCTCCCTGCATCATCTATATACTGCCGCCGGCTCTTTTCAAAAGCCTCCTCGCGGCGCCGTGGCGAGCGCTCGCGGATTCCGCGCCAGCGCCTTCAGGCCGCACGCTTCGGCCATCTGGTCGAACTCCTGGAGCCCGTACCCGCCGTAGCGCGGCGTGTGGCCCTGGTCCACCAGGAAGAATGCTTGCCGGGCACGGTCGTAAATGTAGAACGCCCCCGACTCCGGATCGCCCGGCACCATCAGGAGCAGCAGGGCGCCCCTGGCGTAGTCCACCCACCTTTTCAGATGGGCTTCGGCCCAGCGGGCAAACGCCAGGATCAGTTTGTCCTCATCCAGCCGGTCCAGGCCCAGACGCTTCGCGTCCGGGTCCTGAAGACGCAGCACTTCATTGACGCTTAGTCCATTGATGGTCATGGGTGGCTTTCCTTTCTGCGAATGTCTGGGGCATCGGCCGCGAAGTCCTCCCGAATGAGATAAGCTGTCTTTCGCGGCCATGAACAGAATTCGAATCTCGGCAGCCCTTCTGCTTCTGGCGTGTTGCTTGTCGTCGGCCTCAGACAGGGCCGTTGTCCGTATTGAATCCAGCGGCGAGTGGCTCGGGCGATCTGCACGGATGCGTTCGACCCAGAAGGTTCTGTCGTTCACATGTGAGCAGAACCCGCAGGACACTCGGGGTTCGTGCGGGCTTGTCCAACAGATCATTGACCTGACATCCAAAGGACCACGCGAGTACACTCTCAGTGCGCTGGGCATTGACCAGAAGTGGCTAGAGAAAAACGCTGAGGAGGCGCTGCTCAACGATGTCGCGCCGCATGAGCAGGCCTATTCAGGCCAGCAAGCCGCGCTGTTCCGGCGTTCCTTTGAGAACCTTGAGTTGGTTGAACGCGCCATGCGCAGGTACCGGGACTCGATCTGGACGGACGATTATCCAGCCGTTCGAGTCGAGATCAGAATCGGATCGCGTCCCTGGACGATCGAGTCGACCAGCCAGAAACAGTTCATGGTTCCGCTAGCGGTGACGGCCGATGGCCGAAGGTTCGATAGCTACGACGCTCTCATTGGTCAATGCATTGGTGAAATGCTTCCGGAGCGCTTCCCCAACAAGGGGAGACTCCTGGGTTCGGATCTGCGCTACGTCGTCGCCGAGCAGGTACTGCGGGAGATCAGGGATCAGTGGGACCAGCTCGGCAGCGAAGCCAAGCTGGGAGAAGCGTACCGGCGAGTTCAGGCACGGTATCGAATTCTAAAGTCGGCGATCGTCATTATCGGCACCTTCGACGTTGGCGATATCGCAAACCGTGACTCGGTCGGAACGACCTGGGACGCGAAACTCAAGGATCCGAGTCTGCCGGGGAACATCAGAATTGGAATGAACCTGCCATACGAGGACGGCCAGCCAGCCGGCCCGGATCGCTTCTTGGAAAGCATAGGCCGTTTTGAGACCCAGATGAAAGATGCCTGGATATACCAGTACGCCTCCGAACACCCGGAAGTCAGTCTCGAGCTGCGCTTTGTGACGGATCGGTCCTTGAGCGGGCAGGCTGAACTGCGGCTTCGGGAGCAATACCAGGCCCACGGTTTTGGAGCACTGCTGGAACGTTTAAGCCCGCAGTTGGCGGGCGCCTGTTCAGTCGAAGTGGATGCTGATCCTGGGGGACGGCACATCGCTCCTCTATGAGTTCAGTGGAAGCTCGGTTCTGGGCCGACCTGCGTCGTCTTTTGCGACGTGGGCTTGGCACGATTGGCACGGCGCCGCAGTCATCTTCTCGAAGTCCGGCGCAATCGAGAAGTAGGACTGGCCTCTCATGATGCCTGGGCTCATGCGTTCGCTACTGCGGCGGGACACTAGTCGCTTCGGCCTCTAACGTCTCCACCAGCCGCCGGAGCGTTCGCCGATCAGGGATGTCGTCGACCGACTCGCTCGCCAGGGTCAGCTCACGACACAGCGCCGCGTATCTGGCGTTGCCCGCCCTGGACGCCGCCGTCCGCAGGCGCTCCACACCACGCGCCAAGTCCTGGAGCCGCGCGAACACGTTGGTGAGCTTAGCCATGTCGCGAATCTTCTCGGGGTCTTCGGTATTGGCGACCGTCCGCAGGGCGCTTTTCGACAGGCTGAAGCCGACAGTCGCACACAACTTCTTCACTTGGTCGAGCACCTCCTGTCGATATAGACCACCCTTGCCGTTGTTGGCCGCGCCGTTAGTGCCCCGTTTCGGCTGGCCATTGGCGGGGTGCTCCGCCCTCTGATGCTGGCCGTTCTGGCCATTCGGCACCGCCCAAGCGGGCAGTCTCGGCGTCTGCAGCGGCCGTTTGTGCTCGTCCAGGTCCATCCATTGACCCTCCAGGTCGTACAGGTAGCGGCCAAGCCCGAAGCACGAACACGCCCGTTTGAACGCCTGGGCCTCCGCCGCCGTCCCGGCGTTCTCGTTATCGGCCCACTCCTCGCCCAGGCCGGTGTGAGCACCGAAGCCATGAATTGTCAGCTTACACGTCACCACGATCTTGGCCGTGATTGTCCTCTGCGTTGCCCCACGCTCCTTGCGCTCGAAGTTCTGAACCACTTGGACCCTGTAATCGCGCGTCCATCCCGCGGGTCCGAAGACCGCGTTCAAGCGGTTGGTGTACGCGCGGGGGTCCGCGTACGCCAGCACCTGACCACGCAAGACCGGCCCATTGCGGCTGCCGGTCGTCACCGTGTTTGTCACACGCCATTTGATGTGCGTCGGATCGAACGGCGTTTCGAGCGCCGCGATAACCTCCTGCAATCGATCCGGTGCCAACAAAGACGCCAAACCTGCGCGCATCGCTTGCCCACTCACGGGCGTAGCGGTCGCTCCATTCGACGCGGATTGCGTCATACCATCTCCTTTCGTTTGGATTTCTCGCCTCGGTCTGAACCTCTTCCTGCCCCAGGTGGCCTCCGGCAAACTGGCAGACTTTCCAGAGGTGCGCATCTTGAGCAAGAGCGGACAGGAGATCCTGTCCGTCGACGACTGGTTCGCCAAGGCTCCGCCGAAGCAGGGCGCACGGCACTGGAAGGACTACAGGAGTGCGAAGGAACTCGCCAACTCGTGGTTCAGAGCGCCAACTGCTTCGCCGCCTGAAGAGCTCCTGTCGTTCCTGAGGCGGCCATTTCCCACTGGTGACCTCGTCCTGACCGACGCCTATCCCGAGTGCGTCATCCCACTTGACCGTTTTGGTGGCGAACACAGAAATGCCGACCTCGTCATCCTCGGCACCACCGGCTCCCGGAAACTCCTCGTTAGCATAGAGGCCAAAGCGGACGAGCCGTTCGGCGATCACTTCGTCGGCGAGTATTACGAGCGCGGGCAAGCTGTGCCCGGCTCCAATGTGCCGGCACGAATTGCCGCTCTCACTCGCGCCCTCTTCAACGCAGAGCCAGGTCTCCGCACCAGGTCACTGCGCTGCCAACTCCTCCACGCCACAGCCGGCACTCTCATCGAGGCGCGGCGCCGCCACGCCGAGGTCGCCGTTTTTCTCGTACACGAGTTCATCTCCGTTCATCTGGACCACGCCAAGCTCGTCTCCAATCAGAACGACTGGCAGGCATTCATCGCCGCGCTCGACGGTGACCACGGAACCGATCTCGCCACGGACCATGCCATCGGACCGGTCAAGGTCTGTGGTGGAGAACACGTACCGTCCGACATTCCTCTCTACCTCGGCAAGGTCCAGACCTTTCTTCCGTAGCGCAAACTCCCGCCGCTCACATTCAGGCATCAAAAACAGCCACAAACAGACGGTAGTCAATCGACAACCGCCCTCTTTGCAGCCACTTAGGAGACCGTTGGGGAAGTCGTCGGGAAGCCGTCAGGAAGTCGATGGGAAGTCGTCAGGAAGTCGTGCCGCGCATTCAGCGGCCATGGGCGGCCAATACTGTGCTGAGGGGAACCGAAGATGTACGCCAATGGTCCAGGACTCTGGCGCACAATCCGTGCTCTTGGAAGTCGCTCAGGATGCCGAAGTACACCGCCTTGGCGCATCGGTCGTAGAAGCCGGCCAAGTAGCTGAGCAACTCGTACGATTGCGTCAGGTACAGGAAACAGCCCACGTGCCGCTCTTTCTCCAACGCCTTCCGGATCTGCCAGTACCGGTCGGCTGCCTTCGGATGCCTCTCGTACTCGAGCGCGAACGTCGCGTCCTGCGCATCGCTGGCGACCGTCACGACCGCATCGTAGTCTTTCGCGTAACCGAAGCCGGTCAATTCGTTCAGACAAACGATCTCAAGCTCCGACTTCCATCGCCGCAGTTCCCCGGTGCGCATGAGCTTCAGGTGAACCTCATTCAGGTCGAGCGAATGCAGGACCGCCCGATCATCTTGCTGCTTGACGGCCCTTCCTGCCACCAGTGCCGCTCCGTCGCCCTGGCCGGCGAGATAAGCCGCACCACTGTCGCTGATCGTGTACACCCAGGTCCGACTCTGAGACGCCGCACTCGTCCGCACGACAAGACCATGGCGCACCAACCGTGACACGCGCCAATTGAAGATCCGCTGTCGCGTCTCCTGCGCTTGGATCTGGAAGAACTGCCAGAGCTGGTCGTGAGTCACGTGCCGCGACCTGAGCACCTGCTGCAATAGGACCGCGTCCTGTCGCGAACCGAGGTCGATCGTGCCCTTAACGTATCCCATTTCTTAGCTACCGGGCGACAGCACGAGCCGTGCCGTCCACGGTTTCTGCCGCCTTGGTTCCAGGAAGAAGGTGCCCAGGCTGCCCCTGATCCAGGTGTATGGAGGCATCACCAGCATGACCTCCTGCTGCTCGCCGCCCTCGCTGAACGAGATCATCTGCACATCCGAGTGCAACCAGGGACTGGCGCCGTGCATTTCGATACCGCCGGTCTGCTCCGCCGGCACCGTGACTAGGTACGCGTCCGGCCGCGCCGGCGCTTTCCAGCAGCCTCTTGAACAGCACCGTGTTGTGCCCGTTCCAGGTGCACGGCGGTTCGCAGGCGAACACCTTCGAGATCATTCGTTCCGTCCAGTCCGGGCGGAAATCCACCGTGTCCGTTGAGCCGAGCCACGCCGTAATTGAGCGGGTGATTACGAGTATTGCCGTGCACGACGATGCCAGTCGGGTTGTGGTAGGCCGCATCCGTGGCGCGCATCCGCCGTGACTGAACTGCTTCCGCACGACCTCGTCCACCCGCCGGGACAGGTCCACGATCAGCCCCGCCTTCTGGTCGAGCTCGCTTTTTGTCGGTCGTCGTCAGGTTGAGGATCTCGGTCCGGCTCTCCTCCAGTTCGCACCGCAGACCGAGGGCTTCCACCACATCTCTGAGCGGCACGCCCCTCTCACCTGCTTCGATCACACGGTCGCAGCGTTCGATGTGGTCGCTGTGCCGGCGGATCGCCTCTCCGGCCGCCCTTTCCTCAGGAACGCCGTGCTCACTTGAAGGACAGACCGGAGCAGTGCGGCACGCGAACGATGTCACGGCAAACCGCCTTCTTCGCGCACGCGCCCGGACCGCATCGCACGGTTCCCCGCCCTTCGCACGGCGACGGCACGTTCATCGAGTTGCCCGAGACAGAGACGACTTGCGGCGACCTGAAGAACATTCTGAGCGCTATCGGACATCAGGGTCATGCCCGCGGAAACAATCCTGCGCTTTATGCATGAGATGGCTGGGGGCCGATTTCATCGTGCTGAGCCTCGCTAGCTGGCCGGCTACACACCGACAGTCGTCTATGAACTCCTCGACGTCGTGCGGATCGAATCGCAACGGGCTCCTGCCCGGCCCCATCTTGACCGCCGGAAGGTAGGGCCTACGCTTGCCAGAAGCGTGCTGGATAACCCAGGAAATGCTCACCCCCAGTTTCTTCGCCACATCTCTTGCTTTGATTAGCTGCCGAATTGGCTTGGTCTCGGCGTCAAAGGCCGACAACCCGGAACCCGGGGCGATCTCGTTTGAATGTTGCATCCACTCGCCTCCCTGTATTGGGTGATCACTGTTCTGAACTCTATATACCTCACCAGCGTGAATACATCAAAACTCATGCGTTGATCACTCCTGAGCAACTTGGGCCCTGGGATTGCGTCGCGTACGAGTCTGTCAGTCAGGTGTGCAGTGGCACATAGGCGCGGGACCTGTAGCCGCCGTCGGAGGGCATGAGCCCGGTGGACACGAACGAGCCGCTACTTTGAGCCTGGCGTACCAGTGATCTTGTCGTCCAGAGCGGCGACTGCCGCACGGAGGCTCTCGGGAATGACCTTTGCGTAGTGCTTCAGGGTAGTCTGGGGATCCGTGTGCCGCAGGTGGCGCTGCATGTCTTTGACGCTTGCGTAAGCCTGAATATATGTGGAAGACGTGCGCCGGAATGCCTGGTGGGTCAAGCCGTGTACGCCAGCCTCCTCGGCCAGCGGCTTCAGATACCGTCTGAGATAGTTCCCTACGCCGAGCGCAGTTCCGGACGAACTCGGAAAGAGAAGAGCGCGCGGATCGTGGCGGCGTGGATGCGTCGCAATCCACGCCTCGATCTCGCGTCCAAGTTCAGGAGGCACCGGAACAAAACTGTCGCTTTCGTCAGTCTTCGTGTCCCCGATCCGGTCTTCGCCCGCCTGACGTTCTTTGAGAGCTTCGTCAATTCGGAGTTGGGAACCCTCGAAATCGTCGATGCGCAGAACCAGGGCCTCGGCTGGTCTCAACCCGCACACGGCGAGGATCCGCAATACCAGATGCTCACGAGGAGCGGCCTGAAACAACAAGGCACGGAATTCTTCGACGCTCAGGAACCGTTCACAAGGCTTCTTGCGGATCTTGGGCATCACGAGCTTGCGCGCGGGGCTCTTGGGGATCAGATCCTCATCGACTGCGTATTCAAAGCACGACCTTATATACGTGCGAATGTGGGCCACAACCGATCTACTGAATCCGTTTTCCGCGAGCCTGTTCAGTAGCAACTGTAGCGGGGTTAGGGTCAACTCACGCATTCTCCGATTTCCGATCTCGGCAATGACGTGCTTCGCGAAAAGGCATTCCAGGTTTTCCTTGGTCTTCTTCGACCACTGACCGGATTTCACTGCGCAGAAGGCCCTCCACAACTCGGCGAAGGTGGCGATCGATTCGCCTTGCTTCACCAGCCTGCCGGTGTACTCTCCAATGTACTCAGCAAGCTTCTTGAGTGCGTCATACCTCGGCTTGGTAGCGGGGCCGAGGGTCTTCTCCTTCTTGCGCCGCAAGCGTCGGCCGTCCGCCGCCATCTCCCAGACGTGGAAGTAACCGACCCAAACCCTTCCCTCTCGGGCGCGTTCGACTCTTTTGACCCAGCCCTCCGGGGCGTCGACTCGGGGCAACCTTCTTCCGACGGTCCTGATGTCAAAGTCGAGGGGGGCCCTCCGCTCTGGCTCGGCACGGTGTTTGGGACTGACCACAGTCGCCATGACCGCACTGTACACGGCTGCGGCCAATCGGGCAAATCTGGTCTGGGTGGGTGAATGGGTGGGCTGTTTTTCGCCCGACTGCTTGTAAGTTATTGATTTAGTGGTGCGCCCGGGGTGACTCGAACACCCGACCTTCTGGTTCGTAGCCAGACGCTCTATCCAACTGAGCTACGGGCGCGCAGGGTGTGAAAAAGGTCCAGCACCCAGCCTAGCGGGTCTGGCGGGAGATTTCAACCCGCGAGTCCACCATGATGCGGCCCTTCCGGTCCAGTTTCAGGCTCGCGTCGCGCCAGACGACCGTCGAGCCGAACAGGCCCGCGGCCCAGATGGCCAGACCCGCCAGGTCGCGGAACGGGAGCAGGTACGCGCACGCCAGCGACTGGCGGTCTCGCAGCACGCCCGCCGCGGTCACCAGGCCGGCTGCCAGCCGCAGCGCGAACAGCGCCAGCGCCGCCCGCCACAGCCCACCGGCCGCGAGGAGCGCCGCCCACAGCGTTGCGTTCGCCAGTGGCAGGCCCAGGTAGCCGCCACCCTGCGAGAGGCGGATGGTGCGCGCCCAGCGCACCTGATGGCGCCACATCTCGCCCCAGTGCGCGTCCGGCACGGTGGTCTCGACGACGCACGCCGAAATCACCACGCGGCGGCCGAGTTCGCCGATGCGCCGGCCCAGGCGATGATCGTCCGCGAGGTAATCGGCGATCGAGGCGAAGCCGCCGATGCGCGCCAGGTCTTCCGCCCGGAAGGCCATGGTCGAGCCCAGGGCGAAGCCGGAGACGCCCACCAGGGGCGCCACCAGCGCGCTGGGCGCGAAATCGGTCGCGATGCCCAGGGCCTCGAAGCGGCCGGGCAGGGTGCGGGCGCGAGCGCGGTAAAGGCAGGTGACCATTCCCACGTTCGCTTCCTCGAGTGGCGCCACCACGCGCGCGAGGTAGTCCGGCGCGACGCGAATATCGCTGTCGTTGACCACCAGGATCGGGTAGCGCGCCGCCGCCGCCAGGTCCGCCAGAACCCCTACCTTGCGGTTTGGAGTAGCGGCCTCGCTGCGGATCAGGCGGATCGCCACGCCCGGAAACTCCGCCCGCAGCCGCTCGATTTCGCCGATCGCCGGGTCGCCGGGATCGCTCACGCCGAACAGAATCTCGAACTCCGGATACTCGAGGACCGCGTGCGAACGGACGGTCTCATAGAAGCCGGGGTCCAGTCCGTGGAGGGGCTTGAGGATGGACACCGGAGGACGGAACGCGCTCACCTTGACCGGCCGAAGAGCCTGTCGCAACGCGGCGGCCAGAGCCAGCAACTGGTAGACGGCAGCCGCCGCGCCGAACACCAGCAGTAGGTAGGTCACAGTGCCAGGAGCGCCACGCCGCAGGCGACCAGCGCCGCGCCGCTCCAGCGCCGCCACGCCACCTGTTCCTTAAGAAAGTACTTGGCGACAAAGGTTTCGATCACGTAGCTCGCGGCGGTCGCCGGCACCGCGAAGCTCAAATCGGCCAAAGAGAGCAAGGTCAGGAAGGCAAAGAAGGAAACCGCCATCAGCGCCACCGCCAGGATGACGTACCCGTTGCGCGCCAGGGCCGCCCCGGCCCGCCGGAGAGCGCCCGGGCGAAAGTCGTGGATCTCGCCGTGGCGCCGCACGCCGAGTGTCTGCAAGGCGTCGCAGAGCACCGTGGCGGTCACGATCGTCGCAACCAGGATCCACTTCATCGGGCGGTCTCCACCAGCTTCTCGCGGGCGGGCGCGTCGTGCGTGCGCACTGCGGTCGAGCCCACCAGCGCGGTGCCCGCCACGATGAGCAGGGTTCCGAGCCAGCGCCGCGCGCTCACCTGCTCGCCCAGGAACACGCGGCCTATCACGGCGGTGAGGACGTAGCCGATCGAGGTAACCGGCAGCACGTAGCTCAAGTCGGCCCAGCTCAACAGCGCCATGCGCGCCAGCATCCAGACGATGAGCAGGCAGATGCCGGAGGCCACATAGGGGTTGAACATCACGCTCAGGTATTCAAGCACGGAGGAGCCCAGGGTGCCGCCGTGACGGCGGACGCCGAAACTCATGAGCGCGTTCCCGAACACGTTGGCGAGGACGACGATGACGGTAAAGAGGCGCGTCTTCAGCCGGAGGTCCGAGGTCATGACCGTGGGGCGATGCGCGCCACTAGCGCGCCTCCTCGCCCAGCGCGGCGGAGCCGTGCTTGTGCGCGGCCACGAACTGCTTACGCTTCGAGCGCAGCGCCAGGTACTCGCGGGCTTCCTTGTAAAGGCGGCGGCGCTCGCTTCCGTTCCAGAGCGACTTCCGCACGACGCGCCAGATCACGCGCGGACGGAAGTAATACTCGCCGTAGAAGCGCTCCACCCAGTCCACCAGTTCGGCGCGGTCCAGGCCCGGATAAATCACCTTGGGAAGCTGGTGGCCGCCCTCGTCGGTCATCGATTCGATGGAGAGCAGCCCATTGCGGGCGGCGTGATCGTAGAATTCGGTGCCGGGGTAGGGGTGCGCGATGGAGACCTGGACGGTCTCGCAGTCGAGACGCTTGGCGAAATCGATGGTGTTGCGCAGGGTCTGGCGCGACTCGCCCGGCAGCCCCACGATGAAGTCGCCGTGCACGACCAGGCCCAGCTTCTTGCAGTCGCGCGTGAAGCGCTCGGCCATCTCGACGGTGGCGCCTTTCTTGATGTTCTTCAGAATCTGGGGGTCGCCCGTCTCGTATCCCACGATCAGGAGCCGGCAGCCCGCGTCTTTCATGGCCTTGAGCGTCTCGTAGTCGGTGGTCACGCGCGACGTGCAGGACCAGGTGAAGTTGAGCGGCTTCAGTCTGGCGGCAACTTCCAGTGTCCGCGCCTTGCGGTAATTGAAAGTATCGTCGTCGAAGAAGATCTCCTTGAGGCCCGGGAACGACTCGAGCGCGTAGCGCACCTCGTTCGCCACATCGTCCGCCGAGCGAACCCGCCAGCGATGGCCGGAGTGAGTCTGGGGCCACAGGCAGAACGTGCACAGGGCGGGGCATCCGCGCGAGGTGTAGAAGGCGAGGTAGGGGTGCAGCAGGAAGGGCACGTTGTAGCGGGTGATGTCGAGGTCCCGCTTGTAGGTCCTGGTCACCCAGGGCAGCTCGTCGAGGTTCTCGATGGTGCCGCCCTCGGGCGTATGCTCGATGCGCCCGTTCACGCGGAAGCTGACGCCGGGCAGCTCGGCGAGGGGCTTGCCGCGGGCGTAGTCGGCGATCTGGTAATCGAACTCGCGGCGCACCACGAAGTCGACGGCGGAGGAGGATTTCAGGACGCCCTCGGGGTCGATGGTGACCGGCGGTCCGACGAAAGCCACCTTGAGCTTGGGATTGACGTCCTTCATCATCTCCGCGATCCGGATGTCGACATGCAGGCCGGGGGTGGAGGTAAACAGGACGAGCAGCTCGTAGTCATTGGCCATCGCCACGGTCTGCTGGATGGAGACCTTGTGGGGCGGGGCGTCGACGACCTTGCTGTCGGGCAACAGGCCCGCGGGATAGCAGAGCCACACCGGATACCAGTAGGATTCAATCTCCCGCGTGGCGGGCCAGCGCGAACCGGCCCCGCCGTCAAATCCTTCAAACGACGGGGGGTTCAGAAACAGAGTTTTCATTTCACTCCCCTGAGTGTCAAGCCTTCCGTTTAAGCCTCCCGAGGCCAACTGAGCTTCCGGGGCCGACTAGAGGTGGCCGCCGTCGGCCGACCGAGCGGTCTCGGCGGAGCTTACCGGCGCGGAGGCAGACACGGCCGGATCGCCCACTTTGACGTTCTCGTACCAGATGGTGAGGTGAGCCTTTCCGAACATGCGCGTGCCGACGTCGCTGATCAAGCGTCGCGGCACCGAGACGCCATCGCAGATCGAGTAGTCGCGGACGAAGTACACGCTTTTGAGGAACATCGACGGATTGCGCACCAACTCGCCCCACTGCCGCAGCGGAAGGTCCGTCTCCTTATCGATCCACAACTCGCCCTTGTACAAGCCGACCCGCTTCTCTCTCGGGCTGACTTGGAAGACGTATGCCATCCGGCCGGCGTAGTCCGTGGTGCCCTTGTACTTGAACCTGTAATTGGCCGGGGTGACCTCAGCCGCGGCCCCGTAGGCGCTGTTCGCTTCCTTCTCCGCCTGGAGGTAGCGCCCGATCACCTCTTTCTTGATCGTGCTGTCGCCCTCGAAGCGCCGCTTGTCGTAGAAGATCTGGCCCACCCGCGTGATGAACCGAAAGGCGTGAAAGCGGCCGTGCTTCTTGAGTTGGGGAAGGTCGGCGTCCATGTCGACGTCCATCGAGACGGCTTGTGGGCGGCTGTCCTGCAACTGGATGGCTTTTACGTAGCGGGCAAGAACATCCGAAGCGGCTGGGTCCATGGCCACGGGCGCACCTCCACCCGCCGCTGCCCCCAGCGGAACAGAGACGGCCAGCAGCCCTAAAGAGACAACAAAGGCGTTCAACCGACGCTCCTGCCCTGTCAATTCTACAACTCTATCACATGCTACGACGCACAAACTGGCATACGAGGTTACCAGGGACGCCGATCCAGGAAACTGGTAAGATGGCGGCATGCCCATCCCAGTGGGAGCGAACCACGAAGAGAATCTGCAAGTTACCGAGGAAATGGCCATCAGCTTTCTGGGCCCCGGAGCGGCGCGCGTTCTTTCCACCCCGCACCTGATCGGGTATATCGAGATGACGGCCCGCAACCTCATCAAGCAGTTTCTCGAGTCCGGCGAGGACTCGGTGGGAACGTGGGTCAACATCCGGCACCTGGCGGCGACGCCGATCGGAATGGGGGCGCGGTTCCGGGCGGAGATCGTCTCGGTGGAAGGCCAGCGGGTCCTATGCCGGGTAGAGGCCTGGGACGACCGCGATAAGATCGCCGAGGGGACCCACGAGCGTTTCGTCATCGATGTGGCTCGTTTCGGGCTACGGGTACGGGCTAAGTCGGCGGGGCAGTAGAGGGGGGGCACCTCCCGTGAGTGGGGGTACTGTGGACATGGTACTCTCAATTTGGGCTTCCCTAGTTGACCCGCGGCCACAACTGTAGTAACTACGTTAGATATGAAGCGTTTCGGGATACTGCTGGCGTTGTTCCCCATCCTCGTGCTCATCATCCCGCGCTTCGGAGCCGCGCCCGGCCTGTTCTAGCCTCCGGACATCAGTCCCACCCGGCACTCACCTGCATGGGGAAAGCTCGCCTCGCGGGAGACAACGGGCCGCCCCGCCGGCGCTGCTGGCGCTCCCACCGATGTTGAAGCGGACCTCGCAACATGGTCAAATAGGGGTTACCCCAGCAGGCCCAAGCTAAACCTGGAGGACTACCGGTTTGAATAGTGCGATCCTGGCCCTGGAAGACGGAACGGTCTTCGAGGGCAGGAGTTTTGGTGCGCGCACCGAGAGCTCCGGAGAAGTCGTCTTCAATACCGCGATCACCGGCTACCAGGAGATCTTCACCGATCCTTCCTACTGCGGCCAGATCGTGGTCCTCACCTACCCCGAAATCGGAAACTACGGCGCCAACCACTGGGACAGCGAATCGTCCCGCCCTTACATCGAGGGCCTGGTGGTTCGCGAGTTCTCGCCCATCGCCAGCAACTGGCGCAAGGACGAGGACGCCAACCGGTTTCTCGAAGCCGCTCATGTCCCGGTGATCGCCGAGATCGACGCGCGCGCGCTGGTGCGCCACCTGCGGACCCGCGGCGTCATGCGCGGCGTGCTCTCGACCGCCGGCGGCGACCCCAAGGGCCTGGTCGAGAAGGCGCGCGCGATTCCCACCATGGCGGGCCAGGACCTGGCCACACGCGTTTCCACGTCCACGCGCTATGAGTGGGACCAGGACGTGGAGGCCTGCTCGCCGTCCGAGGACTGGGGCCGCGCCGCCGCACGCGAATTCCACGTCGTGGCCTACGACTTCGGGATCAAGCGCAACATCCTGCGGAGGCTGGTGCACTCGGGATGCCGCGTGACCGTGGTCCCGGCGCTCACCCCGGCCGAAGACGTGCTCGCGCTCCATCCCGATGGCGTGTTCCTCTCGAACGGGCCGGGGGATCCCGAGCCGCTGACCACGCAGATCGGCAACATCCGCAAACTGGTCGGCAAGGCGCCGCTGTTCGGGATCTGCCTGGGCCAGCAGTTGCTCGGCCTGGCGCTCGGCGGCCGAACCTACAAGCTGAAGTTCGGCCATCGTGGGGCGAACCACCCGGTGCTCAACAAGGTGACGGGGCGGGTGGAAATCACGTCGCACAATCACGGCTTCGCGGTGGACCCGGAGTCGCTCAACCCGGCCGATATCGAGCTGACGCACGTCAACCTGAACGACGGGACGCTGGAGGGCTTCCGTCATCGGAGGGAGCCGGTCTTCTGCGTGCAGTATCATCCCGAGGCCGCGCCCGGGCCGCACGACTCGCTGTACCTGTTCGAGGACTTCAAGCGGCTGATGCGAGGTGGCCGGTGATGTGGCGCAGCCTCTCAGGCTGCCGTCTCGGCACTCATACCGAGACCAGGCGCCGAGACGAGCCTCGGCGCGGCAGGCACGAGTGCCCGCGCCACATGGATCAGAGAGACGGGAAACAAGCCCATGCCGAAACGCACTGACATCCACAAGATCCTGATCGTGGGTTCCGGCCCCATCGTGATCGGGCAGGCGTGCGAGTTCGACTACTCGGGCACGCAGGCGTGCAAGGCGCTCAAGGCGGACGGCTACCAGGTGGTGCTGGTCAACTCGAACCCGGCCACCATCATGACCGACCCCGACCTGGCGGACCGCACCTACGTCGAGCCGCTCAGCCTGGCCTTCCTCGAAGAAGTGATCCGCAAGGAACGGCCGGACGCGCTGCTTTCGACCGTGGGCGGGCAGACCGGATTGAACCTCTCGGTGGAGCTGGCCGAAGCGGGCGTGCTCGACCGCTACGGCGTCGAGCTGATCGGCGCCAAAATCGGCGCCATCAAGAAGGCCGAAGACCGCCTGCATGTTCAAGGACGCCATGCGCGAGATCGGCCTGGAGTGCCCGGATTCGAAGCTGGTGCAACAACCTCGAGGACGGGCTGGAGTTCGCCGAGCGGATCGGCTACCCGGTCATCCTGCGCCCGAGCTTCACGCTGGGCGGCACCGGCGGCGGCATCGCCTACAACCGCGAAGAGATGGTCGAGATTGCTCGAACAGGGCCTGGACCTTTCGCCGGTCCACGAGGTGCTGGTCGAAGAGAGCGTGCTGGGGTGGAAGGAATTCGAGCTGGAGGTGATGCGCGACCTGGCGGATAACGCCATCATCGTCTGCTCGATCGAGAACTTCGACCCCATGGGCGTGCACACCGGCGACTCGATCACGGTGGCCCCGGCGCAGACGCTGACGGACCGCGAGTACCAGTTGATGCGCGACGCCGCCATCAAGTGCCTGCGCGAGATCGGCGTGGATACGGGCGGATCGAACGTGCAGTTCGCCTTCCACCCGGAGAACGGGCGCATGGTGATCATCGAGATGAACCCGCGCGTGTCGCGCAGCTCGGCGCTGGCCTCGAAGGCGACCGGGTTCCCCATCGCCAAGATCGCGGCCAAGCTGGCCGTGGGCTACCGGCTGGACGAGATTCCGAACGACATCACGCGCAAGACGCCGGCCTGCTTCGAGCCGACCATCGACTACGTGGTGGTGAAGATCCCGCGCTGGCAGTTCGAGAAGTTCCCCGGCGCGGAGCCGCGTGCTGGGCACGCAGATGAAGTCGGTGGGCGAGGTGATGGCCATCGGGCGCACGTTCAAGCAGGCGCTCGGCAAGGGCATGCGCAGCCTGGAGACGGGCAAGACGTCCGCGTCGGACGATGTACGACCGGGAGCTGATCGCGCGGCAAGCTGATCACGCCGAACCCGGACCGGCTGGGCTACATCCGGTTCGCCTTCGAGTGCGGCTACACGGTCGAGCAGGTCCAGGAGCGCACGCTCGATCGACCCGTGGTTCCTGGAGCAGGTGCGGGACGGCGGTGGCCTTCGAGCAGGACCTGGGCGCGGCAGACGCTCGAGACGGCGACGCGCGAGCAGGTGCGCCAGGCCAAGCGCGACGGCGTCTCGGACACGGCGCCTGGCGCAGTTGTGGAAGGCCGAGCCGCTGGCGGTGCGCGCGCGGCGCAAGGAACTGGGCGTGCGGGCGGTGTTCAACCGCGTGGACACCTGCGCGGCCGAGTTCGAGAGCTTCACGCCGTACCTGTATTCGAGCTACGAGCGCGAGTGCGAGGCCGAGCCGTCGGCGCGCAAGAAGGTCATGATCCTGGGCAGCGGGCCGAACCGCATCGGGCAGGGCATCGAGTTCGACTACTGCTGCTGCCACGCCTCCTTCGCGCTGCAGGAGTTCGGCGTCGAGTCGATCATGGTCAACTGCAATCCCGGAGACGGTCTCGACCGATTACGACACCAGCGACCGGCTGTACTTCGAGCCGCTGACGCTCGAAGAGGTGCTGAACATTTACGACACCGAGAAGCCGGACGGCGTGATCGTGCAGTTCGGCGGGCAGACGCCGCTGAATCTGGCGCTGCCGCTGAAGCGCGCAGGGCGTGCCGATCATCGGCACCGATCCCGCGAACATCGACCTGGCCGAGGACCGCAAGCTGTTCGGCAAGCTGCTCGACGAGCTGGGGATTCCCGTCGCCCGAGAACGGCACGGCGACGAGCGTCGAAGAGGCCTGCGACGGTGGCGCGGCGCATCGGGCTACCCGGTGCTGGTGCGGCCGAGCTACGTGCTGGGCGGGCGCGCCATGGTGATCGCCTACGACGAGGAGACGGTGCGGCGCTACATGCACGAGGCGGTGGTGTTCTCGCAGGACCGGCCGGTGCTGATCGACCGCTTCCTCGAAGACGCGACCGAGATCGACGTGGACGCGCTGCGGCGACGGCGAAGGACGTGCTGATCGGCGGGCATCATGGAGCACATCGAGGAGGCGGGCGTGCACTCGGGCGACAGCTCCTGCGTGCTGCCGCGCGCTATTCGCTGCGCGGCAGAGATGCTGGCGACGATCGCGGGACTACACCGAGCGGCTGGCGCGCGCGCTGAACGTGATCGGGCTGATGAACGTGCAGTACGCGATCCAGAAGGGCAAGGTGTACGTGCTGGAAGTGAACCCGCGCGCCTCGCGCACGGTGCCGTACGTGAGCAAGGCGACGGGCGTGCCGCTGGCCGAAGATCGCGGTGGGCGCTGATGCTGGGCAGGAAGCTGAAGCGATCTGGGCGAGCCTGACGGGCGGGCGGACCAGGGCGTGCTGCCGGTGCCGCAGTTCTTCGTGAAGTCGCCGGTGTTCCCGTTCGCCAAATTCCCG
Source organism: Bryobacterales bacterium (assembly GCA_963710565.1). Lineage (GTDB taxonomy): Bacteria > Acidobacteriota > Terriglobia > Bryobacterales > Bryobacteraceae > DASWZN01. Next base: position 6,912 of record CAVQAN010000002.1, on the reverse strand, counting down.
GGCGTGGACCCGGCGCTGGGGCCGGAGATGCGCTCGACGGGCGAGGTGATGGGCGTGGGCGAGAACTTCGGCGAGGCGTTCGCCAAGGCGCAGTTGAGCGCGGGCACGCCGCTGCCGGACAAGGGGCGCGTGTTCATCAGCGTGAACGACCGGCACAAGCCGGAGGCGGTCGAGGTGGCGCGCGGCTTCGCCGAGCTACGGCTTCCAGATCGCGGCCACGCGCGGGACGGCGGCGGTGCTGCGCGCGGCGGGCATCAAGTGCCAAGACGGTGTTCAAGGTGAACGAAGGCCGGCCGAACGCGGTGGACCTGCTGAAGGCGGGGTCGATCCAGCTGGTGATCTACACGACCACCGGCGGCGCACACGTTCAGCGACGAGAAGGCCATCCGGCGCACGGCGCTGGCGCACCGGATCCCGTGCATCACGACGATGAGCGGCGCGCGGGCGGCGGCGGAGGCGATCGCGTCGCGGCGGCGGGACCCGATCCGGGTGTGGAGCTTGCAGGAGATCCACGCGCGGGAGGGCGTGAAGGCGTAGGGGCCGCTCGTTGGTGGGTTCGTTTTGCCGCGCTATCCCAATGATGCTGCGGGGGTTGTTGGCAATATTGGGTTCGTTTGGGGTTTTTGCTTTTCTGTGCGCGACGGGGAGGCGGGTTGAGGCGAGCGGGGCATGGGGCTCCGGGGGGAGTGTACAACGGGGTGGCAGGGGTCCCGGCGGCAGTAAGTGCCAAACCCGGTGCAGAAGCTGGGGAATCGGGTTTCCGAGTTTCGTGACTGGCAACCAGCTCGCGGATTTCCTCGTTGGCGTCGAGGGCGCACTCTTCCCGCATCTCATCCGATAACGCGCCACGTTCGATCAGCCGTCGGACCGCGCCCTCGCGGCAGAACGAGCAGGGTCCGTTCTCGTAGAGCGTGCACAGCATGCGGACCGCGGTGCCATCGTCGGGGTGACGGTCCCAGAAGTCATCGAGGTCCATGCCCATCGAGTGCCGCACTTCTGGATCGTCCTCGGCCTCGAACCAGACAGGGGCGTCGAGGTGGCGCGGGCGTTCGCCGAGTACGGCTTCCCGAGCGCGGCGACGCGCGTGGCGGCGGCGGTGCTGCGCGCGGCGGAGATGCTGAAGGCGGGTCGATCAGGCTGGCGATCTACGCGACCACCGGCGGGCGCACGTTCAGTGACGAGAAGCGATGCGGCGGACGGCGCTAGTGTAGCGCGTCGCAAGTCATGCGAAGAACGATGATCCAAGGGCACACCCTGGGACAAACACGAAGTTTCGCAACAACGGCGGAATTCGAGCCAGTCCCCGGTTCGCAGCTCGTTCCGATACCCGACGATACTTGCGCCGCACCACGCCAGCGCACCGTCCTACCGCCCGCGCGTGGCGGCAGGCGCCGGCTTGGGCGAGGGTGGCGTCTCGACGGCGGGCGCGCCGTTGGCGGCCGGCGCCGGCGGACGGACCAGGCCCAGCGCCGTTCGCAGTTCCGCTTCCAGCCTCTGTGCGATGTCGGGATTGTCCTTCAGGAACTGCCGCGCGTTCTCGCGCCCCTGTCCGATCCGCTCGCCCTTGTAGCTGTACCAGGAGCCGCTCTTCTCGACCACGTTCTGCGCCGCGCCCAGGTCGATCAGGTCGCCCTCGCGCGAGATGCCCTGGCCGTATAGGATGTCAAACTCGGCCTCTCGGAAGGGCGCCGCCACCTTGTTCTTCACGATCTTGACCCGGGTACGGTTCCCGGTGGCAGTCTCGCCCTCTTTGATGGCCGCGATGCGCCGGATGTCCGCCCGGATGGTGGCGTAGAACTTCAACGCCCGCCCTCCGGACGTCGTTTCCGGGTTGCCGAACATCACCCCGATCTTCTCCCGGATCTGATTGATGAAAATCAGGCAGGTGTTGGATTTCGAGACGATGCCGGTCAGCTTCCGCAGCGCCTGCGACATCAGCCGGGCCTGCAGGCCCACCGAGGCTTCGCCCATCTCCCCATCAAGTTCGGCCTTGGGAACCAGCGCCGCCACCGAATCGATCACCAGCACGTCCACCGACCCCGAACTGATCAGCGCGCTCGCGATCTCCAACGCCTGTTCGGCGTAATCCGGTTGGGAGACCAGCAGGTTGTCCACGTCCACGCCCAGGTTCTTGGAATACAGCGGGTCCAGCGCGTGCTCGACGTCGATGAACGCAGCCATACCGCCCAACTTCTGCGCGCTCGCCACCACGTGCAGCGCCACCGTGGTCTTGCCCGAGGACTCCGGCCCGAAGATCTCGATGATGCGCCCGCGCGGAAACCCTCCCACGCCCAGCGCGGCGTCGAGCGAGAGCGAGCCGCTCGGGATCACCGACACCGGCACGATGGCTTCCTTGGTGCCGAGCCGCAGAATCGAGCCCTTGCCGAACTGCTTTTCGATCTGGCTCAGCGTTGCGCTGAGCGCTCGCGCGCGTTCCTTCTCGTCCATGGGTCTCTCCTGGGTGAAAACGTGATTATAGCAGCCGGACCAGCGGTCAGCGGTCAGCCCGCGGCTATCGCGCCGTGTCTGAGAGCTGACGGCCGACGACTGACCTACATCTTCGGCGCGTAATACCCCTTGCGCGCCCGAACCACCAGGTCCTTGCGGTCCTTCACGTGGACGACGAGGGTCTGGTAGCTGCCGTCGGTCTTCATGTGCTCGGGACGGTAATAGATGTTGTACTGGTGCCGCAGCTCGTTAGCGATGTTCTCGAAGGATTGCGAAAGGTCCTCTACCTTGAAGGGGAAAAACGCCTGCCCGCCCGTCTCCGCCGCGAGGTACTTCAGCATCTTGTCGCCGTCGGTCTCGACGCGCGTGATGTTGGTCGAGATGGTGTAGATCACGACGTCGGCCTTCTGCGCCATCTCGAGCGCCTGCTCGCGGCTCATCTGGCTCTGGTTGTCGTCGCCGTCGCTCAGGATGATCATGGCGCGCCGGAACTTGTGGCGCGGCTGCTCCCACGACAGTTTGTTGCGGCAGGCGAAGTAGATCGCGTCGAACAGCGCCGTGCCGCCGCCCGGCCGGAGGTCGCGCACCAGTCCCGCCAGCTTCTCGGGATCGTCGCTCAAGTCGGACACCAGTTCGGCCGAGCTGTCGAAGCTGACCACCAGGGCCTTGTCCTCTTTGGGGCGCATGACGCTGGTGATAAACTCGACCGCGGCCTCCTGGTGGAACCGGAAGCGGTCCCGGATGCTGTTGCTGGTATCGATGAGAACCGCGAGCCGCAGGGGCAGATCGCTCTCGGCGGCGAACTCCATGATGGTCTGGGGCTGCTTGTTCTCGAGGACCAGGAAGTCGTTCTTGTTCAGGTTGGTGATGAACCGGCCCTTCTTGTCGGTCACGGTGAACAGGATGTTGACGCGGTTGACCTCGACCTGGATGCGGGTGTTGCCGCCGTCCGCGGAAGGCTTGGACGCGGGCGGAGGTTCCGGAGCCTGCGCCGCCAGGCCGGCAGCGCCAAACGCCAGCAAAGCCAAGAGCCTCATAACGTGCCGTTTCTCCGATCAATTATAAGGGAAAACAGGGAACGTACTGTTCGACGCCGGGTTGACGCCCCTGGTTCCCTCCTCTTTGACCGCCATCAGCCGCCGGCCTGCAGCGCCGGCGCTCAAAAGGTTGGCCGCCGTTGCGGCGGCTGGCGGCTATAATCCCAGGTTCTTCATCCAGGCGGCCAACTCGGCCGCGAGCGGCGCCACGACCGTGACCGGCTCGCCGGTGGCCGGATGGGCGAACCGCACCCGGTGCGCGTGCAGAAAGGTGCGATCGAGCGGCGGAAGGCCGGCCGTCGCCGCCGGAGCGCCATACAGCCGGTCTCCCGCCACCGGATGGCCGATGCTGGCGAAATGGGCGCGGATCTGGTGCGTTCGGCCGGTCCGTATGCGCACCTCGAGATAGGTGAACCCAGCAAACCGCTCCAGGACCCGGTATTCGGTGATCGCGGCCCGTCCCTCCGCACGCCGGGCCGTCATCCGCAGGCGCCGGGCGGGGTCGCGCGAAATGGGTTTCTCGATGCGCCCCTGGTCTGCCTTCACGCGGCCGTGGACCAGCGCCAGGTAGACCTTCTCGACCGTGCGCCCGGCGAATTGAGCCGCCAGGCTGCGGTGAGCCGCATCCGTGCGAGCCACCAGCAGCACCCCGCTGGTGAACCGGTCCAGGCGGTGGACGATGCCGGGGCGCTCCTCGCCGCCGCCCTGGGCCAGCGAGCCGAAATGGTGCAGCAGCGCGTTGACCAGCGTGCCGGAGTGGCGGCCCGCCCCGGCGTGAACCACCATGCCCGCCGGCTTGTTCACCGCAACCACCTCGGCGTCCTGGTAGAGGACATCGAGCGGCAGGTCCTCGGCATAGGCCTTCAGGGGCGCGAGCGCGGCCGGCTCGACTTCCACGGCCTCGCCGCCGCGCAAGCGGCTGGAAGGCCGCTCGGCCGCCCCGTTGACGCGTACCCGGCCCGCCTTGATCCAATCCTGCAACCTCGAACGGCTGTACTCGGGAAGCTGCTCCTGAAGGAACACGTCCAACCGCTTGCCCGCATCCGCCTCCGAGGCGTTGACGATCACTGCGCCGGATTCCTCTCCGCCCCAAAGCGCCGCTGGTGCCAGATCGGGTAGGCGAACGGGATCGCGCTCACCTCGTTGAGCCGCTGCATCTCTTCCTCGGACAACTCCCACGTGGCGGCCGCCAGGTTGTCCCGCAACTGCCGCTCGTTCTTGGCGCCGATGAGTACGCAGCTCACGGACGGCCTGCGCAGCACCCAATTGAGCGCCACCTGCGGCACCGTCACGCCGCGCGCCCGCGCGATTTCCTCGATCGCGTCCAGGATGGCGTAGACTCGCTGCTCGTCGCGCAGTTCCAGCACGTCCATGCTCGCCAGCCGGCTGCCTTCCGGACGGCTCTCGCCGCGGCGGTACTTTCCGCTCAGGAAGCCGAACGCCAGCGGGCTCCAGACCAGCACGCCCACGCCCTGGTCGAGCGCCAGCGGGATCAGCTCGCGCTCCGCCTCGCGCCCGGCCAGCGAGTAGTAGATCTGCTGGGAGGCGAAGCGTTCGAAGCCCCGCCGCTCGGAGATGGCCAGGGCCTTCATGAGGTGCCAGCCCGAGAAGTTCGAGCAGCCGATGTAGCGCACCTTGCCCGCGCGCACCAGGTCGTCGAAAGCGCGCAAGGTCTCGTCGAGCGGCGTCAGCGAATCGAAGCAATGCGCCTGGTAGATGTCGATGTAGTCGGTTCCCAGACGGCGCAGGCTGGCTTCGCAAGCATCGAGGATGTGCGGCCGGGAGAGCCCGACGTCGTTCGGCCCGGGGCCCATGCGCCCGAACAACTTGGTCGCGATCAGAACGTCCTTGCGCCGCGGGCCCAGAGCCTGTCCCAGGATGGACTCGCTTTTGCCCACCGAATACACGTCCGCGGTGTCGAACAGATTGATGCCGGCTTCGATCGAGGTGTCGATGAGCCGCCGCGCCTCCTCGACCTGCGTATTGCCGACTCCGGCGAAGAAGCCCTCGCCCCCGAACGTCATGGTCCCGAACCCCAGGGCCGAAACCCTCAGCCCGCTGCGTCCCAACAGTCGCGTCTCCATAGTGCCGAGGGTAACAAAACCTGGGACAGTATACTCATTCACCGATTTCGGCCCCGTCCGGCTGCGGCGGTCGCCGTGGCAGCGAAGCGCCTCGACGGCTCGAAGTCGCGCTAGTGCGCCGCGGTCTGGAGCGCCACCTGGCTGCGGGCGGTGCGGAGGCGGTCGCGGTACTCCTGGATCAGCGTGCTGAAACCGGCCCAGAAGTAGCCGCACACGAAGACCAGCAGGAACGGCAGCGCGAAGAAGTTCATCACGTCGATGCAATAGCACATGATGGCCAGAAAACCAATGCCCATGGCAATCTCGGCGAAGGGCAGCCAGCCGCTCTTGCGGCGGTAGGCCACCTCCAGCGTCGCGCCCGCCGCCCGTCGAGCATATTTCGGCGTGCGCACGAAACTCGACTGCTTGCGCAGCAGGGCTTCGATCACGCCTTTCGTGTTGAGATGGTCAGCGCCACGCCCATCGCCAGCAGGAACGGCAGCATCAGCATCGACCGCTTCCATGTCCGCGGGTACAACTCGTGCTCCGCCAGCAGATAGAACGTCACCACCGACCAGAAGCTGCACACGATCAGCGGCGCGTCCACCAGCAGCATGTCCAGCCAGCCGATGTAGAAGCGCACGATCATCACCGGCAGCATCATGGCCGAACATGATCACCATCAGGGGTAGCTGATGTTCGGCGTCATGTGGAACCACGCCTCGACCTTCTCGCGCCAAGGATCTTTCGAGCGGAAGATCACGGGCAGCAGTTTCATGGCGCACTGCGTCAGCCCCTTGGCCCAGCGCTGCTGCTGCACCTGGAAACCGTACGTATCCACCGGCAGCTCGCGGGGCACTCGATCCAGGGCAGGTAGACGAACCGCCAGCCCTTCATCTGCGCGCGGTAGCTCAGGTCCGAGTCCTCGGTCAGCGTGTCGTGCTGCCAGCCGCCCGCGTCCTCGATCATCGCCCGCCGCAGGATGCCCGCGGTGCCGTTGAAATTGAAGAACAGCCCCTGGCCGAATCGCGACACGTGCTCCAGCGCGAAGTGCCCGTCCAGCATCAGCGCCTGCACCTCGGTCAGCAGGTTGTGATCGCGGTTCAGGTACGTCCAGCGCGTCTGCACGACGCCGACCTTCGGATCGGCGAAAAAGTACGATCGTCTTTTCCAGGAAATCCTCGGGCGGGATGAAATCGGCGTCGAACAGCGCCAGGAATTCGCCCTTGGCCCGCGCCATCCCCTCCTGCAGCGCGCCCGCCTTGTAGCCGTCGCGATTCGCGCGGTGGATGTACTCGATGGGCTGTCCCTGGGCTTTCAGCCGCGCCACCAGCGCCTCTGTGTAAGGGTGCGTGTCGTCGGTC
>CAVQAN010000001.1:0-32074 GCA_963710565.1 Bryobacterales bacterium | reverse complement strand
CGCTGAACTCGTTTGGCGGAACGGTAGTGGCGAACGCGGCGATCGTGCCGGCCGGGGTGAACGGCGCCATCAGCGTCTACGTCACGGAGCCGACGCAGGTTGTGCTGGACATCGATGGGTACTTCGCGCCGTAGGGCGGGCCGCGGGGCACAAAAAAAGGGGCGGGCTTGCGCCCGCCCCTGGAAGGGAAACGGAATGGCAGAAAACGCTATGCTTCCGGCTTCTCTTCGCCGCCTTCTTCGCCTTCGCGGCCTTCGCGCATGGCCTTGAGCCGCTCTTCCTTGCGCTTGGCGCGCTCGGCGGCGCGCTTCACCAGCTCGGAACCGACCAGCTCGAGCATGGCCTGCTCGGCGCCGTCGCCCTTGCGGGAGCCGAGGCGGACGATCCGGGCGTAGCCGCCGGCGCGCTGGCCGAAGCGGGTGCCCAGCGTGTCGAACAGCTTCTTGACCGCGGCCGGCGTCTGCAGATACGCGGCCGCCTGCCGCCGCGCGGGCAGCGTGTCCTTCTTGGCCAGCGTGATCATCCTCTCCACCAGCGGCTTGGCGGCCTTCGCCTTGGGCACCGTGGTAATCACGCGCTCATGCTCGATCACGCTGGTGACCAGGTTGCGCAGCAGCGACCTGCGCGCGGCTAAGGTGCGTCCCAGCTTGTATCCATCAACCCTATGTCTCACGGTGTCGTCTCTCCTACTCGCTCAAGGTTTCGTCGAACTGCTCTTTGTCGTCGTCGGTCGGGTTCGAGTTCGCCCTCGTTCTCGAGCCGGTCTTCGGCCGACCTGGTTCGTCCTCGTCCTCGTCGCGCGGCCGCCCGGCGGGCGGCGTCGGCGTGACGGGCTGGCCGCTGCCCGAGATCAGCCGGCCCTGCGCGTCGAACTTCATGCCGAACTGCAGGCCCAGACTGGAGAGAATCTCCTTGATCTCGTTCAGCGACTTGCGGCCGAAGTTCTTGGTGCGCAGCATCTCCGCCTCGGTCTTCTGCACCAGGTCGCCGATGGTCTGGATGTTGGCGTTCTTCAGGCAGTTGTAAGAACGGACGCTCAGTTCCAGCTCTTCCACCGAGCGGTTGAGGACCTCGTTCATCTGGTCCATGGCGCGCTCGGCCGGCTCCTCGGCCATTTCCGGCACCTCTTCGAAGTTGATGAAGATCGTCATGTGGTCCTTCAGCAGCTTGGCGGCCTGCCCGATGGCGTCCTGCGGAGAGATGGCGCCGTTGGTCCAGACTTCGAGGGTCAGCTTGTCGTAGTCGGTCATCTGGCCCAGACGCGCGGCCTCGACCGAGAAGTTCACTTTGCGCACGGGCGAGTGGACCGAGTCGATCGGGATGTAGCCGAGCGGCAGGTCCTCGTCGAAGTTGCGGTCCGCGCCCGACGTAGCCGCGGCCCGGCTTGAGGCGCATTTCGATGTTGAGCTTGCCGCCTTCGCTGACGGTGGCGATGTGCATGTTGCGGTCGAGCACCTCGACGTCGTGGTCGGTCTCGATCTGGCTGCTCAGCACCTCGCCGGCGCTTCGATCCGCAGGCGCGCAGTGCGCATGCCCTCGCCCATCATCTTGAACGGAACCTGCTTCAGGTTGAGGATGATGTCGGTGGCGTCTTCGACCACGCCCGGAATGGGGCTGAACTCGTGCGCCACGCCTTCGATGCGGACGGCGGTGATGGCCGCGCCCTCGATGGAGCTCAGCAGCACGCGGCGCAGGCTGTTGCCGATGGTGGTGCCGAATCCGCGTTCGAACGGCTGCGCCGTGAACATGCCGTAGCGGTCGGTGAGCGTTTCGGTATTGGCGACCAATCGCTTGGGTTTCTGAAAACCTTTGAACATAATCAATTCTATCCTCACTCCGGTCACGCCGGGGCGCGGCGCCGATTCGCGCGCACCGCGCCTTCCGTGCCCATGAGACTTACTTGGAATACAACTCGACGATCAGCTGTTCGTTGAGCTGGATCTGCACCAGTTCTTCGCGCTTCGGCTGGCCGATTACGCGGCCCTTGAGATTCTCGCGGTCCACTTCCAGCCAATTCGGACTCGGCACGTGCGCCGTGGCGTCGCGGGCCGCCAAGAACGGTCGGGTGGTTGCGGCTCTTCTTCGCGCACTTCGACGATGTCGCCGACCTTCACCATGAACGACGGAATATTGACCTTGCGGCCGTTCACCTGGATGTGGCCGTGGCGCACCACCTGGCGGCTCTGGGGATGCGAGGCGCCGAAACCCATGCGGTAGATGACGTTGTCCAGGCGGCGCTCCAGCATGCCGAGCAGGTTTCGCCGGTGATGCCCTTCATGCGCGCGGCCTTCTCGAACAGGTTGCGGAACTGCGTCTCGAGCAGCCCGTAGTAGCGGCGGAGCCTTCTGCTTTTCGCGGAGTTGCAGGCCGTAGCCGACGATCTTCGGCTTGCGATCCTTGCCGTGCTGGCCGGGGGGGAAGTTGCGCTTTTCGATGGCGCACTTCTCGGTGTGGCAGCGCTCGCCCTTCAAGAAAAGTTTCATGCCCTCGCGCCGGCACAGCCGGCAAATCGGGCCGCTGTATCGTGCCAATCTTCCTCCTATTACCTTCTGCCTTTCAGGTGCAGTTTACGGCCGGAGAGCCTTCGTCCTGCTTGACAGCCATAGTCCAGTGATCAGTCCAGTGGTCAGTCGAAGCATCCGCCTGCGACTGGCAACTGACACCGATACTGAGACTCAGACGCGCCTTCTCTTCGGCGGCCGGCAGCCGTTGTGCGGAATCGGCGTGACGTCCCTGATGCCCCGCACTTCGATGCCCGCCGTGGCCAGCGCGCGCACCGCCGATTCGCGGCCCGCGCCCGGACCGCCACGCGCACTTCCACCACGCGCAGCCCGCTTCCTTCGCCTTGTTGGCCGCCGTCAGCGACGCCTGCTGCGCGGCGAACGGCGTGCCCTTGCGCGATCCGCGGAACCCGAGCGAACCGGAACTCGACCACGCCATCACGTTGCCCACCGGATCGGTGAACGTGACGATGGTGTTGTTGAACGTCGCCTGCACGTGCACGAGCCCGGTCGGGACGCTCTTCTTTTCCTTCTTCTTGAAGGACTTCTTCTTGCGATGACTTTTGCCGGTGCTTTCGCCATTTCGCCTCTTTACGACTACGTCTTCGACGTCGCCTTCTTCTTGTTGGCCACCGTGCCGCGCCGCGGACCCTTGCGGGTGCGCGCGTTGGTGTGCGTCCGCTGGCCGCGCACCGGCAGGCCGCGCCGGTGCCGCAGCCCGCGGTACGAGCCCATTTCGATGAGCCGCTTGATGTTCATCGAGATTTCCTTGCGGAGGTCGCCTTCCACCGCGCCCTCTTCCTCGAGGATCTGGCGGATGCGGTTCACTTCTTCCTCGGCCAGATCGGCGACCTTCTTGTCCGGATCGATGCCCGCCCGGTAGCAGAACGAGTTGGACCGGGTGCGGCCGATGCCGTAAATGTACGTCAGGCCGATCTCGGCTCGCTTCTGGTTCGGTAAATCCACGCCTGCAATACGCGCCATATCTTACTCCCTCACCCTTGCCGCTGCTTGTGCTTGGGATTGGTGCAGATCACCCGCACCACGCCCTGGCGGTGGATCACCTTGCACTTGTCGCACATCTTCTTAACCGACGCCCGGACTTTCATGATCTCGTCTCTGCAAAATCTCGTGGTAATCCGCCCCCGCGCCCGGATCGTGCGGCGAAAGCTCGACACGCACCCGGTCGCCCGGACGCAACCGCACGAAATTCTTCACCGCCGCCCCGGCCGCATGGGCCAGCACCTGCTCGCGTTCTCCAACTCGACCCGGCAGGTCGCGTTCGGAAGCAACTCCAACAACCGATCGCTTCCCGGTTCGTTCTCAGCTCGCTCGGCCTTCCATTCGCCACCTGCGGCCGCTCACGGCCGCGTCAAGACCCACGGCCCGTTCGACGTCACCGCCACGCAGTGCTCGAAGTGCGCCGAATACGAGCCATCCTCGGCCACCGCCGTCCAGCGGTCGCGCAGCACCTTGGTCTCCGGCTTGCCGGCGTTCACCATCGGCTCGATCGCCAGCACCATGCCCTCCTTCAGCCGCGGATTCTCGTTCCGCCGATCCACGTAATTGGGAACCTGCGGCTCCTCGTGGAGCTGCGTCCCGATGCCGTGGCCGACATACTCGCGCACCACCGAAAACCCGTTCGCCACCACGTGCTTCTCCACCGTCCCGCAAATATCAAACAACCGGTTGCCCGGCCGCGCCTGCTCGATCGCCAGTTCCAGCGCCTCGCTCGGTCACCTGCAACAGCCGCTCCGTCTTCGGATCCGGCTTCGCCGACCGCCACCGTCATGGCCGAATCCCCGTAGTAGCCGTCCAGCGCCACGCCGGTATCGATCGAAACGATGTCGCCCGGCTTCAAAACCCGCTTGGCCGACGGCATGCCGTGCACGATCTCCTCGTTCACCGACGTGCACAGCACGAACGGGTACTTGGACCCGGCCGCCGCCGCATAATAGCCCTTGAACGCCGGCTTCGCGCCCGCGTCCGGCATCATCTTCTCGGCCGCCGCTTCCAGATCCAGCGTCGTGACGCCCTCGCGAACCATCTCGCGAAGCCTCTGGAGGATCTGCCATACCAGCAGGCCGCTCCGCCGCATCTTCTCCAATTCCGCGGCGGTCTTGCGAATGATCATTCGTTCTTCAGCCCATCCAGTATCCTGGCCGTCAGGTCCTCGGGAGCGCCGTTGCCGCCCACCACCTCGACCAGCCGGTATCCGTTCGCCTTGAAGAAGTCCATCACGGGAAGCGTCTGGGCGTTGTACGCCTCGAACCGTTTCCGCATGACCTCCTCTTTGTCGTCCTCGCGCTGGATCAGCGCGGTACCGTCCCGGTCGCAAACGCCGGCGTTCTTCGGAGGTTCGAAACCAGGTTATAAAAGGCGCCACAAACCGGACACGAACGGCGGGCCGTAATTCGCTCAATGATTACATTGTAATCCACCACCAGGCTGACCACCACCTTGGCTAACCCCATGCTGTCTCAAGCAGCAATCCAGCATCCCGGCCTGGACCGACCGTGCGGGGGTAGCCGTCGAGGATAAACCCCGCGGCGCAATCGGGCCGGCCGAGCCGGTCCGCGACGATGCGGTTGACCAGTTCGTCGGACACCAGTTGGCCCGCGTCCATGATCTGCTTCACCTGCTTGCCGAGCTCGGTCCCCTCCTTCACGTTCTGGCGGAAGATGTCCCCGGTCGAGATGTGGGGCATCTTGAGGGCATCCGCGAGCAGAACGGCTTGCGTCCCCTTGCCGGAACCGGGAGGACCGAACAGCAGCAATGCGGAGTTGGTCATATGGTCTAAAACACGCTCCGGCGCCCGCGAATCCTGCCGGCGCGCGGCGTAAACCCTTCGTAGTGGCGCATGATCAACTGCGCCTCGATCTGGTTGACGGTATCCATGGCCACGCCCACCACGATCAGCAGGGACGTGCCGCCGAAATAGAAGGTCACCCCCAGGCCGTCCAGCAGGAAGCGCGGCACCCAGGTGTCGATCCAGTTGCCGATCAGCGGCAGCGACTGCAGACTGGATGCCCGAGATCATGATCTCGGGGATGAGCGACAGCACCGCCAGGTACAGGCCGCCCACGACGGTGATCCGGCTGAGGATCTTGTTCATGTACTCGGCGGTGTTCTTGCCCGGCCGGATGCCCGGGATGAACCCGCCGTACTTCCGCATGTTGTCCGCCGCCTCGTTGGGGTTGAAGATGATCGAGACGTAGAAGAAGCAGAAGAACATGATCATCGCCACGTACAGCACGATGTAGAGCGGCTGGGAGTGGCGGATGGAACCGAACATGGACATCAGCCAGGGGCTGTTCTTCACCCAGGGCAGCATGGTGAACGTCTGCGGGAAAGTGAGAATCGAAGAAGCGAAGATGACCGGGATGACGCCGCCGGCATTGACCTTGAGCGGCAGGTGCGTGGCCTGGCCGCCCATCATGCGCCGTCCGACCACGCGCTTGGCGTATTGCACCGGGATGCGCCGCTCGCCGCGCTCGACCAGCACGATGAAGGCGACCACCGCCACCATGATGATCAGGATGAGGATCATCTGGAGCGCGTTCCACTGGTGCGTCTGAAAGACGTTGATGTAGATCTCGTCGATGGCCCGCGGCAGCCCGACCACGATGCCGGTGAAGATGATCAGCGACATGCCGTTGCCGATGCCGCGCTCGGAGATCTGCTCGCCCAGCCACATGATGAACGCCGTGCCGGTGGTGAGCGTGAGCATCGTCATCAGGATGAAACCGCATGCCGGGGTGCAGCACGAAGCCGCCCTCGCTGGCTTGCAGCGCCGTGGCGATGCCGAAGGACTGAATCATGGCCAGGACCGACGGTCAGGTAGCGGGTCCACTGGGTGATCTTGCGCCGCCCCAGCTCGCCTTCCTTCTGCAGCTTCTCGAGGGTCGGGATGACCACCGTCAGCAATTGCAGGATGATCGACGCCGTGATGTACGGCATGATGCCGAGGGCGAAGATGGTGAGCCTGCGGAACATGCCGCCCGAGAACAGGTCCATGAAACCGAAAACCGTGCCCGCCCCGGCCGTGCGGAAGAACTGGTCGAGCTTGTTGGCGTCGATTCCGGGCGTAGGGATGTGGCCGCCCAGACGGTAGATCGCCAGCAGCGCGAGCGTGAACAGGACGCGCCTGCGCAAATCCGGGATGCGGAAGATGTTCGCAACGGCATCGAAAAACTTGTTCATGCTTGACTCGATTCCCGTGGCGCAGGCGATAGGGCCCGCGTCCGACCACGGTCTCCTACTCGATCACCTTAAAGCTTCCTCCGGCGGCCTGGATCTTCTCCTGGGCTGATTTCGAGAACAAATGTGCTTGGACCAGGATGGGCCGCGCCAGATCGCCGGAACCCAGGACTTTCAGACCGTCACCCAGCTTCTTGACGATACCCAGCTTGACCAGAATCTCGGGCGTGAACTCATCGCCCTCGATCTTTGCCAGCCGGCCCACGTTGATCACGGCGTATTCCTTCTTGAAGATATTGGTGAACCCGCGCTTGGGGAGGCGGCGGTGCAAGGGCATCTGGCCGCCCTCGAAACCGCGCTTCTGGCCGAAACCGGAGACGGACTTCTGGCCCTTCTGCCCGCGGCCGGAGGTCTTGCCGCGCCCGCTGCCCATGCCGCGGCCCACGCGCCTTTGCTTGTGCTTCTGCCCCGCCGGAGACTTCAATCCACTGAGATCCATAGTTACGCTCACCACCGCCACCAGGTGCGGGACCTTGGCCACCATCCCGCGGATCGCGGCGTCGTCCGGCCGCTCCACCACCTGGTTGATTTCCGCAGGCCCAGCCCGCGCACCACTACCTTGTGCTTCTCGGGCGCGCAGATCGGACTGCGCACCAGTTTGATTTTGATCGTGCCGGCCATATCAGAGCTTCTCCACCGCCAGGCCGCGGATATCGGCCACGGCGTGCTTGTCGCGCAACTGCTCGAGCGCCGCCACCGTCGCCTTGACGACGTTGTGGGGGTTGGCCGAGCCGATCGACTTGGTGGCCACGTTGGCGATGCCCACCGCCTCGATGACCGCGCGCACCGGACCGCCGGCGATCACGCCGGTGCCCTCGGGCGCGGGCTTGAGCAGCACGCGGCCGCCTCCGTAGACGCCTACGACAACGTGCGCGATGGTCCCTGCCTTCACGTTGATGCGGCGCAGGTTTTTCTTCGCCGCCTCGATGGCCTTCTTGATGGCCGCCGGCACTTCCTTGGCCTTGCCGGTGGCGTAGCCGACGACGCGCGCGTCCGCGTCGCCCACCACCACCAGGGCCGAGAAGCTGAGGTTCTTGCCGCCCTTGACCACTTTGGTCACGCGGTTGATCGAGACCACGTGCTCCTTGAGGTTGAGGCCCGCCGAGTCGATCGGCTTGGTAATCGTCATCGGTGTCGTTGCCATCGGCTAAAACTCCAATCCCGCCTCACGAGCCGCGTCGGCCAGCGCCTTGACGCGTCCGTGATAGAGATAACCACCCCGGTCGAAAACCACCTGCTTGATCCCGTGTTCCTTGGCGCGCTCGGCAATGACCTTGCCGATCCGCTTGGCCCCGGCGACGTTGCCGCCGCTGCCCGTCAGGGCGCTCTTCTCGGTCGAAGACGCGGACACCAGGGTGCGGCCCGCCGTGTCGTCGATGATCTGCACGGAGATGTGCTTGAGACTGCGGTAGACTGCCAGCCGCGGCCGTTGCCCCGTGCCCCGCACCTTATGCCGGATCCTGTTGTGGATGCGGCTGCGAATCTCGTCTCTCGAAATGGCTCGGATCATTTGGCGGTCGCCCCCGTCTTGCCGACCTTCTTGCGCAGCGGTTCGCCCGTGTAGCGCACGCCCTTGTTCTTGTAGGGATCCGGCGGCCGCAGCGAGCGCATATTAGCGGCCACCTGGCCGAGCATCTGCCGGTCGGAGCCGCTCAGAACCAGATGCGTCTGCTTGTCGATCTTGAGGTCCACGCCGTCGGGCAGCAGGACCTCGATCGGATGCGAGTAGCCCAGGGTGAACGTGGCGATGCGCCCCTTGATGTCCGCGCGGTAGCCGATGCCCACGATGTCCAGCTCGCGAGTGAAGCCCGTGGAAACGCCTTGAACGGCATTCGCCGCGAGCGCCCTGGTCAACCCGTGCAGCGCGGCATACTGGTCGCCGTCGCGGACCAGTTCCAGCCGCCCCTCCGCCTGCCGGGCGTGGATTCCCGGGGGAACCGGCACCTTGAGCTTGCCCTTCGGCCCTTGGACTTCGAGTTCGTCGCCGATGGCCACTTTCACCCCTTTGGGCAGCGGAATCGGCTTCTTTCCCACTCTCGACATGTCAGTGCTCCACTAACTGATCTGGCAGAGGATCTCTCCGCCCACGCCCAGCTTGCGCGCGTCGCGGCCGGTCATTACACCCTTGGGCGTCGTCAGGATGCTGACCCCCAGGCCGCCCAAAACGCTGGGGACTCCATCGTGCCCGGCGAAAACCCGGCAGCCGGGCCGCGAGATGCGGTCCAGCGATGCGATAACCGGCTTGTTGTTGGGCTGGTACTTCAAGTAGATCTTGATGGTCTTCTTGGGGGCTTCCTCGGCCACTTTATAGTTGAGGATATAGCCCTCTTCCTTCAGAATCCGCGCAACCTCGATCTTCAGCTTCGAGGCCGGCACATCCACCTTGGAATGGCGCGCCTTGATCGCATTGCGGATGCGCGTCAGCATGTCGGCAATCGGATCCATGGTCATATGTTCAGCTTTCAGCAATCAGCTATCGGCTATCAGCTTCGAGCCCGTTCTTGGCTGAAAGCTGACCGCCGATCGCTGCTAGCTTCCTTTCTACCAGCTCGACTTGATCACGCCCGGGACTTCTCCCGCCAGCGCCAGTTGCCGGAAGCAAATCCGGCACAGATGGAACTTGCGTATGTAGCCCCGCGGCCGCCCGCAACGCCAGCAGCGGTTGCGATGCCGGATGGCGTACTTCGGCTTCTTCTCGTCCTTGGCAATCTTGGCGGTTGTCGCCATTCTGTCTCCTAAACCCCTGTCCCCGGCGTGGCGGAACGGAACGGCATGCCGAGCTGCCGCAGCAGCGCGATCCCCTCGGCGTCGGTCCGGGCCGTCGTCATGATGCAGATGTTCATGCCCTTGATCTTCTCCACCTTGTTGTAGTCGATCTCGGGAAACAGCAACTGGTCCTTGATGCCGAGCGTGTAATTGCCGCGCCCGTCGAACGACTTGGTGGAGACGCCGCGGAAGTCGCGCACGCGCGGCAGCGCCACGTTCACCAGACGGTCCAGAAACTCGTACATGCGGTCGCCGCGCAGCGTCACCATGCACCCGATCGACATGCCGGTGCGCAGCTTGAAGGCGGCGATGGACTTGCGGGCCTTGGTGACCACCGGCTTCTGGCCGGCGATCTGCGTCAGTTCCGCCACCGCCCCGTCCATCACTTTGGGGTTCTGCGTCGCCTCGCCCATGCCGATGTTGATGGTGACCTTCTCGACCCGCGGCACGGCCATCACGTTGGGGTAGCTGAACTCCTTCATCAGGGCCGGCACGGCCGTCTTCTTGTAATGATCCTTAAGCCTGGCCATACTATTTCTTCGTCTCCAGCGGCGCTCCGCATTTGCGGCAGATCCGGATCCGGTGCGCCTTGCCCCCGGAGGTCTCCACTTTGTGACCGATGCGCGCCGGGCCGCAGGTGGAGCACACCACCATCAGGTTCGAGATCGCGATGGGGCGCTCCCGCTCGGCGATGCCGCCCTTGATCTGCTTGGACGGATTGGGCCGCGTGTGCCGCTTGACCGTCTGGACGCCCTCGACCAGCGCCTTGCCGGTCCGGTAGTCCACGCTCAGCACGCGGGCCTGCTTGCCTTTGTCCTTGCCGGCGAGCACCTTCACGGTATCGTTCCTGTGAATGTCGATGCGAAGCTTCAGGGGCCCCGCCTTCCCGCGGCGTATCTTCAGTTGGTTCCGGTTTCCCACGCGCGCCATGTCAGATCACCTCCGGGGCCAGCGACACGATCTTCATGAATCGCTTGTCGCGCAACTCGCGAGCCACCGGCCCGAAAACGCGGGTGCCGACCGGCTCGCCTTCGGGCGTAATCAGCACCGCCGCGTTCGAATCGAACCGGATATAGGTGCCATCCTTGCGGCGCGTCTCCTTGCGCATGCGGACGATCACGCAGCGCACCACCTTCCCCTTCTTGATCGCCGATTCCGGAGTCGCTTCCTTCACGCTCGCCGTCACGATGTCGCCCAGCCCCGCGCGCAGCCCTTTGTCGCCACCGCGCGGCAGGATGCATTGCAGCCTGCGGGCGCCGCTGTTGTCGGCGACCTCCAGCATGGTTCGCATTCCGATCATGGCAGTCTCCTCAAATACCCGCGCCCGGCGCTATCCGCGCGAACCCGGGCCCTCCGGCTCCGACGTCGCCGTGTCCTCGACCCCGACCAGCGCGGCCCGGCGCACCACCTCGGTCAGCGTCCACCGCTTGAGACGGCTGAGGGGACGCGATTCGACGATGCGCACCACGTCGCCCACGCGGGCCGTGCTTTGCTCGTCGTGAGCGTAGAATTTCTTGCGGCGGCTGACGATCTTCTTGTACAGCCGGTGGGGCACGCGCCGCGACACCTCGACCACGATGGTCTTCTGCATGCTGGTCGAGACCACCTCGCCGACCTTCTCGTTCTTATGACCCTTCGCGCTCTGCGTCCGCCATCGCTATCCCTTCTGCGCCGTCTCTTCGGCCGCGGCGCGTCCGCTGGCCGAGCACCGTCAGAATCCGCGCCCGGTCCTTCCTCAGACCGCGATACTTTTTCAATCCGTCCATCTGGCCCATGCGCATCTGGAAGCGCAGGTGAAAGAGCTGGTCGGTGATGTCGCGAAGCTGGATCTCGAGTTCCTTGCTGTCCAGATCCCGAACCTTTTCTGCTTTCATCGTGCTCTCCTACTCGACCACCTGCGGCCGCTCGACCATCTTGGTGGGAATCGGCAGCTTGTCGGCGGCCAGCGACATCGCCTCCTTGGCGATGTCCCTGGTCACGCCTTCCATCTCGAACAGCACCCGGCCGGGCTTGACCACCGCCACCCAGCCTTCCGGCGCGCCCTTGCCCTTGCCCATACGGGTTTCAGCCGGCTTCTTGGTGATCGGCTTGTCCGGGAACACCCGGATCCAGACCTTGCCGCCGCGCTTGATGAAGCGCGTCATGGCGATGCGCGCGGCCTCGATCTGGCGGTCCGTGATCCAGGCGCATTCCATCGCCTTCAAGCCGAAATCCCCGAAAGCCAGCGTGCCGCCCTTCCACGCCTTGCCGGTGCGGCGGCCCCGCTGCTGCTTTCTGTACTTGACCTTCTTCGGCATCAACATGGTCAATTACTCCTAGAACCTATTGCTTCTCCGGCGGTTCGGGCGCCGTTTCCGGTTTGGCCGCAGGCTCCTGCTGGCGCAACTCCTGCTTCCAGGACGGCTGCGGCGGGCTCAGCGGGGGCAGAATCGGCGCGCTGGACCGGGCGGGCTGCGGCATTTCCGGCGGAGCGGCCTGAACCGCGGGTCCGGCCGGTTCCTGCGTCACCACGGGCGGAGGCGCCACCGGCGGCCTGCGCTCGCCGCGCTCACCCCGGTCTCCGCGGTCCCCGCGGTCCCCGCGGTCGCGACGGTCGCGCGGCGCGCGCCGCGGCTCGGGCTCGCTCGAAACGCCCTTGAGATGCTGCGTATCGAAGATGTCGCCCTTGTAGACCCAGGTCTTGATCCCGATCACGCCGTAGGTGGTGTAGGCCTGCGCGAACCCGTAGTCGATGTCGGCCCGCAGCGTGTGCAGCGGAAGCTGCCCCTGCAGATACCACTCGCTGCGCGCGATTTCGGCGCCGTTCAGCCGCCCCGACACGCGCACCTTGATTCCCTTGCAGCCGAAGCGCAGCGCCGAATCCACGGCCTTACGCATCGCGCGCCGGAACGCCACGCGCTTTTCCAGTTGCAGAGCGATGGACTCGGAGACCAGTTGCGCGTCCAACTCCGGCTTGTGAACTTCCTGGATGTCGATGAAGACGTCGCGCTTGGTCTTCTTGGCCAGGTCCTGCTTCAGCTTCTCGATCTCGGCGCCCTTGCGGCCGATGATGATGCCGGGGCGCGAGGTGTGGATGGTGACGCGCAGCTTGTTGCCGGGCCGGTCCACTTCGACCGAGCTCACGCCGGCCGCCTTCAGCCGCTCGCGCAGCATCGCCCTTCAACTCGCAGGTCTTCCCGCAGCAGCTTGGCGTACTCCTGCTTGGCGAACCAGCGCGACCGCCAGGTCTTGCTGACCCCCAGCCGAAATCCGTAAGGATGAACTTTCTGTCCCATCGTCTATTCCTAGCTCCTCCGCCGGCGTGCCCTTTTCGGAAACCGTGATCACGATGTGGGCCATGCGCCGCTGGTAGCGGAAGGCGCGGCCCATCGGCGCCGGCCGCAGCCGCTTCATGCGCGGCCCCTCGTTGACGTAGGCCTCGGAAACCACCAGCTTGTCGACGTCCACGTCGGCCGAGCGGTTCTCGGCGTTGGCGATGGCGCTCGCAGCACCTTCTCCACCACCGGCGCGATGCGCTTGTTGGTGGCGCGCAGGATGTTGATGGCCTCGCCGGCGTTGTGCCCGCGGATCAGGTCCACCACCAGGCGCGCCTTCTGCGCCGAGCCCCGAACGTATCTTGCTTCCGCTCTAGCTTCCATATCGCTCTCTCCGCGGCTTCTGTTTGGCAGGCGGTTCCGCCTGCCCCACAGTGCTTAGGCCGGCTTAGCCGTCTTCTCCGTCGCCGCCTTGGCCGCGTGGCCCTTGAAGGTCCGCGTCGGCGAGAACTCGCCCAGCTTGTGACCCACCATGTTCTCGGTCACGTAAACCGGAATGAACTTCTTCCCGTTGTGGACGGCCAGCGTGTGCCCGACGAACTCCGGCAGGATCGTCGAGCGCCGCGACCAGGTCCGAATCACTCTCTTCTCGTTGCTTGGCGTTCATCGCCTGCACCTTCATCACCAGGTGGCCGTCGGTGAACGGCCCTTTTTTAGTGTACGGCTGCGACCCATAGTTACTCTTCTTCCCGTCTGCCGGCTGACGATCCGACTTGTCGGTCCGCTTGTTGTTCCGCGTCTTGTATCCGCGCGTCGGCTGGCCCCAGGGCGTCACCGGGTGCCGGCCGCCCGAGGTCTTGCCCTCGCCGCCGCCGTGCGGGTGGTCGACCGGGTTCATCGTGACGCCGCGGTTGTGCGGCTTGCGGCCCAGGAAGCGGGTCCGCCCGGCCTTGCCCAGCGAGACGTTCTCGTGGTCCAGGTTGCCCACCTGGCCGATCGTCGCCATGCACTCCAGCGTCACCCGCCGCGTCTCGCCCGAGGGCAGCTTCAGCAGCGCGAAGCCGCCTTCCTTCGAAACCAGTTGCGCCGAAGCGCCCGCCGAGCGCGCCATCTGCCCGCCCTTGCCCGGCCGCAGCTCGATGTTGTGCACCACCGTGCCGGCCGGAATGTTCTTGAGCGGCAGCGCGTTGCCCACCAGGATGTCGGCCTCCGGGCCGGACACCACCGTGCGCGCCCACTTCCAGCCCCACCGGCTGCAGGATGTAGCGCTTCTCGCCGTCGGCGTAATTCAGCAGCGCGATGCGCGCCGAGCGGTTCGGATCGTACTCGATCGACGGCCACCTTGGCCGGAATGCCCGTCTTGTCGCGCTTGAAGTCGATCGTCGCGATATGCCTGCTTGTGCCCGCCGCCGCGGAACCGGATCGTGATCGAGCCCGTGCTGTTGCGGCCGCCGGTGCGCTTCTCAGCCCTGGTCAGGATCTTCTCCGGCGTCTCCTTGGTGATCTCGTCGCGCGACACCACCGTCTGGAAGCGCCGCGTCGGGGTGTACGGCCGATAGTTCTTGATCGGCATCGTTAGATCTCCGCGTACTCCGGCACCTTCTGGCCCTCTCCGAGCCGCACGTAAGCCTTCTTCCAATCCGAGCGGTAGCCCGAGAAGCGGCCGCGGCGGCGGAGCTTGCCGGCGTCGCTCACGGTGCGGACGTCCTCCACCTTCACCTTGAACAGGCTCTCGACGGCCGCGCTTGATCTGGATCTTGTTGGCGTCCGGCGCGACCTCGAAGCACAGCGTCCGCTCGGCCTCTTTCTTGCGCGACGCCCTTCTCGGTGACGATCGGTGCGCCGGATCACGTCGTAGGGTCTCATAGGCGCAAGCGCCTCCGACAGCTTCTTCGCCGCCGCCTCGGAGATCAGCACGTTCTTGTGCCGCAGCAGGTCGTAGACCGTGACCTCGCTGGCTCGGAACCAGCATCACGCCCGCGCATGTTGCGCGACGCCGAGCTCGAGGTTGCGGTTCGTCCGCGTCGTTGTCGACCAGCAGCACCGTCTTGCGCGGCTTCGAGCTTCTTGCAGCGCGGCCGCGACGGTCTTGGTCTTGTGATCGGCCGAAGGAGAACGCCTGCACCACCTTGAGCTCGCCGTCCCGCAGCTTGGCCGACAGCGCCGAGCGCAAGCGCGCCCAGCAGCATCTTGCGCGGGAGCTGGTAGCTGTAGTCGCGCGGTTGCGGCCCGTGCGTGGTGCCGCCATGGCGCCACAGCGGCGAGCGGATGGAGCCCATGCGCGCCCGGCCCGGTGCCCTTCTGCCGCCACAGCTTCTTGCCGGAGCCGGCAACCTCGTGCCGCGTCTTGGTCTTCGCCGTTGCCGCGCCGCTCGCCGGCCCGGTAGTGGCGCACCGCTCTCGTACAGCAGCGCGTCGTTGACCTCGGCGGCGAACACCTGCGTCCGACAGCTCCACCTCGCCGACCTTCTCGTTATTCAAATCGACAACATCCACTGTCGGCATGGTCCCTACCTCTTCGCCCGCCGCACGACGACGTAGCCGCCGTTAGGCCCGGGCACCGCGCCCTTGACCATCAGCAGGTTGTCCTCGGCATCCACGTCGATGATTTCGAGGTTGCGCACGGTCACCCGCTGCGTTCCCATGTGCCCGGCCATGCGCGTGCCCGGAAACACGCGCGAAGGATAGCTCGAAGCGCCGATCGAGCCCGGCGCGCGGTGGAACATCGAGCCGTGCGACCCGTCGCCGCCGCGGAAATGGTGCCGCTTGACGATGCCGGCGAACCCGCGGCCCTTGCTGACGCCGATGACGTCCACCTTCTCCGCCGGCTTGAACTGGCCGACCAGCACCTTGTCGCCCGGCTTGAGGTCGTCATCGCCCGGCCGACAGGCGCAGCTCGCGCAGGAACTTCACGCCGTCGACGCCGGCCTTCTTCAGGTGCGCCGGCGATCGGCTTGTTGATGCGCGCCGGCTTGACGAACTCCATCAGGCCCAGCTGCACCGCGTCGTAGCCGTCGGAGTGCGGCGTCTTTCGCTGCACCACCACGCAGGGCCCCGCCTTCAGCAACGTGACGGGCACCACCTGCCCGTCGGGGCGGAAGACCTGCGTCATACCGATCTTTCTTGCCAAGAATTCCTGGGCTCATACTTTCTTCAGTTCCGTGAGTCCGGCCAGCCTGTTCGGCGCAGGATCGGGCCCCGGCTCTGCCTGTCCTCACTCCTGACCTCTTGCTCCTTCCCGAATGCCTTGATCTCCACATCCACGCCCGCCGGCAGATCCAGCTTCATGAGCGCATCGACGGTGTCCTGGGTCGGCTCCAGAATGTCGAGCAGCCGCTTGTGCGTCCGGATTTCGAACTGCTCGCGCGACTTCTTGTCCACGTGCGGCGAGCGGTTCACGGTGTAGCGGTTCCTCACCGTCGGCAGCGGAATCGGACCCGCCACCTGCGCTCCGGTCCTCTTGGCCGTCTCGACGATCTCGGTCGTCGACTGATCCAGAACCCGGTGATCGTACGCCTTCAACCGAATGCGAATGCGTTCTCGTCATGACATTGTTTGCTCGCCGCTTGCAGCCCGCCGCTCGCCGTCGCCTGTCCAACGCGGCGACGAGCGCCAGGCTGCTGCTACTCCAGATATCTCCGTCACCGTGCCGGCGCCCACCGTGCGGCCGCCCTCGCGGATCGCGAACCGCAGCCCCTTGTCCATGGCCACCGGCGTGATCAGCTCCACTCCAGATCTCACGTTGTCGCCCGGCATCACCATCTCCACGCCTTCCGGCAGCTCCGCCACCCCCGTCACGTCCGTCGTCCGGAAGTAGAACTGCGGCCGGTAGCCCTTGAAGAACGGCGTGTGCCGCCCGCCCTCTTCCTTGCTCAACACGTACACCTCGCCCTTGAACTTCGTGTGCGGCGTGATCGAGCCCGGCTTGGCGATCACCTGCCCGCGCTCCACGTCGTCCTTGTCGATGCCGCGCAGCAGCAGCCCTACGTTGTCCCCCGCCTGGCCCTGGTCCAGCAGCTTCCGGAACATCTCCACGCCCGTCACCACCGTCTTGCGCGTGTCGCGGAATCCCACGATCTCCACTTCCTCGCCGACCTTGCAGATGCCCTCGCTCGATGCGCCCCGTCACCACCGTGCCGCGCCCCTGGATCGAGAAGATGTCTTCGATCGGCATCAGGAACGGCTTGTCGATGTCGCGCGCCGGCATCGGGATGTAGTTGTCCACCGCATCCATCAGCTCCAGAACGCCCTTCTCCCACTCCGGGTTCCCCGTTCAGCGCGTCCAGCGCCGATACCCGCACCATCGGCAGATCGTCGCCCGGAAACTCGTAGCTCGTCAGCAGCTCCCGCACTTCCAGCTCCACCAGCTCCAGCAGCTCCGGATCGTCCACCGCGTCCACCTTGTTCAGCGCCACCACCATGTACGGCACCCCCACCTGCCGCGCCAGCAGAATGTGCTCCCGCGTCTGCGGCATCGGCCCGTCGGTGGCCGCCACCACCAGGATCGCCCCGTCCATCTGCGCCGCGCCGGTGATCATGTTCTTGATGTAGTCGGCGTGGCCCGGGCAGTCCACGTGCGCGTAGTGCCGCTTGGCGGTCTCGTACTCCACGTGCGCCACCGCGATGGTGATCCCGCGCGCCTTCTCCTCCGGCGCGTTGTCGATCGAATCGAAGCTGCGGAACTTGCACCTTCGGGTTGCGCTTTCGCCAGAATCTTGGTGATCGCCGCGGTCAGCGTGGTCTTTCCGTGGTCGATGTGGCCGATCGTCCCGATATTGACGTGCGGTTTGCTGCGATCGAATTTCTCTTTCGCCATGGTCCTAAAGTCTCCTCAAGCTGACGAGTTCTTTACCTTGAAACCTTCCCCTGCACCCGGCTGATGATCTCTTCCGCTATCGAGGCAGGCACTTCCTCGTACCGCCCGAAATGCATCGTGAAGCTGCCGCGGCCCTGGGTGCGCGACCGCAACTCGGTGGCATAGCCGAACATCTCCGATAGCGGCACCATCGCCTTGATGATCTGGGACGTGCCGCGCAATTCCATTCCTTCGATGCGCCCGCGGCGCGAGTTCAAATCCCCGATCACATCGCCCATGTACTCTTCCGGAACCACCACCTCGACGCTCATGATCGGCTCGAGCAGCACCGGCTTGGCCTTCTCGGCAGCCGCCTTGACGCCCATCGAGGCCGGCGATCTTGAACGCCATCTCCGAGGAATCCACCTCGTGGTAGGTGCCGTCGAAGGCCGCCACCCGCACGTCCGCCATCGGATAGCCGGCGAGCACGCCGCCCTCCAGCGCCTCCACGACGCCCTTCTCGATCGCCGACGATGAACTCCCGCGGCACCCGGCCTGCTTGATCGTCGTTGACGAACTCGAAACCGCTGCCCGGCGGGAGCGGCTCGACGCGGATCTTGACGTCACCGTACTGGCCGTGGCCGCCGGTCTGGCGGATGAACCGGCCCTCGGCCTCGGCGGCCTTGCGCAATCGTCTCGCGGTAGGCCACCTGCGGCTTGCCGACGTTGGCCCCCACGCCGAACTCGCGCTGCATGCGGTCCACGATGATCTCCAGGTGCAGTTCGCCCATGCCGGCCAGAATGGTCTGCCCGGTGTCGGGATCGGTCGTGACCCGCAGGGTGGGATCTTCCTGGATCAGCTTGCCGATGGCCACGCCCAGCTTTTCCTGGTCGGCCTTGGTCTTGGGCTCGATGGCGAGCTGAATCACCGGCGTCGGGAACTCGATCGACTCCAGAACGACCGGGGCTGTCTTCGTCGCAGATCGTGTCGCCCGTCGAAACCGTCCTCAAGCCCGACCGCCGCGCAGATGTCGCCGGCAAAGACCTCCTGGATCTCCTCGCGCTTGTTGGCGTGCATCCGCACCAGGCGCCCGATGCGCTCCCGGCGCCCCTTGGCCACGTTATACACGGTGTCGCCCGCTGGCCAGATGGCCCGAGTACACCCGCACGAACGCGAGCTGGCCGACGAAGGGGTCGGTCATGATCTTGAACACCAGCGCCGAGAAAGGCTCGTTGTCGTCGGCCCTGCGCTCGATGACCTTGCTCGGGATCGTCCACTGCGATGCCCTCGACCGGCGGAATCTTCGACCGGAGAGGGAAGGTAATCCACCACCGCGTCCAGCAGGTTCTGCACGCCCTTGTTCTTGAACGCCGAACCGCAGATGACCGGGAAGATCTTCTGCACGATGGTGCGCGCGCCGCAGCCCCTGCCGCAATCTCGTCTTCGCTGATCGCCTCGCCGTGGACGTACTTCTCGAACAGCTGCTCGTCGGCCTCCGAGACCGCCTCGATCATCTGGTCGCGGTACTGCTTGGCGTCGGCGCGAAGCTCCTCGGGAATCTCGATCTCGTCGTACTGCGCGCCCAGCGTCTCGTCGCGCCACACCCGCGCTTTCATCGTGACCAGGTCGACGATGCCCTTGAACTGGTCCTCGGCGCCGACCGGGATCTGAATGGGCACCGGGCGGCACTTCAGCCGCTTGACGATGGTCTCGACCGAGTGGAAGAAGTCCGCGCCGACGCGGTCCATCTTGTTGATGAAGCAGATGCGCGGAACGCGGTACTTGTCCGCCTGCCGCCACACCGTCTCCGACTGCGGCTGGACGCCGGCCACCGCGTCGAAAACCGCCACCGCGCCATCGAGCACCCGCAGGCTGCGCTCCACCTCGGCCGTGAAATCCACGTGGCCCGGCGTATCGATAATGTTGATTTCGCAGTCCCGCCATTCGCAGGATGGTGGCCGCCGAGGTGATCGTGATGCCGCGCTCCTGCTCCTGCTCCATCTAGTCCATGACGGCGGTGCCTTCATGCACCTCGCCGATCTTGTACGTACGGCCGGTGTAGTAGAGGATGCGTTCAGTCGTAGTGGTCTTGCCGGCATCGATGTGGGCCATGATGCCGATGTTCCGCATCCTCTCGATTGGTACTGTACGCGGCATAAAAACTAAGCCATCAGCCGTCAGCCATCAGCTTTCAGCCAACTACGATCAACCTCCGACTCTCCCCGTCCGCCATCGGCGCCACCGGCCGTCGCTGACGGCCGATCGTTGAAAGCTGACGGCCTCTTCCTACCACCGGTAATGCGCGAACGCCTTGTTGGCCTCCGCCATGCGGTGTACATCGTCCTTCTTCTTGATCGCTCCGCCGCGCTGATTCGCGGCGTCGTTCAGCTCGTTGGCCAGCTTGTCGGCCATCCCCTTCTCGGGGCGGGACCGCGCGTTCAGGATCAGCCAGCGGATCGCCAGGCTGGTGCGCCGGTTCTGCGGCACCTCGATGGGGACCTGGTAGTTGGCGCCGCCGACGCGTCTGGTTTTCACCTCCAGCAGCGGCTTGGCGTTCTCCACCGCCTTCTTGAACAGCTTCAGCGGTTCGTCCCCGGTCCGCTCGCGGATCGTGTCCATGGCGGCGTAGAAGATGCCCTGAGAGGTCGCCTTCTTGCCGTCCCACATCATGCAGTTCACAAACCTCTCGACCAGCGTCGAGTTGTAAACGGGATCGGGCGCTACTTCGCGCGGTTCGGCTCTTCGTCGTCGTGACATGCTTCCTACGCCTTGGGCCGCTTGGCCCCGTACTTCGATCTGCCCTGCTTGCGGTTGGCGACGCCCGAAGCGTCCAGCGTTCCGCGGATGATGTGATAGCGCACGCCGGGGAGGTCCTTCACGCGCCCGCCGCGAATCAGCACGATCGAGTGTTCCTGGAGGTTGTGTCCCACGCCGGGAATGTACGTGGTGACTTCGATTCCGTTCGTCAGCCGGACGCGCGCCACCTTCCGCAAAGCCGAATTCGGCTTCTTCGGGGTCGTGGTGTAAACGCGCGTGCAGACTCCCCGCTTCTGCGGACACGCCTGCAACGCCGGGCTGGCCGTCTTGTACCGCGGCGCCACCCGCCCTTTCCGCACGAGTTGATTAAACGTCGGCACGAATCTTCCTCTCTAAACCTGGCGATGAGTTCGGGTGACCCTGCGACCGGTGGTGCTGCCCGTTCCGCGCTTTCACGCTTTCAGGCGCATACTGCCCATCACATGAAATTGCCGGTTCACCTGCGTGGTTGCTTATCGGACAAGCCCATGCTCCGCTCGGCGCAATACCGGAGGAACCTCGGGGCCGGCCCCTGCTTCGAAAACCCACAACATCGGCGCAGGAGCAGATCAGCTAGTTCGCCAAACTCTTTAAAGAATACATAAGTGGCAGGCAGGGTGTCAACTTGGGGTCATGTGGCCTAAACCATAACTTTGCCGTTCGGCCAGGTTATGGTTCGTGCAATCACAGCACCGGGCTCTCCCTGGCGTCGGCCACGGCGTTTTGGACTATCTTCCAATCCCGCTCCTGACTTTGAGCCGGTGGCTGGCCCGCGGTGTATACTCTCTTGCTTGCAGGAGGACAACGCCATGAGGTCGAGATTGCTTCTGTTGCTGGTGCCCGCAGCGGCCCTGGCCGCGGTCACGCCAACCCCGCCGTTCCCGGGCGCAGTGCCCAGCGAGTCCTACAAGGTGACCGTGGACGGCCAGTCCGTGTTCGTGAATCGCTACCTGACGTATGACCAGTTCAACTGGATGGACTACGCCAGTTTCTCCATGACCGGCAAGGTCCGTGTTACGGTGACCCTGCTGGTCAGCGAGCGAAGGGTGCACACCTGTCAGGTGCGCCCGCTCGCCTACGGCATCCGGCCCACGATCGACGGCAACACGGTCACTTTCGAACTCGACCGGCCGCGATACCTGGTCCTGTTCCTCAACGAACAGCCCAGCTTCTACAGCACGGGGCTGCTGCTGTTTGCCGAACCGCCCGAGAAGAACCCTCCCCGCCTGGGCGATCCGAACGTGGTCAACATCCAGGACTACAAGGTCGACAGCACCGGAAAGACCGTCGAGACAGCGAGAATCAACCAGGCCATCGGCGACGTTGCGGCCCGGCCCGGGGGCGGCGTGCTCTTCTTTCCTGCCGGCGCGTACCGGACCGGCACGCTGTTCGTCAAGAGCAACGTCAAGCTCTACGTCGATGCGGGCGCAGTCATCCGGGGGTCAGGCAAGAGCGCGGACTACGGCGGCAAGCCGCTTCGGGCCATGATCGTTTTTGACCATGTCGAAAACGCCGGTCTGATGGGCCGGGGAGCCATCGACATGGAGGGCTACCCCTGGTTGTGGCATGACTTCCAACCGGACACCTCGGACGGGACCGCGCGGGACGCGGACGGCAAGGTGCTGGATCCTCATCGAGACGGGATTCGGGGCTATGTGGTCTACAACAGCCGCAATATTTCCTTCCAGGATCTGTTGCTCCTGCGCGGCGCCTATTGGACCGTACACGTGATCGGCAGCGAGAGTTTCTCCACCCGCAACATCAAAATCGTCAGCCGCAAGCAGCAGTATCATGACGATGCGTACGACTTCAGCGCCAGCGAGCACGTCTTGATCGAAGACGGGTTCGCCATGACCATGGACGACACCTGGGCCCTCTACCGCGGCCGCGACGCCAGGACGGGCCAGGAGCAGGGCATTGAGGACTTCGTCGTCAGAGGGTTTGTCAATTACACCTATACCGCCGGTTTGGCCATCGGATACGGCGGCGCCCCGGCCGTGAAGCGCCTGCGCTTCGAGGACGTCCACTTCGTCGCCAACCACAACAAGTACTCCATCTGGATTCAGCTTACGCCCGCGTACTTCACGGGACGAGGGTATTCCTCCGGCGCCCGGCCCAGCCAGAACGCCCCCATGGACGACTTCCGTTTTGTCCGCTGCACGTTCGAAAACGACGGCGGCCATATCTACATCGACGGCGGCGAACAGCCCCTGACGAACTTCGTTTTCGAGGACTGCGTCTTCCAGTTCAGGGCGACTCGTCCCGGCATGCTCATGGGCCACAACGTCGGTCAGGTTGTGTTCAAGAACGTGAAGTTCAACGGAGCCCCGATCGACAGCCCCGAGCGGTTGAAGCAGGCGGGTTTCGACGTTCTCGTGCCCGTCAAGTTCGAGCCGTGAGGCCGGCGCGAAACAGGCCCGGATGCCGCCGGCACCAAGGCAAAGATGGCGTGTTTTGTTGGGATTACGGAGCTTGCTCCGCGGCGGCCGGGGAGCTGTTTGAGCGGGGTGCAGAAAGGCCCGCCGCTGCCGATGAGACGGTTGAGGTCTCCGGCGTGGCCGATACCGCGCAACTGGTAGTCCGTTTCAAGCGTTTCATGCGCGAGATCGAAGACGGCGCGCTCGTGCGCAACCGCTTTTGTCCGTGGGAGGTCGAACTCCTCGTGGATCTCGATCAGTGCCCGTTGCGCGCCAACCGTCGGCGGCTGCTGCGCCGCTACCAGAAGGCGGCCGTGCGCGGCCTGGAGTTGGGGGCACAGCGGCCTCTCAAACTCTCCGAATACCTGGCCCGGACCCGCTCCCGGCGGTCGCGCGCACCGGCAGCGTGAAGCTACGGGACGCTGCGGTATGCTGTGAGCATGAGTTGTGGAAGCGTGCCCCCCCTTGAAGACGATGCGCCCGGCGCTCGAAAGGTCTTCTGCGTCAAATTCCAGCGCCCAATGACCGGCCTCGACGAAGTCCCCTTCGAGGGGCATCCGCTCGGGCAGCGGATTTACGAGAACGTCTCGAAGGAGGCGTGGAAGCTGTGGCTCGAGCACATGAAGATCCTCATGAACGAGTACCGGCTGAACCTCGGCGACCCGCGGTCACAGGAGTTCCTGCTCAAGCAGATGGAGGAGTACTTCTTCGGCGAGGGCGCAGCCTTCCCGCCGGAGTTCGTGCCTCCGCGTTCGAAGAACTGACCACCGGCAGGGCCGTGGCGATCTTGAATTCGAGCTGCACGTGGGCGGAGCGGAGGGCGGCTTCTACATCGGCTGGCGCGGGCCCGCGCGCGAAGATGAACCCCAGGTAGCTCGCCCCTTCCGGCAGCGGTTCAACCTGCTGCCCCGGCACGGCCGCGATGACGACGTCTTCGATGCCTTCGACGGCGCAGGCGCGATCCAGTCCTGCCACGTCTTCGTAGACGCCGGCGCGCGGGATGGGGATCATCATGACGCCGCTGGCCGGGTCCTCCAGGGCGAGACCCGAGACGTCCTCCCCGAGGGCGTGTCGCACGATCAGGTCCTCCAGGGAAACGCCGTCAGAGAACCGCAAGGCGCGGGCGCAGAGGCCGCCGATGGGGCGCGGAGCCGCCTCCAGCATCCAGGCGCCGCGAGCGTTCAGACGCAGCTCGGCGTGCACCGGACCGTGGGTCAGGCCGAGCGCGGCGACGGCCCGTTGGACGGTCGCGACGATCTCTTGCCGGGCGGCCGCGGTTTCGCGCGACGGCGTGACGTAGATGGTTTCCTCGAAGAACGGGCCGTCCAGAGGATCGGGCTTGTCGAACAGGGCGAGTGTCCACAAAGCGCCGCCGGTCACGATGCCCTCGAGCGCGAATTCGCGGCCGGGGATGAATTCCTCAACCTGGATGAAGCGGTCCTGCTCGTTGCGCTGCATGCGGATTTCGAGACTGGTGAGGAGGCTCTCGATGCGCTCGAAAGCGGCCACGAATTCCGGCTCGCTATCGGCGCGGATCACGCCGCGGCTGCCCGAGAGGCCGAGCGGTTTGAGCACGCAGGGGAACGGCGCGCGGCGGGCGGCTGGGAGCGGATCGGCGGCCAGCGGCACGCGGAAATACGCGGGGACGTTGAGGCCGGCGGCGCGGAAGCGCTCGCGCGCCAGGAACTTGCTGCGGCAGGCCTCGACGGCGGCCGGCGGATGAAACGGGAGGCGCAGCCGCTGGGCGGCCAGGGCCGCGAGGAAGGCCGGGCGGTCGCCCACCGCGACGATCCCGTCGAAGGGGCCGCTGGCTTCGAGCAGGCCGGCGTAGCGATCGGCCTGGTGGAAGCGCACGGTGATGGCGCCGTCGCCCCAGGGGTCGTCGAGGCGGTGGCACTGGTCGGTGGCGAGAACGGGCTCGGCGCCGGCGCGGCGCGCGGCGGAGGCGAACTCGCGGGTCTGGTAGCCGGTGGTGGTGGCGAGGATGAGGAGGCGCCTCAATATGCCTTCGCGATCACGGCGCGGCGGTCCACGGGCTCGCCGGTGATGATGCACTTGCCGGGGCCGTCGTACTCGTCGACCAGCGGAATGCAGCGGACGGTGGCCTTGAACTCCTTCAGGCGCGCGTCGCAGGCGGGATCGTCTTTGATGTGCGCCATGACGAACTTGCCGCCGCCCTTCTCGGCGGTCACGTCGTCCAGGATCGCCTCGACCTCCGCGATCGAATTGGCCAGAACGGTGTTGGCCTTCAGGCGCTGCTTGGCGCGGTCGTAGAGATCCGCCTGCATGGATTCCAGGGCCGCGGGAATGCGCGCGGCCAGATCAGCCTGCGGCACGATTTCCTTGGCGCCCGTGTCGCGGCGCTTGAGGACGACATTGCCCGACGCCAGATCGCGCGGCCCCAGTTCGAGCACGACCGGCACGCCGCGGCGCTCCCAGTGGAAGAACTTCGCGCCCGGCGTCTGGCCCTCGCGGTCGTCCACCCGCGCGCCCACTTCCTTGCCGATGCGGTGCGCCGCTTCGAGCACGCGCGCCCGCTCCTCGTCCTTGCGGTAGATGGGCACCAGCACCGCTTTGTCGGGCGCGACGCGGGGCGGCAGCACCAGGCCCTTGTCGTCGGAGTGGCTCATGATGAGGCCGCCGATGAGGCGCGTGCTCACGCCCCAACTCGTCTGCCAGACGTAGTCGAGCTGCCCTTCCTTGCTCTGGAACTGCACGTCGAACGCCTTGCCGAAGTTCTGGCCCAGGTCGTGGCTGGTGCCGGCCTGCAGCGCCAGGCCGTTCTGCATCATGGCCTCGATGGAGTAGCTGCGCAGCGCGCCGGCGAACTTCTCGGCCTGCGTCTTCACGCCCTTGATCACCGGCATGGCCATGACGTTCTCGGCCACGTCGGCGTAGACGTCGAGCATGCGCAGCACTTCTTCGAGCGCCTCCTCGTGGGTGGCGTGCGCGGTGTGGCCCTCCTGCCAGAGGAACTCGGTGGTGCGCAGGAACATGCGCGTGCGCAGCTCCCAGCGCACGACGTTGGCCCACTGGTTGAGCAGCACCGGCAGGTCGCGCCAGCTCTGGATCCACTTGCGAAGAAGTGGCCGATGATGGTTTCGGAGGTCGGCCGGATGACGTAAGGCTCTTCCAGCTCCTTGCCGCCGGCGATGGTGACCACGGCCAGCTCGGGCGAGAAGCCCTCGACGTGCTCCGCTTCGCGTTTGCAGGAAGCTCTGCGGGATGAGCAGCGGGAAGTAGACGTTCTGGTGGCCGGTGGCCTTGAAGCGGTCGTCGAGCTCGCGCTGGAGGACTTCCCAGACGGCGTAGCCGTTGGCCTTGATGACCATGCAGCCCTTGACGATCTCGGCGGGCTCGGCCATGTCGCCTTGCAGGACGACGTCCTGATACCAGGTCGCGAAATCCTCGCTTCGAAGAGTAATCGGAGATTCAGCCATGGGGTTGGGAATTCCAGGTTAGCAGAGGGCCGCGGGAGCGCGCCCGGTCCTGGGGGCTCTGGGGCGTGGGTTTTGTGGACGCGCGTCTCGGTCCGGGCAGGCTCGCGGCTCCTTTTGGCCGCAACTCGCCTTCCTGGAGGGAAACTCAGTCGAAATCGAACGCAATCTGCTGGCCGTCGATCACCCGGCGGCGGATCTGGCCCGGCTCGTCCTGGATCCAGGACAGCTCCCAGGAGCACTCGCGGGCGAGGTCGAGATCCCCGCGGCCGCGCGCCTGATCGCGGAGCAACTCGTAGACGCGGGCGGCCTCCCGCAGACGCCCTTCCTCCCTGAGGAAACGGAAGGAGCGGATGGCGAGGGCGGTGGCCAGGTTCCAGTCGTGGAGGAGCGCCCATTCGATCCCGTTCCCGAGCTCGGCGATGAGCGTCCGGCGCGGCGCCAGAGCCGCCGCGTGCGCGCGCCGGAGGGCTTCGCCGTTCGCCGCCAGAGCGGCCTGCCGAGACCGCGCGCTCAGGCGAAACCGCGTGCCCATATCGTCCAGCGGGTCAACGAACCGTCCCGCCGCCAGCCGCTCGCAGGCGGACCGCGCCGCGTCTTCGGCCAGGCCTGCGATCGCAGCGGCCAGTTCCAGCGGGAAATCGTTGCGGCGGCAGACGGCCATGGCCCTCCACAGCCGCTCGCAATCGGGATCGGTGGGCGCGAGAGCGGGGCATGCGTCCACTATCGGCCGGACGGTGACGCTGCCGGGGAAAGGGCAGCGCGTCGTGGTCAGCACGGAAGCCAGGCCCTCCGCCGGGGCAAGGCCGGGCCACTCGCCGGGCCAGTCGTCGAGCACCAGCAGCAGGCGGTGCTCGCGGGCCCGTTCGACGAGTCGCTCGAAGGCGTCCGGGGAGGGCACGGCCAGGCGGGCGCCGAGCTGCGATTCGAGATCGCCGGACAGGAAAGCGGGCGAACGGCCGTCACAATCGAGCCAGAGGATATCCCGGAATTGGCCGGCAGCGGCACGTGCGAATTCCTGCGCCAGGCTGGTCTTGCCGCAGCCCGGCTCTCCCGCCAGAACCACGGTGCCGGAAGCGTCCACCAGCCGGTCCCACAGCAGCTCCAGCTCGGCGCTGCGGCCCTGCAACCACGGCAGCCGCGCCGGCACGAACCGCTTGGTCTCGCTCTCCGGGTGCAGCGTCAGCAGCCAGCTCGCCAGCGCGCGCAGGACCGGCGTCCGGCCGTCGCTCCAGCGGAAGAAGTGCCGGCGCTCGAGCAGGCGGGCGTAATCGCAGTTCCTTAGCAGGACCGAGCCCAGCGGCGGAGACCCGCCGTGCTCCATATGGTCCAGTACGGACTGCCACGCCGCCCGCGTGCGCTCGCGCGGAACGGCATCCGGCGAGAGCAGCAGGAGGATGGCCGCCGAGGACACTCCCGCTTCCCAAGCGGCGGCGACGGTTTCGCCCGCGGCCGGGCCGCACTCCTCCCGCCACACCCGGGCCTCGGCCGCGCGCTCAAGGTACGCGGCAATGTCCGCGGCCGCCGCACGGTCGGCCGCGGAATGGCAAAGGAAGACGTCCAGCACCGTTCTTCATTGTCGTAGACCGGCGTGGCGCACGCTACTTGATCGCCAGCGTGAGTGGCTGGGTCTTGGTCTGCCCTCCGCCGGCCGCCGTCACGGTCAGGTTGTAGGTGCCGGGCTTCGCCGCGGTGGTCGCGGCCAGGGTCAGGTAGCTGCTGCCGCTACCCGGCGCCGGGATGCCGGCCGGCGCGAACTTCCCCGTCGCTCCCGTGGGCAACCCGCCGATCGATAGCGCGACGGCGGCGTTGAAACTGCCGGTGGCGGCCGTAGACACGGTGATGGGCAGAGAGCCGCCCCGGTTAAGAACGACCGCCGCGCCGCCCAGTGTCAGCGTGAAGCTGGGCGCCGAGACCGTCAGGACGAAACCGGCGAGTTTCGTCACCCCGCCGCCCGTGGCTGTGACGATGATGTTGTAGGCGCCGAGGGCCGGCGCCGGGCCCGCCGTCAAGGTGAGCGTGCTGCTGCCGGTGCCCGGGGTCGTAATGCTCGCGGGCGCGAAGCTGGCTGTGACGCCCGCGGGCATTCCGGTGGCCGACAGCGCAATGGCCGACTTGAAGCCGTTGGTGGCAACCGTCGCAACTGCGCCTTTGAACGAACTGTTCGGCGTGAGGCTGGCGGGGCCGGTGAGGTTCACCGCCAGAGTGAAGCTGGGTGGGATCACGGTCAGGGTGAGGGGCTGGGTCTTCGTCACACCGCCGCCTGTGGCCGTAACGGTGACGATGTAGGCGCCGCCCGTCACTGCCGAGGCCGCCGTGAAGGTCAGGATGCTGGCGCCGGTGCCGGGCGCGGCAATGCCGGCGGGCACAAACTTCGCAGTGACCCCCGCCGGCAGCCCGCTGGCGGAGAGTGCCACCGCCGAGTTGAATCCGCTCGCTGCTGCCGTCGAGAGGGTGATGGCCGCCGTGCCTCCAGCCGCCACGGTGGCGCTGGTGGCGTTGGACGTCAGCGTGAAGGTGGGCGCGATCACGGTCAGCGCGATGCGCGCGGTGCGGGTCAGGCCGCCGCCCGTTCCGGTGAGCGTCAGGGTGTAGCTGCCCGCCGCTGCGCTCGAAGCGGCCGCGATCGTGACCGTCACCGGCGCGGTGGCGAGGGTCGCGGGCGAGAAGGTCACCGTAACTCCCGACGGCGCTCCGCTGGCCGAAAGAGCCACCGCCGAGGTGAATCCTCCCTGCCTGGTCAGAGTCAGGCTCACGGTGCCGGACTTGGTTTGCGCGACCGTGAGGCTGGAGGGATTCGCCACCAACGCGAAGTTGACGGCCGAGGCGTCGGTCCAATGGTTCACGAGCAGGTTCGCATCCACCGAACCGAGCCCGGTCGCGAGGTCGTATCCCGTGCCGGCGTTGAAGCCGGTGACGCCGGGAACGCCGTTGTTGCCGCTGGTGATGTCGTGGAAAACCGCGGAACCGCCGGCCGCAAGCTGGCGGTTGCCGAGCGCATAGAGCGCAGGATTGAGGTTCCCCAGCGGAGTCCCGGCATTCTGGACCACAGCGCCATCACGCTGGCCAGGGACGGAGCGGCCGCGGAAGTGCCCGCCACATACCAGCGCGCATTCCTGAAACTGAATCACGTAGGCGTCGTGAATCGCTGCCGCCATCGAAACATCGGGAACATCGCGCCTGCCATCGGCCGGAACTCCGGGCGCGGCTTGCCAGGCAGGCTTGGTGTAAACGGTGCTGGCCCCGCCTCCGCCCGCCCAGAGGCCCCCGCTCGCCACTCCGCTTTCGTTCCAGGCGAGCTCCGGAATGTAGCTGAGCGCGGAACCCATCCCCGCGCCGTTCGTGGCCGACCAATACACGCCCGGATTGTATGCGTCGTTGAACTTGGTGCCGCCGACGCAGGTGCTGTACGGGGTGGAGCAAAGGGCGTTGACACCCCGCCCGTGGGTGGCCGTGGTCTGGCTGGCGGCGTCGCAACCGGCGGCCCCGTTGTCGCCCGAGGAAACCAGCACCGATATTCCTACGCGGCGGCCTGGGACCACAGACTGTTCCAGAAGGCGTTGCCGGCCGAGCCGGACGAGCCCTCGCACAGCCGTAGCTCAGGGTCACGATGGGCGCCACATTGTTGAGCACGGCATACTGGGCGGAAAGGACGACGCCGTCCGAAGCGCCGGATTTCGAGGTGACGAACTTGACGGTGGCGTTCTTGGCGATGGCGCCCGCCCATTCCACGTCCATTGTGGACTCCAGTCTCGTCCTCGCAGTCCGGCAACCCGGGGTCGGGACCGTTCACGATGATCTGCGGGTCGTTGGGAGCCAGCGCCAGCTGCTGCGGAAGGTCCGCACGTCGGTCAGACTGATGTCCGCGCGCCCCAGCACGGCGATACTCTGACCCGTGCCATCCAGGCCCTGGCCGTAGAGCGGGCCCACGTCATAGATGGTGACCCAGTCCTGCGGCGCCAGAAAATGCGCGCCATTGGTGGCCGTATAAGCGGGCGCCGCCAGGTGCGCCGGCGCGCTGCGAAAGTCGTGCAGCGAGACCACGCCGTCGACCACCGCGGCCAGCGCCTGGGGAATCTCGGGGTTGGCGGCATTGGCGTAGTGGGCCTGTCCACCCGCGAAGTAGTTGTGGATGGGCGTGTGGAATGCCGCCTCCACCTGAGCCGCGGTTCCGCTGAAGACGATCGACGTCCGGCGGCGGGAATCTCCTCGACGGCCAGGCCGTGGCTTTGAAGCCAACGCTCCACGGTGCGAAGGTCGTTGTCGGAGACGCCGAAGCTTCGCCCGAATTCATCCGGCGTGAGCCAGCGGTGATAGTACGGGGACTCGGGGTCCTGCTGGGCCTCGATCAGTGCCTCCAGGGCGGCCTGCTGCCGGGCGTCCGGCCGGAGGACCAGGATCATACGATCCATTCTTTGCCCGGCCGGCGCCGCGCCCCGGTCGAATTCGGCCCTGGCGAAGGGGTGCACGTTGCCCTGTAAGGCGACACGCTGCCCGGGATCCAAGGGACCCGCCGCCCGGTCCATGGGCCGCACGGCCAGTGGACTCCGGAGCCGGGAAAAGTCTGCGCGGAAACCGCCAGGCAAAACAAAACGGTGGAGAACGGTAGTACTCCAACCCGCATAGGGATAAGCCTCCTACTGCGCTTATCGCCACAGGATCGGAGAATGAGAGCAGAAATTCGTCAGCGGGCCCGTCGTGCCGCGGACAGCGCCCGCGCCCAAGAGCCCCCGCCCGGGTTGGTTGCGGTCCCCCAAAACTGCGATAATCGTCAGCTTCTATGACCTGGCGAAACGCGGCCCTGGCAGCCTGCCTGCTGGCGTCCCTGGCTGCGGCCCAGGTGTCGAAGGTCTGGGTGGCCGATAACGGCGACGGAACCTACAGGAACCCGGTCCTCCACGCAGACTACTCCGACCCGGACGTGGTTCGCGTGGAGGACGATTTCTACCTGGTGTCCTCGAGTTTCGACCAGTCGCCGGGGCTGCCCGTTCTGCACTCGAAAGACCTGGTGAACTGGCGGCTGATCGGTCACGTCTTCGCCGAGCAGCCGCCCGCCGACGTCTACAGCCGGATGCAGCACGGCAACGGCGCCTGGGCGCCCTCCATCCGCTATCGCGACGGCGAGTTCTACGTCTACTACTCGGACCCCGACTTCGGATTGTACCTGTCCAAGGCAGAGAATCCGGCGGGCCCCTGGTCTCCCCCGCTCCTCATCAGGGAAGTGAAAGGCTGGATCGATCCCTGCCCGCTGTGGGACGACGATGGCCACGCCTACCTGGTGCATGCCCTGGCGGCCAGCCGCGCGTTGGTGAAGAGCATTCTGGTGGTTCACCGCATGAGCCCGGACGGAACCCGCCTGCTGGACGACGGCGCCATCGTGTACGACGGGCACGCGGAGGATCCGGGCGTCGAGGGGCCAAAGTTTTACAAGAGAAACGGGAACTATCACATCTTTGCGCCGGCCGGTGGCGTGGCGCCGGGATGGCAGCTCGCGCTGCGCTCGAGAAGCGTCTGGGGCCCGTATGAACGGCGCGTGGTCCTGGCGCAGGGCTCGACGCCCGTCAACGGCCCGCACCAGGGCGGTTGGGTTGAGACGCCGCGGGGCGAGAGTCGGTTCCTCCACTTCCAGGACCAAGGCCCCTACGGGCGCGTGGTCCACTTGCAGCCGATGCAGTGGGTGGACGACTGGCCGGTGATCGGCCTCCAGCGGGACCCGGTTCTGAAGCCACAAGAAGCCGAATGTAGCTGGAAGCTGGCCCGTGGTGACGCCCGCCGATTCTGACGAATTCAACTCGCCGGAGATCGGATTGCAATGGCAGTGGGCTGCGAACCCGAAGCCCAACTGGG